>CAVUKN010000007.1:0-2282270 GCA_963742105.1 uncultured Acidobacteriota bacterium | reverse complement strand
TTGGGCCTGATCCGATTCGGTGGACGGGTCAGTTAAGTCGATCCGCTATCGAATCAGTCGCCTGAGTTGTCTCCTTTCAGCGTGCTCGAAGAAAGTCGACGGGCGCTCGATGGCGTGCCCGTCGTGCAGGGCGTGGGAATGCTGGCTGCCATCGAGTGCCCCACCGTCACCACTACGCCGCTGATGCGCATCGTTCGAAGGCGGCCGGACTGATCTGGCCGAGCGTCGAATGACGACGCCGCTGGTTGTAGAACACCTCGATGTAGTCGAACAAGCTCCATCTTGGCCTCGCCGAAGCTGTCGAAGCGATCGGCCGAGCTCGCTCTTCACCGTCGAGAAGAAGCTCTCCATCACCGCGTTGTCGTAGCAATTGCCGCGGCGACTCATGCTGCAGGTGATGCCGCGCGCGTCGAGGACGGCGCTGGTAGTCCTCGCTCGCGTACGTGCAGCCCTGGTCCGAGTGATGGAGCAGCCCGGCCTCGGGACCGCGCCGCTTCACCGCCATCTCGAGCGCCTTGATCGTCAGATGCCGGTCGTTCACGGCGCTGACGGCCCAGCCGACGACGAACCGCGAGTACAGATCGAGGATCGCGGCCAGATACAGCTTGCCGCTCTCGCCGATCACGAACTCCGTCGTGTCGCCGACCCAGCGCTGATTCGGTCGCTCGGCCGTGAACTGCCGGTCCAGCAGATTGGCCGCGACTGGCTGGTCGTGATCGCTCATCGTGGTGCATCTGAACCGCTTGCGCAGGCGGGCCTTCAGCCTGTCCTCCTGCATCAACCGGATCACCCGCTTCCGACTGACGCGCTCATCCTGCTCCAGCAGATCCTCGTGGATGCGCGGGCTGCCGTACCGCTGCCGGCTCGTCGTGAACGACGTGCGGACCAACACCTTGAGGTGCCGATCGCGCGCCACACGCGGCGATTCCGGCCGACGGCTCCACGCGTAGAAGCCGCTCGGCGTCACGTCGAGCGCCCGGCACAGCGCTCTGATTCGGAAGGTGGCCTTCTCCGTCGCGATCCAAGCGAAACTTCACTGCTGGTGCTTCGCGAAGAAGGCCGCGGCTTTTTTTAGGATTTCGCGCTCCGTCCGCAGACTCGCGATTCTCTTTCCGGAGGCGCGCCAGCTCCTCGCGCTCGGCCGTCGTCAGCCCGGTCTTCCCGTGCGTCCGGTCCGCACGCGCCCGCTCCACCCACGTGCGCAGACGGGACTCGGTCAGATCGAGGTCGCGCGCGGTCGCCGGACCGCTCTTGCCCTCGTCGAGCACGAGCCGGACCGCCTGGGCCTTGAAGTCGTCATCGAATTGCCGGCGCGGCCGGCGCTTGAGCGTCTCTGCCATCGGTCGGGACATCGTATCCACCTTTCGGAACGTGTCCACGAAACCGGATCAAGCCCAGTTCGTCTTCAGCTTCAATGTGGTCTTCTTCATCGGTGTCCCATCAATCTCCGCGTGGCGTGACTTCGCGGTCTGGTTGGTGACGTAGAGTGGTTCCCGCCGTCAACAGCCGGCCTGCGAAGGGATTCGATGTATGTCGTCTGTTGGGTGATCAGAATCGGCGGTGACGATGGTGAGACCCTTTCCATCTTCTCTCTCCAGATAAATAGAAAATCAGCAGCAAGTATTTTTCATTTCTCCGTAGGAAGAAGATAAAAACCCTCTCACCATCATCACCATCATCACCGTCCCACCAGCTGGTTCCGCATCCAGCAGCGCCACCCTCTCGACCTTATACTTCGCAGCATGAATCGCGGTGTCCTGATCTGGACCGTTGTTGTCATGTTTTTCCGCGCTCCTGGCCGTTGTGTGGCGAGCGAGACGCGGCGGTAGGTGACGTAAGCGGATTCAGACAAGCGTCTGGCCCGCCTATCACAGCCGCTAACGGCGAGAACTCGGTGACGATACTGTGCCTTGGAACGACCCGGACGTGAGGCCTGTATTCAGGTCCACGAGGCGCTCGAGCGTGAAGCTCCCCTGAGCGTTCGAGAATCGACCTGTTCCACCGGTGATCGTGGCAATTTCCACAATGCGGTTGAGGCCGGGCGTGTCAGTCGGGTCCCCTTGGCCCACTATCGTGGCGTCGATGGTGTCTCCGTTGGCTGCAGTCAACTGCCCGGATCCGGTGGCGGAACCGATAGGAAGCATCACGGTGACATTCCAGGTCCAGGTAAATCGACCAAGGTGGGTAGCGATTCCCTCGGCCCTTCCATCCACCGCGATTGCGGTAGGCGGATTACCCTGCAGGACGTCGTCTTCATGTCCCTGGAACGACCCGCTGAACGTCACCGGCTTGTCCGACTTCTCTCCCTTTGCGGGGGCTGCGACGGCACCCCCGATGACACTTGTCACGAACATGGTCACCGCTATTACTGTGAGGTAGGTTCTTGTGGAAGTCGTCATACCTTGGATCTCCTGAATGTGTTTCCGTGACGGCGGGTTACGGGCGGGCCCTCGTCCTGAGACGCCGCTTTCTTTGGAGGTAGTGTCAGAGGCCGGAGGAGGATTGCAGATCACAGCCGTCGCGGCTGTTCAATGCGGCACACGCCGCGGGCGTGCGAGAACGCCAGCAACCGCAAGGGCGGTTAATAAATGCCGAATATGAATGTCACGACGACGCCCGAAGCATGGGGTTTCACGGGGAGTCCCCGCTGCTCCCGCAGCTGATGGTGCACTCGCTGTTCCGCACACCGGAAACCGACCTCCCTGCAGTGACCCACAGGCCCCGCGCCGGGACCACCGAAACCATCTGCAGGCCCTTCAGTTCGAATGCGAGCGCGAATCCAAGATGCGGCAGGTGCGATTGTGTAGGCCATCACCGGTGGCGGGTGAACCTGCGCGGATGGCAATGTCCGGGGTGGAGGTGGAGGTGGTGATCGTCGCGGTGGTGCCGGGGCTTCTCACGGTGAAGGTGAAAAGGACTGCCGCGAAAGTCACCTCATCATCCCGTGGACAGAAGCATAAGCGAGGCGCATAGCTGCTCGCGAAAAGGCGGGATACAGAGTGATCTCACGTTGGCTTGAACCTGCGGTTCGCGCCACCGGACCAAGCCTCAGGTCGTGAATCGTCCGGGACGGTGGGAATACATGGTGAGGCCATGATGAGCGGCTTCCATGTAGAGTGTGCCCATGCCCTTCCCAGTCTCGCCCACGGGCCCGCGCATTGTTCTCGCCTGCGGCAACGCGGACGAGCGGAAGGTGTATTGCGAATGCTTCCAGATGAACGGATATGCGGTGGTGGCGGTGTCGTCCACCGATGATGCCGTCCCACACCTCGCGACCTCCGATCTGCTCATCACGGGATTGATGCTGCCGGGGAAGATATTTCCTATCGAATTGATCGAAGGAGCCACGCGAGGACGGTGGGGCAAACGGGTGCCGGTGATCGTCGTCACGGGAAGCACCCTCGGTCCCTTCCATGAAGCGGCAGAGGAGGCGGGAGCCGCGTGCGTGTTGGTCAAGCCGTCCGTTCCACAGGATCTGCTGGGGCCCGTGGCAGCGGTGCTGGCGAGGCAACCACAAGGCGATCCGGTGTAAGCGTCCCCCCGTGCCGGGCGGATAGCGTCGGCGGCATGGAACACAGGCGACATCCCCGTTACCACGGGAGGTGGAAGGATGCACCGACTAGCGGTGATTCCCATCCTGAACATCAGCGCGGAACATCGTGGAGATGCTGGACGGGACGATCACCCTTGGCGCATCGCCGCGTCCTTGGGGCGACCGGAGGAAGGAGGCCGGTAATCAGGATCCGTCGTCGTGTGCCACAACGGAACACGTCAGGGTTTAGACAAACGATCTGAATGCCTCGCCGCTGGAACGCCTGGACCTACAAGCCGCCCAATTCGATCACGAACGCGAGCCGGTCGTCAGTAGTCGAGGCGTTCGACCGTTCGCTCTGGTGATTCCTCACGTCGCAACGATCGGTATCTCCAGGCCTTCGCTACTAACCGAGTTGCCCGCCCCGTGAGAGAAGCATAGAGATTCGCCGGAACCGGTCGCAGTGCCCAACGACGCAGTCCACAGGCCCGGCATTCATACGCGGCCACGCAGACGGATCGTTCCCACCAACGGCGTCTGACGCGAACGAGTTCGGGAATGCTACAGCACCCCTCTGGCTGTATCTGGAACTCCATCGCAAAAAGCTACCCAGTAGAATCCGGCTCACGGAGATGCAATCCGCAGACCCGCCCTGCCGCTCCATGTCAGCGTCCACGAACGCCTCCTCGGCACGGCTGAGTAGTCGCCACGTCAGTTGGCGCCGCCGCTGGCCCGAACCACGGGCAGACGTTTGCCCCGTCTCGGTCGCCGTCTGCTGCCTGGAAGGATTGTTCGATAACGGACCACAGAACCTCGGTGTGGCCGCTTTAAGTCTCCGTCCCTGCGGCCAGCTGCGGTCATGTTGCCCGTGACTGCCCAGCGAAGCAGACGCACCAGCCGGTGCGTCTCTTGCGGATCCTCAGTTTGTGCGACGGTAGGTTGGGTGCGGTCCTCAGATCGCCATCGCCGTGGGGAGCCTCCTCCTACGGTCCTCCTCGATCCCCGTGCCGAACCGTTCAGGGCGTTCTCCTGACCGTCGCACCCTCCCGACCAAAGGATATCCTCCACCTCGCATCGGGGCATCAGTCTCCGCTGTCACGCCGATATAGCAGTAGGGGATCGCGGTGTGTGGCGATCTCACCTTTCAGGCCAAGCCGCTAATCACGGAGATCCCATGGCCACACAGCACGCAGACCGTCGGCGCTGGCCCCGTTACTCGGTCCTTGTCCCATGCCGAATCGAAGGCATCTCGCATCGGACCACCGTGCGCTTGACCGAGTTGAGCATCGGCGGTGGGTATGTGGACGCGAACACCCGGCTGCACGCTGGGGCTTCGATTACATTGATCATGGATCTTGACGGCACAAAACTGAGCGTGCCGGCGCGGGTGGTGTATGCCCTCGGCAGGACCGGATTCGGCTTTGCGTTCGACACGAATGACATGCTCGCGACGGCCCGGAAGGAGATCGAGCAGTTCCTCAGACGCAAAGGAGCAGGAGTTTGAGCCGCCATCTCACCGGTTCCGTTGCGGCGTCGTCGCTCGCGGGCGGTTGAGAATCTCGGCAGCTTTCACGTCACTCGCTTCATTGCGCCTGAAGTCGCGGGCGGCAGGTTCGGTGTCCTGCTCGATAATCCCGAAGCCGCCAATTCAAGATCGGAGGCACCATGACCCACGCACTTCCAGGGCAAGTCGTTCCGGTCGTCACTCAGTGGCAAGGGCTCGCGTTGATCACGGCGATCCTCGTCGCCCACTACTTCTTCAGGCGGGCTCGGCGGTGATGTTGGTGACGCTGGTGAGATCCTTCTCTATGCGGAAAATAGAAAAATCATCATCAAGTATTCTTCATTTATCCGAAAGACGAAGTAGCCGATCTAACCATCGTCACCCTCTTTGCCATCGGAGGTAGAGGAGGGGGACGACACTTGCGAAGTGTCCGCCGCATCGGCGGCGACTCGGAGCGGGTCGAACCTTTCATCGTCGTCTGATGTTGCCGGCAGCCTGTCCTTCCACATGTGGCGGCATACGCGACACGCAACGATCTGCACCGGCGAGTCACCGAGTGGGCGGAAGGCACGGCGCTTTGTAGTAAGACCGAACTCAGCGGTGGCCAGACATCGTTTGGCCGAGTATCGTGTCGCGTCAAACACCCATAACTCACATTGCAACCTTCGTTTCCACCCATACGCTGACGGGTTTCTTCACCGCGCCGACCAATAACCTGAGCAGTGGTGTGAGCGGCTTCTTCGGAAAGAAAGAAGCCGCGTATACTCGCCCCGTGCTTGCCGCCCCGCGCACAGCGACGGTTCTCGTCGTGGAAGATGATCGGAACCTTCGCGAACTCTACCGCAGCGCATTGGTGGCTTCGCGGTATCACGTCTCCGTGGCGGCAGACGGATTGGCCGCCCTGACGACCATCGAGCGCACCAGACCCGATGTCGTAGTGTTAGACCTCGGCCTCCCCGGAGTGAACGGCTGGGATGTTTACCGTGATCTCCGGGCGCAGAAGGAGACGGAGACGCTACCGATCATCATCGTGACCGGCCATGCGCTACGCGATATTGATCGGGGTGACATCGCGTGCTTTCTTGAAAAGCCCGTGGATCCTTTCCAGCTGGTCGCGGCGGTGGATGATGCGTTGTATACGCTCGGGGCACAGCCGCCGAAGTTCCCTCGGTAGTTCCCCTTGCGAGTGCCCATGCCTCGCGCAGATTGAGTGATTGCTGTGGCTCGCATGAAACTCCGCGTGCCGGAACACTGTCAGTTCTGCGGAGCACTGGGCACGGTCACGCCGGAACATACGGTGAGAGGGAACGAAGTGGAACTGACGTGGTGCTGTAAAGCGTGTGGACGGGATTGGCCCATCGAATCTGAGGAGGCGCAGGCGCAGCGCCCTCGCGCTTCACGCAGCGGTGGACGCACCCACACCTCCGTAACTCGCGGTAAACCAGCTCTCGACCCGCCATCCACCGCCACCTCCAACTGCGGCGGCGGACGTTTGAACCCGGAGATCCCGAGAACAAATTCTTTGACGGCAAGGAGAAGAGGTTCGACTGTCAGTGTGCTAACAAAGAGCACATGCGCGATTTGGAACGGGCGCATCTCACCATCAAGCACTACCTCCTCCATCTTCCCGTCGTGCTGTGCGCCTGCACGGCTGCGTCATGCGGAAGCACAAGTGTCGCTGAAGTGACGGCCCCCAGCGGTGCCCGATGCACCTCGGCGGTCACGGGGTTGCCGGTGACTCCTGACGGGTTGGATTGCTGGTCGCTCGCACTCCTCGTGGTTCTCCCAACGGGTGACAGTTGTAGGGGCCGACCAAAGTCTGCGTGCAGGGTGACCAGACGATGACCTCATGCAGGCTCCTCACCTAGCTGGACCACGCGACGAGATGACTTTTTGGAACCTCTTGTTCCGTAAACGGTGTTGAGGGCAATACGGGGCGGGCGGGGTCGCTGTGGCACGGGCACTGCTCGGGAAACTGCATGGCCTACCTTCGGGCAACTGGGATGCTAGCGATCGTGGCGAGTGCGGTGATCGGCAGCACGGCAACGGCGTCACCCATCGTCGCGCAGGACGCAGCGAAACATGGCCTCGTGCTCACGTTGGAGCAGGGGGAACTCCTCGACGCCCTACCCGACAACGGCCTTCACCTCGGGTGGTTCAAAAACGGACACGGCGACTTACTGGCGGATGACCTTCTACAGCCGGATACGTTTGAATCGGATCGCGCTCTGATCCAGAACGTCACGGGTTCCAACGGTGACCTCGCTGGGTTCGCCGACACCCTGCTGCTGGGAGCGGGTAATCAGCTTCGTCAGGATCTGACCACCGCCACGAATGTGTCGTCAGCGGTAACGCCCGTGCCGGAACCGGCCACGCTGGTCCTCCTCGGATCTGGTCTCGTCGCTGGGGTTGTTCGGCGGCGACTGCGCGAGAAGCGGCAGCAACGGTAGTAAGAATTGCGGCGGCGTCAGCCCCGCACCATCAGCCGTGGAATGCGGCAAAGGATCTCGCCGTAGCTCTTGCCGATCCTCGGACGCTATCTACCAGTCCGGGTCATTCCGAACGACTTTGGACCGCCGTGAGCCACGCGAGATGGCGTCAATTCGTTCCGCCCTTTATCCCTCTTGTAGATGAGTTAGTGGTAGGCTCGCGCCCCGGTGCCCACCACCCCCATCGCACTACGAATTCCGCCTCAGTGCCCGCACTGTGGGCAAGTGGGAGTCGTCCAACTTCAGCATGTCATTCGCGGTGAACATGCGGCGTTGGAATGGCGATGCACGGCATGTGAACGTGAATGGCCGGTTACGAAGCGTGAGCAGGACGGTGCGAACGTGGGGTGACGATTCGGATCCGATCTGCTGCAACGCGGAGATCCGCTGCGCCCAGCCAGATCGCCTCTCCCGCTGAATCTGGAACGCGCTCGCGTCTGTGCCGCCTCTGCTCGTGCGATTCCGCTCCCCACATGAAAGCGACCATCTGGCGGTTGAAACATCCGGCGCGGGTGGAGATTCGTTGCGTTGTTGTGCCCAGTGAGAATGAATCGTGGGAGCTGACGGTGCAGCAGGGGAATCAGATAATCCACACGGAGCATCACCACGATATAGATGCCGCACTGCTCCGGGCCAATGCCATGTGGATCGAGTATCAGCTTGATGGATGGACGGAGGTGTAAGAATCGACGGTAATGAAGCGACGGTAGATCACGCCTTCCCAGCAGCGGCCTTCCGCCTCGCCGCCCAATACTTCTTCATCCTCGCCCCAACCGCCTTCCGCTGTGCGGCGGTCATCGGCTTGCGTTGTCTGCGGCGAACCGGAGTTGCGGATGCGGTGCCAGCCTGCGTAGTCGTCGTCGCTTTCGGGCCTCGCTTCTGTCCCGCTGTTCCCGAGCGAAGGTCGGGGAACATGCTGACGAGCGCGTTCACTTCTGCATTCAGTTCCTGGATCCTCACTTCCGCTCCACGGCGGGCCAGGGATGTCATGTCGAGTCTTGTCACGGAACCTCCGTTTGAAGAAGAGAGATTGGATTAAATCTCCTCAGTTACTCGATTGTAGTCTCGGGAAGTTCAGGTGACGCACCGAACAATCCTGCGGTAACTCCTCTTGGCAATATTGGGAACAAGGAGCGCCACCGGCCCAAGAGGAACGGCACGGCGACGGGTAATGGTGATTATCGGTTGAAGCGGATTCAGCCTCGCCGAAGCAATACGGCTGCTTCCGTCCACTGTCGAGCATACGCCATTATTCGAGCACGGCAAATGAAATGCGGCAGCTATGGGGCTGAGCATCACATGCCATCTCTGATGGGCGTATTCCCGATAATAGTGTCCCGGTCACCTAGCAGTCCGATACGGACTTCCTCGAAGTTGTCCGAAGTGCCCAGCAGTCCCAAGACTTTCATCCCATCTCTGATTTCTGTCCACAAAAATCAATCCGGGTAAGAACTCTTAGGACAACTGGGACAGCTAGGACAGATCACGCCCCACTCGTCGTCGCCAAGGCGTGGGGAAGTGGATAGGGGAAGACTCGGACGACGGGAGAGAAGGTCGAGAAGCTACTTCTTCGCGGACTGCTTCCGGCGTTCAGCCCAATACTTCTTCATCCGTACGCCGACAGCCATGCGCTGCGCGGCAGTCATTGCGGGACGCTTGCGCCTGCGCACTGGCGTCGCTGGTGCACTTTCCGTTTGCGCCGGTCGTCCACGCCTGACCTCGAATCGGCGCGCAGCCCCACCCCGCAGATCTGGGAACGCTCGCTGGATATCGGCCATCTCTCCCTGTAGTTCTCTGATTCTTGCTTCCGCGCCCGTTCTGGCGAGCGCCTTCATGTCGATAGGCATCTGGGGATGATAGCGCAGGGGATGGAAAGAATGAAACTTACACGGCGGGCCAAAGAAGGGCGTGTGAAAGGGCATTAGCCACGTTTGTACGCCCATCTCCAGTTTCATCCAGATACAAAGTGTTGGGCCACTTGAGCCAGTTAGGACAGCCGGCGCCAAGTCTCACCACGCGGCGTGAGGTACGACGACTCAGGGGTTGAAGTCATTTCGGATCTTACGAGGGGTCGTTCGCACAGATAGGAATACTAATACTCGTCGGTGGCCGGGCGGGCGAGATGGTATTCGTCTCACAAAGCGACCAAACCGAAGGCCGCCGCACCATTGCACCGGTCGATGGCTCGCCACTGCGCACGTCGACGACCCGCCGTGCGACGCCCATGGGGCGCCCGGCTTGGCGCAGTCAGTAAGTCCTTCGACGACGATTTCAGGGCGCACGGGACGCTGCCGGCTTCAATCTCCTCCAAACGTTCCGCCTGCCCCGTCTATACGTAGTCTTTAGCGACCCACCCCGAGTGCGTAGTCCAAGAAGACGGTGCCGTCTCCCGTCGTGAGATTGAGAACGCCAAGCGCAGCCGAGTAGCGCTGCGCGGCACAGTCATTGACGATGTGGCTGAATGCCGTCCCGCCCTGGACGCAGACACTGCCGAGAATCACGCCGCTGCTCGGTGGCTCATTGGGGGGAGGCGCCACAGCGGGAACGACCTTTCCGTAATAGCGGCCCCTGATCGTCCTGCCGTCCGCTGCGGTGAAAATGAATTGGCCCTGATCGAATGACCCGTCCGGATTGAGGCAATGGGACTGCTGGCCAAGAAACTGTCCGAGGAGAGTGGTCAGCCCCGCGCCGCCGAGGATCGCTGCGGGACCGGCGCAGCGACTGGGATGCAGCGGGTCGCCGGGCAGCACGATCCGACTCGCCAGCTGGGCCTGGCCGCTCCATTGTCGTCTCCCGGAGCTGTTTTTATCGTCATCGTCCGCATAGGCGGGCGCGATCAGGACAGCGCAGACCGCCGTTGCGACGAGGATCACGCAGAGTTTGTACATACGTCCTCCATGATGCGCTTGGCGCGAGCCGTACCTGTGCCGCCGGAGTATATAGCAGGGGTCAGCGCGGACACGCGTGTTCCTGATCCACGCTGTGAAAGATACGAGTCCCCTAAAACTGCTGGCGTCTGGACCACCTACGATTCCGTTCGGTGCGAACGGATGATGGCGACGGTTGCCATGTGACACCGCGTCTGATCACTTTGGAGACACTAATCAGCCCGCCTCAGTGTCCCAGCTGGCCTAACCGGACCGAGACTTTCTACCCGTTCGTCTATTTCTGTTCCTCGGATTTCATCCGGATAGAAACTGTTAGGACAGTTGGGCCAGTTAGGTAGAAATCTGGACACGCTGTCGACGGACGGATAGACGGCGCCGCTCACGGGGCGGCCCGCCGCTTCTTCTGTGCGAGTTCGGCCTCGCGCTTGCGGATGTGAGTTTCTGCATTGCGCGAAGGACGCCCGGCCTGAAGGTCGGGCCTGCAGTAGCGAGGTGAATTCGTTCGGCTTTTCAAGGATTCAGGACCCGAGAAGGACGCCGTGAGGGGCACTATCGCTTCACAGCCGCCAGCCAGTTGAACACGACCGAGAACGGCGACGGTGTGGCGTGCCCGGCAGGCACGGCGAGCAGAAACCGTTCGCCGTCCCTGGTGACAACCCACGCGGTATCGGCTCCAGGGACCTGGAACAGGGCTCTCGAAGGGCCGATGGGAACGCCGCGGTCGGCGGCAAAGGCGACTGATGTGACGGTTCCGTTCGGCGAGAGATAGAAGAGCTCCTTGCCATCTCCCCTCCAGCGCGGCGAGGTGCCGCCACCTTTCGAGATCGCCGAGCTCTCATCCGCGCCTGCCGCGCCGGCGATGAACGGGCGTACGAGGACCTCGTCGCGACCGGATTCATCCGAGACGTACGCGACCCAACGCCCGTCAGGTGAGAACTGACCCTGCTCTTGATTGTGTTCGCGGCGCAGGAACGGAAACGGCTTGCGATCACCCTTCAAGGGGAGCACCCACAGATCGAATTGTGTCGGTCCCTGGCTCACGGAGCTGTACAGCAGAAAACGGCCATCGGATGACGCGCTGGTCGGAACCTTGTGCTCCTCGTTCTGGAGCAGGAGCTGCGCGGGATCTGTTCCGCTCAGTGACTGTTCGAAGAGGGATCCGGCCGTCCCTGTACCTGTGAAGAACACCCGTCTGCCATCGTGGGACCACACCGGGGATTCTTCGAGTCTCGAATCGAAGGTCAGCCTCGAGGACCTCGATTGGGACAGCTCCATGACCCAGAGATCTTGATCGGCTGTTGCCTGATCGGCTTGCTTGACCACGACAGCCCGCGTTTCGCTCGGCCCGAGCGTCAGCCCGCTGTATCGACCTGGTTCGCTCGCGGGGCCGAGGATTTTGCCTCCACGGTCGAACCACGTGAGCTGGCGGTCTTCATGCGGCCCAATGAAGACGAGGACACCGTTGGTCGAGGCCGAGAAGAAGGCCCAGTCCAGAAACGAGCCGACGGGCTCGGCGACGCGGACGGCATCGCCGGAAAGCTGCAGCCGCCCCGCATCGAACGGCTGCGCGAACAGCGTCGCATCCCGGACAAAGAGCAGGCGGCCAATGCCCGGCGCGGCGTCGGGGACATAGGTTGCACCAAAGCCGGTGGTCAGGATGCGATGGGAGGTGGGCTCCTCGGGCTTGGCATCGAGCGCCCGCACGTAGACGCCGGTCATCTCCGGTGCGCTTCTCGAAACGCTCAAGTAAAGAAGATGCCGGCCGTCAGGCAGAAAGGACGGCAGGACGTGAGCGCTCCCTCCTCGGGACGGATCCGGCTGTGTGACAACAGATGCTGGGCCGCCCGAAGCCGGGCATCGTATGAGGCCTCGGTTCGGGCTTCCCACGATGATCACATCGTCGCGGTTCCATGTCCCTCCCACTGCCAGCGTGGGCAGGTCGCACACCTTTTGTGGTGCGCCACCCCTCACGTCGATCTTCTTGAGCTGTCCGGCGGCGTCGAACGCGATGAATCGACTGTCAGGAGACCAGAACAGGGACGGCGTCAGGCCGCCGACTTCCGACCCCGACATCGGTTGTGCCGCTTGCGCATCCATGCTCCGAATCCACAGGCGCGCGATGCCATCAGCACCCGTGCCGGCGAACACAAGGTGTCGACCGTCGGGAGAAATCGCGAACGCGGACGTTTCCGACAGGCGTATCCCGGGATCAATCTGCACACGGACTGGCCCGAAGTTCGCCGGCGTCTGGCGCGCCTGAACGAGCGCGAGTGCGACTGCGGTGGCGATAGAAACGCCGCCGAGGAACCAGACGGCTGCTGCGCGCCGGGGGAGGCGCGACTGACGAGGTGGTCGAGCGTCTGGATCGGACATGATCTCCGGCGCTCGCGAGCCATCACCGGTTTTGTCTGGTGACCGGGCTTCCGCCGCGTCACCGCTGCCGGTCTGGCGGGACGCACGGCGCAGGTCGATGACCATCTCCCGCGCCGTCTGGTAGCGTTCGGCCGGATCGTTCTCGAGTGCCTTTTCAACGACCATGCGCAGCCGCACGGGGATGTCTCCGGTCAGCGGCTCCGGCGTGCCGTGAACAATCCGCTGCAGCTCTTCGAGATCGGACCTGGCGGAGAACGGCCGTTGCCCGGCGAAGAGCTCGTACAGGACCGCCCCGAAGGAAAAGATGTCGCTGCGGGCGTCGACCGGGTGCCCGGATGCCTGCTCGGGCGACATATAGCCAATGGTTCCGGCAATCATCCCGGGGCGGGTGGGCGCGATCGCCAGGCTGCGCGTCGAGGTGGGGTCGGCGCCAGGTTGAAACAGCTTGGCCAACCCGAAGTCGGCCAGCTTCGCGTAGCCGTTCTTCGCAATCAGGATGTTCTCGGGTTTGACGTCGCGGTGGATGATCCCGGCGTCATGCGCGGCCGCGAGCCCATCGGCCACGCCGACGAGCACGTCGACAATCTGTCGCGACGACCGTTTGTCCGCCTCCGCCCAGCTGCGAAGCGTTCCGCCATCGACCAGTTCCGTGACCAGGTACTGCCGACCATCGTGCTCGCCGACGTCATATACCGTGAGAATGTGTGGATGATTGAGCGCCGTGACGGTTCGCGCCTCGCGCTGAAATCGATGGCGCGCAGCGGCGTCGGCGAGGTCCGGCAGGAGTTTGACGGCGACGGGACGCTGCAGCTTCGGGTCGAACGCCCGGTAGACGACGCCCATCCCGCCTTCGCCGAGCAGTCCCTCGATGCGATAGGGGCCGACGAGCGCGCCGGTCTCCACGTGCAGGGGATTCAGCGCGGAAAGCGCTGACTGATCCAGCGGGGTATCTGCCGTGGGTTGCGCCAGCAGCGACTCGACCTCGCGACGCATCTCCGGATCGGCGTTTGCGAGAAGCGTCGCCCGTCCGGCCAGGTCGGAGTCGACGGCCGACTGGTACAGTTCTTCAATCCGACGCCAGCGCTCAGGATCCATCATCGCTCATTGGACAATCGCCCGATTGCGCGTTGGTCGAATTGATCAAACGCCTCCCAGCGGTCAGCCGCCCTCGAGCTGTTCACCGCTCAGCTCCCGCACTAGCCACGCCTTCGCCAGCCGCCAATCACGCATCACCGTATCCGCGGACACGTGGAGCGCCTCGGCGGTCTCCTCGACGCTCAGTCCGCCGAAGAATCGCATTTCCACCACCTGACTCTTTCGCAGATCGAACGCCGCCAGCGCATTCAGGGCATCGTCGAGCGTGATCAAGTCCTGGCGGGGCTCGCCCGAGACGAGGAGCGCTTCGTCCAGCGATATCTTCTCGGCGCCGGCACCCCGTTTCTGATACCCACGGGCCCGGGCGGCATCCACCAGGATGCGCCGCATCACCCTCGACGCCATCGCGAAGAAGTGCGCGCGGTTCTGCCACCGCACCTGATTGACCTCGATCAACCGGAGGTACGCCTCGTTGACGAGCGCGGTTGCCTGGAGCGTATGCCCGGCGCGCTCGCCGGCCATGTGCCGCCGCGCCAGCCGGCGCAGCTCATCATGGACGAGAGGTATCAGTTGATCCAGCGCGGTTTCGTCGCCACGTCCCCACGCCAGTAAGAGGGTCGTCGGATTAGCCGCCGCGCCCAACCCGCTCATTCTACGCCAGCGCGCTCCCGTCGGACCGGCGTCGAGATGCGGTTTTTCGGTCGATTTCAGGCGTGTTCAAGTTTTCGCCCGGAGTTCTCGCCTCTCCGAGCGAGGACCGGAATCACCCGGTCCGGCAGGACGGGCAGTGCCAGGTTGACCCTCGATGAGGCCGCCTCAAAATCCGTCGCCAGATCCGGCGACACCCAAGGAGACCAATTATGTTCGATTACACCACCCCTCTCCGCAGCAGATCCGGGTTCTTCCGCCGAACGATGGCCATCGCCGTTGGGACCGGCCTCGTCGTCATCGCTGGACTGAGCTTCTCGGGCACGCTCGCCGCATCAAACGACGATGCGCACGTGCGAGGGTGCACGCTCGCCACGCTGAAAGGACAGTATCTGTTCGCCGACGCCGGAACGCTGCTCCCCCCAGCTGTCGAACAGCCGACGCTATCGGCCTATGCGGGATTTCATGTCTTCAATGGAGACGGTACGGGGACCGACGTCATCACTGGCCGCCTTGGCGGCCAGATCGCGCTGGAAAACGTCGTCTCTCCTATCAGCTACTCGGTCAATGCGGACTGTACGGGCAGTCTGACCGTAATCGGTGGCCCAACCTTCGGTCTCTTCATCGCGACCGACGGCGAGTCCATTGCCACCATCGCAACCGGTCCTGGGTCATACGGCGCGAACATCTCTCGGCGGTCGGCACGCAAGTAGAAGGTACACGGGAGATCGGGCAGGCTGGCTGATGCCTGCCTGCTCTGTTTCGATGACACGAGCGATCTCGCGCGGGTGAAAGCATGCCGCTCGTCGAGCTACAAGCAATACCCCGGGATCGTATCGATCGGCGCGATGCGCTGTTCGGCCTCGCGAGACGACCGGTGTCCGAAGGTGGGCACATCGCCGCATGGAGCTGGACAGCCTCTCCCTGTGTCTGTGCGCCACTCCGCTTCTATAAGCGGAGCGCACACACGCGGAGCCCCGGAGCATAGAAAGTTGTCGTGCTGTCCAGCGTATCGGACGGGAAGCGTTCGCTGAACTTCGCGTATCGCACCTCACATAAACGACGAAAAAGTGGAAAGCAGCAGGGGCGTTGGTAATCGTATCGGAGCCGATGCGAACGATCCCATTCCCTGGTACTCGGCGGTGGGCACAACGCGTGACCTTTCCTTACCCTACGCGCGAAGTCGTCGCAACAGCCAGGCTTTCGCATATCGCCAGTCGCGTTTGACGGTCTCTGGGGACACGTTGAGGACGCCGGCGGCCTCCTCGACACTCAAGCCTCCAAAGAACCGCATCTCGACCACTTGTGCCTTGCGGGGGTCGACGGTCGCCAACGCCTGAATCGCGTCGTCGAGGGCGATCACATCTTCGTCACGCGCTTCCAGCGCGACGTCCTCGGCGAGGGTGACTCGGATCGCACCGCCCCCACGCTTTTGATACCCCCTCGAACGCGCGTGATCGACCAAGACGCGGCGCATCAATCGGGCTGACATCGCCAGGAAATGCGCGCGGTCCTGCCAGCGCACGCGGCGGCTGTCGACCAGTCGCAGGTATGCCTCATTCACCAGTGCCGTCGCCTGGAGACTGTGGCCGGCCCGCTCACCCTGCATATACGCCTTCGCGATCCGGTGCAGCTCGGTTTGCACCATCGGCAGCAGCCGTTCGAAGGCCGCGTCCGAGCCTTCCGCCCACGCCAGCAGCAGCGTCGTCACGTCGTCCGCCATCTTAGAGAGCCGTTATTTTACGGATTGTGACCCGATGACCCGCCTCGTGGTCCGTTCCCGCCTCTTCGAGCGGAGGCACGAATGGCGATCCGACTCGGAACGGTATGGATGATGATCGTGCTCGTGAGCAGGGCGGCGACCGCGGGCGCCGGGCCGGTACCAACACTCGAAGCCTGCATCCAAGATGCGCCCCCGGCAAGCTACCGGGCCATGCTGTCCGCCACATTGATGGCGAGCCAGATCTACGCGGAAGCGGGCATCATGCTTCGGTGGGCGAATCGCTGCTTACCCCACATGCTGGTCGTGATCATGCTGACCGGCGAGCGCGAGGCCGCAATGAGCGCGCGACTTCAGCCTCAAAAAGCCGTGCTGGGTTTCGCCGTAACACGCGCGCATCGCGTCTACCTGTTCTATGACCGGCTTTCCTTGATTGCCGGCGATCGGTTCGAGAAGATCCTGGCCCGCGTGATCGCGCACGAGATCGGTCACGTCCTGCTGCCGGCGCAGGGCCATTCGGATCACGGACTCATGCGATCACAGGCGGACCTCAAGGAACCGGCCTCATTTACCACGACGCAACGCGAGTTCATGCGTCGATTCATCACCAACGGTCTACCGGTACCTGCGGCACCGAAACCCGTTCGGGCGCCCTCCGGGCCGGACGACCCATCCGAGTGACACCGGTTACTGAAAATGCTCGACCAGCATGACGTCGTCGACAGTCGCGTCGACACGCGTAAACAGGATGTGCCGCCCATCTGGTGACGCCGTCAAGCCAAAGGCCACGCCGCCGATGTCTGGCAATATCGTTGTGGCTGCCTTCGATCGCAGATCGAGATACCGCAGGCGCGTCGCGGTTCCGGACTGGTCCATGAAATAGATCCCAGGCCCGAGCACGGTGAAATTGCTCCGTACGATCGCGTCGACAATCCGCTCAGGCGTTCCGGTCGACACCGAGGCCCGCCACAAGGTGCTTGGACGATTGAAGCTCTCGGTGAAATACAGGTAATCGCCCTGCGGAGAAGGCAGGAACACGGTACCGCGAAGCGAGCCCACCGGCATCGGATCGCCGCCATTCACCGGCACCCTCCACGCTGCGGGTTCTCCGCGCTCCCCGGCACCCGTAAAGAAGATCCATCGCCCATCCGGTGAGAACGACGGGAACGACTCATCAGCGCCTTTGACGATGGCGGGGCGTGGGGTGCCACCGCTCGCGGGAACGACGTACACCTTGGCCCGCCCGGTTGGATCGCTGTGAAAGGTGATCAAGTTTCCATCGGGCGACCACTTGGGAAAGCCCGGAATGGCGGCTTGCGTCGTTAACTGGACCGCGTTCCCGCCGTCGATATCTGCCGTCCAAATCTCGAGCTCTCCGGAGCGCGCCGACGCGAACGCCACTCGACGTCCGTCGGGCGAGAACTGCGGCGTCAGGTCGACGCGGCTCGACGAAATCGCTGGCACCGGCGATGACGTGGCACGCGCGCCTGGGCCGGTGGTGTCCACGCGCCAGATATTCTGATCCTGATAACTGCGCACGTACGCGAGTCGCGATTCCTGGCCGCGCAGCACTCCCGAGACTGTCGGCATCACGGCATCTTCACCCACATACGCGACGCGGACCGGCGTCCCACCGCGAACCACGTCTACGGTCCACAATGCACTCTTCGCCGAGAAGACGACTCGTCGGGAATCTGGGAGGAAGGCCGGATCTGCTCCCTTGAGCGCCCCGAGACGCAGCGGCTCCGCGTCGTCTCGCGCGACGACCCCCGGTTCTAGTGCCATTCTGTACAGTTCACCATTGATCGGCGTTCGATTCCGGCTGAATACCAGCCATCGCCCGTCCGGCGAAATCGCTGGCGTCATGTCGGTGGCGATCTCGCTGGGAGGAAACGTGAGCTGCCGCTTCTCACCAGTCGCCACGGTGATGACGAAAAGCGCATCGGGTTTGCTCTCGCCAGTCGAGTCGGTGACCACCAAACAACTGGAGTCAGGGCACCAGGTAATCGACAAGGCTCGCAGCAACTCGGCGCGAGGCCGGAGTTCTGTAATTTTCCTTTCTTGTCCTCCGAGGGGCGGCACGATTCGCAGCTCGTTGACGCGCGACTGTCCTTCCCGCCGCAGGAAGGCGATCGACTGTCCGTCGGGCGACCATGCGGGGGTGTAGTCCTCGGCGGGGTTCGTCGTCAGCCGCAATGGATTGCCGCCGCCAATCTGTTGCACGTACACGTCGCCGTTGTCCTGCAACGTGCCGTTCCACGTAAAGGCGATCTGTCGTGCGTCCGGCGAAAACGACGGATGACGTTCGATGCCTGGCAGCGTCGTGAACGGAACGGCGTGCAGGGGGTCTGTCGGAGGCGTGGGCGATCGCGTCCACCATGCCGCAGCAGCACCGACACTCACCAGCAGCGCCACGGCGGCGACCGTCCACCGGGGGCGTCGAGATCGTGTCGCCCGCGACGCTGCGGATGATGCCGCAGGCGTCTGTGTCACCGTGGCGCCGTGCATCGCCGCGTCCAGTGCGATTCTCGCCTCGCCGATGTCGCGAAGGCGGCGTGTCACATCCTTTTCGAGGCATCGACCGAGCAGGCGCTGGATATCGGGCGGGGTCGATCGCGGCAGCGCGGCCCACTCGGGCTCGCGTTCGAGGACAGCAGCAATGGTGTCCGAGAAGGTAGGGCCCGCGAACGCGGCGCGTCCCGAGAGCATCTCGTACAACAGACACCCGAACGCCCACACATCCGCGCGTTTGTCGACGTCCAGGCCACGGGCTTGCTCAGGGCTCATATAGCCGACAGTCCCCATCACCGCCCCAGGTTGCGTCCATTCGGCTGTCATCGCGTGAGCAGCGCCAGCGGTGTCAATGGGAGCAGCCATCCGGGCGAGACCGAAGTCGAGGACTTTGACCACCTCTTGGGGCGTGACCTTTACATTCGCCGGCTTCAGGTCGCGATGAACAATGCCCTTGTCGTGTGCCGCATCCAAGGCTTCGGCGATCTGGCGCGCATAGCTGAACGCCGTTTGCATCGGTATCGGCCCCCTGCGCAACCGTTCGGCGACCGTGTCCCCATGGATCAGCTCCAGCACCAGCGCCGGTGCTCCCCGGTCAGTCAGCTGCAGGTGGTAAATGGCACCGATGTGAGGATGGTTTACAGCGGCAAGCGCGCGCGCTTCCCGCTCGAATCGCATGAGCCGGTCGCGGTTGCTGACAAAGGAGGAGGACAGCACTTTGATGGCGACGTCTCGGCGAAGACCGGGGTCATGCGCGAGGAACACCTCGCCCATGCCACCGTTGCCGATGCGTTCCCGGATGATGTATGGGCCGACCCGGGTCCCGCTGACCCAATGCGCGTCATCGGTCTTGCCGGTTATGTCGCCGACGGGCGGCGCGGGTGCGGATTCGAGGAAACTGTCTGCGTCGCTCGCGACCGCGAGGAGTGATTCGACCTCGCGCCTCAACTCCTCGTCGCTTCCGCACGCGTGCAGGAGATAATCCCGGCGCTTGTCCGGCGGTTGCTCGAGCGCCGCGTGAAAGAGCGATTCCGCCTGATGCTGCCGCTCGGATGTCATCGGATTCTGGGCCATTGTATGGGGAAACCCGCGGGCGCTCCCTACGAGGGCAGAGTCATCATCTCGGCACCGGACTCCGCGGCGTGACTGTTCAGTTGAGGTGACTTGAGCCCGTCAGCTTGTCGCCCTCGTAATATCCGAACACGACCGCGTCGAGGGTCTTCGTTCCCATTGTGTAGCCACCAATCACAAACTCCTGTCCCCGGTTGACGCGCATCTTCTGCCACGCACCCGTCCGCAGGCCGGATTCGTACTTGCTGTTCCGGCGCTTGGCGACCAATCCTTCAAAGCCCTGTGCCTTCACCGAGGCGATGAGGTCTGGAAGGGGCGCGTTCAGGGGAGCGAGGTAGCATGGGCACCTCGAAGACGTAGAACACCACCGGTGCAGCTCGCGACCCGTAGTTCTGAAGGGCGTTGAACGACGGCCTGCCTTCCTCATCGAACGCGACCAGCCCAAGTGCCGCTCGGCCTGCAACACTCTATGAGGCCGACCCTGCTGCGTTTCGGTGGCCGCCAGGCGCTGGTCGGCGCGTCCGGTCGTCTGCTCGGCGGTCCGTGCTCACGCCTGCCTCGCCAGCAGCGTCCGCAGGAGAACCAGGTTGCACGCCGCGGGGTTTCAGCACCCTGATAGGAACGGGGGTTACGCAGACGAACGGAGGTGCGCGACTGATGGCCCGCCAAAGGCGCGCGTTGCGCCAGGCTCGCGAGCGACGATGGTCACGGTGATCGTCCATTCCGCATAGGATGCCCGTTATGGCTTCCCTTGAATCGAAAATTCCACCACCAGCCGTCGTCGTAATCACTGGCGTGTTGATGTGGCTCGTCTCGCACGCTACATGGCGACTGGGCTTCGATCTACCGGGGCATGCGTGGCTCGGCGCGGCTTTTGGGGTGGTGGGATTTGTGACCGGCGCGACGGGTGTGGCCACGTTCCGCAAAGCCAACACAACCGTGAACCCAATAAAGCTTCACTCCTCGTCTTCATTGGTGACGTGGGGCCCGTATCGACTCTCTCGCAATCCCATGTATGTGGGCGGTCTGATGATGCTAACCGGTTGGGCGCTGTTCTTGCTGAACGCGCTGGTATTCGTGTTGTTGGCCGTGTACGTCCTTTACATTAACCGCTTCCAAATCGTGCCTGAGGAACGGGCTCTAACGTCATTGTTCGGTAGCGAGTACGTTGCCTATCAGGCGCGCGTTCGCCGATGGCTCTAGCCGCGAGTAATACCGCGTACCGGGCCGCTCACGTCTCGCCGCCCGGCCTCATTTGGAACCCTCATCCTCGGTGCTGCGTGTCCGTCAGGCCAGTGCGGTCTAGGTAGTGTCGCGTCAAGTGGTGGAATTCAGGCGCACTGGTCCTGAGTTCGGTTGCTTAGCAATCGCCGCGAGAATCTCCTGAGTCGTCGTCGACAAGCCCGGCGTGGTCGTCTGCTTCATCGACTCGGCACTGAAGTACCGGCGCTCCGCGACGGCCCACTCATCGTCCTGCTCCAGGAGGAGCGCCCCCACCAATCGAACCACCGCGCCGGATTCGGAAAGATGCCCACCACGTTGGACTGCCGCTTGATCTCTCTTTGTTCAGGCGCTCCAGAGGATTCGTACTGTGCAGTTGTCGTTGATGCTCCAGCGGCACATGGCCACGTCCGGGGACTCTAACACTCGGCATGGCGCTCGTGTGTCGGACGCGAGGAAATCGTTTCCCGATGGCCCCTGACTCTGGCGCTTGGGGGATTTAATGTCCCGGTTTGGTGTTCGGCGTAACGTTCGGCTTGAGCCGCGTGCTGTAATGACATCACTGCACGGTACAGTGGGCGCGACGGCTCCAAGCCGTTGTTGGGCCGCACACCATCGCGAGGCTTCGTTCCCCTCTTCAGAGTGCCGGGCGGGAGTGTCGATGCAGCGATGGGCCCGGTGCGATGTGCGCCGGAATGTGCGGCTGTTTCAGCGGTCCTTCCAGTTCTGAATCAGCGTGATCGGGACAGGCGTCAAGTCACTCGCGATGTTGATCAAGAATCGGCCATCTGGCGCGATGTCGTACTGGTGGCGGAAACCAGGTAGGGCGTTTCCGCCGCCGACCATCTTCGTCTGGAACAGCGCCACGGGGGTGCTCACGTCGAGCGTTGTACCCGTTGCCGTGACGGATGCTGCCATCAGCTGGCCATCGGGCGCAACGAAGAACAGTTCCCTTCCGTTCGGGGCCCACCGGGCATGAATGCCGCCCGAAGTCGACACCGGTACGAATGCGCCCGGCCCTGGAAACGGGCGCACGTAGATCTCGTAGCGTCCGGATTCGTCGGACTGGTAGGCCACCCAGCGCCCATTGGGTGAGAATCGTCCCCACAATTCGTTGAAGGTGGTGCGCAAGAACGGGAACGGCTTCCTGTCTCCCTCCATCGGGAATACCCAGAGGTCCTGGCGACTCGCGTCCGTGCCCGCCATGTACAAGAGCGAGCGGCCATCCGGCGACCAGTCGCAAGGAATCCCCGTCGCAAGCCGTTCGTCTGTGCCGGGGTCGTTCGAGTCCGAGGCTCGCTGGTAGAAGGCGCTTGAGCCTGTCTTGTTGGACACGTAAACGATTCGAGTGCCGTCGGGCGACCAGAGCGGCCACCCGTTACCACTTCTCTCGAAGGTGAACCGTGACGTTCTGGCTGAATCGATGACCCACACACCCCGATTGTTCTGACGCTGGACCGCGGCTCGAAGGCCGTCGCGTGAGAGCTCGACATTGATCTGGTCATCGCGATTCGATTCGCCCAGTGGGCCGAGGGCTCTGCCGGACCGGTCGAACCAGGTGAGTTGACGCGGATTGGTAGCACCCGTGCGATACGCGATCACGCCAGTCGCCGACACGGAAACGGCGGCATTTACAAGGCCGACGCCGACGGATTCAGTGACCGTTACGGGAGCGCCGGTGAGTTCACGACGCGCCGGATCGAGCCGGCGGGCGACGAGCGCGCCCTGGCGTACGAACAAGAGCCAGCCAGTCGCCGACCGGGTGCCGACGTAGCCACCGGCCGCATCAGCCTCTGTGAGCCGCGTGACGTCAGGAGCATCCAGTGAGCCGAGATAGATTCCTTGAACAGCCTGCGTTCCCGTCGCAAAGAACACGAATTGCCTGCCGCCGGGCAGAAACAGCGGAACCCGGTGCGAGGCCTCGCCCGGTTGTTTCTTCGTCACGGCCACGGGATCGCCGCCCGAGTCTGGAATGCGGAACAATTGAAATTCCCCTATGCCCGTAAACAGGATCTGCCCGTCAGGCCCCCACGTTCCACCTTGAAAATTCCCAACTGTGGTCAGCGTCTGGACCAGCCCGCCGTCGAGGTCGATGCGCTTGAGTTGGCTGTCCGCAGAGAAGCCGATAGAGCGACCGTCGGGAGACCAGAAGGGCCAGCCCGCCCCTTCGGTGCCGCTTAGGGGTGCGGCCGTGTCCCCATCGAGTGACCGCAGGTACAACTGAGGCCGTCTGTCTCGGAGCGCCGAGAATACCATTCGTCGTCCCTCTGGTGAGATCGCAAAAGCCGTCGGGTCGGGCATTTCAGGTGTGCCGACGTCGAGGCGCGTCTCGGGCGGCCGAGCCTGGGTCGTGAAATACGGCCGGGCGACAGCAGCAGCGAGCGCAACCGCCAATACGGCGGCGGCGATCCACGCGAGTCGCAGGCGACGATTCGACGCGCGTTCGACCACGAGGCTTGGGTCCAACGCGGGCTCCGATTGCGCGCGCTCGATCTCGAGGCGGACGTCGCCGATGTCCCGACGGCGATTCCGCGGATCCTTTTCGAGACAACGCTGGAGGATCTCCTGTACGCGCACAGGCAATCGCACCGGCAATCGGCTCCACTCAGGCTCTCGTTCGATCACTCGAGCGAGGATGTCTTGAGCGGATTCACCTTCGAACGCGGGGCGGCCGGCCAGCATTTCGTACAGCACGCAGCCGAACGCCCACACATCGGTCCGCTTGTCCACGGCCTGCCCACGGGCCTGCTCCGGACTCATGTACGCGGCCGTGCCCATCACGATGCCGGGGCGCGTCATCGTGGGACTGGCCATCGTGGGCGACTGCGACGCATGGGCGGGGACACCGACGATGTCGAGCGCTTTCGCGAGGCCAAAGTCGAGCACCTTCACAGTGCCATCCTGACGCACTTTGATGTTTGCCGGCTTGAGGTCGCGATGGACGACGCCCTGCGCGTGGGCCGCATCGAGCGCGTCGGCGATCTGCTTCGCAATCGCTAACGCCACGCCCACCTGAAGTTGACCCGCCGCGATCCGGTCGGCGAGCGTGGGGCCCTCGACCAGCTCCATCACAAGGGCGTGCACGCCGGCGGTTTTCTCGAATCCATAGATCGCGGCGATATGGGGATGATTCAGCGAGGCGAGTGTCTTCGCTTCGCGTTCGAATCTCGCCACGCGGTCGGGGTCAGATGCGAAGGCGTTCGGCAGGATTTTGATCGCGACCTGGCGACCAAGCGTCGTGTCGGTTGCTCGATACACCTCACCCATGCCGCCGACCCCGATGCCGGCGATGATTTGGTAGACGCCGATTCGGCCGCCAGGGGTGAGGGCCACGTGAGACGCGAGTATACGCGCGGCAGTGGAGGGCGGCGCGGATTACTCTCGAGTGATTCCGCGGTGGCGACGCACCGGGGATCTGCACTTGCGCGACTAAGCAGGGCCTACGGGCCGAACGTCGCGTGCCCACCGGCCATGCAGGTTGCTTAATCGCGCAGCCGAAATCGTCCCTTCGCTATACATCCAGCCGTGAATCGCGTGACTCTCGCAGTACCAGCTGTCTGCAGCCCAACTTCAAGATTCTGGTTCAGCGCCATGAAACAAAAAGAGGGGCGCACACGCACAGAGCTCTCTAAAGGCCGCAGGCCCTGCATTCATCCAGTCCATCAGGTTCAGGCCAAGAACTGCTGAAGGTTCACGGGTAGTATTGAGCCGGAGCCGTTCATCGAAAGGGTCTCCCGTTGCGATTACGCGACTGACAGTCAGGTTCAGTGCTCGGCTCGTCCTCTCCTTACCTCTCCCTCGATCCGCTCGCCTGCTTCGATGGCCTCGTCCGTTTCGAACCGAATGGGAAAGTGTACGTCCGGAGCGAGTCCGACGGCGTTGAAGAACATCGCCTGAGTCGTCGTGACTCCCGGCACCTGCAGCACCTCCCATGCGTGCTGGAGTTCGTGCCCGATGGCTCTCATCAGGCCGTCGCGATCGCGGCGTGGGTTGACGACAATGCGCAGGATGCGATTGGGCCAGCGACGTCAATGCTGTGGATCATGCACGCCCGGACGCCGAATCGGCACTTTCCAGCCTCGACGTAGACGATGCCGTTGGTCGTCTCGATCTCGCCGACGAGCCTTCGAAACGTTTCGGAAAGGGTCGGCGCCTCGAATCGCACGCGCAAGGTGGCCCCGAGTTCGGCGATGCTACCGTGTAATCAAGGACAGCGCCTCCGATCGCGCCGATCCTTTCAGCCGAGTCCATGCCGAGTCGAAACCAGCCAAGAGCGTTTAATTGGATGTTAGGCACACGTCGGATCAGTATCAAGAGCGGTTCGTCGCATTCCCGAGAAGCGAACTCGCGTCGACGGGAGACGATCTGCCGCCCTGCCCAGCAGGCCCAAGACTTCCATCCCATCCATCCCTGATTTCTGTTTACACACAAACCAATCCGGGTAAGAACTCTTAGGACAACTGGGATGCCCAGGACAGATCACGCTCTCCTCGTTGTCGCCAAGCGTGGGTTACGTGACAGAAAAGAACTTTGACATCAAGGGTCCCGGTGACTCTGATAGCCACATCCGTACGAGGTCGTCCATGCGGAACCTGATTGTCGCCACTGCTATCGCCGTTCTCGGCATATCCGGCTCACTTGTAGCCGGGGACACGATGAACCCGGCGTTCTTTGGCACCTGGAAAATGAAGGCCGGCAAATCGAACTTCGATCCCGGTCCCAAGCCTAGGAGGCAAACAATCAAGATCGAGCGGCACGGCGACGCGTTCACGATGACGGTTGACGCGGACAACGCCGATGGAACGCACACCCACCTCACACGAACGGCAGCACTTGACGGCAAAGAGGTGAAGGCGGAAGGCTCAAGGGAACCTAATGCGCGGGAGGCCTTTGCCCGAATTGATGATCGTTCCTTTCAGCGCGTGCTGAGCGTCAACGGGCAAGTGAGAGGGACGTTGAGGGTCACGCTCGCGGACGATGGCAAGAGTCTCACCACCACGGCTGTCGGAACGAATGCGGAGGGCACGCCGGTTCACAACACCGTGGTGTTTGAGAAGGAGTAGCGGCTCCAGTCGAACGTCGGGCCGCACGGGATCGGCGCCTCGCAGGAGTCCTGGATCGCCTCACGAGCGAGTTGGCGTGCCAGGCACGCCAACCTTGAGCTGTCGTGGCAGCGTCGAAATCGACGACCGCTGGTCCAGTGATTACGGGAGCGGGTCTTCGGGAACGAAGACCGTGGTCCGCTTCCGGTTATTCACGTAGGCGATGCATGCGCCCTGATTGGCGAACGGGTACGGATGGTTGAATTGTTCCCATCCATGGTGCCGGCACTCGTCGACCGTGCTCGGCGGTCCGCACCGTTGTTCGTTGTTGGGAATGAAGACGGTGATCGGCCGATCCGGCGGGTTCACGAACATGTTGTGTTCCATCGCATCCTCGCTTCCGAGGTTGTAGGCGCGATGGACGCGGCCCTCCGAGGTTTCGAATGCCTCTCCCTTCGAGTACTGGTGGATGTCTCCGCACCCGTCCTCGATCGTGATCGTGCCTTGGGTGACGACGTTGTAGACGAAGCCGGGATGATAGTGCCAGGCGCCGGTGATCTCACCGACCGGGGTCGTGAGGACCCGCGCCGTCAGTTGAGCTGGCCCGTGCCACAATCCAATGTAATTGCTTTTGCCGTCTTGCCTGAACACAGTCGTCGCCGCGTAGGCGATCACGCTCCCGGCGGCGACACCCAACAGGACGATCGAGGCGATCCGCACGATTCGTAACCGATTTGCGTTCACGGTGCCCTCCCCGGCGTTACACTGCGCGGTCGTCGCGCCGCTGTGAAACGCCTTTCAATCGGAGGAGTCTGTGGCTGCCGGGCGGACAAGTCGTTCGCCTTCGATGAATTGCTCGTTCCTTTTTCGTTCCGAGGCCCGCACCGTGACTGATCGGGCCCTCGAAATCTATGAGTTTGGCGGCGTAGAGCTCAACGTTACCGAGCGCACGCTCCAGCGTTGTCAGACACGTGAGCGTGTCGTGCTTCCGGAAAAAGCGTTCCAGACGCTCGTCCAACTCGTTCGAAACCATGGCACGCTCGTCAGACGGGAAGAGATCCTTGCGACGGTCTGGCCCGGCGTGCTCGTCGAAGAGGGGAATATCGCGAAAGCCATCCATGTCATCCGGAACGCGCTCGGAGACCGGAATGGTGGCGCCGCGCTGATTGAGACCGTCCCGAAGCACGGATATCGGTTTGTCGGCAGCGTTGCCCGAATCGATCCATCGACGGCAGGCCCCGCGGCTTCGTCGCGCCGGCGGACGTTTGCCCGCTGCTCTCCCGCGTATGACCTGTATATGCGCGGGAAAGTGAAAACCGGCGGCGAAAATGTGGCTGACACCGTGGAGGCGATTGCGCTGCTCGAGGAAGCCGTGCGCCTCGACCCGTCGTGCGCCGGGGCCTATGCTCAGCTTGCACGTGCCTATAGCACACGCTCGTTCAAGTTCACGTCACAGGCGGAGGGAAACCGCTTTCGCGACGACGCCGACGTCGCCTTGGCAAAAGCCCTCGATCTCGATCCGAATCTGGCAGAGGCGCACTTTGCACGCGGTCTCATTCTCTGGACGCAAGCCAAAGGATTTCCGCACGAGCAGGCAATCAGGTCGTTCAAGAAAGCAGTGGAACTCGATCCCGACGCCGACGAAACGTATCACCAGTTGTCGATGGTGTATTCGCACGTGGGCTTGCTGGACGAGGCCCAGGCGCTCGTGGCCCGCGCGATCGAACTGAATCCCAACAACACGATGGCCCGGTTCCGCGTCGGGGTGTACGCCGCGCTGGCAGGCCGATTCGAAGACGCCCTTGCCGTGATGAAGACCGTTCCGGGGAACGTCAGTCCGTTCCTCGTCGAACGCGTCAAGGCCGAGGTCTACGTCCAGCTTGGACGGGTCGACCGGGCCGAACGTCTCGTCGAGGAGTATCTCGCCAAGTACCCACGAGATGAAGGCGGAAGCCTGACCAGCGTCAAGGCGCTCCTACTGGCGCGAGCAGGAGAGAAGCACGAGGCCAGAAGAACGATCGCCCGTGCCATCGAGCTTGGCCACGCCTTCGGCCATTTCCATCACACGGCGTATAACATCGCCGCGGCGCACGCGGCGCTGCACGAGCCGGACGAGGCGATCAACTGGGCCGAGGCCGCGGCTGATGACGGTTTCCCGTGCTACCCGTGTTTCGCGCGCGATCCGAGTCTCGACAGCCTTCGAGAATACCCACGCTTTGTACAGCTCCTGTCGCAACTGCAACGGAGTTGGCGGCACTTCCAACAGATCGCGAGTGGGTAGGCGGCCGAGGCATTGGCTGACGAATGAGGAGAATATGTAAGAGGACGGCCCCCTTAGCGTGCTGATTTAAGGGTGCTGAGGCCGAGGAACATCAGTCCAAAAAGGGCCCCGGTCACGACGTCAACGGCATGCACGCCGGCCATGACAATAAGCCGAACTCCCAGCGCGCGCATGGCTACGGTAAAAGCGCGGTTCCGAAACCCGCTAAATTGACCATGGCCTCCTCGTCAAAGACGCCGTCAACAAAGAGATAGGCGATGCGGTTACCCGCGGCACTCGGCGTGAATGTGATGTTGAATGTGCAGCTCGCACTCACGGCAAGTTTCGATGGGCAGTCGTTTGTCACCGTGAAGTCCTGCCAATGACCAGGAGGGCCATTGACCCTGCCGAAGACCGGCTGTGCCGTGCTGCCCGTATTGGTCAGCGTGACGCTTTTCGGAGCGCTCGTCGTGTTCAGGATCTGATTGCCGAACGGGACGCCACTCGGGCTGACCGAGAAGGAAAAGGATTCGCCGGCCGCCCCGACGATTACAATCGGCACAGCGTTGGACCATTGCGAATCGAAGGCCGATGTGGCTCTGACCATCACAGTCGCGGGGTCCGGGACGGTCGCCGGCGCTGTGTATTGTCCGGTGAAGTCGATGGTTCCGCAGCCTGCACCAGAGCAGCCTGATCCAGAGACGCTCCAGACAAAGTTCTGGCCGACTCCATTTGGACTACTTCCATTCGAGAAGATGACCTTTGCGCTGAACTGCTGCCCAGCACTGACTGGGACTGTCGGACTGGGGGAGTAGATCGTAATGCTGACAGGTCCGCCGAACGATGATGTGGCCGTTGAGGATGGTGTTGTCGGCGCGTCGTGATTGCTGCAGGCAGTCAGTGTCAGCGCCAGGGCGACGCCTAAAGCGACGTTCGCTTGCCCCACAGAACCCGCCTTTCGAAAGATGCGCGACGAACGGGATGAAGCAGTTGATGGTACGCTTCGACCGTTCCGGCGTCAACGCGTGTACCCGCAACGATCGGTTGTTTGACAACGTCAGCCGTTTTCGTTGACGGGACCACACTCCGACGGGCGCGCCGCCTGTCACAAAGGAGTTCGCCCCTGAGAAGCTTGGACACGACCGCGTGCTGGTGACATGTGACGATGACAACATTGGCTCGATCAAGCTGGCGCTGGCAGACGCCGGACAATCTCCCGCGAAGGTAATCCGTCAAGCGCCGCGAACGCCTGAAAGGCCTTACCAGAAAGGTGACACTCCTTGGACATCTGCCCGATGGCCACTCGTTCGTACAACTGTGACGGTCCGTCACCGCCGCCGCCATGCAGAAACTCTGCTCCAGCGGTTGCGGCTTGCGAGCAAACCCGCGCGAGGAGGGGCGCTACGATCCCGCTACCCCGATATTCGGGTCTGATGTAAAGCCATGCCGCCTCGGCACCGAACATGCCCCAGAACATGTCGTAGAGCAGCGTCCACTGAACCATGCCGACAATCTGGCCGCTGCGCTCTGCGACCAGCAAGTGAGCCACGGGACGGTCGCCGAAGTACGCGCCACGCAGTGTCAGCGTCGATCGAGGATGACTCTCGGCTGGATGACCTTTGACGAAGTCGGCAACCATACTCTCGATCGCCGGGACGTCCTTCTCATCGGCATCGCGGATCAAGAGCATGTTCCCGCTCCTGTGCGTCATTGGCACATGCTACCTGCTTCGAGTCTGCGGCACACACACCTCAAGCCCCTGATTTGGCTTCTCCCTGTGATGTGGTGCGCTCCTCCTTTTCTATAGGAGGGGCGCACACCCACAGAGCCCGCGGGAGCAGAAGTCCTCAGAGACCTCACGCGCCGGACACGCAGGCGCTCCGACGACGCCGCAGGGCATAATGCACCGATGCTGCGCGTGCTTGCGGTCGCGTTCGCGATCGCCATCCCGGTGACACTCGTCGCGCAGAACCGGCAATCGGTGTTCACGCTCAAGAGCGTCGGCCCGAACGTATGGGCCGCGATCGACGCATTCGGTGGGGCCGCCAACGCTGGCTTCATCGTCGGGGATAACGGTGTTGCCGTCGTCGACACGCTGTCGTACGCCGAAGCCGCACGCCAGTTCCTCGCGGCGATCCGCATGCAGACAACACAGCCGATCCGGTACGTTGTCGACACGCACTACCACGTCGATCACGTCGCGGGGAACGGCGTGTTCAAGGACACCGGCGCGATCGTCATGGCGCAGCGCAAGGTGCGTTGCTGGATTCATTCGGAGAACAGACATCTGTACGGGGCGGACCTCACGCCGTCGCTCAAGGCGATGGTCGACGGCCTCGTCCCGCCGACGACCATCTACGACAACTCCGTCGATTGGAAGCTCGGGTCACGGACCGTACAGCTACGGAACATGCCCGGGCACACCGGCGCCGACACCGTGGTGGTGGTGCCCGATGCCCACGTCGTGTTCGCGGGCGACCTCGTCTGGCGCAACATCGCCCCGAACCTCGTGGACGCATCGATTGGTCCGTGGATCACGACGCTCAACACATTGCTGTCCACGTTCCCGGACGCCACGTTCGTTCCCGGCCACGGCGATGTCGCCACAGTGGTCGACGTCGCCGCGTTCCGCGACTACCTGGTTACACTGCGCGACCGAGTCGCCGACGTACAGAAGCAGGGCCTGTCCGGTGACGCGCTCGTGGCGTCGGTATTGCCCGTGCTGACCGCGAAGTACGGAACGTGGGAACTCTCCGGCGCGAGAGACAATATCCTGCAGACCGACGCGGACCTTCGCGGCATCAAGCGGCGACCGAAGACGCTGCCGAATCAAGCAGCGTGCGCGAAGCCGTATTGATCCAGTAGTGGCACTCCTGTAGGGCGCCAAACACGCCGTTCACGACGTTTACCGACGGGCACGCGCGATAGATTGCTCGGACGTCTTGAATGACTCGGTTAGCGGCAAACGCGCTCATCCGATCTCGGTGATGGCGGCGGAATCTGCCAAACACTTCCACCAGACGACGGTGAAGAAGGCGATTTATGCGAGGCGTAGGATGGGGTCGTGAAGGTGGTTGTGTAACGGAAGGACGAGCTTCGCCTCACTCGCACGGTTTCGGGTTTGCAACGAAAGCGGACGTCATGACGAGGCTAAACCGAACCGTGGTCAGTTGTCCGAAGTGTGGCAAGCGGATGGCGCATCTGTCTCCAACGGATACAGCGGACGCCGTCCTCGCCTTTGACTGTGCAGCGTGCGGATTTCAGTGGGTCACGATGAGACCGCCGTCCTTCTGGCCTGATGAGGCACCGGCACGCAATGACGACGGTGAGGACCGAGAAGCGTAGATGGGTTACTTCCTGGCGCGCTTGGCGACCGGGGTCGGGTTGGCGCCACCCACTGAAACCGCAATTTGGCGCACCTGAACATCAGCGACGTTTCGGATGGGGTCAGCGGGCCGATGCTCACGGCTTTCGGTGCACACACTTAGGGCGAGCCAAACCGGGACGTGGCGCTTCGGTCGTGACTGGTGCGGACGTCCTGCCTCGCCCTTCGACCTCACGGTGTGATCCTGTAGCCGTCACCCGCCAAGAGCCATCGACACGCCAACCGTGTCGACGTAGGCCGCGAACCGGGCGATCAATCCCTCACGCACCGTCCAGAGGTGAACAATCCGCAGATCGAAGGGCCGTCCAGTCGTCTGAACGGTGCCACGAGCGCGCCCAATCACCACCACGTCCTCGCCTGCGGCGAAATACTCTTCCGGCATGGGGGACGCATCTGTGAACGCATTCAGCTTGCGGAAGAACTCAAGCGCCCCGTCATGACCCCGATACGTGCCGCCCCACGGCACCTCTGAGGCCTGATAAATCTCGATCTGCGGTGACAGGTGCTTCCAAATCATGGCGAGATCCCGCCGCGCATACGAGTCGTAGGTGAGGCGAACGAGGGTGATGTTGGCGTCACTCACTTCTGGCATCCTGCACAGATCAGCGAATTAGCGGAGAGTTACGATTAATCCAACGGGACTCAATCCAACCTTACGAGCGCGTGCAAGCAGCTTCCGCCAGCAGCTTGTGAAGCGGAAAGACGCGCATGATGTCCTCGTGGCGAACAACTCGACTGGGACTGGGGGTTACGCCAGAGAATACTGACGCAATCGGCAGTAGCAGAAAAAGGCGAGGTGTTATTTATACCACACTTGACGGGTAGACATGAACCTTGTCAAGAGAGAGCGGATGAAGGAGCTTCTCATCGGCAAACAGCGGTAATTATGTCGTTCGCAAATCCACGCAGGTGTAGACTGCCCGAGGAGACTGCCTATGTCAGCGGCTATCTTTGTCGCCGTCTTTTTCCCGCTGTGTGTCGCCGTCGCCGTCGCCCTGTTCTTGAGCATGATGGCGGCTAGTCCAGAGGCCGAGCGCAATCGACGCCGCGCACGGGCACAGGCTCTCGCCCGGTATACGACCACCGGCACCTTCGACGGGGAAATCCTGCTCCGCTAGCGATTAACCACCTTCACTGGCCGCCGGGATTTCGTGTCGGTGGGGGATGGCCGTTGCCGATGGTGAATGGGAAGACTCGGCGGGCGCAGCACAGTCGCGTGGTCGCCGGCGCACGTAATGCCTGTAAGACGCTGGCGAACATCCTGGTCCACGAGGAATGGCCCTCCATCACGGTGCCGATGAACGAGGCGCGTATTTGGCCCAGTTGACGATGTCGCGGCCCTTCAGTCCGACTCTGCGACGATCGCACGCGTGTTGTGTGACGGGGCTCGATCAATGTGAGGACTGACCCGCGGGTAATCCGAGGCGGGCAAGAAGCGTCGAAAATCGTGGGTCTGCCCGCATCGGGTCCCATTGCGGCGCGACGGCCAGGTGGACCAGTGCGGGATCGCGAGAGCTCAACGCCTGATCCAGGTGCTGAAAGGCGTCGTCCATGCGGCGTGCAGCACCCGAAAACACCGCCAGTTGCACCGGTGACCTCTGCTGCGCGGGGGCTTTCGACAGCACCTGCAGCATGAAACAGGCGAGTGCCAGCTCCCCGCCGGCGCGGGAGATACGTTTCAACTCGGCACCGAACCGCTGCACCTGATCGACCGCGTCCTCGGATTGTCCGGCGGTGATCGCGCGGCGGACGGTTTCCTCGACAAACGCATCGAACCGGCCGAGCGTCCAATACGCGCTGGCCAGGCACTCGCTCGCGAGAACGTGGCGCGGGTCAACCTGCAGGGCGCGATTGGCCCAGGCGATGGTGTCCTCATAACGTCGCTGATGCCAGTACGACATCGCGATCTGAACGAAGACGAGCGCGGACGGCGAATCGCGCTCGAGCGCCTGTTGTTTCAGTGCGAGCCCCTCGTCCAACCGACCGAGGGCCTCCATGAGCGTCCCGTACTGGAGCAGTCCTTCGGTGTGTGCCGGATTGATCTGGAGCGCACGACGGAAGCTCCGCTCCGCCGCCGCCCACGCCCATTCGCTCAGGAACAGCACCGTGCCGAGCGCAACCTGCGCGTCCGCGCTCGCGGGATCGAGAGCGAGCGACCGGAGAGCAGACGTCTTGGCTTGCGCGTACCCCTCCTGATGCGGCACGGCGCGGATGCCCGTGCGAATACAGCACGCCAGCGCCAGACCCGCATGGGCACCGGCGTGGTCCGGCTCAATCTCGATCGCGGATTGGAACGCGGCCACCGCCTCGCGAAGCGCGAGGGAGGAACCGGTCAGGAGATGCGCCCGGCCGCGACCCACGAGTTCGTGCACTTCAGCGAATCGCGCCGTGGAAGTGCTTTGACGCTGACTCGGGAGCCGGCTCACCTTCGCGACGAATCGGTATCCGGCGCGGGGCACGGTCTCGATGTACGTCGCGGGCCGGCCTTCATCACCGAGAGCCTTGCGCAGCGCGGACATGTGTACGGTGAGAATGCCTTCCGCCACGTAGGCATTCGGCCAGACCTGGGTGAGCAACTCGTCCTTCGTGAGGAGACGCTCGGGCTCGCGGACGAGCGCGAGCAGGACGTCGAGGGCCTTGGGTGTGAGGTGCAGCGCTTGATTGCCACGTGACAGCCGGCGCTCGCGCGCATCGAGCGTGAACTCGCCAAACTGGAAGACGTCTGGTTCGCCCATGCAATTAGGCGAATCTTAGCAAAACGTTCGGGACTGCGCGTGCCCCTCCGCACTACTGTCCTGCCCCTGACGCGAGCCAGGGGTAGACACGTATGACACTGTTGATGCCACTTAGTTTGGTAATGGTGCTGCTGAGCCCGCGACCTGCTGAATCAGACCAGCGCATCTGGCCCCCTCCACCATCGACAGACGTCGCCAGCCCATCGAATACGCCATGCGCAGGTGCAACGAGTCCATGCGGGAAGGCTGCACTGCCGCGCATCCGCACCGACGACCCCGTTCTTCGATGGCTGCTGGATACCGGCTCGAGCAGCTCGCTGACATTCCGGTGGTTGGTACGGGAAATCGAGGGGTCCGACCTGGTGGTTTACGTACGCATCGTGGCAATGCCACGGGCAATCGCTGGGAAGACAGCGTTCGGCACGTCGGCGGGCGGCGTTCGCTACGTACAGGTGCTCTTGGCAGAACCGCAGAAGGGTACAGAGGCGCTGGTCATCCTCGCCCACGAGTTGCAGCACGTGCTCGAAGTGGCGCGTAACCCGCTGATCGTGGACGCGGCGTCGATGGCGGCTCAGTACGTCCGTCACGGTGCAGTCCGGAAGCGCGGCACCGCCACTTTCGTGGACACGACAGACGCCGTCCTCATTGGAGATGCCGTGGCCCAACAGCTGCGGGGCCGGCATTGGGAGCTCGATCAGGACTTTGCACGCGTTCGCGCGAGTGCGCATTCGGCGGCCGTCGAGAAGCAGGCCTGGCAACTCTCGCCGTACTTCGACCAGATGCCATCGGCCTCATGTCAATTCCCATGCGTCCCCTGATCACTCGTTCGTCTTTCGACGAGACTCACGAGGCTCGCGAGTTGGAATGGCATCCGGGCTGACTGCGGCGAATCGGATCGTTCCGGGCGGCGGCGTGAATCCTGGCCTATGCCGGGGGCCGCTGGCCAGGCACGACAACGCTGGTCGGCGGTGAATCGCGATCGCGCTTCCTGATGAAGCACGTAGCGGCCTTCGAGAGGGCGTTACACTGGCAGCCGTTGTCGACGAAAAAGGAGCGCTAATGCGGGCGATCGCAGTGCTGGTGTTGTGCGTCGGGCTCGCGGTTTCGGCGGGCGAGGCGCAAACGTCGATCGCGACGGTCGCGTCGGCGGACGGTACGGCGATCGCGCTCGAGTGTGCCGGAGCGGGACCATCGCTTGTCATCGTCCACGGCGGCACCGGAGACCGCACGCGATGGACGCCGCTGTTCCCGCTGCTCGCGTCACAGTTCCGCGTCTGCGCGATGGATCGACGGGCGCATGGTGCCAGCGGGGATACGTTCCCCTACGCTCTCCACAAGGAAGTCGAGGACGTTGTCGCCGTCGTTGCGGCGCAGCCGGGCCCGGTGTTCGTGCTGGGTCACTCGTTTGGCGCGGTCTGCGCCTTTGAAGCGGCGTTTCAGACCACCAAGATCGCCAGGCTGGCGCTCTATGAGCCTCCGGTCCGCGTAGCGGATCATGCGGCAATACTCGCGCGCATGGAGGCGATGATGCGAAGCGGCGATCGGGACGCCGCCTTAATGACGTTCATGAGAGAGATCGTGATGATTTCCGCGGACGAAGTCGCCGCGATGAAAGCGCGTCCGTCGTGGACGGGCCTACTGGCGACCGTCGAAACCTCGGTGCGACAAGACCGCGCGCTGTCGCAGTATCAATTCGATCCCGCTCGCGCACGCACGCTGACCGTTCCGACTCTCTTGATGGCGGGGAGCAAGAGCGCTTCGCCCGAGCTCAAACGATCGATCGACAGCCTGCGTCAGACATTGCCGCATCACACGTTGCGCATCTTTGAAGGGCAGGAGCACAACGCGATGGACACGATCCCCCAGGAGTTCGCAGCAACGCTCTCGTCATTTCTGCTCGAGCCGGCTCGCTGAGTTCGTGCGGAGAGTAGCTTGGTCCGGCGGTTTCCGTCCGGTCGTGGGATTCAATGGCTGGATGCGACGGCGGTGTGGGGGCGGCGCCGTCGTCGTCGTTATGATGCTGTGAGAAGGTTGGCAGCAGCGTCATCAAAGGCGACTGCCACGCTCTAGCAGAAGCACCGTGACAGAGGTCGAGGCCCATCATCCGCCTCGTTCGCATGCACAAGGATCATCCGCTGCCGCCGACAATGAAGTCCATCGCCGACTGGCCTAACCACACGGCGCCCACAGGAACTGGCCGCCGCAGTAGCGCCCGGAACGGTGAGACCGTGCCAATATCTGTTTGGGAGCGATCAGGTAGCGGTAAACAGTCCGAGGTGTAGACTCCATCCCGCATGTGGTGGTTCCGAGCGTATTTCTTCGGGACGATCTGGCTCCTCATCCTGTGGATGATCGTCGGCGCGTGGCGGCTCAGACGGCGAAGCTCTCAACCGGGCAACGCCATGCTTGACACGATGTTGCTGCTGCACTCCGAGCGGCAACGTGCCGCAATTGATCTCATTCAAGAAGAGGCCACCGGCTACAAGGATCCCGAAGACAAGGACGGCGACCTCCCGGACTTGGCAACACCGAGACCGTAATGGTGTGATGTGAGGCTGGAGGGCGAGCCCGCCTGATTGGGCGCGAAGATTAAGGTTTCGGCATCCGGTCGCGCATGTCGCGCAGCAGCTTGATCCCACGCACGCCCAGAACGACGTAGACGGCGCTGAATACGACTCCGACGGCCGCGCATCCGAGAGCGATTGTTTGGGTCGTCATGGGCGCAAGGATACGCCTATTCCACGGACCCGTCGTTCACGTCTCCAGTGCCAGAAGAATCCCGCCACCCCCGCGACGATCCCCTCCCCGATTCGGATTTCTTGGAGGAGGTCTGCTTGGAGAACGAGAAGGCCGGAACACATGCTGAGGCCATGATTACGTGTTGAACGAGAGTAGGATCCCCAAGTGATCCGCTTACAGCATCGCCAGTCATTCACGTTGATCGCTACCGCGACAGCCATTGTTGGACTTGCACTGGCAGCGACTCCGGCGCAGCAGCTGACAGCGCCGAGCTACACAACGGCCCAGCGCAGCGCCGGCGAGGCGACGTATAAGCAAGCGTGCGCGTCGTGTCACGGTGAGAATCTCGACGATGGGGAGTTTGCGCCGCCGCTGCGAGGCCCTGACTTCCGCGCGGTTTGGTTTGGCCGGTCAGCCGAGGCGCTGTTCTCGAAGATCGAAACGATGCCGCCGGCCGCCCCTGGTTCTTTGGGTGCAGAGCGCCACGCGACGTTGCTGGCGTATCTACTATCCCAGAATCAGATTGCTGAGGGGGACAAGCCGCTGTCCTCAGATGTCGACCAGTTGCGCACCCTCCTCCTTCCAGGGTTCACCGGCGGTCCCGGTGGAGGTCTGACCGGTGGCGTCACCATTCCTCCAGCTCCCAGGAAAGCTAACCCGCTCGACCGATACACGTCGGTGACCGATGCGATGCTCCGGAATCCGCCCGCCGGCGAATGGCTCACGTGGCGGCGGGGCTCCGATGGTCTGGGGTTCAGCCCGTTGAGGCAGATTACGAAGCAGAACGTTGCGGACCTGCGCCTGGCGTGGAGCTGGTCGCTCCCGAATGGACCCAACGAAGGAACTCCACTGTTCCATGATGGCGTCCTGTTCGTCCACGCCTACGGGGACAAGGTCCAGGCGCTGGATGCTGCGACGGGTGATCTCCTCTGGCAATACTCACGGCGGCTGCCGAAAGGCGTGAATCCGAGCGTGAAGCGCGCGATCGCGATCTACGACGACAAGGTCTACACCGGCACCTCTGATGCGCACGTCGTCGCGATTGAAGCCACGTCGGGACGTGTGGTGTGGGATTCTGTGGTTGCGGACCAGAAGGCCGGCTACGGGCTGACAGCTGGTATTACAGTCGCGAAGGGGAAGGTGATTGCAAGTACCACTGGTCGGACACCGGGTGGGAATTACATCGTCGCCCTCGACGCGCAAACGGGCCGCGAAGCGTGGCGATTCAATACCATCCCAGAGGAGACGCAACCTGGCGGAAACACGTGGAACGGCATCCCCCACGTCAAACGCAACGGCGGCTCCGTCTGGGTTCCTGGCAGCTATGAACCCGCGACCGGGCTGCTCTATATGGGGATCGCCCAGACGTATGACACCGGTCCTGTACCGAAACCGCGTGTCAGGTCAAAACAACGATCTCTTGTATACGGATTCAACTGTTGCGTTCGACCCAGACACCGGAAGGCTCGTTTGGTTCTTCCAGCACCAGCCGAACGACCAGTGGGACTACGACTGGGCATTTGGTCGCCTCGTCCTGAAGGCGACTCCGAATGGCCCTACGCTGGTAGGTACCGGTGGCAAGCAGGCGATTTTCGATTTCGTTGACGGCCGGACCGGACGATATGCGTTCTCAATAGATCTGGGCGTCCAGAACGTCGTAATCGGAATCGATCCCGATACGGGCCGCAAGCGGATCAACGAACTGCTCGTGCCCGGCGCGGGCGAAGCTATCACTACCTGCCCTCATGCAGGTGGAGCGAAGAGTTGGCTGCCTGACTCGTTCAATCCGGACACACGAGTCATGTTCGTCTCGTTGGTCGAGGCGTGCATGGACCTGACACCGGTAACGGCAGGTGGCGGTCGAGGCAACCTCTCCACCGGCGTTCGGTGGACCTTGCGCCCGCGGCCGGACAGCGACGGGAACTACGGACGCGTGCAGGCGATTAACCTCGAGACCCGAAAGACGATTTGGACGATGCGGCAAAGAGCGCCTCTGACGACCGGTGGACCCGCGACTGCCGGGGGCGTCGTGTTCGCCGGGTCACTCGACCGCAGCTTCGCTGCCTACGACGATGCGACCGGGGCAGAGTTGTGGCACGTGCGTTTGAACGACGTGCCGAATTCCGCGCCAATCACCTACGCGATCAACGGCCGCCAATTCGTCGCGCTGACGGTTGGGAACGGTGGGGCGCAGGCGGCCACGTTCCCGCCGCTTGTTCCGGAGATCCGCAATCCTCCCGATCACGGTGCCGCGGTGTGGGTATTCGAATTACCCTCGGGTGCCCGCAGAAACTGATCCAGCCGACCGCGACGACGAAAGATGAAGCGTACGAAATTTGGCTTCCTGGATTCTCGAGGACGGATTCCTCACTGACATACGCAAGTGGCGGTACAACCGCACCGGTTCTCACTCGCACTTCGCGCTGCGCTGCAGTCGGTGTGGGCAGAGCCACACGGCGACGAAGAACGTCCAACGCGATTAAGGCATAGTGCGCATGACTCGTCGCAGATACCTTGTCGCAATTGTCCTCGCAGCACTCGTGTCGCTGTTCACGTCACCTACGATCGGCCAGGACCGCACCGCACCCAGGTCTGTGGCGATCGTCGTTGACGAGCTGCACATCGACTTCCAGAACACTCTGAGGCTTCGGACAGGATTCAAACAGGCGACCGAGCGATTGCTCGCAGCGGGACGAACCGTCGCGGTCGTGTCCAATGGTGCGGCTTCCGTTTCCATCCGCCCGACGAATGACGCCACTGTGTTGTCACCGGTCGCAAATCGCATATCGGGTGGTGGCTTGGAGCCCAGCGAGACTACGGACCCTACTCCCACCGTTGCAGCCGACATGACGGAGGTCACGATACCCATTACCGTCCTCCTCAATTGGAAGCCTCCGCGATGACGCTCCGAGCCACGGATTCGCAGACAGCCCGCGAGCCAGGCGGACCCGCTCATCGCCGGGCCCTGCATTGACGGAGCTATACTCGGCGCGTGATCGCGCTGTTCCTGCTTGCGCTGCAGGTCACCACTCCCAGTGGCGCGCCGCTCAAATCGCGTGTCGATCTGCTGGCCACGTGGATCCAGGCGGCTGACGCCCACATGCCGAACACCGTCGACGCGCCGCTGCAGGTCGTCCGTGCGCTGTCCCGCGCGGAGATCGCCACCGTCATGGAGGACCTGCGATCCCTTGTCATCCTGCTCCGTGAGCCCAAAACCGAGACTTTCGACGTGCAGGAGGGCACGTCGAGGACCTCGCACCGCATTCCCTACACCTCGCGCGACTTGGAGATGCTCCGTGACCTGGCGAGGCCGATTCGCGAATCCCGAGACTTCGATCGTCCACTGAAGCGCGGAGCGATGCTGCACGGCGACATCGCCCGCCTCGCCCCGCCGGAGGGAGAACCGTACGACATCTCCTGTACCCGTCGGCCCGTTCGCGCAGACAGCGCTGTTGACCGACGACGGCCGGCGGACGCGGCGCGTGAAGATGGTCTCGCACTGGAGCGCCGCGATGGCGATTCTGGACGAGGTACGGCCGAAGAGCGCACTTCGACGGACGCCGCGGGCGCCCGCAGAGAGCCCGTTCGTCAAGCGATGGTATCGCGCCATCCTCGCCTGGCAGGTGAGAGAGCAGGAGTTCGTCGCACCGATGTTCCGTCGCGCCGGCGATCTGTTTCCAGACGATCCGGACATTCAGTTTCTGATTGGCTGTCGTCACGAGGCCGAAGCTTCGCCGGCCGTTCAAGCTGCGCTCGGATCGAACCGGTTCATGTCTCCGTCTGTCGACGTCGGCTCCATGCGCGGCGAACTGGAGGACGCGGAAGAGGCGTTTCGTACGGTCCTGGCCTGGCGTCCTGACGACGTCGAAGCGCGCATTCGCCATGGCCGCGTGCTGCAGCTGCTCGGCCGGCATGCCGACGCGGTGGCCGCGCTGCGTCGCGCCGCCGGGGCGCCAAAAGCATTCCCCCTGGATTACGTCGCCGCACTGTTGCTCGGTCGAGCCCTCGAGGCGAGCGGAGACACGGCTGGCGCCAGCGAGGCATACCGGCAGGCGGCCTCGCTGGCCAATGCCGCGCCGGCCCCTGTCCTCGCGCTGAGCGCGCTCGCCGAGCGTGCGGGCGACCACGATGCCGCCGTCACGCTTCTGCGACGGGCGATGGAAACGCCGGATGAATCGGGATCCGGGAGTCGCGATTCGGGCTCCGGAGTTCCAGACGACCCGCTGTGGGAGTACTTGGAGTGGGGCGGTCGTGGTGCGGATTCCCTCCTGGCGGAGGTCGCCGCGGAATGAAGCTCGCGACGATCGCGTTGGCTTTGGCGCTGGCGCAGTTCTCGGCCCGCCGCGAAGTCGTGCGCCTCGACGTCCTCGTCACCGACAACGGCCGCATCGTCCGCGGCCTGACCGCAGCGGATTTCGACGTGCGTGACTCGGGAATCGCGCAGCAGGTCGATCTCGCCAGCTTCGAGGAACTGCCGCTCAATGTGGCGCTGGCACTCGACATGAGCAGCAGCGTCTCTGGTGATCGCCTCGGCCACCTGCGCACGGCGGTCGGCGCGGCGCTGCGCGCGCTGAAACCGGCAGACAAGGCCGGGCTCGTGACGTTCAGCCACATTCTGGGCCTGCGCCAGGAGATGACGCCGGACGTGGTGCGCGTCAGCGAGGCGCTTGACCACGCCGAGCCCGCGGGCCAGACGGCGCTCGTCGACGGTGTCTACGCTGCGCTGATCCTCCGGCCGCTCGACGCCGGCCGCAATCTCACGCTGGTCTTCAGCGACGGCGTGGACACAAGCAGCTGGCTGCAACCAGCGACCGTCGTTGAGGTCGCTCGCCGCACCGAGACGACGGTGTATGCCGTGACGGTCAAGGATTCTGGCGGCTCGAAGTTCCTGTCGGATTTAGTCGAGGCCACGGGTGGCAACAAGCTGGAGGTTGACGCGTCGAAGGATCTGGCGCCAGCGTTTGTCAGGATTCTCGACGAGTTCCGCCAGCGCTACGTCATCAGCTTCTCGCCTGAGGGCGTGCCCGGGCCTGGCTGGCATTCGCTGCAGGTGCGTGTCAAGAATCGCCGCGTCAGCGTCAAGGCCCGCGCCGGCTATTTCAAGCCGTAGCGGTGTAGATCCCACATCTGTCGCCGCTCCCCATTCCATCACCGAGCCTCCGGAGTGTTTGCCGCTCCAGGATCCATCACGATCGCAAAGTCCAGCCCGAAGCCGATGCCCGGTTGGCCGGGGCCGAAGGTGTCGACCGTGACGCCCTCGGCCAGCACGTTGGTCCGCATCAGCGCCACGGTTGCCGCCTTCAGAAACCGCTTGCCGTTGGCCGTGCCGCCGTTCAGCATCATCTGCGCGAACCGGAAATAGTCGTCGGTGGTGGAGAAGCAGTCCGTCGTTGCCGGACAAGAACGCGGGCTTCACCGAGGGGTCACCGAAGTCGGCGGGACGGGTCACTGCGGCATTAGCCAGCGGACCGCAAATCGCCTCGGATGTATTGAATGGGACATCAGGCGGCGTGTACGTCGGCTACGATGGCGCCGCCCGGGCGCACCGTCGTGGCACCGGTCGGTGTTCAAAGCGACCGAGGCGCGCATGACCAAGAACAGGCGATTTCTGAGAACGATGACGACGGCGGCCATGATCGCGACGGGTTTGTTGGTGGCAGTTGTGCCAGTGTCCGCGCAGTGGCTGCAATATCCGACGCCCGGAATGCCACGAACCACGGAGGGCAAGCCGAATTTGTCGGCGCCCACACCCCGCGCGATAAACGGAAAGCCCGATTTGTCGGGCATCTGGGGGTGGACGCCGGGGCGATATCTCGATATCACGGCGGACCTGAAGCCCGACGAGACGCAACCGTGGGCCGACGCGCTGGTGAAGCAACGGGCCGAAAATCTCGGCCGTGAGGACCCCTCGGGCCCTGGGTGTCTGCCGTTCGGACCGAGGGTAAACGTCAATCCCCTGCAGCTCGCGAAGATCATTCAAACGCCACAACTGATCGTGGTGCTCTCCGAAGATCTGACCTATCGGCAAATCTTCCTTGATGGCCGTCCGTTACCAGTCGATCCGAATCCATCGTTCATGGGCTATTCAGTAGGCCACTGGGACGGGGACACGCTGGTCGTCGAAAGCATTGGTTTCAACGATCGCACATGGCTCGATATCAAGGGCCATCCGCACTCCGAGGCGTTGCGAATCTCGGAACGTATTCGTCGTCTCGATATGGGGCATTTGCAAATCGAGGAGACGCTGGACGACGCGCGCGCCTACACCCGGCCGTGGACCGTCCGGCTGACGGCGGATCTGGCACCTGACACAGAACTCCTCGAATACGTGTGCAACGAGAACGAGCAGAGCCGGCAACATCTCGTGGGCACGGCATCCGACGAACTGAAGAACGCCGTCACACTCCCGATAGCGACACTTCAACGATATGCGGGGACCTACGAGTTGCGGCTTGGGCAGACTCCGACGCCGATAGCTGTCGAGGTCACGCTGTCTGATGGAAAACTGTGGATGAATGGTATCGAACTCATTCCCACGTCGGAGACGACCTTCGGGGGACAAGTACGCGTGGATTTCGCTGTGGATGACCACGGCGAGGTTACGCACATGATCTTCCACGCGGCCGGAAGTGATGTTGTCGGCCCGAGAAGATTAACTCCGCCTTGAAGACTGTGCGCCGTAGCCGTCGACCTTCAGTCGTGGGCCCGCCGCCGTCCGGATACAAGACTCCCGAACTCCAGCGGCTGGTCCCGACGCAATGAACATGTCTATGAAGCCGCGCACGTCTCCCAGCACCTCCAAAAAATCGCCACCACTTACACAGGCACGACCGCCGAAGGGGAGGGGAGCAAACCCCGTGGCTACGGCGGCTGCATCCAGACCGATTCGCCCCCAGCCCCGAATAACTCTCGCAGAAGTGCCGTGCGATCCGGTTGTGGGCTGTCGCCGGTCGCGTTCAGGCGCTGGCACAGGTCTCGGGCCCGGATGCGGCGGTCTACGAGTTCCGGATCGAGCGGGTCATACAACTCGCCCGTTACCATCTTCTGCCACTCACTCGACACGATCGATCCCGCGATCTCCTGCCTTCACGCTCTTCGTCCTCGTCTTCTGCGGCCGAGCCCGTTCCCTGCAACCTGATTCTTGTCGACCGACTACTGGAGACCCAGTGCTTCCTTGTCGGTCCATTGCCGTAACGCGTGGGGAATCAACTCTGGCGCGTAACGTATGGCAATGCCGGCAATGATGGCGTCGACGGCGCCCCGGTCCAGATTCGTCAGCACGATGATCGTCAGCCCCTGCTTGGGCAGACGGGTAAACCCGGGACGAAAGCCAGGGATCGTGCCTTCGTGGCGGATCATCGGTACGCCGGTCACGTGGCCGCCCGGGGGGTCGCTCCATGGCGTGCCGCTGACGCGTGTCATGACTTCGGCGAGGATGTAATAACCAAGATTGGAATAGTCGTACTTGTCGCCAGGTTTCCACTGCAACGGTACGCGGTAGGCGGAGCGGATGAGTTCGATGTCCGCCTTGGCTCTGGCGAGATCGGCCGCGGGCGCCTCACGGGGAAGACCTGCCGTATGCGTGAGGAGGTGGCGGATCGTGATGTCGCGCCACGTCTGCGGCACTTCCGGGATGAATGTGGTGACGGGATCGCTGAGAGCAATCGTGCGGTCCTGCACCAGCACCATGATGCCGCTGGCGATGAATTGCTTACTGAGGGAGCCGATACGGAACACGGTATCGGGCCCAGGCACGACGTTCTGCTCGCGGTCGGCGAGTCCGTAGCCCGCGATTCGCACGACCGTGCCGTTCTTCACGACGGCTATGGCAACACCGGGAATATGACGCCGCGTGATTGCCGCCCTCACGAAGTCATCCACGCCGTCAGCATGAACGGAGCAAACCGTCAGCGTGACAACGCCAGCCGCCAGGATGAATCCCTTCATGGCGCCTATTAGAACTCAAGACGACACGGACAATTGGCAGTCACGATCGAGTGACACCGTCCGATCATCGGTGACGCCAGGCCATTGGATCGCAAGTGTTCGAACCACTGGTGGCTTCGGTACACCGCTTCAACATTCGCCTCAGCTGGCTGAAAGCCAAGCACTGACCCCACTGCCACGACTACCGCAACAGCGGTGACGACCATTTGATGCATGCGTCCGCGACCGGTTCGTGACGAAATCCTACGCGAACGGTGCTCTGAAAATGCGCGGAAAGCAGCCGATGTGACGCTCCCGGTGGCAGCCGGTCAAGGATCTCGGGCGCAGGCGGCTCGGGCGTGCGACGCGCTCATTGATACCTTACGGCCGCCTGTCTATGGCAGCCGAATCACCTGCTATGGTATTCGGACGCGTGAGGTGCTGCGACTCGGAACGGATCGCGCGCATTGCGGTCGCTGACGTGACAGTGCTGACGGCTCGACTTGAAGTGATTGCTGCGACGGCCGAAACCGTGTCGCTCGAGCTGCGCAATGTCGAACAGTTCGCGACGGCGTTGGGCGTGCCATCACCGGCCACGTGGCCTCCCCCGCTCAACGATGAAGGCTCCCAACGATGGTACTTGGAGATGTTGCAGCGCCCCGGACGCATCGGCTGGGGGCTGTGGTATCTGATTCGGCGCGAACCGACCCGCGAGTTGATCGGCGTGGCCGGGTTCAAAGGGCGTCCAGTGCATGGGTCGTGCGAAATCGGATATAGCGTGCTGCCGTCGTTTCAGGGCAACGGATACGCGACCGAGGCGTCACGCGAGTTGCTTCGCTGGGCCTTCTCGCATGGCGATGTTGACCGGATTACCAGCGAGACGCTGCCGGATCTGACCGACTCGATACGAGTGATGGAGAAGTGCGGCATGCGGTTCGTCGGCGACGGGAACCCGGAAGAAGAGCAACGCACCGTCCGTTACGCTGTCGATCGCGCTGACTTCCTGGCATAGCCGACCTGCCAGGCAGCCGCGAATCAATTCACCTGACCGTAGGATCGGCTTCGCCACAGCGGGTGGGTCCACCTTGATTGTTTTCATCAACGGTGCTTTTGGCATCGGTAAGTCGACTGTCGCCCGCCACCTTCGAACCCGGCTGGGTGGGAGCGCCATCTTCGACCCCGAGCCACTCGGCGTGTTCCTGCAGCACGTCGCCCAATGGTTCCCGCTGAACGGTGCAGGCACGGACGACTTTCAGGACTTGTCGGCGTGGCGTCAGTGGTGTGTGCGCGGCATCCGCAGTATGCGGCTCGTCCGCGGCACCGTCATCGTGCCGTGGCCTTTCAACTGGCTACCTCCGCGAGTTCCTGAGGGGTGCGACAGATCCTGAGGTGTTCGTGATTTGTCTGGTGGCGCCGGTGGAGGTTGTGCATCAGCGGCTCACCGGGCGGGCAGCGGAAGACGGCACCATCGTGAATGCCTGGGCCATCAGGCGGGCAGCGGAATGCTGCCAGGTACATCAGTCCCGGGCATTCGGCCTCCCTGTGAAGGCCGGGTGCCGGTCCCCTGAGTCGCTCGCGGACGACATAGCGGCGTTGGTGGATGATTCAAACGTGTCCTGGCTTCACAAGACGCCTATCGGCTGAACCGGACGCCTGCGCCTGTGAGGGGTAGGTCAACTTCCGCGTCATGCCGGAGTAACTCGCCACCTTGGCTCCCTCGCGGTGTCCCCGTCAGGATCATCGAGTTCTCGAGTCGAAGTAGTTTGTCGCGGCACGATAGTCGGCATGTTCACCGACGCGCGTAGCTTCGCCCGTGGGCGGGGGGCGGCGAGAAGTCCGGTGGTGATCCAGAGAACTTCTCTCTCTCCGTCTGGATCGGAAAGCTTCTTTAAACCACCGATAACGAGAATGACTGTGTTCGACTGATGGCATTTCGGCCAGACCAATGAGTGGATGCAGTCGGCGGCAGCGGATTTCGCGTTACCGTTGTTCCCCTCGCCCCGCGACCGAGCCGCAGTTCCACGTTGCGAAGGCGCTCAATCTCAAGCTCCTGCCGCAGGAAGGACAGCTGTCGGCGCAATCGCCGTGACTCCAGGATCAGCTCCTCGGTGAGCGGCATGGTGCCAGTGTGAAGAATGGACGCCACAGCTGCAATTTCCTGCTTGCAAACTGCGACTGATGCGACGAGCGATCAGGAAGGATGAGCCGAGGTGCCTCCTGCTTCGCGCTCCCCTTGGGGGGGTCTTCCTCTGCTGCCCGGTGCGAGCGATTGCTCCCGAGCAACGCTGCACGCATAATGCGGCCCGGACGCTCCGGCTGTAACGACGGCGATCGCCGCGCCTCTCGAATTACGAAATCATGCGAACGGCTCCGTCTGCCGCAACACTCGTCGTGATCCTGCTCTGTTCGCTGCCTGCCGCGGCAGGCGACGGCACAGTCGCCGGCGCGTTCGTCACCGAACGGCCGACGCTCATCTCTCTTGGCTTCGAGTGGCACATCACCGGCGACGACAATCGCGATGCTTCCGTGGCGACGTCCTATCGCAAGCGCGGCGACCGGACCTGGAAGCAGGGAGCGCCGCTCCTGCGCATCGGCAACGAGCGGATCAACGAGAACGCGCTTCAATACGTGACGCCGAATGGCTTCGCCGGCAGTATTTTCGATCTCGAGCCGGCGACTGAGTACGAAGCGCGGTTCGTGCTGTCCGATCCCGACGGTGTGAAGGGAGACGCAGAGCACGTCGCCACGATTCGCACGCGCGCGGAGCCGATGCCGTTTTCCGGTGGCAAGACCTATCACGTGTATCCACCTGGTTATCAGGGCCAGCGAGAGGAGCCGTCGTTCACCGGTCTGCTGGCTGCGTATTACACGGGCTCGTCGGGTTCCGACAACTTCAACACCTACCCCGCGCGCGTGCAGCCGGGCGACATCATCCTGGTCCATGCAGGTGTCTATAAGGACGACCGGTACCGGTACGGCGCCGGCCTCGGCACCGTGTCGAGCGGAACCTACTTCCTCACCCAGAGCGGGACGGTCGATCGTCCAATCGTGATCAAGGCCGCCGGCGATGGCGACGCGATCTTCGACGGCGACGGCGCCTACAACCTGTTCAACCTGATGGGGGCAAACTTCAACTACTTCGACGGGCTGACGATCAGGAACACCGAGCTGGCGATGTGGGCGGGCCAGAAGAACATCACCGGTTCCAGCGGGCTGACCGTTCGCCGCTGCCGGTTCGAAAACGTCGGCCGCGCGATCTATAGCGACTGGTCGGGGTCGAAGGACTTCTACATCGCCGACAACGTCATGATCGGCCGCTTCAATCCGAACTACCTGATGGGATTCACCGGCCGTACCTGGCAGAACCTGCCCGAGTTCAATCCGAAGCTCGTGTCGGAGTACGCGGTCAAGGTGTACGGCGCCGGCCACGTCGTTGCCTACAACGCCATCGCCAACTTTCACGATGGCGTCGACGTCGCCACCTATGGCAACCCCGATTCGACGGGCACCGGATCGGGTAAGGGGAGGGACGGTCCGACCCCGATTCCCGATCGGATGCCGGTCTCGATCGACTTCTACGGCAACGACATCTCTAACGTCGAGGACAACTGCATCGAGGCGGACGGCGGGGCGCACAACATCCGGGTCTTCCGCAATCGCTGCTTCAACCACGGCCATCGTGCGCTCAGCGTCCAGCCGGCGTTCGGTGGACCGGTCTATTTCATCCGCAACGTCGTGTATCACGCCCCGGAGGGCGGTGCTGTGAAGTTCACGGCGTCATCGGCGGGCATTCTCGTGTATCACAATACGTTTATCGCGCCCGTGAAGCCGATGCTGCTGGCGGCCTCCAACGTGCACTATCGCAATAACCTGATTCTCGGAAAGAGTGAGACGCTCGAGACCTTCGCGGTGGAGACGAATACCAATTACTCGAGCTCGGATTACAACGGCTTCCGTCCGAACGAAGGCGCTGAATCTTCCTTTGAGTGGAGCTCGCCCCCGATGTCGATGAGGGCGAACTTCCCCGGCGAAGCGGGCACGCTCTCGACGCAGCAGCAATCGGCCCTCGAAGCCATGGCGCGCGAGGTCCGTCGCTTCAAGACACTCGCCGACTACGCGGCCGCGACCGGTCAGGATCGGCACAGCGTGCTGGTCGACTACGACGTCTTCATCAACGTCCGGCCGCCCGGTCCCGATCCGCGCACGCTCTACAAACCGGCCGATTTCGACTTTCAGTTGCGACCCGGCTCGGTCGCCGTCGATGCCGGCGTGCGGCTGCCCGGGATTGACGACGATTTCACCGGTCGCGCGCCGGACCTCGGCGCGTATGAAGCAGGGCGCGCTGTTCCACACTACGGACCGCGGTGACCGTCCGCCGAGGCGCGGACCGTCCGCATGGGCGCTGATTGACTGAGGTGGCGCGGACGGGGTGGGAAGGCTACTTCTTTGCCGACTGCTTCCGGCGTTCAGCCCAATACTTCTTCATTCTTTCGCCGACCGCTTTCCGCTGAGCGGCGGACATCTTCGGACGTGTGCGCCTGCGGGAAGGTGAAGCAGCCGGTCCACCGCGTCTGATCTGAACTCGCCTGGCTGACGTCCCGCCAATTCCCGGAAACGCCCGCTGAATGTCAGCCATCTCTGCTTGCAGTTCTTTGATTCGTGCTTCCGCGCCCGTTCTGGCGAGCGCTTTCATGTCAATAGCCATCTCGTGATGATAGCGCACGCCGAATCGAGTGGATCCGCCGGGAATCATCCTTTCGCAAGCACGATTATTGGAACCGTGCAGATCTGATCACCCCGACGACGCACAGGTGAGATGTGCGGTGCCTGACAAACGGTAACAGGGCGGCCGTAACGTTACCTGGTTGATCGGGAATGATGACGCCAGGACTTGCTGGCAGCGCGCGAGGTGTCCCACCGCGCGCGAGCCGTGGGACACCTCGATGTCAAAGCGGATCACCGCGCCGCCGGGCGCGGTGCAGAACGCGGGTGTGATTAATGCGCCATCGGGTACTCGGCTGGCGCTTCATCCCCGATCTTGACGCCGTTCCGGTACGTGTTCAGGCACACGGGATGCGCAAAGACACTGGGCGGGTCGGGCGGGGAGTAGACGATATCGTCAGCGAGCGGACCTCCCGGTGGATCCAGCTTTCCGATGAATCGCACCCGCTTCGCGATCTCGTGGTCGGCACAGGAAGTATCGCCGCTCACGCCCAGGCCACCGACGATGTGGCCGTCGTGGTAGAGCGGTACGCCACCTCCGAAGAAGATTGTTCCACCGGCAATCTGACCGCGGTCTCCCTGCTCACCGGGCGCGAGCAGCAATTGGGCGTTGAACAAGTTGGACTGGCCAAGACTCCACAGCGAATGGCCAGGCTGCGTGAAGGTATACAGTCGCGCCGTGGAGAGGGCGAAGTCATCGAGGCTGAAGGCATTGGCCGTATAGGCCTTGGCCTTCGCAATCGCCTGGCTGCCAGGCCACACGTTCCTGGGATCCTCGGTGGACGTCGCTGCCGCGCAAACCACACCCTCGCTGTTTACGACAGCGGCCCACATCCGTTTGCCCTCGAACAGGCCGCCGACCGTACCGCCAATGGTCTTGTCGGACAGATGTGCGGCAGCCACGAGCCAGCGAGTCAACTGCGCGGCCGTGGGGACTTCGCGACAGGACGTCGCGCCGCGATGATCGCCATTATGGTCGTCATCAGCGGATAACGGAGTGATGCTGGCCGCCAGCGCACAAAGCGCAGAGCAGTCGAGTGACAGAACGTCTCGGCATGAGGAGCCTCCGATAGGGGATGTTCGTTATAGGCGGGGAGCGACAAGGGCGCGGAACATACCACACCGCGCAGCCGCGACAAGACGATTGATGTCTTTACTGACGGAGCGCTTCTTCGAGCAATACGGAAGTCGCGATGTGGCGAGTGACGCCACTGGTGCCGGCAAATGATGCCGCCGGCGCAGAGACAGCGGCTGGGAGACCAACCGGAGTGCGCGGCGGAGATCTCGACTGACGGAATTACCGCGGAGCAGGATCCGCGGACACTCGCTGCACGATCGAACTGCCGCGCGCATGCGCGGCGTCGCTTTCGAACGTCCCTTGCAGACGGTTGCTCGTCAGCATCAGATCGAATGTCCCGCCACTGGTCCGGCGACGGCCGCGTTCGACGAATGTCAGCGCGACGCGGCGGCCCTCGATGACACCGTCCAGGGTGATCGGCGTGCGTGTCGCGCCCGGAATGCGGCGACCGTTCTCCAACCACTTCTCGCCCTGTCCGGTGATCCGAGTGCCATGCTGCTGCAGCTCAAGGCGATAGCCGAGCCGCAGGCGGCGATAGGCCGCATAGCTGGTGGATTGGACCTCGTTCGTCATCACCCACCGGCCACTGAGAGGCTCGCCTGCGACAGCTTCTTCGGGATGAACAGCAGAGAGAGCGCCACGCGGTGGCGCAGGTGCGGGGGGAGGATCCGCCGGAGGCTGCCCGACGCCGGGTATTCCCTTTGTCGGTGCAGGCGGATCAACACGAAGACGCGCCACGGCGTCGCTTCTGACGGCATCGTGGGGCAGCGTCGTCCGGAACGTCGCATACACGCCGAGAGCGAGGACCGCCGCGATCGAGGCGGCAGCGTAGTGTCGCTTCGCCAAAGTGAAGACTGGAGTGGCGCTATCACCACGGTTCTGCTCGGAGCGAAATGGATCTGCCGGACCGGGTAATCCAGCGTGAGGTTCACGCCGCGTGCCCGTTGCGAGGTCCCGCTCCGATCGGAATTGGCCCAGGTACACTCGCTGCCGCACCATCGACGGAATTCCCGCGCGCTACGGCTTGGGCGCCCTGACGCGCCGCGCCGGATTTCGCCGGACGCGAGGCGCCGCCTGCGGCCGCGCGCGCGGTTCTGGAGTAGACGGCTGTCAGTGACGCCGGATCGCCACCCGTTTGCTCGAGCGCACGGCCGAATTCGGATATAGACAGCGAAGGCAGACCGATCGGTTGCTGGGCGCGGGCGAGCGCGAGCAGCAGCGCTGCCGGGACCGGCCGATGGCCAGTCCCGTCTTCTCGACCGATTCCGAGCAGGCCGCATAGCAAGGCGGCGGCACTGGCAAGCACGGCTTCCCGCGTGTCGCCCTGCTGTTCCGGTGAGAGCGAGACCGAGCCGGTCGGCTCCAACCAGATGGAGGCTGAAGAGGGTAGCGCGGCCACCCCTCGTGCCTGCGCAGCCGCCAGCGCCGCCCGAACGAGCGCCGCCGCTTCGGCGGCATTGGCACACGAGCCGGCGGCAATGATGTCGTGGTAACTGATGGGCCTTGTCATCGTGGGCAACGTGGACGCATCCACTTTACGACCCGTTCGGGGCCGGATCCAGATGGCGCAACGGCAGATCGCGCGATGGCTCGGCTCGCTCTCAGGGCAGACGTCCGCCGGCTGTGTGACTCCGATATCAGGGTCGAGGGGAGAAGAACGACCGGAAGTCTGGATCGGCGCGGAGATAATACCGATATGACAGACTCGGTCCGGTCAGACATCGCCTACGAGAACATCCGTGCCGTAGCGCGGCTGCAGGAGCAAGCGGCCAGGAAACGCTCAGTGGCTGAGCGAGCGAGCGACGCGATTGCGGCGGTCGCCGCGCGACAGGAAACAGCGATCGCTCATATCGTCTGGTTCGCAGGGTGGGCGTTGGTCAACACCGGCCACATTCCCGGTATACACACCTTCGACCCATATCCGTTCAACCTGCTCACAACCTTGGTCAGCCTTGAAGCGATCTTCCTCACACTGTTCGTGCTGGGTAGTCAAAACCGGCTGACACAGGAGGCTGACCGTCGCGCCCATCTCGATCTGCAGGTAAATCTGTTGTCCGAACAGGAGATGACGATGGTCCTCAGGATGCTTGGTGAAGTGTGCCGACACCTGGACCTGCGCGAGACGATCAGCTCCCCGAAATTCCAGGAGCTCGCGCGGCGCACAGATGTCGGCCAACTGGCGGAACAGGTCGATTCACATCTGCCACCCGCTGCCTCCGCGCCGCCGCGACAGTAATCACGCAGCACGCGAACGGCCCGCCATCATCACGCTCGTTCCGTCCTTCAGCCGTCCTCACCCTTCAGTCGTGGTGATTGCGACTTCAGCTCCTCGATTCGTTTCGAGGCTTCCGCCTTCGTGAGGTCATCCTCGTCGAAGCTCTCGCCGACATCCTGGGCCAGCGTTTCCAGATACGAGCGCTGCGCCGGCGTCATCGGCTCATCGCCTGTCTTCCACTGCTCGGGATCCTTCTGGAGTTCAGGTTCCGTGTTCTTCATGTGGCGAATGAAAAGCAAATCGCTCGCCACACCACGATCAGCCGTTGACCTCAACCGATGGGCCAACCGCGTGCGCCCAGAACGCGAACGCGTAGCGCGCGCTGTCGTCACCGGCCTCGCCGGCAGTCAAGGCAGTCGCTATCCGACTGTTGTCGCCAGGCGTGAGGAGGGGGGAGCGAAGGCCGGTGTCCGGGGGGCGAGCCGTGTCGATTACTTCTTGCCCGCTTGCTTCTTCCTTTCGGCCCAGTACTTCTTCATGCGCTCGCCAACGGCTTTGCGCTGAGCGGCAGACATCCCCCGGCGTTTGCGCTTCCGAACAGGAGACGAGGCACCGCTTCCTTCTTCCGATGGTTGCTCACGTCTGACGGGAAGTCGCCGCGATGCTCCCCCACGCAGGTCGGGAAAGGCACGTTCGATCTCCGCGAGTTCCTCTTGCAGTTCCCGTATTCTTGCTTCCGCGCCCGCTTTAGCGAGCGCCTTCATGTCGATAGGCATCCAGCGATGATAGCGCGGATGACTCCGAGTGCGAATGTCGCCGCGGCAATGGTCTTTATCGGCGGGCTACGATCGTCGCATCGTTCGATAAGCAGTCGCTGGTTCGTCCTGATCCGCGCGCACCCGTTCCAGCAGGCGGCGGGACTCGCGCAGAATTCCCTCTGAGTCCGCCGTTGTACGATCGAGCTCTCTCACCGCGGAGTGCAGGCGGGTGAGCGTGTCGATCGACGAATGGGCGGCTTGGACGTGACCGTCAGCGACCTTCATGGCCGGCTCCTCGGTACTACCTTGGACGAGGAACCCGCAGGGGTGCGGATGGCTCAGGAAAGGTGGCCTGACTTTACGCCCTTCCGAAGCGTCTTGTCACGTTGTTCGGTATGGTTCGGTTCATAGCGTGCCGGTGTGCAGCCCGGATGGCGCAAAAGGACGACGGAACATTCGATGCCGACGATGGTGACGGTGACCTCCTTCCCGGCTAAGGTGACGAGTGCGGGATCTCCTCTCCTGATTGATGCCGCACAGCAACGGAGCAGGCGCGCTCGCGGACGATCCTCGTTTTCAAACTGGGTCAGCGCGAAGCGCGCTGTGGGGTTCCAGCGGAGGGACATGATCGAGAGGGTGGATCGCCGATGTGACGGGGGAGGTCACGCTCGAGGCGACTGGCGGCCGCTGAACACGCGGCCGTGACGGGCATGTCCCACTTCGGTCCAGCTACGCCCCTGTAGCTCATTGGTATCGACGCAGTTCTTCCCACTACGCTCCATTTTTTCAGGCCGCGATGCCTGATAAGGAGCGTCCATGACTGACACCAATCGCAATCAGGGGCAGGGGCAGCAGGGCAACCAGCAGCAGGGCAACCAGCAGCAGGGTAATCAGGGCGATCGAGACCGCACCCAGGGTCAGGAGAACGTCGGTCAGCAGGGCGGTCAGCCGGGGCAGCGGCAGAAAGACCGTGACTGGAACAGCGGGCAGAATCCGGGATCCGGTCAGCAGGGCGGCGGCCGCGATCAGAATCGCTAGTCTCCGTGGGGGCGGGTGAAGTCCCGCCCCCAGTGTGCTGCCTCGCCTGCGCCGATTGTGAGGTCAGATCGATGAAGCGGTTCGTATCGGTCGCAGGTGTGCTGTTCATGTCGTTCTCTGCTCACGCGCAGCAGGATCCACTTCGCCCGTTCGTGCCTCCGACCGCCGAGATCAAGCTGGGCACCGTGCTGACGGGACAACTGCTCGTCGGCAGGACCGATGCGTGGCCTGGCGCGCCGGATTTCTTCTGCCGGCAGTCGAGTACCGAAAGTGCCGTGATCCATCCGCTCGCCGACGGCACACCGAAGTGCTACGCCAGGAGCCTGGTGCTCGGCGACATCGGCGATGCGCCAGACCTGGTGCTGCGCCGCGCCGGACCTGATGGTGCGGACTACAACGCGTCACCCGCACCTGTTCCTGGCGGCACCTACCTCGGAGGGCTGTACTGGCAGGCATGGGGCGCCCGCTGCGAACCAGGCCAATACGGTTACTGGAGCGGGTGTGGTGGCAACGGGCGCACAGCGCTGATCTACTCGCGCAGTGTCGGCGACCAGACGGGCACCTCACGCGCAGGGAGCCTGCATCTGGCGACCACGCCGATGGGGAACAACGGCAACCCGACGGACCGCCTGGTTCTCAGCGAAGATGGCCGGGTGATCATCAACACGCTGGCAGGGATGAAGGAGATCGAGATCGGTTCGGCGGACTCGTGTGGCACAGGCTACCGATGCCTGCGCGTCGCGAACTGACAGGTCCCTCGGCCGAGCGGGTGAGTCACGAGCGACGGGCCCAGGGCCGAAGGCACGGGTATGTTGCCGGCAAAACGTTGCACACACAACAGTAGAGCCTCAAGCTGGTGTGCGTGACCGAGATGGGATATCTCATCCAACAGAGCCGCCAGGCACGTCGTCAGTTACGAGTGGCAATCGAAGAACTTGCGCGCGTGCGAACCCAGCTCCGCGCCGCGCGAAAGGCAAGTGGCCTTCCCGCCCTTCGCGAACCCTCCGCCCTGCGGCCGCGGCGGTTCCGCACAAACCCTGTCTACACTCCGGCGGAAACGCGCGCGATGCCGACGCCGGGCCGATCGAATCCCGGAACCGTGTCTTCGAAATAATCGACGACGGTCACGTCATCCGATACGTCGAGGACGCGACGCAGGACGCTGGTCATCGTGGCCACATCGTTATCGAAGCCGCCGTGTGTGGTCGATTCGGTGCGCGACGTGAGCGGCGTGCCTTCCGGCGACTTCGAGAACGCGACGTCAGCCACCTTCTCGGTGCCGGCAAGCCCGAAGAAGCGGATGAGCGGCAGGTCGGACTTGAGCGCCCGCTGCAGCCCGAGAATGGGTGTCGGCGCCTTGTCCTCGAATGCCTGGCTCACCAGGTAGAGCAGCGATTTGCCGTACGGACGCAGCGAGGGGTCGTTCCGCTCGAGGTCGTCCAGCATCGTGTAGATCGTGAACCGCGTGATCGGTTTGCCGCTGCCGATGAGCGCCTTCAACTGCGCCGCGAACAAATCCGTCGTCATCGCTGGCGCCAGAAAATGCAGCGTGCGTACGTCCACGCGCGGCGCGCCCGCCGGGTGCTGAGCCACCAGGAGCGGCAGGAAGAACGCGTGGAAGATCGATCCGGCACTGTGGCCGACGGCGTGATACTCGATCTCGCCGCGCATCTGCTGCCAGAGCTCACCCGCAAGCTTCGCCACGAGCGTTGAGCCGCCATCCGGTTTCGCCGCCCGTTCCGCCGAGGTCTTCATGCGTCCCCAGACGACTTTGCCGCCCGGACGGGCCACCTGCTCGATCGACGTGTCCGTCAGCGCCGCTCGCTCGGCGCGTGTCGGGACGGCCTGGCGGACGAGATCGGCGAGCGTTTCGCGCAGCCCGGTTTCCCAGACGAAGTACACCGGGTAGATGCCGTTCAGTTCCCAGAAGCGACGCCTGGCGAGCACGGGCAGGAGCCCTTCGCGCTCTTCGTTCAGGCCTCCGTGGGCGAAGAAGAGCACGCGCGGCGGCTGCAGCATTCCTTTTTGCCGCTGCACGTACTCGGGAATGTGAGCGCGGAATATCTGCTGCACCTGATCGAGTGACGAGGAGAAGCTGCCGTCCGTTGACAGCAGCCCGCCGCGGAGGTTGACCACGTGGCGATTGAACAGGTCGCGCTCCTCGGTCGTCCAGTCGCGGTCGGGCGGCTTGCCTGCCGGTCCGATGGATTCGAGCCCCGGGCGTGAACGCGGCGCGGCCGCACGCGCCTGGGTCGGCACCTGCGGCACGGCGACGTCGGTGTACTGCGCGGCAAATTGGGTCGAGATGATCACCGCCTCGAGGATGCCCTTTCCGTTGGCGGCCGCATCCATCGCGATGACATGCCAGGGATCGTCGAACCGGGCCTCCGTGGTGGCGACCACGCTGCCGAGCGCATGGGACAGTTCGTCGCGCTTCTTCCGGAAGCTCTCGCTCGCCGACAGCGTCGATGCCTCCTGAGCACCGAGGAACGTGCGCATCTCGACGAGCGCCGTCGCCGCGGTGTGCATCGCCCGCGCCCACCATTTGACGGTCACGATGTCTCCCTGCACCAGGGCGAGCATTCTGGTGTCGTGACGGATCGAGTCCGGCAGTACGGCGAGGTCCTCGCTACCGAGGTCCCGGATTCGGGCCCACAGCGCATCTGACGTGAGTGGTTTCTGCCTGAACGCGCGGATGGGATCGTCCGACGGCATCAACGCGGCAAGTGACATGCGCGCGATGCGCTCGAAGTCGCCGATGGTGCGCGGGCGCCCGTCCGCGTCGATGAACATCGCGTCGCAGGCGTCCGCGTCGAAGCGATTCTGAATCGTCAGCGTCGAATTGCCGAAGTCGGTCAGCATGCCGAGTCGCTCGTTCCGCTCGGCGGCGCTGCACAGGCCCAATGCGATCAGCGCCCGGTAGTGATCTTCGAGATCGTGGCGCGACGTCCGCCCGTGCTGTTCGAGGTAGACCTGTTCCGCCGTGAGCGAGACGGTCGCGTCGATGGCGCGGCCGGCCCGGTACGCCGCCGTGACCAGCAGCGATTCGAGGATGACGCGGGAGAGCTTCTGCGGATCGCTCTCGAGCGGCCGCTCCGTGACCCGGATGCGCCGCGCGCTGACCTTGTCGGCCGCTGTCAACGCACCGCTGATTGGATCGAACGTGATCGTGCCTTCGCGGACCAGGTCGACGAAACTGGCGACATTGAGGATTCCCAGGCAGTTGATCCGCCACACGCTGGTGCGTTGCCGGAGCTGGCGCACGGCATGACGTACGGTGCGAACTGGGCTTCCGGGTCGATCGGCCACCTCGTCGAGTGCGGCGAGGCGGCCGTGCAGCGCCTCCTGCAAGGCGGATCGGTCAGCGTCGCCGAGACCGGCGAGCTCGATGTCGTACTCCGCGAGTGCGTCATTCTCGCCGAGCGCCGACACCTGCAGCTGCGCGGCAAGGGTCAGGGATCGATCGAGGCTGCCGGCAATGGCTTTCTGTATCGACCCGATGGTGTCGTCGTCGAGTCCCGCGTTGACGAGGGTGAGGAGGTCGGGCTCTGGATTCTTGCTGATGGCGGTCATGAGGGTGGCGAGCAGCTCGCGTCCCTTGACGGTGGCGGTCACGCCTGCGGTCGCTTTGGCGGAGATGTGCAGCGCCCGCCCCCTTCGACGGAAGAAGGACATCTGCAGCCGGGATGCGTCAGCCTTCCTGACGCGCAGCTCGAACTCGCCGCTCGCGGTCCACGAGGCGTCGACGCCAACGGTTACGCCCTGCGCCAGTGCCGCGGTCCCGATCACCGGCAGGCCGGGCGTTGCCAGCAGATTCGCCGACGAGCTCAGACTGGCGGAGCCGCTGAAGGTGATTTCGCCATCGCCGGCGACCGACGCCACCGCGCCGACCGGCAGGCGGGCCAGATCCTCGACGTCGGCGGGGAAGACGGCGCTACGAAACATCGTCGCCACCGCGTCTTTCAGGCTTGGCGCCTGCGCCACCGTATCGAAGGGTTGGCAATACGCGTAGCGCACCGCCGTTCCCGCCTTGAACCCGAACCCGAATACGCCGGTCGAGCCGGCAAGTCCCGCCTTGAGCAATGCTTCCACCGTGAGCGACGTGTAGGTGGTCCCGTTCGGTACGGTGAGCGGCGCCTGCAGGTCGGACTCCGACAGGAGCTTGCTGCCGGCCGTGTGAACGCCGATCGCAAACTTCGTCCCGCCGGCGATCGACAGTTCACCGAGCGCGCCAACCGGCACGTCTTTGTCCAGCGCGAGCTGGGTGATGCGTGCCCCTTCGACATCGGTCAGCGGCTTGCCAAAGGACCTGGCGATCGACACGGCTGACCGCAGCGATGTGGCGGCCTTGAAGTATTTGCCCAGGCCGCCGCCCTGCAGATCCGTCGTGAAGACTTCTTTCCCGTCCTGGTCCTGAATGGTGATGGTTGGCACGCTGCACCCTTCCTTCCGTCGTGAGGCATCGGATTCGGCAAGACGCGGCTGCGCCGCGGCTCGTTGCTGGCAGGGGCGCCAAGAATATCGGGAAAAGGTGTAAACGGGGTAACGCCGCGCGCGGCCGGTGCCGACAATGATCCCGTGCCCTGGATCTCCGGCCCGCAACCCGCTCCGACCTGGCTGTACATGCGGCGGGGCGAGTCCGTTCGTATCGAAGTTCGCGACCATGGCTCCTCGTACGGACTCATGGTGGACGGCCCCGGCGCTCGCCGCCGGCTCATCGAATGCCAGGACCCCTGGGCGGTGATCGAGAGCCAGCTCGCCGAGGAAACACACCTGTTGGCCCTCGGTTACATGCTCGAACGGTTCACGTCCGATCGCCGGCGCCAGATCTCCCGACCACCGGCCAAAGCCGCGGCGAGCGGAAAGATTCTCAGTCACCGCGAAAGAATTCGCAGCTGATCCAGCCGCGTTCCGCGGCAACCCGGTTTTCTCTAGGCTTTCCGTTCACGGCTGACGTGCGTCCGCTGGCTGCCTCGTTGCAGCGGGTTGCCCATCCGAGGTGTGTCACGCGGCTCAGCGATCGGCGTCTGGGCAAGCCCGCGGCTGAGCGAGTCGGCCGGGTGTTCGCGCGTCAGTCTCGGCGGAGGACTGCTGCATGCTTCCCAAGGAGCACGGTGCCTACGGCCAACTGGGATTCCCGCTCGTCACCTCATTAATCGTCGCCGGACCGGCATACGCGTCCGTGCTGGTCGCAGCGGCGGCCGTCGCGCTGTTCCTGGCGCATGAGCCGATGCTCGTCCTGCTCGGCTACCGCGGCGTCCGGGCACGCACGACGGACGCGCCACGTGCGTGGTGGTGGTTGACCGGCGCGCTCGTCGCTGGCACGGCAACCGCCATTCTCGCGCTCGACGCGACGCCAGCCGGCCTGCGATGGACCTTCCTGGTTCCGGCGCTGCCAGCGGCATGGGTTGCCTATGCGGCCATTCACGGGCACGAAAAGACGTCTCTGGGCGAGAGCGGCGCCGCCGTGGCGTTCGCGGCGGCGGCGCTGCCGCTGTGCGCCGGTGCCGGACGGGCCGACATCGGCGCCGCGATCGCGGTGGCTTTCGCGCTGCTGTTCGTGCTCGCCACGCTCGCCGTGCGGGTAATCGTCTTGCGGACGCGAGCCGGGGGTGATCACTCCGCCGTGCGCCGCACCCGTGCGGCGACCGCCGCGATTGCCGGCTTCGGCACCCTGGCGGCGCTGCTCGGCGTCTCGGACGGCCTCGTCACCTGGCTCACCATCGCCGCCATCGTGCCGGGCATCTTCTTCGTCGCCGCATTGGCAGCGTTTCCGCCACCGGCCACGCGTCTTCGCAAGGTGGGGTGGTCGCTGGTCGCTGTCTCCGCGCTGACGTCCCTGCTCCTCATCGTCGCTGCGTGATTTTCCGCGCGAGTCGCGGAAGATCTCCCGCGGCGGGTCGGCAGCAGCGCGTTTCCCGGCGTCATCGGCACGGCGGCGGATTTGCAGCCCCGTCGCCTGCAAGCTCAAGACGTTCCGAGACACATCATGAAACCAATCCTGCTGGCAGCCACCGCGACCTGGCTGGTGTCGACTTCGTTGCTCAGCGCGCAGTTGATGGTCAGCCCCTCGGCGATGCGTGCACACCCGAGCATCAACTACATGGCTGCGCCGACGACCGATCCGGTCGCGCAGCTGAATGAGCGGCTCAAAGCCGGGACCGTCTCTCTCACGGGCGAGTCGACGAACGGATACCTCCGCTCAGTGCTGGGTGCGCTCGGCGTTCCCGTGGAGTCGCAGGTCCTGGTGTTCTCGAAGACCAGTTTTCAGGCACCGCGCATCGGCCCGCGGAATCCGCGCGCGATCTACTTCAACGACAACGTCGCCGTCGGCTGGGTGCGCGGCGGCGAGGTGCTCGAATTCGCCGTGCACGATCAGACGCAAGGCACCGTGTTCTACACGCTCGCCCAGCCCGGCACCGGCCCGACCGAGTTCCGGCGCAACAACGCCTGCGTGCAGTGCCATTCCAGTGAAGCCACGATGTATGTGCCCGGCATGTTCGTCGGCAGCGTGTTCCCCGAGAAGGACGGCATGCCGGCCTACGGGCCGGCCTACCTGACAGACCATCGGACGCCATTCGACCTGCGATGGGGCGGCTGGTATGTCACCGGCAATCATTCCGGTCGCCACCTTGGCAACGCCGTGGTGACCGACCCGGCGGATCTCGCGTCAATGGCAACCGCCGAGACGGCTCACCTCGCCTCGCTGGCTGGTCGTTTCGACATGGATGGCTACCTGACGCCAGACAGTGACATCGTGGCGCTGCTTGTGCTGGAGCACCAGTCGCACATGCTCAATCTGATCACTCGCATCGGCTGGGAGGCACGCATGGGAACCGAGGCGGGCCGTCCCCTGGCGGCCGCCGCGGCCGAACTCGTGGACTACATGCTGTTCGTGGACGAGGCGTCGCTGCCGGATCATGTGGCTGGTTCGACGAGGTTTGCCGAGGGATTTGCCGCGCGTGGGATCCGCGATCCGCGCGGACGCTCGCTGCGCGATCTGAGCCTCAGCGGTCGCCTCATGCGATATCCGTGCAGCTACCTGATTTACGACGCGTCGTTCGACGCCCTGCCGGATTCGGCGAAGGCCGAGATCTACGCGCGACTCTGGGATGTGCTGTCGGGTGCTGACGGCAGCCCTCGATACTCACGGCTGACCGAGTCCGATCGTCGCGCGATCGTCGAGATTCTCCGGGCGACGAAGAAGGATCTGCCGGACTACTTCTACCCGCAACCCAGCGGCAGCTGACGCGTCGCCGTCGGTCGCTCCCGCGTCAGGTGCGCCGGCGGAGTTTTCCCTGAACGGGGGAAGAATCCGCTGTCGGCGCACCCGACCATCGCAAACTTCAAGAAAACAGTGCCTTTCGCCAAGGTACGCACGTTGCCCTTGCTATAAGCGAGGGGAGCCATGACCAGGGTCACAGCTGATGCGAATCGGGCCATCACCGATCGGATGGAGTTGTCAGCCTCTGCATCGCCGGCACATGGGGGTGCGCACCACGACGATTCGATCGCCGGATACCTCCGGCAGATCGCGCGCGTTCCGCTGCTGACGCCGGATCAGGAGCGCACACTCTGCTGTCAGATCGAGGCGGCCCAGCACGCGCTTACCGCCGCGCTCGTGGCGCTTCCGGAAACAGCAGAACGGATGATGGCCGCAGCCGAGCAGTCGCTGAACGATCCGTCGGCGCTCGAGGAGATGTTCCAGTCGCCGGACGGCGAGTCGTTGAGCGAGGCAGACGTGCGTCGCGCCGTGGCGGCGTTGCGGATGGCGATTGGGCGGGGCGGCCGCGACATCCGGCCGGCCGGCGAACGAGGATCCTCCATGGGCACTCGCGACAACGTGTTCCAACATCGAGCGGGGTTGCTCGCGGAACTGACGGACCTCGTCGCGTCGATTCCGCTTCGACCTGCTTTCATCGAAGCGTTGGCGACCGACATCACGGCGTCGCGCGACGCCGCCGCCGTTGACGCCGTACGCGATGCCTTGGTGGAGTTCGGGCGGCTGAAGCGCCGGCTCGTCGAAGCGAACCTGCGCCTCGTGGTGGCGATTGCGAAGCGGTACCGGTATACGGACGTCTCGTTGCTCGATCGGGTGCAGGACGGCAACGTCGGTCTCATGAAGGCGGTCGATCGATTTCAGTACCGCCGCGGATTCCGGTTCTCGACCTATGCCACCTGGTGGATTCGCCAGGCGATCACGCGTGCGATCGCGGACACGGGCCGGACGATCCGACTGCCATCGCATCTGGTCACCACGCTGAACCAGATCGCCGCAGCGCGTCTGGCGCTGGGCCGGGAACTGGCGCGGGAGCCGACGATCGACGAGTTGGCGGCGCGCACCGGCGTTCCGGCGGAAAAGGTCAGTCTCGCGCTTCGCTCATCGGCACCTCTGACGTCTCTCGACCTGCCGGTCGGAGAGGACGTGGTCCTCGGTGAGTTCGTGGCGGACGCTGCCGCAACCTCGCCGCACGAATCGCTGGCGGCTCGCGAGACCGGATGGCTGGCGAGGCAGGCGCTTGCGTCATTGAGTCCGCGCCATCGGCACGTGCTCAAACTTCGCTTCGGGCTCGGAGGCGCGCGCGAGCACACGCTGCAGGAGATTGCCGACCGGCTCGGTGTCAGCCGTGAACGCGCTCGCCAGCTCGAGGCTGCAGCACTGAACCGTCTCCGCCGTTCGACGCGCAGCCTGACGTCCCGCGCGGCGTAGCTGTCTCGACCGCCGCCGTGGCTTAGACTGATCGCAGGTCGCAGGATCGCGAACGCCGGTTGGCGCGTCGAGGACGAGCACGATGGTTGAACGCTATGCGGACAGACGGACGGCAGGCCGCGTGCTTGCAACGGCACTCGCCCGCTACGCACACCGTAACGACGTTGTCGTCCTCGGGCTACCGAGAGGCGGCGTGCCGGTTGCCTTCGAAGTGGCCCGCGCGTTGGACGCCCCGCTCGACGTGTTCGTCGTTCGCAAGCTGGGCGCACCCGGTCATCCCGAACTCGCGATGGGTGCGATTGCCAGCGGCGGCGTGCGCGTCCTGAACGATCACGTCGTGGCCTGGTACCGTCCATCGGCTGCTGAGATCGACCGCGTCACCGCGTTCGAACGGCACGAACTGGCTCGCCGTGAGCGCGCCTATCGTGGCGATCGGCAACCAATCCCGATCGCCGGCCGTATCGCTATCCTCGTGGACGACGGCCTCGCAACCGGAGCGAGCATGCGAGCCGCAGTCCAGGCGGCGCACAGCCTTGCACCCGCCCGTGTCATCGTCGCGGTGCCGGTGGGAGCACCAGACAGCTGCCGGGCCATCGCGGATGTTGCAGAGGAGGTTGTCTGCCTCATGCAGCCAGAGTCGTTCGACGCGGTGGGCCTCTGGTACGACGATTTTTCGCAGACGTCCGAGGAGGAGGTTCGAACGCTCCTCGCCGAATCGCTCCCCGCTGCCGATCATCGGAAGGGGTGAGCAGGTCCCGTTCTTGAAGTAGTTCTCCATGCGCTGCACCAGGCGCGGAAATCACGGGCAAATCGAGCGCGGCCGCCGCGATGCCCAGAAAATTCACCGTCGTCCGTGAAATCGTCCGCGCCGGTGCGCCGTCGGAAGGAGACGCGTGATGACGTTCAGCCTGGAATGTCCGCACGTCGACGCTGCGATCGCGGCATCGTTCGATCGCGTGTACGCGGAATACCACGAGTTGCCCGGCCTCAGCTTGACGCAGGCGCAGATGCGGCGCTTGTTCGCGTTCGACGCATCGGTCTGCGAACGGGTGATCGATGCCCTGGTGACCAGCCATGTGCTGTGCCGCACACCGAGTGGTCGTTACGTTGCCGACTGGTTGTTTCACCAGTCCCCGATGGAAGAGCAGGCTGTGAGCTTTCACAGAGGCGCGATCGCGAGACGGAGTGACAGCCGGCTGGTAAGCATTCCCACCCTTTGAGAGTCGTCCAATCCTCTCGCATCGTCACGCGCATTTCGCTGCGTAATATTACGTAAAGCCGCGGCACACGGCTTGCCAGCCGGCCCATTCGATCCAGCCGCCCGGCTCGCTCCACTGCGCTCCGGGTTTCGACGGAGCGTATTTGCCATGCCTCTCGATCTCGACGTTCCCATCTCGAAGATCTCACCGGCCACGCAGCGCATCGTCGACAGTGCCGTCGTCGAGGCGCACCGGCGCGGGCAGTCGGAAGTGACGACGGCACACCTGTTCGCCGCCCTGGCGCGGGCGCACTGGACCCTGCTGTCACAGGTGCTGCGCGAACATGGTACGGATGGGCACGCTGTGATGCGCGTGGTTGACGAGGAACTGCGCACCGAGCGCCGTAGCCGCAATGGAGCGCTGCACATATCACCTGCCGGGCGCCTTGTCTGCCGTCTCGCCATGCACCGCGCCAGCCGGCTCGGCAAGTCGTCTTTCGACGCCGTCGATCTGATGGCGGCGCTCGTCGACGAAGCGAATGGAGCCGCGGCGCGTGCTCTTCGTCAGCACGGTCTCGAGCCGTCAGCCATCGTGGCGCGGTTCACGGAGTTGTCACGCCGCGCAGATGGCGTCGAAGAACAACTGAAGAAGCGCCTCGAGCTGCCGCCCTATCTCCGCCAGTACGGACTCAGCCTCAACCTCAGAGCACGGCAGGATCGGCTGCCGCCGGTATTCGGCCGCGAAGACGAGATGCGGCAGGTGATGGAGGTGCTGTGCCACCGTGAGCGGCCCAACTCGGTGATGATCCTCGGCGAGCCCGGGGTCGGCAAGACCGCCGTGGTGGAAGGGCTCGCCCAGCGCTTCGAACTGGAGCCGGAATCGGTGCCGGTACGGCTGCGGGACACGCACATCGTCGCGCTGCCGATGAACACGATGGTCGCTGGAACGATGCTGCGCGGGATGTTCGAAGACCGGCTGATGAACGTGATCAAGGAGGTGGAAGAGCGGCCGAATCTCGTACTGTTCATCGACGAAGCCCATACGCTCATGGGCGCCGGCGCGGCTCTCGGCGCGCCGGCGGACGCCGCCAACATCCTCAAGTCGGCGCTCGCGAGGGGCGACGTCCGGATCATCGCCGCAACCACTACTGGCGAGTACCGACAGCACGTCGAAGAGGACGAGGCGCTCGCGCGCCGCTTTCGTACGGTGCTCGTGCCAGAGCCGACGGCGGCCGAGACGCGCCGCCTGCTTTTCAACCTGCGGCCGCGGCTCGAGGCGAACTACTGTGTGCAGATCGACGACGGTGCGATTGAGGCCGCACTCTCGCTGTCATCCAGATACCAGCGGCAGCTGCGTCTGCCCGATAAAGCCATTGGCTGGCTGGACACTGCCGCCGTTCGTGCGGAGATGGACGACCACACCGCCGTGGAGAACGGCGATGTCGTGCGCGTGGTCGCGGCGGCAGCGCGCCTGCCGATCGATCTCGTTCAGCGCGACGTGCGGGGACGCTTCGCCGACCTGGCGACACGACTGCAACGCCGCATTGTTGGTCAGGAGGAAGCGGTGGCCGCCGTGGCGCGCCGGCTTCGCCTGAACAAGGGGCCACTGAAGACCAACTTCGATCGGCCCGATGGCGTGCTGCTGTTCCTGGGACCGACGGGTGTGGGCAAGACCGAGGTCGCGAAGGCACTGGCCGAGGCCCTGTTCGGCGACGACAAGCGGATGGTGCGCCTCGACATGTCGGAGTATCAGGACGAGTCGGTGGGGGTCGATAAGCTGATTGGCATGCCCCGCGGCATCGTCGGCAGCCCGCGCGGCGGTGTGCTGACCAGTCAGCTCCAGGACAACCCGTCCACCGTGGTCCTGCTCGACGAGATCGAGAAGGCAAGCCGCAGCGTTCTCAGCCTGTTTCTGCAAGCGTTCGACGAAGGGTGGCTCACCGACGGGCGAGGGCGACGGGTCTACTTGAGCGACTCGATCGTCATCATGACGTCGAACGCGGGCGCGGAGCACTTCCGGGCGCTGCGGAGCCCGCTCGGGTTCCTGGCCGAGCCCCTGTCGATGGCGTCGGTCCGTGGAGAGGTTCGACGCGAGCTGGAGCGGCGTTTCCCGCCCGAGTTCCTCAACCGAATCGACGACGTCGTCATCTTCTCCCCGTTGACGCAGGAAGAGGCGCGCCGGATTGCGGCCATGCACATCCAGCAGATCACCGAACGCCTCGCCGCGGCGAACAAGACGCTCACCGTGAGCAGCGAGGCACTCGACCAGATCGTGACTCTCGGTCACAGCGTGGCGCAGGGTGCCCGCCAGCTGAAACGGGTCATCGAAGAACAGATTGCCCTCCCACTCAGCGATCAGTGGCTCGACGGCCGTGCATTCGACGTCCAGTTGGTCGACGGCGCGATCACCGTCGTGAACGTCGACTCGCTGATCGGGTCGCCGCCGCCGGCCACCGGGGCGGCTCCCTTGCAGCCCTCCTGACCGGCGCCACGTATTCCTTCCCGGCTGGCCGGGGAGTTTGCCCCCGCGGCCCGGCCGCGTCCGCCGCGTCGAGACGACCGTGTCCGGATTCTGCGAGCTCCATCGAGGTACGACCGTTGCCTCACACCGTGGTAGATCCTGTTCCCGGCTGCCAGGCCGGCGACGCGGAAGATCGCGCTCGCCAAGGCACCGGCGACAGGAGCGCAGGGTCGCGACACGAGGAGGGTGAACCTGCAGAGGAATGGTGATGTCATGCGCGTGTGGCTTGGTTGTTTGGTTGCTCTCGCATCGACGGTGGCCACCATTGCGCAGGCGCCGCCGTCGTTCTCGGCGCGGTCTGACCTGGTCGTCCTCCACGTTGCCGTGACGGACCGGGGAGCGTACACGTCCGGACTGAATCGTGACGCCTTTGCGGTGTTCGAAGATGGGGTGCAACAGCCGATTGCCGTCTTCGGTGCCGAGGACAGTCCGGCCACGGTCGGCCTGCTTGTTGATGACAGTGCCAGCATGTACGGACTGCGCGAGCTGGTGAGCGTGGGCGCCGCCACGTTCGCCGCGACGAGCAATCGCGCCGACGAAATCTTCGCGCTCACCTTCAACGAGCGCGTGCGGCGTGTGCTTCCGGAGGCGATGCCATTCACCAGCGACCCTGACGTCCTGCGTTCATCGCTGCAGACGGCCATTGGTGCGCGCGGCAGGACCGCACTCTACGACGCCGTGTCGAGCGGGCTCGAGCAGTTGTCGCTCGGCGTCCACTCGCGCAAGGTGCTGGTGGTCCTGAGCGACGGCGGCGACAATGCCAGCACGACCACGATGGAACAGATGGCGGCCGCGGCAACAGCGTCGAATACTGTCATCTACACGATCGCCCTTCGTGACCCGGACGACACCTCTGCACGACCGAAGCTGCTGAAGAAGCTGGCGCAGTCCTCGGGCGGTATGTCCTTCGAACCGCACAGCCCTGCCGCGATCGCGGAAGCGTTCACCCGTGTCGCTCGCGACATCCGCGCCAGTTACAGCATCGCGTACGTGCCGCCGCAGGAGGGTGCCGCTCGTCGGCAGGTGCGGGTGACGGCACGTGCGCCGGATGGCGCGAAGCTCGCCGCACGGACCCGAGCGGAATACATCGCGCGCTGACTGCTGAAATCCGTCCGTTGCTCCGTCGCCCGAGGCCGGCAGCCGGTCTATGGGTGGCGGGTGGAGAACTCCCGGTAGCGCTCGAATCGATTGGCAATCTCGTCGCGGACGTGGGAGACCAGTTCCTGATAACGCTCGTGGTCGCGAGCATCGGTAACGCGGAACCGCGTTTCTCCCGCCATGAACTGGGCGACATCGCCGCTGGGTGTCGGCGAATCGAGGACCAGTGGCGGCTGCCCCGCCTCGGCACGCCGCGGATCGAAGCGATACAGCGGCCAGTACCCCGTCGCCACGGCGGTCTTTTCGTGTTCCAGCGCACAGGCCATCTCGAAGCCGTGAGCAATGCACGGGCTGTAGGCGATGACCAGCGACGGACCTGGATACGCTTCTGCCTCCTGAAGTGCTCTCAACGTCTGGGCATCCTTCGCGCCGAGGGCGACCTGCGCCACGTAGACGTGCCCGTAGGTCATGGCCAGCAGCCCCAGGTCCTTCTTGCCGGCTGCCTTGCCGGCCACAGCAAACTTGGCGGCTGCTCCCATCGGTGTAGCCTTCGATTGCTGGCCGCCGGTATTCGAGTAGACCTCCGTGTCGAGCACGAGCACGTTGACGTTGCTGCCGCTGGCGAGCACATGATCCAGGCCGCCATAGCCAATGTCGTAGGCCCAACCATCGCCACCGACGATCCAGACGCTCTTCTTCACAAGATAGTCGGCGAGGTCCGCCAATGCGCGCGCCGCCGGACGATCGATTGCAGCCAGATGGGCGCGCAGGGAGACGACTCGCTCACGCTGCGCGGCGACGCCTGCCTCCGCGTGCTGATCAGCGTCGAGCAGGGCGTCAGCCAACCCCGCTGGCAATTCCGAGGCGAGCACCTGGAGCAACCCGCGGGCGCGCTGTTGCAGCTGATCGACCGTCAGCCGCAATCCGTACCCGAACTCGGCGTTGTCCTCGAACAGCGAGTTCGCCCAGGCCGGTCCGCGTCCGTTCGCATCCACGGTGTAGGGTGTCGTGGGCAGATTTCCGCCGAAGATCGAAGAACAGCCGGTGGCGTTCGCCAGGATCAACCGATCGCCGAACAGCTGCGTCAGCAGTTTCAGGTACGGTGTTTCACCACACCCTGCGCATGCGCCCGAGTACTCGAACAGCGGCTGCAGGAACTGAGAGCTCTTGACGTCGGACTTGACGAGCAGCCGTGACACCTCCGGCAGCCGCTTGAAGTATTCGTCGTTGGTTCGCTCCTGGTCCCGACGGCCCGCGATCGGGGCCATATGCAGGGCGCGTCGGCTCGGGTCAGCCTTGTCGTGGGCAGGGCAGACCATCATGCAGAGCGAGCAGCCGGTGCAGTCCTCCGGTGCGACCTGCAACGCGTACTCTCCGTGGAGATCTGTTCCCCGGTAAGCGACGTGCTTGAGTGTCGCCGGCGCGTCATCAAGGGCCCGTTCGTTGGCCACCTTCACGCGGATCGCCGCGTGCGGGCACACCAGTGCGCATTTGTTGCACTGGATACAGAGCACCTGGTCCCACACCGGAATCTCGGCGGCAATGTTCCGTTTCTCCCACTGCGATGTGCCCGTGGGCCACGTGCCATCGGGGGTGAAGGCACTGACCGGCAGACGGTCGCCGTGATTGGCGAGCATGGCCGCGGTCACGCGCTGGACGAACGGCGGTGCCGCCGCCGGGACTGGCGGCGGCAGGCGTCGTATCGCCGTCGCCTCCTCCGGCACGTGCACTTCATGCAGCGCTGCCACTGCCGCATCGACGGCGGCGCAGTTGCGTTCGACGACCTCGTCGCCGCGACGCCCGTAGCTCTTCGTGATGGCACGCTTGATCGCCCCGATCGCCTGCACACGGGGCAGCACGCCGGAAATCGCGAAGAAGCAGGTCTGCATGATCGTATTGACCCGTGTGCCCAGCCCGGCGGCACGGGCCACCGCATAGCCATCGATGACGAAGAAGCGCAGCTGCTTCGCGATGATCTGCTCCTGTACCTCCCGTGGCAGCTCGTCCCAGACGGCGTCAGGATCACCGGGCGCATTCAGCAGGAAGACGCCGCCGGTCTCGGCGGCCGCGAGGACATCGTAGCGGTCGAGAAATCCGAACTGATGGCAGGCGATGAACGACGCGCGCGAGAGCAGATACGGCGCGTGGATCGGTCTCGGTCCGAAGCGCAGATGCGAGACCGTCACCGCTCCCGATTTCTTGGAGTCGTAGACGAAGTACCCCTGTGCGAACAGATCCGTCTCGTCACCGATGATCTTGATCGAATTCTTGTTGGCGCCTACGGTGCCATCGGCGCCGAGGCCGTAGAACAGCGCCCGCACGGCGCCCGCTGGCTCGACCTGGACTCCCTCATCGATCGGCAGAGACAGGGCGGTCACGTCGTCGGTGATACCGACGGTGAAATGCTGCGGTGGGTGCTCGGCGGCAAGGGCGCGGAATACGGCGGCCGCCATCGCCGGCGAGAACTCCTTGGATCCGAGTCCGTAGCGGCCCCCGATGACGCGAGGCATGGTGGCCCACGGCGCGGTCGTCGTCGCGACGGCTTCGGCGAGCGCGGTGACGACATCGGTGTAGAGCGGTTCTCCGACTGCCCCAGGCTCCTTGGTGCGATCGAGCACGGCCACATGCGTCACCGTCGAGGGCAGTGCTTTCACGAAGTCGTCGCCGCTGAACGGACGGTACAGCTTGACGGTGAGCACACCGACGCGGCTGTCGGGCCCGAGCGCATCGACGGTGGTGGCGACGGTTTCACTCGCCGACCCCATGATGACGACGACGCGCGTGGCGGTCGCGGAGCCGTAATACTCGAACAGCTGATGGGCGCGCCCGGTGAGCGCGGCGAAGCGATCCATTGCGTGCTGCACGATCGCAGGCGTGGCCAGGTAGAACGGGTTGGCGGCTTCGCGGCCCTGGAAGAAGACGTCCGGGTTCTGCGCGGAGCCGCGCAGCGTCGGGTGGTCGGGTGAGAGCGCGCGGGCGCGGTGTGCCGCCACCGGCGAATCGTCGATCATCCGGTCAATCGTGTCGGCGTCGAGCGCCGTGATCTTCTGCAGTTCGTGCGAGGTGCGGAAGCCGTCGAAGAAGTGGACGAATGGAATGCGCGACTCGATCGCCGCGGCATGTGCGACAACCGCGAGATCCTGCGCCTCCTGGACGGAGGCGGACGAGAGCATGGCCCAGCCGGTGCTTCGGACGGCCATCACGTCACTGTGATCGCCGAAGATCGAGAGCGCGTGCGTCGCCACCGCGCGCGCCGACACATGGAACACCGCCGGCAGCAACTCGCCGGCGATCTTGAACATGTTGGGAATCATCAGCAGCAGGCCCTGGCTGGCCGTGAACGTCGTCGCGAGGCCGCCGGCGAGCAGGGCACCGTGGACTGCACCGGCGGCACCAGCCTCGCTCTGCATCTCGACCACCGAGGGCACCGTTCCCCAGAGGTTGTGCCGGCCGTCTGCCGCCCAGGCATCGGCGGCTTCAGCCATCGTCGAGGACGGGGTAATCGGATATATGGCGATGACGTCAGCGAGGTGATACGCAACCGCCGCGCACGCCTCGTTGCCGTCGACGATGGTCCAGGACATGAGGGCCTCCCGAATGGAACCGTGTGTTCATCGACCGCAGAACGGCGTCGCGCGCGGAGCATGGTTCCCACGCGCCACCGCGTTGCCGATGGCGTGTGGGAAAGGGCATTTCGCCCGGGGGTGAGGACGCGGTCATTCAGAGGCCCGATGCCGTTCGAAGTGATAGGCGAGGTGCCCGCCGAATGCCGTGACCCAGCGGATGTCTGAATTCCCGAAGACCATCATCACGCGCACGTCCGGTCGCACCGCCCAATGAGCATGGAAGAAATACTCCGTGCCGCCGCCGACGCTTGCCACGAAGTCATCGAACGTTCCGCGGCCGACGGTTCGTTCCGAGGGCATCAGGCGGTCGTCGTAGAACGGTGGCAGCGGTCCGGCAAGTGAATCGAACGACGCCCGATACATACCGGCGCCGGCCGTCACGAAGGGACCAGACCGTTTGCGCGTCAGGTTGATCTTCGAGCCGAGGATCACCGAGAAGTCGCTCTGGTTCGCGCTCGGATCGCTCCAGAGCGTCATTCCTTCGATGGCGAGCCGCCTGGTCATCTCCCACCCGAGCTCGAGTCCGGCCGCCCCCGACGTGCTCTCGCTGTCGGTGGTGCCGCCGGCGAACCCCGAGAGCGTGGTGCCGAAGCGGAACGGGTTGTCCTGAGTTTGCGCGCCGGCGGTGCCGGTCATCACCGTCACGCACACGGCTGTAGCGATAAGTCGCAAGAGCATGTGACACCTTCATCTCGCCTGCCTGCAGCGCGTGTACCAGTGATCGAGGGAGCGTGGCGAACCGTCAGGCGTCGAGGCGATCGCCCACGACCGCGAAAATCAGCACCGGCTGCGAAGAATCTCCGGAGCGGGCGGGCTCGCGGCGGTCGATTCCTCCTGGTTTCGGCAAACAATCGTCGCTGCCCATGGCACCTCCGTTGCGCCTTCATCTGGTATTGGAGGGCTGTGATGACTACTCGCGTTCGTCTGACCTGCATAGGTGCCTTCCTCCTGGCGTTCGTCGCTGCCGTGGCAGCGGCGCAGCCACTCGACAAGCGCACCACGTTCACGTTCACGGGACCGGTCGCGATCCCCGGTGTGACGCTACCCGCCGGCGACTACCTGTTCCACATGACCGATATCAACCACCGCAACGTCTTGCAGGTGTTGAGCGCCGACGGCAAGGTCGCCTACGCACAAATGCTGACCCTGGAAGCGTGGCGTAGCCGGGTTACCTACGAGCCCGAGGTGCGTTTCATCGAGACGGCTGCGGACATGCCACACGCGATCCGTGCGTTCTGGAGTCCCGGTGAGAGTCTCGGGTACGAGTTGATGTATGCGCCGGAGCAGGCGCGACTCCTGGTGAAAGGCGCCGGAACGCCCGTCCTGACGCAAGCGGCGGTGGTCCCGTATGAGCCGGAATATCTCAAACCGGAAGAGGCCGTTGTCGAAAGAGCACCAGTGGTCGTTGCCGAAGCGCCTCCGGCCCCTGCGCCGATCGCCGTTGAGGAGCCGGCGGTGGCGGAAATGCCCAAGACCGACAGCCCGACCGGCACGCTGGTATTCGTCGGACTCGGCGCTCTGCTGATTGGGATCTTCGCCCGCACCGTGCGGACGACGCTTGCGTGAGAAGAGGATCTCGACGTGACCGAAGTCGACTCGCCCGACGCTGCGGTGGCCGGCACACCTGCTCTTCGCCAGCGCGGCGTCCACTCTTCCCGCTGCGGCCTCGCTGACGAGGCCGCAGCTCGCATCATCCCTCTAGGTTAGTCGGTCTGCTTCGGAATGGTGGGTTGGCACGACCCAGGCGGAACGGCCGGCCCTCGAAGGCGGCTGCGTGCACCCGCTCTCGCCGGTCTTCAATTCGTCTTGTCTGGTGCCGGCTCCCAGCGTTCGCAGGTCTCGCACCTGCTCTCGGGCACGACGGCGCGCACACCGTCCCTTACGCAGACCCACGTCGGTTCCGGCTGCCAGCGATCCTCGACACCAGCGATTCGATAGCCGGGACGGCTCCAGCGGCAACCCCAAATCGTCTGTGTGACGGCAACGGTTGTTCTGGCCATGGTTCTTCTCCCGCTCAGTTCTTGTCAACGATTGCGAACGATAGCGTCACCGTCAGGATGAACGGTGAGGCATGTCCGTTCAGGGTCAGTGGCGAATACTGCCACTGACGCACTGCTGCGAGCGCCTCCTTGTCCACAAGCGGATGGACGGATCGCAGCACGCGAACGTCGTCGACGAGGCCCCGTTCGTTGACGGTGGCTTCGAGGATGACGACACCCGTCACCCGCGAGGCCACCGCAATCGCCGGATAGATCGGCTCGACGCGATGAAGCAGCGCAGGGGCGTGGATCTCTCCGGCGATCCGGACCGGCTTCTGTGCCGCCGGCGCCGGCGGCGGCGGGGGCGGTGGCGGCGCGACGTCCAGCACACCACCCACCACGCCACCGACGACACCACCGGGTACTCCTCCTTCGACGCCGCCCGGAACGCCCTCGTCGACGATTCGGCTGGCTGGCTCGGGGCGAATCTCCGCTGGCGCCTCGATCGGGATGACCGGGCCTGTGGCCACCGACGCCGTTTGACGCGTGGCCGCCTCGGGTGCGCGCGGTGCGGGCGGTGGTGGTGGCGGCGGTGGCGGAGCCGCCGCCACGAACGCCATCATCGAGGGCACCTCGGGAATGTTGTTCGCGACGAAGAGCAGCGGGAGCGCGATGGCGACGGTGAGCACCGTTGCTTCGATGACCGACGAAGCCAGGAGCGGGACAGCATTGTGATTGGGAATGTGTCTCACCTCTCCGGTAACGAGATCGAACATGGCTGCCTCCACTCGTGGCGCGGACCGCGTCAGGTCCGCTGGTGACGTCGGCACAACGTGCGGCGGACCTTGTCGCTTGTCAGGTCCGCCGCCGCCGGCGACGTGTGCTGTCGCCTGGTGCAAGCACATGGCCACGATGAGTACCGCAGCGACCGCGGCGAAACCACGGGAAGCCTCTCGACGGGTGAGCGCGGGCCGGCGGGACCGGGGATTCCTCCGCGGGAGCGCGAACGTTTTCGCAGCGGGCGCCGCTCAACCACCCTTGGTCACCGGTGAGCGGCGCGATTGCTGTGGCGATGCCCTTGCACGACGCGGGGATGAGGACCAACCAATGATGAATCACGTCGTGCACTCTGCCGCCGCGCGTCTCGCGCGCGGGCTGATTGGAACAATCGTTTTTGTCCAGGCCTCTCAACACGTATCGTTCGCGGGGCTGCTGGCCTTGGCACTCGGTTCGGCCTTGATCATCAGCGCGGGTCCGGATGTTGCTCCTCGTCCCGTAGGCGCGGTCACGAACACGTAATTTCACGGAATCTTTCACACCGGTGCGGAAGTTTCCCCAGTGCGGAGCGGCCCATGGCTAACGCTACTTTGTTGATTGTCGATGACGAACCGCTGGTGCGCTGGTCGCTGCGAGAGCGCTTCGTGCGCGACGGCTACACGGTGCTCGAGGCGGCGATCGGCGGCCGAAGCGCTCGAGCAGGCAACCAGCAACGTCGATCTGGTGCTGCTCGACTACCGCCTGCCCGATGGCGATGGGCTGTCCGTGCTGCGCCGGATCAAGGAGACGACGCCGGACACGCTGGTCATCCTGATGACGGCGTTTTCCACGGTCGAGAACGCGGTCGAGGCCATCAAGCACGGTGCGTATCACTATCTGAACAAGCCGTTCAATCTCGACGACGTTGCCGCTACGGTGGAGAAGGCGCTCGAGACGAGCCGGCTGCGGCGCGAGGTCCGAGCACTGCGGAGCAGCGCCAGCCGTGAGTACAGTTTCGACGCGATCATCGGTGATTCGCCAACGATGCATCGGGTGAAGCACCTGCTGACGCGGGTCGCCGACAGCCCCGCGTCCACCGTCCTCCTCACCGGAGAGACCGGCACAGGGAAGGACCTCGCGGCCAAGGCGATCCACTACAACAGCGACCGCGCGGTGAAGCCGTTCGTCAACATCACCTGTTCGGCGCTCCCGGAGCAGTTGCTCGAAAGCGAGCTGTTCGGGCACGAGCGCGGCGCATTCACCGATGCCCGCCAGCAGAAGCGGGGCCTGTTCGAGACCGCCGATGGCGGCACGGTGTTCCTCGACGAGATCGGAGAGATGACGCTCGGCCTCCAGTCGAAGCTGCTGCGCTTCCTGGAAGAAAAGACGTTCAAACGGGTCGGCGGTCTTGCTGACATCCGCGTCGACGTCCGCGTCGTCGCCGCGACGAATCGCAACCTCGAGGAGGAGGTCAAGGACGGAAAGTTCCGGGAAGACCTGTTCTATCGGCTCCAGGTGATGCCCATCTCGCTGCCGCCGCTGCGCGAGCGCGAACCTGACATCCCGTTGCTGATCCGCTACTACATCGATCGCTACAACGGCGAATTCCGGAAGCGTGTCCGCGGCGTGACCGACGATGCGGCGGCGTTACTCGACAACTACCGCTGGCCTGGCAATGTCCGCGAGCTTCGCAACGCGATCGAGCGGGCGATGCTGCTGGTCGATCGTGAGTGGCTGGTCGCCGAGGACTTTGCGTCCCTGACGCGCCACGCCATTCCGGCCGGCTTCAGGCTGCCTCCCGAAGGCGTCAACCTCGAGGAGGTGGAGAAGCAGCTGCTGGTGCAGGCGCTCGAGCGCTCGCACGGCAACCAGACGCACGCAGGTCAGCTGCTCGGGATCAATCGCGACCAGGTGCGCTACCGGATCGAGAAGTTCGGCCTCGAGCGGCCGCATCCGGGCCATCCGGCGCATGCACCCGCGTCACGGCCGGTCGAAGCGGCAGTTCCAGCGTAACCAACGTTCCTCCGTCCGGGGGGCAGTCCACCGTCAGACGTGCCGCCGTGCAGTTCCGCCGTCCGCTTCGCAATCGGCAGTCCAAGCCCGCCGCCGCGTGCCTTCGTGGTGAAGAACGGCTCGAGCACCTGAAGCCGGATCTCCGGCCGGAATTCCGGGTCCGCTGTCTCGCACCGCCAGCGCGATGGCGTTGCGCCGGGGCGTCATCGTGATCCGGATCCGGCCCTGCCCGTTCATCGCCTGCGCCGCGTTGATCAGCAGGTTCAGGATGGTCGCGCGAACCATCTCGGCGTCGGCCTCGACCGACGCCTGTTCGCCGTCGATGCTGATCTCGACGTGCTCGGCAATCGGATCGCGCCGGACCATCGTCACCGCCTCCTGCGGCGAGCGCGCGAAGTTCGACGTCGCCGAGTCGCAGCGCGCGGGGACGGGCAAACACCATCAGGTCGTTGATCAACTCGCTCAGCGCATCGATCCGGCTGACGATGTCGCGCATCACCGGCAGTTCGGCGTCGCCGCCGGACCGGCGCGTCATCAGGATCTGCATCGCCCCTTTGATGCCGGCGAGCGGGTTGCGGACTTCGTGGGCCACGACGGCCGCCATCTGCCCCAGTCGCGCCAGTGCGGCCTGCTGTGCCAGCTGCTCCTCAGCCGCCTTGCGTGCCGTGATGTCCGCCCGGATGGCGATGTACTGGTAGGGTTTGCCGCGCTGGTCGATGAAGGGAACGATGGTCGTGTCGACCCAGTAGTAGTGGCCGTCTTTGGCGCGATTCCGAATTTCGCCGTGCCAGACCTGGCCGTGGGCGATGGTCCGCCACAGCTCGCGCATGAACTCCTTCGGGTGATATTGCGGAGTTGATGATTCGGTGGTCGTGGCCGATCAGTTCGTCGCGGGAGTAGCCCGAGATTTCGCAGAACTTGTCGTTCACGTACGTGATGAGCCCGGTGACGTCGGTGATCGCCACGATCGCCGCGTGGTCGAGGGCGCGTTTCAGGTCTTCGAGACTCGGTGCGTTTGCCATCGTGATCCTGAATAATATGACCCGTGCCCTCTCCGACGATCCTTGTTGTTGACGACGAATCCCTGCTGCGATGGTCGCTGCGCGAGCGGCTGACCAGCGAAGGCTACCGGGTGCTCGAAGCCGGAACGGCGGCCGAGGCGCTTGAGCGCGCCTCCGGTGCGGACCTCGTGCTGCTCGATTTCAAGCTTCCGGATGGCGACGGCCTCACCGTCCTGCGGCACGTCAAGGAACAGGCACCGGAGACGCTGGTCATTCTGATGACCGCCTACTCGACCATCGAGAACGCCATCGAGGCGATGAAACTGGGTGCCTATCACTACGTCAACAAGCCGTTCAATCTCGACGAAGTGGTGCTGCTGGTCGAAAAGGCGCTCGAGACGATCGAACTGCGGCGCGAGGTGAAGGCGCTGCGGGTCGCACAAGGCGGCGACTACAGTTTCGACGCGATTATCGGCCAGTCGCCGGCGATGCAACGGATCAAGGCGCTGCTGGCGCGCGTCGCGGCCAGTCCGGCGTCCACCGTCCTGCTGACTGGAGAAACGGGAACCGGCAAGGACCTGGCGGCCAAGGCGGTCCATTACAACAGCGACCGCAAGGCGCGGGCGTTCGTCAACATCACCTGCTCGGCCCTTCCGGAGCAACTGCTGGAAAGCGAGCTGTTCGGACACGAGCGGGGCGCCTTCACCGACGCGCGGACGCAGAAGCGGGGACTGTTCGAGACGGCCGACGGCGGTACCGTCTTCCTCGACGAAATCGGCGAGATGACGGCGGCGCTCCAGTCGAAGCTGCTGCGCTTCCTGGAGGAGAAGACCTTCAAGCGTGTCGGTGGCGCTCAACGACATTCGCGTCGACGTCCGTGTGATCGCAGCGACCAACCGCAGATCTCGAGGAGGAAGTGAAGGCGAATCGCTTCCGTGAAGACCTGTTCTACCGGCTCCAGGTCATGCCCATCCACCTCCCGCCGTTGCGGGAGCGCAAGGGCGACGTGCTCGTGCTCGCCAACTACTTCATCGACCGGTTCAACGGTGAGTTCCGCAAACGGGTCAAGGGCCTCTCGCCGGCGGCGGCCGACACACTGAATCAATATCCGTGGCCCGGCAATGTCCGCGAGCTCCGCAACGCCATCGAACGGGCGATGCTGCTGGTGGACCGCGACCGCCTCGAGCCGGAAGACTTCACCACCCTCACGCGAACCGTCTCACCAACGCAGTTCCGGCTGCCCGAGGAAGGCGTCAACCTCGATGACGTCGAGCGTCAACTGCTGACCCAGGCGCTCGACCGCGCCAGCGGCAACCAGACGCAGGCGGCCCAGCTCCTCGGCATCAACCGCGACCAGGTCCGCTACCGGATCGAGAAGTTCGGCCTGTCCACCAAGTAGCCCGCGTCCCGCGAGGTAGCCCGGGTCCCCCGAGGTAGGCGGGTTCCGCCGAGGTAGGCCGGGTTCCGCGAGATCGGCCGGGTTCCGCCGACGTAGGCCGGGTGCCGCGAAGCGGACCCGGCGCGATCCCGCGAAGCCTACCCGGCAGGGGACCTCCAGATGGCGCGCGCACGCAGACCTGACAAGCGTCCGCGCCACCGTCTCGCCGCCGGCTGGTGGCGGCCTACGCCGGGACCTGCTCGGGAAACTCCGGCAGATACGATCGCGCCGGGTGCTTCACGACCTGACGATCCTGGTGCACGGTCAGGACCGGGCACGGCGCGGTGCGGACGACGCGCTCGGCGACGCTGCCGATCAGCAGGTGCGCCATGCCGGTGCGCCCGTGGGTCCCCATCACGATCAAATCGATGTCGTGCTCACGGGCATAGTCCACAATCGCCGGCGCGCTGATGCCGGTCACGATTTCCGTCGTTCCGTGGAAACACGTCCGATCGGCCGGCGGCAGGCGGTGCGCGAGTCGTGCCGTCGCGTCGTCGAACAGGGCCGCCCGCGTCGCTGGCGGCAGCGGCGCGTAGGTCTCCGCGGCGAATGCGCCAGTCACGAACGGATCTTCGAACACGTGCAACAGGTGCAGCGAGGCGCCGAACGTCGCCGCGATCGTCTTGGCGAAGTCGAGAGCCGCGTCGGATGTGGCGCTGAAGTCGGTCGGCACCAGAATCCGCGTAATGGTGGGTGTCATGACGGTCCTCCCGCCGGTGTTCTGCGCACGTCCTGTACCACGGCACTGACGCGCGCCGGACTCGCGCCAGGCGCGCCTGGCGCCGTCCTCGCGAAGGATGAAAGGGGATTTTTCGTGCGAGCGCGAAATCTTCCGCGGCAACATCGGCCGACCGTCTGGAAACTGCCGTTGTTTCGCGTCGGGACTGCGGAGGGAAAGTTGCACCGTCGACTCGCATCTGAATCAGCCACGGTTGAAGGAGGTGCGGAATGCGATTCCAGTCTCGAAAGTGGGCGCCGCACGGGGGGGCTCTGCTGGCAGCCTGCCTTCTGCTGGCAATCGCGGCGACGGGTCGCGCCGAAAGCGGCCCGTCGCCTCAACTGGCGGCCTCGGCGGACGGAGCGCAGACGTTCAGAACCTATTGCGCTTCGTGCCACGGACTGCGGGCCAAAGGGGACGGAGCGGTTGCGCCGTCATTGAAGGTGCCGCCACCGGACCTGACACTGCTCGCCAAACAGAACAACGGTGTGTTTCCGGCGGAGCGGGTTCGCCAAATCATCGAGGGCAAGGGCGTCGCCGCGCATGGCGAGCGGACGATGCCGGTGTGGGGAGATGTCTTTGCGCGGAAGATCGGCGGCCGCGACCCGCACGTGCTGCTTGGCTCGCTCGTGCAGTATCTCGATCAGATCCAGGAGCGGCCGGCGGAATAGAACAAATCGTGAATCGTGAATGGTGAATCGTGAATGGTGCATAGGAGCGCAAGTCCGTAATCGCGAACAGCCTCCGTTGTCTCCAATCACGATTCACGAATCACGATTCACGATTGCTCCACGGTCTTACTGCACCTCGCAGGCGCGCCCGAGCGGCCTCACCGACACGGCCATGAGCTGCGGCAGCGGGCCACGGGCCACTTCCGCCTTGCTCGTGTTCTGCACCTTCGAATCCGGGGCGTCCTTCCGATCGCTCTTCGTTTCATCCTTGAACTTCACGTCGGCCTTGCCCTTGCCTGCCTCAATCAGCGCGCCGGTGAGTTCCACTTCCTGACCGGCATGTGACGCCAGTTCGACCCCGCTGCGCGGCGTCACGGCATACGCCGTTGTGGCTCCGGCTGTCGCAATGGCGTGGTCGTCGTCGATCTTCGTCTTGCTCCTGCCCTCGACAGTCCGCTTGCCGTCCTCGACCTCCGTCTTGATCGTCGACTTGGATTTCAGGTCGTCACCTGCCGCGGCCACGCCGCCGAGCAGCAGGAACCCGTTGCCGGCCGCGGTCTGCTGCAGGCAGCCGCGCATGACGACAGTCTTGGCGTCATCGCCGCTCACTTTGGTCTGCGATGTGACCTTACTGTCCTGAGCCGCTGCCGTGGCGCTGATCGCCAGCGCGGCGACAGTTCCGATGATGGCTGCTTTCATAGCGCTTCTCCTCCTGAGCTCGATTTGTCCGTCACGAATTCGGGTGCAGGAGCCGTTCCGGAACCAGGGAGCAGGGAACAGGGGACAGGGGACAGGGGACGGGGGGCAGGAAGGCGATAGGGGCAGGGCGCAGGCCGCAGGCGCCCGCGCCGGCAGCTAGGGCGGGGTTATAGACGGGCTTGCCTGCGGCCTGGCCCTTCCCGCTCCCTCGCCCTGCCCTCCGTCCCCTCGTCCCCTTTCCCGTGCCCCTTTCCCCTGCCCCCTTAGCCCCCTGCCCCCTTCCCCATGCGGTAACGTGACTGGAATGGATCAGCAGGGTCCGCTCGGTGTCTTCGACTCCGGGCTCGGCGGTTTGTCGGTGTTGCGTGAGCTCGTGAAGCTGGCGCCGCACGACGACATCTTGTATGTCGCGGATTCAGCTCACGTGCCCTACGGCACGAAACCGCCGGCATTCATCCAGGAGAGATCGCTCGCGATAACGCGCTTCCTGCTCGAGCGTCACCATGCGCGCGGTGTGGTCGTTGCGTGCAACACTGCGACGACGCATGCCGTGGCGACGCTGCGGCAGGCGTTTCCGGCCGTGCCAATCGTCGGAATGGAGCCGGCGCTGAAACCGGCGGTGGCGGTGACGCGCAGCCGCATCGTCGGCGTGCTGGCGACCCCGGCTACGCTCGACGGGGAACGATTTGCGGATCTCGTGCAGCGGTATACGGACGGCGTCGAACTGCTCACCCAACCGAGTCCCGGCTTGGTCGAGCGCGTCGAGTCGGGAGACGTCAGCGGTCCGGAGGCCGAACGTTTGTTGCGCGCGTTCACGGGGCCGATGCTGGCGCGCGGCGCCGACACGATCGTGCTCGGCTGCACGCATTACCCGTTTCTCCGCGACACGCTGCAGCGCCTCGTAGGCCCCGACGTGACCTTGATCGACACCGGGGAAGCGGTGGCGCGTCAGACCGTGCGCCTGCTTGGCATCGGCGGGCGAAATGGTGATCGACGGTCAGCAGAAGACGACACGCGTACCGGGCGGATCATCTACTACTCGAGTGGCGATGTGAACGAGGCGAAGCGCGTGATCGAGCTCCTGATGCACGAACCGATCGAGCGAGTGCTGCCGCTGCCGGTATGAACCGCGTCATCCGGGAGGCGGACGCGTCGGGAGCCGACGCGATGTTCCTTATGCGTGCCCTCGACGCAGAGCTTCAGCAGCGCTATCCAGGTGCGATCATTCACAGTATCGACCCGGTGACATTTAGCCCGTCAGGAGGTGTGTTTCTCATCGCCTACGAGGACGATCGACCTGTCGCGTGTGGAGCCCTCCGAGCGATGGCGGACGGCAGCCTCGAGGTCAAGCGAATGTTCGTCCTGGCCGCTGCGCGCCGTCGCGGGCATGCGCGGGCAGTGCTCGCGGCTCTCGAAGCGCGTGCGATGTCGCTGCACGTGCCGGTGGTTCGTCTCGAGACCGGCGATCGACAGCCGGAAGCGGTCCACCTGTACGAATCGGCCGGCTACCGGCCGATCCCTTCGTATGGCGAATATGCCGGCAGTCCGCATTCGCGCTGTTTTGAGAAGCGGCTGCAGCCGGTCAATCGCATACTCTAGTGCCATGTCCCTGCTGAATCAGGACCGAGCGATCACCCGCCGCCCCGGCCGCACGCGGTCGGAATGTGCTCCGCCACATTCCTCACGTTGAGATCCACCGGTACACGAGTCGATGGAACTGAATCTGGTGCTACTGGGTCCTCCCGGCGCCGGGAAGGGAACCCAGGCCACTCATCTCCAGCGCGTCTGGGGGATTCCGCACATTTCCACCGGGGCGATGCTGCGCGACGCGGTTCACCGCGAGACGCCGCTCGGCCAGCAGGTCGGGGCGATCATGGCGTCCGGCGGGCTGATCGACGATCGGTTGATTACCGGCATCGTCCGTGAACGGCTTGCCGAGACTGACTGCCGCGGCGGCTTCCTCCTCGACGGGTTTCCGCGAACCGTGCCTCAGGCACGCGCACTCGATCGCCTCATCGTCGGTCGCGCGCCTCTTGTGATCCTGGAGGTTGCGTGCCCCGACGAGGACATTCTGCGCCGCCTCGCCTCGCGCGTGGTCTGTTCAGAGTGCGGTCAGAACGCGCAGGAAGAAGGGGAGTTCGCCACCTGTCACGATTGCGGCGGTCCGCTGACGCAGCGCAAGGACGATGAAGAGGTGGTGGTACGGAACCGTCTGACCGTCTATCGTGAGCAGACGGCGCCGCTGATCGGATACTACCAGGACCGTCCGACGTTCTGTCGCGTCAACGGCGCGCAGCTGTTCGATGCCGTGTCACACGACATCGTCAAGGCACTGCAGCAGGTGACGCGGCAGTGGTGAACCAGGGAATCGTGAATCGTGAATCGCGAATCGTGAATCGTGAATCGTGAATCGTGAATCAAGACGAGCGCATGTGCCGGACCCGCCCGACGTACCGATCGCGATTCATCATTCACAATTCACGATTCGCGCTTCATGATTCGACTCACGATTCCTGATTCACGATTCACGATTCGCTATTCACGATTCGATTTCATGATTGCGGGGTCGCGCGCATGGCCAGCGCGACGCGATAAAGCGCTTCCTGCGTTGCGGCCAACTCGCACGCCAGGTCTTCCAGAATCGCCTCGAACAATTCCGCCTCCATCGCCGGCAACGCGTGCCGGACGGCACTGACCGCCTGCGGCCGCCCATCGCGGTCGAAGGCAAGCCGCGCGTCTGACGCGGCGACCGCCGTCAGCAGCGCCTCGAACGTGGAGTGGAACAGCGCGCGATCCGCAGCGAAGGAGGTCGGGGATGTGGGGAGCTGGTGAACACATGCCGACGCGAGCGCCGCAATCGGCGGCGTCGCGTCGGAAGGGGGAGTGAGCATACGAGCGATTATCGGCAGGCAGGGTGTTGACAGTCGCACCGCAGCTCCACGCGATCTCCTGCCTGCTTGCAGTGGTCGCTGCAGTATTTTCCGTAGAGACCGCCCGGTTGTACTGTGCACTCACACGACGGGTGCGCACACTTTTTCGCGTCCGACACCTCGCACCTCCACTTCTCAGAACGGCAGCCGCCTTCGCGTCCCGACGTCGTACCGGGCGCTTCACAGCACTCTACGCCTGAACCCGGGACTCGCCAAGCCCAGCCGACTGTAGGGCACATCATCGTTCGTCGGCACGAGTTGCACACTTTCTGGGCCTCACGTCTTGCTGAGATTGATGACTCGTCCGTACCATGCCGACAGCTTTCTCAGGAGACTTCATGAAACTGTTCGGGTGTGCGGTGACAGCCCTGTTCGTGCTCATCGCCACGTCGGCTTCTGCCCAGAACTCTTACCAGCCGCCGGTGGCGCGTATCTATGCCGCCGCGGCGGGCACTGTGTTGGCACCTACGGCCACGAGCCACGCGGCGACCATCGCGCAGTTCCTCGCCGGGCAGGGCATCCCTGTCGGTGCAGCGGCTTTGATCGAGACGGGCGGCGGGCCGGCGCTGAATGGCCTGACGGTCGCCCGATTCGAGGAAACCGCTGGGAGCCTGACCATTTACGGGGTCTACGCCAAGGCGGCCTTCAACGCCCGCGGCGATCTCGTTCACCTGATCGAGAATGTGGCGCCGGTGTCCGCAGTGGTCGGGCCGGCGGCATCAGCGGCGCAGGCGCTGGCGGCGGCGCTGCAGGAACATCACGGCGGGGCAGTCGCGCTGCCGCCACAAGCGCGAGCGCAGGGGAACTCCGTGGTGTTCGCGAAGACGCCGTTCTTCCACCGGGAACCGACGGTCACTCACGTCGCTGTGGCCGGCACCGGCGCTCTGCAGCACGGCATGCTCGTCGAGACGTGGAGCGAACAGGGGAACCAACTGCACGAGACGCTGGTCGGACCGTCCGGCGACGTCCTCTTCTCGGAACTCCGGACCAACTACGAGTCCTACAACGTGTTTGCCGTCGATCCCGGCGCGTCCGTGCAGGGCGTGGTCGACGGAGCCGGCTGGCTGGGCATCGGCACGCAGACGACGGTGAGCATCACCGGGCCGAATGTGCACGCGTATCTCGACGTGAACGCCAACAACGCTGCGGACTCCGGCGGAACTCCAGTAACCACCGGTGAGTTCCTGACCGCGTGGAAGAGCGGCGAGGGTCCTGGCACCGACAACAACAAGGCGGTAGCGGTGCAGAACCTCTTCTACTTGAACAACGTGATGCACGACACGCTGCGCGACCACGGCTTCAGGGTTGCGGACGGCAATTTCGAAGGCAACGATCCGGTCAACGCCGAAGCGCAGGACGGCAGCGGCACTGACAATGCGAATTTCTCGACGCCGCCCGACGGCTCGTCGCCGCGCATGCAGATGTATCTCTGGTCGAATCCGACGCCCACGCTCGCCGTCGTCGTTAACGCCACGCAGTACTTCGGCAAGAATGCCGACTTCGGACCGCAGTTGACCACGACCGGGATCAACGGCGGGCTGGCGCTGCCATCGACCGCCGACGGCTGTTCGAAGCTCAAGTCGATGATCGGTAAGGTCGCCGTGATCGACCGCGGCACCTGCTCGTTCAAGACGAAGGTGGCGAATGCTCAGGCAGCCGGTGCGATCGGTGTCGTCATCGCCAACAACGACGGTGGCACGATCTTCGTTATGGGCGACGATACCGCCGTTCGCACGCGCATCACCATCCCTTCCGTGTTCGTCGGCCAGAACGACGGGTTGACACTGAAATCGCTGGCACGATCGGCGTCCGCGGCGACGCTGCGCGACCGTGGACAGACGCTGCTGATGGCGGACGCCAGCCTGGACTCAGACGTCGTGTTCCACGAGTACGGCCACGGGTTGACGTGGCGGATGATCGGCGGCATGAGCGGTCCGATCGCCGGTGCGATTGGCGAAGGCGCCAGCGACGGCGTGGCGCTGCTCATGAACGACGGTGACGTGGTCGGCGAGTATTCGTCAGGTGTGCCCGAAGGGATTCGGCGTTATCGATACTCCGGTTATCCATTGACCTATAGCGACGTGACCGGCGCCGAGGTCCATGACGACGGCGAAGTCTTTGCGGCCATCGTGTACGACCTCAAGGATCGATTCACACACGCCGTAGGGCCTGGCTCATTTCCGACTGTCGAAGAGGCTGTCAAAAAACTCTACGACTACTACGTCGATGGCATGAACTTCACGCCCGCGACGCCCACCTTCGAACAGATGCGCGACGGCATGTTGCAGTCGGCTGGCGGCATCGGGGCCGACTCGTGCCTGATCTGGAAGTCGTTCGCAAAATTCGGTGTTGGTACTGGCGCCAAAGCCACCATCAGCCGGCGCGGCGCAGTCTCGATTACGGAGACCTTCACGCTACCGAACACCTGCACGCCGTAGGCACTTTAAAGGTTCAAGCGTTCAAGGGTTGAACCCTTGAACCGAACCCCTGAACCCTGAACCCTGAACCCTGAACCTTTCTCTCCTATAGACATCTTGACGAGTTCCACGGTTAGGCGTATTGTCCGCTCCAGCAGATGTCTATGCGAGACAACAAGCGCGACCAGCTGCAGGGGACGCTCGACCTGCTGGTCCTGCGCACGCTCTCGACCGGCGGCACCATGCACGGGTATTCGATCGCGGATCGCGTCGAACAGGTGTCCCGCGACGTACTGCGGCTCGAGGCCGGGTCGCTTTACCCGGCATTGCATCGGATGGAGGAGGCTGGCTGGATCCGCTCCGAGTGGGACGTCTCGAGCAACAACCGGCGCGCCCGCTTCTATACGCTGACCGCGGCCGGCCGGCGGCGATTGGCGGAGGAAGAGGAGCATTGGAACCGCCTGACGGTGGCGGTGGATCGCGTCCTGAGGCTCGCCTGACATGGGTGCGCTGCGCCGGCTTCGCAATCTGTGGCGGGAGGCCGCGCTTGCCAGTGAATTCGACGACGAGATCGCCTTTCATTTCGAGCAGCGGATTGCCGCGAATCTGGGCCGGGGCCTGACACGAGAGGAGGCCGAACGCGAGGCGCGTCGGCATTTCGGCAGCGTCGTGCGCGCCCGGGAAGGGATGCGCGAAGCACGCGTGGCCGGTTGGGTCCCGGCGTTCGGCCGCGACATGCGGGTGGCCCTCCGCGCGTTGCGGCGGCGGCCGCTGCTGGCGGCGCTCGCGGTCCTCACGTTGTCGCTCGGGATCGGCGCTAACGCCGCCGTCGTCGCTTTTATCGACGGCACATTCTGGCAACCGCTGCCCTATCCGGAAGCCGATCGTCTTGTCGCCGTTGTCGATACCTTCCAGATTGGGCCGCCACGGACATCACCCACCGTTCCGGAACTGCTGGATCTCCGTGGCGCTGCCCAGAGCTTCGAGTCGCTCGGTTTCGTGGATACCCGGGACTTTCAAATCGGTGGCGGCATCGAGCCGGCGCGTGTCGTCGGTGCTCGCACTGAGGTGTCGCTGCTGCACGCGCTGAGGGTGAGACCGCAGCTGGGACGGTTGTTCACGGCGGCCGACGCCATGCCCGGAGCCGCTCCGGTCGCCCTCCTGGCCGACACGCTGTGGCGTTCGAATTTCGGCGGCGACCGGGCCATCGTCGGCCGCCACATCATGCTCAACGGGTTCGCCACCGAAGTCGTCGGCGTCCTGCCGGCCGATTTTCAATTCGACTTCATCGTTCAGGGACCCGATCCGGTCCACGCGTACGTGCCGTTTCCGATGGTTCCGGTTTACACCGAGCGAAGCCAGCCGTTCGTCAACGTGCGACGGGTGATTGCGGTGGCGCGATTGAAGCCTGGTGTTTCGCCGCACGCGGCCGACGTCGAGGCGCAAGCCATCGCCCGCCGTATAGCGACGGCGCATCCCGAGGTCTATCGCCAGGGATCGGATCGGCGTGATGCCGGACTCGGCATGCGCGTAGAGACGCTTCAGGAGACGCTCTTCGGCCGCAACCGGCAGACGATCCAGGTCATGGTGACAGCGGTGGTGCTGCTGCTGCTGATTGCATGTGTGAACATGGGTCAGTTTCTGCTCGCGCGTGCCCTCGATCGACAGGCGGAACTGTCGGTGCGCAGCGCCCTCGGCGCCGGACGGGGGCGCCTGGCGCGGCAACTCGCGGCTGAGTCATTCGTCCTCGGGGGAGTGGCCGCGGTGTGTGGGCTGACGCTGGGAGTCGGACTGATTGCTCTCCTGCGGGTGCAGATCGCCGCGTCGGCCCCGTTTTTCGCGGCGCGGATTGGCGTGAATGGCACCGTCGTCTTCGTGACCCTGGGCCTGGCCGCCGTGGTGACGCTTCTGTGCAATGCCATGCCGATCGTCCGGCTGACGCGATGGCTGCCGCTCCAGTCGCTGGCGACGCGAGAGGCGCAACCACGCACCCGTGTGCGGCATGCGTTGATTGCAAGCCAGGTGGCCGTGACCATTACGCTGCTCGGAGCTGCCGGTCTGCTCGTGCACAGCCTCAGCCGGCTCGCCTCCGGCGATCGCGGGTACGTGGCGGAAGGTGTGCAGACCATCAGGCTGCGTGCGCCTCTCAGGGTCACGGGCGCAGATGTCGGCCGGTTGTACCGGCAGTATCTCGAGCGCCTGCGCGCCGTCCAGGACATCGGCGATGTAGCGATGGCGAGTACGTACCTGCCGTTGTTCCCGGGCACGTCGTTTACGGTGGTCGGAGCGGCTGCCGATGCGGCCACGATGGCGGTGCAGCAGAGCACCTACGCGATCGTCAGTCCCGACTACTTCGCCACCCTTCACATTCCGCTTCGTGCCGGTCGGGTGTTTACCGATGCCGACGACGCCACCGCACCGTCGACTGCCGTCATCAACGAGGAACTCGCGAACCGATACTTTGCCGGCAGAAGCCCGATTGGCCTGCAGATTAGAGCCGGGGAAGGGCCGCGCGCGGCCGTCATGACGGTCGTTGGCGTGGTTGGGAACATCCGACCGGCCATGCAACTCGAGCCGATTCCGCAGGTCTACGTCTCCTACCTGCAACAGGCGGAGCCGAACATGGTGCTGCTCGCCCGGTCGCGCTCAGGAGCGCTGCCGCTTGCCGCCATGAAACGTGCTGTCTGGAGTGTCCAGCCGGACCAGCCGTTGTTCGGGGTGCGGTCGTTGACCGACGTGGTCACGGCGATGACGGCCGAGCCGCGGCAAAGCCTTGCCGTGCTCCTCGGAAGTGTCGCGGCTCTGGCGGTGATTGTGTCGGCTGCCGGCCTCTTCACCCTGGTCACGTACCTGGCGGCACGGCGTCGGCGTGAGATCGCTCTGCGACGGGTGGTCGGCGCTGGCAGGCTCGATGTGGTTCGCGCTCTGTCCGTCCCGACCTTCCGCTGGACCTGCGCCGGCCTGGTGGGAGGGGTCGTTGGCGCAAGCGTGGCCACCGGAATCCTCCGGACCATGTATGCCGGTGTGGCCGCCCCAGCTCCCATAGCTGCTGGCCGGCATCTGCCTGTGTTACGCCGCCATCGCGGCAATGGCGCTCTGTGCGCCGGCGCTGGCGACATGGCGCAGCGACCCGGGTGCGATCTTGCGCGCCGAATGAGCGCGATTCTGATTCCTGGCGCGACTCCTGATTCCTGATTCCTGATTCCTGTACAATCCGCCCCGAGGCGCGAATCGACATTTTCTCGGCCTGGAGAATCACGTCGCCGGCGTCGAACCCTGAACCCTGAATCCTGAATCCTGAACCCTGAATCCTGAATCCTGTATGGTGAGCACTCTCCGCCGCCTGGCGATCGTCATCGCGGTGCTTGGCTCCGCATTGCCGGCAACGGCTCAGACCGATGCCCAGATTCGTGATGCGGCTACACGCGGTGCCGCGGCAATCACTGCCGCTCAGCGCGTGTGGGCGAACTCGAAACAGGTGTGCGCGTCGTGCCATCATCAGTTCCAGCCGGCGCACGCGTTCAGGGCGGCGCGGGAGCACGGCATTCCCGTCGACGAATCGATTGCCCGGGCGGACGCCGCGACGGCGTTCAGTTATGCCGATCTCGATCGTGCCATCCAGTACACCCATGTCATCGAGCCGGCGGTCGACGATGCGCAGCGCATGGTGGCCGCGGATGCGGCGGGCGTGAAGCCCAATCTGACGACCGCGGTATACGTGAAGCTGCTGATCTCACGGCAGAACGCGGACGGCACGTGGGACAGCTATCACCAGCGGCCGCCCTCTTCGTACAGTCGCGTGACGTTCGCAGCGCTCGGTTTGCGCGCCGTCGATCTGTTTCATCATCCATCGCAGAAGGCCGCCGCGGCGGCGAGCGTCGCGCGGGCGAGGCACTATCTCGAAACGCAGGCGCCGACGTCGACAGAAGAGCGCGCGTATCAGTTGATCGGCCTCGGCTGGGCGGGTGCTCCGAGGACCGAACGTCTGAAGCTGGCTGGCGCCCTCAAGGCACAGCAACAGCGGGACGGCGGCTGGCGTGCGATCCGCGGGCGAGAGAGTGACGTCTATTCAACCGCGCAAAGTCTCGTTGCCCTGCACCGCGCGGGTGAGGTGGCCGTGGGCGATCCGGCGTGGAGGCGCGGTATCGCCTATCTCGTGAAAGCGCAGGCCACAGACGGCACCTGGCGACAGAAGTCGCGCCTCTTCCCGCCGGCGCCGCTCAGCCCGCCGTACTTCGACGGCGGATATCCCGGTGAACACGACCAGTTCATCTCGCTGTCCGCGGCGAGCTGGGCGGTGATGGCGTTGTGCGATGCGCTTGGGCCAGTCGCTCACGAGCCTGCGACGCGCGCCTCGTCAGGCTCGTCGTCACGCGCGCCGGTGCCGCGGCCGTTGTCTGCTTCGCGAGAGGTGCCATCATCCACATCGGTGGCGCGGACCTGGTCAGGCCCGCGGGAGGCAAACGCGATACTTCCGGGCGTCGAACCGGCGAATGCCGAAGCGTGGGAAGAAGTGATGGCGTTTGGCACGCTGGCGGACGTCAAGCGGCTGCTCGACGAGGGGCTCAGCCCGAATGTGGCCACCAAATCCGGCGGCGTCACTGCGCTGATGGCGGCGGCGCCGGACGTCGACAAGATGCGGCTGCTCCTCGATCGCGGTGCCGACGTCAACGCCCGCTCGAAAGTGCGCTTCACCGCCCTGATGGTGGCCGCCCAGTATCAGGGATCGGACGCGGCGATGAACCTGCTGCTCGATCGCGGGGCACGAGTGGCGCCGGCTGACGGCGAGGAGGCTCCCGTCTTCAACGCGAATGCGTTCTTCATCGCGTCCTACGCCGGCAACGCGGCGATTCTGAAGCGGCTGGCGCAGGCGGGCGCCAACACCAATCTTCCCATGTTGCTGATCGGCACCTCGCGCGAGACGCCGATGCTCGGCGCGTTCAAGTTCGGCGACATGGACGTCGCCCAGGCGCTCCTCGACCTTGGTGCGGAGGTCGATTTCGCCGACGGCAATGGCATCACGATGCTCGGACGCACGGTGCTCAACCATGATCTGCCAATGGCCCGGATGATGATTGCGCGCGGTGCCGACGTGAATCATGTCGACAAGCTCGGGATGACGCCGTTGCTCTGGGCCGCGGCAATCGACTTTGGGGACAGCGAGATGATTGCGCTGTTGCTCGGGTCGGGTGCGCGTACCGATGCTCGCAACAAGGACGGGCTCACTCCCGCCGAACTCGCCCGCGCCCATGGCAACGTCGAGCTGGCGCAGGCAATCGAGAATCCGCGAACGTCCCGTTCACACTGACGCGGGGGCGGGCCGACAGCCGCCGGACGTCCGCCGCGTAGAATGCTTCGGGGCCGTCCGCTTCCGGAGGCTGATCCCGACTCCGTGTCCTTTCAGCTCACGTTGACCTTCGACAATGGGCCGATGGCGGCGACGCCCATCGTGCTCGACTTGCTCGCCCAGTACCAGGTCAAGGCGACATTTTTCGTCTGCGGCAAGCAGATGGTGCGGCCGGTGCTCCGCGAGTACGCGGAGCGGGCGCACGCCGAGGGGCACTGGATCGGCAATCACACCTTCAGCCACGGTCCGTCGTTCGGCGACCTCGACGATCCCGCAGTGGCAATTCAGGAAATCGAAGACACCCAGCGGCTGATCGGTGATCTCGCGCATCCCGAGCGGTGGTTCCGTCCGTACGCGAACAGCGGCAGTCTGGATCAGCGCGTACTCAATCGCGTCGCGCTCGATCACCTGCAGGCTGGCGGCTACAGCATGGTGCTCTGGAATTCGCTGCCCAGGGACTGGGAGACCAGCGGGTGGGTGGAGATCGCACTCGAGCACTGCGACGAACGGCCGTGGAGCGTGATGGTGCTCCACGACAACTTCGACCGGGCGCTGCCCGGCCTTGAACGATTCCTGCCCGCGGTGCTCGCCAAGGGGGGTTGCTTCCGCCAGGACTTTCCCCCTGAATGCGTGCCTATCCGCAAAGGCGCTATCATCTCGCCCGTCGATCACCTCCTGAGGAATGCATGACCAACCGTAGAGAGTTTCTGGCCATGGCGGCTGGATTCCCCGCCTTCGCGGGGGTCGTCGCCTCGGGCGGCGCGTCCCCCCTGTTCGCTGTCGCCGGTCAAGGCGCTGCCCCGGCACCGCAACTCGGTCCGCCACCGACGCCGCAACAAGTGGCGGGCCGTCAGGGCTTCTTCGTATCGATGCACGAGGCCAGCTCGGAGCGGTTCGATTTCCCGACCGCGATGCAGGGCTACGCAAAAGCGGGAGTCCGCGCCGTCGAGCCGAACCTGATGAAGGTTCGCGAGTTCACGCAGAAGCCGGGCGAATCGCCGGCAAGTGCGAAGCGCCTGCTGGACGATCTCGGTCTCAAGGCGGTGTCGTCGAGTAACCAGCTGGGCCTACCCGAGCCCGGCCAGAACCGGCAGCGCAGCCTCGACGACCTCAAATGGAAGGTGGAGCTCGCCAGTCAGATCGGCGCGGATCGCATCGTCTGTCCGTCGGCCGGCGCCGGCATGTACACGGAAGACGATTTCAAGATGGGCGCCGACAACATGCGCGAGGCGGGGGAGATCGCGAAGCCGGCGGGCATCACCTGCATGCTCGAGTTCGCGCGGACGTCGCGGTTTGCCGGGTCGCTCCCGACCGCGCTGATGATCGTTCGCAACGCGAACCACCCGAACGTGCGGGTGATGATGGACACGTATCATTTCTGGGGCGGGATCAGTAAGTTCGAGGATCTCGACCTGCTCCGGGATGGCGAGCTGTATCACCTGCACTTCGAGGACGTTCCTGACATGCCGCCGCGTGAGATCCAGGGACAGCCGGACCGCGCGATCCCCGGCGAAGGCATCGCCCCGCTGAAGCGGATCCTGGAAGTGCTGAAGCGGAAGAAGTATTCCGGTCCGCTGTCGTTCGAATCGTTCAAGCCGGCGCACATCGCGATGGATCCCTACGAGCTGGCGACGAAAATCCGTGCCGCCGTCGAGCCGATCATCAAGTCGGTCGGGTAACTCCTGGTTCCCATCTCTCCTCCTTTCTTCTGTGGGAGCTGGGATTGGGCGGGATATCGGTTGGAAGTTATATTCATGGATGTCACGTTAGCCACGGAGCCACGAGACACGGAGTAATCAAAAGATCTTGGCTTCGTGTCTCCGTGTCTTCGTGGCTACCGTCGTGACGGTGATTGACATTGAAATTAGCAGGTAGCATGGCGCGGCTCGGGACCGAGTCCGCATTCGAAGTACTCGCCAAGGCCAAGGCGCTCGAGGCGAAGGGCAAGAACATCATCCACCTCGAAATCGGGCAACCCGATTTCCCGACTCCCCAGCACGTTCGCGAGGCGGGCAAGAAGGCGATTGACGATGGGTGGACCGGGTACGGTCCGACCGCGGGCTTTCCGGATGTTCGCGAGGCGATCGCCGACTACATCTCCACCACCCGCAATATCCGCGTCGGCGGTTCGAACGTCGTCGTCGTGCCCGGCGGCAAGCCGATCATGTACTTCAGCATGATGGCGACGCTCGAGCCTGGTGACGAAGTGATGTACCCCAATCCCGGGTTCCCGATTTACGAGTCGGTCGTCAACTATCTCGGCGCCACCGCGGTGCCGATGCCGCTGATCGAGAGCCGGGGGTTCTCATTCGATCTCGCCGAATTCGAACGGAAGCTGTCGCCGCGAACGAAAATGGTCGTCCTCAATTCACCGGCCAATCCGACCGGCGGCGTCATTCCGCGTGAGGACCTGAAGCGCATCGCGGACCTGCTGCGCGAGCGTGACGTGCTGATCCTGAGCGACGAGATTTACTCGCGGATCGTCTACGGCAAAGCCCCCGAGTCGATCACGCAGTTCGACGGGATGATCGAGAAGACGATCATCCTGGACGGTTTTTCCAAGACCTACTCGATGACCGGCTGGCGCCTCGGTTACGGCGTGATGCCGGAGTGGCTGGCAGCGGCCGTCGAGCGCCTGATGGTCAACTCGAATTCCTGCACGGCCAGCTTTACGCAGCGGGCCGGTCTCGCCGCGCTTCAGGGGCCGCAGGATGCCGTCGACATGATGGTGAAGGAGTTTCGAAAACGCCGCGATTTCATCGTGAGCGGCCTGAATGAGCATTCCGGGGTTCAGCTGCACCGTTCCCGACGGGGCGTTCTACGTGTTTCCGAATGTCACCGGGACTGGGATGCCGACGCGCGACCTGGCGGAGCTGCTGCTCAACGAAGCGGGCGTTGCCTGCCTGAGCGGCACCGCATTCGGCAGCTACGGCGAGGGCTATCTGCGATTCAGCTACGCGAACTCGCTGGAGAACATCAGCGAAGCGCTCGGCCGCATCCGCACGGTGGCCGACCGCTGGTCGAAGGTGGCGACCGCCTGAACAGGGGGCAGGGGACAAGGGGGCAGGGGGCAGGGGACAAGGGGGCAGGGGACGGGGGCACGATAGGCGGCGCTGAAGCCCCGCCGCCGGACGCAGCCTCATAGCGCGGCCCTTCAGGGCCGCGTGGCAATTAGTCAGCACATCGCGCGGGCCTGACAAGGCCCGCGCCACGGTTGGCCCGGGCCACGGTCCGCCCCGGCCACGGGTTGCGACCGTCCGTAGCTCGAACCCCGTATAATTTGCGGCGTGATTCCGTTGACCCGAAGGTATAGTGCGTCCCTCCCGGCCATCTTGCTGGCGTGCGTGGCCTCCGCCTGCGCGGCGAAACAGGGACCCGCCACGGCTACGGCGGCACCGCCAAATACGACGGCTGCTGGCGCCTCCTCCGCCCCAGCGGCCGCACGGACAATTCCCCGGACCGCCGACGGCAAACCGAACTTCCAGGGGATCTGGCAGGTGCGTAACCGTGCCGCGTATGGGCTCGAGTACCACCCCGCCAGCTATGGCATCCTGCCGGGTAAGAGCGTGCTGACCGATGGCGGCAAGATCCCCTACACGCCGGCGGCGCTGAAGACCCGCAACGAGAACTTCGACAAGCGGGCCGAACTCGACCCGTTCAACAAGTGCTTCATGCCGGGGGTGCCGCGGATCATGTACATCGAGCACCCGTTCCAGATCTTCCAGACGCCCAACCACGTCGCCATGACGTTCGAATGGTCGCAGGTCTACCGGCTGATCTACACAGACGGGAGCAAGCACCAGGACGGCATCGAATTCTGGATGGGCGACAATCGCGGCCACTGGGAAGGGGACACGCTGGTGAACGAGGTCACGAACTTCAACGACCAGACGTGGCTCGACGCCGCCGGCAACTTCCACAGCGAACAGCTGAAGGTGACCGAGCGCTACACGATGATCGATCCCGACACCATTCAATACGAAGTGCGGCTCGAAGACCCGAAGGTGTTTGCGCGTCCCTGGTCGATCACCATGCCGTTCTTCCGCCACAAGGACATGGACCGTCTGCTCGAGTTCCAGTGCCAGGCGGAGAAGGAAGAAGCCAACGGCGAGTTCGAGCGCGACGAGAAGACCTGGTATCCCAAGCCCAAGCCATGAGGACCTCAATGCGATCACTCACGATCTCCCTCACCGCGCTCTTGGTTTGCGCGACGATGGCAGCGGCGCAGACGCCGGCGCCGGCATCCACGCCGGATGGCGGTGCCGGCGGACCTGGCGCCCAGGGCGGGCGAGCGGGCGGGGCCGGCGCACAGGGTGGCCGCGGCGGCGCACCGCGTCCGCCGGCGGGGCCGATCAAGCGGATGCCCGACGGCAAGCCTGATCTCACGGGTCACTTCAGCGGCGACGCCGGCGGCGCCAACTACGGCCTCGAGGCGCATCCGGCGATGTACGCGACGCCGCCAAGCCGCGGCATCGTGCTCGACCCGCCGGACGGGAAGCTGCCGTATCAGGACTGGGCCCGCGCCGAGTTCCTCAAGCGCTGGACTCCCGAACGCGGCTACGACGATCCGACTGCACACTGCTTCGTGGCGGGCTTTTCACGATCGCTGTGGACGCCGTCACCGTACCAGATTCTCCAGCCGCCCGGGTACGTCGTCATCCTGATGGAGCGGATGTCGTGGCGGGTGATTCCGATCGATCCCAACCGGAAGCACCTGCCCGACGACGTGCGGCTGTGGCAGGGAGACTCGATCGGCCACTGGGAAGGCGATACGCTGGTTGTGGACACCGCGAACAACAACGGCAAGACCTGGATGAACGAATCAGGCGACGTGATCAGCTACGCCGCCACGGCGGTGGAACGGTTCACGCCGGTCGATGCGGATACGATCGACTACAAGATCACGATCACCGATCCGGTGGTGATGACGCGGCCCTACACGCTCGGATTCCAGATGCGCCGGCAGCAGGGCGAGATCCTCGAAGTCGCGTGCCACGAGGACAACCAGGACCTCGAGCACCTGAAGCACGTCAAGGAAGAAGCGAAGAAGAACGGCACGCTTAAGTAGACTCAGGAGAGATCCATGAAGATATTTCTCGCGTTCATCGCCGCCATCGTCGTCCTGATCGCGATGCCGGCGCGTGCGCATCATTCGTTTTCGGCAGAATTCGATCAGAACAAACCGGTGAAGCAGACCGGCAAGATCACCAGCATGCGCTGGGCGAACCCGCACGCCTGGATCTACATCGACGTGACCGGTGCCGACGGCAAGGTGACGAACTGGGCGTGGGAAACGACCGCCGCCAACTCGCTGTACCGCCGCGGCTGGCGCAAGGAAGATCTCGAAGTGGGCGTCACGGTGACGATCGACGGCTACCAGGCGCGCAGCGGACAACCAGTGGCGAATGCGTCGAGCATCACGCTGCCGGACGGCAAGCGCCTGTTCGCCGGTGCCGCGCCGAACGAAGGCGGCGCGGCGCCCGGACGCTGACGCGTGCGGGGCAAAGCCAAATGCAGAATGCAGAATGCAGAATGCAAAAGAGGATCTGCGCTAATTGAGACCTTGGGGTGAAAACGTAACGCCTTTCACCCGTTAAATTCCATCAGCTCGGTTTGTTTGCATTTTGCATTTCTCGTCGACTGGTTATTTCTCCAACGACGCCCGATCCCATCTCGCGAGCGTCGCCCCTGCCTCATAGGTGCTGTCGATGAACTGGCCAAGTGCGGCGTCGGGATCGTCTGACGTCCGGACGGCTTCGTACGTCAGCAGGAACTCGCCGATCTCCCGGTTGTAGGACGCCGCCGGAGGCGCGACCGTCGCTTCTTTGAACCCCTCCGGCTCCGGTACCGCGTACGCGTAGAACACCGGTTCCGGCAGCTGTTCGTTGCCCGGCCAGAAGCCGTGGCTGATGACCTCGTGTGAATAGGCCTCTCGCATGAAGGCCGGTCCCTCGCGCGGCGGCGCCAGTCGGCCGGAAAAGCGGGTGACCGCCAGATCGAAGCTGCCCCAGAAGAAATGGACCGGACTGCACTTGCCGACAAACGCGCAGCGGCGGCTGGTCATCACGCGATCGCACGACTGCAGGATCGTCCAGAGACGTTCGACCGGCGCGCGCTCGTAGCTGCGGTGCGTCGTGTCGTCGTCGAACCGGATCGGATTGGGAATCTCCACCGGCATCGGCCAGATGCGCACCTGAAGCCCGAGCTCGGCGAGCAGCGCCCTGACGCGATGGTAGAAGTCGGCCACCGTCATCGGCTCCAGCGGCAGGCTGCGGACCGTACCGTCGGCGATGCGCAGGAGCAGCTGATGGTCGACGAAGTCGAACTCGAGCGTGAACCGGCGCGAGTCGTGATAGAGCGACCGCGTGATCAGTCCGCGCGGACCGATCTGGAGGGCGATGCCCCACGAGTGGTTCAGCGGCGGCGTCGTCGCGAGTGCGATCTTGCCGACGACCTGCGTCCACATGTGCAGCGTGGCGTAGGTGTCTTTCCAGTCGGCATAACGGAGTGGCGGCCAGCGGGCATCAGGCATGCGACAGATGATACTGTGCGGACATGACGTCAGCCTGTGACCACATCCAGTCGATCGCCGCAATCAAGCACCCGAAGAAGCGCGAGTGCGAGGAGTGCGTCAAGATCAACAGCATCTGGATGCACCTGCGAACCTGCCAGACCTGCGGCGTGACGCTCTGCTGCGACTCGTCACCCAACCGCCACGCCAGCCATCATGCGAGAGCCGCCGGCCACCCCGTGATCGCGTCAGCGGAACCGGGCGAACGCTGGCTGTACTGTTTTCCGGATGATGCGTTCGTGGAGTACTGAGGAATTCAGAATTCAGAATTCAGAATTCAGAATTGCAATTCGAATGCGGAATGCCGCGGCCTGGTTTCGTTCGACATCGAAATCAGCCGCCGGTGTCCCGCCGTTGCGGTGTGATCGCTGTTTGCGTTTTGCGTTTTGCATTCGTCATTGGCATTCTGCATTCTGCATTCTGCATTCTGAATTACCTGAACCCCTGTCCTCTCACCATCGTCAGGCAGACCCACTCGTCCTCCTGCCGGCGATCGAGCACCGATAGATCAGCGAATGCAGCGGTAACCGCGGGCTCCTCGTGATCCAGCAGACCGCTGAGAATCAGCCGGCCGGCTGGCGCAACCAGCGCTTCCAGTTGCGAGGCTGCCTGGACCAGCAGCGTGCCGGTGAGATTGGCCAGCACGATGTCTGCGACGCCGAGCACGGTCGAGCGGAGATCGCCGACCCGCAAGTCCACGCGTGCCTGCGGATTCAGTTCCAGGTTCTCTCTCGCCGATTGAATCGCATCCACGTCGTCGTCCACGCCAACGACCGGTGTGGCGCCGAGAAGGCTGGCGGCAATCCCCAGCACGCCGGAGCCGGTGCCGACGTCTATCACTGAACGGCCGCGAAGATTCGCGCGCTGCAGGGCCGCCAGGCACAGGCGGGTCGTCGCATGGTGGCCGGTGCCGAACCCCATCGACGGTTGAATGACGACGGTCGTGACTCCGGCCTTGCGATCCGTCGCCTCTGGCGTCCACGGTGGCGTGACGATGATGTGGTCGACGTGGATCGCGGTGAGGTGGGCCTGGGATCGCGCTGCCCAGTCCTCGTCCTCGACGTCGACGGCCGCGAAGGCGAGGAGCGGAAACGCCGGTGCCAGTTCGGTGAGGGCCCGATCACGCTCGGCAGCGTCGTGAAAGAACGCCCGCAGCGAATGGGGTGATGGTTCGTCGATGGCGGTGACGTCGAAGTCGGTCAGCGCTGCCTGAACCAGTTCGAAAAAATCAGACCCGGTCGGGGTTTTTGCCTGGGTCTGGTGCTGGACCAGGAGCGCCGGCCAGTTGCGCACCGTCAGCCGAAGATGTCCTTGACGCGGTCGAAGAGTCCCTTGTCTTCGTGGCCGTCCAACGGCGTCGGATCGAACTTCTCCTTCGGCAGGGTGGTGGCGAACTGTTCGAGCAGTTTACGCTGCTCCCTGGTCAGCTTCTTCGGCGTGTTGACCTTCACCGTGAAGTACAGGTCGCCGCGATGACGGCCGGTGCGGTCGGAGACGTCAGGCATGCCCTTGCCACGGAGGCGGAAGACCGTGCCGGTCTGCGTGGCCTCTGGGCACGGTGAATGGCTCCTCGTCCTCGAGCGTCGGTACGAGTATCTCGCCGCCGAGCGCCAGCGTCGTGAAGTGCAGCGGGATTTCGCAGTGCAGGTCGTTGTTCTCGCGATGGAAGAACGGATGCTCCTGCACGTGGATGACGACGTACAGGTCGCCCGGCGGTCCACCATTGGGTCCTGCCTCGCCCTCGCCCGAGAGGCGCAGTCGTTGTCCGCTCGCGATTCCCGCCGGGATGCTGATCGTGACCGTGCGATCCTTTTCAACGCGCCCGCTGCCGCGGCAGGTCGAGCATGGGTTGGCGATGACGCTGCCGGTTCCCCGGCACTGGCCGCAGGTCCGCGCCACCGTGAAGAACCCCTGCTGATACCGGAGCTGGCCGCGGCCCTGGCACTGAGGGCAGGTGGTCGGCTTGGAACCCGGGGCGGCGCCGTTTCCGTTGCAGGTTTCGCACGTTTCCTGCCGCGGGAACTGAATCGAGGTCTCGGTCTTCGTTGCCGACTCGGTGAAGGAGATCTCCAGGTCGTAGCGCAGGTCGGCCCCTCGTTGCGGGCCGCCGCGCCGACGGCCGCCGCCGAAGACATCGCCGAACCCGAAGATGTCGCCGAGGCCGCCGAGGATGTCCTCGAAGCCGGTGAAGACGGTCGGATCGAACCCGCCGGTCGCGGCGCCGCCCAGACCCGCGTGTCCGAAGCGGTCGTACATGTGACGCTTGTCGGTATCCGCGAGCACTGAGTACGCTTCGGCCGCCTCTTTGAACTGTTCCTCGGCGGCCTTGTCGCCGGGATTGCGGTCCGGGTGGTACTTCAGCGCGAGCTTCCGGTACGCGCTCTTGATCTCCTGGTCCGTCGCGGTCTTCGCGACGCCGAGCACCTCGTAGTAGTCGCGCTTGCCGACTGCGCTCACGACGGTTTCGCCACCTTCACCATCGACGGACGCAGCAGTCGGTCGCCGATGAGATAGCCGCGCTGGAGTTCCTCGATCACCTCGCCCTCGCGATGGCTGTCGCTCGGCTCGTGAATGACCGCCTGGTGGAAGTTCGGGTCGAAATCCAGGCCCCGCGCTTCGATGGGCTTCACGCCGCGCTTGCGCAGGAGGTCGAGCATCTGCTTGTGAATCAGCTCGATACCCTTGCGCAACGCATCCGTTTCAGGAGTGGCCGGCGCCTGCAGGGCGCGCTCGAAGTTATCGAGGATGGGAAGCAGCTCCTTCAGGACGTCGGTGGCCGCATATTCCGACAGCTCGCGCCGCTCGCGGTCCATCCGCTTGCGATAGTTGTCGAACTCTGCCGCCGTGCGGAGGAGACGGTCCTGCAAGGCGTCCCTTTCCCGCTGGACCGCGTCGCTCGAATCTCCCGAGGCCTTCTCGCGGTCGTCCGCACTCAGGCCCTCGCCATCCGGCGCCAGCTCTGGCGCTACGTTTTCGTTCAGTTCAGCCATTGTGTTCAGTGAGATTGACTCGTATCCCGTAACGCCCGTGCGACCGCCTGCGTGGCGCCGTCCACCAGGGCAATCGCGCGCGAGTAGTGCATCCGCGTCGGGCCGATCACCCCGACGGTTCGAATCGCGCCCTCGTCGATCGTGGTCGACGCGACCAGGCTGAACGGCCGGAGATCCGGTGACGCATGTTCGGTACCGATCACCACCGTGAGCCCGGGACCGTCGATGTACTGATTGAGGAGGTGAACCAGCCGTTCCTTCTCCTCCATCATCTCGAGTAGCGCGCGCAGTGTGTCGATCGCCACCGTCTCGTTTGCGGTGACATCGAGCAGCGATGCCGCGCCTTCGACATGGAACGTGCGGGACTGCGGCAGGTCGACCAGCGTGGACTCCGCCAGGCGAAGCGCCCGCGTCAGCAGTTCGTCGTACAGGTACGCTCCTGCTGCAATCGCGCCAGGACCGACGCGCGGACGTCGAGCAGGGCAAGACCGGCAAACTCGGTGTTCAGATAGTTCGCCGCGTGCACGAGCTCGTCAGATCCCAGGCGCTCGTCGGTTTCGATGATCTTCTGCGTCACCTGGTTGCCGCGCGAGACGACGACGACAAGGATGCGCGATCCGCCCAGCGCCACGAAATCGATCCGTTGCAGGACGGACGATTCGCTGCCTGCCAGTGCGAAGCCGACGTTCCGGGCGGCACGCGACACAACGTGTGAGACGCTGGCGAGCAGGTCGTCGATGAGTGGTGACCGTCCCGCCTGCTGCCGCAGCTCGTTCTCGACATGCGGTGGCGTCCGGAATGGCTTCCTGCTCTCGAGGAGCCGGTCCACGAACACTCGATAGGCACGGTCAGTGGGGACGCGACCAGCCGAGGTATGGGGTTGGTGGACGTAGCCGCCATCCTCCAGCTGAGCCAACAGATTCCTGACCGTGGCTGAGGACACTCCGAGCCCGCTCTCACGCGCGAGAACCTGCGACGAAACCGGCTCGCCGGTTTCGATGTACTCAAGGACGAGCGTCGCCAGCAGCCGCCGCGATCGATCGGAGAGGTCGAAGGAACTCATTGGGGGTCAGAAATTTACAAGCCGACCATGTAATTATAGCCCAGTGCTCGACCTCACCCGTTCGATCCGTCCGGGCGCTACACGGGGCCTGACCCGGGGCCGGCAATGCGGCTGCCAGGCGGCGGCACCTGCGGCGGCCGGCCGAACCGGTTGAGTGGACCGCGCGCGAAGGCTGTCCGCGCGGTCGACGGCTATCGCTTGAGCGCGCCTTCCCAGCGCATGCTGACCGCCGCCACAGCGGGTTCCGTGATCTTGCCGTGTTTCACCGCGATGAGCTCGGCCAGGATACTGACGGCAATCTCCTGGGGTGTGATCGCGCCGATGTCGAGGCCAATGGGCGCGTGGACACGCGACAGCGTGTCGGGTGTGGCCCCTTCCTCCCGCAACGCATCGAAAATCCGCTTCACCTTCGCCTTGCTGCCGATCAGCCCGACGTAGCGCAGATTGCTGCGCACGAGTGCACGCAGGGCGTCGAGATCGTACTTGTGGCCGCGCGTGACGATCACGCCGTACGCCGTGGGAGGGAGCGGGTGCGCCCCGAGCCACTCGGGAATGTCGTGGACGACGACCTCCACGCCGGTCGGGAAGCGCTCCGCGTCGGCAAACTTCTCGCGATCGTCGACGATGTGGACGCGAAAGCCGGTGTCGTGCGCCATGCGCGCCAGACAGGCGCCGACGTGACCGGCCCCGAAGATGTAGACGTCGGGCGCGGGCTCGACCGGCTCGATGAAGACGTCCATCTGGCCGCCGCAAATCAGCCCGCTCTCTTCAGCGATGTCGTCCGTCAGTTCGTACTTCACAGTGAGCGGGCGCCGCGCCTTGATCGCCTCCCGTGCTTTCCAGAAGGCGTCGTTCTCGTAGCACCCGCCGCCGATCGTGCCCACCGTGCGTCCGTCCGCAAAGACGAGCATCTTGGCGCCGACGCGCTGGGGCGTCGAGCCGGTCGATGACGTGATCGTGACGAGCGCTACTTCCTCGCCGCGAGCGAGTGCCTCGGACAAGGCGGCGAAGACTTCCTGGTTCACAGGGTGATTATATCGAGCGGTTCACGCTTCGCGGTTCTCGCTTCTCGGTTCGTGTTCAGGTTCGGTTCGGCGTTCGGAGTTCCGCGTTCGGGGTTCGGGGTTCGCGGGTTCCGGGTTCCGAGTTCCGAGTTGGGAGTTGGAAGTTGGGCGTTCGGGTTTCGGAACCCCGCGCCCCCTGGTTACGTCGATTACGGCGTGTTCAGGCAACACTACCGACGGTCTCGGTTTGCCGATTTCAACGACTGGAACGATTACCGCTTCGAGGGGCCCCTCCGGCCACGGGTGCGGGCCCATGGGTGGGGATACCGACGGCGCCGCCATCCGCTGCTGCGCTTCCTGGTTCTCGTCGCGATCGTCTGGGCCGTGGCGCGGCTGGTCCGGGGGCGCCGGTACTCGGGCTGGTTTTGACGAACTCCGAACTCCGAACCCCGAACCCCGAACGCGGAACCCCGAACGCGGAACCCCGAACCCGAACGCGGAACTCCGAACGCCGAACCGAACCTGAACACGAACCGAGAAGGGAGAACCGTGAAGCGTGAACTTCACAGTTCACGGTTACCTGTGCAGCTCACAGTGCTCCGTCGGCTCCGTCCCGCTGATGAATGATTCGGTCATCGTTCGCGGACAGGTCGGGGTTGCCAGCTTTCCGGTATCGCGGTCGATCTCCGCCCAGGTGATTCCTTCCGGGGCATCGAACGGCTGGCTCGTGTGGCCGGCGAGAGCGTTCTTCATGAACTCGGTCCAGATGGGGAGGGCGGCGGCGCTGCCGCTCAGCCCGAGTGGCTGGTTGTCGTCGTAACCGACCCACGTCACCGTCAGCAACTCCGGCGTGAAGCCGACGAACCAGGCGTCGCGCAGATCGTTCGTCGTGCCGCTCTTGCCCGCGGCGTCCAGCGCGAACCCTGCCGCACGGGCGCCGGCGCCAGTTCCCTCGTTGATGACGCTTCGCAGCATGTTCGTGACGAGGAAGGTGGTATCCGGCCGCGCCACCTGCTTGACAGTGGACGCCGCCGGCCGCAGTTCCTTCCCTGGCGTGTCGATTCGATCGATGGCATGCAGCGGCCGCACCGCGCCGCCGTTGGTGAACAGCGTGTAGGCCGTCGCGACCTCGAGCGGCGTCAACTCGAAGACGCCCAGGGCAATCGATGGATAGGCCTGCGGCGGCGTGCCGACGCCCACCCTGCGCCAGAGGGCCGCGACCTTGTCGAAGCCGACCTGGTATCCCACCTGAATCGTGCCGAGGTTCCGTGATTTCGCCAGCGCCTGCCGCCAGGTGACTTCACCGTCGTAATCGTCGTAGTTCTTCGGCTCCCACGTCTGGCCGTTGAAGTCGAAGGTTGCCGGCTCGTCGAGCGTGAGTGCTGCCGGCGTGAAGTCGGTGCGCCCTTCTACGACCCCACGTTCGAATGCAGCCAGATAGACGAACGGTTTGAACACGGAGCCCGGCTGTCGATGCGCGACGACGGCGCGATTGAACTGGGACTGGTTGTAGGAGCGGCCGCCGACCATCGCGAGGATCTCGCCGGTTCGCGGATCCACGGCAATCAGCGCCGCCTGCGGCGGCTGCGGGCGCTTGCGTTTGCGCCCCGCCAGAATCATGTCGACCTTGGTCAGGCCATCGCGCACGGCTTCCAGGGCGGCCCGTTGCAGGTTGATGTCGATCGTCGTGTAGACGTCAATCGTTCCCGGTTGTGTCGTCAGTCCCGGGAACGTGTCGTTCAACTGCTGGCTGACGAGATCGACGAAGTAGGGCGCCTCGTTGTCCACCGCGCGCGCCACGACCTGCAACGGTTCGTGAGTGGCGCGTTCGGCCTGGTCAGCCGTGATGTACTGCTCCGACGCCATCGCACTGATCACCAGGTTGCGTCGCTCGACCGCGCGCTTCGGGTTGGCGAACGGCGAACGTGACGCCGGGCTGTTGATCACGCCGGCAATCGTGGCTGCTTCGCTGACGCTGATGTTGGCGACATCCTTGCCGAAGAAAATGCGCGACGCCTCCGCCACCCCATGGATGCCGAATGACCCGCGCTGTCCCAGGTAAACGTCGTTCAGATAGAGCTCGAGGATCTCGTCCTTCGAGAGTCGCCGCTCCAGGACGAGCGACATCCACATCTGCCGCGCCTTGCGGAGAACCGAGTCGAGTGTGCGGCCGCGGGTCCCGCTCTGCAACTCGGCGTTGAACTCGTCTTCGAAGAAGAACATCCGGGAGAGCTGCTCGGTGATGGTGCTCGCGCCGCTGACGCGCTTGCCCCCGACGGCGTTGCTGATGGCCGCGCCGATGAAACGGATCGGATTGATGCCTGGATGCGAATAGAAGCGCTGGTCTTCAATCGCGAGCACTGCCTGCTGCATGTACTTGGGGATCGACGCCAGCGCCATGTGGCGCCGCTTTTCGCGCGCCGATGACGTCATCAGCGCCGTCAGGAGCGGCGCGTCCAGTTCCACAGCGGTCGTCTTGCCGGCACCGGCGACGTCCAGTGACTGAATGCCGGCGCGGGCAACTGCGCCTGTTGACGCGCGGCGTGCCGCCGGCGGCGGCGCGAACTCGACGCGAACAGTCTTGCCGGCAAGCTTGCCCCCGCGGGGAACGATGCCGACGGCATTTCGCTGGATCGTGAACTCGCCAGGCTTCGCCGCGTTCGCACGTTGCGCGTAGCCGAGGTCGTTGAGCCGGTTGACGAGGTCCTGCTCGGAGAGCGTCTGTCCGCGACGGAGCTCGACTGGTCGTGCGTACACGCGCGGAAGCGAGCGCTCGCGTTCGCCGTGCATCCGCGCGTCGATCATCTTGCCGAAGGAGATGTAGAAGTACACCGCCGTCGCCGCGACCAGCAGCGCCACGATCGCGGCTGCGGTGAGCAGATATCGCACCCATCGACGCGACACGACAATCGTGACGCGGCTGCGCTTCCTGCGCCGCGTGCCGGTGCTACGTCTTCGAGTGTCGACCTTCAACGATGTGTGACTTTTCGACTTCTGACTTTTCGACTTCTGACTTCCGACTTTTTACTTCTGACTTTTTACTTTTGAATTCTGAATCCTGAATCCTGAATCCTGACTCCTGCCTTAGATCGTGATCACCCAGTGCTGCCCCATGTCGACCGGCAGATCGTCGGCGAGCCGTTCGATGAATGCCGGGCCGTACTTGTTCAGGAAGTAGACGAAGCCGATTTCCCGTTCCTGCGGGTGACCGCCCGGGAAGGCCTGGGCCTGCGCATGCCGGAACTGGCGCTTCAGCGTCTCGTCCTTGCGCTTTGCCGCCTGAATGATCTTCGCGTGCAGCTTCCGCAAGTCGTCCTGCATCCGTGTCAGCGTCGACCGTGCCGCGCCCTCGAGCGTGGCGTCAATCTGCTGCACCTCCCGTGCGACGACGATGAGGCGATCCTCGATCGCGCGCCCGGCGTCCTGCACGGCCTCGTCGACCGACGCTGGAAGATGCGCCTGCAGGAGCTGGTTCAATGCCGCTTCATCCTGGGCGCGAAGCGATTCCAGGGTGACGGCGTTGCGCGTCATGAAGCGCATCGCGTTGGCATCCACGATTGTGGCGGTCGCGCGCTGGTAGACGAGCGGCATCGGTACGTCGAACGCGTCATAGACGCCCCGCAACTGGGCGAGGTAAGCGAGCTCGTTCGGGCCGGCAACGTAGCAGACGGTGGGGAAGAGCGTGTCCTGCACGAGCGGCCGCAACAGGACGTTCGGGCTGAACTGTTCCGGGTGCTCCCGGATGTGGGCGGCCAGATCGGCCGGGGCCATCGGCGCGTCTCCCACGGTGAACCGATCGCCGTCGCGCTGAATCGCGTGTCGGCCATCATTCATATGGAACAGCGCGATGCTGCCCTCGGCTGGCATGACCTGCGCGTGATAACCGGCCTCTTCCAGACGCTGGCCTGCCGCGGCGGCGAGTCGCGCAGTGTGGCCACCCTGCTCGACTTCGCGTGCGAACAGGTCGGCCACCAACGGTTTCGCCGCCGGATCGGACGCGTCGTACACGATCAGTCCGTGGGGGCCGAGCACCGCTTCCAGCCATCGGCCGAAGGCGTCCGCCATGCCGGAGCCCGGACGATAGGCGGCGCGAAGTGTGGCAAGAAGGTCGGACGTGAATTCGGTGGTCTGCAGCGCAGCTTCGAGGTCCGCAATCGCCGAGACGCCCGAGCCGTCGAGTTCCATGCGGGCGATCGGTTTCGCGTTGGCGCCGGGAAGATCAGGAAGACTGACCGATCGCGGCGTCAGCTCGGCGTCGAGCACGCAACAGCTCTGGACCTCCGCCCAGTCGTGATCCTCGGCCTCGATCCAGAAGACGGCCACCGCCGGCACCTGATGCGTCTCGCCAAGGTCGCGTGCCAGCTTCAAGGCGGTCATCGCCTTCAGCAGCGTATAGAGCGGCCCACCGAACAAACCCGCCTGCTGTCCCGTGACGATGGCGACGCTGCGGGGGTCGCCGAGCAGCCGTGCGGCCGCCATGGATTCCGCCGGCGCGCCGCGCCGTGTCTGCTGAGCCCGCAGCAACTCGACCAGACGGTCGCGCTCGCGAGCGTGATCCTGCGTCCTGGCAACCGCCTCCGTCCACGCGTTCGGATCGGCCGGGTCACCTGCGAAGAAGTCGCGCAAGCGGCCGTGGTCGAACACGTAGTCGGACGCGAGGCGGCGGATCCACGGAAGGCGGCGGACGTCGACGGCAAATTTGCTTTGCGTAATTGAGGCGGTCGGCTGGGAGAGCACCGCGGCTACTGTGGCAAACCGCCGAGCGCGGTGTCAAGACAAGGGGAGCGTAGTCAGTAGTTTAGGTGTTACGATCGACAGGTTTCCGCAACATGGGGTTTCGTCACTGACTGGGGACGCGACGTCGGGCGCCTTCCGCGCTCACGCTTCGCCTGACGCTGGGGCGCATGCCGACCATCCCTCCCGGTTTGGCGCCTATGCGTCGGTCCGGCCGCTGCACGACGGGCGGTTCGGTCCGGTGTTTCTCGCCACCGGCCCGGACGGGGCGCCGGTTGTCGTCCGCACGTTCGCTCTTCCGTTGAGCGATCTCCAGTCCGGGCGCCTGGTGGCGGCGCTGAGCGAGTTATGCGGGCGTCCGCTCGAGCACCCCTCGATCGCCCGATCACTCTCCACGGGCGTAGAAGGCGGTCAGCCGTATCTGGTGCATGCGTTCATGCCTGGTGTGCCTCTGACCGAACTGCCGCTGGCTGAACTGAGGAGGGGCAGCCGCAGCCTTCCCGACGTGGCCGCCTGGCTGACCTCGCTGGCCGGCGCGCTCGATTTTGCCGCGTCGACCGGAGTTCTGCACGGGGCGCTGAGTCCGGAGGACGTGACGTTTGCGGCGAACAGCGCCGGCGTGTCCGGGTTGGGGCTGGTGCAGGCTCTGGAGTCGGCCGGGGTCCAAGGCTTTCATGCCCGGCGGGAAGACGACATTCGTGCGCTGATCGGGATCGCTCGCGAAGTGCTCCAGGATCGCGTGTCACCGGCCGTCGAAGCCGTGTTGTCTGGTCCGCCGCCGGTCACGGCCCTCGCGCTCGCGGCGGCCGTGCGGGAGGCGCTCTCCCAGGACCGACCAGCGACGTGGCTCGCCCGCGAGCAACCAGCCGCGCGGGTCGTCCCGCCTCCGCTTTCGGTGGATCCGCTCCAGGAATCGCTCGGCCGATTGGAATTCGATCCGGAGGCGCCAGTCCCCGCCATCGAGGACCTGTTTCATCGCGAAGCCACGTCAGCTCCGGCACCCGCCCTCGACTTCGAGTTGCGACGTGAGCCGGCCGCACCGTTCGTCGAAGATGTCCCGGCCGACATTCCGGATGCTGTGGAGCCCGCGATCGATCCGCGGCCGATGTTCGGGACCGATGCTCCGCGGGCGATGTTCAGTGCGATGGAGCCCGAACCAGTCGCGACACGGTCACGTGGACGCTCCGTGCGCTGGTTGATTGTTGCCGCGATCGCGGTGGGGCTTGGGGTGTTCGCCGGCAAGTTCTTCGTCGGCCGGGATCTTGCCGTGTTGCCCGGCGTCGCAGTGGGGTCGTCTTCTCCGGCGCCGACGCCCGAGGAGACCACGCCGGCGCCCGCACCCACGACTCCTCCCGCCGGAACCGGCGGCCAGAACTTCACCGACGCCGCGGTGGACGAGCCGCCGCCTCCTGCGTCAGCCCCCGCTCCTGCGTCAGCCCCCGCGCCTTCGTCCCCGCCGGCGGCCGCGGCGCCCAGCGCAGGATCTGCCGTTTCGCCGCCCGCTGCGGCTGCCGCCGGCCAGGCCACGGGCGTGCCGGACACACCAGCGCCGCAGGTCAAGCCCAGAACGCCGGCCCGCAGCAGCCGGGCACAAGCGGCACCCGAACGCTCGTCCGGCCCTGCCGGGATGCTCGTGGATTCCCGCCCCGCTGGCGCGCAGGTGTTCGTGGACGGACGGTCGGTTGGTTATACGCCGATCGTGGTCAGTGATCTGAGCCCGGGAACGCACAGCGTCCGGATGCAGATTCCCGGCTATCGTCCCTGGGTGACCGCGGTCACGCTCCGTCCCGGCGAGCGGGAGCGCGTGGCGGCGTCGCTGGAACAGTAATTCAGAATTCAGAATGCAGAATTCAGAATTCAGAATGCGGAATTCAGAGTGCAGGCAGCGCTGTTCATCCGGCCGGGGTGAGGTGAGCGGCGGTGTGGACCTCGCGCTTGTGACACGACATCGTTTCTGAATTCTGCATTCTGAATTCTGCATTACAGGAGAAGTGTGAACGCAGTTCTGGCACTCGAAGACGGTACCTGGTATCGCGGCGTAGCCGCGGGCGCGAGCGGCGAGGCTCGCGGCGAGGTCGTGTTCAACACGAGCATGACGGGATATCAGGAAGTGTTGACCGACCCGTCGTACGCGGGACAGATCGTGACGATGACGGCGCCGCAGATCGGGAACTACGGCGTGGCCGTCGGGTGATGCGGAGTCGCAGACGCCCTCACGTCGCCGGCTTCGTCATGCGCGAAGCATCGCCGCTGGCCAGCAACTGGCGCGCCGACGGCACGCTGCGCGATTACCTCGTCCGCCACAACATCGTGGCGATCGCCGATATCGACACACGGGCACTGACGCGCGTGCTGCGGTCGGCCGGCGTCATGCGCGGCATCATCGCCACCGGGCAGGTCGATCCGGCGGAGCTGGTCGAGAAGGCGCGGGCCATTCCGAAGATGGAAGGCGCGGACCTGGTCAAGGAGGTCACGTGCGGGTCACCGTTCGAGTGGCGTGAACGTTCCGGCAGTGCCGGCCAGGCGGACGCCGACGAGTTCGGCATCGCGCCCGAGAAGCGGGCGTCCCGCCGCCTGCGGGTGGCTGCCTACGACTTCGGCGTCAAATACAACATCCTCCGCCGGCTCGACGCCTATGGCTGCGATGTCCACGTATTTCCGGCCAGTGCGCCCGCAAGCGCCCTCACGGCGATCGAACCGGACGGGATTTTCCTGAGTAACGGCCCGGGCGATCCGGCGGCGCTTCCATATGCCATCGGCAATGTTCGCGAGCTGGTGAGCACGTCGGACGTTCCCATGTTCGGCATCTGCCTCGGGCACCAGATCCTCGGCCTGGCTGTGGGCGGCGATACCTTCAAGCTGAAGTTCGGCCACCGCGGCGCGAATCACCCGGTGAAGGAGCTCGAGTCGGGCAAAGTGGAGATCACGTCGCAGAACCATGGCTTCGCCGTGAACCCGGATTCGCTGCCAGCGGATGTCACCGTCACGCACCTCAACCTCTACGACGGGACGGTCGAAGGCTTCCGCCACACCACGAAGCCGATTTTCTCGGTGCAGTACCACCCGGAGGCGTCACCCGGCCCGCACGACGCGGACTACCTGTTCCGGCAGTTCCTCGAAGCGATGGAGAAGCGGTGAGGCTACGGAATGCAGAATTCAGAATTCGATGAATGCGGAATTCAGAATGCGGAATTCAGAATGCCGACCATGAATCGCTCGCGCTGACGAGTTGAAGCGCGTCACGACCTCAGCCCAACCTTGCGAAGGACTCTGTCTGAATTCTGCATTCTGCATTCTGCATTCTGCATTCTCAGTTACTCCTGACACGTAATGCCTAAGAGAACAGATATCAAGCGCGTGCTCGTGATCGGCTCGGGGCCGATCGTCATCGGCCTGGCGGCGGAGTTCGATTACTCGGGGACGCAGGCGTGCAAGGCGCTGCGGGCCGAGGGGCTCGAGGTCGTGCTGGTCAACAGCAACCCGGCGACGATCATGACCGACCCCGAGGTATCAGATCGCACCTACATCGAGCCGCTCACCGTCGACACCCTTGAAGCAATCATCGCCAAGGAGAAGCCGGATGCGGTGCTGCCGACGGTTGGCGGGCAGACCGCGCTCAATCTGGCGATCGAACTCCACGAGCGCGGCATCCTCGAGAAGTACAACGTCAAGCTGATTGGCGCGCAGATCGACGCCATCCAGGTAGCCGAGGACCGCCTGAAATTCCGCAACGCGATGGAGGAGATCGGTGTCGAAGTGCCGCGCAGCGGCGTCGCCAGGACGCTCGACGAGGCGCTGGTGCTGGTTGACGACACCGGATTTCCGGCAATCATCCGACCCTCGTTCACGATGGGCGGTGTCGGCGGCGGCATCGCCTACAACATCGAGGAATTCCGGGAGCTGGCCGGACGCGGCCTCGACCTCAGCCCGGTGCACGAAATCCTGGTCGAGGAATCGGTCATCGGCTGGAAGGAATACGAGCTGGAGGTGATGCGCGACGTCGCCGACAACTTCGTCGTCATCTGCTCGATCGAGAACATCGACGCGATGGGCGTCCACACCGGCGACTCGATTACCGTCGCGCCGGCGCTGACGCTCACCGACAAGGAATACCAGCGGATGCGCGACATCGGCCGGCGCATCATCCGCCGCGTCGGTGTCGAGACCGGCGGCTCCAACATCCAGTTCGCCATCAACCCGCAGGACGGCCGCATCGTCGCGATCGAGATGAACCCGCGCGTGTCCCGCTCCTCGGCGCTCGCGTCGAAGGCCACCGGATTTCCGATCGCGAAGATCGCGGCGAAGCTCGCCCTTGGTTATCACCTGGACGAAATTCCCAACGACATCACGCGCCTGACGCCGGCGTCGTTCGAACCGACCATCGACTACGTGGTCACCAAGTTCCCGCGGTGGAACTTCGAGAAGTTCCCGCAGGCCGATCGGACGCTGACGACGCAGATGAAGTCGGTGGGTGAGGCGATGGCGATCGGCAGGACATTCAAGGAGTCGTTCCTGAAAGCGGTCCGTTCGCTGGAGCTGGGCAAGGCGGGAACACTGTTTCCGCCGATATCCGCCGACGGTGTGGACCGGGTCCCCGCGGGCGAAGCCGGCGCCGGTGAGGAAGAAGACGACAGCGACCTGCGCAAGCAGCTCGTCGTTCCGACCGATCGGCGCATGTGGGCGCTGTTCAGGGCGCTGCGCCGGGGGTGGAACATCGAGCAGCTGCACGAGCTGACGAAGATCGATCGCTGGTTCCTGCAGCAGTTCTGCGACATCGTCGAGTTGCTGAAGATGGCGGAGATGGGCGAGTTCCGCGAGATGTCCACCGACCTGCTGCGCACGCTGAAGCGCACCGGCTTCAGCGACGCCGACATCGCCTCCGTGTACGGGATCGACGAGGAGATGGTGCGACAGCGGCGTCTCGAGGAAGGCCTGGTGCCGGCCTACAAGCGCATTGATACCTGCGCCGCCGAATTCGAATCGTTCACCCCGTACATGTACGGCACCTACGAACAGGTGTGCGAAGCGGATCCGTCGCCGAAAAAGAAGGTGGTCATCCTCGGCAGCGGTCCGAACCGTATCGGCCAGGGCATCGAGTTCGATTACTGTTGCGTCCACGCCGTGTTCGGGTTCAAGGAAGAACACTTCGAAACGGTAATGGTCAACTGCAACCCGGAAACCGTGTCAACCGATTACGACACAGCCGACCGTCTGTATTTCGAACCGCTGACGTTCGAAGACGTGATGGCGGTGATCGAGCGCGAGCGCAGCAACGGGGCCGAGGTGGCGTGTGTCGTGCAGTTCGGCGGCCAGACGCCACTCAAGCTTGCGCTGGCGCTGCAGGAGGCCGGCGTGAAGATCCTCGGCACGACGCCGGATTCGATCGACCTCGCCGAAGATCGCAAGCTCTTTTCGCAACTGCTGCGCGATCTCGGCATCCAGCAGCCGGACAGTGGCACGGCGGTGTCGCGCGAGGAAGCGCGCGAAGTGGCCGAGCGCATCGGCTATCCGGTGGTAGTGCGTCCTTCCTACGTGCTGGGCGGGCGCGGCATGGCGATTGTGTTCGACTCGGCGGCGCTCGATCGCTACATGACCGGCGCGGTGGACGTGTCGCACGACCGTCCGGTATTGATCGATCGCTTCCTCGAGGACGCGTTCGAGTTCGACGTCGATGCGATCGCTGACGGTACCGGTGCAGTCGTCATCGGCGGCATCATGGAGCACATCGAGGAAGCCGGCATCCACTCCGGCGACAGCTCGTGCGTCGTGCCACCGTTCATGGTGGCGGAGCGTCACCTCGGCACGATTCGCGAGTACACACGACGTATCGGCCGGGCGCTGAAGGTGATCGGCCTGATGAACATCCAGTACGCCATCAAAGACGATGTCGTCTATGTGCTGGAAGTGAATCCCCGGTCGTCGCGAACGGTCCCGTACATCTCGAAGGCCACCGGCGTGCCGATGGCGAAGATCGCGGCGCGCGTGGCGGCGGGCCGGACGCTTGCCGAGCTCGGCCTCGTCGACGACCTCGTTGCTGCCGGTGTGTTCGTAAAGAGCCCGGTATTCCCGTTCGTGCGTTTCCCCGGTGTGGACACGATCCTCGGGCCGGAGATGAAGTCCACCGGCGAGGTGATGGGAGGCGCCGACAACTTCGGTGCGGCGTTCGGCAAGGCGATGATGGGGGCAGGGCAGCGGCTGCCGGAGACGGGGTGCGTGTTCATCAGCGTCAACAACAGCGACAAGCAGACCGTCCTGCCGATCGCGCGAGACCTCGCGCAACTCGGTTTCACGCTGGCGGCGACGCGCGGCACCGCCGCGTTCCTGCGCGCCCACGGTCTCGACGTGGACGTGATGTACAAGGTCAACGAAGGGCGTCCGAACGTGGCCGATCACCTCGTCAACCGCGAGATCGCGATGGTGATCAACACGCCGCTTGGCCGTGATTCGTTCTTCGACGATCGCGCCGTCCGCCGGGCCGCCACCATGGCGCAGGTGCCGTGCATCACGACGCTGACCGGAGCGTCGGCGGCCGTCAGCGCCATCCGGGCGCTGCGCCAGCAGGTGCTCACCGTCCGTTCGCTGCAGGACTATTACGCCGGCGTCGGTGCCGGGGCATAAAAACCCAGACCGGGTCTAGTTTTCGGCGACGAAAAATTAGACCCGGTCTAATTTTTTGTTCGCAGTTATTGCGTACACAGCTCGCCCGCTGTGTAGGTCGATCCGCTCGCTTGTGTTATGGTCCGCCGCGATGCGAGTTGGTCTTGTTCGCGCCGGCGTCGGCATGCTCATAGCCCTGCTGCTCACCGGGGCGATGACCGCACAGGACCAGTCGCCGCGGCCGGCCGGCCGCCAGCCGCGAGCCACGAAACCACCTGCTCCCGCACCCCGTTGGCCTGACGGCACCATCAATCTCGGTGCGCCGCCGGGGCAGACGGGAAAGTGGGAAGGCAACGAGCCGCTGGTCACCGATCCCGACAACTACGAAAACCGCCTCGGACGTGCCGAGCGCCGCGGCCGCGTGCATATCAACGACGTGCCGATGCAGGCGTGGGCGAGAGCGCTGATCAAGGTGCGCAATGAACGGTTCCTCGCCGACGAGCCCTACACGCGGTGCAAGCCGTCGCCGGCAGCCCGCGCGCTCGGGACGGCGTACGGTATCGAGTTCCTGAATCTTCCGGGCTCCGGGCGCGTCTACATGTTCCAGACTGGCGGCGCTCACAGCTATCGCACGATCTATGTGGACGGCCGGTCGCATCCCGCCAAGATCGATAAGAGTTACTTCGGTCATTCGATCGGCCACTGGGAAGGTGACACGCTGGTGATTGACACCGTCGGGTTCAACGAGAGCGCCTGGATGGATCGCTTCGGGATGCCGCACACCGACCAGCTGCACACCGTCGAGCGGCTGACCCGCCTCGACGTCAACAATCTCGACTACTCGATCACCATCGAAGACCCGGGCGCGTACACCGCACCGTGGACGAGCGGCTACATGAAGACCTGGGAGGATGGCACCGACCTGTTCGAGTACGTCTGCCAGGAAAACAACTTCGGCCCGCAGTTGATGGTCGGAGTGGAAGAAGGTAAGCGAGAGGACTCGCTGTTCTACGTGCCGTAGCCATCATCGATATCGACCTGCCTTTGAGAGGAGCACTATGAAACTGGCGAGATACCTGGCGATTCTGCTCATCGCCATCGCAGTTCCCGGCAGTGCGCTGGCGCAGGCCTCGATCACCGGCGTTGTCCGTGACAGCACGGGTGCGGTGATGCCCGGCGTCACGGTTGAAGCGGCCAGCCCCGCGCTCATCGAGAAGACACGGGCGGCGGTCACCGACTCCGCTGGCCTGTATCGCATCGTCGACCTGCGTCCCGGCACGTACTCGCTGACGTTCACGTTGCCCGGGTTCCAGACGGTGGTGCGTGAGGGCCTGCAGCTCTCAGGCACGGTGACGCTGACGATTCCTGCCGAAATGCGTGTCGGCAACGTTCAGGAAACGCTGACCGTTTCCGGCGCGACGCCCGTCGTGGACGTCCAGAACGCGCGTTCGCAGACGGTGCTCAGCTCGGACGTCATCTCCGCGCTGCCGGCGACGCGCGCATACGGTGCGCTGCTCAACGCGATTCCCGGCCTGACCGTGGACAACAACGGACTGGCCATGACCCCGACGATGACCTTCTTCAGTTCGCACGGTGGGCCGTCGAACGAAGGCAAGGTGCAGATCAACGGCATGACCGTCGGGGCCGCGTCCGGGCGGCGGCGGCGTCGGTACGCTCGACCTACGACACGGCGAACGCCGAAGAAGTGGCGGTCTCCATTTCCGGCGGCCTGGGTGAGTCCGAGACCGGCGGTCCGGTGATGAACTTGGTGCCGCGGTCCGGCGGCAACAGCTTCTCGGGCCAGGCGTTCTACAGCACCGCCGGAAAGTGGTCGAGCAGCGACAACCTGAACGACGAGCTGCGAAACATCGGCATCACGCAGCCGGGCGGCGTCATCAACGCGTACGACGTCAGCGCGGTCGCTCGGCGGACCCGTCATCCGCGATCGGCTCTGGTTCTTCGGCAACCTCCGCCAGCTGTCGACGGCGCAGGGCGTCGAGGGGATCTTCGGGAACAAATACGCGCTCGATCCGGCGCACTGGGACTACTTGCGCGACGACAGCCTGTCCGTGCGCGACGTGCAGGGACGCAAGAGTTTCCAGGTGCGTGGGACGGGCCAGTTGTCGTCCCGCGATCGCGTGATGGTCTCGCAGCAGAACGAGTACCGATGTCAGGGCTCGACGGTGACGCTCTCGGGCGAGGGGTGCCGGAGCCGCGAAGCCGATTGGACGGCGATGGGGTCCACCACCTTGTCACCGGAGGCGAGTGATCGCTACTTCGACTTCCCCTACTGGCTGACGCAGGCAACCTGGACATCGACGACGACGAGCCGGTTCCTGATGGAGGCAGGGTTCAGCCGACTGGCGTACCCCGGTGGTGCCGGTACCGGCCCGCCGGACGCCAACCGCAGCCTGATCCAGGTGGTCGAACAGTCGGCCATCGACGGGCACCCGGCCAACTACGGGTATCGCGGCATCAACACGACCGGCGCCAGCTACCAGAACATCAAGAACTGGCGTGCCGCGGGATCGTACGTGAGCGGCGCGCACAACCTGAAAGTCGGATACCAGGGTGGCTACCAGCGCGCCGACGTCGGGCTGATGACCGGTCCGGATCAGATGACGTACCGGTTCAACAACCGGGTCGCCAACCAGTTCACCTTCCGGCTGCCGAACTGGCTGACCCGGAACGTGACGATGACGTCGGCGCTATACGTGCAGGACACCTGGACGCATGGCCGGCTGTCGCTGCAGGGTGCCCTCCGCTACGACCGCGCCTGGAGTTGGGCCCCGGCCGAAGGGAACGGCACCACCGACACGTCGCGATTCAACGCCGCCCCGATCACGTTCGAGCGGACCGCGAGCGTCGACGCGTTCAACGACATCTCGCCGCGCGGCGGCGTCGCCTACGATGTGTTCGGCAACGGCAAGACCGCGATCAAGTTCGCGTTCGGACGCTACCTGGCCCCGGCGACCAACGACGCGCCATACATCACCAACAACCCGGCGAGCCGCATCGTCAACGTCGCCTCGCGCAACTGGTCGGACCTGAACGGCAACTACGTCGTCGACTGCGACATCCTGAATCCGGCGGCGCAGGCCACCCCTGGTGGCGACAGCTGCGGCGCGCTGACCGGCGATGCGCTGAACTTCGGCAAGGTGGGCAGCAACCTGACGCAGGTCAATCCGGAGATCCTGCAAGGCTGGGGCGTGCGACGCGTACGACTGGCAGTGGGGCATCGACGTCCAGCAGGAACTGATGCCGCGCGTCTCGCTCGACGCGAACTACAACCGTCGCTGGTTCGGCAACTTCACGGTGACCGACGATCAGGCGCGCGGTCCGGCCGATTACGAGAAGTGGACGATCGTCGCGCCGGCCGACGCACGGCTCCCGAACGGCGGCGGCTATCCGATCGACGTCTACACGCAGACGGCGACCGCGGCGGCGCGGGCGGCGCAGAACTACGTGACGTTCGAGACCGACTTCGGATCGGCCCGCACGAACTACTGGCACGGCGTCGATGTGACGCTCAACGCACGCGTGCACGGCGGCCTGACCTTCCAGGGCGGCACCAGCACGGGCCGGACGATCACGAACACCTGCGAGACCAGTATCAAGATCGACAGCCCCGATCCGCGCAATTGCCGCAATGAGGAGCCGTGCCAGACCACCCTGCGCGGCCTGGCGTCGTACACGGTGCCGAAGGTGGACGTGCTCGTGAGCGCGACGGTGCGGTCGCAGCCACCGCTGCAGATCGCGACCACCAGCTGGAACGTGCCGAATACGGTCGTGCAGTCACTGCTCGGCCGTCTGCCTCCCGGCGGCGCTGGCGACCGGGAACACGACGGTGCAACTGGTGGACAACGGCGACAACCGGCTCTACGTCGACAATCGCCGCACGCAGATCGACATGCGCTTCGCCAAGGTGCTCCGCTTCGGCCGCACGCGCACCGACATCGGCGTGGATCTCTACAACCTGCTGAACAGCAATTACGCCACGTCGTACGAGATGAACTACAGCTACACGCAGCCGAATGGCGGAACGTGGCTGAATCCGACGTCCATCCTGGCGCCCCGATTCGCCCGGTTCAACGTGACGATCAATTACTAGCTGGTAGCTGGTAGCCGGTAGCCGGTAGCCGGTAGCCGGTAGCCGGTAGCTCGGTAGCTGGTAGCTGGTAGCTGGTAGCTGGTAGCCGCTAGCGGGCCACGGGCTACTGGCTACGGGCTACTGGCTACGGGCTACTGGCTACTGGCTACTGGCTACCGGCTACCGGCTACCGGCTACCGGCTACCGGCCAGCTCCAGCTCACGATCCCGCTTTCTCGGCAAAGTAGGCGCGGCGCGAGCGCGCCAGGTACTCACCTTTGGTCACGTGCACGCGGATGGTCCGCCACGTGTTGTCGGGCGGACGGGAGGAGACGAACGCGAGCGTGTACTGTTTGTTCAGCTCGTCGGCGATTCGGCCCGTCGCCGGACCCAGATCCACCGCGGTGCGGACGACTTCCGTATAACCGCCGCTCGGCCCGGTGATTTCGCGCAGGGCGTCCGGGTTGACGCGGGTGCTCGGGCGGGCATCGGGCGCATCGATCGCGATGGCGTAGACGAATGCATCGCTCCGCCGGATGACCTCGCGTGCCTGCTGCAGCGTCCGGTCGCTGGCGGTGTCGGCGCCATCGGAAATGACCACCATCGCCGCCCGGATGTTGCTCCGCTGCTCGAACAATGGCGCGAAGGCCACCAGCGCATCGTAGATGGCGGTTCCTCCGCTGGCCCTGGTTGCCGCCAGCGTATTGACCAGCGTCGCAGGAGGCTTCCGCCAGGCGGTCATCGAACGCGGAATGTGGTTGAACGTCGCGACGAATGCCTCATCGTCTCCGTCCAGGAGCTCACCGACGAAGCGATCGACCGCGTCGCGGGCGTCCGCCATGCCTTCTCCGCGCATGCTGTCGCTGGAATCGAGCACGACTCCCAGGCTGACGGGTACACGCGCGTCGGTGAACTGCGTGATGTCTTCGCGGTTTCCGTCCTCGAACAGCTCGAAGTCGTCCTTCGTCAAGCCGGTGATGATCCGGCCGACGCTGTCGGTCACGGTCACGGCAACCGTCACCGCGTCCGTGCGCGCCCGGAAGCGAGGTGTTTGCGGTGCTCCGACGACCACGGCGGTCGCGGCCAGAACGACACACGCGATAAGAGTCAGGTGGCGCGGGCGCATCGGGTCAGCGGTCAAGACTAGCTTTTTCCGTTCACCGCATGTCCGTCAACCGCCTCCCGCGTTCGCCTGCGCGCCCGAAGTGGCGGCCGAGCCGGAACGGGGGCCGCCGGCGGGCTCACCAAGCGCGGCCGTGCAACCCCCCGCCTGGCACGCCACTCCGCCACGTCGCACGGCGTTCAGGGCCGCGCCCGCGAACGCCCTATGCGCGATTCCTGCGCTCCCTTGCTTTGGCATTTGTGGCAATCCGCGCGATCCAGGCGTCGTAACCCGTTGCAGGCGGTCTCGAGCGTCTCGTGATGCGTCTTGCACCGCCTGACGCGTGCGCTCACCAGTCGCGGTCCCCGCGCTCGCCCTGGTCGCCGGCGTCGGCGCCGGTGTCGGGCTCCCAGCGTCCGTCCATGTTCCCATTGCAGCCGCCGCGTGTCTGATCGGACTTGGCGTTGCTGCTGCCTGGTGGCTTCGCCGTCAGGTGAGGACGTGGGTCGTCGCAACCGCTTGTTGCGCCGCCGGAGCCCTGCATGGCGCAAATGCGAGCGACGCGGCTCTGCATTCGTTGCTGCGAGAGTGGCTGGGTGCAGTGGTTGCTGGTGCGTCCATTGACACCGTGGACGTGATTGGTCGCCATGAGCCGATTCGGCTTCGCGCCGTCCTGACCGAGGATGCTGCTGACGCGGGTGAATTTGTGTCCCTGCGTGTCGAATCGAAGGCGTTGCTGGTGCACCGGACGTGGGTGCCGGTGAAGGGTGGCCTGGTGCTCAGCGTCAACGGTGCCATTCAGCGCGATCGGATTCGCGACTGGACGGCCGGGCGCACCATCGAAGCGCCCGTCACGTTCCGCCGTCCCACGCGATATCTCGACGAGGGCGTTGCTGACTTCGAACGCGACGCGGCCCTCGGAGGCGTCACGTTGTTGGGATCCGTGAAAAGCGCGCTGCTGATCGAGGTCGTCGCCATCGGGACGCGGACGTCCGAGCAGGCGGCGAGTGTGCGCCGTTTCGTCCGGGGCGCGATCGCACGACGGGTCGCGCCGCATGGCGAGGTTGCGGCGGCGATCGTCACTGCCGTCCTGATCGGCGATCGCGCCGGTCTTCCCGACGACATCCGCGAGAGGCTCCAGGCTGCGGGGACATATCACGTCATCGCCATCTCCGGCGGCAACATCGCGATCCTCGCGGCGCTGATCGTGGGAGTTGGGATCGTCACGGGCGCGCATGGGCGATTGACTGCACTCGGCGCCATTGCCATCCTGCTCGCATACGCGCAGGTGGTGGTTGCCGGTCCGTCAGTCTGGCGAGCCACGCTGATGGCGGTTCTGTACTTCGGGGCACGCGTATTCGACCACCGCACGCCGCCGTGGCACACCGTGACGGTGGCCGCCGCAGTGATGGCAGTCGTTGACCCTCTCGATGTCCGCGACGCCGGATTTCTTCTGACGTTCGGCGCGACTATCGGCCTGCTCGGTCTGGCACGGCTGTTCGTCGCGCACAAACCGCGCGGACACGCACTGGCCTGGCTGGTCGCGTCGGTTGGCGCCTCGCTCGCGGCAGAGACCGTGCTGTTGCCGGTCTCCGCGACCGTCTTCTCACGCGTGACCGCCGCCGGTCTGCTGCTGAATCTGGTGGCCATACCGGCGATGGCGGTCGTCCAGGTCGCAGGCATGGTCGTCGTCGCCTGCGACCATGTCGGGTTCCTCGCATCGGCGGCAGGGTGGACGGCGGCGCACGCCGCGGTCGTACTGGTCGAGAGCGCCAGGTTGATTGACGTGCTGCCGTGGCTCGTGGCCCGGGTCCCGCCTCCAGCCGCCTGGGTGGTGACGACGTACTACGGTGCGCTGGCGACGGCGTACATCAGCGGGCGTTCACGCGTGCGGATCAGTGCGGCGCTGATGACCGGACTGCTTGCCATGTGCATCGCGACCGGAACCGACCCGCTCGGTCGGGCCAGGGGTGTGAGCGGCTTGCGTCTGACCATCGTCGATGTCGGACAAGGCGAGTCGCTGCTGCTCGAGGCGCCCGGCGCCGGCGCGCTGCTTGTCGACACTGGCGGCGCACCGTTTGGCGGCGGGTCGTTCGACATCGGGACGCGCGTCATCGCACCGGCGTTATGGGCGCGCGGTGTTCGACGGCTCGGTGGGTTGCTCGTGACGCACGGCGATCCCGACCACATCGGCGGGGCCGCGTCGGTGCTCGCGGATTTCCATCCGGCAGCCATCTGGTGGGGAATCCCGGTGCCGCGGCATCTGCCGTCGCGCTCGTTCCTCGACGCCGCTGCCCGTGTGGGTCACGTGGAGGAAGTCCGAGCGGAACAATCGATGGCGTTCGGGGAGGCGCGCATCCGGATCATGAACCCGCCTGACCCCGCCTGGGAGCGTCAGCGCGTCCGCAATGACGACTCGGTCGTCCTCGAGGTGACCTATGGGCAGGTTGCCTTGTTGCTCACGGGCGATATCGGCGGCGACGTCGAGAAGGCAATCGCACCGCACCTCACGGCCGCGCCCATCCGCATCCTCAAGGTCGCGCATCACGGGAGCCGGACCTCGTCCTCCGCCGCGCTGCTGGACACCTGGCGCCCGCAGATTGCGCTCGTCAGCGCCGGCCGCGGCAACGCCTTCGGCCATCCCGCGCCCGACGTCCTCGATCGCCTGCAGTCGATCGGCGCGCGCGTCTATCGCACCGACCGCGATGGTGAGATCACGCTGACAACTGACGGCACGAGCGTGTCGGTCGCGACCTTCATTGGAGACGTGCGATGACAGAAGCCAAAAGACACCACGACGGACACGACGAAGACGACGGCCACGATGAGTTCATTTTCAAAATGCGTGTGCCATCCCCACTGTCAGAGGATGTTGAGCGAATCATCACCCGCGTCATCGATTGCGCGATGACCGTGCATCGTCAACTTGGTCCTGGGTTTCTCGAGTCCATTTATCAGCGCGCCATGTCCATCGAACTCTCCAGATCCGGCGTGCCGTATGAGCAGGAGAAGCGAATCAACGTTGTCTACCAGGGCGTTCTCATTCCTGGACAGCGCGTTGATCTCGTAGTGGCAGAGTGCGTCATCGTCGAACTCAAGTCAGTAGAGCGGTTTGACGAAGCCCACCGCGCCCAAGTCATCTCGTATTTGCGAACGATGGGTTTGAGGGCGGGACTTTTGATCAACTTTCGAGTGCCGCTCTTGTACCAAGGTATCAAGCGAATCGTGCTTTGAGCTCTGCGTCGTGGTCTCTTTGCCGCCGTTCCCTCGGTCGTCTCCGCCGTCGGTTGACGTTTGTCGCGGCGTGTGTCGCGGTGGAGTTGCGTCGGCCGTCGATGTAGCGGTTTCCCCTATCTATACATCGCGAGCGTCGTGAAACGTCGTGCCCGTCGTGGATTCTTTTGTCTCGCGTCCGTCGTGGCGTGCTTCCTGCCGTGCCTTCGTACCTTCGTGCTCTTCGTGGTGTCCTTTCGTGACACGCGCTTTGCGACAGCTGTCAGGCCTCCGCTTTCACCCTCCGCCACTCCGCTTCCATCTCCTCCAGCGTTGCCGCGTGCAACGACTCGCCGCGGGCGATGAACGCCTGTTCGACGGCATCGAAGCGGCGGGTGAATTTCTCGTTGGCGCGGCGCAGCGCGGCTTCGGGTTCGATCCCCAGCTTGCGTGACAGGTTGGCGATGGCGAAGAGCAGGTCGCCCATCTCTTCCTCCGCGCGCGAGAGGTCGCCGGTGGCGCCTGACTCGACTTCGCGCCTCACCTCCGCAACCTCCTCATCGATTTTGTCGAGCACGTCTCTTGGCCTGGCCCAGTCGAAACCGACGGCCGCTGCACGCGCGCTGATCTCATACGCCCGCAGCAGCGACGGCAACGTCTTCGGCACCCCGCTCAGCGTCGTCGTTCGCTTCTTCGGCTCCGCACCGGCAGCCGCCCGCTCACGTGCCTTCAGCGTTTCCCATTTCTCGACCACCTGCTCGCTGGTGATCGACTCGTCGTCGGCAGCACGCTCGAATACATGCGGATGACGGCGGACCAGCTTGTCGCAGATCGCGTCGATCGCGTCGCCGATGGTGAAGTCTCCCGATTCCTCGCTGATTTGCGCCAGGAACACCGCCTCGTACAGGTAATCGCCGAGTTCTTCGCGCAGGCTGAGCGACGAGCCGCTGTCGATCGCTTCCAGCACTTCGTAGGTCTCTTCGAGCACGAACGGACGGAGTGAGGCGTGCGTCTGCTCGCGATCCCATGGGCAACCGCCGGGTGCGCGCAGCGTCCGCATGATGTCGAGCAGTCGGTCGAATTGTGCGCCCGCCGTGACGGTCATACGCGTCATGCTACCATCCGACTTCGGGCGTTGCGGCGCTCCCCGTGCTCGTCGCGACGCCTTCTGGGCGGGCTGTGTCGGGCTTGTTCGCATTGGCGCGACGCCCGCGTTGCATGGGGGACGGACTGCGTCTCATCACAGGTGACGGGTCCCGTGCGGGTGCGTGCGAAAGCGTTATGACAGACGAACAGCAGAGCGCAATGACGACCGACGAGTCCGGCGAAAGTGAGATCAGCTTCACCGCCTTCGTGGTCTCGCTTGCCCATACGGCCGCGGTGCATTTCGGCGACATCCCTGATCCCGTGTCGGGCGAACAGGGTGAGCCCGACCTGCCGGCCGCGCAGCAGATGATCGCGATCCTCTCGTTGCTCGAGGTCAAGACGCGCGGCAACCTGACAGCCGAGGAGCGGCAGGTGCTGGATCAGCTTCTGTACGAGCTCCGGATGCGTTTCATCGAAGCGAGCAAGCCCAAGTCGCGCATCATCACTCCGTGAGATGAGGGTTCCGGCCCGGGTGACGTTTCTGGGCACGGGAACGTCGCAGGGTGTGCCCGTCATCGCGTGCGAATGCCCCGTCTGTCGCTCCACCGATCCACGCGATAAGCGGCTGCGCCCATCGATTTTCATCGAGGTGCCAGGCCGGGCGAGTCTACTGGTCGACACGACGCCGGACCTTCGTCAGCAGGCGTTGACGTATGGCATACGCCGGATCGACGCGATCCTGTTCACACACGCGCACGCCGATCACATTCTCGGTTTCGACGAGATCCGGCAATTCAATTTCCTGCAGGGCGGCCCCGTGCCGTGCTATGCCAATCGTTTGTGCCTCGACATCCTGAAGCGGACCTTCTCCTACGCGTTCGACGGGCTGCCTCGACTCGGCGGCGGTGTACCGCAGGTGCAGGCGCACGAAGTGGGGAGTGAGCCCTTCATCGTCGACGGCGTCCGCATCGTCCCGGTGTCGCTCTGGCACGGGCGCATGCCGATCCTCGGGTTCCGGCTGGGCTCGTTCGCGTATCTGACGGATTGCAATCGGATTCCCGACGAGTCCTGGGAGCGTGTGTCCGCTGTGGACACGCTGGTCATCGACGGTCTGCGTGATGAGCCGCACACAACGCACTTCACGGTCGCGGAAGCAGTCGAGGCGATCGTGCGCATCGCTCCCCGGCGCGCGTATCTCACGCACATGACGCACGACCTCGGTTACGCGGCGACGAGCGCGCGCCTGCCTGCCGGCGTTGAGCTGGCATATGATGGGCTGGTGCTGGACGTGAACGTCGAGGTGGATTGAGCGTGGTCCGCGGAGCGTACGGAGGCAACGGCTTCACAAACGGGGAAACGGCGTCAACGGAGACGAACGGGGAGGGCTGCCGACGGCCGCCCGAGGCGGCATGGTGGTGCGAAGGGCGCGGACACAAACCGCGGGAGATCTCTGATGCGGCTTGTGTCCGAGCTCTTCACACCACCATTAGGGCCCGCGCAGCGGGCCTCGTCGGCAGTCCGCTGTATCGGCCCATAAATCCGGCGCCTCCGTTCGTCTCCGTTACCCCGTTTCCCCGTTTGTGAATCCGTTACCTCCGCCGCCACCGTCGCCGAAGACCCATGGAGACCATTCACTTCCCGGACGACCCTCGCCCTCCGTGGCTCGCGCACCCGGTGCTGGCGCTGGGCAACTTCGACGGCCTGCACCGGGGGCACCTCAAGATCATCGAGCGGGTGAAGCGCGGCGCGATCGAGCATGGGGGAACGCCCATGGCCATGACGTTCGACCCGCACCCCCCCCGCGTCGTCCGGCCGGACAAGGCGCCGCCGCTTCTGATGACCAAGGCGCAGCGGCTCGAGTCGTTGCATCGCGCCGGCATCATGTGTGTGGCCGTCGTCCGCTTCACGCCCGAACTGTCGCAGTGGGAACCGGAGACGTTCGTCAGGACCGTCCTGGCCGAGTGGTTGCGGGTGTCCGAAGTCTGGGTCGGTGCCAACTTCCTGTTCGGCCAGGGACGCAGCGGCAACTTCAGCACGCTCCGGATGCTGGGACAGCGTTACGGATTTCGCGCCGACAAGATCGATCCGGTGCGCTATAAGGACTTCGTGGTCAGCAGCACGCGTATCCGGCGGTTGATCGCCGAGGCCCGTGTGGACGAAGCCGGCGCGCTGCTCGGCCACCCCTATTACGTCGACGGGACAATCGTCGAGGGACGGCGCCGTGGTCGCGAAATCGGCTTCCCGACAGCCAACGTCGCGACGGAGAATGAACTGGTGCCCCCGTACGGCGTCTATGCGACCACCATGACCGTCGATGGTGTCGTGCATGCGGGCGTGACGAATATCGGGTTGCGGCCGACGTTCGGAGAAACCGAGCCGACGATCGAAAGCCACTTGCTGGGGTACGCCGGCGACCTGTACGGCAAGCGGGTGCGGCTTGGTTTCGTCCTCCGCCTGCGTGACGAGCGGCGGTTCGAGGATGTCGACGCCCTCAGGACGCAGATCGACGCCGATCAACGGCGCGCCGAGCGCCTCTTCACGCGACTGTCGGTGTGATGGGATTCGAAATGAAAGTGTCGCTGCCACGTGATGTGCGGTATGTCGCCACCGCCCGATTGATCGCCGAGCAGTCCGCTCGCGAGGCCGGGTGCAACGGCACCCCGGCCGAAGACTTTGCCGGACGGGTCGAGGATGCGGCGCGCACCTGTCTGTCGGTGTCACCGTCGGATCCGCACGTCACGATGGCCGTCGAGCGGCAGCCGAACGCGCTCGTCGTCACCATCGATCATCATGTGATGCGGCTGGCCCTGTAACCTCATACCGCCGCCCTCGCTCGCCGGCGCGCGCGCCACGCGATGCGGCGGCCTGTGACTGCATGCTTCGTCTTTACAACACACTCACCCGGCAGGAAGAGCCCTTTGCTCCGTCGCATGACAACACCGTCCGCATGTACGCCTGCGGCCCGACGGTCTATGCGCGAGCCCATATCGGGAACTTCCGGACGTTTGTCTGCATCGACATCCTGCGCCGGACGCTGAAATATCTCTCCGGCTACCAGATGCGCGAAGCGGTGAACTACACCGACGTGGACGACAAGACGATCGCCGGTGCCAACAAGGCCGGTGTTCCCTTGCGCGCGTACACGGAATCCTGGATCAAGGCCTTTCGTGATGACAACGAACGGCTGAACATCGAACTGCCCGAGGAAACGCCGCGCGCCACCGACGCGGCGAACATGCAGGCGATGGGCGACATGATCGTCGCCCTCGAACGAAACGGGCACACCTACCGGCGTGACGGTTCGATCTACTTCAAGATCTCGACGCTGCCCGATTACGGCAAGCTGGCGCGGCTCGACCACGACGGCATGCAGGCGGGCGCGCGCGTCGACGTCGATGAATACTCGAAAGACGATGCCCGCGATTTCGTGCTGTGGAAGGTCTCGAAGGACGGGGAGCCGTCCTGGGACGTCGGCGTCGGCCCCGGGCGTCCGGGGTGGCACATCGAGTGCTCGGCCATGGCGCTCCGGCTGCTCGGCGACGCGCCGATCGACATCCATGCCGGCGGCATCGATCTGATCTTCCCCCACCATGAAAACGAGATCGCGCAGGCGGAGGGTGCCACCAAGCAGCCGTTCGCGCGCTTCTGGGTGCACGTCGAGCACCTGTTCGTCGAGAACGAGAAGATGTCGAAGTCGGTCGGCAACGTCTACAGCCTGCCGGACATCCTCGACAAGGGCTACCGCGCGTCGGCGCTGCGATATCTCCTGCTGTCGTCGCACTATCGCAAGCAGTTGAACTTCACCTGGGCCGGCATGGATCAGGCCGAGGAGTCGCTGCGCCGCATCACCGACTTTCTCGCCCGCCTCGAAACCATCGACGGCACGACCGGCGCTTCGGCCGTCGTCGAAGCCATCGAGAAAGCCCGGACGCGATTCCGCGAGGCGCTCGAGAGCGATCTCAATACGGCCGGTGCCCTGGCCGCGATCTTCGACCTCGTGCGCGACGTCAACAAGGAGATCGACGATCGCCAGATCGGCAGGGAGGACGCGCAGCGCGTCACGGCGGCGATCGACGAGTTCGACCAGGTACTCGGGGTGATCAGCCTGCGCCGTGCGGAGGATGCCCAGCCGCCGGTTCCCGTCGAGGAGATCGAACGGCTGATCGAAGACCGCAAGGCCGCACGCCAGCGGCGTGATTTCGCCGCCGCGGATCGCATCCGTCAGGAACTGGCAGAACGCGGCATCCTGCTCGAGGACAATTCGGCCGGCACCCGCTGGAAGAAGAAGTGAGCGCGAGGCAATGAAGGGTCCGGACCTGAAGACCAGCCTGCCGGGCCCGAAGGCACAGGCCATCATCGCGAGAGACCGGGAGGTCGTCTCCACGTCCTACACGCGCGACTACCCGCTCGTGATCGCGCGCGGCGAGGGCGCGTACGTCGAAGACGTCGACGGCAACGTGTTCCTCGACTGCACGGCGGGGATCGCGGTGACCTCGACCGGGCACTCCCATCCCGAGGTGGTCCAAGCCATCACGGAGCAGGCGGGTCGGTTCCTCCACATGTCGGGAACCGATTTCTACTACGAGCCCCAGGTCAGGCTCGGTGAAATTCTCTCCGACAATTGCGCCGATGCCGGGCCCGCATCGCTCGTTTTTCGGCAACTCCGGCACCGAAGCCAACGAGGCGGCGTTCAAGCTCGCGAAGTACTACACGAAGCGCCACGGTCTGATCGCGTTCCTTGGCAGCTTTCATGGCCGGACGATGGGGTCGTTGTCGCTGACGGCGAGCAAGCTGACGCAGCGGCGCGGGTTCTCGCCGTTCGTTCCGGGCGCGTATCACGCACCCTACCCCAACTGCTATCGCTGTCCCGTCGGGCGCTCGCCCGACACGTGCGCAGCGGAGTGCCTCGGTTTCATCGAAAACCAGATCCTGGTTCACCTTGTCGCCCCAGACGAAGTGGCGGCGATCGTCGTCGAGCCGATCCAGGGCGAAGGTGGCTACGTCGTCCCGCCGGATGTGTTTCTGCAACGGTTGCGTGAGATCACCTCTCAGCACGGAATGCTGCTGATCGTCGACGAGGTGCAGTCGGGAATGGGCCGGACGGGCCGGATGTTCGCGATCGAGCACGCCGGTGTTCAACCGGACGTCGTGACGATGGCCAAAGGGATCGCGTCGGGCCTGCCCCTGGGTGTCGCGACTGCCAGATCAGAGATGATCTCGTGGCCGCCGGGAACGCATGCCAGCACGTTCGGAGGGAACCCCGTCGCGTGCGCCGCGGCCTTGACCACGATCCGGCTTCTGCGCGAGACGCTGATTGGCAACGCGGAGGTCGTCGGCGCCCATCTGATTGCCGGTGCCAGGGCGCTGATGGAGAAGCATGCGCTCGTCGGCGATGTCCGCGGCCGCGGCCTCATGGTCGGCATCGAACTCGTTCGCGATCGCGAGACCAAGGAGCGCGCCACCACCGAACGCGATGCCGTCGTCCGCGAGTGCTTCCAGCGCGGCCTGCTCGTGCTCGGCGCCGGTGCCAACTCGATCCGCCTTTCTCCGCCGCTGGTGCTGACCCGGGAGCAGGCCGACACCGCGCTTGGAGATCCTGGACGCAGCGATCTCCGCAGTCACGAAAAGCATTAACCACGAAGACACGACGACCCCGACGTCACGAAGAACAGGAGCCACATGATATGTCGGTTCGTCGTGCTTCGTCGTGTCCTTCGTGGTCTCTCTTGTGACTGGCGTGCACGGCGTGACATCTGCACTGGACGTCGGCCATGTCCGACGATCCTCGCCAATCCCTGGGAAAACTGGGCGAAGACCTCGCCTGCGACGAATTGTCCCGGCGCGGGTACGCAATCCTTGCGCGCCGCTACCGCACCCGCTTCGGCGAAATCGACATCGTGGCCCGCGACGGCGAAACGACGGTGTTCATCGAAGTGAAGACGCGTGACGGGGACAGGTTTGGCGACGGGGCAGAGGCCGTCACCGGCTGGAAGCAGCGTCGCGTCGCGGCGATGGCCGTCGATTACGTGGCCCGTCATCGCCTGCATGACCGGCCGTGCCGGTTCGACGTCGTCGCCATCGACGTGTCGGCCACCCCGCCGCAGATCGACGTCTATGCCGATGCATTTGAAGCAGGGTCATGACTGACGGTAGTCTGTAGGGCGGGCTGACGCCGCCCCACACGACCACGACCCCTTGTCTGAGCTGCGCAAAGATCCCATCACCGGCCGCTGGGTAATCATCTCCACGGAACGGCGCAAGCGACCGAACGACTTCCGGCTGGAGTCGGTCGAGATCACCAGTGATCCATCCTGTCCCTTCTGCGAGGGGCACGAGGCGATGACGCCCCATGAGATCTCGGCCCTTCGCCGGAATGGCAGTCCGCCCGACTCGCCAGGCTGGGATCTGCGCGTGATCCCCAATCAGTTTCCGGTGCTGCGAGTCGAAGGAACGCTGGACCGGCAGGGTGAGGGGCTGTTCGACAAGATGAACGGCATCGGCGCGCACGAGGTCATCATCGAGACACCGCGACACGACGAGACGCTGGCGACCATGAGCGATGCTGCAGTGGAGCAGGTGCTGTGGGCGAGCCGCGAACGCGTCCAGGACCTGAAGCAGGACCGGCGCTTCCGCTACATCATCGTGTTCAAGAATCATGGCGCCGCCGCGGGATCGTCAGTCAATCATTCGCATTCCCAGCTGATTGCGCTGCCCATCGTGCCGCGAGAGGTTCGCGATGAAGTCGACGGCGCCCGCGCGCATTATCAGCAGAAGGAACGCTGCGTCTTTTGCGACGTGATGCGCCAGGATGCGGGCGATGGGCGTCGGCTGATCGCCGAGAGCGCCGACATGATCGCGCTGGCGCCGTACGCACCCCGGTTTCCGTTCGAGACCTGGATCCTGCCGCGGCGTCATCAGTCGCACTTCGAAGACGCCTCACGCCAGGAGATCGGCTCGCTGGCACGGCTGCTCGCCGACATCCTGCGCCGCATGAACCGGACGCTGCGGAATCCACCGTACAACCTGCTGATCCACAGCGCTCCGCTGGCCGAACCGGTGACCGACTTCTATCACTGGCACGTCGAGGTCATTCCGAAGCTGACGAAGGTTGCCGGGTTCGAGTGGGCGACCGGCTTTTACATGAACCCCACCCCGCCCGAAGAAGCCGCGCAGGTCCTCCGCGAAGCCAGAGGCTGATCGGGCACAGACCGGATGTGGCGGTGACGCCGCCACGCGGCGGTCAGGGTTCCTCCCGTCTACACCGGATGCAGCGTGTGCGGCAGCGCTCGATATACGACACGTGTCTTGCATCAGCGTCGGGCTCGTGCGTATTTACATCGTGCTCTCCGCCATGGTGCTTCTGGCGCCACTGTGGGACAACTCGGCACGTGCCGATGAAGTCGGCCTCGCCAATGGTGACCGTTACAGCGGCACGGTTCTGTCCCTGGCGTCGGGAATGCTCGCGTTCGATACGGGGCACGGCCGTGTAGATTTGCCATGGCCGGGCGTGAGCGCGCTGACTGTCGACATGCCGATTGTGGTGACCGCGGATGGCGCGTCCAAGCAGACGGTGTCCCGCCTGGAGTCCACTGATGGGTGGGTCGTACTCGCGGACGGCACCCCCGTCCCGTTGTCGGCGCTCCGAACGCTGGCGCGACCGCAGAGCCCGTTCCGGGTGTCCGGCGGGGCCAGTGCGGGCGTGCTGGCAACCGGCGGGAATACGGCTGTCAACAGCATCCGAGTCGATGCGGATGTCGTGGCACGCCTCTACGAGAATCGCTACACCGCCCGCAGCACCGTGAACCGGTCGAAGGATAGCGGAGTGGAAACGGCGCGCGATGCGAGCGCCGAATTCCGCTACGACCGGTTCTTCACACGTACGGTGTTCGCCAACGGCAGCGCGCTCTTCACCAGCGACAAGTTCCGCGACCTCGACCTGAGAAGCAATCTCGGCGTCGGCATCGGAGTGCAGCTTGCTGACGACACGCGCGCGAAGGTTCAGATCGAGGGCGGATACGGGTACGTGAGTGAACGCTACGCCTCCTCACTCGAACCCGACCGCAACTACTCCGCGTTGCGTGAAGCAACGAACATGGAGCTGTACTTCGTCACCAAGCGCGTCGTCGTCTTTCACCGCAGCGACAACTTCCTGTCGTTCTCCGATAGCACGCAGACGCAGCTGGGCACGACCGCGGTGAGGAACATCAACGTGCAGATGCACAACGGTGTTCGCATCGGCCTTGGCCTCGGCCTGGTCATGACGCTGCAGTTCGACTTCGACTACGTGCGGTCGCCCGCCGCCGGTCGCAAGACGACGGACCGGCGTGCGGGCCTGACCTTCGGCTACCGTTTCTGACCGATCGCGCCCGTAGGCCGGACCTCGCGAAGCGGCCCCTCGTCGTTGGCCGGGATCCGCGAAGCGGCCCCTCGTCGTAGGCCGGGCCTCGCGAAGCGGTCCCTCGTCGTAGGCCGGGATCCGCGAAGCGGCCCCTCGTCGTAGGCCGGGCCTCGCGAAGCGGCCCCTCGTCGTAGGCCGGGATCCGCGAAGCGGTCCCGGCGCTGCCCGGCGATCGTCGGTGGGGCGGACCTTGTCAGGTCCGCCATTCCGACCCTCTCCTGGGCGACCCCAACGAATTCTCGATGTCACACGATTGCCGCGGGTACGTCGCATAGACTCCGGCCCAGGAGGGATCTATGAGCCGAATCGTCGGGCTGGTCGTCGCGGCATTGGTGGGTGGACTCGCGCTGACCTCGGCGCAACAGCCGTCGAGCGGACCCTACAAAGTCCTCAAATCCGCCCGTGTCGGTGGGGAGGGCGGCTGGGACTACATCTACGCTGATGCCGACGCCCGTCGGCTGTACATCGCCCGTGGTGCGGTGGCGGCGCAGTCGATTCCCGATCGCGTGATGGTCTACAACCTCGACACGCTCGAACCAGCGGGCGAGATCGCACCGGCGTTGGCGGACACGGGGCCGTCGTCGATTCGAAGTCGGGCCATGGCTTCGTCAGCGGCAAGCCGGTGACGATGTTCGACACCAAGACGCTGAAGGTGATCAAGACCGATCGACGTCGGCACCGCCCAGCCTGATGGCATGACCATCGACACCTCGAACCAGCGCGTCTACGTGTTCAGCCATCCCACGAAGGACGCGACCGTCATCGACGCGAAGGACGGCACCGTGCTTGGCAAGATCGATCTCGGCGGCGTCCCGGAGCAGGGAATTGCCGACGGTAACGGCATGCTCTACGTCGTCATGCAGGACAACGAGGGCAGCGTCACCGCCGTCGACACCAAGACGATGAAGGCGACGGCCCATTATCCGCTCGGCGACAAGGGTGGGTGCAACGGCCTGGCGCTGGACGCCAAGAATCAGAGTGCTGTTTGCGGCGTGCGCGCGATCCGGCAATCCGCTGGATCGCACGAAGCCGATGATGGTGGTCCTGAGCGCAAAGGATGGCAAGGTGCTGGCGAACCTGCCGCTCGCCGGCGCGTCAGATGGCGCGGCGTTCAATCCGGCGACGATGGAGGCGTTCAGCGCTCATGGGAACGGCACGATGACCATCGTCAAGGAGACGAGCCCGACCATGTTCGAGGTGGAGCAGAACCTCGACACGATGAACGGCGCGCGGGTGATCACGTTCGACAGCAAGACCAACCGGGTGCTGACGATGGCACAGGAGTTTGGTGCACCGGCGACTCCGCCCGCAGCGGCGGCCGGTGGAGCGCCGGGTGGCGCACCCGCGCCCGCGCGCGGCGGCCGCGGCGCCGTCGTGCCCGGCTCGTTCACGATTCTCGCGATCGGGAAGTAGGCCGTAGGCCGGGCCTCGTAGGCCGGGCCTCGCGGAGCAGGCCCGGCGTGCTTTGCACGTGCGAGGATCGGCGCTACGGTTTCGACACGCTCACGTCGGTTGGGCTTGTTGCCCGGCTCGGAACCCGTGTGTTACGCTAAGGTTTCGTCGCGAGCGGGAATAACTCAGTGGTAGAGTGCGACCTTGCCAAGGTCGAAGTCGCGGGTTCGAATCCCGTTTCCCGCTCCATCCTTCGCTCGCCTGACGTTCGAGCGAGCTTCGGCTGGCAGGCCAACCTTCGTTCCGGTTGCGAGCCATCGAGAGCTCCGGCGAAGGTTGTCCACCGTAGCGCGAAACGCGAAGGTGGACTGGCGCGCCGGCCCGCACGCGACGGTATTTGGGCAACGCGTGACGATGGACAGTTCGAACGCAAGATGCTGCGAACCGCACGATCGATGACGCACCACACCGGCCTCCACGCACGCTGTCGTCGCTGCGCATAGACGCGGCCGGATTCCCCTGCACGCACACAGTTAGTCCGAGCGGCGCCGTCGCCAAGTGGTAAGGCAGAGGTCTGCAAAACCTCCATCCCCGGTTCAAATCCGGGCGGCGCCTCCAATCCTAAATTCAGTTCACGCTGTCACTTACGCTAACCGCAATTTCGAGCTGTCTCGCGGATTCGAGACAATTCGAGACAGTTTCCGCGAACAACCGCTCTTCGAGTGCTTCCACGGCGTTCCGATGCGATGCGTCGACGACGTGGGTGTAGATGCCGAGCGTTGTGGAAATGCTGGCATGCCCGAGCTGCTCCTGCGCGCGGAAGAACCAGCTTCTCGCCAGGGCCGTTCAACAGCGTTGCGGATTTCGGGCTCTTTGATCGCTGCATCGCCTTCACAACGATTCCCGCGGCCACGGCGGTCAACACCGTTCAGATCGTCCAGGCTCCCGGGTACGTCGCGATTGCAACGGAAGGCATTCATGACACGCGGATTGTTACGCTGGATGGGCGTCCGTCGATCAGGCTGGCTCTGAGCTCGTATATTGGCGACTCACGCGGCAGGTGGGACGGCAATACTCTGGTCGTCACGACAACGAATATGAACGCGCCGGCGAGCGTGATCGGCAATGTGGGGACGCCGACAAGCACTGTGACGCTCGTCGAGCGCTACACGTTGGCCCATGCAACTACGCTCTCGTGCGAAGCGACCGTCGACGATCCCGAAACATGGACCAAGCCATGGACGCTATCGCTTCCGCGTAAGCGTACGACGGGAATCATGCTTGAGTACGCCTGCCATGAGGGGAACTACGACCTGCCGAACATTCTGAAGGCATCGCGCAAGGAGGACGCTCGCCTGCACTGACCAGCCGTCGGAACGATTTGCTTAAGACCCGGGCGATGCGGTCGCCTCTCTGTTCGGAACGATGTGGGACGACTGCCCACGTCGCGCGCTCAGACACTAGAATCGAGGCTGAATGAAGAGACTCATCGTTCTCGCCACGTTACTGACCGTCGGCGTCCTGTCACTGGCGGTTACCGCGGCGCAGCAACAGGCCGCGCCCAAGGTCGTCGAAGTCGAGAAGCTCCGCGACAACCTGTTCATGCTGACGGGTGGCGGTGGGAACACCGCGGTCTTCGTCGGAACGTCGGGCGTGGTGGTCGTGGATACGAAGAATCCCGGGTGGGGCCGGCCGATCCTCGACACCATCAAGACGCTGACGCCGAAGCCCATCACCACCATCATCAACACGCACACGCACGGCGACCACGTGAGCGGGAACGTCGAGTTTCCGGCGACCGTCGATGTCATCGTGCACGAGAACACCGCGGCCAACATGCGGGAGATGCGCGCGTCGACGCAGACCGCGCCGAACGGTCAGCCGCCGAACATCTTCACGGCCAACGGCGGCCGCGGCATGCCGAAAAAGACCTTCAAGGATCGGATGACGATCGGGACCGGCGGCGACCGCATCGACCTGTACTACTTCGGCCGTGGTCACACCAACGGCGACGCGTGGGTGGTGTTCCCCGCGCTGCGCGTCATGCACGCCGGCGACATCTTCGCTGGCAAGAACATCCCCGGCCTCGATGCCGTCAACGGCGGCAGCGGTCTTGCCATCGCCGACACGCTGACGAAAGCTGCCGACACGATCAAGAACATCGACACCATCATCACGGGGCACAGCACCACGATGACCGTGCCGGATCTCCGCGAGTACGCGCAGTTCAATCGTGACTTTGCCAACGACGTGCGTGCGGGGAAGGCCGCCGGCAGGTCGGCGGACGACGTGGCGAAAGCCTGGAAGATTCCGGCGAAGTACAAGGGCTATGCCACGCCGACGCCGGTGAGGCTGCTGCAGAACGTCCAGGTCGTCTTCGACGAGTTGAAGTAAGCCGGGGCGCCAAAACGGCGCTTCTGGGCGCATTTGTTTCGTGATAAGAAGGGCACGATTCATGAGGCCCTTCGTCTTCTCGAGCGCGCTTCTGGTTCTGATCGCCTCTCCGGTGGGTCTGGAGACCCGCTCCGCCGCCCAGACTGCGGCGAATCGACATCAAGAGATGGTGACGACGTACTGCGTCACCTGCCACAGCACCCGCGCAAAGACGGGGGGGCTCGCGTTGGAAGGACTCAACCTTCAGGCCGCGGCGGACAACGCCGAGATCTGGGAGAAGGCCCTACGCAAACTGCGCGGGAATCAGATGCCGCCTCCTGGCAGTCCGCAGCCGCCGCTGAAGGATGTCGAGTCGTTCGTCGCCTGGATGGAGAACGCGCTCGACACCAACGCCGGCGTCAACAATAGCGTGCCGAAGGCCGGCTATGTGCCGATCCAGCGCCTGAACGGCACCGAGTACGCCGCGTCGGTGAAGGCCCTGGTGGGCGTCGACGTGAACGCGAAGGACGTTCTGCCGCAGGACATCCAGGTCGAAGGCTTCGACAACATCGCGGACGCCTTGAGCGTGTCGCCCGCCTTTCTCGATCAGTACGTGACTGCGGCGCGCCACATCGCGCAGATCGCGGTGGGCAATCCCAATCCTCGCGTGTCCAGCGTGAAGTACCCGATCGACGCCAATCAGAATCCCGACGACCCTCCGCCGCTGGGTACGTGGGGCGGCATCAAGTTCACGCACAGCTTCCCGTCCGACGGCGAGTATCAGATCACCCTGACGAACCTGGCGGTGGGCCCGTACAGCAATGCGCTGGAGCGCGAGCACACGGTCGTCATCCTGATTGATGGCCGAACCGTATTTCGCAAGTCCCTCGGTGGACCGGCGGATCTCTCACTGGTCGATCGCACGGCGGGAACCGGACGCTCGCGGGTCATGGATCGCTTCTCGAAAATCCCGGTTCAGGTGAAAGCCGGCATGCACGACGTGGTCGTGGCCTTCGTCGATCGGCCGCAGGTGGAGACGAGCGAAAACCTCGCACGGCTCCAGCCGTACGGCGGATTGACGGGCGGCGCGGCGCCCACCGATCGCCGGCCTCATCTGCTCGACGGCGTGGTGGTTGCCGGCCCGTTTAGCCCGTCCGGCGTATCGATGACGCCCAGCCGCGCTCTGATCTTCGTGTGCGATCCCACGAAGGTCGGCGAGCCGGCCTGCGCCAGACAGATCACCGAACACCTGGCGCGCCGCGCATTCCGCCGGCCGGTGACCACTGAAGATGTGGACCGGCTCCTGCCGTTCTATCAGGCGGAACGCCGCAACGGCGGAACCTTCGACCAGGGAATCGAGCAGGCCGTGGCCGCCGTGCTGGTCAGCCCGCAGTTCCTGTATCGCAGCATCCGTGGGCCCGTGGGCGTGACGCCCACGACGGAGTTCGCGCTCACCGATCTGGAACTCGCCTCCCGGCTCTCGTTCTTTCTTTGGAACACCGGCCCGGACGAGGAGCTGCTGACGCTCGCCTCATCGAATGGCTTGAGCCGTCCAGGAGCGATGGAGACACAGGCGAGACGCATGCTCGCCGACCCCAGGGCTTCCAGCCTGGTCACCAGTTTTGCGATGAAGTGGCTGAATCTGACGACGCTGGATCAGGTCGTTCCCGACCCGAATCTGTTCCGCGGATTCAGCGATCAACTGCGGCGCGACTTTTCGACCGAAGCGCAGGCGTTCATCGGCAGCGTCTTCTCCGACGATCGAAGCGTGGTGGAGCTCCTGACAGCAGACTACACATTCCTGAACGAGCGGCTCGCGAGTCACTACGGTATTGCCGGCGTGACCGGCCCGCAGTTCCGCAGGGTCACGCTGACAGACACGACGCGTTTCGGCCTGCTGGGCAAGGCGGCGGTCCAACTGCGGACGTCGTATGGTGACCGCACGTCTCCGGTCTTGCGTGGCGCGTGGGTGCTCGACAAGCTGATGGGCACGCCGCCGACGCCGCCCCCGCCCGATACCGCCACCGACCTCTCACAGAAGGCGGGCGAACAGCCCAAGACCGTCCGCGCGAGGCTCGAGCAGCATCGCGACAAACCGAGCTGCCGGATGTGCCATGGCGTGATCGATCCGACCGGCCTGGCGTTGGAAAACTTCGATGCCATCGGGCAGTGGCGGACGAAAGACAGCGAGGCTGACCTGCCGATCGATGCGACCACCGTGTTGCCGACGGGTGTCGCGATCAACGGTGTGGTGGACCTCCGCGCGCAGCTCGCCGCGCGTCCGGAGACATTCGCGCGCACCGTGACGGAGAGATTGCTGATGTACGCCGTCAACCGGCGACTGGAGTATTTCGACATGCCGCAGGTGCGCAGCATCGTTCGGGCAGCAGCGAAAGACAACTACACGCTGTCGTCACTCGTCGTGGGAATCGTCAACAGCAACGCGTTCCGCAGGCCGGGTGTGGACGCCGCGAAGTAAGGTTGCGCGAGCCATGTTCATCACGAAGAAACACATTCCTCGCCGGGCCGTTCTGAAGGCCGCTGGAGTATCGTTGGCGCTGCCGCTCCTGGATGCGATGGTGCCGGCCGGCACGGCGCTCGCCCAGACCGCGGCGGTTCCGAAATTGCGAACCGGATTCTTCTACATTCCCCACGGCGCGATCATGGGGAATACGTCGCACGGTCCGTCGTTGGACAAGTGGACGCCGTCCGGCTCCGGTGCCACCTTCACGCTTAGTCCCATTCTTACGTCGCTGGAGCCGTACAAGAAATACGTGACGTCGTTCGGGAACCTGCAGAACGCCGCCACGGCGGGTTCGGTGCATTCGTTTACGCCCGCCACCTGGCTCAGCGCGACGCGTCCGGATACCGGCGCGCCCCGCGCGCACATGGCCACGACGCTCGATCAGGTGATCGCGAAAATCATCGGGCAGGACACGCCGCTGCCCTCGCTCGAAGTGGCCGCGGAAACCACCGTGCAATCGGCGGCCGGTGGCGGCGGCTACTATTCCACGCTGTCGTTCCGCGACGCGGAATCGCCGTTGCCGATGGAGCCGAATCCACGGAAGGTCTTTCTCCAGCTATTCGGTGAGGGCGACACGCCGCAGGAGCGCGCGACGATCAATACCCGGACGAACAGCCTGCTGGATCTAATCCTTGAGGGCACACAAAGCCTGAAGGGCAACCTCGGGAACGGCGACAGGGCCGCACTCGACGGCTATCTCGAGAGCGTGCGCGAGGTCGAGCGCCGAACGCAGAAGGCGGCGGCGAAAGATCTGTCCGCGTTCACGATTCCCGAGGCTCCCGTGGGAGAGCTCGACTCTTTCGCCGAGCAGGTGAAGCTGATGTTCGATCTGGTCGCGCTCGCGTATCAGGCAGACCTGACGCGGGTGGCGTCCTACATCATGGCTGCGGAAGGTACCAACCGGACGTACAACCACATCGGCGTCCCGGATTCCTTCCATCCCGTCTCACACCACGCCAACGATCTGACGCGGATCGAGAAGCTCGCCAAGATCCAGACCTGGCACCTCGAGCAGTTCGCAGGCTTCATCAAGAAGATGGCGGAGACGCCGGACGGTCAGGGATCGCTGCTGGATCACTCGATCTTCATGTACGGATCGAACATGAGCAACAGCGACCGCCACGACAACTATCCCGAGCCGAACATCGTCGTCGGCGGCGGTGCCGGCAAGATGAGACTCGGCGGCCAGCATCTCGTGCTGCCGGAGCGTACGCCGATCGCGAATCTCCACCTGACACTGCTGCAGAAGGTCGGTGTGGAACGCGGCACGTTCGGCGACAGCACGGGCACGATTGCGGAGCTCTGAGCGGCGATGGCGGTGTCGTTGAATCGCAGGGATGTGCTGAAGGGCGCGCTTGGCGCGTTCGCCGCGTGGACGTCCTCCGGTGTTCTCAGCGCGCAACGCGCCGCCGGCGGTGTTCGCCTGACGGACCAGATGGCTCTGGTGGATGGCGGCGGGAGCAACGTTCTCGCGTTCCTCACTGGTGAAGGCTCTGTGCTGGTGGATGGCGGCGCTCCGAAGTCGTTCGACAAGGTCATGGCGTCGCTTGGCGCGAACGCCAAGGTTCACACGCTTTTCAATACGCACCATCACCTCGATCAGACCGGCAACAATGAAAGGTTCTCGACGGAGGGGACCCAAGGAACGCCGCTCGGTCGGCCCGCCCAGGCGGGCCGACGAGGCAGCGCTGGTTCGTCGCGTCGCATGGCGACGCGACCTTCCGGTAGAACGGCGATCGTTGCGCACAAGCGCACCCTGGAGTGGATGTCGGCCGACCACTGGATTCAGGCTGACGAGCGCTATGAAAGAGCCCGCCCGAAAGCTGCCCGTCCCACGGAGACGTTTCTCACCACCGGTTCGCTGCAAACGGGAGGCGAGCAGATCGACTACGGTCACCTGACTCTCGCCCACACAAACGGCGACATCTATGTCCACTTCCGGAATGCGAACGTGCTTGCGGTGGGCGACGTGGCGTCGCCGCTGCGCGATCCGGCGCTCGACTACGTGACCGGAGCGTGGATCGGCGGCCGCGTGGATTCGATGGACGTCCTCCTGACGCTCGCGAACGAGCAGACGCGGATCGTGCCGGCGTACGGGCCTGTGATGTCGAAGGCGGAGTTCAAGGCCGAGCGGGACGTGATGGAAGAGGTGCGGAAGCGCTTGTTCGATCAGGTTCGTGAAGGCGATGGTCCCAAGGACATGCTGGAGCGTGGCGTCCTGAAGGGCCTCGCGCGCACCTGGAACGATCCGTACAAGTTCCTGTATGACGCGGCCAAGGGGTTGTGGGCGCACCACGACAAGCTGGGTCCGAATGTCGTCTAGGAAAGCCGGGTCGTCCAGGAGACACAGTGTGACGCGCTTCACTCTCGCGTGTCTCTGCGTGCTGGCGGCCGTGGAGCCGGCGCTTGCGCAGTCCACGAGCTCCCTTGCCGATCTGATTCGAGCCGGAAACCGGAGGGCCGCTCTCGACAGGATTCGCACCGGAGCGGACGTGGACGAAGCGCAGCCAGACGGCACCCGCCCAATCCATTGGGCGGTCTACAAGGTGGACTACGAGTTGATCGGCGCGTTGATCGCGAAGAAGGCGAGAGTCGACGTCATCAATGAGTTCGGTTCTACCCCGCTTGCGGAAGCGGTGAAGCTGGCTGACGCCCGGATCGTGCGGATGCTGCTGGATGCCGGCGCGGGAGTCGATCGTGCGGACGAGAACGGCCAGACCCCGTTGATGCTGGCGATCAAAACGGGGGAACTGCCCATCGTCGAGATGCTGGTCAAGGCCGGCGCCAACGTCAGTGCGGTTGAGCAGTTTCAACACCAGACGCCGTTGATGTGGGCGGTCACCGCGTCGAAACACGCTGCGGAGATGACGAAGCTCCTGCTTTCGAAGGGCGCCAACGTCCAGGCTCGCGCTCTGTATACGGACTGGCCGAACCAGCTGTCCTCGGAGCCCCGCGGTCAGTACCGCCCCGTCGGGGGATTGACCGCCCTGCTGTATGCCGCTCGCAACGGTTGCTCAGACTGCGTGGCGGCGCTGATCGATGCCGGCGCCGATGTGAACGTGCCGACGCCAGAAGGCGTCACGCCGCTGATGATCAGCCTCGACAACGATCACAACGACGTGGCACGACTGCTGTTGGAGCGTGGGGCGAATCCGCACGTCGTGGATTGGTGGGGACGCACGGCGCTCTGGATCGTCATCGATAGAAAGGGAGCGCTGAGTGGTGGGCGAGGTGGACGCGGAGCTGCGGCGCCAGCTCGCGGTGCAGGACCGGTTGTGTCTCACATGGAGATCATCAACCGGTTGCTGGCCGCAGATGTCGATGTGAATGCCGAGCTGAACATGCATCGCCCGAGCCGCGGCGGCAATAGCGGGCGCTTTGCCGACAGACAGTTGGGCACGGGGTGCACGGCGTTGTATCGCGCCGCCGAAGCCGGCGACGCGGAAGTCATTCGGGCTCTGCTGGTCAAGGGCGCCAACCCGAACATCAACGGCATGGGTTTCACGCCGTTCCTGGTGGCGGCAGGCGTGACGCCGGCTGCTGGTGCCACCGGCGCTGCGCCCGATACGACGCTCCTGGATTTGCTGATCCAGCACGGCGCCGATGTGAATGCGCAGGTCACCGGCACGAGGTCCTACTCCATGCGGATCTCCTACAATCCGCCGCCGGACAAAGAAGGGACATCGGCGCTCCACGGAGCGGTACAGGCGGGCCGGACGGACCTGGTTCGGTACCTTCTGGACAAAGGAGCCGCACCCGAGCTCGTCGACGCCAACGGCAGGAAGCCGATCGATCTGCTCGACATCTCGGCTCGCGCCGCCGCCGGAGCACGAGCGGTCGCGCCTGGTACTGCGGGGCGCGGAGCCGGAGGTCGTGGTGGCGCTGGCGGAGCGCTCACGCCCGAGACTGCAGCCGAGATTCGCGAGTTGCTGCGGGACGCAGCGTCAAAGAAGTAGAACAGACGAGGCGACCGCGACCCGCGAGCCGAGTGAAGCGAAGGCGAGTCGTGGTGGACGGGACTCGTGCACCGGTTCAGCGAGCGAGAGCGAGCTGAGAGGTGCATGGGAGTGTGTGGGACGAGTTTCGCAACTGGTTGGCGACCGCTGTCTGAACGCTCACGGGAAGTGGCGTTTCGCGAACGGCTCTTCCTGACCCAGACTTCAGATATCGCTGGAACTGGACGGCGGCCGCCGTTCCGCGTTTGCGATCTAGAGCGCGCTTCCATGACGCTTCGCGCGCTGCGCCGCGGAACGCTGCAACGATCGGCGATGCGTAATGCCTAGGCTTGGCGAGTGCGGCAGAACCGGCTTCATTGGACGAGCGTCGGCATGAGTCACGCGGTCCGTATGATCAAGACTTGCGGAAGTGTGCAGTGCGGCGAGCGGCATTGGACAACGCTCGACACCGACGAAGAAGTCCCATAGCACAAAGACCGAGTCTGCGAAACCGCAGTCCAACTTCAGTCCACGAACGCCCAAACACCACGTAAGAGCAGGGGAGACCAGACACCAGAGAGCAAGACGAATCAACAACTTAGCCAATTCTGCGAAATCTGCAAAACCTCCATCCCCGGTTCAAATCCGGGCGGCGCCTCCAATTTTCCGGTTCAAATTCGATCGTCTGTGCATTCAGCGGCACAAGTGACGCCTTCGAATTGGACTACGGTGGACCACAAATCCAGGAGTCCGAGACGCGGCTCTCGACGTAAGCCACTGATCAACAACGAGTTGATCTTTGTCGGTTTGGGAAAGGGTGAAGGTTCAGAGGACCTCTGCCCTCGAGTGCAGAGCCAGCAGCGATTCGCAGGACGGCGGCGGAAATCGATGACGGCCGCTCAGCGCAAGGCCGTTGGCCTTCCGATGAAGAGGTACAGGGGCTCAGATCGATCGACAGAACGATGCGCGAGCCCCCGGCTTGCACTGAGGGCTTCGTTCAGTTCGCGAAACAGATCCTATCTGCTGACCGCGATACTGGCTTGCAGATCCGTTGGACGAACAATCGGCAACGGAGGCTTGGTCACGACCAGTTTGACCCAGAGGGCATCCCCGCCCCTGAAATAAGACGTCGCGTTCGCCTTCCGCAATGCGTCCATGCTGGGCTGTTCCGTTCCGGAGGCTGCTTTGGTGAAACCCGGCAGCTCAAATATGACCCATGACCCCTGGTCCATTTCGGCCAGACTGAGAGAGACTTCCGGTCTTTCGGTCTTCACCCGGATCTCGGTGCCGGCACGCACAGTGCTCTGGTTGCCGGTGATGTGAAATTCCTTGCCATTGCGAACAAGCGCGATGGGCCCCTGCGGAGCAGGACGAGCGGCCGGAGCAGGACGAGCGGCCGGAGCGGCACCAGCGGCCGGACGATTTCCACCGATCGAAGAGAGCAAAGCGAACCGAGCGGTCCGAGTTTCGATATTGACTGTGCCTGGAAGTTCTCCTCTACTGTCCGAGAGATTCAGGCGACCGACATCACCCGTGCACACAGAGGCGTTCCAGGTGGGATGAATCACACAGCTGTCGTCAGTGACGACGCTGTCGTTCTCGCCGTCGTTGAGCATGATGTGGGAATCGCGGATGCCGGTCACCGAACCGTCCAGGTCGTGGATGGACAGGGTCCGGTAGCCCACGCCACCCCGGTTGTCGTTATCGAATCTGGAATCGATTTTCGGAAAATACACCGGCTTGGCATTGACGAATTTTGCACCGCTGATGCTGCTTCCGGTACTGACCCCCGAGCTCGCGAACAACAGCCAGGAAAGCGCTCCCGTTTTTCTTCGATCGTTGTCCTGGAAATTCACGAACGTCGTGTTCACCACATCATCGCGGTAGTCATAGTATTCGTAACCGCGGATCGGGAAATCCGGAATTCGCCGCTTCGGGAGGCTGCGGCCATAGGCAACTTCCTCGGGCGTCGTCGGATTGCCGCTATTGTCGGTCTCGCCCACGACCAGCGAATCAACCAGCCGTGTCTTAAACCGTGAGCTGCCGATGTCGCCAGCGGACGGCGTCATGCCAATGGCATTGTCAGCGAGTTTCAAGTTGCTGAATACGAAGAGGTCGCCCCGGCTCCAGAGACCACCATTGCGGTTCTTGTAGCTGGTCAAGCTCTCGAAGTGCGTCTCCACCACTTCGCTATCCAGGTCAGCAGGATTTGCCAACGGCAGGAACGGGATGGTGGCCAGACCGAAGGTGTTATCTTCGTAGATGTTCCGATCGAACATGAACCCGTCGAAGTTGGAATGGGCCACGTTGCCTCTGAATGCGCGCAGCGGCGTTCGGCGCGGCCAGATGGTCTTGCTGACGGCTGAATCCTTGAACGCACCTTGAGGGTGTTCCGGCAGAGACAGCCAGAAACCGTTCTCGTCGGAACCGGCCGCCACATTGTCTATGAAGCTATTGTCCGGGTTGGTGATCCAGAAGGACGCCACCGTGTTGTCCGAAGGCAGCAGGGTGTTCCCGCTGTTGAAGCTCATTTCCCTGTAGGCCTGACGATTCGCATACTTGGAGTCTCTCTCTCCGTTGGCGGCGAGATTCGTGGGCACGCATTCCAATGTCGGATGACATTTGGTCTGGATTGCCAGGTTCTTGATGAATTCATTGCCGTGCTCGATCCCGTCTTCGAGGAAGAAGCAGTGGCCGACGGTGTTGTAGGTCACGTTGTTCTCCACGCGCAGGAAGTTCGTGCCGTGCACGGTCACACAGCGGTTGTAGGTGTCGTGGATCGCCGCGTTCTTGATGTACTGGCCCTTCGCATCGCCGACCAGGTGCCAGTGAATCGGGTAGCGGGCCAGCGTCAGGTTCTGGCCCATGCGGTTCAACTCGACGCCCTCGACGAACATCTTGCTCGACCCCATGGCCATGATGTGGCCGCCGAAGAAGCTCTGCCCGGCATCGGCCGAAGCCTGGATCTTGATGTTGCGCGTCAGCATGGCCACTTCGCCGCGTTCATCCACGCCGAAGGTGATCGCGCCGAAGTGCATGTAGTCGAGCTTCTTGTCGAGCGTGATGTTGTTGCCGCTGATGGCGGAGATCGTGCGGCGCTCGGCCTGCCGTGGATCGAAATCGGTCGAGGCGAGGACGATCTCGTCGCCCACCTTCCAGCCCTTGGCGTCCAGCACCTGGATCGAAGTGGCGCCGGCATTGGCCGTGGCGGACAGTTTGCTCCAGGTGTTGGTGGTGGAACCGTGCAGGTTCAGTGTGCCGCCGGAGATCATGATGCCGCGGTCACCCATGCCGACCATGACCTCCTCACCCTTGACGTTGTCGGTGAGGGTGATGGTCGCCTTGCGGGTGTGGGGCTTGGCTTCGGTGCCAATGGCCAACTCGCCGTGGAGCATGATCCACTCGGTGGTCAGCTCCAGGTCGGCGTTGTTGGAGAAGCTGAGCTTGCCGTCGATGGAAAGGCCGCCCAGGGCGGGAGGGCTGACGTCCAGCACCACGTCCTTGTCCTTGCCGATGATCACTTTGTCACCTGCGCCCGGCACTTTCTTGTTCGGCCAAGTGGCTGGATCGGACCAGTTCGTCGCCCTGACTGACTGCGCCCTGACTTCCTGGGTTGCCACGACAGCGATTGCGCTGACCACGAGGAGAGCCGGAACGAGCGACATAGGAAGGAACGAGCGATTCTTCTCGCCTCTCATGACATGAACCTCTGTCTGAAGATGGTTCGGACCTAGCGGCAGAGGATACCCCAGCTGAAAGCAGGAGTCCGCCGTACGCATGGCTACGCACTATCCGATCGTGTTCGAGCGAGAGGACTCCGGTGTCTACAGCGCGTACGTCGGGGGCTTACCCGTCTACGCACACGGTGCGACGCACGCCAAGACCGCCAGCGCCATCGTGCGGACCTTACGCGCATATCTCGACGCCCATCCGCAAGAGCAGCCGAGAGCTGACGTACGGGTGGCAAAGGTGTGGGGCTCGACCCGCGGCCGGGGCCGCTCGAAGGTGAGTCTCGTCACAGCTGCGGCGCTTGTTGGGCGCCGCACGAGCGAGCGCAGGCGGCGAGTTCGCGCGCGAACGGGCGCTTGGGCGGGCGCCCGCGCAAGGTGCTCGCCGAATAGTCCGCACGCCGTCTCGTCGCGGTCGGCTTCGACGAGTCGTGAAGCGCTGTCAGATCGTCTGTCGTCCAGATGTAGTCCAATTGCGCCCAAACACGGGGGAAAACGGGGAAGCTGGCGGGACCAGAGATCAGCACGAAACAACACGATGTATGACCCCGTTAAATCTGCAAAACCTCCATCCCCAGGTGGTAAACGAGCAGATTCTGAAACGTGCCGTCGTAGAACACGAGTCGGACTGCCTGCCTGATGCCACTGCGTTACTGGCGAGTGTTGAGGCCGCGATCCGCCTCACCAAGACCGCGACTGCCGCCGGTGCCGACCGCGGACGGTCCGTTCAGCGATGGCAGACTATCGAACGGCTGCCGTTTCGGAATCGAAATGGCGGTGAGGTCACAGCGGCACTCCTTCTTAAAGTGCCAAAACGGGCATCGAGCCGGCGGGATCGCCGTCACCATGCATAGCCAAGCTTCAGGTACACGCCGCGGCTGTCCTCGATGCCTTGCGCATACTCGAGATTGATGTTCATGCGCTCCTTGGGCTTGAGGACAAACTGCAAGCCCGCCCCAATCGTCGGATAGACGCTGCGGTCGAGCGGAGTCGGCGCCTCACCGTACAAGCCCGCCGCGCCACCAAACAGCGTGGCACCCCATCGCGCGTTGAACGACAGGCGTTCTTCGACTTCGAGCGAAGACATATACGGCGAGAGATATTGACCTTGCTTGTAGCCGCGAAGGGTTACCGTTGCTTGTGCGCCGGACGGCGCATCGCTGGTCAACCAGTTGTATTCCCGCACCGCCAGCACGTGACCGCCGCCGTGCTTCCAGAACGTCTTTAGTTCCACGCGATACGCGTCGAACGATGCTGACCCGCCGAGCGCTTCAAGGTAGGCGACGTTGTTGATATTCAGAAACCAGCCCTTCGTGGGCATGTCTTCGTTGTCGCGAGAATCGTGCATCACCGTGGCGCCGAATCCGGCGGACGCAAAGCCTTGTATACCCAGCGTCTCGACGACCAAATCGTCTTCGATGGTCGATCCCAGTATTTGGTAATTGGCAGCTGTTCCCTGGCCGCCGATGAACCAGTCGCCTTTGACGCGATACAGATACCGGGCCGCGAATGCTTTGAGATCGTCGTCGGTCTTCAGCGGCTGGCCCGTCCCGAGATAGTCCTCATAGTCGTTTTTGATATGCCCGAGCGCTGTGATGGCGACGATGCGATGATGATCGGCGCCAGAGGATGTCCGCGCAAACGCGGTAAAGATTTGTGAGTGCGTGGATGTATACCGGTAGCTCGCGCCGAACAGCGACACCCGGCTGGCCGGATCGAACACCTTCATATAGGCGCCCAGTCCGCCGACGGCGGTCCCGAGTTTCGGACTCGACGAGAACATTGGTACCAGCAGCCAGGGCGACCGCGCCTCCGGAGCCGGCTGGGCTGATGCATCAGGCTGGGGCGCTTGCGCGAATGCCGACCCGGACATCGCGATGGCTACCACGAACATCGACAGTCGGGTGATGCAATATCTCATGGCTGCAGCGCCCTCTTCAGCAAGGCCGGTAACTCCCGGCGTCGCCGTTTCATGAATGCTTGAAAGCCGGTGGGGCGGAGACCGAGAACCTCGGCGATCATCGGCCGCGCCGCGAAGGGGAACAGGCAACTGCCGGCTAAGGTGACGAAGAACTGGTCGGCCGACACAGGCGCGCCGCCTCTCGTCTTGGCGAGGTCGTCGATCTGCTCCCGCACCTTGTCGATCATGCGGCGTGCCGCCTGGCGCCTCTCCGAGGAGTAAAAGTCATCGACCATATCCGGATGCCGAGCGGCCTCGCTGATGACGTACGCCAGGAGATACGGGTGCCGTGTGAGTCGGGCGTGATAGGCATCGACGAACCGATCGATCTTGTCGTCGAGCGGCAACTCAGACGCCATCATCTGGAGGATGCCCGGCACAAATGACGAGGCGATCCGAAGCCAGACCGCTCGAGCCAGATCTGCCTTCGATCGGAAGTGGTAGTGCAGGAGGGCCTTGTTGACGCCTGCGTGGCCGGCGATCTCCTGCATCCGGGCGCCGTCGAGGCTCGGACGGCCACTCGTCGCGTAGAACGACGCACACTGCGCTTCGACGAACTCACCGAAGCCGTACGCATCAAAGGTTGCATTCAGGCGCTGATAGAACGGATGTCCGCCGGTCCGCGGCAGATCATTCGTCGCTACCCACAGTCCTGGTGTGCACCCTCTATCTTGCCGACGACCCATGGCCATGCGGCAGTGTAGTACGCGCCATCGATCATGCCGATCGTCTATCGCGCAGCACTGACAGCGAACACGTTGCCTTCAGGATCGACGGCCTCAGTGCCACCCCATGGACGCCGCAGCAATGGCAGTCCCATCTGCTCAATCTTCTGGAGCGTGGTGTCGACGCTGTCGACGGCAAACGTCAACTTAACGCTCGACTGCTCACGCGGACGTGGTGGTGAATCGATGCGGATCTCAGTCGCGATGTTGGACGGGATGGCGTGCAATGAGAACCGGACGCCATGATGCCTGAACTCCACCCAGTTCTCGAGCCGCGTTTCCTCTATGGGCTCCAGCCCGAGCACGTCGCGGTAGAACGCCGTCATCCGATCGAGGTCTTTCACGAAGAGCATCGTCCCATCCAGCCGCATGCGACGATTTTAGCCGAACACTCTCCGGGTAAACGCCTGCGCACCGATCGGTGAGGCGCACGCTCGCGTGGCCGTGGGCATCACTTGCTGTCGATTGCTGCCGGGACTTTCACCACGGGCCGCTAGCGGTGTGGCAAAGGGTGGCCGGCCCGAAATCAATGTCAAAGTTCGAACCGAGCCGATAACTCCCGGTGAAATCGACAGGTTCGTTTGTAATTGCAGCCGCGATGGTCGGCTACCTTGTGGATTGTCCCAACGCATCCAATTGCCGGCTGCCTGGCGACGGAGAACGCGGCGAGGTGTAGAGCGACAGTGATATTGATCGCTTCGCGCCATTAAGTCTGGCCCCTGAGAGGGAGTCGAATGGGGGTCGACGGGCGACAACGATGCACACGGCGACGGTTCCGAGGATGCGGTTCATCACTCCCTCTCGCTTATGTGGTCGGGTTAGCGGCACTCAAGACGGACGTCGGCCATCGTTCGTGTCCTAATCGCAACGCACATGCTTCCCGACGTCAGGAAATCTCAATCGATCAGAACTCCGTGTTTCCAAAGCTGGTTGGCGCCGCCGGTCTGGTCCCACTGAATCACCCTGGCGCCGTTATCGCGCGATGCGCGGGTGACGTCGAGAACCTTTCCGGAGTGCTTGGCGCGGATCCGATAAAAGTCCTCACCGGCCTGTTCGAGGGCGAATCGCTGGTTGTCGCCGCCATGCCAGTCCCACTGCAGGAGTGCGGCTCCGCTATCGCGGGAGGCGCCCGCGACGTCGAGGACCTTGTTCGTGTGCTGGACGCGAATTAGATAAAAGCCATCGCTGAGATGTTCGAAACGGAATCGTTGATTCGGATGATTCGGCAGGATCTGCCACTGCTGCAAGACGGCACCTGAATCGCGTGAGCCACCGGCGATGTCCATGATCTTCCCCGAATGACGTGCCGTCACTATTCCCCACGCGTTCGAGATGGGCATAACTCCTCCTGAGAGCCTGAGACGCCAGTGGCTATTGGTTGACCAAGGGCCATCGGTAGAACTCTGAGTACAGCAGAGTGTAGGTCATTGTGGCCGCAGTCTGCGACCGCTCTGCACGAGCGTGGTTTTAACCCGGACTCTGTCCAACGTTGTTCAGAGATCTCCAGGAAACGGCGTCACCAACCGATTTTGTTGACATGACAGGACTTAGGAGAACGAAGCGGAAAGCTACTTCGTCGCCGACTGCTTCCGGCGTTCGGCCCATACTTCGTCATTCGCTCGGCGACCGTTTTGCGCTGGGCGGCAGACATCTTGGGAGGCTTACGTGTGCACACAGGCGAAGTCTCGGTGGCAGTTGCGCGGCCGCGCTTGATTCCGAAGCGTTCGCGGTCTCCGCCAATCCCCGGAAACGCCCGGTCTACGGGCCAGCTCCAGCGGATAACCCCTCGCCCGGTGTGGAGGGCGTGACCAGACGGTGCAGATGACCATGAACCACAGGCTGGACCCGGATCCTTCGCACCTGCGAAGGTGATCACCGTCCCCGCGATAGGACCACCACGAGGACGACTGCGGGAATCACCAGACAGACGATCAGGATGGACACGATGACACCCGTCGCGGGTGGTTCGTCCAATGCTCTGAGCGTGATTGACACAAGCGACGCTCGTTTCGAGGGCGATGTGTGCCGCGGCGGCGAGGAGCGACGCCCCGTCCATTTCCAAGCGAAGAGCGCCCCGCAAGTCGGCGCGAGACCCGTACCGCGTCCGTGTTCGCGCGACGCGCTGAGATGCGCTGGTGCTTGACCCGCGCCGGGCGGACGTGACCGTCCGCCCGGGCGTGGAACGGGCGATTGCTACGGCCTGGCCGCGAGTTCCGCGACTTGCGCCTGAAGGTCGGTGATCTGTGCCCTCAGTGTCTTGATGACGTCGCCGAGGATCACCGTTTCGGTCTCCGCCCCTTCATCCGCGGGAGCGACTCTGAAATGAAGGTCGCCGGTCACATCAATCACCCGGACGTCGCCCATTGTGACCCCACCCGGATAGTCATTCCCGAAATTGATCGACAGCCCGTCGTTCTCGTCATGCACGAGGGCCCGCCGAAACTTCGGTCCGCCGGCCTTTCGTCGCACCGGAGAATCCAGCACGATGTCGCTTCCCGTCACATCCATCCGCTTGCAGGACATGGTGATGACGTCCCCGCCAACCGTCACGCCGCCCGGATAGTCGTTGTTGAAATTGATGGTCAAGCCGTCGCTCTCGTCATGCACGAGGGCACGTCGGAAGTTGGGCCCGTTCGGCTTCCGCCGCGCCGGCGAATCGAGGATCAGATCACTTCCCCGAACGTCCATCCTCTTGCAGGCGACAGTGACGATGTCACCGGCGATGGAAACGCCGCCTGGATAGTCGTTGGCAAAATTGATGCTGAGCCCGTCGCTCTCGTCGTGCACGAGGGCCCGTCGGAACTTCGGTCCGTTGGGCTTCCGTCGCACCGACGAATCGAGGATCAGATCACTTCCCCGAACGTCCATCCTCTTGCAAGCGACAGTGACGATGTCACCGGCGATGGAAACGCCGCCTGGATAGTCGTTGGCAAAATTGATGCTGAGCCCGTCGCTCTCGTCGTGCACGAGGGCCCGCCGGAACTTCGGACCGTTGGGTTTCCGCCGAGCCGGAGAATCGAGCACCAGATCGCTGGCCTTGACGTCCATACGGTTACAGAGAACCGTCACAACTTCGATGTCTTCGCAGACGATGTCTGACATGGCGTAAATCCTCTTCTCACGGGGTCCACCGATCCGGGTGAACGAGTGCAGGCTTGTGCCTGCCGAATTGTTGTGGACCCGCTCAGACGATGCTGGATCCCACGTTGGCGGCGAGTCGTTCCATGAGGCGCTGCGGCACGGTGTCCGAGTTGTTGTCCATCACCGTCCCGTTGTTTACGGGGTTGCGGAGGGGACAGGCGGCGTCGATGTACTCGTCGGGATTGCCGTGCATATGGCCGAACTCGTGGGCGGCCACGTCGCCCGTATCCATGGTGTCCCACAGCGTCATGTTGCTGCGCCCAGGGCCGACCCGCACCTGCACCACATGGTGCGGGTTGCTCGCTACCCAATCGACATCGAACGTCAGCATGCAGCTGCTTTCGCCGGGCCGGCCGATCGCAAAGCGGTTGCTCCACCGGTTGCGGATGGCCGTAGCCCACGTCTCGCGCAGCGTGGCCATCGTCTCGGCGGAGATCCCGGGATCGGGATTGAGCTGGATGCGGATCCGGACATGCGACCAGGTCTGCTCGTACCTCGCCGTCCACCCGTAAATGCATTCGGCGACGTCGAAGCTGATCTCGTGTCGGGCGCTCTTCTCGAGTCTCTCGTGCAGACGGCGGCTCCCGCCCCCGCCGCCGAAGAATACGTTGCGGACGGACAGGCCGCCCGTCTTGTTTTCGAAGCGCCGTGCGCTCCCTCGTAGACTGACGGTCATGACGTTGCCCTCATAGCTGCAGGATCCGTTTGTGCAGACGCGCCAGGCTGTCGACTGCAGCAGCGGCTCGAGGAGACAGCACCTTTCCGTGCTGCTTCGCTTGTCCTTGATCCGCAAGGAAAAACAACGAGACCTCCTGGGCGTCGACGGTCACTGATACCTGCCCGACGACGGAGTCGGGAATGAAGCGCGCTTCCGATCGCGGGATCAGATCGCCCGCGCTCTCTCCGATCTGTTGCAGGATTTCTGTGAGCTGCGGGAGCGGCACCGTTTCTGATGCCTCCCGCATGGTGGCCGCCGGCGTACGCACGCGAGCCTCTCACCTCGCCGCGGCCCGAGAGCTGGATTTCCTCGTCGACCTCCTGCTCGACGGGCGAGCCGCCGTTCACGTGGTAGACCACGTCGATCCCGGCCAACTCTCCGCGCGCAGTTCGCTCCCGTAGCTTCTGGATCACTTCGTCTTCTGTAGAGTTCGGCATAGCGTTCCTTCGCAGGCCAATGATGGAAGAAGGCATCAGTTACCGTGACCCGACCGCTGCTGGAGGGTGGTGTGTGTTCAGGGCGGCTGCGACAAATGGGCCTGTCCCGGAAATGCCATCGATTGCTTCACCGCGCGTACTGTCTTGGTGACGCAGTTCCAGAGGCTCGCAGATTTGCGTGCGCCTGTCTGTTCACTACGGGACACGACACGTCGCGCGCACGGCTCGGATGCCCAACGTGTGATAGCGTCGGCTCTCTTCGACGTCCGCGGATTCGTCAGGTCCCCGACCGCACGAGCGGTGACGCCGCTAATACAGGAGACGCGCATGCGTGCCGATGCTCGATCTCCGCATTCACCCACTTCGACTGAGCGGAATGCGGCGAGCAGATCACAAAGAGGTTTGTCGGTGTCCTCGATGGCGCCACGAAGAGTTCCGGCGGGATCGGAGGATGCCGCACGCTCCTCGTCGTCGCGAAAGAATCGCCCGAGGCGACGGTTGGTCGCACCGTTCACAACGACGCCCCGTGCTACACGGTAGGTCTCAAGCCAGCGCCGTAGACGCCGCGCGGCGGGCCGGTCACGTTGGCCGTAACTGATGAACGCCCGATAACGTTTGTTGGCCTGCCGGCAGTCTACTTCCTAGCTCTTCCCGCCGCTCTTGAGCATCTTTGTTGGCATTGCGCACCGCCGATGGCAGGAAACCAGATAGACGTGGGTGACGTCGCATTGCTTGCTACGGCGGCACACGTGTGTCACGCACCAGGTTCATCGCGCGGCCTCGCGTTTCCCGCTTGTACAAAACGGCACAGACAGCGTGGGCCGCAGTTGCTAACTTCGCCGCTCCTTTGCGCCTTCGTCTCGACGTCGGTGCCGCACAACTGATCCACCGGTCACCGCCGAGGGATGGTCGGCGCGGCTACTACGGCAGCCGTGCCGCAACCCGATCCATCACGTCATCGCCGAGCATGGCGCCGCAAGCCAGCAGGAAAGGGCGGTCGCCGGGCCCGCCGCGTCAGACAAGAACAGGTCGACGGCTCGCGGAAGATGGTCTCGCGGGTTGAGGGCCTGCCATCGCGATAAGCAGGTCACTATGAAGCGAGAACTCGGCCGCGAATATCCGGAGCTTGATGATCCCAAGGTTTTCGAGCACATGGTCGGCCTGACTGTCGCCCGCATGGAACCAGTGTGTGGGCACCTTCGTCGCGGCCAGCATGCCAAGGCGACGGGATGCGTCACCGCGGAGTTCCGGATCGCGAACGATGTGCCGCCGGAACTGGGGCATGGAGTATTCAGTCAACCGGGCCGCACGTTCAGCGCCCTTGTCCGATTCTCGAACTCCCAGAGCACGTTCGAGAAGGACGGGGTTGGCACCGCCCGCGGCCTAGCCATCAAGCTGCTGGATGTCGCCGGAACTCGTGCCATTTCGGGAGACGGCGACACGACCCAGGATTTCCTGATGATCGATCATCCGGTTTTTCCGTTTCCCGATCCGAAGGCCTATTCCGAGACGATCGGCCGCAAGAACATCCCGCTGATAGGTGACCTGGTGGCGGCGGCCCACCTGATCCTGCTGGAGCGCGACGAGCTGAAGATCGTCAAAGAGATCAAGGGCAAGCGCGTGGCGAGTCCGCTGGAAATCAAGTACTGGAGTGGCACGCCCTTCCGGCTCGGGCCAGCAACCGGAGACGCGGCCTACGCCGTCAAGTATTCGGTGGCATCACACCAGGCGGAGCGCACGACTCTATCGGATCGCCCGGAGGATCTGCCCGACGACTACATCACCCGCGCGTTGACCGCGGGTCTGGCGACGGGGGAGGCGGTGTTCGACTTCAGGGTGCAGGTGCAGAACGACGCGGACGCAATGCCGGTCGAAGATGTATCGGTCGAGTGGCGCGAGGAGGATTCGAAGCCGGTCACCGTGGCCACGCTGCGCATTCCGACCCAGAACGTGGAGGCGGCCGGCGAGCTTGCGGCGAAGTGTGAAGCCCTGTCTTTCAATCCGTGGCACGCGCTCGCGGAGCATCGGCCAATCGGCGGGATGAACCGACTTCGCAAGGCGGTCTACCACGCGAGCGTCGACAAGCGCTCCTCACATTGACGCCGGAGTATTCCGCGTCACCGCCGACAGCCGAATTGTTTGCGGCGCGTGCCGTCCTATGAGAGTAAGGCTGACGCCGAGACCAGCCGTTAAAGCGGTGAAGGGGGAGCGCTCGAATCTGCGGGTGTTGGCACGAAGCGGTAGCCGCGGCCGGGGACCGTTGCGATGTATCGCCCCCGTCGCGAATGGTTCTGCAGCTTGATGCGCAGGTTACGGATGTGACGGTCTACGACGTTGCTCTCCGCAACGTAGTCGGCGCCCCAGAGATAGTCCAGAATCTCATCGCGGGTGAGGACGCGTCCCGCATTGGCGGCTAGGAGGTAAAGCAGGCTCTGCTCCAGTGACGTGAGGTGCAGCTCCGTGGCGCCCGCCCGCACGCGGCGATGCAGGATATCAATCTCCAGGTCGCCGACGCGAAGCACTGGAGTAAACACGACGGCATCGTGGTAGGTCCGCCGCATGAGCGCCAGGACGCGTGCGACGAACTCCTCCGGGGAGAACGGTATCGCGAGAATATCGTCTACCCCCCGCTCGAAGGCCGCCAGCTTGGATTTCAAGTCGCCCCGTCGCGTAAGTGCGATGACGGGGAGACGTCCGCCCTGCGGTGTCGCGCTGGCGAGGCGCTCCAGCAACCCACTCCCGGCGACGTCCATGTCCAGGATGAGGAGGTGCGGACGCCAATCTGCAAGCGCGAGTGAGGCCTCCTCTTCCGTTTGTGCCACGCGTGTCGTGTAGTGTCCGTGACTGAGTGCAAGTGTCACGACGTCGGCGAGGACTGGCTGGTCGATTAGAAGCAGCGCGCGAGCCGGGCCGCGGAGTCGTTGGTCCTGCGAGGTCATCGGGACCCGATTGCGACATGCGTGTCCTGGTTAAAGAGATACGCGCTCCTGAACCATTGACATAGAGTCAGCATCGCGTCGCGGGTCAGCCACATCGTCTGTTTGCCATGGACCCGTCGTCTCTCCGAGTGTTTTTCGTCGCCTTGAAGACGCGCATGACGGAAGTTCATGACACAGCGGCTTTGGGTCGGCATTCTAGCCTTGAAACGCCTGACTTCGGGGGATGTTCCCCCGCATCGAAACTCGGTCCCGCGGCCCCGGAAGGCTTTATGTCCGCCTCAGCCAACGAAACGTTCGTGCGTCGAGCGATCGAGGCGATCTGGAATCAGGGCAACCTCGACGTGGCTGACGAACTGTTCGCTTCCGGCTACGTTAACCACGACGGCGTGATCACCGATCTTGTCCTCGGCCCTGAAGCAATCAAGATCAGTGCCGCACTGCACCGCCTCGCGTTTCCAGATCTTCGCGTCACCATAGAAGCGCTGCGTCCGGGCGACGATATCGTTGTGATTCACTGGAGCGTGCGCTGGGGCTCCACTGACAACGCCGAAGGTGATGTCACTATGAATCAGCTGCTCCTTAGCGGGATCACCCGCACGCGCTGGACCGGCACGAAGATCGTGGAAAGTTGGACCGACTGCGATCGCACTCCGACGCTATCGGACTAACTCCATTTCAGCGTCCGACCTTTTCCCGCACCACGCCATCGTGCCGCGCCGGGTGATCAAGCATCATCAGACACAATGGAAGCGCTACACGTCCAGCCGTTCCTCACGATCGGCGTCCACGTCCGAGCACGTGATCGCTCCCGCAATCGACACTCGATCGCACGGCTGGATGACAAAACTTCATGACATGGCCATTCGAACTGGTGACACTGTCACCGATATCCAGAATTTGTGCCGTTCTCGACGTCACCAAGGCTGTTCGCAGCGAACTGCGTCACAGGACTGATTGCAGATCTTGTCTCGCTATCTGCCGGTAATCTTCCCGGGAGTCGCGGCTCTGGACGCCGTTCGTTGCCGATAGGCTTTGAAAGTGGACGATCATGACTGAACAATCATTGCGCGAAATCGATCTCACCGGGCTGACGGCGAGCCGGTCGTTCTTTCCATCGCCACAGCACTGGGAAGATGAAGTTATTTACTTTCTGATGGCGGATCGATTCTCAGACGGCCATGAAAAAGGATTTCGCGACAACGAAGGACGTGTCGTCGCCACTGGGACAACCCCTTCGTTCACGGCGGCAGACAACGGGAACGCGATTCAGACACCGGACGACGCGGCAGCATGGCGCGAGGCGGGCACGACGTTCGTGGGTGGAACCCTGGCCGGCATTGAGTCCAAGCTGGGCTATCTCAAGCGTCTCGGTGTTACCGTGCTCTGGATCAGCCCAATCTTCAAACAGGTCACCGCGGACAAGACGTACCACGGTTATGGCATCCAGCATTTCCTCGACGTGGATCCCAACTTCGGCACGCGTGAGGACTTGCGGCGGCTGGTTGCCACCGCGCACGCGATGGGACTGCGCGTCATCCTCGACATCATCTTGAATCACTCCGGAGACGTCTTTCGCTACCAGGCGAAGAACCCGCAATGGAATGGTCAGAAGCTTCGCGTCGGCGGCTTTCGCGATCGACACGGGGTGGCCAGTCTTCCGTTCGACACACTTGACCTCGTGGCGCACCCGGACGCGTTCCCAGAAGCCGGCATCTGGCCGGTGGAGTTTCAACGCGCCGCCACGTTCACGCGCGAAGGGCCCATCGGCAACTTCGATTTCTTCCCGGAATTCACCGACGGGGATTTCTTCGGGTTGAAGGATCTTCATCATGGCGAGCGTCGCGTCGTCGACAACGTCGATCGCATCGACGACTACACGGTCTCAGCAACGCTCCGCGATTTGTGTACGGTCTACAAATTCTGGATTGCCTTCGCCGATCTCGATGGGTACCGCGTGGATACCGTCAAACATATGGACCCGGGTGCCGCGCGTTTCTTCGCCGGTGTGATTCACGAGTTCGCGGAATCTCTCGGCAAAGACCATTTTTACCTGATCGGCGAGATTACCGGTGGACGCGAATTCGCGTTCGAACGGCTCGAGGTGACCGGGCTGGACGCCGCGCTCGGCATTTCCGATGAGCGGGCGAAAATGACCGGCCTGGTCACCGGTGACGTCAATCCGGTGGAGTACTTCGACTTGTTTCGGAACTCGCTCCTGATCCGTAAAGATTCCCACGTGTGGTTTCGCGATAAGGTCGTCACCTCCGTCGACGACCATGACCATGTCGATCAAGGGGGCCAGAAACATCGATTTGCAGTCGGCGGCCGCGGGGCTCTCGTACTGCCGGTCATGGGCCTTAATGCCACCACGCTTGGTATTCCGTGCATCTACTACGGAACTGAACAACAGTTCGATGGCGAAGGCAGCGGGGACAGCGCTGACCGGTACATCCGCGAATCGATGTTTGGTGGGAAGTTTGGCGCGTTCCGATCGCACGGCCGCCATTTCTTCAGGGAAGACGGCCAGCGCGTGTTCCAGGAACTCGCCAAGATCCACACGCTAAGACGGGAATCACTGACCTTGCGTCGCGGCCGTCAGTTCCTGCGCGAGATTTCTGGCGACGGTGCGACGTTCGGATTCCCGCAAAAGTTCGGGGGCAAGCTCCGCTCCATCGTCGCATGGTCACGCATTTTCAACGACGATGAGATGCTGTGCGCGATCAATACCGACGCGGATCATCGGTTGACGGCGTTTGTCACGATTGACAACGATCTCCACGCGCCCGGCTCGCGGCTGACCTGCCTCTATTCCACGGATCCGGCGGATATCGACCGGGCCGTCGAGGTGGAAGCCAGAAATGGAAGGGCGGTCGCTCTCAGTGTTCCGCCAGCAGGCTTCGTTGTCTATCGATGATGTCATGGCTGGAACTCTCGAGGCTTTCGTTTAGGCTCCTCGATGAGAGAGGACCGAGCTCTATTGGGCGAGCTCGCCTTCCTCGAAATAGAACTCCGTACCTGGTTGAAACATGATCGGTTCGTGCGTGGCGGTGGCGGATTTCACCTGTCCAGTAACCGGCGGCACGCCCTTGATTCTCTGCGTTGATTGATTTGTCTTGCCTGGAAACACGATGGACATCGCCTGGCGGACCTCGGCGTCAGTGAAGGACCGGCTACTTCGTACCGAGAGCACCTGATCGAAGTCGGGCGGTTTGGTGATCGAATGGGCCAGGAACAGCTCATTGGCCTTACCGAAGAGGAGGTACTCCAGCTGAGAGAGTCCTGCTGCGCCTGGCTCGAACTTGCGAAAATGAATCACCCGTGTCACGCCGACGTCCACCCCTTCTGCAATCAAGGCGGCGTCCTTCGCCCGCTGCGTGCGAAATCTCTCGAAGTGGTCGCGATACACATTCGCTTTGAACGACCGGCGCGGAGACGGCGCGGCAAGATCGGTCAACACGAACTGTTGCGGCTCCAGCGTGTACATCTTCTTGCCTGTCCGCTTCCGGTCGCTGAAGTAATCGGCCTGCGGATCACGGCCTGATTTGGCGAAAGTCGCTTCAAGAATCACCTGGTAATCGTGCGGCGACCCGAAGATCGGCAAATGGGACAAGTACACGCTCCGCTCTCCAAACACCAGCATGCCATGCACGCCCGGCGAATCAGCGGGACCGCCGGCGTGCATGGCGGCTTCAGATGCCGTCCAATAGCCTGCGGCCACAGACGCTACCGCGATTTTCAAGAAATCTCTTCGCGGGCGATCAATTGAGCTCATGTGAATCCTCCGGCCAGTGAATGGGTCGTTCAGGTTGCCCGCTGAACGGCGACGCGCGACGATTGGGCCTGCTCGTGTCTTGGGCTGTCGCGAGGTGGCGTCGACGCCAGAACGTCGATTCAGGCCATCTCCGTTCGCGGCGGTAAAAGATTGCGCGCACGCGTTCGTAATCTCGAAACGTTTGCTGTGCTCTCTGGTCATACTCGGCCAAGGCCGCGACCTCTCCGCCCTGGCTGCGGTCTATCGCTTCGCCTGCGCTGATGGCTGAAGTCAGGGCTCGTAGCAGGCCCTTCCCTGAAAGGGGATCGAACGCCAGCGCCGCGTCGCCTACCGCCAGCCAGCCGGGCCCACTCGTGCGATCGAGCCGCGAGCTGTTGGCCGCGATCACGCGCACGTCGGGCGGGTGGATGAATGAGGCGCCGAAGGACCGTAGTTGCTCTTGCGTGTGCACGGTGGTCTGCAGGTGTGCATGCCAGAACTCAGTCCACGATCGTCGCTTCCCCGGCAGCAGATCCGCATCGGTCATGTATGCGACGATAGAACGCGCTCCGGGCAGCGGTGCTGAGTACCACCATCCGTCCTCTGCCGCCTCAACCAAAGTGGCGGCTTCGTGCTTGTCGGTCAGCCGGTCTGTTTCGAGGATAACCACCAGACCAACCAGATGATCAGCCGCAACGCGGTGGGCTCCCTGGCGGCGAGCCATCGCTGCCACGCGGCCCGTGGCGTCGATGACAGACGTGGCGTGAAGTTGATGGATCTGGTGGCGATGGGCGAACTCGATCCGCCAGCGAGAGAGTGGAGAGTCGGCGATCGCGGGCTCACACGATGTCACGTCGACCCCGCAAAACAGCCGTGCTCCTGCCCGACGTGCCGCGGCAGCCAGCATCGCGTCGAAGGCTGTACGGTCAAGATGCCACCCGTTTCCGTACGGGTTAAAGATGAAATGGTTCTCGACGACTGTGTCCCCTCCCCAGACCGAAAGGATGCTGGGCGACGCTGCATGGCCAGCGTTCAGGAATTGATCCCAGACGCCCAGACGCGCGAGCGGCGAACGAGCGGCCGGCGACAGGGTCTCGCCGATTCGTGGTTGGTCGTATTGCGACTTCTCCAACACGGCGACCAACCGGCCCGCGCGTGCCAAGGTAATGGCCGCTGCCGCACCCGCTGGACCGCCGCCCAGCACCACGACGTCGCATTGTTCGCTGTTACCCGGTGATAGGCGCGAATGTGCGTTCGTCTTCGACATAAGCCACGTTTTCTGCCGTCTTCTTTTCGACGACAAAACCGAGCTGCGACCACTTCTCGACCATGTCGTTCATCCCAGACACGCCAAGCCGCCATTGTGCGCGCTGCAGACCGCGCAAGACTTGGTCGGGTCGCTGGCCCGGCCACCAGTCCATGCTCAGGTCTTCGTCGCACTCGCACGCGAAGAAGTCCGCCTGCCACGGCACGGCCATCCGCGCAGTCAACTCGCCGGGATGCCGCTCGGTGTTGATTCGGAACGGACGCTTCGTTTGGTACGTGGTCTTGTTGAGCATGATCATGCCCACCTCGATACCGGGGAAGAATGGTCCGCCCACACAACCCTCGAGCGCCGCCCGATCGAGGGCGTGCGGCTGATCCTTCGCGGGCAGCTGATCGAACGTAAGTGGCGTCGGGGCTGTGCCTGACCAATCGGCGTCGAAAGTACCCTTCGCCCAGCGCTCCATTCGTTGGTACTGAACATGGGTCAGTGGGACGCCCGGAATACTCGATGCCGTCCCCAGCTTTGGCATGTTCATAATGTCGGTGCCGCCACCTCTTGGATTGCGCAGCCGCCGAAAGATTCTCTGCCGTGCGCCGTCTTGGGGGTTGTTGCCGGCCAAGGCGCCCAGGTGCGACAGAAAGTGTCCGCTGGTGGTCGTTCCATGACCTCCTGCGGCAAAGTCACTGACCCACTGCATGTTGGACACTCGCCGCAGAATCGGGTAGATGTGGGCGGTGAACGATACAGCGGTCGTTGCGGTCACGGCGAGCGAAGGATCGAGAGTGGCCATCATGTCGTAGACAAGATCGTAGAGCGTCACGACATTTTCAATTGCAGGGGCGAAGTCGGGCGGCGCCACGATCACCCAGGCGGAGTCCGCGGCGACAGCCTTGGTGTCACCGTGCAGCCTGACGGTCGCGGAAATCGGCCCATCCGATGTGTCGTCGCACCAACCATCGTTGTCTGCGAAATCATCTTCGCTTTCACTCAGGCGACGGCCATCATGAGACTGCGACTGGCCATGGCCGCCGAGCACGATCAACCGTCCGGCACCGTCGGTGAGGAGATCCCCGAGTACCACGGTGATCGTATCCATGAACGTCGCCACCAGCGTCTTCATCGGCTGATTCGGTCCGCTGACGCGCTGTGCGCCCGGGTCGATCGTCAGCTTTCCCCGATCGACTCCCTGGTTCCGAAGCGTGCGCCCCTCGACGGGAAAGAATCGCTTCTCTTCAGCCGCTTTCCGATTGACGAGATGCACTTCCCAGTCGATATCCGCATCGGCAGCGGTGATCTCGCGCACCCTGGTCACGGCGCCCGCTTGATCCGTCGTGTATTCGTAAACGCGAAAACGTGCGCCCTGACGCTTGATCCGACGCTGACGATCCTTGTAGCCGCCCTGCTGAGCCCCTGAGTCGCTCGGATTGGTCAGCGATGGAGAAACGCCAGGGGCCTCGGGACCCACGAAATATTCGGCGGGGCTGTCGCCCACTCGAGCAATGCCGATCGCCGGATGGATGCGATAGCTAACTGGCATGAGAGGCCCTTTCTTGGCGTGGAAGTTCAATACAAATCCCCGACGTTCCCGGCTTCTGCCTTGAGACTCTCAGGAATAAGTGAGCTGGCCGGTGCGATGAGCCGGATCCCGCAGGCGACTGTCGACCGCATTCCGGCAACGAATCGTTAGCGGGTCGGCCTTTCGTGCCGTGGGCGGCACGCCGCGCGTCCCACGCACGCTTTGCTCGATGAGTCTGGCGAGCCGGCGTCGGCTCACTGCCAGCGAGGCGCCTCGCACCATGACGCAGCGGAGTATTGAGATTGCGTCACCGAAAGTCATGAAGTTTCGTCATGTGCGAGCGCACGCAGACGCCGCGTCCGTGGCGCCGCGAGGCGATGAACGCCAGCAGGCGATGTCGGCGGTCAACGTCGGCGCTGCATCGCGAGCTCGGCCCAGAAATGGACGCGCCGGTCACGCGTGTGCAGCCGCGCTCCGAAACCTGGCTGACCGCGTCGCAGGGTTGTGCTCAGTATTGAACACTCGGGTCTCGTCGAACCTGTTAACGTCGGCCGCTCGGGCGACAAGCACTCTGTCGCGGCATACGTGTCGTGCGTTGCGCCGCAAGTCATCCAGCCAGTGACAGGGATCCTCGAGCCGAGGTATCTCGGCTCCACCCCCCAAACAAGAAGGCCCTTGTGAATACGCCGGCGACACCCCACACGGCGACTCCCCGGAAGACTGACTCCGGCAGTGCGCATGCGAAGCTCTTCGTCTCATATTCGCGGAAGGATCGGTCGTTCGTTGAACGACTATCGGAGACACTCACGGCCGGCGGTCAGAGTGTGTGGGTCGACGTGGAAGACATCCGGCCTTCGGATGATTGGTTGCGCGCGATTCACGCCGCAATCGACGGGGCTGACGCGTTCGTGTTCGTAGTGAGTCCCGACTCAGTCGATCCCTCGTCGGTGTGCACACAAGAGATCGAGTACGCGGTCACCCACAACAAGCGCATCATCCCCATCGTTTGCCGTGAGGTCGATACGCGCCTGATCCGCGTTCCCGAGTCGATCGGCAAAATTAACTGGGTATCGTTCCTGGCGTCTGACGGATTCGAGCAGTCGATCGTCACGCTCGTCTCCGCGATTGAGACTGATCTCGACTGGGTCAAACAGCACACGCGTCTACTTGAGCGGGCGGTCGAATGGAACGGGGCCAAGCGCGACGCCAGCTTCCTGCTTCAAAAGAACGACCTGAAGGCGGCGGAGCGTTGGCTCGCGCACGGCCCAACCAAGGATCCCAAGCCCACGGCACTCCAGACCGAGTACGTGATTGACAGTCGGTCGTCGGCGACAAGACGCCAGCGCATGGCCTTGGGAGCACTTGCCAGTGGACTGGTCCTGACGATCGCGTTGGCGATCCTGGCCTGGTTTCAACGGAACGAGGCGGTGTCACAGGCGAACATCGCACTCGCCCGCCAGATGGCAGCACAAGCCGGGCTGATTCGCAACGAGCGTCCCGACCTTCTGGGGCGCTCAGCGTTGCTGGCGCTCGAATCGCTCAAGCGGTATCCGACGCTGGAAGCCGACCAGATCCTCCGGCAGGCGATGCCGCTGCTGCCACAGGCCGTCTCGCGTCCGATCACTCATGACGGCGCTGTCACTGCCGGGGCGTTCGACCCGACTGGTCGGCGCCTGGCGACTGCCAGTGCTGATGGTTCGGTTGGCGTCTGGGAGACAACGACAGGCCAGCAGGTGTTCGCGATCAAGCCCGTTCATCCGGCGCAGGATGTCAGATTCAGTCCCGACGGCACCTCGATCGCGACAGCCGACACCAGCGGGACCGTCCAGGTCTGGAGTGCGACCGACGGCCTGCCGATCGGTCCGGCGATCGAGCATCCGCCCGGCCCGGTGAATTCTCTCGCCTTCAGTGCCAATGGACGCTATCTGGCGGTCGTGAGCGACCAAGGCGCCGACATCTGGCAGGGCGACTCGACTCCAGATTCGAGACAGAAGGTCTTCAGCACGTCGGCGGGCGACCCGGCGTTTCCGTGTATGCCACTAAGCGCATTTGTCTTCAGCGCGACCGGGCAGCACGCGGCCGCAGCGTGCCGCGGCCGTGCACGGGTGTGGGAGACGTCAGGCTGGACGCCGGTACTCACGATCCCATACACCATTCGGTCCGGATTGCGACCGCCGCTGCATCCGATTGCATTCAGTGCCGATGACCGGTTGTTTGCGAGCGCCGACGAGGTCTATGACCTCGAAACTGGCAGTCTGCGCTACAGCATTCATTCTCAGCACCCAGTCACAGCGGTCGCATTCGGCCATGCGGGGGCCTACCTGGCACTGGCCGCCGGCGAGAGCGTGCGCGTCGTGAACACCCTGGATGGCGTGCAGTTCGCGGAAGTGCATCATGCGAAAGAAGTACTCGGGATAGCGTTCAGTCCCGATGGAGAACAACTCGCGACGTCCGGCAACGACAACACTGCCCGAATATGGCACCTGAGCCGGTATGCCGGCGAGGGACCGACCGAGGAGATTGCCCGCCTCAGTCCCGGGAGCACACCCAGCTTCGTGGCGTTCAGTGCGGATGGGAGGTACCTGGCGACGGGTACGGAAGACGGCGTCGCCCGCGTGTGGCAAGTCGGCGACCCTCGTGAGCTCTTCGGAGCCGTTTACGGCGGCGTCAATGAATCCGTCGCGTCGATTTGCTCTGGCGGGAGCGTTCTGGCGGTTGCCGACGGGACCACGATGCAAGTGTGGGACGCGTCCAGCGGGCGCGGGTCGGGACACATGTCGTCCAACGATCCATCGGATCGCACCTCCCAGTTCTCGACTGTTCGATGTGGGCCCTCCGGGCGCTACTTCTCGGCGATTGTCGCTCGGCCGCAGAGCCGAGGTGTGCACGGGGAGCCGCTGGATACGTCGAAGACGGCTCGCTTGTGGGACATGTCTCGTAGCGCGCCGGTAGGGACGCTCGCGTTTGAGGACGCCGACGGTATGGCAGCGTTCAGTCCCGATGGGAAATACTTCGCGACTCCTGATCGTGCAACGCTTGGCCTGTGGGACCTGACTGCTGGGCGCGAGGTCGCCCGCATCGCACACGAACCGTTACGGGTGCCACCCATTTTCAGCGGAGATGGGCGTCATCTCGCGATCGTCGAGGAGACCGCAGCCCGCGTGTTCGATACGGCAGGTCTGCATGAGATTCTTCGTATAGCCTCCTCAAAGGCGGCGTTCAGAGTGGCGGCATTCAGTCCTTCCGGCCGGACCATCGCCCTTGGTTCGGACGAGACGGTAAATCTCTGGAGCGTGGCGGGCCCGCAAACGACTGCAGTACTGCCAGTCAAGTACGCGACGGCGATTCTGTTCACTCCCGACGGTAAACGCATCGTGACAGCGAATTGGAACTTCCACGACGCTGCAGACCAAAGCGTGCGCATCTGGGAGGTCGATGGCCTTCGTGAAATCGATCGTCTGCCATTGCTCGCCGTTCAGGCCAGCGTTAGTGCGTCAGAGACTCACCTCGCATTCACCGGCGACGGTCGGTACTTAGCGATCGCGAATCAAGGGATGTTTCGGATCTGGGATATGGTGACGCGACAGGAGGTTGCGCGTCGAGAGGGCGGCTATGCGTCCACGCTGGCGTTCAGCCCAGACGGGAAGCTTTTGCTCGCGGGCAATGGCACCATCGTCTCGTCATGGTCCTGGGACGTGCCGGCGACGATCGCTGCCGCTTGCAAGCGGTTGAGTCGCAACCTCGACGCGGCCGAATGGCGTCTCTATGTCGGCGAGCAGCCGTACCGGAAGACCTGCCCCGAGCGGTGACGCCCGTGCGAGCTTTGCTGACTGCGGACGCTGTAGGGCGACGGAAAGGCCATTCATGGCGCAACGCCTCCGGGCAGAAGGTCGCCGCGCGACGCTCGTCGTTCTGTCCGACATTCAAGGAAGCGGCGGAGACGTGCACCACTCACATTCCGCGACATTCAAGAATCACAACCACAAGGACCAGTGGATCGACGTCCCCCTGCCTTTGACTAGCAGTTTGGCCCGATCGGATTCGGTGGACGGGTTGGGCCAGTCGATCGACGTTGGATGTGAGGGCCCCGTTCTGTCCCAGAACTGGATCGAATCGACCGGGTCGATTCGACGCTACACCGCCCGGTTCGATGTGACGCTGTTCGTGGTTGATGACCGGCTGGCGGCAGGAGTGGAACGTCTCGACCGCCACCCAGCTCGACGCAGTGCGGTGTCGGTCGAGACCGCATGGCCTGCATGGAGTTCGCCCGGCAGGGCAGCGACCATGAAGGAGATGGCGCAGGCCTCTCTGGCTTAGCGAGATGGGGGCACGGGCAGGGAAGCCCCGCACCGGTCGGACGATCTATGCTGAACTCGGGACAACGTTCACGCAGGCCGACGTGAGCGACGGCCTCACGGCGGCGCTGCGTGGCCGCCTTGAACACGTGCGACCATTCGCTGCCGAGGAATCGGCGCAGGGGAGAGCAGCCGAAACTTGCGCCCGATTTGCGTCCGCTCATGCCCGAACACCAGGGAAGACCGGCGCTCACCCGATACCAGCAGGCGAGGCGGGACAACACTAGTCGAGACCTGAAAAAATCTGGAAAGCCTCCATCCCCGGTTCAAATCCGGGCGGCGCCTCCGATCCCAAATTCAGGTGAACTCCATGCCAAGAATGTGGGTGCAACGACTAGCGGCAGCATTGCACCATGGTGGCAACACGTTGGTATCGCGACACCATCGTCTGATTGGCGGCGCCTGTCTCTAGTTGTATCGTTCAATTGAGGAGGGGCGGTGATGAAGCAGCAGCGCATGTGGATGATTGGCTTCGCCGTAGTGTGGATGGTCGCCGTTGGCGGCTACGCCATCTCGGCAGAGAACAACTACGAGGCGAAGGTGCCAGGCGGCCTTGCGATGTCAGAGTTCGCCGGATACGAGGGGTGGCAGGCGATCTCGACGAGCAGGAACGATCGCGTTGTCGCGGTCATCCTCGGCAATCCAATCATGATGAGCGCCTACCGTGCCGGCATTCCCGGGAACGGTCGGCCGGTGCCTGACGGAGCGAAGATGGCGAAGATTCACTGGACGCCTAAGCCAAATGCGTTCTTCAAGGACGCGACCGTTCCTGGCAAGCTGGTCAACGTGGACTTCATGGTGAAGGACAGCACGCGTTTCGCTGACAGTGGTGGGTGGGGGTACGCGGTTTTCGATTACGACGCGGCGTCGGACAAGTTCACGCCCGGGACGACGGCCGGCACGCCCCCACAAGGAAACGACGCGAAATGTGGATTCGCGTGTCACACCGCCGCGAAGGCTCAGGATTACGTGTTCACGGAATACGGACAGCGTTGATCCCAGGCAATGCGCACGCTCGGGCGCGGCATATTGGGGTGCGGCACGCCTGCCACGCTGTCCACGTTGTTCGCCGCTCGCGGCTCGACATATCGACCGCGGGGTTCAATGATCGTCGGCTTCCGGGCCGGCATGCCGGTGGAGTCAGCGGCGGCGGCCTCGAGGAGTACATCGTTCGTGTCGGAGAGAGACTCACGCGTGACGCTCCTACGGCGATGCTGCATTCCAGTGGTCATCCAGACTCGGTACGTCAACGCCCTCGGACCTGCGCGCAGGCGCGAGTGGCTGCTCGAGCAGGCGATCGCGCTGGGGCTGCCGGCGCAAGATCCGGTGGCGCTGTCGCGCCGCGGCCCAATTCGGGCTCGACCTGGGCGAGAAGACGGCTGTCGGCATTGCGGTCGCCATCGCCGCCGGGATCCTGACGTACATCAATCGACGGCCAGCGGGTGACGCCCAAGGCCCATGCCGCAGCATGACGTCGTGCTTGCGATCCTGGCCGCCGGCGCGTCGCGGCGGCTCGGCCGCTCCGGGGCAACCGGTGTGTCTGGCGGGCGAGCCGCTGTTTAGTCGGCAGTGTCGATGCGCGCTGGCGTTGGCGGTGGGCGCAGTCGCTCAGGCGAAGTGAGATGGTGTCGAAGCTCAGACCGCGAGAGGGCCGAGCGTGCCGATCCCGAAGATCTGGGCGGTCCAGGCGTGGACGTCCTCAACTTCCCCGAGTGCGATATCCAGGTTGACGAACACGTTTTTGCCCGGCCGCTGCGTTGTGAGGCGGTGCGGCGGGCGCGAATGAGATGGCGGAGTCAAACGACGTCGACCGAACGCATGACCCTTCAGAGGACGCTTTGCAGAATGCGTTACAGCGATCGGCACGGTATTGTGGCGTTTCCGAGCGAGGCCATATCCCGATCCGTGCGTCCTAGCGAACGGAAAACACCGACACGACGGCAGCCGCTTAGATCTGACGCGTTCAACCCGCCTATACTGAAGCCGCGGTGCGAGCTCATCCGATCGCGATTGCGGCTGCCATGTTTGTGCTCGCGATTCGGGTAGCGTCGGCCGCGGCATTCCCGCAATCTGCCGGGACGCTCGCTGGGTCGCTATTCGACCAGACGGGCGGCGCGCTTGTGAACGTCACCCTGGACCTTCGCGGCGCCGTCGTTCGTGAACGCCGATCGGATAGCGCGGGTCGATTCGAGTTTCGCGACTTGCCGCCAGGCGATTATGAACTGACAGCCACGCTTGCTGGCTTTGAATCCATTCATCGCGCCATCCGCGTCGGCTCCGGGAAGACTATTTCTGTCTCGCTGACGATGGTCCTCGCGTCGGTCGAACAGACGGTCGTGACGGCGGCGAAAACGGGTACGACCAACGTGCAGTCGTCTCCGTTGGCGATCAGCGCCATCTCGTCCATCGCCTTGTCGCGTTTCGCCATTCGTACGATCGACGAAGCCGCGGCACAGACGCCTTTGGTCACGTTCACGCAGAACACCACCTTCGGTCAACTCTCCATCCGTGGAATCGGCACCAATGCTGTATTTGCCGGTGCCGATCCAAGCTCGGCGATGTATCTCGATGGCGTATACCTCGCCAGGCCAGCGATGGCCTTCACCGACTTCCTCGATGTCGAGCGCGTCGAGGTAGTGCGCGGACCGCAGGGAACCCTGTACGGCCGCAACGCCCTGGGCGGCGCCGTGAACCTGACCACGAAGGCGCCGAGCAACGACTTCGAGGCCTCGGCGCGCATCACCGTCGGTAATCTGGCCGAACGGCGCGCGGAAGGCCGTCTCAGTGGGGCCTTAAAACGCGACCGCGTGATGGGGAGCCTTGCATTCGCTCGAGGAGCGCGTGACGGCTACGTGCGCGATCTCAATCATCCCGATCAGCCGCTCGGCGGCGACGATCTCACCTCGGTGCGTGGCCAACTTCGTGTCGTCCTCAGTCACGGGTCTGAGGTCGTGCTGTCGACTGACGCCAGCGATCAAGCCGGACGCATTCTCTCGAATCACAAGATTCTGAGTCCCAAGCCTGGGTTCGCCGTCGACAACCCTGCCAATCCGCGTGACGTTCGTCTGTCGACGGTTAACTCCGGCGCCGTCAAACAATCCGGTGCAATGGCACGCCTGACGTCTCAATTGACGCCGTCGACCACCCTGATCAGCATCACCGGTTTCCGCGGGCTGAACAATCAGTACGCTTCAGACGCCGACGCCTCAGAACTCGATCTCCTGGTCTCGCGCATCCACGAATGGCAACATCAGTGGTCGGAGGAGCTAACCGTATCGGGACGTCACCGGAAGGTCAGCTGGCTCGGCGGTGTCTTCGTATTCGATGAATCGGACCATCAACGCGTGTGGGTCGATCAAACTGCATCGAGAACCCAAGTACAGCTCGATCCTCGCGTCGACGCCGCGAGCCGTGCCGTCTTCGGCGAGACCACCATCCAACTGACGCCGCGGCTGTCGGGGACAGTTGGACTTCGCTATACAAACGAACAGAAGGACATCGAAAACACGGGAGGGCTCTTCGGCCTCGATGCGCCGATGGCGCCTGTCGCCGGCTCGACTTATGCCTACACCGATTCGATCGTGCACACAGCATGGACGCCCAGGTTCGCAGTCGCGATGAAGTTGGCACACGATGCCATGACGTACGTCTCGGCGACGCGCGGATTCAAGAGCGGCGGATTCAACCTGTCGTCGACGCAGCCAGGTCGTGGGTTCGCGCCGGAATGGGCCTGGAATTACGAAGGGGGCATGAAGACGACGTTGATGAACGGGCGTGCCCGGATCAATGTGGCCGTGTTCCAGATGGACTATACGAATCTCCAGGTGCAGACACCGATTGGAATCGGCGTATTCGACATCCGCAATGCTGCCGCGGCCACGATTCGGGGTCTGGAGATCGAGCCAGCCGGCCGCATCGGCGGCGGCCTCGAGGCGGGAGGGCACCTGGCGTGGCTGGACGCGACGTACGATCGCTACATCGCGGTGGGGACTGGAGGCGTGACCGGCGATGCCGCCGGCAATCGGTTGAATAACGCGCCGGAGTGGTCAGGCCGTCTGTGGCTCGAGTGGACCGGCAATGTTAGCGGCGCGATCCGCATGACGCTCGCCGCAGACGCAACGGCGCAGTCGACCGTCTTCTACACACCGTTCAATGACACGATCCAGCGCCAGGTCTCGTATGCGCAGCTGGGAGCCCGAGGCGAACTCGGCCCAAGCAATCGTCGGTGGACCGTCAACGTGTACACACGGAACCTGACGAACACGAATTACATCACCGCCGCCTTCGGCGCGTCGCCGGTTGCGTTCGGGGGACGACCCGGCCCGTCCCGCGAGACCGGCATTCAGTTGATAATAGGCCGCTAAACAAGCGGATCGGAAGGTGGCGGATTCGACTCCCGGGCCGTGCCTTGCACCGCGACTAGGTCGCCAATGCCAGACGCGAACGCCGTTGGCCCTGAGGTACAGCCGTTCATTCTCTCGAGCCTGCCGCCGAACAAGGCACAGAAGCAGCTGGCTATCGTCGTCTTGCTCGGCTTGGTAGCCGTCATTGTCGTCGTCACTGGGCCGCTCTCGTACTTGCGAACGTCACCGGTCCCGGCCTTTCTGCCGATTTATGTGACGACGATGATCGCGACCGATGCCATAACGGCGATTCTCCTATTCACGCAGTTCGTCATTCTACGGTCGCGTGCAATCCTCGTCATTGCGATTGGATATGCCTTCTCTGCGCTTATCCTCGTGCCGTACCTCTTGACGTTTCCAGGCCTATTCACCACCACAAGCGTGATCGATGGTCCGCTGAGTACGGCCTGGTTCTTCATTCTGTGGCGTACCGGTTTCCCCAGCTTTGTCATCGGCTATGCGCTGTTAAAGGACGGCAATGCCGGACGAACATGCGGCCGTGGCACGGTGCGCACGACTGTCGGCACGAGTGTCGCGATGGCTGCCAGCCTCGTAGCTGCTGCGATTCTTGTAAATCGATGGGCAAGCCATACCCTGCCGAAAGCGATTGTCGAAGACGTCAGTTCTAGCACGCTGTATCCGTATTACGTCGGCGGACCGGCGTTGGTGATGAGTGCCGTCGCCGTCATGGTCCTGTGGTGTCGGCGACGTTCACTGCTCGATCTGTGGCTGATCGTCGTAATGTCCCTGTTCGTCATCGAGGTGCCTCTGAGTTTCTGGCCGAATCCGGCACGCTTCACCATCAGCTGGTACGCGTTCCGAGGCATCGACATCGCCGCCAGCAGTGTGATTCTGGTTGTGCTGCTCTATGAGATAACCACCCTCTATGTCCGATTGCTTGTGGCGGTCAACGCGCAGCGTCGTGAGCGCCAGGCGCGCCTGCTCACGGGTGACGCCGTCGCCGCAGCCATCGCTCATGAGGTCAGACAGCCGTTAAGCGCCATCGTCACGAGCGCGGATGCTGGTCTGCGTTTTCTTGATCGCTCAGCGCCGGCTCTCGACAAGGCGATGGAATCGTTAAGGCGTATTGCCGCCGACGGCCATCGTGCGGACCAAGTGATAGAAGGCGTTCGCGCGACATTTAAGAACAGTGTCCGTGAAAAGGTACGGCTCGACGTCAATGAAATCATTGAGGAGGCGCTGGCGTTGGAACAAGACGACCTCCGAAAGCACAAGGTCGTGGTGCAGATGGCGCCGACGGTTCAACTGCCGGCAGTTCACGGCGACCGCGTTCAGCTGCAGCAAGTGCTGCTGAATCTGATCACGAACGCGATTCATGCGATGGCGACACAAGAGGAGCGGCGAGTCCTAACCGTGCGATCCGAAGCAAGCAAAGAAGGCGGAGTAATAGTGTCCGTTGCTGACACCGGTGTGGGAGTCGATCCGCAAGACGTTCATCGCATATTCAATCCGTTGTTCACGACCAAACCTGACGGCATGGGAATGGGCCTGGCGATTTGCCGTTCCATTGTCGAGGCCCACGATGGCCGGTTGTGGGTGACGCCAAATGCGCCGCAGGGCGCGGTATTTCGATTTACCCTGAGCGCAGACTTCACACTATCCGTGAGCACGTGAGGCGCTTTTTACCAAGAGCAGCTCTCCCCCCGGCGTTATTGCCTCAGCGCAGACGGCACTCCGAGGCGCGCAGCCATCGTGACTAAGTCAGGAAGCGAGTCCGCCCTCATCTTGCGCATCACCTGACCTCTGTGCGCCTTGACCGTGATCTCGCTGATGCCCAACTCGCCTCCGACTTGTTTGTTCAGCAGGCCTGATACGACCAACGCCATGACCTGCCGCTCGCGTGGGCTGAGTGACGCGTGACGGTCTTTGAGCTCGCGCATCGCCGCCTCTCGGTCGAGCGCGCTGCGACTCCGCTCGATGGCCTGCTGAATCGCCCTCACGAGCACGTCACCTACCAGGGGCTTCGTCAGAAACTCGACGGCTCCGGCCTTCATCGCCCTCACTGTCATCGGTATGTCGCCATAACCGGAAATGAAGATGATCGGCATATCACTCCGATCCGAAGCTACGCGCTTCTGGAGTTCGAGGCCATCGAGATCTGGAAGACTCAGGTCGAGTACCAGGCAACTCGGTCCGACGACGCGGGGACGGTGCAGAAACGCCTGCGCGGACGGAAAGCTCTCCGGCTGCCAACCCGCGGAGTCGATCAACGACTCCAAAGACTTGCGTACCGAGATGTCGTCGTCGACGACGAATACAGTCGGAGTAGCGTGCAACATGGCGCAACGACCTCGATGCATTCTCGGGCGAGGGCCTGTCCGGCCGCTATCACATGTTTCTGTTACAGACGGCCCGTATACCAACCTGCCAGAATGCCTGCGTGGCCATGACGGACCATCCTCGCCGGTTTGTCATTGCGGTGGTCGAAGATGATCCGGGGATGCTCGATTCAATCGAAAGCCTCCTGAACTCTGCCGACTACGCAGTACGTCTGTTTCCTACGGCGACCGCGTTGCTCGAGAGTGGTGCCCACACGGAAATTGACTGCCTGATCTCGGACGTTGCGATGCCCCTCATGGATGGTTTAGAGCTCGCGCAAGCCGTTCAGGCAGCGCGGCCCGCGCTGCCGGTCATATTGGTCACGGGTCGCCCAGATCTGTTGCACCGGTCGCGGCTCGATCAGCTGGGTCATCATCGGGTGTTCAAGAAGCCCTTCGACGGGCAGGAACTCATCACGGCCGTCGCCCGCATGCTGCAGATGCCCCCTCCCCGCGCCCCCGGATCGTGATTGATCACGTGAAACATCGAAGCGCCACATCGGGTTCGGCGTGGCCAAAGACCCTCGCGCGTCGCAGCATCGATTCACCTTGCGCGGGTGAGCGGAATCTCAAGCGTGCCAGCCATTCTCACCAGCTCCGCCAGCGAGCCCGCGCCCATTTTCTTCATGATCCTCCCGCGATGAATCTGGACGGTGATCTCGCTGATCCCGAGCTCGCCCGCGACCTGCTTGTTGAGAAGCCCGGAGACCACAAGCGGCAGGACATCGCGCTCGCGGGGCGTAAGAGACGACAGGCGCCGGCGCAGTGCTGTGAGTTCGGCCATGTCGCGCATGGCGATGCGGTCCTGCTCGATGGCGTCATGAATGGCGCGCATCAGGTCGGCTTCTTTGAGCGGTTTGGTCAGGAAGTCGACCGCGCCAGCCTTGATAGCGCGCACCGAACTGGGAATATCCCCGTGCCCCGTCATGAACACGACGTGCGGGTGAGATCGCTCGCCGGTTTGGTCTAGCAGGTCGAGCCCATTGACGTCCGGAAGCTCAACGTCCAGGAGAAGGCAAGCTGGCACCTTGGGTTTCGGGTAGGCGTTGTACTCGGCCGCGGACCCAAACGTGACGACCTGCAGGTCGTAGGTCGACAACAAATCGATCAGCGCTTCGCAGATCCGCCGGTCGTCGTCGACGATCAGAACGATATGGTCCTGCGTAACCACTGGCGAGAGCATGCGCCACCCACCGGCAGAAGTCCATCAGGCGCTATCCAGCGCGCGGACGCGGCGCAGTTAGTTCGGAGCGTCGTACGTCCGCGCGACCTCATCGGCCGGGCTTCGCATGTTCGTAGAGGCCCCCGTAACAGAAAGGTATCGTCGACACCTTCGTCTGATGGATCCGACTCCACACGTCTGCTCTGATGCTCGCGAGGAAGGGGGTCGCATGAAGCGATTCGCACAACTGACTCGCGCCATCAGAATTGGAGTTATCGCCATGGCCACAGTATCGTCTGCCGCGCTTTCGTCAACGCCCGCCGCTGCCGAGAAGAACGACACCGCCATCCGGCCCTTTCGGGTCAACGTTCCGGAGAAAGAGCTCGTTGAGCTGCGTCGCCGGATCGCCGCCACGCGGTGGCCCTCCAGGGAACTCGTCGATGATCGGTCGCAGGGCGTGCAACTCGCGACGCTGACAGCGCTCGCACACTATTGGGCGACGGATTACGACTGGCGAAAGGCCGAGGCGCGGCTGAATGCCTACCCGCAATTCGTGACAAAGATCGACGGCGTGGACATCTATTTCATCCACGTCAAATCGCGGCACCCCAACGCGATGCCGATGATCATCACGCACGGGTGGCCGGGATCCGTGATCGAGTTGCTTGACGTCATCGATCCGCTCACGAATCCGACTGCCCACGGCGGAGCGGCCGCGGATGCATTCGACGTGGTGGTGCCATCTCTCCCTGGCTACGGCTTCTCGGGTGTGCCAGCCGAGCGCGGTTGGGACTCCAACCGCATCGCCCGCGCGTGGGCGGTCCTGATGGAGCGCCTTGGCTACGCCCGCTACGTCGCCCAGGGAGGCGACGTCGGCGCCACCGTGGCCGATGCAATGGGACGTCAGGCGGCGAAGGGACTCGTCGGCATTCACCTCAACCTGTTGGCGGGGGCGCCAGCGATCGCCGATCGGCTGCCGGCCAACTCCGAAAAAGAACGCGTGGCGCAGAAAGCGCTGGCGACGTTCAGTGGAAGTGGCTTCGGCTACTTCATGGAGCAGTCCACCCGGCCTCAAACGATCGGCTACTCACTGGCCGATTCACCGGTGGGGCTTGCCGCCTGGTTGCTCGACCATGACACGGACAGTTACTACAAGATCTCCCGCGCATTCGTCGACGGGAAGCCAGCGGGCAATCTCACGCGGGAGCACATCGTCGACAACCTCACGTTGTACTGGCTGACAGCCACCGGCGCCTCAGCCGCCCGGTGGTACTGGGAATTCGGGCAGTTCCTGGCTGCCGCCGGCGGTGCGGCTCCGCCTCCGATCAAGGTTCCCGTGGGCTTCACGACGTTTCCCGGCGAGATCTTCGCCGCCCCGCGCAGCTGGATTGAAATGGCCTACCCCGGCCTCGCTTACTTCAATGAGGTTGATCGCGGCGGACACTTCGCGGCCTGGGAAGAACCGGCGCTGTTCGCGTCAGAAATGCGCGCGGCGTTCAAGCCGTTACGTTAGTGGGCGTGGCTGGTGGTCGGCGCGCCGGTTACGCGCCGACCACCGGCGCGGTTAATCGCAGCCATAAGAAGCTAGCCAAGAGGAGACGAGGTTCACATGAGACTTCGTTGTCGTGAGCGGAGCCTCTATCGCGAGTGGTGCGGTCGTGCGCATCGCGTCTGGCCAGCAAGGGGGGATCACACGCACCGATTTCCGGCGTCACGATCTTAGTGTTCCGGGATGCGGTTGGCGTGATTTCAAACAAGAAGCTTGCCGGCACTCCGATTGCCGAACACTTCGCCGCGAGCGAATCCTCTGAACTCAAGTAAGGAGACCGCGATGAGAGTTGTCAAAGCAGCGGCGATCCAGCTCAGCCCGGTGCTGTATAGCCGCGATGGAACCGTGGACAAGGTCATCCGAACGATCCACACACTCGGACAGCAGGGAGTCCAGTTCGCCACATTTCCCGAGACAGTCGTGCCGTACTACCCGTACTTCTCCTTCCTTCAACCGGCCTATCACATCGTCGCCGGGAGGGAGCATCTCAAGCTGCTCGAGCAGGCGGTGACGGTGCCGTCACCGGCCACGCATGCGATCGCGGATGCGTGCAAAGAGATGGGGATCGTCGTCTCGATCGGCATCAACGAGCGCGACGGCGAAACCCTCTACAACACGCAGCTGCTCTTCGACGCGGATGGAACGGTGATCCAGCGACGTCGCAAGATTGCTCCGACCTATCACGAACGAATGGTCTGGGGCCAAGGCGACGGCTCAGGTCTGCGGGCGGTCGACAGCGCCGTGGGACGCATCGGTCAGCTGGCCTGCTGGGAACACTACAACCCGCTGGCGCGCTACGCGATGATGGCTGACGGCGAGCAGATTCATTCAGCGATGTATCCCGGATCGATCTTCGGGGATCTGTTCTCGGAGCAGATTCAAGTCAATATCCGGCAGCATGCGCTGGAATCGGCATGCTTCGTCGTCTGTGCCACCGCCTGGCTGGATCCGGATCAGCAGGCGCAGATCGTCAAGGCCACAGGCGGCGCCATTGGCGCGATCGCGAGTGGTTGCTTCACCACCATCATCGCGCCCGACAGTACGGTCCTGTGCGAACCGATTCGGTCTGGCGAAGGCGTGGCGATCGCCCATCTCGACTTCGAACGGATCGACAAACGCAAGCAAATGATGGACTCACGGGGGCACTACAGCCGACCCGAGCTCCTGAGTCTCCTGATCGATCGCACACCGGCCTCGTGCGTTCACGAACGCGCGGCTCACGCAACGTCGATCATTGAACAACCGACCCACAATCGACTCACGACGGTCGCGTAGCGCGAGACTTGGAGGGGCACATGCCAACCATCGACATCCAGATACAGAGATTCAGCGTCGTGTCGCAGCGACCATTCGACGAGGTCATCCGACGGTTGACGGCGACGATCGGCCGTCCCGATCCGAAACGATTTCATGACGCGGTGGCCTCGGCAACGACGATGGGCGAGCTCGAGACAGTCGTGCGACAGGCGGTCGGATCATCCGATCTGATGGAGTTCGTGCGTTTCGATTCCGGCGACGTCCTCCGCAAGGAACGTGGCGGTCAGGGGCCGAGAATGCTACGCCTCGTCGTCGGCAATCCGCTCATCATGAAGGAAATGGCAAAGGCGGTTCCCGATGCGGCGTCGTACGCACCGGTCACGATTCTCATCGATGAGCGTCCTGACGGCGTGCACATTTCCTACGACTCGATGGCCAGCCTCCTCGCCCCACATGGGGACCAGGATGCACTCGGGATCGCGAAGGATCTCGACATGAAGGTCGAGGGACTGCTGCAGGCGGCGGCGTGTCCGGCCGCATTGCTGTGACGTGGGCGAAGCTCATGGCGCGCCTCGGCTACACGCGTTATGTTGCGCAAGGGGGCGACGTGGGCGCGTCCGTGACAGACGCGATGGGCCTTGAGGCGGTCAATGGGCTGGTCGCGCGTTCCGCGACGGTCGGCCGGTTGGCAACCTGACGCGGGACAACATCGTTGACAACATCATGCTGTACTGGATCAACATCGCGCGCCGGGCTCTCGTCGCGGGCCGCCCGGCGCATGGCGAGGCACAGAATTGAAGCATCAGATGATGAAGGTCGCTCTTGTAGTCAGCCTTGGCGCGGTTGCGGTGTCGTCTCTTGCCGGCGCAACCAGCAGCCTGCCGCCGCTGCGCGCGGAGCGGTGGGTCAACTCTCAGCCACTCACCACCGAGCGGTTGCGCGGGAAAGTCGTGCTCGTGGATTTCTGGGAGTACACGTGCGTCAACTGGATTCGCACGGCCCCGTACGTGAAGGCTTGGAATCGCGCGTACGCACCCTTTGGGTTGGTCGTCATCGGAGTGCACGCGCCCGAGTTCGATTTCGGCAAGGACGCTCGCAACATCGACCGAGGAATTCGAGACCACGAGTTGACCTATCCCGTCGCCATCGACAACGACTTCGCCATCTGGCACGCATTCGGCAACGACGCATGGCCGGCGAAGTACCTGTTCGACGATCGCGGACGCCTGGTTCGGCGCTGGGTCGGCGAGGGGAGCTACGACGACATCGAGCGCGAGATCCGTCGCCTGCTAGCAGTCGGACATCCCGATCGCGAGTTGCCGAATGTGAGCGTGCTCGCATCGACCTTCACACACACCGGTCAACCTTCGTATGCAGGGGTCACAAACGAGACCTACCTCGGTGCCGAGCGACGCGAATCGGGCGCATTCACACTGAAAGGTAATTGGCACACCGATCGTCAATACGTCGAGCTCAGGAAAGGCAGCGGCGAGATCGTGATGCCGTTTACAGGTGGCGAGGTGAACCTGGTCATGCAGCCTGGCCCGTCAGGACGGGCGTCCGTGTCGGTGCTCCTGGATGGAGGCCCCGTCGGCGACGCGCGTGGAATGGATGTCGGCCCGGACGGCATCGCACGTGTCGATGGCTCTGGAATGATCCGGCTTGTCGCCGGCGCGCCGCGCCGACGCCATGTTTTGACCCTGTCCTCGATCGATGCGGGCTTGCGCGCGTATGTGTTCACGTTCGGTCCCTGAGTTGATCGCGTCGACGTCGTGCTGTCCCAAGACGGATCGTGAACATCTGAGAGAGGCAGTGCGCTATTCGGACGTGCTCAATTGAGGAACGACCACGTTGAGTTTTCAAAAGTCGGTGTGCCTTGATCGTACGGTAAATCGCTGATCGAGAACGACGTGGTCCAGAGGTTGACGATGGGAGAAGGTCCAGAGAACCTCCACCCTCTTCGGTTCTCGCCGTGAGCCCAGCAGAGCGCCGCGGATGGATCTCTCGCTGAAGTCGACGTCAGGGCGTCGAGATGTCGATCATCGCGATCGCTGCCGGCGTCACCCCTTCGAGAGCCGCGTCGAGAACGCGAGCTGTTTTCCGTGCGGGGACCAGACAGGGTGCGAGGCATCCAGGGCGTTGAATGCAGAGGCATAGCGTAGCCGTGACGTCAGGAGATCAGCGTATTGCGCCGAGCTTCCGCTCGTTCTCGATCACGGCTTTCATCTCGGCGTAGTAGCCGGGGATGCTACCGGCCAGGAAGGTTTGAGTGGAGGCGCTCCTGGCCCAGCCGAGGTCGTCCAGCTGCAGTCGCTTGCCGGCTTCTTCTACGGGCACGCCGGTCCGGACCAACTCTTTCATCCGTGCGTTCATCGTCTCGACGTTCTTCACGTATTGGCGGATTTCGTCCTTCGTCAGCAGGCGGCCGTGGCCGGGGATTGCCCACTCGAAATCCAGCTTCAGCAGGTCGTACATTTCGCTCACCCAACCGACGGCGCTGGCGCCGTCCCGGTAGTCGAACGTGGGCATCCCCTCGGGCGCCACATCGCCGGTGTGCACCACTTTCAGGTCCGGAAAGTAGACGAAGGTATCACCCCGCGTGTGGCCGGTGCCGAAATGGTGCATCTCCACCGTCACTCCACCGAGTTGGATGGTGCCGAAGTTCCCGAACGTCACCTGCGGAGAGGCGCCCTCCCGTTTGCTCAGGTCATACGCGTCGCGCAGGCTGTCGTTGACGACCACGGTCGCCCCCAACTTGATCATCTCGCCAATCCCGCCGTTGTGATCGCCATGGTAATGGCTGGCCAACACGTACTTGATCGGCTTGTCGGAAATCGACCTGATCACCCGCAGAAGCTCGGGGATGTTGTAGGCGAATTTGGTGTCGACGAGGATCAGCCCCTCGGACGTGACCCGCACAGCCACGTCTCCGGGTTCGTGCAGTAATCCATCGGGATTGACCGGCGTCGGTACCGCCGGGCAGGGCATCGGGAGACAAGGGCCCAGAGGGCCACGGATCACATAGAGACCTTCCTTGACCTTGCTCGCCCACATCGGACGGGCACTGAGTTCGCTGTACGGCTTCCGCAATTCCTCGGCGGGAGCCTGCGCGCCGACGCTCCGCACGGCCATGACCGCGGCAGCGACCATGACGCCACAACGTACCTTCGCGATCCGTCTCATCGAAACCTTACTCCTTGCTATTCCTTCCATCCTGCCGGTGGTTCACTGAGACCCACATAGCGCGCCTTGTACAGCCACTGGCCCTTCACCTTGACCCAGGTGGCGAACTCCTTGCCCTGTACCGTCATCCTCACGGGATCGCCCTTTTTCTCCGGCCGGTATTCGGTATAGATGACCTGCGAGGTCGCTGTATCGCCATGCACGAAGATCAGTGCATTATCGACGGTCATGTTGAAGGGGATTCTCTCGCGAGGAGCAGCGGGTGCCTCGCCAGCCGCCGGCGCCGGGCGCGCACCGCCACCGTAAGCCGATTGGATCGCTTCCCTGCCCTCGTAGCGGCGGGTGCCGAGAATCAGCGCACCGTCTTCGGCGTAGAAGCTGGATTCGGGGGCTTTCGTTTCCTTTCCGAAGTTGTAGTAGTAGCGGGTGATCTGATCCAGGATCAACTGTCGATCGATCAGCGACTGCGCAGTCATTGTGTCCTGGGCAATTGCCGGCGTACTCGTCATCACGATGCAGCAGAGCCCCGCGGCAGCCGCCCAAGCTGCCAGCTGACGACGACGCGAGATCACGGTCATAGTCATCTCAAACATTCCTTGCTGATAGGGTGTTCCGATGTCGGACACCGGCGCGATGCCCGACGATCGCACTTTATAGCTGCGGTTGGCTTGTGAAGCAAATTCTTGGCGAGGAGACGCGCGGGCCAGGAACGTAGTCCGGACGTAGTCCAATTGCGCCCAAACACTGGGGAAAACGGGGTAGCTGGCGTGACCAGAGACCGGCACGAGACAACATGAACTACGCCCCCTAAATCTGCAAAACCTTTCAGCCGGCGGCTTCGGCGGCGTGCGGGCCGCGATGCAACTCCGCGCCATGCTCTGCGAGCTGGGCATGCCGAGCATTTCGAGCCTGTTTCCGGTGCCTCACGTCGAGCAGGCGTTCAGTGAGGCGGGCGATCCCTCGGATGCCGCTATCGATCGCCGGTTCCAGCGGTTTGCCGCCGAACTCGAGTGGTACGCGGCAGCGCTGCAGGCGCGACGTGCCGGCGGTGTTCCGTATTGACGCGACCTACGGTCTGCCTCGGGCGAGGCTCCATTTCAGTGCTGGAGGCGTCACCATCGTCGTCAGAATCACCATGATGACGATGGCAGAGAAGATGTCCGGGTCCACGATTGGCTGGCCGGCGACGCTCAGACCGAGCCCGATGTTGGCGAAGATCAGGCCGACCTCGCCGCGTGGAATCATGCCGATGCCGATGGACAGTCGATCGAGCCGTCTTCCAATGGCGCCTAGTGAACAGGCCTGCTTACCCGCAATCGCTGCCACCGTCAGGAGGGCGGCGAGTCCGAGCACCTCGACGCGACCGAAGGCGGCCAGGTCGACGCGCATCCCCATCACGACGAAGAAGACTGGTACGAGGAACGTCGAGATCGGATGCACCAGGTGTTCGAGCTGCTGCTCGCCACGGTTCACGAAGGAGCGGAAGTGCACGTCTTCGAGAATCAACCCTGCGGCATAGGCACCTACGATCGGGGCGAGGCCAATGATGGCAGCGAGGTAGGCCAGGGTGAAACAGAAGACGAGTGCCGTCACCAGCAGCACACCTTTGCCGCCGAGTCGTGATGCCAGGCCAAACACTTTGGGCGAGAGGTAGACACCGAGTGCGAGTGCCCCGAACAGAAACGCGACCGCCTTGCCGAGAATCAGCGCTCCTTCGCCGGTTGATAGAGCTCCGCCGCGATCGGCGGCCGCGATGATTCCGCCGACGACCGCAAGAATGACGAGGCCCAGCACGTCGTCGATCACCGCAGCTCCGAGAATCACTCGCGCCTCGGCGGATTGCGAGCGGCCAAGGTCCTGCAACACTCGAGCGGTAATGCCGACGCTCGTCGCCGTGAGGGTCGCGCCCACGAAGAGATGGACGTAGACGCTTCGGTCCGGAAGCAGGAGCGCGCCGACTCCCCATCCCAAAGCAAAAGGAACGGTCACCCCGAGCAGGGCGACCAGCAGTGATGGCAGGCCGACTTTCAACATGTCACGCACCGTTGACTCGAGCCCGACCTCGAACAGGAGGATGATGACTCCCAGGCGCGCCAGGATATCGATGGTGGGGTCCGCCTCGATGGCGTGGAACCAGCCGATGCCGATGAGATCGGCGCTGCCGAGCGCCACCCCGGCAACGAGTTCACCGAGAACGGCGGGCTGGCCGAGACGGGCTGCGAGATGGCCGGTGAGTTTCGCCGCCGCGAGAATGATGGCGAGCGCGAGGACTATGGGTGTGACTGGATCGTCGTGATTCGATTGCCCATCGTGCGTCTGGGCGAACGCCAACCCCACGAATACCAATGGGACAAGACACAAGACGCAGGCGGATATCGTTGGAAGTCGTGTGCGCAACTCGCCACTCCTGGCCTGGCGGCCGTGGGAATGGCGGCCCGACCACCCCGACTCCTGCAGCGCTGATCGCCGCACCCTCGAATGCTGTCGACATTGTAACGAGTAAGTGCCTGCGTTCAGAGTCCGATGATCGAACCCGATGGCGCTTCGCAGGTGGCGCGCGTTTTCGTGCTTCGGTCCAGGCACGTCAAGAGCCGAGTCTTCGATGGTTTCGCATGCCCTGAGTGCGTGCGACCCATGCCACGCGGATCACTGAAGTGGCGGGAGAACCTCCGGCAGGATGTCGAGAATCAGCGCAGTTTGCGAGCGCAAGACGTGACCACGAGGCGCCCGTTCAGGCTGGGATTCTGACGGTCGAGATCGTTCCCTCGCCTTGGTTCAGCGGCGTGAGCGGGATCACGACATTGACGCGCGTGCCGCCGGTCAGACGCGGCTCGATCGACAGCGTCCCGGACAACGACTGTGCTCGCTCCCTCATGCCGATGACGCCGAGGCCTCGCGGCGCCGTCACCGCATCGTCCGACTGAATACCGGATCCGTCATCATCGATGATCAGCTGGAGCCTGTTGTCGGCGACCGCGACATCGACCAGCGCGCTGGTAGCGTGGCTATGCCTCGCCACGTTGGTCAGCGCTTCCTGAATGATGCGGTACACGGCGACCTCGACGCCCGCCGGCAGTCGCTCGTGGAGTCCGGAGAGATTCACGTCGGTGCGGATGCCCGACAAGCTGATAGTCGAATCGCCGCGCCGAACCTGAGCCTGCACCCTTGTCACGTGACTGGTATTATCCTGACGATCCCAGGGCGACATGGCTGACGTGCAAGCAACACAGGACCGGGTGCTGTTCGTGCATCCAGGCGGATCTGACCGGGACCTTTACTTGTCGGCGTTGGCTGAGGCCGATTTTGACACGACGGCAACAACCACGGTCGCGGGAGCCGCCATCGTCCTCATGACGGGGTACGCCCCCGACGTGATCGTCATGGAACTGCTTCCCGACCCGGACGAGGCGTGGACCTTCATCGAGCAGCGATGCGCCGATTCTCCAGACGTTCCCCTCATCATCCTCACATCTTTGATTCGCCCGGACCGAGCGAATCGAACGAGGGCGCGCGCGCTTGGGTGCGCCGCGTTCGTCGCGAAACCATGTTCCCTTTCGCAACTGGTGGACGTCGTGTGTCGAGTGCGCCGCGGCACCCGAGGCCTGGAGATTTCGACGTACGACGCTCCGCACTTCAGCGACAACCGTTGAGTGAATCAGCCCCGCCGATATAGTTTGACCTCAAACTATGTCGATGGTTTTCGGCATGCTAAGCTGTGAGGGCGAGCCACTTCGAGTAAGCGCAGCTCATGCCCTCCGCACTCCGGCCCACTAGTCGCAGCGAGCACGAGGCTCTCATCCACCGTGAGTTGGTTCAGCTTGTCGCCCTGGCGTTCATTGCGGTTCTGGCCTTTTTCGTGACGAGAGCGTTGGCGATCAACAACCGCAGTTTGAGCATGAGCAATGCGGCGGAGTGGTACCGTCGCGGAGAAGACCTTCTCAAGGCTGGCCGAACCGATGAGGCGATCGACGCATTCCGGCGAGCCACGGTCCGAAACCGCACGAACCGAACCTACCTGCTGGCCATGTCCAGGGCGCTGGTGCGAAAGCAGGACTACGATGCGGCGCGCACGATCCTGCTATCGATTCGAGAATCGGCACCGGAAGATGCTGAGATCAACCTCGACCTGGCGCGCCTGTCCGCGGCGCGCGAGGACGTGACGGAGGCGCTCCGGTTCTATCATGACGCGCTCTACGCGCCCTGGCCTGCTGCACTGGCCGAGCAACGTCGCCGCATTCGCGTTGAACTGATTCGCTTCCTGATTGCGCACGGTCAGGTCAGTCGCGCCCAATCGGAACTCCTCGCTGCCGGCGCTGACATGCCAGACGATGTCGGGCATCACCTCGAGCTGGCCGACCTTGCGAAGCAGCCGGCGATGTGCGGCAGGCACTGGAGCAGTTTCAACGGGCTCTCCGCATCGACCCCCACAACGCCGTTGCCCAGGCCGGGGCGGGGGTGGCGGCGTTCGAAACCGGTGATTACGTGCTCGCGCAGCGGTACCTGCACCAGGGCGCAGAGAACGTCGAGTCGGTGCAGCAGTACCGGCAGGTGGCCGACGAGGTGGTCTCCAGGGACCCCGGCGCGGCGCGAATTGGCGTTCAGGAACGGCGCCGTCGGCTCGACGTCGACTTGGCGTACGCACAGCAGCGGTTGGCCGAGTGTGTGGGCCAGCGAGCTGCCGACGTGTCCGCCGACGAACACATGCTCCACGATGAGCTTCTGGCCTTCGGACGTCGTTTGCGACGATCAGTGCCGATCGATCAGGACACGGTCGAAGCCGGTCTCGATCTGATCGAACGGGCCGAGAGTACCGCGGTCAAGTCCTGCGGACCGGCGACGCCGGTCGACCAGGCGCTCCTCCTCATCGCACGGCAGTACGGAGCCCGGACCCCGTGAGCACGCCGCCGACCGCGCTTCAACTTCGCCTGCGCGAGCACCAGCTGTTCCTGGTGCTGTCGATCGTGGTCGGCGTGCTGGCTGGATTGTCCGCTGTCCTGTTTACGGTGGCCATCGACCAGACCAGCTACCGGTTGTTTGGGTTGGCGCCGTCGCGGGCGCGCCTGTTCGCCGTTCCGCCGCTGGTGAGCCTCGTGACCGGCTTCCTCCTCGTCAAGTTTTTTCCGGACGTACGCGGCAGCGGCGTACCCCAGACCGAAGCAGCCTACCGTTTGGCTGGAGGTGCCATTCCTGCGCGCGTGCCGGTGGGTAAATTCATAACCGGAGTCCTGTGCATCGGTTCCGGACACTCGATGGGTCGCGAAGGACCTTCGGTGCAGATTGGTGCTGGACTGGCCTCAGTGATCGGCCGATGGCTGCGCCTCCCACCGCGGCGGATCCGAGAGCTCGTGCCGGTGGGCGCCGCCGGCGCGCTCGCCGCGGCTTTCAATACCCCGGTCGCGGCCGTCCTGTTCGCGCTCGAAGAAATCATCGGCGACATGAACGCGGCGCTACTCGGATCCGCAGTAGTCGCGTCGGTGGCATCGGTTGTCGTCGAACGATCCATCCTCGGCAACGAGCCGCTATTCCATGTGCCGCCGTACCGTCTCGTTCACCCGGCGGAGTTACTCGCGTACGCGGCGCTCGGTATCATCGGCGGCCTGATTTCGCTGCTGTTCTGCGAAGGCGCTGCTCGGCCTTCGCGCATTGTTCCTGCGGTTGCCCACACGTTCTCGCGCGCTGCAGCCGGCCATCGGCGGGGTAGTCATCGGGGCGGTTCTCGTCTTTTCCCCGGCGATCATGGGCGTCGGGTACGAATACGTGGACCAGGCGCTCAATGGCGGTCTCGTGCTGAAGACGATGGTGGTCTTGTGCTTCCTCAAGCTGGGCGCACGATTGTGTCTATGCGTCCGGAAACGCCGGCGGTATCTTCGGGCCGAGCCTCTATATCGGCGCGATGGCGGGAGGCGCCGCCGGCATCATCGTCCGCCAAATTGCTCCCTTTCCCACCGGCGACCCTGGCGCTTACGCGTTGGTCGGCATGGGGACCTTATTTGCGGGCATCATCCGAGCGCCGATGACGTCGGTGTTCATGATCTTCGAGATCACGCAGGACTATCAGATTCTTGTGCCGTTGATGGTCGCGAACCTGCTCAGCTTCGTGATCTCCAGGCGCTATCAACCGGTGCCGGTGTATCACGCGTTGCTGCAGCAGGACGGCATTCATCTTCCCTCGACCGGAGTGCCGACCACGAGTGCGGGTCGAACCGTCCGCCACGTGATGCGCGCCCACACGTCCTTCATTGCACCGGACACTCCCATCGTGCACGCGTGGCAGCAGACCGTCGACGGCGACGACGCCATTCACCTGGTCGGCACGAGTGACCATCTGGTCGGCGTGGTCACACGGGCGCAGCTCGAACAATGGCGTACATCGGAAAATGCCAAAGAGCCGATCGGTTCACTTGTTGACGGAGACTTCGTGCACGTGCATCCCGATCATCCGCTCGACGTCGTTCTCGATCGTCTGTCCGAAGCACGAGGTGTCCTGCCCGTGGTCAGTCGGACCGATGTCAAACGCCTCGAGGGCGTCGTCACTGCCGACAGCATTCTGACGACGAGAACGGGCCGCGCTGCGGACCATTCCACCGTGCACTCTAATTAACTGCGTTACGTGGTCTCATCGAGTGCCACGGCAATCGCCTCGAGGACGGCGCGCGCATGCCGGACATAGGTCTGAGGCGTCCGTTCCAGAACCCCCGCCACCGCCGTCTCCACGGTCCTTTCCGACCGTCGGGTCAGGCGGGCGGCGCGCGGCCTGGGTCGAAGCCGCGCCCGGCGGGTATCGCGGCGATCCGAATCTCTGGCCAACAGCCCTTTGTCGACGAGCCGCTGCAGGATTCCCGTCATCGTGCTGGGATGCAAGTGGAGTACGCGTGCCACATCACTCGGCGACAATCCGGGGAATTGCGTCACGAGTTTGAGCACGAGGCGTTGTGGTCCAGTGATGCCGAGCCGGGCGTCCATTCGCTTCGACGTGGCTTGCAATCCGTGCTCAACCCTCCACAGCAGGCGCATGAAGTCGAGCACAGGGTCGAGCAGGTCTTCGGGAGCCCGTTGCGGACCCTTGGCCATGTTCGCGATCATACAAGGCACCTGAAGGCCGCGATGATCATGGCGACCTCCAGAACGTCCAGACGTGAACGTTGGAGGCGTAGAGTGCGTGTCAGACTTCTACAGTCTGGTGGCGTCGGCCGGTGAGGATCGCGTAGACCGCGGTTTGCCCTCGGCGCGCGCGAAGAGAAGTTGGTCTCGCCATCGGCGACGATCACGGTGGAGACGTTGACGGCTGGCACAGAGCAGCGCAACTACCTGTCTGCCGCACTGCGCGTCGCATCTGGCGGCATTCTGCGCGCCAGGAACACCGCGACTACCAGCAAGACACCGCCCACCCCGATCTGCCACCATATCGGACCATCCACCCACCTGGTGCCCTGAAAGAACCCGCGAACATGGCTCACGTCCCATCCAATCGCCCCTGATACGCTGAGCCACAGCCCAAAAACACCCAGGGTGATCACACGCTGATATTCAAATCCTGGACGGCTGGACCACGTGCGGCTGTGGTAACGCTTCGACACGACTACTGTGAGCACAATCAGACCCAGTAAGCCGATGAGCGAGTAGTCCATAGGGACGAACTCTAGTCGGAGCGGAAGGCAAACGCGAGACGACGGTGCATCGCAGTAGGCGCATCGCCGTGTTCAGGTCGGCCGGCGTCTTGATGTCGGGAACCGCGACCGCATGTCTGCTGACATGCGCGACCGCGTCAGTCCGGACATGACCCAGCTCGGACCAATCGCAGGTCATAAACGGCGCAGTCAGCGGCGACGCCGTCACGTGAGGCGCGGTCTTTCGTGCCGTTCGTTTTCCGTTTGGTCTGGCTGCGAGCGTCGTTCGCGTGGGGCACAAGGTTTGGATGCACGACGGCACGGTCCCGCGACGCGGGTATCCGTGCCGGGCGTTCCACAGGAGCAACCGCATGCTCGGATCTGACCGACTCCCGCATCGCCCACTTCGCCCGGGTCCAGACCGACGGCCAGTCGAACTTCAGGCGTTTCTCGGCGCCGGCGTGCTGGTGGCGGCGCTCCTGATCCCGCATGTTCGCGTGTTGCCGGTGGGGGAGGGCATCGTGTTGGCGGGCGTGCTCCGGTGGGGTTGGCTACGGATCTCCCGGTGACCAAATTCAGACCATGTTGTCGCCAGTTTCGTACATCAGACATAAACGTCGCACGTTGACGCGTGGCCGTCACAGCGCAGCCGTCAGCGGCTCTTCCAACCGGATTAGTAACTTAGTCGCGCAAACGCGATCCCGACATTTACGAGCGAGTCGAGCGGTGATGACGACAAAGGTGTCGTTCACGCGCGGTTGGCCGCAGAGACGGATTGCTGCGTTTTTCTCAATGAAATCACCGCGTGTGTCCGCGCTGGCGGGTGGCACATCCATTGAACTTGCTCGCGGCACATGGACAGTTCACACTGGGCTTCCGGCCGACGTGTTAGCGCGTTCATCACGATGGCACTGCTACTGGCGACGGTGGTGGCAACGGCCTCGTCGACGTGCGGTGGCCACGGTCAGTCGACTCGACACTCTCTGCTGCGTATGGGCACCGCGATTGCCCGCCAGGCTTCTCTGCGGCCCGCCATCACTGTGCCGTCGGTCGATTCCGAAGAAGTTCAGAACGAACGGGATCTTCCGCATCCCGACGTCGTCCCGGTGCGAGTGGTCCGTGTGACACGCTCATGGTCCGCTAGTCTTCCCGCGCCGCCGCAAATCGACGCAGAGCCGCAGTACCTGCGCATCTGACCCCTCGCCCAAGCTCCCGCAGTGTCGACCCGGACCTCCAGTCCCCTGGTCGACGTGCGGAGCGGGGAGGGTCGGGAGCAGCCGGCTCTCCCCGTCGTTTTCCCCATGTGACTGGAGTTCCCTTACGGTTCGTTGCTCGTTCTGCTCACTCGAGACCACACCTCGAGGAAAGGACTGGAGATGACCAGGCGTCCATTCGTGTTCTGCAAAGTGTTCGTCGTCGCGCTGTTCGCGCTGTTCATCAGTACCGCGTCACCTCATTACACGCTCAACGCACAGGGTGCCATTGGCCAGGTGACGGGCGATCCGACTGGGGCGACGACCGGCACGGCGGCCGACGTCACCGTCAAGGATCCAAAGAATCCGACGCTGCAGGAAGTGATGGACACGGTTGGTCACAACAAGATCGCCATCAACTTCGTGTGGACGCTGCTGGCCGGCTTCCTCGTGATGTTCATGCAGGCCGGATTTGCAATGGTGGAAACCGGCTTCTGTCGTGCCAAGAACGCGGCGCACACGATGTGCATGAACTTCATGATTTACCCGATCGGCATGTTCGGGTACTGGCTGTGCGGATACGCGCTGCAGATGGGTGGTGTCGGCGCCGTCGGAGCCCTGGGAGGCACGGCGCCGTTAAACAGCGAATTCACGTTCAGTCTGGCTGGGCACACGTTCGGGCTGTTCGGCATGAACGGGTTCATGCTCAGCGGCAACACGTATGACGTCGGCGTGTTCGCGTTGTTTCTGTTCCAGATGGTGTTCATGGACACCGCCGGCACCATCCCAACCGGTGCGATGGCCGAACGCTGGAAGTTCTCTGCGTTCATCGTCTTCGGCTTCTTCATGTCGATGGTGGTCTATCCGCTGTATGCCAACTGGGTCTGGGGCGGTGGCTGGCTGGCAACCCTGGGCAAGGAGTTCGGCTTGGGTCACGGTCACGTGGACTTTGCCGGCTCCTCGGTCGTACACATGGTCGGCGGCGTCGCCGCCCTGGCCGGCGCCATTGTCCTCGGGCCGCGGATCGGCAAATACACAAAGGATGGCGAGTCAGTCGCGATCCCGGGCCACGATATTCCGATGGCGATTGCCGGCACCTTCATCCTCGCGTTCGGTTGGTTCGGATTCAATCCCGGCTCGACGCTGGCTGGTGGTGACCTCCGCATCGCCGTCGTCGCGACGAACACCATGCTCGCCGGCACGGGCGGCGCGCTGGCGGCCTGCTTCTACGTGTGGAAGCGTCTCGGCAAGCCGGATCCCAGCATGATCGTCAACGGCCTGCTGGCCGGGCTCGTGGCGATCACGGCCCCATGCGCGTTCGTCACCAGTGGGTCGGCAGTTCTGATTGGAGCGCTCGCCGGCCTCATCGTCGTTGAATCGGTGCTCTTCATCGACCGCATCCTCAAGATCGACGATCCGGTCGGCGCGATCTCGGTGCATGGTGTCTGTGGCGCCTTCGGTGTGCTGAGCGTCGGCATCTTCGCGGACGGTTCATATGGCGATGGATGGAATGGCGTGCCCGGCACGGTGAAGGGTCTGCTCTACGGCGACGCCTCGCAGTTCGCCGCCCAGGCCGTCGGGACGTTCACCTGCCTTGCCTTCGTATTCGCGATGTTCTTCGTGTTCTTCAAGGTCGTCGACGCGGTGATGGGCAATCGCGTGTCCGCCGAGGCGGAGCTCGAAGGTCTGGACATTCCCGAGATGGGTGCCTTGGCCTATCCCGACTTCGTGCTCGGTCCGGGCACGCCGATGCACGGGTCGATGTCATCGTCCACCTCGGTGCCGATGGCGCAGCCGGCGTTCAAGCCGGTCAACGGCCAGTCCTAGCGGCGCCGGGACACAAGTCACCGGCGGCGGCGCCACCGGCTCGCGCGACGCGCAATGGGGCGCGGGGACGCATCAAGACGCGTCCCCGCGTCGCGTACCATTGTCGGACGCTGCCGCGGTTACCCCATGACTCATTCACTCCAGGTCATCCTGCTGCTGATGGTCGTCGTCGCCGCCGCGAAGTTGGCCGGCGCGCTGGCCGCGCGACTTCACCAGCCGTCGGTCTTCGGCGAGATTCTCGTCGGTGTACTGCTCGGGCCGTCGTTCCTGAACATCCTGGGTTGGCCGCTGTTCGTGTCGACCGGATCTGACGCCGGCTTGCTGCCTCTGGTGCAGGACATGGCGCACATCGGCGTGCTGCTCCTGATGTTCGTGGCCGGCCTGGAGACGGACGTCGTGCAACTGCGACATGTCGGTCGCGTCGCCTTCTGGGTCGCGTTCGGGGGTGTCCTCCTGCCGCTGATTGGTGGCGCCGCCGTTGGTGTCGCCTTCGGCCTGCCGCTCTATTGGGAAGCCATCTTCGTCGGGACCATCCTGACCGCGACAAGCGTCAGCATCTCGGCCCAGACACTTCTCGAACTGGGAGCGCTGAGGACGCGGGAAGGCGCCACGATCCTGGGCGCAGCGGTGATCGACGACGTCATGGGAATAGTCCTGCTGTCCATCGTCGTCGCCTTGTCGAGGACCGCCGGTGCCGGGAGCCACTGGTCCGACATTCCGCTGCTGCTCGTTCGGATGACCGCATTCTTTGGCGGCGGTCTGCTCGGCGCCCGCCTTCTCACGCCGATTCTGGGATGGGCGTCGCGGCTTCCCGTCAGCCAGGGAGTGCTCGCCGCATCGCTCGTGATCATGTGCGTGTACGCGTCGGCCGCCGAGTACGTCGGCGCTGTTGCCGCCATTACCGGCGCCTATGTCGCGGGCGTGCTGATCGCGCAAACCCCGTTCAAGCAGGACGTCGATCGCGGCATCCATCCGCTGACCTACTCCCTGTTTGTGCCGATGTTCTTCATCAGCATCGGGCTTGAAGCGAACGCGCGCGATCTCGGCCCACGCGCCCTGTTCACGATCGTGCTGGTGCTGGTCGCGATCGTCGCGAAGATGATCGGTTCAGGCCTGTTCGCCCGCCTGTTTCGCTTCTCTCCGGCGGAGTCCGTGCGCGTCGGCATTGGCATGATTTCACGCGGGGAGGTCGGGCTGATTGTGGCGGGGTACGGCCTGACGCACAGAATCATCGGCCAAGACGTGTTTTCAGCGGCGGTGCTGATGGTGCTGGCGACCACCATTGTGACGCCTCCGCTTCTGAGGGTCGCGTTCGGTCGCCGTTACGAGCCTGCGGTCGCCGTCGAAGAGACCATTGGACACACCCCCGAAGAAGCAGCAACGAGATGACCGGCATGCTCGAGTCGGGCCTTCTCCAGGGTCACCGTTTCGTCCATTTCGGGTCATAACTGGATACCCTCCTCCTGTGGTTCTCCACTAGTGTGGCGCGCGTTCACACGGACCGACTCCGCATTCAGGTCGGGCCTCTTGCGAGAGCATGGCGATGTACTCGAGGGGATGGCCATCGGGATCGCGGAAGAAGACCGCCCCGGCGGGCATCCAGGCAAAGACGAGCAGCCTGGGGCGTCGGCTCGGTGTGGGCCAGACGAAGGCCGACCACGTCACTGTAGAACGCGATGGCCCGCGCCAGGTCGGTGACAGCCAGGTGCACCTCGGACCATCGCGACTGCTCAGAGCAATCAGCAGAAAGACCCCTTCTAGACCGTCAGCGCGCCACGAAAAGCCCGTGCAGCGTAGTAGGACTCTGCACCGTTGTGATACGTGAAAACATGGTCGTAACGGCGATCGCAGAAGATCGCGCCGCCGCGCTCTCGGATGTCAGGAGGTGTCTGCACCCAACTCGACGTCTTCGTATCGAACTCGCCCAGCGTCTGCAACTGTCGATACTGCGCTTCCGTGAGGATCTCAATCCCCATGGCGGCAGCCATGTCCATCGCACTGTTTTTCGGCTTGTGTTCCTTTCGTGCCTCCAGGGCTTCCCGGTCGTAACACACACTGCGGCGGCCTTTGGGGCTTTCCGGTGAGCAGTCACAGAACACGTACTCGCCCGTCGTCGTGTCCTGACCAATGACGTCAGGTTCGCCACCCGTCCGTTCCATCTCATGCAGTGACCAAAGTGCTTCGGGCTTGGCTTCCAGCCTTGCCTGAACGGCCGGCCATTGAAGACCGTGATGACGGTTCATGTTCTTCTCGAAACGAGCCTTCAACGTTCTGAGCAAGGCTCCCCGTTGTTCGCGTGGTAGCTGCTGTCGCTGCCGCGCCTCAACGCGACGCTTCTGTGCTGTCTGTTTCGGCATGCTCTTCAGACCTTACTGATCATTTCGCGGCGCCAGGGCCATTATCACGGCGCCCTTTCGGCCAGGCGTCGGAGCTGGCCAGGAAAGAGGCGCCGCACCCGCGGCGCAAAGCGGCGAGCTATCGAGCGAACGGTCGCCTGGGCGATCGTCCCCGGAAAGCTCCAACCAGGTAAGCGCGGCGGGGAGCCGCTGAGTTCGGAGCAACTTCAGGGCATGAGCGCCCAAATACTACTGAAAACAGGCCACGTCAGGTACCAGAAGACGAAGCCAGACACGAGAAACGGCATCCCGTACGGTCTGTAAAATGCCCATGCCCGTCGCCTTGACAGGGCGTGTGAACACACCGATCATCTGCGCGGGCATGGCAGGGGTAGGACTGCGCCCGTCCTCGGTATCGCTGGCCTTTGTTCGCGCAATGGGAGCAGGAGCTAACATGACGCGATCGGTCTACTCTGGCGTGAGGCCGGAGGATCAATCGACGGGGCCGTTCTTGGTCGTCTTCGCGTAGGGAGGGTTGATTTCGTGAGTAAGCAACACCGCTCGTTCCTTCTTGCTTTGGTCCTTCCAGCAGTCCTGCTCGTCAGCGCCTTCGCTGTCGTTCAGGCTCAGAATGGCGGATCGCCCGCGGCCACCCGCTGGTCTGATCCTGCCACCTGGCCTGACAGGAAGGTGCCCGCCAAAGACGACGTGGTCACCATCAAGAAGGATATGAACGTCATTCTCGACGTCAGTCCGCCGCCGCTGCATGGCATCAACCTCGACGGCACCCTCAGCTTCGCGGATGACAAGGATCTGGAGCTGACCACCGAGTGGATCATGCTGCACGGGACGTTGGAGATTGGCACGGAAGCCAAACCCCACACGCGGAAGGCCACCATCACCCTCACCGACAACGTCAAAGACGAAGACATCAGTGGAGCGACTGTCGCGACTGATCGCAGCGACCGCGCGATCATGCTGATGGGTGGAACCCTCAGCCTGCACGGCAACCGGACGAACTCCTGGACGAAGCTGTCCAAGACCGCCGAAGCCGGCAGCACCTCGATTGACGTCCTGAACGCCGCTGGCTGGCGGGTCGGCGACGTGATTGTCCTCGCGTCAACCGATTTCGATCCCCATCAGGCAGAGCGGCGAACCATTGCGGCCATCCGCGGCAATACGATCACGCTCGACAAGAAACTGGACTACATGCACTTCGGCAAGATCACGTTCGATGTCGATGAACGTGGCGAAGTCGGCATGCTGTCGCGCAACGTCGTGATTCAGGCGTCGCCTGACGCGGACACGAACCTCTTTGGCGGCCACATCATGGCGATGGGCGCGAGCAAGATGTTTGTCGAAGGCGTCGAGCTCAATCGCATGGGTCAGAACATGCACCTGGCCCGGTATCCGATCCACTGGCATCTGGTCGCCGATGCGCAGGGGCAGTACATCAAGAACTCCGCCATTCACGACACCTACAGCCGCTGCGTGACCGTGCATGGCACCAATTACTTGAACATCGAAAACAACGTGACCTACAACAACATCGGTCACTGCTTTTTCCTCGAGGACGCGGTGGAGCACGACAACCAGTTCGTGCACAACCTGGCGATCCTCACCAAGTGCCATCCGAACGCGCCGTGCGACCCGACCAATCTGGCTCCGTTCGGATCGAGCTCGGACGGCTTGAACTTTAAAACTACCGGCCAGGACGCCAAGGACGTCTTGATCCCGTCCGACAACACGGCGTCGACGTTCTGGATCACCAATCCGGACAACATCTACCGGGATAACGTGGCCGCAGGGTCCGATTCGACCGGTTTCTGGTTCGCCTTGCCGGAGCATCCGACGGGTAAGTTCGAAGGCACGGAAATCAGTGCGAAGACCTGGCCACGTCGAACCAAGGTGCGGGAGTTCAAGGGCAATGTTGCCCATTCGAACTTTGACGGTTTCCTGCTCGACCGCGGCCCGAGGCCCGATGGCCATTTCGCCACCGGCGGGCATACGTCCCTCGTCAATCCGGCTGACGCGAACGGCCCTCAGGTGGAATCGGTCTTCGAGGATTTCACCGCCTACAAGAACCGCAACGGCGGCCTCTGGTCCCGCGGTGAGGTGCACACGTACAAGAACCTGAAGCTGGCCGACAATGCCATTGGCTACACGCATGCGTCGGGCAGCACCGGTCGGTCTCCCTTCACGTCACGGGTGGTTGATTCGCTGTTCGTGGGCGAATCCGAGAACATCGGCAACCCCCGTACTGATTCGGAAAAGGCGTACGGCCGTAGCTTGCCGCAGCCGGCAGTCGCGGATTTCCCCATCCGCGCCTATGAGTTCTACGACTACCGTCATGAACTGGACAATGTCACTTTCGTGAATTTCCAGGACAACGCCACCCGCAAGACCGGAGCTATCTCGTATCTGCTGTTCACCAGCTTCGGCATGAGCTCCAACAACACCGTCCAGCGCGCGAAATTCATCAATGCCAAGCCGGTGTATTTCCCGCCGATTGACAACAGGTGGAGCAACGATGATTACGGCAATACGGTCTACAAGACCGCGGTCTTCAACGACAGGGACGGTACGGTCGGCGGTGTCCCCAATTCCTACATCGTCAACATCACCGGCATCGACATCGACGAAGCCTGCGAGGTCAAGCCCACCTGGAACGCGGCGGTGTGCAAGGGCGATATCGGGCGCATGAACGTTGGCGGCGGCGGTGGCGCTGTTGGATTCGGTGGACTCGGCGGCGGCGGTCGTGGCGGCGGTGCTCCAAGAGCCGGCGGTCCGGGCGCCGCGGGTCCTGGTGCCGCGGGTCCTGGTGCCGCTGCTGGTCGTGGCGCACCTGCTGCTGCACCTGTGACCTTTGCTATTGCCCCGGGTGGTGGTCGAATCAGAGGTAGCGCTGCACCTGCAGGGCCGCCAGTCGTGCTCAGTCGCAATGGCAAGGAGTTCAACGCCAGCGGTGCAACCAACGTGCGAGCGGGCACCGAGTACAAGGTCACCACCGAGAGGCCGACACTGTCGCTGAGCGTGTCGGAACTGGATGCCGGTTCGTGGGTGATGTTCGAGCTGCCGGGATTCACCACTGCCGCGTCGGGGACGGAGCAGAGCAGCCTGGATGCACTGCGCAAGGCCACTGCTACCTCGTACTACAAAGGCAACGGATCGCTGTGGGTCAAGCTTGTCTCCACCGGTGACGTGCTTGGCAGCGGCCCTGCCAGCGGCCCGAGTGGCGGCGCCACCCTTCAGGTCAGCCGGTAGACCGGCTCTTCCCGCATGAGCGGAGCCCCCGGCGTGTGCCCGGGGGCTGATCGCCCAATGGTTGCCTGTCGGCGAACGCAGGCCCGCGGTGAACACCGTTCGCTGTCATTCATAGCGTGCCCTCTGTGCGCGTCGGGCATCAGTCACCATCGGCTGCGGAACGCGCATGAGCGCGATGGCGAGCACGGCGATCCACACCATGAAGGCGTTTGTGTTGAGTCGCTCCCACACACCGACCCACGGCGTCGGCATGTCCGCCTGTATCGCGGGCGCATAGGTGCCGGTCCATGCACCGCAGGCGAACACGATCGCCATCGTCGCCAGCGAATACAGACGAAAGCGCTTCCCAAAACCGGCGGCGCCGAAGCCGAGTGCGCCCATGAAGAACACACCGGTGCCGATCGTCCAGACGATGTGCAACGTGTCAGTCAGGGTGCCGCCGCCAGCAGCCAACACGACGCGCTGGTGCATGGGCGGCCAGAAGATACCGAATACTGTTTGCGCGAACAGCAACGCGCCGGCGATGCGCAACGGCCGGTGGGGTGCCGATGTCCACACGATCCAACCGAACCCAATCATGAGTGCGGAGTAGATCGTCCCGAGCACTGTCCACAACGGTCTCGTCGGCGCGCCGATGGCGGACAACTCACTGATCGTTTGATCGGCAGCGCTGTAGCCGTCCCATCGCAGTCCGACGAAGAGCGTCATCGCGACGTAGAGGACGCCGGCCAGAATCCCGCAGGTGAGCAGCGGCGTGCGAGCGAGATCGAGCCAGTGCGCGGACGCTCGTCCTCGCACCGTCAGCCGTGCTCGACCGCGGTCAAACCGTTCGACCCAGGTTGCCGGTGCCATATCCCAAGCGGGTGCATCCGCTGTGCCGGCGTGGATCGAACATTAGACTGCGGACCACGGTGAACGGGGCCCCAGCCGCCCTTCGCTGGGTGCGGAAAATGTCCCGAGACGATTGGAGATTTCTGCCACTGCGTTGACGAGATTCCGGCAGCGCAATGCGAAGCGACGTCGTTCTCCGGGCATAGTGCGGCAAGAGTTCTGCGTACTGCGAGACGAGGTCTCTATGCCATCTCCCGAAGCAATCCTCAGCCTGGCGGCGACAACTGCCAATGAATACCGGATGCTTGCGATGGGCTGGCATGTGTTCCTTGGAACCATCCTCGTCGCACTGCTTGCCGGCTGGCGCCCCTCGAATCGTGTCGCTGGTTACTTGCTCGTGGCACCCGTCTTGTCAGTGAGCGCCGTGGCCTGGGCCTCAGGCAACCCGTTCAACGGCGCCACCTTCGCGGCGCTCGCGCTGTTGCAGATCGGCCTCGCGACGCGGTTGTCCAGTGAACCGGTCACCATCGCCTCGTCATTCCTCTTCCTGGCCGGCGCATTGCTCGTCGCGTTCGGTTGGACCTATCCCCACTTCCTCCCAGCGGCCGAATGGACGGCGTACACCTATGCGGCGCCATTGGGACTTCTTCCGTGTCCCACGTTGTCGGCGGTGATTGGGCTCACGCTGGTGCTGGGCGTGCTGCGCTCCAAGGTGTGGAGCATGACGCTCGCGGCGGCCGGCTTCGCATATGGCGCGATGGGTGTGTTCACCCTGGGTGTCACGCTCGACTTTGGTCTGCTGGCCGGCGCGACACTGCTCGGGGTCGTTGCGGGAGTATCCACGACGTGGCGCCCGCAGCGCCGCGCTAATCGCGATGAGCGAACGCGCCGAGAGGACGCGGCGTGACCGAGGTGCGCTCAGCCGACGGCGTCGGTTGTTGTGCTGGTGGGCGCGCCTCGTAATCCCACCACAACCCTGGGTGGCCACGAGGAGTCCGCGACTGCGTATCAGGCCCGGCTGCGTCAAGCACTCGTGCGGGCGCCCTTGGATGCGCGCGATGAGAGCGGGGCATTTTTCCAGCCTGCTGTGGAAATTTCCCTGGAGAGCCCTCTTCGCGTCCTCGTGCTCGTGGAACCTTCGAGGTGCACAACCCTCGACGGGCGTGGTCGGCCGAGCGGCGTTGTCGGCGGTGCGGCCGATGTCTTTGTCGTGGCACAACGAATGCTGTCAACGCATTCGCTTACGAGTTCACGATTTCTGGGATGAGAGCGATAACAGCGACGAGACTGCATGCTCGCTTGCGAAGCGAATATCTTGCTTGGTGACGCCGTGACTCACGATCGCCTGTTTCTCGTCGGCCCACATTCACGAAGGCGTGAACTCTGGCTGGTCTTGCGCACGGTAATGGACTTCATCAAGGGATTCCGGACACTGCACTTCGTCGGGCCATGTGTGACAGTGTTTGGCTCCGCCCGTTACGACACGTCACACCCGCAATACGCGCTCGGTCGCGAAGTCGGGGCGCGAATCGCTGAATTGGGTTTCACGGTGATGACCGGTGGCGGCCCCGGCTTGATGGAAGCGGCGAACCGCGGCGCCAGGGAGGCGGGCGGACGGTCAGTCGGCTGCAATATCGAGCTGCCGCACGAGCAGCAGCCGAATCCGTACCTCGATCGCTGGGTCACGTGTCGGCACTTCTTCGTCCGCAAGGTGCTGCTGTTCAAGTACTCGTATGCCTTCGTGGGGCTGCCCGGCGGGATCGGGACACTCGATGAGCTGTTCGAGGCGCTGACGCTGATTCAAAACCGCAAGATCGACCATTTCCCGATCGTGCTGATGGGAACCGAGTACTGGCGACCCTTGCGGGTGCTCCTGCGTCACCTGGCGGACGCGGGCGCGATCGCGGAGTCCGATCTGCATCTGCTCCTGGTCACCGATTCAGTCGATGAGGCGATTGCCTACCTGCGCCAGAACGCCATCGAGCGCTTCGGCCTGCGCCCGGCACAGCCGACACCGTCCGTTCTGCTCGGCGAGCGGAGGCGTCTCCTGTCGCGCCGCGCCGCCTGACAACGGCTACGGATGACCGCGAACACCGGCTCGAAGTGTGAGGACCTTAGTGTTGTGGCTCACGTGAGCCGAGGAACCGGACAGGAGAGAGACGTTACCTCGCCGGCCGCGTATCAGTTCCCAGCGATTGCGTGGAACTTCGCAGCCCCGCGTGGGCGGTCAGGGTCTCCGCCGCTGACATCGAACATAGAGCGCCACATGCGCTGGCACCAGCGTTGCCGACTAATCCTGTACATGCAGGAGGCACGGGTGCCGCCGACGTTCTTCGACACCTGCAGCTGTTCACCACTCGCAAGCGCACATAGGACCGGACGTGTGCCATGACCACCATGCTGCGATGGCTGATACGAATCTCGTTCACCGTTGCAGCACTGTGTTTTGCGTTCGTGGCGTTCACATGTGCTGAGCAGTCCCACTACCGTGCCGCCGCGGGGACACTCGCCGCGGCCGTGCGGACCAACGCGATTCCTCAACCACGGCTCTTCGAATCACCTGTGCCGGCTCCCGTCCCGACGACGCCACACCTCGAGATGATCAATCCGGTGGCATCGGCGATTGTCGCCGCCGCCCCGGGATTATTGGGCGAGCTCGACGTGCCACAATTGCGGATTTCCACTGCCATCGTCGAGGGTGACGATGCGACGGCGCTCCGGCGGGGAGCCGGGCATCTCCGTGGTACCGCTATGCCGGGTGAGGCCGGCAACGTCGTCCTGGCCGGTCATCGGGACACGGTCTTTCGTCGACTGGGCGAGTTGCAGCGAGGCGATCGCCTGCGACTGACGACGGCACGTGGGGTGTTCGACTACCGCGTGGCTCGCACGCTGCGCGTGGGTCCCTCCGACACCTGGGTGATCCGGCGCTCGGCTGCAGCCCTCACCCTGATCACCTGCTATCCCTTCGACTGGATCGGCTCGGCGCCCGAGCGCTGGATTGTTCAGGCAGAGCCGCTCGCATCTGAGGCGTCTGGCGGGAAGAGATGACGCCCGTCCCTCACTCGCCGCAGTCGCTTATGTGCCCGGTCTTCCGGATTGCCGCGCGTCGAACGCCTCGCGCCCGGTCACTGGTCAGCCGTGATGGCGGTCAGACTGATGATCGTGAGTCTCCGTCAGCTCACAAGATTGCGAATTGGCGCATGAGGACTGGCCGGGTTGTGCATACCGCACTTGCGATCCTCGCCGCGATGGTTTGTGCCGCGACCGTTGCGGCACAGACGTCCGGCCCGATGGTGGGTGAAGCCCGCGAGGTCATCGTCGCCAACGGCGACACGCTGCGGTCCATTGCTTCGCGTTACGGTGTGGATCCGGCGACGATAGCGCGTGACAACGCGATCACCGTCACCTCGCGCCTCACTGCCGGGCAGCACCTTCGCATCGACGCCCGTCACCTCGTTCCCCCAGGCGTAACCCTGGGCACGATCGTCATCAACCTCCCGCAGCGAATGCTCTTCTTGGGGGAGGTGACCACGACCCGAGCCTGGCCGGTTGCGGTCGGCCGTCGAAGCTGGCCCACGCCGGTGGGTGTGTTTGGCGTCGTGACGAAGGAAGAACATCCAACCTGGGACGTGCCAGCCTCGATCATCGAGGAGGCACAGCGTGCCGGACACACGTTGCCGGCGACGGTGCTGCCGGGACCAGACAATCCGCTCGGCGACTACTGGCTGGGACTCAGCGTTGGAAGTATTGGCATTCACGGAACGAATGCGCCGTCATCCATCTATCAGGCAGTGACCCATGGGTGCATTCGTCTTCATCCCGACGACATCGCCGAGCTTTTCGCCGCCGTGCACGCTGGGACACGCGGAACGATCATTTACGAACCTGTGCTCCTGGCGCGCGATGGCAACAGGATCATGCTCGAAGTCCATCCTGACGTCTATCACCGGGGGCCAGCCGATGTGCTCACGTCCGTGCGTGCTCAGCTCGGGCTACTCGCGCCCGGTGACGACATCGACTGGGACGTGGTATCTGCGGTGATTGCCGAACACGCTGGCGTTCCACGCGCCATCAGCCCACGCGTGCGCCGCGAGTCGCGCGCCATACCACGGCTGATGCGTCCATGAAGGACCGAGACGACAGTCGCATCACCTCGGTGATTGGCAGCCGTCTGACCGGCCACCGTTAGTTGTCGCGATGCCACCACACATGCGCCAGTTTGTTCTCCACGATCCGCAGCCCGCACAGATGATCGGATCGCGCGGAGCTCGTGACGGCCGATGAGGGCCGCCGTCGTGGTCCACGCGGTGTAAACGTCTGCGTGGTGTAGCGCTTGGCGTTACGCATCGGAATTCCCCTCGTTCTCGTGGACCACCAGCAACGGCACATGCAGCGACGCCAACGCGCGCGAAACGACCGTGCCCGGTGCGTTCTCCCCGGCTTCGAGTGGACGCCGGCCGAGCACCAGCAGGGGCTGATAGGAATTCTGCGGCTCAGCGGCGCGCAGAATCGAACCGACAACGTCCCCAGTGACGACGCGCAGGTTCATCGGCACGACGTCCTTGATCGGCGAGAGGAGCGCGTTCAGATCCAGCGAGGCCCGACGAGCCGCCTCGGTCACCGCGTCGTTCGCGTACACCATCCAACGGTCGGGCACGCGAAGTTCGGGAACGACGTGCAGCACGGTCAGACTGGTGGTCAACAGCCGCGCCAAACGCGCGGCGGCCCGAACGGCGAGAAGCGCTGGTTCCGTGAAGTCCGCGGCGACGATCACTGGTCCCAGTCCCGTGAGGTCGTTCGTCTCAGGGCTGGGGGGACGCCACCCGCTTGGTACCACCAGCACGGACATCCGAGCATGACGAAGCGCGCGCTCGGTGTTCGCGCCGAATAGCCATCGGGCCGCGCCCGTCATCCCGTGTGCACCGACGACCAGCAGGTCGGCCTGCTCTCGTGCGGCAATATCACAGAGCACCGTGCCAGGCGTTCCGCAGATCACGAACGTCTCGGGACGAGCCTCCGCCGCGGGCGGCGTGAACTGAATGACTCTCTGGAGTTCCTCCGCGGACTCCGCGGTGAGATTGACCCGCGCTGTGCGTGCGGCAGCGGTCAGCATCGGCTCCTGCACGTGTAGCACGTCCAGATCGCCTCCAACCTGGAGCGTCAGCCGCGCCGCAAACGCGAGGGCGGTACGGGAACACTCGGAGAAGTCGACGCCGACGAGAACGCGCTTGGGCGGAATCATCACAACCTGCGGCTCACCGCGGTGAAGAGTCTCAACACCGCTGATGGTTCAGAGGGCGAGAGGCGTGCCAGCGATTGATCCTTGAAAGCGCGGAAATCGACGTTGCATGCATCCAGCCCCGGCCGAGCGCGCGAAATATTCCGCCAGGCCGCTGAGTCGTCCGCCGCTCGGGTCCGGCGGTTGCCAGATCAGGGGATGAGAACAGCGACGCCTGACAGACGCCCGCTGCGCGAATCGGACACCGCGATGTTCGCGTCCGTGAAAGGATAGGTGTTCGCGCCTCGCCCGATAGTCGCGTCGCAGGTCAGCGGAAGAAAAGATTCCTTGTCGGCGGGGAATTTTCGCAGCGATCAATCGCTTCAGACTGTCAGGGCCTGCGCCGACGCGGTATCGGCGGGGCATGCCTCTTGCGCCTGGCTCCTCCGGGACCCACCTCGGACGCGCGCCATGAACCGCTTCGTGTTCGTCATGCTTGCCGTCGCTGCCGTTGCAATCGTGCTCTTCTCGCAGACGTCGAGGAACCACGTCGCTACAAAGCCTGTGACGACCGAGGTTACACGTGGTGATCCAGGCAGGAAGGCAGCGTCGCTGAAACCTATCGAGACGCTGCGCTACGAATGAGCCGCCCCTCTCTGCACGTCGAGCCGTCGGGTGTGTTGGACACCGCCAGGCACTACGTCCGGGACCTCGTTTATGGCGCGAACGACGGAATCATCACGACGTTCGCGGTCGTCAGCGGGGTGGCTGGCGGGGCCTTGTCACATACGGCCGTCCTGATTATCGGTGCCGCCAACATCGCGGCAGACGGCGTGTCGATGGGTGTCGGTAATCTCCTCGCCATCCGCGCCCACGAGCGCACTCTCGAAGCACAAGGACTGCCGGAAGAAGAGTCATTCCCCTGGAAGCACGGCGTCGCGACGCTTGCCGCGTTCGTGTGCGCCGGCGCCATTCCGTTGATCCCATACCTGGTGCCGTTGCCCGACGGATCAGCCGGTGTGTGGTCGGCGACGCTGACGTTCAGTGCCCAGTTCGGCCTTGGCGCTGTCAGAGCGGTGATCACGTCGGAACGCTGGTGGAAATCGGGAACCGAAACGTTGGCGCTGGGTGCGGTCGTCGCCGTTGCCGCGTATGGGGCAGGGGCGCTCGTCGCCTGGGCTGCGGGGTAATCTCGGATCAAGCATTTAAAGCCCGGCTGGTAGACCTTCCAGAGCCCACGTGCGACGGCGTCAGACGGGAAAAAGGTCAGCGCTTCTGGTCCGCCGCTTCGAGCAGCGCGATCACCTCGTCAAAATCGCTCAACGGCCGGCGGTCTTTCAGCCAGTCAGGCATGAGTCGCTGCCGTAGCGCCAATTCAGACGCTCGTGCACTACGGGCGCACTGCACGGCTGGTGCATTGGTGGACCCGCGCGGGTTCGCACCCGCCGCCAGGAGGACTCGCACAACAGGCAGGTTCCCACTACAAACGGCGAGGTAGAGCGCCGTGTGCCCCTCCACGACCTCCTCGAGACGTGCGCCGGCCGCAATCAGTGCCGTAACCACATCGGCGCCTTTGTACAGGGAAGCCATTAGCGCGGTGAACTCGCTGTGCGGGTTTGGCTCGTTCGGGTCACCGCCCGCACTGAGCAGCAGTTGAACCATCGCCGCAGAACGCGCCAGGTACAAGGCCGGCGGACGGGGCCGTAGTCGCGCATCAGGCGGGGCGATCGGTCGAGTGCCGAGGTCGAGCAAACGCCGTGCGATCGGGAGGTCATCGCGGTCCACGGCGTCGAGCAGGAATTGTGTTCCTTCGTCGCTGGCGGCTGACCAACCGGACGTGACGAGCGCATCCAGAGTGTCATCGTCGAAGAAGATCCAACGTTTCGTCCGAGCGACCAGGTCGATCTCGCGTTCGAGTTGCGTGAGGGCGGCGGGAGCATTCAGATAGTCCCTGATCCGCTTGGTCTGCCCGTTCATCGTCACCGTGACAAACGTTGTCGGACCATCCGTCACACCGCCTTCGTACATGTCCTGCAACGCGAAGAATTCGATCTGCTCGATCATCGCCGTGAGCCGTGAAACGGCACTGCGGCCGAGGCGCGCGGTTTGGAGTCCGGTCACGCGGACGTGGCTCGAGCCTTCGTAGCGGATGGCGCCGGTGGCGTCGATCTCGACGCTGTAGACCGGACATGTTCCGAGGCACGCAGTCCGCTCGAGCCGGATGACCGTGTCCTCGGGTACGACAGGAGTCTGGGCTGCGGCCGCCAGGCCAACCACGAGGATCTGAAGGAATACGACGCCAATCATCTGAGACTGCTTCTTTCGACACCGGTTTCGCAGTTGTGGCTCTTGGCGGGCTCGCTGACGTCGGGTCTGCAAGCGCAAGGGCTGGCAAGCGCAACTCGCAGCTCCCACCTGAGGCCGGACACCTCAAGACGCGCGGGCCGACTACAATGCCCCACATTCGGAGGACGGACCCCATGGGTTTCGACTTGCGCGTCAATGGAACCGTGCACACGGTCGATGTCGATCCGCAGACCCCCCTGTTGTGGGTCATTCGCGAACACATCGGCCTTACGGGGACGAAGTTCAGCTGCGGCATCGGCCAGTGCGGCGCGTGCACCCTGCACATCGACGGCCGCGCGATCCGGTCGTGCAGTGTGCCCGCATCGACTGCCGTCGGCAAGCAGGTGACGACGATCGAAGGAGTGTCGCCTGACGGCAACCATCCGATACAGACCGCCTGGAAGGAATTCGACACGCCGCAGTGCGGCTACTGTCAGTCGGGCATGATCATGAGCGCGCTCGCGCTGCTGCGCGACCGACCGGATCCCTCCGACACGGATATCGATACGCGGGTAACCAACGCCTGTCGCTGCGGCACGTACCATCGCGTCAGGCAGGCGATCCATCGGGCCGCGACGCTGATGAAAGCGGCCGCCCCGGCGGCGCGGACCGGCGCAGTGACGCCGCGTTAGATTCGGAGTGTCTGTCATGAGCGTGAACGAGCACTCGATCGTCGATCCGTCGAATGGCGTCAGCCGTCGCGAATTTCTCGCGACCGTCGCGGCGGCACACGGCGCGTTCGTGCTCGGCTTCTGGGTCCCGTCGCGCGCGGAGGCGCAGACCAGCGCGGCTGCGGCCTGGTACGAAGAGCCTGCGGTTCCCGAAGTGAACGCGTGGATCGTGATTGCGCCGGACGACACGGTCACGATCCGCATCGCGCAGACGGAGCTCGGGCAGGGGGTGTGGACCTCGAACGCGATGATGGTGTGCGAGGAGCTCCAGTGCGACTGGAGCAAGGTCCGCCCGCAGTACGCATCGGCCAATCGCGATGCCCGTGAGCAGGCACCCGAGTGGACATTGACGGTGATGGGCGGCGGCGCGACCGACCCGAAGAGCGGCGGCGAGCCGACCTTCGGCACTCGAGACCGTACTGGCGTATCGGGCATTCCCGACAGCCTGTATCGCCGGATGCGCACGAACGCCGCATCCTCGGTGAAGGATGGTCGCTACTACCTGCAGTTGGCCGGCGCCGAAGCGCGGGAGCGTCTGCTGCTTGCCGTCGCGCAGCTCTGGGACGTGCCCGTCCACGAGCTGACCGCCAGGAACAGCGTCATCACGCACGCGCCGACCGGCCGCACGACGACATACGGCACGGTCGCCGCACGCGCCGCCGTCACGCCGCATCCACATCCCGAGAGCATCACGATCAAGTCGCCCGACCAATGGACGCTGATGGGCACGGAGCAGCGCAACCTCGATGTGCCGTCCAAGGTCACCGGGCAGGTGGTGTACGGAATTGACGTCCGGCTGCCCGGCATGAAGTGGGCGGCCGTGAAGGCGTGCCCGGTGTATGGCGGCGACGTCAAGCATTACGACTTCGAGGCGATTCGGCACATGCCAGGTGTCCGCTCCGCCTTTCAGTTCCCGATGCCGGATCCCGCGCTGACACGCGGGCGCATCTTCAGCGGCGGCGTCGCCGTCATCGCCGATACCTGGTATCAAGCCAAGACAGCGCTCGACCGGATGCCACTCGAATGGGCGATTCCGCCCGAACTCGCGACGTTCAACACCGCGACCATGCACGAATCGCTGCTCACCGCACTCGGTGAGCCGGGGAACGTTCGCGTCGACTACGGAGACGTGGACGCCGGCTTCGCGCGGGCGGCTAGAATCGTGGAAGCGACGTACTCGACGCCGTATCTGCCGCGGGCGCGCATGGAGCCGGGTAACGCGACAGTTCTGGTGCAGAACGATCGCGTCGACGTGTGGATGGGCGATCAGAGTCCCCAGGAAGTGCGGTTCAGCGCGTCGAAGATCACCGGTGTTCCGGAGCAGAACGTCCACGTGCACCTGTGCCATCTGGGCGGCGGATTCGGCCGGAATGGCAATGGCCCGCAGGCCGAGCAGGCGATCATGATCGCCAACGCCAATCGCGGCGTGCCGATTCACATGCTGTGGACGCGGGAGGAGGACTTCATCGGCACGACGTATCGTGCGATGGGCACCGCGCGCCTGAAGGCGGGGCTCGACGCTGACGGATGGCCAATCGCGCTCGATGCGCGCACCTCGATGCAGGGCGGCGGATTCGGCCCGGAGGCGTCTTTCGACGTGATCTCGCGGTACTACGTCCCCAGCTACAGGTATTCGACGCATACGACGAAGTTTCACGTCCCCGTCGGCACGCGTCGCGGCGTCGGTCAGGCCGCACACGAGTTCTATCGCGAGAGCTTCATCGACGAGCTCGCGCACGTGGCTGGCAAGGATCCGTATCGGTATCGCCGTGAACTCCTTGCCCGCACCAATCTTCCCTATAAGAACGACATGATCAACGCGCTCGACATCGCGGCCGAGATGTCGGGCTGGGGAACGCCCCTGCCGCGCGGCACCGCCCGCGCGATCGCGCTCGAGGAACGTGGGGCGGAAGGCAGCGGCATGGCGACGATCAGCGCGATGGTCCACACCGTGTCGGTGAGCCGCCAAGGCAAGGTCAAGCTGCTCCGCGTTGACGTCGCACACGAAACCGGCTTTGGCCTGGTCAACCCGCTGTCGGTGAAGAAGCAGATTGAAGGTCAGATCATCTGGTTCTACAACGACGCGATGCACCAGGCCACGACGATCGCCGACGGCCACATCGTCGAGGGCAACTTCGACACGTTCCGGCTGGCGCGAATCGACGAGGATCCACCCGAGATCAACATTCGCTTCTTTCCAACGGGGCACTGGCTGCTGGGCATGGGCCACGATCGCGCCACGTCGGTCCAGTCGGCCATCGGCAGCGCCATCTTCCAGATCACCGGAAAGCGAGTGCGGGATCTGCCGTACGGAAAACACGACCTCACCTGGAGCTGAGACGCACGCGACGCGCGTTGGTCGGCCAGCGGCTTCGCCACCGGAACCACAGCGCGACGGGGTGGGAGTGCCATTCGCTCGGAATTCTCGGAATTCGGCTATTCTCTCCGGGTTCGAGAGTGTCGTACCGCACGTCGCCTGATGGTTGCCGGGCGTCGAATTTATCGCGCTATGCTTTGCCGCTGCGGTTCCTGGTCATCTTTGCATACGGGGGTTTGATGCCGTGAGTAAGCACCATCGTTCGTTCCTTCTTGCGTTGCTCCTTCCAGCAGTCCTGGTCGCCGGCGTTTTCGCCGTCGTTCAGGCGCAGGAAGGCCGATCGCCGGCGGCCAAGGGCGCGCGCTGGTCTGATCCCGCCACCTGGCCAGACCGACAGGTGCCCCGCGCCGGCGACAAGGTCACCATTGCCAGGGACAAGGACGTCGTTCTCGACGTCAGTCCGCCGGCGCTGAACGGTCTGACGATCGACGGCAAACTCAGCTTCGCCAACACGGCCGACCTTGAACTGACCACCGAGTGGATCATGTTGCACGGGGAACTGGAAATCGGCACCGAGGCCAGACCCCATACACGCAAGGCGACCATTACCCTGACCAACAACGTCAAGGACGAAGATGTCGGTGGGATGGCTGGAGCGAATCCGAATGACCGCGTGGATCGCGGGATCCTGCTCATGGGCGGAACCCTGAACCTGCACGGTGACCGGACGAACACCTGGACCAAGCTGGCCAACACCGCCACCGCAGGCAGCACCTCGATCCAGGTCCTGAATGCCGCTGGCTGGCGGGTCGGCGACGAGATCGTCCTCGCGTCGACGGACTTCGATCCCCGTCAGGCCGAGCGGCGAACGATTTCCGCGATCCGCGGAAATACGATCACGCTCGACAAGAAGCTGGACTTCATGCACTTCGGCCAGATCACTTTCGATGTGGATGAGCGTGGCGAAGTCGGTCTGCTGACGCGCAATATCCGTCTCCAGGCATCGGCCGACGCGGCGGAAGCGCCGTTCTACGGCGGCCACGTGATGGCGATGGGCGCGAGCAAGATGTTCGTCGAGGGCGTCGAGTTCAATCGCATGGGCCAGAACCTGACGCTGGCCCGGTATCCGATCCACTGGCATCTGGTCGGCGATGCCAACGGGCAGTACATCAGGAACGCCGCGATCCACGATACGTACAACCGTTGCGTGACCGTGCATGGGACGAATTTCCTGCACATCGAGAACAACGTCACCTACAACACGGTCGGTCACTGCTTCTTCCTCGAAGACGGCATCGAGCACGGCAACGAGTACATTCACAACCTGGCGATCCAGACCAAGTGTCATACGTCCAAGCCCTGTGTCCCAACCAACCTCGCGGCAAGCGGCGAGCCCCGGGCGGGCACGAATGGCCAGCAATCCAAGGATGTCCTGCTGCCCTCGGACAACACGGCGGCGAGTTACTGGATCACCAATCCGGACAACACGTTCCGCGACAACGTCGCCGCGGGTTCCGACTCGAACGGCTTCTGGATGTCGTTGCCGGAGCACCCGAACGGAAAATTCGACGGCACAGAGATCAGCAAGGCCACCTGGCCGCGTCGAACGCCGTTCCGCGAGTTCAAGGGCAACGTCGCCCACTCCAACTACGACGCGTTCATGTTCGATCGAAACATTGCGGTGAATAACACGTTCAGTGTGACCGGCAGCTCGCATACCGGCCTTGAAAATCCCGCTGACCCGAACAGCAAAGCGTTGGAATCGGTCTTCGAGAATCTCACCGCGTACAAGAACCGGAATGGCGCCATCTGGGGCCGCGGTGAGATGCACGTGTTCAGGAACGTGAAGCTGGCCGACAACGCGATCGGCTTTACGCACGCGTCGGGCGCCTTCGGCCGCTACGCCTTTACCTCAAAGGTTGTTGACTCCCTGTTCGTGGGCGAAACCGAGAACATCGGCAATCCCACGACCGACGCGGAAAAGGCGTACGGGCGCAGCCTGCCGAAGCCCGTCTTGCCGGACTACCCGATCCGCGGCTACGAGTACTACGATTACCGTCATGACGTGGAGAACGTCACCTTCCGGAATTACGAGGACAACGCCACTCGCAAGACGGGAGCGATCTCGAACCTGATGTTCAGCAGCTTCGGCGTCAGCACCAACAACGCCTTCGAGCGGGTGAAGTTCGTCAACGCCAAGCCGGTGTATTTCCCGCCGATGCCGAACAACAGTAAATGGGCCAGTGATAACGGAGGCAGTACGTCCTATAAGACCGCGGCGTACCGCGACAAGGACGGCTCGCTTGGCTTTGGTCCCAATGCCTACGTGCTCATCCACGACGGCGTCAACGACAGCATCGCCGTCGACTCGGAAGCCTGTGAGATCAAGCCCGCCTGGAATGCTGCCGTGTGCAAGGGCGACATCGGACGCCTGACGTTCGGCGGTGGCGGCGGCGGTGGTTTCGGCGGCGCTCGTGGTGCAGCTCCGGGCAGAGGCGGAGCTGCCGGGCCGGGCGCCGCGCCGGCAGGAGCCGGAGCTCCCGGCCCTGTCGCTGTCGCCGCGGGCCCGGGCCCGGGCCCGGGTGCTGCTCCCGGCGTCGCGGCCGGCCGTGGTGGGCCCGGCGCGCCCGCGGGTCCAGGCGGACCGGGTGGCCGAGGCGCCGGTCCCGCCGGACCTCCTCAGCCGCCGGTCGTTCTCAGTCGCAATGGCAAGGAGTTCACCGTGACCGGGGGCACCAACGTGCGCGCCGGTACGGAGATGAAGGTGACCACCGAACGGCCGTCCGTGGCCCTCACGCTGAACGAACTGGATCGCGGCTCGTGGGTCATCTTCGAGCTGCCGGGATTCACCACCGCGGCCTCCGGTACGCAGCAGAACAGCCTGGATGCGCTGCGCAAGGCCGGCGACACCTCGTACTTCAAGGACAAGGATGCACTGTGGGTGAAAGTGGTCTCCACCGGTGACGCCGGCAACGGCGCTCCTGGTGGTGGAACCAGCGTCCAGGTCAGCCGGTAGACTGGACCCTGCGGCATAGCGAGAGCCCCCGGGCCTGTGCCTGGGGGCTCTTGCTTCGTACAGCAATCCCCCCAGTCCGGCGCGCATCCGGGAACAGGCCTGACCGCAATTACAGCGCGTCGTGAAAGCGGACGTCGGGATTGTTCTCGACGGTGTAGCTCAACGCCCACTCGGAGTTGAACAGGAGTGCGTCGCGGCGGTAGCGATCGACCACCTGCATCGCACCGCTGTAGGGCAGCTTCAGGGGCTGGCCCGCGGGCACGGGCCACCGTGCGGCAACGTAGGCGAGCGGATCCACCTTGCACGGGATGCCGTATTCGCTGGCCATCCGGGCCTCGATGACGTCGAACTGCAGCGCGCCAACGACGCCGACGATCGCTTCGCGCGGCCCGATACTCGGCACGAACAGTTGCAGCAGCCCTTCCTCCGCCAGTTGCTCCACCGCCTCGTCGAACTTCTTGTGGCGCCCTTCCAGCGGACGCAGCGTGCCGAACCGCTCCGCCGGAAACATCGGGATTGGCGGGAAGCGGACCGGCGTGCCCGAATACAGCGTGTCCCCGATGGCGAGCTGGCCGGGGTTGACGAGGCCGACGACGTCGCCGGCGTAGGCTTCGGGGACGGTCTCGCGATCGCGGCCGAAGAAGCGGTAGACACGCGACAGCCGAAGCGAGGTGCCCAGCCGCCCGTGCTGCACCAGCATGTCCTTCGACAGTCGGCCGGAACAGATGCGGAAGAACGCCACGCGATCGCGATGGCGAGGGTTCATGTTCGCCTGGATCTTGAAGACGAAGCCGGAGAAGCCGCGATCGATCGGCTCGACAAGCCCCTCCTCCGCCATACGCGGACGCGGCGGCGGCGCCAGGGAAACCAGTGCCTTGAGAAATGGCTCGACGCCGAAATCGTTGAGCGCGCTGCCGAAGAAGACCGGCGTCTGCCGCTCCCCGAGAGTACGCATCGGCATCGAACCGCGTCCCCGCCCCGGCAATGATCGCGACGTCGTCGATGAGTTGGCGCTGACGGCGTTCGCCGATCATGTCGGTCACGCTGGCGTCGGCCGGATCCGCCACCGCCACGGGTGCCATGCGCCTGCCGCCGCGCTGCCGCTCGTACAGCAGGATGTGGCCTTCGACCAGATCGTAGACACCGCGGAAGTCCGGTCCGTCGCCGAGCGGCCAGTTCATCGGCGCGGCGGCGATGCCGAGCACGCGCTCGATTTCGTCCAGCAGTTCGAACGGGTCCCGCGACGGTTGGTCCAGTTTGTTGATGAAGGTGAGGACCGGGATCCGCCGCGTTCGACACACTTCGAACAGCTTCAACGTCTGCGCTTCGATCCCCTTGGCGGCGTCGATGACCATGACGACGCTGTCGACGGCCAGGAGGGTGCGATAGGTGTCTTCGCTGAAGTCCTGGTGGCCCGGCGTGTCGAGCAGGGTGACGTGATGGCCGTCCATCTCGAACTCCAGCGCCGCCGCGCTGATCGAGATGCCGCGCCGCTGTTCCATCTCCATCCAGTCCGAGGTGGCGTGGCGGCCCGCTTTGCGGCCGCGCACCGCGCCGGCCAGTTCGATGGCCCCGGAGTAGACCAGCAGCTTTTCAGTCAGGGTGGTCTTGCCCGCATCCGGGTGCGAAATGATCGCAAACGTGCGGCGGCGGGCGACTTCACGGGCGAGGCTGTCGCGGTCCAGCGCCGTGCTCGTCTGCGGTGATGGGAGATGACATGGGATACCAGACATGATCGCACAACGCCGATAAGCCTCGCCTGGGACACCGCAAGGCGATCCCGCCCGATCGTCTTCCCGAAGAGGATATGGTGCTTGCGCACGTTCGCCGTGGCGAGCGCCATCGAACACTTCGACACGATTCGGAAGTGCAAGGACGGCAGGCTGGTGCCAATCTCCCTGACCGTCTCGCCGATTCGGGACCCTCGGGAACCATCGTTGGCGCGTCGAAGATGGCGCGGAACATTTCCTATCGGCGGCAGATCGAAGGAGAGCTCGAAGAACTGCAGCGGCGGCTGATGGGTCTCGCGGTGGCGTCCGCGTCCATTCTGGGATCTCCCGACACCGTGACGGTCGCATCCACCGCGATCGATATCGCACGCGACGTGTTCGCCGCCGATGCCTACGCGTTGTGGCGCGTCGACCGGGGCGGCGCCTGGCGGATCATCCGGGCGTTCGGCATCTCCGATGACTTTGCGTCTCGCGCGCTCCGGAAGCGTCGAGTTCGCTCGCATGCTCGAGGAGAAGTATCCGTCTGACCCGGATGATCCTGGTGGCGTCGAAACGCGGGATGCCCGCCCGGAGCATGCGCGAGCAGCGCTGACCGCCTACGCGCGGTCACAGGACCGGATCACCTCACGGCCAGCGGCTTTCAGCATGCACCTGGTGAAGACCGATCGATCCATGGAACTGATCGTGGCGGTCGCCACCCAGGCGCCGCGACGTTCAATGGCGACGAGCCCGTCGGAATCATGAGGCTCGTGGTCGCGTGACCTTCGGCACGCTCAGCAGTAAGTAACCCATCCCTGCCGCTTCTTTTCCTCAGATCAAGGCGACGGCGATTGTCCGCTACGTGCTCGCGTTGTGGACGACATCTTGCTGTCAATCTCTCAAACTGCATGGCGAGCCTGTAGGAGGACCTCACTCCACCGGTTGTCGGGCCATTCACACCTCAAGAAGGACCAATTCCAAATATGCCGACGCCGAAGAAGCCCACCGCTGACACACCACCCGTCGATCCGAACAGCCGCGCCACCGTTTCTGGCCCGGCAGAACCGGCAGCGGATGTCGATTCGAAGGATGATCTGACAGCGAAGATGGCCGCGACGCAGGCGCTCGCTGCTGCGGTCCCGTTCAACGTCAACAAGCCGCTCGAGTACGACCGCAAAGCCGCGACTGCGCCCCCAACGGGTGGATCCGTTGAGCCGCCCGATCCGATCGCCGGTTCGAGCACGGTGCAAGAGACGAATGGCTCGGAGAAGGTTGGCAGCGGCAGTCCCGTCATCGGGGAGAACAAAACCATCGGTCCGCTCGACCGCGTGCGCGTGGATTCGAGCCAGCGCCCCCTGACCACGAATCTGGGAGTACCCATCGGGGACAATCAGAGTTCCCTCAAGGCGGGCCTGCGTGGGCCGACGCTGCTCGAAGACTTCATTCTGCGTGAAAAGATCACGCACTTCGACCACGAACGAATCCCCGAGCGCATCGTCCATGCGCGCGGTTCAGCGGCGCACGGCGTGTTTCAGTGCACCAAGGCCCTGACCGAATACAGCAGAGCGTCCATCTTCGCTGAGGTCGGCAAAGAAACGCCGGTATTCGTTCGCTTCTCGACGGTTCTGGGCGAGCGGGGGTCCACCGACACCGCGCGCGATGTCCGCGGCTTCGCGGTGAAGTTCTACACCGACGAAGGGAACTGGGATCTGGTGGGGAACAACATGCCGGTGTTCTTCATCCAGGACGCGATGAAGTTCCCGGATCTGGTGCATGCCGCCAAACCGGAGCCGCATCACGCGATGCCGCAGGCAGGCACCGCACACGACACGTTCTGGGACTTCGCGTCGCTGATGCCCGAGATCACGCACATGCTCATGTGGGCGATGTCCGACCGCGCCATCCCGCGCAGCTATCGGATGATGCAGGGCTTTGGGGTACACACCTATCGATTGGTCAATGCGGCAGGCGAGGCGACATTCGTCAAGTTCCACTGGAACCCCGTCGCCGGTACCCACTCGCTGGTGTGGGATGAAGCCGTGAAGATTTCGGGCGCCGATCCCGACTTCCATCGCCGCGATCTCTGGGAGGCCATCGAGGCCGGCGCCTACCCCGAGTGGGAACTGGCGCTTCAACTGTTCACCGAAGAGCAGGCGGAGGCGTTCAGCTTCGACATTCTGGACGCCACCAAACTGATTCCCGAGGAAGTGGTGCCGCTGGTTCCCGTGGGACGGCTGACGCTCAATCGCAATCCGGACAACTTCTTCGCGGAGACGGAGCAGGTCGCATTCTGTACGGCGCACGTCGTGCCGGGGATCGACTTCTCGAACGATCCGCTGCTCGCGGGACGCATCCACTCGTACGTCGACACGCAGATTTCGCGATTGGGCGGACCGAACTTCCACGAAATCCCCATCAACGCGCCGGTCGCGGCGGTGCATAACAACCAGCGTGACGGCATGCATCGGCAGGCGATTCACCGCGGGCGCGTGTCGTACGAGCCCAATTCGCTCGGGGGCGGATGTCCGTTCCAGGCGGGATCCGCGGGCTTCGTGTCGTTCGCCGAGACGATGGCGCCAGAGGCCAGCAAGCTGCGCGGCAAGCCCGAACGTTTCGCCGAGCACTATGCGCAGGCGCGTCTGTTCTTCAAGAGCCAGACGCCGACCGAGCAGGCGCACATCGTCAACGCCTTCCGTTTCGAGCTGTCGCGGGTGCAGACGCCGGCGGTGCGCGAGCGCATGGTCTCTGGCCTCATGAACGTCGATCAGGGTCTCGCCGAACAGGTGGCGAAAGGGCTCGGCATGCGCACATTGCCGCCACCGATGCCCAAAGTATTGAAGACCGACGTCACGCCGGAAGTGGGAACCTCGGAGGCGTTGTCGCTTATGGCCCGACCCGGGGATGGGAGCATCGCGGCCCGTCGGGTCGCGCTGCTCGTGGCCGACGGCGCGGATGCCGCCTCCCTCGCGACGATCGCCGCGGCCCTGGTCGCGGCCGGCGCTGTTCCTCGGCTGGTTGGGGCCACGCTAGGCGAGGTGGCGCTGGCGGGAGGAGCGCGTCAGGCGGACACCACCGTGGCAGCGATGCCGTCCGTGCTCTGGGACGCGGTCGTGATTCCCGACGGTGCTGACGCCATCGACCGGCTCGGTGTCGACGGCCGTGTCCTTGAATTCGTGAAGGATCAGTACCGGCACTGCAAGCCGATGCTCGCACTGGGCGCCGGCGCGGACCTGCTGAAGAAGGCGGGCGTCCCACTCACGCTGAAGTCCGGTGAAGCCGACCCGGGCCTTTTGCTCGCGAGGGCCGGCGACGACGCCGTTGCCGGGGCGTTCATCGCGGCGCTTGCCCGGCATCGCCACTTCGAACGCGAGACCGACCCGCCTCGCGTGTAGTCGACAACATTAACCACCGAAGGAGAGGACGACACATGGCTGAAGCCAAGACCCTGCACGACGCGTTCATCGACGAACTCCGCGATGCCTACGATGCGGAAAAGCAGTTACTCAAGGCGCTTGCGAAGATGGCCAAGAAGGCGAGCGCGGACGATCTGAGCGCCGCGTTCGAGTCGCATCTCGGAGAGACGCGCGGGCAGGTCGACAAGCTCGAGCGGGTGTTCGCCTCGCTTGGGGAGAAGGTGCGCGGCAAGCACTGCGACGGGATCGCCGGCATCATCGAAGAAGGCAAGTCGGTGATGGAGGAGGACTTCGATTCGGCAACGATGGATGCCTGTCTGATCGCGGGAGGCCAGCGCGCCGAGCATTATGAGATGGCCGCGTACGGCACGCTCGTCGCCTGGGCGCGACTGATGGGCCACACCGAAGCAGGGGATCTGCTCGAAGAGATTCTCGACGAGGAGAAGGCCGCCGACGCCAAACTGACGGCGCTGGCCGAGGGCGGCATCAACGAGGCGGCCTCCAGCGGCACGACCAGTGAGGACGACGACGAGGACGACGCACCCGCGCCGGCCAGGCAGAAGGCTCGCCCGGCCAAGGCGAAGGCGGCGAAAAAGAAAACCACCCGAAAGTGACGGAGAACCTGTGCAGCCAATCCCGGCGGGAGACCATATGCCTTCTAAGACAGAGCCATCGCGAAGCGAACAGATGACCAAAAGTACTGACAAGCCGGCGAAGGCTGCCGGCAGCGCAACCGAGGGTGCGCGAGAGTCGCGCGGACGCGTCGCCGACACCCTCGATGCGGCAGCTGACGCAGCCGGTGCGTACAAAGACGCGTTGCCTGCGCCGTTGGATCGGGGGGCAGACCGCGTCGAAGACGAACTGGGACGGGCGTCAGCCTATGTCAGAGATCACGAATGGTCGGAGATGAGAGAGGACGCGTGGACCATCGCGCGGAGGTATCCGATACCCACGGCGCTGATTGCGACGGGCCTGGTGATTGGCGGCGGTGTGATCGCTACGAATCTCATGCGCTCGCAGAGGACGGACGGCGCTCCGTCTCGCGGCAACTTTGTCCTGGGTCTCAGTCCCCAGACAAACCAGACCGTGATCCGTATGCGCGATGCGATGCTCAGCCTGCTGATGGCGAAGGTGGTCGACGTCATCGAAGGCCGGCTCCCAGGCTTCCGGGAGCATTTCGACAAGGCGTAAAGAAGACGGGGCGGGCAACCGCTCCGTCTATCCAGTGCAGGCACAAGGGGGACGACTCAGGAGCGATTGCATCAAAGGATCGCTAGCCTGTCGTCGTCCACTCTTTTTCCGTCTGCCATCCGCATGGACGCGATCGTCTTAGATGCGATTTGCTCCGGGCGCTCGGTAGCGGCGAGGCCGACCCTGGCTTCCAGGGCGATGACAAGGACGACTGCTGTGGCACAACTACCAGCCTGCATGTGCTGTCCCCTTTCGGCGTCGGCGTGCATCCGCCATGCGCGTCATGGTTGGAATACCGCTCTTCGGGCGGAGCTTAGCACGCGATAAACGCCGCAGGCATGATCTGGCTCACGAATCGCGGTATGCCACGCTTCGCGAGTAATCGCCGGACAGCGTCTCGGCTGGTTCGAACAGGCCGAGCCGGTGCGGCAGACGTCAAAGGGTGCATGCGCGCGACTTTGGCGCTCAATGGTTTAACATGCCGGCGCCGGACCTTTGCCGGGTTGTCGAGACTTTCGATGACACTCATTTCCCTTCCCGCAAACTAAAAGACTGCAGTGCCGCTTGAATGCGCGTCGGCGTGTTCGACGGCAGCGCCCTGGGTGGCTTGGCCCAATTCGATCAGATCGCGTGACCGGATCGAATCTGAAACAAGAATCGAGGCTATCGTGACGAACCGGCCATACGTCAACCTGAATCTCTCAAAGAGGGCAGGACCGGTGCTCTGCGCACTCGTGGCGATCGCGACTGCCGTAATGGTTGGAATCACCGGCGCGATCGAACTGTGGGCGCAGACGCAGGCGGCGCCGACGCAGGAGATTAGCGGTACCTGGCAGGGCACATTGTTGTCGCCTCAGGGTCCCAATGGGGAACTGCGGCTGGTCTTCAAGATATCGACGGCCGACGGGGGCGCCCTGAAAGCGCTGGTCTATGCCATCGATCGCGACCCGACGCCCTTCAACGCAACCAGCGTCACGCTCAAAGGCTCGACGCTGCAGGTCTCAATCCAGCTATTGCAGTCGGTATTCGAAGGAACGCTCGGTGGTGATGGCAACACGATCACCGGCAAATGGACACAGGCTGCGACCGCACTCCCACTGAACCTGGTACGCGCCACGGAGCAGACCGCGTGGGCGATTCCAGAGTTGCCGCCCGCGCCCGTCAGGATGTCCGCGGACGCGAAGCCGGAATTTGTCGTCGCGACGATCAAACCCAGTCGGCCCGACGCCCCGCGCGGCGGGTATGGCATCCGGGGCCAGGATGTGACCACCACCAACGTGACGGTGAACTGGATGATCAAGCTGGCCTACAACGTCCACGCGAACCAGATATCGGGGGCACCGTCGTGGGTTGATTCCGAGCGGTACGACACGGTCGGTCGCTCCGATACTTCCGGCGAGCCCAACCGGGATCAGATGAAGCTGATGATCCAGAAATTGCTCGTCGATCGCTTCCAACTCAAGTTCCACACGGAAAAGAAGGAACTGCCGGTGTATGCGATGGTGGTGGCCAAGGGAGGACCGAAGATCTCCGTGAGCGCTGGGGATCCGAATGCTTTTCCTGGAATCGGTTTCGGAAGAGAACCAGGAGTGATTTCCCTTTTCGGTCGCAATACCGGCCTCAACGGGGTCGCGAACGGCCTGCAGAGCAACATCCTGGACAAGCCTGTCGTGGATCAAACCGGTCTCACCGGAAGATATGACTTCCAGTTGAGATTCACGCCGGACGCGATCCAGTTAGCCAACTTCGGCGGCCTCGGGCCTGCAAATGCCGCCGACCCTAATCCGCCGCCCGATATCTTTACGGCATTCGAGCAGCAGCTCGGGCTGAAGCTTCAAGCCACGAAGGCGGTTGTCGACGTGATGGTGATCGACAGGGTGGAGAGACCGTCGCCAAATTGATCGGCGTTACCACTGACGACGATCGCCGAGCCTCCTCCTATTGACGCTGCAAAGTCAGGCGGGAGCAGCAACGCCAATTACTCCCTTCTCACCTCGCGTGGCGTCTTGTCTTCGCGCAGCCCGACGAACCGCGAATGGCGCAGGTGGTTTTCCCCCGTCCACTCCAGAAACTCGATGTGCGCGACCAGCACCGGCTTCAACCACACACACTCCTTCATCTTGTCCTTCGTGAGTCCCTGGCCCCAACGACCGCGTTTGGTTTCGGGCAGATTCACGAACGGGCAGTCGGGGATCTCCAGCGGCTTGAACTTCTTGAACAACTGCACGCGGGTGGCCGGGGTGAAGCCATTGCGAGTGCGGGCTACGTATATCAGCTTGTCGCCGTCGTAATACCCGAACACGAGCGCGTCGAAGGTCTTCGTGCCTCGCGTGTAGCCGCCAATCACAAACTCCTGCCCCTGATTGATGCGCATCTTCTGCCACGCACCCGTTCGCAGGCCGGATTCGTACTTGCTGTTCCGGCGTTTGGCAACCAGGCCTTCCAGCCCCTGTGCCTTCACCGAGGCGATCAGGTCCGGAAGGGGTGCGTTGAGGGGAGCGAGGTACCGAACCGGCTCCGTGAGTTTCGGCAGCACCTTCTTCTCGAGCAGTGCCCGCCGCGTGTCGAGAATTTCGCCTCGCTGGTCTCGTCCCGCCAGCACCAGCAGATCGAACACGTAGAACACGACGGGTGCCGCCCCCGTCCCGTAGTTCTGGAGGGCATTGAACGAGGGCCTGCCTTCCTCATCGAACGCGACCACTTCGCCGTCGATCACGGTCTCGTCCGGAAGCCTGGCGAGTCCGTTCACGACCGCGGGGTAGCGGAGGCCGAAGTCGTTGTTGTTGCGGGAGCGGAGGTGCAGAGTGCCGCCGGTCTTGAAGGCTATGGCGCGATAGCCGTCGACCTTCAGCTCGTGCACCCACCCTTCGCCATCCGGGAGGGAGTCGGTCTTCAGGAGCAGCATCGGCTCGATGAAGCAGGCTCTAGTTTTTATGGGCGGCACCACCTCAGTCTATCGGCACCGCTGGTTCATACAGCTGCACGGTCGGGCGGATCTCGCCGGCCGCTTTCGGCCTAGCCCTGGTCCTTTCCGCGATCGGATAGTGCCGTAGATGATGACCCTGGCGAACAGAATCGCGCTAGCCCGCCCTCACCGTCGCCTCTGCCCGTCCAGGGTTTATCATCGGCTCATGAACAGACGGTTCGCACTCGGCGCCGTAACGGCGATGTGCGTCGCAGCGCTGTCGATGCACGGGAATGGACAAACGCAGCAGACCGGTACGGCGGGACGGCCAACGGAAGGACCGCCGCGGCGGGGCGACGGCCGGCCGGACCTGAGCGGCGTCTGGATGCCGCCGTATGTTCCCGACATGACCGTGAACCGCCGCGACCAGCGCGGGTACGCGGAGGCGCCGTTTTCGCCGGACGACACCGCGCAGACCCGGCAGCAACTGTACGACCGCGGCAACAAGAGGGAGCTCCCGTTCACGCCAGCCGGACTCGCGGACTGGTCGTCCTACGACGCGGCCACCGGCGACTACACCGGCAGCTGTTTCCCGTTCGGCCTCCAACGGTCCGTGAACGCGCCGTATCCGTTTCAGATCATGCAGGACGAGTCTCAGATTGCCCTGCTCTTCGAGATCAATACCTGGCACCACGTCATCCCGTTCGCCCGCGAGTTCCCGAAACAGATGGCGGACAATCCAACTTGGTACGGGTACTCGATCGGACGATGGGATGGCGACACGCTTGTCGTCGACACGCGCGGTTTCAACGGCTACACCAGGCTGGACACAATCGGGCATCCGCACAGCGACGCGCTGCACCTGACGCAGACATTCAGGCGCCTCGATGCGAAGACGATGGCGTACACCGTCACGATTGACGACCCGAAGTTCTACACGCAGTCCTGGACCAACGAGCGGACGTTCCGCCTCAACGACGGCCCGCTCATGGAGTACTCCTGCGAAGAGAACAACCGCAGCTTGTGGGAGGGACGGATCACCAACTGGTCGCCACCGTGGGTGAAGAAGCGTTGAGGAGGTAGGCGCAACGAAGCGGCCGACTGGAGTATTCCGCGGGACGACGGGGAGAAGATGCGTCGCGCTGGCTCGTCGCGGGGAATCAGGAAACGGCTGGTCGCCGGAATCTCCGCGCACACTGTCTCGTGCCTCAAGAACTTGCGAACCGGCATGTCTCCTTAGCCCATTTTCCCGATAACGTCGGCCAGCGAAGGGCTCGTCGCATCCTTGAAGCTCGCCAGGCGTGCGTAGACGTCGGCGGCGGCGCGATGGAAGTCGCCGGGCATGTTGACGGCTTCGAGTGCCGCTGAGATTTCCTGCATCTCTGCCAGCCAACGCCACGCTTTGGGTGCGGCTCGCACGATCTGCGTCTCGATGGTCGCCAGGTTGTGGCCGCGTTGCGTGAACTGCCCTTGCAACTCGTCGAGGACACCGTAGTGGCGGGCCGCGGCGTACAACGACGTGAACAGCGCAATCGTGCCCTTGTTGTGCGCCGCGAACAGAATCTTGAGGGCAGAGGCGCGCCCCACGTCGTCCCCGAGCACGCGCGCCGCGATCGCGCCGGTCGCAAAGCAGGCCGCAACTTCGTTCGCCGCCTCTCCGGACAGGAACACCGTCGTCTCCCCGCGCGTGCGCGTCGGCAGGCCGATGATGCCGCCATCGGCGAAGCGAATGCGCCGCTCGCGCATCGTCGCGGCGAAGGCGGCCTTGCGCTGGGGCGCCAGCGCGTTCAGGTCGGCAAAAACGCCGGTGAAACCGGTCGCGGCGACACGCTGCGCCACGTCGGCCGCGAATTCGGGCGGGCACACGCTCAGGATCACGCCGCATTCCTGGCAGAGGCGATCGACCGTGACCAGATCGATCAGCCCGGCGCGTTCAGCGCGCTCGCGTGTGCTCGAGCGGCGCCCCGCGGAGGCCCAGAACACGGCGCATCCGGTGTCGAGTGCCGACTGCGAAATGGCGACGCCCATCGCGCCCGGGTGCAGGATGCCAACTGTCAATCGCGACATGCTTCCGAGTGTATCGGGAGTTCGGGTCACTCGATCGGATGGGTGTCGCGCGCACCCGTAAACCGCCGTCCAGAAATCCAGGGAGAGGGTACCGGCAGCCGAATCGCCGAGCTATGAAACAATCCTTCTGTGCCACACGTGTATGAGGTCGGCGGCAATCCCATTTTCCCGGTCCTCGTCTCGGGCCCGTCGCACGAACCAGACGCTTGGCTGAACAGCGTGGTGGCGGGGTGGTGCCCGCGCCTGTCGTCGGTGCACTGAGGTATGAGCTCGCTTGCCGGCACGCGTCTCGGCGCGTACGAGGTGACGTCGTTACTCGGCCAGGGCGGGATGGGCACGGTCTATCGCGGGCGTGACACCCGCCTCGATCGCGACGTCGCCATCAAAGTGCTCCTCGACTCGGTCGCGCACGATCCGGATCGCCTCGCACGCTTCGAACGCGAAGCCAGGCTGCTGGCGTCGCTGAATCATTCGAACATCGCGCAGATCTACGGACTCGAGGTCAGCGACACCGTCAGCGCGCTCGTGCTGGAGTTCGTGGACGGAGCGACGCTGGCCGATCGCATTGCCCAGGGGCCGCTGCTGCTCGACGAGGCGCTGTCCATCGCGCGACAGATCGCCGACGCGCTCGAATCCGCGCACGATCAAGGGATCGTCCATCGCGATCTTAAGCCAGCGAACATCAAGCTGCGACCGGACGGCACGGTGAAGGTGCTCGACTTCGGCCTGGCCAAGCTGACAGATTCCACCGGCTCGAGCCCGTCGCCGGCTGGGGCGGTGACGGTGTCGCCGACGATGACGTCGCCGGCGATGACGCACGTCGGCATGATTCTCGGTACGGCCGCCTACATGAGCCCCGAGCAGGCGCGCGGCCGCGCGGTGGACAAGCGCGCGGACATCTGGGCGTTTGGTGTCGTGCTCTACGAGATGCTTGTCGGGACGCGTCCGTTCGGCGGCGACGACGTCACCGAGACGCTCGCGGCGGTGGTCAAGGACGCGCCGGCTCTGGACAGAGTGCCGCCCCAGACACGAAGGCTGCTCCGCAAGTGTCTCGAGAAAGACCCGCGACGGCGATTACGCGACGTCGGCGACGTCTGGGAGCTGTTGGACGACGACGCGATCGGACGCGCGACCGATACGCCGGCGCCGCCTGCGGCGTGGCGCCGTCTGGTGCCGTGGGCGATCGCCGGTGTCGTCGCTGTGATCGGGGGCGCGGTCGCGGCCGTCCATTTCCGCGAGCCTGCGGCAGTGGCCGCTGGGGTGGTTCGCTTCCAGATGTCCGTGCCGCAACTCACAGCGGGGAATGGCACGCCCCAGGTGTCGCCCGATGGGCGTCACATCGTCTACCAGGCCGGTAATCGAATCTTCGTTCGCGATCTCGATGCTGTCGCTCCGCGCCTGCTGGCGATGACGGACGCGGCGGTGGGCAACCCGTTCTGGTCCGCTGACAGCCGTTTCGTGATCTTCGACGCCGCGGGAAAGCTGACGAAGATTGACGCGTCGGGCGGAGCACCTCGTGTGCTCTGCGACTTGTCCGGCGTCCTGCTCGGCGGTTTCGGGACCAGGGACAACAGGATTGTCTTCGTAGCCGCGCCACGCGGACTGCAGCAGGTGTCCGGCGAGGGAGGCGTTCCAACCGGCCTCGGACCCGCTCAACTGGTGTGGCTCACCGGCGGAGGCCATGTGCTGCCGGGCGGTCGGTTCATCTACTCGAGCGCGAGCGGCGTATACGCGGCGGCGCTGGACGGCACCGGCACACCGGTGCAGGTGTCAACAACCGGCGCAGCCGACATCGCCTACGTCCCGGCGAACGGTCGCGGCGATGATCATCTGCTGTTCGCCAACGGTGGGGCGCTGCTGGCGCAGACGTTCGATCCACACGCGCTGAAGCTCTCAGGGGAACCGGTAGTCGTTGCCGAGCGGATCGGTGGTTTTTCCGCCTCCGAGACCGGCACGATCCTCTACAGCGAGGTGGGTGAAGGGCGCCGGCTCGTGTGGATGAATCGTCAAGGTATGCAGACGGGTACGGCGTGGGCGCCGGACCAGTTCAATGAGCTGAGCCTCTCACCCGATGGCACCAAGGTCGCTGTCGTACGCAATAGCGGGCCGTCGGCGTGGGTTCATGATTTCGCGCGCGAGTCGAGCGCCAAGGTCGCCTCGGCGTTTCCGACCGCGAAGCCGGTCTGGTCGCCTGATGGCACCCGTGTGGCGTTCGGCGCGAACCGCGAAGGACACTTCGATATCTATTCCGCCCTCGCGAACGGCGTCGGCCCAGACGCGCTGGTGCTGAAATCACCCGCGGCGAAGTACCCGCAATCATGGTCGACGGACGGCCGCTGGCTCCTGTACACCAGCATCGATCCGGTCACGAAGGAGGACCTGTGGGTGGTTCCGATGTCCGGGACGACGGCCGGCACGCCGGAGCCGTTTCTCGCAACCAACTACCGCGAGACGGATGCCTCGTTTTCGCCGGACGGCCACTTCGTGGCCTACGTTTCCGACGAGAGCGGCACGAGCGATGTCTACGTGCGCACCTTCCCCCCGTCGAGCGGTGGCAAGTGGGTGGTCTCGAGTGGCGGCGGCTACCAGCCGCGTTGGCGCAGCGACGGCAAGGAGCTGCTCTATGTGTCCGCCCGAGCGCAGTTGATATCGGCCGAGACGCGTACGGCCGCGTCGACCTTCACGCACAGCACACCTCGCGTGCTCTTTCCCGCGCCCATTTACGGCGGCGGCGCGACGATCAACAACTGGTACTGGGACGTTGCACCAGGCGGTGAGCGGATGCTCTTCAACGCTGGCAGTTCCGACACTGGCGCGTCGGTCATGACGATCGTCGTCAACTGGCAGGCCGGGTTCCGCCGGCGGGCGGACGAATGACGACGGTTGCGCGCGCTCAGCGCAATCGAATGCGCTGCACCAGCACGTCCACGTTCTCAACACCGGACGCCTGGTCCGGCCGCGTCGTGGAGTCAGCACTTCTCGTGGCGAGATAGTACAGATCGTCGCCCGCGATGGTCGCGAAGGTCGGCCCCGAACCAGCCGGCAGCGACGTGTCGATCACTGTCGCCTCGGTTACCTGTCTTCCGGTCTGGCTCAATCGCAGGCGAACGAAGCGGCGCGATCCGTCCGGCATGACCTGGGCCCCCACCAGTGCATTCCGGTGCCATCTGATCCGCTCGAAGTGTCCGAGGTCAACACCGTCGGGTCCAGTCATGGCTGATGCGCGCCCGGTCGCGAGATCGACGTGCATGAGCCCATCGCGGTGAGCGACGTAGGCGACCTCGCCATCACCCGAGGCCGTGAGACTGGTCGGCGCCTCGACGTCGAGCCGCATCATCGCTGCCAGGGCCCCGGCCTTGGACCGCAAGCCGAGCACTCGTCGACCTGCGTCGTCGAGTACGAGCACCACGCCTGAAGGGGTGACCGTCACGTCGGCAAACCGCACCGGCCGCAGCTCGGGAGACGCGTCGAACACACTCAGCACGCGGCCGGAAATCAGCTGCAGCTTGTGCAGCGCCCCCGTGCCGTCGGTCGGTCCGGTGGTCACGACCCACAGGTCACCGAGTCGCGGGTCGATCTCGATCGCGGTGACGTCCTGGAATCCCGCGGAATCAGCGCGCACCATGTCGACGACATGATCCGAGCCTTCGCCGACGACGAGCAGTTTGCGCGCATACAGATCGCCGACGAGAAACCGGCGTGAGACCGCATCGTAGGCAAGACCTCCCGGAACATATCCCGGGGCCGAGAAATGGACCGCTTCGACGACGCTGAGTGCCTGGATCTTCGGTCCGACGATTGGCGCCGCCGGTGTGGGAGGGGATGGCGCGGGCGCGGACTGGAGTGGGGGGCTCAGGAGCTGCTGCACGAGGAATCGGAGGCGGTGTCGTCGGGCCGCTCGCGACCGCGGAGCCGGACCGGCCCTCGATGAGGGCAGCGACCGCCGGCCAGCCTGGAAGCGTGCGGACCTGCCGTAGATCTTCGTTCGTGTTCGCGTCGTAGGCCACGCCCCTTTCCGCCAGACGCTTCAACGTCACGAGGGCATCGGTCGGCCGGTTGCTCAGGCTCTGTGCCCGCGCGAGCAGATACAGCAGCTCGGGATCATTCCGGCGGCCGGTCTGCACGGCCCGCCAGGCGAAATCGTGGAAGGTCTCGTATGCGCCGCGGTCCCGAGCTTCCAATGCCAGGCGTTGGCACTCCTGGACCTCGTGACAGTCGGCGGCGGCGACGATCTGCGCGGCCTCGGCCACGCCAGGCATCGGGCCGTTTGGCACGAGAACGAGGACGGCTACCGCAACGATGACAATGTTTATCAAGACGACAGTCCCGTCATCATCATACGGCGTGCGGCAGAACCGACGGCTGGCTTTACTCTGCATCCGCGCCCCTGCTTCGATAAGCACGTCATCGTGCCGCCAGCTCACGAATCCGATTTACCTGTTCGCGCTCCACGCGCAGATCGACGCGGGTGATATCCGGCCTGAAGAACAGGGCAACGGTCCAGTCCAGCACGATCCGCAGCCGCCGGTCCCACCGCGGCATCTGAAACAGATAGTACGTCCGTCGCAGCCACCATGCCGGGAATCCGGTGAGCCGTACACCAAAGACGAGTGCGACCGCTCGAGTGTGTCCGAGTGACGCCATCGTGCCGAGAGACCGGAACAGGAATGCCGTGGGGCTTTGTCCCTCGATGACCGCACCGATATTCCTCGCCAGGTGTCGCGCCTCGCGGATCGCATGCTGTGCGAGTGCCGGATACAGCTGGCCGTCCGGCCCGGGAATGGCGGCACAGTCGCCCAGGGCCCACACGTTCGAATGGCTCCGGCTGCGCATCGCGGCATCCACGACGAGGCGGCCGCGCGGATCGCGCAGCACCTGGATAGCGCTGGCGATCGCACTCGGAACGATGCCTGCGGTCAGGACGATGGTGGCCGCTTCGATCGTCTCGTGTTCGAGCTGCACCCGACCGGTGCCGATCGACCTGACCGCAGTCGCCGCGTGGATGCGGACGCCGCGACGTTCGAGCACGCGGCCGGCTGTCGCGGCCAGCGTCTCGTCGATCTCCCGCAGAATGCGCGGACCGGCTTCAAACAGCCGGAACGAGATCTCGTCGCGGCGGATCCGCGGATAGAAGCGTAAGACGTCGTCCGCAAACGCCGTCAGCTCACCGACGAGCTCTGTCCCGACCAATCCGCCGCCGATCACCACCATCGTCAGATACCGCCGCCGTTCTGCCGGGTCCGTGGCGGCATCCGCCCGTTCGAAGCATTCGATGACTTGATTCCTCAGCACCAGCGCGTCCGCCATGGTCTTGAAGGTCAGCGCGTGTGGCGAACCGGCGATGAGGCCATCGTTGGTTGAAGCACCGAGCGCCACCACCAGATGGTCATATGGCAACTCGTAGACGCCTCTGTCAGTCGCGACAGCTCGGACGACCTGCCGCTCCACGTCTACCGATTCCACGTGCGCTTCGATGAAGCGGGCGCGTCGGAGCGCGGCGCGTATCGGTTGTGCGCAGTGCCGCAGTTCCAGCCGGCCCGAGCAGGCCTCGAACAGCAGGGGAGTGAGCACGAAGAAGTTTTCGCGGCTCACCAGGGTGACCTCCGCATCCTGATGCCGGCGCAGCACCCGTTCGAGGTGTCGCGTTGCAGTCACGCCGGCGAATCCGCCACCGAGAACGACAATTCGCATCTTTGCCCCCGACATCACTGCCTCCGCGAAGACAGGCCGGCACACCGGGCCTGGGTTAGAGGACGACACGATTATCGCTGCGGGTGGCGCACCGCTGGAAGGCGGCGAAGTGGGGCGTCTGCGTTCGTTCGTCGGACGATCGCTACTCGACGCGCCAGAACCGGATCAGCACGTCCGACGGATTGCGCTGGCCGACACCGATGAAGACGGCGCGCGTGAGCCACTGCAATTCCGGCGCGGAGGTCTCGAACTTGGCAACGGTGCGGAAGTAGACGAGCGTCGGATCGACCGGTTGCCCCGCCAGCAGTTGCTTCATGACGTCTGGCGCCGCGTGCCGGATGCCGGCGTTTTGCACGTACACGGTCTGACCGCTATCGGTCTGGATGGTGTACCGGGTGTCGAGCTCGCTGAAGCCATCCGGGTGGATGATTTGCCAGTCCGCGCCCCCCGGCAGCACCCGTCCCTTGAACCCCGGCCCTTCGAACGTGCCGCCGGTGATCTGGACGATGCGCCGCGTGCCGGCGGCAACGTCGCCGACGACCAGCGGGGCAGCGACCTCCGCGTGGAGTTCGAACGCGAACGCCAGTTTGGGTGGCGCCGGCGCCTGGGCTTGAATCGCGGTCGGTGTCATCAGCAGCAGCGCGAGTGTAAACCGGGTCATGTTGGCCACTCCAGTGAGGGTCAGCTCGAACCCCGGGATGATCGCCTCATTCGATCTAAAACAGAAGAGGAATGAGGAGGCGAAGCAGCTAGTCCACCGTTTCGCCCGGCCGGCGCCCCCAGGTGAGCTCGGGGCTCGTTGCCGTCTTCGGGCGGTGCAGCGACACCATGCGCAGGCGATGGTCCGCCGGATTCCGACCAGGAGCGCCGGTGATGATGACGTGGTCGCCTGGCTTCAGCGTTTCTCTCGTGACACCCTGCCCGCCGAGTTGCCCGGCGCCGCCCCATTCGACGGCGTAGCGCATCACCGATCCGTCCTTCTGCTGGACGTTCACGTGCACGAAGGAGTGCGGATTGCGGAACAGGAACTGGACCAGCTCACCCTCGATGGTGACCGACTGGTCCTCGAGGTAGGTGGCGGCGAACGAATGATGAGCCGACGCCTCCCACGTGCCGCCGACGAGGGCCGCCGCCAGCATCACCACAGCAAAACGAGAACGGTTCATATGTACCTCCTGCGAACGAGCCCCGGTTCAGAACACCAACTTCATTCCGAACTGCACCTGACGCGCGGGGCCTGCCGACGTGATCTGGCCGGCGTTGGCGTTGTACGCCGCGCCGCCGTCGGCCGTTGCGACGAAGATGACGGAATTCGGCGGCGCATAATTCACGCGGTTGAAGAGGTTGAATACCTCGGCGCGAAGCTGCAGGTAAGGCCCCTTGCCCAGACTCACGTTCTTGCTGATCGCCAGGTCCACGTTGAGAAGGCCGGGCGCACGCAGCGAATCGCGACCGACGCCGGTGCCGAGCGTGCCGGCGGCCGGAAGCGTGAAGAACGTTGGATCGAAGTAGTTGGCGATGCAGCCGCAAGCGGTATCGAGGCGGCCGCCGCTGACCGCATCGTCCAGCGACTTGCCGGACGCGAGATTCGGGCGCTGGGTCCCGCCGGTCTGGAGACCCGCCTGGTCGAACCCGATGAGCGGCGTGAAGGGTGCGCCGCTGATCGCGCTCACAATCCCTGACAGTTGCCACCCCGACACAAACGCGTTGGCCGTGAACGGCAGCTGATAGATGGCACTCGCCCGGAGGTTGTGAGTGCGGTCGACGAGGCATGGGCCGTAGTCGTACTCCTCGTCGTAGGGATTGGTCGCGGCGGTGCCACCCTCGAACGGCGAGTTTCCCGACGAGGTGTCGCGACAGCGAGACAGGGTGTACGACAGCTGCGACTGGAGATCGTTCGTGAAGCGGCGGTTCATCGCCACCTGGAGCGACTGGTAATCGGACTCGGAGTAGGAATTGCCGCTCACCAGTGCTCCGAACTGCGGGTTCACTCTCACGTTGGAGATCGTCTGGCTTCCCGACCGCGAGCCGTACACGACCGTGCCGTCGGGCAGTGTCCGCGGGGTGACCGGGTTCGTGTCGCGCTGGCGCTGGAGGTGGTCGCCGCGACTCCCGACATACGCGACGGTGACGCTGGTGTTGCGCAGGATCTCGCGCTGCACGTTGACGTTCCATTGGTGAAGCCGCGGCGCATCCGCCATGTCGTAGTCGAGCGCCTGGTTCTGCGAAATCTGCGACGCGGCGGGATTGGGCGTCGGGAACGACGGGAACGGCGGGAACGGCAGCCGTACCTGCACGCCGAGGGCGAACGGTGGGTTCAAGGCGTAGGCGGGCCCGAGACGGTTTGCCGTGATCGGACTATGGAACATGCCGTAGCCGGCACGAATCGAGGTCCGGTGGTCGCCGAACGGGTCGAAGGCGGCGCCGACGCGCGGCTCCCAGTTGTGCAAGGTCGGATTCCGGGAGAACGCCTGCGTGATCGTCGTAAAGCCCGTTGACTGCGCCAGATCGACCAATGCCGCCGCCTTGTCGAGCGTCGGGATGCCTCGCGGGTCGTAGCGGAGGCCGAGGTTCACGGTCAGGCGGCCGCCGAGCCGCCATTGATCCTGCACGTAGCTGGTCACGCGCCATTCGTCGATATTGCGCGCCGCATCCGTCGCGTCGGGCAGTGCGCCGAGAAACAACGAGGGCTGGTTCTGGAGGAAGGCCGTCAGACTCGGAAACGTCCAGGCGCCGTCGCCGAACAGCGGCAGGTTGACGAACGTCGCCTGATGTTCATACTCGGCGCCGAGGCTGATCGAGTGAGCGCCCGTCGCCCAAACGAGATCGTCGGCCACGTTGACCCGCGACTGACGCTGGGTGAACGGCAGCACCTGATTGCCGCCGACGCCGGCCACGCCGGAGCCCGGGTTCACCGAACCGCTCTGGCGGCCCGGAAAGAAGATCAACAGTCCGTTGTCCAGATCGGTGCGCGTGGCTTCCTCCCGCGTGCGCGTCGCGCCGAAACGGATGCCGTTGGCGACGCTCGATCTGAGCGCCTGACGAACTTCTGCCGTGACGTAGTGATTGTTCGACTGGTCGTCGCTCGTCCACAGGGGAATCGCCGACCCGGAGTTCGGCTCGAACACCGACGCGGTATCGCCGGTGTATCGGACGAACAGGTTGGTCGAGGGATTCACCGTATAGTCGAACCGCCCTACGAAGTAGTGTTCGTGCGCGGGTGACTCGTTCGTCAGGTCGACGCGACCGATGCCCTGCGCTGCCTGTGCCGGGGTTTGCCGCGTCGGCAGCGGATAGAGCTGCAACACCGGCGCAATCGCCGGGTTGACGCCGACCGCCACGCCGTTGATGATCCCGGCGCGGGCGTTGGCGTCAGGCACGTTGATCGGCTGCGTCTGACCAACGGTCTGACGCAGACCTTCGTAGGTCACGAAATAGAACGCCTTGCTCCTGACCAGCGGCCCGCCCGAGCTGGCGCCGAACTGATGCTTGTCCAGTGTCGGATCGGGCCGGTCGAGCAGCTTGTCGAAGTAATTGGAGGCGTCGAGCGCGTCGTTGCGATAGAACTCGAACAGCGACCCGTGCCACTGGTTTGTCCCCGACTTCGTAATAGCGTTGATGGCGACGCCATTCCCGCCGAATTGGGCGCTGTACGTGTTGGTCAGCACCTGGTACTCAGCGATGGCCTCGACGCCCAGCGTGGTTCCGAGCTGGCCGGAGCCGCTGCCGCGATTCCAGTAGTTCTGGACGTTGGTGTTGTCGAGCAGGAAGACCTGGCCCTCGGGTCGAGCGCCGGAGACCGTGTACTGGGGCTGCCTGCCGAAGAACTGCTGGAACTGTCCGCCCGCCGTGGCCGGCGGCACCTCGTTGGCCCCCGGCGCAAGCGCGATCAGCTTCGAATAGCTGCGATCGATGAGGGGCAACTCGGCGATCTGCTTCTGCTCGATGACGGTGCCGAGCGCCGCGGATACGGTTTCGACGACGGGGGCCTCCGCGGTCACGGTGACGGTCTGCTCGATGGCTGAAGGACCGAGCGTGAAGTCCACCACGCTCTCACTGCCGACAGCGAGTCGGATAGCGGGGCGAACGACGGTTCCGAATCCGGACAGCGAGGCGGCGATGTTGTAGGGCGCCGGCGCCAGGTTCGTCATCGTGTAGTGACCCTGGGCGTCGGTGACCGTTGTCTGCGCGACACCGGTATCGCTGTTGGTGATGGTCAGCGTCGCCCCGGGGAGCACCGCGCCGCTCTGGTCGGTCACCGTGCCCAGGAGGGTGGCGCGGACGGCCTGCGCCACCGCGGGCGCTGAAGCCATCGTCCATGAAAGCGCGACAAGGCAAACGACGGCGAGACGTCGAATCACGGTGCGGATCTCCTTTCCGACAGGCGTGCGGGAACGCGCGCACTATGCGCGCGCCTGTCGCCGCTGCAAAATCGTCTGTCGCGATAGCCCGCATCGCGAAGATCGATAGCGGTCGCGAACCGGCGGCGGTAGAATCCGCGCCCAACATGAATCGCGCCGTGCCACGCTGCTCCGTCACTCGCCGCCTCCTCGTTCTGTTCGTCGCGGTTCTGACGTTCCAGGTCGCAGCGCATGCCCAGCGCGGGCGCGGCGCCGGGCCCACGGCGCCTCCGTCGCCGCGTGCCGCCGCCCTGGTCGACCTGACCGGACAATGGGTGTCGCTCATCACCGAGGACTGGCGCTACCGGCAGTTCACGGCGCCGAAGGGTGATTACGCGGGGTTGCCGCTGCTGCCAGCGGCGCAGAAGGTCGCGCAGAGCTGGGATCCCGATCGCGACCAGGCGGCAGGGGAGCAGTGCCGCTCCTATGGTGCGGCCGGCGTGATGCGGCTGCCGACGCGCCTGCGTGTCAGCTGGCAGGACGACCAGGCGCTGAAGGTCGAGACCGACGCGGGTACCCAGACGCGGCTGCTCCGGTTCGGACAGGCGCCCTCGGGCGAGGGCGGCGACTGGCAGGGAGTGTCCACGGCCACCTGGGACTATCCACAGACGCCCCTCGGCGGACGCGGCGGTGGTCGGCCGCCCGGCGGGTCGCTGAAGGTGGTGACGACACGGATGAAGCCGGGCTATCTGCGGCGGAACGGCGTTCCCTACGGGGCGGATGCGGTGATGACCGAATACTTCGATCGCGTCGACATCCCCGGCGGCGACTCGCTGCTCGTGATCTCGGCGGAGATCGTCGATCCGGAATACCTGGCGACGCCGTACTGGACCAGCGTGCAGTTCAAGCGCGAAACGGATCCGTCCGGCTGGCGGCCGACACCATGCAAGGCGCGATGAGGAACGCACGAATGCAGATGAAGCGGACTCTGACGACGGCGGTGTGTGCGGCCATCGTTCTGTTCACTGGAACACTGCGCGGACAGGCGCCACAAATCCCACCCGCACCAAGCGCCCAGGCGCCAGCGATCGACCTGAGCGGCTACTGGGGGCCTGTGCTCCACGAGGACTTCATGGAACGGGGCCCCGGCTCCGAACTGGCCGACTATGGCGGGATCCCGCTCAACGAGGCTGGACGCCTGTGGGCGTTGTCATATGACCCCTCACGCGTGACCTTGCGCCATCATCAATGCGAAGCGTACACGACGGCGTATCAGATGCGTGCGCTCGGCAACTTCCGAATCTGGGAAGAGCGCGATCCGTATACGCAGATCCTCGTCGCCATCCATCTCTGGGCCCAGACGACCGAAGGCCACCGCGTGATCTGGATGGACGGGCGGCCGCACCCGCCGGCCTGGGCTCCCCACACCTTCCGCGGGTACTCGACCGGACGCTTCACCGGCAACGCGCTCGTCGTCAGCACGACGCATATCAAGAACGGCGCGCTGCGGCGCGGCAACGGCGTGCCGGAAAGTGACCAGGCCACGCTCACCGAGTTCTTCGTGCGGCACGGCGACCACCTCACGAACGTTGCGGTCGTATCTGATCCGGTCTATCTCAGCGAGCCGCTGGTCCGCACGACCGATTTCGCGCGGCAGCCGGTCGATCCCGGTGCCTGGCTCTATGCCTGTGACGACGGTGAGCAGATTCTCGACCGGCCTGACGACGCGGTGCCGAATTACCTGTTCGGCAAGCAGCCGTTCGTCGGTGAGTTCTCGACTCGCTACAAGCTGCCGCTCGGGGCGGCGCTCCTGGGCGCGCCGACCATGTATCCCGAGCTGGAGAGCCGGCTCTCGACGCTGACTGAGGCGGACGGACGCGCGTTGCTCTCGCCGGCGCCGGCGCGCACGCCCGAGACCAGCAAGGCCACCGATCACGAGCCGCGCGACGGCAGCATTCATGTCCTGCCGATCCGCGACAACGTCTACATGCTGGTCGGCGACGGCGCCAACATTACCGTCCAGACCGGTGACCAGGGCACGTTCGTGGTGGATACCGGTGAGGGGAAGCTGGCCGACAAGGTGCTGGCGGCGATCCGCGGGTTGACGCCCAATCCGATTCAGTTCATCGCCAACACCAGCTTTCGCCCGGAGCATACCGGCGGCAACGCTCGCCTGGCCAACGCCGGCCAGGACCCGAGCCTGCTCGGGTCCTTCTTCGTGCAGTCGGCGCCGCGGGGCGTGACCGGCCTGTTCAGCGACCCGCAGGCGCACGCGACGATCATGGCGCACGTGAACGTGCAGGTCAGGTTGCAGGCGGCGCGCGCGGCTGACGACGCGATTCCGGGCGACACCTATCTGGAGGACCGCCGTCGGAAGTTCCACAACGGCGAAGCGATCGAGTTCTTCTACGAGAAGGACGCAGTCACCGATGGCGACAGCCTGATCCACTTTCGTCGCGCCGACGTGATCGTGGCGGGTGACGTCTTCAGCACCACGCAGTATCCCGTGATCGACGTCAAGAACGGGGGCTCCGTGCAGGGTGAGATCAGGGCCTTGAACGAGATCCTGAACAAGACGGTGTACCGGCACCAGGGCGAGGGCGGGACCTACATCGTGCCAGGCCATGGCTATCTGGCCGACGAACACGAGGTGGTCGAGTACCGCGACATGGTGGTGATTGTTCGCGACCGCGTGAAGGCGATGGTGGACGCGGGCGCCACGCTGGCGCAGGTCAAGGCGGCCCGCCTCACCGCCGACTACGACACGCAGTACGGCGTCAACACCGGTCCGTGGACGACCGAGATGTTCGTGACGGCGGTGTACGACAGCCTCAAGAGCGCGCGCTGACACGCGCGGCGCGGCGGTACCTGAGCACCGACGAGGGGGCGGCGAGTCCGTGCACCACGGTCTGAATCAAACCGCGGAACCATTGGCAGGCCGGGTCGTCCTCACGCACCTTGTGCCACTGCAGCATCTCGACCATCGGCGGCATGGCGATCGGGAGCGGCAGCAGCCGCAAAGGCAGGATCTTCGCGTATTTCGCCGCGAGGCGGGTGGTGATGGTGGTGACGCGGTCGGTCCCGACGACGAGCTGCGGCGCCATGCTGAAGGCCGGCACCGAAATCTCGATCCGTCGCCGCAGGTTCGATCGGCGCAGGAAGTGTTCGTCGTAGTTCAGGGGCGGTTCGTTGCCGGCGACATTCACGACGACGTGCCCCAGATCGAGGTACTGCTCGAGCGTCATGCTGCTGCCGAGCGCCGTGTTGCCGGCCCACGCCACGCACGTGAACGTATCCTCGAACAGCACCTCGGTCGGCTGCGAGGACGACACATAGCCCTCGGGTGCGATGAGGAAGTCGAGTTCGCCACTGTCCAGGTCCTCCGTGGCGCGGCGGCCGACGGTGCGCAACTCGAAGGTGATGTTGGGGGCCTGGCACCGGGCGACGCGCAGCACCTCCGCCATCAGGATGTCGGTCACGTAATCGCTGATGGCCAGTGAGAGATGACGCGTCGCGGTGGCCGGGTCGAATGGGGGTTTCGAGCCAAGGGTGCCCCGGACCTGGAGCAGGATCTGATGCACGGGCGCGACGAGTGCCTCGGCAACGGGAGTCAACACCATCTGGCGTCCGACAGAGACGAGCAATTCGTCGTGGAAATGATGGCGAAGACGAGCCAGGGCCCCGCTCATGGCCGACTGGCTGAGATTCAGCCGGTTGCCGGCACGCGTCACGTTGCGCTCGTGCAGCAACGCATCGAGGGCGACAAGGAGATTCAGGTCGAACAGGTGCAGGTCCATGGCACGGCAGGCCACCGCGGGAGCGCGGCGGCAAGGGGGAATGGGAGAACCGATGGCCGAGGCGCTGCAAACGTTTCCAACGCCGCGGATTCTACTGAGAACCCGGCGGCGGCGCAACGGCGACGCCGCTCGGGATCGCTTCGCTCACGTGCCGCCCTGCTGGCACTGGACACCGCGCGGCCGCGTGCTATACTCCGCGGCCTTTGCCTGAAAACGTTTGCACATCCTGAGGAGCGTTGATGATTCGCGCCGCAATCGTCGGTATGGGCTGGTGGGGGAAAACGCTCGTCGAGGCCGCCGCCGACAGCACTCGGATCCGATTCGTCGCCGGCGCGACCCGCGCCCGCACGCCGGAACTTGAGACCTTCGCCGACACCCACCGTCTTCGCCTCCTCGACGGGTTCGACGCCGCGCTCACCGATCCGCAGATCGACGCCATCGTCCTCTCGACCCCCCACTCGACGCATGCGCAGCAGGTCATCGCCGCCGCCGCCGCGGGCAAGCATGTGTTCTGCGAGAAGCCGTTCACGCTGACCAAACTGGACGCCGAACGCGCCGTCCGCGCCGTTCGCGATGCCGGCGTCACACTGGGCCTCGGTTACAACCGTCGATTCCACCCGGAGATGACCCGGCTGCGCCAGCAGATTCACTCCGGAGAACTGGGCACGATTCTCCACGTCGAGGCCACGATGTCCGTGCCGAACGGCCTGCTGCTGAAGCCGGACGCCTGGCGCGCCGACCGCGAGGAGACGCCGTGCGGCGGCCTGACCCCGCTCGGCGTCCACGCCATCGACGGGATGATCGATCTGTGCGGCCCGATCGCCGAGGTCTATTGTCAGAGTTTCCGGCGGGCAGTGGCCGTGGACACCGACGACACCACCTCGGTGTTGTTCCGGATGAGGGCCGGTATGTCCGGCTATCTGGGAACGATGATGGCGACTGGGCCAGGGTTCTCGTTCCAGGTCTACGGGTCGAAGGGATGGGTGCGCCTCGAGGGCATGACCCACGTGGCGGGCGCATCCTCCGAAGAGCGGCGCACCCGGCTGTTCGGCACGTGCAAGTTCCAGCCGGTCAAAGGCGAAGCGCAGATCTGGCAGGCCGCCACCCTCGACATCGTCAAGACGTCGCTCGAGGCGTTCGCCGATGCCGCCGAGGGGGGCGGACCATTTCCGATCCCGCTGGAGGAGATGATCCATGGGGCCGCCGTAACCGACGCCGTCGTCCGCTCAGCGCAGGGGCATGCGGTGGTGCAGGTGGAGAGCGCCGTCGGCGCGGTGGCGGTGTAGCGTGGCCACTACATCGACGCTGGCGCCCGCTGCGCGCGGTGAGGAGGAACGGGCGGCGCTCGGCTGGCGGATGTGGGTGCCGTGCTTCGGCATGGCGCTCTGCTCGCTGCTCTCGTTCTTCGATCGCCAGGTGCTGGCGGTGCTGTCGCCGACGATCCTGCGGGACACCGGCATGTCGGCGCAGGACTACGGCAACGTGGTCTTCTTCTTTTTCATTGCCTACACGATCGGCAATCCGCTGTGGGGCAGCGTCATCGACTTCATCGGGTTGCGGGCCGGGATGCTGATCGCAGTGGGTGTGTGGAGCGTGGCGAGCGGAAGCCACGCGCTGATGTCCAGCGTTGCCGGTTTTGCCGCCGCGCGGGCGCTCCTGGGGCTCGGCGAAGGTGCCACCTTTCCCGGCGGTCTGCGGACTGCGATGGAGTCGCTGCCGGCGAATCGCCGGGGGCGTGGTGCCGCGCTGTCGTTCAGCGGTGGCGCGCTCGGCGCGATCGTGACGCCGCTGATTGTCGTGCCGGTAGGCCTCCACTTCGGTTGGCGCGCCGCGTTCGTGCTCTCCGGGCTGGCGGGTGTCCTGTGGCTCGCCCTCTGGGCTGCGATTGCTCGCGCTCCGTTCCTGCCCGCGAGTGCCGGACCGCCGGCGAGGATCGGGTACCCCAATCCTTTGGAGCGGAGGTTCTGGGCGCTGGTCTTCAGTTACGCCCCGCCGGCCATCTCGGCCGGTCCGATCCTGACGCTGGTCCCGATTTACTTGAACCGGGCGCTCGGCGTTTCACAGGCCGAACTGGGACAGATCTTCTGGATCCCGCCGTTCTTCTGGGTCCTCGGGTACTTCGCCGGCGGCTGGGCGGCCGATCGGTACGCGAGCGACAACCCGCGTCCGGTCGCGCTGTTCCTGCTGCTCACCGTCCTCGCGCTCCCGTTCGGCATGACCACGTGGAGCCTTTCCGTTCCCTACGCCATCGCGCTGATCTCCGCATCCACGTTCGTGGCGGGAGCCTTTCAGATGGTCGCGTTGAGGGTCGCGGCGCACTACTACGCCCGCGAACAGACGGCGATGATCGCCGGAATCGCATCCGGCGCATGGTCGCTGCTGAACGCCGGGTTGTCGCCGATGATCGGGCGCCTGTTCGATCAGCACGCATACGGCACGGCATTCTGGGTGGTGGCGCTGTGTCCCGCGGTGGGTGTGGCGGTGTGGCTGCTGCTCACCGTTGGCCAGCGGCAGACTGCCCTGAGATAGCAGCCGCCGATCGACCTGAACGACGCGCGATCCCGCGTCGCCGGCGGGAGCCCTTATGGCAGACCGCTGGCGCGGTTCTGCTCGCGGCCCACCGCGGTCCAGGGACGGTCGCCCTCACCATGGGCGATCGCGCTGAGCAGACGATCACGGCACGCGTCCACGCTCGCGAGCGGCACCCGCGTGCGGGTGGCGGCGGCGAACGCCAGGTCGAGAATCTGCAGACCGCGAGAGACGGATGGCAGGTGGCCAGCGGCGTCGGCCAGCATCGCGTCGGACAGTGGGCCGTACACCGTCCCGGCAAAGAGCGCTTCGGACATCACGTCGCACAGGACGCGCGCGTCGACGTCGAACTTCCGCACCAGCGCGAACGCCTCGGCGATCGCTTCCATTGCACACCCGACCATCGCTGAATGGGCGATCGCGAGCAGGGCGGCATCGGCTGGCCGTTCGCACGTCGCCACGATCGATATGTCCATCGCTTCAAAGACAGGCCGGATCGTCGCGATCGCATTGCTGTCGCCGCCGAGCACCGCCGCTGCCGAGTGCGTCGGCGTGGATGCCAGGAGGAGCGGTGCCGCAACGAACGACTGGCCGTGGCGATCGTGTTCACGACTGATGCGCTCGATCATCGTCCTTCCATGCAGCCCGATGGTGACGTGAATCGCCTCGTTCGCGAGTAAAGCGAGGACACCGCCGCTCTCCATCACCGTGTTCATCAGCGCGGTGTCATCCGGAAAAGCCGAGATCACGATGTCGGCGTCACAGCCCGAGCCGATTGACGCGGCCGCAACCCTGCCGTCGGGCGGGCGCGGCGGCAATTCACTGCGCCTGCGCCATGTCGTGACCTCATAGATGGCCGCGAGGCGGGCGACGAGTTCATCGCTGAGGTCGAGCACGCCGATGGAGATGGGCTTGGACATCGGCGTCACGCCTTCGCGCCTGGCAACGATGGGAGCGGTTCGATCCCGGCAAGCCGATTCTGCTCGCGCGCGAGCACCGCCTGATCGCGGCTGCCATCACCGTGTGCGACCGCGCCAACCAGCCGGTCACGATAGACGTTGAGGCTCGGCATCGGAACGGCCGCGTGCGTTGCCGCGTCCCGGATGAGACCCGCATCCTTCAGGCCCACTGTCACAGGCGAGCCGACCGCGTCGAAACCCTCTTCCACCATCGTGCGGCCGTAGCCGTGATACGCGGCCCCGCCGAACCCAGCCGACGTGAACACCTGATAGAGCAGTCGCGGATCGATGCCATGAGCGCGGGTCAGCGACAACGCTTCCGCCATCGACACGAGTGCACAGCCGAGCAGGTGATTGTTGGCGAGTTTGATCGCGGTCGCCGAGACGGGTGCGGTGCCGGCGCGGAAAATGCGCCGACCGATCTGCGTCAGCAGGGGAGTGCAGGTCTCGAGCGCATCCGCAGGGCCGCCGGCGACAATTCCCAGCAGTCCCTTGGCGGCGAGGTCGGGGCGGCCGAGCACCGGTGCGGCAACCAGATGCTGGCCGCCGCGCGTGTGTGCCGCGGTCAGTTCCAGAATCGTCGCCACGCCGTAGGTACCCATCGCCAGGTGTACCGCGCCGGGCCGCATGCAGTCCCGCAGGCCGCCCGGTGCGAGTGCGACCTCCAGCACGGTCGCGTCCTCGACCAGCATGGTGATCACCACGTCCCGGTCGACGCAGACGTCCTGCACCGATGATGCGGCGCGTGCGCCTGCCGTGACGAGGCTTGCGGCCGCTGCCGGCAGCACGTCGTAAACCGCGACGTCGTGCCCGCCGTCGACGAGCCGGTGAGCCATCCCGCGGCCCATCCGGCCGAGGCCGACGAAGCCGACCCTCACAGCGCCGCGAGTTGCGGCGCCGGAAGCAACTGACCCTTCACCCACTGCAGCTCGCGGCAGACGTACTCGACGATGTCACCGGTCTTCAGGCTGTCAGGCAGCACGTCCCAGGTGTAGGTTTCGATCTCGAGGTGACTCGAGAGCGGTGTCGCGCGGTGAAACGCGAGCGCATCCTCGATCGCGAAGCGTGTCGTGCGGAACGGCCCGAGATCGTCCAGGAACACCGGCACGTGGATGTGGACTCGCCACTCCTTGCCGGCGACCGGATTGTTCTTCCACGCGGTGAACGCCTCTTCCAGATTGAGATACCGCGTCAGCCGCCCCTGGTGCCTTTCAATCGTCTGCGTCAGGTAGATCGTCTGCGCGTACTTCGTGAGCGCATCGACCGCCTGCTGCGTCACCTCCGGTACGTGAATCGCTGCCGCCTCCTGCAGTTTCAAGATGGGGATGCCGGCATCGACCAGGCGCTGAAGCGAGGTCGTGATGTCCTCGTATTCGATTGCCTGATGACAGATGTCGAAGACGATCCCGACGTGGCGGCGCAGCGCGGCGTGGCTTTCCGACACCGGCAGACCGGTCAGCCGACCGAGCTGTACTGCCGCCGCGCCCGAATACAGATGATCGCGGAAATAGGCGACCACTTCGTCGGTGGTCTCGAGAAAACAGTACGGCTCCGGTTCCAGCGCCAGCGTGACCGTCTTGCCGGTCCGGCGCTCGATGTCGACGAGATGTGCCGTCACCTCGAGCACGTGGTCCGTGAAGCTAGCGATGACGTCGGGTCCGGTGACGCGCGGCTTGAACCCGAGCGGCGGACTCTGGATCGACGGGGCGACGCCCTCCGCGGCGACGGCCGCGAGCACGTCGGCGACCTGTTTCGTGTACACGGTACGCTCGTTCGACCGCCAGTCCGGTTCGTAGACCTGCTCCTTCACGATGGTCCCCTTGAACGATCCGTAGGGGAACGCGTTGGCGGTATAGAGGTACATGTCGTGATCGGCCAGGAAATGCCGGAGGCTCGCGAGGGCCGCGGCATCGCTGACGAGTGTCTGCGCCGAGCGCGCCGAGAGGCGGAGGCAGACACCGAACGGTTGGTCGGGCGACAGCTGCGCCTTTACTTTCGGGACGAACGTCTGCAGGCTCGTCCACATCTGATCCCACGTGTCTCCCGGGTGCACAAGGGTCGAGTACGTGAGGTGTCCGAGCCGGTGGCCGAGGTTCATACGAACGTTTCTCCTTGTCGACGTGCTGCGGGACGTGGGCGTGACTTACCGCGGCGCCGGGGCGGGCGCTTCGGGGCCGCCGGCGTCAGGACCGCCATTGAGCAACTCTTCGCCGCCTTCGGTCGTCACCTTCAGAAGCAGGCCGTTGATGCCGCCGGCCCGCGACGGCGCCACGGTGACAACGATGCGCGTCCCCGGCTTCAGCGCCTCGACCGACCGCTTGCGCGTCCAGCCGTTCCGGATCAACTGCGCCGGGTTGGGCAGCAGTTCAGTGCTCCAGTGCACCACGCCGCCTTTATCGTCGGTCACGTCGAAGTACAGCTGGGCGTGCGGATTGACGTACTTGAATTCAGTGACCACAGCCTTCGCGGTCCACGCCTTGGCACGGTCGTACGAAATGTTGGTGCCGTGATGGGCGAAGGCCACGCGGCGCGCGGGTCCAGGCAACAGCACGACGGCGGCCACGAGCAGCGGCCCAAGAAGACGCACTTTCATGTGTTCTCCGGAAGTAAAAACGTTTACACTGGCGCGGCGAGCGACACTCTAGACGAACGTCGGACTCCTGTCAATTCGCGGTGCCGGGCCTGCCGAAGCGGTGCCGGCCCTGCTCGCACGCACCGCCTGCTCGGAGAACGCGAGGATGCGAATGACACTCGGTCGATGGATGCCGGTGGTGCTGTTGCTCCTGCCCGCGGTCGTCGCAGGACAGGACGGTCGGCAGGGAACCCCGGCGCGACCGGACTCACCCGAGGTCACCAGGTACATCGATGAGGCGCGGGCGCGCGCCGGCGCGGACTGGAAGAGCGCTTACGACTTCTTCTGCACTGCCGAGCCGAACCGCGCCAACCGCCCCGACGATCCGCTGCTCGAGCCGACACGCATCTTCGACAACGTCTACGTCATCGGCCGGGTCGGGACGGCCGTGTTCGCCATCACCACCAGCGACGGCATCGTCCTGTTCGACGCCGGCTACGCCGACCAGCTCGAGACGGTGCTGCGTCCGGGGCTGAAAGCACTAGGGCTGGACGAAGCGCAGGTGAAATACATCATCCTGGGCCATGGTCACGCGGATCACTTTGGCGGCGCTCCGTATTTCCAGCAGAAGTACGGGACACGCGTGGCGATGCTCGGTGCCGACTGGGACCTCGTGGAGAATCCGCCGCCAGGTCGAGGCGCTGCCGCCAACCCGGGCAGCGGGGGCGCGGCGCGCGGGGCGGCGCCTGCGGGCGCTCCGCCTGCCCCGCCGCCTCCGAAGCGCGACCTCGTGCTGACGGACGGTCAGACCCTGACCGTGGGCGACGAGACCTTCAGGATCATCGCCGTCCCGGGTCACACGCCGGGGTCGCTCGGGCTCATCTTCCCCGTCAAGGCGGGAGGCGCGACGCATACCGCGGGGATTTTCGGCGGTACGGTGCTGATTCCGGGTTTCATCCAGGATGCTGCCATGCAGCAGTACGTGGCGTCGATCGAACGCTTCGCTGCGGCCGCGCGGTCGATGAACGTCGACGTGGAGCTGCAGAACCATCCGCTGTACGACAACATCGCCGAGAAGATCGCGGGGGTCCGCAGCGGCAGGCGTGACGCCAACAACCCGTTCGTCGTCGGGGCGGACTCGTATCAACGATTCCTGTCGGTACAGGCGGCGTGCGCGAAGGCGCAGCTCGCCCGACGCGCAAAGTGATGCAGGCGGCGTCGGAAACCGCCGCGCTCACGCTAAGCTGACGGCGTGGCGAACATCCACGAGGTCGCAAAGCGTGCCGGCGTGTCGATCGCCACGGTGTCGCGTGTATTGTCGCGGCCCGAAGCGGTCGCCCCGACCACCCGCCGCAAGGTGATGCAGGCGGTGACGCAGCTCGGATACGTGCCGAATTCGGCCGGCAAGCACCTCCGCACTGCCAAGTCCGGCAAGATCCTGGTCATCGTCCCCGACATCTCGAACCCGTTCTACTCGCGCATTCTGCAGAGCATCGAGGAGACGGCACAACGGGCCGGCTATGCGGTGCTCCTCGGGGACACGCAGCAGGATGCCAAGCGCGAGGAGCGGTACGCGCAGATGCTGCGACGGCGCGAGGCCGAAGGATTGATCGTGCTCGGTTACGGCATCCCGGCGGCCGCGACCGTCATGTCCGAGGAGTCGAGCGGCGCAGCCCCGATTGTCTCCGGGTGCGAGGTGAATCGCGGCCTCAATATTCCTGGTGTGCACATCGATAACGCCGCCGCCGGCGGTGACGCCATGGAACATCTCTATACTCTCGGCCACCGGCGAATCGGGATCGTCACGGGGCCGATGGCGAGCGCACTCAGTCGCGATCGCCTCCAGGGCGCGGCGGAGGCGGCGAAGACGCACGGCGCGGAGCGCGACCTGTCGGTGTTCAACGGCGACTTCACCATTGAATCGGGGCAGGCGGCGGCTGAATATCTGCTGGGCCGGGGCGACGCGCCAACCGCGCTTTTCTGCTTCAACGATCAGATGGCGATCGGGGCGATGAACGTGGCGCGGGTTCGTGGGCGGCAGGTGCCGCGCGACCTGTCGATTATCGGCTTCGACGACATCTCGTTCGCGCGCTACACGGTGCCGCCCCTGACGACCGTTGCCCAACCGGTTCGTGAGATCGGCCAGGAGACGGTTCGGCTCCTGCTGGGAATCATCCGCGGCGAGACCATGGCGCCGGTGTCGGTCATCCTGCGTCACACGCTGATCGTGCGGGAGAGCACCGCGGCTCCCGGTGGCGAGACACCGGTGAGCCGGAGCCTGGACAAATCCGGGTCGGCGGTGCGCATCGGGTGCCGTTCCTTGACAACGTTTACATCCCGTCGGTATCGTTCGTCCGCGGCCTCGCCCGGCGCCGCGTCGTCAAACATCTCCAGCAGTCGTGTCGACTTCCACACGCCCTTGTCGAACGTGGCTGTTCCGGTGTCCACGCTGCGGAGTAGCATCGGCACTTTGCGCAGGGTCGATGTGACGTCACCTGAATCGTAACGCCGAGTAGCGGATGCATTTTTTCGGTCACTCCAATTCGGCGCCTCTAGCCGCCTCACCCACATTCGCCGGACGCAGCAGCGGCTACCGTCAGGCGGATCTGATTACCCCGGCGGTCGGGTCGGTGCATACGGGGCTCAGTCTGGCGGAGCTCGCCCCCGACGGGGCGCTCGACGTCCACGTCCACTCCTTCGAGGAGAGCTTCTACATGCTGAGTGGCGAGGCGATCCTTCAGGTCAACGATCGTGCGTATCGAGTGGCTGCGGGCGACTACGGTGTCGTCAAGGTCGGGACCGCGCACGGCTGGCGCGCGTCCAGCGCCGCGCCTGTCCGATGGCTGCAGATGGCGGCGCCACAGCCGAAGCCGGCCGGCGCGGAGCGTGACACGTTCTTCCCGGCTGACGCGGCGATGGCGGGCAAGGTCCGCGCACGTGACGCGGCCGCCGAGGCCGGCGATCTGTTGGGCCACTTCGATGCGAGCCAGATCCCTCCCGTCGGCCATCGTCAGACCGCGGCCGCAGGTCTCGAAGGGGTATTCCTGAAATGGCTGATCGACGAGAACACCGGTGCGATTCATCACCGCATGCTGTTCATCGAGTACCAGCCTGGTGTGAGCATCGGGCGCCACGACCACACCTTCGAGGAGGCCTACTTCATCCTGAGTGGTGAGGTCGAGGGGACGCTCGACGGCACGCGTTATCGTGCGGCAGCCGGGGACGTGCTGTGGACCGGCGTGGGGTGCGTCCATGCGTTTGCGAACACGGGTGCGGAGCCCGTTCGCTGGCTCGAAACATTTGCGCCGCAACCGCCCCGCGAGAACGTCTTCCGGTTCATGGTCGATTGGGAGCAGCGTGCACGCGACCTGGAGCGATGATGCAGACCGACGTGGAACTACTGACGGAAGACACCGGCGTTCGTGAGCGGCTCGTGCGCATGTATCGCCAGATGGTCGCGATCCGGCTGTTCGAGGAGCGGGTCAACGATCTCTACACCCGCGCGCTGATGCCCGGCCTCGCGCACCTCTACCTCGGCGAGGAAGCGGTGGCGGTTGGCATCTGCGAGGCGCTCCGCACCGACGACTACATCACCAGTACTCACCGCGGTCACGGCCATTGCCTGGCGAAGGGGGCGCAGCCCCATTTAATGTTCGCCGAGCTGCTCGGCAAGGAAGCGGGTTACTGCAAGGGCAAGGGCGGGTCGATGCACATCGCCGACCCCAAGACCGGCAACCTGGGCGCGAACGCCATCGTCGGCGGCAGCGCCGGCATCGCGACCGGCGCCGCCTTCGCCTCCAAGTATCTGAAGCAGGACCGCGTCGCCGTGTGCTTCTTCGGCGAGGGCGCCCTCGGTCAAGGGTTGCTCTACGAGGAGATGAACATGGCGCAGCTGTGGAAGCTGCCGGTCATCTACGCGTGCGAGAACAACATGTACAACGAGTACACCCATTATTCGGAGGCGACGGCGGGGGAGATCAGCGATCGGCCCAAAGCCTTCGGCATCGCGTCGGAGATCGTCGACGGCCAGAACGTGCGGGAGGTCTATGCCGTCGCCTCCCGCTACATCGAGCGGGCCCGTCGCGGCGACGGCCCGGCGTTTCTGCAGCTCAACACGTATCGCTATCACGGTCACCACGTCGGCGATATCGCGCGTGCGTACTACCGGCCGAAGGCGGAAGAAGAGCAGTGGCGCGCCGAGCGTGACCCGATTGCCCTCCACATGGAGTACCTGGTGGCGCAGGACATCGCCGACGGCGCGGCACTGCAGGCCATCGAACAGGAGATCGCCGAGCAGATGGAGGCGGCAGTGGCGTTCGCGATCGCCGCGCCGTACCCGGACCCGGCCAGGGTTGCGGAGGACATTTATGCCTGAGACGGCATCGGCGGTCCGGGAGCTGTCGTTCGGCGAGGCGATTCGTGAAGCGATCGCGGAAGAGATGCGCCGCGATCACCGCATCGTGCTGCTGGGTGAAGATGTCGCGGAGGCGGGCACAACGTTCAAGGTGCTGAAGGGGCTTGTCGAGGAGTTCGGTACCGGCCGCATCATCGACACCCCCATCTCGGAGCCCGGTTTCACCGGCCTCGCTGTCGGCGCGGCGATGACCGGGATGAGGCCGATCGTCGACATCATGTTCGGTGACTTCATGACGCTGGTGATGGACCAGGTCGCGAATCAGGCCGCCAAGATTCACTACATGTCCGGGGGCGCCTGGAAAGCGCCGATGGTCATCCGCGCCACGATGGGCGCCACGCGGCGGTCAGCGGCGCAGCACTCGCAGTCGCTGCACGCCTGGCCGAGTCATATCCCGGGCCTCAAGGTCGTCGTGCCGTCAACCCCCGCGGATGCGAAAGGCCTGCTCAAGGCCGCGATCCGTGATGACAACCCGGTGGTCTTCTTCGAAGACAAGATCAGCTACACCAAGGTGAAAGGTGCCGTGCCGGAAGGCGATTACGTGATCCCGCTCGGCGTCGCCGACGTCAAACGCGAGGGTCGCGACATCACCTTCGTCGCCACCAGTTCGATGGTGCAAGTCGCGCTCGGCGCCGCCACCATGCTCGAGACCGTCGGCATCGATGCAGAGGTGGTCGACCCCCGCACCATGTGGCCCCTCGACGAGCGGACGCTGATTGACTCGGTCCGTAAAACCTCGCGATGCATTGTCATGGACGAGGGATACCAGCGCTATGGCGTCAGCGGCGAGCTGGTGTCGGTCATCCAGGAGGGGGCGTTTTACGACCTCGATGCCCCGGTGAAACGGCTGTGCGCGATGCACGTGCCCATTCCGTTCTCGCCATCGCTGGAGGACGCGACGGTGCCGACGGAGGCCGACGCCTTCGCGCTCGCTCGCCAGATGTGTAACAGGTGACAGCCGGCTGATCGGGGTGTGCAGTACCCAGGGCCCGCCCTCAGACGGGCCGAGGAGAACCAACTGTGGCGATTCGAACGTTCGGCACGATGCAGGTCGACTGGGAGCAGCGCATCGATTTCGATCGGCTGCGCCGCGAGCGGCTCGCGCGTATCAAGGTGCTCCTGGAAAAGTCGGAGCTGGGCGCGGTGCTCTGCTTCGACATGAACAACGTCCGTTACATCACGGCCACCCACATCGGCACGTGGGCGCAGGACAAGATCAGCCGCTTCACGCTGCTACCGCAGGGCGACGAGCCGATCCTGTGGGACTTCGGGTCGGCGGCCCGTCATCATCAGTTGAACTGCCCCTGGCTCGGCGATCGCTCGCGAGCCGGCATCCCGCTGATGCGTGGCGCCATGACGCCCGAGATGGGCCGGGCCGAGGACGTGGCGCGCAAGATCCGCGTCGAACTCGAAAGCCGCAACCTTCACAAGGAGCCGCTTGGCGTTGACGTCGTCGAGCCGCCAATCCTGTTCGCGCTTCAACGCGAAGGACTGACCGTCGTGGACGGACAGCAGCTCCTGTCGGATGCACGTGAGATCAAGACCCAGGACGAGATCTCGCTGCTGACGCACTCCGCCGGCATGGTTGACGCCGCGTACTACGAGCTGTACAGGGCGATGAAGCCGGGCATGCGCGAGAACGATGCCGTGGCGCTGGTGTCCAAGGTCCTCTACGAAATGGGGTCGGAGTACGTCGAGGGCGTCAACGCCATTTCCGGTGAGCGTTGCAGCCCGCATCCGCACGTCTTCTCCGATCGGGTGATGCGTCCGGGCGATCCCGTCTATTACGACATCCTCCACTCGTACATGGGCTATCGGACCTGCTATTACCGGAGCTTCGCCATCAGCTCGGCATCCCGGGCGCTCGTCGATGCCTACAAGCGATGCCGCGATTACCTGGATGCGGCGATCGACCTGGTACGTCCCGGCCGGACGACGGCGGAGATCGCGTCCGTGTGGCCGAAGGCGCAGGAGTTCGGGTTCCCCAACGAGGAAGCGGCGTTCGCACTCCAGATGGGACACGGGATCGGTCTGGCCATCTGGGAGAAGCCGATGATCTCTCGTCTCGTCTCGCTCGAGCACCCGCACGAAATCAAGCCCGGCATGGTGTTCGCGCTGGAAACGTTCTGGCCGTCGACCGACGGGTGGAGCGCCGCCCGCATCGAAGAGGAAATCGTGGTCACGCCGACAGGGCACGAAGTGATCACCCGCTTCCCGGCGGAGGAACTCCTCATTGCCGGCGCGCCCTTCGTCACGGTGGGCGGCACGCTGCCGACCATCCGCGAAGTGGAGGCGCCGCCCAACGCACAGGTGGCGGAGATGGTTGCCGCCGCCGCACGTGCTGAAGTCCCGGCCGGAGCCAGGACGTAATGGCCGTAAGCGTCGTGATGCCGGCGCTGGAGATGGCGCAGGAGACGGGCAAGCTCGTACGCTGGCTGAAGCAGGAAGGTGAAGCGGTCACGAAAGGGGACATGCTCCTCGAGATCGAGACGGACAAGGCGGTGGTCGAAATCGAGGCGCAGAGCGATGGCGTGCTCACCGGGATTACGGCACGGGTCGACGACGTGATCCCGGTGGGGCAGACGATCGCATGGCTGGTCGGACCGGGCGAGGAGCCGCCGAGCTCACCCGAGGTCGCGCAGACAGGACGCAAGATGGACACGGCGGTGACCGCCGCGCCCTCGGTCGCCAGGAGTGACGTGGCCGCAGTGGCCGCGGCGCGCATGTCGCCCAAGGCACGCCGCCTCGCGCGTGAGCACGGCGTCGACCTGTCAGCGATTCGGGGGTCTGGCGGCGGCGGCGAGATCCTCGCCGAGGACGTGTTGCACGCTGCGTCCGCGCGGGGCGACGAAGACACCCTCAGCTCGGTCGGCCGCATCATGGCCGAGCGTACGACGCAGAGTTGGACGACGGTTCCGCACTTCTTCGTCACCCGTGAGGTCGACGCGACGGCACTGAAGCGCCGACGCGAGTCGCTCATCCCGGAAATCGAACGCACTCACCGAGTGAAGCTGACGCACACGGACCTGATGGTCGCGGCTGTCGCCCGGGCGCTGCGCCACCACCCGCGCATGAACGCGAGCTGGAAGGATGGGTCGATTGCGCTGAATCGCGAGGTTAACGTGGCGCTAGCCATTGCGGTCGAGAACGCCGTCGTGACGGCGGTGATTCGCAACGCGAGTGAGGCGTCACTCGGGGAGATTGCGGCACGGCGGCAGGAGCTGGCTCAGCGTGCGCGTGCCAATCGGCTCCAGCCCGCGGACATTGCCGGTGCCACGTTCACGATCAGCAACCTTGGGATGCTGAACGTCGACGCGTTCACGGCGATCATCGTCCCGCCGCAGGCCGGCATTCTGGCTGTTGGCGCCATTACCGACCGTGTCGTGGCCATCGACGGGCTGGTTGGTGTCAGGCCGATGCTGACGCTGACCCTGTCGGCGGATCACCGCGTCGTCGACGGCGCCCGGGCGGCGATGTTCCTCAACGAGGTCGTCGGGAACCTGGGGGACGCTTAGAGAGTTGTGCCGCCGGCGGCACCAGACCCCGGGCAGACCTTGTTCGGTAGGCGGGGCGAGCCTTTCTCGCGTCGCCCCGCGCCCGGTACCGACGCGCACTACTGGCGGCGTGGCTCGGCGGCCCGTCCCGTACCCGCCGGGTCACGAATCTGCCGATTGAACTCGAACTCGTCGGCCGGCGCGCACAGATCCTCAAGGAGCCCGGCCCAGCCCGACGACTTGATGAAATCCTTCGGAATCAGGTGCATCCGCTTCGTCTCGCCGGTCCACGGCTTCTTGTAGTACGCGGGATCCGTCACCACCATCTTCAGCTCGATCGTGTCGTAGTTGGTGCGCGTATAACGTTCTTCGAGCATCATCTGATCGCTGTGCGGATACCCGAAGTAGTCGATCCAGGTGCGCGTGTCGTAGCCGGTTGAGCGGACGACGAGCGTGTTCCCCTCCCAGTTGCCCACGGCATAACCCTCCCACCGGGGCAGGTCGATGTCGTCCGGTTTCGGCAGCGTGCGTCCGTCCATCCAGATCGTCCGCAGTTCGTAGCGCCACTGAAAGTGCTGGTACATGCGATCGGGCAGGACGATGAATTCGACCGGATCCGGGTAGAGAATGGCGCGCGGCATTCCCTGGGGGTTGCACTGGCCGTACGGATCGTTGCCGAGCGCGGGCGGCTGAGCACGGCGGCGACCGATGTGCTCCTCGGGATGCGCGGCGGCGTCGGCGCTGTCCTTGGCGCGACCGTACGACGGGATGTTCTTGTCGAACGCGCGCTGTCCTTCCGGTGTGAACTCGGGGAACTCGAAGCTGTAGCCGCGGTCGCCGCAGTCGCGGCAGCGGCCGCCGCCGCCAAAGCCGGCGGCGTTCGGGGTCCAGATGCCGGCGATCTCCTTCGGATTGAACGGCATGTCGGGGTCGTAGACGCGGGGATAGCCAGGACCGCGTCCGCCGCGGCCCGCGCCCGGCGGTGGCGGACCGTTACCGGGGCCGCCCGCCCGGCCCTGGCCGATGATCGCCGACGCGGCGAGCACGACCCCGATGACTGCTGCACCCATCACTCGAGACATTCGATCCTCCATAGGAGAAAGCCACATGGACCGGCCGCGCGCACGGAACAGATGTCAAAAGAACGCGATCGCGCGACCCGCGCAGGCGACGGCGAACCACAGGAGCAGGCTGGCGACGCTGGTGGCGCGGCGAACAGTCGTGGAGAACCGCTCGTGGCCAGCGCCATTGACGATGCGGTAGACCGTATAGCGGAAGACCAGCGCCCCCGCCAGCAGCACCATCTTCAGCCGGAACCAGTAACCGGCGTAGTACGCTTCGGCGCCACCGGTGAAGATCAGGGCGCCGCTGCACAGCATCAGCACGAGCCCCAGGCGTTCGACAAATGCCGCATCACGCAGCACGGCGGTGACGTCGGCGTTTGTGCGCATCAAGCGCACGGTGGTGAACACCACCGTCCCGAGCAGCAGCGTGAACCCGAACAGGTGCAGCGTCAGCAGCCCGGCAATGCGCCAGGTGGCTTCGCCGAGCCACATGGCAAACCGGGTGTTGCCCAGCCAGACGGTATACGGGACCAGTACTTTCCAGGACAGCATCAGCACCTCGCAGCGTCCACAGGCGGCGGAGCGGCTTGCAACGGGAAACGTTTACATATACTATCCGCGCTCCTCGCACCAGCGAAAAACAGCAAAAAACAGCAGACGAGCATTGATGCCCTGTAGAGGAGCCTGACCGTGTCGACCGTGGCCATGACGCTGCTCGGGTGGTGTGAGTGGCTGCAGAGCACCCAGGTCGCGACCGCGATCAGCGAATCGGCCTACCTCTATCCCTTCATCGAGGGCAGCCATGTGCTGGGGCTCGCGCTATCGGTGGGCACCGTCATCTGGTTCGATCTGCGGCTGATGGGAGTGGCGTTGCGCCGCGAGCCGGTATCGGCCGTCTTTGCCCAGTTGCGTCCGTGGATCCTCACCGGCTTTGCGGTCATGTTCATCAGCGGCGGGCTGCTGTTCGCGGCCAGGGCCACTGAGGTCTTCAGCAGCGGTTACTTTCGCGCGAAGATCGCACTCCTCCTGATCGGCGGCCTCAACGTGGCGATCTTTCACGTGACGGTCGACCGTCATAGGGAGGCGTGGGACCGCGCGCCGCATCCGCCGCTGCAGGTGCGTGCCGCCGGCGCCATCTCGCTGGTGCTCTGGTTCGCGGTCATTGCCGCCGGTCGCGTCATGGCCTACAACCTCTGACCCGAGGGCATCTGTGACGGCTCTGCGTTCACCCGCACTGCTCCTGGTACGTGTCGTGGCCGGGCTGCTGTTCTGGCAGCACGGCCTCGAGAAGTTGTTCGGATTTGCCGGGGCACGGCCGGAAGCGACCTTGTGGGGCATCCGCGGCGTTGGCGGCGTTCTCGAAACCCTCGGCGGTCCGCTCCTCGTGCTCGGGCTCTTCACCAGGCCAACGGCGTTCATCCTCAGCGGCGAGATGGCCGTCGCATACTTCCGCGCCTGGGCGCCGCGCGGGTTCTTTCCGATCGCGAACGGCGGTGAGGAGGCGACGCTGAACGCCTTCATTTTCCTGTGGCTGGCTGCCGCCGGTGCCGGAGCCTGGAGCCTCGATGCGCTGCTGCAGCGCCGGATCTGGCGGACGCCGCTGGACCGTCTCGCTCCGCTCGAGCCGTACTTCCGGGCCCTCCTGCGGGTCATTGTCGGCTTCCTGATCACGCTTCACGGTTGCCGGGCCCTGTTCGGCGTGCTCGCCGCAGTCGCCGGCCGCCGCAACGCGCCGCAACTGGCACTCGATGGCCTTCCCTCCGTATTCGGCTACCTCGAAGTTATCGGCGGGGTGCTGTTCATGATCGGGGTCGCGGTGCGTCCGGTCAGCGTGATCTTTGCCGTCCAGGCGCTGCTCGCCTACGCGCTGATTGCTGCGCCACGCGGCGTATGGCCCATTCGAAATGGCGGCATCGAAGCGCTGCTGTACTGCGTCGTGTTCGTATACTTCGCGGTCGCTGGCGGCGGCGCCGCCCAGCTGTCGGGCGTGCGGCGCGGGCGACGGATTCATCGGTCCCGGTCGCCAGCGTAGCCGAACTGACAGACGCCCGCGCTACCCGTCCGTCAGTTCGTGGCGGGCGGCAGCGGGCGGTCGTACTGAACCGGGCAGCCTGGCTGGAAGAACTGCGCCTCGGCGGCACGCCGGCAGAACGCCTGCGTGTTTCGCACCTGCCGTTCGATCGCGGCAACCACGTCCGCCAGCGGGTACGGCTTCTGGGCGTGCACCGAAAGGTTGGTGTCAACCGCGAGCTTGCGGTACTCGATGTTGTTCATCAGGCTGTCGCCCCACCAGTTGAAGTCCCATTCCTGCGTCGACAAATCGGCCTCGACTAGCACTCTGGCGGCCGGCACGTAGACGATCACGCCGTCGGCCATGTGGTAGTTGCCGACGATGTGGAAGATGTCGATCTCGTTGGTGGCGTCCTTCAGCTTCAGATGATCGTCAACCGGGACGAATTTCAGCGGCAGGGGCTTGCTCCCGAGGGCATCCGGGAAGCGTCTGGCGGGCCGAATCACCATCTCGCGGAAGATCCCCTCGTTGCCGCGACGCGAGATGATCGTCAGCCCTTCGGCGACCGCGGCGCGAAGGCCCACACTATGGTCGAAATGGTGGTGTGTCTGAATCACCTGCGTGACGCGCTTGCCCGGCACGAGCGCGTTGGCGACGCCGAGGATCGCTCGGAGCGCCGCGTCCGTCCGGTTGGCCTCGACCATCGTGAGGTGGTCGTCGAACTCCAGGAAGGTGTTGCCGTTCATGAACCAGACGTGCTCAGCGACCTTGATCGGTGTCAGCGTCGGGTCACCCGCCGCCGGTGCCGCCTGCGGCGCGCGCGCCGAACGCACCGCCGCCGGCGCACTCAGGTCGTCGATCGGAGCGTCAACGATATTCCGGTTCACGTACAACTTGCTCTGCACTACGTTGCGGAAGTCGATGGTCGTGGCGAAGCCCGTTGGCAGCTGGACGCCCCGTTCCGGTTCGTATCCGGTGAAGGCGGTTCGATACAGGACGTCGCCGAGATTGGCGTTCGGTCCGGCGTAGCTCACCCAGGCTGGAAGCGACGTCGTGGTATCGACCGCCAGCGTCACGCTGTCGCCCTGGCGGGTGGTGACGTCGACGAGTTGCAGGTTGCCCTCCCGGCGGAGATTCGTGAGCTTCGTCGCCGGGTCCAGCGCGGCACGCACGATCGTGAGCGGGTGCGCGAGCAGTTCGACGCGCCGCTGTCGGACGGCAGCGGGCGCCGCCGGGCGGGGCTGCGGTGTTCCGGCCTGCGGCGCGGCCAGGAAGCCACCGCCGATGTCATAGGCGATCTCGCCATCGAGGGTTTCGTTCGTGCGATTCAGACCGAGCTGTCCGACGGTGGACGCAAACTCGAAATCCATCTTCAGGCGCTGCTGGACACGAGTTCGCCAGTGCTCGAGGTCGATCGTGCGTGTGTACTCGAGCACCTTCTGCCACTTCTGCGGGGCGGCGGCGTCGGCCGTGATGTTTCCTCCACCGTTGAAGTACGCGAGCTCGCCGTATCCGACAATCTGCAGCGATTTTACGGCCGCCACACGGGCACGCCCGCCAAGGGCGTCGGCCGCCCGGGTGACGAGCTGCAGTTCCGGCGCCGCCGCCTGGCCGGCCACTCCAACCACCAGCGCCGAGACAGCCGCGATCAGCAGAACGACGAGCGTGGTCCGCATGACATTCTCCTCGAGATAAATATTCGACAGAGCTTACCCGGGAAGCGCGCCGGATCGGGCGATGTCCTGTACATTGCGCGACATGATGGCTGTCATCGTCATGATCGATACCCGCGCGTCCGGCGCTGCTGCCAGGATCGACGTTCACAGGTCGTGGCGCACCGGCGGACCGCGCCCGCTCGGGATGCGCACTGGCGTGCGCGAGTGACACACTGACACGACGAGGGCTGGCATTATGAATCACGGGAAACTGGCGGCGACGTGGACGGTCGTCGCCGCACTGCTGATGGTCGGAGTTGGGGCAGGCGCCACGCTGTCGGGCGCGCAGTGGTTCGCGTACCCAAGCCCGCGCGCGCCACGGACGTCCGGCGGCGAAATTGATCTGGCAGCGCCAGCGCCGAGGATGGCGAACGGCAAGCCGGATTTGTCCGGCGTGTGGATGACAGGAGAGCCGGCTTGTGTGATCCGTGGAACCGCCAGCGTAGCCGATCTGCTCAAGCTGCTCCCGCCGTCCCGAACGTGTCCGCCGAAGACAGCCAGCTTCTCCCGGCAGAGCGTCAATCTCGGTATCGACATGCCAGGAGGACTGCCGTATCAGCCATGGCTCGCCGCGCTGGTCGAGCAGCGCATTGCCAATCAGGCGATCGACGATCCGCACATCCGCTGCCTGCCCGACGTGTTCCTGCGTGCGTACGGACTCCCGCACTACCTGAAGTTCGTCCAGTCACCCGATCTGCTGGTGATGTTGAACGAGTACAACGGCATCTACCGCCAGGTGTTCACCGATGGCCGACCGCTGCCCGCGTCTCCCAACCCCTCGTGGCAAGGCTACTCGGTGGGAACGTGGACGGACGACACGCTGGTCATCAACTCCAACGGATTCCGCGACGACCTCTGGATCGACTGGGACGGCAGCATGATCACCGAGGCCGCCAAGGTTCGCGAGCGCATCCACCGGACCGACTTCGGCCATCTCGAGATCGAGGTGACGGTCGACGATTCGAAGGCGTACACCCGGCCGTGGAGTGTCACGCTGCGCCAGCAGTTCGCCGCGGATACCGAGCTGATCGACGAAATCTGCGCCGAAGGCGAGAAGTTCTCGAAGCAGCTCAAGTGAGCGACTGGGCGAGAACGGTAAGACGGTCACCCGCCGAATGCCACCTGCACACCTTCAGCGCACGACGAGGCCATCATGCTCTGTCTGACTCGCGCATCCGCTGCTGCCGTACTGAGCTACGCAGTGACCGCCACGCTGGTGGCACAGACGGTCTTTCCGACGGGAACGACCGTCTTCGACCCTTCGCGCACGTGGTCAGGGTTCACCGTGCTGTCGCCGCTGGCGACGCCGGCGGTCCCTGTCATCGACATGAACGGCACCATCGTCAAGCGATGGGAGGGGTTCAACAACTCCGCTGGCGGGCCGGCGCGTCTCTTGCCGGGAGGCTATGTGATCGGTGCGAATGGCGCCCGGCCCCCGAATCAGGAGTCGCTCGAACTGGTCGAACGCGACTTCGACGGCAACGTGCTCTGGAGCTTCGCGCATAACGAGGAGATCACGACCGCCGGTGGTCAAAAGGTCTGGGCGGCGCGCCAGCACCACGACTGGCAGCGTGATGACTTTCCGGCCGGGTACTACTCACCGGAGAGCAACCCGAACCCGCAGAACAACGACCGCACGCTGTTGCTGACGCACGTCACGCACCTGCAGCGGTCGGTTGCCGACGTTACCATCGAGGACGATCGGCTGATCGAGGTTTCGCGGACCGGTGAGGTCCTGTGGGAATGGACTGCGAGCGAACACATCGACGAGTTCAAGCTCTCGCCCGAGGCACGCAAGGTCATCCAGGCGGGACCTGTGTCGAACGGCCCGGCGGGCGCCGCCGGCCGCGGCAGCTTCGACTGGCTGCACGTGAACTCGGCACACTACCTCGGGCCCAACCGCTGGTTCGATGGCGGTGATACACGTTTTGCACCGACCAACGTCATCATCAGCAGCCGCGAGGCCAGCCTGCTCGCCATCGTCGCCCGCGATGGCCGCATCGTCTGGCAGATGGGGCCGGACTTCACCGTGTCGAGGGAACTGCGCGCGATCCGACAGATCATCGGACAGCATCACGCCCACCTGATTCCGAAGGGCCTACCGGGCGCCGGGAACCTGCTGGTGTTCGACAACGGCGGGGCGAGCGGCTATGGTTTCTTCAGCCCGATCGCGCCCGATGGACGCGGCGCGCTCGCGCGTCCAACGTCGCGCGTGCTCGAGATCAATCCAGTGACGCTCGAATTAATCTGGTCGTACACCAACCCTCGTTTCTTTGCGACCAACATCAGCGGCGCGCAGCGGCTGCCCAACGGCAACACGCTCATCACCTCCGGTCCGACAGGTCGCCTCTTCGAGGTGACTGTGGACGGTACGATCGTGTGGGAGTACATCTGGCCGTACTTCGGCGGCGCCAACCAGCAGAACGCCGTCTACCGTGCGTATCGCGTCCCGTACGCGTGGCTACCGCAGGTGCCGGTGCCGGCCGAGCGGAAGATCACGCCTCCGGCGCCCGGCGACTTCCGAGTCCCGTGATGGCGGCAGCGCGGGATGTGGCGCGCATATCGTCGCCGTTGGCGCAGACGGCGAGCGGATCCCGGCGTCGCGCCTCCTGATTCCGGCGTCCGAGCGGGTGATCCGTCGCTCGTCGCCTTCATCAGTCGGCGAGCCGCCGGGATCCACCCGCCGTCTGCATGAGAGACGGATCTTGTCGTAACGGCGGCGCGCTCAGATCCTGAAGCGTGCTCGCGCTTCGCCAACGCTCGCCGGCTGCATTCCGTAGATGGCCGCGAGATCGACGGCGGCGCGCACCATGTCGCTATTGTCCCGAGCGATGCTGCCATCCGGCAGATGCAGCGAATCCTCGAAGCCGACGCGCACCAGATCGCAGCCGAGTGAGAGGCCGAGCGTCACAATCCGGAACATGTCGCGCCCCGTGGCGGTGACGCCCCAGATCGCCGCAGGGAACAACCGAAGACCCTCGTCGATGTTGAACAGCACGTTGCGCGCGATCGGCGGCGTCGCACCGAAACCGCCGCCGTGCAACAGCCAGATGTTGTCGCGGTGCCGGTCGAATAAACCTTCCGCGGCATAGCGGAGCAGGCGATGCAGCGAACTCGCTTCGACGATTTCATACTCGAGGGCCGACCCCTTGTCATACACCGCCCGGATCGTTCGCTTCAGTAATTCCGGTGAGTTCACGTAGGGTGTTTCCACCGGATAGCCGCCCGCCGGATTGTAGAAGTCGGCCGAGCCACCGGCGATGCCGAACAAGTCCTGGGGCGGATCGATCTCCAGCAGTCCCAGCCGTTCGGTGTCGGTCGGCCAGATGAACTGACCGGTCGCCGGATCACGGCGCACGCCAATGCCGTTGGTCGTCTGAATCAGGATCGGCGAGCGGGCCCGAATCTGACGGATGATCTCGGCGTACGTGTCAGGGTCGCCGGTGTTCCTGCCTTCGGCATCGCGCGCGTGGACGTGAACGACCGCGGCCCCCGCGTCGTGACACCGTGCAGCCGCTTCGCCGATTGCGACTGCCTGCGTGGGGACGACTGCACCGTCACGGCTCTGCTGCATGCCGCCGTTCACGGCGACGGTGATGATCACCTTGTTTCCGTCGAGCATCAGCGTGCCGCCTCCGGCGAATCATCCGGTCCAGCGAGGTGAGCCTTGATGACCCGCTGGTCGATTGTGCCAAATGGCGAGTTGCCCGCAGCGTCGACAGCGGACATTCGTACGCGGTCTCCAAAGCGGAGAAAGGGAGTTCGCGGCGTGCCAGTGTCCAGTGTCTCGATGGCGCGGCGTTCCGCAATACAGGTAGATCCCACCATGGCATAGTTCTCGTTCGAGACAGTACCCGACCCGATGATCGTGCCGGCGCAGAGCGCGCGCGTCGCCGCGGCGTGCGCGATCAAGTCGCCGAATCCGACGCCCATTTCGCCGCCGTGCGGTTCACCGTACCAAGCGCCGTTGACCTCAACGCGCAGGCGCATCTGAACGCGCTCGCGCCCCCAGCCGCTGCCCAGCGCGTCAGGCGTCACCGCGAATGGCGCGGCGGAGCAGGCGGGTTTCGCCTGGATCCACCCGAAGCCGGTCTTCATTTCGTCGCGCGCGAGTGCGCGGAGGGACCAATCGTTGATCAGCATGACCAGTCGTATGTGTGTCGCCGCTTCCGCCGGTGACACGCCCATCGGCACCGCATCAGTAACCACTGCGAACTCGCCCTCGAAGTCGATCTCGTCGCTTTCGCGCGGCAGGGGCACATCCTCGGATGGTCCAACGAACTGGTGCGACAGGCCCTGATACATCAGCGGGCGATCGGATTGCTTTGCCTGGATCCCGAACAGTCGCGTCATCAATTGCCCGTGCGCGTCGAAGGCCGAGCCGTCCAGCCATTGCCATGCGCGGGGAAGCGGCGCCGCCAGCGTGTGGGCCGGCAAAGGAACGCCGCCGCCAGCGTCTAGCCGTGCGGCGCACTCGCGCAACGCCGGGGCGATTCGCGACCAATCGTCGAGAGCGGCTTGCAGCGTCGGTGCGATTCGTCCGGCCTCGGTCGAGCGCGACGCATCTGACGAGACGACGATCAGCGACCCGTCGGGAGTGCCGTTGTGAAGAGTGGCCAGCTTCAATCGTCCGGTCCCGGCTGGCGAGCGCCGCCGACCACACGTTCGAGGCCGACACGTGGACATGAACCCGTCGGCGTGACCGTCGTCGGTCGCGGGTCGGCGTGAGCCTCAGTGACGGCTGTCGATCGGCCTAGCATCCCACGATTCAATCGTGCGACAGAATCGGAATCGCAGCGGCGCGCTACGTGTCACGGTTGCTCCGACAGCGGCCGCGGGCCATAAGCCGGAACGGGCCGTCCCGACTCGAGCGCGCCCAGGTCTGGCGCCCTGCCGGTGAAGCCATCGGTCACGCCAGGCAGCACCGTACCGGCATCGATGACGCCGGAGCCGGCAGCCAAGGTGAAGTCCAGGTCCTCCGGGCGATACAGATGCGTGGGATCGCCCTTGGCGGGCGGACCCGCTTTGCGGAATATCGACCAATCGATCATCCGGCTATGCCGATCCTGCCCCGTGCGATCCGAGTAGGTCTTCATGTCGGCGAACGACTGAACCGGTCGCGGGGCGCGCGCATCGTAGGTGACCGCGGCGTCAGCCGGCGCCGCCCAGGCGAACAGTGAAGAGCCTGTGGCCGACGAGGTCGAAAAGCCGTTGTAATCCGACGTCGACCAGGGCGTGAACGTCTCGATGGAGAAGACCTCTGGCCAGGCACCTTGCGCCAGCACGAGATTGTTCCGGAAGTGGAGATTCGACGCCGGTCCCATCTGATGGACTTCCGATAGGAACGTGTTGTTGTAGACGAGTACGCCGGCCGAATCAGCCGTGATCTTGAGGGCGCCGCCTTCCGGGGCGTTGTAGACGATGTTGCGGATGAAGTAGATGGGCCCACCGAGAGCGGGCTGCGTCGAGAGTGCGCGATGCGCCATGTTGAAGCACCGGTTCTCGATGATGCGGAAGTTCTGCGCCCCGCCATCGGCTTCGATGCAGTTGTCATCGACGTTGCGGATATCGTTGCCGACGATATCGGTCGACACCGGCATGTTCGGGTTCTGTGGCCAGCCGTCGGGATCACCGTACGTCGCGTGGTCGATTCCGTCGTGAAAGTTCTCGACCCGATTGTGGGTGATCACGTGGCCCGAGCCGAAGACCTTCACGCCGTACTCGGAGAGAAGCGGTTGAGGAAAGCCGGGCAGGTCCTGCCACGTGCGTCCGATCCATCCCATCAGCCGCGTCGGATCGTTGCGGCCGATGAACACGTTGTCGGCGATGTAGAAGTCACGCGCTCCGCCCCAGTCGGTGAAGACGCCGCGCCCGACGTTTTCGATGCGGGAATTCTTCAGCGTGAAGCCGACTGCGCCAAGGATGCGTTTGCGCCCGAGTAGAAACGCGACATCCGTGTTGCGGACGGTGAGGCCCTCGATGTAATGGTAGTCGGCCGCAGTCAGGTCGAACAAGACGGCGTTCCCGCCGCCATCGAAGATCACGTCGCCGTCGCCCGCGCTCTTGATGACGATGGGTTTGTCCGCGGTGCCATCGGCGGTGAGGTAGAACGTGCCGTCGAACAACGTCGAGTTCGGCCCGGCGTAGCGCCGCCGATCCTCTCGATACGTGCCGGCATGCACCAGGATCACATCGCCCGGCTTCACCCGTGGCTGATACGAATTGACGAAGTCGGCACCGTTCGCGCCGGTGTTGTACGCCGCCATGAGGGAGTTGAAATTCGGCTCGAGCTTCGTGCCGGTGTAATCACGTGGATAGACGTGATAGACGGCGCCGCCGGTCGCCGGTTTCGGGACCGGTCTCGTGCGCGCGCTGACTGTTCGCTCGACGGGCGGACTGCCCGCCGGCGCATCCGGGTCCGTCAGCTTGAGCCGAATGTCGTACGAGGTGTCGGGCGCCAGGTTGAACACGCTGCCGGCAAACATGTTGGGCGCGACGTAGTGAAACGACGCGCCCTGCTGGACCGCTTCCGCCTGCAGCCGCAGCAGCGGCAGACCGTCACGCCACGCCGTCTCGCCGGTGCGGCGCCATGTCACAGCGACCGACGCATTGCGGTCGTCGTCGCCCTGAATGCGCCACTCGACGCCGAGTGCCGCTGTCGTCGGCGGCTCGACGATAACGGCGCCGGGCTGCGCCACCGAGCCGGTGGACTGTGCGAACGACACGTTCGCCATGGACCCAGCGAGAAAACAGCACACTGAAATTGCCAAAGATCGCATGAATTCGCCACCCCAAAGGAGTCGATGTGCTCGCGTTCGATCTCAGCGACGGTCCGCCGCCTTCATTCGCGAATACGACTTCTCGTTTTCCAGGCAGAACTCGTCGATTAGCTCGGTATCGAGCTCGATGCCCTGATTCATCGATACGGTCCACGGCCTCAGGTACGTCTTCGGATCGTCCACCGTGATCTGCACCTCCAGTGTGCCGTAGGTCGGTCGTCGCAGGCGCTCGGTCATCCTCGCGGCGCTGCTCATGGGACTGCCGTGCATGTCGATCCAGAGCTCGTCGCGGAAGCCTGCCGTGGTCACGACGAGCGTGTCCCCCTCCCAGTGCGCCGTCGAGTAGCCGTTCCAGCCAGGCGTTGGATCCTCAGGCAGCGGCCGTCCGTCGGTGAAGATCTGCCGGTACATGGCGTTCACTTCGTACAGCATCACCAGCAGCTTCGGCGTGTGCACGATCTTGGTGAGGTGCGGCATGCCCCACGTCCGCGGCGGGTTGTCGGGCAGACAGCGTACGTGCGGATCGTCCGCATGACCGTTAGCCACCCGCTCTTTAACGAGGGCTGCTGCCGGCGGTTGATAGGGCAGCCCACCCGGCGACTGCGCGCCAAGGTCGAGAGCCAGCGGCGAGCCGCCGATCTCGCTGTTGCACGGGATGAATGATGTGCGTTCGTCGCACGGATTGCGCAGCGCGACGTGCCAGATGCCTGAGAAATCAGGTTTGCCGTCAGGCAGATGCGGAGGCGGCGCGCTCAGATCGGGCGTGCCGTCCGCCCGCCGCGGCACGCCGTCGGTTGGATAGTGCAGCCACTGACCGCGACTGACCGCCGTCACGCCGATCAGGGCGGCGAGGACACATCCGAACAGGCGTTGGCGCATACGTCTTTACCCAGTCGTTGGTTGGACGGAGATCATGGCTGCGCTGGGCGCGAAAGCAAAGAGGAATCGCACGAACGCGCTATGATTCCGCCGCGATGCGCGCCCTGGGCGTCCTCCTCATCGTGCTGCTGCAGCCGATCGCGATCCGTACGCAGGTTCGGGCGCCTGAACGACCGCCGCTTGCGGCCACGGATCTGGTTGTCGGCTCGGAACATCTCGTCAGCCTCACCGTGGCCAGCCTCGAACGGGCGCTGGCGTTCTATCGAGACGGTGTCGGCTTGCAGGCCGAGGGCACGTCCAATGGAGACAGTAACGCGCCGCTGCGTCAGTTGTTTGGGCTGCCGGATGCGCATCTTCGTTGGGCCGTGGCGCGCCCGCCGGCGATGACTGCTGGCATCGAGATCATGGAGATCAGCGGCACACCGGCTCGCCGGCTGGGGCGCCGCGTGCAGGAGCCAGGAGCCTTCATGCTGCTGGTCACGGTGCGCGATGTCGACGCGGTGATGCAGCGCATGAAAGCGGTCGGAGGCACCGTGGTCACGACCGGGGGCGGGCCGGTGACGGCGGGGCGCGCGAACCCTCTGCGCGCCGTCGTTGTGCGCGATACGGATGGTCATTTCATCGAACTGTTGCAGCCGGGTACGCTGCCTGACGGACCGGCGTCGGGCGCAATCGACGTTCGCCTCCGTCTCACCGTCGACGATCTCGATCACGCTGTGGCGCTCTATCGCGACGCGCTCGGGTTCCACCAGGTCTCGATCAGCGGGTTCGTCGCCGATCGCACCGGCATGGATCTGCTCGGTCTGCCGCCGGGCGGCGAGTACCGGTACGCCAGCCTCCAGGTGCCCGGGACGAAGCTCTCAATGGAGCTGATCGAGTTCCGCGGGGTTGAGCGGCAGCACGTGGACGGACGAATTCAGGATCCCGGCTCGACCCGGCTGCAACTGCAGGTCCGCGATCTCGATGCGGCCGTCCGGGCGGTCGTCAATACGGGCGGTGCGGTGGTTTCAACCGGCGCGGTGCCACTGGAACTGCCCGGCGGTGGCGACGCGACGGTCCGCGGCGCCATGGTGCGTGATCCGGACAACCTGTTCTTGGTGTTCGTCGCCCGCTGACGGAGCGACCGCAATCGTCGTGGCGTTCCGTCGTTGAACCGCCATCAGCGCGTCGAACGTTCCGCCGGACGACGCGATGCGAACAAGGCCACCGGAGACGGACACCGTATTGCACCCAGCACGATCGTGCCGTCCGCGCTCCAGGCACCGCCCAACTGTGCGCCACCGGCGTTGGACGGAAGCGGCGCGATCTCCCGTGAGACGCTCGTCGCGCGCCGCACAACCTGACCGTGTCGGGCACCATCCTCGGCACGTTCCGCACATAGCGCCCGAGCAGGGAGGAGCGGATCTTGGGGAGCAGAGCGGATGGAGGAGCGGATCAACAGGAGGAGCGGAGCAGCGGAGACGCGCAGAGTAGTACTCGGGTTATCACGTTCGCTTTTCAAACTCTGTGTGCCTCGGCTCCTCGGCTGCTCTGTGTAGATCCGCTTCTCTGTTGATCCTGCGGTTACCTTGCTGTTGGTGCAGTGGGCTCGAGGTCAAGCCGGCGGTACCCGTCGCCGTCCCCGTGGCGACGTTGTCGCGCTACGTCGGCACCTACGACACTGACAGTAACGGCCACAAGCATGTGGTCACGGTCACTCGCGACGCGGCCGATCCCTGGTTGGAATACGACGGCACGGGAAAGGAATTGCTGATCGCCGTCTCGCCGACGCAGTTCATCTGGGACGGTGCGCACGTGGAGTTCTCGCCAGGTGCCAACGACGTGATGAATGTGCGCATCGTACTCGTCGAGGGCGAGGAGCGCGGCACCAGGCGCTGAGCAGCGTGCTCACCGCATGCCCGAGATGCGCGCGGCGGGCCCCGGTAACGTGTTGAACGGCGATGGGATCTCGATGAACTCGCCACGCATCAACACCGACGGGGCCATCCCGACCATCTGGTAGAAGGTTCGCGTCAGGTGTGCGGCATCTGCGAAGTCGGCGGCGTGTGCCGCAGCGGCAATCGTACCCTCTGATGCGATCGCGACCATCGCTCGCGTCAACTTCCGCCACAGCATGTACCGGCTGAACGGAAGTCCGACCTGTTCCTTGAACAGGTGGGCAAAACGCGTCGCGGACAGACAAGCCTTGTCTGCCGCTTGATCCAACGACATCCGCAGGTCGTCGGATGCTCGAATCGCGTCGAGCACGGTCGTCACACGCGCATCCAGCCGGCGGGTTGGCGCGAGGCCGGATCTCAATCCCTGGATGCACTGGCGGACGACCGCGGCGATGTCCGAGGATTCGTCGGGCTGGTCTGCGAACGTGCGAAGCGCCGGCTCAAGCGCATCCAGCCGGGTGTCCGGGACGATCGTGATGTCCTGGCGAAGCGCCATCGACAACCAGGCGCCTTCGCTGGACTCCGGATCCACGAACATCATCACCCCGAAGGCGCCGTTGCAGTCAAAGGAGTGCTCGGCGTCCGGCCGAACAACGATGCCTCTGGCCTCCCGCCACTCACCATCGCGGCCGCTGATAGCGACGGATCCCTCGAGGGCGATGACGATCTGAATCGCGTGATGTGCATGAGCGGGCACGACGCCCTGCGCTCTGGCCGTGAGGAGGAAGCCTCCCTCCCACAAATACCAGCGCGGAACGCTCAGCCAGCGATACGGCGCTTCGATGTCGGGTTGATAGGGCAGGCGGGCATTTTACCAGTGGGCGTGGCGCCATTCGACGCCGGTGAATTCACAGACATCAGCCGCTACGTTCAAGAACTTTGACCTGAGCGTTCAATCTTCGACCCCGGTGCGGTCGCTACTCTTCGAATCACACCGCGGCGATCACCGCCGCGCTGACATTCGGAGACGACGATGACGAGCACCCAGGATATGGACAAATCGATGTTCCGGCGCATCGTGCCCACGCTCGCGACGCTGGCAGTCGCGCTCAGCATGACGGCGTGCAGCCACGCGATGATGATGATCCACGGCACCGGGGCGAAGCGGCCGGCGGCGGGCGAGTTCGGGCTGGGCCCGCGGACCTCAGCCGGAGGCCGCTACGTGGCCACGCTCGAGCCTGCCACTCCTCTGCGTCCCCGCCAGATGCAAACCGTTCGCGTCTCGGTTCGCGATGCCGACGGGCGCGCGATCGACGAGGCCCGGATCTCGGTTGATGGGGGGATGCCGCAGCACGGGCACGGGCTGCCGACGCGGCCACGCGTGACCAGGAACATCGGCGACGGCATCTACGAAATCGAAGGCGTGCGCTTCAACATGGGCGGCTGGTGGGAGTTCAGGCTCGCGATTGCCGGTTCCCGCGGTGCGGACACCGTCACTTTCAACCTTGCTCTCTGAATCGAGTCCGCTGCCATGACGAACCGCACATTTTCAGCAGCCGTACTGGCTCTGGTGGCGACGATGGCGACGGTTGCGGCCTCCGGCCGTGACGGCTGGGCACCGGAGCAGCTTGACGAGCTCCGATCGATGTCGCTCGCGGCGCTCGAGCCACTCCCTCGCGACCCGACGAATCGCGTTGCCGACGATCCGCGGGCCGCGGATCTCGGCCGCCGGCTGTTCTTCGACACCCGATTGAGCTCCAACGGCCGTGTCGCCTGCAGCACGTGCCACCAACCGGATCTGGCCTTCCAGGATGGGATCGCGCTCGCGAGGGGGGTCGGCACCACGGCCCGGCGCACCATGCCGATCGCGGGTATGGCGCGATCGCCGTTCCTGTTCTGGGATGGCCGCAAGGACAGCCTCTGGGCGCAGGCACTCGGTCCCCTGGAGAGCCCGGTTGAGCACGGCGGAACGCGCGCACTGTACGCGCACGTCGTCGCCGACTCCTACGCCCGCGATTACGAGGAGATCTTCGGCGCGCTACCGGATCTCTCACGGATGCCTCGATCAGCGGGCCCCGTACCGGATCGAGACGCTGCGTCGGCGTGGCGTGCGCTGAGCAGCGCGCAGCGCCACGATGTGACGCGTGTGTTCGTCAACATCGGCAAGGCGATTGCCGCTTACGAGCGGGGGATGGAGCTCGGGCCATCCCGCTTCGACACGTACGTCGCCGCACTAACGAGCGGGCAGCCGCCGCACGGCATTTTGACTGACGCCGAAGTGGCCGGCCTGCGGCTATTCATCGGCAAGGCCAATTGCACGCAGTGCCACAACGGACCGTTATTCACCAGCAACGAGTTCCACAACACCGGCGTGGCGCCGCGGCCTGGGCTCCCGACCGAGCACGGGCGACTGGCAGGTGCGACCGCGGTGCTGAGCGACGAATTCAATTGTCGGAGCGAGTGGAGTGACGCGCGAGCGCGCTGCCCTGAGCTCGAATTCATCGTGACGGGAGAGCACACGCTCGATCGAGCCTACAAGGTGCCATCGCTGCGCAACGTGGGCGAACGCGCGCCCTACATGGACGCGGGGCAGTTCGCGACGCTTGCCGAGGTGCTCGATCACTACAATCGCGCGCCCGCCGCAGTCACCGGCCACAGTGAATTGCGGCCCCTGCGGCTGAAACCTGTCGAGTTGCAACAGCTCGAAGCGTTCTTGCGGACGCTGAGCGACCCCGTCACTGTCAGGGTGCCTGCTCCGGGGAGGAGCACGCAGTGATCGGGACCGTCGATGTCGTCATCGCCGGCGACGGCGGCACCGCGCGCCGGGTGGCTGTCAGGGCTCTGCAGCGCGGCGATCGCGTTCTCATCGTCTTGCGTTCTGTCGATGCGCGAATCGCAAGACGTCTTCGGACGAGCCTCCTTGAAACCGCGGGTGCCGATCGCGATCAGCTGCGCGTGATGGCAGGTGCCGAGGTTGTTTGCGCGGACGGAATCGACGGCGTGGAGGCGGTCGTCGTCCGTCATGCGCCGAGCGGACGATTGTCAGCGGTGAACGCGTCCGCGTTCGTGTCGTTCACGCCTCAAGCAAGCGACCGCCGCGCAGCCGTCACCCAAACAGACCGTCGCCAGAATGGGAGCGATGGCAGTGATGAGCGCAAAGGCGTCACGTGACCCTTATCGGGGTCACGCGGCGGTTTTGACGTCGTCCAGCAGGTGTTTCGCCCGGACGACATGGATCGAGCATCTGGCGTTCGCGACCACCGCGCCCGCAATCGACCCGAGAATCATCCGGCGAAATCCTGTGTACCCGTGAGATCCCACCACGATGAGATCGGCTTCCCATTCGTCCGCTTCCTCGAGAATCACATTCTTCGGAGTCCCTTCCAGAACCCTCGTGATGACGCCGACATCTGCGCCGCCCCGTCTGATGCGGTCGGCGGCGGCATCGACGACGCCGGAGGCGAGGCGCCGCCGTTCCTCCAGCTGCTCGACATGGATGGCTGCCGTTACGAACGCGGGATCGAGTGCCATCGGCGTTGCAGAGTGCACGACCGTCAACACCTGGACGATCGTCCCTGGCGGCCACGGTCGTTCAGCCACTTCTGCTATGGCGGCTTCGCTGAACGGTGATCCATCGATCGCGAGCAGTACCCTCATTGAACCCTCCTCTGTCGGCGCATGATGTGCCGCGTGAATCACTCCCGGGTAATCGACATACGTACTGCGGAGACACGCATATACCGCAGCTGGCGGCGCGCCTCACACTAATTTCGCCAGCGGACCGGTGCTGTCGCCCTGCTTGCGCTTGTTGACGCCATAGAGCCCGAGCACGCTGACGAGCAGGTTGCCGGTGGTGACCGTCCTGCGCTCGTAGGCGAGGTGACGGTTGCCTCGGAGCCCAAGGTTCTTGCCGCCAATCAGGAAGTGCGGCACGTCGTGGTGCTGGTGTTGATTGGAGTTCCCCATATTGCTGCCCCACAGAATCACGGTGTTGTCGAGCAGCGTCCCATCGCCCTCTTTGACCTCCTTGAGCTTTTCCGCCAGATATGCCGTCGTCGACAGGTGGTACCGATTCAGATCGGCGTAGCGGCGAATCTGTGCCGGGTCTTCCTGATGGTGGGATCCTCCGTGAAAGCTCATACTGGTTCCGCCATACGGAAACAACGGCCCCTTCGGGTACTGGTATGTGCGGCTGGTCAGGTCGCGTGCGCCAAGCATCGTGACCACTCGGGTGATGTCCGCGCGTAGCGCCACCGTGACGAGATCCCAGTGCAGGCGGATGTGCTCGTCGAAGTGCTCGGGAACGCCGGCGGGCGCATCGAGTTCGGGGACGTTACTCGTCGCCTTGGCCGCGATCTGAATCCGCCGTTCGATTTCTCGAACTTCTTGTGTGTATTGATCGATCGTCCGCACGTCGCCGGCTCCCAGATCGCGACGCAGCGAATTGAGCTCCGCGACAAGAGAATCGAGAATGCTCCTGGTCTGCTTCATTCGCCGCGCCCGCACCTCGGCCGTGGCGCCGCTGCCGAACAGGCGCTCGAACACGACCTGTGGGTTCAGTTCCATGGGCAGTGGGCTCGTGCGCGGTACCGGCGCGACGAGGTCGGTTTCCGACGGCGGCAATTCCACCCACGAGATCGAGTTCGTGTACGCGCAGCTGTAGCCTTCACCACAGTTGCTCGAGCTCGAGTTCGGATCCTCGACGGCCAGCTGCAGGGATGGCAACAGCGACTCGCGGCCAATCTTCTGCGCGATGAGTTGATCGATAGTCGCCTCGCCGACGGTGGCATCAGAGCCCGCGGTCTTGCGTGGCTTGTTCGCCGTCAGATACGCCGCCGCAACCCAGTGATCCGAGCCCGTCGTGCCTTCCGGCGGCTCCGCGGATTGTGACCACAGCCCGCTGAGGATGGTCGATTCGTCTTTGACGTTAGCCAGCGCCTCGGCGATGTGTGGCAACTTGTCCGGCAGCGGCCCCTCGGCTTCCGGGGACCAGTAGCCAGGCGCCATGCCGTGTGGAAAGAACACCCCAACGAAGCGTGGCTTCACCTCTGCGGCTGCCGTCCGGGCAAACGCGGTACTGGCAGGAAGCATCGCTTCAAGCATCGGCAAGGCGAGCGTGACGCCTGATGCCTGCAGAAACGTTCGTCGTGCAAGATGCTTCTTCGTGATGAATGACATGATTCAGCGCGCTCCTGTCTGGCGCTTACGTCCACGCCGAGGTGCTCATGACTGTGTGACGGGCAAACGCTGGGCCGTGTACAGCAGCGCAGTTCGCCGAGCCTTTTCCAGCGATGGCTATTCCGGTGCTGTCAGCGGTGCGTTTCAATCTGAAAGAATCCGTTCAATGTGAAGGGATTCGAGAATCCTTGGCCGGAGCTACCTGCCCCGCCTAATCTCGAACAACTCAAGAATCAGGCGAGTCCCGAGACCGTATCGACGACTGTCGCCCTCCATGACGCGCAGTCGGTGATTGCGCGCGAGCACGGTTTCGCGCTGCAGCACGGAGCATCGGTCGATGCGGTCGACGCGACGTTTCGGGAGCGTCGCTCCGAACAGTCGCCTCGAGCTCACCGTCGCTGGTGGCCCTGACGGCTCGCGTTCGGAGGAGTCTCTCAAGGGCGCCGGTAAGAGGAGCTGTGTCTCGTGGCGCAGCGGCCTCGTGGTGAAACCCACGGTGACCGCCGGGATGGTTAACTCAAAGGATTGGGTCGCGCGAACCGGACCAGACTGGGCGCGGCCAGGCGAGGCCCGTTGTACGCCGTGACCTCGCCAAAGCGCTGTTGTCGTTCCCAGTCATCACGACCCTGTGCGATTTCGTCCGCTGTACGTGCGACGAAGTTCCACCACATCAGGATTGTTTCCGGAAAGGGTGGCCCGCCAATGAGTAGCACGCGACTGTCGCTGTGGCTCGTGAAGTTCGCCTCTGTCCGCTGGGTTCCGAGGTAGTACAAGAGCCGCTGCTCCAGCCGCTCACCGTCCAGCGTGCAGTCCCCACTCAACACCAACACAGCGTGCTCATACGCCGGATCGAGCGGTAACGTGCATGGGCGTCGGGACCGCAGGTCCAGGTCGGCGCCGAGGAGATCCGAGTAATGGGCTGCCGGGGACGTCGTTCCTTGCAGCGTACCTGCAAACACGCGCACGAGCGTATCCGGCGTTTCAAGCAGCGGAACCTCGGGCACCGACATAAAACCTGGCGGCATGTGACGCTGCGCATCGAGGAGCGCCACCCACAGCTGGACGCCGTTGAGATGGCCACTGTTATGGCGTGGCGTCTGTTCGGCGTGCGCGATCCCGGCACCTGATGTCATCACGTTCACGCCATTGGGCTGGAGCACGGCTTCGTAGCCAAGGCTGTCGTCATGAACCACCTCACCATCGAGGAGCCACGTCACCGTTTGCAGGCCCATGTGCGGATGCGGTGCCACATCCATTGGCTTCCCCTCGCTGAACGTCAGGGGACCAAACCGGTCGAGAAAGCACCACGGCCCGATCATCCGCCGATCCCTGATCGGAAGTGCTCTCGAGATTTCGAGTGACCCGAGCTTCAGATCGCGATTTGGATACGATTGGAGGCGTGGCCGGCCGGCTCCGAGTGCGACACATTTCTCCGCCGCGACTGCGTCCGAGCGTTCTGACATGGCGTCCGGACCATCCTATAGGACCTGCGGCACGCCTTACACGTTCGCTATTGTCCTGGGTCATTCCTGCTTCTGCCCGCCGCGGGACGCTCGTCGAGCGTGGCTCCCGTAGCGCTTTCTTCCTCGCCGTTGTTCCCGCTGACCGATGCGGCGCTCACACCGTAACCACGACGAACGTAGGATTGCCACGATGACGACTCGAGTCCCTTCCGGCTATCGAGGCAACGACCGTCTACTCTTCGGCATCATCCTGGGTGTGCTCGCCTTCTGGCTGTTTGCGCAGACGACGCTCAACATCGCGCCGGCGATGGACGCCACCCTCAACGTCGGTACCAGCATCATCAACATCGCCGTCTCGATTACGGCACTGTTCTCCGGCATCTTCATCGTCGTCATCGGCGGTCTGGCAGACCGGCTTGGTCGCGTGAAGATCCTGATGTGGGGCTTTGCCTTCAGCATCGCCGGCTCCCTGCTGGTCGGCAGCGCGCCGGCGGGGCCGCTGGCGGTCCCGGTCTTGATGCTGGGTCGTATCTGTCAAGGCTTGTCGGGCGCCTTCATCATGCCGGCCAGCCTTGCCCTGATTAAGACGTACTGGGAAGGATCTGGCCGTCAGCGCGCGGTCAGTCTGTGGTCGATGGGATCGTGGGGCGGGTCCGGTTTTGCCGCCCTGTTCGGTGGTCTCATGGCCGAGAACGTCGGATGGCGTTGGATCTTCTTCGCGTCCGCAGGCGTGTCACTCGTGGGAATGCTGATGGTCCACGGTACACCAGAGAGCAAGGCAGCAGGCCAGGACTCCTACAGCTTCGATACGAAGGGAGTCCTGAGCTTTATGGTGACGATGGTTGCCCTGCAGGTGCTGACGACTCAGGGGAGCCAGATTGGGTGGACGAGTCCAATCACGGTCGGTCTCGGCGCGATCGTCGTCGTCGCAGGATTCATGTTCTTCAGGATCGAGTCGACGGTCAGAAGCCCATTTGTAAATTTCGGGCTGTTCCGGAACTCGACCTACACGGGCGCCACGATCTCCAATCTCCTGTTGAACGGCGTCGCCGGCATGCTCCTGGTGTCCATGATGCTGGTGCAGATCGGTGGTGGGTTATCCGCACAGGAGGCCGGGATCCTGACGCTCGGTTACGCCATTGCGATTGTGGCCTTCATCCGGGTCGGGGAGAAGCTGCTGCAGAAGTTCGGCGCGCGCAAGCCGATGATCTGGGGCAGCCTGATCGTTGGAGTGTCTGTGCTCTTGCTCATGCCGACTAACGTCCTCATCGATCAGTACAAGGTGCTTGCGGTCATTTCCTACACGTTGTTCGGACTAGGGTTGGCCTTCTACGCCACCCCGTCGACTGATGCCGCTCTGTCGAATCTGCCTGACGACCAGGCCGGGTCCGGTTCGGGGATCTACAAGATGGCATCGTCGCTCGGTGCGTCGTTTGGAGTCGCGATCTCCGCGGCCATTTTCACCGCATTGAGCGGCAGGGATGACTCGATTCAGTGGCTGAGCGGCGTCATCACCTTTGCGGGCCGCCAGGACAACATCGCCATCCGGCAAGCGGCGGTGATTGCGTTGGCTTTCAACTTGTTGATGGTCGCGGCCGCCGTCGTTTCGATCATGCTTACCGTGCCCAAGAGCCGCCGGCAGGAGGAGGAACGGCAATGACGCACTCGTCGAGGAATTCGAGGCCGGGGTGGAGACCATCACGACATCGCGCCATCACCTGCACCAGCATCCCGAGCTCTCCTTCGAAGAGGTGAACAGGTCGCGATACATCGCCGATCTCCGATCTGGTGAAGTCCTGGGGGTACGAGGTCGTGGAGGGCATCGGTCGCCACGGTATCGTCGCATCGATGACCGTCCGCGACGGAAGAAAGGCGATCGGACTGCGCGCAGCCAGGTTCAAGAGGCTCGGTACACATTCAGCGGCTGGGTGCTGACCGGAGCGGTCACGCGCCGCCTGACCGTCAGGCACCCACTGTACGTCCGGCGGGACCAGCGGCCCGCGATGCGCTTGACGCTTACCTCGAATCGATCTGGCCGCCCCGTCCACGTCATAGTCACGAACCATCGCCCAGTTCGTTTACGTTCGTCCCGGCCAGGCAATCGTGAGGAGCAGCGCGCTCTCTTCAAGTGCGTAGACGTCGTGAGGGACGCCATGATCAAGAGCAAGCAAGCGGCCGGTGCGAAGGTTGAACGTCCGGCCCGAGGCTCTCAGTTGAATGTGCCCCGATAGCACGTGGATCGAAATGCGCCCGTCGGCCTTGTGCTCCTTCATCCGCGCTTCCGCCGCCAGCGCGATCAGAACGACACGGACGTCGTCGTACTTGATGAGCGTCCTGGCGTTCTGACCGGTGTTCCAGGTGGTCTCGGCATGCAAGCGGTGGATTTCGGCGGGCAAGTCGAACTCCATGAACGGATCTGCCATCGGCGGTGTATGCGGCCGTCGGTGGCCTTCGTGCTGAGGAGCATCGGACATTGGGCCTCCTGGAACGTTTGGGGATGATTGCCGCTCAGCCCCCGAGCCGTCGTCTCATCATAGGTCGTGCCGCGGTCGGCCGGTCGAGTCTTCACGTTCTTGTCTTGCCCCGTTCATGGCCACGAGGTCGAGGGTGAGGGCAGGCGGACCAGAGCAGATGTGCGCGTCTTTCTATGCACCGTAGCGGTGCGCGGCTGTAATAGAGCGGTCGTCACGAAACAGGCGTGGTGGACGGCGACACGCGGTGGCGAACTCGTTGCGCACTGAAGTCAGGATGACCGCGTGACGTCCTGGGGGTACTTCGATGCGTCTTCAAGCACCACGCCGCGTGGCCGAGAGGCGTCGACGTGGTGCCACGCGACGGCCCCGGTCTCGCCGCGCTCAAAGCAGTGGCGACGCGAGCCGCATCACCGAGTCGAGCAGTCGAGTCCGAAGAGGCTGCGCGTCGTACATGGACACGGAGAAGTCGACGCAGCTGTCGGTGTCTTTCTCGAAGTCTGCTTCGAGCTGCCGAGTGACGTCCTCGTCATACACGACGAGGTTCGTCTCGTAGTTGATGGAGAAACTGCGGATATCCATGTTCGCGGATCCAATGGAACAAACCTTCGAGTCGACGCACACGGTTTTGGCGTGGAAATATGCTCCCTTGTACAGGAGCACCCGCACACCAGCCTCTGCCAACTCGCGTGCGTACGTCATGCCGGCGCGGTAGGCCAGCTGTCCTTCGCCGCCGCGAGGTGCGATCATGACCCACACCTTGATGCCTGCCAGAGCAGCCGCCTTCATCGCGTCCGCGAGGCTGTCATTGGGAATCAGGAAAGGCGATTGCAGGTACACGTGGTCTCGCGCCAGCGTGACCAGCATGATGTACGACTTGAGGATGGCGTTCCACCGTGAATCGGGACCGGCGCTGACAACCTGGATCGGCGTTGTGTGCGAACGATCCACAGGCAATGGAAAGTGACGCTCGGCGAAGAGGTTTTCGCCCGTGGTGTTGTACCACATGGTCAGAAACACGGATTGGAGCCGAAGAACCGCCTCGCCCACCACACGTACGTGCGTGTCCCGCCAGCCGCTGAATCCCACGGGTCCCGTTAAGTGCGTCTCCGTCATGTTCAACCCGCCGGAGTAGCCAATCTGCCCGTCGATGACGGCGATCTTTCGATGATTTCTATAGCTGATCGTGTGCAGGGCGTACAGCGGTGAGTACGGGAACATCTCGATTCCTGCGCGACGCATCGACCGGACGTACCGCCGAGTGAGCAGCCCCAGACTTCCGACCGGGTCGAACAGCACGCGTACCTCCACGCCAGCTGCTGCCTTGGCCGCCAGGACGTCGGCTACGGCTTCGGTGAACCGGTCGGACGCCCATTCGTAATAGACCATGTGAATCGAGCGAGAGGCGGCTTGAAGATCCGTCATCAACCGAGGGTACTTCTCGCGCGCGTCCTGCAGGATCTCTAACCGATTGGTGAGGGTGAGCGGAGCGTGTGCCGAGAGCCACAACATGTGGCCCAGTCGCGCGTACTCACCAACGCTGGACCTCGCCAGCTCTTCGAGCAACACCGGTTGCTGCTCGGTCATGGCGGCCTTCCGCTCGACGAGCGAAGTGCCTTCTATCAGTGTGTGGAGCTGGTTCTTGCGACTGAACGCCTTCCACCCTCGGCCGAACAGCGTGTAGATGACGAGCCCGCCGACGGGAAAGCCCAGCATCAAGAACAGCCACGCGAACGTTGACGACGGGCTGCGATTCTCCAGAACTAGAAACACGGCGATGACGGCGGCGTACACGGCAGCCGCCACGGTCAGGAGTTGGACCCAGTCCACGGTAAGGTTCACGAGCACCTCGTCTTACGATTGGACGCGCGCCGCACGCAGTGGCCGCCACGCGCGTCACCGCTCGCCTGAGTGACTCCCGTCTGCACGCCACGAATTGCGCTGGCTGCGATACAGAGAAGAGATTCTTCTACGCCGGAGAGGCCCGCAGAGTCGTCGTGACGCCGCACGTCGCGGAGCGATTATCCCGGCAGAACGCCGCGGACCGTGAGTACCGGACACGGTGCGCTGCGCACGACCTGCTGCGTTGTCGATCCAAACAGCGCGAGTCCACCACCGCCGTCCCGGTGAACGTCCGTGTGATCGCCACGGGTCAGCACCGTCGGAAGCTTGGCGGCCTTTTCGATACGAATAGAGCGCAGCGGCCAGCGAGAGGGCCATAAGTATCATTGCGCGACCGCATCCACCACACGTTCTTACGACGCGCCTGTCCTCATCGGTGTCGTTGATCGCGCGTATGCTCGTACTCATGGGGGGGGCGGCCAGGGCGGATCAGCGCGATGTGACCGAACCTGCGCCCGATCAAGGGGGAGGCACGACAACGACTGTAACCAGGTCGGAGAGGGCTTGCCATGACCGAGACCGTACACATCGAGAATGCTGTTCTTGGCGGAGGTGAGGCGGGCAAGTATCTCGCCTGGCACCTGGCGCAGCAGGGTCGGCCTGTCGTCGTGATCGAGCGCGCCCTCATTGGCGGATCGTGTCCGAACATCGCCTGCCTGCCCAGCAAGAATGTGATCAACAGCGCCAAGGTTGTTGATCTGATCAGGCGGGCAGCGTCGTACGGCGTGCGTGTAGACACTCCGACGGTGGACATGGGCGGAGTACGCAAGCGCAAGCGCGAGATGGTCGACGGCATGATCGCGATCCACCGCCGGAAGTTCGCGAGTCCCCATCTCGAGTTCCTGCTTGGCGAAGGCGTCCTCGTGGGGCCGCGCACCATCGAGGCGAGACTTGCTGAAGGCGGCGTGCGCCGCTTCACCGCGGACCGCCTGTTTCTGAATCTCGGCACTCGCGCGACGATCCCGGGTGTCGCGGGTCTCGCCGAGGCCCGGCCGCTGACGCATGTCGAAGCACTGGAAGTCGAGCACCTCCCTTCCCACCTCGTCGTGATCGGCGGCGGATATGTGGGAGTGGAGTTCGCGCAGGCGTACCGGCGGTTCGGCAGTCAGGTCACAGTCCTGGAATTCGGGACACAGCTTCTCGGTCGTGAGGATCCGGACGTGGCTGCGGCCGTCCTCGCGGTGTTCGAACAGGATGGCATCGACGTCGTGCTCGGAGCTGAGACACGCCTGGTAGAAGGGCGATCCGGCGAGACAGTGCGTCTCCACGTCAAGACGGGCGCGGGCGAGCGGACTGTCGAGGGGTCAGACATTCTCATCGCGGCGGGGCGCACGCCAAACACGCGCGAGATAGGACTCGATGAGGCCGGCATCGAGCTCGACGCGCGCGGTTTCATCAAGGTGGACGATCAGCTCCGGACCAGCGCCGACGGAGTCTGGGCGATGGGCGAATGCGCCGGGAGCCCGCAATTCACGCACGTGGCGTTCGACGACTTCCGGGTGGTGCGCGACAACTTGGCGGGCCAGCAGCGGACGACCACTGATCGGTTGATCCCCTACTGCGCCTTCATCGATCCTCAACTGGCGCGCGTGGGGCTCGACGAGACGATGGCGCAACAGCGACAGCTCGCGGTGCGCATCGCCCGCATCCCCATGACATCGGTCCTGCGGGCCAGAGCCATCGGCGAAACACGCGGATTCATGAAGATGCTGCTGGATGCGGACAGTGACCGCATCCTCGGTTTTACCATGCTCGGGGCGGACGCGGGTGAGGTACTGGCGGTCGTGCAGACTGCGATGCTCGCCGGACTGCCGTACACCGGACTTCGCGACGCCATCCTGACGCATCCGACGATGGCCGAAGGCCTGAATGTGCTGCTCACGAACGTTCCCCCGGATGCGCGCTCGACAATGGCGGCACGCGCCCTGGCCCGTTGGGAAGGTGAGGGCGGACGGATACGAACCCCGAAGAATGGAAAGACAGACGAAATCACATGAGCAAGTAAAGAGTCGGCTACTTTGTCGGAAGTCTCTCGACGTTGTCCATCGCTCGACTGCTCGCGACGCGCGCTGGCCTGGTGAACTCCACATGACGGAGATTTCACTCGGCGATCTTCCCTCTATAACCGCGACTACGACAATGACTACCCGCCGGTGGCGCGAACATTCAAGGACGCGTTGACTCTGATTCCAGTAGATGAGGGCGATCCATGCGACCACCAACGAGAAGGTGGCGTGCTCGGGCACGCCCGCGGATTGATGTCCACGGCGCCGGCCTCCGCGGCCTGGCAGCACCACCACGTTCTGACGCTTCATTGTGGGATCACGGCTTTCATTTTGAATCGCCTCGACCGTGATCGTCTGTACAAACGCGCCAAATATGGGCCCAAAGCGGCGCTTCGAGGCGGAACGCTGATTGCCCTCCGATTGGTGTCGGGGCGAGTTTGGCGAGCAGTTACGCCGACAGAGGCGTCGCAACGAGGGTACTACTCGCGATCGATGGGTCACCGTTCAGTGAAGCGGCGATCGCGGAAGACGCGGAACGGGATGAAGCGTCATGCCACGGTTCGATTATAGAAGGAGGCTCTCGTGCCTGTCGGCGACGTCATCTTCTTGCTGCTTGTCGCGTTATGCGTAGCCGTGTTTGTTGCCATTGCTATCCGTTCGAGGCGACAGAACCAAACGGTGAGGTCGGAAGACGAGTCGTTTCGAGACGAAGGTGCTCAGGCCGGCGGGTAATCGCGCCGCACCTGCAGGATGGGCGCTTCGTTTTGAAACGTTTTTCTGCAAATTGCAACGGCGGCACCATTCGGCGTTTCTGCCGGACGGTGTCAGCCTGACCGATTCGTGTTAACTCTTCCCTGAGTTTCAGCCTGAAGGCCTGATTTCGTTATGAAGGCGCGACGGTCGCCCAACCACGAGAACGTGGTGGAAAGGCGTCGTCGCCAAGTGGCGCACAAATTGCGATTAAAAAGATCGACGGATACGCCGTCGACACTGTCATGAGTCTGCACTATCCACCCTGCCGTATGTCCCCGCCGCTGGACGTGCGGGCCGTTCCGACGCACTCGGCGCTTCTGGCGTAGTCGGGCGGCCCGCACGTCCGTCCCTTAGACATTTTTCCAACTCGATCGCTCCGGCGGAATGACCCCGAGCTTCGTGTCAGGAGCTGAAATTCATGAAGAGCGTTATCGGCTTGTGCGCCGTCCTTCGAGGGGCCGACTATTCCGGACCGTTCAGTGTTGCGCGGCAGCCACTTTCCGCGTTCTGCCGCAGAGGGTGGGTGTGACATGAACATCTACCGTGTTCTCTGCGATCGAATCGGCACGAGTGAAGCCCGCGTGGGTGGCCGCACAGCACATCCTCGGCGCCAGCGCCAGGCAACTCGGTTTCTTACGCTCGCATGCGGAGGGAGGGCGCGCGTTCTCGCTTCCGGCCGCGTGGGATCGGGCGGCGGAGATGGGGGCATAACCGTTCCGACCGTTTCGTCTTCTGTCCATTACCCCCAACGTGCTGTGTCGGGCGGCACCACGGACCGGCGCGGCCCAGACACCCGGTCCAGTCTCGATAAACGAAGGACTCGATGTGCGTGGCGTGGCGGGCGCTGTGCCCGACACCCCACCGGCGACTGCAACGACTACGAGTCGGCCCGGCTGCTTGCCTGTTGGCGGAGCTCAGTTTCGGCGGCCAGCCAGTCATCCAACGCTTCTCCGTCGGCGCGCTTTGCCGTCGTTTGTCCATGACGTGGCTGTTCACCGAACCGGAACGCCGTCGTGTGGATGCAGCCTGTTGATGGGACACGACCACATGCTGGTCCGTGCGCCGGATCGCTTGTGGCTTCGCTGCACGGAGTGCGGCAGAGAAACCCCCGGGTGGAGAGTGGGTTGCGCAACCGCGCCGGCTGGCAGCGAGCTCCAATCGCTCGTCGCCTACCTGGAAAGGTCGACGTCCGTCGCCAGCGGAACCTTACGTGTCTCGCCCCAGCCGAACTCGACATGACAAAGATTTCACCCGGCGACCTTCCGCGCTGCAGTTCCTCTTTCCGCCGCGTGAATCATCAGGAACTCGCCGACATTGTCCATGGTGACCAGTCCGATCAACTCACCATGCTCGAGAACGGGAATCGTATGGCAGTCTCGACCCTGGAGCCGTGCGAGGACTGTCTCCAGCATCTCCGATGCGTCGGCCACAGGACAGTCGCGCATGCTGTCGGTGACGAGCGACGCTCTCCCGCGTTGCGGCAAGGCCTTGACCAGGTCGCTCCGTGTCAGCATGCCTTCCACTTGCCCGTTTGCGACAACTGGAAAGTCCTGCTGCGATCCGGTCAACAGCAAATCGACGGCATCTCCGAGTGTGCTCGCCGGCGTCAACATTCGGAAGTGCGTGAGCATCGCCCGCCGCAGCGGAATTCCGGCGAGTGCAGACTTCATTTGCACCATGCTGGCTTCCTGCCCGGCGCCAATCCACACGAACAGCGCGATGAAGATCAGCATCAAATTGCCCTGCAGCCCGACGAAACCGAAGAGGATCGCCATGCCCTGGCCGACCATTGCCGCCCGCTGCGTCGCTTGTGTGTACTCCATTCGTGTGGCCAGGAATGCTCGAAGCGCGCGACCGCCGTCCATTGGAAACGCGGGCAGCAGGTTGAACCCGGCCAGGAACACGTTCGCGACCATCACCCGCTCGGCGAAGGCACCGGTGGTGACGCCAATCCCATCGACCGACTGCCACGCGCCGGAGGCCTGCAACCAGACGAAGAGCACAATCGCAATGACCACGTTGACTGCTGGTCCCGCCAGCGCCACCCAGAGCTCCTGAATCGGGATATCCGGTATTCGCTCGAGCCGAGCCAAGCCGCCGATTGGCAGCAACGTGATATCTCTCGTCCGAATACCGTAGCGCGCAGCCGTTAACGCGTGCCCAAACTCGTGGAGAACGACGCACGCAAACAGCGCGAGGATGAATCCGACGCCTTCGACCACCGCCGTCACGTTGTGACTCTGGTTCCAGTGGATCAGGGCAATCCAGGCGATCACCATGAAGAACGTGGCGTGAACGTAGACGTCGATGCCGGCGATGCGGATCAGTTTCCATGACCAGGGCATAGCGATGTCCTCTTCGAGACTCGGGTTCTTGCACGTGATGGAGCGAAAAAGCGGTTCACGCGAACCGCACGACTAGTAGTCGGGAGCCTTCACCTGGTCAGACGTTGATCAATCGAATTCCCGCCGCTTCCGCCAGCATGGGATCGACAAGCCGCGTTGTGCCTCGAATGCTCGGAGAATCGCTGGACTCAGGATTGAGCGCGGCACCATAGACGCACGGTGATAGCGATCGACGTCGTCCCGACAAGCTCAGACGGCCGCCGTCAAACGATATAGTAGGTGTCCCGCGGTTGTCCGTCGAGCCAGACCTGTTAGGGGGAGAGCATCTCACATGGTCAGCCTCGCTCAAATTCTCTGCCCGATTGATTTTTCCGACTTTTCACTTGATGCGCTGCGACACGGCGTGACTCTGGCGAGGTGGTACTCGGCGCACCTCACCCTGTTCCACGTTTACCAGGCCTCTCGACCACTGCCGGTCGAAGGCCCGGGTAGTGTTCCGGTCTTTGTTGCCGCTGATCCGAACGAGGTAGCGGAGGATGTGCGCCGTTTTTGCGCCCCAGTGCTCGGCCCGTCCGGTCAGAAGGTCGAAGTCGTCGTGCGGCCAGGCGACGCGGCGATGCAGATTCGAAAGGAGGCGGAACGCCTGCCCTACGACCTGCTTCTCCTTGGCACCCATGGCAAGAGCGGCTTCGAGCGGCTATTTCTCGGCTCGGTCACCGAAAAGGTCCTTCGCAGTACCCGCGTGCCGGTGCTGACCCTTCCTCCGCCCGTTCGCGAGCCTGGCTCTCCGCTATACAAGACGATTCTGTGTCCAGTGGAATTTGCCGCTGCATCGATTCGAGCGCTCGAATATGCGCTGTCTCTTGCCAAAGAAGCGGATGCGCGCCTCATTCTGCTGCACGCAATCGAAGATGCCCTCGGCGACGCGGGCGCACAGCCACTCGGACATTTGAGTGTCTCCGAGTACTACCGCCAGATTGAGCAGGATGCGGTCACACGTCTTCGCGCCGCCGTGCCAGAGGAAGCGCGTGTCTGGTGCCGCCCGGAGGAACGAGTCGTGAAGGGGCGTGCCCATCAGGAAATCCTCAAGGTTGTGGCCGCTGAACATGTCGACCTGGTCGTCATGGGGGTGCAGGGGAAAGGCGTCGTGAACCGGCTCGTGTTCGGCTCGACGACGCATCGCGTAATCCGCGAGGCGGGTTGCCCCGTTCTGACGTTGCACGGCAGCAGCGTGTGAGGTGCAGTAACGCCATGCGGCCGTAGGGCCCGTGACTTGGTGCGGCCGAAGCGTTCTCGAATTGCCGGAGGCATGGATGTGACGACGATCAAGAAGGTGCTGTGCGCGATCGATCTCACGAGGGCGAGCCGTAATGCCTTCGATCGGGCATTGAGCATCGCCCGGGCGAGCAAAGCCAGGCTCTACATCCTTCATGTGGTGCCCGCGAACTATCCGTTTTCATGGAACCAGACCGAACGTCTCAAGCTGTTGACCAGCCTGCGCGAACGCGCGGAGCGCGAAGGCGTGCCGGTGCGGACTGTCGAGCAACATGGTGATCCGGCTCGCACGATCGTGCTGCATGCCAATGCGAGGAAAGCCGATCTCGTTGTCCTTGGATCGAACAGACGCCGCGGCTGGCAGCGCTTTCGGGAGGGTTCAGTCGGAGAACGTGTGCTGCGGCGCGCCGGGTGGGCGATGCTGATTGTCCCGTGGGACGCTCCAACAAGCAGATCTGGTCGGACGCAAGGGCGCAGGGTGCCCGGATAAAGCGGAAACGCAACGCGCGCTGACGTGCTTCGCCCTCGCAGTAGCCCTTCATCACCAGTCTTACGCGGGCGATGTGGTCGGCGAGACCACCGGCGAGCCCGACGACAATCCTGGACAAGTTGTCGCCTTAGAACCAGGGCGGTGGTGAGGAAGCGGATGGTGCACTCATGTCAGGTGGCCGATCCGTTGTGCGCTGGACCCTTGCTAAGTGGATAACCAGGCCTGCGCGGCGACGACCAGCGTCTCGACACCAGTTCGCAACGTGGGATGGATGACCGGCGCAAACTTCGGGCTGTGGTTGACAGGAAGGGCGTTGAGGCAATTGTCGGCCTTTGCCTTCGCGTACGTGTCTGGATCCGTGCCGCCGACGAACCAGAATACCGAGGGCGAGCCCCATTCGGATCCGAACGAACCGAAGTCTTCGCTCGCCGGTGCGGGACCTGTCTCGCGAACCCGGTCGGCGCCGAAATAGGCGCGGAATGCGCCCACGATCCGCTGGCTCGCGTCGTGGTCATTCGTGTTGAGAGGGTAGCGGTCCAGCGTCGTGATCTCAGGTTGCCGCGGAGCTCCTGACGCGTCCGCTTCGGCGTGGACGATCCGCTCAATGGCAGCCAGTACGCGATCACGCACCCCGGCGTCGAATGTGCGCACGTTCAATCTGATGACCGCTTCATCGGGGATGACGTTTGCCTTCGTGCCAGCCTGCAGGACACCCACGGTAACGACGGCGGCCTCCGCGGCAGCGACCTCCCGCGAGACGACCGTTTGCAGCCGCATCACGGTTGCCGCTGCCATCACCACGGGATCGATGCTGGCCTGCGGCATCGACCCGTGCGCCCCACGTCCAAACAGACGGATCTCCAGACTGTCGGCAGCAGACGTGATGACGCCGGCGCGTCCTGCAACGGCGCCGGCCGGTCCGACCATCACATGCTGGCCAAGAATCACGTCCGGTTTCGGAAACTGGTCGAGGAGTCCATCGTCGATCATGGCGCGGGCGCCTTCGGCCGTTTCCTCGCCGGGTTGGAACACCGCCACCACGGTCCCGCGCCATGTCATCTGTGCCTGCGCGAGCAGTCTCGTGGCGCCGGCGAGCCACGCGACATGCATGTCATGGCCGCACATGTGTGCGACGGGCACCGTCATGCCTTCTCGATCGGTGACGGTCACTTTGCTGGCGTAGGCCAGACCGGTCGCTTCCTGCACCGGCAGCGCGTCCATATCTGCTCGCAACATCACCGTAGGTCCCTCGCCGTTGCGGAGCAGCCCGACAACGCCGGTGCGGCCGATGCCGGTGGTGACCTCGTAACCGGCGGCACGCAGATGTTCGGCGGCCAAGCCGGCGGTGCGCGTCTCCTGCATCGAGAGTTCGGGATGTTGGTGCACATCCTTGTAGAGACTCTCCAGATCCGGCAGCAGACGATCAAGCTCACGCACGACGGGATTGGACGGAACTTTGGAATTCTCGGTCATGCCCATAATCCTCTGACGACTTCACGCTCGCGATTTCTGTCCCACTCGAAGACGGGTAAGGTAATCGACCGGCCCGCCCTGATGCCAGCGTCCCATGCCGTCACGTCCAGGATAATCTCGCGTCGGGGTGCGCAAGGAAGATCAGAAGTGAAACGGGTGATCCGGAGTGGGAAGCCCCCAGGCGCGGCGGAGTGCAACGAGACGAACCGCCAAACAGAGCGCTGCGCCGCAAATCGTGGCCGCGGTCGGGGGAAGATGAAGCATCGGTCCGGCGACGACCACGCCGGCTCCCGCCAGCGCGGCCAAGGCATACAGGTCTTTGCGTAAGACTCTCGGGATCTCCCCGACGAAGACATCACGGAGCATGCCTCCGCCGATACCGGTGAGCATTCCGAGGAGCGCGGCGATCAGCGGGCTCGCCCCGTACGCCAGCGCCTTCTGCGTACCCGATACCGAGAACAATCCCAGGCCGGCGGCATCGAAGATCAGGATGGGTGTATGCAGACGCTCCAGGCGGGGATGCCAGACAAACGTGACGATCCCCGCCAGGAGAGAGACGGTTACGTACTGCCATCCGCTGAACGCGACAGGGGGAACGGCGCCGATGAGGAGGTCACGCAGCATCCCGCCGGCGTTGCCGGCGACGAAGGCGAGTACGCACACGCCGAATACATCCAGGCGGTGTTTCACGCCGACCCACGCGCCGCTCATCGCGAACACGGCGGTCCCTCCGAGATCGAGCCCCAGCAGGAGACTCGCGATTTCGATGTGCTTGGGCATTGGAGTTGGCGTGCGCGCTCCGGTACGAACGTCAGGCAGAATCATCACTTCCCTTGCCGCGGGAAGCAATCCAATGTCGAAGGTTAGCGCGGGGGGATCCGCGTTTTGAAGGGAGTCGCGTATGCACTGGGCAACCGGCCGGCAGGGAACGGCGCTTGCAATCGCGTTGTTCGCGAGCGGAACGTTCTTGGGCTCGTGTCGCCAGATAAGTAAACCCGCGCAGAGCACCGCCGACGAGCGATTGCAACCCGCCGCCGCCACGACCGAGTCCGCAACCGGCGGAACGATTTACGTACCTGTCTATTCGACGCTGGCCCTCGGCATTGCGCATCGGGCGAGCACGGTAGACCTGGCGGCAACGACCAGCGTGCGCAACGTCAGCACGCTGTACCCCATCACGCTCGAGTGGGTGCGCTACTACGACGCGGGCGGCAGGCAGGTCCGGGATTATCTCGACACACCATCCACGCTGCCGCCCATGGCGTCCGTGCAGTTCGTCGTTCAACGCTCTGACACAACCGGAGGGTCGGGTGCGACCTTTCTCATTCGGTGGCACGCTGCCGCCGTTGTCGATGAGCCGTTGGTGGAAGCGATCATGCTGGGGCAGAGCGGTAACGTGGGAGTGTCTTTCAGTAGCCGTGGGCGTCCGCTGACGGCTGCTGACGGCCGGTGAATGCCCTGGCTTGGCGACCCGTTAGTGGCGCGTATTGTCATCACGGCGATCCGAACGATTTCAAAGCGGAGGTTATCGTCTCGAAAGAAGGGTCACGCGCGGCGCCGCCGCCAGCGCATCCCCCCCGCGACGCCGGACCGATGCGACGTGAGTGTCAGCACCTACGCTCCCGCATCGAACGGGCTGCGGCCGCGGCGGCGGACGCAGACGCGGGTCCTTTCGACCTCCCGCCGTACCATCGCGTTGAGCCGTTTCGCCGCGAGGGTGATCGACGCGAATGGCCAGGCCGTGACGCTCTCGGCTTCGATGTGCCGGCCATCACGTAATGTCAGGATGATGGAACAGCGGGAGTCGACGCCTCCCCGCGGGCCGTTGATGTCGCGGATACGCACGATCACGCGCCGGGCCCGGTCCTCGAAGCGATCGAGTGCAAACGCCAACCGGCGCTCGGCATAGGTGCGGAGCGAGTCTGGCTCGGTGATACCGGCAGAATGGATAACGAAATCGATCGGAATGTCCATCTCTGGGCTCTCTCTTTCACGGCGATGAAATGGGGCGATTGCGGTCGCGGTCCGCGCCCCACGAGGGGATGGCTCGCGCGAACCGCGGCCCCGGGGTCGCCTTTCCCCCGGAGCGACAGCTGATCCCGCGTCATGTTGACAGGCTGAACGTCACGGTCACCGTGAGCACGAACCGTTCCGGCTCACCGTTCAACAGCAGCGGTGAGTAGCGCCACTGTCGCACGGCATCGATGGCGGCGTTGTCCAACAGCGGTATCGAACGCAGGACGCGAACGTCTTCGACCCGTCCCTGACGGTCTACAACCGCTTCGAGAATGACCGTGCCGTGCACCCCGGCACGCGCCGCAATCGGCGGATACTGCGGCTCAATCCGTTCGACAAGTGCCGGCGCTCTCAGCTCACCACCGACGCGCAAGGGCGCTCGCACGACCGGAGCCGGTGGCGCCGGCGGAGGTGATGGCGGGGCACCATCCAGCACGCCGCCGATGACGCCGCCGACGACACCGCCGACGACACCGCCAGAAATCCCTCCTTCGACGCCACCGGGCACACCTTCCTCGCTGCCGAGATCAACCACGCGCGGCTCGTCGTGGATCTCACGCGGGGCTTCCACCGGAGCCGCCCGTGGACTGTTCGTCGGCACGGGCTTGATCGCCTTCGGATTCGAAGGTGTTGATGGCGGTGGTGGCGGCGGCGGGGGTGGCGGCGCCGGAGCGGCCGACACGACAAACGCCGTCATGCCTGGCACCTCGGGAAAGCCAGCGGTGACGTAGAGAAGCGGAACGGCCAGCAGCACACCCAAGCCGACCACGTGGACTGCGGTCGAAATGAGCACAGGGATGCCGTGTCGATGCGGCGTCTGACGACGGTCTCCACGAAAGAGCTCGAACATGGCGCTCGCCTCCGCCCTGGTGGAGGGCAAAGCTCGATCCGGAGGCGGCTCGCACCGACGCCTATGTTCTGGCGAGAATTCGCGGGTAGGCGGTTGACGACTCAACTCCGTGCGTTTCAACGTGTAATCACGTTTCAAATGGAAACGGCCGTCTCCATCCGATGCGCGGACGTTTCCTCACGGCGAAGGCCCGTCGATGCGTGCGTCGACTTACGAAGGCACGGCGCGTCGATAGGTGCGACGCCGTTGGACCGACGGACTCACTGGTCACTGACGCCAACGGCGGGTGGATCCCGGCGCCGCGCCTCCTGATTCCGGCGTCCGAGCGGGTGATCCGTCGCTCGTCGCCTTCATAAGTCGGCGCGCCGCCGGGATCCACCCGCCGTCTGCATGGGAAGCGGATCTCGCTGTGGCGGCGTCGCGCCTCTTGATTCCGGCGTCCGAGCAGGTGATCCGTCGCTCGTCGCCTTCATAGGTCGGCGCGCCGCCGAGACGACTCGCCGTCTCGATGAGATGCGGGTCTTGCTGTCGCGGCGGCGCGCCCATCGATGCGTTGCGTCGACTTACGAAGGCGCGGCGCGTGCGAATCCCCGCGCCGTCGCCGAAGTCAGAAGACGCGGCGCATCGATGGGTGCGACGCCGTTGGACCGACGGACTCACTGGTCACTGACGCAAACGGCGGGTGGATCCCGGCGCCGCGCCCATCGCTGCGTTGGGTCGACTTGCGAAGGCGCAAGGCGCGTGCGAATCCCCACTCCGTCGCCGAAGTCAGAAGACGCGGCGCATGGATGGGTGCGCCGCCGTTGCAGCGACGGACTCACTGGTCACTGACGCAGACGGCCGGCGGAGCATCACTCCCTTGCGGGCAGCAATCGCAATCCGCGACTCGGGCACCGCGCCGGTCAGCGGTCCTCGAGGCGGACGGGGCTTACGAATCCATCTGGCTTGACGGTGACCACGGAGCAGGGCAACTTCCGGAGCACCCGTTCTGCGGTGTTGCCGATGAGCATCCCGGAGATGCGACCGCGGGCGACGGTGCCCATGACCAGCACATCGACGCCTTCGGAGACGACGAACTCCGGGATGACATCCTGCGGTTCACCGCGACGCAGCACCAGCGACCCGGCGTCGAATCGGCCGTCGAACGATCGGGCAATCCGCGTCAGCGACGCTCCGGCCCGTTGGCGTGCCTTCTCCAGGTAGACGGCGAACTCGTCATCCAGCGCGTATTTGCGAACCGCCCGTTCGGCGAACGGCGTCCACGCATGCAACAGGGTGGGCGACGCCGACTCCAAGCATCCGGCCATCATGAGCGCGAACTCGACGAGTTTCTGGTTGAGTGCCTGCGTGTCAGGATCTTCTGCGCTCGCATCCACCGCGCACGCAATTCGCGGTGCCGTCGCCGCTTGCCCCTGGCGCACCAGCAACACCGGGCACGGACACTTCCGCAACAGTTCCATGTCGACCGCGCCGAACCCGCTTGGACCGGACGTGGCCAGGTCGCGTGCGTGCGAGCGCACGACCAGGTCGTGGTTCGATCGCAGCACTTCTTCGATCAAGGCGGTGGCGGGTCGTCCGACGAGGAGCTTCGTCTGTGCGTGACCGAGGCTCACCTGTCTTGCGATTTGAGCGAGTTGGAGACGGCGCTCCCGCACAAGGCGCTCTTCGATCCCGGGCGGCAGGTAATGGCGCGCATAGTCGGGAACCGTGACGGCGTCCGCAATGGTGAGCGTCGCGCCGGATGTCCTCGCCAGCAGAATCGCGCGATCCAGGGCAGGCTGTGAACTTGCCGTGGCGTCGATGTCGACGAGGATGCTCCTGAACAATTCCATGCTCGACTCCAGAGACGCAGCGAGATCGATCGAACCGGTCGAAGCGGCCGGTCGGAGTGCAGTAGGGGAGAGCCGTTGAGGGAGCAGGTGCGCGTTGTGCGTCGGGGTTCACTTCGGGTCCGGTCCGGTGATGTGGGGCGGACGTTCGTCGACCAGCGTGCCCTGCCATATTGGCGCGCCCCCGCGCGCCGCGGCGCGGGCGATGACGTGTGCCGCCACGGCCGTGGTCAGCAACATGAACGCGGCGATCATCCCGGCACGGACGACAAACGCGAGCTCCGGATTTCGAAGCGCAACGGCCGCCAGCAGGCAGCCGAGGCCGAGTGTCGACGCCTTGGTAGAGGCTTGCATCCGCGTGAACACGTCGGGCATGCGCAGCACGCCGACGCCGGCGAGCAACGCAAGCGTCGCCCCGGCGATGAACAACCCGCCGGACAGCCACTGGATCATCGTCCCTCCCGCTCGATGTATTGCGCGTAGGCCACGGTCCCGACGAAGCTGATCAAGGCCACGACCATCGCCACGTCGAGGAACGCCTGCTGCGCCGTTGCGCCGGCCATCAAGACGAGCAGACAGATCAGGAGGACTCCGATCAAATCGATCGCAATCACACGATCGGGCAGCGTCGGTCCCTTGGCCAGCCTGATGAACGTCATGCCGGCCGCCATGGCCAGCATGGTCAATGCGATGAGGAACGGGATGCTCGGCATTGGATGACTCAGCCCAGGACGCTCAGCACCCGGCGTTCGAAGCCGTTCTTGATCTCTTCGCGCGCCCGGTCAGGCGTGTCTATGTACATGACGTGAACGTAGAGTGTCCTGCGGTCTGGCGAGATATCGAGCGCGACGCTCCCAGGTGTCGTGTTGATCAGCATCGACAGAAGCAGGATCTGGCTGTCCTTCGTGGCGTCCAATGGCAGGGCAATAATGCCCGGCTTCATATCGAACCTGGGTGTCGCGACATCGAGTGCCAGCCGGACGTTTGCCTTCACGAGCTCGTAGAAGAAGTAGGCCGCCAGGCCGGCGACGCGATGGACCCGGCCCACATACGGCGACGGCGCGAGCACGCCGCCTCGAATCAACGCGGCCAGGATCAGGTAGCCGAGGACATGCCCGGTTGCCAACGTCCACAGGGAGAATTCCCCCTGGAGCGCCGCCCACGCCAGCGCGAGAAGGATGTTACCGAGCAGCACGCGGCACCTCCGGCCCAAGAACCGCACGAACGTACGCGTCTCTGCCGAGCAACTGTTCCGCCGCTCGCATCGTCAGGCTGGAGACGGGACCCGCCATCGCCGTGAAGGCGATCGTCAGAACGACCAGAAACACGATGGGGGCGACCAGCGGAACCACCAGCCGACGCTGTGGAACCGAAGCGGAGGAGATAACCGGTGCTGGCTTCCAGATCGACTCGTCCCAGAGTCTCGCCATCGATAAAACGGTAAGCAAGCTGACGGACAACGCCACCGCCGCAAGCACGTACTGTCCGCTGTCGAGCATCGGTGCGATCACAGCGACCTTCGCCACGAATCCAGACAACGGGGGAACGCCAGCGAGCGAAAACAACGGAACCATCGCCAGAAACGCGATGGCCGGTTGAGATCGGTACATTCCTCCGAGGGCATTCAAGTCGGTCGTTCTCCTCTGGCGGAGAAAGAGGCCGCTCACCAGGAACAGCGTCGAGATGACCAGCATGTGATGCAGCACGTACAAGATCGACCCGCCAAGTGCAGCCGGGGTCCACAGCGCCAGGCCGACCGTCGTGAAGCCGATATGGCCGACCAGGTTGAATGACAGCACGCGGCGAAAGTCCCGTTGCGCGAGGGCGCCGATGAGACCCACCACCATGGTGACCGCCGACAGCACCAGCAGAACGCCGTAGACACCGGCGTTCGGATCCGGAAACAGCAGCGTGAACACCCGGATCATCGCGTAGACCCCGACCTTCGTCAGCAATCCCGCCAGTAACGCACCGACGGCAGCGGGAGGTGTGTGGTACGAGGCGGGCAGCCAGAAGAACAAGGGGAACAGGCCAGCCTTGATGCCGAATGCGGTCAAAAAGAGCATCGATAGTGCCGCATCGAGGCCCGGCGTATGGCGCTCGGGCCAGGCCCGGGCCAGGTCCGCCAGGTTCAACGTTCCGGCCTGCCCGTAGAGGAGGCCGATGGCGGTCAGCAGGAATGCTGACGCCAGCAGGTTCAGTCCGACGTAGGTGAATGCGGCGTGTAGCTGGGCCCGCGTTCGATGCAGGGACATCAGCACGAACGAGCCAATCAACATCACTTCGAACCAGACGTACAGGTTGAAGATGTCGCCCGTCAGAAAGGCACCAGCCACGCCCATCAGGACGACCTGGATCAGCGGATGGTAGCCCAGCGCCTCGCGCCGCGGATCCACTCCCGCAAACGACGATCCTGTCACCGCCACGCCAATCACGCCGACCATCACGATCATGAGCGCGCTGAACAGATCGACGACGAGGGTGATGCCGAACGGAGCGGGCCACGAGCCGACTTGAAGAACCTGGATGCCGTTCTGCTGGACCCTGACAAAGATCGAAATCGACGCGGCCAGGGCAGCCAGAGCGCCAGTAAAGGCGACCACACGCAGCAGGCGGCTTCGCTGGGGCAGCAGGTGCAGCACGATCGCGGCTAGCAGCGGCAGCAGAATCGGCAGCGTGAGCAGCATCACAGCCGATCCGGTCTGTCCGGCGACGCCGAGGCGGAGTCGGGTCCGATGGCGTCGATGTCGTCCGAGCCGGCCGACTGCTGGACGCGGTGCGCGAGTACGAGCGAGAACGCCAGAACGCCGAATCCGATGACGATCGCCGTGAGAATGAGCGATTGTGGGACTGGATCGGCGAATGATTCCAATGGAACGCCGTTCGTGATCAGCGGCGGGCTCGAGCGTGTCACGCCTGCCGCCGACAGAATCAGGATGTTCGATCCGTTCGACACGAGGCTGAGGCCGATGATCAGCTGTGCCAAACGGCGCCGCAGCATCAGATACAGCCCCGTCGCGTACAGCACCCCCGCGACGATCGCCAGCAGGAACTCCATCTCAATCCTCAGCCAGAACCGCCTCGGCCAACGTGAACACGATGGTCAAGACGACGCCAATCACCGCCAGGAACACACCGACATCGAACGCCAACGGCGTTCCGACGGCGAGCGCCGTCGATCCCGTACCGACCGTGGTCCACATCGCCGTCATGAACGGACGGCCGGCGATGACGGCGGGCAGGCCGCTGACGAGCGCGACCAGAAGGCCCGTCCCGAGAAGAGTCGCTGGCCGGACGAGAAGCGCGCGCCGCGCCGCGCCGACGCCGAAGGCAATTGAATACAGGACGAACGAGGCCGCCACCACGAGGCCGCCGACGAACCCGCCGCCAGGCTGGTTGTGTCCCCTGAGCAGCAGGAACACGGCGAACAGCAGCAGCAGGGGCATCAGCAGGCGTGCGGCGGTCTGCAGAATCGATGACGTCATCGGCCGCGCTCCCGCCCGATAAGCAGGAGCGCGCGCACCCCGATGGCGACGGTGACGAGCACGGTGATTTCGCCCAGCGTGTCGAAGCCGCGGAAATCAACCAGAATCACGTTGACGATGTTATAGCCGTGCGCAAGACGAGGAGCGGCGTCGGCAAAGTAATCGGCCAGCCTCGACGTCGTCCCCGATGCACCAATGAACAGGACCAGCGTGCTGACGACCGCGCCTGCCGCAATTGCCACGAACGCGTCGCGTGCTCGCACGAACCGTGACGACAGGTCCGCGAAGCCGCGCAACTGTGAAAACACCAGCACGAAGATGACGACCGTCAGCGTCTCGACCGCGAACTGCGTCATGGCCAGATCCGGTGCGCCGAGGAGCGCGTACATCACCGCCACTCCGTAACCAACCACGCCCAGCGACAGCACGGCCGCCATCGTCGAGCGCGCGGCGGCGGCCGACACGGCGCCGGCGACAATGAGCGCGGCGAGCACCGCCTCGTGGAATTCGATCGATGTTGATCGGCGCGATACCGGCAGGACGAACGCCATGGCGAGAGCCGTCGTCACGAGCGCGATCGCCGTCACCGCGACGACCAGCACGTACGAACGCAACGACGCACTTTGGAGGAGCGGACCGATGCGCCGGCTGATGCTGTCGAGCACCATCAGCGTTCGTGAATAGAGCTGTTCGGTCTGGAGCGCGTCCGGCCATGCGAGCCGCCACAGCCGGTGCCGGCCGGTGAACACCACGAACGAACCGGCCAGCGTCACCGCGCTGAGTGCCAGGGTGATCGTGAAACCATGCCAGAGCGCGAGCGTGGTACCGGACGTCGTGCCTGTCACCGCGCTGGCGGCCACCGCGATCGGAGTGGCAAGCACGCTCGGAAATAGACCAAAGATCACCCCGACAATGCCCAGGATCAGCGGTCCGATCCAGAGTGAGCGCGGTGCATCATGGAGCGCAGGTGTCGGAACGGAACCACCGCGAAATGGAGCGATGCCGGCAATCAGCCCGGCGGCGCCAAGGCACATACTCGCGGCCACCGCAGCGACGGTGAGAACGCCCGCCGACCGACCCGGGAGTGCAGCAAGCCTAACGGTGTCGTACAACTGCTCCTTCGCGATGAAGCCGGCGAAGAACGGAATGCCAGCCATCGAAGCAGCGGCGAGTCCTGCCGCCAGCGCCGTCACCGGCATGGCGCGCCGCAGGCCGGCAAGCCTCAACACATCCCTGACGCCGGTTTCGTGTTCGACCGCACCGGCGACGAGGAAGAGCGCGCCCTTGTAGCACGCATGTGCGAGCAGATATGCGAGTCCCGCCGCGACCGCCACCGGCGTCCCGATCGCGAACAGCAGCATCAAAATGCCGAGCGCACTGATCGTCGAGTAGGCGAGCACGCGCTTGAGATCGGTCTCCAGCAGCGCACGGGCAGCGCCGACGACCATCGTGACGGTGCCGACAACCATGATGCTGCCGGTCCACAGCATCGTCCCGCCGACGATGGGGGTCATGCGGGCGACCAGATAGATGCCCGCCTTCACCATCGTTGCCGAGTGCAGATAGGCGCTCACCGGCGTGGGCGCCTGCATGGCGTTGGGCAGCCAGAAGTGGAACGGGAACTGGGCCGATTTCGTGAACGCCGCCAGCAGGAGGAGTGCAACGATCCCGGCGTAGGTGGGCTCTGCCGCCAGCGACCCCCGGCCGGCGAGTTCCGACAGCTGCGCCGTCCCTCCAGCGTGCCGCATGAGAATTCCGGCAGCCAACAGCGCCAGACCGCCACCGCCGGTGACGAGCAGGGCTTGTGTCGCCGCGCTCCGCGCCTCCGGTCGCTCGTGGTCGAAACCGATCAGCAGGAAGGACGTGAAGCCAGTGAGCTCCCAGAACACAAACAGCGCGATCACGTTGTCGCTCATGACGAGGCCGAGCATCGAGCCCATGAACGCGAACAACACCGCGTTGAACCGGCCTGCGTGAGGATGAAGCTCGAGATACTTCGCCCCGTACACGACGATCAATGCCCCGACCGCCGTAATCAGCGTTGCGAATAACGTGCTCAGACCGTCGAACCGGAACGAGAGCGACAGGTTCAGCGCCGGCGCCCATTCCGTGGTGATATTGAACGGCCCGCTGCGGCTGACGATGACGAAGCTGTAGGTGAAGTAGACCGCAAGCAGGCCCGGAATCAGTGCAGGCAGGAGCGAGCGCGTACCGCGTCCGCCGCCGGCGAGGCTGGCCAGGGGAACGGCCAGAAACGGCAACAAAATGACGACGATGTGAAGGGTTGCGGATGACAAGGGCTCCTTGGTCCTTCTCGACTTCGATGGCCGTCGAGCCGCTCGACCACGGCCGTCATAACCATTCGGTTCTTTCCCACTGTGAACGGGCCCGTTCCATTCGCAACAATCACGCCCTTGGCGCCCGGTCGCTTATCTTCCGCGCCATTATGGCGCGCGCCGCCTCATTCCCATCGGCGCTCGAGAGCATCGCAGAGCTGTGGGCACGGCTACGCCGCGCGAGCATGAACGGGCGGTTCGATATCAGATATGTGCGCCGGCATGGCGGCCGGAACGACCAGGAGTGCACGGTCGGCATTGCGTAGGACACGAACGGCGGTCGAGCCGAGGTGCATAAAGCGCTTGCTCCTGCCCATCACGATGAGATCGGCATTCATGTCTTCGGCATGAGCCCGGATCGTCTCCGCCGCCGGGCCTGCTGCGACATGGAGCTCGATGCCGACGTGCGACGGCATCACACTCGCCAGTTGCTGACGAGCTGCTTCAAGTACATAGCCGCTGGACTCCGGGAATACCGATCCGGCTCGGTTATGCGCCGCCACCGCGGTGTCGAAATTGTCGACCGCATGCACGAGGGTCAGCTGGCGGCGCACACCGTCAGAGAACCGTGCGGCCGTGTCAACCAACGCCCCCGAGGCTGGCGACAGATCGACTGCGACGAGAACGTTTTCGAATGCGCCGCCATTGCCAGTGTCATCACTGCTGACGACCAGCGTCGGCCGTTTCGTTCGGCGAAGCACCCGTTCCGCGACGGACCGCTCGCGAAGCCGCGCCCATGCGGACCGGCGCCCGGTTCCCATCACGATCAGGTCGACAGGGCGGGCGTCTGCGTGCAGGACGATGATCTCGGCGGGATCGCCATGCTGTTCGACCGCGACCGCATTCACCCCGGCGGCCTGGGCGCGCTCGCGCAGTTCCGCCGAGCGCCGACGCCGTTCCGCCGCGCGGTAGGAAAAACGTTCGTTGGCCGAGACCGCATGGAGCAGGTACAGCTCCGCGCCCGACGCCTTCGCGAGCGCCAACGCGCGCTCGAACGGGGCGTCGAGGCCGTCAAGAAAACTCAGTGCGACGAGGATGCGTTTGTGATGAATCACGATGTGCTCTCACGGTCTTAGAGAGCAAGTCGGCGGCCGCGCGTCGACTTAACGTAAGCCACTGAAAGTGCGTCACTTATGATTCAGGCTGCCCTGGCGAGCCGTTTCAAGGTGAAACGCGGTTTCATTTTGAAGTGCCACCGGCAGCCTGGCGATGCATCCAGTGTCGCCGTGGCGACGGTCGTGCCCGGACGTCAGTTTGTTTCTGCTGGACGGATGTCGCGCTCTGACGCTCGCTGGGACACCGGCTACGCGGGGACCGGTGTGGGGACCGGTGTGGCGATGGGTCGCGCGATATTCGCGGCGGCGTAAATCTCCGGCTCGTCCAGGTTCTCATGCTCGAGGAGTTGAGCGACGATCGCATCGAGTTTGTCTCGATGCTCCCGTACGAACCGCCGCGCTTCCGCGTAACACTCCTCGGTGATTCGCCGGACCTCGTCATCGACGGCATCGAGTAACCCGTCGGATACACCTGCCATGCGCGGGTCGCCTTCCGGCGGGAGGACTGACAACGTGCCGATTCGCTCGGACATTCCCCATCGCCCGACCATCGATCGAGCGATCCGCGTGACCATTTCGAGATCGCTCTCGGCGCCCGTCGTGACGACGTTGAAGACCTCCTGCTCGGCTGCCATGCCGCCGAGGGCTCCGATGATCCGGCCGCGGAGATAGTTCGCGTCGTAGCCGTAGCGATCGGATTCGGGCGTGGACAGTGTGACGCCGAGCGCCCGCCCGCGCGGAATGATCGACACTTTGCGCACGGGATCGGCGCCCGGCTGCAGCATCCCGATGAGCGCGTGACCAGCTTCGTGATAGGCGGTGCGCCGCCGCTCCTCGTCGGGAATGACGACGTTGCGGGCTGCTCCCAACTGCACCTTCTCGAGGGCGTCGCTCAAATCGCGGTGATGAACCACATCCTGAGTTCGACGGGCGGCAAGCAGCGCGCCTTCGTTCACCAGGTTGGCCAGGTCGGCGCCGGTCATGCCAGGTGTGGCTGAGGCCAGCCGCTGGAGATCGACGTCGGCGGCCAGCGGAACGTTGCGCGTGTGCACCTCGAGAATCGCGACGCGGCCCTTGTGATCGGGTGGATGAATGATGATCTGCCGGTCGAACCGGCCCGGTCGCAGCAATGCCGGATCGAGCACGTCCGGCCGGTTGGTGGCCGCGAGCACAACGACGCCCTCGTGACCGGAGAAGCCGTCCATCTCGGTCAGGATCTGATTGAGGGTCTGCTCCCGTTCGTCATGGCCCCCGATCGCGCGCGCTCCACCACGCGCACGGCCGATCGTGTCGATTTCGTCGATGAAGATGATCGCCGGCGCCACTTTTCGTGCTTCGCTGAACAACTCGCGCACGCGGCTGGCGCCAACGCCGACAATCATCTCGATGAACTCCGAGGCGCTGGCGCTGAAGAACGGCACCTTGGCTTCACCGGCGGTGGCACGGGCGAGCAGCGTCTTGCCGGTCCCTGGAGCGCCGGCGAGCAGCACGCCCTTCGGGGAACGGGCCCCGACCCGCCGGTACTTTCCGGGATTCTTGAGGAAGTCCACGACTTCGTTGATCTCGGCTTCCACTTCGTCGATGCCGGCGACATCGTCGAAAGTCACACGGACGGTCTCGGGATCGACGCGCTTCTGTTTGCCGTTGCCCAGCAGTCCACCCGCCATCGCGCCCCGTTGCCGCCTGAACATCCACACGTAGAAAGCGACCAGCAGGAGAAGCGGCGCCAGGGAAATCAGCAGGTTGGTGAAAATGCCCCGATGCTGGACGAGCGGCGTGGCGCGGACCACCGCGCCGCCCTCGGTGAGCTCGGCCAGGAGGTCGTCGCCGGCGAAGGTTGGGCGCTCCGTCGTGAACTGTTGATACGTGCGATCCTGCTGGCCGGCTACAGGCGCTGCCTTCTTCAGTTGCCCTTCGATCGAATCTCCTTGTGCGAACAGCTCGGCGACGTTCTTGTTTCCTACGTGGCTCTTGAATTCGGTGTACGGGATCGGCTGGGGCCCTGACAGCCGATCCTGCACGGTGAAGATGCCGAAGAGCACCAGGTATCCAAGGACCCAGATGGCAGTCGTCGTCCAGCGCCTCGGCTTGGCCGGCTGATTTTTTGGCACGCCCTCGGTACGCCACGGGCGTTCGGGCTGCCGATCTGCGCCCGGCTTGGGAAGTGGCGCCTCATGAGCCGCATCGGCCGTCGTCGGTGCTGGCTGGGGTTCCATGCGAAGCCTCCGGTTCGAGGAGATCGGAAACGCCGAAGGCCCGATGGCCTGTGAGGTGGCTCACGATAGCGCAAAACCGGAGCCGGTGTTGTTGCTCATACGTGCTGTGAACGCGTCGGACCGGCGGAACCCGGAGGCCCACGGCGACGCGTCGAGTCGGCCACCGTCACCCGTGAACGACGCCCGCATCCATGGCCAATCCTGCTGCTCGATCTGACGTACCTTCGTCCAGAGATAGTCCCACGCCGGCGGCGCCTCGCGATTGCGGATGAAACGGGTGAGGCGGCTCTGTACCGTCTCCAGGTACTGGGCGCCCAGGCTGTCCTGAGCGTTCGCTATACCCCGATGGTAGGCGCGCACGGCGAGCTCGAGATCGCCGGCAGCCTCATCGAGCATCAGGGACATCCAGATCGCGACGAAGCGTGTGGCCATCCACGGGTTGAAGTAGGCTCCATCGGCGAGACTCACGTCGACGCTGCCGGCGGTATGTAACTCCCGAAGGCGCTTGCGCGCGAAGTCCGATGCTCCACCCAACCCGATATCCTGCGTGCCGTCCCGGTTGCGGAACACGGCGCGATGGTCGAACCACGATTCGGACATGACAATCGCCGACAGCATGTTGGCGATTCGCCGCGGGGCGATCGCGTACTTCGCTCCCACGTCGTAGTGCCCGGCCCAATAGGCAATCATCTGGCGATAGGCGACCGTACGGATCGGCTGAGGAACGAGATCCCAGTCGCCGGCGTCCATGGCGTCCCATGCCGACGGACTCGCCAGGATGTCCCGGTACTTCACGAGCATGTTGTCAAGCCCCTCTTCCCGTAGCGTACCGGGGACGTTGTTCCAATCGGCGAGGTGCATTCGCCGCCAGAGCGTCCAGTCCGTACGCACCTCGTGAACGGACGCCTGCCATGCCACGCGGTGGTCGGCGGCGGTGACGGTGACCGTGACCGGCGTCAAGTCGAACCGCGGCGTGTACGGATCAATCGTCCGGACTTCAGGTGCCGGTGCCTCGAGGTATTCCTGCAGCCAGACGTACCCGATGGCCGCGGCGACGAGCACGGCGACGAGGATGATCGCCTCTCGCAGCCGCGGACGGCGAGCTGCATCACCCGCCCAGCCGATGCCTTCGAGATGTGCGACGGAGGGGACAACGGACGCCGATCGGTTGTCTGTTCCGGGCATCGTTTGTCACCATTGAGCGAGCGAAGCCAATCCGCCGCCGGCATTTGCTGCTCGCGAAATGTGTGGACGTCAGGTGCCAGCCACGCGGAAACGCACGAAGCGGCTGACCGGTGTGGTCGTGGCTCCTGCGCGCGGCGGTCTGTGTGTGGGTGAACACATCAACACGCCCGGGCAGGCATCACGATGAACGCCGCTGCTCGGTCTGTTCGCCGACGGCGCAGCCGAGGCGCTCGACGGCCCGGTTGATTGCGGCGTACACGTGCGGTCCGGTGACTCGTACTCGGACTGATCCCGACGGGTCAAGAGCCACGGACAGGGCGCAGGTCACTCTCGCCAACGTGCCGACATCGCTGTTGGGACGCAGCGAGACCCGAGCCCGCCGGAATTTGAGCGAATGGTGCGTCAGTGCCGAGAACACGCGGTACTCGGCATAGACGCGCGCTTGGGTGCTGACGGCGTTCGGATCCGCGACGACCTGAATGCGCTGCATTCTCAAGACGAATCGCAAGTGTTGGGCCATCGATCGGCTGCCGGTTTACCGGCAGCAGAGCGCGCGATCGGTGAATGCGGCGGCGGAGAACGTTTCGAATCGAAAGAGCTCTTCAGGATGAAAGGCCGTACTGCTTCATCTTCCGCCAGAGCGTCACGGTACTGATTTTCAGCGCCGCCGCGGCTCGCCGGCGATTGCCGCCAAATCTGGCCAGCGCGCGCTCGATCATCACGCGCTCCTGTTCCTGCAGATCGAGCGTGTCATCACCGGCGCGGTGCCGCGATTTCTGTGTCACCTCCGGAGGCAGTTCGCGCACCCGAATGCTGGGACCGTGCGCCATGATCACTGCGCGTTCGATGGCATGCTGGAGTTCGCGCACATTGCCGGGCCAGCGATAGTTCATCAACGCCGTCATCGCGTCGGGCGAGACGCTGGTGACATCCTTTTTCATGCGCGACGTCGCGCTGACCAGAAAGGTATGCACGAGTGCGGGGATGTCCTCGCGTCGATCGCGAAGCGGCGGAACCGTGATCACGAAGGCGCCTAAACGGAAGTAGAGATCCTCGCGGAATGTGCGCGCGTCGACAGCGGCACGCAGGTCGCGGTTCGTCGCCGCGACCACCCTCGCGTTCACCCGGATGTTGCGTTCGGCGCCCACACGTCGGATCTCACGCTCCTGAAGCGCGCGGAGCAATTTCGCCTGGATCGTTGGCGCGACTTCGCCGATTTCGTCCAGGAAGATCGTCCCGCTTCCCGCCACTTCGAACAGACCGGCCTTGTCGCGAACCGCGCCGGTGAAGGCACCGCGGACATGGCCGAACAGCTCCGACTCGAGCAGCGTTTCCGTCAAGGCCGCACAGTTGATGCTGACGAACGGGGCGCCTGCTCGAGGGCTCTGCTCGTGGATCATCCGGACGATGAATTCCTTGCCGGTGCCGCTCTCGCCGTAGACCAGGACGGTCGTATCCAGCGGTGCGACACGCGCCGCCAGCTCCAGGACCTCCTGCATCTGCGGGCTGTTGGCGATGAACTGCTTCGACGCGGCGTGGCGATTCGCACGGTCGCGGAGCAGGTTCAGTTCCCGCTCACGCCGCTCCAGAGCTCTCTCGCGACGGTCCAGTTCCTTCACCCGGCGATTCACGGCGTCGCGCAAGCGTTCGACTTCCTGCCCGAGATCCGCTGCCTGAAAGTCCTCTCGAATGGCGTGAATGTCGTCTCCCCAGCTGTCCGCATCGCGGCCGGTGGCGGAACAGACCTTTGCGCCCTGACCGACGCAGGAGGCTTCACGGAAATAGATTTCCTTGCCCAGGCACGCGCTCACATACCCGCTCGAGTAACCCACCAGCGACCAACAGACCGGCACCGCACTCTGCCCGTAGTGATGCACATGCTGTTCGGCCTCGTACGAGTCGTGCCACTCGACCTGCTCTTCGAACCGACCGGTCGTTTCGTCGTGCGTCAGCGTGAGCACCTCGGCACGGACAATTCCTTCCAGCGTGTGCAATACCGCGCCCGCCCGCAGCGCGTCGAGCGGGGAGCTCCCGTTGGCGCGATCACGCATGCTGACGGCATCGTGATACCCGTCGGCAAACCCGAACCGGAGCAGCACTCGTCGCGCCGTATCGACGCCAAGCGTATCCACGAGCTCCTTGCGCAGCAGCCCCATGGCCGCCGCGCTCAAGATCACGACGCGCTGTTCATGCAGGCGGATGATCCCCTGGTCGGGTCGAAAATCCAGCAGTTCCGCCAGATGCAGCTTCGCCGGACCGTTGTCGATTCCGCGGGAGGATCCTTTCACGGTGTCGGCCATTGTATCGACTGGACGTCGGGATGATCGCCGCGCACCTTCCCGCCGCAGGTCAGCGCCCCGCTGCCCGCTGCCCGCCCGAGAAGCGGTGTGACCGCCGGTCAGTCGCCTTCCTGCCGGCGGACCTCGGACGATGGCCATGGTCGGCAGCCTCTGAGACGAGGTCGGTCGGCGCGACGAACTCCTCGGATGCGTCCGATGCAGCTGTCGCGCGCGAGCGGAGAAACGTCAGCTCCCGGGCGTGATCACCGAAAACCTGCACTGCTTCGATCCACAGCGTGCGGGCTTCGGCATGCGGACATTCGTCGGTGCACGATTCTTCCGTTCCGGCGCGGATCTTCCGTTCGTGCGCAACCATGGCATCGTGCCAGGAGGCAAGGCGGACTCTCAAGGCCGCCGCTTCCAACGTCGCATTTCCCGACCCAACCATCTTGTACAAGCTCATGTCAGATTGCCTCCCTTGCGGTAGGTCCGCGTCACAGCGGGACACTGATCCGTGGTCATGCCAACGTGAATCACGACGGAAAGTGCCAGGACTCGGACGGAGTGCACCAGGGATCGTCCGGCCTCGAGTGCTTGCGAAGGCCAGGCACCTGCACTCACAGATTTCAGAGCAACCGGCGCCGCGCACGCCGTCAGCAGACGTCACAGCAACGGCAACACTCCACCGCTGTCCCCTGTGCGCCTGACTCAATCCCGAACGTGTGTAGGATGCGGAGGAGCAGGTATCATCGAGTCCAGCAGGGCAGTGCAAGCGTGACGCCTGCACTCTGCAGAAATGGGCGACGCGGGATGGCCTTCTTCGTGATGAACATACGGCCATCACAGGCAACCGCCGGTCCATCCCGTCAGCCGGTTTTCCGGCCCAATCCGACGTGCCGGCGGTGACCGGCGTTTCATCCTGAAACGCGTGGTTTCGGAATGCAGCCGCCGCCGAGTCGAGCGAATCTCTGCTTAACAGGCCCGCCGTTAGCTGCCTCCGCTATTCCGCAGTTCGCCTGTGCCGGCACAGACGAACTCCGGGCCTACTTGCTCGGGGGTGCGAGCAGCTTCGCGAAGAACGGCAACAGCTTGGTCTCGAAGCGCGCGCCGACGCGGTTCCCATGATCGCCGTCGTAGAGCTCGAACGTGTGCGGCACGTCGAGGCGGGTCAATGCCTCTTCCAGCTGCTTGTTCGTGACGTTGAGCCCGTCCTTGTCGCCGACGTCGAGGGCAATGCCGCGCATCGACCGCAGCGCCGGGACGTACTGATCGACCATCAACAGCGGCGAGTTCGCGAGGTACTTCGCGGCAATGAGCGGCTGCAGCTGACCATCCTTGGTAGGCATGTCGAAGAAGTCCGGCGGGTTGTGCGGATTGGGCGCCCAGGCGGCGGCCTGCGCCTGCGGCGCGTTCGCGAAACCGTTGCCGCGACCGGCGCCACGGCCTGCGCCAGCGGCGCGGCCCTGGGGCTGACCCTGGCCCGGCGCGGCGCCAGCCGCAGGGGCCGCCGATGCGGGGGGAGCTGCAGGAGGCGCAGCTGTGGCAGGTGCCGGTCCGCCAGCCCTGGGTGCCGCCGCCGCACCAGCACCGGCACCCCGGGCCGCACCTGGATCGTTCAACAGGCAGCAGGAGCTCATGGCGTACATCGCCTGGAAGACCTCCGGCCGCTTCATCCCGATACGCATCGTCCCGTAGCCGCCCATCGAATGGCCGGACAAGCCGCGGCCCTCGCGCGTGGCGATGGTCCGGTAATGCGAGTCGATGTACTCCGGCAGATCACGGGCGATGAACGTTTCCCAGTCGCCCGTGGTCACCGAGTTCGAATACATGCTGCCGCTGTACTTCGTGAAGGCATCCGGCAGTACCACGATCACCTCGCGACCGCCGGCGGCGATGGCGCGATCCACCGACTCCGGCAGTGCCAGCACGCGTGCGTACGCTTCGGCGTTGGCGCCGTAGCCGTGCAGGAAATAGATCACCGGGTAGCGTCGCTGCGGCGCCGTCGCATAGCTGGGTGGCAGGTAGACGATCACCGGCCGGTCGGCCGGGTCACCTTCGAGGTTCCCGTCGAGCGCTCGACCGTGCACCGTGATGCGGGCAAGGGTCCCTTTCGGTCCCGCGGAGGCCGGCGGGTTCGCCGCCTGCGGTGTCTGCGCCACGCCGGAACGATCGGACAGGGCCAGCGCCGCAAACATGACAAATGCGAACGTAAGGTACGTCAGGCGAGTAGTCATGGTGAGTGAGGTCCCTTCGTGTTCCCGCCGGCGACGTGATCACTGGCGAGTGTCGACCTGTGCTAGGCCTGTTGATATTCCGTCCGGTCGAGATGGTCAAGGACTGCCCGCGTCGGGTTGATCAGCCAGTTCGCCAGCATCCCGAGAAACAGCAGTGCGGCCAGCCCCGTCGCCAGCCAGTAACCATATGCGATATCGCCGAGCGCGTCACTGACCGCGCCGATCGCCAGCGGCGCCGCAACCGCCGACACACAGGTGAAAAACAGGATGACGCCAGCCGCCGCCCCGTGCTCCGACCGCGGCAGGCAACTGATCCCTTTCGAATTGATGGTCGGATACATCACCGACATGAAGAGGCCCGAGAGCGGCAGCAGATAGACAGCCCAGCCAACGCCGCCGATGCCGGCGAGCACGAAACAGGTCAGGATTGCGCCGCTGAACAGGGCGAGTACCGGCTGCCAGCGTAAGCGCGTCAGCATCCACACGCCGAAGAACCGTCCCGCGGCGCGCAAAAGGAAGAACACCGACACGGCATAGGCCGCCAGCAGAGTGGCGTTGCCGTGATAACCGGCGAGCAGCGTCGGCATCCAGACGTACACGGCTGATTCGACGCCGACGTACAGGAACGCCGCCGCCGAGAAGGCGAGCACGAACGGACTGGTCATCGCCTGCGCGGTACCGCCCGCGGCGGGACTGGGGGAGGTGCCGCGCCGTTGAGGGTAGCGGACCACGGACGCGACGGCGATCAGGACCAGGCAGATGCTTCCCGCCAGGACGTAGAGTCTCGTCCACGGCAATCCGTTGGACAGCAGCTTCGTCAGGACAGCTGGCCCGATGATCGCGCCGACGCCGAAGAAGCCCTCGAGCATGTTCATGATCGAGGTGTGCTGCCTCGTTGATGACGCAAGATCGCCGATGAGGGCGAGGGCGCCGGTCTTGAACACCCCGATGGCGACCCCTGACAATCCCATCAACAGCGCGAAGAACAGGAAAGCGCTTCCGGCGGTAAATAGAAAACAGGTGGCCGCGAAGATCGTCAGACCAGCGATGATCGTCTTCCGGCGCCCGATCCGATCCGCGAGGTGCCCCAGCAGCAGCGCCGCGATCGCGATGCCGCCCATCGTGGCGTACTGGAAGGTGCCGGCCGCAGTCAGCGTCAGGCCGAACGTGCGGATGACCTCGGGAATGATGATGCCGACCGAGTCGGTGGTCATCGCGAACATCGCGAACATAACGTAGGTAAGCGTCTTCACGACCGCGAGGTTGCGGCTGCCGGTTGGAGTGTTCACACGCCTCTCCCGAGTGGAGAACAGGTGATCGAGGCCGTCATCATGGCGAGGTCAACGTCCAGCCGCGCGTGTGCGCGGTCATGGGTCCACGAGAGGACCAGCGCGGTGGACGATGGCAAGTCCATGTCGAATCGGCCCGCGAATGCCGGGTGCGTGTTGCGCAGGCGCAGCAGCCCGAGCAGCCGTTGCACGAGCGGCTCGTCGAGCGCGTGCGCCAGGCCGGACGGCGAGTAGGAGCGGCGGTTGATGTCGCGCCCCACGCCCGTCCGCCGCAGCAAGTCCAGATCGTTGGTGCCGGCGAGCAGACCGACGTAATAGATCTGCGGGATACCCGGGATGAAACACTGGATCGCGCGTGCGACGAAGATACTCATCGTCGCGACGGCCGAGCGCGTCGTAGAAGGTGCAATTGACCTGGCCATCGTCGACGTTCTGTGCCGCGCCACCGCTCGCCAGGCGGCTCTCGCCGCGGCTGCGCTCATGGATGGTGGCGACGATCGCGTCGACAGCTTCAGGTGAAAGCAGACCGGGCGTGTCGCTCCCGGGATGGGCGCCCACGTCGCCGACGCCGATACCGTCGTGCGTGTCCAGCACCGTGACGGCGTTGCGCGGGCGCAGCCGGAGCCAGTGGCCCAGCGCGTCGGCGTGGCGTTCGTATAGCGTGTGCAGCATGAGCGGGGGCAGAGCGAAGTCGTACACCCAGTCCACCTGCCGCGCCACGTCGATCTGACCCTGGTAATGGCCGTGCACCTCCACCAGCACCTCCATTCCAGCGGCATGCGCCTGCGTTGTGATGTCGCGGATGAATGCGAACGTCTCCGGAAGCATGAAGCAGCTGGTGCCAGCCCTCTTGATCGCGTAGCCGATTGCGTCGAGGCGGATGGCGCGCACGCCGGCGGCGCGCATGCAGTCGAGGATGCTGGCGAGATAGCGCCGCCCCTCGGGGTGCTCCACGTCGATATCGATCTGCTCGCGCGTAAACGTGGTCCAGAGCAGGGCTTCCTCGCCCGACGCCAGGCGGTGCTTCGTGAACGGCAGGAACGGGCGTGGCTGGTCCAGCGCCAGCAGATCGCTCGCGCTGGCGCCGCGGGGAAAGATGCGGTCGTAGGTGAGGAACAGCCCGGCAAAAGGGGAGTTCACGCCCCGCTGATGCCAGTCCATGAACTGCGGCGAGTGTATCGACACGTGATTGACGATCACGTCGGCGATCACATCCCGTCCCGCCGCCAGGGTCGCGACATCCTGCCAGGTGCCGAGTCGCGGATCGACCTGCGTATGATCGATCGGATCGAACCCGGCGTCGGCGCCGTCGATGGCGTGGAAGAACGGAAGCACGTGGACGCCGCCGAACGCCCCCGCGAGCGCCCCGTCGAGCAGCGCCTGCAGGTCGCCGAACGTCCCGCCGGTCAGGCGATCCACGTAGGTGATCAGCTGCGCCTGGTTCCGCATCCGTCGTGCGCCGCGATATTACCCGCATCGTCACGCGCCATGTTGGTATATTGCCGCGCGTGAGGAGCTCCTGATGCGCACATCTTTAACGCGGCTTGCCGCGGTGGTCGTCGTCGCGTTCGTCATTCCACGCTGTGCGACGGCCCAGGCATTTCCTCCAGGGACGCTGCGCGCCGGCGCCGCGAAGGTGGACGTCACCCCGGCGGCGCTCCCCCGGAACTACACCGGCGTGCTTGATCGCATCTATGCTCGGGCGATCGTCCTCGAGAACGGAGACTCTCGCGCCGCACTCATCAGCGTCGATGCCACCGGCATCCCGGATGCGACGTGGCAGGCGGTGACGCAGCAGGTGGAGCAGGAGCTGCGCATTCCGTCCGCCAGCATTCTCTTGACGGCGACGCACACGCACAGCGTCGCCGGACAGAGCGGATCCGACTACGTGGCCAAAATCGTCGAGTCCGTACGCGCCGCCCACAAGGCACTGGAACCGGCACGGGTCGGTTATGGCACCGGTGTGTCGTATATCAACGTCAATCGTCAGATCATCGACCCCGCCACCGGTCGCTGGTGGGAGGGTGCCAACTACGAGGGCCCCTCTGACAAGACCGTGGCGGTGCTCACGTTCGTCCGGCCCAATGGCGAACCGCTCGCGGTCTATTACAACTACGCGGTGCACGGCGTCATCACCGGGCAGCTCGACATGATCAGCGGCGACATTCCCGGCGCCGCCTCCCGATACGTCGAGGAGGCCTCGGGCGACAAGGTCGTCGCGCTGTGGTCGTCGGGAGCTGCAGGTGACCAGAACCCGATTTACTACCAGCAGACCTACGACCTGCGCGACATCCGCGTGAAGGAGTACGCGCGCCGCGGCGTGGACATCAGCAATGCGATGCCGCCAGGAGGCGAGGGCCTCGATCGCAGCGATCCAGCGGTGGCGCGGCTGATGAATCAGCAGAAGCAGATGGTGGTCTCGATGGGGCAGTTCCTCGGTGAGGAAGTCATGCGCGTGATGCGTAGCACCCGTCGTGCTGATGGCGCGGCGACGCTCACCGGTGCGCAAACCACCGTGACCTGCCCGGGCCGCGAACGGACCAACGACGGACGGGCCGGCTTCGAGGGTTCGTATCGGGATGGTAATCCTGTCGAGATCCGCCTGGGGCTGCTGCGAATCGGCGACGTCGTGATCGGCGCCGTCAACGCGGAGGTGTTCAACCCGATCGCGATGCGATTCAAGGCCGAGTCGCCAATCAAAGCCACCATGATGGCGACGCTGACGAATGGGAGCGCGCGGTCCGGCTACATTCCGGACGACGAATCGTACGGGAAGTACACGTTCGAAGTGCTGTCATCGCGGTTGAAACCGGGGTGCGCGGAGTCGGCGATCGTGAATGGCCTGATCGGGCTGATGGACGCGCGCGCACGATGACGCGACCCGAGCCGCACTGGCCGCATTGACACCCGCTCCGGGGGGGAGCCATCATCAGCCGTCCCATGCAGCGAAACGACGGCCACTGGCGGACGGAGGTGTGAATGGACGCGACGCTGACGATTGACGACAACCGGGCCGCGCGGTCTTGAACGCCTGTGGACGCGTCTGGTGTCGTTCGTCGCGGCGCCGGGCGACGACGACGAGACGCTCCGCAAGAAGCGGCTGCTGCTGGTCGTCGTCCTGGCGAAGGCGCCGGTCTGCCCGTCCCTGGCGGTCGCGTTCTACAACCTCGGCGTGCCGTTCGCCGCGCTGGTGCCGGTGGTCTATCAGGTCCTGACGGTCGCCAGCGTGATCGTCTTCCTCGATCACGCGCAACTTCGAACGGTTCCGCTTTCAGCAGGCGCTCATCATCTTCGTCGGGCCGATCGCGCTGCACTACTTTCTCGGCGGGTTCGTCAACTCGAGCGGCGTGATCCTCTCGGCGTTCCTGGCGCCGCTCATCGCCATCCTCTTCCACGGCGGGCGCCAGTCGTGGCCCTGGTTCGTCGCGCTGTGGCTCGTCCTGCTCGTCCTGGCCGCCGTCGACTCCACGCTCGCGGCCCAGGCGCATGCGCTCCCGGATTCCGCGCGCGTCGCCCTGCTGTCTGTTCAACATTGGCGGTGTCGGCTCCGTGACCTACGCCGGCATCCGCTATCACGCGTCGCTGCTCGATGCCGAGAAGGCGGAGCAGGTCTCGCTCAACGAGCGGCTCACGCATCACCGCGGGCGAGCTGTCGCTCGCGCTGGCGCGGCTCGAGGAGACCAACGTCGCGCTCGCCGAGGCCGGACGGCAGAAGTCGCGCTTCCTCGCCAGCATGTCTCACGAGCTGCGCACACCGCTCAACGCCATCATCGGCTACAGCGAGATGCTCGAGGAACAGGCCGTCGGAGCTGGGACGGCCGTCCTTCACTCAGGATCTCGAGAAGATCCACGTGAGCGGCCGGCACCTCCTCGGGCTGATCGACAACGTGCTCGATCTGTCCAAGATCGAAGCCGGACGCATGCAGATGTTCGCCGAGCGGCTCGATGTCGCCGCGCTGATCGCCGACCTGGTGACGGTGGCCGAGCCGCTGATGACGAAGAAGGACAACCGCCTCGTCGTCGAGCACGACGGCGACCTCGGCACGCTCAACACCGACGCCACCAAGGTCCGGCAGGTGCTGTTGAACCTGCTCTCCAATTCGGCGAAGTTCACCGAGCGCGGCACCGTCACGCTGACGGCGGTGGCCGACCGCGACGGCGCGACGGTCGCGCTTCTCGGTGCACGACACCGGCATCGGCATGACGCCCGAGCAGCTGGGACGTCTCTTCGAAGAGTTCTCGCAGGCGGAAGCCGGCACCTACCGGCACTTCGGCGGCACCGGCCTGGGACTCGCGCTCAGTCGTCAGCTCGCCCGTATCCTGGGTGGCGACATCACGGTCGACAGTGCGCTCGGCGTCGGGTCGACCTTCACGTTCACGGTGCCGCGCGAGATGCCAGTCGCCGAGCTCGCGATCGCGTGACGCCGTGCAGGTCGCATCGTGACGTCCGACCGGCAATGGCTCGCGCGCGCGAGCGAGAAGATCCAGGCGGATTTCTGCCGATCGTCCGATACGCACCTCCTCCCCGTTCCGCTCCCGACGTTTCCGGGGATTCGGCTGTACCTGAAAGACGAGTCGTGCCATGTCACCGGCAGCCTGAAACACCGGCTGGCGCGCTCGCTGTTCCTGCATGCGCTCGTGAACGGGCACATTCACGAAGGCACCACCGTCGTCGAGGCCTCGTCGGGCAGCACGGCGATCTCCGAGGCGTATTTCGCGCGCCTGCTCGGCCTTCCGTTCGTGGCGGTCATGCCGGCCTCCACGTCCGCCGACAAGATCGCCCTCATCGAAGCCCAGGGTGGCCGCTGTCACCTGGTGGATGACGGCGCCACCGTCTATGCCGTCGCGCAGCAACTGGCCAGCGATGCGCGCGGTTACTACATGGACCAGTTCACCAACGCCGAGCGCGCCACCGACTGGCGAGGCAACAACAACATCGCCGAGACGATCTTCGATCAGATGAGCCGGGAGGCTCACCCGATCCCGCGCTGGATCGTGGTCGGGCGCCGGCACCGGCGGCACCGCGTCGACGATCGGTCGCTTCATCCGCTACCGCGGATACCGCACGCAGCTGTGTGTGGTCGATCCGCAGCATTCCGTCACCTTCGACTACTTCCGCACCGGCGATGCGACGCTGAGGCTGGATCGCGGATCCGGCGTCGAGGGGATCGGCAGGCCGCGGGTCGAACCGTCGTTCATCCGCACGGTCGTCGACCAGATGATCAAGGTCCCGGATGAAGCGTCCTACGCCGCGATGCTCTTCCTGCACAAGTTGATGGCGAAGCGGGCCGGGCCTTCGACCGGGACGAATCTCTGGGGGGCGTTCGAACTGATCGCCGACATGACCGCCGCCGGCGAAGAAGGCTCGATCGTCTCGCTGATCTGCGATTCGGGCGAACGCTACTCGCAGACGTACTACGACGACGTGTGGCTGGCGCGGCGCAAGATCGACCTTCGCCGCTGGCGGCGGCAACTGCAGGCGTTCGTCGAAACCGGGCGAATGGCCGGAGCGGCAGCCGCGGGCCTGGCGCCAGCCGGATGGCGGCGGTCTCGCGCGGCGCTGGTGCCTGAGACGATGACGAAGATCCTCCTGATCGAAGACAACGAGATGAACCGCGACATGTTGAGCCGGCGCCTGGTCGATGCGCGGCTTCGACGTCGTCGTGGCGATCGACGGCTCGTCAGGCGCCGCCGCCGCGACCACCGAGCAGCCGGATCTGATCCTGATGGATGTCAGCCTGCCGGACATGGACGGCTTCGAGGTCACCCGGCTGCTGCGTTCGCAACCGGCGACCGCGTCGATTCCGGTCATCGCACTGACCGCGCACACGATGGAGACCGATCGGCTGCGCGCGGTGGAGGCGGGTTGCCAGGACTACGACACGAAGCCGGTCGACCTCACTCGACTGCTCGCCAAGATCAACGCCCTGCTGCCGGCGAATCCTGACGCCATGTCCGTGATCGAAGCGTTCGTCGTCGACATGCGGCACGAGCTGCGTACGCCGGTGAACGCGATCCTCGGCTACAGCCAGCTCCTGCTCGAGGAGCACGGCGACGTCCCTGACCGCGGAGGCGCGCCACGATCTCGAGCGCATGATCGAGGCCGGGCACCAGCTGCTGCGCATCGTGAGCGAGGGCCTCGATGTGGTGCCGCACAGTGGCGACGACATCGTCGCTCTGCGCGGCACGGATGCGCCACGCGCTGCACACGCCGCTGACCAGCGTGCAGGGCCTGGCCTATCTGCTGATCGAAGCAGCATCAGGGCACCGCGATCTGTGACGACCTGCGGCGTATCGATGCCGCCGCGATCCGGCTCGCGAAGGTGAGCGACAGCCTCGAGCACGTGTACCGCGTTCGTGTCCGTGACGCTCAGGACGGATCGCTGCCATGCGCGCGGCGTCGCGCTGACGTCACCACCGGCCGTCGACGGAGTCCGTCGACGGCCCGGCGCGCGGCAGCGGCTCGATTCTGGTGATCGACGACGAGGAGATCAATCGAGACCTGCTGACGCGCCGGCTGACGCACCACGGTCACCTCGTCGTCGACGGCGGAGAGCGGAGAAGCGGGGCTGGCCCTCGCCGCGCGCGAGACGGTCGACCTGATCCTGCTCGACGTGCTGATGCCCGGACTGAGCGGCTACGAGGTGCTGTCGAGGACTCAAGGCGGACGCGACGTTGCGGGAGATCCCGGTGCTCATGATCTCGGCGCTGGACCAGACGGCCAGCGTCACGCGCTGCATCGCCCTCGGTGCGGACGACTATCTGACGAAGCCGTTCGATCCGCTCGTGCTTCGCGCCCGCGTGAGCAGCTGTCTGCAGGAAGAAGTGGGCCCGCGATTTCGAGCTCGCCTACCTTCGCGGCGTCGAGCAGGTCACCGCAGCGGCGCTCGCCGTCGAGGCGGGAACGCTTCACGCCCGACAGCCTGGACGAGGTCGGCGCGCGGCTCGACGCGCTCGGCAACCTCGCCCGCCTCTTTCAGCGCATGGGCGTCGAAGTGGCCGCGCGTGAACGCCGGCTGCGCGCCCAGGTCGAGCAGCTCGTCATCGCCATCGACGAGGAGCGCAAGGCCGCGCAGGTCGCCGAGATCACCGAGTCGGACTACTTTCAGAAACTGAAGGCGCGGGCGAAGGTGCTGGCCGCCCGCAACGCGGCTCGCACCGCCGTCGGACTGAGGTTCCGTCGTCGCGTCGCACCCATGGCCAAAATCGTCTCCATTCACTCGTATCGCGGCGGGACCGGCAAGTCGAACCTGACCGCCAACCTGGCCGTGTGCCTCGCGTCCGCGGCGAAGCGTGTGGCCGTCGTCGACACGGACATCCAGTCGCCGGGCATTCATCTGCTCTTCGGGCTCGAAGACACCAGCGCGCTGCGAACGCTCAACGACTACCTGTGGGAACGCTGCCCCGTCCACGAGGCGGCGACGGACGTCACGCCCGCCTCGGTCCGGGACGCGGGCGGCCGCGTGTGGCTGGTGCCGTCGAGCGTGCAGGCCGGCGAGATCGCGAAGGTGCTGCGCGAGGGCTACGACGTCGGCCTGATGAACGACGGCCTGCGCGACCTCGCCGATCACCTCGTCGCTCGACTACCTGCTCATCGACACCCATCCCGGCCTGAACGAGGAGACGCTGCTGTCGATTGCGATCTCGGACGTGCTGGTGGTGTTGCTGCGGCCCGATCGCCAGGACTTCCAGGGGACCGCCGTGACCGTGGAGGTCGCGCGCAAGCTCGACGTGCGGGAGCTGCTGCTGGTGCTGAACAAGGTGCTCCCCAGCGTCGCCGCGGGAAGCTTCATCGACGATGTCAGCCCGCACCTACAAGGCGCCGATCGTCGGCGTGCTGCCGGAGGCGCCCGAGATGCTGGAGCTGGGCAGCAGCGGGCTGTTCACGCTGCGATCTCCCGACCATCCACTCAGTCTGGAGCTCCGTCGCGTCGCGAGTCGGCTGGCGTAGCGCCAGAAAGGGTCCGCGCGATGACGCTGACGCTGCCGCCCGGGACGTCGGGGCTTTTCGGCTACGGATTGCTGCTGCTGCGTAGCAGCATGGAGCGGACGCTCGGGCGGCCATATGCCGACATCCCGGCCGTCGCCAGTGTGCGCGGATGGCGACGGACCTGGGACTCCATCTACCCGAACCAGCGCTTCTACTTCGAGCCGCAGCCGGGGGAGCGCTGCTATCCCTCGAACATCATCTATCTCAACATCCGTCGCGACCCGGCAGTGACGCTGAACGGGTTGATCTACGCCGTCGGCCAGCGCGATCTCGAACGCTTCGACGAACGCGAAGCCGTGTACGACCGCGTCCGCATCGACGCGGACGTCATCGAGCCGCTAGTCACCGGCGGCCCGGTGTACGCGTATGTCGGCCGTCATGGCTTCCTGCTGGAGCGACAGGTGCGCCGCGAGCAGGCCGCCATTCGCGCGTCGTATGTCGCTATCGTGGAGGACGGACTGCGTGAGCTCGGCGAGGAATTCCGCCAGCAATACGAGGCCTCGACGGAACCGGTGCCAGCCGACAGCATCATCGACGACCACCTGGACCCGTAGGGTCAGCACGGCGGGGGAGTCAGCCGCCGATCGTCGCTTCCTCGCCGACGGCGGCGGCGACAGCACGCCCCCGTTCGAGAAGTTCCCCGTCGACGCGGGCGCGATTGTAGGCCTGCTCACCAAGGGCGGCCTTCGCTGTGCGCAAGGCTTCGTCCCGGCGTCGCTTGAGGATCGGCGGCCGCGCGTACGTGAGGTGCTGGCCGATTTCGTCCGACGCGGAGTACAACCGTGCGCACAGCTCGTAGCGCTGCTGGCGCGCGCACCAGAGCGCGATGATGCCGAGTGTCTCGGCGACGCCGCGCCGATCCTCGAGGCCGTGCGCGCCTTTCACCGCGGAGGTCAAGTACGCGTACGACGCGGTCGTGTTTCCAGCCTCGAGCTCGATCCACCCGACCACACGCTGGATATCCGCAACCCCCTTCTGATCGCCGACCTCCTGCCGGATGCGCAGGCATTCGAGCGCATGGCCCCGCGCCGCGTCCGGCTCGCCCGTCGCCGCGCGGGTCTGGGCCAGACCGAAGAGCGCGAATGCGCTCTCACGCACGTTGTTGCCGTCACGGAATCCACGAAGGCTTCTTCCGTAAAGGCGCAGCGCCTCGTCGTTCTCCTCGCGCGCCAGCGCCACGGATCCGAGATTGAAGTGCGCCACCGCGACGCCGCGGCTGTTGTCCTGCGCCTCTTCGATCGCCAGCGACTGCTCGTAGCGGCGGCGCGCCTGCGCGAAGTCACCGCGCATGATCGCGACGTTGCCCAGATCGTTCTGCGCGTTAGCCATGCCCGGCTGGTTCCCCAGTTGCGTCTCGATGTTCAGGCTTTCGGTGAAGTGTGCCTCCGCTTCTTTGAAATCAGCCTGCCGGTAGGCCAGCATGCCGGCGCCGCTGTGCACTTTCGACAGCAACGCCGGGAGCGCCTTCGCTTCGGGCATCGCCAGCACCAGCGATGCGCTCCGCCGCCAGTCGCTGAAGTAGCCGCGAATCTCGGCGAAGCGCCACAGCGCTGCCAAAAACCGGAGGGCCACGGCAACGTGTCCGTGCTGGCGGGCCCACAGCACCGCGGCGCGCACGTTGTCGGCATCGGCCTGGATGCGATCGAGCCACTCACGCTGTCCAGCCTGCAGGAAGTGCGGCGCCGCCTCTTCGGACAATGCGCAGAACCACTCCGCATGCCGCTGCTGGTACTCTGCCCGCTGCTCCGCCGACAGCCCGTTTCGCAAGAACTGACGCACGGCTTCCAGATAGCGGAAGCGCTTCCGCCTGCCCATGTCGCGCGTCACGACAAGCGAATGATCGGACAGCGATTGCATGGCGCCGGTCACGAGGTCGTTCGACGGCGCTCCGAGCCAGATGGGCCCCACGGCGTCCTCGCTCCAGCCACCCTCGCACACCGACATCGCGCGCGCACACGCCTGCTGCTCGTCCGGCAGCAGGTCGAAGCTCCACGCCACCGCGGCCGCCAGCGAGTCCCACCGGCGCAGGGTGCCGCTGTGGACGTTGCCGAGGCTGGCGACGAAGTCGCGGGCCTCGTCGACCATCTGCTCGGCCGACCGCACCGACAGCCGGGCGGCAGCAATCTCGATGGCGAGGGGGTTGCCATCAAGCGCATGGCAGAGCGCGGCGATATGCGGTGCGTTGCTCGCGTCGAGTGTGAACGCCGACGATCGCGTCCGCGCGCGAATTTCGAACAGCCGCACCGACTCGTTCTCGCGAATCCGGTGCAGGTCGGCGCCGGTCGGCTGCAGCGTCTTCAACGCGTCGAGCTCGTAGACGTGCTCACCGGTGCCGCTCAGCGCGCCCAGCGGCGTCCGGCTGGTGGCGAGCACGTGCAGCCCCGGACAGAGCGGGATTAGATGATCGATGACGACGCGGCACGCCTCGACGAGGTGTTCGCAGTTGTCAAGCACGATCAGGTGCCGGCCGGAGGAGAGGTGCGCGGTGAGCCCTTCGAGCGGCGGAACGGTGCGCTGCTCCGCGATTCGCATCACCCGGCCGATTTCCGCCGGCAGCAGGTTCGGATTTTGAGCGCTCGCCTTCGGGAGGCTGGCCAGTTCGATGAACCAGACGCCCCACAGCGGATCGGTCAGAGCGGCGGTGGCCACTTCGATGGCCAGGCGGCTCTTGCCGACGCCGGCGCCGCCATGAATCGTGACCAGCCGGGAGTCGCGCAGCGCAGCACGGACGTCCGCGATCTCGTCGTCGCGGCCGACGGTCGCATCGAACAGCTTCGGTACGTTGTTCGGCGGCGCCTGGCGCAGGACGCGTGCGATGGCGGCGATCACCGGGTCGAGCCCGCCGGTTGTCGGAATGCCCTTGCGATCGGCAAGTGCCTTCGAGAACGCGGCGATGTCGCTGGCCGTCACATCGTGCCACACCGGCAGCAGCAGGTCCTGGTGCTCGATCGCCTCCCGCGCAACCAAGGCTTCCAGTTCGATCTGCGGCCAGGTTTTGCTGAAAAATGACGGGCTCAGGACGACGACGCCGTAGCGACTGCCGGCGATGGCAGTGCCGATCGTCTGAGACAGGCGGTTGCCGATGAGCAGCATGTCTTCGTCAAGCCACACGTCCCAACCTTGCGCCTTCAGTGAGTCCGCCAGGGGCCTCGCGACCGCAGCCTTGTCTTCACTCGCGTGGCTGATGAATACGTCTGCCATAGGCATGGTCCCAGGGTGAGCGCGCATCATACGCTGGCGCGGGCTACGGCCCGGCACCCTGTTCCTCCATGGCTCGCCGGCCACGCGGCATCGGTGACGCTCGAGAAAGGAAGGAAGGTGGGACCGGACCTGTCGCGCGGGCGATTGCAGAAGGCCTCGGCGCAATCAGGCTTCAGGCGGCTGGCCGTGGTGAGAGGTGCCGCAGGCGTTGTACGACTTCCGAGTCGCTGAAGCGCTGCCGGATCATCTCGCTCGGCAAAGTTGAGGAGATCCGCATCTCGAGCGCTCGCGCTTCGTCTGCCGACGTGTCATCGCCAGCAAGTGTGAGCAACGTGTCGAGGGCGTTCAGGAGCAACAGCGGATCGGCCGTGCTACGTGCGACGGCGACGCTCCGCCGCGCGTCGACGATCGCATCAGCCGTCTGGCCGAGGCCGTGTAACGCGTGGGCCCTGGTGACGAGCGCGAGCGCGTGGTACTTGGGTCGCCGGATGATGTGACTCTGGCTGATGCCTTCGCTGGCCTCGAGGATGGCGGAATCGAACGCGCCACGCGCCAGCGCCAGCTCCGCGCGAACCTGAGTCAAACGGGATTCCCACAACCATCGATGCGAGCCGCGGGCATCGGCCGCCGCCGCTGCTGTCTCCGGCAGAAGGCTCTCGGCTTGTCCAGGCTCATGCCGTCGCGCAAACGTCAACAGCAGATCGATGCCGGCGCTCACGACGGACGGGAGGAACCCGGCACTCTGTCCCAATTCCCGAGCCTCGGAGGCAAGCGCCATTCCTCCCTTGAAATCGAACAGGCTCAGCTGCAACCCGGCAGCCATCGCCGTGGCACGCGCAAGCAGCGGGCGGACGCCGTACTTGCGTCCGAATTCCCGGACTTCGTCGAAGATCTCTGCCGCCTCGCTATATCGTCCCACGCTGCCGAGACTCAGTGCGTAGTGCGCCAGGGCGTACATGGTGAACGTCGTATCGCGCGAGCCCCGCGCCATCTCGGTGGCGCGGGCACCGCACGCGATTCCATCGGGCGCCCGCCCGGCGAGGTACAGATAGAGCGGGAGCATTGCATACGCGATCGTCCTGCCGCCGCTCGCACGCTCGATGGCGGCAGTGGCCATCTCGATTGCACCGGTCGAATCGCCGCGACCCGACCGCGCGTGCGCGAGCCATGCGATCGCATTCGCGGCCACATCGGGACGATGCACCCGCTCGGCCAGCTCGAGCGCCTGCGGACCCAATCGCTCAACGGAGGGGAGGTCGAGCAGCCAGTACGAAGCAGCCGTCAATTCGACCAGGAGCTCCGCGCGCCGTTCGATCTGTTGCGGATCAAGATGTCGCAGCGCCTCTTCCAGGTCGGCCTTCTGCGCCGTCCACTGCGCGAGGGCTCCGAAGGCGCGCGCACGTCGTGTGTGGAGGTCGACCCGCCTCACGTCAGCCTCGACACTCTGGGCCTTGATCTCGAGGGACTGAAGGGCCATGTCGTAGAGCCGGACCGCCTCCTCGAGTGCCAGGGCGTCGGCTGCCCGGTCTCCCGCTCGCGTCGCATAATCGATCGCCTTGTCGGCAACGTCCGCCGATGCAGCCTGGACGAAGTGATAGGCGAGATCGGCAAGAGGCGGATCGGATCGCTGCTGTGACAGCCGTTCGATCGCTTCGCCAACGCGCCGATGCACGCGTACGCGCCGCGCTGTCGTCAGCTCGCTGTAGAGCGTCTCGCGAATGAGCGCATGCGCGAAGCTGAAACGGCCGGCGCGGTGCGGCACCTCGAAAATCAGTTGCGCTTGTACGCTTGCATCGATGGCATCGAGGAGCCGATCCTCCGGCAGGTCACCGAGACCTTCGAGCAGCTCGACGTCGAACTCGCGTCCGATCACTGCCGCCAGACTGAGTATCCGATTGCAGTCGTCGGTTAGACGTGAAAGCCGCCGGCCGATGACTTCTTTGATCCCCTCCGGCAAGCTGAGGGCCGACGCACTCATGCCGCCGGCGGGTGCGGCCTGCAACTGGGCGAGCGCGCCGGTCTCCGACAGGTGTCGCAGCATCTCACCAATGAAGAATGGATTACCGTCGGTGTTCTCAGCCACCAGGTGCGCGAGCCGTGATGACGCGGCCGGTGCCACGAACGCGTCGATCAATCCTTTGATGTGCGCCTCCCCGAGTCCGGCCAGCGACAGTCGCGCCGCGGCCGGCTCGCGGCGAAAGTCTGCCAGCATCTCCGACAGCGGGTGGGTGCGCGCGAGCTCGCTGTCACGATACGTGCCCACGAAGCAGAGCGACGCAGCCGAGGAAGCCCGTACGAGGTGTCGCAGCATGAGCAGCGTTGGCTTGTCGGCCCAGTGCAGGTCGTCGAACACGAGCAGCACGGGATGCAGCGCGGCCGCCTGCGCGAGCAGCGCGGCGACGCCCTCGAAGAGCCGGTATCGCTGACCCTCCGGATTCATCGCGGACGGCGTCGGCAGGTCCGGGATGCGGCGCCGCAACTCCGGAAGCAGCGTCCCGAGTTCGGCGCCGCCGCCGACCGCGGCAAGCTGTGTGCGCAGGTCCGCCTCCGGACACAGCCGGCTGTACCAGCTGAGGGCTTCGACAAACGGCTGGTACGGCACGAGCGCTTCCTCATCGCAGCGCCCCGCGAGAACCGTGGCACCTGATGACGCCCGCCCACGCGCGAATTCGCACGCGAGCCGTGTCTTGCCGATGCCCGGCTCTCCGGCAATGAACAGCAATTGCCGCTCACCGGTCGCCGCACGCGTCCACGCCTGTTCAAGGACCGCGAGTTCGGGCTCGCGGCCGACAAATGCCGCTGCGCGGGTCGCTACGTTGACGAGGGGTGATGCCGGTAGCGGCGACCCACTCGCGATGCGCGGAACCGACGGCGTATCGCGATCGCGCAGCGCCGCAGCGACCGCTTCGAGCAGGAGCCGGACGTCAGCCGCGCGTTGATAGCGGTCGGCCGGGTCTTTAGCCAGACACCGGTGGACGATCTGCCGAAGCGGTTCCGGCGTGTGCTGCGGCAACGTCGCCGGCTCCTCACGAAGAATCGACAGGAACAGTTGCGAATCTGTTGCCCCGGCAAATGGCGGCTCGCGCGAAATCATTTCGTGCAGTAGAACGCCCAGCGCCCAGAGGTCGGTGCGCGCGTCCACACTGCCGCCGCGCACTTGCTCCGGCGCCATGGCATACGGCGTCCCGATGGCGATCCCCGATCCGGCGACCGACCCAAGGGTCGCTGTGCCAACCATCGCCGCATCGATGCGCCGCGCCAGACCGAAGTCGACGATCTTGAGGTGGCCGCTCGAGGAGACGACGACGTTCCCGGCTTTGAGATCGCGATGGACCACGCCGCGATCATGAGCATGCGCGAGCGCGTCGGCGGCTTCGATTCCATACCGGACGACGTTCTCCATCGGAAGCGCGCCGCCGTCGATCAGCGTCGACAGAGGACGGCCGTCGACGTACTCCATCGCTATGTACGCGAGAGAGCCGGCCTCGCCGACCTCGTACACGGTGCAGATATTTGGGTGGTTGAGCGCGGAGGCGCTTCTCGCTTCCCTCAGCAGGCGGTGGTGAGACGGCTCCGCGTGGGCAGTCGTGCCCACTACCTTGATTGCCACGTGGCGCTGGAGCACGGTGTCGCGGGCCAGGAAAACCACACCCATGCCGCCGCGTCCCAGGTGCCGTTCGATCTCATACTTGCCGAGCGTCCCACCGGGCTGGAGCGCGTCGAGGTTCAGATGTCGCGCGGTCGTCTCCGAGTGAGCCGGTGTGGCTGATGAAGCCTGCAGGCCGTCTTCGACCGTTGTTAGCGGCCGATTACCCAGCGTCTCGGCGGCCATCACGATCGCGGGGGGTCCAAAGAACGCGTCGGCGGAGGTCTCGTTTGCCAGCAGGCGCTCCACCTCATGGCGGACGTCGTCGTCCGCACCTGCTTCGGCCAGGAACGCGGCACGGTCGCCGACCTCCAGTGCGGCGGCGGCGAAATAGAGCTGCGAGATCTGCCGTAAACGTTTGGTCACGCGGTCCCCATTTGCCCACCCGGGACCTGCGACCCATGCACGGCCGGTGGTCTGGAGCCGGGAGCCTCGCCATCATAGTCGACTGCTGGGTCCCGGATCCGTGTTCTGCCAGTCGTGGGCACCACCCGTTGGAGATTGTCCTTGTCGACGTAGGTGCGAATCTCCCGTCTTTGCGCTGTCGAGTCGGTTGATGCGCCGCATTCTCGTGGACTTCGCGCGTGCCCGCCGTTATCAGAAGCGCGGTGGCGAGGCTCGGAGAGTCAGTCTGGATGAGGAACGGGCGATTGTGGAGCCTGGTCCGGGACTCGTTGCGCTCGACGACGCTCTGAAGTCATTGGCGATCATCGACGAGCGAAAGAGTCGTGTCGTGGAGATGCGGTTCTGTGGCGGGTTGAGTGTCGAGGAGGTCGCCGACGTGCTGAATGTGTCACCCAAGACGGTGAAACGTGATTGGCAAATGGCGAAGGTGTGGTTGTTCAGACAGATGAGGCATGAGCAGGATCGGGATTGATTCAAGCTGCCTGCGCGGCGCGGAGGCTGAACGTGACCATGCGATGCGCGCGCAACGGGTGAAGTGACCCGCACGAACGCGTAGCACAGCTCGAATCGTCAACGAAATCAGGACGAGGACCGTTCAGGGGACGAACGGGCTGCTGCGATCGACCGTCGCCGAGCGAACCAACCATCAGGTCGAACGCCTGATTGCCATCCTGGCAGACGAACTCAAAGCTCTCGACACCAGACGTGAAACGGACGTCGAAGACCGTCTTCCACGTCGACGGTATACGCGCCGGGATCGTCGATGGTCAATTCGTACCGCATGTTGTTCATGTCGGTACGCGTAAATCGCTCGATCGTGTGCAGCTTGTCGGAATGCGGCATCCCTTCCAGATTGGAGACCCACATTCGTTCGTTGTAGCCGACCGTGTCCACCACCAGCGTGTCCCCCTCGAACTGGCCGATGCTGTGTCCGTAATAGCTGGGCGCCAGGTCCTTCGGATGCGGGCGGCCATCCATGTAGATGGTGCGGAAGCTGTGCGAGCCGCCGGTCTGGAAGATGATGAACTGCTTCAACTCGGGAAAGTTGACGAACTGGGTGCCGTAGGCCGTCGCGACCTGACGAAACGCGCCCGAGGGCTTGCAGCGCGTGTACGGTTCGAGCTGGTTTTCCTGACGATAGTCGTAGATCGCCCGTGTCCAGGGCTGGAAGGGAATCTCGACTCAGCGTCGGTTTCGGCGGCGTCGTTCGGATTGACCCGGCCGCCGCCTCCGGACGTGCGAACATGCCGCCAGCGACATTCCACAACCCGGTCTCACCGACGGGCGGCCCCCAGTTCACGGTGCCATCCGGCCAGCGCGGTGTCGGCCGTACCGGTGGTGCCGCGGCGCCGCGGCCGCCGCCTCGTCCCTGCGCGCCGGCGCCGCCACCCTGTCCGCGAGCGCCGCCACCTTGGGCACCGGCTCCGCCGCGCCCGCTCCCTGGGCGAACGAGTTGGTCCGCGCGCATGCTGGCAGGAGCATTGAGAGACAGCGGCAACAACCACGATTGGCGCTCGACGATTTCGCACGTTACCTCCGAGAGCCTAGCCGGCAGCCGGCAGCCGGTGCCGGTGCCTGTAGCCGACAGCCCGACTCACTGACGGGTGATCTTGAATTCACTCTTCGACGTGTTGCCGCCAGATGTCTGGCTCCACGTGCCGGTGATCGACCGATTGGGCAGCGCCACGTTGTTCATCGTCCCCTCCGCCACAATCGACACCGGATTGCCCTTGGCATCCCTCGCATCGATTTCGAAGTGGACCTTGAAGATCGGCAGGACTGCCGGCACCTGCGGAGCCTGACCCGAATTCCCGCGAGCAACGCCGACCGCAGGCGTTCCAGGAGTGATATCCAGCCGTGCGACCTTGAGAGGAGCCGCATTCGGCCCGGGTTGATAGACGCCGCTCATGGTCTTGCCGTCGTGATCGATCACCAGCACGACACGGCTCTGGGCGGTTAGGGTCGGACCCCAGTATCCAACCCAGGTGCCCTTGGCCGGGTGTCCTTCCTGGGCCGACACCGACGGCGCCGCCAGCAGAAGAGACGACAGGCAGATCAGACGAAACGCTCTCGCAGACATTGGATCTCCGTAACGATTAAGGTCGATTGTCCACGCAGTAGAAGGTCGGCAGGTCCTCGGCAACCCACTGCAGGTTCCAAGTGGCGGACCATGGGCGCGTATATGCACCCGGATCATCGATCGTGACCTCGTACTTCAGCGTGTTGTAATCGCTGCGAGTGAAGCGCTCCACCAGATGCAGGTGGTCGGTATGGGGCAAGCCGCCGTTGGAAAACCAGAAATTGTCGATGAACGTCTTCGAATCGACAACGAAGGTATCGCCCTCCCACTTGCCGCGGGCATTGCCGTAATACAGCGGGTTGTCGTCATTGCCCCTCGATCTCGCCTGTCTGGGGCCGGCCGTCCGTGTAAATGAAATGCCAGATGTGGTTGCCGCCACCCTCGACCACAAAGACGCGTCCGAAGGTCTTCTCCTCGAGAAACTGCACGCCGTACGGTTGCTGAAACTGCCGCACTGCGCCCGGCGGCATGCAGTACTTGAACATCGGATCGTCTTTCAGAAAATCGCGCTGCCGCTGCTCGAACAGGGCTCTTGCCCATGGCTGGAATGGAGCGACCTTGCGGCGCATCGGCAATGTTCTTGAGCAGGCCGTGCTCGTTGGCTTCGACTCTGACGCCAGCTTCTACCAGCATGGTGGCGCTGGGCCGTGCCCAGTATCCTTTTTCGCCCGGCGCCGGACCCAGGCGGGGTAGTCCGTCCGGCCAGCGCGGCGTTGCGCGCGCAGGAAGATTGGCCACCGGCAGCAGGAACGCCTTGGCTTCTGCCGACATGTTCAGCACGCGCTTGTTGCTGGCGGTCAGCACCACCGAGTCTCCCCAGATCTGGGGGCTGCCGTCGCGCGCGAGCATGCCCTGGACCGTCACTGCGTCGCCGGACTTCAGCGTATTCAGGTTCCAGCCGCTTCTCTCGAGGTCGATCGTGCTTTCCAGCTCGACGGCCCAGTTCGTGACCATGGTGCCTTCGACCACGTCCATGAGGATGTGGACGTGGGGGTTGGCCCAATCCAGCCTGGTCACGACGCCGTTCAGCGTCCTCGTCCTGGCGGGATCGAATTTTCCCGTCACGTTGTGGTGAGCGAGGAGCGGGATGGCCGTCAGCAGCACTCCCAGGCCGCCCGCCAACCAACGAACAACAGTGCGCGACATTCCTGAGATCCTCCGATTGCCGACAGGGCTGACAGGTTCGCCGGAAAGTATATCCGTGATCCAGGGCAGAACCGGTCCGCCGCGCCTGGGTGATCCGCGCCAGCGCCCGCATGGTTCCCGAACCGGCATCCTTCGCCGCGGCAGCGGTCACAACGTCGAGAGCTTCCGCAACGGCTCGAGCCATCCGAACAGGGTTCCCCCGATTTCCGGGAACAACGACGAGAGCACGACCAGCAGCGGGACGACTCCGTACACCGCTATCCGCCGCAAGAAGTCCCAGTTGATGTTGACACGACCCGCCGTCGTCGTCCGCAGTCGGCTGAGCACCGCATCGCGCTCCATGTCGATGAGGATCCACACGGAAATCAGCGCCGTCGCCGCCACCGCCAGCATGTCCAGCGTCAACATCGTGTTGCGGCCGTTGAATGAGTACAGCAGGTGGGCAGCCGTGAGCAGCGTCAGGCAGAGCATCGCCGAAAACAGGCACGTCACCGTGCGTGCCACGATGTCACGCAGCACGAACGCGACTTGCAGGGCAATCAGCTGTTCACAGCGATCGAGGAAGGTGTGTTCGGATTCGACTTTTTCTCCATGTGCGCTCGCCTCCGTCGGAGGAACGGACGATGCGTTCGCATGAGTCGAGGACGAGCGCCCGGCTGTTTCTGCGGTGACCGAGCGACGAACAGGATGTGCCGGCATATCAGATCGCCGCCACACACTGCGCTGCATCACCGAGACAATGACGTCCGAGAACTTCCACATGCCGTACCAGCTGTCGCTCTGAATGAGCGCGGCGTGCTGGCGCTGTGCCATTTCCGTGGTCAGTTGCTCGACGTGCGACGAGGGCGTGAGAAGCGAGCAGAGGCCTTGCAGGTCGTCCTGTCGTACCGGGACGTCATTCACGGCTGCGACGCTCAACGTCCACAACCCGTCGCGGCTCCGGCGAACCTGCGAGCCGACCGTACTCAACGGCATCGCACACGCGGCACGTCTGAACTCGCGGGCAACACCGTCGGCCATCCGGGCGACGGGTATCAGTTCCGTCAGGCGCGGTGGTGAGAGTGAGATGTCCCAGGGCACGTAACCGGCCACCGTCTCGAGACGGGCGTGGATGGGGGAGTGCACCAGCCGCTTGAGGTGAGAGCGAGCGATGTTCCAGGTGGCCAGCCCCTGAGCGACCAGCAGCAGCCCGATGGCGAGGATGGCGACCGCGGAGACCGCCAGGAAATAGGTGAACCACAACCCGTCGATTGTGGAGGTATCGAACACGTACCAGGAGGCGAGGATCGCCACCGCGCACACCGCGAGGACGTAGGGACCTGGCAGGTGTTGCGCCGGCATGTCGAGGATCGATGCGAGCCGTGAGGAGGCGCGTTCCTGCCGCTCCCCTGCGGTCGGCCCGGTGAGCAGCGAAAACATCGCCGAGTGATCCGCCAGGCAGCTATATCCATATCCGACGAGGGAGAGCCGCCTGAGACTGGTGATGAGCGCTACGTACAGCGCCGCCATCGTGAGAAGCGTCACGGCGGCCGGAGATACGACACCGCCTCCGACATACCGTGCCAGTACCAGCGTTCCCTCGTCACGCGTCGCACTCTGCCACACGATGTTCACCGTCAGTCCTATGAACAGGACCAGCGTCGCCAGTACGGTCACAAAGAGAACGCGGGTGACCCGCGTCAGCTGCGAGCGAGCCTGAGCACAGTCATGTATCGTGCAGAGCGCATCGGCAAGCCGGCTCGACTCGCCGGACCATACCCACGCCGGAATCACCGTCACCGCCAGCGCGCCGAGCGCAACGGCGCCTGCCAGTACGCCGTGACTGCGTACGTCGATCGTGAACGGCAGGGTTGTCGCAACCACCCAGGCGGCCACGAGCCCAAGCAGGAGAAAACACATTCTGAGGGCCAGCAGATGATTGTTGGCCGCACCTGGTACGGTCTGCGGCGGGGCGAACACCTGGACGAGGGGCCATTCGATCGGGGTCGCGTCCGACCATCGGCCGCGTGCTCCGTTCGTGCGCGCCCTGAGATCGTTGCGAATGAGCCAGAGCATGATCAGGTGCAGGCCGATGACGCTGATGATCAGTGCCGTGGTCACTTGCGCCCGCAGCGGCAGCAGCGGCAACGAGGACGTTGTCGTCGCCGCTCCGGCGGTCGGCGAATCGCCTGGCAATCGCCAGTAGCCGTCGCCCCCGATGACGCTGATTGTGGCCCGCGGCGTACGGATGCACGGGTCGTCGCGCTGCGGCTGTCCGTCACAGTACGTCAGGCGCGCCGCATCATTGTTCTCAAGCGTGAGCAGTGCTCGCGTGGCGTGGAAGACCCCCTCGGCTGACCCGCTTTGAAACGGCTCCCGGACATCGCCTCGCCACCACGGGATTGTCTCCGGTTGGGTGGCGAGCGCCAGCGAGTAGGGTGACGCCACGAGGGCGCCATGCAGGTATGGGGCGTATTCCGGATGCAGATAAAGGGCATGGGTGCCATAGAGAAAGAGCTGCGCATCGGGCGTCGACCGCTTTACTTCGCGCGCCAGGAACAGCGCATCACGCTCGTCCGTCGCGACAATGCCGACCGCCGACAGCTGTTCATGCCTGATCGCATCCAGGATCGATTCGACCGTTGACGCCACAACCGCTGACGTCAGTTGCGGACGCAGGACGGGGATCTGGTCGGACGGCGGGGCTGCCTCGCGCATGTCGAGTGGAACGATCGGCCTCGGCGCGAACAGCGGGGCGGGCGACGTTCCCGCAAGGTCGCTCCAGAGCTGGGCGATGTGGAGTGGAAAGTTGAACGTCCTTGCGCAGGGGAAGGCTGAGTGCTCCTGGGGGGATGCGTGCCCCTCCTGTTCGATGGCACGGCGGCATTCGTCATCAGCGGTGGAATGCGGCCTCGAGCGGAAAGTCGGATCGCTCCCGTACGCGGTGTTGCTTTCTGTGAGGAGGGCGATATGGCTTCCGTTGGTCCAGTGTGGGTTCATGTGCTCGAGAAACGCCGCCAACTGGGACTCGAGCGCCGAACTCTTCAGCACCGTGGTGAAGTAATTCACCTCAGGCGCCAACGTGCGCATCGTCTCGTCGTTCGAATCCGCCGTCGCGGATCCGGAGACCACCCACGTGTTCTGGAACGATGATTGGTCTTCCTGGCGGATCTCGTTCAGGACAATCGCCAGCGATGGCGTCGAACCGGAAAAGGTTGGGCCGAGCACGCGAAGGACGCGTCGGGGCTCGCCAGTGCAGCGTCTCCAGGCCCGGATGAACGACGCGGCGTTTCGCAGCGCCGCATGGTGCACGCCGGCGGTTGGGGTTTCGAGCACCAGCAGCACGACCTGCAACTGGACGGGGACGTGTATCGGTTCGTCTTCCCGCGCCTCGCCTTGAGGAGCCCCGACCTTCCGGAAGATGAGAGCGCCTGGCTGATGCTCGTGGACCCGGCTGAGTGACGCGGGTCCGCCCGGTTTCGCTGCCGAACGCGACCAGTCGATGAGCCGCAACCGATCGAGCAGGTAACCGCTGCGAGCCATCGATGATTGGATGGCTCCGAGGGCCTGGTCGGCCAACCATCCACTATTGGAATCGACATAATCGGGGATGGTCGCGATGATGAAATCGACGTGGTATGACAGCCTCGATCCAGGCGTGCCGTTGCTGACACGACTCGCAAGATCGGCGAGCGAACGCCATCCGCGGTACTCGTCGAGCACCGCCTTCGCGGCGACATAGCGGCCGCTCTTGGCGTCGCTGTCACTGGCCGTGACGACGAAGCGCGCCAGCGTGGCGGCAGCGGCGGTGAGTCGGTTTAATGCGCTGCAGGTGCCGACATCGCTTGCGGCAGCATCCAAGCCGTTGCGAACGGTCACGAGGGCACTCCGTACTTCGTCGCTGCCCGCCGCTGGCTCACCTGTATTGACAAGAGTGCGGACGGCAATCTGTTCGGCGGAGTCACTCGGTGTTGTGACCAGCGCTGCGCCGAGCACGTCGAGGACCGGGTCGAGATCCGTGATCCATGACGCGGATTCTGCAACCGTGACGCGTTCCGGCTCCGGTAACGTATCGCTATCGGCGCGCGGATTCGTGCCGCCCGCGCCTTGCGGTCGCAGGAAGGCCGCGGACAACGAGCCGGACAGGATTCCGGCAACGAGGAGAGGCACGAGACTGTGATTGAGCTCGCCGTTGGCCATGGCGTCACCTCCTGCTGGCACGCGCCAGCGCCACCACCAACGCGCCGGCGAAGTTCCGCGGGGCTGCGATGTGCGTCCCCTCGGACAGATGGAGGAGTGATACGGCTGAAGGTGGAGTCGTGTCTGTGATTTAGCTCACACCAGTCGAGTGATTTTGGGCAGATGGCTGGAACCGTGAAGCAGGCGTGCCTGAACTCGGTCCAGCTGACGGCGAGAAAAGGATCGAGACAGATGGCTTTCGACCGCCTGGAAGGATGAGGCATGGTGACGGCCGGCGGCCAATCATTCGTTCACACAGCGGCAGTCTGCTGAGCGTCGATTCGCAGAGCCGCTCGCGCGCGGCGATCAGGGCAGTCGCTCGAACGCGACGATGCGAGCACTCAATTGGGGGGTGGCGGTACGGCGCGCGGCCGTCCAGGCGGCGCTATGGTGGTTTTTCGTCCCCTGGGAACGCGTCCACCACTCGGCATCCGCGAACGCGGGCGATGGCGGGGTGAATCCGAGCAACGCCTCAATCTGTTCGAACGTCAGGACCACGCGCGTGGCGTAGCGGCGCTCAAGGTACGCATACAGGGGCATGTACGCGGCAGGGACAGGAGGTTTCGCTTCGTCCGGTGATGTCACGCGGACGCTCACCAGCGGCTCCTTGCGGTACCACCAGTCGTGCAGGCGCGAGGTGACCCGCCCGAACGTTGAAGGCAGATTCATCTGCAGCATGGTGGTCAGGGCCGGAACATGGCGACGCTGCGTCGACGATCAGGCGCTGGACCGGCCAGGTCTGGTCCCTTGCCGGTCTCGTCGGGACGAGCAGCGGCTGCAGGCGTACTGTTGCGGCGGCGTTGCTGGGCCGCGAGGAAGTCGTTCTTCATCTGCTCCAGGCGTTCGGCGCCCGGCTCACGATCGGTGTCAGTGCTCGTCACGGTGACTGCCTGTCTCTACTGCTGCGCCTCGTGGATACTCTCCGAGATGGTCTTCTCGGGAGCGTGCCAGAACTGTCTCGCCACGACCGGAGGCAGGAGGGCAGTGCAGGCCACGACCGCCCAGTTCGCCGGCGATGTTACGCCCAGGGCAAGTCCCGCGAGGCAGACGGCAATCACCCAGGCCACGAAAACTAACGTCTTGGTATTTCCGGAAATCATGAGACGAGTGTAGCCACCAGGTGGCGGGGCCCGCTGTTCTGAATTGAACGGTCGCCGGAGCACTGGCCGGCCAGCTCAGGATCACCTCGGTCGAGGCCTAACTCGAGGCGGGCTCATGACTTGGGGGGACCGGCGCACTCGAGCACGAACCGGAATGGCCAGCCGGTCATGTGTAAGCGGCGACCGGCAAAGGCCTGGAGCGCCCTATGCCTGAGTATTCGTACTCTGGCTGTGGGCGCGCGTCGCCGACACGATACGCCTGTTTCTGCGGACGCAGTGGCGGCTAGTGCGCTGTTCGGCCGGACCGAACAGGAAGCGTTCTTCGTCAGGTGCGATCGCACAACCATGACGGCAGACGACATCCTGAACGGACGACTTGTCTGCGAAATCGGCGTGGCTCCGGTGCGGCCGGCCGAATTCGTGGTTTTTCAGATATTCCAGAACACGGCCGACGCACAGCGCTAGCGTTCAGCCGGGCGCCAGTTACGCCTGGCCGGAATCGACCGTCGCTCGCGATTCGCCGACGGCCTGTGCCTGCACCGCAGTCCCGAGGCTGACCGCTACGTGGTGCGTTCGACCATCGAGGACCAGCGGAATCTTCGACGCATCCACTGGCTCGCCGTCCAGTGTCGCCTCGCCGACCCCGGAGCACTGGTGCGTGGGATTGGCGACCTCGATCCGATACCGCGTGCCGTCGATGGTCCAGTCCATCGAGAACTCCGGCCACATCGCCGGGATCGTCGGGTCGATCTCGAACGTCGAGCCGTGGCGACGGAGACCGAGCAGATCTTCGATCGCCGCGCGGTACATCCAGCCGGACGATCCCGTGTACCACGTCCAGCCGGCACGGCCGACGTGCATCGGGTGGGCGTAGACATCCGCGGCGACGACATAGGGCTCGCCGAGATAGCGATCCAGCGCTTCCGCCGAGCGCGTGTGGTTGATCGGGTTGATCAGATGGAACAGCTCCATCGACTCATCGCCCAGCCCGAGGCGCGCCAGCGCGATCACCGACCAGAGTGCGGCGTGCGTGTACTGGCCGCCGTTCTCCCGAATGCCGGGCAGGTAGCCCTTGATGTAGCCCGGGTCGTGCGTGGTGCGATCGAATGGCGGCGTCAGCAACAGCACCAGGCGGGCCTCGCGGCGGAGCAGGTTCGCTCGCACCGCCGCCATCGCCTGCCGCGCTCGCGACGGTTGCGCCGCCCCCGAGAGCACGGCCCACGACTGCGTCAGCGAGTCGATACGGCATTCGTCGTTCTGGGCCGATCCCAGCGGCGTGCCGTCGTCGAAGTAGGCGCGGCGGTACCAGCCGCCGTCCCACGAGAGCTCGAGCATGCCGGTCACCGCTCGCGCTTCGTTGCGATACCGCTGTGCGAGCTCGTGGTTGTGCCGCCGCTCGCAGACGACCGCGAAGTCAGTGAGCACGCGGACGAGGAACCACCCGAGCCACACGCTTTCGCCACGACCCTCGTGGCCGACGCGGTTCATTCCGTCGTTCCAGTCGCCCGATCCCATCAAGGGCAGGCCGTGCGTGCCGTATCGCATCGCGTGACTGATTGCCCGCACGCAATGCTCGAAGAGCGTCGCGGACTCGGATGCCGTCTGCGGCAGCAGGTAGGTTTCCACCTGCTCCGGCGTCAGCGCCGGCGCCGCGAGGAACGGCACCACTTCGTCGAGGACGGCGTCATCGCCGGTGCGATCGACGTAGGTGGCGACGGCATACGGCAGGAACAGCAGATCGTCGGAGCAGCGCGTCCTGGTGCCGCGGCCGCTCGGCGGATGCCACCAGTGCTGCACGTCACCCTCGACGAACTGCCGGCCGGCGGCGCGCAGGAGATGCTCGCGGCAGATCTCCGGCCGCGAATGGAGCAGCGACAGCACGTCCTGCAGCTGATCGCGAAACCCGAATGCGCCGCCTGGCTGGGAGGGGCCGCTGCGCCCCCAGATGCGGCAGCTGAGCGTCTGGTAGGGCAGCCACCGGTTGACGATCAGATCGAACGAGTCGTCCGGAGTCTGGACCGCAATCGCTTCGACAGTATCGGCCCAGACCGCCGCCGCCTCTGCGAGCGTCCGCTCCGCCGCCGTAATGGAGGCATACGCGGTGCTGAGTCGCTGGGCGTGCTCGCGGTCTTGCCCCTCGCCGAGGATCAGTGCAAGGCGCCGCGACGTGTGCGGTGGCACCACGACCTCGATCTGAAGCGCGGCGCAGGGATCGAGCCCCGCCCCGGAGCGTGCGGTCAGCCGCGGCCGAAGCAACGCCAGCGGCTGGCTGGCGGTCCGGTTGCGACCGATGAACTCCGCCCGATCGCATGTGTACGACCGCGGTGCGTCGGTCGCCCGGAAGAACGCCACCCGATCGCGGAACTCGGTGTTGTAGGCGTTGCTGGCGTAGACGACGCCGTCGACCACACTCGTGGTGACGAACCGGCGTTCCCCGGACCGCGGCGGGCCCAGACACCACTCGACGTAGGCGAAGACGCTGAGGCGCCGCTCGACCGCGGATGTATTGGTGAGCGTCAGAATGGTGACTTTGACCGGATCCGAGGGAGCGACGCCGACCGCCAGTTCCTGCTCGAGTCCGGCGACGGCATGCTGGTAGCGGGTGATGCCCGCGCCGTGACGCACGACCCAGCGGCCCGCATCGGCACGGCGCGGCAGCGGGCCCGGCGTCGCACCCCACACCGCGTTCGTCTGCTCGTCGCGAAGATAGATAGCTTCGCCGGTTGGATCACAAATCGGATCGTTGGCAAACGGTGTTACGCGGTTCTCACGGCTGTTGACCGCCCAGGTGAACGCTGCTCCGGAGCCACTGACCATGGTGCCGAACTCATCGTTCGCCATCACATTCGACCAGGGAAGCGGCGTCTCGCTCTCGCCTTCGAGCACGATCACGTACTCGTCACCATCCGTCGTGAACCCGCCGACGCCATTCGGCATTCGCAGCGGCGGGACGGTCACCGGAGTGGGTGATGGTGGTGGCGCCGGCAGTTGGCCGCCGGGGTCCGGCTCGTCGCCGGGGTCCAGCCACGGCGCCGGTCGGCTCAACTGCGCCGTCAGGTCGCCGAGGTCGGCGTCGAGCACCACGCGCGCGGCCGCCGACAGCAGGCGCCGATCAGCGACGGGCATGCCGTCGGAGCGCAGCAGGAACATCCCGCCGTGGCGATTGTTCCAGTGGGCCCAGCGCGGCTCCTGGACGAGCGCCTCGAGGAAGTGCTGCGTTTCATCGAGGTACTCGGTGGGATGCTCGTTCATGATCACCACGTCTCCGCTGAGCCCCTTCACCCGCCAGTACTCCTGCGCCAGCAGCACCTGTCGAATCAGCGGAACGGCATCGGTCTCGGCCACGCGCACGAGGACGAAAGGCAGGTCGCCGGAGATGCCGTACGACCACAGGTTCGGCTGGCCGAGCGTGTTCGCCGCGAGATCGGCGGGGCTGATGCAGGACGCATCGGCGCCGAAGACACGCGACGCCAGACGGTCGAACAGGATGGCGTGGTCGACGGTCAGACCCAGGTGCTGCAGCGCGGTGTGCACGTGGGTGAAGGCCATGGAGAACGCCCGCGATGCGGCGCTGCCGTCGCGATACTTGCGTGACAGTGCCAGCGCGGCCTCACGATCGGGCGCAACGCCGGAGGTGAAGGTGACGCGAACGATCGCTCCCGGCGCCAGCCGCACACGATCGCGCAGCGCCGCAATCGGATCGAGCACGGCCCCGGTCGTGCCCGCCAGCGCGCGGCCGTCGAACGCCAGTGCGGTCGCCGTCGACCGGCCGCGGCCGATGAACTTCGCCCGCGAGGTCTCCCATTCGACGGCGCCGCCCAGACGGCCCTCGACGCCGATTACGTGGAAAGCCCACACTGGCGATTCGTCGGAGGCCCGGGGCCGGCGGCCGAAGAGCAGCCCCGCGCTCAGCGGATCGAATTCCGTTTCGATGAAGAGCTTGCCGAACGCGGGATGGGCGAAATCATCCTCCGGCCGTGCCAGCACGATCTCGGCGTAGCTCGTGACTTCGAGCTCGCGTGCGCGCGTGCCGCGGTTGACGATTGACAACCGCCGGACCTCGACGTCGTCCTCAGACGATACGGTGACCTGCAGCTGCGTCTCGAAGTCGCCGTTGCGCGATCGGAACGTGACCTTGTCGAGATCGAACGTGGCTTCGTAGTTGTCCGGCTCGTGACAGAGCGGCAGGTAGGTCGGTGACCAGACACCCCCCGACCAGGGGTCGCGCAGGACGATGTAGTGCGAGCCGGCGTCGGAGGTGCGGTCCTCGCGCTGCCGCATCACCGAGAGACCGCGCCAGGTGCTGTAGCCGCCGCCGACGTGAGTCAGGGCCGCCGTGTAGCGGCCGTTCGAGAGGAACTGCGTATGCGGACTGGTGGTGTGCGGCGATCGGAACCGCCGTGACGAGTAGACCGGGATCGACGGCATCGTCGTCGTGCTCTCGGCCGGCCGCGGCTCCGCGAGGATCGCCTCGCGCGGGACCCGTTCCTGCAGCAGGAGCTCGGTGGCCTGCACGCGCGGGTCGGCGTGGAACCGCTTGACGAAGGCGTCGTCGCAGAGCACGTTGGCGATCGCGACGAGCGACATGCCCTGGTGGTGCGCGAAGAAGGCCCGGATCGGTGCCGGGGGACTGGCGTCGCCCGGCGCGGCATCGATATCCCGGTCCCGCGGGCGATAGTCGATCGATTCGTAGAATCCGAACCGCCCGGCGAGCCCGCCGGCGGTCAGCGTGCGGAGGTTCTGCGTGGCCGCGGCGGGATCGACGAGCGCGGCCAGCGCGGTGGCATACGGGGCCACGACCAGGTCGTCGGACAGACCGCGTTTCAAGCCGAGGCCCGGGACCCCGAAGGCCCGGTACTGATAGCTGCCGGCGCGATCGGTGAAAGCGTAGGCGGACTCCGACACTCCCCATGGCACACCGCGCTCGCGTCCGTATTCGATCTGCCGCTGCACCACCGCGCGGCAGCTCTGATCGAGCAGCGTCCCCGGATACGAGCGCATCAGCAGCGACGGCATCAGGTACTCGAACATCGTGCCGCCCCACGACACCAGCGTCGCGCGCCCATCGACATTGGTGACGAGTCGTCCGAGATGAAACCAGTGATGCTGCGGCACGTCGCCCTTGGCAATGGCGATGAAGCTGGCGAGCCGGGCCTCGGAGGCGAGGAGGTCGTAGAACGATCCGTCGAGTGTGCCGGGACCGTCGGCATCGCCGAGACGATAGCCGATGGCGAAGATGCGTTTCCGCCGGTCGTAGAGGAAGCCGAAATCCATCGCGTCGGCGAGCGCGGTCGCCCGGCGGGAGAGGGCCTCGCACTGGGCGGTGACATCAGGCGTCGGCCCATCCAGACTGTCGATTCCGTCCAGCACGGCGCGTCGCCAGTAGGCGATGTCGCCGCTCGTCGCGGCGGGCGGGTCGTCGACCCCATCGGCGGCGCTGCCGGCTAATTGAAGTCCGAGCGCCCGCAACGCCGGGACCGCGTCGGTGGTCGAGGCCTGGCCAGCCTCGTCCACGATGGCACGGGCGAGGCGGTTGATTTCGGCTGAGGACAGCCGGCCGGGATGAGCGGCAGTGGACGCGGAGGCAGCCGCGAGCAGCGCCGCTGCGTCGGCGACGCCGTCGCGTCGTTGCGAGGTGGTCTGCGGCACCGCCGCGACCGCCAGCATTCCCTGGGACAGAGCGTAGAGCGCGCCCGCGAGGTTGCCGCTGTCGACCGTGGAGATGTAGCGCGGGTGGAGTGGCGCGAGCGTAACAGTGTGGTACCAGTTCAGAAAGTGCCCGCGATCGCGTTCGAGGCCTTCGAGCGTCGTGAGCGTGCCGTCCACGCGCTCGAGCAGCGCGGCGGTCGTCAGGTAACCGAGGTCGTGCGCGGCCAGCGCCGACAGCAGGCTCATGCCGATGTTGGTTGGCGAGGTGCGGCGCGCCACCATCGGCACATCGCCTGATTCCTGAAAGTTGTCGGGCGGCAGCTGATGGTCGGCGGCCGTGACGAACGTATCGAAGTAGCGCCACGTGGCGCGCGCGGTGGTACGTAGCAGTGTGCGGTCGTCGGTGCTGAGCGGGCGCACGCGCCGGCCCACCGGAACGCTGAGCCGATACGCGATCACCGGCGCGCTCAGCCACAGCAGCAGGAAGGGAGTTGCGACCGGCAGCGCGTTGCGATAGCCGGCCAGGATGACCAGCGCGACCGTCGTCGCGGTGATCGGGCTGGCGATCATTCCCCGAACGAATCCGTTCAGGCGCCCTCTCGGACTCCCCGCCATCGTCCGGGCGGCGACCGTCGCCGCGGTTTCCCATTCGAGCAGTCGCCGCCGCGTCACGCCCAGGCGGACAAGAGTCAGGCCGATCGCGTGCAGCGAATCGACGGCATGGAATGCGAGGAAGGTCACGCTGAGCGCGATCTGGGCGAGCGCGGTCAGTGCGTCGCGACCAAGGTTGCGCAGGAACACCGGTGTCGACTGCGCCCGCCGCGGTCCGATCACCAGCAGCGCGGCAAGCGGCAGCAGCTGTGAGGCCAGGACCGCCAGGACCGCCACCGTCCACATCCAGGGTGAGCCCTTCAGTACCGTCCAGCCGGCCACGAGCAGGGCGAGCAACGAGGGCGAGAGCAGACTGCGTCGCAGGTTGTCCAGGATCTTCCATCGCGACAGCAGTGGCAGCCGGTTGCGTCTGACACCCTGACGCGACGGGACGAATGGAAACAGCCAGAACAAAATCTGCCAGTCGCCGCGGATCCAGCGGTGCTGGCGGCGGGCGTGGCTCAGAACGCTGGAAGGGTACTCGTCGACCAGTTCGACGTCCGAGACGAGCGCGACCCGCGCGTACAGCCCTTCGAACAGGTCGTGCGAGAGCAGTGCGTTCTCCGGCACCGCTTCGGCCAGCGCGGCGTCGAAGGCGTCGACGTCGTACAGGCCCTTGCCGGTGAAAATGCCTTCGGCAAAGAGGTCTTGGTAGGTGTCGGAGACGGCGGTGGTGTACGGATCGACACCGGTGTGTCCAGAGTAGAGTCGCGCGAACAGCGATCCGGCGGCGCTGGCAAAGGTCACGCTGATGCGCGGCTGCAGGACGCCGTAGCCCGACGTGACGCGCCCGAGCGCGGCATCATACGCCGGCCGATTCAGCGGGTGCGTGATGATGCCCACCAGTTCGCGTGCGGCATCACGCGGCAGGCGCGTGTCGCTGTCGAGGGTGATGCAGTAGCGCACCTGCGGCAGGATCGCGACGTCGCCGACGTTGATGACGAAGCTCGTATCCGTGGCGCCGCGCAGCAGCCGGTTGAATTCCTCGATCTTGCCGCGCTTGCGCTCCCACCCCATCCAGCGGTTCTCCTGCTGGTTCCACTGCCGGCGCCGATGAAAGAGGAAGAACCGGCCGCCCTCGCCGTGACGGGCATTGAGCGCCTGGATGCCCTCCGACGCAGCTTCGAGCAGCGCCGCGTCCTGCGGCGCCAGTTCCTGCGCGGCGTCGCGGAAGTCGGTCAGCAGCGCGAAATGGATGTGCGGGTCGACGTTGCCAAGCGCCTGCACCTCCAGATGTGCGATGAGCGCCTGCACCTGCGCGAGGCTATCCAGCATCGTCGGGACGATCACCATCGTCATCGCCTCGGCGGGGAGCCGGTCGAGTTCCAGGCGCGGCAGGCGTCGTGGCGGAATGAACGTTGCGATGACGCGCTGTACCAGCTGAATCGTCAGCTCGCTTGCCGGCACCAGGGCGAGCACCGCGACGGCCACCAGTCCCGCCATGCCGGCGCCACGGCTGACTGCGTACACCAGCAGGGCGGCGACGATGGCGAGCGTACCCGCGAGGATCGAGCCCAGGTAACCAGGCGTGGCGAACCGGAAGAACAGCCGGTGGATGCGCTGCGCCGGTCGAGGGCTCCACTCCACGCTGCGTTCGAACTGCCGACGCCCGGCGCCGATCAGGTAGTAGCCGACATGCGCGCTGCGCGCGGCGGGATCGCTCTCGGCTGTTCGCCGCGAGAATTCGATGGCCTTCAGGGCCACGCGAACCTGCGCCTCGCCGGTGCCCTCGGCGAGCTCTTCGATCGCATGCCGGTAGCGGTCGCGACTGCGAAAATCCATGCGTCCGTACACGCCGGCCGGGTCGCGGTGCAGCACCTGTTCGACCACGCTGACGCTTTCGAAGAACTCGCTCCAGTCGAACGAGGCAATCAGGCGCAGGCTGCCAATGAGGTTGGCCATCGAGGCCTGCTGCATGGCCTGGCTGCGCCCTTCGGCGCGGATCGCGTCTTCAATCGTCTCGCCGCGGGCGGCGAGCGCGACGATCAGCTGGTTGCGCAGCGTCGATGCGGCGTCACCGTATTCCCGCGCGTGCTTCAGCAGACGGGTCACGAAGGGCGGTTTGATCTCGGTCGGCCACGCCGGCGCGATCCGCTCATCCCGCTCCAGCGACTGCGCCAGACGATCGGCCCGGTGATGGTGGGTGCGCGTGACCGCCAGCAGATCGGCCCGCGCCCGCAGGTGTTCGATGAGCGCTATCTTGACCGCGCTCGGCCAGGCCCACAACTCTCCGATTGTCAGCGGCGTGACCGACTGAAAGGCCGTCAGGAACCGCGAGAGTCGCTGCGCGTCGAGATAACCGGCGCTGGTGCGCAGCAGTTCGAGCGCGAGCGCGTAGATGCGGGGAACTCCCCCGTATTCATCGGCGGCGACGCGCGGCAGTCGGCGGAAGAACGAGGACGGCAGATCGTGGAGGATGTCGCGGCTTGCCGCCGACACCATGGGGAAGTTGTCCAGGAACCACTCGGCCGCGGGCGACGAGGCCTCGCCACCGCGGGCGTCTGCCGCCAGGAATCGGTAGGTGGCGTTGAGCGCCTTTCGATTGGCGCGCAGCCGGCGCAGCTGTCTCGGCGGGCTCCCGCCCTGCCGCCGCGAGACCGTCAGCAGCGCAGCGAGCCGACGACCATGCTCTTCCAGGCGTTCGATGCCCAGAAGTTCCACGTTGGCGGCCAGTGCGGCGCTCTCATTACCGGCCGCGGCGTCGAGTGTGGCGGTCACTCAGCGATAGTCCCTCGCGTGGTGAGACGAATGCGAGCTCAGGCGTGCGCTCGGTCATCGTCAGGTACTGTGCGTGCGGGCTCGCCGGCACCTGCTGAACGAGCGTTTCGCGTGCAGGGCCGCCGGCGGGCTCGCGTCTCGAATCGGATCAACGGCGCCGACGTTCCGCCGCGAATGCCGGCACCTCCACGCCTTGCGTGGTCGGCCGCACCCATGGCTGATCGGGCCGGTAGACGGCGTCATCTGGACCGAAGCCCGCTGCCCGATGCCACTGACGTCCGGCATAACCAATCGCCGCCGGCGGAGGATACCGGACGGTCAGCCGGGCCACCATGCGGCCGTCCGGATGCTGGAGCACCACGTCCACTGTGCGCGTTTCCATTGTCTCTCCTCGTGACACCTCGGATAAGCGCGCCGATTCAGCAGCGATTCGGTTGCGCGGACCCCGGGTGGGAACTGTGCGACATCCGTTGCTGGTAGACGCCCTGAACCGAGAAACCAGGGCGAACAGCACGAGATCGCGGCCAATCTTCAGTGGCCGCGCCACGCCGGCTCATTCTTGCACGCATGAGTCGATTCGAAGATGTGCAATCGAGGACAGCGCCACAGTCGCCGATTGCGTATGGTGGGACCATGTCAGCTATCCCTCCCGTCATCTTCACCACCCTGCTTTTCGTCATGGCCGTCACGCCGATGCTTGCCGCGCTGATGTGGTCGCTCCGGCGCACCCGATCGCTGTCGGAGATCATCCAGGAGGCTCGACGCTAGCGCGTGCTCCCGACCGTATACCGGGGACCCTCGCGTCCCGCGGGAACCCGTAGCTCGCGCTCGCTAACCAGAGAGCAGACCAGGCAACACGCTCAACAGCGGCGAAAAGGTGGTTTTCAGGTGCTCCTTCACTTTTTGCGAACGGTCACATTTCTCGTGCTTCTCGTCATGGTCGCGGCGATTGCTGCGGCCGCCGACCTGGGCACGTATCGCCAGTTCGCTCTCGGTACGTCCGTCGCCGACACCGTGTCGCAGGCGCGGGCAATGGAACGCGACGTGAAAGTGCAGCACGCGCGACCGGCGCTGCTGCAGGAGCTATCGTGGCGACCGCCGTATCGAGGCACAGACGGCGCCGTCACTGCCGAGTCCGTCGCCGGCATCGTCTTCAGCTTCGTCGACAACCAGCTGTTCAGGATGACCATCGACTACGACAACGAACGGACTGAAGGGCTCACCAAGGAAGACATGGTCAAGGCGCTCTCGACCACCTACGGACCACCCTCTTCCCGAACCGGTGCGACGGCGCCGCGTGCGTCCGACAGCCTTGATCTGTCCGCGACCATCGCGACATGGCGTCAGGGGGACACGACGATCGAACTGAGGCACTCGGCGTACCGAAGCAGCTTCGGCCTGGTCATCACGTCTGTGCCGCTCGAGGCAGCTGCCAGGAAGGCCCGAAGCGCGGCGGAGACAACCGATGCCCGCGAAGCACCGGCGCGGGAAGCCGCCCGCGCCAAGGCGGAAGCGGATGCGGCTCGCGCGGCGGAGGTAAAGACCAGAACGACGAACCAAGAGACGTTCACGCCATGATGTCCTGACGACCGCCGGCCTCCCGACCGTCGGGAGGTCAGTTCTTCAACGAGACGCGACGTATCGCGCGTACGCCGCAACCGCCTCGAGTCGCCGCGCGCTCCAGGTCTGACCGCAGCCGACGCAGTTCCACGTCTCGCCGGCGTTCAAGGAGGCCTCGGAGATGGTGCGATCGAGCGTCTGGCAGAGCGGACATAGGGGCGTCACGACAGAAGGCGCGGATTCCATTACGGGAGTTGTCGTCATACACCGACGATACGCAAGTCGTGCGATTCGCGCTGTTCACTCGAGCACAGACGTCGCCGCGGAGCCTCGAGGCCCAATCTGAGCTGATCCGGCCGATCATTGCGTTGGCCTGGCTCCGAGCAGTCTGTGTAGACTGCCGGTCATGACGTTCGGAAGCCGCGGCGGTGAGGCGCCCGAGCACGCCACGCAACGTGGCCGCGAAGATCCCTTCGAGCGGGCACTCGCCGGCAGCGGCGAGATGGCTGAACTCATCAGAACCACCGACTGGGCCGCCACCCCGCTGGGTCCTCCAGCCGGCTGGCCGGCCAGCCTCAAGACCACGGTCGCGACGATGCTGCATTCGCGGCATCCGATGTTCCTGTGGTGGGGCCCGGAGCTGATTCAAATCTACAACGACGCGTATGTTCCGAGTTTCGGCGTCGGCAAGCATCCGGCCGCGATGGGGCAGCGCGGACGCGAATGCTGGCCGGAGATCTGGGACATCATCGGGCCACAGATTGCCGCCGTCATGCGCGACGGCACTCCGAGCTGGCATGAGGATGCGCTCGTCCCGATCTTCCGGAACGGCGCCATCCAGGATGTGTACTGGACCTACGGATACTCTCCGGTCTTCGACGACGACTGGACGATTGGCGGCACGCTGGTCGTGTGCACCGAGACCACCGGACGAGTGCTGGCGGCCGAACGCGAGCGAATGCTCCGCGAAGCCATCGATCACGAGCGCTCGCGGCTGCAGCAGATCTTCGCGCAGGCGCCGGCGGGGATGTGCATCCTTCGCGGACCGTCCCTCGTGTTCGAGTTCGCCAACGACCAATACTCGGCGTTGGTCGGCCGCCGGGCTCTCGTCGGCCGGCCGCTTCTGTCGGCGCTGCCGGAGTTGGCCGGCCAGCGCCTAGACGGCTTGCTCCAGCGCGTCATGGAGAGCGGCGAGGCATTCGTCGGGCGCGAGATGCCGGTGCGGATCGATCGGCGCGGGGATGGTGAGATCGAGGACCGGTTCTATACGTTCATTTACAGCCCGCTGCGCGAGGCGACAGGCGACGTGAATGCGGTCATCGCCATGGTCCACGACGTCACCGAGGAGGTTGTCGGTAAACGATACGCCGAGCGACTGGCGCAGGAGCGTGTTGTGCTGCTGGAGAACGAGCAGCGGGCGCGGCGGACCGCAGAAGTCGCCAGCCGGGCCAAGGACGACTTCCTGGCGACCGCGTCGCATGAGTTGCGGACTCCCCTCAATGCGATTCTCGGCTGGGCGCGCATGCTACAGACGGGCCAGCTGGATCCGAGCGCGTACACGCGCGGCATCGACAGCATCGAGCGGAACGCGAGAGCGCAGGTCCGGCTGGTTGAAGACATCCTCGACGGCTCGCGCATCATCACCGGGCAGTTGCACCTGGAAGTCCGGCCGCTGGACCTGCGGCAGCTCGTGGCCTCGGCGCTCGACGCCGTGCGTCCGGCCGCGGAGGCGAAGCGGATTGCGCTGACCGTTGCGGTGGATCCCGCCGCGGCTCGTGTCACCGGCGATCCCGAACGCCTGCAGCAGGTGGTCTGGAACCTGGTGGTGAACGCGATCAAGTTCACCGACAAGGGCGGGGCTGTCGACGTCCAGCTGCGCCGCTCCGGCACTGATATCCAGTTGAAAGTGTCGGATACCGGACAGGGTATCGACGCGGAGTTTCTCCCGCATGTCTTCGAGCGCTTCCGTCAGGCGGAAGGCAGCACCACGCGTCGACACGGAGGGCTCGGCCTGGGACTGGCGCTCGTGCGGCATCTGGTGGAAGCGCACGGTGGGACCGTGCATGCTGAGAGCGAGGGACCTGGTCGCGGCGCGGTCTTCACGGTGACGCTGCCGGTACAGGCCGTGTTCCGCGAGGCGGCCGACACTGTGGTCGCCGATCGGCCGCTCCCGGCGGTCGCCCCTGTGAGCACTCGTCTCGATGGCGTCACTGTGCTCGTCGTCGATGACGAGGAAGATGCGCGGGACCTGGTGGCGACCGCCTTGCGGGCGCGCGGTGCGGAGGTGAGGACGGCGAAGGGGGCCGCCGAGGCGCTCGAGGCCATCGCCACGACGGCGTTCATGGTGCTGGTGAGCGATATCGGGATGGCGGGTTCGGATGGCTACGAGCTGATCGGTCGCCTCCGCGGAACCACAGAGGCGCACGGCCTGCATCTTCCGGCGCTGGCGCTGACCGCCTATTCACGGGAAGAGGACCGCCGGCGCGCGCTCGACGCCGGATTCGACGGCTACACCGCCAAGCCGGTCGACCCTGATGCCCTGGTGCAGGTGGTTGCAGACCTGGTGAACGGCCGCGGATCGACCGATCACCAGGAATAACCAGTTCCCGTCCGACCTCAGTTCGTTGTCTCAGACCGACGAGCGGTGGCGACCATCAGGGCTCGACGCCGCCCGGGCGTGATTCGGCCCGCTGTCCCACGAACACCAGCCGCCGGTGATCTGCTTCCGGCAGCGGCCGCGCGACAAACAGCCGCCGACACGGGCGGGCGATGAGTCGGGCCCACCGATTCGCGCGATTCACGCGCGCGCTGTCGGTCGCGATGCCGGTGTTCGCGTACATCTGGCGGTAGAGTTTCGAGATCAGGACGAACGCCATGCGGGAGCGCAGCGTCGGGGTGCAGCGCGACCGTGCCCAGATCTTGCGAAAGCTGTAGAAGCGATCCCACACCGCTTGCGTCCGCGCCCGGATTTCGTCGGCCGCCATCACGGGGTGGGGCGCGTAGACCTTCGGCCGCTGCGCCTGCGGGATCAGCCAGTGGCGCGTGATCGGGATACCGGCGACGCGTGCCGCGTCGTCGCCGAGCGACTTCTCCCACGCCGCGAAGTCGACGGTGCCGGGATACGGCGTCAGCATCACGAATTGCGCGAACGTGACCCCGGCGCGTTCGGCAATGTCCGCGGTCGCCTCGAACGTCGCCGGCCGGTCGCTGGGCAGGCCGAAGATGAACGAGCCGAGGACATGCACGCCGTGTTCGCGGAACTTGCGCAGACGCTGCACCAGTTCCTCACCGGCGGCGTTGAAGCCCTTGTACACGTCCTTGAGGCCCTCCGGCGTCACCGCTTCGACGCCGACCAGCGCGCCCTTGATGTTGGCGCGGCGCATGGCCGCGAGGAAGGCTTCGTCCTCGGCGGCTTCCATGGTGATCTGGGTGAAGAAGACCATGTCGGACGGCAGTTCCGCCAGCCGCGCCATCAACTCGAAGCGCTCGTTCCGCAGCATGCGCAGCTGTTCGAGCCGCGCCGTATTGCGCTGCCGTTCCGCCATCGCCAAGTCCGCCAGCGTGACGGGGTAGAAGTTGTCGTCGGCGAGCGCGACGAACCGGAACCCGCGGCGGCGCAGTTCCATAATCTCGGCGACGACGCCGTCAACGGCGCGCTGGCGTGGGGCCTGACCGTCGGTGCGCCACACCGAGCAGAACGAGCAATGCTTGGGACAACCGCGAACGGTCTGCACCGATCCCCACATGTAGCGGCCTTCCGGCAGCAACTCCCAGCGCGCGGGCACGAATCGATCGGCGTCAATCCGTCCACCCTCGTACACGCGTTGCAGCCTGCCGCTGACCGCGTCATCGAGCACGCGAGGCCACATCACGTCGCCATCTCCCCGCACGATCGCATGGGCGCCACCGAGCTCATGCGCCTCGTCCGGATACAGGGTGGCGTGGATGCCGCCGAACACGACCGTGGCGCCGCGCGCCCGCGCCATCGTACCGATCTCGTACCCACGCAGGGCGTTGCCGGTATGAATCCCGATGCCGACGATGTCGCCGGCGTGGACATCGTCGAAGTCCAGCGCCTCGAGCGTCTCGTCGGTGATGTGCGGGCGGCCGTAGGTAGCCGGCGTCGCCGCCGCCAGCACGAACAGCCAGCGCGGCGTGATCACGCCGATGCCGAAGGAGAGGTGACTGGGGTTGACGAGATGGACGGTCACACCGCGCCCTTCACCGCCTCGATCACCATTTGTGGTGTCGACGGCTTCGGCAGGACGGCGGCGAAGAACTGGTCCAGCAGGACGCCAGGCACTATCGGGTTCGCGGTGTAGGCAATCACCCGCGCATCGCGAGTGGCCTTCATGGCTTTGATCAACCGCGTCGCTTCAAGTCCGCTCAGTACGGGCATCATCATATCCATGAGGATGACGGCCGGCTGCATCTCGAATGCGGCAATCAATCCCTCCAAACCATTGGTTGCAGTTCTGACGACGAAGCCGGCGTCGCTCAGCAGGAGCGAAACCATTTCGCGTACGTCGTCGGCGTCGTCGACCACCAGCACTGCGACGCTGCCATTCGCGTCGCCCGATGCTGCCGGTGCATCGCCGTCAAGGTCGCTCAGCAGCCGCTGGGCGGCGACGTGCTGCTCATGCGCGGTGACACACGCCCGGCGCGTGCTCTCGGTGCGCGCGGTGGCTCGGCTGACGTAGGCGGCGAACACCCGCTGCAGTTCGTCGAGTGAGCGTTCCGCTCCCGGTGCGAGAAGGCGCCTCTGAGTGGCGACGGCCTCCTCGACTTCAGCGTCGGCCGACCGGGTCGCGGCAACGAGATCGAGCTCGTGATTGCCCGCGCGTCCGACGAGGCACCGGAGATTATCGCGAATGCGCGCGAGCTGTTCGAGTGGCAACGACGTCGACATCTTCACGCTCCTGCGCGACCGCACGCTGGCTGTCGGAAACTCGGAGGCTGAGCGACGTCCTTGTGGCGTGGCACCAGTCTGACGGCAATGTAGTCTAGCGTACATTTGGCGGCATCATCGCGTATCCGTGATAGCTTACGGTCCTGCTGCTTTTCTGAGCTGTGCTCGCAGCCAGCGACTGCGCCTCCAGTCTCATCGAAGCTCCTGACCGCGTGTCAGGTGACATGAGGAGAGGCCGATGCGCGCCCCGCGAGGACCGACGAGATACCTGCCAGACGGCTCGGCGATGCGGAATCGGCTGCTGGCCTTGTTGTCCAAACGTGATTACGAGCGCGTGGTCGAGCATCTCCGACTGAAGCGCGTCGTGACCGGAGACACGATCCACGCCGACGGCTCACGCATCACCGAGGTCTACTTTCCCAACGGCGGCGTGTTCTCGGTGACCAACCAGATGCGGGACGGCGCGCTCGTCGAAGTCGCGACGATTGGCCGCGAGGGGATGCTGGGCGTCGGTGCGTTCTTCGGCGACCGTACGGCCGCCGGTCGCACCTTCCAACAGGTGCCGAACGGTCCGCTGCTGACGATGACCGTGGCGCGCTTCATCAAGGAAACAGCCGCGCCGGGACCGTTCCGGGACGTGATCGGTGCCTACGCGCAGGCCAACCTCCTGCAGATCATGCAGAGCGCGGCGTGCAATGCCCTCCACGACGTCCAGCAGCGATGCTGTCGCCGGCTGCTGCAGACACACGATCGTGTTGACGACGACGAATTTGCGCTGAAACAGGAATTCCTGGCGGTCATGCTCGGTGTGCATCGTCCCACCGTCACCGTGGTGCTGCGCGCTCTCCAGCGCGACGGGTTGATTTCGACCCGCTACGGACGCATCCGCATCCTGCACCGAAAACGGCTGGAAGCCGCCGCGTGTGAATGCCACGAGGTCATTCGCGACCACTACGCGCGACTCGGACTGTGACGTCAGCATTCGAGGGATCGCGTATACTGACGCATCCTGCTTTTCTGAGCCCTCGGCCATTCCCGGCCCAGCCCTCACCAAAGCCTTTGCTGTGAGGGTTGCCGTGGCAACAGATCCATCTTCCCGTGCGCCGGCGGCTGCCGTCACGTTGACGCCTTCCTCCACCGCCGACGAGCGGTGGCACGCATGGCAGGTGAAGGGTGCGGCGCACGACCGCGCCGTGCGGCGTCGCATGGCCATCGTCGTGCCGATCGTCCTCGTCGCCGCCGCCCTGCTTTACGCTCTCGTCATTCGCTGAGCAGCGATCACCCGTTGAATCCTGAAAGGATGCCCCGCGATGGTGCAGCGTCCGCCTGATTTCGCCATGTTCGAGTTCGCGGTCTTGGCTGCTCTCCGCGCCGGGCAGCTGGCCCGCGGCTGCGTGCCTCGCGTCGACTGCGCCGACAAGATCACCGTGACCGCGCAACGGGAGGTGGCCGCAGGAAAAGTGGTGCGGCAGATCACGGGAGAGGCTGATGGCGTTTGATTCACGACGCGACATCGGCGCCGGGCCGCCATCGAGCGTAACGGCGACGCCCTCGAGCTGTCCCGCCTGCGGCTCCCCAGCGCTCACCACGACGGCCAAGAGCCCTGACGTCGATACCTACTGGCGCTGTGAGAAGTGCGGCGAGGTGTGGAATGTCTCCCGACGGGACAGCCGTCCCCGCCGGGCGAGTTCGTGGCGATGACACCGCGCGAGCTGGCGCGCGAGCTCCAGGACCTGATTGCCGCCCTGGACCGGCGCGTGCCGCATCTCGAACGCGCGGACGAGACGGTCATCGCTCGCGATGCCGCGGCGCTTCGTGCGCTCGCTGTCGAGCGTCTGCACGAACTCGAGGCAGGGAGTGGCGTCGCCGGGGTTCAGGATGAGGGTTCGACGCGGAATCGCGCCGCGGTGGGGAAGGCGAGCCCGGATCGGGGATCCGGGCTCTGAGGTCGGTCGGACTGGACGCGCGTCCTACCAGCGGGAGTCGCGCCGCTGACGGCCGCCGCCGAACCCGCCGTCGCCACCATTGCCGCGCGGCGTCATCGGCTTGGCTTCGTTGACGGTGAGGCTGCGGCCGCCGAACTGATACTTGTCCAGTTCGCTGATCGCCTTGCGGGCCCCGTCCGCGTCGTTCATCTCGACGAACGCGAAGCCGCGAGCCTGACCCGTGGCGCGATCGCGAACGATGCTGATGGTGCTGACCTCGCCGGCGCCTTCGAACAGCGCCTGCAGATCAGTCTCGGTGGTTTCGTACGGCAGGTTGCCAACGTACAGCTTGGTGCTCATGAACTACTCCTGCATCTCGGTGGATGCGTGAATCTGATGGCAGGCTCGAGCGGGATGCCCGGCGACGAGACGCAGGAGAGGCGAGAAACTCGGATCTGATGCGAAAGGCGCGGAAGCGCAACTGTCAGAAAACTGCGGACAGCATAACACGTCCGACCGGCGACGGTCACGCGTGCTGGTTGCCGTTCGCAATTGCCAGGTGCGCGACGGTCAGTCGTGCAGGATGACCGTCACCAGCGCGCTGTTCACCTTGATGTCGCCGTTGTACTCAATCAGCCCCAGGTCGCGAAACTTGTTCATGAAGAAGTTGATGCGCGACCGGGTCGTGCCGACGATCTCCGCCAGCGTCTCCTGCGATAGCCGCGGGATGGGCCGCGTGTCGCCCCCCTTGCCGTAGCGGGCGAGCAGGAGCAGCGCGCGCGCCAGGCGCTTCTCGCTGGAGTTGAACAGCTGATCGACGAGGTCCTCTTCGATCCGGATGTTTCGCGCCAGCATATGGGCCAGGAAGCGCTCGCCGAATTCCGGCTGCTCATGCAGGCGATCCAGCATCTCCGTCTTTTCGATCGCCAGCAGCGACGCGGCGGTCAGCGCCGATGCGGTGGACATGCGCCGCGGCTGCCCGGCCAGACAGCCCTCGCCGAGAAAGTCGCCCGGACTCAGTATCGCCACGACCGCTTCCTTGCCGGTTCGCGAGACGACGGACAGCTTGATGCGCCCCTCCTGGACGAAGAAGACCTCAGTTGCGACCGCGCCTTGCGAGAAAATGAGCTGCCCGCGACGATAACGTCGAATCGCGCGCGCCGGGCCGGCTGTCTGGAGGAAGGAGTCGAGTTCGAACGCGGGCTGCCGCGACGACGCCTGCGCAGAGTTCTTTCGGGGCACCGGGGAATCATCGCACGTCTCCACACATCCCTGGGGTCGCGGCACCGCGAGGCGCGCATCCTGTTGACAGCGAGGTTCGCACGCTCACCCGCAGCTGTGGGATCTCGTCGACCGGCCGCAAGGCCATCGATCGACGGAACGGCGGCATGCGGCAATTATTTCGAGGGAGCGCGAGGAGCTGGCGAACTCTCGTTGGACTGCAGCGCGGCCGGCGTCGCGGGCTTCGGTCGCGACTGGACGAAGGCGTAGAGATCGGCGAGCTCGGCGTCGGACAGGATCTGCTCAGTGTACGGCGGCATCTGCAGGCGGGGCGCCCGGACGTAGCGCGCAAACGCCGGGTAGGGAAGCCCGTTCGGCCCGAGACGTGGTCCGCTCGTCGGCGAACCCTGGGCTTCACGACCGTGGCACTGCGCGCACCCGACTCTCAGGAACCCCGTCCGTCCCTTCTCGCTGTTGCCGCGTGGCGGTTGTACCGGCGACTGCGCCGCCAGCACGCTGCTGATCAGGGCCACGACACCGAAGACGATCAGCGGCTTCATCATCGCGGCTGAGTGACCACGTCGACAAGCGCCGGCTGGCCGCGCTTGACCGCCGCAATCGCGCGGGCGAGCGCCGCGCCCAGGGCATCCGGATCAGCGACGGGCCCCTCGGCGTACCACCCCATTGCCTGCGCAAGCTTCGCGTACTCGATCGCCGGGTTGTCGATCTCGTTGCCGATGTGCGCGCGATCGACGCCACGATTGCGGCGATTCGCCATCCGCTGCAGGTGCATCGTTTCTTCGTGGTAGCTGCGATTGTTGTGGACGACGGTGAGGATCGGAATCTGGTGGTGCGCCGCCGTCCAGAGCACGCCGGGCGCGTACATCAAGTCGCCGTCATTCTGGATATTCACCGAGAGGCGGCCGTGTTTCCGGTTGGCGAGCGCCGCACCGATCGACGCCGGCATGCCGTAGCCGATGCCGGATCCGCCGGACACGCCGATGTACTGATGATGCTTGTCAAAGTTCCACAGCCGCAGCGGCCAGCCGCTCAAGTTGCCGTTGACCAGCGACCAGTCTTCGCCGCGGATCTGTTGCCACAGTTCCGCGGCGACGCGCGCGGTGCTGATCGGCGAGGCGTCCCAGGCGTAGGCGGCATCGGTGCGCGCGCGCGCCAGTGCGGTCCGGCTCGCGTCAGCCAGCTTCTCGCCGCGTGCATCGAAGGCGCGCCGGCGCTCCGGCGTGATCAGCCGCCGCACCGCGTCGATCAATGCCGGCAGCGTCGCTTCACCGTCCGCGGCCATGGCCAAATCCGTTTCCGCGTAGCGCTGGAAGTCCTGATAGTTGGCCTTGACGATCAGGTCCCCGGCCGTGATCGTGATCAGTTTCACTCCGGCCTTCGTCGCCGGCTGTGACGTGCGTTCGAGTTGATCGCGGAAGATGTGCGTCGCCCCGTAGAAGTTGGCGATTTCGAGGCCGGCGATCACATCGGCCTCGGCAATCGCGGCAACGGACCGCAGCGTCTGGTTGAGCGGGTGGCGATTGGGGAAATTCATGCGGCCGGCGGCAATCGGCGGCAGGGAGTTCGGCTGCGTGCTGATCACCGCGGCCTGCAGCAGCTCGGCGAGCTCGATCATTCGCGCCAGCCCCGCTGGCGTGCGGGCGAGCCGATCCGCGATCAGGAGTGGATAATCGGCGGTCACGAGAAGCTGTGCCGCTTCCGCAACGGCGCTCGAATCCGCATGTGGCGGCGTGGCGAGCGTCAGCTGCGGCACCCGCAACGCGCCCTGATGCTCGCCGATGGGGCGCTCCTGGAGCTCGCTGTCGACGACGATCACCACGGGTCTGTACGGCGGTGTCATCGCGATCTTGTAGGCGCGCACCGCCGATTCACTGAAGTGGGCCAGCGACATGGGCGTGTCATCCCACTTCGTATAGTCGCGGACCATGGCTGCCGCGTCCTGGACGCTGTGCACCCACTCCACCCCCGGTGCCCGCAGGGTCGCGTCGAGCGTGTTGCCCAGCAGCAGATAAACCGGGACGCGATCGCACCACGCATTGTAGAGAGCCATCGACGCATGCTGCAGTCCGACCGTCCCGTGCGCCATCACCGCCAGCGGCTTTCCCTCGATCTTGAAGTAGCCGTGCGCCATCGCCACGGCCGACTCTTCGTGCATGCAGGTGATCAGCTCGGGCTTGTCGTTACCGCCGTAGTTGATCACCGACTCGTGGAGGCCGCGGAAGCTGGAGCCCGGGTTGGCGCAGACGTACTCGAAGCCGAGGGTCTTGATCGCGTCCACCATGAAATCGGAGCCGGCACGGCCGCCAGTCAGCAGTTCCGGTTCCGCCGCGGACGGTTCAGACGCAGACGCGGGCGGCGCGGGAGTCGTGGACTGCGCGCTCGCGCCGGCCGGTGCGGCCACCGCCGCGCTGACCGCCGCCGCGCGGCGCATGAACTCGCGGCGTCGATAGGAGAAGCGCGACGGGTGTGTCATCGGGCGCCCAGACTAACCAACCCAATGCGCCGGCGCAACCAGGTAGCCCCTAGCCGGTAGCCGGTAGCCGGTGGCTGGTAGCCGGTGGCTGGCAGACGGGGCTGGTGGCTGGTAGCCATTAGCTGGTGGCCGCTGGCGGGTAGCTGATGGTCGCTCGCGCTGTGGCCGTGACTATGGTGCTCCGTGGCCACGCGCGACAGTGAGAGTCCGTATGGCCGGAGGAAAACCGTGGCCAGTGTCCTGGCACAGCTGTCCTGGCCGACGGCGGAGCTGGGGGGATGCGGGCACTAATCGCTTGCGGCGGCCTGAGACGACTGGATGAGGGTCGCAACCGACGCAAAGGTGTCCTGGTTGGCGAACGCGGCCAACCGTCCGCAAGTTTCCAACTTCGGATATCCTCTGGCCCAGAGAGGCGTCGGCACCAGCCAGGCGGACGAACCATCTCGATTTCCACCGGGGCAGCCACCGACTGGACGACATACGGAGATGCTCATGAACTTCCGACGAAATCTCATGTGGACAAGCGTCGCATTCGCGGCCGCACTGACCATCGGGGTGCCGTCCATTGCGGGTGCGCAGGCGCGCGGTGCTGGCGCCGGACCGGCGGCAGGGGCTCCGGCTCCGGACGGCCAGGGCCAAAGGCAGGGCGGTCGGGGACGCGGCGCGGCGCAGCAGTACACGCCAGCGGCCGGCGCGAAGGACCTGAAGGCCGTGCTGTTCAACTGGGGTTGGTACACGGGCATGCTGCGGAGCAGTGAGGAGTATGACGTCCTCATGTCGCTCGACTATCAGGGCAAGGGCACGATGCAGGTGGGCGGGCAGCCCTGCAATGTGACGATGTACCGCAGCGACATCAGCTATCAGACGTCGGGTGAGCGGATCCGGATCACCGGCACCCGACCCAGCGGGCAGAGTTGTTCCACCATCGAAGTCATCAGTGGCGCATACGCCTGGAATGAAGACATTCAAGGGGCCGAGCTCGTTTCGGGAAAAGGCAAAGCCACGCCGATGCCGGCAACCGTCGAGGAGCGGATGATTCGCCTGTGGTCAGGCCCGCAGGGTGCGTTCAAGGCGGCATTCGCCGGGACATCGCCGGACGCACCGCCCATGACGCCCAGACCGCAGCTGCTGGCCGCCGACGTGATGACGATTGGGAAAACGACGGTCGCGTGGGCCGGCAATAAGCCGGTGTTGACGTATCCGATCCCTGGCGTCCCCACAGCCACCGCGACCACCACACTCGACGCCAAGTTCATGCCCGAGAGCGTCGTGGTGAAAAACGGCGCGACCACCTACGAGTTCTCCTACAGCGACTACAAAGACTGGAACAATCCGCTCAATCCGGCCGAGGCGTTGTACGCCGGCAAGATGACGGAAAAGCGGAACGGCACCGTCGTCCGCGACATCACGACGACGCTGACGGAAACGGGGCAGATGTACGTCGTGATGCCGGTGGCGGCCAGCGTCAAGGCGGCGATCACGCCGACGAATCAGCCGCCCAAGTGGACGCTGCCATCAGCACCCGCAGCGCCGGCGACGCAGGCTGCCGCCGTCACGCCACGCCGCGCCGACGGAAAGCCGGACCTCTCAGGAGCCTGGGGGGGTAGCTTCAATCCAATTACCGGTGGTGGTAATCGTCGATGTGGTCCGACGCAGGGCGAGCGCTGCAAAACTCCTCAGGACAACTTCTGGGTGGATTACGAGTGGCTCTCGCCCTCGCGGTTCGGCATTCTGGGTCGTCCAGTTTACAAACCCGAATACTGGGACAAGATTCAGGAGCTCGACCAGTGGACGAATAAGTACGATCCTGTGATGACGTGCAAGCCGCTGGGTCTCCCACGGCACGGCACCCCCAGACGGATTATCCAAAACGACAAGGACATCGTCTTCTTCTATGGAGAGAACGCCGATTACGGTGGCGGCAACAATGAATTTCGCGACATCCCCACGGACGATCGCGCCCGTAATGCGCAGACGGCGCTCATCTCAACCTTCTACGGGTACAGCATCGGCAAATGGGAAGGCGATACGCTCGTCATCGACTCCACGTCATTCAGCGATGAGACATGGCTGGGACGTGGAGGCTTGTTGCATTCCGCCGACATGCACATCGTCGAACGACTCACGCGTGTCGGCAATGAAATCCGTTACGACATGACGATCGAAGATCCGGAGTATTTCGTCGAGCCCTGGGTGATGCCGACCCGCATCCTCCGGGCTGGAAACGGTGACGGCATCGTTGCGGAACGCAGGGATTGCGCCGTCTACGAAGAAGGCAACACGGAGACACAGCTCCGGCACTAGTCACAAGTGCGTAGTGACCGACGGCCCGTTCCGGAGTGATCCGAAACGGGCTGTTTAGGTGCGAGGGATGGCGGTTCAGCGCACCGCCACTTCGCGAATGACAGACTGAACGAAACCGGTCTACTCGCGCGCAGCGCCAGCGCGCTTCGGCGCCTTCGTCATGCCCGTTCGCGCTTCCGACATCAGCTCGCGCGCAATCTGGGTGAGCAGGTTGTCCGACACTTCCTCTTCGGCCAGGGTCTGACAGAGCAACTCGGCAGCCGCCGGAAGTCCGGCCTGGCCGGCCAGCGTTCGTGCTGTGCCATAGCCGGAGATCTCATAGTGTTCGACCTTCTGCGCCGCGGCGATGAGCGCAAGGTCAGCGGACGCCGCATCTTTCGCTTCGGCTTCCGCGATCACTTCGTCGCCCTCCTCGATCAGCCCCTGCATGCCCTTACAGGCCTTGGCCTTGGCGGGAACCCCGACGAGCGCGAAGACCTCTTTCAGGCGTTCCACGTGTCCCCGGGTCTGTTCCAGGTGCAGCTCGAAGGCCTCTCGCAGCGCGTCCGAATTCGCGGCCTTTGCCATCTTCGGCAGCGCTTTGACCAGTTGCCCTTCGGCGCTGAGCAGATCACGAAGCTGCTCGACCAGCAGTTCCTCCAGCGCCTCCGGAGAGTCCGACGTGCTGGTACTGCGATCGTCGACACGCGCGTCGCCGTTGTCAGTTGCGGCCTGCCGCAGGTCCGCGAACGCGGGCGCTTCCACCCGCTCCCAGTCACCACCCTCGTTCCACGGCCCGCGTGCGTCGATTTCCCCGTCCTCGCCGGCGCCGGTGGAATCGTTGAAGAACTGGTCGACGAGGCCGGGCGTCGGCGGAATACGGCCGATCATGAACCGCGGCTTGCCCATGCTTTCGAGCGCGGCCGTAAACGCCTTCATGTGAGTGATCTCGCGCGTCATCAGGAACTGCAGCGCGTCCTTCGTCCCGGCGTCGTCGGTAAAGTTGATGAGGCGTTCGTAGACGATTTTCGCGCGCGCTTCCGCCGCGATGTTGCTGCGGAGGTCGACGTCGAGCTCGCCCGTGATCTTCAGGTAATCCGCGGTCCAGGGGTTGCCCTGGGAATTGAACAGGTTCACGCCCCCGCCGCCGGCGATGGCGATGAGCGGATCCTGTTCGGCGGCTTCACGATCGAACTTCATCGGTTTGAGATGCAGTCGCGCGAGCGCGCCGACGATCTCCAGATGACTCAGTTCCTCCGTGCCGATATCCATGAGCAGATCCTTGCGTTCGGGATCCTCGCAGTTCAGCCCCTGAATCGAATACTGCATCGCAGCTGCGAGCTCGCCGTTGGCGCCGCCGAACTGTTCGAGCAGCATGTTGCCGAACGCCGGGTCTGGCGTGTCGACCCTAACCGTGTACATCAGCTTCTTGACGTGGTGATACATCCGACCTCCAAGTGATCGCGTGTGATTCGCACAATATTGTGTGTGTCGAGATAGCACGGACCGTACCGCGATGAGGGTGAGCTGTTTGCACACATCACCGGCGTGTGCTCGAGCGCGTGCCGCGACGGTTCGAGAAGGTCAGACGAGCCGAGCGATCCGGCATCATCGATGACGCGGCTGTACGTCGGAACGGCTGGCTGGGCGATTCCACGCGCGGCTAGTCATCGGTGCGAAGGAAACGGAACGCACCTGCAGCGCTACGCGCGCGTGTTCACCTGCGCCGAGATCAACTCGTCGTTCCACAGGCCGCACGCGCCCGGAACGTACGCGCGCTGGGCGGCGTCCACTCCGGCCGAGTTTCGGTTTTCAGTCAAGGTGCCCAAAGAAATCACCCATGTCCTGCGGCTGCGTCAGAGCCGTACGGCGCTGGAGCGTTTCCTCTGGGAGACTTCGGCGCTGGGATGCAAACGAGGTCCGCTGCTGGTTCAGCTGCCACCCTCATTCGAATTCGACCGGCGGGTGGTTGGCCGTTTTCTCTCTCTCCTCCGGTCAATGTATGAAGGTCTGATTGCATTCGAGCCCAGGCACCACAGCTGGTTCGACGGGGCTGCGACGTTGCTTGCCGACTACCAGGTGGCGCGAGTCGCGGCTGATCCGGCGTGTGTTCCGGCCGCCGGCGTGCCCGGAGGTTGGCCCGGGCTCGTGTACCTACCGTCTCCACGGAAGCCCGCGGCGCTACTGGTCCTCGTATAGCGACCAGGACCTCGGTGCGATATCAGCGTCGTTGAGTGGTCACCGCGGTGACGTATGGTGTGTCTTCGACAACACGGCGGCGGGGGCTGCGCTCGAGAACGCGTTTCAGCTGAAGCAACGGATGCGCGGTCATTTGCGACATGACCTCTGACGCGCCCGCCGCGGCACCAAATCACCAATCACCCATCACCAATCACAAATCACCAATCACCAATCACAAATCCTCGTCACCTCGCGGCGCCCGCAATCGCGCCCTCCCGTTTTAAAGTGGTATTCTAAATACCACTTTTAACCTGACCTCTCGCGTTTCCCCTTTTTTGCTTCGGAGTAGACGAATGACATTGTGGCGTTCAGCACTGGTGGCGGTGTGTGTGGCGGTCTTCGGCGTATCGGCGGCGGTGGGGCAAACCCCGGCGTCAACCAAGTCCCTCTACGAGCGGCTCGGCGGCATGCCGGCGATCACCGCCGTGACCAGCGAACTCGTCGACCGCATCCTGGCCGATACCCGTGTCAATGCGTGGTTCGCACATGCCGCCGCGAGCAAGGAAGAAGCCGCCCGCTACAAGGCGTCGCTCGCGACCTTCGTGTGTCAGAGCGTCGGCGGCCCCTGCACCTACACCGGTCCCGACATGGTTGCGGTGCACAAGGGCCGTCGCGTGACCAACGCCGCGTTCGACGCCGTGGTGGAGGACTTGACCGCAGTGCTTGACGAGCTCAAGGTTCCGGGTGGGGAGAAGAACGAGTTACTGGGTGCGCTCGCTCCATTGAAGTCGCAAATCGTCCAGCAATAGGGGATCGAGAGTCCCAGGGTGTCGGGGGAATCCACAGCCTCCGACGCCCCTCTATGACTCGCCGCGTCGGGTCCAGCGGATGTCGACGCCATCCGAACTGCCAACCGCCTTGCGGAGCAGCCCGACCAGGTACTCGGTTGCCCGCCCGTCAGCGATCACGTCGATCGTCGCGGTGTCGATGAAGTAGTCGCGGTCTTCGGTCGATTCCTCTTCGAGCGCGTCCACCAGGACCTTGAGATCCGCCTCGGTGATGGGTCCAAGCAGCTCGCCGGTCGTGTCGTTGTACAGATCGATCATCGCAAATCCCCGTGGCGACATCATAGAGCACACCGGACGCTGATCGGGTCAGCGCTATCGTTCGACACGATGCACTTCGCCGATGTCGGGAGTCGAACCGGTCAGCCATCCCTTCATCACCTCGAACAGCACGACCGGCTGCGGCTTGTTGACCTCGAGGTAGACGGCGGCATGGATGTCGATGCCGATCAGGACCATGCGCGGATCGTCCTTGGTGCCGTGACGTGGATCGCCTTCTTTGGAAAACCAGGCGCCCCAATCAGGCGCGTAGAGTTCGTGGATCTTTGCGCGGTCGCGACTGATGCTGGCGATGCCGCTGACCGAAATCCATTCCCGGGTCCGGTCCTTGTAGTAGGCGAGGTTGACGTGCGGATCGGCGGCGATGTCGTGTAGCTTTTGGCTGTCTTCGAGCGTGACGAACCAGAGATCGGCGCCCGCGGCTCGCCGCTGCGTCGCCATCGCCCGCGATTCGAGATGGCCGTCGGGCCGCCTGGTCGTCATCATCGCGATCTCGATGTCGTTGATGTGCTCGTAGAGCCCGTCGAGTGTGTTCTTCACGTCTCACCTCCTGATGGTTGCGTCGCCAGCAGCAAATCGCTGACGAGCATGTCGAAATACTTCGTGCGGTCGGCTTCGTTCCGCAATACCGCCGACGGGTGTACTGTGACGACCACGCGGGGTGCCCAGGGCAATCCTTCGAGGATCCGTCCGCGCAGCGGCATTACCCGCGCCTGAGTACCCAGCAATGCACGGGCCGCAGTGACGCCCATCGCCACCACCGTCGCCGGGCGAATCCCCTGAAGCTCTGCTTCGAGCCATGGCCGGCACGCCTGTATCTCGCTGAGCCGCGGCGTCTGGTGAATGCGCCGCTTGCCGCGCGGCTCGAACGAGAAGTGCTTCACCGCGTTGGTGACGTAGATCGTCGAGCGCTCGATACGCGCGGCCGCGAGGGCGGCCTGCAGCACCTCTCCGGCCGGACCGACGAATGGGCGCCCGCTGAGGTCCTCGGCATCTCCAGGTTGTTCACCCACCAGTACGAGTCCGGCGTCGCGCGGTCCTTCGCCAAAGACCACTCTCGTTGCCGCCTGGTGCAGGGAACAGCCGCGACAACGCGTCGAGGCGTCACGGAGCACTTCGAGACCTCCCGTCGCTGGAACAAACGGCCTGGCCGTGTCGGCCGTCCGCGTCGATGCGACCTGACTCGCGCGGATTGCGGCGGTACTCAGAAGTTCCGGGATGAGCGTCGCCTCGGGTAGCCGCTGCCAGCGGCGAGCGGGCATGTCGTGCCGCATCGCTCGGGGATTCACCCTCGCCGGGTTGAACATCGATTCGTAATAGATCCGCCACAGCGCCTCTATTTCGTCGCCACGCCGCGGCGAGGAGGGTGACGGTATGCCGGCGGAAAACGAGAGCTCCGTGCGGTCCCAGTGCGCGGCGAGGTCGGGAGTCAGAATCGACCACGTCATGCCCGAGAAGCGGTCCGCGAAAAAGGGCGCGGCGCGACGCACGATAAAGTGGTCCGGCTCGTACCACGCGACGTGACGGGTACCCGCCGGCTCGACAATCGGCGTGAACCGCAGGAAGGCGCGCATGTGGTGTTCGTCGCGACGAACCTGTGACGCCATCGCCCGGGCGGCGCGGACGTCGGGATCGATCTCCTGCCCGATGACATGCGATCCCTCCCGGACAATCCGCCAGAGGAGGCGGTACAGGACCTCCCAACGGCGATCCTCGCGGTGACACGCGACGACTTCGGCCAGCGTCGCAAACGCGCGCGGCACGCGGAGAACGCCGCCACCGACGCCCCGGGAGGGCTCGCCCGCCGGCGAGAACGGAAGCACGTCCTGAGACGACGACCAGAACACCTGGTCAGGCTCGATGCCCGATTCGAGCAACGCTCGTGCGGTCTCGCGAAAGTGGGCGTAGTCCGCTGATGTCACCGTCACCACGCCAGCACCTGCTGTTGCGGCTTGATGAAGACATCGGCGGTCGCGGGGCGATCAGGGCGATGGTCGGCGGTGACCACGAAGTGGCGGGCCTCCCCAAGGCGAACACGCAGCGCGTGCAGATCGGCGGTGTCGATCCGATGGTAGCGGCGGATACGGAGCAGACGGTCCACGGTGCGATACCCGATCCCGGGGATCCGCAGCAGCAGCTCTCGGGGGGCGACGTTGACGTCGACAGGGAACACCTCCGGATGCCGCAGTGCCCATGCCAGCTTCGGACTGATATGCAGCGGCAGATCCGGTTCCGTCGCGGTCGTCAGTTCGGCAGCGTCGAACGCGTAATGACGAATCAGCCAGTCCGCCTCGTAGAGTCGATGCTCTCTCAGTCGCCCGTCCGGTACGTCAACCAGCGACAGCGGCGCGTGCGGAAATGGACTGAAGGCGGTGAAGTACACCCGCCGGATGCGTTGCTCCCGATAGAGACGCGATGCCGTGTTCAGGATCTGTGCGTCCGAGCTTGGTGTCGCCCCGACGATCATCTGCGTCGTCTGACCGGCCGGGGCAAATTGCGGCGCATGTTCGAGGGACCGGCGTTCCTGTTCGGCGGCCTGGCCGGCATCCCGGACGACGGCCATCGTCTGTTCGATGGAGCGGTGTGACTTGTCCGGCGCCAGGCGCTCGAGGTCGTTTTGGGTGGGCAGCTCGATGTTGGCGCTCAGGCGATCGGCGTAGCGGCCGGCGGCGGCGATCAGGTCGACTCGCGCGCCGGGAATCAGCTTCAGGTGGATATACCCGCCAAATGAATGGTCTTCGCGAAGCGATCTGACGACGACGACCATCTGCTCGAGGGTGTAGTCGGGCGACTGGATGATGCCGGAGCTCAGGAACAGTCCCTCGATGTAGTTGCGGCGGTAGAACTCGAGTGTCAGATCGACCACTTCGGTCGGGGTGAAGCGGGCCCGGGGCACGTCGCTCGACACGCGATTGACGCAGTATTGGCAGTCGTAGATGCAGTAGTTCGTCAATAGGATCTTCAGCAGCGACACACAACGACCGTCGGGCGTGTAGCTGTGGCAGATACCGTTGCCGTCGGCGTTACCGATCCCGCCAGGCGTGCCACGGCGGCGGGCGCCGCTGCTGGCGCACGACGCGTCGTACTTGGCGCTGTCGGCGAGAACGTGCAGCTTCCGGGCGAGTGACGTCATCGATCCGATTTCGAACTCTTCACACGACGAGCCTTACCACCGCGGTTGGATTTGGTTCGCCGTCGCGATCGCACCACCGCCATGTTGTCCACCAGATTGGGATAGCGCCGTCCGGCGGCTCGCGCCCTCGCGCGAGCTTCCGCCCGCTCGCGAGCGGTGAGCCGAGTTGTCCTCTTTTTCGGGTTCTTGCGTGTCCACGGCGGACGCGCGTCGGTCCGGGAAGCCATGTGGCCAGTCCTCCTGGCGTTCGTCTATTCAGGTTGGACGCCGGGAAATGGGCCAGGTCCCGATTCGTTTTACTGTGAGTCAAAACTGTCGCGGCGAGTCACCAGTTCTGGAAAACGACGTGACGCCGCCCGAGCTCGTCCGCGAGGTCGTCGGGAATTTTATCGAACGGCAAATTGTTCGATTAAGAATGAAAACGACCGTTGGCCTGCAGATGAGCAGAGAGAAACACCAGCAGACTGTGTTCGCGCGGTTGCTGTCGACCGATGCTGATCGCCCAGACCATCCCCTGACTCTGCATCAAGAGGCCACCATCCCGGCGTCAATCGAAGCCACCTTCGCATTTTTCGCCGACGCTGCGAATTTGCAGCGCCTCACACCTCCATGGCTGAATTTCGCCATCGCGACGGAGATGCCGGTGGCGATGTGCGAAGGCGTCGAGATCGAATACCGCATTCGTCTATACGGTCTGCCGATTCCGTGGGTGTCGCGCATCGACGTGTGGGAGCCTGGGCTCCGCTTCGTCGACCGTCAGCTTGTCGGTCCCTACCGATGGTGGCACCACGACCATCGGTTCACGCCGGTCGCCGGGGGCACTCGCGTGATCGACCATGTGGAATACGTCCCGCGCATGTCGTGGTTGAGCGCTGCCCTCGTCCGCCGCGATCTCGAGCGGATTTTTACGTACCGTCAGCAGGCGCTGGCCGGTGTCTTTGGTGGTAAATCCGACTGAACTCCGGTCGTCAACTGCGGGCGGCGCACTGAACGACGTCTGCTGTACCAGATAACCGCCTTACACTACGATCCGTCCATGCCGCGCCTCCGCGTCGCCGCCGCCGTGGTGCTCGCGCTCGTTGTCGCGAATAGTGCGGTGTCGTTCGCACAGCGTTTCGGAGTGATCGAAGGCGCCGGGGCCGGCATTCGCGTCCCGCCCAGGGACTTCAACGATGCCAACTTCACCGTCTGCAAGTGGATGTTCCGCAGCAACCGCTCGGAACCCGGCGGGATCGGCTGGAGCACGGACTATCCGTTCGGCGAGATCAACCTGCTCACCCGCCTGTCGGAGCTCACCAAGGTTCCCGTCAGCCGGGACCACGCGGGCGACGTAAATTTCTGGGTGGTGCGGCTCACCGACGACCAGCTGTTCGAGTGCCCCATGCTGATCGGTTCGGACGTGGGTACAGCGGCGCTGTCGAATGCGGAAGTCGACCGCCTGCGCCAGTATCTGCTCAAGGGAGGGTTCCTCTGGGTGGACGATTTCTGGGGCACGGCAGCCTGGGAACAATGGAGCAGCCAGATCAAACGGGTGCTGCCGGAGTTCCCGATCGTGGATGTGGCGCCGGAGGATCCACTGCGCCAGGCGCAGTTCACCATCGCCGAGGTCAAGCAGGTCCCCAGCATCTTCTCGTGGGCGGGCCCGGGCAGCGACACGCGGGAGCGGGGAACCGACAGTCCTCATGCAGACCTGCGGGCAATTGCCGATGGACACGGGCGCATCATGGTGGCGATGACTCACAACACGGACATCGGCGATGCGATGGAGCGCGAAGGCGACGATCCGCAGTATTTCGCGACGTTCTCTCCCGACGGCTACGCGTTGGCGACGAACATCGTGCTGTACGCGTTGACTCATTGAACCCCCAACGAGATGTCGACTCACGTGAGGAGCCTGCATGACGGACCTGGGTCTGGCGTTACGGGTTTTGTATCGACATCCGGGATTCAGCGTGGCGGTGGTGGCGACCGTTGCGGTGGTCATCGCCATCAACGCGACCGTCTTTGCGGCGGTGAACGCGATACTCCTGAAACCGCTGCCGTATGCGCACTCGGACCAGCTCGTGCGTTTGGCGGAGAACGTTCCCGCTGACGAGTCGCCATCGGGTCACGCGGAACGTGTCGTCGGTATGTCGCCGGAAGTGTTTGCCGACTGGCGTCAGCAGACGCGCACACTCTCCGCCATGGCGATGCACCTGCCATTCGCTGCGACTGTTCGTCAGCAGACCACCTTCGCGCGACTGAACGGCTGGCGCGTCTCGGCGCCCTTCCTGTCGCTGTTCGAAACCTCGCCGCTGCTCGGACGCGTCTTCCACGACGCCGATGATCAGCCAGGAGCCGCGCCGGTCCTCGTGCTCGCGCACGAGGCGTGGGTCACGCGCTTCGCGCGCGATCCTCAGATCATCGGGACACAGGTGTCGCTGGACGGCACCGCTTTCACCATCGTCGGCGTGATGCCCGCGGGATTCTCGCCGCTCGATCAGACGACGGATTTCTGGATTCCGTTGGCCTCTCTGCCGTCCGGCGGTGGCCTGCTGCGTGGCGCCGTGCTGGCGCGACTGCGCGACGGCGTGAGCCTGGCGGCGGCGCAGGCCGACGCGGACCGCCTGTGCTCGACGCTCCTTGACGTTCCCGCCAGCAACGACGCACGACTCCATCGCATCGAGGTCGTTCGCTGGAAGGACGAACTGGTGGCGCCAGTCCAACGAACATTGCCGCTGCTGATGGCGGCAGTGACGCTGGTGTTGTTGATTGCGATGGTGAACCTGGGCAATCTCTCCTCGGTCCACGCGATCCGCCGCCGCCACGATATGGCGGTGCGCACGGCGCTCGGCGCCGGACGCGCGCGTCTGGTCGCTGAGGTATTCACCGCGCAATTCCTGCTGACCTTCACGGGTGGTGTCGCCGGTCTGCTCATTGCCTGGGGAGGCACCGCCATCGTGCATCAACTGGGCGCCGGGCTCGGACGACTCGACCTGGTTCTCGGCGATCGCATGCTGCCGCGAAGCGACGAGATCACGATCGATGGCTCCGTCATCCTGTATACAGCCGCTCTGGTGATGTTGACGGCAATCGCCTGCAGTGCGGGGGCGATTTTGGGACTGCGACGCCGCTCGCCTGATCGGGCGCTTGCCACGGGGGACGCATCGGCGCCGGCACTCGGGCGCGCCACCCCGATCCTGATCTGCGCCCAGGTCACCCTGACGGTCGTGTTGATGGTGAGTGCGCTGTTGTTGATCCGCAGCTTCAGGAATCTCTCACACGTCGATCCCGGTTACGACGCGACGGGAGTGCTGACCTTTCAGGTGGTTCCGCGCGATTCAGAGTCGTCGGTGGAGTTTGCCACCTGGGGGAACCGACAGATTGCGGTCGCCGACGCGCTGGTGGCGCGCCTGCGCCAATTGCCAGGCGTGACCGCGGCCGGATTCACGAGCAACCTGCCCCTGAACGAAGGGTCGTACCAGCTGTCGATTGCCACCGTCAAGCCGGGTCCGGTGACGCCGATCGAGCGGGGTCGAGGCGTAGTGGTGAGCGCCGGCTACTTTCAGGCGATGCGCATGCCGATCGTGGCCGGCCGCGGATTCATCGATAGCGATGCGCAGCGGCTGACAGCGTCGTTCGTGATCAATCAAACGCTGGCGCGCCGCTATTTCGCCGGTGCCGATCCGCTAGGCCGTCGTGTGTACGTTTGGGGCCTGGCCGGCGACATCGTCGGGGTTGTCGGCGATGCGCACGCCACGACGCTCGACGTGGCGCCGCAGCCGCAGCTGTACCTGACCCCGTATCGCGGGCAGCCGTTCCTGCCGCTTCTGTCCGACGGGCTGTACTTCACCGTTCGCGCCAGGAACGCGATAGCGCTGATGCCGATGATACGGACAGCAGCTCGTGAGATTGCTTCGGATGCACCAGTGCAGCGCGTGTCGATGCTCGACGACATCCTCGCCAATTCACTACGGACGAACCAGGCGTCTGCGTGGATCGTCGGCATCATGGCCTCAGGTGCACTGGCGCTGGTCGCAATCGGGTTGTACGGGCTGGTGGCCTACCTCGTCGCGCAGCGGACGCGCGAGATCGCCATCCGGCTGGCGCTCGGCGCGCGCCGCGACCAGATGCGCGCGCTGGTAATGCGAGGCAGCCTGGTCGCGGTCAGTGCAGGCGTGCTGGCCGGCGTGCTGATGTCGGGGGTGGCGGCGCCGGCGCTGCGTGGCCTGCTGTTCGGAGTCGGGGAATCGGATCCCGCGAGCGTCGCGCTGGCGTCAGCTCTGGTCGTCGGAATCGCGCTGGTCGCGTGCACACTGTCGGCGCGCCGCGCCGCTGCAATCGAACCCATGACGCTGCTGCGCAGCAACTGACGATTCGCGCCACCACCTCGCGGACCTGACAAGGTCCGCGCCACCAGCGTCCATCACCGCCAACCGAGCGCGGGAGCGACGTACTTCAAGATGCTTTCGATGACGTGAGCGTTGTACTCCACGCCAAGCTGGTTGGGAACGGTAAGGAGCAGGGTGTCCGCCGCCGTGATCGCCTCGTCTGCTGCGAGTTGCTGGACCAGGACATCCGGCTCGGCGGCGTACGAGCGGCCGAAGATCGCGCGCGTGTTCGCGTCGATGTAACCGATCTGGTCCTGGTCTCGGCCGTCGCGTCCGAAATAGGCGCGGTCACGGTCGTCGACAAGGGCGAAGATGCTGCGGCTGACGGACACGCGAGGCTCGCGCCGGTGTCCGGCGTTCTTCCAGGCTTCTCGATACGCCTCGATCTGCTTTCGCTGCTGAACGTGCAGCGGTTCACCACTCTCGTCGGTCTTCAGGGTCGAGCTCTGGAGGTTCATTCCCAGCTGTGCCGCCCACCTGGACGTGTCGTTCGAGCTGGACCCCCACCAAATCCGATCGCGCAGTCCTTCTGCATGCGGTTCGACGCGCAGCAGTCCGGGTGGGTTCGGGAACATCGGTCGGGGGTTTGGTTGCGCGAACCCCTTGCCTTCGAGCAGATCGAGAAAGACCTCCGCGTGGCGCCGGGCCATGTCGGCGTCCGTCTCGCCTTCGCGAGGCGTATACCCGAAGTAGCGCCATCCGTCGATCACCTGCTCTGGTGAGCCTCTGCTGATGCCCAGTTGCAGGCGGCCGCCAGCGATGATGTCGGCCGCTCCCGCGTCTTCAATCATGTAGAGCGGGTTCTCGTAGCGCATGTCGATGACCGCCGTACCGATCTCGATCCTGCGGGTGCGCGCGCCGACCGCCGCCAGCAACGGGAACGGCGAGCCGAGCTGCCGGGCGAAATGGTGCACCCGGAAGTAGGCGCCGTCGGCGCCAAGTTCCTCGGCGGCAACGGCGAGCTCGATCGACTGGACCAGCGCGTCCGCCGCGGTGCGGACCTGCGATTGGGACGACGGCGTCCAGTGGCCGAACGAGAGGAACCCAATCCGTTTCACCGGCACATCCTTTCTTAACCTGCTGAAGATTATTCAGATTCTCTTTCCAGGTTGTGCGGGGCTCCCGGCACCCCGACAATCCGCCAGCCATCCGGCCGCCGCGCGTCTCAGCGCATCGATGACCACGGTTGGATGGGGCGAGCCGGTCTCAGGAGCGGCTATTCGACGCGGCCACGCACGACAAGTACGCGAGCATGATGGTGGGCGAGGTGAAGGCGCGGGTTCAGGAGATCGCCACGAGCCTGCACGACCTCTCGCATCGCCTGCATCCAGCCCGATTGCGCCTGCTTGGTCTCGTCCCAAGCCTGGAGTCGTTGTGCCACCAGGTGTCGGATGGGGTATCGGCGTCACATTCACACATGCGAATGTGCCAGCGACTCCGTCGCCCGAGCTCATGCTGTGCCTGTACCGGGTGACTCAGGAAGCCCTGCAGAACGCCGTCAAACGCGCCTCACACGTGATCCAGCCGGTCCTCTCGTGACGGTTCGCGCGTCTGACGCTCGAGCGCTCGGCTGACCACGTCCTTCGCCCCCAGGCCTACTGCGAGTGCGACGGCCAGCACGATCCCGCCGAAGATGATGCCGAAGGCGAGCAGCAGCGCGGTCCGTCCAATCCCGATGTGATCGAGGGCCATCGCCGCGGCCACGATCAGCACCGTCCACTTCACGCCGAGACTCAGCAGGCGCGCGGACTGGATGCGCATATTGACGGCCTCGATCAGCACGGCTCGTGCGAAGAAGCGGGCGATTACTCCCCCGACCACCAGGATGGCCAGCGCCGCGACGAGGTGCGGCACGTACTCGAGGACCGCGGTCGCAAAGCGTGTCAGCAGCGCGGCATCGAGCGCGGTGAGCCCAAGCAGCAGGCCGATCAGCAGGATGGTCCAGTACGCCACTGCCGCCACCAGCCTCGACGCACTGCGCGACGGCGTCCAGCCGGCAAGTGACACGCCCAGCAGTTCAGCACGCCGATCAAAGTCAAGTCCCTGCAGCGCGCGGAACACGGCGTAGCGGACGATCGCCCCGACGATCACCGCGGTGACGAGGAGCAGCAGCAGCGCCAGGATTCCAGGCAGGAAGTCCGCAATCCCGTCCACGATCCGCGTCTCTGCGACGTTGAGCGCCCGCCGGATTTCTTCAACCATCGTCGTGGTCCTCTCTGTGATGGCCCTGCCTCGGGCAGGTCACGAGCGTAGCCGCTCGGGCCATCGCCATTTGGAAATCAAATACGGTTTCTGCGCCTCGAACGCGGACGCGAGTCGCTCGAGCCGCTGTTCGACGTCATCGTCGCCACGATCGCGAACCTCGATGACGAAGGACGCCAGCCAGGCGAGGTACAACGGGACGAGCGACCGCAGGAGGTGATCGCGCGCGAGCACCCGCAGGCGATAGCCGAGAGCGAAGTCGTAGACGATCCGGGCCCAGAGCTCATCGTCGAGATGGAAGCTGGCCACGGATGCGTCCATTAACCGACGCAGGTCGATGATCGTCCGTGGCGGGAGCACCCAGGCCCAGATGTCCCGAAGTTCCCGGTAGGCCAGACGGAACGATTCAATCAGCCTGTCGGGATCGATCGACACGGGCTCCGCCGGCGCGGAGGCCGGCTCGCCGAATTGCTGCACGGGGACGGAGCCGCGCACCCGCTGCCAGCGGTCGGCGCGCCTCTCCACATCGGCAAACAGCGCACCCACGACCTGGGTGAGCGTCGTCCCCAGATCGAGGGCTTCGTCCGGCTGCATCCAGTGACGCCGCACACCGAGGGAAGCCTCGCCGAGGCGGAAGTTGCCGGACACGGCGGAACTCGCCAGCCAGAGGTCGATGCCGGCCGGTGCGCCGTCGCGATCCCAGATGTCGTCCTGGAGAAAGTGATCGAGCAAGCGGCTCGAGCAGACGAATTCGCCAGCGGTCGGTTGCCGGAGGCGAACGCCGTAGAGTGCGCGGAACACCGGATACACGATTCCCTTTGTCAGCGCACCCTCGTACGGGTGGCGACGGTAATAAGGCGCGACGAGATCGAAGTCGTGCGTGAGTACCGGTACGGCCAGCCACTCCAACCATCGAGGCGTGACACTCTCGACACTGGCGTCAAAGACGACGCAGGCTTGGGCGCCCAAGTCCTTCGCGGTGGTCAGAATCGCCTGCACCGCGTGCGCCTTGCCGGGAATCCGGTGGTACGGACGATCGAGCACCTCGGCGGTCGTGGCCGAGGACGCCACCTCGATGACGTTTCCGATTCCGCCGAGCGCGTGATGCAGACGCGCCGGTGTATCGTCGGTTGATCCGCAATCGGCGAGCAGGATCCGGCTCGACGCGCCGGCGACGTGCGCGGCTAGACCCTCGCGCAGAGCCGCGGCAACCCCGTCGGCCGTGGCAGCGGTGTTGTAGCTCACGAGCCCGATGACGATGTCGGGCGGCGCGGGCGCGGCCTCAGTCGTCACGACGCTGGAGCTCGAACCAGTAGAAGCCATAAGGGCCGAGTGTCAGGAAATACGGGACTTGGCCAATACGCGGAAACTCGGTGTAGCCCAGAATCTCTATGGGGACGAACCCGGCGAAGCCCGAAAGGTCGAGCTCCACCGGCTGCACGTTGTGAGAGAGATTGGCCACGCAGAGGATCGCGTCGCTTTCGTGCTCGCGAAGATAGACGAGAACCCTGGTGTTGGCCGGCTCGAGAAACCGCAGCGTTCCGACGCCGAGCACTGGGAAGAGCTTGCGCAGGCCGATGAGGTTCTTCATCCATTGCAGCAGCGAGGAGCCATCGCGTTCCTGCGCCTCGACGTTGATCGCCTGGTAACCGTAGATGGGGTCCATGATCACCGGACTGTAGAGGCGCGCCGGATCCGCACGGGAGAAGCGGGCATTCCGATCGCTGGTCCACTGCATCGGCGTCCGGACGCCATTTCTGTCGCCAAGGTAGACGTTGTCGCCCATGCCGATCTCGTCGCCGTAGTAGACGATGGGGGTTCCCGGAAACGAGAAGAGCAGACTCTTGAGCAGCTCGATACGCCGGCGGTTATTGCCCATCAACGGCGCCAGACGTCTGCGGATGCCGAGGTTGAGACGAGCCTGCGGATCGGCGCTGTACGCCAGGTGCATGTAGTCGCGCTCTTCGTCGGTCACCATCTCCAGGGTGAGCTCGTCGTGGTTCCGGAGGAACAACGCCCACTGACAGCCGTCAGGCAACGACGGCGTCTGCTGCATGATCTCCACGATCGGATGCCGATCCTCGAGGTGCAGGCCCATGAAGATCCGCGGCATCAGCGGGAAGTGATACGCCATGTGGCATTCGTCACCGTCGGCGAAATAGGCGCGCACGTCAGCGGGAAACTGGTTCGCCTCCGCCAGGAGCATCCGGTGCGGCCAGCGCTCATCGACATGGCGCCGAATCGTCTTCAGCACGGCGTGTGTTTCTGGCAGGTTCTCGCCGGTCGTCCCGTCGCGTTCGACGAGGTAGGGCACGGCGTCGAGACGGAATCCATCGACGCCCAGCTCGAGCCAGAAATCGATCACGGCGAGGATTTCGCGGATGACGGCGGGATTGTCGTAATTGAGATCGGGCTGGTGGTGAAAGAACCGATGCCAGTAGTACGCACCCGCGACCGGATCCCAGGTCCAGTTGGAACGTTCGGTGTCGAGGAAGATTACGCGCGCATCCGCGTACTTCGCGTCCGTATCACTCCAGACGTAGTAGTCGCGCTCCACTGACCCCGCCGGTGCTTCGCGGGCCCGGCGGAACCAGGGGTGCTCGTCAGACGTGTGGTTGAGCACCAGCTCGATTACTACGCGCAGGCGCCGTTCGTGTGCCGCATCCAGGAAGCGCTTGAAGTCATCGAGCGTGCCGTAGGAAGGATGGATGCCGCAGTAGTCGGCGATGTCGTAGCCGTCGTCGCGGAGGGGCGATGGGAAGAATGGCAGGAGCCACAGACAGGTGACACCCAGGCCTTCGAGGTAGTCGAGCTTCTCGATCAGCCCCGGAAAATCGCCGATGCCATCGGCATTGGCGTCATAGAAGGACTTCACCGGCACTTCGTAGAAGACCGCGCGCGTGTACCAGCGCGCGTCCCCCCCAATCGCTCTATCGCCAGATTGCTTCACGGTCTGCATTGACTACGGGCGTACTGTCACGAGCCAGCACGACGCTCGGTGGGAACCACAATACGTTACGCCAAAGAAGCTGCTGATGCAGTCGAGCTTGTGCAGCGTCAGCGCACCTTCATTACGATGAAGGTGAGATCGTCATACTGCTCCGCCTTGCCGATCCAGCGTTTCATCTCGGCGGAAATCGTGGCACTGATCTCGCCGGCAGTGAGGTGAGCGACTTGGCGAAGCAGTTGCTGCAGGCGTTCCTCGCCGAACTCTTCGTTCTCGCTGTCGTGAGCTTCCGGGACACCGTCGGTGAAGACGAGAAGGACGTCGCCCTGGCGCAACTCGATGGTCGCTTCGTCGTAGTCCATCTCTGGAAACATACCGACGACGGTTCCTCCAACGGACAGTTCATCGATTTCCGCCAAGGCAGGGTCGGCGGTTGATTGCCGGCCTGCTCGCAGGAGAAACGGCGGGTTGTGGCCGGCGTTGACGTATCGTAATTGCCGACACGACTCGTCGAGCTGCGCGTAGAAAAAAGTGGCGTACTTGCTCCCCGGCGTTGACCGGTAGACGAACTGATTCATGCGAGCGACGAGGCGGGGCAGTGGCACGTCGCCCTCGGATGAAATGATCCGCAAAGAGGCCTGGACCACCGACATGATCAGCGCGGCGGCGACACCCTTTCCAGAGACGTCGGCCAGCGCGATGCCGATTCCGCCGGCTGGCAATTCGATGAAGTCGTAGTAGTCGCCGCCGACCCGCCTGGCCGGAACGCTGGCGGCGGCGAAGTCGGCATGTGCCGCGCGCGGCGGAGCCTCGGGCAGCAGGCGGCGCTGGACGTCGGACGCCAGCGCGATGTCGCGGCGGAGTGTCTCCTGTTCCACCACGCGGTCGGTCAGCCGGGCGTTTTCAATCATCAACGCGAACTGATCGGCAGCGACGTCCAGCACCTGCTTCTCGTGCGCGCTGAATTCCGAACGATGTGGCCCTTCACCGAGCAGGAGCACACCGAGGATTTCGTTGCGCGTGCGCAGTGGTACCGCCAGCCGGACGCCCGCGACCGCGAGCGCGCGGATCTCCTCGAGTCGATCCGTGCGGTGCTCTGCAGCCCAATCGGCGAGTGCGGCCAGCTCATTCGGTGCGAACGGTAACGACGAGCGATATCTTTGCAGGCGCGTGATGAGGAAACCGTCGGCGGCAATGACCGGCGCAGCCACTTCGAGCCGGCCGACGGCGACGATGCTGCGATAGTGGGCAGGTGAGCCGTCACGCCGATCGAGGAGCGCTGCCGTGTCGATGCGCAGTCCCTCGCAGACGCCGGCGAGCACGGCATGCAGCACCTCAGAGTACGAATCGGCGCTGCGGGCGGCATCAACGAACGCGGTGAGCACGTCGCCTGCTGAGACATCCGGCACCCTGACGTCAGCGCCGACCGCGTGGCGTATCTCGCGCACGGTGTGCTGCATCCGTTGTCGCGCCCACCGCCACACCGATGGTGGTTGCTCGCGCATTGCAACCATCGGGGACAGGAGGGTGGTCCGCCACGCCGGCACGGACGCGGCCGCCGTCGCAACCAGGGCGACGACGGCCGTTGACGAAAGGATCGGTACCCAGCTGATGTCCGCGATGTCGAGGGCACGGGCCAGTACCCACACGCTGCCGGCGAGGGCCACCGCGCCCAGTGCCATGCCGGCGAATGACAGCCGCAATCCGCCGCCCAGAACGAGCGCGACCAGATCGCGATTGACGGCGCCCAGAGCCATGCGGGTGCCGAGCTCCACTGTGCGCTGCCGGACGAAGTAGGACATCACACCGTAGATCCCGAGCGTCGCCATCAGCAGGGCGGCGAGGCCGAAAAAGGTCATGACGATCGAGCTGAGACGTTCCAGCTGCAGGGTACCGCCGACGACGGCGCTCATCGTCGCAAAGTCGTTGAGTGCGAGGGTCGGATTGATTTTCCGCAGGCTGCGGCGCATGGAGGCGATCAACTGATCAGTGGGCACATCCGAGCGGACGATCGCGGTCATCTGGTTGGAAGCCATGACGTTCGCGGAGAAATAAACTTGCGGCTCCGGAGACTTGTTCAGGCCGTTGTTGCGCACGTCGCCCATGACGCCGATGACCTCGAAGCGGTCCCCGTTTGCTCCGCTGAAGCGTCCCCTGGCGCCGATGGGGTTGCGCCCGCGCCAAAGGGCGCGTACCGCGGCTTCGTTGACCATCATCGGCAGCAGGTCCTTGCGGTCATCATCAGACGTAGTCAGGACTCGGCCAGCGCGGAGAGGAATCCGCATCGTAGCGATGAAGTCCGGCGTCGCCAGCACGATGCACACGCGATGGACCGGAGTCCCTGGCGGCTCGCCGTCCAGGTTGATGCTGGTGCCGAAGCAGCCGGGACCGATTGGCAACGAATTCACGAAGGCAGCGTTCGTCACCCTGGGTGTCTGTCGCAACCCCTCCAACAACCGCGCTTGTTCCGCCCGTCTCCCATCTGGCGTCCCGGTGCGCGGCAGGGTCACTTCGAACGTGAGCAGATTATTGCTATCGAAGCCCAACGAGACGTGGCCCAGGTTGCGCAGATGCACCACGAGAATGGCGGACGACGTGAGTAGCGCGAAGGCGAGCGCGATTTGGGCAATGACGAATGCCTTCGATAGCCGGCGTGCAGGCGCGGCGGACGACGCGCGAACACCTTCGGTGAGCACTGCGTGCGGAGGCGTGCGGAGGGCCTGCCACAGGGGCGCGAGGCCGGCGAGCACCCCCGTTCCGATTGCGATGGCGACACTGAACCCGAGGACGCGCCAGTCGATCGTGATGTCGCCGGCGCGAGGGACGAATTCCGATGCGACGACGACGATCTGGCGGACGAAGATCGCACTGAGGGCGACGCCGGCTGCGGCGCCGGCAACGGACACCAGCGCACCCTCGGCGAAATAGCGGAGCGCGAGCTGACCCCGCGAGGCGCCGAGGGCGACGCGAATCGCGGTTTCGCGAGCGCGGACCACGGAACGCGCCAGCAGCAGCGTGGCGACGTTGGCGCAGGCGATCAGGAGCAGAAGCCCGGCGCCGGCGAGCAGGCTCATCAGGGTGGCTTCGAGGTTCGTCAGCGTCGACTGGCGCAGCGCCGAGACTCGCGCCGTGAAGAACGGATGCCCTGGCGGATCGGCCCTGGCGATGTTTGCCGCAACGCGTTTCGCATCGGCCAGCGCCTGATCGAGCGATACGCCAGGCTTGCGGCGCGCGTACGCGAAGTACGCGCGGCTGCCGGGATTCGGATTGGACGGCTTTGGATCGAGCGAGATCCAGGCCTCGGTCTCACCGGCGGTCATCGCCGTGCCGGCGATCGGCATCTGAAACGACGCCGGCATCACGCCGGTCACGGTGTAGCGCCGATCGTCCATCGTGATCGCGCTGCCGATGATGTCGCGCCGGCCGCCGAGCCGCTGCCACAACGACGTCGAGATGACGGCCCCGCTGTCGTCGGTAAACCATTGGCCGAGAACCGGCGGACCGAGTTCCCGCGCGAGCGACGGCGTCACCGCTGCACCCGGGACGAATTGCGGCTCGCCCGGTGCGGTCAGGTTGTACCGGCCGGTTCGGAACCAGCCGAAGACGTCGAAGGCAGTGGCCTGCTCCTGGTATTGCTGAAGGTCAGGGATCGAGAGCGAATAGAACGTGCTCGGATCCGTCGTCGAGGCGCCGTAGACCGCGACGAAACGCTCGCCGTGCGGGTACGGCACAGGCCGTAGCATCACGCCGCTGACCACGGTGAAGATCGCCGTCGCCGATCCAATCCCGATGGCGAAGGCGATTACCGCGAGGACGGCGATGCCGGGCGCTGTTCTCCAGGAGGCCCACGCTTGCGAGAGAGCCGATAACACGACGCGGTGACTGTAGCGCGGACCTGCACGGCGCTCCAAGCGGCGCCACCCGGCTCATTCCGCGGGCCTGCAGCCGCGCCACGTGCGCCATGTCTGACCGGCGATTACGATTGGCAACGCTTCATGAAAGCTCGAGTCGCGGTGCCATCGAAAACGTTATGCTGGGTGTCCACATGACGAACCTGGGGCGCCTGCTCTGTGGAATCGGCCTCGTCCTGGCATTGGCCACGCCAGGATGGGCCCAGCCACGTCCTGATTCGGGAACCGAACCAGTCCAATGGCTGACTGCCAATCTCGGTGGTGCAGCTTGCGTCGTCTATGAGGCCGGACCGACGCCGTTCCGCCTGGAGCGCGTCACCGAGAACACCGAAGTGCAGTTCGACGGCTGCCGGATGGTGCTGCAGCAGGCGACCGGTGAAGGTGAGCATTCTGAAATCAGAACGTTCCGGATTCCGCTGGCGGCCCTTGCCACGAGCTCGGTGACGTCACGCCAGGGCTTCTTTCTACCCGAGGGGTGGGTCAGCCGCGGCGACGTTCCGACGCACACCGTCACCATCGCAGTGCCAGGCGGACAAGCCCTCATCGAAGAGCAAGTCGAGCTGTTCGATGGCACTGTGCCACGCGCCGAACGCGCGAACATCGTGACCGTTCTCGTCCGCCACGAGGAGAATGCCAGCCAGATTGTTCGAGCGCTGACGCGCCTGATCGAGATGTGCCGCGAACGCGAATAGCCTGCTAAAGGACCATCTGCACACGCCAAAGTGAAGAGATTTCACCGGCGGACCGGGTTCGGCTTCCACATCGATTCCATTCGCGGAGTTTCCAGCGTTGCTGCGCAATTTTGCGCGCGTGTTGGTCAGGCGAACGTTCTCATGGCGGGGTCTGATGCGATTTGTCGGCCCGCCTAACCTGGCTCGATAAATGGAAGATGCAGCAGAAGACCGCCGGCGCATCCCCGCGATGATGCGGCGGCGCCGCAGCCGCGGCGTGTGCGCCCCTGTCTTGTAGTCGTCAACTCTGGAGGGCAATCATGACAAACCCCAGGTTGCGGTCGTCGCGCTGGCACACTGGCGTGGCGGCGGTCGCCCTGAGCTGTCTTCTCCTGCGTCCAGCCAACGCCGTTGCGCAGGTTGTGTTTGCATGGGTTCCGAGCGACGGCAGTGCGTCCTCCGGCACCATGACCATCGACACGGCGGCGTCCGGACCCTTTTCAGTATCGGCCACCAGAGTCATGGCCCTGGAGTTTACGTTCCGGCCTGGTGTATCCGTGGGTCTTGGGCGAGGTTACGCGTTCGACGGTGGAGCAGGTCCCGTGATGTCGTTCGATGGTAGCGGCCTGGATAACGGTAACGTGGGGGTGCGGAACGACCCCGGTCCCGTCCAAGGTGATTTCGATTTCTCACCCGATCAGCTCGGCGCCGACGTCGCGTTGTATTGGCCGGATGTCGGGCTGCCGGCGACGATCCGCGTCACCGGACAATGGGTGCGAACTGACATCGTTCCCCCGCCCAAGCCACCCTACCGCATAGGCGTGCTCAAGAGTATCGATATCCAATCGATCCTTCTTCGCCATAACGTCGGAAACACGCCGGGTCTTGCTTACAACGCGGCTTCCGACGTTCTGTATCTAGCGCACGGCTCCGATCCCAGCGGCGGTTTCATCTACACCCTGGACCTGCGTGGCAATCTGATCCGGGAAATCAACCTGCAGCAGGTGTATCGCCCGGGGAGTTACCCGAATTCCTTGAGCTACGACGACGTGACGGGACATCTGTTCGTCGAAGTGATCGTCGAACTGCCGAGCGGGCCTCATTGGACTATCGTGGAGATGAGCCCCGATGGCTCGAGTATCTTCCGGGAGATATCGGTTCCAGGCCCCGTTGGCGGCGGCCAATCGATGGTTCGTGCGGATGGCATCTGGCAGACGCAATTCGCGCTGGACACAATCCGTCACTACACCGCCGACGGCAAGTTCGTGGAGGAGATTTCAGTGGAAGCGAGCTTTCCGCCGGGATTTCCGGGACCCGAGGCTCTTACGTCCGCGATCGATGATCCCACGGGAGGCTTCCTCCTCGTCGATCACTTCGGTCAGCGCATTGTTCAAGTCGACGGTGTCGGGCGCGAGATCGCCGCGACGACGACCGGCACGCTGGACAAGACACTTGGCGGAGGGGGGCGCGGACAGGCAATCGCCACGGATTCCGGGACACCGCGCATTTTTCTGGTTGGCTCCCGCGGGCACATCTTCGTCCTGTCACCTGACTACCTGCGCACGCGTGTAGTAAACGATTTCCTCCGCCTGGTCGCCCAGCCCATCGTCAGGTGGGACCCGACAACGTTCCGGCTTACCGCCACGTTCGAGAACACGAGTGACCTTAACCTCTGTGGTCTCTTCTTTCTGATGGACGGGTCCCTGGAGGGACGCGCCTTCAACAAGCAGGGACGCCCCATCAACCAGGCCAACAACGTCGCCCTGGAGCCCACCGGTGAGTGGCTGCAGGGATACGATCAAATGACGACGGGGCATCGCCAGGCCGATCTCCGGGCGCACGAATCGATCACTCTCACGTTTACGCTCGATAGGCGGTGGACCACCTGGTTCGACTTCGTCGTCGATGCCTGGGCAGTGCCTCGTGCGGCTGCGTCGACGTGTGGACAGCCAGATTAGGGATGGCCGCTCAAGTGCCGAGGGCCGATTTTTGGCGGTTCGCGATGGACGCCTTACTGCTTTGGCGTCACGCGGATCAGCCCGCCGGGATTGGCGTCCTCGAGCAACCAGACGGCGCCATCGGGCGCGGCCTCGACGTCGCGGATGCGCTTGTTGACGTTCCAGCGTTCGGCCGGTGTCGCCCCGCCCTTGTCGTCGAACGTCACCCGATTCAGCGTGCGCGACGACATCCCGCCGATCAACGCGGAGCCCTTCCACTGCGGAAACATCGAGCCGTTATAGAAGGTGAGGCTTCCTGGCGCGATGACCGGCGTCCAGTAGATGACCGGCTTCGTCAGGTCCGGACGCGTGTCGGGACTGGGGATCGGCACCCCGTTGTAGTTCTGGGCGTACGACACGAACGGCCAGCCGTAGTTTTTCCCGGGTTCGATCAGATTGAGTTCGTCGCCGCCGCGCGGGCCGTGTTCGACCTCCCAGAGCCGGCCGTCAGGTGAGAACGCGAGGCCATATGGCGTGCGGTGACCGGTGCTCCAGGTCTCTGCCGGTGCGAGATTCGGGCCGGCGAAGGTATACGTGCTGACGACAGGCGCGGCCTTCGCGGCTTCGGTGTCGCTGGGCGGATTGATCAAGGGGACGCTCGCGGCCCCAGTCTTTCCAGCCATCGGATTGCCGGGGGCCGGCTTGCCGTCGAGTGTCAGTCGCAGAATCTTGCCGAGTGCCTGGTTCGGATCTTCCGCCGGCGTAAAACGCTGGCGGTCACCGACGGACAGGAACAGGTACTGACCGTCCGGTGAAAACGCGATCTGCGCCCCGAACTGCCCGCCTTTGCCTTTGGGCATTTGGCGCCACAGCACCTGCAGTCCTTCGAGGCTGGCGCCGCTCTCCTTGATGTCGAGACGCGCGCGTGCGAGCGCGAGGCTCGATCCATCGTCGCCGGGTTCCGAGTAAGTGAGGTAGACATTGCGGTCCGTCGCATAGTGCGGCGACGTGAACACGCCCAGCAGACCGCCCTGGCCCTGATGCAGCACCGCTGGGACGTTGGCGACCGGTGTCTTCCCGCCCTGCTGGGTGACCAGCCAGACAGCGCCCGGTTTTTCGGTGACGAGCATGCGGCCGTCCGGCAGGAACGCGATGCGCCATGGGAGGTTGAACGTGGCGACCTGCGTCATCGTGAATGGCAGGTCTGTCTCGGGTGCGCGCTGTCCGGCATTGGTCTGGGCGTGCGCGGGCATTGCTCCGAGCACAAGCAGCAGGGCAGCGGTGGTCGTCGCAGCGCGCATCAGGGTCTGCGTGTTCATGTCTCTCATTGGTCTTCAAATCATAGTCGTGTCTCAGGTCAATCCGCGATTCCTTTGACGCCGTCCACGCACGAACGGCCGACCGCGGCGTTCCAATCCGCGTGTGCGCCAGCGCGAATCCGTATGGCGTTCCGGAAAACCGCCTTGATCCGCGCCCCTCAGCTCCGCCGTCGGCGAGGGCGGCTATGCCAGAACGCTTGCCACGGTTTTCCTCCGGCCATACGGACTCGCACTGTCGCGCAGTCACGAGCCACTGGCTACGAGCTACCAGCTGCCGCCTGCTACCTTCTACCGGCCACCAGCTACCGGCCACCAGCTACCGGCTACCCGGGTTCAGTGCGAGACGTCGAACTGAAAGTCTTCGTAACGCATCGCGATGCGCTGCTGGAACGCGCTGGCGAAATCGGCCCCGCGCGCCAGGTCCTGCAGCAGCGCGACGACCGCGTAGGGACCGCGGAGATCGATCATGCGCTGCACGGCATGCGCGCTGAGTGCGTAAGCGAGCGTCGCCTCGCTGGCCGAGAGATTCGAGAAACCGTCGTGCAGCTTCGCCAGTGATGGGCGTACCGTCGTCTGCTTCAGGACTCGTTCCGCATTCTCCACACCGCCGGCCTCGTACACGACCGCCAGCCCCTCATTCAACCAGACCGGCACGTTGCGCCCGCCGAGCATCGCCACCACGGCGTGAACGAACTCGTGGGACAGCACACGATCGAGTTGATCCGGCAGCGCCAGCGCTCCCTTGATCGGGACGTGGATGCGACCGTCGTACGCGGCCGCCGTCCACGCGGGCGTGCGCGTGATATCGCGGAACTGTTCGGTGGTATAGAGGATGACGGTGATGGGCTGCGCGGGGTAGGCCGTCAGCGCCGTGCCAACCCGCCAGTACTCGGTCTCGAGCTGTTCGACGATGCGCCGCGCGAGGAGTTCGTCGGCCGGTCCCTCGAAGAGGACGCTGAAGTGGGCACCACGGGATTCGTAGAATCGATCCTGGAGCGCCGCCTCCTTGCGCCAGTCCGCGAGGCGCGATTCGAGATTCGTTGCCTGCGGCGCCCGCTTGAGCGCGGCTTCGTAAGTGCTGATGGCGTCCTTCACCCGGCCGAGGCGGTGCTGGAGCTCGCCAAGCCACTCCGCGGCCGGGGTGTACGACGGCTCGAGCTTCAGCGCCTGTCCGAACCATTGTTCGGCAGCCTCGTTCTGGCCAAGACGGAACGCGGCGATACCGGCGCCCATTGCGAACGAGGGATCGCGAGGAGACAGCTTCGCCGCCTGGGTGAACGCGCTCAGCGCGTCTCCGAACCGGCGCTCTTCGATCGCTGTGATGCCCTCCTGCCCAAGCTTCACCGGATCGCTGGTCCGTGACTGTGCGCCCAGCGACGTGTGCGTGACGCTCACGCCGGCGATGAGGATTGACAACGTAATTAGCCTGGCGGCGCCCGTGTTGTGAATCACTCGAGGGGAGTCCACGCCAAGGTGCAGCAAGAACCGTGAACACCGACACACCCGGAATCACGGCATGTGGGGCGGCGCGGATGACAGTCGCTGCGCTGGGTCAGACTATTGTCTGGTTGGCTGCTGATTTCGCCCTGTCGCCATCGCTCGATGACAGGTGTTCATCACCTGTGGATTCACCTCCAGGCGCGCAGCCACACCGAAAAGGTGACTGACACCGTTGTGGTAGGCTCCAGCCGACGTCTGGCGCCTTGAGATCGCAGTGGTATCTCCGGCCGGATCGTTGGTGACGACAGTATCCGTTGGTCGAGCAACTCGATCTCGCACCTCGTTGTCCATCGCGCCACGAACGATGTCGAATCGATGTCACTTCCTGTACCTGGTCGGCAGCCTCCATAAAGGCGGGCAGGAACGGCAGCTCGAATTGCTGCTCCGCAGTCTCGACCGGGAACGTTACCGGCCGGCGGTGGCCGTCTGGAATTACCGCGCCCGGGACCTGTACCTACCGATGCTTCGCGCTCTCGATGTGCCGGTCTACCCGGTGTCAAACGGCCGGACGAGGGTTTCGAAGGTCGTTGCCTTGCGCCGCCTGGTAAACACCCTGGCGCCCGCGATCGTGCACTCCTACGCGTTCTATACGAACGTCGCCGCCAGTCTCGGGGTGATGGGCACGCGTGCCATAGCGGTCGGCTCGGTTCGCAGCGCCTTCGAATGGGCGAAAACCGCGGCCGGGCCAGTGCTCGGCCGGTTGAGCGCTCGATGGCCGCGGGCTCAGATCTTCAACAGTTTCGCGGCGGCCGAGGAGGCCCGACGCGCGGAAGGCATGTTCCGCCCCAGGCGCATTGCCGTTGTTGCCAACGGGCTTGATTTCGACAGATTCCCGAAATTAGGATGCGCCGGCGACGGTCGCGCGGAGATCGTTGGTGTCGGGTATCTGTTGCCGGTCAAGAGCTGGGATCGCCTGCTGCTCGCAGCGCTCCTTCTCAAACAGCGAAGGCTCGATTTCAACATTCGCATCATCCGGGGACGGTCCCCTGCAACAGCAGTTGGAACAGCGCGCCAGAGATCTGAACGTGACTGAACAGGTCCAGTTCGTTCCTCATACCGACGACGTTCCCGGTCTGCTGGCGCGGGCGTCGTTCCTGGTGCATACCTCGATGAGCGAAGGTCGCCCCAATTCGGTGATGGAGGCGATGGCCGCTGGCCGTGCAGTCGTCGCCACCAGCGTCGGCGACGTTCCCCGCCTGATTGACGAGGGGGTCACCGGTTTTCTGGTTCCCGTCAACGATGAAGCAATCCTGGCCGAACGGATGGCAACCCTGATTGCCGATCGCGCACTCTGTCGCCGTATGGGTTCGGCCGGGCGAATGAAGGCGGAACGAGAGTTCAGTCCGGACCGCCTTGTCTCGGAGACGCTTGCCGCCTATCGCGACGCCGGGTGGCAGGATGTCTCAATCGGGGGCCACGTATCTTCACTCAACCCATACGCGAGTTCTCGACTGCCGCCGCTTGGCGGCCGGTGATTGCCTGTGCATGCACTCGAGCACATCGAGAGAAGCGTGTGGGCGCTTGTCAGCCATTTCCCGGGTGTCAAGCGGACCGTCCGAGACTGCTATCAATCGACGCTCGACATGTTTCCGGCGCCCGCGGTCCAGTGCGACTTTCCCGTCACCGTCCGAATCGGGTATTACTTTGGCTTTCACGACAAGTGTCCGTTCTCGCCGGACGATCGCATTCTGGCCTGCCAGCGAGCCCTGACGCCATTGCGGATCCCACGGCCGGCGGACGAAGTCGAAATCGGCGTCTTCGAGGATCACAAATGGACGGCGTACCGGCCTCTGGCGAGATCGTGTGCATGGAATTGGCAGCAGGGGGCGATGCTTCAATGGTTAGGTGACAGCTACCACGTGATCTTCAATGACTTCGATGGCAAGAACCATATCGCCCGTGTGATCGATGCGCGTACCGGGTCGGCGCTGTATCGACTGCCATTCCCCATCGGTGCCGTTAGTGGAGACGGCACAGTGGCTGTCACCTACAACTTCGTGCGCGCGAACCAGTGCCTGCCAGGATACGGATACGGCCATGGTTCCGACTCCGAGCGGGATCGGTTGATCCCTGAACGGCATGGAATCGCGACGGCCGATCTCGGAAGCGGTAAGTCGCACACGCTTTATACCGTTGCGGACCTCGCCAGGATCGATCCGGATCGCTCGATGGAGGGATGTTTCCATTGGGTGACACAGTGCGAGTTCGCGAAACGAGGCGGGCGCTTCACGTTCCTCCATCGCTGGGGGCGCCCTCACCGTCAACACAGGACACGGATGTTCTCGTGCAACGTCGACGGCTCCGCGCTGCACCTGTTCCCGACGAAGCACATGGTGTCGCACGTCGCATGGCGGAACGATACCGAAGTCCTGGCTTTCGCTCGCACCGCCCGAGGGACGGGCTACTTCTTATTCACAGACCGAACGTCAGATTACATGCCCGTAGGGAATGGCGTCCTGTCGTGGGACGGGCATCCCCAGTTCACGACCAATGGCCAGTACTTTGTCACCGACACATATCCGGATCGTTTTCGTCGTCAACGGATCTATGTCGTCGATGTGACGCGCGACGAAATCCGGTGTGTGGGAGCGTTCCGGGCGCCGAAGTCGGTGTCCACTGAACGCGCCGGCGATCAACTCAGGGTTGACCTCCACCCCCGGTGGAACCGCAAAGGCGACACGCTCTGTTTTGACAGTGCGCATACTGGCGAGCGCAGTCTCTGTACCGTTGATGTGATGCCGTTCGGCGGAACCGCGTAAGACATGTTGCCGCTAACGCTCATCGGGCCGCTGTTCCGCCCACGTCGTGGTGATCAGCCGAGCGGGCGGCCGATTCTGTTCATGACCCTGCTGGCCGAACTCGATCGGATCGGCATCCGGTATCGCGTGGTCGACTCGAATCAGCACAACCATCTGCCATTTGTGGGACGGCCACTATCGGCATTGCAGGTGCTCGCCCATGCGCATCACCTGTCGGCCGCTCGAAACATTTCCTTTCACGGGGCCGGCCCTGGCATCGCCACTATCGGCGGTCGCCTGCTACGACACGTTCGGACCAACCAGTCACGTGTGAGTCTCCACGTGTTTGGCGGCGCCTTCAGACGGCACTATGACGTGTCGAACACGTATCAAAAGTCCCGGATCGAACGTGTCCTGGCGAAGGCGCATGCGGTCTTTTTCGAGACGCAGGGCCAGGTGGACTTCTTCAAGCGACTGAATGCCAACACCTTCTGGTTCCCGAATAGCCGGCCGAGGGTGCTCACGGGCGACGCGCCATCGCGCAACTATGGCCGGCGGTTCGTCTTTGTTGGACAGGTCTCACCGGAAAAAGGCGTCCGGGAAATAATCGCATTGGCTGAACGTCTTGGCGCGGGCTACGAAGTCGATGTATTTGGCCCGACGAACGGAGGTATTCCGGTGAGCGAGTTCGCAGGTAAGCGGGCGACGTATCGTGGTGTGCTTGCGCCCGACCAGGTCGCCGCGACCATCGCCGGGTACGACGCGCTGCTGCTGCCGACGAGTTACGCTGGCGAGGGATTTCCCGGCGTTGTCATCGAAGCCATGAGTGTCGGCGTTCCATCAATCGCATCCAGGCATGCAGGAATTCCAGAGATCATTGTTGACGGTCAGTGCGGCTTCCTGGTGGCACCGCGGTCGACGGATGACCTGTTGTCGGCGGTGAAGCGGCTTGAACATCATGAGCTGGCCGCCATTCGTCGACAATGTCTCGATCGGTTCAGATTGTTCGATTCCACCGAACAGACGAAGCTGTTCCTCAAACGGATTGGCGTCGCGATGTGATTGGTCGGACCCCGCAGCGCGCGTCCTCGCGCCTCGCGCGCAATCGTGCCCTTCTTGAGGGGAGCAACTGATGCGCCGGTCGCTCTTGCTGATTGCGCGTCTGCTGACCCTGCCTTGCATGGTCTGGTATACGCTGCGCGGACGGCGGGAGCGCACCTTCCGCTCCATCATGCAGGCGGCGGCGCTGCTCCCCGGCGTATCGGGGAGCTATATCCGACTGGCTCTGTTGAACTGGCTGGCCGAAGGCACCGGATCGGACTGCAGTGTCGCGGTAGGGACCCTGTTCAGCCATTCGCACGTGAAGCTCGGAAATTCCGTCTACGTGGGCGCGTTCTGCAATATCGGCTGGGCCAGAATCTCAGACGACGCGCTCATCGGCAGCGGGGTTCACATCATCAGCGGAAAGAACAGCCATTTTCACCATCGCGTCGACATTCCCATCGCCCGTCAGGGAGGCGTGAGGACGCCAGTGCATATCGGGCCCGCCGCGTGGATCGGGAGCGGAGCCATCATCATGGCGGACGTTGGCGAACAGTGCGTGATCGGCGCGGGTGCAGTCGTCACGCGGGCCGTGCCCCCATGGAGCATTGCCGTTGGTTCTCCGGCGAGGACGATTGGTGACCGCCGTGCCAGCACGTCAATGACACCGGCCGAACCACTCCAGCCCGAGATTCTCGAATAACACTATCTTGCCCGGTGGGCGTTCATACGCTGGCGGCAAGCCGATCCGCGCCTTAGCGTCGCCGGAACGGTCATGACCACATGTCGATCCGCGGCGTTTCCGTTCGACGTGTAGACAGAACGGCGGACGATAACGAGCGCCGTCGAGGAGGAAACTGTGCCGAACACCATCCAGCTGCATCGAGTCCTGCGTGCCACGCCCGATCGCGTCTACCGGGCATTCCTCGATCCCGACGCCATGGCCAAGTGGCTGCCGCCCAATGGGTTCACCGGGAAGGTGCATCACATGGAGCCGCGAGTCGGCGGCACCTACAAGATGTCGTTCACCAACTTCACCTCGGGGAAGAGCCACTCGTTCGGCGGTGAGTACGTGGAGCTCGTGCCGAACGAGCGCCTGTCTTACGTCGACCGCTTCGACGATCCCAACCTGCCGGGTGAGATGCGCGTGACCGTGACGCTAGGGAAGGTGCTCGTCGGAACCGAGGTGCACATCGTCCAGCAGGGCGTGCCGGACGTGATTCCAGCCGAGGCGTGTTACCTCGGCTGGCAGGAGTCGCTGGCACTGCTGGCCAAGCTGGTGGAAGCGGAGATCCCGGACTGAGCGGCGGTCAACGTGTGGCTTTCAGCTCCGCGTAGACCTGGCGGACGAAGCGGTCACCGGTCGTGCCCACCTGATCGACCTTGGCGTCGAAATCCGCCAGCACTTTTGCCGCCACCGCTTCGTCTTCGCTCTTCCCGCTGTCGATCAGCTTCGCGATCCGATCGCGGACAGTGAGGATCATGTCGCGATGCGTGGCGACCGCCGTCCGGGTGACCGTCGGGCCGTGACCCGGGATGATCTTCGTGTTCGGGCCGGCACGGCCGATGATGTCCCCGAGGCCGTCGAGCATGCCCTGCAGCGATCCGCCGTTGGCGCGATCGATGTTGGGATACTGGATGGAGCGATAGAAGTCGCCGGTCATGATCACGTCGAGTCCGGGAAACACGACCATAGTGTCGCCGTCGGTGTGCGCGCGCGGGACCGCGACGAGCTGGACTTCCTCGCCGTTCATGAACAGCGTCAGCCGGTCACGATAGATCTGTTTCGGCAGCGCGGCGGCAGGGGCCGGCGGCGCCGGCTGTCCATTCGCCCCCGGGTTCGGGTGCGCGAGACGGAAACGCAGCTCCTCGCGCGAAATCAGCGTGGCGCCCATCTTCGCGAAGTTCTCGTTGCCGCCGGTGTGGTCACCGTGAACGTGCGTGTTGACGACGAATTTAATCGGCTGCGGCGTCAGCTGCTTGATGGCTGCGGCAATCTTCTCGCTCAACGGTGCGAACTGCGTGTCGACCATGAATACGCCGTCGGGCCCGAAGAGGACGCCGATCATGCCGCCCTGGCCTTCGAGCGTGTAGAACTTGTCGGTCACCTTCGTCGGCTTGATCTGGACCTGACTGAGATCCTGGTTGCCCTGGGCGGCGGCTCCGGTTGCGCAGGCGGCGATCAGTGCCGCGGCCAGCAGATATCGGACTGAAGTCATCATCAACTCCTCGGTGGACGAGCGCGGAGATCCTACGCGCATTGTCGTCCGGTTGGAATGCGCGGGGTGGGGAAACGGGGGACGACGGGGGAAACGGGTTCACAAACGGGGGAACGGAGAAACGGAGACGAACGGAAAAAACTGCGCATTCGCGAAATCGAGTTCAATCGTAGAGTGTCCAGCCGGAGCGCTCCCATTGTGTGGCGGACTGCGGCACTGGTTATAACCGACGCGATCTATGGAGGGCGCTGCTGGCCGCCACAGGCGGCCCGATCGCACGGCGAGGCCCGGAAACAAGCCGTCTGGTGTGTCGTGCGACGGTTTGTTTCCGGGCCTCGCCGTGCGATCGGGCGACGGCCCGCGACGCGGGCCGTCAGCAGCGCCTCAGTCGCAGGTAATCACAAACTCCGTTCGTCCCCGTGTCCCCGTTCCTCCGTTTGTGGACCCGCCATCCGGGCCCGCGTCGCTACAATCACAACGTTATCCACCCCAACGTTCGGAGGACCGATGATTCGCCGCCTGCTGATCCCGTCGCTCGCCATGTGCGTGTTGACCGTCGTGGTGACCGCGCAAACGAAGACGGTTCCCCGTCCACCCGCTCAGCCTGCCGGCCAGCAGCCGGCGGGGGAGAGCGCGGCGCCCGACGGCTACCAGCCGCTGCCGCAGTGGCTTGGGCAGACGCGGGCGCCGGCTCCGGCCAGGACCGAGGCGTTCACGGTCCAGACGTTTGCCGACGGCCTGAACGGGGCATCGTTCCGGTTCCTGCCGGATGGCCGCCTCCTGCTGGGTGAGCGCGACGGCAAGATCCGGATCGTCAGCGCGCAGGGCAAGCCGTCGGAACCACTTGCCGACATGCCGGCGAACATGTTCACCGCGGGTCAGGCGTTGTTCAGCGTGCAGCCGGACAAGGGGTTTGCAACCAACCGCACCATCTATTTCACCTACAGCGTTCTGCCGGCGGGCGTCGATCCGGCGACACAGCGATCGCCGGCGCACGTGCATGTCGCCAGCGCACGGGTCTCCGCCGACGAGAAGCGGCTCGAGAACGTGAAGGACCTCCTCGACGCCGAAGGCACGGGCGGGCGCGTCATTCAAGCCACTGATGGAACGCTGCTCGTGGAGACGACGGTGCCGGCAGGCCTGGGCATTCTGTCGTCGGACTGGATGCAGCCGCAGCAGATGGACAGCCTGATGGGGAAGGTGCTGCGCATCAACGCGGACGGCACCGTGCCGGCCGATAATCCGTTCGTCGGCAAAGCGGGCGCGCGCGGTGAAATCTACGCGCTCGGCTTTCGTGATCCGCAGGGCCTCACCATCAATCCCAGAACGGGGCGGATCTGGACCAGCGAGCACGGCCCGCGCGGCGGCGACGAGATCAACGAAGTCGAGAAGGGGAAGAACTACGGCTTCCCCGTGGTCGGTTATGGCCGCGACTACAACGGCAAGCCGATCAACGGGGACAAGACCGTCCAGGCTGGTCTCGAACAGCCGGTCTATTTCTGGACGCCGGACATCGCGCCAGCCGGCATCGCGTTCTATACCGGCAGGATGTTTCCAGCGTGGGACGGCAGTTTGTTCGTGTCGTCACTGGCTGGCCGCTATCTGATTCGCCTCGGGATGCAGGGCAACCGCGTGATCTCTGAAGAACGGCTGCTCACCGACCTGAACACGCGGATCCGCGCCGTCGCCGAAGGGCCCGACGGATCGATCTACGTTCTGACCGATGGCGCCAACGGGAAGATCCTCCGGCTCGTGAAGCGTTAGAGCGTGGCGGGGCTGAAGCCCCGCCCTACAGCTCCGCCCCACAGCCCCACATCGCCAATCGTGCCGAGCGAAGTGTGTTTACCTGGAGGGCTGAAGGTCGATGCGCACGCTCGTCCGCGGTTGGTCGGCCGCAAAACGAATCACGCGCTGTTCGCTGGCGAAGCCATCCCGGGTGACGCGCAACTGCTTGGTGCCCGGCGGCAGATACGGGATCGTCACGGGAGTGACGCCCCAGCCGATGCCGTCGATCGTGACGCGTGCGCCGGCTGGTTCGGTGACGATCTCGAGCACCGGAACCGGGACGGGCGCTGCCGGCGGATGTTCGGTGGTGGCGGCCGTGTCGCTCGCCGTGACGGTGGGCGGCAATTCCTTCGTGCCTGACGTGGCGGCGGGCGCTGCGGGGTCAAAGGTGACGGCTGGTGCCGCATCGCTATTTCCGGCCGCGGCTCCGTCGCCACTCGCAGCTGCCGTGACCGGCTGATCGGCTGCGGTGCGGCGGTCGCCGGACGCCGACGGGATGGATGCTGTCTGTCGCGCGTCGCCAGCCGGCCACAGCACGATTGCGGCAACGACCAGAGAGGCACCCGCGAGGACGGCGGCGCCCCAGGCGGCGATCCGTCGTGATCCCCGGAGAGACGGCGGCTGCGCCACAACGTCGGAAACGACGGGACGGTCGAGCGCCGCGTCCAGGTAATGGAGGGCGACGTTCCGGTTCAGGCCGACGGCATCCGCAAACGTCCGGACTTCGGCGCGGAGGTATACGCCACCCGGCACGACGTTGATGTCGTCGCGTTCGAGCGCCTCGAGGTGACGCGCGGGGATTCTGGTCGTGGCGGCGATCTGCTGAATCGTCAGACCGCGTTCGCGCCGCGCCAGACGCAGCGCGCCACCGAGGGTGTCGAACTGTTCTCCGCCCGGTGATCCGCCCGGCTCCGCGCCGGGCCTCGTTCCGGGTGCGACGTCACCGCCGGCCATACGTACCCCTTTGCCGAAGTGAGTTGACGAACTCGCCTCAGCCTACCATCGCTGTGTATGGGGAAACACCCAATCATGCGAGGCCGACAAATTGGGAGGCAAAAAGTGCCGTCGGCGAGCCGTCGTCCGGGTCGCCTTGACGCCCGGTGAGGGGTCGCCGGATCCGGTGCGTCAGCACCGGGATCCGGACGTGCATCGGTTCGCCCTGCATCCGCCCCGTTCGGGTGCGGGTCAGAAATTGACCGTGAAATTGAGCCGAACGAATCGCGGCTGATAGATGCTGGTCGGCTGCGCCCACGTCTTCGCCGGCACGTTCGCCGTTGGTTTCACCGTATAGACGGTGATCGGGTAGCCACCGCCGCTCGGCAGCCGCGGATCCTCGGGCGCCGTCACCGTATAGGTGTCGTACGCGGTCGCGGGGTCGCGATTCAGATCGTTCGTGACCAGGAAGCGATGGAACGACCGGTGGGTGAAGCTGAAGTCCGCCGATACACGCGGGATCACCTGCTGCTGCACGGTGAAGGTGTACTGGTTGTCATGCGGCCGGACGCCCCAGCCGATCAGCACCTTCGGATCGACAATCGTCGCGGTATTCGGCCGCCCGAAGTTGGCAGCGTTGCCGATTGATGCGGCGCATTCGCCGTTGGCGGCGGGGTTCGTCAAATCGCAGTCGACCACCTTGTCGTTGCTGGCGTCGATCCAGCGTGCACGATTGCCTCATGAGCGCCGCGTGCGCGAGGGCCGACACGAAGTCGCATCAGGGATGAACACTTGTATGCGAGGCCGACGCATGCGCGTGTCGAAGCCGGTGACGCGCCACAGGTTTACTGCACGCGAAAGGCTTGCGCATTCGCGTAACTGAACCGGCCAAGCTCGAGCGCCCAATCGTCAAGCAGACGAACGTTTCCGCCGGGCGCGCGGTTCGGCAAGATGACTGCAGGACGGCGATCAGCCTGGGAGGCCCACATGATCGTTCGTTTGTTGTCCGTCACCGGATTGATTCTGTTTCTTACTGCGTGCGGGAGTTCGTCCTCGTCCACGACGACGCCCTCGTCACCGTCGCCCAGTGCGGGCGGAACCCCTGTCTCCATCGTCAGCGGCGCCTCGATCTTGACGGCGACCGCGTTCGCGCCCAATCCCATTACGGTGGGTCTCGGCGGCAGCGTGACCTGGACGAACAGAGACAACACCACCCACACGGCGACTGCCACTGATGGCGGCTGGAACTCCGGCAACATCGCGCCGGGAGGAACGTTTACGCGAACGTTCCCGACCGCAGGCTCCTTTCCGTATCACTGCACGCTTCACCCTGGCATGGTCGGCACGGTAGTCGTTCAGTGACCTGACGCCGACTGACGTCCACGGGAGGGGGCCGACGCGCGACGGCGCCGTTGCAACCGCGGTTCGATGCACAATCAGGAGACCTGCAGATCCGGGACTGCGAATCGAACCGGCTCTCGGGCCTCCGACATGGCCTCGCTCATACAACTGTCGCCTGAAATCGATGCGGCGTTACGCGAACAGCGTCCCGTCGTGGCGCTCGAATCGACGCTGATCACGCACGGTCTGCCATGGCCGGACAACGCCGCGACGGCGCTCGCGATGGAAGCGGCCGTACGGGAGAGCGGCGCCGTGCCGGCGACGATTGCCGTGCTCGCGGGACGGCTGACCGTCGGCCTCTCGCACGTGCAGATTGAGGATCTCGCGCATCGCCCTCCAGGTTCGGTGCGCAAGTGCAGCCGTCGCGATCTCCCAATCGTTGTTGCCCGCGGCGAGGATGGTGCCACGACGGTGGCTGGAACGATGATCGTGGCGCACCGTGCCGGCATCCGCGTATTCGGCACCGGCGGTATCGGCGGCGTGCATCGTGGCGCGCCGTTCGACGTGTCGGCGGACCTGCTGGAACTCGGACGCACGCCGGTCGCGGTCGTCTGCGCGGGACCGAAGGCGATCCTGGATGTGCCGCTGACACTCGAGGTGCTCGAGACGCACGGCGTCCCGGTGATCGGGCTCGGCACAGATACCTTGCCCGGGTTCTATACGCGCTCGAGCGGCCTGCCAATCGACGCCCGCGTGGACACTCCGCGCGAGGTGGCCGCGATCATCGCGGCGGCGGCTCGCATCGAGGCGCGCCATGGTGTGCTCGTTGTGGTACCTGTGCCCGAGGCCGACGCCTCGAGTGAGGGCATCGACGCGGCGATTACGGGTGCGGTGGCCGACGCCGATGCGCAGGGGATCCACGGAAAGGCGCTGACCCCCTATTTGCTGAAGCGAGTTGCCGAATTGAGCGGCGGTGACTCGTTACGCGCGAACCAGGCGCTCCTCGTGCACAACGCCCGCACGGCAGGCCTGATTGCCCGGGAGCTGAGCGCGCTCGTGTTTACCTGAGGCAGAGCGCAAGCCGCTGCGGACGAAGCGGTCGCGCCGCGGAGACGCGCGCAAGGGTCGCGGGAGGTGAGTGGTGACGCGGCGGGCGGCGACCTGGCGTCAGGCCGTAGCGAGCGCTTTCAGCCGTTCCGCCGGCAGTCGCTCGACTTTCTGGCCGCGCATCTGCACCTGGGCGACGAGGTCCGCGGTGCCGCCGGGTCCGTCAGCCAGGCCTTGATCCCATAGCGCGATCAGGGTCAAGGGCAGGTCGAGTGCGAGCGCGTTGAAGAGCATCCACAGGTTGTTCCGCTGCCAGACGTTGTAGTTGCTGCGTCCGCGCAGCCACGGCGGCAACAGGGTGGTATCCCCGCCGAGTTCGCGCGGCGGGACGCGGTCGCATAACCGGTTGAAGCGCTCGACCCAGTCGGGTCCGCCGTGCTGCACTGATTCGGCGCTGAAGCGCTCTCTCGCGACAGCGAGGAACAACTGCGTGGGAATCCCGAGTTCCTCACACACTTCATGAAACAGGATGTCACCGCCGCAGGCGCCCGCCGCGATTCCCCGGAGGGTGCCGCCAGCCAGACGTTGCTCCTTCTCGATGGCTTCCTTGATCAGGCGTCGAGCCTCCGCTTCGGCCTCCGGTGTACGCGGGAAGCGTGGTTGCGGCCGATCGGGCGCATCGATCATATGTCCCGTAAAGAGCAGCACACGCTCGCGGGGGCCGGTCGACGGCACCGGCACGGCGGCAGGGTCGCCGGTCACGCCACGCGCCGCGTCGACGAAGGCGGTGCGTACTCCGAGCGTCTGGAAAATCTTGATCTGATCGCGAACCGAATCGACGGCGAAGGAGGGGGCATCGGCGAGTGCCTTGCGATAGCGCTGCGCGACGGCCGTCGGTCGCGCCGACGTCAGGAAGCTGAGGTCGGCGGCGCTGATGTCGGTCCACAACTTCACTTCCGCGTCGGGACTGATCTGCCGCTGCAACGCCAGCTGTTTGGCCGCGATGCCGAGGTCGACGCCGATCGCGAGCTGCGTCGCGCGCGCTTGCGCGTCCTCCAACGCCTCGTTGGCCTCGCGATCCGCATTGAACAGGCCAAGCCACACGTCGGGATGCGCCGCCGCGAGGTCGATGCGGATGCGCAGAAGCGCCAGCGCATTCAGGCCGGAATAGAAATGATTCCGGTCCTGCGCGAAGCCGCATGCATACGCTTCCAGCGAGTCCTCGAGTTCGCTCGCCTGCAGCGCCGCGATCTGCGCCTCGGTCCCGATCTTTCCCTCGAACCGCTTCAGCCATCGCGCCTTGATGTTGCGGGCCTTCAGCGCATACGCCTCGGCCATGTCCCATGCGTTCGGCTCGGGTGAATCGATCACGCGTTGAATCGCCGCATCCGACTTGGCCAGGTATTCGTCGGCATTCACCTTCCTGCCGGCCATCCGCTGATACAACGTCGCCAGGCGTTGATTCGTCTCGACATCGTTGGGCAGCAGTTCCTTGAGCCACTCGAACGTTTCGATCGCGCCAGCCGTCGCCCTGATCATGAACTGCGCCAAACCGACCGCGCGCAGCCCCTCCGACGCCCAGGCCGTGGACCGCGCTTCGTAGGCGAGCAGCCGCAGGTCACCAGGCTGGCGCGTCTGCGCTGCCACTTCTACCGCTTCGCCGAACTCGCTTGGAACGACGCGGAGGACGGTCGGATCGGGCGGGCGCAACTTCGGCAGGAGCTGATAGACGGGGCTGTCGGTGCGCTCGCTGTTCAGTGTCGCTTCGAGGGTCTGCGTCAGCCGGGCGACCAGCTCGGCGCGGCTGTCAGCGCTGGCGAGCTTCGTCGGGTCGTACGACCAAGTACCGGTCTGTCTGCAGGTCGAACGGATAGGTGCTGAGCTCGGCGCGGATGAGCACGGTTGCATGCGGACGGACCGCGTGCCGGATGCCGAGCTCGTAGAACACGTTCGCGTTATGGATCGAGAGATCGGCGATGACGACATCTGCCGTCACCAGCTCGCGGAACATGTCCTCCCGGATGTTTCCCTGCTCGACGAAGGGGAGAGTGGTGCTCCCTTCCAGGGTCGCCGCCGTCACCCGCGCGATGGCGGGCTGGATCAGATCGCGCTCCACGGCGTCGAAATCGACGCCCTCACGAGTGCCGAACGGGCGGACGACGAACACGCGCTTGAGCACCATGGCGCGTGATCATACTCGCAGCGCCTGCCCCTCTCTGCTGGAGGGTGCGCGGCCGGAATGTCGCGCCCACGTTGACTGCGCCGCTGACAGCGCGTCCGTACACCGGTCAGTGATCTTCAGCGTCAGGAGGTCGTCGGCCCGGGTGCGGCCCAGGTTGATCGCGGCAATAGGTTTGCCTGCATCGGCCATCGCTCGCACGAAGCGATAGCCCGAGTAGACCATCAAAGAAGAGCCGACGACGAGCATCGCGTCGGCAAGAGCCAGACCCGCCATGGCGCGCTCGACTCGTGCCGTCGGCACGCCTTCGCCGAAGAACACAACGTCCGGCTTCAGGAGACCGCCGCAGTGCTCGCACGGCGGCACGGCGAACGTCTCGAAGGCGGTGTGCTCGAGATCGGCATCCCCGTCTGGCGCTTCGACCGCGTCGAGGTCAGCGAAGGCAGGATTCTCCGCCTCGAGCCGGACCTGCAGGCGTTCGCGCGAGCTTCGCTGGTTGCAGACCAGGCAGCGTACGGTATCGATGCGGCCGTGCAGGTCGATCACCTCACGGCTGCCCGCGGCCTGGTGCAGTCCGTCGACGTTCTGCGTGACGAGCAAGGCAACGCGCCCGTGCCGTTCGAGATCGGCCAGCGCGTCATGGGCGCGGTTCGGACGGGCCGCGCGCAGGCGCCGAAAGCCGGCGAGACTGCGCGCCCAATACCGCTTCCGCGAGTGTTCGTGACCAACGAACTCCTGGAAGGTGATCGGCTGCCGACGCTTCCATTCGCCGGCGGCGTCGCGGTAATCAGGGATGCCGGAGTCGGTGCTGCAGCCGGCGCCAGTCAGCACGAACACCGTCTCGTGGCGATCGAGAAAATCAGCCAGCGATTCGGCCGGCGGCGACGAGAACTGGGGGGACGGCGCGGTCATCCCTCCCATCGTAACGCCCTCCTGATTTCGGCGTCCGAGCGGTGATTCAGGCGCTCGTCGCCTACATCAGTCAGCGCGACACCGGGATCCACTCGCCGTCTGCGTTCCAGTCGGATCCGCATGACGGCGGCGCATCGACGGGTGCGCCGCTGTTGGACTGACCGTCTCACGCGTTGGTGGATGCAGACGGTGAGTGGATGCCGGCGTCACGCCTCCTGATTTCGGCGTCCGAGCGGTGATTCAGGCGCTCGTCGCCTACATAAGTCGGCGCGACGCCGGGATCCACTCGCCGTCTGCGTTCGATGCGCGGATCCGCCATGACGGCGGCGCATCGACGGGTGCACCGCTGTTGGACTGACCGTCTCACGCGTTGGTGATGCAGACGGTGAGTGGATGCCGGCGTCGCGCCTCCTGATTTCGGCGTCCGAGCGGGTGATTCAGGCGCTCGTCGCCTACATAAGTCGGCGCGACGCCAGGATCCACCCGCCGTCTGCGTCCGATGCGGATTTTCCCATGACGGCGGTGCACCCATGGATGCGCTGCGTAGACTTCCGAAGGCGGAGGATGCGGTCACGCTCCGTCGCCGAAGTCAGGAAACGCGGCGCATCGACGGGTGCACCGCTGTTGGACTGACCGTCTCACGCGTTGGTGATGCAGACGGTGAGTGGATCCCGGCGTCACGCCTCCTGATTTCGGCGTCCGAGCGGGTGATTCAGGCGCTCGTCGCCTACATAAGTCGGCGCCACGCCGGGATCCACCCGCCGTCTGCGTTCGAGATGCGGCGCAGAGCTTTACGGCGGCGCACCCGTCGAGGTGTTGCGTCGACTTACGAAGGCGCGGAGCATGCGATCACGCTCCGTCGCCGAAGTCAGGAGACGCGGCGCCTCGACGGGTGCACCGCCGTTGCAGTGGACGACTCACCCTCACTTATGCAGACGGTGAGTGGATCCCGGCGTCGCGCCTCCTGATTTCGGCGTCCGAGAGGGTGATTCAAACGCTCGTCGCCTACATAAGTCGGCGCCACGCCGGGATCCACCCGCCGTCTGCGTTCGAGTGCGGATTTCCCATGCCGGCGGCGCACCCGTCGAGGCGTTGCGTCGACTTCCGAAGGCGCGGAGCATGCGATCACGCTCCGTCGCCGAAGTCAGGAGACGCGGCGCCTCGACGGGTGCACCGCCGTTGCAGTGGACGACTCACCCTCACTTATGCAGACGGCGGGTGAATCCCGGCGTCACGCCTCCTGATTTCGGCGTCCGAGCGGGTGATTCGGGCGCTCGTCGCGCATCAGTCGGCGCGACGCCACGATCCACTCGCCGTCTGCGTCCGAGTCGGATTCGCCCGTCACGGCGGTGCGCGCATGGTCGTAACGATCGTGCCTTCGCCTAATTGCTCCCGGATACAAGCCGATACACTTTGGCTTCCCAGGCGAAGACCGGCTCCCGATCGTGCCGGCCCGTGCTGACGTCGCGCCCCTGTGTCACTTCGAACCAGTGGCGCCCTGCCGGCGTGCCGGGCCAGTTCGGCACCACGTACTCGGCGTTCGGTGACAGCGCGTCGGGCGTCGTGAAACCGGAGAAGTTGGCGACGACGACGACCGGGTCGCTATCGGTCCCTCGCTTCCACACCATCACCCGCTTGCCGAACGAGAAATCGACATGGATGAATGCGGTGTCGTTGACTGAAAGCGCCGGGTGTGACGTCCGCAGCCGCACCAGCCGCCGCACATACTCGAAGAGATCGCGGCGGTCGGGATCGTCGAACCGGCTGTAGTTCACGGGATCGACCTGCTTGCCGCCCTGGTGCGTGACCTGGCCGTGCGAGTCGAACAAATCGTGCTGATCCGCGAACTCCTCGCCGGCAAGGATCATGGGGATGCCGACCGCCGTCATCTGGCAGACGAAGCCCAGCTTGATCCGTCGCAGCCGTGATCGATGAAGGATGATCCCGCTGGCGGCGTCGGAAACCTCGCTTTGCGCCGGCTCCCGTCCGGCGGCACGGATCCCGGATCTGACGGCCTGTTCGATTGCGCGGCGATCGAACAGGGGCTCGCTGCTGTCCAGCGACACGTTCGTCAGCATGAAGTTGTAGAGCCGCTCCTTGCGGAAACCCTCGACGTCGTGGCTGGTCAGGTAATTGACTGCCCGCGCGCCGTCGTCGAACACACCGTCCATCCGGCAGTCGATCATGCGACGGACGGTATCTTCGAAGCTGCGGCCGTCCACCGATTCGCCGAGGAGCGCGGCACGCACGCGGCGCTGGAACGGCTCGTTCCACAATCCGTCGAGCCGCTGCTGTGACAGGAGCTCCGGAGGGGTTTCGAGCTCTTCGCCGACGACGAGGAATTTTGCGTCGGCCTGATTGGCCGCGGCGGGGTAGCGATCCCTGAACTGCGCCCGGGCGGCATTCTTGAAGTCGCGGATGAAGTCCCAGTTCGCGACGTTCTCGACGCTGTCCATACGGATGCCGTCGATCTGGAACTCTTTCATCCAGCGTGTCAGGAACGTGAGCATGTGCTGCCGGGCCGGCGAGATCGCCGTCGACCTGCCCGGAGATCGGGTCGTAGGTCGTCCTGAACCGGTTGTAGCGCGGGCACGAGGCGCCATACGGGTTGCGCAACTCCTGACCGCCGCCGTGACGCGAGTTGAAGGCGTCGGGGTCGTCGCGATGCGCGTCCGGGTCCTCGAGATAGAAATCGTCGAAGGCGATCCGTCGGTACGGTTCCTCGCGCATGAACCCCAGCACCACGTCGAGCACGAGCCGGATGCCCGATCCGGTGGCACGCGTCGATGAACGCGGTCAGATCGGTCGCAGCGGTCGGAGAGAGGTTGCCCTCCGGATAGCCGAGCTCGTAGTCGGCCGCGAGGTAATGCGACGTGCCGTAGCCCCATTCGCGGGCGAGCACGCTGTCGGCCGGCGGCAGCATTTCGACCGCGTTCACGCCAAGTTGCACGAGGTACGGCGGGTTCAGGCGCGTGACCGTCAGTTCAGAGAAATTCGCTCCGTCGAACCCGGGATCGACCAGTGCCCGGGCGTCGCGAAACGTGCCGACGGCGCGTTCGAACTCATCGCTCCCGCTCGATCTGGACCAGGCCGTCGGCAACTCGTAAATCACCAGCCGATTGTTGGACGCGAGCGTGTCGAAGTTCGCGACGTGGATGTCCGGAATCTCGCCATTCGGATCGCGGACGACCAGCCGGCCGGCGGAGATGCCAATGACGCTGGCGGGGTGCAGCACGGAGGGATTCGCCGGCGCGTACAACCGGTAATCCACGACCGGCGCCAGCGGATCGGTCACCTGGATCCTGCCGGTCCCGCCCGGGGCCGTGTTGTCCACCTCGAACCAGTAGTGATAGACGTCGTCAGCCAGCCCGAGCGTGCTCGCCTCGAGCTCGAACAGACCGGTGATTGGCGTGATGCCGTTCAGCGCCGGCTTCAACGTGCGTCGCGTCACCTGCTGGAACAACGGCGGATTGCCGTTCTTCAAACGACCGATGAGGAGTTCCGGCGCCGACGCGACCGGAGCCGGACACCAGAGGACGAAGTGCGTGTGGCGGCGAGCCAGGATGTCGCTCATGACGAGAGCTCCGAGTACGCGTAACGATGATGCAACCAGTGTGTATCGCGGGCGATCGTCGTCGCGACCACGACAGTGATGCTATCAGCCAGCCATTGGCTTTCCTCGTCGTGATCAATCGATCGTGCGGCGTCGCAGGTGGTGGTGAACTCGTCTCCGGACACTCTTTCGCGTCTCGGGTCGGTGCTCTCCGCTCTTCGACCGCGTGAGATGTCTTGACATCAATCGTCGATTCGTTGTCTGCTGCGATTTCCCCCTCCCCTGGTCTGCATGGTCGTGCGGTTCCATGCGGCGAGCCACTCGTGTGCGCTGCCGCGGTCCCCTGATCGGATCCTGCTGGACGTCACCCGGCGTTCGCCATCCTCGAAGTGTGTACCCAGCCGGGTCACCCCCGCCGGGCGATCGCACATCGCCCGTTTCCTCCACGCCCGGCTCGACGCGTCGTGAATTACGTCGACTACACCCTCGTGCGATTGGCAGACGACGGCCTGCGGCCGGCACTGTTCGATCAGGACGCCCTCGAACAGCTCACGTTTGCCGCCTACGATGCGGACGCGATGGCCCTCGGACCGCCGTACTCGGCGATCTTCGACGAACTGGTCGCGGGCCTGTCGATGCCACACCGCTCGACGGCCGAAGCCGTGTGGAACCTGAGCTCCGGATCGGACCGACGTGACGGCCGCGTCACGCTGTTCGGTCTCGGCTCCGCCCCACGCATCCGGGTCGACGCGTTATGGCGCGGCGCCCTGGTGGCGCGGGCGGTGTCGCCGCTGTCGCGCATCACACGGGCAATCACCGGCTGGTCGAACACCGGTGGGCTCGACGAGGAGATTGCCCGGCTGCCCGGAGGACTGCCGACAAATCCGACGGCGCTCGAAACTGCGCGGCGATCCCATCTGCTCGCCCGGTTGCGTGCTGGCCTCCAGCAGCCGGACGCGCTGAGCGACGTGGCATTCGACCGGTGGCTCGGTCAGTTCGGTGTGAACACTGTCGGCGAGCTCATCGCCCGGTACGCTGATCAGATCGCCACGGCCGGCGCGCAGGTGCGATTTGCCGCGCCGCCGGATGAGCCGGCGTCACCCCGTCGCCTTCCGGTGTCGGCCGCGATCCTGGTTCGCGATCGCCCGCTCGACATCGCGCAGCTGCTGGCGGACAGCAAGCTGGTGCGCGATCAGCTCGACGACCTCGGGGTGACGCACCGGTCCGAACCGGACGCGGTCGCCCGACATGCTGCGCTCGTCATCTGGATGATTCCGGATGCGACCTTCGATGACCGGGACTGGCCAGGGGGCGAAGATGCTCCGTCCGAGAGTGCGGCCAACCAGCTCCGCCGGCAGGTGGCGGGGCGCTGGCTGGCGCGCGAAGGAATCGGCCTGGTCACTACCCCGATGCACACGGCCTAGGGCCGAAGAAGAGGATCGACATGCCGCAAACCGTCGCCGCCGCGTTTCCGTTTATCGAGGTCTTCATCGATACGTCGGCATTGCAGCCGACTGCGCAACGATCACCCGGAGTGATCGCCGTCGTCGGGGCGTCCAACGCCGGGGATGCCGCCGCTGACGTACCGACGCCCTGTGACACAGTCGCCGATGCCGCTACGCACTTCGGCACCGGCACACCGCTGTTCCGGTCGCTGTCGCTCGCTCTGTTGCAGGATCCGAAGCCGACGAAGATCTATGGCGTGAAGTCGGGCGGGAGCAGCGTCGCGGAAGTGCAGGCGGCGCTCGATTCGTTGAATGCGGCCGATGATGTCGACTTCGTGTCGCTGGCCGAAACGGTTGATCCGGCGCTGCTGTCGCACCTCAAGGATCACGTCGAGCAGAATTCGGCGGCGGGCCAGAAGCGTGCTCGGCGTGGCGATGATCGATCCGGGGCGCGGCAGGTCGCCGACCTATGTGGCCGATGCGGTGGCGTCCGTGCACCCGTCGCAGGGCGGCGGCCCTGACCTGCTGTCGAGCGTGAGCCGCATGGTGATGATCGCCGGCCGCGGTGCCGTGCTGGAGAGCGATGGTCATACGCCGGCAGACGTGGCGACCGCATCGATGGCCGCAATCGCGGGCCTGGCACCATCGACCTCGATCGTGCTGAAGCGCGTGCGCGGTTTCACGATTCCGCTGCCGGCCCAGTACGGCGCCACCGAAATCAAGGCTCTGTCGGAAGCAAACGTGATCCCGATCATCCAGCCGGCGCTGATCGTGGGCGGCGGGTTCTACTTCGGCGAAGGCCGCTGTTTCACGAGCGACGCATCCCAGCTGTACGTCGACACCGTCCGCACGCTCGATGACGTCGACTTCCGCCTCAAGGCCGGCTTGCTCGGGCTGGTGGGCGATGCGCGAATCACCCGCGCCGGGTTGACCATTCTCAGGGCCACCGTGCAGGGAATTCTCGGGCCGTTGCAGCGCGCGAACGTGATCGACGACTTCGACGTGAGCATCCCGCTGCTCGACATCCTCGCCTTGCCCGAGAGCGCCCGCTCCGCCGCGGAAACGGCGCTGGTGACCACCGCGCGTGCCAACCGAGCCATCGATCTGCTGGTGAGCATCACCTACGGACCGGCGGTACATCACCTGCGGGTCTTCCTGCAGCCCAAGTTCTAGCGGAGGAAAGCGCGTCATGGAAAAGCCGATGGATTGGAGAACCCGCCTGGCCGTGACCTATGTCGACGACGCAGGCCGGCAGGTCGACGTAACCCCGATTGATTCGTTCACCCCGACGTTTGCGCTCAACGCCGAAGTTCATCACTCGATCGAGCGCACGCATCTGGGGGCGGTGTTCATGCCGGAATCGATCACGTTCTCGATGACGGTCAAGGCGATTGGAGACGTCGCGGCGCAGTTGACCGCGCTGGCGCTGGCCGGGCGCCGGTTCGACATCACCCTGCACGAGCACGACGGCACCGACTGGTCGTTCAAGACCGTCGTGTTGCGCGAATGCCTGATCACCTCGGCGTCGCCGTCCAACGCCACCGTGTCCGGTGCACCCAGCGCAACGTTCTCAGGCTTCAGCCTCCAGGCCTCGGCCGAGCCCAAACAGGGCGCGGCGGTGAGCATCCCGTAGCATGGGCGACGAGGAACAGCGCCCGGCACGGCAGGTGCGCACCACTGCGCCGCGGCAGGAGGTGATCGACTACCGGTTCTCGGTCGAAATCTTCGTGAGCCAGGATCCGCTCGACGAGAAGCGCGTCCGCGAGATTGTCGACGCCGAGATCCGTCGACTCGGCGCCGCGATCAAGAACGTGAAATGAGGGTCCAGGTCCAGATCCCGGTGCGGCTCGTCGTCAGGCCGTCAGCGCTGCGCGGCAAGGGGCTCGCGGACCTGGAAAAGCAACTCGCCGAGCACCTCCAGAAGACCTGGATGGCCGCCCAGCGGGAGGTGGCGGAGGACGGGTTCACCGGAATGCCGCGCGCCCAGGTGACCGGGTTCGAGTGGCAAGGCCCAGGTCGTCGCGCGCTCGACGAGCCTGAACGACGACAGGTTGAGAAGCGGCTGCGCACGGCGATTCGCGCGGCCAGCGCCACCGTGCTCGCCGCGCCCCCCACGCGCGCCTGGCGGCTGCATCCGCCCTTCGAATTCCAGGCCCGCTTCGATCGCTTCTTCGAGATCGTCAAGCCGTGGTGGTACGCCGGATACCGGCAAGACCTCGAGGCGCGTACCGGCGAGCATTTCACCGACACCGTCAAAGCCGTCGCCTGGGCGGTCGACGTGACGCGAACCGTGTCAGCGCTCGAGCTCAGAGATGCGCTGGCCGCCGAGCGCGCGCCGTTCGTCGGTCGCGGGCCGTACCTGCTCTTCCGCGATCGACGGACGGGACGACGAGTACGGGCGCTCGATCCCGCCCGCCTGGCCGGCCTGCCGTCGCTGCCCACCGACGAGCCCGTCTTCCGGCCCGGCGAGCGGCTGGAGGAGGTGGTCCTGCCGGCGGGGATGCGCCTGCAGTTCATCGCCGCGCAGGAACCGGCACCGTCTTCCGTTCCGCTGGTCAACTTCGCGCCACCGTTCGACGTGGACGTTCCGTTCGTCGATCTGCTGGCCCTGCGGATGCCGGACCTCGCGGCCCTGCAGAAGGCCTACGGTCAGACGAACGAGCAGAACTTCCTGCAGCTGTATGGCCAGTCGGCAGTACCCGTACGCGTCCAGCCGTTCAGGATGGTGCGGTCCGCGTTCAGAGACATCGTCAAACGGGCCGTTGTCGAGCACGTAAAGGGCGAGGCCGAGGAGGCGCAGATCTTCGGGCGTCTCGTGCATTTCGCTAACGACGACCTCGAACGGCAACTTCCCAAAGCGGTGGCGGAGCAGACGACGAGCTGGGCAAAGCAGGATGCCGCGTCGTCGCCGCTGCCACCGCGAAAGACGCCGGTCGCTGGAGGGCCGGAGTGGCAACCTGGCGATCGCGGCGTGCTCGCCACGCCGGTCTTCGCTGACATCCGCGGACGGCTCCTGGCGGCCAGGCAGCTCGAGGAACTGCGCAAGGAGGCGGCGAGACTCGCTCACATCGTGCTGGAGATGAGCGACGGTTTCCTGGGCGGACCGGACCGGCTGAACGCGTTGATCAAGTTCTTCCTCGACTGGCGCGTCGAGCGGCCCAAGGCGATGATGGAAGTGCTCTTCGCCGAGCTCGATCGCCTCCACGCGTTCACCGCGCTCTTCGACCTGCTCGACGACCATTACTCGCTGTACGGCTGGATGCGGATGGCGTTGATTGGCAACGTCACCGGCACCAGCTTCGAGCAGCGCCCGGAAGTTCAGCGGATGGTCGTGTCGATGAATGCGGTGCGACTCGAGGTGATGTCGCAGATCACCTGGGATCCGGCGACGAACGAGCTCGTCTTCGTCCACTCAGGCAAGCGGCTGAAGCCCGCGGGTGAGCGCAACCCCGATCCGAACGCCGGCGTCATCGGCGGCGTCGAGTCCTACTTCACCAGCAAGGGCGTCGTGTCGCGTCCCACCAAGGCCACGCTGGAGAAATTAGCCGAACCGACGCGACGGAAGATTCAGGAATTGATGCTGGGCATGTTGTGCCGGGCCGGCGAGACGCGCACGAAGGAGCAATTGCTCGCCGAAGCGGTTGAAGCGGCAGCCAAGGAACTCAAGCTCGATCCCGACAAGGATTTCGAGCGGGTCAAGGTGTCCTTCAGCCTGCGCATCATCGCGATCGAGCAGCACACCGAACATGGGCTGCGCGTGCTAAGCATCATCGCCCAGCCAGTGCAGAAGTTCGCGGACAGCGACTGGGAGGACACGGGACCGCGCAAGGCGCCGATGACGCTCGCCGAGCTCGACGCGGAGATGGTCAGCATCCACGTCGACCACGAGATGAAGGCGCTGACGGCGTTCTTGATCATCGAAGCGCTGCTGCTGACCGGCGGGTACATCGTCTTCACCGGCGGCCTGCTCGGCGCGGTGGAACTGGTGATCGCGATCTCGATCCGCGAACTCATTTACGTCCTGACGACGTCGGCTGCCGATCGCGATCTGGAAGGCTACCTGACGCAGGCGTTCTACGGTGCGATTGACGTCATCGGCTTCCGTCTGGGGGCCCGCGCCGGAACCAGCCTTGCCGGCAGATTCGTCACCGAGGAGGCGCTGAAGACCGCTGCGACCAAGTGGCTGGTCTACGCGACCAAGGGCCTCGCCTCGGCGACGGCGCTCGGCGTGACCCAGGTGGTCGAGAAGTTTGCCGACGATCTGATCCACCTGTCCTCCTGCCGGCGATGGTCGTCGCCGATGGAGTATCTCAAGGAGTTCGGGACCGGCTTCGCCGTGGGACTCACCTTCGAGTTCGCGATCGTGCCGGCGCTGAGCGTCGCCGGGCGCGGCGTTGTCCGCGCGCTGGCGAAGAGCCGGATGGGGCCGCAGGAGGTGGCCGAGCTGCTCGCCAAGGAAATGCGCGCGGCCGACATCGAGGAGGCGGCGGCACAGGGGATGAACAACGTCGAAAGTGCCCTGACGAACACGTTCAAGCCCGAGAAGCTCGGGCTCGTGCAGGAGTTCATGCAGGCGCTCCGGCAGCAGTGGAAGGAGGTCATCGAGCACGCGCGCGCGGTTCAGGAGCCCAAGGGGCTGATCGCCAAGATGCGGTCCGAGTGGACGTCACGCGCCGTCAAGGATCTGTTCGAGGCAGCGAAGGTCGAGCTCAAGCCGGACGTGCAACGGAGCCTTGAGATCGTGATTCGGAACACCAGTCGCGACGAGATCACCAAAGTCGTCGAGCGGGTGCTTCGCTCGGAGCGCCTGCGCACGTTCCTGGAACGGACGCCGCGGGTCGGCGCCGAACTGCTCTCACGTGCCTTTCGGGGAGCACCAGACGAACTCGAAGCCTTCCTGGTGCGACTCGAAAAGCTTTCGAGCGCCGACGCCAATAGTGTCATGGGAGCGCTAGCGCGTATCGGCGCTGACGACACGGCCCAGGTCGTGACAGCGTCAGGTAGGACGGTGGAACATTTGCTCGAACTCGTGGGGAAGGATGCGCCCGCGGCAAAGCCGCTCGGCGACTACAGCACGAAACTGATCGCGAAGCCATTCGCGGAGTTGACGAAACAGGACCTGGTCAACAGCGCCGCACGTCAGGAGCGGCTCTTTGCCGAAGCGAAGCAGGTTAAAGCCCGGATGAACGCACTGAAGGAGCAGATCCTGGAGGAGGTTCAGCCGAGTCAGGGGAAAGCCGGATCCATCCTCAAACGTGACAAGTTCGACGAGTTCGTAACGGGAGTGGCGGAGAAGGTCGAGCGGAACAAGTACACCAGAGTGGCGCAGATGGACGACATCGTCCGCGGCCGATTCGACATGGCCGATCGCGAAGGCGTCGAAAAGGTTGCGCAAGCGCTCAGAAAACAGACAACCTACAAATTACATATCGACGAAAAGGGAAAAACCGCGTTCTATCCGCCTCGCCTCCAGGAGGGAACCAACATCGTTCGTTATCCGCGCTATCACGTCATTTTGAAGGACGCTGAGACGGGCTTGACGCATGAGTGGCAGGTTGGTACGGAGGCGACGACGAAGCTGTACGAGTTCGCTACGCCTGGGATCGCGATTCCGAAAGAGATGGCCGCCGCGGCCGAGAAGCTTGGAAAGAAATTCAAGCCCGACCTGCACGACATCGAATTCGATCTGTTCCAAGCCATCAACAAGAAGTATCCGGACGTTGCCGCGCGTCATCATCTTCCTGAATTCATCAGGGAGGTCGCGGTGGCCTCCGACAAGTCGTTCGCAGGCGAGGTGTCTCCCGAGCTGTTCAGGACAATCGATGCGTTGCATCGGCGGGCGGAAATAATCCTGGCAGGGCTCGTCGACGAGATGAAGCCTGAATGGGTCGTGCAGTTCTTCCACTGAGGCACAACAGGGCGATGTTCAGACGACGGGTCTTGAGAGACGAACGCGTGGCGGGGATTGTCCGAACCTGTCCCGACTGCGGAAACGACATGACATCGTTGCCGGAGTTGTACTACGACCAGGACGGCGTGCCGGGATGGTCGGTCGGGTTCTACTGCCAGTACGACCGGGAGACCATTCCGGTGTGGGCGCCCGAGTACGAGGCACTGATCGAAGAGAGCACGAGCGGCGTGGACATCGACGCGCTGCCACTGTGGCCTGACGGTCACGAGACGCCGACGAGCACCGGTCGCTGACGGGGGATCTCAGACATGGCGCGGCAAAGCTACGTGCGTTACGAAGGGGTGCCGTCGGCGATCATCTCCGACGGCCTCGTCACCATACCGCTGTACGCAGTCAGTCAGATCAGCCTCACCGAGGCCTATCATCTGCCGGCAATTGGTACGTCCAGCGTCCGCGCATCTGTGGCTACTCACGACGATTCGATCACGCTGACCGGGTTGCTCGCCGGTCCCGAGCGGTTCGCGTTCAAGTTCTCACTGGAGACCTTGGCGGAATCAGGGAAGCGTGGCTCGGTGCTCGAGGGTGTGACCGCTGGAGCGGCTTCCGGATTGATTCTGATCACCGGCATGACGGTGCGAACCGACATGCAGATTCAGTCGTTGACGTTCACGGCGCAGGCCGGACGCCGCGACGTTCTCGACGTGACGATCACGCTGGCGCACATGCCGCGCCCGGGAGCGCTGGCGAAGCTCCTGGAGATCGGCAACGTCGGCGTGCGCGGCCTCGTCGATTTCGGGGCGATCTGATGACCACCTTGCCGATCCCCATCAATCGATACCTGGTGCCGCCGGAGCTGCCTCCGTTGCCCGATGCGTTCACGCGCGTCCGGCAGATCCTGGATCGCGCGCTCCCCGCATCCATCCGCCTGGACGACGAGCTCAGCCTGGCGCTCTACGTGCCCACCGGGGACGCCATCCTTTGGCGCGATCTCGACGGCCGCGCACCGATCCTGGCTGCTGCCGACGAGATCGCGCCGCGCGACGCGGCGGCGACGACCGATCCAGCCGCGCGTCCGCCGGTTCGCCTCGTGCTGCGGTGTGCCGGCCGGAATCTTGGCAGCGCTCCGCTGGTGACCGGCCTGCGGCGCCGGCTCCCTGACGATGGCGAGAACGGTGCGCTCGTGGAAATCTGGATCCGCGACTTCCAGATTTCCGCAGGGACCGGTACGCGACGTGGGGGACTTCGGGTCGTTCATCGATTTCGGCTGGCGACGGATCGATCGCGGTGCGCCGCAGTTCGAGTTGCCGCCGCTCGCTCCTCGCGTCGCCGAGCGGTTCGCGGGTGCGATCCAGTCGGAAGTCGGTGTGCCATCGAGTACGGAGGGCTAGTCACGTGATCCGCAGCAGCGACACGGTCGGCAACGACGCAGGGTGGCACCTGCGGTTCTTCACGCAGTCTGCTCCGGGGGCCGAGACGCTGCTGATCTCGATCGGCGCGGGTGACTACTACGCGAAGATCGAAGCGGCGCTGCCCTCAGGCCTGGAAGGCGGTACCTATCACTTCACGATCGAGGGTATTACGAACAACGACTACAAGCAGCTGCACCAGGTCTGGAGCAAGACACCCCGCGTACCGATCCTCGTCGATTTGTATCTTTACTGGCGCGACGTCAGCGGGCCGCTCGGATTCCTGACCAGCGTTGCCGGTCTGACGGATGTCGTCGACAGCTTGTCGAGCACGCCGGATGTGTCCGCCCGCGTGGCGCGACTGGTCGTGACCAGCTTGAGCCGGCGAGTGGGTGCCCGGCGCTTCGAAGCGGTGATCGAGGCCACCGAGCGTGTCTACGATGCGCTCGGAAAGCGCGTGAGCGCACCGCCGCGGCCCGCGACCGATCCGGTCGATGCCGCCGGACTCGTTGCCGACGATCTGCTCCGACGGTCGCAGTTTCCGCGCGCGGTGCAGAAGCATCCGCTGCAAGGCGTTGGAGCGAGCGGCACTGCCCCCGCCGTCGAACTCCGTTCCTTCAAAACCGGCCTTCGACTACTCGGCGCGCTTGAAAGCGCGATGGTCGCGCAATCGAAGCGTGCCGGCCGCGGCATGTACCTGATTCGCGACGGACAGCTCCATATCGGCCCCGGGCGCCCGATCCCGCTCGAAGGCAAGCCCAAACTGCTCGACGACGTCGGCGGGCTCGTCCACGTGGAAACCTCGAGCGTGTCGCAGAACGAGCGAGCCGGCGACGCGGAGGGCGATGGGCCGCCGGCGCGGCTGCAGTACCAGCTGATTCTGAAGGGGCGACCCGACGTGCGTCCCGGCGACAGGGTGACGTTCCGCGATCCGTTCGTCGATCGAGCGGCCGGGGGCGACGACGTCGCATCCGAGCTGGGTGTGGGTGGGCCACCGGCGGGCTTCGGAGACGCACTGCGAAATCTGGGGACGTCCGCGATCGGTTTCGCGACTGCAGCGACGGGTGTGGATGTCGACGCTGTACGTCTCCGGTGTCAGCCACACGCTGTCCCGCACGGAAGGATTCGTGACGTCGGTGACCGGCGTACGCGTGACACCAGGCCAGGAATGGGATCCGGCAGAACAGGCTGATGGCATGCCCGATCCGGATCCGCCGGCAACGCCGCACGCGGCTGTGGCGAACGCCATCCAGCAATTGATGCAGACGTCCGGATCCGAGGAACTCATCGTCGGCGAGGTGCGCGGGGCAACGACTGCCGGCAGCGGCGAGCCGCCGAGCCAGACGGTTGATTTGTGGGCAGGCCTGGTCGCCTCAGACGGTGTACCAAGGCAGTCGCGGCGGTTGCCGATCGATCGCGCGTCCAAGTCGCGCCTCTCGGGCGTTCCGTATCTGACGCCCTTCGCGTGGGGCAAATGCGGTCTGGTCGTGCCGCGCTATCCGGGCACGCGTGTCCTCGTAGGACACGTCGGCGGCGCCGCCGAGGATCCCGTCGACATTGGTGCGCTCTGGGAGTCTGGCCACGGGCCCGACACCCAGCCGGGAGACTGGTGGTTGATCCTTCCCGCGGCCGTCGACTCCCCGCATCGCCAGTCGGCGAGCGACGATGAGACACCGGAGGAACCGACGTCGCAGGCGACCAACGACCTCATCGACGCTGACGGTGCCCGGATTATCGAGGTCGGGCGGTTCACGGTGCGCGTGCGCCCCGGGACGCTCGGGCACCCAGGCGACCGACCCGAGCCCCCGTCAGACTCGGCGGACGAGGTGACGATCGAGCATGAAAGCGGCTCGCGCATCGTCATCAAGAACAACGGCGACATCGTCATTGACTCGACAAAGGATCTGACGGTGACGGCGAAGAACACGCTCACGCTCGAAGCTGACGATGTACGGGTGAAGGTGAAGAACACCATGGACGTGATCGACCGATGACCCTCGTCGTGACCGAAGCCAGCGACGTCGAATGTGCCCATCAGGGCGTGGCCGCGCTGACGGTTGCCCAGCCAAAGCTGACCGTGTCGGGAAAGGGCGTGCTCGTCAAGGGCGACCTTCTCCTGGCTCTGCTCGGCGGCTGCCTGCAGACGAAGACGAATGCCGGCGAAGTGCCATGTACGAAGGTCGATTCGCTGACGTCCGGTGAGGCAACGAAGCTCACCGTCCGGGGCCACGGCGTGCTGCTCGATTCGTTCGCAGCGACGACGATCGGCAAGCCACAGAATGCGTTGAGCTGTAAGGACCCGAAGCAGGCCAGGCTCAGAGCGGAGTAGATGATGGACGCCGAAGTACAGAAGAACGCGGTGCGCCGACGGCTCCTGGGGCGTGGGCTGGCGCTCACACCCGTGGGCGACCTGGGACGCGATCTGATCCTTCGCAGGGACGGGACCGACCTGGCGATAGCGGACGGGGTCGATCATTTCGCAAACGTTTTGTCCACGTCGGTGCTCACACCGCTCGGCGGCGACGTCTTCAACACCGACTTCGGTTTCGACGGCCTGAACGCGCTGGCTGAGGAGACCACCTCTGCATTGCAGCGGGAGCGGGTGCGTGTGTCGATCGTCGCGCTGCTGAGAAAAGACCGTCGCGTCAGCCGCATCGTGGACGTCAAACTCGTCGACCAGCGGCTCGAAGCTCCGACCACGGGTGCGTCTCGCACGATGGACGTTCGCGTCGCGTTCGAAACGGTGAGCGGGGACCAGTTGACGCTCAGCGCCGGGAACGCCGGTACGAGGTTGCAGAATGGCTGACGAGACAGCAGCGGCCGACGTGCTGGCGATCGATGCCGAGGTGGCGCGCACGAGCGGTGCGGATGGATATGGGCTCACCGCCTCCGGATTCATCCCGAAGCCGTTTTCCCGGCTGCTGGCAGAGAAGCTCGCGCTTGCACGATCGCTGTTCGGGGTCGACCTCGACCTCGGGTCGGGCTCGGCAATCCGCAAGATCCTCGAGGTCTCGGCGCTCGAAGATGCCCGTACGTGGTCGGCCCTTGCCGCCGTGTACGACAACCAGTTCGTCGCCACCGCCCAGGGCGACGCGTTGTCGCGGCTCGGCACTGAGCTCGGTCTGCCGCGTCCCTCGCTGGAGGCACTTGGAACCGTGACATTGACCGCGCACCTGCCGGCGGTGATTGGGGCGGTCAACCTGCCGCGCGGTTCACGCATGCTGACACCGGGCGGCCATCACGTGGCTCTCGACGAGCCGATCACGCTGTCGACCGGCAGTCCCGTGCGCGAAGCGAGGGTGGTTGCCTTCTACCCGGGCCCGGAACACAACCTCAACCCGACCGTGCCGTCGGAAAAGATCTCGTTCTGGAATGCCGACGATCCGAAGCTCGAATCGGCCGCATTGGGTGCGCAGGGCAGCAGCCTGCTGACCATCGCCCGTACCCAGCAGCCACCGGTTCCACCGGAGCAGATCGTGACGATCGATCATCGCCAGCCGCTGCAGGGCGGAGAGCTGTTCTGGCCCGATGCCCGCTACCGCGATCTGCTGCTGCGCGCGCCGCGCTCGATCTGGACAGTGGATGCCATCCAGGTGGCGCTCTCGCTGGTGCCTGGTGTTCGGCAGGTGCAGGTGCGCGACCATGTCGGCGGCCTCGATGCCAACCTGCCGATCTTCGGTACGTTCAACTTTCTCGAACGGCTGTTCGGCGCCGAGCGTGATCTCGCCTCGCCGTACTTCTTCGACGTCGTCGTGGCATCAACCGACTCTGCGCTCTGGGATGGCCCCGATGGTCTTGGCGCCGCACTCGAGGCGGCGATGGAGGACGTGCGCCCGATGGGCATCCTCCCGCGGCTTCAGCAGGCAGCACCTGTGTTCGTCGCTGTCCAGGCGCGGCTGATCGTCCGTGGCCTGCCGCTGCCTCGCGGGTCCAGCGGGGAAGTGATCAATGCATCGCCTGCCGCGGTCGCGTTGAAGCAACGCCTCATGGCGCGCATTCAGCGCTACATCGACGGTCTCAGCCTGGGCGAGCCGGTGCGGTTCTCGGAGGTGATGTGGTCGATGATGAACGAGCCTGGCGTCACGGACGTGCAGGATCTGTTGCTGGTACCGTCGCCGCTGCCGCCAGGCGTGTCTCCGCCAGGTCCTGGCGATAACGTGACGATCAAGCCGACGCAGGTGGCGACGTTCGTCGATTCCGACGCGTTGCTGCAGGTGATTTGAGTAGGTCCATGGCGCTCGACGGCGATCCCCGGCGTTCCGCATCGCACGACAACCTGATTGGTCACCTGGCCGGTCCGCTGCTGGCTGGGAACCCGCAGACCACGCTGCCGCTCGCCGTCGGCAGCGGTGGGCTCCAGGCCAGCGCCGACTGGGTGTCGCGCCAGCCTGTGCTCCTGATCGGGACACGCATCGCGCTCGCAGAACGCAGCGTTGTCGTCACCGTGCAGGTCACGCCGCGCCGCGACGTGCCAGCGTCATCGGTGAGTGTCCGTTTCGCACCGTTCAGCGAAGCGGGCGCGTTCCTCCCGGTGTGGCCACCGGCGCCGCTGCCGATTCCGGATGCCGCGCCGGCCTTCGACGTGGTCGTGACCTCCGCCGACCTGAAGCCGTCGGAACTCGTGCAGTTCGTAGAAGTGCGTCTGGTCGAGGGAGTGCTGGGCCGGCTTCTCTACGTCGTGGGCGCGGAAAAGCAGCGACTGCGCCGTCAGGCTCGTGAACTGCTGGCCGTGCGCCAGCTCTCGTTTGCATTCGACCCTGCCGATCCGGAACACCAGCGGATGGGACAGGCACTGGATCGGATTGGCGCAGACCTCGGCGTTCCGAGGTTCACGGATCGACTGGCCTGGGATGCGGAGCAGCGACAGCCAGTCAGTCTCAGCGCACGTGAAGGCGACGAATCGTATCGTCAGCGGCTGAAGATCTACCGTCCGTTCCTGCAGCCGAATCGACGGCGGGTCGAGGACGCGATGGCCGCTGTCGGCGTGAACGGGGCCATCCAGGAACCAAACTCCGAGTTCGCGGTCGCCATCAAGTTGATCTCGTCTCCCGACGACACCGCGCGGCGTGCACTGCTCGACTGGCTCCGCGCCAACCAGTTGGTGCAGCCGGGATCCACCATTCCGGCGTCACGATCGCTGCCCAGTCTTGTGCGCGCGAAGCAGCAGGCGATTCTCACCCGGCTCTTCGTCAACTTCTCGTTTCCGGCGGGAGCCTTCGTCGCGCCGCTGCTCGCGTCGGCGCTGGACCGCGCCGGCCGATGCCGGACCGCGCTGGGAGCAACTCGGCGGTGGGCGGTGCTTCGTGCCCAGGACGACGGTGGCGGGAGCCGGTACGAACTGGGTCTCGGCGTCGACGTCGAGACGCCACCGGCGGCCGAACTCGACACGATGGCGCAGAACCTGACGAGCGGCAGGATCACAGCCGGCACCGATCTGGAAACGCAGCAACTGCTCGACTCGTTGCGGCCGGTTCCCGCGGCACAGGATCCCGTCGGCCGCTGGTTCCTGCAGCCGTGCGGTTTCAAGACGGTGCATGAACTCCCGAACGGGCGCTGGTATTTATCGCACTTCCCGGTGATCGGCACGGTCATCAGCTCCGCGCCCGATGCCGCGCTCTCGTTGGAAGCGCATTTCGAGGCGCCCGGTGATTCCGGGCAGGACGTGGTGCTGCGCAATGGGCTTCGTGACGCGGTGGCGGATGCCTCAGCCGCCGGCGTGCCCACGTGGACTGAATCACCGTCGAGCGCCCGGCTGTGGACGGGCGCGACGGTACCGCCTGCGCCGGCGCTGGCGGCGTTCGCCCGTGCCAGGCTGGGTACGCCCGACAACGAGCCCGACCTTGCCAGGACTCGCACCGCGCTGAACGAGATGCCACCCGAGCTGCTGACGACGCTGGTGCTCGACAACGCCATGTCCGCCGGACTGCTCGCCGGCGCCGCCGCGCAGACGCAGCAGTTGCAGGCGCTGGTGGAGTCGCTGCGCCGCCGCGAGGTGCCGTCCGCGCTGCCGCTCGTGCACGGCAGCCAGGTGCTGCTGATCGTCGGCGCTGCCGTCCTGCCCGGAGCCGGGACTCCATTCAGTTCACGCCGGGTGGGATTCCGGTGGTATGTGCTGCCGATCGATGGGGTGGCCGGGACGCTCGATCGCACGGTCGGAGCGAGGAATCGGTACACCCCGCCAGCGGCGACGGGCCTTGCGGCGATCGTTGCCGTGTCGCTCGCGCGCAGCGATCGCGACGATCCGCGAGGGCTGGTGCGACCCTATGAGGTGCGCGTCGATCTGCCCGACGATACGCTCATCGGCCTTCCCGCCTACGAACGTCTGATGAATCTGCTGGAGCGGGCGGTGCCGGTGGGAGTGGTCGTCGATACTCGCGGCGTTCGCGAGCAGCACGTCGATCCGGCGGGCGATGGCGCCGTGGTCCCGCTGACCGGTCGCCTGGCCCATACCTTCCGGCTGTTCCGTCAGCGCCGGCACCTGGGCTTTCTCAACGACGATCAATAGGAGCGCGCGATGGCGTTCGATTACAAGTTCCCGGTTCCGCCCAGCGATCCCAACTGCAAGAGCAAGTTCGCGCGCGGGTTCCAGCACAAGGACTGGGTCGATGGACAGGACACGGTCCAGGCTGAGCGGACCGACGACGAAGAGGGACTGAACGCCCGGCTGCACCAGGTCGAACGGGATCTGGACGCGCTGGGCGCGAACCTGGCGAGTGCTTTCGCCTGCATCGAGATCCTCCGCGGACAACTGGTGCAGGCGCTGACCGACGTCAAGAACCAGTTCAACGCCAAGCCGCCGAAAGAAGGGAAGGACACCAAGGAGTTCAAGGACGTCAAGGATACAAAGGACGCGAAGGATTCCAAGGACACCAAGGACACCAAGGACGCGAAGGATTCGAAAGACACCAAGGATACGAAAGACGCGAAGGATTCCAAGGACACCAAGGACTCCAAGGACAGCAAGGACCACAAAGACGGCAAGGAACGGAAGGACGGGAAAGAGGGGTTGGGCGCGATTGAGAAGCAGTTGGACACGCCTGCGCCGTTCGCATCCGGACTGGCCAGCTTCCTGTGGAGCGACGCCACGGACCGCGAGCACAGCGAGTCGCCACCGCTGGGCCGCGCCTTCATTCAGCCGGACGAGCGGCCATTCGTCGGCCTTCGGGTGACCGACCCCGCCTCCAAGCCAGACGAGCGATGAGCGGACTGCTCGTAGTCCTGGCACATTCGCGCGATCTCGCCGCACGTGTGCTAGCGGATCGATGGCCGCAACCCGTACGCCTGATGACGCCGCGCGATCTGTCGCAGCCGGGATGGCGTCATCACGTTGGCGCGCGCGGCGACGAATGGTGCGTGGTATCCGGTGAACTGATCCGCGCAGCGGAATTGCGGGGCGTCATCACGCGATTCCCGTGTGTCGCTCCTGCGGATCTCGCGCACATTACGGTGGGGGATCGTGAGTACGCGGCGGCAGAGATGACCGCATTCCTGGCGTCGTGGCTGACCAGGCTTCCCTGCCCGGTCCTGAACCGGCCTGATGCGACATCGCTGATGGGACCGAATCGCGGGCGCGAACGATGGCTCCTGCTCGCGGCACGCGCAGGCCTGCGTCCAGCCGAACGCCGGTACACCGCGCCAGGTCACGAGGCCACGCTCGCGACCGCGACGGTGGCGGTGATTGGCGATCGATGGATCGGAGCGGTTGCGCCGGAACTGGGTGACCAGGCGGTGCGGCTTGCCGAGCGCGCCGGCGTCGAACTGCTGACCGTGCAGTTCGATTCCCCGGGTCCCGACGGCGCGTTCGTCTGTGCCGAACTCACGATCGACATTGCCTCCGAGGACGTTGCCGATCTGCTGCTGGAGCGTATGGACGTGGAGACGGTCGCGTGATCCTGCTGTGGGGTGCCCCGGGCGACGATCCGCTGGATGCGATCAGCGCGGAGCTGGTCAAACGTGGCGCAGCGATGACGTTGCTCGACCAGCGAAGTGTCCTCGACCACCGCGTCGAACTGACGATCGGGGACAGCATGGGCGGAACGGTCTGGGATCGCGACACCCCCGTCAGGCTCGACGATGTCGACGCGCTATACACGCGCGTCTATGATGCCCGCCAACTGCCGCCAGTTGGCGATGCCGGGCCGGAGGCGTGGATCCGGGTTCAGGAGGTTGAATCGGCAATCTGGGCCTGGGCGGAGGAAACGCCCGCGCTCGTGATCAACCGGCCGACGTCGATGGCGTCGAACGGCTCGAAGCCGTACCAGAGTGCCGCCATCGAACGGTGTGGGTTCGCGATTCCGGAAACCTTGATCACCACCGACCCGCGCGCGGCCGCGGAGTTCTGGGAGCGACATGGGGCCGTGATTTACAAGTCGGTCAGCGGTGTCCGCAGCAGAGTCTCGCGGCTCGGCGCGGAGCACCGGGCGCGGCTCCAGGACGTGACCTGGTGCCCTACTCAGTTCCAGGCGTGGGTGCCCGGCCGCGATCATCGCGTGCACGTTGTCGGCGATGCGGTGTTCGCGAGCGAAGTGCTCTCGGATGCGGACGACTATCGATACGCACGCCAGCAGGGCGGCCAATGCGAGTTGCGCTCGACGCCGCTGCCGGAAGCGATCGAGGCGCGCGCAATAGCCACTGCCAGGGCGCTCGGCTTACGCGTCGCCGGACTGGATCTTCGTCGGACGCCGGACGATGAGTGGTATTGCTTCGAAGTCAACCCGTCGCCTTGTTTCACTTACTACGAGTACCACACGGGCCAGCCGCTGACCGCGGCGGTGGCGTCACTGCTGATGTCGGGTCACCAGTAGAGTTTCCACTCGCCGCGCTGGCAGAGCGCATGACCCTGCAACGTGACCCGCTCATCGTCGGCGTCCACTGCCTCGATCTCGCCAATCTGATGCATCAGGTGACCCGAGTGCACCACGATCGCGCCTGGCGTGTACGGATGTCGCATCCGATCGAGCAGAACGGTGACGTCCATCGGCTGAAGCGGCGCGTTCACCCGCGCCGCGAAGCGGCGATATCGCTCGTAGGTGATATCCCAGACGTTGAGGCCGCCGCCGCGGCGAGGCAGCCGGATGGGAAGCGTGAACGACAGCGGGCGGGAGTAGTCGACGTCGGGCGCGTCCGTGGCCCAGGTGCGGAGATACTGCAGGTCGAAATGGACCGAGGCGTCGGGCGTGACGAACACCGCCGGGGCCAGCCAGATATGGAAGCCGGGCAAAGCCAGGTTGTCAGCCAGCGTCACCGGAGCGTGCAGACGCCGCTCGAGAAACTCGACGACCTTGTCGTACAGCCAGCCGAAGCTGCTGCGCAGCACGGGATTGAGCGCGGCGCGGCGTTCGTGGTACTCGTCGAGATCGTCGAGGTAGCTGGCGGCGCCGAGGGTGAAGAATCCGCTCACCTGCGAGCCGCGCGGCACCCAGCAGTCGCGGAGTTCCTTGATCTGGCTCTCGACGCGTGCACACTCGTTCGCGTTCAGCAACTCGATCGACGTGATCATGTGGCGTCAGGGAATCTTACTAGCCGGTAGCTGGTAGCCGGTAGCTGGTAGCTGGTAGCTGGTAGCCGGTGGCCGGTAGCTGGTAGCCGGTGGCCGGTAGCTGGTTCACGCTGCGCCACACGGCAGTGCGAGTCCGTATGACCGGAGGAAAACCGTGGCAAGTGTCGTGGCATAGCCGCCCTCGCCGGCGGCGGAGCTGAGGGGCGCGGATCAAGGCGGTTTTCCGGAGCGCCAGACGGAGTCTTCGGTGCGAGGCTCGAGGCGAGTTGGTGCGAAGGTCGGCACTCGCTGGTGCGAGGAGTGACGCTCGTGGTGCGAGACTCGACACTTGCTGGTGCGGGCCCCGACGCGTGCTGGTGCGAGGGCGACACTCGTTGGCGCCAGGGTCGAGGCTTGCGGCTCCTGTCGGCGGGAGTGATGCACCGTGACGCCGCGCCATGCGACAGCGCGAGTCCGTATGGCCGGAGGAAAACCGTGGCAAGTGCTTTGGCATAGCCGCCCTCGCCGGCGGCGGAGCTGAGGGGCGCGGATCAAGGCGGTTTTCCGGAGCGCCATACGGATTCGCCCTGGCGCGCTGGCGCGCACAAGCGGAACGCCGCGGTCCCGGCAGTAGGGTGCGAGGGCGACAGGCGTTGGTGCGACGCGCGAGGCTTGCTGGTGCGAGGAGTGACGCTCGTCGTGCGAGACTCGACGCTTGCTGGTGCGGGCCCCGACGCGTGCTGGTGCGAGGGTTGAGGCTTGCGGCTCCTGTCGCCGGGAGTGGTGCACCGTGACGCCGCGCCACTCGACAGTGCGAGTTCGTATGGCGGGAGGAAAACACCGGGGAAGCACATGGGGATATTGAGCACTGATGACGTGCGCGCCTTCATCGAACATGGTTGGTGCCGGTTGCCCGGTGCGTTTACTGCCGCACAGGCCCGGTCGGCGCGAGAGGTGATCTGGGCGCGCATGCACGACAAGCGGGGCATCGTCAAAGACGATCCGTCGACATGGCCGCCGGCGTACGACATCGAGGAGATTCGATCCGAGCCTGAGATTGTCGACTGCTTCACCGACGCGGTGGCGGATGCGGTGGCCGCGCTCGTGGGACCGGATCGCTGGACCGGCGAGCGGCGCTGGGGATTCTGGCCGGTGAATTTCTCTTTTGGCGCCGACGAACAGGCCCGGTGGCCGGACTGGGGCTGGCACGTGGACGGGAACTGGTTCCGGCACACGATCGACTCACCGCGCCAGGGCCTGCTGGTGATCGGCTTGTTCTCCGACGTCGCCCCGGGCGGAGGCGGAACGATCGTCGCGGGTGGATCGCATCGCCGGACAGCCCGGGTGCTGGCCCGTCACCCCGACGGGCTCGAACATCGACGGCTGTTCGACCTGGTGCTCTCGGAACCGCTTGGGAACTTCACGGAGCTGACCGGCGCGGCGGGCGATGTCGTGCTGGCGCATCCGTTTCTCTTCCACACGCGAGGCTATAAGCGGTCGGGACCACCTCGGTTCATCAGTAACACCGAGGCGCCGATGCGGGCGCCGCTGCAGCTCAGTCGTCCGGACGGCGAATATTCGCCCGTCGAGCGTGCGATCCTCGCCGCGCTTGACGAAGTGCCCACCGTGCCAGCCGACGCGATGCTCTGCCGCTTCTGATTGGACGTGGTGGGTGTGGGGTCAGGTCTTGAATGCACACTATTTTCACGGTCTGACCCCCCTGTAACGGGGTCAGACCGTGAAAAATCTAAGCATTCAAGACCTGACCCCACACTCGCTCACACTCGCTAGAGTTCTCGCGTCATTTCCACCATCGTGCGCCGGAATCCGATGCTGGCGAACAGTCGTTGCGCCCCCTCGTTGCGCTCCGCGGTCAACAGCACGACGCGAGGCACACCCTTCTCTGTCAGCCGCAACAACGTCGCATCGAGGAGCAGCCGGCCGACCCCGTGTCCTCGATGCGCCGGGTCGACCAGGATGTCGTGCAGGACGCCGGCCGGCCCGCGCAGTGCGAGGAAGTCGTATCCCTCGACGCTGGCGTAAGCGTAGCCAACCACAGTGCCGTTGTGCTCGGCGACGACAACGACGGCATCGGCTTGTTCCAGTTGTGAGCGGAGAAAGCCGCCGTACCCCGCTGCCGTGCCGTCGCTCGATGCAAGGAAGCGTTTGGGATCGAACGCATGGTGCGCTGCGACCAGCATCGCACCGAGCCGCCCCAATTCGGGCACGTCTGCGGCGACTGCCGCACGGATGACGATGGCCTGTTCGGATGGTTCCGGCATCGGGTGATTCACTCCTCGGGCCTGCGCACGGCCATCTCGAGCCAGTCCAGTTCCTCTTCCAGCCGGTGGAAGGCATCGTCGCCGATATCCCGGCTCGCACGCATCGCCAGTACGGCCTCTCGTGCCGCGGCAACGGCGCGGCGATGTAGCTCGCCGTGCTTCGCGTCGGAGGCTTCCGTGCCGTCGGCGAGATATTGGTCGGTGAAATGGGCGCTGAACTCCTCGCGGACGGTTGCGGCAGCGGGCGAGTCTTCGCGATCGAGCAGCAGCAGTCCCGCCTCCAGCGCCTGCACGCGCGCCGCCGCCACTTCGCGCCCCACGGGATCGTCATCGTGCACGTCGAACGCACGCATCAGGGGCTTCAGCGTGAGCCCCTGCACGACCAGCGTTCCGAGGACGACGGCAAATGCGGTCAACACGATAAGGCCGCGGAAGGGGAATGCCGGCGGCAATGCCAGTGCGGCAGCGAGCGACACGATGCCGCGCATCCCCGCCCACGACACAATCATGCCGCTGGCCACCGTGGGCCGCAGCATCGGGCGCGGCGGATGAAAGCCACTGCGACGATGCCGCCAGCGGACCAGCGCGTTGAAGGTCATCGTCCAGACAATGCGGACGACAATGACCGTGACGAGAACCGCCGCGGCGACGGTCAGGTAACGACCGAGATCCGCCGGTGCGAGGCTGTCGAGAATCGGCCGGATCTGGAGGCCGATGAAAATGAAGGCCAGGATGTTCAGTGCAAATACGACTGTCTCCCACACGGCATACGCTGGGATTCGCAGCCGCGCTGGAATCCGCGCGGGTGCGCTTTGGGCCACGGTGATTGCGTAGCTGACCATGGTCAGCACGCCGGACAGGCCGATGCGTTCTGCCACCAGCCAGACCGTAAACGTGCTGACGAACTGCAGGATGATCGCGGTCGGCACGTGGCGCACGCGATCCATCAGCCGCAACGACACCCACCCGAGTGCCGGGCCGACAACGATGCTCCCGACGACAGCGAGCAGGAACGTGGGCGCGACGCCGGCAAGGGAGAAGCTCCCGGCGGCAACCGCTCCCAGGGCGAGGCGATAGATCAGCAGCGCAGTCGCGTCGTTCAGCAGGCTCTCGCCTTCGAGAATCGTGAGGATGCGATGGGGCGGATGGAGCGGGCGCAACACCGCCGTCGCGGCAACGGCGTCCGGCGGCGCGACGATCGCGCCGAGCGCAATGGCGGGCGCCCACGGCATCGCTGGCACAAGGGCGCGCGCGACCACGGCCACCGCGGCAGTGGTCAACCCGACGGCGCACACGACGAGACCCGATACCGGCACCCAGTTGTCCTTCAGGTCTCGCAACGACGCGTCGTACGCGGCATCGAGCAAAACGGGCGCAACAAAAATCGCCAGGGCAAGTTCCGGGGGAATGGCGAAGAAGGGCACCGTTGGAAGAAAGGCGAGCAGGGCGCCTCCGACGGCGAGGAAAACGGGATACGGGGCGCCCATCCGCCGCGCCACGCCGGCCAGGAGCACGGCGGCGAGAAAGAGGGCGATCAGCTGTTCCAGCGATTCCATGCGATGGCAGTGGCGTGAGGCCGTGAGACTCTTAGCACGTTGATTCGCTGTCCGTCGATCAGCGTGATGCTGGCTTACCGCACTGCGGCAGGTTGAGATGCGCGGCTGCGGCAGCACTCCGAAGATCGGCCAGGAACTGTCGGGGTGCCGGGCTCTGCGGGGGACTGAGTTCGATCGCCCGACACACAGCGACGGCTGCGTCCGGGAGCCTGCCGGCTACCGACAGCGCACTTGCCAGGTTCATGAAGGCGCTCACGTTCCGGGGCTCACGGTCGGCAACACCCTGTAACCGTGCGACCGCCTCCCTGACGAGTCCCATCCGCAGCAGCGTGAGGCCGTCGTTCGTCATCGCTCCAGTGTGGGCAGGGTAGGCGTCGAGGATTCGCTGGTAGGCCTGATGCGCGGCCGGAAGATTGCCGCCGGCCAGCAGCTCGTCGGCTCGCGACAGCTGCGGGGTCATGTCCCCAGGGGTCATCGCCGCCACCTCGCCGAACACATCCGCGGCCTCGAGGTGACGTCCCTCCCGTTGCAGCGCACGCGCCAGCACGCGCCGGCCTTCCAGCGCGATCGTGGGCTGGTCTGGAAATTCCAGGATCGCCTGCCGCAACTCGACGATCGCCTCCCCCGTCCGGCCTTGTTCGAACAGCTCGACGCCGAGTGAATAGCGTGCCACCGGGTTGAGCTCCGCGGCGGCACGCAGTTCGTCGGCGCCTTCGGCGTGCCGGCCTTCCTGCAGCAGCACGGCGGCGAGGTTTCGATGTGCCAGGGCTGACGGCCAGTGCTCCAGCGAGCCGCGCCACAAGCGTTCAGGTGCGGCAAACTCACGCCCCTGGACGGCCGTCGTGGCCGCGAGCGCGACGACGACGACCGTGCCGATAACCGCCGTCCGGCGCGTCGACCAGCCGGCGGCGCCCACACGCCGCCTTCGGTCGGTGAGTGCGGCGACGGCGATCACGAAGAGCACCACCACGCCGGCCAGCGGCAGGTACATGCGACGCGCGGCGCCCGCCTCCGTCGCGATCGGGACGATCGACGAGGTCGGCGCCAGCGTCAGGAACACCCACAACGCCGGGAACCCGAGCGCCGGCCGCCGCACCCATAGCCACACCGAGACGCCCAGAAGGAGGGGCACGAAGAGCGCGAGCGCACCGACGTCCGAGAGTGTGAGTTGCCGCGCTCCGCCGTATGCGAACAACAGATAGTCGGGCCACACGGTCAGGCGGAAGTATTCGGGGATGACGAGAGCCTGGTTCAGCAGATACGTCCACGGCGAAATGGCGGTCGAGAACCCGGCTGATTCGGCCCGCGGCGCCTGCAGAGCGAGAGCGGCAACGATGACCCACGTCAGCGCGAGCCCGGCGTAGAGCGGCCATCGCTTCTCGATCGCCTCGGAGAATCCCCGGTAGGCATAGGCGCGGTCGTAGAGCACGACGGCCACCGGCGCAGTGGCCATTGATTCCTTGGAAGCCATGCCCATGGCACAGGCCCCGATCGCCGCCAGCGTCCAGACCCATTGACGTGCCGACGCCTGCGCCCGGATCGCTGCGTACAACGTGGCCATGAACCACAGGCCCACGAGCACATCGGATCGCCCCGAGATGTACGTGACGGCCCCGCTCTGCAGCGGGTGCACGGCCCAGATGGCGGCGACCATGACGGCGATGATGTCTCGGTGACGACCGATGCCGGCCGCTGCCGGCAAGCGCAGCGTCGAACGAACGACCGCGTACAGCAGGAGCGCGCAGAGCACATGGAGCGCGACGTTGGTCGCGTGATAGGCGAGGACGTCCTGTCCCGCGATGGCGTAGTCGACGGCGAACGACACGTTGAGCACCGGCCGTCCCGCCGTCGGCGACACATCGGCCACTGGCGAGAGGACCGTCCTGATGGCCGAGAGATCGCGAATGGTGACGTTCTCGACCACGGTGCTCAGGTCGTCGTATTGAAATGGTGTCCGCAGTGCCGATCCGAACGCGCCGATGATCGCCGCAACGATCAACACCGCGCTCAACCACGTCGTGTATCTGGATGACGAGGGCAGCGGGGAGACAGGCACGTCAGGAGGTGGTGGCGCCGCATCGGGGGCCAGCACTCGATCATAACTGGTGTCGGAACTGCGGCAGCGGAGGCATCGGCATGACCGGTTGCGAGACGCCGGCGTCCCATCAGCGCACAAACCATGACCGGCGTTCAGGCGACCATTGCAAAAGCGGCCACGACTCGTCTGCTCCGCCTGGCACAGGCTGTGCCCACGTGTCACCATCCCGAAGACGGCCGACGCGCTCCCGTGAACCGAGACACGCCTTTGCCAGTAATGACCGCCATGGAATCGCTCCTCCGCGATCTCGCCGCCGGCACGCGCCGGCTGCGCCGCGATCGCCTGCTCACCGTCACGGCGATACTGTCCCTCGCTATCGGCATCGGCGCCAACACGGGGATCTACACCGTGGCGAATGCGATGTTGAGGCGTCCTCAGCCAGGCATCGCGGAGCCGGCGCGGGTGCTCGACATCGGTCGCACTCACGATGGCTACGGATTCAATCCAGTTTCCTATCCGGACTACCGCGATGTGAAATCACGGACGACCCGCCTGCAGCAGGTCTATGCCTACACCATGTTTCCGCAGGCGATGACGCTCACGCCTGGACGGGGTGGAGCTCCTGGGCGCGTCTACGCCACGACGGTCAGCACGACATACTTCGCGGCGCTCGGCGCCCGCCCGCTGTCGGGACGGCTCTTTCACCCGGACGAAGGCGAAGGCAATGCCGCCAACGCCGTGATAGTGATCAGCGACGACACCTGGACGCGCGCGTTTGCGCGACGGTCCGACATCGCCGGGCTCGCGGTGACCCTCAACGACCGCCCGTTCACGGTCGTTGGCGTCGCACCGGCAGCCTTTCACGGCACCGGCCTTCGCCATGCTGACGCATGGATTCCCATCGGCGCCATCCGCAGCGCCGATACGCCAACGCTTCTGGCCGCCCCGGACTCCGCCTGGCTGATGATCGGCGGTCGGCTGAACGCCGGCGAATCCCTCCAATCGGTCAACGCCGAACTCGCCGTCATCGACGCGACGCTGCCTTCCAGCAGGGGTGAACTGAATCGTGGCCTGCGGGCGACGACCTTGTCGCCGGTCGCGGGTGGAGCGGGCCCCGTGGGCGCATTCCTGCTCGTCCTCGTGGTCATCGTCGGCGCCGTACTGGCGGTGGCGTGCACCAACGTCGCCGGCATGCTGTTGTCGCGCGCGCCGGTCCGGCGCCGCGAGATGGCGGTGCGGGCGGCCATGGGTGCGACTCGCCGGCGTCTGACCCGGCAGCTGCTGACGGAGACGGTCGTTCTGTTCGGGGCCGGTGCAGCGGCGGGACTGGCCGTTGCGTGGGCGTTGACCCGCGCCATCGTCGTGGTCCTGCCGGCGTTGCCCTTTCCCGTAGACCTGTCGCTGCGCGTCGACGGCCAGGCAGTGCTGTTCACCTCGGGGTTGACGTTCGTGGCTGCGCTCCTCTCGGGATTGCTGCCGGCCATCCGGGCATCCCGTTCCGATCTCGTCGCCGCAATGCGTTCCGACGCCGGCCCGACCGGGGGCATGCGTCTCCGTCGCGCGTTCGTGATCAGTCAAGTTGCTGCAAGCGTGACCCTCGTCATCGTCGGCGGCCTGTTCCTCCGCGCGCTGCAGACGTCGGGCGTCCTCGATCCGCGCTTCGATGCATCCGGAGTCGATCTCGTAACCGTCGATCTGGCCAGCGAACGATCGTCTGCGGATTCGAGCGGACCGACGCTCGACGCGGTGCTGGAACGCGTGCGCACGGTGCCGAACGTGTCGCTAGCAAGCGCAGCGTTATCGTTTCCTGGCGGTTTCGAAGAGTTCCGGTTGGGTGCCATCGAGCCGGTTGGAATGGGTGACCCGCTCACTGGCGACTGGAACGTCGTCCTTCCAGGATATTTCGCAACCATCCGCATGCCACTGGTTGCTGGCCGGGACTTCACCACGACCGATCGGGTCGGCAGTCAGCCGGTCGTCATCCTGGGCGAAGGTGTGATGAGACGTCAATGGCCCGGCCGGCGGCCCCAGGAGGTCATCGGGTCGACCGTGCGACTGCATCGCTTGATGCCCGGAGGGCGCGCCGACTCGATCTCACTTGCCGTCATCGGCATCGCCCGTGATCCCGCATACGGCACGTTGGTGGACGGTGCCACGGACTTCCACGCTTACGTGCCGTTCGCGCAGCAGCCCGTGCCGCGCATCATGCTGGTCGCGCGCACTCGTGATGGCGGCAGCGCCATCAACGAGATACGGGCCGCAGTGGCGGCGGTCAACCCCGGTCTGGTGATCGCGGCCGCCCAATCGGCAGAGGAATACTCGACGCTCGGGCTCCTCCCGCAGCGCATCGGTGCTGCCGTCACGGCGGGACTGGGGCTGGTTGGGGTGCTGCTCGCCGCGGTGGGCATCTTCGGCGTGACGGCGCATGCGGTGATTCGGCGCAGTCGGGAGATCGGGATCCGCCTCGCGCTTGGCGCACCGCTGCCGTCGATTGCCCGGCTCGTCCTCGGCGAGGGTATGTCGCTGGTCGCCCTCGGCGCGCTCGCCGGCGTCGGGCTTGGCAGCGGCGCCGCACAACTCGTGTCGGGGTATCTGGCCGGTCTGCCTCCGCTCGATCCGCTCGCGTTCGGGGCAGCCGTCCTGCTTTTCATCGTCACCGGCTTTCTCGCCTGTGCTGTGCCCGTTCGGCGTGCGCTACGGATTGCGCCGGGCGACTGCCTGCGAGAGGACTGACTCGCGGGCTGGTCTCACCCGCATTTCCGTCGCCGATGGCGCCAGCGGTCCATGGTATCGTCCGCGCCGGCATGCTCTCGATATTGAGGGCGCGCACTCACCGCAGTCGTTTCCGCCATGACGATCTCTGTCATCAACATCACCGAGGGTGCACTATCGGACGAGCAGTTGCACCGCGCCATTCGGGCAATCAACCGGCAGATCGCGGAAGATTTCGCGCCCTATTGGGGTTTCGGCGCGCAGCTCCGGCTGGAGGGCAAGACCGGCGCGACGAAGGCGATGACACGCACGGGCCACAAGCCCCGGGCGAATTTCGATCAGGCCGACATGCGTGGTGACGCTGTGCTGTACGTGCACGATCTCGCCCGGATCAGGGATGCGGATGGGTACCACACGACCCATCACGCGGGGATTCCGTATGGCTTCGTGTTTCTGGAGTTGAGTCAGAAGCTGAAAGAGGACTGGACGGTGACGCTTTCGCACGAGGCGCTGGAATTGCTCGGCGATCCCGAAAACAATCTGCTGGTTCAGGGCCCGCACCCGAAGAATCCCGACCGGCTCGTCTACCACTGGTTCGAAGTCTGCGATGCGGTGCAGGCCGAGACCTACGAGATCGATGGCGTGCAGGTCAGCAACTTCGTCCTCCCACTGTATTTCACCAGCAGCGCCGAACGGGGAGGCCGTAACGACTTCCTCGGCACGCAGGTAGAGGGGAGGTCGCTCAGGTCCTTCTCTCTCAATCCAGGTGGCTATCTCAACTTCTTCGATCCGAAGCGAGGCAAGGACGTGCAGTTTTCGGCGGACAAGCTGGCGGAGCAGCGTCTCGCGATCAAGGCGAAGCTGAAGACCGGACGAGGACATGCGCGCCGGCGGCGGGCTCTTTCGTGATCGCTGTCACGCCTTTCGCCGTGTTTCGAACCTCAACCGAAATTGACCGTCTCCGCCGGGCGTGCTAGGTTCCGCGTTCGAGCGATGTGACGATCAGCAGCAACGCAAGCTCGCGGTGACGTGCCAGCCATGACCAGATCCCTTGTAGCGATGATCGTGTTGACGGCGCTGGCGATTGGCAGCGATCCGGCGGCGGCGCAACGCGGGCGGCAACCGAGCCCTGACGGAATGGCGGCCACTGAAGTCCGAGGTCGCTACACCGGCAATCCCGCCGAGCCGACCTACGAAGGCGGAAAGTGGATCGAAGTCACCTACGGCCGTCCGATCAAGCGCGGACGTGATCTGTGGGGCAAGGGCGGGGACTACGGCCGGATGCTCAACGGCGGGGCGCCGGTCTGGCGAGCGGGGGCGAACGTCTCGACGCGTCTCCGCACCGAAGTGCCGCTCGTCATCAACGGCAAGACGCTCGCGCCGGGTGAATACAGCGTCTTCATCGATCTGAAGCCGAACAACTGGACCTTCATCGTTTCAACGTGGAAGGCGTCACAGGTGTTTCCGTCTCGTGACAAGGACGCCCTCTACGGCGCCTTCGACTACACGCCCGCCAAAGACGTCCTGCGCGCACCGATGAAGCTCGAGTCGCTGCAGCACTCGGTCGATCAGTTGACGTGGACCTTTCTCGACATGAGCGACGGCGGCGGCGTGCTGGCGATCGATTGGGACACCGTGCGCGCCAGCGTTCCGTTCCGCATTGGCTGAACGCGTGCAGCCGTCCTGCTGACAACTCCACGCATTCCTGTCGCGGTGAGGCTCTTCGCTCGCGTGTGAGCGTCTGCGGGCTTGGCCGTGCGCTAGAGTTCCACCACTTTGCTGAAGCAGATGACCTAAGGGATCGACGGCGATGACTTCCTGCCAAAGCGGTCGCGAAATCGTGCGCACATGGCCGCAACCGCGTGGTGTCCGCCTGCTTGCACGGCGTCATGCGGGTGGTGGCATGACGGTGAAGCTGCATTGGTACCGGGACTGGCGCTGGCGTTATATCCGGGACGACGCGGGCGTCGGGGTCTGGGTCGGTCCCGTTGGCGTCTATTTCTGGCGCTGACACCAGGGCGGTACACTCGGATGCGTGGACCCGCACGCGTACGAGCAGCAATTGCGGCTGGAAGGATTTCGTCGCGTCTTCACGTGGCGGGACGGCCCTGACACTTTCTATCCTGATCACACCCATCCAGTCGAGACCGCTCACGTCATTCTCGAAGGGGAGATGACGCTCACGTGCGGTGGTGCGACGCGAACCTACACAGCCGGCGAGCGGCCGCCCGACGTGCCGGCCGGCGCCGTCCACTCGGCCCGCATGGGATCAGAGGGGTGTTACTACCTGGTCGGCGAGAAGTGACAGGGACGAACTTCACACCTTGAACTTCACAGTTTGAACTTTTCACTTTGAGCATCACTGTCTACCAGAAGCCGACCTGCACCACGTGCCGCCAGGTTCATGCTGCGCTGAAGGAAGCGGGCGTGGACTTCGAGGCGGTCGATTACTACACGGACCCGATCCCGCGCGCGAAGCTGGAGGAATTGATCCGTAAGATGGGGATCACCGCGCGCCAGCTGCTGCGGACGAAAGAAGCCGATTACCGGGCGCTCGGGCTGGCGGATCCGACGATCCCCGACGCGCAGATCATCGACGCGATGGTGGCGCATCCGGACCTGATTCAGCGGCCGATTGTCGAGAAGGGGAGTCGGGCCATCCTGGCCCGTCCGGCGGAGCGGCTGAAGGAAATCCTATAGAGGTGCTCAGTCCAGCTAAGTCCAACCGCCTGAGAAGCATGCATTGAGCTTGCGCCTCCGCCGCCCCCTCGCTAGACTTCGGCCGAACCCTTGGGAGGACGATGAGGCGAGGCGCCAGAACAGTCATCGCGACAGCAGCCGTACTGCTGTACCTCGGGGTGGCGTACGACCGCGCCTCTAACGGGCAATTGCGCGCCGCGGGAGAAACCCCGGCGCCGGGCCTGCGGCGCGAGGCCCGGCCGACGGAACACGTCACCCGTCGTGGCGCGGACCTTGTCAGGTCCGCGCCGGCGAGCCTGACAAGGCTCGCCTCACGTCAGGCTCCCGGCGGTGGCCCCGCCACCCCTGCGAAGGCGGCGGCCCCTGCGCCGCAGCGTGCGCTCGTCGATCAGTACTGTATGGGCTGCCACAGCGATCGGGCCCGGTCGGGCGGTCTGGCGTTGTCCACGCTGAACCTCGATGCGGTCGATCAGAACGCCGAAGTTGCGGAGAAGGTGATCCGAAAGCTGCGGGGCGGCCTGATGCCGCCGGCCGGGGCACGGCGGCCCGACAGTCAGAGCACGGCCGCGTTCGTCTCCTGGCTCGAGAACAAGGTCGATTCGGCGGCGGTCGCGCCAGCCCCCGGACGTGTCCCGCTCCGGCGCCTCAATCGCCGCGAGTACGCGAATGCCGTGCGCGACCTGCTTGGCCTCGACATCGACGCCAGGGCTCTGCTGCCGGACGACAATGTCAAGGGCCACTTCGACAACAACGCTGCGGCACTGCAGGTGTCGCCGAATTTCATCGATCAATACATATTCGCCGCTCGCGACGTCGCGACGGAGGCGATTGGCAATCCGAAAGCACTCGCCGAAACGACGACGTACGGGGATGTGGCGAACATGGTCATTTCGTTGCCACCCTCCGGCGCTCCGGGTACCGGCAGGCAGCAGCACCATCTCGAAGGCATGCCCTTCGGCACGCGTGGCGGCTTCAGCGTCGAACACAATTTCCCGGCAGACGGTGACTACGAACTGACGATCGGCGACATGGCGCTGGCGCGCGAAGTGCCGCGCATGGAGTTCGAGAACACCGTTCTCGTCCTGCTCGATGGCAAGGAGTTCTATCGCACCACGATCGGCGGTGAGGCCGACCACAAGGCGATCGACCAGACGCTCGATCCCGCGGTCGAAGCGATCAACGGCAGACTCCGGAAGATCCGGTTCCACGCCACTGCGGGTCAGCACAAGCTGGCGGTCACGTTCCTGCACCGCAGCTTCGCGGAAAGCGACGAGCGGACGCGCACCATCGCGCTGGAAGGTGGCCAGGAGCGCATTCAGGCTGCGCACGCGTTGCAGATTCGCGGCCCGCTCACGGTGACCGGCATGAGCCTGTCGGGAAGTCGCGGCAAGATCTTCATCTGCCAGCCGCCAGCCGCGGGGCGGGCCTTGTCCGGCCTTCGCCAAGGCTCCAGCGAGGCGCGCCGTAGCGACGCGGCGGCGGCAGGTCCGCCGACTGCGTCAGCAGCGCCCAGCGTCGAAGAAACCAATTGCGCGCAGAAGATTGTCGCCAACCTGGCGCGGCATGCGTTTCGACGGCCGGTGACAGACGACGACCTCACGCCGCTGATGGCGTTCTACAGCTCCGGCTACAAGTCTGGAGGATTCGAAGCCGGCGTGCGCGATGCGCTCAGCGCGATCCTGGCCAGCCCGCACTTCCTTTACCGCGCCGAATCAGGCGCGGCGACACCGGGCATTCGCACGTTGAGCGATCTGGAACTCGCGTCGCGGCTGTCGTTCTTTTTGTGGAGCAGCATCCCTGATGAGGAGTTGCTGACACTGGCCACGCAGTCGCGCCTCAGCCGACCGGACGTCCTTGGCAGACAGGTCAGCCGGATGCTCGCTGATCCGCGAGCGAAATCGTTGAGCGATGACTTCGCGTTCCAGTGGCTCAACGTGGCCAAGCTGGACGAGATTACACCTGACCGCGGCCAGTTTCCGCAGGCAAGCGGGCTGCTCGATCCACGCGCGCTCTTCAAGGAGGAACTGCGGCTCTTCGTCGACAGCGTGTTCCGCGGCGATCGCAGCGTGATCGATCTACTGACGGCCGACTACACGTTCCTCAACGAACGGCTGGCGATGCTCTACGGCATCGAGACGGTCAAGGGCAGTCATTTCCGGCGCGTGACGCTCGACGACAAGTCGCGCAGCGGCCTCCTGGGAAAGGGCGCGATCCTGATGTTGACCGCCTATCCGAATCGGACGTCGCCGGTACTGCGCGGCGCCTGGATTCTCGATCGCCTGCTGGGTGCGCCGCCGCCGGAACCACCGAAAGACGTTCCCCCGCTGCCGGACAATCGGCGCGGTCAGCCGGCGAAAACGCTGCGGGCCCGGCTCGAGCAGCATCGCGCGAACCCGACGTGTTTCGCCTGCCACGGCGTGATGGACCCGCTTGGGCTGGCGCTGGAGAACTTCAGCGCCATCGGCCAGTTCCGCGCCAACGATCCCGACACCTTGACCCCGATCGATTCGGCGGGGCAGCTGCCGGACGGGACACCGATCGGTGGACCCGACGACCTCCGCCGCGCCCTCGCCGAACGGCCCGATCATCAGTTCGTGCAGGCGCTGACCGAAAACCTGATGACCTACGGCCTCGGGCGAAGTCTCGACTATCGCGACATGCCAACCGTCCGCAGGATTGTCCGGCAGGCCGCGTCGAACAATTACCGCTTCAACTCGATCGTCCTTGGCGTCATCTCGAGCGACGCCTTCCGCAAACGGGCCGAGGAGCCGGCGGAACAGGCGCCGACGACCACTGCTTCACTCCGCACCGGAGGTCTGTAGCCATGTTCGTGTTTCGCAAGCCGCTGTCACGGCGCGCCGTCCTCAAGGGGGCCGGCGCGACCATCGCGCTGCCGTTGCTGGACGCAATGATCCCGGCAGGAACGGCGCTCGCGCAGACCGCCGCGGTGAGTCCGCGTCTGGGCTTCGTGTACTTCCCGCACGGTGCGCTCCAGGCCGAATGGCAGCCGACCCGAACCGGTCGCGATTTCGACTTCCCGTTCATTCTCCAGCCGCTGGAACCGTTCCGCGAGTACGTGACGGTGGTCAGCGGCCTGCGCAACAAGGGAGGGGAGAGCTCCAGCCCGCACGGCATCATCGAGGAAACGTGGCTGAACTGCGTCAGTCCGCGGCAGCGAAGCGCGAAGACCGGTGCCGGCATCACCGTGGACCAGATCGCCGCCCGACACCTCGGCAAGGAGACGTCGCTCCCATCGCTCGAACTGTGCGGTGAGCCTGGCGGAATGATTTCGTTCCGCACCCCGGATCAGCCTCTGCCGATGGAAAGCAACCCGCGCAAGGCGTTCTACGCGATGTTCGGCCAGGGCGACTCGAAGGAGGAACGCGAAGCGATCCTGAATACCACCAGCAGCCTGCTCGACTACGTGAAAGAGTCGACGGCCAGCCTGAACCGCCGGCTCGACGCGGCCGATCGCGCGCGCGTCACCGACTACCTCGATTCGGTCCGCGAGATCGAGCGTCGCGTGCAGCGTCTCGAAGAGAACGCGCGGTCGCTGCGTGACGATCTGCCGGGTGCCCCCCTCGGTCCGCCGGAGGAGTTCGGGGAGCTGCTGGACATCCAGTTCGAGATGATCGCGCTCTCGTTCCAGACCAACCGGACGCGGGTGGCGACAATGAAGATGGTCGAGGAAGCGAGCATGCGGACGTACCCGAACCTCGACGTCCACGAAGCGTTTCACCCGACGTCGCACTGGGGCGGGTTCCCGGACCGCATCGCCAACCTGCGAAAGATCCAGAACTACCACACGGCCCTGTTTGCGAAATTTGTCAAGCGCCTCGCGGCAATGCCCGAAGGCAACGGCAACGTGCTGGATCAATCGATCATCCTGTTCGGCAGCAACATGGCCAACAGCGACGCCCACAACAACGATCCGCTGCCACAGGCGCTGATTGGACGGGGCGGCGGCATCAAGGGGAACCAGCACCTGCATTACGCGCAGGACACGCCGCACGCGAACATCCTGGTGACCATGCTCCACCGCGCCGGCGTACCACCGGGAGAGATCGAGACGTTCGCCGACAACACCGGCGTGCTCTCGGAAGCGTGACCGTGAAGACGCGGTATGGTCCGTGGATCGTCGGCGCCTTGATCGTGGGGCGGACCTTGTCGGTCGCGCCGTACTGCTCTCGCGCAGACGGCCTCGAATGGCGGACCTGACAAGGTCCGCCCCACGTCGGGCTCCACGACCGTAGGGCGGGTTCCGCGAAGCGGACCCGCCGCAACTGGCGGACCTGACAAGACCACCCCGACGACCGCAGCGCCCGCCTCGCGAAGCAGGCCCGCCGAAGACGTCAACCGACGCAATCCCGACGGCAGCACGCCACTGCAATGGGCTGTCTACGACGGTAACGTCGCCGAGGCCAAGCGGCTCCTCCGTGCCGGCGCGAACGTCTCGATCGCCAACAACTACGGGGCGACGCCGATGAGTCTGGCGGCCGAAGTGGGCAACGCCGAGATGATCGCGGTGCTGCTCGAGGCCGGCGCGAACGTCGAGTCACCGAATGCGGACGGACAGACGGCACTGCTGGCGGTCGCGAGGACGGGCAACGTCAAGGCGGCGCAAGTGCTCCTCGCCGCCGGCGCGACGGTCGATGCGCGCGAACAGTTCGGCGGGCAGACGGCGCTGATGTGGGCATCCGCGCGCCGGCATCACGAGATGATGCGGCTCCTGATTGCCAATGGCGCCGACGTCAACGCGCGATCCGCTGTTCGCGATTACCAGCGCCATGTGACTGCCGAGGGCCGGCCCAAGAGCCTCGACAGCGGAGGATTCACGCCGCTCCTCTACGCCGCGCGAGAGAACTGTTCCGCGTGCGTCGACGTCCTGCTCGAGAAGGGCGCGGACATCAATCTGCCCGATCCGGATGACGTGTCGCCGCTGCTCGTGGCGATCATGAACGCCAACTGGGACCTGGCGCAGCAACTGATCGAGTCGGGGGCTGACGTCAACCAGTGGGATCTTTACGGCGAGGCGCCGCTGTTCACCGCGATCAACCTGCGCAATCGCATTGACGGCGGTCGCGCGTCGATCGACAGGACGAACAAGGCGACCGGCCTGTCGATCGTCAAGCTGCTCCTCGACCGGGGCGCCAATCCGAACCAGCAGCTGTCGTTCAAACCTTCGAACCTGACCGGCACCACGAATACCCGCGGAGCCACGCCGCTCATCCGCGCCGCGAACAACGGCGACCTCGATGTGGTCAAGCTGCTGCTGGAGCACGGCGCCGACGCCACGGTCTACATGGCGGACCGGCAGACGCCGATTCACGCCGTGTTGTCCGGGCGCGCCGCGGAGCCGCAGGCGCTGGAGTTGATCAAGGTCCTGCACGAGGCGGGCACGGATGTGAACGTGGTCGCGCTGGTCAATCACCCGGAGGAGATCCGCGGCGGTACCGCGCTGCATTATGCCGTTCGCAAGCGACAGAAGGACGTGATCAAGCTCCTGGCCTCCTACGGTGCCGACATGAACGCTGTCGATCAGGACGGACTGACGGCGCTGGACTACACGCAGTCGCGCGGCTTCATGCCGTTCATGGCGCTGCAGACGCCGTTGTTCAAGGAGGAAGCTGCGCTGCTCCGCGAACTCGGTGCGACGAAGCTGCTGGAGAAGAGCCCAGTCTGGCCGGTCCTCGGTCCGCCACAGGGCATCTGGGAAGACATCTATCCGCTCGGCGAGTCCACAGTTCATGCGCCGGTCTACAGACACGACTGACGTGAAGCCGCTGTTCACGCCGCCCGTAGCGCGGCCCTTCAGTGCCGCGGCTCTTTCGCGTCGCGATCTCCTTCAAACTGGCCTGTTCGCGCTCGGTGGCGCGTTGCTGCCGGCATCGGCCGTCGCACAACAGATCACCACGACCGATCTGGGCGGCGCGGCGCTGCTCCAGGGCGCCGGTGGCAACGTCGTCGCGATGCCCGGCCCGGAGGGCGCGATGATGATCGACGGCGGCCGCGCCGCGAACGCCGAGGCGCTGGTCGCCGCCGTGGCCCGTGCGACGGCGACGATGCGCGTCCATACGCTGATCAACACCCACTGGCATCCCGAGCAGACGGGCGCCAATGAGATCGTCGGCAAGGGTGGCGGCATCATCTTCGCGCACGAGAAGACGAAGCTGGCCGAGAGCAACACCATCTACTCGTCGGCCACGTTCACTGGTCGCCTGGCGCCGTTGCCGCAGGTCGCCCGTCCGACACAGACGACCCGGGGTGACGGGTCGATGCAGGTGGCGGGGCAGTCGATCGACTACGGCTACATGCCTGCCGCGCATACCGATGGCGATCTGTTCGTCCACATCCCCATGCTCAATCTCCTGGTTGCCGGCGGGGTCGTGTCTGCGGAGAGCTGGCCGCTGCTCGATTACCGCAACGGCGCGTGGCTCGGCGGCCGCGTCCGGGCGTTGCAGCGGCTCGCCGGGCTGGTGAAACCCGACACGCGCGTCGTGCCGGCTGATGGCCGCGTGATGACCGGCGCCGAGATCATGCGGCACCGCGACATGTATCAGAAGCTGTTCACGACGATGATCGGCTACCTGAACATGGGCCTTGGTCCGGAAGACGCCGTGCAGCGCAATCCGCTGAAGGAATACACGGCTGAATTCGGCGATCCCTCGGCGTTCACCTACGGCGCGCTGAAGAGCATGATGATCGCCTACGTACCCGACTGAGCGCACTCGACCAGCCAGGAGGCTTCACGTAACACGCCTCAGTGCGCACGCTCGATCCGACGAACCGTACGATCGCGGAGATTATCAACACGGTTAGCGCGGCGGGGCAGAGGGGCGCGGACCGAGGCGGTGTTCCGCCCGGCACGGCGGCGCGTCGGTCGATGCGTTGCGTCGACTTTCGAGGCGCGGAGTGTGCGATCACAATTCTATGGCCAAAGTCAGCAGACGCGGCGCATCGACGGGTGCACTGCCGTTGACTAACGTCTCACCCATCACTGATGCAGACGGCGAGTGGATTCCGGCGTTGCGCCTCCTGATTTCGGCGTCCGAGCGGGTGATCAGGAGCTCGTCGCCTACATAAGTCGGCGCGACGCCGGAATCCACTCGCCATCTGCGTTCGAGTCCGCCCGTCACGGCGGTGCCCCCATGGATGCGCTGCGTCGACTTGCGTCACGTAGCGTGCGATCACAACTCCATCGCCTAAGGCAGGACGCGGCGTCTCGACGGGTGCACTGCCGTTGACTAACGTCTCACGCATCACTGACGCGGACGGCGAGTGGATCCCGGCGTTGCGCCTCCTGATTTCGGCGTCCGAGCTGTGATCAGGCGCTCGTCGCCTCCATAAGTCGGCGCGACCCCGGGATCCGCCCGCCGTCTGGGTTCAGTGCGAATCCGCCTATCACGGCGGCGCGCCCGTCGGTGCGTTGCGTCGACTTCCGAAAGCGCGGAGCGATCGATCACAGCTCCGTCGCCGAAGTCAGGAGACGCGGCGCATCGACGGACGCGCCGCCGTTGCACTGACGGTCTCATCCGTCGGTGACGACGGCGAGTGGATCCCGGCGTCGCGCCTCCTGATTTCGGCGTCCGAGCGGGTGATCGGGCGTTCGTCGCCTGCATAAGTCGGCGCGACGCCGGGATCCACCCGCCGTCTGCGTTCGCTGCGCGATCGGGAGCGCCATACGGACGGCCGCTGCGGCGCGAACAATCGGATCAGAACGCCTTCGGTCGGGGCAAGCGAACGCGGAGCTTCAGCGGCGATCCGGTGTCGAAACCTGCATGCGAACGACGGCCCGGATGCTCGGTGGCAGCGTGTTGGTGGCGCTTCTCGCGCCCCCGACGGCGATGGCGCAGACTCCGGCGGCAGATCGGCGAGCCGAGCTCGCCAGGGTGATAGAACGGCGGATCGAAGCACGTCAGCCACTCGACGTCTCGGCCGACGCCATCACCATCGAAGGCGACATTCTCCGGCTGAAGGGCAACGTCAGGATCGTGCTGGGTCCCGACACGTTCGTGCGGACCGAAGAGGCCGCCTTCGATCGCGCGGCAAAACGCGTGCAGCTGATCGGTAACGTGTGGGCGTCGCTAGGCCCATCGGCAGGTATCGCGCTGCGGAATCGGAATCCGCGAGTCGAATACCGCTGACGCTGCTGCGGTCCGCTCACACGTCACGGCTACGTCCAGGCGCCGTAGGATAGGCGCGTGCCTGACGCGATGGGCAAGGCGTTGCGCCGGGCCTGCTTCGCGAGGCCCGGCCTACGCGCAGGTCTGGTTCGCGAGGCCCGGCCGACGCCCAGGCCCGGCGCTCTGGGTGTCGATCAGCGGGCCGGCGGTGGGGCAATCGTCGCCGGGTCCCAGTGCTCGTCGGCTTTACCGTTGACGAATCGCCACGTGTCGAACCACGACGTGAAGTACTCCTTGCCGGGTGTCCTGGGATCGGGATATTTGCGCGGCGTGAGCACGGTCACGTAGTCGCCTTCGGCCATCACCGCCACGACGTCGGTGGTCAGCTTGGGGCAGGTGTCCACGCGCTTCACTTTGACGACCTGCGTGAAGTAGGTGACGACGCCCTTCAGCCCTGACGCCGCATTGGGGTTGTGCTGGTGGTAGGCGTCGGTCAGCCACTCGCCGGCGCGGTCCCACTGGCCGCACTGCAGCAGCTCGCGCATGATGTGCAGCGCCGCCTGCTTGTTGCGATTCAGCCCAGAGTCTTTGGACGTGAACAGCGATTCGGGATCCTTGACGCCCACGACCGGCTCCTGCGCGTAGAGGAGGGAGCCGAGTGAGAAGAGCATGGCTGTCAGCGCAATCGTTCGCTTGGTCATCTGTGCCTCGTTGGTGAGGTTGCTCAGAGAGTGGCCGTGCCCTCAGGGGCCGCGCCTTCGACAGGCGAATTCTAAACGAAGCGCTCGCCGCCCGTCGCTGCAGCCCTGGGTGGGGGGTGACCATGCCCGGCGCGGCGGGTCTGAGCCGCGCCGGTTCCTCCCCGTTGACGCATGCGCCCGATCAGATCGCCACCACGCGACGTCAGCACTGTTCGTCGATCAGGCCGGCTGCGACCAGCTCGGGCTCGGCCTCGACCCGGGCCGCGTCCGGGTGCAGCGCAACCTTCAAGACGCCGTCCTGCTGATGACTGAACAAGTCATACGCGGCCTGGATGTCGTCGAGCGCGAACCTGTGTGTCACCAGCGGGGTCAGGTCGACGCGGCCATGTTCGACCATGGTCATCAGGCGTCGCATCCGTTCCTTGCCGCCCGGACACAGCGTGGTGACGATCTTCTGATCGCCGAGCCCGGCGTAGAACGCTTCATACGGTGCCACGAGCTTGCCCGAATAGACGCCGAGGCTCGATAGCGTTCCGCCGGGACGAATCGCGCGCAGCGCGCTCTCGAACGTCTCCTGGCGGCCGAGCGCTTCGATGGCCACATCGACACCGCGCCCGTCAGTCAACCGCTTGATCTCGGCAACCGGGTCCCCGTCTGCAACGTTGAGCGTCACGTTGGCGCCCAACTGCCGGGCGACCGCCAGCCGGTGGGTGTTGGCGTCGACGGCGATGATCAGTGACGCGCCTTTGAGTCTGGCGCCCAGCGTGGCGCACAACCCAATCGGCCCTTGCGCGAAGACAGCCACGGCGTCGCCAACACGGATATTGCCGCTCTCTGCACCCGACAAACCGGTTGAAAAGATGTCCGGGCAGAGGACGACCGCTTCGTCGGGCAGACCGTCGGGGATGGGCGCCAGATTCGCGCGGGCGTCAGGAACGAGCAGGTACTCCGCCCAGGCGCCGTTGATCGTATTGCCGAAGCGCCAGCCGCCGACGCCGCCGCCGCACTGGGAGTGAACACCGTTGAGACAATAGAAACACTGGCCGCACGGGGTGATGGCCCCCACGATGACGCGCTGACCGATGCTGTAGAGCCCGTCGAGTCCTGCCCCCAGTTCCTCGATGACGCCGACCGGTTCGTGGCCCAGAATCAGGCCCGGCTTGACCGGATACTCGCCGCGGACGATGTGCACATCGGTGCCGCAGATGGTCGTCGTGGTGATCCGGATCACTGCCTCGCCGGCGCGTGGGGCAGGCTTCGGAACTTCTTCCACGGCGATGTGATCCTTCTCCTTGAAGACAACGGCTTTCATCGTGTCCATGGTCGTGTACCTCATGTGCCAAACGCGTCAGCGCCGCGCGACGTCACTCCACTGAGGGATGACGCGGCCCGCACCGGTGATCACCGGTACAACATGTAGGTGAAGCGGCCGTACAGCCACGCTTCACCGGTCGCCGGGTTGTGCCGTGTCTCGATCGCTTCGTCGAGCACGTGTGCGTAACGACCGCCGAGCCGCGCGATTTCTGCGTGCAGGCGCTGGCGCGCGATTGACATCAGCTCGCCTTGGCAGCGATGCCACAACTCGTCGCGTCGTGCGAGCGTGTCGGCCATGCGAGGGCTGGACGCTTCGATAACGTGTTCACCCATCGGCTCCGCGTCGAGCGGTGGCAACTCGCGATGCCAGTAGATCGCCTGCGATCCAGCTTCGTCGACGGCGTTCATGGTGTTCCTCGCTCGCAATCCGCGCCGGGTTGGCCCGACGCCACATCGCCGCCAGAGTGCCTGTGAAAGACGCAAAGGATTGCGCCACTCTCTGTCACGTGGTCACAGCGCAACGGGCGTACCACGATCGCTGTGCCCGCCGTTCTCGGAAACGAGTGCGCACCGCATTGATCGCTGCGAAAAAACGGGTATGGGCGCGAGGTAATTCGCTTGCACGCTGGCGGTCGGGGCTCAGCGGTCCGTTGCAGCCGGGACCGCTCCGCCGATCCCGGCTCACGTGTCGCGCCGGGACCGCTCGGCGGATCCCGGCCTACGGGTCTGGTCACACGCCCGGTCGTAGGGCGGGATCCGCCAAGCGGTTCCGCCACGCACGAAGTGACCTCAAAGTTTGGAGTCACTCCATTATTGGGATATAGTGCCGACGTGGTCACTGACCCGGCCGAACTCCTCCGGCAACGCGGCATCCAGGTCACGGCGCAGCGGCTGGCGGTTCTGCGGGCCGTATCGGCGCACCCGCACGTCACGGCTGATGCCGTTGCCGATGCGGTGCGATCGGAGATCGGCGCGATCTCGCTGCAGTCGGTGTACGACGCCCTCAGCGTTCTGGTGGCCGAGGGGCTCCTCCGCCGCATCCAGCCGGCCGGGTCCGCGGCGCGTTTCGAGGATCGCGTCGGCGACAACCATCACCACCTGGTCTGCCGCATCTGCGGCGACATGATCGACATCGATTGCGCGGTCGGCAATGCGCCCTGTCTCGTCGCCGGTGACGACAAGGGCTATGAGATCGACGAGGCCGAGGTCGTCTACTGGGGACGCTGCCCGGACTGTCTTGCCGAATCGCGCGCATCATCCCCGCCCGAATCTTCTTCCGCGCGTCGCCCACCGGATTCCACCCGGGGCCGGCGCAAGAGCAACCAGGCGGCAACGCCACGAGAGTAAGAGGTCAACGTTCACATGAGTACCGAAAGCACATGTCCGTTTTCGGCCAAGGCGTTCAGCGGCAGATCGAACAGTGACTGGTGGCCGAATCAGTTGAACCTGAAGAGGCTGCACACGCGCCACCCCGCTGGCGATCCGATGGGCGGCGACTTCGACTACGCGAAAGAGTTCAAGACGCTCGATCTTGCGGCGGTCAAGAAGGACCTGGCGCAGCTGATGACGACCTCGCAGGACTGGTGGCCCGCCGACTTTGGTCACTACGGTGGGTTGTTCATCCGGATGGCCTGGCACGCGGCCGGCACCTACCGGATCCATGACGGTCGCGGCGGAGCGGGCACCGGCATGCAGCGGTTCGCGCCGCTCGGCAGCTGGCCCGACAACGCGAATCTCGACAAGGCCCGCCGCCTGCTGTGGCCGATCAAACAGAAGTACGGTCGCAAGCTGTCGTGGGCCGATCTGATGGTTCTCGCCGGCAACGTGGCACTCGAGTCGATGGAGTTCAAGACGTTCGGCTTCGGGGGAGGACGCGCCGATGTCTGGGAGCCTGAGGACGTCAACTGGGGATCCGAGGGGACGTGGCTCGGCGACGAGCGGTACAGCGGAGAGCGACAGCTGGCGAACCCGTTCGGCGCGGTGCAGATGGGCCTCATTTACGTGAACCCGGAGGGGCCGAACGGCAACCCCGACCCGAAAGCTGCCGCCCACGACATCCGTGAAACGTTCCGCCGCATGGCGATGAACGACGAAGAGACGGTCGCGCTCATCGCCGGTGGCCACACGTTCGGCAAGACGCACGGTGCGGCACCGGCCGGTCCGCACGTCGGTCCGGAACCGGAAGGCGGCAACCTCGAAGAGCTGGGCTTCGGTTGGAAGAGCAGCTACGGCACCGGCAAGGGTGCGGATGCGATCACCAGCGGCCTCGAGGTCACCTGGACGACGACGCCGACGAAGTGGAACAACGATTTCTTCAAGCACCTCTTCGAGTACGAATGGGAGCTGACCGAGAGCCCGGCCGGCGCGAAGCAGTGGAAGCCGAAGAACGGCGCCGGCGCCGGCACGGTGCCCCACGCACACGATCCGTCGAAGAAGATCGCGCCCGGCATGCTGACGACTGACCTGTCGCTTCGCTACGACCCCGCCTACGAAAAGATCTCGCGCCGCTTCTACGAGAACCCACAGGAGTTCGCCGACGCCTTTGCCAGGGCATGGTTCAAGTTGACGCACCGCGACATGGGCCCACTCCCGCGCTATCTCGGACCTGAGGTTCCGAAGGAGCCGCAGATCTGGCAGGATCCCGTTCCCGCCGTCGATCATGAACTGATCACCAACCAGGATGCGGCCTCGCTGAAAGGCAAGATCCTCGCGTCGGGCCTGACCACGTCGGAGCTGGTCGAGACCGCGTGGGCGTCGGCGTCGACGTTCCGCGGCACCGACAAGCGGGGCGGCGCCAACGGCGCGCGCATCCGCCTCGCCCCGCAGAAGGACTGGGAAGTCAACAACCCGCCGCAACTCGCGAAGGTACTGAAGACGCTCGAGCAGGTTCAGAAGGAGTTCAACGCGCAGGCCGGCGGGAAGAAGAAGGTATCGCTGGCCGATCTGATCGTGCTCGGCGGTGATGCTGCCATCGAACAGGCCGCGAAGAAGGGCGGCTACGAAGTGCAGGTGCCGTTCACGGCCGGTCGCACCGACGCCACGCAGGAGCAGACCGACGTCGAATCATTCGAGGTACTCGAACCCGACGCGGACGGCTTCCGCAACTACATCGGCCAGGGGCACGAGGTGCCGGCCGAGCATCTGCTGATCGAGCGCGCCTTCCGTCTGACGCTGAGCGCGCCCGAAATGACGGTCCTCCTTGGCGGCTTACGAGCTCTGGGTGTGACCGCCGGACAGGGCAAGCACGGTGTCTTCACCGACCGGACCGGGACGTTGACGAACGATTACTTCGTGAACCTGATCGACATGAGCACCGAGTGGAAGCCGGCAGCGAACGCGACGGACGCCTTCGAAGGCTTCTCCCGGGCAAAGGGCGACCGCAAGTGGTCAGCCAGCCGTGTCGACCTGGTGTTCGGGTCGAACTCAGAGCTTCGTGCCCTCGCCGAGGTCTATGCGTCGGCCGATGCGAAAGAAAAGTTCGTGCGGGACTTCGCCCAGGCATGGACCAAGGTCATGAACCTCGATCGCTACGATGTGGACGCCAGCACCGCTCCGCAGGAGGCAATCGCGTAGACGGTTGGTCGCCGGCGGCTGGTGGCCGGTCGCTGTGTGAACGAACGTAGGGCGGGGCGTCAGCCCCGCCCTGAATCACAGACGGTCAGGCGTCGCGATCGCGCCTGACTTTTACTTTCTTCCCGCGAATCGTCGCGCCCGCCACCGCCGAGATGATCTCGTCGGCAAGCGGATCGGGTACTTCCACGACGGAGAAGTTGTCGGTGATGCGGATCGCACCGATCACATTCGACGGCACTCCGCTCTCGCCAGCAATCGCACCGACGAGGTCGGCCGGTCGGATGCCGGCCTTCTTGCCCGCGGCGACGAAGATCCGCGCCATCCCGCCTTCGGCGTCACGCCCGGTGGCCCGGTCGCGTCCGCCGCGCCCGTCCCGTCCCCGCTCGGCCTGAGGCTGGTGCGGCGCGACGATGTCCGTCTCCTCGGCGGTGTCGCCATCGGCGCGCTGGGCCATCTTGACCGCGGCCGCTGCAATGTCCATGACGTCGAATTCGTCCGCCAGCGCCGTCACCACGGCGCGCACGTCGTCGAAATCGTCAGCCGCGATCCGCTCGCGCAGTGCCGCGGCCAGCAGTTCCAGGCGTCGCGCCCGCAGGTCCTTGACGGTCGGGACGGGTTGTACCTCGATCGTCAGCCTGGTGAAGCGCTCGATCGTTCGAAGCAGACGGTGCTCGCGGGGGTCAGCGAGCGTGATGGCGGTACCCTCGCGCCCGGCGCGCCCGGTGCGCCCGATCCGGTGCACGTATGACTCGGGATCGGCAGGGAGGTCGTAGTTGACGACGTGTGACACGTGTTCGATGTCGAGCCCGCGGGCCGCAACGTCGGTAGCGATCAGCAGATCGGTCTTGCCCGACCGCACGCGGTTCATCACGGCGTCGCGCTGCCGCTGCTGCATGCCTCCGTGCAGCGCCTCGGTACGGTACCCGTGCGCATTGAGCGTCTCGACGAGCGTGTCGACCGCGAGACGCGTCCGGCAGAAGACGATCGCCGTCCGCGGCTGCTCCATGTCGAGAATGCGATCCAGCGCCGCCGGCTTCTGGTCCCGGCGGACGATGTAGGCGAGTTGTCGCACGCGGGGCACCGCACCCGACGCGTGCTTCTCGCGAGCGATCGTGACCCGCTCGGGATCCCGCAGATGGCTTTCCGCGATCTTGAGGATGCGGGCGGGAAGCGTCGCGGAGAACAGCGCCGTCTGCCGCGCCGGCGGGGTGGCCTGGATGATCTGCTCGATGTCCTCGGCGAAGCCCATGTCGAGCATCTCGTCGGCTTCATCGAGCACCAGCATCCTGATGCCATCGAGACGAAGGGTCTTGCGGCGGATGTGATCCAGTGCGCGGCCGGGCGTGGCGACGACGATCTGGGCCCCACGTTCGAGCGCACGGATCTGCCGGTCCATCGCCGCGCCGCCGTACAGCGGGATGACGCTGAGGCCGGTGCCCTCGGCATATTTGTGGATCGCCTCGCTGACCTGCATCGCCAGTTCCCGGGTGGGAACAAGGACAAGCCCGCCCGCCGTGCCGCCATGCCGCGGCTTCCCGATGCGCTGGATCATCGGCAGGGCAAACGCTGCGGTCTTGCCGGTCCCCGTCGCCGCCTGGGCGAGCAGATCACGGCCCTCCAGGAGAATCGGGATCGTTTCGCGCTGGACCGGCGTCGGCTCTTCGTAGCCGAGTCCGGTGATGGCAGCCAGCAGGGTATCGGAGAGCCCGAGCGTGGGGAACCCGTTCTTTGCTGAGCCCTTGAGCGAGGAAGGCATCCGACCATTCTCCCACGCACATTCGTCGTGTGCGCCGGACGTCGACCGCCTGCGACCACGTTGCCGGCAGCACCTACAGCCGGGACCGCGTCGCGGATCCCGGCCTACAGGGCGGGCCTTCAGGCACCTCCTGTAGACAGCCGCCGAAGAAGACGTCTTTGGACTTACCGGGTGGCCATTGTTTTGGCCTCGGCATCCACGTCCGCTTCCCACGTGGCGATCAGCGGGCGCAGCTGGCGGGCCATGTCCTGACGTTGACTGGCCAGATCGTTGCGCTCGCCCATGTCCTTCGACACGTCGAATACGTATCGCTTGTTGCCGTCGACGAGGAGCTTCCACGGACCCTTGCGCACTGCCACCTGTTTGACGTTGCCAATCGCGAAGCGGAAGAACAGGGTGCGTTCAACCACCGGACTCCGTCCCTCGAGCATGGGCAGGAGGTTGATCCCGTCAGGTCGGGCGGCGGCCGGCACCATCGCTCCAGCCGCGGCCAGTATGGACGCCGTCACATCCTGGACGATGCCGACCTGCGCGGAGGTGCGGCCGGCGGGAAGATGTCCCGGCCATCTGAAGATCGCCGGCACGCGAATGCCGCCTTCCCATACGGTTCCCTTGCGGTTGAACAGTGGAGCGTTCCGCGACAGCCACTCTCCTCCGTTGTCGTGCATGTAAATGACGAGCGTATTGCGATCGATCCCGTGTCGCTTCAGCGCCTGGAGGATCTGTCCAATTCCCTGGTCGGCACGCTCGAGAATCGCGACGTAGTCCTGCCGGCTTGACGTGCCGGCTTCTTCGGGCTGGACGAAGCGCCCGTGATCGGCCGCGATCGACGGATGGTCGGGCACCTGGAACGGCCAGTGTGCCGCGTTGTAGGTGACCTCGAGGAAGAACGGCGTTGCCGCGTGCTCGTCGATGAACTTCACCGACCGGGCGGTGATGAGATCCGTCATGTAACCGTCGACGTGCACGGGAGACGCGTTCTCGAACAAATCAGGATTGCCGTCGCCGTCGGTGTGCTGGTAGTAGTCGATGAACCCGCTCTTGAAGCCGAAGAAGTAGTCGAACCCGTGCGCGTTCGGACTGAACTCCAGCTTGTAGCCGAGATGCCACTTGCCGACGAGCCCGGTCGAGTAGCCGCTGTTCTTCAGCAGTTGCGGCAACGAATAGCCCAACGCCGGAAGGCCGGTCTCGCCAGCTGGTGTCCGGGCGCCGCCCATCGCCGCTTCCAGCCGGAACCGCTGCTGGTATCGACCGGAGATCAGCGCTGCACGTGTCGGCGTGCATTGCGGAGCAGCATAGAAATCGGTCAGCCGCACACCGTCCCGGGCCAGACTGTCGATGTTCGGCGTTTTCACGTCGGGCGCACCGTAGCTGCCGATGTCTCCATACCCGACATCGTCGGTGACGATCAGAAGCACGTTCGGTCGTTGCTCCCCGGAGATCTGGGCCGTCGCGGATCCGGACGACAGGAGCACCGCCGCACACAGAAGCGCTGTTCGCATGGCGCTGGTTATACGCTCCTGTCGTTGCGACGGTCAATGGATCGCGGGCGTGGCGCAGACCTGCGGCCTCGGCGTCATGCAGGAACCAACGGCGCCGCAGTATGCTGGCGCGATGTCCATCCACTACCTGCCGGCCATTCCGATCGAGGGTCACGTGCTGTCCAGTCCCGGAAGCCCGGACCATCCGATGCGACTGGCGACCCGTCGGGCCGCGGGCCTCGACGAGGGTGGCTGGAAGGGCGACCTGCGTGATGAGGTCAGAGCGTACTTCGACGGGATGGCCGACGAGTGGCACACCCGCACGTCACCGGAGCGCTCGGCGATCGTCAGTGATTTGCTGACGCGCGGGCTCGCGGCCACAGGAGTTCCCGCCGGCCTCGCCGTGGAAGTGGGCAGCGGAATCGGCGCCTACTCGGCGATGCTTTCGGAGCGGTTCGATGCGGTGGTCGCGATCGATCTGTCCCTCGCCATGCTGCGGCTGGCGCCAGCCAGGCCGGCGTTCCGCGTGCAGGCTGATGGGTCGGCGCTGCCGCTTCGCGATGGGTCGGCTGCGGTGATGGTGCTGATCAACGCTTTTCTGTTCCCGGCTGAAGTCGCCCGAGTGCTCGTGCCGGATGGGGTCATCGCGTGGGTGAACAGCAGCGGCGAACGGACGCCGATCTACCTGTCAGCCGAGGATCTGCTTGCGGCCTTGCCTGGCACGTGGAGCGGGGCCGCCAGCCGCGCCGGCGAGGGCCACTGGTGTGTGTTGCGGCGCGGCGTGTGATCAGTCGGGTTTAGGATCGGTTCGTGAAGGACACGCGCGTTTCCGAGTACACCCTGCATCGACGGGTGAACTTCTACGAGGCCGACCAGGCCGGCATCGTGCATTTCAGCAACTATTACCGGTACATGGAGGAGGCCGAGTATGGCCTCTGGCGCTCGGCTGGCGTCAGCCTCGAGCCGACCGGGGAGTTTGCCTTTCCTCGTGTCGCGGCGTCGTTCGAGTTCCACGCGCCGCTGCGATTCGACGAGGAGTTTTCAGTCCGCCTCCAGATTGCGCACATCGGCCGCACGTCGCTCCGTTACACGTGCCATATCACCCGCGGCGGAACACCGATTGCCACCGGTGCGATGACACTAGTCTGCGTCTCGGCTCATGACATGAGGCCGGTACCGATACCGCCGGAGCGGCTCGCACACGTCGCGGCGAGCGCCGGCTGAGTGCGTCAGATAACTTCGCCCGACCGTCGGTATTCTCTGCTGGAGCCGTGGAGCGTGTCCGTGCGGCGGCTGCGGAGTGGTCGTGGAATTACGGCAGGGCGAACACGTGCAGCGCTTCGTTGTCGCCCTGACCCTGCGTGGCGGCGACTACGGCCACGTACTGCTTGCCGTTCTTGCCCATGTAGGTGATCGGAATCGCGGTGACGTTGTAATCGAAGCGCGTCGACCAGAGTTCCTTGCCGGTTCGTGAGTCGAAGGCGCGGAACTGCTTGTCGCGCGTGGCGCCGATGAACACCAGCCCACCCTTCGTGACCATCGGGCCGCCGTAGCCGGGCGAGCCGACGTTCTTCTTGCCGTCCGGCATGTTGTCGTTCACGCCGAGCGGAACGCGCCACACGAACTCGCCGGTGGCGGCGTTCACAGCCATCAGGCTTGCCCACGGCGGCCGGAAACAGGGGAGCGTGCCCAGCGACTTGCCGCTTGCGTCCTTCGCCTCCGCGCTCAGCGCGCCGCCGCTCTGCTGGACGTAAGGGTATTCGGTGTCCTTCGTCTGCTCGTTATAACGGGGATTCGGCGCGATCCAGCCAGATGAGGGCTCGTCTTTGGAATTCACGAAGATGTAGCCGAGTTCCGGATCGGTCGCGGTGCCTCCCCAGTTCACGCCGCCGGTCATGCCCGGGAAAATCAGTGACGGCGGACCACCGTTGGGCCGGTAGTTCCATGGCGTGTACGGACCGTCATTGCGGAATTGCACGCGATCCCATAGCGCGCGGCAAGCTTCGGCATGAGCCGGCGTCGTGTCCTCCGCCGTGACGAGATCCTCGCGCGTCATGCTGACGCGCGCCAGCGGGCCCGGCTTCCTCGGGATCGGCTGCGACGCGGGATACCACTCGCCGGGAACGTCAGCCTTTGCCTGTGGGTGTTCGTCGACACCGAAAATCGGCACGCCGGTCTCACGATCGAGGATGAACATGAAGCCCGACTTGCCGACCTGCGCCAGGGCGGGAATGATCCGGCCGTTCTGCTTGATGTCGATGAGGCCGGGCGCCGGTGGCAGGTTGTAGTCCCACAGCTCGTGGCGGATGTTCTGGAAGTGCCACTTCAACTTGCCGGTCTGCGCGTCGAGGGCGACGGTGGTATTGCTGAACAGGTTGTTCCCAGGCCGGTCGCCGCCGTAGTAGTTCATGCCCGGACCGCTGACCGGCATGTACACGAGGCCGCGCTGCTCGTCGACGGTGAGCGTGAACGACCAGACGTTGTTACCGGTTCGGCCCTTCCAGCCATCGTTCAGCCACGTGTCGTGGCCAGGTTCGCCGGGAAGCGGGATGGTGTGGAAGTCCCAGGCCTTGCGGCCGTTGCGGGCGTCGTAGGCGTGCACGTCACCTTTTTCGCCCATCGCCCGCTCGAGATGAAGACCGATATGCCGCTCGCCGGGGCCGAAGAAGTTCGACCCCATCAAGATCATGTTCTTGAAGATCGTAGGGACGCCTGAATAGGCGATCTCGAGATCGACTTTGCCCCCGCTGCCGAAGTCGTAATCGAGCTGGCCGTTGTCGGCGCGCAGCGCAAACAGCTTCTTCAGGCTGGTGAAGAGGATGCGGGCCGGCAGGCGTCCGTCGCCGGGCCAGTAGGCGACGCCGCGGAAGGAGGCGAGCCCTTCCGGCAGCTCGTATCGCCAGATCTCCTTTCCCGTCTCCGGCTCGAGCGCGACGACCCGGTTGCCGGAGGGGAGGTACATCACCCCGTTGACGACGATCGGCGTGACTTCCTGGAAGATCTCAAAGGAACTTGCCGGCTTGTCGACCGCAGCGACCGAACGACCGGGCTCGGGTCGCAAGCGATACGTCCACGCCTCGCGCAACGTCGCGACGTTCGTCGTGTCGATCTGCGTCAGCGGCGAGTAGCGCGTGCCGGCGAGATCGCGGTTATAGGTCGGCCAGTCCGCCGCCGGATCGTGCTTGTTGCCCTGGGCGTCGATCCCGTGGACCACAAATGCGCCGAGCAGGGCACAGGCGATTCCGCCGGTCAGGACGTGATGGCTGATCCGCATGCTGCCGGATTCTACACAAGCGGGTGCAGAGACACACTCGTCACGAAGGTAACCACACTGTTTCCTTCGTGGGCTTCCTGCCCTTCGTGGTCACGCATCCTTCAATGGTTGTAGGTCGCCGCTACCGGCGGATCTGTCCGGGCAGGGTGGTCAGCGAGTCCTCGGTGGCCAGTGCCCGCGTGCCGCCGAGACACGATGCGCCGAACTCGGGCGTTGTCTCGGGATTGTTCTTGTACTCTCCGATGAATGCCCGTAAGGCGGGATCGTCGGCCCGGTCGAACGTCAGCTGGTGGTTCCAGGCGCTGGCGACGATCGCGTGACCGAGATCGGGGTACGGGCTGAGCAGCATGAAGTCGTCTGCTGCCAGCGTTTTCAGCGTCTCCATCTGTTCTGCCGCCAGGCCCGGACGATAGGTGATCCAGATGGCGCCATGTTCGAGCGAGTGCACCGCGTGCTCGTTGTGAACCGGCGCGTCGTAGACCCCGCAGGTCTGCCACACGACGTTGTGTGGACCGCCCATCGGCGGCTTCTCGGTGTAGGCGATTGTTCCGGCGACGTGCTGGCCGGCGGAGTAGTTAGCCGTCGTGACCGGCTTGAGCAGCTGACTCTTCCTGTAGAAAGAGTAGGAGAACGCAATCGCGATCACCACGAGTGCGGCGACTACTCCACGCCAGATCAGCGACGTGCGCCGCGCCTTGTGCTCGGCCGCTGCTCGTTCCGCGGCCTTCCGTTGCTGTCGTTCTTCGTACCGTCCCTTTGCCACCACGTGTCCTCGAGTTGCGCGTCAGACGCTGCAACGACCGTCGATGCCGGACGTTGCCCGTCGTGGAACGGTAGTATAGGACGTCATGGCGGCGCCTCGGTCCGATGTGGAGCGTCGGGTGGTGGTGCCCGCCGCCGCCCTGTTGCTGCTGGTTGGTGGAATCGCGAGCGGATGGCTGATCGCCTCGTGGCATCGAGGCCCAGGGGACGCCTCACCCGAAGCCGGGTTCGCGCGCGACATGGCCACCCATCATGCCCAGGCCGCCGACATGTCGTTCGTCATCGTCGCCAAGTCGAGTGACGAGGAGCTACGCACGATCGCCGAGGACATCATCGTCACCCAGAGCACGCAGCGCGGGATCTTCATGGGCTGGCTGCAGCAATGGGGCTTGCCGCAGGCGTCGGCGCGACCGCGGATGGCGTGGATGCCTGGCCACGCGCAGCTGGCGGGCAGCGGCGGCGGCGTGCTGATGCACGGGATGGCCAGCGAGGCTGAGCTCGCGCGCCTGCGCGACGCGAGTGGCGTCGACGCTGAGATCCTGTTCCTGCAGTTGATGATCAGACACCATGAGGGCGGCATTGTGATGACGCGGGCGCTGGTGGCGCTGACCGATCGCGGCGAACTGATCCAGATGGCGAAGAGTATTGAAGATGGTCAGCGTGTCGAAATCGCGCACATGAAGAGGATGCTCGACGCGCGAGGCGCAAAGCCACTGCCGTCCCTGCTCGAGTGATGGCGTCTGGAGCCGTGGCGAAAGGCTATCGGCGAATCGTCGCCCCGATTTGCACCTGCCGCGGTGGCCCGGCACCGTCGAATTGACCGTACGTCGGTAGCGGCTGCGTCGGATACGCGCCGGTGCCGAAGATATTGTTGATATCCGTGAAGTTCGTCCGGTTGAACAGGTTGAATGCTTCGACCGTCAGGTCGACGCGCCAGTTCCGCGAGGCAAACGTGCGACTCACTCGTATGTCGGTGTTCGCAGACGAAGGCAACGTCTCAGAGTTGCGAGGCACGCTCGTGGTCGCATCGCCGGGTACGCGTCGGGCGCGATCCGGGGGAAACGCCCCGCCATTGCCGTCGCCGTTGAGGTCGACGCCGGCGAGCACATTGTAGGGTCTGCCGGAGCCGACGGTTACCATCGCGGATAGTTGAACCGCTCCGGGGAGCATGAAGACGCCGCTGCCCACGAAGCGGTGCCGTTGGTCCTGCAGGGACGGGCCGCGGTCGCTGAGCGGGTCGAACGCGATCGGCAGTCCCATCGGGTCGAGCGGATTGCGGCCTTTACCCGTGTCCTGCGGCAGAAACGCGTTCTGATAGTCCGTAGAGTTGTCTTCCGCCTTCGACACCGTGTAGCCGATCCGCCACTGGAACCGTCCGGTGAATCGCTGGTGCAGGGCAATTGCCACGCCGTCGTACCACGTACGACCGTAACTCGTGTACTGCAGCAGCGACGCCGACGACCCGGCAATCGGCACCCCATTGACGATGAGATCGTCGGGACGACGATTGGGACCGAGCGCCGGGACGAACGGGATTGTAGTCCAGCGTGCCCACCTGATCGTTGCCGCGCACGTGGATGTAGTCGGCGGAGAATTCCAGGGACGGCTTCAACTCCTGCGTGAATCCGATGGTTGACTGATCCGAATACGGCGTGGTCAGCGTCGGAGAAGCGGTGATGGCGAGGCTTGGAAACGGACCGACCGCATTCTCAGAGAGCCGGTGTCCAGGCGCGTTCCACGCGGCGATGGAATTGGGGAAGGGCGCGACCAGCGTGCGCACCCCTTCGGCACTGCCGTCGACGACATCGGTGACGCCCGGAAGGCTCGTCACATGGATATCGTAGAAGCGACCGTAGCCGCCGTGGATGGACGTTCGCGGCGCCGGAGTCCACACGGCAGCGAGCCGCGGCGCGACGTTGCGCTTCTCGGGAAACGTGTAGGGATCGAGCCCTTTCACTGCATACGAGATGTCCGGCAACATCTGGGTCTGAAACCGCACGCCGGCGTGCATGGTGACGTCGCGAATGCGCCACTCGTCCTGCGCAAAGAGCGACAGATCCTGCACGAGGTACTGCGAGGCCGGGTTGCCGTATCCCTGCACATAGGCAGCCGGCAACCCGAGCGCGAGTGCCTGAATCGCCGAGACTGATTCCGGCAGCAGCCCGGGAATGGCTGGCAGGGGCGAAAAGATGTACCGGCCGCCGAAATGCAGCGGTATGGATCCCGACGGGTGATTGATCGCGTTGTAGTCGCCGCCAAGCTTGAGGAAGCCGCGCCGATGCGAGACGCTGAAGACATCGCTCGCCTGGAACCGCAGTGTTTCGCGCGGCTGCGGCGTGAACCGCTGGCGTCCGACGCTCGCGACTCCTGCCAGCTCCAGTGTCGGCCCGCCTTCGTCGTTGCCGTCGCATGGTCCGCTGCACGCCGGATCGAGTGCTAGGACAGTCTGGTCGCGATACACCAGCTGCGTGCGGAGCTCATTCAACGATTGTTGCCAGCTATGGAGATGGGTGGCCGCACCCGTGAAGTCGTGCGCCTCGAGCACGCCGCCGCGGCTGCGTGCCACCTCACCCCCCCACGATTCGCTGTTCTCGTTGTAATCGGTTGCCCAGTTGACACGAACGTTCAGGTTGTCGCTGGGCCCGATCACTTGATCGACGCGCCCGAAAATCTTGTTCGTCCGGACGTCGTACGGCACGTGTCCAGTCTCGATCGGAAACCCTGCCCTGCGAATGATGTCCGCCGGCGTCCCCAAGGACTGGCCGAACAGCGTCACCGGAGTCGTGTCGTCGATGGTGACGAAGTTGTTCGCCTGAACACGCAAGCCTTCGAACGCGGCGAAGTAGAACGTCCGATCCCGGCGCAGCGGGCCGCCGCCGGAGGCGCCGAACTGCTGCTGCCCGTACGGTGCCTTGGGCCGATCGATCGGCTGGCCGGCTGGACTGAAGCGCTCGAAATACTCCTTCGCGCTCAGGGCATCGTCCCGGAACAGGAAGAAGGCCGTGCCGGTGTGGTTGTTGGCCCCGTGACGCGTGACGATGCCGACGACTCCGCCGGAAGCCTTGCCGAACTCTGCGGAATAGCCGCTGGTCAGCACCTGGAATTCGTCCACCGCGTCCTGCGGCAGCACCGATCGCACGCCGCCAACGGTGCTGTCGTTGCTGTCGACACCGTCAGCGAGCACGTTATTGGACCGGGCGCGCTGGCCGGCGAAGGTCATGCCGGACGTGGCTGATGACCCCTGCTGCGGCGTGCGGTCGGTACTCACTCCCGGAGCGAGGAAGGCGAACGATATCGGATCGCGAATGTTGATCGGCAACCCGTCGATCTCACCGCGCGCCACGGTGGAGGAGACTACCGTGCGCACAGGATCCGCGAACGGCGCCGGCGCGTTCACCTGGACGGTGGCGCCCGGCGCCTCCACCTGGGTGAGGGTGAAATCCGCCGTCGTGCCCTTGCCGACGATGATCGTGACCGGTGCTCCCGTGGTGACCCTGACGAAGGCCGGGGCAAGGGCGCTGACCGCATACGCTCCGGGGGACAACCCGGCGATGGCGTAGCGTCCGTGGTCGTCGGTCCGCGCGGTCCGAACGGTGTTGGTGTCCAGATAGGTGGCGGTCACCACCGCATCCACCAGGACCCCGCCGGTCAGATCCTGCACGACTCCGCTCAACGAGCCGGTCGTGGCGCCACTCTGCCCGTACGCGCTCGCGGCGATCAGCAGAATCGCCGCGACCAGTGCTCCTCTGTGCATATGTGACCAGTTGCCGTCGAGGGTGCCGTATGATACCGCCTCCGTAACGACTGACAACCGGGAACTCTCGACGCTGAGCAGAGTTCGGATCACCCGAACCCACACCCGTAACCCGGCGGACTCCCAAGGGAGCACCATGCCCAAGTACCAGATCCTGTCCCTCGACGGCGGTGGCATTCGCGGCCTGCTTACTGTCCGCATCCTCGAGCGGCTCGCCAAGACCCCTGGTCTCGAAGGCGTGTTCGAGAACGTGTACCTCATTGCTGGCAATTCGAGTGGCGCGTTGATCGCGCTCGGGATGTCGGCGGCCCGGACCGTGGGGAAGCCGACGAAGACCGTCCTTGCGGAGATGGTGGCAAACGTTTCACGACGGGGGGACGGTCTTCGGGTTCGGTTGGCCGATCTGGTTGGGCGGCTTGTGGTTGTAGAGCAAGTACGGGACCGGCTGCGCGCAAACATAAGGTCGAGTCGACACTGCAGACGATCAAGCTTCGCGAACTCGGAACGAAAGTGGTCATCACCACCTTCGATCTCGACAACCACCAGTCGACGGAGGAGAAGAGACCGTCTCCATACGATCAGGCGCTGGGAACCGAAGATCTTTCACAACTTCATGCGCACCGACGGTCGCGCTTCCGAGGGACGACACCAAGAGCGACCGTCGCTACCGCGCTAGTGACGTCGCGCTCTACTCGACGGCCGCGCCGACGTACTTTCCGACAGTGGATGGCTACATCGATGGCGCGGTGTACGCCAACAATCCCTCCATGTGCGCGCTGGCGCAGATGTTCGACTACCGCTACGAGCCGATACCGAAACCGGCGGCCGCCGAGATCTCGATGTTCTCGATCGGCGCGGGTCGGAACGCCAGATACATCGAAGGCGACGCGCACCGGTGGGGAGCCATTAAATGGGGGCTGGAGCACTACATCGAGATGACGACCGAGGCGACGGTAGGCGTCGCCGATTATCAATGCCGGCAGCTCCTGGGAGACGAGAACTACCACCGGCGTGAGGTCGAATTCGAGGCCGGCGTGACATTCCAGTTGGACGATGTCGGTCGCGTGGACGAGATCGAAAAGATCGCCAGGGATGTGAACCTGACGGACGACATCAAGTGGCTCAAGCACCATTGGGTGCGTCCGAAGATGGTCACCGTGTCGGACGTCACGAGCAAGCATCTGGCCGGTGCGTCCGAGCTGACCTGCCTCATGCCGATCCGTGCGGGCTTCGTCGACGTTTTTGAAACGCATACCTATGCGACGCGCCTCCGCATCCTACTGCGCACGCTGCATGGACTCCGGCAGGGCGCGCGTGAGGTCGCGACGCTGCGGGTACTCCCCGACATCGTGGATCGCGTCCGCTCGATCCATTCGTTCCGGCTGGCCATCCTGGGAAACAGCCAATTACTGCTCGCCGTGAATTTCGATCGTGCATGGGAACCGTACATGCGCGTCGTGTGGCGCGAGTTCGGGCCGCTGCTCGATCTGATTCTCGTCAATTGCGAAGGCTATGACGGTCATCAGACTGACCAAGGGTTTGAGCCGTTCAGCGAATGGATCCGTGCGCACCAGGTCGACACCGGGCTCTTCTACGTGAATTCCGCCCACACGGTGGACGACGTGGAGTACCTGACCGAGCTCGAGAAGCTGGTTCGCCGCGAGGGCGGCAACGCCGGGTTCGATGAGCGCGCGGCAAAGCTGCGCATCGCCCCGGAGAACGTGACCGCCGGTGAGACCGTCCGTGACCATCCGCGGGAGCTGGTCGAGCAGGGCCTGGTGGCACTGGCGGTGTTCTACAAGCTGCGCGAGCTGTATCGCGATGGAACACCAGATGGCAGTTATCTGAATGCGGCAGCGGCAGCAACGTTGCGGTTATTCACGCCGCACCGGCTGCCAATCAAAGAGGAGCAACGGGCGGAGTATAGAAACGAGCTGAAGTGGTTCAGTCAATCAAATCCGAAAAGAAGGAGATGGACTCCGCGAGCCGGAGCTCCATCAGATCCAAGGTGGCATTGTCGAACCCTACCGGCGCGTGACCCATGGCTGTCTGCTGCTGGCCCGGATCGAGGACGTTGAACTCGCACGGAAATTTCTGCGGCGGCTGGTCGATTCAAAACTGATCACACATAGCGGGGTACAGCCAGCAGGTGCGGATCTCCAGGAACGTTGCCTTCACGATTGGAGGCCTAAAGCGGCTGGGCGTGTCGGACGAGCAGCTCCGAGCACTTCCGAAAGAGTTCCGGGAAGGGATGGAGAGTCGTGCCGGAATGCTCGGAGACATCGCGCGCGAATCATCCTGATAACTGGCAGTTACCGGCCTGGAACTGGGACGATAGCGAGCATGATGGGGCCGAGACTCGAAGGCGTGCGCTTGTCGACGGTCGACCTCGTCATCGAATTGCGTGGCATTTGCCCGAAAGCGAAAGACGGTCACTCGTGGAGAAATCATCCCCTCCACGACGAAGCTCACGAACTTGTTGAGACACCGCACACACCGGAATTCGCGTTCTGTCGGTCGAGCCGATGCTGGTCCTTCGCAACAAGGGACGACCGTCAAAGTGGTCGAGCACTTCGGTTATCGCGACAACGTCAGCCAGCCTCGCGTCGATGCAGGCCGGGCACTCGGGACATGGTGTCGGCTCGGTGACATTCGTCGCTGGCTACGAAAACAGCCTGGGTGATGCTCGGCTTTGCCGAGGGCAACGAACCTCGCGGTCGTGGCGGATGGTCTGAGCGCGGCAACCTGCTCGACAACGGCACGTTCCTCGTCGTTCGAAAACTCGAACAGCACGTCGACCGTCTTCGCGAAGTCGTTGAGGATTTCCTCGCGGATCCGGAGAACCGCCGGCCTGACCGAGGACGAGATGTACGGGAAGTTGATGGGACGCGACCGGAACGGCGTGCCCGATCACAGGGCCGGAACCGGCAAAGCCGAACGACTTCACCTACACGGACGACGACGGCTCCGGTGCCCGCTGCACGCACATATCCGACGCGGCAATCCACGCGTTCCGGAGGTGCCGCGGATCGCCAGGCGGGGGATGTCCTACGGCCCTCGCTTCGAGGACAGTCCGGATGCCGAGCGAGGGATAATGTTCCTCGCCTACAACGCCAGCATCGCCGAGCAGTACGAAGTGATCCAACGTTGGATGACCGGCGGCAACAGCACGCGGTCCTTCAGCGGATGTGCCGATCCATTTCTGCGAGTGCCCGAGGCGGGATCTGACAACCTTTTCCTGATTCCGCATGGCGACCGCGTCGGTCCGAATGAATCTCGGGAACGAGCCATTTGTGTCGCTGCGATGGGGCATGTATCTGTTCGTTCCGTCGCTGCGCGCTATCGCACGCCTGGCCGAGGCGCCCAAGGCCGATTCGGCACGAAGTGCGTGAGGTAGCGACCGAGGTGCCGCCGGAAGTGTTGCTCGGTCAGACGGTGATCGCATCACTGCAGACCGATGAAGACTGGGAAGCGATTCTCTCGGATTCCACCGCCATCAGTTCCGGTCGTCCTGCAGCCGTCTGTGCGGCGATCCGGCGAGCTGCACGATGGCGTCATTCGCACCTCCAGCCGCGGTGGGCTCGTCCTGGTCGCCAACGACCAGCTGGCGACGGAGGTGCTGACAGATGACGATCTGTTCTCGGTATCCGAGTACCGGATGCGGATGCAGGAGTCGATTGGGGATATCTATCTCGGTCACGACTCCAAGGATGAGCAATACAAGCGATGGTCGAGTCTGCCCAACGAAGCCATCGGCAATGTCACGGAGGTCGACGCCTTTCGCGCGGCGCGGGCCGAAACCGCCGCGGCGCTGACCCGCGCGCTCGAGAGACGTGTGCAAGAGACCGTGCGCCTCTCGCTGGAAGACATCATCGACGACGTATTGGCGAAAGCTGTCTGCCGTTCTGGTTTGGTATCCCGGATGGGTGCCTGATCAAGTGTGGCGGCAAGCCCACGGACCGGACCGATACGACGCCTCACTGTCCGTTCCAGCTATCTGGCACCTTCCCGATACATCTTTTCCTCGCCTCGGCCACGCTCGATTGTCACGGGTGCGGGCGAAGCGTTCGGCGAGCGGTTGCGCGAGGCGACGAAGGAGCTCGCGCGGCAGAAGAATCAAGACGGAGCGAGTGGCCGGCGACAATGCCGTCGATCACCCGCGCAGTCTGGGAGACGAGCAAAGAGCCGGACACAGAGCCGGACAAGGCGACCTAGATCTGTTTGCCCGTCTGATGGTCGGCGTCATGGAAGGCTTCCTGCCGACGGTGTACGGAAATTTCTATAAGACCATGTACCTCTGGCTGGGCGACGATACGTTCTGGCGCGTCCAGCAGAATCTACTCCTGGCCAACGCGAATCCGAACCAGGCGTCGTCGGATCTCGAGCGTGTCCGCAGCGCAGTGCTGCCAGCGGTCCTCCAGGCGATGCAGGCGCGGCCGGTTCCGGACATGCTGTATCGCACCGCCACCAGACGCTGCCTGATCGGCAATGTCGTCGTGGAGCCTGACGATCGCGTTGTGGTACTCGTCGGGTCGGTGACGCAGGAACTCGCCGCGAGAGGCGAGACCGCGAATGTCTACCCCGTATTCGGCGGCGACCGCAGTCAACCCGGACATCCGACGCATGCCTGTCCGGGATACGAGATGGCGATCGGCGTGATGCTCGGCGCCGTGTCGGCAGTGCTCGAGGCCGGCGCGTACGCGGCAACCGCATCACCGCTGGTCGTCAACCTACGGCCGTTAGCTTCCGTGGCCAGTAACAGGGGCATGGATAGAGGCGAGGCGTCGGCGGCCGGGTAGGGGGGGCAGCAACTTCAGGGTGAGCGCTGTCTCGTGCGGCGACTGGCGACGCCGCGCCGAGTCCAGCGCTCGCGTCAGATAGAACTCCGGGCTGTGGCGTCGGTACCGTTCCGGCATTTGCGCCAGGACGCGATACGCCGCTGCTTCGCCAAACGGATCGCGCTGGCGCGCTCGCCTGATCGCGTGCGCGGCATGGGTGCGAGCTTCATCGTACCGGCCGGTCTCGAGCATCGCCTCGGCCAGCCATCCATAGCTCATGGAGATGAACAGCCGCTTGCCGCGCGATTCCAGCCAGGAGACTGCTCGCAGGATGGTGTCGATGGCATCCGGCGTCCGTTCGAGCCTCCATCGGGCAAAGCCAAGAAGCGTCTGGCTAATGGCGAGCACGTAGAGGCTTTCGACACGCGCACCGATCTGCTGCGCCTCGGTCGCGCAGGAGAGGGCGTCCGCCCATTGCTGCTGCCAGGCGAATACGGCCCCGCGGAGCCCGAGGATTGATCCCTTGACCGGGTGGTTACCCTCACGGACGGCGTCCAAGGCGTAGTCAAAGGCCGCATGCGCTTCATCAAAGCGCCCCAGATCACCCAGCACGGCGCCGCGGCACGCGAACGTGTACGCAGAGCCGACACCCGGCCCGCTGTCGCCGCGGTGCTCGCGCCTGATGGCAATCGCCGCTTCGAGGTGGGCGAGCGCGCGGTCGTACTCGCCCGCGGCGGCGTGGGCCTGCCCCAGCGTCGCGAGGACCTGTACGCGATGCGCTTCGACCTTGATCGCGAGGCTGGGAGAGTGGTCGGGGCCGAGAGCGGCGGCGGCTTCGGCGGACGCTGCCAGCGCCTGCTCAAGGTTGAGGATACCGAAACCGAGGTCGCCGAGAGCGTAGGTGACGTACCCGAGCCAATAGCGGGTGACCGCCAGTGCCGCGTGATCGTTACGAGCCCGGGCGAGGTCCACGGCGCGTTGAAGCATCGGCAGGTGTGCCCGCGCCGGATCGAACACACACGCCAGACCGAATCGCTGAGCGATCGCAATCCAACGGTCGTACGACGCCTGCGTGTCCGGCGTGATCAGATCGAGGGCCGCGGCGTAGTGGGTGCGGGCGCGGTCGAGCGCGGCTGCCGCTCGTGCTTTGTCACCGGCCCGCTCCGCGTAATCGGCAGCCTTGTCGCGCTGCCCGGCGGCACGGTAGTGATAGGCGAGCGCTTCGAGGTGATCATTGGTCGGCTCGCCGAGATTGTGCGCCTCGAGCGACCTGGCGATCTGCAGGTGCATCCCCTCGCGCCACCGCAGCCCCAGCGACTCGTAGATCACGTCGCGCGTGATGCCGTGCTTGAAGCGCAGTGTCCCAGCCGCCTCCCCCGGGAAGATCAGATCGCGCTCGGCCAGATCGCGAATGACCGGGTGGTCTTCGGCGTATCCGGTGATCTGCCGAAGCAGCCATGCCGGAACGACGAGGCCGACGACGGCCGCGGTGCGTGCCACTTGCGCCTGTTCGACCGGGAGGTGCGCGACACGTGACTCGATGAGCGTGCTCAACCAGGCGTGACTGCCGGCGCTGCGTTCGATGGCTCCGCCAAGGTCGCGGGAATGGCACAACTCCTCGATGAAAAGCGGATTGCCACCGGAGAGTTCCCGGACACGGTCGATCACGAACGGGTCGGCAGCCGGTCGAAGCGTGCGGATCGTGCGGCGCGCGGCGTCGTCGTCCAGCCGAGACAGGAGGATTCGTGTGTCGTGACTGCTGACGTCAACCGATTGGTCGGTTACCCGTGATGTCGTCAGGATCAGCACCCGAGCGTTTACCTGGGAACGAATCTCGGCCAGTGCCGTTCGTGTGGCATCGTCTGCCCATTGCCAATCGTCGATGAAGAGCACCCGCGGGCCCGATGCGGCCAGCGAGGCGAACCATTGGCGCAGTCCGGCGCCGGCAGCGGTCGCAGGCACCGCGGCATCCATGGCGCGCAGCATCTGCCGGAACGGCTGCAGTGGCTCGGCGCTGTGTTCCTCGCAGTAGCCACGGTGCACTGCGCAACCTCGAGCTCGTGCCCGCGACAAGAACTCTTCGGCCAGTCGCGTCTTCCCGAGGCCGGCGGCGCCGACGATGGACACCAGTTGCAGTCGTCCGGCGACCGCGGATTCGAGCATGCGCTCGAGGGTGGCCATCTCCTCGATACGGTCCTCGAACGGCGTCAGCCCGTGCTGGACGCGGGCCTCGAATCGCGTCGCTACCGGCGCGCGCCCAAGTACCTGTACGGTGGCAACCGGATCGCTCTTGCCCTGCAGCTTCAGATCGTGACGGTCGCGGAGCTGGAAGAAGTGCGCTTCCGTTCCGAGCGTTGTCGCGCTGACGAGGATCTCGTTTCGTAGCGCCGCATCCGACAGGCGAGCCGCGATGCTGGGCGCTTCGCCCACGAGCAGATAGCGGGCCATCGGATCACCTTCGATGACCAGCACCAGCCCCGAATGGATGCCGGAGTGGAGACTGAGTGTGGGGGGCAGCGGAGCTGGCAGCGGAATCGGACTGGGAGCGATCGCTTCGTGCAGTTCAAGCGCCGCTTCGGCGGCGCGGCGGCCGTCGTACTCACTGGCATCCGGAAATCCGAACATCGCCAGAAATCCGTCACCACGGATGTCGACGAGGATCGCGCCGTATTTCGGCAGGATCGTATTGGCGCAGTGCCGCATGTGATCGAGCACGTCGTTGTAGTGTTCGGGCTCGATGCTGCCGGCCAGTGTGGTGGAGTCGCTCAGGTCCGAGAAGAGCAGCGTCACGTGGCGCCGCAATGCCAAGTGGCGTTCGGAGGGCGCCCGGTCCTCTCGCTCAGCCATGGGAATCTGCCCATTCTACAGAACGGATCCCGAGCCAAGGCACGAAAGGTGCGACCGGTCGAACGCGGCTGCGCAACCCTGGTGCGGCGGGCCGGACGGCGTGTCCGGCTTCACCTCATCCCAAGGGCTATTGAGTGGCGCGTGGCGCTGCCGGCGCCTGCCCGAGTACGCGGCCGTCGGGCAGCGTGATGTTGACGAACAGGCCTCCGGGATCGCCGTTCTTCATCGGTCGCACGGTCACCGTGACCTTGTCGCCCGGCTTGACGGTCTTCGACGTCCAGCCGGCGCGCGCCAGGTAGGCCGGGGCGGTCATTTCGACCGACCACAATTTGGTCTGTCCCTTGTCGTCGGCGACGTCGATGTCCATCCACGAGTGCGGATTCGCCCACTTGAATTCCTTCAGGACGCCGCTGATGGTGACGGTCTTGGTCTGGTCGATGCCGGCCGCGGAATGATGCGCCAGCGCCGTCGGCGCGAACAGCGCGACGACCGTCAACGAGCCTGCGACAACGAGCGTTTTCATCACGTTCTCTCTCTCCATCCACGACCGACCGCTGCGATCAGCGGACGTTGTCTGTCGACTGGGTGCTCGGCATGTGCTGGTTCAAGTCGGGCAGGCACGACACTTCGGCGATGTCGGTGTCGTCGACGCGTGTCCACCGCTTCGTCACCTTCCAATCGCCCTCCCAGTTCTTGGGGTCCGTCATCGTGTATGCAATCTCGAGCGTCTTGCCGCTGTTCACCAGCTTGATGCGTTCGACGATATGCAGCTGGTCACTGGCGGGGATGCCGGTGTCGATCCAGTGGTGATCGTCCACGAAGTATTTCGTGTCCACCACCAGCGTGTCGCCCTCCCACGTGCCGACCGATTCGCCGTTGAAGCTGGGAACGACGATGTCCGGATCAGAATGGCCCCGCCCGTCGATGTACACGATACGCAGGCTGTTCATGAAGCCGCTGATCATGTAGATGGCGGTCGGCTTCTGGATCATCGCGATCGGCCAGACACGGGTCATGATGATCGGCAGTCCGGCCGGCCAGCACTGCCCGATGTCATCCCGATACACCTTCCCCTCGGCCTGGGCCTTCTTCGCGGCGTCGTACTGCAGCTGGGCGGACGGTGTGAGCTTGAACGGACCGGTGGGATTGAACCGCCAGGTATTCTCGGAGTTGCGCTGATCGATGAACCAGGTGCCGGTCAGATCGAACGGCGGCTGCGGACGTGGTTTGGCGAGGTTCGCGGGCGCCAGGGCGCCGAGCGGTGGCGGAGGGACGTTGGCGTCTGCGGGCGAGGCGGGACGCGATTGCTGCCCCGCCAGCGGTACGACGCAGAACGCCAAGACGAGCATGGCGGCGAGGGTGAAGCCGCCATCGGGCTTGATGTCGGACTTCATCACTTCTCCTGTACCTTCATCCGCACGACTCCTTTGTCGTCCGTGAACTCGCGGTTGTTATCGCACACGAACTCGACCATCTCGTAGTTCGGCAGTCGCTTGTAGGACAACGTGTAGGTGACCGGCTTCTCGAGCACCACCGGGTCGTCGAGCGTGACCTGATCCTGCAGGACATCCGGTTCGAGCAGCCTGATCCGCTCCGTGACGCGCAACTGATTGCTATGCGGCAGGCTCTGATAGCCGGCGACCTTCGTGGCGATCCCGATCGTGTCGACGACCAGCGTGTCACCGTCCCACTTGCCGACGGATCGCCCGTAGTACCCGGGCGCCACTTCGCCCATGGCGGGTTGCGGCCGATCGAGGTACACGCGGCGAACTTCGCTGAACGCCTCGGTAATGATGGTCACCTGACCAGGCGTCTGCAGAATCTCCACCGGGTAGTTGGCGATCGACATCATCGTCGGCACACCGTAGGGGATGCACTGCGATCCTCCCGTCGCCAGTGGCTCGCCCTTGCGCGTCGCTTCGTCCTGGGCGGCGCGTCGGGCCTGCCATTCGGCCGCGTACGGCGGCTTCAACGTGATCGGCGACGGGGGAGTCGGAGCAGGAGCGCCCGGGCCGCCGCGGAGCGGCTCCCATGCACCGGTGAGGGTGCGAGGTCCGCTGGCTGACGGCACGGACTGGGCGTGCGCGGCGGCGGAGCCGAATGCGAGGACCGCCATGACGGCTGCCGCGCGAACGGTGTGCATGCGACAGGTTGGGAGAAGGGCCGTCATCGCTGTCTCATCGCGTCGCGGGATCCGCTGGCGGCGGACCGCCATTCCCGCGCATGCTGCCGTCGGCGAGCGTCAGTCGGTACAGCATCCCTCCCGGGCGCCCGTCGCGTAATGGGTTGACGATCGCGGTGATTTTCTGCCCTGGCTTGACGTCGGAATACTTCCAGCCGCTCCGCTGCAGAATGCTCGGGCTGCCGAGCTCGACACTCCAGTGTTTGAGCTCCCCATTGCTGCCGGGCACGTCGAGCTCGATGAACACGTGCGGGTTCGTCCACTCGAAGCGTGTGACGGTACCCGTGATCGTGGTCTTGTTCACCGAGTCGAACATGGCGAATGAGTGGTGGGCGGCAACCGGCGTGGCCAGCAGCAGCACGGCGGCAGCGGCAAGCAGTCTGGGGGACGCGTACATGCTGAATAAACGCATGGACCCTCTCTTGCGGGCCAATCCTAGTCGAAGTCCGCCTCTCCAACCGCACGCAACCTGCCTTTGGCCGAAAATTTGTCGGACGCTTGCGGGAGGCACGGGCGTCAATTCAGGCGCAGGAGCCGGGCCGTGGCGCATTCGCGCGCGACGTCCAGGTACCGAGCGATGCCCTCTGCGCCGACGACATACGGATTCGCTCTCTCCGAGGTGCGGGAGGCGAGTCGCGGCAGATAGCTCTTGGATCCGTCCCAGTCGGTATGGTTTGACATCATCACGTCGGCACCAGCCTGGCGTGCGATATCGCTGAACCGCCGGGCGGACTCGATGTACTGCTGAAGCGACTCGCGATCGGCGTTGAGGCCGTTCCCACCCCAGTACGCGACCGTATGCGTCGTACCGTTGTCGCGCACCGGAAAGACCAGCGACAGCGTTCCCGGCGTGTGCCCCGGCGTGACGTAGAGGGTGATGCTCGTATCGCCAAGCGTCAGCTTCTGGCCGTCGGTGGCGACAAGGTCGCGCGCCGGCTTTGTGCCGGTGAGTCGATCGATCACGTTCCAGTCGGGCGCCGACATCAGCACGCGGGTGCGATATCGCTCCTGAAGAAACCGGGCGCCGCCGTGATGGTCAGGGTGCGGATGCGTGACGACGGCGTATCGGATCGTCGAGGGATCCAGACCCAGCTTCTGCAACCCGCCAGCAACTTCATCCTCGACGGAGTAGTCGAACAGCGTGTCGAGCAGGATGATGCCGTCCGATGTGGTGAGTGCCCACGCCGAATACTCGGACTGCCCGACGAAGTAGAGGTTGTCGAACACCTTCACCGGCTCCGCGTGCCACGTCGATCGGTCGGGGGCCGCCGGCCCGCGTCCGCCGCCCGCCGGCGTGCCGGCACGAGCGCCTGCAGGTGCGCCGCTCCGAGCAGCCGGAACGGCACAAAGAAAGTTGAACAGATTCTGATACTGATCGCCCGCCGCCGTCCTGGCGAGGGCCACGTGGGCATCACTGGTGTCGTTGCCGGCCTGTCGCGCCGCGAGTGTGCCGCTGAGCAACACAACAATGGCGGCGGCGTGCGTGAGCCTCATTTGTTCAACTCCCAACTCCCAACTGCCAACTGCCAACTGCCAACTCGCAACTTCCAACCTCCAACTCCCAACTTGCGACGCGCACCTTTCAATTCGTCCAGCGAGGCTGAAGCGCCGACCACCTTCTCACTTGCTTGTGACTTCAGACTTCAGACTTCGAACTTTACCAGGCGGGGTATCATCGCGGCGTCATGGGTCCACGCATTCTGCCCCGGCGGCGCATCGTCGTCACCAGCGCTGCACTTGCCCTGGTGATCGGCTGGCCGCCAGGACGCGCCGACGCGCAACCCGCTGGCACAACCCCGGCCGCGAGGCCGCCGGCCTCGCGCCAGGCTGCCAGGCCATCCACCTGGAAGCAGCCGATGACGCCGTGGGGCGAGCCCGATTTGAGGGGCACGTGGCCGCTCAATCATTTGATCAGCACTCCGTTTCAGCGCCCCGAGCGGTTTGGCGACCGCCGGTTGCTGACGGATGAGGAGTTTACGGCGGCACAGAAGAGCGCGGAAGATCGCAACTCGCGCTTCCAGTCAGGCGCAATCCCACAGGCCGACGCTGGTGCAGCCACACGTCTGACCTCGTTGATGGTGGATCCGCCGAATGGACGGTTTCCCGAGCTGACCGCGCGGGGCAAGCAGCTGTACGAGCAGATGCGCGGCAGCTACAAGCCGGAACAGACCGTCTTCGATACGCCCGACGACTTCGACAGCTGGGATCGATGCATCACGCGCGGCCTGCCGGTATCGATGCTCCCGCGCAACTACAACAACGGCATCCGGATCATGCAGTTTCCGGGTCATGTCGTGATCCTCCTCGAGATGGCGCACGAAGCCCGCGTCATTCCGACCACCCCGCGTCCGCCGCTCGATGGCGCGATCCGTCAGTATCTCGGTGAATCACGCGGACGCTGGGACGGCAACACGCTGGTTGTGGAGACGGGGAACTTCAACGGCAAGACGGCGATGACCAACGCCGGCGTGCCCGGGTCGCCGCCGCTCACGCCGTCGACGCCGGACATGCGCATCACCGAGCGCTTCAGCCGAACCGCCAACGACACCATCGACTACGAGATCACCGTGCAGGATCCCGCGGTACTGACGACGGGAAAGTGGTCGGCGGCATTTCCGATGAAGCTCGACAACGATTACGTGATGTACAGGTACGCGTGCCACGAGGGCAATACGGCGATTCGCAACTACATCGAGACGTCCCGATTCGAGCGGGGGCAGAAGAAGTAAACGACCGGCTCGGCGCCGCTGGGCGCGTGCGTTTACTTCTTCGGATCGGTCGCCGACCCCGAACCGCCGAAGTCCATGCGCCGGCCGTCCGGAAAGCGGAGGTCGCGTGAACTGGCCCGCAGTGATCCATCCTTGGCCTGAAAGCCGACAACCGTGATCTTGGTGCCAGCCGGTAGCGAGTTGCGGTTCCACCCGAGTCGGAACAGCACCGATGGCGACCCGCCTTCGATCTTCCAGCGTTCGACAGACCCATCGGGCTTCGTCACGTCGATGTGCAGCCACGAGTGCGGGTTGACCCACTCCATCATGACGACTTCGCCGGTGAGGTTGACCTGCTTGTTCGCGTCGAACTCGGCGGAAAAGGAGTGATGCGCCGAAGTCGGACCCGCGAGCGTCAGAAGCAGGGCAATCGCCGCAATCACTGTCAGCACGCTGCGCATTCGTCCTCGCTTTCCGACACACAGGTCGGCTTGTCCACGAAGGCGGGGGCTGAAGCCCCGCCCTACTTCCTGTTGGTCTCGAGCAGGTCCTTGTAGAGCAGCTGGTCGGCGAAGGGGACGCACTTGTGCTCGAGCAGCTGCGCATCCGCATCGACAATCCGATACAGCGGCATCTCGATGGTCCACGGCCGCGTGAACGTCTGGGGATCGTCGAGGGTGGCGGCGTACGTCAGGTGGTTCGGTCCCTGGAGGGTGAACCGTTCCGTCACAGTCAGCTGATTGCTGGCATAGTTGCCGGCGCGATCGAGCCATGACTGGCCGTTCTGCCACTTCGTGGTGACGACGAGCGCGTCGCCGTCCCAGCGGCCCATCGACTTGCCCATCCACGAATCGACCGGCAACTCCGACGTGTCCTTCATGTAGATGACGCGGTTCGTCGCGGCAAACGGATACACCATCAGCAGGTCGTCGTCGGCCTGAAAGATCTGGAACGGCATGTTCTGGTACGTCACGCGCGGCACGCCGAGCATGTAGCACTTCGCCTCCGGATCCGTTGCCGGCCACCTCGCCCGGTTCTCGTTTCGTTTCGCGAGAGCCTCCGGCTTGTACGGGATCGAACCGTCACGGACGACGCTCGCTCCCGCCGGGATCGATGCGATCGCGCCAAGTTGCCCGAAGCCGGTGAGCGCCTCGGCGGAGTGCGCCTCGAGATTCCAGTAGGCCGTGTTCAGCGCCTGCCAGATGCCATTCAGGTTCGGATGGCCGGCGATGCGCGCGGCACGGGCCGGCTGCGACTGGGCTCGTGGGCTAGCCACGCAGGCGAGCGCGACTGCGATCGTCAGAGTGGCGGTGACCGCTGTTACGCGAAGCGGTTCATTCCTGCGATGCATGACTTCCATCTCGGATGTGGGGTGACCCTCCCCGCCACATGAAGAAGCTGGTCCGGCCGGTGCCGTATCGTACCCGACCTCAGCGCGCTCCCGACCCAGATGTTCGACACGGCACTCATCTTGCCCTCTCACAAGGAGATGAATTTGTGGTCCATGCCGAAAGGCGCGCGCGATGTTCGAATCGATTGGCTGCGCGGCTTCGCGATGGTGTGCGTCATCGTCGATCATTCGAGGCGGTCGTCGCTTCTCAGCCTGGTTCTCGTATCAGCGGTTCTGGGTCGTCACCGCCGCTGAGGTTTTCGTCGTCCTGTCGGGGATCGTGCTCGGCACCGTCTACGGAGCGCGGCTGGTCCGCTATGGCACGATGTCCGTCGTGCGCCGCCTCCTGCGCCGCGCCCTGATCCTGTATCTCGCGTTCATCGCGGTCACCATGTCGATTCTGGCGCTTGCCCTGCTCGGCGTTGACGTCAGCGCGGTGTCGGCCTGGGATCCCACCGCGATCACCTGGTTCCTCGATCCGCGGACGATGACCGCTCACGACTGGGTGGCCCTGCTGACGCTTCGCTACGGACCGTGGCCGTTCGAGATCGTCGGTCTCTACGTCTGGCTGGTCATCGTGGCGGTTCCCTGCCTGATTGCCCTCGGTGCCGTCGGGTGGAGGCCATTATTGGCCGTAAGTTGGGCCGTCTACCTGTGGTACCGGCTTGTCGCCCCAACAGGTGACAGCGGCCGAATTCGAGGCCGTGTTCCCGATCCTGGCGTGGCAGCTGCTGTTCGTCCACGGCATCGTGATCGGGTATTACCGCGACACGATCGGGACGCATCGTCGCCCGCCTCCCGAAGCCGGTGCCGATTGCGATCGTCGCCGCCTGTGCGGTGTTCATGGCGTTCGCCCTGTCGAACCCTGCCGGTCGAGGGGCCGGCGTGGCTCCGCTGGCGGCTGGTCTCGCCGCAGGCGTTCTCGAACCTCTACGACAACTATTTTTCGTTGTCTGACCTGGGAATTGGGCGCATCCTGAACCTTGCGGTGGCGTTGCCGACCGGTTACGCTCTGCTGGCGTGGCGGCGGCTCCGGTTCCTGATCGGGCCCGCTGCAAGCGCTGCTCGTGACCCTCGGACGCGGATCGCTCGGCGCCTTCGTGCTGCACGTGTACGGGCTGCTGTTGCTCGCGTATCTTCCCCAGAGCGACCAGTTGTGGATCAATACGATCGTGCAAGTTCTACTTATCGTTGCGATCGCGGGGCTGCTCAAAGCTCAGCAGCTCGATCACCGGCGACGACGCCCCCTCGATACCCGTTGCACGTGGTCGAGTGGGCGCCCAGCCCGATCGCGTATGAGACGGGCGCTGCTGGTCCTCTCGCTGATGAGCGTCTCAGCGGTCGCCGCCGCGCAACTTTCGCAGACCGATCCGAAGATTCCGCGGCCGAACCCAAGATTGCCGCCGCCGCTTCAAAGATGGACCGGCGGACCGTCCCCCACACGGTGACGTTTGCCAACGGCGTCCTCAGCACCCTGGACGTCCAGTTCTGGGCTCCCGTCGGCTATCGTCCGCTCACGCTCGACATCTACCTGCCTCCGGCGTCAGTGCCGAAGCCGAAGGCGGGCTTTCCGCTGGTCGTGCAGATCCACGGCGGCGGATGGATGATCGGCGACAAGCGGCTCAGCGGTCCGTTCGTCGACTGGCCGAGCGTGCTCGCGTCGCTCTCGGCGACAGGCTATGTCGTGGCCGCCGTGGACTATCGCTTGAGCAGCGAAGCGCAGTTCCCTGTGCAGGCGCAGGACGTCAAGGCGTCGATCCGCTGGCTGCGCCTGAATGCGGCGAAGTACGGGATCGACCGCGCGACGCGTCGTCGCCTGGGGTGAATCCGCCGGCGCGCATCTCGCCGCGCTCGCGGCCGTGAGCTGCGGTGCCGGTCTGCTGGAGCCGAAGGAATCCAGCAATCCGTTCGGACTCGTCTCCGACGTCACGACGAAGAATGCCTCCGACTGCGTGCAGGGCGGCGTCGCGTGGTTCGGCGTCTTCGACATGACCACGATCCAGGCGCAGGCGCGCGAAGTCCGCGCGATGTCGCGCGATGAACGCGATGCGCCGGAATGGCGGCTGCTCGGGTGCTTCGCCACGCAGTGCCGGCCGGCACAACTCGCCGCCGCGAGCCCGATCTCCTACGTCGACAAGAAGGATCCTCCGATGCTGCTCATCGTCGGCGATGCCGACAAGACCGTCCCGTCCGAGCAGTCGCTCCAGATGGACGAACGGCTCGAGTCGTTCGGGGTGAAGCACGAGCTGCTGGTCCTGCCCGGCGTCAATCACGAGCTTCTCGGCAAGACGCCGCAGGCGACGCGTGAGGCCAATCTGAAGGCGCTTGCCGCGACCTTCCAGTTCATCGACGACGTCATCGGTCCGTCGCCGGTCCCGCGTGGGTCAGACACTTCGACGCGCGGACCAGACAAGGTCCTCGGCACTCCGAACTGAAGCTGGGGTCAGGTCTTGAATGCCCACTTTTTTCACGGTCTGTCCCCGCTGACGTCAGCGGTGTCAGACCGTGACAAAAGTGGGCATTCAAGACCTGACCCCTCTTCAGCGGGGTGACGACGTGTTCTTCGGCGGCCATTCGGGCCAGACGTTGCCCGCGGTCGCCTCGATCGGAACCGGTCCCTGCAGTGAGAACCCGGGGAGCGACACCCGGTCTGCGGATTTGGCCGCGCGGGCGGCAGGTGGTCGGCGGCCGTGCGTGCAGCGCATCTCGTTCCAGCCGATGTGCGCGGTCACGTGCTTGTAGAACGTCGGCATCTCGCCATCCGCCCAGTCCTCGTGGAGGATGTTGAACTTCAGCGTGTCTCCTTCGATCTGAAAGTCGTCGAGCGCCGCCATCGTGTACGGGTTGTCGCAGGTGCCGCACACCATGCCGCGCAACCTGGTGCCGACCTTCTTGATGATGAAGTACTGCTTCGGCGCGCCGACACCGAACCCGAGCCACACGCCGACGACATCCTTTTCGGTCAGCTTCGCTTTCCATGGGCCTGGCTGGATGTACGGGCAGCCCGTCGGCGCCGTCGGGATTGCGGCGATTGGGATTTGCCGGAACCGGCGGGCCCTTCGGCAGCACCGACACCATCGCCGGGATCGGATCGGGCCCGCGCGGATCCTTGATCAGGATCCGCTCGAACTTGCGCGCCGCCAGCGGCGCCGCTCGTGCCGGTCACGATCAGCCGACCCTGACTGAACTTCGCCGATCGCCTTGTCGATGTACGCGGTGCTGCCATCCGCCTTCACATGCGTCACCTCGAACGTGATCCCGTCGGGTCCGAACGTGCCGTCGACGAATGCGAGCGTCGTCGCGTCAGCGCAATAGGTGCAGTAGATGCCGCGGACGGTCGTGCCGCGAATCGAGAATTCGTAGATGTGGGCCTCGCCGCTGTCGGTTCTCCAGCCGCCGCGATAGTCGTCGGCGCTTTGGGCGGCCGCACGGCTGGCGAACGCCAGGGTGACGAGGACCAACATGGTCGTCTTCATGCGGCGAGTGTAGCTGAACTCGCGGCGGGATAAACACGCAGCGACAACTCCCAAGCGACTTCGCAGAATCCAATTCCCAACTCCAAGTAGGCAGGCGCTTGGGTTGGTCGTTTGGTATTTGGGAGTTGGCAGTTAAGCGCCGACGCTTATCTCATGATCTCGACGTCGTCCGCCGCACCCTGGCCTGCCGGTGGCGGGACGCTCACCGCGACACGACCAGTGCGGTCGGGCACGATCCATTCGTCGTTCGGCGTGTCGAGGAACGCCCGTGCGGAAACGTCGTCGAGACCGGCGCGGATGAGCGTTGCGGGCCGATAGTCCGGCCGCGCCACGAAGCGCTCGATTGCGCTGCGATGGACGCGCTCGCCCGGCTTCAGTTCGCGCGGGCGGCCGTTCGTCCCGCCGTATCGCGCCGGGATCATCAGGTGTTTCTTCCACTGACCCTGCGCATTCTGTTCGTTGCGGAACCGCGGCACGAACTCGAGCGGCTTCCATGCGCGGGTCAGACTCTCGTGTTGGCCGCTCGCGTAGTCGGGCACCGACGCAGGCTCACCGGCACTCATGACGCTGCGCCATCGATCCTCGTCGAAGCGAAGGCCGCCTGCCATCGCGTGTTTCGCCATCCACTCCAGCGTGATCGCCCACAGCCGTCCCTCGTGTGCGGGATAACCGCCGCCGACATCGCTGTGCACGCCCGCGAACCAGACCTCCGAGCACGTCTGCCCGCGGCTGGGCCGCCAGCGATTCTGCCGGAAGAACGCACGCCGCTCGTCGATCGCGATGGCGTGGGCGACGGTTTCGACTCCGGGGTTGTATGACGTGTTCGGCCAGTGGATCGGCGACCACACGTTGCCCATGGACGTCACGGTGTCCCACAAGCCGAGGAACGTTACCGGTGCGGGACGCGAAAACGTCGCCTGGAATTCACGGATGACGTCGTCACCGCCGGGCGTCTGTGAGAGTCGAATCGCGTACGGCGACAACGTCGAGAGATGATCCTGCAGCAACCCGCAGCGGTGAACGAGCGCGGCGAGCGCGCGTGCTTCCAACGCTCCGCGGCTGAAGCCGAAGATGAAGATCCGATCGTTCATCTGGTGATGACGGGTGAGGAAGGCGTACGCCTGGCCGACATTCCGCGTGACGCCAAGTCCGAATGCCATCCCCAGGACCATCTGCACCTTCTGGTAGGTCCGCGAGAGCGTTCCTTCTTCCCAGATCGTGCCGACGCCCGGATCGTAGTACGCGAGCTGCCGCGTCGGGTCCTGGTCCAGGGCCTGAAAGAGGCGGACGACATTCGTGTTCGTCGCGCAGAACTGGTTGTCGGTTCCATCGAGGCAGACGACGAGGTTGCGGCCGTCCATGCGACCAGCTCCTTTTCAGAGGCGGATTTCGAGTCCTTCGCCGCTCGTGGGATACGTCGCGCGGTACCCGTAACGGGTCTGCAGATCTTCGCGCGCCCAGATCTCATTCACCGCGACACGGTAGTTGAAGAGCAGCTCGCAGCCGCGACCGGCGTGTTTGATGATGCGTCCAATCGTCACTCGGTGCGGGTGACTGAATTTCTTTCCGTTCGTCGAAATCAGATACCTGGGGCAGTCGAGGAGGCCGAGGAGCGCCGGAGACGTGTTTCCGTGACTGCCGTGATGCGCCACCTTGAGCGCATCCACAGCGAGCCGTTTGCCACCGCGCGCGGCGAGGAGACGCTGAATCGAGGCCTCGACGACGGGAGGATGCGCGTCGGCGGCCAGCAGCAGGCTCTTGCCCTCGAACTCGACCAGCACCGCGATGCTGCTGCCATTGTTCGGGGCATCGTCGCTGGTGAATGGCTCCTCAGCAAGCTGGTCCACGTCCACGGACTTGCTGGTCTCCTCGTCGGTCGGCTTCGCACCGCCGCCGCCGAGGAACGTCTCCGGATCCAGTCCGGCGCCGGGCGCGATTCCCTTGGCTTTCAACTCTTTCGCCCACGACGTGGCGAGCGTGGACAGGCCAGCCCGCGTCGGCGACAGCAGCGTGATCTTCAGTCCCCCGGGCAGTGTCTGTTCAGGAAGCGGGCCCTGATCCGGCAGCACGATGGTGTTGCCGTTCTGCCATCGGTTCCACGGCAGCTTCGACTTCAGGATGAGCGCTGAAAATCGCTCGCCCTGCTCGGCGCCGAGCATTCCCTTGTCGGGCCCGAGCATCTTCGCCAGATGCCCATAGCCGTTGAACCAGACGTCGTGCATGCGCAGACCCCCGCGGTCGGCTTCCATGAAGGGAATTGCGCCGCCAATATGGTCGTCGTCGATGTGCGAGAGGATGAAGAGCTCGACCTCGCGCTCGGGTGTGGGCAGCGTGGCGATTTGTTTCAGCAGCCGCGCCGCCGTGCCGCGCGGGCCGCAGTCAATCAGGACCCGGGACGGGCGACGGACGTCGGTTCCGTATTCGATCCACAAGCAATCGCCCCATTCGGCCGGCAGCATCTTGACGTCCATGAACGCCTGGGCGGCAGGCCGCCGTCCGGAGGGGCGTCCCAGTGTCTCGTTCGCGACCGACGGTGACGGCTCTGCGACCGCCGCGGCTGCTGCCGCGCCGGCGCCCGTTGGTTCGGCGACGACGGCCGGCACGGCAGCGACGACTGCGGCTGCCGCTATCGCGGCGGGCGGCCGGTGGGCGGGTATGGGCTCCGTGATGTTTGGTTGCAGCAGCGCGGCGGCTTCGATAGCTGTCTTTACCACCGCTGCAGGATCGCGCCACGGGCGCGTTTCTCCAGTCCGCGAGCGGCGAGTATCGACGAACCGGTTGAATGCTTCGTCGCCCCACCACTCTGCGTACCGCCGGAATTGCTTCTCGGTAGACGAGAGAAGAAACCGCTGCTCGGTCGGAAACATGGCGACGAGGCGCTCGACTTCCTCGAGCACCTCTCTTTCACACTGGTCCGTTCGACCGATGGCACCGCTGGTCATCCGCAGGAGCGCGAGCTCGGCCAGGCTGGCCCGCGCCCACGCGCGCTCCTCGACCTCGGGATGATCCAGGTACAACGTCGCCGCATGCTTCGCGATCGCGTGGCTGTCGTCGTTGAACGGCTGACGCAGCACCGCCTGCATCGCAACCTGCTGCACCATCACCCAGTGGAATGTCGCGAGCCGCTGTACCGCCTGTGCCTCGTTGAGAAGGAACATGTCGGCGGCGGCCTTGTAGGTGGCGAACGCCTCTTCAAGGCGATCGCAGCAGCGGGCGAAGTGGACGGCGGTCGTGCCGGATCGCGTGCCGTACACGAACGCCGCCTGGGCGAGCCGTTTCATCGAGCTGGCCCGGAGACCGCGGCATTCCACTGCGTAGGCGCCCGCATAGGGCAGCGCCTCGACAGCTTCGAGCACGTCTTTCTCGAGCGCGTTGAACTGGCTCGCCGTTTCGTCGCCGAGACGGTCGCCCATGACCACGAGGTCAACCCGTTGGAGCGCGGCTTCCAGCCGGCGCTTGCCCTGCCGATAGCGGACGTTCTCGAGTTGCGTATCGATGTTAGTCGGAAGTGCCTCGTAGACGACGAGGCTCGCCCAGTCGTGACTGTCGGCGCCGTATCTGGCGTGCAGCGCAGACCGCGTCTGGTGCGCCAGCACGTGCGGGCTCTCTCCGCGCAATAAGCCGCGATAGAACAGCTCGACGACGGTGATCGAGCCTTCTTTCGTCAGCGGAAACTGCGAGCCGATGACCAGCCGCACACCGGACTGGTGCAGGCTGTGCGCGAAGCTCGCTCCGGGCGCTGCCTCAACCACGTCGGCCACCAGGCCACTATCGCAGCTGGCCAGGGTGAGCGCGAACGGCTGGTGCACACCGCCTTCGTACACATGCGCCAGCGCGGTGCTGAAACGTTCGCCGGATACGATGTCGACGCCTTCGGTGCGACCGCGGAGGCGGATGCCGAAGGGCCGCCCTTTGCTCGTCGTATCGACGTCCCCATGCGCGAGCACGTGCACGTGAGTGTAGTTGGTGTCCCTGAACTCGGTGACGACGTCATCGAGCGAGGCGTTCTCGATGATCGTCAGGAGCTCGCCGTAATCGGTGATCCGCGGGTCCTGCCGCTTGACCGGGTCATCGGTCCCTGGGTACTGGAACGGCTTGATCGCCTCTTCGAGTACGCGCCGGTGCTCTTCGAAGGGGACGTCGTCGGTCGGGCCGCTGATGAACAGGATTCGCGGCTTGTCGGGCCATGTGACATCGTCCAGCGACAACGTGCGAAGGTGTCGTGTGATGCACACCGGCGGCTTGGTCTGGAGTGCCAGCCAGGCTTCGGATTCGCCGGCCGTGGTAATCGGCACTTTGGAGAGCTCGAGCGGGAGTAATGCGAGTTCCGACGCCGACATCGTCACGCGCAAATGAATCAGCGTGGCCTGGGAATCCGAATCGGCACCAATCGCGCCGGCGAGTCCTGGGATGCCGGCCAGCATCCGCGACATGTCCATGCCGGTATCCCGCAGGCTGGCGAGACGGTTTTCGCTGGGGCCGCTGTACCGCAGTTCGCCGAGGCGCCGCTCGAACGTCGAGTGTTCGTAGGGGACGTGCACCACGCCGGCCGGAGAATTCCCGCAGATGCCGAGATACGGGGTGAGCGGCGAGAGGAGCTGGTTGTGGGACGGTCCCTGGCGGAGCAGTTCGACCCGGACGGTACGGACCCGCAGGTTGTCTGGTGTGCGTGGTTTCATGGCGCCTTCCTTGGCGATCCTCGTCGAGTGCTCGACGGGGGACCCGCGGGCGAGCGACGTCCGCAACAGGTCAGCTAATCGTATGACGTTCTCGAGCTGAGATATCGGCCGCGTTCTGTGGAGCGCGACCGGACACCGTCACGGGTCGTCGGCAGATGTGACGGCGGAAAGCGGCGTGCGTCCGGCGCCCGGAGCTTATCCGCAGCGCTCGATGCGCACCCACGCCGGGCGGAAGGCGGTTTCAGGATCGCCGGAATACGGCGAGCGACAGCCCCGGACGTTCGATCGTGGAGCCGGCAGCGGCAGCTTCTGCCTCGGCGAGGAACCCGGTTTCGGTGACAAGGACCGGAGTCCAGCGATCCTCCGGGGACAGCGCCGGGAGCGTGAAGGCGACCGGGTCGACATGCGAATTGAACAGAAGCAGGAAGCTGTCGTCGCGCACCGGTTGTCCGCGCCTGTCAGCCGACCGTAACGCATCGCCGTTCAGGAACAGCATGAAGCTCTTGGCGAACCATTCGGTCCAGTCCTGTTCGGACATCTCCGGCCCGTCCGCCCTGAACCACGCGATATCGCTCGCTGCGCCCTGCGTATGAGGGGCACCCTTGAACCAACGCCGCCGACGGAAGACGGGGTGGGCCTGACGGAACTCGATGAGCGCCCGCGTGAACGCCAGCAGATCGCGATCGGCGTGCTCCCAGTCGAACCACGAGATATCGTTGTCCTGACAGTAGCCGTTGTTGTTGCCGCGCTGTGTGCGCCCGATCTCGTCACCGCCGAGCAGCATCGGTACGCCCTGCGACAGGAAGAGGGTCCCGAGGAAGTTGCGCTGTTGCCGTGACCGCGCCTCATTGATCGCTGGATCGTCCGTGGGCCCTTCATGGCCGAGGTTCCACGACCGGTTATGGCTCTCGCCGTCCCGGTTCTCCTCGCCGTTGGCGTCGTTGTGCTTGTCGTTGTACCAGACGAGGTCGCGCAGCGTGAAGCCGTCGTGTGCGGTGACGAAGTTGATGCTGGCGTACGGCTTTCGACCGTCGTCCTGGTACAGATCGGCGCTGCCCGTCAGCCGCGCGGCGAACTCCCCGAGCGTCGCCTCCTGGCTGCGCCAATAGTCGCGGGCCACGTCGCGGTACTTCCCGTTCCACTCGCACCAGAGCACCGGGAAGTTCCCAACCTGGTACCCGCCATCGCCCAGATCCCAGGGCTCGGCAATCAGCTTGACCCGGTTGAGCACGGGATCCTGATGCACGAGGTCGAAGAACGCCGACAGGCGATCCACGTCGTACAGCTCGCGGGCGAGCGTCGCGGCGAGGTCGAAGCGGAAGCCGTCGACGTGCATCTCCAGGACCCAGTAGCGCAGCGAGTCCATGACCAGCTGCAGCGCATGCGGATGCTGCATGTTGAAGCTGTTGCCGGTGCCCGTGTAGTCCATGTAGTACCGGCGGTCGTCGGCGACGGGTCGATAGTACGCGGCGTTGTCGAGGCCCTTGAACGAGAGCATCGGACCGAGGTGATTCCCCTCGGCGGTGTGGTTGTAGACGACGTCGAGGATGACTTCGAGGCCAGCGTCGTGAAGGGCCTTCACCGTCGCCTTGAACTCGCGCACCTGGTCGCCACCGTCACTGCCGCTGGCATAGCCGGCGTGCGGCGCGAAAAAGCCGATGGAGTTGTAGCCCCAGTAGTTTCGCAGTCCGCGCTCGACCAGGTGACCGTCATGGACGAAGTGGTGAACCGGAAGAAGCTCTATGGCTGTCACGCCCAGGTCCTTCAGGTACGCGACGGCGGCGGGATGTGCCAGACCTGCGTAGGTGCCGCGGAGGTGTTCGGGGACGTCCGGCATCTTCGCCGTGAACCCCTTCGCGTGCACCTCGTAGAAGACGCTCTCGTGCAGCGGCCGCCGCGGGGCCACATCGGATCCCCAGTCGAACCGCGCATCGACCACGACGGAGCGCGGCACGTATGGCGCGCTGTCCTCGTCACTGGCAGCATCCGGATCGCCGAGCACGTAAGGAAGCACCGCTGCTTCCCACTGCACCTCGTCGGCGATCGCACGCGCGTAGGGATCGAGCAGCAGCTTGTTCGAATTGCACCGGTGTCCGTCGGCGGGTGCCCAGGGACCTTCGACTCTGAAACCATATCGCTGCCCCGGGCCGATGCCCGGCAGATACCCGTGCCAGCAGAAGGCCGTCACCTCCGGTAACCGGACGCGCGTTTCCTTGCCGTCCGCATCGAACAGGCAGAGATAGACGCGGGTAGCGACCTCCGAAAACACCGAGAAGTTGGTGCCGCGCCCGTCCCAATGAGCGCCCAGCGGCAGCGGCTCGCCGGGCCAGACTTCAGGCATCGGACTATCGGACGTCATGGGTGTCGAAAACGTGGCTTCATCGTGATCGCGTAAGAGCTCTGGCACAGGAACGCGAATTGTGCAAAATTGCGACCGTTCTCCGCGGCCGGAATTGGCTCGCCGGCTACTAGTGCCCCGACGAGGCGTTCTGATCCGCTTGTACGCGCTAGCGCACCAGCGCGAATCCGTATGGCGCTCCGGAAAACCGCCTTGATCCGCGTCCCTCAGCTCCGCCGCCGGAGAGGGCCGCTCTGCCAAAACACTTGCCACGGTTTTCCGCCGGCCATACGGACTCGCACTGGCGCGGTGCGGCGCGGTCCGCGGGGCACCACGCCACGGCCACAACACTAGTCTCAGTAACGGCTCCTAGCACCAGCCACCAGCCACCAGCCACCGGCTAGCCTCCGCCGGCTACCGTTTTGCTGTAGTAGCAGCGATGTCACGCCCCGCAAATGGACGCCGTTCGAAGCCGACGCCGGCCCACGCCAGACGTACGCTGAAAAATGTGTTCGGGCTCGACGAGTTCAGGCCTGGCCAGGAGGCGATCATCGCCTCGGTGCTCGAGGCCCGCGATACCGTCGGCATCATGCCAACGGGTGCCGGCAAGTCGCTGTGCTACCAGATTCCTGCGCTCCTGCTCCATGGAACGACTCTGGTCGTCTCGCCACTCATTTCCCTGATGCAGGATCAGACGTCCAAGCTGGTCGAGATGGGACTCGCCGTCTCCTCCGTCAACAGCGCCTTGACGACGACGGAAGAGGCGGAGCACCTTGATCGCATTGCCGGCGATCGCGCGGAGTTCGTGTTGACGACCCCCGAGCGTCTCGCCAATCCCGAATTCAACGCGATGCTGCGGCGAACGGCGATCGATTTCGTCGTCGTCGACGAAGCGCATTGCGTGTCGCAGTGGGGTCACGACTTCCGGCCGGCCTACCTCGAGATCAAGGATGCGATCGCGTCTCTGCGTCGCTCCGGTTCGCGGCGGCGTCCGCCGATCCTGGCACTGACCGCGACGGCACCCGAGGCGGTGTTGTCGTCAATCTGCTCGGATCTCGGCCTTGCGAACCCGCGGATCGTCAACACCGGCATCTTCCGGCCGAATCTCGAATTCGAGGTCCGTCGCACGGTCAACGACCTCCAGAAGCGTGAAGCCTTGATCTCGCTCCTTCATGAGACGAGCGGTACGGGCATCGTGTACGCGGCGACAGTCAAACAGGTCGAGACGCTGCATGCGCTGCTCGATGGCATCCCGGGAGGCGTGGCGAAGTATCACGGTCGGATGACTGCGAGCCAGCGGCGCGAGCATCAGGATCGATTCATGTCGGGGAACGTGCGGGCGATGGTGGCGACCAACGCGTTTGGGATGGGCATCGACAAGCCCGACGTGCGGTTCGTCATTCACTACAACATGCCTGGATCGTTGGAGGCGTATTACCAGGAGAGCGGTCGCGCCGGTCGCGACGGCGAACCCTCGCGCTGCATCCTCTTCTTCCAGCTCGAGGATCGACGAACGCAGCTGTATTTCCTTGGCGGTCGCTATCCGAAGCGGGAGGAGATTCAGGCCGTCTACGCCGCGCTGCAGCGGCTTGGCGAACGCGGGGTGCCGGCGCACGCCGACGAGGTGAAGGCGGAGGTCGGCACGGCGGTGCCGCCGACACGCGTCCGGGTCGTCCTGTCGCTGCTCAAGAACCTCGACGTCGCCAGCGGGGGACGTGGAGGAACGCTGGCGCTACGGCAACCCGCCTTATCAGAAGGTGACCTGACGGCGGTCGCGGATGCCTATCAGGCAAAACAGTCGAACGACCGCGACAAGCTCGAAGACATGATGCGGTACGGGCAGAGCGCCACCTGCCGGTGGGCCCATCTGCTGGAGTATTTTGGCGAATCGCTCGCCGAGCCGTGCGGCACTTGTGACAATTGCCGGCATCCGCTCGAGCTGCAGTTGGGCCAATCCGCGTAGGGGCGCCTTCACGCGGCCGAAGCGAAGGTAACCGGCGCCTCAGAACTTGAAGCCGGCGAGCAGCTTGACGTTGGCGACGCCCCAAGCCGTGGCTCTCGCCTCGAAGAACACACCTCGAGGGTTGCGCACACCGAAGATGAAGTTGGCGCCCACCTCGAAGTCCGTATCGCTGAAGTCGAACCGGTCCTGCGTCGTGGTGGTCGTGCCGTTCGAGGCGGTCGTGGTGGTCGTACTGTCGTTCACGGGTGCCTGGAAGCTCTCGTGGCTCAGCGCGAAGCTGGCTCCGATCCCGGCATACGTGCGCCAGCTGTCTCCGGCGCCGACGGACCAGGGGAGGGGGAACAGGCCGTCGACGTCGAACCCGAGCTCGGTCGTCACCTCGCCACCGGCGACGTAGAAGTCAGGCCGGATGGTGACCTTTTCCGACAAGACCGGTCCCAGTTCCGCGTATGCGCCGGCCACGATCAGTACCGGATGAACAGCGACACCACCCTGGACGCCGATGTTGAATCGCTTGACCGTCCCTTGAACCGCGTTCTGGGCTCCCTGCGCCGGACCCTGCTGCTGATTGACCACCCCCGTGAGACTGGGCACGCCGCCGGAAGGGGATGGCGTCTGTGCGAGTGCATCAGAAGACACCAAGGTGATACCCGACAGAACCAGCACGCAAGCGAAGCGGAATCTCGTCAACGGAACCTCCTGTCACGTCCAGCGAACCCGGTCCGGCTGCAACCAGCGGGCCGTTGCAGCAATCGTGACGGTTTCTGCGGTGATTGTCACTCTGCCAGCGAGAACCACCCACCGCGCCACCGGGTGTTGAGATCCCGAGCACCATCGGCGGCGACTAGAATGAGAAACAGCCGAGCAGGCCGGCGCGTTGATTGCAGCGATCGCCAGACCAGCGAGCCAGGGTCCAGTCCCGGCGCGTCTGCCCGTGTTCAGGAGAAAATGAAGACATGCGCCCAACGTATTCGAAACACCTGTTGACGACGACATCCATGATGGTTCTCTTGCTCGGTGCCATGCCGGCGTGGGCGGATACGGCGCAGGAACGGCTGTCCGAGTCCGCGACGGTGCTCAAGGAGATCATGGCCACGCCAGACCAGAGCATTCCCGAGGACTTGTTGAAATCGGCGTATTGCGTGGTGATCGTCCCTGGCGTGAAGAACGTCGGATTCGTGGTCGGTGGAAAGTACGGACGCGGGTTCGCGGTGTGTCGCAACGACACGCACTCGAATTGGGGCGCTCCGGCAGCCGTTCGCATCGAAGGCGGTAGCGTTGGTTTCCAGATCGGAGCGTCGGCGACCGATCTGGTGATGCTGGTGATGGATCAAAGCAGCGTCAGGGGATTGCTCTCGAGCCAGTTCACCCTGGGTGGTGGCGCCGAGGTGGCGGCCGGGCCGGTTGGCCGCAGCGGCAGCGCCCAGACAGACGCGACCTTCCGCGCAAAGATCCTGTCCTACTCCCGTTCGCGCGGCGCATTCGCAGGCATCGCGCTAACCGGAGCGACGCTGCGCCAGGATCTCGACGAGAACGCGGAGCTGTACGGTCAGCCGGTGACGAATAAACAGGTGCTCGAGGGTTCGGTTCACGCACCAGCGGCGGCTCAACCGCTCCTGACACTGCTGGAACAGTACACGCCGCACGAAAAGTAGGCTCACACGGCACCGCCGCCGGACACAGCGTCTGGCGGCGGGATTCGCACGCATTTCCTCGCGTCCGCCGCCTTACAATGGGTCCGATTGAGCCTGAGGGCTGGCAGTGCTACCCTCTGGCCCACAATCCGTCCCTGTGGTGGCTGTGTGGCGGCCCAGACGCCGCTCACGGATCGGCGGGACCTGGCAGGGTTCCCGCGCTACGCTTTACGGAGGCGCACTTATGATTCGGCGAACGTTGGGCTGTGCACTGGTTGGCGGGTGTCTGGTGGCCAGTGTGGCGCTGGAGGCCCATCACTCTCTGGCCGGCGTCTACGACATGAAGAAGGAGACCGAGCTCTCCGGGTCGGTCGAGAAAGTGCAGTTCGTCAATCCGCATGGATCGCTCACCATCGCAGTCAAGAACCCGGACGGGACCAGCACCAGCTGGGTGATGACACTCGGCTCCGCCACGGCGCTCGCGCAGCGCGGGGTCGGCAAGACCGGTCCCAATGCGCTCCATGCCGGCGACCTGGTCAGCGTCAAGTTCATCCCCGCAAAAAATGGCAGCCCTCTGGGCTTCCTCAAGTCGGTGACCTTCCCCGACGGGCACGTCGTTCAGATCTCCGCCGGCAACGCCAACGATTAGTCAGTCGCAAGAACCATCATGAACCTTCGGCACATCGTCTGGCCGGAGGTCACGATCCGATCGTCTTCTCCGATCATTCGTTTGCGGGGGACGTCCTGAGCAGCCAAGCACGGGCGTTGGGACGTACGTGGACAGCATCGCGCAGGGGACCGCAACCCGTGTCGGGGGTGTTACGCGGGAAATCGCGGCCGACGGTCTCATCACGGTTGGAAAGCAGGCCGCTGGTGGACACAGGCGAACTCTGGGTCAGGTGCGGAGCGCGATTGCTGGATAGCTGAAGAAGAGAAACTGCAACGTGTTCAGGCCGGCATGTGCCGCGATGGCGGCGGCCAGCGAGCCGGTCGAAGCATAGATCCAGCCGTAGCCCGCGCCCGCCACAGCGGCGAGCGCCACGTAAAGAGGGCCACCCGCGAGGTGTGCGACGCCAAACACCACGCCAATAGCGATGGCGGCGAAGACGCCCGAATGGGACCCTGGTCCGAGGCGGCTGGTGAGCCACTCCTGCGCGAGGCCGCGGAACAACGTTTCCTCCGGCAGCGCCGTCAGGAACACCATGCTCCAGAGCCACGCCGGCGACCAGGCCGGAAACTTCGGATCCCAGCGCACAAACCCGGCCGCCAGCGACAGCAGGAGCACCACGCTGGCGACTGCGGCGAATTGCCAGAGCAGCTGCGGCACATATCGGCGCAAGGGATCCCGCGCGGCGCGATCAGGCGCATACAAGCCGAGGACGAACAGACCCACCACGCCTTTGTCGAAGTTCAGATATTTCGTGTACGGCACCGCGTTGGGGCTGACCAGGACGGCGTCGAGGACGCGCGGGTTATCGAACCCTGGCACGGCATGGAGCAGCAGCGCCGCACACAGCGACAGCATCACAGCATGCGCCACGACGCGGAATGGTCCGCGACGGATCCGCCGCGCGAGCACGCAGCTCGCGCCCAGCGCGAGCAGGGCGACAAGACCGAGGAGGTCGACCAGTTGCGCGATGGCGGCGGCGACGAGCGCGCCGGCGAAGAAGACGCCCCACCAGGGAAGGCGCGATGACATCGCGAGCTGACGAGGGAGCCATAGCGCGATCAGCGCCAGCGTCAGAGCGGCGAAGGCCGCCAGTTGCCACGGGTCTGCGGATGCCCACACCGCGTTCGTCAAGGTCGGTCCACTATCGCGCGCCGTAAACGTCGAGCTTGCGCTCGTACAATCACTCGTCGCCCCCGGACGCCGTCTTCATCAAAACCGCCGTCATCGGCGTGAGGAAAGCCGGCCGCGACGAGGGCACCCGGCGATTATCGCGGTGTACGGCCCTCCCGTGCGCCTGCGGCGCCCTCCGGCGCTAACATACCGTCCGGATGCGCAGGTTGATGGTTGCGGCGCTGGCGGCTGTGGGCCTTCTCGCCCTCGGTGTGACCGCCACCTACGCACAGCGAATCTTCGCCGGCTTCTACGGCACGACGCCACCCCGCTTCCCGAACGATCACAGTTTCCAGGGCAGCTTCACCTTCTGCCGGATCATGTTCTCGAGCAACCGTCGCGAGAAGCGCGGGTGGGATACCGATTATCCGGGCGCGGACATCAACTTCAGCATCCGGCTCTCGGAGCTCACGCGAACCCGCGTCGCCAGGCAGGCCGACGGCAGCGAACCGGAGTACGTCACCATCCGGCTGACTGATCCCGCGCTCTTTGAGTGCCCCTTCGCGCTGATGGAAGACGCCGGGACAATCGACCTCAGCGACGCAGAGGTGGCGAAGTTCCGTGAGTACCTGCTGAAGGGCGGCTTCGTGTTCGTGTCCGATTACTGGGGCGAGATCGGGAAGGAGCAGTTTGACGACGAGATCGGGCGCGTGCTGCCACGCGCGACGTATCCGATCGTCGACCTTCCGCTCGATCACCCGCTGTGGCACACGCAGTTCCAGTTGAAGGACGTACCACAGATGCCGTCGATCCAGTCATGGCGCCGCAGCGGCGGGAATACGGATCGGGGCGTGACCGATCCGCCCGACGCGCGGGCCGTTGTCGATCCGCACGGCCGCCTGATGGTCGTCATGGTGCACAATTCCGACATCCCGGACGGCTGGGAGCGTGAAGGGGAGGACCCGGAGTATTTTTATCGGTTCTCCCCCGATGCCTATTCGGTCGGCATCAACGTGTTCCTCTACGCCGCGACGCACTGACGGTCATTTCGTCGGCCCCTTCGAGCGCCAGTCCGCCGTCGCGTTGTCCGGCGTCTGCAACGCGATCGCCTTCTGCACGAGCGCCAGGAACTCCGATCGATACCCGCCTCGGTCCGATCCCCGGCTGGAGGTCGCTGTATCGAGCACCCAGCCGAGCGTCGCATCACCCCGGTACGGCGACGCCTTGAGCAGCATCCCGAACGCCCCGACGGCCGCGGCGAAACGGAAATCGGGGTCGGCCGACGTGAAGGCGACGCTGTGATCCGTCAGCGGTACGTCCATACGCGTGCTCGTCGCGCTGTCGGGCTGTTTGTAGCGGACGCGCAGCACCAGCACGTCGTTGCTCTTCGATGCCGGCGGTGCCGGGTTTCGAACCGCTGGCGGCTGGAACACTGATGGATCTACGGCGGGCCCGGGGACGGTCCCGCCACGCGGAACGAGCTCGAACAGCGCCGTCACCGTGTGGCCGGCGCCCATATCACCGGCATCCTTGAGGTCGTCGTTGAAGTCTTCCGGGCGCAGCGCGCGGTTCTCGTAGCCGAGCAGCCGGTACGCTTCGACCTTGGCCGGGTTGAAGTCCACCTGGATCTTGACATCCTTCGCCACTGTCACCAGGGTGCCGGTCATCTGCTCGACGAGGACCTTGCGGGCCTCGCTGAGCGAGTCGATGTAGGCGTAGTTGCCGTTGCCGGTGTCCGCCAGCTTCTCGAGTGTGGCGTCCTTCAGGTTGCCCATCCCGAAGCCGAGCACGCTCAGGAAGACCCCGCTCTTCGCCTTGTCCTCGATCAGCCGGGTGAGGTCGCTCTGGCTGGTGACGCCGACGTTGAAGTCGCCATCGGTCATGAGAATCACGCGGTTCGTCCCGCCGCGGATGAACCGGGCCATCGCCTCGTCGTAGGCGAGTCGAATCCCGGCGCCGCCGTTGGTCGATCCCCCGGGCTGGAGATCATCGAGCGCGCGCGCGATTGTCTCCTTCTGATCGCCGTGCGTGGGCGGCAGGACGAGCCCGCTCGCCCCGGCATACACGACGATCGACACGACGTCGTTCTCTCCCAGTTGGTCGACCAGCATCTTCAGCCCGCTCTTCACCAGCGGCAGCTTCTGCGGCATGTCCATCGATCCCGACACGTCGATCAGGAACACCAGATTGCTGGACGGCCGCCGGCTGGCGTCGATCTCGCGCGCCTTGATGCCGATGCGTACCAGGCGATTGCGCGGATTCCAGGGCGCCGCGGTCATGGCCATGGTGGTTCCGATCGGATGCGGCCCCGACGGGCGCGGGTAGTCGTAGGTGAAGTAGTTGATCAATTCCTCGATGCGAACGGCGTCGGCGGGCGGCAGCCGGTTCTGGGTGAGGAAGCGGCGGACGTTGGAGTACGACGCCGTGTCGACGTCGACGGAGTAGGTTGCGAGCGGTTCCTGGCTTACGCGTACGAAACCGTTCTCAGGAAGGCGCGCATACGACTCGGTGTTTGCCGGCGGCCGGAGCGACGGCAGTCGATAGACACCGTCGTTCAGGACTCCTCCGCGACGCCCGCTCCGGCCTGCCGCCGCCGTCGCGGGGGCAGTGGCCGGGGGAGCCGCGAAATCCAGGCGGGCCGTGCTGCGCTGTTGCAGAACCGGCTGGTCGCCGCTCACCGTTATGGTTTCGGCGAGCGCGTTGACGGCGAGGGTGAAGTCACGCTGGAGAGCCGCGTCCCCGCTGCGAACATCGGCGGACGCGGTAAGGAATCCGGGCAGCGTTGCGGTGACTCGGAAGGCCGTGGCGGCGTCGAGATTGGTGAACGTATAGCGACCGGAGGCGTCGGTCACGGTCCGGTTGACGATTTCATTGGGGGTCTTCGCCAGGGTGACGGTGACACCAGGGAGAGGCGCGCCGCTGCCGTCGCGAACGGTGCCGCTCAACGTGGTCGAGGAACCGGCGGCGTTCGCAGCAGGCGAAGTATCGACAGTGATCACTGTTTTCGCCGCGCCGGCCTCGACAGAAGGTGCCGGTGAGGGCGATATCGCGGCTGGGGGCGCCGATGGCTGTTTGCCGGCAGCCTGTGCCGGCTGCCCACCGATGATCGACAGCTCCGGTCCGGCACCCGGAGTGCCCGTAACGGCGACGTCGCCGGGGGCTGCGCGCCGACTCGAGGTCGCGCTCCCGTCGGCGACGAGCGTCCGATCCGTGGACTGCCGCCCTTGCTGCAGCGCGACGACGAGCGTCAACGCGGCGAGGACACCCACTGCACCGGCGGCCCAGCGCCATGGCGCCTGCAAAGGCGCGAACCATCCCGTCGAATGACTGTCGGCCGCTCTCCGCACCGCTGCCCGCTGTGCCGGCGTGAGCCCGAGCGATGGCTGCGACGCGAGCGCCACCTCGATGACGCCGGTCGCCACCTCGAGTTCCTCGACCAGCGCCCGCGCCTCTGCAGACGATTCCAGCAGCCGCTCGACCGCCTGGCGGTCAGCCTCGCCGAGTTCTCCCAGCACGTACGCGGTCCACTTCGGATCGTTCGGGTTGATGCGAGGAATTCCCATGATCAGCTCCAGTCGGTTGCGCGCTCACGCGGCTGCGGATGGCGCGCACCGCGGTATGCAGGAGAAAGCCCACGTTGCCGATCGACAGTCCGGTGACGTCGCTGATGTCCCGGTAGCTGAGGCCGCCCTGGAACCGGAGGTGGACGACCTCGCGCTGGTTGCGGGGAAGCGTGTCGAGGATTTCGAGCACGTGGTCCAAGGCTTGTCGCGCGTCGTGGCGTGCGTCGAGGTCGCAGTCCACCGCGATTTCCGCGCCGGTGAGTGGTGCGCTCTTGACCGCCTTCTTCCGCGCGTCGAGGGCGAGGTTGCGGCAGACGGTGAACAGCCACGGCGCGAGGTGGTCGCCCACGCGGCTCGGGTCTTCCCGGCACAGCCGCAGAAACGTCTCCTGGACCACGTCGCGCGCTGCGTCAGGATCGCCGAGCAGCCAGCCGGCGTAGCGAAGCAGCGGCCGCTCGTGCAGTTCCAGCGCGTCGACCACCCACTGGGATTTCGGCGTCCGGCTCATGCGCCTCCTACCCTGGATAACGGGCGGGGGGAGAATTTCTTAGGTCAGGGGCTTTCGATCGTTCAGACGCCGCGTGAAGCATCACCGCCGTGTAGGCATTTCTGCAACACCTGCATGCAGTTGTCGTGTCTTTGTGTGTTACTGATTCCAGTCGTTGCTCACGAAATCGAAATTTCGCTCCGAACATCCGAATCCGTTCTTGACATTTCACCGGGACGCCAACCAAGATCCCGCCGCTTGCATGCAGGTTGGCGTGACAGAGCATGCAGGCCAGGAGACCTCCGAACGGCGCCACGGTTGCCGTGGCGGCGAGAACGCGCTCGATAAACGCGCCTGTTAACCATGGGTCGTCCAAGCTGGCGAACTGTTTCCCTCCGCGCCTGGATCAGTGTCGGTATCGCGGTCACCGTCCTGCCACTCCTTGTATTTGCCCTGTCGCACGCGATCGTGACGCGATCCGTGATCGCAGACTTCCAGCGCGTGGCCGGCCGCGAACGTGACCAGCTGATTCCGCTGCAACAGCTGCAGGCCAGCCTCGTCGTCGCCGGTGCCTCCATGGAGCGCTGGCTGCGGGCGGGCGACTCGGCGCAGGCGACGGAGTATCACAAGGTTCGCGACCAGATCGAAACGCGATTCGCTCGGGTGAGTGCCGCGTTGGTGAGTGAAGTCGACGCCAGCGCGAGCGTCGCTCGAGCCCGCGCGGACTGGACCGCCGCTGATCGGCTCGCCGCGCGGATGTTCGGGACGCCGTTGCAGTCGCGCGACGCTCTGCAACTAGGGGCGCAGGCCAGAGCCTTGATTACAGTTGCCGTGGATCAGTTGGACTCGGTCCAGCGTAGCCTGGCGACGACCATCGAGCGCGACGACTCCAAGGCGCGTCGATCGGCGCAACGCGCAGAACGGTTCGCGGGGTTCGCAGCAGTCGTCTCGGTGTTCTCGATCATCCTCGGCATCGCCATCGCCGGTCATCTGGTGTCGCGCACCTTCGGCCCGCTGGTCGATGGCGCGGTCCGGGTCAGGGCGGGCGAGCGGGGACACCGAATTGAGGTCGCGGCCCCGCCGGAACTGCACCGCGTGGCTGACGCGATCAATCAGCTCGCGTCCGAGCTTCACGAGAGCCACGTCGCCCTCGCCGCGCTGGCGCGACACGATTACCTGACCGGGCTGCTGAACCGGCGCGCCTTTGACGAGATGCTCGGAAACGCCCTCGCCCGTCACGAGCGGGTCGACGAGGGTGTCGCCATGGTCGTGATCGACGTCGATCTCTTGACGACGATCAACGCGGCCCATGGCCATGCCGCGGGTGACGAAGTGCTCCGGCTCGTCAGCGCCCGGGTGGCCGAGTCGATTCGCGAAATCGACCGGGCGTTCCGCGTCGGCGGCGAGGAGTTCGCCGTGCTGCTGTTCAACACGGATCGCGAGTCGGCGGAAGCCGCAGCCGAACGAATCCGCGTTGCCGTCGCCACTGGTCCGATGAGGGTGAATGGCGTCGAAATCGGCGTGACGATCTCGGCTGGCATCGCGACGACGGACGACAGCGCGAATGCCGAAGGGCTGCTGAATGCGGCCGACGCTGCGCTGTATTGCGCGAAATCAACGGGCCGCAACCGCGTCGTCTGGGTCGGCGCGATGGCCTGACGCGCAATTCATACGTCAGTAGGGCGGGGCTTTAGCCCCCGCCACCGATTGGTAAATCCGACTCAGACACCCGACCTTGCGACGAAGCGAATCCGATGGTGTACTGCAGGTCGCCCGCAACATCGACGGGCAGAGGACCTGACCATGCGCCGTGTGACGCTTTCGATTCTGGCGGCCCTTGCCGCCCTGACTCCACTGCTCGCTCAGGCACCGGCGCAGAATCCACCGCCGGTGACTCAGGGCCCGCAAGGTGGTCCTCAGGGAGCGCCGGGACGGCCTGGTGGTGCAGGAGTGCCCCGGCCGTGGACCCGCGGTGCCGTCCGGGCCCGGGCCGCAGCAACAACCCGTTCACGACGCCGATTCCGACCGACGGCGTCATCACCGTCAAGTTCTCCGAGTTCGCGTCGATTCCGGATGCCAACGGGCAGCCGGCGCGGATGAACCTCATCCTCGATCAGCCGGACACGCGACGCCTGTTCGTCAACACGATGACCGGAATGCTCTACGCGGTCAGCTACGACGGCAAGAGCGTGACGCCGTACCTCGATATCAACGACCCGAAGTGGAGCACGCCGGTTCAGTCCGGCAACTCCGAGCAGGGGTTCCAGAGCTTTGCGTTCCATCCGGACTTCGCGCAGTCCGGCCGGCCGGGCTTCGGCCAGTTCTACACGTGGGTCGATACCTCGAACATGATGCCGACGGCCGACTTCACGCCGTCGGGCAACGGTCACACGCACGACGAAGTGCTGCTCGAGTGGACGGCCAGGGATCCGAAGGCGGCGACATACGACGGCGGGGCGCCGCGTGAGCTGTTCCGCGTGGCGCACCCGTTTCCCAACCACAACGGCGGGATGATTGCGTTCAATCCGCTGGCGCGGCGCGGGACGCCGGAGTACGGGCTGCTGTACATCGGCTCGGCAGACGGCGGCAGCGGCGGCGATCCCTACAACCATGCGCAGAACCTGAAGTCGATCTTCGGCAAGATCCTGCGCATCGACCCGCTCGGGAAGAACAGCAGGAACGGCAAGTACGGGATTCCCGACGTCGAATCCGTTCGTGAAGAACCCCGACGCACTCGGCGAGGTCTACTCGTACGGGCACCGCAATCCGCAGCGATTCTCGTGGGATCCGAAGAACGGCAACATGTTCGAGGCGGAGATCGGTCAGAACATCAACGAGGAGATCAACCAGATCGTTGCCGGCGGCAACTATGGCTGGAACGTCTGGGAGGGGAGCTTCAAGTACTTCAATCGCGAGGTCAGCACCGAGGAGCAGCGGGCCGATCCGAAGATGGTCTATCCGATCGCCGAGTTCGACCACACCGATCCGCTGCTCCAGCGGCTGGCCGCGGCGACCGGCATCTACGCCTATCGCGACAAGGCGGTCCCGCAACTGACGAACAAGCTGATCTTCGGCGACAACCCGAGCGGCGAAATCTTCTACGTCGATGCCGACGCGCTGCCGAAAGGCGGGCAGAACTTCCACCGCATCCTGTTCAGCGACAGCGGCGAGACGAAGACGCTGCTGCAGATCATCAAGGACAAGAACATGCAGCAGGGGAAGACGCTCGCCACGCGAGCCGACCTCCGCATGGGCATGGGTCCCAACGGTCAGCTGTTCGTCCTGAACAAGCGCGACGGCGTGATCAGGGTGATCAGACCTTGAGATTGTCGATTGACCAATTTGAACATTGAAAGATCGCAATGTTCAAATGTTCGAATTGGTCAATCCTCAATACAACCGTCGCCTCACCAGCTCGTATAGCACGACGCCGGCAGCCGTCGCCACATTGAGCGATCGTTTCTGTCCCAGCATCGGGATGCGAACGACGGTGTCGAAGGCGGTGGCGAGGTCGTCTGAGACGCCGGTCCGCTCGTGGCCGAATACCAGGCAGACCGGCCAGCGAGGAGTCCATTCGAACAGGGTGACGGAGTCGGCGGCCGTTTCCATGACGGCGATCTCGTAGCCGGCGGCCTTGAAGCGCTCGAGGGCCGCGCGGGTCGTCGGCTCGTAGTCCCATGCGACGCTCTCTTCGGCGCCGAGAGCCGTCTTTGCAATCGCGCGACGCTGACGATTGCCCTGGTCCGGCCTCGGCGTGATCCCGCACAGCACCACGCGCTCGACACCGGCCGCGTCGGCGGTCCTCAGAATGGAGCCGGTGTTATAGAGACTCCTGACATTGTCGAGGACGACGACGACGGAGTGGGATTGAGGATTGACCAATCTGAACATTGAAACATTGCAGTCGTTCAGTGTTCAAATTGGCCGAAACCGATTCGAACACTGAAGCATCGCCAATCTTTCAATGTTCAAATTGGTCAATCCTCAATGATCTAGGCGAGCGCCTTCTGATACAGCGCGAGCAGGCGAGTCCACGCCTTCTCGGCCTGCGCTTCGTTGTAGACACCGCTGTCGGGCGGGCACCAGCCATGCGCGGCGTTGGCGTACACCTCGATTTCGGCGGGCAGTTTCGCGTCGGCGAATGTCTGCTTCAGTACGTCCTTTTCCATCGGCCTTGCCTGATCGTCGTTGGTCGCAATCGCGATCAGGAACTGGGCCTTCGTCTTCGACGCCTGCTGGTGCGGGCTGTTGGCGCCATTTGCGACCAGGCCGCCGCCATGGAACGAGGCCACGGCGCCGACGCGATCCGGCACGGCCGCGGCCGTCCGGAACGCCATCGGGCCACCCATGCAGTAACCCTGGGTTCCGACCTTCCGGTTCTTGGCGACCGACGCCTGCTGATCGAGCCACCCGACGAACGCCTTCGCATCCGTCATGTGCGTCGTTTCGGTCAGCGCCTGCGCCAGCGGCAGCAACTGCTGAATCGGCGTTGCCGCGCCCTGCGCCGCGGTTGGCGCCTTCTGCTGACGGTAGAACGGGTTCACCACCAGCACTGAGTACCCCGATTCCGCCAGCCGCTTGCCCATCTGCCTGAACGCCGGCCGCAGCCCGAAGATGTCCGGCCAGACGAGTACGGCCGGGGCGGTGCCGGTGGCCGGATGCACGAAATACGCGTCGCACGTGCCGTCGGGGGTCTTGATCGTCACGTCCGACTCGGTCACCGCCACGGCATTGACGACTTTCGGCAGCATCAACGCGATGCCCGCGCCAACCAGGGCGCCGAACTGCCGGCGGGTGACCCACCCGCGCGCTTCGAATTCCTTCACCTGCTCGAGATGATCCTTGTCGCACATATCTGTTTTGCTCCTTGCCGCGCCACGGCGCGGCAGCCCCAGAGGGGAATCGCCAGACACTCTACACCGGACACTCGAATCGTTCGAGTCGTTCGCGTTACGCGTCGCGGGTGCCTATGGCAGAATTCGGGCACTGCCGCCTGCCGTCTGGAGGGACTCATGCTCCGTCGTCCGCTGACCCTTGCGCTGGGGGCCCTGCTCGCAGGTGCGGTCGCGGTGTTCGCACAAGGCAAGGTCAAACAATACGGTCGCGCCACGGTGGAGTACCGCAGCGACGACGTCGCCGTGGTCGCCAATTACGATTACTCGCAGAAGAAACACGACGGGCCCTGGCTGCTGATCGAGTTCGCGGTTCAGGGACGCAAAGGCCCGATCGTCATTGAGCGGACCCAACTGACGCTGTTGACGCCGGGAGAGCAGACGGTTCCGGTCGCGACGCAGCAGCTATTCCTCCAGGATTCGGAGTTGCTGACACCGCTGCTTCAGAGCGCCAGCGTCTTCCGCCGCTCGCTGGATGATTACTTTCCATCGCGTCCGGCCCAGCGAACGGTCAACTTCTTTTCACGCCCCGGCGGCATCGTCCACGATTCGGTGATGACGCACCCGGACGAGGTCGCCACCGGTTCCCTGCTGTTCAAGGCTCCGAACGGGACCTGGCGGGAAGGCGCCTACCGGCTGGTGCTGAATCACGACAACGCGAAGGCGGAGTTGCCGATCACGCTGCAGTAGAGAGCCGGACTCTGGGCTTTGGTGGTGGTTGGGAGTTGGTCGTTGGGAGTTGGGAGTTGGAAGTTCGAAGTCGACGACGTGCCCCCGTCGGGGCACGTCATCGCTCGAGTCAACGATAGATGAACTGGTGTCCGCTCGAGGATCCGAGCGGGAACCAGGTGTCGATCGGCGCGGCGGTGTCGGGCCGCGCCTCACGAAGGGTGACCGGCTCGTTCAGTGACATGCGTGGTGGACGCTGCACCGGCAGCGTGATGCCCATGTACTGGACGCGGCCGTTCTGGCGCACGATCACGACGTCGTGAGACGTGTCGGGGTTCGCGATGTCGAACACGTAGCTGCCGGCCGGCAGCTCCACGCCGGGCAGCGCGACGGCACGGCTGAACGTCAGGGTGTTCTCGTGGCTGGTTGCGGCGTGGCTGCTGGCCGCGAATGCGGCCGCTGCGACGATGAGCCCCAGCGCAATGATCGCACCGGGAATCAGTCTGGTGAAAGTGAGTCTCCGCATGTCGCACCTCCTTGATGGTGCGAATGTAGCTGCAGGCAGGAGCCACGTCTGTGTGGCCAGTCACACGAGGCGTGTGATTTCGGTCACGTCACCTTGAATCAGGTCGCTACGGAAGTGCCGCCGGAATTCCTTCAACTCGATGACCAGGGCATGAGCCGTCCACGAAACGCACTTCTTGCGTTTCAGCGTGATCAGCGCACGCGTCACTGTCTCCCGTGACGCCCCGATCTGATCAGCGAGATCCTGATGCGTCGGCCGCGGTTCGACGATGATGCTGCCGCCATTCACGCGGCCCCGCTCCCTGGCCAGGCGGCCGAGTGCCCACGCTACCCGTTCCGTCGTTCCGAAGGTCGACATCGCGCGCAATTGATCGTTGGCTTTCCGCAGCATCGCCGCCAGCTGGTTGAGCAGCCGCTGCTGGAACGCCGGGATGCGGCGCAGCGCATCGAACGCTTCGGGTGTGATGCGGATGAATTGACAGTCTTCGATGGCGACGATCGCGGCGGAGCGGGTGGAGCGATCGATCAGCGCCAGCTCACCGACGACCGTCAGCGGCTCGATCATGCCGAGAATGATCTCGGAGTCGTGTTCGCCGGACATGACGACCTTGGCGCGGCCGGTGGTGAGCACGAGGCAGCAATCGGCCGGGCTGCCTTCTTCGAACACTCGCGCCCCCTTCCGTCGCAGCAGCATGCGTGATTCACGGGCCACGGCTTCGAGCTCCGCTTCCGGCACCGTCGCGAACAGCGGCACGCGGCGAAGGTAGTCGCAGATCACCGCCGGACTCATCGCCACCGTCATGCCCGCGAGTATATTCTCGATGCGCGCGCTGAGCGATCACGCCTCCTGCCGGCCGCTACAACCAGTTCGCCATTTTGCTAATCGTGATTCGCAATCGCAAATCGCAAATCACAAATCACAAATCGCAAATCAGATGATCCCGTGCTTCATCGCGTACTGGATCAGTTCCGCCGTGGTCTTGAGGTTCAACTGCTGCATCAGTTGATACTTGTGGGCCGCCACCGTTCGCGGCGCCACGTTGAGGACGCCGGCCACTTCCTTCATCGATCGTCCCTCGGCCAGCAGTTGCAATACCTCGCGTTGGCGGGACGTCAGTTGCGGTTCAGGCTGCTGGTGGTTGACGCGCAGCAAGGCATCCACCAGGCCGTGGGCCACGAGGGGAGTGATGTACGAGCGTCCTTGCATGACCTCCCGGATCGCGGTCGACAGCTCGGAGCCGGCCGACCGTTTCAGCAGGTAGCCCGACGCACCGACACGGAACGCTTCCGCCGCCACGTCGGCCTCTTCGTTCATGGTCAGGAAAATAAGCTTGATGTCCGGGAACCGGTGACGGATCTGTCGCGCGGCCTCCAGCCCGTTCAGGAGCGGCATCGAGATGTCGAGCACGATCACGTCGGGGTTGAGATCTTCCGCCGCGGCAATCAGGGCCCTCCCGTCGGTCACCTGGCCGACCACGTCGCACTCGCCCGACAGCAGCTTTTCGAACGCCGTCAGGAGGAGCGAGTGATCGTCCGCAAGCAGGACCTTCGTCACCCGCATCCGCTACCTCGACACTCCTGCGATGCACTCCGTGCGCCCGGCTGGCTTCGCAGCGGGGCGCACACAGCTTGGTCCGGGACGATATAAGCGTGTTGGCGCGTGCCCCAGGGGCAAATGCCCCATAGCGGCTATGCGAGCGATTGCGGGCGTGGAGTCGCAGGGTCATGGCTCCAACAAACGTGCTGGTGCTCCGGGGAGGCGTGCGGGCCGACGATCCATGGCTCTTTGTTGTCTGTTCTTAGACGGTCGACCTGTCCATTCCAGTCTCGTCGAGTCTCCGACGACTCGTCCTTCGGACGAGCATGTCCATGTCACGCAAGGGGTTCTACCTCCGTGCTTCAGGCGGCACGGTCGAGGTCGCCGCTTAACCCCCGGTTTTCGCCATACAAGCCCTCGCTTTGGCCATGACACGCCCGAATGCTGGCGGGACAGCCTACGGACGAGGCACAATTTGCTCTCAATGACCAACCAACGCGGCGTACCTATTGTCCTGACCGCTCCCCTGACAGAAAGCATCGACCACGCGGGCTTTTTCATCCAGATGTCGCTGGCGTCCATCCCTGAGTGGATGGAGTGGGTAATCGACAAGAAATACCCGGCGTGGCGGGACGTGCCCAAGACACAGGACCATCGCGCCGGGACGGCGCCGGCGGGACTCCGCGTGCTCGAAACCGTGTTGGCGCGTGAATTCGGCCCTGATCAAGTGGCAGTGTGCTACCCGGACCAACTGACCCGCCTCATCGGGGAGGATACCAAAGTCGTCGCGGTCTCGACGCACAACCCCCTGGGGACGACGTTTGCCGCCGGCGTCTACGCCTCGATCTTCGGTTCGTCGAAGGAACCGCTGAACGCGATTTATGCCCGGCGGATGTTCTCGACCATCAAGGAAGCGAAGGCGCGGTACAAGTTCTCCGTCATCCTGGGCGGCTCGGGCGCGTGGCAGATTCACGAGACCAATACGCACGCGGACTTCGGTATCGACACCGTTGTCAGCGGCCGCGCCGAGAGCCGTGACGTCATCGAACTGTTTCACCGGGCGCTCGTCGGGGAAACGCTGCCGGCCCGGCTCGACGCCGATCACCCGCACGACGCCCGGGCCCTGGTCGTGCCAGAGACGCGGACGTCCTTCGGCGTCGTCGAGATGACGACCGGGTGCGGCCGCCGCTGCGCATTCTGTCAGCCCGACTTGAATCCGCGCATTTCGGTACCGAAGGAAGAAATCATGAAGGCGGTGGCGGGGAACGTCGCCGCCGGCAACAAGCAGATTTCGCTGGCGACGGAGGACATGTTCGTCTGGCGTACCGACGAGGCCGGCCTGCCATTCTTTGTGCCCAACCGGACGGAACTGCTCGATCTCTATCGCAGCATCGCCGAATACCCGGGAGTCGAGCAGGTCACGCTGTCGCACTCCACGATCGCTCCCGGCCCTCGTCGATCCCGACCTGATCCGGGAACTGAGCGACATCCTGCTCGACAAGAGCCCGATCCGGCTGCGTGCCGTCAGCACGCACCCCGAGCACCGCGCCCTCGCCCCGCTGATCGGCATCGAAACCGGTTCGCCCCGCATCGCGAAGAAGATCATGGCGGGCAAGGCCTTGCCGTTCGATATCAAGGACTGGCCGCACATCGTCCTCAACGGCCTCGAAGTGCTCAACCGGAACAACTGGTTCCCCGTCTGCACGCTCATCATCGGCTCACCTGACGAAACCGACGAGGATTCGAAGGCGACGCTCGACTTGATCTACGAGGCGGAACGCCGCGGCTTGCACTGCATGTGGGTGCCGTCGATCTTCACGCCGCTGGTCCGGACGCGTATGGAGCATGGCGAAGGCGTGCGGGAGACCCAGGCGCTGACCAGGCTCCAGTGGCAGGTCATCATGAAGGCCTGGCAGGTGGCGTCGCGGATCGGTCTGCAGTCCACGTGGGGCAAGGTCTCGTTCGGTGTCGGCTCACTGATCACGTGGGCGGTGCGGCTGCGTCGCGTGAACGGCCCGAACTTCACCTGGCCGCTGATGCAGTTCTCGGGCGTCGTCCCGGAAGGGTGGCTCGAGCGGAGCGGCAAGGTCTATGGCGGTCGCGAGCTGCCGCGCCGGAGCCGCGAGGAGCTTCTCGGGAACATCCGGCCCGACTGGAAGGACGCCATCTCCCGCGCGCGCGGCGAAGCGGTCGCCGGGCGTTCCCGGCTCGTCGTCCTGCAGTGAACCCGGCTCACCGTGCGGCCGATTTCCAGTGTTTGCCGCGCGGAGCGACAAGACTGTGAAATTCGATGCGGTGACGTGTCGCCGCGTGATACGGCAGCACCGGCGTTCACCCGACACGCTTCATGACAGGAGCGTGAGGCATGGACGGACAGGAAGTTCGAACGGATCGCAGAGCGCGCGGGCCGCTTCTCAGTGTGGCGCTGCTCGCGGGAATGGCGGTGGTGGCAGTCACGATCGCATATCCCACGGCGGCCCGGCACGGTAAGGCAAATAGTCACGCGGACACGTCGGCAGCGGCGCCGCCTCTCGCTGGCGAGTCGGCCCGCGGGAACACTCCGCGTCTCGTGTTTTCAACGCGAACGGTCGTCTACGCCGGTGCGGGCAGCCGCGTCGGACGGACGCAAGCGCTCGCGTCTGCGGACGAGACACCGAAGTTCGAGGGCTATATCACCTACCCGCGATAACTCCAGGGCACGGGCGATAGCGGCTCGGGCTTCAACCGAGCCAGCCGGCGGCCAGCTGTTTGCCGTGCGCGGCGATCGCGTTGCGCATGAACATCGCGACCGTGACCGGCCCGACACCACCTGGCACCGGCGTGATCCAGCTGGCGACTTCCTTGACGGCGTCAGTATCGACATCGCCCACGATCATCGTCTCGCCGTTCGGCCCGGTGACCTGGTTGATGCCGATGTCGATCACTGCGGCGCCCGGCTTCACCATGTCAGCGCGGAGAAACTTCGGCTTGCCGACCGCGACCAGCACGGCATCCGCGCGACGGGAGTGCGCCGCCACCGAACGCGTCATGTGATGACAGACCGTGACGGTCGCCCCTTCGGCCATCAGCATGAAGGCCGCCGGCTTGCCGACGATCTCCGAGTGGCCGACCATGACAACTTCGAGACCGTGAAGCGTAAGCCCGGTCGCCTTGATCAATTCGACTGACGCCGCGGCCGTGCAGGGTGCCAGGGCGAGATCGTTGTAGACGATGTCGCCGATGGACGCCGGGTTCATCCCTTCGACGTCCTTGAACGGGTGGATGGCTGAAGCCAGCGAGCGGCCGCGGATGTGGGGCGGGACCGGACGCTGGAGGATCACGCCGAGCACGTCGGGGTCATTGTTCATGGCCACGAGGCGCGCCTTGCATTCGTCCTGACTCAGGGTCGCTGGCCAGGTCTGATTCTCGAAGCGCAGCCCCACCTTCTTTGCCGCGCTGGCCTGGCCGCGGACGTAGACGGCAGCTTCCTTGTGTTCGCCGACACTCACCGAGACCAGGCGGCCGAGCGCGTGTTTCCGCGGCGGCTTCGGCGACGCGCTCGGCGACATCCGCCAGGATGCGGTCCCGCACCGCTCGCCCGTCCAGCAACCGGTGATCCTTCAGGTTCTGCGTTTCGCTCATCATCACTCCCGCTATTGAAGCACGAACGTGGCGGGAGTCGGCACACTCAGCGCTTCCGGTTTAGCCGTAAACGTGAATAATCGGCGCCGTGAAGAGATCGCTTGCGTTCGCCGCCGCTCTGGCCTTCGCCCTTGCGGCCCCGCAACTGTTCGGCGCGGCCCAGCAGCCGCAAACGCACTGGGACAAGTACAAGGATCAGCGCGCGGATCCCTTTCCAGACCGCCGCCTGAGCGATCCGGTTCTCGCCGGCGCGATCGATCTGCACGCGCATCCAGACCCCGACGTCTACCCGCGCCAGGCTGACGCCTTTACGATCGCCACGTTGGCCCGCGACAGAGGGATGCGCGGGGTAGTCCTCAAGAACCACTTCACGGAAACCGCAGGTCTCGCCGAACTGGTTCGCACCCACGCGACGCCCGGGTTCGAGGTATTCGGCGCGGTGACGCTCGACTTGCCGGTCGGCGGGCTGAATCCGCAGGCGATCCGCTACATGGTGGACGTCGCCGGTCACCGCGGTCGGATCGTCTGGATGCCGACTCACGATTCCGAACATGAGGTCCGCTACAACAACGAGACGCGCCCGTTTGTGGCTGTGTCACGCAACGGCAGCCTGGTGCCGGCAGTCGGAGAGGTCATCGCCGTCGTGGCGCAACATGATCTCGCGCTCGCCACGGGCCACGTCGATCCGGAGGAAGCGCTGCAGATTCTCCGCGCCGCAAAGGCCGCTGGTGTCCGGCGCCTGATCGTGACGCACCCGATGTTCTCGCCGCAGTACACGTGGATGTCGACGGAGCAGATGCAGACGGCTGCCGATCTTGGCGCCTTCATCGAGATCACCGGCAACAGCGTTGTCCGGGATCCTGAGGCCGCTCCCCGCGTACTCGCGGCCATCCGGGTGATCGGCGCCCGTCACTTCATCGTCTCGACTGATTCCGGACTCATCGGCACACCAAACGTTCCCGATACGCTCGCACTGGTCGCGAAACGCTTCCGCCAGGCCGGGATAACAGACGCCGACCTGTCGGTCATGTTCAAAGACAACCCGGCGTTTCTCGTGAATCTGCCGCCGGCGTCCACACCGCGGGCGAAGGCCCGCAAGTGACACCACTGGGCAGCTCGTTCTCAGGTCGCGTTCCGCCGCACCTGCTTCCCGGGTGACGGGGTATACGGCCGCAGCGACGTCACGGTCGGGGCGACGTCACCGGCGCGGTGAGCAGCGGTTCGCGTTCGCCTGCGGGTCGGTGGGATTGGGCACCGCGCCGCGGCCGCGCACGTCACGATACGCCGTATGACAGGCGGCGCACGCGTCCGACAGATCGCCAGTGGCGTCGGAAACCGCCTCCTGGTTACGCGTCTGAGAGAGACGGTACATCTGTTTCGAGACCGCGATCATCTGATCGGTGAACTTGATCCAGTCCGGATCGGTCACGGGTGCCGGCTTGCCGTTCTCGCATCGCAGTCCCGGGTTGAGCATCAGTGGCGAGATGTCGGCGATGGCGATCGCCGCGTTGTCCACCACCTGCCATCCCGTGTAGATGCCCATACCCCAGTCGAAGATTGTCGAGGTCCCCGCCTGAACGTTGCTCGGCGCCTTGGCGGCGCCGGGATCCTGCTGCTGAACGGCGAATATGAGGTTGGAGTTCGGGAAGAAGACCCCGCGCATCAGCTGGGCCAGATTTCCAACCGGGGGCCGGACTGAACCTGTTCCTGCCGCCTGCGTCGCTGCCGTCGCACGCTGAGGCCACCGGATCGCGCCGGTTCCGGCCTCGGTAGCCGCCAGTTGAGTCGTCCCGGCGGGGAAGCCGTTGCGATTGAGCACGTGCGCGACGAGGTCTGCGGTCTGCTCTGAGGTGAGCTTCCCGGGCGCATCGGCGGGCATCGTCTTCTGGATCCTCGAAACGAGCGCCGAGAGCGGCTCGGTCTGCCAGCGGCTGACAAACAGATCGCCCTGGAGCGGCGGGCCGGAGACACCCTGCAGCGTCGCTCCGTGACACGACGCGCATTGCTGTCCATAGAGCTCGACTCCGCGAGCGGCCTGCGCCGTCGTGTACACACCGTCCTGAACCGTTCTCGGCGCCTGAGCGTGGGCGATCACGCCTGTGGTCACGAGCGCGGCCAGCGCGAAGCGTCGATGCGCGCCGCTCCTCATTTCGCTGCCGCCCGCTGGATCAGCTCGATGCGGTTGCCGACCGGGTCGATGGCGATGCCGATCACGATCCCTGTATTGCCGAATGGACGCGGATCTCCCGTCATCGTTCCGCCGGCGGCCTTGATGGCCGCGACCGTGGCGGTCATGTCGGTGACGTTGAAGATGATGTGGGCGACCGGATCCTTCATGTCATCGGAATCCCGATGCATGAGTACCACCGGGAGTCCCTTGTTCGCCTTTGCCGCATCCACGCTGGCACCGAAGTTGAGGAAGATCTCGGGACCGCCGCCGCCCTGGATGCGGTTCACCTCTTCCATCCCGAACGCGGCCTTGTAGAACTTTGCCAGCGTTTCCGTATCCTTCGCTCCGACACGGACGGAGTTGAGCGTGACGTCGGCCTGGGCGAGAGCGCCGCACAGGAGCGTGGCGCAGGCGATGAGGGTAATCTGGGCTGGTCGTTTCATCAGCAAACTCCTGGGACGTGGCCTTGGCGATCCTGTCACGGGCGCGCGAGCGCCTGGCGTCAGGACGGCAGGACGCGATAATACCGCCGCCCGGTCCCCTTCACATGACCTCCGAGGCCGATTCCGCCACGAGGCAGATTGATCATGAAAATCCTCACGACGCACGTCGGCAGCCTTCCCGGTCCTGAAGGGTTCGCCTCTACCGGCGAGCATGACGAGGGCACACTGCGGCGCGCGGTGGAGTGGGTGGTCGGCCGCCAGCGCGAGGTGGGGCTGGACATCATCAACGAAGGCGAGCTGACGAAGGGCGGGGACTGGCTGTCGTTCATGGACACAAGATTGGGTGGCTTCGAGGAACGGCCGGTTCCGGCTGGTGGCTCGATCCTGACGCGGGGGAAGGATCGCGACGTGTTTGCGGACTTCTATCGGTACGCCGCGGAACGTCAGACGCTGTTTTATGTACCTGACGATCGGATCAAAGCGAAGCGTCGATTCACCGCCGCCACGGCTCCGGTGTCCTACGCCGGGATGGCCTCGTTGCAGCGCGAACTCGACGTCTTCCGTTCCGTCGTCGTCGACCCCTCGTCCTGTTTCCTGACCAGTACCGCTCCAGCGAGCCTGGAGCCCTATCGCGGCAACGAATACTATGCCTCTGAGGACGATTTCGTCTCCGCCCTCGCGGAAGCGTTGCGCGTCGAGTACGAGGCGATCGTCGCTGCCGGTTTTCTGCTGCAGATCGACGACGCGTGGATGGTGGCGCTCTGGGATCGCATCGGCATGTCGATGGGGCTGGACGCCTTCAAGTCGTATTGCCGGCTGCGTGTGGACGCGTTGAACCACGCGCTCCGGAATGTGCCGGAGGATCGCGTCAGGTATCACTTCTGCTGGGGCAGCTGGCATGGTCCGCACGCATTCGACCTGCCGATGTCTGAGATGGTGCACATCATGCTGGCGGTGAAAGCGAAGTTCTATTCCTTCGAAGCCGCGAACGCCCGCCATGCCCACGAGTACCACGTCTGGGACGAGGTGCGGCTGCCGGCGGGGAAGGTCATCATGCCCGGCGTGATCACGCACTCGACGGACCTGGTGGAGCATCCCGACCTGGTCGCCGATCGGGTCCGGTTGTTTGCGGCCCGCGTCGGTCCCGAGAACGTGATCGCGAGCGCGGACTGCGGCTTCGGCGGCCGGACACATCCGCAGATCGCGTGGGCCAAGCTGAGTTCGCTCGTCGAAGGCGCAGCGCTGGCGAGCGCGTCGCTGTAGCGTCGAGGCAAGAGACGGAGGACGCGGAGTAAACGGTTATTACAAACGGGGAAACGGGGAAGCGGGGACGAACGGGGTGTTGTCCGGCTGGCCGCCTCCGGCGGCCTGGTGATACAAAGACGCCAGATGCAAGCCACGCAAGATTACACGCGGCTTGCATCTGGTGTCTTCGTATCACCAGTCGCGGCCCGCAGAGCGGGCCGCCAGCCGGCAACCACTCGCTGCACCGCTCACCAATTCCACGCCGTTCGTCACCGTTTCCCCGTTTCCCCGTTTGTGAACCCGTTTCCCCCGTGACCCCCGTTCTCACTAGAATCGCACCCAGAGGAGACTTCATGCGTTATCGCTCGTTGTGCACGCTCACGTTTGTCGTTGCCGTGTCGTGCCTGGCACAGGCCGCCGACCGAACCACGATCACATTTGCAGATGGCCGGATCTTCCCCGAGAGCCTCACGTCGACGAAGAACGGCGACCTCTATTTCGGCGCGCTGGGCCAGGACGCCGTCTATCGCGCCACCAGGAACTCGTCGATCGCGACGGTCTGGATCAAGCCGAAGACGGCCGGCCTGCAGCAGGTGCTGGGCGTGTTCGCCGACGAGAAGGCCGGTGTGCTCTGGGTCTGTGCGTCGGCGACGGGCGGCCGCGGCGCGCCGGTGGTCGGCGAGACCGCACTGAAGGCGTTCTCACTCAAGGATGCCTCGCTCAAGGGCAGCTACGCCTTTCCGGGCAACGGTCTATGCAACGACATCGCCGTCGCGAAAGACGGGACCGTCTACGCCACCGATACGACACAAGGTCGCATTCTCCGCCTGAAGAAGGGCGCGACGATGCTCGACGTGTGGGCAAACGACGCCATGCAGTTGGCGACCGCCGACGGTATCGCGCTGCTGGCCGACGGCAACATCTACGTCAATTCAGTAGGACAGAACACGCTGATGCGTATTCCGGTGAAGGCTGACGGCTCGGCCGGACCGATTGCGAAACTGACCCCGTCGCAGCCGCTGATGGGACCGGATGGCATGCGCAGCGTTGGCAGCAAGACGATGCTGCTGGTGGAGGGTGGCCGCCTCGACGCAGTCACGATCGATGGCGACAAGGCCGACGTCAAGGTGCTGAAGGACGGAATGACCGGCATCACCGCGGTCACCCTGACCGGCGACATGGCGTATGTGGCGGAAGCGCGGTTGAACGCGCGCACTGGCACCGGTGACCCGGGTCCGTTCCGCGCGATGAGCGTTCCCTACAAGGCGCCGAAGTAGAGAGAAATCGTTAACTCCCAACTCCCAACGGCTGTCGCACGACCAACACCCAAAGTTGGACATGTCCAGAGATCTGATTTGGGAGTTGGGCGTTGGAGAGGCGTGAGACGTTGGGAGTTGTCCGTGCCGGCTTCTCTGCTTACAACGGCAAGGGCACGCCGGCCGCGAGCACGACACGGCGGATTTCATCGGCGCCGCGCTCGTCCCCGATCCGGGCCTTGCTCAGGATCGCGACTGCGTGGTTTGAAATCCGCTCTTCTTCCGCGCGATCCATGACTTGCGACGTCGCGATGATCACCGGGATATCCGCCGTGGCACGCTCGCGCTTGAGACGCGCCAGCACTTCGGTGCCGAGCATGTCCGGCATCCGCAGATCCAGGAAGATCACGTCGGGCTGATCGGATGCGGCGCGGAACAGCGCGTCCTCGCCACCCGACGCTTCGATCACCCGGCACCCGAGCCTTGGTCAGAAAGCGCCGCAACACGTAGCGGGCGGCCTGCTCGTCGTCGACCACGAGTACCAGCGGTGCCTGGTCCAGCGGCCTGACGGACCGGCAGTTCCTGGGCGGCCGCGTGTCCCGGCAGGGTTGCCGGGATTCGCAACCAGAAGGTCGAACCTTCCCCAGGTGTGCTGATCACGCCGACGGTGCCGCCGAGCAATTCCGCCAGACGCTTCGAGAGCGACAGCCCGAGGCCGGTGCCGCGCACACGCGCCTGCAGCCGGTTCGGCACCTGTCCGAATTCCTGGAACAGCCGCTGCTGATCGTCCGCGGCGATCCCGATGCCGGTGTCACGAACCTGGAGCGTGACCGTGCCGTCGGCGTCCACCGCTGCCGACACCCGGATCTCGCCGTGTTCGGTGAACTTCAGTGCGTTCGACAGATAGTTACGGAGGATCTGGGCGACCTTGCCTTCATCGGTGAACAGGCTTGGCACGTCGTCGGCCGAATCGAACAGCAACGCGACTGCTTCGCGCTGCTGCAGTGGACGGATCACGCCGCGCAGGCCGCCGAACAGGTCGTGCACGGTGAACGAGGCTGGCCGCATCGTGATCTTGCCGGCCTCGACCTTCGCGAGATCGAGCAGGTCGGCGACCAGGTCGGCGAGGTTCTGCGCCGCGTCGCGAATGAATTGAACCTGCTTCTCCTGCTCCGGCTCCAACTCGCCATCCGTCCGCTCGAGCAGCAGTCGCGAGAGTGCCAGGATCGCGTTGAGCGGCGTCTGGAACTCGTGCGTCATGTTCGAGAGGAACTTCGACTTCATGGCGTCGGCGCGCTGCAGCGTCTCGGCTTTCTCGTCGAGCTCCGCATACAGCGCCAGCACGCCGCGGTTGGTGTCCTGTAACTCGGCGTTGAGACGGCCCAGTTCTTCCTGTCGTCGCGCGAGCTCCGCCAGTGTCGTGAGCAGTTCGTGGTTCTGCTCCGCGAACTCGGCGTTCGGTGCAGGAGGCTGCTCCCGCATCAGCTCTTCCGTGATGCGCGTCACGTCATGGGGCATCACCGGCAGAACCCGCCGCGGCAGCGTTTTCGCCAGCGTGACGACGGTGCCTCGCCCTGGTGTGGAGACAATGTCGAAGCGGTCCACCAGCCGTTGCGTGCCGGCAATGCCGATACCCATCCCCGAGGTGGATTTGTAGGTGCCGTCCAGAATCGTTCGCAGATCCCTGATACCAGGCCCGCTGTCGCGGACCACGATGACGCAGCGCGTCCGCATCTTCGTCGACGCGCGAATTCGACCGTTCCGCCCGATGCGTAGCGGAACGCGTTGCGCGAGATCTCCGAGACTGCGGTGGCCAGGCGTGTCTGGCCCAGGTGATCGACCCCGAAAGCCGCGGCCAGCTGGCGCGCGCGTTGCCGCGCCGCCACGACATCTTCCTCGCGCGCCAGCCGTACCGTCAACAATCGCATCATGATGGTTGCCCGTGTCGCGCGACGACGACGGTTGCGTCATCGGTGCCGCGACGATGGTCGCGCGCCACGACGCCGGCGATCACGCCCGCCTGCCGCGAGGAGAGTCCCGGATAATTGGCCAGCGCCCAGTGTGATCCGATGCCATCGCTGTGCAGCAGCAGGATCTGCCCGGGCAGCCATGGCTGCGAAAATTTTTGCAGTCGGCGGGCCACATGTCCGGCAATACCGGCGAGGCTGACCAGATGCTGCTCCGTGCCGTCAGGCTTGACCACCACGCCGCTGATGTTGCCAAGCCCGCAGTAATGCACGACGCCGCGCCGGCTATCCATTTCGGCGATGGCCACTGCTGCTCCCCGCGTGCTCTTCAGCGCGTCGTGCACGGCCGCGATCACGTCCTCGGCTGAGCGCTCGGCGTTGCGCAGGAACGCCGCCACAGCGGCGGCGGAGGCGATTGCCGCGTCGTGCCCGTGGCCCAGTCCGTCGCTCACGAACACGGACGTCAGTTCTCCTGCCGACCACACCGCCCACGCATCGCCGCAATGCACTTCGCCGGGCGCGGGGATGGAGAGTCCCGCCACGGGTGGAACGTGGTTCGGTTGCGCGTAGAAACCGGCGGACACCACCGTTCCGCCGCCAACGACGGAATACAGGTCGAACGTCGTCGCGAGCCGCTTGATCGCGCCAAGGCCGTTCCCCGCGGTTCCGGTGGTGGAGACGCCGTCACGGAGACTGGCAGGAATGTTCCGGATCCCGCGACCCCGGTCCATCGCGACCATCTGGAGACCGGTCACGTTGCCGGGGTTGATTCCGACGAACAGCTCGCCGCGACCGGCATGCTTCAGGAGATTGGTGGCTGCCTCGGTGACCGCGATGGCGGCCTGACCGCTGATCGTTTCGCCGAAGCCGAGGGTTGACGCGATGGCGCGCGGTCCGTCGCCTCGCATCGGCCACGTCCGTCTGGCTCGCCACTTCCAGCAGCGTACCGATCAGTTCCATCGGGCAATCACGACGCGAGTGCCTTCACCGACCTTCGAATCGATGGTGAAGTCCTGGGCCAGCCGCCTGGCGCCGCTGAGGCCGAGCCCCAGACCGTTGCCGGTGGTGTAGCCGTCCTTGAGGGCCAGCGTGAGGTCCGCGATGCCGGGACCACGGTCCTCGAAGGTAAGGCGGAGGCCTCGCTTCCGTTCGTTGACCACGGTCTCCAGCGTGACCGTGCCGCCCGGCCGTAGATCAGCGTGTTGCGGGCGAGCTCGCTGGCGGCGGTCACCAGCTTCGTCTGGTCGACCAGGCTGAAGCCGAGCGAGACGGCCCAGTCACGGACGCGCTGTCGGACGCGGACAATGTCGTCGTCCACGGCGATCGGCACGGTGTCATGCCTCTCGACGTGCATCCGCGCCTTCCTCGTGCGGCACGATCAGCTTCATGCCCTGCTCGACGTTCAGGGCAGTGCGCACGCCCGGCAGCGACAAGCCCAGTTCGACCAGCGTGATCGCGACCGCCGGGCGCATGCCGACGACTACCGTGCGCGCGTCGAGGACGCGCGCCATGGCCGCTATATTGGCGAGCATCCGGCCGATGAACGAATCGACGACCTCGAGCGACGAGATGTCGATGAGGACGCCCTTCGCGTGCGTGGCGACGATTTTCGCGGTGAGATCGTCCTGCAGTGTCATCGCCAGGCGATCGTGCATGTCCACCTGGATGCTGACGAGCAGGCTGTCGCCCATCTTGAGAATGGGGATGCGTTCCATCGATCAGCCTGTTCCGCCGGCGAGGCGGCCGCCGAGCCTCGCGGTGGCGCGCCGACCTTCTGAACGGTGAGGTTCAGCCGCCGCAGGGCGATCCCGAAGGCATCGGCCAGCGTCGCCTTCGTGATCACGTCCTGGAGATCGACGCCCAGATGCACGATCGTCTGGGCGATCTGCGGCCGGATCCCGCTGACGATGCAGTCGGCGCCCATCAGCCGGGCGGCGGCGACGGTTTTCAGCAGGTGCTGCGCGACCAGCGTGTCCACGGTCGGGACGCCGGTGATGTCGATGATCGCAATCGCCGCGCCCGTATCGACGATGCGCTGGAGCAGGTTTTCCATGACCACCTGCGTGCGGGCGCTGTCCAGCGTCCCGATGAGCGGCAGCGCCAGCACGCCGTCCCACAACTCCACGACCGGCGTCGAGAGCTCGAGCATCTCCTGCTGCTGGCGGGAAATCAGTTCCTCGCGGCCCTTCTGATAGACCTCGGTGATGTAGAGGCCGAGCCGATCGAGCAGTGTCGAAACGGACCACGTGGCGGCGGCGAGTCGCGACGGATCCTTCGCGAGGTCACGCTGCAACTGGGGAAACAGCGCCTCTTTCAGCGAGAACACGAACGTGACGGTTTGAGACGGGGTAAGGCCGAGGGCGGCGCGGTTTCGGGAGAGGTCTTCGAGGAACCGACGGACCTCCGCCCAGTCACGGCCCTGAATGTCCTGCGCCTGGCCGTTCTGAAGCGCTGTCCGCAACAGCGAGAGGAAGGTTCGCGATTCCTCCTGCAGGTCGGCGTCCGACAGGCTGTGGGAGCGCCGACCCTCGCGCGCCTGAATGCGGACCCAGTCTTCCAGAATCGCCGATTCGTGTCGGGTCAGCAGATCACCAATCGCCATCTCTTCCGTTCGTGCCACACAGCCTCCTCGTCCCAAACTGCTATTCTTGAACAGCGTATGGTGCCTCACAAACGCATGAAAGGCGAGTCCAATCCGGCGGCGCCTTCCGGCACATCACGCATCCTCGTCGTCGACGACAACGCGCCTGCCCGCTATGCCGTCAGCCGCACGCTGCGCAAAGACGGCTTCGAGGTGCTCGAGGCCGCGACCGGTCACGATGCGCTGGCGATCGCGGAACGCGAGCTGCCCGACCTGGTCCTGCTCGACGTCAATCTTCCAGACATTCACGGGTTCGACGTCGCGCGGCTCCTGAAGAGCGGCGAGCGCACCCGGACCACGCCGATCCTCCAGCTGTCGGCCTCAGCGGTCAGTGCCGAGGACCGCATCGATGGTCTCGCCGCCGGCGCCGACGCGTACCTCGTGGAGCCGGTCGACCCGGGCGAACTGATCGCCAACATCCGCGCGCTGCTGCGGCTGCGCACGGCGGAGGCTCGCCTCCAGCGCACGGCGGGCATGCTGTCCACCGTCATCGATTCTTCGCCGCTGCCGACCGTCGTCTTCGAGTCCGACGGCGCGGTGCTGCGCTGGAATCGCGCGGCGGAGCGGCTGTTCGGTATTCGCGCCGAAGACGTTGAAGGCCGCGCGCTCGAATCGGCGGCGCTGCCGGAGTGGGTGGTCAACGCACGGCAGGTCGCCTCATGGCTGCAAAGTGGATCGTCGGTCGAGTACAGCTTCCAGCGTGCCGACGGCGTCGCGATTGACGTCGCGATGTTCGTGGCGCCGGCTGCAGGGCGCCGAAGGGTTCGTGGCGATCTTCGAAGACGTGTCGATGCGCAAGCGGTTCGAACGCGAGCGGACCGAGTGGTTGTCCCGCGAGCGCGACGCGCGCACCGAGGCCGAAGCCGCCAACCGCCTGAAGGACGAGTTCCTGGCGACGCTGTCGCACGAATTGCGCACACCGCTGAATGCCATCCTCGGATGGCTGCAGATTCTCAGGCAGGACGCGATCGACCCGGAAAAGCGTGCCCGCGCGCTCGAGATCATCGAGCGCAACGCCAGCGCCCAGCAGCAGATCATCAACGACATCCTCGAGGTGTCCCAGATCGTGCGCGGCCAGCTTCGGCTCGACATGCATCCGCTCGATATCGTCGGGGCGGTCGAAGCGGCGGTCGAGTCGGTGCGCCCGACCACGCTGGCGAAGCGGCAGACCGTCGCGCTGCACGTGCCAGCGGGACGACCCGCGGTCTCCGCCGATCACGCCAGGGTGCAGCAGATGCTGTGGAACCTGTTGGCGAATGCGACCAAGTACACCCAGCGGGGAGGGCACATCGACGTCACCGTCGCCGTGGGCGATACCGACGTCGAGATCACTATCCGTGACAACGGTGTCGGCATTGCGGCGCACGCGTTGCCACACGTGTTCGAGCGCTTCCGTCAGGGCCATGCCGGCCCGACCCGTGAGTACGGCGGCCTGGGCCTCGGTCTGGCGATCGTCCGACACCTGGCCGACATGCACGGCGGCGCGATCCGCGCGGTCAGCGAGGGAGCCGGCCAGGGCGCGTCGTTCACCCTGACGCTGCCGTTGGTACTCGATCAGGCGGCCGTGACCCCCGCCGGCCAACAGGCCTGAGCCAACGTTTTACCGGAGCTCTTTCTCCCGCTTTCTGCACTCGACGCGAACGGCTCAGTTAGCGTATCGTGGGCTCGCCCTCGGGCCCAACACGATGCCGACAACAGGACTGTTCTGGTCGAAACGCGGTGAGATTGCGTGTGCCGATCACGCGCCCCAATCGGACCCGGATCGGTGGCGGCGCCAGGGCTGGCGCGCGATTCTGCCGCTCGAGATGAAACGGCTCGAGTACCGCTGTCAGCATTGCGCCGGCACACCGATCGGCCATGGCGCTCCCAAGCCGGTGCCCCTGGTCTTGAACGTCGACGATCGCCCCTCGTCGCTGTACGTGCGGGATCGCATCCTCCGCGAGCGCGGATTCATGGTGGCCAACGCCGACTCCGCCCAGCGGGCGATCGACGCGGCGCGTCAGCTCAAACCACATGTCATCCTGCTCGACGTCCACTTGCCGGACGCGGACGGGCGCGAGCTGTGCCAGCGCCTGAAGCACGATCCGGATTTCGCCGACATTCCCATCGTGCTGATTTCAGCCACCCTCAACGGACAGGGCAATCTGGTCGACACGATCCGGACGACGTCGGCCGACGGGTTCATCCACGAACCGGTCGAACCCGACATGCTCGCATCGATGTTGCGGAAGGTGCTGTCCGCCGCGTAGGGCCGGGTTCCAACCCCGCCGGTCCCGCCGCGTAGGGCGGGGCTTCAGCCCCGCCGATCAGCCCGGCATCGTCATTTCGGTGCGACGCAACTGAAGCTCGCGGCGTCGTCGATGCTCCCTTGCCCCTTGTAGCGAGCGACCTGCGGATACGGACAGAGCGGTCGCGTGCGCACCGTCTGGCCGTTCGTCACCTTGCTCGCGATCAGGAGATCCGGTGCCTGGCCTTTCTCCACCCAGTCGATGACCGCTGTGACCGCGTCGTTGCGATCGGGTCCGACGCCGCCGCCGCAGTGCGCCATGCCGGGCACCATGAACAAGCGGACGAAGTCGGCCGTGTCCTTCCCGTGCTTCGCTGCCACCGACTCGTAGTACCGCACGCCCTGCAGCGGCTGAAGGATCGTGTCGGCCCACCCATAGGTCATGATCAACTTGCCGCCGCTGCGGCGGAACTTCGACAGGTCGGCATCCTTCGCATCGGCGAGCTTGCTCCAGCGTTCGACGGTTTTCGCGGCCTGATCGAAGTCCACCTTCAGGGTGTCGTACTCCGCCTGCGGCGGATCGAGAATCAGGTACCGCATCACGCCTTCGGCAAGGTTGAAGTCAGCCGGTTTGGCGTTCGGTTGTGCCGGGATGATGGGCCCCACCCACCCGCTGTTGTTCCCGTTCGGCCCGGGAGTCAGTGCCTCGCTGCCGACCATGTAACCCGGGAAGAACGCTTTCCCGTGGCTCATCGGGCCGCCGTACACCTTCTTGATGGCTGCGGCCTGCGCGCTCGTCAGGCAATCGGGCGTCTCCGCGCCTTCCCGGCAGGCGGGTACGTCTTTGGTCGGGTCGAAGCTGCATTTGCGCGGGTCGTCGATCAAGCCATCCTTCAGGCCGTCGATCTCATCGCACTTCGCCATCACCTTCTCGGCCACCAGATTGATCTTGGCGGCAGTCACCGGCACCTCGGTCAACGTCTTCTGGTTCCAGATCGCACCGATCGTGAATCCGGTCTGGTCGACCCAGGGGGCGTTCGCGACGATGCCGTCGAAGTCGTCGGGAAAGCGCTGCGCCTCCAGCAGCCCCTGGCGGCCGCCGTTCGAGCAGGAGTTCCAGTACGAGAACGTGATCGGTTTGGCGTAGTAGTCGGTCGCGATCGTCTTGGCCGTTTCGGCGGTCACGTGCACCGCGCGATACGCGTAGTCGGTCGCCTTCTGCGGGTCGCTGAGGATGAACGAGCCGCTGGGCTCCTTCCTGGCGTCGTGGCCGGTGTTGGTGCGCGCCATGACGAACCCGTTGGTCAGAGCGCCAGTGCGATCGGCATTGGTTGGCGTATCGAGCGCGTCACCAGCCAGTCCGCCATTGCCCGTCATGTAAAAGCGGTGGTTCCAGCGATCCGGCAGGTTGACTTCGAAGGCGACCTCAGGGGCGATCGTGCCGGTGACGCGGCAGTGCTGCGGCGTATCCGCCGTCGCCGCGACGACCCGCGCCGCGATCGACACGATGCCATCGGCCTTAAACGACGACAGGCTCTCACAGGGCTTGGACGGGGTGGCATCCGCGACCGAGTACTGGGACGCCGCTTTACTGGCGTTGGCAAAGGCCTGTGCCGCCGCCGGTGACGCTGACGCGCATAGAAAAGCCGCAAGAATCAACACGCGCATGGTCAAGCTCCTTCGTCCGGAAGAATCCGCCCGGAAGCGCCGCCATTGTGATACAGATTTCGTCCTCGAGGGTTGCCCAGAAAGTGTTCGCGGCAAGGGACGGTATTTGTCGGCCGGGATCCGCGTAGCGGTCCGGCGAGCTATGGAGACGATCATGAAGAAGTTTGCGCTGCTGTTACTGGTGCTGCTGTATGCCGTGCCCCTGCGCGCCGCGGATGTGGACGGCAAGTGGACCGGCAGTGTGTCCACGCCCAACGGAGACATCAACGTCGGCTTCGAGTTCAAGGCAGACGGGACGATGCTGAGCGGGACGACCACCGGGCTGGACGGGAGTGCTGTTCCAATCAAGGACGGCAAGATCGACGGGAACAAAATCACGTTCCTGGTCTCGCTGGATTTCGGCGGGATGCCGATCGACCTGAACTACTCAGGCCTCGTCAGTCCCACAGAGATCAAGATGACCGCTGAATTCGCCGGGATGCCCTTCGAGTTCACGGTGAAGAAGAACTGACGGCCCGGGCCAGCACAGAAACACCCAGAATTCAGGATTCAGGATTCAGGATTCAGGATTCAGGAATCACGATTCACGATTCGTCATTCGTGATTCGTGAATCGTGATTCACGCCCGCATTTGCTGCCGCACGGCCCGGACGCCGCTCGCGCCTTCTCGCATTGCCTACTCGTTCGCCAATGGCACGGTGCGTCCGGGTGGCGCGCCGGGACTCGGGCTCCATCGACGAAAGGCTGGCGGCGACATTCCCTTACTAGCCCCGCTTATGGCCCTAGCCCGCCTCGCCGGCAGAACGATGCACGCCTGGTGAGCGGGAGACGATCGGCTCTCAACTCAAAGGCCAACGATCACAGTTCAAGTCCAGGGGTGCCACACAGAATTGCCAGGCGTTTCAAGCTCATGTATTCGAGCCGTGCCGCCGATACGACGGGACGTGAGTGGATCACGATGACGCCCCTTCGCATATTTGTCCGCCGCGGCGCGCTTCGGCGCTTCCACCGCCTGAAGCAGGAGGCGGAGGGGCTACCCGTCAAGGTCGAATGGGACCGCCGCCTGCGTGATCGACGGGAAGCAGCGGCCAGTCCGGCGGAGACGCCCGCACCACCCACGCCCACACCGACCGAGCAGCGTCGAGCCGAGCGCCGCCGGGAACCGCCCTTTACCTGGCGGGCGGCCGAGTTCGTCGTCGTTGACGAGCCGAAGGCGCTCGACGAGTCCGGTCATGCGCAGCACTCGTCAGACTCTGACGACCCCGACGAAACCTGACAACACGCACGCCGTGGGAGACGAGGGCCGCGGCCCCTGTGAAGTCCGCCGTGTGGCTACCGGAGGATGCCCGGGAACGCCAGCGGAATCGGGTTCGGCACGCTCGCCGTGGTATCGAAGAAGATCGTTGCCCGTCGATCGGAAGCGAACGAACGGCTGCCGGTTTGACCTCGCCTGACTGGATCCGCTGCCACGAAGAAGTTTGCGCGCGCGTTCGCTGATGAACCGTTGCACGTCTCTGCAGCAGGCGTGACATCCTGATTCGCCGCGTCCTTGTTGTCACTGATGACGATCTGGTAGCCGCTCTTCCCCTGGCCCGGCTGGTCAGCCAGTCCCAGGTCTGATGCGATGAACGGAGCGCCGCCGGCAGGTGACTTTGCCAGGTCGGCGTTGTTCTGTGCGTATCCTCCCCGGGCGCACGTCGCAGCGTAGGCTGCCTGCGCGTTTTGAACGGCGCGGACGGCACCCAGCGCGGACGCTTCGTCTGCTGCCTGACGGGCCCGCAGCAATCCGGGAAGAGCGATGGCGGAGACGATCCCGATGATCGCCAACACCACGAGAAGCTCGATCAGCGTAAACCCGGCATTTGTGCGCACTCCTATGTACTTCGGACGCGGCGCGATCCGGCTACAGGGTGCACTGCCGCTCTATTCGCCGCACGGGCATTTGCGGCCCGCAACCGAACAAACCGCGCCGGCCATCCGCCGCGGTGCGTCGAACGAGACCTCAGAGGTCCCACGGAATCAGACGGCCGAAGTAGACGACGCCGAGCCATAGCACCAGGGACGTCGCACCAAGCAGCTTCGCCAGCCGCGGCGCGTCATCCGCAGGGCCCAGTTCATCGACCGTCCGCGCCATCCCGGAGAGATAAAAGATCGCCAGGTTCACGCCGGCCAGAGCAATGAACAGCAGTTTCAATTGCAACCAGACGTTGGTGGTCAGCACGACGTATGGATGCGTGCCCACATTGGCGACGATTCCGCCCACGAACACGAAGCCGGTCGCGACGCAGAGCGCGAACCCGAACACGCCCCACGGAATCAACCGGCTGAGGAGCCGCGGCGAAATACCCTTGCCGAACCCGAGCAGCCGCAGGTCGAAGGTGCCAACCGCAGCGAACAGCAGGATGAGGCCGGCAAAGTGGAGAATCTCGCAGAGCGGCCACACCCACGTGTAGTTGGTGATGAGGTACTCGAGCGAGGGCCATCGCAGCCAGTACGCAAGTGTCGAGTCCACGTTATTTGCCTCCGCTGGCAGGCGCCGCGTAGATGTCGGTGTGCAGGTCCGGTCGTCGTTCGACCGACGGCCGGCGTCCGCGCAGGTTGTAGAAGCAGACGACGATGGCCACGGCGACGCAGACGATCCCGAACGCCTTCAGACTTTCGAGCACGACGATGCCTGAATAGGCGGTGAGGCGGCCGGCGACGACGCCGACGATCCACATGGCCATGGTGACGATCGTCAACGTGCGGCCCCGGCTGGTCACCGGCTGGGCGTCGGGATCCGGATACCGATCGAAGACCTCGCGGAGCATGCCGCGCAACGAGAACAGCGCGGCGATCAGCGCGGCAATCTTCACGATGAACACGATGTTCTTGACGTAACCCACCGGCGCAGTCGCGAACAGCACGCTGCCGGTGAGCATCGTGATCCAGAAACCGATCCTCATCACCGGCCGGAACGACGCCAGTGGTTTAATCGGCAGCCCCGGCGCGAGTCCCAGCACCCGGGCGGCGATGATCAGGCTCGGTCCGACCAGCGCCACCATCCCGATCGTGTGGAACGCCAGATAGAGCGTGTAGCCAAGCTGTGACTCAGACTCGCGGATCCACGTAATCGCACTGTTGTCGGATATCCAGGTGAGAAACTGCACGGGCTCGTCCTCTTGCGGCGCCAGGCCGCGTATTCCCGCACGAGCACACCGGCAGCAGTGCGGTGATTGTCGATGCCATTGCTGTTGGCTGCGTGCGTGCCGGCGTTCGAGCAATTAAAGTGCCGCGACAGACCAGGCCAAAATCCGTGTGGGTGCTGGCCGGCGTACGATTCGCCGCGGGGAATTTCCCGGTGCGAGCCAAGAAAACCCCCAGCACCCGCGATCGAGTTGGACGCGGGAGTTTCTCTATAATCGCCGCATGCCGAATCGCCGCGCGTTCCTGAAGTTCGTCGCCGCCAGCCCGTTGCTCGCGGTTGTTCCCGGCCTCGCCGAGGCGTTTCAGCAGGGCGACCTGGAGCAGGCGCAATACGCGCTCGACGTGTTCGACTTCGAAGCGGCCGCGCAGAAGGTCGTCCCACCGGCGCATTGGGGATACCTGATGAGCGGCGTGGACGGTGAGGCGACGCTCAAGGCGAATCGAGACGGCTATAGCCGTTACCAGCTGAAGACACGGCGGTTTGTCGACGTGAGCCGGATCGAGACGTCGATCGAGCTGTTCGGCGCGAGGTTCAGCTCTCCGGTGCTGATGTGCCCGATTGGCAGTGCCGGTGCGTTTCATCCGGACGGGGAAGTCGGCGTGGCGCGGGCGGCCAAGGCGAAGGACCAGCTCCAGGTTGTTTCGACCCAGGCATCGAAGAGCATCGAGGACGTGGTCACGGCGCGCGGCGGACCGGTCTGGTTCCAGCTCTATACGACACCCGACTTCGACATCACGACGAAGCTGCTGAAGCGCGCCGAAGCCGCCGGGTGCGCGGCAGTGGCCGTTACCGTCGATCTGCCGGCAGGACGGAACACCGTGACCGGCACCCGGCTCGCGCGACAGGACACGCGCAACTGCGCCGCCTGTCACAACGATGCGACCGGCAACCGCAATAACCCGAGGTCCGGAACCGGGACGGCCACCAAGCCGATGTTCGCCGGCATCGACATGCAGGGTGTTGCGCTCACCTCGGCGACGCTCAACTGGGACTTCATCAAGCGGGTCCGCGACGTGACGAAGATGAAGGTGCTGATCAAGGGACTCGAAGCGGGCGAGGACGCGGCGATTGCGGTCCAGAGCGGCGCCGACGGCATCATCGTCTCGAACCATGGCGGGCGCGCGACCGAAACCGGCCGCGGCACCATCGAGTCGGTCGCGGAAGTCGTCGCAGGCCGTTCGCGGGCGTGTCCCGGTCCTCGTCGACGGCGGCGTGCGCCGCGGGACCGACGTGTTCAAGGCACTGGCCCTCGGCGCGACCGCCGTCGGCATCGGCCGCCCCTACATCTGGGGCCTGGCCGCCTTCGGCCAGCCCGGCGTCGAACGCGTGCTCGATATCCTGAACAACGAGCTGCGGCTGGCGATGATCGGCTGCGGCACGAGAAGCGTGAAGGAGATCACGACGGCGTCGTTGATCGACAGGGGATAACGACTCGAACGTGTCGAACGACTATCGTAAGTTCCTCGGGCGTGCACGTCAGCACGATCTCCGTCGTCTTCGGGTCGCACTCGAACGGCCGGAAGAACGTCAGCATCCGGCCGCACACGATCACGCCCATCCAGGCGGAGAGCGACACGGCGGCGATGATCTTTGCGCGTCGCGGCGCGTCGTAGACGTCGCCGGCGCCGAAGACGACGCGCCAGGAGGTCAGGTAGAACGTGCCGGCATTGAGGCCGGCGATCGTCAGGAACAGCAGCTTCAGGTGAAACGAGGCGTTGAGGACGTATTGATCCGGCTCGGTCAGCAGGAACATCAGGCCGCTGCAGATGTTGATGGCGAAGCCGGCGATGCCCCACGGGATGAAGCGATGCACCGCCGCGATGGGACGCGCTTCATCATCCCGAGCAGCCGCAGGTCGAAGGCGCCGATGGATCCGACGAGCAGGCACAGGCCGATGAAGTGCAGGCTCTCCGCGATCGGCCAGCCCCACGCGGTGCGCATGATGTCGGCGACCGGCGAGTGGTGCCGGATGTAGGTGATCAGCCAGACCTGGAAGTGCGTGAATCACCAGAGACCGCCGTGCAGCATGCGCCGAGATGTTCTCGGTCGCGGTCAGCCGGGTGTAGGTGTAGGCAAGCAGACGGCCGGCGGTGACCGCGCCGGCCCAGCACGCGAGCGACACCATCGCCAGCCGCCTGAGCCGCGTCGGACGTCAGCGTCGATTCGCCGCGGTGCGCGTCGCCAACCAACTGGTCGCCGATCCGCTTCACCAGCATCATCGCCATCGCGATCAGCGTCAGCTTCAGATAGAAGACCGGATTCGTCAGCGCCTTCGTGGGATAGCCGATCAACAGCAGGATGCCGGAGGCCGCGTTCAGCCAGAAGCCGGCCCAGAGAATCGGCAGCAGGCGTCGCATTTCGTTGCAGCGGCACCGCCGCCGCCACGCCGAGGATCCGCAAATCGATCGCCGCGCTCAGTCCGGCGGCGAATCCCATGCCGATGGCATGCAGCGCCAGGATGCCGGGAAACGCGAGCAGCGACGGTGACTCGACGATCCACGTCATGGAGCGGCGTCGACTTCGAGCCAGATTAGAAACGGGTCCACGTGACAGGCTCCTGTGTTGGTGTGGAGGGTAAGGCGCGTATATTACGGGCGTGTGACGGGGGAGCTGACGGTCAGGCCGGCGCTGGTTGAAGCCCGAAGCCCGGAGCCCGCAGCCCAGAGCGTGAATCCGTCACAATCCGGTAACTCGTGATCGCTAGCGTCACTCTTGCGGAACCTGGGCGCCGATGAACCTCCGAATCCGTCCCGAGTGGTGGGACGGCAACACCCGCATCCTCGCGTTGCTCGTCGTCCTGACGATCCTCCCGGCGGCGTGTGTCCTGTGGTTCATGAACGCCGCTGTGGCCAACGACGCGGTGGCGGCGCAGGAGCGGATCCTCGCCGCGTACCGCGGCCAGTTGCACCTGGTCCGGTCGCGGCTGGACGCACTGTGGCGGGCGCAGGCGGAGCGGCTGAACGCCAGCGGCGACCCGTCGCGCGAGTTCCAGCGCCTGATCACCAGCCAGGTGGCGGAGGGCGCCGTGCTGCTCGACGCCTCCGGCTACGTCGCGTTTCCGTGGACCGATGTGCGCGGTGACCTCGCGGCCATCGACGCCCGGGTGGCGGCGGCGAGCCGCCTCGCCGCCGCCGGCGCGCGAGACGCGCCGTTCGCGACATCGCGGATCGGTTGAACGACTATTCGAAGCACCTGCCGGCCGGCGATCGGCTGCGGCTGATGGACGATCTCCGCAGACTGGTCGCCGAACGTCCGGCTGCCGACGCAGGCCGCGCTGCAACTGTCGCTGGACATGGTCGACGCTGAACGGCCCGAACCGGTCCCCGATGTCGTGCGCAAGACAAGCGTGCCGGATGTCTGGGCGCTCACGTCGTCCGACCGGCGCACCATCGGCTTGTATCGCACCGGCCGGATCGAAGCGTTCATGCACGACTTCCTGCACCAGGTGTCTCCGGAAGGCGTCGTCTTCATCGCGTATCCGCCCGACGTCGCCGCGGACGCGGAGGCGATTGCTGCCGGGCCGTGGCTTCCGGGCTGGCAGCTCTCGTATGTCCCGCTCGACCAGACACCGTTGACCAACGATCGTGCGGCGACAGCGAACCATCTATGTCTCGGTCGCGCTCGGCGGCATCGCGCTGATGCTCGTCGTCGGCATTCTCGGCGGCCGCTCGATGCGTCGGCACCTCCAGGTGGCGCGGCTGAAGACCGACCTCGTGGCGGCGGTATCACACGAGTTGCGGACGCCGCTTGCGTCGATGCGCGTGCTCGTCGATGGCCTGCTCGCCGACCGCCTGCCCGGATCCGCAGAAGACGCGCGAGTACCTGCAGTTGCTGGCCGATCGAAAACGATCGCTTAACCCGGTTGATCGACAACTTCCTGACCTTCTCACGGCTCGAACGGCAGCGACGCCGGTTCGAGCTGACGCCGACGGCGCCCGCCGATCTCGTGCACGTCGGCGCTCGACGCCATTCGCGAGCGCGTGCCGGCAGTCGTGTGACCTCCGGGTCACCATCGAGCCGCAGCTGCCGCTGGTGCTCGCCGACCCGCAGGGGATGACGACGGCGCTGGTCAATCTGCTGGACAACGCGATCAAGTATTCGCCGGCGGACAAGCACATCGCGCGTCTCGGCCCGTCGCGACGGCGATCACTTCGTGGCGCTTGCGGTCAGCGACAACGGCATCGGCATCGCAGCCGCGCGAGCAGCGGCGCATCTTCCGCCGCTTCTACCGCGTCGATCAGCGGCTGGCGAGTGCCACCGCGGGCGTCGGCCTGGGTCTGAGCATCGTCGACATGATTGCGCGCGGTCATGGCACCAGCGTGACCGTGCAGAGCGAACCGGGCAGCGGCAGCACTTTCACGCTTCGAATACGCGCGATCCAGGCAGGAGTGGCGGCGTGACGGGTGGTGTGGCGCCACGGCTGCTGCTGATCGAGGACGAACCGGCGCTGGTGCGCGGTCTTGCTGATTCGCTGCGAGCGAACGGCTTCGACGTGGTCGTCGCAACCGATGGACAAGCCGGACTCGACGCTGCGCTCCGCGGCGACGCCGACCTGATCCTGCTCGACGTGATGCTGCCGGTCGTCAACGGCTACGAGATCTGTCGCGAGGTCCGCGCGCATGGCCTGGACGTGCCGATCGTGATGCTGACGGCGAAAGGGCAGGAAGCCGACATCATTCTCGGCCTTGATCTCGGTGCCGACGACTACATCACCAAGCCGTTCCGGATCGGCGAGCTGCTCGCGCGGGTACGCGCGTTCCTGCGTCGTCGCCGCGTGCGTCAGACCGTGGTGAGCGTTCGGGGACTGCGAGATCGACCTCAGCGCGCGCGCTGTGCCGGCGCCGCGGTGCGGAGGTGGAGCTGACGAGCAAGGAGTTTGCCCTGCTGGCATACTTCGCGTCACGACCGGGCTGCGCCTTGTCGCGTGATGCCATCCTGAACGCGGTGTGGGGGAGCACGGTTTTCGTCACGCCCCGCAGCGTCGATCGCTGCATCACGACCCTGCGCAGCAAGGTCGAGCCCGATCCGCACAATCCGGTTTACATCCAGACGATTCGCGACATCGGGTATCGGTTCGAACCGAACAGCGATCATGAAATGGATGATTGACCAGTCTCGAGATTGAAACATTCAATTGCCATATTTCAATTGTCAAATTGGTCAATCATCAATTTCAATTACTTCTCGGGCGTAAGGATCACCTTCACATACCGCTTCGGGTCGAGATAGAGCTGCGCCGCCTTCTGGATCGCCGCGGGGGTGATCTGGTCGTAGAACTTTTCGAGGTTGAAGGCTTCGGCGGGATCCTCGCCGTACTGGTACTTGTAGGCCAGCTGGTTGAGCAGGTACGAGTTGTCGCGGCTGTTGGTCTCCAGGTCACGGACCAGGGCGGAGCGAACGTCCGAGACCTGCGACCGCGACGGCCCGAGCTCGCGGAACTGGTCGATGACGCGGAACATCGACGAGACGAGTGCGTCGAGACGGGCCGGGATCGCAGGCGAAGGAGATGGTCACGCGATATTGACCCGTGGGTTGCTCCTCGAACTGCGGCCGCGCGCTCACGCCGTAGGTCCCGCCGAGGTCTTCACGAAGTGTTCGCTGCAGGCTGCCTTCGAGCGATTCGGCCATCGCGCGCATGATGATGCGATTCGTCTGATCGTTCTCGAACGGCCCCGTGAACACCACGCTCACCTGGCTCCTCGGGTCCAATCCCTTCTTGATCTGCCGCTCGACGATGGTGGTGGGCGTCCGGATGCCGACATCCCGTGCCGTCTCGTGACGGTTCGACGCGGGCAGGCTGGCCAGGTAACGCTCGACGAGCGGCTTGAACGTGTTCTGGTCGATGTTGCCGACGAAGATGAAGGTGAAGTCGCTCGCATCGGCGAAGCGGTCCTTGTAGAACTGCAGCGACTTCTGCAAATTCAGTTTCGGCAGCTGGTCGAGGCTCAGCGGGCGTGATCGCAAGTGGTTCTGGGTCACCGCCGCTTCGACCGCGTCGTTGAACGCCGCATCCGGCATCGCTTCGCGGTTCGCCAGCGTCGCCTGGAGCTGGCGTACGTAGGTCGCGAACGCCTCCTGGTCCGCACGCGGTTGTGTGAACGTCAGGTACACCAGCTGGAACATCGTCTCGAGATCGCCGCGCGAGGATCCGCCGCGGAGACCTTCGCTGGTATCGCCGATCTCGGGCCGCACGAACGCCGTCTTGCCGGCCAGCTTCTTCTCGAGCGTGCTCTCATTGAGCTTGCCGAGCCCGCTGCGCTCGACGACCGCCGCCGCGGTTTCCGCCGCGACGAAATCCTGGTCGCTCGCCATGGACGTGCCGCCGGCGCTGACCGCGCGGAACAGGATTTCGTCCTGCTTGTTGGTGGTCGGCCTCAGCACGACGCGCGACGCCATTCGACAGCTGCCATTCCGTGATGCCGAGTGCCGCGCGCTCAGTCGTGTTGACGACGCGGCCGGGCGCGGGCACAGGCTCGAGCAGCGGCAGCGTGCTGACCGTGTCGACGTACGCCGAGAGCTGCGCGCTGCTGCCGGCCTTGATCGCCGCCGCCAGCTTCGCTTCGGTCGGCAGGGCGACGCCAGGCTTCTGCGGTCCTCCGACCATGACGACCCGGCTGCGGTCAGGCATCCAATCCTTGGCGAGCGCGTTGACTTCGCGAAGGCTGATCTCCGGGACGAACCGCTGGTGCAGGCCGTATTCGTACTGAATGCCCGGGATCGGCTCCTTCTGCAGGAAGTTGCGGATGTATTCGTCGGCCAGTGCCTCGGATTCCCACGTGGCTTCCTCGACCGTTGCGCGTTGGAGGAAGAGCCGCATGTTCAGCTTTTCGCGCTCGAGCTCGGTGGCGGTGAAGCCGAACTTCGTCACCCGTTCCATTTCCGTGAACATCGCCGTCAGCGCCTTTTCGACGTTGCCGTCGACCGCCAGCGCGTTGAGCGAGGTCACCTCGGCGGTGTGCACGAACATGCTGCGCGACGTTTCCGCCGCGAGGAATGGCGGATCGGGGCTGTGCGAGAGCTCCTCGAACCTGGCCGACAGCATGCTCGCAAACAGACGCTCGACGAGCGACTGCCGGTACGACCCGACCGAGGTCTGGTCGCGGAACGCCATCTTGTTGATGACGCTCACCGTGGTGACGGTCGCTTCCGGATCGGTGGCGACGGTATAGAGCGTGCCCGGATGATCGGGAACGGGGTAGTCCTGCCGCTGGCGCGGAGTGGCGGGGCGCGGAATGTCAGTGAAGTGCGCCTTGATCATCGCCTCGACCGCCGCGACGTCGAAATCGCCGACCGCGATCACTGCCATCAGATCCGGGCGATACCAGTCGTTGTAGAAGCGCCGCAGCTTGTCGTAGGAGAAGGACCGGAGCGTGTCGGGCGTCCCGATGGGCAACCGGTCGGCGTAGCGCGAGCCCTTCAGCAGCACCGGGAACTGCTTGTCCCGCATCCGTTCGTCGGCGCCGAGGCCGAGCCGCCATTCTTCGAGGACGACGCCGCGTTCCTTGTCGACTTCGTCCGGTTCGAAGGTCACGTTGTGCGCCCAGTCTTCCAGTGCGAGGAACGCCCGGTCGATGACGCGCGGGTTCTCGGTCGGAATCTGGAGCTGGTAGACGGTCTCGTCGAACCCGGTGTGCGCGTTGACGTGGGCGCCGAACCGCATCCCGATCGCCTGCATGAAGGCGATGATGTCGTTCCCCGGGAAATGCGTGGTGCCGTTGAACGCCATGTGCTCGACCATATGGGCGAGCCCCCGCTGGTCGTCGTCTTCGAGAATCGACCCGGCATTGACAGCCAGCCGGAGCTCGGCGCGGTTTCGCGGGGCTTTATTGGCCCGGATGTAATACCGGAGCCCGTTCGGCAGTATTCCAGTGGTAATACGCGGGTCGACCGGCACAGCCTGGGTCAGCGGGATGTCCGCCGCCCCGGTTGCGCCCGCATTCTGCCCGGCGGCGTTCAGGTGACCCGAGGGAGCGATCAGGGCCAGCGTCAGCACGACGAGGGCCAGGCGACGGGAAACGGTCATACAAGTCCTTCTGCATGCGCGCTGCGATGAGAATTCAGGGTAGCAGCATACCAACGCTAAGCCGAGCGGGATGAAAGAGTTCTTGACAGGAGCCACAGGTCCGACAGAATTACACCGCACCTTTTTATCACGGCCTGAGTTTCTCGCGACGGGGGCTTCGTGAATTCGAAATTTCTGATTACGACGTCGGCTGTAGCTCTTTGGGTTGCAGCTATTTACGGGCAGGCCGCTAAGCCTGCCGGCGCCCGCGCCGGCGACCGAAGCCGGCGCCGGTGGCCACTGCTCAGGTATCGCCTCGTCCGGCCGTGGCGACCACCGCGGCCCCGGATCTGGCCGCCGCCCGGGCGACGATGGACAAGTACTGCGTGACGTGTCACAACGCACGGGCCAAGACCGGGGGGCTCGAACTCGACTCCTTCGACCTCAGCCAACTGCGTGAACATCGCGAAATGGCTGAGAAGATCGTCCTCAAGCTGCGCGCCGGCATGATGCCGCCCACCGGCATGCCCCGTCCCGACGCCGCTGGCATGACCACGTTCATTTCGGCGATGGAGGCCGAGCTGGACCGGAATGCCCAGCCATTCCTCGAAGCGCCCGGGCTGCACCGCCTGAATCGCACGGAATACACCAACGCGATTCGTGACCTGCTCAACCTGGAGGTCGATGCGGCGAAGTTCCTGCCCGCGGACGACTCGACCCGCGGCTTCGACAATCAGGCCGCGGCGCTGACGATCTCGCCGGCGCTGATGGAAGCCTACCTGTCGGCGGCCGGAAAGATCTCGCGCCTCGCGATCGGCGAGGCCGCCGCGCCGACGCAGAAGGTGTTCGACGTGGCGCCCGACACGGCGCAGAACTACCACATCGAGGGGCTGCCGTTCGGCACCCGCGGCGGCATTTTGATTCCCTACGAGTTCCCGACCGACGGCGAGTACTCGTTCAACGTAAAGGGCGTCACCGGCTATTTCCAGGCCGTGCTCGGTCAGATTCAGGGCGAGAAGCTCGAAGTGCTGATCGACGGCGAGCTCGTCCACGTGTTCGACTGGGACCGCGACATCAAGCCGACGACCGGCAATGGCAAGTCCACGCCGCCGATCGCGATCAAGGCGGGACTGCACGACGTGGGCGTGACGTTCGTCGCCACCAACGACCTTCCCGCGACCGAACTGAACCGGCCGTTCCAGCGGACGATGAACACGCCCGGCGACATCCCCGGGTTCCAGTTCTATCCGCACGTCGGCCAGGTCGTCGTCGAGGGACCGTACAACGCCAACCCGGCCAGCGACACGTCGAGCCGCAAGAAGATCTTCACCTGCAAGCCGGCCAGCACCGTGGGTGAGGATGCGTGCGCCCGCCAGATCGTGTCGACGCTCGTCAAGCGCGCCTACCGTCGTCCAGCGACGAAAACCGACGTCGACACCGTCATGGAGTTCTACAAGCAGGGGCGTGCCGGCAACGGGTCGTTCGATCAAGGCATTCAGGTTGCGCTGCAGCGCGTCCTCGCCGACGTGCAGTTCATCTATCGCGGTGAGCAGGAGCCGGCCACGCTCGCGGCCGGCAAGAGCTATCGGATCAGCGATCTCGACCTGGCGTCGCGGCTGTCGTTCTTCCTGTGGAGCAGCATCCCGGACGACGAGCTGATTGACGTCGCCGCGCAGAACCGGCTGCACGAGCCGCTGATGCTGCAGAAGCAGGTCAAGCGCATGCTCGCAGATCAGCGGTCCGACGCGCTGATCGCGAATTTCATCGGACAGTGGCTCAGCGTCCGGTCACTGGCCACGAGTGAGCCGGCGGTGAACCTGTTCCCCGACTTCGACGACAATCTGCGCGCCGCCTTCCAGCGCGAGATGGAGCTGTTCTTCGGCAGCGTCGTCCACGAGGACCGCAGCATCGTCGACCTGCTCGACGCGAACTACACCTACGTGAACGAGCGGCTCGCGAAGCACTACGGCATCCCGAACATCTACGGGTCTCAGTTCCGCCGCGTGACGCTGCCGGCCGACCTCGAGGCCCGTCGCGGCCTGCTCGGCAAGGGAGCGCTGCTGACCGTGACGTCGCAGGCGGCACGCACCTCGCCGGTGATGCGCGGCAAGTGGGCGCTCGTCACCTTCTTCGGCATCGAGCCGCCGCCGCCACCGCCGGGCGTCGACACGTCGCTCAAGGAGAAGAAGGAAGGCGGCGCCGCCGGCAACGAGAAGATTCCGTCGATGCGCGAGATCCTCGAGCGGCATCACGCCGCGCTGGCCTGCGCCCAGTGCCACCGCAGCTTCGAGCCGTTCGGGATGGCGCTGGAGAATTTCGACGCGACCGGCGCGTGGCGCTCGAAGGACGAGAGTGCTCCGGTGGACGCGGGCGCCGTGCTCAACGACGGGACCAAGATCGATGGCGTGAACGGTCTGCGCCAGGTGCTGCTCCGCTATCAGGATCAGTTCGCCCGCGTCGTCGCGGAGCGTCTGTTCACGTATGCGCTCGGCCGTGGCGTCGAGCCGGCGGACATGCCGCTGGTGCGCTCGCTCGTGCGCGAGGCCGCGCCGTCGAAATACCGGATGTCGTCCCTGATTCTCGGTATCGTGAAGAGTCCGTCATTCCAGATGAACCTGAAATCATCCGATCGGTCCACGCAGACCGCGGCCCGTTAGAGGAGTCATACACGCGATGTTCCTGACGAAGAAATTCATTTCCCGACGGACGGTCCTGCGTGGTGCCGGCGCCACGCTCGCGCTGCCGTTCCTCGAAGCGATGGTGCCAGCCGCGACCGCGCTGGCGCAGACCGCGGCGGCCCCGACGCCGCGATTCGTGGGGCTGTTCGTGCCGCACGGCATGGCACCTGGCTACTGGGTGCCGGAGAAGGAAGGCGCGCTGCCGACCGAACTGCCGTTCAACTGGAAGCCGCTCGAGCCGTTCAAGAATCAGACGGTGATCTTCAGCGGCCTGCACTCGCGGTCGGCTGAACCCCCGCCGGGTGTGACCGGTGCCGACCACTGGGTGGCGGCGGCGTTCATGTCGGCGCAGAAGCCGAAGAAGACCGCCGGCGCCGACGTCTACAACGGCACCACGATTGACCAGATGATCGCGCAGAAGATCGGCAGCCAGACGCTGATCCCGTCGATGCAGATGGCGGTCGAAGATCCGGGCGCCAACTCGAGCAACTGCGGCGAGGGCTACAGCTGCACCTACACCAACACGATCTCGTGGGCGTCGCCGACGACACCGCTGCCGATGGAGCTCAACCCGCAGGTGGTGTTCGAGCGCATGTTCGGTGACGGCAGCACGGCCGAGCAGCGGGCGATCAACCGCAAGCGCGACCAGAGCATCCTCGACTCGCTGAACGGCAGCATGAAGAAGCTGCGCGGCGAGATCAGCGCGCCCGATCGGGAGCGGCTCGACAGCTACGCCGAGAACGTTCGCGAGATCGAACGGCGGCTGCAGATTGCGATGAAGGCGTCCAACGTGGCGCCGGAAGACTTCGACGTGCCGGTCGGCGTGCCGCGGTCGTTCGACCAGCACGTCAAGCTGCAGTTCGATCTGCTGGCGCTCGCGTTCCAGGCCGACATCACCCGCGTCGGCACGCTGTTGTTCGCCCGCGACCTCACCAACCGGACCTATCCGGAAAGCGAGTCGCCGACGTCGTCTTTCCACGGCGTGTCGCACCACGGCGAGGACCCGCGGCGCATTGCCGATCTGTCGAAGATCAACCAGTACCACGTGAAGATGGTGGCGCACCTCGCCGAGAACCTGTCGAAGGTGAAAGAAGGGGACGGGACGCTGCTCGACCGGTCGCTGATTCTCTTCGGCAGCAACATGGGGAACTCGAACCAGCACGTGCACTACGACGTGCCGCACGTGTTAATCGGCGGTCTGAACGGCAAGGTCAAGGGCAACCGGCACCTGGCGTACCCGAGCAAGACCGTCCCGACCGGCAACCTCCTCCTGAGTGTGCTCGACCGGTTCGACATTCATCAGGAATCGTTCGGCGACAGCACTGGCCGGCTGGAGAATCTCTGATGAGAATTCCCAACTTCCAACTGCCAACTCGCCGGGACCGCTCGGCGGCTCCCGGCCTACCTGGGAGCTCGCGAACCGCGACGTGCACGATCGGCTTGATGTGCTTCGTGGCCTTCGTGTCTTTCGTCGTTCCCTCGTTCGCCGCCGGGAAGAGCGAAGTGGCCGATGCGGCGATGAAGGGCGACAAGGCCGCCGTGCGCGCGTTGATCGCCCAGAAGGCCGACGTCAACGCGCCGCAGCCCGATGGAGCCACGGCCATTCAGTGGGCCGCCTATCGATCGGATGTCGAGATGGCGGACATGCTGATCAAGGCGGGCGCCAACGTGAAGGCGGCCAATCGCGAAGGCAGCACCGCGATGTGGCTCGCCTCGGTCAACGGCGACGCCGCGATGCTGGCGCGACTCATCGCCGCCGGTGCTGATCCCAACGAGAAGATGCCGCTCGGCCGCACGCCGCTGATGATCGCGGCGCGCACCGGGAATACCGAGGCGATGAAAGTGCTCATCGACAAGGGAGCCGACGTCAACGCCAAGGAAGATCAGCGGGGAACGACGCCGCTGATGTGGGCGGCCGACGAAGGGCACGCCCAGGCGGTGTCGTTGCTGCTCAAGAGCGGCGCCGACATGAACGCGAAGTCGAACGTCGCGCCGCGCGGGCGGGGTCCGGCGCTCGGCAAGGCCAACGATCCGCGGAAGGCCGTGGCGGCGCAGGGCGCGGCGGTCGCGGCGGGTGCACCGCTCGACCTGGCGGCGATTCGTGCCGCGTCTGGCGAAGGGGCAGCCATCCAGGCAGCGCAGCAGGCTGAAGCCGCGCGCACGGTGCAGGCTGCAGCCGCAGCCGCGGCCGCAGCGGCAGCCGCGTCGAACAACAACGCCGCGGCACTGGGCGACACGGACGATTCCGGCGCGGCCGTCGGTCTGGTGGGTCGTCGCGGCGGCAACGCGGCCGATGGCGGACAGCTCACCGCGCTGACCTATGCGGTCCGCGCCAATGACCTGAACACCGTCAAGGTCCTGCTCGAGGCCGGCGTCGACGTCAACCAGACGTCCGGCTACGGCTGGAGCCCGCTGCTCGTCGCCACGCAAAACCGGTACTACACGCTGGGCGCGTACCTGATTGAGCATGGTGCGGACGTCAACCTGCCCAATAAGGGTGGCTGGACTCCGCTGTATCTGGCGACCGACAATCGAAATATCGAGGGCGGTGACTACCCGGTCCGTCGTCCCGACATGGATCACCTGGACTTCATCAAGCTGCTCATCGACAAGGGCGCCAACGTCAACGCCCGAGTCAAGGACAGCACCGAGACGCGGACGGTGTTCACCAACCAGTGGCTCGATGAGAATGGCGCAACGGCCTTCCTTCGCGCGTCGCAATCAGGTGACATCGAACTGATGAAGCTCCTGCTCGACCACGGCGCGGATCCAAAGATCAATACCGTGCTCGGCGTGACGCCCCTGCAGGTCGCCGCCGGCATCGGTTGGGTGGAGGGCATCACCTACGAGTGGTCGCCGAAGCAGTCGGCGGAAGCGGTCAAAATGCTGATCGGCCTCGGCTTGGACGTCAACGCCCAGGCTGACACGGGTCGTACCGGCCATGCACGGCGCAGGGCACAAGGGAAACACTGAAGTGATTCAGGCCCTCTTCGACGCCGGTGCCAGGCTTGACACACGCGACTTCGGCAACACCGACAACCGTGGCGGCAAGCTGGCAGTGCACACCTGGGAGCCCGTGGATTACGCCGACGGCCTCGTCCGCGTGGGCGTGCAGTCCGCGATTCCGCACCCCGAAGCGGGCAAGTTGATGCGCGAGCTCATGGTCAAGCAGGGTCTCAAGGCGCCGCCGATGGGCCGCACGCTCGAGTCGATCTGCATCACCGAGGCGTGCGAGTAGAGCTTTAGGATTGACGGTTACCACCCTTCAGGACGAAGGCCGGCGAACAAGAGGGCCAGGAGGAGAATCCTGGCCCTTTTGCTTGTACGAATCGACGTGCACGCCCCGCCCACACCCGACACGCGGTGTTGATCGAGCGTCAGCCGCGGCCGGCTGCACGCATGTGGGCCCGTAGGAGCCACGTGTCTGCAACCGCAGGCGGCGCCGCGGCGCGCAGGGAGATGCGGCTCCGAAGCGGCCTCACGTGCGGGCAGTCGGCGCCCTAGTCGGACGGGTCTTGTTGCGCGAACGCGGCGAGCGCGTGCGAGGCGGGGCGGCGAGTGCGTCGCGGCCATCAAGACGCCGCATCTCCCGACTTCGCGTTCCGCATTGACGTGTCCAGCGCGATGACCGGTGGATCTGCGGATCGCGGCGACTTCTGAAGTCGGCGCGCGCTCGATCACCCGTACAAACGAAGAGCGCCAGGTTAGCCTGGCGCTCTCGGTCGCACGTCGCTCTCAGCCGAAACCCCGGAGCCCGAAGTCCGGAGCCCGTTACGACTTCTTCTTGAAGTCGAGCAGCGATCCACCCTGCGCGCTGTTGGTGACGCCGGTGATCTGCGAACCATCCGGAGCGATCGTTCCCGCGTAGGTCCACGGCTGCGTGTTCGGGAACTGGAAGTTGACCTGAATCGGCTGGTCGAGCGAGAGCGGCGCGGCGGGGGCCGGCGCGCCTCCGCCCTGCGGTGCCCCGCCGCCGCGGCCACCGCCGCCGCGACCGCCCGGACCCGGGTTGCTGATCCGGAAGTCTCGCAGGAACTTGTTGATCGTCGGGTTGACCTTGCCGCGGAACGTCTTCAGGTCCGTCCCGATCAACTTGCCCTGGATCCCGCCGTCTGCCGTCTTCACGAATTCGATTTCGATGTTGTAGTCGATCGTCGGAATCTGCGGCTTGCCGACCCAGCGGCCCACCAGCTTGTCGGCGAGCGTGGCCGGTACCTGCGCGGTGCTCGGCGCCGGTTCCGGATCCGGGTGCTCACGCTCGTGCTTGTTGGTGGTGCTGTAGCCCTGGACGATCGTGTTCCCCTCGTGACAGGCGTATTCCCACCACTGGTAGCTCGGGTCGTTGATCATCGGGTAACGCACCGTAAACGAACCCTTCATGATGACCGGATCCTCGGTCTTGATCTCGTAGAGCCACGCGTCGTTGTTCAGGCGGGTAATCCGCTCGGTCGTCTTCAACTGATTACTGACCGGGAAGCGGTTCCCGGCGGGAGAGCCGACGACCGCCAGGTTGATCATCGGCGGGCCTTCCTTGTAGTTCGTCGTCTCGACTACGAGCGTGTTGCCTTCCCAGTGGCCCTGCGAATCACCCATGTAGCCGTTGATCGCCTTGCCAGGGTGCGGACGGTTGTCGGTAAAGATCACGCGCGAGTCGTGAATCATCTCGAGGTCGAACACGACGACGCCGGGCGCCTGCATGATGTGGAAGCCGCCGTTGTAGCGATACGGCATCATCGACGACGGCATGCCGCGCGACCGGCAGTTGTCCCAGAAGTCGAAGTCGAGGGCGTCGTCGTAGACCGGATCCTCGGCGGGCAGTGACCACGAGCTGCCCATCGCGAGCGCCCGCTTCTTGCCTTCGGGAGTGATCTCAGGCAACTGTCCGTTCGGCGGATCGACGATCAGGCTGGTCTGGCGCTGCGGCATGCTCGGGTCGGTGACGCCCGACAGCAGCGCGCGGCCGTAATTGCCCTGTTCGATCAGGGCACGACCCTGGTCGACCCGGCCCCGCGCGGCGGCAACCCGCTGGTTGTACTCCTCGTCGGTCAGCCACGCCTTGCTCTTGTCGCAGTTGCGGTTGCCCGCGCATCGCTCGAGCGGGATGCCGGCGGCCTGCATCATGTTCAGCATGGCCTGGATGTCGGGCTCACCCCACGCAGTCTTGGGATGGACCCAGCCTGCCGGCGTCTCGATGAAGTGATTGGCCGGGCTCGGCTTGCCGAGGATCGACTGGCCAGACTGCCCGTAGGTCGTCGTGACGAACACCGCGGCGGCGGCCGTCGCCGATCAAGACGCTGCCCATCGTCCGCATGATCCCGCGCATATGCTCTCCTGTAGCGCCGGCTGGTGTGGGGCGCCGGCCGTAAACTCTAACGTACCAATGGCCGATGCGTCAGGTCCAGATCCCGGCTCCGGCATCTTCACCGTGAATGACACCACTTTCGCGCGGCCAGAATTCGAGGTCGGCGCAACGATCTCTCCACGGACCCCCTTACGCCGATGCTGAGCAACAGTCCGATGCCGGGAAGCGCTGGGCGCCGGGCTCCGCCGGTGGTGGCATCCACTAGCTGGTTGGCTGTCTGGGACAGGCACCTGATGGGGTGCCGTCCAGTCACCCAGCGGCTCGCAGTCATCGGCGTGGCTGCCGCACTCGCCGCTCTTTGTCTTAGTTACGTCCCGCGTGCGTATCTCGATTACGCCACGAACCCGATTCTGCGTGGCATCGCTCAGCCGGCAGACTACGGGACGGACACCATCGCCGATATGTACGAGGCGAAGGTGGTCCTGCACGACTGGCGCGACATGTACACGAAGCACGGGGTGCCGCAGACCGAACTGGAGGCCCGAACGTGGAGCAAGGAAGCGTCGGCGCCTTATCCTCCGGCGGCGCTGCTGATCGAGGCGGCGATCTATTGGATCGGTGAGCGGACCGGCATCGGCTTCTACGGGCTGATCCTGATGCTGGCCGTGACGTTCCTTGTCGAGGCCGCGTGGTACTGCCTGCGCACCCGGTGGTACGTGTTCGTCCTGCTTGGCGTCTGCGGTCTGTACTTCGGCTACCGGTTCACTTACGTCCAGGACTGCACCTACATCATCATGCTGGTGATCGTCATGACGGCGCTCAGCCTTGCTCGGCGCCGGCCGCAGGCGACGCATGTGCTGATGGCGCTGGCGACCGCGGTCAAGGTGTCGCCGCTGTACTACGCGACAACGGCTTGCTGGTATGCGGCGGGTCACTGCGCTCGCGTTCGGGGCCGTGCTGCTGGCCGGGTTCGTGTTGCCGTACTTCGTGCTGCCGAATTACCTCTACATCTTCAGTTTTCAGAACGAGCTCAAGGGTGGGTGGTGGCAGACCGTAGGTGGTGTGACGGTCAGCGTCCCGTTTGCGCTGCTGCTGTCGTACGTCGCCGTGCGACGTCAGTTCGATCTGGAAGACTGGGTCGGGTGGAGCCTGGTGCCGATCGCGATGCTGCTCGCGTTCAAGATGAACGTCGCCCGGCATCTCCTGGTGGTGTTGCTGGTCCCCGACAAGCGTGCGCTCCGCACCGCGGCGGCAGCGATCAGCATCGCCGCGTACGAGCTGTCGTTCGGCGTGATGCGGTTCAACTCGACGCTACCGCTGTGCACCGCGATGTTGTTTGGAATTCTGATCCTGGAGATGCGAGAGGTGGGGTGGGCGGTCGTCGCTAAAGACGTCAGAGGAATAGTGGCGAAGTTCAAAGTCAAAAATTGAAAGTGGAAAGTACTTTCTACTTTCCACTTTCGACTTTCTACTTCTGACTTTCACTTCTGACTTTCTACTGCCCTCTTCCGCCGCCCTGGGGTGCTGCGCCGCCACCGCCCGGCGCCGCCACGGGCCGGACCGGGATTCGCGTCGGCAGGCTGCGGGTTCGCGCGCTCGAACCGTGAGGTCGTCACGTAGTTCGGGATCACGCTGTTACCCTCGTGGCACGCGTATTCCCACCAGTCGTACGTGTTGTCCAGTTTGATCGGGAAACGGACGGTGTACGGCCGCGTCATGATGACGGGGTCTTCGGTCTTGATTTCGTAAAGCAGGAAATCCTTACCGAGACGGGTGAACTTCTCCGTCGTCTTCATCTGATCGCTGACGGGCCACCGGTTACCCTGCGGTGACCCTGCGACCCCGATGTTGGTCCCGGAGGGTCCCTCGTGATAATTCGTGGTCACGACGACGAGCGTGTTGCCTTCCCAGTGGCCTCGCGACTCGCCCATGTACTGCTTGATTGATTTCGGGAGCGGCGGCCGGCCATCCGTGTAGACGATGCGCGAGTCGTGGATCATTTCGAGGTCGAGCACGACCATGCCGGGCGCCTGCATGATCCGCAGCCCGTTGTTGTAGCGATACGGGAACATAGACGAAGGCATGCCGCGCGTGATGCAGCGGTCCCAGCTGTCGAAATCCGTGACCCAGTCGAAGGTCAGTTTCTCGCCGGGCAAGCCCCAGCTGCTGCGCATGTCCTTCGCGCGGCGCTTCCCCTCTTCCGTGAGCTCAGGCAGCCGGCCGTTCGGCGGATCGACGATGAGCGACGTCTGGCGCTGGGGGAACGTCGGGTCGGTGACGCCGCTGAGCAGTGCGCGGCCATAGTTGCCCTGCTCGATCAGCTGACGGCCGACGTCGCCGCGACCGAGCGCGGCGTCGACGCGCTGCTTGTACTCGTCTTCAGTGAGCCATGCCTTGTTCGGGTCGCAGGGCGGACCACCTGGCCGGCCGCCGCCCGAGCACCGCTCCAACGGCACCGTCCCAACGTAGGAGATCGGCCACATACCCTGGATGTCCGGGTCGCCCCACGGCGTCTTCGGCTGCACCCAGCCTTTCGGCGTCTCGATGAAGTTGTTCGCCTCGCTCGGAGCTCCCAGAATCGAGGGGGCCTGACCATAGCGCCGTGGTGACGAAGACTGCTGCCGCCGCCGTACCCAGCAGCGCGCTGCTCATCGTCCGCAACATCCGATGCATAACTTCTCCTGTGACCGTCCCCATTACTGGCGTGGCGCCGACCCTGTCAGGTCCGCGATCCTGACAAACGCCCGCCCCACGCACGTCGACATCTGCTCATCGCGGCGGCACGGCCACCGTGACGTCCGCGCCATCCCAGTCCACCGCGATGTAGATCGGCTCGAGCTGCGGCGCCTGCGGGATCTTCAACCAGTACGCCCCCGGTGTGATGTTCTCGAATACGAAGGACCCGTCGGCGCGGACCGGTGCCTGAAGCACGCCGAAGATCGGTCCGTTGATTTCGACGCGCAGAGACGAGAGGCGATTCGCCGGCAATCCGGTGACTCGCCCGCGCAGCCGCGGGAGATTGGCCGGCGCCGCCACGTCAACGACAACGCCCGAAATGTCACGGTCTGCGACGACCAGCCCCTTCGAGACGTCGCGATTGCCGATTCGAACGCGCGCCATCTCGTAGTCGCTCGGCATGCCGCCAAGGTCAGGGAAGTGCGTCGCTGAATGCAGCTTCACGGTGAACGTGCCGTCATCCTTGATGTCGGCGGCGGCGTAGCTCGTATCCGTGTAGAACGCGAACAATGCCCACGGCAAGGGTCCGCGTGCGACGTTGAACCGGCCACTGACGGTGTAGAGCTTGGGACGCGTCAGCTGGAGATTGCTCACGTCGTTCCGATCCACGTCGAAGAGCACGGACTTGAGCCCTGGCACGGTTGGGAAGAGGTCGACGAGGTAAGTCCCTTCGGGAACGCGTCCGAACTCGAACGTGCCGTCCGGGTGTACCGGTGCCTCGACGAGCTCGGTCAGGAACACACCGGAGAGGATGGCGTTCTCCTGGACGTTCGGTTCGGGAGGCGGAACCACACGGCCGCTGATCCGGCCCGCAAGCGGCGCAACCAGGGCGAAATCCGCAGACCCGGTCGAGTCCGCCGCCAGCGTGAGGACCTTGGCGCCGTGCGCATCGACCGCGTCGGGATAGTACGTGTCCTGGCCGGGTAGACCCGCGGCCACGAGGTACCGGCCGGGCGGAAGGTTCGTGATGCGGTAACGGCCGTCCTTGTCGGTCAGGACCGTGCGGACAGGCGGCGGCGCCAGGTAGTACTGAATGCCGTCCTGGGCGCGAATACCCTCCTCAGGGCGAACCGCTTCAGGCGGCGCCACCAGCGCGGAGACACGGACGTCCGCGGCCGGGGTGCCGTCAACCGTTTTTAGAAGCCCCGTGATGACAACCGTACCGGGGCGCGACGTCGGCCCTGGCGCCTGGGCGCGAGCGGCGGTCGCGACGGCCACTGTGATGAAGATCGAAATTGCTATTCGACTCGCGGGCTGCATCGATCGGGCAGTATACAACCCGACGCCGGGCGGTTCCGACCGGCAGTCAGATCACAAATCCCAACGACTGCTCCTCCAACCCCGGACTCAAACTGCCTGGGCTCATCCGGGTCGCGGGGCGACTCCCTCGTCAGTGGTGCCGTTTGGGATAGGTCTTGGTGAAGCTCGTACGAGGATTGGTCATCCGGAAGCTGCCATCGTCCGACGCGGTCAGGACGAGGCCGAACGACGTACTCGTGCCGTCATCGACGTTCGCGATGAACTCGTCGGGAGCGTTGGCGGCATCGGGAAACCGAGACGGGTGGAGCTGCCAGAGATCGGCGCCGGGGGCGTGACGGGCTGCCAGGAAGGCGTTCCGGTCTCCCCCGCGCGTCGCACCGTTGTTCATGATCGACACCTGCGGCTGCAGCGCCGCATAGAGAGATGGGACGCTGGTGTCGTAATCGCCGTGATGGGCGATGAGGTAGGCAGAAACATTGCCGATCATGTTTCGGGGGCAGCCGAGCCGGGTAAGCGTGTTCCCGCTCAGGTCTCCGACATCAAGAAAGCGAAAGGCCCCGTAACGGAACAGCACGCCGATCGAGCGGTAGTTCTCGGTGCCGTCCTCGACATGATCCTCGACATCCACGCACGCCGGGTTCAGGTCGCCGTTGCCGATCGGTTTCGACATCAACGTGCCGCCGGCACTGACCACATCCGCGTCGATTCCCTTCAGTGGGAGCCGGTCGCCGGCTCGGGCCACGATGTGCCGCGCCGCTGCGGCCCGGACTGGTTCGTACGCACGAAAGCTGCTGACGGTGAGCCGATCGAATCCGAGCGGGTCGCCGTAGTCGATGAACGTGCCGATCGGAATCCGCGCGGCCAACTCAGGAACCGCGCCCGCATGATCCGAGTGGAAGTGGGTGATGAGCAGGTAGTCGATTCGTTCGAGACCGGCTTGCTTGATGGTGGTCAGGATGCGCTGCGCATCTCTGCCGATCGTGGCGCCCTCAGGCGGCGGGGGAGCACCCCGCTGGCCGCGAATAGCATATCCGGTGTCGATCAGCATCGACTCTCCGGCAGGCGTGATCATCAGCGTCGATTGACCGCCTTCGACGTCGATGAAATAGATGACGAGGTTCCGGCTGGCCAGTGCGCTCACTGACAAGAGGAACGCCACTACCCCCGTCGCGACGATGCGGAATCCCATCGGCGGAGCAATGGTATCCGGAGATTGTCCTGTGCCGAAATCTGTACAGATCGAGAGCCCTCATGCGTTTCGACGATTGGTGCGGAAAGCACCCGGTTCCGCTATGGATTCGGCTGGCCCTGGTCTGTCTTCTCGCGGCGACGACGCCAGCCCTGGCGCAAGGGGTCGTCGATCTCTGCGGCTGTGCCCGAGATACCCTGACCGCGTTCGACGCCAGTGATCCACAGACCTACCCCGCCGGCAGTACCGGATGTGCGTCCGCGTGCAAGTCCGGCACGATCATGCTGGCATTGCCGCCCGATGGTGTGCTCAGGTTCAGCCGCATCGTCGTGGACGGTGCCTTTACCATCAGCTTCCGCCCGAACGCGGCCAACACTCCGGTAACAGTCCTGGTGGCCGGCGATGTCCTGCTGCGGGGAGCGACCTGCTGCGGAACCCTGACGGTGGCCGGCAGCAGCGGCGAGGCGGCAACCGTTGCCCGCGGTGTCGGCGTTGGCGGAAACGGCGGCCCTGGTGCGTTTCGGGGTGGACGCGGTCACGGGCAGCCGCTGGGTATCGGCGCCTTGACGCCCGGCGGCAACGGCGAAGGCCCGGGCGGCGGATGGGGCGCAACCACGAACGTCGAGGCGATCGGCGGGACGTTCACCGGCGCACCGGATCTGCAGCCGCTGACGGCGGATCCGGCGGCGGCGGCGGCTCCGGCTTCGGGTTCGAGCCGGCGTGTCTGGGTGGCGGTGGCGGCGGCGGCGGCGGAGCGCTGGTGATTAAGGCCAACGGCCGGTTCACGCTCCAGGATTTTCAGATCGTCGCTGATGGAGGGCCGGGCGGGGAGCCCGCCGATCGCACATGCGCCCAGGGTGGCGCCGGTGGCTCGGGCGGCGCAATCAGGCTGGTCGCGCGCACGTTCGTCACATCCGGCACGGCGCGACTGAGCGCGAAGGGTGGCGTCCCCGCCTATCGGGCGGGCGTCGCGACCGCTGGCCGGATCCGCGTCGAGTCGGTTGAGAAGACAGGGTCGGCTGAACAGTTCACGACGGAGCCAGAGGAAATCAGGGTGTTCGGCGCGACGAACTGACGGCCATCAGCCCGTACAAACAAAGGGCCGGCTATGCTGCCGGCCCTCTGATCTTGCTCGAAAGGAGGAGTCTAACGACTGCCTCCGGTGCTATTTGCCATGTATGCACCTCCCGGCCGCGACCGATTCATGACGTGGTCGTCACGCATGGCTCCCGAAACAGTCCACCTGATGAGGCATCGGAGGACAAGGAAGCGTGGTCGCTACAAGCCTTTGTTTGAGCGCCGCGAACCTGCGGCGGATGAATTCACGATAACAGGAAATCCTCGTTAATTGAACCGGGTTGAATTAAGGGCTGGGTGTGACGTCCTTAAATTCAACCCGGTTCAATTAACCGGTGTTCCGCATTCCCGCCGCGACGCCGTTGATCGTGACGAGCAGCGCAGCCTTGACGCGATCGTCGGGCTGTTCGCGGTAGCGGCGGAGCAGTTCGACCTGAACGAGGTTGATCGGGTCCACGTAGGGATTACGGACATCAATCGAGCGGCGCAGCACCGGATTCGACTCGAGCAGCGTGCGATGTCCGGTTACCTCGAGCACCCCGGCAATCACTCGGTCGAGCCGGGCCCGGAGTTCGGCGCCAAGCGGCTGCAGCTCCGCCGGCACCAGCCGCCGGTCGTACTCGGCCGCAATGCGGGCGTCGCTCTTCGCCAGGACCATCTCGATCAACTGCATCACCGATCGGAAGTACGGCCAGTCGCGATACATCGTTCGAAGCTGATCGCGCTCGCCGCGGGCGAGCGCCTGCTCGAGCGCTTCCTCCGCACCGAGCCAGGCACCGAGGAGCAGCCGCGTCTGTGTCCAGGCGAACTGCCACGGGATCGCGCGCAGGCTCCTGACCCCGACTATCGGAAGCGCCGGCCGGACGACGCGCCGGGCGGCTGCCGATGTTCATTTCGGCGAGCTCCGCTTCGGGCGTGGCCGCGTGGAAATACTCGACGAACCGCGGATGCTCGTAGACGAGGCCGCGAAACGCGGTACGTGCGGCGTCGCGCAGCCGGTCCATGCACTCGCGCCACTCGCGCCGCGCTGGCGGTGCCGGTGTCAACCACGCCTCGAGCGTCCCGCTCGTGTACACCTCCATCGTCCGTAGCGCGATGTCGGGAAGGCCGAACAGCGCCTGCAGCATCTCGCCCTGCTCGGTGACGCGGATGGTGCCGTCGATCGAGCCGGCGGGCTGCGACAGGATCGCCAGGTGTGTCGGGCCGCCACCTCGTCCCACGCTGCCGCCACGGCCATGGAAGAGCGTGACCTGGACGACGTGACGTCGACAGGTGTCGACGATCGCTTCCTGCGCCTTGTGCAGGTCCCAGCTCGCGGCCAGTCGACCGACGTCCTTGGCCGAATCGGAGTAGCCGATCATCACCTCCTGACGTCCGCGGATCGCGTCGCGATACCGGGGAATCGCCAGCAGTTCGTCGAGCACGTGTGCCGCGTTCTCGAGGTCGCGCGAGGTTTCGAAAAGCGGAACGACTGCGCAGCGGACTCTGGACGCCCGCTTCCTGCTGCAGCAGCGCGACCGCGAGCACGTCGGACGCCCGGCTCGCCATCGTGATCACGTAGGCGCCCAGCGAGTCGGAGGGCAGGCGCGCAATCATGCGGAACGTGTTCAGTGTGTCGGAAACCGTATCGGAGGGTTGCAGATCGCGGGGTGTCAGTGGACGGCGACTGTCCAGTTCGCCGACCAGAAAGGCGACCCGGGCCGCTTCGTCCCATTGCTCATAGGTCCGAGTCCGAGGGCGTCGGTGATCGCCGACAGCGCTTCCGCGTGGCGCGCCGAATCCTGACGGATGTCGAGCCGTGCCAGCACGAGTCCGAACACGGTCAGACGGCGGCGCAGGTCGAGCAGCCGGCCGTCGGCGATGGCGCCGTAACCTGTGGCGCGGAGAGAACGATCGCACAGTTCCAGCACCGCTTCGAATTCGCTGGCACGTTCGTAGGGTTGCGTGCCGGTGGGGCTAATCCTGTCCGGCCCTCGTTGCCCTTCGGAATCATGCTGCTCACTATCCGAGTGAGTGACATCAAGGGCCGCCTCGATGGCCGCGCGTGTAACCGTCAGGCGATTGCGGACGCCGCGCAACAGCTCGCGATAGGGCTCGCGATGACCGCCGGCAGCGTCGCGCAGTTCGGGCGTGGCATCGCCGAGCGAGAGCTCGTCGCGGAGCGCCGCGATTTCCCTCACGTACAGGTCGGCCGCCATCCAGCGATGGAGCAAGGTGGTACGCCAGGTCGCGTCGGGGGTGACGTTGGGATTGCCGTCGCGATCGCCGCCGATCCAGGATCCGAACCGGATCGGGGATACACCATCTGGAAGGCCGCGTCCGGTCGTGGCGTGAAGGGCTCGATCCACCTCGCGGAGATATTGCGGCACGGCGTGCCACAGGCTCTGCTCGAACACGACAAGGCCGGCGCGCACCTCGTCGAGCACGCTCGGACGTTCCGGCCGAACCTCCTCGGTGCCCCACGCCGCCATCACCTCGCGCAGGAGCGTCGCTACCACCTCGTCGTGCTCGGTTTGCGTCAGGTCCGGCCGATCGCGACGGTCGAGCGCAGCGGCGATGCGATTGTGCTTCTGCACCAGCGTGCGCCGCGATATTTCCGTGGGGTGCGCCGTGAGGACCAGTTCGATCTGCAGGGCACAGACCGCATCGTGCAGCCGCTCGCGGCTGATGCCGGCGTTGACGAGGCGAGTGAAACTGTCCTCGCACGATCCGCGTTGCGGCTGGCCGGTGGGCTCTGCCTGGTGCGCTCGCCGACGACGGGCGCGGTGATGCTGTTCCGCGATGTTGGCGAGATTCAGGAAGTGAGCGAAGGCTCGTGAGACGGGAAGCGCGGCGTCTACTGGCAGCGTCGACAGTTCGTCGGCCAGATCCTGGAAGTCATCCTCGCGGCCGCCGCGTGCGCCCTTGGCCAGCGCGCGTACACGTTCGACCTGGTCATAGAGAGCCTGGCCTTCGTGAGTGCGTAACACGCTGCCGAGCAGTTCGCCGAGCAGCCGCACGTCCTCTCGCAAGGGTTTGTGCGGGTCGGCGGGCATGCTGTCACCTTAACGCAGATTCACCGCGCCCATGAACGCGACCGGTTTCGCGGCGTTCCGTTCAGTTGGTCGTCTTGCGCTTTCGTTGCGCGCGCGCCGGCGGCGGAATCTTTTTCCTGAACTGTCGAGTTCGTGACGCGAGAGCAGTCAGCCACTCGAGCTCGAGGTCGGCTCCGGTGCGGAAGAGATCGATCCACGCCGGCGGAAGAACAGAAAAATCGATCTGGTGACGGCCCCAATCGGGTCGGCGGCCGTCATAGTCGATCACGCCGTAGTCCCGGGCCAGTTCCCACGATCCGTACAACATGCCGGTGCGATTCCCCACCTTCGGGTCCGCGGCGAGCGCGGCGATCGCGCGGCCGACGAACAACGGCGATTCCGATTCGAGAAAGTTCGAATCCGTCTTGCCGCCCTCACGCCAGTCGGGTTCGCTGACGCCAAAGTGCTCGAGCATCGACTCCGACCGGAGAAAACCGGGCGTGACCGCCACCGTCGTGATGTCATACGGCGCGAGCTCCGCGGCCCAGAAGAGCGGCAGTACCTTCTGCGCCATCTTGATGGCCTGGGCCATCGGCGTGCCGCCTCCGCCAATCATGTCGTTCTCAGTGACCTCCACGATGAGCCCGCGTCTCGCGGGCATCATCGCGCGTGCGGCATGCTTCGCCGTGATGATCCGCGACGTCAGTCCCTGGCGGAAGATGGCATCGGCGGAGGTGAGATCGGCTTCCCACAGGAAGCCGTACTGCTTCATCAGCGGATCCTCGCCAGCGACGCTGTCGACGACGATGTCGAGGCGTTTGTGGGTACGCATGATGCGACGGATCAGTGCGCCCACCTCTCTTTCGCTCGTGTGATCGACGCGGCGCGCGATCGCGACGCCGCCCGCGGCCTTGACCATCGTCGCGGTCTCGTTGATGGTCTCCCGGCGACCATACGGCGACGGTTGTCCAGTCACGCTGCGGCCAGTGCAGTACACGATGGCGCCGGCTTCGCCGAGGGCGCGGGCGATGCCGCGCCCCGCGCCCCGCGTCGCCCCGGCGACGAGGGCGACACGACCGGCTAGCGGTTGGCTCGACGATGGTGGTTTTGGCATGTCGCGGGCGCGACATTGTAATCGCGCCCGCTCACCAGCCGGATACACGCGGCGCAGTCGAAGATCGAAATCAATTTTCGGTCGGCTTCTCGTTCATCGCGTCGATGACGAGTACGGCCGCGGGCCGCTTGGTCTCCTCCATCCGGATGCCGAGTTGCTGCCGTACCGCGTCGAGCAGCGACAGCGCGCCCGTCGGGTCGATCGCCGCGGCGCCGGGGCCCGCTCCCGAGTTGCCGCCCGGATTCGCCGCGTCCGGCCGCGGCCCCTGCACCTGCTCGATGGGGCTGAACTCCAGCGTGAAGTCGTAACCGCCCTGGAGACCCGTCATGTCGACGGCCGCGACTTGTGTATACCCGCCGGCGATCGAGGGGAGCCAGGCGCCGAACTGCGCCATCGAGATGTTCTGGCAGGTCACCTGCCGGCCAAACTGGGGGGCACGGGCGGCGGCCGGGGTTCCGGGAGGTGCGCCTTCAAAGCAGCGCGTCCGCCGCGTCGGATCGGCCTTGGCCATCTTTGGGTTGTCGGCGCGCAGGTTGTACGCCGGCATCGGTCGATCCTCCATGTGGTACTTCATCTGGAAACGTTCGACCAGGAGCGCCTGCAGCATCCGCCGGGCGACATCCTCATCCTGCTGCACGTTGGCGTTCGGGCCCGCGTTGGCGTACACGCGCGCGATGAAGTCGTACTTGTTCGTCTCCAGCCACTTCGGCCCCACCAGGTAATCCGGGTTCGGCAGATTCCACGCCAGCTGGATGACACGGTTGATCGGCGCGTTGCTGCCGTTCACCTGTCCGGTGGGCATCAACTGCATGCGCGGAGGCGTGGTGCTGTTGGGCGGGCTGACCTTCACGTCGGCCACCTCGAATGTCGGTGATGGTGTCGGCGGCATCCGACGCGCGAGATCCGGCGGGTTGGGGGTGAAGTCCGCGGACACGCTGTCGACGACGATCGCCGGTACCTTCATGTCCTTCGGTTCCAGCTTGAGGCCGATGTCGGCGAGCGCCTTGTCGAGAGAGATCCCGTCGGCTCCGGCACGTGCCAGCATCTGGCGCGGATGGACCTTGAACTCGAAGTCCCAGAAGCCGGCCAGGCCGGTTTCGTCCACCACCTGCTGGCCGTTCGGGAAATACGCGTTCATTCCGCGCACCATCAGATCGACGAAGTCCTTGAGCGATTCCCCCTTGCAGGTAACCGTCTGCAGCGGAACGCCGTTGGCATCCGGAGCGCCTTGCGCCTGACATCCACCTTGCGTCGACGCCTGGCGCAGCTTGTGACCGGGGTTGGCCTTCAGCGCCATGTTGGTCACGCTGACGCTGTCCTCGCGGACCTGCAGCTTGAAGCGATCCGCGAGCAGCGTCTTCAGCATTTCCTGGAGGCGTGGCGGTGGGGTGCCTTCAGGAGCGACCGCCGCGATGTCCCAGCGGTTCCATTCGAGCCAGCTCGGTCCGCCGGAAATCCGCTCGGGCTGCACGTTGTACGCCGTGCGAATCAGATCCACCATCGTCGCGTTGCGCACCTCGTAGCGATCGCCGCGCAGGATCCCGCCCCGCATGCCGGGATTGGGACGGGTGCTGACCTGCACGCTCGTGACATCGAACGCGGCGCGTGGAGCCGCGGTCTGACCCAGCACCGGGCTGGAGAGGAGAGCGACGGCGCTGACGCCGAGCAGTAGCTGTTTCATACGAGTTGCTCCACGTGGGCGTTTGCCAGGATCCGTGGCCTGCGCACCGGTTTACGCAGTGGCCGCGGCGATAAAGTGCGGCCGACCCTCAGGTGAGGCCGCGCAGCACGGGAAGCTACGGTCTCGGCGAAGAATTTGTTCGCTGCAGCCGGATGTCCTGCCAGCACGCCGGGGGAACGACACAGTGGGGCGACACAGTGGGGCGACACAGTGCGGCGCCGACCGTGAACGCAATCGTAGACGTTCAACTTTGAATTGTAAAGTAATTTACATATTGTCTACCGCGGGGCGCGCTGCGATATGCCACCAGGTCCGTGCCGAGAGCCGACCACGCGACACGCGCGTCTCACGTCGTGGTGCGTAATGGTGAACCGTCACGGGACCGGTATAGCCGTCGTGTTCGGACTCTTCGCGCTCGCGGCTCCCGGTGTGGGGGAATCGGACAGAAGCCACTCAAGGGCGATCGGGGTCATCCGGGCGATCGTCTCCGCCGAGTCGGTGTATGCCGAGGTCCGGGGCGGTCGGTTCGCTACGGTGGACTGCCTGGCTGATCCGGCATGCGGCGCGACGGACGTTGCCTTCGCGCCACTCCTCTCGCCCGACCTGGCGGTCTTGCAGGAGCATGATGGATATCGCTTCGAGTTCTATCCGAATCCCGACCCCCGATGGGACCGGCGAGCGCGGGCAGCGCTCACGCGATTCGCCGTTGCTGCCGTCCCGGCATCGCACGCGACGAAATCCAAGCGCGCATTCTGCGGCGACGATCGCGGCGTGGTTTACGTCACCGTCGCTGGTCGCATCCCGCTGGTCGAACAGGGACGCTGCGCCGATACGCGTAGTCCGCTGCGGGCTAGCCAGTAGCCGGTGGCCGGTAGCCAGTAGCCCGTGGCTCCTAGGACCCTCGATCCAACGTTGGTGGTATCGAGTGTTCGCACGATCGAGAGCGCGTTGGCGGAAAGCCTCGCTCGCGAACGCATCAGCGCGCTCCTCTCGACGAGCCTCGGGGCCCTCGCTTTGCTGTTGGCGGCGCTCGGGCTCTACGGTCTGCTGGCGTATCTCGTCGCTGAACGGACCAGGGACATCGGTATCCGTATCGCTCTTGGCGCACGGTTGGCGGGCATCACAGGATTGGTTATCGGCGGCGGCCTGGGGCTCGTGGCCATCGGCGCTGGCATCGGCGTCGCCGGTTCGCTGCTCGTCCTTCGCCCCCTCGCCACGCTCCTCTTCGGTGTCACGCCGAACGACCTTCCGACGTACCTCTTCGTCATCGCGCTGTTAGCGGCTGTCGCGGCGATCGCGTCTGTACGTACCCGCGCGGCGCGCTGCGCGAATCGAGCCGCTGACGGCGCTCCGCTCTGAATAGTGAGTGGCGGGCGTGGCGCGGGCCTTGGCAGGCCCGCGAGGTGATGTGCCGCGGATTGTCGCGCAGCAGTCTGCGGCAGCCGTGATCTGGGAGCGCTCGCGTGCGTGTTGGCGTTGACCGCTGATGTGCCTTTCAGTGATCGCGAAAGCGGACCCGGCATACGGCCGTCGTCAGTGCCAGACCCGCAGGGCGCTGCGTCCTGACGCTGGTGCGTGCGACCGCTAGCCCAAGCGCGCTGGAGCTTGGGCGTGAAAGCAGCCGATGTCGGACTCGGCGATGATGTCGCGGCTAGCGGGTCGCGCAATCGGCCGGCCTGGGTCCGGGATCGCGTTTCCAGGTCCATCCGTCGCCGATGCGGCGCAACTGCGTCAGCGCCGACACCACCTTCAACGCCGGGTCGACGAGGTATCGATAGGCGGGGTCAATCGTCTCGAGGGGGCGTTTCGGGCTCCCGGTCACCTCGATGCGGTCGCCGGGCTTCAGCATGTCTGCCGACACGCCGTCGCGCGTCAACTTGAGCACGTCGGTCCACTCAGCGATGTACGCATCGCCGGCATCGGTCCGGACTTCGATCAGCACGTGCGGATTCTTCCACTGGACGCGTTCCACCTGGCCGGCAATCGGCACGGACGTGCACAGGTCGTAGAACATCCCATAGCTGTGGTGCGCCTCGGCGGGTGCCGTCAGGCAGCTAGTGAGGCCCGCCGCCATCAGGACGCGACGCGTCGCGGCGAGTCGGGGCATCGGGGGACGATACTACCGCCATGTTACCGGTTCGTGACCACGGGGCATGACGCGACAGTTCCGCCGCTCGAGCACGGCATCCCTCGCCTTGGCTGTCGTCCTCAGTGGTTCGATAGCGCGGTCCGGACACCGTGCCTGACTCGCGACGTCACGGGCTCACCTTCGGATAGACACGTGGCGCTGTCGTCAACGGCTACGCGGGAGCCGTCGGCACGGCGACTATTTCTGTTCGGCGAACGCGTCAGCCACTTTCTGCGCAAGAGCGGCCGTGTTGGCGTACGCGATGTTCGACGTCACGGCAACGGCGGTCGCGCGGTCGCGCCGGGTTATCAGCGACATCACGCTTCCGCCGGCGAGCTCGCCGTTGACGCTTTCGGTATTCGTCGCCAGGGCGAAGCGAACAAGGTCGGACGGCGTGGAGTAGAAGGCCATGCTCCCGGCACAGCACGCCAGGTCGCGCATGTACATCAGGCGGCGCCCACTGCGGGGATCTGTGGTGAAGCCCCGCCAGAAGGTTGCCGGCACGTAGAACGTCGCGCGATTGCCCGGCAATGGCTGCCGCGGGGCGCTGATTCCCAGCGGCCTGAGGATGAGATCGTGGATGGCCGTGAAGCCGGGGAAGTCCTCCTCCGGCTCCCCGACATGCTCCGGGCTCCACTCGGCCGCTGAATCCGTGCCGGTGTTGGCCAGTCCGAGCGACGCGGCGGCGGAAGCGGTCACCACGTGTGCCGCAGTGCCGATGTTGAAGCGAGTATCGGGTGTGACGGGCGTCTGCGTGACGACATCTCTCCATCCGAACCCTTCGGCCCAGACGATATCTCCGGAGCGGGCGCCCGTGCCAACCGCGATCGAGACTCCGGGCAGGTTCTGCTCCAGGATGGCCGCGCGCACCATCGCCCGCGCGCGCTCGACAGCCGCTGCCAATTGCGGTGACGGTGCCGACTCGCTGACCGACGGCACGCCAGGAGCCTGGGCGAAGAGCGGGGCCTCTATCGTCGTCGAATGGATGAAGAATGCCGCGTACGCAGCGACCATAGCGCCGCCCGCCACTGTGGCAAACCCGGCCCAGGTCGCCAGCCGGCTCCGTGCTGCTCTTCCCGCGAAGACGAAAGCGGCAACCATGAGCAGGAATCCGAGGACGGCGCCGCCCGGCGGGTCTGAGCTCGCGATGTAAATGCCGATCGCCGCACTGGCCACAGCCAGCGCGATAGGTGCGAACGCCTTCGCCGGATTCGTAACAGACGCTGTCACGCGCGACCACACCAAGAATTCGGAAAAACTACGCGGAACCATACTGTTCGCATGACAAAGAACTTTACAATACAAATTACTATCGCGTCAAGCCGCAGACGCCCGCGCCATCAATGGGCCCCCGCTCGACGGGTTTGCTCGGACACGAGGGGTTAGAACTGCACCCGGATGCCTCCGTTGATGTTCACGCCTTCCAGCGGTGCCCAGGCGTCCACTGTCCACCGCCCGTCGGCAGCGCGTGTCGGTCGCAGCAATGGATCCCAGCGCGTTTGCCGCACGTTGGTGAGGTTCTCGCCGTTGACGAACAGACGTATTCGGCCCAGGCGCCGCTCGCCGAGTAGTCCGACGACGACGTATGGCTTGCTTGTCGAGCGGTAGGGATTCTCCTCGAGGCGCTGCACCCCGGTGTAATAGCACTCCACGCCCAGGCGTCCGACACTCTCGCGCTCCCACATGCCGACAATACCGGCCGAGTGCCGCGGTGTCAGCGTGGCATCCTGCCACACCGAATCGGTGCGCTCACGAGAACGGACATAGGTGTACGTCGCGGTCAACGAGTACGGCTCGTGACGCGCCGTACCGAGCAATTCAATGCCGGTGTTCGTGGTCGGCTCGACGAGGTTCGTCAGGACGAGCCCCTGGGATCGATCGACGTGGATCGGGTGCTGAATCTGAGAACCGAACAGCGTCAACGTGTACGAGATCGGGCCATCAGTCCGGCTCACGTCGAACGATGCATTTCGTCCTTTCTCCGCGCGGAGCGCTCGCGGTATCTGCAATCGGGTCAGGCCCGCTGCCTCGGTTTCTTCAGTCAGCGCCGAGGGTCCGAAAAATCCCGTCCCGAGCGACAGGCGACTGGACCACGCCCCCGAGCGCACAAGAGCGGCAACGCGCGGGCTGAAGAACGTTCCATATTCGCTGTGATGATCAACGCGACCGCTGACACTGAGCGACAGCCATCGAGCCACATCGAAGTCGTCCTGCACAAACAATCCGGGAACCGTGAAGGTGTGGCGGAACTGCGGCACATCGTATGGGCGGTAGGCGTCCCGTTCGAAGGCGATGCCGCCAACAACCGTGTGTCGCCTGATGCGCGCCCGCACAGTCGTTTCCGCGAACACGGTCTGATGCTGGTCGTCTTCCTGGATTTCCCCAAATTGATGCCGGTGGCGCTGCTGCATCGCGGCAAGGCGTGTGCTGACGAGAGCTCCACGAACGACTCTCTGCCCAACCGCGCCCACGTCCCACCGCGTGGTGTCTAACGCTTCGGTGTACGAACTTCCATCCGGCACGACGCCACCCGGCACCGTGCCTCCCGAGCGGTCCTCACGTGTCAACCCGGCAGTCGCGAAGAACGTGCGCCCGTCTCCTCCATCCCAGAAGACCCTCGGTCTGAGGACCGCGCGTGAGTAACCGGCGAGGTCGGCCCAGCCATCGTCATTCACGTCGTTGACTTCCTGCCAGTGGCCTCCGCCCAACATCGTGACCGCCCAGCCCTGTCGCGCGGGACTTGCCAACCAGCCGACCGCATCCGTCCCGCCGCGCGTCGAGCGGTTGACGAGAGCTTCGTATTCCGACTGCGCGGCCGGACGTCGTGAGAGAAGGTTGATCACTCCTCCCATCGCCCCAGCGCCATAAAGAGAGGACGCCACGCCCTTGATCACTTCGACCCGACCGAGATCCATCGGGGGAATCTGCAGCAGGCCGAGTCCGCCGACTTCGCCGAACAGCGGGAGTCCATCGGACAGAAACCGTGTATAGCGGCCACGCATACCCTGGATGCGAACGCTGGCCGCACCGAGGGACGGCGACGTGGCCTGGACGCGCATTCCCCCCATCTCGTTGAGCATCATGACGATGTCGCCGGGGGTCATCAGAAGCTTTTCTTCGATCTCTTCACGGGCAAGCACCTCGACCCGCAGCGGCTGATCTTCAAGGCGCCTGCCTGTTCGCGTGGCCGATACCGTGATCGCTTCCTCGAACGTCGGTGGGCGCAGTAAGTCGACCCGTACGGACTGAGTCTGCCCTGCCGCCACGGCGACCGAGGAGGTGACCGCCGCGAACGGCGCTTTGACGACCGCAAATTCGATGGTTCCGGCCGCGACGGAGATCGCGACGACGCCGTCAGCGGCCGTTCTGTACGTCATCCCGCCCACGATGACTTCGGCGTCTGCCACCGGACCAGCGTCCGCGTGTACCTCGATCCGAATCGTTGAGAGAGGTTGCGCGAATGCCGATGCGCTGATAGTCAGGAAAGCGACGACATACGAGGACAGGCGTGCAGCGAAACACAACAGCTCGACCCTCCGACGCCATAGCTGGCGCGTCGATCTCCTCGGAGTAGACGCGGAAGCCAATGAGCTTGGGGAACCCATCGGCCATACGGAGGAGATATTACCGGCACCCTACACGCCACCCCGATGGCCTTCGTTCCCCGCTTCACCCGGAGTGTTGCTAACCCACGAATCCCACGCCATCAACGTGCTGGCTGCTGCGAGAGCCAAGGCGACCGCCAGGCTCGAAATCCCTTCGCGCGAAGTGCAGTAGCGCGGGCCAGTGCTGGCCTGCACGACACATCCGTAGGTCAATCCGTGACCGAGGTCGGCAGCACTCCACCCAGCGAGCACAACCCCGATGACGCCAATCGTCGCCATGCTGGCAAATGACGTCGATTGCCGCCTGACCGCTCTCGCCGCAAGGTACGCTGGAGCCGCGAGAAAAAGGAGCTTTACTCCGAGCGGATATGCGATTGCCGCCACCATTCCTTCGAAGAACCACGGCTGTGCAACCCTGACGGATGTTGTGGTGGCACTCGTTCCGAGCAACGCGCACACGATGAATCCCGCGGCCGTGGCGCTGGCGCGGTGATTCACCAACGTGCGTGCGCTCACGTATCCGAGCGCGACGGCCCAACCGGTGAGGGCCGAGTACTGGAGGACTGCGGCCGACAAGAAGTGAAGAGGGGCATACACCCAGGGTGTGCGAACGCTGTGGAGTCTGAACGCGTGAAAATACAGCTGCGCGTTGACCACCATGCCGTCCGCAAACCACCGAGCGACGTGCCCGAGGACCAATCCGAGTATGAGTACCAATGGCATGATCACCAGTCGAAGCCACGGTAGCGCCTGAATCCCTCCGCACGCTCGTAGACGTCCGCGGGTCGCTGCTGCTTTCGCCACCATCCACATCATCGACGTGGAGTTCGAGTTGGTTGGCACAGAGGGCGCGCTAAAGAGCGCAGAGCTGTTCGTAGCGTTCATGGCCTGGACCGCCGGACAAACCATTCCGGTCAAGCTGCGTCAACACCGGTCGAGTCATGAATGATACGGCCCGATTGACTGAATTCGCGCCTCAGTAGTACGGTCCGGCGCGTGTTACGCCTACTCCTCATCTGCTCCCTCGCCTGGTCGGCCGCCGGCTGTCGAGACACCGCCAAAGTCCTCGAGGCTCCCGGCAACGACAGCGAGACGCTCAACAAGGCCGTCCGCGACTACGCGGTCGAGTTCCTGCGCCACAATCCGACGGTGAACACGTATCTCGGAGGCGCGGGCCTCGACCCATCGCTGCGAAACGTGGACGGGTTGCTGCGCGACTATTCGGCCGCAGCGCTGCAGCAGGAAGACCAATGGCTGATGCAGGCGCGCGCGACGATCGACGCGATTGCGCCGGCATCGCTCTCAGCCAATGCCGCGCATCGACCGCGACGTCGCCCTGGCGCAGATCGCGTTTCAGCTGCATCAACACCAGGTGCGTCGCTACCAGCAGCGCGCGCTCGACACCTTCGTCAGCGAACCGTTCCGCGCGCTCGACTGGCAGATGCAGGGAATGACCCAGACCGGCGCCGCGACGTACGGCACGGACGAGGAATGGACGCTCGTGATCCAGCGGGTGAAAGGGATTCCCGCTTACTTGCAGCGGGCCCGCGAGCAGCTGACCGCAGGGGTCATGGCCAACAACGTACCCGACGGCCGGATGATCCGCCGCGACGGTATCAACACGTCCGAAGCCAACGCGAAGTACTTTGCTGAAACGCTGCCCAAGCTGGGCGCTGACCGGATCAGCGGGGCGCAGCACGACAGGCCTGGTGGCCGATCTCCGCCAGGCGAGCCAGGACGCGTCGAGTGCTTATCGCGCCATGCGCGACTTCGTAGCCGACACCTATTTTGAGGGTCGCGACGCGAAGACGTTGAAGCCGGCGTTCGCGAGCGATCACTTTGCGATGGGCGCAGAGGAGTACGACTGGGCGCTTCGGAACAACCTGCGCACGCAGATGACGGCGGCACAACTCTTCGATGCGGCACCCGCCACCATCCAGGAGACACAGCGGATGATGGTCGACCTGGCGCGACAGATCGGTGCGTCGCACAAATGGCCGCTGCCGGCGGACGGCAACGCGGCCGTGCGCTACGTCTTCGACCAGCTCTCCAGGGACTATCCGAAGTCCGATGCCGAGATGATCGCCTGGTATCGGGATGCCGCGTTCCGGGTCGTGGACTACGCCCGCAAGACCGGCCTGTTCGACGTGCCCGCCGATTACAAGCTGGAAGTGGTCGAGACGCCGGCGCCGCTGCGGGCATCGATCGACGGCGCGGCGTACTATCCCGGCGCCGCCGTTCAAAAACAGCGGTGTGGGTCGCTATTACGTGAGCCCGACCGACAACGACAAGGCCGCGCTTCAGGCCAACAACCGTGCCGCGCTGGCCGATCTGTCCGCTCACGAAGGCTTTCCCGGTCACGACTGGCACTACAAGGTGATGACGCAGGTACGCGATCAGATCTCCCCGGTCCGCTGGCTCACGCCGGGCGCGGTCGAAGATTCGTCGTCCATGTGGGAAGACTCGATGGCGGCTGAGGGTTGGGCGCTCTATGCCGAAGCGCTGCTCGCGGAGCCGCAACCCGGCGCGCCAAACGGTTTCTACACACCCGAAGAACACCTGTATCAGTTGCAGGGCAAGCTGTATCGCGACATTCGCGTTCGTGTCGATACCGGCATCCACACCGGTCGCATCAGCTACGACGATGCGGTGACGCTGTTCTCGGAAGGGAGAGACTTCCTGCCCGGCAGCTGCAATGCCGGAACGCGCGAAGAGCGAGGCGAAGCGGGCCAGTTGCGAGGACTCCGAGCGTGCCATCTTCCGCTACTCGAAGTGGCCGACACAGGCGATCACCTACCGCCTTGGCCGCGATCAGATCTTCGCGCTGCGTGAGGAGGCGGCAAGACGGCTCGGCGACAAGTTCTCGCCGAAGCAGTTCCATCTCCTGTTCATGCGCCAGGGGACGATTCCCAGCGGGTACTTCCGGGATGTGCTGCTGGAAGCGATAGCGAAGGGAAATTGATGATTGACCAATGTCACGATTGACCAATTTGATTTGGGCGTTGTTGATTGGCAATCTAGTCAATATTCAAATTGGTCAATCATCAATTACTGCTGCGTAATCCGATAGCCCTTCTGCTTCAACATCGCGATCAGGCCGTCGCTGCCCACCATGTGTGCGGCGCCGACGACGATGAAGCAGGAGCCGGTGGACAGGCACGACTCGATGCGCGGAATCCAGCGGCGGTTGCGATCGACGACGAGCGACTGGTAATAGGCGGGCGATTCCTTCATGCCCTTGAGGAGCAGGCGTTCGATTGACGCCGTGTCGCCGGCGCGCCACGCCGCGGCAATCTCCCGCACCTCGCGTAGCTCCGCATCACCCTCGGTCAGCGTCTGCTGAAGCTGCGAGACCTGCACGTCCAGCGGCAGGCCAGCGAGATAGTCGATCTGTTCGACCGCCGTTTCCAGCATGCTCAGGGCCATGCCGTTCTGAGCGGCCTTCCGCCGGTAATGCACGTCGATCCCGAGCTCCGGGTCGAAGCCGGCGCGCTGCAGCTCGAGGCCGCTGAGCGTCAGTTCAACCATCCACGGCCGCATCATCTTGACCATCTCGATCGGCAGGCCGGTGGCGCTCATCCGCTGCGCCAGCTGCGCGTACGCCTCCCGCGGCAACACCGACTCGAGGTTCTGGCCGTTGGTGAACAGCCCCTTGGTCGCGACGATGCCGACCATGTCGGGCGAGGAGAGCTCGTTGACGTCGGTCTCTTCCATCAACGTCTTCGCCTGTTCGAACGCCCTGTCCATCGCGCCGGGCAGGGGATAGGCGTCCTTGGTCAGAACATGGAGGGACCCGACCAGCCAGCTGGTGCGGCCGTCGCGTTCGACGCTCCAGATGAATCCGCGCGCGGCGGCGGGCCTGGTCTGGGCCAGCGCGACGGCGCCGCTGGTGACCACCAGCAGTGCGAAGACGGTGACCGCGCAGGGTGCGTGGGAACAGCCGGCGAGCTGATGCAAGCATGCGTGGATCACTGTACGACACCCGCGCTTCAGGTATTCTTCGCCAATGCACGCTACCGCACGAATTCCGGGAAGGCGACAGGGGGCAGAGGGCAGGGGGGCAGGGGCCAGGGGAGAGGGAGCAGGGGGCAGGGGGCAGGGAAGAGGTGTCAGGGGAGAAGGCAGAGTCGATTCGAATCACACTGAATCGCCGGCCTCCCATACGCCTGTCCTCCGCCGCCTCGCCCCCTGCCCCCTCGTCCCCCGCCCCCTTCGGACGACCTCCATCGCTCTGCTCGTCCTGCTCAGCGCGTGGGCGGTGGCCGCCCAGCAGCCAGGTGTGCACCCGGTCAGCGGGCGGGTGTTTGCCCAGCCGATGGGGGTGCAAGGGGCGCCATGGCTCGAACGCTCCGAGCGGCAAGAAGAAGAGGAACCGGATCGTGCGCTGCGGATCCTCAAGATCCCCAAGGGTGCCGTCGTCGCGGACGTCGGCGCCGGGTCGGGATACATGACCATCAGGATGGCGAAGATCGTCGGCCCTGAGGGGAAGGTCTACGCCAATGACATTCAGCCAGGCATGCTGGACTTGCTCCGTAAGAACGTCGAGAAAGCGAAGCTGGCGAACGTGACGCCGGTGCAGGGTGCGCTGGACGACCCGCGCTTACCTGCGAACGCCCTCGATCTGATCCTGATGGTCGACGTCTATCACGAGTTCTCGCAGCCGCAGAAGATGCTGCAGAAGATGCGGGAGGCGCTGAAGCCCAGCGGTCGGCTGGTGCTGGTGGAGTATCGGGGCGAGGATCCCAGTGTGCCGATCCTGCCCGAGCACAAGATGACCCGCGCGCAGGCGAAGCTCGAAGTGGAGCACGAAGGGTTCACGCTGGCGTCGGTGAACGAAGATCTCCCGCGGCAGCACATCTTCGTGTTCACGAAATAATCGTGAACGAAACGCAGAGGCAGATGACGTGCAGCGCCGGCGCTCAACCTTGATCCAGCGTCGTACAATGAACTTTCGATGAAGATGGTTCAGCCCGCCCGTCTCCTCATCACTGCCGCGCTGGTCTTTGCCGCTGTGCTCGTCGCGTCGGCGCAGCGCCGCGACGTTTTCGTGCAGTCGCGACTCATCCCTGCTATCAACTACGACGCCGCCGAGACCAACGACCCGATTGCCCGGCTCAACAAACGGCTGGCCGACGGGTCGGCGACGTTGAAGTTCGAACCCGACAACGGCTACCTGACGCTCCGTCCTCGCGGCTCTCAACATTCCGGTGGAATCGCAGGGACTGGTCTTCTCGCAGACAAGCTTCGAGGGGAAACTCATCAACGTGAAGAACCCGCGCGCCGTGTACTTCAACGACACGGCCGCGCTGGGCTGGGTTCGCGGTTCGGGTTTTCTGGAGGTGGCGGGTGAGGACCCGCAAGCAGGGGATGGTCTTCTACACCCTTGATCAGAAACAATCCGCGCGGCCGCGGTTCGAGCGCAACAACGATTGCCTCAGTTGCCACTTGTCCTGGGACAACCTCGGCGTGCCCGGCCTGATGGTCCAGAGTGTCAACCCGCTTCCAGACGAGTACGCCTACGTCGTCGGCTACAACAACAACCACGCGAGCCCGTTCTCGCAGCGGTTCGGAGGGTGGTACGTCACCGGCAGCTACGGTGGTATCCGGCACATGGGCAACATCAGCGTCATGCCGGAAGACAAAGGCAAGCTGAAGGTCCCGAATCCGTTCGAGCTCGCCTCGGTCCAGGGCTTTTTCGATCCGAAGGGTTATCCCACCCTGTACAGCGACGCGTCCGCGCTTGCTGGTGCTGGCGCACCAGGCGCAGATGACCAATCACATCACGCGGCTCGGATGGGAGGCCCGGGTTGCCGCCGCCACGCCGAGCGACGATGCTCGCGCCCGAGTGAAGGAAGCCGCGCAGGACTTCGTGGACTATCTGCTGTTCGTGGACGAGGAGCCGTTGCGAGCGCCGGTCCGCGGCATGTCGGGATTCATCGAGAAGTTCTCGACCCAGGGTCCCCGCGACAGTAAGGGCCGGTCGCTGCACTCGCTGGATCTGCAGACCCGGCTTTTGAAATATCCGTGCAGTTACATGATCTACACGGAAGCCTTCGACGCCCTTCCGGCCTCGGCCAAGGAAGCGGTCTACAGCCGGATGTGGCAGATCCTGTCGGGGGCGGAGACCGGCCGGCGCTACACGCGCCTGAAACCGGCCGATCGCACCGCGATCACGGAAATCCTGCGCGAGACCAAGAAAGACCTGCCCGCCTACTTCAAAGGATGACACCCAACCGCGCGCGTTGAGCCCTTCGCTTGCTACAGTAGAGACAGCCCATGCGTGCCGTCCGTTGGCTCCTTGTCATTGCGGTGGTGGTTCTGGCGCCCACCGTGCGGTCACACGCGCAATCCACCCCGGGCTGGCTGAATGCCTATCGCGAAGACGTTGCCCGGTTGATGCACGCCGCAACCTCCAGCGACTTCGCCTGGAAACGGCTCGCCGAATTTACCGATCTTCACGGCGCCCGCCTGTCCGGGTCCGACAATCTGGCGCGGGCGATTGCCTGGTCCGCGGAGAAGATGAAGGCGGACGGCCTGGAGAACGTGCACACCGAGCCCGTGATGGTGCCGCACTGGATCCGCGGACGCGAGAGCGCCGAGATCATCGACCCGCCGATCCACGATGTCGCGATGCTGGGCCTGGGCGGAACGGTGGCGACGCCGCCGGAGGGTGTCGAGGCGGAAGTCCTGCCGGTCAACAGCTTCGAGGACCTGCAGGCGCGGGCCGCCGACGCCAGGGGCCGCATCGTCCTCTTCAACGTCCCGTATACGAACTATTCGGAAACGGTCACCTATCGCACGACCAGCGCTCGCGCTGCCGCGCAATACGGCGCGGTCGGAGTGCTCGTCCGATCAGTCGGTCCGATCGGCTTGCGCACCGCGCACACCGGCAGCGTTCAGTACGCTCCCGGCCTGCCGCAGATTCCGGCCGCCTCGATTTCGCTCGAAGACACTAACCGCATCGTTCGCCTCACCGCTCGCGGGCGATACGTGCGCATGCGGCTGGTGACCAGCGGACACTACGAGGCGGACGTCGAGTCGGCGAATCTCGTGGCAGAAATTCGCGGCCGCGAAAAGCCGGAGGAGATCGTGCTGCTCGGCGCACACATCGACTCGTGGGACGTGGGCACCGGAGCCGCTGACGATGGCGTCGGCTGCGTCGTCACGTGGGAGGCGCTGCGCCTGATGAAGAAGCTGGGGCTGCACCCGCGCCGCACTGTGCGCCTGGTGTTGTTCACCAACGAGGAGAACGGCGTCCGCGGCGCGACGGCGTACGCCGATCGCTACGGTGAGACCGCGAACAACCACGTGTTCGCGCTCGAATCCGATTCCGGCGTGTTGTCGCCGGCAACGCTCGGCTTCAGCGGCAGCGTCGCCGCCCGCGCGCTGATGGCACAGGTGGGCTCGCTGCTCACGCCAATCGGGCTGGGCGACATCGGTCCCGGCGGCGGCGGTGCCGACATCGGTCCGATTGCGCAGATCGGGAACGTGCCGACGATGGCCTATCTGGGCGATGCCACGCGGTTCTTCGTGTTCCATCACACCGCGGCCGACACGGTCGAACGCATTTCCGCGGAAGACATCGCGCGCGCGGCCGCCGCGGTTGCCGCTGTCACCTGGGTCGTTGCCGAAATGCCAGAGCGGCTGCCGCGGTAGGACTCGCGAGGGATAACTCCCAACTCCCATCGGCTTCTGCTCGCCCAACTGCCAACCCTAACCACGAAGGGCACGACGGACACGAAGAAGACTCGAGGCCTTCGTGACCTTCGTGTCCTTCGTGGTTCAGTGTTTTTGGACTATCGAAGTTCCGTCAGCGACACGTTGATCACGCGCGACTGGGTGGGCGCGTGCTGCCACTGGACGAGGATGGGGCTCTGGTAGGTGCCTTCCACGATCTGGGTGTTGCCGGCTTCCTGCGACACGAGCAGGCTGATCGACCGGCGCATCCGGAAGAAGCGGGCGGCCGGAACGGCAAGTGTGCGGGCGACCACTTTTTCGATGATCGATCCGCGCAGGCCGAACGAGTCGAGCCCCTGGTTCAGCACGCGCACGAAATCGTACTTCGCATAGCCCAGGGTCTTCGCGGGTACCGCCCGGGGATTGGCCAGCACGTGGCGGTAGCGTTCGGCGACGTAGCGCAGCGGGTTGCTCAGGACCTCGGCGAGGTCGTACTTCATCAACAGCGTCTCGTACTCGTTGACCGTCAGCGCCGTATGGCGCTCCGTCGGATCGAGTCCGAGGCGCAGGCGACCCTTGCCGACGCCTGATGTACGCGACGAATTCCGCCAGCTGCTCATAGACGCCAAGCCGCGGGTCCTTCAGGTTGATCGAATCGATGGGATGGCCCGAGACCGGCACGTGAATCTGGGTGGAGCGGACCAGGCGCTCCTGGTTGAAGCCGACGAGCCGGGTGCGGCGGCGACGCGGCCGGCCCTCGTTCACGCCGTCGAGATCGACGAAGAACACCGGTTCGTCGGCGCGATTCGGGTGAGTGACACAGGTGTGCAGTCCGCTGGCGATGAACGCCAGATGTGAATCCGCGTTGCGCGGTTCGATGGCGCGCTGATCGGCGTCGAGATCTTCACGGCGTTCGAGGCGGTCGTGCTGGTAGCCGGCCCCTTCCGGGAAAATCGTCCGGAACGCGTCGACGTAGGTCGGCACGTGCTGGGGACGAAGCCTGGCAGCAAGGCTGCGATCGAGAAAACCGGCGGTGGTGTGGAACGACCAGTAGAGACACTGGGGAAACGCACCCAGCGCCTGATGTTCCGCCTGGAAGTGTGTGCGCAGATCGACGATGTCGAACCGTGCCCGGGGGGCAAGCTCGAGCGTCAAATCGAGCGGTTTATCGGCCATTTGGCGTTAATCGGCGGAACGGTAAACGCCTTAGCGTAACACACGGCGGGCGGTTTCGCTTTTTGCATACCTTGACCATATGTCCGCCCTGCGCATCGCCGCCTACCTGCTCGCCGCCGGTCTGTCGGTGATCGTCGTGACTGGCATGCTTCGACTCGGATGGCGGCTGCACGGGCATTGGCGGATTCGCCGCGCCGGCCCGCGGAGACTGCTGGCAACACGGCACCGGATCTGGCGCGAACCGTCCCTCGCGGAAAGCGCCGACCTTCGCTATGGACCTGGAGGCGCGGACGGGGTGCCGGTCCCTCCGTTCCGATTCGTCGAAGAGCATCTCGCCGGCTCACAGCCTTGCGTCGCGGTTCGCGATGCGCGCGATCGCCTGTGGCGCGTCAAGTGGGGGCACGAAGCCAAGCCGGAGTCGTTCGCCGTCCGGCTCGTGGCAGCGCTCGGCTACTTTGCTGAAGTGACCCATTACATTGCCGAGGGGACGATCGAAGGCGCGACGGATCTCTCGCGGGCGCGCAAGTGCGTGGGGGCGGACGGCCGCTTCACCGACGCGCGGTTCGAACTGGAGGATCGCGCTGTCCGGATGTTCTTCGACGAACACAGCTGGGCATGGGACGACAATCCGTTCGTCGGGTCGCGGCAATTGAGCGGGCTGAAGATCGTGACGATGCTGCTGTCGAACTGGGACACGAAGGATCGTCGCGACGTCTCACGAGGTTCGAACACCGCGATCTTCGAGCACCGCGTGTCGCGCTGGTCGCGCGAGGCGCGCTACCTGATCACGGATTGGGGTGGCGCCATGGGACGCTGGGGGACCAACGTCGTGTTTCGCGGCCGGTGGGACCCCGACGGCTTCGAGGCCCAGACGCCAAAGTTCGTGACCGGCGTTGGCGATGGGTTCGTCAACTTCGGGTATCAGGGCCAGCGCACCGCCGAGATCACGCGGGATATCACCGTCGAGCACGTGGAATGGTTTTACGAGTACGCGTCCCGACTGACGATCGCCTCCATCCGCGACGGCCTCCTCGTCTGCGGGGCCACGCCTGACGAGGCGACCCGGTTCGCGGTCGCCATCATCGATCGGATCCGACAGCTCGGGGAAGCGAGCGGACGCGTCCAGGCGGCTGTCTAGCTCCCATGTTTTCGCTCCGCTTCGAAGCGTATGCGAGACGGCGGGAGCAGGAGGCGCTCGCGGCAGCACTGCCCCCATATGAGACGGTCGTGGATCGCGTCCGTTCGCGTGAGGCCTCCACAACGCTGGACGACCAATGGACGGTGATCGGCAATGAATGGACCGAGAAACTGTTCGATGGACCGTTCTACCAGAGTGCGACAGCTGCCGCTCCGGATCTGCCGATCGTCAATCTTGTTTTCGTGCAATCGCGCGAGGGCAACACGATCGCCGACAACCCCCAGCTTCTCGGGGGCGGGCACACGGACAAGCATCTGATCTACGAAGGCCTGTCGCGCGTGCATGCCGACGCGGTGCTCTCGGGATCGATCACCGCGCGGTCCCGTTCGCTCGTGTTGTCGGTGTGGCATCCGGAGCTGGTGAAGTTGCGCCTGTCGCTGGGCAAGCCACGACACCCGGTCCAAGTCATCGTCACCGCCGCAGGTGACCTGCCCTTTGACGAGGGGCTGATGTTTCAGGAGCCGGAACTCCGGTCGTATGTGATGGCGCCCTCGGCCGCGGTGACCCCTCTGCGCGTGCGAGCGGCGCGGGTTCCGTGGGTGGAGATCATCGACGCGGGTGAACCGCTGTCGCTGCGTCGAGGGCTCGCGCAGCTGGCCGAGCGGGGAGTGCGCGTGGTCACCGCGATCGGCGGCCGCCGGACGTCGCAGTCCTTGCTGGAAGAAAGCACTGTGGCGGACCTGTATCTCACGACGTCACCAGTTGCGGCCGGGCAGCCGCAGACGCCGTTCTACAGCGGTCCGGAACTGCCGTTGCGGCTCGTTGTCGAGAAGCGCGGCACCGGGCCGGAGAAGGGTGTGAGGTTCGAACACTTCCGGGTCATGACGTAGGTGCGCCACATCGACGGGCGCCACTCCATCCCTCAGGCGGACAGTTCTTCGTCGCTCGGGAATCCGTGCTGCTTGCGGCCAATCGGGCCCTCGTGCATCGCCGTGGTCTTGTAGAGCTCGTAGCGACCATCTGACGCCGGCCCGGCGACGCGCTTCCGCAGCGCCGCCATCTGACGCGCCGTCATCGGCCGGAAGCCGCGAGCGACGGCCAGGTTCTGGCGCAGTACCTTCATCGAGTCGATGCCGCTGATCGTAGTCGCTACCGGCAGGCTCATCGCGTAACGCAGGCCTTCTTCCGCGGTGATCACCTTCGTCTTCACCTGTCGCCCGTCGCCGCCAAGGCTCTTCATCCCGAGCGGCGCGATGCGGCGCCGCAGCAGTTTCGGAAGCACCTCCTGCTCGAACGAGCGAAAGGACGCGTCAAAGCAATTGAGCGGCATCTGGCAGGTGTCGAAGGGAAAGTCGTGCGCGAGCATCGCCAGGTGGATGTCGGGCCGCTTGTGGCCGGTAAACCCGACGAACCTTACCTTGCCCTGTTCCCGGGCGCGCGTCAGCGCTTCGACCACGCCGTGCGGCGCAAAGTGGCGCTCGGGGTCGTTGTCGTAGGCGCACTCATGAATCTGCCACAGGTCCAGGTGATCGGTCTTGAGACGGCGCAGTGATTGTTCGAGCTGTCGCATGGCTTCGCTACGCCCGCGGCCATGTGTGCACACCTTGGTCATCAGGAACACACGATCACGCCGGTCGGCCAGCGCCTTACCCATCACCGCTTCCGATCGGCCGTCGTGATACTCCCAGGCGTTGTCCATGAACGTGATGCCGGCGTCGATGGCGGCGTGGACGACGCGTATGGCTTCCCGTTCGCTCTTCATCTTGCCGATGTGATAGCCGCCAAGGCCGAGAGCCGAGACGTCGACTCCCGTCGCACCGAGCGGGCGGATGGGAATAGGGTCTGTGTCGCGTTCACGCATGGGCGGGCCGCTTGCAACTGTAAGGCCGGGACAACTACGATGCCGCCCAGGTGGGGCAGACGAGCTCCCGCAGAGCAATCGTGAATCGTGAATCGTGAATCGTGAATGGGGACACGGAGGCTGGCCCCCATCGCGCCGGATTCACGATTCACGATTCACGATTCACGATTCACGATTCACGATTCACGATTCACGATTCACGATTCACGATTGCGATATGGAGGCGGTGGATGCGCGGCAATGCTGAGGTGATCGCTCAACTCAATCAGGCACTCAAGGAAGAACTCACGGCCATCAACCAGTACTTCCTCCATGCGGAGATGTGCCACAACTGGGGCTATCACCGGATTGGCGCCTACATCAAGAAGCAGTCGATCGACGAGATGAAGCACGCAGAGAAGCTGATCGAACGCCTCCTGTTCCTCGATGCGACTCCGAACATGTCCTACATGGACCTGAACGTCGGGGGCAACGTGAAAGCGCAGCTCGAAGCCGACTTGAAGCTCGAGGAGAACGCCGTCGGGATGTACAACAACGCCATCAAGGTCTCGCGCGAGGCCGGCGACGATGTGTCGCGGGAGCTGTTTTCGTTGTTGCTGAAGGACGAGGAAGAGCACGTGGACTGGCTGGAGATGCAGCTTCACCAGATCAAGGAGATCGGGTACGAGCGCTACCTCTCCAACCAGGCCGAAGGCGAAGAAAAGGATTAGGCGGCCTTCAGAACAGCGGATGGAAGATGAAGTCGGGCACCGGGATTTCTTCGGGTTTCCGTCCTGCCGCCCGGGCCGCGTCCCGGTCTTCCGCCAGATCCCAGACCCTGACATTCGCCAGCGGCAGAATGGCGATCGCCGGCCAGTCGAGCGTCCCCCGTGGACCGGCGCCATGGAGTTGGCGCACCGGGTCCACTTCCCATTCGTCGACGACGAGATACGGGTGGTAGCCGGCGGCGATCATTTCATCGAGCGCCGCCTCGTAATCGCCGCGCGGCAACAGGTCGTAGCGGACGATGCCCCGGCCTGAGTAGTGCAGCATGCTGCCGCTGTGCTGCATGGTCAGGATCACCGATCGTTCGGGCAGGTGATCGCGCACCCACTCCGCGATGATTCGATAGCGATACTCCCCGAGCCCTTCCATGTCCCATCCGAACTGAAGGCTGAAGGCTGCCGCGGCAATCACAACGGCGATAGTGGCAACCCGCGCGATCGGCCCGAATCGCGCGGCGAATGCGGCGAGGGTCGCGCAGGCCAGGACCGCCAGCGCCGGGTAGGCGGGAAGCAGGAAGCGGAGATACCACCAGACTTCGAACGGCATGTAGAACAAGTACGAGACGAACACGGATGCGGTAACGCCGGCAAGCAGCCACGCCGCCGCCCGCTGCGCCGGGAATTGTACGAATCCGGTTTCACGGTCCGCCCTCGCCGAAGGCGAAGGATCGATTCCACCCGAGTGCAGCCAATGGATTACGAAGGGCGCAGCAAAGCCGAGGAGCAGCAGTGGCGTCTGCGTCTGACTCAACCACTGCGGATAGTTCCGGACGTTGTCTTTCCAGAAGCGGAGGTTGAACAGGGCTGCGGAGTACCCGCTTCGAAACGGAGACCCGTACCACGCGGCATTCAGGCCGGCGACAGTGAGGCACGCGATCACGACAGGCAGTGAGAACAACGCCAGCCTTGTAATCGCTTCGGCCCGATGCTCACGTTTGCGAACGACCTGCCAGAGGAGATACAGACCAAGAACGACCACCACCAGCAGGAGGTTAGGGCGGGTGAGGATGGCCATTCCCGCCGCCACGCCTGCACCGATCGCCGCCCATCGGCGATCCGTCAGCAGCAGCGACAACGCGAGCGTCCACCAGCCCGTTGCCGGGACATCGCTCATCGGCGCTCCGACGAGCTGAAAGACGAATGCAGGACTCGTGACGAGGAGGAATGCCGCGCCGAGTCCCGTTCCCGGTCCGACGAGCTGTGACCCGAGCCGGTAGGCGAACCAGACCGCGATGGCCGCCAGCAGTGGCATGACGGCATAGACGGCATTCATCCCGGCGATGCGTTCGAACGCCGCCATCGTGAGCGGGAGGCCGGGGGCGTAGGTGGGCACGAGTGTGCCGCTGTCGTCTTCGGTGGGCCGATAACCGAGCGGGGTCAGCGCCTGATTCGGGACGTGCGGAAACCGGTTCGCCAGCGGGAGATCAGCATGCAGCCGTCCGGTCGCGAAGAGGTGCGCTTCGCTGACGTAACCGTACGAGTCCGATCCGCCCGCGATGAAGGCGCCGCGTACCCATATCGTGGCGAGCAGCAGGGCCACGAGGAGACCAGCGAAGACGCTGGTGGCTGGGCGGCGCGTCAGCGCTCGCCACAATCGGGGCAGAACCTGGCTGCCCGACACCATCCGCACACCAACGCGTCTGACCGGCGCTGTGAGGTCGGCGAACACCGTGGCGACGCGCGCGCCCGCCGGCGCGCAAACGGCGGCGGCGGCCCAGAGGAGCAGCGCGCCGAGGGCGGGGTTGCGCGCATTGCGGGACGAGACGTGCAGCGGCCCAAGGCTGAACACCACGCCATGCGTCACGGCCAATACCGCCGACCATATGGCCGCGAGCAGGCCGACGGTGCTGAGCGCCCGCCGGGCGCGGGCGCGTCCATCCTCCATCCGGCAATCCTGTTGAGCAGGTCTATCGGCGTGGATCCGCGGCAAGGCTGCTGGCGTGGGTACGTTCGGACCGCGCGCCGCCGGCGGCCACAACGGCGCCGCCGCGGCTGATGTGCGGAGCGGATACCACTAGGTCAGACCTGTCATCGACGGCGATCAGACCGCGCGCGCGTCAACCGAGACCGTCACGTTGCCGCGAATCGCGTTCGAGATCGGGCATCCTTTTTCGGCGCCCGTGGCCAGTTCCTGGAGCGAGCCCTTGTCGATGCCATCGAGCCCCTCGACCATCGCGGTCAGCTTCGAGGAGACGACCTTGATGCCGGCGTCGCTCTTGTCGGCGGTGACCGTGGCGGTCACGCGCATCTTCGTGGCCTTGCCGCCCTGTTTGGCGATCGTGTTCGCCAGCACCATCGCGTAACAGACCGCGTGAGAGGCGGCGAGCAGCTCTTCCGGCGTGGTCTTGCCGTCGCCGCGTTCGGCGATGCGGCTCGGGAAGGTGACCGGCAGCGAAAAGGCGCCGGTTCCGGCGGACGCCTGGCCAGTGCCATTCAACAGGTTGCCGGTCCAGTCCACGTCCGCGTGTCGTGAGAATTCAGCCATGTATTCAACTCGATGTGGAAGATTCGAAAGGGGAGTTGACCGATCATTGCATACGACCGCTCGTGAACTCTATCAACTGGCAGCGGATGGACGTCAACCTCGCCCTGGCCGGGCTTCTGTTCGATCTGGCGTTTCTTGCGGGTGACAACCAGCGATCGTGGGGGTATAAACGGGCCGCCAAGGCCGTGCTGCGGCTGGACGAGCACATTACGCCACTGGTCCACGCGAATACGTTCCGCGTGGTACCGGGGATCGGGCCGACAACCGACCGGATTGCGCGCGAGCTGATTCACGACGGCCAGTCGGCCTTCGTCGAGCAGTCGGTGCGGGAGTCGGACAAGGCGGACAAGGTCGCGGCCTTGCGTGCGCTCCGGCAGCACTTCCTCAGCCGTGCGGCGGTGAAGGAAATCGTGGCGCGCCCCGGCGAGCCCTCGCCGCGGAAATACCGCGGCGACTTCCAGATGCACTCGGTCTGGAGTGACGGAGCAGAGCCGCTCGACTCGATTGTCACGGCGTGCCTGGCCCGCGGGCAGCGTTGTGCCGGCATCACGGACCACTCCTACGGCCTGCCGATCGCTGGCGGGATGTCGATGGAGCAGGCGGTGGAACAGCACGCCGCCATCGATGCGCTGAACCGGGAGTATGCCGGCCGGTTCCGGCTGTTCAAGGGGATCGAGGCGAACATCCGCGCCGATGGCACCATCGACATGGAACCCCACGAGCTGCGGCAATTCGAGTTCGTCGTCGCCTCACCGCACTCGCTGCTGCGCAAGTCGATCGATCAGACGGCGCGGATGGTCGGTGCGGTGTCACAGCCCGGGGTGGCGATCCTCGGGCACCCGATGGGCCGCCGTTACAACGTCCGTCCTGGCGTCAGCGCCGATTGGGATCAGGTGTTCGACGCGGCCGCGGAGCGTGGCGTCGCGATCGAGATCGACGGGTCCTTCGATCGGCAGGACGTTCACTACGAACTGGCCGCGCGCGCGCTCGCGAAGGGATGCGTGTTTGCGCTCGACAGCGATGCGCACTCCCACCCGGAGCTGGTGTTTTCGCACATTGCCATCGCGCACGCGCGGCTCGCCGGCATTCCCCCGGAACGCATCATCAACTACTGGCCGGAGAAGAAGCTGGTGAAGTGGATGAAGGAGCGAAGGCAACCGCTTCAATTGTGATTCACGATTCGGGCCTGTCCTTCATCTCCTTCTGATGATCCGCGTTCCTGAAGGCCAGGCTGCGGCCGGGTTGTTGCCACGCGGTGCGCAGCGCCTTGGCCAGATCAGGATTCTCCTCCGCGACACATTCGGCGATCTTCGCGATCATGGCATCGACACGCGCGATGCGGGCCTCGTACTTCTCGAGATCACCCTTGCGTTTCAGATCGTGACGCAGCAACCCCGTCTTCTCGACGAGTTCCGTCAGCAGGCTAGCGAGTCTGGGATCCATGGGCTCGATACACACGCGATGGAAGAGCATGGCCGACGTATGGCTCGATCAGGCGCGACGCGTCGATCAGCCGCTCGAGGTCCACGCCGGTCTGAACGCCGAGGCCGTTCAGCATGGAGACGAGGTCTTCGGTAGCGAGATTTCCGGTCGCCCCGGGCGCGTACGGACAGCCGCCCAGCCCGCCCGCCGACGAATCGAACGTGGTGATGCCCGCATCGAGTCCCATCGCGACGTTCACCAGGGCCATCCCTCGAGTGTCATGGAAGTGCAGCGCAATCTGCGGCCGCGGCACCTGTTTCGCCACCGCATCGATGACTGGCGCCACCTGGCCCGGATGCGCGATCCCGATCGTATCGCTCAGAGCCACTTCGTACGCACCCATGTCGATCAGCTGCGCCGCGATCGTGGCCACCGTCGGGACAGGTACATCGCCCTCGAACGGGCAGCCGAAGACAGTGGAGAGATACGCCCGCACACGCAAGCCGGCGGCGCTGGCTTGCCGGCAGACGGCAGCGTAGGTCTGGAGAGAGGCGGAAATGGACTGGTTGATGTTGCGCTGGCTGAACGTTTCAGAGGCGGCGGCGAAGATGGCGATCTCGTCGACACCCGCCTGCTGCGCCCGCTCGAGTCCCGCCAGGTTGGGTACGAGGGCGGTATAGCGCACGCCCTCGCGGCGGTGAATGCCGGCGAACACCTCCGCCGCGTCCGCCATCTGCGGCACCCATCGCGGACTGACAAACGCGGAGACCTCGATGGTCGAGTGTCCGGCGGCTGCGAGTGCGTCGACGAATGCAATCTTGGCGGCCGTGGGCACGGCGGTCGCCTCGTTCTGCAGCCCGTCGCGGGGACCGACTTCGAAGAGGTGGACAGAACCAGGAACGTTCACGCTTCTCTCTTCTCGCTTCTCAGTTCGTGTTCACGTTCGGTCCGGGTTCGGTTCGGATCCGGTTCGGTTCGGGGTTCACGGTTCCTGCTTCGGCGTTTCGGACTTCGATGAGCGGCAGGCCCGGTTGAACCAGTTCGCCGACGCGGCAATTGATCGCGGTGACGGTGCCGGTGGTGGTGGCGCGGATCGGCAACTCCATCTTCATCGCTTCCAGTGTCACCAGCAGGTCGGCTGGCGCAACCGACTGGCCGACGTCCACGTGGATCTGCGTCACCGTTGCCGGCATCGGCGCCGCCAGCAGAGCGGCGTCGGCACCTGCACCGGTGGCTGTCCGGCGTGACGGCTCGATCACGTACGTGACGCCGTCCAGGAACACCCATGTCCTCGTGCGGTCGACGACTCCGTAGGCGAGGACCTGCGAGCCGTCACTCCGCGAGATCCGGAAGGCGCCGTTGCCGAGCGACGTGATCGACCCTTCCAGGTTAGACACGTACTCCACGCAGTGAGATCCACGGGTCGTGCACGGGCGCGGCGGTGGCGGCGACAGGCGGCGCGCTGGTGCGGACAGCGGCAGCGAGCGCCTCGACACCGGGCGGCGTGTCACCCGGTGATTGCGGCCGAACGTTCCCGCCCTCACGGTCGAGGAACCCCGTGTCGATGTCGCCCGCCTGGAATCGTGAGTGCTCGAGGATGTTGATCAGGAAGGCAACGTTCGTCCGCACGCCCAGAATGGGAAACTGGCGCAGCGCCGCCAGCAGACGCCGGCGCGCCTGCTCCCGTGATTCAGCGGTGGCAATCACCTTGGCGATCATCGGATCGTAATGAACGCTGACTAGTCGCCGCCTTCGACCACACCTGAATCCACCCGAATCCCTGGCATCCGCGGTTCGCGATAGAGCAACAGCGGACCTGCCTGCGGCAGGTCGCCGTGCGCGGCATCTTCGGCGTAGATGCGCGCTTCGATGGCGTGCCCTCGTTGCGACAGGTTCTCTTGTCGCCACGGCAGGGCCAGCCCGGCCGCGACGGCGATCTGCGCGTGCACCAGATCGACGCCGACCACCTGCTCGGTAATCGGATGCTCGACCTGCAGTCGTGTGTTCATCTCGAGGAAGTAGAAGCGCGCCGTGTCGCCGCGGCCGTCGACGCAGGAACTCCACGGTCCCCGCGTTCCGATATCCCGCCGCTCTTGCGATCGACACGGCAGCATCGCCCATGCTCGCGCGCAGGGCCGGCGTCACGGCTGGTGACGGCGTCTCCTCGATGATCTTCTGATGCCGGCGCTGGATCGAGCACTCCCGTTCGAACAGGTGGACCACCTCTCCCTGCGAGTCGGCGAAGATCTGGATCTCGACGTGACGGGGGTGATCGACCAGCCGCTCGACGTAGAGCCGTCCGTCGCCGAATGCCGCGGCGGCCTCGCGCCGCGCCTGTTGAATCGCCCCGACGAGTTCGCTGTCCTCGCGCACCACCTTCATGCCGATGCCGCCACCACCCTCCGAGGGCTTGAGGAGCAGCGGAAAGCCGACCCGTCGCGCCGCGGCCGCAATCGACTCGTCACGCTGGTCAGTGGGCGTTTCTCCCGGCACCACCGGGACACCCGCTCCCTGCGCCATTTCTCGGGCAGCCACCTTCGACCCCATGCTCGTCATCGCCTCAGGAGGAGGTCCGATGAACGTCAACCCGGCGTCAGCACAGCGCGCTGCAAACGCGTCGTTCTCCGACAGAAACCCGTATCCGGGATGAATCGCGTCACAGGCCGTGTGGCGCGCCGCCTCGATGATCGCGTCCGTCGAGAGATAACTGTCCGCCGCCGGCGCGGGTCCGATGCGGACCGCACGGTCCGCAATCCTCGTATGAGGCGCCTGGGCATCGGCATCCGAGTAGACCGCGACCGCGGCAATGCCGAGTTCACGGCAGGCGCGGATGATGCGGACGGCAATCTCGCCGCGATTGGCGATCAGAATGCGCTCGAACATCGCTTGGCTGTCACGAAGAAGACGACCTCCGGAGGCAGTAACGCACGGGGAACTACTGATTGCCCTTCCACGACGGCGAGCGCTTCTCGAGGAACGCGCGCATGCCTTCCTGTGCTTCCGCCGACGATCGGCGTGCGGCGATCGACTCGGCCATCAGCCCCTGCACGTCCCGGGGCGGCCGGAACCAGGTCTCGCGCAGCAGTTGCTTCGCCTCGGCGATTGCGCCGGGACCAGCCGAGAGCACTTCTTCCACGTACTGACCGACTCTCTCGTCCAGTCCAGCCAGCGGGACCACGGCGTGCACCAGGCCGATCTCGCGGGCCCGCTGGGCACTGAAGCGCATACCCGTGAGAAACAGTTCGCGCGCTGCCGAACGGCCGATTTTCGCCAGGGCGTACGGCGCGATCATCGCCGGCATGATCCCCAGCTTCACCTCGGTAAACCCGAACACTGCGTTGTCGGCGGCGACCACCAGATCGCAGACCGAAGCCAGCCCCGACCCGCCGCCAAGAGCGGCTCCGTGGACACGACCGATGAGCACGCATGGCAACGAGTCCAGAAGATCGAACATCCGTGCGCCGAGCGTCGCGTCACGCAGGTTCTCCTCCGGCGTGTAGCCGGCCATCGCCGTGAACCACGTCAGGTCGGCGCCGGCGCAGAACACCTTGCCGGCTCCGCTGAGCACGACCGCGCGCACACTGCGATCGGCCGCAATCGATTCGGCCCAGGCGGTCAGCTCGCGGACGGTGTGGTCGCTGAGGGCGTTCCGCACCTCGGGCCGATTGAGCTCGAGGTATTCGACCGCGCCGGATCGTCTGGTGAAAAGATGTTCGTAGCTCATAACTATCCGGTGCCTACATCCGAAACACGCCGAACTTGGCCGGCGGGATCGGCGCGTTGAACGACGCGGACAACGCGAGCGCCAGCGCTGTCGCGCGTCTGCGCCGGATCCAGAATCCCGTCGTCCCACAGCCGCGCGGTGGAGTAGTACGGTGAACCCTCGCGCTCGTATTTGTCGAGAATCGGATCGCGAATGGCGCGTTCCTCTTCCGCCGAGAGTACCTTGCCTTCGCGCGCGAGCTGATCGCGCTTGACGGTGGTCAGCACGCTTGCCGCCTGCTCGCCGCCCATGACCGAGATGCGCGCGTTCGGCCACATCCAGAGGAAGCGCGGGTCGTAGGCCCGTCCGCACATACCGTAGTTGCCCGCGCCGAACGATCCGCCGATCACCACGGTGAACTTCGGGACGACGGAGTTGGCGACCGCGTGCACCATCTTCGCGCCGTCCTTCGCGATGCCGCCGCGCTCGTACTCACGGCCGACCATGAAGCCGGTGATGTTCTGCAGGAAGATCAGCGGGATGCCACGCAGGTTGCAGATCTCGATGAAATGCGTCGTCTTCAGTGCCGACTCGGAGAACAGGACCCCGTTGTTGGCGACGATGCCGACAAGGAAGCCATGCAGCCGCGCGAAACCGGTGACGATCGTCGGGGCGTAGCGTCGCTTGAACTCGTCGAAACGCGATCCATCGACCAGACGGGCGATGACCTCGCGAACGTCGTACGGCTTGCGGACGTCCGCGTTGACGATCCCGTACAGCTCATCGGCGTCATACAACGGATCCTCGGCAAGCGTGATATCCGCGGGCAGAGTCTTGACGCGGTTCAGGGTGGACACGACCGTACGCGCGAGCTCGAGCGCGTGTGAATCGTCTTCGGCGAGATAGTCGGCCACGCCGGAGAGGCGGGTGTGCACGTCGGCGCCCCCAAGATCCTCTGCCGTGACTTCCTCGCCGGTAGCGGCTTTCACCAGCGGCGGTCCACCGAGGAAAATCGTCCCCGTGCCCTTGACGATGATCGTTTCGTCCGACATCGCTGGCACGTAGGCGCCTCCGGCCGTGCACGACCCCATGACGACCGCGATCTGCGGAATCCCTTCAGCGGACATCCGCGCCTGGTTGAAGAAGATCCGGCCGAAGTGATCGCGGTCCGGGAATGACCTCGGCCTGCAGCGGCAGGAACGCGCCACCTGAATCCACGAGGTAGATGCAGGCGAGCCGGTTGGCGAGTGCGACTTCCTGGGCGCGCACGTGCTTCTTTACGGTGATCGGATAGTAGGTGCCGCCCTTCACCGTCGCGTCGTTGGCGACGATGATCACTTCGCGACCCGACACTCGACCGATCCCAGTCACCAGGCCCGCGCCAGGGGCATCGTCGTCGTAGAGGTCCCACGCCGCCAGCGGCGAGAGCTCGAGAAATGGTGAACCGGAGTCGATGAGCCGGTCCAGCCGTTCGCGGACTGGCAGCTTGCCCTGGTCGCGATGCCGCTGCAGGTACCGTTCGCCGCCGCCGAGCCGGACTCGAGCCAGCCGCGTCCGCAGGTCGTCGACCAGCGCGGTCATGCGGTTGCGATTCACCTGGAAATCTGGACTGTCGGGGCGGATTCGGGTCTCGAGGATCTCCATGGAGGAGGGCCGGATTATAGGTCAGCGACCCGGATCCCGCGTGAACGCATGGAATACCTACGAAGTGTCTGCATACTGGTCAATGGATGGATGAATGTATTGAACGAAAACGCGTTGTGGTAGGCTGACCCGCGCCAGAGGTTGCCTGATGCCGACTGCCAGTTCAGCCCCGAAACGTCGTCGCCGCGTCCTTGCGATCGACGACGAACCAGCGATGACCGAGTGGCTCAAGATGGTCATCGAGGCTGACGGTTACGAAGTCCGGACGGCCCTCATCGGCACCCGCGGCGAGGAGATCTTCAAGCAGTGGCGGCCGGACGTGGTCGTCACCGATCTGATGCTGCCGGACGTCGACGGCATCGCGCTGCTGCGCCGGCTCAAGGAACTCGACAACTGGCCTGAAATCATCGTCATCAGCGGCAACGGGACCGTTGCGCGCGCGGTCGAAGCGGGGCAGGCGGGCGCCTTCTATTTCCTCGAAAAGCCGGTCACACAGGACGGCCTGATGGACATGATCCGCAAGGCCATCGACCGCTCGCAGGAGCGTGCCGAGCACCAGCAGCTCAAGGAACAGATTCGCGGCCAGTACAGCTTCGCCAACATCGTCGGGCAGAGCAAGAAGATGAAGGACCTCTTCGAGCTCATCGAAAGTGTCGCCGCCAGCGACGCGAACATCCTGATCCAGGGCGAGAACGGGACCGGCAAGGAGCTGATTGCGAACGCGATTCACTACAACTCGAACCGCGTCAAGGGGCCGTTCATCAAGATCAACTGCGCGGCGATCCCGAAGGACCTCATCGAGAGCGAGCTGTTCGGCTACAAGAAGGGGGCGTTCACCGGCGCGATGAACGACAAGGTCGGCCTGTTCGAGATGGCCGAGAGCGGCTCGCTGCTGCTCGACGAGATCGGTGAAATGCCGTCCTACCTGCAGACCAAGCTGCTGCGCGTGCTGCAGGAACGCGAGTACCGGCCGATCGGCAGCGACCGGCTCGTCCACGTCGACTTCCGCCTCATCTGCGCGACCAACATCGATCTCGAGGTCGCGCTGCGCGAGGGCAAGCTGCGCGAGGATCTCTACTTCCGCATCAACACCATCACCCTGCGCGTGCCGCCGCTGCGCGAGCGGAGCGAAGACATTCCGCTGCTCTGCAACCACTTCCTGTCGAAGTTCAACCAGCGCTACCAGAAGGCCGTGCGCTCGATTTCACCTGCGGCCTATCACCTGCTGATTCGCAACCGCTGGGCCGGGAACGTGCGCGAGCTCGAGAACGCCATCGAGCGCGCCGTGCTGGTGTGCAAGACGGGTGAGATTCAGCCGAACGATCTGCCGGAAACGATTCGCGAAGAGGGGAGTCCCGCGCAGGAGTTCACGATCCCGCCGCACCGCACGCTCGCCGAGATCGAGAAGATGGCGATCGTGCAGACGCTGCAGCGGACCAACTGGAACAAGCAGGAGGCCGCGCAGATCCTCGGCCTCTACCGGCCGACCCTCTACAGCAAGATGAAGAAGCACGAGATCAAGGATCAGCGCGCGGCCGCCCGCGCGGCGGCGAACGCCGCCAACTCGACCGCTCAGTAGACAACGCTCCACTCGCAGCCTCTTGTCGCGCTCTATGGCCCGTCCGTTGCAGAACGGATGGGCCGTGCTCGAGCGAGTCGGCACCGTCGTTCTCGCCGCCCTGGCCTGGGTCGGCGAGGTCAGTCTGTTCGGAGTGCGCGCGCTGCGGCGAAGCGTTCCTTCCGCCCTACGAACTCGGGAGATCGCGCGGCACATCTATCGAAATCGGCTGGCGTTCCGCGCCACTGATCGCGACGTCGGGACTGGCGATCGGCGTCGTCCTGTCGATGCACACGCGTGCCTCGCTCGAGCGCTTCGGCGCCGAGGCGCTGATCCCGGCAGGTCTCGCCATCGCGCTGATTCGCGAAACCGGCCCGCTGGTCACGGCGCTGCTCGTGGCTGGGCGCGTCGGGGCCGGCATCGGCGCCGAACTCGGCGCGATGAAAGTGACCGAGCAGATCGACGCGCTCGAAGCGGTCGCTGTCGACTCGTTCAAGTTCCTCGCCGTCACCCGCATCGTCGCCTGCATCATTGCCATGCCGCTGCTGACGACGGTCACCGACTTCTGCGGCATCGTCGGCGGCTGGATGGCGGAGTCGCGGTCAGCGGCATGTCGTGGCAGCTGTATTTCAACCGCGCGTTCTCGCTGATCGAGTTCCAGCGATTTCATCCCGGCCACGCTGAAGACGGCGGTGTTCGGGCTGATCATCGGCACGATCGCCTCTTACCTGGGCTTCACCACGACGCAGGGCACCGAGGGCGTTGGCCGCGCCTCGACCCGCAGCGTGGTCCTGGCGTCGATCCTGATCATCGTCACCAACGTCGTGCTGGTGCGGCTGATCTTCTTCGTGTTTCCGGCATGACGGACAGAGCCCACGGGGGAGTGCGGTACCAGGTTTCGGGCTCGCCCGGCTCGCCGACCATCTTCCCGTCCCTCTGGCGCGTGTCGCCGGGGCTTTGGCGCAGGCGGGACAAGGCCCCACCCGCGACGGACCGGACACTCGCCCCAGACGACTCGAGTGTGGCGCGGACCTCGTCGCATCCGGGCGGCGATATGGCTATACGTCTCGAGCAGGTCACGAAGTCGTTCGCCGGACGGACGGTGCTCGACGACGTGACGATCGACGTGCGGAGCGGCACGGCCTTCTGCCTGCTCGGTCGGAGCGGGACCGGCAAGAGCGTCACGCTCAAGCACATCGTCGGACTGCTGAAGCCGGACGCGGGACGCGTGCTCGTCCACGGGGCCGATGTCGCGTCGCTGACGGGACGAGAGCTCGCGAACGTGCGCAAGCGGATGGGGTTCCTGTTTCAGAACGCCGCGCTGTTCGACTCGATCACGGTCGGCGAGAACGTCGCCTTTCCGCTGCGGCGTCACACCGACTGGCCCGATCCGCGGATTCGCGAGATCGCCGCGCGCCGGCTCGCGGACGTTGGTCTGGAGCGCGATTACCACAAGATGCCGGCCGAACTCTCCGGCGGGATGCGCAAGCGCGCTGGCCTGGCGCGCGCGATGGCGCTCGATCCCGACATCCTGCTCGTGGACGAGCCGAGCGCGGGGCTCGACCCGATCACGTCCGCCGAGATCGACGACCTGCTGCTCACGTTGAAGCAGGAGGGCACCACGATCGTGGTGGTGACTCACAACATCCCGAGCGCACGTCATGTCGGCGACGAGCTCGCCATGCTGCACGAGGGCCGCATCATCGCGCGGGGTACCGCAGCAGACCTGGATCGGAGCGAGCATCGCGCTGGTTCGCGCGTTCATGCGATCGGAAGGAGCCGGGTAGTGACGGACGCCGGAGGGATCGGGCGGTGAATCGCGCGAAAGCGGTTGGCGCTGGCGTGTTCGTTGTCCTGGGAATCGCTGCTGTTCACGGTGGCGCTGTTCATGATCGGCGAGCGCCGCATGCTGTTCGAACGGCGGTTCCCCGTCTACGCGGAGTTCGGCAGGCTCGGCCAGCTGGAGACGGGCGCGATCGTCCGTGTCTCGGGCCTCGATGCGGGAGAGGTGACGGCGATCGAGATCCCGCCGTCGCCCGAGGGCAAGTTCCGCGTGCGGATGGAGGTGCGCGAGGAACTTCACCAGCTGGTTCGCGTCGATTCCATCGCGAGCACGCAGACGGAAGGCCTTGTCGGCGCCGTATTCGTCAACATCACCGGCGGCACCGACAAGGCCCAGAGGGTCGTGGATGGCGGAACCATCAACAGCCGCGAGCCGTTCATTCTGTCTGACCTGCTTCGACCAGGCGAGCGAAACGGTCGCGCTGATCAATACCACCGTCGACGCCCTGAGTGACGATGCCGAGACAGCAGTCAAGCAGATTGCCTCCATTGCGGAACAGGCGAACGGTCTCGTGACCGACATCCGTCCGGACCTGACCGCCATCGCTCGCAACGGCAGCGAGATTTCCAACGACACGCGGGAGATCCTCGCGGGGATCAATGAAGGCAAGGGGACGCTGGGCAAGCTGGTCAAGGACGACGCGCTGTATCGACAGGTGCGGGAGATCGCCGCTCAGACCCAGGCCGTCATGGCGAACGTGCGCGACGTGACGGCCGAGGCGCGCCGTGCCATCGCGGACTTTCGCTCGTCGGATGGAGCTGCGCAAGGACTGATGGCCGACATGCGGATGACGCTGACGCAGGCGCGGAGGCGACGGCCGATCTCGCGGACAACATGGAGGCGCTGAAGCGCAACTTCCTCCTGCGCGGGTTCTTCAACCGGCGCGGCTACTTCGACCTCGATGATATTTCGCCCGCCGAGTACCGGGACGGAGTGCTCGAAAACGGCAAACGGAAAGCCCTGCGCATCTGGCTGTCGGCGGCCGTGTTTCTCGAGACGACCGAGGATGGCACCGAGGCGATCACCGCCGACGGTCGGGTGCGACTCGATTCAGCCATGGCGACCTATCTGAAGTACCTCCCGTCCAACCCGCTGGTGGTGGAGGGATATGCGACAGCGGGGACGCAGGCTGAACGGTATCGCGTCGGCCGCGCACGCGCGAGTCTGGTGCGCGAATACCTGCTGCGTCGATATGGGCTGCTTCCGCAGCACACGGGATTCATCTCGCTGGCAGACGATGCGCCCGGAAATCCGTCAGGAACTGACGGTTGGGACGGTGTGGCGCTCACGCTGTTCCTGGACCGGTCCGACCTGCAGTTCGCCACTCAGCCGACGGCATCACGTTGAGCTGTAGCGTGGCACTCATTTTGGAATACACATTCCCGTTGAGGCCCAACGAGGAGGGCGTGTGAACGAACAGTCGCGAGTAACGGCGGGGGCAGTGGTCGGGGCCCTGGTAGGGGCGGCGGCAGCTTATCTCTTCTTTACAGACCGCGGGCGCGAGATGCGCGACCGGATCGAGCCACTGGTGGACGACCTGCGTCACGAGTTCGCCCGTTTCCAGCGCACCTTCGAGAAGGTGGGGGAGATGGCGAGCGAAGGGATGCGAGTCGTCAATGAGTTCAACGCGGCGCGGTCTGAATCCCCATTTCGGGGAGGGACGACGTCGCACTGACGGAGTGCAGATAGGCGAGGCTGAAGCCTCGCCCTACGGTCCATCGCAGGCCGGCGTTGGGCGGGCCGACGATCAGGCCTGCCGAAGCGGAGAAGGCGCGTCGCGAACAGATTCTGTATACAAGGAGTCAGCACATGGCGGATAGCTACGATCGTTACGACAACGAGGGGAACGGCGGCGGGTTCATGATGGGACTGCTGACGGGCACCGTGCTCGGCGCAGGTCTCGGGATGCTGCTGGCCCCGAAGGCGGGGTCCGAACTGCGCGGCGCCCTCGGCGAACAGGCGCAGAATATCGGCAACATGGCGTCCGAAGGGTATCGTCGCGCCTCCGAGTCTGCGGGCGACTGGGCAGACAAGGGCCGCGACTTCGTCGACAAGGCGCGCGATGCGGTGTCTCGGGGCGCCGACGAAGCGCGCGGCTTCGCAAACGCCTCGACCGGCAGCGCCGGAAGCACCGGCAGCACTGGTCCGAGCGGCAGCAGCTACGGCGGCGGCTCGACCGGCAGTTCGTTCGGCGGCAGCTCGGGTTCTTCTTCGTATGGGAGCGGGACGAGCGGCGGGTCGAACACGGGGTCGGGATCGGACTTCGGTCGCTCGTAGGCTCGAGGGTCGATAACTCCCAACGCCCCACCGTCTTCACCTGCCCCACTCTCGTGATGGGAGCGTCTGCAGGGAGCGGTTCGGGGGTTGGGAGTTGTGCGTGCGCCGGTTTTGACATAATCGCTTCGTGACGCCGGGCCGGATCCTGCGCCGCGTTCGCGCCGAGCTGCGTCTGTCCGGCCTCGCCGCGTGGCGCGGCCTCGTCGAGCTGGTCAACAGCAACGACCTGACCCATGCCGCTGCGATCGCGTACTACGCACTGCTGTCGTTTTTCCCCTTCCTGCTGCTCGTGATCTCGCTTCTCGGGTCGGTCACGGCCGACGAGAAGGACCGGATTGCGGTCCTCACGTTCGTCTTCCGGTATTTCCCCACGCAGTTGGACTTCGTCACCACTCAGCTCGACGCGTTCCGGCAGACGCGGACCCAGATTGGCGTCGCCGGAGGCCTTGGGCTGATCTGGGCGTCGCTGGGCGTCTTCGGCGCGGTGACGAGTGCGGTCAACGAAGCCTGGGGCGTCGAGAAGCAACGGAGCTTCTGGAAGCACCGCATGGTCTCGTTCCTGATGCTCGTGGCCGCCGGCAGCGTGACGATCGTCGCGCTGCTGCTCGTGACCGCCGTGCAGGTAGCGGAGGCGTCGTGGTTCGGCGCGATGCTGTCGCGGTTCCACTGGCTGACTGCGCTGCAGACGCTGACGTTCCGATACCTGTCAGTGATCCTGCTGACGATGGCCATCGGACTGGTGTTCTATTTCATCCCCAACGCGAAGACCCGGTTTCGAGACGTCTGGGTCGGCGCGATCCTGACCGGCCTGCTCTGGCGGGCCACGTTTTTCGGCTTCGCGTGGTACATCAAACACAACTCGCGCCTGACGATGATTCAGGGATCGATCGCCGCAGTTGTGGTGTTCCTGCTGTGGGTCTACGTGTCGTCGATCATCCTGCTGTATGGCGTGGAGTTCACCGCCGCCTACGCGCGCCTGCGGCGCCGGCGCCCTGAGGACATGCCGGCCGCGCCGACGCCGCGCGTATGAAGTTCGCTACTGGCGCTGCTCGGCCTCACGCTACTGAGCGTGCCCGACGAGATCGAGCTTGGTCGTGAGGCGAACGTGAAAATGCGGCATGAGCTGGTCCAGTTCCGCGACGAGAGGGTTTTGTCGTACGTGGCGGGCGTAGGGAAGCAGCTCGCGCGCAGCGCACGAGGTCCGCGGTATCCATACTCGTTCACTATCGCCGACTACCGGGAAATCAACGCGTTTGCACTGCCGGGGGGACCGGTCTGGATCAACCGCGGCGTGCTGCATGCCGCAACCACCGAGTCGCAGGTCGCGGGCGTGCTGGCGCACGAGATCGCGCACGTCGCGCAGCGGCACGCGGCGACGCAGGTGATGCAGGGGGCGTTCGCGAACTGGGGGCTGGGCCTGCTGAGCGCCATGCTGGGAAATGCCGGCGGGGCCAACGCCGCGCGGTCGGCTGCCGGCGTGATGACCAACAGCATGTTCCTCAAGTTCAGTCGTGACGACGAGATCGAAGCGGATCGTGTCGGCCTTCAGATCCTGACGAATGCCGGGTGGGAGGCACGCGGGATGGTCGAGCTGTTCGAAATCCTTCGCCGCGAGCAGAAGCGCGATCCCACCGTCGTCGAGACATTCTTTTCCACCCATCCGCCGCCACAGGAACGGATCGAGCTATTGAAGTCAGCAGTCCGGACCCGTCCCGGCGGTCGGCGGGACAGCGTCGAGTTCCAGCGCGCCCGGTCCCGTTCGCTGGCGCTCCCGCCCCCGCGGAAGATGCCCGTTAATTAGACCGGGTCTAATTTTTCGACCCGAAAACCAGACCCGGTCTGGTTTTTTAAGCGCAGAAACTGCAACCTGCATGGCCAATCGCCTCGCCGCGGAACACAGTCCCTATCTTCTCCAGCACAAGGACAACCCGGTCGACTGGTATCCATGGGGCGACGAGGCGTTCGCCCGCGCCCGCGAGCGAGGACCGGCCGATCTTCCTGTCGATCGGCTACTCGACGTGTCACTGGTGCCACGTCATGGAGCACGAGAGCTTCGAGGACCCGCAGATCGCAGACGTGCTCAACCAGCACTACGTCTCGATCAAGGTCGATCGTGAGGAGCGGCCGGACGTGGACCGCGTCTACATGACCTTCGTCCAGTCGACGACCGGATCCGGTGGCTGGCCGATGAGCGTCTGGCTGACGCCGCAGCTGGAGCCGTTCTACGGCGGAACCTACTATCCGCCCACGGCCAGATGGGGTCGCCCGGGTTTCATCGACGTCCTGACCGAGGTCGCCCGCGTCTGGCGCGAGGAACGCCTCAAGGTGATCCACTCGGCAGCGAGCATCATCGGCCGGCTCCGGTCGCTGAACGCATCATCCCCGTCCGGAGACATTCCCGGATCCGACATCCTGGATGCGGCGGTCCGGCAGTTCGCGGGGACGTTCGATGCGGAGCGAGGCGGTTTCGGCGATCAGCCCAAGTTCCCGCGACCGAGTGAATTGCTGTTTCTCCTGCGCGAATATCACCGGACGGGCAACGAGAGCGCGCACGACATGGTGCGGGTGACGCTCAGGGCGATGGCCCTGGGCGGGATGCGCGATCACATCGGTGGCGGCTTTCACCGGTACTCGGTGGACGGCGGCTGGCGCGTGCCCCACTTCGAGAAGATGCTCTACGACCAGGCGCAGCTGGTTCTCGCCTACGTCGAGGCGGCCCAGTCCAGCGGAGATCGCTTCTTCGCGGACGTGGCGCTCGACACGCTCGACTACGTCCGACGAGACATGACTGATTCCGGCGGGCGGCTTCTACTCGGCGGAGGATGCCGACAGTGTGCCGTCCGCTCCGCATCGGACGGACCCTCTCGCGCACTCGGAAGCCCACAAGAAGGAGGGCGCGTTCTACGTCTGGGAAGATGCGGAGATAGGCGACGCGCTGGGCCCGGACGCCGACGTCTTCCGCCTGCGTTACGGTGTCCAGCCTCACGGCAACGCCCCGTTTGATCCGCAGAACGAATTCACGCACAAGAACCTGCTCTACACCGCGCGGTCGATCGAGGAGATCGCCGCCACGGTCGGCCGGTCCGTGGAAGAGGTGCTCTCGACACTCGAGCGGAGCCGCCTGACGCTGCGTGCCATACGTGACCGCAGACCGCGACCGCATCTGGACGACAAGGTCCTGACGGCGTGGAATGGGCTGATGATTGCCGCGTTCGCGCGGGCCGCGCGGATGCTGGACGGAGCGACCGCTTATCTGGCGGACGCGCAGCGGTCAGCACGGTTCATTCGGACGACCCTGTGGGATTCATCAACACGCGCACTCTGCAACGCCGGTATCGGCAGGGCGAGGCTGGCATCGAAGCCTATGCGGAAGACTACGCCTACCTGACCTTCGGACTCCTCGAACTGTTCCAGGCCGACGGCGATCCGGCCTGGCTCGAATGGGCGCTTGACCTGCAGCGACGTCAGGACGAACTGTTCTGGGATGATCAAGAGGGCGGCTGGTTCAGTACGACCGGTCGCGATCCCTCCGTGCTGCTGCGGGTCAAGGAGGAGTACGACGGGGCCGAACCAGCGGCGAGTTCCGTGTCAGTCCTCAATCTGCTCTGGCTGACCCACCTGACCAACGATCCCGCACTGATTGCACGGCTCGAGCGTACCCTCGCCTCGTTCGGCAGCCGCGCCGCCACGCTCGGTCGCGCCGTCCCGCTTCTGCTCGCCGGTCTTTCGACCTATCACGCGGGTGTGACGCAGATCGTCGTCTCGGCCGACGGGCCCGCGACCGAGTCCCTGTGGGCAATGCTTCGTCGTCATTACCTGCCTGGTGCAGTGATGGTCCGAATGGACGGCGATCACATCGACCAGCTCGTGCGCGCGTTGCCCTGGACGGCGGCAATGCAGTCCGGCCGCACGCCAGCCGTATACATCTGTCGTGACTTCGTGTGCGAACGACCGGTCGGGACCGCGGCGGAACTGGAGACGGCCCTCTCGGACGGACAGGATTCAGGAATCAGGAATCACGAATCATGAATCACCGAATCGTGAATCGTGAATCACTGAATCCTGAATCCTGAATCCCGACTGGGTGCGTTCAACGCGCTGAGGTCGTCGGCCGACGGGCTGATAGACTGAAGCCAGTCCTTATGACGATTCCTCTTTACGATTCACGATTGGACCTGATGGACATCGAAGCCGAGATCTGGGTTCGCGGCGAACAGAACGCCACCACGCAAGTCATTACCTCTTTGGAGCGCGCACCACGCGCCTGGACCGACGCCGATGTCGCGAGGGTCCTCGTCGGCATGCTGCGGGCGCTCGATCGGGCGAAGAATCCTGGTGCCGAAGAAGATCGGCCGATTGCCCTTCGCGGTTTCAGCTGGATCGTCAACCGCTTCGACGACGGCGTCGTGATCGCTGTTGAAATGAGCCTTGGGGCCATCGTCGCTGGACCCTTCGACATCCCCGAGCGCGACCTCAGCACGATGATCGAGCGGGTGATGGCCACCGAGCGTGGCTCACAGCCACGTGCGAGCAGCGAGACTATCCATTAGCGAGTTCGAGTTCGTTCGAGGTGCAAGTGACTCGGACGATCAGGTCCGGGTTGTGAAGCGACCTGCAGCCGGCGGCTTGTGGCCGCCGGCTGAGGGCCGGCCAGGGGACTTGCCCGCGACACTGGTATGAGGGTGTGCGTGCGAAGAAGGCGACAGGCGCCTTGACTCGTCTTCCTGGCCTTTCCGATTGAACGTTCCGGCCTGGTGGGCCGGTCCGCGAAGTCGGGATCCAGCATAGCGCCAAGGGCCACCCCCTTCCAGATGAAGCTAAAATCTTAGTGTCAGATGCTCACATTTGACAGATCGCACTTCCGTATTGGCCGATTCTGGTGTCTGCCCTGGAGCTGGTCAGAACGAGAGTACCGGCGGCGGGGTGGACTCGGAGCAGGCGATGCTCGCCGCGATGTGAGTGACCTGCTCGGTAAAAACCACCAGCGGTGCACGTCCGCCATCGCGCGCTCTGTCCTGACCCCTCCGCTGAGGCGTCCTTCAGCTGTTGCGCCGATCTTCTGCATGGCCGCGCCTGCTCGCTCGTTGCCGACTGCGGTGCGCGCTTGCAATCGCGCTACACCGAGCGAGTCGAACGCGAACTGCAGAAGCAGCGACGCTGCAGCCGGAAACAAACCGCTGCCCCAGAACGCGCGGCCGATGACGACGCCCCATTCGGCTGTCGTGCCGTCCCGGTCGAGTGGCCACAACTGCATCAGTCCGACTGGCCGACGGTAACCCGCGGGGATGACGGCAAAGCAGATCAATCGGCCACGGCGTCTCGTCTCCCGCGCCCAACGCGCGAAACGCCTAATGTCGGCGATCGTGGCCGGACAGGGCGCGACATGACGAAGCGCGATCGGGTCTGCGAGCTGTTCCAGCAATGCCGGCGCGTCGCCGACGGAGATTTCACGCAGGGTCGCGGACCCATTCACCAGCCGTGGCACCGCGGAGTGCCACGCCACACTCGACCACAGCGCGGCGGCGGGCGGACGGTGTCAGGCTGATGGCCACTGCTGGAACCGACATTCCGTTCAGTTGATGGGCCTCGGGTGCGGCAGAAGAGCCTGAGTCCCGACCAATCCGCTGGGCGTGGCCAGGCTGGAAGAGTTGCTCGACGCGCCGATCGGAGACTCCAGTCTGAGGCGGGTGACGTCCGCATCCTCGGCCACGGTCTTCAGTAGACCTGGGCGGACCTGCATGGCCAGCTGATCGCTCGCGACGACGACGAGGTTGGTCGCTCCGGCCCTGGTCAGCCGCCATTGCGACGACATCCATGGTGCCTGTCCGCGTACTGGCAACGATTCGCAGCGGAGTTGCAGCAGGGGAGTCCGCGACCGCGCGCAACCGGCCATCGAGGCGGCGCTCCCAGTCGCTGCTGGTGCGGGGCGCCGTGTGCAGTGCCAGCATGATCGCACACGACGAGAGGCCGACCGCGACGAGTTCCTTCATACCGCTCCTGTTCTGCGTCACGGCTCGGCACGGCTCCATGAGGAACACGATGCGAGTGCCCGGTGCGGACTGCGGCTCCGCTCGCGGACGAACCTGACGCTGTGCACAGAGGCAATTTGCCCGCCCAGCTGACGGGGTGTGCAGATGGCAGCAGCGGCGGCAACGTTTTCCTCGGTGGGTGAACCTCATCGCATCTCGATTCGGCGCAGTGTGTTCCGGATCGGGACGCGGCGGACCGCGACTCGAGTCGCGCGCGGTGTGACATCTTGACGTCAGACCGATTGATGAGTTTTCGCGCGGTTGTGCCGCACAATGCAGACGAGTACAGTCAGCAAAGACCACCTCAAGCGCGATGCTCACGTCTTTCCACGATCGAGCAGTGCCTCTCAGCACGGTTCTCGTTCGTCTCGCCCAGGCGATAGACGATGCCCGTTCCCTCGACGACATCTATCAGGCAGCGCTGAACGGTGTCACCGCCGTCACCCATGTCCCGCGCGCCGCGATCCTGTTGTTCGATCCCGATGGCGTCATGCGATTCAAGGCATCAGCGGGATTGTCAGAGGACTACCGCGCGGCGGTGGAGGGCCACACCCCGTGGCGACCGGGCCAGCCGGCGCCGGCACCCGTCGTGGTGCCTGACGTCACCGTCGACGAATCACTGAAGCAGTACGGCGAAACCTTCCGCCGTGAGCAGATACGGGCGCTCGCCTTCATCCCGATCGTCAACGGCGGCGGTGTCATCGGCAAGTTCATGATGTACCGCGAGGCGCCGGATGCGTTCGACCGGGGCGAGGTGCCGGATGCACTCGCGATCGGCTACCAGATCGGCCTCGCGGTCGAGCGGGCGCGAAGGGAGAAGGACGCCTTCGATACTCACCAGCGGCTGCTGTTCGCACTCGACGCGGCGCAGATGGGTACCTGGGACTGGACGTGGTCTACCAATCGGATCACCTGCTCCGAAAACCTCGAGCGAGTCCATGGGTTGCCACCAGGGACGTTCGACGGAGCATTCGAGAGTTACCAGCGCGAGATCTACGAGGAGGATCGCGAACGCGTGCTGGCATCGCTGCAGAACGCGCGGATAAATCGTCAGCTGCATGATGTGGAATACCGGATCGTTGCGCCCGACGGCACGATTCGCTGGGTGCAGGGCAAGGGTCGGGTCAAGGTGGATGCGACTGGCGCCGCAATCGGCATGACCGGTGTCTGCGTGGACATCTCGACGCGCAAGGAAGCGGAAGCGCGCATCCGCCGCTCTCTCGCGGAGGAGGCGGCGGTTCGCGCGCGGCTCGGCGAACTGACGGCAGGTGCACACCGGCTGTTGTTGTCGGCCGATCGGCCGGCCATGCTCGAGGCCATGCTGGATCTGGCCGAGCGAGTGGTGACCGCCGCCGGGTACGCCATCTGGCAGCTCGAGGGCGACACGTGGCGCATCGTCGCCAGCCGCGGGTTGTCGAGGGCCTTCGCCGCCTCCACGATCGACCGGCGGCCGCGGGTCCCGTTCACGGGACCGGTCATCGCCGAACATGTCACGTCCGAGTCACTGCTCGAATCGCGGCGCTCCGACTACGCACGCGAAGGCATCCAGTCGTTGCTGTCGGTGCCGCTGATCATGCGCGGCGAGTCCGCGGGGAGCATCGCGTTTTATTACCGGCAGACCCACCGTCCCAGCGAGATCGAACTGCAGGTCGCGACGACGCTGGGTCAGCTCGCCGCCGCCGCAATCAGCAATGTCACGATGTACGAGGAACAGCAGCAGCGGCGCCGCGACGCACAGGATGCCGAGGTTCGGGCGGCATTTCTCGCCGAAGCCAGCGCGGTTCTATCGCCGCTCGACTATGAACGCAACCTCCAGCGCGTGGCGGAGCTCGCCGTGCCAGCGTTGAGCGACTGGTGTGCGATCGACATGCTCGACGGGGATCGGTTGGAGCGACTGGTCGTCACGCACAGGGACGCCGATCAACTCCTGATCGCCACGGAGCTGTACGCGAAATATCCCCCGTCACTTGATGACGAGGGTGTAGGTCTGGTGATCAGAACGGGGAGGCCGCAACTCCATCCGGAGATCACCGACGAGATGCTGGCAGCCTCGGCTCGTGAGCCGGAGTTCCTCAGCTTGATCCGTCAGCTCCAGCTCCAATCGGCCATGCTGGTCCCGCTGACCGCTGGACGCCGCACGTTTGGCGTCATCACATTTGCCAGCAGTCGCGGCGGTCGCCGGTTCGGCCCGGCGGACCTCGAACTGGCCATGGAGCTGGCGAAGCGGGCCGGGCTGGCGATCGAAAACGCCCGCCTGTTCGAGGAGGCGCGCAATGCCAATCGCCTCAAGGACGAATTTCTGGCCACGCTCAGCCACGAGCTCCGCACCCCGCTGAACGTCATCGTCGGTCGGGTCAAGCGCCTGCGGGATGACCCGACCGGGCCGCATGTGCCGCGGACCGCGGAAACGATCGACCGGAATGCGCAGGCGCTCACCCGGCTGGTCGAAGACCTGCTCGACGTGTCGCGATTCACGCAGGGCCAGGTCCAGGTCCGGCTGCAGCCAATCGACTGGCGTCAGGTCATCCAGGCCGTCGTCACCAGCCTCGAACCGACGGCGCGCGCCAAGGGTCTCCGCTTGTCGGCCTCGCTGCCGGGTGAAGCGGCGGCGGTCCTTGGAGACGCCACGCGCCTGCAGCAGGTGGCCTGGAACCTGGTGACAAACGCGATCAAGTACACCGGTCAGGACGGCCGGATAGCGGTAGCTCTCGATCAGCAGAACGCCGAGTTCGTCCTTGCCGTGTCTGATACCGGCATTGGCATCAGCGCGGAGTTCCTGCCGCATGTGTTCGATCCGTTCCGCCAGGAGGAATCGGCCACGAGCCGCCAGCAGGGGGGACTCGGCCTGGGCTTGTCGATCGTGAAGCGAATGGTGGAGTTGCACGGCGGGCGGGTCAGCGCCAGCAGTGAGGGTCCCGGCCGAGGCTCCCGCTTCGAAGTCCGGCTCCCGTGCGCGCAGAGCGCGCCGCTCCCTGAGCAGGAGTAGCCACCGGCGTCCACACTGAGCGGGGATTTGCACACGCACACACGTCGCTACGCACACACGTGCTACGCACGTGGCTACGCACACACGTCGCGGTCACGCGCACACGACGCAGCTCTGGCCGTAGGCCGGGACTCGCGTAGCAGGCCCCGCGTTTCGACCGCACACCGATTCGACGCTGGCTCTCGCCAATCAGCACCCATCGTCATCAGGCGTAGCGCGCTTCACAGGTCGCAAAGAGCGCGTCGATGCTCGTTCCGGCGGTCACCTCCGCGTGGCACCCAGCGAAGTACTGTCGACACAGCCGCAGGTAGCTGACGTCCGCCGGTGCGTCATGGCTGCCGGCAGGCGCTGGCACCACGGTCCCGACATTGGCGAGCAGGAACTCCTGATGGCCGGGCTGGGCCGCGGGCGCGTCCAGCAAGGAGAAGCCGGCGCGTAGGAACGCCTTCGCCGACGCGGCGCTCAACACGGTGGCGAGCACCACCCGTCCGCCCACTGCGGCGATTTGTTCGAGGCTTGCGGATAGAAGGAGACTGGCGACGGTGCCGGTCCGGTCGCCTGCGCCCTTGAACACGGTCCGCCGCCGGCTTGGCACGACGGCGAGCGCATTGAGCGTCCACACGAGCGACAGGTGCCGATTCAAGTCCGACCGGCGCAGGTGAGCCTCGAACAGTTCACGGTGCGGAAATGCGCGGCCGACGCTCAGCGCCCTGACGATGCCGATCACCGCTCCGCGGCTGAGTCCGGCAAGGAAGATCGCGTGTTCGTCACAGGGGTCTCGCGGAGCGGCGGCGCCTGGTTGCCTGGTGGGCAGACGCCATCCCAGTTCGGAACCGAACACGGCCAGTCGTATAGAGTCCCACTTCTCGTACAGGTCGCGATCCGCGAGCGATCCGTGGACGACCACCAGTGGGCGAGGCGGCCTGACGTGATTGCTGAATTCCGGCATACGCGCCTCCGTTCGATGGACCCGTGCTAGAACTTGAATCCCCATTTCGTGACCAGCTCCGCCTCTCCAACCTTGGTCGCCGTCCGCGGATGGACGATGACTCCGGTCAGCGTCGTCGTCCCCGTCACCGTGGGTTTCGATGTCCTGGTGAAACGGACCGCGAATGAATAACAGGGAAGTTCGGTCCTGAGGTCGCCAACCGCAACCTGCCGGCTCCGCTGGTCGAAGGTCAGTTCGGCGGTGCCGTTCTCCCGGTCCTCTCGTCCGCCCAGGTTGATGACCACCACCTGGTTGGGAAAGTTGTAGATCGCGAATCCCAGGTCGATCTCCTTCGTGTGCGTGTTCACGAAGTAGACCGCCGTTCCGTCCATGGTCTGATTGGCCGCCGTCTTCAGCTCGATGTACTCGGCAAGCGCGGCCAGACGGTCTCCGCTGACGCGCGGTCGCGTTCCCTTCTCGTACTCGTTGATCAGCCGCTTGACGTTGGTCCCTTGTTGTTCGAGCCAGTCGGTCGCAATCGTGCGCGAGTACCGTGTTCTCCACTTGAACATCCGCACGCGGTAGGCACCGTCGTTGAGCAACTCAGGCGGGTGCTGCTTCTGCGCTTCCTTCGCCACCTGAGCGCGCACGTCGCTGATCGTCCGGGCGGCTTCTCCCAGCATGTAGCGGCCACGCGTGCTGTCGTATTCGGCTTCGATGCCGATTGCCTCGAACGTGGAGAGGATGAACGGGACTTCGTCCTGGGAAGACGACTGCGAGCCAACCCGTCGAACCAGCACGAAGGGGAGGCCCCGCGCGGCTCTGAAGCCAAGCTCGTAGAACACGTTGGAGTTATGGTCGGTGATGTCCCCGATCACCATGTCCGCGTGTTCGAGGTCGCGCTTGATCCGATCGACGATGTCGCCGGACTCGGGTGCGTCGATCGTGCGGCAGACGTCGTATTCATCGCCGATGGCAAACTTGATGACGTTGTCCATCAGAAAGTTCGACCAGGCCCGGGTCTCCGAGTCCGGCTTGCCGAAAGGTCCCACCACGAAGCACTGCCGCTTCTCGGTGGTCTCTCGCTTCTCGATGGCGTCTCGCTTGGCCATGGCGTCACCCCCGTGAACTGCTGTTCGCGTCGGCCAATCGATAGCGGCTGGCCCGTGATGGCAGCGGTTTGTGCCCGGCAATCAGCACGAGGCTGGCGCTCGCGAAGAAGCGGCCGGCTCGGTCCGACTTCTCGAGCAGGTCGTCGAAGCGGAGCAGGTCCGCCGCCGTCAGGCGCCCCATCGCGCGCAGGTGTCGATCGGCGCCGGTGCTTGGAAAGCTCGTCCGCCTGAAGGTCGCAAGATCGGTCCACCAGACGGGCCACACCTCGATTCGCTCGATCGCGATCCCCGCTGCGATCATCAGACGGCGCAGCTGGCGTCCGGCGTAGCCGTTACACCAGTAGCCGCCGACCGCAGCGACGACGCGGCGTTCGAGTGCGGCGTCCAGGCAGTCGATCGAGAGTGAGGCCCAGTCGGTATCGGCGACGACGATCCGTCCGCCAGGCTTGGTGACGCGGACCAATTCCGCGGCCAGCGCCTCGGCCCTGCAGGTGTGTTGAAGCACGCGCTCGCACCTGCATCCATCGAAAGCCGCGTCCACGAACGGGAGGGATGTGCCATCGCCCGCGACGTGCGCGACACACACGCGATCCTCCTGTGCCCTGGTGAGCGCCTCGGCGTGTCGCAGCATGTCGAGGTCCAGGTCCACGCCGGCAACGGTTCCGCCGGGATACACCAGGGGTGCGAGCGCGGACGTGTCCACGCCAGGGCCGCACCCGACGTCGAGCAGGCATTCGCCCGGTCTCGGCGACAGCAGTTGCGCGAGCCTCGCTTTGAGGGACGAAGCGAAGTCGGCGATGACCCGCAGGGTAGCGGGAGGGACGTAGCCCACGCCGTTGTCCTCGTCGACCTCAAAGATGCGTTGTGCGGCGTTCATGGCTGGGCTACTCCTCACCGGCCGCGTCGCACGAGCGGAAGGCGGCCTGCGTCAACCAGTGACGGGGTGCACGCGGGGACGGTTCGCGGTGATGTGATCACCGTCACACGATCGGCGCGTTTTTTTCGCACGGTACCGATCTGCGGTGTGGTCCGCAGCCATTCGCCGCAGCGGACAATCGGGTGAACTAAGGAAGTGGTTACAGGGGGTGTTTTCTGACGGGACAAGAAAAAGGCCGTGGGCAGGGGAGCCTGCCCACGGCCTACCGGGATTGCGGCGGCAATGGTGCCCTATTGGAGAACCGGGCCGCCGCAACCGGCGCTGAGGGGGCCGGGTCGATGGCGGCTAGAGAGGCAAGGACCGGTCCGTCCGGGCCGGTGCTTGCGGATGCACGCGAGTGCATCACGTTTCAGGTCCGATGGGTCGCTCTGTTCACCTGAGTGGGGAAGAGCGGGGCTGGGTGGGCGACTTTGTTCTGCGTCTAGTAGCGTCGGCGGCATGCTGTGCTGGTACAGACCGGACCGAGGGCGGCACGTTCTGTCCCAGAGACCTCCGCGTAAACTATCGATCCGATCTGACGCCGGGGTGGCGAAACTGGCAGACGCACAGGACTTAAAATCCTGGGACTCGGAAGAGTCGTGCGGGTTCGATTCCCGCCCCCGGCACTCACGCCGCACTTCGTTCGCGTTTCATCCCGGCTGCGGGTATCAGCTCTTCTCGGCCCGCGCCGCGATACGGCTTGGCCGTCGAGGACGATTCCCGCCCCCGGCACCACGTCATGAGCGAACCTCGCGTCGCAACCACCGCGCCGGCCGAGTTCAGCATATCGGTCACGCGTAGGTCCCCTTCCGATTCAGGGCTACGAATCACACCTCGGGCCAGCGTCGAGGACATCCGCTTGCCTGCACTGCACGGGCACCACCGGCGGCGCCGGTCCGGAACGCGCACGGGCCGCCACCTCGCGTGCTATCCAGCGGAGACTCGCGATCGTCGGCTTTGGGTCGCGCGCTGTGCCGAATCGTGCCGGCGCGCGAGCCCGTCAATCCATGCCGTCGCTCCTGCCATTCGATTGGGCGCTCTCTTCCTTGTCGCCGGTGATTGCGTGTGGCATGTGATGCGGGAAAGTCCGCGGCCGCCGCGGGAAAACCCGCGCCTGCGCTGCGTGCGGAGAAGGGCGGCGTGCGTTTCGTCACCAGAATCGTGATGACGCGCCGCGGCGGGTCGTGGCATTGCGCTTGCCCTGAGGCTCTGCATCTAAGAGGAGCCCCATGCCTACCAATACTCGCGCTCTCCGTGTTGCTCTGTTGACGCTGGTGACCTCGCTCCCCGCTGCCACGGCGCTGGCGCAGACCCCTGCGAACGTGTCGAGTTCCGACAGCCCGGCGCTGATGGCGTTGCTGATCGTCTTCTGCCTGACCGTCGTCGGCCTTCTCGCCTACACGGCGCACCGGATGGCCACGCTGGAGTAGAGGCTGCTCACCCCACGGTGCGCGCCGCGTCCGTCATCCGAACACCTTCTTCATTGGCCATTGGCTCGCCACGCATCCCGTACATCACCAGTCCGAACGCAAGCAGCGTCGTCGGTACGATGATCGCGAACAGAGCGAAGAAGATGGCGGCCTGAGGCATGGGGGGTGTAACGCCTGGCTGTGATGCGGGTCCCGGCAGGTCGACGACGGCGATGAAGATGTTGCCGACGAGCCCCAGATACGCCGCCGCCAACCCGGTGATCAGGGCCAGCGATCGCTGACGCGCGGTGAGCCGCAGTTCGCGCCAGACCAGCCCGATCGCGACCAGAATCAGGGACGTGAAGAACCCCGTGAGATGTGCCGCCATCCAGGCGCGTGGATGCGGCAGAACGGCGGTCGCGATCCCCAGCCAGACGGCCAGGAAGAGAAAGATGAACCCGTGCCGAAGCAGGCTGCGGCGCTGTGACTCGATCCGGTTGCTCATGGGGGACATAGGTATCACGGCTGCACGGAGATCAATCCCGATTTCGCCTCCGCGGCAGGCCTGACAAGGCGCGCGCCACGACGCGATGTCGAGGCGGGACGCGACCTCGAGGCGGGGCTGAAGCCCCGCCCTACAGGCCACCACGCAACGCGACAGGCTGAAGCCCGCGCCTACGAGGGAGGTCAGCGGGTGGTGACCAGCGTCCGCAAGGAAGCTGGAAGGGCCGGAGGCAGCGCGAACACGACCGGAGCGGAAATGCTCGCCATGCCGAGACGGGTGGACGCGGCCGTCGGCGGTGTCCGGTCGGAGTAGGTCTTGAACGTGTAGCCGGTCGCGCCAATCGCGACGTCGTGCCGCCAGCTTCCTGTCATGAGCGATCCGTTCACGTGGGAGAGGTTGCTGAACACGCGGAAGCGAGGCGCGAATCCGCTCGCCAATGAGGCGGTGTAGTGACCCGTGCTGTCGGTGAGCGCGTTGACCTGGGTGCTGATGTCGCGTTCAACGAGTTGATCCAGTACGCCGGCAGTGAGCGACCAGGTGGGATTGAAGCGATGCCGGACGCGGAATTCGCCGATGCGCGACGTCAGGTTCACTCCGGCCTCAGGCTGCCCGTACCCTTCGCTGGTCGGGTCCGGCGCGTCCTCGGGCACAAAGATGAACGGCGCGCGCGCATTCGGCCGCCCGTAGGTGAACCAGCCCGGGAAGCCACGTTGTTCCAGATCGTAGTGGCTGTAAAACGCGTCGACGAGAGTGGAGTCGAATATCCGTGCGTCGGCCGCCACGCTGACCATCTTGCGCGTAAGGTCCGCATGTTTCACGAAGTACTCGCCGTTGCCGCCGACCGCATTCACCCGATACCCGAACCGCTTCGACGGGCCCACACGACCCCCGAAGTCGCCGTTCACCGTCGCGATCGAATCGCCGTCGTACCCGACCGACATGCGGCGGACAGCGCGGTCCGTCGGCCGCTTGGGCACGAAGTTGAACATGCCCGACGGGTTTGCCGGACCGTAGATCGCCCCCCCGAGTCCATTGAGTACTTCGATCTGCTGCAGCGACTCCATGCTGTTGGCACCAGTCACGACGATGCCCATTCCGTCCATGCGGGCATTCTGCATGTTGCTGCCCTGCATGCCGCGAGTCGCCGGACGGAGGATCTCGGAGCCCTGCATCTCCTGGAATTCGACCAGCGGCAGGTATTTCGACGCCTCTTTGAAATTCTTGACCTGACCGTTCGACATCAACTCGCCTGAGAGGACGGTGACGGTATACGGCGTATCGAGCAGGCGCGCCGGGCCCAGTGACCCGAGTGAGGTCGCGTCCTCGACGCGATAGCCGTCGCGCGGCATCGTGCCTTCAACGGTGACCGATTCTTGGATCTTGACGGGAGCGTCCGGCGTGGGCGCGGGCGCACAGGACGGCGACGATTGTGTCGAGGATTGGGCAAGTACAGGATGGGCGCACAGCAGCAGCGTGCAGGCAAACAGTCGTGACTTCATCGTCACGAGCATGCCGTTCGGAGGCGCAGCGCGTCCAATCGATTTGCCCGATGAGCCGATAGACGGCCGCGATGACAGAAGCAAAGGGAGAAGATGGCCGCCGACCGAGGTGTGCAACCACGGCTGTCGCTGCGCTGATCAGGCAGCAGCTAGGCGGCCGTCGCAATCGTATATGGCTTGCGTCATCAACCGCCAGTCCCAGCGTTGTCCCCAGCCCCCGAAAAGCGGACAGATCCGTCGCAATTGGCTAGCAGCCGATAATCTGGCGCGGAGCCATCTCCTGGTGAGAAATCGCAGAAGTACTCTCGTCCCAACCATCACCATCGTTGCCGCTGCCGCGATCGTCGAACTGCTGATGGGGCGCGTCCCCTGGTGTACCTGCGGGTCCATCAAGCTCTGGCACGGCGTGGTTCAGAGTTCCGAGAACTCCCAGCACATCTCCGACTGGTACACGTTCTCTCATGTCATTCACGGCATCGGCTTCTACGCGCTGCTGACGATGATTCGGCGATGGGTCTCGCGTGAGCACCGGTTCGTGCTCGCGGTCCTACTCGAATCGGCGTGGGAGGTCTTCGAAAACACGCCTTTCGTGATCGACCGCTACCGCGCGGCGACGATCTCACTCGACTACTACGGCGACAGCGTCGTCAATTCCGTTTGCGATATCGGGGCGATGATGTTCGGATTCTGGCTTGCCGGCCGGCTGCCGTGGTGGGTGAGCCTGACGCTGGTCATCGTCATGGAACTCGGGGTCGGCTACGCCATTCGCGACAATCTGACCCTCAACATCCTGATGCTGCTGCATCCGTCAGAGGCTGTCCGCCGCTGGCAGATGGGAGGCAGCTGAAACTTGGAATTCAGAAGTCAGAAGTCAGAATTCAGAAGTTCGAAGTGAAGAAGTAAGTAGAGAGTCAGGTCACACTTTCACTGCCGGCGTGTCTTTCCCGTAGAGAGCGGATCTTGGACCAACTCAAAACCCTGGTGAAGCGGGCGCAGGCGGGTGACCTCGACGCCTTCGGGCAGCTCGTGGCCGCCACTCAGCGCATGACCTATGCGGTCGCGAAGGGCGTGCTCCGCGAGGAAGCCGCCGCGGAAGATGCCACCCAGGAATCGTATCTGCGCGCGTTCCGCCGGCTGGCAGATCTCGAGGAGCCAGGCGGGTTCATTGCGTGGCTCCGGCGGATCGCGATCAGCGTCGCGTTGAACATGCGCCGCGCGAACCGGGTGACCCTGCTGCAGCTCGACGATGTGGGCGAAGTGCCGGTACTCGACGAAGTGGAACGCACGTGGTCCGACGAGCAGCGGCGCCGCCTCGCGAGCGCATTCCTCATGCTGAACGCCGAAGAACGGCGGCTGTGCGATCGGCGGTATCACGGTCAGTGGAGTATCGGCCGGCTGGCCCTCGACCAGGGTATCGACGAGACAGCGGTCCGGAAGCGATTGCAACGGATTCGCGACAAGCTGCGAAAGGAGATCGAGGTGTCAGAACAGCGTGGAATTCGTGCGGACGAACTGCGTCCGGATCTGCCGGGGAAGGTGATCGAGCTCCTGGCGCGACCGAAACTGACCGATCTGCCGGAGAACCCCGTCGGCCGCGTCGCCGAGGACATCCGATCGGCCTTCCCCGGCTATACCGACATCGAGCTTCCGGAATTCGTGGACTTCGTGGCCGCGCGCAACAGCGTCCTTGCCGACGCGGTTTACATCGAGCCGGAGGAACTGCACCGCGTGGACGACAGACGCATCCTGCGCTACGACCTGACGCTGCCGCTCTTCCTCAAGGTCCGCTACGACGGCTCGCCGCTTCGACTCTGGGCGATGGGGAAGACCTATCGAGCGGGGAAGGTCGATGCCCAGCACCTCGAAGCGTTCCACCAGGCCGAGGTATTCGCGTTCGATGATCGCTCGCGACTCGACCCGTGGCACCTCACCGCGCAGGTGCTTCGCTCGGTGCATGCCGTGCTCCCCGGGCGAACCGTCAAGATCGTCCCGACGACCTACGCCATGTGTCGCGAAGCGTGGGAACTGGAGGTCGAAGACGATGGCCGATGGAGCGAGGTCATGGCGTGGGGCGTCTACGCCGATCGGATCGTCGAGCACCTCGGCGGCGATCCGGCCGTGCACACCGCGATTGGTGTCGGCTACGGTCTCGAGCGGTTTGCGATGGTGCGGTACGGAATCGACGACATCCGGAAGGTGGACGTCATCCGCGTCGCATGAACTTCGACCTCCGAACCTCGACGTTCACCCGCCGAACTCAGAACCGAACCTGAACCTGAACCTGAACACGAACTGAGAAGCGAGAACGTCGAAGCGCGAACAGCTTTTCAGCGTATTACAGCTGAATCGCGCTCGTTTTCCTCGCAGATGAATTCGAGGAGCTCTGTGTCGACCTGCAGCGTGAACTGGGCGACGATCGACCAGGGCTTCGTGTACATCTTGGGGTCGTCGATGATCATCTCCATGTCCATGTGCCCGAAATCGCGCCGGCGGAAGACGTTCGGTGATGGTCATCGCGTCGCTCTCGGGGAACCCCGCCTGATCGAGCCATGCCTTGCCGTTGAAGCCGGACGACGTGATGACGAACGTGTCGCCTTCCCACTTGCCGACCGAGAAGCCCTGCCAGGTCGGCCAGTCGATCTCTTTCGGCAGCGGGCGTCCGTCGGTGAGGACCTGCCGGAAGCGGGTGCCTGATTCGTAGAGGATGCCGGTGGTCCCTGGCGTCTGCAGGATCTTGAACGGCGTTCGCAGCAGCGCGCGGACGGGAAGGCCGGTCGGCAGGCAGCGGGCGCTGGGATCGTCCTTCGACAAGGTCGCCTGACGCTGCTTGAAGATCGCTTCGCCTTCGGGGGAGAGTGGAATCGTCTCGCCCGGTTTCATCGCCTGGCGCAAATCGAACATCGCGCGCGAGGCGAGCCAGATGCCAGACAGGTCGGGCTTGCCATCGGGAGCTTTCGGTGCAGGCGCCGACAGGTTCGGCTTCCCGTCGGGGAGCCGCGGGATGCCGGGAGTGGGATATCCCTCCCATTGCGCGGTCACCGGAACGCCAAAGGCGACCGCGAGCAGGACAAGGGCAGCCGCTCTCATGTCAGCGGCGTCCGGGTGTGCAGTTGTCGGTCGCCGTCCCACTGGGCCCCGACGAGCCGGCAAACACACATCGCCCGTCCGGCAGTTTGACGAGGTACGCGTTGCCCTGATTCTTCGACGCATCCTTGGCCCGGGCAAAGGTCACGGTGACGACGTCTCCGGCTTTCAGGGATGTCGGCTTCCAGCCCTCCCGGTAGAGCACCGTCGGCGCTCCGCCTTCGATTGCCCAATTCACCGTGCGTCCCTGGGTGTCTTTGACGTCGACGAAGAACCACGTGTGCGGGTTCGTCCACTCGACCTTGGTGATGGTGCCGACCACGGTGATCTGATTGTTCGCGTCGTACTCGGCCGCGAACGAGTGGTGGGCCAAAGCTGGCATCGCCGCAGCGGTCGTCACGGCGGCAACGGCCGCGGCCAGGAGGGACAGGCGTCTCATGAGGCGCTCCATGCCCGATTGAGGATTCACGATTCAGGACTCAGGATTCAGGATTCACGATTCACGATTCACGATTGCAACGGGCCGGGGAGACTATACTCCCAGTCGTTTCCGGAGGCCTTATGACGTTGTGTGCCCGTACCAGACTTCTGTCGGCGGCCGTGTTCGTATTGACGGCGTCTCTCGCATCAGCTCAGGCGCCCCAGGGGCCTCCGGCCGGCGCTCCGGGTGGCGGACGGGGCGGCCGCGGCCCCGCGGCCGGGCAAACGGTCGAGAAGATCCGGCCGCTGAAGCCGAACCTCTACCTGATCACCGGCGGCGGGGCCAATACGCTGGTCCGGGTCACCCCGGATGGCCTCATCGTCGTGGACACCAAGAACCCGAGCGATGAGAACTTCAACCGGCTGATGGAAGAGATCAGGTCCGTGTCTCAGGCGCCGGTCAAGTACGTGATCAACACCCACCACCATCCGGACCACGTCGGCAACAACCAGAAATTCATCGATGCCGGGGCCACGGTGCTGGCCAGCGACGCGTTGAAGTCGTTCATGGCCAGCGACCCTCGGACCAAGGCCATACCCGGACTGCCCACCCAGACCTTTGCGAAGGACTACACGCTCAAGTTCGGCGGCGCTGAAGTGCGTCTCTATTCGTTCGGCCGCGGTCACACGGGCGACGACACGATGGTGTACTTCCCGGATGCCAAGGTCGTGATGGTGAGCGACCAGTTGTCCGACGGAACACCAATCGTGGACTTTGCCAACGGCGGCAGCGCGGTCGAGTGGACGCAGATACTCGATGGCGTCCTCAAGCTCGATTTCGAATCGGCAATCCCCGGACGCGGAGAGCCGAAGTCGCGCGACGAAGTGCAGGCGTTCCGGACGAAGTTCGCGACGCTCGTGTCACGGGCGCAGGACGCGATCAAGGCCGGCGCGACGCGCGATCAACTGGCGATGCAGGTCAAGACCGACGACCTCGGCTGGCAGCTGAACCCGATGTTCTTCGGATCGCTGTATGACGAATTGAAGAAATAGCGTGAACCCGAACCTGAACACGAACAGAGAAGTGAGAACCGAGCAGTGTGAACTGCTTATCGTTCTTGCCACGCCAGCATCTCGAGGAACGACCGCAGTTGCCAGTCCCACGCCTCCCACGTGTGGCCGCCCGGGCCTTCCTCATAGCGACGTCCGATGCCGCGCTCTTCGAGGAGCGCGGCAAACCGGCGGCTCGACGGCAGCAATGGGTCGGCAATGCCACAGCCGACGTACAGCCGGGGCCGGACTGACGCGTCGGATCGTCCGACTAGCACCAATGGATCGCCGACGCCGTCGAGGGGTGCACTGAACGCACCGATAGCGGCGAAGCGATCGGAGTGGGTCAAGCCGAGCCGCATCGCTCCGAATCCGCCAATCGACAGTCCCGCAATCGCCCGCCCCTGTTTCGACGCGACTGTCCGGTAGCTGGTATCGACATAGTCGATCAGTTCCCTGGTGATGAACGCCTCCGCGGCCGCGTCGACTCGTCCGTCGGCGCCAACATAGCGTGCCCGATCCATGTCCGGCATCACGACGATCGCGGCGGTCGTGCGCTCGAGAAGCGTGCGGCGACCCCACGTGGAGTGCCGCTGTCCGGATCCGTGCAACAGGTACAAGACAGGGTAGCGCCGGGTCGATTGTTCGTAGTCGGGAGGCAGGAGCAATCCGAACGTCCGGACGCCATGCAGGGTGTCGCTCACGATCTGCATGGTCCTGATGGTGCGCGGTCGCGGGGACGGTGTTTCCTGCGCGGAGAGCGTCGCCGTCACCGTCAACACGCATGTAGCCGCCACCAATCGCCTGGGCATGGCGGGACTGTATCCGCGAATTAAAATAACGTCAGCAATGAACACTCGAACCCTGGCTGCCGCCGCGGCCGGTCTGATCGTCCTCGCGCTGGCAGCCGCCTGTCAGCAGCCGTCCCCGCCGGCGTGGGAGCTCGCCAATCCGATCCAGCCCATCCCCAAAGCCCCGCTGGGGATCTCCGGCATCAATCTCACGTCCCTGAAGGATCCCCGCGGAAACGTGTTGCCACCGGTGACGCCGGAACGCGTGCGTCTCGGGCGCTGGCTGTTCTACGACCGTCGCCTCTCGGGTGATGGCAGCGTCGCGTGTTCGACGTGTCACCGTCCGGAGAACGCATTCTCCGAGCCGACGCCGGTCTCCGAGGGCATCCGCGGACAGAAAGGCAAGCGGAAGGCGCCTACGTTCATCAACATGGCGACGACGCTGTTTCCGCATTTCTTCTGGGACGGCCGCGCTGGTTCCCTCGAGGACCAGGCCCTGGGACCGATCGCGAACCCAGCCGAGATGGGGAGCTCGCACCAGAGCATGATCGCGACGTTGACCAAGATCCAGGGCTACCGCCCCTATTTCAAGGAAGCATTCGGCAGCGAGGAGATCACGAAGGAACGCGTCGCGCACGCGCTCGCCGACTACGAACGCACGCGAATGAGCGGCAACTCGCCGTACGACCGCTGGCGCTATGCCAAGCAGGACGACGCCCTCTCGCCGGCAGCGAAGGAAGGCTACGACCTCTTCTTCAACAAGGCGCGGTGCAATCAGTGCCACGTCGGCGACAACTTCACCGACAGCAATTTTCACAACCTGGGGGTCGGGTGGGATCCGAAGACCCGGACGTTCACTGACGAAGGCCGGTGGGTGGTGACGCGGAACACCGTGGACGAAGGATTCGCCGACAGCGACCGCGGGCGATTCAAGACACCGACGCTGCGGGAAGTCACGAAGCATGCGCCGTACATGCACGACGGCTCCGAGGCGACGCTGCGCGACGTGATGGAGCTGTACAACCGCGGCGGCAACAAGAACCCGTATCTCGACCCGAAGATGACGCCGCTCAACCTGACGCCGGCGGAGATCGACGCGGTCATCGAGTTCATGAAAGCGCTCGAGGGCGAGGGATACCAGGACAGCGCCCCCAAGGCGTTTCCCCAGTAGGATGTACTTTCCACTTACTTTTCACTTCCCACTTTCCACTTTCTACTTGCTGAGATACCTTCCCAACGGCTCCGCCTGACGCGTGCGCATCGCCGCACACGCCTCGATACGCTCGACCGCCTGTTGCAGCGTGCGCGCGGATGACGACACTGGATTCTGCGTGAAGAACTGCCTCACGTCGGCGGCAGCCTCGAGCGAGCAGAAATTCCCGGTCGCCGAGATGATTGCGGGGATGGACTGGAACGTGTCCAGCCGATTGACCAACGTCGGCCATTGCGCCTTGATCACGGCCCACGTCGCGTCGCGTGACGCGGGCCTGGCCATGAGCCCGGCCAGCAGCAGTCCGACGTCCTGTGATCGCACTGCCGGCGAGATCGCGTAATCGAGAGTCCGGCGAATGAGCGCCGGATCGCTGAACCACGCCAGCGCATCCAGGTAACGGTAATACTCCTCCGGGCTTGCGGCCAGCTTGACCATCTGCGCCCGGTAGCTCTCGTACAACGCCGGGTCACCGTTCAGTGCAGCCACGTCCAGGACGGTCGCGGCCACGGTCGGCGGCAGAACGGTGGGATCTGACAGGTAGCGCGTGGCCAGGTCATTCGCCAGCCGCTGCACGTTCCGATCGTTTCCCGTCACGCCGACGAGACGCAGCAGTGACGCGCGACGGCTTTGCTGCTGCTCATCCTCGTCTCGCGCCCCCCGCACGCCGGCAGCCAGGAACGCCGGTCCGAAGCGGGCGTCGACCCAGTTCCGGAACCGTTCCTGCTGCGGACCGGAGGCCAGCGAGCCGGCGACGAACTCGAGACGGGTGACGAGCGTGCTGATGATGGTTGCGGTGTCGTCCGTCGCCAGCGAGGCGGCGAGGTCGAGATAGCCACCGATGTCGTGACGGCCGGAGCGGACCATCCACCATTCGTCACCGAGCAGACTCGTCCGCTCGAGCGGCGAGAGGCTGGTCACGGCGGCAGTCAGTGTCCGCAACGTCTCCGGCGCGTAGTCGGTGAGGTAATAGCCGCGGCTGTCGGCGTTCGCAAACACGATGTCGCTGCAGCGGGTGCCCTTCACGGTCTGCGTGGGTCGTTCGATGAGCTCGCAGCGCGGAGCAGCGCCGTCGTTCTTGAAGCAGACCGGCATCACCCAGGTCTCCCTGGCGGGCTCGGCGGGGACGCTGGCAGCGACGAACCGTTGCTGCGTGACGGTGATGCTGCTCGCGCCGGCATTGCACGCCGTTCGAACGGTCAGGACCGGAGCACCCGGTTCGTCGACGAAGCTCTTCATGATTCGATCGACCGGCTTGCCTGTCACCCGGGTCATCTCTGCCCAGAAGTCCTCGCCGGTCGCGTTGCCCGACGCATACTTCCGGAGATAGGAGCCGACCGCGGTGCGCATGGCCTCGCGACCGAGATAGGACTCGACCATCCGCATCACCGCCGCGGTCTTCTGGTAGGCAATGGCGTCGAACAATTCGTTGATCTCGTCCGGCGTTTCCGCTCTGGTCCTGATTGGTCGCGTCGAGCGCAGTACATCCAGGCTCAACGCCTGCTGCGTCTCTCCGGCGTCGTCGAGCTCGACTCGCCATTCGGGTTTCCATTCGGCCAGCGGCTTGTTCGCCATCCACGTCGCGAACCCTTCATTCAGCCAGATGTCGTCCCACCACTTCATCGTCACCAGGTCGCCGAACCATTGGTGCGCAATCTCGTGCGATGTCACGGCGGCCACGTCCTTGAGCGTCTTGAGCGAGGCGTGGTCCGGATCGGCCAGCAGCAGCTGCTCGCGGAAGGTGATCGCCCCGGTGTTCTCCATGGCGCCGGCTGAGAAATCGGGAACGCCGATGATGTCGAGTTTTCCGAACGGATACTTGATCCCGAAGTAGCGGTCGTAGAACGCTACCTGCTGCGCCGCGGCCTCGAGCGCAAATCCGGTCAGGTGCAGCTTGTCAGGCGTCGAGCACACGCGAATCGGAATGTCATCGCTCCGTCCTTCACGACAGACGAAGTCCCCGACCAGCATCGCCACGAGATATGTCGACATCCTGGGTGTCGTCGCGAACGTGACCGTGTGCTTGCCGGGTTCGGGACCGGGGGTGTCGGACTTCTGCGCTCCATTCGAGATCACCGTGTCGGCGGCATCGACCATCAGGGAGATATCGAAGGTCGCCTTGTACGCCGGCTCATCGAACGACGGAAAGGCACGGCGTGCGTCGGTCGCCTCCATCTGCGTGACCGCGTAACTGCGGTTGTTCGCATTGCTCAAGTAGAAACCGCGCAGCTTGTCGTTCAACACGCCGGTGTAGGTGATCGCGAGCGAGGCGACACCCGCTGGCAGCGTGTCTGCCACGGTTAGCGTCGCCGTTTCCGCTTTCGGATCGAGTGAGACCTGAGCCTCGTGGCGCCGCCCGCCTGCGGTAACGGTCACGCTGTCCAAGGCGATCTCGGCGGCGTTCAGGGTGATGCTGCGGGTCGGCGTAGCGATCCGGATGTCGATGGTTTCGCGCCCCCGGAACGTCCGCTTCTGGAGGTCTGGCGCGAACCAGAGCGAATAGTGCGTCGGGGTGACGCCTGTGGGCAGCCTCTGCGCAAGCGCCGTCGATGCGATGAGGAGGAGCAGCGCCACACACCCGGCAATCGAGCGAGTCATCACATGAACCTACCAGAAATGAAAGACATCGCAAGGCGGCTGGTGGCGTCAGCACGACGGTGCCGAACCGTGCCACGGCGCGAACGGTCGAGGTGGCAGTGCTTTGGCAGCGGCTTACCGCGAAACCGGCGCGAGACGGCGGAGTCCGGAAAAAAGTGAAAGTGCACCCGCAGTTTCGTGTTTCGACGAGGACGTGGCCGACATGAGGAGGATCTCGATGAAGCTGTTCAACCTGCTGGCGGTGGCAGCCTTGTGCGCCGGCTGCGGCAAGGGACCGGCCGCGGACAACGCTGCGACCAGCGGCACGACTGCTACCGGGAGCGCGGCGGCAGAACCGGGGGCCGCGAGTGCGAAACCTGATCTTCGCGAAGTCACGCTCCCGGCCGGGACGACGCTGCGGTTGAAACTGCAGTCGGCCGTGGCATCCGACACGAGCCAGGTCGAAGACACGGTGCGCGCCGAACTGCGTCAGGCAGTGTCGATCGACGGTAAGCCGGTGCTCCCCGCGGGGACGGAAGTCGTGGGGAACGTGACCGACGTGAAGCGCTCGGGACGAGTGAAGGGACGCGCCCTGGTGGCGTATCGATTCAACTCTCTGCGGACGGAGGGGGAGCGTTACGACATCAAGACCTCACCGCTGTCGCACCAGGCTGCCGCGACCAAGGGTGAGGATGCCAAGAAGATCGGAATCGGCGCCGGCGCGGGCGCCGCGATTGGCGCGATCTTCGGTGGCGGCGGCGGAGCCGCGAAAGGCGCGGCCATTGGTGGCGGTGCGGGCACCGGCGTCGTGCTCGCGACGCGTGGCAAGGAAGTGCATCTGGGACCCGGCGCCGAGGTCACCACGAAGCTGACGGCTCCGCTCACCCTCCGCGTCAAGGCGTAAGACGGTCAGGATTCGCTTTCGACGAGTCCGTACTTCTCGATTCGCGAATACAACTGCGCGCGGGTCAGGCCGAGGAGCTTGGCCGCGCGCGTCTTGTTGTGCCGCGCCTGCGTCAGTGCTTTGACCACGAGCGAGCGCTCGATCGCCTCCAGGTTCACGCCGCCGGCAGGAAAGGACGGTCCGCTGTGGCCGGAGTCGGCATTCGGCGAAGACGGACGCGGATGCCCGACCGGCAGATGTTCGCCACGGATCACGCCCCCATCCGCCAGGATGACCGCCCGCTCGATGGCATTGCGTAGCTCACGCACGTTGCCGGGCCACGTATAGGCCATCAGGTGTTCCTTCGCGTCGCGCGCCATCCCCGCGGCGGGGCGTCCCACGCTCGCGCCGATCTCGGCAAGGAACGTGTCCGCCAGTTCCAGGATGTCGTCCAGACGCGCGCGCAGCGGCGGCAGCGAGATCTCGAACACCCCAAGCCGGTAATACAGGTCCTCGCGGAAATCACCGCGTTGCATGCCAGCCTGGAGATCGCGGTTGGTCGCAGCAATGACACGGATGTCGGCCTTGATCACGCGCGTGCTACCCAGACGCATGAATTCGCGCTCCTCGAGAACGCGCAGCAGCTTGGCCTGGACGGTCGGAGCCATTTCGCCGACCTCGTCGAGGAACAGCACGCCGCCTGCGGCCTGCTCGATGCGCCCGGGCTTGGCCGCGACTGCGCCGGTGAAGGCACCGCGCTCGTAGCCGAACAGTTCGGACTCGAGCAGCTGGTCCGGCAACGCCGCGCAGTTGATGGCGACGAACGGGCCATGGCTGCGACGGGACGCGTGGTGGATGAAGCGCGCGATCACCTCCTTGCCGGTCCCGGACTCCCCGGTCAACAGCACGGTCGTTTCGGTGTGGGCGACGCGAGCGGCGTGCGCGAGCACGTCGCGCCACAACTTCGAGCGACCGACGACCCGTCGCTGTCCGCCGCGTTCGGCGAGCTCCCGTGTGAGCGTGGCCACCTGCGCTTCCAGGCGCGCGGCGGTTTCGCGTGATTCGGCGTCACGGCGCGCGACTTCCGCCAGCCGCTCGTGCGACAGCGCCAGCGCCACGTGGTCGGCGACACGTCGCGCGAAGTCGAAGTCGTCCTCGCTGAACCCGTCGGTCTCGCGCGAACCGAAAAAGATCGACCCGAATACGTTTTTGCCGAGAGGCATGGGGACCCGCAGGGCCGACCGGATGCCCACGCGCCGAAAGAGCGCGCCGCGTGTGCTGTCGGCCGGCACTTCGGTCAACACGTCACGGATGACATAGGCGTTCCCGTGCAGATACTCGCGATCGGACCCGACCACACGCTTGGCGGCCCAGAACTCGGGATCGTCCACCTGGGCGCCAGCAAGCGCGTAGATCCGGTAGCTGGAAAAATCGGACGCCCACGACGTGATCGCCATCACGTCGTGCGGCAGGCCGCCGCGCACGACGTCGGACACCTGGGGAAAGACGCTCCGGATATCGAGCGCTTCGGCCATCGTGTAGAGCAGCCCGCGCAGGCTCTCGATTCGCTCGCTGCGGTGCAGATCGCGTTCGAAAATTGCGTTCCGTTGAAACGCCAGGACAAGCACGTCGGCCACAGCGTCCAGCAGCGTCTGCGCATCAGCGTCGAACGCATCCGCCGTGGACGAGGTGGCCCACAGCGCCCCGAAAATGCGCGATCCCTGGCGGACCGTGGTGATGATGCGAGACGTCGCGTGATCATCGGCAGGGCTGTCCGACTCGGCGGAGTCGACGATGCGGTGTCCTTCTTCCCGGATGGACCCGTCAGGCGCCGCGACATACAAGACGAAGGACTCGGGTCGATCGAGCCGCAGCAGGTTGAGATGGTCGAACCGGAGGGAGTCCTGAAGGGCGAGCGCAACGCGTCCGATGACGTCGCGCAGGGCAGGCGCTTCCGCGACGAGCCGGGCAACAGTCGTGAGGACCGCGGAAGGGACTGCCTCAACCATGTGACTGAACGTGTCAGTATAATCCCCGCGTCCAGAGACACTTCCGGACATCTGACCTCGTGCAGCCTCTCGCCACCGGACTTTCATACGTCGACCTCGATTTCCTGGGCCGGCCGCACGCCATCGCCACCGTGGTGGTGCAGGGCGGTGGAGGCGTGGCGCTGATCGATCCGGGTCCGACGACGTGCCTCGAGGAATCTCGAGCGTGGTCTGCAGGATCAAGGAATCCGTCTCTCAGACGTCGCCACCATCCTGTTGACGCACATCCACCTGGATCACGCTGGCGCCACGGGATCGATTCGTCCGCACACACCCTGATATTCAGGTGATGGTTCACCAGCGCGGGGCACCGCATCTGCTCGCGCCAGAGCGTCTCGTCGACAGCGCGCGCCGCTTGTGGGGCGCCGACATGGATCGGTTGTGGGGCGAAGTGCTGCCGGTCCCCGAGCGGCAACCTGCACGTCGTCGACGGCAACCAGGAGGTCCATGCGGGCGGGCGAACGTTCGAGGTGGCGTATACGCCTGGGCACGCATCGCACCACGTGAGTTACTTCGATTCGTCCAGCGGCATCGCCTTCGTGGGCGACACCGCCGGCGTGTGTATCGACAACGGCTATGTGCTTCCGCCGACGCCGCCGCCCGACATCGATCTGGAGTTGTGGCGCGGCAGCGTCGAGCGGATCGAGCAGTGGCATCCGGCCTCGCTGTTCATCACGCACTTCGGGCCGATCACGAACGTGCGTCCTCACTTCGCCAGCCTACTGGACCACCTCGAAGTCGTCGCCTCACTGGTTCGTGAGTCGCTGGCCCGCGCCGGGCACCGACGACGAGCGGGCGGCGCTGTTTGCGGACGATCTGCGCCGTGAGTTGCGTCGGACGATGCGGGAGAGTCAGCTGGCAGCGTACGAAACCGCCGCGCAGTTTCACCTGCTGTGGCGAGGTCTGGCGCGGTACTGGCGCAAGCACGCTGGTGGGAGTGGGGCGGCAGGCTGAATCGATGCTGGGGGGAGCCTGATTCAGTTCGCGACCGCCACCGGTCCGGGGATGTCACTCGCGGTTGCCCGCATCGGTTCGACCAGCAGGCGGAGGGCGTAACCCTGCGGCGTTCCGCTTGCGGCCTTGTACGGTCCAACCCGATACACGGCCGAGAGCACCTTTCCGCGTTCGCAGGACTGCCGGAAGCTCGCGCATGTCGCGCGCCGGGCGTTCGATCTGGAAGTGCACCAGTCGATACAGCGGAATCGAGGCGGGCACCTGGCACTCGACGAACGCATCCACCTCGCTGACGTCCCGCGTGACGACGGATACGAACCTGAGTGCGCCGCCGGCATCGCGCCAGGTCAGGCGTCCAGGGACAGCAATCCGCCGGCGGTTGCCAATACGGGCTGCGGTCGTCGGGGTCTGGCGCGTAGGAACGACGGTCTGAGTCACGGAGCCCTCTGCGAATAAGGTGTACGGCTACCTGTGTAATCAACCAGAGGGCCCGTGTCGCATCTGTCAGTTCGATTCCGAACCTCGTTCGTAAGCTGTTGACATGTAGCTGCTTCTGGCAGTCGATCGCAGAGTCGACCGCGAGCACGAGTGGATACGGAATATCCAGATGAGCTGTATACCTGGCTACTGTGTATCCGGGATCGGCCGAACTGCTGGCCGTCAGGCCAATCCGCTGGCTGGCACGCCGTCCAGACCGAGACGGCGCATTTTCAGATAGAGGCCGCGGCGGGTGAGTCCAAGGATCCTGGCGGTCTCCGAGATGTTGCCGGCCGTTCGCTCGAGCGCCGACGTAATCAGCTCGCGTTCGATCCGTCTCGACCGCTTCGGAGAGGTTGCCCGGTCGCCGATTCGGCGAGCGACACCGAGGCGCGCCGGTCCGCGATGGCGCGCCGCTCGGGACCGGCAGCCAAGTCGGCGGAAAGCTGGTCGGGTTCGATCGTGCCTCCGGGTGCGCTCATGGCGACAGCCCGCTGCACCTCGTTCCGGAGTTGCCGCACGTTCCCGGGCCACCAATATCGCGCGAACAGGTCCAGCGTGGCCGAACTCAGGTGGACGTCAGGTTTGTGGAGTCGCTCGCACGCGTCGCGGAGGAAGAACGTGCTGAGGTGCGGGATCTCTTCGCGCCGTTCGCGGAGCGGCGGCACGTGGATTCTGATCACGCTGAGCCGGTAATACAGATCCTCGCGAAACTTGCCTTCGGCGACGCGCTGTTCGAGGTCGGCGTTGGTCGCCGTGATGATGCGGACGTCCACCGCCTGCGGTCGCGTCTCGCCAATCGGCAGGATCTCGCCCTGCTCGAGGAACCGCAGCAGCTTCGGCTGGATATCCAGCGGCAAGTCGCCAATCTCGTCCAGGAACAGCGTGCCGCCCACGGCCGACCGGATCAGGCCCTGCTGGTCGGTGACGGCCCCGGTGAAGCTTCCGCGCTTGTGACCGAACAACTGGCTGTCGGCCAGTTCGCGCGTCGTCGTCGTGCAGTTGAAAGGCAGGAACATCGCTGCGGTTCGGGATGATCCGGCATGAATGGCGCGGGCGATCAGTTCCTTCCCGGTCCCGCTCTCGCCGGTCACGAGCACCGTCAGCGTGTGCCCCTGGAGCCGCTGGATCTGATCGGCAACGCGGTTCATCGCGGCGCTGGCGCAGATGAAACCGGGCAGCAGCGGCTCGAGCGAACGCTCGGCCGGCTGATCGACCGCCTGCGGCGGACGCTCCCGGGCGCCGCACAGCTCGAAACCCTGACGGGCCACGGCACTGAACATGCGGAACCGCCGTTGCGCCGGTTCGCTCAACTGCTGCGCCGAGACGATCAGCAGGGTGCGTGCGCCTTCGCGCTCGTCGCCGAGCGACTCGGTCAGCAGCAGACCGCTGCCGTAGCGTCGGGTCCCCTGCGTGCTGGCGCGCGCCAGCGATGTCGCCACGATCGGATCGCAGCCCGCGGTCGCCACGACACGGACGTCGCCGCCCGCGAGCGAGACGAACACGATGGCGGCGTCGGCCTCGGTACTCTCGAGGATCGCGCCGGCGACTTCCCGAGCCAGCAGATCCGGGAAGATGGCTGCGTCGACGAGACGGCGCACGATCTCGTCGTCCGCTTCATTCCCCGTTTCGGTGACCCGTTCCGATGGCGCCGCGGCGAGGACCAGGCGCGCTGCCTCGACTTCGTCGAGATCGCGCTTCGCCCCGAGCATCGCGAAGACATCGGCGGCGGCGTTCAGGTGTCGCTCGGCGATACTGCGCCGGCCGGAGCGTGAGGCCAGCCGGCCCAGTGCCAGCTGGCTGAGGGCGGCCTGGTAGCGCTCGCCGAGCAGTTCGAAGACGTTCACGCTCTGCGCGAAGTCGTGGTAGGCCGCGGACCCGCGGTGTGTATGCTCGTGCACCGCACCACGGATGCGCAGGAACTCTCCCCAGGTGGCCGGTGAGCCGCGGGGATCGAGGCGCGATTCACACTCGGTCAGCCGCTGGCGGGCATCGGCCGTCTTGCCGGCGGCCAGGAGCGCTTCGCAGGCGGCGAGATCGGCCTGAATGGCGTCGGCGGCGGGTATCCCCGGTGTCGTCGCCAGTTCGTTGGCGGTGGCGAGTGCTTCGTCGAAGGCGCCACGCCGGATTGCGAGCTTGACGCCGAGCACCCGCAGCGACCACTCGTACCAGCGCATCGTCTGCATGCCTGGCGCGCCGTACGCTTCGCGGGCCAGGCGGAGATATTCGGCAGCGCGGTCGTACGAACCGCGCATGAGATGAATCTGCGCCAGCGTGTCGAAGACGGCGCCGGTGGTTTCCTGGAACTGAATCGGACTGCGGATGTCGAGTGTCCGCGTCAGGATGGTCTCGGCGCGCTCGAAGTCGCCGATCTGCACGAAAATTTGTCCGAGTGTCGCCAGCGCGACGGCGAGTCCGTGGCCGGAGCCGATCGTTTCGTGAATGGTGACGCTGCGCTGCGCCAGCGTCAGCGCCTGATCCAGCCGATGACGCATGAGCGCCACGTTCGCCTGGTTGTGGACGATCCCTGCCAGCACGTCGTCGGCGTGAATCGACATGGCGAGCTTCTCGCCCTGGCGCAGCGCGTTCTGTGCCTCGTCGCCGCGGCCGGACTGGGCCAGCAGCACCGCGGACAAGGAGTGCACAAGGGCGAGGTGGCGGCGATCCCCGGCCGCATTCAACGCCGATGCGGCTTCGGTCAGATGGTCGCGGACGATACCGGAGTCGCCGACCTGCTTGTAGCAGAGGGCCAGCTCGTAGTGCGCCAGACCGATGGCGCGCGAGTCGTGCGCGAGCTCGGCATGCTTCAGGGCGCGTGTGTGCAGCGCGATGGCGCGTGACTGCTCGCCACGGGCGAACGTGATGCGTCCGTGCAATCGCCACAGCGCCGAGAGCTGCGCGTCCGAGACCTGCTCGCGCAGCGTGTCCGGCGTCCGTCCCAGCGCCGACGCCGCCTGCGTGAGATCGTCCTGAAGGAGCAGCGCTTCGGCAAGGGCAAGGCGAACCGCCAGTTCGTCTTCGCGCGTGAGCGAACCGGCCTTCAGTGCTGGCGTGAGGATCTGGGCGGCTTCAACTCCGCGTCCGCGTTCCAGCGCCTGACGGGCGCGCGCGACCGTGGAGTGCACCGCCGTGATGGCCACGCGAGGAGTATACAGGCTGGTCGACGCCCGGCCGGTTGGCCGCACGGACGCGAGCGCAGCCTGAACGGCGCTTATAATTCGGTGTTCTGATGCCCTATGCTGCGCATGGTGTGACGCACACCGGAGGTCGCGCCTCCAATGAGGACGCGCTCCTCGTCGATCCTTCGATCGGGCTCTTCGTCGTCGCCGACGGCATGGGCGGCCATCGAGCCGGCGAGATTGCGTCCGGCCTCGCTGTCGATACGATCCGATCCGTGATGGCGAACGAGCCGCCGTCAGGCGATCTGCTGTGCCACGCCGTCGAATGCGCGAACGATCAGATTCTTGCGGCCGCTTCCAGCAATCCTGATCAGTCCGGCATGGGCACGACCGTCGCGGCGCTGCTCATCAACGGCGGGGCGCTCGAGTTCGTCAATGTCGGCGACAGTCGCATCTATCGCTGCCGATCGGGCGCGGTGACGCAGTTGACCAAAGATGATTCGTGGCTGTCACACGCCCGCGCGAACGGCACCGAGATCAGCGACGACGAGGCCCGACGTCATCCGATGCGCCATGTACTCACCGATGTCGTCGGGGTACGGCCCGAGCTGAGTCCCGAGCTGCAGGTCGCGCCGTTCGAAACCGGCGACATCTTCGTGCTCTGCAGCGACGGCTTGCACGGCGTCGTCCCGCCGGACCGGCTTGGTGCCATTCTCGACGCGAACCCCGAGCCCAGGCTCTCGGCCAATCGACTGGTTCAAGAGGCGCTCGACCACGGCGCGACCGACAACATCACGGTCATCGTCGTGAAGTGCAGTTAACGCATCCTCACGGCCTGCCCGCCGATGGCGGGCGTTCAGCCACGCGCCGCGATGAGCGCGTCGATCACCGCGGTCAAGGCGTTGACGTCGCGACTCGGCAGCTGCACGAACAGCGCCCGCCGGCCGGTGCGGTCGAGCGACTGGAAGTCGCCGATCGCCTGCGCTGATTCGAGTACGCCGAACGAGAACGGCTCACCCGGGATCGGCAGGTCCTCCGAGGCCTCGGCGGTGATGACGACGAAGACACCGTTGTTGGCTCCGCCCTTGTGCAGCTGACCGGTCGAGTGGAGGTAGCGCGGTCCATATCCGAACATCGTCGGTCGGCCAGACGCCCTTGCGATGTCCTCACGAAATTGACGCAGCGGCTGCTCGAATGGTGCCGCGTCAGGGGGCAGATAGACCAGCAGGCCGACGTAGGTCGAGTCGTCTGCCAGTTGCAGGAACGCGTTCGCCGCCGTTCCGTTCAGCGCCTGTTCGGCTGCGCTGCTGAGTGCCAGACGTGCGCCATTGATCGCCGCCTGCGCTTCGGGTGCTGGAAGCTGTCGTCGCTGCTGATAGGTGTCGAGCAATGCGCGCGTGGCGTCTTTCGCCTGTTGTACGTTTGGCTCGTCGAACGGATTGATGTCGAGGAGCCACCCGGCGGTGGCCGTTGCGATCTCCCAGCGCAGGAACTCCGCGCCGATGTCATAGGCGTCGGCCATCGCGAGCGATGCCACCGGCGCGTCTGCCGGCGCCTGCCGGGCGCTTGCGCTCGCGGGACCAGAGGCGATAGTGACGCCGACACGGTCCTCACTCCACGGCGTCGCCGCCGATTCGCCGGTGATCGGCACGATGCCCTTGCCCTGTTTGCCCGTGCTCTCCGCGACCAGCTGCTCGACCCACAAGCCGAAGGATGCGAGCGAATCTGGTGTGAGGAGCGTCAGCTTGTCGCGCCCGGCGGCGGTGCCCGCTGCCATCAGTGCTCCCAGCGCCAAGCCGGGATTCTGCTGCGCGTTGCCGATTCGGCAGGCCGATTCCATCTGTCGCGCGCTCTCCAGCAGCCGGTCAACGTCGGCTCCCATCAACGCGGCCGGGACCATGCCGAACAAGGAGAGCGCCGAGTAGCGCCCGCCGATATCGGCCGGATTGACGAAGACCTCGCGGAAGCCGTCCTGCAGTGCCCGCCGGTGCAGGGCGGTGTTCTCATCCGTTATCGCGATGAATCGTGAGCCCCAGGCAGCATGGCCGGCAGCCACGACGCGCCGCTGCGCCTCGGCCGCCATCGAGTTCGGCTCGATGGTCGATCCCGACTTGCTGGCGAGGATGAACAGCGTGGTCGCCGGCGCATCGAGCGCGGCCCGCACGGCATCCGGATCGACCGAATCGAGCATCCGGAATCTGGGAAAACCGTCGCCGACGCCGAGCACCCGATGAAGCACTTCGGGAGCCAGGCTCGATCCGCCCATGCCGAGCAGCACGACGTCAGTGAACCCCTCTTGGCGAATTGAACCGGCGAAGTCACGCAGGCGTCCTACCTGAGGGGTCAGGAATGCCACGGCGTCCAGCCACCCGAGCCGATTGGCAATCTTGGCCTGGACGTCGGGCCCGCCGGTCCAGACGTCGAGCCGTTTCGACCACAAGGCATCGGCAAACGAACGGCCGTTGAGGCGATCGAGGTTGCTCGTGAACTGCGGAGCGAGGGGACCCGGGTCGATGCTGAAGGTTGTCACGACAAGTATTAGATAATTTAGGGAATGAGCCGTCCAGTAATGCCGCGTCTTGCTCGGTGGCTGCCGGTGCTCGGGCTTGTCCTGGCCGTGGCCTGCGCCCGGACGCAGGCCACGCACGACTCGGCAGACGTCGAGTCCGATCGCTCGAGTGGCGGCGCAGCGGACACGGCGAGGACCATGGCGTCGTCAGCGGCGTTGCCGCGTATCGTCTTTCTGGGCGACAGCCTCACGGCTGGTCTCGGCATCGGCAGGGACCAGGCCGTGCCTGCCCTCATCCAGGAGCGGCTCCAGCGCGAGGGATATCGCTACGAAGTGGTAAACGCCGGCAACTCCGGCGACACCTCGGACGGCGGCCTGTCTCGCCTGGACTGGTCGCTGACGGGCAATGTCGCGATTCTCGTCGTCGAACTCGGCGCCAACGACGGATTGCGCGGTATCCCTCCCGCGCGGACCCGCCGGAACCTGGAGTCGATTGTCGATACGGCGACGCAGCGGGGCATCACTGTCCTGCTGACCGGCATGGAAGCTCCGCCGAATTACGGAGCCGCGTACACGGACGAATTCCGCAAAACGTTCCGCGACGTCGCTACGGCCAACCACGTCGCCTTCATGCCGTTCTTTCTCGAGGATGTTGCCGGCATCCCGAGGCTGAACCAGCCGGACGGCGTCCATCCGACACCCGAGGGGGCGCGCATCGTCGCCGACAACGTCTGGCGCTACCTCAAGCCCCTAATGACAAAAAGCCAATCGTGATCGAACTGCGCGGCGTTTCCAAGACAGTCCAGAGCGGGGGGCAACCGCTCACGATCCTGCATCCACTCGACTACACGATCGCGTCCGGCGAATTCGTGGCGATCGTCGGTCCGTCCGGGAGCGGCAAATCGACGCTGCTCGGCCTGCTGGCTGGGCTCGACGCGCCCTCAACCGGCCACATCGTGATCGATGGCACCGACATCACCACGGTGACCGAGGATCGACTGGCGCGGATGCGCGGTGAAAAGATCGGATTCGTCTTCCAGTTCTTCCATCTGATGCCGTCGCTGACGGCGTTCGAGAACATCCTGGTGCCGATGGAGATCGCCCGCCGCCGCGATGCCGTGGCACGGGCACGCCAGCTGCTCGCCGAAGTGGGCCTGTCGGATCGCGGTCACCACTATCCGTCGCAACTCTCCGGCGGCGAGCAGCAGAGGGTCGCGATTGCGCGGGCGCTGGCGAACGATCCGCCGATCGTTCTCGCCGACGAACCGACGGGCAACCTCGACTCGTCCACCGGGCGCCACATCATGGAACTGCTGCTGTCGGTCCGTCGCACGCGGAAGACGACGCTGGTCCTGGTGACGCATGATCCGGAGCTCGCCGCCCTGGCGGACACGCGACTGACGCTTCGTGACGGCCGCCCTGTGAACGAGGCCGCGGAGGTGCGGTCGTGACCTTCATCGCCCGCATGGCGCTGCGCGAAGTGCGCGCGTCCTGGCAGCGCCTCCTGTTCTTCTTCATCTGCATCGCCGTCGGCGTCGCCTCGATCGTCGTCATCCGGTCGGTGATCCAGAGCGTGCGACGCGGCATGACGAGCGAGTCTCGCGCGCTGACTGGCGGCGACATCGTCATCCGGAGCAACAGCCCCTTTACGGATCGTGTCACCGGTGTCATCGAGCGCGAGCAACGCGCCGGCCGTATCCAGGTCGCCTCGCACGCAACCGAAATTGCGACGATGGTGCGCCCCGGAGATACGTCGAGGGTGGCCACCAGGATGGTCGAGTTGAAGGCGGTCGAAGACCAGTTTCCGCTCTACGGGGCGCTGACGCTTGCCGACGGCCGCCCGTACTCACACGCGCTGCTGGAAGGGCACGGCGCGCTGGTACGGCCGGAGCTCTTGACGTTGCTCGATCTGCAGGTGGGTGACTCGATCCTGATCGGGCGCCAGCCGTTCGTCATTCGCGGCGTGATCAAGGACGAACCAGGCCGGAACCTCGGCGCCTTCAGCCTTGGTCCGCGGGTGCTGATCGACTACGCCGATCTCGCCGTCTACGGGACTCCTGTCGTTCGGCTCGCGCGCCAGTCATCAGCTGATGCTCGCGATCCCCGGCAAGCAGGCACTGGGCACGGTCGATACGGCACTGCACACAGAACTGGCGTCGGAGCTCGTCTCGATCCGCGGTTACTGGCAGAGCGCGGACCGTATCGGCGAGAACCTGACGCGCGCCGAAAACTACCTGAGCCTCGTTGGCCTTGTCGTTCTCATTCTCGGCGGAATCGGCGTGTCGAGCGTCACGCGCGTCTTCGTGCAGCAGAAGGTCCGCAGTATCGCCATTCTCAAGTGCGTCGGCACCTCGACGCGACAGGTACTCGCGATTTACCTCACCCAGGTGCTGCTTCTCGGTGTCGCCGGGCAGCCTCCTTGGGGTCGTTCTCGCAACCGGCGTGGTCACCGCACTGCCGTCAATGGTCGGTGACGTCTCCAGCCTCCTGAAAGTGGACTACGGCGTATCGGGAGCGGCCGTCGCGCAGGGCATGCTCATCGGATTGCTGGTGTCGCTCCTGTTCTCGGTGGTGCCGTTGCTCGAGGTGCGCAACGTCAAGCCGTCGCTGCTGTTGCGGCAGGACGTGCCGCCGCTGCCGGCGTTCGACTGGCTCAAGTGGATCGTGACAGCCGCGGTTGCCGCCGCGCTCGTTGGCGTGGCGTCCTGGCAGGCCGGTTCGCTGCGCGTCGGGTTGCTGCTGTCGGCCGGTTTTGTCGCCGTCTCGTTCGTCCTTCACCTGGCCGGACTTGATTCTCATTCGCGCCGTGCAGCCGCTGCGCTACGCCCGGTCCTTCGCCCTGCGTCAGGCAGTGCTGCACGTCGCACGTCCAGGGAACCAGACGCGCGTCATCCTGCTGGCCGTCGGGCTCGGGGCATTCTTCATCCTCGGCGTCCGGACGCTGCAGGCCAACCTGCTCCGCGATTTTGCGCTGCAGGTGGGAACCGACGCGCCGGACATGTTCCTCATCGACGTGCAGCCGGATCAGCGCGACCGGCTGGCCGCGCTTCCTCGACGAGCAGAACGGACCGGCGCCTGGTCCCAACCTGATACCTGTCCTGCGCGCCCGCGTCGTCGGCGTGGAAGGGCGGGAACTGAATCTCGAGAGCTACGAGCAGGTCCGCGGACGCGGAGGACTGGCCCGCGAGTTCACGGTGACCTATCGCCCGAAACTCGAGGCCAACGAAAAGGTGATCGCCGGGCAAATGGTGGGACGCGTCTCCCGGCAGATGAACCAGAGGTCTCGATCGAGGAGGGATTCCTCGAGCGACAGCGCATCCAGGTCGGCGATCACATGCGGTTCGACGTGCTCGGTCGCGTCGTGACCGCGCGGGTCTCCAGCATCCGTCGCGTCGAGTGGCAGGACTATCGTGCCGGCGGATTCATGTTCGTGTTCCGGCCGGGAGTTCTTGACGATGCTCCGCACACGTACATCTCCGCGGTCACCGGTCCGCCCGACGCTGACGCCCGCGCGCGGATGCAGGCGCAGATCGTGGCGCAGTTTCCGAACGTGTCGGTGATCGATCTCCGCGAGATCCTCACCACGATTCGCGGCATCGTCGACAACGTCACTCTAGGCGTCACCATCGTCGGCAGTCTGGTCCTGTTCAGCGGCGCTTTGATTCTGATCGGTGCCGTGTCGATGACCAAGTTCCGCCGCGTCTACGAGGCAGCGATTCTGAAGACCCTGGGCGCCAGCAGCGGCCTGATTGCCACGATGCTGCTGCTCGAGTATGGGGTCCTGGGCGCGATCGCCGGAACGGTGGGCGCGCTCGGTGCTATCGGTCTGAGCTGGGCGATCGCGCGCTATGCGCTCGAAACGCCATGGACGGCGGCGCCGATGCTGACCGTGATCGGCATCGTGGCTACCGCCGCATTCGTGGCGACCATCGGTGTCCTCGCCAGCCTCGACGTGCTGCGCCACAAGCCACTCAGTACGTCTGCGCGCTGAGTAAAACGAATCGCGCCTGCAAGTTGAAAGTGTGAAGTGGAAAGTGAAAAGTGTCGAAAGTCCGTGAGGGTGATTCGCCGGCTCGTGTTCCGAATCGGGCCACGAAGGGTGCGACGCAACAGTACTTTCAACTTACTTTCCACTTTCCACTTTCAACTTTTGAACTTTAAACTTTTCGCTTTTACCCCGGGTGGTAGAATCGGCTGTTGACCGGCCCGCGATTCGCCGGGCTGAGGAGTCCTGGCCATGGACGTGGAGACCTTTCGCACCGCGTTGCTGAACAAGCGTGGAGAACTTCTCGGCGGTACCGCTGCCAAGCCTCTCCAATGGACGATGGAGAACAATTCCGGGCGGCAGGGTGACATGGCCGACCAGGCAAGTGGGAACAACGAAGTCCACATTCAGCTGAAGCTGAAACAGACCGACGCCAAGATCCTGCAGGCCATCGAAGAAGCCCTCCGCCGCATCGAAGACGGCACCTACGGCATCTGCAAGGACTGCGGGGAGCCGATCGCCGAGGCGCGTCTCATCGCGATTCCGTGGACGCGCTCCTGCATCTCCTGCAAGGAGAAGCAGGGCAAAGTCTGACGGGCGCGTCACACCACGAGTAGACAGAGCAAACCACCATGCAGCGCGACGAGCTCCTGAAGTTTCTGACCGACATCACTGCCGACCGTCTGGCCATCCTGCAGCGCCACGAGGCCGCTGCCAGGGTTGTCAGCCACTACGATTTCAACAACACGTATCAGTACGTCATCAACCGCGAAGAGACCCACCTGCAGTGGCTGGAGACCGCGCTGGCGGAGTTCGGCGTCGGGCTGCCGCAGCCGTCCACGGCGTATCCAGCGCCGGAAGTGCGAAAGCCAAGAATCCAGAACCGTCGGCCTTCCGCGGCATCCTGCAAGACGATGCCAGGCAGTTGACGGCGTTCGTCGACCGGTGGCGTCCGCGCGTGGAAGCGGTGACACACGCCCGGCACCGCACGATGCTCGGTGTCATGCTCGGCGAGTCGCTCGAGCACGCGCGCATGTTCGATCAGGCGGCCGGCGGCTTCGAAGACGTGCTCGGGCGGCGAACCTCCCAGGCGGCGCGCGTCGGCGCGGTGCTGCCGACACGGTGGCTCGAGTAACGTTCGAAGTGGGAAGTTAATAGCTGAAAGTCCGCCAGGTGAAAGTTCGATACCGGTAGGGCGGACCTTCAGGTCCGCCAGTGGTAACGACGCCGGACCGTCAGGTCTCCTTTTCCACCCACATGACTTGCGTCGCCATCGCCCTCGGCAGCAACGTCGGCAACCGCGAGCAGTATTTACAGGACGCGCTCGCAGCCCTGGCTCCCGAGGTTTCGATTACGCGCGTGTCGCGCTGGTTCGAAACCGAGCCTGTCGGCATGGCCGGGGAGCAGCGTCCGGTGCTCAACGCAGCTGCGACGGGGGAGACCGCGCTGCCGGCGCGCGACCTGCTCGCGCGCATGCTCGATATCGAGCGGCAACTGGGTCGAGCCCGGCCGCATCCGGGCGCCGCCCGGACGATCGATCTCGATCTGATTCTGTTCGGTGATCAAATCATCGACGAACCGCCAACACTCATCGTCCCGCACCCGCGGTTCCGGGAACGCCGTTTCGTCCTCGAGCCGCTCGCCGACGTGGCCGCGGACTGGACGGATCCCGTCACCGGCCTGACCATTGCCCGGCTCCTGGAGAACCTGGGTGATGTCGAGCGTGGCTATCGATCGGAGTAGGACGGTAGAGGCCCGTAGGGCGGGGCTTGAGCCCCGCCCCGTGTGGAGAATTGCAGCGGATCGCGGCCCTGAAGGGCCGCGCGACAATCCGCCTTCGCTCAGTGCGCTTCAGCGGCCTCCGGCTCGGCATGCTTGTGCTTGCCGAACATCCCGCGCCAGCCTTCCTCGAACAGTGTGTAGACCGCAGGAATCAGGACCAGCGTCACCAGCGTCGAGGCGAGCAGGCCGCCGATGACGACCCGGGCGAGGGGAGCCTGGAGTTCGCCGCCCTCGCCGATGCCGATGGCCATGGGGACCAGACCGAGCATGGTGGCGATCGCCGTCATCAGAATCGGTCGCAGCCGGGTGCGACCGCCGAGTTCGACGGCTGCGCGCAGCTCCATGCCGTCACGACGGCGAAGAGTGTTGATGTAGTCGACCAGCAGGATGCCGTTGCTGACCACGATTCCGGCCAGCATGATGATGCCGATGTAGGCCTGCATGCTGAATGATGTGCCGGTGAGGAACAGGCTCAACACGACGCCGATAGCGGCGGTCGGCACCGAGAACATGATGATGAACGGGTCGCGCAGCGACTCGTACTGCGAGGCCATCACCGCGTAGACCAGCAATACCGCCAGGATCAGCACCATCTGCAGCTGCCGGAACGACTTGGCCTGCTCTTCGACTTCGGTGCCGAAGCTGGTCGTGAAGTCCGGCGGAACGCGAACCTGGTTGAGATTCGCCTGCACGTTCTTGATCGCCTCGCTCAGCGGTACCTCGATCTCCGCGTTCACGTTCGTGATCCGCTCCATGTTCTTGCGCTGGATCTGCACCGGACCGGTCTCGCGGGTGATCCGCATGACGTTCTTCGCCGGGATCACCTGGCCGGATGGCGTGCTGATGAGCACGTCGCCGACGTCGGACACTTCCTCGCGATCGCTCTCCTTGAGCCGGACGACCACCGGGTACTCGTTGCCGCGTTCGCGGAACTGCGCGGCCGTCGTCCCCTGGACGTTGGTCTGAATGGTCGTCGCCACGTTCTGGACCGTCATGCCGAGCATCGCCGCTTTCGGACGATCGACGCGGATCGCCAGCTCGGGACGACCCTCGTCGCGGCCAACCTGCACGTCGGCGATCCCGGGTGTGCGTTCCATCATCGCGCGGAGGTCCTGTGCCAGCCGGCGCGCGTCGTCGAGATCGTGACCGCGGATTTCGAGCGACAGACGGCTGCCGCCGCCGTTGTTGCCGCCGCCCAGCAATCGGGTCAGCTGGAAGTTGCCGCCGGCGGTCTGTGCGCGAACGGTGACGCCCGGGAGACCGGTCAGCTGGCGCCGCAGGTCCGTCGCGATCTGGTCGTTGGTGCGGGTCCGCTGGTCGCGTGGCACGAGAATGATGCGGATCTGCCCGCGGTTCGACTGGGTCTGGTTACCGTTGTTGTTGCCGCCGCCACCGCCAGAGGTGATGAGCGTCACCGCTTCCGGCACGTTGGCCTTGACCATCTCTTCGAGGCGGAGCAGCGCTTCCTCGGTCCGTTCGACACGTGTGCCGACACCGAGCTCGGCGTTCACGTTCACTTCACCTTCGTCGGTCTGCGGCAGCAGCTCGGTGTCGATACGCGGATAGATCATCACGGCCACGGCCACCGACGCAGCGGCGGCGAGGATAACCGTCGGCCGGTGCGCCAGTGCGACGTGAATGACCCTCCGGTACCCCTCGTCCATGCTTTCGAGGAACCGCTCGCTGACGCGGAACAGGCGCGCCATGATGCCGGTCGCCTGCGCTTCCTCGTCCGGAGTCTTGAGCCACAGGGCGCACAGCACCGGCACGATGGTGACGGCGACGAACAGCGACATCGTCAACGAGAACATCACGACGAACGAGAGCTGCGTGAACAGGATGCTGGCCGTTCCGGAGAGGAAGAGCAGCGGGACGAACACCGCGATGTGCGTCAATGTCGACGACAGAATCGCCGACCAGACTTCCTCGCTGCCGTCGATGGCGGCGGTCTTCTTGTCCTTGCCCATGTGCAGATGTCGATGGGTGTTCTCGAGCACGACGATCGCGGCGTCGACGATCATGCCGATGCCGAGCGCCAGACCTCCGAAGGTCATGGTGTTGAGCGTGAACCCGCCGAAGTAGAGCAACGCGAACGTGCCGACGACCGACACCGGAATCGACGTGCAGACGATCAGCGTCGAGCGGAAGTCGCGCAGGAACGCGAAGATGATCAGGATCACCAGCACGCCGCCGACCACGGCGTGCTCCTGGACGTTGTGGATAGCTCTGGTGATGAACGTCGACGTGTCCTGCGTGATGAGGACGTGAACGCCCGGCACTTCGGCGTTCACGCGCGCCAGTTCAGCGCGGACGCCTTCGACCACCGCCACGGTGTTGGTTCCGGACTGCTTCTGGATCTGCAGCTGCACGGCGCTCTTGCCGTTGATCCGCATGAACTGTCGTCGCTGCTCGGTGCTGTCCACCACGTCCGCGATGTCGCGCATGTAGACCGGGACACCCTGGCGGGTCATCACGACCAGGTTGCGGATGTCCTCGATGCTCTGGAACTGTCCCTGGCTGCGCACGAGGAACGTCGAATTGCCCTGGTAGATTTCGCCGAGCGGTGTGTTCTGGTTCTCCTGGCGGATCGACTGGACAACCTGCGTGACCGACAGGTTTAGTGCCTGAATCTTCTCCTTCGACAGGTCGATGTGGATCTGCCGGCGCAGGCCGCCGCCGACGGTGACCGCGGCAACGCCGTCGACGCGCTCGAAGCGCGGGGCAATTTCGTTTTCCGCGAGCTCGCGCAGAGTAACGGGATCGTATTCACCCTCGATACCCAGCTGCACGATTGCCTGCGAATTGGAATCGAACTTGAAAATCGTCGGCGGGTCCGCGTCTTCCGGCAGCCGGCCGCGCACGCGATCGAGACGCGTGCGGACTTCGTCGGCGGCGTCCGAGAGGTCCCGACCCCAGTCGAAGTTCAGCTGAACCTGGCTGCTGCCTTCGGAGGACGACGAATTGACGCGAATGAGACCCGGGACCGCGCTAACCGCCTGTTCGATCGGTCGCGTGACCAGCTCCTCCATCTCGAGCGGACCGACGCCCGCATAGCTGACCCGCACCGTCAGCGTGGGCTGCTCGAACTCCGGCATCAGGTCGACCGGCAGTTTCGACAGGGAGAGCAGGCCGAGCAGCACGACAACCGCGCTCAGCATGAACATCGTGACCGGCCGTTGAATCGCTAAACGAGGAATGCTCATGACGATCTCTGTAGGGCGCGCCGTCGGGCTCGCCGGAGGTTCTGTAGAGCAGGCCTTCAGGCCCGCTGAAGCGAAGATAAGAAGTCGAACGGAACCTTAAATTCCCGTCGCGAAATGATCCGTTACTGCGTCGCGCCCTGCTGGCCGGTTCCGCTGCCACCCTGGCCGCGTCGACCACGCCGGAATTCCCCGTTGCCGCGACCGCCTGCTTGACCGCTGGTCGCCGCCTGCTGCTCGCTTCCGCCCTCGCGGCTGCCGCCGCGAGACTGCTGGCCGGTGGAACCACCCGCCGACGTCGCCCCTTTCTCACCGGTGGCTGCGACTTCGCCCCCGGGGCGTCCGCTCGCGGCGTTGCCACCGCTGCCATTTGCGCCATTCGCGCCGTTGCCCCGGCGGCCCCCGTTACGACCACCACCACCGCCCGGCGGCACGATGCGGTCGCCGTCGCGAAGCGCCGCGGCGCCGGTGGTGATCACGCGATCACCCTCCTGCAGCCCGGCCAGGATTTCAGCCGCCTCGCCGGTTTCGACGCCGACCTGCACGACGCGGAACGCTGCCGTGTTGTCGGGCAATGGCGTGAAGACGCCGCGGCGTCCGCCGAGGTCGACCATCGCCGTAATAGGCACGACGAGTGCCTCCTTCTTCGAATCCACCGTGATGGTCACGCGCGCATACATGCCCGGGCGCAGGCGCGACGTCGGATTGGGGATTTCGATTTCGATCGGCGCGGTGCGCGTGGCCGGATCGAGAATTGGCGAAATCCGCGCGATGCGGCCGAGGAAGTCCTCACCCGGGTAGGCATCCACGGCGACATGTGCCGCGTCGCGGACTTTCAGCTGGCGGAGATCCTTCTCGACGATGTTGGCGACGAGGCGGACGACGCTGACATCGACCACCTCGACGACCGGCGCCTGCTGACTGACGAATGCGCCGGGATCGACGTTCCGCTTCGACACGAAGCCGGTGACCGGCGAGGTGATGATGGTGTTGCCGAGCGTGATCTTCAGTTCGTCGAGGCGCGCCTTCGATTGCGCATTCTGCGCGCGGGCCAGATCCAGCTGTGCGAGTGCCGCCTGATAGGTCGACTCGTTGTCGTCGAGTGTCTGGCGCGGGAGGAGCTGCCGTTCGAACAGGCTCTTCGAGCGATCGAGGTTGGTTTGCGCGCGCTTCAAGTCGGCTTCGCGTTGACGGATCGTCGCCGCCGACACGTCTTCGGCTGCGACCGCCTGTTTCACTTGTTCCTGAATGTCGAAGTCCTCGAGCTCCGCAATCCGCTGGCCCCGGGCCACCCGGTCACCAAGCTTGACGGTGATGGTCTGGAGCCGTCCCGCCGTGCGCGGCACGACCGAGACCGTCGCTTCGCCAATCAGGTTGCCGACGACGGCGACTTGCTGGGAGATCGTGCTCTTGCTGGCTGATGCGAGCTCGACGGCCATGGGCTGGCGGCCGAAGGTTCCACCGCCGCGATTGCCACCGCCGCCGCCCGGGAATCCGCCCCGCCCACCTTGTCCGCCGCGACCAGCCTGCCCCTGACCGGCCTGTCCGGCTGCACCGGCGTCTGCGGACTGCGTGGCTTTGTTGCCGATCCATCCCGAGTAATACGCCACGCCCGCCAAGGCGACGACGACGACGAGTGCGATGATGACCTTTTTCATGAGCTTGCGAAACGAACTCCGTCCTCCGTTGGTACGCGCGTGCGGGCTCCGTCGATCGGTCGAATTGTGTGTGTCCGATCCGGACCGGTTGCCCCGCCTCCATCCCACCGCGCTCGCACACGACACGCCGTCAAGGCGTCCGGGAGAACGGTGGGGACCCCAGGGTAGTTGCGACCGGCCCGCGGGCGGAAGTTCGCCCGCGGTTTGTTACTCGTCAGTGGATAACCGTCCGCCGGGCTCTTTGCTACGTCCCGGTGAGGACTGGCCGTCCGCGCTGCGGCCTTCTGCGTGTTCCGAGCGTACCGAGCTTCCGGGCGTCGGTACGCGTCGAGCTGATTCGTTGCTAGTTTCCGGTAACCGTCGTAATCGTGGTGCCGCGGCCGGCCGCCGGTGCCTGTTGCGATCGTTCCAAGTCGACAAGTGACTTGCGATAGTCGAGCAGCGCCCGCAGTTCCGAAATCTGCTGCGTTGCCAAGTCGCGCTGAGCCTGAACGACGAAGAAGTTCGTCGAGAGGCCGACCTCGAACCGGCTCTGCTCCGCGCTGAGCCGGGTTTCGGCCAGCTCACGCGCGGCGGTCGCCGCTTCGTAGCGTTTCAGGTTGCTCTCCACCTGCAGCGCGGCGTTGGTGACCTCGGTCGCGACGGACAGTTCGAGTGCACGCAACTGTGCCGACGCCTGGTTGCGTTGAACCTTGGCCCGCGCGTAGCTCGCCTCGGTGGCGCTCTCGCCGAGCGGATAGGAGAAGTTCAACGCCACGTTCCAGTTCGGGTAGTTGTTGCCGGTCAGCGTGCGAAACGCGTCGCCGACGCCGCCGGGCACGGTGCCGGTGATGACGCTGGTGACGCCGCTGCCGCTACGCTGGTACTGCACGCCACCCAGACCGACCGCGCCGTACTGCAGGCTGGCGTCGAGCGCGGGCAGCGTCTGGTTGTGTGAATACTTCAGGGTAACGTCGTTGCTTTCGACGGTCTTGCGCGCGACGTCAACGTCGCTGCGCTCGGTGAGGGCCTTGCGGACGGCGGTCTCGATGTCGATCGCCTCGTTACGGAACGTCGGACGATCGACCGGCGTGATCTGCGCACGCCATAGCGAATCATCGGTGCCGTTGACGATCAGCCGCTTCAGCGTCAGTTCCGCCGTTCGCAGATTCGCTTCCGCGGTCGTCACCGCGCCACGCCGGGTCGCCGCTTCGGCGTCGGCCTGCACCACGTCGAGCGGGGCCATCGTGCCGACCTCGACCCGCGCGCGATTGTCCTGAACGAGTTTTTCGGCGAGATCGAGTGAACCGCGCGCGACATCCACGGCCTGGTTAGCGTAAAGGAGTTCCCAATAAGCGTTGCGGACGTTGGCAACCGTGGTGGCGACGATCCCGCGCAGCTGCGTTTCCGAGATGTCGCGATTGATCGTCGTCACCTGCAACTGCTGGCGGTTGCCGTCGGTGGTGAGCCCGCGCAGGATCGGCTGGGTGTAGTTCAGCGCGAAGTTCGAGTTGAACGCCGGGTTGTAGTTGTTGAACAGGTTCGACGAGACCTGCTTGTTGTTGTTCAGCTGAAACGAGAAGCTGCCGCCGCCCCACGGCACCGACTGCGCAATGCCCATGTTGTAGGTCGTCGTATCGTTGTCGACGACGCTGCCGCCGTTCAGTGTGCTGGTGGGCGGGTTCACGCGGGACTGCTGCCCGATGGTTGACGTCAGCGTTGGCCGGTAGACCGCCTTGATGCGGGCGAGCGACAGATCGAACGTGGTCGGGTTCATGCGCTCGACGGCAAGTTCGAGATTCCGGTCGAGCGCACGCTCCACCGCATCGTCGAGCGTCAGCTCGATGACCTGCCCGCCGAGCGGAACCGGATTGGCGGGCCCGGTCTGGTCGGCGGCGCCACCCGCTTTCGCGGCGGCGAAGTCCTGCGCGGCTTTTCGCGCGATCTCATCGAGCCGAGCTTTCTCGGTTGACTGGGCCAGGGCCGGGGACGCGGCGAGTACCGCCGCGAGGGTCCAAGGGAGGAGAGAGGAAGTCTTCTTCATCATGATTCGGCGTAGTAACCGTGTTCCGGAGAACCGTGCGAAATAAAGCTACTTGTTGGTATGGGAGCTGTCGGCCTTACGCTGTTCGGCCGCCTGGTGCATCGCGTCGAGCTTGACCCACTGATCGGTCGTGAGCAGCTTTCGCATGTTCACCAACATCATGGTCCGCGTGCGATTCAGGTTTGCGCGCGCCGCCTCCAGGTGATCCACCTGCTCCATAACTGAGCTGTAATTACCTCGTTGCATCACCTGCTGGAACTGCTGCTCCGCATCGTCGAGCGCCTTTTTCTGCGAGCGCAAGTTCGGCAGCGCGGCCTGGAACACTTCTTCCAGCCGGCGGCTCTGATCGGCCGTCAGGCCGAGCTCCTTCTTGTATTGGTCGGACATCCACCATTTCGCTCCCTGCGCGCCTGCCGGAGCTGAAAGGAACAGGAGGATGGCCATCACGGCGGCAAACCGCCCGAGGTCAATCGTCGATTTCATGGCTGACGTTTCGGATACGACGAGGTGCCGGGTGACGTTTACTGCTATCGTTGCAAACACATACGGTAACACGCGGCTGAGACTCGCCGACGGGGAATCGCGCGATTAGTGCCGATGACCGAACTGCCGAACGTGCACTCCGCGACGGACTCGATATGACAGGAGCCCAAGCCGTTGGGTGTATCACCGCACCCCGAACGGGTATACGCGAGTCAGACGGCGTTGGCCAATGCGTCGAGCCGACGGATGACCTGCTCGATCAGGTTGTCCGGCGTCGACGCGCCGGCCGTCAGTCCAACCTGGACCGAGCCACTCGGCAGCCAGCCGGCGGTGACGGTTTCCTGTTTGCTCGAGACCGGACGGTGTCTGATCTCTCCGGCGGACAACAGCCCGTCCGGATCGGAGATGTGGAACGTGGGCAGGCGGTCGGCGCACATGCGCGCCAGGTTGAACGTGTTGCTGCTGTTGTAGCCGCCCACGACGAGCATCAGATCGAGCGGCCGCTCGGCGAGCAAGGCGATCACCGCGTCCTGACGGTCCTGGGTGGCGCTGCAGATGGTGTCGAATGCGCGGAAGCGGCGGGGCAGTTCTTCTTCGCCGTAGCGCTCGCGCATGGCGTCCCGGAACATCTCGCCGATCTCGAGCGACTCAGAACTCAGCATCGTCGTCTGATTCGCGCAGCCGACCCGCTGGAGATGCACGTCGGGATCGAACCCATCCGAGATGGCGCCGCCGAAGCTGGCGAGAAAGGCGTCGCGGTCCCCGCCTGAACGAATGAACTCACACACCCGGCCGGCTTCGACCTTGTCGAGCACGACCAGATAGTGGCCGGTACCATTGCGCCGCGCCTGCGACGCCGTCGCCTGTGTTTCCTCGTGCCAGTACTTGCCGTGGATGATCGAGGTGAACGCGTCGTCGGCGTATCGCTTGACGTTCTTCCAGACGTTCAGCACGCTGCCGCAGGTGGTGTCCACGAGCGTGCAGCCGCGGGCCTCGAGTTGCGTCAGCAATTCGATCGTCACGCCGAACGCCGGCAGGATGACCACGTCATCAGGCGCAAGATTGTCGAGCCCCTCGCCCTCGTCGGTCAGGAACCGGATGCCCTGCGCGCGCAGCTGTCCGTTGACGTGCGGGTTGTGAATGATTTCGCCGGTCAGGTAGACGCGCCGGTTGCCGAACCGGTGACGAGCCTGATAGGCGTAGTCAACCGCACGGTCAACGCCGTAGCAGAAGCCGAACTCACGTGCCAGGTGCACGCTGATCCGTCCGGACTGATAGCGGTACTCCTGCTCCTTGATGGTGGTGACGAGGTGGCTGTGGTAGCTCTCGGCGAGGACGGCGGCGACCTCATGCTTAAGGTCAAGACCCTTCCGGAAGATCAGAGGCGGCACAGGTTCATGGTACAGGAACGCCCGGCTGAATGACGCCCCCCGCCGGCCACCGGGTACCAGCCGTCACCGTCTACCGGCTCGCCACCGGCTACCAGCCACCAGCTACCAGCTACCAACTGCTACTGCCCGATTTCGACGTCCCAGGCGCCCGGGGTCAACGCGTCGATGTGCCTGAGCACCGCAGGTCTGCTCTGGACCGCCAGTTCGACTTCACCCAGAAACTCGTCGTCGGACGGGATGAGCGATGCCGGATTGCGCAGAGCGGTGCCGGTCGCTTCCGGCGTCGGCCGCGACGCGACGACCTGCACCGGGCGGTTGAAGTGGAAGTCGTTCGGCAACCGTTGCCCGGCGACTACGCCGGCGATGAAGGCGACCACGGCTGCGGCAGCGACCCACCGCGTGGTTGGGGTGCCGTGGAGTAACGAGGCATGGCTGCGGCCCTGGCTGGAGGGGAAGGCCAGAAGACGTCCCGGCCGCCCCTGCTGCTCAATGCGCTGCAGAATGCGAGTGCGCTGGCGCTGCAGGCGGTCGTCCGGAAAAAGACCGTCGACCTCCGCGTTGAGCGCGGCGGCCACCCGCTGTGCCACCAGATCGTCCGGCAGGTTCTCGTTCATACCCCAGCGTCCCCGCGTTCGAGCAGCTTGCGCAGCTTGCGGACTGCCCTGAACAGATGCACACGCACGGTGGCCTCGCTCAATCCCAGTGCCTGACCGACCTCCGCGGTGCTGTGCTCGGCCACGTGGCACAGCGTAAACACCGCTCGCTGGCGATCCGGCAACTGTTCGACGGCTGCCGAAATGGCCTGTTGTCGCTCGCTCGACACCAGCCGGTCCTCTGGCGACGGTTGCGGCGCCACCGGATCTGTCGGTGGTGAGTCCGGCGACGCGGACATCGGCAGCGACCACCGCAGGCGCCGTGCCCGCGATTTCCGCATGTCCAGGCACCCGTTCACCAGGATGCGCGTGAACCAGACCTCGAAGGGCAGGTCCTCGCGATACGTGGTGATGTGCGTGAACACCTTGACGAACGCATCCTGCACCGCCTCGTCCGCGTCGTGGGCGTCGCGCAGGTACTGGTAGGCAATCCGGAGGGCGCGCCGCTGTTGGCTGGCAACCAGGTCGGCGAACCGTTCGCGGGCGGCATCCCGCTCGCCCGCGACGACCAGCGCCTTGATGGCGCCGGCGAGCTCCGAATCCTTCGACAGCGTGGGCGCCGCGGCCGGTTTGCCGGCCGTTGCTGTCGCCGCGCGTCGAGGAGGTGTTCGCATATGAATTACGGCGCCCCCCGCGTTACGTTTACCGCAACGCGCTAACCGGATGGTATGACAACACTATAACCCGGAAGAGCCGGGGCGCATTTTCCTGTGCCGACCCCGCGGATCCTGTGTTGACTTGGTTCAGACTCGACCGGTACGATCGGCTTTTTTCACCAGGCGGAGTCCGCGGTTCGCTGGCCAGCAACCGCGTTCGGCGGCAGGCCCGGGACGGCCACCGCGGGGAGTCATTCAGTTATGAGCACGATACAGGCCGAGCGGGCGCAGGGACTCGAGTCAGTCGGAATCCTTCGATCGGGGCGCGTCCATTGGAACCTGAGCCCGGCAGCCCTGTACGAGGAAGCGCTCAGGCGGGGTGAAGCCGCGTTGGCGGCTGATGGCCCGCTGGTGGCGCGCACCGGCCAGCACACGGGGCGGTCGCCCAACGACAAGTTCATCGTCAAGGAGTCGTCCAGCGAGCAGCACGTGCACTGGGGCAAGGTGAACCGGCCCATCGAGGAATCGAGCTTCGACCTGCTGCATCGCGACCTGATGACGTTTCTTCAGGACAAGGATCTGTTCGTTCTCGATGCCTGGGCGGGAAACGATCCGAAGTTCAAGCTGCCGATCCGCGTCGTCACCGAGTTCGCCTGGCATAACGCGTTCGCCCGGAACATGTTCATCCCGGAGGAGAACGCCGCGAACCGCGCCTCGCACCGTCCGCAATTCACGGTCGTCAACGTTCCCAGCTTCAAGGCCGATCCGGCCAGGCACGGCACGCGCAGCGAGACCGCCATCCTCGTGCACTTCGGACGGAAACTCGTCCTCATCGTCGGGACCGAGTACGCGGGCGAGACGAAGAAGTCGATCTTCTCGATCTTGAACTACTCGCTGCCGCTCCAGGGCGTGATGCCGATGCACTGCTCGGCGAATATCGGCGTCGAAGGGGATACGGCACTCTTTTTCGGATTGTCAGGCACCGGCAAGACGACGCTGTCGAGCGATCCACGGCGGCGCCTGATTGGCGACGACGAACACGGGTGGAGCGATACGGGGGTGTTCAACTTCGAGGGCGGCTGCTATGCGAAGGTGATCAAGCTCTCGCAGGAAGCCGAGCCTCAGATTTACGCCACCACCAAACGCTTCGGCACGATTCTCGAGAACGTCGTCGTCGACCCCGACACCCGCGCACTGGATCTCGATGACGCGTCGCTCACCGAAAACACCCGCGCCTGCTACCCGCTGAATTTCATCGACAACGCAGAACTTTCCGGCCTCGGCGGTCACCCCACCAACGTGATCATGCTGACGGCGGATGCGTACGGCGCGCTGCCGCCGATTGCCCGGCTGACGCCGGAGGGCGCGATGTATCACTTCCTCTCCGGATACACCGCGAAGGTGGCCGGCACGGAGAAGGGTGTGACCGAGCCCAAGGCGACGTTCAGTACCTGTTTCGGAGCGCCATTCCTGCCGCTGAATCCGAACGTCTACGCGAAGATGCTGGGGGAGAAGATCGCCAGGCACAACGCGCGCGTGTGGCTGGTGAACACCGGCTGGACGGGCGGGCCCTACGGCGTCGGGACACGCATGAAGATTGCCCACACGCGGGCGATGATTACCGCGGCGCTCACGGGTCAGCTCGACAAGATCGAGTACGTGAAGCACCCGGTCTTCAACATCGACGTCCCCAAGTCAGTGCCGGCGGTGCCCGACAACGTCCTCGATCCGCGCGGCACCTGGCCGGACGCGGCCAAGTACGACGAGCAGGCGAAGAAGCTTGCCGCGATGTTCATCGAGAACTTCAAGATGTTCGAAAACGACGTGCCGGCGTCGGTCAAGGCAGCGGGGCCGAAGGTATAGCTCACGGTTCACACTTCTCGGTTCTCTCTTCCCGGTTCGTGTTCAGGTTCGGCTGACGCGCGGTTCCACGGCTGGCTTCACCCGGCCGGCGGGGATCCGCCGAGCGTTGAACCCTGCACTTCGAAGTTCGACTGTCGACCCGAACCTGAACACGAACTGAGAACGGAGAACACAGAAGCGTGAACACGTGGGAGCCGGTGATCGGCCTCGAGATCCATGCCCAGTTGCAGACGCAGACCAAGATCTTCTGCGGTTGCAGCACCGGTTTCGGCGCGGTTCCCAATTCGCAGGTCTGTCCCGTCTGTCTGGGGCTACCCGGTGCGCTGCCGGTCCTGAATCGCCGCGCCGTCGATTTCGCGATCAAGGCCGCGCTGGCGCTCGGATGCGACGTTCAGCGCGAGTCGATATTCGCGCGGAAGAACTACTTCTACCCGGACCTTCCCAAGGGCTATCAGATCTCGCAGTACGAGCGGCCGCTCGCGCTCGGTGGCGGCCTGGAGATTGCCGTCGCACGCGATTCCCGCCCCGTCCATCATGACAGCGGCGACGGCGGAAATGGTTCGACCGGTCCGCGCAGCGGTCCCGACCCGGCGACGAAGTTCGTCCGCCTGACCCGTATCCACATGGAAGAGGACGCGGGGAAGTCGCTCCACGAAGGCTTCTACGACTCCGACCGGCACACCTATCTCGACTTCAATCGGAGCGGCGTGCCGCTGATCGAGATCGTGTCCGAGCCGGACATGCGCTCGGCGGATGAAGCGTCGCAGTTCTTCTCGAAGCTGCGATCGATCCTCGTCTGGATCGGTGTCAACGACGGCAACATGGAAGAAGGCAGCCTGCGCTGCGACGCGAATGTCTCGGTCCGTCCCGTCGGCGAGCAGCGCCTGGGCACCAAGACCGAGGTGAAGAACGTCAATTCATTCCGCTACCTGCAGAAGGCGATTGAGTACGAGATCGATCGCCAGATCGACCTCCTCGAGAGCGGTGGCCGCGTCGTGCAGGAGACCCGCCTCTGGGATTCGTCGAGCGGGCGGACGACGTCGATGCGAAGCAAGGAAGAGGCGCACGACTATCGGTACTTCCCGGAGCCGGATCTGCCTCCGCTCATCGTCGGCGCCACGCGCGTTGACGCGGTGCGCGAAACCATGCCCGAATTGCCCGAGGCACGGCGGCAGCGCTTCGTCGCGGCGTACGCGATTCCTGACTACGACGCCGGCGTGCTGACACAGTCAGCGGCTCTCGCCGACTATTTCGAAGCGGTCGCGCGCGCTTCCGGCAATGCCAAGGCGGCGAGCAACTGGGTGATGGGTGAACTGCTACGGACGATGAAAGAACGGGACGTCGACGTCGCCGCTGTGCCGCTGACGCCGGTGGCCCTGGCGGGGTTGATTCAGCTCGTCGACAAGGGGACGATCAGCAGCTCTGTCGCGAAGGACGTGTTCGCGAAGATGTATGAGTCGGGCCGGCCCGCGGAGGCGATTGTCGCGGCGGAAGGTCTCGCGCAGACGAGCGACGAAGGCGCGCTCATGGCGATCGTGCAGGACGTGATCGCAGCCAATCCTGACGCGATCGCGCAGGTCCGCGCCGGCCGCAACAACGCGTTCGGGTTTCTGGTCGGTCAGGCGATGAAGGCGAGCAAGGGCAAGGGGAATCCGAAGATGATCAATGAGTTGCTGAAGAAAGCGCTTGCGTAGTTCACGCTTCGCGGTTCTCACTTCGGACTTTTGGAGCCCTGGCTGTGGACGGTCCGGCCAGGCGTTGCTGCAACGCGTCAGTCGAACCTGAACACGAACCGGGAAGTGAGAACATAGCAGCGTGAACTGTTCTTGCCGTGACCTCGCGTGATCGAAGCGCGCCATCTCTCCAAACTCTACAGCCGCGGCTTGTACGCGCTCCGCGACCTGTCGCTGACGGTGGAGAAGGGAGAGTTCGTGTTCCTCACCGGGCCGAGCGGCGCGGGCAAGTCCACGTTTCTCCGACTCCTTCTCCATCAGGAACTCCCGAGTGAAGGCGGCCTTGTCGTCAACGGGCGTAATCTCGCCACTCTCAAGCGCCGCGAGGTGCAGGAGTACCGCCGCGGCCTCGGGTTCATCTTCCAGGACTTCAAGCTGATTCCGACCCGGACGGTGTTCGAGAACATCACGTTCGTGCCCGAGGTGCTTGGCGTGCCCGCGAACCAGCGCGGTCGCCGCGCCTTCCAGGTGCTGAAGTGGGTCGGGCTGCAGCACCGCATGAACGCCTATCCGCTGGACCTGTCAGGTGGTGAACAGCAGCGCGTGGCGATCGCGCGCGCCCTGATCAATGACCCGGTGCTGCTGCTGGCGGACGAGCCGACGGGAAACCTCGACCCCGATCTATCGCTCGAGGTCATGAACCTCCTGCGTGAGGTAAACGCCGGCGGCACGACGGTGGTCATCGCGACGCACGATCGCGAGCTCATTCGACTGGTCGGTCGGCGGACGATCACGCTCGACCACGGCAAGATCGTGGAGCTCGCGTGAGAGCGTTCGACTACGCGATGCGCCAGGCGTGGGCCAGCTTATGGCGCGCACGGATGGCGGCGTCCTTCGCCGTCATCGCCATCGCGCTCGCGATTGTCGTACTCGGGGCGCTGCTCCTGGTGACGTGGAACGCTCAGCGCCTGGTCGAGGAGTGGAGCTCCACAGCCGAGTTCTCGATCTATCTGCAGGACGGCGCCACGTCAGAGCAGCGTGGTGCCATCGAAGCGTTGCTCGATGAGAGCGGCGCGACGGCCGGTCGCGACTACGTGTCGAAAGTGGAAGCTCTCTCGCGTTTTCGTCGCGACTTCGCCGAACTGGCGACGCTCGCCGACGCGATGAGCGACAACCCGTTTCCCGCGTCGCTCGAGGTGCGAGTACGGCCGGAGGCGGAGCAGGATGGCCGCGCCGCCGCGCTGGTGCAGCGCGTGATTGCGCTGCCAGGGGTCGCCGACGTCCGCTACGACCGCGAGTGGCTCGGCCGTTTATCCTCAGCGGTGCGCACGATTAGGATGGCCGGGCTCGCCGTCGCCGTGCTGATGGCGCTCGCCGCTGCCGTGACCGTCGCGTCCGTGGTCCGTCTCGGACTGCACGGTCGTCGTGACGAAATCGAGATCATGGAACTGGTCGGGGCCCCGATGGCCTACATCCGCGGCCCCTTCGTGGCCGAGGGATTTCTGCAGGGTGGCGCCGGCGCGCTTCTGGCGCTGCTGGGTCTTTGGCTCCTCTTTGTCGCGGCGCGCCTATGGTGGGCCACGGATATTGCGGGGCTGCTGGCCGGCGCCAGACTCGAGTTCCTGCCGATACGGCTATGCTTCCTGCTGGTGGTTGGCGGCACGATGGTGGGGAGCCTGGGGGGCCTCGCCGCGTCCCGACACGCCGGCTGACGGACAAATCTGCAGTCCTCCGACAACGCCCGTTGACACAACTGTTACCTGCTGGCTAGACTGGTACAAATCGCAGATATGCCCCTGTCACGGAACCGTTTGTCGCGCTTCCTGACCGATGCTCGCCCGCAGAGCGAGCCCGTCTTCTATTCCCGTTCCAACTTCTACCGCGAAGAGTTCCTCAAATGTCAGCGCTGCCTCGAGCAGCAGCGTGAGTACTACTCGGAACGGACTATCAGCGACGTCGAACAGGCGCTCCGCAAAGTCCTCAACCAGCTCGATCACCTCTGCACGACTTCCGACGCCGACCAGGTTGTCAGCCGCCTCCTCACCCAATTCAATATCGTCACCGGCCCGCAGGGTTGGACCGATCCCCGGCACATCAACTGAACGGCGGTTCGCGCCACCCGGGTATTCACGCGTCTGAACCGTGAGCGGGTCAATTTCCGAGCTTCGCGACGCGCTGTCGATCGTCGTGCGCGCCGCCCTCGAGGCCGTGGACGCCGGCAGCCTGGTCCAACGCGCCTTCACCGATTCCGACATCGTCGCTCCAATCCAGCGTGCCGCCGCGGTTGATGTGATCGCGGCGGGGAAAGCGGCGGGGCCGATGCTGAACGCGTTCGTCGCGTCCTCCGGCGTGTCGCTGCGCCGCCTGATCGGCGTGGGCCCGACCCAGCCATCCGTGGTTCCAGAGCGTACGCACTGGATGACCGGGGGACATCCGTTGCCGAACGAGGGAAGTGTCGCCGCTGCCGCGGCCGCCCTCGAGGCGGCCCGGCAAAGCGCGACGAATGACCTTCTGGTTGTGCTGCTGTCGGGCGGCGGCTCGGCGTTGATGGCGATGCCCGCATCGGGTATCTCACTGGCCGACAAGCAGGACACGGCGCGGGTGCTGATGACCCACGGGGCAGACATTTACGAGCTCAACACGGTGCGCAAACATCTCTCTGCAATCAAGGGCGGACGACTCGCCGCCGCCGCGCCCGCGGCTACGCTGACGCTCGCCGTATCGGACGTGGTCGGCGACGACCTCTCGGTCATCGCGTCGGGTCCGACGGTTGGCGACGACAGCACGTTTGCCGATGCCCTCGCCGTGATCGCGCGGCGAGGCGGTGCGGCTGTGTACCCGCCGCCGGTGGTTGCGTACCTCCAGGCTGGTGTCGATGGCCGGGCCACCGAGACGCCGTCGGCCGGTGACCCGGCGCTTTCGAGGTCGTACGCCCGCGTCATCGGCCCGCAACGGGGAGCCATTGACGGCGCGCGCGATGCCGCCGGATCCCTCGGGTTTCACGTTCACGTCATCGCGGATGCGGTTACAGGCGAAGCGCGCGACGCGGCGCCGCGCCACGTCGCACGTGTCGCTCGCGAGATCACCGGATTGCCGCGGCCCCTCTGCGTCATCTCGGCCGGCGAGACGACGGTGACGGTGAAGGGCAACGGCAAGGGCGGTCGCAACCAGGAATTCGCGTTGGCGTTGATCGATTCGCTCCAAGCGCTCGGCAGCTCAGTGGCAGCGGCGAGCATCGGGACCGACGGGATCGACGGGCCGACCGATGCCGCGGGCGCCATCGTCGACTCCACGACGGCGGCGCGCGCCTCGGCGCACGCCCTCGAGCCGCGCCGCTATCTCCACGACAACAACGCCTACGCGTTCTTCGATCGCCTCGGCGACCTGGTCCGGACCGGCCCGACCAGCACGAACGTTGGCGATCTGCAGGTTATGCTCATCGCCTGATGTTCGTCCGCGACGAAGTCCTCCGTCTCATCCGCGAAAAGGTCCACCACCCCGCCACCGCCCGCGAACTCGCGCAGTTGCTCCGTGTCCCGCGCGAGGAACGGACGGCGTTCAAGCGACAAATACGTGCACTCGCGGCCAGCGGCGATCTGCTGCAGATTCGCGGCAACCGGTACGGCCTTCCGTCCGAGATGAACCTGGTGGTCGGACGTCTGACAACGAACCCTGCTGGTTATGGCTTCGTCGTCCCCGACGGAGCGCAGCGTGGTGACCGGCAAGACGTCTACATCGCCGCGTCCAACCTCACCGAAGCGATGCATGGCGACCGGGTGGTGGTGCGCGTCGAACGCGAAACCCCGAAGGGGCTGGAAGGACGCATCATCCGCATCCTCGAGCGCAGTCACGAAACGCTGGTGGGGCGGTACGAGGTGGACGCCGACGGACTCGGCTACGTCGTGCCCTTCGATCGGCGTGTGCTCACGGACGTGAACATTCCGACCGGGCAGTCATCGTCGGCGGAACCTGGAGAAATGGTGCTGGTCGAGATCACGCGATGGCCGACCGCAACGAGAGGACCCGTCGGGCACGTGGTGGAGGTGCTCGGCGACGTGGACGAGCCCGGCGTCGATACCCAGATCATCATCCGTAAGTACAACATCCCCGACACGCACTCGGAGGACGCGATCGCTGAGGCGACGCGGCTGGGCGGCGTCGTCCGCGACCGTGACATTCGTGGCCGCACCGACTTCCGCACGACCGTGACCGTCACGATCGACGGCGAACACGCGCGTGATTTCGACGATGCGATCACGATTGAGCGGCTGGCCAACGGCAGCTACTGGCTGGGCGTCCACATCGCTGACGTGTCGCACTACGTGAAGGAAGGCAGCGCGCTCGACGAGGAGGCGTACGAGCGCGGCACGTCCGTCTACTTTCCGGAACGGGCCGTCCACATGTTCCCGTCAGAGCTGGCGACCGGGCTGTGCAGTCTCAACCCGCATGTCGATCGGCTGGTGCAGAGCTGCCTGATGGAAGTGGATCGCCGCGGCAACGTCGTGCGCTATGAGATTCACGACGGCGTCATCAACAGCAACGCACGTATGACCTACACGGCGGTCAACGCCATCCTGACGGATCGCGATCCCGAAACGATCAACGACTACGTCGAACTGGTCCCGATGTTCGAGATGATGCGCGAGCTGTTCGACATCCTGCATCAGCGCCGTCGCCGCCGCGGCTCGATCGATTTCGACCTGCCGGAGGCCGAGGTCGTGCTGACGGAAGAGGGACAGATCGAGGCGATCATCGCGACGGAACGGAACATCGCGCACCGCATCATCGAGGAGTTCATGCTCCTGGCGAACGAGACGGTGGCGGCGCACCTGGTGGCCCACGACGTCCCGGCATTGCATCGGGTGCACGAAGCGCCGGATCCGAAGAAGGTGCTGGATTTCGAGGCGTTCATCACGACGCTGGGTTACAGCCTGGCCACGTCCGGTACCACGCTGCGGCCACGCCACTTCCAGAAACTGATCGATCGCATCAAGGGACAGCCGGAGGAGCGTCCGATCGCGGCGCTGATGCTGAGGACGATGCAGAAGGCGCGGTACGACGCGGCGAGTCTGGGTCACTTCGGACTCGCGGCGGAGCACTACACGCATTTCACGTCACCGATTCGCCGCTATCCGGATCTGGTCGTGCACCGGATGTTGCGCGAGTCACGACAGGGAAGCCTCAGCTGACGCGCGACGGGAGGATCTGGAGGAGGAGCTGCCGGAGACCGCGCGCCATACCTCGGAGATGGAGCGTCGCGCCGATGACGCTGAGCGCGAGCTGGTGCAGTGGAAGAAGGTCCGGTTCATGGCGGACAAAGTCGGAGACGAGTACGAGGGCTACGTCACCGGCGTCGCCGCCTACGGCTTGTTCATCGAGTTGATCGAGCACTACGTGGAGGGCCTCGTCCACATCTCGAGCATGGCCGACGACTACTACCGGTTCGTCGAGCAGGAACACGTGCTTCGCGGCGAGAACACGAAGAAGATCTACCGGCTGGGCGACAAGGTGCTCGTGCAGGTCGTGCGAGTCGACATGGAACGCCGTCAGGTAGATCTCGGGCTCGTCGAGATTCTCGAGGCTGTGCGTCGGGAGGAAGCGCCGCGGCCCGTCAGAAGCCGCACGAAACCGAAGAAGGAACGGCGTCAGGCCCAGCGACCGGGACGCCGCGAACGCGCGAAGAAGCGAGGAGGGCGAGGGTAATCCAATCGGCGCGCCGCGCGCCGTACACCGCGCCTAGCTCTTGTCTTCAGCGCCTTCCTTGGTGGCGTCCTTGAAGTTCTTGATGCCCTTGCCGATGCCGCGGCCGAGCTCCGGCAGCTTGTTGGCGCCGAAGATCAGCACCACGATCGCCAGGATGATCAGGAGTTCGGGTAATCCCAGTTTGCCCATGATGACGGATTGTACCACGCGGTCCCCGGCCGGGAACGGCTTTTGAACCAGCGGATCGACACACTATGAGGGCGCTGATTCCCGCGATTCTGTGCTGCGGCGTCGTGCTGGCCGCCCAGGAGCTTCCGCGATTTTCCTCGCGTGTACAGCTTGTCGAGATCTACGCAACCGTGACGGACGCCAGCGGCGAGCCGGTCACCGGCCTGCGACAGTCCGATTTCGAGGTCTACGAGAACAACACGCGACAGGACATCTCGACCTTTGTCGCGGGGGAGTTTCCGCTCACCGTCGCGCTCGGCGTCGACCGTAGCTGGAGCATGGCGGGCGAGCCGCTGCGGCTCGCGAAGCAGGCGTCGCAGTCGTTTCTGCACGCGCTCCGGCCCGACGACCGGTCGATGGTGGTGGCCATCAATAACGATGCAGAAGTCATCGCCCCGCTGTCGTCCGATCGTGCCGCCCAGGCGCGTGCCGTCGAGCGCCTCGATCCGTGGAGTACGACCGCGCTCCATGACGCGGTGATCGCCACACTGGATCGACTCGAGCCCGAAAACGGCCGCCAGGCGCTGGTGGTCTTTTCCGACGGCACTGACCGTTACAGTCGTGCGACGGCAGGGGAGGTGATCGCGCGGGCGCGCCGTAGCACGGCCCTGATCTATCCGATTGCCTTCGGCAAACAGCGGCCGCCTTTCCTGGCCGAACTCGCCAGCGCCACGGGCGGCCGCTCCTTCCTGTTGAAGGATGCGCGGGAACTCGACGCGACGCTCGCGACCATCGCGCGCGAACTCCGCTTCCAGTATCTGCTTGGGTACGCCCCCAGGCAATCGATCGAGCCCGGAACGCACGAATGGCGCTCAATCCGCGTGGCGCTCCGAAATGGCGGCGGAGGTGTACGCGTCAGGGCTCGCGACGGCTACACTACCGATTGATGTCACACCCGCTGGTTCTTGGACTCTTCGAGGAGCCGACCGCTGCGGCGGCTGCGGCGCGGTCGCTGCGGGCGCTCGGATTGGGGGCGCAACAGGTGTCGATTGTGGCCCGGTCCCACGACGCCGAAGGCGAGCTGGCCGAAGCCGCCGGTGCGTCGCCCGGATCAGAGCTCGAAGATTCCCGGCCGGCGTCCCGGCTCGGGGAACTCAGCGCGCACCTGATTGCCGCGGTGGCGCTGATGCTGCCAGGAATCGGCCCAATCGTGGCGGATGGTCCGCTCGCGGCCGGCCTGGGGGAAGCGGCAGGCCACGCGGCCGGCGGGCTCGCGAAGATACTGGAGCGCGTCGGGTTACCGACCGATGAAGCAGAGTGCGTGGGAAGCCCGCGTCGAGAATGGGGCCGTGCTTGTCGGCGCCCATACTGACGCAAGCCGTGCAGCCGCGGCCGGTGAGGCCATGAAGTCGAGTGGGGCAGCCGAGACTGCTCACGGTGTATGGGGATGAAGTTTCCGAATCACGTCACGAGACCAAACGTTCGGCGTCCGTCCAGCGTCTAAACAGCCTGATTAGGCGCAACGATTTCATGGACTTCCTGACCCTGCCGAGGTACCCGTTTTGCACCTTGCGGGGAGGTTCGCCGTTGGAGACAATGGCCGCGTTATCCTGATGTCCGGTACGTCGAGCACCTCTCCCGCTCCGCCCGTTCCGTCGGCACCCTCGACCGAGCAGCCCGTACCACGTGCGCAGGGCGTCGGCCTGGGTGAGCTCCACTTCGACTTCGAGCAGAACCAATCGCACTTTGGCCGGTCGTTCTGGGTGTCGATCGGCATCCACGCGTTGGCCCTGGGCGTGATCCTGCTCATCGCGAGCATGGTGCCGAAACAGGTATACAAGGCGGTTCTGCCGGAGAAGATCGCCGACTTTGTGTTCCTGCAGGTTCCGGGGCCCGGTGGCGGCGGCGGCGGCGGCGGCAACAAGTCGCCGGACCCGCCCAAGCAGACCCCGAAGGTCGAGGTCCCGGTCCAAAAACCGGCTGCGCCAGTTCCTGATCCGAAACCTGAGCCGGAGCAACCGAAAGAGATTACTGCCCCGATCGTGACGACGCCGACGCCGGATCCGACCCCGGCGATTGTCGCCTCCAACACTGAATCGACGTCTCAGGGCACTGGCCTGAACGGCGGCGCCGGGACGGGCAGCGGAACCGGGATCGGTTCAGGACAAGGATCCGGCATCGGGCCGGGATTCGGCGGCGGCATCGGCGGTGGCGCGTACATGCCTGGCAATGGCGTCAGCTCGCCGACGGTCATCCGCGAGGTGAAGCCCGCCTATACCGCCGAGGCGATGCGCGCCAAGGTCCAGGGCACCGTATGGCTGCAGTGCGTCGTCATGCCGGACGGCAGCGTCTCGGAAGTGCAAATCACCAAGTCGCTGGACTCGACCTTTGGGCTTGACCAGGAGGCGATCAAGGCTGCCAAGCAATGGCGATTCAAGCCGGGCATGCGCCAGGGCGAGCCGGTGCCGGTCCGCGTTACGATCGAACTCACGTTCACCCTGCGATAAGCTCTTCGCATGCACAAGCTCGCGCTCATCCCGCTCATGATGGGCCTCGCGGTGGCGTACACGTCAGCGCAGGCTCCGGCAACACAGGCTCCCGCCGCAGCAGCACCGGGAGCGAAGGCGACGTTGAAGGACGCCCAGGGCAAGACACTTGGCGAAGCGACGTTGCGTGAATCGTCAGCCGGCGTGCTGGTGAAACTCGACCTCCAAGGCGTCACGCCCGGAACGCATGCGTTTCACATCCACACGGTCGGCAAGTGCGACGCGCCCGACTTCATGACGGCGGGCGGTCACTTCAATCCGGCGACGACGAAGCACGGGTTGATGGCGACCGGCGGACCGCATGCCGGCGACATGCCGAATCTGTTCGTGCCTGCCGACGGCAAGCTGTCGGTGGAAGTGCTCGACACCAACGTCACGCTGGCTGCCGGACCGAAATCGGTCTTCGACGCCGACGGTTCGGCGTTGATGCTGCACGCGACCGCCGACGACTACACCTCCGATCCCGCCGGTAACGCGGGCGCCCGTATCGCCTGCGGGGTCGTCACCAGGTAGGACCTGTATCAGCAACGCTCCGTCGCGCGGGCCCTCAGGCCCGCGGCGCAAGGATACGCAGCGCGGGCCTTCAGGCCCCGCGACGCGACGAGTACGTAGCGCGGGCCTTCAGGCCCGCGCGATGCGATGAGCCGAGGCTAAAGCTCGCCCTACGGAAGTAGGCTGGCAGGCCTTCCTTCGTCTCGCGCAGGATGTCGAGGATGGCGTCGCGATCGGCCGGCGTCAGCCGAGCGTAGCGCGCGGCGGTCTCGCCGCCGGATAACACCGTCCACAGACGGCGATACACAGCGTCGAGCGCCGGCGCGCGGCAGGGCGTCGAATGCCTCCGTGTAGATCATGAAGCTGCACGGATATCGCATCAATCGCGTTCGCAAATCGAACTGTCGCAGCGAGCGTCCATAGCTGTCGACCGGTCCGCGGGCAGTGAAACTGGTGGCGAACTCGGCGTTTCCCTGGACCGCCGACGGCAGTTGTCGCTTCGTCCACGAACAGCAACGCGTCAACCAGCTCGCGTGCCGCGCGATCGGCCACCGCGGCAACGTCACGCTTCTCGGCCGCGGCCAATCGGACCCACCAGCTGGCCCGCGTCAGCAGGTTGATCACGCGCATCTGATGCTCGAGGACGAGATGCGCCACGATGTCGCTGTAGGGCGACAGGTAGCCGCGCAACGCGTCTGGAAATGCAGCGACCGAGGTCGCCCGTGCAGTCACCTCTGTATCCGTGTTTCGTGTCGCTGCCGGCATCTGATTGCCGAGATGCCGCACTGTTCCGGACGAACCGGTCACGAACCACCCCGCCCAACGCTCCTCGAATGGCGTCCGATCGTCGACGACGTAGTTGCCGAGGAACGGCATGGCGTCGCCGTGCGAGCTGGTGACCACGCTGCGCGACAGCAACCCGGGAACACCCAGCGTGTTGTACGAGTGATGACACACGAGGCAATCGTTGCGGCGCGTCAGGGTTGCGCCCGGTTGCTGCGGCATCACATAGAACACGACGCCCTGGGTGGGGTCGTGGGCCGCGATCTCGAGAAATCCGCCGCGCGGCCACGCCACCATGGCCGAATCGTTGAAGTAGATCACGCGTGGATTCTGTGGCGAGATGAGCAGCTGCTGCAGGCTCGTCTTCGAATACAGCGCGAGCTGCGAGGCCACGGGAATGTCGAGCGCTTTCAGGAGTGCTGGCAGGTAGCCCGTGTCGCGGTCGTACGCCATGGTGAGCGAACCGTCGGACAATCTCGCCGCGAGACGCGTGACAGGATCGTTCAGCGGCGCGCTGCGATACGCGATCGCCGGATGATCGATCTCATCGAACAGCGCATCGTCATCCTGCGGCCGCGCTGCGTCACCGTTGAATGCCGGCAGAGCCGCGGCAACCAGGAGAGCGGCCATTGCGAACGGTCGAACCACGCTTGCGATTCTACGCTTGGTGTCAGGTATGCTTGGCGCATGGCGCCGACACCTTCCACGATGCTGCCACTGGGCACCGCGCTGCCGACGTTCCGGCTGCCGGATATGGACGGGCACGAGGTTTCGTCAGAAGATTTTCGCACCGCGCCAGCGTTGCTGGTTGCATTCATCTGTCCTCACTGCCCGTTCGTGAAGCACATGCGGCAGGAGTTTGCGGCGTTCGCCAGGCACTATCGCGACCGCGGTCTGGCCGTGGTCGGCATCATGTCGAACGATACCGGTGCCCATCCGGAGGATGGTCCGGAGGGGATGAAAGAAGAAGCGGCAGCCGTCGGTTACGCGTTTCCGTACCTGTTCGATGAAACCCAGGCAGTCGCGAAGATGTTCCGCGCCGCGTGCACACCCGATCTGTTCCTGTTCGATCAGAACGGGACGCTCGTCTATCGCGGGCAGTTCGACGATAGCCGTCCGGGCAACAGCCATCCGGTGACCGGCGCCGACTTGCGCGCGGCCGTCGACGCGGTGCTGGCGGGGGCGCCGGCGCCCACGGAGCAGAAGGCGAGCATCGGCTGCAACATCAAGTGGAAGCGCGGTAACGAGCCGGACTACGTTTAACACTTCCGGCTCGTGAGGCCACGCGCGAGGTCTCTTCGCCGGCCGGCTCCGCTCGACGGAGTCTGTGCCGCACGGAGGCTTATGCGGACCTACAACATCAAGGTCACTGCTGGCCATTCAGCCAGAGCACGATCAGGCCGACCACGATCGCAAGCACGATAGCGAAGGCAACCTTCCACGCACTGTACGGGCGCTGCCCCGCAATCGTACCGGTGTAGCCATTGACGATCACCTGATACGTCCTGGCGCGATAGCCGTAGGTAAGGAGCCACACCGGCACCAGCACGTGCTTGAACGTTCGCTCCGAATACTCCGGCGCGATCTGCAGATTCCGTTGCGTGTCGCCGGGAACCTGCTGGCTGCACATCGCCACGAGCTTCGCGTGCATCTGCTCGAGCGATCGCTGGGCGGCCTCGAGCAGCACGACCTGGTAGTGCTCGACGACGTGGCCGGAGAGAAAAGCGGTGTCGTACGCAACGACTTCCCGCGTGGGAAACGGCTCGACACCCTTCAGCAGGTCGATCGGTAAACCCTGCGTCCCAGGCACCGCCTCGTCGTCGAAGGCAGTGTCGACGACGCCGGCTGCCGGCTCCCAGCGCACGCGTCGCTCCTGTCGCATGACCGGCCGCCCCTTCGAGTCGCGTCCAGGGACGTTGACGTAGTAGTAATAGCCAGCCTCCGCCGTCCATGGACAATGGACGCGAGCGTCGAAGGTCCAATACGGGATGTAGAGACTCTTGATGGTGTCGACGAGAGCCGCGATGGCGAGTCTTCCAGGCGCAAACCAGCGGCTCTTCCACCACCGGCGGATGTCGTCTCGCACCCGACTGGCGTCGACACGGAAGGGAAGCACGCCCTGTGGACGAATTGGCGCGCGGATTTCCTGGTAGTCCACGAGTGCCGGCGAGCCACAGAATTCGCAGTTCTGTCCAACCCGTGCGGGATCGAACACCATGACGGCGCGGCAGGACTGGCATTGCACGCTGCGGCGTTCGGTCTGCCACCCGCGCTCCTCGTCGGGCAATTCGCGCAGCGCCTTGACGAGATCGAGTTCGACGACCTTGCCCTGATCGCGATCGAGGTGATACGGCGATTCAGTCCCGCAGAATGCGCAGCGGAGCTTCTGGGTTGCCGGATCCCACTCCGCCTGGGCGCCACACGCCGGGCACTCGTGTTTTTCGAGTGCGGTGATCATCTGATGTCGAAGACGAGCCGTTCCGGTGTATCGGCGATCTCTCCGCTCAAGCCAGGTAACTGGTGATGGCGGCGCGCGGGATTCGCCAGGTGGATCCGATCTTTCGACCCTTGAGCTCGCCTGATTCCAGAATCGTCATCACGTCGGCCTCGCTCACACCGAGAAGCTGCGCCGCCTCGGCTGGACTTAACAGCTCGGGGGCGCTCACGGGAGAGGGCGGGGTCGGGATTCCGATTGTCGGCGTAGCGTGACCGCTCATGGCGCCGTCCTTCATCAACTGCTGGGCCAGGCCGAAGCCGACTGCGAGTTCGGCGGCCGTGCCCGCCGCCCCGCCGCCAGCTCCAGCCTCGAACCCCTTTCCCATCTGATACTTCACGAACTCGTTGAGATTGCCGATCGCGGCCATGCTCGATCGCTTATCGATGGCCTGTTCCACCTCGGGGGGCACCGATACGTTCTCGACGATGAAGCTGCCGATTTCGATGCCGTACTTCGCGGCAATCGCAGGATTGATGAGGGGCAGCAGGGCATCGCCCAGTTCGGTGTACCGGGAGGCGACATCGAGCACCGGAATCCTGGCACTCGCGATCGCGTCGGTGAAGATGCTCACGATCCGGGAGCGCATCGTGTCGCTGAACTCGTCGAGGCGGAAGTTGTGATCAGACCCGGCCACCTCCTTCAGAAACACCTTCGGCTGAACAATCTTGAAGTCGTAGGTGCCAAAGGCGCGCACCCGCACGGCGCCAAAGTCGTTGTCGCGCAGCATGACCGGGTTCGACGTCCCCCACTTGTTGCCGGTGAACAGGCGGGTGAGCACGAAGTAGATGTCGGCCTTGAACGGTGAGTTGAATCCGTAGGGCCACGACCGGAGTTTCGTCAGGACGGGGATGTTGTCGGTGGTCAACCGGTGCTTGCCTGGACCGAAGGTGTCGCCGAACTCGCCAAGGTAGACGAATTGCGCAACCTGCGACTCGCGGACGATGAGCTGCGCCCCGTCCTTGATCGCCTTGTCATCGTCCGGAAAACGCCACGACAGCGTGTCGCGCGAGTCGTCGGTCCACTCGATGATCTCGAGCAGTTCGCCCTTGATGAAATCCATGATGCCCACGTCGATGCTCTCCTTGGCCGTGAATGGCGAACCGTGAATCGTGAGTCGTGAGTCGCGAATCGTGAATCAACTTACAAATCGCGAGGAAGTCTGGCGATTATGCGTCAGACACAGGTGCTGTCGGTGCCACGCCTGCCTCCATTCACGATTCACGATTCATGATTCACGATCGGTGATTACGATTCCCGACTTGCCTTGAGCCACCGCGCGAGTGCGGCGAACCCGGCGCCGATTAGCCCGTCGGACGACACCGACGCATGCCACGACGGTTTGGCCGGCAGCCCCGCAAAGGCGTCCTCGACCTCGCGTCGGGCCCTCGCCAACTCGAGAGGAAGTGACGGATCAACCGGCCCGGACGTTCGATCGTCTGCGTGCTTGAGCCGGTGAATGAGCTTTTCGGCCTGGGCGAGGTCCAGCATCGAGAGTGCTGCTCCGCAATGAGGGCAGCCGCTGTCGCCGGTCAGGTCGACCGGAGCGCCGCAGTTGGCACAGTGGACCGATTGCACGTTCTGACGAAGGGTCTCGAGTTGCTGCGGCGTCAACGGACGGACGAAATCCTTCTCGCGAAGGAAATCAAAGAAGGACGTCAGCCGCCCGTGGTCGTTCGGGCAACGCAGGTATTCGAAGCGGGTCGCCCGCTGCATATCGTGCGTGCGGCGCAGCCGCGCATGGCAGCGCGGGCATTTTGCCAGGTCGGCGTTGCTGCGCCGCGGCGGAGCGATCCGCTCACCGATGACGCGAAAAACCGCCAGCGTTGCCGCCGGCGTAAGACTGGCGCTCTCGCGAGCGTCGAACCAGATCGACTGACAGGGCGGGCAGACGTCGATGCTGACTCGGCGGCCCAGGTGTGCCGAGAGCGTCTCTTCCTGCATCGCGGTGCTGCAGCGCGGGCACTCCACGGGAACGCATTATCGTTCGGATCCCGCGAGGTTCGAACGCTCGACTCGATGCTCGTCCAATGGCCGGACGTATACTGCGCGTCCTCATGGCCTTTCTGTTCGACCTCGACGGAACCCTCGTGGACAGCGTCTACCATCACGTGCTTGCATGGCGCGAGGCGCTCCAACATGAAGGCATCGAACTGTCCGTCTGGCGTATTCATCGCAAGATCGGCATGAGCGGCGGGCTGTTCACCAACATGCTGCTGCGGGAAACCGGCATGGAGCTGAGTCACGAGCGCATCGAACGGCTGCAGCGTCTGCATGCGGAGGCCTACCGCCGTGTGGTTGCTGATATCCGGCCGCTGCCGGGCGCGCGGGCCCTGCTGACGGCGCTGACAGATGCCGGCATTCCGTGGGCGATTGCTACCAGCGGTCGCATGGAGACCGCCGGACCCGTGCTGGCGAAGCTCGGCGTCGATCCCGTGCACACGCCCGTCATCACGCGCGACCAGGTCCGCTTCGCCAAGCCTGATCCGGACTTGTTTCTCGCTGCCGCCGCGCGACTGGGCGTCGCCGCGGACACCGCGTCAGTCGTGGGCGACAGCGTCTGGGACATGCTGGCGGCGCAGCGTGCACGTACGCTCGGCATCGGGCTGCTGTCCGGCGGCTATGGGCAGGAGGAACTCGAGCGAGCGGGCGCGTACCGCGTCTACGCCGATCCGGCGGATCTGCTGGAGCACCTCGACGAAGTCGGCGGCCGGCGGTGACCAGCGGTTGACGGGGTATCGGGCTTCACGGACCAGACACCTCCGCCCACCGCGAAGCAGCGCTGAAGGCCACCGCCAGAAATCGCCGAATGCGGTCGTAGTGCGACCCGGGCCAGTACACCGCGGCACACGCGGTGCACTGGGAGAACAGGTCATGGCACTCGCGCGTGCGCGACGGCACGACATCGATCACGGTGCCTTTGTCGACAGCCTGCAACGGAGCATTGCACCGCGGACATCGTGTGAACGGCCGTGCCGCCGCGACGCACTCGAATCGCCGCAGCACCTCGACGAGCTGCCGACCAGGCTGCGTGTTGCGAATGAAGCAGCCATGCGTCACCGTCGCGCGCTTCAGCAAGTCGACATCGCGCGTCAGGAGCACACGGGTTTCGGCGGCGGAGATGTCCGCCAGGTCGGCGTCGGACGAGTCGTTGCGATAGACGGTGTCGAATCCAGCCAGCCTCAGGTAGGCGGCAAGCCGGCCCAGATGCACGTCCGCCACGAAGCGGAGTTCCTGGGACGTCATCGGCGCCAGCCGTCCGGCATCTCCGAGATCGAGGCCGTGAAACGTCGGGTACGCGGCTATGCGATCCCCATCACCAACCAGGTAGCGGAAGTCGACGAGCTCGCCATTCACGACCAGGCGGTCGATTTCCGGATGGGGAACGCCAACCGACTCGATCAGGTCTTTGATCGACGCGCGCTGGCGGAACGTGCACGTGAAGGTTGTGAAACGCCGCGCTCGCGGCAGGAAATCGTTCAAGGCGCCGTAGAAGCGAAGGAACGCGTCCATTGAAGACCGGGCTCGCGAAGAGGGCGCCGGCGGCGCCGTTCAGCTATGGCCGCAGCACATCCCGCACCCTGGCCGCGACGAACGCGCCGATCAGATCGTTGCCGCGCTGGTTGTAATGGCAGCAGTCGTCCTCGTAGACAGGCTCACGCACACTGTCGAACAGTGTAGTGGCATCGAAGAACGCGAGGCGCTTCGCCAGACGTGTCCCCGCGTCGCGCAGCGCCGGGTAACCACGTTCTGCCGCCGCCTTGAATGGAGAGGCTGGGTTCACAGCGACCCGGGCCTCGTCCGTACCGAACAGATGGTGCGAAGAGTATTGGTTCGGCTGTAATACGTGCACGTAGCGAACGTCGCGCGCCTGCAGCATGTCGTGCATCAGCAGCGAGGCGGACTCCCACTCGGCAGCGATGTCCGTGTAAAGACGGCCCTCGTCACGTTGGTGCACGGGAGGCGTGAGCTGGATCATCGACGCGTTGGTCGCCGGTGACGCTGACACCTGCGCGAAGCGTACGATCTCCGCTTCGTACTGATGTCGCGTGTACTCGTGGTACTGACCATAGGCGAAGCCCAGGAAGGCAGAATGTGTACTGCGAACCCGTCCCGACAGCGCGTTCAGCCGCTCCTTGTAATGCCCGATGGCCGCCAGCGAATAGGTCGCTCTCGTCGTCAACGTCGATCGATCGATCACGTTGATGATCGGATCCAGGTGCAGCGGGCTCGGCATGGAGATGTCGCGTCCACGGTCGTTGTTCGACGCGCCAAGAGCCGCTTCGTTGAACCCATCGAGATTGAGGACGAGGTCGAACTGCTGGCCGAGCGAGAGGAAGTAGGCGAGCACCAGCAGTTGCTGCGGCTGTTTATATCCCTCGTGTGCGAAGCAGAGGGTGACGATGTCGCGGCCGGCCAGCTCCGGTGCTGCACGTAGATCGGCCACCATGCGCGGCACCGCCCGGTCGCAGAAATACCAACCCACGGATCCACCGAAGATGCCGATGATGTACTGCCGCGGACTGGTGCGGTCGAAAGGGTAGTCGTACGGACTGTCGAAGCCGATGGCGTTAGTGCGGCCGCGAACGCCGACGCGGTGAATCGGGCCAAAGTACGGATGCAGCGCGTCGGCGCTCAGCTCGCCCCGCTCGGTCTCGCCGAATACCGGGTACTCACGGCGGTGCTTGTAGAAGAGAGTCCCGGTATCGTAGAAGTGATACGCGAGCGCCGCCACCTCGGCGAGGACGAGGAAGATCATCGCCTGGGTGGTCAGCAGCGTCAGTCGGCGAGTCCACAGCATGTCAATCCGGGGCAAAGCTGGCAGCGTAGTCGTGCCGGGCCGCAGTCATCTGCCGATCCTTGCGCAAGAGACAGCGGCCGATCGCCAGCAGATCCATCTCGGTACCCATGAAGCACCGGAACGCGTCTTCCGGTGTGCACACGATTGGCTCGCCACGCACGTTGAAGCTGGTGTTGACCAGTACGGGACAGCCGGTCTTCGCCTTGAAGGCCTCGAGTAGGCGGTAATAGGTCGGATTGGTGTCGCGGTGCACCGTCTGGACGCGCGCGGAGTAGTCGACATGCGTCACCGCCGGAATCTGCGACCGTGCGACGTTCAGCTTGTCGATGCCGAACAACCGCTGTTCGGCCTCCGTCATCGTTCGGCGCTTCCCGGGATGGATGTCAGCGACCAGCAGCATATACGGACTGTCGTGATCGAAGTCGAACCACTCTCCGGCATCCTCGCGCAGCACTGACGGGGCGAACGGCCGGAAACTTTCCCGGTACTTGACCTTGAGATTGAGCTCGCGCTGCATTGACGGCGAACGCGGATCCCCGAGGATCGAGCGCGCGCCCAGCGCGCGCGGTCCGAACTCCATGCGACCCTGGAACCAGCCCACGACCTCGCCGCGAGCCAGCGCTGTCGCCACGGTCTCAATCATCGCGTTGTCGTCGGGCGACGTCTCCCACTCCGCCGAGACCTGACGCAGGCGCCGTTCGATATCGGGCTGCGAATACGAGGGCCCGAGATAGCTGCCGGCCATCGCATCGACACCGGCTGCCACCGTTCGGGGATGCCCCGCGTGCTGGTGATACGCGGCCAGCGCCGCACCCAGCGCGCCGCCGGCATCGCCCGCCGCCGGTTGGATCCACAGACGCGCGAACCGGCCATCACGCAGAATGCGGCTGTTGGCAACGCAGTTCAGGGCGACGCCGCCGGCTAGACAGAGGTTGGGCACCTGGAACTCCGCGTGCAGGGCCCGTGTCAGCGCCAGCAGCACCTCCTCGGTTACGGCCTGTACCGACGCGGCGACGTCCATGTGGAACTGCTCGAGCGGCTGGTCAGCCGTCCGCGCCGGCCGTCCGAACAGCGCCGCGAACCGCTCGTTGGTCATGCGCAGGCCGGTGGCGTACTCGAAGTAGTCCTGATTCATCCGGAAGGTGCCATCCGCCTTGACGTCGATCAGCGACTCCCGAATAAGCGAGGCAAACCGCGGCGCGCCATACGGCGCCAGGCCCATCACCTTGTACTCGCCGGAGTTCACCTTGAATCCCGTGTAGTAGGTGAACGCGGAATAGAGCAGCCCCAGCGAGTGCGGAAAGTGCAGCTCGCGCAACGGCTCGAGGTCATGGCCTCTTCCCATCCAGACCGACGTGGTCGCCCACTCGCCGACGCCGTCGAGCGTGAGCACGAGTGATTCGTCGAACGGGGATGGATAGAAGGCGCTGGCGGCGTGGCTTTGATGATGCTCGGCGAACAGCAGCCGTTGCGGCGCGTTGGTGAACTCCAGACGTGTCAGCTCGCGCGCCAGCAGATCCTTCTGGAACACCTTCTCGCGCAGCCACAGCGGCAGCGCCATCGAAAAGCTGCGATACCCGCGCGGCGCGAACGCCAGGTAGGTCTCGAGCAGCCGCTCGAACTTGATGAACGGCTTTTCGTAGAACGCGACGTGATCGACGGCGTCGGGTGATATCCCGGCGTGGCGCAGACAGAACCGGACGGCCGCCGCCGGAAATCGCGAATCGTGCTTGCGGCGGGTAAAGCGCTCTTCCTGGGCTGCCGCAACGATTCGTCCGTCTTCAATCAGTGCCGCGGCGCTGTCGTGGTAATACGCCGAGACCCCCAGCACCCACATCAAAAAATGGTGTAGATGAACGGCGCCAGTGCGCTGCCCTTCGCCAGGATGATCAATCCGCCAAACACGAGCAGGACCAACAGCAGTGGCAGCAGCCAGAACTTGCGACGGGCGCGGAGGTAGGCCCAGAATTCGAGTAGCAGGCTCATGTCAGAATTGCTGGTCCATGCGCGACGGTTTCGCGTCGCGACGGGTCCAGTACGTGTCGAGCGACGGGTCAGGACGTAACCGCGGCGTCAGGCCGGCGCCGAGCCCGCGCATCACCAGCCCGAAAGGGGTCACCACAAGGTAGAAGAGCAGCGCCATCACGACAGGCGTCACGACGCGATGGAGGGCCAACCCGAGCGCCAGCCACGCGCGGTTCGCCGGCCCGAGCCCCGCGGGCCACAACGTGGCCATGATCCCGAACAGGGCCGCCAGTGCGAGCGCCCAGGGACGCGGCGCCCCGCCTCGCCACAGCGGTGCCAAGGCCACCACCAGCGACAGCACGCCAAATGTCAGCCCGAACGACCGGTTCGAGGGGCCAACGACGTCGTCATCGGGGACGGGATCAATGATGGACATGCCGGAGAACCTACCGGAGTCATTGTAGACGACCGTCACCAGCGCCGCCTCGGACGCCACCAAAAAGAAAAGGCGGGCCCGTGAGAGCCCGCCTTTCCTTGATTCCGGAATCCTGATACCTGATTACCTGATTCCTACACGCGTCAGTACATGCCGCCCATTCCGCCCGGACCGGCGTGGGAGTGCGCGGCTTCCTTCTTGTCCTCGGGGATCTCGGACACGAGTGCTTCCGTCGTCAGCAGGAGCGACGCGATCGAGGCGGCGTTCTGCAGCGCATTGCGGACCACCTTCGCCGGATCGATGACGCCGGCCTTGACCATGTCCTCGTAGGTTTCGGTCGCGGCGTTGAAGCCGTCGTCGTTGTTCTTCTGTTCCTTGACCTTCGACACGACGATCGAGCCTTCCGCGCCCGCGTTGGTCGCGATCCACCGCATCGGCTCTTCGATGGCGCGCCTGATGATCTCCAGGCCAACCCTCTGATCGCCTTCCAGCTTCAGCTTCTCGAGCGCCTTGGCGCCGCGGACCAGCGCCACGCCGCCACCCGGGACGATGCCCTCTTCGACCGCCGCCTTGGTGGCATGCATCGCGTCCTCGACGCGCGCTTTCTTCTCCTTCATCTCGGTCTCGGTGGCCGCACCGACCTTGATGACGGCCACGCCGCCGACCAGCTTCGCCAGTCGCTCCTGCAGCTTCTCACGGTCGTAGTCCGAGGTGGTGTCCTCGACCTGCGAACGGAGCTGCTTGACGCGACCTTCGATCGCCGCGGTGGTCCCGGAACCTTCCACGATCGTCGTGTTGTCCTTGTCGATGGTGACCTTCTTGGCCTTGCCGAGATCTTCCAGCTTGATGCTCTCGAGCTTGATACCGAGGTCCTCCGTGATCGCGCGCCCGCCGGTGAGCGTCGCGATGTCTTCGAGCATCGCCTTACGGCGATCACCGAAGCCGGGCGCCTTGACGGCCGCGGCCTGCAGCGTGCCACGCAGCTTGTTCACGACCAGCGTCGCCAGCGCTTCGCCGTCGACGTCTTCCGCGATGATGAGCAGCGGCCGACCGAGGCGCGCCACCTGCTCGAGGACCGGCAGCAGGTCCTTCATCGAGCTGATCTTCTTCTCGTGAATCAGGATGACCGGGTTCTCGAGGACGACTTCCATCCGTTCCGGATCGGTCACGAAGTACGCCGAGAGATAGCCGCGGTCGAACTGCATCCCTTCGACGACGTCGAGCGAGGTCTCCAGCGTGCGTGACTCTTCGACGGTGATGACGCCGTCCTTGCCGACCTTGTCCATCGCTTCAGCGATGATCTTGCCGATGGTGGCATCGCTGTTCGCCGAGATGGTGCCGACCTGGGCGACCATGTTGCCCGACACCGGGCGCGACATCTTCTTGATCTCGTCGACGATCACGGCGACGGCCTGCTCGATGCCGCGCTTGATCTCCATCGGGTTGGCGCCGGCGACGACGTTGCGGGCCCCTTCGCGGTAGATCGCCTGCGCCAGCACGGTGGCGGTCGTGGTGCCGTCGCCAGCCGTGTCGGACGTCTTGCTGGCCACTTCGCGGACCATCTGGGCGCCCATGTTCTCGAGCGGGTCCTTCAGATCGATTTCCTTGGCGACGGTGACGCCATCCTTGGTGATGGTGGGGGAGCCGAACTTCTTGTCGAGGACGACGTTGCGTCCCTTCGGGCCGAGGGTCACCTTGACCGCGTCAGCCAGCTGGTTGACGCCGCGCAGGATGGCCTGGCGGGACTGCTCGCCGTAAATAATCTGCTTTGCCATTGTCTAAATCTCTCTCTATGGATCGACCGGGCTGAACGCCGGCCGCTACTTGGATTCGAGAATCGCGAGCACTTCGTCTTCGCGCATGATGAGGTACTCCTCACCGTCGATCTTGATTTCCTGACCCGAATACTTCCCGAACAGGATGGTGTCGCCGTCCTTCACGTCGAGCGGCTGGCGGCCGCCGTCTTCCTTGACCTTGCCCTGACCGGCGGCGATGACTTTGCCCTGTTGCGGCTTTTCCTTGGCGGTGTCCGGAATGATGATTCCGCCCACCTTCTGCTCGCCCTCTTCGAGGCGCTGAACGATGATGCGGTCGTGTAGCGGTCTGACTTTCATGTACGTCGACTCCAGGTGCTGGTAGTTAAGCCCCGGGGCGGCGGCTCCGGGACATCAGCTCGGGCGATCCGCCCGCGCTTTCGCTCAGAAAATTCGATGTAACGCACGGTGAGTTAGCACTCACCGTAGACAACTGCCAAGGATAGCAGTCACCCTTGAAGAGTGTCAACGGCCGCGTCGTCAACGGCTTCGCTGACTCAGCCATGCCTGCCCGCCCGTGTGATCAGAACAGGAGCGACGAACGCGTACGCGCTGGTGGACGCGTCGGGACGAACGGCTCACGTCAACCGTCGGAGACGGTATTCGGTGATCTTGCGGCTGAGGGTATTGCGGTGCATGCCGAGCACCTCGGCGGCGCGGCACAGGTTGCCGTCGGCCTTGAGCAGGACCTGCGAAATGAACTTCTTCTCGAACTCGCGCTGGGCGTCCTCGTAGCGGACGCCCTTGGTGACCATTTCGTCGACCAGACGTTCGAGTTGTTCCTTCATAGCCATTACAGCAGATTCCGATCGGTGAGGCGGTGGAACGCCTCGAGATATTTGTCACGCGTGCGAAGCACGACATGGTGTGGAAGCGAGGGCACGGGCGGCTGCTTGTTCCAGCGAATCTCCTCCAGGTAGTCGCGCACGTATTGTTTGTCGAAGCTCGGCTGCGGGCCCCCCGGCGCGTACTGATCCTTGGGCCAGTAGCGCGACGAATCGGGCGTCATCACTTCGTCGATCAGAATCAGATCACCGGTGGGCAGCCGGCCGAATTCGAACTTGGTGTCTGCGAGGATGATGCCGCGCGATTCTGCGTGTCGGCGGCCGTGATCGTAGAGACCCAGCGTGTACGATCGCAACTGATTGACCACGTCGGCACCAACCAGTCGTGTGGCTTCAGCCTCGCTGATGTTGATGTCGTGGCCGCTGGTCGCTTTCGTCGCCGGGGTGAAAATCGGCTCGGGCAATCGATCGGATTCACGCAACCCGGTCGGCAAGGGAACGCCACACACCTGCCCCGTCGCGACATACTCCTTCCAGCCCGAACCCGCGAGGTAGCCTCGCGCGACGCATTCGAGCGGGACCGGACTGGTCTTACGCACCAGCATCGACCGGCCCGCCAGCATTGCCGCATGGGATCGCAACTCGGGCGGGAAGTCCGCCACGTCGGTCGCCACGACGTGATTCCTGACGATGCCGGTAGTGCGGGCGAACCAGAACGCCGATAGTTGCGTGAGGACCTTGCCCTTGTCCGGGATGCCGGAGCCAAGAACGTAATCGAAGGCCGAGATGCGATCAGTGGCGACGAGCAGTAGCGTGTCACCAAGATCGAAAATGTCACGGACCTTGCCACTGGCATGGGGCGTCAGGCCAGTCACACGAGTATCGAGCAAGGGAGAGTCGGACGACATGAGCGCAGGAGGGAACGCGGCATCTTAGCGGGATGCCATTTGAGTGGCAACGGTACGCAACAGTACCGGCCATCCCCGATCGACAGCCTGATATATTGTAGGTTCTTCCAGTGACCAATCTGTTGTGAGCACGCACACTCGTACAGCGCTCGTGTCGCTTCTGGCGATTGCCCTGCTTGGCTGGTTTCTCAGCCACGCGAACCTCGTCGAGGTGTGGCACCACGTCGAGCGCGCCGACCTGACCATGCTCCTCGTCGGCTTCGTCTTCGTCGTACTCACGTACCTGGCCCGCACCTTCAGGTGGCAGGCGCTCCTCGTACCGCTCGGCCCCGTTCGCTTCTCCACGACGCTGCGCGCGACGATCGTCGGCTTCGCTGCCCTGGGTCTGCTGCCGGCGCGTGCCGGCGATCTGCTGCGACCGTACATGGTCGCGCGGAAGGAAGGATTGTCGGTTCCGGCGACGTTTGCCACGGTGGTGCTGGAGCGTGTGCTCGATCTGGTGGCGGTGCTCGGGCTGCTCGCCGTGTATGCGTGGGGCTTCGCCGCACCCGAGGACATTCCCGATACGCTGCGTCGGCCCATCGAACTGTCGGCGGCGGTGGGTGGGATCGCCTCGATCGTCCTGTTCGTGGTGATGTGGGTGCTGGCCACGCATCCGGAGCGGATCGGCCGCTTCGTTCGCGCCGCCGATCGGATCTTGCCGCACGCGATTGCGCACAAGCTCGCTGACACCGTCACCGCATTCAGTCGTGGATTCGTCGCGGCCAGGAAACCGGTCACGCTCCTGATCGGCGTCGTGTGGTCGTTTCCCGTCTGGATCTGCATCGCCGGTGAAACGTGGGCGGTGACACGCGCGTTCGACATCGACATGTCGTTTCCCGGCAGCTTCCTGCTGCAGGTGTTCCTCGTGATCGGCGTCGCCGTACCGACGCCTGGCGGCGTCGGTAGCTATCACGAAGCGTATCGCTGGGCCGTGACGACCTTCTTCCATGCGGCGAACGACTCGGCGGTGGCGGCGGCCATCGTCGTTCATCTGATTTCGTACCTTCCGGTGATCCTCGTCGGCCTGGTCCTGATGGTCCAGGAGGGCATGAGCGTTCACCAGCTGCAGGAGCTGGCGGGCGAGGCCCGCGACAAGGAGATGCCTCACGCCGATGAAGTGCCCCTTCTGCGGTCATCTAGGCGATAAGGTCGTCGACTCCCGCGAGAGCAAGGAAGGCGAGGTCATCCGCCGCCGGCGCGAGTGTCTCGACTGCGGCCGCCGTTTCACCAGCTACGAGCGCATCGACGAGATCCCGTACATGGTCATCAAGAAGGACGGGACGCGCGAGCGGTTCGAGCGACAGAAACTGGTGAACGGCCTGCTCAAAGCCTGCGAGAAGCGTCCGGTCAGCACCGCGGCGATCGAACGCGTGGCGGACAAGGTCGAATCCGCGCTCCAGGAGCGCCCCGAGAAGGAAATGTCGACGGATGAAGTCGGCCGGATGGTGATGGACGAGCTCAGGCGCCTCGACAAGGTGGCGTACGTCCGGTTCGCCTCGGTGTACCGGCAGTTCCGCGATATCGGCGAGTTCATGAGCGAGCTGAAGGATCTGCTAAATGCAAAAGAGTAAGTGACGAATTGACGCATTTGCGAATTGACGAATTTATGGAGAAATTGCCGACCAACTGACAATCAATTCGTCAATTCGCAAATTCGTCAATCCGTCAATGCCAGCATCCGTTCCCGCTCGCAAGCCGTTTCGTGACAACACGCGGCTGCTCGTCGTCGGCATCATTTTGCTCGTCGGCGTCCTCGCGGCGCTGCTCGCGCTGGCCAGCCGGTCATCGTCTCTCGCTCCGGATTTCCTCACCGAGTTCGTCCTCTACGCTCTCTCTGCCACCAACCTGACGATGCTCGTCGCGCTGGGATTCGTCCTGGCCCGCAACATCGTCAAGATGATCGTCGAGCGCCGGCGGGCGCTGCCGTTCGCCCGTTTCCGCGCCAAGCTCGTCGCCGCTCTGCTCGGCATGACGATCATTCCGGCCGTGCTCGTGCTGATTGTCGGCGGCGAGCTCATTCGGAACAGCGTGGATCGCTGGTTCAACGCGCCGATGGACGAGGTGCTGTCCGCCGCCAACGCGATGGCCGCGGACGTGTATCAGGAGCGTCAGCAGCAGGTGGCCGGGCGCGCCCAGCTGCTGGCGAGGATGCTGTCGTCGATCGACCTGTCTGGTAATCGTGGCGCAGTGCACGATGCGATCGCGCCGGAAGTCACCGCCGATCGGCTGGCGCTGGTCGAGGTCTATCGCATCGTTTCGGGTCCCGACGATCCTCAGCTGGTCGCAACGGCGAAGGCGCACGTCATTCCGGAGAACTATTCGCCAACCGGTGCCGAGACGCTGGCCCGCCGGGCGGCGCGGGGCGTTCCGGAAGTGCGCGACGTGGAACCGCTTCCGAATGGTGGCGAACTGATTCGTGCCGCGGTTCCTATTCAGGCCGCGGGCTTGCCGGTGCGAGGTGTGGTGATTGCCAGCGGGCACGTCACTGGCCAGTTCGCCACGCGGGCGCGCCGCATGACCTCCGCATACGAGTCGTACCAGCAGCTTCGCGTGCTCAAGCAGCCGCTCGCCGGTGTCTACCTCTCGTTCTTTCTGATGCTGACGCTGATGATCCTGGTCAGCGCCACCTGGATGGGCCTGTACGTCGCCAAGCGCATCACCCGACCGGTCCAGACGCTGGCGATCGCGGCGCGCGAAATCGGCGCCGGTCACCTCGATCATCGCGTCGAGCCGGAAACCAGCGACGAGTTCGGATCGCTGATGGACGCGTTCAATCGCATGGCCGCCGATATTGCGGCCAGTCGCCGGCAGCTCGAGCAGTCGTCCGTGGAGCTGCAGAACACGCACGAAGAGATCGAGGGCCGACGCCGATATGTCGAAACGATCCTGGAACGGATTGCGACCGGGGTCATCTCTGTCGACCCGTCGGGGCGCATCCGGACGTGGAATTCAGCGGCCTCGCGTCTTCTCGGGATCGATGTCCACGTCTCCGGATTGCCGGCCGCCGCTGTTTTCGGGTCGCCGGAGCTGAAGCCGTTGGGGGCCCTGCTCGATCAGACATCCCGGAAGAGTGTTGACCTGCCGCCGCAGGACGTGTCGATCACCCGTGACGGACGCGAACTGCACCTGGCGGTGATGACGACGCCGCTTCGTCGCGACGACGGCGGGACGGATGGAACCGTGATTGTCTTCGACGATGTCTCGCCGCTGATCCGGGCGCAGAAGGTTGCGGCGTGGCGCGAAGTCGCCCGGCGGCTCGCGCACGAGATCAAGAACCCGCTGACGCCGATCCAGCTGTGTGCCGAGCGCCTCCGCCGTCATTTCAGCAGCGCCGCGGAACCGACGCGGGCGCTGGTGGAGGAGTGCACGACCACCATCGTTGGCGAGGTCGAATCACTCAAGGGCCTGGTGGACGAGTTCTCGCAATTCGCCAGGATGCCGGCGCCGCGTGCCGTATCGACCGATCTCCACGGCCTGCTCGATGACGCGTTGGGCCTGTATCGCGGCCTGTTCACCAGTGTCGAATTGTGCGCGAGTTACGGGACGGACGTGCCGAGGGTGTCGGTGGACCCCGAGCAGCTCCGGCGCGTCGTCATCAATTTAATCGACAACGCCATCGAGGCAATGCATCGCGAAGGGCGAATCGATATCTCGACGCTGCACGACCGCGCCAACAGCGTCGTTCGCATCGTCGTGGCCGATGACGGCCCGGGGATCCCGCTGGCCGAACGCGACAAGCTGTTTCTGCCGTACTACTCGACGAAGCAGCGCGGCAGCGGCCTCGGCCTGGCCATCGTCCGGCGCATCATCGCCGAGCACGGCGGGTCCATCGAAGTGGGTGACAACACACCACGCGGCACTCGATTTACCATTGAGCTGCCGACGACGTGACGATCAACGAGATTGACGGATTGGCGAATTTACGGATTGACGAATTGGGGGGCGGGACTCAGTCGTTCAATCCATTCGTCAATTCGTCAATTCGTCAATTCGTCAATTCCTAAATGGCCAGTGTCTTAATTGTCGACGATGAGCCTGGCGTGCGCAGCGCGCTGAGCGGCGTGCTGCGCGACGAAGGCTATCAAGTCGACGCGGTCGAGAGCGGCGAGGCGTGCCTCGAGTTGCTCGGGCGGCAGCCGTTCGATGTGGTCGTGCTCGACGTCTGGCTGCCCGGCATGGACGGCCTGGCCACGCTGACGCGCATGCGCGAGCGGCAGGTCGATGCGCAGGTCGTGATCATCTCCGGTCACGGCAACGTCGAATCCGCGGTGCGGGCCATCAAGATGGGCGCGTTCGACTTCGTCGAGAAGCCGCTGTCGCTCGAGAAGACGGTGCTGGTGATCCGCAATGCGCTGCGGCAACGGCATCTCGAGGCCGAAAACCTGGCGCTGCGCGCCAGGGTCGATGCTCAGCACACGATGGTGGGCGAGAGCCTGCCGATGGTGACCCTCCGCGAACAGGTTGCGATGGCGGCACCGACCAACGGACGCGTGTTGATCTACGGCGAGAACGGCACCGGCAAGGAGCTGGTCGCCCGGAACATCCACGCCCTCAGCCGACGGCGCACCGGACCGTTTGTCGAAGTGAATTGCGCCGCCATCCCGGAGGAATTGATCGAGAGCGAGTTGTTCGGACACGTGCGAGGCGCCTTTACCGGCGCGGTGGCCGATCGCCGCGGCAAGTTCGAGCTGGCGCACGGCGGCACCATCTTCCTCGACGAGATCGGGGACATGAGTCTCAAGACACAGGCCAAGGTCCTGCGGGTGCTGCAGGAACAGGTGATGGAACCGGTCGGCGGCTCGAACCGGATTCGCGTCGATGCCCGCGTGCTCGCCGCGACGAACAAGGATCTCACCGCCGCGATTCGTGCCGGTCAGTTCCGCGAGGACCTCTACTTCCGGTTGAACGTCGTCCCGATCTTTGTTCCCCCGCTGCGCGAACGTCAGGACGATGTGCCGCTCCTCGCGGACCATTTCATGGCGATGCTGGCCCGCGAGTACGGACGCCGGGCGAAGACGTTCGATCCGGGCGCCGTCGCGGCGCTGAAGGACTATGGCTGGCCGGGGAACGTCCGCGAGCTGCGCAATGTCGTCGAACGGCTGATCATCATGGTCCCCGGCGATGCGATCACCGTCCGTGACCTGAGTTTTCTCGAGGGCGATCTCACCACCCAGCGCGTGCCGGAAAGGAGCGCCGCCGTCACGCCGCTGCACGAGGCGCGCGATCGATTCGAACGCGACTACATTCTGCGCGTCCTCGCCGCCAACGACGGCAACATGTCGCGAACCGCGGAGGTCCTCGGCGTCGAACGCAGCAATCTGTACAAGAAGATGCGCGGCTTTGGAGTATCACCGCGGCGGGCCGATGGAGAAGTGGAAAGTTAGGGTGTGAGGGTGAAAGGAAGTTAAAAGTGGAAAGTGAAAAGTGGAAAGTGGAAAGTGGAAAGTGGAAAGCAGCTGAAAGTGCGTCTAGCTCTTGGGTGGGCAGTCGGTACGATTCGAATTTGCGCGGGCCGTTTTGAGCGCGGCAGTCAGGATCGAGGCGATCTCGCGAGACTCCGCTAAAAGCGCGGCGTTCGTCGCAATTCCGGTTTCTTCCAAGTATTCTAACCAGTCGACACACTCATCCGCCTCCTCGGCGGCCGTTCCAAGTTTCGCTACGAACTCCCGTCGTGAACGGCCTTTCCTCGCCGCCCGATAATTCGAGCGAGTCGAGTTGGCGGCGCGGCGCAGTTGGCCGGCCGCCTCACGGGCCTCGTCAGTTCCGGGAATCGTCCGAAGAAATCTGGTCACTGCAACGGCGAACTCGCGCGTCCTCTCGATAAGATCTCGTGGCGGCATCCAAACGGTGTTGCACCAGGCGTTCCGAGTTGCAGCTCCTCGAAAGTAGTCGCAAAGGCCGGCTTCCCACCTACTTTGCACTTTGAAGTTTGCACTTTCTACTTACTTAGTGCCCGATCCAGTACGCCATCTTCACCAGGAACACGTCGTCTCCGGGGGCGCGGAACATCCGCCTGGTGTCGCGTGAGAGCGAATACGTGCCGGGATAGTTGGTGTCCTGCTGCTGGCGGGTCCACACCGCATAGAAGGTCGACCCCGGCTTGATCTCCCATCGGAGGACGGCATTCGTGCGCACCGACTTCAGGTTGAAGTCGGGGTCACGGAAGGTGAAGGCTGCGGCACCGGCCGCGGTATCAGGAGACACGGTGTACAGCTTGGCGTCGGCGTCATAGTCGATCAGGTGCGTGCCGCTGTCTGTGTAGTGCGTAAAGTCGAACGTCCTCGGCGCCTGCAGTTCCTTGAACTCCGTATAGTCGCCAACGGCGATCAGCGGCTGCACGAACAGCGTGATCGACATTTTGGACGAGACCAGCGCCGTGACGCGGGTCTGCAGCGTCAGTTGCCGCTGATCCAGTTCGCCGAAGACATAGCGTCCACCATAGGTCTGGGTGGCCGTCGCGTCGGACACGGTCGTGACGTACTGTGCGGCTTGCCGGTTGTGGTTCCAGTTCGGTCCGGTGGAGATGGTCAGGCGGCTGGAAGGTTTGTAGTTCACGGTCACGCCGGTTCCATAGCTGCCCCCGTCGCAGTCGCACCAGTTCTTGCTGTAGAAGCCGTTCATCGAAAGCGGCTTGCGTCCATCGGTGCCGCCGTTCACGTTCAAGAATTGTCCGGCAGGGCTTTCGGCGCTGGGACCGCCGCGGGTGAACCGATCGTTCTGCGTCGTCCGGTTCCAGCCCGAGTTGACGTTCAGGTTCCAGTAGTTCAGGAACTGCATCTGGTAGGAACCCTGAGCGCCGTCACTCTGCAGATCGCGGTTGAAGTTCCACGTGTACCACTTGCCGAACCAGAAGAACCGGCTTCGCAGCAGACGGCCCGGCGTGTTGTCCCGCAGCGTCCAGACCGCATGCATCCCGCCGCGATCGGCCGTGCTGAGAAAGCCGAGGTCGTTCGACTCGAATCCTGGACTCACCCCCCAGAGCGAGGCATTCACACGCCAGATACCGGTGTTGCGGTTGAGCATGATCCGGCCGGTGACGCCCTGAAGTGACGTGCGGGTCGGATCCAGAGACACCTGCGGGGCGTCCGGCCGCTGATAGTAGCGCTGCGGTGCGCGCTGCAATCCGTTGATCGTCGTCGCCGTGCCCGAGACGTCGCTGGCCGACAGCCGTCCGGTGACGACCCATTCGCGATCCTTGTCGAAAAAGAAGTACCCGTCGGTGCCGAAGACGTAGGCCTGGCCGACCAGCGACTTGCGCATGCGCTCGTCGGTGAGCTCACGATTGGCCGCCGTCATCAGAAAACCGACTCCGGCGCGCTTGCCGATATCACGCTGTACGCGCGTCACCAGATAGTTGGTGAGAGGTTCGACCACGATGCTGTCGCGGACGAAGCCGGTCTGCGTTTGCGCCGACTCTTCGGCGGTCACGGCTTCCAGGAAACCCAGGCTCCAGTTGCCGCTGGTCTTGCCTGTGAGCTTTGCGGCACCCAGGATGGTGGTCGCGGACGGCACGTCGGAAAAGTCTCCTCCCGCCGTGACCTGCGGCGCACGGCCGATGCGGCGGGAGTAGAAAAGCTGCGGCTCGGAGTTGTTGAACCCCCACGAGTCGTTGGCCCCACCCTGCCCGAAGTTGCCGAAGATCTGCGATCCCTCGAGGAAGAATGCGCGCTTCTCCGGGAAGAAGGTCTCGAACGCGGTCAGGTTGACGACGGCGGGATCGACTTCGACCTGCCCGAAGTCGGGGTTGACCGTGCCCGTTACGGTCAGGTTGTTCGTGAGGCCCCACTTCAGGTCAAGACCCGCAGACGCGAAAGCACGCGAGCCGTCGTTGAACGGTGTGCGGATGTTATTGCTGACGAGTGGCTGGATGAATTCGGCGCGCGCGGCCGTGTACGGCAGCAGTTCGAGATGCCGGCCCGGCTTGAGTCCATTCATCCCGGAGAGATCGACCATGCGCGAGGCCAGACCCGACTCGTTCTTGGGAACCATGCGGAGGAACGTGCTCTCGTTCTTCCTGCGCACGTAGCGCTCGACGTTGATGCCCCACGTCTGCTGCGTCGCCCCGGTAAACCGCAGCTGCGATAAGGGGATGCGGATCTCGGCGGTCCAGCCGCGTTCGTCCACGCTGACCTGCGATTGCCACACGGCATCCCAACTCGAGTCCGTCCAGCTGTCGTTGTACAAAACCATGTCCTGCTGGGCATTGGCCGCCGACACGCGAAACATCGCGCCGGTGAGGCGGTCGTGCAGCGGATCGAGGTAGACGCCGATCCAATCCGAATCGAAGCCGTTGTCGCGCGCCGACAACCGTCGGGCGAGCGCCTGCGGGTCGTCATCGAAGAGTCGGGCGCCGATATAGATCGCCGTGTCGTCGTAGAGGATCCGGATCTCGGTGTCTTCCGTCGCCGGCTTGCCTTCGTTCGGATCCCGCTGGACGAAGCCGGACACCGGCGGTGCCCCCACCCACGCTTCTTCGTTGAGGTGGCCGTCGATATTCGGCGGGTGCGAGGTGCGCACGGCGTGGACTTCGACCGCAGGGATCAGGGGTTTCGGCGGCTCTTGCGCCCGAACGCCGACGGGACACGTGGCGAGGGCCGTCAGCAGCAAGCCAGGGATCCACGGTAGCTTCACGGTGTCGACTCAGTAGACGTCAGTTGCGGCACCGAAGTTGGCGGCTCCGCGATTTTTTTCGCATTCCCGACGGGCGCTGGGCGATCCGTTCCATTCGTGGGACAGGCGGAACACCGTCCGATTCCGGGTATGTGGGGCGGGCGCCTCAATTTGGCAAGGCTCGCACACTTTTTCGCACGTGCCGTGAACAGGCCGGAAGCGCTACAAGTGCCGCAGCCGGGTTTCGAGGATCTGGTCGTCCCGGAACCCTGCCAGCAGAAGGCGCTCCGGGGAGACACCGGCGAGAGCGGCCGCCGGAACCAGACCGATGATCTCGCTGTCGAGCACGGAGACGCCATGGCGGGCCGCCTCGGTGCTGACGGCATCGAAGGCGCGGACGATTGAGGTGTGCTGGTAGTTGGTCAGGTTCATCGACACCTGGGCGATGCCTCGATCGGCGAGCGGCACGCCGAGTGCCTTGACCGAAGGCAGCCCGCCGCTGCTCTCACGGACTATTGCGGCGATCGCTTTCGCGACGTCGAGGCGCGATGTGGACAAGTTGACGTTGAACGCGACGAGCGGCATGCGCGCGCCAATCACGGTTGCGCCGGCGGAGGGATGCGGCGTTGCAGGACCGAAGTCCGGCGCCCAGTCCGGCTGTGCGAGCCGAGCGGGCAGTCCTTCGAACTCGCCGCGCCGGATATCGGCGAGGTTCCGTCGTGCCGGCGTCGTCGCGGCCGCCTCGTAGAGGAACACCGGAAGCTGGAAACGCGCCCCGACCAGCGCACCGATCTCCCTCGCCAGCGTCACGCAGTCGCCCATCGTCATCCCGTCGATCGGAACGAACGGGACCACGTCGATCGCGCCAAGCCGGGGGTGAGCGCCAGTGTGCCTGCGCAGGTCGATCGAGGCGATCGCTTCCGCGTACAGCGCGAGCACCGCCGATCGAAGTGAGTCCGCGGAACCGACCATGGTAATGACGGATCGGTTGTGAGAGGCATCGGACGAGACGTCGAGTACTCGAGCACCTGGCACCGCTCGCACCGCCGCGACGATCTGGTCGACGATGAAGGCGCGACGACCCTCGCTGATGTTCGGGACGCACTCGGCAAGTGGCATCTAAACTCTTGTATCACAGGAGTTTTTGCTCGATAATCGCAGTCGCCGCGGAGCGGTTCCGCGGTCCTTTTCGATGCCTGAGACGCTGCCAGTCGACCCCGCCGGCGCGGGCGCGTCACCGGATCCCGAGCGAGAGGCGCGCATCGAGGAATTGCTCCTCGCCGGACTCGATCGCTATTTCGCCGGACGCTACGAAGAAGCCATCAGTATCTGGACGCGCGTCGCGTTCCTCGAACGCGGCCACGGCCGCGCGCGTGCGTACATCGAACGTGCCCGTGGTGCGCAGGCCGAGCGCGAGCGCGAGAGCGAGGAACTGCTCCATCGCGGGATCGCCGCGTACCAGGCAGGGGACACGGAATCGGCCCGGCTGCTTCTGGTGCGCGCAGTGGAAGAGGGCGGTCCCACTGACCTGGCTCTCTTGTTCCTCCAGCGGCTCAACCGCTTCGACGTTGCAACCGATCTGGTCCGTTCGAATCGGCGCGCGCGGGAAGTCCAGGACACCGAGCATCAGGCGCACGCACGGCGCTGGCTGCCGACGGTGATCGCCAGCGTCGTGATCGCCACGGCCATCGTACTGGTTGCGCTGCCCGTCGCGTCATGGATCGCCGAACTGCCGATCGCCGCGCCGCCGGCAGACGCCGTGCGCCCCGAACCGCTGCCGATTGTCCGGACCTCGGAGATGCTGCTGGCGCGAGCGCGGGATCTCCATGAAGGCGGGAAACTGAAGGAGGCGCTGTTCGTGCTCGATCGGATCACCAGGACTGACCCACTCAGACCGCAGGCGGATCAGTTGAAAGCCATCGTTCAGCGCGATGCGCTCGCTGCCGCCGGATTGCCGCTCGACCGGGACAAGGGGCCGGGTCGATGAAGTGTCCGAAGTGCACGTATCTCGGGTTCGACACAGCCGAGCGTTGCCGCAACTGCGGCTACGATTTCTCACTGATCGCCACGGAGGAGCCCGCCGCTGAACTGAGCCTTCGCCAGGACGCAGATGAGGCACACACGAAGTGGGTGGGAATACTGGATCGAGGAGTCGGCGCCGCCGCGCTGGCGGGCGTCGTCACACCACCGGCGATCGCACCGGCACCGAGCACGCCGCCCGCGCCTGTCCTCGATCTCGCGTTCGAGCCAGCGCAACCGCCGCCGTCGTTTCGGGGCGAGCCCGTGTTGCCGCTGTTCCGTACATCGCCGACGGATGACGAGCCTCTCATTAAAGTCCCTTCGGCACCGCGCGCTCCGCTCTCGGTACGGCGCACTCCCGACCTGCCAAAATTGCGGGCGACTCCGAAGGCGGTCGAACGCGTGGTGGAACCACGGCTCGATTTTGCCGACGAGCCAGCGCCGCCAGCGCTGCCCGTCGAAACCCAGGCCTCATCGGCGCCATCGCCGCACCTGGAGGCGAGTCGTCCGATGCGCCGGCTCGTCGCCGCGGTGATCGATCACACAATACTTTTCACAATCGATGCGGTGGTGCTGTACCTCACGCTTCGGATGGCGTCGCTGACGATGAACGAGTGGGAGGCTCTGCCGCTGCTCCCGATGGTGACGTTCCTCGGCCTGTTGAAATTGTCGTATTTCACGGCGTTTACCTGCGTCGGTGGCCAGACCATCGGGAAGATGGCCGTCAACATCCGGGTGCTCGGCGACGACGACCGACCGCTCGATGCGGCACATGCCGTGCACCGTGCACTGGCCGGAGCGGTTTCGTTTGTCCTTCTGGGAGCCGGGTTCATGCCGGCGCTGTTCGGTGCCGATCGACGAGCACTGCACGATCGCCTCGCGCACACACGCGTGGTGTCACTCCCGACCGCCTGACCGGCCCCGGGCGTAATGCGTCGACTCGGCCTGTTCATCGCCACCTGCGGGTACATCGGCTACGTGCCGATTGCGCCTGGTACATTCGGATCTGCCGTCGGTCTCATCGCCTATGCGCTGGTTCGCAGCGCCGATTCACACGTGGTCGAGGCGGTGACCATCGTGGCGCTATTTCTAATCGGCGTCTGGAGTGGCACTGAGGCGGAGCATCATTTCGGTGGCATCGATCCTGCGCCGGTCGTGATGGACGAAGTCGTCGGAATGCTGATTACGCTCGCGTTCTTGCCCGTCAACTGGACGGGTGCCCTGGTCGGGTTCCTGGTGTTCCGTTTGCTCGACGTCATCAAACCATGGCCGGCGGGGCGATTTGAGCAGTTGCCTGGCGGACTGGGGGTCATGGCCGACGACGGCATGGCCGCGCTGTACGGGAACCTTGTCATGCGAGGGCTGATGCTGGCGGTTCCCGCAGGGTGGCTCGCATGAGCCCTCAGACGGAGCCGCCGCGTCCGCTGTCCACGGCTGCAATCATTGCGGTCGGCAGCGAACTGCTGACGCCGACGAAGCTCGACACCAACTCGCTCTTCATCACCGAGCAGCTGAACGCCATCGGGATCGATGTGCTCGCCAAGGCCATTGTCGGCGACGATCGTGACGAGCTGCGTGGGCTGTTCGATGCTCTCCGGAGGCGGGTCGATCTCGTGATCCTGACCGGCGGGCTCGGTCCGACCGACGATGATGTGACGCGCGAGTCGGTGGCGGCGGCGCTGGGTCGTGCGCTCTCCGAGGACGAATCGATAACCGAACGGTTGCGCGTCCGGTTTGCGTCCCGCGGCTTCCAGACGCCGATGCCCGAGAGCAATCGTCGTCAGGCGATGGTGCCGGATGGCGCGACAGTCATCGAGAACAGCCGGGGCAGTGCACCGGGCCTGTGGCTCGACGATGACGACGGCCGCGTCGTACTGCTGCTGCCGGGCCCGCCGCGAGAACTGCGGCCCATGCTGTCGCTGCTGGTTGATGGTCCGTTGCGGGCGCGGGGATCAGGATCGCTCCTGCTGCGACGCCTCATGAAAATCGCCGGCCGCATCGAATCGCAGACGGACGAGGAACTGCAGCCGCTGTACCACGAATGGGCGCTGCTGACGCCGCCGATCGGCGCCACGATCCTGGCCCAACTGGGTCAAATCGAGTTGCACGTCTTCACCCGCGACCGCGACCAGGCGCACGCGGTAAAGCAGCTTGAGGCTGCAGTGGCGCAGGCTGGTATGGTGCTCGGTGACGACATCTTCAGCAGCGATGGCCGCTCGCTGGAGCATGTCGTCGGCGACCTGCTCGTCGAGCGCGGCCTCAGCATCGCGGTGGCGGAGTCGTGTACCGGCGGCCTCATCGCCTCGCGCCTCACGGACGTCCCGGGAAGCTCACGCTACGTGCAGCAGGCGGTGGTGACGTACAGCAACGAGGCGAAGACATCGCTGCTCGGCGTTTCCGCCGACATGATCGCCGAGCACGGAGCCGTGAGCGAAACCGTGGCGCTGTCGATGGCCGATGGAATCCGTTCTCGTGCCGGGGTCGGCGTCGGCGTGGGGGTGACCGGGATCGCCGGGCCGACAGGCGGCACCCCGCAGAAACCGGTCGGCACCGTCGCCGTCGCGGCCGTCACCGCCCGGGCGACACGATCACGTGTGTTCCGTTTCTCGGGCGAACGCGAACAGGTGAAGTTCCAGGCGTCGCAGGCCGCGCTCGACATGGTGCGCCGGATGTTGCTCGCCTCGCCATGACTTGATCGGATTACCGCGGGCGTGGTCAGGCCCGCCACATCGTAGGGCGAACCTCCGGGTCCGCAATACCGTAGGGCGGACCTTGCAGGTCCGCCAGAACCGATGCGTCTGTTCGTCGCCTTCGAACTCTCTCCGCCCGTCGTGGTCGCCGCCGACACGGTCGCGCGCGAGCTGCGGGAGCGGATCTCGCACATTGCGCCGCGCGCGCGCCTGACCTGGGTCGCTCCCGAACGCATGCATGTCACGGTCAGGTTCATTGGTGAGGTGAACGACGACATGGCGACCGCAATTCGAGACGTCCTCGGTTCTCCCCTCGAGAGTCCACCCTTGGCGTTCGCGCTGGGTGAGGTGGGGGCGTTTCCAACGCGCGGTGCGCCGCGTGCGTTGTGGCTGGGGCTGACCGCTGCGTCCGAGGCGGTAGCCGCTCTCGAGACAGAAATCAGCGGGCGTCTCGCCCAGGTGGGTGTTCCGCGGGAATCCCGGCGCTTCACGCCGCACGTGACGCTCGCGCGGGTTCGCGAGGCTGCCGGACTACGTGCGTCGGCCGTGCTGGCGGACGTGGCGCCGCCGGTCGCCCACGGACGCATCGACGCGATTACACTGTTTGCGAGCCGATTGTCTCCGCGAGGTCCGATCTATACCGCGCTGCAGCGTACCGGGCTGCGACAGTGAGGCCACATCCGTCGATGGAATTCATCACTGCCGTGACGCTGGCGTATCTCGTGGGTTCGGTCCCGTTCGCGTTCCTGCTGTCGCGACGGCGCGGGATCGATCTGCGCGAGGTGGGCAGCGGCAACGTCGGCGCGACCAACGTGTTGCGAACCAGCGGGGTCGCGCACGGCGGTCATCGCGATGGGGCTGGATGTGATCAAGGGGGCCGTGGCGGTGGTCATGGCGCAGCGCCTCGCCGGCGGGCTGGGTGCGGCGGTGGCGGCAGGCCTGGCGTCGGTGCTGGGTCACATCTATCCAGTCTGGCTGCGATTTCGGGGTGGTAAAGGGGTGGCGACGGCGGCGGGTGTGTTTGCGGTGCTGACGCCGATCGCGCTCGGGATCGCCGGTGCGGCATTCGTGCTGGTTGTCTGGATCACGCGATACATTTCGGTGGGATCGGTTGTCGGCGCGTTGACGCTGGCCGTTGTGGCGGTAATCAGCGATGCGCCGGCCGCGGTGGAGATCGGCAGCGCCACCGCCGCCCTGGTGATCCTCCAGCGGCACCGCGCCAACATCAAGCGTGTGTTCGCTGGTACCGAACGACGCATCGGAGAGCGACTGTATCGATTGACGGATTGACGCATTGACGAATTGACGAATTTTGAGGCGCGGAGAATTCGCATCTCCAATTCGTCAAATCCCAATCAATTCGTCAATCCGTCAATTCGTCAATTCGTCAATTCGTCAATTCAGCCACTCAAGGAGCATTCGTATTCGACAAGTCACCGTATTAGGCGCGGGAGGGTGGGGCACTGCACTGGCTGTGCATCTGGCTCGCATCGGACATGACACGCGGCTGTGGGCCCGCGACGCAGCGCTCGTCGATGACATGGCTGCTCGCCGCGCCAACGCCGTGTATCTGCCCGACGTACGTTTCCCTGAACGGCTCCGCGTCACCAGCGACGAAGCGGAGGCGCTGCAGGACACGGAATTCATCGTGTGGGCTGTTCCGTCACACGGAACGCGCGAGATCCTGCGGCGGGCCGCACGTCACGTGGAACCAGGCGCCACGATTGTCAGCGCGACGAAGGGTCTGGAACAGGGGACGCTCTTCCGCGTGTCCGAAATCGTGGAACAGGAACTCGGGCGCGGTGTGCACGTTGCCGTGCTGTCGGGACCGAGCTTCGCCGCCGAAATGGCGCGCGAACTGCCGACGGCTGTCTCGGTGGCGTCGAGCGATGCTGCGGTCGTACAGCGCGTTCAGGAGGAGTTCCGTGCGCCCTACTTCCGCCTCTACGGAACCAGCGACGTCGTGGGTGTCGAGCTCGGCGGAGCGCTGAAGAACGTCATCGCGATTGCGGCCGGGGTGGCCGAAGGGCTGGGCCTCGGGCACAACGCCTTGGCCGGTCTCATCACCCGTGGGCTTGCCGAGATTTCCCGGCTGGCGTGCGCCGCCGGTGCGAATCGCGAGACACTGGCTGGATTGACCGGTCTTGGCGATCTGGTCCTGACGTGCACGGGGTCGCTCAGCCGCAATCGACACGTCGGTATCGAGCTGGCGCGCGGACGATCGCTGCAGGACGTTCTTGCCGCGATGAAAATGGTTGCAGAGGGCGTGCGAACGACCGAAGCGGCACTGGCGCTGGCGGCTCGTCATGGCGTCGAACTGCCAATCGCGGAACAGGTCGCCGAGTTGCTGGCCGGCCGCAAGAGTGCCAAGACCGCGCTCTACGAACTGATGTTGCGGCCGCAGCGGGCTGAAGTCGGCTAGCGCGCGATCGTGCAGGTTGTGATTGGCACTTTCTGAGGTTCGGGATTTTGGGATTCTTTGACAAGCTCAGGGACGGACTCGCGCGGACGAAGCAGCAGATTCTCGGCCGCTTCGACGAAATCGTCGAGAAGGCGGACACCACCGAACAGCGCACGCGCCCGGTCAACGTCGAAACCATCGAGGCGCTCGAGGAGTTGCTCGTGTCTGCTGACGTCGGCCTGCCGGCGACGGAAAAGATCGTCACCGCGGTCAAGGCCCGCGCGCGTCACGGCGAGAGCCTGCGCGACCTGGTGAAGGAGGAAATCAAGCAGATCTTCGACGCCGTCGATCAGCCCTCGACCAACGGCCGGCCGCCGCATGTGACACTGATCGTCGGTGTCAACGGCACTGGCAAGACCACGACGATCGGCAAGCTGGCGAACCTGCTCAAGGCGTCTGGCAAGGACCCGCTCGTGTGCGCGGCGGACACCTTCCGTGCCGCGGCGGTCGAGCAACTGGAGATCTGGGCCCGCCGTGCCCAGGTCGACATCGTCCGCGCCAAGGAAGGCTCCGATCCTGCCGCCGTGGTGTTCGACGCGATTCAGTCGGGCAAGGCTCGCGGCCGGGATCCGATCCTCGTCGATACGGCCGGACGCCTGCACACGCGCGTCAACCTGATGAACGAGCTCGACAAGATCCGGCGTGTGGCCGGCCGCGCTGCGGAGGGGGCGCCGCACGAAGTGCTGCTGGTACTCGATGCCACGGTCGGACAGAACGGCGTTCAGCAGGCCCGGGAGTTCACGAACGTCGCGGGCGTCACCGGCATCGTGCTCACCAAGCTCGATGGCACCGCGAAGGGAGGGGTGGCTGTGGCCATCGCTCACGACCTGAAGCTGCCGATCCGCTATGTCGGCGTCGGCGAGGGCATCGACGACTTGATTCCGTTCTCGCCGCAGGAGTACGTCGACGCGCTGTTCCAGGAGAAGTGGTAGACGCCGTGTGCGCCGACGGTCCGACATGACCGACCTGTCGCGTCGCCGTGCCGGAGCCGCCGACGCGGACGTGCGGTGGATGCGTCGGGCGCTGGAACATGCGCGCCGCGGATTGGGGCGGACGACGCCCAATCCCGTGGTGGGTGCGTGCATCGTGTCCGACGAGGGCGTAGTCGTCGGCCAGGGTGCGCACGAGCGCGCGGGCGAGCCGCACGCCGAAGTGCACGCGCTGGAAGAAGCCGGTGACGCCGCCCGTGGCGCGACGCTCTATTGCACGCTCGAGCCGTGCGTCCATCTGGGACGGACCGGCCCCTGCACCGATCGCATCATCGCGGCCGGTATCCGCCGCGTCGTGGCGGCGATGGAGGATCCATTTCCGCAAGTGCAGGGCAGGGGATTCGCCGTGCTGCGGGCGCACGGAATCGAGGTGGACGTCGGGCTCTGCGCCGACGAGGCGGCCCGCCTCAACCAGCCGTTCCTGACCACGCTCCGCAATGGACGTCCGTTTCTCATTGCCAAAGCCGCGATGAGCCTCGATGGTCGCATTGCCGCTGCGCCGGGGCGCCGGACACCCTTGACGTCGACAGCCGCCTTGCGGCACGCACAGTATCAACGGGCCTGCGTCGATGCGATCGCGGTCGGCTCCGAAACGGTGCTCGTGGACGATCCGTCCCTGACGGCGCGTGACGTGTTCCGCGAGCGCCCCCTGGTGCGCGTCGTGTTCGACCGTCGACTGCGGATGTCCCCCGACGCGCGGCTGCTATCGACCCTCCGGAACGGTCCCGTGATAATACTGACATCGCAGGACGCGGTGCAGGATCATCCGGGGCGCGTGGACTTGCTCGAACGCAGCGGCGCGACGGTACTGGACACCCGGACTGGCGCGATTGACGAGGCACTGCGAGCGCTTGCGACGCGCGACGTTCAGAGCCTGCTCGTCGAGGGTGGCGCGCAGCTGCACGCTGCCTTGTGGGATGCCGACGTCATCGACTACGTGCAGTTGTACGTTGCGCCGGTGTGGCTCGGTTCAGGGGGCGTACCGGTGTTTGGTGGTCGTCACGTGTCGACGGCGACGTTGCTCGAGCGTCAGGTGTCGCTGCTCGGACCGGATGTCCTGATCGAGGGGTATGTTCACCGGCCTCATTGAAGCGGTCGGTCGGGTGGACGCCGTAACGACCACATCGACCGGCATGCAGATCGCCATTGCCACGGCGCTCGCCGGGGACCTGCAGCCGGGTGAGAGCGTCTCAGTTAACGGAGTGTGCCTGACGGCGACGCGCATGGACCAGGCGGAAATGCACGCGGATATCGGGCCTGAGACCGCCCGCGTCACGACGCTCGGCCGCTTGCATCCGGGCGATGCGGTGAACCTCGAGCGATCGATGCGCGCGGACAGCCGGTTTGGCGGACATTTCGTCCAGGGGCATGTCGATGGCGTTGGCGACGTTCTGTCGATTCGCCCAGACGGGTGATGCGCCTGGCTGACCATTCGATTTCCGCCGGCGCTGGCACCCTTCATCGTGCGCAAGGGCTCGATCGCCATGGACGGGATCAGCCTGACCGTCGCCGACCTGCGCGAGGGAGAATTCGACGTCATGATCATCCCGTTCACGTGGCAGCATACGAACCTGTCGTCGCTGCGAACCGGTGATGGCGTGAACCTGGAAGGCGACATGGTCGGCAAGTACGTCGCCCGTGCCGTGGAACTGACGCGAGTCGATCGCTAGCTCCGTGGGTGTGACCGCACCCGCGACACCTGTATGAACGAACAGAGCTCGAAAATCCGCATCGCCAAGGGGGCCCGCCGCACGAGTCCCTTCGCCACCATCGAAGAGTCCATCGAGGCCATCCGCAATGGCCGCATGGTCATCGTCATCGACGACGAGGACCGGGAGAACGAGGGTGATCTGACCATGGCGGCGTCGACCGTGACGCCGGACGCGATCAACTTCATGGCCAAGCACGGTCGCGGGCTGATCTGCCTGGCGATGATGCCGGACCGTCTCAACCAGCTGCAGATTCCCCTCGAGCAGAGCGAGCACCCGTCCCACCGCGACACCGCGTTCTGCGTCTCGATCGACGCCCGCGACGGGACCAGCACCGGGATTTCCGCTGCAGATCGCGCCCACACGGTTGAAGTGGCGATTGCGCCGTCGACGCGGCCACGTGACCTGGTGCGGCCCGGTCACGTGTTTCCGTTGCGGGCGCGCAGCGGCGGCGTCCTTGTCCGCTCCGGTCACACCGAAGCGGCCGTGGACCTGGCCCGGATCGCCGGTCTGGAGTCGGCCGGCGTGATCTGCGAAATCATGAACGAGGACGGCACGATGGCGCGCGTGCCCGAACTGCGGAAGTTCGCCAAGCGGCATGGCCTGTTGATGATCACCATCGCGGACCTCATTCAGTACCGGATGCGCACCGAGCGTCTGGTCACGCGGGTCGCCACCGCCGAACTGCCGACGGAGCTCGGTGCGTTCCGCATCGTTGCCTACGAGAACCGTCTGGACAACGAGACGCACGTGGCGCTCGTGCGTGGCGATATCGCGCGATGGCAAGGACGTACTTGTCCGCGTGCACTCGAAATGCCTGACCGGAGATGTCTTTCATTCCGCGCGATGTGACTGCGGCGCGCAGCTCGACAGCGCGATGTCGCGGATCGCGTCGGAGGGTCGCGGCGTGCTCCTGTACCTGAATCAGGAAGGCCGCGGCATCGGCCTGGCGAACAAGATCCGCGCCTACGAGCTGCAGGATCAGGGGCTCGACACCGTCGAGGCCAACGAGAAGCTCGGTTTCAAGGCCGATCAGCGCGACTACGGCATCGGCGCGCAGATCCTCAGCGATCTCGGCATCCGGACCATGCGGTTGCTCACGAACAATCCGAGGAAGTTCGTCGGCTTGCAGGGATACGGATTGTCGGTGTCCGAAGCCGTGCCGCTCGAGGTGCCGGTCGGCGAGCATACCCGAAAGTACCTCAAGACGAAGAAGGACAAGCTCGGACACAAGCTGTCGACCGTGTGAGTACTCACTTTCGACTTCCTGCTTCCAACGTCTAACTTGCTGATATCGATCATTGTTCCCGCGTTCAACGAAGAAACGATCCTCGCCGATTCGCTCGCCAGCATCCGGCAGGCGGCGACGGCGTTCGACGCCGCGGGGTTCGGCTGGGAACTGATCGTCTGCGACAACAACTCGACCGATCGCACAAGCGAGATCGCGAGGCAGGCCGGCGCGCACGTCGTCTTTGAACCAGTCAATCAGATTGCCCGTGCGCGCAACGCGGGCGCGGCAGTCGCGCGCGGGCAGTGGCTCGTTTTTGTTGATGCGGATTCGCACCCATCGCCGGGACTCTTCGCCGACGTCGCGCAGGAGATCGCCGGCGGACGGTGTCTGGCTGGTGGCAGTACGGTTGCGGTGGATCTGGAGCACGCCGGGGCACGGCTCGTGATCCATGGGTGGAATCTGACCAGCCGGCTCATGCGATGGGCGGCAGGGTCGTTCATCTTCTGTGAGACGGCGGCGTTCCGGGAGATCGGTGGTTTCAGCCTGCGTTTCTACGCTGCCGAGGAGATCGATCTGTTTCGCCGTCTGAAGCGTCTGGCGCGTGCACGTGGCGGCACCATCCGCATCCTGTCGAAGCACCCGCTCCACACGAGCGCTCGCAAGGCTCACCTCTACTCTCCGCGGGAATTTCTCGTCTTCCAGCTCAAAACCATTCTCACCGCCGGGCGAACGCTGCGGTCAGCCGAGGGCAGCGCGCTCTGGTACGACGGGCGGCGATGAGATCACGCGGTTCACGCTTCGCGGTTCTCGCTTCTCAGTTCGTGTTCAGGTTCGGTTCGGCGTTGGGCGTTCGAGGTTCAAGGTTCGACGTTCCGAGCCTATGGCCGTGCCGCTGCGACGCCTGGATCGAACGTGAACACGAACCGAGAAGCGAGCACGTAGAAGCGTGAAGCCGCCGGACCAGTGAACCTCGCCGGCGGCGGTGGCGTCCTGCACGATGAACGACATGCATGAGCGTGCCGCACAGTGGACGGGCCTGGTGAGCCTGGACGACGAGCTCGAGCGTGAGTTCGAACTGCGGCTGGGGGAGTGTTCGACCCTGGCGTTCCGGGTCGCGTTCAGCGTGCTGCGTCACCGTGAGGACGCTGAAGACGTGGCGCAGGACGCGTTCGCCAAGGCGTACCGCAGCTTCCGGCAGCTTCGCAACCGGGACCGATTCCGCGCCTGGCTGGTCCGGATGACCTGGCGGCTCGCGCTCGACCGGCGGCGTGCCGACCTGCGCCGGCTTCGTCGCGAGGACGTGGCGCGCCCATCAGCGATCGTTGCGCCACTCACTGAACGCAATGAGCGGAGCGAGCTTCTCTGGCAGGCTATCGACAGGCTGTCCGAAAAGCTGCGCGTCGTCATCGTGCTGGCCGCCATCGAAGGCTACGAGGTTCGAGAAGTCGCGGCGCTGCTCGAACTACCCGAGGGGACCGTCAAGTCGCGCCTGTTCCTGGCGCGGCAGCAACTGAAGGAATCGTTGTCATGGCTGGCCCGCACTCGCTGACTGACCTGGATCGCGAGCTCGCCGATGCGTTGCGGGCTGAGCCCTCGGGCGAATTCCGGGCGCGAATCCGGGCGCGTGTCGCCAGCGAGGCGATGAACGATCGCTGGCGATTGCCATTGCCGGCGGCGTATGCCGGCGTGGCCGGCGTCATCATGGCCGGTGCGATCTGGTTCATATCATTCGGTGAGGCTCCGGGCCGGCAGGTACGTGATGAGGTGCCTTCCCGCCGCCCGACGATGCCTGCGAGCGACACGACATCAATTGGGTCGATACCACCTGCAACCAACGCCGAACGCGTACCCGGAAGTCCAGCTCGCGATGTGCCCAGCCGGCGGACAATCGCAAGGAAAGCGACGCCGTCGTCGCCCGCCTATGAGTCTCCTGCGACGTCATCCAGCACGGCGGAAGTCGCGAGCGGGCCAGAGGTACTGCTGTCCGACTCGGAGCGGGCCGGTGTGCAATTGCTCCTGGAATCGGCCGCGTCGGGACGTTTGCGGCTGCCCGAGGAAATGCTGCGTGACCTGAGTCTGCCAATCGTGGAAGCGCGGACTACTATTCCCGACCCGGACCTGCCGTGGGTCACCGTTGAAGGAGCCGTGCAATGACTCGACGACTGATGGTCTGGACGGTGTTGCTCGGGGCGGCGATGACGGGGTCTGCCGCACGCGCCCAGCAGCCGGCCGGCCCGCAACAGCCGGCAAGCGTTTCGAAACCGGCGATGGTGCCGCTGGAGGTGGAAGTGGTGCTGGCGCGGTACCAGGGCGACAAGAAGATCAGCAGCATGCCGTACACGCTGAGCGTCACCGCCAACGGCGATCCGACGACGCTCAACATGGGCACCGAGGTGCCCGTCGCGACCGCGACGTTCACGCCAACGAACCAGGGCGCGAGTCAACCGGCACCGTTGCGGTCGTACAACTATCGGCCGATTGGTACGAACTTCGTTCTGCGGGCGAGCACCGTGAGTGACAACCTCTATCAGATTCAGCTGAACGTGGAGGACAGCTCCGTGTTCACGCCCGATGCGCGCCAGCAGGCCATGCCGATGGCGCCGGACGTCCCCGCATTCCGCAGCTTCAAGGGCACCAATTCGCTCCTGCTGAAGGATGGCCAGACGCGCCAGTACACGGTGGCGACCGATCGCGTCACCGGAGAAGTGCTAAAGGTGGATGTCTCGCTGAAAGTCCTGAAAAACTAATCGCCTGCCCGGCGTTCGGCGCGGTCCACAATCAGGAACTCCACGGGTCCGCGTCCGCCTTCGAGCTTCAGGCTAAGTTGTTCTTCGAGCGCCGTACCCCTCGCGGTGTACCTGCAGCTTGAACCGATCGGCCAGCGCCGCTTGCATCATTGCCGGCATCGTTGCAAACGCTTGCGCATCGACGGCCTGCCGCGCGTCGATGTCGTAGCGATCGGAACGGAGCCAGGCCGGGCCACCGCCAACGTCGGTGCCGGTCACGCCGTCCGCGTATTCGATGAAGAACACGAGGGGTCCGCGGGCGATGATGCCCGGGCTCGGTCTGCACGAAGGGACCGGGACCGCCGCGGGTACCAGGTTGTGTGGGTTTGACCGAGACGATGTCGAATTGTGCGGCGGCGGACTCGCGTTGAGCGCGAATGGTGAAATCAAAAACTGTCAACCGTTCACTTCACAGCGCGGGCAGTCGATGCTCCACGATTAGAAGGTCTTCCACCGGCTTCCCGCCAATCAGGTGCTCCTGGATGATCCGTTCCAGGGCCGGGGGATCGCACTCGCCATACCACGTGCCCTCCGGGTACACCACGGCGATCGGCCCCCCTTCGCAGATACGCAAGCAGTTCGCCTTGGTGCGCAGGACGCCGCCCTGGTCCGACAAGCCGAGCTCATGAAGGCGTTTCTTGAGGAAGTCCCACGCTGCGACGCCCCGCTCTTTGTCACAGCATTTCGGCTTGGTCTGATCGGCGCACAGGAAGATGTGGCGGCGGGCGACAGGGATCCCGATAGTGGTGGCGATTTTCTGCTGCGATTCGGACATGGGGGGGTGTGGGAGTCTTTGGTCTTTGGTGGTCTTTGGTCTTTGGTCTTTGGTCTTTGGTCTTTGGTCTTTAGTCTTTGGTTGCTTTGGCGTCGAGAGGTCCTCGCTCTGGCCAAAGACCAGGGACCAAAGACCAAAGACCAATCGGGGTCTCGCCGGCGCCCTTTTGCAGAGCCGGGTTCCGGGCGTTGGTCGCCCCCATGTCCGGGACGTACGGGTGGTCCCAGACCCCGCTGAAGTCCGGCTTGCCGTTGGCCAGGCGCGGCGCCGCCCCGGTGGGTGGTGCCCAGCCCTGCCCCGGGACGGAGGACTGATTGGGAACGCCGGCGCCAAGCGTGCCGAGGGTGTTCTCAGCCTGTGCCCATCCGGCACGTGGGCAGACGAGCGCCAAAGCCGCGACGAATCCAAGCGCTCGGGCAGTCATCCCGGTCATTATAGGGCGGCCGACTTGCCGCATCCGGCCAAACTCGTCTAAGATAAGCGTTTGCGCCCGCAGGGCTTAGCGTCGCCGATACCCCCATGTTCGATTCTCTGAGCACCCGCATCCAGGACGTCTTCAAAGGCCTCCGGGGCGAGGTCCGGCTCACCGAGGAGCATGTCGAGACGGCGCTCCGCGAAATCCGGCTCGCGCTGCTCGAAGCTGACGTCAATTTTCGCGTCGTCAAGGCATTCATCGACCGTGTCCGTGACAAGGCGATGGACCAGACGGTCCTCAAGAGTCTGTCGCCGGGGCAGCAGGTCATCAAGATTGTTCGCGACGAGTTGCTGGCGCTGTTCGGCGACGCCGAAGGCGGCCTCAAAAAGGACGTTAGCAGCCCGCGCGTGGTGTTGATGCTCGGACTGCAGGGGTCGGGCAAGACGACGACCACGGGCAAGCTCGGTCGGTGGCTGAAGCGTCAGGGGAAGCACCCGATCGTCGTGTCGACCGACGTGCGGCGCCCCGCGGCGATTCAGCAGTTGTCGATCGTCGCCGAGCAGGCGGATGTCAAAGTGTTTGCGCCCGACACGATGGACCCGGTGGCGCGTGCCCGGGGGGCGCTGGCCGAAGCGCGAGGCAAAGGCTTCGACACCGTTATCGTCGATACCGCGGGACGTCTGCATATCGACGACGAGCTGATGACCGAGCTGCAGGCCATCAAGGATGCCGTGCAGCCCTCGGATCTGCTTTACGTGGCCGACGCCATGACGGGGCAGGACGCGATCAAGAGCGCGGGCGAGTTCAACGCGCGGGTCGGCGTCACCGGCGTCGTACTGACGAAGCTTGATGGCGACGCGCGTGGTGGCGCGGCACTGTCGGTGGTCTCGGTGGTGGGCGTTCCGATCGCGTTCGTTGGCAGTGGCGAGCGGCTCGAGGATCTCGAGCTCTTCCACCCGGATCGCATCGTGTCGCGGATGCTCGGCATGGGCGACGTGCTGTCGCTCATCGAAAAGGCCGAGCAGGCGATCGACCAGGAAGAGGCGGAGGATCTCGAAGAGAAGCTCCGCAAGAATCAGTTCACGCTGGACGACTTCAGGAAGCAGCTGAAGACGATCCGGAAGATGGGCCCCCTCGAAAGCCTGCTCGGGATGATTCCGGGGCTTGGCGATCTGAAGCAGCTCGCCGAGAACAAGCCGGACGAGAAGCAGATGGGGCGCATCGAAGCGATCATCTCGTCGATGACGCCGGAGGAGCGGCGCAACGACCGGATCATCAACGGCAGCCGCCGCAAGCGCATCGCGCTCGGCAGCGGAACGTCGGCGGAAGAGGTGAACCGCCTGCTGAAGCAGTTCGCCGAGATGAAGAAGATGCTGCAGATGTTCGGTGGCGGCGGGATGCCGAAGTTGCCGAAGGGGATGAAAGTCCCTCCCCATCTGCAGGGTCAGTTGCGGCAGGCGCAGGCCGACGCTCAAGCGCAGGGTCTGAGTGGTGGCAAGAAGCGAAAAAAGGGCGGGCCCTGGGGGCTGATTAAGACGCGGTGAAGGTCGTTGACGTTGGCTCTGCTTTGGTCTTTGGTCTTTGGTAAGGCGCGGAGGCTAGGTGCACTAAAGACCAAACACTAAAGACTAAAGACTAAAGACCAGAGACGAAGGATTGAGCATGTTATCGATTCGGATGACGCGGGTGGGCTCGAAGAAGAAGCCGTATTTCCGCGTAGTGGTGACGGAGGCGCGCTCGAAGCGCGAAAGCGATTTCGTCGAGACCGTGGGGACCTACAACCCGCGGACGAAGCCGGCGCAGGTGGAGCTCAATAAGGAGCGCGTGCAGCACTGGCTCGGCAAGGGTGCGCGTCCGTCTGATTCCGTGCGCACGCTGCTGGCGAAGTACGTGACGAAAGACCTGACGCCCGCCCCGGCCGTCGTCACCGAGACGCCGGCGGCCCAGTAGTCCACGTGACCGACGGACAGCCGGCGAGCGGGACGAGCCCGCTGCGCTCAGTAATCGAAGTGGTGGCCAGGGCCCTCGTCGATCATCCTGACGCGGTGCACGTGACCGAGTCACAGCGCCGCGGGATGACCGTTCTCGAACTGACGACCGCGCCGGGCGACATGGGCAAGATCATCGGCCGGCAAGGCCGGACCGCCGCCGCGCTGAGGACGCTGGTTTCACTGACCGCGGAAAAGCATGGCGTCCGAGCGCAGCTGGATATTCGGGACTAGAGAAATTGACGGATTGACGAATTGACGCATTGACGAATTGGAGGAGCGGAGAGGTTTGGTTCACCGAATCAATTCGTCAATCCGAAAATCAATTCGTCAATCCGTCAATCCGTCAATTCGTCAATCTCATGGTCTGGGACGATCTCGTGCTGGTTGGCCGCATCGCGCGACCCCATGGGCTGAAGGGCCAGGTCGTGGTGAATCCGGAAACGGACTTCGCCGAGGAGCGATTCGCGCCTGGCGCGGCGCTCTGGACGCGATCGGACCGGGGCGATGAGCGCCTGGTCGTGGTGACTGCGCGAATGCAGGGTACGCGGCCGGTGGTCGGCTTCGAGGGGTTCGAACGGCTCGAGGACGCTGAGCGGCTGGCCGGCCTCGAATTGCGGGTTCCAGAAGAGTCGCTGCAGCCGCTGGCGGAGGGAACCTACTACCAGCATCAGTTGATCGGTTGCGTGGTGGAGACGGTTGCTGGCGAGCGGGTCGGGGAGGTTGTCCGCGTCGAGGGGGGCGCTGGCGGAAGCGTCCTCGTGATCGACGGTCGGAACGGCGAGATCCTGATCCCGTTCGCGGTCGACATCACGACGCTTGTCGATGTCGATGGCGGGTGCATCACGGTGGATCCGCCCGAAGGACTGCTGGAGTTGAACGAGAAGGGAACGGGTCGCCATTGACGGATTGACGAATTTACGAAATGACGAATTGGATGCTCAATTCCTCGATAAATCCGTCGATTCGTCAGTCCGTCCATTCGTCAATGCGCTTCGATATCGTTACCATCTTCCCAGCCATGATCGCCGCCGGCCTCGCCGAGGGCGTCGTCGGGCGGGCGATCGCGAGCGGCATCATCGATTTCCAGGTCCACGACCTGCGGGACTTCACGATCGATCGCCATCGCAGCGTGGACGATGTGCCGTATGGCGGCGGACCGGGCATGGTCATGAAGCCCGAGCCACTTGTCGCAGCGGTTGACCGGATCCGGCAGACGCGGGGGAACCCCGGCGCGGTGATCGTCACCTCTCCGCAGGGACGAGAGTTCACCCAGCGCCAAGCCGAGCGACTCGCGGGGGTGCGTCACGTTGCGGTGCTTTGCGGTCGTTACGAAGGGATGGACGAACGCGTCCTGTCGCTCGTCGGCGCCGAGGAAGTGTCGATCGGCGATTACGTGTTGAGCGGTGGTGAACTGGCGGCGCTGGTCATCGTGGATGCGGTGAGCCGGCTGATCCCGGGGGTAGTCGGAGACGGCCAGTCGGTCGAGGAGGATTCGTTCTCTCGCGGCCTGCTGGACCATCCGCACTACACGCGTCCCGCCGAGTGCGGCGGCCTGAAGGTACCCGATGTCCTGCTCTCAGGGCATCACGCGGAAGTCCGCCGCTGGCGGAAGAAGGAAGCGCTGGCACGGACGCTGGAGCGACGGCCGGAGCTGCTGGAATCGGCGGCGCTCGACGACGAGGAACGGGCGCTGCTCGACGAGTTGACAGCGAGTGAAAAGTCGAAACTTGAAAGTCGAAAGTAACTGGGAAGTAGAGCCGGGTACGACGCACTTTCAACCTTACTTGTCAGTTTCCACTTTGAAGTTTCTACTTGAAGGAGACAGTGATGGGCGCGATTGAGCTGGTCGAGAAGTCGCAGATGACGGAACGGCCCGACATGAAAGCCGGGGATACGGTCCGGGTGCACGTGAAGGTGCGCGAAGGTGACAAGGAACGGATCCAGATTTTCGAGGGCATTGTCATCGGCCTGCATCGCGGTGGTACGCGCGCGTCGTTCACGGTGCGCAAGGTGTCGTTCGGCCAGGGTGTCGAGCGCATCTTCCCGCTCCATTCGCCGACGATCGCCAAGGTCGATGTCGTCCGCTCGGCACGCGTCCGCCGAGCCAAGCTGTACTTCCTGCGCAACCTGAAGGGCAAGGCGGCGCGAATGAAGGAAACGAAGAGAGCTTGAACTTCGTTAATTCTCAACTCCCAACGCCTGACGTTTCCCCAACCCCCCAATATTCGCGAGTCGCGTGTGTGGGCGTTGGGGAAGCGTCAGTGGTTGGGAATTGGGAGTTATCCTGTGAGCACGCATATGGTTCGAGTGCGTGCGATGCGCACCTTGGAAAACGCCGTCAGGCGCTGGGGCTTCTATCGCGTCGCCGGCTGTGACGAGGTCGGACGCGGCTGCCTGGCCGGTCCGGTGACCGCGGGCGCCGTCATCCTCGATCCGGACCGCCACATTCCCGGCCTCGCCGACTCCAAGACGATCACCGCGCTCGAACGCGAGCGCCTCTATACGCAGATCACCCGGCGCGCCATTGCCTGGGCAGTCGTGTCGGTCGAGCCGGCCGAAATCGACGCCATCAACATCCATCGTGCTTCGCTGGAGGCGATGCGTCGGGCGGTGATGACCATCGCTCCGCTCCCGGACATGGTCCTGGTGGACGCATTCCGCATCCCCGGTCTCTTCATCGCCCAGCGCGGCGTCCCGAAAGGCGACCGCAAGTGCAGCGCGATTGCGGCCGCGTCGATCGTTGCCAAGGTGACGCGCGACCGCCAGATGCTGGCGCTGCACGCGTCGGATCCGCGCTACGGGTTTGATCACCACAAGGGGTACGCCACGGCTGAGCACCTGGCGGCCGTGTCGCGGCACGGCTATTCCGTGGTGCATCGCCGCTCCTTCCGGCCGCAGTCCGGCCTGTTTGATACCATCGAGGAGCATTCATGAACCTGTGCCTATAGATCGCGACGCGGCGCTGAAGACGGCTGAGCGACTGCTCCGGCAGGGGAAACTCGACGGCGCGATCGAGCAGTACGTGCGGCTGGTCGAGGAACAGCCCCGCGACTGGAACTCAATCAACACGCTCGGTGACCTGTATGTCCGCGCCGGCGACATCGAGCGCGCACTCGTCCAGTACCTGCGCGTCGCCGATCACCTGTTCGAGGAGGGGTTCTTCCCCAAGGCCGCAGCGCTGTACAAAAAGGCGCTCAAGGTCCGCAGCGATCACGAGCACACGCTGATTCGCCTGTCTGATATCGCCGCCCGCCAGGGCTTGCTCGCCGACGCCAAGCAGTTCCTCCGCCAGCTAGCGCAGCAGCGGAAGGCGCGCGGCGACCACAAGGGCGTTGCCGACTGCATCCTGCGGATGGCGACAATCGACGAGAACGATGGTGACGCAAAGGTCGCCGCCGCCCGCACTGCCGAGGAGATGGGCGACGTCGCGCACGCCGTCACCTTGTTTCAAGATGCGGCCGCGGCCTACGAAAAACAGAAGCGTGACAGCGATGCCCTGAACGCCAAGGTGGCAGCGGCGGTGTTGGCGCCGGCGGATGACGGGTTGCGCGCCGACGTTGCGAAAGCGTTGATTGCCTCGGGCCAAATCGAGCGGGCGCAGTCGTTTCTGTCGACGGATGGCGCCGGTCACGACGTGGACGTGCTGCTGGCGCTCGGTCGCAACGATCTGCTTGCCGGCCACGCGGCCGAAGCGCTCGCCACGCTGATGCGTGCCGTGGCCCTGGCGCCTGATCGACGGGATGCGGTCCGAGTCCTTTCGGAAGAACTGCTCCAGGCCGAAAGAATCGACGACGCCTACGCGTGTCTCGAGATCCTGATCGATGCAGCGTTGTTCGAGGCGGCATTCGACGAGGCGGCCCGGATCCTCGAGGAGTTTGTCGACCAGCACCGGCTCGTGCCGGCGCTCCTCAAGCTGGTGGACGTGTATGTGGATGCAGGATTTGACAACCGGATCACCACCGCGCAGGGGCATCTTGCTGACGCCTATCTCGAGAGTGGACGGGCGGCGGAAGCGCGCGTGATCGCCGAGGACCTGCTTGCCCGTGAGCCTGGCGTCGAGCGCCATGTCGAACGGCTGCGCCGCGCGTTGGAAATCCTCGGTGTTGAGAACCCGGAGGAGGTCATCGCCACCCTTCGCAATTCCGAGCCGCTGTTCGAGAGTACGTTCGGCTTCCCCGACACCAGCGAGGCGATGGCGGAGGCGCCGCCGGAGATCGAACGACGGCCGGAACACCTCGCGGCGTCGCTCGAGAAGCCGGTGATCAGCACTCCTGACGTCACCGACTCAACCTCCCGCAGCGAGGCGGCCGCATCCGGACCATCGCTCGACATCGAAGAACTGCTGGCCGCGAGCGACATGCTCGAGCGGGCGAGTGTGCCGCTGGCTGCGGATTCCGACACAACACGGCCTGCGTCGACCGGTGCTTCGACCGCGGCCGCTCCGTCCGAGGTCGATCTCAGCTCGGTGCTGGCTGGCTTGCAAACCGCGCCCGGTTCCGTACCGCCACACATGCCGATTGCTGAGAGCCACGACTCTCGTCCGGCAGAAGTGCCGTCGCCGCGGCGTCAGGACCCAGCCGAACAGATGGCAGAAGCGGCAGCGCTGCTGGAGCGTGCGCAGGAGCATCTGCGACACGGCAGGGCGGAGGAAGCGGCGGCCGCACTTCAGGCGGCGGCGCGCATGCCGAAGTTCCGATTCAGGGCCGCAGTCCAACTCGGACGGCTCGAGGCCTCCCGGGGAGACCTGAGGACTGCCGTCGAATGGTTCGAACGAGCAGCGGAGACCGCGGCGCCGTCGGCCGATGAGGGTTTCGCGGTTCTCTACGAACTCGCCGACGTGCTCGAACGCGTCGGCGAGTCGGTGCGCGCGCTCGCGGTCTTCATCGAGCTGGAAGCCGATGCGGGAATCTATCGTGACGTGCACGCCCGGGTCGAGCAGCTGACACGGGACACGGCCGTGTCGTCGCGCACGTTGCATGGAGAGCGGCGGTGAGCCGTCTCGTTCTCGCAATCTTCTTCCTCGAGGTCGGTGCGGTACTGACGCTCGCCCCGTGGTCCGCGTACTGGGACCGCAACTACTTCGCCGAAACGCTGCCGGCCATTCGCGCGCTGATCACGAACAACTTCGTTCGCGGCGCCATCACCGGCCTCGGCGTGATCAACATCTTCGCGGCCCTCGGGGAACTCGTCGGGCTGTTCGCCTCGCGCCGGACGGCTGCCGACGACGTCTCGATCGCGCGATCGCAACCGGCTGAAGAGTAGGCGTGAAGGCGATCACCTGCCTGATTACCGATCGCAGGAGGCTGTCCGATCCCGGTCCGGAGGGCGTCCTCCGACAGGTGCGTGGTGCAGCCGCAAACGGAATCCAGCTGGTGCAGATCAGGGAACGCGACCTCGACGCCCGAACGCTCTATGACCTGTGCCAACGCGCCGTCGACATCGTCCGTGGCACCGCGACTCGGGTGATCGTCAACGATCGTCTCGACGTCGCACTGGCCGCGAACGCGCATGGCGTGCAGCTGCGCGGCGGCTCTTTTCCGGGGTCGCGTGTGCGGCCGGTCGTGCCGCGGGGATTCCTGATCGGACAGTCGGTGCACTCGCCAGACGAAGCAGCGGCTGCCGGCGCTGCAGACTTTCTCCTCTTTGGTACCGTGTTCGCTAGCGCGTCCAAGCCCGGGACATCACCAACGGGCCTGGCGCGCCTCGCTGACGCGGTACGGGCGACACTCGTGCCGGTGCTCGCCGTCGGCGGGGTATCCATGGCCAACCTGCCGCACGTGCTCGAGGCCGGTGCCGCGGGTTTTGCCGCCATCTCGATGTTTGAGGCACTTGGCGCGTCGACGAGCCCGTGCTGATCGTGGCGGGTGCGGCGTGAGATCATTCAACGTGTCCGTTCGCGCAGCCCTTCTCATCGTGCTGCCGGGAATTCGATGACGATAGATACCGGCGTTCGCACACCGCTCGTTGAGATGTTCCGTCGCGGTAATGTCGAGACGGATATCCGCATGATGGCGGCGCAGGGAATCCTCGCGCCGCGTGGGCATGAGCAGTTGGCGCTGCTCGCGATGCTCGTCGATGACGAGGATGCGGCCGTGTCGACCGCAGCCAGGGAGACGATTGCGGAGATTCCGCCGGACCGGCTCGCGGCGTTCGTCGCGCGCCCGGAGGTACCGACCGAGCTGCGGAACTTCTTCGCCACCGACCGCGCCGACGCTGCCGTCAGCCCGGCGGCCAGTGATGGTCCGCTTGTCGACAAGGCGCCACCAGTTGCGGCGGAGCCGGCCGAGGGGGAGCAAGGGTCGGCGCTCCAGCGCATATCGTCGATGAACGTGGCGCAGCGGTTGAACCTTGCCATGAAGGGTAGCCGCGAGGAGCGGGCGATTCTCATTCGCGACCCGAACAAGATCGTGGCGGCCGCTGTGCTGAGCAGTCCCAAGCTGACCGAGATGGAAGTGGAAGGCATCTCCAGGATGGCCAACGTCTCGGAAGATGTGCTGCGGATCATCTCCGCCAACCGCGCGTGGATGAAGAACTACCAGGTGGCGCTGGCCCTGGCGAAGAATCCGAAGACACCGATCGCCGTGTCCATGAACCTGCTGGCGCGGCTGACCGAGCGTGATTTGAAGATGATCTCGACGGATCGCAATGTGCCGGACGTCCTTCGGGTCACGGCCCGCAAGAAGATCGTCATCGACAAATAGAGGCCGATCGGGACGTGGACGCACCCAAACCTCCAACCGGCTTCGTATCGTTGCAGTCGATCAAGCAGGGCCCTGCCGACCCGAAGGCGGCGCTCGCGGATCTCCGCCAGATTTACTTCCAGACGACCAGGCGAACCATCGAGCACGACTTCGATCACGCCATCGAGCTGCTCAAGTCTCTGCCGACGGAGGAGGAGCGGGAGAAGGCGACCGTCTACATGGAAGGGATCGCCCAGATGCGGAAGGAGTGGGCGGCAAATGACAAGACCCGCCGGCCACCACCGGGGAAGACGGAGGCGCCAACGGGGAAGACGGAGGGAACGGGATCACAAACGGGGAAACGGGGAAACGGGGGACGAACGGGTACGGGACGATCGAAGTACAAGAAGACTTAATTCCGTTCGTTTGAAGGACGTTGCTGACCGACGAGGGCTCGCTCGACCTGGCCGTGTTCTTCGACGCGCTCCGGGACACCCCCGAAGCCTTAATCCCGTTCGTCTCCGTTTCCCCGTTTCCCCGTTTGTGATCCCGTTGCCTCCGTAACCTCCGCCCGTTCCCTCCGTAACCCCTGCCCGTTACCTCCGTAATCTCCGCGCCCGCGCCAGTGCGCCCCTCGCCTCCGGAACACCCAGCACCATCGTCATAGCGAGGTAGATCACGCCGTATGGCAGGAGGACCGCCACAGCCGTGAGCAGCGGATGGTCCGTGCCGACGAGCAGTTTCGCGCCCCACGCCACAGCGGCACCCGCCAGCGCGGAGCCCCACAGTTTCGCCAGCGTCGACGGCGGGATGCCGGTGGTACCGATGCGTGCATTGATGCCGCGTCGCAGCAGCAGGAACTCGATCCAGCCAGCCACGCCTGCCGATGCGGTAAGGCCTGCAGTGCCCCATCGCGGTTCGATTCCCAGCAGGGGCGGCAGCTGGAACGCCGCAATCAGGCCCAGCACCACCGTCAGCACTACACGGATCACGGCAAACCGCAGCGGCGTCGAGGTGTCGCGCAACGCGTAGAACGTCGACGAATACAGCCGGCCGAGTGTCGAGGCCAGCAGGCCGACCGATGACCCCGCCACGATGCCCCACACGAACACTGCGTCCTGCCTGGTGAAGCGGCCGGTCTGGAAGAGCGCGCTGGCGATGACGTCGCCGAGCGCGATGAACGCAACTGCCGAGGGTACGACGAAGTAGGCGATCTGACGCAGGCCGGCGTCCAGCCGGGAGCGCACCGATGCGTTGTCGATTCCCGCCTCGCCCGACATCGCCGGCAATTCCGCGGCCGATACGGACATCCCGAACAGGCTGACTGGCAGTGTGTAGAGCGTCCCGGCGTTGAGCAGCGCCGCGGCCGCGCCCGTACCGAGATAGCTGGCCAGAATCTGATCGACGTACGCGCTGAGCTGGACGACGCCGCGGCTGACGAAGACCGAGGCAAAGTTGCGCAACACGGCGCGGACATGCTCGGAGGCCATGTCGAACCGGAGTCGGAGACCAGGCGCCAGGCGAATCACAGGGGGCACCATGACGGCCACCTGCAGCGCGCTGCCCACGACCGACCCCCAGGCGACGTAGACCGCAAGACGGGGGAGTGGCATTTCGCCAAAGGCGATCGCCGCCACGATCATGGCCGCGCTCCAGACCACCGGCGCGGCGTAGGAGAGCAGGAACCGGTGGTGGCTGTTGAGAATGCCGAGACACCAGGCCGACATCACCAGCAGTCCGGTGCCGGGGAACAGAATGCGCACCAGCGTAATGGTCAGCTCGCGCTTGTCTCCTTCGAATCCCGGTGCGATGAGCGAGATCAGCAGCGGGGTCGCGAGGACGCCGACGAGGACGAGCATGGCGGTGACCAGGCCGAGGATGGCGGCGATGGCGCCGGCAACGTCCGATGCGACCCGTTCCTGTTTGCGGGCGACGAGAGCGGCATAGACGGGGATGAACGAGCCCGACAGCGCGCCTTCCCCGAACAGGTTCTGGAGAAGATTGGGGATCCGCACCGCCGCCGTGAACGCATCGGCGACGTCCTTCTGGCCGAAGTAGTGCGCGAGGACGCGTTGACGGATCAGCCCTGCCAGCCGGCTGAGGAGAATGCCGGCGGCGACCAGGATGGCGTTAGCTCTCACCGCGGGCGATTCCGACGGAGCCGCGTGCGCAGTTCCTCGAGTGGCAGGGTGTTCAGGACGTCAGCGGGCTGCAGCCATGCACGCCGCGCAACCTGCACTCCCCAGCGCTGTCCGCCAAGCGTCGCCACCGCGTGGGAGTCTGTCGAGATCACCAGCGTGATCCCGCGATCCTTTGCCGCCCGCGCCATCGAGTCGTTGAGGTCCAGGCGAGCGGGGTTGCAGTTGATCTCGATGGCGACACCGCGCGCGGCAGCGGCGGTGAAGACCGCGTTCATGTCGAGGCGCACGCCATCCCGTTTGAGTAGCAACCGGCCAGTCGGATGACCGAGGACGTCCACCCACGGGCACTCGAGCGCGCGCAGGACGCGATCAGTCATCTCGGATTCGTCCTGGCTGAAATGGGAGTGAACGGAGGCGATAGCGAAGTCGAGCTGCGCCAGGCAGTCCTCGGCCAAATCCATGCGGCCATCCGCCAGGATGTCGCATTCGATTCCGGCGAGCAGCGTCAGTCCGTCGAAGCGCCCATTGAGCGCCCGCACCTGTGCAGCGTGCGCGAGCGCGCGCGTTTCGTCGAGGCCGTTGGCCATCGCCAGCGCTTTGCTGTGGTCCGTGATGGCGATGTAGCGATGACCGAGGCGGGCAGCCGCCGCAGCCATGTCCTCGAGCGTGTCGCGTCCGTCGCTGGCGGTCGTGTGCATGTGCAGATCGCCCAGAAGATCGGCACCCGACACGAGGCGGGGCAGGCGGTTCGCTGCAGCGGCCTCGACTTCTCCGCGGTTCTCCCGCAGCTCCGGTTCGATCCACGCGAGATCCAGCGCTTCGTAGATGCCTTCCTCCGTCTCGCCGGCGATGCGCTCGTCGCCCTCAATCCTGAACAGGCCGTACTCGTTCAGTTTCAATCCGTGCTGAATCGCGCGGTCTCGCAGGAGGATGTTGTGAGCCTTGGCGCCGGTGAAGTACTGCATCGCGGCGCCGCGGCTGTCGGCGGGAACGAGGCGCAGGTCGGCCTGGTAACCACCCTGCAGGCGGACGCTCGACTTGGTGTCACCCTGGCCCAGTACCCGTTCGACGGGCGGGTACGCGACGAACCGCTCCATCAACGATCGGTCGCCGCCCACCGCGAGGATGTCGATGTCGCCGCACGTCTCACAGCCTCGACGCAGGCTGCCGACCGGTATGAATTCGACGCCCGGGGCCACTCGCCGCAGGTAGGCCACGAGCTCGGCAGCGGCCGAAGAGGTGTCGGCGAGCAGGTGCCGACCCTCGTCGCGCGCCCGTTCCTCGATCGCTTTCAGGATCAGCGCCTCCTTCTTGACGCCCATTCCCTTGATGCTGCGAAGGCGTCCTTCGCGGGCGGCGGCGGCGAGTTCGTCGAGGCTGCGGATGTTGAGCGTCCCGTACAGCAGGGCCACTGTCTTCGGGCCCACTCCCTGCAGTCGCAGCAGATCGAGAATGGTCGGTGGAAACTCCTGCAGCAGCTCCTGGTGGTAGGCGATGACGCCGGTGGAGCTGAGTTCGAGGAGCTTCTTCGCCAGGTCTTTGCCGATCCCTGGCAGCTCGCGCAGCTGCGACTCGTTCAACTGCGCCACCGGGTCACCCCACGCGGCAACCGTGTCGGCGCCGGATCGGTATGCGCGAATCTTGAAGGCGTTCTCGCCCTTGATCTCCAGCAGGTCGGCAATTTCCGCCAGGACCTGCGCGACGGCGCGATTATCCACGCGCGAGGCCGTGCCGCTCGACCCGGTAGTCGAGGAGCCGGGCGCCGCCGGCGGCGAGCGCTTCGCGGATGGCCGCGTTCGCGTCGGGCGGACCGTAACAGAACAGGCAGCCGCCCCCGCCGGCGCCGCACACTTTGGCCGCCGTCGCGCCGGCCGCGCGGGCCCGTTCGATCAAGGCGTCGATCGCAGGCGTCGTGACGCCTGGGGCCAGCCGTTTGCGGTTCTCCCATTCGTCGCTGATGTTGCGCCCGACGGCATCCCAGTCGCCGCGAGCCAGCGACGTCCGCATCGCCGCCGCCGTATCGCGAATGCGCTCGAAGCAGTCGAAGACATGCCGGTCGCCGTCGATGTGTTTCTTGGTGATCTCCCAGTTGTTGGTGCCGGAGTTCCGCGGTTCACCGGTGTAACAGAGGACGATGCGCCGCTCGATCTCGGCAGGATCGACGTGAAGCGGCACCCGCCGGACGCCATCGACATCGAGCTCCAGGGCCGCCACCCCGCCGTACAGCGCGGGACGGTAGTCCTGGAGACCGGTGGGAACATTGATCGTCTGGGCCTCGACGTTCTGCGCGATCTCCAGCAACGCCTCCGGTTCGTAGTGAACCCGCTTCCAGCCCGCGAGCGCCGCGCACACGGCCACGTTCAGCGCCGAGGAGCCGGCAATGCCGGCGCCCGCCGGCGACTCCGACGTCGTCGTCAGCGTGATGCCGGAGACCTCGAAGAAATGCACCAGCAGGGAAAGCAGGCGCAACCCGGGTTCGTGGCGAAGCTCGCGCCAGTGCCCGGCGGTGACGCTGGCGCCGGTGTCGAGCGACCGGATCTCGATACGGTCGTCCGGCCGTGATTCGATGCGCGCCCGTGCACGAATGCTGATCGCCGCGTTCAACGTCTGTGCGCCGGGGTGAAACAGGTACAACGGCCAGATGTCCATCGTGCCGCCGGCCAGATCAATGCGCGTGGGCGCCGAGGTCTCGAGTGATCGCACAACGGGATGATACCTGTGTACGAACTTCGCACTTCTCGGTTCTCGCTTCTCGGTTCGTGTTCAGGTTCGGAGTTCGGTTCGAAGTTCGAACTTCGGAGTTCGGTTCGAAGTTCGAAGTTCGAAGTTCCAGCCAAGTTCCAAGTTCCAAGTTCCAAGTTCCAAGTTCCAAGTTCCAAGTTCCAAGTTCCGAGTTCCGAGTTCCGAGTTCCGAGTTCGAGGGTCGCAGTTCGAGTTCCGGCTTTGGAGTTCCCAGTTCGAGGTCGGCGTCAAGGGTTGGCGTTCGGTCCATATTCGCGAACCCCGAACCCGAACCCCGAACCCCGAACCCCGAACCCCGAACCGGAAGTCCGAACCCCGAACCCGGCAGGTCCGAACCCCGAAGTCCGAACGCCGAACCGAACTCCGAACCGAACTCCGAACCCTGAACACGAACCGAGAAGCGAGAACCGAGAAGCGTGAAAGCTATAATCACCCCGTGCCCAGCTCCCTTCGTCGCGACATCGGCCAACTGCTGATCGGCAGCCTGCCAGGGACGACGATCACCCCGGAACTGCGATCGCTCGCGAGGGAATTCCAGCTGGGCGGAGTGATCCTGTTCGCGCGCAACATCGAGGTGCCCGAACAGGTCGCCGAACTCGCTCATGATGTGCAGTTGCTGGCGACGGAGTCGCCGCTCTGGGTGAGTGTCGACCAGGAGGGGGGCCGCGTCGCCCGCTTGAGAGCGCCGTTCACCGAGTGGCCACCGATGGCAGCGCTGGGCCGCAGCGGCGACCCGTCACTCGCGTCGCGATTCGCTGCCGCGCTGGCGGCCGAATTGAGCGCTGTCGGCATCACCCTCGATTACGCTCCCGTTCTCGACATCCACACCAACCCGCAAAATCCGATCATCGGGGATCGCGCGCTGGCGGAGTCGGCGGAGCGCGTGGCCGAACTCGGCGCCGCGATCGTCACCGGTCTGCAGGACAACGGGGTTGCCGCCTGCGGGAAGCATTTCCCCGGTCATGGCGATACGTCCGTCGATTCGCACCTGGACCTGCCGCTCGTGGAACATCCGCCGGATCGGATCAGGCGCGTGGAGTGCGTGCCGTTCCGGGCGGCGATTGACGCCGGCGTCGCCTTCATCATGACTGCCCACATCCTGGTTCCGACACTGGACGCCGAGAAGCCGGCGACGCTGTCCCCGCGCATCGTCAGGAGCATCTTGCGGGACGAGCTCGGGTTTGCCGGTGTCATCGTCAGCGACGATCTCGAGATGAAAGCGATTGCGAAGACGTGGAGCGTGCCCGATGCGGCGGTGCAGGCCATCGCAGCCGGGTGCGACGCCCTCCTCGTGTGCAGCGGCGACGTCGACGTGCAGGCGCAAACACTGGAAGCGCTGGTGCACGCGGCGGAGGCTGGACGGATCCCCCGAGCCGCGCTGGAGGCGTCGCACAAGCGCCTGCGGCAGGCGAAGGAACGATTTCTGGCGGCGCCGGTCGGTGGTCCGCCTCGCGAACGAGATCTGCGCCGGGTGCTCGGGTGCGACGAGCATCGACGCGTGGCGGACGAGATGGCGCGTTTTCTTTGATGCCGAAACCCAGGCCGGTGCGCGCGGGCGATCGCATTGCTATCGTCGCCACCGCCAGCAACTGTTCCAGGGACGAATTCGATCGCGGCGCCGGGGAGCTTCACCGTCTCGGCTTCGAGCCCACCTACGAGCCGTCCGTGTTCGAGCGGCACATGTTCACGGCAGGATGCGCCCGGACACGGGCCGCCGCGTTTGTGAACGCCTGGTCGGATCCATCCGTGGCAGCGCTGATCGCGGTGCGCGGTGGATACGGCAGCGTCGAACTGCTGCCGTTCCTGGAGCAGGCGCCGCTCCACCCGCCCAAGCTCTTTGTCGGCTACAGCGACAATACGTCGTTGCTCACGTGGCTGACTCTTCATCGCGGGATACCGGCGCTGCATGGGCCGATGCTTGATGGCAGGCTTGCGCGGGGGACCACTGCGTACGATGAAGCGTCGTTTCGCGCACTGCTACTGGATGGACGCGGGCTGTCACTCACGCCGGAAGGAGTGCAGGTCATCAAGAACGGGGACGCGACGGGCGTCCTGGCGGGCGGGACGATGACTCAGCTCACTGCATCGCTTGGCACCCCTTACTCGTTCATCCCTCCTCCCGACGCGATCTTGTTCCTGGAGGACGTGAACGAGCGCCCGTACCGACTGCATCGCATGCTGACGCAGTTGAAGCTGGCCGGGGTGCTGCCGCACGCTGCGGGCCTGGTGTTCGGCGAGATGCGGGGATGCGACGAACCCAACGGCGGGCCGACCGCGCTGGATGTGATCCAGGAATTTGCGGGCGACTGCCGCGGCCCGGTGGTGACGGGGTTTCCGTCCGGTCACACGTCGGGTCCGTGCTGGACCGTGCCACTCGGCGTCCAGTGCCGCCTTCTGACTCACCCCCGGCCCGCTCTCATCGTCGAGGAATCACCTGTTGAGTGAGACGAAGCGCATTCACCTGATTGGCATCTGCGGGACGGCGATGGCCACGTTGGCGGCGCTGCTGCGCCAGCGCGGCCACCATGTCCAGGGCTCTGACCAGAACGTCTACGCGCCGATGAGCGACTTCCTCGCGGCCGAGCGGATTAACACGTTCAGCGGATACTCGGCCGACCACATCACGCCGGATCTCGACCTCGTCGTCATTGGCAACGCGATCTCGCGAGGGAATCCGGAACTCGAAGAAGTGCTCGAACGGAAGATCCGGTACTGCTCGCTGCCGGAGATCATCCGCGAGCAGTTTCTCTGGGGCGCCCGATCGATCGTGGTGGCCGGGACGCATGGAAAGACCACGACGACAGCGCTGACCGGATGGCTGCTCACGCACGGGGGTCTCGATCCGACCGTTCTCGTCGGGGGAATCGCGTTGAACCTCGGTGAGACGGGTTCGAGCTACCGCGTCGGGCAGGGTCGCGACTTCGTCATCGAAGGGGACGAGTACGACAGCGCGTACTTCGACAAGACGGCGAAGTTCCTCAAATATCTGCCTGATGTCGCCATCGTCAACAACATCGAGTTCGATCACGCGGATATTTACGCGGATCTCGACGCGGTTCGCCTGGCGTTCCGTCGCCTCGTCAACCTCGTGCCGCGCAACGGGCTGCTGCTCCTCGGTGCAGACAGTGCCGACGCGGCGGCGCTCCAGGCAGTGGCGGCCAGCCCGGTCGAGACCTTCGGGTTGGCGGACAGCGCAACCTGGCAGGGCACGAACATGGTTCACCGTGACGGGATGACGCAGTTCGACGTCCGTCACCATCGCGAGGTGTTCGGCCGGTTCGAGTCGCCACTCCTTGGCGTGCACAACGTCCGGAATGCGCTTGCCGCCATTGCGACGGGAAGCTTTGCCGGTCTCGACGCCGCGACCCTTGCCGACGGTCTGCGCACGTTCCGCGGCATCAAGAGACGGCTCGAGACCGTGGGCGTGGCGCGCGGGGTGACCGTCATCGACGACTTTGCCCACCACCCCACCGCCGTGCGCGAGACGCTCGCGGCGTTGCGCACGGGGTACCCGAACGCCGGATATGGGCGGTGTTCGAGCCCCGGTCGGCTTCCTCATGCCGGCGCGTCTTTCAGGACGATTTCGCCCGGGCCTTCGCGGGAGCCGATGAAGTCATCATCGCCGGTGTGTTCCGGTCCTCGCTGCCCGAATCGGAGCGTCTCTCCGCGGAGCAGCTCGTGTCCGACCTCACCACCCGCGGGCAGCGGGCGCGGTCTATCGAGACTGTGGACGGGATCGTGGCCGCCGTCGCGGCCGAGCACCGCGCCGGCGACGTCGTGATCCTCATGTCGAACGGTGGGTTCGGCGGCATCCACCAGAAACTACTGCGGGCACTCGCGGCGTGAGCGATCCGCGGTTGCGCGAGGCGGGCGACAGCGCACTCCTGCTGCAACTGGCGCCGGTGATCGATGCGGCGGTCAACGCCCGCGCCATTGCGATTGCCACCGCCGTCCGCAACCGCGATCTCACGGGCGTACGAGACGTCGTCTCCACGTTCCGCTCAGTGGCCGTGTATTTCGATCCCCTGAGGTCCGATGTCGACGAGATCTCTGGAGCCTTGCGCGAGGCGATCAACACCGCGCCGATGCGCGCCGACAGCCGACGGCACCACATTCCAGTCGCATACGGAGCGGACGACGGTCCGGATCTGGACGAAGTCGCGACGCGCGCCGGATTGACGAGTTCGGAGGTCATCACGCGTCACGCGGGAATCGACTACCGCGTCTTCATGCTTGGATTTCAGCCAGGCTTTGCGTATCTGGGGCTCGTCGACCCATCAATCGCGTCGCCTCGGCGAGCATCACCCCGCCTGCACGTGCCGGCTGGTTCGGTCGGTATTGCCGGTCGGCAGACGGGCGTTTATCCCTCGTCGACGCCGGGCGGCTGGCAAATCGTCGGGCGTGCACTCGAACCGGTATTCGACTCGACGAAGACCCCTCCGGCTCGTTTTGCACCGGGCGACACGGTGACGTTCAGACGGGCGAGCGCAGATGCGACGCCGCGTCTCGGCGAAGTCGTGCCGCCGGGCCGTCCAGCCGGCCGGCACTGTGCGACGGTGCTTCGCCCGGGTCTGTTCACGACCATCCAGGACTCGGGCGTCTGGGGCGAGCAGGGTCTGGGGGTTCCCGTGTCGGGCGCCATGGACGTATTCAGTCACGCCGCCGCCAATCTCTCGGTCGGCAACGCACCTGACGCGCCGTCCCTGGAAGCGACGATCGCAGGACCCGAACTCAGGTTCGATGAACCGGCGACGATTGCGCTGGCCGGCGCGGATCTGTCGGCAACGGTGGACAACGTGACGGTGCCACTGCAGAGACCGACGGTTTGCGCGGCAGGAAGCGTGCTTCGCTTCGAGTCACGTCGGCGCGGCGCGCGCACCTACATTGCGATCGCGGGGGGCGTGGAACTGGACCGACGGTTTCCGGTGCGCCCGCTTGCCGCGGCGGAAGCGATCGCGATCGCAGAGCCGAATGCGACAACGGTTCGACGTCGCGCCGTCCGCATCGCCCCTTTGCCGTCAGGAGGCGCTCGTCTGCGGGTTCTTCCTGGACCGCAGCAGGACGAACTGCCCGACGGCTGCCTGGAAATCCTGTGCGGGAACCGGTTTACGGTGTCGCCACAGTCGAACCGGGTCGGTTATCGCCTGACGGGAGCGGTGGTGCCATCAGGCGGGGGAGACATGATCTCTGACGCCACCTTTCACGGCGCGGTCCAGGTTCCGCCGTCAGGCGAGCCGATTCTGCTCATGGCCGATCGGCAGACGACCGGCGGATATCCGCAGGTGGCGATTGTCATCGCTGCAGACCTGCCGGTTGCCGGGCAGCTCGCGCCAGGCGACTGGATCGAGTTCGAACTGTGCTCGCGCGAAGAAGCACGCCGGGCGCTCGTCGCGCGGGAAGGGATGCTCTCGGGTGCCGCATGAATTGAGCGTTGGCGACCGCATGCCGCTGGCCGGAAAGACGACGCTCGGTGTGGGTGGCGCGGCGCGCTGGTTCGCTGTGGCTCACTCCGCCGCTGACATTGCCGCCGCAGAGGAGTGGTGCACCGCTCGCGGATGCCAACTGTTCGTTCTTGGCGGGGGCAGCAATCTGGTGATCTCGGACGAGGGGTTTGACGGACTCGTGTTGTGGATCAACACGCGTCAGCTCGATTTTTCCGACACGCCCGCCAGCGTCATTCTGACTGCAGGCGCCGGCGAGGTGTGGGACGCGGTGGTTGCAGCTGCCGCCGATCGCAATCTGGCCGGCCTCGAGTGCCTGTCCGGCATACCCGGGCAGGTCGGCGGAACGCCAATTCAGAACGTCGGTGCCTACGGGCAGGAGGTGGCGCAGGCGATGACGTCACTCACCGCATTCGATCGGTCCACGAGGACGGTCGTCGACATACCGGCGGTCGACTGCGGTTTTGCATATCGCACGAGCCGGTTCAAGAGCACCGACGCCGGTCGGTTCGTCGTGATCAGCGTGTCGTTCACGTTGCGCACGGACGTGTCCCCGCCGACCTATCCCGACGTGCTCGGCTATCTTCGCGACCACCAGATCACTGCGCCGACCGTCGCAGATTTGCGTCGGGGAGTTCTCAGTATCCGCCGGCGCAAAGGAATGGTGCTCGATGACGCCGATCCGGACACCCGTAGCGTCGGGTCGTTCTTCATAAACCCCGTCGTGACGCTGACAGACCGCGAGCGCCTGGCGGCGACGACCGGCGCCATGCCGCCGTCCTTTCAGGTCGATGACGCGCACGTCAAGCTGCCTGCGGCCTGGTTGATCGAGCGGGCGGGGTTCCGGAAGGGTGATGGCGACGGGGCGGTCGGGATCTCGACCAAGCATCCGCTCGCGCTGGTCAATCGCGGTGGGGCAACGGCACGTGACGTGCTGCGGCTCGCCGGGCGAATCAAGAGGGCAGTCGCGGATCGCTTCGGCGTGTTCCTGCGCCCCGAGCCGATCTTCGTCGGGTTCGGTGACGACCCCGCGCTCACGTACCTGCTGCACGACACGTAACGCGCAGCGGAGATAACGGTCACGGATACGACGGGGAGAACGGGCGGAGGTGGCGGAGGAACCGGATTACAAACGGGGGAACGGGGAAACGAAGACGAACGGGGCTGCCGTCGGCAGATGCTGAACGCCTGCTTCAAGTCGTCCCCGTTCGTCCCCGTTTCCCCGTTCCCCCGTTTGTGATGCCGTTACCTCCGCTTCCTCCGATGCCTGTATCCTCCGATGCCGGTATCCTCCGATACTCCAGGGGACACATGTCGACACTGCTGATTGAAGGCGGCAATCGCCTGCAGGGAACCGTTGCCGTCGAAGGCAACAAGAACGCGGCGTTACCGCTGCTCGCGGCCTGCCTGCTGACCGACGCGGAGTGCGTGCTCACCAACGTGCCGCGCATCGGCGACGTTGAGGTCATGGCCAGACTGCTGCTCGACATCGGTGCCGAGGTGGAGGGCATCGGCACGACCACGCTCCGGATCCGGGCGCCGCACCTGCGCCGTCACGCTCCGGACCGCACGCTGGTAGGCCGTGTTCGCGCATCGGTGCTGCTCCTCGGGCCGCTGCTGGCCAGGTTGGGGAAGGCGCACATTGCTCCGCCCGGAGGCGACTTCCCGGCGCGACGCTCGATCTCGACGCACCTCGAGGCGCTCCATGCGATGGGGGCGCGTGACGTCGACGGCCCCGACCATGTCCTGGAAGCACCCGACGGGCTGCATCCCGCCTCGATGTACCTCTACGAAGCGTCGGTCACTGGAACGGAGACCGCTCTGCTCGCCGCGGCGACGGCCAATGGTGTCACCGAGATCCGCCACGCGGCCACTGAGCCGCACGTCGTCGAGCTCTGCGAGTTCCTCGCGAAGATGGGCGCCGGGGTCACCGGCATCGGCAGTTCGAAAATTCGCATCGAAGGGAATCCGCGATTGCACGGCGCAGAGCACGCGCTTGGCGGCGACTACATCGAGGCGGGCAGCTGGGCGGTCGTCGGCGCCATTACCGGCGGCGAGATGGCGATCGACGGATGTCGCGAAGAAGACATCGAAGTGGTGGCGGCGGTGCTGAAGCGGATGAAGGTCGAGTGCGGCTGGCGCGATGGAACGTTCACCGTGAAGCCGTCGATGCCGAAGGCGGTGCGCCGAATCACGACCGGATTGTGGCCGGCCTTCCCGAGCGACCTGGTGAGCCTTGTGACTGTCCTGGCGACGCAGGCCGAGGGACGTACGCTGGTCCACGACTGGATGTACGAGCTGCGGCTGTTTGCCCTGGAGCAGATGAGCGGCATGGGGGCGGACATGTTCCTGGCCGATGCGCACCGCATCATCGTCACTGGCAAGTCGAAGTTGCGTGGTGGCCGGATTCTGGACAGTCGCGATCTGCGGTCGGGGATGTCCCTGATCGCCGCGGGACTCGCGGCAGATGGGCAGACGCGGGTGACGCCGCTCGAGACGGTCGAGCGCGGTTACAGCCAGCTGGTGAGCCGGCTGGTCGCGCTCGGCGCAAAGGTCGCTAAGGTCGAGTAGGCGCCGGGGGTGACGGGTTCGACGGCGTCGACGGGTTCCCCGGGCCCGGGTTCGCCGCACCGCCGCCCGGTTGGACCACGGTTCCGGGCTGCTGCAGGATGAACACTCCGGGTTGCTGCTGTCCCCCCGGCTGCGGCTGTTGCGCCGGCCCCGGTTGTGGCAGTGGTTCGACCGGCGGCAGCGGCGCTGCCGGCAGATCGATCGCCGCGCCGACGAAACCAGCCTGATCCCGGGCGACGCGGAACGCCTGCAGATCCTTTTCGCTCAGATCGAGCACGCGGATGATGTGGGGCGTCAGCGTGAGAATGACATCGGTCTCCTCGGTCTCGTTTTGCGTGTGCGTGAAGAGCGCTCCGAGCCCCGGGATGTCACTGAGCCCGGGAACCCCCTTGATCGTCTTCCGCTCCTGGTCGCGGATCAACCCGGCCAGCATGTTCGTTTCGCCGTCGTGCAGCCTGATGATGGTGCTGACCGTGCGATTGTTGAAGGTCGGCAGCCCGCCGAAGCCTTCGCCCGATACGCTGCTCACCTCCACCTTCAGCGACAGCGACACCTCGTCGTCGTGATGCAGGCGCGGCGTGATGTCCAGGTTCACGCCGATGTTCTCGTAGGCGTACGACACGATCGGCTGCTGCGCAACACCGCCGGTGGCGATTGGTGCGAACGTGGTCTGCGGGACCGGCACCCGCTCACCCCAGCGGGCCGCGGTGGTGATGCCTTCCATCGTGCGGAGCTGCGGGTTGGCGAGCGTGCGTGTATTGGTGTCCTGCTTGAGCAGACGATAGTAGATGGCAGGCAGCCCGGTGAGGAACACGTCTCCGTCGGAGAGCGTGCGGAGATCGCGTAGCGTGAACCCGTCACGGTTGATGTCGGCTGCGCCGTCGATCCCGGGAGACCCCGGTGACGCGATCTGAAGGCCGTACTCCTTCAGCTTGCTCCGATCGACTTCAAGTAACTGGACGTCGATGACGACTTCCGGACGTGCCTTGTCGATGGCGGAGATCACCTTGGCCGCAGCCTCGACACGCTCCGGCGTGTCCTTCAGCGTCAGCGCGTTGGTGCCGGTGATCGGGGCGATTCTGCGCGCGTCGACGACGGTCCGCAGCAGGTCGATCGTCTCTTTCAGATCGGCGTTGCTCAAATAGAACGTCTTGACGACTTCTTCCTCGTACTCACGGCGCTTGTTCGCGGTGTCGGGAATGATCGTCACCACGCGATCGCCGGTGACGCGGTAGAAGTTGTGCGTCGCCTGGGACACCGCGTCGAGCGCGCTCATCGGCGATGCGTCGCGCAGATCGATCGAGACGTTCTGATCGCGATAGCCGGGATCGAACAGGAGGCTGATGTTCGAGAGCCGTCCGATCGAGAGGTAGATTGTCCGGGCACTAGCGTTGGGGAACGTCAGGGACGCGGGGAGTCTGGCGTCGGCCGGCAATTGCCCGCCGGCAACGGGCAGTTCACGGGCGCGATCGACCAGCGTTTCGAGCTGCGTCTTGCCTTCTCTCGACACCGCCACCTTGGTGCGCTGCTGTGTCCGCACCGTGCGCAAGGCGTCCTCGATGTCGGCGCTGCTCGGATTCAGCTCGTACGCGGCCTGCAGTTCGACCAGCGCTTCGTCGAGGCGTCCGTTCGCGGCCAGCCGGCGACCACGCGTCAGGTGATCCTGGGCCGCGCGCAGCCGGGCACGCTGTAATGCCCGCCGTGCATCGCCGTCGTTCGGCTTCTCCCGAAGAACCTTGGTGTATTCGATGACGGCCTGGTCGTAGTCCTGGTTGACCTCGGCCTCCTGGCCGGCTCGCATTGCGGAAGTCGGCACGCACGCGGACCCCGCCAGCGCCGACACGAGGGCGAACAGGGCGACACGGTTAATTCCGGGCGGCATTGTTGACAACATCCACTCCCCGCGGAATGCGGAAGGCAAATACCTTATCGGATATGCCTGTATTTTCCTTGAGGTTCGTGAACGTCAGGGTCGAATCGCCTCCCTGGGCGTCGTGCGTCAGCAATCCCCTGATCTGGAGCGACCCGGGGTCGACCGCTACCACCAGGTACTCGTAGTCAGCCTGGCGGCGGCGCGGCGTCAGCTTCAGTGCGATCGTCCCCGGCACGGGGGACTCCGCGCTGGCAGCGGTGAAATCCCTCGTGATGTCGCCCTTTCCCGCGAGAAAGAGGGAGGAGGTCGATGCGCCTTCCGTGTCGGCGTCGGCGACCACCACCTGCCGGTCCTGAGGGATGTAGAGATAGGTCTTTCGTCCGTCGGAGACGAACTCCTTCTTCTCAGGCTTGACGTATTCCCATCGCATCAGCCCTGGTTTCTTCACGGAAACCGTGCCCTGCTCGACGGTCCGTTGCCTGAGCACGCCGCCGCGGTAGCTCTGTGAAAAATCGGCCGTGAAGTCTTTGATGCCCTGATAACGCTGCTGCAGAGCTTTCGCGAGCGCGTCCGGGGACTCGCGGGATCCGGCCGACGGTGGCGCAACGGCACGGTTGGCTTGAGCGGATATCCCCGCTGTGAATGCCAGGACCATGAGCGTGGAGAGGGTCCGCCACGAGCGGGAAGGGTTCGAGGACGGGCTCGTCATGAGTCAATGTCCTTCGGGCAGTGCGGCTAACTGTAGCCTAGCACGCGGGATCCGGAAACGCGGGCGAGGCGCGTAGAGTCCCGCGCCGTAGACAACGCGGGGCTGACCCGACGAGGCCAGCCATACCAGGCTGACACCGCGTTCGATGATGAGAAGGCGTTGGTGGCCGAGCAGTACCTGTCCGAACCCGGCGCGGCGGAACGTGTCGTCGGGCAGCCACGATTCCATTCGGACCGTGAACCGATCGCCAGCGAGTTCGAACGGCTGTCGAAACGGCCGGGTTTCTGATCGCTGCAGCACCGGCGGCTCGCCGGCCACCCCCGCGATCACCTCATACGCCCGACCGGTTCGCGTTGTCGCCCGTTTGGCGGTCAGCGTTGCCACCGCGGCGTCGTAGTCCGCCGCGTCGAACGTCGTTTCGGGAGTGGGCCGGAGCAGTGTCAGCACGTACGGCGCGCCGCGTGGAATCGCCGCCGTCGCGGCGCTGATCAGCGACTCCTGTGGTGGATCCATCGGATCGAGCTGAAATCGATCGCCGTACATGGCGACGACGGCATGGGCGGCGTTCTCGGTCAGCACCACGTCGCGATTGATCTCGTGGTTGTCACGGACGAAGAAGGGGAAGTGAGGCAGCACCTCGGCCAGACGAAGCCAGGCGATGTTGCGTCGTTCCCACCGGCTCGAGTAGAGGAGTGCGTTTTCCGACTGCCAGTCCATGGCGGAGACGATCACCGCATTCGTTTCGTCGGCCTCATTGGTCACGTGGCTCACCAGCGCCTCCGCGCGGTGATCGTCGTGGCGATCGACCGCTGGCCATGTGTCCCACGCCCGCCATCCGATGTAGGCGAAGGCGAGAGCGACCGCGGTGTACTGAAGAAGCACTGCGGTCGGACGAGCCTGGTGAGACTCGTCGCGGACCTGACAAGGTCCGCGCCACGGCCTCGTCGCAGACTCCCTCGGGGACCTCGTCGCGCGGGCCTTGTCAGGTCCGCGATTGCTCGCAATGGGCAACCACGTGATCGCCAAGCCGCCGAACAGCGCGGTGAAGTAGTGGCTCGGAAGGAAGAAGACGTGGCTGTCGCCGACGTTGTAGGTGAACGCGAACACAGTGGTGCACGCATACGACAGCCACAACCCGATGGCCCAGTAGCGCGAGAGCGTCCACGCGCGCACGGCACCTGCCACCGCGAGTCCAAGGCCGAAGATGCCGAACTGCTGCCGCGCATCCCACCACCACATCGCGAATCGATCGGACAGCTTGGCCGCGCCCACACCGAGCACCATCGATTCGCGCCAATCGGCTTTCGTCGTGTCGAACCAGAACGCAGCCAGTCGTTCGCTCCACCGTGCCGGGGCGTCGACTCCTGACCAGACCTGCTGAAAGTTCGGCCAGTACTGCAGCGCCCCAGCCGCCGCGATCAGCAGTGCCATGGCGACAATCGCCGGCCGGAACAGCTCTCGTGGCGTCGGATGCGCCAACAGCACCATGCTCGCGAACGGCACGAACAGGATGATCATCGAGAGGTGGTTGCCAAAGGCGACCGCGTAGACGGTACAGAATCCCGCAAGCCGCGCGGTCGTCGGCCGGGTCGCATACGACGCGAGCGCCAGCAGACACAGCCCGACCAGTGTCAGATGGAATGTGTACACCTCCGCGATGATCGCCTGCGTCCAGAACGTGTACGACACCGCCAGCAACAATCCGGCGACGATGCCGGCGAGCCGTGAGCCCGACACTCGCGTGACCACCAGCACCAGGATGCCGACGGCCGTGGCGCCAAGGACCGCGGACAGCAGGTTCAACGCGAGGGCCGGATGCGCAGGACTGAGTGAGGCGACGAACGGCTTCGCCAGAGAGTAGTACAGCGGGTACGCCTGCCGGGCGCTGACAGCAGGCCAGGGGACCGCGGCCTGGAACCCACCCGTGTCGCCCAGATCGACTCCGGGAAGCAGCGTCCGAGTGTATGCCCAGAAGGCGGCCGTCGCCACGATGGTGGCAGCCGCGAGCCTATCCGCGCGCACGCTTGGCCGCGACGAACTCACGCACCTGCTCGACGCCGCGCGTGTTGAGGACATGCCGCGGTTCGACCCAGCCGCGACGCGCCGTGCCGACGCCGAAGCGCATCTGCCGCCCCAGCGCCTCGGAACGATGGCAGTCGCTGTCGATCGTAATCGTGACGCCCGCCTGAACAGCGCGACGGGCGAGCGCACCGTCCATGTCGAGGTGCCCGGGCGCGCCGTCGACTTCCATGGCCGTGCCGGTTGCGGCGGCGGCGGCGAACAGCGTGTCGAAGTCGATGTCGTACCCAGGAGACATGGCCGGTGAGCGGTTGGCGGGATGGGTAATCACGTTGACCAGCGGGTGCCGAATGGCCCGGAGATAGCGTGCCGTCAGTTCGGCCGGCGTCTGGCCGCCGTGATCGTGCAGCGAGGCCAGGATGATGTCGCAGCCTTCCAGGACCTCGTCATCGAAGTCGAGGGAACCGTCCTTGAGGATGTCGACTTCGATTCCATGCAGGATGGTGATGTCGGGCATGCGCCCGCGGAGCGCGACGATCTCCTCGCGCTGTCGGGCGACGTCTTCCAGCGCGAGCTTCCGGGAGGAGAAGGCACGCTGCGAGTGGTCGGTGATGGCGACGTACTCGTAGCCGAGCTGTTGGGAGGCCGACACCATGGTGGCGATCGAGTCGCGACCGTCACTCCAGGTGCTGTGCATGTGCAAGTCGCCGCGGATATGGGAGTCGCCGACCAGCATCGGCAGCTCACCGCGCTCTGCCGCTTCGATCTCGCCCGAGCCTTCTCGCAGTTCCGGCGGAATGTAGGGGAGTCCGAGATGCCGGTAGACGACTGGTTCGGAAACCGTCTCGACGCTGCCCCGAACATGGTGAACGAGTTCGCCCGTCGAGAAGCGTAAGCCGAAACGTGCCGCGCGACTCGAGAGCTGATCATTGTGCCGGCGCGAGCCGGTATGCCAGAGCATGGCCGCGCCCCGTTGCTGGGGGGGAGACACGTGCACGGTGATCGCGCCCCGCTCAGTCGCGACGGTGATTGCGGCCGCCGATTGCGCCAGCACGCCCGTGACGAAGGGAAGGGACGCGAAGCCGTTGAGCACGTCGGCAATCCGCGTTCTCTCGGCGATCGCCAGGAGCGACACGTCACCCACGTCGGGCGCGCTCCGCCGCAGGCTTCCAACTGACAGCAGGGCATCGGTCGGAAGGCCGGCCCGTCGGGCCTCGCGCAACGCCGTTCCAGCCAGCAGGTGCGCGCGTCCGAGAGGAAGGCGGGGGGAGCTGATGTCGATGCTCAAGGCTCAATGACCAATGCACAATGCGCGTGGGGCACGGGCGATCCGGCATTGGCGCCGAAATCGACCGTCCTGCATCGAGCATTGTGCATTGTGCATTGAAGCCTTCGACCCGGTCTACGGCACGGTCCGGCGGCCGATGAACATCCGGTAAATAGCCAGCAGCACGACGGCGCCAAGGAACGACATCACCCATCCGGCCGTTTGCCCTGGGCCGTAGAAGCCGAGCGCCCGGCCGAGGAAGCCACCGATGACTGCACCGGCGATGCCTAGCAGCATGGTGATGATGATCCCGCCGGGATCCCGTCCCGGCATGACCAGCTTGGCCAGTGCGCCCACGATCAAACCGAAGAGAATCCAGCCGAGTATGCTCATCTGCGTTCCTCCAACGTTCGCTCCCGCTTGCCAAATCGTGCGTGCGCTTGGTTGGCGTCACACCTTCGCTCACGCACGCGACCTCGCTCACAACGTGCAAGCACACTGCCGCGTTGTGACGTGCAAGAGCCGCATGCTACACTCCGTGGTCGTACGTGCGATGCGGTCTGTCACCGTGGGGCCGTATACGAATTCCCATCAGAAGGGCCGCTAGCTCAGCTGGGAGAGCGCCGCGTTCGCAATGCGGAGGTCAACGGTTCGATCCCGTTGCGGTCCACCAACCTTCGCTCACCCTTGCCACTCACGTGAGCTCGGTTGGCAAGCCCGCCGAAGGTTGCCCACCGCGTCTCCACTAAACCAATCCGCGAGGTAAGTCCGACAAATCCGTGTAGGCGACCAGCGCGAGCGATGCGGCTATACTCGCGTAGGCCTCGGTCTTCACTTCACACGCCGACGCTCGCCCGCTCATGCCCACAATTCGCAGGATTGGTGTTCTTACCGGTGGCGGCGACGCTCCCGGACTCAACGCGGTCATCCGCGCCGTCGTCAAGTCGGCCTGCAACAGCGGGATCGAGGTCATCGGCCTCGAGGACAGCTTCGACGGCCTGATTTATCCGGACAAATCGCGCGTCCTCACGCCTCAGGACGTCACCGGCATACTGCGCCTCGGAGGCACGGTCCTCGGGACGGTCAATCGCGGCGACCCGTTTGCCGAGCCGATTACGACGCCGGAAGGCACCTTCAACTACGCCGAACGCGTGATGGAGATGTTCGAAAAGATGGCCATCGACGCGCTCGTCTGCATCGGTGGCGACGGCACGCTGGCCATCTCGTACGAGTTCTACAAGAAGGGCATCCCGCTGGTCGGCGTGCCCAAGACCATCGACAACGACATCTACGGGACGACGAGCTGCTTCGGCTTCGACACCGCGGTCAGCTTTGCGACCGATGCCATCGATCGTCTCCATACGACGGCGGAAGCCCATCGACGCATCATGGTGGTCGAAGTGATGGGTCGATACGCCGGCTGGATTGCACTGCACGCGGGCGTCGCCGGCGGTGCCGATGTGATCCTGATCCCGGAGATCGACTACGACCTCGAAAAGGTGGCTGCCAGCATCCGCCAGCGTGACGGCCATGGCGCCAGGTTCAGCATCGTCGTTGTGGCCGAAGGGGCGAAGCCGACGCACGGGAGCCGGAGTGTGCTGGAGGCCGCGCATGGCGGGTACGTTGAACGCCTCGGTGGCATCGGCATGGCCTGCGCCCGCGAACTTGGTGAGATGACCGGCAAGGAAACGCGCTACGTCGTGCTGGGGCATCTGCAGCGTGGCGGGATGCCGACGGCGTTCGATCGCACGCTGGCGACCCGTTTCGGCGGCAAGGCGGTGGAACTGCTGATCGAAGGACAGTTCGGCAAGATGGTGGCGAACCATCCACCCGACCTCGTCCCGATCCCGCTCGGCGAAGTCGTCGGCCGGACGAAGACCGTTCCGCTCAGCTACGATCTGCTGCAGACCGCACGACGAATGGGGATCTCGTTTGGTGATTGACGATTGACCAATTTGAATATTTGAGGATTGATCAATGAATTGATCAATCCTCAGATTGGTCAATCGTCCATCGGGCGAGGTGAGTCACTTTCCGAGCAGATCGGCGTCCTTCTTGGCCTGCAGGTCGTCGATCATCTTCACGTGATCGTCGGTGAGCTTCTGGATCTGATCCAGACCCTTCCGTTCGTCGTCCTCTGAGATCTTGTGGTCCTTCAGGAGCTTTTTCAGCCGCTCGTTGGCGTCGCGACGGACCTGACGCACACCATTGCGGCCTTCTTCGGCTTGCTTGTGGACGTGGCGGGAGAGTTCCTTGCGGCGGTCATCGGTGAGTGCCGGAATCGGGATCCGCACGACCTTGCCGTCATTCGCCGGATTGAGGCCGAGGTCGGAGGCGCGGATCGCCTTCTCGATCGCGCCCATCAACGACGGGTCGAACGGCTGCGCCACGATCAGCGAGGGCTCGGGAATCGAGAGCGAGGCAACCTGGTTGATCGGCACCTTCGCGCCGTAGGCTTCGACGTGCACGTTGTCGAGCAGGCCGACGCTGGCACGTCCGGTACGGACGTTGGCCATGTCGCGGCGAACGCGATCGATCGCGACGTCCATCCGCGACTTCACTTCCGTGAACATGCCTTTCAGATCGTTGAAGTCCATATGTCCTTAGCGGGTGGCCGGTAGCTGGTAGCCAGTAGCCGGCGGCCGGTAGCTGGTGCCATTAGCCGCGAGCTGGTAGCCGCCAACTGGTAGAAATCCGGTCGAAACCGGTAGCTAGGCTACCAGCTACTACCCACCGGCGACCAGCCAGAAGCGCTACCAGTTCCGAGCTACCGGCCTCCGGCTACCAGCTACCGGCTACCGGCTAGACCGACACCGTCGTGCCGATTGGATCACCGAGCACGACCTTGCGGACATTGCCCGCCTGCCGGAGGTTGAACACCACTATCGGCAGCTTGTTGTCCATGCACAGCGAGATTGCCGTGGCATCCATGACCTTGAGTTGCCGCTCGAGCACCTGCAGGTAGGAAATCGTCGGGTACTTCGTGGCGGTGTCATCGAGCATCGGGTCGGCGGTGTAGATGCCATCGACTTTCGTCCCCTTCAGGATCACTTCCGCCTTGATCTCCATGGCTCGGAGGGCCGCCGCGGTGTCGGTGGTGAAGTAGGGATTGCCGGTGCCGCCCGCAAAAATCACCACGCGTCCCTTCTCCAGGTGACGGATTGCGCGGCGACGGATGAACGGCTCGGCGACCGCGCGCATTTCAATGGCAGTGACGACGCGCGTGGTGACGCCGTGTTGCTCGAGCGCGTCCTGCAACGCCAGCGCGTTGATCACCGTCGCCAGCATCCCCATGTAGTCGGCGGTGGCGCGGTCCATGCCGCGCGCGCTCGCCGCCAGGCCGCGGAAGATGTTGCCGCCGCCAATGACGATGGCCGTTTCGACGCCCAGTGCCTGGATGTCGCCGACGTCGCGCGCGATCCGTGACGCGACCGCCGGGTCGACTCCGAACTGCTGGTCGCCCATGAGGGCCTCGCCCGAAAGCTTGAGGAGAATGCGTTTGTAAACGGGTGATTCGGACTGCGCGGGGCCGTCGGAAGACATCGAGAGGGGATTATATCTGGCTGCAGGCGTCGGGCTACGGGACGGCGTGAGTGCCGAAGCCCGTAGCCTGTAGCCGGAGTCGTTACGCTTCCGCTCCTTCGCCGACCCGATACCGGACGAACCGGGAGACCTGGATGTTCTCGCCGGTTTTGGCGCTCGCCTGGGCGACGACCTGGCCGATCGTCACCGCCGAGTCGCGGATCGACGGCTGGTCGACGAGTACGAACTGCGAGTAGAAGCTGCCAAGCTTGCCCTCGATGATCTTGTCGATCACGTGGGCGGGCTTGTTCTCCTTCTCCATCTGGGCCCGGTAGATCGCCTTTTCCTTCTCGACCGCCTCCGCCGGCACGTCCTCGCGGCGAACCCACTTGGGGTCGGCGGCGGCGATGTGCATCGCCACCTCTTTCACCAGGTTGTTGAAGTCTTCGGTGCGCGCCACGAAGTCGGATTCGCAGTTCACCTCGACCAGCACGCCGATCTTGCCGCCCATGTGAAGATAGCTGCCGATCGTGCCCTGCGCGGTGGTGCGGCCGGCGCGCTTCGCGGCCTGCGCCAGTCCGGCCTTCCGCAGGATCGTGACCGCCGCGTCCATGTCGCCATTGGCCTCGGTCAGCGCCTTCTTGCACTCCATCATGCCCGCGCCGGTCTTGTCGCGGAGCTGCTTCACCAGATCTGCCGTAATCGCTGCTGCCATGACTGCTCTCGAATCGTGAATCGTGAATGCGTGAATCGTGAATCAGACACCCTGGCGTGAAGTCATGATTCACGATTCATGATTCACGAGTTCAGGCGTACACAAAAAGCGCCGGCTGCGAAGCCGGCGCTGACCATCGCCCTGGCGCGCTTACGCGCCGGCTGGGGTGGGCGCCGGTTCGCGACGCTGCGGCCGGACCGTCCGGGTCAGGCGAGCCGCCGCGTCCGCCTGCGCCGCTTCTTCGGCTCGTGCCGCGTCTTCTTCGGCCATCCGGGCCTCACGCATGCCGCGGCCGGCCGAGATGGCTTCCGCGACCTTCGAGGCAAACAGCCGGATCGCGCGCAGGGCGTCGTCGTTGCCGGGGATGACGAAGTTCACTTCGTCGGGATCGCAGTTGGTGTCGACGATGCCGATCACCGGGATCTTCAGCTTGCGGGCTTCGTCGACGGCAATCTTTTCCTTGCGCGTATCGACCACGAAGATCGCGTCCGGGAGCCGCGCCATGTGGCGGATGCCCTCGAGGTTCTTGAGCAGCTTCTTCTTTTCCTTCTCGAGACCCGCGATCTCCTTCTTCGACAACGTGGCGTAGCGGCCGTCGTCGGCCATCGCCTCGATATCGCGGAGCCGGGCGAGACTGCGCTGGATCGTGGTGAAGTTGGTGAGGAGGCCGCCCAGCCAGCGCTGGTTGATGTAGAACATCCCGCAGCGCTGCGCTTCTTCTGAGATCACGTCCTGGGCCTGCCGCTTCGTGCCGACGAAGAGGACGGTCTTGCCGTCCGCCGCGAGGTTCGTCACGAAGTCCTCGGCGTCCCGGAACTTCTTCACCGTCTTGTTCAGATCGATGATGTAGATTCCGTTCCGCTCGCCGAAGATGTATTCCTTCATCTTCGGGTTCCACCGCTTCGTCTGGTGGCCGAAGTGAACTCCCGCCTCCAGCAGATCCTTCATCGCAATCCCGGACAAATTCGCGACCCCTTCTCTGAGCGCTCGTGATCGGCGCTCGCGTTAGCGTTTGCTGAACTGGAAGCGCTTGCGTGCGCCTGCCAGGCCGTACTTCTTACGTTCCTTGACTCGTGAATCCGACGTGAGCAGGCCGTCCTTCTTGAGTGCCTTGCGCAGTTCGGCGTTGAAATCGACCAGCGCCCGGGCAATGCCGAGACGCACCGCGCCCGACTGGCTGTTCACGCCACCGCCGTCCACCGTGGCCAGCACGTCGAACTTCTCGAGGTTCTCGGTGAGCGTCAACGGCCGGCGGACGTTCATCCGCAGTGTTTCGGTCGGGAAGTATTGGTTGAACTCGCGGTGGTTGACCGTGATGGTGCCAGTGCCCGGACGCAGGAACACGCGGGCCGTCGACGTCTTGCGGCGGCCCGTGGCGTAGTACTCAGTCGTTCCTAAAGCGGTGTTGGCCAAGATTTACGCGACCTCGATGGATTTGGGTTGCTGAGCGGAATGCGGGTGATCGGCGCCGGCGTAGACCTTGAGCTTGCGGTACATCGCATCGCCCATCTTGGTCTTCGGCAACATGCCGCGAACCGCTTCTTCCACGAGCCGGATCGGCCGCCGCTTGCGAACGTCCACGGCGCGCTCTTCGCGCAGGCCGCCCTCGTAGCCGCTGTGCTGACGGTAGATCTTGTCGGTTTCCTTGCGGCCGGTCAGCTTGACCGATGCCGCGTTGATGATGACCACGTGATCCCCGGTATCGATGTACGGGGTGTACACGGCCTTGTTCTTACCTTGCAGCAGACGCGCCGCGAGAGTGGCGACCCGGCCCAGCACCTGGCCATTGGCATCGATGACGTGCCACCGGCTGTCCACGCTCTTTGCGCTTGGAACGAACGTACGCATTGACCCTGTCTACCAGAATGCCGAGACTGGCACTCTTCGGTTACCGAAACGCCTTCACAGCGTTCGTCAGATTTACTGGAACGTCTTCATGGCGTTCCCGAGGAAGGCGGAGCCCAAATCCGGTACAGTCCGGATCTATCCCGACCTGACCTACAACCGCAAACCCCAATGATACGGACGGTTGCCGGCACTGTCAACTGCACAGTCTGCGACGGACGACCAGTCTGAAGGGGGCCCAGGTGGCAGTTCTTGCCCAGTGTTGCCACCTGAGCTTTGGCCGATATAGAGGGCGATGCCTCTTTTTCGAAAGGCCAAAGCGGTCGTCGGCCTCGACATCGGCTCGAGCGCCGTCAAGGCCGTCGAGTTGAAGGCGGTCGCCAAGGGCTATAAGGTCGCCGCCTACGCCTGCGAAGCCGTTCCACCGGATTCCATCGTGGACGGCGCCATCATCGATGCCGGCGCGGTCGCCGGCGCCATCCGGCGCATGTTCGACGGCAACAAGTCGTTCAAGACCACGGACGTCTGCGCGTCGCTCTCCGGGAACGCGGTGATCGTCAAGAAGATCACGCTGCCGGTGATGACCGAGTCAGAACTGAGCGAGTCGATTTACTGGGAGGCCGAGCAGTACATCCCGTTCGACGTGCAGGACGTGAACCTCGACTATCAGATTCTGGATCCCGGCACCGGACCCGATTCCCGCGGCAGCATGGAGGTGCTGCTCGTCGCCGCCAAGAAAGAAAAGATCGGCGACTACACCGGCGTGATCGCCCAGGCCGGCCGAACCCCGATCATCGTCGACGTCGACGCCTTCGCCCTTCAGAACGCCTACGAGGTGAACTACGGGCTGTCCGCGCCGCAGGTCGTCGTCCTCCTCAACGCCGGCGCCAGTGCCGTCAACATCAACATCCTTTACGGCGACCAGTCGGTGTTCACGCGCGATATCTCGATGGGGGGCAACGCCTACACCGAGGCCGTGCAGAAGGAACTCGACCTGCCCTTCGAGTCGGCGGAGCAGTTGAAGAAAGGCATTCCGGTCGACGGGGCCACCTTTGAGGACGCGCAGCCGGTCCTTCGTGCCGTCACGGACAACCTGTTGCTCGAAATCCAGAAGACCTTCGACTTCTATCGCGCCAGCGCCGCCACCGATCACATCGATCGAATCGTGGTCAGCGGCGGCGCCTCGCGCGTCGAGGGATTCAGGGAGATGTTGCACGAGCGCTTCGCGTGCCCGGTGGAGGAGTTCGATCCGTTCCGCGCCGTGGATTGGGACGCCAAGAAGCTCGGGGGGGATCCCGCTGATGTCGCCGCGACCGCGGCCGTTGCCGTCGGCCTCGCGCTGCGACGGGTGGGCGATCGATGATCCGAATCAACCTGCTCGGAGTCGAGCGCCAAAAGGCGCGCAAACCCTACGCGTTCGATCCGGGCGCGCAGATGACCGTAGCCTGCAGCCTGATTCTCGTCGGCGCTCTGTCCGGCGTGGGCTGGTGGTACTGGTCCCTGACGAGCGAGTCGGCACAGGTCGATCAGGAGATCGTCACCGCTCAGCGGGACGCCGCGCGCCTGCAGACGATTCTCGCCGATGTGAAGCAGTTCGAGCAGCGGCAGTCGCAGCTGACGCAGCGTGTCGCGCTAATCCAGCAGCTCCGCCACGGTCAGAGCGTGCCCGTCCAACTGCTCGATCACGTGAGCCGCAGCCTGCCCGACACGCTGTGGCTGACGAATCTCGAGGAGGCGGGGGCGAGCGTCACCATCGAAGGCCGCAGCACGACCTTGATCGCGCTCTCTGATTTCGTCGCCAACCTGGGCTCGAACGTGCTGCTCAAGAAACCGATAGAAATCGTCAACAGCCAGGTCGAATCGGCGGCCGAGGGCAAGACGGCCACCGACGTTATCCGCTTCACCGTGAAGGCGACACTCGCCGAGGCGGGACCGATCACGTCGACCGCGTCGGGAGTGCGGCGCTAAAGCGCGCCGGCACGCGCCCGATACGCAATTACGGGGCAATGGCGATCAACCTCAGTCTCAACAAACTCCCGTGGTACGCGCAGGTCGGCCTCTTCGTGGCCATCGCGCTGGCCGGCGCGGGCGCATTCTGGAACTACTACGCCGTGCCGGCGCGGGCCGACATCGACGCGCGTCGGGCCAAGCTCCAGGCGATGCGTGCCGACATCGCGCGTGGCGAGAAAACGGCCCGTGAGCTGCCGCAGTTCCGCCAGCGCGTGGCGGGGCTCGAAGGGCAGCTGGCCGAACTCTCCCGGCAATTGCCGGAAGAGCAGGACGTGGCCGACCTGCTTCGCCGCGTGCAGGGAATGGCGACGGAATCGAACCTCACGATCCGCGGCTTCACGCCGCAGGCGGTCGCGAAGAAACAGCTCCACATGGAGTGGCCGATCGGCTTGAAGCTCGAAGGCCACTACCACGACCTCGGCGCGTTCCTCGAACGCGTGAGCAAATTCCCGCGAATCATCAACGTCGGCGACATCAAGATCAAAGCGGTCGACACCTCCGCGAACGCGACGGTCACCGCCGAATGCACGGCGACGACCTTCGTGATGAACGATTCGCTGGGCGCGACGGCGGCGAAGCCGGGCGCGACCACCGGCCCAACGTCAGCGAAGGCGGGGCAGTAGCATGCGCATTCCATTCACCGTCGCCCTGTCCGCCAGCCTCGTGGTGCCACTCGCCGCGCAGTCGTCATCCACAGCAACCAGAGCGGCGGTCACGACGCCGGCAGCCGCCACGCCGGCAGCAACGACTGAAGAACCGACCGGCTACACCTATCACCCCGAGGGACGCCGGGATCCGTTCGTCAGCCTGTTGCGCCACGCGGCGACGACGGAGCGCGGCCCGGCAGGGGCGCGGCCGGCCGGCCTCGCCGGCCTCGGCGCCAGCGAAGTGACTCTGAAGGGAACCATGCAGGGTCGCGACGGCTATCTGGCGATGCTGCTCGGTGCGGACACCAAGACCTACATCGTCCGTCCCGGAGATCGATTGCTGGACGGCACTATTCGGACGATCAGCGGGGATTCGCTGGTCATCCTCCAGCAGGTGAACGACCCACCCGCGCCGCCGCAGCAGCGCGAGGTGCGGAAGATGCTCCGACAGACGGAAGAGGCCAAGTAACCATGTATCGATACCTGGTGCTGCTCGGGCTGTGCTCAGCCCTGACCGTAGGCGTGTTGACGCCGGTCGGGGCCCGTGCGGCGCGCGGCGACGTTGCCACCCTGAAGAGAATTGCCTCGAAGGTAGACGGACGCGCAGGCGTGATCACCATCGAGGCGTCGGCCCCGGTTCCCTACGTCGCGACGCAACCGGATCCGCGTAGCTTCGTCGTGGAACTGCGCGACATCGTCGCCACCGGTTTCGCGGACGCGTTCACCGCCGACCCGCGCAGCCCGATCGCCGCGGTGCAGGTGGAAAGCGCACACGCGGTTGACGGAGCCGACGTCGCGCGCATTCATATGCAGCTCACGCAGCCGATGCGGCCGCGGGTGCGCAGCGCCCGGAATCTGATCTACGTCGAGGCCGACCTCGAGAACGCCGACGTGACCACTGCGGCGGCTCGCGTGAGTGGACCGTCAACGGTCATTCGCGACCTGTCCGTGACGCGCCGGGGAACTGCGACCGCGGTGTCGCTGGTCGGTTCGGGCCCGCTCACGGCGATGAGCGTCGAGGCGGCGAAAGACAACCCGCGGCGACTGGTGCTGAGTTTCGCCAACGTTACCGCGGCGCTTGCCAACACGACGAACGTCGGCCAGGGACCAGTCGATCGCGTGAGCATCGGGTTGGATCCGAAGACGCCGCTGGTCACCCAGGTGGTCATGGAACTCTCGCGCACCGCGCCGTATCGGCTCGAGCCATCGGCTGACGGCCAGACGCTGACCGTGGTATTCGACGATCCGGCGGCGAATCCCGCCGCCGTACTGCCGGCCTCACCGCGCACCGCCGTGTCCGCGCCGCGTGCCGCCGCACCGATCGCCCAGGCCCCCGCCGGAACTCCGGCGCAGGCGCTACCGGCAGCGGCGCCGGGCCAGGCACCAGCCGGCGCACCGGACACCGGCCGCTACACCGGTCATCCGGTCAGTCTTGATTTTGCTGGATCAGACCTCCGGGCCGTCCTGAGGACGTTCTCGGAAATCAGCGGCCTCAACGTCGTGATCGACCCGTCGATCACCGGCACCGTCGATTTGAAGCTCACGGACGTGCCGTGGGATCAGGCGCTGGAAATCATCCTGCGCGCCAACAAGCTTGGGTACGCCCTCGAGGGCACCGTGGTCCGCATTGCCCCGCTCAGCGTGCTGGCCGATGAGGAAGCACAGCGGCGGAAGCTGTCGGAAGAGCAGGCGCTTGCCGGCGAACTGCGGGTGCTCAGCCGGCCACTGAGTTACGCCCGCGCCGCTGATCTGCGGCAGATGGTGACGCAGACGGTCTTGTCGCAACGCGGCTCGGTGCAGACGGACGAACGGACCAACACGATCATCATCAACGATCTGCCGGATCGCCTCACGCGCGCCGCCGATCTGCTGGCGACGCTCGACGTGCCGCAGCCTCAGGTCGAGATCGAAGCGCGCATCGTCCAGACGACGCGTGAATTCGCGCGGAGTCTCGGTGTGCAGTGGGGCGTCACCGGCCAGGCCGCCACGGCACTCGGCAATACCCTGCCGCTGGCGTTCCCGAATCAAGGCGCCATTAGCGGGCGCACCGGTGCGCCGGATGGTGGTGGCAACGGCGTGGGCAATGTCGTCAACCTCGGTGTCCAGGGTGCGAGCAGCGCGATCGGCCTGGCGATGGGCTCGGTCAATGGCGCCGTGAACCTTGATGTCGCGCTCACCGCGCTCGAGCGGCAGGGCCAGGGACGCATCCTCTCGACGCCGCGCGTGTCGACCCAGAACAACATCGCCGCCGAGATCACGCAGGGCATTCAGATTCCGCTGCAGACCGTCGCCAACAACACGGTGACCGTCACGTTCAGAGACGCGGCCCTGACGTTGAAGGTCACGCCGCAAATCACCGCGGCGAACACCGTCATCATGGCGATCACGGTAGAGAACTCCGCACCGGATTTCAGCCGTGCCATCAACAACATCCCACCGATCGACACGCAGCGCGCGGTGACGCAGGTGCTCGTCAGCGACGGCGAGACAACGGTGATTGGCGGTATCTATGTGAGCCGGCAGCAGGCGGCGCAGGATCGCACGCCCGGCCTGTATCGACTGCCGCTCCTCGGTTGGCTGTTCAAGCGTGACACGCTGGCCGACGAGAGTCGTGAGTTGCTGATCTTCATCACGCCGCGCATCGAGCGCCTCTAGGAGCCAGTGTCGTGAGACTGCAGTCATTCGGTTCGTTGGTAGTAGCGGCAGCACTGGCGGCAGCGAGTGCGAGCTGCGGCGATTACGTCCAGGACCAGGGGCGGTCGCCGTCTCAGTTGGTGATCGATTCGCTCGTCGGCATTCCGGGAGATTCCCCGTCCGCCAAATCCAACACGATGATTTCGGACGTCGAGACCCTGGTCACCGAGCCGGAACCGCAGTGCAGTACCGACCATCCGTGTCGCACGTGGCTGAACGACACGGGTGAGGCGACGTTTTCGATCTTTCTCAAGGATCCGCTGACCGCGGGCACCGCCAACGAGCCGACGGTGATCAACAACATCACGTTGACGCAGTATCACGTGGAGTACCGGCGAAGCGACGGGCGCAACACGCAGGGCGTCGACGTTCCCTACGCGTTCGACTCCGCGGTCACCGTGACCGTTCCGGCGACAGGGACGGCCACCGTGGCGTTCGACCTGGTTCGCCATGACGCGAAGAAGGAAAGCCCCCTCATCTCGCTGATCTGTTCAGCCACCTGTCCGCCGATGATTTCGACTATCGCGGAAGTGACCTTTTACGGTCGCGACCAGGCCGGCAATAACGTGTCAGCAAAGGGAACAATGGGCGTCACCTTTGGCGACATCTCCCGCAAGTAAGTAGGCGACTATATGCTCAAGATTCCCTGCCGTGCCCACATCGCACTGGTCGGCCTCGCGGTGGCCGCCAGCGGCGCCGTCGGCTGCAGCCTGTCGAATCAGGAAACGCCGGGCCTGAGTGGACCCTCGGAGTTCGGCACGTCCATCGTGTTGGCCGCGACTCCCGAAGTCCTCCCGCAGGACGGTGTCTCACAGTCTGTCGTGACCGCGACAGCGCGCGATACCGCGGGACGGCCAATGAAAGACGTCGCCATTCGGTGGTCGGCGCTCACATCCGCCCCGGACAGCATTCCCGCGACGGTGGCGCTCAGTGCGACGACCTCATACACCGATGCGAATGGTCACGCCGCGGTGATCGTGACCGCGCCGCAGATGCCGGCACAGGCGCCGGTGACGCCGAACACGGTCACGGTGCAGGCGGCACCAGTCTCGCCGGACTCCTCGGCGGCGTTCGTGCGGTTCGTCACCATCCGCCTGCAGACGCCGGCAGGCATTCCACCCGCCACGATCGGGTTGGTGCCGAAGTTCACGGTGAAGCCGTCGGACCCGCGCGCTGGCGTGGAGGTGAGCTTCGACGCGACCGCCTCGACGACGAAGGCGGGCACGGTCATCACGACGTATGCGTGGAACTTTGGCGATGGCGTGACCGACGTCACGTCGACGCCGACGACCAGCCACGTCTATACCGAGGGCCGGATCTATCCGGTGACGCTCACGATCACGAACAACGTGCTAGTCGCGCCCAACGAATATGAGAGCGCGCAGGTCGGCCGATCGCTGACTGTCCTGCCGTAGGTCACCGGGATATGCCTCGTCACGTTCATTCCTGGACCCTGCTGGCCCTCGGAGTTCTCGTCAGTGGTTGCTCCATCGAGCAGGGTCTGTCGGCAAAGGGCAGAGCGCGCGGAGTAACAAGCGTGTCGGTGATGCCCACCGCGTCGCCCGATACGTTGCCTCGGGACGGTCGATCGACATCGCTGGTGCAGCTCTTCGTGCGCGACGATCAGGACAAGGCGGTGGCGGGGCAGCGATTCACGCTGTGGACGACCGTCGGCACGCTGAGCGCGACCGACGTGACGACAGATTCGAACGGCATCGCGACGGTGCGGTTCACCGCGCCGCCGGCGAACACCAACGCGTCGTCGGCGACCGTCATCCTGACACCTGTCTCCGGCGACAGAGTCGTAACCTCGGGCCCGCGCACGGTCATGTTCGCGCTCGCCAGCCCTGGTCTGTAGCAACCCTGTTCGGACTGGCGAGCACGGCCTGAGCCTGCGTCTCGAGGGCGAACCAGCATTCCGCTCCGCGAAGCTGTGACGACGCGGACGAGATGAGCCAGCCTTTCGGAATGGAACATCGGCGACAATAGTCCGCCATGGCGGACGACACACGCATCACTGACCTCGAACGGCTGCTCGCCGCCGAACCCGCATCAATCGCATTTGCACAGCTCGGCGAAGAGTACCGGCGCGCCGGGCAGCTGGACGCGGCGCTACGGATCTGTCGGGAAGGCTTGTCGCGGTATCCGTCTCACCATTCCGCACGCATCACTCTTGCCCGCGTCCTGCTCGCGAAGGGACTTCCCGAGGAAGCGCGAGCCGAGCTCGACATCGTCGCCCGCGAGGCGCCGGACAATGTTGCCGTCCGGACGGCTCTGGCGGGATGGCACCGGGTCGCCGACGCCGCGAACGCTGCCGATCACGACCAGCGCATCCTGAATGAACTGGAATGGTGGCTGGGCGCGATTCACGCCGATCGTGCCCTGCGATCCCGACCGGCTCCGTTACCGAATCACTCGGCCACACCCTGATCGCCCGCTGCATGTCATTCCCCGACACCGCCACGCTGGAGCGGCGACTGAGCCGCGTGCGTGAGACGCTGGACAGCCTCGGCCTCGACGCGTTGATCGTCACGGACCTGATCAACATCCGATACCTGTCGAATCACATCGGGTCCGCGGGTGTGCTCGTGCTGACCCGCGAGGCCGTGCACCTGCTGATCGACTTCAGGTATGACACCGCCGTGCGCGACCGGCAACGGTCGCCCGCGGCCTGTCCCGACCTGCGGACGTGGGCCGTCCCTGGGAGCTATGACGAAGCGCTGGCCGGCTGCCTCGTCGAGATTGGCGCTGCCAGGGCGGGCTTCGAAGCGACGCACCTGTCGGTTGCACGCCACGAGTGGTTGATTCGAACGCTGGCTGCCCGGCAGGCGGAGATCACTCTGCGCTCGACTGAGAACGTGGTCGAGCAGGCGCGAGTGATTAAGGATGAAACCGAAATCGCGACCCTGCGCGAAGCGGCCGCACGTCTGGCCGCCGTGGTGGACGCTGCGGTCGCCGCAGTCCGGGAGGGCGTCGTGGAGCGCGTCGTGGCCGGGGTGATTGAAGCCGCGCTTCGTGACGCAGGATTCGAGCGCCCCGCCTTCGACACGATCGTGGCGTCAGGTCCGAATTCGGCGCTTCCGCACTACCGCGCCGGCAATAGGGTGCTCGCCCAAGGTGACCTGGTGGTGCTGGACTTCGGCGGCGTCTTGGACGGATACTGCTCTGATTTGACTCGGACGGTGGCCGTCGGTACCCCGGACGCAGAAGCCCGTCGTGTGCATGCGGCCGTCCTCGAGGCGCAGCAGGCGGCGATTGCGGCAGTGCGCCCAGGTGTGCACGCCTCCAGCATCGACGCGGTCGCGCGCACCATCCTGGAGCACCACGGTCTCGGCGACGCGTTCGGGCACGGCACCGGACACGGCCTTGGCCTCGACGTCCACGAACAGCCACGTATCACGCGGCCGCGGCCCGACATGCCTCCCGTTACTCTCGCACCAGGCATGGTCTTCACGATTGAACCCGGTGCCTACCTGGCCGGGTGGGGTGGGGTACGGATCGAAGACGACGTGCTGGTGACGGATGCCGGTTGCGACGTGCTCACCCCCGGCCGGCGGGACCTTCTGACGCGCTAAATGAACCTAGACGAGATCAAGCAGATCCTGGAAATGATGCGGGAGCACGAACTGTCCGAGTTCGAGCTCGAACGCGCTGACTTCAAGCTCCGGTTGCGGAAGAATGCGGCGGGCCAATGGACGTCGTCAATGCCGCAGGTTAATTTCGTTCCCGTCCCGCCCGTCGTTGCGCCCACGGCGGGTGCCCCGCAGGGTGCAGGCGAGCCGGTGTTGACGGCCGCCAACGAGGACATCGACCTCACCATCGTCAAGTCGCCGATCGTCGGCACGTTCTATCGGTCGCCCGAACCCGACGCGAAGCCCTTCGTCGAAATCGGGGAACAGGTCCGCAAGGGCCAGGTGCTCTGTATCATCGAGGCCATGAAGCTCATGAACGAGATCACGGCCGAGTCGGAGGGCGAGCTCGTCAAGGCGTACGTCGAGAACGGGCAGGCGGTGCAATATGGCGAGCGCCTGTTCGCGATCAAACCGGCATGAAAATACCAGGATCTCAGTCACATACGTTGGCCACGGAGCCACGAAGTCACGGAGGCGGCCAAGCTTGTACTCTGTGTCTTCGTGTCTCCGTGGCTAACGTCGTGACAGCGTGACGCGATGTTCAAAAAGATATTGATCGCCAACCGCGGCGAGATTGCGCTTCGGATCATCCATGCGTGTCGCGAGCTCGGCATCAAGACCGTCGCCGTCTATTCGGAGGCGGACGAGAACTCGCTGCACGTGCGGTTCGCCGACGAGGACGTCTGCATCGGTCCGCCGCGCAGCGCCGACAGTTATCTCAACGTTCCCGCCATCATCAGCGCCGCGGAGATCACCGGCGCCGATGCGATTCATCCCGGCTACGGGTTCCTCTCGGAGAGCGCGTACCTTGCCGAGGTTTGTGAGGCGTGCCACATCCGGTTCATCGGGCCGGATCCGAGCGTGATCAAGCTGCTCGGCGACAAGGCGCGCGCGAAGAAGGCGATGAAGAAGGCCGGCGTGCCGATGCTGCCGGGCAGCGACGGTCCGGTGGAGAGCGAGGCGAAGGCGCTCTCCGTCGCCAAGGAAGTCGGCTATCCGGTCATCGTCAAGGCGGTTGCCGGCGGCGGCGGGCGCGGGATGCGCATCGTCCGGTCGGCGCCCGAACTGCCCAACCTGCTGCGCACGGCGCAGCGGGAGGCCGAGGCCGCGTTCGGCAATGGCGACGTCTACATCGAGAAGTACCTGGAAAATCCCCGCCACATCGAATTTCAGGTTCTGGGTGACCATCACGGGAACGTGATCCACCTCGGCGAGCGCGAGTGCTCGATCCAGCGTCGTCACCAGAAGCTGATCGAGGAATCACCGTCGCCCGCGTTGACCGACAAAGTGCGCCGCAAGATGGGCGGTATCGTCGTCGACGCCGCCAAAGCGGTTCAGTACACGAACGCCGGCACGTTCGAGTTCCTGATGGATCGCGACGGCAAGTTCTACTACATGGAGACGAACACGCGTCTCCAGGTCGAGCATCCGGTTACCGAGATGGTGACAGGGATCGACCTCGTGAAGGAGCAGATCAGGATCGCGGCGGGTCACAAGCTGTCGATGAGGCAAAGCGACGTGACCTTCACCGGACACTCCATCGAGTGCCGCATCAATGCCGAGGATCCCGACACGTTCGCGCCCTCGCCGGGGCTGATTCACGCGTGGAGCGTGCCCGGTGGTCCCGGGGTCCGCGTCGACACGTTCGCGCATGCCGAGTGTACGGTCTCGCCGTACTACGACTCGATGATCGCGAAGATCATCGTCCATGGCCGTGACCGCGCCGAAGCCATCGCGCGGATGCGCCGCACGCTCGAGATGACGGTCATCGAAGGGATCAAGACATCCGTGCCGCTCGACCTCAAGATCATCAACGAGCCCGATTTCCAGGCTGGCCGTTTGAGCACCGGGTTCATGGACCGCTTCATGCCGAAGCCGAAGGATGCGAAGCTCGCGGAATCCGCCTAGCGAATCGTGAATCTTGAATCGTGAGTCGTGAATGAACGCCGGTCGGGCGCAGGTACGCGGCCGCGCGTCTGCATTCGTGATTCACGATTCACGGTCCGATTCGCGACTCACGATTCTTGATTCTTGATTCCTGATTCCTGATTCCTGCTTCCTGCTTGGTGGCCGTGCTCTCGTCACTCAATCCGATCGTCGACGTTGACGTGGCGGCGCGCACGGGGTGGCCGCCGCTCGACCTCTTGCGCGCCTACCTCGACGGCGGAGCGACGTTCATTCAGATTCGGGCGAAGGGACTTGAATCCGGGGAACTGCTTGATCTCTGCGACGCGGCCGTCGTCCTGGCGGAGGCGTACGGCGGCGGAATTGTCGTGAACGATCGCGTGGACGTGGCCCGCTTGTCCGGTGCCGCCGGCGTTCACGTCGGCCAGGACGATGTGCCGGCGCTGCAGGCGCGCGGGATTCTTGGACCGTCAGCGATCGTCGGCGTGTCCACACACAACCTTCCACAGGCTGAGGCCGCCCTGAATGGGCCGATCACCTACGTGGCCGTCGGACCGGTTTTCGGAACACGAACCAAGGACACCGGGTACGACGCCGTCGGGCTCGAGCTCGTGCGCGCCGTGGCCGACCGCGCGGGCGCCGTTCCGGTGGTCGCGATCGGCGGGATCACCATCGACACCGCTGTCTCGGTTCTCGACGCGGGCGCCAGTTCTGTCGCCATCATCGGCGACCTGCTCGCGACCGGTGACCCGGCCGCGCGCGTAGCTGGCTATCTGCGGTTGTTCGCGCGCCATCGCGTATAGAATCGCAGGTCAATTCGCAGTTTCTACGATCCGACTCCGGGAGTCGGCTCGCAGCGACGAGCGCTGTTTTCCTGATCCGACGCCCGGAGTCGGATCGCAGAATTCGCAGTGCCCATATACCCGGAGGGACCGTGGCCGGCGCACTCTTTCGAACCAAGTCAGTCGACAGCCTGCTCGGTGACGCGGCGACAGCGGGCGACCACACGCTCAAACGGACGCTCGGCGCCTGGTCGCTGGTCGCCCTCGGCATCGGCGGCATCATCGGTGCCGGCATTTTCGTGCGCACGGCAGCGGCCATTGCGGAGCGCTCCGGCCCGTCGGTCACCGTCGCGTTTCTCGTCGCAGCCCTGGGATGCGCGTTCGCCGGCCTCTGCTACGCCGAGTTCGCGTCGATGATTCCGATCGCCGGCAGCGCCTATACCTATTCCTACGCGACCATGGGCGAGTTCGTCGCCTGGATTATCGGCTGGGACCTGGTGCTCGAATACGCCGTAGGTGCAGCGACTGTCGCCATTGCGTGGAGCGAATACTTCAACAAGGTGCTCGAATTCGTCGGGCTCGAAGTGCCGTACCAATGGCGACATTCCCCATTCGAGCACAGTGCCGACGGCGTCGCCGGGATCATGAACATTCCGGCCATCTTCATCCTGCTGCTGTTGTCGCTGCTGCTGATCCGCGGCACCCGGGAGTCGGCGGTCGTCAACAACCTGATCGTCATCACCAAGGTCTCAATCGTTCTGCTGGTGATCGCCATCGGCTGGCAGTTCATCAACCCGGCCAACCACACCCCGTTCATTCCCGCGCCGACCACGTACACGACGCCGCAGGGTGTCACGCATGCGTACGGCGGCGTCATGGGCATTCTCGGAGCGGCCGGCGTCGTGTTCTTCGCCTTCATCGGCTTCGACGCGGTGTCGACCGCCGCCCAGGAGACCAGGAACCCGAAACGCGACATGCCGGCCGGCATCCTCGGTTCGCTGGTGTTGTGCACGGTCCTCTACGTGCTCTTCTCGTATGTGCTGAGTGGGGTCGCAACGGTCGAAGACTTCCGCACCCAGGGACGGGAAGCGTCGGTGGCGTTTGCCATCGAGCACTACATGACGGGTTACGGATGGCTGGCGAAATTGGTGACGGTGGCCATTCTGGCCGGCTTCTCGTCAGTCATCCTGGTCATGCTGCTGGGCCAGTCACGCGTGTTCTACGCAATGTCCAAGGACGGTCTGGTCCCGCCGGTGTTTGCGGCCGTTCATCCCAAGTACCGCACCCCGTACAAGTCGCAGATGCTGTTCTTCGTCTTTACGGCGCTGTTCGCGGCTTTCATTCCCGAGAACATCGTCGGCGAGATGACCAGCATCGGAACGTTGTTCGCGTTCATCCTGGTGTGTGCCGGCGTCTGGATCATGCGCGTGCGCCGCCCTGACATTCCGCGCGGCTTCGTCGTTCCGGCCGTTCCGGTCGTCTCGACGCTCGGCATCGTCGTGTGTGGCGCCATGATCTACGGCCTGGGGTGGACGAACTGGCTGCGCCTGGGTGTCTGGCTCGTGATCGGCCTTGTCTTCTATTTTGGCTATGGGATGAGACACAGCCGGCTCGAGACCGCAGGTCAGGCAACGGTCCGCTAGCCGCCGGTGGAGAGCAGGCCGGGGAACCGCTGGCTGCCGACTGCGGGGGCCGGCCTGGCTGTCATGCTTCTGCTCGCCATCATTGCCGGCGGCACTGCCGGCTACGTCGTCATCGAGCGTTGGAGCGTCTGGGACGCGTTCTACATGACGGTGACGACGGTCGCGACGGTTGGATATCGTGAAGTCCACCAGTTGTCGCGGGCCGGGCAGGTCTTCACGGTCGTCGTCATTTTCAGCGGGGTCGGCACGGCGTTCTATACGGCTACGCTCCTGGCGACGATCGTCGTCGAAGGCGGCCTTCATCGCCGGTTCGCGCAGCGCCGGTTCGCACGTATGCTCGAACAACTCGAGAATCACTTCATCATTTGCGGCTACGGCCGGATCGGCGCGATCATCGCGGACGAGCTCGACCGCCAGAACGTGCCATTCATCGTCGTCGAGCGCGATCCGAGTCGATCGCACCAGGTCGTGGAACGCGGCTGGCTCGGCGTGGCCGCCGACGCCAGCCAGGAGGAGGTGCTCCGGCGCGTCGGGATAGACCGCGCCCGCGGCCTCATCGCGGCTGTCGGTACGGACGCAGAAAACGTCTACACCGTGCTGACCGCCCGCGTCATGCGTCCGGATCTGTTCATCATCGCGCGCGTCGAGTCCGACGATGCGGAGCACAAGCTGCGACGCGCGGGAGCGGACCGGGTAATTTCGCCGTATCACATCGGCGCCACCCACATGGCGCAGAGCGCGCTGCGGCCGGCGGTCGTCGACTTCGTGCAGCTGGCGACCAGTTCTGCCCATCTCGATCTGTCGATGGAGCAGGTGCACATCCACGAGGGATCTCCGCTCGAGGGCCAGACCATTCTCGAGGCGGGCATCCGGCAGAAGTTCGGCGTGATCGTGATCGCGATCAAGCGGGCGGGAGGCGCGATGGAGTTCAACCCGCCGCCGGAAGCGATGATGCGCGCCGGTGACGAGATGGTGGTGCTCGGCCAGCCGCAGAGCGTCAAGGCCCTGGAGGACACAGTCGCTGTATGAGTGCTCGCACGCTCGATGGACAGGCGCTGGCCGCCCGTATCCAGCAGGAACTCATTCCCCAGGTCGAGGCGTTCAAGCACTCGCACGGCCGGCCGCCCGCCCTGGGTATCCTGCTGGTCGGCGACGATCCGGCGTCGGACGTCTACGTTCGCAACAAGGTCCGCTCGGGTCGTGACGCGGGGATGCGCGTGGACATGCTGCGTCTGCCCGCGACCGCGACCCTGAGGGAAACGCTCACGGCAGTCGAGGCGTGGAATGTCGACGACGCCATCGACGGCATTCTCGTGCAATCACCGCTGCCGGCGGCGATGGGTCATGCTGCCGAGCAGCAGGTGATCGACACCATTGCGCCGGCGAAAGACGTCGACGGATTCGGCGCGTTCTCTGTCGGCATGCTCGTCCAGAACCGGCCGACGCTGGTCGCGTGCACGCCGTCCGGCGTGATCGAACTGCTGGACCGCGAAGGGATTCCCATTGCCGGCCAGCATGCGGTGGTGATCGGACGCAGCGACATCGTCGGCAAGCCGATGGCGATTCTGCTGCTCCATCGCGATGCCACGGTGACGATCTGCCACTCGCGTACGCGCAACCTGGCCGAGGAGGCCCGGCGCGCCGATATCGTCGTTGCCGCCGTCGGTCGGCCGGGGCTGGTGCGCCGAGACTTTGTCAAGCCGGGAGCGACGGTGATCGACGTCGGGATCAATCGCGTCGACGATCCCGACCTCGCGGCGTCGCTGTTCCCAGCCGGACACCCGCGACTGGAGACGTTCCGCAAGAAGGGAGCCTTCCTGGTTGGTGATGTCCACCCCGAAGTCGAAGCCGTGGCTGGGGCGTTGACGCCGGTGCCCGGCGGGGTCGGTCCGCTGACCATCGCGATGCTGATGAAGAATACGCTCAAGGCGGCGCAGAGCCGCGTCGCCGTGCCGGTGGGATGAGTTCACGATTCACGACTCACGATTCACGATTCACGACTCACGATTCATGACACCGGCGGTTCGTCGCGTGGCCCTGACTGGCGGTATCGCGACAGGCAAGACCCACGTGCGCGCCAGGCTCGAACAGCTTGGCGTCCCGACCATCGACTCGGACACGCTCGCGCGAGAAGCCGTCGCGCCTGGCACTCGCGGCCTTGCCTTGGTGGTCGAGCGCTTCGGGCGTGAGGTGCTGAATCACGACGGTGGGTTGAACCGTGCCCGGCTCGGGAGCATCGTCTTCGCCGATTCCGTTGCGCGTCGGGATCTCGAAGCCATCATCCATCCCGCCGTCAGAACCGCGACCGAGGCCTGGTTCCGCTCCCTCGACGCGACCGTTCATCCGTTCGCCGTGGCCGACATCCCGCTGCTGTTCGAGGTCGCCCGCGAGAGCGACTTCGACGTGGTGATCGTGGCGGCATGCGACCCTGACACACAGGTCCGGCGGATCATGGCACGCGATGGCCTGAGTGAGCCGGAGGCGCGCCAGCGGCTGGCCGCTCAACTTCCGATTGCCGACAAGGTGAGGCGTGCGGACTTCGTGATCAGGACCGACGGCAGTTACGACGACACCAACGCGCAGGTCGATGCCGTGCTCTCCGCCCTACGGACGTAGACGAATAGAGCGCCTCGCGCGTGAGGGCAGGGAGCGCTACACGCCGGGCTCGACCGCGCTCTTCGCCGGGGCGATGCGTTCCTCGACAAACGTGTTCCACTCGTGACATTGCGGGCACTGCCAGAGCAGTTCGGTGCTGCGATACCGGCAGTTCACACATAAGTGCGGATCGAGGTAGAACACGGCCTCGCCGGTCAGATCCACGTAGCGGCGAACCTGACGCGGATCGAGCTGCAGTGCGGTCAGCGCTTCCCAGATCGCCTGGTGAACGACCAGGCCATGCGGGTTGTGGGGCAGAGCCGCCAGCAGCAGTTCGAACGCCGTTCTCGGATCCGAGTCGGCAACGTAATGCCGGGCGAGAGCGAGCCGCGCTCGCCAGTCGAGCGGGTTGCTCTCGATCACCGAACGGCACAGGTCGATGAACCGGGTTGGTGCCCCGGCCTGGCGGTATCCACGTTCGAGCCGCTCGAACGCCAGATACGCGCGGTCGGGCACCACTTTGACCAGTCGCTCCCACGACTCGATCGCCGCGGCGATATTTCCCTGGCGCTCCTGGACATCGCCAAGATTCAAATAGGCAGGAGCCGTTTGCGCGTCGAAGTCGAGCGCATCGCTGAAGGTGCGCGCCGCCGCCGTGAATTCGCCGCTTTCGGCCTGCGACGCGCCGATCTGGTTGCGCAGGAACGCGAGAATCTGCTGGTCGCGGGCGTTGGCGCCGCCGTCGATCTCGTTGATGCGTTCGCGGATCGCGGCCGCCTCGGTCCATTGCTGCTGCTCCTCGTGCAGCTTCTGCAGGTTCACGAGCGCGTACCGGTTCCTGGGATCGAGCCGCACCACTTCATGAAAGGCCTCGAGCGCCCGATCGACGAACCCGCCATGGCGGAAATCGAGCCCGAGGCAGAGCAGCACGTACGCGTGTTCGAGCTTGGTCAGATTGGGGCGCTGCAGCAGCGTTTGATGGATATTGATCGCACGTCCCACCTGGCCCTTGTGCCGGTAGAGATTGCCGACGATCATCTGGATTTCGAGCGCATCGGCGCTGCCGCTGGTGACGTGTGTGAGCTCGTCGATAGCCTGATCGAGCTGGTTCTCCGTCAGGAAGTTCAGCCCGAGCATGTAGTGCGGCGTCTCTCGCAGCCGTCGCCGATCGATCCACCGGCCATCGCGCAGCTTGTACCGCTCCCACGCCTTGCCGACGACGATGCCAGCGAGGAGGGCAAGCAGCACGGCGGCCAACGAGTACTGAGTCATCCCAACTCCCAACTCCAGGACCCAAGTCCCAAGGACCGAACCTCCAGAAGAACCGACCGGATGGCCGATGTGGCTGGGAGTTGGGCGTTGAGACCTGGCAGTCGGGAGTTGTTAGATCATCTCCGTGCGCCAGAGGTCGTGCAGGTGGACGACACCCTGCACTTGTTGCCTGTCGTCGACGACGACGACAGACGTGATCTTCCGCTGCTCGAGGATGTGCAGCGTCTCAGCCGCGAGCGTGTCGCGGCTGACGGTGATCGGATTGCGGGTCATGACGTCGCCGGCAGTCTGCTGCAGGAACTCCGGTCCCTTCAGCATCAGCCGGCGCAGGTCGCCATCGGTGACAATGCCGATCAGCCGCTGATCTTGATCGACCACGCAGGTCATCCCGAGCTTCTTGTGGGACATCTCGTGCATGACGTCGTGCATCCTGGTCGTGCGACCCACAATCGGAGCATCGCTGCCGCCGTGCATCAACTGCTCGGCCCGCATCAGCCGCTTCCCGAGCTTGCCGCCCGGATGCAGGTTCGCGAAGTCCTCCTGTCGGAATCCCTTGGCGACGAGCAATGTCATCGCCAGGGCGTCGCCGAGGGCAAGCGCCGCGGTCGTGCTCGCCGTGGGCACCAGGTTCAACGGGCACGCTTCTTCGGAAACGCGACAGTCGAGTGCGACATCCGCTGAACGGGCCAGCGTCGATCGGCACTCGCCGGTAATCGCGATCAGCCGCGCGCCCAGCCGCTTGATAGTCTCGAGCAGGCGCAGGAGCTCATCGGTCTCACCGCTGTAGGACAACGCGACGATCACGTCATCAGGCTGCAGGACGCCGAGGTCACCATGGATCGCTTCCGCCGGGTGCAGGAAGAAGGCCGGGGTGCCGGTGCTCGTCAGCGTCGCCGCGATCTTTCGACAGATGATGCCGGACTTACCCATGCCGGTGACGATCACGTGGCCGCGGCAGTTGAGCAGGAGCTGAACGGCGTGCTCGAACTGGCCGTCGAGGCGCTCGACGAGCGACAGAATCGCAGCCGCTTCCGTTTGCAACACCTTTCGGGCGAGCGACAGGTCGACGGCGGCGGTTTTCATGCCTGCGCCTCCGCTCGCGCCGCGGCGTGGACGCGCTGCAGCTTGCGCACGAGCGCCTCGACGAGGTCGAGCCGAAGCGCATTCGCCGCGTCGCTCCTGGCGCGTGAGGGGTCCTCGTGGACCTCCATGAACACGGCATCGACGCCCGCGGCAACTCCGGCCGACGCGAGCGGCTCGATGTATTCAGCGAGGCCGGCAGTCACGCCATCACCGGCCCCGGGCAGCTGCAGGCTATGGGTGACGTCGAACACGACGGGGTAGCCCAGCTCGCGCATCATCGGGAACGCCCGCATGTCGACCACCAGGTTGTTGTAGCCGAAGCTGACCCCACGCTCGGTAAGGAGCAGCGAATGATTGCCTTCGCTGGTCACCTTCGCGATCACGTGCCGCATGTCGCGGGGCGCGAGGAACTGGCCCTTCTTGACGTTGATTGCCTTTCCGGTGCGGGCTGCAGCGACGAGCAGGTCGGTCTGCCGCGAGAGAAACGCCGGAATCTGGAGCACGTCGACGACGTGAGCCGCCGGGGCCGCCTGTTCCGGTTCATGGATGTCGGTCAGGACCGGCAGACCGGTCCGGGCTTTCACGTCAGCGAGCGTCTCGAGTCCCGCGGTGAGGCCGGGTCCCCGGAATGAGGCCAGCGACGTCCGGTTCGCCTTGTCGAACGAAGCCTTGAAGATGACCGGCGCGCCGCAGCGGTGCGCGATGTCACGGATGGCCAGAGCCATGTCAAGGGTGTGAGACGGACTCTCGATGACACAGGGCCCGAGGATGAAGGCGAGCGGAGCCCCACCCCCGATCGTCAACGGCCCGACGCTGACGGAATGCACGATCGGTATCTTAGTGATTCCTGAATTCAGAATGCAGAATTCAGGATGCTGAATTCGCGTCAACCTTGAGACGCGAGGGTCTCCTGCAGCGCCGGCGTTCCCTGCTTGTGACGGTGCGCAGCCTCGACGAAGCTCGCAAACAACGGATGGGGCCGCAGCGGCTTCGACTGAAACTCCGGGTGGAACTGCACCGCGATGAACCAGGGGTGCGCCGGGAGCTCGGCGATCTCGACGAACTTGCCGTCGGGTGAGCGTCCCGAAACCTTCATCCCGTTCTCGGTCAGCGACGGCTCGTACAGACAGTTGAATTCGAAGCGGTGTCGATGGCGCTCGTGGACCAGCGGCGTACCGTAGACCTCCGCCGCGCGTGATCCCGGAGTCAGCTCGCAGGCGTAGCGGCCCAGCCGCATCGTCCCGCCAAGGTCGTCGACGCCGAGCAGGTCGCGCAGCTTGTAGATCACTTTGTGCGGCGCGTTCTCGTCGACCTCGGTCGAGTCGGCCCCATCGAGGCCGCAGACATTCCGCGCGTATTCGACGGTGGCCCACTGGAACCCGTAGCAGATGCCGAAGAACGGAATCTGGTGCTGCCTTGCGTATTCCGCCGCCTTCATCATGCCGCGCGTGCCGCGCGACCCGAACCCTCCCGGTACGAGGATGCCGTGCGCGCCCTGGAGAAGGCTGGCGCCGCTTTCCCGCTCGAGCGCTTCCGCTTCCACCCAGTTCAGACGCACCTTCAGCCGGTGGGCAAAGCCGCCGTGGTAGACGGCCTCGTTCAGGCTCTTGTACGAGTCCTCGTACCCGGTGTACTTGCCGACGACGTGGATGGTGAGTTCGTCCACCGGGTTCTTGATCCGATCGATCAGTTCCTCCCACGCCTCCGTGTTGGCGCGGGTCAGTGGCAGGCCAAGCTGCTTCAGGATGATCTGATCCAGACCTTCGCCCTTCAGCACGAGCGGGACTTCGTAGATCGTGTCGACGTCCTTGGCGGTGATGACCGCCTCTTCGGCGACGTCGCAGAAGAGCGAGATCTTCCGCTTGATGTCCGAGTCGAGGAAGCGATCGGTGCGGCAGAGCAGGATATCCGGCTGAATGCCGATCGATCGCAAATCGCGCACGCTGTGCTGGGTCGGCTTCGTCTTCAGCTCTCCGGCCGCACCGATGAACGGCACCAGCGTCAGGTGCACATAAATGGTGTTCTCGCGGCCGGCATCGAGACGGAACTGCCGGATGGCCTCGAGGAACGGCATGCTCTCGATGTCGCCGACGGTGCCGCCGATTTCCACCAGCACGACATCGACGTCGCGACCGGCCAGCCGGATGGCGTCCTTGATTTCGTTGGTGATATGCGGAATCACCTGCACCGTGCGGCCGAGGTAATCGCCTCGACGTTCCTTCTGGATCACCGACAGATAGATTTTGCCGGTCGTCCAGTTGCTGTTACGCGAGGCCACCATGCTGGTGAAACGTTCGTAGTGGCCCAGATCCAGATCGGTCTCGGCCCCATCGTCGGTGACATACACCTCACCGTGCTGATACGGGCTCATGGTGCCGGGATCGACGTTGATGTACGGATCGAATTTCTGCAGCGCGACCTTGTACCCGTGGTCCTCGAGAAGGCGCCCGATTGACGCCGCGGCGAGCCCCTTTCCGAGCGAGGACACGACGCCGCCGGTCACGAAGATGAACTTCACAGGCCGTCTTTCGGTTTGCTGGGTCATTCCGCCTCTCTGTGCATCAATCCGGCGCGCCAACCGCCATCAGCTGGCGCACGCGCTCCAGGTCTTCGGGTGTATCGACTTCGATCGACTCGACGTTGGTGAGCACCACGTGAATGCGGTAGCCGTGTTCGAGTGCCCGCAGCTGCTCGAGCGACTCGGCCAACTCGAGCGGCGAGGGCGGCAGCGCGGCGAACGTCGGCACGAACGCGCGGCGGTACGCGTACAGGCCAATGTGTTTGAACGCGGCACGGCTCGTCACATCCGGGTTGCGAACGTGAGGAATCGGCGCACGGGAAAAATACAGGGCGTCGCCGCGCGCGTTGCGGACGACTTTGACGACATTCGGATTCCGGTAGTCGGCATCGTCCACAATCGGCGTGCAGAGCGTCCCGATTTGCAGCGTTGGATCCGTGATCAGCGGGGCGACGGCATCCTCGATCATGGCCGGATCGAGCAGCGGCAAGTCACCCTGCACGTTGACGATCACGTCGCAGGTCAGATCGGCCGCGACCTCGGCGAGACGATCGGTTCCGGTACGGTGATCGGCGCGCGTCATCCGGACGGTGCCACCGAACGCGGTAACGGCACTCGCGATGCGCTCGTCATCCGTTGCGACGATGACCTGGCCAACCCCGCGCGCGCTGGCCGCGCGACGGTAGACGTGCTCAATCATGGGACGTCCGGCGATGTCGGCGAGCGGCTTGGCTGGAAGTCGGGTCGAGGCGTAGCGGGCGGGGATGACGGCGACGACTTGTGCTGACTCTGGCGCTCGAAATGGAGGATTCGAGGCAGTTGCAGGGTGCACGACGAATCATACCGTAGCGGGTAGCTGGTAGCCAGTAGCCGGTGGCTGGTAGCTGGTAGTGGTAGCCGGTAGCCGGTAGCCGGTAGCCGGTAGCCGGTAGCTGGTAGCAAGCCAGTAGCCGCTGGTAGCTGGTAGCTGGTGGCTTGTGGCGCTACCAGCTACAGGCAACCGGCTTACCTGCTACCGGCCGCCGGCTACTGGCCACCGGCTACCGGCTACCGGCTACCGGCTACCGGCTACCGGCTACCGGCTGGAGTAAGATCCTCCAGCGATCCATGAACTGGAAGTCCACTGCTGCGGTCTCGGGAGCGACGCTGCTGGCCACGTGCTTTGGCTGGCCGCCTTCTTCGCACCAGGCGAATGCGCCGGTTTCGCAGGGGCAGACCGCGCCGGTCCTGTTGAGCGACATCCAGTCTGAGGCGGCGCGGCTGCAGACCCGTGTGCGGAAGGAACTCGACTATCGGGATCCGACCCGCAATCCGTTCCGGTTCGGGGAGCGAGCGCCTGCAGCCACAGCTCGCCAGTCGCACGCGGCAGTGGCGGGACCGGTTGCAGCGGCGGCGCCAATCGTGCCTTCGCTACCGTTCACGCTCGCGGGCATGGCGACCGAAACCGTCGATGGCACTGCTCAGCGGACCGCGATCCTCGAGCACCCCGAATGATGTCGTCTTCGTGAAGAGCGGCGACCGCGTCGGCACGTTCACCGTCACGCAGGTGGACGAAACCGGCGTCGAGGTGACGGGCGCCGACGGGTCGGTCCGTCGGCTCGTGCTTACACCCTGACGATTCGGGCTTCCCGAATGCCGGGAACCTTCCGCAGTTCCTCCAGCACGACATCCGGAATCGGAGCCGTTTCGTCGACGATCACCACGCCGATAGCGCGGCCGGACTCATCGCGTCCGAGCGCGAAATTGGCGATATTGACGCCGTGCGCGCCGAGGATCGTCCCGATCTGCCCGATCACACCCGGCTGGTCGGTGTTGCAGATGACGACCATCGTGCCCTGCGAGCGGTGCCTCGACGCGGATCCCGTCCACCAGCACCAGACGCGCCCACTTGCGCTGAATCACGGCACCTTCGACCAGTCGTTCACCGGCATTGGTCTGCAGCTTCACGGATATCAGGCTTGTGTAGTCGCGGGTGCGCGTGCTGCGCGACTCGACGACTTCGATGCCACGCTCGGCTGCGACACTTCGGGCATTCACCATCGTCACGGCCGACGAGAGAATTGGCTTGAAGAATCCGGTCAACACGGCGTTGACGATCATGTCCGTCCGCATCTCGGCCAGCTCTCCGTAATAGCGGACCCCGATCGACGAGGGCCCCGCCATCGCTCATCTGTGCGACGAAGGTACCGAGTCGTTCGGCGAGCGCGACGAAAGGCTGGAGTCGGGCGAACTCCTCGGGCGGCACGGAAGGGAAGTTCACCGCATTGCGGATGACACCAGCTTTCAGGAAGTCGCGCAGCGCCGACACCGTTTCGACGCCGACCAGCTCCTGGCCTTCGCGCGTCGAGGCGGCGATGTGCGGACTGGCGACCACCTGAGGAAGCATCTGCAGCCGGTGATCGACCGTCGGCTCCTTCTGGAAGACGTCGAGCGCGGCGCCTCCCACCTGTCCCGATTCAATCGCGTCTGCGAGTGCGGATTCGTCGATGAGATCGCCGCGGGCGGTGTTGACGATACGGATGCCCTTGCGCGACCGGGCGAGCCGTTCGGCGTTGACCAGACCTTTGGTGTGGGGCGTCGACGGCATGTGCAGCGACAAGTAGTCGGCGCGGGCGAACAGATCGTCCAGCGAGACGAGCTCGACGCCCAGCGTGGCCGCCACGACCTCGGAGATGAAGGGATCGTGCGCGATGATCCGCATGCCGAATGCCGACGCCCTTCGTGCCACTTCCTGGCCAATCCGGCCCAGGCCCGCCAGGCCCAGCGTCTTGTCGCGGATCTCTTCGCCGAGGAACTTCTTCTTCTCCCACTTGCCCTGCTTCATCGCGGCATCGGCGGCGGGAAGATGGCGAGCCAGCGCCAGAATCTGCGCCATCGCGAGCTCCGCGACGCTGATGCTGTTGGCGCCGGGAGCATTCATGACGACGATGCCGCGCGCCGTGGCGGCGGGAACGTCCACGTTGTCCACGCCGGTCCCGGCGCGGGCGATCACCCGCAATTTCGGAGCAGTGGCGATCAGCGTGCCGGTGACCTTGGTGGCGCTGCGAACCACGATGGCATCGGCGTCGGCGAGATCGGTGGCGAGCTGTTCAGGGGAGCGGCCGGTGCGGGCGTCGACGGTCCACCCTTCCGCGCGGAGGATGTCGAGCGCGGAGGTGGGCAGGTCGTCAGCAACTACGATGTTCAAGAGCGTACCGATGAAGAGCGGTCAGCGTCGGCGGACCGGAGTGGATGTCGCGAAACTGCGATGAATACTCCGCAAGTATAATCCTCGATTGGTGTTCGTGCGGTGCGGCCATGACGTGTGTCGGATAACTCGTGACTCGAGCGTCTTTTGTGTGCGCGCAATTTCCACAGGAGATCCGTCCACGCACGTCCGGGAGTTGGGAAGCATCCGTGGTTCGGCGCTGGCACTTGATCTCACGCGCTGTTGCGATGTGAACACCGCGCAACGATCGCACTACGATGGTGCAAACCGCTAAAACGTTCGAAGAAGTGTGGCGATCCTGCGTGATCGACCGGTCTTTTCAACAGGGTTTTCAACAGGAATTGTGAGTATCCGGCGCGCTCGCCCAGGGATGGTGCCCTAAGCGAATGAGATGATTAGCGCGCGGTCAGGCAGCCTCCGGCAACGGGTTGGCGTGAATGAGGAACGAATGAATCGCAAAGTGACAGTGGTGGGCGGTGCCGGCAACGTTGGCGCCACGGTGGCGCGGTCGATCGCCGAGAAGAGCCTCGCCGATGTCGTGATCATCGACATCGCGGACACGAAGGCCGCCGGCGTCGCCCTGGATATCTACGAGACGTGCCCGATCATCGGGTCGGACTCGCGCGTCATCGGCGGCAGCGACTGGAGTGCCGCCGCCGGCTCCGACGTGGTCGTCATCACCTCAGGCAAGCCACGCAAGCCGGGCATGAGCCGTGACGATCTCGTCAAGGACAACTTCGCGATCATGGAAAGCATTGCGCCCAACCTGGTGAAGTACACGCCAGACGCAGTGGTAGTCCCGGTCGCGAATCCGCTCGATGCGATGTCACAGGCGCTCTTCAAGCTCACCAGGTTTCCCCGCGAGCGAATCATCGGCATGGCCGGCGTCCTCGACTCCGCCCGCATGAGCACGTTCATCGCCATGGAACTCGGTGTCTCAGTTCAGAACATCAACTCGTTCGTGCTCGGCGGCCACGGCGACACGATGGTGCCGCTGCCGCGCTATTCGACGGTCTCGGGTGTCCCGCTGACCGAGCTGCTGTCGGCCGAGAAGATCAAGGCGATTGGCGATCGAACCGCGAACGGTGGCGCGGAGATCACCAAGCTGGTGGGAACCAGCGCCTGGTACGCCCCCGGTCAGGCGGCGGCCGAGATGGTCGAAGCGATCCTGAAGGACAAGAAGAAGATCCTGCCGTGCTCGGTGTACCTGACCGGCGAGTACGGAATCAACGACCTGTTCGTCGGCGTGCCCGTGAAACTCGGTGCGCGCGGCGTCGAGCAGATCATCCAGATCACGCTGACTGCCGAAGAAGACGCGGCGTTGAAGAAGTCTGCGAGTGCGGTGAAAGAGCTCGTCGACGTGATCGGGATGTAGAGAGGAAGGAATCAGGTATCAGGTAGTCAGGTATCAGCTTCTTGATACCTCATTCCTGATACCTGATCCCTGCGTTAGGGGTGCCTACTGGCGACCGCCGGCGGGAGCGCCGCCGGGTGCGGGCGCGCCGGCGCCGCCCGGACGAGCCGCGGGAGCCGGTGGGTTGTAGGTCTCGACCTGCGGAATCGGCTTGCCGCGATGGCACGTCGCACAGGTGACCTTCTGAACGGCGTCACCGGTGCGGACGCCGGTGGCCGAAACGCCTGCCTGGATCTGCTGGTTGATTGAATCGACCATCCGGATCATCGCCCGGGCGATTTCCTTCTGCGGTTTCACGTCCGCCGCGAAATTGTTGGTCGGGTTGCCCTGACCCTCCCACTGGTGGCAGTGGCCGCATTCCACCTGCAACGCGCCCTCGAACGCACGCATCGTCGGCAGGATCTGTGCCTGCGTCGTCTCCTTCGGGAATACCTTCAGGTTCTGCAGCGGCGCTGCTGCCTGACCGCCGCCTGCTCGGCCGCCACCGGCGCCCTGGCCGCCTCCTTGGCCGCCGCCCTGGCCTCCCGCCGCCGGCGCCTGGGCGGATACCACCGCTGCCGCCAGTATCACTGCGCCGAACAGCGTGGCGCCAAATCGAAGTTGCTTCATGCCGTCTCTCTCCTCGCTCCCCCAAAAGATGGCTAGTAGGAAGTGCGCGAAATTTTAGATCAGGCAGGGCCCCCGACACTATTTAGATCGCGCAACGGGGCCGTAGCTGGAGCGCTCGCGGGTCGGCCGAGGTGGAACGGCACGCTGGTGACGATGACGTTTGGCTTGAAGAGCAGCGCGCCCTTGATCAGGAGCGCGTGCTGGTTGTGCAGCAGATGCTGCCAGAGCCGGCGAGGCACAAACTCTGGAAGAATCACGGTGACATATCCATTCGGATCATCACGCTTCAGCGCCTCGATGTAGTCGAGCAACGGTTCGAGCAGGGATCGGTACGGCGATTCCAGCACCACCAGCCGGACGCCCTGGCCCCACTCGGGCCATTGCTGACGCAGCGTCTCCGTGGCTCGCGGGTCGATTTCGATGTAGACCGCACGCACATCTGTCGCCAGGGTGCGGCCATAGCGCAGCGCTTTCACGACCGCGCGTTGCATTCCGCCAATCGGGACGATGGCAACATGGTGGCCGGCCGGTTCGGGCGTCCACCCGCGCAGCGTGAGTTCGTCGGCCACATGGTCGTAATGGCGCCGCGTGACCTCGAAGATGGTCACGAGGATCGGGATCATGACGATGATGATCCAGGCGCCCTCGGCCGCCTTGGTCGTGGCGACGATGCCGAGCACGATGCCGGTCACCAGCGCGCCAAAGCCGTTGACCAGCGCGCTGGCGCGCCAGCCCGGCGCCCGCGACTGCCGCCAGTGAATCACCATGCCAGCCTGCGACAGTGTGAACGAGACGAACACCCCAATCATGTAGAGCGGGATCAACGCATGAGTGTCGCCGCCGAAGATCACGAGCAGGACCGCGGCAAGAGCGCTGAGGATCAGGATGCCGTTCGAGAACGCCAGGCGATCTCCCTGGTTCATGAACTGGCGGGGCAGGAACCGATCGCGCGCGACGATCGACGCCAGTCGTGGAAAGTCGGCATACGCGGTGTTCGCCGCCAGGACGAGAATCAGCATGGTGGCCGCCTGCACTCCGTAGTAAGCGACCCCGCCGCCGAACGTGACGCGTGCCACCTGTGAGACGACCGTCTCGCTGTCGTTCGGAATGATCCCGTAGGCGTGTGCGAGCAGGGTTATGCCCATGAACATCGTGATCGCGAGCGTCGCCATGGCGACGAGGGTCGCTGCGGCGTTCCGGCTCTCCGGTGGTTTGAAGGCGGGGACGCCGTTCGAGACGGCCTCGACTCCCGTCATCGCGGTGCAGCCGTTCGAGAACGCGGTGAGCAAGGCGAACGTCGTCAGCGCGCCGGCGCCGCTGGCTCCCATCGACAGCGCCGTCTCAGGCGGCGGGGTGATCCCTCCGAAGAAGTAGCGCCAGGCGCCGACCGCGAGCATCGCCAGGATGCCGACAATGAAGAAATAGGTCGGCACGGCGAAGATTCGCCCGGACTCCCGCACACCGCGCAGGTTGCCGATCATCAGGACGCCGACGAAGGCGAGCGCGAGCTCCACCCGGTAGGGCACGAGTGCCGGCGCGGCTGATGTGACCGCCGCGACGCCGGCCGCCACGCTGACCGCCACGGTCAGCACATAGTCGATCAGCAGTGACGAGGCAGCGATCAGGCTGGGCAGCGTCCCGAGGTTTTCCTTGGCGACGATGTACGCGCCGCCACCGCTCGGGTAGGCGTGGATCGTCTGCCGGTAGGAGAAGGCGACGACCGCGAGTGTGATCGCAATGACCACCCCGATTGGCGTCACGAGGCCAAGCGCGGCGACGCCGCCGACCAGCAGCACCCGCAGGATTTCCTCCGTGGCGTAGGCGACGGAGGAGAGCGCATCCGACGAGAGAATCGCCAGCCCCGTGACCCGGGACAGCCGTTCGTGATGCGCGTCGTGAGACGGAATGGGCGCGCCGACGATCAGCCGCTTGACCTGCCCGAGGAACGACTCTTCGGCCACGGAGCTCTCCAACCGCCGACGGGGTTAGCTGACGGGCTCGAGGTGTGGAGTCCTCTACTGCCTCGCGGCGTCGCGACCCTGAAGGGTCGCCCTCCGTCGATCCGGCTGGACGTTCCGACAGGAGCTCGGATCGGCCGTGCCGAAGCAGCGAAGGCGCGAGGCGGATTCGCCCCGGCGAGCGGAATTGCTCGCGATGGTTCCCCCGTATCGCTTCCTCCCGGAAGCGAACTTGGCACCTGCGATTATGCGCGCCGGTCGACTCGAGACGACGCGTGTGAGGCCTGTCCTTACGGACTTTTTATGACTTTCTTAACCGGGATCCGCGAAAGTGCCGGTTTCCATAACTACGGTATAGGTGCCGACACTTCCGCATGCGTTGAGTCGCCGCGCCAGTCGCCGCGCCAGCCTGATCTCCGCGATCCAGGCCCAGGCCGGCGGCGTCAGGGAGAGCAAGGCAGGCATCCAGCGACCATACGCCGAGAGTCCGGGAACCACGTGGGCGATCAGGGCGGCAGACATCGCGAGCAGGCCGAACCGCACGACGAGCAATCGACGCCAGAAACGTGCACGGTCGAGTGCCACGTAATCGGAGAGAATCCGGGTGACCTCCTGCCGTCCGACATCCGCGGCGCTGAAGGACGTAAACGATGGCATGGCCGCCTCCTCGATGCGAGGCTACGGCGTGGGCGCTAAAAATCTCGTAAAGAATCGATAAGAAGATGCGGGACCGGCGTGACGCGCAGGCGGCAGTGTCAGAATCGACGGCGGGGTCCATGTCTCGAGTCGTCCGCCGTCGTGATGCCGTCCTGCTGATCGGGGCGCTCATTCTCGTTGCCGCGACCACGATGTCGCTGCAACGGTTGCCCGACGTCAGCCCCACCACGGTAGCCCTGGCGCTGCTGCTGATTGTCCTCGGCACCGCCACCATCGGGCGCCTGCGGATCGCGATCGTCGTCGCCGTCGCCGGCATGCTGGTGTTCAACTTCTTCTTCCTTCCGCCCGTCCGCACGTTCACGATTGCCGACCCGCAGAACTGGATCGCGCTCTTCGCTTTCCTGGTCGTCGCCGTCATTGCCAGCAATCTGTCGGCGGCAGCGCAGCAGCGCGCTCGCGAGGCGATCGCCCGGCGCAATGAGGTGACGCGGTTGTTCGATCTGACTCGTGATGTCCTGTTGACCACCGACACGGCGGGGGCGGTAGATGCCGTGGCGCGCCACGTCGCGCGCCGGTTCGAACTCGCCCGGGTGGCGGTCTGCCTTCCGGCGGACCACGGTTGGCGCATCTTCCAGGGCGGCCCCGACGTCGTGCCGATTCAGCCGGCGGTGCTCGACACCGCCCTGGCGAAGGCGAGCGGGACGCTCGAGTTCGATGCGCGCCAGCGCGCCTATGGCGGGCACATGCAGGCCGGGCTCCGCGGCGAGCTGTCGATCGTGCCGTTGCGGCACGGCACGAAGGCGATCGGACTTCTGGTAGCCGAGACGCCGGCGCTCGACATCGGCGCGCTCGACGCGATTGCCGGTGTCGTGGCGATCGCCATCGAGCGGGCCGAGTTCCTGGCCGAGCGCGACGCCGCGGAGCTGGTGCGTCAGAAGGCGGACCTGGCCGCGACGCTGCTCGCCTCGCTGAGCCACGATCTGCGGACGCCGCTCACCGCCATCAAGGTCGCGATCGAAAACCTGCGCGGTGACCTGCCGGCTGACGACCGGCGCGTGCAGGCGGCCGCCGCGACCGCCGAGATCGATCGGCTGGCGCGGCTGGTACAGGACATCCTCGACATGGCGCGGGTGGATGCCGGCGCGATCCTCGTCGATCGCCAATGGGTGTCGCCGGCAGACGTCGTCGACGCGGCGATTGCCTATGTGCGGCACGCGTTGGATGGGCATCCGCTGGACGTCGACGCTGAAGCCGACGCGGAAATCCACATCGATCCTCGCTTGACGTCGGTGGCGCTGTCGCACCTGCTCGAGAACGCCGCGCAGTACTCGCCGGCCGGAGCGCCGATCACCGTCCGGGCCCGAGGCTCGACGGAAGGGCTGGTGGTCTCCGTCTCGGATCGTGGTGCCGGCCTTGACCCTGGCGAGCTGGAGCATCTGTTCGAACGGTTCTACCGCGGCAGGTCGGCGCGCGAGGTCACGTTCGGCACCGGCATGGGGCTGTCGATCACACGCGGTCTGCTCGCGGCCGCGGGCGGGCGGGTCTGGGCCGAAAACGTGCCCGGCTCCGGCGCCCGTTTCTCGCTCGTCATGCCCGGGGCCGTGCGCGCCGCCACGGTGAGTTCCTAGCCGTGGCCATCCGCATTCTGATCGTCGACGACGAGCCGAACATCATCGGCACCGTGACGGCGCTGCTGCGCGCCCGCGGCTACGACGTGCTGGCAGCCATGAACGGCCGATCGGCGCTCGACGTCGTCGAGCGCGACAAGCCGGAGCTGGTGATTCTCGATCTCGGCCTTCCGGACATGCCGGGCGTGGAGGTTTGCCGCCAGATTCGCCAATCGTCGAACACGCCGGTCCTGGTGCTGTCGGCACGAGGCGCCGAGGGGGACAAGGTCAACGCCCTCGATGCGGGTGCCGACGATTACGTGACCAAGCCGTTCGGCGCGGAGGAGCTGCTCGCGCGAATTCGCGTCTGCCTGCGCCGGGTGGAAGGTCCGACCCCAGCCAATGAGCCGATCGTCCGCGGGGACCTCGTCATCGATCGGGAACGGTTCCGCGTGCAGCGCGCCGGCGAGGAAGTGCGCCTCACGCCAAAGGAATTCGAGCTGCTGACGTTTCTGGCGCAGCATCCGGGCCGGGTCCTGACGCATCGCGTCATCCTCAAGGCCATCTGGGGTCCGCACGCTGCCGATCAGCCCGAGCATCTGCGTGTCCTGATCGGTGCTCTCCGCAAGAAGATCGAGCCGACCCCTTCGTCGCCGAAGTACATCCTCACCGAGCCCTGGGTCGGCTATCGCTTCGCTGACGTGTAGCCGTGCGGCGCACGGTCGTCATTCTGGTCGTTGGATTCCTGGGAGGTTACGTCGCCGAAGAGGCGATCCGGACGCTGTTCATCCTCCGCGGCGTCGAGCAGGAGCGGGACACCTGGTAGCGACCTGATGAGGTGCTTCGCGCCTTGGATCGGCGTCCGGGAGCCACGATCGTGGACCTTGGGTCGTGTGCGGCCGGCTACGTTCGCGCTGAAGATCGCCCCTCGCGTGGCGCCGGGCGGCACCGTGTTCGCCGTGGATCTGCGCCGCGAGTCGCTGGCGTTCCTCTGGGTGCGTGCCAGGCTGGCCGGCTTGTCCAATCTGCACGTGCCCCGCCTGAGAATTCACTGAACGCCGCATGAAGAGTTATGCGAGCACGCGGGTCCGTCGACAGCGATGGCAGGGCAGGTGGTGCAGCGTACGGCCGATACAACAGAGCTGTCGTCGTCTTCCGCTGGCCCGACGCCTCGTGGACCAACAGCGTCTCCGCCGCATCCGGGCTCAGGGTGAGCTCCGGCGCTTGACGCGGGCTCACCGGTCCCTCGCCCCTGGTCACGCCGGATCGTCCCCGCGTGCTAAGTTCTGCTGGATGCCCCGACGTAATCGGCTGATCGCGCTTGTTGCCCTCGCGCTCGCAGGCTGCGCTGGCGATCTGAAGACGTCATTGGAACAGCTGGTAGAAGCCCGCCGTCTCGCAGCCGATCTGCTGGTCCAGTTCACGAAGGTCGTCGAGAGCGGCGACCGGGCGGTGATGGCGGACACGGATGAGGCCTCGATTGCTTCTTCCCGAGAGACGGAACAGACGACGCAGTTGGTCCAGCGGGACGCCGACGCGCTGAAACCGGTTCTGGCGGGATTGGGCTATTCGCAAGAAGCGCGTCTGCTCGAGGATTTTCAGCAGCGGTTCTCGGAGTTTCGCGCCCTCGACACGACCATCCTCGGGCTGGCTGTCGAAAACACCAATCTCAAGGCGCAACGCCTGTCTTTTGGTTCGGCTCAACAGGCAGCGGACGCGTTCAGGGATGCGCTGGAACCGATCACGAGGTCAGTGCCTGCGCAAGCCCCGTGGCGCGCCGCGGCGCTCGCGGCGACGGCCGTCGCCGCGGTCCGCGAGATTCAGGTGCTTCAGGCACCGCACATCGCCGAGCCCGAGGATGCAGTCATGGCCTCTCTCGAGCAACGGATGATGACCGCCGAGGCCGGTGCCCGTGCCGCGCTCGAGGAGATGGCCGGTCTTCTCCCGTCCGAAGTGCGCCCACGACTTTCCGCCGCCACGGCTGCTCTGGACCGCTTCATGAGCGCGAATGCCGAGATCATCAGGCTGTCTCGCCGCAACAGCAACGTACGCTCGCTGGCGTTGTCGCTCGGTCAGAAGCGGACCTTGACCGCCAGATGTGAAGAGACGCTTCGTAGTCTGCAAGACGCCCTCGAACAGCGGAAGCTCAATGGTGGCACGCGATAGTGGCGCTGACGATGTGTCGCACGAGAGCCCTGTGCCGTTCAGCGATGTCGAGCTGACTGCGCCAGTCTGAGCCATGGCCCACGAGCACTCCGCGCGTCTGCACGCGCATCATCACATGGCCGCCGCGGCACCGGTGTCCGGAGCGACCATGGGAGCTGCGGTCGTCGGAACACTGGCCTTCGTCATCGTTGAGGCACTGGCCGGCTGGTTCGGGCACAGCCTGGCGTTGATTTCGGACGCCGGGCACAACCTTGCCGACGCGATGGCGCTGGGTCTCAGCTGGTATGCGCTGCGAATAGCGGCCAGACCATCTCACCACGGCATGACGTTCGGCTATCACCGCGTGGGGATCGTCGCCGCCCTCGTCAACGCCGTGTCGCTGGTCCTCATCGCCGTCTTCGTCGGGTGGGAAGCCATCACTCGCCTGCGGGAGCCGGAAGCGGTCAACGGCGGTCTGATGATCACCACGGCAGCGGCGGCGATCGTCGTCAACACGGCGATCGGCATGCGGCTGCACCGCGGGGCGGAGCACGACATCAACGTGCGGAGCGCCTACCTGCACATGATGGGCGACGCGGTGTCCGCGGTCGGCGTGGTCATCGCTGGCGTCGTCGTCGCTCTGACGCACACACCGATCGCCGACCCGGTTGTCTCACTGCTGATCGCGGCGTTGATTCTCTATTCCAGCTACGACGTGCTGCGGGAGAGCGCGACGGTGCTTCTCGAGGGCACGCCCGCGGGCATCGAGATGCCGGCGCTAATTACTGTCATCAGGGACGTCGCCGGTGTGCTCGACGTTCATGACCTGCACGTCTGGATGGTGGGTCCTGGCGTGATCGCGTGCAGTTGTCACCTCGTTGTCGCCGAGCAAAGTGTGCGAGAGGGTCAACAGGTGCTGCGCGCTGTGGTCCACGAGATCGAGCACCACTTCAAGATCACGCATACCACCATCCAGGTGGAGGTCGAGGGCTGCGAGGTGGACGACATGTACTGCGCCGGAGCGCGACCGGCGGTCCCGGTCACGAGTGATGTCGCAGACCGCGCCCCGGCGGAGCGGCGTGAGCCCTTTACGGTGCCGCGGTCTTGAGGAGTGTGTCGCCGAGGACGATCAGCGCGACAGAGAAATAGATCACGAGGCCGGTGACGTCGACCAGGGTTGCAACGAACGGTGCTGACGATGTCGCGGGGTCGAAGCCCAGCCGACGCAGGAGGAGCGGCAGCAGCGACCCGCTGAGTGTCCCCCACAGGACGACGCCGACCAGCGAGATCGCCACGGTGATCGCAATCAGCAGCCAATGCACGCCGTAGATGTCGGAAAAGGCCGACCAGATGGTGATACGCGCGAACCCGATCGCGCCGAGAATGAGGCCGAGCGTCAGACCAGCCATGAGCTCGCGCCGCATCACCCTCCACCAGTCGAGCAGCGTGACCTCGCCGAGCGCCAGCGCGCGGATCACCAGCGTCGATGCCTGTGACCCGGAGTTGCCGCCGCTCGAGATGATCAGCGGCACGAACAGCGCCAGCGTGACCAGCTTTTCGATCTCCGACTGGAAGAATCCCATCGCCGTGGCCGTCAGCATCTCACCCAGGAAAAGGGCGGTCAGCCAGCCGGCGCGCTTCTGAATCATCCGGCCGAACGCGATGTCCATGTAGGGCTCGTCCAGCGCCTCTGAGCCACCGATCCGCTGAATCTCCCGCGTCGCCACCGCTTCCGCCACGTCCAGCACGTCGTCGATCGTGACGATGCCGATGAGCATGCCGGCTGTATCGGTGACCGGGAGCGCGCTGCGGTCGTACTGCCGGAACACCGTGACCGCGGTCTCCTGGTCGTCGCTGGCGGTCAGCGTCACGAACCGCCGGTCCATCAGGTCCGCGACTCTCTTGCCGAGTGGCGCGAGCAGGAACTCGCGGATGCGGACGTCGTCGATCAGCAGCCCCTGCTCGTCGACGACGTAGATGACGTTGAGCGTTTCGCTGTCCTGGCCGTGAGCGCGCACGTAGTCGAGCACCTCCTGCACCGTCCACTGCTCTCGCACCGACACATAGTTCGGCGTCATCAACCGGCCGACTGATCCCTCCGGGTAGCCGAGCAGTGTCAGCGCCACCGTCCGCTCCCCCGGGGTGAGGAGCGACAGGAGCTGCCGCGTCGCCATCGCCGGCAGTTCCTCGAGGAACATCGTGCGATCGTCCGGCGCCATGTTGTTGAGCAGCGCCGCGACGTCTTCCTGGGCCATGCCCTTGAGCAGGGCTTCTTTCGCGTCCTGCTCGAGATATTCGAAAACCGCCGCGGCATCTTTCCGTGGCAGCACGCGGAAGACGACGACCTGGTCCTCGACGCTGAGCGCGGTCAGCAGTTCGGCAAGCTCGCTGGCGTGCCGGTTCCGCATCATGTCGCGCAGGCGGGCGTAGTCGCGGCTGTGCAGCACCGCCGCGAGCTCCTCGGCGGGACGAGCCGTCTCGCGGAGCGCCGCCAGTGCCTCGTCCCGGTTGGGACCGGTGAGTTGTTGTTCCATCTGTGTCAAAGCCGCTCGAACGACGTCATGGTGATGGACGTGGGGGCCCACCGCCTTGATGGCATCCAGCCAGATGCGATGAATGAGATCGATGTCGGCAGAGGTGAGTGACGGCGGGTGGGCGCCGAGGTGGTATGTATCCGTCCGTCCACTGCGATGGGCGATGACCAGCCGGACGTCGAACGGCTCCGGCTTGTCACTGCGCTCCCAGGCGTCGCCAAGAAGTCGCGCCTGGTCCTCGGCGGACAGCGACGAGGACTCGCCGACGTAGACGTCCGAGGCCCGCAACCGGAGGATCATCGCGACAACGGCGTCGATAACCTGGCGCGCCGGCACGATCAGCAGGCGGACCGGCTTGCCGACGCGCTCGGCGACCGCCACCACTTCGGACAGCAAACGTCGTTCGTACGGCGTGGGCGCATGCGGGAGGGCAGTGCCGTCGTCCGCATCGATGAGGCGTACCGTCATCACGACGACATCGCGGTCCCCCGCGGCCCGGAGCGCCGCCGCCACATGGTCCAATGCATGCGGGTTGCGCACGGGCACCAGCACACTGCCGGGGCGCACCTGCATGTGATCGAGGGAGACGTCGCCTGCGGGTCTCACGTCAAACGCGTCCGCCGTCTCGTCTTCCGACTCCGGTTCGACGTTATGTCCGGCAACCTGGAGGACCAGGACGAGTGCACTCAGAGCAGCGGCAGCGGCCATCGACGGCAGGTCGCCGACGAGCATGGTCGCCAGAACCGCCGCCGCCAGCAGCCCTCCGGCGGCGACCATTCCGAGCGGGACGTCGCGGCCATTGACGCGCAGGTTGAGTGGGGCACGATACGGAGTGCCGGGTCGCGTGCGTCGAAGGCGCAGCACGGCGGCGAGCGTCAGGACGAGGGTGCTGACGATGGCGACCGCATAGGCATGCCCGAGCCACGGCACACGGCCCCCGGTTGCGATGATGGCGGCAATGACGGCCGCCGCCGTCATGTCGATGACGCGGACCGGCGTACCAAACCGCCGGTGAAGCTGTGCGAAGCCCACCGACAACGTCCCCTCGAGGGTCAGGCGCTGCAGCACGGACTCCGCATCGCCGAGAGCCACGTGCACCGCCGGCGCGAGCATGGCGACCGCAGCGGCTGCGGTTACCAGGCCGAGCAGGCTGCGCATCCAGGGCGGCGCGCCGACGTGACTGGCGATGCCCGCCCATGGCGTGCTGAGCGAGATCGCCTGCTCACCGGCCGGCACGAGCTGCACGTAGAGCAGGGTGCCGACGAGCGCGAACAGGGCCGTGAACAGCAGGACCACGAGGCGGGTGCGTCGCAGAGCCTGAAGCCGCGGCGGCGCGAACTCGTGTGCGGCGCGCGACAGCGCCTCGCCGCCGCCGATTGCAGGTACGGCGAGCGCCAGTCCGAACAGCCACGCCAGCCCCACGTTGGCTGCCGGCCATGGCGTCCACGAGGTGACGGGAGGTCCAACGAGCAACCCGCTGAGCGGCGGCACGCCGTGCCGCAGACTCACCAGTGCCCAGGCGGCAACCACGGTCAGCAGGCTCGTGCCAACCCAGATGCCACGCGCCATCGCATCGCGGGTCCAGGAGAGTCCGATGCGTGCCCGCATCCACAGCAGGCCGACCAATCCCACCGCGACCACCGTCGCGAGTTCCTCGCCCGCGATCGTCTGCCCGCGAATCGCCGGCACCAGCGCGCCGGCTGCGTAATGCCCGGCCAATGTTGCGCCCATGGCGGCGAGGAGCATCCGTTCGATCAGGACGGCGGCTGCGCCGATGCGTCCGGCCCGCGGACCGAAGGCCTCTTGGAGCCGGCCGATTGTGCCGCCGGGAATCAGCAGGGCCCAGCTCTCGATGTCGACGGCGCGCGCCAGCGCGCCGAGCACCGTCGCCGCCAGCACGAACCAGACGGCGGAGGGGCCCAGGACGGCTCGCGTGACGCCGGCAACGAAGAAGGCACCGGCACCGAGCTGGACCATCGCCAGCGCGCCAGCCTTCCAGACCGAGACGAACGACATCACGGCGGGCGTCGACAGGACGACGCGCACGGGATGTGGCCTTTTCATCGCGTCTCTAGGCTGTCTGGGGTTGGTCGCGATTGCAAGCCCGGACGTGTGGCCCGGGTGTCGTGTCCGCTATGACACGTCGCCGTGACACGGACGCTTACGCGGGAGACTGCCCGTGCACGAGGGGCGCCCTGAACGTCGAGCCCCGAGCAGACGACCCAGGCCCGCAGCGGACCCGGTCAGCGATCGCCGACAGCCACGTCGCCGAGAGGTTTCGCCACATCGAGCGCCAGGTTGAGTTCGAGCACATTCACGCGAGGCTCACCGAGTAATCCGAACGTGCGTCCCTCGGTGTGTTCGGCGATCAGCCGGCGCACGTCGGCGTCGGACATGTCACGCGCGCGCGCGATCCGTGGCAGCTGGAACTCCGCGTTCGCCGGCGTGATGTGCGGGTCAACCCCGGATGCCGAGGTCGTCACCAGATCGACCGGTACGGGCGCGGACGGATTGTCCTTCCGCGCCGCTTCGACGTTGGCCGCCACCGCGTCGACCAGCTTCTTGTTGGTCGGTCCGAGATTCGACCCGGCCGAATTCGCGGCGTCATATCCCGTCCCCGCGGCCGATGGCCGCGGGTGAAAGTAGCCGGCGCCGGTGAAGCCCTGACCGATGATCCGCGAGCCGACGACGTGCCCGTCGCGTTCGACGAGTTGACCGTTGGCCTTGTCCGGAAACAGCGCCTGGGCGAGTCCGGTCACCACCAGCGGATAGAGGAGGCCGAGGATGACTGTCGTGACGACGGTCATCAGGATGGCAGCGACGAAGTTGCGTGCGAGGTTCATGATGAGAGCTCCTGTCGGGGCTGCTTCGGGAGCCCCGGCCGACCTACGCCAGCCCTACGCGAGGCCGGCCGCGGAAATGACCACGTCGATGGCCTTGATGCCGATGAACGGGATGATGATGCCGCCGACGCCGTAGAGCAGCAGGTTACGGCGGAGCAGGGCCGCGGCCCCCTCCGGACGGTACTGCACCCCGCGCAGCGCCAGCGGCACCAGCGCGACGATGATCAGCGCGTTGAAGATCACCGCCGAGAGAATCGCCGACTCCGGCGTGCGCAGCCCCATGATGTTGAGCGCCCCGAGCTGCGGGAACGCCACGAGGAACATCGCCGGGATGATGGCGAAGTACTTCGCCACGTCGTTGGCGATGGAGAACGTCGTCAGCGCTCCCCGGGTGATCAGTAACTGCTTGCCGATCTCGACGATCTCGATCAGCTTGGTCGGGTTCGAGTCGAGATCGACCATGTTGCCCGCCTCCTTGGCTGCCTGCGTACCGGTGTTCATCGCGACACCCACATCGGCCTGCGCCAGCGCCGGCGCGTCGTTGGTGCCGTCACCGGTCATCGCCACGAGCTTGCCGTCAGACTGCTCGCGCTTGATGAGCGCCATCTTGTCCTCCGGCGTGGCCTGCGCCAGGAAGTCATCGACGCCGGCCTCCGACGCGATCGCCGCCGCGGTCAGCGGGTTGTCACCTGTGATCATCACCGTCTTGATCCCCATGGCCCGCAGGTGCGCGAAGCGATCGCGGATGCCGCCCTTGACGATGTCCTTCAGGTAGATCACGCCGAGCGCATGCCGTCCTTCGGCGACGACCAGTGGCGTTCCCCCGGCGCGGGCAACCCGCTGAACGATGGCGCCGAGCTCCGCTGGAACCGTGCCGCCTTTCGCCAGCACCCACTTCTCGATCGAATCGGCCGCGCCCTTGCGAATTTCCCTGACCTCACCTTCGATCGCCAGCGCCATGGCCGTCCGGCGGCCGCCGGCGGTCGAGGAGACCGCCGACTGCAGATCGACGCCGGACATGCGGGTCTGCGCCGTGAACGGCACGAACGTCGCCTGCTGCGGCGATAACTCGCGGCCGCGGAGCCCGTATTTTTCCTTCGCCAGCACGACGATCGAGCGTCCTTCCGGCGTCTCGTCCGGCAGGGAAGCGAGTTGCGCGGCATCCGCCAGCGTCGCCTCACTGATCCCGAGCATTGGGATGAACTCCGCCGCCTGCCGGTTGCCCAGCGTGATCGTGCCGGTCTTGTCGAGCAGGAGCGTGTGCACGTCGCCGGCCGCCTCGACCGCTCGCCCGGACATGGCGAGGACGTTGTGCTGGACCAGGCGATCCATACCGGCGATCCCGATCGCCGACAGCAGGCCGCCGATGGTCGTCGGGATCAGGCAGACGAGCAGCGACACCAGCACGAAGACGGACTGTGGTGCGCCGGAGTAGATGGCAAATGGCTGCAGGGTCACCACGGCGATCAGGAAAACGATCGTCAGGCCGGCCAGCAGGATGTTGAGCGCGATCTCGTTGGGCGTCTTCTGGCGCTCCGCGCCTTCGACCAGCGCGATCATCCGGTCGAGAAAGGTTTCACCCGGATTCACGGTGACGCTCGACACGGATCCAGTCGGACAGCACCCTGGTACCGCCCGTCACCGCGGACCGGTCGCCGCCCGATTCGCGGATGACCGGAGCCGACTCGCCGGTGATGGCACTCTCGTCCACCGAGGCGACCCCTTCGATCACGTCGCCGTCCGCCGGGATCACCTCACCCGCGGCGACGCGGACGATGTCGCCCTTGCGGAGTGCCGGTGCCGGGACGGTTTCGTAGGTGCGGTCCGCGCGCTCGCGGTTGGCCACGGTCTCGGTCTTGGCGCGCCGCAGCGTTTCCGCCTGCGCCTTGCCGCGACCTTCGGCCATCGCCTCGGCGAAGTTGGCGAACAGGACGGTCAGCCACAGCCACGCGGCGATCTGGAACTCGAAGCCGAGGTTCCCCGCGCCGTTCACGACGTCGAGCGACGAGCCGGACCGAGGTCAGCACGCTGCCGATCTCGACGACGAACATGACCGGGTTCTTCGCCATCGTGCGCGGATGGAGCTTGCGGAACGCGTCGCCGACCGCGCGGCTGACGATGTGCGAATCCCAGATGGATTGTGCGTGAGCAGCCATCAGAACACCTGCCCTGCGTTCAGCATGAAGTGCTCGACGATCGGGCCGAGGCTGAGCGCCGGGAAGAAAGTGAGCGCCCCGACGATCACGATGACGCCGACGAGCAGCGATGAGAACAGCGGCGTAGTGACCGGGAACGTCCCGAGTGATGCGGGAATCTGCTTCTTGCGACCCAGGCTGCCGGCAATCGCCAGCGGCGGGATGATCATGAAGAATCGGCCGAACAGCATCGTCAGCCCGAGCGTGGTGTTGTACCAGTGCGTGTTGACGCTGATGCCGCCGAACGCCGAGCCGTTGTTGGCCGCGGCGGACGAGTAGGCGTAGAGCATCTCCGAGAGGCCGTGGGGGCCGGGATTGAAGATGCTGGCCGTACCGAAGCCGGACGACACTGACGAGATCGCGGTGAAGGTCAGGATCACGAGCGAAAAGATCAGCACCGTGAGCATGGCCATCTGCACCTCGAACGCCTGGATCTTCTTGCCCAGGTACTCGGGCGTGCGTCCCACCATCAGTCCGGCGATGAACACCGACAGGATGATGTAGACGAGGATCCCGTACATCCCCGCGCCGACGCCGCCGAACACCACTTCGCTCAGCTGGATGTTGGCGAGCGGTACCAGGCCGCCGAGTGGCGTGAACGAGTCGAGCCAGCCGTTGACGGCGCCGCAACTCGCGTCGGTCGTGATGGTCGCGAACAGTGCCGTGTTGGCGATCCCGAAGCGGACTTCCTTGCCCTCCATGTTGCCCCCCGGCTGCAGGGCAGTCACCGATTGATCAGCGCCCGCCTTCGTCAGCAGCGGGTTGCCACGTGCCTCCGCCCAGTACGCCGTCGTGACGCCGGCGAGGAAGAGGAAGGCCATCGCCGCCCACACAGCCCACCCGTGCTGACGCGACCCGGTTATCGACCCGAGCGTGTACGTCAGGCCGGCGGAGATCGCGAAGATGCCGAACATCGCCAGGAAGTTCGACAGCGGCGTCGGGTTCTCGAACGGGATGCGCGCTGTTGGCGTTCATGAAGCCGCCGCCGTTGGTGCCGAACTGCTTGATGATTTCCTGCGACGCCACCGGTCCCTGCGCAATCGTCTGTTCCTTCACGACGGTGGTCTGCGGTTTCCCGTCAGCGCCTGTCGTGGTCACCGTCTGCGGTTCCAGCACGGTTACCGTGTCGTAGGCCTTGAGGTTCTGCACCACGCCCTGCGAGACAAGGAAGAGAGCGCCAACCAGGGCGATCGGTAGCAGCACCACAGAGATTGGCGCGCACGATGTCGACCCAGAAATTGCCGATGGTGTCCTTCTCCTTCTGGGCAATGCCGCGGATGAAGGCGATCGCGACCGCGATGCCGGTAGCCGCCGACACGAAGTTGTGGTACGCCAGTCCGGCCATCTGCGTGAAGTAACTCATCGTCGACTCGCCGCTGTACGCCTGCCAATTGGTATTGGTGGCGAACGAGGCGGCGGTGTTGAACGCGAGGTCGGGCGCGACGCCGCCGAAGCCCTGCGGGTTCAACGGCAGCAGCGCCTGCAGGCGCTGCAACGCGTAGAGCACGGTCATCGAGACGACACTGAACAGGAGCACGCCGGCGGCATACTCGGTCCAACGCATTTCGTGGGTCTCGTCCACGCCGGTCAGGCGATAGACGAGGCGTTCGATGGGGCGGCACAGCGGATCGAGCCAGGTGTGCTGGCGCGTGAACACGCGCGCCATGAAGCCGCCGAGCACCGGCGTCACGAGGAAAGTGGCGAGCAGAAAGAACAGGATCTGCAGCCAGCCATTGACAGTCATGTCAGAACTTCTCCGGTTTCAGCATCGCCAGGATCAGGTAGCCGAGCATGGCCACGCTCACGGCCAGGCTGACGACGTAGTCGAGCGTCATGGGATCACCTCACTTCATGAGCCGTTCGCAGGCGGCAACATAGCCGACGCTGACGGCGAAGAAGAGCACCGTGAGGCCGACGAACACCAAATCGAGCACAACGCACCTCGCCTGGCAGCTGCAACCGGCACCGACCGCGCTGATCGCGCGATCGGTCAATGCCGCATGGCGTCCGGGCAGCTCTCATCACAATCACCCTACGCCCCACACCGATAACGGGAGCGAGAGAAAGGCATAAAGAGTTCGTAAGCCGTGGGCACCACCCCCTACGCTGCGCGCTAGGATTGGCGTGGTGACCACCGAGGCGAACCGGCCGACCGGCGAACAGCTGCTGGCCAAGCTGCAGACGCATGCGCACGCACGCCTGCGGATCTACATCGGCGCGGCGCCAGGCGTGGGGAAGACGTACTCGATGCTGGAAGACGCGCACGCGCTCAGGCGCGAAGGTGTCGACGTCGTGATCGGGTTCATCGAGACGCACGGGCGCGCGGAGACGGAAGCCCGGATCGCGGACCTGGAAGTGGTGCCACGGCGACGCGTTGACTACCGCGGTGTCGTCCTCGAAGAACTCGACACCGAAGCAATCATCCGTCGCCGGCCGGACCTCTGTGTCGTCGACGAACTTGCGCACACGAACGCACCGGGCAGTTCGCACGCCAAGCGCTACGAGGATGTGCTCGATCTGCTCACCGCGGGCATCGGCGTGATGACGGCAGTCAACATCCAGCACCTCGAGACCCTGAACGACGCGGTTGGCCGCGTCACTGGTGTACGCGTCCGCGAGACGGTCCCGGACACCTTCCTCGATCGCGCGGATGAAGTGGTCAACGTCGATGTCACGGTGCAGGAGCTGCAGAGCCGTCTGCGCCAGGGGAAGGTGTATCAGCCGGAGAAGGTCGAGCAGGCGCTCACGAACTTCTTCCGCGAGACCAACCTGTCGACGCTGCGCGAGCTGGCGCTGCGAGCCGTGGCCGACGAGATAGGCGACAAGGCGGCGTCACGACGTCAGCGGGAAGGGCTTGGAGCCGGCACTGATTCCCGAGCGCGTGATGGTTTGTATGAGCTCGAATGCCGACGCCCCGCGCGTGCTGCGGATCGGTGCCCGGATTGCCGGGCGGCTGGGCGCCCGGTGGTACGCGGTCTACGTCGAGACGCCGCGAGAGGCGCCGGGCAAGATCGCTTCGCCGGATCGCGACGCCCTGCAGCGCAATATCGCGCTCGCCGAGAGCCTTGGCGCGACGGTGGTGCGTGTCCGCGCCGACAAGCCGGCCGATGGGTTGATCGCGTTTGCCAAGCGCGAAGGCATCACGCATGTGATCTTCGGCCAGAGCGCACGGTCGCGCTGGGAGATTCTGCTCAAGGGATCGACGCTGAATCGGTTCCTCGAGGAGGTGCGCGACGCGGCGGTGCAGGTGGTGCCCCTCGGCGAACGTGTCACCTGAGGCATCGTGCGCGACGCCCTCGTGGATTGCACCCCGGCGTGCTTTTTGCTCCTCGGCACAGCGTGCCTCAGCGTTTGGTGATGCGAATCGGCCTTCTGAGCACGTTGCTGCCGCAATGTATCGGCTGCGGAAGCGGAAGCGTCAATCTCGAGCAGCACCAGCAGAAGCTTCGGTCGCTCAGATCGACGGTCGTGAATGTCGCCGATGCCTGGCTCAGCGGGGCAACATCGACGCGGTTCTCGACGGCTGCGCTCGAACGCGCGTTCGAGCTCCTCGCCAGAGAACGGGACGCGTTGGCCACCAATCCAGTGCAGCTCGCCGACGCACGTGTCGACTCGCTCGTGCGCGATGCGGAGCAGCTCGAACGCACGCTGGCCGCCATCGCCGCCGATCTCCAGGCCCATGACAGCGCCGGTGTCCGACGGCAACTCGCCGATCTGAATGGCCGCCAGAGCAGCCCGTGAGCGCGATCTTCGATCTCGTGCTGGGAGTCGTCACCAGCATCGGCGGGTTCGTCGAGGCAGGCTCCATTTCGACCGCCGCCCAGGCCGGCTCAGAGTTCGGCCTGCAGCTGCTGTGGGCGATTGCGATCGCGACCGTGATGCTGGCGATGCTCGTCGAAATGTCAGGCCGACTCTCGGCGGTGGCGCGTCGGTCCATGGTGGCGGCCGTCCGTGAACGATTCGGGATCAAATTTCAGATCGTGCCGCTCGCAGCGGAGCTCGTGATCGACGTACTGCTTCTGGCCGCCGAAGCGGGCGGAGCGGCGATTGCGCTGCGGCTGCTGACTGGCGTTGCGTGGCTCTGGTTCGTGGTGCCACTCGGCGTGCTGGTCTGGTGCGTGCTGTGGTGGGGTGGCTTTGGCGTCATCGAATATGGCCTCGGATTGCTGGGCCTGGTGACGTTGTCGTTCGTCTACGCCGCCATGCGGCTGCAGCCGGATCCAGCCGACTTACTGCATTCGTTCGTCCCCTCGATGCCTCAGCACGATCCGGCGCGGTACGCCTTCATTGCCGTCAGCATCGTCGGCGCGACCATAAGTCCGTATCTGCTCAACTTCTACTCGTCAGGCGGCATCGAGGAGAAGCTGGCCGAAGAGGAACTCTGGGTGAATCGCGTCACCGCCTACCTGGGAATGTGCTTCGGCGGTGTCGTGTCGATGGGTGTGCTGGTCACGGGTGCCCTGGTGCTGCAGCCACAGCACATCATCGTCGACTCGTACGAGCAGATTGCGCTGATGTTCGTCCCGGTGTTCCATCAGTGGGCGGTCCCGTTGTTTGCCGCCTCGCTCGGCATCGGCTGCTTCGGCGCCGCGGTGGAGATTGCGCTGAATGCCGGCTACGTCTGTGCCCAGGTCCTGGGATGGTCGTGGGGCGTCAACCGGCCGCGCCGCGATGCGGCCCGGTTTGCCGCCGCATTTACGGTCGTTCTCGCGGTGGCGATCGCGATCGCCGTGCTCGGCTTCGATCCGCTGCAATTGACGCTGCTGTGCGTCGCCCTCACCGTGGTCATCATGCCGCTGGTCGTGCTGCCGTTCCTGGCACTGATGAACGACCCGAAGTACGTCAAGACACACTCGAGCGGGCCGGTGGGCAACGTCTTACTGGCTGTGCTGACGATCGCCGGGGCGGTACTTGCCGTCATCGTCATTCCGCTGGAGTTGATGGGAGGGTGATGTGGACCTCGCGAGAGACATCAGTGACAAACAGGTGGTCGACCGCGACGGACGAGAGATCGGTCGAGTCGATCGCGTTCTGATCGAGGTGGGTTCCGGCCAGCCGCCACGCGTCGTTGCGCTGGAACTCGGGCCCTCCGTCCTGGCGTTTCGACTGTCAACGTGGCTCGGCCGGTTTGTCGCCGGGGTCGAGTATGCACTAGGGTTCGACGAGGACCGTCCCGTGCGCATCAGCACCTCGGAAGTGATGTCCACCGCCGCGCGCACCATTCATGTTAGCCGCGCGTTTGCCGAGATGCCGGCCGGCACAGTCGAAGCGACGTTGAAGCGGTGGATGCCACGGTTGCCGGGAGCGAGGTAGGCGTGTCTCCGTATCCCGGCTCAACGCGCTTCATTTATGCGGACGAACTGATCGGACGCAGGGTGGTGGACGACCACGGCGAGCCAGCCGGGAGAATCCAGGAGCTCCGGATCGAGAAGCGCGGCTCGGAGTGGCTGGTCGTCGCCTATGTTCTTGGGCTGGGCGGTCTGCTGGAACGTTTGAATGTTGCCGTGAAGCTGATGGTTGGCGGCGGGCTCCGTACCCGCGTTGCCACCTTCGAGCAGATGGACCTCACCGATCCTCGCACACCACGGTTGAACTGTTCGCGCGAGGCGTTGCGCAACGAGTAGGTGCTCGCGCCTTACCCGTAGTAGCCGCCCCGGCTCGTCTCTTCCGGCACCGTCGAGCCGAACCCGCCGACGTTGCTGCGCCGCAGACCCATGACGGTGACTGCTGCGTACCAGGCAAGCCGGAACCATGAAGGTCGTGAGACCTTGATATTCGACTGGTTGCCGGTGTCGAGATCGACGGTGGTGAGACGCAGGCCCTGCTCCTGCCATCGCCGCAGCACGTGGGCGAGGTCCTCCGGAACATGCGCCGGGCCGCGCTGGAGCAGCATCGCGCTGCGGATTCCGCGACTGGCGAGCAGCGTGCCTGACGGAAAGTCCTGCGGCAGCGTCACCCAGCGGTTGTCATACATTCCGGGCCGTGCGGTGCCTGATTGGCGACGGGCGTCGAGCAGGAACGCCGGCGCGGCATTTGGCATGGGCCGATTGTCGCGTACCCGCCGGGCGCCGCGGCCGAGCGCCTCGACGAGCGGAGCGACATCGACGACCGGAGAAGGCCCCTGGGTGCCGTTGAACAGCGGCACTGGATGGAATCCGCGATCCGCCAACGCCACTCCTGCATATACCGCGTCGGCGCCGTCGAGATCGACGATGATGGCCGAGCGTGAATCGAGGGTGCCTGGCAGTCGCGGCAGCAGGCTGTCATCGAGCGGTTCGTCGATGAGAATGCCGGTCTGTGCGAACGGAGCCGGCTTGGCCCAGTTCGACCACAGTACGCCCGCCGGGGCCCATGCCGAAAAAGCATCTTCGCTGCTAATCACGTCGGACCTCTCACGCGGCGAGGACCGCGGCATCTGCTGCGTTCGCATCGATCAACGGATGCGACGCGACGCGGCCGTAGGCACCGATGACCCGGCCATCGAGCGTGTACACGCCGAGACAGGGGAAGACACTCCGGCCTCCCACGGCGACCGGGACAACCTCGAACCGGCGCTGCGCGACGAAACCGCGCGGCCACCAGCGCGCCTGTCGGGCAATTCTGCTCATCTCGCGCGGAGCGGTGAGCCCGACCACCCCGATGCCATCACCCGCCCGTCCGAGTACCGGTTTTAGCACCCACTCGTCAGATCCCGACCAGCGCACTGCTCGTGGCGATCGCGTCTCAGGCAACAGCGCGCGCCACGTCGGCAACGGCGTTCGCAGGTGGTCCCAGACAAGCGGAAACCGTTTGTGCTGCGTCAGGATTGCCGTGGCCGGGTTGCTCAGCGGTGTTCGTGATCCACGAAACCAGTGCGCCCACCCGGTGTGCGGCGGCAATGCGGGCATCCATTCGGCGGGGAAGAAGCGGACGAGTGCTCCGAGCGACCCCTGCCACCAGTTCGCCGCCAGCCATGCCCGGCCGCCACGCCATTGCACGTGCGCGGGGCTCGCCAGATGCACGGCTCGTCCGCATGCCTCGAGCCCGCGCGCAATGGCCCGCATCATCTGGTGATCGTCGGTGAACGCCGTGGCGTGAACGAGGGCGATCGGTTCGCCTGCCGGCGCCGCGTCCGCAATGCGTCGAGCATAGGCGCCCGCGGGATCGCCGGTCGTATGCCATTGCGGGTAGTGCGCGGCCATCAACAGCCCGAAACCGGAAGATTCGTTCAATCCTCCGGGAACGTCGCTGTTGACTTCAGAAATGCGCCAGCCGTCACACGTGAAGTGAAAATCAAACCGCATCAGCCGTGCACAGGCAGCCGGAATGCCCATCGTCTCGGCCCGGGCGAGCGTCAGGCGCAGCGTTCGTCCGAGCCCGATGCGGCGCAGCAGCTCCGGGCGATGCAGGAGCTCGGCTTCGGCCGCCGCAGTCTCGTGCGCCAGTGCCTCGGCGAGTACTGACACCTGCGCCCACGCGGCCCGTGTGATCACGAGCGGATGCCGAGCGATCACGCAGGCGTCACCGACCTGCGGATCCCATTTGTCGCAGTCGAAGATTGCGCGCTGCCGCAGCGTCGCAAATGCGCGGTCGTCCAGTGGTGCAACCGGCAGCCAGGGTGAACTCATGGCGGCCACCCGAGCACGCGAACGCCGGTCACCGCCACCGCCAGATAGGCCAACGCCGGAAGGATGCCGAACGTGATCATCGGACCCTGCGGCCGTTCCGGCGTCAGGTGTGCGAGCCGTTCCATTCCAATCGCCATCATCAGGATGACTCCGGCCAGCGGCAGGACCACGGCGAAGTCCGCAATCGTTTGGGTCGCCGAAGTCCAGTCACCCGCGACGCCACGTCCGAGCACCAAGCCGATGGCGATCAGGAATCCCGCCAGACGGGCTCCTGTCGCCCGATCGCGATCGATCACCACCGCATCGATGACCGGCGAGCACAGCGACAGCACAATCCAGAACACAAGGCTTGTCAGCGTGGACAACACAGCCGAAAACACGACGACCCACCAGCCGGGCCCGTCACCGATGTTGCCGCCGACATAGCACAGCGCCGCGCCGACCAGCGCTCCCGCCAGCGCGATGGCCGCCGCGCTGTTGCCTCGCTCGATGGCGTCGTCACGCGCACTCACACCGACAAAGGCGAACGCCACCGCGGCGAAGCGCAGCCAGGCCAGACCGAGCACGAGGTACATGAACTGGTAACGGATATCGTCGACCACATCGAATGACGCGACGGTCTTAAGAACTCCGACGAGAAGGAGCGCGGACACCGTCACGGCGGCGGCAATCACGTGGAGGCCGGCGCCACGCCGCAATCCCTGCGCGGAGCGGGCGCCCACCAGCCACAGAGCCCAGGCGACAGGGCCCAGCGCCACCGCGACCAGCGTCAGCAGGAATTCGCCACCCGACATCGAGCGAGATCCTACGTGAGGCCGGGATTCGAGGTTCTGTCGCCCGTATTGCCGGTCAAATCTCGAGCTGTGTACCGAGTTCAACGACCCGATCCGGTGGCAGGGAGAAGTAGTTGGTCGCATTCATCGCGTTTCGCGACATCGCCACGAACAGCTTTTCACGCCAGAGCGCCATGCCCGGGACCTTCTTCGACGCGATCAGGGTCTCGCGGCCGAGAAAGTAGGTCACTGTTCGCGGATCCACGTGCAACCCGGCCCCCGACATGAGCTCGAACGCCTCGGGTACATCCGGCTCCTCCATGAATCCGAAGTCGATGGTGGCTCGCCAGAAACCTTGGGTTAGTTGCTCGACCTGCACTCGGTCGCGGGGGTCCACGCGCGGTTGTTGCTGCGTGCGTGCTGTCAACAGGATGACCCGTTCGTGCAGCACCTGGTTGTGTTTCAAGTTGTGCGTGAGGGCCGGCGGAACCCCCACGGCACTCCCGCTCATGAAGACCGCGGTGCCAGGAACGCGTACCGGCGGGTTCCTGGCGATCTCCTGCAGAAACTCGTCGAGCGGACGTGCACCGGCGAGCATCAGCCCCGCCAGCGCGCGGCGTCCGCGCTTCCACGTGGTCATCAGCGTGAAGATGACCACGGCGATCGTCAACGGAAACCAGCCGCCATGCTCGATCTTGACCAGATTCGCGCCGAGGAACGCGACGTCGATTGTAAAGAACAGACCGACGATGCCCGCCACTTTCAGACGCGTCCAGTGCCAGCGCTCGCGCGTCACCACCACGAACATCGTCGACGTGATGGTCATCGTCGAGATGACCGCAATGCCGTAGGCGGCCGCCAGATTGGACGACGATCGAAAGCCGAGCACGAGCATGATGCAGGCGACCATCAGCAGCCAGTTCACCGCCGGCATGTAGATCTGGCCGGACTCCGTCGACGACGTGTGCCGCATGGTCAGGCGGGGCAGGAGTCCGAGCTGGACCGCCTGCTTGGTGATCGAGAACGCTCCGGAAATCACCGCCTGCGAGGCGATCACCGTGGCGCATGCCGCGAGGCCGACGAGCGGGTAGAGCATCCACGACGGAGCGAGCAGGAAGAACGGATTCGTGCGCGCCTCCGGGGTGGAGAGCAGAAGAGCGCCCTGCCCGAAATAGTTCAGCAGCAATGCGGGCAGCACCACCGTGAACCAGGCCGTGCGGATCGGCCGCCGGCCGAAGTGTCCGAGATCGACGTAGAGGGACTCACCGCCGGTGATGACGAGCACCACCGTGCCGAGGACGAGATACCCGTCCAGCTGATTCAGGGAGAAGAATGTCACGGCGCGCAATGGATTGACGGCCGCGAGCACGCTCGGCACCTTCAGGATGTGCCAGACGCCGAGGGCGGCCAGGGTCCCGAACCACACCAGCGTAACCGGCCCGAAGATCAACCCCACTCGCGCGGTGCCGCGGCTCTGGATGAGGAACAGCCCGACGAGAATGACGATCGTGATCGGCACCACGTAGGGCGTGAAGATTGGCGTCGCTACTTGCAAACCTTCGACCGCGCTGAGCACAGAGATGGCGGGCGTGATCATCCCGTCCCCGTACAGCAGCGCCGCACCGAAGATGCCCAGGAGAACGAGCGGCCAGCGCTCGGTCCGGCTCACGATCTTGATCGGCGTCGCCAGTGCGGTTAACGCGAGGATGCCGCCTTCGCCCTGGTTGTCGGCCCGGAGGACGTAGCGCAGGTACTTGCCCGAAATGACGGCGACGAGCGACCAGAACACGAGCGACAGCACGCCGAGGATGTTGTCGGGCGTGGCCGGGATGGCGTGCGGGCCGTGGAAGCATTCGCGCAGCGCGTACAAGGGCGACGTGCCGATGTCGCCATACACGACGCCCAGCGCCGCCAGTGACAAGGTCAGAAGATAGGTGCCCTGAGGACCATGTGCCTGTCCGTGGGGCGGTGACTCAGCGCGTGAGGACATCGGTGGGGGCGAGAGTGTAATGGACGAATTGCCGAATTGACGAATGCGCGATCGAGATGAGCGGAGTGAGCCGAAGGCAATTTCGGGCAGGCCTGTTCAATCCACCCTCCGCAATCCTCCGATCAATTCTTCAATCCGTAGATTCGTCAATTCGTCAATTCTTGATACGATACCGGGCTGTTCCTTAATCAAAAGTCCTGCCTGTGAAAATTCACGAGTATCAAGCCAAGTCGGTGCTCGCGCGCTTCGGGGTCCCCGTGCCGCGCGGTGAGGTTGCCTCTTCAGCCGTCGAGGCCGGAGAAATCGCCCGTCGGCTGGGCGGAGACGTCTCGGTTGTCAAGGCCCAGATTCACGCCGGCGGCCGCGGGAAGGGTGGCGGCGTCAAGCTGGCCAGGTCCACCGGCGAGGCGGAGCAACTGGCGAAGGACATGATCGGCATGACGCTCGTCACGCACCAGACCGGACCGGAAGGACGCAAGGTCGGGCGTGTGCTCGTCGAGGAAGGATTGCAGATCGATCGCGAACTCTATCTCAGTATCCTGATCGATCGCGCTGCCGCGGCCCCGGTGATCATTGCCAGTGCCGCCGGCGGCATGGACATCGAGGAAGTGGCGGCTACGCAACCCGACAAGATCCTTCGTGAGCACGTCGATCGCGCGACCGGCATCGTCCCGTTCCAGGCCCGCAAGCTCGCGTTTGGCATGGGTCTGCCGGGTCCAGTCGCCAACAAGTTCGTCAAGCTGCTCGACTCGATCTACAAGGCGTTCATCGAGACCGATGCGTCGATGATCGAGATCAACCCGCTGATCCTGACGAAGGGCGGCGACCTGCTCGCGCTCGACGCCAAGGTCACCTTCGACGACAACGCGCTGTACCGCCACCCGGATCTTCGCGATTTCCGCGATCTGACGGAGGAAGATCCGCTCGAGGTGGAAGCATCGAAGTTCTCACTGAACTATATCCGTCTGGATGGCAACATCGGGTGCATGGTCAACGGCGCCGGCCTCGCCATGGCGACGATGGACATCATCAAGCTGTCGGGGGGCGAGCCGGCGAACTTCCTCGATGTCGGCGGCGGTGCCAACGCGGAGCAGATCAAGAACGCGTTTCGCATCCTGATGATGGACACCAATGTGAAAGCGGTCCTCATCAATATCTTCGGTGGCATCCTGCGCTGCGACATCCTCGCGGCCGGCGTCATCGCCGCCGTGACCGACCTCGGCGTACCGGTTCCGATCGTCGTGCGCATGGAAGGGACCAACGTCGAGGAGGGCAAGCGGATGCTGAAGGACAGCGGTCTGAAGTTCGCAACCGCGGACTCGATGGGCGAGGCGGCCGAGAGGGTGGTCTCCCTGGCGAAAGGGGCGTAGGGCGGACTTTCCGGTCAGCTCGAACCAACATGTCTGTACTTCTCGACAAGAACACGCGGCTGCTGGTCCAGGGGCTGACCGGGCGCGAAGGCACGTTTCACGGCAAACAGGCGGCGGCGTACGGGACGAACGTGATCGGCGGCACCTCGCCTGGCAAAGGTGGATCGACGCACGAGGGTTTCCCGATTTTCAACACCGTTGCCGAAGCGCGGGAAAAGACCGGCGCCAACGCGTCCGTGATCTTCGTCCCGCCTCCGTTCGCAGCGGACGCGATCATGGAAGCCGCCGATGCCGGTATCGCGCTGGTGGTGTGCATCACCGAGGGCATTCCGGTGGTGGACATGCTCAAGGTGATGGCGTTCCTGGACAGCCACCGGGGCACGCGCCTGATCGGACCGAACTGCCCCGGCATCATCTCGCCGGGCAAGGGCAAGGCGGGCATCATCCCGCACAACATCGTGCGCGAGGGGCGGATCGGCATCGTGTCGAAGTCGGGCACGCTGACGTATGAAGCGATCCACCAGTTGTCGAAAGTGGGCATGGGACAGACCACGTGCATCGGCATTGGTGGTGACCCGCTAATCGGCACCAGCCACATCGATGCGCTGAAGCTGTTCGCCACCGATTCCGACACCGACGCGGTGATCATGATCGGCGAGATCGGCGGTACCGCCGAGCAGGAAGCGGCCGACTACATCACGGCGGAGTTCAGCAAGACGAAGAAGCCCGTGGTCGGCTTCATCGCGGGACAGACGGCACCGCCGGGACGACGGATGGGCCACGCCGGGGCAATCATCGCCGGCGGGCAGGGCACTGCAGCCGAAAAGATGGACGCGCTCACAAAGGCCGGCGTGCACGTCGTCAAAAGCCCGGCCGACATGGGCACCAAGATGCGCGACGCACTCGGACGGTAGCCGGTAGCCGGCGGCTCGTAGCTTGTAGCTGATTGCAGCTATTAGCTGGCTACCGGCGACGGCTACCAGCCAGCTACCGGCCACCGGCTACCAGCCACCAGCGAAAAAAACCTATGGAAACGACGTTCGCAATCATCAAGCCCGACGCGGTCGAGAAGAAGCTCGCCGGTCAGATCCTGGCGCGCATCGAGTCGGCCGGCTTCACCGTCCGTGCGATGCGGCTGCAGCACCTCTCGAAGCGCGACGCCGAAGGCTTCTACGCGGTTCACAAGGAGCGCCCGTTCTTCGGTGAGCTCACGCAGTTCATGTCGTCGGGACCCTGCGTGCTGCTGGCGCTGGCTGCGCCTGACGCCATCAAGAAGTGGCGTGACACGATGGGGCCGACCGACCCGGCGAAGGCCGACACCGGCACGCTGCGGCGCGACTTCGGCGAATCGATTGGCCGCAACGCCACGCATGGGTCGGACGCGCCGGAGACCGCAGCGTTCGAGCTGGGCTATTTCTTTCGCGGCATGGAGATGGCCTAGTCTCTACTTTGGACTTTGGACTTTGGACTTTGAACTTTCGTCTTTGGTCCTTGGTCCTTGGTCCTTGGTCTTTGGTCCTTGGTCTTTGGTCTTTGGTCTTTGGTTATGCCGATTGGGCGCTTTCTGATTCTGGCGGGGTTGGCGATCGCCGGTATCGGCGTGCTCATGACGTGGGGATTGCCGATCGGCCGATTGCCTGGTGATATCAGCTACCGGAAGGGCAACTTCGGTTTCTATTTCCCGTTCGCGACGTCGATCGTGGTCAGCATCGTTCTGACGTTATTGACTGATGCTGTTTGGGCGGCGGTAACGTTCCAAAGACCAAAGACCAAAGACCAAAGACCAGACAGACCAGAGTCAGACTCCACGCCGTATGCCTTCTATAAAAGCCGATCGCTGGATCAAGAAGATGGCCCTCGAGCACGGGATGATCGAGCCGTTCGAGGACCGGCAGGTACGCCAGGGCGTCGTCTCGTACGGGCTGTCGTCGTATGGCTACGACATCCGGGTGGCTGACGAGTTCAAGGTCTTCACCAACATCAACAGCACCGTCGTCGATCCCGAAGAACTTCGACGAGCGATCGTTCGTGGATGTCCGTGCCGATGTCTGCATCATTCCGCCGAACTCGTTCGCGCTGGCGAAGACGGTCGAGTACTTCCGCATTCCGCGCAACGTGCTGACGGTGTGTGTCGGCAAGTCGACGTATGCACGCTGCGGTCTGATCGTCAACGTCACACCCTTCGAGCCGGAGTGGGAAGGCTACGTCACGCTGGAGATCTCGAATACGACGCCGCTTCCCGCCAAGGTTTACGCCAACGAGGGCATCTCGCAGGTCCTGTTCTTCGAGAGCGACGAGGACTGCGAAGTGTCGTACAAGGACAAGGCCGGGAAGTACCAGAAGCAACAGGGACTGACTCTGCCGCGCTTGTGACAACTCCCAATTCCCAACGTCTGTCGCTCGCCCAACTGCCAATCAGGCACCCAAATCTGCTCTTGGGAGTTGGTGAGGCGTCAGTCGTGGGGAGTTGGGAGTTTTTATAATAGGTCCTGATGTTGCGACCGTATCGGTCCGTCCTGCCGACAGTCGATCCAACCGCCTTTGTCGACGCCAGCGCCCAGGTGATCGGCGACGTCCACCTCGGCGCCGAAAGCAGCGTCTGGATGAACGTCGTGATCCGCGGCGACGTGAACTACATCCGCGTCGGCGCGCGGACGAACATCCAGGACCTGACGCTCGTGCACGTGATGCGCGAGACGAATCCCACCGTGATCGGCAGCAACGTCACCATCGGCCATTCGGCGGTGATTCACGGGTGCACGATCGAGGACCGCTGCCTGATCGGCATGGGCGCCATCCTGCTGAACGGCTGCCGGATCGGCACCGGCTCGATCGTCGCGGCGGGCACCCTGGTTCCCGAGGGGATGACCGTGCCACCGGGATCGATGGTGATGGGCGTGCCGGCGAAAGTGAAGCGTCCGTTGACGCCCGAAGAAGACGCGTCGATTGCGTGGTACGCGGACAACTACGTCAAGCACCGCCTTGAATTCCTGTCGGTCGTCGATCACCCGTGAACCTGCTCCGTCACGTTAGCCACGGAGACACGAAGGCACGGAGTTGCTGTGGGATTGTGTTGACCATAAAACCTCCGTGTCTTCGTGTCTCCGTGGCCCGTGACACGCTGTTCAGATATGGCTGCTCGTACTGAACCGGCGCGCGGGATGCGCGACTTCCTGCCGGAAGACGTCCGCCGCCGCGAACATGTAATCGCCATCATCAAACGCGTCTACCAGCGCTACGGCTTCGAGCCGCTCGAGACGCCGGCGGTCGAGAACATCGACACGCTGATGGGAAAGTATGGCGAGGAGGGCAATCAGCTCATCTTCAAAATCCTCAAGCGCGGCGAGCACGAAGCGAGCGGGCAGGCGGACCTCGCGCTCCGCTACGACCTGACGGTGCCGCTCGCGCGTGTGATCGCGCATCACCAGAGTGACGTGCCGCGTCTGTTCAAGCGTTACCAGATCCAGCCGGTGTGGCGAGCCGATCGGCCTGCGCGCGGGCGCTTCCGTGAGTTCTACCAGTGCGACGTCGATGCGCTCGGCTCGACGTCGCCGGCCGTGGAGGCGGAGTTGTGTTCCGCCGTCGCCGAAGCGCTCGTCGAACTTGGGTTCAGTGACTTCGTCATCCGCATCAACCACCGCCAGTTACTGACGTCGCTGCTCTCGGCGGCCGGGGTACCGGAGGACAGGCACGGCCGACGCGCTGGTCGCGATCGACAAGCTGGACAAGATTGGCGGCGATGGCGTTCGTCAGGAACTGGAACGGCGTGGGATCGGTGGGGAATCGGCAACGGCGGTGCTCACCTTCTTTCAGCCCAGTACCGCCGAATCGGAACTCGACCGGCTCGCCGGCTTCGTCGGTGACAACGAGACCGGGGCCGCGGCGCTGGCCAATCTCCGCGCGATCTTCGACCTGATTCGCATGACGCCGGCCGCGGGTCGGATAAAGCTGGATCCAAGCCTGGCGCGCGGCCTCTCGTACTACACGGGCGCGATCATGGAAATCAACGTCGCCGATCTGGCCGGCAGCCTCGGCGGCGGCGGTCGCTACGACAACCTGGTCGGCATGTTCCTCGGCCAGAGCATTCCCGCCTGCGGGTTCTCGCTTGGCCTGGAGCGCATCCTGGTGGTCATGCAGGAGCGCGGCATGTTCCCGCCATCCGTGGCGATGACACCGGCCGACGTGATGATGGCCGTGTTCGACGCCGCCGACCTGGGACACGCGATGAGAGTCGCGGCCATTCTGCGCGGCGCCGGTCTGCGCGTGCTGGTGTACCCGGACGCCGACAAGATCGGGAAGCAGATCAAGTACGCTGATTCCCGGAAGATCCCCTACGTCGCCATCCTGGGGAGCGACGAAATCAGCGCCGGCACGGTAACCGTCAAGGATCTCGCCGGCAAGACCCAACAGACGTTCGACCAGGCGGCCGCGGGCGCCGCGATTCTCGAGGATTTGAAACGACGTGGCTGAGCAACTCGGCGGACTGACACGCACGCACACCTGTGGCGCCCTGCGCACCGACGACGTCGGAGCGGATGTGGTGCTGCTTGGCTGGGTGCATCGCGTCCGCGACCTGGGTGGACTGCTGTTCATCGACGTGCGCGACCGCTACGGCATCACCCAGATCGTCTTCGACAAGGACGACGAGACGCTGATGAACAAGGCGAAGCGTCTTCGCTCCGAATTCGTCGTCGGCGTCAGCGGACGCGTGCAACGCCGATCCGAGGAGACCGTCAATCCCAGGCTCGAGACCGGCGAGGTCGAGGTCGTCGTCCGTCAACTCGCCGTGCTGAACGAGGCGAAGACGCCGCCCTTCCCGATTGCCGACGACACTCCCGTCTCGGAAGACGTCCGGTTGAAGTACCGGTATCTCGATCTGCGCCGGCCGCGCCTGCAGACCAACATCGTGCTCCGTCATCGCGTCATCACCGCCGCCCGCCGGTTCTTCGACGCCAACGGCTTCATCGACGTCGAAACGCCGATCCTGACGAAGTCCACGCCGGAAGGCGCGCGCGACTATCTGGTGCCGAGCCGGATCCATGTCGGCGAGTTCTTCGCTTTGCCGCAGTCACCGCAGCTGTTCAAGCAGTTGCTGATGATTGCGGGGTTCGATCGCTACGTACAGATTGCCAAGTGTTTCCGGGACGAGGACCTGCGAGCCGATCGGCAGCCCGAGTTCACGCAGGTGGACGTGGAGGTGTCGTTCGCGCAGCCGGAGATGATCTTCGGCTTGATCGAGCCGCTGATGAAGGACATCTGTGCCGTGATCGGCAAGGAGATCACGACGCCGTTCCGACGGATGCCGTATGCGGACGCGATAGCGGTCTACGGTTCGGACAAGCCGGACCTGCGCCCGGGCATGCCGATCCAGGATGTCCGCGAACTGTTCCGTGAATCGTCGTTTGGTGTCTTCAAGAAGATCGTCGCGGACGGCGGCACCGTCCGCGCCTTCGTGGTGCCGAACGCCGCCGGCTACTCGCGCAGCGCGGTCGACGGCATCGTCAACCAGGAGAAGGCGCAGGGGCGCCACCTGCTGTGGGCGCGACGCGCGGAGGACGGCACTATCACCTCGTCCTTTCCGAAGGCGGTCGGTGAGGACACCGTGCGCCAGCTGCTCGATACCACTGCCACCGGGAACGGCCAGCTGGCGTTCGTCGTGGCTGGTGAGCCTGACGCGGTGTCGAAGACGCTGGGTCAGTTGCGGTTGACGCTGGCGAAAAAGGACGGGCTGCTGGACTCCGATACGTACGAGTTTCTGTGGGTCGTGGACTTTCCTTTGCTGGAGTGGGACCCGGAGGAAAAGCGTTACGTCTACGTCCATCACCCGTTCACGTCGCCGCACGACGAGGACTTCGCCAAGCTCGACAGCGACCCAGGCTCCGCGCGAGCCAAGGCGTACGATCTCGTGCTGAACGGCAGCGAAATCGGCGGCGGCAGTATCCGTATCCACGATGCTGCGGTCCAGAGCAAGATCTTCTCGTTGCTGAACATCAGCCCGGAAGAGGCGAAGAGCCGCTTCGGGTTCTTCGTAGAGGCCCTGGAATATGGAACGCCGCCGCATGGCGGGCTGGCGCTGGGACTCGATCGGATCTGCGCCATCCTGGCCAACGAGAGCTCGATTCGTGAAGTGATTGCATTCCCCAAGACCGCAGCGGCCGTGGACCTGATGTCCGACGCGCCATCCCCGGTTGATCTGAAACAGCTGCGCGAACTGCACCTGCGGATCGACGACCGGCGTCCGAAGACCGAATGAAGAAGATCGCGCTCCCCCATGTAGGCCTCGACATGCTGTACGGGGCTCATGATGCCAACCTCAAGCACATCGAATCGCTGCTGAACGTCGAGCTGCGCACACAGGGCGACGAGCTGATCGTCGAGGGCGGCAGGAGCGATGAGCAGCGCGTCGAGCGCCTGTTCGACCAGTTGACGGCCCTGATGCAGGGGGGCTACGAACTGGGTGCCAGCGACGTCAAGACCGCGGCGGAGCTCGTCGTCGACGATCCGAACGTCAATCTGCGTGAGTACTTCACCAAGGACGCACCCGCCGGCAAGGCGGTCAGCCAGCCTTCGGGGACGAAGCGGCGGGTCAATCCCAAGAGCCCCAACCAGAAGCGCTACCTCGAGACGATCGAGCAGAACGACATCGTGTTCGGCGTCGGGCCGGCGGGCACGGGCAAGACCTATCTGGCCATGGCCCAGGCCGTCAGCTACCTGATGGCCAAGAAGGTCAGCCGCATCATCCTGGCGCGCCCCGCCGTCGAGGCGGGGGAGAAGCTGGGATTCCTTCCTGGCGACCTGCAGGAAAAGGTCAACCCCTATCTGCGTCCTCTGTACGATGCGCTCTACGACATGATGGACACCGAAAAGGCGACTCGCCTGGTGGAGCGCGGCACGATTGAAGTGGCGCCGATTGCGTTCATGCGCGGGCGCACGCTGAACGATGCGTTCGTCATCCTCGACGAGGCGCAGAACACGACGTCGGAGCAGATGAAGATGTTTCTGACGCGGCTTGGATTCGGTTCGAAGGCCGTGGTGACCGGCGACATCACCCAGATCGACCTGCCGAATCCGAAGGCGTCGGGGATGATCGAGGCGCTGCGGATCGTGAAGGACATCGAGGGGATCGGCTTCGTCTATTTCGACGAGCGCGACGTGGTGCGCCACAAACTCGTCCAGGCGATCGTCAAAGCCTACGACTCCTTCAGCGGCGGGGCCGGTCAGCGCAATGGCAGACGGGAGTAGCACGGGTTCCGCCCCCACACCCCGCGCCGGGCGGACCCGTCACGACAGTCGCGCGACCCCCGACCGCCTCGAGATCGATATCGTGCTTCCCGCCGGCATCCGCGCACCGGGGCTTGCTCGATGGTTGCAGTCGGTCGCGCCGGTCCGGGCGCGCGGCGCCGTGGCCATTGCGGTGGTGCCCGACGCGCGCGTACGTGCACTGAATCGCCAGTATCGGAACAAGAACGACAACACAGACGTCCTGTCGTTTCCAACTGAGTCACAGGTTGATCGTCGGGCGAGCCTTGCCACCAGGCCCGCGGCTTTTCTCGGGGATATCGTGATCGCCGCAGGTGTGGCGCGCCGACAGGCCAGCGTCGGAGGCCATTCGCTGCAGACCGAGCTGCGGATCCTGGCGCTGCACGGCCTCCTGCACCTGCTTGGCTACGATCACGAGCAGGACTCCGGGCAGATGGCGCGGCTCGAGCGCCGGTTGCGGCGCGAGGGGGGACTTCGGGAAGGATTGATCGAACGCGCCGGACCCGCGGCATCCTCGGTGCCTTCCCGTCGACGGCGATGACTCCGCTGGCGCTCTTCCTGCTCGGGTGCGCGATGGTGTTTCTCGGGGCCGTCGAAGTTGCGTTCAGCACGCTGATGCGCCTTTCGCTGAGACTGATGGCCGCGCGCGGCGGCCGCAGTGATCGGCTGGGGCGATACCTGGACGATCCGCTCGAGCTGTTCGTTCCGGTTCGGATTCTCCTCGCGATCGTGAGCGTGCTCGCCGGAGCGCTGATTGCGCGAGTGACTGACATCCACGACACGCGCTCCATTGCCGTTCTGATCGTGTCGCTGCTGGTGTTCGTGCTCGTGTGCGAACACCTGGTGCCGCTCGTGCTCGTCCGGCGCGATCCGGAGCAGGCGCTCGATTTCCTGCTGCCTGCCTTCGAACCGATCGCACGGTTGCTGCAGCCGGTCACGGCGGTGGCGATTCGCCTCGCCTCGCGCCGCGACCGCGAGGCGGTGAACGGGCAGCCGCTGGCCGAGCAGGCCGCTCATGCGCCCGCGACCGAGGCTCCTGATACTGCCGAAACGACGATTTCAGACGAGGAAGGTCGAGAACTGCTGCAATCGGTTGTCGACTTCACCGAGACGGTTGCCCGCGAAGTGATGACGCCGCGGCCGGACATCATCGCCATCCGCCAGGATGCGTCGCTGGCCGACCTGCGCGCGCTGTTCCGCGAAGAGCAGTACTCGCGCATGCCCGTCTACCGTGACAGCCTGGACAACATCGTCGGCATCGTCTTCGTGAAGGATCTCGTGGCCCTGCCCCAGGAAGCAGAGCCGCCGTTGACGACGCTGATGCGGGCGGCGTACTTCGTGCCGGAGAGCAAGCGCGTCTCCGAATTGCTGAAGGAAATGCAGCGCCGCCAGCAGCAGATCGCGATCGTCGTCGACGAATACGGCGGCACCGCAGGGCTGGTAACCGTGGAGGACCTGCTGGAGGAAATCGTCGGCGAGATTCGCGACGAATACGACGTCGAAAGCGAGACGGTCGTCGACGAAGGCAGCGGAACCTTCGTGTTCAGCGGCAAGGTGAACGTGGACGAGGTCCGCGATCGGCTGGGTGTCGAGATCGAACGTGAGGGGTTTGAAACCCTCGGGGGTTACCTGCTGTCCCACCTTGGCCGCATGCCGTACGTGGGCGAGCAGGTCGAGGTCGATGGTCTCTGGGTCGAGGTCCTCGAAGTCGAGCGCCGGCGGATCACGAAAGTGCGCGTGCGGCTTCGCGAGCCGGAGGCGACATCGGAATCATGAAGTCGGGCTTCGTGTCATTGCTCGGGCGTCCGAACGCCGGCAAGTCCACGTTGCTCAATCGCATCGTCGGCCAGAAGCTGGCGATCGTGTCGGATAAGCCGCAGACCACGCGTACCCGCGTTGTCGGCGTGAAGAACTACCCGCCTTCGCCGGGCGCGGCTTCGGCGCGGCAGGCTCCGGAGGGTCAGGTCGTGTTCGTGGACACGCCGGGCGTGCACAAGCCGACGCACCGGATGAACGTGCGCATGGTGGACGTGGCGCTCGACGCGATGCGCGAGGTGGACGTGCTCTGCCTGGTGGTGGACGCCAGTGTCAAGGCCGGACCCGGCGATCGCTACCTGCTGGACCTGCTCAAGGACGTGAAGACGCCGGCGATTCTCGCGCTCAACAAGGTGGACCGCATCGCCAAGAACCGCCTGCTGCCGATCATCGACCACTACCGCCAATCGCATTCGTTTGTCGAGTTCGTCCCGGTGTCGGCGACGGATGGGACCAATGTCGACGTGCTGGAACAGCTGTTTCTCCAGCACCTGCCGGAAGGCGAGCCGCTGTACCCGCCTGAATACCTCACCGACCAGACCGACCGGTTCTTCGTGTCGGAGATCGTGCGCGAGCAGGTCCTGCGCCTGACGCACGACGAGCTCCCGCACTCGACTGCCGTGATCGTCGATCAGTTCGACGAGAGTCAACCGGAGTTGCTCCAGTTGTATTGCACCATTCTCGTCGACCGCGAGTCACAGAAGCCGATCGTGGTCGGAAAGGGTGGCGCGATGATCAAGGCGATTGGGACGGCCGCCCGGCAGGAGCTGATGCAGCATTTCGAACGGAAGGTCTACCTCGATCTTCACGTCAAGGTTCGTGCCGAGTGGCGTGATGACGATCGCTTCCTCGACGAACTGGGGATCGAGCGGCACGGCCGCTGAGGGTGCCCGCCGGCAACCTGAAGGGGTGAGCCTGAACTCGCGGGATGAATCGCGGTGAGACGCGGCGCTCGCTGCGACCGGGGCTATGATCGCCGCGAAAGGTTCAGCCGATGCGCATCGTTGTCCTGCTGACACTCGTCCTCTCCTTCGGAATGGTCCGCTCGTCGTACGGCCAGTCAGGGCCCGCACCGCGGACGCTGTTCGAGCGCTACTCGGACCCGATCGGCATCTTCCACAACGGGCTCGGGACCTTCAGCCGGCCGATGTCGTCGACGGTCAAGGAGGCGCAGGCGTACTTCGACCAGGGCTTCCAGATGATGTATTCGTTCGCGAAACCTGAAGCCGTGCGATCGTTTCGCGAGTCATGGAAGCGCGACCCTGAATGTGCGATCTGCTACTGGGGTGAAGCGTGGGCGTGGGGCTCATATCTGAACGCCCCGATGTCGCCGGAGGAATCGCCGTACGCGTACGCGGCGATTCAGAAAGCGCTGTCGCTTCGCGCCAGGGCGACGCCGAAAGAGCGCGCCATGATCGAGGCGATGGCCGTCCGCTATGTGGAAACCTTCGACGTCGGCAGGCGGGTCGAGCAGGACCGCGCGTATGCCGACGCGATGAAGAAGGTGGCGGATCAGTATCCCGACGACCTCGATCTCGTGACGCTGTACGCTGACGCACTCTTCCTGCTCGAGCCGCGGCGCGGCACCCGCGACGTCAACGATCCCAACGTCCACCGGCTGCACCAGGTGCTCGAGAGCGTCCTCGCACGCGACATTCATCATCCGGGTGCGTGCCATCTGTACGTGCACGCGACCGAATCGACGATCGTCCCGGGCCGCGCCGAGGCGTGCGCGGAATTCCTCGGCAACTCGATCCCGGGTGCGAGCCACATCAATCACATGCCCTCGCACACGTGGAACGAGATCGGCCGGTGGGGCGACTCCGTGCGGGCGAATCTCGATGCCTGGCATTCCGACCAGAAAGCCGCAATAGGTGAGGGCTTCGCCATTTACCCCGAGCACAACCTGCACATGCTGCTATACGCCGCGTCCTACGACGGCCAGGGTGCGATTGCCATGCGGGCGGGGAAGGACTACACGAAGCTCACCGGAGAGTCGTTCTATGAAGCGCTGACGCTGCTGCGCTTCGGCCGGTTCGACGAAGTACTGGAGGTCACCAATCGTCCTCGCCCTGACATCCAGGGCGCGTTGTGGGATTTCGCCCAGGGATACGCCAACCTCAAACAGGGAAATGCCGACTTCGCCGCCCTCTACCTTGCCCGCGTGAAGAAGACGGCGGACACCTCCAAGGCGGCATTCCGCGTTCACTCTGCCAAGGATCTGCTGTCGGTCGTGGCTGGAATTCTCGAAGGCGAAATGAAGCGCATGTCCGGCGATCTCGACGGCGCCATCGCGACGTTTGACAAAGCGGCGACCGGGCAGGCAGGACTGGTCTACGACGAGCCCGAGCCCTTGCCGTTCTCCGCCTACCACTGGCTCGGGGCCGCGCTGCTCGAGGCCGGGCGATACGACGAGGCGGAAAAGGCCTATCGAGAGGAATTGAAGGATCACCCGAAGAACGGCTGGTCGCTCATCGGCCTGCAGCAGGCGCTCGAAGGGAAGGGCGGATCGACCGCTGACGTCAGGAAGGAGTTCGACGCGAGCTGGGCCCGGTCCGATACGTGGATCCGGTCGTCGCGCTTTTGACGCGAACAGCTACCGGCTACCGGCCACCAGCTACCGAGCGCCAGCTACCGATTATCGTCGGCCGCCTTCATGGCCGGTGCTTCAGGTTCTCGTAGGCGGCGACGATGTTCGCTTCTTTGAGTCTGGCAAAGTAGGCCCAGTCTTTGTACTTCTCCAGCGTGATCGTTTTCTTCAGCTCGTCGAGGCTCTTGCCTGCGGCCATTCCGGCTGAGACCTCGGCCTGCAGGTCTTCGAAGAACTGCCGTGCCTCGGTCACATCCGCCTTCCGGAACAGGGCACCGTGTCCAGGTGCGAGGGTATCGAAGTCGAGCGCCTCCACGGTCCGATAAGATTTGATCCACTCTGCCATCGGATGGCCGTCGAAGGCGCCGCAGGCACTCGGCATCGACCGCATGCTCGTCGTCACGAGCGCGTCCGCGACGAACTCCGTCGCGAACACCACCCGCGCAGCCGGAAAATACATCACGCTCGCGTCGTCAGAGTGGTTCAGGCCCGGGTGAATCACTTCGACCGTCTGGCCGCCAAGATCGATCCGCAGCCGGTCCGAATAGACGATGTCGGGCCGGCGGATGTCGGCCTGCAGCTCCTGCGGCGGGATTGTCCCGTCGTGGTTCCGATCCATTTGTGCGAACGAGTTCGGTCCCAGGCCGCAGATGCCGGGCCACGCGTTCGTCGGGATGCTGATCTCTTCCGGATCGATGACGCCGTTGTTGTTGCGATCCCACATGTCGCCAGGCATGTGGGGATAGCGGCCATCCATGTTGCGGCGCATGTTCTCGTGCGCCACGAAGGTGGCGGTGGCCGCGAACACTGCACCGCCGGACGCGTGATCGTAGTGACTGTGGCTGTAGACGACGTACCGCACCGGCTGCTGCGGGAAGCGAGTGTCGAGCTCAGATTTCAACCAGCCGGCGAAGTTCAGGTTGATGGGATCTCCGAGAATGATCCCGGCTGGCGTCACGAGGAAGATGGTGTACCAGTTACCCTCATGCGCTCGATACAGGTCCGGCGTGATCTGGATGATTTCGCGCGCTGGCCCGCGCGGTGCCTGCGGCGGCCGCTGCGCCGGGGCCGGTTGCGCCGCCGCCGGCGCGGCGACGCCAGCGACGAGGAGCATCAGCAAAATAGCGGGGCCCGAAAGCATGGGTCGCGTGTTGCGCGTCACGCCGCGAGTATGCCTTAAGAAGGAGAGAGATTGACGAATTGACGAATTGACGAATTGACGGATTGGAGGCACGGAGCGGTTCGGAATGAACCCTGGTGGTAACCGTGCCGGGGCGGCGTTGAGCAGGTTGAAGATGTCCACGCCGAAGTTCGCCGCGACATTCGCCGCTGTAACCGCCTTGGATAGTCAGGCAGATGCGCGGCTGCGCGCTGACATTGACGTCGATGCCGGTGAAGTTCTGGTACTCATGGCGAAGGCTGCGGGCAGATTAGGGGTGATCCGCCGCCTGCGTTCAGTCGGACGTCAGACGTCACAGGCGGGCGATGGATCGGCGCGGGTTCTCAGTGGGGACGCAGCAGGAACGCCATCACGCCCGCCAGGGCCGCGAACTGGCCGATCCACATCACCAGCGTCCACTTGATCATCTCGGCCTTCGTCTCGGCCATTTCGACGCGAATGGCCGTGAGGCCATCCCGGAATTCCTGGCGCAGCGACGCTTCCATCTGGATCAGCCGCCTTTCGTACCGGTCCGTGGAGAACTGCTGATAGGCGCTGAACATGTCGACCAGACCTTCCGATCCGTTCTCGCCAAGCCTGGCGCGGACGGCCATCGGGACCACGAGATAGTCCATGACGGATCTCCCGCATCCCCCTCGCCGACGACGATGGCATCGTCGTCGCGTTTAGTCAACGGCGAGATCCATGCCATTTCGTGGTGTCTCCGAACCCCAAGTGCGTGCTACATTTACCCGTTTGGTCCGCCCTCGCGCCCGGCGCATGGCGAGACTGCGCAACATGGCTAACGACGGTTCTCCACGATGGCGGCGCAGCGCAGAATCGATCTCGTTCTCGACTCGGTCAGGAGACTGCTGCGCATCGGTGCGTCCGCTAACCTGTTGAACCTGCTGCAGAAGCAGCATCCCGCCGACCTCGCGCAAATCTTCACCGAACTCCCGGACAAAGAGCGGGAAGCCGCATTCAGCCTGCTTGCCGATCGCAACGGTCGTCTGGCGATGGAGGCTGTGTCCGAGCTTGGGCCCGAAGCTGGCGCTGCCCTTCTTGCCACTCGATCGGCCGAAGACATCGCCAAGCTCGCACAGGAGATTCCGTCGGACGATGCGGCGGCCCTGATCGACTACCTGCCCGAGGATCTGTCGGCCGCCGTGCTCGACCTGATGCGTCCGAAGGAATCGGGCGTGGTCGAGAACCTGCTCGAATACGACGAGCAGACCGCCGGCCGCATCATGAACCCGCACGTCTTCGCGCTGAACGAAGACATGACGGTGGGCGAAGCGATCGCCGAAATTCAGGGAAATCGCGACGTCGAGATGGTGTTCTACCTCTACGTCGTCGACGACCGACGCCACCTGGTCGGGGTCGTCTCGCTGCGACGGTTGCTGCTGGTGTCGCCGGAAACGCCGCTGAAGCGAATCATGACCGCGGATCTGATCAGCGCCCGCGTCGACATGGACCAGGAAGAGGTGGCGCGACAGGTGGCGGCCTACAACCTCCTGGCCATCCCGGTCGTCGACGAGGAGAACAAGCTGGTCGGCATCATCACCGTCGATGACGTCATCGACGTCATCAAGGACGAGGCGACCGAGGACATCTATCGGCTGGCCGGTGTGGCTGGCGACGAGCGCGTCTTCACGCCGGCCCCCGAGTCGCTCCGCCTGCGGTTTCCCTGGCTGGCGATTAATCTGGCGACGGCGTTCCTGGCGGCTGGCGTCGTCGCGCTGTTCCAGGGGACGATCGATCGCTGGACGGCGCTGGCCGTTTTCATGAGCATCCCCGCCGGGATGGGCGGCAACGCGGCCACACAGACACTGACCGTCATCGTCCGCGGGCTGGCGCTCGGCGAGCTGACCTGGAGTAACGCCCGCAAGGCGTTGTTCAAGGAAATTATCGTCGGTGTCGGCAACGGGTTCGCGACGGGGTTGCTGGCGGCGCTGACGGTCTGGATCTTCCGGTGGGACCCGATGATCGGGGTGCTGCTGGGCGGGGCGATGATCGTGAACCTGTTCGTCGCCGGTGCGGCAGGGACGCTGATTCCGCTGGGACTGAAGGCACTGCCGCTTTGACCCGGCGCTCGCGTCCACCGTGTTCATCACGACGTTCACGGACGTCGCCGGCTTTTCGTCGTTTCTCGGACTGGCCACGGCTGTACCTGAGAGCCACCGGTAAAGCGGGCTAAAATAGGCAGGTTCGTGCCGCTGTATACAGCCGATGCTCTGATCCTTCGCACCTACAAGCTGGGCGAAGCCGACCGCATCGTGGTGTTCCTGACCCGCGACCGGGGAAAGAAACGAGGGGTCGCGAAGGGCGCCCGGCGGCCGCGGTCGCGGTTTCGTCGGAGCGCTCGAGCCGATGACCGAAGTGCGCGTGGCGTACTTCGAGAAGGAGCGTCGCGAACTGGTCGGGTTGAACTACGCGGAGACCGTGCGATCGCCGCTCGCCTACATCGGGACAGGCCGGCGTGACAGTCAGCCTGTGCCGGAGCAGGGCGACAACGCACTTGCGGGGGCGCCCGCGGCACTCGAGTACGCGGGGTACTTCGCCGAGTTGCTCGACGAATGGGCGCAGGACGCAGACGCTGACGATCGGTTGTTCCGGCTCGGAACGTCGATGCTGGACGCGTTCGCGGCCGGCGCACCTGCGGAGCCGCTGGCGCGCTACTTCGAATACTGGCTGCTTCGCCTGCAGGGCGTGTATCCGGACGCCCGCGGGTCGCTGTCGGACGGGGCGCTGGCGTTTCTCGCGGCCTCGCGCGCGATGCCGCCGCATCGCGTCGGCGACGTGGTCGTGGACCGGCGGGTGCTCAGGGAACTCGAAGCCGTGCATCGCACGCTGATTGCGATGCACCTGGAGAAAACGTTGAAATCCGATCGGGTATTGCGCGATCTGCGCCGCCACGCGTGACCTTCCAGGATCTGATTCTCAAGCTGTCGTCGTTCTGGGCGTCGCACGGCTGCCTGTTGCAGCAGCCGCTCGATCTCGAGGTCGGCGCCGGCACATCGCATCCGGAGACGCTGTTCCGCGTGCTCGGTCAGAAGCCGTGGAGCGTCGCCTACGTGCAGCCGTCGCGACGGCCCGATGACGGCCGGTTCGGCCAGAATCCGAACCGGCTGTTCAAGCACCACCAGTACCAGGTGATCCTGAAGCCGTCACCCGACGAAGTGCAGCAGCTGTATCTCGACAGCCTCGAAGCCTGCGGCATCAACCCGCGCCAGCACGACATCCGCTTCGAGGAGGACAACTGGGAGTCGCCGACGCTTGGCGCCTGGGGCATCGGCTGGCAGGTGCTGCTCGATGGCCTCGAGATCACCCAGTTCACCTACTTCCAGCAGGTCGGCGGCATCGATCTGGCGCCGATAGCGTGCGAAATCACCTACGGACTCGAACGGATTGCGATGTTCCTGCAGCGTGTGGACAACGTGTTCGACCTCGAGTGGGGCGGCGGCGTGAAGTACGCCGAGGTCCGGCTGCAGGAAGAGATCGACCAGTCGAAGTATGCCTTCGGCCAGGTGGACATGCCGGCGGAGGAGTTCGCCGCCCTGCACCGCGACCTCTTCGACAAGAACTTCGCGTTCGCCGAAACGCTGCTCGCGTCCGGACTGATCTGGCCCGCGCTCGAGCACACGCTGAAGTGCTCGCACCTGTTCAACATCCTCGATTCGAGCGGCAGCATCGGGGTCACCGAACGCACGGCGTACATCCTGCGCGTGCGGCAGCTCGCGGTGAAGCTGGCGAGGGCGTACGTCGACGCGAACGAGCCGAAAGCGGAGGTCCAGTAGCCGATGGATCGCGAACTGCTGATCGAGATCGGCTGCGAGGAGATTCCCGCGAGCTGGTTGCCGGGGCTGACCCGGCAGCTCGGCGAACAGCTCGACGCGCGGCTGAAGGAGTTCCGGCTCAACACCGACGCCCGGACGGAAACGTTCAGCACGCCGCGGCGCCTGACCGCGCGCGTCGCGAAACTGGCCGAGCGTCAGGAGGACTTCGAAGAGCTCGTCACGGGCCCACCCGTGTCGGCCGCTTTCCGGCCCGACGGTGATCCGACGCCGGCGGCGGCAGGGTTCGCGCGAAAGTACAACGTCGAGGTGCCGGCGCTCGAGCGGCACGACACGCCGAAAGGCACATACCTCGCGTACCGCGTGCACCAGCGCGGCAAGGCCACGGTGGACGTGCTGGCCGACGTAATGGGATCGCTACTGCGGTCGCTGACCTTTCCCAAGCAGATGCGGTGGGACGCATACCTCGAAGACGGCAAGGGCGATCTGGTCTTCGCCAGACCGATCCGCTGGCTGGTGCTCCTCTATGGGGGACGCGTCGTGCCGTTCGTGATTCGCCGCACCGAGATCGCGCAGGGACCGACGGTGCAGGACGTGCGGTCAGGATCGAATACCTACGGCCACCGGTTCCTGACGACCAGCGGTCGTGCCGGCCGCGCCATCAAGGTCAAGACGTTCGACGACTACCAGTCGCGGCTGCTCGAGAACTTCGTCATCCTCGATCGGCCCGAGCGCGAGTCGAAGATTCGTCGTGAGCTCGAGATGCACGCCCGCAAGCTGGGTGGGCGCGTCTCCGGACTGGTGGCGGCGCAGTCGTCGCTGCTGCAGGAAGTGCCCGACCTGGTCGAGTATCCGTCGGTCGATCGCCGGACACTTTCCCGTCGAGTTCCTCCAACTGCCCGAAGAAGTGTTGACGACCACCATGATTCACCACCAGCACTATTTTCCGGTGGTGGACGACGAGGGACGGTTGAAGCCGGCCTTCCTCGCGGTGATCAACATGCAGGCGGAGAAGCCGGAGATCATCGCGCGTAATTCGGAACGGGTGCTCACCGCGCGCCTGCGAGATGCCCGATTCTTCTACGACCAGGACCGGAACGTCACGCTCGAGTCACGCATCTGCCGCGGCTGTCGACCATCCTCTTTCACAAGAAGCTCGGTAGTTACAAGGAAAAGGCCGATCGCGTCGCCAGCCTGGCCGCATGGATCGCGCGCGACGCCCTGCGGCAGCCCGATGCGGCGACTCACGCCGAGCAGGCGGGACGGTCTGTGCAAGGCGGATCTGGCGACCGACATGGTGCGCGAGCTCACCGAGCTTCAGGGCACGATGGGCGGGATCTACGCGCGTGAAGAAAACCTGCCGGTCGAAGTGTGGAAGGCGATCTACTTCCACTATCTGCCGATCGGTATCGAGGCGGAGGCCGCGCCCACCGCCGCGCAGCTCGGCAAGGCTGCGGTTACGTGGGCAGCGGTGTCGCTCGCCGACAAGCTCGATTCCGTGGTCGGAATGTTTGCCGCCGGTGAGCGGCCGACTGGCTCGCGGGATCCGCTGGGCCTGCGCCGACAGGCGCAGGGCGCGGTCAAGATTCTGATTGATCTGCCCGAGCTCACCGGTCTGGACACGAGAGTGACGCTCGGGCCGCTGCTGTCGCGGGCGGCCGAGCCGTTCGGCGGGTACGGCGAATCCGCGGCGCCGCTGCTGACGTTCATCGCCGACCGCCTGGCCTATCTCCTCGAGCAGCGTGGCTTCGACGTGCGCAGCGTCCGGGCGGTGATGCACGCTGGGATTGAGCAGGTCAGCCCGCTGGCGGCGCGCCGCAAGCTCGATGCGCTGGCTCACATGACGGGTTCGCCGGCCCTGCTCGGTGTGGCGACGCTGCTCAAACGGGTCAAGAACATCACGAAGGGAATAGCCGCACCCGCGTCGCTCGATGCCGTACGCGACGTGGTCAGAGAGCCGGCAGAACAGGCGCTTGCCGCGGAGATGGGCACACGCGCGCCGATGATTCTCGCCGCTGCCGAGCGGGGGGACTTCCGCGAAGCATTCACCGCGATTGCGGCACTCCAGCCGGCCGTCGCGAAGTTCTTCGACGACGTGCTGGTGATGGCAGAGGACGAGCGCCTGCGCACCGGGCGTCTCGGACTGGTGGCAACGCTCCGCGATCTCATTCTGGGAATCGCGGACATCTCCGAGATCGTCAACGACTAGAGATCAACTCCCAACTTCCAACGTCTGACGCTCGCCCACCTCCCAAAGGGGCTTCGTGGAATTGGGAGTTGGACAAACGTGAGTCGTTGGGAGTTGGAAGTTAACGGGAACGGAGCGGGCGCAGAGCGCCCGCGAGTATCGAGGAAAAGAATGGCGAAGAAGAAGGCAGCGGGCAAGCCGGCGCGCGGCGTGGCAGCGACGGTGAAGAAGGTGGCGAAAACGGTTGCGAAGGCGGCCACACGAAATTCACAGAAGGCCGCCAGGGCGGCGAGGCCGGCATCGTCGAAGTCGGAGCCACCCGCCACACGTGAAAGCACGAAGGCCGGCAAGTATGTCTACCTGTTCGGCAAGAAGACCGATGGGAACGGCGGCATGAAGCCGCTGCTCGGCGGTAAGGGTGCCAACCTTGCCGAGATGTGCCGGATCGGTCTGCCGGTCCCGCCGGGATTCACCATCACAACCGAGGTCTGCACCTATTACTACGACAACAAGCGGACCTACCCGGCTGCGCTCAAGGCGCAGATGCAGGCTGGGATTGCGGCCATCGAGCAGCAAACAGGCAAGAAGTTCGGCGACCTCAGGAACCCGCTGCTCGTGTCCGTCCGATCCGGTGCGCGGGATTCGATGCCGGGCATGATGGATACGATCCTGAATCTCGGCCTGAACGACCAGACGGTGGAAGCGCTGGCCACCAAGACGGGCAACGCCCGCTTCGCCTGGGACTGCTACCGCCGCTTCATCCAGATGTACGGTGACGTCGTGCTCGGTGTGCAGAAGCGTCCGGACGAGGACCATGAGCCATTCGAGACCGTCATCCATGAATTGAAGCACGACCGCCATCACGAGGACATCGAGGATACGAAGCTCTCGATCGAGGATCTGCAGGAACTGGTCAGACGATTCAAGGCGCTCGTGAAGGCGCGGGTTGGAAAGGACTTCCCGACGTCGCCGTGGGATCAGCTCATGGGCGCCGTGGGCGCGGTGTTCGGCTCCTGGATGAACGACCGCGCCATCGTCTATCGCCGCAAGTACAACATCCCGACGGAGTGGGGCACGGCGGTCAACGTGCAGGCCATGGTGTACGGCAACACCGGCGAGCGATCGGGTTCGGGCGTCGCGTTCACACGCAACCCGGCCAACGGCGTGAAGGAGTTCTACGGCGAGTTCCTGATCAACGCCCAGGGCGAGGATGTCGTCGCCGGCGTGCGCACGCCGGAGCCGGTGTCCGAGTTGAAGAAGCAGATGCCGCACGCCTACGCCGAGCTGGAACGGATCCGCCAGACCCTGGAGAAGCACTTCAAGGACGTCCAGGACTTCGAGTTCACGATCGAGGACGACACCGTCTACATGCTGCAGACGCGGAACGGCAAGCGCACCGCAATGGCGGCGCTCAAGTTCTCGATCGACATGTTCAAGGAGAAGCTGATCGACTGGAAGACGGCGGTGCAGCGCAATCCCGCCGATCAGCTCGAACAGCTCCTGGCGCCTGTCTTCGATGCGGCGGAAGTCGCGAAGGTTCAGCCGATCGCGACCGGCCTCCCGGCCGGGCCTGGCGCCGCGTCAGGACAGATCTACCTGAACGCGGAGCGTGCAGTCGCCGCGGCGGAAAAGGGCGAGCAGGTGCTGCTGGTGCGGGTCGAGACGTCGCCCGAGGATCTGCGCGGGATGATCGCGGCCGAGGGGATCCTCACCGCGCGCGGCGGGGTGTCATCACATGCCGCGCTCGTCGCCCGCCAGATGGGCAAGGTATGTGTCTGCGGTGCCGCGGCGATCGAAGTGGACTACCAGGCACGCAAGGTCACCGTCCGCAGCCAGACGTTCAAGGAAGGTGACTGGATGTCGATCGACGGCACCGCGGGCAACGTGTATGCGGGCCGCGTCAAGACGGCTCCGTCCGAGATCGTCGCCGGTCTGATCCACGGTGACGAGGCGGCGAGGAAGACCGAGAAGTTCCGGAACTTCCAGCAGCTGATGAAGTGGTGCTCGGACGCCACCCGGATGTCGGTACGCACCAACGCCGACACGCCGGAGCAGACCGCCAATGCTATCGCGTTCGGTGCCGTCGGCATCGGCCTGTGCCGCACCGAACATATGTTTTTCGAAGGCGATCGCATCGATGCCATGCGCGAGATGATCCTGGCGGAGACGGTCGAGCGAGCGGAAGGCGGCGCTCGCCAAATTGCTGCCGTATCAGCGCGAAGACTTCGCCGGCATCTTCCGCGCCCTGAAGGGCTATCCGGCGACGATTCGTTTTCTGGATCCGCCGCTGCACGAGTTCCTGCCCCATACGCCGGATCAGCAGAAGGACCTCGCCAGGAAGATGGGCGTCCCGGTCGAGCGGATCCACCAGCGCGTCGAGGGCCTGCACGAATTCAACCCGATGCTCGGTTTCCGCGGCTGCCGTCTTGGCATCGGCTATCCCGAGATCTCCGAGATGCAGGCGCGGGCGGTGTTCGAAGCGGCGGCGCAGGTACAGAAGGAAGGAATCAAGGTGCGGCCGGAGATCATGATCCCGCTGGTCGCTTTCCGGAAGGAGCTCGATCTGCAGCTCGAGGTCGTGCACAAGGCCGCCCGCGACGTCCAGGCAGAGCAGAAGGTCAAGCTGAATTACATGGTGGGGACGATGATCGAGGTGCCGCGCGGCGCGTTGACCGCCGACGAGATCGCGCAGTCTGCCGAGTTCTTCAGTTTCGGCACCAACGACCTGACGCAGACCGGTCTGGGCATGTCCCGCGACGACTCGGGTTCCTTCCTGCCGCACTACGCGGAGCTCGAAATCGTCAAGAAGAACCCGTTTGCGACCATCGACGCGAACGGCGTCGGGCAGCTCGTTGACCTCGCCGTGACGAAGGGACGTCAGGCGCGGCCAGACATCAAGCTCGGCATCTGCGGCGAACATGGCGGCGATCCCGACTCCATCCGATTCTTCGAGAAGGTTGGCCTCGACTACGTGAGCTGTTCACCGTACCGCGTACCCGTGGCCAGGCTTGCCGCGGCGCAGGCGGCGCTGGCGAAAGGGTAGGCGATGTTCCCGCTTCTCAGTTCTCAGTTCGTGTTCACGTTCGCCCCGGTTGGAAGCGAGCACCCTGAACCGAACGTGAACACGAACTGAGAACTGAGAAGCGGGAAGAGTGAACAGGTGATCTCGGTTTTCGTCCAACGCAACGGCGAGACGCAACGCGCCGACCGGATCGATCCCGCCTGGCTCGATCCGGCTTCCGGTGCGACGGTCTGGATGGACATCGCCGGAATTGGCGAGGCAGACGGCAAGATCCTCTCGGATGTCTTCCATTTCCATCCGCTCGCCGTCGAAGACGCGCTGAGCGTGACCCAGTTCCCCAAGATCGAGCCGTACCAGGGATACCTCTATGTCGTCCTTCACGGCATCGACTTCAAGGCCTCGCTCCACCAGTTCGCGACGCGTGACGTCGATTTCTTTCTCGGCCCCAACTACCTGGTGACCGTTCACGACGGCGATTCTCGCAGCATCGCGAACCTCAGGGACGTCTGCGAGAAGCACGAGCGCGTGCTGGCTGAGGGCCCGGTCGCGCTCATGCACCGCATCGTCGATCAGATGGTGGACAACTATCGTCCGACGATCGAGGCGCTCGAGGAGGAGATCGATCGCCTCGAGGAAGAGGCGTACTACGGAAGCAGCAACCTGGTGCGCCCCGTGCTCCGGCTGAAGCGGGACCTCGCGTCGATGCGTCGCATTCTGATTCCGCAGCGTGACGCGGTCGGACGTCTGGCGCGCCGCGAGTTTCCGGCAATCACCGACGAAATGTCGTACCGTTTCCGCGACGTCTACGACCACGTCGTCCGTCTGACGGAAGAGGCGATGCTGTTCCATGATCGCGTGACTGGCATCCTGGAAGTAAACCTGGCGACCGTGTCCAATCGGCTGAATCAGATCATGAAGGTGTTGACAGTGCTGTCGACGATCTTCATGCCCCTCACGCTGATCGTGGGGGCGTGGGGTATGAACGTGCCGTTGCCGATGTTTCCTGGTAGCGAGGCAGCGCAGTTCTGGTGGGTGAGCGGTTTCATGCTCGCGCTGACCGGTGGGATGCTCGGGTTCTTCCGGTGGATGGGTTGGATTTGATGGGCGACTCCCTGTGGGGGCGAGGCTTGTCCGGCTCTTTGGGTCATCGGCGAAGCGGGGGCGGCCGTGAGTAAGGTTCATCGTCTCCCCTCCGATCTCGCCAATCAGATCGCTGCGGGTGAAGTCGTCGAACGTCCCGCGTCGGTGATCAAGGAGTTGATCGAGAACTCGATCGACGCCGGCGCGCGACGCATCGGTGTGACGGTGGAATTCGGCGGCAAGAAGTCGATCCGCGTTGAGGACGACGGCGAGGGGATGGACGCGGAGGACGCGCGGCTGGCGATCGAGCGGCACGCGACGAGCAAGATCCGGCGCGCTGACGATCTCGAGCGCATTGCCACGCTCGGATTCCGCGGGGAGGCCCTGCCGAGCATTGCGTCGGTGTCCCACTTCGTCCTGCGGACCCGCGCGCGGGGCACACAGTTCGGAACCGAGATCCGCGTCAACGGCGGAGCCGTTGCCGCTGTCGTGGAGACCGGGATGGCCGAGGGCACGTCGATCGAGGTTGGCGACGTGTTCTACAACCTGCCGGCGCGGCGCAAGTTCCTGAAGTCCGACGCCGCCGAATCCGCGCAGGTGTCCCGGATCGTCACCCAACTGGCGCTGTGCTATCCGGAGATCGGGTTCACGCTGACCAGTTCCGGCCGCAAGGTGTTGCAGTGTCCGCCGGTGACGACCCTGCGGGACCGTCTGTACCAGCTGTACGGCGAGCGTGACGACCTGATCGAGGTACGACGGGACACCGGCGACGTCAAAGTGCTGGGTTACATTGCCGCGCTTGCCGAACAGGGTCCCACGCGTGGACCGCAGAACGTATTCGTCAACCGTCGTGTCGTGAAGGACCGGACCATCGCACACGCCATCATCGATGCCTACAGCGTGGCGTCGATCAAGGAACGGAGTCCCGAGGTTCACCTGTTCCTCGCGATGCCTCACGACGCCGTCGATGTAAACGTGCATCCGACCAAGGCGGAAGTGCGGTTCCGTGACCAGTCGTACATCCACCAGGTGATCCGCCGCACTCTCGGCGATGCGCTCGGTCGCGGGCCGGCACCTGAACTGACGCTGGAAGGGCCGCCGATCCGCCCGGACGATCCATACACCTTGCCCCTGCCGGCGTCATACGGTCACACGTTTCCCACGCGGTGGTCGGCGGCACCGACGGCCGACGCCGTCGCACGAGCGGATCACGGCGTCGCACCTGCCGACAACGCAATCGCACCGGCAGATATCGCCTTTGCACCAACAGGCGAAGGGTGGATCGCACCCACGAGAGACACGCTCGCACCGACCAGCCACACGGGTGCGCCCACCCGCGAATCGCCGGCAGGCGTGAAGCCGATGATCCCGCTTGGGCAGTTCCGCGACACCTTCATCATCGCGGTGGACGAGGAAGGGATCGCGATCATCGACCAGCACGTGGCACACGAGCGTGTCCTGTTCGAGCGCATCACCGAGCGACTGTCGAATGGGCGGTTGGAGAGCCAGCGGCTGCTCGAGCCGATTCTGATTGAATTGCCGCCGAGCGGTCGTCAGGCGCTCGTCTCCCGGGTGGCGGATCTCGAGCGCCTGGGATTCGAGCTGGAGGACTTCGGCGGCGACACGCTTCGAGTATCGGCGTTTCCGGCGCTGCTTACGCGCGAGGAATGCGCCGCCGCGCTTCGCGCGTTGTCGGAGGATCTCGAGGGACTGGACCGCGGCGGGCGCGTGGAGGAGGCGATCAAGCGGATTGCGGCGACGATGGCGTGTCATGCCGCGGTGAAGGCAAACTACCCGCTGACGCACGAGAAGATGCTGCACATCCTCGACGAGTTGCGACGGACGGCATACTCCACGATCTGCCCGCACGGCCGGCCGGTGATGTTGCGGCTGACGAGGCGGGAGGTGGAGAAGAATTTTCAACGAATCTAGAGGTTCACACTTCGCGGTTCTCGCTTCTCGGTTCGTGTTCAGGTTCGGTTCTGTGTTCGGTGTTCGAGGTTCGAAGTTCGAGGTTCGACGTGGGGGCGGGCCTTGTCAGGCCCGCCTCGTCAGATCTTCCGCGCGTCAATCGAGCGAATTGAAGCTGTAGGTGCCCTCCCAGTGCCAGTCGTCATTCTCGTCAGCCGGCGGCGAGACTTCGACACGAGCGTTGAACCCGGCGAATTTGCCGGTTCCGTCCGAGAAGGTGCAGAGTCCAAGTCCGGTAGAAAGATCGAGCGTGCACCGACCAACGGCCCTGTTTCCACTCCCCGCGTCGAGGACGACGTTGCTGTCCAGCAGGCCCGCCGGAGTACCCGCCGCCTGATCGTAATAGACCCTCGAGCCGACCTTGATCCTCGGGAGGTTCGAGGAGGTGATGGTGCAGAACTGGCCGGCGGCGCCGAAATATTGGGAGCACTCCTTCGTCACATGGAGAGCCTTGCTGTGCTCCGAGGCGGCAGATACCGACGTGCCTCCCGTGCTCAGCGCGAGAGTCAGGGCGACGGCCGGCAGGAGGGGTACTGCGAAAGTCGCAGTCAGAGTCTTGTAGGTCATTCGGCTTTTCCTTTGCGCTTTGTTATTCCGGTCGTATCTGCCTCAGGACCGGTGGTGGTGTATCAATTTCCGGGGACACGGCCCACCGTTAACCTGCCGCTGAAGCAGGTGAGGCCTGGCGGATGACCCGGGCACGCCGGGGCGGCAGGAGACGGTGCGGCAATGGTGTCGAATTCGGCGTGCACCGCAGCGCCGGTTCGCCATCCGGCCAGGATGGTTCCGTCGAGGATGGCGGCGCCGGTCAAGGCGTCGGTGCCTCCACGCAAGAGCGCGGTGAACGAACGCTCGCCCTCGATGGCATATTCCGCCTCGAGTCGAATCACCTTTCCGTCGACGCTGACCTCCCGGACGAATACCTGTCCGGAGAGTTCGCCGACGACATCGCCTCCCGTAAAGCCTTTCAGCAGTCGCACTCCGTTCACGAGTTCCACCCATTTGGTGTACTGGATAGTGGTTGGCCGCGCCTTGTCGGCAGTTGCTGACTGCCCGATCGCGACTGTGGGCAAAAGTAGAAGCGTCAACATCGAGGCAAATGACGCGACACGACGCGCGGTCTCCATGCGTTCCTCCTGTCTGCTGGTGCGGAAATCGATCGACGATTCCCGCCGATGGGCGCTCGAGAGCGCCGCCAATAGGAGATCGCGCAAGCCGCGGGCATAACGGGTCAAACCTGCCCGAGCAACCCTGGGATCCAGTCCGTGGGTGCTATGCTCTGCCCCTCTGTCCAAACAATTCGACAGCAGGCTCCGATGGACTCGCCTCGCGATGTGACGGCACTGCTCGGCGACTGGAGTCGCGGCAGCCGGACCGCGCTTGACCAGTTGCTGCCGCTCGTCTATGCGGAGCTCCACCGCGTTGCTGCGCGTCGGCTTCGGAACGAGCGGCCTGACCATACCCTGCAGCCGACAGCCCTTGTCCACGAGGTGTTCATCCGGCTGGTTGACCAACGGCATGCGGACTGGCAGAACCGGGCCCATTTTTTTGGTGTCGCGGCGCAGGTCATGCGTCGCATCCTCGTGGACCACGCCCGCCGTCATCGGGCGGGCAAGCGGGGCGACGGTCTGCCTTGTGTGTCACTCGATGAAGCCGAGGACGTCGTCGGGTCGGACGGGATGCCGGTGCTCGCGCTCGATCAGGCTCTCGACCGGCTGGAACAGGTCGACGCCGAACTGGCAAGGATTGTCGAGCTTCGTGCCTTCGGGGGGCTCACGATCGAAGAAGCGGCCCATGTGCTCAGCGTTTCCCCTTCCACGGCCAAGCGCGACTGGCGCACAGCGAAAGCCTGGCTCAATCGTGAGCTTGGTTCCGAGTTGGGACCGTGAACGACGCGCCATGGCCGCGGGTGAAGGCGCTGTTTCAGGCCGCGGTGGAACGACCGGCTGAAGAGCGCGACGCCTTTCTGGCGGCAGAGACGGGCGACGACGTGGCGTTGCGAGCTGAAGTCGACTCGTTGTTGCGGGCGGACAGCTCGGATCCGGGCCTTCTCGACCAGCTGCCGGTCGCCAGTGCGTCCGTGCTTGCGGGTCCGTTCGCCGCATCAGCGCCGTCAGCGCAGAACGGACGGTCTCAGCCCGCTCTCCCGGTGGGGGGGCGTGTCGGTTCGTATGAGATCGGCGCGCCGCTCGGCGCAGGCGCCATGGGCGAAGTGTACCGTGCGTCCGACACGAAACTGCATCGCATCGTTGCCCTGAAGGTGTTGCCGGAGCGGTTCGCCATCGATCCCGACCGTTCGGCGCGGTTCACGCGCGAAGCGCAAGTGCTCGCCAGGCTCAGTCACCCGAACATCGGCGCGATCTACGGCCTAGAAGAGACGGGCGGTGCGCAGGCGCTGGTACTGGAACTGGTTGAGGGGCCGACGCTCGCCGATCGCATTGCCCGTGCCCCGATCCCGGTGACAGAGGCGTTGGCGATCGCGCATCAAATCGCCGACGCGCTGGAAGCGGCGCACGAGAAGGGCATCATTCATCGGGACCTCAAGCCGGCGAATATCAAGATCGCCGACACCGGGCTGGTCAAGGTGCTCGATTTCGGGCTGGCGAAGGTGTGGGACGAGGGCCCGCAGTCCGATCTCTCCGGGTCGCCCCGTCTGACTGACACGGATCTTGGAGGGCGGACCATCCTGGGCACGCCCGCGTACATGAGTCCGGAGCAGGCACGTGGTCAATCGCTGGATCGACGGACGGACACCTGGTCGTTCGGCTGCGTGCTCTACGAAATGCTCACCGGCCACGCAGCATTCGCAGGCGAAACGATTTCCGACACCCTCGTTGCGATCCTCGAACGCGAACCTGACTGGACGAGCCTGCCCGCCAGCACGCCAGCGTCGATTCGCCGGCTGCTGCGCCGGTGTTTGGAGAAGGATCGCAAGAGACGACTGGAGTCGGCGTCAGACGCCCGCCTGGAAATCGATGACGCGCTCGCGCTTCGACCCGACGAAGCGCTCGCACCATCGGCGACGCTATCTCATCGTGTCAAACCGACGGTGATCGCCGCCTTGGCCGGCGTGACGACTATCGCTGCGTTCGTCGCCTGGATCGCGGTGAGGCCCCCGCCCGCGGCTCCGATACGCCCGTCGCGGTTCGTCATTGCTCCGGCACCCGGACTCCCGCTCAACGTCTCGGGCCTCGCCCGCGACCTCGCGCTGTCCGCCGACGGCCGTCGCCTTGCCTACCGCGCCGGGGGATCGAACACCGCCGGCAGCCCATTGATCGTCCGTCCCATCGATCGGCTCGAGGGCCAGCCGGTGCCGGATGTCGGTGGGGCCTATGCGCCATTCTTTTCACCGGATAACCGGTGGATCGGCTTCTTCGAGAATACGGATCTCAAGAAGGTGTCGATTGCCGGTGGTCCGGTGATCACCCTGTGCCAGTTCAGTGGGAGGCCGCTTGGCGCAAGCTGGGGCGACGACAACACGATCACGTTCGCGACCAACGCACCGGGCACGAGTTTATGGCGCGTATCCGCGGACGGTGGTCGAGCCAACGATCCTGGCGACGGCGGCTGCGCACGAGGGGACGTATTCATTTCCGTCGGTGCTGCCGCAGGGACGCGGAGTTTTGTTCACGATTGCCGCGGCGCGCCAGACGGACAGGTCAATAGCGGTGCTTGATCTCAAGACGGGGCAGCGCAAGACCTTGATTCGCGGAGGCGGCGACGCCCAGTACGTGGAAACCGGTCACCTGATCTTCGCGGTGGCGGGAGCGTTACGCGCCGTGCGGTTCGATCCTGTCCGGCTCGAGGTGCTCGGCGATCCGGTGACGGTCGTGGACCGCGTGATGATGAAGGCGACTGGTGCGGCCAATTACGCCATCTCGCGTGGCGGCACGCTCGTGTACATCGGCGCCGGCGTCAGTGAGATGACGGCGCCGCGCGCACTGATCTGGGTGGATCGAAAAGGGCGTGAAGAACCGACGGGGGCGCCGCTCCGCGCCTACGGCACACCGCGACTGTCACCTGACGGTACCCGGGTGGCGGCTGAAATCTACGATCAGAGTACCGACGTCTGGATCTGGGACCTGGCGCGCGAGACGCTCAGGCGCCTGACTTTCGAGGCCAGCGGCAACGGGATGTCGGTCTGGACCCCCGACGGTCGGGAGATCGTTTTCGAGTCTGGCCGTACCGGCTGGTCAGGCATATTCAAGCAGGCGGCCGACGGGAGCGGACCCGTCGAGCGGCTCTCGACGGGCACGACCCCTCAGTGGTCCACCTCGATCACGCCCGACGGAAGTTGGGTCGCTGGTTTCGATCTGCTGCCCAGGACCGCTGCCAACGTTATCTTCCTTCCCCTCCGACCTGCGGTCGTGCATCCAGGTGCCACGCCGGCGCGGGGCGTCAGCGAGGTGGATGTGGCATCGCTCGCAGAGACGAGGTTCCAAGGAAGCATGGCGGACTTTTCTCCGGATGGTCGATACATCGCATATCAATCGGAGGAATCGGGGCGCGCCGAGATCTACATTCGGCCCTTCCCCAGAGTGAACAACGGCCGCTGGCAAGTTTCGGCAACGGGCGGTACCCGGCCCGTGTGGGCGCGCAGTGGCCGTGAGCTGTTGTATCTCGATTTGACGAATGCGCTCACCGCCGTGCCAGTGAGTACATCCGGACCGGCGATCAGCATCGGCAGTCCGGTCAGGTTGTTCGACACCGGCTATGCCGAGCCAAATCCCTCGCGCCATTACGACGTGTCGGCTGACGGCCAGCGGTTCCTCATGCTCAAACCCAGTGCAGCGGCCGATTCGAACGCGACGCCACTTGGCATGATCGTCGTCGAGCACTGGTTTGAGGAACTCAAGCAACGTGTGAATGGGAAGTGACCCTGCGGGCTTCGGGCATCGGGTCACGTACAGCGGACCTTCAGGCCCGCCTCTCCCGCCACGCCGCGCGGACCCTGCCAGGTCCGCGGCTGGGCTCGCAGGGTCGCAACAGACTATTTGATTCGAATTGGCACGTCCCGGCTGACGGGCGGTTGCTTGGCCAGCGTTGAGCGCACTTCGACATGTAGCACGTAACTGCCGGCTGGTACGTCGAGCGGCAGCATCGCCTCGAGCTTCTGCAGCGATGGACCGTTTGCGCGCGCGTCGCTGACGGGCCGGCCGGCCGGCTTCCCATCACGGTCGCGCAGTTCAGCCAGCAGGTCGAGGCGGTGCGGCTCTTTGACACGATTGTCGTACACCTCGGCATAGACGGACAGCACGTCGCCGGCCTGGAAATCACGTGTCGCGGATGGCGCCATCGGCACCGCCGGCTTGACGCTCTTCGACGCTGCCGTCAGCATCTTGCCGGCGGCGCGGGAGGTGAGCGTCAGTGCGCTCAGCGCGAGCGGTGGCTTCGAGAAGTCCGGCACCGCGAGGTCATACATGACACTGCCGGCGTCAGGCATCGCCACATTGCCTCCGGCGACACGCAGCTGGTAGCGGCCCGGCGGCAACGTCGTCCCCGTGACAACCCGGAGTCCGGTCTGTTTGACCTGGCCCCATGTGTCTGGCTTCAGGTTGAGCGTGAATCGTTCATGCTGCCCACGGGTGACCTTCCCGGTGGCACTGACCGCAACGGCCGCAACTTCGATCACGCCGTCGGTGACGGGTCCGTGCTCGACGAGCCCGAGCCGGTTGGCGTCGATTTCGATGGCAATCACGACGTTGGCATCCTTCGACGCGCCCCGATATGCTGCGGCGAACACCCTCATGGGTACTGAGTGATTCGCGATCGGATTGCGGATTGATTCGCTGATTCCCGGTGGCAGCGTCAAGCCGGCGCGCGCCTTCGGCTCGACCGGCCCGGAGCCTTTCGCAGGACCGATATAGCCGTCGCGGAAACGCACATTGAGGCCGGGGCGCTTCATCCGCACCTGCAGTCGGCGGTACCGGCCATCGCGTGTTTCATTGTTCGAGGTGTAGCCGAGGACGTAATAGTTGCTGTTCTCGGCGACGATGCGCCGGAACGCCTGGGCGAACCCGTTCGAGTTGACGATGGCGAACCCGCCGGTCGCGGCAGAGAGCTTCCGCAGGCCACTCATCCGCTCGAGTTCGTTGCCGCCCGTCGCCAGGGGATCGGCTCCCGCCGGATCGAAGACGTAGAACGCCACGCCACCCCGCATCGCCGCGGTCATCGCCGCGCGCAGGTCGTCGAACTCGATCGACCTGACGCCGCTGCGGTAATCGATCACATTCCATACGTTGGCCGCGCCCGCGCCGAAGGTCGAATCGCCAACCTCGTTGGTGATGTAGATCAACGCCTTGCGCCGACCCTGGATGCGTTCGAGCGATTCCATCAGGTCACGCAACGCGCGCGTCTGCTGGCGCACCGCGAAGGGGTCGCCCGTGCTCGGTGCCACTCCGCCGCCCGGGGCGTCCGCAGGAAAGTCGTCGAGCGCAGGAAATCCGCCGGAGTACGAATCGATCGCGCGCAGGAGCAAACGCCGACTGCTGGTGAAGTCCTGCATGTCGGCGGCTCGGGCCCGGCCGACGCTGACGACGATACCGATGTCGTGAGGTTCGAAGTGCTGTTCGATGAACTCGTGGAGGAATTGCCTGGCCCTGAGCGCGATGCCGCCCGATGACGAGTCGTCGCTCCCAATCTGCCTGACCGGCTTCAACTCGTCGAAGACGATGACGTAGAGCCGACCCTCATCGCCGGTGTTGGTCGCCACGTCGGGTTCGGGGGCGGTGGGGGAGTAGGGCGTCGGCGGGTTGATGGGAATGCTGACTTCGGAGAACGACGTGATGCGTTGCGGGCGGTTCTCTTCAAGAACCTCGAAGTCGTCGGCGGTCAGGTTCGGCACCGGTCTGCCCTCGCGGTCCGTCACGAACGCGTCGACTTCGACGGCGTCGATCTGCGTGCGGAACGTCGGCGGTGCCTGTTGCGCACGCCCGATGGCCACTGCCGTCGTTACCAGAGCGAGCGCAATCAGCGCGACGGCTGAACGGAGCGCGTGTGATGCGGACACTCTCGATCCGCCGCCGATGCGTTCAGGTGAGGGAGGCACGATTGCGCAGCTTTGCAGAATTCGACACGGGTGCGACGACGGTACGAACACCGGTGTCGCCAAACGGATGGTAAGCGAACCGGGAAGTTGTGCCGATTGGTTTTATGAGAGGTTCTTTGATTGACTCGTGGTGACGGACGCGTTACATTCAGTTCGCTCGTTAACTCACGACAACTGAAGGATTTAGCTCTACCGTTCCCAAGCGAAACGGTGTGTGCAGGCGACTGCGGCCGGCACGCGCAAAGCTGTAAATCCCGCTGTCTTCAGCGGGATGGTTTAGCTGCCGAACTTGGAATTCGCCGCGGTGCTCCAGCCCCGTTGCATCCCCAGGCCCCCGGTAGCGGATTCGGAGCACGTATGTCCGTCCGCCGCATCGTCATCTACGCTGGTCTCACCTTTTCTCTTGCCTCTCTGGCCTTCAGCCTGGGCAGCTGGACGGCGCAGCAACACATCGAGCAGCAGCTTGCCGAGAATGACGCGCGCCTGACGGCATTGAGCGCGGATCTCGCTCGCGGTGTCGAGCGGCGACGCGAGCTGCAGCCGACGACGTCGGGCACCACCGGCGAGCGTCAGCCGGCCGTCGTGGCGGCGACCGGCGATCAGCGCACCGCCCTTGTCGACGAAGTCAAACGGCAGCTGCAAAGCGAAATGGGCCTCTTCCCGGTGCGGCTGCTGCGCGAGCGGCGCGAGAGCTTCGTGGAACTGAACGCCATCGACAGCTTCGGGAAGACCAGCTACGGCACCGCCGGTTATTTGGGCAACGGGTACTTCATCACCGTGAAGCACGGAGTGGTGGCGCTCGACGAACCTGAGGACGGCGTTCAACGACGGATCACGGCGATCAAGATCCGTTACAACGGACAGGATCTCGCCGCGCGCCTGGTTGACACCGGTGATGCCACCGTCGAGGTGCACCCCGGCGACTGGGCGATCATCCGCGTGCGCGGTGATCTGAAGCTGCCGGCGCTTCGGTTGAACACGAAATACGGGTTCGACTTCGCCGATCCGATCGTCCGCCTCGGCAACGACTACTCGAAGGGCATCATCCTGAGCAGCGGCTACGTGGGTCAGCGAACGCAGAACGGCCTCGTGACCGCACTCACCGATGGACATCCCGGCGTGTCCGGCGGCGGTGTCCTCGACCAGAGCGGCGACCTCGTCGGCATCCCAATCGGCCGGATGCAGGGTGATTACCGGTTCTCCTTCATCCTGCCGCTGCGGGCCGAGATGTTCCGCAAGGTCCCGGCCGCCGAACCCGCCGAGGCGACCGACACGGAATAGCAGTTCCAGCTTCGCGGTCAGAAGGTCACTTTCCGTTTCGGGCCTTTTTCATTTCCTCCCACCCGTCCAACCGGCGCTTGATCTCCTTTTCGAAGCCGCGCCCGGTCGGCCGGTAGTACTGCCGATCCCGTAAGGACTCGGGCAGGCAGTCCATCGCGGCAATCGCGTCCGGTTCTTCATGGGCGTACTGGTAGCCCTTGCCGTAATCGAGTTGCTTCATGAGCTTCGTCGGCGCATTGCGGAGGTGCAGCGGCACCGGGTCGGCAGCCTGCGTGTGTGCGTCCGCGGCCGCGGCATTGTAGGCAGCGTAGACGGCGTTGCTCTTCGGAGCCGTCGCCAGATAGATGACCGCCTGCGCCAGCGCGGTGTTCCCTTCAGGCATGCCGATGAAGTTCACCGCATCCTTCGCCGCGACGGCGACGACGAGTGCTTGCGGGTCGGCATTGCCCACGTCTTCCGAGGCGAAGCGGACCAGCCGTCGGGCGATGTAGAGCGGATCTTCACCTGCCTCGAGCATGCGCGCAACCCAGTACACCGCGGCGTCCGGATCGCTGTTGCGCATCGATTTGTGCAGCGCCGAGATGAGGTTGTAATGCTCCTCGCCTGACTTGTCGTAGAGCAGCGCACGGCGCTGGATCAGGTGCTCGAGTTGGGGAAGGTCCAGTTGCCGTACACACGTGTTCGGATCCATCGGTGCGGCGGCGGCAGAGAACTCGAGCAGGTTGAGCGCGGAGCGCGCGTCGCCGTTCGCATAGCGGGCAATGGCCGCAAGCGCCGCCTCGGTCACGTTCACATCGAGTGCCCCCAGGCCTCGCTCGCGATCCGCCAGTGCGCGCCTCAGGATCGTCTCGATCGCTGCCGCATCGAGACCCTTGAGCACGAAGACCTTGGACCGCGACAGCAACGCGGCGTTGACCTCGAACGACGGGTTCTCCGTCGTCGCGCCAATGAGCACGATGTCGCCCGCTTCCACCCGAGGCAGGAACGCGTCCTGCTGCGCCTTGTTGAATCGATGAATCTCGTCGACGAAGACGATCGTCCGGCGTCCGCTGGTCCGCCGTCTGAGTTCGGCCGCGGCCATGACGTCCTTGATTTCCTTGATGCCTGCCAGCACCGCGCTGAACGCAACGAAGTATGCCTGCGTCATCTCGGCGATGATCCGCGCTAGCGTCGTCTTTCCGGTCCCCGGCGGTCCCCAGAAGATGATCGATTGAAGAAGATCGCGTTGGATCGCCTCCCGCAGTGGCCTGCCCGGTGCCAGGATGTCGTCCTGACCCACGAGCTCGTCGAGCGTGAGGGGACGCATGCGCTCGGCGAGCGGCGTGCCAGTCCTGGCGCCGCGTCCCCCTGAGGATGAGTCCGGGCCAGCAAACGCACCGGCGTCTGGGCGATCGCTGTGTTCGTCGAACAGGTTGCCGCTCATCGTTGTCTGCGGGGCTGAAGCCCCGCCCTACGTTGCATCCGACGGGGCTGAAGCCCCGCCCTACATCCGCCTCTACCGTGATTCGCGCTGCCGATGCGCGGAGTACAGCAGGATCGCGGCCGCCACCGCAACGTTCAGCGACTCCACTGGCGGCGCCATCGGAATCGTGACCAGCTGATCGCACCGGCCGACGATCTCCTCGCTCAATCCGGGGCCCTCGCCGCCAACGACCACGGCAACGCGGCCGGACCAGGAGACGGCGTCCGGCGCAGGACCGCCGCGGGCCACTGCCGCCACGGTGCGCACCTGCTGTGCCCGCAACATGTCGAACATGCTGACCACCGACGGCTCCTGCACGGCGGGGAGTCGCAGTCCACTGCCCATGCTGCCGCGCAGCGCTTTCCACGAGAACGGCGTCGCCGACTGGCCGGTCAGCAATACTCCGCAGCCGCCGGTCGCTTCGGTCACCCGGAGCAGCGCGCCGACGTTACCGGGCTCCTGAATGTCCACTCCCACGAGCGCCAGCGCCGTCGGGCTTCGGAAGATATCGGCTACATGCGGTGACGGTGCTCGCCGCCGCACGATGGCGGCGATGCCCGACGGCGTACGTACGGGGCTGACGGCGGCGAACAGGTTGTCCGGCATGACCGCGACATTGACCTGTCGATCGTCGAGAGCCAGCGCCAGGGCTCCTGCTTCGGTTCGGCGCTCCACATGCGAGGCCGCCACGCAGACCACCTCGTAGTCCAGGCCCGCGTCGGCCGCTTCGCGAACGAGATGCGCACCATCCAGCAGCAGCCGGTTGCCGGTGGTGTCGGGCCGATCCGCCAGGTCGCGGCAGGCGCGAACAATCGGATTCTGACGACTCACGATTGTCTTCATCAGGGCTGCGGGGCGGCGGGCGGAGCAGGCCGCCAGGGCGCGCCGTCGATCGTATGCTAAAGTCTGAAAATCAATGAAAGACCGGATTCTCAAGCGGTTCAACGAGGAAATCGCCACGCTGGAGCGCGAACTGAAGATCGAGCTCCCGAAGGAGATTCAGCGCGCGCGCGAGCTCGGGGACCTGCGCGAAAACGCAGAGTACAAGGCCGCCAAGGAGCGTCAGGAAATCGTCAACGCGCGCATCGCCATGCTCAAGAAGCGGGTCGGCGAAATCTCGATGATCAACCTCGATCGCATTCCCACCGACCGTGCCGGGTTCGGCTCGACGGTGCACCTGCGTGCGGAGTCCGGGGACACGATCGTGTACCAGCTGGTCATGCCGGAAGAAGCCGATGCGACCAAGGGACAGATCTCGACGTCCTCTCCGATCGGCCGCGCCATCCTCAACAAGGAAGAGGGCGACGACATCACCGTCACTACGCCGAACGGGACGCGCTCGTTCGAAATCGTCAAGGTCATCACCATCCACGACGACACCGAGTAAAGGCGGACACTGACTCGTGGAGGAGCAAGGGACGCCGGTCTTCTCATACTCGCCTGACCGGCGGACCGCCCTCGTCCTCTGCGGCACCGGCGCGCACGGCGCCTACCATGCCGGCGTGCTGCGCGCGTTGTCGGAAGCCGGCGTCAAGATTGACGTCGTCGCCGGACAGGGAGTCGGCGCTGCGAGTGCGGCGCTGGCGGCGATCGACGGCGGCTCCCGGCTGTGGGACGACACCGCCATCTGGCGGTCCAAGTCGATCCTCCTGCTGTACGGCTGGAAGCCGCTGCTGCGAGCCGCGGGCTGGACCGCGGCCATCCTGGCGTTGGTCCTGCTGATCCCGCTCTTCGTCATTCTGGTCGGGATGCTGATCTTCCTGATCGGCTTCCTGCTCACGCTGCTGGGGATTGGGGCAGGGCAATCGCTCACCGGCGCGTACTCGTCGACGCTCGACGCGCTGTTCGCCGACCAGAATCTGCCGACGATCGTACCGCGACTGGCCATGGTGATCCTGGCGATGCTCGTGGGCGTCTGCGCCGCCGGCGTATTCGTCGCGCAGTGGCGGGCGCCGCTGCGACGACGCGCGGAAGGCGGCTGGTGGTGGCGACTTCTGGCCGCCCCGTTCGATACCGCCGATGCACGCGAATTGTTCGCCTCGGCGATCTGGCAGCTGATTCGAGGCGCCGCGTCGCCGGCGACTCCCTCGAATGCGGTGCTCGGTCGCCGATACGCCGAGGTGCTCGGTGAGAACCTGGGACAGCCCGGCTTTCGGGAGCTGATCGTCGTCGCCAGTGACCTGGACGCTCGTCGGGATGTCGTCGCGGCGCTGCTGCGGGCTCCGTTTGCCGAAGAGTTCGCCGCCATGCAGCCGGGGGCGGATCGTCGCGGCGAAGTGCTGGACCTGACGGGTGCCGGCCGGGATCACGCCTTCGACGTGATTCAAGCCGCGTTGACGCCGCCCTTTGCCTGCGATCCGACGTTGGTCAGGTTTTCGAACGACAGCTACTGGCGCGGTGAGACACATCGATTGTGCGACCGCTCCGGGCTGGTCAACCGCCTGCTCGAAGAGGTGGCGGCCGCGGGCGTCACCCAGGTGATTGTCGTGAGCGGGGCATCCACGTCCGAAGGGCCGCACCGGCTATCGCCGCCCCGCCTCGACGTGCGCAGCCGTCTCGGAGACGTGACCGTTGCCACCGAGGCCACGGCACTGCGCGATGCCCTGGCGATGGCGAGACTGCGGTTCGACGGTGTCTACCGAATCGGTCCGTCGCACAATGCGATTGGGCCGTTCGACTTTGCCGGCGCGTACGATCCCGCGTCCGATCGGCACGATACGCTGATCGAACTGGGTCAGCTGGGTTACGAAGACGCCTACCGGCAGTTTATCGATCCGGTGGTCGGCGCCAGCGGTGAGCAACTCCCGCAGCTTCCATTGCAGGCTCCCGACGACACCGCCGTTTCGAGGCTCGGCTTCTCGACGGACGACCGCGAGCCATGACGATCGTCGAGTGCGATCGGTCGCGTGCCGCCGAGATTCTCTCCATACTGAACGAGGCGATCGCAACTTCCACGGCTCTCTACGATTACCGGCCGCGCCCGCTTGCGTCGATGGAGACCTGGTTCGATCTGAAGGAGAAAGGCCGCTATCCGGTGATCGGTGCGGTCGACGCTGCCGGATCACTACAGGGGTTCGCGTCGTACGGCCAGTTCCGGACCTGGCCAGCCTACAAATATTCGGTCGAGCATTCGTTGTATGTGGCCCGGGCGCACCAGGGCCGTGGCATCGGCACCGTGCTGCTCGAACAGATCCTGGAGCGCGCGCGGCGGCAGGGCTACCACAACGTGATCGGCGGCATCGACGCTGAAAACGCGGCCAGCATCGCGCTGCACGAGCGGTTCGGATTCGTGCGCTGCGGCCTGATCCGCCACGCGGGATTCAAATTCGGGCGCTGGCTCGACCTCGCCTTTTATCAGAAGCTGCTCGACACTCCGGCGGAGCCGGTCGATGGGTGAGGTCGAGATCACGACGGACCCATGGCGCGTGGACGTCGACGTCGTGCACCGGTTCCTGAGCGAGTCGGCGTACTGGGCCCTCGGCCGATCGCGGACGACGGTCGAGCGATCGATTCGGAACTCGCTGTGTTTCAGTGTCTTGTACGACGGGCAGCAGGTGGGATTTGCCCGCGTCGTCTCCGATCGCGCGGTGTTCGCCTATTTGATGGACGTCTTCATCCTTCCGCCATGGCGGGGACAGGGCCTGTCGAAGAAGCTGATGGCAGCGATTCTGTCCCACCCGGACCTGCAGGGATTGACACTGTTTCTGCTGCGGACCAGCGACGCGCACGGGCTCTATGCGCAGTTCGGCTTCGAGCCGGTCGAACGCCCCGGCGATCTGATGGTACGGCGGGGATAGTCCTTCGCTACTTGCCGATCTTTTCAGTCTCGTCGTGATGGTGCGGTCTGGGTTCTTCGAGCAGTTCGGGTAGTGCGCTGCCGCCGCGCGAGCCGAGCAGGCCGGCACGTGAATAGGTGAACAGCTTTTCTCGCGTGTCGGCGATGTCGAGGTTGCGCATCGTCAGCTGTCCGATGCGGTCCTGCGGCGTGAAGAACGCCTCGCCCTTTTCCATCGTCAGGCGTTCGGGCTTGTAGGTAAGGTTCGGGCTCTCCGTGTTGAGCAGCGAGTAATCGTTGCCGCGCCGCAGTTCCAGCGTCACTTCGCCGGTGACGGCGCGAGCCACCCATCGCTGCGAGGCTTCCCGCAGCCGCAGCGCCTGCGGATCGAACCATCGGCCCTGATAGAGCAGCCGGCCCAGCTTGCGGCCATCCTCCCGGTACTGCTCGATGGTGTCCTCGTTGTGAATGCCCGTCACGAGGCGCTCGTAGGCGATGAAGAGCAGCGCCATCCCTGGAGCTTCGTAGATACCGCGACTCTTCGCCTCGATGATCCGATTTTCGATCTGATCACTCATGCCAAGGCCATGGCGCCCGCCGATGCGATTCGCCTCGAGCATCAGTTCGACTTGATCGTCGTAGGTCCTGCCGTTCACGGCAACCGGAACGCCCTCGTCGAACCTGATCGCGACCTCTTCCGGCTTTACCGCGACATCGGCTCTCCAGGAGGCCACACCCATGATCGGCTGGACGATCTTGATCCCGGCGTGCAGGTGCTCGAGGTCTTTGGCTTCGTGAGTAGCACCGAGCAGGTTGGAGTCGGTGGAGTAGGCCTTCTCCGTGCTCATCTTGTAGTCGAAGCCGGCGCGCTCCATGTACTCCGACATCTCCTTTCGACCGCCCAGCTCGTCGATGAACTGCTGATCGAGCCACGGCTTGTAGATGCGGAGCTCGGGGTTGGCGAGAAGCCCGTAGCGGTAGAAGCGCTCGATGTCGTTGCCCTTGAACGTGCTCCCGTCGCCCCAGATGTTGACCGCATCATCCTTCATGGCGAGCACGAGCAGCGTGCCGGTCACGGCGCGGCCGAGCGGGGTGGTGTTGAAGTAGGCGACGCCGGCGGTAGAGATGTGGAACGCACCGCACTGGAGCGCAGCGATGCCCTGCGCGACGAGCTCGGTGCGGCAGTCGATCAGCCGCGCCGATCTCGGCGCCGTATTCGAGCGCCTTGCGCGGGATCGCGTCGTAGTCCGGTTCGTCCGGCTGGCCAAGATTGGCGGTGTAGGCATAAGGGATGGCGCCCTTCGCCCGCATCCAGTGCAGGGCGGCGCTGGTATCGAGACCGCCGGAGAACGCGATGCCGACACGCTCGCCGACCGGAACACGCTGAAGAATGATGGGCATGAACGATTCATCATATTGACGAATTGACGAATTTACGAATGGACGAATTGATTGAGGAATTCCCTCTGTGTCTCCGTCAATCCGTCAATCCGTCAATTCGTCCATTCGTCAATTCCATGTTTATCATTCGCCATGCAGAGACGACTTGCGATCCTCGTTCTCATCCTCCTCACCGCCTCGCCGGTGTGGGCGCAGGCACGGCGCGCGCAGGAACACTGGATCACGACCTGGGCGACGGCGGTGGTGGCGCGCCCGCAAGCGGTGGCGGCAATCCCGGGCGGCGGGCCAGGTAGCGGGGCGCCTGCACCGGCGGCGGCGCCAGGCGGACCTCCGGCTCCGGCTGCGCCGGTACCTGCATTGCCGCCTGGTCCGCCTGGTGGCCCGGCGACCGGCGGGGCACCGCCCCAGGCTGCCGGCGGGGGGCGTGGTCCAGCGCCGGCACCGCTGACATTGAACAATCAGACGCTCCGCCAGATCGTGCACGTGAGCAGCGGCGGCTCGCGGGTGCGCGTCGTGTTGAGCAACGCGTTCGGAACGATGCCGATCGATGTCGGCGCCGCCCACCTGGCCCTGCGGGCGAGCGAGGCGACGTTGCAGCCACAATCGGTGAAGCCGTTGACCGTCAGCGGCAGCAACGCGTTCACTGTGCTCGCCGGTGCCGTGGTGTTCAGCGATCCCGTCGATCTGAACGTCTCCGCTGGCGCCGATCTCGCCGTCGACCTTTATTTTCCCGGGGAAGTCGGCGCGGGCGCATCACCACTGACCGTTCACACCGATGCGCTGCAGACGAACTACGTCTTCGCCACCGGTAACAGTTCGGGGGTGGTGGCGCCGTCGATCGTGGCGCGGCCGGCGCAGTGGGTGCTGTTGTCGCGGGTCGAGGTTGCGGCACCCCCGGATGCACGAACGGTCGTCACCTTTGGCGACTCCATCACCGATGGGACACGTTCGACGCCCGACACGAACTCCCGCTGGCCCGACGTCCTGGCGCGACGCCTCGCGGCCGCAAAGAAGACCATTCGGCATTTCCAACGAGGGAATTGCCGGCAACCGGCTGCTCGGCGATGGCGCCGGCGTGAGCGCGCTGGCGCGGTTCGATCGCGACGTCCTGATGCAGACCGGCGCCGCCTACGTGATCGTGCTCGAAGGGATCAACGACATCGGCGTCGCGCGAAACGCTCCGACCCCTACCGCGCAGGACCTGATCGCCGCCCACCGCCAGATGATCGACCGGGCACACGCGCAGGGCCTGAAGATCATCGGGGCGACGCTGACGCCGTTCGACGGCGCCGCCTACTTCACGCCAGAGGGCGAAGCCAAGCGGGAGGCGCTGAACGAATTCATCAGAACCGGCGGCCGCTACGACGGGGTCATCGACTTCGACAAGGTGACACGCGACCCCGCGGCGCCGACGAAGTTCAACCCCCAGTACGACTCAGGCGATCACCTGCACCCCAACGATGCCGGGTACAAGGCGATGGGAGAGGCGATTGACCTCGCGCTGTTCAAATGACAAAGGGAACAACCAATTGACGAATTGACGGATTTACGAACTGACGAATTCGAGGGGACGAAGGCAATCGCACAATCAATTCGTCAATCCGTAGATTCGTCAATTCGTCAATTCATGATTCGTCAGGCTCTGACCAATTTCTTGTCCGGATGTTCGTGCAGGAACTCGAGCGCGAGCATCAGCACCTTGTCCGTGAATTCCTCGGCCGGCAGATTGCCGAACTTGTCCTTGAACGCCTGGAGCGGAACCACTGCCTTGGCCATCGCCCGGTGGCCGCCGGCACTGCCGATGTCGGCGAAGTGCTTGCGCACGAACTCGCCCGGCGTTGCGCGAGTAGCCGAGATTCCGGACCGACATCACCAGCGAGTCGTTGACGATGCCGGAGACGATCGTCCACTTGACGTCTTCGAGCTGCAGGTAGAAGTCCGCCACGTACGGGATGAAGTCCTCGCGCGGCGAGTTGCCGAGAAATGCGCAGAAGACCTGCTCGCTCATCCGGCCGTGCTGGCGCGCGCGCAGGACGTAGTCCAGTCGCTCCGGCGTGATTTCGGCGCCCTCCATCTTGCGGATCAGCGCGGCATCGGCCAGCGGGTAGAGATACGAGAACGCCTCGATGTCGACGCGGTTCGCCTGCCGGTTGAAGAACAACGTGTCCGACTTGATCGCGTAGAGCATCGCCGTCGCCGTGCGCTCGGAGATGTTGGCGTCCACGGCGCGCAGGTGCTCGGTGAGGATGGTCGACGTCGATCCGTAATCGGGGCGGATGTCCTTGAACACGGAGCTGTAGCCCGACTGCTCGGGATGATGGTCGATCACCAGGTCGACGCGATCGACGGAGCCGCCGAAGTAGTGCGGCTGCACGTCCACCATCGCGATCCGATCGAAGTGCGACAGTTCCTCGACCTTGAGAATCTCGACGTGGATGTCGAGCAGGTTCATCATCCGCTGGTTTTCGGGACGCGTCACGCCCTGCAGCGCGGCGATCACGGCCGTCTGCTTCGTGCGGCGCAGCACGTTGCGCAGCGCCAGGCCGCTGGCCATCGCATCGGGATCGGGATCGTTGTGGAGGAGGATGACGATGCGGTCGGCGTCGCTGAGAAAGCGCTGGTACTGCTGCACCCGCAGCCGAGTCAGCGAGCGGCTGAACTCGGTCAGCAGCGGGCCGCCGAACAGTTCCGGCAGCGAGAGATAGTTGAGCTCGGGGAACTGCGCCTTGAGGTCGTCTTCGCGTTTGCGCGAATCGGCGGTTCCGACGCCGAGGACGTAGACCAGCGTCCCTCCGGCGTCCCAGATCGCTTCGAGAATCTTCTTCAGGCTGCGGCGACCGTTGTCTTCGACGACGACGCAGGTGCCCGGCGTGAGGTCTGCCTTCAGATAGGTATCGGTACGTCGCAGGTCTCCGGCGACCACCTGCATACCCGCGTCGTGCAGACGACGCGCGATCGGTTTGCTCTCGACGAGAAATTCGACCTCGAAGCTGGGCAGCAGGATCTCGTCGAGCATCCTGATGGCCAGTTCGGTCTGGCAGACGGCGAGGCACCTCATGGAAGCTTCGCGTCGGCCAGCGCGTGTGACCCTGGGCATAGGCAAACTCCCATTATATGCCCGCGTTGCGTGCCATCGGCCTGGGGCTGGACAAGGGGCGTAGGATCCTGCGATGGCGCGCGCCCTTGGTGCTCGCCGGTCTGCTCGCGATGGTGCTTGAAACGGGCTCCGCCGCCCAGCAGCCGGTGTTCCGGACCGGCACGGACGTCGTCGGATTCGGCGTCACGGTGACCGATCGGCGCGGCAACTTCATCACCGATCTGAAGCCGGACGACCTGGAGATCCTCGAGGAAGGGCGTGCCGCAGGCGCATCCAGCTGTTCACCCGCGGAGACGAAACCGAGACCGCGCCGGAACTGCACATCGGGCTGGTCTTCGATACCAGCGGCAGCATGGGGGACGACATCACGCTGGCCCGGTCCGCCGCGGTCAAGTTCCTGAATACGCTGACCGACGCGAAGGACATGACGCTCGTCGATTTCGACACCGAGGTCCGCGTGTCGAAGTTCGAGCAGGCGAGTTTCGCGCGGCTGGTCGAGCGAATCCGGGCGCGGAAGCCGGACGGGCTGACCGCGCTCTACGACGCGATCGGCGTCTACCTGACCGGGGCGGCTGACGACACCGGCCGCAAGATTCTGGTGATGTTCACCGATGGCGGCGACACGCGGAGCACCACGACCTTCAGCAAGCTGCTCACGATGCTGCGGGCGTCGGACGCCACGGTCTACGCGATTGGTTTCCTCGAGCATCAGCCGGCGATCGGCGCGCGAGCGAGCAGCGGCAGCGCATCGCGCAGATCGCCCTCGAAACCGGCGGTGAGGCGTTCTTCCCGTCGGAGATGAAGCAGGTCGAGGACGCCTACGCCAAGATCCTCAAGCAGATCCGCGCGCAGTACACGATCGGCTACGTGTCCTCGAACCCTCGAAGCAGGACGGCCGCTGGCGCAAAGTCGAGATCAAGGTGAAGCGAGCCGACATCGCCGGGCCAAAGGTGCAGGCGCGCAAGGGCTACTTCGCGCCGGGGCCGGAGCCTTAAGCGGTCTTTGGTCCCTGGTCCTTGGTCTTTAGATCTTGGACTTCGGGCGTAGGTGCCGTCGGGCGACCGTGACACTAGGCTACTGAGCAGCACAGACCGGACCAGCACACAGATGACCAAAGACCAAAGACCAAAGACCAACGACCAAGCGACCAAGGACCAAGGACCAACCAAGACCAAGATCCCCCGCATCCTGTAGCCCCCAGCCCGACGCCGTAGTACGATCGCGGTTTCGCCCATGGCCGCGATTCACGACCGATTCACTCTCGTCAGCGACTTCGAGATCCGGGGCGACCAGACCCACGCCATTCCCGGAGCTCGTCGAAGGGCTGAACCGCGGCGATACCCACCAGGTGCTGCTCGGCGTCACCGGCTCGGGTAAGACGTTCACCATGGCCCAGGTGCTGGCCGACGGTGAACCGTCCGACGCTGGTGATGGCGCACAACAAGACGCTCGCCGCCCAGCTCTACCAGGAATTCAAGCGTTTCTTCCCGCACAACGCCGTCGAGTACTTCGTCAGCTACTACGACTACTACCAGCCGGAAGCCTACGTCCCGGCGACCGACTCGTACATCGAGAAGGAAGCGACGATCAACGACGAGATCGATCGCATGCGCCTGTCGGCCACGCGCTCGCTCTTCGAGCGCCGCGACGTCATCATCGTCGCCAGCGTGTCGTGCATCTACGGCCTCGGCTCGCCCGAGGCGTACTACGGCATGCTGCTGCCGCTGGAAGTCGGGCAGCGGATCGATCGCGATCAGATTCTGCGGAAGCTGGTCGAGATCCAGTACGAGCGCAACGACACCGAGTTCGACCGCGGCGCCTTCCGCGTTCGCGGCGACATCGTCGAAGTCGTGCCGTCGTACGAAGAGCACGCGCTGCGGATCGGCCTGTTCGGCGACGAAGTCGACGAGCTCGCCTGGTTCGACCCGCTCACCGGCAAGGTGATCCGTCGGACCGACAAGGTCTCGATCTTCCCGAAGTCGCACTTCGTCACCTCGCGCGACCGGACGAAGCAGGCGGTCGAGTCGATCAAGGCGGAACTCGAATGGTATCGCGGCCAGCTCGAAGTCGGAAGGCAAGCTGCTCGAAGCGCAGCGGCTGCACCAGCGGACGATGTTCGACCTCGAGATGATCCGGGAAATCGGCTACTGCCACGGCATCGAGAACTACTCGCGACATCTCACCGGGCCGCGCGCCAGGTGAGCCGCCGCCGACGCTGCTCGACTACCTCCCGGACGATGCGCTCGTGATCATCGACGAGAGTCACCAGACGGTTCCGCAGATTCGCGGCATGTACGCCGGCGACCGCTCGCGGAAGGAGATCCTCGTGGCCTACGGCTTCCGCCTGCCGTCCGCGCTCGACAATCGGCCGCTGAACTTCGCGGAGTGGGAACAGCGGGTCAGGCAGATCGTCTTCGTGTCCGCGACGCCTGGCCCGTACGAGCTGGCGAAGGCCGGCGGCGTCGTCGTCGAGCAGGTGATTCGTCCGACCGGCCTGATGGATCCCCCGATCGAAGTGCGCCCGGTGCGCGGCCAGGTGGACGACCTGCTGAAGGAAATTCGCGACCGCGTCGGTCCCGCAAGGAGCGCGTGCTGGTGACGACGCTGACGAAGCGGATGGCCGAGGATCTGACCACCTATTACCAGGAACTCGGCGTCAAGGTGCGCTACCTGCATTCCGACATCGACACGCTCGAACGGGTCGAAATCCTGCGCGACCTCCGTCGCGGCGTCTTCGACGTGCTGGTCGGGATCAACCTGCTGCGCGAGGGGCTGGATCTGCCGGAGGTGTCGCTGGTCGCCATCCTCGATGCCGACAAGGAGGGCTTCCTGCGCTCGGCCGGCTCGCTGATTCAGACGTCGGGGCGAGCGGCCCGGAACGTGAATGGGCGAGTCATCATGTACGCCGATACGATAACGGCATCGATGAAATCAGCGATTGCCGAGACCGAGCGCCGCCGCACGCGGCAGGCGGCCTACAACGAGGAGCATGGCATCACCCCGGAATCGGTGGTGCGCGAGATCGACGACGTGATGTCGAGTGTCTACGAGCGGGACTACGGAGCGCGCGCCGTCGTCGCGCGAGTCGCGCGAGGTGTTCCGGACGCAGGCGGAACTGGACGCCGAGATCGCCCGGGTCGAGCATGAAATGAAGGCGGCGGCGGCCAACCTCGACTTCGAACGCGCGGCGTCGTTGCGCGATTCCCTGAAGACGCTGCGAAGCCGCGAGCTCGGTTTCGGCAGCGCGGCGGGCCGGTAGCGCGTGGCGGCCGTCGAACAGTGGCTCAAGGGGGCCGTCCTCGAGGTCCAGGAATACACCCGCCTCACCTGGGCTGGCGATCACAGGCGATCTTCTCGCGGCCCTTCTACTTCCGCGACGTCATCGAGCAGTTCGAGGCGATCGGCATCGGGTCGCTGACGGTCGTGCTGCTGACCGGGTTCTTCACCGGCGCCGCGCTGGCGCTGAACGCCGGCATGACGCTGGATCAGTTCGGCGCGCGTTCCCTGGTCGGCCGGCTGGTGAGCGCGTCGATGATCAAGGAACTCGGGCCCGGTGCTGACCGGCCTGATGCTGGCCGGCCGGGTCGGCTCGGGAATCGCGGCCGAACTCGGATCGATGGTCGTGACCGATCAGATCAACGCGCTCCGGGCGCTGGGCACCGATCCGATCCGCAAGCTGGTCGTGCCGCGGCTGCTGGCCGGGTTTCTGATGGCGCCGCTGCTGACGGTCGTGTCGGATGCGTCGGCGCTGATTGGCGGCTGGGTCATCGCCGTGTTCAACCTGCACGTGCGCCGGCGGCGTCTACTGGCTGTCGGTGACCGACGCGCTCTACCTCGGCGACGCCTGGATGGGCATCATCAAGCCGTTCGTCCTCGGCTTCGTCATCGTCAGCATCGGCTGTGTCGTCGGCCTGCGAACGAGCGGCGGCACACAGGGGGTCGGCCGGGCCACGACCAACGCCGTCGTGATCGGCGTCGGTGGCCGTGATCGCGGTGGACTTCTTCATCACCCCGCTGCTGATTGAGCTGCTTGTACTGATGGCGCTCCTGACCGAACCCTGCCGCGGCAGCCACCTGCGACCGATGGACCTGACGTTCCGGTCGTCGTCTTCAAGAACGTGCAGCTGGCGTTCGACGACAAGGTCATCCTGCGCGATGTCAGCTTCGAACTGCTGTCGGGCCACACGAAGATCTTTCTGGGTGCGTCCGGTTCGGGAAAGTCGACGATCCTGAAGCTGATCGTCGGACTGCTCAAGCCGGACGCCGGAGAGATCTACGTCAACGGCGAGCGAACGGACCGGATGAGCGAACTCGAGCTGATGAAGGTCCGGCACAACCTGGGAATGGTCTTCCAGGAGGGTGCGCTGTTCGATTCGCTGACCGTGGCCGAGAACGTCGGCTACAAGCTGTACGAGGAGATCGGACCTGCCGCTCGACGACGTGCGGACGCGCGTCGAAGGAGGTGCTCGGTTTCATCGCGATGGGCGCAGTTCATCGACCGGATGCCGTCGGAGCTGTCGGGCGGCCAGCGGCGCCGCGTGGCGATCGCCCGCGCGATGGCCGCGAAGCCGCAGATCCTGCTGTACGACGAGGCGACCACCGGGCTCGATCCCGATCACGGCCGATACCGTCGACGACGAGATCATCAAGCTGCGCGACCTGGAGAACGTCAGCTCGATCGTCGTCACGCACCAGATGCGCGACGCGTTCCGCGTGGCGACGCATGAGGCGGTGCGCGACGGTGACAGCGTCCGGATCGTGCCGGCCGACGAAGAGAAGTGCGAAGAGGCGGAGTTCATCATGCTGAAGGACGGGCTTGATTGCCTTCGAGGGTAACGCCGGCGAACTGCGCGCCGCGGTCAGCGCAGACCCGTATCTGAAAGCTTTCCTGTCCTGAGGTTCCGAAAATGCCCCGAACGCGATCGCTCGCCTGGTCCGAGCTGAAAATCGGCCTGCTCACCATCGTGGCGCTGGTGCTTGCCGCCGTCATGATCTTTGCTCTGAGCGGCTCCGGCGGCTTCTCGTGGCAGCGCTATTCGCTGAAGACCGTGTTCGCGAACATCGCCGGCCTGAACGAAGGCGCGCAGGTCCGGATTGCCGGTGTGCCGGTGGGGGCGGTGACCGGCATCGCCTTCATCGGCGACAAGGTCGAGGTGACCTTCGAGATCGCGAAGAGCATGCAGCCGCGCGTGACGAACGCCGTCGCGGGCGCTGCTCGGATCGGTCTCGCTGCTCGGCGAGTCGGCCGTGGACATCACGCCGGCCAGCAACGGTACGCCGATTCCGGAGTGGGGCTACGTGCTGGCCGGGGCGGTCCCGCCGACAATCGCCGACATCACGTCGTCGGCGCAGGGCGGGATTCAGGAGATCACGGCGCTGCTGCAGGACATCCGGAACGGGCGCGGCACCATCGGACAGCTGGCGGCGAACGATACGCTCTACCGCGATCTGGATACGCTGCTGCTGTCGGTCAACGACGTGACCCGCGCCATCAACGGCGGCCGCGGGCACGCTCGGCCGGCTGGTGAACGATCCCGGCGGCGGCCAAGTCGCTCGAGGCGTCGCTGGCGAACCTGGAGGCGATTACGGCGAAGATCAGGAACGGCGAAGGGTCGCTCGGCAAGTTCCTGACCGACGATTCCTTCCACAAGTCGCTGGTGTCGACCACGGCCAACTTCGACACGTTATCCGGGCGGATCAATGCCGGGGAGGGCACGCTTGGGCAACTGGCGACCAACAAGGAGCTGTTCGACCGGTTCAACTCCACGGCCGACCGGATGGACAAGCTGATGGCGGGGTTGAATGCCGGCGAGGGGACCGCAGGACAGTTCCTCCGGGACAAGCAGTTGTATGACAATCTGAATAAGGTGGTCGTGGAGATGCACAATCTGGTCAACGACATCCGGGCCGATCCGAAGAAGTACCTGAACGTCAAAGTCAGCTTGTTCTAGAACGGCGGGCAGCGCGAAGCCGCCCGGCGTCATCGCAGGATCTGCGTACGAAAAACCAGACCGGGTCTGGTTTTTTGGTCAAATAATCAGACCCGGTCTGTTTTCGAGAGGCACGACATGGCGAACAACGACAACGGGGCGAGCATCCTGGTGGCCTTCATCGCGGGTGCGGCGGTCGGCGCGGCGGTGGCGCTGTTGTTCGCGCCGACGACCGGCGACGAGACGCGCGAGTTCCTCGGGCAGCGTGCGCGCGAAGGACGGGAGCGGGCGGCCGACGCGGCGCGACAGGGACGTGACCTGCTGAACCGCCAGCGCGACACCATCACGAATGCGTTCGACCGGGCGCGGCAGCAGTTCCAGGCGCCCGGCGAGGAGCAGGACGCGTGAACGATCTGTTCCTGGGGCTCATCGCCGCGGCGGTCGTCGTGATGGCCATCGTCCAGGTCGTCGTGGTGATCGTCGACCGCGCGCGCGGCCCGCAACATCGGCGAGGCGGTATCGCGGCTCGAGCAGGACGTGCCGCCCGATTGTCGCCAACCTGCAGACGATGTCGGCCGACGCGGCGCGCGTCAGTGCGTCCGTCAGCGCGCAGGTGGAGCGGATGCAGAAAACGCTGGATGCGGTGCTCGATCGAGTCGACACCGCGTCGCTGCGCGTCGAACAGACGCTGCAGACGATTCAGGACGGCATCCTGGCGCCGGCGCGGAAGGATTCGGCATCCTGCAGGCGATTCGCGCGTTTTTCTCGGCGAGCCGCGCTCCGCGGAGCGGCCCGCGTTCCCGGCCGACGCCGGCCGAGGACGAAGACGCGTTGTTCATCGGCTGAACATCGCCTTTGACGCCGGAGGCGCAACGGGCGTATAAGGTCCCTACATCCCAGGGGGACGCTGTGACTCACGCCGTTCCTCGCTGTCTGAGTGTTCACGTCGCGATCGGGCTCGCCGTTGTCATCGGGCTCCTGGTCGTGCCCGCTCATGCATCCGCACAGGAATCGAAGTCGGCCGCGCTGGCGACCGAGCTCACCGCTCTGCTCGACCAGATGAAGCTCGATAGCGTCGCCGGTCAGTATGCCGACCAGGTCGTCGGCGCCCTCTACATCCCAGGAACGCAGCTGCTCGTGGTCACCGGCGAAGTCGTCGGCGCACTTCGATCCGATGCTGAAGCAGAAGGCGTATCGCGACGTCTACGTCGATCTGAACGGCATTCCCGACACCACCAAGGTGTTCATCTCGGACCTCGGCGCCAACGGGCTGCGCTTCAAGCGCGAGAACAACCAGCCATACGACACCGTGGACGTCGGCGGGAAGACGATTTCGTTCGACGGCGACTGGGGGAAGGCCAAGATTTCAGAGCAGGAATACACCAAGACCTGGCAGTACGTACGACGATCGCTACTCACAGATTCTGCAGGCGTTGATCGCCGCGCTCAAGAAGCCCTCGTAGCCAGCGCCCCGCGCTACTGTACGAGGCACCAGAGAGGGCAGCTCCGGCTGCCCTCTTTGTCGTACAACCTGACCGCGACTCACCGCGCATGCGGCTCCGGCGGTCGCCCGAAGAAGCTGGTGCGAGGCCCGAGGCGAGTTGGTGCCAGAAGCGACCCTCGCTGGTGCAAGACTCGACGCTGATGGTGCGAGGAGCGCACTCGTGGGTGCGAGACTCGACGCTCATTCGCCTGTGACGAAGAACACGACACACTGAGGCACTGAGGCACTGAGTTGTCTTCGGTTTGGTTTCCTCATTGCCTCGGTGCCCCGGTGTGTCGTCAATTGTGCCGCAACCGCGAAGCCCACGTCGTCTGCCTTCGTGTTCTTCGTGCGCTTCGTGGTGGCGTGATGGTGGGAATCGGCGGCCGCTGGTGTGAGGCCTGAGGGTCATTGGTGCGAGGCGAGATGGCCGGTGGAGGGTGCTCCGCGACCGGCGTCACACGGCAGTGCGAGTCCGTATGGCCGGAGGAAAACCGTGGCAAGTGTATTGGCACAGCCGCCCTGGCCGGCGGCGGCGCTGAGGGGCGCGGATCGAGGCAGTTTTCCGGAGCGCCAGAGGCTCGAGGCGAGTTGGTGCGAGTGACACTCGTGGGTGCGAGACTCGACGCGTGTCGTCAGGGATTGTGAGGAAGATGGTGGGCGCGGGTGGAATCGAACCACCGACCCCTCGCGTGTGAAGCGAATGCTCTACCGCTGAGCCACGCGCCCGACCGAACCACGAGTGTAACACGGCACTTCGCCACCTTAGGCCGTCCCATACAGCCGATCACCGAAGTCACCCAGTCCCGGAACGATGTACTTGTGTTCGTTCAGGTGCTTGTCGATCGCCGGTGTGTAGATGACCACGTCGGGGTGATGCTGCTCGACGAGCGCGACACCCTCCGGGGCCGACACGATGCAGATCATGCGGATCACCCGCGCGCCCGCGGACTTGAGCAGATCGATGGCCGCCGCCGCGCTGCCGCCCGTGGCCAGCATCGGATCGATCATCAGGACGAAGCTGTCGGCGAGATTCGACGGCAGCTTCGAGTAGTACTTCGAGGCGATGGCCGTCGCCTCGTCGCGCTGCAGGCCGATGTGCCCGACGCGCGCGCTCGGCAGCAGTTCGAGGACGGCGTCGAGCATGCCGAGTCCGGCCCGCAGCACGGGGACGACGACCACGTCACCCTTGACGGCACGGCCGTCGGCACGGCCCAGCGGCGTCTCGACCGTCGTCGACACCGACGGCACATCCCGCAGCGCCTCGGCTGCCAGCAGCACGCTGATTCGGTTCGCTGCGCTCCGGAATTCGGGCGGGGCCGTTGCCGTGTTGCGCAACTGGATCAGCGCGTCGTGAACGAGCGGATGTTCGACGAGGTGGAGAGGCACAGGGCTCATGGTACTCGTGTACCATCCCGCGATGCGTTCGATGACGGTCTGGCCGGCAGTGCTGGCAGTGGCGATTGCCGCCATGCTCGTGGGCCTCGCCGGACAGGCCCAGGGCCCACGCCAGGTTGATCTCGTGATCACCGGCGGCACGGTTGTCACGGTGGACGCCATGCATCGGGTCCTCTCGAACGGCGCCGTCGCCATCAGCGGCACCGACGTCATCGCCGTCGACTCGGCCGACGCCATTCGCCGCCAGTTCCGCGGTGCCGTGACGATCGATGCGACCGGGCAGGTGATCATGCCCGGTCTCGTGAACACGCACACCCACGCGCCGATGACCCTCTTCCGCGGCCTCGCGGATGATCTCGCGTTGATGGACTGGCTGAACGATTACATCTTCCCGGCCGAAGCGAAACTGGTCTCGCCGGAGTTCGTCCGGGTGGGTACCCGTCTGGCGGCGCTCGAGATGATCGAGTCGGGGACCACGACGTTCGCCGACATGTACTACTTCGAGGAGGAGATCGCGAAGGAGACGCGCGCCGCCGGCCTTCGCGGAGTGCTCGGGCAGACGGTGATCCAGTTTCCGGTCGCAGACGCCAAGACTCCCGCCGATGGCCTGAAGCGGGCCGAATCGTTCATCAACGAATTCAAGGGCGACGCGCTGATCACGCCCGCAGTGGCTCCGCACGCGTTGTACACGCTCGACGGACCGACCCTGAAGGCCGCACGCGATCTATCCCGTCGCTATGGCGTGCCGACGTTGATCCACCTGGCGGAGACGCGCGACGAGGTGAAGACCGCGCAGGAGCGGCTGTTTCCGTCGCCGGTGGCTTACCTGGACAGCCTCGGGTTCTTCGGTCCAGGCGTCCTTGCGGCACATGGCATCTACGTGTCAGACCCTGAGATGACATTGCTCAAGGCAAAGGGCGTCGGCGTGTCGCACAATCCCGAGAGCAACATGAAACTGGCCAGCGGCACGGCGCCGGTGACCGCCTACCTGCGCGCCGGCGTTGCCCTCGGACTCGGGACCGACGGGGCGGCCAGCAACAACGACCTCGACATGTTCGAGGCCATGCGCATGGCGTCGTTTCTCCAGAAACTGCAGACGAACGACCCGCGTGCCGTCAGCGCCCAGACCGCGATCGATCTGGCGACAATCGGTGGCGCCCGCGCAATGGGCATGGACAAGCAGATCGGTTCGCTCGAGCCTGGCAAGCGCGCCGACGTGATCGTCGTCGGCATGAGCGCGGCACGACAGACCCCCGTCTACGATCCGGTGTCGCACCTGGTGTACGTGACGCGCGGAGACGATGTGCGGACGACGATCGTCAATGGCAAGCTGCTGATGCGCGATCGCAAGGTCCTGACGCTCGACGAAGACGCGATCCTGCGTGAGGCGCGCCAGTGGAGTGAGAAGGTCCGGGCGGCGGTGACGCCGCCGACGAAGGCCAACTGATGAAACGACTGAGCCGCGCTGCGGCAACGATGCTTCTGGTTGTGCTGACGGCGGCCCTGCCAGATCGTGTCGGTGCTCAGAGCGCACAACCGAAAGATCTGCTGCCGCTGGTGGGCGCCTACATCCGCACGTTTGTCGGCGATTTCTCCAACGTGGTCGCCGAGGAGTCCTACAAGCAGGAGATGACGAGTCCGCGTCGCAAGCGCCTGCTGAAATCCGATCTGATGCTGGTGAAATATCCGGGTGCGGAAGGCTGGCTGATGTTCCGGGACACATTCGAAGTGGACGGGAAGTCGGTCCGGTCCGAACCGGAACGGCTGACGAAGCTGTTCCTCGAGCCGCCTGAAAATGCGACGCGCCGCGCTCGTGAAATCACATCAGCAAGCGAGAAGTACAACCTGGCGCACATCGGCACGATCAATAACCCGCTCCTCGTGCTGGCGCTGATGCAGGAAGAGAATCACGATCGCTTCCGGTTCACGACCGGTGGTCTCGAAAAATCGCTCGGTGCCGGACGTTCGCGTGCTGCAGTTCCAGGAATTCCGGACGCCGTCGTTCATCAAACTGGATGGAAACGCCGACGTCTTCGCCAACGGCCTCCTGTACGTCCAGCAGGCGACCGGACGCGTGGTCAAGACCCAGTTGAACATCGGCAGACGCGGTTCCGGTATCGAGATTCAGACGACCTTCCAGCGCGATCCGATGCTGGAGATCGACGTCCCGGTCCTGTTGAAGGAATGGTATCCGGATGGGCAGGGCGGTGACATCACCGGGGAAGCCACATACAGTCGCTTCCGCCGCTTCCAGGTGTCGACGCAGGAGGATGTAAAGAAATAGGTTCTCAGTTACTCGCCACCAGCTACCAGCCACTGGCTAGCTATCCACCACTCCAATGTATGGCAGATGACGGTAGCGCTCGGCGTAATCGAGCCCGTAGCCGACGACGAACCGGTCCTCGATCGTGAATCCGATGTATTCGACCTTCACGTCCACCTTGCGCCGTGACGGCTTGCTCAGCAGGCAGGCGGTCCGCAGGTTCCGTGGTGACCGGGCGCGGAGGATATCCTGCAGATAGGTCAGCGTCAGCCCGGTGTCGACGATGTCCTCGACGATGACCACGTCGCGTCCTTCGATCGCGGCTCCCAGGTCTTTCAAGACCTGCACCTGACCCGACGACTTGGTGCTGCTGCCGTAACTCGACACGGCCATGAAATCGAGTGTCACCTCGCCGTCCAGAGCCCGGGTGAGATCGGAGAGAAACATGAAAGCGCCCTTCAGGACGCACACGAAGTGCACGCCGTCCGGGTGATCGTCCTTGATCTCGCGAGCCATCTGGCGCACGCGAGTCTGAATCTGATCCGCGGAGAGAAGCGTCTGCATGCCTTGAGGCGTGGGAAACGCAAGGGTAACATAGCAGCCACAGCGTGAAACGATTTCAGATGATCACCGAAGCGGACGCGCGCGTACTCGAGTACGGTACGACGATCGTGCTCGTGGCCGGCGGGCACGTCACGCCGCTGGCGCAGGACACATTGCGCGCTCGTCGCGTGACGGTGGTGCGGGAGGGAACCGACGTCGACGCCGCGGCGCTGGCGCCCCGTGCCGAGATTCGCACGGTGGCCATCGCCGGCGATCACACCTCGCTGCAATTGAAGGCGGCGCTCGTCCAGCATCTGCGGTCGCGCGGAATCGCCGCGCATGACCTCGGAACGCTCACCAGCGACCCAGTGGATTATCCAGACACCGCAGCCGCGGTCGCCATTCAGGTGGCACGCGGGGAAGCCGACGCCGGTATCGTGATTGACGGGGCCGGTCTCGGTTCGACGATTGCCGCCAACAAGGTGGCCGGCGTTCGCGCCGCGATGTGCACGACCCAGACGCTGGCCCGCTATGCCCGTCAGCACAACGGAGCGAACGTGCTGGCCCTCGGGTCAACGCTCGTCAACCGTGACGAGGCCGTGGCCATCGTCGACACCTTCATCGAAACTCCCATGCGCGAGGCACGGTACATCCGCCGCCTCGCCAAGATCCGCGATCTCGAACTCCGCGCCAGGAGCTGATGCAGCCCGTCGATCTGCAGCGTCTGATCCAGATTATCGTCGAGGAACTGTCCGTCGCCGGGAGTGCGCCGGCCCCGGCGCGTTGCGCCTGTCACTCGCTGATGTACGAGTGCTGTCCGGAGCGGCTCCGCGATGTCATCGCCGCCGGTGCCGAGCGGCTGGGTGTGCACGCCGCGGGTGGAGCGACGGCCGGCGTGGCCCGGATGATCGATCACACACTGCTGAAGCCGGATGCGGCTCGCAATGAGATCGAAACGCTGTGTCGCGAGGCCGCTGAGTACGGCTTTGCCAGCGTCTGCGTGAACCCCACCTGGGTGGCGGCCTGCGCCCGACAGCTGCAGGGGAGCGGCGTCAAGGTCTGCTCGGTCGTCGGATTCCCGTTGGGAGCGACCACGGCGGACACCAAGCACTTCGAGACGCGGCGGGCAATCTTCGACGGCGCTCGTGAGATCGACATGGTGATCAACGTCGGCGCGTTGAAATCGGGCGACCTGCGTCTGGTCGAGCGCGACATCGAGGCGGTAACCGTTCCGTGCCGCGAAGCCGGCGCGCTGAGCAAGGTGATCATCGAAGCGGCCCTGCTGACCGACGACGAGAAGGTGACGGCGTGCACGCTGGCGAAAGCGGCGGCCGCCGATTTCGTCAAGACCTCGACCGGGTTCGGCCCCGGGGGCGCGACGGCCGCTGACGTGGCCTTGATGCGGCGGGTCGTCGGGGAAGCTATGGGCGTCAAGGCGGCTGGCGGCGTGCGAGACCTTGACGGCCTCAAGACGATGGTCGCAGCGGGCGCCACGCGCATTGGCGCCAGTGCCGGCGTGAGGATCGTCCAGGAATCACGGGGCCAGGCGCCGACCGCTGCCACGAAAGGATATTGAGGGAGTCGAGCGTGGCAGATATGAACGCTGATCAACTCCGGCGCGCGGCGCGGCCGGGCGCGATGCCGCGTGTGGGCCAGATCCCTGCCGAGGACGCCGCGATTCGCACGGCCACGGGTTCGAAATCGCGGTGAGAACGACGCCGCCGGTTTTGGTGTCGGCAGTGCTGCTACTGGCGATGCTGGCACCTCACAACGTTCTTGCGCAGAGCCTCACAGCCAACCCGCCAGGACCGCTGGCATTCGACGTGCGCGGCACGACCCTTGGCGTGCCGCAGACTTCTGACTTCTATCCCGACCTCCCCGGCGACACGATCGTTCCCGCGCGCGGGTTCGGACTCGAGGCCGGCGTGCACGTCTATCCCTGGGCCTCGGGCTCGCGCAGCTTCGGCGTTGGTGCTGATCTGTTCTGGACCCGCGCGTCGGCGACACCGACGATCAACTCGTCCACCGCCGATGGCACGATCACGGGGATCGCGCTGCCCGACGTCGCGGTCACCATGATGGTGGTGTCACCGCAGGCGTCGATCAACTTCGGGACGTCGCGCGGGTGGAGCTACCTGACGACTGGTGGTGGAGCCGCGAGGGTCCGCAGCACCGCGAGGAGCGACTCCGTGTCGCGGACCGTCGGCGATATCAACGCCGGCGGGGGAGCGCGGTGGTTCATTACCGATCACCTCGGCGTCGGCTTCGATCTGCGCATCCACTGGGTCGGCGGCTCGACGCTGTTCGCCGCCTCCGCCGGATTCTCGCTGAAGTAACGTCCGGTCCCACAACAATTCACGTGCCCAATGGCCGCGGTTCCGCGAATGGCAATGGAGCAACGCGTTCACCTCGGTGCTCTGCGTAGGCCCGCGTGAACTCAGCCCCCAGCAGCAAGACCTGACACGAGTAGTACACCCACAGCAGGAGAATCATCACGGAACCGGCGGGGCCATAGCCCGAGGCGACACCGCTCTGGCCGAGATACAGACCGATCAACTGTTGACCGAGCGTGAAGAGCACCGCGGTGACGAATGCCCCCATCATCACGTCGCGCCACTGCAGGTGCACGTCCGGCAACACGCGGTAGAGCAGGGCGAACAGGGATGTCGTGCCCACGACCGACACGAGCGCGGGGACGCCACTCCACATCAGGGAGATGGTCGAGGCGTCTCGCGAGAGCCATGCACTGAATGCGGCCAGGGCCGCCGTCGCTGCCAGCGATACCATCAGCAGAAAGCCGATCGCCACGACCAGACCGAACGAGCGCAGCCGATCGACCACGAATGCCTTGAGGTTTGCGCGCGGCGTCGCCTTCACCCGCCACACCGCATTCAGTGCCGCCTGGAGTTCAAGGAATGCTCCAGTCGCAGCAACGAGAAATGCGACACCGCCGAGCACAGTGGCGACGCTGCCCGCGCGTCGTTGACGCGCACCATCGAGAAGGCTCTGAACGGCGTGCGCACCCTCGGGTCCGACCAGGCGGTCGAGCTGGTTGACGATCGCGCTACGTACCACGTCGATGTCAAAGACCATCCCTGCGATCGCGGTTGCGATGAGCAGGACTGGAGCGATCGCGAACAGAGTGTAATACGCCAATGCCGCCCCCAGTCGTGGCGCGTCGTCATCCCACCACGCCTGGAGCGCTGTACGGAACACTCGCACAATCCCCGGCGCGCGACTTGGATGCCGCGTGCTCACGGCGTTACCGGCGTCGGCTGCGACGCTGGTGCCGGCTGATTCTCAGCGGCAGGATGGGGTATGGATGTCGTTCGCGAGTCCGATGCTCTGCCTGCAGTCGCGCCCGCAGGGGTCGGGGTCAACAGCTCCGACACCAGGCCGGCGCTTCCGCGGTATTCGAGCAGGTGCCGGTGGATGACCGAGAACACCGCGACGACAGGAATGGCGAGAAATATCCCGGCGATCCCGGCCAGCTCCGCACCGCTCAGAATCGCCACAATCACGCCCAGGGGATGCATGTGGATCCCGCGACGAACCAGCCGCGGGAAGATCACATAGTCCTGCGCGAATCGTAACGTGCCCAGGAAGGCGAGCACCGCGATGGCCTGGTTCACCGAATGGAAGCTGGTGACCAGCGTCGCACCGACGGCGACGACCAGCGGCCCGACCAGCGGAATGAACTCGAGCAGCCCGGCCACGACACCGAACAGGAGTGCGTATGGCACACCGATCAACAGGAACCCGACGGTGCAGAGCACGCCGATGAGGAGACATGCCAGCAGTGCTGCGCGCATGTAGGCGGCCAGCGCGTCGTTGATGTCCTCGAACAATTCGGCGCCGCGTCCACGAAGCGGCCCACGCGGGAGCGCCAGGAGAATGGTGCGGCGGAACGCTTCACCGTCCTTCAAGAGAAAGAATGCGACGACGGGGATCAGGATGAACCACGGAAGATAGGCCAGCAGCGGGAGTAGCCCCCCGAAGCTGACACTCAGATAATTGCCGGCCGCGTCGACCGTACGACTGAAGGTTCGGTCCATGGCGTCGCGGACGGTTTGCGGCAGGTGGTCGGGATTGACGAAGTGTTGCCAGACCTGGAGCTGGTCGCGCGCGTACGCCATGTAGCTGGGGACCTGGCGCCCGAATTCGCTGATCTGGCCGCCGAGCAGAGGCAGCAGGACGTAGCCCGCCATGCCAACTGAGGCAAACAAGGCAAGATACATCGTGGCAATTGCAAGCGGGCGTGGGAGCACCCAGCGCCTGTGACCCCACTCAATCGGTCGGCTCAGGAACTCCACGACGGGTGCGATGAGATAGGCGAAGAGCATCGACAGCAGGAGGAGGAGAATGACCCCCCGCAGCGCGTACATCATCCAAAGGCCAGCCGCGCACGCCAGGAGCAGCAGGATCAGGCGCAGAACGCCTCGCGTCTGAGGCAGGACTGCTGATCGTTCCCGGCTGCGATTGTCACCTGCGGGGTCTGCCCGCTCACGTATCTCAGTCATCAACGGACGCGCCCCTGAGCCTTTCGTTCACACTGGCTGGCGTATAGCCGCGGCACCGCCGCCAAGAGGCGAAGATGTGGCGGGCGTCACTTGCGACGTTCATCGCGAGCAGATGCTCTCGCCAGTAAGGACGAGCCTCACGCGTGGTTCTGCCGACGGCCGGCTGGCTGCCGTGCGTGCAGACGGCTGGCCGCGACCTTCAGGGTACGTCCGTGCCCCGGTGACGCGCTGTTCCGGACGGGACACACTGGTCACTCCCTGCTGGGTGACATGGCCGGCGAATAGCCGTACACCGTGCGGCACTCGCCTGTCTCCTACCGAACAGATCACAGGCCCGCCCGTCAGTTAGGGTATTGGGGAGGCAGTTGGCGCTGGAGCCGCCACTACTATGCTCGTCATTCTCGGCATTGTCGCGCTGACCGTGGTCCTCATCCTGACGCGTGTACTCCGGTTCGTGAACCAACGTGAGACTCACCTGGGCTGGGTGAGTGAGCGATGGATCGCCGAGTATCGCGCATCGCAACAGAGGTAGCCCGCTCACGGTGCCGGTGCGAGATCGGCATCCGCAAGGCGGTCGGTGCGCAGGCATACCCGGATCGATCCCGTGGCCGCGTTTGCGCGCGGACGACGGCTGTGGGTCCAGAAGTTAGGGTGTATCCTCGTGCTCCGCTGGCGGTGGAGATGCGCAATCGACGGGCATGGTCGGCGATCGTCGTGATGGGGCTGCTGCTCTGGGCCGTCACGTCGCGGGCTCAGCCCGTACCGAAAATCGTCGGCCTCTGGAAACTGAACACCGAGAAATCCGGCGTGGCGCCCCTTCCGGCCGGCTGGTTCGAGATGCGTCAGTACAGCCTGCGTCCGGACGGCTATCTCGTCGGTCTGCTGATGACCTCGAACGCGCGCGGCTATCACTATTTGCAGTTCACGGCGAAGAGCGACGGCAAGGAATATCCCGAGTACACCGACGATGTGCTGGCCGACCTGATCGCGGCGGCGAAACCGACGATTCGCACGTACGCCGAGATGGTGATCGACGACTACGTCACCGAGTGGACTGACCGCGTGAATGGCGCGATCACCGGCAGCGGGCGGAAGATCATCTCCAGCGATGGCAAGACGCTGACCGTGACCGTCAACGGCTCGACCCAGCTCCGCGTCTACGACCGGCAGTAAGGCCGGCGGTGGCCAGGCTGACAAGTCTCGTCGCCGCGTGGCGCCACTCGTCGAATCTCTCTCGGAGCTGCGCCCGCGCTAACCCGCGGTCCGGTGCTGCCGTCCAGGTCCACCAGAGAGTCAGCTGATGGCGACGAAGAGTCCGGTTCCCTGCGCCTGGGCGAAATATGTTGAATGACCGGAAGGCAACGATTGGAGCGGGAGACGGGGATCGAACCCGCGACATCGAGCTTGGGAAGCTCGCGTTCTACCGCTGAACTACTCCCGCGTTCGGTCGGCGACCTATTCTAACCCGGCGGCCGGCGAGGCTGAAGCCTCGCCCTACGCAGAGGTCGCCGGGCTGAAGCCTCGCCCTATGGCACCCCGTAGCGCGGGCCTTCAGGCCCGCGGCTTCACCCGCGGATAATCCCCAGCACCTCATCGCGCTTCTGCTCCATCAGCGCCGTTGTTGTGGCTTCCAGGTTCAGGCGCAGCAGCGGCTCGGTGTTGGATGCGCGCACATTGAAGTGCCAGTCGGGATAGTCCACCGACACGCCATCCATCTTCTGAATCTGCGCGTCCTGGTACCGCGCCTCAATGGCCGCCAGCCGTGCGGGCACCTCGTCCATGCTCTTCAGCTTGGTGTTGATCTCGCCGGAGATGAAGTACTGCTCGCGGTAGGGTTGCAGCAGATCCCGCAGCGACATGTTCTTCTTCGACATGAGCTCCAGGATCAGCATGGCGGGAATGAACCCGTTGTCGGCGTAGTAGAAATCACGGAAGTAGTAATGGCCGGTCACTTCGCCCGCGAAGATGCCATCCTCCTGCCGCATCCGCTGCTTGATGAACGCATGTCCGACGCGGTTCATCAGGGCCCGGCCGCCGTAGCGTGAGACGACGTCTTTCACCGCGTTGCTGGCGCGCAAGTCGTAGATGATCGTCGCGCCCGGGTGCTTCAGCAGGAATGCCTCGGCGAGCAGCGCGGTGACGAAATCACCAGAGATGAATTCGCCGGCGCCGTCGATGAAGAAGCAGCGATCCGCGTCTCCGTCCCAGGCGATGCCGACGTCTGCCTTTTGCCGCACCACTGCGGCGGTGATGTCCTGGCGATTCTCCTCGATGAGCGGATTCGCCTCATGATTCGGGAACGTTCCGTCGATCTCGAAGCACAGGCGCGTGGTCCGGCACGGCAGCCGATCGAAGAGTCTCGGCGCCACCAGGCCAGCCATGCCGCTGCCCGCGTCGAGCACCACGTTGAACGGCTTGATCACCGACGGGTCGATGAAAGACAGCACCTTGTCGATGTAGCCGGGGAGGATGTCTCGATCACTCTTGCCGCCGCGGCGCTCGGCCGGCGGCGGCAGGCGGTCACTGAGGATCATGTCCCGGATGTCGCCGATACCGGCATCGCCGCTGAGCGGCAGCGCCTGCGAGCGAACCATCTTGATGCCGTTGTACTTGCCCGGATTGTGCGACGCGGTGATCTGGGCGCCACCCTCGAGGTTGTCGCTCACGACGGCGTAGTACATCTGGTCCGTGCCCAGCATGCCGTAATCGATCACAGCCGCGCCCTGTTCCCGCGCGCCGTCGATGAACGCCGCGGCAAGGCCTGGCGAGGAGACGCGCATGTCGCGCGAGACACCGATTTGTTTCGCCTTCAGATACGCAACGAAGCCGCGGCCGATCTGGCGGGCGACCTCCTCGTTGATTTCACCGGGATACAGTCCGCGAACGTCGTAGGCCTTGAAAATCGAAGTGTCGATCTGCATGTGTTCGTTCACTATGGCTGTCAGGACTCTGGACTTTGGTCTTTGGACTTTAGTGTGTGGTCTCGCTCGCCTGTGGCCGGATTCGACGGAGGCTCTGCGTTCTCGTCCAAAGTCCAAAGTCCAAAGGCCACAGTCCCAAATCAGGTCTTACTGTAATCAGTCAGCGTGCTCTTGTCGCCGAGGACCGCGCCGCTTCCCAGGGTCACATGACGGCCGACGTGGCAGTTCCGGCCGATGATCGTGTTGCCGATGACGGCGTGCTCGCCGATGCGGGAATTGGCCCAGACGATGGCGCCGTCAACCAGCGCGTGTTCTTCGACCAGTGTCTGGCGTCCGATGACTGAATACGGCGCGATCCGCGCTCCCGCCTTGACGACCACGCCCTCGTCCACGAAGCAGGGACCCTCGACCGTGGCGCCCTCTTCGATTCTCGCCTCGCGCGAGATCCACCTGCGGTCGGCGCCGGTCTCGCGGAACGGACCGGCGGCGTAGCGACCGTCCATGATGTCGCGGTGCACCTGCGTGTATTTCTCTGGTGTGCCGATGTCGATCCAGTAGCCTTCGTAGACGTACCCCACGAACGTCTCGCCACGTTCGATCAGGGAAGGGAAGTAGCTCCGTTCGACCGACCACGCCACATCGCTCGGAATCCGATCGAACGTGTCCGGCTCGAGCACGTAGATGCCGGCATTAATCCGGTTGGTGGTGATGTCTTCTGCTTTCGGCTTCTCGAGAAACCGCTGGATGTTCCCGTGCGCGTCGGTTTCGACCAGCCCGTAGGCGGACGGATTCTCGACCGGCGTCAGCACGATCGTCGCCTTCGCCTTGCGCTCGCGATGCAGGTTGATGACCGCGGCGAGATCGATCTGTGTCAGCACGTCGCCGTTGAACACGACCACCGATTCGGTCAGCTTGTCGCCCGCGTACTTGATGGCGCCACCGGTTCCAAGCGGCGCCGGCTCGACGACGTAGCGGATGCGGATGCCCACGTCGGAACCGTCGCCGAAGATTTCCTCGATGCGCCTCGGCTGATAGTTGAGGCTGAGGATAACCTCGTCGATCTCCGGTACCTGCTTCAACAGGTCGATCTGGTAGTGGAGAAAAGGTCGATTGAAGATGGGAACGATGGGCTTCGGTGTGTGAATGGTCAGCGGACGCAGGCGCGTGCCCTTGCCCCCTGCCAGAAGGATCGCCTTCATAGACAATCACCCATCTTACCCGCATTGCCCGGGACGAGGTGCGCCGGTTGTACGGAGCGTCACCCTTCCCCGACAGATCGGGATGGTAGAATGCCCCGTTCCTGAATGAATCTACCGAACACGCTCACGCTCGTGCGCATGTTCCTCGTGCCGCTGCTCGTCGTCGTGCTCCTGACGGAGTTCGAGGGGCGGCAGATCCTGGGCATGCCGAAGGAGATCGCCGGCGCCGTCATCTTCGCAATTGCGTCGATCACGGACTGGCTCGACGGCTACCTCGCGCGCCGGCGGCGGCAGGTGACATGGCTCGGTCAGATGCTGGATCCAATCGCCGACAAACTGCTGACGTCGGCGGCGTTCATCTCCCTGGTGCAGCTGGATCTGGCGCAGGCCTGGATGGTCGCGTTGATCATCGGCCGCGAGTTCGCGATTACGGCGTTGCGCAGTCTGGCGCATACGAAAGGCATCACCATCCCGGCGTCACCGCTCGGCAAGATCAAGATGGTGTCGCAGGTCACGGCGATCCTGTTGCTGATCGTCGGCGGAGGGCCGCTGCCGTGGCTGGCGCCACTGGGGCAGGCGGCGTTGTGGATCGTGATGCTCACCGCGGTCGTTTCTGCCGTCGATTACTACCGCCGATTCCAGCGGCTGCTCAACGCGCGCGTCACCGACGTAAACATCGTCCGTGAACGCCGCAAGGCGGGGTAAGTCGTCGGCGCGAGCGTTGTGGGGCTTGCCCACCCGGACCTGACCAGGTCCGCGCCTCGGGAAGCAGTGATGAAGCGCCAGCACTGCTAGCGGCGCTGAAGCCCCGCGCTACTTGCTGAAGCCCCGCTCTACGCGACGCTAAAGCCCCGTCCTACTTGCGTTCGGCGACGTAATCGCCCTCGAAGAACGCATCTCGCGACATCGTGACCTGCAGCGTCGAGACGTGGTCCGCAACGCTGACCGCGACCGCCTCGCCGAGCTCGTAGAGGAAATTCGAGCTCTCCTTCTTGTCCCGATACACCACGAACTGCGCGCCCGGCTTGATGCCCTCCTGGGCGCCACGCTTGATGATGAAGAAGTCGCCGCGGCCGAAGGTGCTGCGCAGGTCGGCGGCTGACATCACGCGTGCGTAGTTGTCGCGCTGTGCTTTGGGCTTGTTCGGGTTGGCCACGACGGAATCGGGTAGGGCAAACGGTTCCAGGTAGTCGCCGACTTCGATGGAGTCGCAGGCGTGGGTGATGGTCGCCAGCGACATGGTGTCGTCCACCGCCCAGACACGAATCCACCCGGCGGTCTGCTTGACCACCGGCTGCGCGACGGTCGGCTCGTAGCTCCGGCCGGAAAGGGTGCGGCGGACGAAGAACTCCTGGCCGACACGGATGCCGTTCACTGCGCCGGCATTGAGTGTGACGAGGTCTCCCGGAGCGTAGTTGCGCCGGGTCACCGCCTCCTGCCCGCCGGTGATGCGAAGTGGTGTATCCGGCTGCGCCTGACCGGCCTGAGGTGCGCAGGCCAGTGCAAGAATGTCCGCGGGAAGGCCGGTCTGGGGTGTGGTGGACACCCGCTGCGCCCGTAACGCGACCGTCGAAGCCAACAAGCCGGCGAGGAGCGCCGCCGGCAAGGCGAATCTGCTCATGTTCCGCTTTATCGGCGGGGACCTACTGTGCCTTCACCTGCTCCGGGCTCTTCAGCTCGGCGAGCCGCTTCTTCGCATCGTCGAGGTGCTCGCTTACTTCGAATTCCATCACCAGGCGATCGTAGTAGGCGATCGCTTCGTCTTTCTGGCGGCCCTTGAGGAGCGACTCAGCCAGGTAGAAGTACACGTCGTCCCGGTGGGTGTAGCCGGGATCGTCCTTCAACACTTCCCTGAACCGGTTGACGGCGCCTGGATACCACTTGGACCGGTAATAGTGCAGGCCGATCAGGTAGGCCGACTCACTGAGCCGATCGCGCGACTCGCGCCAGCGCTGCCGCACCTCGGGCATCAACGGGCTGTTCGGGTAGCGGTCGAAAAAGGTGTCGAATTCCTTCAACGCATCGCGCGTTTCTGTCTGATCCCGTGCTGCGGCGCGCATCTGCTTGTGATGCGTCATCGCCAGTTTGAACTGGGCGTAATCCGCCTTGGGATGCGTCGGGTAGAACGTCAGGAACTCGCGGTACTCGTTCGCACCGAGGATCAGGTTCTCCGTTCCCCCCTCACTCAGATAGGAGTCGGCGACCCCGAGCTTTGCGTCGGCCCGAAGCGCGCTGCCGGGATAGTTGTCCACGACCTGACGGAAGTATTCCCGCGCGTCAGTCCACCGCTCCTTGCCCATGGCTTCGGTGCCCCGGTCGAACAGAAACCGATCGGGTTGCGTGGCGTCGCTCGGAATGGCGTTCTTGTTCTTTGCCCCGCACGCGGCGAGTGCCATAACCGCGGTCACGGCGACGATGAGCGTGCGCCACGAACCGCTTCTGGTCGGGTTCCGCCTGGCGGACCCGACAGCAAGATTGCAGATCATCAGTCCCTATATTGTAGACAGGCCCAGAGTTAGACGTCGAAAGGCCCGAAAAAGTCCGGCTAGGCGGGTCCGGAGATGTCCGGTCATCGCAGCATGTCGAGCACGCGGCCGGGAAGTCGGCAGGGCCGCCCGCCGACGTCAATGGCCGCGTGCACTGTGTGTCCGGTGCTCAGCACGGTCGCGTCCCGGAGCACCTCGTAATCGAACCGGATCCGGATCGGGGACAACAGCGTCGCCCGGGTGCGGATGTCGATCTGGTCGTCGTATCGCGACGGTTGCCGGTAGTCGCAGTGCGCCTCGATGACCGGCAGCGAAATGCCGTCAGCCTCCATCTCACGGTAACTCCACCCGGTCTCGCGGAGCCAGTCCGTCCGCGCCACCTCGAACCAGACGAAGTAGTTCGCGTAGTAGACAACCCCCATGCGGTCGGTCTCCGCGTAGCGGACCCGGAGTCGGGTCAGGCGCGGCTGGCTCAACGGGTAGAGGCGGCGCGCAGGGCGCGGGTGGCCATCTCCGGGTCGCCATTCCCGAAGATCGCCTGGCCCGCAACCAGGATTGCCGCCCCGGCGGTGACGACGTCGGCGGCGTTGGAGACGTCGATGCCTCCGTCTATTTCGATCACCGCCCGTGAACCTGCCGCATCCAGCAGGCGCCGGACTCGGGCCACTTTGTCGATCGCGTGCGGGATGAACGCCTGACCGCCGAACCCCGGATTGACAGACATCACCAGGACGAAATCGAGATCGCCGGCGATGTCCTCCAGCATCAGTGCTGGTGTGGCCGGGTTGAGGACGGCGCCAGCGCGGGCGCCGAGTTTCCTGATGTGCGTAATGGTGCGGTGCAGATGCGGCACCGCTTCGACGTGAACGGACACCATATGCGCACCCGCGGCGACGAAGTCCTCGATGTACCGGTCGGGCTCTTCGATCATCAGGTGCACGTCGAGCGGTTTGGTGGCGACGCGTTTCAGCGCGCGGACGACAGGAACTCCGATGGTGATGTTCGGGACGAAGTGACCATCCATCACGTCGACGTGAATCAGGTCCGCGCCGCCCTGCTCGACCGCGGCAATGTCGCGACCCAGGTTCGCGAAATCCGCCGACAGGATCGACGGAGCGATCAGCACGCTTCCGTTCATCGGCTGACCTCGAGCGAGATCGTCTCCGCAGGTCCCACCTGGAACCCTCCGGCCGGCTGCTGTCGAACCACGATGCCGGCGGGCACACCGGGATACGGCTGCGAACCGGTGATGGCGACGCGGAACCCACGCATCCGGAGTGCCTGGGCCGCGCGTTCGCCCTCCATTCCGATGACGTCAGGCATCACAAACGTCGCCGCGGTCTCACCCCGGTTGACGAGCAACGCCACCTGGGACGCACGCGACGTCGGCGGCGGATCCTGCGAAACGATGATGTCGGCAGGATAGTCGGGCGACCGGAACTCCGAAATCGAAGCGACCTGCAGGCTGTCCTGCTGTAATCGGATCTCGGCCGTACGTTCTGTCTGACCGACGAGCTGCGGAATGGTCGCGGCGCGCGGGCCCGAACTGACCCACACACGAACGGTGCGGCCGCGACGGGCCTGCAGCCCTGGTGCGGGATCCTGCTGCATGATTCGGCCGCTAAGAATCTTGTCGTCGGAGCGCCGATTCTCATCGACGCGCATCGGCAGGCCGAGCTCGTCGAGCAGTTGGGTGGCGTCGCCCACCGAGCGGCCAACCAGCGCGGGAACTTTCACCTCGCGCGATTGCAGTGCAGCTCGCATCGACAGGCCGAAGAAAACGAGAAAAGTGGCCAGGAGGGTGCCGGCAAGCACGAACAGCTTGCCCAGGCTCCAGACCCGCGTTCCGAGTCGCATGGGACGTTTCATCGTACATCAATGCGTCGGACCAGCACCGCGGCGAAGAACGCCTCGAGACCATGCGCGAACGGCAGCGTGCGAAACAGGCCGCGCTCGTCGATGAAGCGGGCCAGTGCAGGCGTTGCCGCCGTGGACGACAAGGCGAATTCACCGTGTCGTTCGAGAAAGCGGTCCACGACCTGTTCGTTCTCCTCAGGCTCACTCGAGCAGGTCGCGTACACAAGCCGGCCGCCACGGGCGACCGTAGCAGCAGCCCGATCAAGCAACTCGATCTGGGCGTCTGCCAGCACTGAGAGATCGCCGTCCTGGCGCCGCCAGCGGATGTCCGGATCCCGACGTATTGTTCCCAGCCCGGAACAGGGAGCATCAACCAGCACGCAGTCGAAGACGTCCGAGAACGGAAGCGCTCCTCTCGCCGGAACCTGGATCACGTGTGTGCAACGGCTGCCGCTCAATCGGACGGTATCGCGAAGCAGGCGCATGCGCTTCGGGCGCACATCCGATGCGACGATGACCCCGCGATCACCCATCGTCGCCGCCATCGCGGTGGTCTTTCCGCCTGGTGCCGCACACAGGTCGAGAACACGCTCATCGGGTCGGGCGTCGGCCACGAGTGCGACCAGTTGTGAAGCTTCGTCCTGCACGAAAAACAGGCCGTCCGGAGGTCGGCGCAACGGATTGCCCTCGACGACGATGAGGCCGTCCGGGGAAACTGCGGCTTCATCCGTCTCAATGCCGGCGTCCGCCAGGATGCGTCGCGCATCCTCCCGGGTCGCGCGCAGCCGGTTCACCCTGAGGGACAACGGAGGCGTGTCGTTGTTGAAACGGACCCAGCGCTCGGTCGCGTCGAACCCGTAACGCTCCAGCCATCGAGTCACGAGCCAATCTGGATGCGAGTGGGTCACACCGAGGTAGGCAAGCACGGCGTCACGGTCCGTAGAATCCTCGGGCCGCGACGGCAGCGGCAGCCGGGTCTTCTGGCGGATAGTCGATCGCAGCACCGCATTGACGAAACCGGTTGCGCTCGGCTTGCGCGTCAGCCGGGCGAGATCGACGGCGTCGTCAACCACAGCGGACCCCGGAACGCGCGTCAGGTGCAGCAGTTGGTGCAGGCTCAGGCGGAGGATCGTGACGATGTCGACGTCGAGCTTAATCAGCGGCCGCTTCGCGAAGTGCGTGATCAGATGATCGAGGCTTCGCTGCCATCTCAGCGTGCCGGTGACGATCTCCGCCGCCAGGGCCCGGTCCCGTTCGTCGGTCAGGCGCACGCGGCTGTGCGACAGTGCGGATGGCAGGTCGGCGCTGCCGTTATCGATCGCGCGCAGGGCATGGAATGCCGCCACGCGCGCCGGAGCGATCATGGCGTGGTGAAACGGGCGCCGGGCGCGAGAGGACGGCCGGCAAGGTAATCGCGGACGCGCATCGGCCGCCTGCCTTCCGGCTGCAGTTCGATGATGGCTAGCCGCCCGTGGTCGCCGGTCGCAACGTGAATCGAATCCCGTGTGACCTCAACTACCGTTCCGGGTTCGGCGGAGGTCAGCCCGGATTCAACGCGGGTCCGCAGCACGATGACTCGCGAGCCGTCGAGCCAGGTGAAGGCGTGCGGCCAGGGGTACAGCCCGCGCACACGATTATGGATGTCGAGCGCGGAGAGCCGCCAGTCGATGAGGCCGTCGGCACGGGTGATCTTCGGCGCATAGGTGGCGATGGTGTGGTCCTGAGCTTCCTCCGTCGCCGTACCGGCCTCGATGGCATCCAGGACATTGACGAGGAGTGTCGCGCCGAGTTGGGCGAGCTCCCGCTCGACCTCTTCGCTGGTCTCTTCCGGGCCGATCGCCTTCGTGGCCCTGGCGAACATGTCACCCGCATCGAGCTGCGTTGCGACGCGCATCACTGTCACGCCGGTAACTCCTTCGCCATTGATGACGGCGCGGTGCACGGGCGCTGCGCCCCGGTACTTGGGCAACAGGGACGCGTGAACGTTAATCATCCCGTGTCGCGGAATGTCCAGCAGGCTGTCGGGAATCAGCCGCCCGTAGGCGACAACGACACCGATGTCCGGTGTCCAGGAGCGCAGCGTGTCGGCAACGGCAGGGTCCCTGAGGCGCTCAGGCTGAATAACGGGAATACCGCGTTCGACCGCCAGCGCCTTTACCGGCGCGTCGCTGATCTTCTGACCTCGCCCCCGGCCTCGATCCGGCTGAGTGACGACTCCGTTGATCCGGTGCCTCGACGCGAGCAGGTGACTGAGTGTCGGTACGGCGAACGGCGGCGTCCCGAAGAACACGACTACCATTTTCCAGCACGGGACAGCTTCTTGATCTTGCGAACGATGAGATCCTTCTGCAGGCCACGCAATCGATCCACGAAGAGTGTCCCGTCGAGATGATCCATCTCATGCTGAAAGCACCGGGCCAGCAATCCCGTGCCCTCGATGACCTGCTCCTCGCCGCTTCGGTTCAGTCCCTTCAACGTCGCCCGCGCCGGCCTGGCGACGGTCGCGTTGAAGCCCGGGACGCTCAGGCAGCCCTCCTCCTCGAGTTGCATCCCGTCGCGTTCCACGAACTCGGGGTTGATGAACACGAGCAGGTCGGCAGGATTGCGACCGACGGAGATGTCGGCGACAAAAATGCGGAGCGCGACGCCGATCTGGGGCGCCGCGAGGCCGATGCCAGGAGCTGCGTACATGGTCTGAACCATGTCGTCGACCAGTTGCTGAATCTCGACTGAGATCCCGGCGACGCGTGACGCAGGCGTGTGCAGCACGTCATCGCCGTAGCGGACGATGGGCCGGATCATCAGGCAGAGGGAACGGCGAAGCGACGCCGGATGGCTTCGCGGGTCACATCGTAGTGCGCCTGAATCTCGTCGACCGAATCGCCCCCGAATTTTTCGAGGAAGGCATCCGCCAGCACGAACGAGGTCATTGCTTCACCGACGACTGCGGCCGCCGGCACCGCACACACATCACTTCGCTCGATGGCGGCGGGCGCGTCGTGCAACGTATTGAGGTCCACCGATCGCAGCGGCTTCATCAGCGTGGCAATCGGCTTCATGAACGCCGTGACGCGGACATCCTGACCGTTGGTCACGCCACCTTCGAGGCCGCCGGCGTTGTTCGTCGGCCGCAAGGGTGCACCCGCGCCAGCCGCCGGCGGAAGAATTTCGTCGTGCACGCGGGAGCCGGGTCGAATCGCGACTTCGGGACCGATGCCGATGCCGACGGCCTTGATCGCGTGGATGCACATCAGCGCCTGCGCCAGACGGCCGTCGAGTTTGCGGTCCCATTGCACGTAGGAGCCGAGGCCCGGCGGCAGACCGGTGACGATGACCTCGAAGGCCCCTCCAACGGTATCGCCTGACTCTCTGGCCGCATCGATCGCCGCGATCATCTGTTGCTGCAGTGTCGCATCGGCGCAGCGAACCGGGTCGTCGGCGGCAATGGCGGCAGCCTCGTCGAACGTCACCATTCGGTCGTCAGGCAGCACAACCTGGCCAATCGCCGTGACATGACTCGCCAGCTTCACGCCGAACCGTCCGAGGAGCTGGCGGGCCAGGCTGCCGGCGGCGACGCGCGCCGCGGTCTCGCGCGCACTGGCACGCTCCAGGACGTCCCGGATGTCGTCATGCCCGTACTTGATGGCGCCGGCAAGATCGGCGTGACCAGGCCGCGGGCGCGTCACGTTCGCCCGTTTCGCCCCAGTCGCTCCGTCCGGCATCTCCGCCTCGGCGTGCATCGTCTGCTGCCAATTCACCCAATCGCGATTGCGGATAAGGAACGCGATTGGTGCGCCGGTCGAACGCCCGCGGCGGACACCAGCAATCACTTCCACGGTGTCGCTTTCGATCTGCATGCGGCGGCCGCGGCCGTAGCCACCCTGGCGCCGCCGCAACTGCGCATTCAACGCGTCAATGTCGATCTGCAGTCCCGCCGGCATTCCGTCGACGGTGACGACGAGTGCCGGCCCATGCGACTCGCCGGCGGTGAGAAATCTCAGCATCCAGCCCTCGATTATACGCGCAGAAACTGCGCGTTCCGGGCGCGATCGAGCGGTTTTGGGCCTGTTCTCGCTGGTCCACCGCATTGCATATCTGCGGGCATGCCTCCTGTGCTTCTCGATCGGTATCTCGTCATCAACGCCGAGCAGGCGTGCGATCTCGCGACCGGACAGGTCGTCGCCATCGAGCGCTTGTCGCCACGTGACGAAGAGCACATTCCCTCGCCGCCCACGTTGACGGAGGTGCTGGACCATGGACGTGATGGTGAGCCGCGCGCCATCGTCGCAGACCTGCGCCCGTCCGCCGCGAAGAGCGTTGCCGGTCGGATTGCGACCGACGCCGTCGCTCGCGGGTACATGCCGATCGCTGTCGATCTCTACCGGCGCACGATGCTGACGATCGGAGACGACATCAGCGATCGCACCCTGCTCCTCCTGGCCACAACACACAACACGGCGCTGGCGCGACAGGCATTCCTCGATGCGGCTTCCCGGACGGCGCGGCCACATGTGTTGTTGACGCTCCGCGGCGAAAACGCCGCGGTTCAGCACGTCCGCGAAGCGCGCCCTTCGTACAACGCTGGACGTGCTGGTGTGGCGCCGGCTGCTCCCCACGACGTCCTGCAACACCTGCAGCGGGCACGACGCGCAGCGGAGTTCGTCGCCGCGGGGCGGCATGCGGCGGCGGAACGGCTGCTTCGTGACGTTTCTGCCGCGCTCACTCGCCGCCGGGCAACGCAATACGCAGTTCCGGTCAGCGTTGCGCTCGGGCGCCTGCTGCTCGAACGCGGGCGGGCCGCAGACGCGGCTCGCGCGTTCGGTGAGGCGGCATCGATGGCGGCTACGTCCGGAGAGGAGCGGCGCGAAGTCGAAGCGCGAATCTGGCTGGCCGCCGCGAAGACCGATGCCGCACAACTGACCGCCGCCGAATCAATCTGCCGTGCGCTCCTGCAGGTTGCCCCTCTCTCGAACGCACTGCACACCTGGGTCACGGCTGTCCTGCTCAGGGTACTGCTCTGGCAAGGACGCGTTCACGACGCGTTAGCGCTGCCACCAATCAGCGCACATGGAGCCGAGCTCGATGCCGAGACAGCGGCGTTCGTCGAGGCCACTGCTGTTCGGTTGTTGCTGGCGGCCGGGCGGTGGTTTGATGCCGGCCTTCGTATCGGGCAGTCGGTGCCGTTATGGACCGGCACACCACTCGCGCGGGCGATCGGATTGACGAGCCGCCTGCGGGTGCTCGCCGCTGCCGGTGATTTGACCGGTGCGGAGGCGACGTTGCGCGAGATCGCCATCGCGTCCAGGGAAGCTCGTGCGCCTCTACGTCTGACACGCGCGCGCTTCATCTGGGCAGAAGCACTTCGGCGTGGCGGGCGGGCGAAGCAGAGCGAATCCCAATTTCGTGCTCTGGCCAGGACCGCGCGTGCGGCGCCGCCGCTGCTGCGCGCTGCCCTGACACGTGCTGCGGTCCCCGGCGATACTCAGGCGGGTCACCCCCTCGTCGAGATCGCGGATGTCGATGCCGCACCGGCTGCCCTGGTGCGCATCGCGCAGGAGGAGGGAGATGACGGCGCGGCGATCACGAGGGTACTCGCGCTCTCGGCGCGCCGGCTGCACGCGACCCGTGTCGACATCTGGTCGGCGGACGCCGGGCCGGCCTCGATCGTCCTGTCCGTCGGCACCGGGCTCTCGTCCACGATTGGTGGGCGCGTCATCGACGCCGGAATCACGATCGGTCCGGAGCGCGTGGACTCGGCGGTGCAGATTGGACTGCCGATTCGAATCGGCTCGCGGCTGGTCGCGGCGATCGCCGCGCGCTGGCCGGCCGATCGTGTGCCCGCTCCCGACGCGCCGGCGTGGCTCGAGGTCGTCGCCGCGGTGGCGGCCCCCCGCGTCGATGCGTTGCTCCATCGCGCCCGAACCGAGGCTGAAGCGGCCACGCTCATTCCGGAACTGGTCGGCATCAGTCGCGCGATCGCCGAAGTGCGCCAGGCCGTCGCCCGGGCAGCAGCGGCACCGTTCTCCGTCCTGGTGGAAGGGGAAAGCGGAGTCGGCAAAGAGCTGATCGCCCGCGCCGTGCACTATCTGAGTCCGCGGCGCGAGCGCCGGTTCTGCGACGTCAACTGCGCCGCGCTGCCCGACGATCTGCTGGAATCGGAGCTGTTCGGTCACGCCAAGGGTGCATTCACCGGCGCCGTCGTGGACCGCACCGGCTTGTTCGAGGAGGCCCATGGCGGCACGCTGTTTCTCGACGAGGTGGCCGATCTGTCGCTTCGTGCGCAGGCAAAGCTGCTGCGCGTTCTCCAGCAGCAGGAGATCCGCCGTGTGGGCGAAACGTTCGTCCGTCCGGTTGACGTTCGACTCGTCGCCGCCGCGAATCGCGACATGCGCGCAGAGGCCGCGGCGGGCCGGTTTCGCCAGGACCTGCTGTATCGCGTCGACGTCATCCGCATCAATGTGCCCGCCCTGCGCGAACGGCCGGAGGACGTCCCGGTGCTGGCGCAACACTTCTGGCGAGGCGCCGCCGACCGCGTTGGCACGGTGGCTTCGTTCAGTTCCGGCGTGCTGACAGCGCTTGCTGCCTATCACTGGCCCGGCAACGTCCGCGAGCTGCAGAATGTCGTTGCCGGCCTGGCGGTCGCCGCGCCGCGTCGAGGCCGAGTGTCAGCGGATCTCCTGCCCGCCGTCATCACCGGAGTGACACCGCTCCGCGCGACGCGAATTGCCGATGCGCGCATGCAGTTCGAGCGCCGCTTCGTGGAGGTGGCGCTGGCGCGGGCCGGCGGCAACCGGGCGCGCGCCGCGCGGGCGCTGGGCCTTTCCCGCCAGGGGCTGCTGAAGCTGATGGCCAGGCTGGGTGTTGACGGCTTGTGAAGTCCCAGCCGCCGTGCGCTCGTTACAGCCAGCCACGCAGGTGGTAATAGAGGATTCCGACGTACTCGTGGGTGACATCTGAGAAGTCGAGCAACGCGCGAGGCGTCGGAATCAGCCTCGAGACGGCTCGATAGCGCGGTTCAGGAAGGCCGTAGATGCCGCGGAAGTCCGTTGGAGCCGGGACGTAATCGACCGACGGGCACGAGTGGCGGAAGACGCCCACGGATCGGCGCATGTGGAGGGCGCTCGTCACCAGCAGCACTCGATGAATGCCGAGCTGAGCGAACGTGGGGCAAAGGTTGACGGCGTGTTCGTGCGTATTCTGCGCTTGCCGCTCCGTCACGATCGCCGGGCCGGGAACGCCCAGCGACTCCAGCAGCTCCGCCATTTCGTCCGATTCCGGTCGAAACGCGATACCGCCGGTGCCGACGTCGCCGGTCACGACGACGCGAGGTGCGCGATGCTGCCGGAAGAGCGTGGCCCCGTACAGGACGCGGTCGCCGGCGTCGTTCACCTCGATGGTCGTCCGCGGGAGAATCTGGGGGAGCGTCCCTCCGCTGAGCACGACGATCGCGTCGGCCGTCGCGGACGGACTCAGGGAAGGCGTCGCCGATTCGAGCGACACGATCAATCCGCCGACGACGAACCCGTTAGCGCAGACAAGCAGGATCAACAGAGCGCCGGCGACCAGCAGGCGAGCCAGTCCGACCCGTCGCCGAACCATGATGGCGGCGACGAGAAGAAGGATGACCGGCGTCGTCGGCGTCAGGCACGTGAGGAGAAGGCTGTACAGAAACGCCAGCACGACAATCGACTCGGGTAGGGACGAATACGCTCGTGGAGGCTAGCCGACGTGAACCGGCCGCCGCGTCCGGCGGACACACACACTGCCAAATTCGGCACCCTGATAGTTGGCGGCGACGACTTCGAAGCTCGAGTCCTCGGCCAGCAGCCGATGCACGGCGCGCGTCACGCCGTCATGACTGACGTCGTAATCGTCGAACACGCAGATGCCGTTTTCGACGATGAACGGGACGTATTTCTGGATGTCGGCCCACACCGCTTCGTAGCTGTGGTCGGCATCGATGTGGAGGGCTGCGACTGGCGCCGTCCATGGATACGATAGCGAATCACTGCGAATCAGGGTGACGCGCTCACGCAGGCCATAGCGGGCGAGCTTCTGCTGCGCTTCATCGAGATAATCCACCACCGTATTCCATGACCGCGTCCCGGTGAAGAGGTCGATGGCGTAGACCTGGCCTACCCCCGCCCGTGCGCACGCATGCGCGATGAACACTGTCGACGTGCACTTGTAACAGCCGATCTCGAGGCCGACTCCGGTTGTCGGCGCAAACCGCTCGATGCAGTCGTGCAGAAACTTCAGCCGCGGATAGTTCTGCATCGTAACGAGGGGCGGCAGCACGAACCCGAGCTCCAGGCGACAACGGATGTGATCCGACAGGCCGTCGGCGCGTACTTCACGCATGCGGTTGCGGACGGCGCCAGCCCGCCAGCGAAGTCCGGACATCACGCGTCCGAACGGGAGAGCCGCCGCCTGATTCGAGTCTCTGTTCATAGAAGCCGCCTTGAAGGGTTGGTGACTGTTGCGGTCCAATCGTCGATCAGCTCGAGCAATTCCGGATAACTGGCGACCGTCCGGAACCCACCGTGTCCCTCGACACGACGGCCCGTGACGATGACGCAGCGCATGCCCGCGGCGTTCGCCGCGGCGGCATCGACGTCGATCCGGTCGCCCACGTACAGGCATTCCGCCGCCGTGACGCCGAGCCGCTCGAGTGTGACCAGGAGCCCGCGCGGGTTCGGCTTGAACGCGTTCACTTCCGGCGCCTGCGCGGTGACCACGACGTCGAACAGCCCCGCCATCCCCATCACCCGCAGCTTCTCATCAGCCGGATAGTCGGACAACGCCGCCAGCCGCAGCCCTTTCGTGCGACACGCCCGCAGCGATTCCAGCGTTCCCGGAAACATGCACCGTGCGAGGACAGGCAATGGCTCTTCTTCCATCCACCGTCGCACACAGGCCGATACCGTGTCTTCGTCAACACCGGTACGCTCGGCCGCGACGCGAATCTGCGCCGCCGCGACGTCGGCCACTCCTGACGATCCTCGCAGAGACTCCTGGGCACGTCTATACGCGCGCAGCACGCGGATGGTCCGCGCTCCTGCCGCGGGCTGGCGCACCAGCGACGCGAGCAGCCGGGTAGCCATCGCACGGCGCAGCCGCGGCTGATCGTACAGCGTGCCGTCGACGTCGAAGATGACTGCGGCGAGCGAGCTCGCGGCGGCAGGAGCCGGTTCAGCCACGATCACGACGCGTTGAGTGCCCGCTTCGAATAGAGAACGAGATCAGAACCGTCCGGAAGCGGAAACCGACGCACGTACGGATGGTCCTGTCTCAGGCCGTCGTCGGTGATCGACTGCAACTCCGCGTCTTTGGCGCTGATCTTGTTCGCAAGCGGCTCATCCGGACGCCCGACCTCGCAGGTGCCTCGCGTGTACATCACGCCCAGGCTCATCGTGTCGACCCCCTGGAGCGCCCGGCCGCGCGTGGTGGCATGCGACGAACTCTGGAGTGTCCAGTCGGACTTGGCGACCACGACGTCGGCGTCGCGCACCTGACTGGCTGGCGCGCCGTAGCGTTCGATGACTTCGAATGGCAGCCGCTGACTGCGGACGAAGTACTTCGCCGTGAGCCCGTTGACGTGCATGTCGTCGCTCATGACCCGGATGGTGAGCGGTGCGGTCCCGAGCGAGCGCAAGGCGTTGACGAACTGCCAATCACCTTCGACGGGAAACTGCTGGTAGGAACCGGCCCATCGGAATGTGCCGACCCGCGTGGCCAGCGTGCGGGCTGGCAGACTCAGAACGATCGCCTGCGTCACCGCAAAGACGACCACCGCGGTGCAAGCGGCCATGCGGAAGTTTCTCAGGCCAGCGAGTCCGATCGCGGAGATGACCGCGACGGGGATCAGGATCGCCACGTCCTGCCCGGTACCCTTGTAGGGAGCGAGCGTGGCAATCAGATACAGGCCGGCGACCCAGGACAGGAGTAAGCCGGCCGACTCCAGAGGGACGTGGCGGCGCAACGTGACGGCACCCAGAATGAACAGTGCGATAAATGGCAGTCCAATCTGGTCGATCATCAGGATGTTGAAGTAGTAGACGAGCGCATTCGCATCGAACACGTCGAATCCGATCGGATTGGAGTTGGCGATGCGGACGGCCTCGCCTCGAACGGTCTCCCAATTGGGCAGGTACCAGGTTGCCGTCACCAGACCGCCGAGCGCGAGTCCGGCACCGAGCGCCCACAGAGCACGCATTTGTGCGGGCCGAGTGTCCGCATGCGCGATCACCCGTCGAATGGCCAGCAGCAGGCTGTATGCAGCGGGTACGGCAATGAAGCTGGCGTAGGTCGGTTTGGACAGCAGTCCCAGCGCGGTGCTGACGCCGAACAGGAACGTCGGGAGGGGAATGCGGAATCCGCCGGAGCTCACAATCAACGCCACGCTCAACGCGGTCATGGCAAGCAGCGAGAAATCGACCATGAAGTCACGCGCCAGGTGCATCACCATCGGATACGCGGCGATCAAGACGGCGCTGAGCACGCCCGCCCGCTCGCTGTGCAGCCGCCGGCCAATTTGATAGACCGAAAACAGCAGGACCGCAAGAAATAAGCTGTTGACCATGATCATCGAGCGGGCGGTCTCCGATGGAGACACCAGCGCGGCGGTCAGCGGAAAGAGCGGCGGGTACACCATCTTGTCGACGTGCACGAACTCCTTCAGGACGGTGATCGGTCCTCCCGCCTGGCCCCGGACCGCACGGCCGACCAGATCGCGATAGTCGAGCGCCGACAGCAGGTGATTCGCCGAGTCCCAATGCGGCGGTGTGGCGTCGAACGAGAGCCAGACGAAATTGAGCGCGGAGGCACCGAGCGTGACGGCGGCCACGAGCAGGATGCCACCGGGCATCCGCCGGGCGTTGCGCGTCGGATATGAGGTGGGCGGTGCGACGTCGATATTCATGGTGTTCTGCTGCTCATCGGACCCGAATGCGCGTGCGCGTTCGACTCAGCAATAGAAGGGCCAGAGCGGCGTTCGTGCGATCAGCAGGCGAACTCACTGCGCCAGGGGATATGCAAACCACTGCGTGTGCTCGCCCAATTCTGTCCATCCCTGCCGGGTGACGTCGGCGGGCGGCTTCCACGCAAGGATGAACTTTGCCCCGCTGCGCGCGAATGCCTGAACCACTTCCGGCTTCAGGGCGCCGTTGTTGAGAGCCTGGTCGATATCCGGGACAGAAGGAAAGTCCGCTTCCTCTGAAAACATTTCAGCGACGATTCGGACTTTTGCGAGCCTGGCCCAATAGGCCGGCGGCCCATAGCCGATGCGAGCCACCGTGTCGCCCGGTTGGGCACCCATCTTTACGAGTCCCTGCGCCACTTCGAAAGAGCGGTGTGCCCCCGGCGACCGTTGCCCGCTGATGTCACCGACCATGGCCATGGTCAGCGGGGCAAGGCGGAGCGCGATCATGATCAGAACCGCAGCAGCCGTGGCCGCGAACAGCCGCCGGCTCACCGGAAATGCCGGAAGGCGCGTCGCCGCGAAGATGCCGAGCCAGAACAGCAGCAGGAAGACGGCGACATAACGTGGTGAGAACAGAACCAGCGCATACATGCCGATTGCGGCGATCGCCGGGACGAGCAATTCCGCGTGATCGACGACTTCGCTGCGAAGGATGCGCCAGCTGGTCACCCCGGTGGCGATCAGGATGAGACTTGCCACGAGAAGAAAGTCGGCATCGTCGACGAGCATCTTCCAGATGTCTTCCGCGCTCCAATGGAGCACTCGCAGCTGCCCGCGCAGATCGAAGTGCGGCGTCTCACCCTCGTGCCAGTACGACGGGTCGTACCAGACCGGGTAGGTGCCGCCAACGGGATCGGATCCGAATTCGTAGATGGCCGGATGGTCGAACAGCTTGCGTGTCGGATGGACGGGGCGATGATCGTCGGGAAATTCATACGACCAGTGAAGTTCACGATCGGTGGCGCCATTGGCAAACCACACGTAGGCGAGTTTCCCGGTGTCGCCGAACGTGAGTCGCTGCTTGCTCATCGACAGCGTAGCGACCCACGGAGCGGCAATGATCACGAACAGGACCGCAGCAACGGCGGTGCGGCGCCACGCGCCTGTCGTGCCCCCGGACACGAGGCCGGCGAGGCCGAGAAAAACGAAGGAGAGCGGGAACATCGCGCTCTTGGTCAGATACGCGAGCCCGAGGACACAGCCGAGGGTCGCGAACAGGGCAGTCGCAGCAGGGCGCTGACGAATGCGCAATAAGAGTCCGACCGCCAGGTAGATGAAAATCGTCAGGCACATGTCAGGCGTCTCGAGCGGGACCGTGATCCACTCCAGCGACACCCACATGAACAGGCCGTACCCAAACGCGCACAGCACCGCATCAGGCGAGCGCACACTTCCGCGTTCCGCCGTTTCGCTGGCGCGCTGCCGATGCACCACGAGCAGCGATCGGAGCAGGAACTCGAACGCGGCGAGCGCGGCGACGTAGATCACGAAGCTGCCGACGTGGACGACGGTGGATTCGAGGAACGGCGACGGTCGGACGACTCCGAGGACGATCGCCAGCACCCACGAATACAGCGGACTCCAGTACGCATTGACGACGTGGTGCCAGTCTCCGCGGACATACGCATCGGCGATATCAACGTAGGACAGACCGTCCTCGCCGATGCCGAACCGGCCGGCCCAGGTTTGCAGCAACCCGATCACCAGCGCGAGAGTCCAGCCGGTGAGGCGAGTGATGCGGACGGCAGTCGTGGCGGGTTGAAGGTGAGGTTCCTGCGGCGATACGGTCGTCATGTCAGCACTGCGCCCCTCGGGGACTGTCGCTCCGGCTGTTGCGATGACGCCGCACCAGGAATGGTGACGCCCTCCCCGCGCCCACGATACCGCCACGCGAGCATCGGTGCAATCGCGCCGCGGCAACTGCAGCATCGCGGCAAGTGCATCAAGTCAGCGAAGCGCGGGACAATCGTCAACGTCCCGCGTCGCTACACGGAAATGCACGGACGAATGGGCTACACGGATGTGCATGGAAATACGGCAGACGTAGCAGCGGCGCACGTTGACGTCACCCGATCAACGTCGCGTGCAGGTGTGATCGTTTGTTGCGTGGGATCGGTCCGACTATAATTTGAGCGTCGCGATGTCATGGGAACAGGGTCAGACGTCGTCGCCAGCAGAGGCACAGATGACGACATCCGACGAACCTGACGTACACCGCTGCTGGATTTGCGGCTCCCCGGCCCGCCCCGTCCGACCGTCGACGATCACCCGCGCCGTCGATGATGCATCCGTCAGGATCACGGACAGTAACTACGGCGAAACGGCGGCGTTGAGCGAGTGCAACGCGTGTGGATTCCGCTTTGCCGCGCCCGTGCCGCATCCTGACATCCTCCGGCTGTATTGCGAGATGGAAGATCAGCCGTACCAGGATTCGGCCGACGCGCGGCGCGCGCAGATGCGCGTTCTGCTCGATCTGATCGCCAGGGTCCGGCCGAGCGCTCGCACGCTGCTGGATGTCGGCGCGGGGACGGGCCTGCTGGTGGCAGAAGCGCGCACGCGCGGACTCGACGCGCATGGGATCGAGCCGAGCCAATGGTGCGTAACCACGGCCGCGAACGCGAATCGCGTGGACTTGTTCCAGGGCACGACGGCGGAGTGGATCGGACGGCTGCCGCGGTACGACGTCGTCACCCTCGTCGACGTCATCGAGCATACGACCGATCCGCTCGCCATGCTGCGGGATGCCGCCGCGCTGCTCAAGCCTGGTGGTGCATTGTTGGTCGTGACGCCGGATGTCAGTTCGGTCGCCGCCCGGGTGATGGGCCGCTGGTGGTGGCACTACCGCGTCGCGCACGTCGGGTACTTCAACCGGACATCGATGGCGAAGGCGCTGCGCGAGGTTGGCCTGCGGCTCGAGTTCGATACGTTTGCGACGTGGCGGTTCCCGGCTTCGTACCTGGCCGAGCGATTCGGGCGCTACCTGCCGGTGTTTCCGTTCACAGCGATGTTCCGGGCGATGGCCAACTCGCCGCGCCTGCAACGCACACACCTCGGCGTCAACCTCCGCGATTCACGTGCGTTCATCGCGTCCCCACATCCTGTATGACCGTCACCCCCGCCGCACACACCGACAGTTCCAGCCTCCGCGACTACGTCGGTCTGGCGCGGCCGGATCACTGGTTCAAGAACGTCTTCATGGTGCCGGGAGTGGTGCTGGCGTGGACGGCGTCAGGCCGCCCGCCGTTCGTCTCGCTGCTGCCCGCACTGGTACTTGCAACGGTGTCGGCGTGTCTCGTCGCGTCGAGCAACTACACCATCAACGAATGGCTCGATGCGGCCGAGGATCGAAAGCATCCCGAAAAGCGATTTCGTCCCGCCGCGGCCGGACGCATCAGGGCGCCGCTCGCGTACCTGCAATGGATCGTGCTCGCGGTGGCCGGCCTCGGGATCGGCCGCGCGGTGGGGATCGAGTTCTTCTGGAGCGCCGTCGCGCTGTTTGCGATGGGCATCGTCTACAACGTCCGTCCGCTGCGCTCGAAGGACCGCGCGTACATCGATGCGTTGTCCGAGTCGGTCAACAATCCGCTGCGATTATTGATGGGTTGGTATGTCCTCAACTCGGGACTGGTGCCGCCAGCCTCGCTCCTGCTCGCGTACTGGATGCTGGGTGGCTTCTTCATGGCGATGAAGCGATTCGGCGAGCTCCGCCACATCAACAATTCCGCTGTGGCAGGGGCCTACCGTAAATCTTTCCGCCACTACACACCAGAGCGGCTACTCATCAGCGTCGTCTTCTACGCCACGGCGTTCGGCCTGTTCGCTGGAATCTTCATCATCCGGTACCGGGTCGAGCTCGTCCTGGCAGTGCCGTTCGTAGCTGGGCTGATGGCCATGTACATGCATCTGGGATTACTACCGAACAGCCCCGCTCAACATCCGGAAGCGCTCTTCCGACACCCAAGCTTTGTCGCGTATGGGTGTGCCACGGCGGTGGTCTTGATTGTGTGTTCAGTGATTCGTTTGCCGTGGCTCGATCGGCTGTTCCAGACGACGATTCCGTCAGGTTTGTGAGGGCGGAACGGTGGTTGGTTCTGTCGTGGGATCGTGCGACGGCGTGAAGCCCCGCGTAAACAGCTCAGGCGTGGCGTAAATTCTTTGTCGCCATGGACATCCGGGCCTTGCGGGGGATCGCAATTTCAGCTACAGTCGCGCTACAGCGTCCGTCCGAGAGTCATAAAGGACGTTGAAGAAATTGCCCGGCCGCAGAGGGTGGCCCGGCATGTGAATCGTGGCGAGTCCAAGGGCGAAGGCCCTGCGGGGCTCGTTCGGCTTGTCGGGCAGTCGATGGAATGACGGTAGCCCCGGAGCGGCCATCCGGTGGCAATGGGCTTTCGCTGTAAGCGACGGGGCGAAGCTCTGCCCGGAGCGCCGCAAGATGGTTGGAATCGGTCCTACGGTTGGGAGTTGTCAATGAGTCGAGTCTACGAAGCCTGGCGCCGAACTGACGCCGGTACCGCTGAAGCACCGCGCGCGATCGAGAAGGCCGAGGCGACGGCAACGGTTCCGGAAAACGCTGCCGCCGGGCCCGGGGCTCAGCGAAGCGCCCACATGGCGCCGACGTCGCTGTTCCCGTTGCGCGAGTCGCTCGAAGGAGCCGAGTCGCCGGTGTTGGACGCTACCAGTACGCGGCCGTTGTCCGCTGAGGCAGGCCCGAGGACCAGGAATGTCCCGTTCGAGGAACTGATTCGGGATATTGCGCGCGACGAGCAACGCATGAACCTGTGAGTCCCGTTGCCTTTAACCGACTGACCGAACCTATGAGCGATCGAACCGAATTCCTGCCCTTTGCGCTGCCGGAGATCGGCCCCGAGGAATTCGACGAAGTGCGCAGTGTCCTCGAGTCTGGCTGGCTGACCAGTGGGGCAAAGGTGCAGGCGTTTGAGCGGGAGTTTGCCCAGCACGCCGGCGCACGCTTCGCCGTCGCGATCAACTCGTGCACCGCGGCGATGCACCTGGCGCTCGAGGCCGTGGGGGTCGAACGGGGGGACTTCGTTCTCACCACCCCATACACGTTCGCCGCAACCGCCGAAGTGATCCGCTATTTCGACGCGGTCCCTGTGTTCGTGGACGTCACGCCGGACACGTTGAACATCGACCCGAATGGTCTGGCGGCCACGATCGACGAGTTGAATCGCTATCTGGCGACCGGCTCGGAGCCGACCCTCCCGGGCGTCGCGCGCGCGGTGACCAATCAGGAGGGACGGCCGACCCGTTCCGGCCGCATCAAGGCGGTGATCCCGGTTCACATGGCCGGACATCCGTGCGACATGCAGGCGATTGGCGCGCTCGCGAAGGCGCACGGCCTGGCCGTGATCGAAGACGCGGCCCACGCGTGCTCAGCGCGCTATCAGGGGCGGCCGATCGGCAGCACGCTCGTCGAGGGGACACTGTCCGCCACCTGCTTCTCGTTCTATGCGACGAAGACGCTCACGACCGCCGAAGGGGGGATGCTCACCACCGACAGCGAGGCCATCGCCAATCGCGTCCGCGTGATGAGCCTGCACGGCATCAGCAAGGACGCGTGGAAACGGTATACGGCGGAAGGGTCCTGGTACTACGAAATCACGGCGCCCGGCTACAAGTACAACATGCCCGATGTGCTGGCGGCGATCGGATTGGCGCAGTTGCGCAAGGTCGACACGATGCGCGAGCGTCGCGACGCGATCGCGCGGGCCTACACGGCGGCGTTCACCGGCAGCCCTGAATTCGAGACGCCGTCGATGCACGACGACATCGTGCACGCCTGGCACCTCTACACGCTCCGCCTGCGTGACGCCTCACCGCTATCGCGTGACCAGTTCGTGGAGGAGCTCAAGTCGCGCAACATCGGTGCAAGTGTGCATTTCATACCGTTGCACATGCATCCTTACTACCGGGCGACTTATGGGTATCGCTCAGTGGACTTTCCGGTAGCGGTTCAGGAATACCGCCGCGAAATATCTCTGCCGATCTACAGCCGGATGACCGACGCCGACGTGCGGAGCGTCATCGATGCGACGTTTGCCGCGGTGAAACAGTCGAGATCGAAGTCGGACTATGCGCGCGCTTGATATCACGCTGTCGCTGCTCGCCCTGGTCGTGCTGGCACCGCTCATGCTGGTTGTGGCGATCGCAGTCAAGTGCAGTTCTCCGGGGCCGGTGCTCTACCGGGCGCAGCGGTCGGGACGGTACGGTCAGGTGTTCACGTTGTACAAATTCCGGTCGATGAGAGTCGATCTGCCTGGGCGCGGGCCGCGCATCACGGGAAGCGGCGATCCCCGGATCACGCGGGTGGGGCGAGTGTTGCGCAACACCAAGCTGGACGAGCTGCCGCAGTTTTTCAACGCATTGAAGGGTGACATGAGTCTGGTTGGACCACGACCGGAAGATCCGAAAGTGGTTGAGACGTATTCGGCGGAACAGCGGCGCGTGCTGACGGTGAAGCCCGGGATCACAAGCCCGGCCACTGTGCTCAATCGGCACGAAGAGGAACTGCTCACCGGGCCCGATCCCGAGGAGACGTACCGACGCGATGTCCTGCCCGTGAAGCTGAAGATTGAGCTGGAGTACCTGGAGCGGCGTACGGTGGTCGAGGACCTTCGCGTGCTTGGTCACACCATCGGCGCTCTTTTCGCCAGGCGTCCGCGCCTGGACCCGGACCGGGGTTCGCAATGGCGGATCTGATAAAGCAGTCAGTCGACGTACCCGTCGCGGTGCGGATCACCGCGCGCGGAGAACATCTGGATCGACCAATATCTGGACGAACGGCAGACGGAAGTTTCGCGGCTGCTCAACGTCGTTCTTACACGCTGGAAGCTCGTCCTGGGCGTGACGCTGACGGTGCTCCTGGCGACCGGTGTCTGGACCTATCGGGCGCCTCGCGTCTACACGTCGAGTGTCAACATCCAGATCGATCCGCAGGAAAACGTGCTGCCGTACAAGGAAATGTATGCGGCGGTTCAGCCCGATCCGCGGTACCTGGGCACGCAGGCGCAGGTGCTGAAGAGCGAAGCCCTGGCGACGCGAGACCGTCAAGGCGCTCGGGCTCGCCAAGGACGACGAGAAGGCAGCGCAAACGGCGCGGTGGTTCGTGGCGAGTATCGGCGTGACGCCGATCGACGGCACCCAGGTCGTGAGGGTCTCCTACAGTGCGGAGGACCCGGAGTTCGCGGCCAAGGCCGTCAACACGCTGGCCGACACCTACGTGCGGTATGGGTTCGAGAGCAAGCGCGATTCGATGGCCCAGGCGCGGGACTTCCTCGAAGGACGAGCTGGCCAAGCAGCGGGAAAAGCTCGAACATTCGCAGCAGCGGCTGGTCGACTACGGCAACGCCCACAACATCCTGCAGCCCTCAGAGGAAAACAACGTGGTGATGCGGAAGGTCGCCGAGTTGAATTCCGAGTTGACGAAGGTGGAAACGGAACTACTGTCGAACCAGTACGAAGAACTGCGCGACACGCCGATCGAGAGCTTCCCGGAAAAGCTCAAGACCCAGGTCATGCGCGAACTCGACACCCGTCGGTCCGACATCGAGCAGAAACTCGCGACCGCCACCTCCCGGTTCGGACCGAAGTGGCCGGAGGTGCTGAGCCTCAACCAGCAGCTCACCGAAATCAACGAGCAGCTGGCCAATGAGAAGCGCCGCGCCCTTCGACAGGCGAAGGTGGAGTTCGACATGGCGAACGCGCATCGCGAACGGTTGGCCGGCGCGATCTCCGCGCAGAACAAGCTTGCCGAGCAGTTGAACCAGGCGTCGATTCAGTACGACATCCTCAAACGCGAGGTCGACACCGATCGCCAGCTGCACGAGGGCTTGCTGCAGCGGCTGAAGGAGACGGACGTCGCCGCCGGCCTCAAGTCGGGCAACGTGCACGTCATCGATCGCGGTCACGTGCCACGACTGCCGACGTCGCCGAACGTGCCGGTCTCGATGACGCTTGGCCTGCTGATGGGCCTCGTCGCCGGCGTGGCGGCCGCTCGCGGCGTCGAGTTCCTCGATCGCACGGTCAAGACGCCGGAAGACGTCGAGCGCGAGCTGCGTGTCGCCTTCCTTGGCGCCATTCCGACGTTCGACAAGAGCTGGAAGGATTCGACCGGCGGCATCCTGATGCCGCTCGCCGCACCCCAGTCACTGCCGCTGGCGCACGGTGCAGGCGTCGTCGGCGGTGTATTGGGAGAGTTATCGCGCGCTCAGAACATCGCTGCTGTTCTCGCCGACCAACCGCCCGCAAAGCATCCTGGTCACGTCGTCGATGCCGGGCGAAGGGAAGAGCACGACCTCGATCAATCTCGCCATCGCCCTGGCGCAGACCGGCGCGCGGACGCTTATCCTCGAGCTCGACATGCGCCGTCCGCAGCTGGCGGACCGGTTGAACCTGGCGGCCGATCGCGGCATGAGCCGGTTCCTCTCGGGTCAGAGCCAGTTCCACACGGAAATCCAGCAGAGCGCGATTCCGAACCTGTTCGTGGTGCCGGCGGGCCCGCTGCCGCCGGATCCACCGGAATTGATCGGATCGCCGCGGATGGCCAAGCTGCTCGACCTGCTGTATCGGCACTTCGACTACATCATCATCGACGGCCCGCCGGTCATGCCGCTGACCGATGCGCTCGTCATCAGCCCGCAGGTGAACGGGGTGGTCCTCGTTGTCGATGGTGATACCGCGAGGGAAAAGGCACAGAAGGCGCGGAATCTGCTCCGGAGCGTCGATGCAAAGGTCCTCGGGGTGGTCATCAACAACGTCAAGATGGAGATGGCGCCACACGACTATGCGTACGGCTACATGAACGCGAAGAGCGTCACGCCGAACAGCGCGAGTGTGAATTGAGGCAGGGCATGAGGGGTATCAGTCACATCGGGTTCTGGTTGCTTTCCAGTCTGCTGATCGGAGCAGTGCCGGCGATTGCACAATCGGGTCACCGCCACCGGTCCAGCCGGTCCCCGTTCAGCCGGCATCGTCGGCGCCGCCGGTCGCGCCAGTGCCGACGACTCCAGCGTCATCGAGCGGAGCAGCGGCTTCGCCGGCCAAGGTGCCGGCGGCTAGTGCGGGTGAGGGGTCAACGCCGGCGTTCAGCGCGCTGCCGCGCGCGAACGCGGAGTACCAGTTGGGACCGGGAGACCTGATCGAAGTTGGCGTCTTCGGCGTCGATGAGTTTCGCCACACCGTCCGGATCAGCGCGAGCGGTGTCGTCAAGCTCCCGTTGATCGATGCGGTGAGTGCCGCCGGCATGACGGCTGCCGAACTGGAGCAGAAGCTTGGTCAGATGCTTGGCACCGAGGTCATCAAGAACCCCCAGGTCTCGGTCTTTGTCAAGGAGTACCGATCGCAGCCCGTCTACGTGCTCGGCGCCGTGCGATCGCCTGGCCAATATCAGATCACCACGCAGTTGCGCATCGTCGATGCCATTGCGATGGCCGGTGGCGCTCAACCCACGGCTGGCGACGAAGCAACCATTCAGCGTCCCCTCGCCGATGGCGGTGAGCAGACGATTACGGTCGATCTCGCAAAGATCCTGGAGACTGGCGATCTCAGCCGGAATGTGATCATCCAGGGTGGAGATGTCATTCACGTGAAGCCGCGACCGGTCGAGACGATTTACGTCGTTGGCGAGGTGAGTCGCGCCGGAGCCTTTCAAAAGACGCCGAAGCAGGAACTCCGGGTCACTCAGGCCCTCGCGGCGGCGGGCGGACCGATGAGGACGGCCAGCCTCAGCAAAGGGCTCCTCGTGCGCTACAACGAAGCCGGGCAGCGCTCCGAAGTCCCGCTGGACGTGAAGGCGATTCTCACGGGCAAGTCGCCGGACGTGCTCGTCCAGGCGAACGACATCATCTTCATTCCTGGTAGCACCATGAAGAGCCTCGGGTACGGGATCATGGCCGTGCTGCCTGGAACGGTCGCCGCGATTCCATACGCAGTGATCCCGTAGGTTCAGCGGGCGCATCGGAGCACTTGGAGATTGACGTGAATTGCCTCTTCGAGCTGCCGGAATCCCCCCGGTGGTTCCTTCGGGGCGGGCACCGCAGGACACGAACATGTTTGTCGACCCATTGGAGAACCTAGCGACTCGAACGGTGGTCGCGCAGCGCGCTGGCGCTGCGACGAACCGTAGCCCTGGATGCACACAACGTGGAGAAGCTGCTGACCCTCACCCGCCGCATTGTTTACAGCAGGACCAATCAGATGTTCGTCGATGGCGTGCTCGTGGCCATGGCGACAACGGCGGCCTATCTGTTCCGGTTCGACGGGGAACTGCCGCCGCTGATGGAACACCAGCTCCAGCAGGTGCTTGCCGTTTGCGGTGCTGCTGTCGCTGTCGGTTAACGCCGGCGTCGGCGTCTACAAGCAGATCTGGCGGTTCTTCGGATTGCGGGATGCGGCCCAGTTGGCCGGATCGGTCCTGGTCGCGTTCCTGGTGTCGCTGGTATGGCGCCTGTGGGGGCCGAGCTTTACCGGCGGTGCAATCCCGCTCGGTGTCGTGGTGTTGAACCCGATCTTCGCATTCGCCGCGATGACCGGCGGGCGCATGGCGAGGCGGCTGCTGCACGCCCGCGCGTCCGTCCGACCCGTCACGACGGCAGCCACGGCGGCCGCCGGCCGCACGCGCGTGCTGATCGTGGGTGCGGGGGAGCCGGGTCTGCACGTGTTGCGTGAGCTGCGGAGCAGCGACTTCGAAGTCGTCGGGTTCCTCGACGACGACAGGGAATTGAAAGGCCGCCGGATTGGCGGGACCCCGTGTGCTCGGGACCATGCAGGACCTGGAACGGGTCGTTCGCGAGCTCCCGCGTCAACGAAGTCGTCCTGTGCATGCCGAGTGCGCCGAAGGTCGAGATCCAGCGTGTCATCGCGCAGTGCGACAAGTCTGAACGTCAAGACGTCATCGCTGCCGACCCTCGACGAGGTCATTTCGGGCCAGGTGTCGCCACAGGGCCAGCTGCGGCCGGTCAGCATGGAAGCGCTGCTCGGCCGCCACAGCATCACCCATCCGCAGGACATCGACGGAGCTCGCGCTCGATTTACGGCAACAAGCGGATTCTGATCACCGGCGCCGGCGGCTCGATCGGGTCGGAACTGGTGCGCCAGTTGCGCCGGTTCCAGCCGTCGCAGCTGATCCTGCTCGACAAGGACGAGAACAATCTCTACGAGATTACCTGCGAGATCCGCGAGGAATTCGAGGCGGTGGTCGAGGTCATCGCGGACATCCGCAATCGCGACGTGCTGGAGAAGCGTCTTCCGTCGGTACACAGCCTGAGGTCGTCTTCCACGCGGCCGCCTACAAGCACGTGCCGCTGATGGAGCACTACCCGGCCGAAGCGATTCTGAACAACGTGATGGGCACCCGGAACGTCGCCGAGCTCTCCAAGGAGTGGGGCGTCGAGGTGTTCGTCTTCGTCTCGACCGACAAGGCGGTGAATCCCTCGAACACGATGGGGGCGTCGAAGCGCGTCGCCGAGATGATCATCCAGAGCCTGGCGTCGTCGTCGGACGCCACGCGCTTCTGCTGTGTGCGGTTCGGCAACGTGCTTGGCAGCCGCGCCAGCGTGGTCCCGATCTTCCAGCGGCAGATCCGTCAGGGCAAGAACATCACGGTGACGCATCCGGACGTCACGCGATACTTCATGACCATTCCGGAAGCGGTGCAGCTGGTGATCCAGGCCGGGTCGCTCGGGCGCGAAGGGCGAGATCTTCCTCCTCGACATGGGTGACCAGGTCAAGATCGTCGACCTGGCGCGCAATCTCATCGAACTCTCCGGCCTCGTTCCGGACAAGGACATCTCGATCGAGTTCACCGGCCTGCGTCCGGGCGAGAAGCTCGACGAGGAGCTGCTCATCGACGGTGAGCAGGGCGCTCGCAGCACCAAGCATCCGAAAATCTTCGTGGTCGGCGCGCTGAACCACGACTGGTCACAGTCTGCGCAGTGCCGTGGCACGCTCGAAACTGCCGCACGTGCCGGCGATGCCGAAGCCATCCAACGGCTCCTGAGGTCTCTGAATATCGGCTATCACAACGGCCGGCACGAGACGCAGGTTCACCGAACCCTGGCCCGCATCGAGATCCCCGACCCGTCAGCTGGACACGGCGGCCGATCTCGCGCGGGGGGGCAACGCCTGACGCGACCGGTTCCCGGTCCGCCCTCGCACCACCTGTTCATGATCACCGTCCTCATCTGTGTTTGGCACCAGGCCGGAGGCCATCAAGATGGCGCCGGTCATCAAGGAGCTGGAGCGCTATCCAGGCGCAGATCCGTTCGGTGGTCTGCTCGGTCGGTCAGCATCGACAGATGCTCGATCAGGTGCATGGATCTGTTTGGCCTGATGCCGGACTACGACCTCGACCTGATGGAAGCCGATCAGCAGTCTGCCGCAGTTGACGGCGAGGCTGTTCACGGCGCTCGACGCGGTCGTCGCCGAGGTGAAGCCGGACTGGGTCCTCGCGCAGGGAGACACGACCACGGTGTTCGTCGCCGCGATGGAGGCGTTCTATCGCGGTGCGGCGTTCGGTCACGTCGAAGCGGGACTGCGCACCGGAGACAAGTCGGCAGCCGTATCCCGGAGGAGATCAACCGGCGGATCGCCGATCTGGTCGCCGATGCCTACTTCGCGCCGACCGATCGCGCACGCGACGCGCTGCTGGCCGAAGGTTGTCCGGACCGGCGACATCCACGTCACCGGCAACACGGTGATCGATGCGCTGTACGACGTCGCCGATCGCGACTATCAGTGGGACGCAGGTCCGCTCGCGGCGGTTCCGCAGGACCGCCGCCTGGTGCTGATCACCGCGCATCGTCGTGAGAGCTTCGGCACGCCCGTTTCGTGAACTGTGCCTCGCCATCCGCGATCTCGCCTGCCGGTTCGCCGACGAGGATGTCCACTTCGTGTATCCGGTGCACCTGAATCCGAACGTGCGACAGCCGGTGATGAGCCTGCTGTCCGATGTCCCCAACGTCAGCCTGATCGAGCCGCTCGACTACCTGTCGCTCGTGCACCTGATGAAGCGGTCGGACGCTGGTGCTGACCGACTCCGGTGGGATTCAGGAAGAAGCGCCGGCGTTCCAGATTCCGGTGCTCGTCATGCGCGATACGACCGAGCGGCCGGAGGGGCTGGCGACCGGACTGGTCACGCTGGTGGGCACCGATCGGCCATCGCATCGTCGAGACCGCGGCGAGCATCCTTGCGTCGCCGCCACGTCGACCCTCGGCATCCGTGCGCCGAGTCCGTACGGTGACGGACACGCAGCCGGCCGGAATCGTGTCCGTATTGCTGCACCGCGCCAATCTGCTCGGTTCGGGTGGAGCGGCTGTCGCTGCCCGTCAATGATCGGTGATGCGTTGGTCAGCGTCGATGTCCACGCGACGGGTTCCTCGAGATGAGCAGCGCCAGCGGAATGCCCGGCTACGCGGCGTCGTCGGCACCGACGGTCGTCATTCGAGCCATCGCGCGGGTTCATCGACCTCGACCTGATGTCGCTGTACCGGTCGTGGGAACTCGTGTATTTCCTCGCCTGGCGCGACGTCAAGGTCCGCTACAAGCAGACCGCGATTGGCATCGGCTGGGCGGTTCTTCAGCCGCTCGTGACGATGCTGATCTTCACGCTGCTGTTCAGTCGCCTGTCGGGCATTGCCGTCCGACGGGGTGCCCTATCCGATTTTTGCATTTGCCGCGCTGTTGCCGTGGACCTACTTCTCGCAGGCCATCGGTCGAAGTGGGACGAGCCTCGTCAACAACGCCGGTCTCGTCACCAAGGTGTATTTCCCGCGGCTGGCGATACCGGTTGCCGCCGTTCTCGCGCCGATTGTCGACTTCGTGGTGACGTTCGCGCATTCTGCTGGTCGATGATGGCGTATTACCGCATCGTCCCGGGGTGGCCGCTCCTGCGCTGCCACTGTTCCTGCTGATGAGCGTCGTGACGGCACTCGCGGTGTCGCTGTGGCTGTCGGCGCTGTGCGTGAAGTACCGGGACGTGGCGGTCGTCATCCCGTTTCTCCTTCAGGTGTGGCTGTACGTGTCGCCGGTCGCCTATCCCGCCAGTGTGGTTCCGGAGCGATGGCGGCTGCTCTACAGCCTGAATCCGATGGCCGGTGTCATCGAGGGCTTCCGCTGGTCGCTGCTGGGCACGGCCAGCCCGGATCTCCGGTTGATGGCGGTCAGCGGCGCGGTGGTGGTGGTGCTGCTGGTCGGCGGAGTCGATCTACTTCCGTCAGACCGAGCAGACCTTCGCGGACGTCGTCTGATGGGTGACCTCGCCATTCGCATCGACGGCCTCAGCAAGCGGTACGAGATCGGGGCGATCCAGCAGCGGCACGACACGCTGCGCGATCACATCGTCCATGGTCTTCAATCGCCTGGTCAGTCGCCGCACCGAGGCCAGTGCGGGGCCAACCGAGTTCTGGGCGCTGAAGAACATCTCCCTCGACGTCAAGCGCGGCGAAGTGCTCGGCCTGATCGGCCGGAACGGCGCCGGCAAGAGCACGCTCCTCAAGGTGCTGTCGCGAATCACGGTGCCGACGACGGGACGGGCCGAAATCTACGGACGACTGGGCTCGCTGCTCGAGGTCGGGCACCGGATTCAACCCCGAGTTGACCGGCCGGGAGAACATCTACCTGAACGGCGCGATCATGGGGATGCGTTCGGCGGAAATCGATCGCAAGTTCGACGAGATCGTCGATTTCTCCGGCATCGGTCAGTTCATCGACACGCCCGTCAAGCGCTATTCGAGCGGCATGTACGTCCGCCTGGCGTTCGCCGTGGCCGCCCACCTCGAACCGGAGATCCTGATCGTCGACGAGGTGCTCGCGGTCGGCGACGCGGCGTTCCAGAAGAAGTGCCTGGGCAAGATGGGAGACGTCGCCAAGCAGGGGCGCACGATTCTGTTCGTGAGCCACAACATGGCGGCGATCCAGAACCTGTGCACGACCGGCATCGTGCTGGCGAACGGTGAGGTGGTGTTCAGCGGATCAGCGCTCGATGCCTCGGAGCATTACCTGTCGTCCGTCTCCACTCGCCGGTCCGGGCTGGTGGACCTGGCGAACCATCCCGGCCGGACGAAGGATTCGACGCCCGTGGTGCAGTCTATCGGGCTCCTCAGCAACGACCGACATTCGCCGTATAGCGAGAGCGTCAAGCCGGGAGAGGACCTGGTATTCGAAATCGCCTACGACACTGGCGACGCCGTGCTCGACAACGCCGTCCTGGGCATTCATTCACCGCTTGGAGATCGCGTCTTCACCGTCGGAGCCCGGTATCAGCAGCGACTTCAGATGGCGAATGAGTGGCAAGGGAACGCTGACGTGTCGCGTGCGCGGCGTGGCACTGGCGCCGGGGGAGTACACGGTGATGGTCGCGATGGGCAGCCGGATTCAACGCATCGACTTCGACACGGTGGAAGACGCCCTGTCGTTCCGCGTCGAGGCGGCGGACTTTTTCGGCACCGGTGAGATCGCTGCTGCCGGGCCAGGGGCATTTCGCCGTTCGCTCGGAGTGGTCCATGGTTCCCGTGTCCGAATCGGTGGACACGCTTGCCGAGGCGTGAGATGCGTCGGTTAGCGATCATTCCGAACGATCCGATCGACCTGTATCTGTCGACCGGATTCACCGAAAGCTGGCTGAAGGATTACTTCAACCCGCGCGGGTTCTTCGACGAGGTGTATTCGCTCGCTCCCTACGAACGCCGGAAGGAAACCCGCGCTGGCGTCTCGATCATCCCCACGCCGGTCGAGCAGCTGTCACAGCGTCTGCGTGAATTGCACATCGATGTCGTTCGTGCCTACGGGGGCGCGCATCCCTGTGAGATGGCCGTTGCGGCGAAGACGACCGGCATTCCGGTGGTGGTCTCGGTCCACGACGCGCGCCCCTCGCACCTGGATCAGTCGATCGTGGACGCCGACGTCGTGCTAAGCGTGTCGGCGACGGCGAAGCGGCTCGTTGCCACACGATTCACCCGCGACGAGTTCCTGTGGGATTTGCCGAATCGCATCGATTTCACCGAAATGCGTCCGTATCCCGCCGCGGACGTCGCCGATCTCTCCCTGCGCTATCCGTTCAAATACAAGATCGTTCAAGTCGGCCGCAAATCTCCTGAGAAGAACATCGAGACCCTGATCCGCAGTCTTCGCGTGCTCGGTCCGGAGTATTGCCTGCTGGCCATCGGACCGGGACCGACTGCCGACTACGAGCGGATTGCGGCCGAAGAAGGCGTGACCGATCGCTGTTTCCTCGTCGGTGCCGTTGCCAACGACAAGCTGGCCCTCTACCACTCGTGGGGCGATTGCAGCTGCATGCCGAGCCGGACGGAGGCGTTCCATGTCGTCCTCGTTGAAGCGCTCGCCTGCGGGGCAGTGGTGGTTGCGTCGGCGATTCCGGCGCACGACGAATTGATTGTCGACGGAGACGAACGGGCTGCTCGTGTCGGACTACGAGAATCCGGTGGCTCTCGCCGGTGCTCTCCGGGCCGCGTGCACGGACGGGAACCTCCGGCGCGTCACGCGACAGCACGCGCGGAGCAGCGTCGAGCGATTCGAACGCAGCAAAGTCGACACCCTCGAGGCGAGCTACTACGCGCGAGTGCTCGAGCTCGAATCTGCCGGCGCGTTCCGACTGCCAGTCGGCGTCCGGCTCCATCGTCAGTTGCGGAGGGCGGCGCGCGGCCTCCCGAAGCCGGTCAAGAACACGTTGAGGTCGCTGGTCGGCGGGTAGCCGGCCACGCAGCAGATTCCACGGATTTTTCTCATGATTAAAGACGCCTTACGGCGCGTGCGTTCACAGGTTCGACAAGCGGCTCTCGACGTGATGTGCCAGCAGATGATGGCTGGATCGCCAGGAGGCCGCGCTCCATTCGACTACCGCGAACTCAAGAAGCTTCGCGAAGCGCTGCTCACGCAGAACCTCTGCTGCATCGACGGCGTCAGATGGTGCGCGATCTCGAACGGAAGTTTCGCCTTCGCCTACGGCGTTCCGTACGGCGTGGCGTCGACGTCGGGCACGGCCGCCATTCACATCGCGCTCGGTGCGCTCGATCTGAACCCCGGCGACGAGGTGATCACGGCGCCGATCACCGACATGGGCACGATCATTCCGATCATCAGCCAGGGCGCGATTCCCGTCTTTGCCGACATCGATCGCACCTACAACATGGATCCGGCGTCGGTGGAGCAGCGCATCACGCCGCGCACCAGGGCGATCATCGTCGTGCATCTGTTCGGCAACCCGTGCGACATGGATGCGATGGCGGCCGTCGCGGCGCGGCACAAATTGCCGCTGATCGAAGACTGCTCGCAGGCGCACTGGACCGAATACAAGGGCGCGCTGGTCGGCACGATCGGCGACATCGGCTGCTTCAGCTTCCAGCAGTCGAAGCACATGACCACCGGCGACGGTGGCATGACGATCACCTCGAACTCCGGCCTACTACGAGCGGATGAAGTTGTTCGCCGACAAGGGGTACGCGCGCAAGGGCTGGGGAGCCCGGGCGTATCTGTTTCACGCGCCCAACTACCGGATGACGGAACTGGTCGGCGCCGTCGGCCTGGTGCAGCTCGAGAAAGTCCAGGCGTCGTCGCGAAGCGGCGTGAGCTCGGCGAGACAGCTGACGGCCTGCTGTCGCGGCATCGACGGCGTCGAGCCGGCGCCCGTCACGCCGGGGGCGAAGCACTCCTACTGGCTCTATCCGATGCGCGTCGACGGCGTGTCGGCCGAGGCGCTCGCCGCGGAGATGATCGAGCAGAAGATCTGGGTGCTCGGCCGGGTACACCGGCAAGCCGATCTACCTCTGCTCCGAATCGCTGACCGCAAAGAAGACCTACGGCGATTCAGAGTGGCCGTTCACGACCAACCCGGGCGTCACCTACGAATACCGCGAGGGCCTGTGTCCGATTGCCGAAGAGGAGCCTGCAGCACCTGGTCTGCATTCCGCTCGACGAGAGTCGCGAGCCTCGATTACGTCGAACGCGTCGCGTCGGTCGTCGCCAGCAGCGCCGTCGCGAAGCTGTCAGGCGCGTGCGAGCGTGGCGACGGGTGCGGCGGCGCCGGCTCGACCGCAGCCGATCGCCGCGGCGGCCACCCGTCCCAGCGCGGGACCCGGGCCGGCAATGCGACGCCGAAGGTGCGCATCGGCATCGTCGGCTGCGGACAGATGGGACGCTGGCACCTGGATTCGTATCGCGCCAATCCCGACGTGGAGCTCGTCGGGTTCGTCGACACGCTCGCTCGATCGGGCCGAGCGGTTCGCCGCGCGAATGCGGCGGCCGCGCCTATCGCATCGCATCGGGAGCTGCTGGCCAATGAACGGCTCGACGGTGTGAGTCTGTGCACCGTGCCGTCGACGTCATCGGGACATCACCATCGACCTGCTGCGAGGCTGGCGTGCACGTGCTGTGCGAAAAGCCGCTGGCGATCTCCGTGAGCGCAGGCGGAGGAGATGTCGCTCGCGCGCGAAGCGGGCGCAACGGCTGCTGTTCACGGCGTTCAAGTTCCGCTTCCACGACGAAGTGCGCCGGGCCAAGCAGATGATCGACGCCGGCAGCCTTGGGCCGATCCTCAGCTTCCGTCTGATGTTCGGCGGCTACATCGACATGACGCAGCCAGTGGTACGCCGCAGAAGGCGCTGTCCGGCGGCGGCATCATCATGGACAACGGCCCGCACGCGTTCGACCTGATCCGATACCTGTTCGGTGAAGTCACGAGTATCGCCGCCCAGACGTCGAGCGTGCAGCACCTCGAGGTCGAAGACACCGCCAAGGTCGATCTCGTTGCCGGTGGGCGGAGCGGTCGGGACGAGCGACCTGAGCTGGTCGGTGCGGATGCCGGCGCGCTCCTATCTGGAAATCTACGGCGAGGACGGGTCGGCCTCGCTCGACGGCGAGGGAATCTCCTACCGGTTCAAGACCTGGAGCGAGTGGAAGCGCGACCTCAATCAGCGGGATGTCAAAGGTGCGTTCGCGCGGCAGATCGATTACTTCGTCGACGGCGATTCGCGGGGAGAACCCGCTGGGCCTGGGCAACGGCGAAGGCATCGCCTCTCAACGTGTCATCGAAGCGGCGTATGAGTCGGTTCGACTCGGACGGCGGGTCGACCTGGCTGAATCAGCTTCTTATGCCTTGCAGGGGTGACAGATGAGTGTGGTCAGCAGCAGCGGTGATCGGTCAGCCGGCGTGAGCCAATCGGCAGGCGACGCCTCATCACCGGTCCGGCGGGCGTCTCGAGTGGGTGCGGCAGAATCGCGCGCCCGGCGGCGGCATTCTGGTCCATCACCGAATCGACGACCGCCACGCAGGAAGTGACGGGCTACCTCATTCCGACGCTGATGAATGCCGGGGAGAAGGAACTCGCGATCGAACTGGCGCTGTGGGAAGCGTCCGTGCAGCGTCCGGATGGATCGCTGGCCGCGCCCGACGACGTGCCGTACACGTTCGACACCGCGCAGGTCGTGCGGGGTTTCCTGGCGGTGCTCGATCGTCGTGCCCCAGCTCGAACCGAATCTCCGCCGCGCGTGCGACTACGTGGCGAAGAAGATCGCTCGCGACGGCCGGGTCACCAGCAAGTCGCTCGAGATGTGGAAGCTGCACGGACGGCAGTGTCCTCACCGACTACTGCAATCTGTACGTGCTGCCGCCGCTCGTTCGACGCCGGCCGCCGGCTCGGTGAGCCGCGGTATCATCGACGCGGCGGCACGCAGCCTCGAGTACTTCAAGCGGCAAGCCGGACCTCGTGACGTTCAAACCCGAGTCGGGCACGTTCACGCACATGTTCGGCTACATGATGGAAGCGCTGGTCGACTGTGGCGAGACCGAACTGGCGGCAAAGGGGCTCGCCCAGGCCGAGGCGATTCAGCTTGCCTGACGGCAGCATTCCGGCGTATCCCGGTGCGACATGGGTCTGTTCGACCGGCATGGCGCAGCTCGCGATTGCGTGGTTCAAGCTCGGCGTGCCGGAGCCGGCGCAGAAGGCGCTGACGTATCTCGAACGGATGCAGCACCGCAGCGGCGGATTCTTCGGCAGTTACGGCAAGGGCGCGATCTACTTCACGAAGGAAGAGATCAGCTGGGCGGTCAAGTTCTTCATCGACGCTGAACTGCTCTCCCGCCGACAGGGCAACGGGCCCCGTCCCATCTAGCCTGCGACCGTGCGAGCCTGCATTTTCACCGGCGATCTCGCGGCTGTTCCGGTGCGCCAGCCGCAGTGGGCGCAAGATCTCCGAAAGATCACCGGCCGGGCGATTGACGAATTCTGGTTCGTCGGGCTGCGGCAGACGCAGCCGCTGGCCGATGGCACGCGGGCCTTTCAACCGCACTGTGACGAACATTCACGTGCGGTGCGGGTGGCCAACGTCGCCTTTCGATTGGCGGGCGCGCATCTCGCGCCGCGTGCCGCCGTGCGGTGGGCACTGGACGTCGCCGGTTCGAGCATCGCCGAAGCGATTGCCGCGTGCGATCCCGATGTGGTCCTTCTCGACGTCGCCTGGGGCGACCAGCTGAAGTCGCTGGTGGAGAAGGTGGTCGCGGCGCCGGTGCATGTGACCGGGGGCACGCCATCACGATCGGCGCGTCCGTTGACCCTGGGGCCAGTTGATCACTCTGCGCTCGTCAGCATCGTACTGCCGACCCACAATGGCTCGCGCTACCTGAAGCAGTCGATCGTCAGCTGTCTCGAGCAAACGTATCCCACGCTCGAAGTGATCGTCGTCGACGATGGCTCGCGGGAGGACATCCGGGCGATTGTCGACTCGTGCGGAGATTCGCGAGTGCGGTACATCCGGCACGAGCGCAATCGCGGTCTGCCGGCGGCGTTGAATACCGGGTTTCTTCACGCCACCGGCAGCTATCTCACCTGGACGTCCGACGACAACTACTACGTGCCGTCTGCGATAGAGCGCCTCACGCGTGCCTTGCAGCGCAATCCGCAGCTCGGGTTCGTGTACGCCTCGATGTTCATCGTCGACGAAATCGGCGACGCGCGTTCACAGATGCAGCGGGCGCTGCCGCCCTCGGAACTGATGCGCCAGAACGTGGTCGGCGGCTGCTTCATGTATACCCGCCAGGTGTATGAGTCGATTGGTGAATATGATTCCGGGGCCACCCTGGTCGAGGATTACGACTACTGGGTTCGCATCTCGAAGCGGTTTCCCATGCAGCGGATTCTGGATCCGCTCTACTACTATCGTTATCACCAGCAGTCGCTGACGTCGAAGCACACGCGTGAAGACGTGGCGCGCCGATTCGACGTCGTTCGCCAGCAGAACGGCGTTCCCGTCGGGTGACAGGTTGCGGTGATGGGTGGATCGCCTGTGGCATCCGCTGAAAACGCAATGAAGTCCGTCCTGATGCTGGCCTATTGGTTCCCGCCCGAGGGAAACGCAGCGGTGTACCGGCCGTTGCGATTCGTCCGCAATCTGCCGGCATATGGCTGGTCCGCCAGGGTCATTGCTGGAGACGGCCCGCGCGAACGGCATGACCCGGAACTCCTTGGCCTGGTGCCACCGGACGTCGAGATCATCCGGGTGAAGGGTGAGGACCTCTGGCAGGGCATTCAGCGAAGGCGCGCGGATCGGGCGCGGCAGAGCGACGCGAACGTGACTGCAAACACGGACCCGCGCCAGACGCCCTCGCCGTTGTCTCCAACCCCTGAGGGTTCGGCGTTCCGTGCCCGTCTTCGCGAACTCGTGCGCCGCGCCGAAAGCTGTTGGTACCACCCGGACATGCAGCGTCCGTGGGCTCGACGCGCGGCCGATGCCGCAACGGCCGCATGTGGCCGCCAGCGGCCGGACGTCCTGTGGGTTACCGGTCCGCCGTTTTCCGCGTTCGTTGCAGCTCGCGAAGTGTCGCGGCGGACAGGCATTCCGTACGTGCTGGATTTCCGCACGTCCTGGACGATTGTCCCGAGCCCGTTCGAAGCGAAGCGTCCCTGGTGGGCGCAGCGGCTGGATCGGCGACTGCTGCGCTCTCTCTTGAAACACGCCTCCGCCGTGGTGTTCTTCTACGCGGCTGAGGCCGAATGCTTCTGGCGTATGTATCGCGACGTGCTGGACCCATCGCGGATCCACGTCATTCCCAACGGATTCGATGGCGAGGTCGAACCGTTCGCGGCGCCAGACACCAAGAAATTCACAGTGCTGTACACCGGCACTCTTGCCGACTACGACTACGACGCGTTCCTCGAAGCGGTTGCGGCCTTTGTGCGGCGCGACCCGCGGCGGCGGGACCAGACGTCCATTCAGTTCATCGGGGAACAGGATCCATCGATCGTGGCACGTGTCACTCAGCTGGGACTCGACGACGTCGTGTCGGTTCGGCCGCCGCTTTCACATGCGGCGGTCACCGCGCTCCAGCGACACGCCGACGCGTTGTTGATGCTCGAGCGGCGACCGTCACAAAAGGGATACGAGCTGCTGGCCGGCGCAAAGCTGTTTGGATATCTGAAGGCGGGCAAGCCCATTCTGGGGGTCCTTCCGCACGGAGTGGCAGAACGAATTCTTCGCGATGTCGGTGTGTCGACGATTGCCGAAGCTCGCTCAATCGGGCAGATCGAGGCGGTTCTGGAACTCACGTTCGCGCGGTGGCAGGACGGGACCTTGAATGCGCTTGTGCCGGATCGGTCATGCTGCGAGCGCTACTCCGGTCGGGCGCAGACCGCCGCACTGGTACGAGCCCTCGAAGGCCGTCCGTCCGAAGCGCCATTCGTGCCCGGGGTGAACGAGGTGGCGCCGAGCCTGCGCCAGGAATTCGCCGCATCAGGGTGGGTCTGAGGCCCGTCCGCTCATAACCGAGCCAGAGAAGGACAGCAGTGCAGTTCTGCATTCGCGACGACGACACCAGCTTCTTCACGACGCCGGAGGATCTCGAGCATGCCTACGGCGAGATCACGAAGTGGGGACCGGTGTCGCTGGCGGTCGTGCCCTTCCATCGCGCGGGAACGAGCAAAGGCGTGCCGGAACGCTACCGGCGCCGCTGGTCGGTGCATCCGCTGCACGACAACGCGACCGTGGTCGATTACCTTCGAGCAGAGGCGGGCCGCGGTCGATACGAAATCATGCTGCATGGCTTCAACCACGACGAACCCGATCGCCGGTTCGAGTTCGCCGGAGGAAGTGATCTCGCCCGCCGGGTGGCGGATGGTCGCAAGTACCTGGAGGATCTGCTCCAGGTGCCGGTCCGTATGTTTGTGCCGCCGCACAACGCGATCAATCGAGCTGGCTTGCAGGCGATTGCGCAGGAGCACCTGCACCTCGGCGGGGTCGCGGGCATGCGGACGGGATGGTCGCCCTGGTCGCCGAAGTCCTGGCAGGTCTGGCGAGAGCTTCGGCGCTGGCGGCGATCGGGTGGCGCCGGGGTACCGTGGGTGCTCGACCTTGGAGACCACCGCGAAATCGCAGGAAATCCACTGACGCCGCTGTCGCAGACGGCGACCAACGCTGCCAGCTTCGACGCCGCCCTCACCGTCGGGGGCGCGTTCTGCGCAGCCACTCACTATTGGGAACTGGACGTCGCCAGTGCGCTGCCGGGTGAGCCGACCGTGCGGGAGCAGCTGATGCGTCTGATCGAACGAGCCCGGACCGACCCACGTGTCTCGTGGCGCTCTGTCGGCGACGTCGTGTGCGATCCGGCTCCAGCTCCTGCCGTTTCTGCCGCGACGACGAAGTTCGCGGGGGCGTCCCGGATGCCTGAGGCAAGGTGAAGGTGCGGAGGACATCACTGTGTGCGGCGTGATTGCGATGTTCGGCGCGCCCGAGGCGACGCAGCAGGCAGTCCGTAGCGGGCTCGATCTGATCCGCCACCGCGGTCCTGACGCTTGCGGTGAGTGGCACGACCGGCACGCCTACCTCGGACACCGTCGCCTGGCCATCATCGACCTCGCCACCGGGCAGCAACCGATGCACAGCGGCGATGGCCGGTATGTAATCTCGTTCAACGGAGAGATTTACAACTACCGTGAGCTTCGCGCCGAACTCCTGGCGCTTGGCGCGGAATTCCAGACGCACTCCGACACGGAGGTGATCCTCGAAGGCTATCGCTTCTGGGGACGAGGGGTGCTCGACCGGCTGAACGGAATGTTCGCGTTTGCGATCTGGGATCGCAGTGCCAGGCTCGCGCTGATTGCGCGTGATCGGCTCGGGATCAAGCCGCTGTGCTGGGGGACGCATCAGGGCACGCTGCTGATCGCGTCGACCCTCGAGCCATTCAGCCTCGTCGATGCGTTCTCCGGCATCGACGCGGTGGCGGTGCGGGACCTTCTCACGTTCGACTACATTCCAGCGCCACGCACGATTCGCAAGGGCGTCCGGAAGCTCGAGCCGGGCAGTTGGCTCGAGTGGCGCAGCGGCGATACGGAACCGCAGCAGGGCCGCTACTGGAGTGCTCCTCCCGCCGACGATAACCTGGCGACGCCGGAGGAAGACGAACTCGAGGTCCTGCTCGATCGTGCGGTGTCGAGACAGATGGTCAGCGACGTGCCGATTGGCGTGTTCCTGTCCGGCGGGATCGATTCATCGCTGCTCGTCGCGTTCATGGCCCGCCACAGTTCACGTCCGGTCAGAACCTACTCGGTGGCATTCGCGCAGAGCGGCTATGACGAATCGTCGATCGCCAGCCAGGTCGCCGCAGAATTCGGGACCGAGCACGTCTGCATACCCGCCGAACAGCTGACCGCGGACGCTGTTCGCGAACTCCTGGGCGCACTCGACGAACCATTCTGCGATTCCGCGCTGGTACCCCTGTACTCGCTGTCACGACAGACCCGTCAGCACGTCAAGGTCGCGCTGGGCGGCGACGGCGCCGACGAAGTGTTCGGCGGCTATCACAAGTACATCGCGGCGACGCAGGGCGGAGCGCCGGCGGCGTTGTCGGCGCTCGTGGATGGATCGCTGCGCGCCCTCCCCTGGCGTCCCCGCGGCATCGGCTCGCTCTACGAGCGGACACTGAGCGGATCGCAACGGCTGCGGTACGCGTGGTCGCGCTACGGTGATTTTCCAGTGTTCCGGAAGGACCTGACCCAGGTGCTGTCGCCGGGATTCATCGAGTCCGCAAGCATCGACGAGTTCTTCGAGCCGTGGGAACGCCACAGCGCGAAGTATGGCGGCCGCGTCGATTCCGACGTGCTGATGCGTGTCGACCTCGAGACGTACCTCAGCGAGAACTGCCTGGTGAAGACCGATCGGGCGAGCATGCTGGCGTCGCTCGAGGTCCGGGTTCCGTACCTGGACGAAACCGTGCTCGATCGCATTCTGCCGCTGCCGGCGAAACGCAAAATTCTCGAGGGCGAGCTCAAGGCGCTGCTGCGCAACCTGGCCCGACGGCTCCTGCCGCGTGCGGTTTGGGATCGCCCGAAACATGGATTCAACGTGCCGGTCGAGTCGAACCTGGCGACGACCTGGAACCCGCTCGTCGTCGATGCGCTCGACTGGGGCGAGCGGCACTTCCCGGTATTCAATTACGCCTACCTTCGGCGACTGCACGATCTCAGTCGGCGGGAAGCGGTCGTCGGTCATGAGCTGTGGAATCCTGTCGTGACCCTGGCGTGGGCGATGGCACAGTCCCGTCCGCTATCGGTGTGAGTGTTGTGGCTGCTGACGCCCGTCCTGCGCTCCTGACGCCCGAGCCCGCTGGCCGTGAAGCCCACGCGCCGACGACTCCGGACGCACGGCGTCCGCACGCAAGCACTCCGCTGAACGTCCTCGTGCTGCACGCCGAGCTCGGGACCTTGCGCGGTGGTGGCGAGAATTTCACGCGCAACCTGTTTGCCGCTTTCGCGGCGCGCGGGCACACCGTCACTGCCGCATTCACGGCTGACCCGTTTGGACACTATCCATTTGCACCACCCGAGGTCATCCGTCCCGTGCCGATCCGCGGCGTCTGGTCGCGGAGCTTCGGCCAGGCGACGCTGTCAGCCGTCAACCGCCGGCTGCACGGGTGGAGTGCCGCGCATCGTCGCTGGGAGCGGCTCCAGAACGGTCTGGCCTGGCGTGCGTCCTACTGGAACAACATCAGGTTCCAGCGTCGCGTCCTTCGCTCGGTGGAGACCATGGCGCGCGGCATCGATGCGATTTACGTCCACAGCAATCCATTTCTCGCCAGTGCGATCGCCAGAACGCACCCGACGATCCTGCGCCTGCCGGGGCCGTTGAGCGCGGAATCGGCTGCGACGCTGCGACAGGTCGACGCGGTGTGTGCCAACGGCGACGCGCTCGTTCGCCTGCGCACGTTTCTTGGCGACGACGTCATCGAGTTGCCGGTGGGCCTCGACGACACGCTGTTTGCGCCAGGCCCGTCGTCGCGACGTTCGGCGCTTGGCTGGAGCAGCGAGCAGCGGGTCGTCGGCTACGTGGGCCGTTTGTCCCGCATCAAAGGAGTGGACATCCTCGCCGCGGCGTTCGCCCGGCTCGCCCGTACTCGCAGCGACGTTCGCCTTCTCATGATTGGGACGGGCGAGGAAGAAGGGAACCTTCGCAGCATGCTCCGCGGTGAGATTGCTCGCGGCCTGGCCGTGTTTGCCGGTGACGTCAGTCATGAGCAACTGCCCGAGTGGTACCGCGCGATGGACATTCTGGCGATGCCCAGCCGGTACGAAAACTATTCGAATGCCGTATTGGAGGCGCTTGGCTGCGGTGTGCCGTTCATCGGCTCCAATGTCGGCGGCAATGCGGCATTGTTCGAGACGGGAGCCGGTTGGCTGTTCGACGCCAGTTCGTCCAGCGATCTCGCGGCGCAACTGGATCGCGCCCTCCTCGATCGTGAGGACATCGTCCGCCGCGGCAGTCGAGGGCGGGAACACGTGATCGGCCGCTACAGCTGGAGCGTCAGCGCGCGTCGGCTCGAAGAGATTCTGGCCGGTGTCATTGCGCGGAGAGGCGTCATATGGAAGCAGTGATCCGCAACGGTGCAGCGCCAATTGCACCGGATTACCCGCCCAGGCCGTGGATCGAGGTCTGGTTGTTCGCCCAGGTGTTTTACGCGGTCATGGGCGCGGTGCTGGGCGTCGGCGTCGACCGGTTGGGGGCCTTTTTGATGCTCCTGCTGGCGGCCGTCTGCTTCGCGCGAGCGGGAACCTACTGGACGACGATCGTGCGGACGGCGGTGCTGCCGCTGGCCTGTGGAGCCTCGTTCGCGCTGATTCAGGTGTTCGTGTACGGCGAATCGTTCAAGGACACGGAGGCGGTGAAGGCGTTCATCATCTGGATGGTTCAGATCTTCGTGGTGCATTACCTGACCATGTCGCGGGGCTTTCTGCATCGCGCGGCGGTGGGGATCTTTCTGATCGGCTTGTCAACGTTGCCCTATTTGCAGACGTTTCACGGCGATGCGTCGCGCACGGCACTCGACCATGCCATTGCCATCAGCAATCCCAACGACCTTGGTGCGTGGTTCGGCTTCTGCGCCATCTATTTCCTGATTCTCGGTCTTGAAACCAGGCGGCACTGGCTGCGCGCGGTGTCATGGACCAGTGCTGCCGGCTGCCTGTTGGTCGTCGGGCTCACCGGCAGCCGCGGTCCGCTGTTCGCAATGGCGTGCAGCCTGGCAGTGGCCTATCGCCGCGTGCTGAAGCGCGGATTCTTTCCGTTCATTGCCCTGATTGTCGCTGCGTGGGTCGCCTACACGTCAGGAATGTTCGAGCGGTCGACAGAGCTCTACGAACAGCGCGCGTTTCTGGAGACAGGACGGTTCCTGGTCTGGCCTCTCGCATTGGGTCGATTCATCGCGTCGCCGTTCATCGGCGTGGGTCTCAAGAACATCGCCACCTACATCCCGTCCATACAGACGTCGGTCACACCGCACAACGGCGTGCTTCTACTCGCGTTGTCGTCAGGGGTGCTGCCGCTGGGCTTCTTCCTCGCTTACTGGGTGCAGTTGTTCCGCAACGTCGTGCAGCCAGCACCGCAGGTCGTCGAAGACACGCCGTTCCTCGCGTCGCTCGTTTTGTATTCGTTTCTGATCATGCTGAACCTGAACGAGGCGTACAAGGAACCGTGGATGGTCGTGGTATTTGCCGGAGTCGGCCGTGGCATTCAGTTCAAGGTCCTCGCCGCGGAGGCTGCCGAGCGCATGCGGCGGTTGAAACGCGCCGCGGAGCTGCGCGCTCGCGCGCCGATACCCGTTGCAGTCAACCGACGGCCCTCTCTCAGGTAGCTTGGTGGCACTCCCTTCCGACGCGGAACGGGCGGAAGGCCGCACGCGCCTGCTCTACGTCGTTGGCGAACTGGACAAGGGTGGACAGGAACGACAGCTGTTCTATCTCGTGCGGTCATTGGAGCGCGACGGTTACCGGTGCGCCGTGGCGGTGTGGAACTACGGTGAAGACGACCTGCACTGCCGCCTCGTTCGTCGACTCGGCGTGCGCGTCTACGCTGTGCGTGGCAACTCGCGAATGGCGAAATTGAGGGCTTTTCGCCAGCTGGTCAGATCGCTGCAGCCCGAAGTTGTGCATTCGTACAGCTTTCACACGAACTTCGCTGCGTGGTGGGCAACTGTGGGGACGCGAACCGCGCCGATCGGCTCGATTCGCAGCAATTTCCTCTGGGCCAGGGACGGATCGGGCGCCGTATTAGGACGCCTCAGCGCCCGGTGGCCGGCGTTTCATATCAGCAACAGCGCCGCGGCCGCCGCGTCGGCAACGCGATCCAGGAGCTACTTCGCACCGCGGCAATGCGCGGTGGTAGTCAACGGGACCGATCTCGAAACGTATCGATCGTCGTCGCCTCCGCCGTCGTCGCGACCGCAGGTTGCCGCCATCGGATATCTGCTGCCGATCAAGCGGTGGGATCGGCTGATCGATGCGGCCGCGGCTCTGCGAGCACAGGGTCTCGACTTTGAGGTCGCTATCGTCGGCGACGGCCCGTTGCGCGCCGAACTCGAGGCGCAGGCGTTCAGGCTGGGGCTGGGGGATTGCGTCACGTTTCGCGGGCATGTCGACGACGTGGCCGCCGTGCTGAATGGGTCATCGTTTGCCGTTCTCACCTCCGACAGCGAAGGGTGTCCGAACGTCATCATGGAGGCGATGGCCAGCGGCCGGGCGGTTGTCGCGACGGATGTCGGGGACATCGCGTGTCTTGTTCAGCACGGGACCACCGGGTTTGTCGTTCCACTCAACGATCAGGAGGAGCTGGTCCGATCGCTCGGCGCTCTCGTTCGCGATCCCGCCCTGGCGCGCCGCATGGGAGACGCCGGGCGAGTGTGGGCCGAAGGTCACTTCGGCCTCGAGCGGTTTGCCCGGCAGACGCTCGAGGCCTACAAGACCGCAGGGTGGCGCGGGGGCGCCAGCGACGTCTGTCTCGAGGGGGACCTCGCCGCCTGCCGATGATGCACACCTGGAAGGTCCCGCACCTCGCGAAGGGACTGCTGACCTATGTGCCGGCCGTCAACCGATGGCGCGCGCACACCGGCGCGACGGGAGGAACCGACTCGGTCCGCTACTGCTACGCCGTCTGGCTCAGGCACCTGGTGACGCTGTCCGCCTACGGTTTCCATCTGCCTGGTGCCCGCGTCGCCGAACTGGGCCCTGGCGACAGCGTGGGCACCGGTATCGCGGCGCTGCTGTCGGGCGCAACTGCGTATACCGGGATTGACGTCGTTCGCTACGCCGCGAAGGACGACGCACCGCGCTTTGTGCAAACGCTGGCGGAGATGTTTGCGAGTCGCGAACCGATACCCGATCACAACGAATTTCCCCGAGTCCGACCTCGACTCGCCGATTACTCGTTCCCGTCTCGGCTGATCGAAGCCGAGGGCGTGCCAGAGCGAGCCGCGCGACTGGTGCGTGCATTGACGGCGGGGGACGGCGACGTCTTCCGGTACGAGGCACCGATGACGTCGGTGAACGCAGTCGCGCCGGGATCCCTCGACCTGATCATGTCGCAAGCGGTCCTGCAGTACGTGGAGGCGCTGCCGCAGGCGTACGCATCGATGTATGCGTGGCTGAAGCCGGGCGGCTTCTGTTCGCATGCCACCGGCTTCGGTGCCAACGACCTGTCGCCGTTCTGGAACGGGCACTGGGCGTATAGCGACACCGAATGGCAGCTTGTGCGTGGTGCCCGGGAATATTTACTCAATCGCGAGCCGCTCAGCACGCATTTGTCGCTGGCGCGCAGCGTCGGGTTCTCGGTTCTTCACTGCGACGTGGAGTACGACCACAGTGGCCTGCCGATTGAGCGTCTCGATCCCCGCTTTCAGGCGCTGGATCGCGACGACCTCTCGGCGCGCGGCGTGATGCTGGTGCTGCGGAAGTGACTCAGCTGCCGATTACCGTGACCGGCCATATGCTGCGGCTGGCGGCGGCGGTGCCGATGATCGGAACGTCCCGGTGGTCGCTTCCGCTGGCCGTGCTGTATCACGGCGTGCAATGCAATCCCGGTGGAACCATGCTGGTCGATGTCTTCGAGCAGCACATCCGGTTCCTGAAGCGTCAGTTCACGTTTGTGTCGGCCAACGATGATTCACCGCCGCGGGCTTCGGAGCGCCGGCGACTGGTCCTCACGTTCGACGACGGATTTCAGAACAATGCCGACGTGGTCGCGCCGATTCTGCGCCGCCACAACGTGCCGGCGACGTTCTTCGTCTGCACGCGACACGCGACCCGCGGCAAGTACCTGTGGTTCAGTTACCTCCGCGGTCTGGAACGGCATTTTCCCGGGAGCACACTCAAGTTCCGCGACGTCACCTTCGACATGCGAGCAGGCAGGCGACAGCACAGCATGCGGCACCTGCGTGAATTGCTGCTGGACCTCCGCCCACATCCCTCTGCGATGTATGAGGCGATCGACCAGGAATTGCCGCGGCTGGAGGAATTCATCAGCGCGTCCTATCTGGCCGATACCTATGCCGGCATGACCGTGGAGCACATTTCCGGATTGGCTGCGGATCCGCTGTTCTCGGTGGGGGCACATACCTGCGACCACCCGTTTCTCACACGGTGCGATCGCGCGGAGATGCGGCGGCAGCTGGAGGAGAACCGCGTCTGGATCGAGGCCACGACCGGCCGACCCTGCGACTCGATCGCATACCCGGCCGGCGAGTACAACGAAGAATTGCTCGGCGTCTGCCAGGATGTCGGCTTTGCCCGTGGTTACTCGGTGACCTCGCGGTTCAATCACCGCTCGCAGCTCGAGATCGCGCGAATGGGCGTCTACTCGGACTCGACGGCGGTTTTGGGGTTCAAGCTCCGATGGGGACACCTGATGCGCGCCGCAGGTTTCCCGGTCGGGTGAGTGGGAAGGGGCTGCACGCTCGATGAAGATCGTGTTCGTGAACGACATGGTGTACCGGTACGCACGCCGGGACCCGGGCGCGGTTGGCGGCTCGGAGCGCTATCAATGGTTGCTCGCACGCGCGCTTGCCGCCTTCGGCTGGGCGACGGTGGTCGGTGTGCGCAGGGGACTGGACGCCGGGGAACGTAACCGCATTGACGGAGTCGACTTCGTCGGAATCGGTCACGGCCAGTTCTTCGTCGCGTTGTACTCGTTTCTGGCTGCCGAACGCCCGGACTGGTGTTTCTGGTTCGGCAGCACGCATCAACTCGGTCCCGCGGTCGCCATCGCCGGCCTCACCGGAGCACGATCCGGATTTTCCGCGCAGTTCGATCTCGACGTGCTCCCGCGCCAGGCGCTGACCGAGCGACGCCGGTTCTGGCCGCTGTACGCGCTCGGCCTCGGCGGGAAGCCGCAGCTTGTTTCTGCAGCATCAGGGTCAGTTCGCGCAACTGGCACGGCGATGGCAACCGAAGGCGCACGTGGTTCCCGGCGTCGTCGAAGTCCCCGATTCATTCGAGCCACATGCGACGCGCGATCCGTACGTGGCATGGGTGGGTGTGCTGCGGCAGCCAAAACGCCCCGACATACTCGTCGATATTGCCAGGCGCTGCCCGAACGTCCGGTTCAAGGTCTGCGGCGGCGTCAGTGCCCATCGCTCGCCGCCTGGCTACGGAGAGCGCTACGCGGCGGAACTGGCGAAGCTGCCCAACGTGGAATATCTCGGGCACGTGGCTCCGGAGATCGCCATCGAGGTCATCTCTCACGCCGCTCTACTGTTATCCACTTCCGAGGCAGAAGGTTTTCCCAGCGTGTTCGTCGAGGCGTGGGCTCACGGTACGCCCGTGGTCAGCCTGCAGGTGGATCCGGATCACGTCATCCGCAGGTTCGGGCTGGGTTTCGTACCCGAGTCGGCGACCACTGCACCCGGCGAGATTGAACGGTTCATCAACGCGCCCGAGGAACGGCAGGCGGCGGCGTTGCGGTCGCGCGACTACGTCCAGCAGACGCACTCGGCGTCGGCAGTTGCCGCCCGGGTCGATCAGCTGTTGCGCGGCACCTCCGTTTCGGTGATGCAGCCTGTTGGAGCCCCGCGGTAACTGCAGCACGTGCCACGATTCACCACGGAAGCCACGCCGGTATCGCTGGCGTTCATCGTCGGTCAACTTGGCCTTGGTGGCGCAGAGCAGCAGCTCTACTACCTGCTCAGCGGGCTCGATCGTCAGCGCTTTGCGCCGACCGTGATCACTCTCGGGGCCGCAGCGGGCGAGCACTGGGAGGCGCCCATTGCCGCCCTCGACGTTCCCCTCGTCCGTGCGTCCAGGGAATTCGGACGTCCCGGCCGGTTGCTGAGGATCGCGGCCGTTCTCAGGGGTGCGAGAGCGGCGCTGGTGCACGCCTGGTCGTTTCACGCGAACGTGTACGCGGCGATGGGCGGGCGCATGGCCGGTGTTCCGATCAGGTTCGGATCGTTACGCGAGAGTTACGCCGGGCTGCCGGAGAACGCCCTGGGCTGGTGGAGCGGCCTGCGTGGACTCGATGGTCTTGTCACGAATTCGTCTACGAATGCGGAGTCACTCCGCGCGACGAACAGTTGCTCAGTGCCCGTGCACGTCGTACCGAATGGCGTCCACGTGCCGGAGCCAGCCTCCGACAGTGAGCGCGAACGGTTGAAGGTGGAACTTGGGTTCTCGGCAACTGATCGCGTCATCGGAACGGTGGCGCGGCTCGATGCTAACAAGAACCTCTCGATGCTGCTCCGCGCCTTCCATCGGTTGCCGCCGCGGCTGTCGGTGCGACTGGCAATTATCGGCAGCGGTCCGACTCGCGATCAGTTGCTGAATGAGGTGGCCACGCTCGGCCTGACCGGACGGGTGTCGCTGACCGGCGCGCTGCCAAATGCGGCGCGATATCTTCCCGCCTTCGAAGTGTGCTGCCTGACGTCACGCACCGAGGGCACGCCGAATCTGCTCATGGAAGCGTCCGCGGCCGCAGTGCCGGTGGTTGCGACGGATTGTGGCGGAAGCGGAGAAGTCGTCACGCATGGCGCGACCGGATTTCTCGTCCGCTCCGAAGACGATGCCGATTTCGCCGTGCAACTGGAAAGACTCCTCTCGGATCCGGCGGAGGCCACGCGCATGGGCCAGGCAGGCCGGCAGAAAGTGCTCAGTGAGTTCAGCATCCCGGCGATGGTCGATCGGATGACCGCCGTCTATTCGCGGCAACTGGCAATTAAGACGGGATCCGCCCCGGCCGCACTGGCGCGGAGCTCGCGATGAACGTCGTGGACGCCGGTGCCGTCGTCGGTGGCGTTCCCCGGGATCTGTCGGCGCTGGCGGTGACGATCCGTCCCGCCACCGGCCCGACCGTGCGGGTCTGCACCGTGGGCGACATCGGGCTGTCTGGTCGCGCCACAGCGACGGCGACCCGGCGCGGTGCCCACCACCTATTCGCCGACGTTCGCGATGTTCTCGCCAGCGCCGATCTGACTCTCGGCAATCTTGAATCGCCGCTGGCCGGTGAGATCGCGCCAGGGGGCGCGTTCTCCGCTGCCGCCACCGGCGCGTCAACGCTTCGTGACGCAGGCTTTGACATCGTCCATCTCGCCAACAATCACATTGGCGAGTACGGCCTTCCCGGTCTTGCCGCGACGCTGCGCGCGGTACGTGAGGCCGGCCTGCAGCCGCTTGGGGCCGGCGATTCGAGTGGGGCTGCGCGCGAGCTCGTGGTGACGAGCCGGAACGGAATCCGGATCGGGTGGCTCGGCTGCGGCCGCACGCTCCTGCCGCAGGATGGCCCGGAGGGTCCGCGATACTGGGAGTTCGACGAACAGGAACTGCTCGAGCGGGTGAAGGCGACGAGCCGTGAAGTCGATGTCCTGATCGTGTCGATCCACATCGGCCTGATGTACGTGTCGTATCCGCGGCCCGAACACAAGATGATGGCGGAACGGTTGATGAGCGCGGGGGCCGACGTGATCGTCATGCACCACGCGCACGTGCTGCAGGGATGCGAAGTGACCGCGACCGGCCATGTCTGCTGCTACAACCTCGGTAACTTCATGTACGACTGGGAAGAAGGCAACGTCAAGGTGCCGGTCGTGCTGGAACAGCAGAACGAAGGGGCGATCTTTCTGTTCGATCTCGATCGAGAGGGAGTCACGAACTTCACGGTCCTGCCGACCTGGATTGACGAGGAGTGCTGCGTCCGCTGGGCAACGGGGAATCGGGGCGTGCAGATTCTCACTCGTCTGCAACAGATCAGCACTGCGCTTCAGGGAGACTTTCGTGGCGCCTTCGAGCGCGAACGTGCCCTCCACAATACGGGCGGGATTCTGAAGGTCCTGGTCTTTCACACCAAACAGGGCCATTGGCGCTTTGTTGCGGATTCACTGCGCCGCGCGCGCTGGGAGCACGTGAAGATGGCCGCGCGATGGATGTCAGGCCTGATCAGAAACGCGCCATGAAGTCGCCCGTGACGAGACCACGAGTAGCGGTGGTCGGGCCCATGCTGGGCCGGCACGCCGGATATGTTCCGTTCGTCGGGGAAGTGCTCGGCGACCAGCTGGCCCGCTGCGGTTATCCGGTCGTCCTGACCTCGGATCGTCTGGGGCGGGTGGCGCGGCTCGCTGACATGAGTGCGACATTGATTCGAAGGGCCGCGAACATCGACGTGCAGATTGTGCAGGTGTACGGCGGCCTGAGCTTCGTCGGCGAAGACATCGTCAGCAGCATCGGCGCGCTCTCCGGCCATGGGATGATCATGCATCTCCATGGTGGCGCCATGCCGACGTTCATGGCTCGTTACCCGAACTGGACGCGGCGGGTGCTTGGGCGCGCCGCGGCGATCGTGGCACCATCGCGATACCTGCAACAGGCATTGTCCCCATTCGGGTTCGAGGCGCGGGTGATCGCCAATGCCATCGATCTGTCAGCCTACTCATACCGCCGTCGGCGCGAGATCGCGCCGCGCCTGTTCTGGATGCGCACTTTCCACAGCGTGTACAACCCGGAGCTCGCGGTGCGCGTGCTGGCGCGTGTCCGCGCGACCTATCCAGACGCGACGCTGGTGATGGCGGGGCAGGAGAAGGGAACCCAGGTCGAGGTCAGGCGACTCGCCGCGGAGTTGCGCGTCGATGATGCGATTCGGTTTCCGGGCTTCCTCGATTTCGCCGGCAAGATGCGAGAGGGCGACGCAGCGGACATCTTCCTGAACACCAACCGGATCGACAACACGCCCGTGAGCGTCATCGAGGCATGCGCGATGGGTCTGCCGGTCGTGGCCACGAAGGTCGGCGGCATCGCCGATCTGCTCACAGCCGACCACAATGCGCTGCTTGTCGACGACGACGATGACCGCGCCATGGCGGACGCGGTGTTCGCGCTTCTGCGCGATCCCGAGCTTGCTGGCCGCCTGTCCGATCAGGGCCGCCGGCTGGCCGAAACGTTCTCGTGGGAGCAGACGCGTCCCCAGTGGGAGCGGCTAATCCATGAAGTCGTTGCGCCGCGCGCCGCACTGCGCGGCGCCGCCGCGCGCTGACGAAGGACCTCATATGTGTGCGATTTGCGGGATGGTGACGGCGGATCGGGCGCAGCCGATCGACCGCGCGACGCTGACCCGCATGCGCGATCAGATGGAGCATCGCGGTCCCGATGACGCGGGTCTCTACGTGAGCGAGGGCGTCGGCCTTGGCTCGCGGCGCCTCGCCATTCTGGACCTGTCTCCGCGCGGCCACATGCCGATGAGCACCGCGGATCAGCGGTTCTGGATCGCCTACAACGGCGAGGTCTACAACTATCGCGAGCTCCGCACGTCTCTTGAATCCCGCGGGCACCAGTTCGTCTCCGATTCCGATACGGAGGTGGTGCTGAAGCTGTTTGCGGCCGAGGGCGCCGGGATGCTCGGCAAGCTGAATGGCATGTTCGCGTTCGCTGTCTGGGATGCGCTCGAACGCCGCCTGTTCATCGCGCGTGACCGGCTCGGCATCAAGCCGTTGTTCTACGCAGTCGATCGCGGTCGCCTCTACTTCGCCTCGGAGGAAAAGGCACTTTTTGCGGCGGGTGTTCCGCCGCGCTTTGATCATCGCGTCTGGTCGGAACTCCTGTGCTTCCGTTACGTGGCAGGAGAGCGGACGCCGTTCGAGGGGATCCGTCGTCTGCTGCCGGGCCACTGGCTGACGTGGCAGGACGGACGCATCGACATCCGACGTTGGTGGAGCCTCGCGGAGCGGACGCGCGAACGGCGCGAGGCAGTACCCGAACGATCCAGATCAGTGGTATCGCGACACGTTCGATGACGCCGTCCGGCTGCGGCGCATCAGCGACGTTCCTGTTGGTGTGCTGCTGAGTGGCGGCCTCGACTCCAGCACCGTCGCGGCATCTCTGGCCTTGCAGGCCGGCCGCGACGTCGCCAGCTTCACCGTCGGGTTCCCTCCGCCCCATTACGACGAGCGGCCACTTGCCCGGCAGGTGGTGCAGCGATATGCCCTCGAGCCGCACGAGATTGAAGTTGAACCGGCGGGGCTGCTCGCGAAGTTGCGTTCCGCGTCCCGCTTCAACGACGAGCCACTGGCCCACGCCAGTGACACGCACCTGCTGGCGATTTCAGAGCACGCGAAGCCGCGGGTGACGGTGCTGCTCTCGGGCGAGGGCGCCGACGAGACGCTGGGCGGGTACGTCCGCTACAAACCCCTGCGTCATCCGCTGCTCCTGCGTGGTGCCCAATCGATGGCCACGGCTCTGGGCCGTCTTGCCTGGGGGTCGCCGCGCTGGCGAAAGCTCCGCAAGTGGCTTGAGCTCGGCTCGCTCCGCCAGGTGCTGATCTACAACGCCTGCGATGTATTTCCGACCGATCTTGCCCGGTTCGGGCTGATCGCCGGACCGGCGCCGCTCGAATTCCGCGAGCAGGTGGTCGCCGAAGCCGAGGGCGTGTATCCCGGCGACCTCGCGCGACAGGCGATGTACAGCGACCAGCACACGTTCCTGTGCTCGGTGCTCGATCGGAACGATCGGATGACGATGGGGGCCTCCATCGAATGCCGGGTGCCGTTTCTCGATTACCGCCTCGTTGAAGGCGTCGCAGCTCTCCCCAGCGATGTGCTACTGCGCGGGCGGGAGAGCAAGCCGCTTCTGAGGCACAGCCTCGGCGACCGATTGCCGGCCGAGATTCTGACGCATAAAAAGTGGGGCTTTGGCGTCCCATGGAATGCGTACCTGCGGGAGGTGCCTCAGCTCCGCGACCTGGTACAGGGGCTGCCCCGTCACGAATTACTCGCCGACGCACCGTTCGATCGACAAGTGGTCGCCGGTCACATTCGCGCATTTCTGGCAGGCGACAACGAGCCAGGAGCGTTTCTGCTCGGGCTCGTGATGACCACGCAATCGTGGGAATCGGTCGGCGCGAACGGCGCGACAGCTGCCGTGATCTGATCCCGCAACGCCCATGAGTCGACTCGACGATCTGTACCTCGCAAGCCCGATTTGGCTGCAGCAAGTCATGGTGGCCGGCTGGGGCATGTGGTGGCGGCGCCGTCGATTCGGACCCGATTTCGAGCGGCTGGTCGAGGAGTTCAGGAGCCACGAGCGGTGGTCGGCGCGTCAGTTCACTGAGTACCAGACTGCCCGTCTCGCGCAGGTGCTGCATGCCGCCAGGCAGGCGCCGTTTTACCGTCCCAGATTCGAAGCCGCGGGTCTCACCGAGGCGATGACGCCGTGGGAGATGCTCGCGCGGTTGCCGATTCTCTCGAAACAGGAGCTCCGGGCCCACGCAGTGGACCTTCTCACCGCACCGTCGCCGCGCGAAGCCGTGACCTTCCGGTCGAGCGGAACGACCGGGACGCCGACGGAGATCTTCTATACCCGCGAGTTTCACTCGGTCGAAACGGCCTCGATCGAGGCCCGGAACCTGAACTGGGCCGGGGCAACCTACCGCGATCGACGGTTGATGTTCGGGGCGCGCAAAATCTGTCGCTTCGACCAGGATCGTCCTCCGTTCTGGCGATACAGTCCCGCCGAAAACCTGGCGTACGCGTCGGTCTACCACCTGTCTCCGAAATTTCTGCCCGCCTACGTGGAACTGCTCGAGACGTTCAAGCCTGACGTGGTGATGGGGTACCCGAGTGCCCTCTATCCGCTGGCGGAGTACGCGATCGAGCATGGCCTCCGCCTGCCGGCGGTACGCGGGGTGTTCACGTCGGCGGAGCCGCTGGCGGATTACATGCGAGAGGCGATCGAAACTGCGTGGGACACGCGCATCTTCGATCGATACGGCGCTGTGGAGGGGTGTGTCTCGGCATCTCAGTGTGAGCATGGCCGGTACCATGTGAACCCGGAGATCGGCGTGCTCGAGATCCTGGACAACGACGGTCACCCGGTTCCGCCTGAAGTCGAAGGGGAAGTCGTGTGCACGGGCCTCTACAACGTCCTCCAACCGCTCATCCGCTATCGCATCGGCGACTACGCCCGCTGGGCCAGCGATCAGACGTGTGCGTGCGGGCGTCAGTTTCCGATCATCGAAGGGATCGACGGGCGCATCGAGGATGCGTGCTACACCGCCGACGGCCGCCGCATCATTCGCTTCGACACGGTGTTCAAGGGCGTTGCGAATATCAGGCAGGCGCAGGTGGTGCAGGAGCGTCTTGACGCGTTCAGCATCCTTGTCGACGCGGCGGAGGGGTTCGGCGACTCCGACGTTGACCGGTTGCGGGAGAACATGCGCCTGCACGTAGGCGCCGTCGACGTCACAGTCCGCCGGGTGGACACGATTGCGCGCACCGCGGCAGGGAAGTTCCGTGCTGTCGTCTGCCTGCTGACGGACGAGGACAAACGACGGCTTCGGGCCGAAGCGGCGGCGGCAGTGTCGCACCGGTGAAGGCTGTGGCAGTCAGAGCGAGCACTGCAGAAGCCGAGCGCATCCGTGCGGAGTATGCGCGGCGGGAGGGGATCCACCCGCCGGACTTCTATTCGCTCACGCGTCCGGCCAACCTGTTCGCCCAGCAGCAGCGGGACCGGCACATGGTCGACGTGCTGCGCCGGGAGAAGCTGCTGCCACTGTCCGGCCAGCGGATCCTCGATATCGGCTGCGGGGACGGCCAGCAGTTGCTCCGATTCGAAAGTTGGGGAGCGGCGATTGCGGCGCTGTCGGGAATCGACCTGGTCGAGACGCGGGTGGCGCGCGCGGTGGAGCGATTCGGCGGGACCTCGCAACCCGGTCGGCCGGAACTGCGCGTCGGTGACGCATCGGCGCTGCCGTGGCCGGACGGCCACTTCGACATCGTCCACCAGAGCACAGTCTTCACCTCCATTCTGGATTCCCCGATGAAGGCCGCCGTCGCCGCGGAAATGCTCAGGGTACTGCGCCCCGGCGGGGCAGTGATCTGGTACGACTTCTTCGTGAACAACCCGGCCAACCCACACGTCCGCGGGGTCGGCGCCACAGAGCTGCGTTCGCTGTTCCCCGGCTGTCACGTGCGCACACGGCGCATCACGCTGGCGCCGCCGATCAGCCGACGGCTGGTTCCGGTGTCGTGGATCGCATCGCTTCTGTTGGAACACCTGCGCGTGCTGAATACGCATTATCTCGCCGTCATCCGACGGCCGGTCCTGTGAACGTGACCTCACGTACAGACGCGGCCGGGCCGTCGTCACCGCGTCCTGCCGTTTCGGTAGTGATTCCCTGTCGGAACGAGCGGCTGCACATTGCCCGCTGCCTCGAGTCGCTGCTCGCACAGGAACAGCCGCCAGGAGGCTTCGAACTGGTCATTGCCGACGGGATGTCGACCGACGGCACGAGGACGTTGCTGTCGCAATTCGCCCGGGACGCACGGGTGCGGGTCATCGACAACCCGGGGCAAATCGTTTCGACTGGGCTGAATGCCGCGGTCGCGGTCTCGCGCGGTGACGTCATCATCCGCGCCGATGTGCACACCGAATACGCGCCGGATTACGTGCGCCAATGCGTGCACACGCTCGAAACGACCGGTGCCGACAACGTCGGTGGCCCATGGGTAGCGGTTCCGCAGGGATACGTCGGGCGAGCGATTGCCGCCGCCTTCCACTCCCGATTCGGTTCCGGTGGCGCGCGGGCGCACGATCCGCACTACGAGGGTGCGGTCGATACCGTCTACCTTGGATGCTGGCGACGGGCGAACCTCGAACGGCTCGGCGGCTTCGACGAGGAACTGGTCAGAAACCAGGACGACGAGCTCAACTTCCGGATTGTCCGCAGCGGCGGCAGGGTGTGGCAGTCGCCGCGAATCAGGAGCTGGTACCACCCGCGGAACAGCGTGTCGCGGCTGTTCCGTCAGTACCTCCAGTATGGGTACTGGAAGGTACGGGTGATTCGGAAGCATGGGACGCCGGCGTCGTGGCGGCATGTCGTTCCGGCCGCCTTCGTCGGCACGGCAGCCGTGCTGCTGGTGCTCGCGCCTGTGTCAGCGACCGCCCGGCTCGGCGCCCTGGTGTGGATTGGCGCGTACCTCGCGGCAACCTGCGTCGCATCGGTCGCCGAGGCCGCTCGCTCCGGATGGTCGTTGCTGCCGATCCTTCCGGTCGTGTTTTCGGCCTTCCACATCGGCTACGGCCTCGGATTTCTCCTCGGGATCATTGATACGACCGTGCTTCGCCGCCGAGCGGCACGATGGAGCTCTGCGCTCACGCGCGCGTCCGCCGACCGTTCGTAGGCGCGGACGCACACAACGAGAACACGCGCAGGCGTTGATATCGGAAGGGATCGGGGCGCGGGCCGGGTGGCCCGTGCCGCCGCGCGACATCGCGACGCGGCGATCTCGCGCGGGCGGCGCGAATCAGGTCAGCGGATGACGCGCAGGTTGATTGGCGCGGTCAGTGACGCGGCGCCCAGTTCGTACGCGCCGATATCGAAGAGTCCGCCCTGTGGCCGTGGCGTCCTGGCGATGTCCGTGGTGACATTGGTGACCGCCACGCCGGTGTCGCGGGCGATGCTGCCCGCGGTCAGGGAAAAGTCGCCGTTGGCGAAATCCTGGAACGATGGATCGGTCATGATGTTGTGATCGATCTGCGACGCCGCGTTGCCGTCGAAGTCGCGGATGCCGTCGGCGTTGCGGTACACGATGTTGTTCTGCACGCGCGGTGCGCCGGTGTAGTACTGAAGGGCGATTCCGGGCATCGGGCTGTTGCTGACGACCGTGTTGTTGAACACGCCGATCGCGTCGCTGTTGGTGTAGACCTGAATCCCGCCGCGATTGCCGTAGACGACGTTGTTGTAGACGAGGCCGTTGCTGCCTTGCGAGTAGAGAATCCCGTAGTTCGTTCCGCCGCCGGTGCCGTTACCCCACACCCAGTTGTTCCGCACGATGTTCCGGTGGGCCGACGATTTGAAATTGTAGATGTGGATTCCGTATCCGACGTTGTGGTGAATCCGGTTGCCGTCGAACAGGTTGTCGCTGGTGTCGATGTACAGGCCGTATCCGGAGTTGACGGCACTGGTGATGCCGTTGTGATGGATCTCGCAGTCGATCACTTCGTTGAAATCGCTGCTGCCCCCGTTCGTGCCGAAGCCGATCCCGTTCCCGCTGTTGTTCTTCACCTCGAGGCGGAGGAAGCGGTTGTGGTGGGAGCCGTACGAGACGTTGACGCCGGACTCCGTGCTGCCACCGGAGACCGTCGAGTTCGACATGTCACAATGCAGGTCCTGGACGATGACGTAGGCCACCGTCCGGGTGGCATAGCGGACACACGCCATGTTGTTGGGCGGCACAATGGTGGCCGATTCGCCGGGGTAGCCGGCGATCGTCACGGCGCCCGTTTGCAGGTCGGTTCCGCTCGCCACCATGTAATCCTGCGAGTCGATCCGGTTGGCGGGTCCCGTGTAGGTGCCGCCGCGCACGTAGAGTGTGTCGCCAGCCCGCAAGCGGGCAACGGCGAACGAGATCGTCTGCCAGGGCGCCCCGATCGTTCCAGCGGCGCCGTCGCTGCCGGTGGTCGCGACGAAGTAGGTGTTTCCCTGGGTGCGACCTTCCTGAACCCATCCGGCGGTCGTCACCACCGCGACGAGCAGGACCACTCGATACGTCATTCTCAGTCCCATGTATGTTGCGTCTCCGTCGTGACCACCGGATCACATCCCGTGTTTGCGCTCCACTGCCCGCGGCGGCGCCGGCCACCGGTCGCCCACGACCGTGTTGGCTGGCCTCGGGTCTTCCGTGGATGTTCTCTACGCGCGGTATCGGCGCCGTGACCGACAGGCGCAGTACGGCGTACAGACTCGACCTCTCCAAACGGTTTCGGATGAAGAAAGACGCCACGGTAGGGGTTGACTTGCGCCGACCGGGATGGCACATCAGTGCACGGGATGTCGAGGACGGCGCCTGCGCGTCGATGGGGCAAAAGCGACGCGTCGGCATGGCCGGTTGTTGTCCAGGACCGCGCGATGCCGGTCCGTGGGTGATGTGTGACAAATGTGTAAAGACGCGGGTGCCGCGTCCACTGGCGCGGCAGTTGAGGCAGAATCTGGTAAGACCCGTAATCGGCCGACGTCCCCGTGGGCGCCGGCGCAGGGAGCGGCTGTTATGAAACCCCAGGACGTCGTGCACTCCATCTCGAACGAACCAGCAAGAAAGAGCGGGCGAGGGCGGGCCATCTTTTCACGCGTGCAGGTTGTCGCCCTCGTTATCCTCGCGGCGTGCGGAGGAGGCGCGGCGCCCAGCGCTCCGACACCGGCGGGGCCCAGAACGCTTTACGTGTCGCCGAGCGGCAGCGATCGGAGTCCTGGTTCGATCGCGCAACCGTGGCAGACTTTGAAGTACGCGGTCAGCCAGCTCCAGGCCGGTGACACGTTGTTCGTGCGCGGCGGCACGTATACGGGCGGCGACAATGTGATCGATTCGCAGGCCGCGACGATTCACAGCGGCGCGTCATGGACGAAGCCGATCACGATTGCCGGGCAACCCGGCGAGAGGGTGACGATCATGGCACCGGAGGGTCGCGAAGGTATTCGGCTGACGACCGGCGCGCCGTCCTACCTGATTTTCCAGGACCTGGTGATCGACATGTCGAATCAGACCTTCGGCACTGGTGCTGGTCCGACCGGTGTGTACGTCGGCTACGGCTCACACCATAACCGCTTCCTGCGGCTGGAAATCATGAACAACCAAGGTGTGGGAATCGGATTTTCCAGCACCAACGGCAATTCGCCGTTCAACGAGATCATCGATTCGTCGATTCACGACAATGGTCGCTACCCAGGCGAGAATTCCGGCTACGGGATGTACATCAGTACCAGCGACAATCTCATCGAGGGTAATAGCGTCTACAACAACAGCGGCTATGGCATGCACTTCTACGACAACAGCGGGCCGCAGATCGTCAGTCGCAATAGCATCCGCCGGAACCGCATCTACGACAACGGCACCCACGGCGGGACCAACTACGGGATCGTGATCGCCTGGGGCGAGGACAACGTCATCACCGGCAACACGATCTACCGCAATCGCGGCGGAATCCTCGTCTACACCAATGGCCTGAACAACCAGGTGTTCGACAACAACATCTACGAGAACGGGCCGTTCCCGGGAATCCTGGTGCAATACGCGCGCGGCACGGTTGTCAACGACAACGCGATGAACGGCCAGCAGCTTGTGGACCTGGGAGACGAGACCCGAACGTCGGGGAACCGCTAACCCATTCCGATCGGGAAACATGCACGGGCAGCTTTCCCGCTGGGTGAGAGCGAACCCGGTCGCCGCGTGGCTGCTGGTGCTGGTGTGCTCCGCGCTGCCACGCTTGTTCATGACCTCGCGAACGGATCCTGCGAATCTGCTCGTGATCTACTCCGATGCAGCGACCTACGTTGCACCGGCGCATGCCCTGATCGAAAAACACGCGTACGTGGATCTGCACGGCCAGCCGACGTTCCATCGAACGCCTGGATATCCGGCATTTCTTGCCGGACTGTTTCTCCTGGTCGGACCCGATCTGCGAAAAGTGCTTATTGCACAAGCGATGGTCCTCTCACTGGGGCCCGTATTGCTCTATTGGCTCGCCAGTCGGATGTTTCCGCCCGCCGTGGCCCTTGTTGGTGCCGTGCTCGCCGGATTGTCGCCCTGGGGCGCGGTGTTGGCCGGTATTCCAATTTCCGACGGTTTATTCGTCTTCATGTTGACGGCGATGTTGGCAATGCTCCACCTGGCCGTGAGTGGGCGAGGTCGTACGGCCGTGGCTGCTGCCGCGTGCGTTGGCGTCCTGACCGGGTTGGCTGTTCTCGTTCGACCGTTTTCCCCGCTCGTCGTGCTCACCCCCCTGGCGCTTCTGGTGTGTGTCGGTCACAAGCGCTCGATTAGCTGGGCGTTAGGTGTGGTCACCCTCGTCTGCGCTGTTGGACCCCCGGCGGCGTGGGTCACCCGTAACCATAGGGAGGCGGATTTCGACGGACTCACAGACGTCACCTCACAGACGGCGTGGGCCTATCTGGCGGCGCGCGTGAGAGCTGACCTCGCCGGCGAGAGCCGTTATGCCGTCTCGAAGTCAGCCGCGAGCGAGGAGACCGCGTGGGGCCTTCCACCGCACTCGGCGGCGCTCGACCGTGAACGCTGGACACGCGCCATGACGGTGTTTCGTGAGCACCCGTTTCGAACGGTGCGGGCGTTTGGCGCGAGTGCATTGGAGCATACACTTCACCCCTCACCAGACGTATTGCGGGCTGCACGTCTGAATTTTCGCGGCGACATCGTCGTGCTCGGCACAGCCTGGGGCGCACTGTTGATCTTGGCGGCGGTCGCGTTGTGGGATCTCGCGAAGCTTCTTCGCCGCCGCCCGGCTACGCTGAACGAGCGATTCCTGGTTGTGATGGTCGCCATCTGCTCGATTTTGACGCTCGCGTCCGGACTGTCCTTCGGCGCCGGCTCGCGACTGCGAGCCCCACTCGAAATTGTGGTGCCGCTGCTGGCGTCCGCGGCGCTGTTCCGCTGGTCCAGTCTGCCTCCGTTGCAACCGGTTCTGGAGACGGTGCGCGCTCGCGCGCACCGTCCGCTCGGAGCGTGGGTCGAGGACTTGATGTCGCGGACCGCAACCGTCCGCCGCACTGCCATCTCCTGAATCGCGATCCCGGTACCATCGCCACGCCTTTGCCCGCAGCAACACAATCCGCGGTGAGCGGGTTGCGGTGGGCAACCAACGAGTGACAGACCACCTCGAAAACATGTACCCGTCCCTGTCCCGTTGGGTCACAGCACATACGGTCGCCAGTGCATTCCTGGTGCTGCTGTGCTCGGCATCCACGCGGCTCTTCATGGCCTCGAGGAACGACGCGACTGAGCTCCTTGCGCTTTACCCTGATGCGCCGACGTATCTCACGCCTGCGCAGAGCCTCATCGACAATCGCGCCTTCCTCGACGATCGCGGAGAACCCGAGTTCCACCGGACGCCCGGTTATCCCGCGTTCCTGTCCACGCTGCGGCTGCTCGTGGGGCCGCAGCTCAAGACGGTGCTGATCTGGCAGGCGCTCATCCTGTCCTTCGGACCGCTGCTGCTGTACTTTCTTGGCAGGCGGCTGCTGCCTCCAGCGGTGGCTCTTGTGGGAGCCATGCTTGCGGCCTTCTCACCATGGAATGCGGTGCTGGCAGGAATCCCCGTGTCAGACGGTCTATTCGCGGTTTTGCTCATCGGAGCGTTTCTCCTGTTGCACCGCACCGCCACCGCCGGCGGATCGCGTGCGCTGATTAGCGCCGCGGGGGTGGGAATAGTCACCGGGATCGCCGTCCTTGTCCGCCCGCTCATACCGTTGATCGTCTTCACCCCCGTGGCCGTGTTGGCGTGTGCCGGCGTCAAGCGCGCGACCGGCTGGATGCTGTGCGCGATTGCACTGGTGTGCGCACTCGCGTTGCCGGCGGCATGGATGGTGCGTAACCGGACGGTAGCGCAGTTCGATGGACTGACCGACATCACCTCGCAGGCGGCCTGGCAGTACCTGGCCGCACGCGTCCGGGCCGACGTTACCGGGCAGGACCGGCACGCGATGTCGGCGGCCGCGTCCGTCGAGGAGACAACGTGGGGCATTCCCGTGCATTCGCAGGAACTGGATCGCGAGCGCTGGAAGAGGGCCGTCGTGGTCTTTCGTGATCATCCATGGCGGACGGTGTATGCCTTTGGCGCAAGCGCTTTCGAGCACACAATCCACCCTTCGCCGGATGTGCTGACGGCGGCACGTCTCAACTTTGCGGGTGACTCGATCGTGCTCGGCGTGTGGTGGGGGGTGTTGCTGGCACTCGCGACCGTGGCCCTCTGGGATCGCCGGTACGCGTTCGACGATGTGACGGGAAACGCGAACGATCGGGTGCTGGTGGCCACGTTCCTCATCTGCATAGGGCTGACCCTGTTGTCCGGGGTCTCGTATGGAGCCGGGTCACGTCTGCGGGCGCCGCTCGATGTCGGAGTGCCACTGCTGGCGGCCGCGGCGCTGTCCCGGTCCTCGAGGTCCGCGCGCGTTGGAACCGTTGGCGTGACCGCCGTCTTCCGCGCGGGACCGGCGCGCGGCACAAGGGCGTAGGTTCGGGCAAAAACGCAGCGATCATCAAGGAGTTGATGTCTCAAACCATGGCTAGCGTGGCGAAAAGCGAAACTGACGACAAGATGTGGAATCTGACCGCCGACCAGTGGTCATCGGTTCTGCAGACCAAGGACGACCCTGCGGACGTGGCGGCGCGGCTTCGGCGTTCGGGGGTGTTCGTGCCGTGGTCCACGGTGCTCGTCAACGAGTCCGCGGACTGCACGTCGACCGTCGATCTGGGTGCCGGCCGGGGCGAGCATTCCGCGATCCTCGCCCGGGCCGGACGCCAGACGACTCTCGTCGACTGGGCGCCGGACAACCTCGTATTCGGCCGGCAGTTGTACGCGGCGTTGGGCCTGACCGGGCAGTTCGTTCGCGCCGACATCACTCGCCGGCTGCCGTTCGAAGACGATGCCATCGATTTCGTCTTCAGCTGTGGCGTCTTCGAGTACTTCACGAGCAGTCAGATCGACGCGATTCTCGCCGAGGCGTTCCGCATCGCGCGAAAGCGGGTCGTCATCATGGTGCCGAATGCCGCAGCAATCGGCTACCGGCTGGGCAAGTGGTACATGGAGCGGACCGGAACCTGGGAGTGGGGCGGGGAGGTCCCGTCCCACACCCTCAAGCCGCACTTCGAGCGTGCCGGGGCCCTTTCCATCCGCGAGTTCTCCGTTGGCGCGCAGCATTCGGTCGAGTTCCTTCACGCGCTGCCGGCGGGCATCCGGATCGCGAACCTGCTGACGCGCGGTCTCGGGCTGACGCGGCACCCGAACCCGTCAGGGTTCAACCAGGGATACCTCCTCATCACGATCGGCGAGAAGCGGCGTTCATGAAGATCCTGATCGTCAGCAACTTGTACCCGCCGCACCATCAGGGTGGCTACGAGTTACGGTGCCGGCAGGTGTGCGAGTACCTGCAACAGCGCGGACACGAAATTCGCGTTGTCACCAGTTCGTTCCAGATTGACGGCCAGACCCACCGTGCGGTCATCCGGGATGACGTCGAGAACGGGATTCCGGTCTCACGCTTCCTGCGCCAGCATCGGCTCGACCCGCGACAGCCAGACGGCCGTCTTTACAATCTCGACGTAGTCAGGCGGCAGGTGACGGATGCGACTCGCTTTGCCGCCATCCTGGACGAATTTCAGCCGGATCTGGTGAGCTGGTGGAATCTGGAAGGGGTGATCAAGTCGATCCTGCGCATGCCACACGATCGCGGCATTCCGAGCGTGCATTGCATCGACGACAACTGGATGATCCGCGAGTTCGGATCGCGTGGGGAGGCTGATCTGCCGTTCTGGCTGGAATTCTGGGATGTGAAGTGGGGTCCTCGCCCGTTGCGGCCGTTGATCGCCGCCGGTCTGAGTCGGTGGGAACGGCAGGTGCAAAGCCGTGGGATCTCCACGCGGCCATTCCCAGTCCCGCCATCACATGTCTGCTTCATCAGCGAGTTCTGGCGCTACCTGCACGAACAGGCGGGACTGACCGCCGAATCGTCAGAGGTGATTTACGGCGGCGTGTCCCCGGAACGCTTCTTCCGCGCTCGTTCGGCAGCGGATTACGCGAGCGGTCCGTTGCGACTCCTGTATGCCGGCTATATCGATCCGCGTCGCGGGCTGCACACCATCGTGGAGTCACTGGCGATCATGCCGGAGCAGGACCGCAAGCGCTTCCACCTGTCGGTGGCGCAGGGCGGGCCTGCCGTACCCGACGATTACGTGAAGAGCATTCATGCCCGCATTGCGCAGACGGGACTGGCACCTCACATCACGTTCCTGGGCCGCGTCTCGCACGACGAGATGCCGCAGGTGTACAAGTCGCATGACGTGCTGGTGTTTGCGAGCACGAGGAACGAAGGCATGCCGATGGTCATGATGGAGGCCATGTGCGCCGGGTGCGCCGTGCCCAACACTGGCAGTGGCGGTTCCATTGAACTCTCGGAGAAGGCGCAAACGCCGCTGTTCCCCAAGGATCATCCGTTCGCGCTCAGTCGCCTCCTCCAGGCTCTGGAAGGCAATCGCCAGTGGGTCGCCGATGTCGCACGCCGCGGGCAGGAGACAGTGCTGCGGGATTTCACCATCGACCAGATGCTCAGGAAGACCTGCGACGCATTCGTCCGGGTCGGATCGAAGCGCGTGCCGCGTACCCTCACGGCCGTGTCGGCCTGAGTCGATGCGCGCAGCCGGCACCCGGTAGGACGTGCGCATCCTCCCCATATCCCGCTCGATTCCTACCCGACATCGGGCGGCACCGAGCTGTTCGTGAAAGACATGTTGTACGTCGAAGCATGGATGTGGAGGAAGACCGATCCTGAGCGACGGGTGGAACTCGGCAATGCCGGGTATGTCAAGACGCTCGCTGGGTTCACGTGGGACAGGGTCGTGGAACGCCTGGACCGCACCGACGCCGAGGCGAGTGTCGCCAGGCAGCGCGCTCGACGCTGAGAGAACCGAACCGCATGACGACAGCCGGCATCCGTCCGAGAGTGAGCGTGATCGTTCCGGTGTACAACTCCGAACGATTCATCCATGCCTCGCTGGCATCGGTCTTCGGTCAGACGTACCGCGACTATGAACTGATCGTCGTGGATGACGGCTCGACCGACGGCACCCGCGCGGCCGTGACCGCGCTCGGGAGCAGCGTCAGATACATCCACCAGCCGAATCAGGGACCGGCTGTTGCGAGGAACACCGGCATCCATTCGGCCGCCGGCACGTTGATCTGCTTTCTCGATGCCGACGATCTGTGGCTGCCGGACAAGCTGGCACTTCAGGTCGCCGCGATGGACGCTCGCCCGGATGTCGGTCTTCTGTTTGCGGACGAAGACGAATTCGACGAGCAGGGCGTGCAGTGCGCGTCACTGCTGGGGACGAGTCGCTTCCATCCCGATATCGCCCGCGGGACGCCAATCCCTGCCGCCTTCCAGAAGTTGCTCGAGGAAAACTTCATCCCCACAAGCACGGTGATGGTCCGTCGTCAATGCTTCGATACCGCCGGTCTGTTCGACAGCGCCCTGAAGGGACCTGAAGACCGGGACATGTGGTCGCGTATTGCGGCCACGTATCCGATCGCGGCGATTCCCCGAATCCTCGGCCGCAAGCGCGTCGTGGCGGCGAGCGTGTCACGTAATGTGGAACGGACCCTCCGGTCGCGCATCACGATGTGGACGAAACTGCGGGCGCTGTTTCCGGATCTCGCTCCCCAGCGGACGGTGAACGCACTGCTCGCGCCGACCTATCTGCAGCTCGGCTACGTGGTGCTCGACAACGGGAACGCGCGGGAGGCCCGGCGGCTTGCCCTGCGCGCGCTCGGAATCGCACGAAGTCCGCGGGAATGGCTGCTGGGCGTGAGTCTCGTGATCTTCTCCTGCACCAGCAAGCTGATCGCTGATGCCGTGTTCGGACTCAACCGGCGGCTGCGTGGGACTCGCCTCCCCAGTACCGGTTCGGCGTGAGTGACGGTCGTGACCCCCTCGCACGAGCGGGAACATGCGATGGCGAGAGACGTCGCGCTTCATCGCGCGATCATCGGCGAGTTCGGCCACAGACTCGACAGCGAGTCACTCGTACTCGACTTCGGATGCGGCGACGAAGGAGAGATGGTCATAGCCTACCGCCAGGCTGGACTGCAGGCGTTCGGCGCCGACCTGCGCATCGTGCGTCTACCCCGGGGATGCACCGGCACTGGCGAGGACGATTACCGCGCTGCTGAGCGATCCTGATCGACGCGCGCAACTCGGCAATGCCGGGTATGCGAAGACGCTCGCAGAGTTCACGTGGGATAAGGTTGCGGAACGGCTGGACCGCACCTACGCCGCGGCGCATGCCGCCAGGCAGCGGGCGCCGCGCCGAGAGCAGCGAAAAGGGTCATGAACACGGCAGGCATTCGTCCGAGAGTGAGCGTGATCGTTCCGGTATACAACTCCGAACGATTCATCCATGCCTCGCTGGCATCGGTCTTTGACCAGACGTACCGCGACTATGAGCTGATCGTGGTGGACGACGGCTCGACGGATGGCATCCGTGCCGCTGTGACCGCGCTCGGAACCAGCGTCAGATACATCGATCAAGCCAACGCGGGGCCCGCCGCTGCCAGAAATGCCGGTATCAGCGCCGCGCGTGGCGAGTTCATCTCCTTTCTCGATGCCGACGATCTGTGGCTGCCCCAGAAGCTGGCAGTTCAGGTCGCCGCGATGGACGCCCGTCCGGACCTGGGGCTCCTGTTTGCGGACGAAGACGAATTCGATGAACACGGTGTGCAGTGCGCGTCACTGCTGGGGACCAGCCGCTTCCACGCCGATATCTCACGCGGTACCGCGATGCCTGACGCCTTCCAGAAGTTGCTGGAGGAAAACTATATCCCGACCAGTACCGTCATGGCCCGGCGTGAGTGCTTCGAGACGGCCGGTCTGTTCGACAGCGCGCTCAAGGTCTCAGAAGACCGCGACATGTGGTCACGCATTGCGGCCACGTACCCGATCGCGGCGATCCCTCAAATCCTCGGCCGCAAGCGTGTCGTGAGCGCGAGTGCGTCGCGCAACGTGGAGAGAACGCTGCGAGCGCGGATCACGATGTGGACGAAGTTGCGGGCGATGTTTCCGAATCTCGCCTCTCAACGCGCGGTGAACGCGCTGCTCGCGCCGACCTATCTGCAACTCGGATACCTGCTGTTCGATAACGGGAACGCGCGGGAGGCCCGGCGGCTTGCCCTGCGCGCGCTCGGAATCGCACGAAGTCCGCGGGAATGGCTGCTGGGCGTGAGTCTCGTCATCTTCTCCTGCACCGGCAAGCTGATCGCTGATGCCGTGTTCGGACTCAACCGGCGGCTGCGTGGGACTCGCCTCCCCAGTACCGGTTCGGCGTGAGTGACGGCCGTGACCCCCTCGCACGAGCGGGAACATGCGATGGCGAGAGACGTCGCGCTTCATCGCGCGATCATCGGCGAGTTCGGCCACAGACTCGACAGCGAGTCACTCGTACTCGACTTCGGATGCGGCGACGAAGGAGAGATGGTCATAGCCTACCGCCAGGCTGGATTCCAGGCGTTCGGCGCCGACCTGCGCATCGTGCGGGCGTCCGAGTGGTTGCGCGTCATTCCTGGAGATTCGTATCGGTTGCCGTTTCCTGACGCGACGTTCGACTTCCTGTACTCGAATTCCGTTCTCGAGCACGTCGAAGACCTCGACTTGGCGCTTGGCGAGATGCATCGCGTCCTGAAGCCTTCGGGAGTGGCGCTGCATCTCTTCCCTCCGCCTGGGCGGCCGATCGAGGCGCACGTGTTCGTGCCGTTTGGCGGGATACTCCGGGGACGGGCGTGGCTGCTGTTGTGGGCGCTCGCCGGCGTGCGCAACTCGTTCCAGCGGAACGTCGGCATCCGCGAGCGAGCGCGGCGCAACTATGCGTATCTTCACGAGAAGACGTTCTATCGGACGAAACGGGAGCTCAAGCGCCTGTTCCGTCGCTATTTCCATCGCGTGACGTTTGCCGATCGGCAGATGATCCGGCACAGCTACGGAAAAGCAAAGTACCTGAGCCCGTACGCCGAACGGGTCGGATTCATTGCCAGATGCTACGGGTCGCTGCATCAGCGATGTCTGTTCTGCGAAAAGTGAATGCCGGCGGACGGCGTATCAGGCCGGCCTCGACGGACCTTGGCCGCACCCGCGCGTGACTGAGAATCGCACGAGGGCACGCCTCCAGCTCGTCGTGCCGTGCTACAACGAGGCGGGCAGGCTGCCGGAGGCCGCGTTTCTCGAAGCGGCGCACCAACGAAGCGACACCGCGTTCCTCTTCGTCAATGACGGCAGCACGGACGACACTGCGGGCATGCTCGAGCGTCTGTGTGCCGCGGGGAACGGCAACCTGACGGCGCTGAACCTGCCGCGGAATCTCGGCAAGGCCGGTGCGGTCCGCAGCGGAGTGCTCGCGGCGCTGCAGCGGAACCCGGACTTCGTGGGGTATTGGGACGCCGACCTTGCCACGCCCCTGCCGGCGGTCCAGGACTTCGTCGCCGTGCTCGATGCAAACCCGCAGATCGAGATCGTCATGGGGGCGCGGGTGAAGTTGCTGGGGCGCCATGTCGATCGCTACCCGTTCCGGCACTACTCGGGACGGCTTTTCGCGACGGCCGCATCACTGGCGCTGAATTTGGCCGTTTACGACACGCAGTGCGGGGCCAAGATCTTCCGCGTGACGCCCAACACCCGCGCAGCCTTCGCGGCGCCGTTCCAGTCGCGGTGGATTTTTGACGTGGAGTTGCTGGCGCGATACATCACGTCCACCGGTAACGATGCAGCCAACCGTATCTACGAGCTGCCCCTGATGACCTGGATCGACGTGCCTGGCTCCAAGGTAAGGCCCTGGCATGGCGTTCGGGCGCTCTGGGACATCGCTCGCATCTGGTGGCAGCACAAGCGAGCCTGACGTTCGGACGGCGCCGCCGCCAACAGCACGGCTCCTCCTCCTTTTCCTTCCCTGCATTTTCGATCCTGAGCCGCACCCGGCATGGTCCGAGGATGCCTGTGGTGCGCCCGCAGCCGTAATTCAATCGTTGCCTTCAGCTGCGCTCAAGCGGCGACACAATCGGTCGAGACGCAGAAATGCGGTCCTTTTTCCCAACGGTTCCAACGCGTCCGGCGCGATCTCCTGCAGTCGTATCAGCGAGGACGAGAAGCCGGTGATCACGACCCGGTCACCAGCGATACGTCGAATACGGTTCACGATTCGCGCGTCGTAGAGCTGATTCGGTTTGAGCAGAGCCACCATGCGTGATTGGGCGCCGTCGGTTCCCGTCCAACGACGTTCGACAATCGATCCTTGCTCGACCCTACGTTCTTGTGAGTCCGTGGTCGTGAAACCATCAGACAGATAAGTGTCCACCGGCCAGTACGGATCGTCGGGCAACAGCAGGGGAATGTTCGCTCGAATAGCCGTCAGTACGGCGGCGTCTTGCTCTGTGGCCCATTCCTTGACGAAGGGCTTCCATTTACCAAGCAGCACCCAGCCATGGCCAAACAGCGGACGAGGCCCCTCCGGCGTGGGGGTTGCGGCGCCGGCCCCGAAGGACAGCGATGGCCATCCGGTGTGCAGCGGAACGTGATTGTACGGCTGCAGTTCGAAGCCGGGGCCCCAGGCGCTGCCGGCGTAAGCGAATCGAACTCCGACGACCCAGGGCACCAGTACGATTCCCACAAGCATCCAGCGCTGCCAGCGCCGCTGCATGACGAACGCGAACCCGACCGCCGCACAGGCGATCATCGTGGGCACCATCGTGATGAACCACTTTGGTACGCCATACAACACCATCTTCGCGACGGCGGCAATCGACACGATGACGACGATCGCCAGAGGATCCTTTCGCCTGATCAGAATCAGGGAACCCACTGCAATCAACAGGGCGGAGGCCGGCGTAAAGAAGGTCTGAGCTCTCGCAATACCCAGCCGCCAGTCGAGGCTTTCCACGGGGCCGGCCACTCGAACGACGTGAACGACCTCGGCGATGTTCCAGCCGGTCAGCTGCAGCATCACCAGCCAGCTGATGCCAGCCAGCACGCCCCACGACAGGCACAACCACACCCGACTTCGCATCCTCGCCAGGAGTGGAGACCCGCGATCACCGACGACCAGAAGCAGATCCGCGGCGATCGTCACGCCGTACGCGGCGGTGTCCCAGCGGCAGGCGGCCCCCGCGCCGAACAGTAAGGCTGAACCCAGAAATCCAGTCAGAAGGGGTTTCTTCGGGTCGTGACTGGACGATCTGACCAGCAGGTGCGCGCCAACGAGCAGCGCCATGGCGAGCAGGCTCGGTGTGATCACCATTCCCAGGTAATAGATCTCGGGAATCGCGAACAACATGGTGGCCACGAACAGCAACCGGCCCGTCTTCTGAAGCTCGGGTACCCATCGGAAGGTGAGCACCATCATCAAGTAGAAGAGAGATGCGGCGCTGAACGCAGTCAGTGTCATTGCCGCGCTCCGAATCACCGCCTCCCGCGGCGGCAGCAGGGTCAGCGCCGCATCAAACAGCGACTCGTAAGGGCTATAGATCTGCTGGAGTCCAGGAATGCGGCCCATGGCGTGATACGCGACCAGCGCCGCGTCGTCGCCCTCGATATAAACGAGCGCCAGGGATCGTGCATAGACCAGTGTGAACGCGAGTATGACGAGGACCAGAATGAAGGCCGGTCGGGGTCCGCTGGACACAGTGTTCGCCGTGGGTTGTGGCGTGGGGTCAAATTGATGAAGATGCGCCATCAGTCGATCGTAACCGTGCGGCCGGCCGTTACGACGTGCTTCCGAGTTGCGTTTTCGTAACCGTAGCTCATCCTGGGGCTGGCAAACGGCGCCCCAGTCACTCCGCGGCGAACATGCTGTGCCCGCTCTGACAGGACGGCGTCGCGCGGAATCTGTGGTCGCGAAGTTTCGACTCGGCATGCCGCCGATCGTTCGCAACTTGTCGTCGACCGCCGAACCGGAAACAATGACATCGTGCTCCGGTTTCTGGCGCGACGGCTCGCGCTGACGTTCCTGGTACTCTTGGGCGTCGCGACGCTCGTGTTCTCACTCATTCATCTGATTCCTGGCGATCCTGCGCAGGCGATGCTGGGGGAGGCGGCCTCACCACAGGACGTCGAGGAACTGCGGCAGAAGCTGGGGCTGGATCGTCCGCTGGTGGAGCAGTACGGGCATTTCGTCGGCGGTCTGCTGCGCGGTGACCTCGGGACCTCCCTTCGTACCGGCCTGCCGGTGACCGCCCAGATCCTCGAGCGGATGCCGGCGACACTCGAGCTCGCTGCTGCAGCCATGGTGGTTGCGGTGATGATCGCGATTCCACTGGGGATTGCTGCTGCAGTGCGCCGGGGGACGGCGGTCGACCACACGGCCATGGTGCTCGCTCTGTCGGGGGTGTCGATCCCCAACTTCTGGCTGGGACCGCTGCTGGCGATTATCTTCGCGGTCGAACTGGGCTGGTTGCCCGTATCCGGGCGCGGCACCTGGGCACACCTCGTGCTGCCCGCGCTCTCGCTTGGCGCCGCCCTCGCGGCCATCCTCGCGCGCATGATGCGGGCGAGCCTTCTGGAGGAATTGCGCGAGCTGTATATGCTGGCCGCTCGCGCGCGCGGCGCGTCGCGGGCTCGAGCGGTCCTTCGGCACGCCTTCCGCAACAGCCTCATTCCAGTAGTCACCATCATCGGCCTGCAGTTCGGAGCCGTTCTCACCGGCGCCGTGATCACCGAGACCGTATTTGCATGGCCGGGCATCGGCCGCCTGTTAATCCAGTCGATTGGTTTCCGCGACTATCCGCTCGTGCAGGGCTGCATCCTGCTGATCGCGGTCACGTACGTCGCCGTCAACCTGCTCACCGACCTGCTCTACGGTGTACTCGATCCCAGGATCCGCTTCGAATGACGCGGACCGGAGCCGCCATTGTGCTGGTGGTTGTCATCGCAGCCGTGTTCGGCCCCGTGGTCGCCCCGTTCGATCCGGCGACGCAGGAACTGGCGCTTCGCCTCGAGGGGCCCACCGGATTGCACTGGTTCGGCCTCGACGAACTGGGCCGCGACATCTTTACCCGCGTGCTCTACGGCGCCCGCATCTCATTGCTCGTGGGCATCGTCGTCGTGGGCGTCTCGGCAACGGCCGGGATCGCGATGGGCGCGGTTGCCGGGTATTTCGGCGGCCGCGTTGACGAGACGATCAGCCGGGTCATCGACATCCTCCTCGCGTTCCCCGGATTGCTGCTCGCCATCGCCCTGGTGGCGGTGCTGGGGCCAAGCCTGACGAATGTGGTATTCGCCCTTACCTTGATTGGATGGGTCGGCTACGCCCGGCTTGTCCGCGGGCAGGTGCTTCGTGCACGCGAGTTCGAATTCGTGCAGGCCGCGCGGGCTCTGGGCGCGACGACGCCGCGTATTTTGCTGCGCCACGTGATCCCGACGACGCTTCCGGCCGTGACCGTCCAGGCGACGCTGGGGATGGGTGCCGCGATTCTCAACGAGGCGTCACTGAGCTTCCTGGGTCTCGGCGTGCAGCCGCCCACCCCCAGTTGGGGAACCATGCTGAACTATGGACGCGGCCATCTGCTGGACGCGCCGCACCTGACGATTTTTCCCGGAGTCGCAATTGCGATTCTGGTCCTGGGGTTCAATTTTCTCGGCGATGGTCTTCGCGACGCGCTTGACCCGGCGGCGAAGCGCCGCGTGTAAGTCGTCCCGACGCGTTAGTGCAAGGACCGCAACCGAGCTGAATGGTGACGCGCCGATCTGACATCGCCGGCCGACTCGAGCCCGTCGCCTTCGGCATCGTGCTCGCACTCCATCTCGTGCCTGTTTGGACGGTTCATTACTTTCCGACTCAGGACGGGCCGGCGCACGTCTACAACACCGCGCAGTTCCTCACGCTGCTGGCTGGCGACCCGCTGTCGTCGCGGTACTACGCAACCAATCTGCATCCGTTCCCGAACTGGGCAACCACGGTGCTGTTCGCAGGCTTCCTCCGAATTGTGTCTGCAGTGACAGCCGAGAAGTTTGTGGTCTCCCTGTATGTGCTGGGGCTGCCGCTCTCGGCACGCTACCTGCTGACAGGGCGACGGGCAGGAGCCGGCTGGCTCGGCTGGTTGACTTTGCCGCTCGTCTACAACGATTTCCTTCACCGGGGCTTTTACAACTTCCTGCTCGGTATCGTCGTCATGTGCCTTGTCGTCGGTTATTGGCTGCGACATCGATCGCGGCCGAGCCCGGCTCGACTGGCGACGTTCTGCGCGCTCGCGACTCTCCTGTACTTCTGCCACCTTGTCGCGTTCGGGGCGGCGGGCATCGCACTCGGCATCCTGACTGTCAGTGCGCTGGCTGGCGTCGATCGCATGACAGCAGCGCCCAACGGGTCGCCGGCTGCGGCACGACGAGAGTGGAGAAGGGCTGTCCTGTGGATGCTATGTCTGCTTCCCGGAGTGATCCTGGCGTTGCAATTCGTTCTGTCTCAGCACGGATCGCCTTCGTATTCCAACTACCGGTGGAAGACCGTGGCCTGGGTGTTCTACGCCGTCACGGCGGCTGAAAACACCCCCATTCACCTGATCGCGTCGATGCTTGTTCCAGCACTGTGGGGAGCTGGCCTGGCCTACGTCGTGTGGTCTCGCCACGCGCCGTTGAAATGGTACCGCGATGAATTCTTGGTCTGCAGCCTGACACTGGCCGTTCTCTACATCGTCCTGCCCGAGGCGCTGGCTGGCGGATCCTTTCTCAATCCGCGACTGGCGCTGCTGGCGCTGCTTCTGGCGGTTCCGTTCTTCGCCTGCGTGCCCTTCGGAGCGGAGGCGCGCCGGCTGATGATTGCCGCGGCGGGATGCCTGGCGTTGCTGCTGGTCATGCTGAACGTCCGCCTTAATTGGTCGCTGCAGGACATGGTCGAGGAGTACCTCTCCGCCGGCGCCGGGTTGAAGCCGAATCGAACGCTTGTTTCCGTATGCCTGGCGGACGAGGGGTGCGGTGCCGGCACACGGCCGGGCAGGCTGCGAATGAGCCCGCTGACACACGCGTCCGGTTACATCGCGACGTTCCGGCACCTGATCGATCTCAGTAACGCCCAGGCGCACCTAACTTACTTCCCGGTCCGCTATGTGCCGCTGACGGATCCGATGCCCTTTCAGAACATCGTCGAAGGTGGACATGGACGTCGCTGGGTTCCGCTGTTGCCCGGTTATTCGTTGGCAACGGGAGGAGTGATTGACTACGTGCTGCTGTGGGGGCTCGAGGATGCGGGCAAACGGGGGGACGACACGACCGAGCTGATGTCCTGGCTCGAGCGCGACTTTCAGCTGTCGATGACCTCCTCGCGAGGGCGGGTGCGCGTCTACACCAGACGCGATGAGTAGCGGTCCCAAGGATTGGCACTCGTGTCAGCACAGGCGCGGGCCAATGGAGTGGGACCCGCGTGTGCGCTCAAAGTCTGCGCCCTTCGCGAGGTCATTCGGTCAGCGCGGCATAACGCGCCTTCGAGGTGGATGCGAGATCGCGGTGTCCCAACCGCGTGGCCGCACGGGTCAGATACTGAAAGACCGACGGGTCCACGGGAAGCGTTGCCGCTGCCGCTTGCAGAGAGCGCTCAGCACCGGCGGGGTCGCTGGACAGGAGTTGAGCGCGCCCGCGAAGCAGGAGAACCTCGGACGACCCGTCGTCGTACGCAGACGCCACCTTGAGTGCGTCCTGTGCCTTCGTGACCGCCCCGGCATCACCGCCGTCCTCAGCGAAATCCAACCAGACGCGCGCCACCGCGCGATAGAGCGCCGGAGACTCAGGGTAGCGGTCGGTGGCACGACGCAGCGTCAGTATCGCGCTTTCAAAGCGTCCGGACCGGGCATTGGCCAGAGCCAGTTCGATCAGGCGATCGAGACGTTGCGGTTCGAGCGCCGCGAGCGCGTCAAGCTGTTCCAGGCTGTCGCGCCGCCGTCCGGCAGAAAGCTCGACAGCCGCCAGTTCTTCGCGGGCGGCGGCAAAGGCGGGACTCAGTGACACCGCCCGAGACAGCGCCTCGATCGCACGTTCCGGCTGCTTGAGATCCCGTTCAGCCAGGCCAAGCAGGTACTGCGCTTCCGGCATCTGTCTGTCGAGCGCCAGAGCCTTTCGCACCGGTTCGACCGCCGCCGATGAACGACCATTGCGGTAGTGGGCGAGCGCGAGCTTGTAGAGCACGCGAGCGGAGCGGTCATCGAGCCCGACAAAACGCGAATACTCATTGGCCGCTTTTCCGTGTTGGCCGATCGCATCGTAGACATCGCCGAGGACTTCGATCGGACGGAGAGCGGCGGGGTCGAGTGCGGCCGCTTGCTGCAGGTCCCGGAGGGCGGGGGTGAACTCGCCGCGCCGGCGATACGTGTCGCCGCGCTTGAGCCACCCGAGCATCGAATCTTTCCGGAGCGCGATGGCGCCGCTGTAGGCCTCGATCGCGGCGGACAATTGCTCATGCGCCAGGGCCGCGTCTCCGACGGCCAGCAGCCGCCGGAATTCGCGCCCTTGACGAACCTCGAACCACCCGAGGACGATGACCCCGGCCAGGACGGCGCCCGCGACGGATGCAACGATCACTCGGTTCATGGGGAAGCGACCGACGGTCAACCGACCTGGCTGGTCAGTGACGCCCGCCGCAGGCTCAATACTCTACACGGCCGCTCCCGGCCGGCTCCATCGGTGCATGATGCACGCGGCCGCGATTGCATCACGTCGGGCGTGCGAGGACGTGGTAGCGGGCGCGCCACATGACCACGCAGAGGTGTGCAGCCAGGATCGCAGACACTGCCGTAATCGGATACCTGTAGCGTATATCGACGTGCGTGATCATGTAAGGCAGCGACGGGCCAATCAGGGCCGCCGCAATCAGATATGCGCGGTCGTGCCCCATAGACCACAGCCACCCGAGACACACGATCGTCGCGACGAGGCTGCCGCAGACCGCGAGGGATTTCAAAACCGCCACTGGCGAATCCGGGTCCCACAGGACTGGCGGCGGGAACCAGTACAGGAGGAAGCGGCGCGCCGTCAATGCCATCGTTCTGAACGGGTGTTCACCAATCCATTGCCAGGCTTGCTGCTGCTTTTCGTGCATGTACGCGAGCTCGCCAATCTGCAGCAATCGAGCGCGTTCCTGCGCGTTCGTGTACGGGTGATAGCGGTGGTACATGTTGTGGACGTCGCTCAGGGTCGTGCCGAACGTGATCCCAGTCGCATACGGGTTGTTCCCCATCCTCAACTCGAGCCCGAAGTTACTGCGCACGGGAACGAACCCGCCGAGTTCGATCCAGTTACGTATGACCCACGGCGTGATCACCGCTCCGGCAACGAGGGCGAGGATGATCCCCGCCGTTGCGATGCGTCGCCTCAATCCGCGTCTGACGAGGAATTCAGCGGCGAACATCAGCATGGCTGCGGGCACGATCTGCGGGCTGAGCAGTGCGGTTATTCCGACGGCCAGGCCCAGAAAGACGCCGGTCTGTCGTGACTCCCAGGCCTCATCACTGGCCCGACAGAACAGGAGGAGAACGGCCAGCAGCGCCAGGGCCGCATACGGTTGTTCCCATGCGCCTGTCGCCTCCAACCAGATGTTGACGGGAAGAAGAGCCAGGGTGAACGCGGCAATCCAGCCAGCCGCCACGTGTAGGTGAAGACGTTCGGCAATGCGCGGCAACAGCACCAGCATCACGACCGTGGCGAGGAGAGACAATCCCTCCTGCGCGGCGCGGCCGGCGAGGGTGTCCCACCCGAACAGGTAGAACACGCTCCCGATAAGCATCGGATACAGCGGCGCGACGTGAGCAGACGGTTGTGCCGGCGTCGACCAGTCTGGGTCGAACACGTGGCCGATCACTCCGTAGGTCGCCACACTTCTCGCCGCGCGTTCCATCTCGTCACCCTGCGGTTCGCGGAACGGTTGCCTGTCGGCGATATACGCCACACGGATGGCGAGGGTGAGCAGTACAAGCGCGGCGTAGAGTGTGGCCCTGGATGGCACGTCTCACCACAAGGAAAGGGGTTGGATGGAGAAGTTCAAATGCAAATGGTCCGGGAAGCTGAGCCGCGGCAGCCGGGTTCCTCTTCAGGAAGGCTACCTGCTCAAACCCCGATGATAAATGTTGAACGGGCAATGCCAAAGCTCGAGCACAGGTTGGCGTGCTCGACCAGATGCGCATCGGTCAGTCGCGCAGGCTCTGTCCGCCCAAAGCGCCAAGCCGCGACGATCGGGGCGCGGGCGGACGCCTTGCGGCGAGCGCGCTGCGCCGATTTGTGGACCGTCGCGGGAAGGCGAGTAGTCGCGCCGTGGCGCGGAGGGGCGTAAAGGTGGGAACATCCGGGGAATCCCGGGGTCTAACTTTCCGAGGCGATGCTAGACTCCATGCAGGCAATCTCTCCGACAGGAGAACTGGTGAAGAACGCTGGCGCCCTTAGCTGGTCGGACGTAGACAGCGGCGAAGCCGCGCTCATCGAGCGCTGCGCTGCCGGGGACCAGTCCGCGTGTGCCGAACTGGTGTCCTCCCATCAGCGGATGGTTTTTGGCCTCGCGCTCCATCTGCTCGGGGACCGCGACGAAGCGCTCGATGTGTCGCAGGAAGTGTTTCTCCGCGTATTCCGGACCATCGCCAGCTTCCGCGGCCAGTCGGCGCTTCGCACCTGGATCTACCGGATCGTGGTCAACCAGGCGCGCAACCGGCAGCGCTGGTGGCGGCGCCGTCGCCGGTCCGACCAGGTCTCCCTCGACGAGCACCTGCAGCACTTCGGCGACCTCGAGTCCAAGACCGACGTGCTGCCCGATCGTCTTCTCGCCAGCAAGGAAACGGCCTCGTGCATCTGGCAGGCGCTCAACCGACTGCCGTTCGACCAGCGCACGGCCCTGGTGCTCCGCGAAGTGGACGGCCTGCGCTACGAAGAAATCGCCTTTACGCTCGGAGTCGCGGTAGGGACGGTCAAGTCGAGGCTGACGCGCGCACGTCAGGCATTGCGGGCCGAGCTGCTGGGGCTGCGGGCATGACCCGCTACATTGGCTGCGAGACGGCGCGCGACCTGCTCGACGCCTTCGTCGACGGGGAGCTGACGGTCGCCGACCAGGTGATGGTGGAAGCGCACCTGCGCTGGTGCACCACCTGCAGCGCGCGCGTCGAGGATATGTCGATGATCGGCGCGGCGGTGCGAATGGGATCCGCGGCCGTCCGCGGCGGCGGCGAGATCGACGAGCGGACGATGGCGGCGCTGCACGACGACGTGCTGTCGCGCGTCAGTGCCGAGCACAATCAGTCGATCGGCGTCCGGGTGCGCGAGATGTTCCAGGACATGCACCTGCTGTGGCCGGCGCTCGGCGCCTGCTCGGCGGTGCTGATCTGCCTGGCCGGCGCGTCGACCGTGCTTTACGCGACCAGTGAAGAGCATCCGGATTCACTCGCCGCGTTGATCGCCTCGATCTCGGATCGTTCCGGCCAGGACCCGCTGATGCTGGACAACACGGTCATGGGGCCGCGCGCGCTTGACGGCGGGGCGATGCTCGATGTTCCCGACGACGAGGCCGTGGTCACGCTGGCGACCGTGGTCTCCAGCGAAGGGCGGATTTCCGATTTTGCGCTGGTCCAGTCGGAGCGGGAAGTGGTGGCAACCCGCCACGACCGCACCCGTCATCAGCGGGAATTGGCCGACCTGCTGGATCAGGTGAAGCAGGCCCGGTTCGAACCGGCCTATGCGCTCAGCGGCCGCAAGGTCCCGGTCAACATGGTCTGGTATATCGCGCGGACCACGGTCAAGGGCAATGCCCGCGATGTCGATGCCGTCAACGCGGCGCCAGCGACAGTCCGCAAACGGGAAGCGGTGAAACCGCCGCCGACCGACCCGGACGGTGTCGTCTCGACCGTCAGCGCAGATCTAACGACGGCCTGACGGCGTCGCCGGCGTGGGCACGTCTGCGCTCGCGCTTGCCACATTGTTCAGCGCGTCGGCCGCCCGCACGATGACCCCGCGCACGGCATCTCCCTCCAGCACCAGTTCGAACTGCTCGAACCGTGAGTCCGCGATCCCGTCCTTCGGGTAGATCGTCTGCCAGCGGTTGCCATCCAGCGAGTAGTCCGCCTTCTGCACCGAGGACTGGTCGTCACGCACGTCGAAGGCGATCGTGGTCCTCGCCCCCTCGCGTCGGACCGACGTCACGGTGATGACTGGAGGCGCGTTGTCGATCTCGAACGCGTTGCTCTCCATCGCCCCGGTGAGTGCGGTTGTGGGGGAGTTCGACGGCGCGTCCGATGCCACGATCCGGAGAATGTAGCGGCCATTCGGCACCGACGTCGTGTCCCAGACCAGGATCGGATCCGTGAGTCCGCGCTTGAGGAGTTTCCACGCGGTCTCGCCCTCACGCCGGTATTGCACGTCGTACGACAGTTCGTCCCGGTTGTCGTCCTCGGCGCGCCAGACGAACGTCAGCAGCCCTTTCTCGTAGCTGCGCCGGCCGATGTTCGGCGAGGTATTGGTCGGGTTGCCTTGCGCCTGCGCGGTGGCTCGACGATCCGGCGTATCCCCCTCGAAGCCGGCGATCTCCGGATCGGTCGGGAAGGGACGTTGAAACACGGTGCCCGGCGGGTGGATGGTGATCGACGTGACGCGCGGGCGCACGTTGCGCGGCAGGTACGCCGCGGTCACCGAGGTCAGCAGCGGTGCTTCGTTCTTCGCGGCGGTGAACACCGCCCGCCACTGCAGGTAACGCGCGCGCGGGCTGGTGATGGCGCTGCCATCGGCGGAGGAATAGGGCGCGCTCCAGTCGCTCCAGGTTTCATCGGGCGTGCGCGTGTTGCCGGATCGTGTCGAGATCTCGACCTTGGTCCCAGCCGGTCCCGCCGACTGCCACTTGAGCGCGCCCCAGGCGGCGACGGTGGTCGCGTCGCGAACGTCGGAGGTATACGTCCCCTTCTCGGCCCGTTCCGCCGACAGCCGGAACACCTTTCCCGGATTCGAGGTGGTGAACACGATGCGCCCGTCGCGGCCGGTGCCGAGCGTGGTGACCTGTTCGGCGTTGGCCCGCGTCACCAGCGTCGGCTGAAACGGGTCGCCGGACAGCCGGTAGATCTTCCCTTTGTTACCGGTCGCCACGAGCAGGCCGCCACCGGGCTCGAAGGCGATGTCGTACGGCGTGTCCTCGCGCGAGTCCCAGATCAGATCGGACGACCCGTCCGGCAGGATTCGGAAGATCGCGCCGACACTTGGACCACGCGCCGGTGGCGGCGTGGTCGCGGTCGATGTCGTCGACACGGGGGCCGAGTCGACGATCGCGATCGCAGTGATTTCGGTGGAGACGCTCGGAATCGGAACCGCCGCCGTCGTGTCGGTGGGCTGATCCGGCGGCGAGGCGGCGCCGCCACTGGGTCCGCGGCCGCGAATGGCGGCGGCGTAGATCACGCCGTTCGGATCGACGCGGAGCTGATGGATCTCGTTGTAGCTCGAATCGAGGAGCACGAACGGCTTGCCGTTGGCGTCGATCTGGAACACGCGTCCGGGTGACTCCGTTCCGGCGATCAGCCGCCCCTGGCTGTCGATCGCCAGAGCGATCGCATGTGTCGCCTTCGTCTGATAGAACGGCGCGCCCTTGCCGTCGGGGGTGATCTTGTAGATCACCCCTTTGTCACCGGTGGCGGCAAAGACGTTCCCGCTCCGATCGACGACGAGGCTCCAGATGTAGCGGTCGGCCGGATCGAAGAAGGGCGTCGCCTTGCCGGCCGCGTCCAGCTTGTAGATCCTGCCGTCGGGAGAGGTGCCGACGTACAGTCCACCGCCAGGCGCGAGCGCGATCGCGTGGACCTCGAGCTCCTCGCTGTCGAAGAACATCGACGACTTGCCGTCGGGCGTGATGCGGAACACCTGTCCCTCGTTCCCGCTGCCGGCGTAGACGGTGCCGTCCGCCGCCGTGACGAGCGTCCACAGAAAGGGTGCGTTCGATTCGTAGAGCGCGGTTGCGGCCGGCCCCAGAGTCAGGCGACCGTAGGTGTCGACGGAGAGGTTCTCGACCTCGCCTTTCAGGAACTCGGTCTCGGTGGAGACCTGCCAGAACGTCGGGACGGCAGCCATCGCCGCCACGCCGGCCGCGCAAATGGCGAGCGTGGACAGCACTACGCGAAACGGTCGGGGCATGGGGGTAGTGTAGGAGAAGTTCGAACTTCCAACGCCGAGCCTAGTCCTGTAGCGGAACCGTGAGCGTGCGCGAGCCGGTCACCGCCTCGTCGGACGGGATCTCCCACTCGCCGAGAAGGGCACTCTGGAGCGCCCGGAAACTGCCACCGTCGCGGTCCGATTCCATGACCGTCAGGACCGAAGGCGGCAACGCCGCCAGCGACTCGCCCTTGACGACGGCGCCGCCGTCACGGGTGACGAGCCGCACGTAGAGACGGTTGTTGCGGCGCGCGCTGTTCAGCACCTGCAGCATCTGCGGGACCCCGCGCGTCTGCGCCGGCTGCACCTGCAGTTCGCGCGCTTCGAACTGTGACAGCCGTGCCGCGTCCGACACCATCACCGAAATCGATCCGCGGGCCTGAGGTGGAATCTGAATCGGCAGCGTCTTGGTGGTCTCCTCGCCGCGATACGACCGGAGCAGCACCTTGAGATCGACTGTGGAGCCGGGCTTCGGTCGCGCGCCGTCGATCCAGACACGCTCGAGCGTCGCGCTTCGCGGCTGTTCGCTGGCGTCGATCTCGAGGTTCAGCCCTTCGATCTCGATGTCCTCGAACGAATTGCGCAGCAGGAAATTGAACGGGGCGACGACCGAGGCCGACGCCGACGCCGACGGCTGTTCGCCGGAGAAAAGATCCTCGAACGTCAGGTTGCCGTACTTCTTCACGCTGGCCGTTCCCTTGACGGCGTAGCTCGCGACACCGTTCTGGCGCTCGTAGGACTGCAGCGTGTTGAGGATCGAGAGATAGGCGAGCAGCGGCGTGAACAACTGGTCGTTCACCATCGCCATGTGGAACTGCTTGCTCGTGCCGCGCTCGGACTTCAGCAGCAGGTTGATCGGAATCAGCGTCGGCCCCTTGCCGAGCGTGCCCGCAATCGCCGTGGCGCGATCCTGCGACACCGTACCGATGACCTCGCCCGTGCTGGCGATCTTCATCGAGTTCTGCAGGCTGGGCAGCAGGGCGTGGACGTAGGCCCGCGTCATCGGGAACTGCGTCGGCCCGAGCCCGTAGAACGGATGCCCGAACGCGTACACCTTGTCGCCATCGACTTCGGTCACGGTGCCGGTCGCGCCGACCTCCAGATCGCCGCTCATCAGCAAGACGCCGACGGGATCGCCCGGCTTGATCGGCGATGTCGCACTGGCGGTCACCGGCTGCGTGCCCTGCGCCGCGCCGGCCATCACCGGTGCGAATCCCTGATCGCGGAACGCACCAATCACCGGATCGATCACTGACGCGTCGAACCCACCCATCGCGAGCGGCGTCGCGATCGGGCGCAGCAACGCGCCGATGCCGGGATTGAGTGAGGGGTTGCCGAACACCTGCACATCGGACGGGCTGTCGGCGAAGGGCCGCACCCACGAGAACGCCTGCTTGAGCGAGGCACGCAGCGTGTCGGTCGTGAACGGAATCGGCAGATCGACGCGTGCCGCCTGTCGCCGGGGCGAGGGGAGCGAGGCCGCGTCGATCATCTCGGCGATCGGCGTGATGCCGGCGATCGGTTCAGTCGCAAACTGGCCGAGCGAGTAGGAGACGGCGCCCACGAGTCGGCCGTCGATGTAGACAGGGCTGCCGCTCATGCCGGCGATGACGCCGGTTTTCGCGAGCGGACCGCCTTCGAGCCTCGCCAGGATGAGGTCGCGACGCGGACCGATCGAGTTGCGCAGCACGCCGAGGATCTCGACCTTGAAGTCCTCGAGCGTGTCTCCCGCAAAGACGGTGCGGCCGACACCGATCATGCCGGGCCGCAGCTCGTCCACGGGAAACGTCCGGGACTGTGCGGGCAGACCTGCACTCACGAAGAGGAGCAGGGCGCCCAGAAGGGCTAGCGTGCGTTTGTACATAGAGGATCGCGGGAAGGTCGCTACTGCTGAAGATACGGTCAACCACACGAAACTGCAAGTGCGCCAGCGATTTACGGTTGACAGCCGAGCAGGCCGTAGAGTACTGTCCAAGCCCGTTTCACGCTGATGCCGCATTCGTTTAGCCCCTTCGTGTTTGCGCCGAACGCCAGCTATTGGTGGTGGTACCGGACTGCAACTGAAGAGGCGGCTGCCAGCGTGTAACACGCGACCAGGAACCGGGAAGACCAACGCCTCTTCAGCCGACACGGTTGAAGAGGCGTTTTTCTTTTTAGGGCCTTTACAGATGGCACCGCTCCACCAATGACACTCCTCTGCGAAACCGTGACCGCCGACGACCATGGCGGACCTGCTCGCGGCCCGCGACCGCGTGACGGCGGCCGACATGGTGGAGTTGCGGCTGGATGGCGTCGTCGAACCCGGATGTCAGCGGCGGCTCTCCAGGATCGGCGCCTGCCGGTCATCGTCACCTGCCGGGCCAAGTGGGAGGGCGGACGATTCGACGGGTCAGCGAGGAGGAGCGGCGATCGATTCTCGAGCAGGCTCTGGCCGCCGGAGCGGAGTTCGTCGACGTCGAATGGCGGGCCGGCTTCACGGATCTGATTGCCCGCGATCCCGCGGCGGATTGTGCTGTCGTCGCACGACTTCGAGGGCGTTCCACCGGACCTGGCTGACCAGGCTCGGGCGATGCGCGCGACCGGCGCCGGGGTCATCAAGCTGGCGGTGTCGCCGAATCGGCTGTGTGACACGCTGCCACTGATTGACGTCGCCCGCGAGGGCGACGCCGTCGTGATCGGGATGGGCGACGCCGGCTTTCCGTCGCGCGCACTGGCCGGGCGCTTCGGATCGCGCTGGACGTACGCGGGCAACGCGGTGGCGCCCGGGCAGGTTCCGGCGGAGCGGATGGTGCGCGAGTACGGATTCCGTCGTGTGACCCTGACGTCGCGCCTCTTCGGCGTCGTCAGCACGAACGCGATGCACTCGCTGTCGCCGGCGATGCACAACGCCGCCTTCGCGGCTGCCGGCATCGACGCGGTGTACGTCCCGCTGCCGACGTCGGACTTCGCCGATTTTCTCGCGTTCGCCGATGCCATCGGCATCGACGGCGTGAGCGTGACGATCCCGTTCAAGCTCGACGCGCTGCGTGCGGCAGCCGCGGTCGATGACATCGCGGCGCGCGTCGGTGCAGCCAATACGCTGCGCCGTACGCGCGATGCGGTGGGCGGCGACGAACACCGACGTGGCCGGGATTCCTGGCTCCGCTCGTCGACCGCGTTCGCCGGTGACTTGCGCGGCAGTCGCGCGTCGGTGCTCGGCGCCGGCGGAGCGGCTCGCGCGGTTGATCGTCGCGCTGCGCGACCAGGGTGCGCGCGGTCACGCTGCACGCGCGGCGCCCGGAGCAGGCCGCGGCAGTCGTCGCGGACCTCGGGGGCGAGGTCGGGACCGTGGCCGCCTGCTCATGGCTCGTGGGATCTGCTGGTCAACTGCACCCCGCTGGGCGGCGCCGGCAAGCATGACGAGTCGCCGCTGCCGGGCGGCCCGCTTCGACGGCCGGCTGGTCTATGACCTGACGTATGGGCCGAAGGCCTCACGCGCTGCTGGCCGAGGCACAGCTGCGCGGGGTGCGCGACGCTCGACGGGTTGCCGATGCTGGCTGCGCAGGCGGAGCAGCAGTTCGACGTGGTGGACAGGACAGCGGCCGCCGGCCGGCGTGATGGAGGCCGCGCTGCGGACACGGATATGCAACTGACGACGTTCGACGAATTCCGCGAGCTGGCGCAACGCGGAACGTTCGTGCCGGTCTACAAGGAAATCATGGCGGACCTGCTGACGCCGGTCTCCGCCTTCCTGAAGATTGCCGAGCACTCGGACTATGCGTTCCTGCTGGAGTCGGTGGAGGGCGGCGAGCAGGTCGCCCGCTATTCGTTCCTCGGCAAGGACCCGTTCCTGATTCTGCGGTCGCGCGGCGGCAAGACGATCATCGATCGCGCCGGGCAGACAACCGAGTCGGAGCACTCGTTCGTCGCGACCGTTCGCGAGCTGATGGCCGGATTTCACGCGCCGTTCGTGCCCGGGTTGCCGCGATTCACCGGCGGCGCCGTCGGTTATCTGGGCTACGACGCGGCCGCCTGGTTCGAACCGGTGCACGCTGCAGGACGCTGCGGACGTGCAGGACGAAGCCGGGTTCATGCTGTTCGACACGGTCCTGGCGTTCGATCACGTCCGTCACCGGATCCTGATCATCGCGAACGCCCGGATCACGGGCGACGAAGACCTGGAGTCGCTCTACCAGTTCGCGTGCGCGAAGATCTCGTTCGTCGAACGTGAGCTCGAGCGCACGCTGTCGAAGCCGCCGCAGCCAGCCGCGGCGCCGTTCGAGGTGACGTCGAACGTTTCGCGCGACGAGTTCGAGCAGATGGTGCGCACGGCCAAGGAGTACATCGCGGCCGGCGACATCTACCAGGTGGTGCTGTCGCAGCGGTTCGAGGCACGAGCTGGACGCGGATCCGTTCACGGTCTACCGTGCCCTTCGTCACGTCAATCCATCGCCGTACATGTATTTCCTGCGCGTCGGCGACCGCGCGATCGTCGGGTCCTCGCCGGAAATGCTGGTGCGCGTCGAAGGACACAAGATCCAGACGCATCCGATTGCCGGGACCCGGCCGCGCGGCCGGACCGACGAAGAGGACATGCGGCTGGCCGAGGAACTGAAGCGGAACGAGAAGGAACGTGCCGAGCACGTCATGCTGGTCGATCTCGGCCGCAACGATATCGGCCGCGTGTCGGCGTACGGCACGGTGCGCGTTCCGACCTACATGACGCTCGAACGTTACTCGCACGTCATGCACCTCGTCTCGATCGTCGAAGGCAAGCTCGATGACCGTCACGATCGGCTGGACGCGCTGGTGGCCTGCTTTCCCGGCGGGCACGGTGTCGGGCGCTCCCAAGGTGCGCGCGATGGAGATCATCGCCGAGCTCGAGAATCGCCGGCGCGGCGTGTACGCAGGCGCGGTCGGCTATCTGGACTTCGCCGGCAACCTCGATTTCTGCATCACCATCCGCACGGTGCTGATCGAGAACGGGCATGCCTACGTCCAGGCGGGCGCGGGCATCGTCGCCGACTCGAATCCGGCGGCCGAGTACGAAGAAACGCGGGACAAGGCGCGCGCCGTCATTCGCGCTCTCGAACTGGCGCAGGCCGGTCTGTAGGACCAGGGTTCAGGATTCAGGGTTCAGGATTCACGATTCACGATTCAGGATTCACGATTCAGGTCGATTCACGATTCAGGATTCACGATTCCCATGGTTCTCGTCATCGACAACTACGATTCGTTTACCTACAACCTCGTGCAGTACCTGGGCGAGCTGGGTGCCGACGTCCGGGTGCGTCGCAACAACGAAGTGACCATCGGCGAGATCGCGGCGATGGCCCCTGAACAGATCCTGATTTCGCCCGGTCCGGGACGACCCGAGAACGCCGGCATCACCACGACGTGATTCGACGCTTCGGTCCGGCGACGCCCATTCTCGGGGTCTGCCTCGGGCATCAGGCAATCGGCATGGTCTACGGCGGCACTGTGTGCCGGGCGAAGACGCCGATGCACGGGAAGACATCGATGGTGATGCACGATGGGCGCGGCGTATTCTCGGGTATCAGCGCGCCGTTCGAAGCCGGACGGTACCACTCGCTGGTGGTCGCATCCGACAGCGTGCCCGACGCGCTCGAGGTATCGGCCCGGACCAAGGAGGACGGGACGATCATGGCCGTCCGTCACAAGACCTACCCCGTGCACGGCGTGCAGTTTCATCCCGAGTCGGTGCTGACCGAAGAGGGGCGCCGGATCCTGCGGAATTTCCTCGACCTGTGATGTTCACGCCCCTGATCGAACAGATCGTGCGTCACGAAGACCTGACCGCCGAGGAAGCGGCCACGGCGATGCACGCAGTGATGGAGGGACACGCCTCGTCCGCCGCACTCGCGGCGCTGCTGACGTCGCTCGCCATGAAGGGCGAGCGGCCCGCCGAGATCGTCGGCTTCGCGCGGGCGATGCGCGCCCACTCGGTTCGGCTGTCGGCGCCCCTGCCGGACGTGTTCGACACGTGCGGGACCGGTGGAGACCGGTCCGGCACGTTCAACATCTCCTCGGCGGCGGCGCTCGTCATCGCGGCCTGCGGGGTCACTGTCGCGAAACATGGCAACCGGTCGGTCTCGAGTCAGTGCGGCAGCGCCGATGTGTTCGAGCGGCTTGGCGTCAACATCGCTGCGGCACCCGCCGTCGTCGAGCGAAGCCTGCGCGAGGTCGGCGTCGCGTTCTTCTTCGCGCCGACTTTTCATCCGTCGATGAAACACGCGGGGCCGACGCGGCGTGAGCTCGGGATTCGCACCGCCTTCAATCTGCTGGGCCCGCTGACGAACCCGGCCGGCGCGACGCGCCAGATCGTCGGCGTGCCGCGCTCTGAACTGACCGAGCTGCTGGCTCGGTCGCTGCTGATGCTGGGTTCGACGCGAGCGTGGGTCGTGCACGGCGCCGACGGGATCGATGAGATTTCGACGACCGGCCACACGAAGGTTTCGGAGTGTCGCGACGGGAAGGTGCACACATTCCATGTCCATCCTGCCGATTTCGGTCTGCCCAAGGACAGACCCGAGGAATTGACGCGGCGGCGACAGCGAGCGGAATGCGGCCATCGTCACCGAGGTGTTGAACGGCGTCAACGGCGCGCCTCGGCGCGTTGTCCTGCTCAACGCGGGAGCCGGGCTGTTCGTGGCGGGTCGCGCCGCGTCGATTACCGACGGCATCCGGCTGGCCGAAGGAGCGATCGACTCCGGAGCTGCTCGCCACACGCTGGAGCGGATGGTGCGCAGCTCACAGGAGGTGGCGGTCGCATGATTGCCGGCGCGTTCGTCGACTCGGCCCACGGCGGACCGGATCTGCTGCGGACGATCATTGCCGCAACCGAACGGATTACGGAGGTTCGCCGCGATTCGGAACCGATGGCGGCTCTGGAGCGGCGCGCCGCCACGGCATCGCCGCGTGGCGAACTGTTCGAAACCAATCTTGGCCGCCGCGGTCTGGTGAACGTGATCGCCGAGTGCAAGCGGCGATCGCCGTCGAAGGGCGTGCTCGCCGCGGACTACGACCCGGTCTCGATTGCGAAGCGGTACGAAGCAGGAGGGGCCTCCGCCATCTCGGTGCTGACTGAACCGACCTTCTTCGACGGGTCGCTGGAGCACCTTCGCGCGGTTCGCGACGCGGTGGCGCTGCCGCTCCTGCGCAAGGACTTTATCGTCGACGAATACCAGCTCTTCGAGGCCAGGGCCAACGGCGCCGACGCCATCCTGTTGATCGTGGCTGGCCTCGGCCAGGCGCAGATGCAGCGACTGCAGTTGCGGGCGTGGGAGCTTGGTCTCGCGGCGCTGGTCGAAGTGCACGACGAGGAGGAGCTGCTGCGCGCAATCGACGTCGGCGCGCGCATCATCGGCGTGAACAACCGCAACCTACGCACGCTCGCGGTCGATAAGGATGCGTCGTTCCGGCTCGCGGCCGCGATGCCGCGCGACGTCATCGCCGTGAGCGAGAGCGGCCTGCAAACGCGCGAAGATCTCGAGAGGTTGTCGGCCGCTGGTTACCGCGCGTTTCTGATCGGCGAACGGTTCATGACGGACGAAAATCCAGCCGCCGCGATCCGAAGCCTCATCGCGGCGGATGAATTGACGAAATGACGAATCGACGAATTGACGAATGTATCGGTGGATTGGCTGCCTTTGGGGTCGGTATCGCGCTGAACGTGGGCCTCCGTGCCTCCAATTCGTCCATTCGTCAATTCGTCAATTCGTCAATTTCATGATCGTCAAGATTTGCGGGATCACGCGGCTCGAGGATGCGCAGCAGGCCGTTGCGCACGGTGCGACGGCGATCGGCTTCGTGTTCTGGCCGCGCAGCCCGCGCTACGTCGCACCGGAGCGTGTGACGGACATCGTGGCGGCGCTGCCTGTCGGGCTCACGACCGTTGGTGTGTTCGTCAACGAGTCGGTCGCCCGGGTTCGCGCCATCGTCGCGGCGACGGGTGTGCGGATCGTGCAGTTACACGGAGACGAGCCGCCGGCGTATGCCAGCGCGGTGGGATATCCGATCTTCAGATCGGTGGCGATTGACGATGTGATCGAGGCGAGCGCGATGTGGCCCGCCGGAACGAGGCTGTTGCTCGATGCGGCCGACCGGGAGCGACGCGGGGGAACAGGGAAGCAGGTGGACTGGTCGCGTGCGGCGGCAATCGCCCGTCAGCACCCGGTGATCCTGGCAGGTGGACTGACTCCGAGCAACGTGGCCGAGGCCATCGGGTGCGTCGGGCCGTACGGCGTCGACGTGTCGTCGGGCGTGGAATCGGCGCCCGGCATCAAGGACGCGATGAAGGTCGCACGATTTCTGGAGAACGCGCGCGGTGCGTTCGAGCGGCGCAAGGCGGGCCTGGTGAGTACCACCGACGAGTCGCTGGATTTGAGGGGACGAGCAGGGAAGCCATGACAACGGCAACTAGTGAACGATCAATCTTCGGCCGCCGCGATCCAGATGCGCGCGGCTACTTCGGGGCGTACGGAGGCCGGTTCGTCCCCGAGACGCTCGTTGCGCCAATCGAGGAGCTGACCGCGGGATACCTGGCGGCGCGAGCCGACGCGGGCTTTCGTGCCGAGCTCGACGGACTGCTGAAGACGTACGTGGGCCGACCCACCCCGTTGTACGAGACGCGGCGGTTGCCTGAAGCGGCGGAACTGGCCATGGCGGACCTGACAAGGTCCGCCCCACCGGAATCTGCATTGAGCGCGGAGCCGGAACCGCCCTCGATCGTGGCGCCCCGAAACGTGCGGATCCTCCTCAAGCGCGAGGACCTGACCCACACCGGCGCGCACAAGATCAACAACGCGCTCGGTCAGGCGCTGCTGGCAAAGCGCATGGGCAAGCGGCGCGTCGTCGCGGAGACGGGTGCCGGCCAGCACGGCGTCGCCACTGCAACGGCCTGCGCGCTGCTCGGGCTCGAATGCCGTGTCTACATGGGCACCGAAGACATGCGGCGCCAGGCGCTGAACGTCGTTCGCATGCAACTGCTCGGCGCCACCGTCCACGGCGTTGACGCGGGGAGCCGGACGCTGAAGGACGCGATCAATGAGGCGATGCGCGACTGGGTCGCCAACGTGCTCGACACCTACTACCTGCTCGGGTCGGCGCTCGGCCCCCACCCTTATCCGCTGATGGTGCGTGAGTTCCAGTCGGTGATCGGCCGGGAAGCTCGACGCCAGATGCTGGAGCAGCTCGGTCGCCTGCCGGACATCGTCGTTGCCTGCGTCGGTGGCGGGAGCAATGCGATCGGCATCTTCGATGGTTTCATCGACGATCCCGGCGTACGACTGATTGGGGTCGAGGCCGGTGGCGAGAAGATCGCTCCCGGACGTCACGCTGCCCGGTTCGCGGGCGGCAGCACCGGCGTGCTGCAGGGCACGCGGACCTTCATCCTCCAGGACGAGGCTGGCAACATCGAGTTGACCCATTCGATCTCCGCCGGTCTCGATTATGCGGCGGTCGGTCCCGAACACGCGTGGCTGCGCGAGATCGGCCGGACCGAATACGCCTATCAGACCGACGCCGAGGCGCTGGCGGGCTTCAAGGCACTGGCGCGCTACGAAGGGATCATCCCCGCGCTGGAGTCGTCACATGCGGTGTCGTACGCGATGCAGCTTGCCCAGGACGTGGCCGAAGACACGGTCATCCTCGTGAACCTGTCGGGTCGCGGGGACAAGGACGTCCAGAGCGTGACGGAGGCGCTGGGGAAGTGAGCAGTATGAAGTCCGAGGTGAGAAGCCGTCTCGCAGACACGTTCCGGCGGCTGCGTGCCGAAAAGCGCGGGGGACTGGTGACCTACATCACCGCCGGCGATCCCGACCTGCCGCGCACTGAGGGCATCCTGCGCGCGCTGGACCGTGCTGGCGTGGACGTCATCGAAGTCGGCGTGCCGTTTTCGGATCCTCTGGCCGACGGCCCGGTCATTCAGCGCGCAACGGAGCGCGCGCTCGCATCAGGAGCGACGCTGAAAGGGGTACTCGATCTCGTGCGCCACGTCCGTCAGGATCTGCGTGCTGGCATCGTGATTTTCAGCTATGCGAACCCGATCCTGCGCTTCGGTGCCGAGCGATTCGCCGACGCGGCCCGCGACGCCGGCGTGGACGGCGTTCTCGTGCTGGATCTGCCGATAGAGGAGTCGGCCGACTTTCGAGACCTGCTGACGTCACGGGGGATTGATACAATTCTATTGCTCAGTCCGACGACCAGCGACGAACGCCTTCGGGCCGCCGCGGCTCTTGGCAGCGGGTTCCTCTACGCCATCTCGCGGCTCGGTGTGACCGGCGTGCGCGATCAGCTCGCCGACGGCGCGGAGGAAATGGTGGCGCGGATCCGGGCGGTCAGCGATCTGCCACTTGCCCTCGGCTTCGGCATCTCCACGCCGGAGCACGTGCGTGCGGTCTGTCAGTGGGCCGACGCAGCCGTCGTCGGCAGTGCCCTCGTGAACGTGATCGCAGAGGCCGGCGCCTCGGCGGATTTGAATACCCGGGTAGAGGAGTACGTACGTTGCCTGAAGTCCTGACCATCGAGGAGCTGCGGGGCCGGATCGACGTGATCGACGATCAGCTCGTCCGCCTCCTCAACGTCCGCGTCGCCTGCGCGGTGGAAGTGGGCCGCCTCAAGCACGAGGCCGGCCTTCCGATTTACCAACCCGAGCGCGAATCGCAGGTACTGGCGAAGGTCAGAAAGTCCGCCACCGAGCTGTCCGGTCCGCTCACGGCGGAAGCCGTCGTGCGAATCTTCGAACGGGTGATCGACGAGGCGCGTCGCGCCGAGCGTGTGGCGAGCGAACGCCGCGGCAACCTGGAAGCAGGAGAGTAGTTCATGGTCGTCGTAATGAAGGAACGGGCCACCGAGGCGCAGATCGACGCCGTCATCGCCCGGTTGATCGAAATGGGAATGGACGTGCACCGCTCGTCCGGGGCGACGCGCACGGTGCTCGGAGTCGTCGGCGCGCACAAGGTGGAGAAGGAGCTGATCGAGCTCCTGGACGGCGTGCACGAAGTGCTCCGCATCACCGAGCCGTACAAACGCGCCAGCCGCACCTTCAAACCGGAGGACACCCTCATCGTCATGGACGATGTCCGGATCGGCGGTGACGAGGTAATCGTCATGGCCGGTCCCTGCTCGGCCGAAACCGAGGAGCAGGTGATGGCGTCTGCCGCCGCGGTAAAACGCGCTGGCGCCAAGGTGCTGCGTGGCGGTGCGTTCAAGCCCCGCAGCTCACCCTATGCGTTTCAAGGCCATGGCGAAAAGGGGCTGCAGATGCTGCGCCATGCAGCCGACGCGCACAACCTGAAGGTGATCTCCGAGGTCATGGACGTCAGCCAGATCGAGCTGATCGACAAGTACTGCGACGTCTTCCAGGTCGGCGCCCGCAACATGCAGAACTACACGCTGCTTCGGGAACTCGGTCACGCGCACAAGCCGGTGATGCTGAAACGCGGGCTCTCGGCGACGATTGAGGAGTGGCTGCTGTCCGCCGAATACATCCTGTCGGGCGGCAACAACGACGTGATGCTCTGCGAGCGCGGGATTCGCACGTTCGAGACGGCGACACGGAACACGTTCGACATCTCCGCGATCCCGGTCGTGAAAAAGTTGAGTCACCTGCCGATCATCGCGGATCCGAGCCACGGTGCCGGCCGCCGGGACATGGTGGCGCAACTGGCGCGCGCCGCCGTGGCAGCCGGCGCTGACGGCCTGATCATCGAGGTCCACACCGATCCGGATCACGCGCTGAGCGATGGCGCCCAGTCGATGTTCCCGTCGCAGTTCGATCGCCTGATGGCCGAACTGCGGATCATCGCGCCGGCGATCGGCCGTTCGATCTGCCTGGAACCCGTAGCCAAGCGAGGTTGGGCTCGCTAACTCCCAACTCCCAATCTCCAACTCCCCATCCCGACTCTCCAACCCTGCGAAGGTGCTTGGGAGTTGGGAGTCGGGCAGGCGGGAGTTGACATGTCTTCAGACGAACCTCCTTTTCATACCATCGTCATCGCCGGACTCGGCCTGATTGGCGGCTCCATCGCGCTAGGAATTCGCGAGCGCTGGCCGTCGATTCGAATCGTCGGGGTCGATCAACCGTCCGTGCTCGCGCACGCCATGGGAAGCGGCGCGATCGATCGCGCCGCGAACTCGGTCGCTGATACCGGAACGCCGGACCTGGTCGTACTCGCGGCTCCCGTCGCGCAGAATATTGAGCTGCTGGGACAGTTGAGCGAGTGGCAGCGCGTGGCGGGTGTGGCGCCGACCATGTCAGGTCCACGTGGTGGAGCTGACAAGCCTCCTCTGATGCCAGCACCCATCGTCGTCACCGATGTCGGCGGCACCAAGCGCGACATCGTCGCCGCCGCGCGTTCGCTGCCGTCAGGACTGCCATTCGTGGGAGGTCACCCTATCGGCGGCGCCGAACGAGGGGGATTCGGGTTCGCCCGGCCGGACCTGTTCGCCGGGCGGCCGTGGATTTTCACCCCGGACGAGAAGGGTGATGCGCCGGCACTCGAGCGGCTGGAGCGGCTTGTGTCGGGACTCGGCGCGAGGCCGGCTCGACTCGATGCAGGCGATCACGACCGCCTGATGGCATACGTCAGCCACCTGCCGCAACTCGCCGCCAGCGCGCTGATGTACACGGTCGGTGGCGGCGCCGCCGAGGGCCTGCGCCTGGCCGGGCGGGGGCTTGTTGACACGACGCGGCTGGCGTCGAGTCCTGCATCCGTCTGGCGAGACATCGCCGCCAGCAATCATGACTTCATCGGAGAAGCGCTCGATCGCCTCATCGCCACGCTTACTGAACTCCGGCGCGATCTCGGCCACGGTCAGGGCCTCGAGAAGACATTCAACGAGGCCGGCCGCTGGCGCGCCGAGTTGATGAAGGGTAAGGAATGACCATGAATCCGACCGCGCTCATCACCGGTGCGTCCTCTGGCATCGGTCGGGCACTTGCCGGCCGGTTCGTCGCTCACGGCTACGACGTCATTCTCGTCGCACGCAATGAGTCTGCCTTGGAAGACGTGGGGCGAGCCTTGTCCGGTCTTCGCCAAGGCTCGGGCCCGGCGCGCCAGAGCGAAGCGGAGGCGGCAGGCCCGCCGCGCGGCGCTGACAAGAGCGCCGCCGCGGGTGGCACGAAAGTCCGTGTCATCTCTGCTGACCTGTCAGTTCCCCACAGCGGCCAGGCGCTCGTCAATCGCTTGAGGGCAGACAACCTTCCCGTGGACGTGCTCGTCAACAACGCCGGCTTCGGCCTGCAGGGCGAGTTCGCGACGCTCTCGATGGATCAGCAGATCGAGATGATCCAGCTCAACGCGGTCACGCTCACCGAGCTGACACGGCTGCTGCTTCCGGCGATGCTCGAACGGCGAACGGGCGGGGTGCTGAACGTCGCTTCCACGGCGGCGTTTCAGCCCGGCCCGATGATGTCGGTCTATTACGCGACCAAGGCGTACGTGCTGTCGTTCACCGAGGGCATTGCCGAAGAAGTCGTCGGCAGTGGCGTCAAGGTGAGCTGTCTCTGTCCTGGGCCAACTGAAAGCAGCTTTGCCGACCGCGCGGGGATGACTGACACGAACCTGTTCAAGAGCTCGACCTGGATGAGTGCCGACGATGTGGCGCGTGAAGGCTTTGACGGCTGGAACCGTGGGAAGGCGGTCGTAATACCCGGATTCGCCAACCGTCGAGGCGCGATGGTTGTCCGGTTTGCGCCGCGACAGCTGGTACGGCGGATCGTGAAGCGTCTGAACAGCACAGGGTCGAAATGATGCGCGAGCGCGTGTATCACATCACGACGAACGCCGAAGTGCAGTCAGCCCGCGAAAGCAACCGGTATCTTCCGACAGCCTTCGATCGCGAGGGCTTCATCCACTGCTCGTACCGGCGCCAGGTGATGGCAACCGCGAATCGGATCTTCCGCGGGCGTGAGGACCTCGTGCTCCTCGAGATCGATCTGGAACAGTTGTCTTGCCCTGTATTGGACGAAAACCTCGAAGGGGGCTGTGAACTGTATCCTCACATCTACGGCCCGCTGCCCATGGCCGCGGTGATTGCGGTGCATCCGTTGTCGCCTGACGCCGACGGCTCCTTCAGTCTGCCAGTCGCGCTGACCAGTACCGCGATCCGCACGTAGGCCGGCCCTTCTCGCCGAGCACGTAGCGCGACCCTTCAGGGCCGCCGAGAAACGTAGACGCGCCTTCACGGCCGCCGCGACCTTCAATTCCGCGAACGCGCTCTTCGTATGGCCTCCATCGCCTGCGGGTTTTCCAGCGCCGACAGATCGCCGGCAGCTTCACTCAGGTACGTCGAGCGGATGACGCGTCGCATGACCTTGCCGTTTCGCGTCTTCGGGAGATCGGCCACGAACTCGACCGCGGTGGGTCGCAGCGGCTTGCCCAGCCGCGTGGCGACGAGTTGACCGAGCGTGTCCGAGAGCTCGGGCGATCCCTCGTGACCAGGTTTCAAGACGCAGAAACAGACTAGCGCCTGGCCCTTGACGGGATCGGGGATGCCGATTGCCGCCGCCTCGAGGACGGCAGGATGTTCGACGAGCACGGACTCCACTTCCGCCGGCCCGAGCCGTTTGCCGGCGACTTTGATCGTGTCGTCAGATCGACCGAGGATGTACCAGAGGCCGTCGTCGTCGATCGCCGCCCAGTCGCCGTGCACCCACGTATCGGGGAAGCGCGACCAGTACGTCTCCTCGTATCGGTCCGGATCATGCCAGAAGCCACGCGTCATACCGATCCACGGTGCGCGGACCACGAGCTCGCCGACCTGATTGCGGACTGACTGGCCGTGCTCGTCGACGACATCGGCGGCAATACCGGGCGGCGGACCGGCAAATGCTGCCGGCTTGATCGGTGTCAGGACATTCCCGGCCACCAGCCCGCCTGAGACCTCCGTACCTCCGGAGTAGTTGATGATCGGCAGCCGGCCATGACCGGCGACGTCGAACAGCCATCGCCACGACTCGGGATTCCACGGCTCCCCGGTCGAACCGAGGATCCGCAACGAGCTCAGATCGTGCCGCTCCACCGGTTGCGTGCCGTGCTTCATCAGCGCCCGAATCAGCGTTGGCGAGACGCCGAGGACATTCACCCGCTGGCTCTCGACAATCGACCACAAACGATCCGGGCCCGGATGATCCAGCGCGCCGTCGAACAGCACGAACGTGCCGCCGAGCAGCGTCATCCCGAAGACTTCCCATGGGCCCATCATCCAGCCCATGTCGCTCACCCAGTACATCGTCTCGCCCGGCTGCACGTCGAAGGCGTGCACCAAGTCCTGCCCTGCTTTGATGGGAAACCCGCAGTGGGTATGCACCGCGCCCTTCGGACGCCCGGTCGTGCCGGACGTGTAGATGATCATGAGCGGGTCTTCAGCCGCCGTCCGCTCTGTAGCAGCTGCGGGGAGTTGCCGCGAGACGAGCTCGTTCCACCGCCGGTCGCGCCCGGCTCGAAGCGGGACGTCCACGCCAATCCGCGACAGCACGACGACGTGTCGAATCGCCGGACACTGTTCGCACGCCTCGTCTGCGACCGTCTTCATCGCGACCGGTTGTCCACGGCGCCAGAACCCGTCTGCCGTAAACAGGACGCTGGCTTCCGCATCGCGCAGGCGCGTCGCGACCGCGTCGGCTCCGTAACCTGAGAAGAGAGGAAGGATCACCGCACCCAGCTTGATCGTCGCAAAGAAGGCGGCGATCAGCTCCGGACACATCGGCATGAAGAGCGCGACACGGTCTCCGCGCTGAACCCCAAGCTCTCGCAGCGCGTTGGCGCACCGATTGACATCCTCGAAAAGTTGCCGGTACGTGAGAGTTCGCGTCGATCCCTCTTCGCCTACCCAGCGCAGCGCGTCGCGTGCCTCGGTCGGCGTGCCAATCCATTTGTCGAGGCAGTTGTGAACGATGTTCAGCTGGCCGTCGACGCACCAGCGTGTCCATGGAATTCCGCGGGAGGTGTCGACGATGCGCGAGGGTCGCTGGTAGAACTCGATGCCGAGATCGTCGAACACCGCCGACCAGAACCACTCGAGGTCAGTCGTGGAACGCTGATGCAGTTCCTGGAGATCGCGGATGCCGTGACGCGCCATGAATGAGCCAAGGCGGCTCCGCTCGATGTAGTCGCGGGTGGGCACCCACGCAATGTCGCCGCCGAATTCGAACTGACCGCTCATGGCGCGATTCTATGTGGCGCGAGGGCCGTAGTGCCGAAAGCGGCGCGCTCGGCGGACCTGACAAGGTTCGCCCCACGGGCATGATGACCGAAACCGCATGATGGCGCCGGTCTGCGAAGGCGGGAACTTTGAACTTGCCGCCACCGTCCCAAGCCGGCATGAAGCGCCTGCTGATCTGGACGGTTATGTCGACGTGCCTGCTCGGCTTCGTTGCCGGTGCCGGAGCCCAGGACGAATCGGCTGCCGACCGCGCCGACCGGCGAGCGGCTGAGCGGGCGGCTCGGGACCAGGAACGTGCCGATCGGGCTCGGGACCGTGTCGAGGAGCAGGCCAGACGGTCGGACGAGCGACAACAGCGACGCCTGGACAGGCAGCATGACTGGGACGATGGCGCACACATCCTGTTCGGCCAGAACTACGAGCTGGCTGAAGGCAGCACCGCGACAGAAAAGATAGTCGTGGTGGGTGGGAGCGTCACCATCAACGGCCACGCCGGGGACGATGTCGTGGTAATCGGCGGCGCGGTTCGACTGGGACCGAAGTCGGTGGTCGATGGCGACGTGTCGGTGGTAGGAGGTGATCTGGACCGGGACCCTGCCGCGCGCGTCGATGGAGACGTTCACGTCGCGCATGTGTCGCTGCCATGGTCGTGGGGTTGGGGCTGGCCAATCGCGTTGCCGACGATCAATCGCGTCTGGTGGCAAGGGGCGGCGCTGGCGTTCACGATCGGCCGTTTCGTCCTGATCCTGGTGCTCTCGATCCTGCTCGTGACAGTCGCGCCGCGTTGGACGGCGTCTGTCGCCGCGCGACTGGTGACAGGCCCCGGCTTATCGCTCGTTGCCGGATTCGCCGGCGAGATCCTTTTCGCTCCGGCACTGGCCTGCCTCGCGATCGTGCTGATCATCACGATCATCGGGATTCCTCTCCTCGCCGCCCTGCCGATCGTCGCCGCCGCGTTTGCGTTGACCTGGGTGTCGGGCTATGCCGTCGTCGCAGGTCTGCTCGGCGCGCGGCTTCGCGGAGCTGACTGGTTCGTGCACGGCATCAGGCCAGTCGACGTGTTCATCGGATCGTGCATCCTGAGCAGCGTCACGCTGGTGGGGCAGTTGCTCATGCTCAGTCCCGGATGGCTGGCACCATTCGCGATCCTGGTTCGTGGCACCGGCTGGATGGTCGAGTATGTCGCGTGGACCATCGGCCTCGGTGCGGCGCTGACCGCCTGGTTACGGCCGGGTGGCTTCACTCGTGGCTCGGTGCCGCCGGTGGTGCCGCCGCTGCCGTCTCCGTCAAACGCGTTCTGACCTTCATCAGCAGTTCGTCTACGCGTGCGATGACCGTCGGCCATCGGTATTCCCGCTCGACGAACGCCCGTCCGGCCTGACCCAGCGCAGCGCGCTGCTGCGGATGCGCCCGCAGGAACAACAGCGTTTCGGTGAATTCGCGGCTGGACCGATACTGCAATCCGCCGTTGGCGCGCTCGACCTGGCCGCGCAACACCTTGCAGAACTCGTTCACTACGGCTGGCACCCCGTGATTCCACGCTTCCAGCAGGACGATGCTGAGGCTCTCGTATGGAGACGGTACCATCAGCGCCTGCGCCTGACTGAGGAGGGCGGTGCGGAGGTCGTCCGGTACGTAACCCAGCGCATGGATGCGCGGGTGGACCGGTATGCGCATCTTGGCCGGGCCGGCCAGCACCAGGGAGAGACCCTGGTGACGCGCGGCATAATCTTGAAAGTAGTCGAACAGCGTCTGGCAGCCTTTGTTCTGATCGATGCGGCCGAGATACAGCACGTACTCAGCAGGGATGCCGTGCCCGTCGAGCGTGGATCGAGCGTCTGCTACAGGCGTGACCGAATCTATGCCGATGCCGACCGTCGCAGCCGGTTGCAGCGGACGTCCCGCGCGCGTGGAGACCAGCGCCTTTTCCTCCGGTGTCATGAAGAGATAGCCCGCAGGCTTGCGGAAGAATTCCGCGAGCACTCCGAGCGTGACGACACGGTCCTCTTCGGCTGTCGGGACGAGGACCGCTCGCTCGGCGACGAGCGGCAAACCGAAAAACGAGGGGTAGTACCGGAACGTCCAGAAGAGGACCAGGTCGTAGCTGGAGCGGTGCTGGCGGAGGTGTTCGAGAAGCGACGGGACGATCGGACCGTTCTCCCGGAACCACTCCTCCTGCTGCTCGCGGCCCGCGCCGTCGAGAATCTCGTCCGTCAACTGGGCGAAGTCTTTCAGCCGCCGTTCACGCTCCACTGGAAACCGGAGCACACGGATCGTGCCGTCATGCGACTCGCCCGACGGGAAGACGTTCGCCCACGACACGTAATCACGCGCACAGGTCGTCAGCACGGTGATGTCATGGCCGGCGAGGTGCTGCGCCAGTTGTCGGCAGTGAGCTTCGGAGCCGCCAGCGATCTCGGCGCCGTATCGCTGGACGACGAACGCCAGTTTCAAGTGCGAAGACGATCGGTCGTGGCGGCCGGCGCTGATGCGGACTGCTGCTGGATCTGCTGTCGCAGCCGCGCGGTTTCCGCCGCCAGCTCCTGGACGCAGGCGAACAGCACCTGGTTGACGCGGCGCTGACGCTCGAAGTTGTCGCGGCTGTATTCGAACAACCAGCGGAACATCGGCATCAGGATCCGCCGCTTGACGAAGATGATGAACGACGCCTGGCCGGGCCCGCGATGCGACTGGTAGTGGATCGCTGTCTGCAGCTGCCAGCTCGAGGGATCGCCGAGGACTTCCGGAAGGATCAACGCGTCGGCGTCACCGACCTCGGCCGCCCGGCGCAGGAGAGAATCGACTTCGGCGAAGAGGCGGGGATCCTCGAAGGCGGGTGACGCACCCTGTTGCCGAAGTTCGTCGCGGAGGCGGTCGCGAACCCGCTGCCGCAGGTCCGACATGATGGCGTTCGCGTCGACCTCAGTTGTCAAAACTGTCCCGTACTCCGGGCCGCACTTCCACCGTCGTGCTGCTCGTTGCCACGACGCGATCTCTCTGCTTCAGCCGGAGTACCACGTGGTAGGTGCCCTCGTACCGGAATACGTGCTCCGCCGTATAGCGTCGCTTGATCTCGCTTTTCCCAGCCTCGTAGGGCGAGCAGTCCTCCGAATTCCCGGAGTGCAGATCGTCTCCCCATTCCCAATCCACGCTGGCGCAGTAATAGTCGGGGAAGTCGTTCGGCCCTCCCTTGACGTCCACGGTCAGCCGGACGCGCAACGGGGCGAAGCCGGTCACAGGCGTTGCCTTGAGTGATAAACTCGGCTTCTTGTCCTCGCCGGACTTCTGCGCGTAGACCGCCACGCCGACAGTAAGAGCCACGGCGAGCGTCACGAGCAGACGGCGCGGAAATGATGATTGGGCCATGATCGTTCCCCAAAGGGCAGGACGGTCCGATTCTAAGCCCGCCCGTGCGGCTGGACAAGCCGTCGGACACATTACGTCATTTCCCACGACTACGGAGACTTCAGATCCATGCCGACCGCCCACCGGACGCCGACCATCGGCGTGACCCGTCGCCTGCCGTTCGAGACCGATGCCGATCTTGTCATTGGGGTGATTTGCGAGGACGACCAGCCGGCGGAGCTTCGCGTCCTCCACGAGGTGACCGGCGGCGAGGTCGAGCGCGCGTGGCAGCGCGGCGAGTTCAAGGGCAAGCTGTTCGACGTGCTGGTGACTGCGATCGGGGCTGCGGGGCAACGCGCGGTGCTCATTGGCGCGGGTCCCCGCAAGGATCTGACGGCCGACCGCGTCCGGCGCATGGCGATCGTCGGCAGCCTCGCGGCGCGCACCCGGCGGGTGACACGGATTACGTTCGGCGGGTGGGATCGCGTGGCCGATGCGATACCCGCGCACGAGCAGGGTCGGTCGGCCCTGGAGACGGTCGCGCAGGCGTGTGCTGAAGGGATCGTGCTGGCCAACTTCGAAGGGGGTAACTACAAGACTGACGACAGCCTGCGGCCGATGCTCGAGTCGGTCGAACTGTGCCCGTTCGACGACAGCGCAGGCGTGCGGGCGGCGGTCGCGCGCGGTCTCGTCCTCGGGGAGACGTCGAACGTCGCCCGCGAGCTCGCCAACGAGCCGGGGAATTCGCTGATCCCACGCATATTTGCCGATCGGGCGACAACCGTGGCCGAGAAAGCCGGTCTCGGTGTCGAAGTACTCGACGAGTCCGCGATCGCCGGCCTGAACATGGGCATGCTGCTCGGTGTGGCGCGCGGAAGTCATGAACCGCCCCGTCTCGTCGTGCTCCGGCATGAACCGGCGAACGCTGTCAAAGGGGTAACGCTTGGGCTCGTCGGCAAGGGCATCACGTTCGACACCGGCGGGATCTCGATCAAGCCGGCCGAGAACATGGACAAGATGAAGGACGACATGTCCGGCGGCGCAGCGGTGATCGGCGCGATGTCCGCCATCGCGCGGCTGAAGGCGCCGGTCCGCTGCATCGGTGTCGTGCCGATGACGGAGAACATGCCGGGCGGTCAGGCGATGAAACCTGGTGACATCCTGACCAGCGCCGAGGGAAAGACGGTGGAGATCCTGAACACCGATGCCGAGGGACGGCTGATCCTCGGCGACGGTCTCTGGTATGCCCGTCAGCTCGGCGCGACGCACCTGGTGAACGTCGCCACGCTGACTGGTGCGTGTGTCGTCGCACTCGGCAAGACGACCAGCGGGCTGTTCGGAACACCGGATCGCTGGGTGGAGGAGGTCCGGCAGGCCAGCGAACGGGCCGGCGACAGGTCCTGGCCGATGCCCGTCCACGACGACTACAAGGAACAGCTGCGCAGCGAGATTGCCGACTTCACCAACACCGGGGGGCGCGCCGGCGGCGCAATCACCGCCGCACTCTTCCTGAAGGAATTCACCGGCGGTCTGCCGTGGGTGCACATCGACATCGCGGGAACGGCGTGGGCGGAAGAGAGCAAGCCCTATCAGCCGAAGGGGCCAACCGGTGTCGCCGTGCGAACGCTGGCCCAGCTCGCATTGGCCGCCGAATCGTGGGCCGGCATCACGTTTGAACGCTGACCGTGCTCTTCCTGCTTCAGCAACCGCAGGCGCCGATCGTCGTCACCGTTGACCCGCAACCCGCGGTAACGCCGCCGATTTCGTACGGCGGCATGCTGCTGTCGGCGCTCGGACTGGTCGGCGTCATCGTGCTGGCCGCGTTCATCGTCGGTGGCGTGATTGGTGCGGTGATCATCTGGCGCAAGAAGCGCCAGGATGCCGACGCCGCGCCAATCGATCCGGGGCACCAGCGGCTGCTGTAGAGCGGGCCTTCAGGCCCGCCACTTACCTCGCCGCGACGGCCGGTACCTTCTTGAGCGCCTGCTGATACCGCATCACGCCCTGATACAGCGCTTCCGCGATCTGCTGCCGGTACTTCTCGGTTTTCAACAGCGTCGCGTCCTGTCGGTTCGTGAGGAACGAGATCTCGGCCAGTACGCTCGGCATCGTGGCACCGATCAGCACGACAAAGGGAGCCTGCTTGACGCCGAGGTTCCGCAGGGCCCGATCGGAGGTGCGGAGCTTCTCGTACAACGCGGTCTGCACGATCGTCGCGAAGTCGCGCGACTCGTCGATCTTGTCGTTCAAGGCGATCGCCTTCACGATGTCGGCGACCTCGTGCATCGTCTGTGAGGAGGCCGCATTTTCGCGAGCGGCAATGCGGCCAGCCTCGGGATTCGGCGACAGGTTGAGGAAATACGTTTCAACGCCGCGAAGAGAGGCATCTTCGTTCGCGTTGGCGTGGATCGACAGGAAGAGGTCGGCGCCGGCGCGGTTGGCGATTGCCGTCCGTTCCTGCAGCGGCACGAACGTGTCGTCCCGGCGCGTCAGCACGACCTGCACCCCGGACTGCTTGGTGAAGAGCTTTTCGAGGCGAAGGGCGATGTCGAGCGTCACCTCCGCCTCGGATAGTCCTTTCACCTGCGCACCAGGGTCGTGGCCGCCGTGGCCGGGATCGATCACGATCCGAGCGATGCCGAGGCCGAGCTGCCGCGATAAAGAAAACGAGCCGGTGGTGTTCGCCGACGGCGCTGAGGGGGGAGCCGCCGCGGCTGGTTTTGCCGTCGTCGGCGCGGGCGCGCTGCTCGCCACCGGGACAGTGGCCGGGGACGTGAACGTGTCGCCAGGCTCTGGTCCCTTGCCAGCAGGCCTGGGCTTGTTGCCCTGTACCGTCACGGGGCGATCCTCGCCCGGTTGGAGCGTCGTCGGAGGGCGAGCCTTCTCAGACTCGCTTGGCGGACCTGACAAGGTCCGCCCCACGCCAGCAGTGCTCGTGGCGCGAGACGCATCGGGCTCGCCTGGGGACGCTGACTGCGCCCGCCCCGCGCTCGTCGTCGTCGTGGGGCGAGCCTTGTCAGGCTCGCCTGACGGAGCTGAGAGCGTCCGCCCCACACTAGCCGTGCTCGTTGACGGCCGCGCTACACCGGACGCCTGTTGAACGGCAGGTGGTGCGCCGGGAGCCTTGCGGTCGAAATCGATGACGATCCGGAACGGGTTGTATAACGCGTACACGCTGTATCTTGCGCTCGACCCCAAATCCATGACCACCCGGATGCGGCCATTCAACTGCCGGCCGACGCGGATCTGCCGCACCACGTCATCGGCATACGGCAGCGTCGCGTCCTTGAGTAGCATCTGACGCCCGCGTGTTCTGCATGTCGATGAACACGCGCGGCGGGCCATCGATTCGTTCCGACGTGAAGACAGGCTCGCGTTCCAGTTCCAGCGTCACTCGCACGACGTCCGCCAGGACTTCACGCCGAATGCCTGTCAGCGTCGCGTACGTGGGGGCCGCAGGGGCAGTTCTGACGCTGCTCGCGACCGAAGCGGGCAATGCTGCAGACGTCTGGGACGCTGCCGATGTAGGTGCCTGGGGCGAGACCCCCACGCGTGCGGGCGTCTCGGCCGGCCTGGTCGGTTGCGCCGCTTCGAGCTTCTCAACCTGTGGCGCAACATGTTTGAGCAGCGAACTGGTCGGGAAGTTCGTCGTCAGCGCCTGCAACATCTTCAACGCCCGGGTGCGATCGGCAGCGTCGCCGGAGTGGGAGAAGGCATCGCCCGCGAGCATCGCGCCGTACCACAGGGCGTCGTCGCTGTATGGGCTGGTGGGAAACAGCCGCCAGAGGTCCTCGATACGTACGGGCCAGCGTCCGCATTCGCGCGAGCAGGTCCGATGGTGTCGTCGTTGCGCTGGCACTGCCGAGTTCTGTCCGCAGTGCCGCCTCACGCGCGCGGGCCTGCTGATACAGGTCCGCCGCCTGGCGAGACTGCGCCGGCGCCGCTGCCGGAAACAGGGCAGCGAGGAGCGCGACGGCGATCGCAAGTCTACCGAAGCTGCGCATCGACTTCCTCGAAGTACCCGCGGTCGACCAGCACCTCACGCGGCTTTCCGCCGGCACCGGGCGACACCAGTCCTTCGGCCTCCATCATGTCCACCAGGCGAGCGGCGCGGCTGAAGCCGATGCGCATCTTGCGTTGGAGGTAGGAGATTGACACCTGGCCGGTGCTCACGACGATGCGTGCAGCCTCGTCGTACAGCTCGTCCTTCTCGTACTCGATCGTGCTCTGACCTGACTTCTCGTCCTCGGCAGTAATCGTTTCGTCAAAGGTAGGCTTGCCCTGCTTGCGCAGGAAACTCGCGACGCGCGCGCTCTCCTGTTCGGAGATGTACGGTCCGTGGAGTCGCATGCAGCGCGATGACGCGGGCGGCAGGAACAGCATGTCGCCGCGGCCGAGCAATTGCTCAGCGCCATTACTGTCGAGGATGGTTCGCGAGTCGGTCTTGCTCGACACCCGGAACGAGATGCGCGAGGGCAGGTTGGCCTTGATCAGGCCGGTAATGACATCCACCGACGGCCGCTGCGTTGCGAGAATGAGATGGATGCCGACAGCGCGGGCCATCTGCGCCAGGCGACAGATCGACTCTTCGACCTCTTTGCCGGCGACCATCATCAGGTCAGCGAGCTCGTCGATCACGACGACGATGAACGGAAGCGGCTTCGGCGCTTCGGGATCGTTCTTGTTGCCGCTCTCTTCCAGCGCCAGGCGGATGTTCCGGTTGTACTGCTCGATATTGCGAACGCCTTCGCCCGCGAGGGTCTTGTAGCGTTCTTCCATCTCGCGCACCGCCCAGCGCAGCGCGTTCGCTGCCTTCTTCGGATCGACGACCACCGGCGAGAGCAGATGGGGAATATCTTCGTACATTCCGAGCTCGAGCCGCTTCGGATCCACCATGATCATCCGCACATCGTCCGGCGTGGATCGATAGAGGATGCTGGTCAGCATCGAGTTCAGGCCCACAGACTTGCCGGTGCCGGTCGAGCCGGCAATCAGCAGGTGCGGCATCGTTGCCAGATCGGCGAAGTACGGCTCGCCGTGAATCGTCTTGCCCAGCGCAAGCGTCAGCTTCGACGTCGATCGCTGGTACGCGTCCGATTCGAGCAGTTCGCGCAGCGAGATCGTCTCGCGGTTCGGATTCGGAATCTGGATGCCGACCGTCGACTTGCCGGGAATGCGGTCGATCAGCACGGATTCCGCCTGCATCGCCAGGCACAGATCGTCGGCGAGGCCGGTGATCTTGCTGTACTTCACGCCGGCTTCGGGTTTGAACTCGAACGTCGTCACCACCGGGCCCGGATGGATCTGCGCGACCGAGCCCTCGACAGAGAACTCGCGGGTCTTCTCTTCCAGCTGACGGGCGGACTCCCGCAGTTGGCGTTCGTCGATCTTCTGTTCACCCTTCGGCGCGTCGAGCAGCGACGGCGGCGGCAGCGTGTACGATCCCATTCGCCGGGGTGCCTGTGGCTTCACCGGCTCGGGCTCGGGCAGAGGCAGGCCCGGAGTGAGGTCGGAGCGCTTGCGGGCGACAACCGGGGGCGGCGTCCGAGGTGACGGCCCCGGTGCAACCACGGGTTCGTCGTCGTCGTCGTCGTCGCGCCCGATGGCACGCGGCCGGAGGGGCAGATCTTCAGCCGGTGCATCCTTCCCGCCCTTGACCACTGGCGGCGCTTTGACCGCACGCTTCGCGGTCGCGTCCTTGCGCGCCTTCAGCTTGCGACGTTCATCCCGCCAGGTGTTGAACCAGCCGAGCCCGCGGGCGGATAAGTCGCGCGACGTCTGACTCGCTCCGGCGAACATGCGGCCGAACGAGAACTGCGTGGACATGATGACCGACAGCATCATCAGCGTCAGCAGCACGATGATTGAGCCGGTGCGATTGAGGTAATCCGCCATCAGGCTGCCGAAGGCCGCGCCCACCGATCCACCTGCGTCGAACGTCTTGCCGGCGTGCTCCGTGCTCCCGAGCGCGAGGCTGAGGAAGGCGCTCGAGCAGGAGAAGAGCATCACACCGCCAAACACCTTGGTGTAGATCGCGTCCGGCTTCTGGCACCAGAAGTAATGCCATCCGCCGATCGATAGCGACGCGGGAATCAGGTACGCGCCGTATCCGAACAGCTGGAACGACAGCTCGGCGAGAAACGCGCCGACGCGTCCGACGAAATTGACCGGCGGGTGGGTGGCGTTGGTCGTAAAAAACCACACCGGGTCCGTCGGCTCGTAGGTGACGAGCGCAATCAGCCAGATCAGCGCCAGCGCGAACAGCGCCACGCCAAGAAACTCGCTGAGGCGGCGCGACAGGGTCGAGTCAGCGGCCAATCGTCAGATCTCCATCAGGACCGGGAGCACCAGCGGCCGCCGTCCCGACGACCGCCTCTTGAAGAACCGCCGCAGCTCAACCCGCAATTTCTCCGTCATCAGTCCCTGATCCGTTCGTTCCTCGACCCGCGCCGTCGCGATGCACTCCATGATCACGATGGCCGCGTCCTTGAACAACGCGTCGCCCTCGCCTTCGTTGACGACGAAGCCGCGGGCGACGATCTCGGGCTCGCCGACGAGCGCTCCGGTGTGCCGGCTGATCGCCACCATCGCCACGATCACGCCGTCGGCGGCAAGATGGCGCCGGTCGCGCAGCACCTCCTCGCCGACCTCGCCAACGCGGGTGACGTCGATCAGCACCCGGCCGGTCGGCGCCTTTCCGGCGATGCGGGCGCCGTGCTGGTCGAACTGGATGATGTCGCCGTCCTCCGCGAGGAGCACCTGCACGCGCCGATCGGATCCGGCCATGACGCGCTTCGCGACACGGGCGTGCTGCGCAAGCTGGCGATATTCCCCGTGCACCGGCACGAAATACCTGCGGCCGAACCAGCGACAGCATCAGTTTCAGTTCCTCGGCGTTGCCGTGCCCTGAGACGTGAACGCGCTTCATCGCCGGTGTGATGATGTCCGCGCCTCGCCGTGTGATGTGGCTCATTGTGCGCGCGATCGCCTTTTCGTTGCCCGGAATCGAGCGGGCGGAGAACACCACCGTATCGTCCTCGCCGAGCTTGACGTAGCGGTGGTCGTCGATGGAGATGCGCGGCAGGGCGGCCTGCGGCTCGCCCTGAGAGCCCGTCGTGATGCAGAGGATGTCCTGCGACGCGTAATTCTGGATGTCCGAATCGCGGATCTGCATGCCGGAGGGAATCCGCAGGTATCCGAGACGCTGCGCGATTTCGGCGTTCTTGTCCATGCTCCGGCCGACGAATGCCACCTTGCGTTCGAATTGCGCGGCGAGGTCCACCAGAATCTGCATCCGGTAGATGCTCGACGAAAAGGTCGGCGACGACCAGTTTCCCGTGCGTGCTGGTGAACACTTCCTCGAAGCCGTCCACGACGTCGAGTTCCGGACCAGTAAAGCCGGGCCGATCGATGTTCGTGCTGTCCGCGAACAGGGCCAGCACGCCCTGCGCGCCGATCTCGGCGAACCGGTGAAGGTCGAAATACTGGCCGTCGATCGGCGTCTGGTCGATCTTGAAGTCGCCGGTGTGGACGATCAGGCCGACCGGCGTCGTGATCGCCAGCGCCACGCAGTCCGGCATGCTGTGCGTCACGCGGATGAATTCGATCGCGAAGGGTCCAATCGTGACCGTTTCGCGAGGCCTGACCGGCTTCAGGCGATCGGCGTAATCGATCTCGTGCTCATCGAGCTTCGGCTCGAGCAGGGCGAGCGTGAACGGCGTTCCGTAGACCGGGCCGTCGAAGAGCGGCATCACGTGCGGCACGCCGCCGATGTGGTCCTCGTGACCGTGGGTCAGCACGAGTGCCTTGACCTTGTCGCCGCGGGATTCCAGGTAGGTGCTGTCGGGGATGATCAGATCGACGCCGAGCTGGTCGGGATCCGGGAACATGACACCGGCATCCACGATGATCGTGGTGTCCTCCCAGGACAGCGCCATCATGTTCATGCCGAACTCGCCGAGGCCGCCGAGCGGGACGACTTCGAGTGTCGCGGGCGGCGGCGATGCGTCGCCCGAGCGTACATCGGCGCGCGGGGTCGGGTCGGGTACAGGAGACGGATTCATCAGGATCCCAGCATCCGCTGCGCGGGCCTTCCGGCCTGCCGAATGGGTCAGTCGTTTCGTCGTGCGCCGCAAACGTCGCCCGGGCGGGTCGACAATCGCGGAAATCCAGGCCGCTGGGAGCGCCTGAAACCAGGGCAGGTCAACAAGTTCTGAACGCGTAACTATAACATAGCTCGACAGATCCGGGCGATCTCGTCGAGTGTCAGCGTCTCGGGCCGACGGCGACCGTCCAGCCCGGCACGTTCGACGACCTTATCGGCCGATTGCCCCAGAGCAGCAGCGACTGGTTTCAATGCGTTCGAGAGTGTCTTTCGGCGCTGAAGGAAGATCCCGCGCACGACCTGTTCGAACATGTCGGGACTGCCGACGTCCACAGACGGCGGCCGGAAGCGCAGCCGAACGACCGCGGAGGTGACCTTGGGAGGCGGACGAAAAGCGCCGGGCGGCAGCGTCAACAGTCGCTCCACGTCTGCCACCCGGCGCCACCTGGATGGCGAGCGTACCGTAATCACCGGACCCCGGCTCCGCGGTAATGCGATCGACCACTTCCTTCTGCAGCATCAGCGTCGCGTCGGACACGCGGCGGCCGCCATCCGCGGCCGTGATCAGCTTGAAGAGGATCGGCGACGAGATGTTGTAGGGGAGGTTGCCGATCACCCGGAGCGACAAGTCGCCGTCGAGACGATCGTCGCGACTCGCGCCTGTCGAATCCACAGTCGAGGCGTCGCGACGTGGTCGTCCCGCCGAGTCCGTAGGGCGGGCATCGCGAAGCACGCCCGCCTCGCGGGGCAACAGGTCCGCCAGGCCCGATTCGAGATTTAGTTCGAGGAAATCTCCCTGGATGACGGTCACGTTGGAGGGGACGGTGGCGGGAAGCGCCGCCGCCAGGTCGCGATCGATTTCGATGGCGATGACTCGACCCGCGCGAGGTGCCAGCACACGCGTCAGCGCGCCACGCCCGGGCCCGATCTCGAGGAACATGTCTTCAGGTCTCGGGTCGACCAGGTTCACCAGCCGCGTCACCCAGGCCGGTTCCAGGAAGTGCTGGCCGAATCGCTTGCGCGCGCGAGGATAAGGAGGCTTTGCCACGGAGGGGAGGGAATTCAGAAGTCAGAATGCAGAATTCAGAATTCAGAATTCAGAATTGAGGGTGACTGCGCGGACACGACGTCATCATTCTGCAGCGCTTAATTCTGCATTCTCAATTCTGCATTCTGAATTCTGCATTCTGAATTCCCTCCTAGCCTCCACCGCGCCAGTAGTTTTCCTCGATCTCCTCAATCTCCTCCTCGCTCAAACCGAAGTAGTGGCCGACTTCGTGGATCAGCGTTTCCGCGATCATGTCGCGCGCATCCTCGTCGTCTTCCGCGTCTTCTTCGATGGGGCGCTGATAGATGGTGATGCGATCCGGCAGGTTGTTGCCTTGTGACCAGTGACGTTCGGTCAACGGCGTGCCCTGGTAGAGGCCATACAGCGTGTCGGGCGGATCGATGCCCATTTCGCCGAGCAGGTCCGCCGCCGGTTGGTCCTCGACGACGAGCGCGAGGTTCTGCATCTCGGCGCGGAAGCGCGCCGGAATCAGCGTGATCGCTTCAGCGACGAGCCGTTCGAACGCCTCGCGTGTCATTTCGTGCCCTGGTCGTTTTGGTCTTCGTGGCGCGAGGCTTGTCAGCTTTATGTGGCGGGCCTGACAAGGCCCGCTCAACAGATCCATTCGCGCTCGTCGTGACAGCGGTCCTGGTCCCGGCCTTGCCAGACCCGCGACGGGCGACCGGGACGCTTCGCGTCACCGCCGGATCGACCACCGTCCTGAAGTAATCGCAATCGTCGCGCACCGAACACTGATCGCACAACGGTTTGGGACGGCAAATCCGTCGACCGTGCAGAATCTGAACGTCCGAGGCGAGCGTCCATTTCTCGCTGGGCAGCGCCTCACATAACTGCGTTTCGACGGCGACGGGATCGTCGCCGTCGGCAATCCCAATCCGGTTCGACACGCGGAGAACATGTCGGTCCACCGGCAGCCCGGGTACTCCGAGGGCGTGGCCGAGGACGACGTTCGCCGTCTTGCGCCCGACCCCAGGCAGCGCCGTCAGCTTCTCCATGTCGGGAGGTACCGCGCTGTCATGTTGTTCGACGAGCTGCTGCGCCATCCCGATCAACGCCTTCGCCTTCTGTCGGAAGAAGCCAGTCGACAGAATCATCTTCTCGAGGTCCGCCGGCTTCGCTTTCGCGAGAGACCGTGGATCCGGATACCGCTTGAACAGTGCCGGCGTAACCATGTTCACGCGCTCGTCGGTCGACTGCGCGGACAGAATCGTCGCCGCCAGCAGCTCGAACGCATTGCGGTAATGGAGCTCCGTGTCGGCGTTGGGATGCTGCACCGACAGCGTGTCGATGATGCGTTCGACAACCTTGGCGGGCTTCATGTCAATACACAACGCAAACTGCAAAATGCAAAGTGCACACAGGGTCCGCTAACGAACCCCTTCTGTTGCATTCTGCATTTTGAATTTTGCATTTCGCCTCCCCCTCAGTGCACCGGCGGCGTCTCCTTTGTCCATCCCACGTTCGAATACGTGTCCTGAAACACGCGCATGTGTTCCTGCAGCGCGGCGACGAGATTGGGGATGAACTGGACGGGCACGACGATACGCGCCCGGACAGGCGCGCGGACGACGTGATCCTGGGCCGCGTCACGCACTTCCTTCTCCGAGAGGGGCATGACCTCGCAGAAGGTGAGCGTGAAATCGAACGGCGTGTGCGCGATGGAGCAGAAGTTTGCGTAGGTGCGCGCCTCGCCGGTCTGCTCTTCGGGAATGATCGTGAAGTTGATCTGCTTGCGGTCGGATTGATCAGCCATGCGGAAGTTCGGAGTTCCAAGTCAGAAGGTCGAAGTCAGGTTCGAGTGGGCACCAAGGTATCAACTTCTGCCCGGCTTCGCACCTCGAAGTGCTGACTGCGCTCGCCCGGCGGGCCTGGAGGCCGGACCGCACTTGACTGGGCGGGCCTGAAGCCCGCCCTACATCACTACATCACTTCCCGCGACAGCACTTCGCACTTCGAACGCCTTAGTACCGCCGCATCATGCCGACGATCACGCCCTGGACCTGCACCTGATCCGGATCGACCATGATGGGCTGCATCGTGGGATTTGCCGGTTGCAGCCGGACACGACCGTTTTCGCGATAGAACTTCTTTAACGTGACGTCGAGGCCGCCGACCAGCGCAATCACCATCTCGCCGTTATCGGCGCTCTTGCGATCCTCGACGATGACGTAGTCGCCGTCGCGGATCTGCTCGTCGATCATCGAGTCGCCTTTGACGCGGAGGACGTAGCTGTCGCGCTTGCCAGCCAACGTTTCGGGCACCGCAATCGTCTCATTGCCAGGCACCGCTTCAATAGGGTGCCCCGCGGCGACGAACCCGAGGAGCGGCAGTTCGAGGGCGCGGCCGCCGGCTCGCGTCGGCACAAGCTCGACCGACCGGCTCCGATTCCAGGCGCGTCGAATGAAGCCTTTTTCCTGCAGGTTCGTGAGGTGCTTGTGCACCGTCGCCAGCGACGAGAGGCTGAACTGACGACCGATCTCCTCGAGGCTTGGCGCGTATCCGTGCTGCGCGATGAAGTCGTTGAGGTAATCGAGAATCTCGCGCTGGCGTTTCGTAAGCGGAAGCACGTCGCCTCCTGTGCTGGACCGGCCATCTTCGCGGCAGGACGATGTGCCACAGAAGAATGAGGTCCGCTTGCCTTCGCCGGATATTCGGCCGAGGTGGCGCGACTATAATGCGAACATAGAGCGAAAATCAAGCAGGAACGCCGGACATCGCTCAGTACGTCGCAGCCTGCCGTAAACGCCGCCCCGAAGCCGCACGCGAGGCGGGTGCTACACTGCCAGCAGACCTGCCCCCGGAGGAATCAATGACGCGCCGCCGCACGGTTTTTGGCGTCTTTTTCGCGACCGTGGTCGCCCTCGTCCCTGTTTTCGCGGGCGACGTCTCCCGTCAGCAGGCGGACAGCTTCGTCAAGAAGGTGGCGATCATCAACCAGCGCGCCGCCGCCCCCGGGCAGCCGACGGCATCCCACCGCACCGTCGTGAATGAAAACGAGGTCAATTCCTGGTTCGCGTATCGCGGTCAGGAGCTGATCCCGAAGGGTGTGACCCAGCCTAAAGTCACCATCATCGGCAACGGCCGGGTGATGGGGGTTGCCACCGTCGACCTCGACGCGGTCAGCCGTCAGAACTCCAGCGGAAGCACGTTCGACCTGTGGAAACTGGTGGGCGGGCGTGTGCCCGTTTCGGTGACCGGCGTCCTGCAGACGAAAGACGGTCGTGGTCAGTTCGACCTCCAGAGCGCGACACTCGGCGGAGTGCCGGTGCCCAAGGCGCTCCTCCAGGAATTGGTCTCGTACTACTCTCGCACCGGCGATCATCCGGACGGGGTGCGGCTCGATGCTCCGTTCGCCCTACCGGCGCGGATCCAACAGATCGAAGTTGGGCAGGGTCAAGCGGTCGTGGTGCAGTAGTCGACGACATGCGCGATGCACGACGAACGACCGGGAATGACCTGCGCGTCGCCGGACACGCGTAGCATTCTTGTGTGAGCATCGTGCATTGGGCCGTGGCCATTGGGTGATTTCCTTTCCACTCCGCTCCAGTTCCTGAAGGGAGTCGGACCGCGCAAGGCAGCGGATCTGAAGCGGGCCGGACTCATCACGGTCGAGGACCTGCTGTACCGGCTGCCGTTCCGGTATGAGGACCGCAGCCACATGCAGCCGATCGCCACGCTGCGGCCTGGGCACAAGGCGGCGGTGCTCGGCGAGATCAAGAGTGCAAACGTCGCGCTGACGCGACGCCGCGGATTCAAGATCTTTCATATCGTGCTTGCCGACCAGAGTGGTGCGATTCGGTGCACCTGGATGAACCAGGCCTTTCTCGCCGACATCCTCAAGCCGCACCTCCGCGTGGTCGTGTTCGGCGAAGTCAAACTCGATTCAAGTGGCCTTCATTTCCTGAACCCGGAGTACGAAATCATCACCGGCGCTTCACCCGGTAGTGACGATGAAAGGGAAGCCACCGCCGGAAGCCAGAAGGCCGAGGACGAGACCGTCCACACGGGTCGGATCGTGCCGTTCTACGAGAAGACCGGGACGGTCACGCCGAACATGCAGCGGAAGCTGGTGCGGCAGGCGCTCGATCAGTTGCCGCCGGACATTCCCGAGCGCTTGCCGGAGGAACTGCGCGCCCGCCTCGCACTGATGCCGCGGCGCCTGGCGCTCGAGCAAGCGCACTTCCCGGCCAACGATGCGTCGGTCGGGATGCTGAACGCTTTTCGCACCCCGCCTCAGCAACGTCTCATCTTCGAAGAGTTCTTTCTCTTCCAGGTGGGGCATGCGTGGAGACGTCACGCGACGAGCACCGAGCTCAAGCCGTTCGTCCCTACAGTGGACGATCGCATTCGCGCCTCGGCGGCCAAAGTGCTGCCGTTCAAGCTCACACCGGGGCAGCGTCGCGCCGTGAAGGAGATCGTCGACGACATGCTGCGGCCGCAGCCTATGCATCGACTGTTGCAAGGCGACGTGGGAGCAGGGAAGACGATCGTTGCGCTGCTCGCCGCGATCGTGGCGATGGAAAACGGCCTCCAGGTGGCCTTCATGGCCCCCACCGAGATCCTCGCGGCGCAGCACTACAGCAACATCGCGCGATTGCTGTCGCAGTCGCGATTCCGGGTCGACCTGTTGACTGGCAGCACCCCGGGCCTGCAGAAGCACACGCTGCTCTCACACATCGAGCGTGGTACCACCGGCCTGATTGTCGGCACGCACGCGCTCGTCCAGGACACGATCACGTTTCACAAGCTGGGGCTCGTCGTCATCGACGAGCAGCACCGGTTTGGGGTCGCGCAGCGCGGCGCGCTCCGTGCGAAAGGGCTGCGCCCCGACGTGCTGCTGATGACCGCCACGCCGATTCCGCGAACGCTGGCGCTCACCGACTACAGCGAACTGGACGTCTCGAAGATTCCGGATTTGCCGCCCGGCCGTAAGCCGATACGCACCTGGGTGAAGCCGGAATCGCGCCGCGACGAGATCTACCAGCTGATTCGCGAGCAGCTCGACGCGGGCCGGCAGGCGTACATCATCTACCCGCTCGTGGAGGAGTCGGAGAAGATCGACCTGAAATCAGCTACCGAGATGGCGGACCACCTTCAGACCGAGGTCTTTCCCGCGTATCGCGTCGCTCTCTTGCACGGCCGCATGAAGCAGGAGGTGAAGGATCGCGTGATGCTTGCCTTTTCCACGGGCCAGGTGCAGATACTCGTGTCGACCACTGTGATCGAAGTCGGTGTCGACGTGCCGAACGCGTCCGTCATGGTCGTCGAGCACGCAGAGCGGTTCGGTCTATCGCAGTTGCACCAGCTCCGCGGCCGCGTCGGACGCGGATCGTGGGAGTCGCACTGCATCCTGCTGTACCAGGCGCCGTGGACCGACGATGCTCGCGAACGATTGAAAGCGATGGCCGAGACCAGCGACGGGTTCGTGATTGCTGAGCGGGATCTGGAACTGCGTGGCCCGGGCGACTTCTTCGGCACGCGACAGTCCGGCCTGCCCAGGCTGCGGACGGGCGACCTCGTGCGTGATCGCGACATCATGGAAGACGCGCACCGCGAAGCGCGGCACCTGCGTCGAGACTGGCAGCCTTACGACAGACCTGATGACGTTCGTTCAGAAGGACTGGCAGGAGCAATTCGGTTTGATCGAAGTTGGATAGCACGCCACAAGAGAAACCACGACGGAAACGACGGGAACACGACGCCCACGACGTCGGTCAAACCACGAAGGCCACGAAGGGCACGAAGGAGGACGGATATTCTTTTGTTCTGATCGTCGTAGGCTGTCACGCCGAGCCAACGGATAACCGCTGCTAACGTGTCGTCGTGATCACCGTGGACCGTTGTGTCGTCGTGGTAGATCCGTGAGAGTCATTGCCGGTCGCTACAAGGGAAGGCGCCTCAGGACACCCGGCTGGGAGGGGCTTCGCCCTACCTCGGACAGGCTCCGCGAGACGTTGTTCAACATCCTGGCACCGCAAATCGACGGCGCTCGCGTCCTTGACGGGTTCGCGGGGACGGGGGCGGTTGGCATCGAGGCGCTCAGCCGCGGGGCCGCTCACGTGACCTTTGTCGAACGTGATGCGCGCGCGGTTGCCCTGATCGAAGCCAACCTCGCCGCCTGTGGTATCGCGGCGAATTATAATATCCGCCGGGGAGATGTCCTCTCCGCGCTGGGGAACGGAGCCGGAGCGTTCGATCTGATCCTGCTGGATCCTCCGTACGATCTCCATCCGATCAGTCCAACGCTGGCGGCCGCCGCGGCGTGCCTGTCCGCATGGAGGTCTGCTCGTGCTGGAGCGTGCTACGCGCCGCGAACCGGACGTCCCGCAGATGCTGACCCGCGTGCGCGACGTAAGATCGGGCGACAGTACACTGACGTTTTTCCAAATCGTGAATGGTGAATCGTGAATCGTGATGGACGGACCGAGCCCGGCTCAGCCACGTGGTGATTCACGATTCGCGATTCATGATTCACGATTGAGACTATGCCGACGCCGCCGAACGGCAGGCTTGCGATCTTTCCCGGGTCCTTCGACCCGCTGACGAACGGCCACGTCGACATCGTCCTGCGGAGCGCGCACCTGTTCGAGCGCATCCTGGTGGCGGTGCTGGTGAACCCGGAGAAGAAGCCGCTGTTCACCCCGGACGAGCGGGTCTCGATTATCCGCGAGGTCTTCAGGGAGTATCCCAACGTGGAGGTCGACACGTTCGGGGGACTGCTGGTGGACTACGCGCGCAAGCGCCGGGCGAGCGCGATCATCCGCGGAATCCGGGCGGTTTCGGATTTCGAGTTCGAGTTTCAGATGGCGTTGATGAACCGGCACATCGAGCCGACGCTCGAGACGGTGTTCATGATGCCGGCGGAGCAGTACACCTACCTGAGCTCCCGGCTGATCAAGGAAGTGTTCAGCCTGGGTGGGAACGTCACCGGCCTGGTGCCCGCGACGGTGGAGCAGTGGATGACCAGGAAAAAGGAGCAGCAATGAGTACGTTTGCAGCACGGATGGCAACCGTTCAGCCGTCGGCAACGCTGAAGGTGGCGGCCGAGGCCGAGCGGCTTCGACGCGCGGGTCATCCGGTCGTCGACTTCAGCGCCGGTGAACCGGATTTCCCGACCCCCGAACACGTGAAGGCTGCGGGCAAGGCGGCAATCGACGCCAATTTCACCCGGTATACGGTGGTGGCCGGCATTCCTGAACTGCGCGAAGCGATCTGCAAACGCTACAAGTCGGACTACGGCATCGACCTGACGCCGGCAGAGGTACTGGTCACCGTGGGCGGCAAGCAGGCGCTGTTCAACACCGCGATGGCGCTGTTCGAAGAGGGTGACGAGGTCATTACGCACTCGCCCTACTGGCCGACCATCCCTGAGCAGGTGAAGCTCGTCGGGGCCGAGCCGATCATCGTTCCGACCGGTCCGGCGGACGGGTTCGCCGTTCATGCCGACAAGATCATCAACGCCATCACCCCGAAGACGAAGGCGATCATCCTGAACTCGCCAGCGAATCCGACGGGCGGGTTGATCTCGGAGCAGACGGTTCGCCAGATCGGTGAGGCCGCGGCGAAGCGGGGTATCTGGACGATCATCGATCTCTGCTACGAGCAGTTGATTTACGAGCCGGTGCCGCACAATCTGCCGAAGGCGCTGTTCGACACCAACCGCGAACGCACGGTGCTCTGCGGGTCGGCGTCCAAGGCCTACGCGATGACCGGATGGCGCTGCGGGTGGACCATTGCAACCAGGGAAGTGACGTCCGCGTTCAACACCATCGAGGGCCAGACGACCTCGAACATCACGTCGGTGACGCAGAAGGCGGCGCTCGCGGCCTTGACCGGTCCGCAGGACGCCGTCACGGTCATGCTCGACGAGTATCGGCGCCGGCGCGACAGCATTCACGCGTGGCTCACCGCGCATCCCGGCATCAAGTGCGTGAAACCGAGCGGAGCCTTCTATCTCTTCCCGGATATCAGTGGACTCCTGTCCTCGGACAGTGGCGTGAAGACCTCGTTCGAGTTCGCGCAGCAGCTGCTCGAGAAGGAGTTCGTCGTCGTCACTCCCGGCGAGGCGTTCGACGCCCCCGGTTATCTCCGCATTTCATACGCGACGTCGATGGAGCAGTTGCGCGAAGGCGCGACCAGGATCCTGCGCTTCGCCGAGTCGATTCAGCCAGCCAAAGCTGGCGCCTGACGTTTGTCACGATACGGCACACGGGGGCACCGAGGCACTGAGGAATAATCTGGTACCTCTATGTCTCCGTGCCTCGGTGTGTCGTTGATGCTGGCTGATGTCCTTGCCCCTGCCCGATAGGTTCGTCGCTGCGGTGCGTGAGGTGTTGGGGCGCGAGTACGTCCGGTCAGATGCCTCGAGCTTGACGACGTACGGCCAGGACGCCCTGCTTCAGCCTTCCCCACCCGATCTCGTCGTGTTCCCGTCCAATACCGCTGAAGTCTCACGCATCGCGGCGCTCTGCAACGAGCATCGGGTGCCGCTCGTGGTGCGCGGCGCCGGGACAGGTTACACCGGTGGGGCAGTGCCGACCGCTGGCGGCGTTGTGCTGTCGATGGAGCGGTTGAACCGCCTTCTCGAAATCGACCAGGAGAACCTGCTCGCTGTCGTCGAGCCGAACGTCATCACCGCAGACCTGCAACGCGCGGTCGAGCGCGTCGGCCTGTTCTATCCGCCGGACCCGGCGAGCCTGGAGCAGTCCTCGATCGGAGGCAATGTCGCCGAATGCGCCGGCGGGCCGCGCGCGTTCAAGTACGGCACGACCAAGCGCTATGTGCTCGCGCTCGAGGCGGTGCTGGCCAACGGTGAGGTGGTGCGGACCGGGTCGAAAGCGGTCAAGAACGTCGTCGGCTACGACCTGACGCAACTGCTGGTGGGCTCCGAAGGCACGCTGGCCATCATCACGAAAATCACGCTGCGGCTCCTGCCGAAGCCGCCGGATCGCGCGACCGTTGCGGCCGCGTTTGCCACGATCAGGGATGCGGTCGATGCCGTGACGGCTTTGATCGAGCGTCGCGCGGTGCCGGCGGCGATCGAGCTGATCGACGAGGAATCGCTGGTCGCGGCCGCGCTGCACAGCGGCGTGCAGGTGGCCCCCCCGGGCGCGAAGGCGCTCCTGATCGTCGAGTGCGACGGCATTCCGGCGGCAGTGCAGGACGAGCTGTCGCTGGTCGTGCGCGCCTGTGAGACCGCCGGCGTGATGAGCGTTCGCCGCGCTAGCAGCGAGGCCGACCGCGCGGAACTGTGGGCGGTCCGTCGGCAGATTTCGCTGGCGCTCCGTGCCACCGGCCTGCTGAAACTCAATCACGACGTCGTCGTGCCGCGAGGTCGCGTGCCGCAGCTCTACGATGCCGTCGAGGAGTTGCGACAGCAATTCGGCCTTCGCATCGCGGCATTCGGCCACGCCGGGGACGGAAACATCCACGTCAACCTCATGGTGGACGGAAAGAATCCTGACGAGCTGAGCCGCGCGAAGGCGGCAGAGCGCGCGCTGTTCGAACGAGTGCTGGCGCTGGAGGGTTCGATCAGCGGCGAGCATGGCATCGGCTACGCAAAGAAGCCGTACATCGCGATGGAGCTGTCGGACGAGGTCCTGGCGCTCATGAGAAGGGTCAAGACCGCGTTCGATCCCAACAACATTCTCAATCCCGGCAAGATCTTCCCGTAACTGCCCGGAACGTCAAATTAGACCGGGTCTAATTTTTTCGGCAGAAAACCAGACCCGGTCTGGTTTTTCAGTGGCAGTTTCTGCATGGATAATCTTCCGGCATGCCCAAAACCGTCGCGGTCATCGGCGCGTCGAGCGATCGCAACAAGTTCGGCAACAAGGCGCTGCGTGCCTACCTGGCCGAGGGACACACGGTCATACCCATCAACCCGAACGAATCGGAGGTCGAAGGCCTGAAGACCTACCCGTCGGTGCTCGACGTGCCCGGCGCGATCGACATGGCGACGGTTTACGTGCAGCCGGAGATCGCGATGCGACTGCTGGACGAATGCGAGCAGAAGGGCATTCCCGAAGTGTGGATCAACCCCGGCGCCGAGACGGACGAAATGATGGATACCGCACGCACCCGGAAGACGAAGGTGATCTTTGCGTGCTCGATTCTGGGTGTGGGAAGAAGTCCGCGCGAGTTTTGAGGGGCTTTAGATACCTTCAACGCCCAACGTCTGACGATCGCCCAACCCTCCACGTTCGCACGCGGCTGCCTGTGGGAGATGGGCGATCGTTAGTCGGTTAAAGGTTGGCAGGCACGTCGGACGAGCGCGTTAGCGCGTTTCGACGGTGACCGCGCTCGCCGTGGTTGCCGCGATATCGGTACCTTCCGTGAGCTCGACCTCCTTGCCACGGGTGGCGAGGACGACACCCGTGCCAGCGCCGCCGCCGATTGCCGCGCCCTTGGCGGCGCCGCTGCCGCCGCCCGCGATCGCGCCGATCGCGGCACCGATGCCGGCGCCAATCCCGATCTTCTTGGCGTCATCGCTCTTGCTGGCTTCGCCTTCGAAGCTGACTGGGTTGGTGCGCAGATTCTCGCGCACGCCGTTCACCGTGGCTGAATCGAACTGGAACGCCAGGCGCGACCGGCCCTGCACGCGACCGGCGCGCTCGACGTCGGTCACGCTGCCCGTCAGCACAGTCCCGGCGGGCAGGGCAGTGTGACCGTCGACATTGACCGACTGCCGAAGCCGAGCTCGCACTGCCGTTTCGACCGTCGCTGTTTCCGACGACAACGCGGTCATCAGTTCGAGCGGAAGCGTCGTGCCTGCCGGGACGGTCAGCTCGCGCGTCACGCGGACGGGAGCGGCGTTCTCGCGAGGTGCCGCGTTCCGGGCGGTGTCAGGCCGTCGTGCGGGAGCGGGGGTCGGCGGTGGCGACAGTCGGCTGCCCGCCGTCGGCCGCGAACCAGAACTGTCGGGTCGCAGCGCAGAGTTGTCAGCATCGGGCGACACCGGCTGGCGATCGACGCCGGTGGCGTCGACCGGCGTCGTAGCGGCCGTCTGATTGGAATTCTGCGGGTTTTCCTGGCCTTTGTCGCCACATCCCGTTGCCAGTGCGGCTCCCAGGACTGCGGCCGACACGAACTGAAGTCTCATTTCGGGCTCCTCCGATACCCGAATTTACAAGGATCGGACCAAGGGCGGAGTATCACGGACCGTTATCGTGTCTGAAGGACTATCAATTTGACTGATATCAGCCCGGCAGTGCACACTGCGGTCATGCCCAATAACCGCACCGGCGCGCAGATCATCTGGGAATGTCTCGTCCATGAAGGGGTGAAGACTGTGTTCGGCTATCCCGGCGGGGCCATTCTGCCGGCCTACGACGCGATGCTCGACTATCCCATTCGCCATGTGCTCGTTCGCCACGAGCAGGGTGCGACCCACATGGCGGACGGCTACGCGCGCGCAGGGGGCGGAGTGGGCGTGGCCATCGCCACGTCGGGTCCCGGAGCGACCAACCTGGTCACGGGCATCGCCACGGCACAGATGGACTCGGTTCCAATGGTCTGCATCACCGGTCAGGTGCCGAGCAAGTTGATCGGCTACGACGCGTTCCAGGAAACGGACATCACCGGCATCACGCTTCCGATTACGAAGCACAGCTACCTGGTGACCCGGCCCCAGGAGATCATGCCGGCGATCAAGGAGGCCTTCCACCTCGCGAAGTCGGGGCGACCGGGACCGGTGCTGGTGGACATCACCAAGGATGCGCAGAACGCGCGGATCGACTGGGACTGGGACGCGACCCCGGTCAAGATGCGCGGCTATCGTCCCCGCCTGACGGTGTCGAAGTCGGATCTCGGCAAGGCCGCCGACCTGATTCGCTCGGCCAAGAAGCCGGTCATTCTTGCCGGGCAGGGCATTTTGCAGAGCGGCGCTATGACCGAAGTGCGGAAGTTCGCGGAGCGGATCAACGCTCCTGTGGCGATGACGCTGCTCGGCCTCGGTGGTTTCCCCGCCAGCCATCCGCTGAACATCGGCATGATGGGTATGCACGGCGAGGCGTGGGTCAATCATGCGATTCAGGAGGCGGATCTCCTGCTGGCGTTTGGCATGCGGTTCGACGACCGCGTCACCGGCAACCTCGCAACGTATGCCGTGAACGCAAAGAAGATTCACATCGACATCGACCCGTCGGAGATGAACAAGAACGTCACGGCGGACGCCGCGATCGTCGCGGACCTGCGCCAGGCCCTCCTCGACCTGCTCGAAGTCGTCGAGGCGAAGGAGCACCGGCCGTGGCTGAAGTACATCGCCTCGATGAAAGGCGATTCCGCTGTGCGCGACATCCAGTCGCTGCCCGACAACGGCCACCTCTACGCACCGCACGTGATCAACGACATCTGGCGGATTACGAAGGGTGAAGCCATCGTCGCCAGCGACGTCGGTCAGCACCAGATGTGGGAAGCGCAGTACTACCATCACGAAGAACCGCGCTCGCTGATCACGTCGGGCGGCCTCGGCACCATGGGCTTTGGTTTGCCGGCGGCAATCGGGGCCAAGATGGCGCGGCCCGAAAAAGAGGTCTGGGCCGTGGTCGGTGACGGCGGGTTCCAGATGACGGCCGCAGAACTGTCGACGGCCGCGCAGGAAGGCGTCAAGGTCAACGTCGCCATCATCAACAACGGCTACCTGGGCATGGTCCGCCAATGGCAGGAGTTCTTTTACGAACGACGCTATGCCGCCACGCCGATGCGGAGCCCCGACTTCGTGAAGCTCGCCGAAGCACATGGCCTGGTGGGGCTGCGTGCGGACAACCGTCCTGATGTCGAAAAGGTCGTGAACCAGGCCCGCGAAGCGGAGGGCACCGTCGTCATCGACTTCCGCGTCGAGCAGGAAGACAGCGTGTACCCGATGGTGCCCGCCGGCGCCGACCTGCACGCGATGATCCGGCGTCCTCAGCCGAGCGTCCTTGTCGAGACCGGGGCGTCGGACACGGTCTAATTCGTAGCCGGTAACCGGTAGCTCGCAGCCGGTAGGCGGTGCGTCGCAGCGAGGCAGTAGGCGAGGCTTGCTGCCGGCTGCCAGCCACGAGCTAGCAGCTACCAGCTACCAGCTACCAGGCTTCAATCAGGATTCAGATGCATCACACCTTAGTTGCCCTAGTGGAAGACAAGCCCGGCGTGCTCAATCGCATCGCCTCGCTGTTTCGTCGCCGGGCGTTCAATATCGAGTCGCTGACGGTTGGCAAGACCGCCGAGCCCGGAATTTCGCGGATGACGCTCGTCGTCGACAGCGATCAGACGAGCGTGGATCGCGTCACCGCCTATCTGTATAAGCTCGTCAACGTCCTGCAGGTGGAGGACCTGCGCGAGGTGCCGTCGGTGTCCCGCGACCTGGCGCTGGTGAAGGTGGCCGTCGCCGGTCACGATCGGGCGCAGTTCCTCCGCGTCGTCGACGAAACGCGCGCGCACATCGTCGATTCCGGCGAACAGACGATGACCCTCGAAGTCACCGGCGAGCCGCAGCATGTCGACGGCGTGCTGGCGCGGCTGGAGCCGCTCGGGATCATCGAGATGGTCCGCACCGGCCAGGTGGCGATGCGCCGCGGCGACACGGCGCTGTCAACGGCGCAAATGGCGTAGCACCATCCCAACGGCACAATGCCCAATGACGGCATCTGTGCATCGCCGACGGTGAGCACCGGAGGCGATTGTTGGCAGTTGTCATTCTGCTTTTTGCATTTCGGTTTTCAGGAGACGTCATGGCTACGATGTTTTACGACGCGGACGCGGACATCGATCTGATCCGCCAGCGCAAGGTTGCGGTCATCGGCTACGGTTCGCAGGGCCACGCGCATTCTCTGAACCTGCAGGACAGCGGCGTCGACGTGGTTGTCGGTCTGCAGGCCGGCAGCAAGTCGGCAGAGAAGGCGAAAGCGGCGGGACTGCGCGTCCTGAGTGTCGCCGACGCGTCGAAGTGGGCCGACGTGATCATGATCCTGATCCCCGACCAGCGCCAGGCCCAGGTGTACAAATCCGACATCGAGCCGCACCTGACCGCGGGCAAGATGCTGATGTTCGCGCACGGCTTTGCGATCCGGTTCAACTGGATCGTGCCGCCCAAGGACGTGGATGTGACCATGGTGGCGCCAAAGGCTCCAGGGCATCGCGTCCGCGAAGTGTTCAAGGAAGGGGCGGGAGTGCCAGGTCTGCTTGCTGTGCATCAGGACGTCACCGGGAAGGGTCGAGCAACCGCACTGTCGTATGCGCGCGGCATCGGCTGCACGCGTGCGGGCGTCATCGAGACGACGTTCAAGGAAGAAACCGAGACCGACCTCTTCGGCGAACAGGCCGTGCTCTGCGGCGGCACGGCGGCGCTGGTGAAGGCCGGGTTCGAGACCCTGATCGAAGCGGGATATCAGCCTGAGATCGCTTACTTCGAGTGCCTGCACGAACTGAAGCTGATCGTCGATCTGATGTATCGCGGCGGTTTGCAGTACATGCGCTACTCGATCAGCGATACGGCCGAATACGGCGACTACACCGCGGGCCCCAAGATCGTCACCGCCGAGACGAAGAAGGCGATGAAGCAGATCCTCACGGACATCCAGGACGGCAAGTTCGCGAAGGCCTGGATTGCTGAAGCCGAGGGCGGCTATCCGAATTTCAAGAAGATGCGCGAGACGGATCGCAACCATCCGATTGAAGTCGTCGGCGGCAAGTTGCGCCAGATGATGCCGTTCCTGGATCCGGTCACGCTGCCACAGCCCGCGACGGTGTAGGGGCAGGGGGCAGGATTCAGGATTCAGGGTTCAGGTTTCAGGAATCAGAAAGGACCACGGAGCCACCGAGGCGCGGAGGGCAACATCCATCCGTGTCGTCGTGTCTCCGTGGTTTGCTTTTGTGACAGGCGTTTCATGAATAACAAGTACTCGAGCCGCGTAACGCAGCCGCGCAGCCAAGGGGCGTCGCAGGCGATGCTCTATGGCATCGGCCTCACGGACGCGGATCTGCAGAAGCCCCAGGTCGGCATCTGTTCGATGTGGTACGAGGGCAATACCTGCAACATGCATCTGGACCGGCTGGCCGGCCACGTCAAGGAAGGCGTGCAGGCGGCGGGGCTCGTCGGACTGCGATTCAACACGATCGGCGTCAGCGACGGATTGTCGATGGGCACCGATGGCATGAGCTACTCGCTGCCGTCCCGCGATCTGATCGCGGACTCGATCGAGACGGTCATGGGCGCGCAGTGGTACGACGCGCTGGTGACGGTGCCCGGCTGCGACAAGAACATGCCGGGCAGCGTCATCGCGATGGCCCGCCTGAATCGTCCCGCACTGATGGTGTACGGCGGCACCATTCGAGCGGGCCACGCCCTCGGCAAGCCGCGCGACATCATCTCGGCCTTCCAGTCCTATGGCGAGTACCTGGCCGGGGTGATCACCGACGACCAGCGGAAAGAGATCGTGCGCCACGCGTGTCCCGGTGCCGGCGCCTGCGGCGGCATGTACACGGCAAACACCATGGCGGTTGCGATCGAAGCGCTGGGGTTGTCGCTGCCCTACAGTTCGTCCACGCCGGCGGAAGATCCGGACAAGGCCGACGAATGCCGCCGCGCCGGTGCGGCCGTATTCGCCCTGCTCGAAAAGGATCTGAAACCGCGCGATATCCTGACGCGTAAGGCGTTCGAAAACGCGCTGACGATGATCATGGCCGTCGGCGGTTCGACGAATGCGGTGCTGCATCTGCTGGCGATCGCCAAGGCCGCCGCTGTCCCGCTGGCGCTCGCTGATTTCCAGCGGGCAAGCGATCGCGTCCCGCTGCTCGCGGATCTGAAGCCGAGCGGCAAGTACGTGCAGGAGGATCTGCACGCGGTCGGCGGGACGCCGGCGGTGATGCGGTACCTGCTCGAGCGTGGGTTCCTGCACGGCGACGTCATGACGGTGACCGGCAAGACGCTCGCGGAAAACCTCGACGGCCTGCCCGATCTCGCTTCCGGTCAACAGATCATCCAGCCGGTCGAGCGCCCGGTCCTGCCGCGCGGTCACATCCGCATTCTGACGGGCAATCTCGCTCCCGGCGGGTCGGTCGCCAAGATCACCGGGAAGGAAGGTGAGCGCTTCGCCGGACCGGCAAAAGTCTATGATTCGGAAGAAGCGATGCTGGCCGGGCTCGAACAGGGCGAGATCGAAAAGGGCCAGGTGGTGGTGATCCGGTACGAGGGGCCGAAAGGCGGGCCGGGTATGCCCGAAATGCTGACCCCGACATCCGCGATCATGGGTGCTGGACTCGGTGCGGAGGTGGCGCTCCTGACCGACGGAAGGTTTTCCGGCGGCTCGCACGGGTTTATCATCGGCCACATCACGCCGGAAGCGCAGGACGGCGGCCCGATCGGGCTCGTCCAGGACGGCGACCGCATCGTCATCGATGCGGTGTCGTGCGAGCTGAAGGTCGACGTCAGCGACGCCGAAATGGCGCAGCGCCGCGCCGGGTGGGAGGCACCACAGTCAAAGGCGACAACCGGCGTACTGGCGAAATATGTGCGCCTCGTCAAATCGGCATCGGAAGGTTGTGTGACCGACTGAATCCTGGCGCCTGGCGCTGGAGTCTTAAAGTTGGTGAGATTGTCGAATTGACGAATTTGCGAATTGACGAATTGATTGCAGGATTCGCTCTCGGCTCCGCGCCTCGAAATTCGTCCATTCGTCCATTCGTCAATTCGTAAATTGAAGGAGACAGGTAATGCCAGTCCGTATTGGTGACGACGCGCCGAATTTCACGTGCGAAACGACCGAAGGAAAAGTCGACTTCTACGATTGGAAGGCGGGGAAGTGGGCGGTGCTGTTTTCCCATCCGCGCGACTTCACGCCGGTCTGCACGACGGAGCTCGGCGCGGTCGCGAGACTCAAGCCGGAGTTCGACAAGCGCAACACGAAGGTGATTGCGGTCAGCGTCGATCCGCTGCAGGACCATTTCCGGTGGGTCGGTGACATCAACGAGGTCTGCAAGACCGAGGTCAACTTCCCGATGATCGCGGATCCCGACAAGACGGTCGCCAACCTCTACGACATGATCCACCCGAACGCGAGTGACACCGCGACGGTCCGTTCCGTGTTCATCGTCGGGCCGGACAACAAGGTGAAACTGATGCTGACCTATCCGGCCAGCACCGGCCGCAACTTCCAGGAGATTTTGCGGGTCCTCGATTCGCTGCAGCTCACTGCGGGTCACAAGGTATCGACGCCGGCAGACTGGAAGCAGGGCGAGGACGTGATCATCGGCGGGGCCGTGTCGGACGAGGACGCGAAGAAGCTGTTTCCGAGCGGCTACACAGCGGTCAAGCCATACCTGCGCGTGACCAAGCAGCCCAACATCTGATGTGAAACGCCCAGCCTCCAACATCTGAGGCCGACCAACTCCCACTGCGCCTGCCGCGCACGTTGGGGGTTGGGACGGGGTCGTCGTTGGGAGTTAGGATTTGACGTTTTCGCGGTCCGTCAGAATTCCACCACAAATCCAGCCGACGGAATGATCGGCATCGTCGTTTCCGTGACGCCGAAGGCGCGGCCGTTCCGATCGATCGAGTAGGGCGTGTTCCGCAGGTTCTTGCGGTCCTGCACGTTCGCGACTTCCACGAATAACACGAGCCGGCGCGATCCCCACAGAAACGAGTGTTCGCCACGCACGTCCAACCGTGAATAGGCCGGAAGACGGGTCGTGTTTCGAGCACTGGTCAGCTGGTAGAAGGCCGGCCCGTTGGTCTCCGGATCCGTCGGCGCTGAGGCTGCCGCGGTGAGATATCCGGTGATTGGAAAGTTCGAGCCGAACCGATAGCGCGTGCTGAGGCTGGTCCGGCTCGTGAGCGGGTAATGGGCATAGAGCGCCAGCGTGTGACGCTGGTCGGCGTTGGCCCAGAATGTTTCGCTACCGGCCGGCCGGTCGTAGTGCGTCCTCGCGTACGCGTATCCGGCCCATCCCGACCAGCCGGTGGGAGAATCGCGCCGGACGACGATTTCGGCACCACGGGCGCCTCCCGTGAGCGCGTTCGCCCAATTGGCGGTGAACGAGGCGCCGACGATCCGGTTACTGACCATGCGCGTCTCGCTCCCTGGAATCCACAGGACGTCTGACTCCCGCCGGACGAAGCCGGTCACCATGAGTGTCACTGCCGGCAACAGCCGCTGCTCGAACCCGATGTCGAAGTGCTGTGCCCGCTCGGGCTTCAGCTCGACACCGCCGCCATTGAGGCCGTAGACCTGGTCGAATTCGGGAAACTGCCGGTAGACGCCCGAACCGAGCTTGATGGCCGTGCGCTCCCATGGCCTAACCGTCACGTTGAGCCATGGCGATGCCGTTGTCGCGCTGGTCAGGCCCCATCGATCGACACGAACGCCTGGCGTGACAGTCACGTGCGGCCACGTGACGACGGCCTGGGCGTAGGCCGATGCGGTCGCGGCATCCGCAGCGTAGTCGCCTGCGGTGACGAGTGACGTGGCCATTGGCAATGCCGCGCGCCGGCGATGACGACCAGACAGCGCCTGCGCGTCGCCGCCGAACTCGATAAGGCTCCTGGCCGCCGCGGCGTATGTACCGTCGACGCGCCAACCCACCTGGTTGAATCGAGCCGCATCGAGCTGCTCACCGAACGGATTGTCGTTGTCGAAATTCAGCCCGGTCACGTAGAGACGGTTCGTGAGTGCCAGGCGACTGCTGGACATGTACCGCCAGCCGAGTACGGATAACCACGATTGGCTGCGCGCTGACGCCGTGTCGTTCAGATCGTCATAGTCGTTGCCATCGAAAGCCGCCCGTCCAAAGAGGGTGGTCAGCTCGATCGTGTGATGACTCGTCAGGTCGTACTTGATCTTTGCCTGGGCGTCGACGAAGCCGAACGCCAGCCCCGCGTTCGGGTCGATCTGCTTGATCAGGTAGTCCAGGTAGCTGCGTCTGACCGACGCCAGCCAGGACCCGCGGGCGTGGGGAAGCGGTCCTTCACCGAGGAAGCTCGCACTGGTGCCACTGAGGCCGGCGCGTCCGCGGAACCGGTCGTGATCACCGTCGCGCGTCAGCATGTCGACTTCGGCACCGAGGTATCGACCCGCCTTCTGCGGATAGCTGCCGGGCAGCAGTTGGACGGCGCCGAGCGTCTCGCTGTTGATCATGGTGACGGAGCCGCCATCGACGACGTCGTTGACGGTGTGCATCAGATACTTGGTCGGAATGCCGTCGACCGTCACGTTGATGTGGCGGAACCCGCTGCCGCGGACGGAGAACTCGGCGTAGAGATCGTCGGTTGCGGAGACGGCCGGCAGCGACTGCACGGCGCGCAACGGATCGTCGAGGATGGCGCCGCGCAGGTTCTGGAGATCACGGCCGAACAAGGTCATGCTGCCGGCCGGTCCGCTCGCGTCCGGCGGGCCGGGGGAGCCCACCACGTCGACGTGCTCGGTGTAAGCGCCGGCGCCTTCGGAGAGCCTGATCGTGACGTCTGTCGTCTGTCCAGCGACAGCATCGACCGTGGCCTTGACGACCGCGTAACCGATCGCCGATGCAACGATCGCCTTGGCGCCGGGTGAAACATCCAGCGTGAACACACCGCCGCCGAGAGCTTGCCAGGCGCGTCGCGCCACCGGCGGCGCCTGGTCGGCGGATGCCGGTATCGCGGAGCGTGCCTGCGAGTCTGCCGGTGGCGCCGACGGTGCCTGCGAGCTTACCTGTGGTGCGGACCTTGTCAGGTCGGCGTTCGACAAACTCACCGCTTCGTCATCGGTGGTGAGCTGCACGCGCGTAATCGGCAGGCCGGTACGATCGTCGACAACCGTGGCGCGAATAGTTGCTGTTTCTACTTGACCGGCACTCTGGATTGGCGGTGCCGGTCCGGCGTGGCAATTCCAGGTGCACAGGAGCACGACGGCCACCGTCATGAGCCCGGAGACGAACGCCGGCCTCCACCACCAGTTCATTCGCGCCCTCGCAGTAAACCACACCGGAGGCATAATCGCGAGGCATGCCTGCCTTGCCCCCGGGTCCGCACGGCGCATCTGCTGTACGTCTGCTGGCGCTGGCGTTCCTCCGTAATCGCCTGGTACCGCTGCAGGAGCTTGCCAGTCGCTATGGTGACGTCGCCTTCTTCACGGTTCGCGGTCACCCGTTCGCATTGTTGAACCATCCGGACTACGTGCGTGACGTCCTCGTGACACGACATCGCCTGTTTCACAAAGGCGTCGGGCTGGAGCGCGCGCGCGTTCTCCTCGGCAACGGACTGCTGACCAGCGAGGATGCGCATCATCAACGCCAGCGGCGCCTGCTCCAGCCCGCGTTCCATCGCGATCGCGTGGCGGGGTATGCCGCGACGATGGTGGAGTTCGCCGATCGGTATGTGTCGCAATGGCGAGCTGGGGAGACGCGAAATCTCTCGGAGGAGATGGCGAAGCTGACGCTCGCGATTGCCGGCAAGACGCTGTTCGATACCGATGTGGAGGATCGCGCGGACGCGATCGGATCGGCGGTGACGCAGGCGCTGTCGGCCTTCGACATCGCACTGATGCCGTACGGTGAACGGATCGTGAACTGGCCGATACCCCAGGCCCGGCGCTTCCGTCGCGCCAAGGCACGGCTCGATGAGATCGTCTATCAGATGATTGCCGACCGCCGCGCCGCAGCGCGGGCCGCGACTCGCCTCCCCGAACCCGGGCCCGCAGGCGCGGGCGATGCCGAGGCGGTGGAGCCGCCCAATAGCGCCAGACCAGGGCCACCGAACGCGGTCCAGACGAAGTTGCCTGCCACGCATGTGAGCGGCCACGACGTGCTGTCCACGTTGATCGCCGCGCGTGATGAGGACGACGGCCTCGGCATGACAGACGAGGAAGTGCGTGACGAGGTCATGACATTGTTGCTGGCCGGGCACGAGACAACGGCTAACGCCCTGACCTGGACCTGGTACCTGCTGTCGCAGCACCCTGCTGCCCGGGCCAGTCTGAACGCCGAGGTGCGTGACGTCTGCGGCGGCCGTGTGCCAGGGTTGGCCGATCTGCCGCGCCTGACCTACACCCGTGCGGTGCTGTCGGAGTCGATGCGATTGTTCCCGCCGGCGTATCTGGTGGGCCGTCGCGCTCTCGAGGAATATCGCGTGCCCGGTACCGACTACGTACTCCCGGCGCGGACGGTGATCTTCCTCAGCCAGTATCTGCTGCACAAGGACGCGCGCTTCTGGGAGGCTGCGGCGGAGTTCAAACCCGAGCGCTGGCTGACCAACGATCCGTCACGACATCGTTTCGCCTACTTCCCGTTCGGTGCGGGGCCGCGAATCTGCATCGGTGAGCAGTTCGCGTGGATGGAGGGCGTACTCGTGCTGGCGACAGTCGCGAACCGATGGCAGTTCGATCTTGTCCCCAGCCAGCGGATCGACGTTCAACCCACCATCACTCTTCGCGCGAAATACGGGATGCGGATGAGCGTGTCGCGGCGGTGAACGCTCGACGTGGGAGGTGAGGTTACGAACTATCTCGCGAGCCGGTGCCAATAGATCAGCAGCCGCCAGGCATGTCGCCACATCCGTTCACGATGCACTGTTGCCCCATCTTGATTCGCGATCGGTAATTCGCGACGCGATCACTCGACCAGCCGATAACGACCATCCTCGCCGCGTGTGAGGCTGCCATCCTGGACCAGCAGATTCAGGACTCGGTCGCACTCGTCGCGCGTCAGCCCGAACAGCTTTGCGGCCTGTGCCAGCGTCGGCGAGAAGCCGCGCATCTCGGCGAATTCACCGCGCACGCGGTCCACGGACGCCGCAGCTTTCGACCGGTGGGCGCTGAGCTGGGACAGTGATAGAGGGGTTCGCTCGTTTCCGGTCGGACGCGCGACGGCGAGCGTGGTAGCGCGATGGGACATGACGGCCCTCCCGTGCCTACCACCCTACGCCCGTGTTGGAGGAGGGTCAAGCGGGTGACGTCACTATCGAATTATGGCTGGCGGTTGACGCTGACGTTGATCGTGGCCGAGTTATGCGTAACGGCCGGGCTGACCGTGAGACTCGCGCCGTTGATGCCGAACGTCGTGGCCCGTCCAGCGGCGATGCCGATACCGGCGCCGAACAGCACATCGGTCACGAAGTGATGCGAGGTCGCGACGCGGGAGGCGCCGACATAGCTCGCCACGACGTAGGAAGGGATTCCAACCTTCCACCCGAACGTCCGCTGCAGCACCGAAGCGGTGGCGAACGCGCTGGAGGTATGGCCCGAGGGAAAGGAGTAATTGGCTCCGTCCGGTCGAGTCCGGTTCGCGGCGAGCTTGAGACCGGTGGTGATGGAACCGCCGACGATCTGCGCCTGCAGCAGGTCGACGCCGAGTTGGCCCGCGCGTTGGTTATGCGCAACGCGACCGCCAACGTAGATGGCCAGACCGGCGGCGGCGTGCAGCCCGCCCTGACCAAGGACGTTGCCTGGACTATAGAACTGATCAGGATCCTTGGTCTTGAGCGCGATCGCGGCGTCCTCGGGGTGGAGTGCGAGGCTGCCGGCGCCGGTGCTGCCCAGGATCAAGAGGTTCGAAGGCTGGGCCAGGTGCCGGAAATCTGCTGGGAGCTGGGTGAAGATGGACGCGAAGGACTGCGCTCCCGCTGCCGCAGGGCAGACCGCCACTGCAAAAGCGAGCACCATCGTACGGATCATGAAGCTCCTTGGCTGAGGACGCGCCAAGTATGCAGGGGGACCGAAGAATTTGCCAGTTGAATCCGCGTGAACTGCCAACGCGTGAACCTGGAACCTGCCCTGGTTCCAGGTTCAATATTCACCGGTCAAGGTTCATCCAGTTCAGCTCACTCCCGGTGTGACTGGTAGAGGCGTACTTTCGTCGCCGGGGGGCGGCAGCTGCCGCGTCGGGGCGATGCCCATGATCCGCCGCAGTTCCTCGCCTTCCATGACCTCGACTGCGAGCAGTCGCCGCGTCACCGACTCGAGCATGTCGCGACGTTCGGTCAGCAGCCGCCGCGCCTCATTGTGTGCATCGGTCAAAATGCGCTTCACTTCCGAGTCGATCAGGCGGGCGGTGTCTTCCGCATACGCGCCGCGTTCCGGGCCCATCGTGATGTCGAGGAACTTGCTTCGCTTCGCGCCATCGTAGTTGATGGTGCCGAGCGAATCGCTCATGCCCCATTCGGTGACCATCGAGCGGGCGATGTCTGTGGCGCGCTGGATGTCGTTCTGCGCCCCCGTCGAGATTTCGCCCAAGGCGATCTCTTCCGCCGTCCGCCCGCCCAGGAGGACTGCCAGCTGGTTGAGCAGATCCCTGCGCTGCATCAGATATCGATCCTCGAGCGGCAACTGCATCGTGTAGCCGAGCGCCCCGAAGCCGCGCTGGACGATTGAAATCTTGTGCACGGGATCCATGTTCGGGATCGCGGTGGCAACGATGGCGTGTCCGGATTCGTGATAGGCGACGATCTCCCGCTCCTTGTCGCTCATCACGCGCTTCTTCTCGAGGCCCGCGATGAGGCGATCGATGGCTTCGTCAAAGTCGATCATCTCGACCGCCGTCTTGTCCTTCCGCGCCGCCAGCAGCGCCGCTTCGTTGACCAGGTTGGCCAGGTCGGCACCCGCGAATCCGGCGGTGCGGGCGGCGACGATCTTCAGATCGACACCGGGCGAGAGCTTGACGGTGCGCGTGTGAATGCGCAGGACTTCCTCGCGGCCCTTGACATCGGGTTTGTCCACCAGCACCTGGCGATCGAACCGGCCGGGGCGGAGCAAAGCGGGGTCGAGCACTTCCGGACGGTTGGTCGCGCCCATGATGATGATCGCCTTGCGCGAGTCGAAGCCGTCCATCTCGGCGAGCAGCTGGTTGAGGGTCTGTTCACGCTCTTCGTGCGATCCCATCGGGCTCTGGACTCGGGCGCGGCCGAGGGCATCGAGCTCGTCGATGAAGATGATGCACGGCGCCTTCTGTTCCGCCTGTGAGAACAGGTCGCGGACGCGCGCGGCCCCGACGCCGACGAACATCTCGACGAACTCGGAGCCACTCAGGCTGAAGAACGGCACTTTGGCTTCACCGGCAACCGCACGGGCAAGCAGGGTCTTGCCGGTTCCGGGAGGTCCGACGAGCAGTACTCCCTTCGGGAATGCGTCCGCCGAGCGTCGTGTACTTCTTCGGGTTCTTCAGGAACTCGACGATCTCCTTCAGTTCCTGCTCGGCCTCGTCCACGCCGGCGACGTCCGCAAAGCTCACCTTCACGTCGTCTTCGGCGAAGACGCGGTGCTTGCTGCGGGCGAACGACATCACGCCGCCTTCGGCGCTCCCCATGCGACGGAAGAAGAAGATCCAGACGCCGAACAGCAGCAGCAGCGGCAGCCACCCGATCAGCTCACTGAGCCAGCGACTCGCGAACTCACCGGTGTACTTGACCTCCGCGGCATCGAGATCCTCGAGCAGCTTCGGGTCTTCGATACGATTGGTGTTGAACGTCCGGGCGCCAGCCACTTCGCGCTTGTAGCTGCCGCGAATGGTCTGCTCGCCCACGTACACTTCCGAGCACCTGGCCCCCCCGGATGGCGTTCTTGAAGTCGCTATACGAGATCTGCTTCCCGCCCGGCATCAGGAACCACGTCTGCGCGATCGCCATGAGCAGCAGGAACCCGAGCACGTACCAGACCGCACCGCCCGGACGACCGGCGCCAAGCGGGCGCCGATCGACGGGCCGCTTGTCACGCGGGTTCATACCGGGAGGTGTTCTGAGATTCGGCAATCTTCGATCCTTATCACTCGTGAACTCCCACCCCCCGACCTTCGCCCCGGACTTCCGCAGCGTGCCGTCGCCCGATTCCCCGCGTCATCTGGAAGGTGGGGAGCGACCGGCCTACAGCGTCGGGAGTTGTTGTCAAGCGGCAATCCTGTCCTTCTGGAAGGAAAGCCCGCCTTCACCTACGTCTACGATAACCCGATCGCCTTCCCGGAAGTCGCCCTCCAGGACCCGCAACGCCAGCGGATCCAGCACCCGCCGCTGGATAGTCCGCTTCAACGGCCGGGCTCCGTACATCGGGTCGTACCCCTCTGCGACGACGAGCGCCTTCGCCGCGTCGCTCAGTTCGACATGGATTTTCCGGTCCTCCAGCCGCTTGAGCAGACCGCGGATCTGGATGTCCACAATCGACTTCATGTGCTCCAGCCCCAGCGCATGGAAGAAGATGACCTCATCGATCCGGTTGATGAACTCCGGCCGGAAGTGCTGACGGAGTGCCTCTGTTACCTGACGCCTGATCCCTTCATTTAGGTTCCCGCTGTGCTCGGCGATGAACTGACTGCCGATGTTCGAAGTCATGATCACGACGGCGTTCTTGAAGTCCACCGTCCGTCCCTTGCCGTCCGTGAGGCGGCCATCGTCGAGGAGCTGTAACAACACGTTCAGCACCTCCGGATGCGCCTTCTCGACCTCGTCGAAGAGCACGACCGAATACGGCCGCCGCCGGACGGCCTCGGTGAGCTGACCCGCCTCGTCGTAGCCGACGTAACCTGGAGGCGCACCGATCATCCGCGACACGGTGTGCTTCTCCTGATACTCCGACATGTCGATTCGGATCATCGCGTGCTCGTCGTCGAACAGGAACTCGGCCAGCGCGCGCGCCAGCTCGGTCTTGCCGACCCCGGTCGGTCCCAGGAACATGAAGCTGCCGAGCGGCCGGTTGGGATCCTGCAGGCCCGCCCGCGCCCGCCGGATGGCGTTGGCTACCGCGGTGATCGCTTCGTCCTGACCAATCACGCGATGATGGAGCCGCTCCTCCATGTGAATCAGCTTCTGGATCTCGCCCTCCATCAGCCGGCTCACCGGGATGTTCGTCCACTTGGCGACCACGTCGGCGATGTCCTCCTCGTCGACTTCCAGTTTCAGCATGCGCGGCCCTTTCGGCCGCCCGTCGCCGCCGTCCTGTTCGGCCAGTCGCTTTTCCAGCTGGGGAATGCGTCCGTACTGCAGCTCCGACGCTTTGGCGTAGTCGCCGGAACGGGTCGCCTCGTCGAGCTCGAGCCGTGCCTGTTCGAGTTGCTCCTTGATGTTGCTGCTACCGCTGATTTCGGCCTTTTCGGTTTCCCACTGGGCGCGAAGCCTGGTCTCTTCTTCCTTGAGGTCGGCGAGCTCCTTTTCGAGCCGTGCCAGCCGCTCGCGCGATGCCGGATCGGTTTCCTTGTGCAGCGCTTCGCGCTCGATCTCGAGCTGCATCACGCGGCGCCGCACCTCGTCGAGTTCGGTCGGCATCGAGTCGATTTCCATACGGATTTTCGACGCCGCCTCGTCCACGAGATCGATCGCCTTGTCGGGCAGAAACCGGTCCGCGATGTAGCGGTCAGAGAGCACCGCTGCGGCGACGAGTGCCGCGTCCTTGAACTTCACCTTGTGGTGGATCTCGTACCGCTCGCGCAGGCCGCGCAGGATCGAAATGGTGTCCTCGACCGTCGGCTCACCGATCAGCACTGGCTGGAACCGTCGTTCCAGGGCCGCATCCTTCTCGATGTGCTTCCGGTACTCGTCGAGCGTGGTCGCGCCGATCGTGTGCAGTTCGCCACGTGCCAGCATCGGCTTCAGCATCTGCGACGCGTCCATGGCGCCTTCGGCCGCCCCGGCTCCGACGACGGTGTGAAGCTCGTCGATGAAGAGGACGATCTGCCCCTCGGACTCGGTGATTTCCTTGAGCACCGCCTTGAGGCGCTCCTCGAACTCACCGCGGTACTTCGCTCCGGCGACGAGCGCCCCCATGTCGAGGGCGAAGATTTTCTTGTCCTTCAACCCCTCGGGCACGTCGCCGCGGACGATCCGTTGCGCCAGTCCTTCGACAATCGCCGTCTTGCCGACGCCGGGCTCACCAATCAACACCGGATTATTCTTCGTGCGGCGTGACAGCACCTGGATGACGCGGCGAACTTCTTCGTCGCGGCCAATCACCGGATCGAGCTTGCCCTTGCGAGCCAGTTCCGTCAGATCGCGGCCGTAGCGGGCCAGTGCTTCGTAGGTCGACTCCGGGTTCTGCGACGTCACGCGCTGGGTGCCGCGAACCTGGGTGAGCGCCTGGTACAGCGCGTCCTTCGTCAGTCCCTGCTTCTGCAGCATCTGCGCGGCCGGAGATCGGCCCGCTTCGGTGGCTATCGCGAGGAACAGGTGCTCCGTGCTGACGTACTCGTCCTGCAGCCGCTTCGCTTCCGCCTGCGCCGACTGGACGATCAGGTTCATGCGCGGCGACAGCCGCACGTCCGCGCCATACGCCTGTGGCAGCGATTTGAGCAGCGTGCGCGCGTCCGCCGACGCCTTCGCGGGGTCGATGGCCAGCTTGCGGAGCACCGATGGCACGATGCCCTCCGATTGCTCGACGAGCGCGACGAGCAGGTGCTCGGGCGTGACCTCCGCGTGATTCAGTTCGGTGGCGAGGTTCTGAGCGGTGATGATCGCTTCCTGCGCCTTTTCGGTGAACTTGTTGAGATTCATGGCTTTAGTGGTCGTTGGTCCTTGGTCCCTGGTCGCTGGTCTCTGGTCCCGGCGGAAGAGGCCCGCCGGACAGTCCAAAGACCAAAGACCAGGGACCACAGACGCGCCGACGTCTCCCTCATGCGGCGCTGTTCTTCTTCGCCGCTTCTCCCTTCGCGAGCGCTTCCCAGTGCTCGCGTTCGCGTTCCGTCACAGCCGTCGGCAGTTGCGCCTCGATGCGCGCGTAGAGATCGCCCTTGTCCTCGCTCTTGCCGACCGCCGGCATGCCGTAGCCCTTGAGCCGGAACACCTGTCCGTTCTGCGTCAGCGCCGGGATGCGGAGCCGGGCCGGCTTGCCGGCGAGCGTCTGCACCTCCGCCTCGCCACCGAGAACCGCGGTTGTCACGGTCACCGGCACTTTGACGTAGAGGTCACGGCCCTTGCGTTCGAACACGGGGTGCGGCGCGAGCCGCACGCGCAGGTACAAATCGCCCGACTTACCACCCCCACCACCCTGTTCGCCCTCGCCGGTGATCCGGACCCGTGAGCCATCGCCCACCCCTGCCGGGATGCGCACGTCGACCGTGCGTGACTGGCCGTCGTGGTTCAGTCGCCAGACGTCGTGTCGTGCCGTGATAGGCGTCATCGAGACTGAGCTCGATCTCGTGCTCGACGTCCCGACCCTGGCGATGCCTGCTTCGGCCAGTACCGACCACCGGTGCGCGCTGCCGGCGTCGCGGCCGAATCCACCGCCGCCGAAGAACGTGGTGAAGAAGTCCGAGAACGGGTTCTCGTCCCCGAACATCTCCTCCATTTCGTCCTGCGTCATGGTGCGGAAGCCACCCTGGCCGCCGCTTCCACCCATGTTGACGTTCCACCCGCCGGCAAACGGATTGGCGCCGCCCTGGGCGCCCGCCTGCTCGTACATCCGCCAGTTCGCGCCGAGTTCGTCGTACTTCTTTCGCTTCTCGGGATCGCCGAGCACCTCGTAGGCCTCGTTGATCTCCTTGAACTTCGACTCCGCGACCTTGTCGCCCGGGTTGACGTCCGGATGGAACTTGCGCGCGAGCTTTCGGTACGCGCCCTTGATCTCTTTCTCCGTCGCGGTTTTCGCGACGCCGAGCGTGGAGTAGTAGTCCTTGAATTCCATAGTCGCTAAGTCTGTGTGAGCTTTGGACTCTGGACTTTAGACTCTGGGCTCGAGGCGCCGGAATGCGCTCGGCTTCGTCCTGCTTCCAAAGTCCAAGGTCTAGAGTCCACTTCGGATCCCCTCACAGCCCGATCGCCTCGTTCAGCCGGCGCATCTCCGTCAGCAGCTGCCGGCGGCCGGCCCCGGTGCTGAGTGCGCTCTCGTCCATGAGCGGGCGGACGCGCTGCATCGCCTCCGCGATGGACAAGAGCCGCTGGACCCCGGCCAGATTGATGCCTAATTCATCCACCAGATGCTTGATCAGCTTGAGCCGTTCGAGTTCCTCGCGCGAGTACAACCGCATGCTGCCGATCGTCCGGGACGGCTGAATCAGTCCCAGCCGCTCGTATTTCCGCAGCGTCTGCGGATGCAGGCCGAGCATCTCGGCCGCCATGCTGATGAAATAGAGGTCCTGCTCAAATGCCATGACTACAACCTGACTCGTCGCGACGCACCTTCTTGATACAGATCGAGTGTAGGACCTGACATGGGGCGTGTCAAGTCGTGGAAACCAGTGGCGGTGCGTTCACTCTCACGGTTTTCGCTTCTCCCGTTCGTGTTCAGGCTCGGCTGGCCCGAACGCTGAAGCCCGAACGCCGAACGCCGAACCCCGAACCCCGAACCGAACCTGAACACGAACCGAGAAGCGAGAACCGAGAAGTGTGAACATCGGGATACGATCAGTAGGTTTTGGGTATCCAAACGGGTGATCTCGTCACCGTCGGCGCCCTGGTGGCGCTGGAAGGCCTCCTGAGCGCCGACAACGCGCTGGTGATGGCGATCATGGTGCTCGGCCTGCCCCGCCGCGAGCACAAGCCGGCCCTCCGCTACGGCCTGATCGGCGGTTTCGCGTTCCGGGTGCTCGCCACGCTGCTGGCCGTCTATCTCATCCGATTGGTACTCGTGAAGCTGTTCGGCGGGTTGTATCTGCTGTACCTCACCTACGGGCACTTCCGTGGCCAGAGTGCCGAGGAGCGCCGGGGCGCGCCGCCGGCCAAACCGATGTTCGGACTGAGCGCCTTCTGGGCGACGGTCGTCCGGGTCGAACTGGTCAACCTGGCTTTTTCCATCGACTCCATCCTTGTCGCCGTTGCGATGTCACCCAAGACCTGGGTCGTCATCGCCGGTGGCATCCTCGGCATCGTCGCCATGCGCCTGGTGGTGGGGCAGTTGCTTACGCTCGTTCAGCGCTACCCGGCACTCGTGGACGGCGCGTTCGTCATCATCGCGTGGGTGGGTCTCAAACTCGGTCTCGAATACCTGCATGCCGCCTGGGACATCGGCTTCGCCATCCCGCAGTGGTTTTCACTGACGCTGATCGTGGTGATCTTCACGATCGCTTTCGTTTACGCCCGCATGCATGGGCCTGCTCCGGCGACCGATCCGCTCGCCGACAGCGTGGAGCAGGTGCTGGCCGAGGAGCCGGAATAGGGTCGCCGCGAGCGTCTCGGGCATCGCCGCGCGTCGACGGCCTGTGTGGACTGCGCTCACGCGGGAACGGGTGTCCGGGCCGCCTGCACCCGTGCGTCTCGCAGTAGCCACACTAGGAGGACCAGCTCGCCGCTGCCGATCAACGAATCGGCCACACCGAGTTTGACGAACCCCTTCGCCAAAAACCCGTTCGACACGCCGACGAAGAACGTCGCTGCGGGAATGAGCCGTGCGGCAATCAGCAGCCAGGCGTTCACCCGGTATCGAAACGGATCGGCCGCGGCGGGAATGTAGAAGCAGCTCAAGAGCGCCAACAGCACCGAGTAGTTAAACAGCCACACGGTCGATTCGCTGACGCCGAGATCGAGCGTCGCAGTCAGATGACGCGGATCGGCAAGAGCCATGGCCGCGAAGGCCCAGTTCAAAACAATTCCTGTCCAGACGACCACCTGAAACGTTCTGCGACGAAGTGTCATCGCACGCTCCGGGTCTGATTCCAGTCTGAATCACGGCTCCGCGTGTTACTTGCGCGCGGAAGGCGTCAAGGTGGTCTCGCGCCGCATGCCGGCGCGCTCATATACGACTTTGACCGGCTCTCCGATCTTCAGCAGCTCCAGCGCGTAGGTGTAATCGTAGATGTTGGCGATCGACTGGCCGGCGACCTCGACGATGATGTCGCCCTTCTGCAGGCCAGCCTGTTCGGCCGGCCCGCCGCCGATGACGCCACTGAGCAGCAGCCCTTTCGCGTTCGACGCATAGTCTGGGACGGTACCGGTGAATACGCGTACGCCGGTGCGGCTCGCGCTCTGTTGCGACTGTTCGACCTTTGCGAACGTCAAGGGTTCGATGTCCATCAACCGCCGCACAATCGTGGTCGCGAAGTCGGCGATGCGATCGAGATCCGCATAATCGATCTTGTCGGCCGTGTCCGACGGCTTGTGGTAATCCGGATGTGCGCCCGTCGTGAACGAGAGACTGGGCACGCCGGCGCCGTTGAATGAGGCGACATCCGTCGGCTGATAGGGATCCTCCTGCAGCGTCAGATCGAAACCGGCCGCGACGTTGGCGCGCTCGAGGATGGACGGCCACGATGCGCTCGTGCCGGTCGCCTGCGCGGTCAGCTTGTTGTCCTGCATCCGGCCGACCATGTCGAAGTTGATGTAGGCGTCGATTTGTTCGATCGGTACGGGAGGCTTGTTCGCGAACTCGGCAGATCCGACCAGCCCCAGTTCTTCGGCCGACCACAGCGCGAACACGACATTTCGCGTTCGCATCGGCATCTTCGCCAGGGCAGCGGCCAGGGCAATCACCGTCGCCGTGCCCGAGGCATTGTCGTCCGCGCCCAGGTGCGGCTTGCCCGCATCTTCCTTCGCCGCCAGTGAGTTGCCGCCCTCGCCGCGTCCCAGATGATCGTAGTGGGCGCCGACGACGATCCAGGGCTTCTGCACGTTCGTAGCCGGAGCAGTCGCCGGGATGTATGCGACAACATTGCGTGCCGTATGCGTCACCCGCTCGACCGCGGTCTTCATCGACACAGTCGTGTTCGGGATGAGGAAGCCGGCGACGTGCGGATTGCCGGTGTCGAGGTCCTTCTGTGCATCCGTCAGGGTCTTCGGTGCATTCTGGAACAGCCACGCTGCCATGCTGCCGTTGATGCTGGCAGCCGGGATGCCGGACCCGGCGATGGCCGTGTCGAAGGTCATCGGGACCAGCTCACCGGCATTGGGCGAGCGCGGACCGGTGATCACCAGCATCGCTTTGGCGCCATGCTGCCGCGCCTGCATCGCCTTGTAGCGAAGGTCCGAGTAGCGCGCCAGAATGGCTTTCGTGTCCTTGTCTGCGTCCTCAGGGAAGTACCGCAGGACGACCACGATCTTGTCCTTCACGTCCAGCGTGGCGTAGCTGTCGTAGCCGAAGTTCTGCGAGTCCGGGACGACGATGCCGTAGCCGGCGAAGACGACTCCGGCCTTCACCTCGGCGTCATCGGAGAAGGAGAGTGCGCGAATGCTGGCGTTGGTCCCGCCCCTCTCTGGGACCCCACCGACGACTCCGCCGATCGCGCCCGTGGCGATGACCGGATCGAATTGCACCGAGAACGTCGAGCCGCCGTCGCGTGCGCCAGCGGTGAACTGGAACGGTTCGAACATGTCGGCCTTGTTCGGCAGCGGCTTCGCGCCGACGCGTGCCAGTTGTGTGGCGATGTAGTCACCAGCCAGCCGCTCGCCCTCCGTTCCCGCCTCGCGCCCGCCGAAGCGCTCCGAGGCCAGCGTCTGCACGTGCGTCACGGGTGTTCGGAATCGGTGGCCGTCTGCGCCGACGACGGGCAGACAGCCAGCAGAAAAAGCGCGACACACCGAAGCACCGAGGCACTGAGGCCGCGGACCAAATCTGCAAGGGCACGACGTCGCCGGGACAAAGACCTCCGTACCTCGCTGCGTCGGTGCCTCGTCATTCGGGTGTTCATCGCGTCTTCCTGGCGGGTGCATTGCGGATGGCCGCGAGCGCGGCGTCATGGTTCCACTGCGCGAGAAAGATCTGGCCTTCGCGGCCGCCGCCGCGGCTGGAAGTCCACGCGAGCTGCTTGCCGTCCGGTGACGGGACGGGCAGCCCGTCGAAACCATCGGAGTACGTGACGCGAACCGGCTCCTTCTTGCCGTCGATGTCCACCATGAACAGCTCGAAATTCTCGAACCCGAGCTTGTTGGACGCGAAAATCACATACTGCCCGGACGGATGGAGATAGGGCGCCCAGCTCATCGCCCCGAAATCCGTCAGACGTCGCACGTCGGTGCCGTCTGGATTCATCGTGTAGATGTCTGCCAGGAGGCCATCCTCGGTGAAGCGACGCCAGATGATCCGTTTGCCGTCAGGCGAGAAGAACGGTCCGCCGTCGTAACCTGGCGTGGTGGTGAGCCGCCGCGGCCCGGATCCGTCGGCGTCGGCGCGCATGATGTAGATCTCGGCGAAGTAGCTCGGATCCATGTCGAGCTGCTTCTGTTCGGCTGCGCTCAACGTTCGCTCGTACGCCTGCCGGGTCGAGGTGAAGACGATCCACTGGCCGTCGGGCGAATAGCTCGCCTCCGCGTCGTAGCCACGCTTGTTCGTAATCCGCTTCAACATCCCGGTCTTCGTCGACTTGACGTAGAGCTCCATCTCCGGGTCGTAGTCCCAGGAGTAGCGCCGCTCCTGGCCGGAGGCGCGGAACTTGAGCTCCTCTTCCTGCTGTTGCTTGGACGTGGGGTCGTGGTGGGTCGACGCGAAGAGGACGTCGCCGGTTTCGGGGTTGATGAACGAGCAGGTCGTCTTGCCGACGCCGGTCGACACGCGCGTGGTGTCGCCGGTGGTGAGGTCCATCAAATAGATCTGATAGAAGGGATTGCCCGGCTCGCGCTCGCTCTGAAAGACGAGCTTCTTGCCGTCCGGCGACCAGTAGCCCTCCCCGGCTCGTCGGCCTTCGACCGTCAGGCGCCGGATGCGTGAGAGGAAGTCCTTTTCGTGGTTCTCCGTGGGGGCGGGGGTCTGGGCCGCCGAAATCGCGGTAAGAGCGCAGGCGAGGGCGGCGGCAGCCGCGGCACGTCTCATACGCCGGTAGCCTAACATCGCCCGGTTGGACGCGCGCATGACCTCAACCGGTCCGACGAATTCGCGTCCCGGCGCATGAGTCAAGGACGCCACGGTGTCCCGAATCTCGGCCTCTGACTGACGCGTTTAGCGCCGCTTGCAACACCCGTCACCGAGGCGCGTGATTCGCTGGACCAATCTGCCGCCGCCCTGCCCGCATGCCGCCCTGATCCCTGTCCCCTGATCCCTGATCCCTGATAATCAGGCAGTGCGTTTCCCGGCTGTGAAGTCCGTACGTTGGCCGTCCGTGGGTTGGCCGCGCTGGCTGGCCATCGCACTCGGAGCCGTTCTGCTGGTGAGCGCCGCGGCGATCAGCGTCTGGACCGTCCGCCACGCCTGGGCGATCTGGAAGCTCAATCGCGGCGTCGGCGACACGGTGTTCTACGACGCGCTGAACCGGCCGTGGTTCCGGCTCGACGAGCAACGCCGCGACGTCGAGTTCGAACAGATCTCGACCTACTTCAAGGACGCGGTGATCGCCGTCGAGGACCACCGCTTCTACTATCACCCCGGCATCGATCCGATCGGGACGTCGCGCGCACTGATCCATGACATCACGCGGCGCTGGCGGCATGCAGGGCGGCAGCACCATCACGCAGCAGCTCGCGCGGACGCTCTTCCTGTCGAACGCGAAGACGCCGATGCGCAAGGCCAAGGAAGCGGCGCTGGCGGTGATGCTCGAGGTGCTCCTCTCCAAGAAGGAGATCCTCAACGCTCTACATGAACCGGATCTTCCTCGGCGGTGGCATCTACGGCGTCGAGACGATGAGCCAGAAGATGCTGCGGAAGCCGGCGTCGAAGCTGACGCTGGGAGAAGCGGCGCTCATTGCCGGCATCATCCGCAACCCCGCCGGCTACTCGCCCTGGAATCACCTCGACGCCTCACGCCAGCGCAGCTTCGTGGTGCTGCAGCGGATGCGTGAGGAAGGCAAGATCACGGCAGCGCAAGAGCAGCAGGCCAGGGCCGAACGGATCCGGATCTACGAGCAACCATCCGTGTCGAGTGCACGTGGCGGCTACGCCAAGGAATACCTCCGCCAGCAGTTCCGCAACATCTACGGCGGCGACAACCCGCCCGACTGGAAGGTGCACACCTCGTTCGTGCCCGAGATCCAGGACGCCGCGGAAATCGCGGTCAAGGACGGCTTGCGGCGGATCAATGCCAACGGGCTGCAGGCGGCGCTCGTGGCGCTCGACCCGAAGACCGGCAACGTGCTCGCGATGGTCGGCGGATCGGATTTTTCCGTGACGCCGTTCAACCGCGCCGTCAAGAGCCGTCGTCAGCCTGGGTCGGCATTCAAGCCGTTCGTCTACTCGGTGGCGCTCGAGCACGGAATGTCACCGGTTTCGACGGTCACCGGCCTGAAACAGGTGGCGATCTCGGCCCCGGAGGGCGTCTGGATCCCGAACGACGAAAAGGCGGGGGACGAAGACGCGCTCACGCTGCGCGAGGCGCTGCTCGAGTCGAACAACGCGGCCGCGGTACTGCTGCAGCAGAAGGTCGGCACCAAGCCGGTTATCCGGCTGGCCAGCGATCTCGGCGTCGAAAATCAGCCGGACGTGCCGTCACTGGCGCTAGGAAGCGGCCTGGTGACGCCACTCGACCTGACCGCTGCCTACGCCGTCTTTCCGACGCTTGGGTATCGCGTCCATCCGCGCGCCCTCGTTTCCGTCGAGAACGCCGACGGCGACGTCGTTCACGAGGTGGATTCCACGCGCGAGCAGATCCTGTCGCCGCAGGTGGCGTTCCAGATGGTGACGATGCTCGAGGACGTCGTCGCGCGCGGAACCGGCGCGAGCGCGCGACAGTGGGGCGTCGAGGGCGCAGTCGGCGGCAAGACCGGCACGACGAACGATTACCACGATGCGTGGTTTGTCGGCTTCAATTCGTCGGTGGTCGTCGGCGTATGGGTCGGCTTCGATCAGCCTGAACGGATCATCGCCGGCGGCACCGGCGCCCGCGTCGCGCTGCCGATCTGGGCCGACTTCATGCGGCGCACAGTCAGGAGGCTTCCGGCCGAACCATTCGCCGTTCCCGACGGCCTCGAGCCGCGCGAGATGTGCCGGGTGTCCTATCTCCGCGCCGTCCAGTCGTGCCCGACTTACACCGAGTATTTCAAGGAGGACGACGACATCCCGAGCAAGCTCTGTCCGATTCACGAAGGGACGTTCAAGCAGGAAACCCAGCGTGTCGTCCAGGGCGTGCTGTCGGGGATTGGTAGGGCGATTCGCGGGATATTCAAGTGAGGCCCTTCATTTGTCACGAGAAGACACCACGAAGGACACGAAGGTTCGAAGGGCACGAAAGAAGACACTCCTGGTTCCTGATACCTTCACTCGGATGAACCGTTGCTGGTGGGTGGTGATGATCCGCTCTATATCCGCTACCACGACGAGGAGTGGGGACAGACCTGTCCGCGACGATCGACGGCTGTTCGAGAAGGTCTGTCTGGAAGGCTTCCAGGCGGGACTGAGCTGGATCACGATCCTTCGCAAGCGCGAGAACTTCCGGCGAGCGTTCGCGGACTTCGACATCGATCGGGTGTCGCGCTTCACCGGCGCGCGACGTCGAACGGCTGCTGAAGGACGAAGGTATCGTCCGCCATCGCGGCAAGATCGAATCGACCATCAACAACGCCGCTCGCGCCATCGACCTGCGCGACGAGTTCGGGTCGCTGAGCGAGTTACTTCTGGAAGTGGCAGCCGGACGGCAAGGGCCGACCGAAGCGGATCACGCGCGAAGTGCTGATGGAGATGGCGACGACGCCGGAGTCAGTGGCGCTGAGCAAGGATCTGCGGAAGCGGGGCTGGACGTTCGTCGGGCCCGACGACGATCTACGCGTTCATGCAGGCGATGGGCCTGGTCAACGATCACGTGGAGCGAGTGCGCGTTGGGCAAGTGAACTGGTTCAGGGGGTGCCAAGGGTGCCGGAGGTGCCGAGGGTTCGGTTCTGGGGTTCACGGGTGCTGTTGGTGCTGGAGGTTGGGTGCTGAACGTTCAGCACCCATTGAACCGAACCTGCGGCACCATCGGAACCCCCGGCACCTTCAGAACCACGAAGCGCTTCAGTCAGCCAACCGCAACGTCTGGCGCACGCGATTGAACGCGCTGTTGTAGGTGTTCGCTTCGTTCTGCGGCGCCACGCCGATCATGTAGAGCATGCTGCCGTCGCTCAGGTAGGTCGTCGTCAACTGGATGAACTCCTGCTGGCCGGTGACCTCCGAGCGGTTGCTCAACTGCGCGACCAGGCCCGGGCGGCCGTTGACGTCCACGCGGTTGTAGTTGCCCTGCAGCCGCAGCTCCGGGTTGCTCTGCGCGAATTTGTTCAGCAGCGACTGCGTGTCGCGCTGCAGGTTGCGGCCGCCGCCCTGCGCCATGCCGAACTCGATCCCGTGCGTGAACGCGGTGCCGCCCTGGGTGTCGAAGAACGCGCCCTGCGGCGCATAGGTGACGCCGCTGTTGTCGTTCACCTGCGACCAGTTCGACGGAACGCTGACCTGCATGAAGTTAGTCGGCCGGTACGTTCGCATGCGACGACGAGGGCGGCTCGACGCGCACGTTGGCGGTGCGACCGGCCGTGCCGGTGCTCCCGTTCGACGGATTGTTCGCGCGCCCTGCCCTCGGCGATCTCCTGCGCGGTGTACGACCGGCCGTCCTGCTTCAGCCTCGCCTGGATCTGCTGGAACTGGCCGGTGCTGAAGTTGCCGTTCGCCCGCAGCGACTTCGCCTCGTTGACGATCGCCTGGTATCGGTTCGCCGGGTTCGGGTGGTCGCTCAGGAACTGCGGCGTCGCCCGAGCCGCCTTCCGCCTCGAGCGTCTTGAACATGTTGGCCATTTCAATCGGGTTGTAACCCGCACGCGCCAGCATCTGCGCGCCGAGGATGTCCGCCTGCGACTCGTACTCGCGGCTGTACTTCAGGAAATAGGTGCTGAGGCCGAAGTTCGAGCCCTGGGCGATGATGCTGCCGGCGGTGCCGCCGACGACGGCGCCGAGGATCTGGCCGGCGATGGCGCCGATCTGGAACTTCTCGCCCTTCGTGGCCTGAGCGGTGCCGTGGCGGAGGGCCACGTGCGACGAGCTCGTGGGCCATGACGCCGGCGACCTCACCTTCGGTCTTCGCCTTCTCGATCATGCCCGCGGTTGAGGAACATCGGGCCGCCGGGCAGCGCGAACGCGTTGATATCCGACTGGTTGACGACGTCGAAGGTGAACTGGAACTCGGGATGCTGGAACTCTGGCGGAATCGCCTGGGCCAGACGGGCGCCGACGTCCTCGACCCAGTCGTCGACTCGCTCGTCGTTCAGCATCGGCAGCTCTTTCTTGGCCTGCGCTGCCGCCTCCCGACCCAGCTTCACATCGTCGGCTGGCGAGTACTTGTTACTGGGTGCGACGATCTTCGTTTGTGTGGCTGCACCGGTCGTCAGCGCGGCTGCGACCGCCAGCGTCGCCACGATTCTGGTGAACCGATGAGTGGACAGTCGTGCAGTCATACGGAGCCTTACAGCAAGGTTTTTACCAAGTCTGTTCTGGCGAAGTGGAACCGAAACATGCCGAACGAGAACCGGCGACCTCGCGCTCGCCGGAAAAGTAGCACCCTGGGCCTCCGACGGCCACTGTCAAACCACGCAGGCCCCCGCCCGCGACTGCGGACGCCGCAAATCTGACCTCCAAGCCCGCGATCTGGCAGCTCCCACGGTGACCGCTATTCCGAAACCCGGATTACAACCCCGACCGTGGCGCGCCAGAAGCTGAGACGGGCGCTCTGTTCAGCGGTCAGGACGTTCGGAGCGTTCTCGATGCTCCGGAAGTGGCGAATTTCGAAGCGGAAGCCGGTGCGCGGGCTGATCAGGCCAATCGCCCCGCCGCCGACGTTATATCCCAGCATGTTCTCGCGGATGTCCGAGAAGTTCACCGCGTCTTGGACGGCCGCATGCATCAGCCCCAGACCCGCAATCGCGTAGGGTCGCAGCGATTCGCGCGTCACGCTGAGCGGCACGGCAAAGATCGCGCTGCCGCTGAACGTGTTGACGTTGCTGCCCGTAATGTTACCGGCGCGGTTGTCGCGCTCGAAGAAGCGCGGCGCGTACGCGTAGTCGGCTTCCACGCCGAACACGCCGCGCGAGAGCAGGGCCGCCGAGCCGCCGAAGATCAGCTGGGCGCTGCTGGCGGCGCCTGTTTCCAGGATCAGGAAAGAGGTTTCCGTACCGAAGCTGGTGCCGATGAACGGCGTGAACAGCCAGTCGGCAGCGCGCGCTTCTGAGGCGGGAGCCAGAGCAACCAGAAGAAGCGGGAGAACCGTGCGGCGGATGAACCGGGAAACCACGTGGGATCTGGACGTCCCTACCTTAACTTCTCTTCGTACTTCCAACTTCTGACGTCGAACGCAACGCCTTGCTCATGGCGCGAGCATCTTCAGGAACAGCTTCGCGAAAAGCGACGTCGTCACATCGGCGCTGTCCAATCGCAAACGGCGCGCTCAGGCCGTCGCTGTTGGCGAGCAGGATGAACGTCAGGTCGCGGTTCGGCACCTTCAGGATGAGGGAAGACCACGCGTCTTTCACCAGACCGAAGTGCCACACCAGCTGCAGTCCATCGCACGTTCTGCACGAACCAGCCGAACCCCGTCGGCAGCGGCACGTCACCGGCGATCACGTTGGACCAGGCCGCCTGTCGCGTCTGCGGCGACAGCAGCAGGTTGTCGCGTAGTGCGAGGTCGAACTTCTCGAGATCGCGGACCGTGGTAACGACGCCCGTGGCGGCGTCGAGCGGCAACGGGGGCAACTCGGACTTGGTCGCCCTGCCGCCGGTCACGCGATACGGGACCGCGCTGCGGCGCAGCACGTCGGCGAACCGCGCGAGCTGTGGTGGCGTGAAGATCTCCACGTCTTGCGGCGTCGGGGTGGCGAGCGCTGCGCCGGGCACCGAACTGAACATCGCGAGCCGCTCGAACATGTCGCTATTCAACAGATCCGCGTACCGCGTGTTCGTGCAGTTCTCGATGACGGGTGTGAGCGAGGCGTAGCGGCCCTGGTCGTACTTGAATCCGCCCCCCGGGGCGGCGTGTGCGAACAGATGACCGATGACGCGTCGTTGGTTCCGAGAACGCCGGAAACCAGAGTTGGACGGCATCGGCCGTGGACATGTAGCTCTGATCGACGCACCTCCGGAGCAGCAGGGTGGAGGACAGCACCTGCGACATGCCGGCGATCGCATATGGCGTATCGGCCGTGGCAGGGGTATTGAGGCCGACGTCGGCGCGCCCGAGCCCCTTTTCCCAGACGACGACGCCGCCTCTGGATCACCGCCCCGGACATGCCGGGGATACCGGCCTGGACGCGCAGTGATTCGAGATATCGCTCGAACAGCGACAGCGTCAGCGTCTGCGCGGCTGCCTCATGCGCAGAGCCGAGGGCAATGGCCAGAATCACGATGGAGAGTCGAAGGGTGCGCAAGGAGATGCTGCTCTGTCGTCGAGCCGTGGCCTGCACGTCCCGAGGTCTGCCGAGCTCGGCCATCATACACCTGAGTACTATCGGCTCCTGCGGCTTTGGCATGTGTCCGCCGCCGCGGGCACGCGTCTCCTCTTGGCGGGGAGCCAGCCGCGGAGGGATCCGGAGCGCGCCAGCACCGAGCGATCGGCTTTCGTGTTACATTTCGGCATCCCCTGATGCGTTGCCTGATGGCCCAGAACAGCCAGAGGTTCACGTTTTGGCGTCCGGCTTCTCACCGGACGCTGCTGTCGATCGGGTTCGCGCTGCTTGTCTTCGTCGCCAGCCCCATCCTCGTTGCCGCTCAGCCCGCCACCGGCTTCCGCGTCGTCCCAATCGTGCGGGAGGACAGGGTCTACGTGACGTTCGTGCTGGCGGACGGCTTCACCGAGGACGTCCGCGCCGCCATCCAGAGCGGGCTGAAGACGACATTCACCTACGACGTCGAGTTGCGGCTGGACGTACCCGGGTGGGTGGATCGGACGATCGGGACGTCCACCATCACCGCCAACGTGGAATACAACAACCTGCTGCGCCGCTACACGCTGACGCGCACCGTGGATGGGCGGCAGGATGAGCAGGAGCAGGTGGATAGCGAGGCCAAGGTCCGGCAGTGGATGACCAACCTCAAGGATCTGCCGCTGTTCAAGACCAGCATCCTCGAGCCCAATCGCGAGTATTACGTCCGCGTCCGCGCCACCGCGCGCCCGAGCAACGGCTCGCTGCTGTGGCCGTTCGGCAGCGGCACGTCTGCGATGGCCAAGTTCACCTTCATCAAATAGCCCCCCAGCAAAGCACGCGCATTTCCTGCGTACAGAAAACCAGACCGGGTCTAATTCTTCGTCGGAAAAACTAGACCCGGTCTGGTTTTCCGGGCGCGGACTTAGAGCATCCCCGCGCCCCAGGGCCCGGTGATCGCGAACGTGATGCCGGGCTGCTGTACGTTGACGAACAGCCACCTGCCGTCCGGGCTGTAGCTCGCGCCGGCGAACTCCATGGTCCGGAAATCGCCGCGAAACCCGTTCCTCTCGCCGTTGAGGACGATGTTGTTGCGGGCGAACACAATCAGTTGCCCGTCCCGCGTCAACCCCTGGACCCGCTGGATGGAGGGACCGTCTTCGCACATGGCGAGGCCGCCACGCGGGCTGAGCGTGAGGTTGTCGGGCATCGCCAGCACCTCCTGGCCCGGTGATTCGATTACCAGGCGGAGCCGGCTGCGCCGTGGGTCGTACTCCCAGACCTGACCCATCTTCGCGTCACCGCCGTTCGTCGCGGTCACGAACAGACGGCCGTTGCCGAACCAGGCACCTTCGAGGCGCGCAAAGGTGGCGGCGCCGCGATCGAGCCCCTGCTGGAAGACGCCGCGCGTGTCCCACGCGGCTTCGTCCACGTGCGCGCGATCTGGATCCGGAATGTCGACCCACTCAACGTCGTACTGCGCGTCCCGAGGCTGATTCGTCCGCGTGTCGAACTGCGGGTTGCCGGTGATGGCAAGCGCCTGCAGCGATCCGCCTTCCGCGAGCGCGCCCTTCTTCTTCGGAATGAAGCGATAGAGGCCGGCGGCGGGACGGTCTTCAGTCTCGTAGACGATCCCCGACTCGGGGTCGACGGCGATTGCTTCGTGCCAGAAACGGCCCATGCCGGTGATTGGCGCCGCGCTGGAAACGCCGTCGTGCGGGACCTCGAAGATATAGCCGTGGGGCTTCGTGGTCAGCTCGTTGCGCTTTGGATCGACGAGCGTCTCCTCGCAGGAGAGCCACGAGCCCCACGGCGTCGGTCCGCCGGCACAATTGACGAGCGTGCCCGACAGGCTGGGCGTGACGCTGACGACTCTTCCGGCCTTCGGATCGAACAGCGTCGTCGTCGTGCCGCCGCCGCAGGTCGCGTCGTACAGGCCGGCTGCCGAACGCCGGCGTCATCTGATTCGGCCCGGGCGCGGTGACTTCGTGATTCCGCACCAGCGCCACCAAGCCATCCTTCGTCTTGAACGCTGCCATGCCGTCATGGCGGGCGGGAACCGGAGCGCCGTTGATCATCGGGTCTCCCGTCCAACCGAGCGACAGGTAGCGGAACCCTTCGGGCAATTCCAGCAGCTTCAGCCCTGTCGTCGCATCAACCGCCGGCGCGAGTGGGCCATATCCGAACGCCCGGTGCGAGCCGCCCTGAGTGATGCGGGCCTGAAAGGCGCGAAGGGGAGCGGCGAAGGCGACGAGGCCGGTAGAGACGAGGAAGGTGCGCCGAGTCAGCATCGAAAATCAGGCTACCAGATCATGTAGACCGGCACGAGATCCGCTGGTGCGGGCGTGAGACGGCGGCCATTCGCGCGGTCCGCGCGCAACTTGTGTTGCTCACGACAGCAGCAGTTCGAGATCCTCCCGCTGCAGATCCCGCATCACGCCCTCGTCGGCGCGAATGATCGCATTCGCCAAATCCCGTTTCGACGCCTGCAACTCCAGCACCTTCTCCTCGACGGTGGCGCGCGCGATCAGCCGGTACGCAAACACCGGTTTCGTCTGCCCGATGCGATGGGTCCGGTCGATCGCCTGCGCCTCGGTCGCCGGGTTCCACCAGGGATCGAGCAGGAACACGTATTCGGCCGCGGTCAGATTGAGGCCGACACCGCCGGCCTTCAGACTGATCAGGAACAACGGGCACGCGCCCTGCTGAAAGCGTTCGATCCTGGATTGACGGTCCCGGGTCTTTCCGTCGAGGTACTCATACGTGATCCCCAGCTCGTCGAGACGTCTGCGCAGCAGGCCGAGAAGTGTCGTGAATTGCGAGAACACCAGAACCTTTCTGCCGTCTTCGACGAGTTCCTGCAGGCGTGGCATCAGCACCTCGAACTTGGCTGACTCCCCGGCGGCCCGCGCCGCATCCAGCAGTCCGGGATGACAAGCGGCCTGTCGCAGGCGGAGCAGTGCTTCGAGGATCTGCAGTTTCGTCTTCCCGAGCCCCTGGCGGGCCACTGTCGTGAGCAGAAGACTGCGGTAGTGATCGCGCAACTGATCGTAGAGCGCCCTCTGGTCGTGCTCGAGGTCGCAGAACAGCGTCTGCTCTGTTCGCGACGGCAGTTCCGGGGCAACTTGTTCCTTCGTCCGACGAAGAATGAACGGACGCAGCGCGCGCCGCAACAACTCGAGGGACTCGTCGTCTGCAGATCGACTGCTGCCAGCACGGCCTGCGAACACCGTCGCGTTGCCGAGCGCGCCAGGGTTGAGGAATTCGAACAGACTCCACAGCTCGCCGAGGTGATTCTCGATCGGAGTTCCGCTCAGGGCGAGCCGATGACGCGCGCTGAGCAGTCGCACCGCTTTCGCCGAATTCGTCCTGACGTTCTTGATGGCCTGCGCTTCGTCGAGAATCACGTAGTCGAACGCCAGCTCCTTGAGCTCGCCGACATCGCGGCGCAGGGTGCCGTACGTCGTGAGCACGAGATCCGCGTCCGCGATCTCCGCCATCGCCTCACGCCGTTTTCCGTGGGTGAAGTCGAGGACGCGCAGCTTCGGCGTGAACCGTGCCGCCTCTTGCTGCCAGTTGAATACCAGTGATCGGGGGACGACCACGAGCGAAGGACGTCGGCCGTTGCCGCTGTCGTCTCCGAGCCGCCTCGATTCGAGCGCTGCGAGCACCATGATGGTTTTGCCAAGACCCATCTCGTCGGCAAGACAACCACCGAATCCGAACTGCCGCAGGAACGCGAACCAACCCAATGCGTCGCGTTGATAGTCGCGCAGCGTTCCGGCAAAGGTGGGTGGCGGATCAAGTGGTCCGATCCCCGCGAATCCTGCGACCTGTCGTCGCGCTTCGGCGAATGTCGCATCCACCGTGACGTCGGGCTGTGATTCGAGCCACGCATCGAGGAGTGCAGCCTGAGTGGATGTAAAGCGAACGTGACCGTCGGCAGAGACGCCCATTCCCAGGACGCGGGTGTAACGCTGCACCAGGTCGTCCGGCAGCATGCCGAGCGATCCATCCGTCAGCGGCACGTGACGGTCACCACGGCCAATGGCGGCCAGCAGTTCGGGGAAGGAGGCGCGCACGCCGTCGAACTCTACGTAGCCGTGTACCTCGAACCAGTCGATCCCTGACCGTACTTCCAGTGAAGCGGGTCCGGGGCGTCGATACAAGCGGCCGTCCGCTTCAACACGCCATCCTTCGTTCACGAGCACGCGCGTCAGCGTCGCGACGCTGTTGGGACTGAGATCGAGACGAGTGCTGCCGCTTCGCCAGTCCGCGAGTCGTCGAACCCCGAGCGACTGCAGCCGCACGGCCGCCTTCCGCTCGGCGGCGACGTTCCTTCTCCATGCTGATCGCGACGCGGGGTCGAACACCACCGCCAGCGTGTCGTTCGCGTCCACCTCGTGTGTGCCGTACTCGAACGACAACGCAGCTTCTACGCGCTCATGCGCGTAGTAGCCGGCAGGGTCGCGACGGGTGAGTCGAAGGATGGCGACCGGCGGTATCTCAGCGACACCGACCCTCAGTTCGTCCGGGAGGTCGATGTCCGGCAGGTCGGACGTCGTCACAATTTCCGCCAGCAGCTCCGCTTCCGAGGCGGGGACTGTGATGCTCCCGGTTGACAGGAGTTGATGCAGCCACCGTTCGGCACGTCCGGCATCGAACGCCGAGAACTGCACCTCGGTTGCTCCGTCGCATGGCCACAGAATCACTGCTGAAGTGATGAACTGCGCATCCGCGAGGCGCCGGACGGTGTCCTCGCGACGGATGGTGCCGTCGACGGTGAAGCCCTCGCCCGCGCGTTGAATGCGGAGCTGAAACGAGCACGGCGTCGCATCCCACCCAATCGGGATAAACGGAATTCCCGCCGATCCCGGCGACTCCTGAGAGGGCGCTGACTCGCGCAGGAACAACCGGGCCGTGGCGCACATCTCGGGCAGCAGATTCCGCTGCAAAGTGGGGTTGAGGACGAACGACGACGGCACCGGGTAGGAGGCCGAGTAGTCGGCGTACCCATACACGCCTCCGGAGAGATAGGTACTACCGGCGCCGCAGATGGCGTGCAGCAGGTCACGGTCACGCTCATCCGGCAGTGCGGCGATGTCGCGTCGGGCGAGGTTGAGCGGTTTCGGCCTGCTCCAGCCGCCTGATTTCTTGCGATCGCGCGTTTGCACGTGAATCACGACGCCGCCGGCAACTGCTGATTGCGCCGGATCGAACAGGTAGATCAGTTCGCCAGCGAGCAGCGTGCGGCCTGGCGAGGCGGGCGCTGCCGATGGTGCGACGTTAGCCAGGAATATTCGCCAACGCTCCGGGGGTGCTGGGTTGCGCCTCGCCGTGGCTCCATCGCGGAGGATCCGGCCCCGGGGGCTTCGATCCTGGAGGTGAACTTGACCCCGCGGCGTTGAACGCGACATCGCATCCCCGAACTCATCGAACCCCTCGTCGGTGCGCAGATGCGACAGCGTCTGATCGATATTGATGTGCAACCAAAGGTCGGCAGGCACCGCCATGAGACGGTCTCGATCGGCAGCCAGGATGGTTGCCCAGATGTGTTTGCACGCGTCGAAGGAGCCGGAGAAGTAGGGGCAGGTGCAGGACACCTCGAGCTGGTTCTGTTCGAGCGCGAGCGTCACCGTGTAAGCGGCGCTACCTTTGACGATCGCCCGAAAGCCTGCGGCGCTGGACTCGATCTTGAAGACCCGGCCGGCACGAAAGTAGGCATCGCCGCGCTGTCGAGACGTGGTCGATACGTCGGCACGCAGTGCGGCCGCGAGACTCCGGGCCATCGGCGTTAAGGCGTCCAGATACGCGAAGGGCCCTCGCCAGCCAGCGTCAGCAGCAGATCGTTGAGCCGTTTGACGAACGCCGCCGGATCGTCGAGCTGCCCGCCCTCCGCCAGTGTCGCCTGGTCGAACAGGATCTGACTCCACTCCGTGAATCGTGCCTCGTCCGCCTCCTGCGCCAGCCGCTTCACGATCGGGTGATCACCGTTGATTTCGAGGATCGGCTTCACCTCTGGTACGGGCTGGCCCGCGGCTTTGAGGATGCGCTCGAGGTTCTTGCTTGGGCCGTGCTCCGCGCCCACGAGACAGGCGGGCGAGTCGGTGAGCCGCGCGGATCGTCGGACGGCACTGGCGCGATCCTTCAGCGCCGCCTGGATGCGGTCGGCGAGGGTCCGGTCCTCAACGGCCGGCGGAGTATCGGCCGGTTTCGCGTCGCCCGAGATCGCTCCGAGGTCGAGATTCCCGCGTGCGATCGAGTGCAGCGGCTTGCCCTCGAACTCGTGCAGCTGCGTCACGACCCATTCGTCGATGGCGTCGTACATCAGCAGCACCTCGACGCCCAGCTTGCGGAACACTTCCAGGTGCGGGCTGTTGCGGGCCGCAGAGTAGCTCTCAGAGGTGAGGTAATAGATCGCAGTCTGACCGGCCTTCATCCGACCGACGTAGTCCGCCAATGAGGCGGTCTGGTCCGCCGAATCGCTGTTGGTCGAGGCGAACCGGAGGAGCTTCGCGATGCGGTCGCGGTTCGGCTCGTCCTCGACGATGCCCTCCTTGAGAACGCGGCCGAACTGAGTCCAGAACCGTCGCGAACTTGTCCGCCTGATTCGTCGCCAGATCCTCGAGCAGTCCGAGCACGCGCTTTGCGGACGCTGCCTTCATCTGCCGGACTTCCGGCGACTGCTGCAGGATCTCACGGGATACATTCAGCGGCAGGTCGGTCGAGTCGATGATCCCGCGCACGAATCGCAAGTACACCGGCATCAAATCCTTCGCATCGTCCATGATGAAGACGCGACGGACGTAGAGCTTGATGCCATGTCGATGCTCGCGATCGAACAGGTCGAACGGCGCGCGTTGCGGGATGTAGAACAGCTGCGTGTACTCGAGACGACCCTCGACCTTGCCGTGCACGTAGGCGAGTGGCGGCTCGAAGTCGTGCCCGACGTGCTTGTAGAACTCCTGGTACTGTTCCTCGGTGATGTCCGACTTCGGGCGAGTCCAGAGCGCCGAGGCCTGATTGACCTGCTCGGCTTCGTCCGTGATCACACGACGCTTTGCGTCCGCGTCCCACCGCTCCTGTTTCATCAGAATGGGGACGGTGATGTGGTCGGAATACTTGCGGATGATGTCGCGCAACTGGTCGCCGGAGAGCAGGTCGTCCTCGCCCTCGCGCAGGTGCAGGATGACGTCGGTCCCGCGCGCATCGCGGGTCACCGTCTCCACGGTGAACTCGCCTTCGCCGGCGCTCTCCCAGCCGACGCCGTGCTCCGGAGTCAGTCCGGCGCGACGGGTGACCAGTGTCACGCGGTCGGCAACGATGAAGGCAGAGTAGAAGCCGACGCCGAACTGGCCGATCAGATTGGCGTCACCGGCGCGGTCGGTCCCAAGCCTGGCAAAGAACTCACGCGTGCCCGACTTGGCGATCGTGCCGATCTGGTCGATGACTTCCTGCCGCGACATGCCGATGCCGTTATCGCTGATGGTGATCGTCCGCGCGTCCGCATCCCACGAGACTCTGATCGTCAGGTTCGGGTCGTTCTCGAACAGCGCGGGGTCACTCATCGCCTCGAAGCGAAGCTTGTCGCACGCATCCGAGGCGTTCGACACCAGCTCGCGGAGGAATATTTCCTTGTTGCCGTACAGCGAGTGGACCATCAGGTGGAGGAGCTGTTTCACCTCCGCCTGGAAGCCGAGTGTTTCCCGTGTCGTGGTTGTGTCCATGGCTCGATCCTATCCTCGTCGGTCGATAGATCAGGAATCGCGGATGCACGGCGCAGGCGGGGTGGAACCGTCCGTCCAGCGGTTGCGCCCCGCTATGATTGTGTTACTGCAGCGGCTGAAAATAGGCTGGTAGCCCGGGCTTGGTATCGAGCAGGATGCCGACGATGTCGGCGCGAAGCTGCGGCGTAAGCTTCGCGTACTTGCGATCTTGAGCCTTGCCTGACAGGACGTCCCAGATACGGGCGTAAATCGCCTCCCGCGTGGCGGCAGGCAGCCCGTCGAACGCGGGGGAATAGATCATGTAGCTGCAGGGATACCGCAGCAGCCGCGTTTCGAGGTCCAGCTGTTTCAGGCTGCGGCCGCGACGATCCCAGGGTCCGTAGCGCTCGAACTGCTGCCGGAATCCGGACGTGGATTCGAACTTCTCAGGCAGCGGCGCTTCGTCGGCAAACAAGAGGTAATCGACGAGTTCGCGGGCATCGGTGGCGATCAAGCGATTGGCGGCGTCGGCGCTCCGAGCGTCGTTGTGAACTTGATTCAGTGCGATGCGCGTCTCGTATCCGACGCGGGTCATCAGGTTGATCATCCGGACCTGATGATTGAACGTCATAACGGCAGCGACGTCGCTGTAGAGCGACGGGTATCCGTCAGGATCGAATTTGCCGTCGAGCGACGGCAACTGCTGCGGCGGGCGCGACAGCCGCACCCGGCTGCCGTCGCCCGACGACAGCGTGTTGCCCATGTGAAGCGTGCGACCCGTCCCACCGGTGATAAACCAGCCGCCCCAACGTTGGTCGAACGGACTCCGGTGATCGGACTCGTAGGGTTTCGCCTCCGGCAGCGGCTGGCCGCCGTCGCTGACAGGCACACTGCGCGCGATCAGACCAGGCACACCAAGCGTTTCACGCACCTCGTGGCACGACAGACACGCATCACTGCGGACGATCCTCGGCTGGTCAACGCCACCTTCGCCACGCGATACGGCATAAAAGATCATCCCCTGATGCGGATCCAGGGCGGCGATCTCGAGTAGCGGCGCGTTTCGGATGAAAGCGACGATGACGTTGTCGGTGAAGTAAATGGCGCGAGGGTTCGAGGGAGTGATGTAATGCTGCTGCAGACTCGTCTTCGAAAAGACTACGGACTGCGACGATACCGGAATCTGCAGCGCCTCCAGGACGGAGCGAAGATAGCCACCGCTTCCGTCGTAGCGAAGCTTCACGCTTCCGTCATCCACCTTGCGAATCAAGTCGGCCACGACGTCGAGGGTGGGCCGGTCGTAGTCGATGGCCGTGTCCCGTCGAGTGCCGAAGAAAGGACGCTCGTCCATCGTGCCGCTGGTGGGCAAGTCAACGACGGGGGGATCACTGCCAATCGCCTGGGCCAGGAGTTGGCTCGTCAGGGCAAGAACCGCCAAACAGAAATAACGTCTGCGCATGAAAATGTGAGATGTCCAGCGACACTGATTGTCGCACGGCCGCGCCGGCGTACGCTCGTGGCGCCACGTCTACTGTCGTGCCGACATCCGCCGCCCAGGAGGCGCCTTTTTGCCGCCTGGTACGGTTGCGGGCGGCTATAGTCTTGCGCGACGCAGCAATGAATCAGGACACCATGACTGATCGACTCAGTACACCCACGAACCTCACGGACCTGACGGAATCTCCGGTGCGTTTCCAGCAGCCAGTAGCCGTCGATGCGGCTGGTCTCACGCACACTGGCCTCGTGCGGACGTCGAACGAAGACCACTTCCTGATCAGCCGTCTTGGGCGTTACTTCGAGACCATCAGCACCAGCCTCCCGCCGGATGATCTGCCTCGCCGGGCAGACGATGCGACCTATTCGCTGATTGTGGCGGACGGTATGGGCGGGCACTCCGCCGGAGAGGTGGCGAGCCGGCTGGCCATTCGCGAAATCGTGCGCCTGGCGTTCGAACTGCCGGACTGGATCATCCGCATCGACGACAGCACGCGTGAGTCCGCAGCCGCGCGATCGCAGGGCCGAATCGAGAAGCTCAACGCCCTGGTGATCGAGGGCGGTCAACGCGATCCCGACCTGCGCGGCATGGGCTGCACGTTAACGGCGGCGCGGAATCTCGGACGTGTCCTGCAGGTGGTCCACGTCGGCGATTCGCGCGCCTACCTGCTGCGGGCCGGCCGGCTGCATCGACTGACCCGCGATCACACGTATGTCCAGATGCTCGTGGATAGCGGCCTGATGACCGAGGAGGAAGCGGCGACGTCGCGGAAGCGCCACCTGCTGGTCAACGCCGTCGGCGGCTCCGATGAAGAGGTGCACGTCGACGTCGAGCGGGTTCGCCTCGCAACCGGCGATCGTGTGTTGCTGTGCAGCGACGGTCTGACGGATGGCGTGGGTGACGAGGAGATTGGCACGCTCCTGGCCGGTGCGGCAACCGCGGCGGCGGCATGCGAGGCGCTGGTGGCGCGTGCGCTCGACGCCGGCGGCCGCGACAACATCACCGTGGTGGTTGCCACCTACACGTGGGAGGACACCGTCCCGTGATAGTACGCTCGGCTCGGGTCAGTCCTGGTCTGACCGGCCGCCCCGCGTCAACCGCGTAATGTCACTGTTTGTCTAACAGACTCGTGGCATGGAACGGCTTTCCATCGGCGCCGGTGCCGGTCGTCACCGCCGTCACCGTCTTCCCATCGGGCGCGATCGTGAACTTCAACGTGTTGCGCACCTGTCCGTTGACCTTTACGACGCGCTGGAACGAGCGATCATCGACCTTCGTGTAGGCCTCTTTGACCGCGGGGTTCGTGATCCCGTCTACGGTGACGTCCTTGCCATCAAGGGTCGCGTTGCGGGTGGTGCGATTCCTCGTCCCATCGCCATTGTCGACGTCAATCGTCAACCCGAAGCCGTCGCCGCGACGCTGGATGGTAAGGGTCTGATCCTTCGGAGGGGCACCCGAGTCCGCCTTGGATCGTTCCGTGTTCAGCTTCCAGGTGCCGAAAAAGGCAGTCGGCAACTGGTCAGCGGCCGCGAGCGACACAGATAGACCAATCGCGATCGTGACGACTGTCAGCGTTCTCGTTCTCATGCAGGCTGAGCACAGCAATCCGACTGCCATTGCGTCAGTGGTGCCCTAGTCTCCCACGGTTGCGCTGTGCCTTGGCTGTAGCTCGCGCTAGCTCGAGTGCGCGTGGGAACAGCACGTTGTTCTCCAGGCGCACATGGATGTGCATGTCAGCTTCGAGCCTCGCGAGTCCTGATAGAGGCCCGCGCGGTGGACCACGCCCACTCTGGCGATGTGAAATCGTCGGTCGCTGCCCTGAGATCGGTGAGCAGCTGACCCGCCCGAGCGAGTTCCGATTCCATGGCAGCAACGACATGCGCCGCTGGCCGACAAACGTGAGATCCTCGGCGCGCTGCTCAGATAGGAGCTTCGCCGTGCTGCTGTTCCACGTCAGTGAGCAAAAGGGATTAGAACGGTTCGAACCGCGACCGATCGACGGCTCTTCCGAGCCGTGTGTCTGGGCCGTCGACGACGATCGGCTGCGCAATTATCTGGTTCCGCGCGACTGCCCACGGGTGACCTACTACGCGGATGCAAATACCTCGCGAGCGGATGCTGACCACTTCCTCGGTCGCACCCGGGCGGTCATGGCGTTCGAACACGGATGGCTCGACCGCGTCCGTTCCGTACATCTGTTCTGTTATGAGTTCCCGACGGCAGGTTTTCAGCTGGTCGATGCCTTGGCGGGGTACTACGTGAGTCGCACCGCGGTGCAGCCGCTATCGGTTCGCGTAATCGACGACTGCCTGGGCGAACTTGCGCGCCGGGGAGTCGACGTCCGCATCCTGCCGAACCTCTGGCCCCTCCACGACGCCGTGACTCGATCGACGCTCGCGTACTCGATGATCCGCATGCGAAACGCGGCACCGCGACCGGCCTGAGATCTGCGGTGTGTGATTGAAAAGGTCACGGCCGGCCCTGCTGTCATGGGTGGAAAACGCAACTCGAGGTTCAGCGCCTCCTCGGCCCGTCGTTCATCACGCGTGCGAAACGCCACGCCGCGCACGTGGCGAGCGCGGTCGCCCGAGGAGAGCAATCACCGGCCGCACATCGGCGGTCGGGAAATTCCACGACCCGACGCCACGACCATCCGAGCTCATGCCGCCTCCGGCGAAGATCGTGGCCACCGCGACCACCGGACAGAAGGGTCTCATAGCGTTCGACGGGTGGCCCCCCGGGTGCCTCAGGACCCGCATGCATCAATGGTCGCCGCGATCGAAGCCGCGCAATCAATATCGGGTGTTGACCCGAGATTCGACGGGACAGTAACCGATCCCGGGACTACCTATTCGTGTCGACGGTCACTGCGCGGAACGGTTCGACGATCCCGTTCTGCCTGGCGACGGTCCAATTGCCGTTCATCGTCCGAGATGGGCCAGGCGTGAGAACAGAACGAACAGCACCAGCAGAGGGTCACCAGCGAACCCCGGATTGTCTGCTCTGGCCGGATCGAGCCCATCTGGTTGCAGGTCGGGCAACGCTCAGGAATCCGAAATAGGAACCGCACAGCCCCAGACGTATCAATCCAGCGGCCAGACACTCGACTCGGGCAAAGGCGGCTGGACAGTCCGGGAGCCCCCTTTCGCAAGACCTTACGGCTGAGGTATAGTTCGGGCGCGCTAATGCTGAGGTTATGAAAAAAGAAGCCAAACGCCGCGTCGGCCGGCCGGCGGCCGGGCCAGGGGGAGAGAAGCGGACGGAGATGCGGCACCAGGTCACCGCCCGGATTCCCGACGCTCCGTATGCGCTCCTCCGCGCACTCTCCGCCGCGCTGCAGCTGTCGCAGGCCGATGTCGTCGTCCGGGCGCTGGCGGCGCTGACCGACAGCCTTCCCGCCGACGTGCGCAAGGTCGTGCAGGTTCTGCAACGGCAGCACGGCCGACAGCAGAAATAGCATAAACTTCGGCGCGGTGCTCACCCCCCGCCCGATTCTGCTGGTCGAAGACGATCCCGATACTCGCACGATGATGACGATGGCGCTGGAAATGGCCGGCGTCGACGTCGTCATTGCTACCAATGGCGTGGAGGCCTATAACCTGGCGCGAGCGCATCGGCCACGGTTGATTCTCCTCGACCTCATGATGCCGACGATGTCTGGGGAAGAGTTCCGCCGGGCACAGCTCGCGAACCAGGACATCCGGGACATTCCAGTCGTGGTGGTGTCCGCCCGCCATGATGCGACGCGGATCGCGCGCCGCATGAAGGTGTCGGAGTGCCTGACCAAACCGGTCGACTTCGACAAGCTGGCAGCCGTGGTGTCGAGATATTTCGGACCCACCTGACACCGACCGATGGCGCACCGCCGCGTTGCGCAAGTGACCTGGTCTGTCACATGGCGTGTCTATCCTGCTGGAGGGGGAGCCCGATGTCAGACGAGGCAAATGCAGTGGACGCGGCGCGACAGACGCATAGGTGCTCCGGCCAACCGATGGTGGACGCAGCGGAAGGCGTCGTGTGTTTCGAGTGCTATCGCGCGTCCCACGCACGGGATGAAACACTCGATTGTCTCGAGACGCTCGGTGGTTCGAGGCCGAAGCTGCAGCCGCAGAGGACGTTGACCGCGCGCGCGATCCAGCACCGGGAACGCATGCTCGAGTGGATCGGGCGGCGTGGCGTTGCGGCTACGTCAGGGCGGAGCTGACGAGGTCCCCCCACAACTTCTCCAATCGGACCTACAAGGCCCGCATCACGACTCCTCGCGAGGTTCGGCGCAGCTCGGACACGATCGCCAGGGGCAAATCTCGGGCAAATCGCACGTGCTAATAGCCGTCGAGCTCGAAACGGCAGGCTCCGTTTAGTAGAGTGCTTGGCCGGATCGGCACGCGGGCGATCGTACGGTCGCCTGCCTCGTGCCGTGCATTGCGGATTGGTCGCTGTCCAATCCGCCCATCCCCATACAAAGGAGTCGCGGTCAACCAATGCGCGTGTTGCTGAAGTCTCTGTGTGTCCTCGCAGTCCTGTCGTTGCCACTTCCGGCGCTGGCCCAGTCCATCACCGGGACGGTGCGCGACGACTCCGGTGCCGTTCTGCCCGGCGTCACGGTCGAAGCCTCGAGCCCTGCGCTCATCGAAAAAACCAAGTCCGCCGTGACCGACGGCACCGGCCAGTACCGCATTGTCGACCTGCGGCCCGGTACCTATTCGCTTACGTTCACGCTTCCCGGATTCACGAGCGTCAAACGGGACGGTATCGAACTGACCGGCTCCCAGACACTGACAATCGCCATCCAGATGAAGGTCGGCGGTCTCGAGGAAACAATCACCGTCTCCGGCGAAACGCCCGTCGTCGACGTGCAGAACGCACGTCGCGAGATGGTCATTCAGAACGAGACGATCCAGCAGCTGCCGATTACGCGCGCCGCTGGCGCGCTGCTGAACGTCACGCCCGGCGTCAACGTCAGCGACGCCGGTACGGCGCTGTCGCCGACGATGACCTCCTTCAATGCGCGCTCGAGCACGATCAACGCGGGGTCGGTGGCCGGTGAAGGTCGCTACATGCTGAACGGTTTCCCGCTGACGGCGGCCCGCAGCGGCGGCTTCACGTCGTTCGTCTACGACACCGTCAACGCCGACGAAGTGACGGTGACGGTAGGCGGCGGCCTGGGTGAAAGCGACATCGGCGGCCCGCTGATGAACATCGTGCTCGCGCTCGGGCGGCAACGCGTTCAGCGGCAGCGGCTTCCTGAACACTGCCGGCAAGTGGTCGAGCGGAGACAACCTGAGCGACGACATCAAGGCGCTCAACCCGAACCTGCAGCAGGCGCCGGGAGTCATCAACGCCTACGACTACAGCGGATCGTTCGGCGGGCCGATCATGAAGGACCGCCTCTGGTTCTTCGGCAGCTATCGCGACCTGAGCACATCTGTCGCCGATGGAAGGCATTCAGGAGAACGCCAATGCCGGCGACCCGAGTCGCTGGGACTGGATCGGCAAACCGACCGAGGCACGGCTGATCCAGGCGCGCCAGATCTACATCGGCCGCCTGACGGGCCAGTTCGACAAGCATCCGCGTGCGCTACAACTTCGAGTATCAGCACCGCTGCGAGGGCACGCCGCTCAAGGTCGGTACGCGACGGCTGCAACAAGCGTGGCGACGACTGGGTCGGTCTCGGCAACAACCAGGGCTCGCCGCAGATGTCGCCCGAGGCGACGTCGACCGCGGCACGCGGCTACTTCGACGTGCCGTTCACGGTGAATCAGGGCACCTGGACGATGCCGGCGACCAACAAGCTGCTGTTCGAGGCGGGGGTGCAGTCCTACATCACCGAGCCGATCTTCGGTCAGCCGCCACCGGACGGCATCACCAATCTGATCCCGGTCACCGAGCAGTCGAACGCGAATCGCTGCGCGGTGGCGGCGGGTCAACCGCTGCCGGTACCGTGCACGTCCGCGTCGGACAACATTCCCTGGGCGCCGGTCGCCAACTATCGCTATCGCGCCGTCGAGAGCTGGGGGCCGGCCGAGTCATCGGCCTACGACGTGCTCGGATCGACGTCGTACGTCACCGGCGCACACAGCGCGAAGATCGGATATCAGCTGCGCTATCTCGATCTGCTCGACAAGGACGTTGCCAACTCGACGCAGCTCGGGTATCGCGTCAATCGCGGTATCCCGAACGCGGTCAGCTACTATCTGCCGGACTTCGGCCGCCGCGGCGATCACCATCAACAACAGCGTCTTCGCGCAGGACAGCTGGACGCACGGACGGCTGACGCTGCAGGGCGCGCTGCGCTGGGACCGCGTCAACAGCTACGCGCCAGTCGAGAAGAACGGCACGCTCGAACACGTCGTTCCTGAATCCGACAGCCGATCACCATCGAGAAGACGACGGGTGTCGACGCCTACAACGACATCTCGCCGCGCGCCGGCGTCGCCTATGACGTGTTCGGCAACGGCAAGACGGCGCTGAAGTTCAACTGGGGTCGCTATCTGGCGTATGCGGCGAACGATTCACCGTACACGTCGACCAACCCGGGTGCGACGATCGTGCGCAGCGTGTCGAACCGTGGCTGGACCGACGCCGACAGCGACTTCGTCGTCGACTGCGACCTGCTGAATCCCGGCGCGCGAACGGTGAGTGCGCGGCGGCGTCGTCCACAGCCGCGAACTTCGGCAAGCTGGGAACGCAGACGATCGTCGATCCGAACGTGCTGAAGGGCTGGGGCGTGCGTCCGAACGACTACCAGTACACGTTCACCGTGCAGCAGCAACTGCTGCCGCGCGTCTCGCTCGACGCGAGCGTCACGCACCGGACGTTCCACGGCTTCTTCATCACGACCGACCTGAGCAAGCATGCCGGCGGCGTGCTGAGCGGCAGCCCGGCGGGATCGTACGAGACGTACACGCTGACGGCCCCGCTCGATGATCGGCTGGCCGGTGGCGGCGGTTACCCGGTGACGGTCTACTCGCCGACGGCGGCGGCAAACGCGGTCGCGGCGGTTCCGTTCCTGGTGCGCGAGAGCGATCTTGGCGCCGAGCGCGACAGCCACTGGGACGGCGTGGAGTTCACCGTCAACGCCCGCCTGCGCGGCGGCCTGACCGCACAAGTCGGTTCGAGCACCGGTCGCGGTGTCGTCAACACCTGCGAAACGACGACGCTTGTATGCGCCGACCGTAGCGACGAATACCGGGTCGGCCGGCCCCGACCCGCGCGGCTGCAACAACACGGAACCGTGGCAGTCGACGATCAGCGGGCTGGCGAGCTACACGATTCCGAAGGCGGACGTGCTGGTCAGCGCGACGGTGCGATCGCAGCCGGAGATCGCCGATCGCCGCGACATGGCAGGTGCCGAACTCGGTGATCGCGAATGCGCTCGGCCATCTGCCGCCAGGCGCGACGGCGACCGGCACGACGAACCTGCTGCTGACCGACAACGAGCATCGCGTGTATTCCGGTGAGCGGCGTACGCAGATCGACATGCGTTTCGCCAAGGTGCTGCGTTTCACCGCACGCGGACGGACATTGGTGTCGACCTGAACAACCTGCTCAACACCAACTACGCCACCGGGTATCAGACGACATACGTATACGGGGTGGACAACACGCCGCGGCCGAGCGGCTGGGGCACGCCGACCAGTCTGTACACGGCGCGGTTCGTTCGTTTGAACTTCACGGTGACGTTTTAAGCCGACCACATCAACTGCCGGGCCTCAAGTGAGGCCCGGCCGCACCAGACCCGCCGCGATCGTTCACGAACGCATCACGCACGGCCTCTCGATTGCCCTCATTCGCGCCCCGCGGGAACTGACCCGCTTCATTAAGTTCCCCCCAATGTCTTGATGCGGCGTTCGCATTGCACTAGCAGCCGCGGACCAAACAAGAGGCAGGGGAACCCATACATGAAGAGAAAAGCACTCACCACCGTATTCAGCGGGGCCGCGCTTGCGGTCGCGCTCGCGGCACCGGCGATCGCACAGAGCACGGGTTCGACGCGCGGCACCACACAGACTCAACCGAGTGGGTCGAGCACTACCACGGGAAGCCAGACAGGGCAGCGCTCCACACCGCTCACGCCGTGTGATCCGACGGCGCCGGGCGCGAACACCGGAGCTCGAAACAGTAATCCTGCGGGAACCGCGCAGAGTGGTACGACCGCCCGAAACGGAGGGACAACTGGTCAGCAGAACGGATCGACTTCAAGCGGCACTGCGTCCAGTGACAGCTCCGGCGGTGACCGATCCAGCTCGACGTCGGGCACATCGGGCACGTCGGGCTCGACGACAGGCACCACGACGGGTGCGCAGCGCGGGTCCTCAACCACTGAGAGTCCGACGACGAGGAACAACGGAGTCAACGTAGATCCCTGCGCGCCGGCCGGCAGCGGCACCGGGACTACGGGTGTCGGCAGACCCGGTACCGGGACCGGCACGACGGGCACCGGGACGGGATCCGGGACGACCACGGCACCTCGTCCGGGATCCGGCACGACGGGCACCGGCACCGGCACCGGATCCGGTACGGGTACAGGCAGCGGAACGCCCGGGACGGGGAGTGGAACAGGGACGGGAAGCGGCACGGGGACGGGAAGCGGCACGGGGACGGGAAGTGGCACCGGAACCGGCAGCGGCTCCGGATCGACTTCGGAACCGGCAGCGGCTCCGGATCGACTTCGGGGTCGGGCAGCGGCTCCGGATCGACTTCGGGCTCGGGAGCGGGTACGGGCTCGGGCGGCGGCGGTCGTTAGCGCACTGCGGCGGTGATGCCTCCGGGCATCGCCGCCGCATCCTCCAGTAGAGCATCACCAGCTGACTGCACGACCCGAGGAATGGAACAGCGGATGAGTGGGGGTCGCGTTGCGCTGCGTAATTTGCCACCAGCCCACTCCCGCGCCGTTCTGCCGCATGGCCTCGACCCAGTCAAACGGTCAGGAGAGCCAATTCCAATCGCGCGACGTATGCGCGTCCACGGCATCGGTCGCCAACCGGCCTACTGGATCCAACCAAGAAATCATTCGCACGGTGCTGGACGGTTGTGCCACGTCGTGCCGTGTCTGCGGCCTCGAGTGCGAGCGACATGCCTCCATGCCCGCCCACTGTCGCATCTGCGGCGAAGCATGCCGCGACCGTGGAGCGCGCCTGCCGCCACGCTCTGGAGTCGATGGCGGTCAGCCGGTAGCCACGGTTGGTCCGACTGCGGCGACCGCGCACGATAGTTGCCAGATCAACGCGGCTCGAGGACATCGGAGACGCGGTCGCCGCCATCGTATCGACGCATGTGCTGTTGACAACGCCGTGCGCAGCGCGATAATGCCCGGTCCGCCCGCTCGATGGCGTGCGCAAGGGGGACCGATGCGAAGGTTGCTCGGCGTTTCGATCGTTGCTCTCGTCTGTGCGGTAGCCAATGCAGGGGTCCAGGCGGTCGCCGGCTTCCCGGTATGGGCGTACGGGGTCACTGAGCCGCCGCCTCCTGCCGCAGCCGCAACACCAGCCCCCGCCCCTGCGGGCGCCGGCCGCGGCGGAGCGGCTGCACCTGACCCGACGCTGCTAAGCCTTCCAGGAGCGGCGCAGCAGTTCACACGCGCACAAATCTCCAATCAGTACGGGCCGGCCGACTGGTATCCAGGCGATCACCCGCCGATGCCCGACATCGTGGCAAAGGGGAAACAGCCGCAGAACGTCGCCGCCTGCAGCCTGTGCCACATGCCGAACGGTAAGGGACGCCCGGAGAATGCGCCAGTAGCAGGCCACCCGGTGGAGTACTTCATCAAGACGATGATGGACTTCAAAAACGACCTCCGTAAAAGCTCCGACCCGCGAAAGGCGAATACGAACCGGATGATCTCGTTCGCGAAGGCGATGACCGACGACGAGATTCGGCAGGCGGCCACCTATTTCAACGCGATGCCCTGGACTCAGTGGATCCGCGTCGTCGAGGTCAGTGCCGTGCCCAAGACTCGGATCCAGGGCGGCATGTTCCTCCGGCTCGATGGTCGCGAGACCGAACCGCTTGGCAACCGCATCATCGAGGCCCCAGAAGAAACGGAACGGACGGAAGTGCTGCGTGACCCGCGATCCGGTTTCGTCGCCTACGCGCCGATGGGCAGCATCAAGCGCGGTCAGGCGCTGGTGACGACCGGAAGTGGCGGCAAGACGACCGCGTGTGGCAACTGTCACGGCGCGAACCTGCAGGGGATGGGGCCAGTGCCGGGGATTGGCGGACGCTCGCCGAGTTACCTGGTGCGGCAGATGTACGACATGCAGACCGGGGCGCGAAACGGCAGCTGGTCGGAACTCATGAAGCCTGTCGTCGCGAAGCTGACGGCCGAGGATCTGATCTCGATTGCGGCCTACGTCGCCTCACGCCCACAGACGGCGGCGCCGGCCAGCCAGACTGCGGTTCGATAGCACTCGCCGCCAATCACGCGAGGATCGAACAGGTCGACGATGCGGGATTCTGGATTGGCGGAAGCGAAGATGGTTGTCGTTTGTACGTCCGGGCGGCCGAGGGCCCGTTGATTCACGTCACGCTCGGCGAACTGGTCGACCTGCAGGGGACTTCCGGCGGCGGATTCAGTTCACACGCGGGGCGTCGATGTCGCCTTCGACGATGGTGAGCCTCAGGTGCGTGACGTCACCAGTCGCGGTCTTCAAAAATCGGACGGGAACGCCCAGGTCAGGGATTAGCAGGTCATCTTCGGACCTGGCCAGGATCATGTGCCCGCCGCCACTCGGAAACACGAGCGCCAGGCTGTCACCTTCGAGCGTGATCTGCAGAATCCCCAACGGGCCGGCGTTGTACTGGCCGGCATACCGCGACAGTACCGCCGGTGACAGTTTCACCTCTTTTGCCCTGACTTCCGCGGCGTCGCCGGTGTAGCGGGGGCTGCTCTTCTCGTTCTCGTTGCAGACGAGCTCGAGCAGTTCAGTGTCGGGCACGAGTTGCGCGTCAACCGGGATTGTCCACGAGCGCGTGTAGGTCTGCGGATCGTCGAACGTCATCTCCAGCTGCATCCGGCCGGTGTCCAGCCTGCGATACCGTTCGGTCACGTGGAGCGCTTCCGTGTGGGGATGTCCCGTGATGTCGAGCCAGGTCCGATCGTTGTAGCCGATCGTATCCACCACGAGCGTGTCGCCATCCCAGCGTCCGACGGAATAACCCATCCAGTTTGGATTCGGATCCTTGGGCAGCGGGCGACCGTCCAGAAATATCTGACGCGTCGGCGCCCCTTCGTACAGGATGAGCAGCACGTTCTTCGTCTGGATGAACTTGATCGGCTCCATGCCGAACAGTCCTGCATTCGGCCCGGGCGGCAGGCAATTGGAGTCCGGACTGTCTTTGCCGAATCCTATCGACCGCTTCGCATAGACGTCGCGCGCCCAGGGCAGCATCTCCACCTTCTGATCGCCGAAGATGTTGAAGACGTAGCCGAGCCCGTTCAGGCGCCAGTGGCCGGAGAGATCCGGCCTGCCGTCTGGAGTTCGCGGCGTGGGTGCCTTCAGGTCGGGCTTCCCGTCAGCGGTGCGCGGCAGGTCGGGCGTTGGATAGCCGAGCCATTGCGCGGGCGCCGGCGCCGCACAAAGCACGATGAACATGAGCGCCAGGATCGGTCGAGTCATGGTGGTATCCCCCAAGTCGTACAGGGGGCTGGGCGTCGGCCAGCCCTTCACCAGTGAACGCGCGATTATGCATCGAGCCCCGCAAAGTTCAAGAGTGATCCGCCAACGTGCTAGGCTAGCGTTCCCTCCGCCGCCGCATGACGGCGGTCGCCGGCGGTTTCCTCCGCCGGCCGCGTCCGTTCGGTTTCGCCGTACGGATAGGACGCGGACCCGGCCTACACAGTTCGGAGGCTACCCATGCGCGCTTGGCCCATCGGGTTCGTTCCCCTCGTCGCCCTCCTGACCATCTCCGCTTTCAGCGTCACCGCCCTCGCTCAACATGATCCCGAGGAATTGCTCGTCGGCACGTGGGTGCTCGACGTCAATGCGTCACGCTACCTGCCGGGTCCGCCGCCGCGTTCGGAAACGCGCGTCTACACCAAGAGCGCCGATGGTATCGACGGCATCGTCAAGCGAACGCAGCCCGACGGCAAGGTCCTCACCATCGAGTACCTCGCCAACACTGACCGCGAGCAGATGGTGACAGGCACGCCCGAGTACGACGCCGTGAAATTACGACAGATCGATCCGTTCACGTCGCAGGCGCTGCTGACCCACGGCGGAGCGACGTTCGGCGTCGCGACGCGGGTCATCGCGAGGGACGGCAAGTCGATGACCATCACCTTCCGGCGACCGGACGCAGACGTGCTGAACGTGGCCGTCTACCGGAAGCGATGAGAGGGCCAGCGGCCGGCTCCTGATCGCTCACGGGCGCGACGGGTGGAGCAGCGCGCGCATCGTGTTGACGCTGTCGGCCATCAGATTGGTTTCGGCATCGATGTCCTCGTCACCTTCCGATGGTGCCGTTTCACCCGGCGCATCATTGTTAGCGGCAGTGTCGCCCTGGAGCGACGCCGAAACCGCCTGGAGTCCGGCGACGATCTGATCACGCAGGGCTGTGAGAGACGGGCGTGGCCGTGTCGGGCGTTCGGTGAGCTGCGCGTGGAGCGCCAGAGCCCCCAACGCATAACGCCGCGTGGCGGCGAGGATGCCGAGCGCCAGTTGCGGCGCAATCCGGCGGTTCGTCTCGGGCTCGCTGAGCATCCGTTCGATGGAAGCCTCAGCGTTCGATCGGGCCAGCCGCGCCCGGTTGCGTGACGCGCGCAGCCGCCCCTCATCCCACTCCGCAGGGTCGATGAGCGCGCCGATCAGAATTCGTGCGTCCGCTGCCAACGCGTCGATCAGCGTTGCCAGCGCCTCGCGGGCGCGGCCCGACTCCCACGTGGGCCACGCCGCGTAGACGAGCAGCGCCAGGAGTCCGCCGGCAATCGTATTCAGAATCCGGTATTCGGCAGCCAATGGGCCGGCCAGACCAGACAGCGTCAGCAGCAGGACGACATATCCGGTGAAGAAGATGGTGAACACCGTATAGCTCGCGCGGAACAGCGCATAGCCGAGCCAGACACACCCGACGAGCAGGGCCGCCAGCACACCGCGATGCCGTCCGAGGGCGAGCACGAGCAGAGTGGCAAGACCGCCGCCGAGAAGTGTGCCGACGATACGCGCCGTGCCGGTGACGAACGTCTCGCGGAATTCCGGCTTGAGGACCAGCAGCGTCGTCATCGACATCCAGTAGCCGCGGGGCACGTCGCCGTATCGATAGATCGCGGTGGCGCCGGCAACGGCGGCCGCCAGACGAAGCGCATGCCGGAACACGGCCGAGGAGAAGGAGAGGTTTGCGCCGATGATGGGTAGCGAATCTCGCACGGCGCGTGTCGCTCGGCCGGGTCGATGTGCCACCCCGATGTGGATCATTCCGGTTTGCTTCGGCGGGACCGCCCGTGCCGGGGCCGGATCGCTCGGGACGTGTGCCGTCTCCCACGCCGCACGAAGCTGCCCCCGCAGACCCGGAAATTGCGGGGGAGGATCATTGGCAGCGGGTGCGCTCGTTCGGCGCGTCGTCAGACGCTCGACGGCGGTCCACGCCTCGGTCGCATCCTCAGGCTCACGGCCCTCTTCGATCGACGTCGCCAGTTCGTCGAGCAACCGTGCCACGGCCTCCGCAACCGGCGCCCCCTGGCGATCCGGTACGACCGCAAGGGCAGCAAGGCTCGCGCGGATGCGCTCGCTTTCATCGAGCAATGCCTGGAAGACCAGCGTTTCGCCACGCGCGAACGGGTGAGGGTCGCCGTGGACTTCGGCGGCACCGGGGATTTCGGCTGCCTGTGGCGGCTCGAGCGAATTCTGTGCGGCGATGCTGCGGGCGTAGCCAGCGAGATCGCGGTACACCTGACCGACGCTGTGCCGTTCGTGGTGAAACCGACGCAAGGGCCAGATTGCGACCACGAAGACGGTCTGGAGCATCCCACCCGTGAACACCATCGCCGCGCGCAACACCGCGCCGCGAGGGTCCGAGGGGTATGCGTCGGCCAGCAGCACGGCGACTGTTGACTGCAGTCCGACGAATGCGCCGGCAGGGCCGAACGCGACAAGCAGGCCGGCAGCGAACGCCCACACGGCGGCCGCGCCGATCGCAATCAGCGCCGACCCGCCGGTGAGCGAGCCGACAAAGATCGACAATGCCATGGCTGCGGACGCCAGCAGCATGACCCCGGCGCGACTGCGATACGCACCCTGGAACGATCCAAATCCGACCGACACGGCACCGACGGTGATGAACACCGCCGCCCCGAGCTGCCCGAGCACGAGGGCGGTGACGAGCGGGATCGCGACGCCGATCGCGCAGCGCAACGCCGCGATCGGTTCAATCCGGCTGCGATCGAACGCGAGCACGGACGAGCCGACTTGTTGCCAGATGCTGGTGGGACGTACGACGTCCCCGTGGTCAATGGCGGCCATTTCGATCGGCGGTGTTGCGTGCAATGCGGCTGCCCACATGGGCAATCCCGTAGAATCGCGGGATGAACCTCCGGCAGGTTGCAGCAGGCTTGACGATAGTCTTGATCACGGCCCGTTGGGTCACGGCAGGCGCAACGCCCGTTGGCCAGTCCGGCGACGATTTGCCTGAGGGTGACGGCAAAAAGATTCTTCAGGCGTCGTGCACTGCCTGCCACGATCTGGCTGAAGTCACCAAGTTCAAGGGCTTCTACACCCGTGACGACTGGCGTGACGTCGTCAAGACGATGATCGAATACGGCGCGAAAGTAAAAGAGGGCGACGTCGACGTCCTGATCGACTATCTCGCGAAAAACCTGGGAAAGAAGTAGACCTCAGGGCAGGAGCGCGGTGATGTTGCGCTTTGGCGAGGGTCCGACCTTCACCTTCGTCACTTCCTTCAGCGTCGGTACGTCGATCACGGTGACCGACGCCGTGTTCTCGGTGGCGACGTAGATCCGCCTGCTGTCGGGGGTGAACGTCACCCAGTCGGGCCGGCCGCCGACGGGAACGCCGTCGACCAACTTCAGGTCGGGCAGGGAATAAACGTAAATCATGTGGTTGGGCCGGCTCGCCACCCATAACGTCTTTCCGTCCGGCGTCACGCCGATGCCATGCGATGGCGCCCCGTTGAAGGGCCCCTTGTCGCGCTGCGCCTCGGCGATCTCGGGGAGCATTACGCGTCCGACTTCCTTCTTCTGCGCGAAGTCGACGATGGCGAAGCCGTGGACTTCGGACAACTGAACGAACAGCCGCTTCGTCGACCCGTCGGGATTGGTGTCGAATGCGATCGGCCGGATGCCTTCGCTGAAGAGCGTCCAGGCCGGCTCGTTGGTCTTCGCGTCGATGACCGTCATCTTGCGCCCGGCAATTGAGCCGGCGACGATGAAGCGGTTGTCTGGCGTGACGTAGACATTGTGAATGCCGCCACCAGTCGGAATGCTCTTCGTGCGCTCCAGCGTCGCGGTGTCAATCACTTCCACGGCGCCGGGGTCGGAGACGATGCCGACGTAGACGAACCGGCCGTCCTTGCTGATGCTGATGTTGTTCGGCCGTCCGGTGAGGGCGATCTTCTTCGTGATCTGCCGCGTGCTGGCGTCCACCACGGCGAGGACGCGTTCCGCCTCGCTGGTGAAATAGAGGCGCGATCCGTCCGGCGCGGCGGCGGCGCCGTGATTGATCGGTACGCCGCGGATCTCGCCGACGATCGTATTCGTGACCGGGTCGATCAGATGGATGCTGTCGTCGCCCGAGTTGGTCTGCACGATGCGGACATGACGCGACTGGGCATGAGCGGTGGCGAGGGTGGCGACCACGGCGAGAACCACGAACAGCGACCGCGGCGCTTCATCCAGCCTCCTCCAAATGATCCCTGCGCGCCAGGGCGGCGAGCCCGGTGCGGGCCGCATCCTACCATCGCTCGTGACGGCGGCGCTCGTGCCGCTGGGCTGCGGCGCGCGGCCCAACTACAATGCGGGGATGTATTCGCCGCTGCTGTTCCTCCACTCGTGGCTTCGCTGGGTCGTCCTGCTGACGGGAATATTCGCGGTCGTGAAAGCCGTCGGCGGCATGAACGGCAAGCGAGCGTGGGCACCGGCAGACGCAAGGGCCGGGCTGTTCTTCATCATCAGCTGCGACCTGCAGTTGCTGATCGGGCTGGCGCTGTACCTGGTATTCTCGCCGACGGTGCAGGCAGCCTTCGGGAACATCGGGGCGGCGATGCGCAATCCCGAGTACCGCTTCTATGTAGTCGAGCATGCCGTGGGGATGATCATCGCCATCGCACTCGCGCACGTCGGCCGGGTGCGGTCGAAGAAGGCGCGGACAGATGCCGCGAAATTCAAGGGCGCGGCGATCTTCTACGGCCTGGCACTGCTCATCGTGCTGGCATCAATTCCATGGCCGGGAATGCCGGCGGGGCGCCCACTGCTGAGAGGCTTGTAGGAAATCAGGTCAGGCATCCGCCGCATGCCTGATGTCTGAAGACCGGCGGCCGATTGCACCGCGCGCGAATTCCCGCAGGCCGCGGGATTTTTCGCGTCGCTCCGGCCGACAGCGTCGAAAAGCAACGCAAATCCGCGTTCCTCCCGGGCATCCGGCTTGCCTCGTCCGAGACGACTCCAACAAGGGAGGAGCCGATGCTGACGAGGCTCGTGATTCCGCTGACACTCCAGATTCTGGTTCCACTGGCGCTCGTGTGGTGGCACGGGCGGGTGCGGCAACGGACGTTCGCCGCCTGGACGGCGATGACCATCGGAGTAGCCGGCTACCTGGCGGCGACCGCAGCCGTCGGAGACTGGGAACTGGCTCCCTGGTACACGCCATTCCTCTTCCTGTTGCTCCTGAGCGCCGGCATCTGGCAGCGCGCCGCCTGGATCCGGTCGCTGCCACGGCGGCCGCATTCGAACCACGAATGGCGCGAATTCGCGAACTACGCGAACGCGACGATCACCGGAACCGCCTTCGCGCTGGTCGCCATTGCCACCCGACCGGTCAGCACCGAGTCGGGAGTGATCGACGTCGACACGCTGAACCTGTATCGGGAGTTGACCGCCAGTCTCATCGGCCTGGCGATCCTGGTGATGTCGATTCGTTCCGCGCGCACCGGGCGGGTGCTGTTGTCAGCATTGTTCGTGTGGGCGTCAGGAACGAACCTGCGGGTCGCCTTGACCGCGCCCGGCGACTACCTGAATTACGCGCAGTTCGCGGTACTCGATCTCTATCGCGCTTTCATTACCGGCTTTTTCGCGGAGCACATCACGGCTATCGTCGGCGCCATCGCCGTCGGTCAGGCGGCGATCGCGTTTCTGCTCGCCACCAACGGGTGGACGCGGCGTCTCGGGTATATCGGGGCGATCATCTTTCTGCTCGCCATCGTTCCACTCGGCGTCGGGGCGGGGTTCCCGGCAACGATCCTGATGGCACTGGCGGCCGCCGAGGTACTGCATTCGGATCATTACGCCGTGTTCGGGCGCAATGTGAATGCGACGGCTGAAGAACTGGTTCGTGAACTGCCGGGGGACGAGTTCATCCAGGCTCCCCTCGCGGTGGCCACGCACGCGGTGACCATCTTCAAGTCGCCGCGCGACGTCTGGCCCTGGCTCGTCCAGATGGGCGCCGGGCGCGGCGGATGGTATTCCTACGATCTGGTGGACAACGCGGGACGACCGAGCGCGAAAAGTGTCGTCCGCGAGTTGCAGTCCGTCAAGGTGGGCGCGGTCTTTCCGGCACTCCCGGGGGTGAAGGGAACGTTCCGGCTGAAGTGGTTCGATCCGGGCCGTTCACTGGTACTGGTGGCGCCGGGACCGACAGGGCCGCGCGTCTCCTGGGCGTTCCTGCTCGAGGAACATGGCTACGGCGTGACACGGTTGATCGTGCGCGCCCGGATCGCCGACAAACCGCCCGGGCTGCCCGCCGCCATCGGCGTGCGGCTGATGCGCGTCGTCCACTTCATCATGGAGCGGAAGCAACTCAACACTCTGGTCGCGCGCGCGGAGGGAATCTGAGGCCCTACGCCGGTGCGAAGGAGACGCTTGTGGGTGCGAGGAAGGACCCGGGCTGGTGCGAAGGAGACGCTTGTGGGTGCGAGGGCGACACGCGCTGGTGCGAGGGAGGACGCGGGCTGGTGCCAAGGAGACAGTTGTGGGTGCGAGAGAGGGAGCGTGTTGGTGCCGAGGAGACAATCGGTGGTGCGAGAGAGGAAGCGTGTTGGTGCCAAGGTGACACTTGTTGGTGCGAGGGAGCGCTCGCAATGGTGCGATGAAGACGCGCTTCGTGCGAGGGAGCTCGCGGGCTGTTGCGAGGAAGACGCTTGTGGGTGCGAGGGCGACACGCGCTGGTGCGAGGGAGGACGCGGGCTGGTGCGAAGGAGACTTGTGGGTGCGAGAGAGGGAGCGTGTTGGTGCCGAGGAGACACTTGTTGGTGCGAGGGAGCGCTCGCAATGGTGCGGTGAAGACGCTCTTCGTGCGAGGAGCTCGCGGGCTGGTGCGAGGAAGACGCTTCTTGCTCCGCGCCTGTGGTGCAGTGGCGACGGATCCGCGGCGCGGGAAATGTCGCGATCATACGCACTAGGACGGGACCTCGAGTGGACCGCCGAAGATCCCATCGTGGCAGCATCCCTCGCGATGGCGCATGCGTGAACCACGTCGCGCGGGTTCGCAACACCCATCCCACCGCGCAACTCACTCCATCGCGCATGCGGGCGCCAGATCCCCAGCTGCGGAGTGTCCTGATCGTGGCCCACGCGAGCGGATCGGGAGTGGGCAACACTCGCACCGCGGAACTCACTCGATTGCGACTGCGGGCGTCAGATCCCCAGCCGCGGAGTGTCGCGATCATGCCTCACGCCGGCGGGATCGGTAAGGGGAGTCGACCGACGAATATCACGTCGCAGCAGCATCACAAGGGGATGCACCCTGCGTGAACCCCCTCGCGCCTGCGGGCATCACCGTCGCATGTCGAAAATCGCGATGCACCCACGTAACTGCGCTCGCGCCATCGGGTGTGCGGCGCCGGTAAGAATTACTCGCACTGGCGAGTATCTCCATCGCGCCCCCGGAGATCCCCCTCGCACCGACAAGCATCACCATCGCACCTGCGGAAATCGCACTCGCACCGACACGTGTCACCCTCGCACCCGCCAGGATCGCCCTCGCACCTGCAGAGATCACCTCGCACTCAGCTGCCGAACGCGTCCAGCATCACCCGGGTCAGTTCCGGCATCTTCATCAGGCTGGGATGATGCGGCGTCAGGCCGTCGCGGAAGCCGCGCTCCTTGAGGCGCGCCAGAATCTCAGGGCGACTGGCGACAACGTGGACCGGCACCTCCCAGGTCGCGCCGGGGCCGGTCACGAGCGCGGGGGGCTGATGGTCCCCGATCAGGATCAGGACCAAGTCGCGATCGGGACGATGGCGGAGGTAGCCGCCGAACGAGGCGAACGCGTAGCCGACCGACTGCAGGTAGCCTGGCTCGAGGTTGAGCCAGTCGGCGGTCTGATCCCACGAGGCCTGCAGCGCGCGCTCGTCGAACGGCTTGTCCGACGACAGCCGCGACCAGTCAGGCTGATACGGCGGCGTCGGGAATGAACGGCGCGTGCGTGCTGACGGTAGGAAAGAAGGCGAAGACGGGCTGGTGCGGCTCTGGCGCGATCGCCAGCGAGTCGAGCTTGTAGAGGGAGTACTGGTCCGGAACGTCCCACCAGCCGAACGACGGTCCTTTGTAGTCGAGCCTGAAATAGTCGTAGATGTCGGTGAAGCCGTAGAACGCGCCTTCCGGCCACGGCTGCGACATGCCCGGCATCACCGCGATCGTCTTGTATCCCTTCGCCTTGAACGTCGTCAGGATGGTCTCGCGCTGCTGCGTCATCAGCCGCATGTTCGATTCGTCGTCCTTGATCTCGAGTCCGGTGAGGAAGCTGATATGCGCGAGCCACGATCCGCCCCCGAACGTCGGCGACTGCGACGAAGGCAGAGACGACCGACCGGCCGGTGTCGCGAATATCGGTCTCGAATTGTGCGCGGACGGGAGCAAGTCCGCGAATCGCCGCGGGATGATCCCAGGTGGTCGCCCCGTACGACTCGACGAAGATCAGCAGCACGTCGGCGCCTTGTACCCGGGCAAGGTCCGACTTCATCGAAGGCTGCGGCGGCAGCGATCGTGCGGCAACGCCGGTCACCCCGTCGACGAACAGGCGCACCTGGCGCCCATAGGTGGCTGAGACCGGCCGGGCGAACTGGAGCGGACGGGTGGTGTAGTCGTCGGGAGGGGGCAGCACGACGAACAGCACGATGAGGACCGCTGCTGCAGCGCCGAGGCCGATTCGCCAGCGAACATCGGTCATGGCGATGGCGATACGGCTCAGCGCCCAACGCAACGGAATGTAGGTGAGCAGCGGAATCAGGACCGCGGCGACCACGACTACCAGAATCAGCCACGGATGTGCCACAAAGGCGAACATCGCGCCGACGTTGGTCAGGTGACGACTGTCCCAGTACAGGTTGATCGGCCGGCCGAACAACGCCTGACTGGTCACGTCGGCGTAGTGACCCACGACCAAAATGACGCCTATAACGGCGAGCCACCTCACTGCGCGCGGTCCGATCCGGCCGAACCACTGTGCGGCGACCGCGAGCCCCAGAACGGCCACCGCCAGCTCGACGGACAGCTCGCCTGTCCAGCGAATCGCCGGGGTCGGCCACACGTTCTCAAAGGTGAGCGCCGCGTCGATCAGCAGCAGGGCTGGGATCACGCAGTAGCGCCGTTTTCCAGCCGGTACTGTTTGACTCGCTCCCCATCGACCCTTACGATAACTGCTCAAACCCCAGAAACTACAGGACATGGCCTCCTTTTTCTCGCGCCTTGCCTCGAAGCTCACCGGCCGGGCTGTCGAAACGCGTGAGCCGGGTCGCCACCTCGACGCTGCCGACCGAGTTCGGACGATTCGCGATCCACGTCTACGAGAACGGGGGAGATGGCGAGACGCACGTTGCGTTGGTATGCGGCGAGCTCGGCGATGGCGAGGACGTCCTCACCCGGTTGCACTCGTCCTGTGTCACCGGCGACATCTTCCATTCGGCGCGGTGCGACTGCGGTCCGCAGCTCCAGGCGGCGATGCAGCGCGTGTCCGAGGAGGGGCGCGGCGTCATCCTGTACCTGTCGCAGGAGGGGCGGGGAATCGGCCTGGCCAACAAGATCAAGGCCTACGCGCTCCAGGACCAGGGCCTCGACACGGTGGAAGCCAACGAGATGCTTGGCTTCGCCGCCGATGGGCGCGACTACGGCGTCGGCGTTCAGATCCTGCGCGACCTCGGCGTCCGCTCGATGCGCCTGCTGTCCAACAATCCGCGCAAACTCGCCGGCGTCACCGGCGACGGCCTGATCGTCAGCGAACTGCTACCGATAGAGATGCCTGTCTCGGAATCGACGCGCAGGTATCTGACGACGAAGAAAGAGAAGCTCGGTCACCAACTCACAACGGTGTAGGGATCACGGAGTCACTGTAGGGGGCAGGGGAGAGGGGGCAGGGGACAGGCAGGTGAGTAGGCGATAGGAAGCCTCACGCAGCTGTCCCGGCGAACCGCCCAGCCCGATTCCTTGATCGCTGCCCCCTGTTCCCTGTCCCCTGCGCCCCGCCCCCTGCGCCCAGCTCCTGTCGCGCGCTCCGTTCCCCTGCCCCCTGCCCCCTGCGATCGATTACCATCTCCGCCGCGAGGACACATGGCGAAGAAGGCAGCGAAGAAGACGGCAGCAGGGAAAAAGACGGCCGGAGTTGCGGCCCGCAAGGCGGCGAACCGTAAGGGCGGCGCCAGAACGGGACGCGCAGCGAAGACCCGCGCGAGGACGATCCGGAAGATCACGCGCGCGGCTGTACGGCCGGCGCGACGCTCCAGATCAGGGGCAGCGTCAGCGGCGCGGTCGTCCGCGGCGATGTCGGACGTGCGCGGAGCGGAGACCCGCAGGGACGTTGGCGGGGTGCGCCTCGAGGCTGGGCGGGTAGGTGAGGGCCGCGTCAAGCGGATGATTTATCCAGCCGGCTACAAATGGTCAGTTGACACGAAGCCGCACGTCGGCGGCGACTACTGCATGCACGCGCACGTCGGCTTTCTCATCCAGGGGCGCATCGACGTGGTGTATGCGGATGGATGTGTCGAGGTGTTCGAAGCGCCGCAAATCGTCGCGGTCGCGCCAGGTCACGATGGCCACGTCGTCGGCGACGACCCGGCGGTGATGATTGAATTCGACTTCGAGGGAGACACAGTCAGGCGGTTCGGGATGCCCGACGCGCATACGCACGAATGAAAGAGTCAGTCCTACACTCTCCTTCCGTTCCACAGCCGCGTGACATCGATAGCAAACGACCAGATCAGCAGTGCCAGCGAAAGAGCCGCCGCCGTGGATGCCACGCGCGGCGGTAGAACCAGGGTGACGGCCAGCGTCGCCATCTGCACCACGGCGACCGCCTTGCCGCGCAGTGTAGGTGTCAACGGACCGGCCAACCAGGGCCAGCAGCCAGCCGCCCGCAACGAACAGATAGCGCATCAGGCCGATCGCCAGCACCCAGGCACCGGCCTTCCCGTATCGGAGCGCCAGAACACGACAGCACCATCAGGAACGCGGCGTCCGTTTCCATGTCGAAGCGGGCGCCGAACGCACTGTTGGTTCCCGACCGCCGCGCCAGCCAGCCATCGACGCCGTCGAGCGCCGCAATCGTCCCCGCGATCCAGCCGGCAGTCCAGGCAAGACGCGACGTCGGTGGCAGGGCGGCACTGCACAGCAGTACGGACGTCAGCAAAGCGCGCGCGAGCGTCACATAGTTGGCGGCGCCAAACGTCGCATGCGGATGATGCTGGCGGTACAGGCGCGTCAACATGGACAATGCACGACGAGAGATGGAGACAGTAGCATTCGCGCGCGCGTTCTGGATCATCGAGCCCGGGCGCGGAGAGATCCGTGACGAACCGCTCGCGAGTCCTGGACCTGGCGAACTGCTCGTCCGCACCGAGTTCAGCGGGATCAGCCGCGGCACCGAATCGATTGTCTTCGGCGGCCACGTGCCGTTATCCGAGCATGCGCGGATGCGCGCGCCGTTTCAGTCCGGCGAATTTCCCGCGCCCGTCAAGTACGGCTACTGCAGCGTCGGCGTGGTCGAGGGTGGGGATCCGGCGTGGGCGCGGCCTTCGCGTCTTCGTCCTCTATCCGCACCAGACGAGATACGTGATCCCGGCGACGGCGGCACAACCGCTGCCTGAGGACGTCCCGCCTGGACGTGCCGTGCTGGCGGCGAACATGGAAACCGCGCTGAACGGATCCTGGGATGCGGATCCGACAGCGGCAGATCGCGTGACGGTGATCGGCGCCGGCACGGTCGGATGCCTGGTCGCGTGGGTCGTGCACACCACCATCGGATGCGACGTCGAACTGGTCGACGTCAATCCGCAGCGCGAGGCACGTAGCGACGGCGCTCGGTGTCAGGTTCGCGCCGGCGAGCAGTGTCTCGGCCGATCGCACGATCGTGATCCACACCAGCGGGTCGGAAGCAGGCCTGCAGATGGCGCTGAACCTGACCGCGGCCGACGGCACGATCGTCGAAATGAGCTGGTTCGGGGATCGGCGGGTGTCGCTGCCGCTCGGGGAGGCCTTCCATTCGCGCCGGCTGACGATCAAGTCGTCGCAGGTCGGATCGCTCCCGCCAGCCAGACGCGCTCGAATGGACGTTCCAGCGCCGCATGGTCAAGGCGCTCGAACTGTTGGCGGATCCAGCGCTCGACGTGCTCATCACGGGCGAGAGCGCGTTCGAGGATTTGCCCGACGTGATGCCACGGCTCGTGACGTCGTCGGGCAACACCCTCTGTCACCGGATTCGTTACGATTAGATCTTCGATGTACACAGTCCTCGTTCGCGATCACGTCATGATCGCCCACAGCTTCACCGGGGCCGTCTTCGGTCCCGCCCAGCGTCTCCACGGCGCGACCTATATCGTCGATCTCGAGTTCCGGCGGCCGGAACTGGATCCCGACGGGATCGTCGTGGACATCGGGCGCGCGTCGGAGACGCTTCATCGCATACTCGGGACCGTCAACTTTCAGAATCTCGATGACGTGCCGGCCTTCAAGGGGCGCAACACCACCACCGAGTTCATGGCGCGTTATGTCTTCGACGCGGTTGCCCGGGCGATTGCTGACGGCGAACTTGGCCAGAGCGCTGATGGCATCGAGAGCGTGAAGGTCACGTTGCACGAGTCCCACATCGCCGCCGCGTCGTACGAAAGCCCACTCGCGGTGAAAGCGGTCACCGTCGTGGTCCCCGGTTCGCTGAACCTGCGGACCGGTGGCTCCGATTTACGATCGCCGCATCGTCCAGAGCCTGACGGCGCGTGGCTGGCGCGTGACCGTCGTCGAACTCGAACCGGTGCTGCATCCGCTGGCACCGCCTCTGGACACGGCGGCACGGCATTTCGCTGCGATACCGGACGGCAGCCTGGTCCTGATTGACGGTCTGGTGTTCGGGACGATGCCGGAACTGGTCGAGCGGGAGTCGTGGCGTCTTCGCTTCGTCCCGATTGTCCACATGCCTCTTGTCCAGCACACCGGGTTTGACGCGGGGCGAGGCGGCATGGCTGTCGAGCCTCGAGCGGCGCGCGCTCACACACGCCAGACACGTCGTCATCACCGGCCACCGCGTGCGAACCCAGGTGCAGGCCTTGACGCGGATTGGACCCCGACGGGATCACGCGAATCCCGCCGGGCACGGACCGGGTGTCACGGCAGGAGAACGCGACCGCCGAGCGGCACGGCCGTCCGCTTGCTGTGCGTCGCGAACCTGACGCCGGCAAAGGGTCACGACATCCTGCTCCGCAGTCTTGCCGGGCTGTCGAACAGTGACTGGATGTTGATGTGCGCCGGGAACGAGACGCGCGACCCAGACACCGCCGCACGACTCCGCATGCTGGCGGCCGAACTGGGCATCGCCGCACAGGTGTCGTGGCGAGGTGAGTCGGACGAATCGTCGCTCGACGCGCAATATGCGGCGGCGGACCTGTTCGTGCTCGCCGACGCGGGCGGAGACATACGGCATGGCCGTGGCTGAGGCAATCGCGCATGGAGTCCCGGTCGTCAGCACGAGGACCGGGGAGATCCCATCGATTGTCGGGCAAGGCGGTCTTTTGGTCGATCCCGGCGACGAAGCAGGCTTTGCCGCTGCGCTCGGGCGAGTCGTCTCGGACACGGCGCTCAGATACACCCTGCGGCAGCGGGCACGCGAAGCAGCACAACGACTGCCGACGTGGGACGACGACGGCCGACGCGATGGCGACGGTGCTGACCGGAGTTGGTTCGGGTGGGTGACGAGCTGTCGCGATGGCTCGCCCTACGCGAATCGGCGGACTTCGCTGCCCGGTCGAAGAGCATCACGGGGTTGATCGTCAAGCGGCTTGGTGACCTGCGGCCGGTCCGCGCGCTCGACCTCGGTACTGGCACCGGCTCCAACATTCGCTACCTCGCCTCGCGGCTTCACGCCGATCAGCAGTGGGTCGCAATCGACAAGGATCCAGGACTGCTGGCCGAGGCCGCCGAACGGTGTGCATCGATCGCGCCGGGAGTTCAAATTCGCACCAGGCAGCTCGATCTCGGGGCTACGCTTCCGTCGGACCTGTTCGACGAACGTCATCTCGTCACGGCGTCGGCGTTGCTCGACCTCGTGTCGCACTCGTGGCTGGACAATGTTGCGACCGAGTGCCGCCGCGTCGGCGCGAGCGCCCTGTTCACGATTACCTATAACGGCTGGAACGAGTGTGCCCCGCGCGATCCGGAGGATGATCGCGTGTTCGCGCTGTTCAATCAACATCAGCTGACTGACAAAGGGCTGGGAGGCGCCGCCGCGGGTCCTCGTGGAACCGATGTCGCCCGGGATGCGTTCGCTCGGGCGGGCTTCGATGTGCGCGTCGAGCCAAGTAACTGGCACATTACTCCGGATGTGCGCGCGTTCCAGGCAGAGTTGATTGAGGGTTGGGCGTACGCGGCGGCGGAGATTGCGCCGCTCGAACGGCCGATGATCGAGGCGTGGAAGGCACGACGGCTGGCCCACGTGAATGCCGGCCACTCGATCATCATCGTGGGCCACTACGACCTGGCGGCTATCGGGTAGTCGCGAGTCGCTGGCCGCTGGCTGGCTACGGGCCACCAGCTACCGGCCACCAGCCACCAGCTACCAGCCACCGGCTATTAGATAATCCTCGTCAGCTGCTGATCGTCCGACTCCGGCGCTTCGCAATTCAGGTCGCAATCGAACAGCATGTCGCCGCCCATTCGGAACACCCGGTACTGCGGGCGACGGCAGTCGCGCAGTTTCTGTTGCGGGGCGAGACGGATGGCGGGGCGGCCGTCGCCGATGATCAGCGGCGCGATCGCCACATGGAGCCGATCGAGCAGACCGGCTTGCATGAACGCCGACACGGTCACGCCGCCTCCTTCGACAAAGATGCGTGAGCATCCGCGCGTCCGCAGGTTGGCAAACACGTCAGCGAGGGCCGCGTCAGATCGCGGATCTTCGTCGTCGATACTGACGATCTCCGCCGCCCCGAAGTGCGTCTCGCCCTGTCGGATCAGATCTCTCGCACAGAAATAGAGCGTCGGCGCTTCCGTATCGCTGAACACCCGGTACTTCGGGTCGGGGCCGAGTCGCCGGGCGGGGTCGAAGACGACGCGCAGCGGGTTTGGACCCGTGACATGTCGGGTCGTCAACTGAGGATTGTCGGCGACGACCGTACCCGAGCCCACGATGACGGCGTGCGACAACGCCCGCATACGGTGCAGGTGGACGATGTTGGCGGAGCCGGTGACGAATTGCGAGTCGCCCGAGTGCGTGGCAATGAAGGCGTCGAGGCTCTGGCCAAGATGACCGACCGCGATCGGTCGCGCGCCGGTCGCGCTGCACATCGGCAGGTACAGATCGAAGACGCTCTGGAACGGATGATCCTGCGGGAGCAGCGATCGCCAGCCGCGGCCGTTCTCCCACTCGAGCGCGAACGTTGAACGAGCATCGCTGTGGGAGATCGGATCAGGTCGGTCCGGCGGCGTGATGGTCGCGGACGTCGAAATGCGCAGGGGTGACTGCGCCGCGGTGCCGTCGAGCCGGGCAGCGGCATCGGCCGCGGCGCGAATCAGCGGCCATGCGGCATCGCTCGGCTGGTCCATGCAGAACGGGATTATCTCAGAGGTGCAGGTTGGACTCTCGACTTGGTCTGCGAAATCTGGCGTGGTACTCCGGTCGCTATTGCGCGAAGCGAAGCGCCATAGTCCGCCGTCCGCGTTTGACAGATAATCCGCGGATGCGCACGCACGTCCTTGTTGCCGCTGTGGCACTGGCTGCCGGAGTTCAGCTGGCTGCTCAACAGGCGGCCCGTCCGGATCCGCTCGTCCGTGAGAACGCCACGCAGCAGGTGGCCGATCACGTCTACATCATCCCCGACAACAGTGTTCCGCTCGTCCCCAACGTCGGCATCATCGTCGGCAATACCGGTGTCCTCGTCGTGGACACCGGTATGGGCGCGCGGAACGGCGCGACGGTCCTGCGGGAGGCGCAGAAGCTCGCCGGCACGAAGACGATGTATCTGGCGACGACACACGTGCATCCCGAGCACGACCTGGGTGCGGGTGCCTTCCCGGTGACGACGAAGATGATTCGCGCCGAGTCGCAGGTGCAGGAGATCTCCGATGACGGCCTGGCCATAACGGAGAGGTTCAAGGCGATGTCACCGTTCACCGCTGAACTGCTGAAGGATGCGCAGTTCAGGAAGGCTGACGTCACGTTCAGGGACTCGTACGACCTGGACCTCGGCGGAGTCCGCGTCCGGCTGATGGCGATGGGTTTCAACCACACCAAAGGGGACACAGCATTCTTCGTGCAGCCGGACGCGGTCCTGTTCGCCGGTGACATCGTCATGACGCGGCTGCCGAACGTGACGGGGCCGGAATCGCGCGTGCGACAGTGGCTCTCGAGCCTCGATACGCTCGAAGCCCTGAAGCCGAAACTGATCGTGCCGAGTCATGGACCGACGGGCGATGCCGCGATGATTGCGCCGTACCGAGCCTATTTCCGCAGGGCTCCGGTATAATTCCCGCGTTCCCGTTTACATGCGCATCGCACGGCGGTTCGTAATCAGCGGGCGGGTCCAGGGAGTGGGCTTTCGCTGGTTCGCGAGGGACGTCGCCGTGCGCGAAGGCGTGACCGGCTACGTGCGGAACCTGCCGGACGGACGGGTCGAGGCACTGGTCGAAGGCGACGCCGAACCGGTCACGCGGGTCGAGCGGCTACTGCGCCAGGGGCCACCGGGTGCCCGGGTCCAGTCCGTCAATGCCATCACGGAGGAACCCGGCGGCGGGTACGACGACTTCTCGATTGAACGCTAACGACAGCACCTCCATGGATCTCAAACAGCACATTCGCAACGTTCCTGATTTTCCGAAGGCCGGCATTCTCTTCTACGACATCACCACGCTGCTTCGCGATCCGGTGGGCTTTCGCACCACGATCGAACGGCTGGCGCTGCCGTTCCACGGCAAGGGCATCAGCGCCGTCGTCGGGATCGAGAGCCGCGGCTTCATACTGGGTGGCGCTGTCGCACAGGCGCTCGGCGCCGGTTTCATACCGGTCCGCAAGCCAGGCAAGCTTCCGGCGAAGGCGATCAAGAAGACGTACAACCTTGAATACGGGCAGGACGCGCTCGAGATTCACGAGGACGCGCTCGACAAAGGCGAGAAGGTGCTGATCGTGGACGACGTGCTGGCGACTGGCGGGACAGCAGCGGCAACCGCGCAGCTCGTGCGGTCACTTGGTGCCGACCTGCAGGGGCTCGCGTTCCTGATCGAGCTGGTGTTCCTGAATGGAAAGTCGCGTCTGCCCGACGAGCAGGTCTATTCGGTCCTGCAGTATTGATTCAGGTCCGCGCCTTCAGTCGATGGCGTCCCCGCCCGGATTTGAACCGGGGGCCTCGCGCTTAGGAGGCGCGCGCTCTATCCAACTGAGCTACGGGGACGTCGCTGTCATTGTAACCATGCTGGCCCGAGCCGCCAGTCGATGACCGCGACGATGAGTTGCCCTCGCCCGCCACGACTGCACGTGCCGACGCTGGCCGGAATTGAGCATTCGTGGTCGGCGAGGCCAACTTCGATCAGGCAGCTGCAGTCGGTCGAAAGTGGCTTAAAATTGGTGGTTCGACCGAGTCGTCGGGAGGCTGACAAGCTCGCGCGACTCGCCGCCGGTATTTCGAGGATCCATGAAGAGCACTGAACGTCGTCACCTGAAGGAAAACGAGCTCGCGCAATCGCTGGCGGCGGCACGTGAGTTCATCGAGCCGCGGCGCAAGCAGCTCACCGGTGTGGTAATTGGGATCGTCCTGGTGGCGATCGCGGTCCTCGCCGTCGTCATCATTCGGCAGCGCACGGCGTCGCGCGGCGACGATCTGCTGGCGCAGGCCATGGTCACGCTGAATGCACGGGTCGTCCCGGCCCAGCCCGGTGACCCCAAGGACGTTCCGGCAGCAGCCACGTTCAACGCCGTCGGCACCTATTCAACCGAGGAGGCGAAGCTGAAGGCAGCGGTGCCGAAGCTCAAGGCCGCAGCCGACGCCTATCCCGACAGCGACGCGGGAATCACCGCTCGTTACCACCTGGCCGGCGCCTATGCCTCGCTCGGGCAGACCAGCGACGCCCTTCGTGAATTCGACGAAGTGGTGAAGCGCGCGGGCGGCGACAGCCTGTATGGTCGCATGGCGAAGCTGGGTAAAGCTGACGCGCAGATGCGGGCCAATCAGGTCGATGCCGCGATCGCGTCGTGGAAAGAGCTTGCCGACCAGAAGGACGCCAGCCTGCCGCAGGACGCGATCCTGATGGAGCTTGGCCGCGCCTACATGCAGAAGGGGAACAAGGACGAGGCGCGCAAGACGTATACGCAACTGGTCGAGCAGCACCCCGACTCGGTGTACACCAGCGAAGCCCGCCAGGAATTGGAAACGCTGAAGCGCGCAGCGTAGTTGGCGGGGCTAAGCCCCGCCCTACGTGCTACTAAAGCCCCGCCCTACGTGCTACCTGCCTAACCCTTCTTCACGTCTTTGAGCGCGATGAAGTCGCTGATCGGGTTCAGGTGCAGCCCGCTCAGTGTCGGCTGGGCCATGATGTAGTTCACGCGATTCCAGATCGGAATGTACGGCGCGTCCTCAGCCACCAGCTTCTGAACCCCTGAGTAATACTTCTTCCGATCCGCTTCACTCACCGCGGCGGCGGCGATGTCGAGCAGGCGATCGACCTCTGGATTACTGTAGCGTCCGCGGTTGAAGCCGGCGGGCGGCACCTGCGACGAGTGGAAGACCCGGCGGAGGATGTCGGGGTCGAGCACCGCGCCACCGACCCACTGGGGGTTGGAGAGCTGGAAGTCGCCACGCACAAGGTCCGCGAAGAGCGTCGCCGTCTCATAGGACCGCACGTCCAACGCGATGCCGACCCTGGCGAGGTCCTGCTGAATCGCCGTGCCTTGCAGGCGCGTTTCTTCCGACGTGCCGATCTTCAACGTCAGCGAAATCCGTGGCAGCGGACCGTTGGGACCGTCCGGGTCCGGGTAACCCGCCTCGTCGAGCAGCGCCATTGCCCGGGCGGGGTCGTGGGTGAACGTAAACACGTTGGGCTCGAAGGCCCAGCCGCTCGGCGGGACCAGCCCGAATGCCGGACGTGCCAGATCACGCCGCAGGTACTTGATGATCGCTTCGCGGTTGATCGCGTACCCGATCGCATATCGCACCCGGCGGTCCCTCAGGATCGGGTCCTGCATATTGACGCCGATATACGAAAAATCGACACCCGGTGCGCGCTCGACGATGACGTCGCCGCGTTCTTCGAGGCCATGGACGATGTCAGGACTCATGTCGTTGACCGTCACGTCAATGGTCTTCTTGCGCAGCTCGAGGCCGCGCATGGTGTCGTCCGGAATCACTTTCAGGATCAGCCCGCGATTGGCGGGCGCGCCCTCGAAGTAGTCGGCGAATGCCGCCAGGACCAGCTGATCGTCAACGGCGTAGCGGACGAACTGGTACGGCCCGGTGCCGATCGGCTTCGTCTTCATCTCGGTGCTCTGTCCATCGGGCACGATTGGAATCGGGCACCAGCTGCATCGGGAACGCGCCGAACGGCGCCTTCAGTGTCGAACTCGACGGTGTAGTCGTCGACGGCGCGTACCGCTCTCAGGGCGGTGAACGCCCCCTTGTACGGCGACACGTACGCGGGATCCAGGAATAGCGCGTAGGTGTAGACGACGTCACGCGAGGTGAGCTCATGACCGTCGTGGAACTTCACATCCTGGCGGAGATGGGCGACGTAGTGCAGCGGGTCGGGATTGTCCAGCCGCTCGGCCAGTTGCGGCCGCGGCCGGAGATCGTCGCCAATCGAGAGGAGCGCGCTGAACACCAGTTGCCCGATCCGTGCCGTCGCTTCGTCCGACGCGAGACGCGGGTCCAGCGAGTTCGGTGAGGTGCGCTGGGCCACGATGAGGTAGTTCGCTTCGCTCGCGGGAACGGGACGCGAGCAGGCGCTCACGAGCAATGCAAAATGCAGAATGCAGAATGCAGAAAGACCACGGAGATGCGCGGCGACACGAGCTCGGTCAACTCCACGACCTCCGCTGTCCTCATTTTGCATTTTGCATTCTGCATTCTGCATTGTCCTCAGCTCTCCTCCGTCATCTTCTTCAGCTCCTCGAGCAGCGCCAGTGCCTGCATTGGCGTCGTCGAATGGACGTCGACTTCGCGCAGGCGGCGCGCGACGGCGGCGTCGGCCACGGGTTCGTTCACGGCAAACAGACCGAGCTGGCTGTTGCGTGGATCGCCGGGCGAGCCGGACAGGGTCGGGCGGCCGCCGCGTGAGAGCTCGTCGCGTTCGAGGCCCGAAAGGATCTCGCGGGCGCGGGTGACGACGACAGCAGGCAATCCGGCGAGGCGAGCGACCTGGATCCCGTAACTGCGATCGGATCGGCCGGGGACGATCTTGCGCAGGAAGATGATGTCGTCCTTCCATTCGCGCGCCGCGACGTGCGCGTTGACCACTCCGGGAATCGAGTCGGCCATGTCGGTCAGCTCGTGGTAATGCGTGGCGAACAGCGTCTTCGGACGGGCGCGGGCGTTGGTGGCGAGATACTCGGCCACCGCCCACGCGATGCTGAGGCCATCGAAGGTGGCCGTGCCGCGCCCGATCTCGTCGAGGACGACGAGGCTGCGCGAGGTGGCCGTGTGCAGGATGTTGGCGGTCTCCTGCATCTCCACCATGAACGTGGACTGGCCCCGCGCGATGTTGTCGGAGGCCCCGACCCTTGCGAAAATGCGGTCCACGATCGGCACCTTCGCGTCGCGCGCCGGCACGAACGACCCGATCTGAGCGAGCAGCGGAATCAGCGCCGACTGCCGCAGGTAGGTCGACTTCCCGCCCATGTTCGGCCCGGTCAGGATTACCAGCTGCCGGATGCCGCCGTTCAAGTCGATGTCGTTGGGCACGAACGCGGTCGGCGGCCATTCGCTCGACGACCGGGTGGCGACCGTCGGTGACGATGTATTCGTCGCCGTCGTGAACGTGCGGCTTGGTGAAATTCGCGAGGGCGGCGGTCTCGGCGAGGCCAGCCAGCACGTCGAGTGTCGCCAATGCCCGGGCAGTGTCCTGGATCCGTGGCGCTTCCGCGGCGACCTGCTTCCGTAGCGCTTCGAAGATCTCGAGCTCGCGTTCGAGGATTCGCTCGTCTGCGCCGAGGACCTTCTCCTCGTACTCCTTCAGCGCCGGCGTCGTGAATCGCTCGCCGCCGGCGATCGTCTGCTTGCGCTGGTAGTCGTCCGGCACATTGTGCAGATTCGATTTCGAGATCTCGATGTAGTAACCGAAGACGCGATTGAACCGGACCTTGAGCGACGAGATGCCGGTCCGCGCCTTCTCGCGTTCCTCCATCTCGGCAATCACCTGTCGGCCGGAGCGGCTGATGGCTTTCAGTTCGTCCAGCTCCGGATCGACGCCGTCGCGGGTGAAGCCGCCCTCGCGCGCCAGTGCTGGCGGCTCGTCGATCAGCGTGCGCTCGATCGCGCTTCTCGGACGTCAGCGAGGTCGTCGAGTTCCGCCCGCAGGCTCGCGACGAGTGGCGCCTGGAGATCCTGGAGCATCGTCTTCACGCGCGGCACCGCCGCCAGCGACAGCGCGTAACGCCACGAGGTCGCGAGGCGAGGCGTTGCCGAGCGCAGCGCGAGCGACCAGGCGCTCGAGATCGTGCACGCGCCTTGAGGACGTCGCGAAACTTGCCTCGCTCGGTGGAGCGAAAGGCCAGTTCCTCGACGGCATCGAGCCGGTCCTGGATGCGCTCGAGCGAGCACAGCGGCCGCAGCAGCCAGCTCGCGGAGCAGCCGGCCGGCCATCGAGGTCACCGTGCGATCGATCTCGTGCAGCAGCGATCCATCCGGTGCCGCCTTCGCTGCCGGCGACGACTTCGAGATGTTTGAGCGTGATCGGGTCGATGATCAGGCACTCGGCGGTCGTCTTGTACGTGATCGCGCGAACGTGCGCGAGGTCGGCCTTCTGGGTATCGCGGAGGTAGCTGACGAGACCGCCCGCCGCCTGGACGGCGGCGGGATGCGTGTCGAGGCCGAAGCCCTCGAGTCCGTGCGTCTTCAGCTGGTCGAGCAGCGTCCGACGCGCCGCCTCGGGCTCGAAGTTCCACGGTTCGGTCGCGGTGACCGGGACCTGGAGGCGTGTGATCTCCGGGAGCGACTCGACGATTGACGATTCGTTCGAAACGACGACCTCGCGCGGCCGCAGGACGGAGATTTCGTCCGCCAGCGACTGCAGCGCGTCCTGGCCGCGGTACTCGGCCGCCGTGAATTCGCCGGTGGAGATGTCGATGATGGCCGCGCCGTATCGGTCCGACGTCCGCACGATCGCCATCAGAAACGAGGGCTGGCGGGCGTCGAGGTAGGTCGAATCGGTCAGCGTGCCGGGCGAGACGACCCGGACCACTTCGCGCTTGACCAGCCCCTTGGCCTTCTTCGGGTCCTCGACCTGTTCGCAGATGGCGACGCGGAAACCCTTGCGGACCAGCCGGGCGAGGTAGCCGTCGACGGCATGGAACGGCACGCCGCACATCGGGATGCCGTTGCCGTCGGCGTCCTTCGATCGCGACGTCAGCGTCAGGTCGAGCGCTCGTGCGGCGACGAGCGCGTCCTCGTAGAACATCTCGTAGAAATCGCCCATGCGAAAGAACACGATCGCGTCGCGATACTGACGCTTCGCGTCGAGGTACTGACGCATGGCAGGGGTGACGGTCGCAGTGGACATCAGGGCAGCACGGTCCTTCGGCGCTTCGTGAAGCTACGCGGATTCCACTTATTATCTTCGACTCCATGCTTGTGCTCGCGCTTGACACGACCACCCGCACCGGCAGCTGCGCGCTCGCCCGGGACGGGCGCGTCGTCCGCGAGCTCGCCAGCGAGCCCGGGGTGTCGCATGCCGAGCATCTGCCAGGTGACCTCATGACCCTGCTGGAGAAGGAGGACGTGGCTCTCGAATCGATTGAAGTCTTTGCCGTGGCGACCGGACCGGGCTCGTTCACCGGGATGCGCGTCGGCATCGCGACCATGCAGGGACTGGCGTTTGCGATGGGGAAGCCGCTGATCGGCGTCTCAGGGCTCGACGCGCTGGCACGCATTGCGCGCTCCCGAGACTGAACACCTGCGTCGCCACCTGGGTCGACGCGTGGCGTGGCGAGGTCTACGCAGCACTCTACGAGCAGGGCAGGGAGATCGAGCCGCCGACCGTTGAGCATCCGGCGACCGTGCTCGAACGCCATCGGCAGCGCCGGCCGGGTGCTCTTCATCGGCGACGGTGCCGGAACGTTCGAGCTGCTGATCTCGCGAGACGCTGGGAGATCGCGCGGTCATGGCGGACCCGGTATCGCCGCTCCTGGCGGGAACGATCGCGCAAATCGCCGGTGACGCCGTCCTCGCCGGCCATCGTCCAGCGGCCGACGCGATTCGTCCGCTCTACGTGCGCCGAACTGACGCCGAGACTCGCCCGTGATGCCAGAGCCACGTCGGTAGCCTGTCGTTCCGGATCGAGCCGCTCGCGGGCGAGGCCGATCTCGATGGCGTGCTGCGCGTCGAGGCGGAGTCGTTCACCAATCCATGGACGCGCGAGATGTACGCGTGGGAGCTGCAGAACCGCAACGTCTGCCACATCTACGTCGTGCGGACGGCTGACTGTCCGGTCGCGGCGTTCTGCGCGTTCTGGCTGGTGTTCGACGAGATTCACATCAACAACGTCGCGGTGCTGCCGCAGTTCCGCGGGCACGGCATCGGCACGACGCTGATGCAGCACGTGCTCGACGGAAGCGCGGCGCCTCGGCGCGAGGCGCGCCACGCTCGAAGTGCGCGCGTCGAACGCGCGCGGCGCTGCGCCTGTACGAACGTCTCGGTTTCTACGTCGCCGCGACGCGCAAGCACTACTACTCGAATCCCGTCGAGGACGCGCTGATCCTGTGGCGCGACGAGCCGATCCGTAACTACAGTCCGTTCGTGCGCTCACTGTGCGTCGTATTCGTGCGCACGTCTTGAGCCATTGCTGAGGCGTGCACTCATGCGCTCGTCACCAGGCTTTTGCAATTTGGTTTCAGGAGTGTTAAGGTCCGCTTTGAATCACCCGACGGTCCACGTTCGAAAGGAGGGTGCCGCCATGAGCGCAGCGGAAGCGCAGGAAGTAAAGAACCTGCTGCTGAGAAGCAACGAGCAGTACCGGGAGCTCGCCGAACGCCACCACCAGTTAGATGACCGCCTGCACGAACTCACCGAAAAGCACTACCTCTCCGATACCGAACAGTTCGAAGAAGTCACCACTCAAGAAGCGAAAGCTCGCGCTGAAGGACCAGATGGAAGCCATGGCGCGGGACTACAGTTCGCACTACGGCCGCGAGTCGTAGCGCCCTGCCTTCGCATTCTTTCCCATGCCGGGTTGAGTCGTCCCGTGCCCACGCGGGACAATTCAACCCGGTTCCTTTTATGCGCATCGACCCCGCAGGCTGGCCGTTCGTCATCGGTGGGCTGGTGGTCGCGATCGTGGCGGCGTTCTTCGCCGGCACGATCTACGGCCTCATCCTTCTCGGACTCACCACGTTTTCTTCCTGTTTTTCTTCCGCGACCCCGAGCGGCACGATCAACGCACCGGATGAGGCGGTGCTGTCGCCGGCCGATGGCCGGGTCATGCTGGCCGGGCCGTCGACGGCGAGTGGATTTCCGGCCTCGACAGTGGCAACAGATCAGCATCTTCCTGTCGCCGATGGACGTGCACATCAACCGGATGCCGGTCGGCGGCACAATTGTGAAGGTGGCGTACCACCCCGGCCGTTTTATGCCAGCATTCAAGGCAGAGGCCGGCGACCTCAACGAGTTCACCGAGGTCACCGTCGATCACGGCGGCCAGACGATCGTCGTTCCGGCAGATCGTCGGCATCCTGGCGCGACGCATCGTCTGTCGCGTGAAGCAGGGCGACCAGGTCCAGGCCGGCGATCGGATGGGCGTGATGAAATTCGGCTCCCGGATGGACGTGTTCCTGCCGCTGTCCGCGGTCATTCACACGACGGTGAACGACAAGGTCGTTGGCGGGCGCACGGTGATCGCGACGCTGCAGGCTGAAGGTCCCGCGCCAAGTGAATCGGCGCGTGAATCGAAAGTGACGAGCGGACATGCCGATAGAGACCAGCGATGGACGACGAACGGCTCCCACGACTGCGCATGCTGACGCCGCTGCGGCGGCGGTCCGACTTCGCGTCGAAGCGCGTGCGTCGCGGCGCCTACCTGCTGCCCAGCCTGTTCACGATGGGCAACATGTTCTGCGGCTACTGCTGCATCGTCTACGCGATCCGCGGCGAGTTCGCGACGGCGGCTCCGTTCATCGGCTTCGCGATGGTGCTCGACATGCTGGATGGACGCGTCGCCCGCATGACCGGTGCGACCAGCGACTTCGGCATCGAGTTCGACTCGCTGGCCGACGTGATCTCGTTCGGGATGGCGCCGGCGCTGCTGTCGTTCATGTGGGGGCTGCAGCCGCTGGGGCGGATCGGCTGGGCGGCGAGCTTCCTGTTCGTCGCGGCCGCCGCCGTGCGCCTGGCGCGCTTCAACATCCAGTCGGGGTCGCAGGACAAGCGCTACTTCGTCGGCATGCCGAGTCCGGCGGCGGCGGCCGTGCCGGCCGCGACGGTGTTCGCCTATCCCGGTCGGGTTTCAGTATCCGGTTCACGCGGTCGCCGTGCTGGCGATGGTGGTCGTGCCGGCCATGCTGATGGTGAGCACCATCCGGTTCCGCAGCTTCAAGACGTTCGATCTGCAGTCGCGCCGGAGCTATCCGGTCCTGATCCTCTTCGCGCTCGCGCCTGGCGCTGCTCGCGGCACAACCCGAGATCCTGCTGGTCGTGCTGGCGTACGGCTACCTCGCCTCAGCGTTCGTCGGCCTGGTGCTCACTCGCGTCCGCCGGCGTCCGCCGCAGGACGAAACGCAAGGCGAGAACGCAGCATCGAAAAACAGCAAGGCGCTGTAGCGCCGGTGAGCGGCCGAGGGTAGAGGGCCGCCACCGGCCACCGGCTACGCAAGCCACCGGCCACCGGCCAGCCGACAGGCAGGCTGATCTCCACCGTTGTTCCGCGACCGCGTTCGCTGGTCACCGCGATCGTCGCCGCCGCTCAACTCGACGTTGCGCTTCGCGATCGGCAGGCCGAGACCGGTGCCGGTCGCCTTCGTCGAGAAGTACGGTTCGAAGGCGCGGGCCAGTGCCTCCGCATCCATGCCGACGCCGGTGTCGGCCACGCGCACCCGGACGACGCCAGCTCTTCGCGCGCCACGACCGACAGCGTGCCCGTGCCCGGCATCGCGTGCAGCGCGTTCTCGATGATGTTCGTGATCGATCGGCGCAACCAGGGTGCGATCGATCGACGACCTGCGGCAGCGTCGTCGGGATGTCGATGTCGAAGCGGATCCGGTCGGCGAGCGCGCGCTGGTACGGCTCGATGATCTCGCGGAGCATCGCGGCGACATCGACGCGCTGCGCGTTTCGCCGTCGGTGAAGACGCGAAGCTCGAGAACTCCGACGCGATCTGCCGCAGCAGTGTGACCTGCTGCAGGATCGTGCCCACGCATTCCTGCAGCACCGGCCCGAGCGGCTCGCCCCGATCCGCATGCACGCGACGAAGGTGCTCGGCGTTCAACTGGATCGGCGTCAGCGGGTTCTTGATTTCGTGCGCCACCTGCCGCGCCATCTCGGCCCACGCTTCGAGCCGATGCGTGCGCTCGAGTTCGTTGCGCTGCCGCTGGAGATCCGCCGCCATGCTGTTGAAGTCTTCGACCAGCCGGCGCAGCTCGTCGGACGAGGTCGCCGCGACGCGCGCGTCGAGATCGCCACGGGCGATCCGGCGCGTCGCACGGGTCAGGCGATTGACCGGATCCGCAATCCGCTCGGCCATGCGGTATCCGAGCCACGATCCCGCCAGAATGAAGAGCAGCGCCGCCAGCAGCACGCGGCGGTCGAACGTGTCGATCTGATCCTCGATCTGCAGTTCGCGCGAGGTCAGCGGCACCGTCAGCGTTCCCGCCGGAAGCGTCGCCTGCGTCACCGGCGTGCCGGCGACGATGTAGTCGATCGGACCGACCGTTTCCCGGGTGACCGCCGCGGCCTCTGGCGCCGAAGCATCAGCGCTTCGTACACGTCCGCCGGCATGCGCGTGGGCAGCAGACCGGACGCGAAGAGCGTCCGCTCGCTCGTCGCCACCAGCCGCGAGTCCGCGAAGATGTTGACGTCCTGGTTGATCAGCCGGCTGATCCAGACGAGCAGGTTGTCGTCGATCGGGATCTTCTGCTGCGACGCGCGCGGACCGACGAGATCTTCGACGACGCGTCGAGCGGCGGAGGCGGTGCGGATGGCCTCCTGCGCGACGTTGGCGCGCATCTCGTCGGCGACGTACTGGCGCGTGACGAAGGCAAGGAGCGCCACCGGAAAGATCACGGCCGCGACGAACGCGAGGAACAGCTTGCGATAGAAGCTGGCGCGCACTTCGCGCAGCAGCTGCGGCGCGGTCGTCCGGCCCGTCCGCCCAGCCAGCCGAAGAGACCACTGCCGGCCAGCAGCAGCACGATAGGTCAGCGACGCCAGGACGATCAGCTCGGCCAGGTTGACCAGGTGCCCGAGCGGCGACACCACCGGAAAGCCGAGTGCGTAGATGCCGAAGCGGTCGTTCACCAGATACGACGTCGAATTCCTCGTCGCCCCGCCGCAGACGCGTCCAGAACGGCTCGCGCGACGGCTGGGCGCGCGACGAAGGCTTCGTCGGTCAGCGGCCACGCCGCTTCGTTCGACGAATACAGCGGCGTCCCGCTCCATCCGTACACCGCGAACTCGACGTCACGTCCCGAGACGCCTTCCGGGCGCTGCGACTGCGGTCGCAGCAGCTGCACGTACGGCGTTTCCGACTGGATGAACGGCAGGTTGCCGTAGTCGAGCATCGCGTGGACGATGATCGAGCCGACCACTCGCGACGGGTCGTTGTTGACGCAGATCGCGCGGCCGGCGTGCAGGACGCGGCGATCTTCGGCGAAGAACGGCGCCGACTCCTCGAACAGGTCCCAGTCGCAGCCGCGTTCCTCGGAGCGCGGTGTCGCCGTGACGTCCTCTGGCAGGTTGAACGCGAAGCGGCTGACCAGCGTGCCGTTGGCGCGATAGAGCTCGACCGACGAGGTCATCGGGAGGTCCGCAAGCGCGGTGGTCTGCCAGACCTGGAAGGCCCGGTTCGTCGATGGATCCGCGCTCCCCTCCGGTTCGGGCGCCGCGATCAGCTGGCGGAGATCGGGGAATCGATCGATCTGGTCCAGGCTGGTGCTGCAGCTGAGCTCTTGACCGTCTCGCGCTGGTTGAGCGGCTGCGATGCGAAGCGTGTCTCGACGAGCTGCGACTTCGCGTCCCACGCCGCCTGGAACACCACCGGATAGAACGCCACGGTCGGGACGATCAGCGCCAGTGTCAGCAGCATCAGCCGGAAGGCCTGACTGCCGCGACGGTAGCGGCCTTCGAGTCGGGTCATGGCCAGCGCAAGCAGCACGATGACCAGCAGCCGCGCTGACCAGAACGAGTTGTCGCGGATCCCACGGCTGCTCGACCATCTGCCACACGAGCAATGGCGCCAGCCAGGTGATTGCCACGCTGGCGCGCAGCGCCCACGACCGGCGCGGCAGGCGCCACGGCATCGTCGCCAGCCGCAGAATCAACGCGGCCAGTGCTGCCACCGTGGTGTGCGCCAGGACGAGCCCCACCTGCAATGCCACGCGGGCGTTGTTCCACGGGTGCAGCGAGAAGTGCAGCAGGTCCAGGGTCGCGTGCGCGATGGTGTCGCGAATCAGCACCTGATGGCCGATGAGCACGGCGGCGACGGCAGCACCGGCGGCGATCTGGACGAGGAAGAAGATGGCCAGGTGTGGCGCTACCGGCCGGCGGCGATTCCAGCGGTGTACTCTCCACGCTTCGACAGCAAAGAATGCCACCGCGACAATGCCGCCAGCGGCGAGAGCGCTGGCGAGAAAGTCGAACGGCGACACGGTGAATGACCCCAGCAATGTGCGAGGCGTAGCCGGAGCCCGAGAAGATTTCGGCGTTGCTCCAGTCGGCGGGCGAGGCCAGTCGCAGCAGGACCCGGCCGGTCAGGATGACGACGGATAACCGCGACGGCAGCCATGAAGTACGGCCGGGGCCGCCGTTCCCGGTTGCGCCAGTCGAGGAGCGGCGCGGCCATCAGCAGGACAGTGAGGGCGATGGTGATCAAGACGAGCGAGCGAATCGCGTCGCTCCACCGATCGCGTCCCGCCGCCAGGTCGGCGTCCGACACCGACGCCGTCACCAGCCGCTGTCCTGCCGGCGTGGCGACGTCGAATGTGTCGTTGGTCGGCCGGGTCCGGGCGCCGGCAAAGAGTTCGAGCCGGACGTCGGCCAGTCGTGTCGGCAGCCAGAACGATCCGCCCGGGCGCCAGGGTCGCGGCTCGCGGCTGCTGCTCGCCGGCGTTCGGCGAGCGCGACCTCGGTGGCAACGGTGCCGAGCCGTGTCGCGCCGTCCGACGAATCGGTGCGACGTAGACCAGTCGCAAGTCCGAGCGCTCCCTCGGAAAGGAACCAGGCCTCGCCGCCGGCCAGCGTCTCGAGTCCGCAGTTCCGACGGCCGTCCGGCCCACGCCACGGTTTTCGATCGGCGTCGTAGACGGTCACCGCGGCGTCGGCATCGTCGTCGGTCGGCAGGGCAGCGCGGGCTGCCGCAAACAGCTCTCGCGTGGCAGGCGACGTCGTCTTCGAGCGCCCGCTTGACCGGTCGTAAGCGGCGCCGCGCGGCGCGCCGACTCCTTCAGCCGCTGGCTGCGGACGGCGAAGAAGTCACGCACCTCCGCTTCGACGCGGACGCGGGCCTGCGGCCGGCGTGCCGCCAAGAAGCGCCCGTTCGAGGATGGAGCCGGCGATCAGCAGAAGCAGGGCGCAGGCGACGCCCGCGATCGCGATCCGTCCGAGTGTTCGCGTCACGGCTGTCTCATTGTTACACTGTGACTCTCCCGTGTCCTTCCGGTACAGCCTCAAGCCAGTTCTCAAACGCGGGTGTCTGGTGGCTGCCGCCAACTGGCCGGTGACGCTCGTTCAGTCGACGGCCGACTCGCTGTTCAAGCTGCTGATCGCCGTTCCGATTGTCGGCGGCGTCTTCCTGGTCGCCCTGGTCCTGGGGGCCGAACCCGGTTCGCTGTTCGCCCTGACGTGGGCCGACTTCGTCACGACCACGATCGGGTCGCTGCTGTCGCACCCTGGCGTGCTGGTGATGTTTCTGCTGTCGCTGGGCACCGTCGCGGTCGGCGGATCGCTGTTCGTGTTCCTGGTCAAGGCCGGGACGATCGGCGTCCTGGTGGCTGGCGAAGCCGCGGCCGGACCGATCGAGGAGCCGCCGCTGCACTTCGAAACCGTGGCGCGGGCGTCGCGTTTTTCGATCGAGCTGTTTCGTCGAGCGGGCGCAGGCGCTGTTCCGCAGTTACGCGAAGCTCGGTTTTGCGCTGATGGTGGTCTATCTCGCGTCCGGGCTGGTGTACCTGGTGGTCGCGTGGACCAACCGGGTCGCCGGCAACAGCTGGCTGCTGACCGCACTGGTGACGGTACGTGTTCGTTGCCTGGATCACCGTCATCAACGTCGTCTACCTGCTGATTCAGATCGTGATGGCCGCCGACGAGTGCGGCGTCCGCGCCGGCGATGCGTCGCGTGGCGGCGTTCATCCGCGGGGAACGGTATCGGCTGGGGGCGGTGTTCCTGCGTGGTGCTTGGGATGGTGGTCGTGGCGACCGGCGCATCATTCATGGCCGCGGCTTCGCTCAGCCTGATCACGTTCGTGCCGTTCCTGGGACCCTTCCTCGGCCTCGCTGTCCTGCCGCTGCAACTGCTGGCCTGGATCCTCCGCGAAATCGTGTTCCAGTACATCGGCCTGTCGTCGGTGGGCGCGTATCTCAAGCTGTATCGGGACTTCTCGGCGCGTGCGGAGCAGGCGCGGGTCGCCGCGCGTCCCTGCGCCGTCGCTGGTTCCCCATCCGCAGTGATCGGCGCTCGCATGACGGACTACGAGAAATACCTGTCGCACACCGGCCGAGAGCTGCACGAATCCGCCATTCGGCGAATGGGAACCGTGGTCGCGCGCGCCGGAGATCTCGTGTCGTTCGCACCGGGTTACCCGGACGCGACGATGTTTCCGTGGGCGGAACTGCACGAGATCGCGGCGCAGCTGCTGACAGGCTCGGATGGGTCGACGTTGCAGTACGGTCCCACTCGCGGCTACCAGCCGCTGCTCGATGCGATCGTCGGCCTGCTCGGCCGAGCGTGGTATTCGCGCCGGCATCGAGCAGTTGATCGATCACGACCGGATCCCAGCAGGGCATCGATCTCGCCGGTCGCGTCCTGGTCAGCCCTGGGGAAGTCGTGCTGGTCGAACTGCCGTCGTTCACTGGAGCAATTGCCGCCTTCAAGAACGTGCAGGCGGATGTGGTCGGCGTCCGCCAGGAGCACGACGGCATCGACCTCGACGATCTGGATCGCGTGTGGCAGCGCGAAACGGACGGCAGGAAAGACCGTCAAGCTGCTGTACCTCGTTCCCAACTTCCAGAACCCGACGGGCGTGCTCATCAGCCTTGAAAAACGTCGCGCCATCGTGGCGTGGGCCGAGCAGCGTGATGTGCTTGATCGTCGAGGACGACCCGTACGGCTCGCTGTATTTCGAAGACGTTGCGACGAGCGCGGAGACGCGTCCGATGCGGGCCGACGATCCGTCGGGACGGGTGATCTACCTGAGCACCTTCTCAAAGACCCTTGCCCCCGGCCTTCGCGTCGGCTGGATGGTGGCGCCCGCCGCATTGATCGAACGCTTCGATACGGCGAAACAGGGCGCGGACCTGACGTCGGGAATGCTCGATCAGCGGCTGGTCTACGAGGCGGTGCGCCGCGGCGTCGTGCGATCGGCTGGCGCCGCGACTGCGGGCCCGTTACCAGGAGAAGCGTACGGTCATGGAAACGGCGATCCGGACGGCACTGGGCGATCGCCTCACCTGGACCGAGCCGAAGGGCGGCTTCTTTCTCTGGGCGACGCTGCCCGACAGGTTACCGCGACGTCGCCCTGCTCGATCAGCTGCGCTCGCGCACGGACTGATCTTCGTCATCGGCAGTGCGTTCTACGTGGACGGTACGTGGACACGACAAGATCCGGCTGTCGTTCTCGGCGCCGGACGCCAGTCGCATCAGGGAAGGGGTCGATGCGGCTTGCGGCCGTGATGAGCACCGCATCGCCCTGAATCGCGCCTTCGCCGGTTCGCGTTTCCCTTCGGCTCGTCACATCTCGAGTCACGTCGAGGCAGGACGAAGCATGCGGCGCTCGTTTGCGGCCGACGATCGGATTGCAGTTCCCGACGACGGCGACTACTGCGGGCGTTGCGAAGATTGCGATCCCGCCGGCTGGTTCGAGCAGTGTCGTGACCTGCTCGATCCGCTGTCGGATGCCACTCAATGCCGGCTGGGCGGCGATGTAGTCCCCGGCTTTCATCGCTGCGCCCGCTTTTTGCACGTCTTCATTCACGCGCGCCAGAAGCTGCTGCGCCTCGCGCAGGTTGCGCCGCGGAGCCGCGACCCTTTTCGGCGGCCGCGACCCGAGCGTTGGCCTGGGCCAGCAGCGCGGCCACTTCCGCCATCGAGCGCTCCACTTCGCTGCGCACACGCGCGCGGGTCTCCGCCGCCTGCCGTGCGGCGTTCTGCGCGCGCTCGCGGCTTTCGAGGGCATTGTTGAGGGCCAGACGGTAATCGCGCTGATTGACCGCGTCGTTAGCGGCCTTGAGCGAGTCGGCTGCGGTTTGGTATTCGGCCGGCGCGTACTGCTCGGCGCCGGCGGCGCGCGCCGCGTCGAGCGCGCCCTGCGCCTGGCCCAACTCCTTGTTCGGCGGCTCGGCGCAGGCGGGAAGAAGCAAGAGCATGGCAAGCAACCACGCCGGCAGACGACGCATAGAAAATTGAGTCTACATGAAAGCCGTTGCGCCACACGATCGACCACGCGAGAAGCTCGAACGACTTGGCGCTCGCGGCACTCGGCGACAACGAACTGCTGGCCCTTGTGCTCGGCAGCGGGTCGCGGCACGGCGACGCGCTCGTTCTGGCCAACCGCCTGCTCGAGCAGGCCGGCGGACTGCATGGACTCACGCGCACTGGTCCAGGAGCGCTGCGCGACATCCCGGGCATCGGCCGTGCCCGTGCCGCTCAAGTGATTGCGGCGGTCGAATTGGGCAGACGTACGCTGGTCCGCGGCGGCGACGAACGCCCACGGCTCAACTCACCGCGCCAGCTCGCCGCCCACCTGTTGCCGCTCTATGGAGCGCACGTGGTCGAGCAGTTCGGGATCGTGATGCTCGACACGAAGCACCGTGTCATCAGGACGAAGATCCTGTCGATCGGCTCGCTCGACACGACCGTCGTCCATCCGCGCGAGGTATTCCGCGAAGCGGCATCTGCGGCGGCAGCGTCCATCGTGCTGTTCCACAATCATCCGTCCGGCGACCCGACGCCGAGCGCCGATGACCTGATCCTGACGACCCGCATGGTGAACGCCGGCGACATCATGGGCATCGAGGTGCTCGACCATCTGATCCTGGCTGACCAGCGCTATTTCTCGCTGATCGAGTCGGGAAAGATGCAGCGGCGTGCAGGGTAAGATGGTGCTGATTGCGTATCCTGTATTTCGACTGCTTCTCAGGCGCATCCGGGGACATGATTCTCGGTGCGTTGATCGACGCGGGTGTGCCGCTCGAATCCGTTCGGGGTGCGCTCGGCAGCCTCGCAATCGAACGCGACGTGGTCTGGACCGAGCGCGTGAACCGCGCCGGTATTTCGGCAACCAGGTTCTGCGTTCGTGGTGAGGGCGTTCAGGATCATGCGCACGACGACGACCATGGCCACGACCACGACCACGATCACGGGCCCGATCACCCGCACGATGAGTCGCACCGGCACCCTTCCCCGACCGGCACCCGAAACCGCTCCAGACGCATGGAAGGACGCGAGGGGCCGGACGCGGATGCGAAGGCAGACGAGACCATCCATCGTCATCATGGACATCACCGCACCCTGACGGAGATTTACGAGCTGATCGACGGGTCGGCGCTCAAGCAGCAGGGAAAAGATCGAGCAAAGGCGCTGTTTCACCGGTTGGGCGAAGCGGAAGCGGCGGTGCATGGCATATCCGTGGATCGGGTACACCTGCACGAAGTCGGTGCGCTCGACTCGATCATCGATATCGTCGGTGTCGTGCACGCGTTGGAGGTGCTCGGAGTGGCGCGCGTGATCGCGTCGCCGCTGAACGTTGGTAGCGGCACGGTGCGGGCAGCGCACGGTTTGTATCCTGTGCCCGCGCCGGCCACCGCACGGTTGCTGCAGGGAGCACCCGTCTATTCGGGAGAGCAGGCGGTCGAACTGGTCACCCCGACCGGAGCGCTGCTCGTCACCAGTTACGCGGAATCGTTCGGCGGCATACCGCCGATGCGGCTCGACACGGTTGGATATGGTGCGGGCTCTCGCGATCTGCCGGACACCCCCAACGTCGTGCGTGTACTGGTCGGCGACGAGGCGGACGTGACAAGTTCCCCCGGCACCGGCGGAATGCGGCATGTGGGCGAAACGGCGCAGTCGGTTGCGGTCGTCGAGGCCGAAATCGACGACATGAACCCGCAGATCTTCGGTGTGCTGATGGATCAACTCCTGGCCGCCGGCGCGCTCGACGTGTTCTATACGCCGATCCAGATGAAGAAGAACCGTCCTGGGACGCTGTTGACCATCATCGCGACCCCCGCCGCGCGCGAGCGGCTGACCACGATCGTCTTCCGCGAGACGACGACGATCGGCGTGCGCTACCGTGAGACGTCGCGGGAAATCCTCGATCGCGAGGTGATCACCGTCGACACGCCGCTCGGCGCCATCTCGATCAAAGTGGCCCGACGGAACGGGACCATCCTCAATGCGTTGCCTGAATTCGACGACTGCGTCCGCGTGGCGGCCGAACACGGCCGGCCGATCAAGGACGTGCAGGCGTTGGCGATGCGCGCGTTCGCCGACCGAGTCGAGTAACGCTTTCCGGACCCGAGATTACTGTGCGATTCTTTCTGACGACTGCCATCGACTACGTCAACAGCCGTCCTCATCTCGGCACCGCCTACGAGAAGATCACGGCGGATGTGATCGCCCGCTATCGCCGCCTGCTCGGCGACGACGTGTATTTCATGATGGGCAATGACGAGCACTCGCAGAACGTCTACAAGCGGGCGATCGAGCAGGGGTTCCACGACAATCCGGTCGGATACACCGACCGGATGGAGAAGGAGTTCCGGGCGGTCTGGTCGCAATTGAACCTGTCGTTCGACGACTTCATCCGGACCACCGAGTCCCGCCATCGCACCGCGGTACAGAAGCTGGCGCAAGTCAGTTATGACCGGGGCGACATCTACGAGGGGACGTACGAGGGCTGGTACTGTGTGTCCTGCGAGGCCTTCAAGCAGGAGAAGGACCTGGTGGATGGCAGGTGCCCGCTGCACCCGACGCTGACACCGGAATGGATTCGCGAGAAGAACTTCTTCTTCCGGCTGTCGAAGTATCGCGACGCCCTGCTGAAGCATTTTGCCGATCAGCCGACGTTCCTGGAACCGGACGTGCGACGCAACGAGATCCTGCGCCTGCTCGAGGGCGGACTCGAGGACATCTCGATGAGCCGCGCCGGTCAGTCGTGGGGCATCCCGCTGCCGTTCGCTCCCGACAATGTCGTCTACGTCTGGTTCGACGCACTCATCAACTACATCGCCGCCGTCGGGTACGGAACGGACGAGGAGAAGTTCGCGACCTGGTGGCCGGCCAACCTGCATGTGATCGGCAAGGACATCACGCGATTCCACACCGTTGTGTGGCCGGCCATGCTGATGAGTGCAGGCGTGCCGCTACCGAAGCAGGTGTTCGGGCACGGATGGGTGAACTACGGTGGCCAGCGCATGAGCAAGTCGCTTGGCACCAGCGTGGATCCCGTCGACGTCGCGGCGCGGTTCGGACCGGATCCGCTGCGGCTGTATCTCACCAAGGAAATCTCGTACGGCAGTGACGGCGACTTCACCTGGGAGCGGTACGAAGAGCGCTACAACGCGGATCTCGCCAACAATCTGGGAAATCTGGTCAGCCGGCTGGCGGCGATGGCGGAGAAGTATCGCGGACTGCAGCTGAAGGCGGTGGCAAGCGGCGGCAGACTGCCGCAGGTCGTCGAGGCAGCCGTGACAGCGTATCGCGCCGCGATGGAGCGCTTCGCGCTGCATGAAGCCGCGGCCGCCGCATTTCAGATCGTCGACCGGACGAACGAATTCATCGCCGAGACGGCGCCCTGGAAGCTGGCGAAGGATTCCGCAGACGCCGGGCGATTGGACGGTGTCCTGTTCGACGCCGCGGAGGCAATCCGGATCGCCGCGGTGCTGCTGCTGCCGATCATGCCGCAATCGGCCGCGGAGATTCTGCGCCGCATGGGCGAGGCGACACCTGTGGATCGCATTCGGTTCGAATCCGGTGCGCGCTGGAACAACAGCGGCAACCGACAGATTGTGAAAGGCGATGCGCTCTGGCCGCGAACTGAAGAGCGCCCGAAGGAGATTGCAGTGGACGAAGCGACCAAGACCGCGGACGTGCCTGCGCCGCAGGCGACGACAACCCCGGCGGCGCCACCGGCGCCGACGCCATCCTCGACTCCGGCAGGCGATAACCGTGTCGCCATCGACGACTTCATGAAGGTGGAACTACGCGTCGCCAAGGTCCTCGAGGCGGAGGCGGTCCCGAAGTCGAAGAAGCTGATCAAGATGACGGTCAATGCCGGTGAGGCCGAGCCGCGCACAATCGTCGCTGGAATCGCCGAGGCCTATCAGGCCGACCAACTCGTCGGCCGCACGATCGTCATCGTGGCCAACCTGAAACCCGCGAAGCTGATGGGCATCGAGTCGAACGGCATGGTGCTGGCCGCGAGCCCCGAGGGCGGGTTGCCAACGCTGGTCTCCGTCGACGAGAGTCTGCCGGCCGGCGCGCGCGTTCGCTGACACCAAGTGGGTGGCGCGGACCTTGTCAGGTCCGCACCGGGCTGACCAGCCACCGGCTACCGGCTGGCATGACTCCTCATGATTGATTCGCATTGCCATGTGGCCGGCCCCGAGTTCGCCGGCGACCTGCCGTCAGTCGTTGCCCGGGCGCACGAAGCGGGCGTGACCGGCGCGCTCGTCATCCTTGCCGCCGACGATGCCGCTGAACTGGCACAGGCGCAGGCAGTGGCTGCGGCATGGCCGGCGGTGCGATTTGCAATCGGTGTGCATCCGCACGCCGCCGGCAAGTACGCCCTCGATCCCGGAGCGGCTGCCAGTCAGGTGGATGCCGCAATCGTGGCGCAACCGTACACCCGTGGCCTCGGAGAGATCGGCCTCGACTATCACTACGACTTCTCGCCGCCTGATGTGCAACAGGCCGTCTTCCGCCATCAGATCCGGCTGGCCGCCGGCCGTCGCCTGCCGATCGTGATTCATACCCGAGAGGCCGAAGAAGATACGTTTCGGATTCTCGACGACGAGGATGCCGGCAACGTGGGCGGCGTGTTTCACTGTTTCACTGGCGACCGGACGATGGCGCGCCGCGTACTCGATCACGGGTTCCACATTTCGCTGGCCGGCATTGTCAGCTTCCCGAAGGCACTCGAACTGAAGGAAGTCGCCAGGATGGTTCCGATCGATCGATTGCTCATCGAAACCGACAGCCCCTACCTGGCGCCGGTTCCCCATCGTGGCAAACGGAACGAGCCGGCGCACGTCGCTCGCGTGGCCGAGGTGATCGCCGAATTGCGGGGGGTTGGTGTCGAAGCGATCGTGGAGGCGACAGAGCAGAACTTCATCCGCGTCTTCAACCCGTAACTCCAAGTCTCCCCACGGATTAGCGCGTTACGGCGCGTTGACACCCCTGTCGCGATGTGGTGTGATCGGACCAGCTTGAATCCCACCGCGCAGAAACCCTCCGCCGCGACTCTCGCACAGATGTTCGAGCCGATCCGCGACGACCTCAAGGAGGTCGAACGTGAGTTCGCGCGTCACGTCCAGTCCCAGGTGGCGCTCATCCCGACGATAGGCAACTACATCCAGGACGGCGGCGGCAAGCGCATCCGGCCGGCGGTGTTGCTGATGGCGGCGCGCATGGCGGGCTATACGGGTGCGGCGCCTGCCGCGTCGCGTGGGGAAACGAGTGATGCCGCGGTGCTCTACGCATCGGTCATCGAGTTCATCCACACGGCGACGCTGGTCCACGACGACATCATCGACGAGTCAGAGCTTCGCCGCGGACGGGAGGCGGTCCACACTCGATGGGGCAACCACGTCACGGTGCTGTTCGGCGACTTCCTCTACCTGAAGTCGATGTCGCTGGCGCTGACCCAGGATCGGCTCGAGATCATCCGGCTGCTCTGCGATGTCACTCTGCGGATCGTCGAAGGAGAGATTTATCAGCTGACCAAGAACGGTGACGTCGATCTCACCGAGGACGAGCATTTTGACATCCTGCGGCGCAAGACGGCCTACCTGTTTGCCGGGTCCGCCAAGATTGGCGGAATGCTCGGGCCGACCACGCGCGAGCAGCAGGAGGCGCTCTGGGATTACGGCATGAACATCGGCATGGCATTTCAGATTGCCGACGACGTGCTCGACTTCACCGGTGACGAAGTCGTGCTCGGCAAGCCCGTCGGTGGCGACCTGCGCGAAGGCAAAGTCACGCTGCCGGTCATTCACCTGCTGTCGCGCGGCGACGCCCAGACAGACGCCTTGATCCGCAAAGTGGTCGCCGATCGAAACGTCACGCTCGAGGAGTGGCGGGAAATCCGCGGCCTTCTCGCACAGTCCCGGTCGACCGAATACGCGCGCCGCGTCGCCTCGGAATACATCGAGTGCGCCAAGAAGGCCCTCTACGCCTTCCCGCCTTCGGATGCGCGCGACGCCCTGATGTATCTGCCCGACTACGTGATTTCGAGAGACCGGTAGAAATTCAGAATTCAGAACTTAGAATTCAGACATTCTGCATTCTGAATTCTGCATTCTGAATTGTCCCGATGACGCCCGCCGAACGCATCGACGCACTCCGCCGCCAGATCCGCTACCACGAAGAACGCTATTACGTCCTGAGCGAGCCCGAGATCGCTGACGCGGAGTTCGACGCGCTGATGAAGCAACTCGAACAGCTCGAGCGCGAGAACCCGGATCTGGTCTCGACGGATTCGCCGACCCAACGCGTCGGCGGACGCGTCGCGGCCGGCTTCGCGACGGTCGAACACGCGGAGCCGATGCTCAGTCTTGACAACGCGTATTCCGAGGACGAACTGCGAGCATTCGACGACCGGGTCAGGCGCGGCCTTGCCGGATCCGACACGCCGTCGGATGCGGTCGACTACGTCGCTGAATTGAAGATAGATGGCCTGAGCATGGCGTTGACGTACGCCGATGGCGTGCTGGTCCGCGCCGCGACGCGCGGCGACGGTGTACGCGGCGAGGAGGTCACCGCGAATGTGCGGACGATCCGCGCCATTCCGCTCAAGCTGAAGGCCGATGTTTCCGGCCGCATCGAAGTCCGAGGGGAGGTGTTCCTGCCGCGGACGGCCTTCGAACAGATCAATCGGGAACAGGAAGCAGCCGGAGAACCGCTCTTCCAGAACCCGCGAAACACCGCGGCCGGAACGATGCGTAACCTCGATCCGTCGCTGGTCGCACGCCGAGGATTGAGCGCGTTTCTGTATCAATTGGTGGTAGGAGAACGCGATTCCGTGGGGCGGACCTTGTCAGGTCCGCCCGGCGAGCCTGACAAGGCTCGGACCACGGACGGCGATGCGCTCACGTCGCACGCCGCCACGCTCGAGCAGATGCGCGCGTGGGGGTTGCCGGTCGAGAAGCACTGGCAGCGCTGTCGCGGTATCGACGCGCTCCTGGCGTTCTGTCACGAGTGGGGAGAGAAGCGACGCACCCTCGACTTCGACACGGACGGGGTCGTCGTCAAAGTGGACTCACTCCAGCATCGTCGAGTCCTGGGCACGACCAGCAAGTTTCCGCGATGGGCTATTGCCTTCAAGTTTCCGGCGGAACAGAAGACGACAAAGTTGCATCGCATCGAGGTCAACGTCGGCCGGACTGGTGCCGTGACGCCGTTCGCCGTGCTCGAGCCGGTGTTCATCGCCGGTTCCACGATCGGCATGGCGACACTGCACAACGCGGACGACATTGCCCGTAAGGACATCCGCGAAGGCGACTGGGTGCTGGTGGAGAAGGCCGGAGACGTCATCCCGCGTGTCGTCGGCCCGGTGCTCAGCCGGCGTGAGGCCGAGTCCGTCCCGTGGACGATGCCGACGACGTGCCCGCGGTGCGGGAGCACGTTACATCGCGCCGACGATGAAGCCGTGTGGCGGTGCGAGAACACGTCCTGCCCGGCAAAGCTGCAGCGCGGCCTCGAGCATTTCGCGTCGCGCGGGGCGATGAACATCGAGGGACTTGGCGAATCACTAATCGCGCAGTTGATTGCCGGCGACCTGGTCCGCGACTACGCCGATATCTATGGCTTGACCGCGAATCAGCTGGCGGGACTGACCAGCACCTCGACACGAGGGGACGGCAAGGCGATTACGCGGCGATTCGGCGACAAGAACGCGGCGAAGGTGGTCGAACAGGTTGAACGCAGCCGGTCGAACGAGCTGTGGCGGCTGATCTACGGTCTGGGTATCCGGCACATCGGAGAGCGTGCAGCCCAAGTTCTGGCACGCGCGTTCGGGTCGATCGACGCCATTGCCGCGGCGACCGAGGAGCACCTGCAGGGAACGCCGGAGGTCGGCCCGGTGCTGGCGGAATCGGTCTGCAGTTGGTTTGGAGAGCCGAGGAACCGGCAATTGCTCGAGCGCTTGCGGGCGGCGGGCGTTCGGACGGAGGTTCCGGATGCTGAACGAACGGCGGGAGACCGACCGGCGCCTCTCAAGGGGCGGACCTACGTGATCACTGGGACGCTTTCCACCATGACCCGGGAACAGGCCACTGCCGCGCTGGAGCAGCTGGGCGCCAAGGTAACCGGCTCAGTCAGCCGGAAGACGACGGGGGTGATCGTTGGAGCAGAGGCTGGCACCAAGGCCGAGAAGGCGCGGGAACTCGGGGTGCCGACGCTGGACGAAGGGGCATTTCTGGACCTGATCCGCTCGAATGAGTAGCCACTGTCCGGCCACGGTCTCGGCGTAACTTTTCAGTTTCAGGTTTCCACTTTAGTTATCATTCCGTATGGCCCGGCGTTTCCTGGTCGTTACGATCCTGCTCGCCGCGACGGTCGGCGTGCTCGTCGGCATGGTGTTGACCGGCAGCATGACGCCCGCGCCGGCCATTTCGGCAACGCCCCGCCTGCTTCCCGCGCGCACGGTCAACGCGGCGGTCGCGGCACCGGCCCTGACCTCTTTTGCCGATATCGCCGAACGGATCAACCCGGCGGTGGTCAACATCGACGCGGTCCAGCGCGGCAACCGCGGCGCCCGCCGCCGGTTCGGGATGCAGCTGCCCGACAGCCCGGACATGTTCGACCGGCAATCGGATCAGAACCGGGAGGGCCCGCGGCGCGGATCGGGCACGGGCTTCGTCATCGACCCGAGCGGCCTGATCCTGACGAATCATCACGTGATCGTGGACGCCGACCGGATCATGGTGCGGCTGACCGACGGCAGGAATCTTCGTGGCGAGCGGATCGGCTCGGACCCGGATACGGATATCGCGCTGATCAAGGTCGAGGCGACCCGTCCGCTGCCGTTCGCCCCGATGGGGAATTCGGACACGCTTCGTGTCGGTGAATGGGTGCTTGCCATCGGCAACCCCCTCGCCTACGAACACACTGTCACCGTCGGCGTGGTCAGCTTCATCGGTCGCAAGCTGTTCGATACGTCGCTGGACCGGTACATTCAGACCGACGCGGCGATCAACTTCGGAAACAGCGGCGGGCCGCTGATCAATTCACGGGGAGAAGTGATCGGCATCAACGCCGCGATCAGCTCGCGCGCGGCCAACATCGGGTTTGCCGTTCCGATCAACCAGGCCAGCGCGATCCTGCCGCAATTGCGCGAGAAGGGTCGCGTCTCGCGTGGCTACATCGGCGTCACGCTCAAGGACGTGGACGCGGATCTGCAGCGATCGCTGGCGCTGAAGTCTGCCAGTGGCGCCATCGTCCAGGACGTCACCCCCGGCTCACCCGGCGCACGCGCCGGCCTTCGCACCTACGACCTGATCCTCGCCGTCGACGGCAAGCCGGTTGCCGGGAACGATCAGTTGATTCAGATGATCGCGTCGCGGTCGCCCGGTACGACCGCGAACCTCCAGGTCCTGCGCGACAGCCGGGCGATGAACGTTCCGGTCAAACTGGCGGAGCGTCCGTTGCGTGACGCCGCTGTGGCGGACGATCGCGACGAGCGGCCGCAGCCGTCGAGTGCCCGCGGGCCCGCACTGGGTTTGTCCGTCCGCGAAATCGATCGCGACTTCGCCGATCGCTACCGGCTGCCCGACGGTCTGCAAGGCGTCATCATTGCCCGCGTCGAACCCATGAGCCCGGCCTTCGACGCCGACATCGAGCGGAATCTCGTGCTCCTCGAGATCAATCGACACCCGGTGCGCTCCATCGACGAGTACCGGCGGCTGACAGCGGACGCGCGTTCGGGAGACATCCTGACGCTGTACGTCTACAACCCGGAAGTGCCATCACGCACCCTGCACACGGTCAAGATCGACTGAACACGGTTCCCGCCACGATGAAACCCCGCATCCTGGTCATCGACGACGAGGCGGCGATCCGCGACTCGCTGAAGATGATCCTCGAATACGAGGACTACGAGTTCCTGGGCGCCTCTTCCGGCCCCGAGGGTGTGTCGCTGGTCAAGCGCGAGTCACCGGACCTGGTGGTCCTCGACATCAAGATGCCCGGCATGAACGGGCTCGAGGCGCTGGCCGAGATCCGCAAAGTGGACGAAGCGGTGCCGGTGGCGATGATCTCCGGCCACGGGACCATCACGGATGCCATGCAGGCGACGCGGCTGGGAGCGTTCGACTTCATCGAGAAGCCGTTCACCAGCGAACGTGTGCTCGTGACGGTCGCCAAAGGCCTCGAGGTCCGCGAACTGCGGCAGGAAAACCGCGAGCTGAAGCTCGCGATGGAGTCGCGCTACGAGATCGTCGGCAACAGCGCGTCGCTCCGGCGCGTGCTCGAATCGGTCAAGCGTGCCGCGCCGACGAATGCCACCGTGTTGCTGCTCGGCGAGAGCGGCGTCGGCAAGGAGCTGGTCGCGCGCACCATCCACCGGAACAGCCCGCGCGCCGGGCAGCGCTTCGTGCAGGTGAACTGCGCCGCCATCCCCGAGGAGCTGATCGAGTCGGAGCTGTTCGGGCACGAGAAGGGTTCGTTCACCGGCGCCACCGAGAAGCAGATAGGGAAGTTCGAGCAGGCCGACCGCGGGACGATCTTCCTCGACGAAGTCGGCGACATGAGCCCGAAGACGCAGGCCAAGGTGCTGCGCGTGCTCCAGGAGCAGGAGGTCGAACGGCTCGGATCCGCACGCACGATCAAGGTCGATGTACGTGTCATCGCCGCGACGAACAAGAATCTCGAGGAGGCCATCCAGCACGGCGAGTTCCGCGAGGACCTTTACTTCAGGCTCAACGTCATTCCCATTCTGGTTCCGCCCCTGCGCGAGCGACGGGACGACATTCCCGCGCTGGTTCAGCACTTCGCGCGATTGATTGGCGACGACCACAACATGAAGCCGAAGCGCTTCGACGCGGCGGCAATGGAGGCGCTGTCCCGCTACCGGTGGCGCGGCAATATCCGCGAACTGCGGAATGCGGTTGAACGCCTGATGATCATGACGGCGTCGGACGTCGTGCACGTCGACGATCTTCCTGGGGAAATGCGCGCGGGCGATGGCGTCGTCCGGACCGTCCAGCCGGAGACCACAACGGCTCCCGCAGTGACGGTGGCGGACGCGGGCGGCGCGACACCGCCAGGCGCCGGGACGTTGCGCGAGTTCAAGGACGCCGCCGAGCGCGCGTATCTCGTCCAGAAACTGCGTGAGAACAACTGGAACATCTCGAAGACGGCGGAAGTGATCGATACGCCGCGCAGCAATCTGTACAAGAAGCTGGAGCAGTACGGGATCAAGCAGGAGGTGGACGGGTGAGATTGGCGAATTGACGAATTGGCGAATTGACGAAATGGAGGTCACGGAGCGATTCCCCAAATGAATTCGTCAATTCGCCAATCCGTCAATTCGCCAATTTGTTGATCGGGAATGGGATAATCGTTCGTCGCAACCAGCCAGACGACCGCTGGTCTTCGCACCTCGGCGCCTCGATACGGCGAGCCCTCGCGGGCCTGCCGCGCCGAAGCCCGAAAGGGCGAAGGCGGGAGGAAAGTCCGAACTCCGGAGGGCAGTGCGCCGGGTAACGCCCGGGCAGGAAGCAATTCCTGACGGACAGTGGCACAGAAAACATACCGCCCCGGCTCCGCCGGGGTAAGGGTGAAAAGGTGCGGTAAGAGCGCACCGCGCCGGCGGCAACGCCGGTGGCAGGCAAAACCCCGCACGGAGCAAGACCAAATAGGGTGGCGCGTGCGTGCCGCAAGGCCGCACCGTTCGCCGGAGTCCGCGTCGCGTCCGCAAGGACGCGATGGAGAGACGAGGGCGAGTGAAGGACGGCCCGTCCGAGCCGCCGGGTAGGTCGCTGGAGCCCGCGAGTAATCGCGGGCCTAGAGGAATGGTCGTCACGCTTCCGTTCGAAAGCGACGGAGGCGGACAGGATTCGGCTTACCGGCTGGTTGCGACGCTTCGTCCCCGCTCCTACCTGCTCCCTAACTGCCCCCTCGGTCTGCCCGTGCCCCCAGGTCCCTGCCCCCTGCCCCCTGTCTGCGGTCCACAGGTACAATTCCGGAATGCTTAGAAGGCTTCTTCTCCTCGCGGCGCTCGTTGCCGTGGCGGTCGCCGGCGGCGTCGCCCAGGCGCCGCAAGGCCCGCAGAGCCAGGGGGCACTCGGCAACCGGCCCGGTGCCGGCCGGCAGACGGAATTCCCGCCGCCCACCATCCTGGAATACAAGCCGAAGTCGACGCTGGTTGTGCCGGAACATCCGGTGCCGCGCGCCAAGTTCCCGGTCATCGACATCCACAGCCATCAACCCGCGCCGATCTCGCCGCAGCAGCTCGAAACCGTCGTCAAGAGCATGGACACGCTCAATCTGCGGATCCTGGTCAATGCGAGCGGCGCCACCGGCGATCGGCTGGTGCAGAGCATCGCCGCCATCAAGAATTCGCCGTACAAGGACCGGATGGTGATGTTCACCAACATCAACTTCCAGAACGTGGGCCCGGGCTACGGCCAGCGGATGGCGCAGCAGCTGGAAACGGATGTGAAGAACGGCGCGCTGGGGCTGGGCGAGATCATGAAAGGCTTCGGCCTGCGGGCAACGAAGGCGGACGGGTCACGCCTGCACATCGATGATCCGGAGCTCGATCCGATTTGGGAAGCGGCCGCGCGGCTCAATATCGCCGTTTTGATCCACACCGCCGATCCGCAGGAGTTCTTTCAACCGATCAACTACACGAACGAGCGCTGGCAGGAACTGGCGCTCTATCCGGATCGCCGCTATCCGCAGCCTCAATATCCCTCGTTCGAGACGATCAACACCGAGCGCGACAATCTGTTCCGCAAGCACCCGAAGACGAAGTTCATCATGGCGCACCTCGGATGGCACGCGAACAATTTGGCCCGCGTGGCCAAGATGTTCGACGAGATGCCGAACGTGTACGGTGAAGTCGGCGCCGTGCTCTACGACCTCGGACGCCAGCCGCGAACGGCGCACGACTTTCTAGTGAAGTACCAGGATCGTGTGCTGTTCGGAAAAGACAGTTATCAGCCGGACGAATTCCCGTACTACTGGCGCGTGTTCGAAACCGCCGACGAATACTTCGACTACTACCGTGACTACCACGCGTTCTGGAAGCTGTACGGCCTCGATCTGCCAGACCCCGTCCTGCGGAAGCTCTATTACCAGAACGCCCTGAAGCTCGTGCCCGGAATGCCGAGGGCCGGCTTTCCCAATTGATCCCGTGATCCCCTTACGGAGGCGGGGATTACCGGTCCCGGCAGGACTCTTGCTGAGCTAACTCCGCACATATGGCCCATTACCTGGTTACCGGCGGCGCCGGCTTCATTGGTTCTCACCTGGCCGAGGAACTGGTTCGGCGCGGCGAGCGTGTCCGTATCGTCGACAGCCTGATCACGGGCAAAAAGCAGAACATTGCCCACCTCTCAGGTGTCGAGTTCATCCACGGAGATCTGGCAGAACTCGACGTGGCCCGGGACGCCGTTGCCGGGATCGACTTTGTCCTGCACCAGGCGGCGATCCCGTCGGTTCCCCGTTCGGTCCAGGACCCGATCACGTCCAATCGGGCCAATATCGACGCGTCGCTGAACGTGCTCGTGGCGGCGCGCGACGCCGGCGTGAAGCGGGTCGTCTATGCCGGTTCTTCGTCAGCCTATGGCAACACACCGACACTGCCCAAGGTCGAGACCATGGCCACGGCCCCGCTCTCGCCCTACGCACTGCAGAAGCTGGTGGCCGAGCAGTATTGCCAGATGTTCACGCGGCTGTACGGGCTTGAAACGGTGACGACCCGTTACTTCAACGTGTTCGGGCCGCGGCAGGACCCGTCATCGCCGTACTCCGGGGTGATCTCGCTGTTCATCAGCGCGCTCTGCGACGGCCGGCAGCCGAAAATCTATGGTGACGGCGAGCACACCCGGGACTTCACCTACGTTGCGAATGTCGTGGACGGCGTGCTCCGGGCGTGCACGGCCCCGGGCGCGAGCGGGGAAGTCATCAACGTGGCGACTGCTGGTCGCATCTCACTCAACGAGCTGTTTCGAACCGTGCGCGATCTGATCGGCGTCGACGTCGAGCCCGTTTACGACGCGCCTCGTGCGGGTGACGTGAAGGACTCACAAGCCGACATCGCGAAAGCAGAACGCCTGCTCGGATACACGCCGATCGTGTCGTTCGAAGAAGGGTTGCGGAACACGGTCAACTGGTACCGTGGCGCGCAGATGACGACCGTGGGCTAGTCCCGCGTCGTGGGCAGGGCCCGGCGAACCGTCGGGACGCTCAGAGCTCTTCGTCCGGATCGAGGTAGGGATGGGGCTGCGGTCCCAGCACGATCCCGGCAATATCGGGATCTTCGCCCTCCGCGTTCGGATTACGCTGGGATCGCTGGTCCTTCGCATCCTGCCGTCGAGCGGCTTTCTGCTGCCGCTTTTCCTGGAGCGCCTTCTCGCGTACACGCTTCGCCTGCGTCGGTCTGGATCGATTTGGCATCGCCTCCCATTTTAAGTGATCCCGGGCGCTTCGTGCCGCCGCAACTACGGTTCACGGCGGCGCCGCGCATCGTTTGCCGCCAATCGTGCGGCGAGCGAAGGGTTCGAAGATCTGCCGCGTGTCCGGCGGCAACGCCAGTTCACGTCGCCGGATGAGCCATTTCCAGTCAGCGGCAACCGCACCGGACAACCGCTTGCGATAGCGACAGTTGGCGGCACAGCGAACTGCCGCGTACGGCGGTGGCGCCCTTGCCTCGGTGAGACCCGTCCCGGCGGTTCCGCCCTATCACGCATGCGCACCCCCCTCGCTGCATGGGCGCCGCCGGTGACATTCCTCCGCCGCGATGCGGGCACTGGATGGTCAGCGCTCGCGCCGGCGGGCAGGCGCAGGGAACGATGAGGCAGGTTGCTGCGCGTCCATTCACCGTTGGAATCGTCCGCACGTTCCCGCGCGCGCAGTGCGCGCCTGCCCGGTGCGGTCTGGAGGCACACCATGATCCGGATGCTCGCGATCGTTCTGCTTGCTCTCGGCCTGTCGACAACCAGCCTTGGCGCCCAGGCAGCGGCTGCCAAGCCGTCGCCGGCGGGCGCTCCCATCAACCTCAATACCGCGACGGCCGCGCAGCTCGATTCACTGCCGGGCATCGGCAAGGCGACGGCCGACCGCATCATCGAGTACCGACAGAAGAACGGCGGGTTCAAGAAACCCGAGGAGCTGATGAACGTGCGTGGCATCGGCGAGAAGAACTTCGTCAAGCTGAAGGCGCTCGTCACGGTCAGCGCGTCGCGCACGGAACGGGCCAGTCAGGACTGACCCGGGCGTCCGGCTGCGGGCGGGCGTGCCGCCCGCAGCCCGAGGCAGAGCGGGGCTACACGCTGGTCGAACTGCTGTTTGCCATGAGTGTCGCGGCGGTCGTCAGCGCAATCGCGATTCCTCAAACGCTCGTCACGCTGGACTCCATTCGCACAGCGGCGGCCGCCCGCTACCTCGCTTCGCGAGTGATGCTGGCGCGGGCCCTCGCGGTGCAGCGAACCGCAGCGGTTGCGCTCCGCTTCGACACGGATAGTCGCGGCTTCCGATTCGCTGCGTTCCAGGACGGCAACCACAACGGCGTCCGCTCGGTTGACATCGACGCGAACGTCGATCGCCAGATCGAGCCGCCGGTCCGCCTGCCCGATCAATTTCCCGGCGTCGACTTCGGCTTGACCATCGAAGGTCAGTCCAGTAATCCGATTCAACTGGGCGGCACGACGCTGCTGACGTTCACTCCCGAGGGCACCGCGACCTCCGGCAGCCTCTACGTGCGCGGTCGGAAGGGCGTGCAGTACGCCGTACGAGTGCTCGGTGCGACCGGCCGGGCCCGGGTGCAGCGGTATGACGAGCGGCAACATGCCTGGACCGACACACTCTGAGGTCGCCGCGGCCGACGGCATGGACCGCCGACTGTCACCCCGGCGCAAACCGGGCTTCACCGAACCCCTGCGTCGGATCCGGTCGCGCACCGGCCGCGAGTTCGACGTGGTCGACGTGTCCCACAGCGGCCTCCTCGTCGAGGGGCGGGCTCGCCTGCTGCCGAACACCCATTTGGACATCCACATCGTGACCCGGACGGGCCGAGTCCTGATTCGCTGTCGCGTGGTCCGATCCTTTGTCTGGTATCTGGAGAGCGACCTGGTGCGCTACCGGGTCGGTCTCGCGTTCGATCGGGTCGTCGATACATCGGTTGGGTATTCCGTTCTCGCCCCGGTTTCGACTGAATCGCCGGCTGTGGGCATCGACTACCCGGCTGCTCACGACGATTCGACGGGCCCGGGCATCGTCTCATCATCTGCTTAGGAAAAGCGGTGGTTCCCAGGATGGCACTGCGATTGGTTTCACCTGGCCGGGGGCCCACTCTTCCACAGCGGAGGACTGCCATGTCGGTGACCGGCGTGTTTCGGAATCATTCCCCTGGAGATCTCACATCAGTGATTGCGGCCATTTCGGCCGGCCTCTCGGCTGAAGATCGTGCACCCGACCTATCGGGAATCTTCGAGCGCGAGCTTCAACGGACGCTGGCGATCAGGAGCGTGCGGCTCCGGGAGATTCCCGCCCGCTACCGCGCGCGGCTGGTGACGCCGACGCGCACGGCCGATTCAATCGTGCTCGGCGTACCGACCGCGGACCCGAGGGTGCAGGCGGTGCTCGAGGCCTTCAGCGGCCCGGATCGCGTCCTCGGATCGGCCGACCACGAAGTGCTCGCCGTCGCCGCACAACTCGGCGGCCTCGTCCTGGAACTCTCTCGAACACGGCATTCGCGACGAGCGTCACACGACGGTGCGGCGCCGCTGATCGGCGCCAGCGTGGCGATGCAGCGGTTGCGGGAGCGTGTGGAGCGAGTGGCGTTCACTGGCTTCACCGTCTTGATTGAGGGCGAGAGCGGCACTGGCAAGGAACTCGTGGCGCGTCAGCTGCACGATCTGAGTGCCCGGGCCACAGGGCCATTCGTCGCGGTCAACTGCGCGGCTGTCGTCGAGACGCTGCTCGAGGCCGAACTGTTCGGCATCGAAGATCGGACGGCGACCGGCGTGAAGGGACGGCGTGGGAAGTTCGAATCCGCCGACGCCGGAACGCTGTTCCTCGACGAAGTGTCGGACCTCTCCCTTTCGGCTCAGGCCAAATTGCTCCGGGCCATCCAGGAGGTCGCCGTTGAGCGCGTCGGCGGCAATGGCGTTCGACGCGTCGACACCCGGATCATCGTCGCGACCAACCGGCCGCTGGCGGATCTCGTGACCCAGGGCCTGTTTCGCGCCGACCTGTATTACCGGCTCGGTGGAGTCGAAATTCACGTCCCACCGCTTCGTGAGCGGCGCGAAGACATCCCCGAGCTCGCCCAGTACTTCCTGAGCCGCCACCGGCATACGCGCGACCTGACGATATCAGCACCGGCGCTCGAGGCGTTGCGCGCATACGACTGGCCAGGCAATGTCCGCGAACTGGAGCGGTTGATCGAGAGTTCGGTGGCGCTCACCGAGTCCGATTCGATTCAGCTCGACGACCTGCCGCCGCGGGTTCGCGGCGAATATGGCGAGGTTCTCGGGCACTCGATCATGGCGGGGCACTCGATGCGCGCGTGGGGAAGCCGGTACGCCAGGCTGGTGTTCGAGCGGTGCGGACGGAACAAGCGGCGAGCCTGCCGGTTACTGGATATCAGCTATCACACGCTGCAGGCGTATCTGCGCTACGCCGAGGCGACGACGACCGGGTCCGACAAGCAGCTGCCGGCGTGGGTCAAGTCCGCCAGTCAGGAACCGGTCCTGGAGGAGGCCGTCGATGCGTGATCTGCTCTACCTGATTCGCTACTTCCATGTGGTCCCGCCGGTATCGCGATTGATGATGATCTCGTTCGCCGTGCTGACGGTCACCGGCGGCGTGGTCATCACGGTTGCAGATGCCGCGAACGCGGCGGCGGCGATGCCGATCCTCGCCCTGCAGGCGTTCGCGGCATCCACCGGTTTTGCCGTCCTGGCGCGTCGCGGGTATTTCGATCTGCTCGTCGTCCGCGGTCAACCACGGATGCGAATTGCCATTGTGCAGTGGGTGCTCGCCATTTTCCCTGGCGCGTGCTGCTGGGTCGTTCTGTCGGCGGTGCACGTGGCCGGACATGGCGGCGCCAATCCGTTCCTTCAACCCGGCACCGTGGTCGCGTTTCTGATGGTATCCACGATCCCGTGGGCCGCCAACGTCGCCCTGCCGCGGTTTGCCGGCGCCATCGGGTGGCTCCTGCTGGTGTGTATGGCGGAATCGGGAGGGGTCATCTGGCCGGACAGTGTGCACGAGGTGCTCTTTCCCGTGGCCTTGCTTGGCGCTCGCCTGAATGGCCGCCTCGGTGCCATCGCCGCAGCACTCGGGCTCTCGGTCGCGAGTATGAGCCTGGCGCTGACGTGGGTGCATCGAGCGGACATCCGGCTGGAGGCGGCGCAATGATGGTGGCCCTGTCCGTCCGTGAACTCACGCTCCGGTACGGGCGCAGGCTCGTGCTGGCCAACGTGTCGTTCGACGTGGGCGCCGGCCAGTGTCTCGGCGTGATCGGCAACAACGGGGCCGGTAAGACGACGCTGCTGCGATCGCTGGTCGGATGTCTGACGCCGACCACCGGAGAAGTCAGAATCAACGGCCTGCTCCCGCGCGATGCGCTCCGCCGCACGGCGGTGGCCTACTTTGCTGGAGAGGCAACGCTTCCCGGCTTTGCGCGGGCGTCACGGTGGGGCGCGCTCGGCGCCGGTGACGTGATCACCGTGGACCGGCGCCCCTTTCGGGCGCTCTCGCGGGGCACACGGCAACTGGTCGGGCTGCGGACGGCGCTTGGCCGTCATCCCCTGCATCTCGTCATCCTTGACGAACCATGGGAAGGCCTTGACGCTGACGCCTCGCGGTGGCTCACGGCCACACTCGAAGGCAAACGGGATCGCGGCGCGGCCCTCGTGCTGTCGTCGCATCGGGTCGAAGACCTGGCGGGGCTGTGCGATGCCTACCTGATGCTGCTGCCGCACCAGGCTGTGCTCGTGCGTGCCTACGAGATCACGTCCGCGCCGCCGGTGACACCGGCGCAACTCGGAGCGGTGGTCGAGCGCCTTGGCAGCGCGAGTGGGTCGCGCCATGTCCGCCTGCTGCCGACCGTCATGCCATAGGGCTCGCCGGCCCAGACTCGCTGGACTCCTGCCGCGGCCTGGCCGCAGCCTCATTCCAGCGCGAAGGCGTTCACGCCGGTCGTCACCACCACGACGTACTGTTTCCCGTTGGCCGCCAGGTAGGTCATCGGGGTGGTGTGGCCTTCGGATTCGAGGCGTCCTTCCCACAGCACCTGGCCATTGCTGCTGTCGAACGCACGGAACCGTTTGTCGATCGTGCCGGCGATGAACACCAGGCCACCGGCAGTTGCGATCGGTCCACCCTGCCCGAAGGCGCCGGTGTTCTTCATGCCCTTCGCGGCGCGGCGCGTTCGCGCAGGGGATTCCCTCAAGTGATTCTGTGGGTGCATCGGATACCGTGTTGGTGCGTCGCTGGCGGGCGGCCACCAGGTCTTGCTCAGCCCGGCGCCGGGACAATTCAGATTGGCTGGGGCGACGCGGGCCTGATTGGGAATGCTTACTCGGTCGTCCCATCGGCTCCATCCTCTCTCGAAGGAGCCCTCCGAACACCCGGCGCGATTCACATCGCCTTCCACATGTGCAAAGTCGGTGCGATAGGTGAGGTCAGCGGTCAGCGCGTGGCTGGCGGTGGTGAATGCATCAGGGCCGGGCAAATCCTAGATCAAATTCGGAGTCCGCGGCTCCTCAGCCCATTTGGGACGTGTCCCAGCTGAGCTCGCCGCGCAGCCGTATCGCAGTTGGTCACTCGAGGCGGCCCGGAACGGGCACGGCTGATGCGAGGGACCTCGGTGGAGGAGACCGCGAATGAGACGAGCTCGACTGGTGCTGCTGCTGTTCGTCGCGCTGGTTCCATCGATTGCGGCCGCACAGGGCTCGCAAGCCGATGGCACCTTGTATCGGTGGACCGGCGGTCAGTGGGTGCAGGAAAACGGATTCGGCACCCGTGTCGCTGTCGCGCCGGACGGGACGCCGTGGGTGGTCAACGGCCGGAATGAGATCTACCGTCGTGTCAACGGTGCGTTCCAGAAGATGCCGGGCGGCGCTGCCGACATCGCCGTGGGAGGCGACGGCAGCGTCTGGGTGATCGGGACCGATACCCGCATTTACCAATGGGCTGGCGACGAGTGGCGGCCGACGAACGGCGGCGGGATCGCCATCAGCGCCGACCAGGCCGGTACGGCGTGGGTGGCGGCAGCGTCCGGCGCCATCTACCGGTGGGCCGGCCGCGACTTCGTCAAACAGGAGGGTGGCGCGCTCGATATCGCGGCGACCGGCGGCGTCTGGGTGATCGGGACCGACCACCTCGTCTACCAGCTGGGATCGAATGGTTGGGAACTCCGTGGGGGGAACGGCGTCCGCATTGCGGCCGCCGACGACGGCTCTGCGTGGGTGGTCAATGATTCCGGCGAAATCTACCAGTGGAGCCAGGGGTCGTTCCGCAGGATTCCCGGCACCGCCGTGGATATCGCGGCGAACGCCAACGGCGACGTGTGGATGGCGGGGGAGGGTCAACGGGGTCAAGGGCAGCGCGGCCGGCAGCGGCGGCGCTAGGGTTCCCGCCTGTTGCCGCAGCGGGCCGGCCTCTCTCCGCCGAGTCCGCGCGACCGTCGGCAAGATCGCGAAGTTGAGCCGTGTTCTCACTCGCTGATGCCGTCGTTTTGACGCGAAGCGTGCGCGTCGCAGATTTCAAGATCAGTGTGTCGTCCGACAACACGTTCCAGGAACTCCGCGTACTTGAGCGTGAACGCCTCGTCATCCCATTCCAGGTCGCTGCCGGGGAGCACGACCGTCAGTGTGTGGCGACGGGCAGACTGAAGCAGAAGGTGCTACCACCATGGGTCTTGTTTTCTACCCAGATTCGTCCGCGATGACCCTGGACAATGCACTTGGAAATGAACAGACCGAGTCCCACACCTCGGCGATCATTTTTTGTTAACTGGACGAAGCGGTCAAACACCGCGTCCAACTTGTCGTCTGGAATGCCTGCACCTGTGTCACTGACGCACCAGACAACGTTGTCATCAAGGTGCTCCACGCGGACGACGATGGATCCGTGAGCGGGAGTAAACTTCAGTGCATTGCTCAGAAGATTGCACAGCACCTGAAGAATGCGTGCGGCATCAAACGGAAACGCCGGCACCCCAGGGACGATCTCTGTCGTCAGCGAAATCCCGCCTCCCGAAGCCTGTGCCTGAAAGGTTTCCACCGCCTCCGTCAGGACATCGGCCGGATGGCCAACCGACCGCGTCACCGCGAGCATGCCTGCTTCAATACTGGCAACGTCGACGAGGTCCCCGACGAGTCGACGCATTCGCGCACCCGAGCGCTGCACGCGCCGCGCATGCGCCACCACGCGCTCGACATGGTTCTCCTGTGCTACTTCCTTCTCGATCAGCGACGACATACCGACCATCGCATTCAGCAGATTCAGCAGGTCGTGGCTGACGATGCCCATGAAGTCGTCCCGCATGGCCAGCGCCGTGTCGGATCGCGCCCGCTCCTGCGACAAGTCGTGGTCCGTCGCCTGTCGTTCCTCTGACAAAAGCGTGACGTGCCGGGATCGCTCGCGGTGGAGCTCGTGGTCAGCCGTCACGCGCTCCCGCTGCAGTATGTCATCCTCCAGCGCTCTGGACGTCTTCATTGCCGCTGTTGGCTGTTCGCGGGTCGATGTTTGGTCTGTCTTCGCACGGGCAGCGGCCAGCAGCGCGTCGGCACGTGCTCGGGCGCGGGTGATGACGGCATCGGCCGCTTCGTCGGCGTCCGAGACTTCATCGTCGAGCGCACGATCGGCTGTGTTGCGTTCGAGGCGCAGGCTTTCGTCAGTCTGTTGGCGCTCAGATCCGGGAAGCGAAGGATGCGTCATCGGATACCTGCTCCTAGATGGCTTAATCGGTTCAATGAGCACGCTGAACGCCGCGATCGGAAGAATTCGAGCGCGTCCGTGCCTGCGATCGTACTCTCGATGCGCACGGGCGAGGAGGATTCCCGACTATGCCGCAAGTGCCGCTCAGAACTGTGTAGACACTGGGCCGACGACGCTGCTGACCCGCACTGAACCAATCGCGAGCTGCTCAAGGACGTCCGACTGGAGGCCGAACGTTCGGAGCGGGGAGACGAACCCGGGTTCGAATCCCGACGGGGCACCCCACACTAACGCTGTACTCGAAAAGCTACACGTCGAAATCGAGGGAGAGGCTCTGGCGCGCGCAGCGTAGCGCTGCGCTCAAGTCCGGCTTTCCATCCGGGTCACGAGAGGCAGCCGCTGACAGGTCTGGCTTTCCGTCCGCTGTCCGCGGAATGGTGGTCGATGGATAGTTAATCCACTGCGCGAAGATGGGTACGGCGCATACGATGGGCACTGCGCATACAAGGAAAGAGCACTCGCCTCGCGTTCATACAAGTCCCAAGGTCTGTTACGAGCAGAAAAACAGGACCAGCGTGCGTGCCGCTGAAATTAGGCACCGTAACCGCCCAGAAGTTCCCGAGCGACTATCGTGCCGCCTTGGCGAAGAGGGTCGTAGCCGGAACTGCAACGCGAGTAAGTGGCGCGATTCGAAGCTCGGCAGCCAGAAATCGCGGACTCGAAGAACCGCGCCTCGCAGCGATGATCCGAAGAAGGTCCTGCGAGTCACCGCACTGTTTCCGAACAATCATCGAAGGTCACCTCCAGATCAATCGATCCAGCGCCTGCGCGATGGCTGTGTGTGCATCTAACCGCGGATGAAAAGCTGCGGGCATACCCGGCTCACGACCGAAGAAGCCTGCCGACCAGGGGGCGGCAGCGCAAGCATGATGGTCCGCAGTCAACGCCGAGGCGGTCACCAACTCACTGCCGGTCGCGCGGGCGGCACGCGCGGTGATCTCGACGACACGCTGATTGATTGAACGGCCTTCGTCAGCTTGCTGGGCTGTCAGGGATAGTGCGGGACACGTTCCGGTGGGCGGTAGGATCGTGGTGTAGTCCACGAATATCACGCGAGCCGCCGGGGACCGGCGATGCACTTCTTCGGCTATCTGCCGCAAGTGAGTCTCAAGCTCCACCCAATCCTTTTCGGTTGGCATGGGCGGCAGGGCATCGCAAGTCTCTGCTGATGCTGCAGCCGGTGCGGTCGCAGCGGCCGTGCGACACCCGCGCGCGGCCAGTCCGCGGGACAGGCCGACATCGTTGCCGCCGACGGTGATGGTCACCAGTCGCGTGTCGGCATCGACTGCGTCGAGTTGCGGTTTCAGTTCGTCCCAGGGGCCCAGCAGATGCGCCGTTGTTGCGCCGCCGCAGCTGACGTCGACGAGATGCAGCCCATGCTTGCGCGCGATCTGGTGGGGGTAATTGTCGGTCGAGCGCCGGCAGCGATTGGCGGGGGTGTCGGCGGAGCTGGTGATGGTCACTCCTGCGGCGAAAGAACTACCCATGGCGACGTATTTGGCGCCTGCAGGGAGTGGGACAGGTTGTTGGGCGGCTCCCAGCGCCGGCGACAGAGCAATCAGTGCGACGATAAGTCTCGCGGCAATTTGCATGGCCATTCTCCGCAGCAACTGTAAGCCGGAGTGCGAGCCGGAACGACGGAAAACGCACGCCACGGCTGCTGCGACGTGGGCCGTCGTCCGACCGGCAAAGAATCACGCGTATGCCGCGTGGCAGGGGCACCGGTCGGACGTTCAGGCTGCGGCCCGCACCCCCAAGGGAAGCGCACCCCAGGGACAACTAAGGGGTCGTGACGGATTCGATGGCCGAAGCCAGTTGGTCGGCGACGACTTCGGTCGACGGGTCCAAGACCGCATTCACCGAAATTAGTTCGGTGCAAGATTCTGAGAGCATCAGGTTCACGTTCTTACCACCGTCCCCGCCACCACGAAGGTCAGTTCACACACCGACGATAGGCTTTCCGTGTTTCCATGCGACACCGCACTCGAACGAGGTGCCTGAATCAGGGTCAGAGCCGTCGAAGACGGCGACAACCAAGTCAGCCTTCGTGATGGACTCGACTGATAAACTGAAGAGCGCAGGCGCGTCGCGCTCGGGGTTGAACCCGTCCGATTGCTTGTCGAAATACTCCGCCGCCTGCTCCTGTGGCAGCAGCACGGTGAATCCTCGCCGCCTCAGCGCGACCGCTACATCCTGGTTCCACTGTCGTTCTGCTTGCGTGAAGAGCGGCCCGGCAAAGTAGATGACCTTAGGCTCTGCCCGCATGGGCGGTCCTCCATTTCGCTGGATCGAAATACCAATCCCAAAACTCTCTTATGTCCGCGATGAACATTACGAAAAGAATTGCGGAGCTGATCCACTGAAAGTAGCTGGGGTCGAACTTGATGACCTGGAAAGCCATACCAGCCAAAGCAGCGAGCAAGATCGTAATCATGTCGAAGCGTTGGTAGTGCTCGATGACGACCTTGACGTGGGGTGCATGGCCTTTGGAACCGCCCGACGAGACGAACCACAACAGGTCGATCACGTGAATGAGGGTAATCACCATGAGGAAGAGCCCGTTACTTGCTACGAGTAGCGCCGCGAAGTAGAAGGCCCCGGACAACACCATCATCCACGCCACATCGCGAAACGTTGAACCCAATCGAGTGTCACGGCCGTCATCGGAATTGAACCGGTGGGCACCGGCGTAGAACCTGGACAACGTGGCGATGAACGCCGTCATCTGAACCAAGTCGGAGAAGTGCTGCGACGGGTTCTTAGGAAGGTGGTCCCACAAGCCCGCCCAATCCTGGTGTTCTGTCAGCATCGCGAGCCCGTGATCGAGCGCGGCCTTGAAGGTCTGCGCGAATAGAAACGCCAGAAGCCCTTGAGAGAAGATGGACGTGAGTGATTTTTCGCTCGATGCGTCCCCAGTCATGAGCACAGAGCTTGCCAAGCCGGCTAACTGCCGTCAAGGCTCGTGTGTTTTACGCGTTTACGGTTTGATCAGAATTGATCACGCCTGGGGATTTCGTGGCCGGCGGGCAGCGACCAGCGCTTCCATTGCTCGGCGGTCCTATGGCGAAGTGCCGTGTCGACCTCGGAGGACGGGGAGGACCGCTACTGTTTCCCCTGCTGCCTCCGGCGTTCAGCCCAATATTTCCGCATCCGTTCGCCGACAGCGGTACCGGTCAGTGAGCGGCTGAAACAGTTCCGATGGGGAAACTTCGAGAGCCGTGGCCAGCCTGAGGCCATGAACAGCCACTTGTGTCGACCCCGCTGTTTTTATCACAAGATTGGACGCCGCATATCACCGAACAGACGGTCTGGCAGCTATGGCCTCACGTCCCACGAACTCCGTTTAGATCACGCCTAGCGAAATTGTGGGGACAGCACCCGACGGCACGGAAGGGCGCTAAAACTGGCCGGTGCAATGCGTTTGGCGAAGGCGGCCGGTCAGGGATGCCGGTTTGATTTCCGCCGCACTGCGTCGGAAATCAACGCTATTGGACTACGAGGCCTACTGGTCATGACAGGCTGTGTAGCGCTGCACCGCTTTCGCTCCCACGAGGCCGACGGATGCGACCGCAGCCGCACGCTTGTCACGCGCGCGGCTGCGGGTTTGTCGCGCCTGAATCGGATCGGCGCACGCTGTATGAGGCTACGCCCCCGGAAGCGGAGACAGCATTGGGCTTCTCGCCGATGTTCGTCTCGACGGCGATCGCAATGCCGTGTTCACGACCTGCGCGTAGGGCAACAGCTGCGCCAGTGTGGACGCGGCAGGCATCCCTTTCTTGACCGTGCCATGGTTCGGTCCCGGAGGTGTCGCCTGGTCGCTGAACTTCTTCACCCAGTAGCACTCGATGATGCTGGCTTGCTGCTCCGGGTTGAAGTTCCGGAGTTTACCGGCGGTGTTCGCGATGTCGGCGTCAGTGACGCGGTACGCCGCCTCGTCGTCGTATTTCCCTTTGTGGAACAGCGCGTCGAGACCGGCGCTGACCTGTGCCTCCAGTGCCCGCGACATGTAGATGGGGCCCTGTTGCACGCCCTGCCAGACATGCGTGAGCTCGTGGATGAGGGTCTGCATATCGATCGTCGCGCCTGGACCGAAATTGATCAAATACATCGTGGTAAACGCGCGCGGTATGTCGACGTTCACATAGCGCAGCACATCACCCGGGAGCTGTGCAAATCCCACTCTGACGCGATTCAGGTCGATGACGTTGCCAAACACCTTCGTCGCCTCTTTCAACTCGTCGGCGGTGAGCGGACGATAGCCACCGAAGATTTCGAGCAGCAATCCGAAGCTGAGAAGGACGACCGCGGCCGCACTCTCGGCTGCCGCTCGCAGGATTTCCAACGGCGCCTTGCCGAGGGCAAGAAGGCCTTCGAAGAAGCCGCGTCTGAATCCCTCCGCCACTGACGTGACAACCTGCTTCACCACCTCTGCGAGGTTGACGTTGATCGCCAGCAGCGCCTCGAGTCCCGTTCGGAGCACGCTGATGCTTCGACCGGCGAGTGCCACCAGGATCTCCTGCGCCTTTTTGCCAGCGGCGATGAGCGCGCCGAACACCGCCGACACGACCGATAGCGCCTGCCCGGCCACTGCAGCCACCATGTCCGAGACCGACTTGCCCAGCGCAAGTAACGCGTGCACGACTCCGGCAGCGGCACTCGCGACGGCGTCCGCGGCGTCCACGAGAATCTGTGTCACGCTTCGACCGACACCAAGGAGCAACGAACGCACGAACCGGAACAACGCGTCTCCGGCCGCGGCTGCAGCTTCCCGGATCAGCTCGGCGTACGATCTGCCGAGTTCAATCAGCGCTTTGATGACGTTGCCACACGCGATGATCGTGAGCCCGTTCGCGGCTTCTACAACGATGGTCCGCAGCGCCTGCCCGGCACCCAGCATCGCATCGACGATCGACTTCACGACATCGACGGCTTCTTTCGCCATCGCGCCCATGAGGTCGGCCACGTTCTTGCCCGCCGCGAAGAGCGCTTTGACGATGAGCACCTGGGCGCTGCGTCCCCAGGCGACCGCGGTCCTGAGGATGTCGAGCACAGGACGCCCGAGCTGTAGCGCTTTTGCGATCGCCGCGTTGATGATTTCCACGGTCTGGCTCAGCGACCACAACAACACCTCGCGCAGGTCGCGCCCCGCGGCCCACACTCCCTCGAAGAACTTGTTCAGTTGGTCCAGGCCCCTGGCGGCAGCCGCTGAAAGGATTTTGGCCACAGTCGTCCCGGCATCGAGGAGCGCTTCCACGAAATCGGTCGTTTGCTCCACGGTGAAGTTGACGGCCTCGCCGATTGCGTCCCTGAGCGATTTGCCGGCCTTGAGGGTCGCGTCGACCAGACCGGTCACAGCATCGGACAACGCTCCTGCGCCGTCGGCGGCGATGTTCTTCAAGTCTCCTGCGACGTCGCCCGCCCAGCGGAGCGGAGCTGGCCAGCTCAATCGGGCGGCGGCCTTTCGGCCGTCGCGTTCGATGCCGCCCGTCCAATGTGACCGCGGTTTCACTGCAGTGCCCGTCGCGTTCATGTCACGATGCACACCACCGGCGATCCCGAGCCAGATGGCCACCGGCTGAAGCGAACCGCCCGCGTCGAGAAAATCCTTCAAGAAAGCGACCGCCTGATCGCGAGGCAGCATCGCGATGTGATGCACCAGCATGAGATCGGAGCTGGCAGTGCGGAACCCACCGATCAGTGTGCGGCGCAGCGAGACATTACTTTGCGCCGAAATGAAATGAACCAGCTCGCCGGCCTGCGCTAATACGTCCTGGGCCGGCCGATCCGACACGAGCAGGTCAGCGGCGATCCTCTCAGCTTTCGCGGGGGTTTCGGCGAACGTGCTCATAAACTGCGCAGTGATGCCCGGTGGGATCGTGAGCGTGGCGGCACGGGTCAACAGGCTCGACCGCTGGCGAAGCGTCGACACGCGTCGGACACGGCGAGTATGCCCGCCGGTGCTTTTCATGATCGGGGGTTTTCGATAGACACTCTTCGTAATCGACTGTCCGTTGCGAATTGCCATGGCGTTCTCCTTCGAACCGAGGTTGCCGGTCGTGCAGAGAGGAGTCGCTCTCAGCAGGCTGTCCTTGAGAGTGGAGGGCGTGGACGAGTTGATCCGCTGGTGGTGGTGTGCCTGACGCTCTCTCCTGTAACGTGAAAGGAGCGTGCAGGATACTCAAGCGAGTGGTCGTTGACCACGGCAATCGACGTCCTCGCGCTGGGCGATGAAGCGTCTCGTGGCGAGCTCGTAAACGAGCGCGCGATTCATTTTGTTGTTGAAATCAAGATCAAAGCTGTCGAGCGAGCGCTTCGGTCACGGAAGCGCGCGAGTTTGTGCCGGCGTTCGAGGGTCCGGTCGCCGACGTAGTTCATCGGCTGGCACTCGGTCCCAAAAATCATCAGCGCCAGGCCTTCCTCGGTATACACCCGATAAAAGCGCTCTTTGCCGACCTCCCAGCCTTCAAGGAGTGGCGCGCGGCCGGGAACGATATGACGTCGTCGCGGAGGTGCGTGCGATGATCGACCGCGCGGAGCAGGGCTTTTACTCGGGCCTTCGTGATGCAGACGCATCCCGCGCGGCTCATCTGGTGGGATACCGGCTTACCCGACCGTCCCTCGCCACGACCGCCGAACAAGGATTTCGTGTCGAAGTGGGCGCCCGCGATCTGCAGTCATGCGTAATCGCGCGGGGTGCCGTTGATCTCGCCGGAACAACTGCTTGACTTCGTGCAAGCACGCGCTGGAGCGACCGCGACAGAACATGGCCGTCTCCCACAGCAATTTCACGCTCACCGCTGAGATTAAAACGAGCTTTGACCGACACCGGAGAAAATACTCACGGTGAGCTTCCACACAACGGGGACCGCCGTGCACCAGCGGGGCGACGACTATCGAGCTTCAGCGCCGGAGATTGTCACGTCCGAGGCTGAGAAGGTGGTACGTCCAAGGCGGAAGCAGAACAAGGACAGCGTCTCGCCGGCCCCGGCCAGACGTACCGTCGATTGCGGGCACGCTCCTCGTCCAACGCCTACAGGTTCGAGGAGCCGGATTGCAATTCCGGCGCTAGTCGTCGGGAGTCTCACAGATGACTGACACCACTATGCCTGTTCCACTCTGCCCGGGTGAGGACCATAGCCGGAATCAGTGCGAACGATGACAACCCTTTTAACATCGCCTTCTTCTTGGGAGCCGGCCTTGCTCACCTTCGATGACGCAATCACCGTAATGAACTGTGGAATCGATGCTGGCGGTTTTGAACTATTGCCGGGGCGGCTCACCCAGTGTTGGCCGCAACGAGGGGTTGTGTTCGCGACGAAGCCCTTGAAGGATGAGGGGGCCCACCCCTCACTGAGAGGGTTGCTGCTAGCCCATTGTGCTCCCCAAAACGTCACTGTGTTACCTACGTTGGCAACCAAATCCCCGATGACAAAAGCACCCGCCGCCGGAATCACGCCTGACGGCGGCACGAAGTCTCGGCAGATGCGTACGATGCTGTCGTCTTGGCTGTGCGTCCCATCCGCAAACCGGGTCTCACTCTGCGTCGCGTACAAGCAGCCATCGGGGCCAACCTGCGTTAAGTCTCCGCGAAAACCGCCACTCGCGAGTAATGCTTCGGTCGGTATCGCAGTGTAATTGTTCCCAGGGAACTCGAAACTCGAGATTGTCCCGTTGTTGTCGTTGGTAACGGCGTAGTCGGGGTTCTGGTGGAAAGCCACCCCGTCTGGGCCTGTCGCGCGCGGAATAAATCGCACGATGACTCCGTTTCTCGCGAGGACGAGTAGTCCTGGTTGTGGCGCCAGCACAGCGGCGAAAAGGAAATCCCCGTTGGGATCGAAGAAGACCCCATCCAACCACGTCGCAACCGCTGAAGGCACGGTCGCAAACACCCGTGAGACCATCGACGCAGGTTGCACACTATAGAGCACGCACAGCGGCGTCCCGAAGCAAACCCCGCCTGAGCCGCCCACATACACCACTTCGTTGGTTTGCGGATCGACCGCGATCCCAAGCCCATTCCCCGGAGGGCTGAACCCGGGTCTAAGTTGCGCGCCAGTTGACGCATCAAGATTGACAACGCCTTGGTTCGAATTGAGGTAAAACGTTCCGTCAGGATGGTTGGTGACGCCGCAGCCAAAGGGGACCGGGAATGGGCTACCAGGTGCTTGTGACCTGCCGGATTTCTTCGGACCAGTTGCTATTGGAGGACAGCGCCAATCGGACCGGTTAGTCGTTCTTCGTTCTTTCTACTGGCAGCGCGAGCCGGCATCGCCGGTGAGCGCCCCCGTCATCCAGACCGGCAAGATGTTTCGCTTTGAACTCCGCCGGCGTCAAGTACCCAAGGCTCGAGTGCGGACGCACCTCGTTGTAATGCCGGCGCCATCGCTCGATGCTGACCTTCGCGTCGGCGCGATTGCGGAACCACTGCAAAGAGAGATGCTGGTCGCGCAGCTTGCCGTTGAAGGATTCGTCGGTGCCGTTCTGCCACGGCTTTCCGGGGTCGATGAACGCCGTCTCGATCTGGGCGCTCTGTAGCCATCGGAGAATCGCCCGCGCCACGAACTCGGGTCCGTTGTCGGAACGGAGGTAGCGCGGCGCCCCGTGGACGCTCACGAGCTGCGTCAGCACTTCGATGACCCGTCCGGACCGAATGCCGCCGGCGACATCGATCGCGAGACACTCGCGCGTGAACTCGTCGATGACCGTCAAGCACTTTAGCGTGCGCCCATCGGCACAGGTGTCGAACACGAAGTCGCACGCCCACACGTGATTGATCGCGGTCGGCGGCAGGGGCCGCGGCCGACTGGCGGCCACGCGTCGTCGCGGCCGTTTCTTCGGCACCTGGAGTCCTTCCTGGCGCCACAGCCGGTACATGCGGTCGGTGCCCAACGCGTGCCCCTCGCGCTCGAGGAAGATCCGGATCGTGCGATAGCCGTATCGCGGATACTGTGCGGCCAACGTCCGGAGCGGCGGCAGGACGTCCGCGTCGCGGGCGACGAGCCGCGACACGTAGCCGACCGTCGACCGCGCCACCGACAGCAAGGCGCACGCGCGGCGGCGCGACAGGCCGCGCCCCTCGGCGTAGGCGACCTGCTGCCGGCGCACGCGTGCGCCTACCATTTTTTTCGGGTGATCTCCTTGAGGACGTCGAGCTCGAGCTCGCGATCGGCCACCATCTTCTTCAGCCGACCGTTTTCCTGCTCCAGCTGCCGCAGGCGCTTCACGTCCGCGGGCTCCAGCGTGCCGAAGTGCTTGCGCCAGCCATAGATCGTCTGGGCGCTCACGCCGTGCTTCTTCGCCACCTCCGGCACCGGCCGCGCGTCGGCCTCGCGGAGGATCGTCACCATCTGCTCCTCGGTGAATCGCGTCTTCTTCATGGCTCCCTCAGTGGTCCGAGGGCGCCATTCTCTCAAGCTTCAGCTGGTCCGAAAATCGCCGGCAGGTCAGGGCGATGAATATACAGGGGTTTGGCGACCCGGCGCCGGCGAACAACATTGGCACGCAGGTGTGGGTTTCGATGAATTCAAGCAGAAACGAGGATACTCGATAAAGGCCTTCGCCTAATAACAATGGAGAGAGTCGCTACGGGGCCGACGGAATCAAATTCATGGGTGTTGGCGTCCAGGTCCCGGCGCTCAACATTGGTGGAGCGGGGGGGAACAAATTTGAAGAGTTCAAGAAAAAGGATCTGGAGCATTTCAATGAGGGGCTTCGCTTGACTGCTTTTCCCCCTTATGGACTAAATGCTATTTGGCGTCCGGGGTCGGGGGATCAATGGGTGAGATTTGCAGTCAGTCTTGATGAATTCAAAAAAGCGGATAAGGAATACCGTGATCAGGGTCTGCGTCTCGTAATCTGTGTGTCGGCGCTGCTCCATAGGTCAGCGGCTGCGGGCGGGCGAGCGCGACGAGATGGCCGGGGGGTCGTGGCGGGCAGGTCCAGGATGATCGCGATCAGAACAAAACTGCTCAGAAACTGAGGATTCTATCGTTATTCGAGCAGACTGGACTTCCGCGACGAGCAGCCTGCCTTCGCAAGTCGTTGACGATCAACGGGCTTGTGAGTGAGCCGGTGCGCGGCGTCAACTACTTTTGCCGGTCAGCGACAATTATTTCTGCCGGTGCCGGGGCAGCGTAGGAGTCCCACCCACCACCTGGTGGGACTCGGTTACGACGGCCCGGTAGTGGCCTGATCCGAGACCGTGACAGCCGATCCGGGTCCAAAGAGCGCCGCTCGCCTCCGCAAACACAGGGTGGCCCTATTCTTCCGACCGGCGGCGCCGCGCCTTCTTGATCTCTCCGCGCTTCACCTTCGAGGCGAGTCGCCGCTCCCTGGACCCGGCGCTCGGCTTCGTCGGGTGCCTTCGCTTCGGTCGTACCGACGCGTGGGCGAGCAACTCGTGGAGCCGTTCACGCGCGGCTTCGCGGTTCGCCGACTGCGTCCGATGCTCCCGGCTGTCGATCACAAGCACACCGTCACGCGTCACCCGGCCGCCAGCCAGTGTTCTCAGCCGGCGGGTCACCTCCTGGGGAAGCGAAGTGTTGTCGAGGTCGACGCGCAGTTCCACAGCCGTCGACACCTTGTTCACGTTCTGACCGCCCGGACCAGAGGCGCGCACGAAACGTTCCTCGATCTCCTCCTCGTGAATGACGATGTCGCTGCTGATGCGGATCATTTGTGGGCAAGTGCGTCGCGCGGAGCTCTTTGGTGAAGGGGCGAGCGTGAACGCCAATAACTTAAAACGGCCTGACATGGGATTCTCTTCGAAATTGTCCACGACATGGCCGCGAGCCTAGTGCGGCCCTGGCCACGCGCCGCCAAGCCACCAGGAGCGATCCAAATCGGTAATCGTTCTAGTTGTGGGGAATGGACCCCAAGCGTCGACGGTCGGATCCGTTCTCTACGATCAATCCGCACGCCGCCCGGATCGATATCGGAGCGACGCACCACGTCGTCGCGCTCGGCCCGGATCGTCAACTAAGACCGCATCAACGACACAGGCCTATTGCTGTTCAGCAGGCCGCGCAGATTGCCGAGGTCGCGATTCGCACGAATCACCTGTCCGATCAATCGCGGGTTCATTTCGTTGTTCGCCATGAACTGCTTAACGCTCAATCGCGCGCCACTAGGGAGTGGAAACGGGTCGGCACTTCCCACCAGACCGCACGGCGAGCCTGACGGGAAAGCGCGTTCCAGGAGCGCGGTGAACGTCGTGAATGCGCCGTGATCCTTTGTCAAATTGAAATAGACGCCCTCAAGCGTACTGGCAAACGCGGAGATGATCGCCTTCATACTGAAGCCGAGCTGTGAGCGCAGAAAGTAAAGAAAAAGAAGAGCGCACCCAAAGGAAGTAAAGTTCCCGTCGAAGCCCTCGGTGTTGTTCACAAAGTCCGGACGGCTAGGGTTGGCTGGTGTCGGGCTGACGCTACTATCGAGCCAAATGCCAGGGCCGTTTAAGATGCCCCGTTGATCTGGATAAATCGTGAATCCGCCGAGCTGCGAAAGGCCTTCGCCGCTACTGTCGCCGGGCTTCCAACCGAACTGGTTTTGCGCCATAAAGATTTCCATCACCTCGGCGACGAGGGTGAAGCGCGCGCGATTGAAGTCCGTGGTCGCCCCCAATAGAAGGTTGATGTTGTTCACGTTGTCGTTGCTGGCGCCCCCGGAGCCTATGTTGATCTTCGTGTCGATTGGGCCGGCGGGCGCTGAGCCGCTGAACCAAAAGGTCATCGTGTCGAAATCACGCTCTGCCGTTGCAGCGAGCGCCTGTCCCAGCGCCCTCGCAGCTTGTGCATTCAAGACGTTGTTGAACTCGAAGGCGAAGTGCTTGGTGGAAGGAAGATCGGTAAAGCCCGGTGCGGCCATGAAAGCACCTCCATTGGTTATCTTCGTTGCGTCGAGCGACGAGCTGCGCGTGAGCCCATAGTGTGCGACTCAGACGCGACAGACTCGACTATTGCAACGCGATCAAAATCGGAATCAGCCCTTGGCCGTCTGTGAGGGGCCGCAACGCCTTACCGATCACCGCCCCCGAACGCCCTTAACAGGTCGCTTGCCTTCATCGCATGACCTGGCGTGAACGATGTCGTCAGGAAATCACCGATTCGTGTGGGGGAGTAGCTCGCGTCGACCTTGCAATAAACCTTGCCAACCAAGCCAGCGGCAGCCTTACAGTCCTCGGTAAAAATGGACCGCCGGTGCCACAACCCTCGCCGTCCGCCGGCAAACTCTGTGTCTTCCGACACCCGCAGTCAAAGGCTGCTACGGTTTTACACCCAGCAAAGACTTGATGCTAATCGTCGTATACGGTTTTCCGAGCTTGCGCAATCCGCCCTTCAGCGACTGGGCCTGGAAGCGCCTATGCGCCCAAAATGTGACGGAGACATACGGGAGCCGACACACTGAAAACGTGACTTCCGTTTCCGCGATGGCGCCGCAGGTTTTGGTATCGTGTGAAGCCGCGTCCGTGTAACTGCGCGTGAGGCGTATGCCGGGAAAATCGCTGGTCCGCGTTTCAGGATACGGAGTCCCTTCGTAGTAGCGATACGTCAACGGGCTAACCGCAAGACCGTCCAGTTCCGTTCCGCGAAAGGGGACCACGTCGGCAAAGACCGCCCCATTGCACGGACCCTGCTGCTTGTAGCCGATCAGGGCGCCGACCGGATCATCGAAAGCGTCGTCGAAGGCTTCCGAAAACGCACTTCCCAGCGCCTCGCCCAAGCCGGCTCCCGCGACCAGGCCGACAAATTTTTTGGCGACGACATTGAGGATCTTGATCTCAAGCTCGTCCTGTTTCTGCGTGCCGAGACTCGACAGACCGGAGTCACTGCTGTTGGTCCCCGTGTAAACAACATCGACCGTATCCGACGGCGCCGTCTCCACGGGGCCGATCTGCCAATCGCCCGTCATATTGAAGCGGTTACTCGCAGGATAGGCCGGCAGCCCGTCGACGGTGATATCCCATGTCTTCGCCACCGTGCCGTCCACCATTGCTGGAAAAAATCCTGCCCCGTGCCCACAGTCCGTTTGGTTGACCATGACGCCGAACGTGATGGCATCGTCGTCGGGAACGTTCCCGCGTTTGCGTTTGATGTGTACGGTTTCAAACCTGAAGATATAGAAACCCACTTGACTTCATCCCGCGCGCGACTACTGCAACGCGATTAGGATCGGAACCAGCCCGCGGCCCTCGTTGAGAGGCCGCAATGCTTTGCCAATCACGGCCCCGAATGCTTTCTGGGAATCACTCGCTTTCATCGCGTGCCCGGCCGTCGGCGATGTTGTCAGCAAGTCGCCCACTTCGATCGCGCCGAACTGCGCATCGGCTTTGCAAAACACTTTGCCGAGCAGCGCAACCGGTTGCCGGTGGTCTTGTCCGGCTTGCTTGTCGAGGACGATGCCGGGCTTGTAGTCTCCCGCACCGGAGATGACGCCCGCCACTCGCTTGTCGTACGCGCATTCGCTGGCGATGAGAGTTCCTTCGCTTCCCACCACCATGACGGTGCCCGGGTCCGCAGCGGCGTCACCAGCAATCGTGAAGTCCTCGGCGCAATCCGCATGGGTCAATCGTATGTCACCGGTCACCTCGACGTCCCCCTCAAAAAAGCCGGCCACTCGGCCGCCCTTGCCGTAGACACCGGCACCGGTTTGACTTACGCCGACGACGCCGCTGCCGCCCCCCTTGTGTTCGCCCCACACACCCGCGCCACCAGTCGTACTCGGGGTTTCACCGTAAACGCCATGCCATGTCTTGCTCACCCCTATAACGCCTGGGCCCGTGGCCTCTCCGTACACTCCCGCTCCGCCTGTCGTGCTTTCGCTGAAGCCACCGACCGCGTGCCAACCCTTGCTCTTCCCCACGACGCCCGAACCGCCGGTGAGACCTTCGCCGTAGACGCCAAACCCGCCCTCGCTGAAGCCCACCACGCCGTGCCAAGTCTTGCCGTCGCCACGGATGCCGACCGCGTCCCCCTTGGCGTACGCACCACTTGACCCGGCTCCGGTGGCGGTTGCCGTGATCGCAATGCTGTTCGGCCCACTCGCCGTTTCGTTCGACGCCATAATTGAGCTCCTTTGGATTGCTTGTTGAAGAGTGCGCGCGAATCCTAGTCCTCCACAAGTCGTAACGCAAGACAGTTGAGCGCTATATGGTGTATGGTCAGCGTTGGCTCACGGTCGGCCTTGCTATTACGGTGGGATCGCTGCTCGCCGCTCGGCGATAGCCGGAACAGCCTTGCCGCTAGCGGGGCGGATGATCTCGTACAGACGAACTGAGGCTCGTCAGTGACGAACGAGCTGTTCCAACAACGCTCGGCAAAAACAATTAGGTGAAGTGGCTGGTCTCGAGGACGTTCACCCAAGCGACTGTAATTAGCCGGCTCGTCGCAATCCGTGATCGGGACCGAGCACCTCGTCTCCCAGCTGGGATCGAATGGTTGGGAACTCCGTGGGGGGAACGGCGTCCGCATTGCGGCCGGCGACGACGGCTCTGCGTCGGTGCTCAATGATTCCGGCGAAATCTACCATGGAGCCATGGATCGTTCCGCAGGATTCCCGGCACCACCGTGGATATCGCGGCGAACGCCAACCGCGACGTGTGGATGGTGGGGGCGGGTCAAGGTCAGCGCGGCCGGCAGATGCGGCGCTAGGGTTCCCGCCTTGCCGCAGCGGGCCGGGGGCTGGGTATTGATCTTCATCTTCGTAGCCACTTCGTTTCCTTTCACCTACCTCCCTCGCTCTGGCAGCGTTGGCCGTCATCGCTCTATATGGCGTATGGAAGCTGTATCTACTCGTCCTGAGTGCCATGCTTTAGATTCAGTTTGATGCGTTTCCCGCTGGTCGGGACCACCTGCAGGCGAGGCATTCGACTGAAAGGGAAAAACAGAGTGAGGGGTCACCTGTCAGGGCATGCGGGTGACAAGCTCTTCGAACCGCGGATCGCCGCGCAGCGAGTCCCAGTCGCGGTCGTGCGCGATCCACTCCCGAAATCCGCCCGCCAGGCTCACGCATTGCTCGAGACGCTCGAGAGCCTTGTCGCAGTCGCCCACGCGCGCGTAGAAACAACCGAGGTTGTACTGGGTCGTGACGTCCTCGGGCGGGGCCGTCTCGGCGGCGCGTCGTGCCCATTCGCGGGCGCGCTCGATTTCGCCCAGGCGTTGCAAAGCGATGGCGCCCATGTAGAGGGCGCGACCGTCGTCGGGGTGCCGCTCGACGCGCTGTCGCGCGCGCTCGACGGTGACGCGCGCGAAACGCTGGGCGCGCTCGGGCTGGCCGCTCTCGAGCAAGGGTTGGACCGCCAGCGCCGGCGCCTGATAGTCGTCGGGGGCGATCTCGGTCGCGCGGGCGAAGAGCTCCGCCGCACGGATCATGTCCCCCTGCGCCCAGCACGCGCGGCCGTAGAGGAAGTTTGCCTCCCAACTCGCGGGCCCGATCTCCAGGCCGCGCTCGAAGTGGCCTTTCGCCTCTTCGAAGCGATCGCCATAGGCGAGGGCGAAGCCGGCGGCGGCCCGTCCCTCGGCAAGGTCGGGATCGAGCTCCACCGCGCGCCGTGCGGCTGCGAGCGCCGCCTCTAGGTGCTCGGGCCGCCGGCCGGACCAGGTGTACTCGTAGGCGTGCGTGAGCGAGATGTTGGCCCAGGCGCGAGCGAATTGCGGATCAATCTCGATCGCCTTGCGGAACATCTCGCGCGCCACCTCAAAGCGGGTGATCAGAAGCTGGTCGAGGAGCTTTCTGCCGCGAAGGTAAAAGTCATACGCGCGTGGGTCCTCCCGCCGCTCGCGGCGGAGGAGCGCCTCGTCCTGGGCGGTCAAGACACCTCGCAGAGCCTCCGCCGTCCGCGCCGCGATCTCGTCCTGAATCGCGAAGATGTCGTCAAGCGTGCGGTCGAACCGCTCTGACCAGAGGTGGTAGCCGCTCGCAACGTCGACGAGCTGGGCGGTGATACGCAGGCGTTCGCCGGCCTTGCGCACGCTGCCCTCGAGCACGGCGTTGACGTTCAATTGCCGGCCGATGTCGCGGATGTCCAGTCGCTGGTGATGGAGATGCACCGCCGACGTGCGTGAGGCGACGCGCACGCCCTCGATCCGCGCCAGGACGGCGAGAAGCTCCTCGGCGATGCCGTCGCAGAAGTAACCCTGGTCCTGCGCGGCCGAGAGATTGGCGAACGGCATGACCGCGACCGAGTGGCCGCGCCCGGTGGCCGTGCCGACCTGGCGAGTGATCTCCTCGAGCTCGTCCCGCACCGCTGCGGCGCCCGGCGGGCGCGCTGCCGGCTCGCGCTCGAGGCAGCGCTCCAGGAGGCGGCCCAGTGCGATCGGTAGGTCGGGTCGCAGGCGCTCAAGGGGGAACGGCGCCTGCGTGAGCATTGCGGCAGTGCGCGCCCAGGCGTCCTCGCCGGGAAACGGATGCCGGCCGCTCGCCGCCTCGAAAAGCACTACCCCGAGGGCGAAGAGATTGGCGCGCGCGTCCACGGGCTGACCCTTCATTTGCTCGGGAGCCATGTAGCCAGCCGTACCGACGACGGCTCCCGGGCGCGTCGCGCCGAGGTCGGCCGCCGGTCCGACGGCGGTGGCGGTCGAAAGGCCGGAGACGTCGAGTTTCGCGACGCCGAAGTCGAGCACCTTGATGCGGCCTTCGTGGCTGATCATGACGTTCGCGGGCTTGAGATCGCGGTGCACGACGCCGCGGGCGTGGGCGGCGTGGAGGGCGTCGGCGAGCGCAACCCCGACGCGCAGGAGCTCGGGAGCGGGGAGCCCCGTCGGCGGCGTCACCTCGCGGAGCGTCCGGCCCTCGACGAGCTCCATGGTGAAGAAACGCCGGCCGGAGTCCTCCTCGATCGCGTAGATGGTCACGATGCTGGGATGATTGAGCGCAGCGATCGCGCGCGCCTCGCGCTCGAAGCGAGCAAGACGCTCGCCGTCCGCGGCGAACTCGCCCCGAATGAGCTTGAGCGCCACATCGCGCTCGAGCCGGGTGTCGCGCGCCAGAAAAACCTCGCCCATGCCGCCCGTGCCGAGCGGGCTCAGGATGCGGTAGTGGGCGAGGGCGGATCCGATCATCGCGGGCTTTTGGAACGAGTCGCAATCCTAGGCTAGCAGCCTGTGGTGAAAGCCTTTCCCTGATCCTATCCCGCGACGAGTATCTTGCAGCGAACCGACGAATCGAACGAAAGGTCGACCGGTAGTGAGCAATCACGCTGCGCACCACTGCCTCGGTTTTGAACGATCCCATTCGGTGGGATCGCGGGTGGGCGCGCGGATAAAACGCGGTAGTTGTAGGTACGGTTCACCCGCCTATGTCGTGGACACGCATCACGGCTGCTGCCGAACGACTTCGAAGTCGCCCCGCCGTGCTCCTTCGCGAACCACCCATCCCGTTGCCGCCTTGAACGCCCATCCATCTCCGGCGCTCGTGGTGTTGTCGCCTCGCACGGGTGCCGATAGACGACGCGAGCCGCCATCGCTAGAGACGAGGACGCCATTCTTCGCTTCGGAAGGTTTCAATCGGTCACGCTCGTTGGATCAGGTACGGGCCGACGTGTTGATCACATTTGATCACGCCTGAGAGTTGTTGCGGCGGCGGGCGAGTCGTAGAAGTGGTTCGTGATCAACACCTTGCGAGCACGACAGGCGCTTTGATTCCGTCGCGCTTTGATTTCCCGGTCGGAAATCAACGCATCGTCCCGCTCGCGGGCATCGCCAAGCTGTTCCTGCTGATGGTCGAGGATGAATAGTCTCTGGCGCTCGGACGTATCGACATGCGAACGTCGACCCCGCGGAGGGAGACGCCCGCCGCAGTGCCGGACACATGAAGACGGTCAGAATCGCGCTGGCACGCGCGCCTCAAGGTTGCTGCTGATTGGCTACTTCGAGGGCATCGACTCGGAACGCGGCATCGACACGTTGCCACAACTCGTCGCTGACGATTCGTAGGTCCGGCCGGGGGAGTGTGGCCCAGTCAGCTTCTGCGACGGTTTCGAGTGCTCAGCGAGCGTCGCTCTGGCAACTCCAGGGCATCGACGGCCGCGTGCAGTAGTCGAAGACGGCTACACCTTTAGTTGCAGTTTCTGCTGTCTCTGCTTTCTCTCCTCTCTCGCACTCCGACGCCCGGCCATTGTCGGGGTGCATCGATTGCATGCTGCTGCACGCGGGTGCTGATCGCACTCGCGATTCTCTAGAACTTTCCGCGCTTAGTTAGCGGCTCAGCAGTGCGTGCGACGACGAAAGTCTGCGCGTGGGCGGAATAGCTTCAAGGACGGACGATGCGTAGAGTGTTGCGGATAGCGATCCTGGCTGGTGGTCTATGGCCGAACGTCGCTAACGCGTCGCCGATTACCTTGAACGTCGGCGACGTTTCGATATTCAACTGGAACTTTGCCACTCGGGGTGTGAGCCCAACCCCCTATCCAGCGATTGGGATATTGGTCCAACCTGGAAGCGTCGGCGGCGGTGACACTTTCTCCACAGCGTTGCTCAGCGGGCTCGATGCTACCGGCAGCAAGGTTTCCGGAACGCTGAATTTCGACACCGTGGCCACGAATAATCCCGAACTTACTGATGGGATTTTCTCACTACAGATCGCGGTCACCGCTGGTTCGATAACAGTCGATCCAGTGGCATTCGTCCTGTCACGGGTGGCAGTTCAACTGTCCCCGATCAGCGGTCCTGTGGCACCGTTGAGCCCGACACCCGTGCCCAAACCCGCGTCATTGGCCCTGCTCGGTAGCGGCATCGCCGGGGTCGCCGTACTGTGTCGCAAACGCAAGCAGCAGATTCAGTAGTTTGGGACGGAGGACCATGTATGCGCGCATTCGATTCCCGCCTTTGGCTCGGTGTAACGATCGTGGCGATGGTCCTCGGCACCACGAACCTCGCTGCGGCATCCAGCATTTCGCTTGGCAGCCAAATTGGGATTGACGCCACAACGTTCGCCATCCCGATCGAGATCAGCGACGCTGTGCAGGTTTCGAGTTGGACATTCGATCTCACCTATGACCCGACCGACGTGCAGGTCAATACCGCGTGTGACCCCTTTGGCGGGGACATCTACTGCTCATTGCTGATCGGACCCGTCACCGAAGGCGATTTCTTCGCAGCAGGCGCACCCTTCAACCTTCTCGATCCGGGGTTCGTCAACCTCGATCCCATCACGTTCGCCCAGACCGGCTTACTGTTCGGCGTCAACGGTGCCTATGGAGGCGGGTCGCCAGCGCCGTCCGGGACGGGGACCATTGCGTTCGTCGAGTTCACCCAGCTCGGGAACGGCAATTCGCCAATTGTCGTTACCGGCTCCGCCAACTCCGTCACCCCAGTTCCCGAACCTGCCACGCTAACCTTGTTGGCCACGGGGCTGCTGCTGCCGTCCGTCCGCCGCGCCATACGGCGCACGTTCATCTAAGTCGCGCTGTCCGGGGCGTCGTGACATTACCCAGAACAGCGTTCCCTTTCGACAAGGAGTCGCCATGCGACCGTGATGATCTGTATGCGCATGCTTGCAGTCGGCGTTCTCGTGGTCGTCCCGACCTCGGCGCAAGCCCAAACCACTCGTACTACGCTGCACCGTTGTGGACCAGACGATCACCGGCGTGCCGGGGAACTGCCCAAGATTCGTGGTGTTGTCGAACATGAGCAACGAGGCAGTACTTGATCGAGAAACAGGGCTGGTGTGGCAACGAACCGTCGCGGCAACCACTGTCCCATATATCGCGGCAGTGCAGCTCTGTAGCGAAGCACCGACCAGCGGTCGTGCGGGATGGCGCCTCCCATCAATTCGTGAATTGCAAGCTCTGATCGACGAGACAGCGCCCACCGCTAACGTCGCGCTGCCCGCAGGGCACCCGTTTCTCGGCGTACAGGGCTTCGCGAGCTATTGGACTGGTACAAGCGTCTCTGGCTATGAGTCCGATGGTTGGTTCGTCAGCCTCGAAGCCGGGTCTGGCCGGGCGATAGCCCGAAGAGCGACTCACACAAATTCTGGTGTGTTCGCGGCGGCGGTCCAATCGCCGTCCAATAAACCCGTAGCCCACCTGACCACGGCAACCCGTCCGGAATGCGCTCAGGAGGCCGCTCGATGTCTCAATTGTTGAGTCGCTCGTTCGTGTACGTCGCGATGTCTGCTGCAATCCTGGGTGTCGAAGCTACTGGCGTCGCCGCATCAACTATTACAGTCGGCAGTCGGATTCCCATCACAGCGACCACGTTTGCCGTGCTATCGAGCTTGTTCGCCATCACCGACCGTAACTGAACATCTTGTCCGTCTACCTGGCCGATCGCCCTTCGCTGATCGGCCTTCCGAAGGGAGCTCTCCATGCGACGGTTTTCTTACGTGTGCGGCCTCGGCGTGGCCATCATCATCTTTTCGGCCACATTAGCGCGTGCGCAGACAGTGGCCGTCGGTCCCTACTACGCCTTGCCCTCTTGGGATCAGAAACTGCCGGCAACGACGCGATTCGTGGTGTTGGCGAACTGGGATTCGGAGGCAGTTCTGGACCGTGAAACGGGACTCGTGTGGCAACGACAGCCGAACAACAACATCTCGAACTGGTACGCCGCAAGTGCATATTGCGATCTGGTCGCGACTGGAAACCGTCGGGGATGGCGATTACCGTCGCTTGTAGAGCTGTCGAGCCTTGGTGAATATCAGCCGAACGGTGCGTTTGACGTGCCTCCCGGACACCCGTTCACGCTATATAACTTGACCGCGTTCTGGACGGAGTCTGTGCAACAGCGCGTCCTCCTGAGTTCGGCCGACACTTTTCTCACATATATCCAGAGCTTCGGCGTGGTCCCGCCGCCAGGAATTTCAGTCTTCACCGGTCTCGGCGGTTTCCACAAGCCCGACCAGGTCGCAGGCGCCTGGTGCGTCCGTGGTGGCAGCGCCGCACCGCCCGCAGCATCACAGTAAGCGTCAAGTTGTGTATCGGTAGATGCGATCAGGGCTACTTGCAACTTTGCTTTGTAATGGTGTCTGTTGCGGCGGAAGCATCGCCCATTCTGATCACAAGTGGATTCATGATGGCGGCCCATGCGTACGTTTGGTCACGCCTGGAGATTTCTTCGCAGCGAGGCGGCAGCGGCAAGTAGTTGAGGCGCCAGCATGGCTGAAAAGAACCCGCGGTCCGCGAACCTATGCCTCATCTGCTACATCCCGCCGTCGAATTCTCTGGCATGCTCTTTTAGCGGCTTACTGTTAACCGCATAGGTCGCGCGTAACAATCGTCGCAGCCCTTCTGCCGCTTACTGAATGTAGCCTTTCTCCGCGCGCCGCGGCCCACCGCAGCCGTCGCTGGCAAATCTGTCGTGAATTTCCTGCTTCCGATCGCTTCCTGGCGAGAGCGGCACTGGCAAGGAACTCGTGGCGCGTCAGCTGCACGATCTGAGTGCCCGGGCCACAGGGCCATTCGTCGCGGTCAACTGCGCGGCTGTCGTCGAGACGCTGCTCGAGGCCGAACTGTTCGGCATCGAAGATCGGACGGCGACCGGCGTGAAGGGACGGCGTGGGAAGTTCGAATCCGCCGACGCCGGAACGCTGTTCCTCGACGAAGTGTCGGACCTCTCCCTTTCGGCTCAGGCCAAATTGCTCCGGGCCATCCAGGAGGTCGCCGTTGAGCGCGTCGGCGGCAATGGCGTTCGACGCGTCGACACCCGGATCATCGTCGCGACCAACCGGCCGCTGGCGGATCTCGTGACCCAGGGCCTGTTTCGCGCCGACCTGTATTACCGGCTCGGTGGAGTCGAAATTCACGTCCCACCGCTTCGTGAGCGGCGCGAAGACATCCCCGAGCTCGCCCAGTACTTCCTGAGCCGCCACCGGCATACGCGCGACCTGACGATATCAGCACCGGCGCTCGAGGCGTTGCGCGCATACGACTGGCCAGGCAATGTCCGCGAACTGGAGCGGTTGATCGAGAGTTCGGTGGCGCTCACCGAGTCCGATTCGATTCAGCTCGACGACCTGCCGCCGCGGGTTCGCGGCGAATATGGCGAGGTTCTCGGGCACTCGATCATGGCGGGGCACTCGATGCGCGCGTGGGGAAGCCGGTACGCCAGGCTGGTGTTCGAGCGGTGCGGACGGAACAAGCGGCGAGCCTGCCGGTTACTGGATATCAGCTATCACACGCTGCAGGCGTATCTGCGCTACGCCGAGGCGACGACGACCGGGTCCGACAAGCAGCTGCCGGCGTGGGTCAAGTCCGCCAGTCAGGAACCGGTCCTGGAGGAGGCCGTCGATGCGTGATCTGCTCTACCTGATTCGCTACTTCCATGTGGTCCCGCCGGTATCGCGATTGATGATGATCTCGTTCGCCGTGCTGACGGTCACCGGCGGCGTGGTCATCACGGTTGCAGATGCCGCGAACGCGGCGGCGGCGATGCCGATCCTCGCCCTGCAGGCGTTCGCGGCATCCACCGGTTTTGCCGTCCTGGCGCGTCGCGGGTATTTCGATCTGCTCGTCGTCCGCGGTCAACCACGGATGCGAATTGCCATTGTGCAGTGGGTGCTCGCCATTTTCCCTGGCGCGTGCTGCTGGGTCGTTCTGTCGGCGGTGCACGTGGCCGGACATGGCGGCGCCAATCCGTTCCTTCAACCCGGCACCGTGGTCGCGTTTCTGATGGTATCCACGATCCCGTGGGCCGCCAACGTCGCCCTGCCGCGGTTTGCCGGCGCCATCGGGTGGCTCCTGCTGGTGTGTATGGCGGAATCGGGAGGGGTCATCTGGCCGGACAGTGTGCACGAGGTGCTCTTTCCCGTGGCCTTGCTTGGCGCTCGCCTGAATGGCCGCCTCGGTGCCATCGCCGCAGCACTCGGGCTCTCGGTCGCGAGTATGAGCCTGGCGCTGACGTGGGTGCATCGAGCGGACATCCGGCTGGAGGCGGCGCAATGATGGTGGCCCTGTCCGTCCGTGAACTCACGCTCCGGTACGGGCGCAGGCTCGTGCTGGCCAACGTGTCGTTCGACGTGGGCGCCGGCCAGTGTCTCGGCGTGATCGGCAACAACGGGGCCGGTAAGACGACGCTGCTGCGATCGCTGGTCGGATGTCTGACGCCGACCACCGGAGAAGTCAGAATCAACGGCCTGCTCCCGCGCGATGCGCTCCGCCGCACGGCGGTGGCCTACTTTGCTGGAGAGGCAACGCTTCCCGGCTTTGCGCGGGCGTCACGGTGGGGCGCGCTCGGCGCCGGTGACGTGATCACCGTGGACCGGCGCCCCTTTCGGGCGCTCTCGCGGGGCACACGGCAACTGGTCGGGCTGCGGACGGCGCTTGGCCGTCATCCCCTGCATCTCGTCATCCTCGACGAACCATGGGAGGGCCTTGACGCTGACGCCTCGCGGTGGCTCACGGCCACACTCGAAGGCAAACGGGATCGCGGCGCGGCCCTCGTGCTGTCGTCGCATCGGGTCGAAGACCTGGCGGGGCTGTGCGATGCCTACCTGATGCTGCTGCCGCACCAGGCTGTGCTCGTGCGTGCCTACGAGATCACGTCCGCGCCGCCGGTGACACCGGCGCAACTCGGAGCGGTGGTCGAGCGCCTTGGCAGCGCGAGTGGGTCGCGCCATGTCCGCCTGCTGCCGACCGTCATGCCATAGGGCTCGCCGGCCCCGACTCGCTGGACTCCTGCCGCGGCCTGGCCGCAGCCTCACTCCAGCGCGAAGGCGTTCACGCCGGTCGTCACCACCACGACGTACTGTTTCCCGTTGGCCGCCAGGTAGGTCATCGGGGTGGTGTGGCCTTCGGATTCGAGGCGTCCTTCCCACAGCACCTGGCCATTGCTGCTGTCGAACGCACGGAACCGTTTGTCGATCGTGCCGGCGATGAACACCAGGCCACCGGCAGTCGCGATCGGTCCACCCTGCCCGAAGGCGCCGGTGTTCTTCATGCCCTTCGCTTCGAGCTCGTCGCTGGTTCCGAGCGGTACTCTCCAGGCGATGTCGCCGGTGTTCGCGTTGATGGCCATCAGGTGCGCCCAGGGCGGCGGCTGGCACGGCAAGCTGGTCTCCGGATCCCAGAAGCGTGCGTTCACCGAGCCGCGGCCGAGCGGACTTGTGCGCCGGTACGCGACCGCGTCACCGTCGGGCGACTTGTCGAGACGGCCCATACCCGCGACATCGCGCGAGTTGACGAAGACATAGCCCCGCGCTTGATCCACGGCGACGCCGCCGAAATTCGGACCGCCCTGTTGTCCCGGGAAAATCACGCGGAATTCGTTGGTGCTATATGGCGTGTACGGCCCGCGGTTATGGATACCGCCGATCTTCTCGACGAGATCGCGGCAGAACTTCTCGTGCACTGGCTCGCCAGTAAAGATCTCATCCGGCGCGATGCTGAGCCGCGACAACGGCGGGGGCTTCACGGGAAACGGCTGCGTCGGCCAGGTCGACTCACCCGGGACGTCGCTTGCCGGAACCGGCCGCTCCTCCACGGGGTAGATCGGCTTGCCGGTCTCGCGCTCGAGGAAGAACATCAGGCCCGACTTGGCGGTCGTGACGACGGCGGCAATGCGGCGGCCGTTGCGGACAACGTCGATCAGCGCAGGCGTGGCCGCGTTGTCGTAGTCCCAGACGTCGTGATGCGTGAGTTGGAATGACCAGCGCACTTTGCCGGTATTGGCGTCCAGGGCGACGACTGACGAGGAATACAGATTCGTCTGCGGGCGATGACCGCCGTAGTACTGCGCCGCCGGCTGACCGATAGGCAGGAAGATGAGTCCGCGTTCGGCATCGACCGAACCGAACCCCCAATTTGCGGGCGTGCCTGCCGTCTTCCAGTAGTCGGCCGGCCAGGTGTCGGCGCGCGGCTCACCGGGATGCGGGATCGGGTGGAAGGTCCAGACCAGTGTTCCGGTGCGGATGTCCCAGGCGCGGACGTCCATCGCCGGGCCTTCGGAGTTATCTTCCTGTCCCTGCGCGCCGGTAACGATCAGGTTCCTGTAGATCAGACCCGGCGACGCCATCATGTACGGCGCTTTCGGGTACCTGTCGGCCACGCCCGCGCGAAGATCGATCGCGCCATGATCGCCGAAGGTCGGGACCAGCGTTCCGGTCGCGGCGTCGAGGGCAATCAGCCGTCCGTCCGTGGTGCCCGCGAGGATGCGCGCCGCCAACCCGCGGTCGCCCGGCCAGTACGACACGCCGCGGTTCGGCGCGCCGCCCTTCTCCAGTTCGTACTTCCAGATTTCCTTGCCGGTCGCCGGATCCAGTGCCACGATCGTCCGCTGGGCGGTGGAGGTGTAGAGCACGCCGCGCACGAGAATCGGGATGGCCTGGCTCCGGCCGGCGCCGGCGACGGTCGCACCGGATCCCGCCGTGCCGGCGACGCCGTACTGCCACGCGAGCTTCAGTGTCGAGACGTTCTTCGTGTTGATCTGCGTGAGCGGGGAGAATCGCCGTCCCTGCGCGTCGCCGGCATACGTCTGCCATCCGTCTGGCTCCGGCACAGCCTGGGCATAGACAAGAGCAACGCCTGCGGCCAACGCCAGGAGCATCGCCTTGAGTCGGCGCGTCGTCATATTAGTGGCGGGATTGTAGCAACCCACCGCTGTCAGTGTTCAGTCGATATTGGGGACAACCAAAGCGCTGCGGCTACGCTTCAGACGAATGCGGACGGCCGTCAGGATGCAGCCGATCCTGAGTCATTTGCGATCGCTAGGCAGAACCGGAAGATCCCAGCGGCATTCTGAAGATTGCCGAAGGTGGCCGTGACTGCCGCTGTTTCATGTGCACATTGACGCGCCGCTGTCGTGGCGCACCGCGCTTTGACACGCACCGCGCTTTGACAGCACCGCGCTGCGTTCTTGACCCTCCGCGCGACGCATAGTACGTTCGCTCCCACACTGCGCCCCCCATGAGCGACGCCACCGCCAATCTCCGCAAAACACCTCTCAACGCCCGGCACCGCGCATCGAACGCGCGGATGGTGCCGTACGGCGGTTGGGACATGCCGGTGGAATACAGCGGCATCACGGCGGAGCACCTTGCTGTGCGCACCCGGGCCGGCGTGTTCGACGTCAGCCATATGGGCGAGATCGAAGTGGCCGGCAAGGACGCGCTGGCAGCGGTTCAGCGGATCTCGAGCAACGACGCGAGCCGCCTCACGACGGGCCAGATCCAATACAGTGGCCTCCTCACCCCGGCGGGCACGTTCGTCGACGACATGCTGGTGATGCGGATGGGGCCGAATCACTTCATGCTGGTCGTCAACGGCGCCAACGCCGCCAAGGACTACGCCTGGATCGCCGAGCAGATCAAGCCGGCGGGCGAGGCGGCCGCGGTCGACACCAGCAGCCGGTACGCGCTGATCGCGCTTCAGGGTCCAGCGTCGCAGGAAGTGCTGCGGCCGCTGACCGGCGTAGAGCTCGGCGATCTCAAGTACTACTGTTTCGCCAACGGCGAAGTGGCCAATGCACGCGCGACGATCTCGCGCACCGGCTATAGCGGCGAAGACGGCTTCGAAATCTTCGTGCCGCCGAACATGGCCGATCGTGTGTGGCAGGCGCTGCTGGAATCGGGCCGTGCCGCCGATGTCATCCCGTGCGGTCTCGGGGCCCGCGACACACTCAGGCTCGAAGCGGCGATGCGCCTCTACGGCAACGACATCGACGAATCGACGACGGTGCTCGAAGCCGGGCTGGGATGGACGGTCGGCTGGAAAAAGAACGGTTTCATCGGCGAGGACCGGCTGCGTGAGCAGAAGGAAAAGGGAACGGACCGAAAGCTCGTGGGATTCGAGATGGTCGATCGCGGCATCGCCCGTCACGGTTATCCGGTCGTCGTCGGAGACAAGCGTGTCGGCGTTGTCACCAGCGGAACCCAGACACCGTTCCTGAAGAAGGCCATCGGCATGGCGTACGTGCCGACGGAACTGGCCACACCTGGTGCTGAACTCACCGTCGACGTGCGCGGACGTCCCTCCGCCGCCCGCGTCGTCTCACTTCCGTTCTACAAGAGGACGTAGCGCGATGGCGTATCCGCCAGACTTGAAGTACACGAAGGATCACGAGTGGATCCGAATCGATGGTGACACGGCGGAGATCGGCATCACCGATTACGCCCAGCAGCAGCTCGGAGATGTGGTCTTCGTCGAGTTACCCGAAGTTGGCCGCACGCTCGGTGCCGGCGATCCGTTCGGGTCGATCGAGTCGGTCAAAGCCGTTTCGGAGCTGTTTGCGCCGATGAGCGGGGAAGTCGTCGAGGCGAATCCCGTGCTGCGCGACCATCCCGATTCGTTGAACAAAGAACCGCACTCGACGTGGATTGTGAAGGTCCGGCTATCGAGTCCATCCGAGGCGGGCTCGCTGCTCGACACCGAGGCATATGAAAGGCTCATCGGCTGACCTGACGGGGAGCGAGTCGTTGGATACGGCAGATCGCCGGCCCGATGCGGCTGGCCGTGAGATTCCGCCGCAGCTGGACGTCTCAGACTGGTTCCCGCCGCGACACATCGGGCCGTCGGCAGAGGAACGGGAGGAGATGCTCGCGGCCGTCGGCGCAGCGTCGCTTGATCGGTTGATGGACGAGGCGATCCCCGCCGCCATTCGCCTCAAGACACCGCTCGACTTGCCTCCCGCCGAGAGCGAGAGCGTATATCTGCAGCGGCTTTCAACGATCGCCGCGCGCAATCAGGTGTTTCGCTCGTACATCGGACTTGGTTATTACGACACGATCACGCCGAGCGTGATTCTGCGAATGGTCCTGGAAAATCCTGGCTGGTACACGCCGTACACGCCATACCAGGCAGAGATCGCGCAGGGCCGTCTGGAGTCGCTCCTCAACTTCCAGACGATGGTCGCTGATCTGACGGGGATGGAGGTGGCGAACGCGTCCCTGCTGGACGAGGCGACTGGTGCGGCGGAAGCGATGACGATGCTGCGGCGCGTGACGACAAAAAAGTTTCCCGCCGCTGAGCGGCCGTTGTTCCTCGTCAGCGATCGCTGTTTTCCCCAGACCATCGACGTTCTCCGGACACGCGCCGAGCCGATGGGAATCGACATCGCGGTCGCGTCGATTGCGGATGATCACCAGTTCGATCCGCGCGCCTATGGCGTGCTGCTCCAGTATCCGGACGCGGTCGGCGAGTTGCGCGATCTCACGCCCTTCATCAGCCGCGCGCACGACAGCGGTGTCATGGTGGCGGTCGCCTCCGATCTGCTTGCGCTGACGCTGTTCACGCCGCCCGGAGAAATGGGCGCCGACGTCGTCGTGGGCAACTCGCAGCGATTCGGTGTGCCGCTTGGCTATGGCGGTCCCCATGCCGCGTTCTTTGCGACCCGTCAGGCATATGTCCGGCAAGTACCGGGCCGGATCATCGGCGTCTCCGTCGATTCGAACGGCAAGCCGGCGTATCGAATGGCGCTGGCCACGCGCGAGCAGCACATCCGAAGGGAGAAGGCGACCTCGAACATCTGTACCGCGCAGGCGTTGCTGGCGAACATGGCCGCGATGTATGCGGTGTATCACGGCCCCGACGGACTCAGACGGATCGCCACTCGTGTGCATCTGCTCACAGTCCTGCTGTACCGGTCGCTTCGGGAAAACGCAGGCCTCACGTCCAGAGTGCAGCAGTTTTTCGACACGGTGACGTTCGACGTCGCGGATGTCGACGCCGTCCGCGGTCGCGCACTGACGGCGCGAATCAACCTGCGCTTCGAGGGCGATCGCACCGTTGCCATCTCGCTCGACGAGACAACGACCCTGACGGACGTTCGGGAGATCGTCAGCGTCGTGACCGGAGCAGCCGCCGATTTCGCCGACCTCCGCCTCGGGCACGAGGGAACCAGCACGCCGATGTGGCTGAAGCGGAACACCCCCTATCTGACACATCCGGTCTTCAATAGGCATCGATCGGAAACGCAGATGATGCGGTACATCCGCACGCTCGAGCGAAAAGACATCGGCCTGGATCATTCGATGATCCCGCTGGGTTCCTGCACGATGAAGCTCAACGCCGCCACCGAGATGCGCCCCATCACCTGGGAACAGTTCGGGCGGGTTCATCCGTTTGCGCCGGCCGGGCAGACCGAGGGCTACCGGCAGATGTTCGATGAACTGGAGGGTTCCCTCCGGGCGATCACCGGTTTCGCGGCGATATCGCTGCAGCCGAATTCCGGCGCCCAGGGAGAGTTCGCCGGACTCCTGGTGATTCGAGCATTCCAGCAATCGACGGGCGAGGGCCATCGTGATGTGGTCCTCATCCCGGCGTCGGCGCACGGGACCAATCCGGCAAGCGGCGCCATGGCGGGCCTGCGGGTGGTTGTGGTGGCGAGCGCACCGAACGGGAACGTGGACGTCGCTGACCTGCGCACGAAAGCGGCCGCGCACCGCGACCGGTTGTCGTGCCTGATGATCACGTATCCGTCCACGCATGGTGTGTACGAGGACGACATTCGCGAGATCTGCGCCGTGATTCACGAGCACGGTGGCCAGGTGTACATGGACGGGGCCAACATGAACGCCCAGGTCGGGCTCACCAGTCCGGCGTCGATCGGTGCCGACGTCTGCCACCTGAACCTGCACAAGACGTTCGCGATTCCGCACGGGGGCGGCGGCCCGGGGATGGGGCCCATTGGGGTGGCCGCGCATCTGGCGCCGTTCCTGCCCGGCCATGCCATCGTGCCGACCGGTGGCCGCACGGCTATTCGCGCGGTGTCGGCGGCACCCTGGGGCAGCGCCAGCATCCTGCTGATCTCCTACGGTTATATCCGGATGCTCGGGGCCGACGGGCTGACCGAGGCCACGAAGGTCGCGATCCTGAACGCGAACTACATCAAGGCGCGTCTCGAACCGCACTATCCGGTGCTGTACACAAGGCCCAACGGACGCGTCGCGCACGAACTGATCTTCGACCTGCGCGGCTTCAAGGCCGCCGGCGTCGAGGAGATGGATGTCGCGAAGCGCCTGATCGACTATGGCTTTCACGCGCCAACCGTCTCGTTCCCCGTTGCGGGGACGCTGATGGTCGAGCCGACGGAGAGCGAAGACAAGGACGAGCTCGATCGCTTCTGCGATGCGATGATTCAGATCCGCAAGGAGATCGAGGAGGTCGTGCAGGGACGGGCCGACAAGACCGACAACGTACTCAAAAACGCCCCGCACACCGCGGCTGCCATCGCCGCGTCAGACTGGTCGCATCCGTACTCGCGTGAACAGGCGGCGTTCCCGTTGCCGTTTCTCGGTGCTCACAAGTTCTGGCCGAGCGTGGGCCGCATCGATAACCCGTACGGGGATCGGAATCTGTTCTGCTCGTGCCCGCCGGTTGACGCGTTCGCGGCGGCCCCGTAGGGCGGGGCTTTAGCCCCGCCGCGGCTCCAGGCGGGCCTGAAGGCTCCAAGCGGGGCTGAAGCCCCGCTCTACGGATCCGCCAACCGGTACCGCGCAAGGCCAGGCTCCACCACGCGCTCACGCACGAACCGCCGACCGTCAGACTCGATCGAAGGATCGAACATTCCGGTGCGGTTTGCCACGATGAGGACGGTTGGAGGCCGGATCGTAGCGACAGGCCGCATATCCACGCTTCATCACGTAGCGGAGCACGGAGTCGGAGGACGGCGTCAGCTCGTTGACCAGGCCCTGTCCTTCCAGCGTGTTCACCGCCTCTCCGGCACACAGTGAGTCGAGCGCGCCAACGATCGCCCGATAGGTCCATGGCGTGCGCTCGGCATACCGATCGGCAAGCGTCGGTCCGCGACCGATGAGCAGCGCGATCGACACGAAGCCAAGCGCACCGGCAACGCGAAGCGGCGGCACGCTGCCGCGTCGCGGGACGATGCCCGCGACGAGTGCGGCGAGGGGAACGGGGTACCACGGCGCCAGCAGCATCGCGTAGTGCAGGCCGTTGAGCGGCCGGGCCATCAGCAGGAAGAAGAGCGCTTGTCCCGCGATGCTGACGACGGCAGCCGTAACGAGCCAGAGGAGCGCGTCGGTAGCTGTCGTTCCGTCGACGGTTGCGCCATGCCGGCGCCGCCATAACAACAGCAGCACTGCCACTGATGCCACCAGCGCACCGAATGTGATTGCCGTCCCAGGCGACGGCAACAGCGTCATCGGATCAGTGGCCAGAACGAGTGTATCCAGGGCCGCCTGACGGCCCGCCGCACTCGACGAATGCGCAGCCGCATCGACATGGCTGAACATGGCGCGGGTATTCTCAAAGCGTGTACGTCCCTCCGCAATTGCATATGGAATCAAGCCCACAGCGACCACTGTTCCGATCGCGATGGCAGCTCGCCACACACCACTGCCGAAAGCACTTGATGCCGAGGCACGAGGGCGCGACCCGGCACCGCGTGGCCGGGGGAGCCCTGACCCCGTGTTGCTCGTCCAGAACCGAACAATCGCGACCAGCAGCACCGGGATTCCAACCAGTGCAATGAGGTGCTGCTGCAGCGCGCACATGAGGACCAGCGTGGTGGCGGCGATCTTGGGCACTGACGGCCGGCGAACCATGGCGGCGAACAGCGCCAGCAGCAGGAGGCCGAGCGGCAGCAGCAGCGTGTTCACCCAGAACATGGCCGCGTTCCACCACACCATCCGCATCGACGTGAGCACGATCAACCACACCCACGCGAACACGATGTCCGTGCGGGCGAGTTGCCAGAAGGCGATGCCGGCAGCAATCACCAGAAGCAGACTCGTGAACGCATGGACCGCATCGATTCCGAACCCGAGCGCGACGGGGAGCCCGAAGACAAATGCGCCGAACGGACCCAGCGCCCGGGCAGTGGTCCCTGACATGGCCGGCCCCCACAGCCCGTCCGGATCCAGTCGCAACAGCGCCTCGAACTTCTGTAGCTGATCGACCTGGTCGGCGAGGAAATACGAATCACCGACGTGGCGGAGGGCGAGCCGCACGAAGAGCAGCAGCGCAGCTCCGGCGAGGACGACGTTCAGCAGCCGCCAACGAGTCAATGAACGGAAGGTCACCCGATCGAACGGCGGAAGGCGTCGAGCAATGTGCGGGTCACGGGTCCTGGCGTTCCGTCTCCGATCACACGCTCGTTCACGCGTACGATCGGGACGATCTCCCGTGTTGTTCCGGTCAGAAAAGCCTCCTGCGCCCCGAACAGATCCTCGTCGCGCAAGGTCGCCTCGCGGACATCGACGCCGTGGTGCTGGCCAAGCTCGAACAGGTACTCGCGTGTGATCCCCGGCAGCAGTCCGGCCGTGAGCGGCGGCGTCAGCACCGCGCCGTCGCGGACAACGAACAGGTTCGCAACCGCGCACTCCGCCAGCTCACCCTTGAAATTGCGCATCACCGCTTCATAGCCACCGCGGCGAATCGCTTCCTGCATCGCCAGCGCGCTATTCATCAGGTTGTTGCTCTTGATCATCGGGTTTACCGACGAAGGGTGGTTGCGCACGATGTCGACGAGCACCACGGTCACGCCGTCGCGGTAAACCTCGGGTGGCGGATCGACCTGGGGCTTGACGATGATCACGACCGATGGCTGTGGGGTTGCCGCCGGATCGTAGGTGAGGTCGCCGATGCCGCGGGTCACCAGAATCCGGATGTACGCTTCGCCGCGAAAATCGGCCGCTGCCATGGTGGCCCGGATCTGGACGTCGAGGTCAGCGTCGCTGAACGGGATGGGCAGCGCGATCAGGTCGGCGGAGCGGCGCAGCCGGCGAAGGTGCCGATCGTAGAGGAAGGGCTTCCGTCCATACGTCCGCAGCGTCTCGTAGACCCCCTCACCGTAGAGAAACCCATGATCGAACACCGAAATGACAGCATCGCGCTCGCCGGTGATTCGTCCGTTGACACTGACAGTAGCGGCCATAGGAGAATGCCTGAGCGTACCCCGCCTGATGCGAATCCTCAACGCCGCGCAGATGCGCGAAGCCGACCGCTTCACGATCGACGAGATCGGAATCCCCTCGCTGGTCCTGATGGAAAACGCCGGCCGCCAGGTGGTGGCCGCGATGGAGGCTGCCTACGAGACCCACCTCGAGGGGCGTGTCGCGGTGTTGTGCGGACCTGGCAACAACGGCGGCGACGGCTTCGTGGTGGCGCGAACGCTGCTCCAGCGCGGCATCGATACCGTCGTGTTCGTCATCGGCCCGCTGGCGAACGTGCGCGGCGACGCCCGTACGAACCTCGACATTCTCGGCCGGCTCGGCGTCACGGTTGTCGAGATCAACGACGAACAGAGCTGGGAGCTCCATTTCTCCGAAATCTCGCAATGCACGCTGATCGTCGATGCCATCTTCGGCACCGGCTTGAGGGACGGCCTGTCGGGGATGCTCGAAACCGTCGTGGCCGACGTCAACGCCTCGGACATTCCGATCGTCGCGATCGATCTGCCGAGCGGCCTGTCGTCCGACACGCCGCACCTGGTCGGCGATTGCATCGACGCGTCGATGACGGTGACCCTGGGCGCACCGAAGCTACCGCTGATCCTGCCGCCGGGGGAGGCCCATGCCGGCGAAGTCGTCATTGCCGATATCGGGATTCCGTACGAAGTGATCGACGGGCTGGAAGGGCCGCACATCGAACTGCTGACGCCTGAACAGGTTGGGGGATCGGTCACGCCGCGCGGGGCAGACTCGCACAAGGGGGACTTCGGGCGCGTGCTGGTCATCGCCGGTTCGCGCGGGAAGACGGGGGCCGCCCACCTGGCGGCAATGGGCGCGCTGCGGTCGGGCGCGGGCCTCGTGACGGTGGCGACTCCGGAGTCGTGTCTGCCGATCGTGGCGGCAATGGCGCCAGAGTACATGACCGAGCCGTTGCCCGAGACGGGTGAGGGGAGCGTCGCTGCCGCCGCGCTTGACGGAGTCCTCGATCTCACCCATGACGTCGTCGTGTGCGGACCTGGACTTGGCCGGACGGATGACGTGCGTGGATTCGTGCAGGGTCTCGTCGATCGCGCCACGGTGCCGCTGGTCCTCGACGCCGACGCCATCACCGTGTTCGCCGCCGATCCCGGCAGCCTGGTCGGCCGGGAAGAGCGTGACGTGATCATCACGCCGCATCCCGGGGAGATGGCGCGACTGATTGGCGCGACGATCGACGACGTGCAGGCAAACCGTATCGAGGTGGCGATCTGACTTTGCCGCGACGCACCGCGTCTACGTCGTGCTGAAGGGGCACAGGACGCTGATCGCGACGCCCGAGGGCCGCGTGTTCATCAACCCGACAGGCAATCCCGGCATGGCGACTGGCGGCACCGGCGATGTCCTCGCGGGCATGATTGGCGCCTGGGTGGCGCAGTTGCTCGACGCGGAGGCCGCATGTCGTCTTGCCGTGTTCCTGCACGGTGCCGCCGGCGACATCGCGGAATCGGCCGAGGGTCAGGTGTCGATGACGGCGACGGACGTACTGGCGGTCATTGGTGACGCGCTGCGCCAGCTGACCGACAAGCCGGCAGCCGCTGAATGACCCTTCCGACCTCCGGGTCCCGCGGACATCTTCAAGAGACCCGCCACGTCACGCGTTCCGAGGCGGAGACGGCCGCCGTGGCGCGGGAGCTTGCCACAACGCTTCGGGCCGGGAGCATCCTGTTGTTGTCAGGAAATCTCGGCGCCGGCAAGACGGCTTTCGTCCGCGGCCTCGCCGCGGGACTTGGCGTCGATCCGGAGGACGTCAGCAGTCCGACGTTCACACTGATCCATGAGTACCGCGGCGGACGCCTGACCCTCTACCACGTCGATCTCTACCGGCTTGAACGCGCGGCTGCCGCAGACCTCGGCCTCGATGAACTGGGCGTCAGCGACGGGATACTCGCGATCGAATGGCCCGATCGCCTGTCGCACGAACTGCCCGATGCGACGGCCATCAGGATTGACATCGTGGACGAAGAGACCCGGAGGATCACCATCGGCGCTCCGTCTTGACCATCGTTGCCCGACCGCATAGATTCCGCGGCGTGCTCAGTACCGGTGGCGGGGTGGTCTTCTTCGGGGACGACAGCGGTGCGCTGGCTGTCGCCGACGCCAGGACCGGGAAGCGGCTCTGGAGCTTCCAGACCAGTCAGTTGTGGAAGGCTTCTCCGATGACCTATCAGTTCGATAACCAGCAGTACGTCGCGATCGCTGCCGGCTCGAACATCATCGCGTTCGGATTGCAGTAAGCCTGGCCCAGCCGTTTCTACCGGGTCGGCGCACGACAAGACGAGTTACTTGTTGTCGAACTGCCGTGAACGCTGCATCCGTTCATACGACTTCTCGTTCTCGACGCAGAATTCTTCGATCAACTCGGTATCGGCCTCGAGATATTCGGTCTGCTTCACCGTGAACGGCCTGGTGTAGGCCTTCGGATCGTCGATCGTGATCTCCAGCTCCATCGTTCCCAGGTTGATGCGATGCAGCTTCTCGGTCATCTTCGCGGCATCGCTCATCGGGCTGCCGTTGCTGTCGATCCAGATGTCGTCACGGAACCCGCGCGTCTCGATGACGAGTGTGTCGCCGTCCCAATGACCAACCGAGTAGCCCTGCCAGCCGGGCGTGGGATCCTCCGGGAAGGGACGTCCGTCGAGGAAAATCTGCCGGTACTGCCCGTTCACTTCGTAGAGCGTCACCAGCAGCTTCGGCTGATGAATGATCTTCGTCAGGTGCGGCAACGTCCACGTGCGCGGAGGACTGTCAGGCATGCAGCGGACGTGCGGATCATCGCGGCTGAAGTCCGCCCTCCGCTTCATGGCGAGGTCCGCCGCCCACGGCTGGTAGGGAAGTCCGCCGGGGAGGTCGCGGCCCAGGTTGCCGCCGAGCGGTGAACCGCCAATCTCGACGCCGCAGGGGATCGACTCGCCGTTCTTTCCGACACACCGTCGCGGATTGCCGCGCCAGATGCCCGACAGATCCGGTTTGCCATCCGCCAGCTTCGGCGCGGGCGCGTTCAGGTCCGGCTTGCCGTCCGCGGTCCGGGGGACGCCCGCCGTCGGATAGTGCACCCACTGCGCCAGGCCGATGGCCGCCGTTCCCAGAATAATCGTCACGAAGATGCCGAGGCGTATAGCCAGAGCCCGCATTACCAACTCCTCCGGTTCATCTGCGAGAAAGAAACGCCAAGGATCATACTTGGACGGTGACGTTCTCGCCTGCTTCGCGCAATCGTCTGACGCACCACGATTTGGGCCGGTTCCCCGGAGACACTCTGTTCGAACGGCTGGGCCGAGTCGTTTGCGCGGCCGGCTGCGTCGCGCGGAAGGAGCTGCACGAAGCCTGGGAGGTGGGCCGTCGGACGCGCCGGATCCGCCGCGGCGGGCGCGTGATCGACGTCGGCGGCGGCCACGGGCTGCTGGCGCACGTCATGCTGCTGCTCGACGATTCCTCCTCAGACGCGTATGTCGTGGACCGAGCCGTGCCGCCGTCCGCGAGAGCGCTGCATGCTGTGCTCTCAGCGGAGTGGCCCAGGATTCGTCATCGCGTGACACTCGTGTCGTCGGACATCGCTGATTTCACCCTCCAGTCAGGTGACATCGTCGTGTCGTGTCACGCCTGTGGAGCCTTGACCGACGAAATCCTGGAGCTCGTCGTGGCAGTCGGAGCTTCCGTAGCCGTCCTGCCGTGCTGCCACCACTTCGAGCGGTGCCACGCCGGATCGCTGGCCGGGTGGATGGACCGGTCGCTGGCGATTGACACAATGCGCGCGGTGCGACTCGAGCAGCACGGCTATCGGGTGTGGACGCAAACAATCCCGGCGGTGATTACGCCGAAGAACCGGCTGTTGATCGGAGTGCCTGAAAATCGTGAAGTATGAATCGTGAATCGTGACTAGACACACAGCCGACCGAGGTCGCCGTCTCCATTCGCGACTCACGATTCGCAATTCACGATTGCGTTATTCCATCCGGTAGTTCGGCGCTTCCTTCGTGATCGTCACGTCGTGGACATGGCTTTCACGGACGCCGGCGGGGGTAATGCGGATGATCCTGGCCTTGCGTTGCAGTTCCGGAATGGTGGCGCTGCCGCAATATCCCATCCCAGCTCTCAGTCCGCCCATCAACTGGTAGATGACGTTTGCCGCGCTGCCCTTGTGGGCCACCCGGCCTTCGATGCCTTCGGGCACCAGCTTGTCGGTATTTCGTCCGCCCTCGAGATCGAACTCGTCTTGAAAATAGCGATCGCGCGAGCCGCGGCGCATCGCGCCGATCGAGCCCATCCCCCGGTATTCCTTGTAGGTCCGGCCCTGGAACAGGATCAGCTCACCCGGGCTTTCGTCGGTGCCGGCGAACAGGTTGCCCATTACGCAGCAGCTTGCGCCCACGGCGAGCGCTTTCACGATGTCGCCGGAGTAGCGGATGCCGCCGTCGGCGATGATCGGAACGCCGTGCGCGGCCGCCGCCTGCGCGCATTCACTGACGGCGGTGATCATCGGTACGCCGATGCCCGCAACAACTCGAGTCGTACAGATCGATCCTGCGCCAATGCCGACCTTGACCGCATCGACGCCGGCATCGATAAGGGCTTCGGTGGCCGGGCCGGTGGCGACGTTGCCAGCGACGAGGTCGGTGTTGGGGAATTCGCGACGGATGCGTGCGACCATCTCGATCACGCCCTGCGAGTGGCCATGCGCTGTGTCGACGACCAGCACGTCCACGCCGGCGGCGACGAGCGCCGCGGCGCGATCCACGGCATCCTTCGACGTCCCGATGGCAGCGGCGCAACGGAGACGGCCGAGCGCGTCCTTGCATGCGTTCGGGTATTTGATCGCCTTCTGGATGTCCTTGACGGTGATCAGCCCCTTGAGCCGGTAGTCCTTGTCGACCACCAACAGCTTCTCTACCTTGTGCTGATGCAGGAATTCGCGCGCCTCGTCCAGCGTCGTGCCGACCGGCACGGTGAACAGCGGCGACTTGGTCATGATGTCGTCGATCGGCCGGTTGATGTTCGTCTCGAAGCGCAGATCCCGGTTCGTCAGGATCCCGACGAGTCGGCCTTCCTTGCTGCCGTCCTCGGTGATCGGCACACCGGAGATGCGGTACTGCTTCATCAGGTCGAGGGCTTCGTAGATCCGGTTCGTCGGCGCCAGCGTGATCGGATTGACGATCATGCCGCTCTCCGACCGCTTGACGCGATCGACTTCCGACGCCTGCTCCTCGATCGAGAGGTTCTTGTGGATGATGCCCATGCCACCGAGTTGGGCCATCGCGATCGCCAGCCCGGACTCGGTGACGGTGTCCATCGCCGCGCTGACGAGCGGTACGTTGATCCGGATGTTGCGTGTGAACCAGGACGAGACGTCCACCTGCGTCGGCAGGATCGTCGAGTGCTGTGGCACCAGCAGCACGTCATCAAAGGTGAGTGCCGTGGCCATGTCGGCTGCTACGGAGGACAGGGATTGCGGGGCGGTCTTCAGTTCCATTCAGCCTCATCGTAGGAATCAGGGATCAGGAATCGGGAGTCAGGGCTGGACAGGGAAACGGGGGACCAGGCTGATACTCGATACCTGACACCTGATTCCTGTTTCATGCGGCCGCCCCGTGGCACTTCTTGTACTTGCGGCCGCTTCCGCAAGGACATGGATCGTTCCGCCCGACCTTCGGCTCGTCCCGGCGCACCGTCCTGATGACATCGTCACCACCGGTGCGGGCGGGGTGCGGACCCCCGGGGCCGCTCGGAATCGGCTCTGCGGTGGCCGCTGCGGCAGCCGGTGTGCGTGCGGCGGCAAACGCGGGAACGGCCTCGGCACCAGGATTGTTCGTGATCATCCGCGACGGCGCCTGTCGCCGAGGCCCGACGGGCACCGGCACCGGGGCAGCCATCGCGACCTGATCGTCGCCCTCACGCTCCTGCAGCACCGGCCGCAGCCAGAACAGATAGCGAACCATCTCTTCTTCGATCCGCGCTCTCATGTCCTGGAACAGGCCGAAGCTCTCCTTCTTGTATTCCACGAGAGGATCGCGCTGTCCGTAGCCACGGAGGCCGATGCCTTCTTTCAGATGGTCGAGGGAGTAGAGGTGATCCTTCCACTGCGTGTCGACAATCTGGAGCATGATGTCGCGCTCGACGCGACGAAGGAGCTCCGCACCGACGAGCGCTTCCTTCTTCTCGTAATTGGTCTTGACCAGCGTCCAGATCGCCTCGGTGATCTCGTCCGTGTTCTTCGAATCGAGCTCCAGCTCTTCGAGCTCGTGTGGTTCCACGCCGAAGATGCGCGATGCCTCGCGAACCAGCGCGGGCAGGTCCCATTCGTCGAAGTCGGTGTCCTTCCCCGCGTAACGCTCGACCTGCTCCTCGAGCTGTTCCTCGGCGAGCTCCAGCAGGTACTCGTGGGTGTCGCCCATGTCATCCTCGGTGATGTGGATCTTGCCTTCGAGGATTTCGCGGCGCAGCGTGTAGACACTCTCACGCTGCTTGTTCATCACGTCGTCGTATTCGAGGAGGTGTTTGCGAACGGAGAAGTTCTGCGCTTCGACCTGCTTCTGCGCGCGCTCGATGGCCCGGGTCACCATCCCATGCTCGATCGGCACGCCTTCTTCCATGCCCAGCTTCTGCATCAGGCCGGAGATCCGATCCGACCCGAAGATCCGCATCAGATCGTCTTCGAGTGACAGGTAGAAGCGTGACGATCCCGGATCGCCCTGGCGGCCGGCACGGCCGCGAAGCTGGTTGTCGATGCGGCGGGCCTCGTGGCGCTCGGTGCCAAGGATGTGGAGGCCGCCGAGGCTGACGACCGTGTCGTGATCGGCAACCGTCTGGCTCCTGAAGTGGTCGAAGATGCGTTCCCAGTCCGCGCGAGGGATGCGATAGAAGCCGTCGACGTGAAAGAAGTAGATGAATGCTTCGTCATCCACGTACTTCTCTTCGCCTTTTGGCAGTCGTTCCGCCACCTGTTCGGCCAGCGCCTGCTGGCGCGCCATGTGTTCCGCGTTGCCGCCCAGCAGAATGTCCGTACCGCGACCGGCCATGTTCGTCGCAATCGTGACGTTGCTGTGTTGACCGGCCTGCGCCACGATCTCCGCTTCCTGCGCGTGATACTTCGCGTTCAACACGACGTGCTTGATGCCGCGCTTGCGGAGCAGGGTCGAGAGGCGTTCTGACTTCTCGATCGACACGGTGCCGACGAGTGTGGGACGGCCGGACGACTGCTTTTCGAGGATGTCGTTGACGATCGCCTCGAATTTCTCGCGCTCGGTCCGGTAAACGAGATCCGACTCCTCGATACGGCGCATCGGCCGGTTGGTCGGGATGACGATGACGTCGAGGTTGTAGATCTTGGCGAATTCCGGCGCTTCCGTCTCCGCCGTGCCGGTCATTCCCGCGAGTTTCTTGTATTTCCTGAAGTAGTTCTGGAAGGTGATGGTCGCGAGGGTCTGGTTCTCCCGCTCGATCTTGACCTTCTCCTTCGCCTCCACTGCCTGATGGAGCCCGTCGCTCCAGCGGCGGCCAGGCATGAGGCGGCCGGTGAACTCGTCGACGATGACGACGCCGCCGTCCTTGATCATGTAGTCGACGTCGAGCTTGAACAGCGTGTGCGCGCGCAATCCCTGGTGAACATGGTGAAGGAGCGGCATGTTCGCCGGGTCGTACAGGCCGCCCGAATTCGCGACCAGCCGGTGCGCCAGCAGCTGCTCGGCTTTCGCCATGCCGCTCTCGGTGAGCGTCACGGTCTTGTGCTTTTCATCGACGATGTAGTCGCCGGTCGCTTCGAGCGCCTCGCGCTCCTCTGCTTTGGTGTCACCGCGCGTGACCGCGCCCGGTTTCAGCTTCGGAATGATTCGATCGACCTCGTAATACAGATCGGTCGATTCTTCCGCCGGCCCGGAGATGATCAACGGCGTCCTGGCCTCATCGATCAGGATGCTGTCGACTTCGTCCACGACGGCGAAGTGGTGTCCGCGCTGCACCATCGCCTCGAGGTCGAACTTCATGTTGTCGCGGAGGTAGTCGAAGCCGAACTCGTTGTTGGTGCCGTACGTGATGTCGGCGCCGTAGGCGACCTGCCGCTGCTGATCGTTCAGTTCGTGCTGGATGACGCCGACGCTCATGCCCAGGAAGCGGTACAGCCGGCCCATCCACTCCGAGTCGCGACGGGCGAGGTAGTCGTTGACGGTGACGACGTGGACGCCCTTGCCCTCGAGCGCATTCAGATACGTCGGCAGCGTAGCGACGAGCGTCTTGCCTTCGCCCGTCTTCATCTCGGCAATCTTGCCGCTGTGGAGAACCATCCCGCCGATCAGCTGCACGTCGAAATGCCGCATGTTCAGGACGCGGCGGCCGGCCTCGCGGACGACGGCGAACGCCTCGGGCAAGAGGTCGTCGAGCGCCTCGCCATCCGCGACGCGGCGGCGGAATTCAGTGGTCTTGTCCCGGAGCTGTTCGTCGCTCAGCGCCTGGATCTGCGGTTCAAGAGCCGTGATGGTGGCAACCGCAGGGCGGAGACGCTTGATCTCACGCTCGTTCTGCGTGCCGATAACCTTTGCGAGCAGTTGGCCAATCATGAATGCGGGCCGTCAGGGCAGGCCGTGTGGCCTTACCCGAAGGCGGCGACGCTAGAAGCGCTCCGCCGCCACGTGAATATCTACCGATTGTACGACAACGCCGCTCGTGCGATGGATTCAGCGGCGAACCGAGACAACCGGCGTGAACACGCCGTGGCGGAGATTACTGAGCGCGCGGTTTCTGCTGGGTAAGGAGTTGGAGCGGGTTGAGGAGCCGGCCGTTGGCGAGCACCTCGTAGTGGAGGTGGTAACCGGTAGCGCGACCGGTGGCGCCGACGCGGCCGATGACATCGCCACGTTTGACCGTATCCCCGGGTTTCACCGAATAGCTCTGGAGATGGCCGTAGCGGGTCTGAAGACCAAAACCGTGATCGACGGTGACGAGATTTCCGTAACCGTTCTGGTAGCCGGTTTCCTTGACCGTGCCGGCCGCGGTGACGTGAACCGGATCACCCTTGTCGCCCGAGATGTCCAGACCGGGATGGTAATCTGGCCCGCCGGTGATCGGGTCCTGCCGGTAGCCCATCGTCGAGGTGATCCAGCCCTTGATCGGCCAGAGCGACGGGGTGGCGGTTGCCAGCGCATTGCGCCGATCAAGCGTCTTCTTGACGTCGAGTAGTCGTGTTTGCAGCCCTTCCAGCAGGCTGCGGAGCAGGCCGAAGGTGTCTTCCGGCGTTGCGAGCGCGGACAGGGTCTTGGCGTAGTCGTCGGCGCTGGCCACATTGGGCGGCGTCGCCGTACCCCCACCCATCGCGCGCGCCTTCACCAGCGCGGGCAGCCGATCCATCGCCTTGGCCAGAGATGGGTCCAGCGCCGATTTCGCGCCGAGGTCTTTGATGGTGGATTGGAGGGTGTCTATTTCGCCCGCGAGCGATTCGGTGGCGGCGCGATAGCTGGCGTTCTCGACCTCAAGCGCCTGGCGACTGGCGTAGAGGGCTGAGACTTCCGACCGTCCCTTCCAGGCTGCCCCGACACCAATCAGGACCGGGAGCGAGGCAACCGCACAGACCGCTGCGATCACCGGGCGCGCCGAAATCGTAATTCGACGAACCACGCCTGTGGTGCGGTCAGCGACAACAATGGTGTAGCGCCTGCCTGGCATTTCGATTTCGTGTTTTCTGCGGGCGCGCCGGTACCCCGACGCGCAGGTTAGGCTAACACGCCCGTTGCAACGACATCAAACCGTACAGTGACGCGAGCGAAAGTCGGGCGAAGCGCGTTGGCCTTGTGAACTCATGACGCAATCCGCGCGATTCGCAGCACTCGCGGCCGCGGTCCTTTTCTCCACGGGCGGCGCCGCGGTCAAAGTCGGATCCTTTACTGCCCCCCAAGTCTCCGGGTTGCGGTCGGGAATCGCGGCACTCACGCTGCTGTTCTGGTATCGGCGCAACCTGGCGTGGACGCGGTGGACCGTCCCAGCGTCCATCGCGTACGCCGCGACGTTGACCCTGTACGTTGTCGCCTCGCGGTGGACGACCGCCGCCAATGCGATATTCCTGCAGTCGACGGCGCCGCTGTACCTTCTGCCGCTGTCACCACTGATACTCGGCGAGCGCGTTTCTCGACGGGACGTCGAATACCTCGTCACCATCGCTTTCGGCATGATGCTGTGCTTCCTGGGTCAGACCCGCGCCACCACGACGGCACCCAATCCTGCCATTGGAAATCTGCTCGCTGCCGGTTCCGGGGTGTTCTGGGCGTTGACGTTGGTCGCGCTCCGGTATCTCAATCGCGATGATCCCCGGACTGGATCAACTGGCTATGGAGACCCGGGAATTACAGCTGTCGTGGCGGGAAACGCGCTGGCATTCCTGGTGGCGTTGCCTTGGATGTTCCCGACCTCGCGGGCGCTGCCGATCGAGTGGCTGACGATCCTGTACCTCGGGGTGATACAGATTGCGCTGGCGTACGTGTGTCTAATGCGGGCCACGAGCCGTTTGCCGGCCCTGGAAGTCTCGTTGCTCCTGCTCCTCGAACCCGTGCTGAATCCTGTCTGGGCCTGGATCATCCGCGACGAGGTGCCGGGGCACTGGACGGTTGCGGGTGGCGCCGTCATTCTCGGCGCCACCGCAATCCGAACCTGGCGGTCCAGGCCCGCCTAGCACTGCTGCTGATACAACAGGTCGTAGGTGACGAAGCCTGCCCACATGGCTTCAGCGAACGCCTGCAGGGTGGAATCGTCGAATGACGCGATATACCAGGCGATGGTCAGGTACATCGTCCACTGGCTGACGAGAAAACTGCACCAGGCCTCGTCCGCCGCTGCCACGCGTCTGACTGGGCGGCCGGTGTTCGCGATCCGCGGAGCCGCGGCTTCGAACGCCTCCGCCAGCCGATCGAAGACTCGCGAGGCCTGCCCGCCTTGCACGGCTGCCAGGGCGGCGGCACGGGTCGCTCCGTCTGATCGCGACACGTCGGCGAAGAGGCGCTCGCCGATGATCAGACCCTTCCGGCGCATCGATGAACGCAAGTCGCCCAGATCGGGCGGCAGGTTGATGAGTCCGTTCCGCCCGACGGCCGTCATCCGGCGGTTCAGCGCCCGGTGCGCTTCTTCGTCCAGTTGCCGCCCGCGGGCGTGGACCCCGCCCACACGCATGAACGCGGCGGACATGGCGGCGTCCTCAGCAGAAAGAAACCCGCCGCGGCTTTTCGCGCCGCGGATCAGCGATCCCAGTTGCTGTTGTATGTGCTCGAAGAGGATGTCGTCCGACGGTCCCTCGCCGGCCGGCCCTTCGGCCTGAAACGATTTCCCGAACGCCGCCACGCTTCCGCCTGCCAGCAAGAGGGAGCTGACGAACGCCCGGCGGGTGTCCCCTGATGTCATAGATCACCTTCACACGCGCACCCCCCGATGGTTGATGGTTGAGAACAGATCAGCGACCGAAGACGAGCGCACAGGCGCTGAGCAGCGCCATGTTCGCCGAAAGAACCACGAGAGACCGCATCCGCGCCAATTCGGCTATGGACGGATCGCCGGCACCAGCGCTCCCGGCGAACCGCGCGATGCTGCGATGAAGGGTGAGTGCCGACAACGTGGGCGCGAGTACCGTGAACACCCACAGCGAGACCCAGGACGCCAGGCGAGCCGCGGGGGCGTGCCGGTCGGACCAGATGGTGAGAGCGACGCTCAGTGTCATCAACGTCCAGGACAACACCAGCGAGCCCGCGAACATCGCACCGAGCGGGTAGGAGTTCGAGCGTGCCGACATGTTTTGCTCCTTCCACGGCCCCACCGGCGGGCCAGGTCATTCACTACATCTGGCACTCGATCAGGTAGCCGAGGAGCAGGACCATCGCTCCGCCCTGAAGCGCGGCACACGATGGGACCACGTAGCTGAAGTACTGCGCGACCGCGCACACCGGAGCGGCGATCAGCTGCGCCTCCTCGTACTGTCGAAACAGTTCCGCGCAGAACGCCGCCCACCACTCCTGGTCCGGGTCCTGGGGTGTAAATGCGACGGTTTTCAGGTTGGGGCGACCCGTTGCGGTGGCGATCTTGTCGGCGGTGCCGGCCAGCCGGTTGAATGTCGGAGTAATTCCTTCCGTCAGCAGCATCGTCAGAGCAGCGTCGCGCGCCTCGTGGGTGGCGTTCATCTGCGGGGGGGTGATCCCCTCCAGGCGGAATCCGTACGAGAGCAGCGTTTGCCTGCGCATCTCGTCGGGTTCGGCATACAGGACTGCATTGCGACCCTGACGCTCCACCACGTTGCGCAACATCGTCCGCACCTGGTCGTCCGCTCCGATCTGCCGTTGATACAGGGCCATCGTCCGCAACAGCGCGGCGAGTGCCCGGAAATGCTCTCCGCGAGGACCGCGCCGCGCGGCGTTGTGGACGGCGGCGATCTGGCGGACGAGGAGATCCATTACGGCGTCCGCGCCGGCCGTGGGATGAGCGTGTTGCGGCTCGCCCGATTGGGCGCGCGACACCGCACCACCTGCGATGAATGGCAGGCCCGTGACCACTGAACCGACGAACACTCGCCGGCCAACTTCTGCTTTCATACGACACTTCCTGTTCCCGCATCCGCCCCTCGCTCCATGACTCGATACTGAAGCGCCTCAGCCACATGGCCGGCGCCAATCCCGTCTTTCTCGTCCAGGTCTGCAACCGTCCGGGCCACCTTCAGTACGCGGTCGTAGCCGCGGGCACTGAGCCCGAACTGTGCGGCCGCATGGCGCAGCAAGCGCTGGCCGTCCGCGTCGGGCCGACACGTTGCCGTGAGGCGCGACCCGCGAAGTTCCGCGTTGGTGCGGGGACCGTCGGTGCCATAGCGCTCCTGTTGACGAGTCCTCGCCGCGAGCACGCGGGTGCGCACTGCGCTGGATGGTTCACCAGGTTTCGCGTCGGCGATGACTGCGACCGGTACCGAGGGCACGTCCACGATCAGGTCGATGCGATCGCGCAGCGGACCGGACAATCGGCCCCGGTAACCTTCGACCTGCGCCGGTGTACATCGGCACGCGCGTCGTTCGTCGCCGGCATAACCGCACGGGCACGGATTCATCGCCGCAATCAGGACGAACCGGGCGGGGAAGACAGCCGTGCGAGCGGCGCGCGCGATGGTTACCCGGCCTTCTTCCAGCGGCTGGCGAAGGACCTCCAGGACGCGGCGATCGAATTCCGGCATCTCGTCCAGGAACAACACACCGTTGTGCGCCAGCGAAATTTCTCCGGGGCGGGGGATCGCCCCGCCGCCCACGAGCGCCACGTTGGAAATCGTGTGGTGCGGCGCGCGAAACGGCCGGTCGCTCAGCAGTCCTGCCCCGGCTGTCAGCGTCCCGGCAACGGAGTGAATGGCTGTGGATTCGAGCGCCTCGTCGAAGGTGAGCGGCGGCAGGATGGTGCCGAGCCGCCGGGCCAGCATGGTCTTGCCGGCACCGGGGGGGCCGGTGAGCAGCAGGTTGTGCCCACCCGCAGCCGCCACTTCGAGCGCGCGGCGAGGCAAGAGCTGACCGCGAACATCGGACAAATCACCGTCGCCCTCCCGAGGGACGGGCGGACGAGGCGAGGTGCGCGTCGCCAGCGTAACGGCATCCGGACTGTTGAGGGCGTGGACTGCGTCGGGCAGGGACCGCACGGTGCAGACTTCCAGGCCGTCCACGACGCACGCTTCGGCGGCGTTCGGTGGGGGCAGCAACAGGCGCTTCAGCCCGAGACGACGTGCGGCGACCGCAATCGGCAGCACGCCGCGGATGCCATTGATTGCTCCGTCGAGCGAGAGTTCGCCCAGGACGACCGTGTCCTCGACCGCCCGTCGCTTTAAAGGGCCCGAGGTCGCCAGCAGTCCGAGCGCGATCGGCAGGTCGAAGGAGGAGCCGGCCTTACGCACGTCGGCCGGCGCGAGGTTGACAGTGATGCGGTGAGGTGGAAACTCGAAGCCCGAATTCCGGATTGCGGAGCGGACGCGATCGCGGCTCTCACGCACGGTGGCATCAGGAAGACCGACCATTGTGAAGTGGGGCAGCCCGAACGAGACGTCCACTTCGATCTGAACGGGGTAGGCGTCCACGCCGAACACCGCGGCGCTGCAGAGGGTGGCGAGCACGGCAACTGACCGTGCAAGCGGGACGACAGTCGGGCTGCCCCACAAAAGCTCAGAAAATTCGAGGGATTTCGCGCGTCACGCCGTGCCGGCGTTCAGAAGATGCGATCGGGAATTGCGGAAGGTACGCAGCGTCTGCGTACTGCCCCGTACAGGGAAAGAGCCGGCAAGAAGCCGGCTCTCGTGTGCGACCGACAGCGGAGATTAGTTCGTGGCGTCCGTGTCCGCAGTCTGCCGGATGGTCAGACGCTGCCCCGGCGCAATCGTCGAACCCGAGATGTGGTTCCACTGCTTCAATGAGGCGACGCTGGTCGAGTAAAGCCTGGCGATCGACGACAGCGTCTCCCCAGGCTTGACGCGGTGAACAGTCTTGACTGACGCGGGGCCGTCGGACCGCGGCTCTATGACATTGGCGGCGACGACCGTGTCCACCGTCCGCGACTCAACGGCGGGACCGTTATTGTCCGCGCGGGCCGCCAGCAGCAGGGCAGGAGCGCGCGGGATGACTAGTTGCTGCCCGGGAGTCAGTCTCGCCGTGGTCTTGAGGTAGTTCGCTTCCGCCAAATCGGTCCGGCTCACGTTGAGCCTGCGCGCGATCGACACCAGCGTCTCGCCGGTCTTCACCGTCAGGTAATTGAGCGACGCAAAATCGTCCGGGCTCGCGTTGTTCAATCGCGCTCTGAGGACGTCCGCAGCGCCCGAGGGGACCTTCAGCTCGTAATCGTCCATCCTGACGGGTGTTGTCCAGCGGCGTAGCTCCGGATTCAGGTCCTGCAGATCGCGGACTGGGATGTCGATCCATTCGGCCACACGCCGAAGGTCGGTCGCCTTCGGCATCGTGATCGTCTCGATCGACGGCGCATCGAGCGGCTGGATGTTCATTCCATACTGCGCCGGATTGCGGGCAACGATGACCGCGGCCAGGATGAGCGGCACGTAGTCGCGGGTCTCGCGCGGCAGATACCGGGACGACGCGGAAAGCTCCCAGAAATCGTCCTTGCGGGAACGCTTCATCGCCGTCTGCACCCGGCCAGGGCCGCCGTTGTACGAGGCGAGCGCGAGGTGCCAGTCGCCGAACATACCGTAGAGCGTCTTGAGGTACTTGGCAGCGGCTCGCGTGGCCTTCTCCGGGTCCGCCCGTTCGTCGATGTACCAGTCGTGCTTGAGACCGTTCTCGACAGCGGTCCCGCTCATGAACTGCCACATACCCTTGGCGTTCGCCCGGGATACGGCGTTCGGCTTGAACGCGCTCTCGACCAGCGGCACGTAGGCCAGGTCCATTGGCAGACCCTCGGCCCGGAACACGTCCTGAATCATCGGCAGAAAGCGGGCCCCGCGACTCAGGCCGTCTTCCAGGTAGCCTTTCAGCCTCCCGGTGAACAGCTCGACATATTCGAGGACCCGCTCGTTGAGCGGGATTTCAATATCGTGGGCCGTTTCCTCGAGATCCCTCGCGATGGCTTGAGTCGTCTTATCCGACGGTGCCTGCGGGAACGTCGAGATGGCCAGCAGGTCGTCGAGCGACGCTGACTCGTACGATTTCTCGGCGAACCCGTCACCCTGGGCGAGAGCGGTCACTTCATACGCGCTGATCCGCTCGACGAGGCGGTCGAAATGATCGCGGATGCGCGGTTCGGTGCGCGCCCCGTATGGGGATTCCAGCAGGACATCGAGCGCCCGGTTGAATTCCGCCTTCGCGGTTTCGAGGTGGCCGTCTTGCAGTTCCTTCTGGCCGGCCTGGAAGTGGCGATTCGACTCGCTAATCAGGTCGACGACTGGATCGGCGGGCGCCGCCGGCGCGTTCGGCTGCGCCGCCGCAACCTGGGCAACCGTTGCGACAGGAGACGCTGCGACCGGCCGCGCGACGGTGGTCGGTGCATGGGCCGCACAGGCCGCCGACGTGAGTGCCAGGGCGCAAATCGCCCCCCGTAGATACGGCATCGTTCGTTACTCTACCATTCGGTATTTCGAGGGGTCAACGTAAGTCTTTCAGCCTCAGCAGTTGCAGTTATTTGTGTGCAAGCGAGGGAAGCGGGCCAGAAGGAAAACGTCGATCGAGGACATCTTGGCCGGGCATCGAGCGCCGACCGGCCTGCACGCGATCAGCGGGGCCAACCGGCCTGCACGAAGACTTTGTTCGCCTCACCCAGATCCCGCGCCGCCGGCGTGACGATCGTCTTGTCGCCGATGACCAGCTTCTGACCTGCGCGGACGCGCAAGTCGCACGTCTTCCTCGCACACGAAGGCCAACGGAGCTTGCGACGCGGGCGACGCGTCAGCAGTGGGACGGACGTTGTCACTTACGCCGCCAGATGGCGGAGCGCCACTTGCGGTGTCGACGGCCCCGCCGATTCGGGGTGGAGAACTCGGGTCAGGAGGCCGGTAGCCACGTGACGCCAGGAACTGATCGATCCGATCGGAAAGCGTCTGGGCGGAGATGCCGGCCTCTGCCGGGGCAATCGGAGCCTTCGGAAGTGAATGGGCAGCGGGGGCGCCCGCGCGAGCGCCGGACGAACCGGACGTCGTCGCCCCCGTAGATGTCACCGCACCCACCGCCGGTCGGACTTCGTACGCGAGGCGCTTGATATTCAGGAGGTGCCGGGGCGAGATGTTGTCCGACGTGATGTTCCCGCCCCACCCGCCGCATCCCAGCGTCATGGCGGGGTCCAACCCCGTGGTCAGCCCGATCGACCCGTGCGTCGTCGGCGTATTCACGCAGATCCGAAAGGCGGGCTTCCGGAGACCAAACTCCAGGATCACTTTGTCGTTCTGCGAGTGGATCGACATGGTGTGGCCCATGCCGCCGTATCGCAGGATTTGGATGCATCGCTCGCACCCGGCTCGCCAGTCCTTGACTACGTACCAGGACAGCACGGGACAAAGCTTCTCGATCGATAGTGGGAAGTCGCGCCCGACTCCCGTGAGCGGCGCGATGAGGACCCGCGTCCCGTCCGGCACCTTCAGGCCGACTTTCTCGGCGATCACACTCGCTGGCTTGCCGACCAGCGCCGGGTTCGGAAGCCGCTGAGGAGTGACCAGCACCCTGGCCAGGGCGTCCATCTCCGCGGCGTTCATGAAGTACGACCCATGCGCCTGGAACTGCCGCCGCGACTCTTCCGCCACTGCCTCGTCGACGACGACGGAGTTCGGCGACGAACAGAGCACCCCGTTGTCGAACGTCTTGCCCGTCACGATGTCGCTGGCGGCTTTTCGCAGGTCGGCCGACTGCTCGATGTAGCAGGGAGCGTTTCCGGGACCGACGCCGTACGCGGGCTTGCCGGCACTGTAAGCGGCACGGACCAGGCCCATGCCGCCGGTCGCCAGGATGACTGCGGTCTCCCGCTGCTTCATCAGCTCCTGCGTGCCCTCCAGCGTGACGGTCTTCATCCAGCCGATGCTTCCGGCCGGGGCGCCGGCGCGTCTGGCCGCCTCGGCCATGATTTCTACCGAACGGGTGATGCACCGCGCCGCGGAGGGATGGGGGCTGATGACGATGGGGCAGCGTGCCTTGAGCGCGATCAACACCTTATATATAGCGGTCGATGTCGGATTGGTGGACGGCACGATGGCCGCAACGACGCCGAAGGGTTCGGCGATCTCGATGATCTTCCGGTCTTCGATCCGGTTGACGACGCCGACCGTCTTCATGGGCCGGATGAACGCGTAGACCTGTTTCGAGGCAAACAGGTTCTTCTGAACCTTGTCGGCGACCACTCCGTACCCGGTTTCCTCTACGGCCAGCCTTGCCAAAGCTTCCGCATGGGGGGTGACGGCGTCGGCCATCGCCGTGACGATGGCGTCGATCTGTTCCTGGGAGAGCTCGGCGAGCAGCGGCTGCGCCTCGCGGGCCGCACGGCCCAACGCGCGGGCCTCGGCGATTGAGGCGAGGTCCTTGTCGGTCTGCCTCGGGGTTTCCTGGACCGCCACGTCAGGACTTCGGGAGGATCCGTTCCACTTCCGCGTGCGGCCGCGGAATGACGTGAACCGAGATGAGCTCTCCGACACGGCGCGCGGCGGCAGCCCCGGCATCGGTGGCCGCCTTGACCGCTCCGACATCGCCACGTACGAGTACAGTCACATAGCCCTGGCCAATGTACTCCTTACCCACCAGCACGACGTTAGCCGCCTTCACCATGGCATCGGCCGCTTCGACCGAGCCGATGAGACCGCGCGTTTCCACCATGCCGAGGGCTTCGGATGCCATTGGGCTGGAATAGTATCATCGCCGGAGAGATGCTTCGCCAATTGCTCGCCGCTTTGCTTGTCGTCACCTGCGCCGCCTGTTCCGGCAAGGCCGACGAGGCCACTCCTGTCGCGACTCCCGCCCTGACGTTGGCGAAGTCCGCTGTTCCGATCGAGTCTCCGGTCGACATCACCTACCGCTTCCAGATCGCCTCGAACGCTCCGAAGCTGTCGCAGAACTACCGCGTGTTCGTCCATTTCAACGACGCGTCGGGACAGCAGCTGTGGACCGACGATCACATGCCGCCGACGCCCACCAGCGAGTGGCAGCCGGGAGCGACCATCGAATACACCCGGACCATGTTCGTGCCGAAAGTGCCCTACACGGGTGAAGCGACGATCGATATGGGCCTGTACTTGCCGCAGGGCGGAGAGCGGTTGGCCTTGAATGGGACGACGGTCGGCAAGCGGGCGTACCGGGTGGGCACGCTGCAGGTCCAGCCGCAGATGAGTACGACGCTGGTGCTGTTCAATGAAGGCTGGCATCAGGTCGAAGTCGTCCCGGACAGCCCAGGCGTCGAGTGGCGCTGGTCGAAGCAGCAGGCGACCTTGCGTTTCCGGAACCCCGGCCGAGATGTCACGTTCATGCTCGATCTCGATCAGCCGCAGGCTGATCTCAAGAGCCCGCAGCAGCTCCAGTTGCGGGCGGGAACCACCATGCTCGACTCCTTTACCCTGGCGCCCGGCGAGCACGCGGTTCGCCGGGTGGATGTCCCAGCCTCCGCACTGGGAGGGGTCGAGACCGCCGAGTTGACGCTGACCGTAGACCCCACCTTTACTCCCGCCTATCTTCCGGCGGCGCAGAACAAAGACATGCGGACGTTGGGCGTGCGGGTATTCCACGCCTACGTCGAGCCGAAATAAGGGTACGGCGGTCTAAACTTTGCGAATGGAATTTCGTGCACGTCTGGGCACTCCAGGCGGCGAGATCATCGAAGGGGTCTACGTCGCGGACAACGAGTCCCGGCTTCGGCGCGAGCTCGAAGAGAAGGGGCTTTATGTCCTCTCGCTACAGCAGCGGGGGTCATTCGGAAGCCTCAGTCTCGGCGGGCCCCGTCGGCGCCGCATTCGTCACCAGGAATTCATCGTTTTCAACCAGGAACTCGCAACCCTGCTGAAGGCGGGCATGCCGCTGGTGCAGTCGCTCGACATCCTGCGGCGTCGCGTCGAGAACCCGACCTTCAAGTCAGTGCTTGACGGCGTTTACGAGAAGGTCAAAGCGGGGACATCGCTGTCGGACGCGTTCTCGGAGCACAGCGGCCTGTTTCCGGCCGTGTATTCGGCGTCGCTGCTCGCCGGCGAGCGGAGTGGCAACCTGGACGCGGTGATCCGCCGCTACGTCGCCTACGAAAAGGTCATCGGGGCCGTTCGCAAGCGGACCATCGCCGCGCTGATATATCCCGCGATCCTGATGGTGATGATGGTGGTCCTGATTGGAATCATCGTCCTGCGGGTGGTGCCGGCGTTTTCGGAGTTTTATTCGAATTTCGATCGACCGCTTCCACTCTCGACGCGCGTTGTCATGGCCGTGTCGAACGGGATCGTCCGGAATCTCATGTTTCTGATCGTGGCGGTGGTCGGCGGCGGCATCGCCGGCTGGACCTGGTTCAAGCGACCGGGGCAGCGGGTGCGCATCGATCGCATGCTGCTGGAGATCCCGTGGGCCGGGAGGACGATCAGGAAGTTCGTCACGGCTCAGCTGGCTCGTACGCTCGCCACGCTCCTTGGCGGCGGGATCCCGCTGGTCAATGCGCTCGAAATTGCAGTCCGCTCGCTGAGCAACCGATACTTCGCGAAGGAACTCGACACGGTTCGGCACCGAGTTCAGGAAGGTGACAGCTTCGCCCACGCGCTCCTCGAGCGCGGTGCGGTCGCTGACGTTGCCGTCAAAATGGTTGAGGTCGGCGAGTCAACCGGCGCTCTGCAGGAGATGCTGAACAGCCTCGCTGATTTCTACGACGAGGAAATCGAGACGGAGGTCTCGCGTTTCATCACGCTGGTCGAGCCCGTCCTGCTCGTGACGATGGGCATCGTCATCGCGATCGTCGTCCTTGCCCTGTACATGCCGCTCTTCGAACTGAGCTCGGTCGTCGGTACCTAGGCTGTCCGTATGGCAACAACGATGGATTCAACCAACCTGGGACAGACGGCGGAAGACTACTCCGCGGAGGTGACGCGTGCGCGTCAGCTCGCGGATCGGTACCGCCTGGAATTCGTCGACATGGACGAATTCCGGATCAACCAGGAGCTGTTCCGGACCATCCCGGCCGACCTGATGCTGCGCTACGGCTTCGTGCCGTACCGGCGCGAAGGCAAAGCGCTGGTCATTGTCATCTCCGATCCGCGCGATCTGCCGCTCATCGACGAACTGCGTGTGATCCTCGGTATGCCGCTGAAGGTCACCGTTGGTGCGCCGTCGGCCATCCAGTCGATCCTCAAGAAGAGCGAGAGCTCGCAACGGGTGCTGGAGGAGGCCACCGAAGGATTCCAGATCAAGGTGCTCAAGGAGGAGGAGTCCGGCGACGAGAACCTCAGCGTCGAGCGCCTCACCAGCGACATCAGCCCGATCATCCGGCTCGTGGACTCGACGATCTACACCGCGATTCAGCGGCGGGCCAGCGACATTCACATCGAGACCGGCGACGACTCGGTGCATGTGAAGTACCGGATCGACGGCGTCCTCCAGCCAGCCATGCGTCCGATCGCGAAGGAGTTTCACAGTCCGATCATTTCGCGGATCAAGGTGATGGCGGAGCTCGATATCGCCGAGAAGCGCGTGCCGCAGGACGGTCGCTTCAAGGTGCGGATGGGCGGAAAGACGATCGACTTCCGCGTCTCGATCATGCCGAGCGTGCACGGCGAGGATGCCGTGGTGCGCGTGCTCGACAAGGAATCGATCAGCGAGCAGTTCACCGAGCTGAAGCTCGACATCCTGGGGTTTCCGGATCCGGAACTGCGTCGGTTTCGCAAATACATCCGCGAACCCTATGGGATGGTGCTCGTCACCGGGCCGACCGGATCGGGCAAGACCACGACGCTCTATGCCGCGCTGTCCGAGATCAAGTCGATCGAGGACAAGATCATCACGATCGAGGATCCGGTTGAATACCAGCTGCGTGGGATCACGCAGATTCCAATCAACGAGAAGAAGGGCCTGACATTCGCGCGAGGCCTGCGGTCGATCCTGCGGCACGACCCCGACAAGATCATGGTCGGCGAAATCCGCGACCCGGAAACTGCGCAGATTGCGATCCAGTCCGCCCTGACCGGCCATCTCGTGTTCACGACCGTTCACGCCAACAACGTCGTGGACGTGCTCGGCCGTTTCCTCAACATGGGCGTCGAGCCCTATCAGTTCGTCTCGGCGCTCAATTGCGTCATGGCGCAGCGGCTGGTCCGCCTGATTTGCTCGCACTGCCGTCGGCCGGTGCGGGTGGAGCGATACACGCTGGAGGAGTCTGGACTCGATCCGGCGCTGGCGGACACTCACCAGTTCTTTGAAGGTGCCGGGTGCATCGAGTGCGGCGGCACCGGGTTCAAGGGGCGGACGGCGATCTGCGAACTGCTGGACCTTTCGGATCGCATCCGTGAGATGATCCTGGATCGCCGACCAGCATCCGAAGTCAAGAAGGCGGCTCACGAAGAGGGCATGCGATTCCTCCGTGAGTCCGCCGTCGAGAAAGTCCTGCACGGGCTCACCACAGTGCGCGAAATCAACAAGGTGACCTTCCTCGAATGAGCGTTCTGACCTCCTGGCTGGCCAGTCCGCCGCCCGACGCGGCGATCCAGATCGCGCCAGAAGCTGTATCGGTGGCGATTCTCGGGTTCCGTGGCGGCGAACCGGTTGTCCAGGGCTATGCCATCGAACCGCTGTCAGCGGGTGTCCTGGCGGCGTCGCTCACGGCCACGAACGTGCCCGGCCGGCCAGCCGTCGCCGAAGCGATCCAGCGGGCGCTCGATCGCGTGGGTGTGCGACCAACGCGAGTCGGGCTGGTCATTCCGGATCCCGCGGCGCGCGTCTCGCTGGTGCGGTTCGACCAGGTTCCTGCACGTCCGGAAGATCTCGAGCAGTTGATTCGCTGGCAGATCCGGAAGTCGGCGCCATTTCCGGTCGACGATGCATCGCTGTCGTTCGATGCGGGGACTCGTACCGGCGCCGGGGCGGAGTTCGTGGTGGTGCTGGCGCGGCGCGACATCGTCCGCGAGTACGAAACCCTGTGCGAGGAGGCGGGCATGCACGCCGGCCTCGTGGATCTCGCCACGTTGAGCGTCGTCAACCTGTGTCTCGCCGGGCAGACGTCGACCGCGGGTGACTGGCTCGTCGTCCACGTGCAGCCTACGTACTCGTCGGTGGCCATCCTCCGCGGAACCCATGTGATCTTCTTTCGCAGCAGTTCCGAAGTCGACGACGTGGCGCTGGCGGACATGGTGCACCAGACAACGATGTACTACCAGGATCGCCTGGCCGGGCAGGGGTTCACGCGGGTGCTGCTCGGCGGCATCGGCCGGGCCCCCGGGGCGGTGGATCAGATTCGGCGCACGCTGGGCGAGCGGCTCGCAACCAGCATAGACGCCATCGATCCGACGCAGACCGCATCGTTGACCGATCGGATCGCGGTGGCGCCGGAAGTGATGTCCACGCTGGCACCACTCGTTGGTGTGATGGTGCGCGCACGCGCAGAGGCGGTAAGCGCCTGATGCTTCGTACGAATCTCTCGACCCGCCCGTTCTACAACGCCCGCGCGGTTCAGGCGGTGCTCGGCACGCTGACCATCCTTGTCGTTGCCATCACGCTCTACAACGTGGTGTCGCTGGTGCGCCTGACGCTGCAGCAGCGGTCGCTCGGCGCCAGTGCCATTCAGGCGGAACGCGACGCCCGGCGGATGCGCGACGAGGCCGCCGCCATCAGGTCGCGCATCGACGCGAAGGAACTGAACGTCATTGCCGGCGAAGCGCGCGAGGCGAATGCAATCATCGACCAGCGCACGTTCTCCTGGACCGAGCTCTTTCAGACGTTCGAGACCACGCTGCCACCCGATGTGCGCATTACCGCCGTCCAGCCACGCCTCGAAACGAGCGGCAGCTTCTATGTCGGCATCGTCGTTCAAGCCCGACGCGCCGAGGACGTCGACGCGTTCGTCGAGGCGCTCGAGAAGAGCGGCGCGTTCAAGGGTGTCCTGCCCCATGAAGACCGCGTGAACGATGACGGCCTGCTCGAGGCGGTCGTCGACGGTATGTACGTCGGGGCGCGGCAGGACGCGGTCGCCACGGCGTCGTCGCGCGGGCCATCGGGCTCCGGAGCCGCGCGATGAGCCGGATGCCGCTGGTTCGACGCATCCTGACCGAGCATCGCCGGGCGGTCGTCGCCCTGCTCGCGGCGCTGGTCGCCAACGTGCTCGCCTACACGTTGCTCGTGGTGCCATTGGCGCGGCAGGTTGCGGACGTGGCCGGACGTGATGATCGCGCGGCGCGCGCGCTGCTACTGGCGAAAAGCGAGCACGATCAGGCGGCAGGTGCGTTGACCGGCAAAGATCGCGCGGCCGCGGAGCTGGCCACCTTCTACAAGGACGTGCTGCCGATGGATGTAAGCAGCGCGCGGCGGCTGGTGTATCTGCGGCTCCATCAGCTGGCGCGCGAAGCGGGCCTCATGTACTCCCGCGGCACCAACGACATCGCGGAAAAGCGCTCGAGCAATCTGACCCGGCTCAGGACGGAGCTGGAACTCCAGGGATCGTATCCGAGCGTGCGTACGTTCATTCATCAACTGGAAACCGCGCCGGAGTTTGTCGTCATCGACAACGTGGAGTTGACCGGCGACGACGCGGGGATGGAGCTGAGGGTCAAGCTCGAACTCTCCACCTATTTCCGGACGACACCATGAGCGCCAACCAATCGCCGCGCCGGCAGCTGTATGGTCTCGGTGGCCTGCTGGCGCTGCTGGCGGTGCTCGCATACGTGCGATACGGGCGGGAAGACTCGCGCGCGACCGCCGCCTCACCGGCTGGAACAGCGTCGCAGCCGTCCAATCAGGCAGCCGGCGCGAGCGGACGCGATGGATCGTCGGTCAGCGACGTGCGGCTGGACGCGTTGAAGCACGATGCCAGCGGACTCAAGGAGGCATCGCGGAATCCTTTCCGCTTCCAGCCGAAAGCGCCGCCGCCCGTGGTGACGCGAGCGGCTCCGGCGCCGCCACCGCAGGCATACGTGCCGCCGGTTCCGACCGGGCCGCCACCTCCACCGCCGATTCCGCTGAAGTACGTCGGCCTTCTCGGCGCCGCGGCGCAGACGGATCGCGTGGCGGTTCTGAGTGACTCGCGGGGCAACCCGTTCTACGGCAGGGAAGGCGATATCATCGAAGGGCGCTATCGCGTCGTTCGCATCGCCTCAGATTCCGTCGATGTCGCATACGCGGATGGCCGCGGACAGCAGACGCTTCGACTCTCATCACAATGACGAACGCAGCCTTCATCTCACTGAAGCGGCCGGCCGCCGTCTTCGTCGTCGCCATCCTGCTGGCCGGATGCGGAGGAGGCTCCGCATACAAGAAGGGCTTCGCCGCCGCGCAGAATGGCGACTGGGACGGCGCCGTCGAGCAGTACCGGATCGCCGTCCAGGAACATCCGAACAACCCGGAATACAAGATCGCGCTCGAGCGCGCGATGTTGACCGCGTCACAGCAGCATGTCGATGCGGCCCGGCTTGCCGAGGCGCGGATGCAGTGGGAAGAAGCACTGCGTGAATATCGGCGCGCGAGCGAGCTCGATCCGCCGAACCGCATGCTGGCCGGCAAGGTATCCGACGTCGAACACAAGATTCGTGACGAGGTCGAGGCGTCCGCGCGCAGCCGCAGCACGCTGGAGCAGATGCGCGAGACGGCGCGGCGCGCCGGCCCTCCGCCGCTGTTCAACCTGAACACGGTCCTGCCGGCGATCCGGTTATCCGACACGAGCCTGAGGACGATTCTCAACGCCATCGCCCAGGCAGCAGGGATCAACGTCCAGTACGACACGTCGTTCAACGATCGGCCGTTCTCGGTGAACCTGGAGAACGTCACGCTGCAGGACGCGCTCAACCAGGTCCTGCTGTCCAACGGGTTGTTCTTCAAGGTGCTGAACCAGCGCACGATCATCGTGGCACAGGACAGCCTGGCAAACCGCACCAAGTACGAGGACCAGGTCATCCGGACGTTCTACCTGAATCACGCGGACTCGGGCGAACTCGTCCAGCTGCTGAACCAGGTAGGCCGTCTCGGCGGGCAGCAGGTGCCGCCGCAGATCGCAGCAACAAAGAGTTCGAACACGATTACGGTACGCGGCACGACGACGATGGTCGACATCATCGAACGGTTGATCGACGCGAACGACAACCCGCGCGCAGAAGTCGTGATCGACGTGCAGATTCTCGAAGTGAACCGTCGCCGCGCCAAGCAGTTCGGCCTCGATCTGGGGACGTACTCGATTGGCGGCACGTTCTCTCCCGAAGTCGATCCCCGCGGCGGCTCCGTCACGGCCGGTGGTGCAGGCACCGGCGGCAACGCCGGGACGGCAACCGCCGGGGCGCTCACGTCGCCCGCGTTCAACGCCAATACGATCAGCCGCGGCATCAGTACCGCCGACTTCTATCTGGCCGTGCCGCAGGCGGTGGTGCGCTTCCTCGCCACCGACAGCGAAACCAAGATCATCGCGAAGCCACAGCTCCGCGGGTCCGAGGGCACGAAGCTGTCGCTGGCACTTGGTGAGGAAATTCCGGTGCCCTCGACCACGTTCACGCCGATCGCAACCGGCGGAGCGAACTTCAACCCGCTGACGTCGTACAACTACCGGCCTGTCGGCGTGAACGTCGACATCACCCCTCGCGTCACCCTCGACGGCGACATCATCATGGACCTGATGTTGGAGAACAGCGCCCGTGGCGGTGACGTCGTGGTCGCCGGGACGACCATTCCCGGCTTCGTGTCGCGGAAGGTCACCACGCGTCTGCGGCTGCGCGACGGCGAATCGAATCTCCTCGCGGGTCTGCTCAGCGAGACCGAGCGGAAGTCCATGCGCGGTTTTCCCGGCCTGCTGCACGTGCCCATCATCAGCGCGATGTTTGCGGCGAACGAGCGCGAGGTGGATCAGACCGACATCATCATGTTGCTGACCCCGCGGATCGTACGAACGCAGGAACTGACGCAGCAGGACCTCAATCCGATCTTCATCGGCACCGCCAACTATCCCGCCCTTGGCGGTACTCCGCCGCTGATCCAGACGGAGCCGCCCGTGCCGGCGGCCGCGCCTGCAGCACCAGTTGCTCCCGCCCCGGCGCCTGGGGCTGGACTGTCTGTTCCACCGCCGGGCAGTGGTCCGATCCCGGGCACGACGACGCTCCAGCCGCCAGCACCAGTGGGTGGGCCCGCGGCGGCTGCTCCGCCCGCCGTCGGGCCGGCGCCGCCGGCGAGTGTTCCAGCTGGAACGCCCAACGTGCAGGCGCTGCCGCCAGCATCCGGCGGGCAGGTGCTGCTCTCCGTTCCGGGCGTCGATTTCCGGACCGGCGCCGGCCCATATACCGTCCCGATCACCGTGACCGGCACGTCGCGCTTGTCCACGGCATCGTTGACCGTGACCTATAACCCCGCCGTCATCCGTGTTCGGACCGTGCAGGAAGGCAGTTTCATGCGAACGGGTGGCGCCAACGCCACCTTCACGCAGCAAGCTGATCCCAACGGCGGGCGCATCGACATTGCCATCCTGCGGACCAATGACACCACAGGGGTTGCCGGGACCGGCGTGCTGGCCGCCTTGATCTTCGACGCGATTGCCCCGGGCAACGCCAACCTGTCGATCAGCGGCACGGCGACCGCCGCGGGGGGTGCGCCGCTGCAACTGCAGTTCGTGGCGCCGCCAGCAGTGACCGTGCGGTGATGCACAGCGAGCGCGGCTACACGTTCATCGAGGTCATCGTCGTCTCGGCGATTCTGCTGATCCTTGCGTCGGCGGTGATGCCGCTGGCGCAGGTGACCGCGCAGCGGCAGCGCGAGGCCGAACTGCACCGGGGCCTCCGTGAGATGCGCACCGCGCTCGATAAGTTCAAGGACGCGGTCGACACTGGGCAGATCGCCGCGTCCGAGCTCGAACCGGGCAACGAGGGATACCCACCGGATCTCGAGACGCTGGTCGACGGGATCAATGCAGCCAACGACGCGTCGGGCCGCAAGCTGAAATTCCTGCGCCGGATCCCGATCGATCCGATGACGAACGGCATGGACTGGGGGTTGCGCTCCTACCAGGACAAGCCGGATGCAACGACCTGGGGCGGCAAGAACGTGTTCGACGTGTATACGAAGAGCCCCGGAACGGCGCTCGACGGCACCAAGTATCGGGACTGGTAATGCGGCGCCAGAACGGCTTCACGCTCATCGAGCTGATGATCGTCATGGTGATCATCACCATCCTGGCCGGAATCGGGCTCGCCGTCTACGGCAACAGCGTGAAGCACGCCAGGGAAGCGGTGCTGCTCGAGGACCTGCACCAGATGCGTGAAGCGATCGACAAGTTCTACGCGGACAAAAACCATTACCCGGCGTCGCTGGATGCGCTCGTCGAGGAGAAGTACATCCGCGACGTTCCGGTTGATCCGTTTACGAAGTCGAAGGACACCTGGCAGACCACGCTGGCCGAACCGGAACCGGGCAACCCCGCGGCAGAGACCGGCATCTTCAACGTGAAAAGCGGCGCCGAGGGCACGGCGCTGGATGGCACTCCCTATTCAGAGTGGTAGACATGCGAACCCGCATCACCTTTTTCGCCGCGCGAGCGCTGGCGCTGCTGATCGCCGCGGCCGCAGCGGCCTCGTGCGACAAGGCGCCGCTGCTGGCGCCCACCAACTCCTCGATCACCATCAGCGCCTCCACGCGGGTCCTGCCGCTCGGCGGCCAGACTGAGATCACGGCTTTCGTGATCGAACCCGCGGGCACGCCGGTGCAGAACGGCACGACGGTCCGTTTCGTGACCAGCCTGGGCGTCATGAACCCGGTTGAAACGCAGACGCACAACGGCGTCGCCACCGCAACGTTCATGGCAGGCGACGTTTCCGGTGTCGCCGAGATTCGGGCCCTTTCAGGCGGTTCCGGTTCCACGACCACGGGCTCCACCACGACCGGCGGAACGACGGGAGCAACGACGACGTCCACTGCCGCCAACGTCGTGCAGATCACCGTCGGTGCGGCTGCAGTCGACTCGGTAACGGTTCGAACCAACCCGGCGACAGTGTCGACCAATGGCGGCACGGTGGAGGTCAGCGCCTCGGTGCTCGCCACCGGCGGCAGAGCGCTCCCGGGAATCGCGGTCACGTTCTCCGCCGATCACGGCACGTTGAGCAGCACGACCGGCGTCACCGACGCGAATGGTGAAGCTCGAGTTCAGCTGACAACGAACGTCGACACCAACATCAGCGCCAGCGCCGGCGGCAAGACTGCGGCAACCGCCGCGAAGGTGACCGCCCAGCCAGGCCCGTCCGTGACACTGACGTGCACCTCCTCGACGAGCGGCAACTGCTCGACTCTGAATGTTGGTGATGTCGCGGTATTTACCGCCGCACGCGGTCAGAGCACCAGCAACATCCGTACGTCGACGATCGATTTCGGCGATGGGACGATCATCGAGCTTGGGAATCTGTCAGGGCCGGTGGGCGCGTCGCACCAGTATCTGGTGGGGGGAAGCTACACCGTACGGTTGACAGCCACCGACGTCAACGGTGAGGTGTCGACGTCAACGTTGATCGTGATCGTTCAGGAACCGGCCACGGTGCTCCTGAACCTGAGCAACAGCAGTAACCGTCATATCGACGCCACCGCGACTGTCCTCGGCTGCACGGCAAGAACCTTCGACTGGAATTTCGGCAATAACGCCGTGGTACAGACACTCTCCACGACCAACAACCGCGCCTCGGCTGATTACACCGCCGGCGGTACGAAGACGGTGACGGTGACCGTACGCTGCGTTGATGGTCGCACGACGAATACGAGCGGACAGTTGACACTGGACGTCAATCCATAGGCCGGTGCAGGTAGATCGGGCGAGGGTGGCCGGGGATGAGCGCGGCTATGCGATGGTCGCGCTCCTCATCCTGATGGCGGTGATGGCGGTGGCGATGACCGCTGCGTTGCCGGCGTGGAGCACACTTGCCCGCCGCGAGAGGGAAGCCGAACTCGTGTTCCGCGGCGAGCAGTACGCGCGGGCGATCACACTCTTTCAGCGCAAGTACGCCGGCACGTTTCCGCCAACGCTCGACGTTCTGGTCCAAGAGCGGTTTCTCCGAAAAAAATACAAAGACCCGATCGCGAACGACGATTTTCAGCCCGTTGCGGTCGGGCAGGCCGTGGCCGGAGCGCAATCGACCAACCCACTCACGCCCGGTGGAGCGGCGGGGCGCGCAGGAGCGGGTCAACCCGGCAACCGCAGCGGAGGCGCGGGCACCGCTACGGCTGGACGCGGCACGGCCGCAGCCACTCCTGGCAACGCGGCGGGTGCGCGGGGACAGGCCGGATCGACATTCAGTCTCGGCGGGGGCGGAGCGCAGGGAGGACGGGGCGCCGGCTTCGGCGGAATTGGCCCGACGCCGGGCATCATGGGCGTCACCAGCAAGAGCACGGACGCGTCGCTGCGGCTCTACAAAGGCGCGGACCACTACAACCAATGGCTCTTCATCGCGACCCAGGCCACCACGCAGGCGGGCGGGCGAGGGGCACAAACCCCGGGTGCCGGAACTCGCGGCGGAGCGCCTCCAGGGCGCCCCGGAGGTCCCGGCGCAGGGCCCGCACCCACTCCAGGGCCATTCGGCGGGACCAATCCGTTCGGCGGCCGAGGGCCGGTTCCGGTACCAGCGCCCGGTCGCGGCCGTTAAGTTCCGCGTCTCCTCACTGGTCCCGTTGCCGGGGCCGCCCGGATCAAGTCACAGGCACAGTTCGCTTGTCTACGTCGCCTGTCGGTTCTGAGCGCCGCTGAAGAATCCCGTCACATCAACGCCCGCATGGTCGCATCGTGGAATGCCCGGCGCACGTCCTGAATCATGGTGTTGGCGCGGGTCGGGTGGACGCGGTTGGTGAGCAGCACGACGTAGATCTCGCGATCGGGATCGATCCACAGCGACGTGCCCGTGAACCCGGTGTGGCCGAAAGCCCGCGGCGACATCAACGTCCCACACGACGAGGCGGGCAGCATCGTGTCCCAGGCGAGCGCGCGTGAACCGGGAACGTCGGCGCGGCGCGTCGTGAATTCGCGGACCGTGTCCGTGCGGAAGGCGCCGGTGCGTCCGCCGAGGATCTGCAACAGGTGTCTGGCAAAGCTGCCGACTCCGGCCGCGGTTCCAAACAGGCCGGCGTGACCGGCGGCGCCGCCGAGCGCAAACGTATTCTCGTCGTGCACCTCGCACCGCAAGAGCCGCCCCCGCCACCAGTCGATTTCTGTTGGCGCCGTCCGTGGCCACCAGACAGGGGGTGGATGGAACTGGAGTTCGTCGGCGGGTGCGATCTCCGACTTCGTCGCGTCGAACCGATCCGCGAGTCGGTACCGGCGATCGAGGATGAAGCCGAGCAGCATGAACCCGAGGTCGCTGTACATCGCCCGCGTGCGCGGTTCGTAGTCGAGCGGCTCGGCAGCAATGGCGCGCCGGAACGCGTCCTGACCGCCGTTGTCCCGATAGTAATGCCGGTGCGCCGGCAGTCCACTGCAGTGCGACAGGAGATCGCGGATGGTGACGTCGTCGCGATCGGCGCCCCGCCACTCGTTGACGTGCGCGCCGACCGGATCGTCGAGCGCGATCTCGCCGTGCTCGACTGCGCGCATCAGGAGAGAGGCGGTGGACAGGACCTTCGTCAGCGAGGCGATGTCAAAGATCGTCTCAGGATGCGCGGGCGAAGCGTTGGCGCCGAAGGTGAGCCGGCCGAACGCCTCGGACCAAAGCGGCTGGGTAGCATTTCCCACTTCGACCACAGCGGCAGGGAACGCCAGGTGAGCGACCGCGCCGCGAATGACGTCGCGAGGCGCATCGAAGCGCTCCGCCATCACGCGATCAGTTGGAGCCGGAAGCCTGTGCCGTGCTGACGATCCGCAGCAGCGCGTTCACGTCCGAGACGATCGTCGTGGTGGCGCCCGATCGGACGGAGACGGCGTCCACGAGACGGCTTTCGATCCAGCTGCGCCAGTCCTGGAGATGGTCCTCGAGGTCGCTCTCCGCGGTGCCTGACACTACCGCCGTCACCGGGATACCCGGGAGCGCAGCGGCAATCGCCGCCCGGACTTGCGCCACGAGCCTGGTGAGTCGCACCTGTCGGAACTGGCGCCAGGCGTCGGGAAACGCATTCGGATACGCGAACGGGTCGATCGCCTCGTCCGAATCGACGCGGAGGCGATCGGCGGGAACAAGCGATGGCCGGATGTCGTCCCGAAACGCTTCGATCGATCGCGAGCCGTAGTCGAAGTCGCGGCCTGGATAGCGGGCCGCATCGAGCTGCACTCCGTCTACAGGATACCGGCGCAGCACACGAGCCGCCGCCGCCGCGACATATGCGGCCGCATCGTCGGCAAGCGGCGAGAGATAGATGCCATCGAGTCCATTGGTCCGCGCCCAGCGGGCGAGGCGACCGACGTACTCCGGGCTCCTCGCGTCGATCCCCAGCAGTTCCGGCGCGAGCGCCCGCGGCACCATCAGCCATTCCGGATGCTGATAGATGACGTGACTGCGAGACGCTGGCACTTCGTCGGCCAGCGCGGCGCGATCGATATCGACCGAGGCGTGGACCTGAAGCTGACGGTCGTGGGCGAGCCGCAACAACTCCATGAAGCGATCTGGGACGTTGTCGCTATACAGCGCCGCGGGCGCCACGATGGTGGTGATGCCTGCGGCGATCGCCGTGGTGACGGCCCGACGGACGCCATCCGGCGCTTCGAGGGCCGACGCCGAAACCCATGACGCCTGGACCGACGCGTCCGCCGCCCTGACCCGCCACTCGAACCCGAGCGCACCAGCGAGCATTGTTACGAGACAGATCGCAACGCGGCTCGCCCGCCACACACGCCGTGTCCTTGTGGGTAAAACCATGCAGAGAAACCTGCACTGTACCATAGTGCCGTGCTGCACGTTCTTGGCATCGACGCTGGCGGTTCCAAGACTGTCTGCCTTCTAGCGGACGAGGATGGCCGGGTGCTCGCCGAAGCGCGGGGCAGCGGCGCCAACCTTCAGGCGTCTGGTGAACTGGAGGTCGAGAAGGTGCTCCATGGCGTCATGGCGGAGACGCTCGGTGAACGCGACGTCCGTCCGGACGCGATCTGTCTGGGGATCGCTGGGGTCGATCGCCCCAGTGATGCGGCAGCTGTTCGCGCCATCATGCGTCGCATCGCCTCGACCAGCCGTACGCTCGTTGTCAACGACGCGCTCATCGCGCTGGTCGCGGGAGCAGGCGACGATCCGGGTGTCGTGATCGTGGCTGGCACCGGTTCAATCGCCTACGGACGGGATGCATCCGGGCGCGCCACGCGTGCGGGCGGATGGGGTTATCTGCTTGGCGACGAAGGCGGCGGGTTCTGGATTGGCCGCGCGGCGCTGTCCGCAGTCGTGCGGCAGTTCGACGGCCGCGGTCCGTCGACGCTGCTGACGGAGATGGTACTGGACCAGATGGGGCTGAGTACCCCGACCGATGTGATCCACGCGGTCTACGATCACGGCCTACCACGCCGCTCGATTGCCAGCATCGCCTCGATTGTTCAGCGCGCGTACGACGCCGGCGACGCCATCGCCTCAGAAATCCTCGACCGCGCCGCAGCCGAACTTACGTCCGCCGCCGCGTCCGTGATTACCCGGCTGGACATGCGGGGCGAGGAACTGCGCATCGTGCTGTCCGGCGGCATCTTCGTTGGCATTCCGGCACTCGTGCCGAGCGTCAGCAGCCGGCTGCCCGAGATTGCGCCGCGCTGTCGCGTTCGTCGCCTCCACGTCGATCCTGCGTTGGGCGCCGTCCACCTGGCGCTTGCGGCCGCGCGCGGCGACGTCGTCGTGCCGGTCTACGTGTAGCGGATGGTGATCCCGGTTTGCAGCGTCCACCAGCGGCGGGCTCCACCGATACTATTGCGATTGCAACTATTTCGAGAGACGCGTCTGGATCAATCAGCGGCGTCGCAGCTGCCGTGCGGCCGGTTCATCGGACGGGCTCGCGAACGATGCTTCGGCGTGCCCCTGTAGCATGCCGCGGAGACGCGGCTCGATGTCTTCGCCGATCGCATCGCGCATCAAATCGTGCGCCCGGCGCAGGCGAGCGAGCGCCTTGGGCAACGGCAAGCCGGTCTTCTGCATCACAATCGCCGCTTTGACGTTCCACCGCGCCTTCTTGAGCACCCGGTCGCTCTCGTCATAGTCGAGCCCGGTGACGATATTGACGATGCGACGCGCCCGGTCTTTCAGCTTCTCTGAGCCCGTGTGCACGTCCACCATCAAGTTGCCGTAGGTCTTGCCTATCCGCACCATCGCGCCGGTTGTCAGCATGTTCAGCACGAGCTTGGTCGCGGTGCCGGCCTTGAGGCGGGTGGAGCCGGCGATCACCTCAGCGCCGACACCCGGCGCAATCGTGAGATCGACGAACGTCTGCAGTTCGGTGCCGGGGTCGCAGGTCACGAAGATGATGCGCGCGCCGGCCTTGCGCGCCCGGGTGAGGGCCCCGCGAACGAACTGGGTGATGCCGCTTGCGGAAACGCCAATCACCACGTCCTTCTTGGTTGGCCGCAGCCGCGTGATGGCCCGCGCCCCCTCCTCGTAGTTGTCTTCGACCCCTTCTTTGGCCCCGAAAATGGCTTCACGGCCGCCGGCCATGACCGCCTGCACCAAGGTGGCTTCGGTGCTGAACGTGGGCGGCATCTCGGCAGACTCGAGGATGCCGAGCCGCCCGCTGGTGCCGGCACCGACGAACATGATGCGCCCGTCCTTGCGTAAGGCCGTCGCGATCATCTCGATACCTACCGCGATGCGCTCCTTTTCGCGTTGGACCGCCGCCAGCATCTTCCGATCCTCATTGATCATCAGCTCGACGATGTCGTCCGGCTGAAGCTTGTCGATGGCGAGACTCGAAGGGTTGATGGCTTCGGTAGGAAGGGACTGCCACTTCGATCGAACGGGCATACGACTACAATTCTACATTCCGCACCTTCCCCGGGTCGCATCCGTGCCATCAGCCTCCGCGTCGCTGGTCGACGCGTACCTTACGCACCTCACCGCCGAACGCCGTCTGGCGACGAACTCGGTCGAAAGCTATGCGCGCGACCTGGCACTGCTCGCGGAGTACTCCGCCGGGGCGGAGACCGAGATCGCCGCACTGACGCTGGCGCAGCTCGAGGAATTCGTTCGCGCGATGATGACGGAAGGAAAGTCGCCGCGTTCGGTCGCCCGTGCCGTCGCATGCTACCGCGGCTTCTTCCGCTTTCTCGTGATCGACGGTCGTTTGCCTGCCAGCCCCGCGGAAGACCTCCGCCCGCCCCGGGCGTGGAAGGTGCTGCCGCGTTATCTGTCGGTCGAGGATGTTGACAGGTTGCTTGCCCAGCCGGACGTGAGCAACCCGCGCGGCCTGCGCGATCGCGCCCTCATCGAGCTGATCTATGCGACCGGAATGCGTGTCTCCGAACTCATTTCATTACGTCCGCCCGACGTCAATCTCGAGGCGTCGTACCTGACCTGCACAGGCAAGGGAGACAAGCAGCGGATCATTCCGATCGGCGACGAGGCGGCGCGCTGGGTCCGCCAGTACACCCGCGACGCGCGGGGGGTCCTCCTAGGTAAGCGACGAAGTCCGATGCTCTTCGTCAACGCGCGCGGCGGCGGGGCCGGTCTGAGCCGAGTCGGCTTCTGGAAGATTCTGAAAGTGTACGCACGGCAGGCGGGGATCACGCACACTCTGAGTCCGCACATGTTGCGGCATTCGTTCGCGACCCATCTGCTCGAGCGGGGTGCGGATCTGCGCGCGATCCAGATGATGCTCGGGCACTCGGACCTTTCCACCACCCAGATCTACACGCACGTACTCGAGCAGCGTATGCGGACTATCTACGATCAGTTCCACCCGCGCGCATGATCTGGCTCCGTCGCGTCGTCGCCGCAGTCATCGTCGTCACGGCGACGATCGTGGCGTTCTCGCTGCCACCCGCCCGGGAGCCGCTGGCCATCACCTCCGCTGTGCCAGCCGGAGCGCGCGGCGTCATTCACGTCCACACGCGGCGTTCAGACGGGACCGGCACGCTCGATGACGTCGCCGCCGCGGCCGCACGTGCGGGACTCAAGTTCGTCATCGTCACCGACCACGGCGACGGCGCGCGGCGACCTGAAGCGCCCGCGTATCGCCAGGGAGTGCTCGTTATCGACGCGGTGGAGATCAGTACCGACGACGGTCATGTCATCGCGCTCGGGATCGGACGGTCACCATTTCCACTCGGCGGCGAGGGCCGCGACGTGATCGAAGACATTGCCCGTCTCGGCGGGATGTCGATCGTCGCGCACCCGGGATCGAAGAAGCCCGACTTGCGCTGGCGCGATTGGGAGGCGCAGTTCGACGGACTGGAATGGCTCAACGGAGACAGCGAATGGCGCGATGAAACACGCCTGACGCTCTTGCGAGCGTTGTTCACGTATCCGCTGCGACCGGTCGAAACGCTCGGCCAGCTGCTTGATCGTCCGGATGACGTCTTGCGCCACTGGGATTCGCTCGCCCAACGGCGTCGGGTGGTCGCCCTCGCAGGCAGTGACGCACATGCCCGCCTGGCATTACGCGAAGCCCCGGAGCAATACGATGGATCCGCCGCTCTGCGCGTGCCCGGCTACGAACGGATGTTCGAGACGTTTTCTGTCGTCATTCCGCAACTTCGTCTCAGCGGCGACGCCGGGCAGGACACGGTCCGCGTCATTGACGAAATCAGACGCGGTCATGTGTTCTCGGCGATTGATGCGCTCGCAACGCCGGCCGCGGTGGTGTTCTCGGCCGCAAGCGGATCCGGCCACGCGAGCGGGGGAGACGTGCTGCCACTCGACGGACCCGTCTCACTTCGCGTGGCATCGAACGCGCCTGGCGGTTCCACAATCACCCTGTTTAAGGACGGTGCCCCCGTTGCGATGTCGGCGCAGGCTGCTCTGGAGTTCTCCGCGGATGCGGTCCCCGCCGTGTTCCGCGCGGAAGTCGGTCTCGGCCATGCTCCGGGCGAGCCGCCGGTCCCGTGGATCATCACCAATCCGATCTATGTCGGCCGCAGTGAGCAACCACCGCCGGCCGATTCGCGGCCGCCAGCTCGCGCGTTCACGACGATCTACGACAACGGACCTGCAGCTGCGTGGCAGATCGAGGCCAGCACGCAGTCGGCCGGCGCCATCGATACGGCGCGCGCCGAGGGGGGTGGCACGCAATTGCGATGGCGATACGCGTTGGGAGGCACGCGCAGCGATGGTCCGTATGTCGCGCTCGTCGTTGCTGCCGGACCGGCCGTCGCGTCGGCCGACCGGGTGATTTTTTCAGCCAGAGCCGACAAGCCGATGCGATTGGCAATGCAGGTCCGTGTACCGAGAGGGGCAGCAGGAGAGCGGTGGCAGCGAACGTTCTTCGTCGATGAAATGCCGCGCGAGATCACGGTGTTCTTCGACGACATGCGATCGCGGGGCGAGGCGACAACGAAGCTGCCCGCCGTCCCGGAGATTCAGGCACTCCTGTGGGTGGTCGAGCCACCGAATACTCCCCTTGGCGCCAGCGGACAAGTCTGGCTCGATAACATTCGCTACGGGAAACCGTAGAGACAAGAAGCCGCAGCTCGCGGGTCGTTTGCCCGTCTGAGAATTCCAACAGCTGTTTTGCCGCTTCTGAACGTTGTCGGTCAGGTCCTGACCGTCAGCAGCAGATAGAGTGCACCGGCACCGAACAGCATGTTCGGCGCCCATGCAGCGAGGGCGGGCGCAATCAACCCGCCACCGCCAAGCGCCGCGAAGATGCTGATCGACACCCAGTACAGGAGCGCGAGGGCGATGCCGACCGCGATGCCGGCCATCGCGCCCCCACGACCGATGGTCACGGCGAACGGTACGGCGATGAGCGTCATGATCAGCGTGACGAAGGGAAACGCATATCGCCGCGCCACCCACACTTGCTGCGGAAACATGTCGTAACCGCTGGCGATCATCCGCGCGGTGTACTGCTGAAGATCGCCAAGCCGCATGAACTTGGGATCCGGTTGCTCGAGCCCGTAATAGGTCGCCGGCTCGAACAGGCGAGTCTCGTTGACGATTGGCGTGAAGCTGTTATTCCGGACCTGGCCGCTGTCGTCGAAATCACGGCTCCATCCGTGCGTGACCTGCCACTCGCCACGAGCGTCTGGTGCGGCGCCCGACGAACGTCGCCTCCTCGGCGTACGTCTGGCGCACAAGACGCGTCATTCCCCGCGTGAATTCATACCTGGTCACGTTAGTGAGCTTGTGTTCCGACGGGTTGTACATCCGGAAGAAGTACAAGTCGTCGCTGCGGCCCTGAACCCACCCGTAACTCAACGGGTTGAGGGGTGCGGTCGCCTGACCATTCATCGCTAGGCGCAGTCGCTCAGCCTGTTCGAAATAGGGCCCGACGACGGTGCGGTCCAGCACGTAGATTGCCCCGGCCGCGAGCATGGCGCAGACGAACATCGGAGCCGCCAGCCGGTACAGGCTGACGCCGCACGCCTTCATGACGATCAGTTCGCTGTTCCGTGTCAGGACCGCGATGGCGATCAGCGTGGCGAGGAGAACCGCAAGCGGAATCACGTAGTAGACGTACTGCGGCGTCACGTACCAGAAGTAATCGACGAGCATCCGCGGCGTGGCCGTGCCTTTGAAGAGTTTGTCCGCTCGATCGATGAACGTGGAAATGTAGAAAACCGCCCATCAGGGACGCTGCAGACAACAGCAGGATGCGGAGGTACAAACCCGCGACGTATCGATCCAGAATCCGCAAGATGCCGAGCGACCGGGATCGCCGGACCCCGGCCTGCTTCGAGAACCGCCGCTGAATCGCCGCCGGCAGACGGATCGGCTGGTCTGCGACGCGCTCGCGCCAGACGAACAGGGCAGCGGCGAGACCGCCCAGGACGATATTGGGCAGCCACGCAGCGAGCCATGGCGGGATGATGTCCCCCTTGACGAGTTGCGGCCCGAGGTAGAGCGGAATGTAGTACGCGAACACCACGATCAGCCCGAGAACGAAGCTTCCGAGTGCACCGTCGCGGCGATGTGTCGCTCCCAGCGCCAACCCGATCACGCCGAACACGACGCACGCGAACGGAATCGCGAACTTCTGGTGAATGGCCACCCACTCGTTGTGGCTGGACAGGCCCTGCCGCTCGCGCGCCGCGGCCGCCGCCTTCAGTTCCGGCACCGTCATTTCCGGCAAGCCCTTGGTCGCGCCGCTCCGGACAGGAATGACGGATGCGGGATCGACGCTGACGGTCATCTGCGCGATGTTGGCCACGTCGTAATTCCCGGTGGCATCCAGCGTCCGGCGAATCGTGTCTTCGAGGACGATATCGACGGTCCGCTTCGTGCGGTTGACGGCGATGCGCCCATGACGCGCCATGTAGACCGCTTCAGGCTGTCCGGGCCGCGTGTCGCTCATGAACACACCGTCCCAACCGTCGCCTGATGGCGGAACGTCACGAACGTAGAGCATCAGGTTCGGAATCTCCCGATAGAAGACGTGCGGTCGGACGTTGCCTTCGGCACGCTCGGCAAGCACCTGGACCATCAAATCCAGAAAGTTCGCGTTCGCGTTGGGGTAGCCGTAGAACCAGATGTACGCGGTGGCGACCAACGAGAGCATCGAGACCAGACCGACCGGAATCAGCAACCGCTTGAGGCTGATCCCGCACGCCTGCATGGCGACGAATTCCCGGTCGGCGGAGAGGCGGCCGAACCCGACGAGCAAGCCCACCAGCAGTGACATCGGAATCGTCAGCGCCAGCGCCTGCGGGACGAGCAGGACCATCAGCCAGCCGATGATTGGCGGCGCGATGTTCTTCGCCACCAGGTCCTCGGCGTACTCCTGCAGTGGACGAAGCATGATGAGGAACGTGAACACGAGCAGGCCGAGGCCAAAGGGCATCAGCAGTTGCCGGATCACGTACCGATCGATAATTTTCATGACGGAACAGACGGCGCGGCGAGTCGCGCGCCGCAACCGGATACCCGATTATGACGCGCGTCGCACTGCTGTGGCACATGCACCAGCCCTTCTACCAGGACCTGGTGACGGGCGAACACATTCTTCCCTGGGTCCGGCTGCACGCGCTCAAGGACTACTGGGGCATGGTGGCACTCCTGCAGGAGTTTCCGCGGAGTGAAGATCACCTTCAACCTGGTGCCGTCGATGCTCGTCCAGCTCGAGGCGTTCGCGCGCGACGAGGCGCGTGACCGGCACCTCGAGTTGAGTCTCAAGCCGGCCGACAGATCTCTCAGACGAGGAACGCGGCTTCTGCCTCGAGCACTTCTTCCATGCGCATCGCCCGCGGATGATCGATCCGTTTCCGCGCTACGCCGAGCTGCTGGCGCTGCGCGGTTCGAGCGGCGGGGGACTCAGTGGGCGAGCCCAGATAGCCCTGTTTTCGACCGATGACATTCGCGACCTGCAGGTCTGGCACAAGCTTGCCTGGGTCGATGCGTACTACTTCGATCGGGACGAGACGCGTCCGTGAGCTGGTCGCCAAAGGCCGGGGATTCACGGAGGCCGACAAGCGGACGCTGCGGCAGGTGGAGCTCGAGATTCTCCGGCGTGTCATCCCAGAATACCGGGACGCTGCGTCCCGCGGCCAGATCGAGATCTCGACGTCGCCGTTCTATCACCCGATCCTTCCGCTGCTGTGCGACACGAATGTCTATCTGCGGACGCACTCCGAGTCGCGGATGCCGCGCGAACCGTTCCGCCATCCCGAGGACGCGGCCGACTCAGTTGACCCTGGCCGTGGCCTATCACGAGCGACTGTTTGGCCAGCGGCCGGCGGGGTTGTGGCCCTCCGAAGGGTCGGTGTCGGACGCCATGGTCCCGCTGGTCGCGGCCGCCGGCCTGACGTGGATGGCGACAGACGAGGAGATCCTGGCGCGAACGCTGGGCCGCGGGTTTTCCCGCGATGGTAACGGCAACGTCGAGCAGCCGGAGATGCTCTATCGGCCGTATCGTGTCGGTCGCGACGCCACGGTCGCCTGCGGGTTCCGCGATCACACGCTGTCGGATCTGATCGGCTTCACCTACGCGTCCTGGTCAGCCGATGCGGCAGCGGACGACTTCGTCCGCCGCCTCGTCGAGGCCGGGGACCGCTATCGGTCGCGCACCGGCGGGGAAGACGCGACGATTTTCGTGATCCTCGACGGTGAGAATGCCTGGGAACACTATGAGGGTCAGGGCCGCCCCTTTCTTCGGGCGCTCTACCGTCGGCTCGGATCAGATTCGCGATCTGCAGACCGTGACCATGGCCGAGGCCTGCGCTGGTGCCAGGGAGACGTCTGCCGTCGATCTTCCCAGGCTCCTGGATCAACGGTGACTTCTACATCTGGATCGGGCACGCGGACGATCACCGCGCCTGGAGCCAACTGGTCGACGCGCGGCGCGCCCTGAGCGGCCGCCGAAGGGACCGCACCGGACTTGCGCTGGTTGCGCGGGCTCGCGAGGAAATGTTGATCGCGGAGGGCAGCGACTGGTTCTGGTGGTACGGCGACGACCACTCCTCCGACCACGACCTCGAGTTCGACGACCTCTTCCGGCGTCACGTGCGGAACGTCTATCGCGCGCTCGATCAGCCAATTCCGGAGGAGCTTCTCGTCACCAACATCAGCACGCAGCCGCCGGAGGCTGCCATTCACCCGCCCACCGGGTTCATCGACCCGGTGCTCGACGGCGAGGTGACGAACTACTTCGAATGGCTGGGCGCTGGCTGCGTCGAGACGACGGCGCGGTGTGGGCGCGATGCATCAAGTCACCGCACCGGCGCACCGTCCTGACCGCTTATCGAATTCGGCTTCAACCTCGAACACCTGTTCGTCCGGGTGGACGGCGATACGAGCGATGGCCGAGTTGCTGGCCGAAGGGCACGGAGGTCAGCCTGAACTTCCTCAAGCCCGCTGGTGTCCGCGTCACGGTGCGGATGGTCGACGGCGTCGTCGAGGCGGCCATTCTGGAGCGCGGCTCGACAGGTGAGCCGCTGCTCCCGGTTTCGTGCTTGGAGCTGTCGGCGGCTGCCGGTCGGGTCCTCGAGCTGCGAATTCCGTTCGACTGCCTGCGCCTCCGCGCTGGATCGCCGATGGCGTTTCTCGTCGTGCTGCATCGGGGCGCACAGGAAATCGAACACTATCCGCGGCACCGGGCGATCGAGCTCATCGTGCCGGACCGTCAGTTCGCGGCCGTCAACTGGACAGCGTAGCGCGGACGTTCGGGCAGATGCCCACAAGAAGCTTCCACAGATCATCCACAGGGCACATTTCGGCCGCATTCCTGCGACGTCGCATAATACGCGTTATGTTAACTAACGCGCCTGGGTGATCGTCCTCAGCCCCACTAAGGGTCGCGACCTCTCGCGCGCCCTAAGGGTGGAGGGTCATACCGCGCCGCTCCACTCCCTGGCCAGCCCTCGCGCTGGACCGGCGGCTGATGGCGCAAGTCGGCTGTGGCGGCCGCTACGGGCGTGCTTCGGACAGGTCAGATAATGTCGGCCGGCCGACAGCGTGCCGGCGTGGCTTGGCGAGCGTCTCGTGCGTGTTATGCCGTGAAGGTTCGCGAATTCGTTAGGTGCGGGCTGCTGTCGGTTACGCGGCGTGAGTCGCTGGCCAACCGACGAGTCGGGGCGCGAGGCGCCAGCCTTACTATTGCTGGCGCAGCTCGCGAATGATGTTCTCGAGCGCCTCGATAATTTCGGTCTTTTCGACCTTTGACTTCTTGAAACTCAAGCGCAAATCGAACGCCTTCGTAGGCGGCTTGAAGGCAAAGACAAACGTCTTGGGACGGCCAGAAGCCGGCTTCGCGGTTTCCTTCCGCACGTCCTGTCGGGTGGTCGCGCCCTGACCCGCGAGCTTTTCGACCAGAGCCAACATCTTCTCGGGGTCCGACTGCCTGACGATCTGCAATAGCGTCGACTTTGACGTAATGTCGGCGAGCCGACAAAGATTCCTGACCTCTTCCGGCATGTTCTTCAGCGAGAGCGACTCCGTGATCGCGGTTCGAGACTTGCCGAGCTTGCGAGCCATGTCTTCGTGGGTGTATCCGCAGCGCTGCGCTAACTGCTGGAGCGCCTCGGATTCTTCGAAGGGCGTCAGGTCTTTCCGCTGGAGATTTTCGACTAGCGCGATCTCCATGACTTCCCTGTCGTCGGCGTCACGGATGACCACCGGCACCTCGCGCAGGCCAACCTGAACTGCGGCGTGGTAACGACGTTCGCCAGCGATGATCTGAAAGCGTCCGCCGAAGGGCCGGACCACGAGCGGCTCGATGATCCCCTTCTCCGCGACCGACGCCATCAACTCTGACAGGTCGCCCATCACCTGGCGCGGCTGACTGGGGTTCGGGTCCACCAGCTCAATCGGCAGCAGCCGGCCGACCGGCTCCGCCGGCCGACGTGGCCAGCGCGTCCACGTAATGCTCGTCGTGCCGCATCCGCAGCGTCTCAGGCAGTCCGCGCTTCGCCACGCTCGATGACCTCCTCACACAGGCTGTAGTAATCGGTCGCGCCGGTTGATTCAGGCGCAAACGTGAATATCGATTCCTTGTACGCCGGGCTTTCTTCCAGGCGCACGCTCTTGCTGATCACGGTCTTGAAGACCTTGCCGCCGAACACCTTCTGAATCTGCTCACGTATGTCACGGCCGAGTGCCGTGCGCTTGTCGTGCATCGTGATCACGACACCAAGGATCCGCAGCGCCGGATTCGGCCGCTGCCTCACCTTCTCGATCGTCTCGAGCAGGTCGTCGGTGCCCTCCAACGCGAAGTAGGACGACTGAATGGGGATCAGGAGATGGGTCGCCGCCACCAAGGCGTTGACCGTGAGCAGACCCAGGGCTGGGGGACAATCGATGACGATGTGCGCGTACTCATCTCCGAGCTTGTCGATCTTGTCCTTCAGCTTGAAGTGAGCATCGAGTTCGCCGACGAGCCGCGCCTCGAGCTTGGCGAGCGCGATACGGGCCGGCGCGATGAACAGGTTGTCGGCCGTCGCCGGCTTGATGATGTCGGCGAGTTCACAGGCGGGATCCGAGATCGCATCAAAGGTGCTACGAGCCACCGTCGCAAGGTCGAGGAACGAAATACTGCTGTTCGCCTGAGGGTCCAAGTCGATGAGCAGCGTCTTGCGGCCGCGCATCGCCAGCGCAGCGGCAAGATTCACAGCGGTCGTAGTCTTGCCGACGCCGCCTTTTTGATTTGCGATGGCAACGATCATCGGGCGCAGGAATGTGAAACGGTGCGCCCATTATGGATATGCGGTGGAGGTCTGTCAAACGCCCACCAGATTTGTGGAAAGCTTCGCCGGCCGAGCACAATGTCGGCCGGCCGACATTACATCTTGTACTTGGGGAGTTCGGCGGGATCCAGGCTTTCGAGCCATTTCTGGACTTTGTCGTTGTCCAGGCGCTCTGATCCGAAATCGACTGTCTTGGCGTTGTCGATTACCGACTCCTCCACCAGGATCGGCGCCCGCGTGCGGAGGGCGAGCGCGATGGCATCGCTCGGCCGCGCATCGACCGCGATGCCCTCACCTTTGACGGTGAGGTGAATAAGCGCGAAGAACGTGTTGTCCTTTAGGTCGCTGACGACGATGCGATCGACGCGGCCGTCGAGGTCGGTGATGATGTTCCGCAGCAGATCGTGGGTCATCGGTCGCGGCGTCGACACGTTCTCGATCTGCAGGGCAATCGCGTTCGCTTCGAAGACCCCGACCCAGATCGGCAAAACCCGATCACCATCCTTGTCCTTGAGGATCACGATCGGCGTATTCGTGATCGGATCGACCATCAACCCCTTGATCATCATCTCGATAAGCATGGCGTGCTCACTCGCAGAAACGGTTCCCCAGCTACGCGCCCGGTAACAGCTCGCCGCGCAGGCTGTGAGGCCCGGCTCGAAGAATTCTGACAGGAACTGTCCGCCCAATCCATCCCGAGCCCGCCGCGGCCGCAGGCTCGCACTGAAGAGTATCGGTTGGCAGGTCGAAGTTGACCACGATATTTCCCGAGGTGCGTCCAGACAACTCGCCCGCCTCACGGCGGCTTGCCGAGTCCACCAGAACGTCAACCACTGTGCCTACAGCTGTCTCGTGGAGCCGCGTCTGGATCTCGCGCTGCAACGCTTGCAGTTCGACGATGCGTCGCGTCTTTTCCAGTTCTGGGACGTCGTCCGGCATCCGCTTCGATGCGAGCGTGTTCGGGCGGACAGAGTACTTGAAGGAAAACATGCTGTGGTAACGGGCCGCCGTCGTCAGCGACAGCGTGTCCGCGAAATCAGCGGAGGTCTCTCCCGGAAAGCCGACGATCATATCGGTCGACAGCGTGACCCCAGGGATCGATTCGCGAATCCCCGCCACGAGGTCAAGATACTCCTCTCGGGTATGACGCCGCCGCATCGCCTTGAGGATCCGGGTCGACCCGGATTGCACCGGCAGATGCAGATGCTTGCAGACCTTCGGCAGATCCCGGACCGCCTCGATGAGCCGCTTGCCGGTGTGCCGTGGATGGGGGCTCGCAAAGCGAATACGCTCGACGCCTGGCACGTCGTTGACGTCGGCCAGCAGCTGCGCGAAATCGTACGAGGGGTCGTCGGGAGCCTGATAATGGTTGACGATCTGACCGAGCAGCTGAACTTCAGGTCGCCCGGACGCGACCGCCTCACGGACGTCGTCGAGAATGTCGGCTTGCGGTCGCATCCGCTCGTGGCCGCGGGTGTACGGCACCACGCAGAACGCGCAGTGATCGTTGCACCCCTCGATGATGGTCACGTAGGCGCGAACGGCGTCGCCGCGGCGTGTCACGCCGACGGGAAACGTCACATCGTCGAAGGCGCCGACATCGACGGACGCGTGAGACGCCGGAGTCGCGTTCGCGACCAGCTGCGGCAGCATCTTCAAGCGCTGCGTGCCGACGACGACATCGATCATGTAGCCGTTGGTCTTCCGTAGCAACGCGTCACCCTCTTGTTGCGCGACACAGCCGGCAACTGCGACGACCGGTCGACGGCCGCTCTCCTGGTTCATGACACGTAGTTCACCGAGTCGTGTATAGAGCTTTTCCTCCGCGTGCTCGCGCACGCTGCAGGTATTGATCACAATCACGTCGGCGTCCCTGTCGGTGTCCGTCGCCTCGTAGCCGGCTCGGTCGAGCAGGCCCGCCATGCGTTCGGAGTCGTGGACGTTCATCTGACAGCCGAAGGTTTCGATGCGATATTTCTTAGCCACGTCGCCGACTTTCGCTTTCGCCTTTCGCCTTCTGTTTACCTTTCGCCCTTGCGCTGTGGAGCAGGTCGCGGGCACTTGCTCGCACTGCGTCAGTCACGCTCGTGCCGGCAATCATCCGTGCGAGCTCCTCCACACGCGCGTCCATGTCGAGCCGAGTCACGCGGGTCACCGTCCGATGTCCAGTGATCGACTTCTCGATCAGAAACTGCGTTGATGCCCGTGCGGCGATCTGCGGCAGGTGGGTGATGCAGAGCACCTGGAACTGTTCCCCCAGCTCCTGGAGCTTGGCGCCGACCACGTCTGCGACTCGCCCGCCGATCCCGGCGTCCACCTCGTCGAAGATCAACGTCTTCGACTCCAGCAGCGGACGTGGACGACGCCCGGAGCCGGCTCCCGGAGTCGGCACGAACCCGATCGTCTTCAACGCCAGCATGACCCGTGACAGTTCGCCGCCGGACACGATACGGGCGAGCGGCCGCGGCGTCTCACCGACGTTCGGGGAAATGTAGAACTCCGCCTCGATCGATCCCGTTTTCACTCCACGCCTTCCGGCGGGAGCTCGCCGTCGTTGAACCGGACCTCGAACGTAGTCCTGCGCCATCGCGAGCTCCGCGAGCAGCGCTTCCAGGTTGCGCGCCAGCACGTCGGCGTGCCGCCGTCGCCGAGAGGACAGCTCTCGCGCAATTCCAAGGAAGCGCTCCGAAGCCGCGGCGAGCGCTCTCTGCAGATCCTCGGCCCGATCACTGTCGCCGCTCAGCAACGCTCGTTCACGGGCCAGTCTCTCCCCTGCTGCGATCACCTCGTCCAGCGTCGGTCCGTACTTCCGCTTGAGTCGTTCGAGGACGGCGAGGCGATCTTCGACCTGCTGGAGGCGTCCAGGCGAGGCATCCACGTCGTCCGCGTAACGCCGCAGGAAGAACGCGAGATCCTCCAGCTGCGACTTGATGCTGTCGCGTGCGTCCGCGTATGAGGAGAACTGCGGATCGATCGTCGCGAGTTCGGCGACCCGTTTCCATACGCCGCCGAGGGACGCGAGGACCGCCTGGTCGCTGTCGTAGAGCGTGGCGTAGCTTTCTTCACACAGACGCTGAATCCGATCAGCGCTGGCGAGTACCTGCTTGGCCGCCGCAAGCTCTTCGTCTTCACCCGCCCGCGGCGCTGCCTTTTCGATTTCACCCAGCTGAAACGCGATCAGCTCCAGGCGCGCGGCCTTCTCCCGCCTGTCCATTCGCGAGCGATCGAGTTGCTCGCGCAGGCTGCGCACCTCGGTCCACGCGCTGCGAACCTGGTCGACCAAGTCGTCGTGTCGCGCGAAGCGCGTCGAGGAGCGGGAGATGAGTCAGCGGATCCAGCAGTGCCTGGTGTTCGTGCTGCCCGTGCAGTTCGACGAGCCGATCGGAAAGGTCGCGCAGCGCTGCCGCCGTGGCCAGCGCGCCGTTGATGAACGAGCGGCTTCGCCCCTGCGCGCTGATCTCGCGACGGACGATCAGTTCGGAGTGCGTCCGCCGCCTCGAAGATCGCCTCGATCGTGGCTTGCGCTTCGCCCGTCCGCACGAGTTCCGAGGACGCGCGCCCACCCAGCAGCAGGCCGACGGCCTCGACCAGGATGGACTTGCCGGCGCCGGTCTCGCCGGTCAGGACATTGAAGCCCGATTCGAACTCGACCTCCACGGCGTCGATCACCGCCAGGTTGCGGATGCGGAGGAAGCGAAGCATGGAGGCGGAACTTCCATGCTATCAGACTTTTGACAGCGATCCGGCCGCATGCTACCCTGCCGTGTCTGCGCTGATCCCAGCAGCGCGCTGCCGATGTATCGGAGGCTTCGTTGTACACGCTTGGCACCCTCGTCCTTGCACTACAGGTGCAGGAGGGCGCTGCCCCTCTGGCCGAAACGGGCAATGTAGTCGACATCATCTCGAACACCGGGCCCGTCAATCGGATCGTTCTCGCGATTCTGCTCCTGCTTTCCGTCGTCTCCTGGGCCATCATCGTCGTCAAGGCGCTGTCCTACCGCCAGGTGGCCCGACAGAGCACGACGTTTCTCGACGTCTTCCGGCGTAGCGCGAAGTTCTCAGAGGTCCAGGCCGTCTGTCCCTCGCTGCCGGCGAGTCCCCTGGTCGGCGTATTCCAGGCCGGGTATGCGGAGCTCAACGCGCAGTTCCGCCTGACTGGTGCAGCCGCGCCCGCCAATCCGGCGGTGCCCGCCGCTCGTCCAACCTTGAAGAGCCTGCCCGCCGTCGATCGCGCGTTGCTGCGCGCATCGACCGTCGAGCTCGGCAAGCTGGAGAAACGTGTGACCTTTCTGGCAACCATCGCGAGCGTGGCACCGTTCATCGGCCTGTTCGGAACAGTGTGGGGGATCATGAACGCGTTCCTGAAGATCGGCGCGTCAGGAGCCACCAACCTCGCAACCGTCGGCCCGGGCATCTCGGAGGCGCTTATCGCCACCGCGCTCGGCCTGTTCGCAGCGATCCCTGCGGTGCTCTTCTACAACCACTTCACCACGCAGGTGAAGGGTTTCGCAGCGCAGATGGACGATTTCTCGCTCGAGTTCCTGAACATCGCCGAGCGGAACTTCACGTAGGAGCCTGACGTGCCGAAAGTCGTCGCCTCCAGCCAGCCTCCGACGTTGAGCCGCGGAAGTCGGGGGCATCGTGTTTCGACGCACGCTGGCCGAGATCAACATCATCCCGCTCGTTGACGTCATGCTCGTGCTGCTGATCATCTTCATGGTCACGGCGCCGATGCTGCAACGCGGCGTCGAGGTGAAACTGCCGGTGGCGGTGCGCACGCAGGAGATATCGAGCGAGCGGTTGTTCGTCGACGTGCCGCTGTCATTTCAGAAAGATCAACGTGTCTTCATCAAGAAGGAGTCGATTCGGCTCGAGCTTTCTGGGTGAACGTATCCGGCAGATGCTGCAGGAGCGAACGGACAAGCAGGTCTACCTCCGCATGGACAGTGGTCTGACCATTCAGGACCAGATGGATGTGTTCGACCGGCTGAAGGAAGCGGGCGTGCAGAACGTAGGCATCCCGACACGCCTGCCAGGCGAAAAGTAGGTCCGGGTTTCTAATCGGGCAGCCTGGATCACTGAATGACCGAGAGCGTTACCGACATCATCGTCTCGCGATCGCGCAGCCATGACGGGCTGAACAAGATGGTGGTGTGGTCGCTCGGGCTGCACGCGGCGATGATTGTCGGACTGATGTTCTCGCCCGGCGTGCGCAACGACCCGCCGCGCGCCATCATGTCGATCAGCCTGAGCGGGAGTGAGGGTCCGAAGACCGAGGGCATGACGCAGGCCGGAGCGCAGCCGATCAGGCCAGCCGGTCCCGCCCCTCGAGGAAAAGCGTCCAGTCGTGGCGCCGCCGAAGGAACGTCCGGAGATGACAATCCCGGATCCCAAGGCGAAGACCCGGCTCGAGAAAGCCAAACCGGCTCCTCCCACCGAGTCACAGCCGACGGCGAATACCGCGCCGGCGCCGTCCAGGGTTCGCGGTCAGGGATTCGGGATGAGCACGAGCGGCGGCCGTGGTCTGGGAGGCGTGCAGGTTGACGCAGTCGATTTCTGCTGCAAGGAGTACCTGGAACTGATGGTCGAAGCGATCAGGGCGAAGTGGAACAACCAGCAGAGCGTCGTCGGCTCGAACGTGATGAAGTTCACGATTCGGCGGGACGGGACGATCGAGCAGAGTCCAGTTGGAGCGGCCAAGCGGGTTCGGCGTGCTCGACAGCGAGTCGCAGCACGCTCTGCAGGCGACGGCGAAGCTGCAGCCGCTGCCGAGCCTCTACCCCAACCCGTCGCTGACGGTGCATCTGCGGTTCGACTACTGACGGTGGATTCATGATCAAACATCACACATCGCGTTCTCGGCGCCGCCCGATGGAAGCTGCTGGTCGTCGTGGCCCTCGTGACAGGAGTAACTGTCACGGCGCGGCAGCAGGCGCCGGCGCCGACCCAGTCAACTCAGCAACCGTCGGACGTCGAGCTGGTAATTACGTCGGGCGGGGGCAGCGTCCCGCACTACGCGGTGCCTGACTTCGTGGCCCTCTCTCCCGATGCCGCGGACGTTGCCAAGCTGCTCGCGCAGGTGCTCTGGGACGACCTCGCCTACGAGCGCGAAGTCGACATGATTCCGCGCGATATCTATGCGTCCATTCCGGCCGCCCGGACCCCGGAGCAGATTCCGTTCGACGCGTGGCGTGAACTGAACGTCGACGGGGTGATTTTCGGGACCGTGCAGAAGACCGGCAAGGACATCAAGGTCCAGGTACGGCTCTACAACGCGCGGACCAAACGGCAGGTGTTCGGCAGTGAATACAGCGGAACCGATCAGTTCCCGCGCAACTTCGCCCACAATGCCGCCGACGACATCTACAAGCAGCAGCGGAACCTTCGCGGCGTGGCGCGCACCAAACTGGCGTTCATCTCCGATCGCGAACGACAGCGCGTACGCGGCACCGGTCAGCAGAATCGTGAGTCGAAAGAAGTCTGGATTGCGGACTATGACGGCGCCAACCAGCGACGCATCACCCTTGGCAACGAGCTGAATGCGGGCCCGTCATGGTCACCAGACGGCCGCGCCATCGCGTATTCGTCCTGGCGCAAGGTTGCCACCGGTGGCGGCATCGACATCTATATCTCTCGGATCTTTCAGGGCATCCTCGACAACCCGACCAAGGGACGCAGCGAGTCGAACATGCAGCCGGTGTTCTCCCCCGATGGGACACGCATTGCGTTCGCCTCCAACCGGACCGACAGCAACAACGAAATCTACGTCATGAATGTGGACGGCTCCGGGCTTCGCCGGCTGACCAATCACCCGGCCGCCGACGCCGTGCCGACGTGGTCACCGAACGGCGCGCAGATCGCCTTCACGTCCGACCGCAGCGGGACGCCGCAGATCTACATCATGTCGTCGACCGACGGCTCGGGGCTGCGGAAGATCTCGTCCGAGAGCAACGCCGACCGAGCGACCTGGTCGCCAGCGCCCTACAACGAGATTGCGTTTGCGGCACGGACGGGCGCCGGTTACGACATCAAGGTCTTCGATCTGTCGACCGGCGAGACGCGTCAGTTGACGTATCGGCGAAGGCAGCAACGAGAGCCCGTCGTATTCGCCGAACGGACGGCACATCGCCTTCATGTCGACCCGCAAGGGCGGCTCTCAGATTTACACCATGACCCGCGATGGCCGCGACGTCCGCCAGATCACGACCACTGGCAACAACGTGACGCCCGCGTGGTCGAACTGAACATCTTTTTCACGAGGATTCGATGCGCCTGAAACTGACCCTCGTCACGCTGCTTGCCACGTCGGTTCTGGTCTCGGCCTGCGGCAAGAAGACCCAGCCGGTTCCGATCCCGCAGCCTCCGCCGCCGGCGGCGAACAACACGCCCCCTGCCCACGCCGCCGTTGACACAGCCGCCGCGCAGCGTGACCGAGGACTTGCCGGTCCCTCCGCAGCCGCTCGCCGACGATCGCCTCAGCAACGCGCCGCTCGACGATCTCAATCGCGACTCGCCGCTGAAGCCGGCCTTCTTCCCGCTCGACAGCGCTGATCTTGACGACACCGCGAGGGAGGTCGTCAGCGCGAATGCCGACCTGCTCAGAAATACGGTACCTGGGTGGTCACCGTCGAGGGTCACTGCGACGAGCGTGGCACGGCCGAGTACAACCTGGCGCTCGGTGAACGGCGGGCGATCGCGGTGAAGACCTATCTCGTCTCGCTGGGCATTTCGCCCGATCGGCTGCGCACGGTCAGCTACGGCAAGGAATTCCCCTTCGACCCTGGCCATACTGAAGACTCGTGGTCGAAGAATCGGCGCGCCCAGTTCGTGATCACGTCAAAATAGCGTCAGCCATGAAGAAGTACACGATTCCCGCTCTTGTCGCACTGATGCTCCTGCCGTTGCCGTCCCGGGCGGCGGCCCAGAACAAGGAGCACATGCAGATGGAGGCCGAACTGCGGATGCTGCAGGAGCAGAACCAGCAGCTCTCGCTCGCCTTCCAGCAAGCGATGGAGGCGATCAAGGCCCTGAACGGCCGTTTCGACGCTGCGATGGAGGCGATGCGCAAGGGCTTCGCCGACCAGGCGCTGACGACCAAGAACATGGCCGGCGACGTCGGGACGATCGCGGAGCGCGTCCGGGACAACGACACGCGTCTGCGAGCGATGGGCGACGAAATCAAGGCGCTGCACGCAACGGTCACCGCTGCTGGGCAGCAGCCTGGCACAGGGCGCGGCGACGACGGGCCTGCCACCGGATCCGAATGCGCCACCGACCGCTGCCGCGGCCTCGCCCGCACCGCCGCCGGTCGCTGGCCCGTCGTTGCAGGACACCCTCGGCCGCTCTCCCGGCCAGATGCTGCAGAAAGCCAAAGGCGACTACGACGCCGGCCAGTACACGCTGGCGATCACCGGTTTCCAGCAGGTGATCTCGAGCTACGCGGACAGCGAGGCCGCCATCGAGGCGCAGTACTGGATCGGCGAGTCGCAGCTGTATCTGAATCGGCCGGCCGAGGCGATTGCCGCGTTCAATCAGACCATTCAGAAGGGTCCCCGATCGCAGCACGTCGCCGATGCGCTGTACAAGCGTGGCGTGGCGCAGGAACGGCAGGGCGACCTTGCTGGCGCCCGTGCGTCGTACGAACAGGTGCTCAAGCAGTTTCCCTCGGACACGAATGCCACGCTGGCGCAGCAGCGGCTGATGAAGCTGGCTCCGGCCGCGGGCGCGGCAGCTCCCGCGCGCCCGTGATTTGACCTACTCTGTCACAGGCATCCCGAATACTGAGTCTGGGTTGTCGTGACCAGCAAATCGTGAATCGCGCCTGGTGAAACGACGGGCTTCGCCGTTCGTCCCTTCCCACGATTCAGGATTCGCGATTCACGATTCGTAGAGGCACGGTCACCGCAACGGTGATCGTAGGGGCGGCTTCGTGTCGCCCGGAGGCCGTGTCGCGCAGTGCGCACGCGCGCCAAGGAGAGTGTTATGGGCAGCGTGAACAAAGTGATCCTGGTCGGCAACCTCGGTCGTGATGCGGAGCTCCGCTACACGCCGGGCGGAGCCGCAGTGGCAACGCCTGAACCTGGCCACCACGGAGGTGTGGAACGATCGCAACAACCAGCGTCAGGAAAAAACCGAGTGGCACCGCGTGGTGCTCTGGGGCAAGCAGGCTGAGAGCCTGCAGGAATACCTGACGAAGGGAAAGCAGATCTACGTCGAAGGACGACTGCAGACCCGTCAGTGGGACGACAAGGACGGCAACAAGCGCTACACCACGGAGATCAAGGCCGATCGGATCACGCTGCTCGGTGGCGGGAGCGGCGGGCGGGGCGCGCGGTGGCAGCGTGGAGCGCGGCTGGCGCGCCGATGGCTGGCGGGATGGACGAGCCGCCGATGGAGCCAATCACCGACGACGACATTCCATTCTGACGACCACAATGACGCCGGTGGTCGTAGCCCGACCACACCCGTTGCACGGCGCGACGATCGCCGGACTCTGACGTTGAGAAGTGGGTCTGGCGACCGCCGCTGAGCATCGCGGATCTCTACTTGCTCACTGTGGCGAACGATTCCGTGAGGAATCGTTCGATCTCGTCCACCGTTGCCAGCGTGAGCACCTTCGTCGCCACCTGACGCATTTCGGCCGCGCTCGTTTCCTGCACGACGCGCCGTGCCATCGCCAGCGCCCCAGGTGTCATGCTGAAGGCGAACAGTCCGCAGCCCAACAGCAGGCGCAGCAGCAGCGGATCCGAGGCCATCTCGCCGCAGACCGCCACGGGGATGCCGCGCCGCGCGGCCCCGCGGCGGACGGTCCGCAACAGCCGCAGCACCGCCGGGTGCAGCGGTTCGTACCGGTCGGACACCCGCTCGTCAGTCCGATCCACCGCCAGCGTGTACTGAATCAGGTCGTTCGTGCCGATGGTGAAGAAGTCGACTTCGCGCGCCAGTAGCGATGCCGTGAATGCCGCCGACGGCACCTCGATCATGATCCCGATCGGCACCGGTCGGCGCCGTGATGCCGCGCGCCTCGAGTTCCTGGCGCGCCTGATCAATCAGCATGCGCGCCGTCCGGACTTCCTGCACCGACGAGACGAACGGGAACATGATCCGGAGCGGCCCGTGCGACGCCGCGCGTAACAGTGCCCGCACCTGCGTCTTGAAGATGTGAGGCTGGGCGAGGCCGAATCGAATGCCGCGCAGGCCGGCGTGACCCACACGCTGCGCGCGTTCCTGTTCGGGGAACCAGCGCGCGTCCAGTGCCGCATCGACCAGTGGTCGATCGAGCTGCCGCTCGTCGATGTCGAACGTGCGGATGGTGACCGGCCGGGGCGCCATGCCTTCGACGAGTTGTCGATAGACGTGATACTGCTCGTCTTCGGCGGCCATGTCCGGCGGGCCGCCGACCAGCATGAACTCGGATCGGTATAGCCCAATCCCTTCGGCACCGGCGGCGACGGCGGCCGACACGTCCTCGGGACGCTCGATATTGGCCTGCAGCGTGACTTCGACGCCATCGGTTGTCTGCAGCGGCCCGTCGATGGTGCGGATCGACCGCTGGCGCAGACCTGAGTCGCGCGCGCGCTTCGGCTTCCTGGCGCTCGGCCGCTGACGGCTCGATGATCACGTCGCCAGTATCACCGTCGACCAGAACCGACGCACCCGGCGGGATCCGCTGACTGAGATCGTGCAGGCCGACCGCCGCCGGAACGCCGAGTGACCGTGCCAGGATCGCCGTGTGGTACGTGCGGCTGCCGGCATCCGTCGCGAACCCGCGGATACGTGTCCAGTCCAGCTGCGCCACCACCGACGGCGTGAGCTCGTCGGCAATCAGCACGCAGGGCGTGTCGAGGTCCTGCAGCAGGTCGCGCGCGCCCCCTTCTCGTCGCGCAGGTTCATGCGCAACCGCCCCGCCACGTCGTGCAGGTCGCCCTTTCGATCGTGCAGATACGGATCCTTGACGTCGTCGAAGACGACCGCGATCTCGTCGAGCGCCCGTTGCACCGCCCACTCGGCGTTGACACGCTCTTCACAAACGACAGCTGGCCGCCCGGCCGACCAGCATCGGGTCATCGAGCATCAGCAACTGCGCATCGAAGATGGCCGCCAGGTCGCTGCCCTTGCCCTTCGCGATCCGCTCGCGAATCTGCACCAGCTGGTCACGCGATCGCGCGCGCGCGCGATCGAGCGCCGACAGCTCGCGGGCCACGCGATCAGGTGCAATCGGAAAGCGGATGACCTGTGTGCGCTGAATGGCCACGAGCGCGGGGCCGATGGCAACGCCGCTCGAAACGCCGATCCCTTTCAACCGTTCCACGTTTCCTCGCCGAAGCCCGACGCCACCAGCTGCGCCAGCGCTTCCACGGCGTCCCGTTCGTCCGGGCCGTCCGCACTGATCGTAATCGTCGTACCGCGGGCTGCCGCCAGCAGCAGAATACCCATGATGCTCTTGCCGTCCATCACCTTGGTGTTGCGGCCCACGCGGATCTGCGCGTGATAGCGAGTCGCCAGGTGAACGAACCGCGCCGCGGCGCGGGCGTGCAGCCCGAGCTGGTTCACGACGGTGACGTCACGGCTGAACATCGCGAACTCCCGACTGCCAGATGGGGCTGTCGATCGACTCCGCTTCTGATGGGAATCGGGCCGCACGGTCGCCGGTGTTTTTCGACTCACGCCTTCTCCCCTCTTAGTAAGTCGGACGCAACCCAGATCGCATTACGGCCGTGCTCGCGCAGGTCGCGTGCCATGACGAGCAAATCCGGCGATTCCGGGCATTGGCGATCTTGATCAGCATCGGCAGGTTGACGCCGGTAATCACTTCGACCTGGTTTCCCGGCCAGGAACGTCATCGCCAGGTTTGCTGGCGTCCCGCCAAACATATCGGTAAGGATCAGCACGCCCTGGGCCGCGGCGCCCACGCGCGCGATCGCCTGCGCGATTTCCTCACGGGCGTCCTGCGTGTCGTCATGCCAGCCGATCGAGACTGCAGTGAACTGCGGCAGGTCGCCGACGATGGTCTCGGCAGCGTTCACCAGCTCGGTTGCGAGCTGCCCGTGCGTGACGACGACGACGCCAATCATTGTGGGGAGGCCGTTCAGCGAATCCCGATGTTTGACGCGCAGGCGGACGCCCTTCACCGTGGACAGCGACTTTCTTCAACGCTTCCGCGATCATCACCGATCGATGCTGGCCGCCGGTACAGCCGATCGCCACCGTGAGGTAGCTCTTCCCCTCCGCGACGTAGTGCGGCAGCGCGAATCGAAGGAACGATGTCAGTCGATCGATGAAATCGATGGTGGCCGGGTGCCGCCGCATGTAGCGGATCACGGCGCGATCACGTCCGGTCAGCCGTCGCAGACGATCGACGAAATGCGGGTTCGGGAGGCAGCGCACGTCGAACACGAGGTCGGCGTCGACCGGCACACCGTGCTTATACCCGAAGCTCACCAGGTTGACCACCATCTCGGCGCGCGTGTTCTCGTCGCGCGACATCCGCATGAACACGTCGCGCAGTTCGTGCACCGTCAGGTTCGATGTGTCGACGATCAGATCCGCCATCTTGCGGATGTCATTCAGCTTGTCGCGCTCTTCGCGGATGCCTTCGGTGACAGACCGGTCCGGCGCAAGCGGATGCGGACGCCGGGTCTCGCTGAAGCGCCGGACCAGCGAGCTGTGGCTCGCCTCGAGGAAAATCAGCGTCGGATACACCCCGGGTGTCTGCTGCAACTTGCGGAACGTACGCGGGAACTCCTTCAGAAACTCGCCCTCGCGCACATCGGCGACAATCGCGACCTTGTCGAGCGACGCGTCGTCGCGCGTCATCAGCTCCGCCATCGTCGGAATCAGCTGCGTCGGAAGATTGTCCACGCAGAAGTAACCGAGGTCCTCCAGCGCGCGAATCGCCTGGGTCTTCCCTGCCCCCGACAAGCCGGTCAGAATGACGAATCGACGCGTCCCGCGCTTCGCGACGATGGCTGGAGGACGCTGGGTCGCTCCAACCACGCGTCTCGCCGCTGCCGGTCGACGTCGGGTTCGTGTCGGACGGACGCTCACGGCTGGCCTCCGTGTTCGGACTCGTCGTCGGCCTCGATGTCGGCCTCGGCGTCACGCAGTTGGCGCTCCAGGCGCGACGCGAGATCGCGTGCGGCGTTCAGCCCCTTCGAACGCAGCAGCTGATTGCGGGCTGCGACTTCCACCAGGATGGCAAGGTTGCGGCCGGGGGCAACCGGCATGCGGATGAGCGGGATCCGGACCCCGAACATCTCGTGCGTGTTTTCATCGACCCCGAGACGATCGTATTCGCGCGTCGGGTCCCACCGCTCCAGTTGGACAACCAGCTCGACACGTTTGGACGAACGGGTAGATGCCACGCCGAACAGGTCCCGGATGTTGATGACGCCGAGGCCTCGCAGTTCCATGTGGTGGCGGGTCAGCTCAGGGCACGTGCCGATCACGACAGTATCGCCCCGCCGCCGAACCTCGACCGTGTCGTCGGCGACCAGACGATGGCCACGCACGACGAGGTCGAGCGCGCACTCGCTCTTGCCGATGCCGCTGTCGCCGATGATCAGCACTCCCAAGACCGAGCACATCGAGAAGGACGCCGTGTATGACCTGTCGGACGGCAAGCGCGTCGTCGAGGATCCCGCTGATCTTGGCGATGGCGACCGGAGTCGGCTACCGGGGTCCTGAGCAGAGGGACGTGATACCGCTCCGATGCCTGAAGCAGTTCGACCGGAGGGTTCCAACCGCCCGTGATCAGCACGCACGGGATGTCGTGGCTGAACGCGGCGGCCAGCATGTTCATTCGCGCGGTCGTATCGAGGCTCTCGAGATACCGCACTTCGCTCTCGCCGAACACGAAGACGCGGGCCGGCTGCAGATATTCGTGGAACCCGGCGAGCGCAAGCCCGGTCTTCTGAATGTGTGGGCTGGTGATGATCCGCTCGAGTCCGGCATTGCCGCTGAGCAGTTCGATCGGAAGACCCATCGCGTCGGGTCGACTCTTCAGCAGGCCCGACACCGTCACCGCGGGTGTCATCGAGTCAATGCTCAATGCGCAATGCGCAATGCCGGATGCTTACACCCAGCGAGACATCGATCTCGGCGGGCGGCGAGCATCGGGCATCGTGCATCGAGTCATGCCTCCGGCTCGATGAGCCCGAGTTTCCCGTCGGCTCGCCGGAACAGTACCGTCACCGCGTCGTTGGACGAGTTCCTGAACACGATCACGGCATCGTTGCCGTCGCCCAGCTCCGCGGCCGCATCCTCGATCGTCATCGGTTTCGCGGCGCGACTGCGGACGCGAACCACACGCGGCTGCCGGCCGGCGCCGTCCCCGTCGGCTCGCGGTCGCGCTTCACCGAAGCCGCGGCCGCCGCGTTCGGGCCTCGGCGCGGCGGACGACACCTTGGCCGCCGAGATCCGCTGCCGTTTGCCCTCGTCCCATTTCCCTTTCAGCTTCCGGGCCTGCTGGTTGATCTTGCCGAGCGCCTGATTGACCGCCAGCTCCCAGTCGGTGCCGCTGCCCGTCCCGTGGCAAGAAATGCTCGCCTCGGGCGTGAAGGGTCATTTCGACACGATGACGATATTTTTCGAGAAAGAGAACGACCTGCAGAGAGACGGCGCGGTCGTGCAGCAGTCGATCCAGCTTCTGCAGCCGCTCGTCAACAAGGCGCTTGATGCCGGGCGTGATCCGGACGTGTCGGCCAGTGAGTTCGAGGCGCATGTTTGGTGGGCCGGAATCAGCGTCACGGTCCCGGCGGTGTAGGCCGGGATCCGCGACGCGGTCCCGGCTGATTCAATAGAGAACCTTCCGCTGGTTCGAGGTTGGAATCTTCAGCTCCTCGCGATACTTGGCGATCGTGCGACGCGCCAGCTCGAGGCCTTCGCGCTGCAGGATGCTGACGATCTTCGAGTCGCTGAGCGGCTTCCGTGGATCCTCCTGCTCGATGATCTTGCGGATACGCTGCTTGATGGTCACCGAGGAGACAGCCTCGCCGTACGAGCTGGCAATGCCGCTGTGGAAGAAGTACTTCATCTCGAACACGCCCTGCGGCGTGTGCATGTACTTGTTGGTCACCACGCGGCTGACGGTCGACTCGTGCATCCCGATATCGTTCGCAACATCGCGGAGCACGAGCGGCCGGAGATACTCGATGCCGTGATCGAGGAAGTCGCGCTGAAAATTGATGATGCTGGTCGCGACCTTGTGGATCGTCTTCTGACGCTGCTCCACCGACTTGATCAACCACAGCGCCGATCGGAACTTGTCCTTGACGTAGGCGCGAGTCTCGTCGGTGTTCTCCGGGGTGCCCTTGTCGAGCAGACGGCGATACGCCGGGCTGATCCGAAGCTGCGGGAGCCCTTCTTCGTTCAGCACCGCGACATACGCGTCTTCGACCTTGACGACGTAGACATCGGGAATGACGTACTGGGACTGCGAGGGGTTGTGCCGGCTTCCGGGTTTCGGGTCGAGGTGCCGAATCAGCTCGATGTGCTGTTTCAGATCCTCGATCGACGTCCCGAGCTTGCGCGCAAGTTCCGGAACCTGGTGGTTCTGCAGGAGCCGCATGTGCTCCATGACGATCTTTTCCGCCGCCGTCCCGCCGTGACCGAAATGGCGCAGTTGAATCAGCAGACACTCCTGCAGATCGCGTGACGCCACGCCGACGGGATCGAAGCCTTGCACGAGCGCTAGCGCTCTTTCGACGTCGTCAGTCGGCCATGGTCCCATCGCGGCGAGTTCTTCGACCGTCGCGACCAGATACCCGTCGTCATCGAGGTTGCCGATGATGGCTTCGCCAATGTCACGCGTGGCCGTATCGTCGGTCTGCATCGAGAGCTGCCACAACAGGTGATCCGACAGCGACGCCGCCGTCGACAGCGTGTTCTCGATCGGGGGAAGTTCCTTGACCTCGGTGGGAGTTTTCGGGCGGTAGCCGTCGTCGAGATAGTCGCCGAAGAAATACTCGTAGTCCTGGTCGTCCCAGGTGTCGCCCTTCTCCTTCTCCGCGGCCTTCTGTTCTTCCTGCTTTTCCTGTTGCGCCTCGACGGGTTGGAGTTCTTCCGTCGGCACTTCCTCCAGCATCGGATTCTCGACCATCTCCTGGTTGAGCAATTCCGACAGCTCGAGCGTGGACATCGGCAGGAGCTTGATTGCCTGCTGGAGCGATGGCGTCAGAATCAGCTTCTGGACGAGCTTGGTGTGCAGTTTCTGCGAAATCGCCATGGCCCTTCAGTAGTGCTGCTTCGCCCTCCTCACGGCGAAAACCATCTTAGTCCAAACGGAACGCGTCACCCAGATATATCCCCCGGACTTCTTCGTCGGCGGCGAGCGAACCGGGCGTTCCGCTCCGAAAAATCACTCCATCGTGCACGATGTACGCCCGATCCGTGATCCGCAGCGTCTCCCGGACATTGTGGTCGGTAATCAGGACGCCGATCCCGCGCGACTTCAGGTGGAAGATGATTTTCTGAATATCGGCAACCGCGATGGGATCGATACCCGCGAACGGCTCGTCCAGCAGGATGAACCGAGGCGAGATCACGAGGGCTCGCGTGATCTCGGCGCGCCGTCGCTCTCCTCCGGACAGCGTATAGGCCGGCGACTTCGCCAGCGGCGTGAGGTTCAATTCGGCCAACAGCTCGGTGAGCCGCGCCTTGCGCTGGGCGCGATTCAACTTCAGTGTTTCCAGAATCGCCAGGATATTCTGCTCGACCGTGAGACCACGGAAGATCGAAGGCTCCTGGGGCAGGTAGGCAATTCCCTTCCTGGCGCGCACGTACATCGGGTCATCCGTGACATCCTCGGTGTCGAGGATGACGCGTCCCGAGTCGGGTGCCGTCAGGCCGACGGTCATCGAGAACGTCGTCGTTTTGCCGGCGCCGTTCGGCCCGAGCAAGCCGACGATCTCCCCTGACTGCACGTCGATGCTGACGCCGCGCACGACGGTGCGGCCGCCGTACGACTTCGTGAGCTCAATTGTGCGGAGAGTCGACGACATTCAGCGGGAGGAGGCAGACGGCTGCTGACAATTGGCGCTCTTGCTCTGCGTGCGGAGTTTCTCCTCGCCGCGGACGATCGTCTGGTTGTCGGCCCTGAAGTACGTCACCGATTTGCCGGTGGTCTCGCCGCAGCCGTCGACGATCTTGACGGGGACAGAGCCGGCGCCCTGCATATCGTATTGATCCTTTGCGGCCAGATAGGTGAGTCGATCGGCCGTCGCCGTCTTCTTGTCGATCTTCGCCGTCACCCGCTGATACGCTTCCAGGCGCTCCGCCCGCCCGCCATCCTTCTGCAGAAAGACTTCGACCTTGTTGGCTTCGAGGTTTCCCTGCGGTCCGATCACGCGTACGGTACCGGGCGAGTTCTTCGCTGACCCGCCAGGCCCATTCAGATATTCGATCTTCCGATTATCGTCGGTGTAGCTGATTTCCTCGGCGCGCCCGTCCACTTCTTCCGCGTCTGCGGTGGCCGCCTGATGAAAATGCGCTGAACCGGAGACGCCCAGATTGCCGCTCTCCTGGTCGATGCGAATCACCTTGCCGCGCATGGACGTGTCGCTGCCCTGGAAGAGGGAGGCATCGCCGGTGAACACCATGGATTGTCCGGTTCCACCGTATTCGAGTCCCTCGGCGCTGGCGTTGACGATCTGGTCCGGCTTCAACAGACCGGGCAAACGCGCGTTATCGCCCTCGGCCTCTCCACCCGCGTGCCGTTCTGCCGGTCGCAACGCCATCGCGCACGGACTGTTCGCCCTCGCCGCGGCCCCCTGAGGCCGCAGCTGTGTTTTCACCGTCCCCACCGCTTTCAGGCGGCGCGTCTCGACGGCGACATCGATCGTCTGCGCGTCCACGGCGATGCGCTCGTCGGCCACACAAGGTTGCCCGCGGCGATCTGATCCCGTGAGGTGAAGCGACCCCGCCGCCGGGTCATAACGCGCGTCGGCCGACTGGGCACGGAAGCCCGATTCCTCGAATACCACCTCTCCGATGAACGTTGCTGCCGTCAGCGCGTCCGCCGACAGCACCAGGTCAAGCCGCTGTGAGCGGGCGCTGCGGCCGCTGGCGCCTGTCGGTGCATCCTCGCGATATTCGACCGCGTCGTTGAAATGCGCATCGGTCAGACCCACGCCCGGCGAACCGGTGGCGTCCAGCATTCGGCCCTGCACCACGCGTGCAGGACTGCCCGCGGCGGCGGGGAGGACCATCCGCACGTTCCCGCGCCCGCTCGCAGAGGTGACCGCCCCATCGGGCGCGAGCTTCAGGTCGAGAGTCTCGCCGACGAGTTCGCGTCCGGCGGCGCCGTCCGCGCCGGTCATCGTCAGGCCGGCCATGCCGGTCAGGACCACTCGCTCGAGCAGCTTGCCATCGTCGGTGTAATCGAGATCAATGTCGCGCGCGCCCATCGCGTCCAGGGTACCGCCGCCGCCGGCGACCCGCGAGTTGCCGCGCATCTCGATGAACGTGATGACGTCATCGTTCGGGGCCAGCCGCGCGTTTGCACGGTCGGCGTCCATCACCTGCATCTCGCGAACAACGTGCACCGTCCGATCGAGCGTGAGCATATCGTTGAAGCGGTCGAGAACAGCCGATCCCGCCGAGAGATCGAGCCTCGTCACTCCTTGTTCGTCGACCATCGTCACGCGGGCATCGTGGGCGACCGACAGCACGTCGCCGGCCTCGTTGTAGTCCACCATCGTCCCGGAGCCGTGCATCCGGCCCTTGGCGAACGTGACCGGGACATCGCTGTGAATCAGCCCGTCAGCCTTGCTGTAGGTCGCTCGGTCCGCCGCCAGTTCGAACCCGTCGTCCGCCTTCAAGCTGACCCCCGAGGACAGCTGCAGGTTCGTCTGATCTCGTGCGGACTCTGCTTCGCCGGCGGTTACGAGGTAGCTATGGCCATCCGGCTTCTTGACCCGGATGGTGACTGTTTTCATCCGCGTGGTGCCATCCGAATAGCTCAACTGCGTCTCGTAGCTGATGTCGAAATCCCGCTTGTCGCCCCGGAAGCGCTGGACGTTGCCGCCGCGGCTCTCTGCCGACGCGGCCGGATCGAGGCGTGTGACGGTCGCCGGCGTCGCGGCTGGCGGCCGCCGGCCGATCGCCAGAAACACGATCACCGCGCTGGTCAGGCCAAACACGGCCACCAGTATCCGGGCGCGCTTCTGCCACACAGCCATCGGTCAGGTACAGGATAAGTGCAAAAGTCGCGAACCGCGATGTGGTTGGCGGTCACAGAACCGGGTTGCCAGTCGCCACGGCGACGCGACTCAACGCGGGTCGAATTCAGCTCGCCGGATGGTTGGACCAGAATCCGGTCACAGAGGCGATCCGACCGTCAGCCGACATCGTGAACGCGTTCGTTCCTCTGGCCTTCGTGGTCCCGTCCTGCGCCACCGCCAGCCAGTCGGCGAGGACGAGGCCCTGGCAGTGGCGCGCCTCCCCCTGCCGCTCGAGCCGCAAACCCGGCATGAACTGGTGGACGGCAGCGATGTGTCCGAGCAGTTCGTCGACTCCGCCAGTCAGGCCGAAGCGGTCCTTGAACTCGACGCCGGTACTCACCATGGCCTCGAGAGTTTCGCGTCGACGAATCGGATCGGCATCGTTCCAGGCGCCGAACCAGCGATCGACAAGTCCCGAGGCCCCTTCATGCAGGACATCGGTCACGGCGTTGGCGAACAGGGCCAGTTGATATCGCCAGCCCTGGACGTGCTGATCGCGCGCACCTTGATCAGCAAAATCGTGCAACAGATGGAGACGTGTCCCGCCAGCCGCCGGTTGGAGCTCGATGGTGACACGCGAGCCGCCGGCCGGAATGGGCGCGCCGCTGGCAAACCCATACGTGAAGACGATTCGCTGCGGCGCGTCGATAGCGAGCACCTCGCCGACGATCTCGGTGCCTTCCCCTGCACGAATGAGCACCCGGCCCCCTGGACGCGGCTCGATTGTGGAACCGCGGCCCCACCAACGCGCCCATCGACCCGGGTCGGTGAAGAAGCTGAAGACGGTCTCCGGCGCGGCGGCGATTGTAATGACACGATCGAGCTGGTACGGCAGCGAGAGCGTAGTAGTCATCGACGTCCTTCCTTCTGGCGATGGTGCCGCGGCTGCGGTCCGCGTCGCGTCTCTTCCAGCTCCACGGCCAGCTTCAGCTGCCACAGGGCGTCGTCCCACATCTGTTCGAGGAGTGCGGCGACCGGCTCCGCCCGCTGGCGGCAGACCCGATAGATCCGCTGTTGGCGATCGGCTCGGGCCTGAACGAGCCCGACCGCCGTAAGCGTCTTCAACTGCAGCGAGATTGCGCCCATGGTGACGTCGGACATCGCGCCGTGGATGTCACCCACGGAGCGTTCGCCGTGCCAGAGCAGGCGCAGAATCTCCCGACGCCGTGGAGACGCAATCGCCGACAGCAGCGCTCGATCCATGACGCGTATATTTAGATCAAACTAAAATACGTGTCAACACCATTACTCTTCGCGCTCTGACGCGACGAACAGCGAGCCGGCTGTCTCGCTGGGTTCGGGAAACAACGCTTGTTGGCGCCGACCTTCCTACTCGTCTGCGCCAGGAGCCCGGAAATCGGCGACCGACAGCTGAAGGTAGCGCTCGCCGTTCCAGGAATCCTGGTCGAGAGAAAACGCCAGGTCAATGGCGGCGCGATGCTCGGTCACGAATTCTTCCCGCTCTGAAGCGCGCCACGCGATGCCACGCAGGACTCGCCCGTCCTGCTTGAACGCCATCTTCAAGTGGCGATCCTTCACGCGGCGGGGACCGTCGATGATCTCGACACGGCTGGTGCGGAAGATCGGGCACGGATTCCCCGCGCCGAACGGCGCGAGCGCCAGCAGTTCAGACGCCACCTGTTCGTTGATCGAACGGAAGGTCAGCGCCCCGTCGATCCAGAGCCGCGGACGGAGATCGTCTGGCGCAAGGCGTTCATCCGCGTGGTCATTGATCCGCGCGCGCAATTCTCGAATCCGCGCCGCGTCGATCGTCAAACCGGCAGCCTGCTTGTGACCTCCGAACTTGATCATCGCATCGGCACACGACTCCAGGCCTGCCAGCATGTTGAAGGCCGGGATGCTCCGGCAGGACCCGTGGGCGACATCGCCGTCAATCGACAGCACGATTGCCGGGCGATGGAATGCGTCCACCAGCTTCGATGCAACGATGCCGATGACGCCGCGATGCCAGCCTTCCCCGGCGACCACGATGACCGTGCGGGAGCCGACCTCGAGGTCGCTTTCGACGATCTTCTTTGCGGCGGCGACGATCTCCGCCTCTTCCTGCTGGCGGCGCACGTTTTCGGCGTCAAGCTGTTGCGCGAGCTCGCGCGCTTCGGTCGCCATTGTGTCGTCGGCGGCGAGCAGCAGCCGGGCCGCGATGTCTGGCGTGCTCATGCGGCCGGCGGCGTTCACGCGTGGAGCAAGGACGAACCCGATGTGGTAGCTGTCGATCTCCTTACCGGTGAGCCCGCACACGTCGAGCAGCGATCGGAGGCCGATCTTGTGGGGACCCTTCGAGAGCATACCCAGACCGAGCTTCGCGATGATCCGGTTTTCGCCGACAAGGGGTACCACATCCGCCAGGGTGCCAATCGCGGCCACCTTCACGAAGGCCGGCAGCCACTGACTGCGGCCGCTGCGCGCGCACAGCGCCTGCACGACCTTCAGCGCCACGCCGACACCCGCCAGGTTCTTGTCGGGATACGTGCAGTCGTGGCGCTTGGGATTGACAACGGCAAACGCGGGAGGAAGCGCCGTATCAGGCTCGTGGTGATCGGTGATGATCAGGTCGAGGCCGAGTTCGGTGGCGCGCAGGGCGGCGTCGACGCCACGAATGCCGCAATCCACCGAGATCACGAGACGGACACCATCGGCATGGAGCCGATCGAGAGACGCTGGCTGCAGCCCGTAGCCGTCGCGCAGCCGCTCGGGGATGAAGTGGGTGACGTCGGCGCCCAGCAGCTCCAGCGCGCGCCTCAGGATGACGGTCGAGGTGACGCCGTCGACGTCGTAGTCGCCGTGAATGGCGATCCGTTCTTTCCGTTCGATGGCGCCGAGAATGCGATCCACCGCACGTCCCATGTCGGCGAGCGCAAACGGATCGTGCAGATCGCTTAAGGACGGTGTCAGGAACTGGCGCGCGATCGTCGGGTCGTCCAGGCCGCGAATGCAGAGCAGCCGCGCGGTTACATCCGACAGCCGGAGTTCTCCCGCGAGGCGTGTCACCGCCGCGGCATCACACGGGAGCGATTCCCAGATGCGAGGGGCTTTCACGAGACTGACAATCGACGATTGACGATCGCCCAATCGATTGGGGAACTGAACGTCATTGTTTCAATGCTCAAATTGGTCAATCGTCAATCTCATGCTTCCTTGATCCCGACATTTCCCATCGCCCGCCATTTCTGATATCGCGCGTCGAGGCGCGCCGACGAGTCGAGCGCAACGACACGCGCCAGCGCTGGGGCGAGCGCGGCATCGAGCAGCGTCGCGGCAAGCGCGTGGTTGGTGTGCGCCCCGCCGGGCGGCTCCGGGACGATCTCGTCGATGATGCCGAACCGCAGCAGGTCCGGCGCCGTCAGCTTCAGCGCGTCGGCAGCTTCCACTTTGCGGTTGGCGTCGCGCCACAGGATGGCGGCGCAGCCCTCGGGCGGGATCACGCTGTAGATGGCGAATTCGTGCATCAAGACGTAATCGCCGACGGCGAGGCCGAGCGCTCCCCCGCTCCCGCCCTCGCCATGGACGACGACGATGATCGGCGTGTCGAGCGCAGCCATCTCGCGCAGATTCAGGGCGATCGCTTCGGAAATGCCACGTTCCTCCGACTCGATGCCCGGGTAGGCGGCGGGCGTGTCGATGAACGCGACGACCGGTCGCCGGAATTTCTCCGCCAGCTTCATCGCCCGAAGCGCTTTCCGGTAGCCTTCCGGGCGCGCGTAGCCGAAATTGCGGAAGATCTTCTGCTTGGTGTCGCCACCGCCCTTGTGGTGCCCGACGACCAGCACCGCCTGATCCTTGTATCGCGCGAAGCCGGTGATGACGGCGTGATCGTCCGCAAACCGGCGATCGCCGCGGATTTCCGTAAACTCCGTGAACAATCGATCAACGTAATCGAGCACGGTGGGCCGGCTGGGATGGCGGGCGACGAGCACGCGTTGCCACGGCGTCAGGTGCTGGTAGATGTCGCTGCGGATCGACTCCACGCGCCGGTGCAGGCTGTCGATCGAACGCAGGCGATCCGGCGTCGGCGGCAGCATCGACAGCGCTTCGATCTCTTTCAGCAGCACTGCAATCGGTTCTTCGAATTCAAGCGTATCGGCAGGCATGTCTCCTCATTACAGTGTCGACACTGAGGTGACAGGGCTGGTCACGCGTCAACGCCCGATTCCCAACGGCTGCGCGCGTCCACCTTCCAATCGTTCCTCGCGACGTCTTGAAAGGAGCTGACGGACGCTGTTGGGAGTTGGGCGTTATCTCAGCGTCACCGACCCGGCCCCGCAGATCTTCTCCACTTCCGACACCAGGCGCTCGGACGGGCGCACGCGAATACCGCTGACGTCGGCGGTGACCTTGATGCCGCGATCCTTCTCTTCGATGACGAACGCCACACGGCGATCGCCTTTGTGTGCCTCGAACAGTTCCCAGAGGCGCTCGAAGGTGGCCCGGCTCCCGGGCGCGGTGGACACGCGGATCGTCACCGCCTTCGCGAGACGTTCACGCACCATGTCGATCGGCACAATCTCCGACGCGACGATCCGGGCGGTCTCGTCGTCCTTCTCGAACTTCCCCTTCACCAGCACCAGCTGGCCGGTCTCGGCGACGTGTCCACACTGCTTGAACGTCTCCGGAAACACCACGATTTCGAGGCTGCCGCCCGCATCGTCGAGCATGAAGACGCACATGCGGTCACCCTTCCGCGTCTTCAACGGGCGCAGGCCCGATACGATCCCGCCAACCGAGACGTCGTCGCTATGATCGCGGTCGCGCCAGTTCCGACCGCTCTTGCCGTTGCCGTTCGCGCTGCTGCCGCCGTGAACGTGGCCGGTGCTTGCCACGGCAGCTGCCACCGGTGCTCCCGCCGGCCCGGCCGCGCTGCTCTCTTCGTCGCCGTCCGGAACCGGCGACGCCGGCTCGTTATCGCTCTCCGCTTTGCGGGGATTGAGTTCAAGGATGGTCCTGGCGCCGTAGTCGCGCAGATCGTCGGCGTAACGATCGATCGGATGACCCGTCCAGAACAGGCCGAGCGCCTCCTTTTCGAAATTCAACTGATCGATTTCCGACCAGGCCGGCACCTCCGGCAGCGCGACTTTGATTGGGCCGGCGCTGCCGGCATCGCCGCCGCCGAACATGTCGAACTGCCCCAGATCCTGGTTGCGCTGGTGCCGCGCGCCGTGCTCGCAGGCCCCATCGACCGCCGCGAACAACTGCGCCCGAATCTTTGTCAACGGAAGGAGGGACCGCAGCTTGTCAGCGCCGCCCGGTGACGACAACGGTCCGTCGCGCTCGTCCTCCAGGATCAGCGAATCGCAGGCGCCCGACTTGACGAGCGCTTCGAACACCCGCTTGTTGGCCAGGCGCATGTCGAGCACTTCGCACAACGCGTGCAGCGACGGGATTCGTCCGCCCAGCTTCTCGCGCGCCTCGAGGATCGAGTTGATCGCGCCTTCGCCGAGGCCTTTGATCGCCGTCAGGCCGAAGCGGACGGCGTCGGCGTCCTTGTCCACCGAAAAGTTCAACTGACTGCGGTTGATGTCCGGGGCGAGGATCCTGATTCCGCGGTCGCGCGCCTCGGCCAGGTACATCGCCAGCTTCTCAGTGTTCTGCGCTTCGATGGTCAGCAGCGCCGCGGTGAAGTGTTTGGGGAAGTTCGCCTTGAGATAGGCGGTCTGGTAGGCGAGGAACGCGTACGCCGTCGAATGCGACTTGTTGAAGCCGTACCCGGCGAAGTATTCCATCAGCTCGAAGAGCTTGCCCGCCTTCTTCTCGTTGAACCCTTTGGCCACCGCGCCGGCCATGAAGTCGGCGCGCATCTTGGCCATGACCTTCGGGTCCTTCTTGCCCATCGCCTTGCGCAGCATGTCGGCCTGGGCCAGCGAGAAGCCGGCCAGCGCCTGCGCGATGAGCATCACCTGTTCCTGATAGGCGATGACGCCGTAGGTATCGCTCAGGATCGGCTCGAGCTCCCTGAAGTCGTACTTGACCTCCTTCAGGCCCTGCTTGCGCGCGATGTAGTCGTCCACCATCCCCGACTTCAGCGGGCCCGGACGGTAGAGCGCGTTCAGCGCGATCAGGTCGTCGAGACGCTCGGGTCTGGCCTTGCGCAGGAGTTCGCGCATGCCGGAGCTTTCGAACTGGAAGATGCCAAAGGCGGCCCCTTCCTGAAACACCTTGTAAGTCTTCGGGTCGTCGAGCGGAATGTTGTCGATGTCGAGATCGATGCCTTCGGTCCGCCTGATCTCCGTGAGCGCATCGAAGATCAGCGTGAGCGTGCTGAGCCCCAGAAAGTCCATCTTCAGGAGGCCGACCCGCTCGACCTCCTTCATGTTCCACTGGGTGACGATTTCGTCGCGCGCCCCTTTGTAGAGCGGCGCGTAGTCGGTGATCGGCCCCGGCGCAATCACCACGCCGGCGGCGTGCACGGAGGCATGCCGCGACATGCCCTCGAGGCGCTTGCCGACCTCGATCACTTCCTTGACCTTCGGGTCCCGCGCCACCATGTCCTTGAGGACAGGGTTCTCGGTCAGCGCCTTCTCGAGCGTCATGTCGAGCGCCGGCGGAATCTGCTTGGCGATGTTGTTGACGTCGGCGTAGGGCATATCGAGCGCACGACCCACGTCGCGCACGACGGCCTTTGCCTTCATTGTGCCGAACGTGATGATCTGCGCGACGTTCTCGCGGCCGTATTTGCGGGTGACGTATTCGATCACTTCGCCGCGCCGGCGTTCGCAGAAGTCGACGTCGATGTCCGGCATCGACACGCGTTCGGGGTTGAGGAAGCGCTCGAACAGCAGGTCGTAGTGCATCGGATCGACGTCGGTGATCCGGAGACACCACGCCACCAGCGAGCCGGCCGCCGATCCGCGTCCAGGCCCGACTGGAATCCCGTGCTCCCGGCCGTACTTGATGAAATCCCAGACGATCAGGAAGTAGCCGGCGTAGCCCATCTTCTTGATCATCGCGATCTCGTAGTCGAGCCGCGTGCGGTACTCGTCGATCGTCTTGCGCAGCGAACCCGTGCCCGCCAGCTGCAGCAATCGCGGCAGCCGCTGCGCGAAGCCTTCCCGCGCCACCTGCTCGAAGTAGTCGTCGAGCGTCAGGCCAGCGGGGACCCCGAACACCGGCAGGTGGTTCGTGCCCTTGGGGATCTTGACGTCGCACCGTTCGGCAATGAGCAGCGTGTTCCTGAGCGCGTCTTCGTGGCCGACGAAGACGTTCGCCATCTGCTCGGGCGTCTTCAGGAAGAACTGGTCGCCGGTGTAGCGCAACCGCTTCTCGTCGTTAACCGTCTTGCCGGACCCGATGCAGAGCAGGATGTCGTGCGGCTGGTAGTCCCCCTGGCGCAGGTAATGGACGTCGTTGGTCGCGACCAATGGCAGGTTCAGCTCGCGGGCGAGCGGAAGCAGACCCTTGTTGACGACCTTCTGCTCCTCGATCCCCTGGTACTGCATCTCCAGGAAGAAGTTCTCGGGACCGAGGATGTCACGAAGGCGGGCGGCCGCCTCGAGCGCCGTCTTCGCCTGCTCGATCTTCAGCGCGCTCGCCACTTCGCCTTTGAGGCAGCTGCTCAGGCCGATCAGGCCTTTGGCATGCTGCGCGAGCAGCTCCTTGTCGATCCGCGGCCGGTAATAGAAACCTTCCGTGTACCCGGCCGACGACAGCTTGATCAGGTTCCGCCACCCCTCGTACGTCTCGGCGAGCAGCACGAGGTGATTCGTCTCCGTCTGGGGCCCGCTCTTGTCGAATCGGCTGCCCTGCGCGACGTAGACCTCGCAGCCGAGAATTGGCTTCAGGCCGCGATCCCGCGCATGGTCGTGGAACACCACCGACGAGAACATGTTCCCGTGCTCCGTGACCGCCAGCGCCGGCATCTCCAGCTTCACCGCTTCGTCGAGCAGCTCGTCGATGCGGCAGGCGCCATCGAGCAGCGAGAATTCAGTGTGGAGGTGGAGATGAACGAACTCAGCAGACATTTGTGATTTCTGATGTGTGATTTCTGACGTCAGTTTCCCGTGCGACCTGCGCCTGCACCACCAATCGCAAATCGCGGATCATCAATCGCAACTGGTTCTACTCCCATTCGATCGTCGACGGCGGCTTCGACGAGATGTCGTACACCACGCGGTTGATCCCTCGAACCTCGTTCACGATGCGCGAGGAGATCGTCGCGAGCAGGTCGTGCGGCAGCCGGGCCCAATCGGCGGTCATGCCGTCCAGACTCTCCACGGCCCGGATGGCGACGGTGTATTCGTACGTGCGGGCATCGCCCATCACACCAACGCTCTGAACCGGCAGCAGTACCGCGAAACTCTGCCAGAGGCGTTCGTACCAGCCGCTGCGGCGGACCTCCTCGGCGACGATCTTGTCCGCCAGCCGCAGGAGGTCGAGTCGTTCGCGCGTGATCTCGCCAATGAGTCGCACCGCGAGGCCCGGGCCGGGGAACGGCTGCCGCACGACGAACTCGCGATCCAGGCCCAGATCGACTCCCACGCGGCGCACTTCGTCCTTGAACAGGTCGCGCAGCGGCTCCACCAGCGCGAACTTCATGCGCTCGGGCAGGCCGCCAACGTTGTGATGACTCTTGATGACCACCGCCGGACCGCCGACCGATGCCGATTCGATCACATCGGGATACAGCGTGCCCTGCCCCAGATGGCTGAAGCCGCCGAGCTCGTTGGCGCGCTGTTCGAACACCTCGATGAACGCGGCGCCGATGATCTTGCGTTTGTGCTCCGGGTCGATGACGCCGGCAAGCCGCCGCAGGAACAGGTCACTCGCATCCACGAAGTCGAGCGGCAACCGCAGCTTCTCACTGAATCGCTTGTTGATCTGATTCGCTTCGTCGAAGCGCAGAAGCCCGTTGTCGACGAAGATGCACGTCAATCGATCCCCGATGGCACGATGAATCAACATCGCCGCCACCGTGGAGTCGACGCCACCGGAAAGGCCGCACACCACTTTCCCGGTCGGGCCCACCTGGTCGCGAATTCTTCCCGTCGCTTCTTCGATGAACGAGGCGATCGTCCAGTCGCCGCGGCACCCGCACACCTCGTAGGCGAAATTCCGCAGAATTTCGAGCCCGTGGTCCGTATGCACAACCTCTGGATGGAACAGCAGTGCATACAAACTGCGTTCGCGCGATTCCATCGCCACGATCGGCGCCGTCGCGCTCGTCGCCGCAATCTCGAAGCCCGGAGGCACCCCCGCCACGTCGTCACCGTGACTGGCCCAGACACGAAGTTGCGCCGGGACGTTCGCAAACAGTGCCGGTTCCTGCTCCGCGACGGTCACCATGGCGTGGCCGAATTCCCGATGACCAGACCTCCGGACCTGCCCTCCCAGTGACAGGGTCATCAACTGCATGCCGTAACAGATGCCGAGCACCGGGATCTTGAGGTCGAAGACCCCCGCGTCGCATTTCGGCGCCCCGTCGTCATACACACTGCTGGGTCCGCCGGACAGGATCACACCGGCGGGGTTCTTCGCCCTGAGCGTGTCGATCGACGTGTTGAACGGGACGATTTCGGAATAGACCGAGAGCTCGCGCAGCCGTCGCGCGATGAGTTGGGTGTACTGCGATCCGAAATCCAGAACGAGAATGCTTTGATGTGCCACGGTCTCGGGGGCGAGTGAAGAAAGGACGCGCTATTATAGCTGGCTTGCGGCTCTCTCACCCCATATCTAGCGTCATTCTGATCATGACGACGCTACTGATGGGGGATGTTTGGGGGCAACAACCGAACAAGCCGGCCGCTCCGACGCCGGCCCCTCTGGTGCCCGCCGAGCAGGCGTGGCTCAGGAATCTGCCGTCGTCCCCGGCAGCCGCGGGCGTGATGGACGACACGCGTGTCTACGTGCCGTTGCAGGACGGAGGCACGCTCGCAATGGACCGGGAAACGGGCGAAACGGCCTGGACCAACCCGTTCGGCGCGCCATGGCCCCTCGTCCTCGCGCCGTCGCTTGTCGTTGCCGTCAACACCGGCGCCATCGAGGCATTCGATCGAGATTCCGGCGAAACGAAGTGGCGGGTCGAACTCCCCTCGAATTCGCTCGCCCCTCCGGTCGCCTCGGGAAACCTGCTTCTCGTTGCGCTGGAAAACGGATCGCTCGTCGCCCTCCGCACGGAGGACGGCGCGTCGGCATGGACCTGCCGGATCGGTGAATGGATGCTGCCGGTCTTCCTTGCGGCTGACGACACCGCCGTCTATGCCACCACCGGCGACAGCCTGGTCATCAGCGTGGACCTCTCGACTGGTGCGTTGAAATGGCGGCGCTCGCTGGCCGGAACACTGAGCCCACCGGCACTCGGCAGGGACCGCGTGTTCGTCGGATCGACGAAACACGCCTTCTTTGCCCTGGATGCGGCGAGTGGACGAGAGATGTGGCGCTGGGACTCCGAATTGATTGGGGGTGACGTGATCGGCGCGGCGGTCGATGGTGACGTCGCGTATTTCGTTGGGCTCGACAACCTGCTGCATGCCGTCAACCGCGGCAACGGCAACCAGCGCTGGAAACAGCCCACCCCGATGCGTCCGATCGCTCCGCCACTGGCTTTCGACCGGCTCGTCGCGGTGTTGGGTATCTCCCCGGTTGTGGCGACGTTCAACGCACAGACCGGGGCGCCGATCGGAACGTATGCGATTCCCGCAGAAGCCGGTGCCTCGTCCAAGCCCACGCTGCTCGTCGACCCTGACCTGCGGCCATTCCGCGTCGCGCTGGTCGTGATCACCGCCGATGGCCGTGCGATCGGGTTGCGCCCGAGTGGAATGATGTTTCGCGAGGGGCCCGCGGCCCCGCTGACGGAGCTACCTGGCCGTCAATTGCAGCGCGAACGTCTGCCGGTCACGCGAAAGGTTCAATGAACTGCACAGGAGAGTGTCGGCATCATAGCCAGGCGCCTTCGAGCACCAGGTCAGCCCAGCCGGTGAGGTACACGCCATCCTCGCGCCACTCCACGCGCTGAGTGCCGCCGGGCGCGATGACCTGCACGTCTCTCGACGCACCGCCGTGCGCGGCTGCCGCGACTGCCGACGCGGAAGACCCGGTGCCCGAGGAGGTGGTCGGACCCACGCCGCGTTCCCAAATCACGATACGGACCTGGTCCGGCGCTTCGACGTGCGCGAATTCGACGTTGGTGCCGGCCGGGAACAGCGCATGCGTCGACAGTGCCGGTCCCAGCCGATTGAACCGTTCGGTATCCGGCAGCGCGCCGAGAACGACACACTGAGGATTTCCCATTCCGAGCGTCGTCGCGCGCACCGACTCGCCCAGCACGGGAATGGTTACTTCGCGTATGTCGGTCGGCGCGCCGAGTGCGGCTCGGAAACCGTAACGTCGTCCATCGATCGAGAGCAGTTCGAGGCACTTGCTGCCGGCACCGGTGTCGACTGACACCACCTTACCGACAGGAAGTTGCTGCGTCCGCGCCACGTGAGCCGCCAGGCATCTCAAACCGTTACCGGACAATTCGGACGGGCTGCCGTCCGCGTTCAGCAGCATCATCACGGCTCCGCCCGGCTGGATATCGTAAAGAATCAGGCCGTCGGCGCCGATGCCATGGTGCCGATGGCACATCGCACGCGCCAGTTCCGCGAAGTCGCTTCCAGCATGACGTGCCTCGTCCAGTGGTGACAGCAGAAAATCATTGCCATAGGCGTGGCCCTTGACGACCCCGATCACGTTACGGCACCCGGAAGGCGTTGAACACGTACGTCGCGCCGCCGATGAACCCGAAGCTCGGGTCGTTGGGCGTGACGCCAAAGAGAATGCCGCCGTCGGCGCGCCAGCCGCCGAAGGTGTAGCGGGCGCCAAGCCGGACGATGCCGCGTGAATCGGTTCCGGCTGGCGGTTCACCGTTCCGCGTATTGATCCATCCGTTGATCTCCCCCACCAGTTCCGCTTGATTTGTGAGCGCTCGCGCCACGGAGACGCCGTACAGGAACACGTCATTCTGACGGTTGCCGTCGACGGGATCGCCAAGAATGCCGAGCCCGCCATTGGCGACAATCCGAACCGACCGAACCGTCTTCCCGGCAATCACCGTGGTGTAGAAGTCCGTCGTATCGCGACCGAGTCCTGTTTCGTTGTTGGCATTCGGCAGGCGCGTGGCAAAGCGGAACGCGAACGCTGGCCGGCGCATGCCTTCTGAAAGGAAGCGGACCTTGGTGCCGATCACGGCGTCCTCGACGTCACCCGTCGTATCGCCGGTGGCGGTAACGAGGCTGTAGAGCGGAGCCGACGGATCGCGGTCCGTGATCCAGAGGTGATTGTGAAAGCCGCCGTCCAGCTGAATCTCGGCAATCGAACTGACCCCGACGCTGAACCCGAGCAGCGGCAGGCGCAGCAGATTGCCGCTGAGTCCGGAGGCGGGAAACTCGTTGTCCCAGGAATAGTCGAACCCGCCTTCGATGAGGACGTTGCCGGCGCCGACGGTTTCCGGATCCTCGGTGACCAAAGGGCGTTGCTGGGCCGACGCCAGCGCTGGAATCACCAGGATGAGAGCAATTGGAGCGATGAGAACGTGCAGGCGGAGTCGGACCATCAGAACTGTTTCGTGCTGTCGATGAGGATTGTTACGGGACCGTCGTTGACGAGTTCCACTTGCATCATCGCCTGGAACTCCCCGGTTTCGACTGTCAGACCGGTCGTGCGCAATTCTCGCACGAGTTCGCCGTAGACATCTCGCGCCACCGCAGGTGCCGCCGCCTCGTCGAACGAGGGGCGACGCCCCTTGCGCATGTCGCCGTAGAGCGTGAACTGGGAGACCACGAGGACGCTGCCGCCGGTTTGGACGATCGACCGGTCCATTGGTTTGCCGGCGTCGCCTTCGAACACGCGCATGTCGCGGATCTTGGCGGCAACGGAGGCCGCGTCAGACGCGGTGTCGTGCCTGGACACACCGACGAGGACGAGCAGTCCCGGTCCGATTTCGCCAGTCACTCGGTCGCCGACAGTGACGCGCGCGCGAACGACGCGTTGAACGACCGCGCGCACGTCAGTGCTGAATCTGAATCAGCGGCTGCCCTGCCCGTTCTTCTTCGAGGCGGAGGGCGACGCTGTCTCTGAGCTCGCCACTCGGATTGAGTCGCTGATCGAGCAGATGCCTGGGCATCACATTGCCAAGCGCCTTCAGCATCGACTGCTTGACGCCCGGATGCTCGACTTCCAGATCCATGATGAGGCGCTTGACCCGCTGACGCTGTAGGCTGAGGTCGCCGCAGGCGGGGCAGCAACAGCCGATGATTGGCAGGCCGACTTCCTTGCAGTACACGCGCGCCTCGTCTTCACCGACATACGCAAACGGGCGGATCACGACGTGCTCGCCGTTGTCGGACACGAGCCTCGCGGGCATCGCTTTCAAGGCGCCGGCGAAGAACAGGTTCAGCAGGAGGGTCTCGACGAAATCGTCCAGGTGATGACCCAGCGCGATCTTCGTGGCGCCCACCTCGGTGGCGATTCTGTACAGGACACCGCGCCGCAATCGCGCGCAGAGCGAACAGGGAGTCGCGCCGGACTCGAGGATGTCGTCCATGACGTCGCCGATAGACGTGTGCTCGATTCGATATTCCCAGCCGCGCTCCTCACAGGTCCTGGCGATAACGCCGTGCTTGAAGTCTTTGTAGCCGGAATCGACGTTCACGGCGACGAGCGAAAAGGAAATCGGCGCCCGCTGTCGCAGGATGTCCAGCGTCTGCAGCAACGCCCAGCTGTCCTTCCCGCCGGACAGGCCGACCATGATTCGATCGCCGTCTTCAATCAGTTTGAAGTCGGTAATGGCCTTGGTGGTCTTCTTGGCTATTCGAGATTCGAGCGGACTTCGGTACGCCATCTGAGTTCAGTGTACCCGGCCGTGTGGGTGTACTGCCACCAGCCCCTGGCCGGCGCCGTCGTTCGGTTCGTGACCCAAACGGGCGCCCTGGCGGTGGAACTGGAAGGTCGGGATTACGTGGCTCGCGCCCGGCGTCTCTGCACGAGCCAGAAGCCGAGGGCGGCGATGACGATCAGCCCGACCAGCGCAAGCGCCACGTCGCGCCCCCGCGTTTTCATCAGCTCCATCGCCGCGTCGCCGTAGTAGACGGACAGAAGGCCGAGCGCGAAGTAACGGGCGCCGCGCGAGGCCGCGACACCCAGCACGAATCGCGATGGCTTCACCTCCGCCAGACCGGCGGCGAGCACGAACAACTTGAAGGGCGCCGGCGGTGGCAGCAGCCCAGGCACGATCAACGCGAGCAGACCGTGCTTCTTGTACATCGCGAGGGCCCGATCCACGTGCCCTTGCTTCAAACGCTTCCGCAGGAACGCTTCCCCACCCTTTTCCGCGAGCCGGTAGATCACATAGCAGCCGGCGACGGATCCAAGCGTCGCCATGGCCGCGTAGTACGGCATCCACGCCTTGTCGCGCGTCACCATCAGCACGACCAGCAGATCGTTGATCTGTGGCAGTGAGACGAACGAAGAATCGAGGAACGCGACGGCGAAAAGACCGGGCCCGCCCAATGCCAGTGCGAGTCCGTAAATCCGGGAGATGAAGTCGCGCACGGGTTACGAAGTATCCTGATGCTACCAATTGCTACGTTCGACGCCTATCCGCTTCGAATCATGGCTCGCATGCGGAGCCGCCGCCGCGGCCACGATTGCGTGGGGTTTCTGGTACGCGGCCGGTCTGACCCTGAGTCACTACGACGCGAAGGCGCACCTCGTCGTCGCGCGGCGGGTCATCGACAATCTCACACCCGGCTGGCAGCAGATCGGCGCTGTCTGGCTGCCGTTGCCGCACCTGCTCAACCTGCTGCCAACGCAGATAGACCTCTTCTATCGCACCGGGTTGTTCGCGTCCGCGGTGTCAATTGTCTGCTTCGGTATCACCGTGTGGGCCAGCACTCGAATCATCCGAACCGCCACCGGATCACTGTCCGGCATGATCACCGCTGCGCTGGTGTTCGCCCTCAATCCGAATCTGCTTTACCTGCACACCACCCCGATGACCGAACCACTGCTGATTGCGGTGACGTTCACGATGGTCTGGTGGTTGTATGAGTGGCTCTCGGACGAACCGGGCCGGCCGATTCCAGCCAAGCTTACCCTCATTCTGTTTGCTGCCGCATGGACGCGCTACGAAGCGTGGCCGATCATCGCAGCCGCCGTCGTGTTCACCGCCGTGGTCCGGTTCACCGGTCGAGCCAGCGCCCGCACCGTCGTCGCTGATCTCGTCCGACTGGCCGTGTGGCCCGCTGCGGCGATCGTGTTGTTTTTGATTGATAGCCGCGTGACGGTCGGTTCGTGGTTCGTGTCGAGTGGCTTTTTTGTACCCGATCCCACATATCGAGGACTTGTCGTTCGCTCGGCGCTCGCCGTCTGGTGGGGAACGCACCAGATGAGTGGCTACGTCATCGAGGTGGTCGCGCTGATCGCGGCGGCAGTGATCGCCGTCCGCCGCCGGGAATTGCTCGTGACGACGGCGCTGTTTGCAACCGGCGCACTGCCATTTTCGGCGTTTACCGCCGGTCACCCGTTCCGCATCCGCTACATGATTCCGCTCGTCGCGGCCTGTGCGCTCTTCAGCGGCCTGGCTGTTGGACTGCTCGAGCAATGGCCTCACCGCGGCGGCATCGGAGTGGCGACGTCCTCCGGCCGGCGTCGGACGGGGTTCACGTTACGCAGGGGCACCGCCTACGCGTTGGCTGCTGTCGTCGTCACGTCGGCGCTCGTCGAGTCCCCACCATGGAGCGGCAACCGCGCACCGGTGATCGAGGAGGCGGAGTGGGATATCCCCGTCAGCATCGAGCGCCGTGCTGTCACACGATGCCTGGCACCCGCATACCACGGCGAGAAAGTGCTCGCCAGCATGGGGTCGCTCGCGCACTACATGCAGGAACTCTCGGCTGAGGGGTTTGCAATCGCGGACTTCGTCAACGAAGGCAACGGTACCCTGTGGGACATTGCGATGAGTACCGGTCCTGCGCCCTACGTCGGCTGGATGCTGGTCGAGGAACGCGCCGAAGGTGGCGATGTCCTCGCTGAGCGGATTCGCCGCGACAACTCCTTTACGCGCGGAATGGAGCGCGTCTGCGACGGCGGCGGCGTCGCGCTGTATCGACGGGTGTCAACCCCCTGAAATTCCTGCTCCGAGATCGATCACCTCGACCTCGGCGACTGTCCTTCTGGCCGAGTTGTTCAGCCGCAGCAGAAAGCGTGTTCCGGCGAAACGAGCGGCCGCGGTCGTCCGTTCACCCGGGTCGCCGACCCAGTACAGGTGATAGCCACGGCCGGCGAAGTAATCGAGCGCGGTATCGACCGCGGACGCATCCATCAAGTCCCAGCGCAAGACGTCATGGCCGGTGTAGTAACGAAGCGAGCCGGAATGCTGCGAAGCGATGAACACGGTACGGGCCGGTGCTCCGGCCACGGCAGCCGCCGTGATCCGATAACGCGGTTCGGAGCGCGAAAGGTCGGTGGGTGCGTTCGAGTAGTCGAGGCCGCGGACAACCACGACGACGGCCGCGAGTGTCAGAGCGAGCGGGAGCCAATCCCTGGCGGCCTGACGCGTCGCCGCGTTCCATGCGACCACCGCCACGCCAGCAAACAACGCCGGATACGCCGGCAGCAGGAAGCGCAAGTAGGACCAGTCCTCGAATCGCGTGTACGGCAGGTAGAACGCCAGCACCAGAACAGGCATGGCGATCACGATCACAGCGACAATCCGCCGGGACACTTGCTGCTTCCGACAGAACGGCGCGAAGAAGCCAACGAGGGGAACGAGTGTTTGCGCGGAGACAAACCAGGTCGAGTAGCGCTGGAGGTTCGGCCAGACGAATGCGACCGAATAGAGTGCATCAAGGTTGCCGTAGCCGGACCGGAACGGCGATCCGTAGATCCACCAATTGATCCCCGCTACCGCCAGCGGACCTGCCGACGCGGCCGCGGTAAACACCATCAGCCGTCGACCTGACTGGAGCCGGCTGGCGAACCAGACGGCGCACGCGATCAGCGCCGCGAGCGGCAGAAGGTTCGGCCGAATCAGAATCGCGAGCGCCGTCGCGATTCCCGCGCTCAGGGCACCCGCGATGCCGATGGACAGGGCTGCCCAGAGAGCGACGGTCCAGCAAGCTGCAGCCGGGAGATCGCCCATAGGCATGACCAGCCACATGAGAAACGGAGGGCTGGACGCCAGCAGTCCGGACGCCAGCAGTCCGCCCCACGGTGTCGACAGGCGCGCGGCGAGCAGATAACTCGCCCACACCAGAATCGCCCCCGCAACCGGAACGACGTAGTACTCCGCATCCTGTCCAGCCACGAAGTGCGCAACCGCCATCAACAACGGCAGTCCGGGTGGGTACGTCGGCACCTGGGTTCCACGCATGGGGCCGGGCGTGTACCCAAGCGGCGCGGCGGTGCGTGCAGCGTCCGGCCATGGTGCGGTCTCGACCCATTCGGGAGCTGGCCGGGTCAGCTGTCCCGCGCGCCACAGTGCCGACTCGCTCACGTACCCTGATGGATCCGATCCAGCGGCCGTGAATGTGCCCAGGCGGATGCCGCCAGCCAGGACGCTTATCGCGATGATGATGGCCAGTCGCGGAGCCCAGCGTCTCTCGTCAACGTGCAGTGAAGATGACGGACGGCCACGGGTACTGAACACCAGGGCCACTCCTGCCAGGATGGCCAGCGCCAGAGGGCGAACCGGGTCGCGCGAGGAGAGACGACCCCAGGGCGTGCGGACAGCGACGGCGACGCCGAAGGTCAGGAGCGCGGCCCACGCCGAAGCGGCGAGGGTCACGACAACGAGAATGATGTGACGCGCCCTCACGGGCGTGAGGTGTTCAGGGTCACGCCCCGCGAGGATACAGAAAAAGTGCTGATCGAATCAGCGACCGAATCGATAGCCGACCGTGGCCTGATACGTCCAGCCGCCGAGATCGATCTTGTTGGCAGCGAAATCCTGATCGAGATCGCCGACACCGCGCCGATATCTCACTTCCCCACCGATGCTGACGCCGCCGTCCGCCCACCGGGCCCCGCCAACGAATACCGGACCGGTGTTCGTGCCATCCGCGACATACTCCGCCGAGTAGACGGGGCGACCGGGAAGGCTGAAGTCGATGAAGTTGCCGAACTCGCTGTAGCGCCAGTTGATCACGCTCAATCCAGCGCCGACGTAGGGCTGAAAGGGCGAGCGCTGTCCCAAGGGCACGAGCCGGACCGTCAGATCGATTGGCATCAGGCGGAGGCGCAACTGCTGATCCACCTCGCTCCCGTTGGCGTTCACGTAATTCGTGTAGACGCTGGGCACGGTTCGCCGCGAGAAGGAGAGACCGGCGCCAGCCTCCACGTAGCGCCCGAGCGCGATCAGCCACTCGCCGCCAATCGTTGCTCCGTTGAAATCGCCGATGTCGAACGTCAGGAAGTCGTTGTCGGCAATCAGCACGTCCACGTCGCGTCCGCAGTTGCTGCAGTCCGCACCGGTACGCGCATCCTCTCCGAGCACGGAGAAGTAGCCGACGTTGAAGTTCAGCGTCTGCTGCGCGAACGCCGGGCCCGACGCCGCCATCGTCACGGCGGCCGCCAGCGCCAGTCGCACAGTCATCTCTTTCAGCATGTCGTCGCTCCGGGGCCCGGTTCCGTCCGGACCGTGGCGAGACCCGGTGCAGAGCTGATGCCAGTTACGAACTGAGGTGATTGCGCCGATACTCGGCGATTACCTCGAGCATCGGCTCGTGCACGTGTCCGTTGGAGGCGACGAGGTGTGCGGCCACGGGATCGAACGGCGTCCCGTCCATCCCGGTGACGCGGCCGCCGGCCTCGGTCACGATGAGGGCGCCCGCCGCGACATCCCACGGCTTGAGGTGCTGCTCCCAGAAGGCGTCGAATCGTCCGGCCGCGACGTAGCAGAGGTCGAGGGCGGCCGAGCCGAGGCGGCGCACGGCTCGCGCCTGGCCAAGGAATGCACCGAACAGTCCTACCAGTTCCGCACGGTGCTGGTGGACGTCATACGGAAACCCCGTGACGAGCAGCGAATCGAGCAGCGCACGGGTGTCGGAAATTCTCAACGGGGCTCCGTTCAAGAACGCTCCGCGCCCGCGCTCGGCCGTGAACAGTTCGCGTCGCGTCGGGTCGTAGACGGCGCCGACTTCCCTTTCGCCGTCGATTTCGAGCGCCAGCGACGAGCAGAAGATCGGCAGTCCGTGCGCGTAATTGGTGGTTCCGTCGACGGGGTCGAACACCCAGCGGTAACTGGCGCGGGGCGCCTCGGCGGGGCCGCTGCTCAATTCTTCCGCAAGAATGTCGTGACCGGGAAATCGCTCGGCGATGACCGCACGGCACATCCGCTCGCACTCGAGATCGACCTCGGTGACGAGATCAATCGCCCCCTTCTTGTCGACGCGGAAACCGGATTCGCGTCGCGCCATCTGGATGTCCCCGGCGCGGAGGACAATTTCGGTCGCGGTCGCGAGGAAAACGGGATCCGGTGCGGTCACTCGGCCTGCTGCAACTCCGGGTGCGCCGACCCCGCGCGTTTCACCATGACGATCTCCATGCCGCCTTCCGCGGCGCGCTGGAGCGCCACTTCGTCCATGAAGCTGCGGATCAGGAAAATGCCGCGGCCGCTGTTCTTGAGGAGGTTCTCGGGGGCCAGCGGATCGGGCACGCCTTCCGGGTCGAAGCCGGGTCCTTCGTCGCGGACGCGGATGGCAATGCCGCGCGGCGCGCTGGCGTCGAGCGGCGTGAAGTCCACGTGCACCTGCTTCTGCTCGTCCCCGGCATTGCCATGCCTGATCGCGTTGATCACCGATTCCCGGACGGCCACGGTCACCCAATGCAGCGCGTCGTCGTCAAGTCCGGCGAGGCGGCCCAGATGCTCGCTGACGGCCTGGACGACGTCGAGCATCTCAAAGGTGCTGTGGAAATCGAGACGGACAGTATGCGCCCCGAGGATCATCGACTGATTCGATTATAGGTCACGAGTACCTGTTATATTCGGCGGATGCGTCGGCCGGCCACACGACCTCATACGCAGCCCGCGTCCACGCCGTTCGCTGCCCCTGTTGGACCCGGGGCGGCGTGAAGACGGACAAGCTGTATCTCGTCGGATTCATGGGTGCCGGGAAGACAACCGTCGGCCGCGCCCTGAGCCGCCGCGTCGGCTGGCCCTTCGTGGATATCGACGAATGCATCGAGGCCCGGCTGCGCCGGTCGATCGCGAGCATTTTTGCGCAACATGGGGAATCGTACTTTCGCCAGCAGGAACGGGAGGTTCTTGGGGAGCTGCTGCCCCAGCGCCACGTTATCGTCGCCACTGGCGGTGGAACCTTCGCCGAAGTCGATAATCGTGCCCTAATGCTCGCAGACGGCGGCGTGGCCTGGCTGGACATCCCGCTCACCACTGTCTTCGATCGCGTCCCTGCTGACGGCCGCCGTCCACTGGCTGCGGATCGCGCCGCCATGGAACTGCTGTACGCCCGCCGACGCCTCACCTACGCGGAGGCCCATGTGCGCATCGATGCGTCGCGGCCGCCGGCGGAATCGGTCGAACGGCTGCTTGCCTGGATCGGCTACTGATGCGTTATCTCGTCCTCAGTGACATTCACGCGAACCTGGAAGCGCTCGAAGCCGTTCTGGCCGAAGCCGCCGGGTTCGATCGGGCCCTGGTTCTCGGCGATGTCGTCGGCTACGGCGCCGATCCCAACGCGGTGGTGGATCGCCTGCGCGGCATCCGGGATGCCACCTTCATCCGCGGCAATCACGACAAGGTCGCGACCGGGCTGGAGAGCGTGACCGGCTTCAACCATCTGGCGCGGCACGCTATCCAGTGGACGGCGTCGGCGTTGACGCCCGACAACCGGAACTGGGTGGCCGCTCTCGGCCACGGGCCGCTCGACATCGACGACGTGGTTGAAATCTCGCATGGCTCGCCGTGCGACGAGGACACCTACATCTTCGACGAGCTCGACGTGCGGCATGCATTCACGGCGGCCAGACGCCCGCTCAGCCTGTTCGGCCACACGCATGTCCCCGCCGCGTTCTGCCTGTCCGAGTCCAAGCTGCAGTCAGTCGGACAGCCGCGAGGGACGCGGTTCAGCCTGCCGCTCGAACCCGGCAGCCGATACCTCGTGAACTGTGGCGCCGTTGGCCAGCCCCGTGACGGTGACCCGCGCGCTGCCTATGGCGTGGTGGACACCGACGCCCGCGCGCTGACGGTGATGCGGGTGGAATACGACGTCGCCCTCACCCAGGCAAAGATCCTCGCGGCAGGACTGCCGGAAGTGCTCGCCCATCGCCTGTCCATCGGACGATAACGCTGCTGTGAATGCGCCCCGCGGGGCTGAAGTCCCGCCCTACGGCCTGCGGCCTTCAGGCCCGCGGCTTTTCCCTGTCCTGGAGCTTACGCAACTGGGACGCATACGCGTCCGCGGCAGCACGCGAGCCGAGGATCCAGCCGATGACGACCCCTATCAGCAGGACACCCGGAATGAAAATCAGGTGGGCTGCGGTCGGCATCAAGAGCGGTTCCCCCGCTTCATGTCGCTCTCCAGCCGGCCGATGTCAGCCTTGACGGCGCCGATCCGGCGCGACAACGAAATCACGTATGCGAACAGCACCAACATGACAAACGCATACGCGCTGATGAGAAGCGGGGCGGCAGGCATCTGCTCACGCTGTGGCAGGCTCTCCGCGGGCACGAACTGACCCTGCTGCTCCGTCGGCTGTTGCGCCGACACGAAAGCCGGAACCGCCGGCGATGTGAATGCCAACATGACGAGAAGCACAACACGGCGAAACAGCGTCATAGCGTCAGGCCTCGAGAGCCACATAGAGGGCATCCACGCGCGCCCGCTGCTGCTCGAGGTGCACACGCAACCGCAGGAGCAGCACATACAGGAGCGTGAACATCGTCACGCAGAACCAGAGTCGCCAGCTCATGTCGACAGGCAACTTCGGCACCACCGTCGTCGCCGGATGAATCGTGCGCCAGAAGTTCACCGAGATGTAGATGAACGGCACATTCGCCATCCCGAAGATCGCCAGGCCGGATGCCAGCTTGTCCGACCCGGGCCCGCCGTACTTCCGCACGATCAGATACGACCACGCGATCATCCAGCCGACAAGGCTCGCGGTGATGCGCGCATCCCACACCCACCACGTGCCCCAGGACCGCCGCGCCCATAGCGGTCCGGTGACGAGCGTGATGACGCCGAAGAGCACGGTCAGTTCCGCGGCTGCGACCGCCAGTCGATCGTGTCGTGGATCGCCCTGGAACAGGTAGCGGAGGCTGGCGACCCCGCACACGATCGCGGAGAGCAGGAACATCCACGCCGAGGGCATGTGGTAATAGAAGATCTTGAACACCATGCCCAGGTCCCGTTCGTCGGGACTGGTCGCGATCAGGAACGGCGACGCCGCGAACATCAGTGCGCAGGCAATCGAAGCTGGCGTGAACCACTTAGGCAAGTTGATCCTCGAATTTACGGATTGACGAATTGACGAATTGACGAATTGATTGTGAGATTTCAGCGGAGGGACGCGTGATCAGCCTCTCCAATGGCTCCAATTCGTCAATCCGCAAATTCGTCAATTCGTCAATACATGATCCGTTCATCCGTCCGTCATCAGCGGCTCGAACGTCCAGAGCGACAGCGTGACGAAGACCGCATCGAACGCGACGAGAAGCGCGATCCAGAACCGCACGACCTCGACATCCACGGTCGGCTGGAGCAACGCGGCGGTACCGCGTACGCCCGCAATGATGACCGGAACGGTGATCGGATACAACAAGACCGGCAGCAGGACATCACGTGACCGTGCCCGCACGAGCATCGCGGCAAACAGTGTTCCGACAGCGGCAAAGCCAAGCGTCCCGCTGGCAAGCAGCAGTGTGAGCCACCCGGGGTAGCGCAGCAGCGGCGCCTGGAAGAGAACCGAGACCAACGGCACCAGCAGCAGTTCGGCTCCAGCCAGCAGCGTCACGATTCCCATCAGTTTCCCGAGATAGACCGCCGGACGCGGAGCCGGCGCCAGGAGCAGCGCGCGCAGCGTCTCGGCTTGCCGCTCGCGCTCGAACCCTCGCCCGAGTGCGAGCGTGCCGGCGAACGCGATGGCGATCCACAGGATGCCGGCGGCGCCGTCGTCGGGCGGCTTCCCTTCCTTCACCAGCGCGAAGGCGAACACGAGAATGCAGGAAACCGCGAAGAAGATCGTCGTGTACGCGATCTCCCGACTCCGGACCTCCACGGTCAGATCCTTCCGGAGGATCAGCCAGATCGCCCGCACGAACATCAAGAGTCTCGCCTCGCCATGACCTGACGATAGGCCGAGCGCAACCCATCCGGGCGCTCCATCGCATCGGCGACGCGCCCGTCGCGCAGGAACACCACCTGGTCGAGCAGCCCTTCCGCCAGGTCGAGGTCGTGAGTGGCGACGATGAGAATGGCGCCGGCGTCGCGCAACTCGTTCAGCCGTGCCACCAGCGCTCTCGCGGACGCATCGTCGAGTCCGGTAAACGGTTCGTCGAGCAGCACCAGCCGCGGCCCATGTATGAGCGCCCGCTCGAGTGCGACCCGCTGCCGCATTCCGCGCGAAAAGCTGCCGACAGGATCATCAGCCCGATCTTCGAGACCGGCCCGCCGGAGCGCGGCAGTTGCACGCGCGTCGGGATCAGCCAGGTTGTACAAGCCGGCGAAGAAGGTCAGGTTTTCTCTCGCCGTCAGCTCAGGATAAAGAAACAGGTCATGGCCGAGGACGCCGATCCGTCCGCGCAGCGAGGCTCCGGCCGTGAGCGGATCGAACTGGCCACAGCGGACGCGACCGGAACTCGGGCGCATCAACGTGGCCAGGATGGCGAGCATCGTCGACTTGCCGGCGCCGTTCGGACCGAGCAGGCCAAGGATGCCTCCGGCGGGTGCGCTGAACGAAACGCGAGAGAGCGCGCGCCGGCGCCCAAACGTACGCGAGACCTCTTCGACCGAGACGCGATCGAAGTCGTGCGCTGATGTTGTCGATGCGTTCACGCGGCGATGCCCTCGCCGCCTCCCTGCGGCCCCTGGCTGGCATCCTCCAGTTCGCCGTAGATCCGTTCGAGCTCGCTCATCAGCCGCTGGTGGCGCGTCGAATAGCGCTCCCCGCCGATCGTACCGGCACGGCGACGTTTCTCGAGGTCTGCGAGCTCGCGGAGCAGCGCGTCGCGACGCGCCGCCAGCGCACGCCCGTCCTCCGGCGCCTGGCGCCGACCGGTGACACTGAGCCAGACGCCCAGCACCACCACGGCGGCAGCCAGCGTCAAGGCCACATACCGGGGCGTCCGACTGTGGATCGGAAGGTTGGTCAGGGTGACCGTCAATTTGCCACCGGCTGGCAGCCCGGGTCCGCTGCCAATCAGGAACACCACGCCGTCATCGGTGCTCAAGTCGCGCGTCTGCATGAATTGCGGTGACGACACTTGCAGGCTGCCGACTTTCTGCACACCCACCGTCACCTGTTGCATCGCCGCCGGCCATGCCTGCTCGAATTGCAGCGTCGAGCTGTCGTACGGAAGCTGATAACCGATCTGCACCGACGTCGTGCCTGGAGCAAACGGCCCGACCACCGTCAGGCGATTGCCGTTGACGGTCGCCGACGGCGTCGTGCCCTCGAGCGTGCCCGCGCCCGCCGCGCTGCTCGGCAGATCGATGATGAGCGGCCCCCCGATGTCGACCCGATTTCGCGCGTTGTTCACGATGTCGAGCACGTAGAACACCTGCAGCGCATCATCGCGGAACTGCATCAGCAGGCGCGTGTCACCGCCGAAGACGACCGTGCCTTTGACCGGCGGCGCTTCGAGCGCCTTGGCTTCGTCCTGCTTCTTCTGCTCTGCCGCTTTGGCGAGACCGGCGACGAGGATGACGCGGAGACCGCCGGCCGCCGGTACCGTGAAGGGATCCGACACCAGCGTCTCCCCGTCCACCGTCGCTTCTGCGCGCCAGTCGCTCCCGGCGGGAAGATCTTTGAACTCGGCGCGCCCTGACTCGTCGGTGATGGCGGTGCGCGAGACCGTGCCTTGCGTGATCTTCACGGTCTGTTGCGGCACGTTGTTGGCGATCGTCTCGCGTACCAGGCGCACGGTGACGACCGAGTTGCCGAGCTCGGGAGCCGGGATCGCTTTGCCGTGAATCTGAGACGGGTCGGGCATCTGCTGCGCGTAGGCCGACGCGACCGTCAGCACGATCGCGAAACATGCTCCGAACAGGCGGCTCCGCATCGCCGTCCCGGCGACGGCGTGGATCATGACTGCGCTCCCAGCGCCGTTCCGCACTTCTTGCAGAACCGCGCGTCGAGATCGTTGGCCGCCGCGCACGAGGGACAGGCATTCGCCACGCGCCCGATCTGCTTCTCGATCTCCTGCTCGATTTTGGCGCGATAGCTGCCGCTCGCATCCAGTTGCCGGATGATGCGCGCGGCTCGTGCTCTGAGCCGGCCGCTCATCTCGGTGAAGTCCTTCTCCGACACCTTCCCCATCGCGCGATCGAACTCCAGTTCCTTGATCGCGCGCAGCGCGAGCGCCTTCTCACGTTCAAGCGCCGCACGCGTGCGGCTGCCGGCCACTGGGGCATCGCCGGGGCGCATCAATCCGGCGAGCGGACCGATGGCGCGCAACGCCGCGAATCCAACCGCCGCCGCGGAAAACACGGTCAGGCTCAGGAGGATGATGGCGGCTGCGGTCTGACCCTTGGCGAAGAAGACGACGATGGTGGCGCCGATCAGGCCTGCGAGCGTGAAGAACTGCCAGGGCTCGAACGGCTGCGTGTCAGTCGAGGTTTCGGAGCTCATCATCCAGGCGGGAGTCCAGGTCCGCATCGACGGCGTAATCGCCGCCAGCGACAGCGGCCGCGGGCCTGGACCAGCGCCGTGCGATGGCGACCACCAGCAGCAAGGCCGCTACGCCGATCACGTACGGGAACGCCCAGGCCAGTCGATTGAAGCCTTCGTCGAGCGGTTCCGCAAGCGGCTGCTGACTTCCGTACTTCTCGATGTAGAAGTCGAGGATCTGTTTCTTCGTTTGCCCCTGCTTCACCAGCGCGGCGATCTCGCTACGCATCTCCTCGGCTTTCGCGCAGGTGCATTCGCTGACCAGCTTCCGGCCGCACGTCCCGCACATGCAGACCACGGCATGGCCGACTTCGCGTTCCAGGGGCGTCTGGACAGCCGTATTCGGCGCACGCCCGGTCTCGATGTGCTGGGCTCGCGCCGGGGCCGGGATCAAGAGCATCAAGACGAGCAGCGACGTCGTGACCGCACCGGCCGGTACGTTCGTCACCGCGAACGCGAATGCCGTTTCCGGCAGAAGCGTGATCGCGGTGCCGACCGCGGCCACGCCGAAGCCGAACCAGAGCCAGTTGATCAGCGGGTTCACCGTGACACGGACGTTCGCGATCTGCTCGGCCGGGTTGTAATTCGGCATCGCGATGTAGAGGTCTTCGGCGAATGACCGCCGGATGGCCACCTCGCTGGTCGGCTCGTCCTCGTGACGCCGGAACGACCACCGGGCCGGATACATCTTCGCGTATTCCTTGCCGTCCTTGAGCACCGTGATATGACCGGTGACCATCTGCTTCTGCCCGTCGTCGGTCACCTTGAGCGCGTCGAAGCGCACCGTGTAGCCGCCCACCGTCATCGTCTGACCGGGCCGAAGCTCCCCCGTTTCCTCCTGCTTGAAGCCGTTGCTTCCCGCAAAGCCCAGGAAGATCAGGACGACGCCGACGTGGACGACGTAGCCGCCATAACGACGCTTGTTCCGGCCGACAAGGCCGATCAGCGCCGTGAAGAGATCCGTTCCCGTGGCGCCCTGCCGGACGCGGGCGCCACGCCAGAACTCCTGCAGGATCGTGCCGACGACGAGGCCTGAGAACGCGAAACACAAACCCGCGGACCACATCCGCACGCCAAGGGCCAGAACGCCCGCACCGACGGCGACGCCGAGCAGGACGGGAAACAGGAACTGATCGCGAAGGTTGATCAGCGTGGATTTCCGCCACGCGAGCAGCGGTCCGATACCGGTCAGCAGCAGCAGTGCCAGGCCGATCGGCAGCATCCACCGGTTGAAGAATGGTGCACCGACCGTAATGCGCTCGCCCCGGACCGCCTCACTGAGCGTCGGGAACATCGTGGCGAACAGGACGAAGAACGCACTGAACAGCAGGATCCAGTTGTTGGCCAGGAACGCCGCCTCGCGCGACATCCACGAGTCCAGCTCGTTGCGGGCCTTCAGAAGCGGCAGGCGGTAGATCACGAAGCCAAAGCTGACGACCAGCGTGGTCACCATGAACGCGGTGAACATCCAGGCGAGCTTCGGGTCGTCGCCGAACGCGTGCACCGACTGGACGACGCCGGATCGGGTGAGGAACGTGCCGAAGATCGTCAGGAAGAACGTGGTGATGACGAGCGACATGTTCCACACCCGCAACATGCCGCGACGTTCCTGCACCATCACCGAGTGAAGGAAGGCCGTCGCCGTAAACCAGGGAAGAGCCGCCGCGTTCTCGACCGGATCCCAGAACCAGTACCCGCCCCAGCCCAGCTCCTCGTAGGCCCAGAGCATGCCGAGCATGAGGCCAATCGTGAGGAAGAGCCACGCGATCATCGTCCAGCGCCGCGTCGCGCGTAGCCACGAGTCGTCGAGGTGCCCGGTGATGAGCGCCGCCATGCCGAACGCGTAGGGAATGGTGAGGCCGACGAACCCCAGGTACATGGTGGGCGGATGGATCGCCATGTAGAAGTTCTGGAGCAGCGGACTGAGCCCGCGGCCTTCCGTCGGACTCTCTGTCAGGAAGGTGGAGAACGGGTTGTTGTGCACCACCATCAGGAAGAGGAAGAACATCTGCACGACCGAGATGGTGGCGACCACGTAGGGAATCAGCTCACGCTGGCGTTCGCGGTTCGCATAGACCGCTGCGCTGCCGAAGAGCGACAGCATGAACACCCAGAACATGATCGAGCCGTCCAGGCCTCCCCAGTAGGCGGTCAGCTTGTAGAAGAGCGGCTGAACCGAATCCGACGCTTCCTGGACGTAGCGGATCGTGTAATCGCCGGCGACGAAGGCGTGCACGATGATGGCGGAGGCCGCCGACATGATCGCGGCGACCAGATAAAACGCGCCGACCCCGCTTTCAATCAGCCCGTTTGAACGTCGCCGGGCGCCAGCCACTGACATCGCCGCGGCATAGGCGGCGACGACGAAGGCCGCCAGCAGGAGATAGGAACCGAGGGTTGCCATCGGTGGCTAGATACCCTGTCCAGTGCCGCTTGCGCTCTTCGCTTCGTACTTCGACGGGCACTTCGCAATAACCCCGTCAGGGGTGACATGGAAGCCATCGGGCTCGAGCGTGCCCTTCAGGACAACTTCGGAGTCCTCTTTGAAGGTGTCGGGCAGGATCCCGGTGTAATAGGCCTGCACGATCTTCCCGTTCGACTGCACCTTGAAGCGGTACTCCAGCGATCCCGGCCGTTGCTCCCAGGACTTCGGGGCGACGAAGCCGTGCAACTGCAGGCGCTTGCCGTACCACGTCTGGGCACTGTCGGACGTCGCGAACACCTCGTCCACGTGCTTGTAGTACTCCGCGCTCTCGCCAAGCGAGGTGTACAACAGCGCCCCGAAGGCAATTGCAAGGACGAGACCCGTAATGCCGAGCTTTGCTGCTTTATGGCTCATAACAAAGGACTTGGACGGAAAGGCGTCTGAGTCAGAATAGCCCACTCACCCGGTGCGCGCAATCGTCGCGAACCGCGCTCTCCCGACGACAAGAACACCCGAGTGTGGCCGATTATTCCTCGGCCAGCCCGCTCAGCTCGGAACGCCAGCCGGCGCGCGCCAGCATCTCATACACCAGCGCCACTGGCAGGCCCACCACATTGCTATACGACCCGCGAATCCCGGTCACGAAACGAGACGCGCGGCCCTGGATCCCGTACGCACCAGCTTTGTCCATCGGCTCCCCGCTGGCCACATACCACGCGATCTCGTCGTCGCTCATCGTCGCAAACTGCACCGCCGTCGTGGCTACGCGAGCGTCGAGCCCATCGTGAACGGCCACACACACGCCGGTCAGGACCTCATGTGAACGACCGGCGAGTCGGCGGAGCATGCGCACGGCATCAGCCTCGTCCGCCGGCTTGCCCAGCACCTCGTCATCGAGAACGACGGTTGTGTCGGCCGCGAGCACCACGTCAGTGTTGACGCGCGGCACGGCTTGCGCTTTCTCGATGGCGAGCCGCAGCACGTAGTCGCGGGCCGCCTCGCCGTCCTGAACGGATTCGTCGACCTGGGCCGGCCGAATGATGAACTCGACGCCGGCCGCGCGCAGCAGTTCCGCCCGCCGCGGGGATGCTGAGGCCAACACGACGGCCCGTGCGTTGGTGAGGGCCACGGAGAATGTGTCGTTCAGCCCTGCGCGGTTTCGATCGAGCCGACCACGTTGCCAAGCACGATGGAGAGCCGCGATCGAATCAGCGGCGCTGAACGTTCGACCTCGCGCAGCCACGTCACATCGCGAGCACGCACGCAGAGGACACCGTCGCGAAGCTCCACCGTCGTCGCCTTCGCCACCGCCGGCCCGACCGCGGTCCGCCATGCAAACGAGACCTTTTCGGGGGTCAGCGGCGCCTTCCGCAGGACCTCGGCGAGCGCGCCCGGCATGAATTGCTGCACCGGAATCACCAGGTCACGATAGTGCTTCGTCTCGCAATCTGCAATTCGCATGGCCGCGACGGTCGCGCCAGCCCGGATCCTGCGAGCTCTTCGAACGTCTCGAACGATTCGAATGTCTCGAACGAGTCGAACTGTAAGATCTCGAGTATGCAAGACGCCGTCATCATTTCCGCGGTCCGCACTCCCACTGGCAAGTTCCTCGGCGCGCTCAAGGGGTTTACCGCAACCGAGCTCGGGGCGCTCGTCGTGCGCGCAGCGGTGCATCGGGCCGGCATCGACCCTGCCATCGTTGACGAATGCATCATGGGCAACGTCGTCTCGGCGGGCCTGGGACAGGCGCCGGCACGTCAAGCCGCTCTGCGCGGCGGCCTCGCGGATCATGTCGCGGCACTGACCATCAACAAGGTGTGCGGATCGGGTTTGAAGGCCGTCATGCTCGCGGCCCAGGCGATTGCGACCGGCGACATCGATGTTGCCGTCGCCGGTGGCATGGAGTCGATGAGCAACGCGCCGTATCTGCTGCACCGCGTGCGTGAGGGGCTGCGCATGGGGAACAGCGAACTGATCGACGCGATGATCCAGGATGGCCTGTGGTGTTCCTTCGAGCAGTGGCACATGGGGAACGCCGGAGAGATCGTCGCGAGCGAGTGCGGCGTCTCTCGAGACCGCCAGGACGAATACGCGGCCAACAGCCATCGTAAGGCGGCAACCGCTTCCGCAACCGGCGCATTCGACGCCGAGATTCTGCCGATCGAGATCCCGCAGAAGAAGGGCGCGTCCGTTCGAATCAATCGCGACGAGTCGATTCGGCCGGACACGACGCCGGAGGCCCTCGCGGCGTTGAAGCCGGCCTTCCGGCCGGACGGGACGGTGACCGCCGGCAACGCCCCTCCGGTCAACGACGGTGCTGCCGCCCTCGTCGTGATGAGCGCGGCGCGAGCGTCCGCGTCGCACGCGAAACCGCTGGCCCGGATCGTTGGCCAGGCCACAAGCGGCCTGCCGCCGAAGTACCTGCTGATGACGCCGGTTGCAGCCATTCGCAAGGTTGCCGGGAAGGTGGGGTGGAATCTCGCTGATGTCGACCTCTTCGAGATCAACGAGGCGTTTTCCGTGCAGCTCGTCGCCGTTCTCGATCAGCTCGGCATCGATCCGGCACGTGTGAACGTTCATGGCGGCGCCGTCGCTCTCGGGCATCCGATCGGCGCCAGCGGCGCACGGATCCTGACCACCCTTCTGTACGCGATGGAGAGACGAAACGTGAAGCGCGGCATCGCCAGCCTGTGCCTTGGCGGGGGCAATGGTGTGGCGCTGGCGGTCGAACGCGCGTAGAAGGAACCGCGTACACCGGCCCCCGGCCGGATGGCACCGTCTGCGCGCCCGAGCCCTGGAGGCGAAAGTCCATTGTGGCTGTAAGTGCTTGATCTGATTGGCCGGACGACCGTTGACCCGCGCTGATTTTCGCTTGACTTTCGTGCGGCACGTTCCTAGGATCGAGCCCGGCCGTGACCTTCCCTGTCATGCCCTCTGGCCAGAATGAGTCAAACGTTGCGCCGGCCCTTCCTGGATGGCAGTCGGCGAAACGGTGGCCGCAACAACGACGCACCCGCCCTGTGCGGACGGGGAACTTTTCCAAGGAGATCTCATGGCGCTCGATGACCTGAAGGAACGGACCAAAGCCCTCGACATTGCCGTTGGCCAGATTGAAAAGCAGTTCGGCAAAGGCTCGATCATGCGCCTCGGCCAGCGCAATGCGATCACTCCGATCGAATCCATTTCGTCCGGAGCAATCAGCATCGACTATGCGCTCGGCATCGGCGGGTTTCCGCGTGGCCGGGTCATCGAGATCTACGGGCCCGAATCGTCGGGCAAAACGACGCTGGCGCTGCACGTGATTGCTGAAGCACAGAAAGCCGGCGGGATGGCGGCCTTCGTGGATGCCGAACACGCGCTCGACGCGCAGTACGCGCAGAAGCTGGGGGTCGACCTGGACAATCTGCTGGTGTCACAACCGGACAATGGCGAGCAGGCCCTCGAGATCGTCGAGGTGCTGGTCCGCTCCAACAGCGTCGACGTCGTCGTCGTGGACTCGGTGGCGGCGCTCGTCCCCAAGGCCGAAATCGAAGGCGAGATGGGTGAAGCGCAGATGGGCCTGCAGGCGCGGCTGATGTCGCAGGCGCTCCGGAAACTGACGGGCGTCGTATCGAAGTCGAAAACCACGCTCATTTTCATCAATCAGCTGCGCGAGAAGATCGGCGTGATGTTCGGCAACCCCGAGACGACGACCGGCGGTCGCGCGCTGAAGTTCTACGCGTCGGTTCGCATCGACATCCGCCGCATTGCCGCGATCAAGGACGGCGACCAGGTGATTGGCGGACGCACGCGCGTGAAGGTCGTCAAGAACAAGGTGGCGCCTCCCTTCCGTGAAGCCGAATTCGACGTGATGTACGGAGAAGGAATCTCCCGCGAGGGTGATCTACTCGATCTCGCCGTCGAGAAGCGCATTGTGGAAAAGAGCGGGGCGTGGTTTGCCTACTCCGGCGAGCGACTCGGCCAGGGCCGCGAAAACGCGAAGCAGTTCCTCAGGGACAACGTCGCGATCCGGCAGGCGGTGGAAGATCGGGTGCGGAAGGAACTGGGGCTGGTACGCGAAGCGGAAGTGGCTGCCGTCTAGATACTGCTCCACTGGCTGCAGGGATGTGGGCGAGCCTGGCCGGCTCGCCTGCACCGCTGACAAAGTGGGCGTCTGAGCGGTCGCCCGCACGCGGAAAAGATCGACCAGATCTGCCGGCTTGGACGCGCGGGGCGTGATCTCAGCTGGCTCGGCGTCGATTTCCGGTCAGGACAGGCTTCTTGTCTTCCCAATCGGGTTCACACGACACTTCCCAGACCTCCTCGTGGGCCGGGTAGCGGTACTGCTCCTCGGAACTAGAGGCGGCCCGTTCAGAGTCGTGTCTGTCGTCCTTGACCAGGCGGAGCTTGCGGTGCATTGCCCAGCTCAAGAGGCAAGACCGCGGCCAGATCGATTTCAGGGCCAATTTCGTCGATCCCAAAAAATGCGTACAGTGCGTGTGTAGTAACTGCGAACAGACGGGCTGGCAGAACTACACGAAGTGTTCACGGAAGCGACGCGACAAAACGCCGGCGATGCGTGAGCGTCAAAATCAGTCTGCTCCATAAGAGGTGGAGTCCCCGCTGATTCATATAAGGCGCCCCGGTGCGGCAACCGCCTCCTCTCCAACCAAAGCTCACGCGTTCGTTGACGAACGTGAGCGAACGGTGGTGGCCAGGGCCGGAATCGAACCAGCGACACCCGCATTTTCAGTGCGGTGCTCTACCAACTGAGCTACCTGGCCGGTAGGAATTTCGAGAGGTGCCGAACCTCGCGAGTATAGCACGCGGGATCTGGCCTCCTCTTCCCCGGGCACGTGTCACCTTCAGCGGAATTACTGAGCGATTCGTCCACATCGTAGGTGCTGACCGCCCGGGCATTCCCGCGAGTGGTGAAGCGGAGCGATGCAGTGACTATGCAGTCACCACTCGTTGTTGTTGGTCGAGTCCCGCGGCGACTGGCGCGCGGCTTGAACGGTAAGAAGGCGTGATTGCACGTGCTGAACAGCTCAGCGTTCCTCGCTTGCGCTGGCTGCTGGTCCCATTCGCCGGGCTCGCGTTCGTCGCGACCATGGTCGAAGCCGTCCGTCGGCGGAACCGCCAGCTTGCAGTGAAGCGGATGAGCGACGAGTGGCTGCGGGACCACGCATTGGACCGGCTCGAGTAGACACGCGGGGCGATTGACCGCGTGGGAGAGCACGGCGTACGCTCAAAGGCTCGGGCTGTTTCGGACCCGGGTTGAAGGAGTTTTGCGTGCGTCGAGTTGTTCCCGTTCTGATGGTGGTGGCGCTGGCCGCCTGCTCCCGATCCAATCCCGCGGCGTCAAAGACCGCGACCGCACCCGGCACCGCCGCAACGCCGTCGCCGGCAGGAAATGCCCAGCCCGCAGCTCCGAGCCAGACTGCCCCGCCGGAACCGGCCAAGCCGGTGCCCGCTCAGTTGCCCGATGTACTCGCTCGCGTGAACGGCGAGGCGATCACCAAGACCGATTTCGAAGATGCGGTTCGAACCGCCGAGCAGCAGGCGGGAACGCCGGTCCCGCCCGATCAGCGCGATCGCGTGTACCGGCAGATCCTCGACCAGATGATCGGGTACAAGCTGCTGATTCAGGAGTCGAAGGCGCGGAAGGTCGACATTCCCGATGCTGACGTCGAGGCGCGGATCATCAGCCTCAAGCAGCAGTTCCCGACAGAGGACGCGTTCAAGCAGGCGCTCGACCAGCGGCACATGACGGTCGAACAGATCAAGGCGGACGCGCGTCAGAACCTCGCCATCTCCAAACTGGTGGAAAGCGAGATCGCCCCGAAGGTGGCGGTGAAAGCGGAAGACGTGCAGGCCTTCTACCAGCAGAATCCTCAGAACTTCAAGGAGTCTGAAAAAGTTCACGCCAGCCACATCCTGATTTCCGCGCCGAAAACGGCCGACGCCGCCACCCGGGACAAGGCGCGCGCGAAGGCCGAGGCCATTCTGAAGGACGTGCAGGCCGGCAAGGATTTCGCCACGCTGGCAAAGCAGAACTCGGAGGATCCCGGCAGCGCCGCCAATGGTGGCGATCTCGGTTTCTTTCAGGAAGGCCAGATGGTTCCGCAATTCAACGCGGTTGCCTTCAGCCTGAAGCCGGGCGCCGTGAGCAATGTGGTCGAGACCGACTTCGGGTATCACATCATCAAGGTGATCGAGAAACAGCCTGGCCGGGCGGTGCCGCTGGACGAAGCGAAGCCCCGCATCGAGCAGTATCTCGAAACGCAGAATCGCGAGAAGCAGACGTCGTCCTTCGTCAACGGCCTGCGCGCGAAGGGCAAGATCGAAGTCTTCATCTGAGGCGTGGAATCCCAGCGGCTCGACGTGTGGCTCGACGTCGCGTGCCTGTTCAAGACGCGCTCGGAGGCCAAGCGTGCCTGTGAAGGCGGCAAGGTCGACGTCAACGGCGAGCACGCGAAAGCGAATCGCGCCGTCCGCGACGGTGACCGCGTGCGCATCAGCCGCGGCTTCGGCCGGTTCCAGGATGTCATCGTCCGCATCCTGATCGACCAGCACGTGAAGAAGTCCGAAGCCCGGGCGCTGTATGACGACGTCACACCCAAGCCGACGGCGGAAGAAATTGAAATGCGGCGGCTGGAGCGCGTGTACCGCGCCTCCTCGCAGGCAGCGGGAACACCCGATCGGCGCCGGCGCCGGGAAATCCGCAAATTCAAGGAGCGTGGCTGAATCGGCCGTCCTCGTCCTCTCCGTGACCGGATACGATGAGGCGTGCCCCGCAACCAGGAAGTCATCCGCCAGTGGAAGGTGCTCCACGCGCTCGAATCGTCCCGTCATGGCGCCTCGATCGACGGCCTGGCCGATGATCTCTCCGTCACGACACGCACGATTCGACGGGATCTGGCGGCCCTCCAGGAAGCCGGATTTCCGCTCTATGACGAGCGCGACGACGACGGCCGGGTGCGCTGGCGGATCGACGGCGCGGTTCTGAAAGGCCTCGAGACCGGCTTCACCCTCGCGGAAATGTGTGCGCTCTATCTGAGCCGCAATCTGCTCGAAGCTGTTGCCGGTACGCCGTTCCAGCGGGATCTGACCAACGCCTTCGCGCGATTGGAAAAGATGCTGTCGCCGCGGATGCGGCAGTTTCTCGACCGGCTTCCATCCGTCCTGGTGGCCAAGCCCGGACCCCGCGCCGCGGGTTCAGAGTCGTCTCCCGATGTCGTCGGCCGGCTGCTCGAGGGCATGCTGCATTATCGAGTGGCCACGATGCGGTATCACTCGGTGTCGAGCGCGCGCGTCAAGGACTACCTGATTCATCCCTATCGGCTGGTCTTTGCCCAGGGCGGTCTGTACCTGCTCGGCTACGTTCCTGAATACAAGGACATCCGTACCTTCGCGGTCGATCGCATCAAGGCCGTGTCGCTCGAGAAACAGACATTCACGCCGAAGGAGCGGATCGGCAGCGAGGTGTTCGCCAACTCGCTCGGCGTGAACACGGGTGAACCGGCTCGTGCAGAGATCGAATTCGAGCCGCGCGTTGCGCCGTTCGTGCGAGCCCGCGTGTGGCATCCGTCACAGCAGGTTCGCGAGGCCGCCAACGGTCGAATCGTACCTGTCCCTCGACGTCTGTCACGACTGGGCGTTGCGCAACTGGATTCTGGGTTGGGGCCCCTTTGCCCGCGTTGTCTCGCCCGCCGCGCTCGCGGCCGAGATTCAGGCTGACCTCAACGCGGCTGCTGCACGGTACAACTGATATGCGACGACATCCACTCGGGGTCATCCTGATAGCGCTCGGCCTGTTCCTCTTCTTTGCCGGGCCGACGCTCATCTCGTTCTATACGGACTGGCTGTGGTTCGTCGATGTCGGATTCCAGCGCGTCTACCTGACCACCATCCGGGCGCAGGGAACGCTGTTCGCGATCGTGTTCTCGATTGCGGCGGTGTGGCTGGCGGCCAACCTTCGACTCGCCCTCGCCTCGATCGGGGAGGCGCGGCCAATTATCACCACCAGACAAGGCGTCGAGGTGGCCTTGCCCGGTCGCCGTCAACTCCAGACGCTCGCGTCCTCGGCCGCGGTGATTATCGCGCTGCTGATCGGGCTGTTCGCGGGCGCCGAGTGGGAGGTGTGGGCGGCGTGGCGCTATGCCGTTCCGTTCGGCCAGGCGGATCCGATTCTCGGTTATGACGTGGCGTTCTACATCTTCACGCTGCCGTTTCTGCAGTTCGTCCACGGGCTCGCGCAAGCGCTCATCATCCTCGCGGCGCTCGCCGTCGGCGGCATCTACCTGGTGTCGGGCCATCTCACCTCCGGATTCCCCTCGACCGTAACGATGTCGCGCGGCGCGCGCCGGCACCTGGCGATCCTCGCGGCGCTGTTCTTCGCGACGCTGGCCCTCGGCGCGTGGATGGATCGTGCCGAGTATCTCGTTCAGCCGTCCGGCCTCATTCACGGGGCGAGCTATGCCGACGTGCACGCCCGAATACCGGCAGCATCCGCGTTGATGATCGTCGCCGGCCTCGGAGTGCTTCTCGCCGCCTATCATGCCTATGCGTCGGCAGGATGGCCGCTGATTGCCGCCGCCGTCGTCTACGTGCTTGTCGCGGCCGGCGGCGGCGCCTACGCCACCGCCGTCCAGCGGTTCGTCGTCTCGCCGAATGAGCAGGCGCGGGAGACGCCGTTCATCCAGCACAACATCGAAGGGACGCGGCGCGCCTACGCGCTGTCGGAAGTCACCGAGCGTGGGCTGTCCGGCGACGCGGAACTCACACGCGCGGACATCGAGCGCAATCGCACCACTCTGGAGAACGTTCGTCTGTGGGATCACCAGCCGTTGCTGGAGACCTTCAGCCAATTGCAGGAGATCCGCACCTACTACGACTTCGCCAGCGTGGACAACGACCGGTACCGCATCAACGGGCGTCTCCGTCAGGTGATGCTGTCTGCCCGTGAGCTCAATTCCGCCAGCCTGCAGAACCGCACCTGGGTGAACGAGCGGCTGACTTTCACGCATGGTTACGGCCTCACGCTCGGACCGGTGAATCAGGTCTCGAGCGAAGGCCTGCCGGTGCTCTTCATCCGCAACATGCCGCCGGAAACGGAAGAGGGTCTGCGGGTGGACGAGCCGAGCCTCTATTTCGGCGAGCTGTCGAACGACTACGTCATCGTGCGCACGCGGGCGCGGGAGTTCCACTACCCCAGTGGCGACGAAAACGTGACGACGCAGTACTCGGGCAAGGCCGGCGTCCATCTGTCGTCGCTGTTCCGCAAGCTCGCGTTCGCGCTGCGGTTCCGTGCGTATCAAATTGTGCTGAGTGACGATATCGCGCCGGACAGCCGGATCCTGTTCGACCGGAACATCGCGTCGCGGGTTCTCAAGATCGCTCCGTTCCTCACCTTCGATCGCGATCCCTACCTCGTGCTCGCGGATGGGCGTCTGTACTGGATGGTCGATGCGTACACGACCAGCCGTCTCTATCCGTATTCCTCGATCAACACCTCCGTCTTTCCGCGCGGCACCAGTTACATCCGCAATTCGGTGAAGTTCGTCATCGATGCGTTCGATGGGACGACGACCGCCTACCTGGCGGACGACAAAGATCCGATCGCCGCAACGTACGCGCGGATCTTCCCCTCGCTGTTCACGCCGATTGCGAGCATGCCGGCCTCGTTGCGCGAGCACGTGCGCTACCCGGAGGATCTCTTCGCGATCCAGGCGTCAGTGTTCGCCACGTATCACATGACCCAGCCGGGCGTGTTCTACAACCGCGAGGATCAATGGCAGATCCCGTCGATCGAGGAAAACGGCGCCGATGTCGCGATGCAGCCGTACTACACGGTCATGCGGCTGCCCGGCGAACAGAAGGAGGAGTTCATCCAGATGCTCCCCTTCACCCCGCGCCGCCGCGACAACCTCGCCGCCTGGCTGGTTGCGCGTAGCGATCCCGAACACTACGGCAAGCTGGAAGTCTTCGAGTTCCCGAAGCAGAAGCTCGTCTTCGGGCCGCGACAGGTGGTCGGGCGCATCAACCAGGACCAGACGATTTCTCCGCAGATCACGCTGTGGAATCAGCAGGGATCGCAGGTGCTGTGGGGAACGCTGATGGTCATTCCGATCGAGGAATCGCTGGTCTACGTCCGTCCGCTATACCTGCGCGGACAGGGCGGGCGTATCCCGGAACTGCGCCGGGTGGTCGCCGCCTACCAGAATCAGATCGTCATGGAACCGACGCTCGACGCGGCGCTCGCGCGCCTGTTCGGCGGGTCGGGTCAGGCCGCCCAGCCGCCAGGGGATCAAACCACGCGAACCGCACCCGCTTCGCCGTCGGCGCCAGCGGCGCCGCCGCTCCCCGCCGATCTCTCATCGATCGTCGGAGAGGCGCGCACGCACTACGATCGCGCCATCGAAGCGCAGCGCGCCGGCGACTGGGCGAAATACGGCGAGGAGCTCCGTCTTCTCGGCGACACGTTGAAGCGGCTACCGGCGCGGTAACGCGGCCCCGTCGTCGCTCGGATCCTCGGTCAGGATCCAGGCCCGCAGGACTTCGGCGACGCTCCACGCCTGGGCGATGCAGCCTCGGGCCGTGTACGGCGGCTCGGCATCGAAGATCTCGCTGAGCGTGCCGATGCCGCCCTCGTAGAGGTGCGCGTGAAAACCATCGAGGGCGTGACGGGCACCCTGTTTGTCTTCCGGGTGCAGCTTCAACCACGCGTCCACGAACGGGCCAGCCAGCCATCCCCAGACGGTGCCCTGGTGGTAGGCGGCATCGCGGGCGCGGAGATCACCGTAGTACTGCGCCTTGTAGTCGCGATGACCTGGAGCCAGCGACCGCAACCCGACCGGCGTGTAGCAGGCGGTCGCGTACGACGCTGAAGACCGGCTCCCACCGGTCCCGTTCCAGAACCGGATGATCGAGCGAGATCGCGAGGAGCTGGTTCGGACGGCAGGCGGAATCGTCACCCTGCTCACCGTCGACGACATCGTACAGGTAGCCTCCTTCGGCGTACCAGAACCGCTTGTTGAACGAATCGCGGGCGCGGGCGGCGTATCGATCGACCTCCGCCGCGGCCCGGTCACCCTCGTCGCGCAGCCAGCCCGCGAGCAGGCACAGGGCGTTGTACCAGAGGGCGTTGATTTCGACCGCCTTGCCGCGACGGGGGGTCACCACCCAGCCGTCGACTTTCGCGTCCATCCACGTCAACTGATAGCCCTCCTCCCCCTGCGTGATGAGGCCATCAGCCGAATCCACACCGATGCCGAATCGCGTGCCCTGCACGTGATGATCGACGATCGATTTCAGCTTGGGGAGGAGCTGGCGCAGCGTCGAGCGATCCCCCGTGGACCGCAGGTAGCGGTGGACGGCGTGGAAGAACCAGAGCGACGCGTCGGCGGTGTGATACAGCCCTTCCTTCGTCCCCTCGGGAAACATGTTGGGAATGAGGCCGTCGCGCACGTAGTGGCCGAACGTGCGGAGGATGTAGCCCGCCTCGCGTTGGCGGCCAGTGCACAAGCGTCAGCCCCTCCAGGCTGATCATCGTGTCGCGGCCCCAGTCGGTGAACCAGTGATAGCCGGCGATGACAGTCCGGACTTCGTCGCCGGCGGCACGGGCGCGCGCGGCTTCCTCGATGCGACCGGCGGGGGCGATGATGAATTGATCGGCGGCAAGCACCAGTTCGGCCGCCATGCCCGTCGGGGGCACGCTGCGCGCCGACTCGATCAATCGCTGTCGCCGGCGGGTTTCGGCTGCCGGCAGATCCCACGGACTTAGCGCGCTGATCGTTTCCCACGATTCCGTCGACGCCACCAGCGTACCCGACCTCCTCAGGCCGGAGCATCAGCCCGAAGTAGCCGGGTGTCCAGAGCTCGCCGCAGCACTCGTAGCCGCGGTTCTGTTCGAGGGCGTAGACGAGGCCCGGAAACATCTCGGGCTGGACTGTGAACGCCTTGTCCTCGCCGTGGAGAAACAATCGCAGTGGCGGCAGGTCACCGCCGGGCATCACCTCGAATTTGTCGCCATACGCCTGCAACGCATACGGCGCGGCGACGGGATGGCTCACCGGTGCCTCGTGCAGGCGGAACGCGATCAGCGGCCGTAGTTCGAGCCGGATCGGCTCGTTCGATAACAAGCGGTAAGTGATGTGGGTCGTGTTCTGCAGGTGCGGCATCAGGACGCGTTTCTCGAGCCTGATGCCGTCGACGTTGTACTCCCACACCGGGAGGCCTGATTCGAGTCGGAACCCGGTCAGGTACCTGGTGGTGTCGAACTCCTTACCGGCACTGGTGTCCACGAGCGTCGGCAGCGACACCATTCGTCCGTCGGGCCAGCGCAGCCGCTCCCACAATGCGTTCAGCATCACCGTGCGGCCAAACGGGGTAGGCAGCGCCGGCGATCAGCAGTGCGTGATACCGGCGCGTCAATGCGCCGGCGACCGTTCCCGAGGCGTAGCCGCCGAGACCGTTGGTCACCAGCCATTCTTTCCAGACCAGCGACTGCCGTCCTTCGTCGGTGGCATCCCACCGCAGCCGATCGCACCAGTTCAGCGTCGTGCGTTTGCATTACCGCCATCAGACTTCTCCGGTCGCAGTACGGTCGCCGCGTGCCCGAGGACATTCCACCCATCCGCCCCGGCCACGTCGGGCGTCCCGCCGCCGCCGTACTCGGGCGCCTCACTCGACCACTCGAGCCGCCAGGAGAAGCCTGATGGAGGTGCCAGGAGCGGTTCGGCGAACGACGGTTTCACGAGGTCGACACCAAAATTGACGACCAGCAGCCGCTCACCCTCGTCACGGTCGCTGAAGAAGCGGACCGCGAACGCTGCCGTCCCGAGCACCGCGCCGTCCACGTCGGCCTGAGCGGCCGGGGCGAACGCGGGCGTGCGAAGCCGCAGCGCAATCAGATCCGCGTGCAGCCGTCGCCAGTTCTCGTGCCGATCGAATTCCGCCCAATCGAGCTTGGACGATCCGGAAGGTCTCCTCGGCGTCGGGCGCCGGAAGGCGCGACATCATTTCCTGCGTTGCAATCGTCGGGAACTGCTTGACGAACTCGGCGCGCCCTTTCCGTACCGCGGCGGCAAGCGTCGGGTTGTGATCCGCAAAATACAAGAACGGCGTCGTCGCCCCGAACTCCTGCCCCTGGAAGAGCATCGGCGTACCCGGCATCAGCAGCATCAGGGCGGTCATCGCGCGGTACGATCCGGGTGACGTCCGGGCGCGCACGCGCGAACCATCGCCGGAGTTCGCGATCTGATCGTGATTCTCGATGAAATTGACGAACGCGGCCGGTTTCAAGCCGCGGGTCCGCGTACCGCGCGCCTGCTTCTGCCACGCGTAACGCTGGCCCTGAAACAGGTATCCGTATTTTGCGGCCGACACGAACTCCTGCGGCGCGCCCGTGTGATCGCTGTAGTACGCCTCGTGGCGGCCGGTGAGCGCGACGACGGCGCTGTGGTGGAAGTCGTCGTTCCACAGTGCGTCAAGCCCGTAGCCGCCGTCCTCAATCGAGCCAACCAACCGGACGTCCTGCGGCTCATTCTCGGCGACCACATATAGGGGCCGGCCGGCTGCGGCATCGCGTGCGCGCGCCGCGATCGACATGAGGATGTGTTCATCCGATTCGTCGTGCACGCTTTGCGTGGCGTCGAGCCGCAACCCGTCCAGATGGAATTCCGATATCCAATAGGCGCCATTCCACGCCCAGTATTCGCGGGCGCCGGACGCCGCGGCGGCGTCGAAATTCAGCGCGTCGCCCCATTCGTTCTCGTACCGATCGGTGAAGTACTGCTGCGAATATCGCGAGAACACGCAACCGTCGGGCCCGAGGTGGTTGTAGACCACGTCGAGGATGACGGCGATGCCGAGCGCGTGGGCCGCATCGACGAAGGCGCGGAAGTCATCGGGGTCGCCGTAGAGACGTGTCGGAGCGTAGGGGAACACGCCGTCATATCCCCATCCGAAGCGGCCGGGAAACTCGGAGACCGGCATCACCTCGATCATGCTGATGCCCAGATTCGAGAGCATCGGCAACTTCTCGATCGCCGCGCGCCACGTCCCCTCCGGAGTAAACGTGCCGACGTGCATCTCATAGACGACGCGCCGTTCGGGCGGGAGGCCGCGCCACTCCTGATCGCTCCAACGATATTGGTCAGGATCGATCACCTGCGACGGTCCAAAGGGTCCTTCCGGCTGAAACCGCGACGCCGGATCTGCCGTCAGTTCCCCATCCAGCTTGAAGCGATAGCGTTGGCCATGCCCAACGCCGTCAACCGTCGCCGAATAGTAGCCGTCCGGTTCGGCGGTCATTGCTATTTCTGTCGGAGGGTCACCGCACCGTTCGATGACCAGCAGGACTTCCTTCGGTTCGGGAGCCCAGACGCGAAAGTGGGTGGAGCCATCCGGCTGGACTTCGGCTCCGATGGGCAAGTGTCTGTCGAATCGACTCATCGTTAGGGGGCCGGGCTTCGGCGGTGGGCGGATGTGCAGAGTTGATGCCGTCCGCAATCCAGCGGCGCGGCCGGGCGCACAATACCGGTGATGCGATTCAAGCTCACGATCGAATATGCAGGAACGCGCTACAGCGGCTGGCAGATTCAGAAGAATGCGAAGACGGTTCAGGGCGAGATCGCGCGGGCGGTGACGACCGTGATCGGATCATCCGAGTTCGAATTGTACGGCTCAGGTAGAACGGACGCAGGTGTCCATGCGCTTGCTCAGGTTGCGCATCTCGAGGCACACACGTCGGTACCGGCAGAGCCATTGCGGCGCCATCTCAACGACGAGCTGCCCTCGGACATCAACATCCTGAAACTCGAACACGTGCGCCACCGTTTTCATGCTCGCCACAGTGTCGTCGGTCGCAGCTACATCTATCAGGTGTCACGGCGCCGCACCGCGTTCGCTAAACCGTTCGTCTGGTGGGTGAAAGAGGATCTAAACGTCGAACAGATGCGCCGCGCGGCGCAGCGCTTCGTTGGCTTTCATGATTTTCGGGCGTTCTCTGATGTCGATCCCGCCGAGACGTCGACGGACGTCCTGATTGACGTGCTCGACATCCATGAAGACGAGGATTTGCTGGTCTTCCACGTCGAGGGCTCGCACTTTCTCTGGAAGATGGTGAGACGGCTGGTCGGCGTCCTCGTCGAGGTCGGTCGCGGTGAATTGACCGACGATGACGCGCCACGACTTCTGAGTTCCGGCGACGGATTGCCGGCGCGACTTACAGCTCCGGCATCGGGTCTGTTCCTGGAGCGGGTGTTCTACGAAGGCGACGCGCGCGACGTGGGTCTTCGGCCGCCGGTGTCGGTGCTGCGCGTGTAGCCGCGGTTGTGGGGGCGCGGCTTCAGTCCCGCCACAACCAGGCCGACTGAAGGGCCGCCCTACGCGGACGGGCCGCATGTAGGCCGGGCTTCAGCCCGGCCGGGTGGGGCGCGCAGGGCCGCCGAGCCCTGTGACACGTGGCGCGGACCTTGTCGGGTCCACGCGGGCGAGCCTGACAAGGCTCGCCCCACGACTGCCGCGCCGCGCGCTCATCCAATCAGCGCTTCAGATCGTACGGAGCCACCAACCCGGCGATCGCGGGAAGAAAAATTCGTGTCTCCGACGAGGTTCCCTGTGCGGCGTACACCGGGAACCCGGCGTATTCACCGGTCTTCACCAACCCGCTGTTCGCGAGCGGGATCGCCGGACCTGCCGGAATCCACTTCTCGCCGCGGAACTCCACCCACACTCGCTCCCTGACCGACTGGATGTCTGCTGGTGTCGCCGCCGGGTACGACGGACGCACCGTCTCACCCTCCTCGTTCGGCGCATCCACCGGTTGGTTCCCCGATGCCCGCGTGAGACGACCAATCGGCACTGCCACCGACTCGCCCAACGCCACCGGCTCCAGGTTCGTGGGTGCGATTGGCGCCATCGGTGGGGTCCATCCACTGGGCGGTAGCGCGCTGACCGGGAATGATGGCGCGCGGCTGCCGACGGTGCCGGCGAGATCGCCGCTGCGCGGCCGCTCGTACGGCTGCATCAACCCGCGGCCGATCGGTACGAACACCAGGCTGAACGGCTCGACGGTGGTGTCGGTGTACAGCGGAACACCATTGAAGCTGCCGGTCCGAACCATCCGATTGCCGTCGAAGAACAGGGCTGCCCCGGCGCGGAAGTAGACGCTGCCGGCGAACTGCACCGGGTCGCCGTTCACGTACCACGGCTCGTGTTCGGCGGTGACGATCGGCGCGTCTGTCGGTCGGCTCTGTACCTGTGCGGACGAACCCGACGCGCTGAGAAGGACCAGGACAACGAGGGGGAGTAAACGCGGCATGGCCACCTCCAGGAGCGGCACGTCAGTTCAGACCCGATACTTTTACCTCAAGTGCCTGTGCATCAGATCGACCAATTCGTCGTACATCGCCTCCGCATCGGCGTTTCCCTTCGTGATCGCGTGCGTAGCGCAGTGTTTGAGGTGATTCCGCATCAATTCCCGTGCAACCGCGCGCAAGGCTTCCTGCACCGACGAAATCTGTGTGAGGATGTCCGCGCAATACCGCTCCTCGTCGACCATCTTCTGCAGGCCGCGGACCTGACCCTCGATGCGCCGCAACCGTGCCAGATTGCGATTCTTCACCTGATCGTCAACAGCGATGGCGTGCTTGTCGTTCCTTCCGGTGCTCATCTCCGGCTGCTTTGTCACGGGTGCCGCGCGTTGCCCCTTCCTCACGGTCCCACCCTCCGCAATCTGAGACTGTTGCTGACCACACTGATCGAACTGAACGCCATTGCTGCGCTCGCGAGGACCGGGCTGAGGAGGATCCCGAACGCCGGATACAGGACACCCGCCGCAATCGGAATCCCGACGCAGTTGTAGACGAACGCCCAGAACAGGTTCTGCCGCATCGTCTTCATCGCCGCCCGCGCGACGCGAATGGCCGATACGAGCGGCTGGAGGTCGCCTCGCATCAGCGCGACGTCGGCCGCATCCAGGGCGATGTCGGTGCCGCTGCCCATGGCGATGCCGACGTCCGCCTGTGCCAGCGCTGGCGCGTCGTTCACGCCGTCGCCCACCATGGCGACCGGCTTGCCGGATGACTGCAGGCGCCGGACGGCGTCGACCTTTCCAGCCGGCAAAACCTCGGCGACGACGGAGAGGATGCCGGCCTCCTCGGCGATCCGCTTGGCGGTGGACCGCCGATCGCCGGTGAGCATGACGACCTCCACTCCCATTCGATGCAGAGCGGTGATGACGTCACGTGCCTCTGGTCTCAAGGGATCGGCGATGCCGATCACGCCGATGACAACCTTGCCGGCCGCCACGAAGACGTTCGACCGCCCCTGACTGGCGAGAGCATCTGCCTGCGCCTGGAATTCGTGCCACGCGATGCCATGAGCCTCCATCCACGTTGCCGAGCCGACCAGGATCTGCTCGCCGTCGATGACCCCGCTGACTCCCTGGCCCGGCTCCACGCGGAAATGGCGCACCGCCGGCAATTCGATCCCGGTGTCACGCGCCGCACGGACAATCGCCTCGCCGAGCGGATGCTCGGACAGAACTTCGACGGCCGCGGCACGTCGCAGAACGGTGGTGCGATCCAGCCCCGCCAGAATGACATCGGTGACGGCGGGCCGGCCTTCGGTCAGCGTTCCGGTCTTGTCGGCGATCACCGTCTCGATCTCCGCCAGCCGCTGCAGCGCCTCTCCTCCCTTGATCAGCACGCCCAGCGAACTCGCGCGACCCGTCGCTACCATGACCGCCGTCGGCACGGCCAGACCCATCGCGCAGGGGCATGCGATGATCAGCACCGCGACACCGGCAGCAACGGCGCGAATCAACGCGCCTTCCCCACCAGCCACAAGCCAGACGCCGACGGTTGATGCCGCCGTCAGCATGACAACGGGGACGAACACCGCGCTGACACGATCGGCGAGATTCTGAATAGGCGCGCGCGACGCCTGCGCGTCGCGCATCAGCCGGACGATCTGGGCCAGTGTGCTGTCCGGTCCGACCCGTGTGGCCCGGACCTGGATGGCACCGGCGCGATTCATGGTGCCCCCGGTCACGGCAGCGCCGGTCTCCCGGGTGACCGGCATCGATTCACCGGTCAGCATCGATTCGTCGAGCGTCGCGGTGCCGTCGATGACGACACCGTCCACCGCGACCCGCTCGCCCGGGCGCACGAGGATCACGTCGCCAGGCCGCACCTGTTCCAAACGGACGGTACGCTCGTGCCCATCGGACACGAGCGTCGCGGTCGTCGGCTGCAGCCGCACCAGTTGCTGCAACGCCTCCATCGCCTGGCGGCGCGCCCGCGCTTCGAGCGTGCGACCAGTCAGGACGAGCGCGACGATGATGACGACCGCTTCGTAGTAGAGATCCGGCATGACGCCGGCGCGGGTGAATACACCCGGCGACACGGTCGCGACCAGCGAGTAAGCAAAGGCCGCGCTCGTTCCAACCGCGACAAGGCTGTTCATGTCCGGCGCGCGGTGCCACAGCGCGCGGGCGCCGTTCACGTAAAACGTGCGTCCGGCCCATCCCATGACGAACGCCGTGAGACCCAGCAGGAGCCATGGCAGTTGGGGGCGAAGCGCAAAAAGGCCGGGCGCCATGCCACTCATCGCCGGCGCAACCTGCACCATCACCCATCGCATCAAGGGGTCGACGGTGGCAGTCGATGGAATGTGGGCGCCATTGGCGACCGGGACCATCAACGGCATCGACAGGACCATCGCGAGGACGCCGATGAGGCCGGACACGACGGCACGCAGCCGCAGCGCGCTGAATGCCTGCTCCTCATCCGCTTCGCGTCGGGCCTGCGCGGCAATCGCCGATGCCTCCGGCGCGGGCAGCGAGGCGCCGTAGCCGACGCCCTCGACAACATCGATCAGCTGAGCAGGTGTGAGCAGCGCAGGATCGAACGTGACGCGGGCCTGACCCGTCATCAGGTTCACAGCTGCGGCGCTCACGCCGGGCTGCCGGGAGAGAGCCCGCTGGACGTTGGCCTGACACGCGGCACAGGTCATCCCCGTCACCGCGAGATCCGCTGTTTCCGCTACCGCGTCGCGCGGCGCGGCCGCTGCTGCCGTGCCCTGTATTCCTGGTGACATACCCTACCCTGGTAACCAGTGTAGATACCCTGGTAGGGTATGTCAACGATGCCGCCTACGGCTCCGGCGCCGCGTTGCGCGGGCGGCTGGCGGGCGGCGTCACGCCGTTCAGGCGAACGTAGACGACGAACTGTCCGTACATGTCTTCCGAGTGCTGCATGTCGAAATAGACGATGCGCACGCGGCTCGCGGATGGGCCCATGAACGGCGGCGGCGCCACGCGCTCCGTCCATTGCTGATCGCTGAACTCCTTGATCACCGCCTCACCGTAGTCGAACGTCTGCTTCAGTGCCGCCAGCAGTTCGGCCTTCGTCGCCGCCCTCTGGTTGATCGTCGGCGGCGGCGTCTTTCCGCCGAGCGCCTGCAGGACGAACAGGTCGGTCGTGGCGACATGCAGCACACGCTCGGCGAACGTCTGCTGTGCCGGCGTCGGCTTGAACCCGAACTTGTCGTCGGGCATCGCGTCAACGATTCCGGTAATCAGACCGCGCGTGCGGGTCCAGTCGGCCTGGATATCACCAGACAACGACGTGATTGCCGGCGCCGCCGGCCCCCGGCCGCCGCCTCTCCCCTGCGGCGCCTGCGCGCTTGCCGCGGTCGCGACCACGCCGATGAGTCCAAGTGCCATGATTGCCCGGTTCATTGAATCCTCCTCAGAGTTCGTACGAGTCAGGTCAACACTTCGCCACGGCGTGATGAAACGCCGACTGCAAGCCCGCCTACTTGAGGGTACTGTTCAACAGGTCGAGAAGCGTCGTCCAGTGACGCTCCGACGCGTCGCGGTCATAAACCATGTGGCCAGTCACCGCGAACCCGTGCTTCGCGCCCTCATAGGTTTCCAGTGTGTAGTCGACGCGACCATCCCGTAATGCCGTTTCGAGGCGGTCCTGCTGCTCGCGCGGGAATCCAGGATCGATACCGGCAACACCCACGTAGAGCTTCCCGCGCATCTGTTTCGCAAGCCGGTGCGGGCTGTCGTCCCTGTCGGTCGCCAGCGCGGCGCCATGGAACGACGCGGCCACCACGACGCGCTCCGGAAACCGCCCGAGTGCGCTGATCGCAAATCCGCCGCCCATGCAATAGCCCACGGCGCCGACACTCGGCTGTTTCGCCTTCGGCAGCGGACGCGAGGAACGCCAGGACTGCTTCCGTGTCGCGGCTCACCTTCGTGTTGTCGATTGAGTCGATCTGACGCCGGAACCGCAGGCGCTCAGCCTCGTCACCCCCGAAGACCTTCTTGGGATCGAACGGTTCGAACGAGCCGGTGCGGTAGTAGAGATTAGGGACGGCGACGAGATAGCCGGCGTCGGCCAATCGCTGCGCCATCGAATCCAGGTTGGGCCGGATGCCGAACGCGTCCATGTAGATGATCACTCCCGGCCACGGGCCAGCACCCGCCGACGGCTCGAACGCGTATGTGTCCATGACGCCGTCAGCCGTAGTCAGCTCGACACGAGTTCCACTCATGCGTACTCCTGTACAGGAAAAAGGGCGGACCTGACCGGCGTCCGCCCCTCGAGTGAAGACCGACCGAGAGGTCGGCCGCTACTTCGTTTTTGCTGCCGCCGCCTGCAGTTCTGCGTAGAGCGCATCGAGGCGATTGGCGGGAGCAAAGCTGTTCACATTCCAGCCGCCGAGATCGTCAACCTTGATGCTGGCGAGTAACTGATCCTTCGGCGTGCCCTTCTTCACGGATTCGATGCCGCGCGTCAGGACCGTATTCCACTTGTCCCGGAATTCCTGCACCTGCGCCCGCGTCATCGGATCATTGCCATGACCGGGGATCACGTAGAGGAACGGCAGCTTCAGCACCTTGTCGAGCGCTCCGACCCATTCGACGACGCTGCCGCCGTACATCCCCATATCGGAGTTCGGCGCGTTTCCCACGATCATGTCACCGGCCGACAGGACCTTGACGTCCGGGAACCACACGAACGTATCGCCATTCGTGTGCCCGCGGCCGAAGTAGTGCGCCTCCGCGGTTGCCTTCCCCACCTTCACCTTCTTGTCCTTGGTGTAGGTGATCTTGGCCATCTCCGGCTTGCCCTGCTGCGGACTGTAGGTCTCCAGATTCTTGTTCAGATTGGCCTGCACGATCACCGGCACGCCGGCCTTCTGGAACGAACCGATGTTGCCGCTGTGGTCCTGATGGTGATGCGTGACGAACACGTACTTCACCGGAGCCTGACTGACGGTCTTGACCAGGTCCATCAGCTGGTTGTAGTTCGGTTCCCCGAGGTTCTTGGTGTCGACGATGATCAACCCGGCGGGATCGACGCGCACCGTCGTGTTGCCGCCAAGGCCGGTCACCATGTACACGCCTTCGGTCACCGGCTTGATCGCCGGCGGTGCCGCCGGTGGGCCGCCACCCTGACGCCCGCCTCCGCCTGCTCCACCACCCTGGCGGCCACCGCCGCCTCCCGGTGCGCCACCCTCGCGGCCCTGCCGCGCGCCGTCGCCCTGTCCCTGCGCAGATGCCGGAACCGCTGTCGCAATCAACGCGGCTGCCACCACCGCGATCGGAAGTACTCTTCGCATCAACCCTCCCTTGGGAAAACGCCCGCGATTCTACTGGAACCGGCGGGCGCCTCGTAATACGACATCGCGACCGGCGGCGTTTCTACGACCACATCCGCGAGGCAAGCAGGACGCGACGGCGTGTTGGAATCAGCCTGCCACCCTCGACGGCTACGACCGGATGCCCTGTCCCGCGGCAGGCGCCAAAGCCGCCGGGTCGCTGGCGACGATTCCCGCGCGCGTCGCCAGCAGCATGAGCTCCAGCCGGCTGTCGATGTGCAGCTTCTCGTAGATATTGTGGAGATGAAGTTTCACGGTGCCTTCCGCGATACCCAGTTGATCGGCGATCGCCCGGTTTCGCAGGCCTGCGGCCACGGCGCGCACGACCTGCAGCTCGCGGGCGCTGAGCGCCGTCCGAATGGCGCGGATCGACGGATCTTCCGGCACCTCCGGCGGAAACGGCCGCAAGCCCGCTGCCGCCCGTGTCACTTCGGTCACGAGTTCGTCCGGCGACAGTTCCTTGTAGAGCAGGCCGTCGGCGGACAGGCGGCGTGCGGCTTCGACCTCGTCGGCCGTTGCCGCGGCGCTGAGCAGGACCACGCGGATTGGCAGCGCCTCGTCCCGGATCGCCTTGAGGACGTCGAGGCCGCTCATGTCCGGCAGCTTCACGTCGAGCAGCACCAGGTCGGGACGCAACGCGCGTGTCATCTCAAGCGCCTCGCGACCAGTCTGACAGCGGGCGACGACTTCGATGTCGGGAGTCGAGGCAAAAAGACGGTCGAGACCCGCGAGCACGATCGGGTGGTCATCGACGAGGACTAGGCGCATATCGGCTCCCGGCTCACTGGAATGGAGATTTCGATGGTCGAACCCGTGTCATGGGACACCACGGCAAGAGTACCGCCCAGGGTTTCTGCGCGCTCCCGCAGCGACCATGGTCCGGAGTGCGCGAGCTGAGAACCCTGCAACGCTCCCTTGAACGGGAATCCCTGACCGTCATCGTCGACGCGGACGACGAGATGCTGACCCCGATGTTCGACGCCGACGCGCGCGCTCTTCGCTTTGCCGTGCCGGACGGCGTTGGCCAGCGCTTCGTGGACCATCAGCACCAGCGACGTGTTCAGTTCCTCTGGAACAATGGTATCGGCGTCCGGGGTCAGCGTGACCGACACACCCCATTGCCGCTCGACGCGCGCGCACAGGTCGCGTAGCGGCGTCCGGCGTTTGGGCGAACCGAGACCGCGCAAATCCTGGATGACCTCCCGGAGTTCCTGTTGATCGTGAGCCAGGCTGCGTTCGAGCGCGCGAAGCTGCGCAGCGATCTCGCCAGAGGTGCGTTCGGCGCCGACGGCGGCGGCGGCGATGTTCAGTCGGCAGCCGGTCAGCGACTGAAGGACGCCATCGTGGAGGTCCCGGCTGACGCGAAGACGTTCCTCTGCGACGGCCGCATCACGGGCACGTTGCGACAGCCACCAGTGTTCAACCGACGCACTGACGTCTGCGGCGACGATGTCCGCCAGCAACACGTCGTCGGTGCTGAGCGTGCGTGGCGAGCGATTGATGACGAGTAACCACCCGTGGTGCGATCGTTCCGGCAGTGCGGCGCCGATCGCCGTGTCGATGTGGTAGCGGGAAATGAGGTCGCCGGCAAGCGCCGGGTCCGGCAGCTCGCGCGTGCGATCGTCCACAGCCAGCGTGCGGGCACCGACGCCGCCCCGCACGTGCAGGAACCGTCGGACGTCCGACGGCACCACCACGAGATCGGACAGGTTGGCGGTCAGCGTTTCGCGTTCGAGACCCGCCGCCGAGTAAACCGCCATGTGCGTCCTCGGCTCCTCTTCGTCCTGCCATAACAGGATGGCGGTTGGACCGCTGAGAACGCGCGTCGCGTAGTCCAGGGATTCGCGCAGCACCTCATCGAGCGTCGTGGACGCCATACGCGGTGATGCGGCGAGCTGGTGCAGCTCCTTGTATAAGCGTTCCTGGTACTCTCCCAGCTGGCCGAGGACCACGGTCATGACGACCAGCAGGCCGATCCGCACGAGGAAGCGATTCAGGTCAATCGGCGGTGCCTCGACGGCGATTTCGTAGGCGACCACGCCGATATACGCGAACCCGACGACGAGCCCCGTCGTCCACGCTCCCCACGCCTGCCAGCGCAGCGCCCCGGCCAGCAGCAGGAAGGTGAAGAACAGAAAGAAGGGGCTGCCGCTCCCGTTCGTCATCATCATCAGGATGCTGGCGATGACCAGGTCGACACCGTGAGCGACGGCGGTCGCCCGCCGTGTCACCAGAGCGCCACGTCGAATCGCGATCCAGGTGAGGAACGAGTAGACGCAGTAGAACGCGAGCAGTTGAAACGCCTGGGTCGAGAAGGCTTCGGAATCGGCCGGGGCGAGCAGTACACCGGTCAGCGTCACCACGGCGAGAAATGCCCGCCCAGAGGCGATCACGCGCTCCGCGCGCGCCCGCGGCGAGTATTCGGCGGTGGTCATGGAGGACGTAGCCTTCACAGGATCATCCCAGCGGCTGGGAATCAGGATAGTCCGGGGCCGGCCGCCGGCCCAGACATTTCAGGGTGCGGCGAGTGGAATGGTAGGGGCTGACCAGCGCGTCGCTGAATCGTTGATCAACTTGGCCTGTTCTGTCCTATGCTGTCTCATACTTCGCCCCACGAATTGGAGTTCAGATGATGCGTCAGTGTTCGCGTTTAACCACGGCAATGCTCGCGATGGGATTCATTGGATTCGCGACCATCAGCCAGGCTGCGACGACGATTACCGCCGTCAAGGTGTCGATTGGGCCGCAGACTCCCTCCGCCGATGCCAGCGCCACCGCCACCTACTGCTCCATCGGGGCGCCCGCCTCGCCTGGCCCCACCTGCGACGTTTACCTGTGGAACCTGGCCGGCTTGGCGTTGACGCCAGGCGACAAGCTGATCTTGACGCAAACCGGCACGCTCGGTCCCAACGAGCCGAACTTTGATACGAGCGATCGGTTCAAGCCAGGTGGTTCGTTCAAGATTTGCGCTCCGGGCACCGAGTGCACGACGAAGATTTGGGTCGACAGCGGAGCCGGGCTGACTCTTGTGTACACGAGTCCCGCGGGTGGCGATCCGCTGAACATGTTCAACGACGACGGGTTTGATGACCGGTATGAGGCCGCCGACTGGCAGGCCCCGGTCTTCAGCAGCGCCGCGTATACGCTTTCGCTCGGATACGCGGACACCGGAACACCGAACGTGTCAGGTCCACCACACGCGATGCAGACGGGAATTGTCTGCCCCAGGCGCAGTGGTGGCAGGTGCCGACGATTAGCGGATCGCCCGGATCGCAGACGACATTCATCGGATCCGGCATCATCACCACAGGTTGCAAACCCCGACCCGCTGCCGGCACCGCGAACTGCTTTGACGCCGGCGCCTTGCTGTTCACCGTTCCGCAGCCGACGAACCTGGTCACCGTCACGCAGGGCGGATGGGGCGCGCCACCGCACGGCAACAATCCTGGTCAGCTGCTGGCTACCAACTTCGCGGCGGTCTTCGGGGTCGGCGGCGTGAGCATCGGGTGTGGGTTGAACCAGCTCAAATTCACGAGTGCCGCGGCGGTTCAGGCGTTCCTGCCACAAGGCGGACCACCCGGAGTGTTGTCGCAGGGAGCCGTCAATCCGACGTCGAGGACATCTGCGGGCGTATTCGCCGGCCAGGTGTTGGCGCTCCAGTTGAACGTCGCCTTTTCCGACGCCGGAAAACTGCCGACGGGACTGGCCAGCAGCAAAATCGCCACGGGGCCGCTCGCTGGGCAGACGGTGGGGTTCGTGCTCGATCTGGCCAAGAACGTCATCGGCGGCTGCACGGCGCTTCCGGCGTTTGGGGTGACGTCCGTGTCGCAGTTGAACGACATCGTGGACGCGATCAACAACAGCTTCGATTAACGGCCAGAGCCTCGGCCGCTTGATCGGAAGACGGCCGCAGTTTCCAGCAACCGCTCGGTCTGCCCGGCTCGTGGGAGCCGGCAGTCCGGGCGTTCTCAAGCGCCCACGTGACGGTATTGAGTTGCATGTGGCTGACTTGTCGCGGCCTGGGGCGGAGCACCTGTAGACGTGCCGCCAACCGGAACCGACAGTACCTGCGGGAAAGTCAGTTTTACAGGGAAAACGGAGGAAGGAAGTGGTCGGGGCGACTGGATTCGAACCAGCGGCCTCTCGGTCCCGAACCGAGCGCTCTACCAGGCTGAGCCACGCCCCGACGAACGAGACAGCATACCGTACGAATCAGGAGCGACCAAGCCCTCATACATCACGGCCGCTTGACATGACGCTCATCTCCGCCAGTTCCTCGGCATAGCGGAGCGCGTCATGCGCGGTCATGTCGGGCTGTAGCGGCGTAATCGACACATATCCGTCGCGCACTGCCTGATAATCCGAACGATCGTGCGGCTCCCACTCGTTCTCCCCCTCTTCGATCCAGTAGTAGGCGCGGTGGCGCGGGTCGATCCGCTCGCTGACGGTCGTAATGTGATTCCGCTTCGCCTGCACCGTCACCCGGAAACCTTTGTTGGGCCCCCAGGGGGTATTTACGTTCAGGAGCGTGAACTTCGGCATGCCGCGCTCGAGAACGGCGGCCGTAATCAGCGAGGCCGCCTTCGCCGCCGGCTCGTAGTCTGCCTCGTCCTTCACGCGCTGGGCCGAGAAGGCGATGCTCGGAATGCCGAGCAGCGCCGCTTCCAGCGCACCCGACACCGTTCCCGAATACGTCACGTCGTCGCCAAGATTCCAGCCCTTGTTGATGCCCGAGACGATCAGATCAGGCTTCTCCCGGAGAATGTGCGTGATGGCGACGTTCACGCAATCGGTCGGCGTGCCGTCGATCGCAAACACGCGTTCGGATATGGCTTCGATACGCAGCGGCCGGCGCAGCGTCAGCGCGTGCCCGATGGCGCTCGCCTCCTGAATCGGCGCCACGACGGTGATCTCGCCGTAGGGTGCAACCGCTTCAGCCAGCAGCCGGATACCTTCGGCATGCACGCCATCGTCATTGGTTACGAGAATACGCGGCATTGGAACTGTCCATCTTAACAGACGGCACGAACAGCAACGCGACTGCCGCGACACCAGCCAGCATCGCGCCCACGGTAAATGCGCGGGGCGCGCCGAAATGATCGTAGATGTAGCCGAACATCACACTTGCCACGAGCGCCCCGGCGCCGAGGGCGGCGTTGTAAAGACCGAACGCGCTCCCGTGGCGCGTCAACGGCGTCAGGTCAGCGACCAGTGCCTTCTCGGCACCCTCGGTCAGCGCGAAATACACACCGTAGATCAGGAACCACGCCACGAACGCGGTCGCCGTGGTGGACCAGGCGAATCCGAGGTAGACCACGGCGTAGATGATCCAGCCGGCCACGATGACCTGCTTGCGGCCAACACGATCCGACAGCCCACCTCCCCACGTCGAGAGTCCCGCCTTGACGACGTGATGGGCTGCCCATAACAGCGGAACATAGGTCGCCGAACCGAGGGCATCGCTCAGCCGCAGCAACAGGAATGCATCGGCGGAGTTCCCGAGACTGAAGAGCAGGATGACGGCGAGAACCGCATAAAGTCGGACAGGCAGTGGTACCGCCTCCACATCGGAGTCGCCCGAGGCTGACGGGCCGGGCGGGCTTCGCGACGCTTCGTTGCCGGGCGTGCTTCGCGACGCCGCCCGGCCGACCGTGCTGCCGTCGTCTTCGCGAACCAGAAACAGCATCGCGACGGCAATTGCGCCGGGAATCGCGGTCAACGTGAAGAGGAGACGGTAGCGATCCGGCAGAACGTAGAGAAAGACCGTTGCCAGCACGGGGCCGACGATCGCGCCGGTGTGATCCATCGATCGGTGAAAGCCGAAGATGCGGCCGCGATTGCGGGACGTGGCAAACCGCGTCAGGAGGGCATCGCGGGGAGCGCCGCGGATGCCTTTGCCGGTCCGATCGAGCGCGCGGATCGCGAGCACCTGCGGCCAGGTTGTGGTCAGCGCGATCAGGGGACGGGCCGCGGAGGAGATGGTGTATCCGAGTATCACCAGCGGCCGACGCCGGCTTCGCCGATCGGACCACCATCCGGAAATCACCTTCAGGATGCTGTTTACCCCCTCGGCGACGCCTTCGATGATGCCGAGCGACGTCGCACTGGCGCCGAGCACACGGGAAAGGTAGACCGGCAGAAGCGGATAGATCACCTCGCTGGCGGCGTCGGTAAACAGGCTGGTCCACCCGAGAAACCAGACCGGGCGCGGGATCGCCTGTGGCAACTGCTCCTCGTGCAGCATCTTCCCGGGGATCGTACGATGAATGAGCATGGCCACTCTGCAGGAACTGCTGAGCAGCCGCACGCGGGACGCCGCGCCAGAACTGGTCGAGGTGCTGGATCGCAATCGTCTGCGCTGTCATGCCTGCGGGCATCAATGCCCGATCCCCGCCGGCGCGATGGGTGTGTGCAAGGTCCGCTACAACGACAACGGGCGACTGCGGGTCCCCTGGGGGTACGTTGCCGGCGTTCAGTGCGATCCCGTCGAGAAGAAACCGTTCTTCCACGCCTATCCCGGAGCGCTGGCCTACAGCTTCGGCATGCTCGGATGTGACCTGCATTGCAGCTACTGCCAGAACTGGGTGACGTCGCAGGCGCTGCGTGACCCGCACGCGATTTCGCCGCCAAGGGATGTCGCACCGGAGACATTGGTGAACGACGCTGTGGCCCAGGGGGCGCGGATCATGGTCTCGACCTACAACGAGCCGCTCATCACCGCGGAGTGGGCCGCGGATGTTTTCGCCCTCGCGCGCGAACGCGGTCTGGTGACCGGCTTCGTCTCCAACGGCAACGGAACGCCGCGCGTGCTGGAGTTCCTTCGCCCGCGCCTCGACTTGTACAAGGTGGATCTCAAGAGCTTCGACGATCGCCACTACCGCGAGCTCGGCGGCCGGTTGCAGCCGATTCTGGACACGATTCGCTGGCTGCACGGCGCCGGTGTGTGGGTGGAGATCGTCACGTTGCTCGTGCCCGGGTTCAACGACAGCGAACAGGAACTGACCGGGCTGACCGAGTTCGTCGGCAGTGTGTCGCCGGACATCCCATGGCACGTGACCGCGTTTCATCAGGACTACCGGATGAACGATCCGGCGAATACGACGCCTGCCATGCTGGAGCGGGCCGCGCGCATCGGGCAGCAGGCCGGCTTGCGATTCGTCTACGCGGGCAACCTTCCGGGGCGTGTGGGATCGCTCGAACACACGCAGTGCGCCGAATGCGGCCATCGCCTCATCGCACGTTATGGGTATCTCATTCAGGAGTACAACCTGACCCCCGACGGGGCGTGCCCGCAGTGCCACACACGGATTCCCGGCCGGTGGGCGACCAGCTTCGCCGGCCAGCGAGCGACCTTCCCGTTTCTACCGGCCGATCGTACGCGGCTCCGGGTGATCTGAAATAATCAGTCGTGCTTCTCGACCAGCACCAGCGCCCGCTCCGTAATCTCCGGCTGTCGGTGACCGACCGGTGCAACCTGCGTTGCAGCTATTGCATGCCGGAGGCGGAGTACGTCTGGCTGCCGCGGGAGGACATCCTGCACTTCGAGGAGATCGAGCGACTGCTCGATGTCTTCACCGGTCTCGGCGTCGACAAAGTCCGCCTGACTGGCGGTGAACCGCTGTTGCGCCGTGACCTTCCAGACCTGGTGTCGCGCATCGCCGCGCGGCAGGCCGTTCGCGACCTCGCCCTGACGACGAACGGTGTGCTCCTCGCCGCACACGCCCGCGCGCTTCGCGATGCCGGCTTGCATCGTCTGACGGTCAGCCTCGACACGCTTCGTGCGGAGCGCTTCCGGGAACTGACCCGCTCCGATGAACTGGACAGGGTCCTGAAGGGTATCGACGCCGCCGCGCCGATTTTCCCCGGGCTCAAGCTGGACACTGTGGTGATCCGGGGGGTCAACGACGACGAACTCGTCGATCTGTTGGAGTTTGCACGCTCTCGCGGCGCCGAGCTGCGGTTCATCGAGTACATGGACGTCGGCGGCGCGACGCACTGGTCGATGCCCCGCGTAGTGGCACGCAGCGAAATTCTGGATCGACTGGAGGCGCATTACGGTCAGCCATCCGCGATTGCCGAGCATTCCAGCGCGCCGGCTGACCGCTACCGACTGCCGGACGGGACCGTGTTCGGCATCATTTCGTCGACGACAGCGCCGTTCTGCAGTGATTGCGATCGCAGTCGTCTGACCGCGGACGGCTTGTGGTACCTGTGTCTCTACGCCGCGCGGGGCATCGACCTTCGCGCTCCACTGCGTGCCGGCGCCTCGGCCGAAGACCTGGCGGGCATCATTCGGACAGTGTGGCTGGCGCGGGCGGACCGTGGCGCCGAGAACCGGCTTGCCGCCCGCGATCGATCACAACTGATTCCGGTGGATACGCTGCGTCGTGATCCGCACCTCGAGATGCACACGCGCGGAGGCTGAGGCCTTACGATGCAAGCAGCGTCACCAGATGGCTTCGTGCCGCCGCATTTTGCATCTGTCACTTGGCATTTTGCATTTCGCCCGCAGGGGCGGCGCAGTGCTGATCGAACGCCTCACGTAACATCAGGGCGATGGCACGTGCATCGCGGTTTTCGATGTCGCGCCGTTCCATCATGTAGACGACCTTGCCGTGCTGCAGGAGCGCCACCGCTGGTGACGACGGCGGATACGGCAGCAGGTACTCCCGCGCACGCGCGGTCGCATCGATGTCGGCTCCGGCGAAAACCGTCCCGATCACATCGGGGCGTCTGTCGTGCTGCAGCGCGATCGCGATTCCTGGCCGGGCTTTGCCGGCGGCACATCCGCACACTGAATTCACGACGATCATGACGGTGCCGTTTTCTGCAACGGCTCCATCCACATCACTGACGTTGCGGAGCTCGCGGACCCCGAGCCGCGTTAATTCCGCGCGCATCGGGGCAATGAACTGTTCCGGATATGGCATCTGTCTATTGTAGTCAGGATTCGTGTCAGGACTGGTCGAGGGACAGCTGCGTGTTGAGGCACTCGGGGCAGATGCCGTGGCTGAACTCGGCTTCCGAATGCTCAGCCAGATACTGCTCTACCTGCATCCAGTAATCCTGGTTGTTGCGAATCCGCTTGCAGTACGCGCAGATCGGCAGCAGTCCGCTCAATCGCTTGACGTTCGCCAGCGCTTCCTGCAGTTCGTCGACCCGGGCCGCGAGCGTCTGCTGGAGTCCGACGATCCGGGCGCCGATGCGCAGGCGCGCCCGCAGTTCGTCCCAGCTGAACGGCTTGGTGATGTAGTCGTCGGCGCCGCTTTCCAGACCGGCGACAACGTCCTTCTGCTCCTGATTGCCCGTCAGGATGATCAGATACATCGCCGACAGCGGGGGTGTGCTTCGGATCTCACGACAGAGATCGATGCCGTCTATGCCCGGCATGTTCCAGTCGATGACGGCGATCGGTGGGGCATCCGGCTGCTGTAGGGCGCCCCATGCTTGCTTGCCGTTGCTCGCCATGACCGAGGTGTATTTCCACGCGGCAAGCTGCGCTTTGAGCGCGTGCCGCAGTACTGGATCGTCGTCTGCGATCAGGACTCGCATGAGTCGCCTCCGTGAAAGCTCCTCATCTCCGTCGCCAGTTCTTCGACTTCGCGTTCGAGCTGCTCGACCAGCCTCGCAGCATCAGTGAGACGCGATTCTTCGCCGGCACGCTCCAACGCCAGCGCAGTCACCGTCGGGCCATCATCGATGAAGTTCGTGATCGAACCTCGCAGTGCGTGCGCCGAGCGGCGAAGACCGGGACTGTCACCCTGGCCAGCGCTCGTGCGAACAGCCTGCAGGAGCTTTGGGTACTCGACGAGGAAGATGTCGACCAGTTCGCGGACGAGGTGTTCATCGCCACCGAGACGCTCCGTCAGAACGGCCGGCGTCCAGGTCATTCGAGCTCCGCCATGTATCCGAGGAGCGTACCACAGCAGTTATCAGTGGATCGCCCAGCCGCCCGCTCGAGACAACATGTCCAGGAAGGCTTCCACATACCGGTGTGACATGCGGCCGCTCGAGACTTCGACAAGCAGATGGCGGACGGCCTCGTCGGGCGACAATGCTCCGCGGTACGGCCGCGGTGATGTGAGTGCGTCGAACACGTCCACGATGCCCACAATCTGCGCAAGCCGCGGCACGTCGTCACCGCTCAATCCGTCGGGGTAACCGCTGCCGTCGAGCCGCTCATGGTGAGAGCGCACGATCGGGCGGACGCGCCGAAGGGACTGGAGCGGAGCGCACAGGTGGTCGCCGATGACGGGATGCTGCTTCATCAGCGTGAACTCGTCGGGCGTCAAAGCACCTGGCTTCAGCAGAACGCGGTCAGGAATCCCGACCTTCCCGAGATCATGAAGATAACCACCGCGATGCAGCGCATCGAGGTCCTCGTCAGGAAGACCCAGCGCCCGGCCAAGTCGCATCGCCTGTACCGCCAGCCGCCCGCAATGGCCGATGGTCGTTGGATCGCGTGCCTCGATCGTCAGCGCGAGCGCCACGAACGCCGCCTCCGCGGAGTCGAGCGCGTCGATCAGATACTTCATGCGCGACAGTGATCGCACGCGAGCCCGCAATTCGTGTGGATGAACCGGCTTCTCGAGGATCTCGTCGGCGCCGGCGTCGAGGCCGCGGAGGCGGTCGCTCAGGTCGGCGTAGCCGGTGACGAGAACGATCGGCGTGAGCCGAGTCGCCGGATCACCCTTGAGACGGCGGCACACCTCGAGGCCGTCCAGGGTCGGCATGGCGACGTCGAGGAGGATCACGTCGGGGTGATGGCGGGATACCGCGGCTAGCGCAGCTTCCCCATCGGCGACGCTCAATACCTCATGGCCGTCCGTCGTCAGCAGCCGCTGGAACATCATGCGGATGCTCTCGGCATCGTCAACCACGAGCACGCGGCTCCGTCGCGGTCCAAGCGCAACCGGTTCGTTCACGGCTGGTTCGCTTTCGAATCCGGTTTCGCCGATGCGACCTTGCCGGCACCCGCACGCAGGTGCAGGCGGTGCCGTTCGAGCTGCCGGTAGAAAGCGCGGCGGCTCACCCCGAGCAGACGCGCAGCTTCGGCCTTGTTGCCGTGCACGTGTTCGAGTGCCCGGACGATGTGCTCGCGCTCGACCGCGTACAGCGGCGCCGGCAGGTCGGCGCTCGGCTTGGCGACGCGTGCGCCAGAAACGGGCGGCGGAGAGCTACCCGGGACCGCAGGGCTGTGCCGCATGATCGCCAGCAGATCAGCTTCGGTGATGAAGTCGCCGTCGGCAAGAATGCAGGCGCGTTCCAGTACGGCTCGCAGTTCCCGGACATTGCCTTCCCACGTGGCGTCGTGCAGAACCTGCTCCGCCTCTGTCGTCAGGCCGGCCAGGGGCTTCGAAAAGCGCTCGGCGAAGCTGCGGACGAATGCGGCGGTCAGATAGGTCAGGTCCTCGGGACGTTCTCGCAGCGGCGGCAGGGTGATTTCCGCCAACGCAAGGCGCTCGTAGAGAGCCGCATTGAACCGACCCGCCGCCACCTCCCGTCGCAGGTTGCGGGACGTGGCGGCAATGACGTGTATGTCGACGCGTCGCCACTCCACGGAACCGACGCGCGGGACGCATCGCGTGTCGAGGACCTGAAGCAGTTTCGTCTGTGTCGGCACCGGCAGATCGCCGACGTGCTCCAGGAAGACGGTGCCGCCGTCAGCCGATTCAAGGAGGCCGGCGCTGGGCGCCGCGCCGGTAAACACGTCGCGACCGTGCCCGAACAACTCGCGTTCAAAGAGAGTCTCGACCACGGCGGAACAGTTGACGACCAAGAATGGTGCGGCTCGGCGCGGACCGAGCGCGTGCAATGCGCGTGCAGCCAGCTGTTTCCCCGTTCCTGGTTCACCGGTGATCAATGCGAGACGCACGTGCGGTGCGAGGCGGCGAACCCAATCGAACACGGCCTGCATCGCCGGTCCGCGTCCGATCATTCCGCAGAACTCCAACCGACGGGCGATCTCCGCCTCGACCGCCAGGACCGCGCGCCTGTCCGCCTCCTGCGCGCGTACGCCAGCCAGCAGCATGCGCACCCGTTCGACGTCCAGTGGCTTTCGCAGGTAGTCGACCGCACCACAGGCAATCGCGTCGACAACCTGTTCCGGCGACGTATCGCGAGACATCAAGGCGACACGACAGTGGCGATCGGCGCTGCGAATGGATTGCAGGAGTTCGACACCGCTGACGCCGGTCCGCCCAACGTCGACGAGCGCGAGTTGTGCCGGCCGCTGCCGAACGTGCGTTATAGCCTCGGCGCCGCTCGCGGTGGTCGCGACGTCGTAACCCTCCCTCAGCGCCAGGGCTCCGACGGTCGTCTGAATATCGCGGTCCTCGTCAACGACGAGCAGGCGCGGACGATGTGACTGCATGAGTGATTCGCCGGGCGCCGCGGCTGAAAACAGCGCACGCGCCCTGAAGGTGATATCGGCATCGCCAAGCCCGACTTTATCAGCCGCGTGCGGATCCGACACACCCGCGCACACCGCCGCTGACGAGTGCGCACAGCGACGCACGCGAGCGAGCTCTCACTTCAGACGACTGACCTCTTCCCAACTCCGAAGACGACTCACAAGCTTCCAAGCGTCTGACCACACAGAGGTCCTTTCGCGTTCTTTCGCAGTTGGGCCGGGGTCGGTGTTGCGAGTTGGGGTTGGGCCGCGCCAGTTGTTGGAAGTTTTGAAGATAAGCGGGGGTCAGTCGTCGAATGTTGGGAAATTGCGAATGCTCGGCCGACTCAGTTTTGCCAGATTTGACGCAGTCGTGCATCCCGGCCGCACGACCAGCGATAGAACCGGTATGGAATCGGGTGACGCGCAGCGTAGTTCTGGTGATAGTCCTCGGCACGATAGAAGGGCCCCGCGTCTGTCACCGCAACCTTGATCGGCTGGCCGAACCGTCGTGTCAATGCGTCGCGTGAAGACTCGGCCGCGTCTCGCTGGTCAGCGTCATGCACGAAGATCTCGGGACGGTACTGATCGCCCATGTCGCAGAACTGTCGGTGGGCCGCGAACAGATCAACCTGGTGCCAGAAGTGATCGAGCAGATCGGCGAACGTCACCCGCGTCGAATCGAATCGGATCTCGACAGCCTCGGCGTGACCCGTCGCGCCAGCGGACACCTGGTTGTACGTGGGAGCCGGGACGGAGCCGCCGGTGTACCCCGACACCACCGACAACACTCCTGGCAATCCTTCGAACGCCGATTCCGCCGACCAGAAACAGCCGGCCGCGAAGGTGGCGACCGACGCGGTAGCCGGCACGGTGGGCTCGTCGACGGGAGCGGCGTTCAGCGAGACGAACGCGCCGCGAAGCCAGGCGTAGCTGACGGCGAGAACCACTGCCACGACGAGAATCAGTCGCTGCGATCGCGGCATGACGGTCAGGCCTGCGGCTGAAACTGTAAAGCGATCCCGTTCATACAGTAGCGAAGACCGGTCGGGGCAGGCCCGTCACTGAAGACGTGACCGAGATGGCCGCCACACTTCGAACAGTGCACTTCTGTTCGAATCATCATCCAGCTCGCATCGACGCTCGTTCCCACAGCGCCGTCGAGCGGCTGCCAGAAACTGGGCCAACCGGTCCCGCTGTCGAACTTGGTGGCGGACGAAAACAGCGGCTGGCCGCAGCCGGCGCACAGAAACTGCCCGGATCGGCGTTCATGATCCAGAGGACTGCTGAAGGCGCGTTCCGTCGCGTGAGTCCTGAGGACCTTGTACTGCTCGGGGCTCAACCGCGTCCGCCACTCGCTATCGCTGAGTTGAAACTTGAAATGGTCCATGCCGCTCGGGGCGCGAGGCGCCGTCACCCAGGCGACGACGGGTGTGCCGACCACGACCGTGGAGGCTATGACGAGGAGCTGCCGGCGCGTCATGGTCACAGGGTAACGCCTCACCTTCTATGACGCTCGAATTCGATTGACGATTGCCCGATCTGAACATTTCCCGATTAATTGGTGCCTGGCACTAGCCAATCTTCAAATTGGTCAATCTTCCCTTCAGCGCAGCGATCGGCCGTTGGTGCGCAACCAGGCGCGCGCTTCCGTGTACCAGGGACACGCCTGAGCGACATGTCGCCAATACGTTGGCGAATGGTCCATCCGGCGGAGGTGCATGAGCTCGTGAATCAGGACGTAGTCGCGCACGGGTGGCGGCATGAGGATGAGCCGCCAGTTGAGTGTGATGTGTCCGTCCCGCCCGCACGATCCCCACCGCGTGCGCTGATTGCGGATGCTCACTCGCGAGAGGCCGGTGACGCCGTGCTGGGCCGCGAGTTCCCGGATTCGGATCGACAGTTCTCCGGCCGCCCGCGCCCGCAGGGCGACCCGTTCTGCGGAGTCGACGGGCGGAGCGGTTACCCTGGCGCGCTGGGCGCAGACCCATTGGAGGTTACGTGCGGCAAACGCCTCGGCCTCGCGTTTCGAACCGCCGCGCGGGATCGTCACCCGCAGTTGGCCGTCGGATTCAACCCGAAGAAGATATCGCCGGGCGCGTCGGTGGCGGACGAAATACAGGGGGGCGAGGGTGACGCTCGCGGGTGCGAGGGCGATACTCGCGGGTGCGAGCGGGACACTCGAGGGTGCGAGGAGCGACACTCGCGGGTGCGAGGGCGATACTCGCTGGTGCGAGGGGGACACTCGAGGGTGCGATCGGGATACTCGTCGGTGCGAAGGTGGTGCCGGCTGGGACGACGGTGATCCTCGTTGGTGCGGACGCCGGTTCTGCCGACGGATCGAATGGAAGCGCGATCTGCAGCGCACGGTTCACAGCACGATCATCGCACGAACAACTGGCGGCGTCTGTGCGGCGGTGAACAGGGTCGTCCCGCATCCGGACAGCGTTCAGAGCGAGGACGCCGGTACGCGTCGATTCACCTCGCTTCATTCGTCCGAAGCATGGCACGCGCCTTGGACACCGCGGCCGTATGTCGCCCGGGTCCATTCTCGTGGCCGACGACCAGCCGCATGTCGTCGAAGCCCTGCGCCTGTTGCTGAAGCCCGAAGGCTTCCAGATCGACACCGCCGGGTCCCCTGGTGCGATCCTCGACGCGCTGCGTCGACGCACCTACGATCTCGTGCTGATGGATCTGAACTTCGCGCGCGATACCACATCAGGCGACGAAGGTCTCGACGTCATCGGTAGCATCCGGAACAGCGATGCGCTGACACCCATCGTCGTGATGACAGCCTGGAGCACCGTCACGCTCGCCGTCGAGGCGATGCAGCGCGGCGCGCGCGATTTCGTCCAGAAGCCCTGGGACAACCAGCGGCTGCTGCACGTCGTGCGCACGCAGTTCGAGCTCGGGCGCGCCTCGCGCCGCGCCGCGGCGCTCGAGACGACGCAGAAGCACGATCTCGCGCTGGCCTCGCTGGTGCAGCGTCACCTGCTGCCGCGGCAGTGCCCCGAGATCGCCACGCTGGAGTGCAGCGCCGGCTGCACGCCGGCCGGTGTTGTCGGGGGTGACTACTTCGACTTCATCGCGCTCGGTCCGCACCGGACGGGTATCGCGGTCGGCGACGTCTCCGGCAAAGGCGTCGCCTCCGCCCTGCTGATGGCCAGTCTGCAAGGCACCCTGCGCAGCCTGGCCGCGAGCTACGGCAGCCGTATTCGCGAATTGATGGTGGAGACCAATGGCCGCCTGTTCGGCACCATCCCGGCTAACAAGTACGCCACCCTCTTCTATGGCGTCTACTGTGACGATCGGCGCGCACTCGCATACGCGAACGCCGGTCACAATCCGCCATTCCTGCTGCGCACCACCGGCACGGTCGACCGGCTGGCCGCCAGCGGACCAGTGCTTGGTCTGTTCGGCGAGGTCTCGTTTACCGCGGCGACGGTGCAGCTCGAACCTGGCGATCGATTGCTGCTGTATACAGATGGCGTGACCGAAGCGCTCAACGACGAGGACGAGGAATTCGGCGACGACCGCTTGATCGCGGCGTCGCTCCGGGCCCGCGGCGGCGCCGATGCGGTGCGCGACGCGGTGCTCGAGGCTCACGCCAGCTTCACCGGTGACGCTCCGCGCTCAGACGACATGACCCTGGTTGTCGCGGTTGCACGCTGATCTTCCCGCGCATGCCGTGGCCGGCCCCGGAACAGGATCGTCCCACAAACGAACAACCCACCGGTCCGGACGCGAGCAGGCCGGTGCAAACAAAGATGTTTCGTCTGCCGGCGCTGGCATACCCTATGCCCCGTCACCTCAGGACCCATGGTGGATATCGCGCGTGACCCTCGTATTCTGAAACGCAAGCGACAGCGGCAGGTCGCGGGCGGCATCGTCGGGCTGCTACTCGTGATCGCACTGTCAGCAGCCCTGGCCCGCATGGAGCCGGCGGCACCGAGCGTCGATCGCTCGACGGTGCTGACCGATACCGTGAAACGCGGATCGATCGTGCGGCAGGTGCGCGGCGTCGGCACGCTGGTCCCCGAGGACACGCGCTGGATTCCGGCCGTGACGGACGGCCGTGTCGACCGCATCGTGCTGCGACCGGGAGCGGAGGTGACCGCCGAGACTCGTGATCCTCGAGCTCTCCAACCCGCAGGTCGAACAGGACGCCAGCGCCGCGCGGCTCGCGGTGCGATCCGCCGAAGCGACCCTTGCCAACCTGCACGTGCAGCTCCGGAACGAGCGCCTGACGCAGGAATCGACGGTGGCGACGGTCAATGCCGACTACCAGCAGGCGAAGCTGGATGCCGAGTCCAAGGAATCGCTGGCGCAGGAGAAGCTGATCGGCTCGCTGGAGCTCAAACAGTCTCAGATCAAGGCCGAGACGCTGAAGACCCGCCTCGACATCGAACAGCGGCGGCTGGCCAGTGCCGACGAGTCGATCGACGCCCGCACCCGCGTCCAGGAAGCCGCCGTCGACGCCGCGCGCGATTTGCTGCGCCTGCAGGAGAGCCGCCTGGCTTCATTGAAGGTCCGACCGGGATTTGCCGGTGTACTCCAGCAGGTTCCCGTCGAAGTCGGGCAACGCGTCGGACCGGGCACCAATCTCGCGCGCGTCGCCGACCCGATGCGGCTCGAAGGCGGAGTTGCGCATTGCGGAGACGTCCGCCAGAGACATCGAAGTGGGTCAGCCAGCGGAGATCGATACCCGCAATGGCATCATGCCGGGCCGCGTCAGCCGGAAGGACCCGGCCGCGACGAATGGCAGCGTGCTGGTGGACATCACATTGACCGAGGCGCTCCTGCGCGGCGCCGTGCCCGATCTGAGCGTCGATGGGACCATTCAACTGGAGCGTCTCGACAACATCCTCTACGTGGCGCGCCCGTCGCTGGGCCAGGACCAGAGCACCATCGGCTTGTTCAGGCTGCGGCCGAACTCTGGCGATGCCGATCGGGTCCAGGTCAAGCTCGGACGCAGCTCCGTCAACGCAGTTGAAGTGATGTCCGGGTTGAAGGAAGGCGACACGGTCGTCCTGTCGGACATGTCGCAGTGGGACTCCGTCGATCGAGTGAGACTCAAATGACACAGCCGCTGATCAGACTGGAAAGCGTGAAGAAGGTATTCCTCACCGATGAAGTCGAGACTCACGCGCTCGACAACATCAACGTCGAGATCACGACCGGCGAATACGTGTCGATCGCCGGTCCGTCAGGGTGCGGCAAGTCCACCCTTCTTTCGATCCTCGGACTGCTCGACACGCCGTCAGACGGCACCTACCTCCTCAAAGGTGAACCGGTCACTGCACTGACGCTGACCCAGCGCGCCCGCGTCCGCAACCGTGAGATCGGCTTCATCTTTCAGAGCTTCAACCTGATTGGCGACCTCACGGTGTACGAAAACGTCGAGTTGCCACTCACCTACCGCGGCATGCGGTCAGCCGAACGCAGGCAACGGGTGACGGCGGCGCTCGAACGCGTCGGCATGGCGCATCGCTCGAAGCATCTACCCAGCCAGCTGTCGGGCGGGCAGCAGCAGCGTGTGGCGGTGGCGCGGGCGGTCTGCGGAGAGCCGTCGATTCTGCTCGCCGACGAACCGACGGGTAACCTCGACTCGAAGAATGGCGAAGCGGTGATGGACCTGCTACGCGAACTGCACCGCAGTCGGCGCCACCATCTGCATGGTGACGCACGATGCCCGCTACGCGTCGCACGCCGAACGCACGATTCACCTGTTCGACGGCCGCGTCGTCGAGGAATCGGTCGCCGCCGGCGCGCATTAGCCAAACACGTGTGGGGCGAGCCTCGTCAGCGCGCCCACGCGGACCTGACAAGGTCCGCGCCACTGGCAGTCGTTTGCGCGTCCCCACCTGCGTGGCGTGCCTGCACGCTCAGCCCGGCGCGAGCGCTGACGTCCGAGTAGCGGCGCCGGGCGGCGCTAGCCGCGCTGGCGACCAGAAACTGACGATTGGTCATATAATTATGGTCATGCCTCACAAGCGCCGATCCGGAGCGTCGCGGCGGCCCAGTCCTTCGATAATCGCCGCCGCCGAATTCAAGACGCGCTGCCTCGAGCTGATGGATCGTGTCTCCGAGACCGGCGTCGAGTACGTCGTCACCAAGCACGGGCGGCCAGTCGCCAAACTGGTTCCCTGCCCGCCGCTGGATCCAGGGGAACGGCCGCTGCTGGGTTCGATGAAGGGGACAGTCCTCCACTACGAACGGCCACTCGACCCGCTGGACGACGAGTGGGACGTCAGTCGCGACTGATGTTCTTGCTGGACACCCACGTCTGGATTTGGTTCTCCAGCGATGACGGGACACGCCTTGGCAGGCGTGCGAAACAGGCAGTCGCCCAGGCTCAACGGGAGGACGGCCTGCGGATCTCGCCCGCCTCGCTGTTCGAGGTCGCGTCTCTGCATACGCATGGGCGCCTGCGATTCTCGCTGCCTCCGGAACGGTGGGTGGCAGATGCACTCACCGTTCCCGGTTTACGGATCGCGGCGTTGACCGCCGACATCGCGGTCGATGCCGGGCTGATTCCACGGACAGCACTGGCCGATCCCATCGATCGGCTGCTCGTCGCGACGGCGCGTCAGCTCGATGCAATCCTCGTGACGGCCGACCGACGGATCCTTGACTACGCTGGCAATACGCACCATCTCCGCGCCCAGGATGCGGGTCGGTAATCGCGCATCTCCGCGTCAAAGGAGGCCGAAGGCCGGCGGCGAGGCTGAAGCCTCGCCCTACTTTGTAGACGCGATGCCAGGTTCGATCTTGAGCAGCGCGCCGTCGTTCTCGGCGGTCAGCACGTAGAGCAAGCCGTCCGCGCCCTGCCGCACATCACGGATGCGGTTCTGCAGTTCGCGAAGCAGCGACTCGCGGTGCAACTCCTCCCATTTGTCGTTGAAGTCGAGCCGCTCGAGATGACCTGACCGCGGAACCTCGCCCTGACGCATGCCGCCGACGAACAGATTGTTCTTCCATTCGGGGAATCGATCGCCGGTGTAGAAGGTGAGACCCGAGGTGGCGATGGCTGGTACCCAGAACACCACTGGCGGTTCGAAGCCGTCACGATACGGCTGCACGCTGACGCGTGGCCCGAGATAGAAGCGCCCGAAACTGAGAAGAGGCCAGCCGTAGTTCTTCCCGGCCGCGAGCGCGTTCACTTCGTCGCCGCCGTTCGGCCCATCCTCGACTGACCAGACGTCGCCAGTCACCGGGTTGACCGTCAGGCCCAGGATGTTGCGATGACCGAGGGTGAAGACCTCCGGGCGATGGCCGCTCCGTCCTCCGAACGGGTTGTCGGGCGGCACTGTCCCGTCGTCCTTCAGGCGCAGGACCTTCCCCGCCAGGTTGTTCGGATCCTGTGCCGGGGCGGATTCCGGATTCGCGTTGCCGAGCGGCGGATCACCGGAGCCGATCGACATGTAGATCATGCCGTCGCGGCCAAAGACGATGCGCGAGGCGTTGCCGGACGGCAGTGCGGCAAAGAGGTCTCGCACCTCCACCAGCTTCGAACCATCCCAGCGGCCCCGCGCCAGCGTGATGATGCCCGGACCCGGTGCAGCAGCCCCGCCCGCCCGGCCATCAGAAGGTGGTGGAGCCGCAGCCGACGGCTTGTGATACGTGAAGTAGATCAGGCCGTTCTCGGCGAATCGCGGATGCAGGGCGAGGTCCATCAACCCGGCCAATCCCTGGGCAGCCACGGCCGGCACCCCGGCGACCGGCGTGGGATCGAGCACGCCGTCGCGCACCACGCGAAGACGACCGGGACGTTCCGTGACGAGGATCCTGCCGTCGGGCAGGAACGCCATGCTCCATGGCTGGTTCAAGCCCTTCGTCGCGGTGATCCGGATAGGCCGCACGAGTCCCGTCTCGTACATCATCGGACCGTCCGGCAATGGCGGCGAGTTCCAGGTGATCGGCGGCGGCGCCGTCGGCGTGCCGCGGCCACGTCCAGCTGCTGGCGCTGGCGCCGGCGGCGCGGTCTGACTCGTGGCTGCAGGCGGCGCCGGCTGCTGTGCGACGAGCGCGCCACCGGCAACGGCCACGCACCACGCGAGAACGGCAAGGCTCTGTCTGCTCATGCCGCGAATACTACCCCGGCTCGAGGGCGCTCTGACGCGTCCTGTCCGCTGTTCGTTGGTGGGACGAGCGATCCCGAGAACGGACGCTTCCGTTCGAATATCTCAGGATCCAAAGGGTTTTTTGCGGCATGCCGCTTGATATGCTTCGCCGCATGCTCTTCAAACGGTCGTCAGCTGCCACCGTGAGCGATCTCGCGCAAGCCGACCCCAACGCCCCGCTCATGTCGATGCGCGGCGTGGAGAAGTCGTTCCCTCAGGGTGGCGGCCAGACGTTCGTCCTCCGGCGCATCGCGCTGGACATCAAGCCGGGCGAGTTCGTGTCGATCATGGGCCCGTCCGGCGCCGGCAAATCGACGCTGCTCCACATCATGGGCATGCACGACCACGCCTGGTCCGGTGAGTACCAACTGCTCGGCCAGCCGATCCACCACCTTGCCGCCAAGGACCGCGCCGCAATCCAGAAACGCACCATCGGCTTCGTCTTCCAGGCCTATCACCTGCTCGACGATCTCACCGTGTACGAGAACATCGAGCTGCCGCTCTCTTACCGCGACGTGCGCCGCTCCGAACGCCAGAGCATCGTCGCGGACGTGCTCGATCGTTTCGGGATGGTGGCGAAGAAGGATCTCTATCCGAACCAGCTCTCCGGCGGACAGCAACAGCTCGTCGGCGTCGCCCGTGCCATCGTCGCCAATCCGGCGGTCATCCTCGCCGACGAACCGACCGGCAACCTGCACTCGTCGCAGGCGCAGGAGATCATGGAGCTGTTCAAACGGCTGAACGAACAAGGAACCACCATCGTGCAGGTGACGCACTCCGAGACGAACGCGAGCTATGGATCGCGCATCATCCGTTTGAAGGACGGCTACATCCAGGAGTCGTAGCGTCGTGCTCAACGACCTGCGCCTGGCCGGCCGTCAGTTCCGCCGCAGCCCCGGGTTCGCCGGGATCGCCATCCTGTCCCTCGGCCTCGCAATCGGTGCGAATGCGACGATCTTCTCTGTCACCAACTCGATCGTGCTGCGACCGCTGCCGGTCGATCGCCCCGACCAGCTGTACCTGGCGTCGATGCAAACGGAGTTCGGTGCGGATTTCTCCTACCCGACGGTGCAACGCACCCAGGAGATCCTCGGATCACGCGGCGAAGTCTGTGGTGAGTACGCGACCCACGTCGTCCAACTCGCGCCGGCGACGGGAGCGAACACCAACGTCACCAGAACCGCGATCCCCGAGTCGGGACAGATACGCCTCATGACCGGCGGCTGCTTTCGGCTGCTTCGTCAGATGCCCGCCCTCGGGCGCTTGCTCGGGCCTGACGATGACCGCAGGCTCGACGGGCATCCGGTGGCGGTCATCAGCGATCGCTTCTGGGCCACGGCGTTCAACCGATCACCGGATGCGATCGGCAGCGCCGTCGTCGCCAACGGAGTGCCGATGACCATCGTCGGCGTCACGCGGCCGGAGTTCTTCGGCACCACTGTCGCAACACCACCGCCCGATCTGTGGGCGCCGACAATGATGCAGGCGGCGTTGCGACTGTCCGGCAACGGCACCAGCAACGGCGGCAGCTGGGACGAGCCGTATCCGCCGCAGAAAGAGATCTACTGGCTCCGCATGCTGCTGCGCGTGCCAGGAGATCCCGCGCCGGCGACTGCGGCAGTGGCCCTGGCACTGGAGCAGACGCTCCCGGCATCCACCAATGCGCGCACGCCAGATGGCCGCCCGCCGCGAGTCGCGCTCGAATCCGGCTCGCGGGGCACCTCCTCATTCAGAGACCGCGTGCGCACACAGCTCATCGTGCTGGGTGGATTGGTGGCATTGCTCCTCGTTCTGGCCGCCATGAACCTGGCAGGAGTACTGCTGGCGCGCGCGATGACGCGGCATCGCGAGCTGGCCATCCGGATGTCGATCGGCGCGTCGCGAACGGTCGTCTTGCGACACGTGATGGTTGAGAGCGCACTCCTCGCCTTCGCCGGCGGCGTGCTGGGGCTGGCACTTACGTTTCCCGGCAGCACGGCGCTGATCACGCTGATGAACCGGGGCACGCCGATCGCCGGCGTTGACGTGTCTCCCGACTGGCGCGTCGCCGCGCTCACGTTTGTTGCCGCTGTCTTCGCCGGAGTTCTCGCCGGCAGCGCCGCCGCCTGGCGCACCACGCGAGTGGACGCGATGCACGCGCTGCGGGCACAGGCGACGCAATTGCCCGTCGAATATTCCGTTCGGCGCGTCACTCCTGGCATGTTGCTCATCGCCGCGCAGGTGGCGCTCTGCGTCGTGCTGCTCGTGGCCGCCGGCCTGGGTGTACGGACGCTGCAAGCGGTCTCCGCGATTGATCTCGGGTTTAATCCTGACCATCTGATCGCCGCGCGGATCGATCCACGATCCGCCGGCTACAAGGCAGCACAGCTCGCCACCGTCTATTCGCGCCTCACCGACGCGATTCGTTCGGTCCCAGGAGTGACGGCGGTCAGCTTATCCGTTGGCGGGCCCTTAGGTGGATCGACGAGTGAAGGCACACTCGCCGTCGAGGGATTCACCCCCGCTGCGCATCAACGGGTTCGAGGCATTCGCGAGCGAGTGATCGGGCAGTACGTGCAGACCCTCGGCCTGCAAATCATCGACGGCCGTGATTTCTCGCCCGGTGACTCAGTTCCTGGCCGGCGCGTAAGCCTGATCAACGAGACAATGGCCCGACGGTATTTCAATGGCCACGCACTCGGCGGCCGCTGGAACTACAACCCGAATTTTGCCGACGGTTACGAGGTGATCGGCGTCATCCGAGATGCGAAATACCGGACCAACGTCAAGGCCGCTGATGACGCGATGGTCTACATGTTGGCGTCATCGGAACCCGAAGTGCCGTATATGAACAGCGTCGAAGTTCGCGTCACCGGGAGCGACGCGGCGGTCATTCCGCTGATTCGAGCTGCCATCCGGCAGGCGCAACCCGGCCTGCCGGTCCGCAGCATCGATCCGCTCCGGAGCCGCGTGGCCGCGAGCGCCGCGGCAGAACGCCTGCTGGCCCAACTGGCGACGGGATTTGCGAGCGTCGCCCTCCTGCTCGCCTGCCTGGGCCTGTATGGGATAACGGCGTACGGTGTATCGAAACGTACGGCGGAAATCGGGGTGCGCATGGCGCTCGGCGCCGGTCGTCATCACGTTCGCCGTATGGTGCTCGGGGAATCGCTGCGCCCGGTTCTCGTCGGCGGCTTCATCGGTCTTCCCGCTGCGGTTCTGGTCGCCCGCGCCGTGCAGTCGCAGTTGTATGGCGTGTCGCCGATTGACCCCATCACCTACGCCACCGCCGCCACGGCGCTCGTGACCGTGACGTTGATTGCCGCGTACATTCCGGCGCGCCGGGCGTCGCAGCTCGAACCGATGTCGGCGCTGCGGGAGTCGTGAGCCCATGGCCATCGAACACCTCGTCGGACACGATCTCCGATTCACCGTGCGCCAGTTGCGCCGCAACCCGGGATTCACCCTCACCGTCCTGCTGACGCTTGCCCTCGGAATGGGAGCCGCGACGACGGTGTTCAGCGTGGTGTACGGGATGTTGTGGCGGCCGCTGAACGTCGCACACTCCGATCGCTTCGTCCAGATCGTCCAGACGATCCGTATCAACGGCGAGCCGGCCCACGCGGGGCTGTCCGCGGTCCAAGCAATCGAATGGAACGCACATGCCACGACCGTCACCCAGATCGGACGCTACATCTCCTCCCCGGCTACGCTGACCGAGGCGGGACCGGCCGTGCGACTGAACGGCATCCGCATGTCTCCGGGCTTGTTCAGCGCGCTTGCCGGCACGCCACGCGCTGGACGGTTTTTTACCGAGGACGAGGCGACGTCGACGGAACCGGTCGTGGTATTGAGCGCTCGCGCCTGGTCACGCTATTTCCACGGTGCGCCGGACGTGATCGACCGGCACGTCGTGCTGGACGCCGTCCCACACCGCGTCATCGGTGTGACCGCACCTGGATTCGAGACCGGCATCGTGCCGCTGACCGCGACGGCGGCGCCGCTGCGAACCGCCGACGGCGCGATCGCCGACACCCCTGACCTCTGGCGTCCTCTCGCGCCCCCAACCGCACTGGCCGGAGCGACTGGTTATTCCCTCTTTCCCGTCTTCGCGATGCTGCGACCGGGCGTGACCCTGGCCCAGGCCATCGATGAAGCCAATCGTGTGGTGCCACCGCTGCCGCGCGGCGAGCGGCTCGCGCTCGACCTGGTGAGCCCGCGGGCCGAGATGGGCCGCACCGCGGCGCGCGCGCTGGCGCTCTTTGGCGGCGTCGTCGCAGTTCTCCTGCTGATCGGTTGCATGAACGCGGCGAATCTCCTGCTGGCCCACTACTCGTCGCGCGGTCGTGAAATCGCCGTACGTGCGTCGCTCGGGGCGACACGGCGTCAGTTGATGCGCAGCGTGCTGACCGAAGCCCTGGTCCTCGCTTCCGCGGGCGGCGCCGCGGGCGTGCTGCTGGCGTTCTGGCTGGTTGCCTTGGTGCGGGCGGCGCCGCGCGACGTCCTGCCGGGCGTTCAGGACGTCCGTGTGGATCTCTTCGCGCTCGGATTCGCCGCCGCGCTGTCCGTGCTCGCGGGCCTCGCCGTCGGGACCCTCGCCGCCATTCGCTCTGTTCGCGGACACTTCCTGCCGGAGCTCTCTGGACGGGCATCGACAATTACTGCCGGCGGCAGGATCACACCATCTCGATCCCTGGTCGCAGCGCAGATCGCTGCGGCCACCATCCTCATCGCGATCGCCGGACTGCTTGTCGAGAGCTTCGTTCGCGCCCGCGCGGTGCCGGCAGGCTTCGATCCGTCACAGGTCCTGTCGTTCCGCCTCACGCTGCCGGCGCCGCGCGTATCCAGACGCCGCAGCACGACAACGGGCCTTCGAGGACCTTGCAGCGGCGTTGCGGGCCGTCCCCGGTGTCACGTACCGTGTCCGCGACCAACGGCACGCTGGACGGCGTCGCCCTGACATTTGGCAGGATGACGATAGACGGCCGTCCCCAACCAGGCGAGCCCATCGTTTTCAATCGGCGCGTCGCACCGGACTTCTTCCGCGTGCTGAGGATGCGCCTGCGTGGCCGGGACTTCTCGAACGCCGATATCGGCACCGACGCTCGCGTCGCCGTCGTCAACGAAGCCTTCGCCCGCAGGTTCTTCGACGGTGCCGACCCGATCGGCCATCGCCTGACGTTCAGCGACTGGAACGTCGAGATCGTTGGCGTGACCGGTGACGCCCGTGATGCGACGCGCGATTTCTCTGGCGAGCGTGCAGCCAGCACTTTACCTGCCACCGGATGCGCACGGGGACCTGGCACCGATGGTGGTGCTGCTTCGATCGACGCTCGATGTGTCCCGCACGTTGCCGGCGATTCAGGCGGCCGTCGCCCGCGTCGATCCCCGCCTGGCGATGTACGACACGTTGCCTCTCGAAGACCTGCTGGCCCAGCGGACGGCGTCGCCTCAGTTGTACAGCCTCATCTCGTCAGTCACCGCCGGGGTCGCAGTCACTCTCGCGGCGATCGGCCTGTACGGGCTGCTCAACTACGTCGTCGGCGCCCGGACGCGTGAACTCGGCGTCAGAATGGCGCTCGGCGCTGACCGCCGCCGTGTCGTCGCCATCGTGCTGCGCGACGCGGCGACGATGGTCATGGCTGGCGCGGCAGTTGGCATTGCCGGCGCGCTGATCGCCGCCAGGTCTCTGGCGGCTCTCGTGTTCGAGGTACGGCCAGGCGATCCCGCGCGTCTTATCGTCGCTGTCGTCGTGCTGGCGGGTGTCGGCTTGCTCGCCGCGTTCGTCCCGGCCAGGCGCGCCACCCGGATCGATCCCGTTGCCGCACTGCGCGCGGAGTAGCCCACGGTCAACTTCTCAACCTTCAACTTCCAACTTGCCATGTCGGTAACACTTTCGAGTCCCGTGACAACATCCGCTGCCAGAATCCTCATCGCCGACGATCAACCCGACGTCATCGAGGCGCTGCGGCTGCTGATCAAGCCAGAAGGATTCCAAATCGACACCGCCGACTCGCCTGGCGCCGTGATGCGCGCCATCGAGCGGCGCGAGTACGACGTGATCCTGATGGATCTCAACTACGCCCGTGACACCACGTCGGGCCAGGAAGGACTCGATCTGCTAGCGCAGATCCGGTCCGCCGACGATACGACACCAGTGGTTGTCATGACGGCCTGGGGCTCCGTCAGCCTTGCCGTCGAGGCGATGCGGCGAGGCGCTCGTGATTTCATCGAGAAGCCCTGGGACAACGAACGGCTGCTGGCGATCGTCCGCACCCAGCGCGACCTGGGTCGCGCGTTGCGACGATCGACGCGCCTGGAAGCGCAGACGCGCGTCATGCAGACCGACGGCGTGCAGGACGTGATTGCACAATCCCCGGCGATGCAGCCGATCCTCCAGTTGATCGCGCGCGTGGGACCTTCGGACGCGAACGTCATGATCCTTGGCGAGAACGGCACCGGCAAGGGCGTCGTCGCGCAGGCGCTGCATGCCGTCTCGCCACGCGCCTCACGCGGAATGGTGACGGTGAACGCCGGCGGCGTCTCTGAAGGCGTTTTCGAGAGTGAGCTGTTCGGACACGTCAAGGGCGCCTTCACCGATGCAAAACAGGATCGCGTCGGTCGCTTCGAGCTCGCTGACGGAGGCACGCTGTTCCTGGACGAGATCGCCAATGTCCCGCTCAGTCAACAGCAGAAGCTCCTGCGCGTGCTCGAGATGGGCGAGTTCGAGCGGCTGGGTTCATCGCGCACCCGCAAGGCGGACGTCCGGCTCATTTCGGCGACCAACGCCGACCTCGACGCCGAAGTCGCGGCCGGACGGTTCCGCCAGGACCTGTTGTTCCGACTCAACACCGTGGAGATCCGTCTGCCGGCCCTGCGCGATCGCCGGGAGGACATCCCGCTGCTCGCCGGCCACTTTCTCGCGACGCATGGCCACCGGTATCGAAAGGCGATCAGCGGATTCGACCAGCCGGCGCTCCAGGCGATGCTCGCCTACTCGTGGCCGGGCAATGTCCGCGAACTGGACCACGTCGTCGAACGCGCCGTGTTGATGACGCAAGGGAGCCAGGTCCGCGTCGGCGATCTGGGACTCCGGACCAGTCCTGACGCAGGCGGTCGGCTGGACGACATGAGCCTCGAGGAAGTCGAAGCCTTCCTGATCCGCAAGGCGATGACGCGTTACGGCAACGTCAGCGAAGCCGCTCGCGCACTCGGACTGAGTCGATCGGCGCTGTACCGGCGATTGGAGCGGTATCGTCTTTAATTCAGAATGCAGAATGCAGAATGCAGAATCTCGGACAATGAAGTTCAGTATGCGGCATCTGAATTCTGCATGTCTGAATTGAATTCTGCATTCTGAATTCTGCATTCTGCATTGATTCCCATGCTGACCCTCGATCGCCGCTTTCTGCTGATGGCGGTGGCCGCCGGGCTGCCGGCGGTGGTCATCGCGCTCGTCCTGCTGTGGACCGGCACGTATCCGCTGCCGTACAAGTGGGGACTGACGGTCGCGACGGTGGCGCTCTGGCTCGGCTGCACCTACGGGCTGCGCCAGCGGATCGCGCGACCGCTCCGCACCATTTCCAGCATGCTGGCAGCACTTCGCGAGAACGACTTCTCCATCCGGGCGCGAGGGGCGGGCACGCGGGATCCGCTTAGCGCCGTTCTCTTCGAAGTGAACCTGCTCGCCGACACGATGCGTACGCAGCGGCTGGACGCGCAGGAGGCGACGGCCCTGTTGCGCGCCGTGATGGCAGAGATCGACGTCGCGATCTTTGCCTTCGACGGCAATCAACGTGTCGTGCTCGTGAACGGGTACGGCGAACGGCTGCTGGCGCGGCCGGCGGCAGAACTGATCGGCAGGACTGCGGACGATCTCGGCCTGCTCGACGCGCTCCGCGCCGAGGCTGGCATCCAGGACATCACCTTCCCTGGTGCGACCGGCCGATGGGAAGCACGGCGCCGGAAGTTCTGGCAGGGCGGCCAGCCGCACGAGATGCTCGTGCTGGCTGACGTGAGTCAGCCCCTGCGGGAACAAGAGCGAGAAGCGTGGCGCCGTCTGATCCGCGTCATCGGTCACGAGTTGAACAACTCGCTCGCACCGATCAAGTCGATCGCCGGCAGCCTCAACGCGCTCATGGCGCATCCGGCGCCGCCGGACGACTGGCGCGACGACATGCAGCGTGGACTCTCGATCATCGGTTCGCGAGCGGATGCGCTTGGCCGGTTCACGACCGCGTACGCGCAACTGGCGCGACTCCCGGCGCCGAACATCCGGCCCATTCCATGGTGCGCGTTCATGCGACGCGTGGTGGCGCTCGAAACCCGCATGCCGATCGAGATCCGCAACAGCGCCGACGTCACCATCCCCGGTGACAGCGACCAGCTCGAACAGTTGCTGATCAACATTTTCCGCAACGCCGTCGACGCCGTCCTCGAGACCGGCGGTGGTGTCGTGGTGCGATGGGAAATTCTCGACGACGCGCTCGAGGTGTCGGTGGACGATGACGGGCCGGGGCTGCAGAGTACGGCCAACCTCTTCGTACCCTTCTTCACCACCAAGCAGGGCGGCTCGGGAATTGGCCTGGCGCTGAGCCGGCAAATCGCGGAAGCGCACGGAGGGTCCGTAGAGTTGAGCAACCGGCCGGACGCGCGCGGCGCCCGGGCGACGTTGACGCTTCCGCTGTCCTAGGGGGTAGCCGGTAGCTGATAGCTGGTAGCCGGCGGGTAGCTAATATCGGATGGCGGATGATTGAGCTGCGCGGTTCGGCACTGACCGGTTACCACTACGAGCTAGCTACCGGCCACCAGCGACCAGCGACCAGCTAGCCACCGGCTACCAGCTACACTGACCTCATGACGGACGTTATCCGCGTCGATCCGGTATCACCGGATCGCGCTGCACTCAAGCCGGCGGCCGATCGCCTCCGCGCCGGTGCGCTCGTGGCGTTTCCGACCGAAACCGTGTACGGCCTGGGCGCTCATGCAATGGATCCGGTCGCGGTGCGCCGCGTGTTCGAGGCCAAGGGCCGGCCGCCACATGACCCGCTCATCGTCCACATCTCACGCATCGAAGCGTTCGATCAGCTCGTCACCGCTATTCCCGACGCCGCCCGGGCACTCGCCGCGCAGTTCTGGCCAGGGCCCCTCACGCTGGTGCTCGGGCGCGCGACGGCGGTGCCGGATGAAGTGACGGCAGGCCTGGCGACCGTCGCAGTCCGGATCCCTTCTCACCCGGTCGCTCGCGCGCTGCTGGAGCTTGCTGGCGTACCGGTGGCCGCACCGAGCGCGAACCTGTTCTCCCGGCCGAGTCCGACACGGGCGTCACATGTTCTCGAGGACCTGAAGGATCGGATCGACGTGCTGGTCGATGGCGGAGCCACCAATGTAGGCATCGAGTCCACGGTGCTCGACCTGACCGGTGACGCTCCGACGATTCTACGACCGGGAGCGATCACGTTGGAGGCTCTGCGCAAGGTGCTACCACAGACGGTGATCGCGAGTCCTGGGGGGAGAGGCGCTTCGGCATCGTTGCCTTCGCCTGGAATGCTCGACAAGCACTACTCGCCACGAGTGCCGATGACGCTCTACGAAGGGACGGGGGCCGTAGACGCGATCGTCGCTGACGCGCGACTGGCTCGCAATCGCGGTCAACGTGTCGGCATCCTGGCGGCCGATGAAGATCGCCGGAAACTCGGCGCCGCCGGTGGGGTCGAAGGGGGGCCGCCGCTGAAGATCGTCGCCGTCGCATCTGCTGACGATGCCGACGGCATCGCGGCACGGCTCTACGGCGCCTTGCGTGAACTGGACGCGGCCGGTGTCGACCTCATCCTTGCACGCGGCTTTCCTGCACGGGGCGGAATCGGATTGGCGATCCAGGATCGACTGCGCCGGGCGGCTGGCAACCGGATTGCGACATGACGGTGCATGTCGAAATCCACTGCTGCGCTCTCGACGCCTCTTCGGGAACACCTCGACCGGCTGTCCTCGTTTGAACCGAGCGAAGACGCGCCGGTCCTGAGCCTCTATCTCGATGCTCAACCGGATCAGCACGGCCGCGACAACTACGACACCTGGCTGCGCAAGACGCTGAGCGACCGCGCCCGCACCTTCAAGGGCGAAGCCCGGGAAAGCTTCGATCAGGACGTCGCGCGGATCACCACGTTTCTCGCTGAAGACGCGCGGCGCTCTGCCAACGGCCTCGCGATCTTCGCGTGTGCCGCGCGTGGTCTGTTCGACGCCGTGCAGTTCGACGTCCCTTTCGACGATCACTGGCTGTTCATTGGCTCGGTGCCGCATCTCTACCCGCTCGCCAGGCTCAACGATCAGTTCCCGCGCTATGCCGCGCTCCTGGTGGACACGAACTCGGCGCGTCTGTTCGTGTTCGGCCTCGGCGCCACCGAGAGTGGTCAGGACGTCAAGAACGTCAAGACGCGGAAGACGACGCAAGGCGGTTGGTCGCAGGCGCGGTATCAACGGCATCTCGCCAACTTCCATTTGCAGCACCTCAAGGAAGTGGCCGATACGCTCGAGCGGGTGGTCCGCGACGAAGCGATCAACCAGATCGTGCTCGCGTGTGATGAGGTCACCAAACCGACGTTGCTGGAGCAACTGCCGCAGCAGATCGCCGAAAAGATCGTGGACATCGTCCGCCTCGATATCAACGCGCCCGAGCGCGACGTGCTGGCCACAACACTCGAAACGCTGCGGGGGCACGACGCCACGACGGACGCCGAGCACGTGGAGGCGCTGATCGGTGCCTGGCGCGCCAATGGGCTTGGTGTGGTCGGACCCGAAGCGTGCCTCCAGGCGCTCGCAATGGGTCAGGTCGAAGAATTGCTGATCACCGCAACGCCATCACTGCTGAAACGCCCGGAATCGCTGCCGGCGCCGGTAGCTCCTGGTCCGGTCGAAGTGGACACGTCGGCACCCGCCGCCGGATTGGATTCGGATCAAGTAAAGGTGTCGGACGAACTGGTGACGAAGGCGCAGCAGACCGGCGCCCGTATCAGGTTCATCGAGGATCCGAACCTGCTCGCGAACGTCGGCGGAGTGGGCGCGCTGCTCCGATTCAAGATTTGAGGTCCACATCGCTCGCGTCGGCAGCATCCGGCGAGGCGGACAGCGACGTAACGAGGCCACAATGAGCAAACACAACAAGGCGAATAAATCGAACTACATTCAGGCGGGCCGCTTGACACCGGACGAGCTCGCGCGCGAGTACAAGAAGCAGGCAACGGTCTCGTCCCACGCGAAAGGAAAGGAGCGCGTCACCGCGAAGATACCTTCGGCGCACGAACCGGGCGATAGCCATCCTCGAAGCGAGTCCGAAGAATGAGCGTGACGACCTCGCCGTAGCTCTGCACGCCGGATTCGACGCGGTTGGCCCGGAGGTACTGGTCGTACACGGCCCAGCTCGCGGTCCTGAGCAGCGGAAGTTGACCCCGTCGCAACCGCTCGGCGATGGCGTTCAGATCACGGCGAGGTCCGGCCCCGAGCGCGCCATTCAACGCCGCACGCTGATCGGCACGAAGATCCGCAATCACTTCCCAGTACACGAACAACCATCCGCTGTACTGCGCCGCCGGATGCGAGCGGATGCACGTCAGCCAGCCGACGAAACTCGCCTCCGACTCGTCAGCGAAGCCGGCCAGGTGCGCCCACTCGTGTGCCGCGACGAACGGACGTTCCCACGGCAGCAGATCCGGGTTGACGAGCACCTCGAGCATCAACGGATCGACCATGCCGTCAATCCCTGTCCATCGGAAGTACGGGCCCAGCACTGTTTGCTTTAGCCGTCCAGGCACTGGTGTCGGAGTGTCCTGGATCAATCGCTGCGCCGCACCGAATGCGCGGATAAAGTCGGCATCCCGCCATTCGTCGTGCGACCACCCTTGCGCGTGTGCCGCGTCGTATAACGCGTTCAGTCGTTCGACTGCCGTCTCGCCAAGTTGACCGAGCGCCTCGCTGGCGGGGGGACCCGGCACCATCTCGATTCGTTCGGTCATGGCGACGCGGCGGTAGTTCAATCCCCAGAATCCCAGGAACGCCAGGTATATTCCGGCGCCGGTCACGACGAGCGTCCACGCTCCGAACATGATGGGCGACCACTGTCGATCGCGGCGGGCCTGCCGCACTGCACGTACGGTGACGCGCACGACCAGGCCGACCACAACCAGCAGGAGCACGTCGAACCAGGCGAACGGCACCAGGTTGGCCAACGGTGTCATCACGTGCTGCAACCGCGGATAGACGCCAATCGAGAACCACCGTTCGACGAGCAGTTCCGGGACGGGCACGATGGCAAGGATCAGCGCGATCACAACGAGCGCTGACTCGATCGCGCGACGGCGTGACATCAGCGTCATCTTAATCGTCACCGCGGAGGGGCTCGGGCAACGATCTTGCGATGTGGCGCTCCTCGAAGGAATCGGACTCCTGAATGGTCAGTTCCAATACGGTTCCGTCCACGCGACGTCGGAAGTGCGACACAAGCGATTGGGCAGCCGCCTCCACACTTCAATGGCCTGATGACCGCCCGCCCGATGCGACGACGACTCCCTTGCCGGAAGATCATCGGGACGAAGAAGCGGCCGCACGACTGAATCGATTCCGTGATGCGGTGAAGGCGATCGGCGACACACCGACACGTCAGCAAGTCGAAGAAGCGGTGGCGCTGGCAGGAGTTTTCGGCCTGCCGGAGCAGGAGATTGCCAACGAGGTGGCGGGGGTCCGGGCGTCGATGGCGGCAGCGGCACTGCGCGACGAGATCGCGATCGGGCGTCTGCCCGTAGTGCAACTCGAGTCTGCATTCGTCGATGACGTCTGCCATTTCGTCGCGTCGGTGCGCACCGGTCGCCGCATGACCGATCAATCCGGCCGCCTCCTGCTGACGTCCAACTGGCTGAAATTCAGCGGCACTCATGCCCTGAGCATCGCGTGGACGCAGATTGACGAAGTGCGATGCTCAGGCAGCGACCTCGTCGTCAGTGTGGGAGACCGGAGTCGTGGCTGTCGGCTGTCGTTTTCCACGATGGAAGACGCGGCGCGGTGCGGTGTCATCGCGGCCCACCTCAGCGAGCGGGCGCAGTACCGCAGCCTCTCTGCGGAGCGCGCGCGTTCCCTCGCCATGTATCCGCCGTAACCGCAGGACAGGCTTCAGCCCCGCCGATCGTCCGAGCGATGAATCGATCCGTCGTCGGGCGGGCTTTAGCCCCCCGAAGCCCGGCCTTGCCATGTGCTACTGCGTACCGCGTTTCTCGAGCGCCGTCATATTCTGACGACACTCCTCGCGATCGCTGACCGCAGCGTCGATGGCGCGCTGGTGACTGGCGCCAAGCCGCATCTTGGTCGCGTCCGTGCCCGGACCCGCCTGGATGTCGGCGATCAGTTTTTGACGAACGGCGATCGACAGGTCGAAGCACTGGATCGCCTGTTTGAAGGCGGCCAGCGCTTCCGGCACCTTGTTCCGCTGAACGCGGACGCGACCGAGATACTGCGCCGCATCGCAGCGGCCGAAGTCCATCTTCAGCGCCTCCTCGAGCTCGCTTTCGGCAGTTGGCAGCCGAAGCAGGTTCCATTCGACCAATCCGGACAGGACGAACACGCCAGCGTTGAGCATCCGCGACTTGGCGCGATCCGTATCCTCGCGCGCGGGCTGATACTGGTGCAGTGAGAACTCGTTCCAGGCACGCCAGTAATGCGCCTCGCCCATCAACCACTCGCCGAGGTCGACCATCTGCGTGGCGGTAGCAATCGCCTCATCGTGACGTCCCAGGTGCGACAGGGCGACCGTCCGTCCAAGCAAGGCATCGCGGTGCATAGGCATCTGCGCGATGACACCGTCATAGACCTTCAAGGATTCTGACCACTCTTCACGCTGGTCGTAGACGACACCCAACGAGATAGCGATAACTGACGACGCGGGAAATGCATCGTGGGCCGATAGCATCCACCGCAGCCCCTCGTCGAGATCGGCGGGCCGGGCGGACATCGCCATGCGACCGAGCGTGAAATCGACGTCGACGAACGCCGGATCGCCGTCACGGAACACTCGAAGATCTCGAGGGTCAATTCCGCAGAGTCCAAAGCGATATCGCAGGAGCGGAATGTCACGTTCTACGGCCGTCAGTGCCGGAGCCGGGGACTGAGCCGTCCGTGGAACCAGGCTGCACTCGATCGTCAGGTCAAGGTATCGCGTGAACATCGCGGATCCCGGCCCGGTCTGCAGGACCTCGCGCCAACCAGATGCACGTTCGGCAAGTGCCGGGGCGCGAGGCGGTGCGCCGGCAGCATTGCGATCGATACCAACCGGCGTCGGAGTGCTGGCTTCGCGCCGGTACCGCTCCCCTGTCATGACGTCTACGGGCAAGGCATCGACGACTTCAAGATAGGTCGCATACGCCGGGTCAGGCGGCGCCGTCTCCGCTGCCTGACGACGGTAGTCCGCGTACGGAAGTCCCAGTTCCTTGGCGCGGAGGGTTAGTAGAGCGGCGACCTCGAAGGCCTGCCCGCCGCGAGCGACCGCGAGCGCTTCCTCGAGGCAGCGGAAGCAGCCGTGTCGCATCAACGCTGTGACGTCGACGGGGGCGGGTGTCGCGATCGCCGCGGCCGGCGGCGCGACTGGTTTGCGGGCTGCGCACCCGGATGCCGCGACGGAGAGCACGATCAGCAACAGACGTCGCATAGGGAATCCGATGGTTAGACCCCGGTCTTCGGAAATTAGTCCGGGCCTGATTTTCGGCCGCGACACTAGACGCGGTCTGGTTTCAAGCTCTGCCGTTGACATGGCACTTGCCTTGCTGTTATCGGGGCAGCTACGCTCGTGACGCACTCTCGCGACACGACACCCGCCCCACCTCTCGGACGGGAGGCGCACTTCGCCTCCCGGCTTGCCTCAACTGCCGGCCTGTTCTGAGATTGCGGGGCGACAAGGGGTCATATGAAGTTCCGACGGATTCTGCTCGGACTGTGTGTCGTGATCGTCGTGGGTAGCGCCCTGCTCGTCAGGTGGGCAATCCACGCCACACCTGCTGTCCGGGACACCGTCGTCGACGCCCTGAACTCCCGTTTCGACAGCAAGGTTGATCTCGAGTCGTTGCAGGTCGAGATCTATCCGACACCGCGCGTGTCCGGCAAGGGACTCGTGCTCCGCCACAACGGCCGCACTGACGTTCCTCCGCTGATCACCATGGACACCTTCGACGCGAACGCCAGCGTCAAGGGATTGATCAGACGTCCGCTTCACCTCAAAGACGTCAAGATCGAGGGACTCAATATCCACGTCCCACCTGGCGGTCTCTCGCCCCAGGACAAGGCGGGTGACGACGAGCCGAGACGACCCAAGGACCTCCCGCCGCCCGCCATCGTGCCGACGGCTCCGCCACCTTCGGCGGTCCTGATTGACAGCATTCATTCCAAGCGGGCGCGGCTGGAAATCGAGTCCCGGCGCGCCAACCGGCTGCCTCGCATCTTCGATATCGAAGACCTCGCGATGCGCGGTTTCGGACGCGCGGAGGGTGCCGAATTCCACGCCGGCCTGATCAACCCGATTCCGCGTGGCCGCATCGAGACGAGCGGCAACTTCGGCCCCTGGAACCCTGAGGAGCCGGATCTGACGCCGATCAAAGGTGAGTACGCCTTCAAGGAAGCGAATCTCAACGACATCAAGGGGATCGGCGGCACACTCTCGTCCGTCGGCACCTATTCCGGCGTGCTGCGACGGGTGGATGTCGAGGGGCAGACCGAAACGCCGAACTTCTCCATCGATTTTGCCGGGCGTCAGGTTCCGCTCACCACGCGGTTCAAGGCGATCGTCGACGGCACCAACGGCGACACCTGGCTCGACCACGTCGAGGCTCGCCTCGCCCGCACGACGATCGTCGCCAGCGGCGCGGTCGTCCGCACCCGCAATGTCAAGGGACGGCGCGTGTCACTCGACCTTCGGATCGATCACGGCTTCATCGAGGATCTGCTCCGGCTCGCGGTGAAGACGAGCAAGAATCCGATGCTCGGCACGATCGATTTGAAGACCAAATTCCTGCTGCCGCAAGGCGAAGCGGATGTCGTCGATCGGCTGCAACTCGACGGCACGTTCAAGCTAGCGCAGGCAAAGTTCACGAATTACGACGTGCAGCGCAAGATCAACATGCTGAGCAGCCGCGGTCGCGGCGACGAGAACGATGACGGTACAGGCCAGAGCGTCGTGTCAAACCTCGAAGGCACGTTCGCACTGCGCGACGCGAAACTCACGTTCTCCAGCCTGCGCTTCCTCGTTCCCGGCGCGATCATCGATCTGTCCGGAACCTACGGGCTGCGCGACGAGCAGATGGACTTCAAAGGCTACTTTCTCGCCGACGCGACGCTCGCGGACATGACGCACGGGATGAAGTCGATCCTCGCGCGACTGGCGCAGCCCTTTTTCAAGCGCCCTGGTGGTGGCTCCAAGATTCCGATCCGCATCTCGGGCCCCCGCTCCAACCCGCAATTCGGTCTTGACAGCGGCCGCATCCTGAACAAGGGATGAATCGGGGCGCCACCATCGCGATCGCCTCCGTGCTGGCGCTCTCGATGGCCGCCCCGGCACGCGCCTACTCGGTGCTCGCCCACGAAACGATGGTGGATTCGGCGTGGGACGACATGATCGCTCCCTTGCTGAAGAAACGCTTCCCACAGGCCACCCGCGACGACATCACGCATGCGCGCGCGTTCGCCTATGGCGGCTCGGTCGTGCCGGATATGGGTTACTACCCGTTTGGCAGTCACCTGTTCACGAATCTCATCCACTACGTTCGGTCTGGCGACTTCGTCGGGGCGTTGTTACGCGACGCCACGACGGTGAACGAAATGGCCTTCGCTCTGGGAGCGATGGCGCATTACGCCGCCGACACTGCGGGGCATCCGCTAGGGGTCAACCGCTCAGTTCCGCTCATCTACCCGAAGGATAAGGCCAAGTTCGGCAGTTCCGTCACGTATGAGGAAGATCCGAAACGGCACGTGATGGTCGAATTCGCGTTCGACGTCGTCCAGGTTGCGGCGGGCGCTTATCTCCCCGATTCCTATCGCGCCTTCATCGGGTTCGAAGTTGCGAAGCCGCTACTGGACCGCGCGTTCCGCGAAACGTATGGTCTCGAAGTCAAGGACCTGTTCTTCGACACGGACCTCACCATTGGAACGTTCCGTTGGGCCGTCAGCCAGACCATTCCGCAGATGACGACCATCGCGTGGCGTGACAAGGAAGACGAGATCCGGAAGGTCACGCCCGCCGTGCAGCGCAGTGCCTTCGTCTACTCGATGACGCGCCAGCAGTATGAAGACGAATACGGGACGATGTACCGCAAGCCTGGCCTGATGGCACAGATCGTCGGGGTCGTGATGAAGGTAGTGCCGAAAGTCGGCCCGTTCAAGCCGCTCGCTTTCAAGGCTCCGACACCGGACGCGGAGCGTCTCTTTACCGAGAGCTTCCGGACAGCGCGCCAGCGATATCGTGTGACCCTGCAGGATGCGGGGGACGGGCGCGTCATGCTGGCGAATATGAACTTCGACACCGGCCGTCCATCTGGCTGGGGCGAGTATTCGCTCGCGGACAAGACCTATGTGCAGTTTCTCGAGAAACTGCACAAGCATCATTTCGCCGGCGTGCCAGCCGATGTACGCAGCGATCTGCTCCGGTTCTTCTCGAGTCGCCCCCTGGTCTCCGCCGCAGACGCTCACCCCGTGCCGCGTGAAGTCCAGCAGCAACTCGCGGCGCTCCGTCGCGCGAAGTAGAACTGAATCATCACAAGCGGGCGAGCGGTGACGTCGTGAGATTACGGCCAAGTGGCGAACGGCCTGGTGACGCGCACGAAGGACGAGAGCGCATCGGTTGTTGCCGTCACATAACGGCAATCTGAACACGAGTCACCCGACAATCGCTACTTCCTCTCGCCATCGCCGCAGCGTGATTGGGTGCTTGACCGCCGTAGGCATCGCGGCTACCGTACGCCATCCACTCAGAGGGAGGTCCGGTGGCGCTGCTGCGCGCTCGCGTTCGACTGGCTCTTGCTTTCTTCGTCGTCGCGCTGGCCACCGCAGGTCTGTCCGCGCAGTCCCCAGACGAGCGGTGGACCAAGGCCCTTGCCGATTTCGATGCGGCGGACCACGTCGCGCCGCCAGCGTTGGGCGATGTGCTGTTCCTCGGGAGCTCCACCATCGTGAACTGGGATCTGGTGAAAACCCTCCCGGGGATCAGAGCACTCAACCGCGGGGTGTGGAGCTCGTCGCTCTACGACGCCGTGCAACGGATCGATCGCCTGGTACTCCCGTACGCCCCGCGCCTGATCGTGCTGTATGCCGGTGACAACGACATCAACTACGGCACAACCTCAGAGCAGGTCGCCGTGGAATTCGAACGCTTCGCGTTCAACGTCTGGGCGAAACTGCCTCAAACACGAATCGTCTTCATCGGCCTGAAGCCGAGCCCCCAGCGGTGGTCGCAGATCCACCGCATGCGCGCCGCCAACACACTGATCCGACAGTTCTGCGAACACGACGACCGCCTCGCGTTTCTCGACGTGGACGGTGTGATGCTCGGGTGGGACGAGAAGCCGCGCAAGGAACTGTTTGTCGAAGACGGCCTGCACCTGTCCGCACAGGGTTATCAGCTCTGGAGCACGCTGCTCAAACCGTTCCTGCAATAGGCGAGGCTGGTCAAGGGACGTCGCTTGGGAGTTGGACCAGCTCCAGCCGTTGGGAGTTGGAAGTTTACAGAGAACAGTCAGTACTCACCCCATCTCGTAAACAACGCCGCTATGGCGATTGTCGCCATCGCATCAGCGCGCAAGGTGCGCTCGCCGAGCCTGATCAGACGACACACGGCCGCTGCCCGCTCGACCTCCTCGGTCGTCCACCCGCCCTCGGGACCGACGAGCAGCGTGGCCTCCCGTGGCGGGATGGAGTCGACGTCCGCAAGCGACTGCACACTGGTATTTGCCGACGGCTCGACCAGCATCAAGGCCGGTTGTCCCAGCGTCACACGACGGAGGGCATCAATCACCTCGTCCAGCGAGACCGGCGGAAGAATGCGGGGCAGCACCGCGCGTCCGCACTGCTTGACCGATGATGCGGCTACGCGCTCCCACCGCTCCCGGCGATGTCCGCGGTCGAGCGCCGGCAGTGTGACCTCGCTGCGGGTAGTCACCATTGGCTGGATCGCGGCGGCGCCCATCATCACGACGTCCCGGACGACATCGTCCATCTTGTCGCCCTTGAGCACCGCGTGCGCGATCGTCATCGCGACACGCGGCTCGGGGACCGTCGCGTGAGGCGCGTCGATTCGGATCGCCGCGCCGGATTTCGTGGCGCGCGTGACGATCGCGCTGAACTCGTCCCCCTGCCCGTTGAATACGCGGACGACAGCGCCGCTGCCCAATCGCAACACACGCGACAGATGCCGGGCCTCCTCGTCCGGCAGATCGATTTCATCGCCGCGTCCGTACGTTCCCGGCACAAGAAAGCGTGCGTGCACGCCCGAATTATAGAGGCGCAACTAACAGTCGCTCGCTCCGCACCGACAACCAGCCCACCCTCGCACCGGCAAGCGACTCCCTTCGCACCAGCAGCATCCGACCTCGCACCAACAAGCGACTCCTTCGCACCCACAAGTGACTCCTTCGCACCACAAGCCACTCCCTCGCACCCACAAGCATCCGACCTCGCACCGACGAGCAACTCCTCTCGCACCCACAAGCATCCGACCTCGACGAGCGAGCCGCCGTCCCTGCTATACTCGCCGCACTCCTTCATGTTCTTCCGCGGACAGACCATCGGCAAATACCGCATCCTGTCTTCTCTCGGCAGCGGCGGCTTCGGCAGCGTCTACCTGGCGGAAGACACCTGGATCGACAAGAAGGTCGCGATCAAGGTCCCGCACAAACAGAACCTCGACTTCACCGAGTTGCTGAAGGAACCGCGGCTGCTCGCGTCGATGAGTCATCCCAACATCGTCACGGTCATCACCGCGGAAAAAGAAGACGATGTGTTCTTCATCGTCATGGAGTACGTCGCCGGGCAGACGCTCGAGCACCTGATCATGCGGGAAGGCGCGCTCGACCTGACGCGCGCGCTCGACTTCGCCTGCCAGATGTGCAACGCCGTCGATCACGCTCACCGCGCCGGTGTCCTGCACCGTGATCTTCGGCCGGGCAACATGCTGATCGCGGAGAACGGCATGTTGAAGGTGACCGACTTCGGGACGTCGCGCTTCCTCGAAATCGCGGCGCACGGCACGACCGTGATCGGCAGCCCCCCCTACATGGCGCCCGAGCAGTTTTACGGCAAGGCGGTGTTCGCCAGTGACGTCTACTCCGTCGGTGTGACGATCTATCAGATGCTCACCGGATCCCTGCCCTACGACACGCCTGCTCCCGCCGACATCGCGCGGCTCGCCCGCGGCGACCTTCTGACCTCCCCACGGCTCAAGAACCCGAGGATTCCGAAGGCGATCAACGACATCGTCCTGCGGGCGATGGCGCCCGATCTGACGGCCCGCTACCAGCGCGCGTCGGAGTTGATGAACGACCTGCTGGCCAGCCGCGAACCGGCCGCGGCGACACCGCGACGGCCTGCCCGCGCCGTCACCGCGGATGCTGGTGACTCCGTCGCCGACATCCAGTCCCGGCTCAAGGCGCGGGCGATACCGCAGGCCAGTTTCTGCTGGCATTGCCGGAAGCCGCTGCAGGCGCGGACGGCGAAGTGCCCGTTCTGCGGCGAGTCCCAGTAGGGCGAGGCTTCAGCCTCGCCACCGGTCCCAATAGGGCGGGGCTTTAGCCCCGCCGCCAGTCGCGTTTTTCGTTGTCCCGCTGACATTGCCGCTCCGGGAACCGGCATAATGTGTCAAAGGAGCGGATCGTCATGTCTTTACCCGGGACCGGCAAAATCTGGATGAACGGCAAGCTCGTGGACTGGAAGGACGCCACCATTCATGTCGCGTCCCACGTCGTCCACTATGGCAGCGCCGTCTTCGAGGGTGCGCGGTGCTACGAAACGGCCAAGGGTCCCGCCTGCTTCCGCCTCGACGCGCACATGCGCCGGCTGATCGATTCTGCCCGGATCTACCGCATGGAGCCGGCCTGGGATCAGCAGACGCTTGACCGATGCCGTCGTCGATCTGATCAAGGTCAACAACTTCAAGGCCTGCTACATCCGGCCGCTCGTCTACCGGGGATACGACTCGCTGGGCGTCAACCCTGGACCCTGCCCGATCGACGTCGCGATCATGCTGTGGGAGTGGGGGGCCTACTTCAGCCAGGAAGCGCTCGAAGAAGGACTCGATGTGAAGGTGTCGACGTGGGCGCGGAACGCCCCGAACACCACCCCGGCGATGGCCAAGAGCGTCGCCAATTACGCCAATGCTCAACTGATCAAGATGGAAGCGGTGGCCGAGGGGTATGGTGAGGGCATCGCCCTCGACACGTCCGGCAACGTCAGCGAAGCAAGCGGCGCCAACATCTTCCTCGGTACGGGACGGCATCATCTTCACACCGCCGATCGGCAACTCCGTCCTGGCCGGCATCACGCGGGATTCCGTGATTACGCTCGCGAAGGAACTCGGCTTCGAGGTGCGCGAGCAGACCATCCCGCGCGAAATGCTCTACATCGCCGACGAGGTGTTCTTCTGCGGCACCGCTGCCGAGGTCACCCCGATCCGGTCGGTCGACCGGGTGACGGTGGGTCGGGGCCGGCGGGGACCGATCACCCAGGCACTCCAGGAGCGCTTCTATCAGGTTGTCACCGGTCAGGCCGAGGACAAGTGGGGCTGGCTCCAGTACGTGAACGCCCCCACACCCGCCAACGCGCGTTGATTTCGGTCAACAAACCTTAGTGAGGCAAGCCTTGTCGGGTCTGTCCAGGGGGGATCTGACAAGGCCCGCCGGCCTGTGCACCTCGCAGCCTCGGGGCCGCGACAACGGGCCGGCTGACTGAGCATTTGCCCCAATCGCCCAACAGGTTAGCTGCGGCGAGGGTATTACCCTTGCCCATGGCGCGCGGCCTCGGCGGAACCGATAATCAAGAGAATGCACGTCAACGACCTCCTGACCATTGCGGTGGAGACAGGCGCCTCCGACCTGCACCTCAAAGTGGGCAGTTGCCCGATGATGCGGGTGCGCGGCTCCCTTGCGCCAGCCATGACCGACCGGCGACTGACCCACGAAGACATGGTCGCGATCGCCAACGCAGTCCTTCCGACCAGCCACCGTGAAAAGTTCAAGAACAACCACGAAGTGGACCTGGCGTACAGCGTTGCCGGGCTCGGGCGTTTCCGCTGTAACGTGTTTCAGCAGCGCGGCACCATCGGGATGATTTTCCGGGTCATCCCCATGGACGTGGCCAAGATCGACGAACTGGCCCTGCCGTCCGTCCTCAAGCGGATTGCCGAAGAACGCCGCGGTCTCGTGCTGGTCACCGGCACCACCGGCAGCGGCAAGACGACGACGTTGGCGTCGATGGTCGACGAGATCAACCTGACTCGGACCGCCCACATCATCACGCTCGAAGATCCGATCGAGTACCTCCACCGCGACAACCTGTCGATCATCAGCCAGCGGGAAATCGGCGTCGACACCGACAGCTTCTCGCATGCTCTCCGCAGCGCCCTGCGGCAGGACCCGGACGTGATCCTGGTCGGCGAGATGCGGGACTTCGAGACGATCGAAACGGCGCTGCTCGCGGCCGAAACAGGTCACCTGGTGTTCTCCACGCTGCACACGCTCGATGCGACCGAAACGATCAACCGCATCATCTCGGTGTTCCAGCCGCATCAGCAGAAGCAGGTGCGCGTCCAGCTGGCAAGCGTGCTGCGCGCGGTCATCTCGCAGCGTCTCATTCCGAAGGCCGACGGCAAGGGTCGCGCCCCGGCGGTCGAAGTCCTGATCAGCACCGCCTTCATCCGTGACTGCATCGTCGACAAGGACAAGACCCACCTGATTCCGAATGCGATTGCGCAAGGCACGTCGCAGTACGGGATGCAGACGTTCGATCAATCCATCTTCAGCCTGTTCGAGCGAGGCCTGATTTCCGTCGAAGAAGCGCTGCGATGGGTGTCGAACGCCGACGACTTCAAACTGAAGGTGCAGGGGATCTCGACGATCAACGAGACCGCCCGGGATCAGATGGCGCGCATGAGCGAGGTGATGCAGGCATCGACAGCCCGGCGGGCGCCAGAGGTTACGCGATTCGGCGCCTGATGCTGTTGCAGTCCGCCGCGTGGACTGCCCTTGACCTGGGCGAGCACACGGATGCGGAGGCCACGCACTGACGTTTCGTTCTCGTTGAAGACTCGCTGAGCCATGTCGAACGGTCGTGCATACCTGACCGGATTGCAACTGCTGGCGCGGCGCGAGTTGTCGGAAGCGCAGCTGCGACAGCGGCTGGCGCGCCGCGGCTATGGACCCGACGAAGTGGACGTGGCGATCGGACACCTGCTCGCGGAGCGGGCGCTCGACGACCGTCGCGTGGCCGCTGCCATCGCCGCCACCGAGACTCGCGTCCGCGGCCGCGGCCGGCTCCGCGTCAAGCGTCAGATCGAAGCCGCCGGGATTGACGCGTCGCTCGCCGAGCACGCCGTCGAGCAGGTCTTCGGTGAGATCGACTCGGAAGCCCTGCTGACCGCTGCCCTCGATCGCCGTCTGCGCGGTCGCGACGGCATCGCCGACGATCGTGAGTTTCAACGGCTGTATCGCTACCTGGTCACCCAGGGGTTCGAGCAGCGATCGCGTCGTTGCCCTGCTCCGCTCGCGGCGGAGGCAGGCTCGGTGAACGGGTTCTGAAGGTGCCGAGGGTGCCGGGGGTGCCGGGGGTGCCGGGGGTTCAGCACCTCCGGAACCCGCGGCACCCCTAGAACCACAAGTAAAATGACCCCGTGACGTCAAAAGAAATCCGCGAGTCGTTTCTCGCCTATTTTCAGGCGAACGGCCACCGCATCGTGTCCAGTTCGCCCCTCGTGCCGCATGAGGACCCGACGCTCCTCTTCACCAACGCCGGCATGAACCAGTTCAAGGACGTGTTGCTCGGTCGCGAGAAGCGCGACTACACGCGCGCCACCACCGTCCAGAAGTGCATGCGGGTCAGCGGCAAGCACAACGACCTGGACAACGTTGGCCCCTCGTTCCGTCATCACACCTTCTTTGAAATGCTGGGGAACTTCTCCTTCGGTGACTACTTCAAGGCGGAAGCGATTCCGCTGGCGTGGCGTCTGCTGGTGGACGGCTGGCGGATCCCGAAGGATCGACTGTTCGCGACCATCTTCAGAGGCGATGCGGCCGTGCCGCGCGATGACGAGGCCGCGGCGATCTGGCGGGAGTTCCTGCCGGGCGCCCACATCGGCGAGCTCGGCGCGGATGACAACTTCTGGACCATGGGCGATACCGGTCCGTGCGGCCGCAGCTCCGAGATCTATTACTTCCGCGGCACCCACCTGCCCTGTGCGGAGGAAGCGGCCGGCGGGACCTGCCGCGGCATGGAGTGCAGCTGCGATCGGTTCGTCGAGATCTGGAACAACGTCTTCATGGAGTTCAACCGGCAGGCCGACGGGACGCTGCTGCCGCTGCCGGCCCCTTCGATCGACACCGGCATGGGTTTCGAACGGGTCACCGCGGTCCTGCAGGACAAGCTGTCGAATTACGACACCGATGTCTTCGCACCGCTGCTGGCCGCAATCGGCGAACTCGCGGGCACGACCCATCGCGGCACCATGGAACCATCGGACGTGTCGATGCGGGTGATCGCCGACCACATGCGGGCGATGACCTTCCTCATTGCCGACGGCGTGATCCCGTCGAATGAATGGCGCGGGTATGTGCTGCGGAAGATCATGCGACGGGCGATGCGCCACGGCCAGCGCCTCGGAGTCACCGAACCGTTCCTGTACACCCTCGTCGACGTGCTCGTGCGCGAGTTCGGCGATGCGTATCCCGAGTTGAGGTCGGGTCGCGATTCCATCACCCAGGTGGTCCGCGGCGAGGAAGAGCGCTTCCAGGCGGTGCTGACGGACGGTCTGCCACGGCTGGAAGAGGTGCTCGACCGCGCTGCCGCGTCCGGCCGGGTGGTTCCGGGCGATGCCGCCTTTCGCCTCTACGACACGTTCGGACTGCCGCGTGACTTCATCGAAGACATGACCGAGGAGCGCAGGCTCACGCTCGACCGCGAGGGCTTCGAGCGCGCGATGGCGAGCCAGCGCGAAAAGGCGCGAGCAAAGAGCACCTTCAAGGGCGGGCCGCAGGAAGCCGCTGCCTGGTCAGCCTCGTCGGAGACCGAACAGCAGCTCACCAGCATCGGCGAGCAGGTCTTCCGTGGGTACGACCGGACGTCGCTCAATACGCAGGTCGTGTCTGTGTTCGACGCGAGCCGGCAGGAAGTGGACCGTCTCGACACAGGTGCGCCGGGCTTCATCGCGCTCAGCGAGACGCCCTTTTATCTCGAGGCAGGTGGACAGGTGTCGGACCACGGCACCATCGCGGGCTCCGCGGGGGAAGCGACGGTGTCCGCCGTCACCCGTGTCCCGAATTGGCCACGCCTCCACGCGGTTACCGTCACCAGCGGGACCATCGCCCGGCGCGACTTCGTCACCGCGACGGTCGAAGGCGAGAGTCGCGACGCAACGCGGCGGAACCACACCGCCACTCACCTGCTGCACGCTGCGCTCCGTCAGGTACTCGGCACGCACGTCAAGCAGGCGGGATCGCTCGTCGCCCCCGATCGCCTCCGGTTCGACTTCGTTCACTTCGCCGCGCTGACGCGCGAGCAGTTGCTCGACATCGAGCGCATCGTCAACGAGCAGGTGTTGAAGAACACTCCGGTCCAGACGGAGGTCAAGGCGACGCAGGACGCCATCGCGGCCGGCGCCATGGCGCTGTTCGGTGAGAAGTATGGCGAAACGGTCCGCGTGGTCTCCGTGCCCGGCTTCAGCCTCGAACTGTGCGGCGGCACGCACGTCAGAGCCACCGGCGACATCGGTCTGTTTGCCATCGTCTCGGAGAGCGGCGTCGCGGCGGGTACGCGGCGGATCGAAGCGATCACCGGTCTCGAATCGATGCGGGCGTTTCAGCGCGATCGCGATCAGCTGGCGGTGGTGGCGGCGGCGCTCAATGCACGGCCGGCCGAAGTCGGCAGCAGGATGGCGGCGCTGCAGGAGGACGCCAGGCGCCTTGCCCGCGAGTTGCAGCAGGCCAGGATGCAGGCCGCCCTCGGCGGCGGCCGGATGGGCGACGACACCATCGACCTTGCGGGCGTGAAGGTCGTGGCCCGCACCGTTGACGGACTCGACAAGGACGGCATGCGCGCGCTCGTTGACCAGGAGCGTGATCGCATCAGGAGCGGCGTCGTCGTGCTCGCGTCTCCGTCGGACGGGAAGGTCGCCGTCGTCGTCGGCGTGACGCCGGACCTGACGAAGAAGGTTCCGGCCGGCCAGCTGGTGAAACAGTTGGCGGCGATCGTCGGAGGCGGTGGAGGCGGCCGACCGGACTTTGCTGAGGCCGGCGGGAAGGATCCGTCAAAGGTCGCCGAGATGCTGGCGGCCGCTCCCGGCCTCGTGGAGAAGATGCTGTCTTAACGCGCTGCGAGTTGGGGAAGCTTCAGCCGTGGGCGTTGGGAGTGATCACAGTCGTATCACTACCTTTCCAACCATGTGACCCGATGCGTGGTACTTGAAGGCGTCGATCGCCTGATCGAACGGGAACACGCGATCGATCACCGGCTTGATGCCCGTAGCGTCGAGCGCGCGATTCATATCGAGGAACATCGCGCGATCGCCCACGTACACGCCGTGAATACTGGCGCCCTTGAACATGAGGGGATACGGGTTGACGCCACCGTCCCGGCCAGTCAGCAGACCGATGAGCGTGATCTTCCCCCCGCGCGCCACCGCGTTGATCGAACGCTGCATCGTCCCGATACCACCGACTTCAATCACGCAGTCGGCACCCGCTCCGTTGGTCAGCCGCAGCACGGCCACGTCCCAGTCGGGCGCGGATTTGTAATTGATCCCGTCGGCTGCGCCGAGCTCGCGCACGCGTGCGAGTTTTTCGTCGCTCGACGAGGTGGCAATTACTCGACAGCCCGCCGCACGGGCGAACTGCATCGCGAACGTCGAAACGCCGCCGGTACCGAGCACCAGGACGGTCGAGCCCGGCGTCACCGGCTTGCCCATCCGGAACAATGCATGCCACGCGGTGACCGCGGCACAGGGCAGACAGGCGGCGTCTTCAAACGAATAGCCGTCCGGAATGGGAACCACACCGTCTTCGTAGAACGCGACCTGCTCGGACAGCACGCCGTCGATGCCGGCGCCCAGCGCCACCGGAGCGGTCGCCATCGGGTGGCGGAGCGTCTGGAAGAAGGTGCCGACGACACGGTCGCCAACCCGCGTCCGGGCGACGCCATCGCCGACGGCGATGACGTCACCGGCGCCGTCAGAGAGCGGGACGACGCCTCCATCCTTCAAGCCCGGGTAATCGCCTTTAATGATCGCCTGGTCGCGAAAATTGAGCGATGCGGCGCGAATCCGGACGACGACCTGGCCCGACCGCGGCTGCGGTTCGGACAGTTCGACAACCTGGAGGTCGTCGGCTCCCTTAGACCCGTTCGGTATCCTGCAGGCTCGGATCAAACGCCGGTCCTCTCCGGAGCAGCGGTCGCAGCGTCCGGTTCCACCACATGATCACGCCGGTGACGAACAGGATCGCGGGCACCAGGCCGGCCAGCGCCCACACGGCGCGCAATGGCTCGTTGTCCCGCCATCGACCGAAGTGCAGCCGCGACAGCCACATCAGCACAACGTCGCCCATGCGCTCGCCGTACTCCGCGTTCGGATCGGAGAATTTGTCGACCAGATCGGTGAATGGCTCCGGGACCCCCAGATAGAAGCCCGACACGCCCCACATCAGCGCAAACAGAAACAGCCAGAAGCCAAGTGCACTGTGCAGGTCCCAGTTGAAGCGCCGCCACCCGCTCGACGCCTTGATGATGAGACTGCGTTTCCACCGGCTGACACCGGGCCACCAGACGATCAACCCGGTCAACACGGTCACTGTGAAGACCGCGCTCAGATAGCCGTTGATGTACCGTCCCTCGCGATCGAACAGCAGCTCGTCGTGCAGGCGGACCATCCACAGCAGGAACCATTCACCTTTGGTAGTCGCGTCGCCGAGATCCTGGCCCGTATACGGATTGAACAGGCGCTCCTTTGTCTCCTCGCCGCGCTTGAGATCCACCTGAATAGTCGGGTTCCGGCGAGAGACGCGATCGCTGACCCGTGTCACGTCCCAACCGGGATACAGCTTCTCTGCGGTAGCCCGGATCTCCTCGCTGGGTACGCGCTTGGCGTCGCGCACGAATTCGGGCCGCGGCGTACGGAAGTACAGATCGAGATCGGTTCGATAGACAAGCGCGCTGCCCGTCACGCTCAGGACGACGACGTAAAGGCCAAGACCGATGCCCGTCCACAGGTGAACCTGAAACAATGCGCGGCGAAGCCACACGCGTTGTGGCTGCCGCATCCATCGGCGCCAGAGGTTCATCCGCCTATCCTCACCGGCCCACTTCCTCCAGTTCCACCCATCGCGCCAGCGCCTGCTCCAGCTCCGCGTGAATCGCATCGATCCGCGCCAGCACGGCCTGAATGTGTTCCGCCGGAGATTTGTAGAACTCCGGTGACCCGGCTTCGCGTTCCATCTGCTGCAGCTCCGCCTCGAGCGCCTCGATGAGCGAGGGCAACGCAGCATACTCGCGTTCTTCGTTGAAGGTGCGCTTTTTTCTTCGTTCGAAACGTTCGAGCCGCTCGACTCGTTCGAGACGTTCCCGTTCCTCCGTCTCCTCCGTCGAACGACTCGAACGACTCGAACCATTCGAACGACTCGATCGCTCGTAATCCTCCCACCCGCCAACGTTCTCGCGGACGATGCCGTTGCCCTCGAATGCGAGCGTGCTGGTAACGACATTGTCGAGGAATGCGCGATCGTGGGTCACGAGGAGGACCGTACCGTCGAACGTGTCGATCAACTCTTCCAGCAGTTCCAGCGTCTCGATGTCCAGGTCGTTGGTGGGCTCGTCCAGCACCAGCACATTGGCAGGGCGTGCGAAGAGCCGGGCGAGCAGCAGCCGGTTGCGTTCGCCGCCCGACAGCGATCGCACCGGCGACCGCGCCCGCTCGCGCGGAAAGAGAAAGTCATCGAGGTATCCGAGGACATGGCGCTCTTGACCATTGACCATCACCGTGTCGCCATCGGCGACGCTCTCGGCGACCGTGCGATCCGGATCGAGCTGCGCCCGTTGTTGATCGAAGTACGCCACCTGCAATCGCGTGCCGTGGCGGACCTCGCCGCTGTCCGGCGGAATCTCTCCAACCAGCAGGCGCAGCAGCGTCGTCTTACCGGAACCGTTCGGACCAATCAGGCCGACGCGATCGCCGCGCATGATCCGCAGGGACAGATCACGCACGACCGGTGTGCCGCCGTACGACTTGCTGACGTGGTCGACGTCGAACACCAGGCGCCCGGAGGCGTCGGTCTGCCCGACGGCCATACGAACGGCATCGGCCTGCGCACGATAGGCGGCTCGTTCGGCTCGCAGTGCGATCAACGCACGGACCCGTCCCTCGTTGCGCGTCCGGCGCGCCTTGATGCCCCGGCGCAACCACGCCTCCTCCTCGGCGAGCTTCTTGTCGAGGCGTTCGAGATCACGCATCTCACTCTCGATCGCAGCCGCCTTCTTTTCCAGGTAGCTGTCGTAACTCCCCGGCCACGAGCGCAACTCGCCGCGATCGAGTTCGACGATGCGGGTCGCCAGCCGCCGGAGGAATGCGCGATCGTGCGTCACGAAGAGTACGGCGCCGGGGAAATCCAGCAGGTGCTGCTCCAGCCACTCGATTGCGTCGATGTCGAGATGATTCGTCGGTTCGTCGAGCAGGAGCAGGTCTGGATCGCCCACCAGCGCCTGGCCAAGCAGCACGCGGCGCCGCCAGCCACCCGAGAGGTCGGACACCAGCTGATCTCCAGGCAGCGCGAGTCGCGACAGCACGGCATCGACCCGATGTGTCAGCGACCAGTCCTCATCCCGGAGCGCGAGTCCCGAGGCAACCTCGTCCCGGACCGTCCGAGTGCTCTCGCTCACGTCCTGCGCAAGACGCGCAGTACGCAATGCGGGCGTGCGCCAGACGGTGCCTGAGTCCGGCTGCAATTCCCCCGTGAGCACCTTCAGCAGCGTGCTCTTGCCGCTGCCGTTACGACCGATCAATGCGACGCGCTCGCCGGGCTCGATCCGGAGGCTCGAGTGGTCGAAGAGCGGCAGATGACCGAAGGCCAGTGAAACCTGTTCCAGGGCAAGTAGCGGCATGGGCGAAGAACGCGGCTCGGCTGCCAGCCGGACGTTTACGGATTGGCAACCCGTTAACAGCCTACCAGCCCATCGTTGCAGAGGCATCCCCTCGGTGCCGATAACCGTACCAATCGTCCGCTCGCGGGCCGAAGCGGTCCGCTCCGGAGCAACGCGTGGCCGCTCGCCTGTCCATCTCCGCTCGCGTTCTATTTCTCGCTGCTGTGACGGTGGCTGCCCTTCCCTTTCCCGCGGCTGCCCAGATCTACATCCGAACCGACCCGAACGGCCGGCAGGTCTGGTCCGATCACCCCATCGATCAGCCGACCGCGGTCTATGCGGTCCCGGGAACCCGACAGCAGTTCTCGACCACTCCCGTTGCCGACGCCCGACAGGCTTCGGACTACGACTCGTTGATCGCAGAGCATGCGGCCCGCCATGCGCTTCGCCCGGAATTGGTCAAGGCGGTGATCCAGGTTGAATCCGGCTTCAACCCGAGAGCCATGTCGTCGAAGGGCGCGATGGGATTGATGCAGCTCATGCCGGCGACCGCCCGCGAGCTTGGGGTTCGGAACGCGTACGACCCGGCAGAAAACATCCGGGGTGGCACGGCGTACCTCCGCCAGTTGCTGGATAGATACGACGGCAACGAGGAACTCGCCCTGGCCGCCTACAACGCCGGCGCAGGCGCGGTCGATCGCTCGGGTCGCCGCATCCCGGCATACCGCGAGACCCGCGATTACGTGCGCAAGGTCAGTTCCGCCGCCGGACGGGGGCCCGCCACCTCACTTGCAGGCGGGAGGCTGGTGGTTTACAAGTGGCTCGAGATCATCGATGGCCGAGCCATTCCCAAGTATTCGACCGAGGTGCCGCATTCAGGCAGCTATGAGGTGGTCCGCCCCTGAGCCTTCGGATCGAGTGCACAATGCGCGTTACGCGATGCGCACTGACCCCAGTCCAGCCGCGGCGTCCCGTGCGAAGTATGCGGTCGTGCATTGCGCCTTCAGCATGGCCGTCGCCGTCTTCACCGCGACGGCATCCCTCGCCCAGACTCAGGCGGACACGACGTTTCCCCCCTCGCTCACGCGGATGATCGAAACGGAGCGCACGTTTGCGGCCCGTGCGCTCATGGTCGGCTGGAAGCAGGCGTTCCTCGAGTACTTCGCCGATGAAGCGATCGGGTTCGATGCGGGCGCTGCCGATCTCGCCAAGGACCAGTTTCGGCGAAGCCCTGATCCGCCCAAGGATCTGCAGCTCATTTGGGAACCGCGCTATGGCGATATCGCTGGCAGCGCCGAGCTCGGCTACCTCACCGGACCGGTCAAGAACATGCTGCCGAGCCGCAACAACGGACAGCCCCGGCACTCGACCTACTTCAGCGTCTGGAAGCAGCAACGGAACGGCTCGTATCAGGTGGTTCTCGATGTCGGAACACCGACGCCGATGGCCGCCCCCTTCGCTCCGGGTTTCACGCGCGCGCCCCACGCGAACCGGTTTGACGGCGACTATGACGAACGCACGCCGCCGTTGAGCGCCGCGGACAGCGTGATGAACGCGGCGCTGCGCACCAGCCAGGCCAGCGCCTATCGCGAGCGCCTGGCGCCAGGAGCCCGCTTGCACCGCCGCAACATGATGCCGCTGGTCGGCGACCGTGCGATCGTGGCCTGGCTCGCCATGCAGCCGCGATACACCGCCGCGGACACCCGTTACGCCGAAGCGGCGCGCTCGGGAGACCTCGGGTATACCTGGGGCACCTACATCATCCCCAGCCGTGGGCGGGGCGCCCGCGAGGAAGGCTTCTACGCCAGAGTGTGGGTCCGCGAGCGGAATGGCCAGTGGAGGATTGCCGCGGACATCACCCAGCCGCAGTAGACACCCGGCGGCTCGTCGCCGGTGGCCGATGGCCGTAGGTGGCAAGTGGGAGCCGCCCGCTGCTTTTGACCATACGGACCGGCACTGTCGTGTGGCCACGGCGTACCAGGCCACGTTCACAGCAGTAGAGATCGGCCACCGGCTCACCAGCGACCGGCTTGGGTGAGGTGTCGCGAAGTGGCGTGGCACCGGCCACAGCCGCAAGGATTGGCGTTTGAACGTGTTACAATTCGGGGTTTGCGACGGGCGTCAGGTGGCGCCCTGTGACCACCAAGAGAGGACCAGTGGCCAAGCGTACGAAGTCCGCCCTGAAGGCGAATCGACAGAACATCAAGCGGCGTGAAGCAAATCGGCAGATGCGGTCGCGTCTCCGGACGGCGCTCAAGGCGATCCGCGCGTCACTGGACGACAACGACGTCGACGGCGCGAAGACGGCGCTCAGCCAGACGGTATCGATCGTCGACAAGATGGCGACGAAGGGGATCATCCACCGCAATACGGCTGGCCGGTACAAGTCGCGCCTGGCGTCCCGCCTGACCAAGGCGAGCGCGTAGGTCGCGCGGTTATTTCCTGGACGGCGAGCCCTGCCAGGCTCGCCCGCGCGGGCTACTCACGGGCCCCGCCGCCCTCACCGTTCCGCACAGTTCGACGACGAGCCGTTCAAGCAGAATCCGCGGGTCGCCACCAGACGACTTCAGCGCGAGATCCGTCCTGAACACGGCGTCGATCGCCGGGCGTACTCGTTGCGGCGGCATCTTCTCCGCGATCCACCGCAGCTGTCCCATCAGCACGAACGGCACGCCGCCGGCATCGAGCGACGCGTGCAACTGGCGGAGCGCCTCGCTCGGATCTCCGTTCCGAATCGCGTTCGCGATCCCGAAGTCTTCCTGCGCCTGCGGACCCGCTGCCACGACCTCGCGGACGTCGGCGACGGTCACCGCCGGTTGCCCCATCGCGTACAGCGCGACCCGCTCCAGACCCGACCGCAGCCGGACGATGTCGAGACCGGCGCGCTCGACCAGGGCTCGCACCGCGGCCGGTTCGAAGGTGATCTTGTCGCGGGCGGCACGCGTTTTCACCCACAGGTCGGCGTCGGCCTCGCTCTCGATGGTGCCGCAATCGACGACCTGCGCCTGCTTCACCAGTAGTTTCGCCACGCGTCGCCGCATATCGAGCGGACCACAGACGAACACCACGGTCGCGTGATCCGGCGGCGATTCGATAAACGCCTCGAGCCGCGCCTGCTCCTCGTCGGCGGCTTTGCCCTCGCGTTTCGGCATCAGCATCTTCTCGGCTTCGAGCACGATGACGATGCGTCGCGGCGCCATCATCGGCAGTGTCTGCGCCGCATCGACCAGCGCATCGACCTTCGTCTCGCCGCCGTACAGGCGGTCCACGTTGAACGCCTCGAGGCCTTCTTCCACGACCGCGGTGAACTCCCCCGCGACCGCAGCCTTCTCGACGTCATCGGCGCCGACGAGCATGTATAGCGGCGCTGTCGTGCCGGACGCAATCTGTTTCCGAACTACAGCAGGAGAGATAGGGGGCATCTTGAATTGACGAATTGACGAATTGACGAATTGACGGATGTGATTGCCTGATGGAACGGCCAATCGACCAATAAATTCGTCAACTCGTCCATCCGTACATTCGTCAATTCCATGATCTCAAAACGCTTCCAGAATCGCGGTCACGATGGTGCGGGCAATGTCTGTCGAGATGCGATCGAATGACGAGGCCTGGGTATCGAGGAAGGTTGCGCCCTCGACGGCGCCTGCCGCCGCGTTCAGCTCGTATTCCTCGCGGAAGACGAGCTGGTCGTTGGACCAGAGCACTTCGTTGTTCCGCGTATCGGTGAACTGCGCGCGGATGACGACGGTGAAGAGATATCGCGACGCGAGCTGATTGGCGCCCAGGGCGGCCGGCTGGATGATGATGCTCGCCAGTTCCGCTGTCAGCATGGCGTCAGCGCCTTCCGCACCGGGCACGATCCGGTACTTGCCACGGCCAATGAACTCGGCCCGGACCTTCTCGGTCAGGATCTGCTCGGTCCGGTAGAACGTCGTCTTGTTCTCGATCGGTGGGATGCCCACGATCTTGATGTCGGCAGGCAGGAAGGTCCCGCGGCCCGCCAGGGCATAGCCGCAGCCGGAGCCGCTGGCGGCGAGCAGCCCGACGATCGCGATGAGCGTCAGCCTACGCCGCAACAATCGAGACAAGCCGCCCTTTCACGACGACAACCTTCTTCACCGACTTCCCCGCCAGGTGCGCCTGCACCGCCGGGTCGGCCAGGGCAGCCGCCTGCAGGTCTCCTTCGGTCGTATCAGGGGAGACGCTGATACGACCACGAACCTTCCCGTTGATTTGGACAGGAACCACCACTTCCTCGGCACGGGCAACGGCCGCATCGAACTCGGGCCAGATAGCGGCGGCCAGACCGGTGTGATGGCCAAGTCGTTCCCAGAGTTCCTCCGCGGTATGCGGAGTGAAAGGCGCGAGCATCCGGATCAACGCTTCAACTGCCTCGCGAACCACGCAGATCGTCTGCGTGCGTTCAACCTTCCCCGCGTGCTCGACGTCCTCGTCGATTCGGCGCGCCGGCCCACCGGTCACCGTCTGCTCGCTGAACGAGTACAGATCGTTGACCAGCTCCATCATCGCGGACACCGCCGTGTTCAGCTGCTGGCGGAGTTCGACATCGGTGGTGACCCGCTGGATCGTCTCGTGGGTCTTGCGCCGCAGTGCGCGCTCGGCGGCGGTCAGGTCGGAGCATGTCGCCGCGTCTCCGATCCCTTCGCCGCCGATCGTCTCGACCCAGTGATCGATCAACCGCCAGACCCTGGCCAGGAAGCGGAAGCTGCCTTCGAGGCCGGTATCCGTCCACTCGATCTCCTTCTCGGGCGGCGCCACGAACATCACATAGAGCCGGAGGGCATCGGCGCCGAACTTCTGCAGCATCGAGTCGGGATCGACGACGTTGCCCTTGGACTTGGACATCACGTTGCCGTCCTTCAATACCATCCCCTGGGTCAGGAGCTGGGTGAACGGCTCGCTGTGATCGACCATCCCGAGGTCGCGGAAGACGCGGGCGAAAAAACGCGAGTAGATCAGGTGCAGGATGGCGTGCTCGACTCCGCCGCTGTAGAAGTCCACCGGCAGCCAATACTTCACCGCCGCCGGATCGAATGGCAGCTCGTCGTTCGTCGGGTCGGCGAAGCGGTAGAAGTACCACGATGAATCGACGAACGTATCCATCGTATCGGTCTCGCGCCTGGCGGGGCCGCCACACTTCGGGCAGCGCACGTTGACGAACTCCGGGACCTGCGCCAGCGGCGAGTCGCCGCGGCCGGTGAATTCGGCGACCTTCGGCAGTTCGACCGGAAGCTGATCGTCCGGCACCGGCACGATGCCGTCCGTCTCGCAGTAGATCATCGGGATGGGCGTTCCCCAGTAGCGCTGACGCGAGATGCCCCAGTCCTTCAGCCTGTACTGGACCGTCCCCTCGCCGATCCCGCGCTGCCTTGCGGCAGCGATCATCTTCTGCTGCGCGTCAGCCGAGGGAAGTCCGCTGTACTCACCCGAGTCGACCAGCAGCCCGTAGGCATCGGCCGCTTCTGTCAGCGCGGCCGACTCCATCGGCTTTCCCTCCGGCGTGACAACGACGCGAATGGGGAGGTTGTACTTGCGGGCGAACTCGAAGTCGCGCTGGTCGTGGGCCGGGACGGCCATGACGGCGCCGGTGCCGTAGTCACCCAGGACGAAGTTCGCGACCCAGACCGGGACGGGCTCGTTCGTGAAGGGGTTGATGGCGCGGAAGCCGGTGTCGAATCCCTGTTTTTCGATCTCGCCGCTGATGCGAGCCGCCCGGTCCTGCAGCCGGAATGCCTGGACCTGCTTGCGGAACGCGGCCGAGTCGCCAGACCGCTCCGCGAACTCGTGCACGAGCGGGTGCTCGGGGCCGAGTAACACGAAGGTGGCGCCGTAGATGGTGTCGATGCGGGTGGTGAAGACCTCGATGCGCGTGGAGGGATCGCCCGCCACCGCGAAGGTCACACGCGCGCCCTCCGAGCGTCCGATCCAGTTCCGCTGCATGGTCAGAACTTTCTCGGGCCACTTCGTCAGGGTCGCGGTGTCGTCAAGGAGTTCGTCCGCGTACGCCGTAATCTTGAAGAACCACTGCTCGAGATCGCGCGTTTCCACCGGGGTGCCGCATCGCCAGCACCCCCCGTCCACCACCTGCTCGTTGGCAAGAACGGTGTTGTCCTTCGGGCACCAGTTCACCGACGACTTGCGGCGATACGCCAATCCCTTCTCGAACATCCGAATGAACAGCCACTGATTCCACTTGTAGTAGGCGGCGTCGCACGTGGCGAACTCGCGCTCCCAGGCGTAACTGATGCCCAGCCGCTGCAGCTGGCCCTTCATATGCGCGATGTTGTCGCGGGTCGAGACTTCGGGATGCGTGCCGTTCTTGATCGCGGCGTTCTCCGCGGGCAGCCCGAAGGCATCCCAGCCGAACGGATGCAGGACGTTGTAACCGCGCATGCGCTTCGTGCGCGCCATCACGTCGCCAATGATGTAGTTGCGGACGTGGCCGACGTGCGCATGCCCGGACGGGTAGGCGAACATCTCGAGGCAGTAATATTTCGGCCGGGCGGGGTCGGCCGTGACCTCGAAGGCCCGGCTGGCGGCCCAGCGCTGCTGCCACTTCTTGTCGAGCTCCTGCGGCTTGTAATCCATAGAAACGGGGAAGGTGACTCGGGAAGGGGAGAAGGACGGGAAGGCCCACCCATCCCAGCGGCACGCGTTTCCGAAATTATAACTGCCAGTGCGGACCGAGCACCGGCAGGACGGTTTGCACCGTCGCCATGCCTCGCGAAATATCCCCGTCTACCGACGTTGATGCCGGTCCACTCGCGCCATCCCTCGAATGCAGACTGGATGGGCCGGCAAGCGTCGAAGGGTCAGTGCCGGCACTGTTGTCCCAATCGAGGGCCGCGAGGGTTTCCCGCAGACCCTGGGCCAGTCCCTGCAGGTTGTAGCCGCCCTCCGTCACTGCCACGACGCGCCCGCCGCAGACCCGGTCCGCCACGCCGACGATCATCGACGTCAGGCGGCCGAAGCAGGCAGATGACAGCCGCATCCCGCCCAGCGGATCGTCCATGTAGGCGTCGTAACCGGCAGAAATCAGAATCAGCTCCGGGCGGAACTGATCCAGCGCCGGGATGGCCACTCGTGAATACACCATCTCGTAGTCGGCATCCGTCGCCCCGGCCGCAAGCGGAAGGTTGACGTTGAATCCAGTACCCTCACCCCGGCCGATCTCGGTAGCCGCACCGGTACCCGGGTAGTACGGGAACTGGTGCGACGAGATGACCAGAACGCTCGGATCGGTATAGAAGGTCCACTGCGTCCCATTGCCGTGATGCACGTCGTAGTCGACGATGGCAACGCGCTGCAGGCCGCGGGCGCGCGCGTGCGCTGCCGCGACCGCGACGTTGTTGAAGAAACAGAATCCCATCGCGCGATCGCGTTCGGCATGGTGACCCGGCGGCCGAACCAGCGCCAGGCCGCGACGCGGCGGCGTGGGCCGGGCGTCGCGCCGCACGCCCGGCGCTTCCTCGCCATCGAGCACGACGTCCACCGCGCTGATCGCCGCTCCGGCGGCGAGGCAGGCGACATCGTAGGTGTCGGGCGACGTGAAGGTGTCGGCGTCGAGCGCCGTTGCCCGTCCGGCCGTCTCCGCAATCAGCCCGACATAATCCGCCTGATGTACACGAGCCAGGTCCTCGCGCGTGGCTGGGCGCGGTTCGCAGACCTCTCCCCCGCTCCGGCGAAACTCAGAGGCGATCGCCAGCATCACCTCGAAGCGCTCGACGCGTTCCGGATGACCCGGAGGCGTCAGGTGATCAGCGAACCGCGGAGACGTAAACATCGTCACGGACATCACTTCATTCTCGATGTTCGATTTTCGATGTTCAATTGCAAAGACCTCCACCCACACGGAATCTGCCCATGACCCTCGTCCTTTGGATCCTCGCCATCGCGTTCGTCAGCGTCGGCATTGTCGGCATCGTGCTCCCCGCGCTGCCGGGGACCGTGCTGATCTTCGTCGGCTTGCTGCTGGCAGCCTGGGCGGACCATTTCCAGCGCGTCGGACCGGTGATGCTGACGATCATCGGCATCATCGGGGCCGCGAGCTACGGCATCGACTTCGTCGCGGCCGCGCTCGGCGCACAGCACCTCGGTGCCAGCCGGCGCGCCATGGTCGGCGCCGCGTTCGGCACGCTGCTCGGACTCTTTCTCGGCCTGCCCGGCATCATCATCGGCCCCTTCATTGGTGCAGTCATCGGGGAACTGACGCTGCACCGGGATTGGAAGCGCGTTGGCAAGGCCGGCGTTGCGGCGTGGATCGGGTTTGCGATTGGGACGGCAGTCAAAGTCGGCATCGCCTTCCTGATGATCGGACTGTTCGCGGCGGCATACGTGGTGTAGCGAGGGAACAGGGAACAGGTATCAGGGGGCAGGGGCAGGGCAGGGGCAGGACCTCTCGCACGCCTAAGGCTTCGGCGATACGCTCGCGCCGGTTTCCTTCCCTGCCCCTCGTCCCTGCCCCTCGTCCCCTGCCCCCTCCCTGCCCCCTGCTCCCCCTGCCCCCTCGTCCGCTGCCCCCTTCCGCCTTGTCCCCTTTTTGTCTACAATGCAGACAAATTGGCTGAACACCTTGGCATCTTCGAACAGGCGGTTCTGCTCGCCCTGCTGCGTCCGCAGACGGAGTTGGGGAAAGAGGGCTACGGCCGCGCCATCCTGAAGGAGGTCGAGCATCGTCTTGGCCGCGAGATCTCCGCGGGCGCGGTCTACGCGACGCTCGACCGGCTGGAAACGAAAGGGCTCGTCTCGTCTGAGCTTGGGCCAGGAACTCCCATCCGCGGCGGACGGCCGAAACGCCATTACCGGATCGAGCCAAAGGGGCTGCGGGCGCTCAACTCGGTGCGGGTGGCGACGAACCGGCTGTGGGACGGCGTTCGGCTGCCGCTGAAGGGAACCGCATGATGACCGACCGCAGTCCGATCATTGGAGATCTGGTCGAGGAGTATCGCGACAGCGTGCGCCCGAAGCGCGGTCGCCTGCGTGCGGCGCTCTGGTTTGCGGTCCAACTGGCAAGCCTTGCCCGGCCGTGGATGTGGGGCTTGCTGCTCGGCGTGATCCTGGGCGGGTTCAATCTGCTGTCGACTGCCGTCGCTCCCCTTGCTGAAGACACCCCACCGGCCGTCCTTGCCCTCGGTGTCACGGTGCTCGCATGCTGGGTCTGGAGCGGGTTCGCCGCCGAGCGCCGGGCGCGACGATTCCGCGACGCGATCGTCGCGGGTGCCGTCGTCGCGGTCCTCTCGACCGGTGTCTTCAGCGCGGCCAACTTCGCGCGCAAGATGATCTTCCTCGACACCATCCAGCACCGTAGCGACTGGCACGGCCTGCTTGTTCGCTTTCAACGCAGCGGCTCGAATGACCTGCGCGCGTTCGTCATCGAGGAGCATTGGCAGGGCCTGCCCGGCGGAATTCTCTTCAGTATCGCGGCCGGAGCGATCTGTGGCGGGCTCGGCGGAGCGTACAGCATGTGGCGGCGCGAGCAGCCGTCACGTATGAACGTGACGTAGACGCCCGGACGTGACAACGTTTAATTGAACCGGGTTGAATTAAGACGATCGCGCGGTCTCTTAATTCAACCCGGTTCAATTATGGTGACGGTGAGAGCATGGCTGTGAATCCGCCTTACTGGGCCGAGATCCTCCTGCTCGCGATCCTCCCGGTACGGGATCGCGAGTCGATCCCGGCCGATCTCCTCGAAGCCTACCGCGACAGCATCTCGCCGCAGCGCGGGCCGGCAGCGGCAGACGGCTGGTATGTACGCCAGGTGGCCGGACTGACGCTGCGGTTCCACGCCGCACCAGCACTGCTCTTCGCGGCAATCTACGTCGGCCGGGTCGGGCTGGATGCGTTCGCGCCGACGCACGATTTTTCGGTGCGCTCGGCCGTCACGACGGTGCTCGCCGTGGCGGTCTGGGTGGCCACAGGCGTCGACGCGGTGCGAAGAACAACGCGGTTGCGGTCAGCTGCCATCGGCGGTCTGGCCGCGGCGATGCTTGCGTGCCTGACGGTCTACCCGATGGCGGCCATGCTGCTGGTGGCGATCGCCACCCTCGGCGACGGCTCCGGGTGGACGGCGATCCAACAAAGTGGCGGGGCCGGCGAGATATTCATGCTGCCAGCGCTGGTGGTTCTACCGGCCACAGTACTTGCCACGGTTGGCGGCGCGAGCGCTCTGCTCGTGCGGCGGGTATGCGCCCTGGTCTGAAGAGCAGTTGCCGCGCGTTCGCAGGCGGCGCCTCTTGTCGTTCCCGACCGGGCGCCGCCTTCAGGTGCCGATCTCAGGACGAGGCGCGACGTCGACGGGTCCTCGCCGCCTTCCGCGCCGCGGCGCTCCGGCTGGCGGCCGATCGCTTTCGAGCCGCCCCCTTGGCCTGACGCGACAGCGCCGAATGCGAGGCGGCGCGATGCCCTTCCCGCTTCAACGCGCCGCGTGTCGCGCGCGACCTTCTGGTCGAGGTCGACTTCCCCGCCCGGCGGGATGCGGACGTGGCACTTCGTTTCGTGCCGGACTTGGCACTCGCCGGGGGTTTGCCGACGTCAACACCAGCGCGACGCGCTTTCGACAGGCCGATCGCGATCGCCTGCTTGCTCGAACGGGCACCGTGCTTTCCTTCGCGTACGTGGTGAATCTCTTCACGCACGAACTCCCCGGCCTGCGTCGATGGTGACTTCCCCTGACGCTTGTCGCGGCGTGCGCGTGCCAGCGTAGCTTTTTCGGGCATTCTGGACCTCCCCACCGCCAGGGAGGCAATGCCGATGCCACGTGTCCGTGTATTTCCGTCGGCTGCGATGCAGTGGGCGGCCTGAAGGCCCGCCTTACGCGCGTGCGGCGAGCGCCGCCTTCACACGCTCGGGCGTGAACGGCACGTCACGCAGCCTCGCGCCGGTCGCGTCGAAAACTGCATTCGCGATCGCCGCCGCCACGACCGTGACCGCTGTCTCACCCGCACCCATCGCCCGTTCGTCCGGCTGGTTGATGAGAACCGTGTCGATGACGGGCACCTCCGCACCGAGGTACAGCGGCATGTAGCTGCGCCAATCGATCGACGTGACCTGCTGCGCATCCCAGGTGACCTGCTCGAGCAGCGCACGACTCAGGCCTTGAAGCGCCCCGCCCTCGAGCTGATTGCGGAGCCCATCGGGGTTGGAGATCGGACCGGAATCGCTGGCGATCACGAGCCTGCGGGCGCGAATGGTTCCCGCGTCCTGATCCACGTCGACCTCGGCCACGAGGGCGCAGTAGCCATTGTCGCCTTCGTACAGCACGCACGATATTCCTCGCCCACGGGCAACACCGCGGCGTGGGCTGCCCACCTTCGGCGAGGGACGCGCGTCCCAGTGCGGCCTTTTGTGCGGCGGCCTTCACTACTGCGATCAGACGCGGATCGCGCAGGTGGCGCAGCCGGTACTCGACCGGGTCGATCTTGACGGCCGCCGCGACCTCGTCGATGAACGACTCGTGTGCGAACGTGTTCTGCAGCCTCTCCGGCGACCGCAGCGGTCCGGTGAGAAAAATCGAACGGACGTTGTGAGACATCACCCGTTGCGCCGCCACGGTTCCGGTTCCATCCGCCCGGCCATTGACGTCGCCGGTGACGTATGGCGGAACCGCATTGCTGTTGTTCGCATAAGCCGTTGGCGCCGGAGCCGGCGAGCGTGCCTGGAACGCTGCCGGCTCGAACCCGGCGAGTAGACCCGTTACGAGATTCCCGGGCGTTCCCGCGCCTGGCCGGCCGCCAAGCGTCGGTGACCATCCCTCGTAGTCCCACGCCGAGATGGCGCCCGAGCGATCGAGGGCGGCACGCTGATCAATTACGAACGCCAGGCCGTAGTTCTCCCAGGCCATCTCGTCACGACGCGACAGCTGCACGCGGACCGGGCGCCCGACCGCCTGAGACATCAGCGCGGCGTCATAGGCGACGGTGTCCGCCCCGTTGATCCCGTAACAGCCGGGACCCTGCCGGAAGATGACGTGCACGTTCTCGGCTGGCATCCCGAGCAGCAGTGCCGCCGAACTCCGCAGCGGATACACGGCCTGCGAGGCCGCCCAGATCGTCGCACGGCCGTTCTGCACGTCGGCAACGGCGCACGCGGTGCCGACGGATGCATGCATCTGATACGGGTATGTGTACGTGGCGCGGACGACAGACGCCGCGCCGCGAAATCCAGCGTCCACGTCGCCGGCATTGACGAGATACGTGTCTCGGGTGGGTGTCTGCGTCCGCAGCCTCGTATGCAGTTCCTGCGGTGGAGGCAGTGGCGGACCTGGTGTCCAGTTCACGCGCAACCGACTGGCCGCCTGAATCGCCTGCCACGGCTTGTCGGCCACCACGCCCACGAAATTCTTCCGCACGACGATTTTCACGACACCGGCAACATCGCGGATCGATGCCTCGTCGACATTTGCCAGCGTCGCTCCGACGCCAGGAGGTCGGACGACGCGGCCGTGAAGCATGCCCGGCACGCGCACGTTGTGCACGAACTCGAATCGGCCAGTGACCATGGCCGGAATCTCCACTCGCGGCACCGGCTTGCCGAGCACGGTCCATTCAGCCGCCGACTTCCGACTGGCGGTTGGATCGAGGGCCAGATTGAACGTTCGGCCACCAATCAGCTCGCCGTAGGACACTCGCCGCGCAGCGTCAGACCGCGAGCTCACGACGCCATCTCTTGCCACCAGTTGTTCGACGGGAATCGCCAGCCGCTCGGCCGCCAGTGACAGCAGCGCCTCCCGGGCGGTCGCCGCCGCCAGCGCGAGATCAGCCCGGTTGAAGTTCGTCGGGTGCGACTGCGCTCCGGACGTCGTCCCCTGATCAGGCGTGAGATCCGTGTCGCACTGGATCAGGGTGACGCGCGAAAACGGCACGCAGAGCTCCTCGGCAACGAGCTGTGTCTGGGCTGTGTACAAGCCGTGTCCGAGCTCGCACTTGCCGGTGAGCGCCGTCACACTGCCGTCCGCGTTCACGCGGATCCAGCGATCCAGCTGCAGTGCTGCCGGCGCCATTGAGCCGCTGCGCGGCGGCGTCAGCGGGCGCTACGTTCAGATCCGACGCCAGTCGCATCGCGCCAAACGTGACGACCAGCGCACCGCCGGCGTGAAGGAACTCGCGGCGATTCACGCCTTGCCTCCGTTCGCGTACCGGCTAATCGCCTTGATCATCCGGCTGTGGGCGGCGCAGCGACACAAGACGTTCGACAACGCCTGGCGAATCTCGGGCTCCGATGCGCGGGGATTGCGATCGAGCAGCGCCTTCGCGGTCATGATGACGCCGCTGAGGCAGAAGCCGCACTGAACGGCCTGCTCGTCGATGAACGCCTGCTGGATCGGATGCGGCTGCTCGAGGGTGCCGAGGCCCTCGAGCGTGGTGATCTCCCCGGTGACCGCGGAGACCGGCGTGACGCACGATCGTACGGCCTGCCCGGCCGCGATGACGGTGCAGCAGCCGCACTGTCCGAGGCCGCAGCCGAACTTCGGACCGTTCAGCTGCAGGTCATCGCTGAGGACATACAGCAGCGGGGTCGTGGGGTCGACGTCCACCGAATGCGCCCGCCCGTTGACCGTGAGCGAGATCACCGCCATCGGGCGAATCGTAACAGATCGTTCGAATCGTTCGAGTCGTTCGAATCGTTCGGTGATTCCCGACGTTGACTACAGCAGCTGAAGCGATCGGCGCTCCAGATTGGCGAGACGATGTTCCAGTTCGAGCCGGGCCGCTTCGAGATCTTCAGCCGTCGCGTCGCGCGATACGTAGAACGGTTCCCCAATCGCCACGGCGACGGTGGAAAACGGCCTGGGCACCTGCGTGTGATCCCAACTGTTCGCCGTCCATCGTGACGACGATTCGATGTGGAACGGCAGCAGCGGATTGCCGGTGGCCTTGGCCAGCCACACGGCGCCCGGTTGCGCCACCCGCGCCGGACCGCGCGGCCCGTCAAGTGTGAACGCCGTCGGACGTCCAGCCTCCATGTCGCGCACCAGCTTCAGCAGTGCCTTCAACCCGCCGCGCGACGATGACCCCCGGGCAGTGCCGTAGCCGAACCGCTCGATGATGCGCGCAATCCACTCGCCGTCGAAGTTCTCGCTGGTGATGACGATGATCCCGCGGTCGCGGAAGTAGAGTGTCGCTGGAAGGATCCGACCGTGCCAGAACGCCATGATCGGCTGGCGCCCGGAGGCCGTCACCGCATCGAACTGCTGATGCCCGTCGACCCGCCAGGTCAACGTGCGGCCGAGCGCGTTGATTAGTGGATAGCCGAGCGCTCCCGAGGGCGGCAACCTGCGCTCGCTTCGTTGGTGATGCTCGCCAGTCGGGGAACAAGAGTGAATGGACCTTGGATTCTAGACTTTAGACTTTGGCGCTCGTCGGCCCGATCGCCCCCCAGTCTAAGGACCAAAGTCCAAAGTCCAAAGCCCAAGCCTACATCCCATTGTATTGCGGCCCACCGCCACCCTCGGGCGGGACCCACGTGATCACCTGGTATGGATCCATGATGTCGCACGTCTTGCAGTGGACGCAGTTCGAGGCGTTGATCTGCAGTCGCGGAACGCCTTCGGCATCGTGCTGGATCTCGTACACGTTGGCCGGGCAGAATCGCGTGCACGGGTGGCCATACTCGGGTCCGCAAATCGTGCTGCACACTTCCGTGTGGACGAGCAGATGCGCCGGTTGATCCTCGTCGTGCACGGTTCCTGAGTAGTGGACGTTGGTCACCTTGTCGAACGTCAGCTTGCGATCGACCGGGGTGGTGTTGCTGGCAGCCGCGGCCGCCGATTTGTCGATCCCGTAATACCAGGCGAGCGTCTTCATCTGGTCGTGACCGGCGTGGCCCGACAGGTCGTCCAGGAGCACCCCTTTCTCATCAACGCCACGCCTGATAACAGCAGTCCCGGCACGAGTCCACGGCCGAATGCCTGATGGACGCTTCGTACCGGATACAGTTCGTCGCGGACGGCGCTGGCGTCGATGCGCCGCTGATAATCTGCCAACGCCACTTCAGACGTGTCGCCGGCACGAATCGCATCGAATGCCGCCTCGGCGGCGAGCATACCGGTTCGCATCGCAAGATGAATTCCCTTGAGCCGCATCGAATTGAGAAACCCGGCAGCGTCGCCGGCGATCAGCCCGCCGTCCATGTAGGTTTGCGGAATGGTGTTCCACCCGCCTTCCGGAAGTGCCTTGGCGCCGTACCGGATCATCTGGCCGCCCTTCAGCAGCGACGTGACGAACGGATGCAGCTTGAACCGGTTGAACGCGACGTGCGGATCGAACAGCGGATCGTGGTAGTCGAGTCCGGCGACGAAGCCGACGGAGAGCTGACCGGCGGGCATGGCGTAGATGAAGGCGCCGCCGAACTCTTCGTGACGCAGCGGATAGCCGAGCGTGTGGATGACGGTTCCCGGTGCGAGCCGGTCAGGCGGAACTTCCCACAGTTCCTTGAGTCCGATGGCGAACTGCTGCGGCTGCCGGCCACGCCCCAATTCGAGGCGTCGCAGCAGTTCTTTCGTCAGATTCCCGCGCACCCCGTCGCAGAAGATCGTCAGCTTCGCGTGAATGTCGACGCCAGGCTCGAATGCGGCCTTGTGGGTGCCGTGCCGGTCGATACCGCGATCGCCGGTACGCACGCCGATGACACGGCGCCCATCCATCAGGACATCCTGCCCGGCGAACCCGCTGAAGATATCGACGCCTTCCCCTTCCACCTGCTCGGTCAGCCACTTCGTGAACCGGTTGAGCGAGACGATGTAGTTGCCATGATTGCGGAGCGGGGGCGGAACGATTGGGAATTGCAGCTTCGACTTTTCCGTGAGGAGGTACACATGGTCCTCCCTCACCTCCGTCGCCAGCGGCGCCCCCTTTGCCTGGAAATCGGGGATCAGATCGCGCAGCGTGGAGGGATCCAGCACCGCGCCCGAGAGCTGGTGCGCTCCGCCCTCGCGAGCCTTCTCGAGCACCGCCACCTGCAGCGGCGCGCCACCGTGCGCCTTCTGGAGCTGCGTCAGGCGCAGCGCGGCCGACAACCCCGCGGGGCCGCCACCGACGATGAGGATGTCGACGTCGAGCGTTTCGCGTGTCACGGAATGACAACCACGAAGCGCACGAAGGGCACGAAGATCACGACGATCAATCTAATGGATTTCGCATCTTCGTGACCTTCGTGGTGGGTTCAGGTCTTTTCCAGCTCAGCGACGATCGCCGGGGCAAGCTCGAACAGGTCGCCGACGATGCCGTAGTCCGCCACTTCGAAGATCGGCGCGTCGGCGTCCTTGTTGATCGCGACGATCGTCCGGCTTCCCTTCATTCCGACCAGGTGCTGGATAGCACCAGAGATCCCGAGAGCGACGTAGAGCTTCGGCGCGACGGTCTGACCGGAACTGCCGATCTGCCGCTCCATGGGCAACCAGCCGCTGTCGCAGATCGGACGCGACGCCGCGAGTTCGGCGCCCATGGCCCTGGCAAGCTTCTCGGCGAGCGGCAGGTGCTCCTGGCCCTTGATGCCGCGCCCGACGGCCACGATCCGTTCCGCCTGACCGAGATCGACCGCCTGGCGGGCTTCCTGGAACGGGGCCTCTGGCTTCTGGCGGATTGCGCTCTCGTCGACGACCAGCTCGATCGTCGAAATGGGAGCGGGGTCGCCCCTCTGCACCGCGTCGGCACGATACGCGCCGATTTGAATCGAGATGAGAATCGGACCATCACCCTGCGGACGCACCTCCGCCACCAGCTTGCCTTGAAACATCGGCCGTGCGAACCGCGCGTCACGCCCAGCGCCAGTGATGCCGATCACGTCGGTGATGAGCGAGGTGCGCAACCGTGCGGCCAGCTTCGGGGCGAAGTCGCGCGTCTGATACGTGTGCGGCAACAGCACGAAGGCTGGCGACCGCTGCTGGACGATCGTCGTCAGCGCCTGTGTCCAGCCGTCCGGTGTGTACTGCGCCAACGCGGGATGCTCGGCCAGCAGCACTTCGGTCACGCCCGCCGTTGCGAGTTCCTCCGCCACACCTGGTCACGGAAGCGCCGGGCACGACGATCACGATCGGCAGCGGGCCGCTCAGTGATTGCGCCGCCGCAATCGTCTCCCATGTCGCGCGATTCAGGCGGCCGTCGCGCTGCTCGGCAACGACGAGAATCACAGCACCCGCGCCTCCTCGCGCAGCCGACGGACCAGTTCTCGCGCGGCCTCTCCCGCCGACCCGGTAATCATCTGCGTCTGCTTGGCCTTCGTCGGCAGCGCCAGCGAGACAATCTGCTGCGACGGATGGAGACCCGCTGGTACCGCGACTTTCCGGATCTCCTTCTTCTTGGCCGCCATGATGCCCTTCAGGGTCGCGTAGCGAAGCTGATTGATCCCGCTCTGGATCGTCAGGAGCGCCGGCAGCGGCATCGTGATCCACTGGAACCAGCCGCCTTCGAGCTCGCGCTTGACACGCACGCGTCCGCCTCTGCCCCCTGCCCCCTGGTCCCCTGCCCCCTGCCCGCTTGTCCCCTCGTCCCCTGCCCCCTGCGTCACCTCGACGTCCATGATGATCGTCGAGTGGGGGATGTCCAGACGCTCCGCGAGCACCACGCCCATCTGGGCGTGTCCCTGATCGTCCGACTGCAGTCCCGTCAGCACGAGATCGAACCGCTCATCCGCCAGTGCCGGCGCCAGCGCATCCGCGACGACGAACGCATCAGCGTTCGCGAGCGCGTTGTCCTCGACGTGCAGCGCGCGATCGGCGCCGCGGGCCAGCGCCTCGCGAATGACCTGCTGCACCCGTGAAGGTCCGACCGAACAGACAACCACTTCTCCGCCGTGCTTCTCGCGAAGGCGCAGCCCTTCCTCGAGCGCATACGCGTCCGGCTCGTTCATTTCCCAGCTGGCGTCCTGCTCCCGAATCCAGGTCTTGTCGTCGTTCAGCCGGGGCTGCCACTCGCGCGTGGGGACCTGCTTGATGCAGACAGCGATCTTCATAGGCGTGTCAGTGAAATGGCCGGTCCGTGGCGCTTATCTGTGGGTCTCGGTCTTGGTCTCTGGTCTTTGGTCTTTGGTCTTTGGTTTACAACGTCCACAGACCTTTCCGCAGCGACGCCTACGTCTCGTATCTCTTGAACAGCAGCGTGGCGTTCGTCCCGCCAAAGCCGAACGAATTCGAAAGGGCGTAGCGGATCGACAGCTCGCGTTTGGTGTGCGGCACGTAATCGAGATCGCACTCCGGGTCCGGATTGTCGAGATTGATGGTGGGCGGTACCACGCCCTCCTGGACGGCCAGCGCGGTGATGCCAGCCTCCAGTCCGCCGGCGCCGCCGAGCAGGTGGCCCGTCATCGACTTGGTCGACGAGATGGCCAGCCGGCGCGCGTGCTCGCCGAACAGGTTCTTGATCGCCAGCGTCTCCAGCTTGTCGTTGTAGGGAGTGGAGGTGCCGTGTGCGTTGATGTAATCGACTTCGTCGGGTCGGATACCGGCCTTGCGGACCGCCATCGCCATCGCCCGACGAGCGCCGTCGCCGTCCTCAGACGGTGCGGTCATGTGGTAGGCATCGGCGGTCGAGCCATACCCGACCAGCTCGGCGTAGATCTTCGCGCCGCGTGCCTGCGCGAACCCGAGTTCCTCGAGAATGACGACGCCGGCCCCCTCGCCGATGATGAAGCCGTCCCGGTCGCGATCGAACGGCCGGCTGGCGCGCGATGGATCGTCGTTGCGCGTCGACAGGGCGCGCAGCTGGCCGAAGCCGCCCAGGCTCATCGGCGTAATCGCCGCCTCCGACCCGCCGGCGATCATCGCCGACGCATCGCCGCGCCGGATGATCTCGAACGACTCGCCAATGGCGTGAGCCGATGCCGAGCAGGCGGTGCAGGTCGCCAGGTTCGGTCCCTTCGCGCCGAACCGGATCGAGACCTGGCCGGACGCGAGGTTGATAATCGCCGAGGGAATGAAGAACGGTGAGACCTTCCGCGGGCCGCCGTTCAGCAGCGCTTCGTGCTCCCGTTCGATGGTGATGAAGCCGCCGATCCCCGAACCGATGAACGCCCCGATGTCGGCGGCGTTCTCCCCGGTGATCTTCAGCTCCGCATCGTCGACAGCGAACTGCGAGGCGGCGATCGCGTACTGGATGAAGAGGTCCATCTTCTTGACGTCCTTCTTCTCGATCCACGCGAGCGGATTGAACCCCTTGACTTCAGCGGCAATCTGCGCGGCGTACGCGGCCACGTCGAAACGCGTCACGCGGCCGACGCCGCTCTGCCCCGCCAGCAGCCCTGCCCAGGTCTCCCGGGTCCCGATACCGAGCGCCGACACCAGCCCGATGCCGGTGATAACGACCCGCCTGTTCAACAATCCTCCGTCGATGCGCTGCCCATGAGGCGGACCTGACGGTCCGCCACTGCCCTACTTCTTACTCTTCGCGTGCGCCTCGATGTAATCGATGGCTTCCTTGACGCGGGTGATCTTTTCGGCGTCCTCATCGGGAATCTCGATTCCGAATTCCTCCTCGAACGCCATCACGAGCTCCACCGTGTCGAGGGAGTCGGCGCCGAGGTCGTCGACAAACGACGCATCGGGGGTCACTTCTTCCTCGTCGACCCCGAGCTGCTCCACGATGATGCTCTTCACCTTGTCTGCGACTGCCATCTGTCCTCCATTGGTAGCTGGTAGCCGGTAGCTCGTAGCCCGTAGCCAGGCACGACCATCGACCAACTGCGACCACTAACCGCGCACTTAAAGCTACTCGCTACTAGCCACTCGCTACTAGCTGCTGGCTACTAGCTGGAACCAGCTACATGTACATGCCGCCGTTCACGGCAAGTACGTGACCCGTAATATACGATGCCTCATCCGAGGCAAGGAAGCACACCGCGGCGGCGATGTCGTCCGGTGTGCCGATCCGCCCAAGCGGGATCTGCGCCGCCCAGTCGCCCTGCGCCTTGTCGGCGATGGCTTTGGTCATATCGGTCTCGACCAGGCCGGGAGCGACGACGTTGACAGTAATGTTCCGCGACGCCAGCTCACGCGCCAACGCCTTGCTGAACCCGATCAGCCCAGCCTTGGACGCCGCGTAATTGGCCTGGCCGGCGTTCCCAGTCTGTCCGACCACCGAGCTGACGCTGACGATGCGGCCGCTGCGCTGCTTGACCATCGGCTTGATCACCGCCTGGACGCACGTGAACGCAGACGTCAGGTTCGTGGCGATTACCTGGTCCCAGTCGTCGCGCTTCATCCGCAGCATCAGCTGATCGCGCGTGATCCCGGCGTTGTTCACGAGAATGTCAATGCGTCCGTGCGCGGCGAGCGTGCCCGCCACCAGCGCGTCAATCGAGACCTGATCGGTCACGTCTACCGTCGCGCGCTCGGCGCGATGCCCGGCGGCCGTAATGGCGGCAACTGTCTCGCCGGCGTTCTCGCCGCGCGCCGCGGCCACGACCAGCGCGCCGCGGGCGGCCAGCATGGCGGCAATCGCCCTGCCGATCCCGCGGGAGGCCCCGGTAACAATCGCTACTTTTCCGCCGAGATCGAGCATGCCGATACGACCGCCGCGAGATCCCCGGGCGATCCGAAGTGAACGATATGGGCGTCCTTGTGGATTTTCCTGAGCAGACCGCTGAGCACCGTTCCCGGGCCCACCTCAACATACGTGTTGACGCCTTCGGACGCAAGACGCCGGATGACGTCTTCCCACCGCACCGGTGCCGACACCTGGCGGACGAGTGCGTCGATCGCCGACCACGCCTCGCGCTTCAGGCCCGCATCGACGTTGGCGACGATCGGCACGCGCGGGGTCTGCAGGTCGAGGTCCCGCAACTCGGGTTCGAGTCGTGCCTCGGCCGGCAGCATCAAGGCGGAATGAAATGGCGCGCTGACCGGCAACGGCAGCGCCCGCTTCGCGCCGAGCGCCTTGGCGCGCACCGAAGCCCGCGTGACCGCGCTGGCCGACCCGGCGATCACGATCTGCCCCGGGCAGTTGATGTTCGCCGGACTGACGACGTCGCCCTCCGCCGCTTCGGCGCATGCCTGGCGCACGGTCTCGAGATCCAGCCCGAGGATAGCAGCCATCGCCCCTGCGCCCACCGGCACGGCTTCCTGCATGTAGCGCCCGCGTCGCTGCACGATCCGCACGGCGTCGGCGAACATGAAGGTGCCGGCAGCGACGTTCGCGGAGTACTCACCCAGGCTGTGACCGGCCACGAATGAGGGCAACAGTCCCTGCGCGGCGAGCACCCGATACGCGGCGACGCTCACCGCGAGGATGGCCGGCTGCTGGATCTCGGTCAGCCGGAGTTGCTCCTCAGGACCGTTCCAGACGATGTCGCTCAGCGCTCGACCGCGTGCCGCATCAGCAGACGCGTCGAAGGCGGCGTCCGCCTCGGCGAACGCCTGGCGCGCCTCCGGGAAGGCATCGGCCAGCGCTTTGCCCATGCCGACGGTCTGCGACCCCTGACCGGGGAAGATGAATGCAATCACTTCGTCAATTCCTGGTTCGTGAGCTCCGCCACGCGCGACATGTCGCGTTCCACGCGCGCGATGAAGTCGCTCTTGGCGAACCGGTATGCCATCGCGATGGCATTCCGGACCGCCTTCGCCGATGAACGGCCGTGTCCGACGATCGCCAATCCGGCCACACCGAGCAGCGGTGCGCCGCCGAATTCCGAATAGTCCACTCGCCGCTGAAAGCGTCGGAACGCCCGCCGCGAGAGCAGCGAGCCGACCTGGCTGGAAAAGGTTCCCTGCAGTTCGTCGCCGAGCAGGGCCGCCACCGTCTCGACGAGCCCTTCACTGGTCTTGAGGACCACGTTGCCGGTAAAGCCGTCGCACACGATCACGTCGGCAACGCCGCTGTAGATCTCACGGCCCTCCACGTTGCCGATGAAATTGAGCGCCGATGCCTTGAGCAGCTGGTGCGCCTCCCGCGTCAGCTCGTTTCCCTTGGTTTCTTCCTCGCCGATGGACAGCAACCCGACGCGCGGCCGCTCGATCGCAAGCGCCAGGCGGGCGTAGACGCTGCCCATGATCGCGAACTGAAGCAGGTGCTGGGGGCGACACTCCACGCTGGCGCCGGCATCGAGCAGAACCGCAGGACGACCGCGCGTCGGAATGGTAGTAGCCAGCGCCGGGCGGTCGACGCCGGGAATCATTCCGAATGCACCATGCGCCGCCATCACGGTTGCACCCGTATGTCCGGCACTGAACAACGCACCTGCTTCGCGGCGCGCCACGAGATCGGCGGCGACACGAATCGACGATCGCGGCTTGCGCCGCAGCGCTGCTGCCGGAGCGTCGGCCATGCCGATGACGTCCGGCGCCTCGACGACGGTGATCGGCAGGCTGGACGCGTCGGCGTGCATCGCCAGCGCCTGCTCGAGCACTGCGGCCGGCCCGACCAGCGCGACCTCGAGATCGAGGTGCCGCGCCGCCGCCACCGCGCCATCGACGATCATCGCCGGCGCGTGGTCGCCGCCCATCGCATCGACCGCGATACGGACCATGTCAATGGTGAATCGTGAATGGTGAATCGTGAATGAATCGCGAATGGAGGAGCGGAGGCTCGTCTCCGTCATTCACCAGTCATGATTCACGATTCCGTCTATTCCTCGTCGACCGGCCGGACCTGGCGCTGGCGGTAATACCCGCAGTGCGGGCAGACGCGGTGGGGCGCCTTCGGCTCATGGCACTGCGGGCACAGGCTGACGGCAGGGGCCGTCAGGGCGTCGTGCGTCCGGCGCTTCGCCGTGCGCGTCTTCGAATGTCTACGTTTCGGATTCGGCATGTTCGTTTCTACGATTCTTTCTTCAGCTGGCGGAGCGGCGCCAGGCGCGGATCTTCCCAATCGGCGTCGCAGCTGCACGAGCCGGTGTTCAGGTTCGTGCCGCACTGCGGGCAAAGGCCCTTGCAGGCTTCCTCACACAGCGGCTTCATCGGCAGCACCAGATAGAACTGCTCGCGCAACAGCTCGTTCAAGTCAATCTGGTCGTCCCGGTAGTAGCTCGTTCCGAGGTCGTCTTCCTCGACCTCCCGCTCCTCGTCCCGCGACATCTCCGAAGCCGGGTGGTAACGAAGGTCGAACGTCGAGTTCACGGGAAACCGGAACGCCTCGAGGCACCGGCTGCACGGAAGCTCGAGCTCGGTAACCACGGTACCGACCAGCCGGAACCGATCCTTGTCTTTATGGATCTCAAATGACAACGTCACCGGCGCCACAATCCGATAGGCGTCCCCGGGCTCAGCCACCTCCTCCGGTTGGAAGGTGCGCGAAAAATGCCCCAGGGGCTGGCGGTACCGGGTGAGATCCAGTTGCATGCAGACAGGCCCGGACACGAAAATCGTGCGAAGGGCGACCGGCAATTATACCAATTCTGTGGTGGGCGCTGACAGAGAGGCGCCGACAACTCCCAACCATGCTTCGCCTACGCCAACTCCCAACTCCCAAACGGTCCGCAAGCGAACCTTTGGGAGTTGGTCGAGCAAAAGACGTTGGGAGTTGGGAGTTGACGGGAATCAGATCTGAGTCCAGGCCAGCGGTCCGACCCACGGCTTGGGGATGAACAGCCGCTCGTAGAGCGTGACGGCGAACCGGTCGGTCATGCCGGCCAGAAAATCCCGGGCCGCGACGTCGAGCCCCTCGGCCTCGAGGATGCGCGCGTCCAGGAACTCGCCGGGACGCTCGCGCAACTTCTCCCACAAGCCGCCGAGGATCCCGCTGGCTTTCTTGAACTCGGCGGTCGCGACCTCGTTCTCGTACACCGCGTCGAAAAGGAACGCGCGCATCGCCAGGGTGGCCTCGAGCACGTCGACACTCATCCGAATCTCGCTCAGTTCCGCCTTCTGCGTTTCAGTGACGACGTCCTTCACCATTCGCGCGATGCGGGCCGACGAGGTCCCGCCCAACACCCGTCTCGCCTCGGACGGCAGCGCCCCTTCCGCCAGCACGCCCGCCCTCACCGCATCGTCGAAGTCGTGATTGACGTATGCGATGAGGTCAGCCACACGCATCACCTGCCCTTCGAGCGTCGCCGCCCGCTTCTCCGGCGGCAGGCCGACCGGCGATCCGTTCTTGCCCTTGGAATGCCGGCCGATGCCGTCGCGGACTTCCCAGGTCAGATTCAGACCGTGCCCGTCGTTCTCGAGGACGTCGATGATCCGCAGACTCTGTTCGTAGTGGCGGAACCCGCCCGGCACGATCGAGTCGAGCACACGCTCGCCGGCGTGACCGAAGGGCGTATGGCCAACGTCGTGACCGAGCGCGATCGACTCGGTGAGCTCTTCGTGCAGGCGCAGCACCTTGGCGATTGTGCGCGCGATCTGGGACACCTCCAACGTATGCGTCAGGCGCGTCCGGTAGTGATCCCCTGCCGGAGCGAAGAACACCTGCGTCTTGTGCTTCAGGCGCCGGAATGCCTTGCTGTGCACGATGCGATCGCGGTCCCGCTGAAAGGCCGGACGCACATCGTCTTCCTCCTCTGGACGCAGCCGGCCGCGCGAGTTCGCGCTCTTTGCCGCCTGCGGAGCAAGGATCTCGACTTCACGCCGCTCGAGCTCCTCACGAAGGGTCGACAACAATCTCCTCCAGGAAGCTCGACCCGTGCGCCAGCGGCGCCACGCCGAAGTTCGTCGCCAGCGTCTGACCCAGATCGGCAAACGTGGCGCGCGTGCCGATGGCATGACCGCGTCGCACGCGCCGACCGGCGAGCATCAGGGGCACGTACTCACGCGAGTGATCGGTGCTCGGCGTCGAGGGGTCATTGCCGTGATCAGCAGTGACGATCAGCAGATCTTCGGGTTTCAACGCGTCAAGGACCGGCCCAAGACGCTCGTCGAACCGCTCCAGGTTGGCAGCGTAACCGGCGACATCGTTGCGATGACCGTACTGCGCATCGAAGTCCACCAGGTTCGCGAAGATCAATCCCTGCTGCTCGTCGTGCATGGATTCCACCAGACGGTCCATGCCATCGTTGTCAGTGGCCGACGGGATCGCACGCGCGATACCGCGACCCGCAAACAGGTCCCTGACTTTGCCGATCGAGATGACGGGAATTCGCTCTGCAGTCAGGCGATCGAGCAAGGTGTCGCCGGTCGGGTTCAGCGCGTAATCGTGCCGGTTCGAGGTCCGCTTGAACGCGCCAGGCTGGCCCACGAACGGGCGGGCAATGACGCGACCGACGTTCATCCCCAGGCCTATGAGGTCGAAGGCAATCTCGCAGATTCGGTACAAGTCGGGGACTGGAATCACCGATTCGTGCGCCGCGATTTGGAAGACGCTGTCGGCCGACGTATAGACGATCGGCTTGCCGGTGGCGACGTGTTCTGCACCGAGCCGATCGATGATCTCGGTGCCGGAGGCGACGACATTCCCGAGGATCCCCCGGCCGATGCGCCGTTCGAACTCAGCGATGATGTCGGGAGGAAAACCGCGCGGAAAGGTTGGAAACGCGCGGTCGAGCACGATCCCCATCATTTCCCAATGGCCCGTCACTGAATCCTTGCCGGGAGACGCCTCGGCCATGCGGCCGTAGGCGCCACGCGGATGGATTGTGGGGCGAGCCTTGCCAGGCTCGCCGCGTGGACCTGACAAGGTCCGCGCCACGGCAACCGGATCGAGGTCGACCACGCGATCAAGACCCAGCGAGCGCAGGTTCGGAATCCGCAGCTGCACCTGCTTTGCGATGTTCCCCAGCGTGTTGCTCCCCTGGTCGCCGTAGGCGGCGGCATCCGGCAGTTCGCCGCAGCCGACGCTGTCGAGCACGATCAGGAAAACTCGAGGAAAGGGAGTCAGGCGTGCTGCGTGGAGAAGTAGTTCGGGACGGTGCGCGGCGTCTCGATGGTGGAAATGGCGTGCTTGAAAATCAGGTGGTCGGCGCCGGCAACTTCGACGATCAGGGCGAACTTGTCGAAATTCTTGATGCGCGCCTCGAAGTGCCGCCCGTCCATCAGCGACACGATCACCGTGACGCGATCGCGGCGCGCGAAGTTGAGAAACACATCCTGGATGTTGACTGGTACGACCGCAGTGGTCCGGGGTTCAGAAACCTGGGCCATCAGATGGCGACTCCTCTTTGCCTCAACGCCTGCTCGACCTGCTCAAGTGTCTGCATGCGCTCACCGGGGCCGTCAAACCAGATTAGGTTAGGCTCTTTACGGAACCAGATCAACTGGCGTCGCGCATAACGACGATTCTCCTGGACGATGAGCGCGCGCGTCGCCGCCTCGTCGCGCACACCACGCAGCATCTCGAGGATCTGTCGATAGACCAGTCCGCCGAACGGACGAGCGTCCTGGGGCACGCCACGCGCGAGCAGGCCATGCACTTCGTCGATCACTCCGCGGGCAAACTGCTGCTCGACGCGCCGGGCCACACGCTCGGCCGTGACGGCCGCCGGCAGCCGGAGCGACACGGCGATGACCTCGCAATCGGCGATCAGCGAGCGCGTGTCCTCGAAGTGGTCGGTCAACGCCCTGCCGGTGGTGAAGTAGACCTCGAGGGCTCGCACCAGCCGCTTCTGATCACGCGGCATGATCCGGCCAGCCGAGTCGGGATCGACTCGCGAAAGGAGCCGGTGCAGCCGCTCCGGTCCGCGCCTGCCGGCGATGCGATCCAGTCGTAACCGCATCTCGTCGTTCGCCGCCGGGCCGGGGAACAGTCCCCGCACCAGCGCACGGTAGTAGAAGCCGGTGCCGCCGACCAGGATTGGCAGTTTCCCGCGCGCGTGGATATCGCGGATCGCCCGTTCGGCGTCGCGCGCGAATCGGGCGGCAGTGTAGACCTCGGTCGGTTCGGCGATGTCGATCAGGTGATGCGGGATGCCGCGCTGTTCTTCAATCGACAGCTTGTCGGTGCCGATGTCGAAGCCGCGGTACACGGCGGTCGAGTCGCAATTGATGATTTCGCCGTTGTGCCGTTCGGCGAGAGCAAGGCCAAGGGCGCTCTTACCCGACGCGGTAGGGCCGAGTACGGCCAGCACGGTGGGTCGGCTCACGGTAGTGATTGTCGGCAGGAATCAGGGCCGAACGTTGGGAGTTGCCGGTCGGGAACCGAGACTGCCCCCGATTAGTTTGGCTGTTCGTTGTAATAAAACGTCACCGTGAACAGCGCCTTCTCGTCGGGGTATTCGGGCGGCAGCGGCTCGGTGGGATTCGATCCCTGGATAGCGTTCACGGCCGCTCGGGTGAACGATTCGATCTCGGACGGCCTGACCACTCGTAGATCGGTGATCGCGCCGGTCTTGTGGATATTGAACTGAAGGACAACATTGCCCCGGAAGGTCATTGCCGCCTGGGGCACGAACCAGTTCCGCCGCACCTGCGCAACAAACCGGCGAATCCACGGACCGAACTCGACGCCCTTGGTATCGAACTGGATCGCCGAGCCCGGGTCCTGGTTTCCGCCCTGCGGGTTGTTGAAGGTCTCGTTCTGGACGTAGCGCTGAAGATTCCGAACCGCGTCACGAAGCACGCCGCCGGTGTTCGGCCGTTCAGATTCTTCCGGACGCTGAATCCCGGTCGGCGCGGTCGGCAGGTTTCGCGCCACCTGCTGTTCGGGTTTGGGGGGCTCCGGCTGGGGCGGCTGCGGCGGCGTCTCCGGTCCCTTGGTGCGTTCGCCCTCGTCCGACTCCGTGCGTGCCGCTGAGTTACCGCGGGAGTAGGGCAACGGGTTTTCCGGTTTCGGCGCCTGTTCGCGCGACTGCGCCTTCCGATCGATATCCGACAGTTCCGCGCGCTTCGGCGGCACTTTCGCCGGCATCTCCAGCTTCGGCTGGACGAACACGAACGTCCGGTTTTCCTCTTCGCGTCGCTGTTGTTCCTGGCGGCGGGCTTCCAGCTCTTCCGCGGATGGCTGGAACAGGGCAAGCCGCGGACCGAAGATGAGGGCGCTCAGAATCAGCACGTGGACGACAACGCCGTACGCGATGCTTTCCCGGCGGGAAATGGCGCTGCCGACGACGAGCTCGTCCTGGTACCGCTCTTCGAGATCGAAATGTATCAAGAAATTAAAAGGTACATCCCTAGTACACCATGACTAGGCCGTGACTTCAGGCTTTTCGGCCGACATAGAGGTAGACGATACCGAGCGTCAGCGGGACGGCCCGAACGTCGGAAAAGCCGGACCGTCGCAGGATTGTCATGAATTGATCGGGCGGTGGAAACGTACTTACCGATGCCGGCAGGTAGCTGTACGCGCCGGTATGCCCTGAAAGCAGGCGACCGATCCGCGGCAACACCTGTTTGAAGTACCAGAGGTAGAGAGCACTGACGCCGGGGATGCGAGGCACTCCGAATTCAAGGATCGCCAGGCGTCCACCCGGGCGAAGCACACGCGCCATCTCCCGACACGCAACTTCCGGCTGCTGAACGTTGCGGATGCCGAACGAGATCGTCACCGCGTCCACCGCGGCCGACGCGACCGGCAGGCGCATCGCGTCGCCGCGGACGAGCACGATGCGCTCACCTTCCGAGGCTTTCAGCACCTTGCCCCGACCGAGACCGAGCATGGCGCCGGCAAAGTCCACGCCTACAACCCGTGCCGCGCCCGTCGCGCCGGCGCGCCTCGCCTCCAGCGCGACGTCGGCCGTGCCCGTCGCCACATCCACGAGCGTTTCGCGGCCGGTCAGCTGCAGGCTGCGGATCGCGCGCGCGCGCCATCGTTTGTCGATGCCGGCGCTGAGCAGGTGGTTGAGCAGATCGTAGCGCGGCGCGATCGCATCGAACATCCCGGCGATGCGATCCGGTGCTTTATCGGGTGCAGCCACTGTCACGAAGGAAAACCACGAAGCGCACGAAGATCACGACGATCACGAAGTCTGAATGTCACAGAGAAGATAGTCACGGGCTCCAGTCGATGTCGGCGGAATAAGCCGTATCCTCTTCGTGTTCTTCGTGACCTTCGTGGTTCACCCGATATACAGGGACAACGCGGTGGCGGCGAAATACACGATGCCGACGTAGCCATTCAGATCGAACGCTTTCTTGACCTGCGAGAGATCGGTGTCGCTGACGAGCGATTGCTCATACGCCAGCAGGGCGGCGACGAACGCAACCCCGGCGAGATACAGCGGCGGCAGATGCGCGGCCAGCCACAGACCGAGCATCGCGGCGATCGTCAGCACATGCATGACGCGCGACAGGCGGATGGAGCTCGTGATGCCGAAGCGGGTTGGAATCGAACGGAGCCCGGCCCGCCGATCGAACTCCAGATCCTGGCAGGCATAGAGGATGTCGAAACCGCCGACCCACAGACCGATGGCGATGCCGAGCAGCCACGGCTCAGCGCCCCACCCGCCGCCGGCCGCGATCCATCCGCCCACCGGCGCGATGGCCATGGCAAGCCCGAGGAACATCTGCGTGTAGGTCGTGTAGCGCTTGGCCAGCGAATACCAGAAGACCACCGCCAAGGCGACCGGCGCGAGGACGAAGCACAGCGGGCTGAGGCGCGACGCGCTACCGAGGAACAGCACGGAAGACACGACAACGAAGATCGTCGCCTCGCGGACTGACATGGCCCCGCGTGGCAGCTCGCGCATGGCCGTGCGCGGATTCTGGGCGTCCCAGCGCGCGTCGACGAGCCGGTTGAACCCCATCGCGGCGCTGCGCGCACCCACCATGCAGGCGATGATCCAGCCCACCTGTGCCCACGAGAACGGGTGGTCGCGCCACGCCAGCAGCGCGCCGGTGAGCGCAAACGGCAACGCGAACACCGAGTGGCTGAAACGGACGAACGAGAGGTATGTCTGCAACTTGATCATGGAGGTCGTTAACTCCCAAATCCCAACGACTGACGCCCGCCCAACTCCCAAGATTGAGTCCTGGCCTTTCCTGCGGTGGGCCCAATCGTCTCGCAACTCACCCTGGCCCGACTGTCAACCAGCCCGCCAACCCGCGGCGATCCGAGGCGCACCTTGGGAGTTGGGAGTTGGAGGTTGGCAGTTGTCATCACTCAGTTGGGAGTCACCCAGCTCACCGCCTCCGGCTCGATCCCGCCAACGAGATATTCTTCGACGTCGCGCACGTTCTCAGGCACGCGCACCGCGATCAGCGCTGCTCGCTTTCCGGTCTCGATACTACCGAACTCGTCACCAAAGCCGAGCGCCCGCGCCCCCACGAGCGTGGCGCTCTCGAGAAGTCGCCGCGCCGGCACTCGCGGTGCCAGGCGACGGGCGGCCTGCAGTTCGGCAAACACGTTCAGATCGGCGACGCTGGCGAGGCTGTCGGTCCCGAACGCCACGTCCACGTCCATCGCATAGAACGCCTCGAGCGGCGGATCACCGGCCCCCACGTAACGATTGCTGCGTGGGCACGAGGCGATCGTCACGTCCAGCGCACCGAGCTGCGAGAGATCGTCGCCGTCGAACTGTACGCCGTGAACCACCAGCACGCGGCGATCGAGGAACCCGAGCTCACAGAGATAGCTGACCGGCGACCGCCCGGACGGCAGATGGCCGTGCCAGGCATCGGTCCACACGCCGAGATCCTCGAGGAGCGCGCGTATGGGACCGGACGCATCCCTGACGAACTCCACCTCGTCGATCGACTCGCCCAGGTGCACGCTCGAGACAGGGTGCGCGCTCGCGTCGACTTCCGTGCGGATCGCCGCGAACAACGGCGGCGCCACCGAATACGGCGCATGCGCCGCGAGGCCGACCCGCACGTCGCCGTCGCTCAACGCGTCCGCTCGTCTTCTCGCCTCGGCCGCGCGCTGCTCTGGATTCTCCGGATTGAAGCCAAGCAGTTCGTAGAACACCTGGGCGGGCATCGAGCTGTCGCGCAGCAACGGCACGGTGACCAGTGTGTTGCTGATGTCGCCGACCAACCCGGTTCCAGCCCGTCGCGCGTCCATCACGGCGGCGCGCGCGGCCGCCACGATCTCCTCGGCCGCCGGATCGGGGTACTGCCGTCGTAACGCCATGAGGGCACGCACCCATTCCGTGAAGGACGTTCCCGGCGGCACCCGCCCCCGCAGGTACGACAGCTCGAGATGCGTGTGCGCGTTGACCAGCGCCGGTAGCACGGCAACCGGACCAAGATCCCGTGCGTCACCTCGACGCTCGCGGCCAACGCCGGTGATACGGCCACCCTCCACGGCGACGAACCCGCGACCGATCGGCTCGTCTGCGATCGGCAGGATCCAGTCGGCGGTATAGACGGTCACTGCGCCAGGCGGAGCGCCTTGGCCTGGCGGCTCCGCGCCGGGTACTGGCGAAGCTCCTCTGGCATCGACGTGTCGCCTTCAGCGCGGGCCGTGGCGAGCTCCAGCATGCGCGGGACCTCGCGCTCGCGAAAGATGGGATCGCCGAGGATCTCGTAGTGCATGTTCCGGCGCTTGGGGATGAAACCGGCGTCCTCGACGTTGACGACGATCTCGACTTCGTCCATGCAGTAGCTCGCGCCGGCGGCACGAACGACGTTCTCCTCGATCATCACGCTGCCCATGTCGTTGGCGCCGTAGGCCAGGCTCAACTGCCCGACCTTGCCGCCCTGCGTCACCCATGACGCCTGCAGGTTGTCGAAGTTGTCGAGAACGATGCGCGAGAGCGCGAGCGTGCGCAGATACTCGACGCCGGTGGCTTCGCTGAGCTGACGCTCGGCGCCGAGCTCGGTGTGATCGGGCTGGAAGCTCCACGTGATGAACGCGGTAAAGCCACCGGTCTCGTCCTGCAGATCGCGCAGCCGCATCATGTGCGCGACGCGCTCGTCGTCCGTCTCCACGGTCCCATACATCATGGTCGCGGTGGTGCGCAGCCCGGCCTGGTGCGCGGCGCGCATCACCGCAATCCACTCGTCTGACGAGGCCTTGCCGTAGCAGTTGAGCAGCTTGCGGACACGGTCGACGAGGATCTCGGCACCGCCGCCGGGAATGCTGTCGAGTCCAGCGGCGACGAGACGGTCGATGACCTGCGGCGGGGTCAACTGATTCAGTCGCGCGATGTGCAGCACTTCGGGCGGCGAGAGCGCGTGCAGCTTGAATTCAGGGTAGCGCGACTTCACCGCGCGAAAGAGGTCTTCGTACCACGCGATCGGGAGGTCGGGGTTGTGCCCGCCCTGGAGTAGAAGCTGGTTGCCACCGACGGCAATCGTCTCGTCGATCTTGCGGAAGATCTCCTCGAAGCCGAGCACGTATCCCTGGTCGGACCCGACCGGCCGATAGAACGCGCAGAAATTGCAGCGCGCCACGCACACGTTCGTGTAGTTCACGTTGCGGTCGATGATGTAGGTGACGTGGCGCTCGGGATGCTTGCGGGCACGTATGCCGTCGGCGAGTGAGCCGAGCAGGTGCGTCGGCGCCTGGCGGTACAGTGTGAGCGCTTCGCTGGCGTCGATGCGCCCGCCGTCCCGGACCTTGTTCGCGATCTGCTCAATCATCGTGAATTCGTTCCACCGCGCCTGCGCGAGGCCCGGCCTACGGGTCGTCGTAGGGCAGGCCTCGCGAAGCAGGCCCGCCTCGGAAGCAACGTCCCTTCTAGAAAAATTCCAGCTGGCGCCGACGCGGCGCCAGGCCCAGCTCCGCCGCGTAATCGAGAAACAGCTGCAGGCCAGCCGCGGCATCGGCGTCCAGGCCGTATTTGACATTATCCCTTAGATACACGGCGGCCCTGGCGGCCCGCTGATCGTCGCCACGTCCGTATTCCGCGGCAATTGCGAGGCGACTGGCAACGCCTTCGGCCTGCGCGTCCTGCAGAGCACGGACGTCTGCGGCGGTGAGGGCCCCGGGCCGTCCGGTCCAGGCCGCGTAGATGAATGGCAATCCGGTCATCGCCGTCCACTCCTCGCCGAGGTCAACCTTGGTCAGTCCCAGCGACCCATGGTCCGCATCGAATGCCGGATCGCCGATCAGCAGACCCGCGTCGTACTCACTCGTCATCGCCGCGAGGTCTGGGCCATGCGCGACGAACCGGGGGGAGACGCGGAACCGGTGATGACATAACACGCGGATCAACGTCACTGACGTGCGGGAGCTGGTGTCGAGCGCGATGCTCCGGATGTCCTGGACGGGGACGCGGGTATACAGGGCCACGGATGCGATCGGTCCGCGCGATCCGATTCCCACACCCGGGACGAACCGGTAATCGGGCGATTGCAGATACTCGATCGACGGAATCAGCCCGAGATCGGTCTCGCCGCTGTGAAGCAACGCGGCGCACACGGAGGGAAGGTCGTAGCGAACGTGCCAGCGTTCCGGCGAACGATCCAGCGCCCACGTCAGCGGCCGGGCGTTGAGATAGCCGACGGCGCCGATACGAATAATTCTCTTCACCCTTCTCGGTTCTCACTTCTCGGTTCGTGTTCTGGGTTCGGTTCGAAGTTCGAAGTCGCTTCAGTGTTCGATGTTCGAACACCGGTTCAGCGTTCGAAGTTCGAACGTCAGTTCATCTTTCGGAGTTCGCACGCCGCTACGATGTTCACTCGTCAGTGGTCAGTGTTCGAGCGTGTGGCCGACCGGTCCGACATCCCCTCGGTCGCTGGCGGAAGACTCGAACCTGAACACGAACCGAGAACCGAGAACTGAGAAGCGTGAACCACGGCGATCTACACCACCCTGAATCGCCCGTCCCGTTCAGTGGCGTCGAATCCGGCCGCCTGGATATTGCGGCGGATCTCTTCGAGTGGCGCCCGGCGGCGGCCTTCGGGTGCCTCCTCAGACGCCGACACTCCGTCCACGTCGTCAGCACCGAAGGTGAGCGCGACCTGCGCGAGCTTGGGACCGTAGCGCTGCCAGTCGACCTGGATGTGGGGGACGTCCGGCATGGCCAGTCGTGCGATGGCCACCATCTTCACGTCCTCGTAGCCGGTGGTTGGCCGAAACGCGGCCATCGCCATCGGCAGCGGATTGACAACTGCGATCCCGCCGAAGCGGCGCTGCCAATTGGCCGCGCGGAGGAAGGACTCCGTCCGCTGCGCCGCCGCAAGCTTGTCGACGGTCAGTCGAACGTGCTCGAACCCGGCCTGCCTCAACGGACCGATCACCTGATCGGGATCGTCGATCCCGTCGAGCGGCAACTCGGCGAGCCCGTCGAGTCCAGTCTGACGAAGTTCTCGCAGCACCCGCGCGACGGCCATTCCGTCGTCGCTGTATCGAACGACATCTCCCCACGACAACCCGCAGACGCGGCGCTCTCCGGCGACCGCGCGCGCGGCCTGCACGCTCGAGAGCGCTACGTCGAACGACGGCGGATGCCCGTCGATCCGTACCTCACGCGCGGCCACAGGGACGGCATCGGAGAACGACGCGTCGAACGGGCAAAACGCCACGCGCAGGTACGTCGTCTTGAGTCCGTGGAGCCGCCGGCGGAATGCGTCCGCGAGCATCCCGAGCGGCAGGATGTCCGGCGAGCTGACCAGTTCACGAATGGTCTCCGCCGGAAGCGATTCGCCGGCCTCGATGTGGCCGAGGTGCTGGTCAAACAGAGTCGATGCCGTCATAAATCAAAGCAGAACGCACAACGCTCCATGCGCGATTCGGGGCGATTGAGAAACTGGATAGCCAGGACACCCGCAGTCACGATTCTCGGGCGAAGCGCGGCTCGCCGATCGCCCTCGCTATTGTGCATTGGGCATTGCTGCCGCGCATCTACACCGTCGCTTCAATCGCCGCGGCGACACGTTCCGCCAGCGCGAGTGCTGCGCGGCCGGCCCGCCCGGTCACCCCAGGCGCACGGTGTTGGCGCACGGCGGCGACGAAGTCGAGCAACTCTCCGGCGAGCGGTTCCTGCTGCGCGATCTCGAGCTTGCCGCCCTGGATCACGGGTCGCGACGCGACGGCGGACTCGGTGCGCAGCAATCGATAGACCTCAACCTCCTGCGTGGCGTAATCGATCGAGATATACGACTCCGGCTGGAAGAACCGTGCCTTCCGCACGCGTTCGCGGCTGATCCGGCTGGCCGTCAGGTTGGCAATGCATCCGTCCGCAAACCGCAGCCTCACGTTGGCGATGTCGGTCTTCGGCGTGAGCACGTTGACCCCGACTGCCTCGATCGAGGTGACCTCCGCGGGGACCGCGGCGAGCAGCAGGTCCAGGTCATGAATCATCACGTCGAAGATCACGTCGATGTCGAGGCTGCGTTCGGGAAATGTGCCGAGCCGATGTACTTCCACGAAGCGGGGACGCGACACCAGCGGCAGCGCGGCGGCGACAGCGGGATTGAAGCGTTCCGTGTGGCCTGCCGCCAGCACCACGTCACGGGCCTCGGCCGCTGCGATCAGGCGATCGGCGTCGGCGACGGTCGCCGCAATCGGCTTCTCCACCAGCACCGCCACGCCGCGGTCGATGAACGGCAGCGCCACCTCCACATGCGAGACCGTCGGAACGGCGATGCTGACGGCGTCAACCCGATTGATCACCGCACTCGCGTCGGCATAGCCAGGGACCCCATATCTGGCGCCGATCTCCTCCGCCCGCCCTGGTTTTGTATCCACGACACCGACAAGCGACACGTCCGCCATCGACGCCAGAATCCGTGCGTGATGCTGCCCCAGGTGCCCGACGCCGATGACAGCAATCCTCACTGGCATTGACGAATTGACGAATCGACGGATTGACGAACTGCCATTGAGGAATGGAATCGACCTTCGACAACTAAATTCGTCGATGCGTCAATTCGTCGATTCGTCAATACACGCGTCATCTTTGCCTGCCTACAATCGCGATTCCCGCCGCATCGGCAGCAGCGAACACCGCGTCGCCGTCAATCACCAGGGTGCGGCCAGCATCGATGGACAGCGCCGACGAACCGGCCGCGCGCATCGCTTCGATCGTCGTCACGCCGATCACCGGCACGTCGAACCGCATGTCCTGGCCCGGTTTGGCGACCTTCACCACACGGGTACCCGCACCGGCCAGACGCCCGGCTCGCTGAATCGTCTCGTCCGTACCTTCCATCGCTTCGACGGCTACGACCGCGCGATCCTTGACGACGATGGTCTGGCCGACGTCGAGACCGGCGATCGCGTCGGCCATCCGGTAGCCGAACTGGAAGTCGTCCGATTCCTGGTCCGTCGTCGCTCGCTTCGTCAGCGTTCCAGCACCCGCCATCAGCGGGGTCAGTAGTGACGTCGAATCGATCAGGTCGATCCCTCTTTCCTTGAGCACGTCAGCCACCGCCCCGATCAAGCCGTCGGTATTGCGACTGGTCAGCCGCCGTAGTACGGACAGCGCCGTGAGATCAGGAACGAACGAGCCGCCGAAGATCTTGACGTGCTTGACCTGGCCGGCCATCACCGCTGTCGTCACGCCGGCGGACTTCAGAAGATCGATGCAACGACCGACCTGGCCGATCGAAATCCAGTGGATGGCGGCCTGCCGGCTGGCAGCGGCGGCATCGAGCTCCCTGAACGCCTCTTCCTTCAACGCGATGATGGTGACGTCATGCCCCTGCGCCCGTGCCGCGTCGAGAACGAGAAATGGGAAGCGGCCATTGCCCGCGATGATCCCGAGGTGCATGAACGATCACGGAATTGACGAATGGACGAATGGACGAGATTGACGAATTTGGGAAGCACGGAGAGACACGGCGCCCGAGGGGCACGCCGCGGCCGGCGGCACCCGCTCCCGTCACCTCCGATCCGCCAAATCCGTCAATTCGCAAATTCGTCAATTCGTCAATCTCACACTCGTTCACTCGTCGGCCACGAGCTCCTCTGCCCGGCGGGTCGGCCGACGAAGAATCACCCCGCGCTTCGACGTACGAATGAAGTCGACGAGATAGTCGACTTCCGGCGAGGTCAACGTCGTGTCCTGTTCGATCTCGGTGATGGCGCGGGTGGTATTGAGCTTTGACTGCAGCAGGTAGCGGTACGCGCGTTTCAGCTGTTCGACGGTATCCGCACTGAACCCGCGACGGGTCAGGCCGATACTGTTGACGCCAAAGATCCGCGCCGGTCGGCTGCCAATCGTGCGCCCGAACGGCAGCGCGTCTTTGGTGACCACTGAATACCCGCCGATGAAGCCATGCTTGCCGACCCGGCAGAACTGGTGCACCGCCGAACCGGCGCTGATGTTCGCGTAGTCCTGTACGTCGACGTGCCCGCCAAGGGTGGCGTGGGGGCCGAAGATCGTGTGATTGCCGATGTGACAGTCGTGCGCGACGTGAACATACGCCATCAGCAGGTTGTCGTCGCCGATCATGGTCGTGCCACCGCCCCCGGCGGTGCCGCGGTTGACGGTCGCGAACTCCCGGATGGTGTTCCGGCGGCCAATCACCAGGCGCGTCCGCTCACCCTTGTATTTCAGGTCCTGCGGCGCCATCCCCACCGATGCCATCGGATAGATCTGCGTCTCGTCGCCAATCTCGGTCCATCCGTCGATGACGGCGGCCGCCCCGATTCGGCAGCGCTGGCCAAGCGTGACATCGGCGCCAATCACGGCATGGGCGCCGACAATCGTTCCCGCGCCGATCACCGCCGTCGGATGCACGCGAGCAGTCGGATCGACGTACGCCGGACCGGGGTCTATCGCGATCACGAGTTCGGCTTCGGTGACCAGCTGCGAATCCACGTAGGCGGTCGCCTGCGCCTTCGCCAGCCGCGACCGCGATCGCCCGAGGGTAATCTCGAGCCGCAGTCGATCACCCGGCACCACCTGACGACGGAACTTCGCGTTGTTGACGCCACGCAGGCGGGTGCGCGCATTCGGCGTGGCCCGGGCGTACTCGAGCACCAGGATGGATGCGGCCTGCGTCAGCGCCTCGATCAGCAGCACGCCCGGCATGAGGGGCGAGCCGGGGAAATGACCCTGGAAGAACTCTTCGTTGAAGGTGACGTTCTTGAAGGCGACGAGCCGCGAACCGGGCTCGTGCTCCGCGATCGTGTCGACGAGGAACGACGGATACCTTGAGTCGACGCGATCGAGGAGTGCGGGGAGATCCGACACGCCGTCGCTTACTTCCCGGTGGCGGGTGTCGCCGGGCGCGGCGCTGGCGTCGTCGCGGGACGGGCCGCGGGGGCTGCCGCCGGTGCGGCGGTCGCGGCCGGAGCGGGCGCGCCCTTCTGCATTTCCAACAGCTCTTCCGTGAGATTGATCGAGGGATCGGCCCAGACCAATCCGCTGTCGGGCACGCTCAGCAGGAAGTGCAGACCTTTCTCCTGAGACAGCTTCTCGACGACGGGTTGAATGCGGCGCTGCCATTCCGCCTGCGCCTGCTGCTGCGCTCCCTGGACTTCTGTCTGTGCATCCTCGAGGAGTCGCTGCAGATCCTTGTCCTGCCGCTCGAGATCAGCCTGCGCCTGCGCCTTGGCGGCGTCGCTCATCACGCTGGCCTGTGACTGCGCCTTCTGCTGCGCGTCCTGGAACGCCTTCTGTTTGGCCTGCAGCTCATTCTGCTTCGTCTGGATCAGCGTCTGGATGCGCTGGCCCTCGGCAGAACCGGCAAACACCTGCTCGAGATTCACGTACCCGTACTTGACGCCTGCGGGGAACGGCACGTTGGGGGCAGGAGCGGGCGCGGAGCCCGGCGCCGGTCCCACCGGGACAGACGGGCGTGGTGGCGGCGTCTGGGCGGGAGCCTGCGCGAAAGTCGGGGCGACTGCCAGCAACACGCTGAGCGCCGTGGCGACGGCGAACACTCTCATTCCGGGTCCTTTCTGCAGTGACGAAAACAACTGATTTTACACCGCCGGGCTGGGTCGTCGCTCAGTAATGGTCGACCCGGACGTCGTAGTTGGTCGCGGATGTCAGCTGACCGACGTCGGACAGGCGGACGCAGAGCATTCCGGGACCGGAGGCCGTGCCCAGCATCACCGTGGACAGCTTGGCAGCGTCGTTGGTGATGATCAACTGGCACGCGGACCCGTTCCAGGTGCCGAGGGCGAGCCCAATCGTGACCGTCTCGTCGGGCGTCAGCCCGGTGATCTGCGCCGCCACCTGGCCCGCTCGATCGACGACGAACGAGTGAGAGAAGGCACCGTTCACGGTAACGGTGCCGGAGAAGGTCTCAGAAACCTGTACCGGCGGTATCGGCGTGACCGTCGAGGTATTGTCGTCCCCGCATCCAGCAGCGAAGGCCGCCAGCAGAAACGCCGGCGCAAGGATTACACGTCGCAAAACAGTTCGGCGCAAAGCAGTGGTCTCGTCTCAGAAAGTGGTGCCCACCGCGAAGCGGAAGACCTTGTCCTTCGCCGGCTGCAGGGAGTTGTCGAGGACGCCGGCGCGTGACGGGTTCCACGCATAGATCAGACGGAACGGCACGTTGAGGACCGGCATGAAGAATCGGATTTCGGCGCCCACCGACGTTTTGAACGCCGCCGCAGTGCCCACGACTTCGGTGTGCACGCCTGGCGCATTCGGATCGACAAGCCCGGTAAGCGTGGACAGCGGGTCGTAGAGGAGCGGGAGGGGCGGAACCACGAGCTTCGTGAACTCCTGCGTCCACCCGAAGTGGTCTCCAACATCCCGGACCTGCCCGGCGTCTCCGAACAACACCAGCCTGACCGGACCGGCGATGGTGATCAGGTATTCGGCGTTGAACAACAGACTCTTGTTGCCGCCGAGAACGATGAGCGAATTGGGTGCCGTCGGACCGATCGACCGGATGTCGAAGCCGCGGACGCTGTACTCGCCACCGAGGAACAGCCGCTCGAATACCGGGAGCACTTCGGTCTTTCCCGTCGGCCTGATGTACTGCCACTGGCCGCGGAAGCCGACCGACGTGCGGCCGCTCATGCGATGGAACCAGATCCCCTCGAGCGACGGCTTGTAGTACTGGGTATTGCCACCGAGTATGGCGAAATCCATCGACGCGGTGATCTTCTTGCCTTGCGTCGGGAAAATCGGATTGTCGACGGTGTTCTGCGTGAAGGTCGGGGTGACCTTGCTGATTGTCCGCTTGCCGCCCTGCCCGATCAGGAGCGAGTCGACCAGGAATGGATTGCGGTTGATCTGCTCGCGCTGCGTGTCCGTCAGCTGGCTGAGATCGCCGAGCGACGAGAGCAGGCTGCAACCGGCAGGGCTGCTGACGCAGGCCGGGTCGAGCAGCGCTTCACTGAGATCGGTGATGCGGACCTGTTCGTAGGAGTAGGTCAGGAACGTGCGCGCCCAGGATCCCACAGGGAACCCGAACATGACATTGCCGCCATTCGATCGCTGGGTGTAGTAGCCGACGTACTGCAGGTTGCGCTTGTAGAGATCGAACCCGCCGGTCATGTTCCGGTCGAACAGGAACGGTTCGGTGAACGCGAGCTGATAGTTCTGGGCGCGGTCGCCGGCCTGCAGCGACAGCGTCAGGCTCTCGCCGCGACCGAGGAAGTTGGCGGTCTGGAACGACAACTGGCCGAACACGCCCTCGTACTGCGAGACGCCCGCACCGAACGTGAGCTGATTGCGATTCTGCTCTTCGAGCTTCAGCGTGACATCGACCTGGTTGTCCTTTCCGGGAACCTTGTCGACCTTCAGATCCTTTTCGTTGCCTTCGAGGTTCTTGAAGTAGCCAAGCTGGTTCAGCCGCTTCACGCTGTACTTCAGCGCCTCGGTACTGAACACGTTGCCTTCGAGCACGCGCACTTCCCGGCGAATCACGTTGTCGCGCGTCGTGGTGTTGCCGGTAAACGTGATGTGGTTGACGAAGTATTGCTTACCCTCGGTGAGCTGCATCGTCACATCGACGGTGGGGGCGGCCTTGAGCTTGGCCTTGTCCTGCTTGGTCTCCGCCTCAGGCGGGGCGGCAATCGCCTCGGGCACCTGGGCGTTGAGGGCCGTTTCGATGGCCTGCGGATCATCGCTGAAACGGAGATCCGGAAAGCCGGTGAACTCCATGTAGCCGTTCCCGCCGTAGGCTTCCTGCACCTTCCTCAACCCATCGCGGACTTTCTTCTCGTCGTACCAGTCGCCCGACATCAGCTTGAACTGGCCGCGGAGCCCCTCGGTCTGGAAGATGGTGCTGCCGGCGACAGTGAACGTGCCGATGCGGTAGCGCGGGCCTTCGGTTACGGGAATGCGCAACTGCACCCAACGCGTCTTCCCGTCCTTCGTATTCTCGAGGACCTTGATCTCCGGGTTGCCGACGCGGGCGCGCACGTAGCCTTCCTGGTGGTAGTAGTCGACGATCTTCTGCGCGTCTTCCTCGAACTTGCCCGCCTTGTAGGTACCGGTACCGGTGATGAACGAGAGCATGCCTTTCGGCTTGTTCTCCTTCATCTTCCGCTGCAGCGTGCCGTCGCTGATCGCCTGGTTGCCGACGAAGTCGACATTCCGGATCTTGATCTTGGGACCTTCGCCGATCGTGAAGGTCACGTTGACGGTCTTCGACCCCTCGGTGACAGGCGTCACCTTGTGGCTCACCTCGGCGTTGGTGAAGCCCTTCTCCGCCATCAGTTCCCGGACCACCCCTTCGACCCGGCGGAGCACGCCGTTGTCGAGGAAGCCGTCCGACCGCAGCTCGATGCTCCGGTTCTTCAGCTCCTCTTCGATCTTGCTGCGTTCAACCGCCTTGGACCCCTCGTAGTTGATCACCTTGATCCGCTCACGTTCCTCCATGCGGTACGTGACGATCTTTCCAACGGCTCCATTCGGGAACGCGTAGTCGGTCACTTCCACCGACATATCGTCGAGGAAGCTGGTGTTTTTCATCAGGGTGTTGAAATCGGAGATCGCGGCCTGCTCGACCTTGTCGTCGTAAGTGACCCACACACCCTGCGACGGACGGCTGATCATGTCCTTCAGCTTGATGTAGTAGAGGTAGGTCTCCGTCTCAATCGTCGGCGAGTTCCCCTGCTTGTCGAAGCACAGATCGAGGTACCAGACGAACGGCGTCGACGCCGGCGGGGTCGCCGCGGGCGATTCCAAGGCCTGGTGGCTGCAGGGCGCGGTCGTCAGCACCGGCCGGCCGCCGGGTCCGATTGCGCCGATTGCGGGTTGGCCGGCGGGTGCCGCAGAAGCGGCGGCCGGCGGTGCCGCCGGAGCCGCGGCCGGTGGCGCCGTAGCCTGCGCCGCGGCCAGTGCGGGAGCGCAAAGGGCCATGGTGGCCGCCAGCGCCAGCGCACGGGAAAACAACATCTGCATTCGTAGGAGTCCTGGAACGGTCTCTGAGTAACCCAAGGATTTTACAGGATTTAGGACGGTCGAGGCGGGGGTTTGGTTGGTCGGCGCGTCCGTAGAAGCCCGGAGACGGCGGCTCGGGATCCACGGAGCGGTGCGGTCGACGTAGGGCGGGATCCGCGGAGCGGTCCCGCCGTGGCCGGGATCGGCGAAGCGGCCCCGCCGTTATTTCAACTGCCGGCCGGCGGTCAGTTCACCGGCTGATCGATAGGCGAGCTGACCGGCGTCGACGAAGACATCGATCTCGCCGTCGCGCAGGTGACCTCGAATCAGCTCTTCCGACAGCGGATCCTCGATGTGACGCTGGATCGCGCGACGCAGCGGTCGGGCGCCATACGACCGGTCCTTCAGGGTGTTCTCGATGATCCAGTCGATGACCTCCGCAGTGACGTTGATCTTCATCCGGCGATCCGCGAGGTTCACGTTGAGCTGATCGATGAGCAGCCCGGTAATGCGTCGCAGGTCGTCGTCCGTCAGCGCCTCGAAGACGATGATCTCGTCGATACGGTTGATGAACTCGGGGTTGAACGTGCGCTTCACTTCCCCGAGCACCATGTCGTTGACGTTCTTGTCGATCGTCCCGGTGTCGCTGGCCTGGAACCCGAGCGACGCCTTCTTCTGGATGAAGCGCGCCCCGATGTTCGAGGTCATGATGATGATCGTGTTCTTGAAGTTCACCCGGTTGCCGAGTCCATCGGTCAGATGGCCGTCTTCGAACACCTGCAGGAGGATGTTGAAGATGTCCGGATGCGCCTTCTCGATCTCGTCGAGCAACACCACCGAGTACGGATTCCGCTTCACCTTCTCAGTGAGCTGACCGCCCTCTTCGTGGCCGACGTATCCGGGCGGCGAGCCGATCAGCTTCGACACGCGAGTGCTTCTCCATGTACTCGGACATGTCGAAGCGGATCAGCGCGCTGTCGCTGCCGAACAGGAAGTTCGCGAGCGAGCGCGCCAGCTCGGTCTTGCCGACGCCGGTGGGACCCAGGAAGATGAAGCTGCCGACCGGCCGCGCCGGGTTCTTCAAGCCCGCGCGTGAACGGCGGATGGCCCGCGAGATCGCCGAGATGGCTTTTTCCTGGCTGATCACGCGGCGATGGAGTTCCTCCTCCATCCGCAGGAGCTTGTCGCCTTCCTCCTGGTTGATCGACGCGATCGGGACGCCCGTCCACTTCGAGACCACTTCGTCGATCTCAGTCTTGCCGACGATGATCTTGCGGGCGGTCGAGGTGACGTCGAACTTCTCCTTGAGCCGGGACTGCAGGCTTTCGCGCGCGTTCGCTTCCTGGTCCTTGTAGTACTGAACGCGTTCGAAGTCCTTCTGGCTGACCGCGTGTTCGAGCTGCTCCACCGCGACGCGGATGCTCTTATTGAGCTCCGGCAGTTCGTCGCTGTAGCCGGCTTCCTTGAGCTTGGCGCGGGCGCCTGCTTCATCGACCAGGTCGATCGCCTTGTCTGGCAGGAATCGATCGGTGATGTAGCGGCTGGACTGATAGACCGCAGCCTCGATCGCCTCGCGGGTGTACTCGACGTGATGGAACTGCTCGTAGCGATCCTTCACGCCCATGAGGATTTCGATCGTCTCCTTCTCGGCGGGCGGATCGACCTTGATGGCCTGGAAGCGGCGCTCCAGCGAACGGTCCTTCTCGATGTACTTCCGGTACTCGGCGGGCGTCGTCGCCCCGATGCAGCGGATCTCGCCGCGCGACAGCGCCGGCTTGAGGATATTGGCCGCGTCCAGTGAACCTTCGGCCGATCCCGCGCCCACCAACGTGTGGAGCTCGTCGATGAACACGATGATGTTCGGGTTCTCGGTCAGCTCCTTCATGATCGCCTTCAGGCGTTCTTCGAACTGACCGCGGTACTTCGTGCCGGCGACGATGAGCGAGATGTCGAGCGCCAGGATGCGCTTGTCGGCGAGGAAGTGCGGCACGTCGCCGTAGACGATCTTCTGCGCCAGGCCTTCGACGATGGCCGTCTTGCCGACACCCGGCTCCCCGATCAGCACCGCGTTGTTCTTGGTGCGGCGGCAGAGCACCTGCTGGACCCGCTCGAGCTCGTAGTCGCGGCCGACCAGCGGATCGAGGAGGTTTTTGATCGCCGCTTCGGTGAGGTCGCGGCTGAACTCGGCGAGCAGCGGAGTCTCCTTCGCGGCGCGCGTCAACGTCGTCTTCTCGTTGAGAAGCTGGACGATGTCCTCCCGCACTGTGTGGAGGCGCATCCCCTTCTCCATCAGAATGGAGGCGGCGACGCTGCGCTCCTCACGCAGGATTCCGAGGAGCAGATGCTCAGTGCCGATGTAGTTGTGCAGCAGGCGGTCGGCCTCTTCGGCGGCAAACTGCAGCACGCGCTTCGTCTCGGCGCTGAACGGGATCTCGACCGACGTCGAGACCTTCTCCCGATACACCGTCCGGCCCTCGATTTCCTTACGGATGTTCTCGAGAGAGAGATGCGAGCGCGCAAAAATCCGGCTCGTGAGCCCCTTGCCTTCGCGAATCAGGCCAAGGAGCAGGTGCTCGGTCTCGATGGAGACGCTGCCGAGCTGGCTGGCCTCATAGCGGGCGAAGAAGAGAACCCGCCGCGCCCTTTCCGTGTAGCGTTCGAACATCCGGCCTGCCTGGGTTAGAGGTTGGTGAGAGAAGCCTCTGTGTCGCCATTATAAGGCAAAGCTCTGGCGATACAATCATCGGCCGCTCGCCTAAGTCGCACACCTGGTTAGGTTTCGGCCCACCCTTTGGTCAGATGCCTTCGCCGGCCGGCCCTCCGCCAGCGCCCGCGACGGCCCTCCGCACCCCGGGGGTCGATTCCTGATCCTTGAGACGCAACTGCCCTTGCCGACGACTCACGCGGTCCTGACGTTGCTCAGTGCTGCCTCGCGCTCACTCCAGCGAGGTCACGTGCTTCCCGATACCTCTGATGACCCGTTTATCGACAACCGCCCGCTGTTCCACTACCTGGTACATGAGGAAATGTTCGGACTGGCGATGGGCCGCGTGCGCCTCCGGGCCGTCGTAGACCTCGTGATATAGCCAGACCGTCGGGTCGTCCACAGCCTGACTCACGTCGAACCTCAGACACCCCTTGTCGCGAGCCACCGACTCCCGGGCGTTGTGCAGGATGGCCTGCTCGAACTCGTCGAGCAGCTCTTTCTTGACCGTGACCTGGATGGAGACGATGTGCATGGGTAGATGGTAGCCGGTAGCCCGTAGCCGGTCGCCGGTGGCTGGTGGCTGGGGCCGGTAGGTGTCCCGAGCGAGTTTCACTGTTACGATGCCGCGATTTCACAGGCGTAGCCGTTCACAACTTCTATCAGCTACGAGCTACTGGCTACCGGCTACGAGCTGCCACCTAACTTCTATGGAAACGATTGGATTCATCGGCCTGGGTCTCATGGGCCGGCCGATGGCGAAGAACCTTCTCAAAGCCGGCTACCCGGTGATTGCGCACAGCCGCAGCCAGGGGCCGGTGGACGATCTCGTCGCTTCGGGGGCGACACGAGCGGCCTCGCCTGCCGACGTCGCCAGACAGGCGAACCGAATCATCACCATGGTGCCGGACTCCCCCGACGTCGAGCAGGTGCTGGCGGGCCCTGATGGCGTCTTCAGCGCGATGCAGCGAGGGACGATCGTCATCGACTGCAGCAGCATCCTGCCGGGCGTGGCGCGGCGGCTCGCCGAGCGGGCGGCGGAACTCGGCGCGACGATGCTCGACGCGCCGGTCAGCGGCGGCGACATCGGCGCCATCAACGGCACGCTCTCGATCATGGTCGGTGGAGACAAGGCGGCGTTCGACGCGGTCAAACCGATCCTCGACGTCATGGGCAACCCTGAGAAGGTCGTTCACATCGGCGATGCGGGCGCCGGCCAACTGTGCAAGCTGTGCAACCAGATGGTCATCGGCGGAACGCTTGCCGTGGTGGCCGAAGCCTTCGCGCTGGCGATGAAGGCCGGTGTGGATGCCGCCAAGGTGCGTGAAGCGCTGCTCGGCGGCTTCGCCCAGAGCCGTGTTCTCGAAGTCCACGGCGAGCGCGTGCTCAAGAACACGCACAAGCCCGGGTTCAAGACCCATCTCTACGCCAAGGACATGCGGAACGTCATCGGCGCACTCGCCGAGCACGACGTCCCGGCGCCGGTCAGCGCGTTGGTCCAGCAGCTCGTACACGCCACGATGGCCCGCGGGTGGGGCGAGCAGGACAATTCGATCATGGGCCGCATCGCGCTGGAGCTGGCGAACCTCGAATAGCTGCAGTTCACGCTTCTCGGTTCTCGCTTCTCGCTTCGTGTTCAGGTTCGGATCTTGCTGCCGATGATAGGCGTTGAGTTCGGCCCGATGGCCCCGAGAGAAGAATGGAACCTGAACACGAACTGAGAAGTGAGAATTGTGAAGTGTGAACGCATGCGGCGGACTTCGTCAGACCGCCGTCAGGCGGCCGTGTTCCAGCCGCAGGACCCGGTCGCAGGCGGCGGCGAGCTGCGGGTTGTGCGTCGCGATGATCGAGGTCAGGCCGTGCTCGGCGTGCATTTCCCGCAGCAGGGTGTGTAACGTGGCCGCCGTGGGTTCGTCGAGATCACCCGTCGGCTCATCGGCCAGCAGCAGCGCCGGCTTCATCACCAGCGCCCGCGCGACCGCGACGCGTTGCTGTTCGCCGCCCGAGAGCATCGATGGCTTGTGCACGAGTCGCTCGCCGAGGCCGACGCGCTTGAGGAGGTCGCGCGCCCGGGCTCGCGTCTCCGCCGGCGTCACCCGCGCGATCCGCATCGGCATCTCGACGTTCTCCTGCGCGTCGAATTCTGCCAGCAGGTGATGAAACTGGAAGACGAAGCCGACGTTACGATTGCGAAACGCCACGAGCGCGGCATCTGCCATCGCCGTCAGGTCCTGATCGCCGACTGAGACTGCGCCCGTATCCGGCCGATCCAGCCCCCCGAGCAGATGGAGCAACGTGCTCTTGCCTACGCCGGACGCCCCGACGACCGCGACCATCTCGCCCTGACTGACCTCGAGCTCGAGATCGCGCAACACGTGAATCGTCTGCGATCCGACGACGTAGCGCTTGTTCAACGCGCCCACACGGACGAAGGCCATCACGCAAATTCCCAACGCCCAACGACCAACGCGCGCCCAACTCCCAATTGTTCGCGCTGGCTGACCGCGCTTGGGAGTTGAGAGTTGGTCGGGCGAGAGACGGGGGGAGTTGAGATCACTCGAACCTCAACGCCTGCACGGGGTCGAGCCGTGCCGCCTGACGCGCGGGATAGATCGTGGCGAGAAACGCGATGGTAATCGAGGCGGCCACGACGGCAACGAAGTCGCGCGGCAGGATGACGAACGGCACGTACGAGACCTGATAGACGTCCTGCGGGATGTGAATCAGCTTGTAGGTGTCGAGCACCCAGCAGAGCGCAATGCCGCCGATCGCTCCGGCGACGGTGCCGACGACGCCGATGATCAACCCCTGCATCATGAAAATCCGCATGACGACGCCGGCGGAGGTTCCCATGGTCTTGAGGATGGCGATGTCGCGCGTCTTCTCCATGACCAGGAGAATGAGCGAGGCGATGATATTGAGCGCACCGACCATGACGATCAGGCCGACGGCGATCGACATCCCCAGTTTCTCGGTCGACAACGCCGAGAAGAGCTGCTTGTTCATGTTGGTCCAGTCGTCGGTGATGTAATCACCCCGCGACTCCTGCAGGATCGCGTGGGCAATGTCCGACGCCCGGTTCATGTCCGCCACCTTCAACTGAATCCGGTCCGGTGCCGTCTTCCCCATCACCCGCTCGGCGAAGTCGAGCGAGACGAATCCGTAGCCGGAATCGAACTCGTACAAACCCAGCGAATAGACTCCGGCGACTCTGACCGTGCGAAGGCGCGGCATCATCCCGCCTGGTGTCAAGGTGCCTTCCGGCGTCATCAAGCTGACGGTATCGCCGACCATCACCTTGAGCTTGGCCGCCAGATCCTTGCCGATGAGGATGCCCGGCCACTCGTCCTCCGAGCCGGGATGCAAGTCCGAGACGCGCCCCTTCTGCATCGCCCCGGCGATATCGGTCACCCCGCCTTCGAGCGAAGTGTCGATCCCCTTGAGGTTGATGAACGCAGTCGTGTCTCCCTTGATCACGACCGCCTGATCCTCGAGCGCAGGCGCGGCACCTACCACGCCGTCGAATTGCAACAGGCGTTCGACGTCCTTGTGGTAATCGGTGATGCCGCCAGTGCGCCACACGTAGACGTGCGCCATCGAGCCCAGGATGCGGTCGCGCAGTTCTCCCTGCACGCCGGTCATCAGGGCCAGCGCCACAATCAGCGCCATGACGCCAACCGCCACGCCCAGCGTGGAAATCAGCGAGATGAGCGAGATGAACGCCTGCTTCCGCTTGGCGAGCAGATAGCGAATGGCGACGAACAGTTCAAACGGCATGAATCGATTGAGGATTGACCAATGTGGATATTGACCAATTGCGTTTGACGACTGGGAATTTCAATCTGTCGATATTCACATTGGTCAATCGTCAATCCAATTTCGGTCTCATCAACGGGAACAAGATGACGTCGCGGATGGACGGGCTGTTCGTCAGCAGCATCACCAGGCGGTCGATCCCGATTCCCTCGCCTCCGGTCGGCGGCAATCCATACTCGAGGGCCCGGATATAGTCCTCGTCCATCGCATGCGCCTCGTCATCACCGCCCGCGCGGCTGGCGAGCTGCGCCTCGAATCGTCGCCGCTGTTCCGCCGGGTCGTTCAGCTCACTGAAGGCGTTCGCCACTTCGAAGCCGCCGATGTACAACTCGAAGCGCTCGACAGTGTCGGGATCATCGGCCTTCTGTTTCGAGAGCGGCGACACTTCCGTGGGGAAATCGAAGACGAAGGTCGGCTGCACGAGGTCGTCCTCGCACAGCGACTCGAAGATCTCCGCGGCGATTTTGCCCGCGCCCATCGCCGGCTCGACGTGGATCCCGAGTCGAGCCGCGACGGCGGCAGCGCTCTCGCGAGCCCGCAAATCCCGTTCGCCGACATCGACTCCGAGCGTGCGCGAGGCCGCCGCCCGCGCCCCTTCGCGCAGAGAGACGCGCCGGAACGGCGCCGCGAGGGAAATAGTATGGTCCCCGAAGGTCACCTGATCGCTTCCCGTCGCCTTGCGCGCCACGTCGGACAGCATCGCCTCGGTCAGCGTCATCAGATCGAGGTAGTCCGCATAGCTCCAGTAGAACTCCAGCATCGTGAACTCGGGATTGTGCTGCGTCGAAATCCCCTCGTTGCGGAAGTTCCGGTTGATCTCGAATACGCGTTCCATGCCGCCGGCGATCAAGCGTTTCAGGTACAGCTCCGGCGCGATGCGCATGTAGAGCCGCAGGTCGAGCGCGTTGTGATGCGTGACGAACGGCCGCGCGAGCGCGCCGCCGGCGATCGGCTGCATCATCGGCGTCTCGACCTCCAGGAACCCGCGCGCGATCAGGAACTCGCGGATCGCGGTCACGACGCGGCTGCGCACTTCGAAAACGCGGCGCGATTCCGGGTTGACGATCAGGTCAAGGTAGCGCTGCCGGTACCGGATCTCGACGTCCTGGAGGCCATGCCACTTCTCCGGCAACGGGACCAGGCACTTCACCAGGAACTGAAGGCTCGACGCCCAGATGCTGAACTCGTTCGTCTTGGTACGAAACAGCCGCCCTTCGACTCCTACCCAGTCGCCGAGGTCGAGCAGCTTGAACGTCTTGAAGTCGAGTTCCGGAACCGAGTCCTGCCGGACATACACCTGGATGCGTGAACGACCGTCGGACAGCTGCAGAAAATTCGCCTTCCCGAAGCTGCGGATCGCGAGAATCCGTCCGGCGACGCGGACGCGAGTCGGCGCCGCCTCCAGGTCCTCGCCGGCTCTTGCTCCGTGCTCCGCGACGACGGCGTCGATGGTCGTGCTCGCGTCGAACCTGCGCGGATACACGTCGACCCCGAGATGGCGAAGGGCCTCGAGGTTGGCGCGGCGCTGGATGATCTGATCGGATTCAGTGGCAAGGTCGGCGGGTCCGGCTCCGCCGGAACCCACCCTGCGGTCGCTGGCACGGCCGGCGTCGCGACCCGGCGAGCGGTCGTTGTGGTTGGATCCGCCCTCGGCGGCGCCCGGCCTGCGATCGTCGTTACTCATTCCCGTTCGAGTTTCTTCCGGATGGCATCGAGGATGCCATTGATGAATCGCACTGCATCGTCTCCGCTGAACGTGCGCGCCAGTTCCAGCGCCTCGTTGATGATCACCTTGCCGGGCGTATCCGCCTCGTGCAGGAATTCGTAGGTGGCCAGTCGCAGGATCAGCCGGTCCATCACGTTCATCCGTTCGAGGCGCCAGTGTTCCGCCGCCTCGGTGATGAGCGGATCGATGTCGGCAATCGAGCCGGCCACGCCGTCGGCGAGGCTGGTAGTGAATGCGCGCAGCTCCTCGGACAACTGCAGGCCGGTATCTGCGTGCGTCCAGAACGTCTGGCGGACTTCGTACATCGACAGCCGCCCGACCTCCCATTGATAGAGCATCTGCAGTGCCGCTTGACGGGCCTGATGGCGCGTCTCCGTCGGTGGCCGCCCTGATGCGCGGCGATCGGTCTCCGCCATCATTCGACGATCTCCCGGTCCAGCTGCTGCAGCAGCGTCGCCATCTCGATGGCTGCCAACGCGGCCTCGCGTCCCTTGTTCTCCGGTCCCGGCTCCGATCGGGCCATCGCCTGCTCTTCCGTCAACGTGGTCAGCACGCCGAACGCGATCGGCACGCCTGTCGCCGTTGACGCCTGGACGATCCCCTGCGAACACGCTGACGCGATGTATTCGAAATGCATCGTATCGCCCTTGATCAGGCAACCGATCGTCACCACCGCATCGAACTGGCCCGTTTCCGCCAGCCGCATCGCCGCCAGGGGAATCTCGAATGCGCCGGGCACGCGCACAACGGTGATGTCGTCGCTCGACACCTCCGCCTGCTCGAGCGTGTCGAGTGCGCCCTCGAGAAGGCCCCCCGTGATCTCTTCGTTGAAGCGCGATACCACGACGGCAAACCGGCATCCCGCCGCGTGGCGACTCCCCTGTATCTCCATGTATCTACGTGGCCCTGGCCGCCAAAGTGTGGCAGGCGGACGGGCTACTCTCCCTTGAACGCGGGCTTCCGCTTGTCGAGAAACGCCCGGGTTCCCTCGCGCATGTCGGCAGTCGAGAAGGCCAGTCCAAACAGCGAGGCTTCGAGGTAGGCGCCTTCGGCAAACGGCACGTCGCTGCCCCGATGGACGGCGTCGATGATGTATCGGACGGCGATCGGCGCCTTTGCCGCCAGCTCGTTCGCAAGCACGCGAGCGGTCGTCAGCAGATCGGCCACAGCAACCACTCGGTTGACGAGGCCAATGCGCAGCGCTTCGTCGGCGGACACGTGACGACCGGTCAGGAGCAGGTCGAGCGCAACGCCTTTTCCAACCAGCCGTGAGAGCCGCTGCGTCCCGGCAAACCCCGGCGGGATCCCCAGATTGACCTCGGGTTGACCCAGCCGCGCCGTCTCCGCGGCGATCCGCAGCGTGCACGCCATCGCCAGCTCGCACCCGCCACCCAGCGCGAAGCCGTTGACTGCCGCAATCACCGGCTTGCCCATGTGCTCGATGGCATCGAACACCCGCTGGCCGAGCAGGGCGTGCTCCTGCGCCTGTGCTGCCGTCAGACTCGCCAGCTCGCTGATGTCGGCTCCGGCGACAAACGCCTTTTCCCCCGCACCGGTGATGATCACCGCGCGAATCTCGACATCGCTCCGCAGGTCTTCGGCGGTCTGACCCAACTCGACCAGGGTCCGTTCATTGAGTGCGTTGAGGACATGCGGACGGTTGACCGTGACGAGGGCAACGGGCCCCTCACGCGCCACCTGCAGGTTGTCAAACATCGCCACTCACAGCGGCAGCGGATACAGGAGCCAACCGAGGACGATGCCGACCAGCATGAAACCGGCAAACAGGCGAGCCCCGAACCTGAGCTGATCGGCCGGCTCTTCCCGTGTCAGCGCCGCGAACGCCACGGAGACGAACACCGAGAACACCGCCATCAGTCCGAGATGGGTGGTCACTTGCGCCCCTGTGCGATATCGAAGGCGTCCAGCACCGTCAGCATGTTCAACAGGCCCGCGACGATGATGAACGCGTTACCGTATTCGTAGGTAATCGCGACAACCCGTCCGGCGCCCGCATTCATCGCTTTCGCCACGAAATACGGCAACCCGATGCCGATGTCCCCGAACGCCGACAGCGCCACGAGCGGCTGTGTCAGGTCGAACGGAAACAACCGACCTTCGATCCAGATCCCGAAGGCGAACATGGCGGTCAGGGTGATCAGAAAGATGAGCCCCTTCTGACGCCGGCCAAGCCAGAGGTGCCCGGCCCCGGGTATCAGCCACGCCGCCGCACAGATCAGATAGGGGTTGCTGGTCGATTGGGTACGTTCGGCTGCGGTCGCACGCATCGCTCGTAGTGTAGCGTAGCCAGCACGACTGCCGCGATCACGCTCCCGGCGAGGACACCGGTCGTGGCCCGCAGCACGTTCGACGGCCGTCCCATTCCGGTCCATTCGACCGCCAGTGAGAGCAGCGCCGGAACCGTCGCCAGTACGATCAGAAGGCGTGGCCGAGCCACTCGCCCCAGCAAGGGGGCGATCGCCCCGCCAATGACCACTCCGGCGTAAATGCCGATGCACCGGGCACACACCGGCAACTGCTGACCGGCAAGCCAGAAGGAACGCTCCGGCCGCTGATGACAGATCAGGGAGCCAATTGCGTAGATCGTCGCGCTCAGTGGAACGGGCAACAACGCCGCGGCAAGCAGCAGGACAAACCAGACGGCGGCGAGAGCTGCGAGAATCCAGACCACCGGGAAAGATTGTCGCCGAAGCGGAGCGGGATCGCTGCTCGCAACCTGCCTGAGCGGCGACTACTCGGTCTTTGCTGCCTTGCGCTCGGGCCGAGGCGCGACGTACCCCGATCGCGTCCGCGGTGCGGCGCCGGGATGGGCGGCGATGCGCACAGTGACCTTCCGGAACATCCCGTCTCGCCTCGGGTTCTTTGGAATGTAACCCAACGCGTACTGGCTGGCGAGCTCCTGCGCGATCGACGAGTAGACGCCGCCCAGTTCGGTGATCGACGAGGGGAAGAAGGCGCGCGCACCAGTCTCCTGCGCCAGCGCCTTCATCGCGTATTCGGATTCGGAGAAGCGGCGGCGTCCGGCTGTCTGGACCGATTCAAAGATCGAAGGCGTGCGCAGCGTGATCGTGTAAATCGCGACGCCCGCCTCTTTGGCCTCCACCATGACATCGTCGAACATCACGAGGCTGGCCGTATCGTCGCCGTCGGAGAGCACCACGATTGCCTGGCGCCGGACCTCCCCATCGTTGCGACGCTGCTTCGTGAGTTCCTTGAGGGTCGTATAGACACCGTTGTAGAGGGCGGTCCCACCCTTGGCCTTGGTCGAGGCGATCGCCCGCCTGGCGCCCTCGATGTCGCTGGTCAACGGCTGCAGGATGCGGGTCGCGTCCTTGATGTCGACCACCATGGCGCGGTCGCCGTCGCGAAGCGTGGAGGCGAAACCAGTGGCAGCCTGCTGCACCTCGTCCATCTTGTCGCTCATGCTCGCCGAGGTGTCGAGGAGAATCGCGAGGTCGAGCGGGATGGCGGAGGCAGCAAAGAAGGTGACGTCCTGCTGCACGCCATCCTCGTACACCGCAAAATCCTTCGGGTCGAGGCCGGTCACGAATTTCGTCGCGCCATCCGTTACGACCACGTTGAGCGCGACCAGGTCAACGCCGCTGCGAAAGACTGTCTGAGCGCCGGTGGATGGTGGGGCGTTCACCACCGATGGTGAGGGGCCGGAGGGGTCGGGCGCGTCGTGAAGCAGTGCCTGTCCACGCGCGTCGGCGGCAACCAGGAGGGCGGCGAACAGCATGCACGCGAATTTCACGACGACCTCCCGGCACGATCCAATTGCCCAGCGGCTGATGCAGGCGAAGGGCAGCGCGCATCCGGCTGCGACTCCTCTAGGGTGCGACGGCCACCGGCAAACCAAATGGACGCTGCGTGGTGCAAGTAGTGTTCCTGTTCCTGTTAGACTGCGGCAACGATGGCGGTGCCCCACACGCGTCACGAATGGCTCGCGTGATGCCGGGACGAATCGGCGCCCTCTGCGGCGGCGCTCTCAATGACCGGGGCCGCGCTCACGAGCATCTCCAACATCATGCTGTATTACCACGGGCGTTTCCCGGACATCTTCCTTTTCATCATAGAAGACGGCTTACGGTGATCGATACCCAACCCGTGTTTGCTACCGCGCCCCGACAGCACTGGGCCACGTCGTCGTCGCGTTCGGCGGGCTGTGCAGACGGGCCGGCTCGGCAGAGAGTGTGGCAATAATGTCAGCGATCCACGCGCTCGCCCCATCGCCCTTCCACCCTCTTTCCGCTGGTGGAGTGTGTGTGCGGCGAGGCGGCGGCCGCGGTTCATGCTCCTGCTGAACCGCCTCCGCGCTCCAGGTGTCCCCATCGCGGTCGGGCTGGTCCTCACCCTACGCCGGCGTTAGGCCTGAGTCGTTGATGCGAGTCTCTTTCGCATGCACGCCACGGACGATTCACAATCACGATTTACGATTCACGATTCACGATTCACGATTGCCAATGACCGACCTCTTTGACCTGGTGCGCGGCTGCACGTTCGACGACTTTCTGTTCTCACCGCGCTACAGCGTGCTGGAACGACGCGATCCGGCCGCAATCGATCTGTCGTCGCGGCTCTCGCAGCGTCTCACGCTGAAGCGACCGCTGGTGTCCGCCAATATGGACACCGTCACCCGCGCCGAAATGGCGATCGCGATTGCCGAAGAAGGCGGCATCGGCATCATCGACCGCGGCTTTCGTTCCGGTGACATCGAGCCTCAGGTCCGCGAAGTCGAGAAAGTGAAGCGACGCCAGCACGGCGTCATCGTCAATCCTTACACGATCGGGCCGGGCGCAACGCTTCGGAATGCGGCAGAGACGATGCGCCGCACCGGCATCGGTACGCTGGTGGTCATCGATGGCGATGCAACAGTGCTGGGACTGCTGACTGCACGAGACCTGAGGTTCGTCGATCCGCACGGCCCGACGACCGTTGCAGAACGGATGACGCCACGCGACCGGCTCGTCGTCAGCGACGGCCCGGTCGATCTGTCTGCCGCCGAAACCGTGATGCGCACGCACAAGATCAAGAAGCTGCCGCTGCTCGACAACCGCGGGCGCCTGGCCGGCCTCATCACCGCCAAGGACCTGCTGAAGCAGCGACAGTTGCCATTCGCGACACGCGACGATCACGGGCGGCTGCGCGTCGGCGCCGCGATCGGCGCCAAGGGGGATTATCTGGAGCGCGCGTCAGAACTGCTGCGCGCCGGCGCCGACGTGATCGTGATCGACATCGCGCACGGGCATTCGGTGGTCATGGGAAGGGCGATCGACACATTCAGGAAACAGTTCGGCGACACCGAGCTGATCGCGGGCAATGTCGCGACTGCCGACGGCACCCGCTTTCTGCTGGAACGCGGTGTCAACGGCATCAAGGTAGGGATCGGCCCCGGTGGCGGCTGCACCACGCGGCTGAACACGAACTTCGGCGTGCCGCAAGTGCAGGCGCTGGTGGAATGCCGCGCGGCAACGGGCGGCCGCGTTCCCCTCATCGCCGACGGCGGCATCAAGCGCGACGGAGCGATTGCCCAGGCGCTCCTCTTCGGCGGCGACACCGTCATGCTCGGAAGCGCCCTGGCCGGCACATCGGAAACGCCAGGCGAGACGGTGCAGAAACCGGTGGTGGTCGCCGAATCGCACAAGACCGTCAAGGTGCCCTTCAAGGTGTTCAGAGGGATGGCGTCACTGCAGGCGATCGTCGATCGACTCGACGTCGAAGATGCCGAATCGGCCGACGTCGAGGCGCTCGGCGCGGAGGGCATGGAGATCAGCGTGCCCGCTCGCGGGTCGGTCCGTCCGGTGCTCCGCGACATGCTGAAGCACCTCGTGTCGGCCATCAGCTATGGCGGGGCGCGCAGCCTCGCGGAGATGCAGCAGATGTTCGCAGATGATCCGATTCGGTTTGTGATCAGGCTGACGGAGTCCAGCCGCCGCGAATCGTTCGACCGGTAAGTTCGACCGGTAGCGCAAAGCTTCAGCCTCGCCGCACGTGGCGGGCCTGAAGGCCCGCCTACGCCCTACTGCCGAATGCCCGCCCTACGGCTTTCTCGCGGACTTCGTCTTGTCGCGCGTCGTCTTGAATTCGGAATCGGCCTTCCAGTCGGGCCAGCGGCGGGAGTTGGCCAGGTCACGGCCGAGGTCGTAGAACAAGCCGATGTCGATGGCGACGCCGCGGAGATCCCAATTCGAGGACCATTCGTCGCCAGGCTGGTGGTACTTCTGATCGGTGAACTCTTCTTCGGCCTTGCTGCCGGCCGCGGTTCCGCCAGTGTAGAGATCCTCGCCGGACTTCAGCGAGATCGACGGCACGCCGACCTTGGCAAACGGAAAGTGATCCGAACGATAGAAGTGGCCGGCTTCCGGACGCGGGTCGGGCGAGAAGCGGCGGCCCTGCTTTCTGCGCGGCGGCGGCGAGATCGTCCTGCATCGACACTTTCCCGTTGCCCTCCACGCCGATGTCGCGCGCCGGTCCATTGACGCCGAGCATGTCGATGTTGAACACACCGACGGTGGTCTCGAGGGGAAACAGCGGGTGCCTCGCGTAGTACTCGGACCCGAGCAGGCCCTGCTCCTCCGCTGTGACGAGCATGAAGACCACGGTCCGGTCGGTACGTGGCGCACGCGCGAACACGCGTGCCAGTTCGAGCACCGACGCGATGCCGGTGCCGTTGTCGCGGGCGCCGTTGTAGATGCGGTCGCCCTTCTTGTCGGGCTCGCCGATACCAAGGTGATCCCAGTGCGCTGAATAGATCACGGTCTCGTCAGGATGCGCGCTCCCCTTCAACATGCCGACAACGTTGCTCGAAGTCAGCTTGGTCTGCCTGACCGCGTAGTCCACGCTCAGCGTCGCATTGCCGAGAGGCACCGGTGTAAACGCTTGTGACTGCGCCTTCCTCTTTTCGGCGTCAAAATTCAAACCCGCGCGCTTGAACAGGTCCACGGCAACGTCACGCTGGATCCACGCCTCGAGTGACGGGTGCACGTCGGCCGGCCGATCGCGGACAACGTCCATGACCGCTTCGGTATTGGAATTCTTCACCGTCGCCCAGCCGTACGACGCCGGAGCGGTCTCATGCACGATCAGGACGCCGGCGGCGCCGTGACGCGCCGCCTCCTCGAACTTGTACGTCCAGCGGCCGTAGTAGGTCATCGCCTTGCCGTCGAACCGCCGTCCGAGATCGGCTTCGAAATCCGGATCGTTGATCAGGACCACCAGGATCTTGCCGCGAACGTCGAGCCCCTTGAAGTCGTCCCATCGGCGCTCTGGCGCGTTCACGCCGTAGCCGAGGAATACGAGCGGCGCGTTCTTGAGGCTCACGCGAGCCGTCGGCAACTGCGTCGCGCGGATCGCGATGTGGTCGCCCTGCTTCAACGGGATGCTGCCACCCGCGACCGCGATGGACGCGGTGATCGGCCCGCTCGCTTCCGATTTCACCAGCGTCACGGCCTGCGTCCACTTATGGCCGCCGCGTCCGTCTGAATCGCCGCCTGGCTGCACACCGGCCGCCGCCAGCTGCCTGGACAGGTAATCGACCACCTTCTGCTCGGCACGCGTCCCCGGGCCCCGACCCTCATACGCATCCGACGATACTTCCTTGATGTGGGCGGTGAGGCGATCCACCTGTATCGGCGTGGCGGGCAACTGCGGTGCCTGTCCCGCGACGAGGACAGTTGTCGCAGACAGGACGAAGAGGGCTACAGGCAGAAGGCGCGATCGCATCACAGAACCTTTGCCGCGAGGGCCTTCATATCGCCCTGCGGCCGTCCACCGTAGTGGCTGATGACGTGCGCGGCCATCGCTCCACCCAACCGGCCACTGGCCGCCAGGTCGTAACCCTGCGTATACCCATAGAGGAACCCGGCCGCATACGCGTCGCCGGCTCCGGTGGTGTCGACCACGGTCACGCCCTGCACGGCATCGACGACGTGGAGTTCATCACCATTCACGACCACCGATCCCTTTTCGCTCCGCGTCAGCGCCGCGATCTCGCAATGCTTCCTGACCTGCTGCAGCGCATCGTCGAAGTTCGACACCTGGTACAGCGCCAGGATCTCGCTTTCGTTGGCGAACAGGATGTCGACATACTTTTCGGCCAGTTCCAGGAACTCGTCACGGAAGCGCGCCACGCAGAACGCATCCGACAGCGTCAGTGACACCTTCACACCCGATTGCTGTGCTTTCAGGGCCGCATCGCGCATTGCCGCCTTCGCCGCCGGCAGATCCCACAGATACCCTTCGAGGTATACCACCTTCGACGAGGTGATGAAATCCATGTTGACGTCAGCAGGGCCGAGCTGGGTACACGCGCCCAGGAACGTCTGCATCGTTCGCTGCGCATCGGGAGTGACGAAGATCAGGCTCCGCGCAGTGGGCAGCCCACCCGACAGCGGAGTGGTGTCATAGGCGACGCCGGAGGCGCGGATGTCGTGCATGAACACCTGGCCGAGCTGGTCGTCAGCGACCTTGCCGATGTAGGCGCAGCGTCCCCCCAGCGCGGCGATTCCCGCGATCGTGTTCCCGGCCGAACCACCGGACGATTCGATGCCGGCCCCCATGATGGCGTAGAGCCGTTCGGCGGCATCGGCGTCGATCAGATTCATCGCGCCCTTCGGCAGATTGTGCGCGGCCAGCAGCGCATCGTCCGCCTGCGCCAGCACATCCACGATGGCATTGCCGATGGCGGTCACGTCGTACTTTTTCGATTCAGGCATATTTTGGACTTTGGGCTCTGGACTTCGAAATTAGAAGTTGGGACGTGGCTCACGCCAGGTATTTGGCGACCAGCGGGGCCAGGTCTTTCCGCGTGTTCGCCGGCACGGCGTCGGGCCGGGTGATGAGCGCAAATTTCAGTGCCGATGCGCACTCACAGGTCCGCTCGTACGGCAGTTGGTCGACGGCCCCGGCGATGATCTGCTGTGCGGTCTTCGCGTTCTGCGTCAGGTTCGCGATGATCAGGTCCACGGTCACGGAGTCGTGATCCGGGTGCCAGCAGTCATAGTCCGTGACCAACGCGATGGTCGTGTAACAGATCTCCGCTTCGCGGGCGAGCTTGGCTTCCTGCAGGTTCGTCATGCCGATGATGGAGGCGCCCCACGACCGATACAGGTTGGATTCCGCCAGTGTCGAGAACTGAGGCCCTTCCATGCAGACGTAGGTTCCACCCTTGTGCATGGTCGCGCCGGCCGCCAGACCGCTGTCATGGGCGACTCCGCTGAGCGTCTTGCAGAACGGGTGCGCGAACGCAACGTGGGCGACGAGGCCATTGCCGAAAAACGTGCTGATGCGTCCCCGCGTGCGATCGATGAACTGGTCAGGGATGACGATGTCCAGCGGCTTGATGTCCTCCTTGAGGCTGCCGACCGCGCTTGCCGACAGAATGTATTCGACGCCGAGCATCTTCATCCCGAAGATGTTGGCGCGGAAATTCAACTCCGACGGCGACAGCCGGTGTCCGGCGCCATGCCGCGCCAGGAAGACGACCCGCTTGCCGCGCAGTGTGCCGACGACGTACGGCCCCGACGGATCACCGAATGGCGTCTGCAGTGTGACTTGCGACCGGTCGGTCACTTCAGCCATGTCATACAGGCCGCTGCCGCCAATGATTCCAATCTGCACGTGTTCCATCTATTCGCTTCGTTTCCTGACGTGTTGGCGGATGCGTCGCCGGAACTGAAATTCTAGCAGGCTGAAAAGGGAGTTTTTGGCGAGGCCGTGCTGCAGCGGACGTGTCCGCCGGAATTACAGCACCGCCTCGACAAACCGTTTCCCCTCCCGCTCCCGGATGTAACCGGCGGCGATGTGCGGGTCGTGCTCGAAGAAGATCAGGTACTCGCAGTCGATGGCTTCGCGGATCAGGCGTTTCTTGAACGCCAGCGAATCGAGCGGGAAGAGGTCGTAGCCGGTCACCCATGGATCCTGCAGGTGTGCCGACGTCGGGATGATGTCCGACGGGAAGACGGCCGTCAGCCCGCCGGACTCGACATACACGACTTGATGCTGCGGCGTGTGCCCCCCGCTCCGCTCCACGCGGACACCAGGCTTGATCGTAGCGTCCCCGTCGAAGAAATCGACGACACCCGCCGGTCGCAACGGAGCGAAATCGTCCTGCAGATAACTGGCCCGGTTCCGCTCGTTGGGATGCGTCGCGTCTTCCCATTCCGCGGCGCGGATGATGTAGCGGGCCCTGGCAAACCGAGGCGCCAGTGTGGCGCCCCGGCGGGTGGTGGCAGCACCGAAATGATCGAAGTGCAGGTGCGTAGCCAGCGCGAAATCGATCGACTCGGTCGAGTGGCCGGCAATGGCCAGCGCCTCCTCCAATCCATGGTCGGGGTCGGTCCCGTAGATGTCGCGGCTCTTCGCGTCCATCTTGTCGCCGGCGCCGCAGTCGACGATCATCCGGCCCCAGTCAGCTTCGACCAGCAGCGGCCGCATCGCCATCTGGATCCGGTTGCGATCGTCCGTCGACACCTTGCGTTCCCACAACGCCTTCGGCACGACGCCGAACATCGCCCCGCCATCGAGCTTGAATGGACCGTCGTGCAGTGTTGTCAGCTGCATGTCGCCGAACGGAATCGTCGTCACGCGCAACGTTGGCCCCGTCCTCGCGGGTTGCTTCAGTTCAACCAGCACACCGTGAGCCGCGGCCGGATGAATGAAGGCGACCAGTGCACCCTCGGCGCCGGGTCGCGGCGCCTCGTCGACGAGTCGTACGCCACGCATCTTGAGGTGCGCCAGCGCCGACTCGAGGTCCTCCACGCGCAGCGTCACATGATGGATGCCAGGGCCGCGCTTCGCGACGAATCGCGCCACTGGCGACTCGGGATCGGTCGCCTCGAGCAGTTCCAGCGCGGAGTTGCCCGTCGGAATGAAGTGCGCGCGCACGTGCTGCGCCCGCACCTCCTCCGGTACTTCGACATGCAGGCCGAGCGCATCCCGGTAGAACGCCAGTGCCTGGTCGATGTCCTGGACGGCGATACCGATGTGATCGAGGAAGACACGCATGGGAGGAGGTTCAGGGGGTGCCGGGGGTGCCGGGGTGCCGGGGGTGCCGGGCGGCCTGCCGGGGGTGCCGGGGGTGCCGAAGGTTCGGTTCAGGAGTTCGGTGGCCGCCGTGTACGGATCGATGCGGCGTGCGGTGATTTCGCCAACGATCCGTTCAAATTCGCCCGCTGGCAGGGCGCGCTCGAGACGGATCATGAACCCGTGCGACAGCAGATCGCGAAGCCGGTCCTCCTGCCGTGCACGGTGACGTGCTCTCTGCCGATCTTTCGAGTGCGCGCGGAAGCGGGCGACTTCGGCCCACAGTTCACGCACTCCGACGCCAGTGGTCGCTTCGGTCTTCACGATCGGCGGGCGCCACTGGTCGGCGGCGAATGCCTGCAGTGACAGGTTGGCCGCAATGGAGTGGACCATCCGTTCGGCGCCCTCCCGATCGGCCTTGTTCACCACGTAGATGTCCGCAATCTCCATGATTCCCGCCTTGATCGCCTGCACATCGTCGCCCGTCCCCGGCACCAGCATCACAATCGAGATGTCGGCGGTGCGGACGATGTCGATCTCATCCTGGCCGACACCGACTGTCTCCACGATGACGATGTCCTTGCCCGAAGCGTCGAGGATCAGCGCGACATCACTCGTCGCCCGCGCCAGGCCGCCGAGATGGCCGCGGGTGGCCATGCTGCGGATGAACACGCCGGCGTCCCGCGCATGCGCGCCCATGCGGACGCGATCACCGAGGATCGCTCCACCCGTGAACGGACTTGTCGGATCGACAGCAACGATGCCGACGGTCTGACCGGCGGAGCGGATTTCAGTCGTCAGTCGATCGACAAGGGTACTCTTGCCGGCACCGGGGGCGCCGGTCACGCCCACCAGATACGCATGGCCGGTCCGCGGGTAGAGTTGCGCGATCAGTCCGGCCCCCGCACGCGTCTCGTTCTCGACCAGCGACATCGCCCGCGCGACCGCACGACTGTCGCCGGCCACCACGCGCTCTGCCAGACCCGAATTGGCGTCGGAGGTCATGCACTCGATGCTGAACGCGAAATGCTCACGGCCAAATCTCAACGACTCTCAGGCTTCGCGGCGTCGAACACCTGCGCTGTGACTGGGCATTTTGCAATTTGCATTTTGCATTTGATCATTCCGTCATCAGGTGGCGCGCGATGACGAGCCGCTGGATTTCGCTGGTGCCCTCACCGATCGTCGTCAGCTTGACGTCGCGGAAGTACTTCTCAGCCGGGTAATCCTTCACGAAGCCGTAGCCGCCGTGGATCTGGACGCCGTCCTCCGCTGCCCGCACCGCGATCTCGCTCGAGTACAGCTTGGCCGTCGCCGCTTCGAGTGTCGTGCGCCGCCCTTCGTCCTTCATCGCGGCGGCCCGGTACGTCAACAGGCGCGCCGCCTCGATGCGCGTGGCGTTGTCCACCAGCTTGGCGCGGATACTCTGGAATGTGCCGATCGGCTGTCCGAACTGCTTTCGCTGAAAGGCATACGCGCGGGCAGCTTCGTATGCGCCCTGCGCGAGTCCCACCGAGAGCGCTGCGATTCCAATGCGACCCGCATCGAGCACCTGCAAGGCGTTGACGAATCCCTGTCCCTCGACACCGAGGAGTTGCGCCGCCGGCACGCGACAGTTCTCGAAGATCACTTCGCTGGTCTCGCTCGCCCGCATCCCGAGCTTGCTCTCCTTCTTACCGGCACGAAATCCAGGCGTACCACGTTCGACGATGAAGGCGGAGATGCCGCGGCTGCCCTTGCTCCTGTTGGTCACCACCATGACGACGATGAGATCTCCGGTTCCGCCGTGGGTGATGAACTGCTTGGTTCCGTTGATGACCCAGTCGCCACCCTCGCGGACGGCCGTCGTCCTCATCGACGCGGCGTCACTTCCGGCGGAGGCCTCCGTCAGGCCCCATGCCGCCAGCCGCTGTCCGGTCGCGAGCGGCACGAGGTACTGCTGCTTCTGGTCCTCAGTCCCGAACATGGCGATGTGAGATGCACCGAGGCCGTTGTGCGCGGCGATCGACAGGCAGACGGACGGATCGACGCGCGCCAGTTCTTCGATGCAGATGCAGTAGTCGACGGAAGACATCGCCGCGCCGCCGTACTGCTCAGGGAATTGAATGCCCATCAGCCCGAGCTCGGCGCACTTCGAGAGCAGCGCGCGCGGAAACTGCTGCGCTTCGTCCCACTCCATGACATGCGGCCGCAGTTCCCGCTCGGCAAATTCGCGAACGCTCGAGCGGAGCAGCTGCTGGTCGTCGGAAAGTCGAACGTCCATGGCCGATGGCGCATCGTATCATTCGGTATGCGACTCACCCGCGTCGTGGCGCTCGCCACGCTGCTGACCATCATTGCCTCTCCCGCCTTCGCCGATGCGACGATCTTCATCGGCGGCACGACTTCCCCGTCCACGCGACAGGCCAGAGGCTTCGCCGTCGGCTTCGGACTCCTCATCGTCGCGTTCGAGTTTGAATACTCGAACACTTCGGAAGACGCCGCCGACCGTGCTCCACGCCTCCGCACCGGGATGGGCAACGTCCTGCTACAGACACCGGTCGCGATCGCGGGCTTCCAGCCGTATTTCACGATTGGCGGCGGCGGGTATCGCGAGACGCTCGAGGATCGATCGGAGACGAACTTCGGCGTCAACACCGGTGGCGGCGTGAAGATCTCGCTGATTGGTCCACTACGCGCCCGCGTGGACTACCGTGTGTTCACGCTCAAAGGGTCGCCGCTCTACGACGTGGTGCACCGGTTTTATGTCGGAGCGAATCTGAAGTTTTAGCTGGTAGCCGGTAGCTGGTAGCCAGTAGCTGTCGGCCAGTGCCTGTAGCCCTTGACTGATCGCTAAGCGCCACCGCTCCCAACTTCCATCTACCGACTACCCACCCTCGGGCGACGAGCTACCGGCCACCGGCTAGGGCCGATTCGGATCCGCGTCCGGGGGCAGCGGCCGATCAGGCGCCGTGTTTGAGGGCGGTGTTGCCGGTGTGGGCGTTGCGGCGCCGGGTTTCACCGGAGTCAGGTTGAGCAGCGTTCCGCCGCTGGTCACGGCGCCGGTATACAGCCGCCAGATCTCCTGCAGCTGCGCCGGCTCGTAGGCCTCGGCGAGAATCCGTCCGAGCCCATAATCCGCCCCGGGCACCGTCGGGTCGAGCACGAACACGTACAGGACGGTGTTTCCCGGACCCGGCTCGGCCGCCTTGAAGATCCGCCAGCCCTGAGCCTGCGCGCGGTCTTTCGAATCCCCGCTTTTCTCGAGGGCCGTCTGCAGGTACCCGATAACGCGTTCGAAGTCGGCGACGCGCTCGGGTCGCACGGTGTTGAACAGCAGACCGGTCGGGGCGGTGAACGTCCGTGTTGTCGCCGCTGGCGGAGCCGCGGGTGTCTGTCCTGCGGCCGGCCCGGCGATCAACAGGAGCGCGAATACACAGCTTCGCGTCACGAAGATCTCCACACAAAAAAAAGAGCCACGGGGATCGAGGACCCGTGGCTCCCATCTTACCGGGCTTATCGCAAGGCGGATCTCACCTGCACGAAGGCAGAGACGACGAGCTCGTCGGCGACGCCATCACCGGCAGGCCGGCGCAGGGACGCTCTCCGGCGAGCGCGTCCCGCGGCCTCCCACCAACGACCTCTACTTCGAGAAATCGGAGCTGAGCGGACCCTGAATCACGAAGAGCGCCTGCTTGAGCGCGCCGCGATACAGGTTGTAGAACTCCATGCGCGCCATCGGGTCGGTGACGACCTCGTACACCAGATTGGTGATCGAGTAGTCAGCGTCCGGGACAACCGGCGAAATGACGTGCACGTAGACGACGCCGCCGTCAGGCTGCGGCGTCGAGTTCTTCATGACCTTCCACCCAGCCAGCTGCTGTTTGGCCTCGGGCCGGGGTGATTTGGACAACGCATCCTTCAGCTGCGCCATGACCTTTTCGTAGTCAGCCGTCTTATCGGGATTGACTACGTAGGCCGCAAGCACGACCTGGCCGGTGTACGTCGTCTTCGGCGGCGCAGCCTGCTGCGCCTGCTGGGCAAATGCACTGTGCGAAAAAGCCGGCAGCAACAAAATAGCGCCAGCGAGAAGTACTCCGGACAGTCGTCGCATCGAAAAGCCTCCTCCGCGGAAAGGCGGGTAATCTAACGTACGTCCACGCCGATGAAAACTGTCATGATTTCGTGGGCAAGAAGCATACCCGCCCGCGTCAATCGAAGACGGCGATCATAAATCAGCAGTCCCTCGTCAAGGAACGGCTGCAACTCCCGACCGTAGCGCTGCCACACGTCCACGCCGTACCGGGCCCGAATGGCGTCCAGATCGAGGCCGCGCGCCAGCCGCAGCCCGGTAAACAGCGCCTCTTCCAGCCGTTCCTGGTCGGTGAGCTCGCGACGGTCAACGACGAGCTGTCGATTGCCATTGACCGCGCTAATGTACTCCGTCGTGGACGAAAGGTTCTTCCACCGGACGCCAGCGCGCGTCGAATGCGCGCCGCAGCCGAATCCACGCCACTCGCCGTCCTCCCAGTATTTCAGGTTGTGCCGCGATTCCCTGCCGGGGAGTGACACGTTCGAAATTTCGTATTGCGTATATCCGGCGTCGTCGAGTCGCTCCATTGCCCGCAAATACATATCCGCCGCGTCATCGTCAGGGGCCAGTGACCAGCGGGCACGCGCCATTTCGTCACGGAGCGGCGCATTCGGATACAACTCGAGCAAGTACAGCGATGCGTGATCCGGGCGTAACCCAATCAACGTGTTCACCGACTCCAGCCACTGGGCCACGGTCTGCTGCGGCAGCCACATCATCAGGTCGAGTGACACGTTGTCGAAGCCCGCGTCGCGCGCCATCGCCAGGGCGTCCTGCGCGCGTGACGCCGAATGGAGCCGGCTCAGACGCTGCAGTTCCTGGTCGCGGAACGACTGAACGCCATAACTCAGTCGATTGACCCCAGCGCCGCGAAAAAGTTCCAGGCGCTCCGGCGTGACCGTTTCCGGATTCGCCTCCATGGTGACTTCAACATCTGCGGCCACCGTAAACGATCCGTGGCAAGCGGCGATGAGACTGGCGATCTCGGCCGGTTCGAGCAGCGACGGCGTGCCACCGCCAAAGAAAATGGTGTCAACAGAGGTGCCCGGCTCGGCTGCGGTGCGGATCTCCTCGAGCAGCGCGTCAACGTACTGCACCTTGAGGTCCGCATCAAAGAGACCCCGGTTGAAGTTGCAGTAGTTGCAGATCGCGGCGCAGAACGGGATGTGGATGTACAGGCCGAGTGGCATCAGTGCTCAGCCCATGCTAAACGCCAGACGCCAGACGCCCAAATGCCGACGGTCCACGGGCTACTCAGTTACCCGCTTTGCCCCCGGCCCACTTGAGCTCTTTGGGCTCCCGCTTCTTCAGTTGCGCCCGCGCCTGACCCGAGCTCTTGGACGGAAGGTCACGGCCGCGGTTGCGCGGCGATGCCGGCGAATGCTTCTGCCACCGCGCGATGTCGTCGGCGGTGGGATGCGGTCCGACTTCACGCGAGTCCACGCCTTCCATCCGAACCCAATCGCACATCTCCAGCAGGCGCGAGCGGGTGCGCAAGCCGAGGTGGAACGCGAATGATCCAGGTTCGGTGTTCTCCGAGTCGGACAGGTTGGTGGTAATCACGGTCAGCCGCTTCTGGCTGTATCGGGTGTTGACGATCATGCCGAGCAATTCTTCCACCCACTCGGACTTCTTCTCCGCGCCGAGATCGTCGAGGACGAGCAGTTCGGCGTCGAGCACGGGCGCCAGCACTTCCAGTTCGGTCGCATCGACGGCACTGTTGTAGGTGTCGCGCACGATCTTGAGGAGCTCGCGTGTCTCGAAGAACACGGCGCGCGCGCCTTTCCGCCGGACCACCTCTTTCATCAGCGCGATCGCCAGATGCGTCTTGCCGACACCGGCATCGCCGTACAGGAGCAATCCCTTATCGACGATGGGAAAGTCGTCGACGAAGCGTGACGCCTTCCGCGCCGCCAGCCGCTGGCTGTCGGTGTGCGTCTCGAAATTGGAGAGTTCGCAGTGCGTGTAGGCGCGCGGCACGCGCGCGTTCTTCAGCAGGACTTCGAACGACTTCTGATGCCAGCAGTCGCAGCGGGTGACTCGCGCGATGCCCTCGACAGTGGTCGACTTCCAGCCAGTGTCATCGCAGATCTCGCAGGCCACGTCGGCAGTCTACTGCCGGCTCCCGAAACTTCAAACTTGAAAGTTGAACAGAAGTCTGCATGCGGCGGAACTAGCCTTTGCCGGTTTGAACTTTTGACTTGTCACTCTCTGCGGCACCGGTCCGCGGCAACGCGGTGTGCTTCACGAGATCGGTCGGAGACGACTTGACCAGGGCGGTCGACAGTCTTGCCTCCCAGTCGTCGATGCCGCGCGCGAGCTCGCGCTTGACGTACTCCATGAACAGATTGACCTCGCCCTGCATCTGTTCGATCTTGCGACGCATGTTGAGGATGATCTCGACGCCGGCGAGATTGACGCCGAGGTCGCGGGTCAACGCGAGGATCGTCTCGAGCTGCTCGAGATCGTCTTCGGAGTACAGGCGGGTGTTGCCTTCGGTGCGCGACGGCTTCAGCAGCCCTTCGCGCTCGTACAACCGCAGCGTCTGCGGATGGATGTTGTACTTCTGCGACACGGCGCTGATCATGTAGTAGGCCTTGCCGCGTTCGGCACGCTTCGCCACGTCCTACTCCCTCACGTTCTCGCCATTGATCCGCCCGAACTCGCGCAGCAGTTCCTTCGAACGCTCGTCGAGAATCCGCGGCAGCATCAGGCGGACTTCCACGACCAGATCACCGCGGGTCCCGCCCCGGGTCGAATGAGCGCCGCGCTCGCGCAACCGGAACCGCTGGCCCGACTGGGTGCCTGGTGGCACGCGCAGGCGCGCCGGCCCGTCCGGCGTGTCGAGGTCGACGCGGGCACCGAGCGCCGCCTCGTGCACCGCGATCGGGACGACCACATGCAGGTCGTCGCCATCGCGGCGAAACACCGGGTCGGGCGCGACGCGGACCGTGATATAGAGATCGCCCGCTGGTCCCCCGCCGCGGCCCGCATTGCCCTTGCCCGACACGCGCACGCGATCGCCGTCGGCAATGCCGGCCGGGATCCGTACGGCGACCATTTCCGTCCGCGACTCCTGCCCGCTTCCGGCACACGCGTCACACGCGCGCGGCCGCTGCTGGCCGGTGCCGCCGCACGACGTACAGCTGCGCGAAAAGACCATGTGCCCGCGGACACTCCGCAATCCGCCGGCGCCCTGACAGACCGGGCACGCGCCCGGTTGCACTCGCGTCAAGCCGGAGCCGCCGCACGATCGGCAGCTCTCGCGCCGCGCCACCGTGATGGGGCGCTCGACGCCGCCGAACGCGTCGGCAAACGACAGGTGTATGCTCCTGGTGCAGGTCTGCGCCGCGCTGCGGTTCGGCCGGCCGCGCGCCGCGTTCCGACAGGACTTCGGCGACGAGATCGCCGAACGTCGCCGAATAGTCAGCGCCCCGGGCGGAGAAATCGAAGCCCTGGAACTCGCTCGTCCTTCGCCGGTCGGGTTCGGCGTGGTCACCCGAGTCGTAGCGCGACCGCCGCGACGGGTCGACCAGCGTCTCGTATGCCTCCAGAATCTGGCGGAAGCGAGCTTCGGCCGTGTGGTCGCCCGGATTGATGTCCGGGTGAAACCGCCGCGCCAGACGTCGATACGCGCGCTTGATGTCGCGGTCCGACGCTCCCTGCTGAAGGCCGAGGACGACGTACAAATCCATGTCGATTCGTGATTCGTGATTGGTGATTCGTGATTTCGATTCATGATGTCCGTCCACCTTCAATCACGAATCACGAATCGAGAGTCACGAATCGTGAGCCTTATTTCTCGTCGACCACTTCCGCGTCGATGACGTCCCCGGTTCCGCCCGATGAACCCGCTGAACCGGTCGAACCCGCCGAACCCTGAGCACCAGAACCCTCGGCCCCCCCGGCCCCTTCGGCACCTGCTGAACCCGGCGCGCTCCCCGACTGCTTGTACAGCGCCTCCGCCATCTTGTGCTGGGCCTGGGTGAGCTGGTCCATCGCCTTCGTCATCGCGGCGGCGTCGTTCGCGTTGATCGCGCTCTTGAGCGCTTCAATGGCTGACTCCACGGCAGCCTTGTCGCTCGCCGGCAGTTTGTCGCCCATGTCGGCCAGCGTCTTCTCGGCGCCGTAGACCGCCTGATCGGCGCGGTTGCGCGTCTCGATTTCCTCTTTCCGCTTCTTGTCGTCTTCGGCGTGCGACTCGGCGTCTTTCATCATCCGCTCGACCTCGTCCTTGCTGAGGCCGCTCGACGCGGTGATGGTGATCTTCTGTTCCTTGCCGGTACCGAGATCCTTCGCCGAGACGTTCACCATCCCGTTCGCGTCGATGTCGAACGTGACCTCGATCTGCGGCACGCCGCGCGGAGCGGGCGGGATGCCGACCAGCTGGAACCGGCCGAGCGTGCGGTTGTCCCGCGCCAGCGGACGCTCGCCCTGCAGCACGTGCACTTCGACGCTGGTCTGGCTGTCCGCGGCCGTCGAGAACGTCTCGCTCTTGCGGGTCGGGATGGTGGTGTTCCGTGGAATCAGCGTGGTCATGACGCCACCCAGCGTCTCGATGCCGAGCGAGAGCGGCGTGACGTCGAGCAGGAGCAGGTCCTTGACCTCGCCCGCCAGCACGCCCGCCTGGATCGCGGCGCCAATCGCCACGACTTCGTCAGGGTTCACACCCTTGTGCGGGTCCTTGCCGAACAGCTCCTTGACGATCTGCTGCACCTTGGGATGCGTGTCGACCCGCCGACGAGCACCACCTCGTCGATCTTGCTCGGGTCGACGCCGGCGTCGCTGAGCGCCTGTTTGGTCGGGCCGACGGTCTTCTGGAGCAGATCGTCGACGAGCTGTTCGAACTTCGAGCGCGACAGACGCATCTGCAGGTGTTTCGGGCCGCTCGCGTCCGCGGTGATGAACGGCAGGTTGATGTCGGTCTCCATCACCGTGGAGAGTTCCATCTTGGCCTTCTCCGCCGCCTCCTTCAGCCGCTGCAGCGCCATCCGATCCTTGCTGAGATCGATGCCGTCACTCTTCCTGAACTCGGCGATGATCCAGTCGATGATCCGCTGATCGAGGTTGTCGCCGCCGAGGTGCGTATCGCCGTTGGTCGCCTTGACCTCGACCACGCCCTCCCCGACTTCGAGAATTGAAATGTCGAAGGTGCCACCACCGAAGTCGTAGACGGCGATCGTCTCGTCCTTCTTCTTGTCCAACCCGTAGGCCAGCGCGGCCGCGGTCGGCTCGTTGACGATGCGCATGACCTCGAGGCCGGCGATCTTGCCGGATTCCTTCGTCGCCTGGCGCTGCGCGTCGTTGAAATAGGCGGGGACCGTGATGACGGCCTTGGTCACGGTCTGGCCGAGGTACTCCTCCGCGGCCTGCTTGAGCTTTTGCAGGATCATCGCGGAAATCTCCGGCGGCGCGTATTCCTTATCCAGCGCCTTGACCCGGACGTCGCCGTTGGACGCCGAGATGACCTGATACGGCACCATCTTCATCTCTTCGTTCACTTCCGTGAACCGGCGTCCCATGAACCGCTTGATCGAAAAGATGGTGTTCTCGGGATTCGTCACCGCCTGTCGCTTGGCGACCTGGCCCACGAGCCGTTCGCCCGTCTTCGTGAAGGCGACGACCGACGGTGTCAGCCGGCTCCCTTCCGGGTTGGTGATCACCACGGGCTCACCGCCCTCCATGACTGCCACCACGGAGTTGGTCGTACCCAGGTCGATGCCGATGATTTTGCTCATTGTCTTTATGCGTTCCTTGTCTGGCGAAACACCGTCAGGGCATTTCGCGTGCGTCCGGACCTGCCGCGCCACTGCAACCGCCGCGGCGACGCGGCGTTCGCGCCGAGCGCCGGAGGCGCGAAGGTCGGCCAGGCGTTTAGGCTGGCCTTATTATCAAATGTGAGTGAGTGACAGTCAAACTTAACCACGATCAGATTCACGCCGCTGTAAATACCTCAATAAATTGCGCAACGGCGAGCGGGGCCGTGAGGTCAGCCTTCTGCCCGCTCCCCGTATACTGACAACACATGGCAGACCAGCCGGTTGCCCAGCCTGTCCCGAAGCCGCGGGTCGGGCGTGTTCTCCGCATGGCCAAGCAGGCGGGCCTGGTGGCGCTGTTCCTGGTCGTCGCGCTCGTCGGTACGGTCAGCGGCGTGCTCTTCGCCTATGCGGGTGACCTGCCGGAGATCAGCGCCCTCGACGAGTACCGGCCGAACACCATCACCAGGTTGCTCGCCCGTGACGGACGCGAGATCGGCGCCTTCGCGACCGAGCGGCGAGTGGTCATCGGTTATGACGATATGGCGCCGGTGCTGCGCCAGGCGATTATTGCCACCGAAGATTCCGGTTTCGAACGCCACTTCGGCCTGAGCATCAAGGACACCGCCCGCGCCATCGCCCTTGACTTGCTGACCGGTGAACGCAAGGGCGCGAGCACCATCACGCAGCAGGTCGCCCGCGACCTGTTCCTGCGCCAGTACATGCGTCAGGGCGGCGTCTATGCCCGCAGTGGTCTCGAGGGACTCGAACGCAAGGTCAAAGAGTGGCTGGTCTCCCTGAAGATCGAGCGGCGCTATACGAAGCGGGAAATCTTCACCCTCTACGCCAATCAGATCTACCTGGGGCACGGCGCCTACGGCGTCGAGGCCGCGTCGCATCTCTATTTCGACAAGCCCGCCAAAGACCTCGCGCTGGAGGAAGCCGCTGTCATCGCGGGCATCATCCAGTCACCGGAGCGTCTGAGTCCGTTCGCGGATCCGACCCGCTGCCTCGCGCGGCGCAACCAGGTATTGCAGCGGATGGAAGAGGAGCACTACCTCACCGCGGCGCAGGCGCAGGACGCGCAGGCGCGCCCGCTCGTCCTGCAGGGACAGCCGACCCCCGATCGTTCGGTGGCGCCCTACTTCGTCGAGGATATCCGCAAGGGGCTGGAGCAGAAGTACGGCGCGAAAGCGCTGTATGAGGCGGGCCTCCGCGTCCAGACGACGCTCGATGCCGATCTGCAGGAGGCCGCAAACATCGCGGTCGAACGCGGTCTGCGCAAGCTGGACAAGCGTCGCGGCGGCTATCGCAAGCCGACGCGGAACATCGTCAGCGAAGGCCAGGCGGTCGATCGGTTCATGACGGATCGATGGACCCGACCGATTCTGGCCGGTGACATCGTTCCCGCCATCGTCACCGCCGTCAACCCGACCGTCGCGCGCATCCGCATCGGCACCGACGAACTCGAACTGCCGAAGGCGGCGTATGCCTGGACCAGGAAGACATCGCCGGTCGATCTGTTCACCGTCGGCGATCTGATCGAGGTCGAGGTCGGGAGCGTGGAGGGAGGCCGTCCCGGTGGGTTGAAGCTGGAACAACCGCCCAAGGTGGAAGGCGCGCTGCTGGCGATTGACAACCGTACGGGTCAGGTCCGCGCCATGGTCGGCGGCTACAGCTTCGCGCGCAGCAAGTTCAACCGGGCGACGCAGGCGCGCCGGCAGGTCGGATCGCTGTTCAAGCCGATCGTCTATACAACCGCCATCGATCGCGGATTCACACCCGTGTCGGTCTTCATCGACGAGCCAGTCTCGTTCGATGCGGGTGCCGGTCAGCCGGCCTACCAGCCGCAGAACTACGACCGCAAGTTCGAGGGACCGGTGACGCTGCGCCGCGCCCTCGAACAATCGCGGAACATCCCCGCCGTCAAAGCCATGTCGGAGATTGGTCCCCGCAACGTGGTGACCTACGCGAAGCGCTTCGGGCTGACGGGCGACTACCAGCCGTACCTGTCGCTGGCGCTCGGAGCGATGGAGTCAACGCTCGTCGAGATGACCAGCGCCTATTCCGCGTTCCCGAACCAAGGCGTGCGGATGCAGCCCTACTCGGTGCTCAGCGTTGCCGATCGTGACGGCAACCTGCTCGAAGAGAATCGTCCCGAGCCTCACGAAGCGGTTCGCGCGGACACCGCATTCGTCATGACGAACCTGCTCCGGGGCGTCGTCCAGCGCGGCACCGCCGCCGCGGCGGCGTCGCTGAACTGGCCCCTCGCCGGCAAGACCGGGACGATGGACGAATACACCGACGCGTGGTTCATCGGCTTCGATCCGAATATCACCGTCGGCGTGTGGCTCGGCTACGACGAGAAGAAGTCGTTAGGCAATGGCGAGACCGGGGCCACGGCGGCGCTCCCGATCTGGACGGAGTTCATGAAGTTCTACATCGACAAGCGCGGCGACCGGTCGATGCCCCCCCAGTTCGAGGCCCCGGGCAACATCGTCTTTGTCACGCTGGACTCGGGGATCAGCGAAGCGTTCATCAACGGCACGCAGCCGGGCGGCGAAGAGTCGGTCACGCCGGCGGCCGGCATCGAACCCCTGCCACCACCGGTCGCTCCGGCTGCCGCCGCGCAGTGACCAGGGAGGTAACAGGTAACAGGTAACAGGTAAGGTACAGGTAACAGGTAGAGCCGGGCCTCGCGCAGCAGGCCCGGTGGTTGGCCGTCGCGCAGCCGGGCCCGGCGGCAACCGTTTTCGAGGACACTCAGCGATGCGTCATTCATACACGGTCCTGCTGATCGCTCTTCTGCTGGGGACTTCTGCACTCGCTCAACAGGTCACCAAACCCGAGCTGCCGGGCGTGCGTAATTACGCCAAACTCGAGACCACGGTCGCCTGCGCTGGCGCCATCAGCGCGGAACAGGCGGTGCCGGCGATCAAGAAGGAAGGGTTCGTCTCGATCGTCAACCTGCGCGAAGCGAGCGAGCAGGGTGCGAACGTCGAGCAGGAAGAGGCGCTCGCCCGCGCCGCCGGCCTCAAGTATTTTCACGTCCCGTTCAATGGCGCGTCGCCCGATCCGAAGGCCGCCGACGCGTTCATCGCGGCCATCACCTCACCAGGCGCCGAGCCCGCCTTCATCCATTGCTCCGGTGGAAATCGCGCGGCCACCATGTGGATGATCAAGCGCATGGTCGTCGACCACTGGGATGTGGAGCGCGCCACGAAAGAAGCGACGGCGTTGGGCCAGACCAGCGCGCCACTGCGCCAGTTCGCGATCGATTACGCGCGGAACCATCAGCGGTAACGGGGATCACGGGGGCAACGGCATCACAAACGGAGAAACGGGGGAACGGAGACGAACGGGGGGTCGCCGGCTGGCCGCCTTCGGCGGCCTGGTGGCGTAAAGACATCGGATACAAACCGTGCACACGATTCGCCCACGGCTTGTATCCGATATCTTTGCGCCACCAGTCGCGGCCCGCGCCGCGGGCCGCCAGCCGGCAACCTCTCATAGACGACGCGCGAACAACTCGTCCCCCCGTTCGTCACCGTTTCCCCGTTCCCCCGTTTGTGATCCCGTTTCCTCCGGCCACCTCCGCCGGCGCACCCATCCACCGGTATTCGCCGCTCGTAAGACATGTGAGAGCATCCGGACGTGCTCGAGGGGAACGCAGCGACTGCAATCGACGTGCGCCTGATCAATCGCGTGGCAGGCGGCGAGCGGGACGCGATTGCGGAGCTCTATGACCGCCACGGCGCGCGGGTGTACGCGCTGGCGCACCGGATCCTCGGTAACGGCCCCGACGCTGAGGACGTCGTACAGGAAGTGTTTTCTCAGGCCTGGCGGACGGCGAACTCATACCAGCCCGACCGCGGCGCCGTGGTGGCGTGGCTCCTGGTGATCACGCGGACACGCGCGCTGGATCGCGTCCGCGCGCGAAAGCCGTCGGAACAAGGGCTGGACGAGGCCGATCCGCTGGCACTGGTGTCGAAGAGTGCGGCGCCAGCCGATGAACTGATCGCGCGCGAGCAGGCCGAGCGGGTCCGGGCCGCAGTGATGCAACTGCCCGCCGATCAGCGACGCGCACTGGAGCTCGCGTATTTCGACGGACTGAGCCAGACCGAAATCGCGGCGAAACTGCAGGCGCCATTGGGAACCGTCAAGACCCGCATTCGTACTGCGCTGGCCACCCTGCGGCGGAGTTTCCACGCATGAGCAGCGAACGCCACGATCGCATCGCGGAGCTGCTCGAGGAATTCGCCCTCGGCCAGCTCGGACCGGAGCAACAGGCGGAGGTGGACGCGCACCTGCGCGACTGCGCCGCGTGTGCGCAGGCGCTCCGCGAGATCAACGAGGCGCTGGCACTCCTCGCAGAGAGCGCCCCGGCCATCCAGCCTCCCGCCTCTCTGAGAGCGCGGGTCCTGGCGTCGGTCGCCAACGAGCGTCAGGAGCACGCCCGCGAGCACACGACACGCACCGATTCCCGCCGGCACCACTGGCCGTGGCTCGCCACGGCGGCGGCGCTTCTCCTCAGCATAGGCCTGGCCTTCAGCCTGTATCGAAGCGAGTCTGAGCGGCAGGCGCTGTCGCAGGACGTTCAGCGCGCGACAGCTGAGGCAACCAATCTGCGGGAGCGCCTGCTGCGTTTCTCGAACCAGACCGACCTGGCGCTGGCGATTCTCACCGCAGCCGACATGCGCGAACTGCCGCTGGCGGGTCGCGAGGATGCCGCTGCGACCGCAGCCCGCGCGTACTGGAGCCCGACCCGCGGACTGCTCGTCGTCGCCGACCGTCTCCCCACGCCCCCACCCGGTCGCGTCTACCAGGTGTGGGTGATCGAACGCGGCCAGCCGGTTAGCGCCGGGCTGCTCGGCGACCAGGCGGAAGGCCGAGGAATGCTCGTCGCCCCGCCGCCACGCCAGGGTGTCGGGACAGCTGTGACCGTCGCCGTCACCGACGAACCTCCCGGCGGCCTCGTCGCTCCGTCCGGGACGATCCGTCTGGCCGGATCGATCTGACCAGACCGTCGGCGTAGGGCGGCCCTTCAGGGCCGCCTCCGGACCACCGGCGCAGGGCGGCGCTTCAGGGCCGCTGGCAAGACGGGGGGCTGAAGCCTCGCCCTGCGCACCCTGCCTCTGAAGCCCCGCCCTATCCTCCCCACACCAATCCGTTTTGCCGGATCGGCCGTAACGATGGCAGGAGGCGCATCACCCATGAAACGATCTGCCGCGCTGGCCGCCACAATCGTCGCGGTCGCATTCACCGGAATCACCGTGACTGGTTCGAGCCACCGCGAGGCGCCAGGCATTACGAAAACGCCGAAGCTCGATGGCACCGACTTCTATATGTTCCGCAGCTTCGAGCCTGGACGTTCGGAATACGTCACGCTCCTGGCCAACTACCTGCCGCTTCAGGACGTGTACGGCGGTCCCAACTTCTTCACCATGGATCCAGACGGCGTGTACGAGATCCACGTCGACAACGACGGCGACGCCGTCGAAGATCTCACGTTTCAGTTCCGATTCCAGAACCGGTACAAGGGGCTGACCGTTCCTTCGGGTGGGCAGGACATCGAAGTACCGCTGATCAACATCGGCCCCATCGGGCCGGCTCGGGGAGACACGGCAAACCTCAATCTCATCGAGACGTACAGCGTCGACCTGATTCGCGGCGATCGGAGAACGGGGGCAGCGTCGCCGATCACCAACGAAGCAAACGGAAACTCAGTGTTCCGCAAACCGGTGGACCGGATTGGCGACAAGTCGATCCCCAACTATCCCGCCTACGCCGACCAGCACATATACGACATCCGCATTCCGGGCTGTGGCCTGCCCGGGCGCATGTTCGTTGGACAACGGCGTGACGGCTTCGTCGTCAACCTGGCAGAGGCATTCGACCTGATCAACCTGAATCCGCTCGGCGCCACCGACGCCGGACCGAACGTGCTGGCCGACAAGAACGTGACCACGCTTGCGCTCGAAGTGCCGGCCGCATGCCTGACCAGTCGCGGCGGCACGATCATCGGGGCATGGACCACCGCGAGCGAGGACAAGGACGCCAACGGCGAGGACAGCCGCGATGATCAGAAGCGTGGCAACGGACACTTCCGCCAGGTCTCGCGACTGGGCATGCCATTGGTCAACGAACTGGTGATCGGTATCCGGGACAAGGACAAGTTCAACGCGTCGGAACCAAAGGATGACGCGGCGTTTGGCAAGTACGTCACCAACCCGACGCTGCCGGTGCTGATCAACGCGCTGTTCGGGGTTCCCGCACCGGCATCACCGCGGAACGATCTCGTCCAGGTGTTCCTGACGGGCGTTCCCGGATTGAATCGTCCGAACCGAGTACGTCCAGCCGAGATGCTGCGCCTCAATGTCAGCACCCCGGTGGTCGATGCGCCGAGTCAGAACCCGTTCGGTGTACTCAGGCGGCGATCTCGCCGGCTTCCCCAACGGCAGGCGACCCGGTGACGACGTCGTTGATGTCGCACTGCGTGCGGTGGAAGGTGTGCTCCTGCCTGGTCACCCGGCAGCAGTCGAACAGCTCACCGACGGCGCGAAGATCACGGCGACGATCTCGTACAGCCCCGACGGCACGATTGTCGCGGATCCCGCGTATCGCCTGTTCCGTGACTCGTTTCCGTATCTGCAGACGCCGTTGTCGGGGTCGCCGGATCCTGAGCATCCGTAGGTGGTAGCTGGTAGCCGGTAGCTGGTAGCCGGTAGCTGGTTAGCTAGTAGCCGGTAGCCGGTAGCTGGTAGCAAGACGGAGTTCCGTAGGGCGAGGCTTTCGCCTCGCCGCGGCGGCCCTGAAGGGCCGCCCTACGGCAACTTTTCAGCGAGGATTTTGTATGTCGCGTAGATTTCGGTTGCATGGCATGTGCACGCTTGGCGCGATCGCAGTAGCACTCGGGACCGCCTCGCTGTCGGCGCACGAGTTCTGGATCGAACCGACGTCGTTCGCCCCGCAGACGGGCAAGATCATCGGCATCCGCGCCAGGGTGGGCGACGGCGTGCTCGGCGACCCGGTCCCACGCGACCCTGCGCTGCTCGAGAAGCTGGTCGTGGATTCAGGGGCCGGCGCCTCGCCCGTCGTCGGTCGCGATGGCGGAGATCCAGCCGGCTTGTTGCGGATCGCTGGCGACGGCCTTCACGTGATCGGATATCTCGGAAAGCCGACGCCGGTCGAGATTGCGGCCGATACGTTCAACACCTACTTGCGCGACGAAGGACTGGACGAAGTGATTGCGGAACGGGTGCGCCGCGGAAGCCGCGGGATGGGCGCTCGTGAACTCTTCACGCGTTGCGCCAAAACGCTGGTGCTCGCCGGCCCGGCGCGAGCCGACCAACACGATCGGGTGCTTGGATTTCCGCTGGAGCTGGTGGCCGAAACCAGTCCGTACGTCCTGCCACGCCATGGCGAGTTGACCGTCAAGCTTCTCTTCCACGGCCGCCCGCAGCCAGGGGCGCTCGTAACCGCGATTCGCCGCCGGAATGGCGAACGGATCGCGGTGCGCTCCGACGCCGACGGCAAGGCCCGGTTCACGTTTACGGGCGCCGGCGCCTGGTTGATCAAGTCGGTGCACATGACCGCGCCGCCGGCGCGAGCGCACGCAGACTGGGTCAGCTACTGGGCCTCGTTGACCTTCGAACTGCCTGCGGATGATCGGGCGGCGCAGACCGGCACCAACTAGACCGTTCTTCGTTGTCCATCCAACACGAGAGTGGCGCGGGCCCTTGTCAGATCCGCGAGGCGACCCTGACAAGGCTCTCCCACTGGTACACGGAATCGCAAATCGCTCTTTTGTAAGGCGTCATGTCATGCGGAGTCCCTGGCGCAGGCTCTCGGCCATTCTGATCGCGATGGTCACGACCGCGCTGGTGATCAGCGTGCGCGTCGATGCACACGAGATCGGCACGACGCGGGTCACCATGCGCTTCCCGAGCCCGAACCGGTACGACGTCGAGATCATCACCGATCGTCAGTCGCTGCTGGAGAAGCTGGAAACGATCGAGGGCCACACATCGGCGAGCACGGCACCGGATGCGCGATTCGCTGAACTCATTGACGTGTTTCGCGAGCGCGTGCAGCTTGCATTCGACGGCCGCGCCGTCCGGGCCGATGTGAACGCCACATCGACCGCGGCGGCAGACGATCTCTCAACCCCCGTGGTTACCCTCAACCTGACCGGTACAGTCCCACCCAACGCGAGCGAATTGACGTGGCGATACGGATGGACCTTCGCCTCCTACGCCTTCACGGTGGAGAGTGCAGCGGGTGACGCCAGCACGCAATGGCTCGAGGGGAATCAGTCGAGTACGCCGATCCCGCTCGACAAGGCCCTCCCCCGAGTCACTCGCCTCGAGACGATCTGGCAATACCTGCGCCTTGGCTTCACGCACATCGTCCCAGGCGGATTGGATCACATCCTCTTCGTGCTCGGCCTGTTTCTCCTCAGCGCCACCTGGCGACCACTGCTCTGGCAAGTGAGTGCGTTCACGCTCGCGCACACGATCTCCCTGGGACTCGCGATGAACGGACTGATCGCGGCGCGGCCGTCAATCGTGGAACCGCTCATCGCGGTATCGATCTGCTATGTGGCGGTCGAGAATGTGATGCTCGGCGAATTGAAACCGTGGCGTATCGTGCTCGTCTTCGCCTTCGGACTACTGCACGGGTTGGGATTCGCGGGAGTGCTGACTGAACTGGGATTGCCGCGCGGCGAGTTCGCCACCGCGCTGGTGGCGTTCAACCTGGGTGTGGAGACCGGGCAGCTGTTCGTGATTGGCGCCGCGATTGCCGCGATCGGATGGTGGCGCTCCGCGTCCTTCTATCGCCATCGCATCGTGATTCCCGCCTCACTGGCCATCGCGGTCGTCGCGATGTATTGGACGGTGCAGCGCCTCAACTGATTGATTCGCTCGCGACGGAGATTACGGAGGAAACGGGTTCACAAACGGAGAAACGGGGGAACGGGGACGAACGGGGTCACCAGTCTTGCGCACGTGGCGTGCGAGAGGCTGCCGGTTGGCGGCCCGCTTTGCGGGCCGCGACGGGTGGTGCAAAGACATCCAGGCCGCCGAAGGCGGCCAGCCGGCAGCCTACCGTTCGTCTCCGTTTCCCCGTTCCCCCGTTTGTGATCCCGTTATCTCCGTCACCTCCGCAAGCGTGACTCAACTCCCTGCCGGGTGCCTCTTCTTCCAGATCACGCAGCTTTCGTAAATGGCGGCGACAAACAGCAACACGCCTCCGACCCACATCAGCGTCTGCATCGGATAAAAGAACGCGAACATGATGACCGGAATCAGGATGAGGCCGTCCATCAGCAGCAGGGACAGCCCGCTCTGTTTCAGGTCGACGAAGCTGTCGAGATAGCAGTGGTTCTCGATGAGTGCGCGCCAGGGATGAACAGGCTCAACGTGTTCGGTGTTGACGACGATATCGTCGAGCTTTCGATTGGCCAAGGGTCACCTCCAAGTGTGACGGGGCGACGGAGAGGCGCCACCACGTCATCAAGGCGTGGTGTCAGCCGTAACTATACGCCTCCGGGCCTGGCGGTCAATCGCCACCTGCAGCCTCGATGCTGCCACTCATCCAGTCGGTCATCACCTGCCAGGTCGTACGCCCGCTGAAGATGTAGACGCTACCAACTCGACGACGGCTTGCCGCGGAAGCTAGTTCGTGGAGGCGGAAGGTGGCCGCAACGTCAGCTTCTGGATCCGCCAGTTGAGGATTTCGGCGACGTAGAGCTCGTTCTCGGATGGACACGCCATCTCGTGGATCCAGCCGAATTGCTTGGGCTGCTTGCCGGACTTGCCGAGCATCCCGACGACCCGGCCGTCGAGCGTCAGCTTGTAGATGCGGCCTGGGAACGCGTCGGCGACGTAGAGATACTGTGTTGAGCCGGGCGACACGCACACTGCCCACGGTGCGCCCGCCTGCGACTGCGGAGTGCTCTGTGGCGTGATCGGGTTGCCGGTCGCCGGCTTCGCGTCCGGCGGAACAGGCACGTCGATTTTGATCTCGCGCAGCACCTTCCCGTTCCCATCGAGCACCTGCACCCGGCGATTACCACGATCGGCCACATAGAGGTTGCCGTTCACGTCCGACGCAATCGAGTGCGGGGTATTGAACTGACCCGGACCATCTCCATGGGTGCCAAATGAGCCAACCCAGTCGCCGTTCTTGTCGTACTTCGCAATCCGCGCGTTGATGTAGCCGTCGCTGATGAAGATGTTCCCCGCCGGATCCCAGGTGACATCCGTCGGCTGCCGGAACTGCTGATCGACGTGGGCCGCCGGCGGCGTGACCCGTTCCCACGGCTCCGCCTTGTCGGACGCTTCCTTCTTGCGGCCAAACACCATGGCGACCCGCCCTTCCGGCGTGAACTTGACCACCATGTCCGAGCCCTTGTCGACGATCCAGATGTTGTCGGCCTTATCCACCCGCACGGTGTGTGCGTAGGCCATCGAATACAGCCCTTTGCCGATCTCTTTGATGAACTTTCCGTCCGGCCCGAACTCGAGCAACTGCGCCGCCAGCGCTCCGAATGCCGGCCCGCTGACGTTGCCGCGATGGAAAACGAAGATGTGCTTCTTCGAATTCACCGCCACCCCTGCCACTTCACCCAGGTACATGCCTTCTGGAAGCTGCAGCGCCGGCGACGAATCGAATGGGATCTCTGGGACCTGCCGCGCAAAGGCCGGGGTCGCGGCGAACAGGGCGATGGCGACAATCAGTGGCCGCATCGGACCTCCTTGGATGCGGCGGATTGTACTCCTCGTGCATGGCGGGCCTGACAAGGCCCGCCCCACAATCCAACCGTGGCGAGGCTAAAGCCTCGCCCTACACGTCGTCTTCCGCGCCGGCTGCCTGGCCCAGCGTGCCGCTCGCCTTCTGCATCAGGTAAACCTTGATGAACTCGTCAAGGTCACCGTCCAGCACTTTGTCCACGTCGCCGCGCTGCAATTTCGTCCGGTGGTCCTTGATCATCTGATACGGCTGCAGGACGTAGCTGCGGATCTGGCTGCCGAACGCGATGTCGCGCTTTTCGCCGCCCAGTTGCTCCAGCTTCGCGGCCTGTTCCTTCGTCTTCAGATCGAAGAGTCGCGACTTCAGCACCTTCATCGCCTGCGCCCGGTTCTTGTGCTGCGATCGCTCGTTCTGGCAGGAGACGACGATGCCCGACGGGAGGTGTGTGATCCGGACCGCGGAGTCGGTGACGTTGACATGCTGTCCGCCGGCCCCGCTCGACCGGTACGTATCAATCCGCAGATCCTTGTCGTCGATCTCGACGTCCTCGTCTTCGGCCAGCTCCGGCCAGACGTAGACCGAGGCAAACGACGTGTGCCGCCGCGCCGCCTGATCGAACGGCGAGATCCGAACGAGCCGATGCACCCCGGCCTCGGCGAGCATCAATCCGTAGGCGTAGTCACCGGTGAGATTGAACGTGACACTCTTGACACCGGCTTCTTCACCCGGCTGCAGATCGAGAATTTCGCGTTTGAGGCCGCGCCGCTCGGTCCATTTCAGGTACATGCGCATCAGCATCTCGGCCCAATCCTGCGACTCGGTGCCGCCGGCGCCGGGATGGATGGTGACGATCGCGTTGGAGCGATCGTGCTCGCCGCCGAGCATCTTCTTGGTTTCGGCTGCCTCGATCTCGCCTTCGTAAGCGGCCAGTTCCCGCTCGAGATCGCCGGCAACGTCCTCGCCCGCTTCGGCGAATTCGATCAGCACGCCGAGGTCGTCACCGCGCCGCTTCAGCGACTGGCGCAAGGCCTGGTCGTCCTCCAGACGCCGCCGCCGCTGCATCGTCTTCTGCGCCTCGGCCTGGTTGTTCCAGAACCCCGGTTCCTCTACCTTGCGATCGATGTCGGCGAGCTGATCTTCGAGCCTGGCACCCTCAAAGATACCTCCGTAGTTCCCACGCGCGCCGGCTCAGGTCCGTATGCTTCTTCAGCAGGTCATCGAGTTCCATCGTTGCCACGTCATCGTCTCCACAAGGCAAGCGCCGCGATCAGAGTAAGGGCCAGGGATGTATACCCGACCACATCGCCGATCACCGCATAGATTGTTTTCCCCGTCAGGAACCTCGCCTCCTCGACGAAGCCGACCTGTTCAAAGATAGCCGACTGGCGGACCACCTGGCCGTACGGGTCGATGAGTCCGCTGATACCCGTATTGGCCGACCGGGCCAGGTAGCGTCCCTCCTCGATCGCCCGCATCGCCGCCATGGCGAAGTGCTGATATGGAGCCGACGACTCGCCGTACCAGCCGTCGTTGGTGATCGTCGTCAGCAGTTCGCTGCCCTTGCTGACCGCGTCCCGCATCAGCGAGGGATAGACTACCTCGTAGCAGATCGCGGTACTCACCTTGTGCCCCGCAACCGGCAGGATCACCATCGACTCGCCCGCCGAAAAATCCGAAAAACTGTCGACAAGCGGCCTGATGAAGAAGAACCATTTTCTCAACGGCACGAACTCGCCGAACGGGACCAGGTGCATCTTCCGGTACACCGCGGCCGTCCCGCCGTCGGGGTTCAGCTGGTAGGCGGAGTTGTAGATCGCATACTGCCCCGCGGTCATGATCTCCTCGTCGCTGCCGAAGAGGATCGGAACGCGGACTTCCCGCGCCAGCGCCCTGATCTGCTCGCCACGCGCGTCGCGCTCGAACTTGAAGGGGATCGAGGACTCGGGCCACAGCACGAACTGGGCGCCACGCCGCACGACGTCGCGGGTCATGGCGATGTTGGTCGTGAAGATACGGCGCGCCTCACGCGGATCGCCATCTTCCGCAGCTGCCAGTTTCGCGTTCTGCTCGATGTTCGGCTGGATGATCCCGACGCGGATGGGCGTGCCCTCCCGCGTCAGCGAGCCCTCACGGATACGCCAGGTCCCCCATGCGCCGAGACAGACCAGCACGACCGCCGCGACGGCAACCGCTGTCGCCCGCGAGCGCCCGGTCCGCAGCAATGCAAACGCGACGGTGGCGTTGACATACGCGACAAGTGTCGAGAGCCCGTAGACCCCGAGAATGCTCGCCAGCTGCGCGACCGGAAGCACAGACACCTGGCTGTTGCCCAGCGGCACCCAGGGGAACCCGCTCAGCATGAAACCACGCAGGAACTCGCCGCCTACCCAACCAATAGGCGCGAAAAAGATACCGCGGGCACCCAGCCGCGCAATCACCCGGCTGGTGACGAGCAGCCCGACCACGTGGTAGAGCGACAGGTAGGCGGACATCAGCACGACGCCGAGCGCGGCCACCGGCACCGGCACGTCGCCGAACGTCACGATGACGGTGCCAGTCCAATACACCGTCCCGAGGAAGAACACGATTCCCGCGATGAGCGACAGCAGGAACGCGCGCAACGGCGCGATGCCGCGCAGCGGGCCAGGCCGGCCGTTCCATCCCGTGAACGCCAGCAGCAGCGGCACGAGCGCGATCCACGCAAACGCGGGATGGCCGAATTTCGGGAAGCTCAGGGCGAGGAGCGCGCCTGAGATGAGGGCAAACGCGTAGTCCAGACGATTGACTCTAGCATGCTGCAGGTGCGGGCGCAGGAGGCGGGCGGCACCAGAGTCGCTGGTGTGCTGTGCATCGCGACTGCTCGTCGCGAACAGCCCGGAACGCGATGGCGATCGCAAAACAGGAATCACCAATCACGAATCAGGAATCAGGAATCAGGAATCAGGAATCACGAATCGCCGGAAATGCATGGCTCATCGGCGGAGGTCCCCGTTACGGTCGCGGCGCATGCAGGTCGTCTATCGAGATGCTCCGGCGACGGACGTCCCTAACCGGGAACCGGCCGATGCCACCGAGGCGATTGCCTGGCTCGAGGCGGGCAATCGGCAGTTCGCGGGTCTCGCCGCCGGGGCGGCGAAGCGTCCCGACGCACCGGTCCCCTTCGTCATCAATACCGATTTCGGTGTTCGGGCTGTGGTCAGGGGCGCGCCCGAGCAGCGCCCGTTCGGGCTGGTCCTCGGCTGCTCTGACGCGCGGGTGCCGATCGAGCTCGTGTTCGGCCGTGCCGTCAACGAACTGTTCGTCGTCCGCGTCGCCGGGAACACGGTCGGAGAAGACGCCATCGCGAGCCTGACCTACGCGGCCGATCACTTCCCGACCGCCAAGACCATCGTCGTGCTCGGCCACAGCCAGTGCGGCGCGGTGGCCGCGGCGGTCGACGTATTCCTGAAACCACGCCGGGTGCTCGATCTTGCCGCCACCCCGCATTTGCGCGCTCTCGTCGATCGCATTCTGGTCGGCGTTCGAACTGCCGCGATGGCGCTCGACGAAACGTACGGCGTCGACGTGAAGAACCGCGAAGCCTACGCGTGGACGCTGCTCCACCTCGCCGTCTTCGTCAACGCCGCTTATGTCGGATTCTGTGTCAACGCGGCGCTGCCCGCGTCGCTGCGCCGGCGGGTCGTCTACGGTGTCTACGACATCGCCACCGCGCAGGTCACCTCCGGCTTCGACTCGATCTTTGCCGAGCCTCCGACCGACGCCGCCTCATTCAGGGAGCTGGCGCTCGCACTCGCCGCGACGCCCCGCATGCGAGAACTGCTCAGCGGCGCCACCTGATGCAGTCTGGCCACGACCGGCTTTTCCGTTGCCGACATCGCCGCGTCGCGTTTGACCGCCCGTTCTCGTCGGACGATGCGCGGTGGGGCCCTAAGGGAGCCACGGCAGCGAAATCCTGCTACTTCTTGAGGCAGGTCACCAGGTAACGCGGGACGGCGCTGTCACGGTCGACGTCGACGCCCGTCATGCCGAGCGCGAAACCGGGACACTCGGTCTGGAACTGACGCGCGCGCACCAGGTACTGCTGGATCGCGACAGTCTCCCGGGTGATCCGTTCACCGGGCAGCACCAGCGGCATAGCGGGAGCGTCCTGGAAGATCGGCGTCGCCACAATGCGGTCCACGAGCTGATCGATCTCGCACGCCTCGACGTTCCCGCGCACGAATTGATCGTGCGCATCGCTTGGCCGCATGGCGATCTCCGGCAGTCGTGCGTATGGATCGTCGGACGACCCGGGTGCGCCGAACTTGCCGGACGCCGCCTGCACTCGCACGCACAAGTCCTTGAGGCCGAGCGCGGCGTACTCCTGCGGATGTTCGATGGGCAAGATGGGGCAATACGTCGCGCAGCGGCGCATTCCGCTCGTACGAATCGCGGAAGGTCAACAGCTCGGTGATCAGCGTGCTCCAGCGCCCTTCGGGAATGCCCGTCGAGAAGGTGATCAGGAATGAATGCTGACCAGATCGAAGGACATCGATGCCGCTCGACGCGAGACACGCGGTGACGACGGCCGCAGGAATTGCATTGTTGGTTCCGCGCTCGTCGCCGCGGTGTCCCGGCGTCAGGAGCGTGACCTTGACCGGATCGAGCAAGGCGTCTTCCGGCAGCGCAGGGCCGAAGCCATGCCAGCGGTCCGATGGGTTGAAGCGCCACCGTGACGGCTCCGCCACCGGATAGTCGGCCAGCGCCGGCGGCTGCCACAATCCGAACCACCAGGAGCCCGGCGACGTCCGCCGAATCGCCGCCACCGCTCGGCGGAACGCCAGGGCCTCACCGATGGTTTCTTCGACGATGGCGCGGCCGGCGGGCTGCTCCATCATGGCGGCGGCGACGTCGCACGAGGCGAGCACCGCGTATTGGGGCGATTGCGAGCCGTGCATCGCTCACGGCATGTTCGATCGGCGCCATTCCCGGCTGTGAGGTCGCCGGGTCGAGGCAATGCAACATGGCGCCTGGGGCCAACGCCGCCAGCGTCGTGTGAGTCGACTGTGTCGCCCAGGTGAGCGCCCGCCTGGCACGACGCGGCGAGGCCGAGAGAGAAGCCATCGCATGATGCGACGAGTAGAACTCGTGCAGGCCGGCGTAGCCGAGCCACCGCTCGTCGAAATGCAGCACATCAGCCGCATCACCCACGGCGTTCTTCACCGCATCGACGTTGTAGCAGACGCCATCCGCAGTGGAGTTCGTGATCGCGATCATCCGGGCGCGGCTCCGAGTCGGTCCCAGATGGCTGGTGGTTGCGAGCCGCTGCTGGATCCATTGCGGCGTGAGCTGATCGCGGGTGACCGGCCCGACAAGCCCCAGGGCATTTCGAGTCGGCTGCAGGTAGATCGGCACCGCACCGGTCTGAATCATCGCGTGCAGGACCGACAGGTCGCTGTTGCGATCGCAGACCACGCGATCGTCGCGGCCCACCGTTCCCTGCCAGACGATCCGGTTGCAGGCTTCCGGACCACCGGCGATGAACAGGGTGCGATCGCTGCCGAAGATCCGCGCGGCATTGCGCTGCGCTGCCGCCACGGCGCCGACCGACGAGACAGGCGAGCCGAGATGCGGGCGCGGCTTCGAGAGATCGGCGCGGACGATGTTCTCGCCGAAGAATTCGTAGAACACCCGCCCCACTGGACTCTTCCGGAAGCCCACGCCGCCGCCGTGACCAGACGGCGGCCAGGTCTCGGAACCGCGCTGCACATACTCGGAGAGCGCCTTGAACATCGGCGGCAGGAGCTTCTCGAGATACAACTGCGCCGACTGACCGATCGCGCGCGCGAGATGATCCGGCGAGTCCTCGTGGAGCTGGAAGAACGCCTGCGTGTGCTTCAGCACCTCGGTCGGGACCGACTCGACGGTCCGTTCATCGCCCAGCAGGAAAATGGGCAGGCGCGTATTGCGCCGGCGCGTCACCGTCAGCAGATCCTCGAGAGCCGCCCACTGCCCATTCACCGCCTCGGCATCGTCAACCGAGATCAACAGCGATGACTCGTTGTGATAGATCCTGGCCAGGCGCCGCGCGTCGTGATATCCGACGCCGGTGACCACGCGAAATCCCTGTTCCCCGAGCGCGTCGGCGAGCTGGCGCACCGCGCGCCCGGCGGCATGCTTGCCGTCGAAGTTCTCGCCGATAATCACGATGGGGAACGCCTGCTGAAACATCGGTTCGATCCGGGCTCAGTACTTGTCGGCGAGAAACGGCAGGCGGGGTGGCAGTCCGGCAGTGCGACCGCTCACCCGCTGCACGAGCTCGCCAGGGACGGCGCCACTGCCGAGAAACGTGCGTCTCGGAACACGAGCATCAACGCCGTGATTCCCGGCGACCCGCCAGTCCATGTCATGACAGTACGAAGGCAGGACAGCCGGACACTATGCGCATCCGGCGGAGCTGTGTTCGGTGCGGCGCAGGCCGCATCCCGCCGTCGCTCGCGGCGATCCGATCGAGCGGTCCGGACGTCGCCGCTCCGCCGCGATGGGGGCGGATCGTGCGGCGCACTGTCGCGCTGGACAATGCGTCAGTTGACCCGCGCCCACGACGCGTCGGGGTCATACACCGTCACGTTGCGCACCGTCGTGTCGGTGTCGGGCCCGAGATCCTTCTCGTACACGATGCCATCCTGGTTGACGATGAATGTCATCACTCCGGAGGCGTCGTAATAGGCCGGCCATGCGACGAGCGCGAAGCCGCCGCTCATGCGGCCCTTCACGACGTAGTCTTTTGCGCCACCCGTGGCGGACGCTCCCTGACCGGTCAGGATGCGGAAGTAGTAGCCATGAAACGGCGACGGCGTGCTTCCGCTCTGCGATGCACGCTGCTCTGCCTCCTCGAGCAGCGCGCCGATTGGGCTTCGCTGCTGCCCCGGCTTCGATGCCCAGTAGAGCCCGTTCTGACGGCCCTCGTCACTCCGAAAGGATGCCGCGTAAATCCCCTTCGGATTACGGTCGTGCGCCGTGGCGGCATACAGTCGCTGCGCCGCCACGTAGGTCCGGCAGACGCGAATCACTGCCAGCTCGTTGCGACCGATGCGGCGCGCCAGCACTTCCTCTTTGCCCGCCGCCGTGTCGAACCGCCACCCGCCCGCGTCCTTCACCAACGGCACCGGGAAAGGCCACGCCTCGTTTCCCACGACCAGGATCTTCCCGTTCCCCTGATCCTCGAGGTGCCAGTTTTCTTTCATCGCCACCGCCACGACCTCGCGATTGTGACGGGCGATCTCCGGCTCTGATGTGTCGACGAGTTCCTTCGCTTCGGGCCCGAAGATGGCGACCACGCGTGCGAGGTCGCCTTTCGTCACCGCGTCTTCAAGTGATCGAACGGCTGCCTCGGGAGTGTCGAAGACGTCGTTGTGAGGCGTCGCCGGTGCCGGCTTCGAGCAGCCCCCGACCAGTGACGGCTGCTGACACTACGGCTGCCGCAATTCGCGTGAACCGAATCGTCATGTGCGTTGCCATGCGTGTCACCGGCGACGGCCGCCGCCTCCGCCTCCGCGCGAACTGCTGCGGCTCTGTGTTCCACGGGCGCTGGCAGCCTTCTCCGACTTGCCGCTCGAATACCCGGAGAACGCATCGGACTTGGTGCCGCTGCGCGTCGTCGCCGTCGACGCGCCACCGGCGTTATAGCCGCGCGCCTCACTGCTGCCGGCCGTTGTGCTTCGGGTTGTCGACTGTGTCGCGGTGCGGCTTTGCGTTCCGGCTTGCGGATTGTTGGCCCGCGCCTGCTGCGCCTGCTGCGCGTTCTGCTGACGCTCCGCGGAGCTCTCGGGCCGGTTCTCGGTGCGGTTTTCCTGCCGGTCCGTGCGTTGCTCCTGCGTGTTCTCTCGTCGCTCGCCGCGCTCTTCGACCAGATCTTCGCGATGATCCGTCCAATCCTCGCGCGCATCTTCGCGGGCGTCGTAGTAGTCGTCCCACGCATCGTTGTACATGTAGGCGCCGCCGTGCCAGCCGTAGGGGCCGTAGTAGTAGTCGTTGTCCATGGCGGCGCCAATCGCGATGCCGGCTGTGAAGCCAATCAGCCCTGCGACGGCGGCATCAGCGCTGTTGTCCTCCTCCTTGACCACGACCGTCTGGGTGGGAGGCGCCGCGTACACCACGGTCGGGTTGTACTGGGGGACGTAGATGACCTGCGGATTTGCCGGCTCGATGACGATGACCTGCTGCCCGCCCTCGGTGGTTTTGGTCTCGACGTTCTGCTGCGGCGAATCCTTCAGCGCTCCGGCCTTTTGCGCCTTGCCACGCAGCCGCTGGATGCTGTCGAAGACAGCACGTCTTGTTCGCGGTGAACGCTTTGCCCAGCTTGGTCGTCCAGTCCAGGTTCTGGTTCATGTAGGTGACGACCGTCGGAAACAGCGTGACCGCCACGAATTCGGGATCGAATCCGTCGACCGTGGCCGCATCCTGAAGCTCGGTCCCGGTGAGCTTGTTCACTGGCAGCCACTGGGCAAGTCGCGTCACCTGTGTGGGCTTTTGTGCGCACAGAAGGATCTGGGCGAGCAGCGCGTCGGGATACAGCGCCACCGGCCCGAGCAGGACGTCGAGCTCTTCCGGCTTCATGGCGGGGGCGGACGCCTTCGACTGCGCGAACATCCGGGGCGGCGCCGGATTCACCAGGCCTGCCCCGAGCACGAGGGACAGAGCGAGAGCGAGACGTGTCCTCATGTTGCCGACGATGCGACAGTCGGCGGCGCGGGACTATGCCGATCCGGCAGGGTCGAGGGGCGAGACGTTCCAGATGTCCCGGCAGTACTCGCGAATAGACCGGTCGGACGAAAAACGGCCGACCCGGGCCGAGTTGAGGATCGATCTCCGGGTCCAGTCGGTCTGGTCCCCATACGCCGCGCTGACCCGTGCCTGCGCCTGAACGTACGACTGGAAGTCGTGAAAGAGCAGGTAGTCATCCTGCCACATCAGCGACTCGACGAGCGGGCGGAACAGGTCGGGATCGCCTTTGCTGAACGCTCCGCCCGCGATCATGTCGATCGCTTGCCGTAATTCCTCGTCCCCATCGTAGATACGGCGCGGGTCGTACCCGGCAGCCTTGATCGAGCGAGCCTTCTCCGCCGTTGCGCCGAACAGAAAAAAATTCTCCGCTCCCACTGCCTCGCGAATCTCGACGTTTGCGCCATCGAGCGTGCCAATCGTCAGCGCCCCGTTCATGGCGAATTTCATGTTCCCTGTTCCCGACGCTTCCTTCCCGGCCATCGAGATTTGTTCCGACAGGTCGGCAGCTGGATAGATCCGCTGCGCGACGGTCACGTTGAAATCCGGCAGAAAGACGACGCGCAACCGGCCGGAAATCCGCGGATCCGTGTTGACCACATCAGCAATACCCGTCACCAGCCGGATCACCAGCTTCGCCATCCGGTATCCGGGCGCCGCCTTGCCGCCGAACACCACCGTGCGCGGGACGTCGTCACCACCTGCGCGCAGGCGGTTGTACAACGTGACCAGATACAGCGCGTTGAGATGCTGGCGTTTGTACTCGTGGATGCGTTTCACCTGGACGTCGAACAAGGATTGCGGATCGACAGCAACGCCCGTCCTCGTGGCAATGACGCTCGCGAGCTGCCGCTTGTTCTCCGACTTGATCGTTCGCCATTCCTGCTGGAACGCGGGGTCCGACGCGAACGGCTCGAGCTGCGGCAGATCCCGCTCGGGATTGGTCACCCAGCCATCCCCAATCTTGCGCGTCAACAGCGCGCTGAGCGCGGGATTCCCCAGCAGCATCCAGCGCCGCGGGGTGACACCGTTGGTGACGTTCCGGAACCGGTCGGGCCAGAGCCGGTAGAAGTCGTTGAGCACTGTCTGTTTGAGCAGCTCAGTGTGCAGGGCGGCGACACCGTTGATGGCATGGCTGCCGACACTGGCCAGATGCGCCATGCGTACTGACCGCTCACCGTCTTCGTCGATGAGCGACAGCCGGCGAACGAAGGCCTCGTCTCCCGGCATGCGCACACGCACCTCGTCGAGGAAGCGTCGATTGATCTCATAGATGATCTCGAGGGGCCGCGGCAGCAGTGACTGGAACATCGGCAACGACCACTTCTCCAGCGCCTCCGGCAGCAGCGTGTGATTCGTATAGCCGCACGTCCGCTGCGTGATCGGCCCACGCCTGATCCCAGTCCATCGCGTATTCGTCGACGAGCAGGCGCATCAGTTCGGCGATCGCGATCGCCGGATGAGTGTCGTTCAACTGCGCCGCCCAGAACGCGCTCAACTGGTCGAGCGGCTTGCCGCGGAGGAGATGGATCCGGATCATGTCCTGCAAGGAGCAGGAGACGAAGAAGAACTGCTGCGCCAGCCGGAGCCGCTTGCCGATGGCGGGCTCGTCGTTGGGATACAGCACCTTGGAAATCGTTTCGGACGCGATCTTCTGCTCGACCGCTCCGAAGTAATCGCCGGCATTGAACGCTCTGAAATCGAAGGATTCGACCGCCTCCGCCTTCCACAGACGCAGCAGGTTCGTCGTCGGCACGCGGTACCCGGCGACGACCGTATCGTGCGCAATCGCCCTTCACGACCTGGGACGGACGCCAGCGGATCCGGTCGCGTCCTTCGCTGTCGCGATAGTGCTCCGTGTGTCCTCCGAACGGGACCTCGACGGTCACATCCGACCGGACGACTTCCCATGGATTGCCGAACTGGAGCCACTTGTCGGTCAGTTCCGATCTGCCACCCGTCGACGATCGCCTGATCGAAGATGCCGAACTCGTAACGGATCCCGTATCCAACGGCTGGAACTTGCAGCGATGCGAGGGAATCCATGTAGCACGCGGCGAGACGGCCCAATCCGCCGTTGCCCAATCCCGGTTCCTCCTCTTGATCCAGCAGGTCCTGGAGCTGCCGACCAAGACCGGCAACCGCCTCCGCCGCCTCGTTCCAGATTCCCAGGTTGATCAGGTTGTTCCCCAGCTGCGGTCCGATCAGGTACTCCGCCGACAGATAGGCGACCAGCTTCGCCGTCGTATAGGTGTCGGACAGCAGGTCTACCGTGGCAAGACAGCGATCGAGGACACGATCGCGCACCACGTAAGAGAGCGCCTTGTACCAGTCGTGATTCGTCGCGTACTTCGGCAAGCGGCCTTGTGACAGACGCAGGTGATCGATCATCGCCAGCCGAATATCGCTGACGGACATCCCCGCACGCATGCTGCGTGTCGTGTTCGCCGTGGCCATGTCAGACCCCTCGACTCGACGGGCAGCCGCCTGATTTGGGTCAGGTCGGACCAGTGTGCCAGTCGGCCGCCCATCGTTTGGCCGGGCCAGGCAAGCCGCCTATGCCATTCCGGCGCGCGACAGGTCACGCGTCAAACCGGAATGGCATATCGCCGGAACACCACACACAGCGATCCTCTGCGTCATTCGATCTCACGAGGAGGGGCGTTGAGCACACTCTGGCGGTTCGTCGTGGCGGCAGCGTTCATCCTGCTCGGTCTGTTTGCGATTATCGAACCGACCGTCGCCGGACTTGCCGCGGCGGTTCTGGTTGGCTGGTTGCTGCTGTTCAGCGGCGTGGCACACGTTGTCGGCGCCTTCTTCCTGGAGCGTCACGGATGGTCTCGCCTGTGGACCGTGTTGCTGGGTGTCCTGTACGTTATTGGCGGCGCGTACTTCGTGACCCATCCGCTGATGGGGCTTGGCACGCTGACGCTCTTGCTGGCGGCCATTCTGATCATGGAGGCGGTGGTCCGCCTGATGATCTACATGCGGCTCCGGCGTGAGGGCGCGTCAGGCTGGCTGGTGGTCAATGCCGTAATCACGCTGTTGCTCGGGGTGATGATCTGGTCCCAGTGGCCCGCCAGCGCCATCTGGGCGATCGGCATGATGATGGGCGTGAACCTGCTGATGAGCGGGTTGTTGCGGTTGATGCCCTCGGTCCTCCGGCCAGTCGGAACCAGGCCGTTCTCGTGAGTAGGGCTGAAGCAACCCGATGATTCCCAACTGGCGTCGGACACTGATTGTCCTCTTGGGAATGCTTTTTGGGAGTTGGAGTTTGCAGTAAAACACTCCGGTTCACGTCGTCGCAGTTCGTGAGGTGCGCATCTCTCGTGCCCTGACGCTTTCAGCCAGCCATTCGGCGTGATGCGTTTTCAAATATCCGATCGCGTCATCCGCGGTTGCCACACACACCGGAATGTCGAGATCGGCGGCGCTCACCAAAGGCGGAGTCGCCTCCAGCATGGTTTCGCGTGCCCAGTCGATCAGTCCTGGCCACATCCGGCCGACCAGAATCAGCGGCGTTTTCGTCAGATGCTCGACCTGCAGCAACTGCCACACCATCAACAGCTCCAGCAACGTACCCACGCCTCCCGGTGCGACGACGAATGCATCCGACGACAGGACGAACTGGTGAAGGCGTGTGAAGAACGTGCGGTGCTCGTACAGATCGGTGACAAACGCATTGCCATGCTGTTCGAATGGCAGTTCGATGCGAATGCCCACTGAGGACACGGCGGCGCCGACGCTGGCAGCGCCCTCGTTGGCCGCCTGCATGAGGCCTGGACCTCCTCCGCTGACAATGTCGCAGCCCATTTCCGCCAGCGCGGCGGCCAGACGACGCGTTTCGTCGTAGGCGACCGTTCCCGGCTGAGCGCGAGCCGATCCGAAGATGGTGACGCGGTAACGTTCGTGCCAGGTCGGCCGCAGGCGCGTCAACTGATTCACGACGTCCCAGAGCTTCAGCACCGAATCGGCGACGATCTGCCGCACGGCGGGTTCATCGGCCACGCTCACGTGGCCGGTCGTATTCCTGGGCGCGTCAGTCATTCACGTCCTCCGTCTGAATGCGATTGCCATTGGTCGCTTGCACGAAGCGACCGCTCCAATCGGGAATCGGGGATCGGGAATCGTGAATAGAGACACAGAGCAGCGCTCGGCCGGTCATTCACGATTCCTGATTCCTGATTCCTGATTCCAATTCCTAAAACCGATAGACGCCGCTCGCTGAATAGAACCCGAAGCCTGGCGCGACGAACGAGTTCTCCAGGAAGCCGCCCGACAAAAAGCGCGTGATCGCGCCTTGCACCTGCAGATGTCGGGTCGCCTGCCACACGACCAGGATTCCGGGATTGGTTCCGACGTACTTGCCCTGACCGGCCGTCGGGGGGATGAGCAGCCGCTGGTCGGTCGCGTACACCCCGTCGGCGGTGGACGTCCGCCAGTAGCTGGGCATCTCGAAACCAACCACAAGGCCGCTCGCGGGCGTCATCGTCAGGGCGGGAGTGAGATCCGTGAGGTTGGTCGGGCCGAGGAGCCCGACCGCGCCCGAATACGAGTTGCCAGGGAACAATGGGTTGAATGCCTGGAGACGCGGGTCGGCCCGGTCCCGATCTCCGGACGCGAAGTCGGTTCTCACACTGATACGCGGCTTCCATCCGGACAGCGCCAGCCGGAAGCCGGTCTCGGTGGCAAACGCCCATCCGCGAATCGAGGCGTCAGCGAACGTGCCCCACTGAAAGAGCGCATCGTAATTCAGGTCGCCGCGCGTCCCGATGCCTGTCCACTTCAGCCCCGCCGTGTGCCGCCGTTCGTGCCCCACACCCTGGTAGTACAGCGACGAGGGGCGATCGATCCCGAGATAGTAGCCACCGAGCTCGCCGCGCGTGAATCGAGGACTGCGGCGTGACGCGGCAATGCCCCAGAACGGGTGGCGGCCGCTCGAACGATCGTCGAAGGCGCCGGTTTCCACCGCGACCAGCCGCGCGACCGCGCCGATCACGTTCCAGGATCCGACGACGCGATAGCTCGCCTCGATGCCGTCGAAACTGCGCTTGACGTTCAAGCCGGGACTCGCGGAAATCAGTCGCGTGCTGCCAACCGCCAGCTCCTGGCGGCCGATATCGACCGCGATCTGATGACCGTTCGATCGCGTCGCCCGCCAGCCATAGAACGCCTGATGCAGGTCGACGCGGTTGCCGTCGGTCGGCCGTGGCGAACGGATCGACCCGTTGATGATGCCGCTCTGTACGTCCACGTACAGTCGCGAGTGCCGTCCGAACCTGAAATCCGAGCCGAACAGGTAGCGCTGCAGCAGGTAGTTGTCGACCGTGGAGGGGCGGGTCTCGGTCGGACGGATCCGGAATCCTTCGGGGCGGTAACGAATCTCCCCGTTCAGCGTTGCGAACCAGCCGTCTTTCCCGAGGGGAATGTATTTGACCGGATCCCATGGATCCACAGCGGGCGCGGTGGCCAGAAAGCTCCAGTCCTCGTCCGCCGGATTCGGCTGATACCGACGCACCTCACCCTCCTGACCGACGGCGCTTGTCGCGACGAGCGTAAGGACGACGGCGGGGATCAGCAGACGAGGACGCAGGAACACGGGCGTCTCGTCACCAGCGCAACCCGTGCCGACGCGTTTTTCGCTTTAGTTCCGCGAAATTCACATCCGTTCACCTCAGGATTCACGGCCCGCTGGCACGCCGGCCACCGTCCATGAGGGCTTTTCACGTTTTTCAGGGTCTGACCCCGCCTGCCGGTGCCGATTCCGCATTGGGCAGTGACATCAGCGGCGGTAGCGTCCCTCCATGCCAGCGTTGGCGCTGCCGGGGTGGATCCCTGAATATCAGACCGAGTGGCTCCGCAATGACCTCATCGCGGGGCTGACCCTCGCCGCCTACCTGCTGCCCGCCGGACTCGCCGACGCCTCGCTCGCCGGCCTGCCGCCGGAGGCCGGCCTCTACGCGTGCCTGTTTTCCGGGCTGGTGTTCGGCTTCTTCTGCAGTTCTCGTCATACCGTCGTGACGGTGACGACAGCTCTGTCACTGCTGACCGGCGCCTCGATCGGCGCGATGAGCGGTGGAGATCCGGCCCGCCATGCCGCGCTCGCCGCCGGACTCACGCTGCTGCTGGCGCTGATCGCGGTCCTGGCGTGGCTCATTCGCGCCGGCAATGCCGTGGCATTCTTTTCTGAAACGGTCCTCATCGGGTTCAAGACCGGCCTTGCCTTCTATCTGGCAAGCACGCAGTTGCCGAAGCTGTTCGGCTTCAAGGGCACGCAAGGAGACTTCTGGGATCGCGCGATCTATTTCGTCGGTCATCTTGGCGCGACCCAGCCGACGGCACTGGGGGTCGGCGCGGTTGCTCTCGTCGTCCTGTTCGCGGGCAAGCTCTGGTTCAAGAAGCTGCCAACCGCCTTCCTCGTCGTGGTTGGCGGGATCCTCGTCGCGCGGCTGCTGGAACTCGGCGAGCGAGGCGTGTCACTGCTTGGCCCTGTTCCGCAGGGGTTGCCGGCCCTCGGGCTTCCCGCGGTGACGCGCGCCGACCTCAACGAACTGCTGCCCGTGGCGATGGCGTGCTTCGTCATCGCCACTGTGGAAAGCGCAGCAATCGGCCGGATGTTCGCGCAACGCCATGGCTATCGACTCGACGCCAACCGGGAACTGCTGGCGATCGGCGTCGCCAACCTGCTGGCCGGACTCGGCCGGGCATTCCCAGTCAGCGGCGGGATGTCGCAGTCCCTCGTCAACGAGAGCGCGGGCGCACGGACGCCCCTCTCCGGAGTCATTGCTGCCCTCGTCATGCTGGTGATCACGCTGGTCGCCTCCGGCGTGCTGAGAAACCTCCCGCAGCCGGTGCTCGCCGCGATCGTGCTCTCCGCCGTCATCAGCCTCGTGGAAGTCCGGGCGTTGCGTCACATCTGGCACTTCAGCCGCGCTGAATTCGCGATTGCGATGGTGGCGGTGTTCGGAGTACTCGGAGCGGGCCCCGAGAACGGGGTCCTGCTCGGCGCGGCGATTTCGATCGTGCTGCTGCTCCGCCAGGGTGCGCAGCCCAGAGTGGCCGAACTGGCGCGCACGCCGGACGGCATCGACTACGGCGACACCGCCCGCCACCCCGAGAACGTGCGGATACCCGGGGTGCTGGTCATCCGGTGCGAGTCATCGCTGTTTTATTTCAACGTCGAGCACGTGCGCGACCGCATTGCGGCACTCCTCGAGGCCAGGCCGGATCCGGTCCACCTGCTCGTGTTCCACATGGGTACCTCCCCGCGCGTCGATTTCGCCGGGGCCGAGTTCCTGCGCGAGCTTCACCGCACGTTTGCCGCCCGCAGCATCGACTTCCGGCTCGCCGAGCCGAATGGCTGGGTGCGCGACGCATTGCGACGGGCCGATTACGGGCCGCTTGAGGATCAAACCGTGACCGCCGCGATTCTGTCGTGGCGAGCCGTGCGGACTGCGTGACACAGAAACCGCCGCCATGAGGCGGCCGCGTGCGTGAGGAGGACACGTCACATGAAAGAAGTTTCAATGCGTTCGAGAATGATTACGGTGGTTGCCTCGCTGCTCATGGCGGTGCCGCCGTCCGTGAGCGCCCAGGTGCCCGAAGGGCCGATCCGCCTGCGCGCGTTCGTGGTCAACATGACCAACGTCGGCACCGGCAGCAACAACGTGTTCGAGATCACGGTGGACAAGTATTCGACGGCCGAAGAACGGAAGGACCTCATCGACACGATGACCAGCGGTGGTCAGAACGCCCTTCTGAAAAAGATGCAGAAGATTCCGATCAAGGGGCGGATCCGGATCCCGGGCTGGACGGGACCCGACCCGAACAACTACCGCCTGGGGTGGGACCTGCGCTACGTCTGGCGAGCGCCGCTCGAGGAGGGCGGGACGCGCCTCGTCCTGGGTACCGATCGGCCGATGAGCATGGCGGAAATCCGCAATCAACCGCGCACGGTCGACTACCCGTTTACCTTCATCGAGATCCATCTCCCCAAGGAAGGCAAGGGAGAGGGACGTGCCACCGGTGCAACCCAAGTCATCTTCGACAAGAAGAAGAACATGATCGAGCTGGAGCGTTACTCGGCGGGCACCGTCCTGCTCAACGAGGTCACTGTCGAGGCGAAGAAGTAGGCGCCATGAAAAACGTCCAAACGCGGTCGGTGGTAATCGGGCTCGCGGCGACGATCGTGCTGGCGGTATCCCCCATCGCAGCCGCTCAGGTACCGGATGGACCGCTCCTTCTGCACGCGTCGTTCGTGACCCTCACCGCGGCCGGGGCGAGCACGAATCACGTGATGGAGATCACGATTGACAAGTACTCGAGCAACAACGATAAGGTCGAACTGGTCGACGCCATGATCAAGGGCGGCCAGGACGCGGCGCTCTCGCGGATGCAGCGAATGGTCTTCAAGGGCCGGATGCGCATCCCGGACTGGACGGGGCCCGACCCGAACGGCTATAAGGCCGGTTGGCAAATCCGTTATATCTGGCGCGAGGCGATGCCTGACGGCGGTACGAGAGTGGTGCTCGGGACCGATCGGCCGCTGAAACTGGAGGAGGCTCTCGAAGATTCCCGCACGGTCGCGTTCCCCTTCACCTTCGTCGAAATCCATTTCCCGAAGACAGGCAAGGGAGAAGGCCGCGCCAACGGCTCGACGCGGGTCGTGTTCGACAAGGACAAGAAATCGATCCAGTTCGCGCAGTTTTCGGCGGCGCCGGTGATGCTGACCGATGTGACGGTAGAGGCGAAGAAGTAGGGGCGGGCCTTCCCGGACCCTCGAACCTGGTCCTACGACGGAACGCGGGTGTTCGCGACGTGCAACGTCTGCGACGGAAACGCGATCTCGGCACCCGCGGCCTCGACAATTTCCATCACCGCTATCAGCAGGTCCCCCTGGATCGTCAGGAACGCATCATAGTCCGCGGCATAGACGTACGCATGCAGCTCGATATCCAGCGAATAGGCTCCCAGCCGGACGAAGCGCACGCGGACGGACGCCCCATCCACCGTCGGGTGCTCGACGAGTAAGCGCTCGAACGCGCCGCGGATCTCACGCACCTGCGCTGGCGTCGTGGCGTACGTCAGCCCGACGACATGCCGGAACCAGAACCGATCGCGCTGCGACAGCGTCTCGATGTTCACGGTGGCCATCTGCCCGTTGGGCACCGTCACAATCGTGCGCTCGAGCGTCCGGATCCGCGTCGACCGCAGGCCGATGAAGTCCACCGTTCCCAACGTCTCTCCCACCTTCAGGAAGTCGCCGACCCGGATTGCCTTGTCGAGCACGATCGAAAATCCGCCGATCACGTTCTCGAGCGTCTTCTGGGCGGCAAGCGCGATGGCGATACCACCGATCCCGAGACCGGCCAGCGCCGCGGTGGGATCGAAGCCGAAGTACCTGAGGGCGAACACGACGCCGCCGGCAACCACGAGTCCCTGTGCCACCCGACGCAGCAGTCGCAGCAATCCCCGGCTCTCCACGAGTGCGGCACTCTGGAGGCGCCCCTGAACCAAACGCTCGCCGACATCCACCAGGCGCAGCAGGAGACCAATCCCGCCGACCACTGTGAGGACCGAGGCGACGAACGCCCACAACCGGCGCTCCGAGAGCGGCAGGTCGACGTTCGGAACGAGGATGTGGATGACGGCCGCCAGTACGAGGAGCCGGACCGAGCCCGGAATCCACGCTTTACCCGGCTTGACGGACACTCGACTCCGGAGCGGAGTGCTGACCAGCACGAAGGCGACGACCGCGTCGAGCGCCACCAGCAGCCGGTACAGGAGCGGAAGAGCGATGACGAGCACCAGCCAATCGAACAGGCGGACGTTCAGGATCTCGAAAGTCAACCAACCGGGCAGGTACTCGTCGATGGAAACGACGTCGACTTCCTTGTAGACGGCCGGAACCCACTGCAGCGTCTTGCGCGCGAACAGCCAGACCCGGGCCCCGTTGCGCTGGGTGACGCGCTCGAGGACGATGTCCATCGGTCCTCGCGACGTCGCGACCACACCAATCACATCCTGATCCGGCGTGAGCGGGTTGGCGAGCGATCCTTCCGGACGATCGCTCACGCCGAGTATGCGGGCGTTCAGACGCCCGTTCAGAATGATGTAGAGCTCGCGCGCGAGTTCGTCGACCGGTGGTTCGCGTTGGGTGCCGGGGTTGAGATACTGCGCCGCGAGCTGATACTTGCCGTCGCGCGCCGCGGTGATGAAGCCGACGACCGAACCACGCGGCGTGTCACGACCGAGGACGTCGGGCGTTGCAACCGGTTTCTCCTGGGCCGACGCGCACGGCACCCACAGGAGTACCGCGAGCGAGAGACAGCAGAAAGCACGCGCGCTTCATGGTCACTGGTAATCCGAATTGACGGATTGACGAATTGACGGATTGACGAATTGGGACGTACGGAGCTGACGGTTCGGCAATTACGCAAGCGGGCGATTGGCGCGACCAATTCACCCGTCAATCCGTCAATTCACCAATCAATTCGTCAATTCGCCAATTCGCCAATCCGTCAATTCCCACGTCAGTACACCGGTCCGCCACCGACGAACACGTCCGGCCCGCCGCCACCACTACCCCATCGTGCCCCGCTTGCCGGCAGGCCGACGCCGATGCCGCCCGAATCGCAGGCAATCAGGAACGCCGCCACGATGGCGAGCAGCGTCAACGCTGCCATCCGCGCATGTCTGCTCATCGCGTCAACATCCCTCAAAATGGATATTTCTGCAGCCCGATCGGCGCACCGCCCGGATCGAGCACGATCGCCAGTGACCCGTTGCGCACGCGGGGAGCTGGTGCCTGGACGATCAGTCCCCCGAGTTCCTGCGCTCGCTTCGACGACGCCTCGGGATCGGCCACGCGAATGTATGGCAGCCAGATCGACGTCTCCCGCGGCCACGGCGTCTTGAACAGTCCGGCACGTGGACGACCGTTGGCGAGCCGGTAGTACGTCGCCGTCTCCCGTGTTTCCGCCTGTGACGTGTAGCCGAGCACCTGTGAGTAGAACTGGAGCGCGGGTGCCTCGTCACGGGCCACGTAATCCATCCACAGCCAGCGGTTGATTTCGGGCAGGGCGTCGCTGACACCATCGAGCGGCCCGCGACTGGCCAAACCGATCGGCGCCCCCTGCGCGTCGGCCACCGCCGCCACGCGGAGATCGTTGCGCGCGTTCAGCGGTCCGCGATAGACCTGCCCACCCGCCTGCCTGAACGCCACCACCGCGCGATCGACATCGGCGACGACCACGTAGGAGAGCCACTGCGGCGATGTCTGCTGCTTCGGAACGACGATGCCCCCGATCGGTACTCCCTGCTGGCGGATGATCGTGTAGTCCGGCTCGACTCCCTTGCCTGGTTCGAACGTCCACCCGAACAGCTCGCCGTAGAACTTCTTCGCGACTGCCGGATTGTCGGTGACCAGGTCGTGCCAGACGAACGTCCCCGGCGCGACCTTCGACGCGGCGCGCGGATGTCGCCGCCAGCGCGAAGGTCATCACCAGCAGGGTGACGATCCAGAGCCCCGGCAACACCACGAGCGTCCAGCGCTCCCGGTTATGGGAAGTTGAAACGAACCGCATACTGAATCCGATGCGGCCGACGCGTTGTCGTCGCCGCCGCCGAACACCTCGCGGCGGCCGTAGAGATACTCGACGCCCATCCAGCCATGGTCGCCAAGGAACCAGTAGAGCAGGTTCACCGCGCCGTAATTGATCTGCCGGTTGATTGCGCTCGTGTAGTAATCCTCGTCGGTCGTGTCCGCGTTGCTGTAGGTGGCATTCGTCGACCACTTCGAGCTCCAGAAGTGCTCGTAGCCGACCATCCAGGCGTAGCCGCCGACGGCGTGCAGATCGTTCTGTCGGGTCAGGGACCGCGGTGACGCCACCGCGATAGCGGCCGATGCCCGAACCGACGGTGAAGGTGGCGTAGCCGCTGTCTTTGTCGGACGTCATGAATGGGCCCAGTTGCCGGCCAGCGGTGCTCAACTTGCCAGACAGCCCGAAACCCCACAGCGCGGCGCTGTTCGCCTCCCCGGTGGTCGGGCCGGAAGCGAGCGCCACCGAGGAAGCCGGACGCCTGGAAGTGCCGCTTGCCATCGTCGAACCGGTAGCGGCCGGTCAGGTCCGGATACGGATATTCGGCCTTGCCGGGCACGTTGCGTCGGAATGGTGATATTCGACTTGTTGTCTTCGAGCGCCACAGCCGCGCTCGAGTGTTCGCCCGTCTTTGCCGTGAATCGTAACTGCGCCTGGCGGACCGACGCGAACGCCATCGGCGATTCGAAATCGATCGTGCGCGGCATGTTGTCCTCGTCAACGAAGGCGGACCACGTCTGCCCGGCAAGAATCGGGCCCCCAACTGCCCGTAGGCGTGCCGTAGTCGCAGCACCGCGCTCGATCCATAGAAGTCGGTTTCGACGTAGACCCGCAGTCCTTGCCCTGCACCGGACCACGGATGTCGACATTCAACCGCGTCTCCTTGGCGTGGAGGTTCGAGTTTTGCCCATCCGACTGCGGAATCGGAATCGTCCGAGGATCGAACGAGTCCTCGGATCCGATCGGCTTGAAGTCGCGGATGATGTCCAGCTTCACGCGGCCACCCACCTTGAACGTGAAGTCACCAATCTTGAAACCGTCCGGAGCCGATGTGCCCGAGACGGTGATTTGCTGTGGCGGCGATTGCGGCGGATCCGCTGGCGGGGCGGCGCGCTGGATCGGCCGCCGGCGGCGACGGTGGATCGGCGGATCGCCACGGTCCCCGGATCGGTCGAGGCGAGCAGCGTCTGCGCCGGCAGCCGTACCGCGACCGGCGAGCAGCGTCACCGCACAGACAATTGCGCAAACCGCACGAAATCGAATCTGCATAAGCATGGTCCTCAGTAGGCAGTGGCCGCACGGCTCCCAGCGGAACTGAAGCCACTGCCCAGCCTCTCCCGCGCCGCCATCTCTGTGTCGAACTAGTCGATCGGAATGCCTGCGCACCAGTTGGGCTGCCATCATGGTCGACCTGGTGTTGTCGGCGATCCTCGTCGATCCCATCCTTCCCACCGGTTCGTCATCGCGCCGGCAGAGCGCGACGGGTCGACGCGATGGCCGGCGGCACCCCGGCCGGCGAACGCGATCGCATCGGAGCAGCGGGCCGCCCCCTTCAGCAATTCGGATCGAGGCGCCGGATCCACTCGATGCCTGCCCTAGTCAGCCATGGCCGGCATGCTCGGCACCGGTCGCGGCCGACGTCTCGCGCGACTCGATCACGGTGCTCAGCACCATCGCTGTCTCACGCTACGGATTCGTGCGGCACCCGCCTATGCGTTTCCGGTAGAGGTCACCGACGGCGGCGACACCACGTGGCCGCGCTCACCGACAGCCATCGAGACTTCACCCGTTACGTCACGGTGACGCCGGAAACGCATAGGACGGCGCTCAGCACGTTCGTAATCTCCGGCATGTACTGCGCGACGAATGCGCGGACGCTCAGCCTCTGGAGACACACCCGATGACCACTGATACGAAGACCGCGTCCGCGGCTCCTGTCGCGGCAGCGACGACGTCCGATCTCGCCGATTTCTTTTCCGCCGACCGAAGCACGCACCGATCGCTGGCGTCAGCTGAACGCGGTCATCCGGGCGTGGCAGTCGGCGACCGGCAGCGATCCGCAGAACACCAAGCGGTACGCAGAAGCAGTCGCGCTGTTCGGTGACGTCGCCGTCCTGGAGGCGTTCTTCGCGTATCCGGGCCCGCGCATCATGTCCGCGATCGAGGAGGCACTGGCGGAGCGCAATGCCGGCGTCTGTGCACGGCTGGTGCAGACCGTCTCCTCAGCGTTACTGACGGAGACCTACCGGCACGATCCAGAGCGCCTGGGACCCTCTGCGCGACGAGTCCGCACAGACGCACGACCTGCTGCCGCCGGATCTCCAGGGTCCCAGCACACAGAAACCGTATTTCGAAGTCCTGGTTGTGACCGGGGCCGATCCCGCGGGCTGGGAGCGGGCGCGCAACGACATCAAGCGGCTGCGTCGCCCTGACGATCCGTTCCTCTACGAAATCGTCCAGGTCGGCACGTTCGAAGATGCCGTGATCGCGACGATCTGCAATCACGACATCCAGGCAGTGATTATCCGCGACGGCTTCGAATTCCGGTCGCGCCACAACGCGCCGGCGCTGCGCGAGTTCCTGCTGCGCCACGTCTCGACCGATGTGTCGAGCACGGACCCGGGCGCGCTGGCCACCGCACTCGGTGGCGCGATCAAGCGGTATCGTCCCGAGCTCGATCTCTATCTGCTAACCGACCGTGCCGTCGAGGAGCTTGCCGGCAGCGACGCGGCGGCCCCGTTCCGCCGGATCTTCCACAACGTGGAAGAGATGATGGAGACTGCACCTGTCGATCATGGACGGCGTCAACGATCGCTACGAGACGCCGTACTTCAACAACCTGAAGAAATACGCGGCGCGCCCGATCGGCACCTTCCACGCGCTGCCGATCGCGCGCGGCAAGTCCGTGTTCCGGTCCAACTGGATCCGCGACATGGGCCACTTCTACGGCACCAACATCTTCCTCGCCGAATCGTCGGCGACCACCGGTGGGCTCGACAGCCTGCTCGAGCCGACCGGCAACATCAAGAAGGCTCAGGACATGGCGGCGCGCGCGTTTGGCGCCAAGCGCGCGTTCTTCGGGACCAACGGCACGTCGACGTCGAACAAGATCGTCGTCCAGGCGATCTGCCAGCCGGGCGACATCGTCATCGTCGATCGTAACTGCCACAAGTCGCATCACTACGGCTTCGTGCTCGCCGGCGTGCAGCCGTACTACGTGGAGGCGTTCCCGCTCACCGAGTACTCGATGTACGGCGCGGTGCCGCTGCAGACCATCAAGCAGGCGCTCCTCAACTGCGCCGCCGAGGGTACGCTCGACAAGGTGCGCGCGGTGGATCTGACCAACTGCACGTTCGACGGGCACATGTACAACCCGACGCGGGTCATGGAAGAGTGCCTTGCGATCAAGCCGGACCTGATCTTCATCTGGGACGAGGCGTGGTTCGGCTTCGCCCGCTTCAACGCGTTCCATCGGCGCCGCACCGCGATGGGCGCGGCGGAGGCGCTCACCGCCAAGCTCCGGAGCGCGGAGTACCGCGCGCAGTACAAGGCGTGGCTCGAGAAGAACGGCGCCATCGACCCGAAGGACCCGGCGACCGCCGTCGAAGACGCTGATGGCCGATCCCGACAAGGCGCGGATCCGCGCCTACCAGACGTGCTCGACGCACAAGTCGATGTCGGCCCTGCGCCAGGGTTCGATGATGCTGGTGTGGGACGAGGACTTCCACCACGTCGAGGGTCCGTTCCAGGAGGCGTTCCTCACCCACACCTCGACCTCGCCCAACCTGCAGATCATCGCGTCGCTCGACGTCGCCCGCCGCCAGATGGAACTCGAGGGCTACGAGCTGACCATGCGCGCGGCGGAGATCGCCTTCCGGATCCGGCGCGAAGTGAACAATCACCCGCTGATCTCGAAGTACTTCCGGATCGCCACGCCGGCCGACATGGTGCCGGACGAGTTCCGCGAATCCGGCATCAAGGACTACGGGCGCCCGAATTCGAGCTGGCGTGAACTGATCGACTCGTGGGACGGCGACGAGATCGCGCTCGATCCGACGCGCCTGACCCTCATCTGCGGCGGCGCCGGCTTCGACGGCACCGCATTCAAGGGCCTGCTGGCGGAACGCTTCGACATCCAGTTGAATAAGACCTCACGCAACAGCGTCCTGCTGCAGACCAACATCAACAACACCCGCAGCGACGCCGCGCTGCTGGTCAAGGCGCTCGCCGACGTCGCCCGCGAGATCGACAAGAAGCTGGCCGACGGCGGACCGCCGGCGAAGGCGGCGTTCGACGCGCGCGTCAAGTCGCTGATGACCGACGTGCCGGACCTGCCGAACTTCAGCCGCTTCCACGACGCCTTCCGCGACAACCCGAAAGGCAGCGTCAACATCGGCCACATGCGCGAAGCCTTCTACATGGCCTACGAGGAGGAGAACTGCGAGTTCGTCAAGCTCGCCAGCCAGGAGATCGACGATCGACTGGAGAACGGACCGGACATGGTGTCGGCCAACTTCGTCATTCCCTATCCGCCGGGCTTCCCGATCATGGTCCCCGGCCAGGTGATCACCGCCGACACGATCGCCTTCATGCGCAAGCTCGACGTGAAGGAAATCCACGGCTACCAGGCCGCACAGGGACTGAAGTTGCTGAAACCGTCAGCACTCGAGGCGCTCGCCACGAAGGCGCGCCGTTGATCGCGATCCGCCTCACGAGAGTTCGCGGAAGCCAACGAAACGGAGCAGGTCATGGTTGATTGGTTCTTTGCAACGCTCAAACAGTATCCGGAGATCGCCATCTTTCTCACGCTGGCGATTGGCTACTACTTCGGCAAGTTCACCTTCAAGGGCATCGGCCTCGGATCGGTCACGGCGACACTGCTCGCCGGTGTCGTCATCGGGCAGATCGGGATCACCATCGCGCAGCCGCTCAAGGCGACGGTGTTCCTGATGTTCCTGTTCGCGGTCGGCTACGCCGTCGGTCCGCAGTTCGTCCGCGGCGTCGCCAAGGACGGAGTGCCGCAAGCGGTGTACACGGTCGTGCAATGCGTGTTGAGCTTGCTCATTCCTGTGGGGATCGCCAAGTTCGTCGGCTACGACCTGGGGTATGCGGCCGGCCTCTATTCCGGGTCGCAGACCATCTCCGCAGCGATGGGACTCTCAACGGACGCCATCAATCGATTGGGCATGCCGGCCGAGCAGGCCAAAGCCCTCCTCGACTCGATGCCGATCGCATATGCGGTGAGCTACATGTTCGGCACGATGGGATCAGCGGTCGTGATTGCCGTCATCGGCCCGAAGCTGCTGGGCATCAATCTCGAGGCCGCATGCAAGGACTACGAGCAGAAGCAGGGCGGCGTCAAGGAACTGGGCGGCCCCGGCACCGCCTGGCGGCGGTGGGAGGCACGCGCCTATCGCGTCGCGATGGGCGGCAAGTCAGTGGGGTTGCCGGTGATCGCGGCCGAGGCACTCGTCCCTGACGCTCGCGTCTTCGTGCAGCGCATCCGCCGGAACGGCGTCATCGAAGACGCGACCACGGACACGGTCCTGCAGGGTGGCGACATCGTCGCCGTTGCCGGATCCCGGGACGTGCTGGTCAGCGTGCTCGGCGCCAATGCCGAGGAGGTCGAGGATCGCGAACTGCTGGCGATGCCGATTGACGGTGTCGACGTGCTGGTCACCAACAAAGCGATCGATGGCAAAACGCTGAATGATCTGGTGCAGATGCCGGAGAGCCGGGGCGTCTTCCTGCGGAAGATCGTGCGCGGCGCCACCGCAACCGTCATCCCCATCCTGCCGACCACCACGATTCAGCGGGGCGACCTGTTCACCATCGCCGGCCGGACCGAAGACACGAGCAGGGCGATCAAGCTGCTCGGGGTCGCCGACCGCGCCACCGATGTCACCGACATGGCGTTCGTCGGCGCCGCCATCGTCATCGGCGGTCTGATTGGTTCGCTGGTCCTCAACATCAGCGGGGTGCCGCTGACGCTGTCCACTGCCGGCGGCGCGCTCGTCGCGGGAATCGTCGGTGGCTGGTTCCGGTCGGTCCGCCCGAGCTTCGGGCGAGTGCCGACCCCGACCTTGTGGTTCATGAACTCGGTGGGCCTCAACATCTTCATCGCCATCGTGGGCATCTCCGCCGGCCCAGGGTTCGTCAACGGCTTGAAGAGCCAGGGCGTCGGCCTGTTCCTGTGGGGCGCCGCCGCCACAACGATCCCGCTGATTCTCGGGATGTTCATCGCCAAGTACCTGTTCCGGTTCCATGATGCGCTGACGCTCGGCATCATCTCCGGCGCCCGCACCACGACGGCGTCCCTCGGCTTGGTATGCGACCAGGCCAAGAGCCAGATTCCGGCGCTTGGGTACACCGTGACCTACGCCGTCGGCAACACGCTGCTGACGATCTGGGGGATGGTCCTGATCATCCTGCTGTCGTGAGCCCGGCCCATCTCCGTCCACACTGACAAGGAAGTTTTATGGATCTGACGCCCACCAAATACGAAGAGTACGAGAAGCTCGGCCCGTTCGAAATCAAGGACTTCCTCGCCAAGGTGGCGCTGAAGTCCGCCGAGGAGGATTCGCTCACTTATCTGAATGCCGGGCGCGGCAACCCCAACTGGGTGGCCACGGAACCGCGCGAGGCCTTTTTTCTCCTCGGCCAGTTCGCCGTCACCGAAAGCAAGCGGGTGTTCGATCTGCCGCCGGGCGTGGGCGGCATGCCGAAGGCACGTGGCATCGCGGGCCGGCTCGAGGCCTGGCTGAAGACGCACAAGGACATGCCCGGTGCGGAATTCCTGCAGGCGATGGTGCCCTGGACCGTGAAGAAGTTCGGCTTCGATCCCGATCGGTTTGTCCACGAACTGGTGGATTCGATCATCGGTGACCACTATCCGGTGCCCGACCGCATGCTGGTCCACAACGAAGTGATCGTCCGCGAGTACCTTGAATGGGCGATGTGCGGAACGCCGCGGCCGAAGGGTACCTTCAAGCTGTACGCGGTCGAGGGCGGCACCGCCGCCATGTGCTACATCTTCAAATCGCTGAAGAGCAACCGGATCCTCAACCAGGGCGACACCATCGCTCTCGGCGTGCCGATCTTCACGCCGTACCTCGAGATGGCGCATCTGGAGGACTACGACCTCCACTTCGTCGAGGTGCACGCAACCCAGGAGAACCGGTTCCAGTACCCGGATGCCGAGATCGACAAGCTGCTCGACCCAAAGGTCAAAGCCTTCTTCATCGTCAACCCGGGCAACCCGTACGCGGTCGCGTTGTCAGAGGAGACGATCAAGAAGATCGGCAAGGTGCTGGAGAAGCGCCCCGACCTCATCCTGCTGACCGACGATGTCTATGGCACGTTCGTGCCGGGCTTCCGCTCGTTGATGGGCGCCTATCCGAAGAACACGATCGGCGTCTATTCGTACAGCAAGTACTTCGGCTGCACCGGCTGGCGTCTGGGCACGATCGCGGTTCACGAGGACAACATCTTCGACGAGATGATCGCGAAGCATCCGGAGCCGATCAAGAAGCTGCTGGACAAGCGCTACGGCGGGCTCACGCTCGAGCCGCGAAAGTTTGCCTTCATCGACCGGATCGTCGCCGACAGCCGCGATGTGGCGTTGAATCACACCGCCGGCCTGTCGCTCCCGCAGCAGGTGATGATGTCGATCTTCTCACTCGCCGAGCTGATGGACGAGAAGAAGGCTTATCAGAAGGCCTGCATCGGAATCGTCAAGCGTCGGTTCGAGGCGACCATCGAGGGGCTGGGGATTGAAGTCGGCGAGAACGCGCTCTACGACTACTACTACGGCCTGATCGACTTCGAGTTCTGGGCCCGCAAGTACCTGGGCGACGACGTGGTCGCGTGGATGAAGAAGAACGTGCATCCGCTCGACATCGTGTTCCGGCTCGCCGAGGATCACGGGATTGTCCTGCTGAACGGCAGCGGCTTCGCGGCACCGGATTGGTCCGTGCGCATCTCGTTCGCGAACCTCGACGACCATGTCTACGACGACATCGGCCGAGCGGTGCGCGCAATTGCGCGCGGCTACCGGCAGGCGTACGAGGCCGCGACGGGAACACCGGCCAAGGCGCTGACTACCTAGGCGCCGACAGGAAGTCCCGAACACCAGCGTCGTTGCGCCGAGCATCTTGCTCGGCGCAACGAGTTCCCCCTGTCTGCCCGCTGGTCCTACGCCACCCCGACCGCCTATGTCGTGCGATCTTCCCAGTCGACCCACTCGACGGGATAGGTAACGCGATAGACGCTCACGGCTTCACCGATCGTTGCGAAAAATGTTTTCTCGCCAAAGCGCTCGAACAGCTCGAACCGTTTGAGCTTGTCCTTCACGGGATCCTTCATCTCGGCAAAGCACAGCTCGATCCCGGCGGTGCGCAGCGTGTCGTCGAGTTCGCAAATCGCGTCCGCCGCGGTGACGTCGATGCTCGTCACGGGCTCGGCCGCGACGACGAGCCAGCGGACCGGCGTCGGTGAGCTCGCCACCGCGTCCAGGGCCCGTTCGTTGAACCACTCGGCATTGGCGAAGAACAGCGGGGCATCCCAGCGGAACAGCACCAGGCCAGGGATCCGACGCGCCTCCGGATACCTGGTGATGTCGTGGTACCCCTTCACGTGATCAACGCGACCGAGCACCGCCGAATGCGGCCGCCAGCCATCCCACAGGAACTCGATCACGGCAATCACGATCGCAACGGCGATTCCCGGAATGGCGCCGAGCGTGGCCACACCGGCGAAGCAGGCCATCGACAGCCAGAATTCCCAGCGCTGGATGCGAAAGATGCGGCGCAGGTCGGCCACTTCGAACAGGCCGATCGCCGAAGCGATGACGACGGCCGCCAGGGCCGCGTGCGGAAGACTCTCGAGCAGGTCAGGCGCGACCAACAGCAGCACGGCGATCGCGAGCGCACCCACGACTCCGGTCAGCTGGGTCTTGGCGCCCGCCGCCTCGGCCACCGGTGTGCGAGAAGAGCTGCTGCTGATCGGAAAGCCCTGGAAGAACCCGGCCGCGAGGTTGGCCGCGCCAAGGCCCACCATCTCCTGATTCGGATCAACCGGTGTGCGCAGGCGCGCCGCATAGGTTCGCGACAGCACGCTGGTATCGGCGAATGACACAAGGGCAACGGCGATGCCGCCCATGAGGACCGGCACGAGACTATCAACATCGGCAATCGGAAGTCGTGGCGTCGGCAGCCCCTGTGGCAACGGACCGAGCACGGATATACCGAATCGTGTCGCGAGATCGAAGACGGCGACGGCGATGGTCGCCGCGGTGACGGCGATCAGGATGCCAGGGATGCGCGGCCGGCGCTTCAAGATCAGGATCAGCACGAGCGTGCTCGCGCCGACCGCGAGTGTCACGAGGTTGGTGCTTCCAGCCAACACCTTCTGGCTAATTCCCCAGGCCTGCCGAAGCGGTCCGGACGCGGAAACAGAAAAGCCAAAGAGCTTCGGGATCTGGCTCAGGAGCACCGTCAGGGCGATGCCGTTCATGTAGCCATAACGGATCGGCTTCGACAGCAACTCCGTGATGAAGCCGAGTCGCGTCAGGCCTGCCGCCACGCACAGCACGCCGGACACAACGGCCATCATGCTGGCCACCGCGACCGCACGTTGAGGGTCGCCCGCCGACAGCGGCATCACGACAGCGAGGATCACTGCCGCCAGCGCCGAGTCCGGGCCGAGCACGATGATGCGGCTGGGGCCGAACAACGCGTACGCGAGCAGCGGCACGATGGTCGCGTAGAGCCCGTTGATACCGGGCACCCCCGATGCCTCCGCGTAGGCGATGCCGACCGGCACCAGCATGGTCGTCATCACGAGTCCAGCGACGATGTCGTGGCGGAGCCAGGAGGACTCGTAGCGGCGCAGCGTGATCAGTCCCGGCAGCCAGCGTGTCCAGCCGGTCGTGAATTGTGTCGGGCGCTCGATGCGGCCACGCTCTGGCGTCAGGCCGGAGGTGAGTAATTCAGCCATGAGTGCAGGCGCCGTCGCCGAAGGCCCGTCTCCATCAACACCTGACAACGTACACCACGCCACGCCGATCAGCAGACCGAAGTGCTTCGTCTTCCCTCGCGCACTGAATGCGCGCTGGAATGACATGTCACCACGCAAGCCTCCGGCTGGCCGCTCCACGCGCGGTGTGGCCCCGCCATTGTTCGGCACAGTGAAGATCCGAGTCCGACACGCGAATTGCGGTCGATGATCGGCTGGTGACCGTCTCGGAACTCCAGATCACCGAGGCGAATGAACATGGCTGAGTTGTGACCGGGAAATCACCAAGTGGCTATCGTGTGTGGTAGATGGCCGAATCGGACCCGTCGCCGCCATCTGATTTCGACGAGTGGTCGCTCGATCAGAAGGTTAATTACCTGCAGCTGTTGTGGGATCGAATAATGGCGTCGTCTGCGCCGAGTCCGGCTCCGGACTCGCACGCAGATATGTCGGAGCAGCGGATCCCGGACCTTCCCGCCGATCCGAATGGACGCGAGCGGCTCATTCGCGAGCAGGCAGGCATCGACGCGCGGCTGCGCCTTGCCGCGGTCGTCGACTCCTCCGACGACGTAATCGTGGCGAAGAGTCTTGACGGTCTCATTCAGAGTCGGAATCCTGCGGCGGAGCACATTTTCGGATTCACTGCAGAGGAAGCGATCGGACAGCCGGTGACCATGCTCATCCCGTGGGACCGCCTGGAAGAAGAGAAACAGATTCTCGAGAAACTGAAACAGGGCGAGCAGGTTCATCTCGAGACCGTCCGTCTGACCAAGGCTGGCAAGCGGATCAATGCGTCTCTGACGGTCACGCCGGTACGCGATGCCGCCGGCAGGCTAGTCGGAGCGACCAAGCTCCTGCGCGACATCACCGACCAGGAACGGGCTCACCAGGCTCTTTCCCGTGTGACGCGCAGATTGATTACGGCCCAGGAAGACGAACGCGCTCGCATCGCGAGAGAGCTGCACGACGACATCTGTCAGCGTCTGAGCGTGGTGGCGCTCGGCCTGGCTGCCGTTGCGGAAGGTGCACCCCATTCGCGTCGCGCCTCGACCGTGGCCAGAGAGCTGCAGGGAGTGGTGTCGGAGATCGCCCGCGATGTGCAGGTCCTCTCGCACGAGTTGCACTCGTCAAAGCTCGCATTGCTCGGCATCGCCGCCAGCGTGAGACTCTTCTGCGACGAATTCGCCAGGCAGCACAACGTCACGATCACGGCCGACGCCAGAGACCTGACACACCGGCCCACGTCAACTGTGTCGTTGACGCTGTTTCGGATTCTGCAGGAGGCACTGCAAAATTCCGCCAAGCATGCAGGGGCGACTCGCTGCAGCGTGCGCCTCTGGGAGGCTGACGGCGCCATTCATCTCGCGATCGAAGACGACGGCGCCGGTTTTGACGTCGAAGCTGTGAGGAGAGGCCGAGGCATTGGCCTGATCAGCATGGAAGAACGAACCCAGCTGATCGACGGAGTGTGCTCGATCAAGTCCCAGCCGCAGCACGGGACCAGCATTTACGTGCGTGTCCCGCTCGTCCCGGGTGAAGCCGAGGGAGTGAAGTAACCCCCTGATGCCTTCGTTATCGCATCACGAAATATACCCACGGCGAGCCGACCACCAGGTAGATGGCCAGGAACACAAGGGTAATGATCGCGCCGAGTTTATAGAGCTCGCGCTGTGTCAGATAGCCGCTCGCGGCGAAGATGATGTTCTGGCTGCCGCCCTGCGGCGTGATCACCGAGAAGTAGCTGCTGGCGAAGAGCAGCGCGAAGGCCATCAGTGGCAGCGGCACTCCGCCCTTCGTGCCGACGTCGAGGAAGACGCCGAACAAGGCCAGTACCTGAGACGTCTGGCTGACGAACATGTAGTGGATGAGGACGTAGAGGACGACCAGGGTCAAGTACAACGCCGGCCACGAGAGGCCGGCCAGGCTGGAGGCGAGGCGTTCGCCGACGTAGCCCATGAAGCCGAGCTCGTTCAATTGCCCGCTCATCGCAAAGAGCACCGCCAGCCAGAAGAAGGTGACCAGCGTGTCGCCCTGTTTGGTGATGTCATCGAGCGTGATCACGCCCAGGAACAGCAGCACGCCGAACCCCATGAATGCGACGCTGGTCGTGTTCAAGTGCAACGTGTTACCGAAAATCCAGCCCGCGACCATCAGCACGAAGGTTCCCGCCGTGATCCACTCCTCCCGCGACATGCTGCCCATGCCAGCGAGCTCCCGCCGGGCCGCCGCCGGGGCCTCCGGTGTCTTACCCACCCGCGGTGGAAAGAGCTTGATGACGATCAAGGGGAGCAGGAGGATCGCCGTGAGCGAGGGGACTGCCGAGGCAAGAAGCCACTTTCCGAAGTCGATCTGGAGCCCCGCCTGCTGAGCGATCTGCACGGCGATCGGGTTCGCCGAGGTGGCCGTCATCCACAGCGCCGAGGACACTGCGAGACCGGCCATCGAACAGAACATGAGATAGCCGCCAAGATGCCGGGTCTCGGCATCCTCGGCTTTCGAGCCGGCTCCTCGCGCGACGGATAGCACGATTGGGAACAGCACACCGCCGCGGGCGGTGTTGCTGGGGAAGGCGGGCGCGATCGCCGCGTCGGTGAGCACGATGCTGTAAGCGAGCCCAAGGGAGGAGCCACCGAACCGGCTGACCATGAACAGGCTGATGCGTCGGCCCAGGCCCGACTTCACGACCGCTTGCGCGACGATGAAGGCGATCACCACCAGCAGCACGCTCGAATTCGCGAAACCCGAGTACGCCTGCTCCGGCTTGATCGTTCCGGTGAGGACGATAGCGCCCACCGCGAGCATCGAGGCGGTGAGCAGCGGGAACGCATTGATCAGCACCGACGCGATGGCGGCGGCGAAGACCGCAAACAGGTGCCAGGCCGGCGCGGTGAGCCCGGCCGGAACCGGGGAGAACCAGATGATGAGCGCCAGCGCGAATGGCATCACGCGTTTGAGGCGCATGCCCCAGGTCAGCCCAGGAAGTCTGACGCGGCGGGGCTCGTGGGGGCGGCCGGTTTCGGAATCGACGACTCCGGTGCTCATCGTTTTGACTCCCCTTCTGCGGCGGCAACCCGAACGCGCCCTTGCAAGTCGACGGCGCGCCCCTGGACAGTACCCTCCTCGCCCTCCATCACCCACTGCCAGGAGAATTCGTAGGAGCCGGTTATGCCGGCGTATCGGCCGGTGCCGGACAGGATCGTGCCTGCGATGCGATTTTTCGCCGCGGTGCCTTCGCCCGTGAGCGAGCTGAACACCTGATCACCGTGCTCGTCTGTCCAGACGCTGCGGCCCTGAAAACCGGTGCCGCTGTCGGTGAGTCCAATCACTTCGGACTGGAATCCGACGCCGGGCCGCCCCGAACCGGCGAGCAGCATCGTGCCCTTCAGATCGACGATCGAGCCGGAACGCTCCGCCCCGAGGGAAATCGTGTGACGGCTGCCGAGGCCGCTCCACGAGCCAGTGAACTCGAGCCCGCCGCTCGACGGTGGGGCTGGGTTCGGCGACTGTCTCGCCGGCCCGCAAGCCGCGGCAGCGAAGGCCAGGCCGAGAAGCAGTCGACAACGCGGGACGCCGCGTCGCGTTCGCCGGAGCCTCGAGGCGTGTGTGAGAAAGTCCATGTCTCCCTCTCGTCGATGGTGGCCCTGGCACCTGCGCTGGCATTTGCAGGTGCGTCGCGAACTCGAATCACCTGATGACGCCGCGTGCTATCTGCGAACACTGTCGCCGCGGGTCGAGGCCTCGCCTATGCAATCCCGGCGGATGCTTCCGCGCGGGTGGGAAGAACGAGCTGACAGCGAAGAATCCCTGAACACGTGCCGAGGCGACCCTCGTCGCGGACTCAGACGAGCCTACCGCATCAAGGCCACGATGACCGGCCCCCATGCAGTCAGCAAGATGTTGCCGAGCGCGTACGGCACCGTATAGCCAATCGCGGCAAGGGGACTCTCCGCTTCCTCCTGCACCGCGCGGAGCGCGGCGGTGATGGTCCCCGCTCCACAGCAGGCCCCGAGGAGAATTACCGGATTCATCTTGAGGACGTAGCGGCCGAACAGGAGTGCCGTCACGTGAGGCACGATGGCCACGATCAGTCCGACGAGAACCAGGCTCACACCCGAAGTCTGCAGCCCCTTGACGAAGCTCGGGCCCGCGCCGAGACCGACCACGGCGATGAACACCGTCAGTCCCACCGTCTCGAACACCCACATCGCCGGTTCGGGAATCCGGCCGAAGGTCGGCCACACGGCGCGGAGCCAGCCGAATACCAGCCCCATGATCAGCGCGCCACCGCTCGCGGTCAGCGTGAGCGGAAGTCCGCCGACCGTGATCGACAGCAGCCCGACGAGTCCACCGATCAGAATGCCGACGCCAACGAAGACCATGTCAGTGGCAACACTCGGCCGATCCGCGTAACCGAATTCCTTCGCCGCGCGCTCGACGCACGGCTCGGCCCCAATGAGGTTGAGGACGTCGCCGCGGTCGATGCGAGTTGTGGCGGTGAACGGGATCGACTCGCCGACTCTCGTGATCGAACGGAGGAACACACCGCGTGCGGACTCGAGCGTCGCCAGCTCACCGAGCGACTTGCCGGCCATCGCCTTGTTCGTCACCACAACGTCGACGGCCTCCACGCGAAAGTCGAGCAGCTCCGGGTCGTTGACCTCCTCGCCGACTTCGGTTCCGCGTGCCGCGTGCGACTCGGTCCGGGTCGTCACCGCGACGATATCGCCGGCGTGGATGATCGTGTCGGGACCCGCGTCCAGGAGCGCGTTGGCGCGTCGGATCCTGGTGATGAACGCGCGTTGAGTCACCGGCAGCGTCTCGATCGAGGCAACGGTCCGGTCCAGCAGTTGCTCGGCCGTCACACGATAGGCGCGGGCGGAGAACCGCTGCAGGGCGGACATCCTGCCCGGCTCAGGCTGGTCGCCACCTGACGTCTCGGCCTGCAGCTTCTTGCTCGCCGCCTTCAGGTCGATGCCCAACAGCCGAGGCGCCACATTCGGGTAGAACCACACGATGAACGCTGTCCCAACGAGGTACGTCACGGCGTAGGCGATCGGGATGTTGTTCACCAACACGGTCTTCTCGGCGTCGGGAAGCGCAAGCCGGTTGATGGCATCGCCGGCGGTTCCGATGACCGTGGATTCCGTGAAGGCCCCGGCTAACAGTCCGGCGGCAGTACCCACGTCGTACCCGAGAAGCGTCGACGCCACGACCGCGCACACGAGGCACGTCACGCACAGCACGACGGTGACCGCCAGCTGCGGGAGCGCGTCTTTCTTCAATCCGCGGAAGAACTGCGGCCCCACTTTGTAACCGATGGTGAACAGGAACAGATCGAAGAAGACGTTCTTGACGACCGGCGCCACCTTGATATCGAGCTGCCCGATGACGACACCGGCGAGCAGGGTGCCGACGACCGTGCCGAGGCTGAATGAGCCAAAGCGGAGCCGGCCGATGGTGAACCCCACCGCCAGCGTGAGGAAGATCGTCAGTTCCTGGTGCTCCCGTAACGCCGCGACGAAGAAGTCCATCATCTTGCGCTCCTCGCTGGATGACGACGCGCGGCGCCATGCAGCTCGACGAGCAGGCAGGGCGAAATGCCTGCCTTCCTGCTGAATGATGGATGCCGGTTCGCCGGCCGGGCTATGCGAAATGAGCAGCGCCGCCTCTAGGATCATGGGCCGACCAACCGAGGAAGACGCGGCGGCGGCGCTTCCGCATGCAGGAGCGAAAGCCGCAGCCAACGCCACGCCGAAAACGCATAGGAGCCCTGCGGGCGGCTCATTACGCTCCTTCCCAGACAGTTGTGAGACCAGTCCAACTCGACCTGCTCTTCACCATCCTGGCGGCGTTCGTCGTGCTGTTCGGCGGCCGGGCGCTCGTCGGGCGGGTGGGCTTCCTCAAAAGGTTCAGCATTCCCGCGCCGGTGGTGGGGGGCGTGATCGTCGCGGTCCTCCTCGCACTCCTGGACGCCTTCGGCGGAATCAAGATTGGCTTCGACATGAGCCTGCGGGACAACCTCCTGCTCATGTTCTTCACCACCGTCGGACTCTCGGCCGATGCGCGGATGCTCTTGAAGGGGGGGCCGAAGCTCGCGATCTTCCTCCTGGTGTCCGCGGTCTTCATCGCGGTGCAGAATTTCGTCGGCATCGCCGCCGCCAGGGCAATGGATCTGCATCCGGTCGTTGGCCTGCTGGGCGGTTCGATCACCTTGACCGGTGGTCACGGCACGGGGGCCGCCTACGGCGGACGGTTCGGCGAAACGATGAACATCGCGGGCGCGATGGAGCTGACGATGGCCTGCGCGACCGCCGGCCTGGTCCTCGGCTCCATCCTCGGCGGACCGCTCGCGGAATTCCTTGTCACCCGCTACAAGCTCACCCCGAAGTCCACCGGGAGCGAATTGCAACCAACCACCACGGTGATCGAATCCGGCGATCCGATTACGGTGCAATCGGTGCTCAACACGCTCTTCTCGATTCTGTTGTGTCTCGCGGTCGGCAAAGTGCTCGCCAAGGCCTTCCAGGCCACCGGCATCATCCTGCCGGACTTCCTGTTCTGCCTGCTATTCGGCGTGCTGATTCGCAACACGACGTCACTGACGAAAGGGATGCGCGTCAGCGAGGCCACCGTGGATCTGCTCGGCGGTGTCGCGCTGTCGCTGTTCCTGACGATGGCGCTGATGGGCATGCAGTTGATGCAACTGATCAACCTGGCGGGTCCGCTGTTCGTCATCCTCGCCCTGCAGATGCTGGCGATGGCCCTGTACGCCATCTTCGTCACCTATCGTGTGATGGGCAGGGACTACGACGCGGCGATTCTGGCGGCCGGTCATGTCGGCTTCGCGCTGTCGTCCACGGCAGCGGCACTCGCCATCATGAAGACGGTCACGGAACGGCGCGGCCCGTCACCGCTCGCCTTCGTGATCGTGCCGATGGTCGGCGCGTTCTTCATCGACATCATCAACGCGCTGATGATTCAGGGGTATCTCGCCCTGCCGATGTTCGGGTTCTGATGATGGCCTCGTCACTGCGCCGGTGCGTCTTCCTCGTCATGGCCGCGAGCCTCACCGCGTGCTCACGGGGCGCCGACGAAGGCCGACTGAAGAGCGATCTGCAGGCTCACCTCGATCGCGACGTGAAGCCCGATCTCCTCGAGGTCGTTTCCCTGCGGCGGCAAGGCAGCTCGCCGATGCCGGCGAGTGATGCGGGAGCATCCCGCGTGCTGGTCTACTTCAATGCCACTCTGAAGCTCAAACAGGACTACACGTTCGGCGGCTGGGACCAGCTCTCGCCGTCCACGGTGGCATTTGCCCTGGGCGCCAACGAGAGCGGCGTGTTCGGCCTGCAGGCGCAGAACAAGTCCGGCGAGACCATTCGGGCATACGGAACCGCCGTCTACGAGGACGGGCCTCAGGGATGGACCGCTGTCTCGGCGGTCAGACCCCACGCCGCTGCGACGGTCACCGCCGATGATGAGGGTGATGGTCCGCCGTCGCGTTCCAAGCAACTGATCGATCGCCTGGCGGCCATGGTGAACCTTCCGCCACCAGGGCCGTCGGCGGTACAGGACGACATCATCGCTGACGAACTGGCGCGGGCCCAGGAGAACATCGAGCGCCGCGTCCAGCGTCGCAATCACACGTTCACGATTGCCACCGGACCCGCCGGCGGAGACTACGAACGGCTGGGCGACGCGCTCATCACGGCCATCAACCAGGCGGCTCCCAATTTGAAATTACGTCAGCGCACCTCTGCCGGCAGCGTCGAGAACACGCGGCTGCTGGCGAGCGGCGACGCCGACTACGCCTTCGTCCAGGGTGACGTGGCGGCAGCAGCGTTCGCCGGAGAGGATGCGTTCGAACATGGCGGCGCGATCGAAACGCTGCGGGCAGTCGGGGCGCTGTTCCCTGAAGCGGTCCACGTCGTCGTCCTCGACAAGTCGCCGGTCCAGACTCTCGCGCAACTGCGCGGCCGCAACGTCAACATCGGACCGCCGGCGTCGGGAACGCGATTCGATGCCCTCGGAGTGCTCGCGGCGTACGGACTCGCGCCAGCGGATCTGTCGGAAGCCGGCTCAGAACCAACCCTCGAGGCGATCGCTCGATTGAAAGGCGGCAGGATCGATGCCGCGTTCATCACCGCGCCGGCGCCGACGCGAGCACTACAGGAACTGGCCCTTTCGACGGGTGTGCGGCTGCTGCCGATCACCGGCAATGCCGTCGATCAGCTGGTGCGAACGCGTCCCGGCCTGACGCCATTGAGGCTGCCGGCCAACACGTACCCGCAACAGAAAGACGACGTGATCACCGTCGGATCGGCGACGCTGCTGGTCACGACGCAGGATGCCCCGGAGGCGGAAGTGGCCCGGTTAAGCGACTTCGTGTTCAAGCGCATGCCTCAATTGCGTGTTCGTACCGCCGAGGTAGTCGGAACATCTGCGGCGCAGGAGCTCCGCGGCGTCACCATTCCGCTCCATCCCGGAGTCGGCCAGAAGTCTCAATAACAACGTGAATACTACGGAGGTCAGGACAATGTCACGAATCACCGCTGCAGTCGTGTGTGGAACAATGGTGCTCGGCGTCGCCAGTAGGGCCCAAGCGCAGGTCAAGGTCATCCCCGGCGAAAAAATCACTGTCACCGCAACCGTGGAAGCCGTCGAACAATCAACCCGCACGATGATCATCCGCACCAAAGAGGGTGAGTTACGGACGGTTCAACTCGGTGCAGGTGCGGCGGTCGCAAGCATTCATCCTGGCGACGCGGTCAGCGCGACGTACTACGAGAACATCATCGTCCGGAAGAAGCCAGCCGGCGAACCCGACGTGGACACGCTCGAAATCGCCGGGCACCGCGGGGCGAGCAAAGCTGGTGGAACCATCGGAGTGCAGCAGGCGATCACCGCCACAGTGACAGCAATCGACATGAACGTGCCATCCATTGCGCTGAGCGGGCCGCGTGGCTGGAGCTATTCGAGCAAGGTCCAGGACAAGAAGGCACTGGAGCAACTGAAGGTCGGCGACAAGGTCGACATCACGTGGACGGAGGCAATTCTCGCCGCGGTCACGCCTGCGAAGAAATAGCGGCATTTCACCGGCGAGTGGTCGAAACGCCCCACCGAAAGGTGATGGGGAACGACGGATCGCTCGAGCAGGCGTCGTGCTCCGTTGCACGACAATGGACGGGAGTGCAAATCGAAAGGCATGGTGCCGGACAGCCGCGATGCTGCCCGCCCGCTGTATCGACTCTCGGTATTCGGTTATACATATTTGCACCGGCAATCCGTGATCGACGAAAAACCGGTGATTTCCGGCAAAGTCACGGTTGCGGTGCGACGGTTGCAACGAGTTCGGCTCAGACCTAAAACTGCCAGGAGGTTCCGTTGAAGAGACGCCTTTCCACATTCGTTCTGGTCGCCCTAGTGGCTGCCCTCTGCCCATGCATGGCGCTGGCGCAGGAGGCGACGCTCCAGGCGCGCGCCGACGTGTCCCCATCCACCGAGGTCAGCGCCAACGACCAGGCGCCTGCTCAGGGAGCCCAGAACACCGTCACGGAGGCCGTCAAGAAATGGAACCTCGGCGTCCAAGGCGGCATCTCCCTCGATCCCGAACTGATCAACTTCGGTGTGTTCGGCAGCTTCGGGCCGATTTTCTCGCCGACGGTGCGGTTCAGGCCCGGGGTCTACCTCTCGTTCGGTGAAGTGACGACCGAGGTCGGAATCGACCTTGACATGCTGTACACCATGCCTGGTTCCGCGAATGATTGGCACACCTACGTCGGCGGCGGCCCGAATTTCGCGATCAGCCACCAGGGGTTCTCGGCGGAAACCGAGGTCGACACCGGCAACACTACCCCGCCTGCGAACGGCGACGGGGAGACGACGACGACGAGCCGCTTCGACTTTGGCGATACGTCTTTCGACGCTGGCTTCAACTTTATCGTGGGCGCGACGCGCGGCAAGGCGTTCTTCGAGATGAAGGCGACCGCGTGGGGCGTATCGAACGTCAGGTTACTGGCCGGGTTCCGGTTCTAATCCACGGCCGCGCGCATCAGGAAAGGCCCTTTGCACTGTCCGGAGAGGACGCGCAGAGTGCCTCCTGATGCTCGCAAACGCCCGCTACTTGTAATCCTGTATCCGTCATCAGCGTTCAGCGGATGACGCTGATGAGCCTGGTGCGTAGACTCGTCAGGTGAGCTGCAAATCCCCGCCTGCATCATCTGAATCTTGGACTGATGCCCGTTCCGGGCAGGCTCAACGGTTCTCGCGCTCGACTGGCCCCGCTGTTCCCACTGCAGCAGCGAACGCTGACGTGGCGACTGCACTCCGCCTATTTGAGGGAAATTGGGGTCGTCGCGAGACTGGTCAAAAACCAGGGGGCGAGCGACGCGAACACCCCAGGCGATCGAAGCGCCGACAGGCAGTTCATGCCGCGACATCCTCACATCTCTGCTTCCGGACCGCTCTCTCCCCAACCATCGCATCCCTTTTGGCCAGGTGTGCCGAATTCGCATAGTCCGCCTGCGAGACGCTCGCTACGTTGACGTTTGGATGGGCCAGCCGCGCGACGGAAGCCACGCATGGTGGGCATGATCGCGTTAGCGAGCCGATTAGGCGGTCGCGCAGTCGGAGGCCGCCTCTGTCAGAAGCGCCGGCCCCATCTTGATCGCTTCGACCGGCGTCGGAGATCTGCGACCGCCGGCCGGACCGGCCTGCGATCAACTTTGGAAAGCACACGCTGCTGACGGACTCTCTTCAAGCCGGTCCCGGCCGCGCACGAACAGTCCGCAGGGCACACTCGCGGGCGGGCGCACGCGGCGCCCTGGGTCCGATATTCGCCTACACAGTCGACGAACTCCACGGGATCACCCGCGGTCCTCGCGATTGAAGCTCAATCAGTGTCAGCCCGCGGGTCGCGCGTATTGCCGACACAAAGAGTCGGTCACGACTCCTGCACCGAAGGAAGTATTGCTTCGCGCTCAGACCAGCCACAATTGTCAACGCGACTCCACTGCAGATCCACGAGCGGCATTCACGCCAACGGGCGATCGCCGGAGGACTGCGTTCGCTTAAGCGTCGCCCGCTTTTGACAGCTTGTACCGATTGTGCGCGATGCGATGCCAGCAACAGCGCCAGCGTGAAACGTGAGCTGGTGATCAGACGAGAGGAACGTGCATGCCCGTCAAGCCGCTCATTGTGATCGGTACAGTGTTGCTCGCCGCCGCCTGCGGGCGGCAAACGACTCCTGCCGCTACGTCTGCCGACGACACCGCGCCAGCCGTGCAGCTTGGCGGTCCCCCGACCCGGGCCGGGACGTCTGCCGCCGACACTGGCGAGATCACGCCGGTCGATCCGGCCACGTTCAACAAGGAGCCTGGTTATTCGCCGTACGCGGGGAGACGGTATCCCGAGCGCCCGTATTTCGGCGATGAGCACGTTCACACCGCGTGGTCGGTGGATGCCGGCGGCAGTGGCGCCACTCTGGGTCCCGAGGAGGCGACGCGATTCGCGCGGGGCGAGGAAGTCATGTCCACGAGTGGCCAGCCGGTGAAGCTCGGACAGCCGCTCGACTGGGTGGCCATCACCGATCATTCCGACATGATGGGCATGATTAGCGAGATCAAGAGTGGCAATCCAGAAATGATGGCCGATCCGACGCTCAAGAAATGGCATGACATGTTTGGGGGCGGCCCGGTGGAGGCCAAGAAGGGCGTGATGGAACTGGTCGCCGCACAGGCGAACAAGAAGTTGCCGGCGGCCGCGACCGATCCGCGGTTTGCCAAGAGCGTGTGGGCCAGGACCACCGCGATCGCGGAGAAGTACAACGAACCGGGGCGTTTCACGGCGTTTATCGGCTATGAGTGGACCTCGAATGCCGGCGGCGGCGACAACCTGCACCGGAACATCATCTACCGCGACAACAAGGACAAGGCCGACCAGGTGCTGCCGTACACCACGTTCCAGAGCGAGAACCCCGAGGACCTCTGGACGTGGATGACCGAATGGGAGAAGAAAACCGGCGGCAAGATCCTCGCGATTCCGCACAACGGCAATCTTTCGAACGGCCGGATGTTCGCGCTGACGACGTTCAGCGGTGACCCGCTCACCAAAGCCTGGGCGGACGCGCGACAGCGGTGGGAACCGTTGTTCGAAGCGATTCAGATGAAGGGACAGAGCGAGTCGCATCCGTCCTTGTCGCCGACCGACGACTTTGCGGCCTATGAGCTGTGGGACCGCGGCAACCTGACGCAGACGCCGAAGCAGCCGGGGATGATCGCCGGGGAATACGCGCGCGAGGCGCTCAAGAACGGCCTGAAGGTGGAACAGGAACTGGGCACCAACCCGTTCAAGTTCGGGATGGCGGGCGGAACGGACACGCATAACGGCCTCGTCGCCGCCGAAGAGGACAACTTCTTCGCCAAATTCCCGAGTGCCGAGCCGCGGCCGGATCGCTGGAACGAGGACGCGATGAACTTCGGCCCCAACCGCATCGTGAAAGGCTGGGAAATGACCGCCGCCGGATACACCGCCGTGTGGGCGACGGGCAACACGCGTGCGGAGCTGTGGGACGCGATGATGCGTCGCGAGACCTACGCAACGAGCGGCCCCCGCATGGTGGTGCGGTTTTTCGGTGGCTACGACTTCACGCAGGCTGATGTCTCGCGGACGCCGGCGGTAGCCGGCTACGCGAAGGGTGTGCCGATGGGTGCCGATCTCCCCGCCGCACCGGCCGGCAAGGCGCCGACGTTCCTCGTCGCCGCGCTCAAGGACAGGTTCAGCGGCAACCTCGATCGCATTCAGATCATCAAGGGATGGCTGGGCAAAGACGGCCAGCCTCAGGAAAAGATCTACGACATCGTCTGGGGCAACAAAGAACGGCGCAAGATCGTCAACGGCAAGCTGACACCGGTGGGCAACACCGTCGATGTTGCCAACGCGACCTTTACCAACACCATCGGCGATCCTGAACTCATCGGCGTCTGGACGGACCCCGACTTCGATCCGCTGGTGCGCGCCGTCTACTACGCACGCGTCCTGGAAATCCCGACGCCGCGCTGGACCGCCTACGACGCGGCGTATTTCAAGATCACGATCACGGACCCGAAGGTGCCGATGACGACGCAGGAGCGGGCATTCACGTCGCCGATCTGGTACTCGCCCAAGTAGGGTCGTATGCGCATTCGAATGCTGCTCGCCGAGCCGATGCTGCACTTCGTGCTGCTCGGCATCGTGCTCTTCGGCGCCTATCGCTGGATCACGCCAGGCAATGCCGCCGCGGACCGCATCGTCATCAGCGCGGGGGTGGTCGACGATCTCGTCACGCAGCATGTCGCGGCGAAGGGGCGCGAACCGTCAGCCGCCGAAATGCGCTCCCTGATCGACTCGTACGTGCGGGAAGAGATCCTCTATCGCGAGGGTGTAAAACTCGGACTCGAGCGTGACGACATCGTGGTCAAGCGGCGGGTCCGTCAGAAGATCGAGCTGATCGAGGAGGAGGCCGCGACACGGATTCCCACTGACGGGGATCTATCCGCCTACCTCGCTGCCCACCAGGCCCGTTTTGTTCAGCCGGCCATCCTCAGCTTCGACCAGGTGTTTCTCGGACCGGCCACGTCGGACCCGGATGTGATGGAGGCCGTGGCGGTCACTCGTGACGCGCTGCAGAGGGGGACTGATCCCGAAGTCCTTGGCCGACGAACACTGCTGCCTCGACGCCTCACGCGAACACCTGCCGATCTGGTGGCGCGCGACTTCGGCCCGGCCTTTGCGGCCGCGCTCGAGAAATCGCCAGTCGGCGAATGGGCGGGGCCGATCGACTCGAGTGTGGGTGCGCACTACGTGCGGGTCTTCGAACGCGAGCCGGCGGCGACACCGTCTCTTGCGGCCGTGCGCGATCAGGTCGTGCGCGAATGGGAGAACGATCGCCGGCAGCGCGCGCGCAACGACGCCTACGCCAGGATGCGTGGACGATACGACGTCAGCATCGAGGCGCCGGCGTCACGACCATGAAGACCCGTGGGCTCCTGTTCGCGCTCGCGTTACTGGTCGCGGCGGTCCATCCTGTTCGCGCTGACGAATTCAAGCCGGGGTACCTGCAGCTCACGCAGCTGGACCGAGAGACGTACGACGTCCTTTGGAAGATTCCGGCGATCGACGAGTCCACCACGCTCAAGGTGAAGCCGCAATTTCCCGAGAGCACCGTCGCCGTCATGCCGATGCGCAGCACCTACTCGCGCGGCATCATCGTGCAACGCTGGCGCATCCGAGTGCCGGGCGGACTTGACGGACAGTCGATCGGCTTCTCACAGCTCTCGGAGACGCGGATCGATGTGCTCGCTCGGCTCGTACGCCTGGACGGCACCGTGCAGCTCGAACGCATCCTGCCGGTCCATCCGAGCTTCGTTGGCAGGGCCAGCCCGGGCCGGCTGGAAGTCGTCAGGACCTACGCGATCCTGGGGATCGAGCACATCCTGTCCGGGTTCGATCACCTCCTGTTCGTGCTCGCGCTGGTGCTACTCGTGCAGGGCACCCGGCGCCTGCTGCTGACGATCACGGCATTCACGGTGGCGCACAGCCTGACCCTGGCCGGAGCCACGCTCGGCTGGGTGCACGTGGCCGGACCGCCCGTCGAAGCGTCGATTGCGCTCAGCATCGTCTTCGTCGCCTCGGAGATCGTCCACGCGCGGCAAGGCCGCTACAGTCTCACGCAGCAGTATCCCTGGATCGTGGCGTTCACGTTCGGGCTGCTGCACGGATTTGGCTTTGCCGGGGCGCTGGCGCAGGTCGGACTGCCGCAATCGTCGATTCCGATTGCCTTGTTGTTCTTCAACGTCGGCGTGGAGATCGGGCAGTTGCTGTTCGTCGGAGCCGTGTTGACGGTGATCGCCGTTGGCTGGCGTGCGGGATCACGGCTTCGATTCTCGCCACCGGTGTGGCTGTGGCGTATCGCCCCGTACGCGATTGGCACGCTCGCGAGCTTCTGGCTGGTGGAACGGGTCGCCGCGTTCTGAAGCCGGGACTACGTGGCGTCCGTCCCGCGTCTCGTCAGAGGCGCCTGCCGGAGTCGTGTTCGTTCAGGCGCTACCTCCCGATTTCGAGGTGGTGCAGCTGAACACCATGGACTTCTCCGCGAAGGGGCAGTACCACGTGCCGCATCTGTCGGCTGACGGCAAAGAACTGTACGTGCTCGCCACGGAGGAAGCGAATGATTCCTGATGTTGCGGCGTTCGATGGTGCCAGCACGACCGCCGTTGGATCGCCGGTGATGACACCCCCGGATTTTTCTCTGGTCCTCGGGGGGCCGCTGTATCAATTGTTGCGGCGGGCCCGTTTGACCGGGGATGCACTGCAGCTGCTGCGTCGTCGCATAGTCGTCCTGACGCTGTTGGCCTGGGCCCCGCTGCTCGTGCTGTCGCTCGTCGAAGGGCACGCCTGGGGCGGAAGCATCACGGTGCCATTCCTCTACGACGTGGAAATGCACTTGCGCCTGCTGCTGGCGCTGCCGCTGCTGGTTGTGGCGGAAACTGTCGTCCATCGGCGGATGCGTCCCGTGGTTCGACAGTTCCTGGATCGCGGGCTCATCCCTGAAGGGGCGCGGGCGACGTTCGACAGGGCCATCACGTCGGCGATTGGGCTGCGCAATTCGATCGCAGCGGAGGTGCTGTTGATCGCCTTGGTCTACGTGGTTGGCGTTGGGTTCCTATGGCGGACCCAGGTAGCGCTCGATGTATCCAGCTGGTACGGCACGGCGGCGGACGGGAGACTGCGTCCGTCTCTGGCCGGTTGGTGGATGGGTTGCGTGAGCCTCCCCCTGTTTCAGTTTCTGCTGTTGCGCTGGTACTTCCGTCTACTCACCTGGGCGAGGTTCCTGTGGCAAGTGTCGCGCATCGACCTGAAGTTCATGCCGACGCATCCCGACCGCTGCGGCGGACTAGGATTCCTCTCGTCGGTGAGCTACGCATTCACGCCATTGCTGCTGGCCCAAGGGACGCTGCTGGCCGGGATGATAGCCAACCGGATCTTCTTCGCCGGCGCGCAGCTTCCGCAATTCAAGGTCGATATCATCGGGCTCGTAGCCCTGATGGTGTTTGCCGTTCTGGGCCCGCTCCTGGTGTTCGGTCCTCAGCTCGAAGCCGCCAAACGCGAGGGATTGCGTGAGCACGGCACGCTGGCGCAGCAGTATTCCCGCGAGTTCGATCACAAGTGGCTGCGGGGCGGGGCGCCGCCGGGAGAGCCGCTGATCGGCAGCGCGGACATCCAGTCGCTGGCCGACTTGGGTAACAGCTTCGAAGTCGTGAAGGGTATGAAGTGGGCGCCGTTCACGCTGCGGACCGTGTTGCAACTGGCGGTCACGACGGTGGTGCCGGTGGTGCCGCTGGCGCTGACGATGATCTCCGTCGAGGAACTGCTCGTGCGGCTGCTCAAGCTCGTATTCTGAACCGAGCTCTACTGCGACTGGACCACACCGCAGCCGTACAGGGCGACGGAATCGGACCCGCCATACTGCCAGTCGGCGCACGTGAACGTGCGCGTCTGCCCCGGCTCGAGCGGCGGCTGAACCGACTTCCACAGCGGTTCGGTGAAGTAGGCGACTGCCCGGCCGCCATCCAGCGTGACAGACGATGCCCATCCCGCTTTCCCAACCGGCTGGACCCCATCGACGTGGGCGCTCATCGGGGACTCACGATACCGTCGCAGCGCGTTCGTGCGGTTTCGTTGGAACGCCGCGAGCACGGTCTCCAGCGGAACGACTTCCCCGGTCGGTTCCGGCGGGCTCGCAAACCGCTCGGCTGAGGGCATGGTCTCGGTCGAACCTGTCCGTGTCTGAAGCACCACGAGGGCCACGAAGAGTGCGGCGACGATCCCCACGCCGAGCAGGATGTTGCGGGACGCGAGCAATTTCACTGGATTCATGAAGATTTAGCGTAACCCGATTTCCAGGAAACCGTCCTTCTGACCCTCTCGAGCAAAGCTTGGCATCTGGGTGGTGAGGTCGGATAATGGTCGCTCATCTTTTTGCCTTCAAATTGTGGGGACTGCCTTGAATGAGTGATGAGACGGCAGCGGTAACCCCTCACGCTGCACCCGACCGACGCCCCGTTCGTCCCGCCGGCGTGTCCCTCGCGCTGGACGCGCCTGAGCCCCACGAAGGGCAGGCGTTCGAACAGCTCGTCAGCGACCTCACCGCCTCGTTCGTGAGCGTCGTCAGTCGCGACCTTGATGCGGCCATCGAGCAGGCGCAGCGGCAGATCGGGGACGCGCTGGACCTGGACCGGGTATCGCTGTTCGAATTTCAAGACAGCGACATGGTGTTGAAGAGTCGGTGGAGCCGCTCTCCCGAACCAGTGGCCCAGGAGATCGCGGCGGCACGTCATCAATTTCCGTGGAGCGCGCCGGCGATACTCGCGGGGCGCTGGATCGGATTTGCGTCTCCCGACGAAATCCCGGATCCGATTGAGCGCGAGACGGCTCTTCGCTTCGGCACTCAGTCCCGCATCGCGTTTCCGCTTTCCGTCGACGGCAAGGTCAGAGGCTGCGTCAGCTTCGCCACCGTCAGCCACCGGCGTGACTGGCCCGACACGATCGTGCGACGGCTGCAGATGATCGCGCACGTGTTCGCCAATGCGCTCGCGCGCAAGCGCGCGGTCGCGGCGATTCGCTCGAGTGAGGAGCGGTTCCGCGCGGTGGCAGACAACGCCCCGGCGCTGATCTGGGTCAGCGGCGTGGACAAGAAGTACATCTGGTTCAACCGGCAGTGGCTGGTGTTCGTCGGTCGCGCGATGGAACACGAAATGGGCGACGGGTGGGCGGCGAACCTGCATCCGGACGATGTCGATCGGTGCCTCGCCACCTACTCGTCCGCCTTCGATGCCCGCCAGCCGTTCAGCATGGAGTTCCGGCTGCGGCGTCAGGATGGCGCCTTCCGCTGGATGCTGAACAACGGGTCTCCGAACTACACGCGCGAGGGTGTGTTCGACGGCTACGTGGGCTCGTGCATCGACCTGACTGAAACAAAAGAGTCGAATATGCGGCTCGAGCTGCTGCACCGGATCACCCGGGCGATCAGCGGGCGCGAGGACCTGGCCAGCATGTACCGGCAGGTCATGCGGATGATCAGCGAGACGTTCGGATTCGATTTCGGCTGCATCTGCACCTACGACGCGGCCTGCTACCGGTTGACGATCACTGACCTGCAGGTATCGGACGCGAACATCGCGGCGAAACTGGACCAGCACATCGGCACCGAGGTCGCCGTCGAGGGCGAGGCGTTGACCGGCGCCGTCGCCGGCGAAATGGTCTACGAACCGGTCCTGACCTGCTCCACGCCGTCGTGCCGGGCCTTGTTCGCGGCGGGCATCACGTCGCTGGTGGCCACCCCGCTGCGCGTCGAGAACGAGATCTTCGGCGTCCTGATCGTCGCCCGTCGCGAGGCTGATGCGTTCAGCGCCGGCGAACGCGAGTTCCTGCGGCGGCTCAGCGAACATGTCGGCCTGGCCGCGCGCCAGGCGCAGCTGTACGCGGCGTTGCAGACCGCCTACGATGACCTGCGCCAGACGCAGCAGGCGGTCATGGAACAGGAACGACTTCGCGTCATCGGCCAGATGGCGAGCGGCATCGCGCACGACATCAACAACGGCATCTCGCCGGTGTCGCTGTTCACCGAAACGATCCTCGAGAGCGAACCGGGACTGAGTGGCGAATCGCGCGAATATCTGCGCACGATTCAGCGCGCCGTCGACGATGTCACCCAGACGCTCGGCCGCCTGAGCGACTTCTCACGCCGCCGGGAACCGGCGCTGACGCTCAGTCCGGTCGATCTGAACGCGATGGTCCAGCAGGTCAAGACCTTGACGCGCGCGAGGTGGAAGGACATGCCGCTGCTGGGCGGCAAGGTCATCGTGGTGGACGCGGATCTCCATGAGCACCTGCCGCCGGTGCTCGCGGTCGAATCCGAGCTCCGTGAAGCCCTCACCAATCTCGTCCTCAATGCCGTGGATGCCATGCCCCGGGGCGGAACCATCGCCATCCGCACCCGGCTGGCTCACCAGGAACCCGGCGCGGCGCGCGGTGCGGCGCTCGTCGAACTGGAGGTTACCGACAACGGGACCGGCATGGACGAGGAGACGCGGCAGCGATGCCTCGAGCCGTTCTTCACGACCAAGGGGGCCCGGGGGACCGGCCTGGGGCTGGCCATGGTCTACGGTGTCGTCCAGCGGCATAACGCGCGGCTCGATATCGAGAGCCAGGTCGGGACCGGAACGACAATGCGAATCACCCTCCCCGCCGCCCTCGGCGCGACACCCACTGGGGACGGGGCCGTCAGCGTCGCCCCTTCGAGACCGCTCCGCATCCTCACTATCGACGACGACCTCGTGCTCATCCGGTCGCTGCAGCACGTCCTGGAACGCGACGGCCACATGGTGACCACGGCCAGCGGAGGGAACGAGGGGATCGAAGCCGCGCAGGAGGCGATGCGCCGCGGCGAACCGTACGACGTCGTCCTGACCGATTTCGCCATGCCGCACGTCGATGGCTACAAGGTTGCCGCTGCCGTCAAGCGTCACTGGCCGGGGACCTTCGTGGTCTTGTTGACGGGATGGGACCGACGGGAGCCTGCACGCGACCCGCCGCCCAACGTGGATTACGTGCTGGGCAAGCCGCCGCGCCTCCACGACTTGCGGGCGGCGATCGCCAGGACTGGGTTCGCTGGGGAGGCGACGGTGTGAACCTTTCACCGTTGCGTATTCTGGTTATTGACGACCACCTGCCGATGGCCCAGGCGCTGGATAAGGTGCTTTCACGCGACGGCCACCGGGTCACCGTCGCCGTCTCGGGCCATGCCGGACTCGAGCATGTCGAGCGTGCACATCAGGAGTCCGATCCGTTCGGGATCGTGATTACCGATTTTCAGATGGACGAGTTGGACGGACTCGCGGTGGCGGAATCTGTCAAGTGCAGATCGCCGAGCACCGCCGTCATCCTGATGACCGCGCACCTTCTGCCGCGCGGTGACCACAATCCCACGAACGTCGATTGCGTCATCTCGAAGCCGCCGACACTGGCGGATCTGCGCTCAGCATTGGCGCGCCTTAGTGACCACGGCGACGCCCAGCCGGTCCTCCTCCTCCCGGATCGCCCTGGGGGAGAATAACGCTGAGCTAAAATTAGGCTCGGCGTTGGTTAGAATCTTTGGACGTGGCGCTTCGCACTCCTCTTCCAGAACAGCATTTTCACGGCGCCCACTTCTACAGCGACGAGCGGGTCTGGTGCCGCATCGCGGCCGACTTTATCGCGGAGGGCCTGCGCCGGCACGAAGCGATTGTCGCCGTCGTCACGCCGATCCACCACGTCCTGATTCTCGAACGTCTGCTCGCGCTCGATCGATCCGTGCGTGATCTGGCCGACACACAGTCGTTCCGATTGCTTGACGCGAACGAGACGTTGCGCCTGTTCATGCGCGACACCGGCCCTGACGCGGAGCTGTTTCACCGGCATGTCGGAGGGATCATCCGCGCCGCAGCGGAATCGCGATCACCAGCGCGCGTGAGGGCGTGCGGTGAGATGGTCGATCTGTTGTGTCAGGAGGGGCGTCAGGAGGATGCGGTGCGTCTCGAGATTCTCTGGAACGAGCTGGCGGCGACGGCCGATCTGTCGCTGCTGTGCAGCTACGGGACGCGCAGTTTCCACAAGCGGATCGTACCGACCGGCGTCATGGTCCAGCACACGCACGTGCTGAACGAAGACGGGGCCGCCGTCGCCGTTCCGGTCGCGACAGCCTGATCCAGCTATCCCACCTTCTGCCACTTCGCGACCGACAGCGCCTTCCCGTCGTCCGCCTTGGTCGTCAGGGTGAGGACGTTGCCTTCGACAACCCAGTGGCGTTTGCGATTGAGTGCCAGCGGACCGGACGGCGCCCCCGCGGGCGGCTGCCCCTGTATGACGTATGTGATGGTGTGCGCTTGCATATCGATGACGGTCCGGCCGCTCAGCGACAGCACGCCGTTGTTGCTCGGGATACCGGCCAGGCGCAACGGTTCGACCGCGTCGGGCGGGATGCGCACCTCGAACTGCATGTTGCCGAATCCATCGTAGGTCAGTGATCCCTGGCCACCGAGCTTGATCGGCGCCTTTCCCGGCGGGAACACGTCGAACGACACGAGTCCCCATCGGCCTTCGAGATACTTGCGCGCCGCGGTTGTTGTACCCGCACCAGTATCGGGCTTGCCGAGCTTGCTCTTCTGAGCGAACGCGGCGCCGCCAGGGACGAGCAGCGCCGCGATAATCGCGACGCCCATGATGCGCACGACGAATGGCGTCATCGCCGATCCTCGATTCACGGCTCGATGTTGGTTGTCGCCGACAGCTTGAACTGCAGCCGCGTCTCGGCTGGCAGGACCAGGTGCTCCTGGCCCTTCGCCGACACCGCTGCGCCGGTGCCAGCGCCGACCGCGGCGCCAATCGCGGCACCCGTCCCACCGCCGGCGATGCCACCAACAATGGCGCCTAGACCAGCGCCGCCAGCCACCTTACGGGTGGTCTTCTTGCCCTCGCCCTTCCCCTGCACGCTGGCGTACTCGGTGGCGAGCTGGTGCGACTTGCCTCCGAACGCCACCGAGTTGAGCTTCATCTGGATCGCGTCGGCGCCCTTGAATTTCCCAGACTGATCGACCTTCACGATCGCGATCGTGGCCCGGGCTTCCCGTGGAATGGCGATCTCCCCGGCAACCAGGATCGGATCGTCCACGATCGCCTTGATCGTCGAGCCGGCCTGGGCCGTATCAACGGCCACGTCCTCAGTGAGACGCACGCTGATGACCGTGCCCGCAGGCACGCGGATCGGGGGTGGGGGCGGCGGTGGCGGTGGCGGCTCAGGCGCGGGGGCCGCTGCCACCGGCGCCGGATTCGGCGCTGGGGCGGGCGCTGGAGCAGGTGCCGAAGCGGCAGGCGCAGGTGCCGCCGCGGCGGGCGCCGGCGTCGTCGCTGCCGGCGCAGGCGCTGGGACCGGGGCGGCTCCCGGGGTCGCCGCCGGCGCTGTCGCGGCACCCGTGTCCGCGGGGGGCGCGGCTGCCGATTTTTCCGATGAGGAGCCGCACGCGAGCGCACTCACCAGCACGGGGCCAACAAACAGCATCCTCACATCAAGACGCATCATGAGAATTCCTCCGATCCGGCTACTCGGCGATAGGAAGCGAAGCCGCCACCTGCAGATCGAGCAACAGGAGGATCTGGCTTTCCACCTGCATTGCGCGCGCTGCCGTCTTCGGTGACATGGCTCCCTTGAGCTGCGAGAAGAACTTTTGTTTCAGTGCCGTGCGCCGTGCTTCGAGGTCAAGGCCCTTCGTCACGAGGTCGTTCGCGACCGAGTCGGACAGGTTCGTATAGTTCTTCGCGTACGTCTCGATGTTCTGCAATCGCTCGTCGTTGAGACGCCCCAACTCCGTTTCGTACTGCCGGTATATCGGCCAGAACGCCCGGTCCTCGGCGTCGGTGAAGTTCATCACTTCGGTAATCACCGCGACCTTTTGCGTGCGGAGATCCGACCGCAGCAGCTCGACATACGCCTTGAGGTTCTGCTCGCGGTTCGTCGGGATCGACGGCGCCACCGGTGCTGCCGACGCCTGCCCCGGTTTCGCGCTCTGCGCGACCGCGTTTACCGTGAGCGTCGCACCCAACGCCACTACCGCCCAAATCAGCCGCCACCTGTTCGCCACGACCGCCTCCTTTCGAGCCTGTGGCCATTCTTCTGACCTGGCTGAGTCGAGACTATGCCGTTCCGGCGAGACGTTCACGCGGACCTGCCGCCTTCGCAGGCGTTCCACCCACCGGTGAACGAAATGGATCACGGCGACGCTCACCGGCCCCCACAGGGTGATGACGACGTAACCAATCGTGCCGCCGGAGTGACCATTGCTTTGCGAGAACACAGCGACTTCGCCGTCAACGCCGAATCTGCATATCGTTCATCCGGCATTCAGAGAAACTAAATCTGATGTCAACGCGCCAATTCGGTTCGCCGCTCCTGGTCCTCCGCGAACTACGGCCGCTCCTGGCTGGCCTCTGGGTCGCGACTGCGACGCTCACGACTCCGTCCGTTGCGCGGGCTTCCTTCCTCTCACCGGAGATGGAGGACAAGGTCGCGTGGGGCATCGCAATCTTCGTCCTGTTCGTCGTGCCGGTCACGCTGATCGTGCTGTTCTGGATGGTGCACGTCCTACCGGAGAAGATTGCCCACAGGCGACATCATCCGCAGTTCGAGGCGATTCGCACGCTCTGCCTGCTGTCGCTGGTGTTCGGCGGCCTGCTCTGGCCAATCGCATGGATTTGGGCGTACACGAAGCCCGTCATGTACAAGATGGCTTACGGGACCGACAAGGCCGCGCACGACGTGGACGCCGAAGGTAGCGCATGGGACGAGGGGACGACACAGGAGCCGTCTCACGCCCCTGCCCCAACGCTCGGCCTGCACAGCGCGCCGCCCCCGACCGCCGCCCTCGGCCTGCACGACCGCCTGGCGCGCCTCGAACAGCGCGGTCTGCCGGCGGCGGAGCTGACCGCGATTCGCGCCGAGCTCGACGCGCTCGAAGCGAAACTGGCGAGCAAGGGACGTTAAATGGATATCCTGCTGCTCGGTATCTATGCATTCCTGGTCTGGCTGATCTTCATCAAGCTGAAGTGGCTGCCGTGGACGACGCCGTGGAAGGTCGGCGTGTTCATCTTCCCGGTCGTCGCGCTTGCGACGCTGCTCCTCCTCCTGAACATCATGGCGCCGGCCACGACGGACGTGCGCGTCATCAACTACGTCGTTGGGGTGGTGTCGCAGGTCCGCGGACGCGTGACCGAGGTGCCGGTTGAGAATAACCGGCCGGTGAAAAAGGGCGACGTGCTCTTCAAGATCGATCCGACGCCGTACCAGAACGAAGTGGCCTCGCTCGAAGCCAAGCTGGCGTCGGATGAAGCCAAGGTCGGCGGCAATCGTCAGCGACTGGCAGAAACGGAGGCCAAGCTGGCCGACGTCGTCTCTACCGAGCCGCAACTGAACGAGCAACTGAATCAGGCCAGCGGACAGGTGGCGGCGCTCACCGCGAGCCTGGAGCTCGCGCGCAAGCGTGTCGAGCAGAATACCGAGCTCGTGAACTCGAGTGCCGGGCCGCGCTTCGACCTCGAGCGGGCGGAGACGGACGTCCAGCAGCTCACGGCGCAGCTCGCGGCGGCGCGCGCTGCCGAACAGCAAGTCAGGGAAAAGCTCGGCGGGCGTGTCAAAAGTGGAGACCTCGCGACGGTCGCGCAAGTCAAATCGCAGATCGCGACGGCCGAGGCGGAGGTGAAGGTGTCGCAGGCCGCGGCGGAGACCACGCGGGCGCAACTCGCTCAGGCGAAATGGGACCTCTCCCAGACCACAACGCTCGCGCCGGGGAATGGCAGGATGGTGAACATCCAGCTGCGGTCCGGTGCCTTTGTCGGGCAGGTTGCGGCCAGCGAACAGATGACGTTCGTGGACGACGAGTACCAGATCTACGCGTTCTTCGGTCAGAACGAGCTGCACCAGGTGTCGCCCGGCAACGAGGCGGAGATCACACTCGACACCTATCCCGGGCGGATCATCAAGGCCCACGTCGATTCGATCCTGTGGGCGCAGTCACAGGGCCAGATGGACTCGAGCGGGTTACTGCCGGTCACGACTGTCACAGCGCCTCCGGGGCGGTTCCCCGTCAAGCTGGTGGTTGGCGATGAAGACAAAGGGCTGTTTCTCGCCGCCGGCGCGCGCGGATCGGCGGCGATCTATACGGAGCATCTCAGCGCGATCCACATTTTGCGAAAGGTGCTGATGCGGATTCAGTCCTGTCTCGACTACGTCATCATCAAGCACTCCATCAGCCTGGGTCACTAAACGGTCATGACTCGCGTCGCCATGTATCGTCTGCCGCCCGCTCGGGCCACGAGGCGCCTTCACCGCAGGCTCGCGCCGCTTGCGGTCATCGCCCTTTTCTCCAGCGGATGCGCGCTGAAGGACCCTCCTGACGCGAAAGCGATTCAGGCCCAGAGCATGTCGGCGGTGAAGGTGCCGCCGGCGTGGACCGCCGAGGGCTCCGGCCCGGGCCCCCTGTCTGGCATCTGGCTGCGGGACTTTGGCAACGATGAACTGGTCGCAGCGGTCAAGGAAGCGATCGCCTACAACGCGGACCTGCAGGCTGGTGCGGCCAGGGTCGAGCAGGCCATGCTCTACGCCAAGCTTGCCGGCGCGAAGCTCTATCCGACGGTGGACCTGCTGGCCAGAGGCGGGGGAAAGATGTCAGGCGACAACTCAGGGCTGTCGGGTGCGCTCCTGACTGCCTCCTGGGAGCTCGACCTATGGGGCCGCGTGCGTTACGGCCGCGCTGCGGCAACTGCGGATGCCGCGTCCGTGGCCGCGGACTACGAATTTGCGCGGCAGTCGATCGCGGCTGCCGTTGCGAAGAATTGGTTCCTGGCGACCGAGGCAGGATTGCAGGCCGAGAACGCGCGGCAGACGATCCGCGATGGCGAACAGCTCGTGCAGCTCGCCGAGACGCGCACCAGGGTGGGCGTGGGTAATGACGAGGAGGTCTACATCGCCCGTGCGGATGTCGGGACATCCCGCGATGTGCTGCGCCAGCTCGAGCTCGCGCAGGTGCAGGCGCTGCGCGCGCTGGAGCTCCTGATTGGCAGGTATCCTTCCGGCGCCATCAGGGTCACCCCGGAGCTGCCCGGCCAGCCCGATTCGGTTCCCTCGGGCCTGCCATCCGAGCTGCTCGAGCGGCGGCCGGATGTCATCGCCGCCGAACGGCGCGTAGCCGCCGCGTTCAACCGGATTGGCGAGGCTAAAGCGGCGCGCCTGCCGAAGATTTCGCTGACGACCGGCCTCAGCGCCATTTCGAGCGAGCTCTTCGTGCTCAAAGAACGCGATAACCCGATTTGGAACTTCGGGGCCAGCCTGCTCATGCCGATTTACCAAGGCGGTGCGCTCAAGACGCAGGTCGAGATCCGCACCGCGGAGCAGAAGCTGGCCGTCGCCAACTACGCGTCGATCGGTCTGCGCGCGTTCGGCGAGGTGGAGGCCGCCTTGTCGGCGGAGAATGCGGCCCGCGAACGCGAACAGATCCTCGCGCAGTCCCTCGCCGATAACCGCCGCGCGTACGACGTCGTGCAGACGCAGTTCAAGGTCGGCAGCACCGATCTGCGCTTCGTGACGCAGCGCGAGCTCGCGCTGTTCGCCACGCAGTCCGCGCTGATTCGCGTGCAGGCCGAACAGCGCGTGCAGCGCGTCAATTTGTACCTGGCGCTCGGCGGGAGCTTCGAGAAGCCGCCGCCGCCGCCGCCGCCGCCGGACCCGGAATAGGGTGAAGTAGCGCAGGTAAGGACCTTTCGCCCGTTTTCTGCGAAATCCCGCTGTTCGTCAGCTGCAGAGCGCCACCCCGTCGGCCACGACAACCGATGGCGGAATTGAAGTCCGCGCTTCGTACGACTTCCCCGGCACGGTCCGCCCGAGGCGCGTGCGACGGGAGACCGGTGACGATGCGCACCTGTTCGCCTGCCAGAGGCGCGTGATCGACTTAGCCGGCCCGGCGAAATCTGCCAGCCAACATCTATCTGGCTCGCTAAAGCGCCGATTCGGTCCTCGGTTCCGCCGGCGCGGCCCGTCGTGCCTGCGCCACCGTCAGCAGGCCCACTACGGCCAGCCACGCAGCGACGAGACCAACCTGAAGACCCGCGAACGCACTGACCGTGAACGCCAGGCGCTCGCCCGCGAACACCAGTCCCGCTGAGGCGACGTCACCGGCGCGGACGACGAACGAGTCGACAGCCTGCTTGGCTTTGTACTTCGCTTCCCGGCTCGTCGGCAGCCATAACGCCTGCCGCGTAGTGTTGCTCAGCGAGTAATTGATGCTGTTGTCCGCCACCTTGACGACGCTGATCATCTGCAGCGACGGCGCGCGAATCATCAGCAGATAGCCGGCCATCGCGACGAGCGGATGCACCAGCAGCGAGCGGCCGATACCCAGCCACTTGAACAGCCGGGAGACGACGAACATCTGCAGCAGAAATCCGGCGAGGTTCACGACGCTGTAGAACTGGCTGTACGTCTCGCCGACAAACCGCTCTCGCGCCGCGACGGCCTCCGGGCCGGCGCCGGCATGGAGGAACTGTGACTGCTCCACGATGTACCGGCCAAAGAGGTATTCGCCCGTCGTGTTGACGACGTTGAGCAGCAGTGTAAACAGCGCGATCAGCATCAGATAGCGATCGGCGCGAAGCATCGTGAAGCCGCCGCCCTTGCCGATTGGCTCGTCGGAGGCGGCATGGCCGCTCGCTGCCGTACGCGGCGTCATGCGTTGGATGATCGGCACCAACGCGGCGCAGATCAGCAGCAGCACGCACGCGTCGACGAACAGCTTGACGGGCCCAGCGTCGCCGACGATAGCCCCGGCCCGGAGTGAGCCGATCCACGCGCCGAGGCTGCCGCCGACGCCAATCAGCGGAAACAGCCGCTTGCCCTGCTCCTCGGTGTAGACGTCGCTCGCATACGCCCAGAATTGTGCCACCACCATCAGGTTGAAGATGCCGAGCCACAGGAAGTAGAGGATGCCGACCTTGAAACCCGCCGCCACCGCACCAGCGAAGAGCGCCTGGTGCAGGGTGAAGAACAACGTGACGAAGGTGACCAGCCGTACCGGTGTGACGCGTGATGCGAAGGCGCCATACGCCGGGACGACGAACAGCAGCAGGATGGCCTGGCCCGCCGATGAGTAACTCTTCACCGCCGCGCCGCCCTCGGTGAGGATCAGGATCTCGCGGCCGGTCTTCATCAGGTAGTAGGCGGCAAGGAGCAGGAAGATCAACAGCGTCATCAGCAGCGCGCTGGCAGCCTCCTCTCGCCGCACGTCGGCAATCGGCGCGAGCACCCGCTCGATCAGCGACGTGCGCATGAATCCCTCCGTCAGAAGGCGGCAGAGCCGGAAAACACGATGTTCAGCCCCTCGCTGCCATATGCGACGTCGATCCGGAGCGGCGTCGCGGTAGGACTGTGAAAGCGGACGCCGACGCCGAAGTCCGTCTTCAGATTGTCGAAGTCGAGGTCCTCGCGGCGGCTGGTGACCTTGCCGGCGTCGTAGAAGAGCGCCATGTCCATGGCGAGCCGGCTCGGAATCCATCGCCACTCGCCGGACATCAGCATCGAGTGGCGATCGCGGAACCGCCAGCTCGAATACGCGCGGAGCGTGCTGCCGCTTCCCAGCGACGGGAGCAGGAAGAACGGCACCTGGTCCTGATCGTCGAGGGTCGACTTCACGACGCCGTGCAGCGATACCACCCAGTTCTCGCGCAGGATGGGAAAGTGCTGTACCGCTTCGGCGGTCACACGGTCGAAGTCGTACGTGTGGTCGCGGTCTGCCCAGTTGTCGTAGGTGACCGTATACAGGCCCCCGCGGCGCGCATAACCGGCGGCCGGGCGAATATCGAAGCCGCCGCCAATGGTCGTGTGCAGGAACGCCGGATCGCCGTCGATCCCGGGAGCCGTGGCGGGCGTGAATACCGTCTCGGTCGAAGCTGACGATCCGCTGCCAGTTTTGATCAAGTAGTCCTCGAATTGCAGCGACAGCTCGAGGATGGTCTTAGCGCGCCCGCGGACCTCGGCATTCGCACCGGTGTAGAACTGCTGCATACCGAAGTTCGTCTTGGCGTCCTTGCTCGTATCACCCCCGAGGCCGTAGAACGCCACCTGGGTGGCATCACGCCATCCACCGATCGCCTGCAGATTGACGTGATCGTGGGCAAGGCCTGAGGACGTCATCAGCAGTTCGAACCGTTTGTACGATTTCAGCGAGTAGAGTCCCCGGGCGTTCCACAAGGTCCGGTCGCCGGTGAATTGGCGATAACCGGCGCCGAACGTGAAGCCGCCGCCGCCGTATGCGCTGTCGAACCAGGGATACGGGCCGGATGGGGTCTCGACCAAGTGGCGTTGCACCCCCGCGGCGATCTCTTCCGCCCGGCTCGGCCTGTAGGGCACCAAGTGTCGCGCCTTTTCCGCCTGCGCCTGCGCAATGACTTCGGCACGTGAGTCCTGCGCGCTCGCCGTGGGCGCGACCGCGGTCACGAGAGCCACGGCCGCGGCGAGCCGCAGGGACGAGATCATGGCTTGTTCTTGGCGCGGGTGACGACCGGTAACCGGATCGGCTCCTCCGCGTAGTCGTCGAGGATGACCCCGCCGCTGCCATCCGGCTTCACCTTCGCGGCGGCCGCCATGCGTCCGGTCCCGAGTCCGTAGTCGTCGACGCTGAGCGTCACCACCGCGATCTCGTAACCGGCGCGCGGTTTGGCATCGGAGCGGCCGCCGCCGAGGAAGTACACCGGCGACTCCGTGACCACGGTGATGTCGCGTCCCTTTTCCGTCGCCTTCTCTCGGGCAAAACGCACGTTGAATTTCTGTTTCTCGATTTCGACGGTGCCGACGACCGGCGCGGCGCGGAGCGTCTGCAGGAACTTGGGATACCCACCCGTCGTCAGGGCATCGCTGATGCCCTTGCGATCCTGCTCCGGTGTGTAGCGATCGATTTGAACGGTGATCTTGCTCACCACCGCGGAGTTGCCGCTCTTTCCCTGCAGATCCGAGGTGAACGCTTCCGGCGCGGAGTACGGCTTCGGCCGCTGCGCCGATACCGCGGCGACGGACACGGACGCGGCCGTCAGAACCAGTAAGGACGTTCGAATAAAGGACATCGATATGCTCCTTGCGACCGCGCGATATTATTTGGCTGGCGGAAATTTCTTGAACATGTCGCCGACAGCTTCCTTGAGGCGCCGGGCCCGCTGCTGATCGGTCTGATCGCGATCGACCGCACCAGTCGCGGTGGCGCGCCAGATCGCCACCTTCTTGTCGCGGTTGAGTATGTCGAGCACGACCGTCCCTTGCTCGAGCACGCGTAACGCCGTGGTCGGCGTCGCCCCGACGAGGGGAGAACCCCAGCCCGTAATGTAAGCATAGTGCTCACCGAGCACGTTGGCGTTGATGGTCGTCCCGAATGCAGCGTAGTAGACGAGGAAGCAGTCGGCCGTAGCGGCATCCGCGGCCGGCTTCAGTCCTTTCGCGGCGAGCGCCTGGTCCACAGTCGCGCGCAAGGGCGCGTCGATGATTTCCTGCGACAGAAACTTGTCGCCGACCTCAGGCGAAATCTGGGTGGCGTAGGGCGGCGTGGGCAGCCAGCTGTATGACCGCAGCGCCGCGAAGTCAGCGCCGCGGTCATACTCGGTCTTTACTTTCACGCCTGCCGCCTGCACCACCGCAACCGTCATCACGCCGACCGCACAGAGGAGCACCGGAAGGGCGCGGATGGTCATTTTTGGACTGTGATGTTGTTCAGCCAGACGACGGTCTGCCCGTAGTCGTTGACGACGAGCGCACCGGATTCGTCGAGCGCAACCTGGGCCGCCGGTGAGATGTCACCCACACCCGGGCCACTGGCTTGGACCTCGAACATCGCGATGGCGACGTCGAAGCCCTCGATCGGCTTCGACGGGGTGAACTTGGCCCCGAGATACAGAATCGGTTCCGCGGTGACCACCGTGATCAGCCGACCGCCCCCGCTGGTTCGCTCCCCGGCGAACTTGACCGCCGTCCGCTTGTCGGCGAGCTCGATGTAGCCGACGTCCGGTTTCGACGCGAGCAGCGCCTTCAGCGCTTTGGTGCCGCCGGTGCGGACGGCTTTGACGGCCGCCTCGCGCTCCGCATCCGTCGCGTACCGTGTGACGTTGACACGGACCGGGGCGCTCGCGATCACCGTTCCCTTCTTGACCGACGCCGTGGCGCTGAAGGTCTCCGGCGCGGCCGCGGTCGCCGTCGCGACGACCGCCGTCACCGCAATCGCGAGCAGGGCGCCGTTTCGGATCACAGTGTTCATGACTTCACCTTCGGCGGATAGTTCTTCATGATCTTGGTGACCGCGCCGGCGATGTTCTTGTCGCGCTTGTCCGGTTTGGCACCGGTGTCGATCTCCTTCGTGCCGAGGCCACGCCACGCAATCTGTTTCTTCTTCGCATCGACCATGTCCACCGCCAGCGTGCCAACCACGATCTCGCGGACGCGCACGTCGGTCGTGGTCGCACCCCAGCCACCGCCCCAGCCGTAGCCGTAGGCGCCGTAGGTCGGGCCGGTGCTGTAGGCGGAGATGTCCTGCTGCTTGTCGAACGCCACGTGGTACAGCACGAACACGTCGGGGTTGGTGTCGTTCTTGGTGAAGCCCTTCGCCTTCAACTCGTTCTCCAGGGCCGCCACGATCCGCTGATCGATGAGCGGCTGACCCACCGGCGTTCCTTGTTCGAGCGAGTAGGTCTTGAACATGCTGAACGGTGCCGTTTTGTCGAAGTCGTAGGTCGTCTTCTGCGCTGCGGCTATACCCGGCACGAGGGCGAGCAGCAGTGCGAGAAGCATCGGGCGGTGCAGAGTCATCGCGTCTCCTTAAGTGACAGAAAGAACCGTGGTGCGGAGTGCAAGCGATGGTCCCCCCTCCCCATCAATGATTTTGCACCTGATTTCGTGCGAAATCGAGGAATCGCGCCTGCACGCTCACCGGATGTTGTGAGGCGGCTCACGAGCGCCGGGGCGTGTCCGTCACGGCCGCCGCAGCAGCCGCGGCACCGCTCGCGACGGGCGCCGGCGCCACGTGCCAGCGCGAGGGCGGGACGACCTTCTGGTCGCGCGGATCGATCATGTAGTGGGGCGACATGATCTGGACGCCGTACTGGTTGAACGCGTCGAGAATGCGGGCGTGCAGGCGGTCGAGCAGCGCTGCGCGGTCGTTCGGGTCCTCGGGTGCGACGAGCAGAGTGTACTTCACGTAGAAATCCTCCAGCCCCTCGCGCCAGACGAACGGTTTCGGTTCCGAGCGGACTCCGGCCGTCTCCCCTGCCGCCACCAGCAACAGCCCTTCGACCTGCCGCCATGGCGTGTCGTAACCAATCGTCACCGACGTCGTCAGGAAAGGGACCGCCCCGTCCGGGGCCTTCGAATAGTTGGTCGTGGTCTGCGACACGACCACCGCGTTAGGAATGGTGATTTCCTCGCCGTACGGTGTCCGCACCTTCGTGGCGAGCGCGCCGATCTGCAGCACGGTACCGGTGACGTCGCCGATCCGTGCGAAGTCGCCCACGTGCACGGCCCGCGAGAACGTCAGCATCAGGCCGCTCATGAGATGCTGCACCACGCCGCTGGAGCCGAGCGAGATGACGACGCCGACGAAGACGCTGAGCCCCTTGAAGGCGGAGCTGTCGCTGCCTGGGATGTGCGGATAGGCCATCGCCAGTGCCAGCAGCCACAGCATGGCGATCGCCAGCCGTCCCGCCGCGGCGGCGGTATCGGGATACACGCCCGGCAACGACATGCGGCCCGCTTCGACGGCATCGAAGACGAGTCGCACCGCCCGCGTGACCACCCTGGCGATCACAAAAATGATCGTGACGCTGATGAGTCCTGGAAGCGCGGCGCTGAAGGCGCCTCCAGCCGAACTTACCTCGCCAAGCATCAGCGATCGCAGGGATTCTCCCCACGGACGGGTGTATGGAAACTGCCGCAGCACGAACGCCAGCCAGAGATACAGCAGAAAGCTGGCGACGACGGCCTGGGACACCCCGACCAGGAACGCGGCGATGCGCGGGATGTTGGCCACGTGTACCAGCCGCCACGTCGCCGTCGTCCGGCGTTCGGCCGCGAGGAGGAAACGCAACCTCACTGCCTTGCCCAGCCTTCGCACCAGCCACAGCAACGCGACGAGGATCGCCGTGACCGCGAACACCGCCAACGTGCCTCGCACCAGCGCTCGGATCGATCGGAGCTCTTTGGCTTCTTCCAGCGCGTTCCGGAGCCGGGTTGCCGCGAGTTCTGCGGTGGCGTCGAGCGTTTCACCATTGAGGACATACAGGTCCGCCGGTGTCACGGCGATGATGTCCTGCTGCGCCACGCTGATGATCCGCGCACCGTACTGAGAACGGGTTTCGACCGGGCCCGTCGTCCCGGCCGACACCAGTTCCCTGATCAATCTCGACGCGTTGGCGGCCCGATCGGCCGGGAGCCGATTCATCACGCGCGCGCGCAGCAGCAGGATCGGCCGGTTCTCGTAGGTGAGCGCGACCTCCTGGTCACGTGGAGCCACCGCGCTGATGGCGGGATCGCTCAAGTCGAGGGACTGCGCGCCGAGCGCCGCCGCGTGCAGGCACACGACGACCATGACAATCGCAAGGCGCTTCATGCCGCCACCCGCAGCAACCGCCATGCCCTCGCTGCGCGCATGTTTTACGCGGAGACGCCGCGGTCGCCGCTCACAACCAGTTGTCGAATTCGCCCGCAGGCCGTGACTCGTAGCGACCGAAGGCGGCGCGGTTGCCGAGCAAACCGGTGTGGCGCCCCCAGGTGATGCGGTGGTGTCAGTCTTGAATCCGTCAGGCGGCATGGACTGCCGAATCGAGGTCGTCGAACGGGCGGACGGCCCGACCGTGCTGCTCGCCGGGCGACTGATGGCGGCCCAAGTGCACGAATTGTGGGGCACGTGCGCCGCCATCGGGCGTGATGTCCGGGTCGACCTCTCCGATCTTCTGTCCGCGGATCCCGTTGGCGTGGACGCCCTCCGCCGGCTGCATCAGAACGGCGCCGAACTGGTCGGCGTCCCGGCCTACTTCCGCCGATGGCTGGAGTGACCGACGAGCCACCCGGAGCGCGCCAATCCCGGTTCGTTCGACACCTGATCATCGGTCTGGCCGCGGGAATTTTCGCTGGCGTCTTTCTCGGCGAGCGGGCAGGCGTGTTCGCCAGTATCGCCGGCGGCTTCGTCAAGCTGCTCCAGATGGCGGTGCTGCCCTATGTCACCGTCTCCATCGTCCACAGCATCGGATCCCTGCGGATCGAGTACCTCCGTAGACTCGGACTCCGCTCGATCCTCGTCCTCCTCACGCTGTGGATGCTGGCGTTGGGTACCGCGTTCCTGATGCCACTGACGTTTCCGCACGTCGAGTCCGCCCGGTTCTTCAGCACCACCCTCGTCGAGCGGGCGCCGCCACTCGACTTCGTCGATCTGTACATTCCCGCCAATCCCTTCTTCGCACTCGCCAACAACATCGTTCCGGCGGTCGTCGTCTTCTCGATTGTGCTCGGCGTGGCGCTCATCGGCGTGCCTCGCAGGCAGGGGTTGCTGGAGCTGCTTGCGACGGTGGGCGACGCGCTGTCACGGGTGACGCGCTTCGTCGTCCGATTGATGCCGTACGGCGTGTTCGCGATCGCAGCAACCACCGCTGGGACGCTGCAGCTGGAACAGGCCGAGCGGCTGCAGCTGTATCTGATCGCATACGCAGCCCTCTCACTGCTGCTTGCACTATGGATTCTTCCCGGGTTGGTCAGCGTGCTCACGCCGGTTCCCATGAGGGCGGTGTTCCGCGACACCCGGGAGGCCGTGATCACCGCGGCGGTCGCTGGCGACCTGTTCATCGTGCTCCCGGTCCTCACTGCCGCCTGCACAGAGTTGATCGCACGGCATACCGCGGCCGACGAACAGGAACGATTGCTGCCGGATGTCATCATCCCCGTGTCCTACAACTTTCCACACAGCGGCAAGCTGCTGTCGGTCAGTTTCGTCCTGTTCGCCGGCTGGTTCGCCGACGCGTCTGTGCATACAAGTCAGTACCTGCGCCTCGCCGCGACCGCCGTCTTTACGCTGTTCGGCAGCATCAACGTGGCGATGCCGTTCCTGCTCGACGCCGTACGGGTGCCAGTGGACACATTTCAACTGTTTGTCGCGACCAGCGTCATCAACTCGCGGTTCGGTACGCTGGTGGCGGCGATGCACACCGTCGCCATGGCGCTGATCGGGACGTGCGCCGTCACGGGACACCTGCGATTCGACCTGCGCCGGCTGACCCGCTACGGCGTCGTCACAATCGCGCTCGCCGCCGCCACGGTAGGGGGCGTCCGCGCCATCGGTCAGGCGCTGACGCCACCGGCGGCAATGGCCGACGTGCTTGGAGCGATGTCTCTCAAGGCCCGCGCCGAGGCGGTCATGCTGAATGCTCCACCAGAGGCGGACGCGGCCGGAGCCCCACCGCGGGGACGTCGGCTGCAGGTCATCACGGGCCGGCGGAGTCTCCGCGTGTGCCATCTCGCAGATGCACTGCCCTATTCGTACACGAACAACCGGGGTGAACTGGTCGGTTATGACATTGCGGCGCTGCACCACCTGGCCATCGAACTCGACGTCCGGCTCGAGTTCATCAGCATCGAACGCGCCGCCGCACTGCGTCCCGAGGTCATCACCACGATGCTCACGAACGGCACCTGCGATCTCATCGCCGGCGGCGTCGTGGTGACCACCCCCCGGGCCGCGCTGGTCCAGTTCTCAACACCGTATCTCGATGAAACAGTGGGATTCGTGGTGCGTGATCCAGACCGGGAGAAATTCGAATCGTGGGACCGCGTCCGCAGCCTTGGCCGCATCCGGATTGCGGGTCCGGGCATCCCGTACTACCGGGACAAGGTGGCCGCGCGCCTTCCCGACGCGCAGTTCGTGTCGGCCAACAGCGTTGAGGAACTGTTTCGTCTGCCCTCAACCGACGCGCTGATCCTGCCAGCCGAACGCGGGTCAGCGTGGACGATGCGCTATCCTGGATTTTCGGCGGTGGTGCCGCTCCCGGATCCCATTCGTGTACCGCTCGCCTTCGGAATGCCGCTCGGCGAGCCCGAACTGGCAGGCTTCGTCAATTCATGGATTGAGCTGAAACGGCATGACGGCACCTTCGACGAGCTGTACCAGGTACTGGATTCTCGGCAAGAACGCGACTCCGACACCTCCGCGGTGGTCGATCATCCGAGACGTGCTGCACTGGGTGGATTAGGGTGGCCGGTAGCCGGTAGCTGGTAGCCGGTAGCCGGTAGCCGGTAGCCGGTAGCCGGTAGCTGGTAGCCAGTAGCTGGTGACCGGAGCCAGTAGCCGCTGCTCTTGCGGCGCTGGCATCGTGGCGACGTGAGGCCGCGCCCCGCGGCAGTGCGAGTCCGTATGGCACCGCTTGCGGGTGCGAGTCTCGATACTCGTTGGTGCGAAGCCCGACGCTTGCGGGTGCGAGGCTCGACGGGCCTTGGTGCGAGGGCGACGCTCGCGGGTGCGAAGCCCGACGCTTGCGGGTGCGAGTCTCGATGCTCGCTGGTGCGAGGGCGACGCTCGCGGGTGCGATGGCCGACACTCGGTGGTGTGAGGCCAGGCTTGCTCGTGGTGGCCGGGGCAGCTCCGTCACGGCCGGGCCATGCGACAGTGCGAGTCCGTATGGCCGGAGGAAAACCGTGGCAAGTGCTTTGGCACAGCCGCCTTCGTCGGCGGCGGAGCTGAGGGACGCGGATCAAGGCGGTTTTCCGGAGCGCCATACGGATTCGCGCTGGCGCGCGGACGCGGTCGACGCTCGCGGGTACGAAGCCCGATGCGTGCGGGTGCGAGTCTCGATGCTCGTTGGTGCGAGGGCGACGCTCGCGGGTGCGAGGCTCGACGGGCCTTGGTGCGAGGTCGACGCTTGCTGGTGCGAGCGGCGACGCTTGCCCGTGCGAGGCTGACGCTTGATGGTGCGATGGCCGACACTCGGTGGTGTGAGGCCAGGCTTGCTCGTGGTGGCCGGGCAGCTCCGTCACGGCCGGGCCATCCGACAGTGCGAGTCCGTATGGCCGGAGGAAAACCGTGGCAAGTGCTTTGGCACAGCCGCCTTCGTCGGCGGCGGAGCTGAGGGACGCGGATCAAGGCGGTTTTCCGGAGCGCCATACGGATTCGCACCGACGCGCAGAGCGAATCACAACGCCTCGTCCGCGCATCCCCCGGCAGCTGGTCGCCAGCAGCCGGTCGCCAGTTGCGAGTTCCTGCTAAGACTCCATCCCCGACCGATGCCGGTGCGGGTTCACGACCCCCAGCTTCTTGATCCGGAAGCGCAGCGTGTTGGGATGCAGGCCGAGGCGCTCAGCCGCATTGCCGGCGCCGTTGATGCGGCCACCGCAGTCGCGCAGGACGCGTTCGATATGCGCGCGCTGGATGCCGTCGAGGTTGTCCCCGCACTCTGTCGGCAGCCGGTTCGCTGCCGAACGCAGCGGATCATCGAGCCGCAGGATGCCGTCGGTACTGCAGATGAGCGCCCGTTCGATCACGTTCTCGAGTTCGCGGACGTTGCCGGGCCAGTCGTGCCGCTGCAGGACCTCCATCACATCGGCCGGAATCTTGGTGATGCGCCGGCCGAGGTCGCGCTGGCGGCGATGGATGAAGAACCATACCAGCTGCTCGATGTCATCGAGACGCTCCCGCAGCGGCGGCAGCGAGATCGGAAACACGCTCAGCCGGTAGTACAGATCGGCGCGGAACGCCCCAGCCGTCATTGCCTGTTCGAGATCGACGTGGGTGCCGGCGATCACGCGGACGTCCACCTGCCGGGTCTTCGATGAGCCGACGCGCTCGAACTCGCCTTCCTGCAGCACCCGCAGCAACTTCGCCTGCAACTCCGGGGCGAGATCACCGATCTCGTCGAGGAAGATCGTCCCGCCGTCGGCAAGCTCGAACCTTCCCTGCCGTGTCGTCACTGCACCGGTGAACGCTCCCCGCTCGTGGCCGAACAGCTCGCTCTCGATCAGGCTGGGTGGAAGCGCCGCGCAGTTGACCGGGACGAGCGCGCGGTCGCGCCGCCGGCTGCGCTGGTGCAGCGCGCGCGCAAACAATTCCTTTCCGGTGCCGGTCTCGCCCAGGAGCAGCACTGTCGCGTCGAGCGCTGCCACCTGCGCCAGGCGGTTCATCGCCACCCGCAGGGACGGACTCTCGCCGATGATCTCGTCATGCTCCCGGCGGATCCGCTCCTGCTCCTCGAGATACCGATCGTCGGTCGCCGTTGTCGCCACCGCGCGCTCGGGCGCAGGTTTCCGCGAGCGGAAAGTTTCGGCCTGCTGCTGCCGCACCAGTCCGCCGCCCACGATTTCGCCGAGGAGACGGAGGCGATCGATCACCGGCACCTCCCACGAGACGTGACGCTGCCGCGTCCCGATGACGATCCCGAACGCCACCCGGCCGTCGATGGCGATCGGCACCGCCAGCCGGGCGCCGACACCCATCCGCTCGGCATGGGCGCGATCGGGCGCCGCGACCTGGGGGAACTCGGTGTTCGCGTTCATTGCAACAACGGCATTGCGCGACAGCCGCTGCGCCAGCCAGGGGGTCGCAGGAACGTCCTCGTCGGTCCAACGTGTCGCTCCGGGCACCGCCCACGATGCCACCACGCGCACGCCAGCGCTCTCGAAAGCCAGCATCGCGCATTCGTCCATGCCGAACGCGGTGCCGATGTCCTCGAGCGAACGCACGAGCGTCTCGTTTACCGCTTCAGGCTCGATCGAGCTGAACGTGGCGGACAGGGTGACGATCAGACGCTCGAACGGGTGCAGGTTGTCCGGGGATTCGGGTCTCGAGGATGAAAACGCAATGACAGCCATCGTGAACTCCGGTTACGGGGTGGGCGGCGGCTCGAAGCCACTGCCCAGCGCGAGGTGCTGCCCGACGCGGTTGGCCAGGCGCTGGTTGTAGAGCCCGATCAGATCGAACCTGCGGGCGCGGGGCATCAACGGTGTCCCCACCAAATCGACCTTAGTATCGCGGCGTGCCTCGTACGTCATCGCCGTTGTCTTGCGGGAGGTCAGACCCGGCGCCGTAGCGGGGGCCTGCGCGGCGGCCACACCGGTCACGCCGGTCAGCAGACACGCGGCGATCGATAATGACCCCGAGTGGCCGTGAGTCATGACCGCTCTCCCACCAGGTCGGCCTAGGCTGCTGACCACGATTCCTCACCGTGGTGCAGGTCTTCGCCGCCATGCAACGTTTCCGACGGCATCTCACCGAAGACGGTGCGATAACGGCCGGCGAACCGGCCCAGTTCGAAGAATCCGTAGGACATGGCGACTTCGGTGACGGTGGTCGTGCCGGGCAACGCCGCCGAGAGCGCTTCACGCGCTGCCGCGAGCCGCTGCCGGAGGGCCCACTGCTTCGGGCTCACACCCAGCACGTCATGGAAGGCGCTGCGCAGCGTCCGTTCGCTCACGCCCGCCATACGGCTCAGATCACCAACCGTGATCGGCTCGTTGATGTTGTCGCGCAGGAAGTCGTCGACTTGTGCCACGAGCTCCGCCCGCGACGGGCGGCGCGCCTGCTGCGGCTTCGGTCGCGTCATCGCCCGGCGCGGAGTGGCGCTGACTCGATTCGACAGATGCAGGATTTCCATGTGCGTTAACGTAGTCACCGGGAAAACACGGGGGAACTCGCTGCATTACCGTTTCTGCCCGGATTTGTTACGAGTTGCGCACTGGTACTTCTGGCAGGGTCACCTGCGAGTTCAACCTAGCAACCGAACGGATTTGTCGTGGGAATGCCAAAGGACCTGTCTGTATGACTAGCGCGTGTCGTCAAGATTGCGTATGACACACGCCCGAAACGGGTTCGTTACACGGTGAGTGTGAGAGCGCACCGGGCCAGGCGTCGTCACCGCCGCTCGAGCGGCGACTTTTCGTGACGATGGCTTACTGGGATGGAGGCCGTGGACGGCTTCCTGCCGAGCGCCGCAACTTAGCGTCCCGGGCACAAAGCCGAGAAGATCGTCATCTCACGAACGCTGACCGGTCCGGCAGGGGCAATGCCGTGTGGAGGGGGAGGTCGAAGCCGAGGCGGCCCGTGCTGCTAGACGAGGCCCTCGCGAACGGCGAACTGGATCAGCGCCGCCGTCGAGTCGACGTGCAGCGTCTCCATCATGCGGTACTTGTGGAAGGCGACCGTGCGCGCCGAGACGTTGAGGATCGACGCCACTTCCTTCATCGAGCGTCCTTCAGCCAGCAGCTGCAGCACCTCGCGCTGACGCGTAGTCAACTGGTGGATCGGCTTGCGCGTCGGCCCCTCGTGGACGAGCGAGCCAACCAGTTCCTTGGTCATGAGGGGCGTGATGTAGTAGCGATGGTTCATCACCTCGCGCACCGCCAGCTGCAGTTCCGACGCCGCCGAGCGTTTCAGCAAGTATCCGGATGCGCCGATGCGGAACGCTTCGGCCGCGATGTCCGGATCTTCGTTCATGGTCAGGAAGATGATTTTTGTCGCGGGCGACAGCCGCTTCAATTCCCTGGCGGCGTCGAGGCCATTGAGGGCCGGCATCGACAGATCGAGGATGACCACTTCCGGGTTCAGACGTGGGACATCCAGCAGGAACTGCCGGGCGTCGCCGTACGTCGCGACGACGTCGCACTCGGCCTCGAGCAGCTTCTTGAAGGCCTCGGCCAGCAACGTGTGGTCATCAACGATGACGGTGCGCGGTTTCATGGTGGTCCGCCGGGAATCTGTAACAGGCAGGAGATCGAATTCCCGCCGGGACGACGTCGGAATCATACGCGGGTTCAGCGACGCCTGCCGCCGCCTCCGCCCGCTCGGCGTGCGCCGCCGCCGCTACTTGGTCGATAGCTGCTGGTTCCGCTCCCCGTCGCGCTGCCGCTGCCGCTACGGACCGTGGAGGCGTCGTTCGTCCGCTGGGCGCCATCGCGACGTGCGGCGGCATCGCGGTCGAGTTGATTGATCGTGCCGGTGTCAGGACGGCTGGTGGCAGCGCGATCGGTGGTCGTCGCGCCGCGGCTGCTCGGCTGATTCGCTGGCGCATTGGCGTTCGACCACGACCCGTTCTCGAACTTCTGCCACGTGCCCCCCTGATTGCGATACACGTTGCCGTCGCGGCCGGCGTACACGTCGCCCGAACCCGAGGAGCCAACGAATCCGCCGGTGTCGCCCGGCCCCCGGCGCGTGACCGCGGTGCCGCCACCACTGCCCTGCGTCACGCGCGTGGTGTTCCCGGTGAGATTGCTCGTTCGTCGCGTCGTCGTCGCCCACTGATCGCCGCGCTGCACCGCGGTCGAACCCCAGCTGCCGTAGACGCCGGCACCCTGCCTGGTCGCCGCCCGTGTGCCGGTGCGCGGGTTGAACGCTTCGGCATAGCCCCGCGCACCGTAAGGACCCCAGACCGCACCGCCGCGCGCATACGTGCCGGTGCGCGGGTTGTAGCGTGCTCCAACACCGGCGCCACCGTACGGACCGTACACAGCGGCGCCACGACCGTAGGTGCCGGTCCATGGGTTGTACCACGCGCTATAGCCGTAGGTCGGGTAGTACGGGAAATAAGCCGGATAGAAACCACCGTACCAGACGTAGGGCGGGTAGTACCAACCCGTTCCCCACACCGCACAGCCCCAGGCAACCATCATCCCGCCATAGGCGGCAGCCGTCGCGTACACGGCCCAATCGTCGTCATCATCTTCGACCGTGACATACGTGACGTTGTGAGCCGGCGAGCTGACGGGGATTTCGTAAATCTCCTTCGGGACAGTACCCGTCGCCTGCCAGGGGCCCGTCGCCGATCGGCTCATGAACCAGACACCCTGGAAACACATGTAGTACAGGTCGCCGACCTTGATGATGTCCTTGTCCGTGTTGACCGCGCGCGCCACCGAGGTCTGCGGAATGGGCTGGAACTGCGGGTCGCCCTGGTAACTGACCTCCGGAGCCTGGATCGCCTTCTTGTTCACCCGCGCTGTCTGCGGGAGCTGCGCCAAGAGAACCGCCTCGGCGGCCTGCATCGTTCCCGGCACAGACGCGAGCACCCGTGAGCGCTCGTGCTCCACGGGAATTTTCGCGAAATCAGGGGGCAGTTTCGGCGTGGCGAACGTCCATGGTCCGTTGAAACCCGGAGACGAGAACCATCGGCCCGCGACGAGGTAGAACACGGGGCCGGTCGTCCCCTGACGGAAGAGGTCCGAATCGGTGTTGCGCACCCACTGGAGCTGAGTACCCGGGCACGGGCTCGTATTGCGCCGCGCCGCGCAGGAGAATCAATTCCGCCGGCGACTCGCTCACGAACACCCGAGGCACCGATGCCGTGGCGATCGCCTTGCCCGGAACGGCCGCCTTGACCTCCTTCCAGTTCTCGTCTGCCGGCAGCTTGCTGAAACTGGCGGGCAGCGTCCCGGCCGGTGTCCACGCGCCCGTGCCGAGCGTCTGCGACTTCAGCCAGCTGTCGCCGTTGCGAAGGTAGTAGGTCTTGGTCGGCCCGTACTCGAACACGTCCCAGTTGGTGTTGACGACATAGCGGAGGTCGTTGTTGGCGATCGGGCTCCACACTGGCGAGCCGTCGACGTTGACGATCACCGCTGGGTTCATCGAGAAGAAGATCTCCGGCGGATCCGCCTTGACGCCGTCATTGTTGGTAACGCGGATCTTGCTCGAGTCGTAAGAGGCCAGCACGCGGTCGAGGGCGATGACGCGATCCGTGATCGGCATTTCCTTGATCGCCGTCACCGCCGCGGCGACCTGTTCCTTCGACGCGGTCGGGAAATGTGACTGGGTGACTTCGAAGCTCGAGAAGTCCACCAGCCGCTCGGGTACGGAAACCTTCGTATCGGCCTCCACCACCACGGTCCCGACCAGCGGCTTCTCCGCGCCCTTCGGGGTATGCGTCACCGCCGCGTAGACCTGCATCTTCTTCTGGTTGTCCCACGAGGCGATCTGCGGCTCGAAGAACGTGACGATACTGCCGTCGGCTGCCTGGAAACGTCGCGGCCAGGGCGCGTCCGGCGCAACCGCTTCAGCGGCGGACACTATTACGGGAATCCACGGCGCGAACGTGCCGCCAGGTGCGATGACGAGCGACACTACCGCCAGGATGACATACGCTGGCATGCGGCGGGAGCCACGCCTACCCATCCACTCGACCTCCTGGCCCGAAGCGTCCTTCTTCTCCGACGAAGGCCGCTATGCGGAAACGGCGTTGATTACAGCGCCGAAACTGCATAGAGGCACGTCCGTCCCGGTCCTTACGCTGTCTGCAGATTCGCGTGAAAGAGCGTCCCTCCAGGGTCGTCGGTTGCGCGCGAAGGGAGAAGGACATGAAGAAGGTGTTGTTCGGAGCGTTACTGGCGACGCTCATCGCTGCGACGCCCGCACGCGCGCAGGACGACAAGCTCGTGCACGTCAACATCGGCGGCGGCTTTACCAACCCGTTGTCGGACATCAAGGACGAGTTCGGAACCGGCGGTAACTTCGTCATCGGTGTCGAGGTCACGCCCAAGCCGACGATTGGCTTTCAAGTGGAATACGCCTACAACAAGCTGGGCGGCACGGATCGCACGATAGATGTCTGTCCGACGCCGAGTCCCTGTGCTGCGACGCCGACGCTGATCGAGTCGCATCACAACATGCAGTACATCGACTTCAACGCCGTCGGCCGCATGGGCGGCGACTCGAAGGTCAAGGGCTATGGCATCGGCGGTCTCGGCGCCTACTACCGGGCGGTGAGCCTGACCACGCCTGCCGTCGGCTACACGACGATCTGTGACCCGTGGTGGTACGTCTGCTACCCGGCGCTCGTGCCGGTCGACCAGATCATCGGCGACCGCAACTCGTGGGATTTCGGAATCAATATCGGCGGCGGCATCACGTTCGCGCTCGGCGACTCGGCGCAGTTCTACGTCGAAACCCGGTGGCACTACATCTGGGGTCCGGAAATCAACAACCCGATCACCGGCGAGAATGTGAAGGCGAACGGCCAGTACCTGCCAGTCACCTTCGGCTTCAGATTCTGAGCGATAGTGGAATCGACGAATTGACGGATTGACGGATTGACGAATTGGAGAGACCACGGAGGTCCAATTCAGTCAATCCACATTCGTCAATTCGCCAATTCGTCATCCGTCCATTCGGCAATCCGTCCATTCGTCCATCCGTCAATTCACGTAACGGCTCCCCGGCATGACTCGATCAGGACGGACCCGCTTTCCGCATCGGCGCACGGCCTGGTTCGTCACGAGCGCGCTCGTCGGGGCGCTCCTCACCACCCCGCACGCGGCGAGCGGACCGAAATTCCTCCGCGACGATCCTCTTGGCCGTGAACCGGAGACGCAGGATGCGTCGAAGGTGCAGGAATGGACGATCGATCTCTTCATCGATCTGACGACCAACCTGTTCGGCAAGCCTGGTGACGACACGCCAGACGTTCACGCGATGAACGTGAACACGATCGACGAGGTCCCCGACTCGAGCTGGTTCACCAATCGCGTGCTCGCCAGATCGTTGTCACTTGACGAAATTGCTCGCGGGCCGTCGGTTGGTAACGGTCCGGCGCCAGGTCCCCTGACCGTCGTCGCCGCCAAAGAGGTGGGGTTCGCGCCAGGATTCACAGTCACCGACAGCGCTGGCGAACGATGGTTCGTCTCGTTCGACGCCGACAACTATCCCGAGGCAGCGACCGGCGCGATCATGGTCGCGAACCGCATCTTCTGGGCCCTCGGCTACTGGCAGGTCGATAACGCGCTCACCCAGATCCGGCCCGAGCAAGTGAAGATCGGCGAGGCCGCCACATTTGTGCCGATGTCGGGCACTCGGCGCGCACTGCGCGCCTCCGATCTCGACGCCGTGTGGCGGCGGGCGCAGCGTTCGGCCGACGGTTCCTTCCGGGCCATCGCCGGTCGGGCGCTCCCCGGCCGTCCCCTCGGCGGGTTCCGTTACTACGGCACCGGCCTGACGACCCCAACGACATCGTTCCGCACGAACACCGTCGCGAGCTGCGCGCGCTGAAGGTGTTTGGCGCGTGGACCAATCTCGTGGACATGAAAGCCGGCAACACGCTGGACGTACTCGTCAGCGAGAACGGGCGCGGCCTCGTGCGGCACTATCTCCAGGACGTCGGTTCCACATTCGGGACGGGCGCCAATGGGCCCCACGAATATGACGAAGGGTGGGAGCACCTCGTCGAAACCGACCTGGTTAAAAAGCGCCTGGTCAGGCTCGGGTTCGTCATCAAGCCATGGCAGACGGCGCAGTACGAGGACGTGCCGGCTATCGGGCCGTTCGAGGGCGATGTCTTCGATCCGCCAGCGTGGAAACCGCGCGTGCCGACGGCTGCGCTGCGCCACGTCCAGCCCGACGACTCGTTCTGGGCTGCCCGTCGTGTTGCCGCGTTCACCGACGACATGATCCGCGCGATGGTGAAGACCGCGAGGTACAGCGAGCCCGAGGCCGAACGGCACCTCGCCGATGTGCTGATCAAGCGCCGCGACAAGATCGCGGCGGCGTATCTGCCTGCGGTCAACCCGCTCGTCAACTTCGCCCTGACCCCGTCGGGCGGACTGTCGTTTCAGAACGCGGCCGTCCTGGCGCATGTGGCGCAGGAAGCGACGAGCTACCGAATCACCTGGTCGCGCTTCGACAACGCCGCGGGAACGGAAACGGCCCTGGGCGAGACGACCGCGGCTCCCGGTCAAGGTGCGCAGGCGCCGGGCCCTCTGCCCGAACCGCAGGGCAGCTTCGTGCACGTCAGCGTGAGTGCCACTTCGCCATCGCAGAAGTCCTGGGCGACACCCGTCCATGCGTATTTCCGCCGTTCCGCCGACGGATGGACGCTCGTCGGGATGGAGCGCACCGGCGGGTAGCGCCGTATCAGGACGAGCGCTGCGCCCGGCGACGCCGGGCTGACGCGCGTGCATCCTTCACTGCACCTCTTCCGAACCTGGGCACCAGACGGCGCCCACCGTCCCTCTCGGCTGAAGTGAAAGCGTGAACACTCTTCACGCTCGTCGATGAGCTGACGTCGAAGCGGACCAGGCACGCTCCAACTTAGCTACTGGCTACAGGCTACTGGCTACGAGCTACCAGCCGCCGATCGGTAGACGATGTGTTCGGACCCGTTGAACCAGACGCGGGGACCCGCTTCCATTCCCAGTCGCTCGGCCACACGCTGTGACGGTGTGTTGGCCGGCCGGATCAACGAAATGACTTCCGGGTAGTTCCAGCGGGAGAACGCGGCGTCGCGAACGGCTGCTCCGGCCTCGGTCGCATAGCCTTTGCCCCACTGCTTCCGATCGAGCAGCCAGCCGATCTCCGGCCGCTTGCGCCCTTCGACCGTCTGCAGGATCAGGCCAACCTGCCCGACCGGTGTGCCGGTCTTCTTCTCGACCGCCAACCACAGACCATGTCCGTCGATCGCGTAACGCTCGAGTTGCCGGTGCAGCCATTCGTCGGCCGCTTCGCGGCTGAATCGGCGGTCGTAATGATGGCTGACCTCCGGGTCGGCCATCATCGATGCCAGGAAGTCGAGATCGTTGGGTTCGAGCTCGCGCAGGATGAGACGTTCGGTTTCGAGAATGACGGTTCCAGTCATGACCGGGTAGCGTTCACGCCTCAGCGCGTGACCCAGGGCTTGAACTGCTCTTCGTTCTGGAGGCGCGCCTTGACGGCTTCGGCCTCGCCCTTCTTGTCGTACTTGCCGACGCGCACGCCATACCGCAGGAGACTTCCCGAGCCGCGCGGCGTCACGAACGCGGGATATCCCTTCGCGCTCAGCCGGTGCGCAAGCGCATCCGCTTCGGCACGTGTCGTCACCGCCTGCACCTGCACCGCCCATCCGTTGCCGGGTGGCTCGGGGTTCACGTTGGCTGCTGGCGCTGCCTCCGACTTGCTCGCCTTCAGCGATGGCTTGTCTGGCGCCGCTTTCGCGGCAGTCGCCTTGTCGCTTCGGCTGCGCGCGGGCCCGTCGGTCAGGCTCTCCTCGACCGGCGTGGGGTCTTCCAGGCGCTCGGAATACGACAGGGTTTCCTTGATCGTGACCGGGAGGTCCGGTCCTCGAATCGGCTGGCGGCGGCAAGGCCGACTCCGCCGGGCGCGTCGGGTCGCCGATGCTCGTCTCGCTGGTGGCTGCCGCCGCTTCGAGGCGGGGGACGTGGAGATTGCGCCCGACCATCAGGCCGCACAGAAAGATCACCACTGCCGCGACGGTCCCGGCCATGAACAGGAAGACCAACTGCTTCCCGTTCAACTGGATCTCGTGGAATTCCTCGTCTGCCATGGCGGATAGGATTGTATCAGGGCAGCTGCGAAAGGAGTTGCTTCGCCCGGCTGTTCGCAGGGTCGCGGGTGAGCACCGCCTGCAGTTCGCCGCGAGCGCCCTCGCCGTTGCCGGCCGTGATGAACGCTTCCGCCAGCTTCAGATGTCCGTTCAGCGTGTCCTGGCTCCAGATCGAGATCTTCAGCTCGTCGATCGCTTCGTCGAGGCGTCCGTCACGCAGGTAGACGCCGCCAAGCACCAGATGCGCCTCGTGCTGGTACGGCGACAGATAAATGGCGCGCCGCAGCTCGGCGATCGCCTCGGCATCGCGCTCGGCCTGCGCCAGTCGCCGCCCGTTGTCGAGGTGAATGGCGGCGAGCTCCTGCTGGTCGCGCTGGCCGGCCGCCACGATCACGTTTTCGACCCGCAGCGCCGCCGGCACGTCCACCTCGGTCTTGATCCGTTCGAGCCCGCGCGGAACTGTGGCCGATTGCTTCTCCCATTCCGCAACCACCGACGATAGTCGCCTGGCCAGTTCCTTCTCGCGCGCCCCTTCCGCAGCACTGCCGGTCGCCTGCAGAGCGACGCCCAGCACGTAGTGCGCCTGCTCATCGGCAGCATTGCGGCGCACCGCCTCACGCAGCCAGTACACCGCCGCCGGCATGTCGCGATCGATGAAGAAGGCGTAGCCGAGATTGAAGAACAGGTCTGAATCGTTGTCGTCGAGTTTGGCCGCTTCGTTGAAAAAGGTAATAGCGCGCCCGCCGTTCACCGGCGGACGACGCATCTGGATCACCCCGAGGTTGTTGTACAGGGCGGAATCCGGTGTCGTGCCGTTCAGTTGCACGATGATGTCGAAGGCCTCCTGCAGTTGGCCGAGGCTGATGAGCGATAAGGACGCGAGAAACCGTGCCTGACGGGCCAGGCGGCTCGCGGGCGCCACGTCGCGGACAATCGCCAGCGCGTCACGATGCTTGCTTTGATCCGTGTAGACCTCCCAGAGGGCAAGACGCGCCCGCTGAAACGTCGGCGCCTGCTTCACCGCCTGCGTGAGGAACGACTCCTTGGTCGCCGGCGCTTGCGCGACCAGGCCCTTGACGTATTGCTCGAAGGCCGCCAGCGGCGGGTGCACCTGCTCCATCTGCTCGGTCGGCACTCGCGACTCCGGTGCGATGCGCTGCGCCACCCGGCCGAAGACCGCAAAGACGTCGGCCAGGGAACCGACCTCCGAGATGTCGGCGGAGATCTGGCCGGTCTCGAGGCGAATGGTCCGGGCCCGCACTGTCAGCACGTCGCCTTTCAGCTCGAAGGATCCGAGCACCACCTGCGCGGCGCGGACGATCTGGCCGAGGCGAATCATCGTGGCGTGGCTCAGGACCGGCGTGTTCGGAATCCGCAGCCGATCCAGGGCGCGCAGCCGATCGTCGCGGGTGATGGCCGGGCGGCCCAGGGCCAGCAGATCGTCGGTCAGCGCGACAGCGGAGCCCTCGCTGAGCCAGTAGACCCGCGGGTCGCGCGTGCTGTTTTCGAATGGAATGACGAGATAGCGTGCCGGTCCCGGATTCGCAACCGGTGGAACCACGGACTGGGCGAACGCGGCCGTACTGACAAGGACACCAAGAACCGCGGCGGCGATGCGGCCGCGCGGCATCATTTCGATCTGGCCCGTACGAAGATGGTCATCAGGCATTGTCCCGCGCCGGTAGCCCGACAGCGCTCCGTTCCGACGTCGGCTTCGACGTTGAGAAGGTACATCAACCGGCGCAGCGCGGACGCGTAGAACTCGCAGAGGGGGTTCTCGGCGCGGTCGCGCACCTGGCAGAAAATGGATCCCCGCAAGTCAACCGCCACCTGATCCTTCTTCCACCGCACCACGGCCGTCGAGCCACCGTAGGTCTTGCGCACCATCTGGCGTGCGATGCGCATGGCGAGCCGCGGGCGGATGGCTGCCGGCGCCGATCGGATGATCGTGCGCTGCAGCGCGGCGAGTTCCGCCACCGTCCATTCGGCGGTGTATTCGCCCGCTCTTGCCGCGACCAGGTGATATGGTTCGCCCTCCTGACGGAGAAAGCTGAGGACCGCTGCCAGCGGCGCCCGGCCGATGCGGCCGTCGCGAAGGCCCGTGGGATTCAGCCACGACTCGTAGAACTCGAGCCGTGACGGCAGCAAATCAGCGATGCCCTGGTGCAGGCTGGCCACGAGCAGTCGTCCCACGGCTGCGTCAGTCATGTAACATGAACAATTCCCAACCGTACCACGATTCCCGATGATCCTGCCCGTTCACGATCGCCTGCGCGCGCACCTCACGCGCCTGCTTATCACGCTCTATGCCATCGACGAGACCGAGGCGCCGCCGCTGACGCTCGACTACCCGCCGAATCGAGAGCTGGGCGACCTCGGCACGCCGGTCGCCTTCGAACTCGCGCGCCGGCTGCGGAAGGCACCGCGCGTGATCGCGCAGGAAGTCGCGACGGCCTTCGGCACTGTCGAGGGCATCCGGCAGGTATCCGCCGCGCCCAACGGATACCTCAACTTCTTCCTCGACCGTCCGACGTTTCTCCGCGAACGGTTGCAGCCCGCGGCCGCGGCTTTCCGCCCCGAGGGCGGGAAGGCGATCGTCGAGCATACGGCGATCAATCCCAACAAGGCTGCGCACGTCGGTCATCTCCGGAATGCCGCGCTCGGCGATACGCTGGTCCGCGTGCTGCGCTTCCGAGGCATCCCCGTCGAGGTACAGAACTACATCGACGACACCGGGGTGCAGGTGGCCGATGTAGTTGTCGGCTTTCGCGTGCTCGAACAGAAGACCCTGGAGCAGATTCGCGAAATTGCCGCGACCACCCCGTTCGACTACTACTGCTGGGATCTCTACGCTCGGGTGACCGAGTGGTACGACGGCGACAGGCAGCGGCTGACCGTCCGGGCCGAGACCCTGCACGACATCGAGCACGGTGGCAACGAGAACGCCGACATCGCCGCGTTCATTGCCGACCGCATCGTCCGCACTCATCTGAAGACAATGGCGCGGATGAACGTCGATTACGACCTGCTGACATGGGAGGGCGACATCCTGCGGCTGAAGTTCTGGGCGCAGGCGTTCGACGTGCTGAAAGCCCGGGGCGCCGTCCACCTGCGCACGGAAGGACGGCTGGCCGGCTGCTGGGTGATGCCCATTCAGGAGGAGCTGGAGGCAACTCCCAACTCCCAAAAGGCCAACTCCCAAAAGGGCGAAATCGAAAGTTCAAGGTTCACAGTTGAAAGTTCAAAGTCCGCAGCCGTCAGCTCCGAGCCCTCCAGCGACGAGGCCGAGGCTGAGGAGCGCGAGAAGGTCATCGTCCGGTCGAACGGCGTCGTGACCTACGTGGGCAAGGACATCGCCTACCAGTTCTGGAAGCTGGGGTTGCTCGGCCGGGACTTTCACTATCGGGTGTTCGAGCCACGTCCCAGTCACCCGTTGTGGGCGACGTGTAGCACCGGCGGCCAGAGCGATCATCCGCTGTTCGGCGGCGCCGCCTACGTCTACAACGTCATCGACGTCCGGCAGTCGTATCTTCAGAAGCTGCTGAAGCAGGCATTGATTGCGGTCGGCCATCCCGAGGGGGCAGAACGGTCGCACCATTTCTCGTACGAGATGGTGGCGCTGTCGCACGCCACGGCGCGTGAGCTCGGGTACGCACCGCCCGCGGATTCCGAGGACGCGAAGCGGCCGTTCGTCGAGGTGTCGGGCCGCAAGGGGCTCGGCGTCAAGGCCGACGATCTGCTGAACATCCTCAATGAGAAGGCTGCCGGTGAAGTGCGCAAGCGCAACGCCGGGATGAGCGAGGAAGAGACGCAGCGGATCGGCCGGGCGATCGCGATCGCCGCCGTGCGCTATTTCATGATCAAATTCTCGCGCGGCAAGGTCATCGCGTTCGACCTCGACGAGGCGCTCAGCTTCGAGGGCGAGAGCGGCCCATACATCCAATACGCTGTGGTGCGCGCAAACAACATCTTCCAGAAGCTGCAGCAGCGCGACGGCGTGGACGAGACGGCAATCGTCCAGTCACTGCGGGAACTCGCTCCCACCGAGCTTGCGGGCGAGAACGGCGGCCACGAACTGTGGTCCCTGGCGCTCGAAGCAGCCCGGCTCGACGAGGTCGTCGAACAGGTGATTCGCACGCTCGAGTTCTCGGTGCTGGCCAAGTACGCCTTTTCGCTGGCGCAGGCCTTCAACGGCTTCTACAACCTGCCGCCGTCGCGCTCGTCGATCCTCAACGAGGAACGCCCGGAGGTGCAGCGCTGGCGCGCCGCCGCAGTCATCTACGTTCGCAACCAGCTGTCCCGGGCGCTCGACCTGATGGGGGTCGAGGTGCCATCGCGGATGTAGGCGTGAAGCAGAATGAGAATGCCAATTGCAGAATGCAGTCAGATGCAGAGTTCAGAATGCAGAACGCAGACACTGATCACCAGCGTCCGGCCCGCAACGGCTCCTCTCGTCGCTTGCAGCGTGAATTCTCATTCTGCATTCTGAATTCTGCATTCTGAATTCTGATCCTATGACGCGCATCGCCATCGCTTTGTGCAGCAAGATGCACGACTACGAGGAGTCGGTTCGCCGCGCCGGCGGGGACGTTCACGTCGTCGCCACCGATCGCGACGTCGCCGATGGACATCGTCGCCCAGCAGTGACGGAATCCTGCTGGCCGGAGGTGGCGACGTCCAGCCGTCCATGTACGGCCACTCGGCACACCAGACCTTCGACGCGGCCGAAGCCGGCCGGGACGAGTACGAACTCGAGTTGGTCCGGCTGGCGACAGAAGCCGACATTCCGCTCTTCGCCATCTGCCGTGGCATCCAGGTGCTGAACGTGGCGCGAGGCGGCACGCTGATCCAGCACATCCCGGAGGAAGTGGCCGGCGCCGTCGATCACAACGTGCGCGAACCGCGCGTGGCCATCGCGCACGAAGTCTGGGTCACCAACGGCAGCCTGGTCGATCGCCTGATGCGCGAAACCGAGGAGGACGGTGGCTTTCCGGTGAACAGCCGTCACCATCAGGCGGTCAAGACCGTCGGGACAGGACTCGTCACCACGGCCACCGCTCCCGATGGCGTTATCGAAGCCATCGAGGATCCGTCGAAGCGGTTCGTACTCGGCGTGCAATGGCATCCCGAGAACTTCTATCGCACCGGCGAATTCCGTGCGCTGTTCGAAGGGTTCATCGAGGCGGCGAAGAAGTAGCAGCTGCCACGCCCACCGAAATTCCGACATCCTTGGGCGGAGGGGACGGGGGCAACGGGATCACAAACGGGGAAACGGGGAAACGGAGACGAACGGGGAGGAAGCAACTGGCGGGTGCCGTCTTTGTGGCGTCTTCAGGCGCTGCTGACGGCCCGCGTCGCGGGCCGTCGCCGATCGCACGGCGAAGCCCGGAAACAAACCGTCGTAAGAGACACTCGACGGCTTGTTTCCGGGCTTCGTCGTGCGATCGCCGCCGCCTACGGCGGCCAGCAGCGCTACCAATGAGGCCGCAAGATCCAACAGCCCGCAAACTCCGGCGACTCAGGAGTGAGCGGCGCGGTACCTCGAATTGATCACGCGTTTCACACCATCCAGAAGCTTCGGGACGTTGAAATTGATCAACAGTCCGGCCGGAGCGTTGATCAACCGCAGGTAGGTCAAGAGCTGCGCATCGTGGACGGACAACAGCCGATCTACAGCCTTCACTTCAACGACAATTTCATGGGCGACGATCAGGTCGATTCGGTACGAAGCAGCAAGGGTGATCTGCTTGTAAACGATCGGCACCGCACGTTGGCACTCGAATACGAGATTGCGTTGCGACAGTTCGTACTGAAGGCACGGGAGGTATGAGGATTCGAGTAGGCCGGGCCCAAGCTGGCGATGGACGTCGATCGCCGATTCGATGATTGCCCCGGTGATGCTGTTATACGGAACGTCGGCGAGCATACCCGCGAAGGGGCAAATACCAGTCCATCGAGAATCAGCCGATATCTCGCTTCGTGTCCTTACCGAATACTGCGGTTTCTGCACCGCCGACCCTTGCGAAATCCGGCACAAAATCAAAACCCCGTTCGTCCCCGTTTCCCCGTTCCCCCGTTTGTGAACCCGTTCCCCCGTTTCCTCCGCCCGTTCCCTCCGTCCCCTCCGTCCGTTGCCTCCGTCACCCCCGTGAGAACACCGCGATCGACTCCACGTGCGCCGTATTCGGGAACAAGTCGATCCCCGTCACCTCCTGCAGTTCCCACCCGGCGTCGACCAGCGTGCGCGCGTCGCGGGCCAGCGTCGCGACGTCACACGACACGTAGACCACGGTTGGCGGCTGGTGGCTGATCACCCCGGTCAGCGCCTCGCGCGACATCCCGGTTCGCGGCGGATCAACGATGAACACGCTGCCGACCGCGCCCGACGATGAGCGGCGTGCGGTGGAAGAATGGCTGCCGATCTTCTGCCGGGAAAGAAACGCTTCGACGCTTTGACGCTGCACGCGTACCTGTTGTCCGAACGGCTGCGCGTTACGGGTCAGATCGGCTCCGCTGATTGGATCGCCTTCCACCAGCGTGACGCTGGGAGCACCCGCGGCCGCCAGCGACAGTCCGAACAGGCCGACGCCGGCATAGAGATCGACGACGGGGCGCGCGCCGGCGAGCGCGGCCACTCGCTCGACCAGTGGCTGCAGCAGATAGCGGTTGCCCTGAAAGAACGACCTCACGTCCCGCTGCAGCGTGAGTCGCGCTCCACCGCACTCGAGGTCGTCTGCGATCATCGGAGTTCCACCTAGCACCGTCGGCTCGCGGGCATCAGCGGCTTGCGCCGACAGCCCGACGAGTCCGCCGTCGAATACGCCGAATGGCGTCGGATCGCTGCCGGCATGCAGTTCCAGGTGAACGGCGCGCTGGCTGCCATCGAGGTTCTCCGCCAGTTCGAGCGCGACGATTGCAGTCTCGGGCTCTCCTCGAGCTTGCGCGATCTCGTCCAGTACGACTGTTGCCGATGTGATCCAGTCCAGCGTGGCCGGCAGCAGTTGCCTGGTGAGGCGGGGGTCGCAGATGTCGTGGGTTCCCTCGCGAAAGAACCCGATCCGGCCCCGTTGCACGTGCAGGCGCGCCCGCATGCGGTAGCCCTGCTCCGGCGATCCGAGCACCGCGGGGAGGGCGCCCAGCGGCATGCGGCCGATCCTGGCGAACGCGTCCTGGATGATCTGCGACTTGAGGGTCAGCTGACGTGGATAGGCGATATGGGACAGGACGTCGCCGCCGCACCGCCAGTCCGGCGAACCTGCCCGTCGATCGGGCGACGCGGTGATGACGGCTTCAGTGTCCGCAAAGGCAACCCCTTTAGCCACGCGCTCGACACGAGCCATCACCCGTTCACCAGGGATCGTTCCCGATACCAGCACCACCAGCCCGGCGTGCCGCGCCAGCATGCGTCCGCCCGCGGCCGGCTTGTCGATGTCCAGCGTCAGACGGGCGCCGCGTTCGATCATTCGAACGCCAGCACGGGAAGACGCGCACGATCCCGAACGATCCGATCGATGCACGCGGCACGCGAGCGCTGATACGCGTCAGCCGGCATGCGATCGCGAAATGGTGCCAGTTCGGCGTCCGCCTCTCGCTCGATGTCGGCCATCACCGCCGGCGCAAGACGGGCGCGGGCGGCGTCCAGCAGACCGCGCTCGAGCGATCGCAGTCGCTCCAGCAGACGATCGCGCGCATCGCCGCGGAGACTCTTCGCGCCCGCACGGGCCGCGTCCAGTTCCCGTACGATGGTGTCGACAGTCTCGTCCAGGGATCGATCATCACCTCCCCGCAATGACGTCAGCCTCGCGATCACGCGCTCGAGGTGGGACGGCAGCGACGGCTGACGCCGCAACGTGTCCGCATCGTCAGAGTCCTCGGTGGCCGGGACGCCCACGGCGCGGCGCCATTCGTCGAAGACGTCGAGGACATCGGCTTCGCAGAACTCGATCCGCACGGGCCGCCGCCGTGGCCCCTTCGCATAGTAGCGTTCGAAATAGCGGTCGATACCGTGGCAGGCCACCTTCATCGGAATGCCACGCGTCGCCCAGCCGCATATCTGTTCGAATGCAGGGCCGACGATGCGAATCAGGTGACCGTCGTTCTTGCGGCAGAGATAGGCCTCGAGTTGGCGGCAGTAGTCTTCAGGGGATTCCACGGTTGTTCTCTCGAGCGATCGAGGCGGACCGGCGCCGGGGTTCAGCGCCAGACGACCTCGCCAGAAATCACACGCACGATCTCGTCGCCAACCCGCACGACAAGGGCGCCGCGTTCGTCGATGTCTTCCGCGACACCGGTGACCGACTGCAAGCCAACAGTACACTCGACGCGGCGCTTGAGCATCGATGCCGCATACGAGCGCCAGGCATCCAGTACGGCGGCAGGCGCCTTCTGCAGTTGGCGGTACCTGACTGTCAGGGCTGAGAGACAGCTGGCGAGCACCAGGCCGCGATCGACCGGTCGGCCGAGCTCCCGCTCGATCGACGTCGCTCTGGTGGCGACCTCCGGCGGATAGTTGGCCTGGTTCACGTTGATGCCGATACCGAGCACAACATGTTTCAGGCGCGCATCCGACAGACCCGACTCGGCGAGAATCCCTGCCACTTTACGGCCGCCCGCGTAGACGTCGTTCGGCCACTTGAGATCCATCGACAACCCCGTCGCCTCACGGATGCCCTCGGCGACGCTGACGCCCGCGGCAATCGTCAGCAATGGTGCGATTACTGCCGGCGGCCGCAGAATCATCGATACGTACAATCCGGAACCCGCGGGAGATGACCACGTCCTGCCCTGCCGTCCACGTCCGGCGGTCTGAAGATCCGCGCCGACGACGGTTCCGTCGGGTGCGCCACGCTCGGCCATGAGCAGCGCGACATCGTTCGTCGAGCCGATCTCCGAATACCAGCTCACATCGGCGGCGAACATGCCAAGTCGGGATCGGTACGCAGCCAGCGCTTCGCAGATGTCGCGCGGAACATCGCGACTGGATCCGAAGGTGCCCGGGTGTGTCCTCGTCAATCGTCGCACTCACTCGGGCTCGATCTCGAAACTGAGATCCGCTGCCGGCGCCGAATGCGTCAGCGCGCCGACCGACACGAAGTCGGCTCCGGTTGCGGCCATTTCGGCCATTCGCGTCAGCGTCACGCTGCCGGAGATCTCGGTCTTCGCCCGGCCGCGACAACGCCCGACCGCATCGATGATCTCGAGCGTTGACAGGTTGTCCAGCAGGATGATGTCGGCCCCTGCTTCGAGCGCCGCGTCGACTTCAGCAAGGCTCTGTGCTTCCACCTCGATCGCCATGCCGCGGTTGGCCTTCCGCATCCGCGCCACCGCCTCGACCACGCCCCCGGCCAGCCGCACGTGGTTGTCCTTGATCAGAATACCGTCGGCCAGCCCGTAGCGGTGATTCACGGCTCCGCCGGCGCGGACCGCGTACTTTTCAAGCGGCCGCATCAACGGCGTCGTCTTTCTGGTGTCGAGCACCGTAATCCGTCCGGCCGCCGCTTCGACGAACTGGCGGGCAAGGGTCGCGGTACCAGAAAGTCGCTGCATGAAGTTAAGGGCGGTCCGCTCCGCCGTCAGCAATCCCGCCGCCCGTCCGCGCAGTTCGGCCACTGTGGTACCTGGCGAACAAGGCGAACCGTCCGGATGGTGGACGGTGATCGAGACATCAGCATCGAGCTGTCGAAACGCCTCGCAGGCGACGTCCAGGCCAGCGATGACGCACGCCGACTTCGCCAGGATCGTCGCTCGCGCCCGCTGGTCCGCCGCAATGGTGCCGAGCGTCGTCACATCCCCCGAACCGACATCTTCCTCGAGCGCCCGGCGCACCAGGTCACGATACACACCCGGGTCCAGCGGCTCCACGGCGATCCGGTTCATGGGCCGGTCTCCGGCGCAGCCGACTCCTCGAACACCAGCTGCGACTCGGTCACGGCTCCGAACGTCAGGTTCCGCATGTGCGTGGCTGCCCTGAAGTCTCGCGCCGCCGGCGTCAGCGGTTCCCACGATTCCGGAAGCACCGCGTGCGCAATCACCGCTTTGGTCGACTTCTTCAGGATCGACTTGATGCGCCGCACGTCGGCCAGCGCCTGTGCCGTCGCATCGCGCACCGCAAGCGCCCCTCCGTCGCTGCCGCCAATCGAATCGACAATCTCGGCCGCGGTCGGCCACGTCGCCCGATGAATCGAGCCGCGTTGCCACCACGACCAGACTTCTTCCGTCACGAACGGCAGATACGGCGCAAACAACCGCAGCAGCGCCGACAGCGCCACAAGCATGGCGCTGTTGGCCGACGCTGCCGCCTCCGGACCGAAGTCACCGTATCGGCGCGCCTTGACGAGCTCGAGATAGTCGTCGCAGAAGTTCCAGAAGAAGGTCTCGGCGCGCTCGAGCACGCGCGCGTAGTCGTACGCCTCGAGCTGCACCGTCGCGTCATCAACGAGCGCGGCGAGTGCCGTCAGCATCCCGCGATCGAGCGGCTCGACGATCGCCCCGCGTGGCTCTGCCGCCATCAGCGCGAATCGTGACGCGTTCAACAGCTTCATCGCCAGACGCCGTCCCACTTTCATCTGGCCCGGATCGAACGTCGTGTCTGTCCCCGGCCTGCCGCTGGCTGCCCAGTAGCGGACACCGTCGGAGCCGTGTTCCTCGAGCAGTGCCATCGGCGTGACGACGTTGCCCTTCGACTTCGACATCTTCTTTCGATCGGGATCGACGACGAACCCGGAAATGGCGGTGTGCTTCCAGGGCAACGAGTCGTGCTCCAGGTGCGATCGCAGCACCGTGTCGAACAGCCACGTTCTGATGATGTCGTGCGCCTGCGGTCGCAGGTCCATCGGAAACACCCGGGCGAACAGTTCCTGATCGTCGAGCCATCCGCTGACGATCTCCGGCGTCAGCGACGACGTGGCCCAGGTGTCCATGATGTCCGGATCACCGGCAAACCCGCCCGGTTTGCCCCGTTGATCAGCGCTGTATCCGTCAGGCACATCGGTCGACGGATCGATCGGCAGCCGCCCCTCGTCAGGAAGGAGCGGTCGTTCGTGATCAATGCTTCCGTCAGCACGCACCGGGTACCAGAGCGGGAACGGCACACCGAAAAACCGCTGACGACTGACGCACCAGTCGCCGGCCAGGCCGTTCACCCAGTTCTCGAAACGATGGCGCATGTAGTCCGGGTGCCACTGCAGTTCCCGTCCGCGCGCCAGCAGCTGGTCCCTGAACTCGGTGGTCTTGATGAACCACTGACGACTGGTGACGATCTCCAGCGGCCGGTCCCCCTTTTCGTAGAACTTGACGGGATGGGTGATCGGGCGCGGATCACCGATCAAATCGCCGGACTCTTTCAGCATCTCGACGATGCGCGTCCGCGCCTTGGCGGCGGAGAGGGTTGCCAGTTCGTCGTAATAGCGTTGCGCGCGCGCCGCATCGGCCGACTCCCAGCCGGTCGTCCCCCACGAGAGCGGACGCAAGGCGCCATTCGGCTGGATGATGGCGCGCACAGGCAGCGACAACTCACGCCACCAGGTGACGTCGGTGATGTCGCCGAACGTGCAGATCATCGCGATGCCGCTGCCCTTCCCGGGATCGGCGAGCACGTGCGGCTTCACTTCCACTGCGACGCCGAACAACGGAGTGGTCACGGTCGTCCCGAACAGCGGCTGGTACCGCTCGTCGTCCGGATGCGCTACCAGTGCGACGCAGGCGGGAATCAGTTCGGGCCTGGTGGTCTCGATCTCCACCGCCTGGCCGCCGTCCCGGGCGAACCGGATCCGGTGGTAGGCACCTGGTTGCTCGCGGTCCTCGAGTTCCGCCTGAGCGACAGCGGTGCGGAAGTCCACGTCCCAGAGCGTGGGCGCTTCGAGCTGATAGGCCACGCCGCGTTTCAGCAGGCGGAGGAACGACGCCTGTGACACCCGTTGGGCTCGCCGATCGATGGTCGCGTAGGTATTGGCCCAATCGACGGACAGGCCGAGATACCGCCACAGGTGCTCGAACGCCTTCTCGTCGTCAGCGGTCAGGCGGTTACAGAGCTCGATGAAGTTCGGCCGCGAAACCGATATCGGATGCTTGCCGGGCTTCTCGGGTGGCTGAAACCCGGGATCGTAAGGTAGCGATGGATCGCAGCGAACGCCGTAGTAGTTCTGGACTCGCCTCTCGGTCGGCAGTCCATTGTCATCCCACCCCATCGGGTAGAACACCGCCTTGCCTCGCATCCGTTGGAACCGGGCGATGACGTCGGTATGCGTGTAGGAGAGGACGTGTCCGATATGGAGCGATCCGCTCACGGTGGGCGGCGGCGTATCGATCGAATAGACCTCCTCACGACGTCGCGTCTGGTCGAACCGATAAATACCGTCCGACGACCAGCGGTCGTTCCACTTCTGTTCGAGGCCTTCGAGGGCGGGCTTTTCCGGAAGAGCGATTGGCTGCTGCGCGTCGGAGCGATCAGACATTCAGAAACATTCTAGTGGACCGCTGGAGGGTTCACGCCTTGTTGCGAATCCGCGCGATCTCCTCGCGGATCAACCGCTCAGATATGTCCGCGACGACGTCCGCCACGAGATCGCGGATGGCTGCTGTGCCCAGGCGCTCCACGACTCGACGCGTGACCTCGTCCACGAGCGCGTCGGTGACGGCGCCATCGCCGCGGACCGAAATCGCTTGGTCCCGTGGGCCGGGTTCAGGCGCCTTCAGAACGGAATCGACCGTCGGCACGATCCCGACATCGTCAGATTTCGGCGCGGGACGTGACGCCGGACGGCGGGCGAACGCGCCATCGAGGCGCGCGAAGTAGTCGTCCACCGTTCCAGAGCCTGGGTCGGACGGTGACGCTTCCGGCGAACGCGCCGCTGGAGACTGACGTGGCAATGACGGGTCGGATTCGGACTGGAGCAGTTGCCTCACGCGAGAGACCAGGTGCTGTGGTTCGAGCGGCTTGATCAACACACCGTCGCAGCGCACCTGGGCCGCGCGCACCTCGTCGACGCGTTCGAAAGCGGCCGCCAGCAGCAGTACCGGAATCGCGGCAAGGTGTGGTGTCGACTTGACGTGTGCGGCGACGTCGTAGCCGGTCCGCTTGCGCGTGCCGATACTGGCCAGCACGATATCGGGCGGGTGGGTGGTGAGCCGCGCGATCGCTTCTTCGCCGTCGCGCACCGAGATCACTTCGATGTCCTGTTCGGCAAACGCCATCGCGATGAGCCGTTGGACAGTGAGGCTGTCATCCGACAGCAGCAGGGTGGGCATCCGTCAGACCGATTCGGCGCGGGAGCGGGTGTTGCGGGAGATGAAGTCGATGATCGCCTGCATAGGGGTGCCGGGCAGGAAGATGCCAGTGATACCAATTTCCTTCAGGCGCGGGACGTCTGTGTCCGGAATGATGCCGCCGACGACGACGAGGACATCGTCCAGCCCGTTCTCCTTGAGCAGGTCCATGACACGGGGGCAGATGTGCATATGCGCGCCGGACAGGATCGACAGACCGATGACATCGGCGTCCTCCTGCAGCGCCGCCGCGACGATCTGCTCTGGCGTCTGACGAAGACCGGTGTAGATCACCTCCATGCCGGCGTCACGCAGGGCGCGCGCGATCACCTTCGCGCCGCGATCGTGCCCGTCCAGCCCGGGCTTGGCGATGACCACTCTGATCTTTTGAGACATGGACGAGTTGAAAGTTCAAAGTCTGAAGTGAAAAGTAAGTTCAAACTCTAAAGTGAAAAGTAACTTAGAAGTACAGGCAACCGCATCGATGTGCCTGCGGATTCGTACGAATTCTGTCGCGACCTACCCACGCGCACTTCTTACCTACTTTTCACTTTGAACTTCACACTTTCCACTTTCTACCATCACACCACGGGCTGCTCAACGTACTCGCCCCACACCATTCGCAGCGCGTCGCACATTTCCCCAATCGTCGCATACGCACGGACAGCATCGAGCATCGGCTCCATCGTGTTGCGACGGCCGGCGGCGGCTGTCCGCAGCGAGTCGAGAGCGCGTTCGACCGCACCTGCATCACGCCGGCGACGCACCTGCTCCAGTCGCGCCAGTTGCCGCTCGCCGGCTTCCTCGTCGATGTAGAGCACATGCACCGAGTCGTCTCCGGCCGCGACGAAGTCGTTGACACCGACGATCACCTTGCCGCGCGATTCGACCGACTGCTGGAACGTATAGGCACTCTCGGCGATTTCCTTCTGCGGATATCCCCGCTCGATGGCTTCGACCATGCCGCCCATCCGATCGATGGTCTCGAAGTACGCCAGCGCGTCGCGCTCGAGGTCGTCGGTCAGCTTCTCGACGAAATACGACCCGCCCAGCGGATCCACGAGTTCGGTGACACCGGTTTCGAACGCGATGATCTGCTGCGTCCGCAGCGCCAGGGTCGCGGCGGACTCGGTCGGCAATGCCAGTGCCTCGTCGAGCGAGTTCGTGTGCAGTGAGTTCGTTCCCCCGAGAACGGCGGCCATCGCCTGCAGCGCGGTGCGGACAACGTTGTTGTAGGGCTGCTGAGCCGTGAGCGAGACACCAGCCGTCTGCGTGTGGAACCGGAGCTGCCAGGATTTCGGGTTCCTGGCGTGGAACCGATCGCGCATCACGCGGGACCAGATCCGGCGTGCGGCGCGGAATTTTGCGAGTTCCTCGAAGAAGTCGCTGTGCGAGTTGAAGAAGAAGGAGAGGCGCGGGGCGAACTCGTCGACGTCGAGTCCGGCGTCGATGCCGTACTGGACGTACTCGATGCCATCCCGAAGCGTAAACGCCAGCTCCTGAGCCGCGGTCGCCCCCGCCTCGCGGATGTGATAGCCACTGACGGAGATCGTGTTCCAGCGGGGGACGCGCTCGCCACAGAACGCGAAGATGTCCGTAATCAGCCGCATCGACTCCCGCGGCGGGTAGATGAACTCCTTCTGGGCGATGAATTCCTTGAGGATGTCATTCTGGATCGTGCCCGACAGCGTCCTCCACTCGACACCCTGCTTTTCGGCCAGGACCAGATACATCGCGAAAATCATCGCGGCGGGAGAGTTGATCGTCATCGACGTCGTGATCGATCCAAGGTCGATGCCCGCGAACAACACCTCCATGTCCGCAAGCGAGGTGACGTTCACGCCGCACTTCCCGACTTCCCCGCACGACAGCTCGTGGTCCGGATCCCGTCCCATCAGTGTCGGCAGATCGAACGCCACGCTCAATCCCGTGCCGCCGGCCGCGAGCAGCTGCCGGTATCGTGCGTTCGTCTCTTCCGGCGTTCCGAACCCGGCAAACTGCCGCATCGTCCACAGCTTGCCGCGATAGCCAGTGGCATGGATGCCACGCGTGTACGGGAACTCGCCCGGATCGCCGAGGTCGGTCGCGTAGTCGTCCCCGGCAATGCTCGCCGGTGTATAGAGTTCGGCGACGGGACGGCCGGAGATGGTGGTGAAGGACCGGGTGGCTGCCGCGCCCGCGGCGGGTTTCATGGAGTCATTCTAATCGTGGCGTGAGGCACAATGTGATCGCTATGGTCGAACACGGCCCAATCTTCGGCGCGATGCTTCAGGAGTTCGAGCAGGCCGCCCGCATCCTCAACCTCGATCCCGGCATCTGGAAGATCCTCACGCACCCGAAGCGTCAGATCACCGTGAGTTGTCCGATTCAGATGGACAACGGTCAGATCGAAGTCTTCACCGGCTATCGCGTGCAGTACAACATTACGCTCGGGCCGGCAAAGGGCGGGATCCGCTATCACCCGGACGTCTCGCTCGATGAAGTTACCGCGCTGGCGGCATGGATGACATGGAAATGCGCCGTCGCCCACGTCCCGTTCGGCGGCGGCAAGGGCGGCATCATCTGTGACCCGACCCGGATGTCGCGCCGCGAGCTCGAAGCGCTCACGCGGCGGTATGTCGCCGAGATCATCGACGCGATCGGGCCCGAGAAGGACGTCCCCGCCCCTGACGTCAACACCAACGACCAGATCATGGCCTGGGTCATGGACACCTACAGCATGCACGTCGGCCACACCGAGACAGCCGTCGTGACCGGCAAGCCGATCGAGATGGGCGGCTCGCTCGGCCGGCGCGAAGCGACCGGCCGCGGCGTGATGATCGTGACCCGTGAAGCGGCGAAGCATCTCGGCTTCGACATCAAGGGAGCCACGGTCGCCATCCAGGGTTGCGGCAACGTCGGGTCTGTGACGGCCGAACTGCTCGCTGCTGTCGGTGCCGAGATCGTCGCGGTCACCGACTGGAAAGGCGGCGTCTATAACGACAAGGGCCTGGACATCCCGGCGCTCGTCGCGTACCAGAACGAGCACAAGACCGTTGCCGGCTTTCCAGGCGCATCGCCGCTGACCAACGACGAGTTGTGGCCGCTCGAGGTGGACGTACTGATTCCCGCCGCGCTGGAAAACCAGATCACCGTCGACAACGCTCCGGCCATTCGCGCGAAGATCGTCACCGAGGGCGCCAACGGCCCCACGACACCGGAAGCGCACAAGCTGCTGCACGAGCGCGGCGTGTTCGTCATCCCCGACATCCTCGCGAATTCCGGCGGCGTCACCGCGTCGTATTTCGAGTGGGTGCAGGACCGCTACGGCTACTTCTGGGATCTGGCGGAAGTCAACGACCGCCTCGAGAAGAAGATGTGCCAGGCGTTCGAGAGCGTGCTGCAGACGTCGCTCAAGTACAAGGTCGACCTCCGCACGGCGGCGTACATCGTCGCGATCTCGCGGGTCGGGACCGTCACGCAGCTCCGCGGCATGTACGCGTAAGGACGAAACTCGCAACTCCCAACGGCTGTCGCTTCGCCCAACGCCCAACGTCCCAACGTCTGCCGCTCGACCAACTCCCAAGAACGCTGCGGCGCGGCGGTTGGGAGTTGAGCGTTGGACGAGCGCGAAGCGTCGTTGGAAGTTCATGTCTATCCAGTCACCCGCAGCGGTACCAGCTCTTTGACCTCGCCGCTCGGCGACTTGGCGGTGATCTCGATCAGGTACTCACCGACCGGCACGCTGTTGAGCGACATGTCGATCTGATAGCCCGTCCCGGCGGTTGCGGGGGCGACTGGCACGTCCGCCATCTTCTGACCGGCGCGGTTCATCAGCACCGCGCTCGGCGTCGGCTTCTCCGACCCCGGGCCATAGGTATCGAAACGGATCAGCAGCCGCTGGGTTCTCGAGAACTCGCGCCCGGCAGTCGGAACCGCATTCGGGTCCGACGCGAACGTCCGGAACTCCGGCACGGTGCGAGCGTGATACACGCGGGGGGTGCTCAGCGCCACCTGAGGACCAGTCAGATCAGGAACGGTGACCGTCCGGATCTCCTGGTCGAGCGTGCCGCCGGCGCCAGCCCCTTCGACGGTCATCCGCAGTTCGACCTTGCCGGGCGGCACGTCGAACACCAGCTTCTGGGGCAACGTGGCGGCGCCGGCTGACGGTAATTGTGGCTGGCCGGTCGACGCCAGCGCCGCGTCCGGCGTTCTCCCGCGGAACAGCAGGTCACCCTGCTCGCTCGCCGCGAGCAGCGACACGCGCCCTGGCGCTTCACGTGACGTCCCTGGCGTCGACGGCAACGGCTCCCAGACGAACGTCATCCGCGTCTTGCCGTTGTCTCCACGCTCCGCCCCTACCCACGTACGCACGTACTTGCCGGACTGAACCGAGGTCGCAATCGACGCCAGCGCCTGCTGGACCGGCTTCGCGACCTCAGGCGCCGGGTTCGCGGCCTTGGCGAGGTCGTCTGCGGTCACCGCCCAGAATCCCTTGCGCGCGCGCACTTCCACGCCGCTGCGCTTCACGCGCACCTTGATGTCGTGGAACTTGCCGTCCGTAGGCGCCTGCGTGTTGTAGCCCAGCAGGTAATAGAAGCTGGCGTCCTCAGCAATCTGCTTCAGCCCGACGTCGAGGGCGTTGCGATTGACGATGGCGCGGCCGTCGGTTTCCTCGGAGAGCGTGCGCAACGTGTCCTGCGTCACCTGCAGCGTGCGGGCGTCCGTCTTGGGACCCGATGTCTTCGTCGATGCCGAATTCGTTCACCGCCATGCCGCGCGGATCCAGCGAATAGAACGACACGTTGTTACGGTTGGCCAGATCGAACACATCGCGCAGCTTCGAATAGAGATCCGACTGCGCGAACCAGGCTGCCGTCTCTTCCTGCGGCGACGGGTTGTCGTACGCCAGCGGCCGCCCAACCGCCGGGTTGCAGCCCGTCTGTCCCGCGACCACGCACGGCGCAGCCGGCGTCTCGGCATTCTCGCGCCGCATCGCCGGCGGGAGCTGCACGGTGAAGCCTTCGCTCACGAAGATCACCGACTTGCGCGCTTCGCGGAGCGAGCCGAGCCGCACCGAAATCCCCTTCAGCGCCCCCATCACCACGTCGTTGCGGATCTGCTCGACCACCTCGGACGGATAGCGCGAATACTGCTGTTCGATCTCGTTGCGCGGCTGGTAGTCGTACTTGCGGCCTTCGAAGTGCTGCACCGCGTTGGCAATCGAATCGAAGTTGCGGGTGAAACCGAGCACGCTGGCTGGAGACAGCGGATACATCACCGCGACCAGGTCCATCGGCCGCAGTTGCAGGTTGATGAAGCGCGTCAGGATCTCGCGCATCCGCATCGCATTGGCGGCGCGGACGTGATAGTCGTCCAGCAGGATCACGAACACCCGGACGTCGTCTCGCGCCGCCTCCGCTTCTTCATCGTCCCGCGAACGGATCGCGCGCGGCGGTCCGTCACCCGGCTTGGGATTGCCGTCGACACGAATCAGACGGAACGAGTCCACCGTCTGCGGCTTGCCGTCTTCGATGACCTCGAAATCGGATTGCTTCAGGTCGTAGACCGGTTGGCCCTTGCGGTCGGTCACCGTCGCGTCCACACGGACGTAGTTGATGCCGCCCCGGAAGGTGGGAGGCTGCTGCGACGGATTCACCGGCGCCGTGCCTGCGGGCTGTTCCGCAGTGCCCGTCGGCTGCTGGGCGGTGCCCGTCGGCTGCTGCGGAGTGCCGGTCGGCTGCTGCGCAGTGCCGGTCGGCTGCTGCGCAGTGCCGGCCGGCTGCCCTTGCGGCGGTGTCGCGGCGGATTGCTGCGAGGACGCGGCCCGCTGCGAGGCCCAGGCCGATCCCCCTGCTGTTGCGCGCCAACGCTGACGGCGGCCAGCGTGAACGAAAGAACGAACGCGGTCCGGATGCGGGAACCCACCATGAAACCGCCTCTCTAATCGCGATGATAGCATTGCGCTCGTGTCCTCCCCGACGGAAGCGACCGCTGCCCTTTCGACGCTGAGCGACGACGAAAAGCTCTTTCGTGACAGCGTTTACGAGTTCGCCGACGCCGAGATCCGTCCGCGTGTCCGCGAGATGGATGAGCACGGCGACGCTGCCTCGCTCGCTCGTCGACGAGCTCTTCCGGCTCGGGGTCATGGCGATCGAGATTCCCGAGGAGTACGGCGGGGCTGGCGCCACCTTCTTCCACTCCATTCTCGCAGTCGAAGCGGTATCACGAGTGGACCCGTCCGTCGGCGTCCTCGTCGACGTCCAGAACACGCTCGTCGCCAATGCCCTGCTGCGCTGGGGCACCGACGAGGTGAAGTCCCGCTATCTGACCAGGCTCGCTTCTGGAGCAGCGTCGGCGCCTACGCGCTCTCCGAGGCAGGCTCCGGCAGCGACGCCTTTGCGCTGACCACTCGGGCCGCGGACGCTGGCGACGCCTTCGTCCTGACGCGGACGGAAGCTCTGGATCACGAACGCCAACGAAGCCGACATCTTCATCGTCTTCGCGACCATCAATCCAGACGCCGGCTACCGCGGGGTCACGGCTTTCATCGTCGAGCGCGGCGCGGAGGGATTCACGATCGGCAAGAAGGAGGACAAGCTCGGCATCCGCGCGAGCAGCACGTGCGAGCTGCTGTTCGAGGAGTGCCGGGTCCCAAAGGCCAACGTCCTCGGCGAGCCCGGCAAGGGCTACAAGGTGGCAATCGAGACACTGAACGAAGGGCGCATCGGCATCGGGGCGCAGATGGTCGGCCTGGCCCAGGGCGCGCTCGATCACACGATCCGCTACAGTCAAGGAGCGCAAACAGTTCGGCAAGACGATCGCGGAGTTCCAGGGCGTGCAGTTCCAGATTGCCCGGGCCGCCACCGAACGTCGAAGCGTCCCGGCTGCTGGTCTACAACGCCGCCCGCTTGCGTGATGCCCGGCTGCCGTTCCTGAAAGAAGCGGCGATGTGCAAGATCTTCGCGTCCGAAGTGGCGGAGCGCGTCGCGTCGCTCGCCGTCAACCTGTATGGCGGCTACGGTTTCGTCAAGGACTATCCCGTCGAGAAGCTGTATCGCGATGCGAAGATCGGTCAGATCTACGAGGGCACATCGAACCTGCAGCTCCAGACGATCGCCAAGTCAGCTCCTCGGCTGATCGTCACCGCACGTCCACGATCCACGGTTCGAGCCGCGAACCGAATCGCACCGTCATCGTGAATGTGCGCGGTCGCGGACCGTTGCGGCGCAGTCGGCCGGCAAACTCGGTTGGCACGTGCAGCTCGCGAGGATCGATGCTCACGACATAGCCGTCGCGGCAGATTGGACTGCCCGGCGTCGCGTCGGAGACCGACGAGTCCGGCAGTCACGAGATGCGTCCGGCGGTTCGGATATCTTCGCCAGCATCTCGTCCCGGTCGACAGACGCGTCGATCGGGACGAGCCGCGAATCCGACCGCCTGCTCGACGCAGTTCGAAGGCGATCACCGCGCGTCGCTCGAGCTGCCGAACCGGCTCGGTGCCGCCGCGCGCACCTCGATCAGCCGCGAGGTCGAAGCCGAGCGCTTCGAGCTGCTCCGGCGAAAGCCACACCTCGCGGGCCTCCGCGTCGACTGCCCATCTCACCCGCGCCGTCATGCCGGAGTTTTCGTCGGTGTCGCCGCTGAGCGTCACCTCACGTTCGGTCAGGTCGATGCCTTCGCTCGACCGCCGCTGCGGTTGCGTTGCGACTTCGATCAGCACGAACGCGGTGAACAACACGGGCAGCGCGAACGCGAGTCCGAACAGCCGCCAATGCGTCATGCTGCCCTCACCGCCGCATGGCGGCGCAGGACGCGCAATCCCCAGATCCAGGCCAACGCGACGATCGCAAGAATCAGGAAGAACACATAGCGCGGCATCCAGTCCCACCACCAGTCGACGAACCGCGTCAGCAGGAAGGCGCCGGCGAACAGCCCGCCGATCAGAATCACGTCGTCACGCGAACGGCGAACACCGTCGGCAATCACTGCGACCGCCGCCACTGCGGCGGCCACCTGATACACGACGCGAATCGTCGATGCGCTCCAGGCAAGCAGCGACAGCTCCGCAATGCCGGACAGCAGCAGCATAGCGGCCCGAGCATCAAAATCAGCAGCACGGTCCGTGCGCCGGTCACCAGCTCGCGCGGTGCCCGCGAGGTCAGCGGCAGCAGCACCGCCGCCGTCAGCATCAGCGGTTCCGGCCGCTCGATCACCGACGCCCACGACACGCCGGACCACCAGAACGCCAGCGCCGCAAAATAGAAGGTCAGCGACAGGACGCCCAGACCGAACGGGAGCACGAACCGCCAGGGCCAGGCGACGGCAACGGCGAACAGACCCCACAGCAGCAATGGATGTGGTGAGCCGTGCAGGTTGAAGATCTGTCCAAGGAGCATCGTCTGCAGCACGAACGCACCGCAGGCGACCACCGCCATCACTGCCGCACATACCGCGTGCGCTCGACCGTCCCGACGACGATCATCGCCGCGATCGAGACGAGCGGACCCGCGGTGAGCAGTACGACCTGACCCGCAGTCGGAATCGATCCCCAGACCTGATACACGAACGAAACGACCGCGGCGGTGAGGGTGACAGCACCAAACCCCGACGCGATTCGCATGCCCAGCGACATGCGTCGCTCTGCAACAGTGCGATCGATGTCGAACTCGCCGGCCAGCCGATCGAGGAGCGACTCATGGTGGCGGGCGATGAGATTCAGCTGGTCATCCGTAAAGGGAGTAACCCCTTCTCTCCGGAGCTGCGCAATTTCCGCACGGAATGCCGCGATTTGATCCGCGCGCTCCTGTGCATCATCCTTAGTCGAGACCTCGCTCTCGCCAGACTCACGCGGTTGGCCTGGAGCGATGTCAAGGGGGATTCGCCCATGTCCGAGAAGGTTCAGCTGACGGTCACCGGCATGACATGCGGTGGCTGCGAAAATGCCGTGCGGCGCGCCGTGCGCCAGATCGAAGGCGTCGAAGAGGTCACCGCGTCGCACACGGCCAACCAGGTCGACGTCACGTTCGACGCTGACAAAGTCAACGCGGAAATGATACGCGAGCGAATCGAGGCAGCGGGATACGTGGTGAAGCGGTAAATCAGAATTCAGAATGCAGAATGCAGAATGCAGAACAGGGGCAGCCACCTTCTGAATCCTTCATTCTGCATTCTGCATTCTGCATTCTGAATTCTGCATTCTGACTTCCGCCCCTCACCCTCGCGGTAGCGTCTCGTCGGCCACCGCCTCCCTGAGCGCCTCCGTCCGGCCGGCGAACAACTCGAGCGCGCGGACGTCCTGCGCCAGCCGCTCGACGACATGACCGGCGCGGAAGCTGTCGGCGCCTACCACCTGCGTCGCCCGGGCGACCGCCCGCTGTGTCGCCTCGGTGGCGGCGAGCTTGGCCATCGACGCGGCGGCCAGCGTCGGCGCCGGTTCCGTCGCTGCCTTCCAGGTCAACATCGTCGCGGCGTCGAGTTCTGTCGCCCCGTCGGCCAGCAGTCCCTGCACCGTCTGCTCTCCGCCGGCACCGCGGTAGGACTGCGTCCGCGCCACCTGTAACGCCTCTCTGAGGGCGCGCCTCCCCATGCCCAACCCTGCTGCCGCCAGCAGAATTCGGATCCGCGTCATGATCGGCAGCGGCGAGCCGATCTCCGAGAACGGGACGTCGCGCAACGTGACGTGCCCGCACACGAAGCCCGAGAGCGCCGCCGTCTCCACTTCCTCGATCGTGACGTGTGGGTGATCAAGCGACGCCACGACCGCTGCCCGCAGACCGGCATCGTTGCCGCTCCGCCGCACGCCGAGCACTGCCAGGCCGCGATTGGTCAGCGGTCCCACCCATGACGCTCGTCCCGACAGCACCCCCGATCGCTCACACGCTACGTCGTCCGACGACAATCCAACCGCGGCCACGACTTCGCCGCGCGCCAGCGCGGTGAAACGATCGTCGCCGGCGACCGACAGGACGATGCTGGTGTGGAGGGCAAAGGCGAGCGCGGCGCCGGCAGACTCGCAGGCGAGCGCTTCGACGGCGACCGCGGCCGAGAGCAGATCGATGTTGGGATCGATGAGACCCGCGCGGAAGGCAGCAGCGATGACGTCCGCCGAAGCCGCGGTTGCCGGAAGCTCACGCCCGAGCGAAGCGGCTTTGGACTTCCAGGCGAGCTGAACGTCGGAAAGATTGAAGTTCATTTGTGATTTGTGAATTGTGAGTTGTGATTGATGGTATCAGCGCTCGTGAGCTGCGCCGCCGTCCGCGTCAATCACAACTCGCAAATCGCAAATCGCAATTTACTTGTTCTCCTTCGCCGCCAGCCCTCCCGTGATGCCCTGCACCTGCGGACCGATCTGCAGCGCGCGGATGCGCTGGATCTCGGCCGGGGTGGCAACCTTGGGATCGACGTCGGCCTGCGCGCAGGTGAAGCCGCGCAGCGTGCACTCGGAAGTGGTGTGCTTGATGCCGCGCTCCTGCATCAGCTTCATCATCAGCGCCACCGCGTCGTCGTGCATGATGACGGCGTTGTTCGGCACGAACGTGCCGACGCCAATCGCGTAATCGACCGGCATCAAGGGCTCGACGCTGGCGCCGAAGGCGCCGTCGTTCTTCTTGCCCAGGTCGTAGGCGCCGAGGTTGGCGCCCTTGTCGACCAGGTACTGAATCATCTTGGTATCGCCCATGTTGGCAGCCGCCATGAGCGGCGTGATGCCGTAGTCGTCGGCCTGATTCACGTCCACGCCCAGGTCGACGAACGTCTTGACGACTTCCAGCCGCTCGGCAGCGGGACGCCCACGGTGGTAGCCCTGGATGAACGCCAGCCCGCACGCGGCCGCGAGCATCGTCTCGCCGTCATTCGAAATGATCTTGGGATCGGCTCCGTGCGACAGCAGCAGCTTCGTCAGTTCGAGATCACCGGCAAAAGCGGCGCGCATCAGCGGCGTCGCGAAGACGATGCGCGGCGAGCCTTCGCGCATGCGGGCGCGCGGCGTGTTCTGTACCAGCGCGTTCGGATTGGCGCCGGCATCGAGCAATTTCCTGATCAATGGCAACGGGTCCGCCGTGACCATCCACGGGAAGTTCGGCGCCGTCTCCATGTTGCGGCGATCCACCGCCCAGTAAAGCGGCGTGAACCGCTGAGTGTCGGCCTGGTTGACGTTCGACTTCGCGTCGATCAGATACGACGCGACCTCGTAGTTGCCGTTGAAGATCGCCAGTCCGAGCGCGTTCTTGGCATCGCCGGCCAGCGCGTTGACGTCGGCGCCAGCCGCGACCAGCATGCGCGCCGACTCGACATCGCCTTCCCGCGCGGCAAACATCAGCGGCGTCAACCAGCCGCTCGCGAAGTCCTCCGGCTTCTGATCCGCCCCGTCGGCTTTCGGCGAGCGTCCTTCGAACCCGCGGCCGTTCGCCGCGGCCACGAACTTCGACCGCGCGTTCACATCGGCACCGGCGTCGATCAGCACCTTGACCGCGTCGGGATGACGCTCGGCGGCTGCCCACATCAGCGCCGTCGTGCCGCCCCAGGTCTCGGCGACATTGGGCTGGGCCCCGGTTTCCAGCAGCACACGCATCGCGTCGGTCTTTCCCGTCCGCGACGCCATCATCAGCGCGGTGTCTTTGAACTGGTCGAGCGGCGCGTTCGGATCGGCGCCAGCCTTGAGCAGTTTCTGCAGCATCGGCGCGCTGCCGTTCATCGCGGCGAGCCCGAGCGGCGTGACGCCTTCGCGATTGGCCGCCGAGACGTTCGCCCCGGCGGCAATCAGCATCTCGGCCAGGTCGAGGTCGTCAGCTCGCGTCGCCCAGTGCAGCGCGGTCGTGCCGTCCACCTGGGGCACGTTGACGTCCGCCTTGTGCTGCATCAGCGCTCGAACGGCCGCCCGATCACCCTTTGCCGCCGCGTCAGCGACCTCGCTGCCGGCGGCGTACGCCGGTGTCGCCGGCGAACAGCGCCAGGACGCCGCACGCGAGAAGACGCCGCCACGAATCCCCTTGCCACTCCGCTCATCTCCGTGTCTCCAATTCGTCAATCCGTCGATTCGTCAATCCGTCAATTCGCGGATCGCTTTACGTTCTGCAGAATCGTCGGCGCGGCTGCGTAATTCTCGAGGCTGAGCTGCTTCGTGTCGTTGTCGGCCACCAGCTTCGTCGTCAGCGACGCCTTGCCCTCGCCGCCCTTCGGATCGAGATGCAGTTCCAGCAGCGTGAACTCGTAGTCGGTCGGCGTGCCGGGATTGTTGAGCGTCCATGCCGGCGAATACGCGCCGAGCCGCCGATCGGTGGCGAGGACGATGCGTTCGGTGCCGTCCGGCTGCGTGGTGTGCCAGGCGTACTTAATCGAGTAGCCGGTGACGTCGGTCGTCCAGATGTAGCCGACCGTCGGCGCCTTCTGCAGCGCCGCGGTGAACGCCTGGATGGGTGTCAGCGGCGCCGCATCGCCTCCCCGTCCGCCGCGGCCACGGCCGCCGCCAGCACCACCTGCGCGTGCGGCGCGGCCGGCCTGCGCGTCACCTCCGGCGGCATCGCCGGCCTGGGCCTGATCCGGTGCTGCATCTGCTGGCGCTGGCGCTGCCGCTGGCGCTGCTGCTGCTGGTGCTGCGGCCCCGCGTGCGGCGCCGGCATTCGCACCGCGTCCTCCCCCGCCCCCCGGACGTCCGCCTGCCGCGCGACCGGCGCCCGGAGGTGGTGCGGTCAGGCTGGCCACGAGCGGCGTCCGTTCCTCATCGCTCGACCAGCGGAAGATCCGGATTTTGACCGGGGTTCCGCTCTCCTTCACGTTCGCCGAACTTGCGGTGAGGAGTAATTTCCTTTGCTGCCGGCGCAGCCGGCGGTGCCGGCTTGGCCGCCTGTCCATGAACAATCGCGCCGAAGATGACGGCGCCGACAAGTGAATAGGCCGTTTTCATTGGTTTGCGTTCGTTCCCTTGGTTCGGCCGAGCCACTCCACCAGCTTCTCGACTTCCTCGTCGGTCAGCTTGGCGCCACGCTCACGCATGTCGATTGTGAGCACGCGCCAGGCGTCGGCACTGTTACGGGCAGAGTTTACCCGGTCCACGGGATGACAGGTGCTGCAGGCCCTGGCCAGCAGCGCGTCGCCCTCGCTATCGGTGAAATACGTGGTGATTTCCCGCGCCACGTAGGTTCGCGGGAAGGGCTTCGTTCCAGGGCCAAACCGGCTGACCAGCCAGTCGAGCAGCAGTTGCCGCTGCTCGTCGGAGATCATTTTGGCGAATCCGTCCGGGTGCTTGGCTTCGAGATGCCGGTTCCAGCCGTCCCGGTCGAGCGCGTTATAGGCATAGTCGTCGATGCCGTGGCAGGACGTGCAGTTGCTGAAGATGATCTGGCGCACCGGTCCCTGCGGCGGCTTGACCTGCGGGCGCGTCGGCCGTCCGCCGATCTGCGCGTTGACGGGAGCGATCGCCACAACCGCGCCCCACAGCGCCGCTGCCGCCCACAACCATCGCCTCTGCTTTCCTACCATCCGGGCTCCCCTATTCATCCGATAATTCCCAACTCCCAACATCTTTCGATTGCCCAACTCCCAAGCGCTTTGCTCCTTCGAACCGTTTGGGAGTTGGACGGGCGACAGTCGTTGGGATTTGGTAGTTCCTCTCCTACACGATCTCCAGCGGCTGCAGCCGGCCCGTGCTCGACCCCAGCTTGTCGGTCATCGCCTTCCCCTTGTCATCGAGCCACTGATCGATGCCATACAGGTGCAGGAGGCTGACGAGCATGTTCGACGTCCGCTGCGTGTTGTCCGGGAACACCAGGTGCCGGTTGCCCTTGAACGTCCCGTCGATGCCGCCCACGAGGATGACCGGCACCTTCTCGTGTGCGTGCCGGTGCGAGTTCCCCATGTTGCTGCCCTTGTAGATCAGGATGTGATCGAGCACCGTGCCGTCGCCCTCCGGGATCTTGCTCAACTTGTCCACGAAGTAGGCGAGGTTCTGCACGTGATACCGGTTGATCTTCGAGTAGTTCATCACGTTCTCCGGCTTGTCGCCGTGATGCGACGACCCGTGCCAGCCGCCGGTGAAGCCGGATTCCGGGAAGCTGCTGCCGCTCAGGTCACGCCCCAGCATGAATGTCGCCGACCGCGTGATGTCGCCTTCGAACGCCAGCGCCATCAGGTCGTACATCAACCGGAAGTGGACGTGCTTGCTCTCGGGCAGGCCGAACGGCACATCGCCGGTCGGCTCCTGCAGCGAGCTGTCCATGGCGATGCGAATGCGCCGCTCGAGCTCGCGCACGTTGTCGACGTAGGTGTCGAGACGCGCCTTGTCGCCGTCGCCCAGGTTGTTCTTGAAGACCGCCAGTTCCTTGGTCACCGAATCGAGGATGCTGGCATTCTGCTTCCGGCCATTGCGGCGCTCCTCGGTGCTGCTCCCATCACCGAAGAGCCGCTCGAAGACGACGCGCGGATTGACCTGGGTCGGCAGCGGCTGCGTCGGCGACACCCAGGAAATCGAGTTGGTGTAGGCGCAGCTGTAACCCCAGTTGCAGTTGCCGTAGTTGCCGCTGTCCTCGACGCCGAGCTGGAGCGACGACAGGATGGTGTCCTGCCCGTATTTCTGGGCGATCAACTGGTCGATCGTGACGCCGAGATACGGGCTCACCGCATTGCGACGAGGCCGGGCGCCGGAGAGCAGCACCGCGCCGCGCGCGTGATCGCCGCCCGGCTCCTCGTTGGTCGCGAACGCTTCCGGCATGTCGAGGCCGCTGATCAGGACGGTGCGATTGCGAAACGGCTCCAGCGGCTTGGTGATGAAGGAGAACTCGAAGTCCCGGCCTTCCTTCGTCGGGCTCCAGTAGCCGGGCGCCGCCCCATGCGGATGCCAGATGCCGACGAAGCGGCGCACCGGCGCCGCGGCCGTCAGCCGCAGCGGCGTCAGCGCCGGCACCATCGACTCGAGGAAGGGCAACGCCAGCGTGACGCCGGCACCACGCAGGAACGTGCGACGGGGGATGTGCTTCCTGGTGACGAATGACATTGAACTTCCTCCGGAATGTCGGGCCTGCTGACGCGAGGCCCGGCCACCTTCCAACCTTCGTAGGCCGGGCCTCGCGCAGCAGGCCCGGCGCACCTAATTCGTCGTGTTCCGCAGGGCGTCCTCGCCCTTGACTCGCATCTGGAACTGCCCGCTCTTCACCACCGCCAGCACGATCGACGAGAAGCGGTTGTTGTCCTTGTTCACGTCGCGGGCGATGCCGCGGATGGTCGGCATGTCCTGATACTCCATGCCGCGGCCGACCGCGTACGTCATCATCTTTTCGGTGAACATCCGCACGAACTGCGGCGAATAACGCAGCAACGCGTTCCGGAGGCCTGCCGGCCCGTCAACCTTCTGTCCGTCGAACAGATCCACCTTCGCATCGATCGGCACGCCGCCTTCGCCACCCTGCTTCGCGCGATACTTGCCGTCTGCGTCGAGATTGTCGAGCGCAAACCCGATCGGGTCCATGATCTTGTGGCAGCCGGCGCAGGTCGGCGCGCGCCGATGCAGCGTCATCTGTTCGCGCAAGGTCAGGATCTTGCCCTCTTCCTTCGTGTCCTCGAGCGGCGGCACATTTGGCGGCGGTTCCGGCGGCGGCTCTCCGAGGATGTTCTCGAGCACCCACACGCCCCGCTTGACCGGCGACGTGCGGAAATTCTGCGTCCACGTGATCGAGAGGAAGCTTCCCTTGCCGAGGATGCCGCGCCGGTAGTCGAGCTCGGGCGGCAGCGTCACCCGTCGGAACTGCGACCCGTAGACATTGGGAATCCCGTACTGGCGCGCCAGGCGCTCGTTGACGAAGGTGTAATCCGCCGTCAGCAGGTCGAGGATGTTGCGGTCCTCGCGCATGATGCTCTCGAAGAACAGCTCGGCCTCGCGCTGATACCCCTGCCGCAGCTCGTCGTCCCAATCCGGATAGAACACGCCGTCAGGTGAGGTCGCCTTCAGGTTGCGCAAATAGAGCATCTGCTGCGCAAAGTTGTTGACCATCGCCGACGACTTCGGGTCCGCCAGCATCCGCTTGACCTCCTGCTCGAGGACGCGCGGATTGCTCAACCGTCCCTGGCTCGCCAGTGTCACCAGCTCGTCGTCGGGAATGCTGCTCCACAGGAAGAAGGACAGTCGCGACGCCAGCTCGAGATCGGTGATGCGGTAGGCCTGCCCGACCGGCACCGTCGCCGGCTCGCGCTCGACCCGGACGAGGAACTGCGGGCTTGCCAGGATGCGCCGCATCGCGAGCTCGACGCCGTCTTCGAACGTGCCGCCGGTCATCCGTCCTTCGTCGTAGAACGCCATCACCGTGGCGACATCCGACGGCGTCACCGGACGCCGATAAGCGCGACGCGCCAGCGTGCCGAGGATCTGGCGGGCGCATCCGGCTTCGCTCAGCTGTGAACCTCCTGAGCTTTGCCGCGACCGCGCCGAAGCGTTGGCGGAGGCGGGGGCCTGTTCGGACAAGGCCGCCGACGGCTTGCACGAGAACACCTTGCGACGGCTCTTCGAATCCTCGGGTCGTTGCGCGTTGAAGGGCCCCGAAATCCGGACGAACCCGATGGCCGGGTAGTACTCGATCTGCGGAATGGCGTTGTTCTCGAGCGACTTGCGGTCGTACTGCCGGATCATGTCGAGACTCGGCCGGAAGTTCGTCTGCAGGAACGTGGCCCCGATCATCCGCGACCCCGCCTTCACCGGCACCGTGACCGTCAGCGTGCCATCGTTGTCAGCCTGCATCCCCGAGCTCATGCCGACACCCTTGTAGGTGAAGAGATGCGCACGCGCGCCGTCGATCAGGATCTCGAGCTGCTCGTTCGGGATGAAGCTGCCAATGCCGAAGTTCTGGACCTCGAACTTGTATTCACCGTCAGCCGGGAAATCGTGCCGCGCCTTCAGCCCGCCGCGGGTGCCTAGCGGCAGCCCTTCGATGTGCTGGTTCTGCGACGCGTCGCTCGAGACCAGATAGGTCGACTCGGTCGGCGTCTTCCAGTAGCCGACCGCCATCCGCGCGACGCGCGCCGCCGCGGACGTGTACGACTCGAGCAGCGTCGGCGAGATGGTCAGCGAGCCGGCAATGTTGTCGAACCCGCGTGCCGAATCGTCCGGGGGCAGCAGCGTCGTGACGTCGACGTCCAGGTCGAGCAGGTCGCGGACGGCGTTCGCGTACTCGGTGCGGTTCAGGCGATGCAGCACCACCGAACCGGGATTCGGCTTGCCGGCAACGCTGCGATCGATTTCGGCTTCGAGAAAGTCGCGCAGGCCGTCGTATTCCTCCAGCGACGGGCGCCGGATGTCCGGCGGCGGCATCACGCCGCCGCGCAGCTTGCGGACGACCCGCTCCCATACGTCCGCGTGCTCGCCAATCGCGGTCAGGTCCGCGTCCTCGAGCGAGAAATTCGCGGTCTTCAGACGGTTGTTGTGACAGGTGACGCAGTACTGATCGAGGAGCGCCTTCTGCTTCGCGATCGTGGCCGCATCCGGCGCCGCCACGGTCGCGACACGCGCGACCGCCGGCGAGGCGCCACCGCTCCGGACATTCCGCCCTGCAGCGGTCGGTGCACTCGTCCGCCCGGATGCGCCCACCGGTTCCGGCGGCGACGTCTGAGTGGTGGCCGGCTGGGATACACGCTGCGGCCCCGGCGACGACTGCCCCTGGACGCGAGCAATCGACACCACGGACAGGAGGGCGAGCGCAGATGCCAGCGACAGGGTGGCGGACCGGCCGATCTTCATCGTCTCTCCCAGGTGACGCGCTGAGTCTCCCGCCCCGGCCGGGGGCGAACGGGCGGAGAATCGCACAACCGTGGACACGAATCAATCCTGATGACGGATATCAGCCGATCGCATAACCGGCCGGAATGCAGGGCTAAGCCGGCGGCTCTGTCACGCGGGCGTTTTCCCGGAATGACCGGATCAGCTGCTCGCGCAGCCACCGGTTCCGCGGTTCATTGTCGAAACGGCGATGCCAGTGCAGCTTCAGCTCGAATCCGGTGATGTCGAACGGCGGCAGCGCAATGACCAGATGCGGCGACATCTGGGCGAAGTCCTGCGCCACGGCGTAGGGAACCGTCGCAATCAGGTCCGAGGAGGCGAGGATGAACGGCACGCCGAGAAAGTGCGCCGTGTAGGCCTGCACGCGCCGGTGAATCCGCCGGCGGGCGAAAAACCGTTCGAGCACCTCCTGGCTGCGTCCTTCCTCCCGGACGACGAGGTGCTCGGCTTCGAGGAACCGGGCGACGGTCAGACGCGGCGCCCACAAGGGGTGGTCGGTCCGCATCAGGCAGGCAAACCGGTGCACCGACAGCCGTCGATGGCGGAAGTTCTTCGTCGCCAGTAACGGGAAGTAACCAACGGCGGCGTCGACGCCCCCTTTTTCCAGTTCATGCGCCAGCTGCGAGGGCGGGAGCGACACCGAGCGGACGGCACAGTGCGGGGCGGCGTGACGGAGCAGCGGAATGATCCGGGGCAGGAACGCCATCTCCCCGACGTCGGAAAGTGAGAGGGTGAACGTCTGCGTACTCGTGGCCGGATCGAACGACTGGCCGGTGACCAGGTCCTGCTGCAGCCGTCCGACCAGCGGTCGCGACGCCTGGATGATGGCGTGAGCCCGTGGCGTCGGCGCGATGCCGTTCGCGACCCTGACAAACAACGGGTCTTCGAACGTCTCGCGCATCCGCTTCAGCGCCATGCTGACCGCCGGCTGGCTCATCCCAAGCACACGCGCCGCGCGGCTCACGCTCAATTCGTCGTAGAGCGCGAACGCAATCGGCAACAGGTTCAGGTCGAGCGTCCGGGTGGCCACGCGACATCCTAGCGGCAGGAGGCGGACTCAGAGCAACTCCCAACTCCCCACGTCTTTCGCTCGTCCAACTCCCAAACGTCCCCGACCCGGGAAGGTTGTTTTGGGAGTTGGGAGTTGGTCTCGCGAAAGCCGTTGGACGTTATTCCCTGCTCAGAACTGATACTTGATTCCCAACTGCAACACGCGAGGCGCGGTGCCGCCGGCCAGCGACGTCACCTTGCCGAAATCCGTGCTGCTCATCGTCGTGTGCGGGTTTCCGGGCGTGACGGTGTTGAACAGGTTGAATACTCCCAACTCCCAACTTCCAAGAGTTTGGCGGAAGCACAGACGGAACCCGGCACTCGCGCTCGAAGAGCGCGTCGTGAACGCTTGGGAGTTGGGCCAGCGAAAGACGTTGGGCGTTGGGAGTTATCGTGCCTGCTTCTCCGCCGCGTCGATCAGCCCCTGCGTTTCGGTGCCGCTGCAGTTGAGCGGCATGATCCGATCGAACGGCGCGAGTACCAGCGTCTGCTTCGGCACGACCCACGGCCTGGTCAGCATTTCCGGATCTTCGAGCGTCGCGTCGATTTCGAGCGTGCTCGCGTTTACACGACGATACCGTTCGACGACGTGCAGCTGATCGGAGTGGGGCGACACCCGCCCCTCCGCCGAGATCCACGTGTTGTCGGTGAAGTTCCTGGTGTCGACGACGAACGTGTCCCCGTCCCAGCGACCGACCGACTCACCGCGATACGCCGGCGGCACCTCGTCGCGATGCTTCCGTCCATCCGTCGGCACCAGGCGGAACCCGTGATACGTCTCACTGAGCATGACGATCATCTTCGGCGTCGCGATGATCTGCCCGACCGCGCCGACATCGAACAGGCTGACGTTCAGCGTCCCGAATGCCGTTGGGATGCACCGCAGGGTCGGATCGTCCTTGTCGCTCAATGTCTTGGCTTTCGCCGCCACCTCCGGCTTGTAAAGGCTCGGGAACGTCGGAGCCGGTGTGCCCCGGGCACCGCCGATGCGCGATCCGTTGGACTGACCGAACTGGGCGCCGCCCACATCTCCGCCGGTCCACCACACACCGGACAGATCAGGGTGCCCGTCCGTCATACGCGGGGCCGGACCGGCGGCCTCGGGCTTCGCGGCGGCGGGCTTCGCTGCCGCGGGCGCGGGTGCCTGCGCCAATGCCGGCATGACCACCGCGGCCGCGAAGGTGGCGACAGCAAACACCATGGTGACGATGGTTGCGATTGCGCGACGCGTCATTTCGCTACCCTCATGAAACGTGGCAAATCAGGCTGCGGGCTTCGGGCTACTGGCTTCAGCCTATGGGCTTCAGGCTACGGGCTGTTGGGAGCACTCTCCGTTCTTCGCCAGAAGCCTGTCGCCGGAAGCCAGCAGCCTGACTAGAAACTTGGGCCGCCTCTACCCGCGGCCCTGAAGGGCCGCTCTACTGGCCGGGACCCTGCTGCGAACCGAAGAGCCCGTACGACGTGCCATCAGCGGTGATCAACTCACGCAGCATGCCCATGTTCTGCGCCGGGTCCTTGGCGTGGAATCCTTTGATGGTGACGACCGAGCCCTTCTTGATCAGGTCAGGCTTGAAGCCGTTGCGGATCATGCCGCCCGGCGTGCCCGCCTCGAACGCCCATCGCGTCACTTCCCCGGTGGTTGGATTCTTGACGTCGAGGAAGAACCACGAATGCGGGTTCTCGAGGCGAACCTGGACGATCGTCCCCTGCACGGTCACAGGCGCGGTCATGTTGAAGGCCGCAGCAAACGAGTGATGCGCCGAGACAGACGTCGTGGCAACGAACGAACCGAGGATCCAGAACGCCGCCGTGCGAATCGTGCGCGTCATCTTGTTCCTCCGCGTGTGGGGTATTGTGCGCTCGTGACCGTCTCCCGGCAATCCGATCGTCGATTCCTCAGTGCTCCCGGTTGTAGTGCTTGCGGTTGTACTGAGTGATCCATTCGGCCGTCTTGACCAATCCGCCGAACGGGTAGAAATGCAGCCGTACCCGTCCATGCTTACTGTTGAAGCCGCTGGCGAACGCGTTCACCATCTTGTCCGGGCCGGCGCTGCCGATCAGATTGGCCATTGAAATGCCGTACTTGCTCATGACCGACGCCGATGCCTCGACCCCGCAGCGCGCCGCGAATTTCAACAGGCCTTTGATGCTGGTGGGTCCGGGAACGCCGATCCTGACCGGTGCATCGATACCACGCTGCCGGAGAAGCACCAGCCAATGCATGAATGCGTCGGGGTCGAAACCGAATTGAGTGACGATGAGCGGTTTCATGCCGTGCTGATGAATGAGCGCGCACTTCCGCTCCAGCACAGCGAAGCACTGCTCTTCCGTCATGTTCGCATGCCCTTGTGGATGGCCGGCGACGCCGATCGCCTTGATGCCGTGGGCTTCGAAAAAGCCGGTCTCGATCAGCATCGAGGTATCGGCGTAGGGACCTTCCGGGTGCGAAGGATCGCCGGCAATCGCGAAGCAGCGCCTCACGCCTGCTTCTTCGGCCATGCGTGTGATCATCGTTTCGAGCTCCGCCTCCGACTTGATCCGCCGGGCGGAGAAATGCGGCATGGGTTCGAAGCCCAGCGCGCGTACCTCTTTGGCTGCCGCGAGGCGTGCGTCCAGCGTCTCTCCGGGGAGGAAGGTGACCGCCACCGGCGTGTCAGGTGGCAGCAACGGTGCCGCGGCGCGAAGGTTTTCGATATCCTTCGCCGTCATCTCTATCGAGAATCCCTCGGTGATGTACGCGGGCTCCCGCTCCCAATTGGGGTGAATTTCTGCATAGCTGCTCATGACAACGCTCTCCGGTGACGTTGGTGTCGTCGATTCACGACAGATTCAGCGTCGGTTCGTGACGCAAGGGTAGTTCAATTTGTACGACCACGTCACGCCGTGCGCGATTCGCTACGGCTCGTAGTCGAGATTTGGTCCGAGCCACCGTTCGACCTCTTCCCGCGACATGTCCTTGCGGCCGCTGTAATCGACGACCTGATCCCGGGCAATCTTCCCCAACGTGAAGTAGCGGGCCTCGGGGTGGGCGAAGTACAGGCCGCTCACACTCGACCCTGGCCACATCGCGTAGGACTCGGTCAGCTGGATGCCGGTCGACGCCTCGACATCGAGCAACCGCCAGATGGTTCCTTTTTCCGTGTGATCGGGGCAGGCAGGATACCCGGCGGCCGGCCGGATGCCTCGATACTTCTCTTGAATCAATTCAGCTGGAGTAAACGCCTCCGCTCGGCCGTATCCCCACTGATCGCGCACGCGCTTGTGCAGGCATTCGGCAAACGCCTCGGCGAGTCGATCGGCGATGGCTTCAGCCATGATCGCGTTGTAGTCGTCGTGCTGCGCGCGGAACCGACCGCAGAGTTCCCGCAAGCCCATCCCGGCGGTCACGGCGAAGGCGCCAAGGTGGTCCGCCAGGCCCGTCCCCTGCGGCGCGATGAAGTCGCTCAGGGAGCGACAGGGCTGGTCGTCGCCTCGATCCGTCTGCTGTCGCAGGAACCGGAACCGAGTCTGCTCGTGCGTCCGCCCTGCATCGCTGAAGATCGCAACATCGTCACCAATCGCGCAGGCGGGGAACAAGCCGTAGACGCCACGGGCGCGAAGCAGGCGGTCGGCGATGATCTGGTCAAGGAGCGCGTTGGCTTCCGAATAGATCTGCCGCGCTTGTGTGCCGTACTTCTGGTCCTCGAGGATCCGCGGATAGACCCCCTTCAGCTCCCAGGTATGAAAGAAAGGCGTCCAGTCGATGAACGCCCGAAGTGTCGTCAGCGGAAAGTCGTCGAGGACGTGCACGCCGATGAACTCGGGCTGAGCAATGTCCTCAACCCGCCAGACGATTGGCGTGCGTCGCCGCCGGGCCGTCTGGAGATCGACGAGCGGCTGCCGGTTCGCACCGTGGCTGCGGCGAATCGTCGCGTAGTCGGCCTGGTGCTGCGCCACGAACGCATCTTTGCCATCCGCGCTCAGCAAACTGGTCGTCACCGGTACGGCGCGGCTGGCGTCAAGGACGTGGATCACGGGCTGCGTGTAATGCGGGGCGATCTTGATCGCGGTGTGCGCGCGGCTGGTGGTTGCCCCGCCGATCAGCAACGGCAGCGTGAAGCCCTGGCGCTCCATCTCACGCGCCACATGCGCCATCTCGTCGAGAGACGGAGTGATCAAGCCGCTGAGGCCGATCAGGTCGGCATTTTCGCTGCGCGCGCGTTCGAGGATCCTTTCGCAGGGCGCCATGACGCCCATGTCGATCACTTCATAGTTGTTGCACGCGAGCACGACGCCGACGATGTTCTTGCCGATGTCGTGGACGTCGCCCTTGACCGTCGCGAGAACGATCTTGCCGCGCGTTTTGACGGCCTGGCCTGCCGCCGCCATGGCGGCCTTCTCCGCCTCCATGAATGGCAATAGATAGGCGACCGCCTTCTTCATCACGCGAGCCGACTTCACCACCTGCGGCAGGAACATCTTGCCGGCACCGAACAGGTCACCGACCACGCCCATGCCGTCCATCAGCGGGCCTTCAATGACAGCCAGGGGGCGATTCAGCTTGACGCGGGCTTCCTCGGTGTCCTGCTCGATGTAGGTGTCGATGCCCTTGACCAGGGCGTGCGACAACCGCGCCTCGACCGTCCCCAACCGCCATTCCTCGGTGTGCTTCTCGTCCACTGCAGCGCCAGCGCCGAGTGCCTTGAGTCCCTCGCCAAACTCGACGAGTCGCTCCGTCGCATCCGGCCGTCGATTGAGAAGAACGTCCTCCACCAACCTCTTCAACCCGGGCTCGATCTCCTCGTAGATGTCCAGCATTCCGGCGTTGACGATGGCCATGTCCAGGCCGGCAGCGATGGCGTGGTAGAGGAACGCCGAGTGCATCGCCTCGCGCACGACGTTGTTGCCGCGAAAACTGAAGGAGATGTTCGAGACGCCGCCACTCACTTTGGCGTGGGGCAGGTGGATCTTGATCCATCGTGTCGCCTCGATGAAATCGACGGCGTAGTTGTTGTGCTCCTCCATCCCGGTGGCCACCGTCAGGATGTTGGGATCAAAGATGACGTCCTCTGGTGGGAACGCGAGGTCATCGACGAGGATGCGGTAGGCGCGTTCGCAGACGGCGATCTTGTCGGCGTACGTGGCCGCCTGCCCCCGCTCGTCGAACGCCATCACCACCACCGCTGCCCCATACGCGCGGATGGTGCGCGCGCGCTGGCGGAACAGGTCTTCGCCCTCCTTCAGGGAGATCGAGTTGACGATGCCCTTGCCCTGCAGACACTTGAGCCCGGCTTCAATCACCTCCCACTTGGAGGAGTCGATCATGAAGGGGACCTTGGCGACTTCCGGTTCGCTGGCGAGCAACTGGAGAAAGCGGCTCATCGCCGCGACGCCGTCGATCATCCCTTCGTCCATGCAGATGTCGACGACATCGGCGCCGTTTTCGACCTGCTGACGGGCAATGCTGACGGCCTCCTCGTACTTGCCCTCCTTGATCAGCCTGGCAAACTTCGGCGAGCCGGCAACGTTGGTCCTTTCGCCGATGAGCATGAAGATGCCGGGCTGCTGCACGAACGGTTGCGAACCGCAGAGTTGCAGCGGCCTCGGGACGGTGACGGAGCGCCGGCGGACCTCCGGTCCGGCGACCGGATGCTCCGGAACCATGCGGCCGGGCTCCGCGTCCAGGGCTCGGGCGATTGCGGCAATGTGCTCCGGGGTGTTGCCGCAGCAACCGCCGGCGATGTTGATCAGCCCGTCTTTCGCAAAGCGGCCCAGATACGCAGCCATGTCCGCCGGCGTGAGATCGAAGCCGGTCGGCGAGAGCGGATTGGGCAGGCCCGCGTTCGGGTAGCAGGAGATCGCGGCCGTCGACTTGGCGGCCAGTTGCTCGAGGAAGGGATACATACCGTCCGGCCCAAGCGAACAGTTGAGCCCGACCGACAGCGGGTTGACGTGCGCCACTGCCGTCCAGAACGCTTCGACCGTCTGCGCCGAGATCATCGTCTCGCCGCCGCGCCCGACGGCGGCCGAAATCATGATGGGAAGGGAGACACGATCCTCGGCGAACACGTCTTGAATGGCGACGAGGGCGGCCTTCCCGTTCAGAGAGTCGAAAATTGTCTCCACGAGCAGGAGGTCGACGCCGCCCGCGAGGAGGGCGCGCACCTGCTCGGCATAGGCGGTCCGCACCTGGTCGAACGTGACGACACGAAAGCCCGGGTCGTCGGCATCGGGCGAGCTGGACAGTGACACCGTCAGCGGCCCGATCGCTCCGGCCACGAATCGGGGCCGGCCGGTAGCATCGGCGACCCGATCGGCCCACTCGCGGCACTGCCGCGCCGATTGTTCGTTGATCTCCCAGGCGAGGCTACGCAGGAAGGGATCTTCGATGACGTGTTGGTAGAACGCCGGGTCCTTCCGCCCGCCCCGCGCGCGTGGATCGTCGACGAAGAACTCGCTCTGGCTGATCGTGGTGGCGCCAAACGTGTTGGTCTCGATGATGTCGGCGCCGGCGACGAGAAAGCGGCGATGGACGTCGCAGATCATCGCCGGCTGCGTGAGCGAGAACAGGTCGCCGTTGTTGAGCAGATCCGTGGCGGCGTCGCGAAACCGATCCCCGCGGATGTCGGCCTCGGTCATGCCGTACGCGCGAATGGTGGTCCCCATGGCGCCGTCCATGATGGCGACACGCTCCGCCAGAACTGCTTCCAGCGGATGTCGGACGGCCGATGTCGATGCGGCGTTGGCGTCGGGGGACCGACCGGTGACAGGGAAAGTCATGAATCCTTTCGTGCACGGCGGCTCGATCCGCGAGTGGCCGCAGGCTTGTGGGCGAGCGCCAGCAGCACAGCGAACGGGTCGCCCACCTTGCTGGCGCCGGCACTCGTCCGAACGTCCACCAACCCAGCCTCCGATAACAGGTGCCGGAGCCCCGTCTCGCTGAAGCCGAGCACGTGATCGCCGAGCTTGTCGCGGACCCACTCTTCCTTGTGCTCCCGCAATTCGAGGATCAGCAACCGGCCGCCGGGAACCAGGATGCGGACTGCCTCCGCCAGTGCGCGGCTGGGATTCACCGCGTGATGAAGGGCCTGTGACAACAGCGCCAGATCGAAGCTCGCCGTGTCGAGGGGCAGTTTTTCCAGCTCCCCGCGTTTCCACGTGACATTGGTGGCGCGCCGGCGTTGCGCCAGCAGTCGCGCGCGCGCGAGCACGATGGGCGACCGATCCACGCCGACGACCCGGCCCGCCCACCGTGACGATTCGATGGTGAGATAGCCGTCGCCACATCCCAGATCGGCGACCCGCAGCGGCGGCAGCAGCAACCCGAGGGCACGCGACCAGGCCATCCAGCTGCGACCGGGGACGAGCTGCCGGCCTTCGCGCGGGTCGGCGGCGTGCTCGCGAAAATTCTCCTTTCGCAGGCGGAGCACCTCCTGCAGCCTCGTATGGTCCGCCTTGACCGCAGGATCGCGGCTGGCCTGTGCGAAATGGTCCACCAGCGCGTCCCACAACGATCCCAACCCCCGCTGCCGTAGGTCGACCAGCGCGTAGTAGGTGAATCCCGCCGAGCGCTGCTCGTCGATGAACCCGGCTTCCTTCAACAGCTTGAGGTGCCGGGAGACACCGGACTGGGCCAGTCCGAGTACCGCCGTCAGCTCCGTGACATTGAGCCGCTCTCGACTCAGCAGGCGCAGCAGGCGCAGGCGCGCCTCGTCGCCGAGGAGCCGGAAGTGGGCGGAGGCGCTCCTCACATCAATCAATCTACCTATAGCGATGTGGGATAGCAAACGGTACGGGCATCCTGTTTGCCGCTCGTGGCGCTGCCCGTTCCGCCTCCGCGCGGCGATTCTCACTGGATTCCTGTCGTTGCCACTGCACACAATATTGAATGGCTCCATCCCTCGACGCTCGTGCCCTGCCGACGGTCGCGCCTCGCGGTGTCGACGGCACCTCCCGGCAACGGCGTCGGCGCCCGGGGGTGGCGGCATGAGCGCACGCGACACGCGCCGCGCTCGCCTGGCCGACCCCGCCACGTTCGTCCTGTTCGACGGGGCGATTGGAACGATGCTCTATGCCAAGGGCATCTTCATCAACCAGTGCTACGACGAACTGAATCTGCGTAGTCCCCATCTGGTGCGGGACATTCATCGTGCCTACCGGGAGAGCGGCGCCGAGGTCCTCGAGACGAACACCTTCGGTGCAAACCGCGTGAAGCTGGCCGGCTATGGCCTCGAGCAGCAGGCGGGCGAGATCAACCGCGCCGCCGCGCAGATCGCCCGTGAGGTAGCCGGCGACGACCTGCTCGTCGCCGGCGCGATTGGGCCCCTCGGCGTGAGGCTCGAGCCGTACGGACCGACCTCGATCGAGGGCGCGCGCGGGTTGTTCATCGAACAGATGGAGGCCCTGAAGTTGGGCGGGGCCGACTGCTTCGTCCTCGAGACGTTCGGCGACCTCCTCGAGATCGAGCAGGCGATCCGGGCGGCACGCGAGGTCGACCCGGCCATGCCCGTGATCGCCCAGATGGCGGTCGATGAAGATGGGCGCACGGCGTACGGCGCGGCGCCGGAACAGGTGGCGCGCGCGCTCGACGGCTTCGGCGCCGACGTCATCGGCCTGAACTGTTCAGTGGGACCGCAGGGAATCCTCGGCGCGATCGAGAAGATGGCGGTGGTGACGACGCGGAAACTCAGTGCGCAGCCGAACGCCGGCATGCCGCGCGACGTCGGCGGCCGGACGATGTACATGGCCAGCCCGGAATACATGGCCTCGTACGCCCGGCACTTGTTGCAGGCGGGCGCACGTGTGCTGGGCGGGTGCTGCGGGACGACACCGGAGCACATCCGCGCAATCGCGCACGGGGTGCGCCCACTGGTGCCCAGGCAGGCGGCCCGGCTACCGACGTCCGGGACGACCGCGACCGGCCGCTCACAGCCGGGTGAGGCACATCGCGACGACGCGTCGTCTGCGCCGATGCAAGCGGATCTGCGTCGATCGGGAGTCGAGCCCGTACCGTTCGCAGCGCGGTCGAAGTGGGCGGCGAAGCTGGCCCGGGGCGAGATGGTCGCCTCAGTCGAGATCGTGCCGCCACGTGGCGTCGATGCCGAGAAGATGCTGCGCGACGTCGCCGTGCTGAAGGCAGCCGGTGTCGACGCCGTCAACATTCCTGACGGCCCGCGTGCGCAGAGCCGAATGGCGGCGGTCCTCACGAGCCTCCTCGTCGAGCAGCGCGTCGGCATCGAAGCCGTCACGCACTACTGCTGCCGCGACCGCAATCTTCTCGGCATGCTCAGCGACCTGCTCGGCGCGGCGGCCGTCGGGCTGCGGAACATCCTGGTGATCACCGGCGACCCGCCAAAGATGGGCCCCTTTCCCGATGCGACCGCGGTGTTCGACATTGATTCCATCGGTCTGACCAACCTCGTCCACCAGTTGAATCGAGGGCTCGATCCCAGCGGGAACTCGATTGGCAAGCCGACGCAGTTCGCGATTGGTGTCGGAGTCAACCCGACCGCGCCAGACGCCGACTACGAGCTGAAGCGCTTCGAATACAAGGTCGAGGCCGGCGCTGAGTACGCCATCACGCAGCCGGTTTTCGACCTGGCGCAACTCGAAACGTTCCTGTCGCGGACCGCGCATGTGCACATTCCAATCGTGGCTGGCGTCTGGCCGCTGACCTCGGTACGCAACGCCGAGTTTCTCGCCAACGAGGTTCCGGGCGTCGTCGTGCCCGATCAGGTGATTGCGCGTATGCGGCGCGCCAATGAGCAGTCCAAGGAGCACGCGATCGCAGAGGGCGTGGCGATCGCGCGCGAGATGGTGATTGCACTCCGCGGTACCGTGCAGGGCATCCAGGTCTCGGCGCCATTCGGCCGTGCGGACCTGGCGATGCAGGTCGTTGAGGCAATGTAGGTGCCGCCACGGTCGAGTGGCCCGGAAATTTGCCCCTTCTCTGGGCGCCTGAGACCGCCGCGAACTATAATTCCGAGGTTTCCACAACGACGAACGACGCTAGAGGTGCGGCGACGGGCCATCAGCCCGGCGGAGAGCCGCGGCCGACACACAACGAAAGAGAGAGACATCAGCATGGCAGTGAAGAACCTCCAGCAGGCCCTGGATGCCGCTGGCAACGCGGTGGACATGCTCCGGAACTCGCAGATGGGCGCGTACGTCTACCCGGTCGTGCCGAGCGAGTTCACCAACTGGCGCGACGAGCAGCATGCGTGGCGGCACGGCGTGGTGCTGTTCGATCAGACGCACCACATGGCGAACCTCTACGTCGAGGGTCCCGACGCCGTGAAGATGGTGTCGTATCTGAGCACCAACAGCTACGAGAAGTTCCCCGTCAACCGCGCCAAGCAGTTCGCCCCGACCAGCTACAGCGGTCACGTCATCGGCGACGGCATCCTCTTCCACCTGGAGCAGAACAAGCTGGTGTTCGTCGGCCGCGCGCCGGCGGCGAACTGGATGCAGTTCCACGGCGAGAGCGGCAAGTTCGACGTCAAGGTGACCATGGACGATCGCTCGCCGATGCGGCCGATGGGCAAGGCAGTGACCCGCTCGGTGTGGCGCTTCCAGATACAGGGCGCGAAAGCCGAAGAACTGCTGCAGAAGCTGCACGGCGGCTCCTACGGCGAGATCAAGTTCTTCAACATGGGCGAGATCAAGATCAAGGGCAAGACGGTGCGCGCGCTCCGCCACGGGATGGCAGGCACCCCCGGCCTCGAGCTCTGGGGTCCGTACGAAGAGCAGGACGAAATGCGCGCCGCGATTCTCGAGGCGGGTAAGGACGTCGGCCTCGTACAGGTGGGCTCGCGTGCCTACTCGTCCAATACTCTCGAATCGGGCTGGATCCCGTCACCGCTTCCGGCCGTCTACACCGACGACCGCATGAAGCCGTATCGCGAGTGGCTGCCGGCCACGGCGTATGAAGGGGTCTCGTCGCTCGGCGGCAGCTTCGTCTCGAAGAACATCGAGGACTACTACGTGACGCCGTACGAGATGGGCTACGGCTCCTTCGTCAAGTTCGATCACGACTTCATCGGCCGCGAAGCGCTCGAGAAGATGAAGGACCAGCCGCTACCGCCAGAAGGTCACCTTCGAATGGAATTCGGAGGACGTCGTCGACGTGTTCCGGTCGATGTTCGAGGACGGCCCCATCTACCGCTACATCGATCAGCCGAACGCGAACTACGCGTCCTCCTCGTTCGACTCGATCCTGATCAACGGCAAGATCGTGGGTGCGTCGATGTTCTCGGGCTACAGCTACAACGAGCGGCGTGCGCTCTCGCTGGGTATCATCGATCCCGCGCACGCGAAGCCGGGCACGCAGGTCACGCTGCTCTGGGGCGAGAATCCGAACACGAAGAAGACCACCACCGAGCCGCATCGCCAGAAGGAGATCCGCGCGATCGTCGCCGCGGTGCCGTACAACAGCGCCGTGCGCGAGGGCTACTACCCCGCCGGGTGGCGCGTCACTGGGAAGCTCTAACCAAGTTGAAAGTGCGAAGTTCAGAAGTCGAAAGAAGTTGAAAGTCACGAAGTCAGAAGTTTGAAGTAAGTTGAAACGTACCTGAGGGGCGACACGGGCAACCGCGTCGCCCCTTCGCTACTTCTCGCCTCTCACTTCTTGAGCGTGAGCCGTTCCTGCCAGTTCATCACGACGGTGATCGTATTGCTGGCAGCAGCGGTGCCGGGTATGTCGATCGGCTGGGTGGTCAGGAACCACGGCATCGCAGACTGAACCCGCCGGTTCGAACGTCGACGTGGACAGTTCGAACTCGTGTGGCCTACGGGTCGCGCGGGGCTGGTTTCGTCAGGTATTCCTTCGACTGCGCCTCGCTCTTGAGTGGCGTCACCTTATCCGGGTCGATCCGCACCATCAGGTAGTCGATGTGATCGTCGATCTTGGTGAACCAGTGGCCGGTTCCGGCGGGAATGACCACCACATCGCCGGGCTTCAGGTTGTAGGTCACGCCGTTGCGAATCTCGGAACCGTTGTTCCCGGGACCGTTGAATTCGCGCACGGTCAGCAGTGTGGATGGTCGCCGCTGGCGATTGGTGATGTCGGGCCCCAGGACCAGCGTCGCCGCCCCGTCGACGATGTGGTAGACCTCGCTGACCTGATCATGCTCCGCAACCGAGTTCGCGGCCGGTGCCGTCAACCGCCCACGGTGAACCATCCCGATGCCGATGTGCGATTTGCCGATATCGATGTCGCGGACCTGCTGATCCGTCAGCTTCTCGGCGACAGCCTTCTTGGTGTACGCCTCGAGCTCTGACAACGGGACGTAGTAGCCCGGGCACATCGAGCAGGTCGGCTGTGGATCGGTCGGATTGATACGGCTCTGGGCCATCGAGACCGCGATACCGGCCACGACACCCGCCAGCACCAGGACAAAATTGCGCATGTCTCCTCCGCATGTGGAGCCACTTATCAGCCTCGAGACGCGGGCCTGACAAGGCGGCCCGCTAGCGCCACTGTAGCCCGTTAGGCCGGGCTGAAGCCCCGCCCTACGATCAGCGCTTCACCGGCCAGGGCACGCCTTGCACCGCTCGCGTCACCGGCGCGAGGCCCTTGTAGACGAATCGCTGGATGCGCGCGCCGTTGTAGGTCTCGGTCGCGTACAGGTTGCCGCGCGAATCGGTCGCCAGGTTGTGGACGCCATAGAACTGGCCGGGCTGCCGGCCGCCGTCGCCGAAACTGGTCAGCACCGTCAGCGTGCTGCGATCGACGATGCTGATCTTCTCATCCACTCCGTTCGCGATGTAGAGGTAGGCCTGCTGCGGATCGCGCGAGAACGCAATGTCCCAGACGGAACCCGATCGCAGCGTCTGCGGTGTCGAAGAACGCCTCTTTTACGAACGTGCCGTCCTTGCGGAACACCTGCACCCGATCGTTGGCGCGATCGCACACATACACGAAACCGTCGCTCGAGACGTTGGCGCAGTGCACGGTGTTGAAGTGCTTCGACGGCGGCGCCGCCGGGGTGTACGCCGGCACTTCCGTGTCGTCCGGCTTGACTCCGTACGCGCCCCAGTGCCGTTTGTATGTACCGCTATCCCGATCGATGACGATCACGCGGCGGTTGCCGTAGCCGTCGGCCACGTACATTTCCTCCGGCCGCGACGTCCTCGAACAACTTCGCCGCCCGCCAGAAGTTCCGGGTGTCGTTGCTGCCCTCGTGCACCCCGTGCTTCCCGATCTGCAGCAGAAACTTTCCGGCGCCGGTGAACTTCAGGATCTGCGTATCCGTCGCGTCGTTGCCGCCGATCCAGACGTTCCCCTGCGAGTCCACCGTGATCCCGTGATTGCTCATGGGCCACTCATAGCCGGGACCCGGCCCACCCCAGGACGCCAGCAGGTTGCCCGCAGCATCGAACTCGAGCACCGGCGGCGCGACCTTGCAGCAGACGCCGATCGGCGGCGTCGCCTCCGCGGCCTTGAAGTTGTCGTCCACGGTCTGCGGCCGATGGAGAATCCAGACATGATCCTGCGCGTCGACCGACACGCCGATCGTGGACCCGAGCACCCAGTGATTCGGCAGCGGCTTGGGCCAGAACGGATCCACCTCGAAGGCGGGTGCCATCGGCGACCCAGGAGTCTTCCCCGACTGCATGGCGCCAATTGGCGCGACCAGCAGGGCAAGCGCGAAAGCCGTGGCGATCATGACGACGATGCGTGCAAGTCTCATCGCGGTTGCACCTCGGCGAGATCGCTGCGCAGCATTGGCTGAGACTCCTCGCGCGCTCCGCAGCATCCACCTACTTGAGAGGTTTGGGCGGCGGCGCATCGCCAGGGCCGAGCACCCGGCCGTCCGGCAGCGTGATCCGGACGAGCGCCGCATTCGGCCGCCCGTCTTTCAAAGGATTCCCCACCACGGTCACCTTGTCCCCCGTTTTCACCGTCGTCCGCTTCCAGCCGGTTCGCGCCATCATGTTCGGGACTGCCGCACTCGAATCCCCACTCGGTCGGCTTCCCCTTGGGATCGGTCACGATCACCTGAATCCAGGCGTGCGGATTGTTCCACTGCACCTCCTTCACGACCCCGGTCACCGTGATCTCCTTCTTGCGATCGAAGGCGGCGAAAGAGTGATGCGCACTCAGCGGCACGGCGGTCAGCAGCACGATAGCCAGCGGCACGAACATACCGGCCAGAGTCCTGGGCCCACTCATTTCGTGTTGACCTCGTCTTCCGAACGCGGCCGCTCGCCGCACACATATTCGAGCACGTCGATGTCCGGTCGCCGTTGCCAGTAGTGCTTCACGACAATCGGCTCGGTGTAGTTCCTGGGATCGGTGATCGTCATCTCGTCCTCGAGCACTTCACCGTTGGCCACGAGCCGCAGCCGTTCGACCAGGTGAAGCTGGTCGCTGACCGGCAGGCGCGGCGCCGTATCGTCTTCGCTGACCAGCGCGTTCGAGCCGACGCCGTTGATCGCGCGCGTCTTCCCATTGGTGCCGACGGTGTCGACGACGAGGACATCGCCGTCCCATCGCCCGATGGAATCTCCCATCCACGACGGTTCGAGGTCATCGGGGTGAGCCGTGCGATCGAGGTGGATGCGACGGGGCAGGGCGCTGTTCTCGGGCTTGATGACAATCCGATCGGGCGCTTCGAGGATCTCGATCGGGAACAGCCCGAGGTTCCACATGGCGAAGATCGGTCCACCCGGCTGGCACGGCACGACGTTCTTGATGTCCGAGAGGCGCGCGGATTCACTGCGCCCGAAGTCGGTGAACGGCGGACTGGCAGGCCACGGCGTGTTCGACCAGGGCGGCGGACCTGCGGGGTCGCCGAACGTGCCGACGGCCACCCAGACGCCGGTCAGGCCGTACTTGCGATGCATGCGAGGAGCGGGCTGGCGCAGCCGGCGGCGCGCTGCAGGCATTGGCCATCGCCAGCGCCACGAGGCAGAATATCGTCCATCGACCCGAACAACGGCCCATTGGGCGGATTATATGACCGCCGCCAACCTGTTCCGCTTGTGCATAGTGACCGGAGCGACACCGTGGTGTCGTTTCCCGGCCGGCAATCCGCAGAACCTCCCTGGTGTTGATCCCGGACAATCCCGAGGCATTCGATGATTTCTGAGTCAGGTGCGCGTGATATCTCTTTCGACGCCGTGTTCGAGGCGGCGGCCATCGGTATCGCCTTGATGGATCGGGACGGCCGGTTCGTCCGGTGCAACGCCGCCTTCTGCGCGATGCTCGGCTACGACGAGGCGGACCTGATCGGGCATCCGTTCACTGAGTTCACCCATCAGGGCGACATTGGTGCCCATGCGATCCTGCTGGGTCAGCTCCTCGAGGGTGCACGTGCCTCGTACGAGATGGCGAAGCGCTATCTCCATCGCGACGGACGCGTCGTTTACGTGCACCTGACCGCGACCCGCCTGCCAAATGGCGTCGCCGTCAGTGTCGTCCGCGACGTGACGTCGGAGTGGGCAGCGCAGGATCAGCTGCGCCGCAGCCGGGAGCAACTTGGTGTTGCGCTGGCGTCCGTCGAGATGGGTTTCTGGGAATGGGACGTCGTCGCGGACCAGATGCTCTGGTCGGAGGAAATGGCACGTCTGTGCGGCCTCGACATCACGCCGGCGGGCCATCGCTTCGGAACCCACTTCGATCTCATTCATCCCGAGGACATGCTGATGGTCGCCAGGACCGTGCATGAAGCCATCACCAATCCCACCCAGCACGTCCTTGACTGCGAGTTCCGGGTCATCCGTCCCGACGGGACCGAACGGTGGTTCCTGGCCAAGGCGCATGTCTTCCGCAACGCGGACGGCAACGCGTTGCGGGTTCTCGGCGCGCTGATCGACATCACCCACCGGCAGGTGCTGCAGCAGCAGTTCCTGCACGCGCAGAAGATGGAAACGATAGGATTGTGTGCCAGCGGCATCGCGCACGATTTCAACAATGCGCTCATGGTGATCATGGGTCACTGCGATGTGCTGCAGATGGCCGATCCGACGCCCGACGCGTTGCGGCAAGGTCTCGTCGAGATCTCGGGCGCGGCTGAACGCGCCGCCCACCTGACGCGACAGCTGCTCACCTTCAGCCGCAAAGGACGCACCGAGCCGCGCCGCCTGGACCCGAACGACACGCTGAAACGACTCGAGGCGTTCATGCGTCCACTCGCGGGGGCTCACCAGCTGCATCTGCAGCTTTCCCCTGCCGTCGGGCGCATACGGGTAGACGAACGACAGCTCGAACAGGCGATCGTCAACCTGGTGGTGAACGCACGGGACGCGATGGCCGACAAGGGCGTCATCACCATCACGACAGGCATCGCACCGGACCGGCGTGTGACCATCGCCGTTAAAGACGCCGGCAGCGGTTTCGACGAACAGACGAAGGCGCGACTCTTCGAACCGTTCTTCACGACGAAAGCGCCCGGACAGGGAACGGGACTCGGGCTGGCCGTCGTGCTGGCCGTGGTCGAGGAGGCCAAAGGCGACGGTGCACGTCGAGAGCACGCCAGGTCGGGGATCGATATTCGAGCTGCGCTTCCCGCCCGCGTCGTAGCGGTGCGGACCTTGTCAGGTCCATGTCGGAGCCCTGACGCGGGCTGAAGCCCCGCGCTACTGCACGGCGGGGCTGAGGCCCGGCCCTACTGGGATGCGAGATTGGCCGAGAAGAACGGCATTACTTTGGTTTCGAGCCGCTCGGCAATCTTGCCGTTGTGATCACCTTCGTAGGTTTCGAACACGTGCGGGATGCCGAGCTTCGTCATCGCCGCGTCGATCTGCTGATTGGTGGCGAGCAGGTTGTCCATCGTGCCCACGTCGAACTTCACCGCGCGGTAGCGCTTGAGGTTGCTGCCCGACTTCTCGAGCATCGGTATCACGGAGTTCTCCAGCCATTTCGCCTGAATGTCCGGACGCGCGACACCAGCCTTGACGGGAAGGTCGAGGAAGAATGGAGGATTCGTCGGATTGGGCGACCAGGCGGCCGCGCGCGCCAGCGTGCCCTTGTTCGGATAGCGCAGGGCGGCCACCTGCTCGCGGGTCGTATAGGTGCCGGCCGTCGTCATCTGCTCGCCCGGTTCGCCTTTGTCGAGCGCGCAGCAGGCCGAGAGGGCGTACATCGCCCCGAACACGTCGGGACGCTTCATGGCGATCCGCATCGTGCCGTAGCCGCCCATTGAATGGCCCCCGAGCCCGCGGCTCTCGCGCCGGGCAACGGTGCGGTAATGGCTGTCGATGTAGGTCACGAGTTCATCGGCGATGAACGTCTCCCAGTCGCCCGCCGTCGCTGATTTCGAGTAGAAGCTGCCGTCGAAGAACGAATAGGCGTCGGGATTGACGACGATCATGTCGCGGGCGCGCTCACCGGTACCCGCGCCGGTCATCGCCCGGTTCAGGCCGTTCTCGATGCGGAAGATCCGCATCCACCCCGATACCTGCAGACCATAGCCGTGCAGCAGGTACACGACCGGATAGCGCCGCGAGGTGTCGGTCTGGTAGCCGGGCGGCAGGTACACGATCACCGTGCGGTCGGCGCTGTCGCCGTTCAAATTGCCCTCGAGCGACTTGCCGTGAACCGTGATCTGCTCGACCGTTCCTGCCGGCGATGACGCCGGCACCGCAGCAGGGACCTGAGCGTGGAGCGAGCCGATGGCAATAACAGCCGTGGCAAAGGCCGCCAGAAAAGCCGTGGTCCGTATCCTCATGATGCGCAAGTCTACACAAGGACCGTTGCGCCAGCGGGCCTGAAGCGACGGGCCTGAAGGCTCGCCCGACGACCACCGACCACCTACCACGCACCGCCTACGTCGCCTCCGGCCTGACGCGAAACGCAAGGCTGATGCGCTCGCCCACCGGGTCGCGCGTTTTCGGGACACCGTGGTCGTAATGCTGCTGCGTCGCGTAGTCCATCACCAGCAGACTGCCCGCCTCCAAATCGATGGGCAGCACCCTCCGTGGCGCCGACTTCGCGCGGATGGTCATGCGGCGTGTCGCCCCCAGTGAGAGCAGCGCAATGGGGAAGCCCGCGCGCAGCTCATAGAGATGGTCGTTGTGAGGCGCCACGCTGTCGCGCCCGTCACGGTAGCGATTCAGTCCAACGGTGTTGAACGGTGCACCAATTCGCTGCGTCACCTGTCCCGCAGCGTCGAGGATCGGGGCGGGAATGGACTCGACTGGCGCGTCGAGGCGATACGACGCCACCAGTCGGGGCACGTCCACCTCGCGCTCGTACATCTGCCGCCGAATCGCGCGCCAGCTCACCGCATCCCGCAGTTCGGTGAACCAGGCCGCCGCGACAGCTGCGCTCACGAAATCGCGCGCGTAGGTGATTCGACCCCGATGATCGTCGGCCAACACGCCTTCAGGCGCCTCGAACAGCGTGAGCTGCGCCATGCCTTCAGTGTCGCATCGCGACCAAGCTCGACCTGCGCCGCGGGCCGGCCATCACCGCCGGTCCCATAGCTTGCCGTCAACCGCATCCCGAGTTGTGCCGGATGCTTCGCGGCCAGCGGCCCTCGTTATTGCCGCAGATGCCGTCGATGTTCTTAGACTGCACTGGCGCCCGACGAGGCCTTAAGCAGCTACTCCCCCATCGACAGAAACCCAATCGGGAGCGAAGTGGTGTCGCCCAGCGCCAGGTCGGCAAGCGCACGTCCGATGGCGGAGGTGAACTTGAATCCGTGTCCGGAAAATCCCGCCGCCACGATGACGTTCCGGAATCTGGGGTGGCGATCGACGATGAAGCGCTCGCGCGGAGCCATGGTGTACAGGCACACGGCGTGCGATTGCGGTCGTGGCGCAAGGTTAGGCGTTACCATGCGAACGAACTGCTGGACCGGCGAGATGTCATCCTCGTGGCACGCGCGATCGACGCCGGCCGGATCCTCGACGGGCGTTCCGCCTGAGTGTTCGGCAACCTTGACCGTGTCGCCATCGATACAGGGAAAGCCGTAGAACGTCCCGCCCGGTAGATCGAACAGGAATGCCGGTGAGGCTTCATGCGCGGCCAGGGAGGGCGGATTCACCGCATGCCAGAACTGCACTTTCCGCAATACGGTGAGCGGAAGGTCGAGGTCGGCCAACACCCGCGCCGCCCACGCGCCAGCGGTGACGATCAAACCTGCAGCTTCGTACCTTCCTCGCTCGGTCGTCACCTGGACCGTGTTGCCGTCCGATTGCCACGCCAGGCACGTCTCGCCGAACCTGAGGTGCGCACCGGCGCGCGTTGCCTGCTCGATGTGCGCCTGGACGCAGGCTTCCACGCGCAGATAACCGGCGTCCGGTTCGTAGAGGACCTCATGATCCTCCGCGAATCGAAACACCGGGAAGCGGCGGCGGGCTTCCGCCGCCGTCAGCTCACGAATATCGAGCCGATGCGCTCTCACCGCGCGACGCGTACCGCTGATAACGCCACCGGCCGCGGGCCCCGACAGCAGGAGCCCGGACCGGTTGAAGAGCGTGCGGCCAGCAACCTCCTCGAGTTCCGTCCACATCCGGTACGCCGCATCCACCAGCGGGACGTAGTCGGGATGCTCGAAGTACGCCCGCCGGATGATCCGCGACTCACCGTGCGAGCTGCCGCGATCGTGGACCGGGCCGAACTGCTCGAGCCCGAGCACCTTCGCGCCGCGATGAGACGCGTGATACGCCGCGGCACTGCCGAAGCCGCCAACCCCGAGCACGATGCAGTCGTAGGTATCCATATCCTGGGTCGTGCTCTGACACAGACGGAGGGTGACGGAGAGAACGGGATCACAAACGGAGCAACGGGGAAACGGGGACGAACGGAACGGGCCACATGGCTACGCGCATGCCGCTCACCTCCCGCAAGTTCCACTCGCCTGAGCGTGACGGGCTTGGGAATCTTGCGACAGCACTCACCGAGCGCTGCTGGCCGCCGAAGGCGGCTCCGATCGCACGACGACACGCGGAAACAGCCGTCTTGGTGATTCATGTGACGGTTTGTTCCGCGTGTCGTCGTGCGATCGACGGCCCGCGATGCGGGCCGTCAGCAGCGCTGCCCCTGGGCATGTCGCGCTTCGCTCCGCCCCCGTTCGTCCCCGTTCCTTCGTTCCTCCGTTTGTGAAACCGTTTGCTCCGTCTCCCCGTTCTCCCCGTTCTCCTCCTCACGGCAGCCGCGAGCGCAGCCAGCGGATCTGCCCGCGATGGTTGATCTCGTCTTCGGCCACGTGAAACCAGGCCCAGTGCGCGTTGATCCGTGGCGCCGGACTCACGGCCTGCTCCAACCATGCATCGTCGCGCGCCGCCAGGCCGTCCAGCGTCTTCTGCCGCACGGCGGTCAACTGTTCGACGTAGTGCTCCAGCGGGCGTTCCCGCAGCGTGAGCCGGCCGCTCTCACCGAGTTTCAACGCCGTCGCCCAGCGCTCGTTCTCCTCCGTCGACAGCGGCCGATGTTCGAACGTCAGGACCTGATACGACTGCTCGACGACGCAGATGTGCGCGAGGAGTGCGGCGATCGAATTGCTGCGGTCGTCGTGCAGGTGATCGAGCTGCGCCATCGTCAATCCCTGCACGGCCGCGAGCGTCGTCGACCTGCTGTAGGTCAGCATGCCGACGAGTCGTCCAATCGTTGGCGAATACCCGGGAATCGGTTCGATTCGCAGTGACGGCGGTGGCGTCATGGCTGAAGCATCCTTGAATTCCGCGACTGAGGTTATCGTGAAGGTCCAGTGAGGTCGAGTCGAAGACATCACGTGGCACTGCAGCGCCGGTGCTGGGTGCTGCTCACGGCCATTGCCGTGTCCGTGTCGGCTTGCCGGGCAGAACCAGACGTCCTGACGTTTTCCGGAAGCGTGCTCGGCGCCGAGGGTGCGATCGTTCGCCGTCAGATCGAGCGGTTCGCGAAGCTTCATCCCGAGTTGCCGGTCGATGTTCGCGTCACACCGGACTCGGCCGACGCGCGTCACCAGCTGTACGTGCAGTGGCTGAACGCGTGGTCCCCGCAACCGGATGTGTTGCAGCTCGACGTCATCTGGACGCCCGAGTTCGCGGCGGCAGGTTGGATTCTTCCGCTCGATCGATTCGCGCCGGATACCACCGACTTCTTTCCAGCGACCATCGCGGCTAATCGGTGGCAGGGCCGACTGTTTGCGGTGCCCTGGTTCGTCGACGTCGGTATGTTGTACTGGCGAACCGACCTGCTGGCGCGCCCACCAGCGACCTTCGACGAGCTCGCTGCGTCCGTCCGTGGCCAACTGGCCCTGGGAGCCGTCTCGCAAGGCTTCGTCTGGCAGGGCGCACGCTACGAGGGGCTGGTCTGCGTGTTCCTCGAGTACCTCACAGCCTTCGGAGGCCGGATTCTTGATGATGCTGGTGCCGTGGTCGTGGACTCTCGCGAAGCCGTGCGCGCGTTGACGTTCATGCGACAGTCTATCGCCGACGGTGTCGTTCCGCGCTCGGTGCTCACCTGGCAGGAGGAGCAGACGCGTTTCGCATTTCAGAACGGCACCGCGCTGTTCCTGCGCAACTGGCCGTATGCCGCCTCGCTCATGAACGGAACAGACGCCACTGTGCGGCACCGCTTCGCCGTCGTGCCAATGCCGACGGCGGGCGGGCGGCGAGCAGCCGCGCTCGGAGGCGCCCAACTGGCGATCAACGCACGCAGCCGGCACGCCGCGTCAGCGTGGCGGCTGATCGACTACCTGACCGCGCCGGGACAGCTGATCGAGCGCGCGCAGGCTACCGGTCAGTTTCCGGCACGACCCACCCTGTACACCGGGGGCACGCTGGCGGACGCGCTGCCCGTGCCGCCGGAAGATGCCCGGCGGATCATCGACGCGGCTGTTCCGAGACCGGTAACGCCTGTCTATACGGAGCTCTCCAGCGAATTGCAGGTTCACCTGCATCGCGCGCTCACCGATCAGGAGCGACCGGGCGAGGCCCTCGCCCTCGCCGCCGATCGCCTCCGAGTGATTCTTCGGCGTGCCGGACTCGACGGGGACTCTCATTGAGCCGATCGGCGCGGCGGACCCTCGAGTTTCCCGAGAGGCGGTTGGCCTGGCTGCTGATGACGCCGGCACTCTCGCTGCTCGCACTCATGGCATTGGGTCCACTCCTCGCAACCGTCTGGGAATCGCTCTTCAGCCACGATTTGCGTCTTCCGTGGTTGGGCCAGACGTTCATCGGGCTGGACAACTACAGGGAAGCCGCTTCGGATGTGCGCTTTCGGCAGGCGCTGGCGCACACGGCCGGCTTCACGATGGTCACCGTCGCGATCGAGCTTGTGTTCGGACTCCTGCTGGCGCTGACACTCGACTCTCTTCTTCGATTCCGCGGGATTGCGCGAGTCGTCGTCCTGCTGCCCTGGGCGCTGCCGACGGTCGTGAGCGCGCTGATCTGGAGGTTGATGTTCACCGACCAGGCCGGACCCGCGGCCCGGCTCCTCGCGTGGATGGTGCAGGGATCCTCGAATACGGACTGGCTTGCTGGCTCGCGTTCCGCCTGGGTGCCGATCGCACTTGCCGAAGTGTGGAAGACGACGCCATTCGTCGCGCTGGTACTGCTGGCGGGCCTGCAGGCCATCGACCGCGCGGTCGACGAAGCCGCAAGGCTCGACGGAGCGTCGGCCGTACAGCGTTTCTTTCACATCACGCTCCCGCTCCTGAAGCCGGCAATCGTGGTTGCGCTCGTCTTCCGAACGCTGGATGCGTTCCGCGTCTTCGATCTCGTCTTCGTGCTTACCGGCGGCGGTCCGGGCACGTCGACGGAAGTCGTCTCGATGTATGCCTTCACGTCACTCCTGCAGAACCTGCGATTCGGGTACGGCTCGGCGCTGTCGGTGATCGTCTTCGCGATCGGGTTCTGCCTGGCGCTGGTCTACGTGCGCATGCTCGGAGCTCCGGCGAGGGCGGCGAGATGATGGCACTGATCAGACGCGTGGCGATGATCGGGGTCCTCGCGCTCTGGTCGCTGCCGCTGTGCTGGATGGTGCTCGCGTCGCTACGGCCGGAGTCTGCGCTCTACGACGCGACCGCGACCGCTTCGACCGGCTTCAACTGGGATCACTACGGCGCGCTCTTCGCCGAACGTCGATTCTGGCAGCCGGTGGTCACCTCGATCGTGGTCGCCAGCACTACAACGCTGCTGGCGCTGTTGGTCGCGGTACCTTGCGCATATGCGATGGCCCGGTTGCACTTTCGGTTCAAGCGAGCACTGATGGCCGCGGTGCTGGCAATATCGACTTTTCCGCAGGTGTCGATCGTTCCGTCATTGTTCCTGATCCTGCGCTCGCTCGGCCTGATCGACACGATCCCAGGCCTCGTGCTGCCGTATCTCACCTTTGCCATGCCGCTGGCGGTGTGGCTCATGACCGGCTTCTTCCGGCAACTGCCGGCCGATCTCGAGGAGGCGGCGCGGCTGGATGGCGCCAGCCGATTACGCGCAGCGTTGGAAGTCGCCGTACCCCTCGCCGCGCCCGCGATTGCAACCACGGCCATCCTGACGTTTCTGTACGCCTGGAACGAGTTCCTGTTCGCGCTGTCATTCACGGTCAGTCCGAATCGGCAAACGGTCCCCGTCGCGATTGTGTTGCTGCAGGGGCGGTATCAGGTGCCATGGGGACAGATTCTCGCTGCGGCCGTCGTTGCCTCCGTGCCTGTCGCTGTCGTCGTACTTACGTTCCAACGACGAATCGTGAAAGGGCTCACGACAGGCGCGGTGAAGGGATAGAACGTGGCGGCGATCGCGCTCGAAGACCTGCGGAAGGTCCATGCCGGGGCGGCACGTGCCGCACTGGCTGGTCTGTCCATTGAAATCGCCGACGGCGAGCGGCTCGCGATCGTCGGGCCGTCCGGCAGCGGCAAGAGCACGGTGCTCCGGCTCATTGCCGGCCTCGACGTGCCCACGGGCGGACGCGTGCGCATCGGCGACGTGGATGTCACGGACATGCCTCCCGAGTCTCGTGATCTCGCCATGGTGTTCCAGAGCTATGCCCTGTATCCGCACATGACGGTTCGCGCCAATCTCAGCTTCGGTTTGCGCATGCGTGGCATCGACGGCGATGAGATCGACGCCCGCGTGCAGCGAGTGGCCGACTCGCTTGGCTTACGCCCCCACCTGGACCGCAAGCCGGCGGTATTGTCGGGCGGCGAGCGCCAGCGCGTGGCGCTCGGCCGCGCCATCGTCCGCCATCCTCGGGCGTTCCTGTTCGACGAACCGCTCTCCAACTTGGACCCGCAACTACGCGGCAGGACCCGCACCGAACTAGTCGCGCTGCACCATCGACTGGCCGCCACGATGATCTACGTCACCCATGACCAGGAGGAGGCCATGACGCTGGGCCAGCGGATCGCCGTATTGCGTGAGGGGCACCTCGAACAGGTCGCCACGCCGCAGGAACTCTACGACCGCCCGGCGAACCGATTCGTGGCGACGTTCATCGGATCGCCGCCAATGAACCTGTTAGAGGGGGACACGGCTCGCGCCGCCTTCGCCGGCGCATTCGGCGAACGGCTCGCCAACGAGCGCCTGTGCGTTGGCATTCGTCCGCAGGACGTAACGCTCGTGTCCCCTGCCGACGGTGCGCTCGTCGGAACCGTGGAGGTCGTCGAGCCACTCGGTCACACGACGGTGGTTCACGTCCGGTGCAACGACACCACGCGGCTCGCGGTCACGGATACAGGTCGCTGTGACGCGCGTTCTGGCGATATGGTTGGCGTGCGCTTCGTTCCCGATCGCGAGCACCTCTTCGCCGCCGACGGTCGCCGTCTCGAGGGGTGAAGACGCCACCTCGACTCATCCGAACGTGGGACATGCGTTCGCCAGCGGACACTGCGTGACAATCGGAATCTTGAAGAGGCAACTCATGCCAGCAGCGAAGGAAAGGCTGGTTAAGAGCCGAGTTGACGGTCAGCCTTCGGTCACAAGGACGGCGAGCCGGCCGGCGAGTTCACGGGCTCGTACGGCGGTGGCCGCGTACGCCGATGCCTGCGCGCGCGCCATGGCGTTGAGGTCAGCAGCCACGATGGAATCGATCTCGTGGCGCAGGTGAGTCACGAGCGTGTGGGTCGCGCGCGTCGACTCCCCGATGGCGAGCAGTTTCTCGAGAGAGGCGTGCACCTCCGTCGCTAATGTCTGCAGCTTCGCCGGAGACGCCTTCGGAAGCGCGCGCGCACGCGTGACGGTGACCTCCGCCTCCAGCGCCACTGCCTGCAACTGACACCGGATGTCCTCACGCTCGCCGGGCTGACCGCCAGCGGCCTCGCGCGCCGTGTCGACATCGTCACGCCAGCCGTCACCCACCCGCGACGGCGCGTGCAGCGACGCTTCCCACACCTCTGCGGCGGCGGTGCGCACGGCATCACGGATGGTCGGCGCTGTTCCGACCGGTTGGAATTCGAGTCGGCCGGTCGGTCCCACCCGCCGCCCTTGCAGCACACGTGCGCCGGTCATCATCGGCACCGGACCCTGCCCCAGGACGTACCGTACGACCGCGGCGGCGTCGCGAGGGTTCACGACTGTTCGGCACGCGAAGTGGTGGCATTCCGAATCCAGGGAACAGGGATAGCACGCCATCTCGGGCTCGACGACAACGTTGCCCTCACCGTAAGGTCCGGTTTCGTGCGCACAGACGCGGCCGGATGACATGTCGATGACGCGTGTGCCGACCGCCGTGGCGATGTGCATGGGGCCCGTGTCGTTCGTCACCAGGACGCGGCAGCGCTGCAGCAACGCGGCGAGCTGACGCAGCGACGAGTCGCCGACATTGTTCGTCACGTGGCGGTTGACCCGTGCCATGAAGGCCTCGCCCAACGGACGCTCGCCCGGGCTGCCCACGAGCACGACCTCCCCCAGCGACGGATCGAGCGCATCGGCGAGTGCAGCAAATCGATCGGTGGGCCACTGCTTCGATTCCTGGCTGGCCCCGAGCTGCATGGCGATGATCGGCTTCCCGGTGAGCCCATGCGTCGCGAGCAACGTCTCTGCCCACACATGGTCGTCGGCCGCGACGTCGATTTCGAGGCCAGCGGCGTCACGGCCGATGCCGGCGGTCCAGGAGAACAGGTCGACCAGATGGAAGCACGCGAACTCGCGCGAGCGTGCCGTCGCGCGCAGGTACGTCATCCAGGGGCTGTCGATACCCTTCCGCCGATCGGCTCGCGCGACGAGGCCGACGCGTTTGCGTGCCGGCACCAGCGACGTCATCAGGCCCGACATGTCGGTGTGGGTCAGGTTGACGACGAGGTCGAACGGCGCCGGACCGAGATCCTTCACGAAGCGGCGCAACTCGTCGAGCGCGGGTTCCCACCCCACGTCCTTCTTTGCCAGCGTGAGCGCCAAACTGCCGACCGGAAACACCAGCAGCCGATCATAGAGATGCCCGGGCAGCGGCGTCGCTGCGAAGGCGTCCATGACGAGCAGCGAGATCTCCGCCGACGGGTGCTCGCGACGCAGGCCGCGCAGCAACGGGCCGGTCATGAGGATGTCGCCGACCCGGCAGAGTTGGACGACCAGAATCTTCTTCAAAATTTTCCTCGCTGCACGTGCTGCAGCACGCGCATCATGGCTTCGTCCGGCGTCATCCGCGCTGCGGTACGCTCGAGCGCGTCGATCGCCTCGTCCAGGCCGCGTCCTGCCCCGCTGCGGCCCGGCTGCAGTTCAGCCGGCAGCAGCTCCGTGAAGATGCGGCTGACGCGATGGACGAACGTGTGCTCGGCAAGCACGCGGGCGCGAGCGCGAGCGGCAATCGCCGCTCGCTCCTCGGGGTGGGCGAGGTAATGCGTGATCTGCCGGCGCAGCTCCGCCACCGACCGGAACGTGACGACCTCGTCGTCGCGGAACATCGCCGGCAGCGGCGTCCGGGCGTCGACGAGCTGAAACGCGCTGCATGCTGCCAGTTCGAAGGTGCGCGGATTGACGTAGTCGGCGTCCGGATCGAGGCCGGCGACGTGATTGGCCGAATGGATGTTGAGGTTGATCCGTGTGGCCGCGAAGATGCGGATCATCTCGAACAGATCGAACCGCGCGCCCCGTTCGGCGGCAAGCTTCGCCACCTCGGTGGTGGCCCAGCCCTCGCCCCAGATCTTCGGGGCGAGGTCGATGAGGCCCAGCAGCATCCGCTGGCGATTGAGATAGGGCGCGCCGGCAAAACTCACGTCCGCGCCGAAGCGGCGGCGCTCGGCCTCGGTCAACTCGACCGGAACGATGTCGCTCGGGATCCGCAGCTGTCGGCAGATAGATCGCCGTGGTTGCGCCAGCCTCGCGCACCATCGACAGGAAGGGTTCGTCCTGAATGGCGAAGAACGCGTCATAGTCCTTCGCCACCTGCTTCCAGTACGGGAGTACCCGGTGGTTTTCGACGAACCAGAACGCGACCTTGCTGCCGGCCGTTCGCAGCCGCTCGCACACCGACGCGTTCAATGGGGCCTGAGCCAGCGCGATGACCAGATCGGGACGGAACTCCAGCGCCGACGCGACGACCGCCTCCCCGAGCACCTTGGCGAACTCCACACGCAGCCGGGTCTTGTGCGCGGCCGCCATCGACAGCGCCGACAGCGAATGCCACCCGGCACCGAACGGGTCGAAATCGAGCAGCCGCGTCTCGGCCCCGAGCGCCTCGGATGCGCGCGCCGTCGAGCGCGCGGTCTCGAGCGACCCGCCATAAATCGGACCGACGACCAGGACGCGCGGCGACCGCGACGAGGGTGCCGGGACGAGCGTCATCTACGCCACGTCTCGCAGCAACGGAGCCGAGTGGCGAATGGCCTCCAGTACTAGCGGCCAGCGCCGGACGGCGTTCGCGATGTCGGACTGGATGACATCGGCGACCTGCGTCCAATTGCCGGCGCGTTGCGCCGCGAGAAGCACATTCGTGTGTCCAATCAGGTCGTCGATCATCTGCAGGGCCGACGCGTCGCCGTCGCCGATTGCGGCCAGATCCACACCGGCGCCCTGCGCCAACGTGTCCGTGACGATGATCAAGGTGCCGAGACTTTCGGCGAATGCGGGCAGAGAGCGGTTGGCCGCCGATACGTCCCGCCGCCCGATACGAGCCGCCAAGCGCCAGGGCTGCGTCGACGATCGATCGGGTGGCCGCCTCGGCTTCGTCGAGCGTCTGGAGAATCAGGTCGGCCGGGCGGGCGGTTTCGATCAATACCGGCGCGTCAGCATCCAGCACTCGCGAGAGGTTCTCCGGCGTGCGGAAGGCCGGAACGTCGGCGTCGCCGATGCGGACGCCGGCGACCACATCGCCGGTCGAGGCGCATTGTTCGTCCAGCACGGCGAGCAGTTCCGCCCACGTGCGCGCGGGATACGAAATGCCGGTAACATCCCCGTTCAGTAACACAATCGCCATTTCAGACCTCACAGCGCCGGGACCGCTTCGCGGATCCCGGCCTACTCGCCATTCACGATTCGTGATTCATGATTCGCGATTCATGATTCGTGATTCACGATTCGTGATTCACGATTCACGATTCACGATTCCTGATACCTGTTACCTGATTCCTCATTTAGCTCGCTACCAGCGCGTCAAGTACGACCGTGGAGCGGCGGCCGGATGCCAGCGCGCCAACTGATTCGCGCCGTATGGCAACCACCGGCGGATCCGGCTCCGCGTCGGATATTCGCTCTCCAGGATTGGTGATTCGGATCACGTGAGCGAGCACCTCGGCATCCACGTGCTTCGGCAGCGTGACCCGATCGCGCTTGAGATGGCGTCCGACGAAACTCGCGAGGCACGCCTTTTCGGTCGTGAGCGGTGACGTCAGTGACGGCGCGCCATGCCCCAGATACAGCGGACCGAACAGCGGCGCGCGCCAGTCGCCAATCAGCCGGGCACGCCGGCGCACGAACACGAGATTGGGTGATGCGCTGCCGGCAACCAGCGCTTCACGCGCCGCGGCGTTGCTGAAGGGACGATACGGCAGGCGGCCGGCACCACCGGTCGCGGCGGCCGGACCGATGACACTTGCGGCGGTTGTCAGTCCAGGCGCGACAAACTGCAGATCGTCCGCGGTCAGGCGCTCGTCGAGCACGACGTCGAAGCGGTCCAGCCAGGGCGGCTGAGGCGTGTCCTGGCACAGCACGCCGGCGATACGTGCGGCGTTCCCTCCATCAGTCGCTGCAAACAGCGCCGCCGTCATCGCGCGTCGGGCGGCACTGAATCGCATCGGCTGCGCGAGTTCGTCGCGCACCGCCACGATCAGTTCCTCCACGCTGGTCACGCGCGGGCCGACGTTGCGCATCCTGTACTCGACGTCGTCAGGCCGGTAGTTCACATACGTGGACTGTCGCGGGTTGTCGACGAGCACGACAGGACGGTCCAGTGCGGCGAATTCGAACATGACGCTGGAGACGTCGGTAATCATCACGCTCGCGCACCGCATATACGGCGTCGCGTCTGCAGCAGGATCCACGAACCGGATGCGCTGGTTCGCCGGCCAGTTGTGTCCGTAGCGCCGCTGCAACTGCCGCATCGGTCGTGCCGTGCATCTTGATCACGACGGTGCCGAACGATGTCAGATGGCGGATGCCGGCGCCAATCACGGTCAGGCCGCTCAGCTCCGGATTGAAGGTCGGACACCACAGCAGGAGGCGCTCGTCTGTGGTGAACCCGTGAGCGTTGCGAAACGCGGCTTCGTCGAACGAGGTGAACAGACCGTCGAGCTTCGACATGCCGGTGACGTGAATCGGAATGTAGAGGTGCGGGCGAAGCTGGCTGGCGTGCCACGGACCGGGCACACAGATCTCATGCGACAGGTTCTCGCGACCGATCAGCGGATAGTCACCGTAGTACTGGCCTTTGCTGATGAGGCCATGACCGAGATTCACGATGCGACGATGACCGCGCAGGCGGTCGGCGACGCAGTCCGCTATGACCGTCACTCCCGGGCGTGCTGTGACTGCATCACCCACCCACTCCGCGCCGGTGGCCACGGCGAATGCATCGCGCTCTTCGAGCGTCAGACCCTCGCGCGCCGTCGGGTCATACACAGGCGCTGAGAACGCGATCGTCGCGTCGGGGCGCCGCGCCCGAAGGGCGGTAATCACCGGTGCGAACAGCGACAGGTGCACGTTCTTGAAGCAGAAGAAAAGGAAATCAGGTCGTGCCACTTCCACCGGCACGTCGAGGCGTGTCGCGTAGAGGCCGGCGAGAACGCCGACGGCCAGGCCACGCCGGGCTGCCAGCGCCAGGACCGCGGCGCGACCCTTGACGCTCGCCAGCTGCTCCACCCAGGCGGCGGCGATCTCCCGCGGCACACCGGCGGACACGATCGAGCCGTCTGCCTCGAGCGTGTCGGTGGCCGCGATCTGCGAGTAGGCGTGATGCTTGTAGCGAATCTGGCGCGCCGCTTCCGTCGCCAGTGGTGCGCCGGTGAAACATGCCGACAGTCGCTGCTTCCCGTACGGACCCGCGTCGGGCAGCATCGGGCCGAACAGGCCGGCGATCGCGTGCTTCTTGGACGGCGAGTTGAAATGCCGCGCCATCGCCCATACGAGATCCCACCCGTGCGGCAGATCGAAAGCACCGGTCAGCACCACGAACGGCGGCACCGGCGCGGGGCCGCCGCGCTGGACCTTGACGCGTGAGGCCGCGCGACCGATGTTCGCCTCGACGCGAGCCGTATCGACGCAATCGTCCGGGACATAGACGGTGATGGACCCGTCATTGTCCGGAAACTGCTGCGATATCTCTCCATCTGCGACGGCGGTGATCTCGGCCGCGATGCGTTCGGAGTTCCGGCCGTCGACAGGCGGGAATAGTTGCGCGGCGTACTGCTGCCTGAGGGCTGGCGAGGGGATCGTGATCACGGAGTCGTTCGAGGCACTCGAGGAACTCGTCGGCAGAGGCGACGCGATACGCGGCGTCCCGTACGCGGTATTCGATGTCCTTGCGGTTGAACAGCGGATACCCCTCCATCGCTGGGTTGTCGTACACGACGAGCGGCTTACCGGTGACGAGCCCTTCGACATAGGCGGACGACACGTCGGAGACGATGACGTCGCTCGCCAGCATGTACCTGGCGAGGGAGCCGTCAACGAGACACGCGTGTGGCAGCGACGCAGCGATCGCGCGGTATCGGGCCACCTGCGCCGGCTCGGTGACGCCGTGCAGCTTGAAAATCACCTGGTCGCGATCGGCATCCAATCTCGGCCAGGCAGAAGCGAGCCCGTCCAGGGCAGTGAGCTCGGAGTTGTAGGTCGGCGCAAAGAGCACCGTGCGCTTCGATGGATCGAGCCCCAGGGTCGCGAGCACGTCCTTTTGAACCGACGGCGACGGATGCGCCAGTTCATCCATCTTCGAGAATCCCGTTGCCACGACGCGCGTGAAGAGTTGGCGTCCGAATGCCTTCACGTAGGCCGGTCCCGGTACGCAAAGAACCCGTGCGAAGTTCTCCCGCCGCGTGTACGGGACATCGCTGAAATACAGGCCCTTGCTGATGGTGCCGTGGCCGACGCAGACGACGGGTCCCCAACCATCGACGCGGTCGTAGCAGGCGTCGGCAACAACCACGCAGGCATAGTCGCCATCCCGGGAATGGCCCCAGAACGGAATAGCCGTCGGCGTCGAGCCGCAGCGCGTGTTGGCTCCGACAATCCCTCCTGCACGCGTCCATGCCCGCTCGCCACGAATGGCGGCGCCACCACCCCCACGTCGTAGCGGCCGCTGCGCCGCGACGGCCCGCAGCACCGGACGCAGCACGTCCATGTGCAGGTCGCGAAGCGCGAAGAACACGATGCGACGGAGCGGCACAGGCGTGGAGCTCAGGCGACGTGAACGTCGCCGCGGACGACGCAGATGATGGCCGTCGAGGAAATCTCCGGCGTCCGTGGGAGGTAGACCACCTCGCAGATCGAGCGATAGTGATCGAACCGACCCTGCCAGTCGTCGCCCATGACGAGGACGTCGGCACGATACTGACGGAGATAGTCGGCCTTCTGCTCGAGCGACTCCTCGACGAACACCTCGTCGACGCAGCGGTGGTCGCCCACAATCACCAGGCGCTCGTCGATGCTGAAGTAGGGCCGGCGGCCCTTCTTCCTCGCATTGAGCTCGTCGCTCGAGATACCAACGATCAGCCAGTCGCCGAGGCCGCGGGCACGGCGCAGGACGTTGACGTGGCCGACGTGAAACAGAGTCGAACGTCCCGAACGTGATGATGCGGCGGCCTTCAGGATTCGACGCCGGCGGCGTGGGCTGGACCACGGGCATGCCGCCACCGGGGCAACGGCCGTACCGCCACGCCAGTTGTCGAATTCACCTGTTTCGCGCGACCACGACGTGGAAATGCGGAATGTGCGGCCGGTCAGCCGGCCACGAGCGTCGGCGAACCGACATCGTTGTGGCTGGCAGCAACCGCCTTCAGGAGGCGTTCGGCCAGGGCGATGTCGTGATCGAGCGACGCGCGTCAGGCCTCGACGACGGCGCAAGGCCGCGTGACAGGCCTTCAGCGCTGGCAGGTCGAGCAGCCGCTCGTGTGTCGCGATGTCGAGAACCGGACGGATGTCGGCGTCGCTCGCGCCGGCGCTCTCGAGGTCGTGCAGGAGCTGCGCGGCGACCTCCGGAAAGAACACGGCCACTCCGCTCTTCAGCAGGCCCGGAGACATGGCATGGCGAGCCGCAGGTGGCGCGTGTAGATACGCGGCGGCGTCTTCGACGGCCGCGCCCGGCATCACGGCACACGCCACCGACGGCGCGATCTTCAGATGGCCGCTGTTCGCCAGACCGGCGACGCCGGTGAAGAACGCCGCTGGCAGCCGCTTGAGCAGCTGCCGACGCATGGCAATCGCCGGCGGTGCCGTCGGCGACTTGAAATCGGCGATCGACGTGCCACGATGCCAGTTGATGAACTCGTATGCGGCGCGCTCGGGCGTCAGACCGTCGAGAGGTCCCCTCGCGAATGGCGCACGCTTCGGCTCGGCGCCCGACGTGAACACCGGCGTGAGCGCCGCTGCGCCGGGATGATGGCGGAAGGTCTCGTGCAGGAAGTAGTCGAACCCGCGGTGCACGCGGACGTTCGGCCGCAGGAACAGCAGGTAGTCGCCTGCCGCCGATCGGACCACCTCGGTCAGCGTTCTTTCGAACGAAGCCGCGTCCGGCGCGACAGTGACGCTGACGGAGGTAAAGGCGCCATGCTGCCGCAGCATCGCGAGGTAGCGCTCCAGTTCCGCCGACGTCCCGAGTTGCGCGAGGCGCAACTCGATCGGCATCACCGCCACGAACTGCACGTGGTCGAGCAGCGATCGGATCAGGAACAGATTGTCGGGCGTAATCTGGAGCGCCAACGACCACCGCGGCATGAGCGGCGACGCCGACGGTTGCCTGGCCTTCGCGGCCAGCGTCTCGAGAGTGGCCCCCCAGACCCGGGCTGATGCGCGGCCCTCGCGGTCGGAGAACAGTTGTCTTGCGTATTCGCGCCGTTTCGGGCCCCGCTCGTCCCCCTGCGCCATCACCTCGTCGAGGGCGCGCTTCGCCTCGTCGATGCTGCCGATGCGAGTGCCGAGATCACGCCAGGCGTGCTCGATGTCGTTCGGGTTGTAGCCGTGATAGCGCGTCATCTGCGGGTGATCGAACAGGATCACCGGCTTGTCGAGCGCCATGAACTCCATCACCACCGACGATACGTCAGAGATCAGGACGTCCGCGCCACCGAGATATGGTGCGATGTTCGGCTCGTCCACGAAGATCACGCCGCGCGTGTTCGCCGCGATGCCACGGTAGGTGGCGATCGTGTCAACGCGGGTCGAGCCGTGCAGCTTCACGAACAGCACGCGATCCTGACGCGCAAGTTCCGCGAACCGATCCGCGAACAGGTAGACGGAGCTCAGATCCTCGTTGAACGTCGGCGCATACAGCACGAGCTGACGGGCCGGATCGACGCCGTGCTTTTCGCAGAGCGCCGCGCGTGAATGCCGGCCGGCGAACACCGGATCGAGCTTCGGCATACCGGTCGCCACGACGCGCGTGCGCAGGAGCGGCATCAAGCGATCGGCGGCATACTCGCCCGGGACGCACAGCAGGTCGACCCAGTTCTCCCGCTCCGTCCAGATGCCGTCGGTAAAGTAGTAGCCCTTCGAGATCGTGCCGTGCCCGACGTTGACGATGGCGCCGCAATCGCGCACGAGCCCGCCCACGGCGTCGGCGACGAAGGTCGCGTCGACCGGTCGGGCGTTCGGTCGCGTCGTGATCGGGACGTCCAGGCGCAGAAGCTTCTCGGCGAGTGCGTGCGACTGCCCGATGCGGAGCCGCGTCAGCGACGGCAGGCAGATGACACGCTGTCCGACCTCCGGTCGCGTGCCGAGGTAATGAAACAGCTCCTCGAACATCGGCCAGTGAACGTTGCGGAACACATAGAACTGGACGGTCAGAGGGCGAGGCACGGGGAACACGGCAGAGCAAACGCCGTTCCCGGATTGCCTGACGTTCCGGGGAGGCGACGCCCGGCACTTTGCGCCTGCCAACCGCGACAACGATTGTCCACCAGAGACGGCCGGCCGGTCGGGAGGTCGTCTCACCGACACTCATACCGTGTGCGATGCACGTCGCCGAGTCTTCCGCGGCGGCGCCTCGGTGACGCGACAACGGTCCTCGATGATCACGTGAGCCGATCCGGTTTACTGTTGCACACTTGTCTGTGAAAAGAGTGCTCATGCAGACCGAAACTCGGAACCATGTGAGAACCAGCGGCGCCGGCCCGATCGCGAGTCGGCTCGCCGCGTGGAACGCGGTCGACTGGACGTTGGCGCTCTATGTGGGCTTTGTCGCGCTCGTCGCGGCGATCTGGGCGGGCACGATCCCCCAGTGGCCGTACATCGTCGTGGGACACGGGGCCATCCTCGCGGCACTCGTCTCCTTGCCACCCCGCGGGGCGTCGTGGGAGCGGCCCCGCCCGGCAGACTCTCGCGTCGTCGCCTGGTCGCGAGCCGTGTTACGGTTCCTGCGATACACGTATCCTGCGCTGCTGCTGACACCCTTCTTCGAAGAAGTGTGGCTGACAATCAACGCCACGAGCCCACAGGCCCCCTACTGGTTCGAGCCCCATCTCTACGCGATCGATCGCGCCGTGTTCGGTACCGTGCCCGCGGTGGCGCTGTCGCAGGTTGGCGGTCCGTTGCTCGACGAGATCATGCACGCCTTTTATTTCTCGTACTACCCATTGATCATTGGTGGAATCGTCATTGCGTGGAGCGGCGGCCGCCGCGGCCGCGGCACGCCGGGTCCCGGTTTCCACACGGCGATGACCTGCGTGATGCTTGGCTTCTTCCTGTCGTTCGTCTGGTACCCATTCCTCCCGGCACGGGGGCCGTGGGAGAACCCGCAGTTGATGGCAGGGCTGAGGCCGTTTGGCGGGGCGGTATTCACCGCGGCGATCAAGTTGATTATCGCCGGCGCCGCCGTCTCCGGGGCCTGCTTCCCGAGCGCCCACGTGTCGGGGGCGTGGGCGCTGACATTCGGGCTGTATCGCGGACATCCGACAGTCGCCCGCTGGTGGGCGCTGCTGGCCACGGGCCTCAGCGTCGCGTGCGTGTACACGCGATATCATCACGCCGCGGATGTGCTCGCCGGGTTCACCGTGGCAATTGTCGCAGCCGTGATCGGCTACTCGCTGACCCGTCACTCACGATCCACAGATGAACGTGAGACGTTCCTACCGCGCCGTATTCTCCCGGCGCGTAGGAGCTAGTGTTGTGGCCGTGGCGTGGTGCCCCGCGGCCGGCGCCACACGGCGCCAGTGCGAGTCCGTATGGCCGGAGGAAAACCGTGGCAAGTGTGTTGGCATAGCCGCCCTGTCCGGCGGCGGAGCTGAGGGGCGCGGATCAAGGCGGTTTTCCGGAGTGCCATACGGATTCGCGCTGGTGCGCTGGCGCATACAAGCGGATCAGAACGCCTCGGTCGGGGCACTAGGTCGGGTTCGTCTACGATCAAACCGGCACCGCCATCTGACGTGATCGCCTCAGAACCAGATGCGCACGCGCTGGTCGGGCGGCAGGTACAGTTTCTGGCCCGGCTGCACGTTGAAGGCGGCGTACCACGCGTCGAGGTTGCGCACGGTCAAGCGCGCGGAACCGGTCCGGCGCATGACCGTCGGTGGCAATTCGCTGGCGCAGCGTGGCATCGCGCATCTTCGACGCCCACGACTGCGCGTACGCGAGAAAGAAGCGCTGGTCGCCGCTGAAGCCCTGGATGACCGGCGCCTCCGTGTTCCACCGAGTGATCGCCGGTAGGCGTCGTAGGCTGCCGCGAGTCCGGCGACGTCGGCGATGTTCTCGCCCAGCGTCAGCTTGCCGTTGACGTGAAGACCGGGCAGCGCCTCGTAGGCGTCGAACTGCGCCGCCAGCGCCTGCCCCGCCTGCTCGAACCGCTGGAAATCGCCCGGCGTCCACCAGTTGCGCAGGCGGCCGGACGAATCGAACAGCGCGCCGTTGTTGTCGAAGCTGTGGCTGATCTCGTGACCGATGGTCGCGCCGATCGCGCCATAGTTGAACGCGGCATCGGCCTGCGGGTCGAAGAACGGCCGCTGAAGAATGGCCGCCGGAAAATTGAGCGCGTTCTGCACCGGCAGGTTGACGGCGTTCACCAGCTGCGGCGGCATCCACCACTCGCCCCGCTCCATCGGCTTGCCGATCTTGGCGATCTGATAGCCGTACTCGAACAGCCCCGCGTTCTTCTGGTTGGCGTAGGCGTCGTTGCCGATGTCGAGCGACGAATAGTCGCGCCAGTCGCTCGGGATAGCCGACGCCGACCACGATGGTTTCGACCTTCTTCAGCGCCTCCTGCCTGGTCGACGGCGCCAGCCAGTCGATCGCCTCGACGCGACGGGCAAACGCAGCCTTGATGTTGTCGACCATGGCCTGAATCCTCGCCTTCGCCGAGGCCGGGAAATACTTGTCGACGTAGGCCTTGCCGACGGCGTCCTGCAGCGCGCCGCTGACCGCGTTCATCGCCCGCTGATCGCGTGGCCGCTGCTTGGGCGTCCCCTGCAGCGTGGTCCCGTTGAAGGCGAAGCTGGCATCGCGGAACGCCTGCGGCAGCACGTTCGCCTGTTGATTCAGCGTGTGGAACGCCAGCCAGTCCTTCCACGCGTTCAGCGGCTCCGCCGCGACGAGCGCGGCCAGCTTGGGAATCGACTTCGAATGATAGGCCTGGAACGTCTGCGCGCCGCCGAGCTGCGCCGCGGTCAGCAGCGCGGACCAGTCGATGCCCGGGCGCGTGTCGCTCGAGCTCGGCGCGGGTCCATACCGTCGCGCCGGCGGCGAAGTCGTCGCTCTCCTCGCGTGTCTCATGCGCCCGGGCGATCTTCGTCTCCAGATCGACGATGCGATCGGCGGCAGCCGTGCGGGTCGGGATATTCGGCGAGCTCCAGGATCTGCTGCACATAGGCGCGGTATTCGGTGCGCAGCCGCACCATCTCCGCGTCCGTGGAGAGGTAGTACTCGCGTTCCGGAAGGCCGATGCCGCCCTGCATCAGATACGGGATCGCCGCGCCAGGCGCGCTGAGGCCCTGTGTGACGAAGACGCCGAACAGGTTTTCCGTCTGGAAGTTCGTGGCGTTGAGCGGATCGGTATCGGCGCGCAGGGTCCTGCCGATCGCGGCGCTCAACTGGTGCTTGTCGGCGATGGCGCGAAATCGCCTCCAGGTCTGCCCGGGCAGGAGCGAGCCCCGCGCGGTCGATCGCGTCGGTGTCGAGATAGGCATGGTAGTAGTTCGCGATCTTCGCGTCATTCGTTGCCCGGCGCGGGATTGGATTTCAGAATCGCATCGAGCAGTTCGCGCGTCTGCCGCTCACGTTCCTTGTCGGCGATGTAGAAGCCACCGATGCTCGAGCGATCTTCGGGAATCGGCGTGTTCTTCACCCAGGTGCCATTGGCGTAGGCGAAGAAGTCGTCTCCCGGTTGCGCCGACGTGTCCATCGAGGCCGGGACGATGCCGAGCTCTGACGCAGATGCGGCCGGTTCGGATTTCGAGCCGGCGCTCCTGCAAGCCACGGCTGCGACGGCCAGCGTCAACGATATGAAAGCGAGGCGGCAAATGCGGTAAGGCGAAATGTCCATAACCGAATCTTAACAATCGGGCGCACGCACCGGCGCGCGTCGCCAGCACGCCCACCGGCGATGATGTAGGATTCACGCGTCGATGAGGACGTCATGAAGAAGAGTCTGATCGCGGCTGCGGCGCTGCTGGTGACCGTCCTGTCAGCGCGAGCGGGAGCGCATCACTCGTTCGCCGCAGAATACGACATCAACAAACCGGTCACGCTGAAGGGAACGGTCACCAAAGTCGACTGGATCAACCCGCACGTCTACCTGCACCTGGACGTGAAGGATCCCACCGGGCAGGTCACCTCATGGGCGCTGACAACCTACAGCCCTGCCGCGCTGCGACGCATCGGCGCCACTCGTGCGAACTTCGGTCAGGGGCAGGCGGTCACCGTGCTGGCCTACCACGCGAAGGACGGGTCCAACCTGGCGTTCCTGAGACGCATGACGTTTGCCGATGGGCACACCGTCGAGCTCTGGATTGGCGACGAGAACGCGAAGGCCCCGTAGGAGGTCGCATGTCTGTTCCTCGCTCGTTCCCGGCGCTCGTCATCGTGCTTGCGACTCCTCGCCTGTTCGACATTGGCGCAGGAGCCGGCCGCCACGCCCCACGCCGCTGACGGACACGTCGATCTCAACGGCGTCTGGGGCGCGCCGGCGCTGCCGCCTCCGGTCAAGCCGACCGATTCCATCAAGTTCCTGTTCCCGGTTCCCGGGGTGAACCCGGAGAGCAAGGACGTGTTTCACGGTTTCGATAACCGCCAGGTCGAAGCGCGAGCTGCAGCACCGAACAAACCGGAATACAAACCCGAGCATCTCGCGCGCGTGAAGTACCTCTCCGATCGGCAAGGCGTGCTCGATCCCGCTTTCCACTGCCGGCCGCAGGGCGTTCCGCGGATGGGCCCACCGAGCCAGATTGTCCAGACACCTGGGCAGGTGGTGTTTCTGTATGGCGCGTCAAACCTGTTCCGGGTGATTCCCACCGACGGGCGTCCGCACCGCGCCGACGCGGATCCGTCTTACATGGGCGATTCGGTGGGCCGCTTCGACGCCAATACGCTCATCGTCGACGTGACCAACTTCGTCGAAGACACGTGGCTCGGCAGCGACGGCTACTTTCACACCGAGAACATGCATGTCATCGAACGATTCACGCGGAATGGCGACACCCTGACATACGCGGTGACGGTGGAAGATCCGTCCGTGTTGGCCAAGCCGTGGGTGATCACCCCGCGGGACCTGAAGCTGTCGACGAACCCTGCCGACGCGCTGGTCGAAGCGCCGCCGTGCATCGAGCAGGACTCGAGTCACATCATGACCCTGGACCATCACTGAGACGTCGCGTTCTCTCGCGACGCACTGCCGGGCACGACGCTACGAGCCCCAGCCGAGCTGAACGACTTCGAAGTCGGATGCGGTCAGGCCGTGGAATGCCGGATTGAGGACACCGTTGTCCCAGCGCGAATCCATCGCACCGGTCACGTACAGATCGCTGCCGTTGTCCGCCACGATCAACCCGTACGTCTGCATCCCTCGAAAGATGTTCTGGACGATCGGCGGGTAGCCGGAAAGATCCTTTGATCCCTTCAGGCGCAGCCTGGCTCCCATTGGCAGCGCACCGCCGGTGCTGCCGGCGCGGTGCGACGCGGGCCACACGTAGCCGTTGGTCGACCGCACGGTGACCCGCAGCGCGTGTCGAATCGGTCCGCTCACGGCTTCGTCGTAGCGCACCAGGCCCGGGAGGATCGCCAGCCCTGCGGCATCGGCAGACGTCCATCCCTCCGGTCGGCGGCCATTGATCGAGAGGTCGAAGATGGCACCCGAGCCAGCCTCCCAGCGCTGTCCCGTCCAGCGTGCCGCAAAGAGTTCGAACAGCACCCAGCGATCGCGATCGACGATCAGGAGGTGGCGATCGCCGCCACTCCCTCCGCCGGGAACGCCGCCTTCGATGTAGTTCGGCTGTGTCTTCGCCTCCTCGGGGATCGGATACCCGATCTCACCGCCGAATCCTTGATCGCTCTCGCTGCCGTAGCTGACGAAGCTCACCGGGACGCGCGGCTGGGACGAGGAGACGCCAACGTAGGGGATGCCGTACGGCGGGGGACCGAAGTCGGGATGCGCCTGGCGCGTGCGGCCGATGAAGCTGATATAGGCGTCGGACTGAGGATCGAGGGGGGCGCTGCTGATGTTCTGGTTCCACCAGTTGTCGGGCGGCAACAGTCGCCGGCCACTCAGATCGTCAGCGAGCCGGACGACTCCCCCGCTGGCGCTACCGGTGGTGCTGGTGCTTGTGGCGGGCGACGGTGCGGTCATCTCGCCGCCGCCGCAGGCAGCAGTCGCGCCTAGCGCTGTGGACAGCAGGACCAACGCACACACGCGTGCCGGCGTCATCGTGTTCGTGCCCGCAATAAGCGAGCCTGCACGGATTGGCCCACCACTCGCCGTGACCACCCGTCTGCGTCACGCGACGTCTGGCGGCGCCATTACAGGAGTGGCAGCGGCGTCGAACGCTGCCGCGTACCGGCGGGTATGCTTGATTCAGTGGCGGGCCTGAACGTCCGCTACATGCCGATGCCAGGATCCGACACGAACACCCCCCCGCCGACCGCTGGACTGTGCGCGAGCTGTCGCCACGGCCGTCTCGTGACGTCTTCGCGGGGATCAACGTTCGTGCTGTGTCAGCGGTCGAGCACGGATACCCGTTTCCCCCGATATCCGGCACTGCCGGTGACAGGGTGTCGGGGCTACGAATACCGGGAGTGTCCGGACAATGAGCGCGGACACTGATGGGTCCGTGACGCGAGAACACCAGTCGTGGCGCGGTTGATCGGGTTGCGATAGTGAACGCGACTTCGTCACGGAGCTGACGTCCTCGCGCTGCTGACCCCTGCGACGGCGCGCACCTCAGTGCTCGAGTCATGCTGACGCCGATCTCCAACCCGACAGTCGCCCCGCCGCTCCGGTAGCGATCGGAGTGGTGCGATAGACTCCGAGCTGCACTCGAGCGAACGCCTTTCGGACGAGCGCTTTTCTATTCGCACCCGCTTGGCCACCGCGTGGCCCGGTTGGCTCGCAGGTGACGGCATGACTGAGGCGTTGGAACAATCGGTCGCGGCGTGGATCCGGTTCGCCGGGTTCGTGCTCGTCATCGCGGTGCTGTATCTGGCGCAGGCCGTCCTGGTGCCCGTCGCCCTCGCGGTGCTCATTACGTTCGTACTCACGCCGCCGGTGACATTTCTCCAGCGGCGAATCGGGCGCGGTCTGGCGGTCCTCGTGACCGTCGTGCTCGTCTTCACCGTTCTTGGCCTCGCCGGATGGGGCGTGGCGACGCAGATATCGAAACTCGCCGGCGAGCTGCCGCGATATCGCGCGAACATCCGACAGAAGATTGATGATATCCGCGGCGCGACCCGCGGCGGCTCCATGCAGCAGGTCCAGGAAACGGTCAATGAGATCCAGAAGGAGGCCGCAGGCGCTGACACCCCTCGTGGCAATGCGCGCGAACCTGTGATCGTCCAGTCGCAGCAGGTGTCCAGTCTGACCGATTTTCCGTCCTGGATCGGTCCGGCGGTGGGACCGCTGGCGACGGCAGGATTCGTACTCACGCTCGTGTTCTTCATGCTGTTGGAGCGCGAGGAGCTGCGCGGTCGCGTCATCGGTCTGATCGGCCATGGCCACCTCGCCGTCACCACCAAGGCCTTCGACGAAGCGGCGAAGCGCGTCAGCCGGCAGCTCCTGATGCAGACGCTGGTGAACGCGATCTATGGCGTCGCGATCGGCGTAGGCTTGTGGGCGCTCGGCACGCCATACCCGCTCCTCTGGGCCGCGTTGGGCGCGGCACTGCGTTTCGTCCCCTACCTGGGGCCGATCGCGGCGGCAGCCGGGCCGATTCTGGTCAGCCTCGCCGCGCTTTCGGGGTGGACGCGACCGCTTGAAGTCATGGCGCTGTTCGTCGCAGTCGAGCTCTTCACCAACCTCGTTCTCGAAACCGTCCTCTATGCGGGTGCCGCCGGCGTGTCGCAGGTCGCCCTGTTGATTGCCGTTGCGGCGTGGACATGGTTGTGGGGGTCGATGGGCCTGCTACTCGCAACGCCACTGACGGTGTGTCTCGTGGTACTCGGAAAGCACGTGCCCGGACTGGACTTCCTGTCTACGCTCATGGCCGATTCGCCGGTGCTGGCACCTGACGTCAGCTACTACCAGCGCCTTCTCGCTGGCGATCAAAGCGAAGCGGCCGAGATCGTTCAACGACACCTCGCCACGCAACCTGCCGCCACGGTCTATGACGCACTGATGCTGCCGGCGTTGAACTACGCGGAGCGCGATCGCCTGGAGGGACGCCTATCGGACGCGGAAGAACAGACAGTGATCGAAGAAACCAGCGAGTTGCTGAACGACGTCCACGATCTGACGCAAGCGCTGCGTCCGTCGTCCGAGGCCGCCGGCGTCGACAACCGCGGCGCAGACGGTCAGCCAATGGTTTCCGCCGCGGCGCCGGTAGCGGTGATCGGGTACGCTGCCAACGGACAAGCCGATGCGACCGCTCTCAAAATGCTGGCGCAACTGGCCGGGGACGAGGCGATCCACCTCCACGTCGCGTCCGCGCGCCTGCTGACGGCGGAGATCGTTGACCTCGTGCAGACGCGGCAGGCCAATCTCGTCTGCATCGCAGACCTTCCGCCGAGTCCGCCGTCGAAAACACGCTACGTCGTGCGGAAGCTGCGTGCCGCTCTGCCGGACGTCAGGATACTGGTCGGTCGGTGGGCTCCCGCCGACCTGGCTGACGACGACCCATCGGCGTTGATAGAGGCTGGCGCGAACCATGTCGCCACAACCCTCATCGAAACGCGAGACCATCTGCGGACGCTGGCGCTGCACGAACGTCAGCGATCGGCCTCCGTTTCGTCGGACGTGGCAGCGTCGCCGGAAAGTCCGTCAGCGCTCGTCAGCGGAGCGAAACCGGATCACCTCGGAAAGGCCGGAGCACAGCACGCACATTCATGAGACCCCGGGGCAGCGCGCGTCCACTCACCGTTCAGGACGATTGACCCACACCCGCTTCGCGACTCTTCAGAAACTGTTCGATCGCCTCTCGCGCCTCCAGTGGCATGTCGTCCCATTCAAAGGCGAACCCGAACCCTGTCCGCGGGATGAGGTAAAGCACCCGTCCCGGCACGGCCAGTTCTCTTCCGTCCAGATCCATCACCAGTCCGATCGGATCTCCCACCTGAAGCGGTGTATTCGCATCTACATAGCCGCCGCCGATGCTCAACTCGGTCAATCGCACAGAGGTCCGATTGGAGATTCCCTCGATCCGGCACGGGACCAGCACCGAGTGACGCGGCCAGCGGCGACGGTCGGAGTAGTGCTCGTTCATGGACTCCCCGCAAGTAGCCGCCTGGTGTCAGCATGAGAAAGGCCGTGGCGGACAGGGTTGTGACGATGCAGCTCTTCCTCATCGTCGTCTCCTGCGGGCGGCGATTGTAGCACCGGTGTCCGACCACACCGAGGTGGATCGAGCCTATTGCACCTTGTCGATCACGCCTCCCTCGGCATCACTTCACTTCTTGCATTCCTTATGACCTCCGCAATGTCCGCTAATGAGCAGACTTCGTCATCGGCGCGGTTAGTGTGCGTTGCCGAGCGGGGATGCTGACATCGACTTGTCTCGACTGGTGCGTCGATAACCCGGATCGGTGCGTCAGCCCCTCATGTAATATGCGTGCTCCGTCGAGCCCAGGCGGGCACGATCGATTACTCCTCGAACTCCGCGGCCGCCGATCTTTGGAGGCTGCTTTCTGTGCGGAGGCGCACGTGATCCAACACGAATCTGAAAGCTATGCACTCGGTCGCAGCAGCAGGCGCGTCGCGTTCCTCGCGGCGACCGTCCTGTTCGCGGGCAGCATCACCGCACGCGCAGCGGATCTTTGCGTCGATCCCGGCGCCAAAGGATGCGCCGCGACGATTTCGGCCGCCGTCGCAGCGGCCAACCCGTTTGACGTCGTTCGCGTGCACGCCGGCACGTATCACGAGAGCGTCGTGATCACGAAGCCGCTGTCGCTCGTCGGCGCGCAATCGGGCGGCGCCATCATCGACGCGACCGGTTTCCTCAACGGTGTCAACGTCGACGGCGTCAACCAACCGGGGTTGGCGCATGTTGCGGTCACGGGATTCACCGTGCGCAACGCCAACGCCCAGGGGATCCTCGTGACCAACGCGTCCTACGTCACCATCAACGACAACGAGGTGACACGAAATGATCGCGCGCTCGACCGGTCCGATCCAGACAACCCCATCTGCCCAGGCCTGCCTCCATATTTTGTGATGGGCGAGGGCTTCGACTGCGGCGAAGGAATTCACCTGAGCGGCGTCAATCATTCCGTGGTGTCGGGGAACCACGTCCATCACAACGCCGGCGGGATTCTGATCAGTGACGATACCGATCCCAACCACGACAACCTCATCACCGCCAATCTCGTGGAAGAGAACCCGTACGACTGCGGCATCACTCTCGCCTCACATCATTTTGCGCTCGCCCCCACAGATCCGTCCGTCGGCATCTATCACATCAGCGTGGTTGGCAATATTTCCCGCCGCAACGGTCTGGCTGCCGGCGAAGGTGCCGGCGTGGGAATCTTCGCTGGACCTCCCGGGGCGCAGAACAACGCGAACGTCGTCGCGAATAACACCCTGACCGACAACGGACTCCCGGGCGTCGCCATGCACATGCACGCGCCATTTCAGAGCCTCAACGATCACGTGATTGTCGGCAACGTGATTTCCGGCGATGCTGGCGACGGCGACCTGTTCCCCGAAAACGATCAACCGAAGAAGCTTCCATCGATGGGAATTTCGATCTTCGCACCCGTTATGCCGATCACCGGAATCGTGATCACCGATAACGTGTTCAATCGCGAGGATATCAATATCGCCATCAACGTCGTCCCGGGTTCATCGATTGCGGCGCACCTGAACTCGCTGACAGCGAAGACCGGTATCGACAACATGGCTGCTGGCACGATCGACGCCACGTTGAACTGGTGGAAGTGCTCCAAGGGTCCGAACGCACCGGGCTGTTCGAGCGTCGAGGGAAGCGGGGTGCTCACCAATCCCTGGTTGACCAGCCCCGTTGCTCAAGGTGCGGGCGACGAGCACGACCATTAATCACACACCTCTGGCGGGCATCGATCCCATCGATGCCCGCCCCGGCAAACTCTGGATCCGGCAGTCCCTACCAGAGGACGCGGATTTCCGGGACCACCAGCCGGCGGGTGAAGTGTGCTGCCGGCTGATAGGACTTGACCCTCACGTACGCGCCAGCGACTTCTGAGCGCTCTCCACCAGGGCCGCTCATTTGCGCGTCGTCGGGCAACTTCACCCGCACCGTGAAACGGCTGGTGGCATCCGGATAGAGCTGGAGGTGATACGGCGAGTAATCTGGAGCACACGACCACTGCGTCGAGTGTTGCCGTCCCGGCGTGACCGATTCGAGCGTCGCGCTGACGCAGCTCGGCGCCCGCCCGCCCTGCAGGCAGCCGAGCTCGATCTCGTCGCCGTCAGCGTCAATCTGGGTCCTGCAGCGGCCGAACCCGTCCATCCGCTGGTCTCCATCCCGTGCACCGATGGTCGCTGCCGCCGTCAGACGGAAAACGGTCAGGGAGTAGTCGATTTCCATGCGAACGGACCGGTCGCGTAGGCGCTGATAGACCTGTTCCGGCAACACAACTTGTTGACGCGTGCTCACGTCGCCCCCGTCCGTCGTCCTGACGACGAAGTCGTTGCCGTATCCGAGAGTGCGCGTCGTCTTTCCGCGATAGAGCGTGCCACCGTCAGGTCCAGCCAGACGGACGTCGGCCCGATCATTCATCAGAACCGAATCGCCGGGCAGGCCGGACACGCGGAGAGGAACCAGCAGCGTGCGGCTGGAGGTGCCTCCCGTGCTCCACGACGCGGTGCCGCCTTCGGCGAACGCCAGGCGTATAGGCTTCGCGAGGGACCCCTGGGGCGACAGGCGTTGCTGGACGGAGAATGCGGGCATCCACGTCGACAGGCTCAGCACCGGCGCCAGGATGACCGCGCCAACCACGATTCGTCTGGACTGGCTCGTCGCCCGGCGGAAGTACTGCAGCGGGATGATCACGGCGGCCGTCGAACACGCGAGGATCGCCCAGTACGCCGGCGTCATCCACTGAATGCCACTGCTGGCGAACGGAGGGGGCGCGCCACCTCGCGCGATGATCCCGGCGAACACGCCAACCATGACGGCCAGCCAGATACCAATCACGCTGCCCATGACCTGGACGAGCGTGCTGGTGATCGACGCCAGCCCGAGCACCGGCACGTCGAACACCAGCAGCATCACCGTGCTGCGTGAGAGGGCAGCGCCCACCGATTCGCTAACCGAGAGGCCCGCCAGAATTCCATGCGCCATGTCGGCGAGGCACGCCGGGCCCTGGGCGATGACGACCACGAACAGGAGCTTGGCGGCCAGCAGGTCGCGGCGGCGGATGGGCCGGACCAGCCAGTCCTGCGACGCGCCCGGCACCACGTCCTCGTGAACGGCAGCCACAATCAAGGCGCACGTCCCGAGAAGTGTCGCGGCAGAAAACACTTCGGCGAACGTCACGAGGCCCCGTGGCTGGTTGAACGGGCCCAACACCAGCCGCAGCGCCGCGTTCGTCATCTGGGCGCACGCGACGATTGCCGCCAGCCGCCAGAGCTGGCGGCAGTCCTTCCGGAAGATTCGCCACATCATGCGGACGCCTCCTGCTCATCGCGCGCCGCGCGGGCCAACGATGTGTAAATCGTCCGCAGAGCGATCGTGTCTGTCTCGATCCGATTGACAGTGCCGAGGACCGACGCCACCTTCGCCGGCAGATTGGTCGCGGAGTACTGCCTGTCGATGAAGCTCACGGTTCTTCCCGTGCGCCGCACGTCGAGCCATTCGCTTGGCAACCGGGCGGGGGTGGGCACATCCTCGGCGAGCAGCACAGTGACTCGGCGCACGCGCGCCGTCAGATCACTGAGTGCTTCTTGAAACCTGACCTGACCACGATCCACGAAGGCGACGTGCGTCGTCACCTCTTCAATCTCGGCGAGCTCGTGCGAGGAGATGAGAATCGTTGTTCCGCCGGCCTGCCGTTGCAGGCGGTCAATGAATTCGTCGCGGACGAGCGGATCGAGGCCGGTGAGCGGCTCATCCAGCATCAACAGTCTTGGCCGAAACGGCAACGCACACGCAAGCGCCGTCTTGATCCGCATGCCATGAGACAAGTGGCCAATTCTTCGGTCTGGCGGCAGGCGGAACTGGCCGACGATCTCGTCTTCGAGGCTCCGGTCCCACGCCGGATAGAAGGTGCGTAGATAATCCATGTAACCGGAAACCGTCATGCGTGCGGGCAGTTCCTGGTGTTCGGAGACGTATCCGATCTGCGCCAACTGGCGGGTAGAGAGCCGGCGCGTATCGACGCCGAGCACGGTGGCCTTGCCTGCGGTCGGTTCAAGCAGGTTCATCAGCACCCTCATCGTCGTCGTCTTACCCGCGCCGTTCGCGCCGATCAGGGCAAGGGTGCTGCCCTCAGGGACGGCCAGGCTCAGTCCCTGTAACACCGCAACCCCCTTGAACCGCTTCCACAAACCTTCAGCCTCAACGAGCATCAATCACGACCATCGCGTAGGGCGCGCTTCACCGCCTGCAACCGCCCGAGTTGAACCCGTACGTTGCGTCCCCACGCGAACAACCCGGCTGCGCTCAGGGCGAGCAACACGAGGTCGACGATTGGTGACATCAGCGGGGGGCCGCTGACGCGAGTTCTGATGGCGGTCCCCACCAACCCCATGACGGCACCGACCATGCACGCAGCCATTCCCAGGCGGATGCCGATCACCACACGTTGGGCGCGGGCGATCGACAGCTCCAACATGTCAGATACCGCTACCGCGCGACCGGCCCTGACGCGGAGCAGCGACAGCATCGCGAGACCCATCAGGCCCGCAATCGTCACGATGGCGAGGCCACGGGTGACGAAGTGCACGGATCCCGCCGTCCAGCCACGCCAGATCGTGAGCACGCCCAGGGAGACGCCGATCGCGCTGAGCGGCAGTCCGACCACGAGCGTCGCGACGATTTGCACCGACTGGCGCCGTACGCGCGCCTCGATCCGCGGCGCAATCGCCGAGACGTCCGGATCGATGGCGCGCCACACCACACCGAGGTCGTCCCAATAATCATCGTGAGGTGCGGTCACAGCGTGTCTCCATATGCGCGCGGAGCCAGTCCTTCGCCCGCGACAGTCGAATGGCGACGGCATTGGATGAAATGCCCAGCACGTCGGCAATTTCTCTGGCCGTCAGCCCCTCCAGCGCGAGCAGGGCGACGTGCCGATAAGTCAACGGCATGGCGCGGATGGCCGAGGAGAGTCTGGCGCGCCGGTCCTGTGCGATCGCCTGACGCTCCGGATCGGCGTCGCGCGCCGGCAGCTGTTCGCTCAACTCCACGTTGATGGGGCGCCGGCTGGCACGCGCGACGTGCGTGATGGCCCGATTGGTCGCGATCCGTGCCACGAACGTGCGGATCGACGATTCCCCACGGAACGCAGGCAGCGCCTGCCAGATGGCGATATACACGTCCTGCACGAGGTCGTCGACCAACGCCGTCCTCGCTTCGTAGCTCGCAGCGATGCGATGGATCATGGCGTGGTGGTCGCGCACAACCTGCTCGAATACCTCTTTTGTCGTCATCGGATCGTGCTACGCACAATTCGTTCGGGTCAGATCAATAGTCTCTGGACGGCGGAATTTCTTTCAGACCTCGCAGTGATTCATCACACCACGCTCGCGGGTGTCAGATGTTCACGGGAACTGGTGGTCCACTACTCTGCCGTTACAGCATCGAGTGGTCGGGTGGTCGCTTGTATTTAAGACGCGCCGGAGGGGAAGGCACGCGAACGTGCGTTATCTCGTGGGCGCGGTGATCCGTGCACCGAAGGAGTACTGGATCCCTTGTCGGTGCACATCATGTTCGGCGTTCAGGGACGGGCGGCACGCGCACGCTCGCCGGTCTAGTAGCCGCTCAGTTCACCGCCCGGGACGGCGGCGCGGAGCGCGTTGAGGACTGCCGCCAAATCGACAACCTCCGGGAAGACCGCGCCGGCGACCGGTGGTAACCACCCGCCGAATAATCCGCGGTGTGCTTCCCAGGTGTACGCGACGGTCGGTGGACGGAGCTGCGACCGCGCGGCACCTGACATTCCATATGAGAGACGATCGGCGAGCACCCAGCCCTGCACTGTCTCTGTACGATTCGAGATGCGGGTTCCTCTACCCGTGTCGGGCCGTCAACTCCTCTGCGACGCCTGGTCTACACTGCCGTTATGCTTCGAAGTGTTCATCTCGAACGACATCGAACCGAACGCATTGGTTGGCTCCGGGCGGCGGTCCTCGGAGCAAACGATGGGATCGTGTCTACCGCGAGTCTGATCGTTGGCGTCGCAGCTGCTAGTACCGGGCGGGGCGAGATGCTCGTCGCCGGAATCGCCGGGCTGGTGGCAGGCGCGATGTCAATGGCCGCCGGCGAGTTCGTGTCGGTCAGCTCGCAGGCCGACACGGAACAAGCAGACCTCACCCGCGAGCGTAAAGAGTTGACCGATCAGCCGGAATTCGAGCGACGGGAGTTGGCGGCGATCTACGTCAAGCGCGGGCTGACGGCGACACTCGCGGCAGAAGTCGCGGAGCAGTTGATGGCTCACAACGCCTTGGCAGCCCATGCAAGAGATGAACTTGGCATGTCCGAAGGTGTCAGTGCGCGCCCTGTCCAGGCGGCGCTGACATCCGCGTCCACATTCGCAGCGGGTGCGGCATTGCCTCTGCTGGCTGCGCTCGTCGCCCCGGCATCATCTGTTGGCGTCGTCGTAGCCGGCACGTCGCTGGTGTTTCTCACCGCACTCGGCGCCGTCGCGGCACAGACCGGTGGAGCGCCGGTGCTCAGGGCGTCTGGGCGCGTGGCCTTCTGGGGAGCCCTCGCGATGGGCATCACCGCCACAGTCGGCAGGTTGTTCGGCACAGTGGTGTGACACCGCTAACCACCTGTCAAGATCTGATCAGCGAATAAAAACGTGAGAGCGGCTGCCCTCACCGTGCGATTCCACTCACGAGCGTGGGCGACGCACTCGGAGACCCGATGGTTAATACGTTGGGAAGTCTGGAAGTTCTGGCGTCAGTCTTACCTACGCATAAGTGATCAACGTCTTCAGCCCGTAGTCCATGTGCTGCTGCATATGGCAGTGCAGCAGCGATGGACCAGGGTTGTCGGCCACGAACTCCACTTCCACGACCTGATCCCGCGGTACGTTGACCGTGTCCTTGAACATGCCCGACACGGGCTTGTCGCCGAACTTCACTACTTCGAACAGGTGGCGATGCAGGTGCATCGGATGGCCGTCTTCGTGACCGTTGTGCAGCAGGAGACGATAGCGTTTTCCCTTCTTCACCTTGATCGGGTCGGTGTGCGGGAAGTCCTTGCCGTTCATCACCCACCGGTTGAACGGCTTGCCCTCGTCCGGCATCATGTGGAACTCGATCTCGAACGTCCCGTCCGGCGCGGCGAGGCTGCGCGGCGTCGCGTCCATGAACTGCGTGTAGTCCCACGGCGGCAGCGTGATCGCCTTCCATTGCGGGTCGCCGCTTCGACCGGCGTACTCAATCACTACGCCCATTCCGTCGGTCCGATCCTGATCGCGCGGCGCCCCCAGGATCCACACGCCGGGATTGTTCATCTCGACGATGACGTCGGCGCGTTCGGCCACGGCCAGTTGCACGCCATCCACCATCTGCGGTCGTGGCACCGGGTTGCCGTCGAGCGCGACCACCTCCATACGGTGTCCCGGCAGCGCCAGCGTCACCTGCCGGGTCGCCGACGCATTCAACAGGTGGAACAGCACGCGCTGCCCTTCCTTCACGCGCACCGGCTCGCCATGTCCAAGCGCCTTTTCGCCGAGCGACGAGATGCCGTAGGTCACGGTCCAATCCATGTTGGGCGGCTCGGGACGATGGACGATCTTCGGCTCCCAGTGACGGGCGGCGAGAAACACTTCCTGATCGAAACGCCCGGGGTCCGCTTTCGGTTCGACGTAGAGAAAGCCGTACTGCCCCGAATAGGCACCCTTGCTCACGTCGTCCATCGCCATCGTGTGCGTGTGATACCAGCGGTTGCCCGGCTGCATGGGCGTAAACGTGATGCGTCGTGTGGCACCCGCGGCGAGGACGGGACTCCCCTCCTCTTCGGCGCCGTCGACGATGATCGACGTCGCCAGGCCGTGGAAGTGGATGAACTCCGGTTGGCTGGTTTCGTTGATCAGATCCATCGTGACCGGAACACCCTGCTTCAGGCGGATCAGCGGACCGGGGACACCGCCGTTGTAGCCGGTCGTCTGCACGACACGCCCCTTCGCCACTTCGAGCGATGCCGTGGTAATGCGGATTGTGTGGTCTGGTTTCGACGCAGCACCTCGGGAAAAGGCCCGCAACGAACTTGAGGCGGGGGCAAGTGTGAGCACACCCGTCGTAAGGAGGAAGTCTCGACGATTCATGGCAACTCCTGGAATGATGAGCAGATAGTAGTGCACCTGCCGATCGTGACCCAGGGTCGCGCTATTTCGAGATTGAGTCCGATTATTGGTGATGTGCGCTCGGGATGCGTTCCTGCTGGTCCTGGCGGCCGCTGCCTCGCCTGACCCAACCCCGATTCCTGTGACCCACACCGGGCGTGCGATAGTCTGTGTGATCTCGAGGTGTGCCCGTTCCGCGACGCGATGCCTGCGCACCGTGGACGGCCTTGTCAGTTGACGGTTTGGTGAAGCATCGATGTTGAAGCTCTCGCGGTTTCTCGCCCCCTTTCGACGGTATGTCGCGCTGGTACTCGTCCTGGCGCTCGCGCAGTCGGTCGGCGCGCTGCTGCCCCCGCGACTGATGGCTGACATCGTCGACCGCGGCATCGTCCACGGCGATCAAGGCGTCATCCTGAAAATCGGCGGGTTGATGCTGGCGCTGTCGATCGTCGCAACCCTCTGTGCCGTCGCCGGCAGCTTCTTCTCGGCCCGGGTCGCTACCGGTTTCGGCCGGGCGCTGCGGGGAGCCATCTTCGCCCGGGCGTCGCGCCTGTCGATCCATCAGTTCAACCAGATCGGCTCCGCGTCGCTGATGACGCGGACGACCAACGACACGACCCAGGTGCAGCAGATGCTGATCATGATGCTCACCATGGTGATCGCCGCGCCGATGATGGCGGTTGGCGGCGTCATCCTGGCGCTGTCGCAGGACCCGCAGCTCGCCTGGGTGCTGGTGTCGGTGATCCCGGTGATGGCCGTCATCTTCATCGTCATCCTGCGACGCGCGGTGCCGCTCTCCACCGCCATGCAGTCGAAGATCGATCGGCTGAACCTGGTGCTCGGTGAGGGGCTGAGCGGCGTACGTGTGATCCGCGCCTTCGATCGGGGCGACCGTCAGCGCGCGCGATTCGACGCCGCGAACCTGGATGCCACGAACACGGCGGTGACGGTCAATCGACTGATGGCTATTCTGATGCCGGCGCTCTTCCTGATGCTGAATTTCACGAACCTCGCCATCGTCTGGGTGGCCAGCCATCGGATCGACCAGGGGCTGATGCCGGTGGGTGTGATGATTTCGTCGCTGCAGTACGCGATGCAGATCCTCTTCGCCGTGTTCATGGTGACGGCCGTCTTCGTCATGCTGCCACGCGCGGCGGCGGCGGCAACACGGATCAACGAGGTGCTGGATCTTGTACCGGAGGTCGGCGACCGCAACGTCGCTGCGGCGCCGCTTCCGCCCGCGTCTCGCGGTCGAGTGGAATTCGATCAGGTGACGTTTCAGTATCCCGGCGCCGAAGAACCGGCGCTGTCCGGCATATCGTTCTCGGCACAACCCGGCGAGGTCACCGCGATCATCGGCGGGACCGGATCGGGAAAGTCGACCCTGGCCGGCCTCATCCCCCGCTTCTACGACGTCAACGCCGGGCGGGTTTTGCTGGATGGCGTTGACGTTCGCGATCTGCCCCAGGCGGCGCTGCGCGAGCGCATCGGCTTCGTCCCTCAGACGGCGGTCCTCTTCACCGGGACCGTAGCGGCCAACATCCGCTACGGGCGCCAGGACGCCACCGACGAGCAGGTCCGGCACGCGGCGACGGTCGCGCAGGCCATCGAGTTCATCGACGCCATGCCCGACGCGTTTGGCTCGATGATCGCGCAGGGCGGCATCAACCTCTCCGGCGGCCAGAAGCAGCGGCTGGCCATCGCCCGCGCCCTCGTGCGTCAGCCTGACGTGTACGTCTTCGACGACAGCTTCTCGGCACTCGACTTCGTCACCGATGCCCGCCTGCGCGCCGCGCTCAGGCCCGAAACCGCGCACGCCACGGTGTTCATCGTCGCGCAGCGCATCAGCACCGTCGTCAACGCCGATCGCATCGTCGTTCTCGACAACGGCCGCGTGGCTGGAATCGGCACGCACAGGGAACTGCTCGACTCGAGCGCGGTCTATCGCGATATCGTCGCGTCGCAGATGTCGCTCGAGGAGGTCGCATGAGCACCCCACCGCGACCGCCGGCACCGTCAGGACAGGCGCACGGCGGCGCCGGCCTCTCTCCGGGCGGCACCGCACCGCGCACGCCGCCGCCGTTGTTCGGCAACCGGCCGATTGGCGGGATCGGACTGCCGACGCAGAAGGCCAAGGATTTCAAGGGCACGCTCCGGCGTCTGTCCGGTTATCTACGTCCGCATCGCAACGCGCTGGTCGTGGTGATCGCCGCTGGCGCGGTCGGAACCGTGTTCAGCGTCCTCGGTCCGAAGCTTCTCGGTCTGGCGACAACGAAGATCTACGAAGGTGCGGTCGCGCGTTCCTCGGGAGCACCAGGGGCCGGGATCGACTTCGCGTACATCGGCCGGCTCCTGGCAGGCTTGATCGGCCTGTATGTGGTTGGCAACGCGTTCACGTATCTGATGCAGTACCCTGATGGCGGGGATTGCGCAGAAGACCGTGTATACCTTGCGGCGTGAAGTCGAGGCCAAATTCGATCGACTGCCACTGCAGTTCTTTGATTCCCGCACCCGCGGTGAGTTGATGAGCCGTGCGGTGAACGACCTCGACAGCATCAGCGGCACGCTTCAGCAGAACCTCACGCAGCTTCTCACCTCGGCGCTGACGCTCATCGGCGTCGTGGTGATGATGCTGACCATCAGCTGGATCCTCACCCTCACCATCGTGCTGACGCTGCCGTTGAGCATCGTGATCGTGGCGCGCATCGCCAAGCGGTCGCAGAAATTCTTCATGCAGCAGCAGAAGGCCCTTGGCGCGCTCAACGGTCATGTCGCCGAGATGTATGCCGGTCACACGATCGTGACGGCGTTCGGTCACGAGGAGAAGTCGATTGCGACCTTCGACGCCCTCAATACCGAGTACTACGACGGCGCCTGGCGGGCTCAGTTCGTCAGCGGCATTATCTTTCCCACCATGATGTTCGTGGGCAACCTCGGGTTCGTGTTGATCGCGGTGATCGGCGGGCTGCTGGTGACGCGACAGCGCCTCGTCATCGGCGACGTCCAGGCGTTCATCCAGTACGGCCGCCAGTTCTCGATGCCGATCACGCAGCTCAGTGGCATCGCCAACATGATTCAGCTGACGGTGGTGGCGGCTGAACGCGTCTTCGAGCTGCTCGACGAACCCGAGGAGTCGCCGGACGCACCCGACGCGAGGGTCATCACGGCACCGCGCGGTGCCGTGCAGTTCGAGCACGTCGGGTTCCGCTACAAGCCGGACGTCCCCGTCATCGAGGACCTGTCGCTTGATGTCGCCCCGGGGAAAACGATTGCCATCGTCGGTCCGACCGGCGCCGGCAAGACGACCCTGGTCAACCTGCTGATGCGGTTCTACGACGTCGATACGGGTGCGATCCGTGTCGACGGCGTCGATGTCCGCGACTTCGAGCGGGGCGCACTCCGGCGCATGTTCGGCATGGTGCTTCAGGATACGTGGCTGTTCTCGGGCACGATTCGCGAGAACATCGCCTACGGCCGTGACGGCGCGAGCGAAGCGCAGATCGTTCACGCCGCGCAGATGGCACAGGCGGACCACTTCATCCGGACCCTGCCCGACAGCTACGACACGATGATCAACGAGGAGGCGAGCAACCTGTCACAGGGCCAGAAGCAGCTGCTCACGATCGCCCGCGCCTTTCTGGCCGACCCCGCGGTCCTGATCCTCGACGAGGCGACCAGCAGCGTCGACAGCCGCACCGAGGTGTTGATTCAGCGGGCCATGGCCGAACTGATGCGCGGCCGCACGACCTTCGTGATCGCACATCGACTGTCCACGATTCGGAATGCCGACACCATCCTCATGGTGGAAGCCGGCCGCATCGTCGAACGCGGCACGCATCACGATCTGCTCGCCGCCGCCGGCCGCTACGCGGCGCTTTACCAGAGCCAGTTCGCCGGTCGTCAACAGATCGTTTCGGCCTGACCAGACGCGCACAAGTCGTCATCCAACGCCTGGCGCTGTTTGCACGGCGTGCGTGATCGGCGGGTGGGGTCAGGTCTTGAATCCACAGTTTTTTCACGCTCTGGCCCTCTGGCCCCGATCGTGAAAAAAGTGGCGATTCAAGACCTGACCCCACCGGCCGCCTACCCCGTCTGCCGTCGTCGCCCCACTGGCTGCGTTTCTAAACGTTTCGTGCGAGATAGCCGGCCAGGTGGTCGACGATGTCGCGGGCGTCGTCCTCGGCACCGTGGATGAACGTCGACTTCCGCCGCCGCAGCATCGGCAAGCCCAGTGCGTACATGCCCGGGCTGTCAACGACTCCGCCGTCGTGCCGCAGGTAGCCTTTCTCATCGATGACCGGCACATGCAACCAGCTGTAGTCTGGCCGGAATCCGGTGGCCCACACCACACTGCGGATCTCGCCGTTCCGCAGATCCAGCTTCAGCCGCGCGGGGTCTGGCGCGCGCGTCGGCTCGAAGCGTTCGGGGGCGCTCACGTCCGGCCGTCGCGGATGACGGCGGGCCCAATCGTCGAACGTCTCCAGGAGCCGCGCCAGCTTGAGGTCGGCGAGCGAGAACTGGTTGCGAAGCCCACCCGAGAACAGCGCGTTCCCGTCGCGCACAGTCGACAATCGTCCGACGAGCGTCGACACCCATCGCCATCAGGGCGTTGAGGTCCAGCGTCGCGCGGTCGGGCGTGCCCACGAGTTGCGGCGAGGGCAGCCGTCTCGCCCGTGCGAGGTCATCGACTTCGTCGTAGCGCTGATTCCAAATGCCCGACTTCTCCATCCACCACAGGATGTCGCGTCCGCGATACGTCCGCGGCAGCCGGACGTGCTCGCCGACGGAGAGCGTCACCGGCCGGCCGGAGTGGACGATTTCCGCCGCCAGCTGCACACCGGTCGCCGACGCGCCGACGACGAGGACGCCGCCGTCGGGCAGGGTGCCGGGGTTGCGGTAATCGAACGGCGTGATGTGGGCGATCGAGGCCGGCATGGCGTCACGAACGGCCGGCACGACCGGCCGGTTGCACGCGCCGCTGGCGATCACCACCGTGCGGCACTGGATGTCACCCGCGCTCGTTGCGATGCGGTAGCCACTATCGGTCCGGGTGACAGACGTAACTGCAGTGGCGGTGCGAACCGGCGCCTGCGACAGTTGGGCGAAGCGGGAGATGAACTCGACGATCTCGCCCATGGTCATGTAGCCGTCGGGCTCAGGGCCGTCGTAGTGATGACCCGGCAAACGGGTCTGCCAGTTCGGCGTGAGCAGCCGGAGCGAATCCCACCGCTCGCGCCGCCACGAGTTCGCCACCTCGCCGCGCTCGAGCAGGACGTGTTCGATCGACCGGTCGGTCAGGAACCGGCTCGCCGCAAGGCCGGCATGACCGGCGCCGATGACGACTGTGGTGACGCGTTCGATGGGACCGGCTCTCGGCTGATCGCGGTGCGACGTCAGGCCACTTCGACGGTGACGTTCACCGGGTTGGTGATGACGTCGTAGACGGCCGAGCGCTTCTGCGACTGCGCGACGATCGCCTCGATCTCCGACTTCGACGCATCCGCGTCGATCGTGAAGGTGACCTTGATGTCGTCGTAGCCGTTGCGCACGTCGCCGTCCATCCCGAGGATGCCGCGGATGTCCATCTTGCCTTCCAGCTTCGACTCGACCGATCGCAGCTGGATGCCGCGATTCTGCGCAACCGAAGCGACGCCGGCGGTAAGACAACTCGCCAGGCCGACCAGGACGTACTCGATCGGTGTGATGCCGCGATCCTCGGAGGCAAAAATCTCAGGATGATCGGCGGCGAACGACGTCTCGGTCTTGTGCTGCTGTTCCTGTCCGAGCCCGAAGAAGCCCTGGACGTTCGTAGTGCTGTAGGTGCCGTTCTGCCATTTGCAGGACGCCCGCCAGGTGAATTGCGTCGCCTCTGGTGCACCTCTCAACGCGTCGCGCGCATCGAGGAGCGCCTGGACGTTGACTCCGTTGTTGACCGTCGCCATAGCCATCGCAACCTCTCCGTTGGTGAAGAACTCGGGGAAAGTCTCGAATGATACAACGCCGCGAGTGCCGTATGGACGACGGCGATGCGAGCGGCGCTATGATTTCGCTCATGGCGACGCCAGCGCCGAAGATGGCTGAAGGTTCGGTCGGCACGGTTGACACGCAGTTCCTCGTCGTTGCCGGCCCCGGTGCAGCTCGACTGCGGCCTGGCCCTGCACCCGATACGGATTGCCTACGAAACCTACGGCACGCTCGCGCCTGAGCGCGACAACGTCATCCTCGTGTGCCACGCGTTGAGCGGCGACGCGCATGCCGCCGGCATCGCCCGCACCCCGCCCGAGGAAAGCACGCGTGATGGATTCGGTGCCGCCGAGCGCGACCGGGCGGGCCGCAAGGGCCTCGGCTGGTGGGACGGCATGATCGGTCCAGGCAAAGCGTTCGACACCGACCGCTTCTTCGTGGTCTCGACGAACCTCCTCGGTGGCTGTCGCGGCACAACCGGACCATCGTCACTGAATCCGACGACCGGGAGGCCGTACGGATCGGACTTCCCGGTCATCACCGTCGCCGACATGGTGCGGACCCAGCGCGCGTTCCTCGACGAGCTCGGGATCGAGCGGCTCGCGGCCGTCGCCGGCGGCTCGCTCGGCGGGATGCAGGGGTTCGAGTGGGCCATCCTCTATCCCGGCCAGGTGGACGCCATCGTGGCCATCGCCAGCACGCACGCGCTCCAGCCGCAGGGTGTCGCCTGGAACGCCATCGCGCGCAGCGCCATCATGAGAGACCCAGCCTGGCAGGGCGGCCACTACTACGGCACCGGACGGAAACCCGATGCCGGCATGGGCATCGCCCGGATGGTCGGCCACATGACGTACCTGTCGGCGCAATCCGTCGGCGACAAATTCGGCCGTCGTCTGCAAGGCGGTGAGGGCATCCGCTACACCCTGACCGAGCCGGAGTTCGAGATCGAGAGTTACCTGCGTCATCAGGCAGACTCGTTCGTCAGGCGCTTCGACGCGAACACGTATCTCTACACTTCGCGCGCCCTCACCTACTTCGATCTCGCCCGGCAGTACGGGCGCGGTTCGCTGCGAGAGGCACTACGCGGCGTGTCGGCCCGAACCCTGCTCATCGCCTTCAGCTCGGACTGGCTGTATCCGCCTGCCGGCTCGCAAACCCTGGCCGACGCGCTCGGCGCCCTCGGCAAGGAGGTCGAATACCACGTCATCGACGCTCCCTACGGCCACGACTGCTTCCTGCTGGAGGAGGCGCGACAGACGCCGATGATCCAGCAGTTTCTCGCGCGCCAGCCAACCTAGCGCCGCGCAACCATCTCGGGAGAGAACAGAGCCATGGAACCATCCCGCCGCACCGAAGCGTCGCGTGCATTCGGCTTCGAGACGCGCCAGGTGCATGCCGGACAGCGCCCGGATCCGAACACCGGCGCGCGCGCCGTGCCGATCTACCAGACCACCAGCTACGTGTTCGAGGATCCTGAATCGGCGGCCGCGTATTTCAACCTGCAGGAGTACGGGAACACCTACTCCCGGATCATGAACCCGACTGTCGCGGTGTTCGAGGAGCGTATAGCCAGCCTGGAAGGCGGCTGCGGCGCGCGTCGCCTTCGCGAGCGGGATCGCAGCGCAGGCTGGAGCGCTTTTCACCATGCTCCAGCCGGGAGATCACGTCGTCTCATCGACGGCGCTCTATGGTGGCACGGTCAACCAATTCAAGCACTTGTTCCGGAAGATGAACGTCGGCCTGACCTGGGTCGATCCGGATGACCCGGATGCGTGGAAGAACGCCATCCGGGAGAACACCAAGGCGTTCTACGCCGAGACAATCGGCAACCCTGCCGGCAACGTCCTGGACATCGAAACAGTCGCGTCCATCGCGCACACGCATCACGTGCCGCTGATCGTCGACAACACGTTTGCGACGCCCTACCTGTGCCGCCCGATCGAATGGGGTGCTGACATCGTCGTGCACTCGGCGACCAAGTTCATCGGCGGCCACGGCACGAGCATCGGCGGCGTGGTCGTCGAGTCGGGCACCTTCAACTGGTCGAACGGGAGATTCCCGATCGTCGCCGAGCCTTCGCCCGCCTACCATGGACTGCAATTTCATGAGACCTTCGGCACCTACGGCTACCTGATGAAGCTGCGGGCCGAAACGCTCCGCGATCTCGGAGCGGCGATGAGCCCGTTCAACGCCTTCCTGTTCCTGCAGGGGCTCGAGACGCTATCGTTGCGCATGGCGCGCCATGTCGAGAACAGCAAGGCGGTGGCACGCTACCTTGCGTCACACCCGCTCGTGTCACACGTCACGTACCCCGGGCTGCCGACGAGCCGATACCGTCCGCTGGTCGACAAATACCTGCCCAGCTGGCCCGGGCGCGGTGTTTTCATTCGAGTGCCGCGGCGGCCGGGAAGCGGGTCAGGACTTCATCCGCGGTGTGACGCTGTGGTCGCACCTGGCCAACGTCGGGGATTCAAAAAGCCTGATCATTCATCCCGCCAGCACCACGCACCGCCAGTTGAGCGACGACGAGTTGCACAGAGCAGGGGTGGGGCCCGGGACGATTCGTCTGTCGGTCGGCACAGAATCGATCGATGACCTGATCTGGGATCTCGAACAAGGATTCGCTCGAGTCGCCGCGGGCGCGACGAGCGGGGTGACCGGCGTATGACCGGCCAGATCGATTCGCCGCAGTTCGATCTCGCCCGCTACCAGGACGCCCTGACGATTCAGCGCGTGATGTTCGGCGCCCGGAATATCGCGATGGTCGGACTGTCGCCGAACGAGCTGCGGGCCAGTCACTTCGTCGGCTATTACCTCAAGCGTCATGGCTATCGCGTCATCCCGGTCAACCCTCGCGAGACGGAAATCCTCGGGGAGAAGAGTTTCGCGAGCCTTGCCGACGTGCCCGTGCCGATCGATATCGTCAACGTCTTCCGCGCGCCCGACGCATTGCCGGCGATCGCCAGGGACGCGGTTGCGATCCGGGCCGGCGCGCTCTGGTGTCAATTCGGCGTCATCAACGCGGAAGGTGCTCGGATCGCTGAAGCCGGTGGCCTCACCGTCATCATGGACCGCTGCCTGAAAGTCGAACATGCGCGGTTTGCCGGGCGGATGCACTGGCTCGGCTTCAACACGCATCGCATCACATCGGTCCGCGGCGGACTGGAATGAGAGCCGTGTGATGCGCGGGTTGAGCTGTGTCGTGCCTCGCCGTTACGGATTGCGGCCCCTGATTACGGCCGCGCGGTGCCGACGCCGAGCATCCGCATCAGTTCGATCGGCAGCGGAAACACGATCGTCGAGTTCTGTTCCGCGGCGATGTCGGTCAGCGTCTGCAGGTAGCGCAGCGTAATCGCCGAGGGCTGCCGATCGAGGATCTCCGCTGCCTGCGCCAGCTTCTCCGACGCAATCAGCTCGCCTTCGGCGTGGATGATCTTGGCCCTCTTTTCACGCTCCGCCTCCGCTTGCCGTGCCATCGCCCGCTGCATGTCCTGCGGCAAATCGACGTGCTTCACCTCCACCGCCGACACCTTGATCCCCCACGGGTCGGTCTGGTTGTCGAGAATCTGCTGCAACTGCTGATTGAGGCGATCGCGTTCGGACAGCAGATCGTCCAGCTCCGCTTGCCCCAGCACACTGCGCAGGGTCGTCTGCGCGAGCTGTGACGTCGCATATTGGTAGTTTTCGACTTCCACCACGGCACGGCGTGGATCGACAACGCGATAGTAGACCACCGCGTTGACCTTCACCGACACGTTGTCGCGGCTGATGATGTCCTGCGGCGGCACGTCGTGCACCACGGTCCGAAGACTGACGCGGACGATGTGGTCGATGGGGCGGAAGACGAAGATGACGCCGGGCCCTTTCGGCTCCGGCAGGAGCTTGCCGAGGCGGAAGATCACGCCGCGCTCGTACTCGCGGAGGATCTGGATCGAGCTCACGAGGTACAGCACGACCACCACCGCCGCGATCAGAACCGGAGATATCGCCAAGCCTTGCATGAACACGCTCCTCGCGTTACGAATCAGTTCGCCCGGTCGGCCGGCTCCACCACCAGCGTCAGCCCGTTCATTTCGATAACACGCACCGGCCGGCCTGGAGCGACCGGGGCGCGGCTCACCGCCCGCCAGATCTCTCCGTGCACGTCGATCTGCCCGGGCGTGTCTGCCGTCACCGGTGTGCGTGCGCGCCCCTCGGCTCCGATCATTCCTTCCGCACCGGTGACCGCTGGTCGACGCCGTGCCTGCAGGGCCAACCGTCCCAATACGAGCATGATCGCCGCAAGCGCGAGTGCCGGCGGTACGATCGCTCCGAGGCTGACCTGCAGGTCCGGAACCGCACGCGCCATCATGACCGAACCGAGGACGAGACTGATCGTGCCGCCGACGCCGAGCACGCCGAAACTCGGCATCTTCAGTTCGAGCACCAGCAGCGCGAGGCCGAACAGGACGAGCAGCAGTCCCGTCGTGCTCACCGGCAGGATCTGCAGCGCGAAGATCGCCAGCAACAGGCACACGCCGCCCGCCACGCCCGGCAACACGGCACCCGGATTCCAGAGCTCCACCGTCAGGCCGAGCATCCCGAGCGTGAGCAGCCAATAGGCGATCTCCGGGTGCGCGATCGCGCTGAGGAACTGCTGCCGGCGCGTCATGTCGATGCGGCGGACGACCGCGCCCCGGGTCTTCAGCACTTGCGTGCGGCCGTCGAATCGGCGCACGCTCCGGCCATCGAGCTGGCGGAGGACATCGTTGATGTCCGACGCGATGAAATCAATCAGCGGCGGCATCGCCTCGAGCGCCTCGCGATCGGTGAAGGCCCGGCTCTCGGTGACCGCCGCGGCCGCGAGCATGGTGTTGCGGCCGCGCGCCTCAGCCAGCGCCCGCGCATACGCGGCGCTGTCCGATGCGACTTTGGCGGCCATTGTCTGGTCCATCGGCGCGCCGTTCCCCGCGACTGGATGGGCGGCGCCGATGTGCGTCCCCGCTGCCATTACCGCGATATCGGCGGCCAGCGTGATGAGGAACCCCGCTGATGCAGCGCGGGCCCCGGCTGGACCGACAAACACCACCACCGGCGCGCGCGACGTGATCAGTCTGGAGACGATCGCATTCGTCGAATCGAGCAATCCGCCTGGGGTGCGCAGCACGATGATGATGACGGTGGCCGCTGACGTGTCGGCCTGGTCGATCACGCCTGTGACATACTCCGCCGAAATCGGATGGATGATGCCGTCGAATTCCGCCACGACGGCGAGCGGGTGCGTGGTGTCCTGCGCGGCGACCGGCGCCACGCGCATGAACAGCGCGACGAACGCGAGCACGGCCGCGCGCTGACATCGCATGGGGAGCATTGTAGGCCCGCCGTGAGAACACGGTGCTTCTGTGTCTCTGCGCTGGCAGGCCTGAGGCCCGGATTGCGACGGTTTCCGGGGCTCTCGGTGTGATATGACTGGAAGGCCGGCCTGCCGACGGAGTTCCTGCCCATGAATCGGCGTTTCCTATTCGCTCTCCTGCTGTCTCTTCTCGGCGTCGCCGCAGCGGTCATCGCCGCACAGCAGCCGACGTTTCGCGGCACCGCCGACAACGTTCGGGTGTTCACTACTGTCACCGATAAGGATGGTCGTATCGTCACGACGCTCGAACAGAAGGACTTCGCCATTCGCGACGAAGGATCGCCGCAGCCGATCACGACTTTCGACAACCGTCCGCAGCCAATCCGCCTGATCGTCCTGCTCGACGTGTCAGGAAGCATGCAGGGCAACCTGCCGATCTTGCGCGAGGGCACCTCGGAACTTCTCCGGCACCTGCGCGATGACGACGGCGTGCGGCTGGGCACCTTCGGAAACGACGTGGAGATCAGCCCGACGTTCACCCGCGATGCGCGCGAGATCGAACGAGCCCTCCCTCGTGCTATCGACCCGGACGCGCCCACACCGCTGTGGCGGGCCATCGACCAGGCGCTCGACGCGTTCCAGGAAAGCGCGTCGGAAGGCGGCGCGGACGAGCGCCCAGTCATCCTCGTCCTCAGCGATGGCAAGGACAGCGGCCCGGTGGGTCCCGCCAGTTTTCGTCAACCCGTCGCCAGTCAGAGTCAAGTGATCGACCGCGCGCGACGGCAGGGAGTGATGCTCTATGGCGTCGGCATGCGCAGCCGCGGGGCGCGACCGCAGGTGCCGGGGATCGGTCCGGGCGGTCTGCAGGCGGCGTTGATGGCGGACTTCCCCGATCCGGGCCTTGCGCGTGTGGCCGAAGAAACGGGCGGCGGTTACATCGAGATCCGGTTTGGGGAGGACCTCGCCGCGGCATTCGCTGACGTGGCTGATGAACTCCACAGCCAGTATCTCATCGGCTTCGCCCCACCGAAACGAGACGGCAAGGTCCACAAGATCGAGGTGCAAGTCGCCACCAAGGGGCTCAAGCCGCGTGCGCGCAAGAGCTATCTCGCGCCGAGCGAGCGGAAGCCATGATCTGTTGTTGACCGCATCGACAAATCACCAACGCCGCTGACCGCGACCGCCGCAAGGTGCGCATGACATGACAATCCCGGGCGTTTCCAGAACATGCATCTACGTAGCGGCTGGACGCGCCATCGGCGCGCGCGAGCCCGACCCGATGGTCCGCAACCCGGACGATCTCGCCGAGCGTCTGCTCGGCGATGCGAGCCTCTTCGAGGTCGATCACCCGACAGTACGAGCGCTGGGCAAGCCATACGACGAAGCGATGTCGAACCCCGAGGTGGTGAACACCGTGCGGATGATGATGATCCGTACGCGCTTCATCGATGCGGCACTCGAACGGGCAGTGGCCGCAGGCGCTCGCCAGTTGGTGGTGCTCGGCGCCGGGTTCGACACCCACGCCTATCGCTGTCGCGAACTGTTGAAGGACCTCCGGGTGTTCGAAGTCGACCGTGCCGCGACTCAGGCCCTGAAGCGCGAGCGAGTGCTCGCGGCACTTGGCGCGGTGCCGCCCAACCTGACCTACGTACCGATCGACTTTCAGCACGAGGACCTTGCCGAAGTTCTGAAGCGGAACGGCTACGACCGGTCGCAGCGCACGTTCTTCATCATGGAAGGGGTCACCATGTACGTGCCGGAGGAGGGCGTCCGCCGTACCCTGGAGTTCGTCGGCCAGCATCCTCCCGGCAGCGGCATCGTCCTCGACTTCGTGCCACGGGCGATGGTCGACATGATCGCGAAGATCGACGTGAACAACATCCCGCCCTCGGCCAGACCATTCGTGCAGCGATTCCTCGATCTGACGAGGGATGAACCCTGGGTCTTCGGTATCCCGCTTGGCACTGAGGGCGAACTGCTCGGCGAATTCGGCATGGACGTACGCGAAGCCATGGCCATCGGCGGACCCGACTCCATCGCCCGCTATCTCACAAGAGCCGACGGCACCCAGGTCGGCGCTCAGGTGCTGGCCGAGGCGATGGCGCGGGCGGCAGCGCAGGTTGAGAAGGACCGTGCGTCTTCACCAACGCAGCCGCAGATGACACCTGAGCGGATGCGCGAGCAGCAGCGGCAGATGGCGTATCAACTCGTGGAAGGGATGGTTCGCGGCTGACCATGGCCTGCGGGCGGCAGGCTTCCACGATGTCGGAACACCACGACGTCGATGACCTCGATGATCACCGGGCAGCCGGCAGACGCTCCGGCGGAATCCCGAGTGCCACGGCGATTCGTCGCAAGGTCAATTGCACGACGCGGACGTGTTCGGGACCCATCCTGAGAAGCTGTTTCTGCGCGCCGCTTAACGTCTCCAGGCGCGGGTCGGCGAAAAGATAGTTCGCTCCGCGCGGGGCCAGGGCGGGGCTGTCGACGATCGGCACGCGCAGCAGCGACACGATCGCCCCTTCGAGCCTCGCGTCGAAGGAGACATCGCCGCCGAGATCGCGGTAGGCCTCTTCGATGCGCGGTTTCAGCGTCGAGTACACGCGGGCGGCGCCATCGGGATCGATGCCGCTGGCCGCCGCGGCGAGTGCGTCATAGCGACCATATGCGGCCGGATCGATGATGATGTGGCTGCTACTTTCGATGACGCGAAACGGGCCGCGCGGCGCAAGCGCGCGCAGGTGGCGCGCCGGCGTCACTCCCATGGCGATGTTGTCGACCACCACCACGAAGTTGCGGATCAGGCCGGTCGTCGCCAGCCACGCGGTCACCGACGCCTGCGACGACAGACCGCGCACCAGCTCGCGCACGAACGCGTCACTCTGATCGAGCGGCGGCAGATCCACCGGCGTCGTCTGGACCCCGAGCGGTGTACGCGGGGGAGCGGAGATCTGCACGTCTCCCCTTGCCGGCTGCTTTGGTTCATCCGCGGATGAGTTCTGCCTACTGCCGTACCAGTAGAGAGCCGCAGCACCCGCGACGAGAACGAGCGCCGCGAACGCCCACGCCGTACCGCGCGGCGCCGACGGCACTGGCGGCCTGGGGCCCGGCTCTTTATCGAGGACGACGTCCCGGAGATCGGTCACGGTTCTCTGCCGATCCGATTCTACTGCCGCGTATAACGACGGGCTAAGACCCGCGTCCCTGGCGCGGCGGAGCTACTGCCGGCATCCGTCGCCCGCCTCCCCGACGACGTTCACCAGGAACGTGACCGGTTCCTTCTGGGTGAGACCGATGGTGAATCGGTACTGGTCGTGGCGATCGGCTCGCAGGTTCGCTTTCCCGTCCGCGATCCGCGCCGGAACGATCACCCCTTCGCCACCAATCAGCGCGCCGCGTCGAGTCAGCAGGGTCGGCGAGCCGCCGCCCTCGCCGCGCAATGTCGTCACCTGGAAGCCCACATGGCAGATGTGCTGCGCTCCCGCAGTGGTGAACACGGCGGCAATCTCGAACGTCCCGCCGGCCGTCAACGGATTCGACCGCTCACGGGCAGAAGGGGGGACGTAGGTCGAGCGCAGCGAGTCGAGCACCACGAGGTCGTTGACGACAGGATAGAACTCCACGGCACCGATGTCGCAGGTGCGCACGCCATCGCCGTTGCCATCGATCGGCCTGGCCAGCCCCTGCTGATCGGTGGCTCCGCAGACAGCGTTGTCACCGGCGTCGATCGCCTGACTGCCGGGCAACAGAGGAAAATGCGCGCCGCCGGCGCGTCCTGGATCGAGCAGGGCGCCGAGGCCGGGCTCGCCGAGACGATCACTGACCACTGCTCCGCAGCCGGTCGGATCGCCGAACAAGTTGTTCCCGAGCGACTCGATCGACTCCCCGCAATCCGACGACCGGCTTCCGGTGACGCCGGCCACCGTATTTCCGGCCACAATCGAGTTCTGGAGACGAAGCGCGCCAGCAACACCGCCAACCGCGGACGAACTTATCCGGGAAAAGTTGTTGCCGACGATGGAGCTGTTCGTGACCGTACCGGTGCCCGGCGACAGACCAGCTATGCCCGCCGCGCCAAAGCCAATCAATCCTGTCGAGTTGTTGGCAATGGTGCTCTCCGTGACGGTCAAGGTGCCAAACGTGAACGCGATCCCGCCACCCCGGTACGCTCCCTGGTTGGCGACGATGGCGCTGCGGGAAATCGTGAGGTGCCCTTCGGGAGAGAAGTAATAGATCCCTCCGGCCTCGACTCCCGAATTACCCGCAATCGTGGTGCGGGTAATGGTCGTGGTGTTCCCCGCTCCTACGCCGATCACAAGACCACCGGCACTCGGTGATTGAGCCAGCGGTGTCGTATTGTCCAGCACGAGCGTGTCGCTGATGGTGAGCGCGCCGGACGAGTCGAACCGTATGCCTCCCCCGCCGTAGTAGCAGCTGTTCTTCGAAATCACGCTGTCCGTGATCGTGAGGGTTCCGCCCGTGACGATGTAAATGCCACCGCCACCCGCGTGCGCGTAATTGCCGGTGATGGTGCTATGCGTGATCACCACCGTCCCGCCGGCAACGCCGCCCCCGAAGGTGACGGTGCCGATGTCGCCATTGCTCGCATCGAACCCATTGTTCGAAACGACGCTGTCACGAATCGTCACCGACCCGAGCGCCAGAATTCCCGCTCCCGTCCCGCCGTCCGGTTGAGAGGGCTTCGCGCCCTTCGTCAGCGTCAGACCTTCGACGGTGAGCGCGCCGCCCGCTGCGACGTGAAGCAGCCGAAATCGCGGCGGCGGCGGTTGGCCTGGCGAGACGACGGGGGTCAGACGCGTGATCGTCGTCAGATCGGCGCCGGCGCCCCTGATTGTCAGCACGCCCGTCACCGATGGCAGCCCGTTCGCACCATCGGTGTAGTTGTCGACACCATCCAGCGCGAAGACGCCTTCGGCCAGCAGGATGGTGTTGTCCTGGCCATTGGCGTTTGCCTGGCTGATCGCCGTTTTCAGGCATGGCACGTCGGCAGACGCACAGCGGAAATGCGCTGCCTCACTCGGCGTACCGGCGAGCAGACTGGCCAGGGAGAGCAGTATCGCGGCAAGCCAGGCCCCATGAGAGGCCGACCGCGGCATACATGGACGAACGTGACGTCGCTGCATGACCGTCGCTCCTGCCTGCGCGATGCAGCCGCCTCTAGAGCGTCAGAAGCGCGGTATCACGCGGATGGTTTGAAGGTCACGTAAGCTCCGTTCGTGCCATGCCGCCAACGCGCGGATGAAGGGGATCAGCAGGGTTGTGAGGCGAGCGAGGGCGCGAATGCGTGATTTCGCCGACACCCCAAGGAAATTCCCACGCCGCAATTCACGAGGCCGCCGCAGCGCTGGTCGACGAGCGGAGTGCTGAGGAAGACCTGCGACGGCGGGAGCGTGGCTACGACTGCAGCAGTCGGTCGAAGACGCCGCGCAGGCGCGCGGCGGTCGACGGCAGGTCTTCCGGCAGCACGCGGGTCTCCCCGACCACCGTCATGAAGTTGGTGTCGCCGTGCCAGCGCGGGACCAGGTGGATGTGGAGGTGCTCCTCGATGCCGGCGCCCGCCGCCTTCCCGAGATTGATCCCGACGTTGAGCCCCTCGAGCGGATAGGCTTCACGCAGCGCCTGTTCACAGCGCGCAGTGAAGGCGCATCATCTCGTCGAGTTCCTCGGTCGACAGCGTGGTCAACGTCGACGTGTGCTGGTAGGGCACCACCATCACGTGACCGTTGTTGTACGGATACCGATTGAGGACGACGTACGCGTGTGCGCCGGTTGTGAGGACCAGCGAATCAGGATCATCGGGATTGGCGCGCGCCTCCTGTGCGTGCCGGCAGAAGACGCAGGTGCTCTTGTCCTTGGGGCCCGTCGATGTAGGCGAGGCGCCAGGGGGACCATAAGCGATCCATGAAAGTGGAAAGTCAGAACTCAGAAGCTGAAAGTTGAAAGTTAAAAGTTAAAAGTTCGAAGTCCAAAGTAACTTCGAACTTACTTTCAACTTTTGACTTTCAACTTTTGACTTCTAAATGGCTGCCGCTGACGGCGGCACGATCGGCGCGACCGCAGCGGCGGCAGCCGCTTCGGCTTCCTCGGCCTCGCGGTTGATCAGATCCTTCAGTTCCTTGCCCGGCTTGAAGTACGGCACCTTCTTCGGCGGCACGTCGACTTTGTCGCCGGTCTTCGGATTGCGTCCCTTGCGCGGTTCTCGCTTGCGCAGGCGGAAGCTGCCAAATCCGCGGAGTTCAATCTTTTCCCCGCGGTGCAACGCATCGATGATGCTCTTGAACACCGTGTCGACGATGACCTCGGAGTGCTTCTTGGTGAGGTCCGACACGCGCGACACCTCCTCCACCAACTCCGCCTTCGTCATGCTTCCACCGGTCATGCAGATCCTCGCAGCTAGCAGGTAGCAGGTATCAGGGATCAGGGTTCAGCAGGTATCAGGACTGGTTCCTGGCCCGGCCCTGATACCTGATACCCGATTCCTGAGTCCTATCTGTTGCGGAAGTGGTCTCCCAACGTGGCTCCGCCGGTGCCCGAGCTCTCCTGGTAGTCTTCCCAATCGGTCCGGAACTCGTCGCTCTTGAGCGCGCGGATGCTCAGACCGATCTTCCGCTCCGCCGGGCTCAGCTTGATGATCTTCATCTGGTAGGTCTGGCCGACTTCCAGGCTGATCTTCTCGCCACCATGCGAGTCGTCGAACTCCGACACGTGAATCAAGCCCTCGATGCCTTCGTCGAGCTCGACGAACGCGCCGAAGTTGGTCATCCGTGTGACCTTGCCTTCGACCACCTGGCCCACGCTGTGACGGGAGAAGAAATCGTCCCAGATGTCGGTGGCGAGCTGCTTCAAGCCGAGTGAGAGCCGCTGGTTCTCGGCGTCGATGCTGAGCACCATCGCCTCGACTACATCGCCCTTCTTGAGCACTTCCGACGGGTGCTTGATCCGCTTGCTCCACGACATATCGGAGATGTGGATCAGGCCGTCGATGTCCTCCTCGACTTCAACGAAGGCACCGAACTCGGTCAGGTTGCGGACCTTGCCCTTGATCTTCGTGCCAACCGGGTACTTCTCGGTCAGCTCGTGCCACGGGTTGCTCTCCACCTGCTTGAGACCGAGCGAGATGCGGCGAGCCGCCGGATCGACACCGAGCACCATCGCGTCGACGGTGTCGCCGACGTTCAGGATCTTGGACGGGTGCTTGACGCGCTTGCTCCACGACATTTCGCTGACGTGGATCAGCCCTTCGACGCCCGACTCGAGTTCGACGAACGCGCCGTAGTCGGTCAGGCTGACGACCTTGCCGCTCATGCGCGCGCCCACGGGGTAGCGATCCTGGACGGTCGCCCACGGATCCTGCACGAGCTGCTTGTGGCCGAGAGACACGCGCTCGGTCGCCGGGTCGTACTTGAGGACGATGACGTCCACCTCGTCGTTGACCTTGAACAGCTCCGACGGGTGGCCGACGCGACCCCACGACATGTCCGTGATGTGGAGCAGGCCGTCGATGCCGCCGAGATCGATGAACGCGCCGTAGTCGGTGATGTTCTTGACGGTGCCGCGCAGGACCTTGCCCTCGGCGAGCGTCTCGAGCGTCGTCTTCTTCTTCTCGGCGTTCTCTTCCTCGAGCAGCGCCTTGCGCGAGAGGACGATGTTGCCGCGCTTCTTGTTGACCTTGATGACGCGCATCCGGAGCTCCTGCCCCTTCAGTGCGTCGAGGTTGCGGACCGGCCGCACGTCGATCTGCGAGCCGGGCAGGAACGCGCGCACGCCGATGTCGACCGCCAAACCGCCCTTGATGCGCTCGATGACGCGGCCGATGACGACCTTCTTTTCGGCGTAGGCCTTCTCGACTTCGTCCCAGATCTTCATCTTCTCGGCTTTTTCGCGCGAGAGGACGATGTGGCCTTCACGGTCTTCGGTGCGCTCGAGCAGCACGTCGACCGTGTCGCCCGGCTGCACGGTCACCTGACCGTTCTCGTCGAGGAATTCGTTGATCTGGATGAGGCCTTCGGACTTGTAGCCGACGTCGACGACAACCGCCGTGTCGGTGAGTTTCAGCACCGTGCCTTTGACGACTTCGCCTTCCGCCATATTGCGGAAGCTCTCGTCGTAGATTCCGAGCATGGCCTCGAAGTCCTTCGGGTCCATGTCTTCGTGGTGCATCGGCTTGAAGGCCGGTCCCGACGGTTTGCCCGATCGGGTCCGTCCTGGTGCCACGGGCTGCGTGCCCGTCATCTCGGGCGCCACTGCACTTGCTCGCTCCGCAACCCCGTTCTCTGCATTCGCCATTACGTGCGCGTCCTCCTGTTGTCCCGCCCCCGGGTTGGCGTCCTGCGACGAGATCCGAAGGACCCCGTCAGGCACAAACCCCCAGGTTCTCTGGGACGCGGCCCTCGGGCCGTACCCTGCGATTGCTCTCAGGGTGTGCCGGTCGCCTCGGCCGCGCAGATACGCTGCGGCAACCAGGATGTGCCCTTCGGCGCGGCTCAGACACTCCTGAGGCGCAATCGAAGGGTTGCGGGGACCGGCCACCCGCGGCTATAACGGCGACAGTAATCGATGGTTGGAACGCAGAGCGCCCTGTTGCCTCGCAGGTATTGCCTAGCAGGTGTTGCCTGGCACGTGCTGCCGCAGGCTCTGGCCGGCGTCGCTCCCGCAGAGCGGCACCGGCCGAACCTCGCGAGGGACCCTCTGCCGACGATCGTCGTTCGCCGATAAGCATTAGACTTTACGTCACTTACCGGGAACTGTCAAGGTAAGCGGCGACCACGGTGGGGCCCCGAAAAGGAGCAGGCGATGGCCAAGCGCAAGGCAGCAGGAGGCACCAAGAAGGCGGCGCGGACGAGTTCCCGTGCCGGAAGCCGCGCGAGCGGGAAGAAGACCGCATCGACGTCGGCCGCATCCGCCCGGCGCAGCACGCCACGCGCTGCCAAAGGTGTCCGCCGACGGGCCGCTCCCGCCGGCAAGACGAAGGCACCCGCACGGAAAGCCGGGCGGGTGGTCACCAGGCGGACCAAGCCGGCCGCGACCAGACGGGCGAAGCCCAGAACCGCATCCAAGTCGGCCGCGACGGCCAGGAAGGGCACCACCCCGAAACGATCGACCCGCAAAGCACCTGTCGCCACACCACGCAGCGCCCCTCCCGCGCGGACGCGGCGGGTGGCGAAAACGGCACCGCCGCGCAAAGCCCCGGCGCTCGACCGCGAACGCCGCAGCATCGCTGATGAAGAAGACGAGATGGTGCCGATGCCGCCATCCACGCTTGACCTCGACCGCAGCGCCTCGGCCGTTCGCAGCGGCCGACGCGGGATGCAGCAGCGGTTTGCCGAGCACACCGAAACCAGCCCGGCGATGACCGCTGGCGATGTGGACGCGGACTGGGAGTCCGCGTACAGCGTCGGTGACGAAGCGCCCGGGGGTGACAATCCCACGCCGGACCAGGACATCGTCGACGACATCGGTAAAGCCGTCGGCGTCGAGTACCAGGACAACGAGGAGTTGAAGGGCGAGGAGAAGATCACCCGGCGCGACGCGCATCGCTGGGAACTCGATCCGGCCAGTTCCGAGGACTGGGACGATCGGGACTGAGCATGCAATCGTGAATCGCGAATCGTGAATGGTGAATCGTGACTGGGAAAAGGAAGCGTAGCCCTTCTCCGCGCCTCCATTCGCGATTCACGATTCATGATTCACGATTTCTATGACAGACGAATATCCGCACATCACGCCCAGGTCGCGTCGTGAGTGGCGGGCCTGGCTGAAGAAGCACCACAAGACGGCGCGGGGCGTGTGGCTCGTCTATGCGAAGAAGCACACGGGGCTGCCGTCGCTCCTGTGGCAGCACGGTGTCGAGGAAGCACTCTGCTTTGGCTGGATCGACAGCCTGCGCCGGCCGGTCGACGACACGTATTTCAAGCAGCTCTACACGCCGCGGAAGCCCCGCAGCAACTGGTCGGCGATCAACAAAGCCTCGGCCGAGCGGTTGATTGCCGAAGGGTGGATGACGGCCGCCGGCGTGACCGCCATCGAAGTTGCCAAGGCCAACGGCAGCTGGAACGTCATCGACCATGTCGAGTCGTTCGTCGTTCCGGAGGATTTCAAGAAGGCGCTGGCGAGGAACCAGGCGGCCCGCGCCGGGTTCGAGGCGCTGTCGCCGTTCGTCCGCAAGCAGTTCCTGTATCGGCTGAACAGCGCGAAACGGCCGGAGACGCGCGCCAGGCGGATCGCCGAACTGATCGACGCGGCCGCCACAAGGCGCAGGAACCAAGTTAGAAGTTCAAAATCAAAAGTGAAAAGTAAGTAGGAAGTACGGCATCTACTTTCAACTTACTTTTCACTTTGAAGTTTGAACTTTCAACTTCACGAGTTCCATCACCTGTTCGACGACTGCGTCGACTGACAGCTCTGTCGTATCGATGCGAACCGCGTCGGGCGCGAGCGTCAGCGGTGAGACAGCGCGGGTCGTGTCGGACTTGTCGCGGGCGGCGATCGCCTCGGCTACTGCCGCCTGACCGGCCTGGCTGCCGGTGTGCGCCACATCATTGGCCCGCCGCCGGGCGCGCTCCTCCGCTGACGCGTCCAGGTACACCTTCACATCGGCGTGCGGAAACACCACCGTGCCGATGTCTCGCCCCTCCATCACCACGCCGCCACTCAGACCGAGCTCGCGCTGACGCGCCACGAGCACCTCGCGCACACGGGGCAAACGCGCCACCGCCGCGGCGATCTTGTCCACCTCCGGTGTCCGAATCGCCCGCGTCACGTCGTGCCCGTCGATTTCCACCCGACCGTTCTCAACGATCAGATTGGCGCGCGACGCCACACCGGCGACCCCGGCCTCGTCGTCGAGCGCGATGCCGTCGCGGCACGCCTTCCAGCCGACAGCGCGGTACATCGCCCCGGTGTCGACGTGGCGGTATCCCAGTTGCGATGACAGCGTCCGCGCGATCGTCCCCTTCCCTGCTCCCGATGGCCCATCGATCGCGATGATGAGTTTCTTCATGTGTCAGTCACAAGGGTAACATCGCACTTCGTGCGCAGTCGCCGGTTCATCGTGGTGCCCGCCGTCCTGGCCGTCCTCGCCGGCTCCGCGTACGTCGCCACGCCCTACGCGCGGGCGACGTCGCTCATCGTGCGCGGCGCTCACCTCGGTGGTGCGATCGAGACGTTTGCCAACGGCCGGAGCTACGCCGTCGATGCGCGCCCGGCGCACACCGTGCCGACGCGACACGGAGAGGTAGCGGCCCGCTTCTACGTTCCGGCCAAGGTCATCGGTCACCCGGTCATCGTCATTCCGGGCATTCACTCGGCCGGCATTGAAGAAGGCCGCCTGACCGCGCTGTCCGGCGAGTTGGCGGCGACAGGTCTCACCGTGATGACGATTGCGCTGCCGGACCTCCAGGCCTATCGGATCACACCGGCGGCGACGGACACGATCGAGGATGCCGTGTCGTGGCTCGCCGACCAGCGTGAGTACGCCCCGGACGGCAAGGTCGGCGTGGTCGGGATCAGCTTCGCCGGCGGATTGTCGGTTGCGGCGGCCAGCCGCGATTCGATCAAGGACAAGCTGGCCTACGTCATGTCGTTCGGCGGCCACGCGGACCTTCCCCGTGTCATGCGCTATCTCGTGACCGGCGAAGAAACGGCCGTCCCGGGAGTCACGATTCATCCACCACACGACTACGGCGTCGGCGTGATTCTGCATGGCCTGGCCGATCGCGGTGTCGTTCCGGCCGATCAGATTGCGCCGCTGCGGGAGGGAATCGCCACCTTCCTGCTCGGCTCGCAACAGACCGTGCTGACGCCGGACCTGGCCGAGAAGACGTTTGCGCAGGCCAGAGCCTTCGAGCAGACACTCCCGGAACCGGCGCGCACCTATCTGCATTACGTGAACGAGCGCGACACGAAGAAGCTTGGGTCCGTGTTGCGCCCCTATCTGGATCAGCTCGCCGCCGACGACCCGGCGCTGTCGCCTGAACGCACGGCAGCGATCCCGACCGCTCCCGTCTATCTCCTGCATGGCATGGAGGACACCGTGATTCCAGCGGTCGAATCGGCCTTGCTCGCCGAGAACCTGCGCCGTCGAGGAGCCGACGTCCACCTGCTGCTCAGCGGCCTCATCACGCACGCCGAAGTCAGCAAGAACGTACCCGTCGGCGAAACGGTGAAGCTCGTCGCCTTCTGGGCGTCGGTGCTGCGGCAATGACCCGAACTGCTTCGCACATTGAACCCGACCTGCTTCGCACATTGAACCCTGAACCGAACTTCGAAGTTCGAACTTCGAACCGAACGTGAACACGAACCGAGAAGAGAGAACATAGAAGTGTGAACCGCCTACAGAAGGTCCTTGTCGCAGGCCGGCATCGCGTCGAGGCGCGCCAGCGAGAAGCTGATTGCTGAAGGGCGCGTCACGGTGAACGGGCAGACCGTCCGCGAGATGGGCACGAAGGCCGATCCGGCGGTGGACGACATCCGGGTGGACGGCCGCCGTCTCAAAGGCCCGCAACGCGCTCGCTACATTCTCCTGAACAAGCCGGCGGGCTACGTCACCACCCGGGTCGACCCGCAGCATCGCCGGACAGTGCTCGACCTGCTCACTGGCGTCCGCGAATACGTCTATCCGGTCGGGCGGCTCGATTACGACACCGAAGGCCTGCTGCTGCTGACCAACGACGGCGAGCTCGCGGCTCGCCTGACCCATCCACGCCATGGTGTCGAACGGACGTATGAGGCGCGGGTCGCCGGCATGCCCGATCACGACGCGATCGATCGGCTCCGGAACGGCGTTCCGCTGGACGGCCGCCGTACACAGCCCGCGACCGTCGTGTTGCTGAACCGGGCGGCGGCCACGCGGCTCGCGGGCCGGCGCGAACCGCAAGGAGTGCTGCTGATTACGATCCGCGAGGGACGGAACCGCCAGGTGCGGCGGATGTGCGAGGCCGTCGGCCACCCAGTGAAGAAGCTCGTTCGGCGCCAGATCGGTCCGCTTCGCGACCGCCAGTTGAAGCCCGGCGAGTGGCGCGACCTGCGCGCAGAAGAAGTCCGCGCCCTGCAGAGAGCGGCGAACGAATTCTGACTTCTGACTTCTGAATTCTGAATTCTGAATTCAGGACTCCGACCGACTGCCTTCTTCTGTTTCGTCCAGCGGCAGCATCTCTTCGCGCGGCGAGCCCTCGATGAGCCCGGCCGGTGGATCGAAGCCGAGCGCATCCGCCATGTCTTCGATGCGCGGCAGGTCGCCAAGATCCTTGAGACCGAACCGGATCAGAAATTCCTTGGTCGTTCCATACATGAACGGCCGGCCGACGACGTTCTTGCGGCCGACGATCTTGATGAGATTGCGCTCGAGGAGTGTCGAGAGCACGCCCGATGCATTGACGCCGCGGATCTCGTTCACCTCGAGCGCCGTCACCGGTTGCTTGTAGGCAATCACCGCCAGCGATTCGAGCGCCGCCACCGAGAGCTTCTGCGTCGACCGTTCGTGGAACAGCCGGCGGACCCAGTCGTGCAGCTCGGGGCGCGTCGTGATCTGGTATCCGCCGGCGACTTCAACCATCTGCAGGCCAGGCCGATCGACGTACTCGAGTCGCAGGTCGTTGACGGCCGCGGAGACCGCATCCTTCGATTCGTTCGCGAGCAGCTTGTACAACGTCTTCGGCGTGATCGGCTCTGGCGACGCGAAGATCAGCGCTTCGACCACGGCCCGCAGTTCCGCCGAGGGGATGACCGAGGCCGCCCCGTCTCCCGCCGGCTCCGCGTGCGGTTCGTCGGCCCGCTCGGCGGCCGGTTCGGCGGGCGGTTCGTCTGCCGCCGGCTCGGCGGATGACTCGTGCGACAGTTCGTCCGCCACCGCCGCCTCCCCGGCGAGATCCTGGTCGATTGCAGCGTCGACGGCGACGTCTGATTCGATTGGAATGTTGTCGTCTGCCATGTTCAATTCGTGAATCGTGAATCGTGAATCGTGATTGTGATTGCCTGGCGCGATGCTGCGATCCTCCGTCACTCCAATCGCAAATCACCAATCACAAATCACCAATCACAAATGTTCTTATGTGCTTACTCCGGGTCGCCGATCGGGTGCGGAGCGTCCACCGGTCGCGCGCGTTTGTAGACCCGGATCGCGCCAAGGCTTCCCGACTGAAACACGCGAATCAGCTTCAATCGAATCATTTCGAGCATCGCCAGGAAGGTCACGATCATGAACCCGCGCGAGCCGTCGCCATCGTCAAACAGGTCCTCGAAGCCGCAGGCCTCGGTTTCCGACAGGCGGGCGAGCATCTGGTGCATGCGATCCTCGATCGAGATCTGCTCCGGCGGCAGCACCATCCGCGGCCGCCGGCTGGCGCGGGTCAGGACGCCCTTGAATGCCGTCAGCAGGCTGAACAGATCGACGTCGAGTTCCGGCTCGTACTCGTCGTTGACGGCATCGGCTACGCGTGAATCCGGACGGGTGAACTGCGCGCTGCGCGCCTGCTCCCGATCGTGCAGCACCTCCGCTGCCTGCTTGAACTTCTGGTGCTCGAGCAGTCGCCGCACCAGCTCGTCACGGGGATCCTCTTCCTCGAGGAAGCTGTCCTGCGCCGTCTCGGGCCGGGGCAGGAGCATCTTCGACTTGATGTGAATGAGCGTCGCCGCCATCACCAGGAACTCGCCGGCGACGTCCAGGTTCAGTTCCTCCATCAGGGTGATGAATGACAGGTACTGCTCCGTGATCGCCGCGATGGGGATGTCGTAGATGTTCACCTCGTTCTTGCGAATGAGGTAGAGCAGCAGATCGAGCGGGCCCTCGAAGCGTTCGAGCTTGACTCGGTAGGCGTCGGGCGAGGACTCGAACTCGGTTGGTTCCGTCACGGGTGACTATGATAGTAAGCGATGAGCGAAGCCTTGCAGGAGTATGGCGGCGACACCTTCGCGGAAGCCGTTCGGCGCTCGACGGCTCTGCGCGCTGATTTCCTCACCAATCCGACACGCTACCGGGTGCTGACGGGCGATCGCCCCACCGGCGCGCTGCACATCGGACACTACTTCGGTTCTTTGAAGAACCGTGTGGAACTCCAGCGTCTCCAGATCGACACGTTCATCGTCATCGCTGACTACCAGGTGCTGACCGATCGGGACTCGGTGAGCGCCATACCGGAGAACGTGCGCGAACTGGTGCTCGACTACCTGGCGGCGGGCCTCGATCCTGACATCCGGCCGGACGCACATCTTCTCTCACAGCCACGTGCCCGCGCTGAACCAGCTCCTGGTGCCCTTCCTGACGCTGGTCGGCATGGGCGAGCTGGATCGGAATCCGACGGTCAAGGAGGAGATCGAGTCCGCCGGGCTCACCAACGTCAACGCGGCGATGTACATCTACCCGGTGCACCAGGCTGCCGACATCCTGTTCTGCAAGGGCAACGTGGTTCCGGTCGGCAGGGATCAGCTTCCGCACCTCGAGCTCACGCGCAAGATCGCGCGGCGGTTCAACGCGCGCTACCCGGCCGACACGCCGGTGTTCCCGGAGCCCGATGCGCTGCTATCCGAAGCGCCGAAGATTCTGGGCCTTGACGGCGCCCAGAAGATGAGCAAGAGCCGCAACAACGCGATCATGCTGCGGGCCTCCGCCGACGAGACGGTCGCGCTGATCAAGAGCGCGAAGACCGACTCAGAGCGCCACATCGCCTACGACCCGGAACGCCGTCCCGAAGTGGCGAACCTGCTGCTGATTGGCTCGCTCTGCACCGGGCGAGCCGCCGGAGGCGATTGCCGAGCGGATTGGCGATGGCGGCAGCGGGTCGCTGAAGAAATTCGTCACCGACGCGCTGAACGCGGAGCTCGCCCCGCTGCGAGAGCGGCGCCTGCAACTGGCCGATGATCGACAGGTCGTGACCGACGTCCTCCGACGCGGCAACGCCGAAGCCAACCGGGTGGCGGACGCGACCCTGCGCGAAGCGCGCGCCGCGATGAACATGGACTATGGATTGGATTAAGCGGGGCTGAAGCTCAGGCCTGCTGCCTACGAGGCGGGGCTGAAGCCCCGCCCTACGGGACCCATCGCCGTCCTACGGACCACGGGCACGTAGCGCGAGGCTGTAGCCTTGCCACAATCACACCCGCGTCGCCGCAATCACCCGAAGACCGTCGTCAACGGTCTCAACGCCGAGAGGATGGCGTTGTAGGGCGGGCCGATGACCCGCCACAGAACCCCTGAAAACAGCAGCCCGTACAGAATCAGGAATCCGTATGGCCGGATGCGCTCGTACATCTCGGCCACACCTCCCCGCAGGACACCGGCCAGCACGTTGCCGCCGTCGAGCGGCGGCAGCGGCACCATGTTGAAGACAGCGAGCAGCACGTTCAACTCGACCATCGCTACCAGGAAGTCACGCACCGGGTTGCTTACGAACGGATCGGCGGAGCCATGCACGATCCCGAGGATCAAAGCCGCCACCGTCGCCAGAACCACGTTGCTCGCCGGTCCGGCGGCAGCAATCAGCATGTACTTCTGCTTCCAGTTGCCGCGAAGATTCAGGATGTTCACCGGCACCGGCTTCGCCCACCCGAAGATCGGAGCACCCGACAGCATCCCGATCAACGGAAACAGGATCGTGCCGATTGGATCCACGTGCACGGCGGGATTGAGCGACACGCGTCCCAGCATGCGCGCGGTGGTGTCGCCGAGACGTTCGGCCGACCACGCGTGCGCCGCCTCGTGAACGGACAACGACAGAATCAGGACCGCGAACTGGACGAAGACCTGCGTGAAATCGATGTTTTGCAAGCGTTCAGCGTACTAGATTACGGTCGCCGGCAGGAAATAGAACGCCAGCGACAGGATTGCGTAAACGGCCAGGAGCTGCACGCCTTCCATCCAGTGCGTTTCGCCGTCATGCGCGATGAATGCGATCGCCATCACCGACAAGCCGATCGCCACGAGCTCGAACGTCGAGAACAGCAGGTTCATCGGCGCGGGGCCGATGAAATAGCTCAGAAATACCAGCACCGGTGCGACGAACAAGGCGATCTGCGTGGAGGAACCCACCGCGATGCCGAGTGCGGCGTCCATTTCATTGCGGGCGGCCAGGACAACCGCGGAGTAGTGTTCGGCGGCATTGCCCACCAGGGCGACGACGACGACGCCGACGAACAGTTCGGTCATGCCCAGTGACGTGGCGGCCTCCGATACGGCGCCGACGAGCACTTCGCTGACCAGAGCGACGGCCGCAGTCGAGGCCACGAGCATCAGGATGGCTGAACGTACCGAACCTGTCCGTGGCTGCTCAGCGTGGTGCTCGGCCACGCCGTACAGACTCCGATGGGTCTTCAGCATGAAGACCAGGCTGGCGCAATACGTGAGGAACAGGACGCCCGCAATCTCCGTGTCGAGCGTCAGCTCAGTGGCGCCGCTGGCGCGCGCGACCCGATGAAAGACCGCCGGGACGACCAGGCCGATCGCGCTGAGGAGCAGCATGGTGGTCCCGAGTCCGGCTGCGGTGCGGTTGAATCGCTGCACGTTGAACCGTAACCCGCCTACCAATGCCGCAGCACCAAACACCAGCAGCACGTTCCCGATGATCGAGCCGGTGATCGAGGCCTTCACCAGCCCGGGTAACCCCTTCTGCAGCGCAATGGTGCCGATGATCAGTTCGGCTGCGTTGCCAAACGTTGCATTCAACAGGCCGCCGATGCCGCCGCCGAGCCTGCCGGCGAGCTGCTCCGTCGCCGCACCGATATAGCCGGCCAGCGGCATGATGGCGAGAATCGACACCAGGAATATCAAGTTGTGCTGATTGGGTACGAGCAGGTCGAGGGCGAGCGCGAGCGGCGTGAACGCAAGGAGGACGAAGGAACCGAACCGACGAAGAACGCGCATCCGATCAGGCTAAACCACCGGCCGCCCGCTTTGTCGGTGGATCTCTGACCGGGGCGCGCCCATCTGCTTTCACGCCGCGGCGACGGAGATCGCGGAGGTAACGGTTTTCACAAACGGGGAAACGGGGGAACGGGGACGAACGGGCGGATGGAGCTGGTTGGGGATCGTGCGGGCTGCCGACTGCCGCCTACGGCGGCCAGGGCATACGAGAGGGCCCAACACAAACGGCACACGGCTCGCGTGCGGCTTGTGTTTGGTCCTCTCGTGTGCCCGGTATGGCCCGCGAAGCGGGCCGAGTCGGCAGCGCCCCGTTCGTCCCCGTTTCCCCGTTCCTCCGTTTGTGATCCCGTTGCCTCCGTCACCTCCGTGGTCGCGATGACGACTCAAACCGCTGCTCGACGCGTGGGCCGTCTACGCGACCTTGCCGGGCCCGTGCGCATCAACCAAACGTCACCTGCAACTGGTTGTTGACCTCACGCACACCCGCCACGGCCTTCGTCGCCGCGACCGCCGCGGTCAGTTGATACCGCCAGTCGACCGTGCCGGACAGTGTCGCGACGCCCTCGTCAACCGACACCGCAATTCGCTCGAACGGTACCTGTGCGTGCCGTTCCAGCGCCAGTCGTATGGCAACCTCGATTTGCAGATCGCCGATCCTGGCCCGTGTCAGAAGTCCAGTCATCCCCTCCCCCTTCCCGTGCATGTGTCCCTGAGACTCGACTCTGGGGCAAGCGTCATGCCGCGAATGCGCGACTGGTTTTGGGACTCCGATGAATGCAGAACCGCGCCGGGGTCGGCACATTTTCGCGAGCGCTGCGAAGTTCTTCGCATTGGCAGTGCGCTCGCCGCGTGAGGCTGGGAGGGCCCGAGGGCTGGAACTCTTGAGCGTCGATTGCTGAGCGCGGCTCAGTTCGTCTGAGCGAAATACTCGATTACCGCCGTCGCAGCCTTGTCGCCGACCACCGCCCCGAGTTCTTCGCGAGTGGCGCGGCGCACGCCCGCCAGGCTGCCGAACGCGGTCAACAGTGCACGCCGCCGCCGCGGGCCGATCCCGGGAACTTCGTCCAGTGTCGACCGGAGATCGCGCATCGACCGCGCCTTGCGATGGAACGTGACCGCAAACCGGTGCGCCTCGTCGCGAATCCGCTGCACGAGCAGCAGTGCCGGATCGTTTTCGGCCAGGACAATCGGCTCCGGTCGTTCACGGGTGAACAGGACTTCTTCCTGCTTGGCGATTCCGACAGCCACGAGGTTGCCCAGGCCCACCGCCTCGAGCGCCTCGTACGCGGCCGAGAGCTGCCCTCTTCCGCCATCGATGAGGATCAGGTCTGGGAACGGACCGCCGTCCTCCAGCAGCTTGCGATAACGGCGCTGCACGACTTCACGCATCGCCGCAAAGTCGTCGGGCTTCCTGGACACAGAGCCCCAAGACCCTTTGACTCGAAACTTCCGATAGTCCGCCTTCTTCATGCGACCGTCTTCACACACCACCATCGATGCCACGGTCTCGCTGCCCTGGATCGTCGAGATGTCGAAACACTCGATCCGGCGTGGCAGCGACGGCAGGCCGATCACGCTGCGCAACGTCTCCAGCGCATCGAAATGGGCGGCGGTAATTTCGTTGAAGCGGGTGCGATAGGAGAGCTCGGCATTCCGTGTCGCCAGTTCGACCAGCGCGCGCTTGTCGCCACGCTGCGGCACCAGGATCTTCACGCGGCGGCCGGCTCGCGACGACAGCCACTCCTCCATCGCATCACAGTCTTCGATCTCGGTCGGCAGGTTGATCTCTGCCGGCGGTATCCGCGAGTCGTAGAACTGTGCCAGCGCAGCCTGCAGCACCTCCATCTCGGCGCCTGCTGCTGTCGTCGTCGCCGCTCCCGCCGCCGCACTGTCGGTGACCAGTTCGACGCGCTCCACGACGCGCCCTCCACGCATGGCGAAGATCTGTAGGGCGCTTCCGCTGGGCCCGACCTTGGTGCCGAACACGTCGCGATCGCCGAGCTGCGCCGTCGCCACCTTCTGCTGGCGGTCGCGCAGCGTCTGCACCGTCCGCAACGCGTCGCGCAACTGCGCCGCTTCCTCGTAGCGCTGCGCGTCCGCCGCTTCGATCATGCGGACACGCAGCGTCTCGACCAGTTCGTCGGTGCGGCCCTCGAGCAGGAGCCTCGTATTGGTCACCGCCTCCCCGTACTGCTCCTCCGAACAGATCTCCCGGACGCATGGCGCGATGCATCGCTTGATGTCGTACTCGAGGCACGGGCGCGGCCGCAGCCCGGTAATCGTCTCGTTGCAGGAGCGAATCCCGAACAGGCGATGCGACAGCGCCATCGTCCGTCGCGCCAGTTTGGCCGGCAGAAATGGGCCGGCATAGTAATCGCCGGTCTTCTCGACGCTCCGCGCGACCAGCACGCGCGGGAACGATTCACTGGTCGTCAGCTGCAGGTACGGATAATTCTTGTCGTCGCGCAGCAGGATGTTGTATTTCGGCGACCGCTGCTTGATCAGATTGTTCTCGAGCGCGAGCGCTTCCATCACCGAATCGGTGACGATGACCTCCAGCCGCGAGATCTCCTCGAGCAGCGCATCGTGGCGCGGGCTCAGCCCGAACGCGCCGAGATAGCTGCGCACGCGATCGCGCAGCGAGCGCGCCTTGCCCACATAGATGGTCTCGCCGGCGGCACTGCCCCACAGATACACGCCGGGCTGCTCGGGCAACCGGGCGATCTGCTCCTTGAGGTCATGGATGGGCATGGGCTACTATGACGGGATTCCCTTCGTGCGGAACCGCTAATTATAACAAACGAATGACCTTTACCGGGTTCATCGGGACCGTCTGCATGTTCCCGCTGCGCGCGATCATCAATGCGTGCGTGGCGCTCGGCATCCATCCCAACGTCCTCACCTTCATCGGCGTCGTGATCAACGTAGGTGCCGCAGTGGCGCTGGGCAAGCAGCATTTCGTGCTCGCCGGCGTGATCATGATTGGCGCGGCCATTTTCGATTTCATCGACGGCAAGGTCGCGTACATCAGCGGCAAACAGTCACAGTTCGGCGCCTTCTGGGACTCGACGCTCGATCGGTTCTCCGATCAGATCCTGTTCTTCGGGCTGATTCACCTCTATTCGAATCTGCGCCGCACCGACTACGTCATGGTCACGGCGCTGGCGATGATCTTCACGGTCATGATCAGCTACGCGCGCGCACGCGCCGAGTCGCTGATCGAGAAATGCAAGGTCGGCTTCATGGAACGGCCGGAGCGGATCGTGCTGTTCTGGATTGGCGCGTTCACCAACCGTATGGCCGCGGTGATGTGGGTGATCCTGATCCTCTCCATCATCACCGTCTACAATCGCATCCACTACACGTACCTGGTGCTCAACCACAAGCCGATCCCGACGGGTCCCAACGTGATCACGCGTGCCGTCTCGCGCGCGTTCTTCTGGCGTGACGAGCGCGCGACGCTTCCCTACGATCTGTGGGTGATCGCCATTCTCGGCTTCATCTGGCTGACTCCGCCCGAATGGCTGCGCGACCCTACCGCCACCGGTATCGGCCTGCTCGCCTGGCTCGGCTATTAGCGCAGATAAGGGCTGTGATAACTCCCAACGGCTGGCGCGGGCCCAACTCCCAACTCCCAAGAACGAAGTCCCGCAGCACCGGGCCGAATTGGGGGTTGGGTTGCCGAAGGCTGTTGGGAGTTGGGAGTTGAATCCGTCGCAGCTGCTGGAAACGCTAGGCGGCTTCGGGCAGGTGCTCTCGATCAAGCTGTATCGTCTGACGCTGGATCCGCGCCCGTCGATTCCCATCCTGCCCTGTCTCGATCACGAGGCGATGCTGCACGAGGGAATTGCCCCTCACCTCGCCGCCTACGTGCAGGAGTCTGGCTCGGCTGATCTGCACGAGCTCGTCTTCGTGCCGGACGAGCGGCGGATCGACGTGGACACCGTCTCCACATGGCAGGAGCATTCGCCCGCGTCACGCGCCCGCCTCGAGTCGTTCCTCGCCACTCGCTTTCCCGGCTACCGTGTCCGCGTCGTGACGCCGTCCTGGTGGCGTGGCGAGCAGCGCGTGGCCAACGCCTGTCTCGCCCAGGTCTCGCTGCGTGATGTGCTGCTCGGCCCGGATCTCGAGGCCGTCAAGCTTCAGGTCGATCGTCTCGCCACCATCGGCACGATCATGGAGAAGCACTCGCGGGTCGCGTCATGGGGTATTCGCACCGTGATGAGCCCGCTGCTCGGAGCTGCGGGCGTCGTGCTCTTCCTCGCCCTTGGCGCGCTGGAACCTGCGGGAGGCAACTGGCTGACGATCGTGCGCTACGGCCTGCTCACCCTGCTCGGCGCCTGGTTCCTGTATTACGGCGTCAAGGCGGTCCAGTTGACCGACATGGGGAATCGCGTGTGGAAGCGGAGTGCGGAATACGGACTGATCCTCGCGGAAAGAAGGAGACTCAAGCGGAGCTAAGCGGTCTTTCTTTTTCGCGCGGCGCCGTTGGCCTTCGCCTTCGGCGCTGCGGCGGCAGCCGCGATTTTTGCCTTGGCCGGCTTCTTCTTCTCGTCGCTGACCGCGTCGAGACTGCGGCGTAGCGCTTCCATCAGGTCCACCACGCGCGGCGGTTCCTGGACCTCGGGCGCCACGACCTCTTCACCGGCGATCTTGGCGTCGATGATCTTGCGCAGCCCTTCGCGATATTCGTCCTTGTAGTCCTTCAGGTTCAGCTCGCTCTCGAACGTGCTGATCACCTGCCTGGCCAGCTTCATCTCCTCCGGCTTCACCTTGGTCGGAACGGAGTTCAGCTCTTCAATGGTGTCGATACTGCGGATCTCGGCATCGTGGTGCAGCGTGTACATCACGAGGCCCTTTTTCTGCGGACGGATGGCGACCAGGTATTCGCGGCCGTAGAGCGCGAGCTTGCCGATCCCCGCCTTTCCCGACCATTCCCTCCCGCATCACGGCGAACGCGTCGGAGGCAATCCCGCCATCGGGCGCCAGGTAGTAGGCGCGATCGACGTAAATCGGATCGATCGCCGTGTCGTCAGTGAACTGAACCAGGTCGATGACGCGCGTCGACTCGACCCGCACCTTCTGAATGTCCTCGTCCTCGACAACGACCCAACGCCCCTTTTCGAACTCGTAACCCTTGACGATCTCGGAGTTCGTGCACTTCGCGGTCGCAGTGGGGACACCACTTCTTCTGCTGGATCCGCGTCTGACACTCGGCGTGCAGCTGGTTGAAGGAAATGGTGGCGGCGGACTCGGTGGCCGGGAACACCTTCACCGGGATGTTCACCAGGCTCACCTTCAGGTAACCCTTCCACGTCGGTCTCGGGGCCATAAGCAAGAGGACGGATACCCGAGGTTCAGGGGTTCACCCTATCTATATCGTGTCCTTCTCGTCCCGGCTGCCGAGATCCAGGCCGGCGCCGCCGATGTGGAGGTCGTGCGCCTGGACCTTGTCGCGGAGGACGCGCCGGGCCTGTCCGTAAAGATGCCCAGGCACCTGTACGTGTCGCGCGATGCTCTTCAGGTGGGAAACCAGGATCAGCAGGGTGATGCCACCCTCCTCCCGCCATGACACCGCCGAGATCTGGCTCCACGGCATGAAGCCGGTGTCCGACCAGATGCCGTCCTGATAGAAGCCTCTGGCAATCTTCGAGCTGAAGGGCACGGCAAACACGTAATACACCGACATCATGGCTTCGCCGAGCAGCGTCTTCATCTCGCGGTGCTGGACGAACAGCTTGAACGCAAACAGGCAGACGAGGACGACGCCCAGCGCGACGCTGAAATGGTAGTACCGCGGTTTCGGGTTCTGCCAGATGAGCAGAGCCGACCGCTTGCGCCACTGATAGCGAAGCAGATCCGTTCCCACCTTGACGTTGGCGGCAAAGAAGCCGATGCCGAAGAGGAACAGGAGCTGCTGCAGCAGCCCGGGGCTCATGAAACCAGTCTAAGACTCCCAACTGCCAACTCCCAAGCCTCGGTCGCGGCGTCGGGATCAGCTTGCTTCGGTTTTGGGAGCCGGAACGTCGGCGCTTGGACTTGTCTGATTCTCGCGCTCAGAAGAACCCGCGAGCAGTGGATCGAAACAGACGCGGCAGCGCGCTTCGTACATCCCCTGCGCACCGACGAGGACGCGGTCGCCGGAGGCGACGAGACGCTGCGTATGATTCGCGGGGTTTCCGCACACCATGCAGATCGCGTGCGTCTTGGTGATGAACTCCGCGATCGCCAGCAGCTGTGGCATCGGCTCGAACGGCTTGCCCAGGTAATCCTGGTCCAGGCCGGCGACGATGACACGTTTACCCTGATCCGCGAGGGTGTTGCAGATCATCGGCAGCTCGAGATCGAAGAACTGCCCTTCGTCGATCCCGATGACTTCGGTTTCCGGCGCCACCGCGGCGAGCAGCTCGCGCGCCGAGCCTACCGCACGGGAGGGGATGCGCATTTCGCTGTGCGACACGATCTGGTCGGCGGCGTATCGCACGTCGATCGCCGGCTTGAAGATCTGCACACGCTGCCTGGCGATCTGGGCACGCCGCAGCCGGCGGATGAGCTCTTCACTCTTTCCGCTGAACATGCTGCCGACGATCACTTCAATCCAGCCGTGAGTCGGCTGCCGGACGACGTCCATTCGTGATTCGTGATTCGTGATTCGTGAATCTTGATTGTTGAGACGTGATTCTGGATTCGTGATCCTTGATGGGCGAAGTCGCGTTTTCCTAAATCACGAATCACGAATCAAGAATCACGAATCCATATTGTCCTACGCTCGTGACAGGTATTCGCCGGTTTCCGTGTTGACGCGGACCAGGTCCCCGTTATTGATGAACGGGGGAACGTTGACGACGACGCCGGTTTCCAGCGTGGCCGGCTTGATCTGGTTGCTGGCGGTGGCGCCCTTGATTCCCGGCGCCGTGTCGGTGACCTTCAGGTCCACCGTTTGCGGCAGCTCGATACCGACGGGCTCGCTCCCATAGAACTCCACCTGAATCGTCATCTCCCCCTTCAGGTAGTTCACCGAATCGCCGAGCGCCTCGCTCGAAATGTGGATCTGCTCGTAGTTCGCGGTGTCCATGAAGTAGAAGTCGTCGCCGTCGTGATAGAGGTACTGCATTTCGCGCTCGTCGAGCACCGCGCGTTCGACCTGATCTTCGGACCGGAACCGGTTGTCGTTCAGCGAGCCGTTGCGGATGTTCCGCATCTTGACGCGCACGAAGCCGCGGAGATTGCCAGGGGTGACATGCTGCAGTTCAAGAATGCGGAACAGATCGTTCTCCATCTTGATCAGCATGCCCTTCTTCAGTCGGGTAGCTGGTAGTGTCGCCATATGCTGCTGAGTAGAACCTGCGGATCGTATCACTCCGAACTCCCATCTCCCAATCACTGAGGCCCATTCAGCCGGCACGGGCGCGGCGCACCTGCTTAGGATTGGCGGGAATCGGCCGCGGGAAGGGTGGGGGGTGCGCGTTTATGGGTGTGCTAGCATCGTTTTCGTGCCGTTTGTCCGCTGGGATCCGATTCGCGACCTGCTGGCCATTCAACAGCGGCTCGATCGGTTTGCGCCCGGTCACGCCGGGTGGAAGCCACCCGTGGATTTGCACGAGACCGCCACTGAGTACGTCGTCACGGCCGAGCTGCCCGGCGTGGCGCGTGACGACATCGACATCCAGTTTCACGATAGCCGGCTGACGCTCTCCGGCGTCCGCCCCGCGCATGCCTGCATCTGCGAACAGTTCCATCGCGTCGAACGGGGCCACGGCTCGTTCACGCGCACATTCCAGCTGCCGGTGCCGATCGACACCGAAGGCATCCGGGCCGACCTGCGCAACGGAATACTCACCGTCATCTGCCCGAAGGATCCTGACGCGACCGCCCGTCGCATCCAGATCACCTGACGCGAAGCGATGAAGCAACTGGTTTTCGCGGTTGTGTTGCTGGTCTGCGGGCTGACCGCCGGTATGGTGATTACCGGCAAGATGCGATCGGCCGACGATGCCGCGGCGCAGACACCCGCGGCCCCCGCGCCAACCGTCAGCGTCCCGGCCGCCGCCACGACCGGCGCCACGACGTTGCCGGACTTCTCCCGTATCGCCGAACGCACCGTCCCCGCCGTCGCCAACATCTCGTCGACGCAGATCATTCGGCGCCAGAACTCGCCGTACTCCAACGACCCGTTCTTCCAGTTGTTCTTCGGCGATCCGGGTGACATCCAGGGCGGCCCGCGGCCGTGCGTCCAAGAGTCTCGGCTCCGGAGTGATCATCAGCGGCGACGGCTACATCCTCACCAATAATCACGTCGTCACGGGCGACCAGCGCCGGGTGTCGCTGCGCGACATCGATATCTCCGTCTCGCTCTCCGACAAGCGTGAAATGCCAGGCCAGGTGGTCGGCGTCGATCCCGACACCGACCTGGCGCTGGTGAAAGTGAACGCGCGCAACCTGCCGACGATGCCGTGGGGCGATTCGTCGCGATTGAAGGTCGCGGAGTGGGTGCTGGCGATTGGCAACCCGTTCCAGTTGAACCAGACCGTCACCCTCGGGATCGTGTCGGCGACGGGGCGCCACAACGTCGGCCTGGCGCAGTACGAGGACTTCATCCAGACCGACGCGGCCATCAATCCCGGCAACTCGGGGGGCGCGCTGATCAACGCGCGCGGTGAGCTGATCGGGATCAACACGGCCATTTACAGCCAGAGCGGCGGCTACCAGGGCATCGGGTTCGCGGTGCCGAGCAACCTCGCTCGCAAGGTGTTCGGTGAGCTGCAGAAATACGGCGAGGTGCGGCGCGGGTCGATTGGCTATGTTGAAATCACTCCGCTCACGACTCAGCTGGCCGAACAGCTCGGCGTATCGACGTCGCAGCTTGGAGCGCCGGTGATCACCGGATTCGCGCGGAACTCCGGGGCCGCGCGCGCCGGCCTGCGACCCGGCGATGTCATCGTCAGCTTCAACGGCAAGCCGGTCACCGACGGCAGCGAGCTGTCGCGCGAGATCCAGGATTCGGCCATCGGCAGTACCGCCACATTCGGCGTGATCCGCGGTGGCCAGCGAGCCGACGTGAAGGTTCCCATCACCCAGTAGGGCGCCCCGCGGACCGCCCTGCTCGATCCTGACGTGACTCCGGACGCCATCTCCGTCACCGCCGCCGCCGGCCTCGCGGTGGTCGCCGCGTACGTCGTCGCGGATCTCGCGGCGCGATTCGCACAGCGCGCGCTGCGAGCCATCGCCGGCGGCCACCAGCTCGACGAGCAGCTGGTCAACGGCACCCGCCGCGTCGTCCGCCTCGTGATCTTTTTGATCACGGCGGCAGCGCTGATCCTGCCGGCGCTGCGCTATGTCGGCGTCGGGCACATTTCGGCCGGCTACAGCCCTGAGCAGCTCGCCAAATGGAGCATGGAGTCGGGGCTGCGGATTGCCGTGATCGCCATCGCCGCGTACCTCGCCGTGCGGATCGGATCAGCCGCCGCGCGCCGCTTCGAGCGCGAGATGAGCACCGGCACCGGCCTGGATGTAATCGAGCGGACCAAACGCGCCCGGACCGTCAGCGGCGTGGTGCAGAAGACGCTCTCCGCAGCGGTCATCTCGATCGCCGGACTGATGATCCTGCGCGAGCTGGACATCGACATCCGTCCGGTCCTGACCGGCGCCGGCATCGTCGGACTCGCGGTCGGATTCGGAGCGCAGACGCTGGTCCGCGACATCATCTCCGGCTTCTTCCTGATCCTCGAAGATCAGGCTCGCGTCGGCGACGTCGCCGTCGTCAACGGTCAGGGCGGGTTAATCGAAGCGGTCAACCTGCGGACGATCGTGCTGCGCGACGAAGAGGGCACTGTCCACGTCTTTCCGAACGGGGAGGTGAAGACGCTCGCCAACAAGTCGAAGGACTTCTCCTACTTCGTGTTCAGCGTGAAGCTCCCGCTGGAAGCAGACCCCGACGAGGTCGGGACGGCCCTCCGCGATGCGGCGGCCACGTTGATCGAGGACGAGCAGTTCAAGCCGCACATCCTGGCGCCGTTCGAGCTGTACGGCATGGACAGCCTGGAACCGGGCCAGTTCACGTTGAAGGGGCGAATCAAGACAGTGCCGCTCAAGCAATGGACCGTCGGCCGCGAATTCCTGGCTCGCGTGACGAAGACATTCAAGGCGCGCGGCATCGATCTGCCGAAGCCGACGCTCAATCTGTATGTGGAGACTCCCATCAGCATGACTGCCGCGACGTTGGACGACGGCGTCCGAGCGTCCCGGGCAGAAACGTAGGCCGCGCCTAGCACAGGCGCCGCCGCGGATGTGCCTTCCGGTCGCGGGCGGCAGAAGGCGAGCGTACAAGCCAAGGGCCCGCGCGAGCGGGCCCCCTTCTGCATTCTCAACCCTGAACCCTGAACCCTGACTCCTGACTCCTGACTCCTGAATCCTGAATTCAGTCAGACCCCATGTCCATACCCGGCTTCGTGCACCGGGCCGGCATGAGCGACGGTCGGGGTATCGAAGGGATCGATGGCGTCGTGCGTGGAGGCGCCCTGCTCCATTCTGACCGTTGCCATCACCGCACGGATGTCGTTGTCCGTGAGGATCTTCCGATCGTCGGCAATCAACATCAGCGCGCGATACACCTCGATCAGCCGTTCGCCTTCCAGCGGGAATCCAAGTTCGGCGCAGCGCTTGCTGACCGCGTGGCGCCCTGAGTGCTTGCCGAGGACCAGCGGATTCCACGGCGCGCCGACGTCCTCGGCGCACATGATCTCGTAGGTGCGGCGATCCTTCAGGATGCCGTCCTGGTGAATGCCGGCCTCGTGCGCGAAGGCATTGCGCCCGACAATCGCTTTGTTGACCTGGACGGCCTGGCCGGTCAGCTGGGTCAGCATCTCGCTAGAGGGATAGATCTGCCGCTTGTCGACGCCGACGCTAAACGGCATGCGGTCGCTGCGGACGTGCAGCGCCATGACGATCTCTTCCAGCGCGGCGTTGCCGGCACGCTCACCGATGCCGTTGATGGTGCACTCCACCTGGCGGGCACCGCCGTTGATCGCCGCCAGCGTGTTGGCGACCCCGAGTCCGAGATCGTCGTGGCAATGGGCGCTGAACGTGACGGCGTCCGCGTTGGGCACCCGTTCGCGGATGCGCCGGAAGAAGTCGAACGTCTCGTCGGGCGTGCTGTAGCCGACCGTGTCGGGCAGGTTGATAGTGTTCGCGCCCACCTTGATCACCGCCTCGATGACCTGGCACAGGAAGTCGAAGTCGCTACGCGTGGCGTCTTCAGCGGAGAACTGGACGTCGAACGTGTGGTGACGGGCGTAACGGACCGCATCCACGGCCGCTTCGATGCACTGCTCGCGCGAGATCCGCAGCTTGGCCTGGAGATGCAGATCTGATGTGGCGATGAAGGTGTGGATGCGACCCTTCTCCGCGGGCTTGATTGACCACGCGGCCTTCTCGAGGTCGGCCCGATGGCAACGCGCCAGGCAGGCAATCGTCGGCCGCCGCACCTCGGTCGCAATCTGGCGAACCGCCTCAGCGTCTGCGGGCGACGCAATCGGGAACCCAGCCTCGATGATGTCGACACCGAGCAGATCGAGCTGACGGGCCAGCAGCAGCTTCTCTGCCGGTCGCAGCGAGAAGCCGGGGGCCTGTTCGCCGTCCCGCAACGTGGTATCGAAAATCCTGACCTGTTCCTGCGCCATTTTGGAGGCTCCTCCCCGCTTCCGCCGCATCCTCAGTAAACGCGACCCGCAACATACTGTCAAACTGATAATTATTACAGTTCGATTATGATCCCTTATTCTGGAGTCAGACGCTGCCCGACATGGAATTGAGCGAATTGCGCGTGTTTTTGAAGGTTGCGGCCGAACGAAGCTTCTCGCGGGCGGCGATGAAGCTCCACCGGACCCAGCCCGCGGTCAGCCAGGCCGTCCGCCGCCTTGAGGACAGCGTCGGCGAGCGGCTCTTCGATCGCGCCACCAAGGACGCCACCTTGACCGAGGCCGGGCGACTGCTGCGCGACTACGCCGAACGCCTGCTGCGCCTGTCGGAAGAAGCCGAGGCTGCCGTCAAGGACCTCCGCGACCTGCGCCGCGGCCGCGTCCTCATCGGCGCCAACGAAGCCTCCGTCCACATCGTCCTGCCGATGATCGCGCGCTTCCGTGCGACCCACCCGCTCGTACACGTCGACGTCCGCCGCGTGCCCGCCCGGATGGTGGGCGCGGAAGTGGCTCAGGGATCGCTCGACTTCGGCGTGCTGACGTTTCAACCGGCAGAGACACGACTCGGGTCGGTGATCCTCGGCCAGGACGAACTCGTCATGCTGGTGCACCCGTCCCACTCGCTGGCCGGCAGTCGCGAAGTCACGCTGTCGGAGTGCGCTCGCCAGACCGTGATCGCCCACAACGATCCCTCGCACGTCCGCGACCGCGTGCTGCGCCTGTTCGAACAGCATCACATCCCGGCGAACATTCTGGTATCGCTACCCAGCCTGGAAGGGATCAAGCGGGCGGTCGCGATGCAGATGGGTGTCGCGCTGCTGCCCCGCCGTTGCGCCGAATCCGAGATTGCGCGTGGCGAGCTGGTGGCGCTGGCGATGCCCGAGATCCGGCTGCGGCGGCAGGTGCGCCTGGTGTTCAGGAAAGGCGGCGAGCGCTCACACGCGGCCACCGCGTTCCTGACCGAGATCGAGGAGTCGAAGACACGCGGCAAAGCCGCGGCGCCCGACTCAGAACCCGCGCACGTACGGTAGCCGCGCCGCGGTCGCCTGCACCTCGTCGAAGTTCTCGAGCAGCAGACCGGTGGTGTCCCACGCACCGGTGATGAAGGCTTCACGCACCTTCGGCGGCAACGCCACGACGCACCGGAATCCGTCCACTTCGCAGGTTCCGGCAGCCACGTCGATCCGAACCTCCGCCTGCGGGTTCTTCTCGGCCTTCTCCATCAGCGTCTGGACGTCCTCACGCGATGCGGTCATGCACGGCATGCCGATCATCACGGAGTTGCCGAAGAAGATCTCGGCAAACGACTCACCGATGATCGCGTCGATGCCCCAGCGGTGCAGCCCCTGCGGCGCGTGCTCGCGCGAGGAGCCGCAGCCAAAGTTGGCATTGACCAGCAGGATCGAAGCGCCCTGGAACTGGGCGACGTCGAACGGGTGCCGGTTGTACGGATGCATCGGCTTTTTGCGGTCGTCTTCGAACACGTGCTGCTCGAGCCCGTCGAAGCTGACGCCGCGAAGAAACCGCGCCGGCATGATGCGATCCGTGTCGATGTCGTCGCCGCGCAGCGGCAGCGCGCGACCCGTGATGTTCGTAATCGTTCCCATCGGCTGTTCTGTCTCTCTCCCTAGGACTGGCGGGAGCCTCGGACCTCGCACCAACTAGCTCGAGCTCGCACCAGCGAGCGTCGCTTCTCGCACCAACTCGTCTCGGGCCTCGCACCCGCAAGCGTCGAGTCTCGCACCAGCATGCATCGGACGTCGCACCAGCGAGCCTCGCTCCCCGCACCAGCCAGCGTCGCTCCTCGCACCAACTAGCCTCGGGCCCCGCACCAGCAAGCCACCACGAAGCGCACGAAGGACACGAAGGCAGACGACGTGGGCTTCGCGGTTGCGGCACAATTGACGACACACCGAGGCACCGAGGCAACGAGGATCCAAACCGAAGGCAACTCAGTGTCTCAGTGCCTCAGTGCCTCAGTGTGTCGTGTTCTTCGTGACCAGCGAATGAGCGTCGAGTCTCGCACCAACAAGCCTCGGGACTCGCACCAGCAAGTGTCGAGTATCGCACCACGAGCGTCGCCCCTCGCACCAGCAAGCGTCGAGTCTCGCACCCAGCGAGTGTCACTCCCCGCACCAGCGAGCGTCGCTCCTCGCCCCGCCGCTATTCGACCATCTCCCGCACGTCCGTGACCGCGCCCGAAACGGCTGCCGCGGCCACCATTGCCGGACTCATGAGCAGCGTCCGGCCGGTCGGACTGCCCTGCCGCCCCTTGAAGTTGCGATTCGACGAGGCGGCGCAGACCTGGTTGCCTTCGAGCTTGTCGGGATTCATACCCAGGCACATCGAACAGCCGGCGCCGCGCCATTCGAACCCTGCCGCGCGGAACGTGTCGGCGAGTCCCTCGCGCTCGGCAGCGCGACTCACCGAGTCGGACCCCGGCACGACGAGCGCCTTCACACCTGGAGCGACGTGCCGACCGCGAATGATGCGCGCCGCCTCGCGGAGATCGGACAGCCGGCCATTCGTGCACGACCCGATGAACGCGACGTCGACCTTCATCCCTTCAATCGCCTGGCCGGGCGTCAGCCCCATGTAGTCGAGCGCGTCGGTGACGGCTTGCGAATCGGACGCCTGCTGAGGATCGGGCACACGGCCATCGATGCCGATCGACTGACCGGGATTGACGCCCCACGTCACCACCGGCGTCAGTTCGTCCGCGCGAATCTCGACTTCATCGTCGAACACGGCGTCAGCGTCTGATGCCAGCGACCGCCACCACGCAACCGCGCGCTCGAATGCGTCGCCCGTCGGTGCGAACGGCCGGCCCTTGATGTATTCGAACGTCGTCTCGTCGGGATTCACGTAGCCGACGCGGGCGCCGCCCTCAATCGACATGTTGCAGATCGTCATCCGCTCGTCCATCGTCATGCGATCGATGGTGTCTCCGGCGTACTCATACGCGAACCCGTTTCCGCCGCTCACGCCCAGCCGCTGGATGATGGTGAGCACGACGTCCTTGGCGTAGACGCCTTTCGGCAGCTGACCGGTAACGCGAATACGCCGCACGTTCAAAGGCTCGAGTGCGAGGCACTGCGAAGCGAGCACGTCGCGAACCTGCGAGGTGCCGATGCCGAAAGCAATCGAGCCGAACGCTCCGTGGGTTGACGTGTGGCTGTCGCCACAGGCGATGGTCATGCCGGGCTGGGTCAGGCCAAGCTCCGGCCCGATGACGTGCACGATGCCCTGGCGCTCGTCGCCAAGGCCGGCGAGCCGGACGCCGAAGTCGCGGCAGTTTCGCTCGAGCGCGGACATCATGTCTTCAGCGAGCACGTCCAGGAACGGGCGCTGGCGGTCACGGGTCGGCACGATGTGGTCAACCGTCGCAAACGTTCGATCCGGCCGCGCCACCTTCCACCCGCGCGTGCGTAGCGCGTCGAACGCCTGCGGGCTGGTGACTTCGTGGACCAGGTGCAGGCCGATGAACAGCTGCGTCTGACCCGTGGGCAGTCGCCGAACGGTGTGGAGGTCCCACACTTTCTGGAGGAGTGTCTGTCCCATTCGCTGAACTTCCGATCGTAGCATCACCCAATCGACGATTGACTCATTGGATCGGCGGACTCGGCCTCGCTGAGTTCAATCATCAATCCAATGAGTCAATGTCCAAACTGGTCAATCGTCAATCGCGTTCGCTGGACCGACGTCTCGACACGGAGCGGTTACCCGCGATCCAGCACCGCCAGCGTCTCTCGACACCAACGCGGATCCCGATTCGTGGGCCCCACTCCACCCCGGACACCGCGAACCCGCGATCCTCGACGACCAGGCGGCTGTCACACAGGTCGAGCCGGTTGTCCGCGAGGCTGATGCCGAGCGCCTTCGTCAGGTTTCCGGGTCCGCGACACAGATCCTCGTCGGCGACCTGCCGCCCGTCCGGAGCACGCCGCTTCCTCATGAGAGCGACACCTTCCACTGGCTCCAGCGCGCGGATCAGCACTGCTGCTGGATGCCCTTCGGCTTCGGTCACGGCATTGACCAGGTAGTGGATGCCGTAATTCAGGTAGACGTAGGCGATACCAGGTGGGCCGTACAGCGGCTCGTTGCGACGCGTCGGCCCGGGAGCCGCGTGGCAGGCCGGATCGTCTTCACCGATGTACGCCTCGGTCTCCACGATCATGCCGGCAGCCACACCACCGGACGTTCGATGCACCAGCACCTTACCGAGCATCTCCTGGGCGACGGTCAACGTCGACCGCTCGTAGAAGGACCGCGGCAGAACGATCGAACGCGCACCACCCGAACGATTCGAACGACTCGAACGATCAGTGAGCCGCGTACGCATTACTGCGTCCCGCGGCCAGGACCGGACGGAGGGCACGGCCGGTGTGCGACGCCTCGACCTGCGCCACCTGTTCGGGCGTGCCGGTGGTCACCACTTCACCCCCGCCTTCACCGCCTTCGGGACCGAGATCGATGACGTAGTCGGCGGTCTTGACGACATCGAGGTTGTGCTCGATCACGACGAGCGTGTGGCCGGCTTCGACCAGTTTTCGGAACGCCGCCAGCAGCTTCGCGATGTCGTCGAAGTGAAGGCCGGTCGTCGGCTCGTCGAGAATGTAGAGCAGACGCTCGCCACCGAAGGACGCCAGGTGCGCGGCGATTTTGATTCGCTGCGCCTCGCCACCCGAGAGCGTCGTCGCCGGTTGGCCAAGCCGCAGGTAGCCGAGGCCGATTTCGTCCAGCACCTGGAGGCGGCGCAGCACTTTCGGTGACTGGCTGAAGAACGTCAGTGCTTCGCGGACCGTCATGTCCAGCACCTGGTGGACGTTCTTGCCGCGGTAGCGCACCTCGAGCACCTGGGGCTTGAACCGCATGCCGTCGCACTGCTCGCAGGGGACGAATACGTCGGCGAGGAACTGCATCTCGACGCGGACTTCGCCTTCACCCTGGCACGCCTCGCATCGACCCCCGGGGACGTTGAACGAGAAGTGGCTGGCCGACAGCCCGCGCGACTTCGCATCCCGTGTAAGCGAGAAGAGCTCGCGGATCGGATCGAATGCCTTGAGATAGGTGACCGGATTCGATCGCGGTGTCCGGCCGATCGGGGCCTGATCCACCAGGACAACGTCGCTGATGTACTCGAGGCCGTCGAGCGATCGATGGGTGCCGACACGCCGATCCCATTCGCCCTTCGCGCGCTTGATGGCGGCGTACAGGACGTCGTGCACCAGCGTGGACTTGCCGGAGCCGCTCACGCCGGTCACGCAGGTCAGCGTATTCAGGGGGATGTCGATATCCACGTCCTTGAGGTTGTGCTCCGTCGCACCTCGCAGTTTGATCTTCTGCGGCAGTCCGCGCCGGCGTGGCGACGGGATGGGGATCGATAGCTCGTGCCGAAGGTACTTGGCAGTCAGCGATCGCGGCTCGTGCAGCAGCCCGTCGAGATTCCCCGAATAGACAACCTTGCCGCCCTGCTCCCCTGCGCCAAGCCCGATGTCGACGATGTGATCGGCAACTCTGATCATCTCCTCGTCGTGCTCGACGACGAGCACGGTATTTCCCTGATCGCGGAGCTGCTGCAGGATGTCGAGAAGCCGCTGGTTGTCGCGGGTGTGCAGTCCGATCGACGGCTCGTCGAGGACGTACAGCGTGCCGACCAGGGCGGACCCGAGCGACGTTGCCAGATTGATTCGTTGCGACTCGCCGCCAGAGAGCGTCGACGACAGTCGATCGAGCGTGAGGTAGTCGAGCCCGACGTCGCTCAGGAAACCGAGACGGCGTCGAATTTCACGCAGCACCTTCTCGGCGACGGCGGTTTCCTTCTCGGAGAGCTGCAGCGTCGCGAAGAACGCTTGCGTGTCCTTCACCGTCAGCGCCGAGACAGCATCGATCGTGCGGCCGCCGACATGGACGTCGCGCGCTTCGCGTCGCAGCCGGGCGCCGCCGCAGTCCGGGCATGCGAGGTAGCCGCGATAGCGGCTCAGGAAGACGCGGACGTGCACCTTGTACTTCTTCCGTTCGAGCCACCGGAAGAACCCGCGCACGCCTTCGTAATCGCCATTGCCTTCGACGACGAAGTGTCTCTCCTCGTCGGTCAGCTCCGACCATGGCACGTCGAGGCGGACACTTCCCTTCTTCACCGCGCGTTTCAACTCCGCAAGATGCGAACGATAGTGCGGCTTGCTCCAGGGCTCGATCGCCCCCTCGTTGATCGATCGCGAGGCGTCCGGCACCACCAGCTCCATGTCGAGCTCGATGATGTTGCCGAACCCGTGGCAGGTCGGGCAGGCGCCGAACGGGTTGTTGAACGAGAACAGTCGCGGCTGCGGCGTTTCGTAGGCGATTCCGCAGCGGCGGCACTCGAAGCGCTCCGAAAATACGTGCCGCTCGCCGGTGTCGGCGTCCACCGCGAAGGCTGCGCCACCACCTTCCCGATACGACGTCTCGATCGAGTCGGTCAGGCGGCTTCGCAGGTCACCCTCGATGCGAAGGCGATCGACGACCACTTCAAGGCTGCCGCGCGACCGGAGAGAGGCGAGGTCGACGTCCTCGAACGTAGCGGCACGGCCATCCACCAGCAGCCGGCCAAACCCACGGCGTCGCAGCGCCTCGATGGTTTCCAGTATCGGATCCGTGACCCGGGCTCGCTCCGAACCGCGATCCGCCTCAGCTGCTTCCAGTTCTTCCGCCGTTTCAGCGTCCGCCGAGGAATCTGCCGGAATCGACACGATCGGCAGCTCGAATCCGATCAGGATTCGAGTGCCTGCCGGAAGATCGCCCAGACGTCGCGCGACGACCTCGGCCGTTTCACGGACGACTTCCTGACCGCACTGGCGGCAGTAGGTCCGGCCCACACGCGCAAAGAGCAGCCGCATGTAGTCGTGGATTTCCGTGGTGGTGCCGACGGTCGAGCGGGGATTGCGGACGCTGTTCTTCTGCCGGATGGCGATGGCAGGACAGATGCCCTCGATGCGATCGACGTCCGGCTTCTCCATGCGCTCCAGGAACTGCCGGGCATAGGCTGAGAGCGACTCGACGTAGCGGCGCTGCCCTTCGGCGTAGATGGTGTCGAACGCAAGCGACGATTTTCCCGAGCCACTGACCCCCGTGATGATGATCAGCTTGCCCGCCGGCAGCGTGACGTCGATGTTCTTCAGGTTGTGCGTGCGCGCACCACGCACGACCAATGGACTTCGCGCCGGCCGTTCTTTGTCTGGGGTCGCCACTGTGATGAATTTCCTCTGGAGCCTAAGAGGAGAATGGTACCGCCCTGGCGCAGCCGGTTCAAGGGTTCATGCGCGGCTCGAGGCGACCCAGCGCCACTGCGTTCCGCCACACGGAGACTGCGAGCGCGATGCTCAATCCGGCGATGGCGATCACTCCGCCCAGATCGAACAGCGACACACGGCCAAACCATGGAACGGCGACGTGAGGATCGGTCCGGAGGGCGGCGGTTCCGACGGCCAGCAGGATCCGCAGTTCGGTCGGGCCACACCCGGCGAACGAGAGCCTGAAGACGCGGTGCACGCTGGTCGCGAGGAAAATCTCACCAGAAACCAGCAGGTACGCGACCAGGAGGGAAAGCGCGATGACCGGACTCATGAACCCGGAACTGGCGAGGCCTGCCATCAAAGCGGTGATCCCGACAATGTCGACGACGTGGTCCAGGTAGAAGCCGTAGCGGGGGCGCTCGAGTCGTCGGACGCGGGCCACGGTTCCATCGAGGCTGTCGCCGAACCAGTTGAGCGCCAGCGCGCCGATCGACATCCACAGCCAGCGCCGGTCGTTGTAGGCGAGGCCGTATCCCAGACCGGCCAGGCACATCGACGCAAAGGCCAGTAGAGTCAGCTGGTCCGAGGTGACGACGCGGGGAAGACGATGGGCGATCGCGATCAAGAGTCGCTTCTCGACGGCTGCCAGAACGCTGCGATGCTCACGGATGTGGTCGGCCAATGGTCAGCTCCTTATCCATGAAGGTGCAGAGCGCAGCAAAAAGGGCTCAACGGCAGGGTATGAAACCTGCACCGCTCGCGGGCATGAACAAGGATTACATCGACGAGGACAAGGATTTCGGCCCCGAGTTTTACGAGGACCCCGAACAGACCATCGAGAGTCGCGGCCGGTGGGTGCTGCCCATCCTGCTGATGGTGATACTGCCAGTGGCTGCGATCTTCTTCCTCCACGAGACGTCCCGGAACAGCCGCGAACCGCTCATGCAGGCGATGTTGAACGGCATGCCCACGGTGCGTGAAAGCGGCGCCATCGGCACGACCGGCCGCGACCGATCGGTGGCGGAATCACTGGTCGTCTACTCGCTCCACGAGATCGAAGGGATCTCCGCTGGTAGCCAGGCGCTGGTGGGGCGCAAGGTCGAGCTGCGCATGCCTGTGCGGCGACATCGCGAACGACCAGGCGTTCTGGGTCGGAGACAAAGACAGTCGCCTGCTGGTCGTGCCGACTCGCGATCACCGGGACATCGTCGAGCGGCAGGCCGGATTGATAGCCGGCAACAGCATCGCGCCACTCGAAGACGGTAAAACGGCACGTCGTCTCCGGGACGATTCAGCCCATACCGATGGTCGAGGAAACGTATAGCTGGGGCCTCTCGACGCGGGACCGGGAGGAGCTGGCGTCGCGCGGTGTCTACTTGCGCGCCGACACGATCACCGTCCAGTAGCGGACAGGGTTCCAGGCAATGGCCGGCGGGGTTCCACTCAGTGGATTCCGTCAGCGTGCGCTGTAGGGCGGGTTCCCGCGCCAACGGACCGCCGGGTCCGGAGCCCGGAGACCCGCCGGATCACTTCAGCGCTCTCGCAGCGGCTTTCAAGTCCGCGACAAGCATCTCGTATGCGGCGCGGCGCCCCTCTGCGTCCGGAGCGCGTAGCACCGCCGACGGATGGATCGTAGCGATGACCGTGTTCGCAAGCTCGCTCGTCAGAACCTGGCCTCGTTGCGCCATCAGCTTGAACTGAGCGCCCAGGATCGACTGAGCCGCGGTCGCACCCAGACAGACGACCACCCGCGGCTTCACCGCCCTGATTTCGGCCTCGAGCCATGGACGGCAGGCCCTTACTTCGGACAGTCTTGGCTTCTTGTGGATGCGGCGCTTTCCTCGCGGCTCCCACTTGAAGTGCTTCACGGCATTGGTCACGTAGACATCACCGCGCGGAATCCCGGCATCAGCGAGTGCCTTATCCAGGAGCGCACCGGCTGGCCCGACGAACGGTTCTCCCTGCCGATCTTCCTGATCACCGGGCTGTTCGCCGACGAACATGACGTGAGCGCCCCGCGGTCCCGCCCCGAACACCACCTGTGTGGCCGTCTTGTAGAGGTCGCATCCGCGGCATTCGTGAGCGGCCGCGCGCAAGGTGCGCACGCTGTTTGTTTGGGGAACGAACGGCGCCGCACTTCCGGCCCGGTCCGGCTTCGTGTCGTCAGGAGTCTGACGCAGTGCCGTACGCGATCGACCTCGACCGCTCTCCGCCGGTGGCGCAGGTAATCGCGACGACGATGCCCTCGGCACAGTCGCAGGGCGTGCATGCCGCTCGCCATCTGAGCGCGTCATCCACACGAAGCGGTCCCGACGAGTTCAGGTACTATGGCCAGGTGCCCGACAGCGGACTCATCCTCACTCTGGCCGGCGGCCTCACAGCAGCGCTCGTCCTCGGTTATGTCACGCACCGCGTCGGACTCTCCCCGATTGCCGGTTACCTGATCGCGGGAATCATCGTCGGACCACATACGCCCGGGTTCGTCGCCAACGCCGAATACGCGGAACAACTGGCCGATGTCGGCGTGATCCTGCTGCTGTTCGGTGCCGGGCTGCAGTTCCATCTTGAAGATTTGATCGCCATGCGCGGCACGGCGGTGCCGGGCGCGTTGATCGGGATGGCCACCGCCATCGCCGTAGGCACCGTCGGCGCGCACGCGATCGGCGTGAGCTGGCTGTCAGGTGCGGTGTTCGGCCTGACCCTCTCCGTAGCCAGCACTGCGGTACTGGTCCGCGTCCTCTCGGACACGCACCAGCTGCACACACGCACCGGGCACCTCGCGATCGCGTGGCTGGTGGTGGAAGACATCCTGACCGTGCTGGTACTCGTCCTCCTCCCGACGCTGGCTCGTGAGTCGCTGACGTTCTCGGCGCTGCTCGTCGGCGCCACTGTTGCCCTCGCCAAGGTCGGCGCGCTCGGAGCTGTGGCGATCCCGTTCGGGCGCTATCTCGTACCGCGGCTGCTCGATTATGTTGCGGCGACCAGGTCGCGGGAGCTGTTCACTCTCGCCGTTCTGGTGCTCGCGCTCGGCGTCGCCGTCATTTCGGCCGTCGTCTTTGGCGTGTCGATTGCGCTCGGCGCCTTCGTCGCGGGCCTTGTCGTTGGCCGATCCGACTACAACTTGCGCGCGAGCGGCGACGCCCTTCCGATCCGCGATGCGTTCTCGGCGCTCTTCTTCATGTCGGTCGGGATGCTGCTGAACCCGGTGCAGCTGACGAACCAGGGTTACCTCCTCCTGATCGGCCTGACGGTCGTCGTCTTCGCCAAGCCGCTGGCCGCCATGCTGACGCTGCTGGCGCTTCGACATCCCCGACGGATCGTGCTGAGCGTCCCGGTCGCGCTCGCGCAAATCGGCGAGTTCTCGTTCATCCTGGCGAACTTCGGACGCGAGCTGCGCCTGCTGCCGGACGCCGTCATCAACGTCGTCGTGGCGATCGCCATCCTGTCCATCGTGATGAACCCGATCGGCGCACGGCTGGTGCCGCATGTCGAGCGTCTGCTGGCGCAGCGGACCTGGCGCGGACATCTCCCACGGCGTGAAGACGAGCCGCAGTCCTCCTCGCTCTTCGCCGAGGAGCGCTCCGTCGTGATCGGATACGGACCGACGGGGCGGACCGTCTCGCGCCTGCTGCTCGAAAACGGCATCGCTCCGACGATCGTGGAGATGAATCTCGACACCGTGCGCGAACTCCGTCAACAGAACGTTTCGGCGGTCTACGGCGACGCGCGCGAGCCGGGAACGCTGATCAGCGCCGGGATCCGGCATGCCGCCACACTGATCATCAGCGGCGCCATGCCCGAGGCCACCGAGGTGGTGCAGCGGGCGAACGATCTGAATCCGCGGCTGCGCGTACTGGCCAGAGCGGCATATCTCCGCGACCTGCCGGCGCTTCGGTCGGCGGGGGTCGAAGAAGCGTTTTCTGGTGAGGGCGAAGTGGCGCTGGCAATGACCGAAGCTGTGCTGCGCCGGCTGGGCGCGACCCCGGAGCAGATCGATCGGGAGGCGGACCGCGTACGCCGCGACCTGTTCGGCGGGGCGTGAACGCATTGAAAATTGACCAATGTCACGATTGACCAATTGAATTGGTAAATTGACACAGTGGAATGTTCCGATCGTGACATTGGTCAATCGTCCATTGCTCGGAGTCGCATCGTCCATTGCTTGTATACTGACCGTCCTGTTCAGCTCAGTTCAAGGAGGACCGTGGAGATGCGTGCACTGTTCGCGATAGGGCTGGTGGCGGCCCTCGCCGTTCCCCTCATGGCGCAAGCCCCCGCAGCCGAGCTGAAGGTTGGCGATGCCGCGCCCAACTTCAAGCTGCAGGCAACCGACGGCAAGACCTATCAGCTGTCGGACTTCAAGGGAAAGAAGGCGGTCGTGATCGCCTGGTTCCCCAAGGCGTTCACGCAGGGCTGCACCATCGAGTGCAAGTCGCTGGCGGAGAACGGCGACCGCATCCGTAAGTTCGACGTCGCGTACTTCATGGCGAGCGTCGATCCGCTCGAGGACAACATCCGCTTCGCCAAGGCGACGAAAGTCGACCTGAACGGTCAGACCGTCGAAAAGAAGGAAGCGGACTTCCCGATGCTCAGCGACCCGACGAAGGAGACGGCCAAGGCCTACGGCGTGCTCGCTGCCAACGGCGCCTTCGCCCAGCGCTGGACGTTCTACATCGACAAGGATGGCCGCATCGCCGCCATCGACAAGGCCGTGAAGCCGGCGACGTCGGCGGAAGACATGGTGGCCAGGCTCGGGGAATTGAAGGTCGCCCAACATCAGTAAGTGCGGGTTCAGGAGTTCGTTGGTTCGTTGATTCAGGCCCGGGGCAACCCGGGCCTTTCTCTTGTATGAACGCACGCGCGCTGCTTCAGCAACTTGCCTGCGAAGCCATGCGCGAGCGTGGCTTCGAGGCCGACTTCCCCGCTGCTGCCACCGCTCAGGCACAATCGACACCTGCCCGGCCGGTCTTCGGCGGTCCGGGTTCCTCAGCGCGCCGAGATCTCCGCGATCTGTTGTGGTGCTCGATCGACAACGATGATTCCCGCGATCTCGATCAGTTATCCGTCGCCGAGCCGCGCGGCGCCACTACCGGCATTCTGATCGCCATTGCGGATGTTGACGCCCTGGTCCCGCGCGGCAGTCCGGTCGACGAGCACGCCGCTGTCAACACCACGTCCGTCTACACCGCCGCACGCGTCTTTCCGATGCTGCCGGAGCGGTTCTCCACAGATCTCACCTCGCTCGGGCCGGATGCAGACCGCTCTGCCGTCGTAGTCGATCTCACCGTCACGCCGGATGGCGTGGTGCAAACGAGCGACTTGTACCTGGCCATGGTCCGCAACCGGGCGCAGCTGGCCTATCCCTCCGTCGGCGCGTGGCTCGGCGACGCCGGACCCGCGCCCGCCGCCCTGAGCGCGGTTGCGGGACTCGAAGAAAACCTGCGATTGCAGGACACGGTGGCGCAGGCGCTCAAGCGATTGCGCCATGAACGAGGCGCCCTGACGCTGGACACCGCTGAGGGTCGGCCGGTGTTTTCGGGCGATCAGCTGCAGGATGTCGCGGCGGTCGCCCGTAGTCGGGCATCGGAACTGATCGAAGACTTCATGATTGCGGCGAACAGCGCCACCGCCGAATTCCTCGAGCGCCACGGCTTCGCGTCGTTGCGGCGCATCGTCCGCATGCCTGAACGGTGGCTGCGCATCGTCAAGCTGGCCGCGGATGCCGGTGTCTCGCTGCCGCCCGAACCCGACGCGCAGGCCCTCGAGCATTGGCTGCTCACCGAACAGGCCGCTGACCAGCAGCGATTCGTCGATCTCTCGCTGAGCATCGTCAAGCTGCTGGGTCGCGGTGAGTACGTGGTCGAACAGCCCGACGAACCGACGCCGGATCATTTCGGGCTCGCTGTCGACGACTACACCCACGCGACGGCGCCGAACCGGCGCTTCGCGGACCTGGTCACGCAGCGCCTGGTGAAGGCGGCGCTGGCGGATCAGCCATCGCCCTACTCGGTCGACGACCTCGACGCCATCGCGCAAGCACTGCATGGACCGCGAGGACGCGGCCAATCGCGTGGAGCGACAGGTTCGCAAGGCGGCGGCCGCCATCCTGCTGCAGTCGCGGCGCGGCGAGCAGTTCGATGCGATTGTCACCGGCGCGTCAGACAAGGGGACGTGGGTCCGCGTGCGTCACCCGCTCGTCGAAGGCCGGCTCGAGGGATCGACGCACGGCCTCGAAGTCGGCGATCATGTGCGCGTCCGGCTGGTGCGCACCGTGCCGGAGAAGGGCTTCATCGACTTCGAGCGCGCGTAGGGCAGGCCTTCAGGCCCGCCACTACTACGCCGCCACGCGCGCCTTCGCTCTTTGCACGAACTCGTGCGCCACCTCCTCGACGCGCACCCAATCGGTGAACTCGTAATCGCGACTCGTGTCCGTCGGCGCGCCCTCCTTGCGCGCAATTCGCTTCAGCAGCAGGCGCACGATGAAGTTGTATTGCGAGTAGGCAAGACGACCGCCCAGACTGACCACCGACTGCGGTGTCCACCCGCACGCAGCAGGAAACGCCGTCGCGATCTGCTGCGCCTTCTCGACCTCTTCGGGATGCAGTGACGCCGCCGACAGGCTGACCGAGAAGAACAACGACGGGCGAACATTGAGCTCCTTCACGTATGCGGTGACGAAGTCAGTCACCGCCCGCTGATGCTTGCCGGCGTGGAGCGACGCGCCGACGATCGCGCCCGCACCGGCGTCCAGTCGACAGCTCGGTGCGTTTCAGATTGGCGACGTCGTACGTGGCGCTCTCGAGCCCCTCGTCCCGCAGGATGATCGCGAACCGCTCGGCGATTCGCCGCGTCTGGCCTTCGGACGTGGCGAAGAAGACTGGAAACGCTGGCAACGTCAGGTTGGTAGCCATACCGGCAGACCGGGCAAGTCACGTACCTCGCGGACTCTGCGACCCCGGCGCCAATCGGCCTCAACCGTCACCCGCCGACATCAGGGTCCGCGGGAAATTACCCAGCGGTGCGGAACAAGCCGATGTCCGAGGGAATCGTTCAGTCGCACGACTGGCCGGGGCGCTGCAGTGTTCCCCACGCATCAACCAAGAACCCGAACGGCCGCCGCGAGCCTAAATCGACAGTGAAGGTAAGGTCCTGTTGTGCGAATGGTGCAAAGTTGAGGGGCGGGTGACCGAGAGTCTGCTCGCTGAATCCCTGCACCTGCTGACCCGTCGACGCGATCGTCCCTGTCTCCAGCCGATCGACACCGCTTTTGCCGTCGACGGTCAACTCCGTCACCAGGAAGCGGACTCCGCAGAGGCCTGTCGAACCCGTTTCGAATCCTGCCGTGATCGTGAAGCGTCCCGACGGACCGGCCGGAGAGGGTAACGGGCTGAACGACACCGATTGACTGGTTATCTTCAGGAACTCTGTCACTGTTCCCACCCGCCAGAACTCGGACGACATGATGAAAATCGTGCCGCTTCTCGACAGCAGGAACATTCGGCGAGTCTCGGCATCCATCGCCGCGACCCGGCCGACGCCGAGGTGGTCCGCGTCCAGAAAGCTGATGCTCTGCTGCCCGTACGATCTCCCTGACGGGCCATCATGGCCAGCCGGTTGTGGCTCTCGTCAACGAACATGAACACGTCGGATGAATACTCGGCAAATGTCGGCGACACCGAGGTGGGGATCGAGTCCGGGAATATGTGCCCGATGGAGATCCGCTCGAGTAAGGTCCCAGTGAAGGAGTAATGATCCAGCGTTGAGCCAACGATCCAGATCCCATCCGATCGAACCGTGCCGGTGAGGTCGCTGGAGTACGGAACCGGAATTGCGCGAAGGACTTGCGTTCCGTCGGCCGTCATCTCCACGACCCTGGCAACATCAGCAGTCGAGTTGATCGCGAACACCCACAGATGGTCGAACTTGAGATCGTAGGTCAGCGAACGAGGGACGAAGTCCGGCTCGAAGACAGTCCGAAAGTCGAGGCGCCGTATCACCTTCGCGGATGAAAGCTGGCCGGACGGCGGGAAACTTGTGCCCTTGATCGTGTAGATGACCGGGTTGTTGGCGCCACGCGCGACGTACAGCACGTCCCGCGTGGGATCGTAGGCCAGGCCTGTGTTGATGCCGAACGGGTCGTCGTTGAACGCCTGCGTGGCGTCGATCACGCCTAACACCCCGGCCGGCTTCAGGGTGATAACGGGAGGATTCTTATCCTCGCGTTCCCATCGTCCGAGGCGAACAATGCGTTGGTTGACTTCACCGAGCGGGTCCAACGAAACCTGATCGAAGCCGAGCGCATCGGGTCGCAGTTCCACGATCACGTCCGCCGCGTACGGTCCACGCCGAAAGCGAATCGTGCCTGAATCGAGACCGGTGCCATCGAAGGACATGATTGGACGTCCGGTCTGCTCGACGCCTTCCAGGAGCTCTACGGTCACTCCATCCGCGAACGTGAACACGAACGACGTGATGCGATCCACGGACAGGGAAAACGGACCAGGGGGCGCCGATGTGTTGATCGTCAGCCGGCCTCCGACACCATTGCCGATACTTCCATCGGCCGACCGCCAGAAAAAGCCGATGTCGGTGGGTGACGGTTGCGGCAATGATGAGGGGGCGGTGGTCACGGTCCAGATCAGGGGCATGTTCAGGTCGGCCGATGGACCGATGGCGAGACCGACAACGCGTCCGGAGCGGTTACTGGCGAGGGCGGTCGTCGCAAGTGACTGGAAGGCGCCAAGGTCGATCGGAAATGCGCGCGTGATCCAATACGCGGCGTGGGTCTGCGGTGAGGCAACTGGGCGGCCGAGACCGTCGGCGGTAAATGCCCCGACCACCTGTCCGGCCGCGTTGACGGAATTCGCGAACGCCCTTGCCGACGGATAGCCGGGAGGGACCGGCAGCGCCTGCCATCCGCGTCCAGGCGAGAACAGCATCGCGCTCGAGTTCAGTTGGGACGTCATCTGCCCCGCGTCATTGAGGCCGGTCACCAGGTCCCAACCTTTATCGGCAACGACAAAGCCGGCCTGCGGCGACCAGGTGCCGACCGTATCGAATAGGGGTTGGGTCTGCGGGCGCACACTCACCTGCGACAGGTTGTTGAGCGCTGCCGATGTCGGAAATACGAAGAGCGACGCCGGAATCGTCACGATCGTGCCGTCGGCACGTCGCAACCCGTTGAGTGTCCCTCCGCCTCCCATCGGGACATTCGTGCGACCAACGACCTCGCCGACGTCGTTCAACGCGAAGACGGACTGCATCCCCGGCGCAAGCGACATGATGGTCCCGTTCTGCCAGAGGAACGCACCGGACGACGTGGTGTTGCACGCCACCTGCTTCGAGTTGTTGATGGCGACGCAACCGGCCGTGTCCGCGGGACCGTCGATGTCGATACGCGAGCCGTTCGACCAGACGTAGGGCCGTGCCGGCGGCCCGGCCAACGGTGGGACGCAGTTGACGAGAACGTCACCCGCCTCGTTGATATCTATCGCCGCGCATTGCTGACTGGGGACCGTAGGCAATGCAAGCACGCTGACCTGGCTGTCGGCGCTGGCAGGGGCGGCGAGGGCCAATAGAAGAAGCGTCGCGAAGGTGAAGAGGCGTCGACCCATCTGTTGACTCTCCATTGCACAAGAGTTGACGACGGCAGCGAACGCTCGGAGCCTGGGCCGGGATGAATCTCGCCAGCCGTCATGTTCGAGGACGCGTGCAAGGTCAGGTCTGACCGTTGGCCAGTCACCTGTCGCATGAGCGGCCGCGATGCGGCTGTCGGGGGCTGATTCTCGCGTACATCCTCAGTCGCCACTCGGGAAATGTCCGAAAGCCGAGAAGAGAGTACGCACCGTGACAACGGCGTTCGGTCGCGCCTCGTCTATGAGTCGCATGGAACCGCTCGACGTCCGTCTTGCCGCACGTGAACATCGGCTGCGCATCAGCGCATCGGCTGGGCACCTCACTCGCGGTTGTCTGCCGGCGTCGCGTCACTGCTGGCAGGGCAGACGCCCGGCGACATCCGCATTCGCCACCTCGTGATCGAAGACGAGAGCGGGCGGCCGCGGATCCGCCTTGGCGCTCTGCTTTCCGGCAGCGGAACACCAGGACCGGTCTGAGCATCACGGAACGCGCGCGGCTCAGAGCGGCTGGGCCTGAACCTGTTCGACGAGGGCCGGATGATTGTTGGAATCGATGGACCACCGCCCGCGAGTGGGCCGGGGGGGACACCTCGAGCGAATCACCCTCGTCGCGGACAACGATATCGTGTTCAAGGATCGCCGGTCGCCGGTTGTGCGCGTTGGTATGTTGACAGTTCCGATCGGCGGTTCCTGGAATTCAGCCATTACGCGAAGGGTCCGGCGGTGCGGCGACGGATCGGCTGCCGGGGACAACGCGCGCTGAGGCGTGCTACCATCGCATGTTCGTCCCGCCTCGCCGGCGTAGCTCAGTTGGTAGAGCAGCTGATTCGTAATCAGCAGGTCCTCAGGCCATGGCGTTGCGGCCCCGGCCGAGCGCCTCGGCGATCAGCCTCGATACGGCTCGCACGCGCTGGCACTCGGCGCACGGCCCGGACGCTGAAGCGGCACCGAGTCGGTGGACACCGCCGCCTTGGTGGCCGCTTTCGCCTGCTCCGAGCCGGTGGACACCGCCTCCGAAATGGCTGGATTTGTGCCACCAGAGTCGGTGGACACCGCGCCGATGGAAATGGCCGGTTTCGCCCTCGATGCGCGGCGGCCTCGGCCCGGCACCACGATGCCGCCGGCCTTCAGATAGCCGCTGATCGTTTCGCGCCGGACTCCGGTCGTCCGCTCGATGCGCCGCAGCGACCAGCCCAATCGCCCCAGCGCCACAATCTGATGGTCTTTGTCGTCAGCCAAGACGTTGCTCATGCCGCGTAGGAACGCTGCGTTCCTCGTCGGCGTCAACGCCTCGAGCGCTACTCGAAATGGCCGGTTTTCAGCTGTCCATTAATGGCCGGATTTGGGTGTCCACCGAGGCATCGGGGCGGTTCAGCGATGTCACGTCGCTGGTGCGAGAGAAAGCCACAGCAACGACCCTTGAGATTGACGTAACGAACGACACGCTTGGAGGCGACCTGATTCGCGGAACGAAAAAGGAACTGATCGTTGAGTATTCGATTGCGAATGCCGAAACGAGACACACGGCTGTGACGCCAGAGGGCGGCCGTATGACCATAGGTAGCGATATCGTCCCGTGATCCGTCGCTAACTCTTCGCCGCTGTTGGGCATTCGCGAAGCGCGCCAAAGAATTCCGGCGCATTTGACGTGGCCAGCGACTTCCACGCAGTGGGCCCGTGCCAGACCATCATCAGTGAGCCCTCAACAAACGTTGCAGTTCGATGCGTAAACACTCCGCAAACGGCGTACCTTTCCTCGGACCGAGGGTCCCTTTCTGCGAAGCCGTGGCGGCGTTATAGGCGCGCATCATCGCGCCGTTCAGCGCGTCCTTCCCGAAGACGCGTTCGGCCTCCTCGACCAGCCGATACAGTTGGGCGTCCCAGTCATCCGTTATTCGTAGGGTATCTCGCTGAACCCGCCGCGCGCATCAATCAGGGAGCGCCATTCCGCAGACTTGGCGGCGATTGCCTGATCCTGCTGCTCACCACGGAACAGGACCGACTGCAGAACATCGTCGATACGGTCCTCGTATTCGAGTCGCAGCTCCACACCAGTTGCGGTCTGATAGGTTGCGCAACGGATCGGCCTGTTGCTCTTGCCGATCACGCGAAACAGCGTGGCTATGCGCGGCGGGGCCGGAGGCTCGTGCTGCTGTGGAACATGGTCTGAACGCAACCAGTCGCTCACTCGCTTCTCTAACCGCGCGACCGCGCGATCAGGCACACCCGCGCCTGTTCAAGTTCGCGCCAGGCGACGCGAGTGCTCACGGTCTGCGGTGGCTGTGATTCTTCGAGGTCTTCGTCATACGGCCTCCTGAGAGGCCGGTGGGCGGGAATGCCCGTGCGAAAATGTGCGGCAGCTGCGTACCTTGCGACGCTTAGTGTTTCGGCGTGCCTGGTTCGTCAGCGGACCAGCGGTGCCCACACGCAGGACGCAGGAACACGAACCCCCGCGGGAGCTGGTACTCGATGACGGCCACCGGCTCACGACACGACTGGCAGACCAAGCCGGTTCGTTTCGGACGATTGTCCGCTCGCGAATCGTGCATGCACCGAATGCTAGCTCCGCGGACCGCCCCTGTCACACAGCGCCGGTATTGTTGTCCGATGAAACATGATCCGCTGACAGTCGGCGACGAGCTGCACTGTCCGCGCTGCGGACGCTGGCATCCGGTGTCGCGCCGTACGCCGACGGCACGGAGGTGATGCTGCGGATGCTGTTCTGGGAGTGCCGTGGGTTGCGCTACTTCGCGGGAAGCATCGGGAGCGCTTCACGATTCCCCATACGTGCGTCAGCCGATCTAGCCCTTCCTCCGTTAGCGTAGCAATGGCGCTCGGGCCCTGCGATACGGCTTGTGTTCAATTTTGAACAGTTGCGCCGAAGAAACCTCCAGTATGTTGCGGCGCGGTTCGGATCCGGTTCGCTCTTGGTCGGATAGGATCAGGGGCTGCCCCGCCCACCAACGTCTTGAGATCGAACCGGGAGGTTCTCATGACACGCCGATCAAAGGGCTCTGCCCCACGCAGGAGGTAAACAGATGAAACTTGTTGTGTTCGCGACGGCGACGTTGATCGCCGCCGCTGGTTCAGCATTCGCGCAAGGCCCGCCTGACACACGGCCGGGCCCATCGACGCCTGTTCAAGTGATGAATACCACGGCCAACCCCGTTCCGGTAACGGGGGCCGTCACCGGGCAGGTCGCGGTCACATCCGCGGCGGACAAGTATCCGTACCAGGAGCGTGTCGAGATTCTCGGCAGCGCCCTCCCCTTCTTCACCTTTAACCCCGTGCCATCCGGTATGCGCCTGGTCATCGAACACGTCTCAGGCCTGATTGTGCTGAACCCCGACGACTTGGTGCGGGACATCTTTCTCAGAGGGAAGGAAACCGGAGGCGGCCCACGGCAATATCTGTCGCAGATCCTCATCACTCGCAACTCACTTCAGGTCTGGAATTCGATCAATGACACCGTGCTGGCCTACTTCGAGCCAGGCGAAACGCCCCAGGTCGTTGTCCAGAACGAAAGGGTCAACGCATTCGGCGGTTTTCAGGAGATCACGCTGTCCGGACACTTCGTGCCGCTGCCCTGACATCGCAGCACTTCCGCCGAAGAGCCAAGGTGCCTTCGAGAAAACCTCATGACGGATTGGCGCAGGCATCGCGCCAATCCGCCACGAGCCAGAGATTCGATTCAGTTCTCGAAGTGCAGACGAACGATTAATCCTGGTTGGTAACGGCCAGCACCCGCACCAAGCAACCACGACCGTCACGATGGCCACGACGACGGGGTGGATGACTAGTGCTGGCACGGTCAGGACTTGCGCCACGCTCGCCGGGGTCAGCAGGTCAATGTCGGTTGGGTTGTCGAGGTGCGGGAGTGCTGCGGCCATTCACGTCTCCATCGGCACTCAACGAGCGGTGCCGAGAGTTATCGTGAACGGTTGGGGGTTATTGCGTAAGTGCGGTAATTCGGCGGCTACCGGAGAATTTACTGTACTCAGCCCATAAGGTAGTGGTGCAACACGCTGTCGACGTGCGGTAACACCTTCTGCATCAAGCGGAACAAGTCATCTGGCGCGTCGGTACCACTCGCGTCGAACACTTCGCGGAGAACGTTCGCGTAAACGCCCTCGCGGTGTCCGCTGATCGTTACACCGTGGAACCGGATGATGGCGCCGACTTCGGCCGCGATTATCTCGGGCTCTGGCTTTCGCGGTGCGCCGCGCCCTCGTTTTGGGCGCTTAAATAATTGGCCACTTCCTTTATCTCCGACCACAGTGCCTCCCCGAAGTAGGTGTCTAGGCGATCTTTCGTTTCGTCGTCCACTGCTGCATAAACGGCGTGGATACGGGAACATGCTTCAGAGGCTCCGACCAACGACTCCTTGCGGCGCTTTGTCGTCTCGTCATCCCCGGGGCGGTAGAGACCTCTGCGGGCGTTACGAACGATTGTCTGCAGTCGTGGCAGTGCCGCCTTGAACGGCTCGCCACCTAATGCCTCCCTGAGCCGTTTCATCTGGTCGCCAGTGAATACAATCCTCGACTCCTGCGTTTTCGCCGCGGCCACCCATGCCAAGATGTCCTGATAACGCTTCACTTCGGCCTCCGCGTGATTGCCGCCGCGATCGTGGTGCCGGTCGCATCGCTGGCGGCGCGGAGCGGATCATCCATCAGGTGCGCATACCGCTGCGTTGTCGCCGCCTGCGTGTGACCGAGCAGCGCGCCCACCATCGGTAACGTCTGACCACCCGATACGGCAACGCTCGCGTAGGAGTGCCTCAGGTCGTGGATGCGGACGTCGGGGATTTTCGCGCGCTTGCGCACCCATCCCCAGGCATCGGTCAGGTTGACTCGGTGTTGTCCCTTCCGTTTGCCACGGCCTTCACCGGGAAACACGTACGGCGAATCCGCCCACTTCGGGCACGCCTTCAGGATGTCCCTTGCGGGCATATTGAGCATGATCACCTTCGCGCCGGTCTTCGAATCCGGCAGATGGATCAAGCCGCGCCCGCTGTCGACGTACTTCCATTTCAACGACAGGATCTCCGACATCCTGGCGCCTGTGAGCAGGAGCAACTTGATCGCGGCGATCGCCGCCGGCGACATGGCGCCACGACGTTCCGCCACGCGGAGCGCGCACCCCACGCGGGCGAGTTCTTGCTTCGTCAGGTATCGCTTCCGGGCGCGTTCCCTGTACTTCTCAATGCCGAGTGCTGGGTTGACGTGCGGTCCAGGCCCTCCTCGGAAACCGGCCTGTGCCGCCCAGTTGAACAACTTCGAGGCCACCGCGACCACACGGTTCGCCATGTACGGGGTCGCCTTCAGCTTGGCGTGCAACTTCAGGATCTGCTCGGTGGTGACGTCAGCGATCGGGACGTTGCCGAGCTGCGGGCGTAGATGACCGTCGATGACCAGCCGATACAGCCGGTGGGTGGAATCCTTTCGTCGCGCCTCCACGTGGCTTTCGAGGAATCGGTCGGCCACCTTCCCCAACGTGAGCGCGTCCTTGGCGACGTCCAGGTGCTGCTGCGGATCCTTCCCATCAGCCACTAGTCCGACGTCACGCTTCGCGCGTTTGCGCGCCTGCTCGAGTGTCACCTTGTCCGAGCGGCCGATCGTCTTCCATCGGACGCGGCCAGACGGCAGTCGATACTTGAGGACGAACGTCCTCGTCCCTTGCGGGTTTACCCGAACGCCGAAGCCGGGAATCGCACCATCCCAGACCATGTACTGCTCGCCAGGTCGAGGCATGAGCGCGTCGATCTTTCGCTTACTGAGTTGACCCGCTGAAGCCAATCAGCACGTCCAGCCTGCGCCACTTAGCTACCGCATAGCTACCACGCGAGCGCGGATTCGTGAGGAGCTCTGCGGTTAGAACAGCACGATTTACTAAGGTTTACGGGCGTATGAGTGTTGGCGGCGGTAGGCGCGAAGCCGCCAAATGTGTTTGGTAATCAGCAGGTCCTCAGTTCGAGTCTGAGCGCCGGCTCCATATGTATCAATGAGTTAGGGGACCAATATTTTGAGCAAGGGTCGTCTGGCTCGCGCCGGGCTCGCATTGAGAAAAATCGCTCGATCCTCTTCCAAGGCGAATACCGAAGATTCGTCGCCTTTATTTCGGTCTGCACCACGCAATCAATTGCGCGTCTCGTCCACACGCCCGCAATGGATGGCTTGAGTCTGCGACAGACGCTATCGCTGACAGCTCACAATCCGCTTCCACATTCACGCCTTCGAAACGATCGGTTCTTGACCGCGTTGCTGGGTTCACACCATCCGGGCTCACGCACCAGCGAAGCCGTGCATCTCCGACTTTGCGCATTTACCGGTTGCGACCAGAAGCCGCAAGCTGGCTCCGAACACGGCAATTCCGACAACCACGATCCCGGTGAGGCCGGAGCTGCTCGGCGATGAGCGAACACGAACCGTTGCCGCCAGCCATACCAGGCCTACAGAGGGAGTCGTCGTATCGTGGACACTCCAATGTCGTCAACGGAGTTCCTCTCTCTCACTGAAGCGCTGCCGAATTGATTAGCCCGTGGCGCGACGACGCGACGCTGATCGCGACAATCGAGAACGTGCAGCCAGAGGCCCTCCATCAGCGGATATCAGAGCTGATGGTGGAACACGCAAGCCCAGATTTCGAAAATGCGGAACGTGCACTTCGGCGACGTCGAGTCTTTGAGCGTGGCGCTTGATGCGCCGAAGGGCGTCGGGTCCCGATCGATGGCATCGGCTGGTCTTCAAAATCTCGACGGCCGACGGAGGCGCCCTGAAAGCGCTGGTCTAGGACGAGATGGGCTACGACACGGCGGTTCCCGAGAGGGCGGCCTTCCACGATGCGTCGGCGGCGAGCAGCTTCCTGTACTTGATCAGTGCCTGCGGCTGATTGAGGGCGAGACACGCCACCAGGCGATCGCCCCGCCGGTAGAGCGCCGTCAGCTTGCGGCTGGCGAGCGACCCGTCGACGATCCGGATCTCATCGTGCGGACGGGCGCCACCGATGAACTGGATCCGACGGTCGTACTGGTCCGACCAGAAGTACGGGACGGACGAGAAACTCGTCGACGCCCCGGGGCCGGCGAGCGCGTTCTCCGCGGCATGCACGGCCTGCTCGACTGCGTTGGTCCAATGCTCGATCCGCGGTGCGCCTCCGTGCCAGCGGTTGGCGACCCGGGCCACGTCGCCGGCCGCGTACACCCCCGGTGCGGCTTCACCGGAGGCGTTGCAGACGAGGCCGTTATCGATCGTGAGGCCGCTTCCTTCGAGCCATTCCGTATTTGGCGTCACGCCGATGCCGACCACCACGACGTCGGCGTCGACCCGTGAGCCATCGGAGAGCGCGACCCCGGTGGCGCGCGACTCGCCAAGGACATCGTTCACGACAACCCCGGTGCGAAGGTCCACGCCGTGGTCCCGGTGCATGGCCGCGACCATGTCGCCGAGCGTCGGCCCAAGGATCGGAGCGAGCGGGACAGGAAGCGCCTCGATCACGGTCACGGGCAAGCCGCGCGCGCGGCAGGAGGCGGCGACCTCGAGGCCGATGAATCCCCCGCCGATGATCGCGACGCGGGGTGCATCCATCATTGCCCGTCGCAACGCGATGGCGTCGTCCAGACCGCGTAAGACGAGTAGGCCTGTTCGTGGCGCCATGTCCGGGATGGTCCGGGGGCGCGCACCGGTCGCGATGATCAGACGGTCGTAGTCGACGTTCGTGCCCTCGGCCAGCGCGACGCGTCTGGCGCGGAGGTCGACCGACACCGCGCGCACGCCAAGACGCATGTCGAGGGCCAGTGCGTCGTATCCGTCCTTCTTGCGGAAAAAGGTCTGCTCCGGCTCCCAGGCGCCCTGGAGCACCTGTTTCGAGAGCGGCGGGCGGTCGTACGGGCGATGGGGCTCATCGCCAATCAGCGTCAGCTCGCCATCGAACCCCCGGTCGCGTAGCGTTTCGGCCGCTCGCAGGCCCGCGAGCGAGGCGCCGACGATGGCGATGCGGCGGAGCATGGAGCACCTCACTCTTCGAGTGAGATCGCACCCGTCGGACATTCCCGCACGGCCTTGTCCACTTTCGCGCGCAGCCCGTCAGCCGGCGTCTCGAGCAGGACGTGCAGTACACCGTCGTCGCCAATCTGGAACACCTCAGGCGCTGCGTCCACGCAGAGCCCGTGGAGGTCGCACATGCTCAAATCCACAACGACCTTCATGTCGAGCCTGCTCCTTTGCGGACATTATGCCTCGTGGCGGCGAGCAGACAGCGTCATCACTTTCCGCCACCATGAGGTTTGAGGAGCGTGGGGGCGCTCAGAGACCCTGGGATGCGTTCTTGAATATCCCACCGGTCTGAGTGTTCCCGGCTTGTTGCTCTTCCCTGCCGTTTTCGCTCGCCCGGCGATTGATCGTCGCACTCGGAGAACGCTGCGGACACTACTTGTCAGTTCGCGAGTGCGCTGCGTAGCGCGCTGGGTAGTCAGTGCGGCGTTAGTCGATACCGATGGTTGTTCGGCTGGGTGTTTGGGATTCGAACCAAGCGCCTTCGGCAGTGTCGGCACAAATGGCCATGCTCCGCGGTTGGCCCTGAGTAGTCGCCCAGTGTTGACCGATCCTTCCACAGCGACGCCGAGCGTGTATTAAGAGCGTGAGGCCTTAATTTATGAGATGGCGATCTACGCGCCCTTGAGCACGTGATGAATCAGCTGCGCAGACCACTCGCGGCCGGCGCGGTTTCGGTGACCCTCGGCGTTCAGCTGCGCAGCGATAGCGGCGAAGGAGAGCCGACGGCCCTTCGCGGGTTTGCGCCGGAGTCGACGCATCCGAACGATGATGGCCTGCTCCGCGGGGAAGTGTCCATACGGCTTCGCACCCTCGACGCGCTCGCCGCGCGCTCGTTTCCGCTCGCGCGCGGCGCGTAGCTTCAGGACGATCACGCGCTTTTCGAATTCGCTGACCGCGCCAAGCACCTGGCGAATCAACCGGCGTGTCGGATCGTCCCCGTCGTTCGTGAGGTCGACCCCGTCGGCAGTCAGAATGCGCACGCCGATCTTCACGCACTGCCCGACCAGGACTTCCTGAATCATGATGTCGCGCGCGAGACGGTCCGCGCGCTCGACGATGACGGTCTGCACACCATTGGACTCGAGACGATCGAGCAGCGCCGCCAGGCCGGGGCGGTCGGCGAGTTCTTTGGTGCCGCTCACGCGCAGGTAGCTGACTGCCTGCATCATCGCTGTCTCGGATGGCTGTAACCTCAGCTATTGTGAAGGTTCGGAGCCTAGGTTTCAAATTTCTACAGAATTATTTGACGCCGAGAGCGGCGAATTCACGGTCCTCATAGAGCTAACGCGAGAGGTCCTGCATCGCCTAACAACTGGTTGCTCGCCGTGTTGCCCTTCATCGTCTGTCGAATGGAGCTAACGAATTTCCACCACGTCTCGGGACTCTAACCGCTGCCGAGGTGCGGCTCCGGAATGTGTCCACGGTGGATCAGAGCCATCGGCGATTCACCACCGTCTCTGATGGCGTCTCGAAGCGCTTTCCGCGAGCAACGCTGGCACACCAAGGTCGGGACTTCTTCCAGCATGTCTCTTGTCTATTTCACTGTCTGGTCGATGGTGAACGTTGGCCGAGTGACCGTGAATACTTTTTACGCTTGTTCGGGGGTTCGCTCGATCGTGATCGAGACGGTTTCCGGACCGAAGCGAGTGGCGGGCAGCAGGACGACGATCCAATTCGTGAGCTAGCCTGTCACAGAAGACTTGGTGACGCGCGAGGGGACGAGCACGTTCGGGTGCCACACAGCGACGATTCGGTAGAAAAGGAGGATTGATGCCCTGGTGGGTCTTTGCACTCGCGTCGGCCGTTTCCGCCGCTGCGACGACAGTGCTCGCGAAAATTGGTGTTGAACGCGTACCGTCAAACCTGGCGACCGCCGTACGGACAGCCATTGTGTTGGTGTTCGCGTGGGGGATCGTGATTGCCCGCGGCGAACATCATGCACTGCCGGAACTTCGCGGACGGCCGCTGCTCTTTCTCTGTCTCTCGGGTGTGGCGACCGGCCTGTCGTGGCTTGCGTACTTTCACGCTCTTCAACTTGCGCCGGTCTCTCGAGTTGCTCCGATCGACAAGCTCAGTCTTGCGCTGACGATCGGGCTCGCGGCGCTCCTTCTTGGGGAGCCTCTCTCTTGGAAGCTAGCTGTCGGCGCCGCCCTGATGGTGATTGGCGCTCTGTTGACGCTCGCAGCCTAGCACTGCGCGCGCCGTCGAGGCGCTCACGCCCCCGTTCAGGATGAACGGAGCCTCAGAGACACACTGGCTAGAACTTGTAGCCGATCGACAACTGGAACTGCCGCGCTGCTTGAGCCGAGACCGGCGTCCCGTACAGCGGCGAGCTGATGATCCCGACGTAGGAGGCGTAGTTGACGCGGTTCAGCAGGTTGAACCCGTCAACGCCCACCGTCAGCTCGTGGCCGCTCTTCGGCCCGCCCAGCTCCAAACGCCTCGACACAAGGCGCCCGCGCGGAACAACACCGCCAGCTGGCTGACATCGCGCCGATCCGTCTTGATGCGATCGCCGGCCCGTCGCGGGATCAGCGCCGGTGCGATCACGTCGCAGGGAATCCCCGCAGCCGTCAGCGCGCGTTGCAACTCGAAGCCGCACGGGCCCGCTTCGTAACAGCAGCGCACCGCTCCGACCTCACGCTGCAGCCGTGTGACGAAATGCAGAATCGTCGGAGTCTCGGACGTAAGGGAATGCAGGGCGGCCGTCCGCTGCCCTGGCATTAACACCGCCGCCACAGTCGTGGCCGCGTGCTGATCAAACGCAATCAGAGGAGTAGACTGCATGGTGACCGACCTCCTTTGTATGCGGCTCTGCTCTGAGCTCTCGCAGGTCCAGAGTAATCCGCGCGAGATGCAAAGCCGGGGGCGGTCTTTCCATATGGTCTAACTTGTCTCTATTTTCGACTGTCCTTCGTGCTTCACTCTTGCGGACGATGGCGCTTGTCCCGGACTGAGCATCCCTTCGACGGACGTCCCGCTACGACTTCATGCGATCGAAAGGCACCCACGTGCTCACGATCCCTACTCGGCACTAGCACGGGCGGCGAGGCGCCCGCCGGAGCCCCACGTCAGAAAGCGCGGCCGACCGAGAGCGTCAGCGGAATGGAGACGGCGGCGTTGTGCGGAAAGATGTTGCCGTTCGAGAAATGGTTGATCTTCACCCCGATGTTCCACTGGCGGCGGGCGCCGGTGAACATGCCGACGCCCATGAAGTCCTGAAACGTGAAGTGGCTGCCGGTGTCAAGGCCATCGAGCATCACCTTGGAGATGAACGTCGGCCCGGCCACCGAATACGCAAAATAGGCATCCAGCGGCTGCGTCCGCACAAGGAAGAACCGAAACAGCGGGTACACGGAGGCCGTGTAGAAGCGATCGTCGCGGGCGCGCGTCACGTAGACGCCGGCGCTGGCGCCCACGTCGAGCGCGAACGTACGGCGGGTATGAAAGACGTTCCGTTCATAGTGTGGCGCCACGCCCATGTCCACTTGGGCGTTGCCGCTCCAGAAGATCGGCACCTTCGTCGCGACGAAGTCGTTCACCCCGTAGCCCACGCCCGACGAGTACTCGATTTGCAGGACCTGCCGGGGAAACACGAACCGTGCATCAGTGGCGGCCGCGAGTTGGGCGGCATCCAGCCGCCGCATCGTGTAACGGATCCCGGCCGACGTCAGGAGCGTCCGGTGTTGCTCGACTGACCCCTGCCCGGTGATGTAGGTCACGCCGCCGGTGGCCGTCCATCTCGGGTTGAGCCTGACATCGAGGCCGCTGCCGATGAGCGGCGAGGCAAAGTGCGCGTCGGCGACCGCCGGCTGATCGGCAACGAGAAAACCGGCACGGCTGGTGAACGCCAGGCCGCCCTCACCGTAGGCGCCGACGCGTGCGGTAAGCGGCAGCAGACCCGTCACGCTGACACTACCGACATCGACGCGCACGTGATGATGGTCGCCTGGAGGTGCGTCGTTGACCTGCAGGTACGACACGAACTGCACCGGACGCATGTAACTGCCCTGCACCGACAGGTAGCGGTTGAACTCGTGGCCGAAGAGCGCCACACGCAGAGTGAGAGGGGGCGCGTCTACCGCGGTGGCGTGGATGTTTGACGGGAGCTGCTCGCCGGAAAACTGGTAGTCAGCCGCACCGATGCTGACAGCGACGAAGGAGTTGGCCAGCCAGGCCGGGTACTGGACGCGGGTATCGGAAGGTTCCTGACCGGCTGCCAACCCGGTCGTCATCAGCGCCGCGATCAGCGTCAGCAGACTCAATCGCAAGAACGCCAGTGTAGCGGATCGTGATGAACAGCAGATGGCTCGTTTATTGACGACGGCGTTGCCGGTTGGCCGTACTGTTGCCGCGTAGCTCCGGAGTGATGCCGAGCGTGGAGATCCGACGCGCACGTGCGAGGACAAAACCTTAAACCCTCGAAACGCGCGCGAAGCTCGTAGGTCCCCGCAGCGACGTCGGTCAAAGTGAAATGCGCCGACGCCGTCCGTCACGACGGATTGCACGACGCGACCGCCCACCACCTGGTCGACCGTGGCCCCTGGCAGCACTGCACCCGTTTGATCCTGGACGACGCCGGTGACGGAGGTCGCCTGACCGGCGTCCAGCTGTGGGGACAAGAGCAGCGACAGAACGAGTAGCGTGACAGCCCGCATCACGGTGCGACCTTCGCCACGTTGGCCTGAGGCTTCATAGGCAACGCTTGACGTCAACTCCTGTCTGTGGAACTGCCGAACTGCCCGCGACGATCTCACGGCCTACCTGGAACCGCGGAGGGCGACAGGGAAGCACCGGCACCACTCGGTGGCCCATTGGGCGGGCGCCGTACGACGCTGATCGTCACGGCATGTGGACCGATGGCTGGAACGATCGCGTAGTTCGTGCGTCCGTGTCGACCGACGACCGTCCACCCGACCGCGGTTCCCAGCGCCGCGCCGAAGACGACGTCACTCAGATAGTGTTTGTTGTCGTGCAGGCGTGACGTGGCGACATACGTGGCGAGTGCGACCGTCGGCCAGGCGAGGCGATATCCGAGGTGCCGCTCGAAAACAGAGGCGAACGCAAACGTGGCCGCTGCGTGTCCAGACGGGAAGCTGTACTTGTCGCCATCCGGCCGCGTTCGCTGCACGCTAAACTTGAGCGCTTGCACCAAGACTTCGTCAACAATCTGGGCGCGCACCAGGTCGAATCCGAGATGTGACCACTTGTTCGTCTGCGGCTGATCGGCGGCCGGCGCGAAGACGTAACGACCGAGCAGGTAGATGGCCGCGGGCGCGACGGCCATGCCCACACCCCCGATGTACTTACCAGGCGCCCAAAACCAGTCGGCGGTCGATGATTGTGACAGGTGCTCGGTGACTTCCTGGTCGACGGGGTGCACGGCGAGCGCTGCGCCCCCGCCGACTCCAAGAATGACCCATGTCGACTCTCGCTGAGGAAATGCCTTGAAATCATTCCACGTCTCGTGGGCGAGTGCGGCGAAGCCCGTATGCGCTGGTTCCGCGGGCGGAGTCGCTGCCTGATTCAGAGGGTCTGCCGCGGTCGTGAGCAGCGAGGGCGAAGCCCAGACGACATCAGCGGTGGCTGTCCGCACTTCCGCTGGACTGATCTGCAAGACCGCCGCATCCTGAGCGCCCACCGCCGACGGGCTGACGACGAACGCGAGCGCCACAACGAGCACACGGTGCTTCATGACGTCACGGTACTTCACGGTCAATGAACGCCAGATGACAGGCGGCGGCATGCCGGAATTGGAGACGCCGGGTCGATTCATGTTCCTGTCATGCGTGGCTCCGTATAATCCCGGAGTCTACGCGTGCCCCAGGAATACATCACCTCCTAGAGTCAATGCGATTGCTCCTCGTTGAGGACGAACCACTCGCGGCGCAGTTGCTGGCCAAGGGGCTGCGCGAGCACGCGTACGCCGTCGACGTCGTCGCGGACGGCACGAATGCCTTCCTGCACGTCGCGGTGAACGACTACGACATCGTCGTGCTCGATCTCGGCTTGCCGGACGTTGATGGAGTGGCGTTGTGCGCGACGCTTCGCACGGGCGGATTTGTAGCGCCGATTCTCATGCTCACCGCACGTGACGCGATGCAGATGCGAATCACCGGTCTCGACAGCGGTGCCGACGACTACATGACGAAGCCATTCGATCTGCAGGAATTGCTGGCCAGGCTACGGGCCCTCCTCCGCCGCGGCGCGCGGACCCCACTGCCCGAACAGGTGCGCGTTGGGCCGCTCGTGCTCGACACGCGCGCACAGGTTGCGACCTGCGGTGGGCGCGCCGTGCCACTGACTACGCGTGAATACGCGCTGCTCGAGTTCTTGGTGCGACACGCCGGACAGGTCGTCGGGAGGGCCGATATTGCAGAGCACGTGTGGGACGAGTCGTACGATCCGCTGTCGAACGTGATCGACGTTTACGTGCAACGGCTGCGACGCAAGCTGTCGCCGGCTGGCGGGGATGCGCTGCTGAAGACGAGGCGCGGCGCAGGGTACGTGCTGAGCGATGACTAGGCTGACCATCCGCACCCGGGTCGCCATCTGGTACGGCGCCGTCATCGTCGGTGTGCTCCTGATCGTGGCGCTCGCGATCTCGATCGTCTATGAACACATCGGGCTGCAGCGCGTCGACGGAGAGATCGAGGACGCCGCGCGCACGCTTGATGGTGTCCTCGTCAACGAACTCCGTGAAGAGGCCACTCTTCCTCGGGCGGCCGAGGGCGCGCTGCACGAGCTCGACCTTCCTGGAACGGGTGTCGCCGATCATCGCGACCGATGGGACCCTTCTCGCCCGGCGGGCCTCTGGCGTTCCGGACGCGCCGGTCGCCGATATCAGCCGTGAACAAGCGGGTGCGCCGGCACGCACGCTGTCCGCGGCCCGCGTACGGATCGCGGCGTCGGCCTGGCGTCATGCCGACGCGGCGTACACCATCGTCACCTGGATGTCGCTCCAACCGCTTGACCGCGAGCGGGCGACCCTTCAGCAAACGATGGGATGGGCGATTCCGATCGCGGCGTTGGCCGCGATGCTGGGTGGATGGCTGATCACCAGATGGGCGCTTCGACCGCTGACAACGATGGCGCGCGACGCCGCGTCCATCGATCACCGACGGCTCGACAGGCGTCTGACGATCATCAATGCCACCGACGAGCTCGGGCGGCTGGGCGCCGCATTCAACGCAGTGGTCGACCGGCTCGCCACCGTCGTGCAAGCGCAACGCCGATTCATGGCCGACGCCTCGCACGAGCTGCGCACGCCCGTCTCAATTGCCCAAACGGCGACACAGGTCACACTATCCGCGGAGGGGCGCTCCGAGGCCGAATACCGGGAATCGCTTTCGATCATCGAGACGCAGATGCGACGACTGACCCGCGTCGTCGGCGATATGTTCATGCTGGCGCTCGCGGACTTAGACGCGCGCCCGTTGGAACCCACGGATCTGTATCTGAACGAGATCGTCTCGGACTCTGCGCGTGCGGCGCGGGTGCTCGGCAAGGACTCGCCAGGTGTCGATCGAGGTCAGCGGTGACGGGGTCGACGTACCGATGCGCGGTGACGAAGGATTGCTCAGGCAACTCGTCATGAATCTGTTGGACAACGCCGTCCGCCACGCCCCGCATGGCGGCCGCGTCCAGGTCGCGGTGCAGGGCCGGATCGACAGCGTGGAACTCTCGGTCGAAGACTCAGGACCCGGAGTTCCCGCCGGCGACCACACTCGCGTGTTCGAGCGATTTGTCCGACTCGGGCCGCCGGGATCAGGAGGCGGTGCGGGTCTTGGACTGGCCATTGCGCAGTGGATTGCGGAACAGCACGGCGGGACGTTACGCGTTGACGGCGGCGGTCAGGCGAGCAGCCGGTTCGTCCTGACGCTTCCCGTCGAACCGACTACCGTTTTCGCATCTTGATCGCTGCGTACAACCCGGGGATCGCCAGCAGTGTCACTGGGGTCGAGAGCGTCAGCCCTCCGATGACGGCGAGCGCGAGCGGCTTCTGCAGTTCCGCGCCCGCGCCAATCCCGAGCGCCAACGGAAGCAACCCGAACAGGGTGCAGAACGTCGTCATCAAGATCGGTCGTAAACGGATGCGGCCGGCGTGTGCGATCGCCACGTCGAACTCTTCGCCCTGCTGGTGGAGGTGCTCGGAGAAATCCAGCAGCATGATGCCGTTCTTCACGACCAGGCCGATGAGCAGGATGATCCCCATGGCCGACGAGACGTTGAGGTCCGTACCGGTGATCCACAGCAGGAGAAGCGCACCGCCGAGGGAGAGCGGTGCCGCCAGCAGGATCAACATGGCCGGAATCCAGGCGCGGAACTGGATGACGAGAATGGTGAACACCAGGACCGCGGCGATGGCGAACACCATGAGCAGTTCACGGAAGGCCTGCTGTTGCGATACATATTGCCCGCCAATTTCGTAGGTGTAGCCGACTGGCAGCTTAATCGTCGCGAGCTTCGATCTGATCTCCGCGATAGCGCTGCCCATGTCGCGGCCTTCGAGCCGGCCCGAGACCTCAGCCATCTGCCGCAGGTTTTCGCGCAGCAGTTCGGCCTGGCCGTTCGCGCGCACCGGGTGAGCCAGGGCGGAAACCGGGATTAGCGAACCTGACGGCGCGTGAATCGTCGCCTCAGCGAGGTGCTGCGGATCGAAGCGAAACGCATCCTGCAGGCGCACACGAACGGGAACGCGCCGATCGAGGAGCCGGAGATCGGTCGGGTACTTCGCCGAGCCAGCCAGCCGCCATCTGGTCGGCAACCTGCTCCACCGTCATGCCAGCGCGTTCCGCGGCCACCGGATCGACGTTCCAGGTGACTTCGGGGTTGCCGCGCTGGACGCCGACGACATCAACGACACCGTCCACCTTACCCAGCATCTCCTCGACCGGCGCGGCGAGTTCGGCAAGCGTGTCCGGATCGTCGCCGAAGATCTTGATCTCGATCGGCGTCGGAGCCCCTTCGAGATCGCCGAGCATATCCTGCAGCAGCTGGACGAATTCGATGTCCGTCAGCGGCGCCGCGTCCAGCAGTTTCGGTCGGAGGTCGGCGATGACGTTCTCGGCGGATCGGCTGCGCTGACCTCGCGGCTTCAGGCGCACCAGGATGTCGCCGCTATTCTGGGCAGTCGCGAACAATCCAAGCTCCGAACCGGTCCGTCGCGAAAACGATGCGACTTCGGGCGTCTCGGACAGGACCTTCTCCATCGCGCGGACCTTGCGGTCGGTGTCCTCAAGCGCCGATCCTGCCGGCGTGATGTAGTCGACGACGAAACCGCCTTCATCCGCCTTGGGCAGGAACCCGGTGCCCACGCGGTAGAACAACCCGACGCTCAGCGCGGCGAGAAGCACCGCAAACAACACCGCGACGACCGGTCGATGGACGATGGACTGCAACATCCGTCCGTACACGCGTGTTACCGCAGACTCGCCGGGCCCGCGCCGGGGATCCCGGCCAAGGCGAGTTCCCTCGTCCGTTGGGACCGGCTGATGCCGGAATGCCCAACGCGCAAGCATCGGGACAATCGTCACTGACAATGCGAGCGAGAGCAGCACCGCCACCGAGAGGCTCATCGAGAGCGCTCGGAAGAACTGACCAATGACGCCGGACAGCAGGCCGAGTGGCGCGAACACGACCACGGTCGTCAACGTCGAGCTCACGAGCGGCGCGATTAGTTGCTGGACGGCATCGATCGTCGACTCTTGGCCTTCGGCGGCGCGCCGGTGCATGTTTTCGACGACCACGACGGCGTCGTCAATCACCAGTCCGATCGCGACCGCAAGGCCACCCATCGACATGAGATTGATCGACCCATGAAACAGGCGCAGGAACAGGAATGTCGGGATAACCGCCAGCGGCAGGGTGACGGCCGCGATCAGCGTCAGCCGCACGTTCCGCAAAAACACCAGGAGGACGACCACCGCCAGGAAGCCACCGATCAGGATCGCGTCGCGCACGTTCGCAATCGCGTCGGCAACGAACTCCGCGAGATCGTAGACCTTCGTGAGGTGAATGCCGGAGGGCAGTGCCGTTCGCAGCGACGACAGCGCGGTGTCGACACCCTGCTTGACGGAGAGGATGTTCGCGCCGATCTGCTGCGAAATGCTGATGGACACCGCATCCCGACCATTCCCGGTGACCAATAACGTGCGATCGGGCGATCCAGGGACGACAGCCCCGATGTCGGAGACTCGAATCGTGGCCCCGCCCTTGACGGTGATCGGCGCCGCCGCGATATCGTCCGGCGACGTCCACAGGCCGGAGGCCAATGATAAATGCTGCTGCCCACTCTCGCGGAAGCGGCCGACCGGGACGAGCTGGTTCTGGGCCTTCAATGCGTCAGCCACGTCGGTGACGGCAAGACCGGCGGCAGCCAGTTTCCCAGGATCGAGGACGACCTCGATTTCCCGCGTGTCGCTCGCCAGCACCTCGATCTGTCCCGCGCCCGGCACGCGCGCCAGCTCGGGCCTGACGACGTACGTCGCGTAGTCGTTGAGGTCTGGTGTGGGCAGCGGACCGGTCATGCTGAGGATGAGAATCGGGAAAACCGCCGGTGTGAGGCGCTCGACGGTGAGCTGGGTATCCGCCGGAAGGTCACCCTGCCCTTCGGACACGCGGTTCTGCACCTGCTGGAGCGCTACGACCATGTCCGTCGAGGGCTCGAACTGCGCCGATATCTCGGCCGCCCCGCGGATGCTTCGCGATCGCACGCGGCGAATGCCCGGAACTTCCATGACCGCCGTCTCGATCGGCCGCGTGACGGTCAGCATCATCGACTGCGGCGGCAGCGTGCCACTGTGCGCGATGATCACGATGCGGGGGAACTCGAGCGGGGGATAAATGCTGCTGGGCAACGCAAATGCCGCAATCGCGCCCGACACGACGAGCGCACCGGTGACGAGTGCGGCTGCACGCGCATGACGCACCGCAAGGGCGGCGATGGTCATCACTAGTCCTTGTCGGCTGGACCGGTACGGGCAGCGGGCGCCGCGTCCGTCTTGACCATGGCACCATCCGACAGGCCGTTCTGATTCGTGATGATGACGGCCTCATCGGGCATGACGGCTCCTGTGATCTCTGCGTGCTCGCCGTCGGTCAGGCCCACCAGTACCGACCGGCGCTGCGCCTTATCTCCTGTCACCACGAAGACGGCCGCTTCTTCCCCCTCATGCACGATGGCGGCGATTGGCACGAGCACGACATTCCGGTGAACTTCCGCCTCGATGTCCACCTCAAGCGGCGCACCCACCGGATATCCTGTCGGATGCTTGAGCGCCAGGCGAACAGGAACGGTGGGCGATCCTTCCGCCGTCGTGGCCGGCCGGGAGATCACCGTCAAGGTCGGCGCGATGTCTCGGGTGGCGGCGTTCACCACGAGTGCGGGCGCCCCCAGGTGAATCCGCGGCACGTCGGCCAAGGGAATCTGCGCCGTGATTTCCAGGCGTGCGGGGTCGATGACCCGTAGCACCGCATCGGCCGACGCGGCTTCCACGACATCGCCGGGATTGTGCGTGCGTTTGACGATGACGCCGTCGAACGTCGCGCGCACGACGCTGCGCGCGGAGACAGCATCGGCAGCGGCCGCGGCGGCCCTGGCATTCGCCAGGTCCGCCTGGGCGCCGGCAACGGTTCGCGTCGCCTCCTCCAGGTCCTTGCGCGCTCCGACACCGCGCTCGACCAAGTCCTGTTGTCGTGTCTCCGTCGCTTGGGCCGCCGCAAGCTGCGCTTCGGCACGGGTGATTTCGGCGTGCTCCTTCGCAGCCTCGGCCGCAGCGGAGGGAATCTCAAACCGCACCAGGAGATCGCCGCGTCGGACGGCATCCCCTTGCGCCTTGGGCATCTCGACGATGCGGGCCGCGGCGGGCGCGACGACGATGAGTTCGGCGCCGGGTGCTGCCGTGACGAGCCCAGTGGCATGGACATGCGCCGTGATGGCTCCGCGGGTGGCTGCGGCAGTGGTCACAGGAACGACAGCCTCGCTCTCGGTGTCATCGGGCGCCGCTTTGGAGCAAGCGACCGTCGTCACGGCGAGACACAGGGCGGTGAGACGACGAATCTGCATCATGGAGTGGTCGGCGAATTCGATGGGGCGGCGGAGGCGGCAACCGGCGCTCCGATCGCCCGCTCGAGCTCGGCGAGCGCGTTCTGCAGGTCGGCGACGGCCTGCAGCGCGCGGAGGCGCACGTCGCGCGTTGACTGCAACGCCTGGAGGTAGGCCGCGATGTTCGTCTGCCCCAGACGATACGAATCTTCCGCCATCCGTTCGACATCGAGCGCCTGCGGAAGAATCTGGTCCCGATACCGGGTGTACTGTGCACGCTGGGCCTCGGCGACGGCGGCCGCCGCGGTGACCTCGCCGGTGACGCGTGCCACGACGGCGGTCCTCTCGCTGGTCAGTTGGGCCAGTGCCGCATCTTCTACCGCGACGCCAGCCTTGTGCGTCGTGAGCAGCGGCACCGTTACAGCGACGGCGGCACGCCAGCCATAAGTGAACTCCGGTTCCGCCCGATGGGTGAGCGTCGCTTCCGGCGTGAGGTCCGGCTGGCGCAGCGCATGCGCCAACGCAACCCTGGCCTGCTGTTCGGCGATGCGCCGGTCCAAGACCAGCAACTGCGCGTTAGCCTGACGCGCGCGGGCCAGTGCCGCATCCGCGCCGATGGTCGGCGCGACATCGAACGTCAGGTCGATTGGGGTCGCGGCATCGAGCGGATACCCCAGCAGGGCGTTGAGTAACACGCGCGCGGCAGTGACCGCGCCGCCCACCGCGACCGCCTGGTTCTGGGCATCCTCCAAGACGAGATCGGCCTGCAGGACCTCCAGCCTTGGCGCATCGCCCGCATCAACGCGGGCCTGGGCCGCGTCACGCGCGCGCTGCGCCAGGATCTGCACGTCGGCCAGCAGCTGCTGGCGACTCTCGGCCACGTAACGGTCGAAAAACGCTCGCCGCACCTGCGCGTACACGTCGGCGATCGTGGCATTGAGCTCGGCCTCGCCGGTCGCAATCACCGCATCCGCCACCGCGATCCGGCGACCCCGTTTGCCGCCGGATTCCCAGGGGAAGGCCAGGGTATAGGCGTCCTTCGGAGTTTCCTTCGCAAACTCAGCGCGGAACTCCGGGTTCAACCGCTCCGCCGCGACATCACGGGACGCGATGCCGATCGAGCGGCGCAGGCGCGCCGCAGCGATCGTCGGATTCGCCGAGAGCGCGCGCTCCACGGCAGCGATGTACGTCAGTGGCTGGGCCGGCGGCGGACTGACAGACTGCGCGTGGGCGTGCCCGGTCACGACCAGGCACGCGACCGCGCAGAAGAGAATCCGACGCACGCCGAATCTATGTCCCCTTCTCGCCAGACGCGTGAGGATCTGTCACTGGGGCCTGATGACGACGAACCACGACGCGATGATTGGTCCCAGTGGACCCCGACCACGCGCCGGCGGCGGCTCTCCCGCCGCGGGAGGCTGGACCGGACCGCGCTCCGGCTGAAACAGGTAGACGTTGTGAGTCTTGGAATCGACCGTAATAGTCTTCGCACCGGGAACAGTCTGAACGGTGCCGACCACACTGTACTTGTCCGCGGAGTCCTGATGCGCCACGGTCACGTTGCCTTCCGCGCCATTGGGTACGTAGATCAGCTTCCTGTCGGGATCCCAGCCGAGCGCATCAACGCGGGTCCCGTTCGCAATCGTCGCCACGACCTTCCCGGAGGTCGCATCGACGACGACCGACGTCTTGTTGCATCCAGAGAAGATTCGGTTCGACGCCGTGTCGTAAGCGATCCCGGTCGGGCCATCACACGGCGCCAGCGGCCATGACGCGACGGCCTTCCACGTCTTGACGTCGATCACCTGGATCGAGTTCTTTCCTTCATTGTTCACAAAGATGTGCCCGCGCCCGTCAGCTGCCGCCCCTTCGGGACTGTTGTCCTCCAGTTCGACGGTGGCGACGATGTTCCCGCTCACGGGATCGATCGCGGTGAGGGTACCGATCGGCCGGCTGTGGTTGGTCAGAATAATCTTGTCGTCCGGCTCGTCATACATGATCCCGTCGAGGCCCGGACCGACTTTGATCTGCTTCAACACCGCCAGAGTCTTCAGATCAAACATCGTCACGGTTTGATCGCCGCTGTTCGTCGTGAACCCGTGCCCGGCCTTGGGGGCGAGGCCGGCGCCGTGAACACCCGGAGTGTTCGGGATGTCACCAACCACCCGTCCTGTGGCGCCATCGACGACCATCATGTGCGTCGACCGTGAGACGAAGACGCGACCGCTTGTCGGGTCTGCGGTGATGTAATCCGTGGAGCCGTCACCCTTAATATCAAACTTGTCGACTTTAAAGGTCTGGGCGTCGGCGGCTGCCGGGAGCAGCCACGCAGCGAGCACCAGGATCGGCACGCACACAAGATGTCTTGTCATAGCAGTAGTCCTCGAAACATGTCAGTACCAACGAGCCCCGCGAGCCGAGGAGACGTCACGTTACTCTTTCGCGGATGAACGCCAGATGACAGCTCGGGGCATTAGGCGTGCTCCACCGGCGCGCTCGCGACTCGCAGCTCGCGCGGTCCAGTGCCTGGCGAGGCCGCGTCCGACGGCCTGACAGGGTAACCGCGAAAGCGGATGAAAAGACCATCTGATCCAACCGTATCGACGTGGCACTCGGTGAAAGGCCTCCGAGTAGGCCAACGACCGCAGGGACGGCTGACGCGCTCACCTGGATCAGTGGGATCTCCGTGCGGTCGGGAACCACGTTCGCTCCCTCCCGCCATGCAGCGGTGGATCGAGAACTACTGGAAGAACCCGGATCCCGCGAGTGTTCGCGGGCGCCGCCCGAAGTAGCCTCGCAGCACGTCCAGCCGCCACTGAAATGCTTTCTGACAAATGTCGTTTGAAGGGTCGCCATGTGGATGGTCGACACCAGGCCGCTCAGACGATGACCCTACGGGCCACGACTGCGACGGCCACCATCTGAGTCGCCGATGCATAGCGACGGAAACCCGACAGCAGACGGTCGGCGACTGGCGCGAAAGCGACACGAGGGCGACCCAGCGAATCTGGCGTGAAGGCACAGGAAACGACCCCAGCGACCTCTGAACACTTCGGCACGACAGTGCTCTGGTGGCGGACGGCATGCAAACTGCTCCGGCCGAGTGCCGTTCGACCAGAACCGCCACGACAAGATTTTCGCCGCGGCGCAGGCTGTGCGGCACGATTACTCTGCCCTGCTCGCCGGGCTTGAGGACAGCCTGAAACGCGCGGATCACGTCATCCTGATTGGCCATTGGATTGACGACGTCGAAATTCCCATCCTGCGCGCCGCACGCAGGGCACAGGACGATTTAACGGCCGCCAAGTGGCTGTCGCTGGCTGAAGTTGCTTTGCAGCAGATAGAAATGATGCTGGAGTCGGTCAAGGCTGACATCGATCCGACCGGCCGGTCGGACACCGCGGGCTTCGGCGAGTAGTCGGCGGTTAACTCCCTCAAGCCGGTGAGGATGAGCGCCTGCCGCAGCACCTCGGCCCGTGAGGTGGGCTCGCTGATGTCTGGCACATCTCCGCCGCTGTCATCTCCCCTTCACGTTCAACGGTGGTTTCGTCATTTAGTAGGCAGCTCCAACCACTCACCGACTACCAGCCGACCTTCACTCCCAGTTGCATCTCGCGTGACGGTCTGGCGCTGAAGATGCGGCCGAAGTTCGGTGTGCCGAAGGTCCGATTGGGCAGATCGAGGTTGGCGCGGTTCAGCGCGTTGAAGATGTCCCACCGGAATTCGAGGCTGCGCGCATTTTCCAGCGGCCAGGTCTTCGCCACCGACAAGTCGAGGCTGACGTAGTCAGGTCCGATCACGCTGTTGCGCCGCGCGCTGCCGAAGGTGAACGGCGCCGGCAGGCTGAATGCCTCGGTGTCAAACCACCGGTCCACGCGACGCTCGCCGCCCGGCAAGTTGGGGTCGCGACTCTGATCGGGACGTTGCGCCGGGCCCGCGCCGATATTCGCCCGATCGACGCCGAGGTTCACGGTAAACGGCGCCCCCGACTGCGCGAACAACACCACGTTCAGACGCCAGTCCGCCAGCAACGCCCGTCCCAGCGATCCCGCGCCCCCGTATGGCACTTGCCACGTGCCGCTCGCGGTCAAGAGGTGACGATGATCGAAGCTGGAATGGGCCCACTCGCCGGTCTCGGTGAAGATGTTGCGCACATCCTGCGGGACATTGGCTTCGGCCTCGGTGGCGCCCGGACTCGAGGCATCGTCTTTGGATGTCGAGAGCGTGTAGCTGACGGTGTAGGCGAAGCCGTTCTCGAGACGCCGCTCCGCCTTCAGGGTCAGGCCGTGATAAATCGACTTGCCGTCGAACCGAATCGCACGAATCGGACCCAGCTCCGGAACCGGGCGGCGCGCCTGAATGGCGCCGGGTCCAGGTTCCGGCACGTTGCGGATGGTCCCATTATCGGCGCCCTGCGTCCACGACCCCATGTAGCCGATCTCCGCCATCGTCGAGGCGCCGAGCTGGTACTGCAGTCCGCCGCTCCAGGTCTGCGTGTACTCGACGGAGTAGTCGTAATCCATGATCGACGGGCTGACGGCGCCGGTCGCGTCAGCGGTCAGGATATCGCGCGTCCCGTACGGGGGTGTGGTCGCGGTCAGCGGTACATCGATCTGCCGCGTGTAGAAGAACGGCAGGTTGCGCGCGAAGGCCGTCTGCACGCTGTAGGCCCACTGGTTTAGGAAAATGCCGTAGCCGCCGCGCAGCACCGCGCGGCCATCGTCGAGCGACAGCGCGAATCCCGTGCGCGGCGCGAGGCGTACCGCGCTCGGTGAGAGCAATCCGCGCGGCCAGCCGGCGTCCGCTGACGTCACGGCCGGGAGCGGCAGCAGGGGCAGCATGTCCGCGGCGGCCTCGCTGATCGCCCCGTCGTCGTCGCTGGCGATCACGAACCTCCGGCGCTCGAGATCGACCGAGGAGAGCCGGTTGTCCACGTCGTGCATGTGCTGGTTGAATTCGTAGCGCAGTCCGAGGTTCAGCGTGAGGTTGTCGCGGATGCGCCAATCGTCCTGGGCAAACGCATGCGCCCACGTGGTCCGGCCATCTTCCGCACCGCTGCCGATCCCCGATATCGCTGACGCCGGTGCGCCGGTGAGGAAGTCGCCGAAGGCGTTGCCGGTGAACTGCCCCGAATAGGTGAAGACGCCGCGTGCATTGTCGGGCTGCTCGGGCCGGAACTGCAGGTGGAACAGGTAGCCGCCGAACTTGAGGCGGTGGCGGCCGCGATCGACGAGCACGTTCTCGTAGATTTCGATGTGCCGGTTGTCTCGCACCACCGTCGATGCCGGATCGCCGAACGTCGCGTAGAGGCCACGCGTCGACACCTGCGGATACCCCGCGTTCCGCGGATCCCGCGTCACGCCCTGCAGGCCCGTGGCAGCCGCGAAGGCGACGCCCTCGTTGGCGTTGTGCTGGCCGCCGTCGACGCTCATCCAGCCGAGGCGCGCTTCGTTGAGCACCGACGGACTGAGAACGCGCATATAGCTGATGCCAGCGTTGCGCGCGTGGGTGTCGACGCGACGTCCAAAGCCAGGCAGCAGCGTCTCCTGCAGCTCGCTGGTGCCGAATGGCTGATCTTCGTCGACGTCGAAGGTGCTGACGCGTGCGAACAACTGGTCCGACATGGTGAGCCGGTGATCGACCCGCACGCTGAACTGATGGCTGGTCCTGTTCTGCTCTTCGACGGAGACAAGGTTCTGAACCTCGCCGGGACGATTGGGCAGCGGCACCTGCTCGAGCAGCGACGCGGCGATCGGGTCGATCGCCGACGGCGCGATCTGCACGGCACCAAGGTTGCCGCTGCGCGCGGCCGCGGAGGGCACGGAGAACGTGCGGGTCACGCCGCGGCGCTGCTGCTGGCCCTCGTAGCTGCCGAAGTAGAAGGTCCGGCTCTCTTTCAGCGGCCCGCCGATGGCGCCGCCGAATTGATTCTGCCGAAGCAGCGGCTTTGGCTGTTCGTCAGCGTCGAAGAGGCCGCGCGAGTCGAGCGCGTCGTGTCGCGTGAACTCGAACGCGCTGCCGTGAACGGCGTTGCTGCCGGCACGCGTCGCGACATTGATCAGCGCCGACGCCTTGCCGCCGAACTCCGCCGCGTATTGCGACTTCTGGATCTTGAATTCCTGGATCGAATCGACTGACGGGTTGATGACCAGGTTGTTGAACAGCTCGTCGGTCACTTTCACGCCGTCCAGCAGGTAGATGTTGTGTCCGGAGCGCTGGCCGCCGACGTTTGGCAACGCGCCGGCTTGCTGCAGCGCGTCGCCGCGGGTGCCGCCGGGCGGAATCACGACGGCGTCGCTGAGCTGCGCCAGCGCCAGGAAATTGCGCCCGTTCAGCGGAATCTGGACCACCGCGCGATGGTCGATGACGTCGCTGATCTCCGCGTTAGCCGCCTGGAGGAGCGGCGCCACCGCTGACACGGTGACGTCCTCCGAAACGCCGCCGAGCTGCATCGTAAGGGTGAGCTCGAGCTGCTGTCCGAGTTGCAGCACCACGCCGGTGCGAATGGCGCGCGAGAAGCCGGAGAGCGTCGCGACGACGTCGTACGTGCCGACGGAGAGTTCCGGCAGTCGGTAGCGTCCGCGTTCGTCGCTGACGCGCTCGACGCGTGTGCCGTTGGCCGCGTTCACCGCCGCGACGGTCACGCCCGGCAGTACGCCTCCCTGCGAGTCGTGAACGGTGCCGAAGATTTCGGCCGTGTTCGTTTGTGCGGACGGCGACGGCGTCGCCCCGAGCAACGCGAGCGCTACCACCAGGAGGGCAGCAAAATCGCGCTTAACCATCCGGAGAGTATTGTGAACGCAATACCGATTCGTGAACAGCGAATGGCCAAGAAGCGGCTGCCGGCCGACGTGCTCGCGTACTTCCCGCAGCAGGGTGCCAAGGGCGCCAAGAGCGGCGGCAGGCGGTCGCTCGAGACCATCACGATCGCCCAGCGGCAGGCCCGGGCAACAAGGCGAGGCTGGCGGCCGCCCCGGTCGGATGAACGACGGTGAAGCCGCCGCGCGAGCTGTCGCAGGGACCGGAAGCGTGAACGCGCTTACCGCTCGATCCCCCACGCGTCGCGCAGGCGTCTCGCCTGGCGGCGAGACACGGGCACTTCGCCGACGGTGCGGAGGTGCACGGTGAGGCCGTCGTTCACCGCCGGTTCGATGCGCTCGACGAAGCGCAAGTTGAGGATGTGCGTACGGCTGGCGCGGAAGAAGACCGTCGGATCGAGGCGGGCTTCCAGGCGTTGCAGCGGCGTCCGGACCAACGGGCGATTGCCATCGAAACAGACGCGCGTGTAATTGCCGTCCGATTCGAACAGCGCGATCGACGCGACCGCGATCAGCCAGCAGCGCTCGCCGTCGCGCACGAAGACGCGCTCCAGCCGTGGTGATGCCGCGGCGACCGGGCGGGTGGCCAGCGTCGGCCGCACGCGATCGAGCGCCGACGCCAGCCGATCGGGATGGATCGGCTTCATCAGGTAGTCGAGCGCGTTCACCTCGAAGGCGCGCACGGCGAACTCGTCGTAGGCCGTCGTGAACACCACGGCAGGGACCTGCTCCAGCCGCTCCAGCACGTCAAAGCCGCTGCCACCAGGCATCTCGACGTCGAGCAGCATCAGATCGACGTCCGAGCCGGACGCACGCGCGACCGCCGCGTCAGCCGTTGCGGCCTCCCCGACGATCTCGACATCCGAATGCACCTGTAACAACCGTCGCAATTCATCACGGGCCAGCCGCTCATCGTCCACGATGAGCACTCTCATGCGGGCTCCATCGGCAGACGCAGGGTTGCGACGGTGGCCGGCCCTTCGCTCGCCAGCGTGAGCGACGCCCGACCCTGATACAGCAACCGCAGCCGCTCGCCGGCGCTCCTCAGGCCAAACCCGTCGGGATTCGCTGTGCGTACCGAACCGGTGTTCGCCACCGCGAGATCGAGGTGTTCGGCGTTGACGCGCGCCGTGATCCGAATGACCCCGCCGTGCGGCAGCCTGGCGATCCCGTGCTTCACGGCATTGTCCACGAGGGTCTGCAACAGCATCGGCGGCACGCTCACGACGAGCGCGGCCGGGTCCACGGCCCGCTCGACGGTCAGCCGCTCTTCGAACCGGATTTTCTCGAGATCGAGATACTGCTCGACGATCGCGAGTTCCTCGGAGAGTGGGACGAGCTGACGGCGATCGGAGGCGAGCGCATATCGCAGCAGGTCGCCAAGCCCCGTCACCATCGACACCGCCCGCGCCGGATCCTGGACGATGAGCGCGCGGAGCGAGTTGAGGCAGTTGAACAGGAAATGCGGATTGAGCTGCGCGCGCAGGGCATTGAGCTGCGCCTCACGCGCGAGCACGGTCAACTCGGACGCCAGCCGCTCGCGCCGGCGCCGCGCCTGCACCACCCAGTAGACCAGGATCCAACCGGCCACCGCCCAGACGAACGCCACGAAGGTCCACCATGCGCCGGTCACGTCGACCCGCGGCGTGAACGCCACGACTTCCAGCAGCACCACCGCACCGGCCAGTATCGCCGCCAGCAGCACGACGGCCATCGTCGCCCTGGGCACAAATCGTCGCAGCGGCAATTCGAGCCACCGCTCTCGCAGCATCCAGTAGCGCAACAGGTGCGTGGCCGCCGGACAGCCCAGGCCGTTGAACAGCAGGATGGTCAGCACGACACTCGCCAGGCGCTCTGGCGCGAACAGCAGATACGCGCCGGCAATGTAACTGGCGAAACCAAACCATCCCGCGAACTGACAGATCCAATACGTGCGTCCCGGTCCGTTGGGCGCACGTGCGTCTCTCATCCCCGTGTCGAGGCCCGTCATGGCTGAACCGGTCGAGTCTCCCACATCACCACTCCGCCCACCATCGTCCACAACGGCTGCTGGAGCGTCGTGAGGTGTTCGAGTGGATTCTGCGAGACGAGCACCAGATCAGCGCGGAAGCCTGGCGCGATCCGACCGAGCTCGCGCGGGTGACCCAGATACGCCGCGTTGTTGACCATGGCGATACGGAGGATCTCGGCGGCGGTGAATCCGGCGCGCTCGAGTTCACGGAGCTCGTCGTGCAGTCCGGTGCCGTATCGGACGAGTGGCGCGTCGGTCCCCACCACCACGGGCACACCCGCATCCGCGAGGCGCTTGATGGTCGCGCGGGCGGCGACGAGGGCATCCTCGATGTCACCGGCGCGATGCGCCGCGCTGCCGCAGGACCACCCGAAACTCGCCGAACGTCGGATCGATGTACGGATGGTGCTCGACCAGGGTGGCAAACAGCTCTCGTGGAAGCTCCCCGACCGACGCCAGGTGCTCGATCCCGCTCGCGCCGGCGCGCACGGCGACCGCCACCTCGGTGGCGCGCTCGACATGCACAATCGACGGCACGCCATGGTGCCTGGCCGACGCGATCGCGGCGCCGACCAGATCCTCGCGGAGCCGCGTCGGCGCGCGGCCGATGGTCCCGTCAATGACCTTCAACGCATCGGGGTGATAGGCCGTAAAGTCGCGTTCAATCTCGTCGAGCATGGTCGTCCGGGCGTCCGCTTGAATCGCCCCCACGGCCGCCAGCGTCCCTGGCCAAATCGTGCTCACCGGATGCCCACCCGGCGACGTGATCAGGCGTCCGACGGTGAACAGGCGCGGCCCGGCGAGCCGCCGATCCTGCAGCGCCTGCCGCAGACGTTGTGAGACGGCCGCCGCGCCGCCGGTGTCACGCACGCTGGTGATCCCGTGTGCGAGGAACTGACGGCGATGGTCGGGATAACTTCCCGTACACTTCCGTCGCGGCAAACGCCATCGAGAACGACTCGATCGACGCCGCCGGCGTCTGCAGGTGCACGTGCACATCGATCAGTCCCGGCACAAGGTACGCCCCGTGGGCGTCGAGCGTCGATGAAGACGTCGCAACGGCTGCACCTGCCGGCTCGACGCGAACAATCGAACCGCCGGCGATGACGACGTCGTGGAGACCGGGCAACAGACCGGCAACCGGGTCGACCACCCGGGCATTCACGATTCGCGCAACCGGCGATGAATGCGGCGGGACCAGGGGATCCGTGGCTGCCGACACGACGAACGGTGCCGCGACGGCGAGTACCGCCAGAACCCCCGCGACGGCCCGCGCCATCTTCGCCAGCCGCGGCCGTCGAACCAGGGTCCACAACAACACGACGTACAGATAGAACCACGGCGATGCCGACAGATAGGTCAACCACATCGCGCCGTTCGCGGGCGCGAAGTGATAGCCGATCGCCGCGTACGACACCCACAACGCGGCGAAATAGAGCGGCAAGGACAGCAAATATCCAAGCAGCACCCGCACCCACCCCCGATAGCGGTCCTGAAAGAGCCACGCCCCCAGCGGCCACCAATACCCCGCCGCGACATACAGCCAGGCACCCGCGGCCATCAGCGGATCACCCAGCTGGCGCGTCGTCAGGAATTCGGCTGTCGCGAAGACCGGAACGCCGGCCAGGCAGAGACTCAACGAGACCAGCATGAACGTCGGCATGCGCGCAGCATCGCGCTCGCCGGATGACGACGGAGGGGAATGTGACGAACGGTTATCCAGCGTGACGGCCGGAGGAGGACGGCGAACTACGAATAGAACGGCGCATGTGAGGTTGTCGTGGACCAGACTCTTCTACAAGGCGCATATCATCAGTTGCTTGGCGCGACGAGTGTCGAACTATCCATGAGAGTCTCCTGACCGTAGAAGCCGTTTCTACGAGACTCGCCACAGACGCCCTCGAGATGGCCCCTTCCGCGGAAGCGCCTCGTCAGCGGTCGTCCGATCACTTGAGGGTTGCGAGTGCCGCTGCACGACGGAGCCGCTCGTTGTCGAAGGTGATCTGCAGCACCGCGGCTGCTCGGGTGATTGTCAACGGCCAGCGGGATGTCGAACGCTGGCGGCGTCCCGGCGCCAGTCGCACAAGGCCAGAAACAAACGCTTACTCCCGCTGGTTGCTTGGCGGCCTACTCGTCACGAGGGTCGTGACGTAGACACCAAGGCATTTACGCGCGATTGCAATGTTTTACGGGCGTGGAAACTCATCCACGGGGATACGACTCGACCGACCCGGCGCGATTCCCACGTTTATCGGTCATTCGGGCGCGAAAGCCAGAGCGTCTTCCCAACGGCGAATCGGCAACGGTCTTGCCCGCTCCGATTGGCGTAACGGGAGAACCCATGTCAAACCTCACCATAGCCGTCCAGGAATCACAGCACACGCGCCGGGACTTTACGCTCAACGCCGCGCTCGCCTTGCTGGCGGGCTGCGTGATCACGATCAGCGATGCGTGTGGCAGCGACTCGCCCACGACTCCGTCGAATCCGCCTGCGGACGTGAACGGCGTGATCTCGGCGAACCATGGACACGTCGCGGTCGTGACCACCGCGCAGATGACCGCCGGCAGCGCGCTCTCGCTGAGCATCCAAGGAACCGCTCCCCACAATCACACGCTGTCACTATCACAGACCGATCTCCAGATGCTGAGGAACCGACAGTCGGTCACACACGATTCAACCAGCGACCCGTCCAACACTTTCGGGCTCCATCTGCATACCGTCACCTTTACTCCGACGTAGCACAAGGCGGCGACAACGCGCAGGCTGCCTGAGCACGCGACGCGCCGACGTCGCACCGGTTGTGTGGCGATGAGGGACCGCGCGGCCGATGGGTCCCGCTCTGGGACGCCTCGGTATGCATCGACCTCACCTATGTCTCCGCTTCAGTAGACGTCCGCGTGCGCGTGGGCAACTGTGGTATCGCTTCGCATCGCGCACCTCGTAGACGAACAAGGAAGTTCCCCCTCGTGGGCAGAGTGGCTGGCACAGTCATCCGGGACCGGTCGTCGTGCTCGTGAAGTCCGGGGAGGTCACTTTCTATGACGGAGAGTCCTCGCGCTGCATGGCGACTACCTACGTCGCTGGTCAGGCGTTCATTGATCGGGGCCAGGGCCACGTTCATCTGGCCGGAAACCTGAGCACAACCTCGAACGCCGAATTGTGGTTGACCTACTTCGATGTGCCGCCCGGCGCGACTCCGCGGATCGACGTTCCGAATCCCGGGAACTGCCCGTTCTGAGCGCGTGCCCCCTTGCGAAGAACACCCAGCCGAACTCTCGGCCGGGTTCCTCGGGATTGCTCCAGAGCCCGTCAAGTCCGCAATGACAAGGCCTCACGGCGCCGTCCCCCGTCCCGCTCGGACTGCACCCTCTACCCTGTGAACCTCGCTTCGGCACCGGCATCCGGACAAACGTGATTCGGCTCAGCTTCGATGGGTGTGGTTCTGATTATGATCGAAGAATGAAGCTATCCCACATGAAGACAATTGCCAGCTTAGCGCTTGGTGCCTGCCTGCTTCTCCCGTCTTTCGCGGTTGCTCAGGACATGCCCGCAGACTACGCAGCGGTCCTCAAGACCGTCGGCAAACAGGGTGATTTCAAAGACGGGGTGCTGAAGGTGAACATCCCACGCAGCGACCTGAAGGTCGCCATCGACGGCATCGCGACACCTACGCCATTCGGCTTTGGCGGCTGGTTCGCGCTGACGAAAGGCAGCGGCGGCATGGATGTGATGATGGGCGATCTGGTACTGACCGAGCAGGAGGTTAATCCGGTCATGTCAGCAGTGCTCGACAACGGCCTCGAAGTGACGGCCCTGCACAACCACTTCTTCTATGACAGCCCCCGCATCTTCTATATGCACGTCCACGGTCATGGAAAAGCTACCGAGATCGCCACAAAAATCGCTCCCGCCATCGCGCTCATCGGCAAGGGTCCCGCGTCCACCGCGTCTACTCCTGGCCGCGCCTTGACCGGTGAGCTGAACACGCAGCGGCTCGCGCAAATCGTGGGGCAGCCGGGCGAACAGAACGGCGACGTCTACAAAATAACCATCGGTCGTCCCGACCTGCCGGTAAAGGAAATGGGTGCGAACATCAATGCGCGCATGGGCCTGAACACGTGGGCCGCGTTTTACGGCAGTGACAACGACGCGGTCGTCGCTGGTGACATCGCCATGAAGTCGACCGAGGTCACGCCAGTGCTGACGGCCCTGCGGAAGAACGGCATCGAAGTCGTGGCTATCCACCACCACATGACGGGAACAGAACCGACCGTATACTTCCTGCACTATTGGGGGAAGGGGCCGGCCGAGAAGCTGGCGAACGGCGTGAAGGCTGCGATAAGCCAGACCGGTCCCGCCGCCGCCCATACCCACTGACGTCACGAGCAAGATCGCATTCGCGACGGCGACACCAATCGCCATGATGGCGCCCATGAACGACTGCACGTTCAACGTCGTCCGCGTCGCGGCGAGCATCAGCACCACGCCGGTCAACACCGCCGGCACCGTCGAGATGATCACGAACGCCAGCCGCATCGACTGAAAGTTCGCCGCCAGCACCAGGAAGATCACGAGGACGGCGACGGCGAGGCCGATGGCGACGTTCGTCAGCGTCTCGCGCATTGCGGAGATCTGACCGCGCACGGTGACAGTGGCACCTCGAGGAGGTGCCCCGGCCTTGGCGATGGCCGCATCGATATTCGCCCCTGCCCGACCCAGGTCATCGCCGTGCACGTTGGCCGACATCGTGACCATTCGCTGGCCGTTGATGCGGTCATATTCGCCGACGATCGTGCCGTTCTCGACGCGGGCGACGTCGCCCAGCAGCGGGTGCAACGACCGGTCCTCCGTCACCGGGACCACGCGCAACTCGTCGATCGTCGTCATCTGCGGCTGCGGCACCTCGACCTGCACTTGAAACGCAATGCCGGTACAGCAGATCGGCCCAGTAGTTCGGCGCGACGAAACGACTAGAGGACGTGGCCGCGGCAAACGATTGCCCGACCTGGTCGACGGTAACGCCCATCTGGCCAGCGAGTTCCCGGTCAACAGTGACCTGAATGGCTGGGTAATCGAGCGCCTGCTCAATCGTCAGATCTCGCGAGTGACGGGATCGTCGCGAGTTCCGCCCGTACCTTGCCGGCATAGGCGCGCGTGGCCGCAAAATCGGGACCGGCTACCGCGACTTCCACCGGCGTCGGCGCGCCGAAGTTCATGATGCGGCTGACGATGTCACCGGGCTCGAACGAGAACTGTGCATCGGGGAAGCGCTTCGCAAACCGCCGCCGCAGCTCTTCCTCGAAGTCGGCCAGCGACAAGGGCGCACCAGGTTTGAGGGCCACCTGCAGCACCCCTTCATGCGACCCGCCGGTCCACAGAAAAATCGTGTTGATGGGATATCGACGACGGGCTGCACGCCGACATAGCCCAGCGTCATGTCGACGTTTCCGGGGCCTGCGGTCTGGTGAATTTCATCGAGGATGATCGCTGGCGAGGCGTTCGGTGTTCTCGAACATCGTTCCTGCGGGCGCACGGAAGCGAAGCTGGAATAGATGCCCGCCGGACGTCGGAAAGATCTCGCGGCCGAGCGTCATCCCAACGACGATCGACCACACCGATGGTCACGATCGCATAGGCCGTGACCAGCAGCCCGCGCGCGGGTGCCAACCGGCGCAGCAGACTCGCCAATCGCTCGCGCCACCGGTCGACCCAGTCCGTATGCGGCGCCTTCGGCGGCGGCACGTGATGACGTCCGAGCCAGCCACACGGACAAGATGGGGACGAGCGATGCTGGATAGCAGGATACGAGGCGATCATCGCGAACCCGACGGCCAGCGACAGCGGCACGAACAGCGAACGCGCCGCACCCGTCATGAAGAACGACGGCACGAACACGGCGAGTGACCCACAGCGTCGCCAGCAGTCGCGGCACGACCGCTTCGCCACTGGCGTCGCAGCACGGCCTCGGCGATCGCGACGTCCGCGTGCTCATCTGCGAGTGAATGTTCTCGATCGCGACCGTCGCCTCGTCGACCAGAATGCCGACGGCGAGCGCGAGCCCGCCGAGGGTCATGATGTTGATCGTCTGCCCGGCGAGCCCAGAGCGCCACCACCGCGGCGAGCAGCGCGAACGGAATGTTGAGCACGACGATCGCCGACACTGCGCCAGTCGCGGAGAAACAGCAGCACCATCAGCCCGGTGAGCAGCGCACCGAGCATGCCCTCGCCGCACCACGGCCTTCAGCGCATCCGGCGACGGTCCCCGACTGATCGAATTCGATACGAGACATCGATGTCATCCGGCACGAGCGCCTGAAACCGCGGCAGGCTCGCCTTCGACCTCGTTCACAACGGCAATGGTTGACGCGTCCGGCCGCTTCGTGACCGGCATGTAGACCGCACGTCGGCCGTTGACGAGTGCGTAGGCGGTGGGGACGTCGCGGCTGTCCTGGACCGATGCCGACGTCGCGCACGATACACCGTCGGACCGGTGCCAGTCCGGATCGGCAATGTCGAGCAGTTCGTTGATGTCGAAGACGACGGAGTTGATTGGCGTCGATCCGCGTCTCGTCCGCCGACGTTGACGCTGCCGGAGGGCATGATCACGTTGCCCGCCGTGAGCGCCCGGATGACCTCCTCCGGCGACATGCCGTAGGCGCGCAGCCGGTCGGGATCCACGTGAATGACCACGGTACGCTGGCTACCGCCGAACGGCGGCGGTGAGGACAGGCCGGGCAGGGTTGCGAACATCGGGCCGCACCCGATTGAGGGCGAGATCCTGAATCTCGCCGATCGACTGCGGTCTCGCTCGAGAAGACGAGGTATCCGACCGGCACGCTGCCGGCGTCGAATCGCATCACGAACGGGCGGACGGTGCCGGGCGGCATGAATGCGCGGGCACGGTTCACGTACCCGATCGGATTCGCGGCGGCGGTCATCGACCTGGCCAAAATGCCCGACGCCGCGCTTGTGGATCCAACCAGCCACACGGCAGTCCACCTCGGCTCCATCGCGCCCTTCCCAGGTGCATCGGAGTCGGGCGTCATGCAAACACTGCCCAGTTGTCGCAACGCTGATGGTCGCGTAGCATGACAGCCGTGCTCACCCGCCGAGTGTTCGGCCTGATCGTCGCCGTCGCCATCGGACTGCTGCCCGTGGTGCCACCGGAGCACGTACACGAGGTGGAGGAGCACGGGCACGTCGAGTTCGTCGTGCATCGCCATTTGCACGGTCACGACGTGACCGCCACGCACCGACATTCGACGGTCGATCATGACGACGCCCCCATCGCCACGCTCGATCAGGACTACATCGTTCCGTCGTCACCGCAGGTCCCCGTCATCGCCGGCGTGGTGTCTATCCCCCTCCCACCGGCCCCGTTGGCATCGCGTCTCACGTTCTCGACGTTCGTCGAACGCCTGATTCACGGCCCTCCCCGCGGCCCCACGCCTGACCGCGGCCCGCCTTCCTTCCCTGCCAGCTAATCCGCGGCCTGTCCAGGCCGGATTCGGGATTTCTCCACCTTCAGGAGTTCTATGCGGACACGTACGTGGTGCGTGGCCGGTGCGCTGCTCTGTCTAGCGTCACCCGCCGCGGCCCAGACCGTCTTATCCGAAGCTGACGTCCTGGCGCAGCTCTCGGCCGACAGCCCACGCCTGCGAGCGATTCGTGCGGCGATCGATGTGGCCAGGGCCGACGTCGAAGCGGCCCGACGTTGGCCGAACCCAAGGGCAACTTACAACCGCGAGTCGGTCGCCGGAGTCACCGAGCATATGGTCACGGTGTCGCAACCACTGCCCATTACCGGCCGACGTGGTTTAGAGGCCGACGCGGCCTCCGCCGTTGCTGATGCGGTGAGCCGGCGATCGGACGACGCGATTCGGCAGGCGCGCGCCGAACTGCGCGCCGCGTTTGCCGACCTGGCGGCTGCCCAGGTTCGCGAGTCGGAATTGTCACGTGCCCGCGACAAATTGCAGGAAGTCGTGGGCGTGATCACGCGACGCGAACGCGCGGGCGACGCCGCAGGATATGACCGACTTCGGGCAGAACGTGAGGTGACGGACATCGAGGCGGATGTCGCGGCCGCCCGCGCTGACCGCGCACGCGCCCTGGGCACGCTCGGCGCGTACTTGTCGACGATCGCGGACCCTACCTCGCTGGTGGTCGCCGTTCCCGCGACGCCGTCCCGCGCGGCGCTGCCCACAGTGGACGAGTTGATCAGCACCGCACAGACCAGGGGTGAATCTCGCGCGCTCCAGCGAGAGATCGATGCGGCGCATTTGAGCGAACAAGCGGCCGAGCGCCGGCTGATCCCAGAGCCAGAGGTAGTCGCCGGCACGAAATCCTCAAACGCCGCCGGTGGAGATGTCGGCTCGGTGATCAGCGTTCACGCGACCGTTCCCCTGTTCGACTGGAACCGGCCAGAGCGGGCTCGAGCCAAAGCGCAGGCCGCGCGTACCGAATCCGAACTCGCAGTCTTCAATGCCACCGTCCGGGCTCACATCATGGCGTTGAGGGCGCTGGTCCTCGAGCGACGTGATGCGGCGGACCGCTATCGCGCCTCCAGCACTTCCGCCGCCGATCTCGAGCGCATCGCCCAGGTGAGCTACGACTTGGGCGAAACCGGCATTCTTCAATTGCTCGACGCGTATCGAAGCGGTGCGTCGGTGCGCGCCCGCCAGGCAGCGCTGGACGCCGCCGCCCGACACGCCGAGATCGAGTTGGAATTCGTCAGCGGCTGGGAGGTTCAGTAATGCGACACGTAGCCCTTGTCACCCTGCTGTTGGCAACCGCTGTCGCATGCTCGAGGCAGAACGAGGCGTCGCCAATGGCCGACGCGCCAACGCTCGACGCGACGAGTTGGACCGACAGGTCCGAGCTGTACGTAGAACACCCTCCGCTCGTGGCTGGCGAAACGGTCAGATTCGCCGTGCACCTCACACGGCTGAGTGATTTCAGTGCGCTGAACGCGGGCCGCCCCTCGATCGAGATGACGCCAGAAACCGGCGGCACGCCGGTCACACTGCCAGGTTCGGAGCCGCTGCGGCCTGGCGCGTTCCGAGTTGAGGGCAAGATGCCGGCGGCCGGACGTTATCGCTGGGCATTGCTGGTCAACGCACCAGGGTTGACCGATCGTCACGATCTCGGCGTTACCACCGTGTTTGCAGACCAGGCTTCGGCCAACGCGGACGCGGAGAAACAACCCGAAAAGGATCCGGCAGCCATCGCCTACCTGAAGGAACAGCAGTGGACGAATCCGTTCGCGACGACACTCGTCCGCGCCGGCGAGGTGCGCGCCGCACTGCGTGTGCCGGCGATGATCGCGCCGATTACCGGAGGGGAGGCAATCGTCGCCGCTCCAGCCGATGGTCGTTACGCCACGGCGGCGCTTCCTTCGATCGGTGACCGGGTGTCCGCAGGCCAGCTGCTTGGTCGTCTCGAGCCGAGACTCGCCGGCGGTGGCGATGATCACGCGACCCTTGAGGCTGCCGCCGCCGAAGCACAAGCCGCGGTGGACGCCGCGAAAGTGGAACAGGCCCGGGCTGAGCGCCTCCTCGAAGAACAGGCCGTTCCGGCCCGTCGCGTGGAAGATGCAAAGCGCGCCGCCGCCATCGCCGACGCGAGGCTGAAAGCCGCTCAGGCCCGGCTGGCGCAGCGTGATGAGGTGCTTCGCAGCGGCGGCGGTTCGGCCTCCGGGAACGCCTTCGCCCTTCGCGCGCCGATCGCCGGTCGCATTGCCGAGGTGTACGCCGCACTGGGCGCGTCATTCTCTGAAGGCGCGGCGCTCTTCCGGATCGTCCGCACCAATCGAGTCGAGCTGCAGGCGCAGGTGCCACCGAGCGCAGCGCCACTTCCCCACCTGGCGGCCCTGGCCTTCGAGATTCCTGGCCGCGCCGACGCACTCGATCTGCGGTTCGATCATGTACACGATGCCGGCGTTATCGACCCGAAGACGCACGCGTTGCCGGTCCAAATCGAGGTGGACAACAGCGACGGGCAACTGCTGATCGGTCAGTCCGGGACGGCCGTCATCTTCACCGGCGGCACCCAGCGAGTACCTGTCGTCCCCAAGGACGCGGTGCTGATGGAGGCCGGACGTCCATATGTCTTCGTCCACATCTCAGGCGAGCGCTTCGCCCGCCGGTATATCGAGGTCGCTGCGCGCGATCGCGATATGGTGGGCGTCCGCAGCGGATTGATGCCGGGTGAACGCGTCGTCACCAAAGGCGCCTACGACGTCCAACTGGCGTCAGCCGCCAAGGGACTGCCGGCAGAAGGTCACGTCCATTAAGAGCATCCAATGAAACGAATCGTTCAGTGGTCGATTGACCACCATTGGCTCGTCATCGGCCTCTCGCTGCTGCTGTTCGCGGCGGGTGTGTGGACCGCTCGGCAGATGCCGATCGACGTTTTTCCGGACCTCACCGCGCCGACGGTGACGATCCTGACCGAGGGCCACGGCATGGCTCCCGAGGAGATGGAATCGCTGGTCACGTTTCCGATCGAAAGCGCCATCAACGGTGCATCCGGCGTCCGCCGGGTCCGCTCGGCGACCGCCGTCGGGATCGCCGTAGTCTGGGTCGAATTCGACTGGGGCACCGACATCTTCATGGCGCGGCAACTCGTGGCGGAGAAACTCGCTCTGGTGAACGGCGCTCTGCCCCCGCAGGTCGAGCGCCCGGTCCTCGCGCCGGTGTCGTCGATCATGGGCGAGATTCTGTTCTTCGCGATCTCGTCGGACACGTCCGACCCGATGACCCTGCGGACCACGGCTGACACCACAGTCCGCCGGCGGCTGCTGGCGGTGCCGGGGGTTTCGCAAGTCACACCGATTGGCGGCTCCGAGCGGCAGTTTCAGGTCATCGCGCACCCCGAGGCGCTGCGAGCAAACAAGGTCTCGTTGACGGAATTGCTGAGTGCCGCCAGAGGAGCCAGCGAGAACGCATCCGCGGGTGTCTACACCGAGGGTTCCCAGGAGTACGTCCTCGAAGCGGTCGGCCGGGTCCGCACCCCAGAGGAAATCGGCGAGACGGTCGTGGCGATGCGTGGCGACCGCCCGGTGTTGGTCCGTGACGTCGCCGACGTTCGCGAGGGTGCGGCGTTCAAACGAGGCGAGGGATCCCGCAGCGGACGACCGGCCGTCATTGTCGGCGTTCAGAAGCAGCCCGGCGCGAACACCATCGAAGTCACGCGGCGCCTTGATCGTGCGCTCGACACACTGCAGCAGGAGCTGCCCGGCGACATGCACATCGATCGGCGCATCTTCCGCCAATCCGACTTCATCGAAGTGGCGGTCGACAATGTGATCCGCGCCCTCCGCGACGGCGGCATCCTCGTGGTCATCATCGTGCTTGTCTTTCTGGCCAATCTTCGCGCGGGCGCGATTACGTTGACGGCGATGCCGTTGTCTCTGGCTGCGGCAGTGCTCGCCTTGCGGGCGTTCGGGGCCGGCATCAATACGATGACGCTCGGCGGGATGGCCATTGCCATCGGTGCGCTTGTCGACGACGCGATTGTCGACGTGGAGAATGTGGTACGTCGCCTTCGCGAGAACCGCAGCCGGCCCGAGGCCGAGCGATTGCCGGCGGCCGTCGTCGTCCGCGAAGCGACCCTCGAGATCCGGTCGTCGATCGTCTTTGCGACCGTGATTATCGTGATGGTCTTCCTGCCGGTGTTCGGGCTGACGGGGATCGAGGGCCGTCTGCTCTCGCCGCTCGCCTTTGCCTACATCGTGGCGCTCCTGGCGTCTCTGGCGGTCGCCATCGTCGTCACGCCCGCCCTGTGTTTCGCATTCCTGCCCAATGCGCCGTCGATTCAGCGGGGGCATGACGGCTGGTTGACACGAACGCTCAAGCAAGGGTTCGCGCGCACGCTGCCGGCGGCGTTGAATCATCCCGCGCGGGTGGGCCTGACCGCCGCCGCGTTGCTGATCGTCGCGGCGCTGGCGCTGACGCGCGCGGGGACCGCCTTCCTGCCCGAGTTCCACGAAGGCAGCCTGACCGTCCAGGCGAATACGCTGCCAGGAACATCGCTGGCGAAGTCGGACGAAATCGGGCGTCGCGTCGAGCAGATCCTCTTGTCCCAGCCAGAAGTGGTGGCCACGGCGCGCCGTACCGGACGTGCGGAATACGACGAGCACGTGCAGGGCGTCGAAGCCGCTGAAATCGATGTCGGCCTGCGAGATTCGGCGCGGTCACGAGACGAGCTGCTGGCTGAACTTCGGCGGCAGTTTTCGACGCTCCCGGGCACGAACGTGACGATTGGTCAGCCGATCTCGCATCGCATCGACCACATGCTGTCGGGCACGCGAGCCAATATCGCGGTCAAGGTGTTCGGCGACGATTTGCGGACGCTTCGGCGTTTGGGCGAGAGCGTGCGGGCCGCAATGCAGGGGGTGCGGGGTGTAGCCGACCTCTCTCTGGAGCAGCAGATGGACGTCCCGTTCGTGCGGTTCATCCTCAATCGGCAGATGATCGCTCGCTACGGCCTGCGCCCGGCCGATGTGGCCGACGCGATCGAGACGAGCTTCGCTGGGGCGACGGTCGGCCGCGTTTTCGATCGGGGCACCGCGTTCGATCTCGCCGTCAAGTTCGACCCGGCCGCAGCCGCGGACTTCGACCGCGTGGCGGATCTTCCCATCGAATCGCCAACGGGCGCCATCGTACCGATTCGAGTGCTCGCGGAGGTGAGGCGCGAAGAGGGTCCGAACATGGTGCTGCGTGAGAACGTGCAACGTCGCATCGTGATCTCATGCAATGTCGCCGGGCGCGATCTGGGCAGCGTCGTCAGCGACATTCAAGCGGCTGTCCGGCAGGCGGTTCCGATGCCAGCCGGCTATCGGGTGGAATACGGCGGTCAGTTCGAAAGCGAAGAGAGCGCCTCACAGCGACTGCTGGGCCTCGGCGCACTGGTCATCGCAGGCCTCTTCATGCTGCTGGTGATCGCCTTCGGCCGAGCCCGGGACGCCGTCCTGGTGATGCTCAATCTTCCGCTGGCGTTGATTGGCGGCGTGGCTGGCGTGTTCCTGGCGGGCGGCGTGCTCAACGTGGCCACGATGATCGGTTTCATCACCCTGTTCGGCATTGCCACGCGGAACGGCATCATGCTCGTCTCCCACATCCGGCACCTCATGGACGAAGAGGGCGTGACCGATTTTCGCGAGGCCGTCGAACGTGGAGCGCTCGAAAGACTGGTCCCGATTCTGATGACCGCGATGGCCGCGGGCCTGGCGCTCATTCCGTTGGCAGTGCGCAGTGGCCAGTCGGGCAGCGAGATTCAGACGCCGATGGCGATTGTCATCCTGTGCGGCCTGGCCACGTCAACGCTGCTCAACATGTTCGTCGTCCCGACCCTGTATTTGCGATACGGGAGGTAAGACAGGCGGCTGGACATGACCGATTCGTCCGACAGTTTCAGCTCGGTTCCCCAGCGAATGGTCGCATCGGATCATGAATTCGGTGCGGCTGGAGCAGACAGCTGTGGCAAAGGCGTATGCCCCACTCACCTTTCAACCGTCTGACGGGCGCCAGCACCAGCCGCCAGTTCGTGCAGCACCCGGGCATTCGCCCTCTCCCCCAGCCCTCCGGTCACCATCTGCGCCGCCGCAATGCCGATGTGACGGGAGAATTTGTGCGACGGCCGCTCGATGGCAAGGAAGAAAAGTTCGGCCGTCACGAGAGAGACGGCAAGACTCACGATTCCCGTGAGTACCGCGTGATCGCGACCGATCACTGCTCCTACCGCGATCAGCACGGGTACATGGACAAGATACAGACTGAACGACAAGCGCCCGAGCCACTGTACCGGTCGCGCGCATAAGACCCTGTCGAACGGTGCCCAAAATGCCGCCATGGAGACGAGCCCCACTGCCCCGAAGAATTGCAGAGAATCGGCGAGCGTCAATAGCCGTTGTTCGTCAGGCATCACTGTCCAGACCATCCACCGGACGGTCAGGAGCGCCAAGCACCCAGCAAGCAAGATGACTCCCCCGATCTGCGGTGTGACGGAGCGGGTGCGGGCCGCCATCCAGCTGTGAATCGCATCAACCTTGACGGCAAGAACCGAACCGGCGAAAAACAGGGGGAGTAATGCAAGTGTGTCGTTGCCGGCGACCATGCCGACAAACACGACGCCCCAGCTGACAATAAGGGCAAACGGCCAGTACCTACTGGTAAAGAGCGCAGATGCCGCAAACAGCGGGAGGCCGAGCGAAAACACCACCTCCCACCGCAGCGACCACAGTGGGCTATTCAAGGAATTGTCGCCAAAAAGCAGGTCGCTACCGGACAGGATGAGCCGCCAGTGCGGTGCAACGCTTGCCCCAGCAACCCAGCGACTGCTCGCGTCCGCAGGGTTGGGATTGGCTAACTGAATCCAAGCCGCAGCGAGGGCCACCGACGCGATCGCGGGCAGGTATAGCCGCGCGAGGCGGCGCGGATAGGTACGCGACCCAGTCGAACGACGTGTTGTTCAACACGGGAAGCACCAGCACGAAGCCGCTGAGTACGAAGAACACGAAGACGGCTTGCGGCCCGGCGACGAGTAGCTGCACCGGCGTCGACGTCAACCACCAGAGAGCAGTCCCGATCCGCGGGGGTGCCGTACCGGCGACGAGGTACAGATCACTGAACGCCGGCAGAGTCAGTGACGCGTGGTGGAAGACGACCACCAGCGCGGCTAGCCCTCGCAGACCGTCGAGGGACCTGAAGCGCCTGGTGCGCGGCGTCCGGGCGTCGCCGGAATCGGCGGTCCCGCTTTTCACGTTCCCCATTGGCGACGATGGATGCGACCGCAGTGGGCCGGTTTCAACTGACCGTAGTCGGTTCACAGGTAGATGAGGCTCAGAAGCAGAATGCAAAGCATTCGCGGCACGCAAAATTTACGTGGTGCCCGCTGACCTACGCTCGCTGGCCGGAGAAAACGCGTGCGTCCCGTCCGGTTCCTTGCGAGCTCGCCGTTCGAACCGCAAACAACGTGCCGCCAGGAACGATCGCGGATCCCGCGCCGCCTGCGGAAACGCGAAGAGTGCTGATTTCGCTCGATGCCCGCTACAGCTGGGCCGTCCGCAGGCGCAGCGCATTGCCAACCACCGATACGGAGCTGAGGCTCATGGCCAGAGCTGCGATCATGGGGTTCAACAACAGGCCGGTGAACGGATAGAGCACGCCGGCGGCGACCGGCACGCCGATCGCGTTGTAGACAAACGCGAAGAAGAGGTTCTGTTTGATGTTGTCCATCGTCGCCCGACTGAGTCGGCGCGCCCGGACGATGCCGCGCAGGTCGCCCTTGACTAGCGTCACGCCGGCGCTTTCCATGGCGACGTCGGTGCCCGTGCCCATCGCGATGCCGACATGGGCCTGGGCCAGTGCGGGCGCGTCGTTCACGCCGTCGCCGGCCATGGCGACGATTCGGCCGTCGTCCTGAAGCCGCTTCACCATGGCCGCCTTTTGACTCGGCAGCACGTCCGGCAATACTTCGTCGATCGAGAGCCTCTTCGCCACAGCTTCGGCCGTCATCCGACTGTCACCCGTCATCATCACGATTCGGACACCCTCCTGGTGCAGCTGCGCGATGGCGTCCGGCGTGGTCTCCTTGATCGGGTCAGCGACACCGATCAGTCCCGCCAACGCACCATCCACGACGACGAACATGACCGTCTGGCCTTCGCCGCGCAACGCGTCGGCACGTGTCGCATGTTCTCCGGCGGAGAGGCCCAGATCCGCAAGGAGATTGGCATTGCCAAGGGCAACGTCATGGCCGCCGACTCGTCCGCGCACGCCCTTCCCCGTGATCGACACGAAGTCTTCGGCACTCGCGATCGCGACGCCTCGCGCAATGGCGCCGTTGACGATAGCCGCAGCGAGCGGATGTTCGCTGCCACGTTCGAGCGTCGCCGCCAGCCTGAGCAACGCCTGCTCGTCGAGCGCGCCGGCAAGGGTCACTGACGCCAACGTCGGCTTACCGACCGTGAGCGTCCCGGTCTTGTCGACGACCAATGTGTCTACCTTCCGGAGCACTTCGATCGCTTCGGCGTTCTTGAAGAGGACACCCGTAGTCGCCCCTTTTCCCGTCGCCACCATGATCGACATCGGTGTTGCCAGGCCAAGGGCACATGGGCACGCGATGATCAGCACCGCGACCGCATTGATGATGGCGTGCGCCATCCGCGGTGCCGGGCCGGCCCAGCTCCATACGATGGCGGTGACGACGGCGATGAGCACGACGATCGGCACGAAGTAGCCGGAGACCACGTCGGCAAGCTTCTGGATCGGGGCGCGGCTGCGTTGGGCCTGTGCCACCATGGTGACGATCTGCGCGAGCAGTGTGTCGCTGCCGACGTGCTCGGCCTTCATGATCAGCGAGCCCGTCGCGTTGATAGTGGAACCGATGACTTTGTCGCCCGTTCGCTTTTCGACCGGAATCGGCTCACCGGTGACCATGGACTCGTCGACGGAGCTGGTGCCCTCGAGCACCGTCCCGTCGACCGGAACTTTCTCGCCAGGCCTCACGCGCAGACGATCACCAGCGCGAACGTGATCGAGTGGGACGTCTTCATCGCTGCCATCGTCTCTGAGGCGCCGAGCGATTTTCGGCGCCAGCCCCAGCAATGCGCGAATCGCGGCTCCTGTCTGACTCCTGGCGCGTAGCTCCATCACCTGGCCAAGGAGCACCAGCGCGACGATGACCGCCGCGGGCTCGAAGTAGACGCCCACCGTGCCGTTCTCCATGCGGAACGACAGCGGGAACAACGACGGGAACGTGGTGGCGATAACGCTATAGAGGTAGGCGACACCGACGCCGAGCGCGATGAGCGTGAACATGTTCAGGCTGCGGTTGACGAGGGACTGCCACCCGCGCGTGAAGAAGGGCCACCCTCCCCAGATCACCACCGGCGTGGTCAGCGCGAGTTGGACCCATGGCATCGCCGAGCCCGGAATCAATGTGTCGAATGGATGACCGGGCAGGTACTCTCCCATCGCTAAAATTACCGCGGGAGCCGTCAATACGCTGCTGACCCGAAACCTGCGGGTCATGTCTTCCAGTTCCGGGTTCCGTTCATCGAGCGTCACCGTACGGCGCTCGAGCGCCATCCCGCAGATCGGGCAGGCGCCGGGCTCGCTGCGCACGATCTCCGGATGCATCGGACATGTCCACTCGGTCGTCGCCGGAGCCGCCGCGAGCACGGGCTCTAGTGCCATGCCACACTTCGGACACGCCCCCGGTCCCTGTTGCCGAATCTCCGGGTGCATCGGGCACGTGTACTCCGCGGAGGTGCCGGTGTGCTGAGCCAACTGCGAGGATGATGCGCTGGCTACATACCTCGAAGGGTCTGCGTCGAATTTCGCTTTGCAGCCGCTGGAGCAGAAGTAATAGGTCTTGCCGAGGACTTCGCTGGTCCCTGCGGCTTTCGCGGGTGCCACCTGCATCCCACACACAACATCACGTTCCATGACGACCTCTACCCCTATGACGTAGCCGCATTCGGGTCAATAACACCTGCATTCCGCCTTCGGCATGGGCGGCCGTTATGCCAGCGTCATCGCACCTATCGCTGCGATCACGTGCGGGAGATCTCACATCAGCGTGAACTAACTCGGCCGCTGCCTCACCGTGATGAAGTGGAAAGACATCTGGTCACGGCATCGATCAGGTCGGCAGGGTTGATGGGTTTGTGCAGCACGCACGCGAATCGGGTCGGGTCGATCCCGCTCGCATCTCCGGTCACGATGATGATCGGCACGGCGCTCAAAGGCGGTTGCGCCGACATCTCCTGCGCGACATCCGCCCCCGATAGTCCCAGCAAACCAAGATCGAGGACGACGGCGGCAGGTGCATGCTGCTCCATGACGCGAAGCGCATCGACGCCGTCGCGCACCGCGACCACGGCGTATCCCCCGGCCATGAGCGCGACTCGATACAGCTCGCGGGCCTCCGGATCGTCTTCGACCACCAGGATGGTCGCTGCGTCAGCACGGCGGGATGCCACGTGGTCATTCTGTCGGAGTGCGTTGCGATCCGAAAGCTGATCGATGCGCCTGCGACGGGCGACGGCGGTCTCGTCAGGTGGGTTGTCCGACCCGAGATCGGCGGCGTGCACTACCGACCTCATCCGCGACCCCCTCACATCTCTACCTGAACCCCCAGTTCGACCACGCGCTCCGGTGGAAGCCGAAAGAACGCGGTCGCCCGAACGGCGTTCCTCGTCATCAGCACGAACAGTTTTTCGCGCCAGATCGCCATCCCCTTGTGACGCGTGACGATGATCGTCTCGCGTCCCAGGAAGTAGGTGGTGTCCTCGAGGTCGAGGGGAACGCCCTGCGCCCGCGCCTGCAGCAGCGCCTGTGGCACGTTCGGCTCCTGCATGAACCCATACTGCACGCGCACGTTGTAGACGTTCTCACCAAGGTGTGTCGCGCTCACCTGTTCCTCGGGCGAAACAGTTGGAACCACCGCCGTTCGCACGCTGAGGACGACGACATGCTCGTGGAGCACCTTGTTGAAGCGGATGTTGTGCGCGAGTGCGGGCGGCGTGCCCTGCGGCTGCGCGCTCATGAAGATCGCCGTCCCAGGCACCCGTCGCGGCGGGCTGTCGCGGAGCGACTGGATGAACCCCTCAATCGGGACGGCCCGTGCGGTCAGACGCTCGGCCACCAGCCGGCGCCCGGTCTTCCACGTCGTCATCAGCGTGAACAACAGTCCACCGATGAACAGCGGCAACCAGCCACCCTGAAGCACCTTCAACAGGTTGGCTCCGAAAAAGGCAAAGTCGATGGTGAGAAACACTCCGGTCACCGCCGTTGCCACCGGCAGCGGCCAGCCCCAGCGCGTCCTCGCCACGACGTGCAGGAGGATCGCCGTGATGATCATCGTCATGGTGACGGCGATCCCGTACGCTGCCGCCAACGCCGTCGATGATTCGAACGCGATGACGATGCCGATGGTGCTGATGGCGAGAAACCAGTTGACTTGCGGAACGTACACCTGGCCGATCTCGTGTGACGAGGTGTGCTCGACATCGAGGCGTGGGGCGAAGCCGAGCTGAATCGCCTGTTGTGTCAACGAGAACGCCCCGCTGATCAGAGCCTGCGACGCGATGATGGCCGCGCCCGTCGCGAGCGCAACCAGCGGGAGCAAGGCCCAGTCCGGCGCGAGCAGGAAGAACGGCTGTTCGACCGCTGACGTGTCAGACAGCAGCAGTGCGGCCTGCCCGAAGTAGTTGAGCAGCAATGCCGGCAGGACCAGGGCGAACCACGCGATGCGGATCGGCCGCTTGCCGAAATGCCCCATGTCCGCATACAGCGCTTCCCCACCGGTGACCACCAGGAACACGGCGCCGAGTACCGCGAACCCATGTCCTCCATTCAAAGTAAAGAACCTGTAGGCGTACACCGGGTTGATTGCCGCCAGCACCGCCGGCTGCTGCACGGTCCACATCAATCCCAGCAGCGCCAGGACGAGGAACCACACCACCATGACCGGGCCGAACAGGCGGCCCACGCGGTGAGTGCCGTGTCGCTGAATCGCGAAGACCCCGACGAGTATGGCCACCGCAATCGGCACGACGTAGGGCTCGACCAGAGGCGTCGCAACCTTGAGACCTTCCACCGCGCCCAGCACCGTAATCGCGGGCGTGATCATCCCGTCGCCGTACAGCAGCGCCGCGCCGAAGATGCCGAGCAGGACGAGCACGATGGGCGTTTTCCGGCGGCTCGCTTCGGGCAGCAATGCGGTGAGCGCCAGGATGCCGCCTTCGCCATGGTTGTCGGCCCGCATGACGATCGCGATGTACTTGATCGAGATCACCACCAGGAGCGAGTAGATGATCAGCGAGAGGACGCCGAGCACGTTGTCGTGCGTCGGCGGCACGGAGTGCGACCCGAAGAAGCACTCGCGCATCGCGTACAGCGGGCTGGTGCCGATGTCGCCATAGACGACGCCAATCGCGGAGACCGCGACGGGAAGTATCGATTTCGAGGGGACCGGTCCAGACACTCAGCCTCCAATGCGCCTACGGGGTTAGCTGACGGGCTCGAGGTTGGAAGTCCTCTGCCAGGCCACAAGCCTGGCTGCGCCCCTGAGTGTGGGTCCCCCGCGGCGCCGAGCCGGCGCCTTCGGCAGTTCAGACCGTATCTCGCGCCCGCAGCCAAGGTCAACTGCCATCGGTGCCGCGGGGTTCGACCGACCGGAACAGCGCCACGAAGCACTTGCGACCAGGCTTGCCGTATCGCCATCGACTGCACTGGCCTGACCGTTAATCGTCGGCGGGACGTTGAGGCGATCGCACCCGCAAGAACGCCACACTCTGTGGCATTCGTGTGACCGCGAAAAAATTAGCGTCGATCAGTGTCCTGCGCAGACGTCTTCCCGTCTCCTTTGTCGGACAGCAACTGCCTCGCGCTCCCTGTTCAATCGAATCGACCGGGTAACGAACAGTGGTACTCCACTTGCTCCGCCTCGGCCCGACACGTTCTCGATTCCTCGTGATACGAAGATTCCTTACTGGTTGCGCCGTTGATCGCGGCACTCGTTTCGGCCTGCGGCGGATCGTCACCCACCTCGCCCTCGTCGATCACCGTCACGGTCACCGGGACGGGCGTCACGAACTACACCTATACGGCTGACGTCGCCCCGATCCTGAATAGCGACTGCGTCGCGTGTCACAGCGCATCACGGCACGACGTCGGCGTCAATCTGAGCACCTATGCTGGAGTCATGCAGGTGGTGACGCCAGGCAGCGACCAGTCGCTTCTGGTCCGTGTTGTCCAACCGGCAGGCCCGATGTACGGCAACCTCAGTGGCAATCGCAACCAGAAGGTGCAACTCATCTACGACTGGGTGGTAAGCAGTCGCGCCGCCCAATGATCGACAGGAACATGTACATGCCGACCCGGAGTCTTCCCGCTCTTGTCTTCGTCCTATCGGTCGTGTCGATACCGGCAACGCTCAGGAACTGGCGGGCTGCCGACGCCGCACCCGTAGCCAGTGTTGTTGCGCCGCTTGCGCTCTCGACGGAGGTGGTCGCCGCCGCGACACAGGATGCGGCCGCGCCGCCGTCGAAGGCGTTCGAATACAGCGACGCGTATCACACGCGCGCCAAGATCCACAAGTACGCCAGCTTTGCCACGCTGCCGCTGTTCGTCACGGAAGGATTCCTCGGCCAGTCGCTCTACAACGATCCGACCTCGGGCAAGAAGACCGCGCACCTGGCGGTCGCGACCGGCATCGGCACGCTCTTCGGCATCAACACCGTGACCGGCGTGTGGAACCTCGTCGAGGCGCGGCAGGATCCCAAAGGTTCCGACGCGGCGATGGGTGCACGGCCTGCTGATGCTGGGTGCGGATGCCGGCTTCCTCGCCACGGCAGCGACCGGTCCCGGCGGCGAGGATGGCTTCAGCGCCGACGACAGTTCGCGCAGCACGCATCGCGCGCTGGCCTTTACGTCCATCAGCATGGCGACGGCCGGTTATCTCGTCATGCTGTTCGGAGGGCATTGATGATGGTGCCCCTTGCTGATCTGGCCGACACCTGGTCGTCGATCTACTCGGGTTCGGCGGTGATCAAGAGCGCCGTGGGGTTCGCGCATGTCGGCGCCCTGCTCGCCGGCGGCGGTATGGCGATTGCCGCCGACCGCGCCACGCTCGCGGCGCACAAGTTCGGCGGCGACGCCATGCGCCGCGAAGCCGATCGGCTCGGTGGCGTGCACGGCATCGTGCTCGTCAGCATCGCGATCATCCTGATCAGCGGATTCCTCCTGATGCTGGCCGATCTCGACGCCTACCTGGCCTCCAGCGCGTTCTGGATCAAGATGGCACTGGTCGCGGCGTTGCTCGTCAACGGCGGGGTGCTGCGGCATACCGGTCGCGTGGCGGCAGCGGGTGACGCCCGGGCCCATCGTGCGCTCGCGACGGCGGCGCGCGTCAGTGTCGGTTTGTGGTTCGTGACCACCCTTGCTGGAGCCGTGCTTCCCAATGCCTTGTAATTCCCGCCGCGCATTCCTGCAGGGTGGCGCCTGCGGCCTGTTCACGCTCGCCGCGCTCGGTCTGGCGGCAGACGCCACGCTGCTGCCGGTCACGTTAGTCGCCGGATCTGGTGACGGCAACGAGCGGTCCTACGACATTCCCGCGGCCGATGGCGTGATCATCGACCGCAAGACCCAGGTGATGCTGGTGCGCTACGGCACGCACGTCTACGCGATGGCGATGGCCTGCCCGCACGAGCAGGCGGCCGTGAAGTGGGTGAAGAAGGACGGCCGCTTCCAGTGCACGAAGCACGACTCGCAGTACAAGCCTGACGGGACCTACGTGAGCGGTCACGCGACACGCAATCTCGATCGCTTCCCGATCCGCCGCGCCGACAACCAGGTGATCGTCAGCATCGACAAGGTGTATCACTCGGACCAGCACACGGCGGCGTGGCAGGGCGCGGTGGTCACGCTGTAAGAGACCGTCAGACCACCACGGCGAAGGCGGGCAGGCATTACCGCGCCACACCACTCGCGGCGATTGACAGCCCCGGCCAGCTGTGCCATAAGGGCGGTCTTCCGCACAACTTGCGACTGGAGCGCCACATGCCCTCACTCGGGCCTAAGAGATCCGCACCACGACATGCGGACTACGGGACTCATCGCGGCCGAATCGTTCGTGCACTGCTGTTCGCCGTCATGCCGCTTATCTGGCCCTCGGTCGCCCGCGCCGCCGACTTCCATTGCGCGGGCGGAGACGTGCACTGCCTGATCGATGCGATCAACGTGTCGAACAGCAATGGCGAGCCGAATACGATTCGCCTCGACGCCGGCACCTACACCCTCACCGCTCCCGATAACGTGCTTCCACCGCCTTTCGCGTTCGGCAACGGATTTCCGATCATCACCGGGCGAATGGCGATCACCGGTGCCGCGGCCGATCACACCATCATCGAACGGGCCAACTATCGCACCGACCTGGTCACGAACGCCTTTCGCTTCTTCAATGTTGCCGCGTCAGGGGAACTCGGGCTCGAACGCCTGACACTCCGCGGCGGCAACACCGGCATGAACAGCCTGGCCGGTAACGCCGGAGCGATTCTGTCTCACGGCTCACTGACCATCAGTGATTCGGCCGTCACCGACAACTTCGCCGCGCTGGCCGGAGCGGTGCAAATCGCCAATGGGACGTTCACCCTCCGCGACAGCCGGGTCGAACGCAACAACGTCGACCTTGGCGGCGACATCGTGTCGATTGGCAATCGGCTGGGAGCGACCGGTCCCTTCGGGCCAGTATCGGCCACCATCGAACGAACCACCTTCGCCGACAACAGGATGCTGGACGGCGGTGTGATCAGCAGTTCCACCACGGCGTCCACACGAATCACCGACACGACGGTGGCGGGTACCCGAATCGGCAACGGTGAGGGCGGCGCCATTGTCGCGTTCGGGCCGGTCTTCATCTCGAACGCCACACTCATCGACAACACAGGCGGACATGGTCACGTCGTCTTCATCGGGGGAGCGGACACACTGGTCGTGAATTCCACGATCGTCAACAACCTTGGCAGTGTCACGGGACTCTTTCGGGTTCAAAACAGCATCATCGCCGGCAATCGCGGCGAACTGCCGGGAGAATGTACAGGCGGGCTTGTCTCGCTCGGCCACAACCTGATTGGCGACCCGCGCGGCTGTACCAGCGTGCTGCCCAGCGACCTGACTGGCGATGCGGGGCTCGGGTCGTTCGTCACCGGTGGCCGCCCAGGCGGCGGACACGTGCCACTTCTCGCCGACAGCCGTGCCATCGACGCGGCCGATCCGGCCGAATGCCCGGCCACGGATCAACGCCAGCTCGCCCGCCCGGTCGACGGCAATGGCGACGGTGTTCGCGGCTGCGACATCGGTGCCGTGGAGTTCTATCCGGTGGTCAATGACCTGCTTCAGGTGGTCGCTGTGCGGGCCGCATTCCAACGGCCGCCAACGGTTTCCGATCTGATCAATCCCTGGGCGGCGGGTGGCAGCTTCCAGATTGACTCCACGTTCATCAATCTCGCGCCGACGAACATCTGCCATGTCGCCTTCGACGTCGCATCACTCGGCGCGAACAGCGCGACGGTCACGATGCTCGCGCCCGACGCGCAGCCGCTCGGCGGACAAGGCGTGACGATCCCGGCGACCAGCCTCGGGGCACCAGCGGACCTGGCGGTGCAGGGGCAGGAGTTCTATCACTTCGCCATCGGCGTATCGCGTCCCGAGGCGATCACATTCTTGGTCAACGTCCTCGGCGAACCGTTCGCCGGCGCGTGCACACCCTGATGACAGGTGTACGCGTTCGTCTTCGATGACCGATCGGTTCAGTTCACGCGTGGCGACGAGCTGACGATCTCCAGCAGTTCGATGTCGAACACGAGCACCGCGCCGCCGGGGATATCGTCGTTGCCACGATCCCCGTAGGCCAGGTCAGAGGGGCAGACCAGCCTGGCCTTGCCGCCGACCTTCATGTGCTGCACGCCCTCCGTCCAGCAACGAATGACGCCGGAGAGTGCGAACTCCGCTGGCTCGTTGCGGGCGTAGGAGCTGTCGAACTCGGTACCGTTGATCAGCGTGCCACGGTACTGCACTTTCACCCGATCGCTGGCGGCCGGCGAGGCACCGGTGCCAGCGGTCGTCTCGACGTATACGAGCCCGGAATCGGTCTTGACGGCTTTGTCTCCCGTTGCCGCCCGGGTGAGGTACGCCGCACCGGCCTGTTTCTCGCGGGCGACCACCCGTTCGCCCCTCAGATTGGCCAGCGCCTGAATTTTCGGGCCCCACTCCTCCAGATCGATCGCCGGTTTGCCGGCGTAGGCGTCAGCGATGGCGCGACGAACGACCTCGAGCTCCGAGGGGCTCAGGTCGAAATCCCGAAGCGACTTCGACAACACCAGGCCGACGGCATAGAGGGTCTTGTCGTCGTCTGTTTGCGGAGTGCCGGTGCCGGTCGCGGGTGTCTGCGCGAATGCGGTGATTGGCAACAGGGCGAAGAGGAGTACGAGCAGGCGCATCCAGTCAGACTAGCACCGTTGGCCGCTGCGCCGCGTCCACGCGACGACCGTTCCTGGACAGCCCGAGTCTCGAGGTCAGGTGTGGCGTGCACAGAGAAGACTGCGATCGACTCAGCCGGCGTCGTGCCAATCCTCGTTGCATCCGCACCTCGGCAGCGTTGTGGACTGGTTGGGCTCAAGTCTGGTGATGGGTGCCGGGCGTCTAAGTCAGGGTCAGGAGGTGCCCGCCACGAACACCCCCGTCGGGCAGATCGTGGTGAAGGTCAACGGCCAGTGGGTCGAAGCGCGGATCGGCGGAACCGGCGGGGTGAAACAGGCGCGATAGCGTCTACTCGGCGAGCGCCGAATCCTACTGCGACGACGCGGCGGGCGGCGTGTCACGGAGCCGACGCTCATACCAGGCGACGTCGTGCCAGCGGTCGAACTTCCACCCGATCGATCGGAACACCCCGATGGGCGTGAAGCCGGCCGCCGTATGCAAACCCACGCTGGCGTCGTTGGGCAAGGTGATTCCCGCGAAGGCGGTGCAGAAGCCTTTCCCCGCCAGATCGGGAAGCAAGGCGTCGTACAGCGCGCGCCCGACGCCGCGCCGGTGGTGGGCCCGGTCGACATAGGCGGACACTTCAACCGACCAGCGGTACGCTGCCCGCTCGCGGTGCTGTGAGCCGTAGCCGTAGCCCACGACGACCCCCTCGTCCTCCGCAACCAGCCACTGCCAGCGCGTTTGCGCCCTGGCGATTCGCGCGGCACACTCCGCCGGTGTCGGAGGCGTCTCCTCGAACGAGACAGCAGTCTCCTGGACGAAGGGTGCGTAAATCGCCGCGACGGCTGCGGCGTCGGCTGGTGTCGCGGGGCGGATGATGCGCTGGCGCAACGCCGCCATTGTGCCTTACTCGTCCCCGATTCGACGAATGCCGTGGCGCCACCGGCACTGTAGAATTCGAACATCGCAGGAGCTGTGAACGCGACATCGAGAATTCCCGTGGTCGCCATGGTGCTCGTCGCCAGCGCCTTTGCCGCTGTCGACGCGCAACAAGGTCCGCTCGAGGTGATCGACAGGAATCACTCCGCGATCGGGTACGACCAGCCGTCGGATGATCCCGTCGCCACGTTTCTGCGGAAGTCGTCCGGGTCCAGCCTGGCGGCGGACTCCCCATCAGGAAACCTGGCCGCACTCCTGCGCGCGCTGAAGGTGCCGGCGTCATCGCAGATGCTGGTCTTCTCCAAAGGAAGTGTCCAAAGAAGCATCATCGAAGCACGGAATCCTCGTGCGCTGTACTTCAACGACTCGGTCATCGTCGGATGGGTGCGCGGCGGGTTCGTGGAGATTGCCGCACAAGATCCGCGACGCGGCACGGTCTTCTATAAAGCCGTGCCGGGGACTGGCGGCCTCTCGATCTCCAGGTCCGATGAGTGTCTCTCGTGTCACCACTCGGCTCGAACGGCGGGCGTCGTCGGCCTCATCGAACCGATGACGCACGCGCGCCCGCTGGACCGTCGCTGGGGCGGTTGGTACGTAACCGGGACGGCAGGATCGATCCAGCACTTCGGCAACGTCGACGTGGCGACGCTGACGTCAGGCGCAGCCGCTCCGAAGACGCCGTCTCTCGCATCGTTGGAGCGAACGTTCGATACGCGGGGATATCTCTCCGCCTACAGCGACATCGCCGCGTTGATGGTCTTCGAGCACCAGATGCAGATGATGAATCTGCTCACGCGACTCGGGTGGGAAGCACGAGTCGCCCAGAGCGAAGGGCGGCTGGACGGCAGCGGGAACGCGATCAAGGACATCGTCGAGCAGACGGCTGACTACATGCTCTTCATTGACGAAGCCCCGATCCCGTCGAAGATCGAGGGCGCCTCAGGATTCGCAGCCGCCTTCAGCAGCAGCGGACCTCGCGATGCGAAAGGCCGATCGCTGAGAGACCTGGATATGGCGTCGCGGCTGCTGCGGTATCCGTGCAGCTACATGATCTATTCGGCCCAGTTCGAGCAGCTTCCCGCCGGCGCCCGGATGGCGCTGTATCAACGACTCTGGACAATCCTATCCGGCAAAGAACGCGACAGCCGCTACGGGCGACTCTCCGACACCGATCGGCGCGCAATCGTCGAAATCCTCCGGGGAACGAAACCGGATCTGCCAGCCTTCTTCCGGTAGAGCGAAACGATGCTCTCGGTCGCACTGCCGGCCGGCCGCCGGGCGAGCCGTGGCTCGCGTCGTGCTCTGCCCGACGTTGCCCGCGCCCGCACTCAGGATGGCGCCTGCCCTGCTGCTGGCCGGGCTGTCAGCCGACAACCACGAACATGAGAGTTCTCATCACCGGCGGCGCCGGCTTCATCGGATCACATCTATCGGATCTTCTCCTCCAGCATGGACACCAGGTGCGCATCATCGACGACCTGTCAACCGGGTCGATCGACAACATCGTGCACCTCAAGGGACATCCCGGATTCATCTATCAGATCGACAGCGTCGAGAACGAAGGTCTGCTGGCAGAGATGATCGACGGCTGCGACGTCGTCTTTCATCTCGCCGCCGCCGTCGGTGTCAAACTCATCGTCAACGAACCGGTCCGCACGATCGAGACCAACGTGCACGGCACCGAACTGGTCCTGAAACACGCCAACAAGAAGAAGGCCCGGGTCATTGTCGCCTCGACTTCCGAGGTCTACGGCAAGAGCGCCGAAGTACCCTTCCGCGAATCGCAGGATCTCGTGCTCGGTCCCAGCCACAAGCACCGCTGGGCCTACGCGTGCAGCAAGCTGGTGGACGAATTCCTGGCGCTTGCCTACTGGAAAGAACGCAAACTGCCGGTCGTCGTCGTCCGCCTGTTCAACACCGTGGGCCCGCGACAGACCGGCCAGTACGGAATGGTGCTCCCGACGTTCGTCAAGCAGGCGCTCACCGGTGATCCGATCACCGTCTTCGGCGACGGCAGTCAGTCGAGGAGCTTCACCTACGTCGGCGATGTCGTCAACGCGTTGATGAAGCTTGCCCAGAAGCCAGGTGCCGTCGGCGAAGTCTTCAACATCGGGAATGTCGGCGAGGTCTCGATGCTGGCGCTGGCCGAGAAGGTGAAAGCGATGACCGGTAGCTCGTCGCCAATCACGATGATTCCCTACGAGCAGGCGTACGAGGCCGGATTCGAGGACATGCCGCGGCGGGTTCCCGACCTCTCCAAACTCCGGGCCCTGATCGGTTACGAACCGACGATGAATCTCGAGCAGATCATCGCGTCCGTCATTTCGCACATGCGCGCGACGTTACCGGGAGAGGCGGACGCTGACGCGGATGCTTTCGTCGCTCTGCTTTCGCCCGCCAACGCCAGGCCGGGCACGCCGATCCGTCGCGCGCTGTAGCGCACCCTGCCTCCAGAGCTATGCGCCCAGACCGCGCGTGGCCCTCTGGAGGCTCAGACATCCGTTTCAGTACGGAACGCCGCCGTCGCGCCGCGCCCGCAGTGCTTCTGCGTACCATTCGAGTTCGGCGGCAAACCGCCGGAAGCGGCGGTCGATGGCAGCATCCGACGGATCGCCCGCCTCGCTGAACGTCTGCTCGACGTGAGGAACGGGAAACAGGCTCGGAATACTCGGCATACCGAGCTCGCAGAGCATGGCGCGGAGCTGCATGGCGGCCCGCACACCGCCGAACGCGCCGGCTGAATAGCAGGCGATGGACGACGGCCGCCAGAAGTACTCCTCGAGGAAGTGATCGAGCAGATTGCTGAGCGCGGGCGGAATGCTGTGGTTGTACTCTGCGCTGACGACGACGAATGCGTCGGCGGCACGATACAGCGAAGCCAGCCGCTCCAGGACCTCCGGCGCTGATCCCTTCGGGTACTCCTTGTACATGCGGTCGAGCAGCGGCAGTTGCAGCTCCTGCGGGTCGACCAGGGTAACCGCATGACCGCGATCGGTGAACTGGCGCTCGACATACCGCGCCACTCGCAATCCCTTGCGATCCGAGCGCACCGAGCCAAGCAGCACAATGAGATTCAGGTGCATGCCACCGAATTCTCCCTCCTGGGTTCGTCCGCCGGCGGACCGCTGAGGTCGATCACAACGCAGACGTTCGTCTGCCCAGTGTGCGCCACAGCCGCAAAAGGGGACTGATTCTGGCAGATCGTGTACCCTGAAGCCGTCTTTGCTGAACGCGTCGGCCAACAACCACCGAGGTCCGTGGGTGGTCCCATTCGTGGCGCTGGTGGTGACGGTCGTTAGCGCCCTTTCCCATCCGGCCCGGGCGCACGCCGGTCCCCCGCCGGTGCTGTCGCACGCGCAGCAGCTCGCGCTCGCCCGCGCCTACGCGCCGACCCTGGTGTTCCATCCGCAGGAACAATACTTCCCGACCAACGTGATGTCATCGGTGGACGGTGACGGTGCGATCGGGGCGTGGTCGTCGCGCGTGGAGCAGTATCGCGGCCGCGACACGGCGACGAAGCTGGGTGATGCCGCACTCGCCTACCGCGTGTTCACACGGATCAAGGACGACCACGTCGAAGTCGTCGTCGAGTACTGGTGCTATTACGTCTACAACTCGTTCACCGTCCGCGGGGGCTGGTTCCCGTATCGCGTCCACGACGACCACCCGCACGATCTGGAGCGTCTCTACTTCGTCCTGCGGCCGGTTGGCCCATGGTCGGACGGTTCGGACGACAGCTGGGCCCGGGACGCCTTTCGAATCGTCGGCATCGTCGCGAACGCGCATGACGGCAGCATCGCGCCGAACCAGTATCACGCCCGATCGCGGGAGACGTTGTCACTGCCGGTGCACGTGCTCGTCGAGCGTGGGTCGCACGCCATGGCCCCCGACGTCGACGCTGACGGCCGCTTCACGCCGGGGATCGACAGCCCCGGCGCCCTGAAGGCGCAATGGGGCATTCGCGATACCGGATCGACGTGGCGGTGGTACCTCCACTCGTTCATGGACCAGCGGGATGGCTCCGCGCTGCGGCTGTGCGGCCCCGCGTCCGACCTGACGGACGACCGCTGCCCGCGCTACACGCTCTATCCCGTCGAGCGCCTGCAACGCTGGTTTCAAGACCTGCAGTTGACGTCCGCCGATCGCGACGAGATCGTCGGGCGCACGTCGTGGCTGGTCCGCACCTTCGGGGACGTGCGCGTCGAAAGCCTGATGGTGCCGAGCGACGCCGCCAACGATCGGGTGCTGGACCGGATGTTGCGGCGACGCTCGGATTCCGAGTCGGGATTCGTCGCCGGCTTCACCACCGTCGACCATTCGCCGACGCTGGTCCTCGGCCACCGCTCGTTCTGGGAGTTGCCGTCCGGCTATGCGCCCGACATCCTCGCCGAAGCCGTGGCGCTGCTGCCGAACGGCAAACACACGCTGTTCGAGGCCACCGTGTGGGGATCGTATCGCGTCGATGCGATCACGAACGTCCTGCTCGGCTTCGGCTGGTTCTCCGAGAGCGGGACGCCCAGCCTGGCGGTGGGGACGGAGATCCGTATGGGCAAGCTGCGCGTACGTCCTTCCTGGCGACTGAGTGATGGCGGCTTCGACGCACGCCTGACGACGACGTTCTAACGCGTCAACTCGCCACGCCCGTTAGCCGCGGTCTCCTGCCTTCGTGCCCTTCGTGGTTAACGGACGTGACGATCGACGGCGAACTTGCGTCTCCGTGACTTCGTGGTTAACGTCCGTGACTGGCGTCTCGCAGTTGGCGTGCGTGAGTGGCGCTCTGGAATGCGATCAGCTTTCGCTCTCGGTCATCGCCTGACCGAGACTCCACTGGACCGCATCGGTGAGGGTAGTGTCCTCAGCGCCGCGCCACATGAACGTGCAGGATACGCGGTGTCGGCGCCCGAGTTGATCCACGAAACAGACCGTCGGGGTCAGTGGGGAGCCGGGCTCAGGAGCATCAGACAGCAGGAAATCCGCCTCGATGGCTCCGTCCAGCCGGCGCCGCCGGCCTGATGCCGGTGCGAGCGCGCGGGCGCGATCGCGGAAGCGGATGAACGGAAACCGGCTGCTGTACCGAGGGCGGATCCACCGCTCCGCGTAGATCTTCTGAATATAGAGATGGCGCGGCAGCCCCCTGACAGACCACACGGCATGCAGCCACGCCGTTCCCGCCGCGCCGTCAGACAACGCCGACCAGAAACTCTCTGCATCGTTCAGCGTAAACACTACACCCAGCGAACCAGAGGGCATCAGTCACATTTCCGCGAATTTGTTGGCTAATGAGCAGCCTGGCGCGAATGGAGCTTCCGCCACGCAATTGTCATGCAAATTACGATCTCACCCGCTCCCGCGCTCCCCGTCGTTGAATTTGCCAGCATCGCATCGCCCGGCAGTTCGACATAACTGCCGGCCGTGACGGGATTCGCTTCTCCTTGTCGCGTTCGTTTACGCGTCATCCCATGTCTCCGTCTCGCAGACTCTTGTCTCCCCTGGTACCCGTTCCATGTTCGGATCGCCAGGCACCCGCCGACAGGCGATCGGCGGGTGACCTGTCTCGTGCTTCCCCAACGGTCAGCACGACGCATAAAACAGGCAGCTGCGTCAGAAGGTCATACGCAGCCCGAATTGAAGGCTCCTTGGATCGCCCACGGCCGTCACCGTATTGAACGACGACACCGGATTCGACGGATACGAGCCGGTGCCGAACGTGTTGTTGCGCGTAAGCGGATTGACGCGATCGGTCAGGTTGAAGGCCTCGACCATGCCTTCGATGCGGCTGCCGCTGGTGAGGCGGAAGGACCGGCTCAGACGCAGGTTGAGGGTGAAGAAATCGCTGCCGATGCCGGTGTTCCGCTGGATGAACTCCACCCTGGTCACATCGAAGTTCGCCGCCTGCACACTTCCATCGGCGAAGGGCCGGCCGGCCGTCCCCTGCAGACTGTTGACGCCGGTCACGATGTTGAACGGCAGCGACGAATACGACTGCAGCATCGTGCTGAGCAGGAAGCCGTGGCTGATGTGCTCCCAGGCGGTCTTCCCGGGTGTCATCGGCGAGTTGACGGAGGCGCTGATCACGAGCCGATGACGCTGATCGTTGTCGGACCGGCCCCAGTCCTTCATCGGGTTCGTCGGATCGGTGGGCGAGCTGAAGAACGCCTCACCGAGATCATTCATCGACTGCGAGAGCGCGTAGCTGACGCGGATCGACGACCAGTCCTTCGGGCGCTGCAGGTAGGTGACGTGCAGGCCGTGATAATTCGACTCGCCGACGCCCTGATATTGACTGTTGTTCATGTAGGTCGAGATCGGCCGGCAGCCATTGTTGGTTCCCGCCGGCGCGCAGGTGGGAACGTTCTGGTTGATTGACATCAGCAACTTCAGGCCAAGGAAGTACTGATAGCCCACACTGATGGTCTGGCTGCGCCCCAGCGTCCGTTCGACTTCGACGTTCGCCTGTCGCGAATACGCATTCTGCAGGTTCTTGTCGATCGTCGTGATCGACACGAGGTTGGTCTGTGGCAGACGCTCCGGCAGGATGTTCGGAAACACAGGGGCACCGGTCGTCGTCGGCAGGATGCCGGAGACCTGTGGCTGGCGAAGCTGGCTCACGTCGGTCGTGTTGCCCGCCGACAGCAGCGCGTTGGCGACCGCGCGCAGCGGCACGCGATCGAAGAACACGCCGGCACCGCCGCGGATGACGAAGTTCTGCGAATCGGTCGGTGTCCAGGCGAACCCTGCGCGCGGCGAGACGTTGTTGGTGTCCGTATTGACGGTCTCGAGAAACTGCAGGTCGTAGCGAACGCCGGCATTGAGTGTCAACCGTGAGCCGACACTCCACTCATCCTGCGCATAGAAGCCGACGTTCGGGTTGCGCTGATGTGCGACCGGGTCGCCGAACGTCTGCGAAAACCCGTTGTAGTTGCCCGCCAGGAAGTTGGCCATCGACGAAAACGAATAGCTTCCCCGGAAGGTGCGCAGGAACGTGATGGTGTCGTCGTTGTAAAGAAAATCGACACCCGCGCGCAGCGCGTGGGCGCCGGCGCGGTGCGACACGCTGCTCACCGCCTGGTACAGCGTGTTCTGCCGCCGCGTCGGGCTGCTCGAGAACGTGCCGAAGGTCGCCACGCCGGTGATCGCCACCTGCGGGCCCACCTGATCGGTCGAGTACGCCTCCAGGTCGCCGTGCGCGATCTGCACCCGCGTTTCGTTGACCGTGTTCGACGAGATCGTCCACACGTTGCCGATGGCCACTGACTGATCACTGTTGTCGAGGCCAGTGGATCCGGACGGGGCATTCAGGCTGCCGACGCCGCGCGCATTGTCCGAGGTGACGTCGTACAGCGCGTAGCGGACGCTCAGCTGGTCCGCACCACTGAGCTGGTGATCGACCTTGCCCAGCACGTTCAGGCTGTGAACGGGATTCGGATAGATCCCCGTGGCCACCGGCTGGCCCTGATAGCCAACCTGTTGCAGCCTGGCGTTAATCGTCGCCACGTTGTCTGCGGTGATCGTGACGACGCCGGTCTGGTCGAGCAGCTTGCGCTCGACGTTGGTGAAGTAGAAGGTGCGGTTCTTCCGGACCGGCCCGCCGAGGCTCACGCCGAACTGCTCCTGGTCCATTGGCAGCGTGGTGTTGGTCAGAGCGTTCTTTCCGTTGAAGGCGTCGTTGCGGAAGAAGCCGTACGTGGAGCCGTGCAGCGCGTTGGAACCGCTCTTCGTGACGACGTTCACGTACCCGCCGAGGGCGCGACCGAGCTCGGCCTGCCCGCCGCCGGTGACGACCTGGAACTGCTCAACGGCATCGACGCCGAACGTGATTCCGCTCAGCCCCGCGGCATCGTCGTTTGCCGACACGCCGTCGACGATGAAGCTGTTCGAGAGATTGCGCTGACTGGCAATCGAGATGCCCTGTCCCGGGACTGCGGAGGTCTCCGCAAACAATTGCGTGCTGTTGGTATTGGTCGGCGACACCCCGGGTATCAGCAGCGCCAGGTCGAGAAAATTCCGGCCGTTCATCGGCAGGCTCTGGACTTCTGCCTGCGGAATGGTGCCGGCTATCTGGCTGCGTGCGGTCTCGAGCACATCGGTCTCGGCGGTCACGGTCACCGCCGTATCGATTCCCGCGACCTGGAGAACGATCGGAATGTCGAATGCGGAGCCCGCGCTCAGGTCCAACGCCCGGGCACTCTCCTTGAATCCCTGGAGCGTCGCGCGCACTTCGTAGGGGCCAATCCGCAAGTACGGAAACCGGAACCGTCCTTCGCCATCAGTGGTTGCCTCGACGGTGACGTTCGTGTTGGTCTGGCGCACGGTGACGAGCGCGCCTGGAATCGACGCGCCCTGCGCGTCGAGCACTCGCCCGCTGATGGTGGCCTGATTGATTGATTCCTGCGCGTGTGCCGGTGGACTCGACCAGGCGAGACACACCGCCAGCACGCAGACGGGTACGATGGTTCTGGGGGTCATGGGGGGGAGACTCCCTTAGCTTGTTCCGCGATGAGCTGCGAGGTAGACGAACACATTTACGGGCTCCTTCGACTGCCCGCGCGATAACGACACAACGAACCGACAGCGGCCCTGTTGCAGGAACTGCACGACACGTGTGCATAGAGCCGCGATTGCTCGCGGCACAGCGCTGCCCAACACCTGCAGCAGCGACGGAAGTTCGAACGGGAGCGCGCTAACGGCGCGGAGGCGGGACGCCTGGCGGGTGATTGAAGCCAGACGGATCGGAATTGTCGTGCACCAGTGCCAGCACCGGATTGCCGAGAGGCAGGACGCTCTGGATCCGCTCGGGGACCGGTGCCTCGCTGAGGACCATCATCGGATCAAGCGAGTCACAGGGGCCCGTGCACTGAACGTGGGGCCCGGATGACTGGTGAGCGTCCCCGTGCGCCGAGTGCATCGCATGCATCTGCGCATGATTCGGGCAGTTCATCTCGTCGTCGCCCTGCATGCACGCGATGAGCGGCACCCCCAGGAGTTGCAGCCCGCAGACGGCCGCGATGGACGTACACGCCTTCAGCCACTTGAGTGCAAGTCGCGTACTCCGGCCCAGACGCATGACTCAGGATTATGATCCAGCCGCGATCGCAAGCCACAGCTTTTTTTTAGAACGCCCTTGTAAAAACTGCGGTTCGTGATGGATCGGCGCCCGCGGGTACCGCCAATTCTGCCGTTCGAAAGTCTTTTGCCGCGGCGATGGGTGGCTTGCACAGTTCGTCACTGACGCGTGAAGGGCATCGCAGTCCGCTGCATCCAACGCGTGCTAAGCTCGGGCACAGTCGCAGATTCAGCGTTTGTCTCGTTGCGCTGTGGAGGACTCCCCCCGTGATCCGCAGAACGCTTCTGGCCCTTGCCATCATCCTTGCTCCTGTTGCTGCTGGCGCGCACGTCACCATCACGCCGAAGACCGCGGCGGCGAACGGTTCCACCGAATACGTGCTTCGGGTTCCTACCGAAAAGGACGTGCCCACCATCTCGCTGAGGCTCGTCTTTCCGGACAACTTCGAGGTGCAGCGGTTTCGCTCGGCGCCCGGATGGACGATGGAGGTGGAGCGAAACGCGTCGGGCAGGATTACCGGCGTGACATGGACAGGACGAAAAATCAGTCGCGAAGAATACGAACAGTTCAGTTTTCTCGCGCGATCGAAAACGCCCGGCACGTACAAAATCGAGGCCTATCAGACATACGACGGCGGCGAAGTGGTCGGCTGGGTAAATCCCGCCGAACCGCGGCCGGCACCGCAGGTCACGATTGCGGCGGCAACGACTGATGCCGCGGCTCCGGCCGGCGATCCGTTTGCCGCCGCACCAGCCGCGAGCGCGAGTCAGTCCACGAGCGACGCGACATCACCGTCCCGAGCGCCCATGTGGCTCGGTGGTTCGTCGCTGCTCGTCGCGCTGGTCGCGCTCGCTCTGTCTACTCGCAAGCGGGGATAGCGGCTGTGACACCGGGAGCCCGGACGATCGCGAGGCATCTCGCGATCGTCATGGGTATCGTCGTCTTCTTCCCCCGCGCGACCTGGCCGCACGCGGAGCTGCTTCGGTCCCAGCCCGTTGCCGGTTCGGTGATCGAGTCGGCGCCGCGCGAGATTCACGTCTGGTTCAGCGAACCGATCGAAGCGCCCTCGTCGACCGCGGTTCGTGTCCTCGATCCTGAAGGCGTGCCGGTGGCGGCCGACACCACGGTAGCGGCCGACGACCGCACCGAGATGATCACACGGGTGACCGGGCAAAGTGCCGGCACATACACCGTTCGTTGGCGTGCGATCTCGGCCGATGGTCACCCGATCGACGGGACGTTCGTGTTCAGCGTCGGTCACGTGACGGCGCTGGCGGCTGGGGCCGACTCCGACGCGCCGACCCGATTCGTCGGCTTCCAGGCGGTCGGGCGATGGCTTCACCTCCTTGCATTGTCTCTGGTCATCGGGCCGGCAGGCCTGATCCTGCTGGGTGTCCTGCCCATCGAGCTCCACAAACGGCTGTGGACGCTCAGCACCGTCGGCGCCCTCCTGCTCATCCCCGCTGCTGTCGTCATGCTCGTCGCGCAGTCAGCGGCCGTGACCGGGGCACTGCGTGAGGGCCTTCGCTTCGAGAGCGTTCAGCACCTGCTCCTCACCAGGTGGGGCGTGATCTGGGCGGTCCGCACAATTCTGCGCGATCGTCGTGGCCGCGGTGCTGGTGCGCCGTCATCTCCCCCGGGTGCGGTGGGTTCTGGTGGTGATGGCCCTGAGCGCGGCTCTGATCGTCACCACTTCACTGAACGGGCATCCGGGCGCGACGCCGCCGGTCTGGTTATCACTGACCGTGGACTGGGCCCATACCGCGGCCAGCGCGATGTGGATTGGCGGCCTGTTTGCGCTTGTCACGGTCATGCTCCCGTGGGCGTCGACGCTCGCGCCGCCGCTGCGGAAAGTGAAGCTCGCCGCCATCGTCCCGCCGTTCTCGATGATGGCGCTGATCTGCGTGCAGGTGCTGTTCGTCACCGGGATGTACCACACGTGGGCGCACGTGAGCGGTCCCGCCGCGCTGACGGCAACGGCCTACGGCCTGACGCTGCTCGTCAAACTCGGACTCGTCGCGCTCACGCTCGCCGCCGGCGCCGTCAACCTGCTGATCGTGAAGCCACGGCTGGCATCTCAGACCACCGGAAGCGGAACGTCCGCGATTCAGCTGTTCGGCCGCGTGGTCTCCGCGGAAGCGCTGCTGGTGGTGGCCATCCTCGGCTCGGTCGGGGTGCTGACGTCGCTGCCCCCGGCCGCTGCTGCGACGACGATTTCGACGGTGCTCGCCCCGATCGCCCCGAATTCTGCGCCCCAACCGGAGGCCCCGCCCGCGGTGTCACTTCTGGGACATGCCGGCGGAACTATCGTTTCGCTGTCACTCGCGTCAGCAGATGTCGGGTCGAACCGGGCCACGATTGCGCTGCAGGGCGTGAAGAGCACCGGAACCACACCGGTGCGGCTGCGGCTCGAGCCTCCCGATTCAAGCGGCCTGGCTCCGTCCACGGTGACCCCCGACCTCGTCGGAACCAGCTACCATGCGACGCTGGCGTTGGCCCCCGCAGGCGCCTGGACCATCAGCGTCATCGTCACATCACTGAGGCAGGAAGACACCGCCACGTTCCACGTCACGCTGCCCCTGGGCGGCGCGCGCGAACTCCTGGTCCTGGCCGAGCAGCGCATGAACGCCCTGCGCTCGGTGGCCGAGGACGTCGAGACGTTTGCCGAGGGCGAACGTTCCCTGCAGCACTACGAATATCAGGCGCCGGACCTGAAGCTGCACAGGGCCGAGATGCTCGAAATCACCTCGGGGGATCGCCTTTATATGCGGCATGGAACGGCCTGGCACGCGCAGACGGTTGACCACTTCTCGTGGCCGTCGTTCCAGCTTGCGGAGTCGGCCAGAGACGTGACGGTCGCAGGCCGTGAGACGGTCGACGGGTCCGACTGTGTGGTCCTCAGCTACGTGAACGGGCCCGACAACGACCGGACGAACGTCTGGATCGCCAGCGAGACCCTCCGCATCGTGCAGCAGGCGGAGATGACCGCCGAGGGCCTGGTGACGCGGAGGTTCACCAATTTCGACAGGGTCGCTCCGATCCATCCTCCTCAGGTGGACGAGCCAGCACCCTGATGTGTGATGGCCGGCGTCCGATCCAAAAGATGTTCGGAGTTACGGAGAAATGGACCCAGACGGGCTGACTACCGCGCACGTTGCGCGAACTGCGCGGCAAACGGCGGCGACTGTCGTGGTATCGCTGTTGCTAGGCGCGCCGCTAATCGTCAGCCACTGACAGGTTGCTGACAGGTTTTACGCCGGTTCTTCGAAGAGAGGCTGCGGATGACTCCCCCCGTGCCCGCCGACCACTCCCCCGTCGCGACACCTGGAGCGACGTGGTACTACTCCGGACTCGATCTGTCCGAGTCGACAGCCGTCCAGCCGGCCGACGGCGCCGGACGTCCTCTGCGTCTCGAGATGGCGCGTTGGGTCCCGGGCGCGACGGTAGCCTTCCTGTTTCTGGGCGTCCTGCTCCGCTTCCGGCAGTACCTCTTCGATCGCTCTTTGTGGTACGACGAAACCCTGATCGCGTTGAACATCATCGCCCGTCCCATCCCGAGGCTGATTCCACCCCTCGACAACCATCAGGGTGCCCCGCTCGGCTTTCTCGCTCTGGAAAAGGCGGCGGTTCTGGCCTTCGGCACGAACGAGTACGCCCTGCGGCTGGTGCCCCTGGTGGCAGGCGTCGCCGCCCTCGTGCTCCTGTATCTGCTCGTCCGGCGCATCCTTCCGCCCGTCGCCACGCTCGCCAGCGTCGGCCTCTTCGCGCTGTCCTCACAGCAGATCGGCTACTCCACTGAGCTCAAGCAGTACTCGATGGATGCGGCAGTTGCGCTCCTCGTGATGTTCGTTGCAATCGGGAGATGGCCTGCGGGTCGGAGACGCGACCTGATGCTGCTGACAGTGATCGGTGCGGCGGCTGTCTGGTTCTCGTACCCGGCGGCGTTCGTGCTCGCCGGGATCGGCATCGCACTCGCGCTTGCGGCCGCCGTCACACGGGAGTGGCAGCGTCTCGCAAAACTGGCGTTGGTTGGAATTGTCTGGGGGCTGAGTTTCGCGGCGTGCTACTGGATTACGCTACGGCCCGTCGCAAGCGATACCCTGCTTTCCGATATCTGGAGCGAGGCATTTCTCCCCTGGCCTGTGTCGTACTGGACGATCGACTGGACACTCAGTCGTATGTTCGGCATCTTCCATCAGCCTGTCGGCATGACCCTGTCGGGGCTTGGCGCATTCGTGTTCCTGCTTGGAATGATCCGACGTGATGGCGACTGGCCCATCAACCGCTGGCTGCTCGTGTCTCCGCTTCTTGTCGCGTTCGCCGCCGCGGCGGTGCACCGCTACCCGTTCGACGGACGTTTCCTGAACTTCGCAGTGCCGTTGGTGCTGGTGGTCGTCGGCGCGGGGGTCGCGTACATCGCGGACGCAACCTGGCGCACGGGTCCCGCCATTGTCTACAGCCTTCTCGCGCTGCTGTTCCTGCACCCGCTCTGGACAGGTGCGTACGACACGCTGAGGCCTCAGGGCAACGAGGAGATCCGGCCGGTCCTGGACTATGTCCGGCAGCACCAGCAACCCGGCGATTCGCTCTACCTGTACTGGCGAGCCGAGCCCGCCTTCGCCTACTACTCAGACCAGTGGGGTCACGACGCACGACTGGAGTCTGGCAAGCTGTTGCAGCGGCACTGGAACACGGATGCGACCGGCCCGGGCGACCTGGACACGTTGGAAACCGTCGGCGCGAGCGGACGAACGGCTCGATTCGAGCGGGAACTCGAACTGTACCGAGGACAGTCGCGCGTCTGGGTCGTTTTCTATCACGTAAAAGTTCAGGACGGACGCAGTGAGGAGCAGTGGTTCCGCGAACAACTACAACATATGGGTCGCGAGCGGGATCACGTATCGATGCCTGGAGCGTCGGCCTACCTGTACGATCTGAGCGCAGTAGCGCTGCCCGGCTGAGGGCGGTAGTTTGGGGGACCGCCGGCGTTATTTGGAAACGCTGGCGAGCTCCTGATCGGTGGTCCCTGAATCCGGTTGCGGCGCGTCGTGATAATAGGCGCCCAACCCCTGGCTGCGCTGGCTGAAGATCCGGAACGTTCCCCATCCCCATTTCTGGAGGCGAAACCGCATCGACGTCCACAGCACGCCCAGACCGTACTTCACGCTCCTGCGGAAATTGATCGACGAAGCCTCCGGGAAATACTTCGTCGGGCAGGACATTTCGCCGACGCGGTGTCCGAAATAGATCGCCTGCACCAGCATCTCGTTGTCGAACACGAAATCGTCGGAATTCATCAACAGCGGCAGCGACCGAAGGACACGCGCATCGAACGCTCGGTAGCCCGAGTGGTATTCGGACAGCTTGGCGCCAAGGAGGAAATTCTGGGCAAACGTCAGCGCCCGATTCGAAATGTACTTGTACAGCGGCATTCCGCCAGCGCGCGCGGTGCCCCCGAGGATCCGCGAAGCCACGACGACGTCGTACACGCCGGAAGCGATCAGTCCGGCCATCGGCAGTACGAGTGACGGCTCGTACTGATAGTCGGGATGCAGCATGACCACGACGTCGGCCTGGCGACGCAGCGCCTCCGCATAGCAGGTCTTCTGATTCCGTCCGTAGCCGAAGTTTGCCTCGTGACGGAACACAGTCAGCCCAAGGCGTTTCGCGACATCGATCGTTTCGTCCGTGCTGAAATCGTCGACGAGAAGGATCTCGTCCACGACGTTCGGCGGAATGTCGCCGATAGTCCGCTCGAGCGTACGGGCGGCGTTATAAGCAGGAAGGACGACAACGATCCGCTTTCCATTCAGCATGCGTGTGGCCTAGGGCAGAGTATATGGGGACTTCCGCGCCATTTGACGGCTGTTTTTTCGTCTTTCGTGCGGAAGTGTAAAGATGGATTCGATGGTCGTTGATAGAATGCGCGACCTTTGTCATCCGGGCACCGAGGTGCGGCGGTGACCGGCCAGGAGAGCTCATCCAATTGTCATGACTGCTGCGAACCCTTCGGTCCGTGATCTGGAACCCTCTCCCAGTGTGTCAACGGCCAATGACGCGGCTCCCGATCGCTGGTTCGGCTTGTGGGTGGTCGCGCTGCTTCTCGCGCTGCTCCTGCCGCGGATCTACCTGATCTCGCAGGCGCGCACCGCGCTCATCGACTCGGACGAGGCGATCACCGGCCTGATGGCTCGCCACATCCTGCAGGGGCATATTCCGATCTGGCTGTACGGCATCAGCTATCAGGGCAGCCTCGAAGCGTTTTCCGCGGCAGGACTGTTTGCGTTGTTTGGCGCAACGCCGCTGATGCTCAAAGTCGAGCCCTTCTGCTGGTTCTGCGGGTTCGTGTGGAGTCATTACCTGTTCGCGCGCGAAGTCACCGATCGAACCACAGCGCGTCTGAGCACTCTCGTGGTCGCGGCGTCTCCGGCATTCTTGACGGTCTGGAGCGTGAGCGTCGTCGGCACCTACATGTCGACGCTGTGCCTGGGTACGGTGGCGCTGCTGCTCACCGCGCGGATCCTGCGACGTGGGATGTCAACGCCGCGGCTCGGAGTACTCGGAGCGGTAATGGGCCTGGCATGGTGGACCTTCCCGCTCGCCATCATCTACATTGTCCCGATCGTCCTGCTGCTCGCGGTACACGTGCGTAAAGGGCCGCTTTCACGAATGCTGCTTGCACTCCCGGTGGGGTTCATTCTCGGCAGCCTGCCGTTCTGGCCGTACAACCTGACGCACAAGCTGGCTTCGCTGAGGATCCGATCGCAGATCCCGCATCAGACCGCGACTGTGCGAAGCGCTGTGTCCGGACTGCTTCGGCGCGGGACGCCGATTCTGCTCGGCGCGCGGCCGTCGCACGGCACCGCCGACTTCTTCTGGGCCGCGAGCCTGCTTACCGTCGCGATCGCGATCATCGCGCTGGTACTGGCCCTGCGCCGGTATGTCGCTGAGCGGCGCGTCAGGTGGTGGTCGGTTGATGGACGTGACCTCGCCTTCGCAGTCGGCGGGTGGGCGTTGCTCCTGTACCTGGGAAGCGGCTGGGGCTACAACGCAGAAGAGCCGAGGTATCTCATCCCGGTCTACTCCGTGGTGTACATCGTGCTGCTGTTCGGGCTACCCAAGAGGGTCCAGCCGGTGCTCGCGGGCGCACTCATCGCGATGAATGTGTTCGGAACGATGCACCCGTCCGTCTCGCTCGCGACGCCATTGAACGCTGAGCCAAACGGCGACCTGATTGCCTTCCTCCAATCGCGCCATGTGAAGACCGCGTACGCGCCGTACTGGACGGCCTACAGGCTCGCGTTCGAAAGTGGCGAGTCGGTCATCGTCAGTCCTCCTGTGAATGATCTGGTGCGGTATTCCCCGTATCTGGACGCGGTCCGCGCCGACCCGGCCCCTGCGTATGTGCAGCTCGATCGCGACCGGTATCGCGACCTGCAGAATCTCCTTCGCCCGCCTGCGAATTACGCGATGACCCGCGTCGGGAACTTCGAGGTATTCCTTCCCGCCAAACCGTAGAGAAACCGGGCGCCACGCTGGCCAGGATGTCCGGGTATGCTTGCCCGGAGGTCGGACCGCCCGCTGCTGGATGTGTTACGCACACGTGAGCTGACGTTGACGAATTCGACGCCATACAGGCAACGCCGCCGGGGGGCGCTTCTGCGACTCGAGGACGCCGCATGACACTCCCGACGCTCACCGGCGCGATGGCGGGGGCTCGCGAGACCGCGTTGACTGCACCGGATCTCACCGTGGTCGTTCCGACGTTCAACGAACGTGACAACGTGCGTCCGCTGATCGACGCGCTCGACGAGGCGCTCGCCCACATCCACTGGGAGGTCGTCTTCGTGGACGACGACTCGACCGATGGCACGGCCGCCGCGGTCAGAGCCATTTCCAGGCAGGATTCGCGTGTCCGATGTGTGCAGCGTGTGGGCCGCCGCGGCCTCTCGAGCGCCGTCATCGAAGGAATCCTCGCAAGCTCCGCTCCTTACGTCGCGGTCATGGACGGAGACCTGCAACACGATCCGGCCATCCTGCCGAAGATGTACGCGGAGCTCAGGACGCAGCCACTCGACATCGTGGTCGGCAGCCGTTACGTTCAGGGCGGAGGCCTGGGCGACTGGAGTGAATCGCGAGGCAAGATCAGCGGGATGGCGACACGATTGGCCAAACTGGTCGTGACCGCCGACCTCGCCGATCCGATGAGCGGGTTCTTCATGATCACGCGACCCGCGTTCGAGACCGCCATGCGCCGTCTCTCTGGACAAGGCTTCAAAATTCTCCTGGACCTGTTCGCCTCGGCGCCGACACCGTACCGGTTCAAGGAAATTCCGTTCGTCTTCCGCAAACGCATGACTGGAGAAAGCAAGCTCGACACGATGGCCGTCTGGGAGTACCTGCTCCTCTTGCTGGATAAATCGATCGGACGGTACGTGCCGGTGCGATTCGCGCTATTCAGTGCCGTCGGTGCTCTCGGGATCGGGGTGCACCTGCTGATCCTGCGCGTCACTCTGGCCGCGCTCGGGTTCAGCAGCGCGCAGGCTCTGGCGACCATCGTGGCGATGACCAACAATTTTCTGTTGAATAACTTCTTCACGTATCGCGACCGGCGGCTGCACGGCTGGCGGATGGTGCGCGGCCTGCTCACGTTCTGGCTGGTGTGCGGATTTGGCGCGGTAGCGAACGTCGGCGTCGCCTCGTTCGTGTTCCGTCAGAATACGGCCTGGTGGGTGTCGGGCTTGACCGGCGCGGCAATCAGCGCCGTCTGGAACTACGCGGCATCCTCGATCGTGACGTGGCCAGGCAACAGGGCAAGGCCAACAGCCTCGGTCTAGCGGGCCGCCGCGATCGACTCGACGCGGATGGTCTTCGTCTTCTCGTCGAGCGTGCCCACGACCGTGACCTTCTGGCCGGCGAAACGATCCGGCATCTTCTGATCGCTGAGGACGTAGACCGTCTTCCCATCCAGCAGCACGTACGAGGCGCCGTGGACGCTGACACAGGCGCGCGTGCAGTCCGCATCTGTCGGGCCCATCCGCATGCTGGCGTGGCCGGCCAGCGCACACATGTCGTCCGTGATCGTGCCGGTGAACGTCCTCGACGCCGGCGCGGCGGAGAGGGACGCGAACGCGAGCAGAACAGCAGCAGCTGACTTCATGGTGTGCACCGGCGAATCGGGCGGCGGGTTCAGGCGGGGCTAAAGCCCCGCCCTACGGGTCTTCCGGCGGGGCTGAAGCCCCGCCCTACGTACTGGCTATTCGCCTGGGGTCATCAGGTGTGCGGTCGTCGTCCCCGGATTCATGATCCAGACGCCGCCCTGCGTCCCGTCCTCGGGAAGTCCAAGCGTCGCCTTGGTCGCCATGGGAACGGCGATCGTCATGTGCGTCCGCGCCTGATCCTGGCTCGCACCCATGAGGTGATACCAGACCGAGCCGAACTCCGGTTTGGCCCGGGTGCCGTCCTTCTCGGCGGCATCGAGCGCCGCCTGCCGTTTCGCTCGATCGGGCTCCGACTCGAACTTGATGTTCTGCTGGGCACGTTCGATATTGCCGAGGCTGCTGCACTCGACCGAGAACGCCTGCTGCCCAGGCAGTCCGGACTTGTCGAAGCACACAAGCTTGTTGTTGCCCTTGCGGAGCGTGGTGTACCCGCTCAGATCGGGCTTCCACTTGATGACAGTAGCGCCGGCCTTCAGCTGGGCGGGCGCGGCGAGGAGCGCCTTGTCGACGTCCGCCTGGGACGCGCCGGCTTCGAGCGTCAGCGGTGCCGCGGGAGCACCGCCGCCGCGGCCTCCCTGCGCAAACGCAGGGGCCGCCAGCGCGAGCAGTCCGAGCACAAAAGGAACAGTCCGTTTCATTGAGGCCTCCGATGGCTTTTCACGAAGTGCCGTGCAAATACAAATGAGGAGTATACCGGACTCGGACGGGGGCGGAGTCAAGCGGGGCGCGGGCCGCGCGAGTCCCCGCCGGCGGCGCTCAAGCGTCTGCCGCGCCCGCAAACGGCAGTCGAGCCGCGCGGCGGACCATCTCGCGCGCGTCCTCGAACAGCAGCATCTGCTCGCATTCAGCCAGCGAACACCAGCGAACCTCGCGACGTTCGTGCGGCGGCACGTCCCGGCGGTAGCGCATCGCGAAATAGCGCACGTGGATCATGCGTCCCCGCACTTCGAACGTGAGATCGCCGACCGCTTCGGAAATGGACGCGTCCACGCCAGCCTCTTCCGCAACCTCGCGACCGGCGCACTCCTCCGGAGTCTCTCCTCGCTCGATGTGCCCTTTCGGAATCACCCAATCGTGCGGTGCACGGCTCGCGCGCACCAGCAGGAACCGCGCCCCGCCCTCCTCGTCACGGCGGACGACGCCACCGGCATGAGTCAGAGGAAGCGGAGACAAGGGGAAGAGCTTACGGAGAAATTGACGAATTGACGAATGGACGGATTGACGAATTGATTGTGGATTGCAGTCGGCTCCGCGAACTCCCAAATCCGTCAATCCGTCGAATTCGTCAATTCGTCAATTTCCTCACGCTATCGCCCAGTGCGCAAACGCATCCCAGGCTGGCGTGCCGGAGAGGACGATTCGGCCGACCTGCGTGGCAATCAGCAGCGCTCCTCCCCAGGCGGTCGCAGGATGCACGCGCCGGCGTGTCGCGAGATCGAATGCCATCATGACCAGCACGAACAGGTCGGCGCCGCCAAAGAACCCGAGTGGACCAAACGGCTGCAGTACCGGGCACGCGACCGAAACCGGCGGGCACCAGTTCGAGCGTCGCGATCAGCATCAGCCGCTTGTGGATCTCAGGCTTTCCGCGCCAATACAAAGCCGCCGCGACGAACGCCGGAAAGACAACGATCGTCGCCATCGGGACGGTGAGGAACTGGATTGACGGCACGCCGGGAGGTCCGCCGCCGCGGCGACCGAGGTCCACGGACACCAGCCATGCGAGCACGGTCATCACCGGCACGAGCACGACGGCAATCCATCCCACCTGACGATGAAGCGGCGTTCGGCGTGCGAGTACCAGTGCCGGCTGCACGATCAGCAGCAGGAGCCAGGTGGTGAACGCCGCCCCGTGCACGTGGTACAACCACGCGAGCTCGGGCGTGCCGTACACCGACTTGAGGTAATAGGTCCGCGAAAAACCGACGAAGACGGCAGTGGCCATCACGATCGGGAGGATCGTGAAGAACAGATGCTCGCGGCGCCATCGCGCCGCGAACGCCGCCTGCCGCCCCGCCGGGGAAATCGTGACACCGGCGCTGACTGTCGACATGGCGCTGGAGAGTAACACGGGAATTGACGGATTGACGGATTGACGAATTGACGAATTTGGAGGCGCGGAGGTGGGGGCCAATCCGGAGACGTTCCTCCGAAATTCGTCACTCCGTCAATTCGTCAATTCGTCAATTTCATGCCTCGTTAGAATTTGTATAGCAGCCGGGCGAAGACGGTGTTGCCCGTGTATGGTCGTGGACCGTAGCCGGTCAGGAGCACGCCCAGCCAGTCGATCCGCGGCACACCGGTCGCCGGAGCGAAACCAACCGGCCCGTTGGAGTCGATGACCGAGAAGTCCGAGACGTTCAGCTTCTCGAAGTAGTACCCGAAACCGACGCCGACCTTTGGTTTGAAGTAATGCTGCACGTCCGCGCTGAGGCGATGCCAGGTGTTGGTCACATTCGGCAGCGGGATGAACTGCCCGGCCGCCTCGAGGCTGGCCACACGCGGGCCGCCGTGCACGTAGGCGTTGTCGGAATCGCTCATGTCGTAGGAAACCCGGACGTCGCTGTTCGCAAACAGCTTGAGCAGATCCACGTAGGCGTTGATGTGATTGATCTTGTCGTCGTTGTCGAGCGTCCAGTCCCGACTTGGATCGGTCCAGGTCGGGTCGGGCGGCGGACTGGCGTTGCGTGATTTCTGGAACGCTCCGTAGGTGTCGTAGCCGTAGGTGATCCCTGCCGACAGGTTCTCGCGCGGGTTGTAGTTGACGCCGAAGTTCCAGCTCGTCGCACTCGAGTCGAGCAGGCCGAACAGCTCGTTCTCCCGGCCCACCGACACCGGCGTGTCCTGATCGCGCAGGTAGGTATCCTTGCCGCCGGAGAACTGGACGAAGAAGTCGATCGTGTCCTTCGGCATCACCGTCAGGATGACCGCGCCGCGTGTCCGATCGCGATCAGCTTCGTCGAAGTAGCGGAGCGTCGGCTGGGTGCCGCCGGGACCGGTGTTCGGGATGTCGGTGTCGTCGGTGCCGGACGCCGCTTCGACGTAGCCGGTCCCCCGCCGCCGGCCGGCATCGAACGACGCGCGCACCGACAGGAACGCGTTCGAATACGTGTCCCATGACAACCGGAACGTATGCTCGCCGACGTCAGCGAAGCCACGCCCGTCCCGCCGGACCTGCTCGTGACCGTAGCCGAACCGGACGGTCCCCAACTTTCCCGGCGTGTACGAGGCGGTGGCGTCGAAGGTGTGCCGCGAGTTGTCGAACTGCGGCGAGAATCCTTCCGGGTTCTCTTCGGGCACCGCGTCGAACCTCACGTACTCGGTGGCATCGAAGATCGGCGTCTGCACGTCACGCTTGTTGTAGCGATACCGGACATTCAGTCCGAGGTCGCGGCTGGCCCGGGTGGTGAAATTCAACAGCGTGTTGACGCCCGTGGCCTTCGCCTCCGCGGTGGCGCGAGGCAGCTGCGCCAGGTGGGGGAACGCCGCAATCACCGCGGGCGAATTGATCAGGTCATTGCTCGTCCACGGAATCAGCGAGTCGTTCTGATTGTGCGTCGTGAACTGAGCGGCCCCGTTGAGCGACGTTCGCGTCCACAGTTTGTAGAGGCCGGTCACGCTGACGGTGTGCATGCTGTTGTCGGGCGCCAGCGCTTGACGCCCGACGGCCGGCCCGTTCCCGTTGCTGTAGCCGTTCGGGTCGTAGGGGCCGTTCGGCGGCAGCAGCCCGTTGTTGTAGTCGGTGAGGAAGTTCGGATTGTCCCAGGTCAGATCGTGGATCTGGTTGTTGTACCAGGACCCGAGGTACCCGAGGCGCACCGAGGCGTTCTCGCGGCTCCACGCCAGCCCGAGATCGACATCGTTGGTGCGCTCGTCGATCGGCTTCGGCAGTTCGATCGCCGTGTTGAACGCAAACGACGCCCCCCACGGCTGCTCGCCCTTGCGTTTGGTCGACGTGAAGAGCGCGTCGAGGTCGATGTCTTTCGACGCGTTGTAGGTCCCGCCGAAGCTCGCGATGTTCCGGGTGTGCCGCAGGTCGAACTCGCTGGCGAAATCGTTGTAGATCGAACGGTTCGCCTTCGCCTGATCCGCTTGTGCCGGGTTGCTGCACGACGCGGGCGGCGCGCCTGGCGCGCACGGTACTCCGACAGCGGTCCCGTCGTTGGTGGCAAACGTCGGCCCCTGCACCGCCCGTTGCGCGTTGTCGTCCAGCGTCAGCACGCCGCCGTCTCGCGTATACGGCGTCCGCGTGATGTAGCTGTAGTTCAGCGGGATGCCGGTGAAGTCGAAAGAGAAGTTGAACTTCGGCCGGATGTACGACAGGTCGTAGCGCTGATCCCGATAGCCGGCGTGCTGCGCGCTGGCGCCGAACTGGAACGTATCGGTGAAGCGGCTGACCTTCAAATTGGTAAAGACGCCGTCGCGAAGGTCGCGGTAGCGCTCGTACCGGGCCGCGTCGCCGTCGGTGCCGGTGAAGAGGCCGCCGACGTCGACCGTGCCGGTATACGGCGCGTCAGCCGTGCCCTGGGCTGCGGTCTGCGGGGCAGCCGCTGCGCTGGCTGGCGCCGGGGTCGGCCCCGGCGCCGGCGCCTGCGCGGCAACGGTCAGAGGGAGCAGGACGAGGATGGCTGCCAGCGTCAGATGATTCGTGCGCATCGCATCCTCCCTACCGCAACAGGGTCTGGCCCGAAGGCGCATTGGAACCATGGATCATCTGGTGACAGACGACGCACGAGCGGCCGGAGACCTTGTTGCCGTTCGAGGAGTTGTTCAGCAGATAGCCCTCGTAGACCGTCGGCGGATGGCGCGACGTGACGTGACAGCGTTGACACAGGAACGGCAGCCGGCTCACCAGCATCCGTTCGTTGTTCGAGCCATGCGGGTCGTGGCAGGTGACGCAACTCTCCGCCACCGGAGCGTGCTCCCACAGGTACGGACCGCGCTTGTCGGCATGGCACGTCTGGCAGCTCTCATCGATCGTCGTCCCGGCCTTGAGCAGCTTGACGTTGCTGCTGCCGTGCGGGTTGTGACAGGAGGAGCACTGCATCGCCCCCTCTCGAACCGGCATGTGACTGAAGCGATAGTGCTTGTTCACGATCGCCTGGTGACACACGGCGCAGGTGTCCATTTCCGTCTTCTTGACCAGCTGGTGGTCGCCCACCGGCTTGTGCACGCTGTGGCAGGACACACAGCCCACGTTCCGGTTGTCATGCTGGCTGCCGTCCCAGAGCAGGTGCGTGCTCCGGTTGTGGCACGACGCGCAGATCTGGCTCGCCTCCTGCGGCTTCATGTTCTTGGGGTTGCGAATCATCGCGGGATCGCCGCTTTCGGCGTGGGCCTTGCCGGGGCCGTGACAGCTTTCGCACCCGTGCGTCGCCGCGGGCGTTCGCTCGTTGAGCGTCAGCCCGTGCTTCGTCCCCTTGTAGCCCTTGTCATCGTGGCAAGCAAGGCAGGTCTCCTCACCGGCGTACTCTCCGGCAGGCGCCGCGGCGACTGGCGGACCCGGAGCGGCGCCTCGTCCCTGGGCGAGCAGTGTCGGGACCGCCACCGGCGCCGGTGTCGTGATGACCGGATGATTGGGTGGAAGCGCAACGGATCCTGGAGCGGCCACGACCACCGCCTCGCCGCCCGTCGCGATCATCGTGAAGACCAGCATGGCGGTGAAGCTGGCCGCAAGTAAATAGAAGCGTGACCGAGTCATAGCGATACCAATGCGTATCCAGAAGAATTAGCCGCCGCTACTGGGTAGATGAGGCAGATCCGACTACTCAGGCGCGGTGTGACACAGCTCGCAGTCCTGCTTGATCGCAGCGCCGTCCGCCGCCTTGTGCTCGTCGTCGTGGCACCGGAAGCACCCGGGCGTGTCCACATGCCCGATGTTGTTGGGATAGGTCCCCCACGTGACCTTCATCGCCGGGAAGACGTTTTCGCCCCACAGCTGCTGCGCGCCGGTCACCGCACGCGCAATCGCCTGGCGATCCGCTCCTGATTGCTGCGCGTAGAAGTCGCGAAGATGCTTCTCGATGCCGGCCATCGCCGCATCTCGATCGGCGTACTCCGCTTTGACCGCGGCAACGGCCTCGCGACGCACGAACGGAAGCTCGCGCGGAATCCGCCCTTGCGCGATCCCGGTGTCGATGGCGCGTTCGGCCGTGAAGAACATCGTGTGAGCCGGGCGGTTGTGGCAGTCCATGCAGTCCATGCGATGAAGCGGCTGCGACGCGAATTCCGACGCCGTCTTGCCGGCCGCTACGAATTCACGGACGCGCCCCTGACGATCGGTGACGCGCACATACGGAATCGTCCCGTCCCCTGCCCCCTCGTCCCCTGCCCCCTTTCCCCTGCCCCCTGCCCCCTGCTCCCCTCAGCGAACTCCACGACGTTGTCCAGGTTCATGTGCCAGTGGATGCCGCTCCCGTTGCCCGCGCTGGCACTGCCTCCGCCAATGTGAAGCGTCAGCCTGGTCATCGATTCGGAGTTCTGCTCGTCGTTGGAATAGTCGCGGATCACCTTCGGTTTGTCGCCGTGAAATTTTTCCGGCCAGTGGCATCGCTCGCAGGTATACGTCGCCGGCCGGATCAGTTCCGATGGCGGAGGAACAGGCTTCGGCACCTGTCCGGTGATCACGTGAAACAGCTGGCGCGTGCCGGCCAGTTTGGCCTGGATGAGCGCCTTGGCGCCGGGACCAACGTGGCACTGCGCGCACTCGACCCGCGCGTGCGGCCATACCTGGTAGGACTTGTACTCCGGCTCCATCGTCGTGTGACAAACCTCACCACAGAACTCGGACGAGTCCATGTAGTGCACGCCGCCGTACGCAGCGAGCGAGACGATGAGAATGTTGACGACCGTCAGCATCAGGATGATGACGGCCAGCGTGCGCTGCCGGGGATTATTGAAGTCGATGGTTGGCCAATCGGGGCCGCCGGGCCGCAAGCGGCGGCGCCGTGCCGCCTGCCAGGTCCCGATCGGGATCACCAGCAGACCGATCACGAACAGGAGCGGGACCGTCACGTACATCACGAGACCGATGTACGGATTGGTGATCGCGCCGACCGCCTCGAGCAGCAGCAGCACGAAGAACAGCACGGCCATCGTCGTCGCGATGGCCATGCCGGTGAACGAGACCGGATTGTTGACGCGCGGCGGCAGTCGCACGGTCGAAGCCGATGTCTGGACCTACTTGAGCGACTGCATGTAGGCGACGAGCGAGTCGACCTCAGCCTTCGGCAGGGTCGAATACGCCTTCATCGGTGGCTTCCGATCGGCCTTCGCCTTCGCGGCCATCGCCGGCGCGTCGGTGATCCAGGCGCGGATATCGTCAGCCGATAGTTTCGTTCCCACCTTGTCGAGCGGGCCCTTCTTGTTTCCGGTTCCCGCGATGGAATGGCATACCGAGCACTTCTGATCGGCGTAGACCTTCTTGCCCTCGTCCGCGGATTGGGCAAACGCCGATGACGCGAACAGCAGGACGATAGCGGTAGCCATTGCGGAGGTGTTCCGGATCATGTACGTCTCCTGAGACGGTGTGTGCGGGTCGTCTTTCAACAGCTGTGCCGCGACACCGTAGTTTTCCCGCGTGTTGGAATTCTCCCCGGATTTGAGTGATTTTCAAACCCTGCGAACGAGTCCGCCAGGATATTCCCCAACCCACGGGAATCGTCCACCCGTACGTTGTGAGGCCGGCGACGAACTGTAGGCGCCCACACGATGGTTCATCGACGCTCCAGTCGGGAGGCCCAGTTCACCATCACCACGATTGGTGCGCTCGGCGCCTCGACCACCGTGTCGAGCAGGAATCGGCCGTCCCTCGACACCGCGTACTGCGCTTTGTTCCCGACAACGTTGTTCCCGTTCGCCAGATGCGCCTGGAAGAGTGCCGCCGGCAGCCTGAGTTGCGGCGGCGCACCTGCGGTAAAGCTGACCGCCATCAGCTTGCCGTCCGGGGCCACATAATAGAGTTCCCGACCATCGGCAGACCAGCGCACCTGCGTGCCACCGGCGGTCGAGACCTGCGTGCGCCCCGCCGCCGCGTCGGGAAACGGCTGCACGTACACCTCGGCGCGCCCGCTGACGCTGGCCACGTACGCGACCCACTGCCCGTCGGGTGAGAACTGCCCTTCGGTTTCATCCCCCGCGAAGTCGGTCACCTTCATCACCCGCTCATCCGGAAGCGAGACAGCCAGCAGGTCGACGCCGGTTGCGCCCTCCGTGTCGGCGCGAATCAACATGAACCGGCGGTCGCGGGTCATCGACAGCGGGGTGCCTCCGGCGAATTGCTTCGACGCCAACAACTGCGGCGGACCGCCCGCGACGGGAAAACGCGTTGGCCCGCGCTCGCCACTCCGCGACGAGTTGAAAATGACCGCCGTGCCATTCGGATCCCACATCGCGTGTGCATCGGCAGGAGGTCCGGTGGTGATGGGGTGGCCGAGAAAGCGCGCCAGCTCGAATACCCAGACGTCGTTGTCCTCACCCGCGCCGGGATGGAGGAAGAGCGAAACCGATTTCTCATCGGGACTCAGTTCGGGTGAGGCAATCGATCCCTGACGCGGGCCGCTGACGTCCTGGAGAACCTTCCCCTGCCGATCCATCCAGACGAGCTGCCGGATCTGCGCCGTGCCGGTTCGATACGCGAGCACGCCGTTCGCCGACGCACCGTAAACGCCGGCGCCGTTGACACCTTGCGCGACCGTCACCGGATCGCCGACGATCTTTCCCGTTCCGGGATTGAACCGTGATGCCTGCAGGTTGTTCTGATGAACCGTCAGCAATATGTCCGGCGGTGCGAAGAATCCCGAATCTTCGTCCAACGAAATCCGCACCGGCTTCGATCGGTCCAACGCCCCGATGTAGATCCCGTTTGTCGCCGGTCCGCCCAGCGATGAATTGAAGAGGAAGTGCTTGCCGTCCGGCAGGAAGTTCGGCCGCCGATGGCTCGGGCCGATATCGGCAGCGATATCAGTAACGGCTTCGACCGCACCGCCACGGGCAGGCACTCGCTTGATCGGCGCGCTGACCCCCGGGGCGAACAGGATGGTGCCGTCCGGCCCCCACGCGCCGCCGCGCGCGGTCGGTGCGTCCGTAATGACCACCGGCGTTCCGCCCGCAACATCAATTCGTTTCAGCTTGTTGTCGGCGAAGAAGCCCAGCGACTTGTTGTCCGGCGACCAGAACGGAAAGCTCGCCCCCTGCGTGCCGGGTAAGGCGACACTCTCGCCCTTGTCGAGCGGCCGCACCCACAACACGGACACGTGATCCTTGAGCGCCACGAACGCGATCCGCGTTCCGTCGGGCGAGACGGCACCGCTGACGTCATCGGTCGACGGAGTCGTGATTTCAAGCTGCAGCGCCTGCGCCGGTGAGTCGGAATCGGTGTCGACTCCGAGCACTTTCATTCCGCCGAGAAGCGCCAGTGGCAAGACGACGAAGAGCGCGAACACCGCCGCGATCGCCGCACCCACCCATCGCCAGATGCCCCATTTCCGGCCCGGCTCCTGAACGGGTGCAGGTGGCGTGACGACCGGTCGTGCGGCCGCCCACTGCAGCTCACGCGTCACGTCGCCGATATCCTGCCATCGGCGCTCCGGATCCTTCTCGAGACACCGGCGCAGCACATGCTCGATGAGGGGATGGCTCGCGACGAGGGTGTCGAGTGGGGCTGGCTCGCTGCTCATGATGGCCGCGATCACCGTCATTGCCGAATTGCCCTGGAAGGCCTTCTGTCCGGCGATCATCTCGTAGAGCACGCAGCCGAACGCGAAGATGTCGGCGCGCTGATCGCCTGATTGACCGTCAATCTGTTCGGGCGCCAGGTACTGCAACGTGCCGCTCAGCCCGACGCCGCCGCTGGCCGCCGGACTCGTTCCCGTCGCCGGACGCGTCGACACCATCGACGGTGCCAGCGTTGCCGCGAGTGATGCGTCAACGACCGGCGGCTTCGCCCTGACCGTCCGCGTGGCGAGACCGAAGTCGAGCAGCTTGACGTGAGGGACCGCGGCGCCGGCGCGCGGGATCAGCATCACATTGCCGGGTTTGAGATCTCGATGCACGATGCCGGTCCGATGCGCCCGCTGGAGCGCCTCCCCGATCTGAACGGCGATGGCAACGGCCTCGGCCACGGGCATCGGGCCAGTGCGTCGTATCCGATCGAGCAGCGTCTCCCCCTGCAGGTACTCGAGGACCAGATAGTCGACGTCGCCCTCGCGGCCGACGTCGTGAATCGTGCAGATGTGGGGATCGTTCAGCGCCGCAATCGCACGCGCTTCGGCCTCGAGTCGGGCGCGGAATTCAGGATCGGCGGCGAGGGCGCGCGTCAGGACCTTGATGGCGACCGTGCGATCGAGCCGAGTGTCGCGGGCGCGATAGACGGCGCCCATTCCGCCCTCGCCCAACCGCGACACGATCTCGTACGCACCGAGGCGCGCACCGGGTTCCAAGGGCATTGCCGCGACATTCTAAAGAGAGAGAAGTCTCACAGCAATGCGCGGTCGCGACGGGCGAGCAGGATCAAGCCGTGCTTCGCCGGCAGAGTGTGACGTGGTTGCCGTCAGGCGGAAAGTTGCTGGCGAATGACCGGGAGGAGTTCGTCGGGCGCGACCGGCTTGGAAAGAATAGCCGCCGCCTGGGCTGTGGCGTGAACGACATCCGATGCTGTGACGACGATGACCGGGATGTTCCTGGTCGAATCGAAACGGGCCAGTTCCTCGAGCACTTCCCAGCCGTCGAGGCATGGCATGTTCACGTCCAGGATCACAAGCGATGGGGGATCCTGTTCGATCGACCGGAGCGCGACGACACCGTCGGACGCCGTCGATACGTCGAAGCCTTCAAATCGCAAGGCCGTTCGATAGAGTTCCCGAAAGAACGGATCGTCGTCCACCACCAGGATGCTGTGTCGCCGAACCACGTGAACAATCCTCCTGCTGTCTGGTGTTTCAAGCATCATTCCACCGTTCGCGCACGGCAGAGCTTTTAGGGAAATCGACAAAATGTTAGCCAAACCGCGTGATCTGGACAACCGGCCGAGGAGTTCCTGGTGGAGTCATCGACCGGGGACAACGGCCGTGTCGATTTCCGCGCCGCTCATTCGACGTGTCGATAACGGCGGGAATCACCCCGCGTATACCGAGGAGCTCGTGATGAAGTTCATGCTCATGATGAAGGCGGACCGCGAATACGAAGCCGGTGCGCCGCCGGATGCGAAGTTGATGGCCGCGATGGGACCCTATGTGGAGCAGCTGGCGCGGCGCGGCGTCCTCGTCGAAACGGGTGGGCTGTTCCCCAGCGTCCGCGGCACGCGCGTGAGCCTCGCCAACGACACCTTCACCGTGACCGACGGTCCGTTTGCGGAAACCAAGGAACTGATCGGCGGCTATGCGATCGTTGAGGTCGCCTCGAAGGAGGAGGCGATCCGGCTGACGCGCGAGTTCCTGCAGCTGCATCGCGACATCCTCGGCCGCGGCTATATCGGCGAATCCGAAATTCGCGAGATGATGGGCGTCACCTGTTTCACGCCCGTCCAGGCCTGACTTCTGACGGAATTCAGAATTCAGAATGCAGAATTCGGGATAAGGCCGGGCCCGGCGATCGGGCCGGCGTGGAGACGATGATGCGGTTCATGATGCTGATGATTCCGAAGGGCTACGAGAACGCTGCGCCAGGCGCGATGCCGGACCCGAAAGCGGTGCAGGCGATGATGAAGTACAACGAGGAGTTGCAGAAGGCTGGCGTGCTGCTCGCCCTCGACGGTCTGCACCCGCCGTCGGAGGCGGCCCGCGTGTCGTTCGCTGGCGGCACGCCGACCGTCCTCGACGGTCCCTTTGCCGAGGCCAAAGAAGTAGTCGGCGGCTACTGGATGATCCAGGTGCGGTCGCGCGACGAAGCGATTCAGTGGGCGACGCGCTGCCCGGCTGGCCCGAACGAAACGATCGAGGTGCGCCAGGTGTTCGAGATGTCCGAATTTCCGCCCGACGTCCAGGAAGCCGTCGGAGATTTCAGGCTGTGAAGTTCGTCTGCCTCGTCTACGGCGAGGAGCCGTTGGTGCGGACGGTGCCAGATGCGGAGTGCATGGCCAACGGTGTCGCCCTCAAGGCGAGCGGCCACTACCTTGCGGCCGAGGCGTTGCAGCCGGTGACGGACGCGGTCACCGTCCGCGTCCGCCATGGCGCCATCTCGGTGACTGACGGCCCGTTCGCGGAAACCAAGGAGCAGCTCGCCGGGTTCTACCTGATCGAGGCGAAGGACCTCGACGAAGCCATCGAGCTCGCGGCGCGAATTCCACCGGCGCGCATCGGCAGCATCGAGGTGCGGCCGGTGCGCGAGCTGCAGGCGTGAACCAGCTACTGGCCACCAGCCCGCTACCAGCTACCAGCTACCAGCTACCAGCTATTGAGGCATCATGAGTATCGGTGACAGCTACCGACACTCATCGGGCGATCGACGCGGTCTGGCGGATGGAGTCGCCAAAGCTCATCGCGGCATTGACACGCGTCGTTCGCGACATCGATCTGGCCGAGGACCTTGCGCACGACGCGCTCGTCGCGGCACTGCAGCAGTGGCCCGACGCGGGCATCCCGAGGAACCCGGGAGCATGGCTCATGGCGGCTGCCAAGCATCGCGCCATCGATCATTTCAGGCGAAGCCGGATGCTCGACCGGAAGCACGGCGAGATCGGCTACGACGTGCAGACGGCACAGGAGACCGCGCCCGATTTCGACGCCGCCCTCGACGACCCTGTCGGTGACGACCTCCTGCGGCTGATCTTCACCGCCTGTCATCCCGTTCTCGCAACCGAGGCGCGCGTCGCGCTGACCCTCCGCCTGCTGGGTGGCCTGACCACCGAGGAGATCGCGCGCGCCTTCCTCGCCGCGGAGCCGACGATCGCGCAGCGCATTGTCCGCGCCAAGAAGACGATCAGCAAGGCGCACGTGCCGTTCGAAGTCCCTCGCGGAGCCGAGCTGACCGCCCGCCTCGCGTCAGTGCTCGAAGTCATATACCTGATCTTCAACGAGGGCTATTCCGCCACTGCCGGTGCCGACTGGGTGCGACCGACGCTGTGCGAAGAAGCGCTGCGGCTCGGCCGCATCGTCGCGGAGCTGGTTCCCGGGGAGCCCGAAGTCCATGGACTGGTGGCGCTGATGGAAATCCAGGCGTCGCGACTTCGCGCCCGCGTCGGTCCCGGCGGCGAGCCGGTGCTGCTTGCTGATCAGAACCGGGCACAGTGGGATCAGTTACTGATCCGGCGCGGCCTCGCGGCGCTGGCACGAGCGGAGCAGCTCGGCGGCCATGATGGTCCGTATGTCCTGCAGGCCGCGATCGCCGCGTGCCATGCGCGCGCACGCACCGCGGCGGCGACCGACTGGACGCGGATTGCTGCTCTGTACGGCCGACTGGCCCTCGTCAACCCATCCCCGGTCATCGAGCTGAATCGAGCCGTCGCGGTGGCGATGGCGGAGGGACCCGCGCAGGCGCTGCCAATCGTCGATCGCCTGGCAAACGTGCCCGCTTTGCAACGGTATCACCTGCTTCCAACCGTGCGAGGCGACCTGCTGTTCAAGCTGGGACGGATCGATGAGGCGTCGCGCGAGTTCGAACGAGCTGCGGCACTCACGCAGAACGCTCGCGAGAAACGCCTGTTGCTCGATCGCGCCCGCGCCTGCGTGCCACAGTGAACCTGATCCTGCTCGACGCCGCGGACGTTGCGGGCGACGGCCGCGTCCACCTGGGCGACTCGCGCGCCGTGCACCTGCTTCGCGTCGTGCAGGTGGAGCGTGGCCGCAGCGTCCGCGTCGGCATCATCGACGGTCCGGTCGGGACGGGAACGGTTGTCGACGTTGCCGCCGATGCGGTGACGCTGCAGTGCCAGTTCGCTGAGCTGCCGCCGCGACCGCCGGTGGATCTGCTGCTGGCGGTTCCACGACCCAAAGTGCTGCGGCGGCTCTGGTCACAGCTCGCCGCGCTTGGCGTTGACCGGATCATCCTGACCAACGCTGCGCGTGTCGAGCGGAACTACTTCGACACGCACGTGCTGACACAGGACTGCTACACCCCGCTGCTGCTCGAAGGACTTCAGCAGGCCCGGGATACGCGTGTCCCGCGGGTCAGCATTCATCGTCAATTCCGCAAGCTGGTGGAAGACGATCTGGTCTCGCTGAGCGACGCAGGTTTACGGCTGGTCGCCGAGCCAGGCGCGTCGATGATCATCCCAGAGGCCGTGGCGGGCCGCCGTGATGACCGCGTACTTCTCGCGATCGGACCGGAAGGTGGCTGGAATGATTTCGAGCTGACGCTGCTGGAGACGCACGGGTTTCGACGTGTGGGGATGGGAGAGCGTACGCTTCGAACGGACACGGCGACAATCGCGCTGCTTGCGATCCTGAACAGCGCGATCAGAAATTGACGAATCGACGAATTGACGGACTGACGAATTGATCGTGGGATTTGAATGTCGTAATCAATTCGTCAATTCGTCAATTCGTCAATTCGTCAATTCGTCAATTCCTATGGCACGATCGGGCTCGTCCGGTCCACCTTGGTGCCCTCGCCTACCATCAGGGTGAACGCGTAGTTTTCCTGCTGGCAGATGTACTCGAACAGTTCCGTGCCGCTCTCCCAGCGAAGGGTGGAGGTGCCGGTGAACGTCGAGGTGTAGGCACCGGGGTCGTCGACCGTCAGCTCGTACTTCATCGTGTCGAGCGCGGTGCGGGTGTACTTCTCGATCAGGTGGAGCTGGGTCGTATGGGGGATCTGGCCGCGATCGATCCAGAAGTCCTCGTTGAAACCGACGCTGTCCACCACGAAGGTGTCGCCTTCCCACCACCCGATGGAATGACCGTAGAAGCTGGGCGTCAGCTTCTCTGGATGCTTGCGGCCGTCCATGTAAATCGTGCGATAGGTATGCGGACCGCCGATGTCGAAGATGTAAGCGACCTTTGCTTCCGGAATTTCCACCAGTTCCGCACCGTAGGGCGTCAGCCACTGCCGCGGGCCGCCCGAAGGCTTGCAGCGTGTGTGCGGCTCGAGCTGCATGCGGCGGCGATCGTCGGAGACCGCGCGCGTCCAGTCCATGTACGGGACCGGAGTGCACGGACCCGCCGCGCCGCGTCCGAACCCGCCCCCAGCCGCCGCCTGTCCGGCACCACCCGCCCGCGCACCACCGGCCCGGCCTCCGCCCTGCTGCGCCGCGGCCTGCTGCGTTGCACCTGGATTCAGTGACGGCGGTGCCGCTACGGTGTTGCTGTTGCAGAACCCGAGGTTGCTGCCGATCCAGACACCCTTCTGGCCCGGACTGTTACCCAGCATGATGTGACCGTCCGCCGTGCGCGGCGCCGGCTGATTGGCGAGCCGGTTACGCGACTGCTGCTGCTGACGTTGCCGCGCCGCGTCCTGTGCCTGCTGTTCGGCGCTGCCCTGAGGCACCGCCACCTGAACGCCGTTGTTCGGACCGGCCGGCGGCTGCTGCGCGCTCACCATGACGGTTCCGACGGCTACCGCAACTACTCCCGTTACGACAAGTCGGATGAGGCCATATTTCATATGGCGCGAATGCTAACACGTTCGAAAACGTTCGAGCCGTTCGGGCCGTTCGAATCGTTCGAGTTCCAGGCGTTCGAACCATTGGCGTACGGTTCGGGTCGCCACGATTAGCACCGGGTCGTCGGCCGAAGTTCAGCGGTTGAGCGAAAAGTGCGGCAAAACTGTGGCAGGGTTGGCCGACCGATGCGAACGACGCGAACGACTCGAACGCCTAAGGCACTATCAAGCTACTGCGATCGACCTTGTTCCCCTGTCCGACCATCAGCGTCGGCGCGTAGTTTTCCTCCTGACAGACGTACTCGAACAGCTCGGTGCCGTTCTCCCATTTCAAATCCATCTGCCCGCTGAACGGCGCGATGTACGCGCCGGGGTCGTCGATCGTGAGCTCGTAACGCAGGGTGTCGAAGGCCGTGCGTGTGAACCGCTCGATGGTATGAAGCCGCGTGGTGTGCGGCAGCGTCCCGCGGTCCATCCAGAAGTCCTCGTTGAACCCGATGGTGTCCACCACCAGCGTGTCGCCTTCCCAGTGGCCAATGGAGTGGCCGTAGAACGTCGGCGCCACCGCCGCGGGGTGCTGCCGACCATCGAGGTAGATCGTGCGATAGGTGTGCGGGCCGCCGATGTCGAAGACGTATGCGATCTGCAGGTCGCGCAGCTCGACGAACTCGACTCCGTATGGGGTGAAGAACTGGCGGGCCACGCCAGACGGCTTGCATCGCGCGTGGGGCTCGAGCTGGTGCGTGCGGCGGTCGGCGGCAAGCGCCTTCGCCCATGGTTGATACGGAATGTCGGTGAAGCCGAGCGGATTGGGAATGACCGGCCCGGGCAGCCAGACCCCCTTCTCTTTCAAGGTCTGGCCGATGATGACGTGCCCGTCCGCGGTGCGCGGGATCGGACGGTTCGCGAGCTTCCCGCGCTCGGCCGCGACCCGCTGCTGCTCGGCCTCGTCGCGCCGCTCGTCAGCGTCGCTGCCCCGCGGCACCGCAACCTGCACTCCGCCAGCCGGCGGCAGCTGCCGCGGCTGCTGCGCATGAATCGTCCCACCGACCAGCCAGAGGATGGCAGCAATACGCCCAAGCCGTTGCATGCCGCGAATCCTAGCAGAGTTGATCGATTGATTTGAATCTCAAGGTTGCAAGGATCCGGTCGCGCGAGTCGGCTGGCCGCAACTGCCGTGCGCCAGCCGAAGCGCGAACAGTGGTTACTTCTTCGCGCTGACCTTCCAGATCACATTCGAGCCATCGTCCGACACCAGCAGCGAGCCGTCACGAGCGACTGTCACCCCGACCGGGCGACCCCAGGCTTCGATCGCCGAGCCGTTCTCACCGTTGCTCGCGAGCATGCCGCTGACGAAATCCTCGAGCGGGCCGGGACGGCCGTTGTTCATCGGGAAGAAGACCACCTTGTAGCCGTTCGCCACCGACCGATTCCACGATCCGTGCAAGGCGACGAATCCGCCATTCCGGTACCGCTGCGGGAACTGACTGCCATCGTAGAAGGTGATGCCGAGCGCGGCCGAGTGCGCCGGGATGAGCACGTCCGGCACGATCGCGCGGTTGATCAGATCCGGGAACGCACCCTGGTAGCGCGGGTCGTAGTTCTTGCCGATGTAGGAATAGGGCCAGCCGTAGAAGCCGCCGTCCTTCACCGACGTCGCATAGTCGGGCACGAGGTCGTCGCCGAGATTGTCGCGCTCGTTCATGGCGGTCCACAGCGTGTTGGTTCCCGGCTGCCAGGCCAGGCCAACCGGATTGCGGATGCCGGACGCGAATACCCGGTATCCGGACCCGTCGGGATTGAATTCGAGGATCGCGGCGCGGCGGCAGTCCTCACCGGCGTTGTTGTTCGACTGCGAGCCGACCGCCACGTACATCTTGTTGCCGGCGCGGTTGAAAACCACGTTGCGCGTCGAGTGTCCGCCCGTGGGAAGGTCCATCAGTTTCTCGGCGGCGCCCTGTGCCTTCTGGTCCCCGTTCGTGTACTTGAAGCGGACCAGCGAACCGGTGTTGCCGACGTACAGGTATCCGTTGTTGAACGCGAGACCGAACGGCGCCGCCACCTGACCCCCACCCTTCTGGACGAAGTCCGGCGGGGCGGCGCATGCCGGCGCGCTCGCGCCGAGCAGCGGCCCGTTGACCGTCGGGTTGACGGTCGGCGCCGCGGCGGCGACCGGCGGAGGCGGCGCACCACCAGCCCGGCGTCCACCACCAGCGCCCGCGCCACCGGGCGCCCCGCCCGCGCGTCCCGGCGGCGGCTCACCCTGCGCGTACACGGTCTTCTCGCTGTCTTCGATCTTGCCGTCGTTGTTCGCGTCGCGAAGCACGGTGATGCTGTTCGCGGCGGGCGAACTGACGAAGAGATCGCCATTGGGCGCGTAGACCATCATCCGCGGCGCCTGCAGTTCGGCGTACACAGACACGGTGAACCCGTCCGGCACCTTCGGCAGCGCCGACTCCGGACGCGGAACGGTGCGGCCGAACTTCGGCTGGGCCGGGCCGACGGCGGGCAGCGCCGCGGGACGCGGCTGCGGCGCCGTGGAATTCTGCTGCGCCAGGACGATGCTGCCGGTGATGGCGGCGACGGCACCCGCGATGAACAGTGAAGACTTCATCGAACGCTCCATGTCAGGAAGAGAAAGACGGTCCGAGAATCCTACCTTAGGCGGGCACCTGGCGGGCGGCCGGTGGTGTGCCGCTCCCCCGACCGGATCAGCCGCGGTCGCGGCTGGCTACAATTGAAGAATCCGTGCAGCCCGCAGACGCGACTCGCTCAGCCCGCGAACTCTTCAACATCGATACTGATCTCCAGGTTCCGGTTTTCCCCACGCCGGATGACCATGTGCCGGTGGTTGACCCGGATTACGTCTTCGACCCTGACACGACGCTCGCCCTGCTCGCCGGATTCATGCACAACCGTCGCGTGCTGGTGCAAGGACGTCATGGCACCGGCAAGTCGAGTCACGTCGAGCAGGTGGCGGCCCGGCTCAACTGGCCCTGCGTGCGCGTCAACCTCGATGGCCACGTGACGCGTATGGACCTGATCGGCAAGGACGCGATCGTACTGCGGGACGGCGTGCAGGTCACCGAGTTCCAGCCGGGGATCCTGACATGGGCGCTCCAGCGACCCTGTGCGCTGGTGTTCGACGAGTACGATGCCGGGCGCGCCGACGTCATGTTCGTGATCCAGCGCGTGCTCGAACTCGAAGGCCGGCTGACGCTGCTCGACCAGAGCCGGGTCATCGAGCCGCATCCCGCATTCCGTCTGTTCGCCACCGCCAACACCGTCGGCCTCGGCGACGCCACCGGTCTCTACCATGGCACGCAGCCGCTCAATCAGGGGCAGATGGATCGCTGGAATATCGTCGTCACCCTCAACTACCTGGCGCACGACCGCGAAGTGGCGGTGGTGCTCGCCCGCTGTCCCGAATATCGCGATGCCACCGGTCGCGAGACCGTGAGCGCCATGGTGGCGCTGGCGGCGCTGACGCGGCGGGCATTCTCCGATGGCGACCTCTCCACCGTGATGTCGCCCCGCACCGTGGTCACGTGGGCCGAGAACGCCACACTGTTTCACGACATCGCGCTCGCCTTCAGACTGACGTTTCTCAATCGCTGCGACGAGGACGAACGGGCGCTGGTCACCGAGTTCTATCAGCGATGTGTGGGCGGGGACTTGTAATGCAGAATTCAGAATTCAGAATGCAGAATGAGAATTCAGAATGGGAATTCAGCATGCAGAGTTCCGCTTCTTGATTCTCGATTCCTGATTCCTGATTCCAATTCTGAATTCTGAATTATGAATTCTGCATTCCTCGATGCGGTCAGCGCCTGCACGCGGGTGCTGGCGGAGAGGTCTGACACCGACACCGCCTTCGCGACCCTTGACGCGATGACGGTTGGCAGCCTCCGGGCCTTCGCCGATCGCGTGGCGCTCCGACAGCGGTTTCAGGACCAGGCGGTGTACCTGCAGTTGCGGCCCGCGGGCATGGCCGCCGGCATTTACGACGCACTCGCTCTCGCGCGGCTGGACGCACTCGGCGTGCGGTGGCTGCGAGGCATCGCGCGCAACCTGCTCACCCACCCCGGACAAGACGAGGGTGGCGTGCGGTGGATGGCATTCGAGGCATTTGCCGGCCGCGACGCACCGGACGACAAGCGGGCGGCCGTGCGGCGGATTCGCACGTCACTGGACGCTCGGCATCAGGCGTCGTTGCACGACCTCGCCTCGACCCTCGACGATTTCGCTCGATTCGGCGAACTGGCCGCCGCCTGGGCAGAGCGGACGGCCGCTTCCCTCGGGCCCCTCGCCACTCCCGATGCCGCGCCGCCGTTACCAGTTCGTCGCAAGGCGGGCGAGGACATTCGCCGCGGCCGCTACGCCCGACCCGGCTCACGTCGCCGCGAAGACGGCGACAGCGGCCGTGACGACCTCGGCTCGTCGACGCTGGCCGACCAGCCTGCAGGCACGCTTACCGGGCATCCGGATTATCGCGTCTATACGACCGCGTTCGATCGAGTGGTCACCGCGTCCGCGCTGGCAACCCGTGACGAACTGGCGCAACTCCGCCGGACGCTGGAGGCGGAGATGGCGGGCACGCGCGCAGTGATCGCCCGGCTCGCCAAGCGCCTGATGCGCGTGCTGATGGCGAAGCAGATGCGAGAGTGGCGGTTCGATCTCGACGAAGGGCTCCTCGACGCCTCGCGGCTCGCCCCGTTCGTGGCCAGCCACGGCGCCGCGCGCCCGTTCAAACAGGAACTCGACTCCCCCTTTCCGAGTACCTGCGGTGACCCTCCTGATCGATCATTCCGGATCGATGCGCGGACGTCCGATGCAGATCGCGGCGATCACCGTCGAGATCTTCGCCCGCGTCCTCGAGCGCTGTGGCGTGCGCTGCGAGGTGCTCGGGTTTACGACGCGTGACTGGGATGGCGGCGAACCGGCGCGGCAATGGGCGTCGGCGGGCTATCCCGAAGCGCCGGGCCGCCTCAATGCCCTCGAGCACATCGTCATCAAGGGGGCCGACGTGCCGTGGCGGCGGGCGCGAGTCGGACTCGGCCTGTTCCTGCACGACGAAATGCTGAAGGAAAACATCGACGGCGAAGCGCTCGCGTGGGCGCACGGCCGGCTGGTCACGCGGCCGGAACAGCGGCGGCTCCTGGTGGTCGTCTCCGACGGCACGCCGATGGACGAAGCGACGTTCGCGGCGAATGGCTACGACTATCTCGACACCCACCTGCTGTCGGTGGTCGAAGCGATCGAAACGCGGTCGCCCGTCCGGCTCGCCGCGATCGGCATCGGCCATGACGTGTCCCGCTTCTATCGCAACGCCACGCGGATCGCGCGCATCGACGATCTCGGACCGGCGCTGAGCGACAAGCTGATCGCGCTACTCGGAACCCGTTAGACGAAGTTCACGCTTCGACGTTCTCGGTTCTCAGTTCGTGTTCAGGTTCGGGTTCGGGTTCGGGTTCGGATCTTGGAACGGACGCTCGGGAACGTTCAACGCCACAGCGTCACGGGACCACGCACACCCGACCGACGAACGTGGAACCGACGAACGTGGAACCGTCGAACGCCGAACCGAACCAGAACACGAACCGAGAACCGAGAACCGAGCACCGTGAACAGTACTATCGCAACTACTCTTGGCGCGGTCCCAGCCAGACGTGATCGCACGCCAGGCAGGCGTACCACATCCGCCGATAGCTGTAGAACTCGAAACTGGTGGCCGACGCCGCATCGCATTCCGGACAGTGCGTCTCGGCCCACACTCGGTTGGTCCCGTACGACAGGAGATGCGATGTACGCAGTGGACTCACGCCGGTCGGCAGTTCCCGCGACAGGCGACCGATGCGACCGGCCGCCAGGTTCGGCGCAAACGGCTTCAGCAGAATCGCATGACATCCGGCCTTGAGCGCAGCCGGTGCGGTTGTCGGCGATTCCATGGTCACCAGGACGCCGGTGTGAGCGAACTTGCGAGCGGCGGTGCACACCTGGACGCCGTCGATCTCGGGTACGTCCCAGTCGATGGCGACGACGCGCGGGCGCGCGGTCTCGATCAGCCGTAGCGCTTCAGCAGTCGTATGAACCGGATAACGAGTGAAGCTGAACGCGGGGAAGCGGTCGGCATCGGTGGCAGCGGCCGCGATCACAAGAGCAGCTCGCGTCTCGACCTGAGGCCGGACGTTGGGACCGCCCGGCGACAGTCGCGGTATATCGGCATAGGCGCGTGTTGGCAGCATGGCGCTGACTATCCCACGCGCGAAGTACCCGTTCTATTGGGGAGAACCCGTACAGCGACTCGAGGTACCTGGAGCTCATCCGCACGTCACGCTTCGGTCAACCATCCCTGGAGGATCGCGTACTTGATCACGTCGATGCGGCCGGCGAGTTCGAGCTTCCGCATCGCGTTCGCCTTGTGGACTTCCACCGTCTTCACCGACACGTCCAGCGCGAGGGCAATCTCCTTGTTACTGTGGCCGAGTGCCATCAGCCGCAGCACCTCGCGCTCGCGTTCGGTGATTGGCGATCCCGCGCGAGGCGATCGCAGCCGCTCGGCCCGCGCCAGATCGCGCTCGAGGAGACTGGCATCGAGATGACGTTCCCCTCGCGACGCCGCGCGGATCGCGCGCAGCAGCTCGCTCGATGCACTTTGCTTCAGCACGTAGCCGCTAGCCCCGACAGCGAGCAGTTCCTTCACGTACGCGGTATCCGCGTATCGCGTCAGCGCGACGATCTCCGTGGCCGGCGCGGAGGCCTTGATCCCGCGCGCCGCGATCAGCCCGTTGGACCGTGGCATCGCAATGTCAACGACGGCCACGTCGGGATGGAGCGCCTTCGCGCGTTCCACCGCTGCGTCACCATCGCCGGCCTCGCCGACGACTTCCATGTCCTTCTGTGCATCGATCAACAGCTTCAAACCCTGGCGGACGGTTTCGTGATCCTCGGCGAGCAGGATGCGGATCTTGGCCATGTGTGCTGTCACCGTCGCGGGAGACGAAGGTACACGGCGGTACCCTTGTTGGGCATCGATTCGACCTGCAGCGTCGCGCCGATGAGGGCAGCCCGTTCGCGCATGCCCGCCATCCCGATGCCGCGATCGTTCAGGTCGGGCGCCCCGACATCGAAGCCCACCCCATCGTCTTCGACGATGAGCCGCACTTCACCGTCCCGCGTTTCGAGGACCACGTCGACACGATCGGCCCGAGCGTGCTTGACCACGTTGTTCAGCGCCTCCTGGACCACGCGATAGAACGTGGTTTCGACGTCGGGCGGCAGCCGGCCATCGACCGCCCCGGTCCGTTGAAAGCGCGCGGCCACACCGTGGTGCGCCGACCATTCCTCGAGGTACCGCGGCAGGGCCGCCGCCAGGCCGAGATCATCGAGGACGGTCGGCCGGAGTTCCCAGGCGAGGAAATCGGTGGCCTCATCGATCTCGCGGGTGAGCTGCTGGACGCGCTCAAGGTCGTCGGCGGCGCTGCATTGCTCACTGTGCCGTTCGAGCGCGAGTCGCAAGGCGGTCAACTGCTGCCCGAGCTGATCGTGGAGGTCGCGCGAAATACGGCTGCGCTGCTCTTCCTGCGCGGTGACCTGGCGACGCAGCAGCGTCGAGACTTCCTCCTGCGCGATGCTCCGGCGTTCGATCTCGCGCTGCAGTTGTTCGGTGCGCTGCTCGACGCGCGCTTCCAGTTCGGCGTGCGCTTGCGTCAGCGCGACCTCCGCCTCGCGGCGGGGCGTGAGGTCACGTGCAATCTTGGCGAACCCCGCGCTGCCGCTGTCGCCCAGCCGGGTGGTGACGCCGCTGCAATAGAACCGCGTGCCATCCTTCCGCATGTGCCAGCGCTCGTCGAGGGCGCGCCCCTTCTCGAGCGCGGTGTTCAGCTCGTCCTGCGGCACGCCGGCGGCGCGATCGTCCGGCGTGAACAGCAGCGACACGTCGTTGCCGGTAATCTCGTCCGCGGTATATCCGAACATGCGTTGCGCGCCGGGGTTCCAGTAGTCGACGGCGCCCTTCTCCGTCATGGTGAAGATGGCGTAGTCGACCGCGCTGTCGATCAGCAAGCGCAGGCGCTCTTCGCCGGCACGCAGTTGCACCTCCGCATGACGCCGGAGCGTGATGTCGTGAAACGTCATCGACACGCCATCGATGCGATCGTCGATCGTGCGGTACGGCAGGATTCGCATCAGGTACCATCGTCCGTCCTTCGTCTCCACCTCACGTTCGATGGTCCGCAGCCGCTCGAGGACCTGCTCCATATCCCCGCAGCGTCGGCTCCTCGCGCAGCTGGGTGGTGATGTCGGTCAGTTTGCGGCCGATGTCGCTCGGCAACAGGTTGAAGATGTCCGCCGCTCTCGGCGTGGACAGCTTCACGCGCAGGCTCCGATCCAGAAAGATCGCCGCGATGTCAGCGGAGTTGATCAGATTCTGAAAGTCGTTGTTACTGAGACCGAGTTCCTCGATCTTGATCTTCAGTTCCTGATTGACCGTGGTCAGCTCCTCGTTGACCGACTGCAGTTCCTCCTTGCTCGTCTCGAGCTCCTCCGCGGCCGACCGCAGCTCCTCGTTCATGGCCTGCAGTTCTTCGTTTGCCGCGCGAGTTTCTTCCGAATGGGTCTCGTACTGCTCGATGGTGGTCCGCAGCTGCGCCTTGACGCGCGACAGTTCCTCAGCGAGCTGGCGCGCCTCAGGCTCGGCGGGACTGGTCAGTTGCATTGGCGCCGCCGTCCCCACAGGTGCCGTCGCCGGGGCCTCTTCCTCCTCGAACAGGACGAGGAAGTAGCCGCGCAGCGGCGAGTCCTCGCGCAGCGCCGGCTTGACGACCAGCTTCAGGTTCCGACCATCCTGAGAGGGCAGGTGGACCTGCCGCACCTCCACCGGCTTCCGTTCGCGCGCGGCGAGGTGAAGCGCCGTCCTCAGATCGGCCCGCAAATCCGGGTGCACGAGCCGCATCAGATCGCGCGATGGCTCACCCGCCGTCACCTGCAGGAACGCCGCGGCCCCTGGGGAGACGTGCATGACGACGTACTCCTCGTTGACGACGAGCGACGCCGGCGCGTACTGCTCGAGCAGCCGCAGATGCAGATCGCCCGGCGACAGCCGCTCCACGATCGAGCGGGGCTCCGGTGGGCGCGGCAGCAGCGGTGTGCGGGCGCGCTCTGCCAGCGGTATCGACGGGCGGCTCGACACAGTCCGGCTCTCGAAGATGTGGGCGTCCTTGTCGACCGTCGCGAACAGCTCGACGTCGGCGTCCGCCGTTTCCGAGTTGCCGAGAAACAGGAAGCCGCCCGGACGCAGCGCGAAGTGAAAAGTCTCGATCAGCCGGTCCTGAATCGAGCGATTGAGGTAGATCAGCAGGTTGCGGCAGACGATCAGATCGAGATGGGAGAATGGCGGGTCGCGGATGACGTTGTGGTGGGCGAACAACACCATCTCCCGCAGATCCCGCCGCACCCGGTAACCCGAGGCCTCGCGCTGGAAGAACTGCGCGAGGCGTGTCGGCGACAGGTCGGCGACGTCGGACTCGCTGTAGAGGCCTTCGCGAGCGGTCGCAATCGCCTGCTCGTCGAGATCGGTCGCAAACAGCTGCACGGTCGGCGCGTCCACCATCGTCGACGCCCGCTCGGCCAGCAGAATGGCCACCGAGTAGGCTTCCTCTCCCGTCGCACAGCCGGCGCTCCAGACGCGCACCTGTTCGGCGCCGGAGGGGCGCTGGAAGAGCGCCGGTATGACGCGCTGCTCCAGCGCCTGGAACGCTTCGGGATCACGGAAGAAATTGGTGACGCTGATGAGGAGCTCCTTCATCAGCAGGATCGGTTCATCGGGGTTGTCGCGCATCAACTGTGCGTACTCTGAGAGGCTCGAGAGGCCGCGCACTCCCAGCCGACGCTGCACGCGGCGGCGGATCGTCGCCGGCTTGTAATTCGAGAAGTCCTGCCCCGTCCGGACCCGCAGCAGCGTCAGGATGTCGCGCCATTCCTCCGCGCCCCGCATCTGCGCCACGGCCACGTCGTCGTCGATCGGATCGACGGCGACGGACGCCGGCAGCACGCGCAATCGCTCGTGATATTCCTGAATCCGCCGCGGCATGTCCGCCACCCGCATGACGTAGTCCGCCAGCCCGGTCGCGATCGAGTTCTGCGGCATGTCCCGGAACTCGGCTTCGTCTGGTTCCTGGACGATCACCAGCCCGCCCTGCTCCTTGATCCGTTTCAACCCGTTGGACCCATTCGGTCCGGTGCCGGACAAGACGATCGCGACCGAACTCGCGCCGTAGCCATCGCCCAGCGTTCGGAAGAACAGATCGACCGGGGCCTTGCGCTCCTCGAGCGTCGTCATCGGATCGACCAGGAGCGTGCGGTCGTAGAGCCGCAGATTCAGATTGGGCGAGATGACGTAGGCATGGTCTGACTGGAGCGGAACTGTTTCGGTCACCTGTGTGACCGGAAAGGGCGCCGTGGACTGGAGGACCTTCGCGAGCTGGCTCTCGTAGTTGGGCGACAGGTGGAGGATGACGACGTATGCGATCTGCTGGCCCGCCGACACGTGTTTGAAAAACTCGGCGAGAGCCTTGATGCCGCCAGCGGAAGCGCCGAGCCCGACCACCAGCGAGGGCTTCGTGGGCTGCTGAGATGTCGCCGCGTCATCGTTGCCGCCGACGTGCTTGGACATGGACGTCCCGTTGCAAGCGCTGGAAACGGGACCGATGCGGTCGCGTGCGCGCGTTGCGGTCCCTAGTATCTATGCAGAACAGACACCTTGTCGTCATCGGCGCATCGGCAGGAGGGATCGACGCACTGCGTGAGTTCGTCGTCCAACTGCCGGCAAATTTTCCAGCACCTGTCGCCGTTGTCCTGCACACGTCGCCGCAGTCACCCGGCGTCCTGCCGGAAATTCTCGCGCGCTCGGGCCCACTCCCTGCGTTGACGCCGCGATCGGGCGAACGACTGAAGCCCGGGCGGATCTACGTCGCGCCGCCGGACTTCCACCTGCTCGTCGAACCGGGACTACTGCGCGTCACCAACGGACCGCGGGAGAATCGGTTCCGCCCGGCCATCGACCCGCTGTTCCGTTCGGCGGCGCAGGTGTACGGGCCCGCCGCCATCGGCGTAATCCTCACAGGCAATCTCGACGATGGGGTCGCCGGTCTGTGGACGATCAAGCAACTGGGCGGCATCGCGATCGCGCAGGATCCACACGATGCGATGTTCCCGTCGATGCCGGAGAATGCAATCAGGCACGTCAAGGTCGATCACATTGTTCCGCTGGCGAATCTTGGCGAACTGTTGACGCGGCTGGTGTCGGCGCCCGTCGGCGGCGAACCGTCCGTACCAAGCCCGCCACATCTCGACGCCGAAATTCGCATCGCGATGGAAGCGGATCCGGTCCGCGCAGGAGTGACACATATGGGAGAGCCCTCGACGTTTGCCTGCCCTGAGTGCCACGGAGTGCTCCTGCAGATGAAGGAAGGCGGACGCGTGCGCTTCCGCTGCCATACGGGCCATGCCTACTCGGCGGAAAGTTTGATGGCCGAGATGAGCGAGGGTATCGAGGCTGCGCTGTGGAACGCGATTCGTTCGCTCCAGGAAGGCGCGCTGATGCTCGAGCAGCTCAGTTCGCACGTCGGTGAGTCACACCCTCCCGCGGAATCTGAGCGGCTCGCCACCCGGCGCGAGCAGCTGCTCAAGCACGCCGACCAGCTGCGCGAGATGGTGACGTCCCGCTGGACCGCCCCGGAGGAACTACGAGACGAGCCGGTGAAGGCCGACTAGCGAGGGAGCGAGTGTGCAGCGGCGAAGAGGAATCGATCGAGCGGGCCATCGACCCGGAAACCCGCTCGCGGTGATCGCACCCGGGCGGTGCGACGAGCGCCTCAGCGGCGGGCACTCGCCGGGCGCTGGCGTTTCAAGACTTCGGAAAAGGCGCCCTGACCGTCGGCCGGTTCGAACCGGACCTCCAGCGTACCGGGCCCGTCGCTGAAACTGACGACGCCCACCCGGAGATCCTGGAGCGGCCAGCGATCGCCCTGGTTGTCGGGATACCGACGCTCCGCCTTGACGACGCGCACGTCGTGATCGACGCGCGTCGCCAACCCGGGCTTAGCCTCCCCGAGCGTGAGATCCGCCTGCTCGATCGACGGGGAGCCCGGCACCACGCGGCCGCGCGCATCCAGTACTTTTCTCGAAATCGAGAGCGTCGCGTCGCCATTCGCCTTCACCGTCAGCGAGACGTCACGGACCGACACGGCGTCCTTGCCCCACACTTTCTCGTTGAAGTCGCCGGTCAGCGGCAACCGCTCGGTGATCGCTTTCCACGTGCCGACCAGCGAGTCGCCGGGAGGCACCGCGGAGGGCGGTCCCGATTCGTCGTCGGCTCCTGACTTCTGGGGAGACGCCGGTGCCGACGCAGAAGGAGCGGCGTTCTGCGCCCAACCCGTATACGCACAGAGAAGAACGGCGGCAGCAGTCGTGAAAATCCTGGCGAACATGCGAACACCTCCGTGGTTCATCCTTCCTTAACCATATAGATATGCCTGCTGAACAGTCAAGATATATGAGCTGACATGAGTAAGATTTTGGGCGATCGTAATGAATTCTCAGCGGCGTTAGACTCGGGATATGCGGACGTTGCTGCTGCTCCTCGGACTGCTTCCCGCGCTGGGTGCCGGCGCGCTCGCCGCTCAGGAAAAGCCGGTGCCGAAGAACGAGGTCCGGGTGCAGATTCCCGGATGTGCGTACAGCCGCACGTTCATCAGCGGCACGTCGCCGCGGGGCGAACCGGTCGGCGGCGTCAAGGAAGGCCGTCGGTTCAAGATGAACGCGTCGAAAGAATTGCTGGCCGACATCAAGAAGCAGGAACCGTCGATGATCGAGATCACCGGGCGCATCCGGCGTGCGGATCTCGACGACACGCGCGGCGTCGACGTGGGCGGCGGTGTGCGCGTCGGCGGTGGAAGACCGCAGGCACCGGTCGGCACCGGCGCGGGCGGGCCGCCGGTCGGCTACAACGAAGCGATGATCGACGTCGAGTCCTTCCGATTGCTCCCGGACAGGTGTCCCAACCGGTAGGAAATTGTTAACTCTCAACTTCCAACTCCCAACTGCCAACTCCCAACCGCCAACTTCCAACTCCCCCACCACAAACTCCCAACGCAACTTCGATTTCTCGATTCCCGAGAAACGGCAATACGCAAACCGACTCTCACCGGCCAAATTCAGCCCGTAACTTCCTGGCCGCCGATTCGCGACGGTCAGCGCCGCGTACGCGCACCCAGGCTTCTCTTAGGCGGTGGGGGCGCGACAGCCGTTGGGTTGGGAATTGGCCAACCGGCCGCGGCTCCTGCTATCATATAGTTGCAATTGCAACTATAAACCGGGGGCCGCTTTTCACGCCAGGAGTTGTCACGTGTTCGAAACAATGGCCGTTCTCACCACCGTCGCCCTGATTGCGATCTTCATCCTCCTCTTCCTTATGGACCGCGCCGGCCGGCGCGAGGAAGAGGCCGCCGGTGCGCCGCGCGACCCGGGCGCCCCGCAGCAGTGACCGCGCACGAACCGCGCGGCCTGCCGACCGTCGAGCCAGGTGATTTCACCGCCACACCGCGACTGATTCTGCTCGCCCTCATCGGCTGCGGGCTCGGGGTGCTCAGCGCTTACCTGTCCGTCTGGTTACTGACGCTCATCAACGCCTGCACGAACCTCTTCTTCTTTCAGCGGCTGAGCACCGCGCCGGCGTCACCCGCGAATCACACCCTCGGTCCGTGGGTCATCCTGGTGCCGGTGGCCGGCTCGCTCATCATCGGCCTGATGGCGCGCTTCGGCTCCGAAAAGATCCGCGGACACGGCATTCCGGAAGCGATCGAATCGATCCTGATCAAGGGCAGCCGCGTCGAACCTAAGGTCGCCATCCTGAAGCCGCTCTCGGCGGCAATCTCCATCGGCTCAGGAGGTCCCTTCGGCGCCGAAGGACCGATCATCATGACCGGTGGCGCGTTCGGATCGTTGATCGCGCAGTTCTTTCACCTGAGCAGCGCCGAACGGAAGACGCTGCTCGTGGCTGGCGCGGCGGCCGGCATGTCGGCCACCTTCGCCACTCCGCTCGCGGCCGTGCTGCTTGCGGTCGAACTGCTGCTGTTCGAGTGGAAGCCGCGCAGCTTCATTCCCGTTGCGCTCGCAAGTGCGACCGCAGCAGCGACGCGTCGCTATCTGGTCGGCGTCGGGCCGCTCTTCCCGGTGGTCGCCCATCCCATCTTCATCGGCCCGGCGGGAATCGCCGGATGCGTGCTGACCGGGATTGCTGCGGGTGTGCTGTCACTCCTGCTCACCCGAGCCGTCTACGCGTCAGAAGATGCGTTTCAGCGCCTGCCGGTGCATTGGATGTGGTGGCCGATTCTCGGCGGCCTTGCCATCGGCATCGGCGGCCTGATCTTCCCGGCGGCGCTTGGTGTCGGATACGACATTATCGGCGGTCTGCTCCAGCATCCGGTTCCGTTGCACGACTTGCTGGGCATCCTGCTGGTGAAGTCGTCGATCTGGGCCATCGCTCTGGGATCCGGCACCTCGGGTGGCGTGCTGGCGCCGCTGCTGATGATGGGCGGCGCGCTCGGCGGGCTCGAAGCGCTATTCCTCCCGGACTTCGGTCCGGGGTTCTGGCCGCTGATCGCGATGGGCGCCATCCTCGGCGGCACGATGCGGTCGCCGTTCACCGGTGTGGTGTTTGCGCTCGAGTTGACGCATGACGTCAACGTGCTGCTGCCACTGCTGGTGGCGGTGACGCTCGCCCACGCGTTTACGGTGCTGACACTTCGCCGATCGATCCTCACGGAGAAGGTCGCCCGCCGCGGCTTTCATCTCTCGCGTGAGTACGAAGTCGATCCGCTGGAGATTGTCTTCGTCCGCGAAGTGATGCAGGAGCCGTCCGGCGACGAGGCACTGGTGCCACGGCGCGTCACGGCCTTCGCTGACGAGACGTTGAAGGTCGTCGTCTATCGCATGGCCCATGCGCGCGTCACGGAAGTCACCGGTACTCGATCGTGAGACCGGGATGCCGATCGGCCTCATCTCGCTGGAAGACCTGCTGACGGGCCGCCGCCTGACGCTCGAAGCCGAGCATCGCCGCGAGCGCGTTTTTACCTTCCCGTTCATTTTCCGTCCGGGAGTGATGTAATTGCCGCGATGACGAAACTCCGTGCGGCCACCTTGCCCGAGGGCGACCGGGTGCTTCGGTTCATGCGGACGATCTGGGCGATCGATCACGAACTGGAACGGGTTTCCAAGCGCATGGAGAACTCGCACGGGGTGACGGTCGCCCAGCGCATGACGCTCCTGCTGATCGGCCGTGATCCCGACGCGTCGGCAGCCGGCCTCGCGGCGTTGATGCACATGCATGCCGGGACGATGTCCGGGATTCTGAAGCGGCTGGAAGCCGGCGGCTTCATCGCGCGTCGCAGCCACGAAGGCGACGCCCGTCGTCATGCGTTGACGTTGACGGCCAAGGGCGCGGCGGTCAACCGGCAGCGCCGCGGCACGCTCGAGGACACCGTACGCGGGTTGCTCAAATCGCATCCGGCCGCCGAAGTCGCCGCCGCCGAGCGGGTGCTGGGCGGCCTGGCGCTGCGACTCCGGGAGACGGCTGGTGCCTGAGGGTTGAGCTTCGCACAGTGTGAACTCCCAACTCCCAAAAGGCCAACTCCGAACGGGCCACTGGCTACCGGCCACTGGCTACCGGCACACGACCTGTCAGGCGCGGCCGGCGAAATCGCGCGTCTCCGTATGCACCTTCACGCGCTCGCCTTCCTTGATGAACAGCGGCACGCGGATCTCCAGCCCGGTCTCGAGCGTGGCCGGCTTGGTGACGCCGCCGCTCGCCGTGTCGCCGCGGACGCCGGGCTCGGTATGCGTCACGGTGAGCTCGACAATCGGCGGGAACTGCACCCCGATCGGGCGGCCGTTGAACTTCTGGACCTGCACTTCGAGATTCTCGGCCAGCAGGCCGGCGTCCTCACCGAGCACATCGCGGCCCAGCGCGAACGACTCGTAGGTGGCGGTGTCCATGAAGTGGTACCCGTCGGCGTCTCCATAGAGATAGGTCGCCGGCTCGATCACCAGGTCGGGCTCCTTGAACTTCTCCCCCGCCTTGAAAGTCTTGTCGAAGACGGCACGGGTGATCAGGTTCCGCATCTTGAGCCGCACCAGCGTCTGGCCGCCGCGCGCGGTCGGCTTCGACACCTCCACGTCCAGGCAGTGGTAGGGAGCACCCTCGTGCTCGAAGAACATCTTGCGCTTGATTTCGATCGCTTCAATCAGGCTGGCCATGTGCAGCCGATCATTGTATCGTCCGGCGAGTCATTGCCTGCTCCCAGCTTTCCTGCCTCTGAGGTCCGGCGCTACTACGACACGAACACTGCGACCTTCGTCCGTCGCGGCCAGGGTGGCAGCCTGGGCGCGATTCACCGCGCGGTATGGGGTCCCGGAGTCACCGATCGCCGGCGCGCCTTCCGTTACGTCGAGGATCTGATTCTGCGCCGGCTCGACGCGATCGCCCCGGATCGCGCGGCACAGGTCCTTGACCTCGGATGCGGCATCGGCGCCAGCCTCACCTACCTCGCCCAGCAGCGACGGTTGCGCGGGACCGGTGTCACGCTGAGCCCCGTGCAGGCGCACCTCGGACAGCAGCGCGTCGTCGAGCATGGGACTCGACGACCGCGTCCGGATCCTGGAAGGTGACTACACTGCCTTGCCCGCCGACATTCGGGACGTCGATCTGGCGTATGCGATCGAATCGTTCGTGCACGGCCCGTCGCCGGAACGCTTCCTGGCCGAGGCGCGGCGGGTGCTCGTGCCGGGCGGATTGCTGGTCGTCTGCGACGACGTGCGGATCGATGATGGTGATCCGGCGGCCAGGCGCACGCTCGAGCAGTTCGCTCGCGGCTGGCATGTCAATACGCTCATCGCACCAGCGGCGCTGCGCGAATTGGCGTCGCGTAGCGGATTCGATCACGTCGAGACGAACGACCTCACGCCGTTTCTCGAACTGGCGCGGCCGCGCGATCGCCTGATCGCGCTGCTGACCGCGACGCTCGGCCGGATTCCTCCGCTGGCGCGCCGCTTCGCGCCGCTCGTCGGCGGCGCCGCGCTGCAACGCGGTCTCGCCCGCGGCTGGATCGCGTACCATTGCGTCATCTTCCGGCGCCGGTAGCCAGTAGCCGGTAGCCTGTGGCCTGTGGCCGGTAGCTACAGGCGTGCAGTAGCCCAAGCTACCAGCTGCTCCGAGCTACGAGCTACGAGCTCGACAGGCTACAGGCTAGCCACGACGTTCAACCTCCCATGGACCTGTCGTTCGGACCCTTCACACTCGATCCCTCAACCAAACGATTGTTGCGCGACGGGGTCGAGATCAAGTTGCGACCGCAGGCGTTCCAGGCGTTGCGCACGCTCGCGGCGCACGGTGGTCGACCGGTTGATTACCAGCAGCTGATGACGGAGGCGTGGGCCGGCACAACCGTGTCGCGCCACACGGTCGACGTGACCATCGGCGAGGTCCGCAAGATCCTCAAGGACTGCGGGTCATGGATCCAGCGGCAGCCGAAGAGCGGCTACGCCCTGCTGGTTCCCAAATCGGACACCTTCATCCGCCTTGGCTGGCACTTCCTCAACCTCCGCTCGCGTGACGGGGTCGAGCGGGCGCTCGAATGCTTCGAACATGCCGCCGCTGAAGCGCCGCAGGATGCCCGGGCGTTCGAAGGGCAGTCCGCGTGTTACCTGATGCTGGGATCGTTCGGCATGCGGGCTGGACGGGACGTCTACCCGCACTTCCGCGCCGCCCACGAGCGCGCGGTGGCGCTGGTCGGCATGACGCCCGAGTTGCGGTGCAATCACGCGCACGCGCTGCATCTGTACGAGTCGCGCCTCGACGAAGCGGACGCCGGCCTGCGGCAGGCGCTGGCCGAAAAGCCGTCGTTCGCGATCGCCCACGTCCGGCTGACCCTGCTGCAGGTCACGCGCGGCGATCTCGAGGGGGCGCTCGACACCATCGGCCGCGCGAGAACGGCCGATCCCCTGCTGCCGCTCACTGCGGCCGCCGAGGTATCAGTCCGCCTCTGGCGCCGCGAATACGAGGTCGCCGTTTCGCTCGGCGCCCAGGCGATTCAGTTGCACCCCTATCTGCTGCTTGCTCGCGCGTTCTACGGGATCGCCCTTGAGCTGTCCGGACATCCCGAGGAGGCGCTGGAGCAGTACCGCGTCGGTACCGTGATTTCGCAGGGACTGTCGTGGATACGGGGTCTCGAAGGCGTCTGCCTGATGAAACTGGGACGCGAAAAGGAGGCGCGGGCGGTCCTCAAGGAGCTCCTCGCCCGCCGGCGGAAGGAATACGTGGATGCTTACGGCATTGCCCGGATGCTCCTCGCCCTCGGGGACAAGGATGGAGCCTTCCACGAGCTCGAGCGCGCGATCGACGAGCGGGTTGGCGGCCTCTATTCACTCGGCGTGGACCCGCTGGCGGACGGATTCCGTACGGATCGCCGGTTTCCGCGGCTCCTGCGGCGTTACCTGGCGCCACCTCGGCTTTGACGATTTTTTGAACGACTGTACGAGCTGGGCTGCGAGATAATCCCCGCCGCACCAGCAATGGGGGAGATGTCTGCCCAGGCATCTCTCCGACCGACCCAGGCGAGTTTCTCACGAGGGAGTGTTCATGCGTCAACTCAGTGCAATCCGGATTGTGCTCGTCGGATTGCTCATGCTTGTTCCGACATTGGCCTCAGCGCAGGCTACGATTACCGGTATCGTCAAGGATGCGTCCGGCGGCGTGCTGCCGGGCGTGACCGTGGAAGCTGCGAGTCCTGACCTGATTGAAAAGGTGCGCACGGCCACCACTGACGCGGAAGGCCGGTATCGCATAGACCAGTTGCGCGGCGGCACGTACACCGTCACGTTCTCGCTGCCCGGCTTCAACACGACCCGCCGTGAGGGCGTCGTCCTCACCGGCAGCTTCGTCGCGACCATCAACGCGGACCTGAGCGTCGGTGCACTCCAGGAGACGGTTGTGGTCACCGGCGAATCGCCGCTCGTCGACGTCCAGAGCGTCGGCCGACAGACGACGCTGAACAACGAGACGATCAATGAAATTCCGGCGGTGCGGTCCTACGCCGGAATCATGTCGCTCATGCCGAACATGGTGACGCCCGGTGGCGCCGCCGCCAATTCACCGGCCCCGAACATGGTCGTCTTCGGCGCGGCCGGCGGCCGCGCCAACGAAGGCCGCCTGCAGGTGGATGGCATCAGCGTCGGGACCGCCTTCAATGGCGCCGGCGTCTCTGCCTACGTCGTCGACGTGAACAACGTCCAGGAAATCGTCCTGACGGCATCGGGTGGTCTCGGCGAGGCCGAAGTGGGCGGGCCGACGCTCAACATTCTGCCGAGAGAGGGCGGCAACCGCCTTTCCGGGCAGTTGTACTTCGCGGGCGTGACCCCCGGCATGGTCAACAGCAACTACACCGACGACCTGAAGCAGCGTGGCATGTCCACACCAGGTGCGTTCAAGACGCTGTATGACTACAACATCGGCATCGGCGGTCCGATCGTCAAGGACAAGCTCTGGTTCTTCGGCCAGGGTCGGTACGAAGGCTACTCGAACACCATTCCCAACATGTTCGCGAACGCCAACGCGAACGACCCCACCAAGTGGACGTATGTTCCCGACCGTTCACGACCGGCGTATCAGGCGGCGTCGTTTGCCATCGCGGCGCTTCGGCTCACCTCGCAAGTCACACAGAGGAACAAGATCACCGGGTCCTGGGATGAACAGAAACCCTGCGAAGGCGCGGCCTTCAGCCAGGACGCCGACGGGTGCCGGCACTCTGACTCCGATCAGATCATCTGCGCCGGCGCGTCGCCGACGCCCTCGTGCTCCGCGACGGCCGCTCCGGAAACGGGCGCCTACCGCGACGTCGGCCAGCGCGTGCAGCAGCTCCGATGGACGTCGCCGTTCACCAACAAGCTACTGTTCGAAGCCGGTTTCGGTACCTACATCAGCCGCTGGGGCGGCTCGCCGATGCCGGGTCAGGATCCCAACCTGATTCGCGTGGTCGATCAGTGCACGACCGGCGTGGCGCCAGGCCAACCGTGCGAGCACGGGATCGCCGGCATCACTTATCGTTCGCCGAACTGGGGATCCAACTGGACGACGGTGTATAACTGGCGTGGAAGCGCCTCATACACCCTCGCGCAGCACAACATGAAGTTCGGATACCAGGGGTCGCACCTCGGTGACAACCAGACCAACTTCAGCAACGATCAATTCCTCAGCTACCAGTTCAACAACGGTGTGCCCAACGGGTTTACGCAGTCCATCAACCGGTTTACGCGCCATCAGTGGGTGCGCACAGCCGCGTTCTACGCGCAGGACTCGTACACCGCAGGCCGTTTCACGTTCCAGGGGGCGCTGCGCTATGACCGTGCGTGGAGCTTCTTCCCCGAGCAGACCGTCCTCGCGGTTCCGTTCTTTCCGACCGCAAAGACCTATCCGGACACCTCCGGCTCGTCCTACAACGACCTGAGCCCGCGCGGGGGCGTGGCGATGGACGTGTTCGGCAACGGCAAGACGTCGCTCAAGTTCAGCTTCGGTCGCTATCTCGAGGCGGCACAGAACGGCGGGTTCTTCATCACCAACAACCCGATCGGCCGCCTGTCAACCACGTCGCCGCTCCGGTCGTGGACCGACGCCAACAATAACTACGTGGTCGATTGCAATCTCCAGAGCCAGGCGGCCCAGAGTCCGGCGACGACCGGCAGCATCGATACCTGCGGCGCCGGCAGCGTGAACTTCGGCACCGATGTCGTCTCGTCGACGCTCGACCCGACGCTGACGACCGGCTGGGGCGTGCGCACCGGCGACTGGCAGTGGGGGCTCGCGCTCCAGCAGGAGATCATGCCGCGCGTGTCCGCCGAAATCAGCTACCAGCGCCGCTGGTTCATCAACCCCAGCGCCACCGACAACCGCGCAACGGCGGCGAGCGACTACGACCAGTTCTCGGTGATCATCCCGACCGACCCGCGGCTACCTGGCGGCGGCGGCGGCACGCTCGACGGGGTCTACAACATCACCGCGGCCGCAAACGCTCGCGCGACCGACAACTTCGTGACGCTGTCGGATCGGTATGGCGCCAACACGCAGAAGACGAATTCGATCAGCCTCAACGTCACCGCCCGTCCGAAGTTCGGCCTGACGATGCAGGGCGGCTTCAACTGGGCGGGCACGAACAACAACTCGTGCGAGGTCCGGAATGTCGTGCCGGAATACAGCGCGCTCCCATCCAGCCTTACCAACCCGTGGTGCAACTTCGACACGACGCTGCTGCGCGTCACGGCCCTCGGCAGCTACACCGTGCCGAAGATCGACGTGCTGCTGGCGACGACCTTCCGCAGCGAACAGGGCGCGCAGCTGGCGGCCAATTACGTTGCAGCTCCGGCGAATACGACGCTGGGTCGGCCGTTCACTGGCGCCGCCGAATATCACGGTCAACCTGATCGAGCCGGGCTCGCTGTACGGCGACCGCGCCAACCAGCTCGACCTGCGATTCGCGAAGAACCTGCGGTTCGGCGGCACGCGCACCAACGTTGGCCTCGATATGTTCAACATCCTCAACTCCAATCCGGTGCTGACGTACAACCAGGGCTACTCGCCGACCACCACCACGTGGTTGCGGCCGACATCGGTTCTGCAGCCGCGCTACTTCAAGATCAGCGCGCAGGTGAACTTCTAGCTAGCTGGTAGCCGGTAGCCGGTAGCCAGAAAACCATCCGGGAGTCCCTCGATCGCCAGGGACTCCCGGTACACCGCACATCCCCGGAGGCAACAGAGCCAGCAGCGTCAGGACGTAGCGGCACCTCGCCACGATCTACCAGCCCTTATCCCTACAGGAGACGGTGCATGCGTACATCCCTGACTGCGACCCTCGTGTTCCTCGGATTCGTCGTCGTGTTCCCCTCGTCGGCGTCCGCGCAGGCGTCGATTACCGGTGTCGCCAAGGATGCCTCCGGCGCGGTGTTGCCCGGAGTCACCGTCGAAGCCTCGAGTCCGGACCTGATCGAAAAGGCCCGTACGGCGACCACCGACGACGGCGGTCGCTACCGCATCGTCGATCTGCGCACCGGGACGTATACCGTCACGTTCACGCTCCCGGGGTTCGCGACCGTCCGTCGTGAAGGGGTGGTGCTGTCCGGCTCCTTCACGGCCACGATTGACGCCGAACTGAAGGTCGGGGCCCTCCAGGAAACGCTGACCGTCACCGCCGAATCGCCGATCGTCGACACGCAGAGCGTGCGGCGCACCACCACGATCGACAGCGACGTGATCACGGCGATTCCCGTGACGCGCTCGTACAACAGCCTGATGCAGTTGATGCCGAACACCGTCACGCAGGCGGGCGCGTCGTCCGACGTGCAGACCGCGCCCGGCATGGTGGTCTTCGGCGGCAGCGGCGGGCGCAGCAACGAAGGCCGGCTCAACGTGGACGGCATCAGCGTCGGCTCCGCCTTCAATGGCGCCGGCGTCTCCTCCTATATCGCGGATGTCGGCAACGCGCGGGAAATCACGATGGTCGCCTCCGGCGGGCTGGGCGAAGCCGAAAACGGCGGGCCGTCGCTGAACGTCGTGCCGAAAGAGGGCGGCAACGCCTTCCACGGGGCCGCCTATCTGTCGGGCGTGACCGAGGGGATGGTGGGCAGCAACTATTCGCAGGCCTTGCAGGATCGCGGCCTGACGGTGCCCGGCCAGCTGCGCAAGATCTGGGACTATACGGGCGCCGTCGGCGGGCCGATTCTGAAGAACCGGCTGTGGTTCTTCGCCACCGCGCGGGAAGAAGGCAGCGAGCGCGGCGTCCCGGGCATGTTCGCCAACACGAATGCCGGCGACCCCACCAAGTTCACCTACGTCGCCGACACCACGCGCCCCGCCGTGCTCGCCGCGTCCTACCGCATCTACACGGCCCGGCTCACCTCGCAGCTGACCCCGCGCAACAAGGTGAGCTTCCATTGGGACGAGCAGCAGCCGTGCGAGGGCGGGACCGACGCCAGCTTCGGCAACAGCGCGTGCCGCAAGTCCCCGGACACGGGCTTCGTCTACGCCGGCTCGACCGCCCCGCCGACGCCGTCGGCCTCGGCGACGGCGGCGCCGGAGACGTCCGCGTACCGGGATCACGGCGTGCGCGTGCAACAGGCCAAGTGGAGCTCGCCGGTCAGCAACCACGTGCTGCTCGACGCGGCCTGGGGCAGCTACAAAAGCCACTACGGGGGCGTCCCGGTCCCCGGCCTGAATACCACCGACCTGGTGCGCATCACCGAGCAGTGCGCGGCCGGCTGTGCGAACAACGGCGGGATCGCCAACCTGACCTACCGGTCGCCCATTTATTTCCCCAGCATCAACTGGAACACGCAGTGGAACGCGAATGTGTCGTTCGTGACCGGCAGCCACAACATCAAGGTCGGCTACCAGGGCGCCTACCTGTATGACGATCGGAAGGTCGGCGGGGGCATCTATAACTCGACCTTGCTGACCTATCGGACCAATAACGGCATCCCCGATCAGCTGACCGAGAACATCGCCGGCGACGACGTGCACCAGCGGGTGGAATTCCACGCGCTGTACGCGCAGGAACAGTGGACGCTGGGCCGCGCGACGGTGCAGGGCGCGCTGCGCTACGACCATGCCTTCAGCTTCTTCCCGGCGCAGACCGTCGGCGGCCAGCGCTTCTTGCCGACCGTCACGAACTACCCGGAGACGCAGGGCGTGACGGGCTACAACGACCTGTGGCCGCGCGGCGGCATCGCCTACGATCTGTTCGGCACGGGCAAGACGTCGGTCAAGTTCAACTTCGGCCGCTACCTCGAAGCGGCGCAGAACGGCGGGCTGTTCACCGCGCTCAACCCCACCACGCGCATTTCGACGAGCGCCAGCCGCGCGTGGACCGACACCAACGGCAACTGGGTACCCGATTGCGACCTGCTGAACACGGCGGCCCAAAGCCCGGCGACGACCGGGTCGATCGATACGTGCGGCGCCAACACGAACGCCAATTTCGGCACGCCGGTGTTCGATTCGACCCTCGATCCCAGCCTGCTGTCGGGCTGGGGCGTGCGCTCCGGCGACTGGCAGTGGGGCGCCTCGGTGCAACAGCAGGTCCTGCCGCGGATGTCGGTGGAGCTCTCGTACCTGCGCCGGTGGCTGGTGAATTTCCCGGTCCTGGACAACCGCGCGCGTGGCCCCGAGGACCACACCGCGTTCAGCATCATCGCCCCGACCGATCCGCGGCTGCCCAACGGCGGCGGCTACACGGTGGACGGGTTCTACAACGTCACCGCCGTCGCGGCGGCCCGGCTGAACGACAACTACCAGACGCTCGACACGAAGATCGCCACGCAGACGCAGGCCGCGGATTCCATCAGTGTCAACCTCACCGCGCGGCCGCGGAGCGGCTTGACGCTGCAGGGCGGCTTCAACACGGCGAATACCCACAGCGACAGCTGCGCCCTGCGCACGCTGCTGCCGGAGACGACGCCCCTCAATCCCTACTGCGACAACGCCACCGGCTGGATCACGCGCTACACCGCCATTTCCTCCTACATGGTGCCGAAGATCGATGTCCTCGTCTCCGGCACGCTGCGCAGCGACAAGGGCGTGCCGCTGGCCGCCAACTGGGCGGCGCCGAACTCCGCCACCGTGGGTCTCAACCGGCCGTTCGCCGGGATCGCCGGGCAGACGGTCACCGTCAACCTGATCGAACCCAACACGCTGTTCGGCGACCGCGTCAACGAGATCAACCTGCGGTTTGCCAAGGTGCTGCGGTTCGGCGGCACGCGCAGCAACGTCGGCGTCGATCTCTACAACGCGTTCAACGCGGCGCCGGTCCTCAGCTACAACCAGACGTTCATCCCGACGGTCACCAGCGGCACCGCCAACTGGTTGCGGCCGACGTCAGTACTCCAGTCGCGCTACGTGAAGATCAGCGCGCAAATCGACTTCTAAGACGGCGAATGACGATGACAACTCCCAACGGCTTCGCTGGCCCAACGCCCAACTCCCAACCAACGCGCCTCCGTGGCGTTGGGAGTTGGGGAAGCGGCAGACGTTGGGAGTTGGGAGTTGTCGTCTATCTCGCTATCCTCTTCACTCATGACGCACATCAATAGACGCGAACTTCTGAAACACACCGGCAGCGCTTTCGTGGCCACTTCGATGGCATCGGCGATTACGGGCGACTCGCTGCTGGCCGACGAGGCGCAGGGAGCCGCTCCGGCCGCGGCGGGCACCAGCCCCTTCTTCCCGGGCTTCGCTGTCTCCAAGGTGAAGACGAGCGGCGCCGAGATTCACGTCGTCAAGGGAGGTCAGGGACCGCCCGTGCTGTTGCTGCATGGCGCGCCGCAGACCCACATCACGTGGCGCCTCGTCGCGCCGATGCTGATGAAGTCGTACACGCTCGTGATTCCGGACCTGCGCGGATATGGCGACAGCAGTAAGCCAGCGGATACGCCCGATCACAGCAACTACTCGAAGCGCGCCATGGCGCTCGACATGGTCGAGGTGATGAAATCCTTCGGCTTCGATCGCTTCCCCGTCATCGGTCAGGATCGCGGCGGTCGCGTCGGCCACCGGCTGGCGGTCGACCATCCCGACAAGGTCACCAGGCTCGCCGTCCTCGACATCGTGCCGACGCACTATCACTACACGCACGTCACGCTGGAGTTCGCGCAGGCGTATCCGCACTGGTTCAACTATCTGCAGCCTGCGCCCGGCCCCGAGAACACCTTGAAGGCGCAGAACGACGCGAACGCCGCGCGGGCGACGACCGATTCCGCGAAGGAGTATTCGCGCGTCAACACGGACATCGCCAACCTGCACGGCATGTGCGAGGACTACCGAGCGTCGGCATCGATCGACTTGAAGTACGACGAAGAGGACCTGAAGGCCGGCCGCAAGATCACGGCTCCCCTGCTGACGCTGTGGAGCACGCGCGGGCCGATCGGCCGGCTGTTCGACGTGCTGAACATCTGGAAGACCTATGCGAATCCGTCGCGCGTGACGGGGAAAGGCATGGACGGCGGTCACTACCTCCAGGAGGATCTCCCCGACGCTGTCGCGGCCGAAATCACGGCGTTCCTAAAAGCGTGAGAGAGGTCTTTCAGCTGAGCTAATTTCTACGAGTAGCGCGCTATAAAAGGGAGATGCGGCTTCTCCCAATCGCTCTCGTCCTCGCGTTGTCGGCAGCCTCGATTGACGCGCAGTCTCCGGTCACCACCGCGTCCGAAGGTAAGACGGCTGCGTTCACCCAACGACTCTTGTCGGCGATGGCCCATCGCGACGTCGACGCGCTTGGCGCGATGTTCAAGTTTCCCGCGAGCGTCCGCTCCGGAGGGATCACGCTACCGATCGGCAGCACCGCGGCTCTGGCCAAGGCGTTCGACACCGTGTTCACCCCGGAACTGGGATGCGCGCTCGAGAAAGACGCAGGATCGGGCGCACGCACCGCAGACGCCGTTCGTAAGGAGGGCGACACGGTAACGCTCGGTCAGGGCGCCGTGCACCTGCAGCCGTCAGGTGAGTCGTTTGCGATCATCCGGATCGACGAGCCGGCCGGCGCCGCGCCGCCGGCGCCGCGCGCGAAGCCCCGTCCCGTCGACCTCCCCTCCGGTCAGGTTCAGATGTCCGGAACTCTCGCGGCTGGCGGCGCCGATCGCTTCATCGTCTCGACGCGGCAGGGCGACGTGCTGCAGGCGCGAGTCGAGCGCTTCCAGGGTCGCGCGATCGGCGTGCGCGTGCTGGACGCCAAGACGGGCAAAGTGCTGAGCACCGGTCCCGACACCGCACGCGTCGTCAGCGCCACCGCGCATCAACCGGCCGATCTGGCGGTGGAGGTGACACGGCTGACGTTCTGCGAGCCGGCCGTGTCGTATCTCCTGACGCTGAGCAAACGGTAGCCGGTGGCTGGTAGCTGGTAGCTGGTAGCCGGTGGCCAGTAGCCGGAGGCCAGCAGCCGGAGGCCAGCAGCCGGAGGCCAGCAGCCGGAGGCCAGCAGCCGGAGGCCAGCAGCCGGAGGCCAGCAGCCGGAGGCCAGCAGCCGGAGGCCGGTAGCCGGTGCCGGTGGCTCGTAGCCGGTAGCCAGGTGCCGAGGTGGCCCGGGGCCCGTGGCTGGAGCCCGCCGGTAGCCATCGGCCGGGATCACGGGGCACCGAATCAACAACGCCGAGCAAGCTTGGCTCCCGCACCAGCAAGCGTCACCTCGCACCATGGACGTCGATCTCGCACCAGCAAGGCTCGCCCTCGCACCAGCACGCGTCACCCTTGCACCAGCATCCGTCGCCCCTCGCACCCGTGAATGTCACCCTCGCACCCGCGAGTGTCGCCATCGCACGCTGCTGCCTCGATCGTCGCTTTCCGCTTGTGCGCGCGAGCGCGCCAGCGCGAATCCGTATGGCGCTCCGGAAAACCGCCTTGATCCGCGTCCCTCAGCTCCGCCGCCGGCCAGGGCGGCTATGCCAAAGCACTTGCCACGGTTTTCCTCCGGCCATACAGACTCGCACTGTCGCCTGGCGCGGTGTCCCAGTGCACAACTCCCGGCACAGGACCTTCCAGCCGTCGACCCGCACCACGAGTGCCGACCTGCGCACCAGCATGCCTCCCGCCTCGCACTCGAGAGTGTCGGCGCTCGCACCAGCGTGCGTCACCCTCGCACCAGCAAGCATCGACCTCGCACCCTCGAGCGTCGCCCGCTCGCACCAGCACGCGTCGCCTTCGCACCAACGGATGTCGCCCGCTCGCACCAGCAAAGCTCGCCCTCGCACCCGCATGCGTCACCCTCGCACCCGCGAGTGTCGCCCTCGCACCCTGCTGCCTCGACCGTCGCTTTCCGCTTGTGCGCGCGAGCGCGCCAGCGCGAATCCGTATGGCGCTCCGGAAAACCGCCTTGATCCGCGTCCCTCAGCTCCGCCGCCGGCCAGGGCGGCTATGCCAAAGCACTTGCCACGGTTTTCCTCCGGCCATACGGACTCGCACTGTCGCCTGGCGCGGTGTCACAGTGCACAACTCCCGGCACAGGACCTTCCAGCGTCGACCCGCACCACGAGTGCCGACCTCGCACCAGCATGCCTCGCGCCCCGCACCCGAGAGTGTCGGCGCTCGCACCAGCAAGCGTCGACCCTCGCACCAACGAGGTGTCGCCCGCTCGCACCAGCACGCGTCGACCTCTGCACCGGCGAGTGTCGGCCTTCGCACCAGCATGCCTCGCGCCTCGCACCAACGACTGTCATCCGCTCGCACCAGCAAGCATCCACCTCGCACCAACGCGCGCCGACACTCGCACCAGCATGCGTCACCCTCGCACCAGCAAGCATCGACCTCGCACCCTCGAGCATCGCCCGCTCGCACCCTCGAGCGTCGTCCTCGCACCAAGGACTACAAGCTACCTAGTTGGGCTCCGGCCGCTCGATGGAGTCGACGACGTAGACGTCCTGTGGCTCGGTGCGGGCTTGCAGTTTCAACCCGAGTTGCTCCTGAACCGCGGTGAACAGTGACGGTCCGTCGACGTCCGGCGGCAGCGGACCGGACACAGCGGTGCGCTCGGGTGACCAGAACAGATCGACGTCGAACGGTCCGCTCAGTTCGGTGCGGTCCACTACGACGCGGCCGGCGGCGTTGAGACTGGTCAGACGCGTCGCGAGCTGCTCGAGCGTGAGGTAGCTGGCGCTGACATACTCGCGTCCCGACGTGCCGTATTGATAGGTCCCCGGAGCGGTGCGGCGAAGCCATGGTCCCAGCGTGCCATCCCGTCGCGCCTTCACCAGCGCGAAGATAGGCACCGGCCGCATCTCCAGGTGCCCTTTCAGCTTGAAGCGGTCCGCCAGCGTCGAGCGGAGAAGCGCAGGCAGCTGGTGCGTGATGGCGGTATCCGGAACATCGGCATGCGTCGTCGCGATGAACTCGAACTGCGCCGAGGCCAGCCATTCGGGTCCGCCGGCGATCCGCGAGGGCAGTCTCGGCACCTCGCCGGTTGGATAAGCAAGACTGATCAATCCCTGCGCGGTTATCCCCGCGGCGCGTACCTGACCGGGACGCAGCTGCAGGATTGCCGTCACCGCCCGCGGCGTGCGGATCGATGCCGACGGCTTGATCGACACGACGTCGAATACCTCGTCGCTGTGCTGAGCCCATCCATGTGTCACCAGGGCGGCGACCATCCCGAGAATCGTTACCGTATTGCGCCACATATGTTATATAACTAACACCTTGCCGGGTCCCCGCCATCCTGCCGGACGCCGTCGCTGCGTCATATGGTATCGGCGCGCGCTCATCGTCACGCTGCTCGCGACGATGCCGCCTCACGGCGCCGGCGCCGCCGACGAATCGCCGATGACGTTCGTCACCAGGCTCCGGTCGGCCCTCGCCGCGGGCGACCGACGCGGCGCCGCAGCCATGTTCCGGTATCCGCTCCGCGTGAACGCACCCGCGCTGCCGTTACCGATCCCGCTCGACAACACCGCGTCGACGCTCCAGATGTACGACCTCCTGTTCACGCCGGAGATGCGATGCGCGATCGACCTGGCACAATCGGCACAGGACGGCAAGCCGCTGCCGAAGTATCCGCTCGTGGCCAACGGCGCCGCGCTCACCATCGGGCAGGGATTGATTGTCGCAGAGCGGAGCTCAGGAGTGTTCAGGATCACGCGGATGACAATCATCGGCGTTCCCGACCGGCACAAGATCGGAACGCCGGTCGTGACCGCCACCATCGACCTGCGATTCCGCGGCATGGTCCGGCAGGTGGCGGGCAATCTGGCCGGGGATGCATTCGACCGTTATGTGGTGTCGTTCACGGAGGGCGTGCTGCTACAGGCGAAGATCGAGCGGTTCAAGGGTCTCGACGCCGTCCTCCGCGTGACCGATCTCAAGGGGCAGCCGGTCGACGCGAAAGCGGACGGCAGGCGAACATGGGCAGCCGTCGCACCGGCGTCCGGGGACTTTCGTGTCGACGTCGTGCGCAAGCTGCCCTACTGCGACCCACCGATCACGTATCTACTGACGCTGATGGCGAAGTGAGGACAATCGCGAATCGTGAATCGTGAATGACGCGGGTGCGCTCCGGCGGAACCCGCCCTGCCACGATCCGCTCGATGCACGCATTCCCTATTCGATCACGATTCACGATTCAGAATTCAGAATTCCGAATTACTCAAGACCAAAGGCCAGCAGCACGTTGCCGCCCGACGCTCCGGCGCTGATCGCGTAGCCCGATCCGACGAAGACCATCCCGTCCACCACCACCGCACCCGACGTGTTGATCGCGCCGCCGTGAGCGGGAACCTTGTTGACGGTGTCGAAGGTCTGAGCCGTGTTGAACTGCCACAACTGCTTGCCTTCGGCGGCCGAGACGGCGAACAACTGGCCGTCGGTCGCACCTTCGAAGACGACGCCGGGAATCGACGTCGGCGCAGCACCCAGTCCGGCGTTACCGCGTCCGCCCAGGCCTGCCGCCGTGAACTGCCACACCGATCCGCCTTCGGCATTGATCGCCGCCAGACCGCCGGCGCCGGTGCCGTAGTAGACGCGCTGCCCATCTGTCGCGCCGCCCCAGACGATCGATCCGCGGCCGCCGCGGCCGAAGGTACCCGGCGTAGCGCCGAGCGGGTTGACGTGAAACAGCAGCTTGCCGTTCTGATCGGGATCGAGCGCATACACATCGGCATTCTTGCCGCCGGCGAACACGGCTCGCTTGCCGTTGGGCAGGGTGACGAGGATCGGCGAGTTCCCGATGTCGAAGTCCGGACCCATCGGGCTCGGACAGGCCTCGCTCTTCGTCGGGCCGTTGCAGCCCCCCATGAACAGGTCCTGATTGGCCGCACGGTAGGACCACAGCACCTTGCCGGTCTTGAGGTCCATCGCAACGACAGCATCGGTCAGCGGCGACTCCGGCGGCGTCACCGCGTCGCCGGTGCCCACGTACAATGCGCCGCGAACGGGGTCGATCGTCGGCGCGTTCCAGATGCCGCCGGCCGAAGGTCCGTACAGCTGCACGCCGTTCGGATTCTTCTTCCACGGCTTCGGCTCGTCGACGTTATAGGTCTTCCACACCTGCTTCCCGGTGCTCGCCTCGAGCGCGATCACAGCGCCGCGACTGGTGCAGCATGGATAGTCGATCTGTCCGGCGTTGAATTCCTCCGACCCTGAGAGCGGCACATACACGCGGCCGTCGTAGTACGCGAGACCTGCGGTGATCCGCGCCACCGGATGTTCGTCGACGCGCACCTTCCAGAGCGGACGACCGGTCTGGGCATCGACGGCGTGCACGTAGGCGTGGCCGTCGCCGATGAAGACCGCCCAGCGGGCGGCGCCCTGGCCGCTGACGCGTCCGAGCACCGGTGCGCCACGCACGATCGATCCCTGCTGGTACGACCAGTAGACGCATCCGGTCTTCGCGTCGAGTGAGTAGAGGTAGCCGTTGTCGCTCGCGGCGAACACTCGCCCCGCCGCGACCGTCGGCTGGGCATTGCTGGTCATCCCGTAGGGATACCCGAACGCCCACTTCAACTTGAGTCGCGGCACGTCCGCCGCCGTGAGCTTCGCCGCTGCCGCCGTCTGAAAGCGCGTGTTGGCGGGTGTGTTCCCCCACCCGTTCCAATTCGGCTGCTGCGCCGGATCGCTCATCTCCGGATTCGACGTGCAGCGATTGGCCATGTCCTTGGCGTCGCCCTTGTCCTTGCTGCCGAGCGGACGGCCGCCGATGAACTCGGCAACGCGCTGCGCCTGGATGTCCGTCAGCGTGCGCTCGTGGTGCACCTTCCCCTGCAGCGCCGCGTAGATCCGCTCGGGCGTCATCTGCCGGATCGCAGAGGTCATCGGCGCGTTGCCGATCGGTGTCACGATCCCGTGGCAGCCGACGCACTGCCCCTGGAACGTGGCCCAACCACTCTCGGTACCGGGCACCGCCGCCGCACGTCCGGCGCCCTGCGCGGGCGGGCCTGGCGGCGCTTGAGCGGGCGGCGCGGCCGGTGCCTGACCAGCCACCACCGCGACGAAGAGCAGCACACCCACAGCAGACGCGGCAATCAGCGCAAATCGATCAGCGGATCTGGTCACAAGCAATCCTCACTTGTCACGCCGGCAACCACGAAGGACACGAAGACATCACCAGATATTCCTTCGTGACCTTCGTGACCTTCGTGCGCTTCGTGGTTGGTTCGTGACGGGTATGTAGCCTACCCTGCAACGCCCGGTCAAGCCCGCGACGACTCGGCCAGTTCCTCGAGGCGCCTGCCGCGCGTCTCGATCCCGTATTTCCACACCAGCACCGCGGCCAGGGCCATCGGGATCGACACCAGGAGCACGGGACGCGCCAGGCCGCTGGCCACGGCGATCACGCCGGTCACGGTGGCAAAACCGCCGAACAGACCACCCAGCTTGGTGCTGCCGGCCGACAGCCCGCTGCCGGTTCCCCGCAGCCGCGTCGGAAACACCTCCGCGGTGTACGGCGACAGCATGGCCATCACGCCGCCGGTGGTCGCATAGATCAACGACAGCACGGCGATGATCGTCAGCCGGCTGGTGGCCGCACCCGGGTCGATTGCGGCGAATGCCACTGCCGACGCGACGCTCGCGACCGCAAACCAGATCATGCTCTGGCGGCTGCTCCACTTGCCGTAGGTCCACGCCACCATCACGGTTCCCGGGATCGCGACGAACGCGGACAGGAACAGCAGGTACGACGAGGCGCCGGCGCCAAACCCGCGACTGCGGAGGAACGTGGGCAGAAATGCGATGAATCCCCAGTTCACGACACCCCACGCCAGACCGTAGACAATGACCAGCATCGTCTGAGCGAGATGTGGCTGCTGGAACAGCGCAACAATTTCACTATAAAACCCAGACCGGGTCTGGGTTTCGTCCGAGGAAACCAGACCCGGTCTGGGTTTTTCAGGAACCAGCACCACGCCATAACGCGCGAGGACGGCGCGGGCCTCGTCGACGCGGCCGCGCTCCAGGAGAAAGCGGGGCGACTCGGGAATCCACCGGTTCAGGATCAGCATCACGATCCCGGTCGGCAGGTTCATCAGCCAGAGCGCCCGCCACGAATAAATCGGTTCGAGCAGCGCCGCGCACGCCGCGGCCGCCAGCGTCCCGCCGACGGTACCCATCCCGCCGTGCAGCACGACCAGCCAGCCGCGCGGACCGGCCGGGACCGATTCGGCCATCAGCGCATACACGATCGGCAGCATCCCGCCGGCGGCAATGCCCATCAGCAGGCACATGAACAGGTTGACGCGGTACGACGGCATCGTCCCGCAGATCGAGGTGCCGATGAACATCAGCGACGCGAGCAGGATCGCGGCCCGACGGCCGATGCGGTCGGCCATGACCCCCCAGAAGACGGAGCCGACGGTGGTTCCGGTGAGCGCGCAAACCAGCAGCCACCCGCTCTGCGCCTGCGGGATGCCGTACTCGGCGACCATGCCTGGCAGCACGAACCCGAGTGTCGCCGGCTTCATGACGTCGATCACCAGCGCCACGCCGAGCACGAACAGCAGTCCCCAGTGCGCGCCGGTCAGCGTCGCCGCGTCGATGGCCTGAACGTGATACGCCGCCGCGCGCGCGCGAGTCACGGCTACCGGCGGCAGCAGCGACCAGGTGGCGAGCAGCATGCCGCCGACAATCAGCCACATGCCGGCGATCATCAGCGAAGACATGGGCATGCCGGCCATGCGGTAACCCATGGCCGACATCGAGAAGAAGTCGGGAAGATGGAAGAGGACGCCGGCGGTGATCGCCGCGGTGCCCAGCCAGAACGCGACCGGCCGATGAAATTGAATCGAGGAAGATTCGGGAGTCACGACGTTAGCCACGGAGGCACCAAGGCACGAAGATTTTATTACCTCCGTGTCTTCGTGCCTTCGTGGCTAACGCGCGTGACAGCAGCGCAACTGCGCCTCAGAGCGCGATGACCCCTGCGCTGTCGCCGAACTTCTCTTCCTGAATGCCCATCTTGGTCAGCACCGCGACGAGCAGGTTGGCCATCGGCGTGTCTTTCGCCGTCCGAATGTGCTTGCCGCCCTTGTGCTGGCCGCTGGCGCCGCCCGCCACGAGCACCGGCAGGTCGGTGTGATCGTGCTGGTTCCCGTCGCCCAGACCGCTGCCGTAGAGCACCAGCGAGTGATCGAACAGCGTGCCGTCGCCGTCCGGCGTCTTCTGCAGCTTGTCGAGGAAGTACGCCAGCAGCCCGACGTGATAGCGGTTCAGGATCGTAAAGCGTTCCTTGTTCTCCTGAATGTTCGAGTGGTGCGACAGGATATGGAACGCATCGCGGACCGTGCTCTTCGTGTACACCGCGTTGCTCAACTCGTGCGCCACCTGGAACGTCGACACCCGCGTGATCTCCGTCTGCCACGCGAGCACCTGCAGGTCGTACATCAGCTTGATGTGCTCCTCGACGTCGGACGGCACTCCCGTTGGCGCGGGCGGCAGGTCGAGATCGTCGGAGACCTGCTGTCCGGCCTTCTGAATGCGGCGCTCGATCTCACGGACGTCAGTGAGGTACTGATCCATCCGCGCGCGATCGCTGGCCGGCAGCTTCTGCTGCAGCGAATTGGCTTCGCCCAGCACGGAGTCGAGCAGGCTGAGCGACTGCTTCCGCCGCGCCTTGCGCTGGTCGAGGTCGTTGCCCTCGCCGAACAGCCGCTCGAACACGACTTGCGGGTTGTTCTGCATCGGCAGCGGTGACGTGTCGCTCTGCCAGGAAATCGTGTCGCGGTACGAGCAGCTCAGGCCGTCGCCGCAGTTGACGCTTGCCCCTTCGATGGCCAGCTCGAGCGAGGGCAGCGGGGTGTCCTGGCCGAGCTTCTTGGCTACTACCTGATCGACGGTGACCCCGAGATGAGGCTGGGCACCCGTCTTCGCTTCGGCAGCGCTCAGAAACGCGGACGCGGCCCGATTGTGGTTGGCGGTGGCGCCACTGCCGTAGGCGAGCGCGTGCTTCAGGTTCGAGACGACCGTGACGTGATCGTAGAACGGCTTGATCGGCTGAAGGATTGGGGTGATGGCGTACCCGGCGCCCTCCTTCTCCGGGTTCCAGTTCGCCTGGATGACGCCGTGCGGGAAGTAGATGGCCCCAAAGCGCGTCCGTTTTGCCGCGGCGACGGTCTGGGCGAAGACCGTGGAGGCCGGGATCATCGACTCCAGCAGCGGCAGGGCCATGGTTACGCCGAGACCCTGCAGAATTGTGCGCCGCGAGAGGTGCTTCCTGGTGATGTAGGACATCTGTTTGTCTCCAGAGCCGGTCCGCTGCGCGGAACCCGGCCTACGGGCTACCAGCTACCGGGATGCGCGAACGGTTGCCGTCTCCGGCTTCTTGATCCGCATCTGGAACGGCGCGCTTTCGATCACACCTAGGATAAGCGATGAGAACCGGTTCCGGTCGGCGGCCGCGCGACGGACGATGATGCGGACCGTCGGCATGTCCTGGTAGCTCAACGGGCGTCCCAGGCGCATACGTTAGCAGCTTCCGGGCGGCAATCGACATGAAGGCGTCCGACCGGGTCAGCACCGCCTTGCGCAGATCGTCGATGCCCTTCACCTGCGTGCCGTCCGCCAGCTGGCCGGTCGAGTCAATCGGCTGCCCCGCTTCCTGCTCGCGCCAGGTGCCGACCTGATCGAAGTTCTCGAGCGAGAAGCCGATGGGGTCCATCAGGCGATGGCAGGAGGCGCACTGCGGTGACCGCCGATGCTGTTCCATCCGCTGCCGCAACGTGGTCGGCTTCTCGGCCTTCGGATCGGGCTCGAGATTGACCTCCACGCCCGGCGGCGGCTGCGGCGGCGGGGCCCCCAGCAGGTTCTCCAAAATCCACTTGCCGCGCGACACGGGCGACGTCCGCGTGGCCACCGAGGTGATCGTCAGCATGCTGCCCTCTCCGAGCAGGCCACGCCGCGGGCTGTTGGCGGCGAGCGACACGCGACGGAAATAGCTGCCGTGAATGTTCGGGATGCCGTAATGCTCGGCCAGCCGCTCGTCCACGAACGTGTAGTCGGCGTCCAGCAGATCGACCAGGCTGCGGTCCTCGCGCACGATCGTCGAGAACAGCATCTCCGTTTCTTTCTGGAAGGACTTCCGCAGGTTGTCGTCGAAGTTCTTCGCTTCGGTCTGCACGGTGCTGAGGTCGCGGAGCAACAGCCACTGACCGGCGAAGTTCTCGATCAGTGCGTCCGACTTCGGATCCGCCAGCATCCGCTTGACCTGGGCGCGGAGGACCGCCGGATCCTTCAGCCGTCCCTTGCTCGCCACATCGAGCAGTTCCTCGTCCGGAATGCTGCTCCACAAGAAGAACGAGAGGCGTGACGCCAGGTCAACGTCGCCGATGCGATAGGTCGAACCCGGAGCGACGGCTTTCGGCTCTTCCTCGACGCGGAACACGAACCGCGGCGCCACGAGGATGCGGGCGAGCCCCTGCTGCACGCCCGACTCGAAGTCTGCACCTTCGTCCTCACGCCCCTGCTGATAGAACTTCATCAGCGTCTCGACTTCGGCGGCGCTGACCGGCCCGCGATACGCGCGGCGCGCGAGCGACGAGAGAATCGTGCGCGCACATGCCGTCTCTTCGGCAGCCGTCGTCGGCTTGCACGTGAAGACCCGCTTGCGGGCCGGCGTGTCGCCCGTCCCCTTCGCGTCGAACGGGCCGAGAATCGTGACGTTCTGCACGCCACCGGCGACCCTGAACTCGCCGTCCACGCGGAAGTCCGAATAAATGTCGTCAACGCCCGCGCCGCGATTGCGATCCGGTACGGCGACGGCAATCGTGTGCGGCCCGGCGGAGACCGGAATCCGGAATTTGCGCGGGTTCTGGGCGGACACCCGTTCGCCATCGATGGTGAAATCGGTCGCAGCGGCGCCACCGCCGCCCGGTCCGCCGCCGCCGACGGTGAACTCGTATTCGGCATCGAGCGGGAAGGTGTGCGTAAACACGATGCCGCCGCGGGTGCCGAGCGGCAGGCCGTCGATGTGCTTGTCCTGCGCGAGTCCTGCCGGGGCTGCGTAGACGACCTGCGACGCTGCCGCCTGACGGTCGCCCACGGCCTGGCGGCTGATCTTCATGGCCGCCGACACATAACCCTGGACGAGCGACGGCGACACGGCGAGCGCCTCGGCCAGGTTGTCGAATCCTTCACTCGACCCGTCCGCCGGCAGCAACGAGCTGACGTCGACGTCGAGCGACAACAGATCGCGAACCGCGTTCGCGTACTCGACGCGATTGAGCCGGTGCAGCGACGGGGTCTCCAGGTTCGCGTTGGCCGGTACCGCCTTGTCGAGATGAGTCTCCAGCGCGGCCGCGAAGCCGTCGAGCACCGCACGGTCCGGCCTCGGCGCGCCGGCCGGCGGCATCAGTCCGGTCTTCAACTTGAGGACGACCTTCTCGAGCGACCTCGGCGTTGCCAGCGATGTCGTCCAGGCTGACCGTGTCGAGCGCCAGGCCCGCCGTCTTCAAGCGGTCGTTATGGCAGGTGACGCAGTAGGTCTTGATCAGCGCAGGGTCCAGTTGCGGCGCCGCGGCGGTCTGCGGCGCGGCCAGCCTGGCCGGGCCCGCCGCCTTCGGCGACGGGGCCGCCTTCTGCGCTCCTTGCGGGGCAGGCCGTGTCACGCCCGCCGTCTGACCGCTGATCGATGCGACGACCGCGATCCAGACGAACGCCGCGGGAAGAATCCGGATGACGACCTTCTTCATTTACTGGCTACCTGTCCTGAGCCTGCGCCCGCCGGCGCCGGCGCGGCGGCTTGCGGCGATTGTTTCGCAAGCGACGTGAGGAGCGCGATGGACGAGGCCTTGGCCTGCGCGGGATTCGTGGCCAGGAACACGCCTTCGGCCCAGGTCATCGCCGTGCGCCCTTCGGCATCCTTCGTATCCAGCTTCGCGCCTTTGGAGACCAGGTACCTGATGATCTCGTCCGAGCCACGATTGGCCGCGCCCATCAGCGCCGTGACCCCCATCGAATTCTGCTTGTTCACGTCGGTGAGGCCCAGATCGAAACAGAGCTTCACCGCTTCGAGGTTCCGCGGCTCGCCTTCCCAGTAGGTCTGGTTGAAGACCCAGTTGACGCCGGCGGCCGCCATCAGGGCGTTCGTCCCGCGGAACGTTTCGATCTTCGGGTCGGCCCCGGCCTTCAGCAGGAGCTTCATGGCATCGACGTCGCCGGCGCGCGCCGCGTAGATGAACGGCGTCATGCCGGTGAAGTCCACCCATTCCAGCGTGCCGGTGGTGCGGAGGAACTGGTTGCGGATCGGCAGCTGTTCGGCCGTCCGGGCATTGGGATCGGCGCCCTTGTCGAGGAGCAGCTGGATCAGCGGCAGGTACGGGGGCCGGGTGACGCTGTTCTCGAACGGCGGCCCGTTGTCCGTATCCATGTTGCGCGTTTCGACCGCCGCGAAGAGCGCCGTCCGGCCGTACCAGTCGACCTTCTTCACATCCGCGCCCTGCTCGATCAGATACGTGGCGACGTCCGGATGGTTGTTGGTGATCGCCGTGATCACCGGCGTGATGTCGTTCGCCTCGACCTGGTTGATATCGGCGCCCGAGGCCAGCAGGATCTTGACCGTGTCGAGCCGCCCGTCACGCGCCGCGTACTGCAACGGCGACATCGCGCCCGGCGTCGGGGCGCGGCGCCCGCGATCCGGTGACCCGCCGCGGACGATCCCGATCCCGTGACCGAAGCCGGGAACCGAATTCGGCAGGATGAACGGTGGCGTGACGCCGATGCGCGTCTTCGCATTGACGTTGGCGCCGAGTTCGATGAGCAGCCGCACCACCTGCGGATGGTTCTCGCGCACCGCCACCATCAGCGCCGTCTGTTCGAACTGCGGGTCCTTCGCATCGAGCGTGGCGCCATGCTCGAGCACCACGCGCACCGCGTCGAGGTTGCCGACGCGCGCAACCGCCATCAACGGTGTCTCGTTCGCCGGATCGAAGGCGTTGACGTCGGCGCCCGAATCGAGGAGGAGCTTGACCATCGCGGCGCTCCCGTTCGAGGCGGCGAGGGCGAGCGGCGTGAGTCCCTGCCGATTCGCCAGCTTCACGTCCGCACCCGCCTTCACCAACTGCGTCGCGGTCGCGACATCGTCGACGCGCACGACCCACAGCAAGGCAGAGGTGCCGTCCCGGCCGGGCGCGTTCGGATCGACTTTCTGACTCAGCAGTGCACGAACGGCGGCCATGTCGCGCCGCTGCGCGGCCTCGGCCAGGCGAGTGTCAGGGGCGGCCTGGGCTGCCGAGCCGATCAGCAGCAGAACCCCGATGATCAGCGCCGTGAGCCGGCCACAGCGCGCCGCGAGCTGTTTCTGTGGATGCACCGCGCGCGGGCGGAGGATTGATCGAGCCATGAGCCCCTCCTAGGGGTCGGTCGAGGATGCGCAACAATTGTAAGAAACGCCCGGACCGGGATGTCGCAAAAAAGTATCAAATTTGGCCAGCACGGGCTTTTCCAGCGCAGCCATCGGCACATATACTTCCACGTCCCGATTTTGCCTTTTCATCGGCGGCCCGTAATCGCGCGCGCCGTCAGCAGGAGGAATCCGTGAGCACGTCTACGCGTTCCCGCGTGGGGTTTGCAATCCTCACCGCCGGATTGATCGCTCTCACCACGGCGTTTGTGGTCTCCGCCGGTAAGTCACTCGAGGCGCAGAACGCCACCGCGCCGGCCAACGGCGTGATCACCGGCGTGGTGCGCAGCGACAAAGGGCCGGAGGCCGGCGTCTGGGTGATTGCCGAAACAAAGGACCTGCCGACCAACTTCATCAAGATCGTCGTCACCGACGATCAAGGACGGTTCCTGCTGCCCGAGTTGCCCACCGCCAACTACAGCGTGTGGGTGCGCGGATACGGCCTCGTCGATTCGCCGAAGGTGATGATGAAGCCGGGCGCGAATACGGTCACGCTGAACGCGGTGACGGCGAAGACGCCGCAGGAAGCCGCGCGCGTCTATCCCGGCGACTACTGGCTGTCGATGCTGGCGCCGCCGCCCAAGAACCTCTTCCCCGGCACCGGGCAGCCGCCGAACGGCAACGGCGTCGGCACGCGCATGACCGATCAGAACCACTGGATCAACTCGCTGAAGTCCGACTGCAACTTCTGTCACCAGTTGGGCAACCAGTTGACCCGCAGCCTCGATCACGTCTTCAAGGCGAAGCCGGAACTGAAGACGCACGAGGAAGCGTGGGAGTGGCGGCTTGGCACCGGCGTGCGCGGCACCAACATGTATTCGGTGCTGAACAACCAGGGCCAGGCGGCCTCGCTGAAGGTATTCGCCGACTGGACGCGCGCCGTCGAGAAGGGCGAGGTGCCGCCGGCGCCGCCGCGGCCGAAGGGTGTCGAGCGCAACCTGGTGTTGACGCTGTGGGACTGGGGCACCGACCACTCGTTCATGCACGACGAGGTCACCACCAGCAAGCAGAACCCGAAGGTGAACGGCGGTGGCCCGGTGTACGCCGTGTCGGCCGGCCACGGCACGCTGGTCGTCCTCGACCCGAAGAGGAACACGACCGAGGAACTCGAGATTCCGACCCGCGCACCCCGCGAGACGGTCCCGTCGCGCTTCCCGAAGCCGAATCGGCCGTCTCTCTGGTGGGGTGACACCTGGCTGTGGGCGAACCCGCCCTACGACCCGGCGGATCCGCACAACCCGATGATGGACAGCAAGGGTCGCGTGTGGATGACGTCGAAGATCCGGCCGAACCAGGATCCGGCGTGGTGCAGCGACGGCAAGAGCGCCTACTCCGATTGGTATCCGCTGCGCGGCTCGGGCCGCCAGGCGTCCTACTACGATCCGAAGACGAAGCAGTTCACGCTGATCGACACCTGCTACTCCACGCACCACCTGCAGTTCGACAACGACCCGAACGAGACGGTGTACTTCAACGAGTTGTCGGGCCCGATCTTCGGCTGGATCGATACCAAGAAGTTCGACGAGGCGATGAAGGCCAACGGGAACGATCCGGTCAAAGCGGAACAGCAGGCGGTCGGCTGGTGCGGGCAGGTCGTCGATACCAACGGCGACGGCAAGATCACGCGTCCCTGGAACGTGGTCGGCGGCCGCGGCGCCGACTCGGTGCTCTACGCCACCGACACCGCCACGGCGCCAGCGGGTCCGAATGCGGGTGCCGGTGCCGGCGCTCGCGGCGGCGCGGCGCTGCCAACGGCCGACACATCTCGCGACACGATGATCAACTACTCGCTCTACATGGTCATCGCCAGCCCGGTGGACGATTCCGTCTGGGGCGTCGCCGAGAGCTATCCGGGTTACCTGGTGCGCCTGCAGCGCGGCAACAACCCGCCGGAGTCGTGCCGGGCGCAGGTGTTCAAGGTGCCTGAACCAGGTTTCGATCCGCGCGGCGTCGACATCGACACCAACGGCGTCGTCTGGACCGCGCTGGCCGCCAGCAGTCACCTGGCCAGCTTCGACTGTCCGCAAATGCAAGGACCTGACGGGCCCGCAGAAGGCCGACGGCAGCCAGTGCAAGGAAGGCTGGACGCTGTATCAGACGACCGGTCCGAAGCTGAAAGGCACCGATGTCCCGGCGGACTTCCACTACACGAACTGGGTCGACCAGCAAGGCATCCTCGGGCTGGGAAAGAACATTCCGCTGGCCAACGGATCCAATTCAGACGCGTTGCTCGCGCTGGATCCGCAAACCAAGGAATGGACGACACTGCGCGTGCCCTATCCGCTCGGTTTCTACCAGCGCGGCATGGACGGCCGTATCGACGGGCCTGAGGGCGACTGGAAGAACCGCGGCCTGTGGGCCAACTACGGCACCCACTTCGTCTGGCACATCGAAGGGGGCAAGGGCACGAAGGGCAAGATGGTGCACCTCCAGCTCCGCCCCAATCCGTTGGCGAGGTAACTTCAGAAGGTCGTAGCGCGCGGCTTCAGTCGCGCCGAATCGAGTCGTAGGGCGCGGTTTCAGCCGCGCCAAAAGAAAAGGCGCTCGAACAATCGAGCGCCTTTTCTTTGTACGGAGCTCGTGCCTTGATGAGCGCCGCGCTCACCGCCCCCCTTTGCGCGATCCGAAGCGCTGGCGCCCGCGAGCCTCTCCTCCGGCCGGACGCTGAGCACCGTCTCCTCTGCTCCCGGGACGCCTTTGGTTCCCACTGCTTGCGCGCGGTGAATGACCTTGACCCGCCCCGCCGCCCGGACGCGATGCGTGACCATGACCTCCACTGCCGCCCGGGCGCTGTGACTGACCCTGTCCTCCGCCCGCGCGACGCTCCGCGTTGGTTTTCGCCCGCGCGCGTTCATCGGCCTTGCGGGCGCGAATGGCGGCGATGCGTTCCTTCAGCGGCACCTCGAGACTCGCCGGCCGCGCCTTGTAATCGAAATCCGGCAGCGTGACGCGCGGCAGACTCCGTCCGATCGCGCGCTCGATTGCACGCAGATCGCCTTCTTCGTCCGGCGCCACGAACGTGTACGCCTCGCCGGTCAACTCGGCGCGGCCGGTGCGGCCGACGCGGTGGATGTAGTCTTCGGGGACCGCCGGCACATCGAAGTTGACGACGTGACTGAGCGCTTCGACGTCGATGCCGCGGGCGGCGATGTCGGTGGCGACGAGCACGCGATACTTGCCGCTCTTGAATCCGGCGAGCGCTTCAGTGCGTTGATTCTGGGAGCGGTTCCCGTGAATTCGTTCGGCAGCGACGTGCGCCCTGACCAGATACTCGGAAAGGCGATTTGCGCGATGCTTCGTGCGGGTGAAGACCAGGGCCTCCTGCAGGATCCCGCGCTTCAGGAGATCCACGAAGAGGGCCGGCTTGAGATCCTGGGACACGGGATAGACCGCCTGCGTGATACCGACGGCTGGGGCGGCGTGCCGCTGCAGATTGATCGTGACCGGGTGTCGCAGCATCTCTGACGCCAGCGCCGCGATTGGCGGTGGCATCGTGGCGCTGAAGAACAACGTCTGGCGCCTCGCCGGGATGTGCTTCAGGACGCGACGGATATCAGGCAGGAACCCCATGTCGAGCATGCGATCGGCCTCGTCGAGCACGAGATACTCGAGACCGTCGAGTTTCCCGTACAGGCCGCGTGAAGTGATCGAGCAGGCGTCCGGGCGTTGCGATCATGACGTCGACGCCCGCACGAAACGCGTGCTCCTGCGGTCCCATCCCGACACCACCGAAAACGGCGGCCGCCGTGAGTGGCGTGTGCACCGCGAACGCGTTGAACTCTTCGAGGATCTGCGCCGCCAGTTCACGCGTCGGCGTCACCACCAGCGCGCGCGTCGTCCGCCGCGGGCGCTCCAGCAGCCTGTGGAGAATGGGTAAAAGAAACGCTGCGGTTTTTCCACTTCCCGTCTGCGCGCACGCGAGCAGATCCTTCCCGGCGACAGCCGGTGGAATCGCGTCATTCTGGATGGGCGTGGGACGGGTGAAGCCAAGCTCCCGCAGTCCGCGGATGAGATCCGCGTGTAAGCCAAGATTTGTGAACGGCATAAGCCGACCATTGTGGCACGCGGCCGTACGGCATCGGTCTTGAAATGACTCGACGCATGAAGAATTCGGCTCCGACGATGACCCCGGACACGCGAGCACCGCAGCGACTGCTGGCCTGGACCTTCCGCCGTGGCCGTCAGTTCCTGACTTGTGAGGTGCTCTGCACCTCTGACCAGCAGTACGCCGTGATCGTGATTCCGCACTGGTCCGGGGGCGCTGCCATGGTGGAACAGCGCGCCAATAGCGTCGATGCGTTCCAGCGACATGCTGCCCTCGCGCTGCAATTGCGCCAACAGGGGTGGACAGTTGCGGCGTACGCGCCGCTACCCTCTCCGCGCACACCCGCTTCGCAGGCGCGCCCGAAGGCCGCGTAGCAGCGGCGATGCGCGAGCGTGCGAGCCTCGAGCCGTGAAGGTGCGAGGACGGATGCTCGAGGGTGCGAGGACGGATGCTCGAAGGTGCGAGGGCGGATGCTCGAAGGTGCGAGGGCGGATGCTCGGGGTGCGAGGGCGATGCTCGACGGTGCGAGCCCCAAGGGCGTGGATGTCGGGTGGAGTGGGTAGGCTCGACACGTCTTCGCTGCTATAGAAGCACCGTATACTCCGCGAGTGGCTCGAACGGGAGCGCTCGCGGTCGTCGTAGGCGTGCTGACGCTTGGCGTCAGCATGGCAGCGACAGCGGGTCAGCAGACCGGTCTCCGGATCATCAAGCGGCCGGATCACAGCGTTGATCTGGCGGCGCAATGGACTGACTACGTCCTCACACACACACCGGGCAGCAGCGATGCGGCCATTCCCGCCCTGGCCCGATGGTCGTCAGACGAGGTGCGGAATCTCCTGGTGGAGCTCGCGTCGATCCGGCTGATCCTGAAGGATCCCGACACTCGCTTCTTTCCGCTGCCGGTCGATTTCGAAGGCAAGAATGGTCCGCAGGAGATCGGATACACGCGCGGCGAGCACGCGACGCTCGTCGCAACCGTCGACCACATCAAGCGCCAGCGCCTGAGCGACATCGAATTCATCGCGCGAGCGATCGTCCTGCACTCGGACGTGGCGATACTCGGCAACGGCACCGGTAACATGCTGCGGACGAGCGACGGCAGCCGCATGGAGGTGGACTTCCGACAGGCCGACCACTGGTCGATGACTCGCCGCCTGGCGCAACTCCTCGACAGGAAAGCCGGTCGCGACGCGGACCTCGCGTTCTGGTATCAGGCCACCATCACGTGGATGGCCTCCGTCGAGATCTGGAATACCGCGCACGTCGAGGCCGCGGTTGTGCGGTTTGACGAGGACGCCGCGCTGCAGTCCCTGGCCGGCTGCCTGCACGAGAAACTCGCAGCGCCGGCAACGCAGGCGGCCATCGCCTCCAGCCGCCTTCCGCCAGGCGTGACACTCCGAGTGGACTCTCCCGCGAACGAGCTGAAGGAAGCGGCGGCCCGGCTGCGCCGATCCCTGGCGCTGGATTCACGCCAGGCCGATGCGCGTATTCACTACGGCCGCGTGCTCACGCTGATCGGACGAGGAACTGCAGCGGTCGAGGAGTTACGTGCTGCCGCGACCCTGGCGAACGAACCGGAGCAGCGCTACTACGCGCAGATCTTCCTCGGTGCGGCGTTCGAAAGCGTCAACAACCTGGAGGCGGCCCGGACGGCATATCGGACAGCGGCGACGCTGTTTCCGGAGGCACAGGTTCCTCGGCTGGCGCTCAGTCAGCTATCCGCAGCGTCGGGAGACCGCGCTGGTTCGGTGTCCGCGCTGGGAACGCTGCTGTCGGCGACAGACAGTGAGTCGCAGCCGGATCCCTGGTGGAGCTATTACCCGTCCTGCGGACGTCACGCTCCCGAACTGCTCGATCAGGCGCGACAGCGACTCACCACGTCACGCGCGCCATGACCACCCTGCGCTTCACCGCGGCATCGTGAGCGTGCTGGCGATCGCATCGGTCGCCGCTCAGCAGCCGACGTTCTCGGCGTCGACACGTCGAGCTGGCTCCCAGCGTCCCGGGTCGTTGACGTCGTCAAGCGATCGAATCTGGTCGTCTATGCCGTGTCAACGGCCGCACTCCCGAAAGGATCTTTTCTGCGATTGCGCTACCTGGTGAGCTTCTCGCCCGCCAACGTCCCGTCGGCCGGCTGGCATCCTCTGACCGTGCGGGTGAAGGACCGCAAGGTCGACGTCAAGGCGCGCGCCGGGTATATGCGATAGCACGCAACATAACCGGCAATCGTCGGCTGCCGTCCAAGCACGGGAAGGAGGTTCGGAATGCGATACCGGGCAGCCATGCTTTCTGTGTGCGTCATCGCGGCGGCCACCCTCACAATCGCTCAGGCGCCGGCATTCGACGTCGCGTCCGTCAAAGTGAACCGGTCCGGCGCACAGGCGTCGAGGATCGCTGCGCCGCGCGGGACGGGCCGCTTCGACGTCACCAACGCGCTGGTGCACACCCTGATCCTGAACGCGTTCGGCCTGCAGAATTTCCAACTTGCCGGCGGTCCATCCTGGATCAGCAACACGCGGTTCGACATCGCTGCCCGCACGAACACAGCGGCCTCGCGTGACGACCTGTCGGCGATGCTCCGGACACTGCTGGCCGACCGCTTTCACCTCGAGACGCATCGTGAGCCGCGCGACATGCCCACCTATGCGCTCTTGCTTGCGCGCGAAGGGCACCTGGGGCCGCAACTCACAAGAACGACAACCGACTGTGAGGCGTTGATCCGAGCTGCAGCCGCAGCACCACCGGGCCCGCCGCCGACCTCAGCAAACGGCCAGACGCTCTGCGGCATGTCGATGACGCCAAGTTCGCTGAACGCGGGGAACCTCCCGATGGCCGGGCTGGCAACGACGCTGAGCGGGATCGTCGGCCGGATGGTGAAGGACGAGACCGGACTGGACGGCGCATTCGATCTTCAGCTCACCTTCACGCCCGAACGTAGCAGCGCAATGCCCGGCGGACCGGCGGCCCCACCGATCGACGCCAATGCGCCATCGATCTTCGCGGCGCTGAACGAGCAATTGGGTCTGAAGCTCGAAGCGCGGCGCGCTCCTGTTGACGTACTCATCATCGACCGCGTGGAAATGCCGTCGGAGGATTGACCCCTGAGGTACGGCGGGCAGGTTGTGATCGAGCCGTTGCACCATCACCTACATTTGTAGTAGATATGACCACGCGCATAGGAGATGGGCGGACGCGACTCACCTCCGCTGACAGACGACGAGGATCATGGCATCACCACGACTGACCAAGCTCGAGATGCAGATCATGGAGGCGCTCTGGGACCGCGGCGCCTCGTCGGTCCGCGAAATACAGGAAGCGTTTCCCGAGAAGGATCGGCCCGCGTACACGACCGTGCAGACGATGGTCTACCGGTTGGAGACAAAGCGGGCGGTGCGCCGCGTCAAGAAGATTGGCAATGCCCACATCTTCGAAGCGGCGGTGTCGCGAAGTGCCGCTCAGCGCCGCCTGATCGACGAGTTGCTCGGCTTCTTCGGCGGTCGAAGTCAGCCCCTCATGGCGCACCTCATCGAGGCTGGCAAGCTCACCCTCGATGAAGTGAAGGAAGCGGAACAGACCCTCCGCAAGCTGCAGAAGAAGGAGAAGCCGTGACTGCTGCCGATTTCTCGTTGCTGCTGCGCGTCGGCGCCGACCATGTCTGGCAGTCGACGCTCTTTGCGGGCGCGATCGCCCTGCTGACACTGGCCTTCCGGCGGCACCGCGCGTCCGTCCGCTATGGCCTGTGGCTGACCGCGTCGGTGAAGTTCGCCGTTCCCTTCGCGGCGCTGATTGCCGTTGGCAGTGCGTTCGGCTGGACGGACGCGCCGCTCCCGCAGCCGGCTCTCCGTCTCGCGGTGCAGGGCGCGGCGCAGCCCTTCACTCCCGTCGAGCGCGTGATCGGTGCGGCGGCGACGAGATCGGCCCAAGCCAATCCCGATCCATGGCTCGACACGTCCGTACGAGACGTTGCTGGGATCTTTGCTGCGGCTGTGTGGTTCGCCGGCACACTCCTGCTGCTGGTCCGGTGGACGATGCGCTGGGTGAAGCTGCAGCGCCTGATTCGTCGTGCGACTCCGGTGATCTCTGGTCGCGAGGTCCAGATTCTTCGGCAGGTTCAGTCTGGCCGCGGCGACACGGCGGCGCTGCAGATGGTCACGATGGACAGCGCCGTCGAACCGGGCGTCGTTGGAACAGCGCGTCCGATCCTGCTGTGGCCCGCCAGCATCAGCGCCCGGCTGGACGACGGACAGATTGCCGCCATTTTCGAACACGAGCTTGCCCACGTCCGGCGTCAGGACAACCTCACCGCCGCGCTGCACATGCTGGTCGAAGCGGCGTTCTGGTTTCACCCGCTGGTCTGGTGGATCGGCGCGCGGCTCGTCGACGAGCGCGAACGCGCGTGCGACGAGGCGGTGCTCGATTGCGGCGGCAGCCCGGACGGTTATGCCGAGGGCATCCTTCGCACCTGTGAGTACTACCTCGAGTCTCCTCTTCCATGCGTCACAGGGGTCACCGGCGCCGACCTGAAGAATAGGATCGAGACGATCATGCGCAACCGTCCCGCGATTCCGATTGGTCCGCTCCATACGTTTCTGCTGTCGGCATTCGCGGTCACCGCGCTTGCGGCACCGGTCACGATCGGCGTGCTGCGCGGGCCAAGGCTGCTGGCCGCGCAGGCACCAGCGGGTCGAGGCGCCCATTTCGAAACCGTATCGATCAAACGCAACACGAGCGGTGCACAGGGCGGAACGACGCAGAATCAACCGGGCCGCTACGTCGCCACGAACATCAGCATCCGAATGCTGATCAGGAACGGGTACGGTGTGCTCGACTCGCAAATTGTCAGCGGGCCTAAACTGGCAACCGCTGAGTACTTCTCCGCCGAGAAATTCGACATTGTCGCCACCGTCGGCGGTGACGCGACCCGCGAGCAGCGCAACGAGATGATGCGGAACATGCTCGCCGGCCGTTTCAAGCTGGTCACACACACCGAGATGCGGGAGATGCCGGTCTATACGCTCGTCCGCGTCCGCCCGGACGGACTCGGGCCGAACCTCAAGCCTGCCGAAGACCCGGAGTGCTCGTCCGCTGCGGCGCAGGCGGAACGTGAAGCGGCGCGAGCCGGCGGGCCGGGCGCGCAGGCTCCCCAGGGTGGACGCGGCAGAGGGCCGAACTGCGGCGCCCTCCAGTTCGGCCCCGGTCAGTACATCGCGCGCTCGGCACCAATCGGACAACTGGTGGCTTCGCTGTCGAATCAGACCCCGCTGACCGGTATCGATCGACTCGTGCTCGATCGGACGGGACTGACCGATCGCTACGATTTCTCCCTGCGGTGGCGCGCCAACGTCCCGCCCGCGGGAGCGCTGCCTCCCGGCGTGACGCCCCCGGCCAGTGACCCGAATCTGCCTGACCTGTTCACGGCCCTGCAGGAACAGTTGGGGCTGAAGCTCGAGCCGCAACGAGCACCAATCGAGGTTCTGGTCGTCGACGCCGCCGAAATGCCGACGGAAAACTGACCCAAGCCGTCCCAAAAGCGGTCACCTGGGACAGAAGCGACTATTCAGGCGTGATTGGTGTCCAATTGACGAACCGCGCTTGCGTGACTGTCGTCCAAGGTCCAGACTCCTCTTCGCCGGCCCGGCTTCGCGAGGCCCGGCCTACAGGCTTCGCCGGGCATGCTTCGCGAGGCCGCCCGCAGTCGCCGGACTACTTGGCCCTGCGGGGCCTGGCCGCCGGGTATCAACCGCTAACAGCCGGACCCCGGAGGGTCCGAGGTGACGCCGCGTGTCGAACAGCCCACGGAAGACCAGCCGCCTGCTCATTTTTTCCGTCGCCATCCTCATCGCGTTGAATGGCCGCTTTGGTGCGGCCGCCCCTGAACACATCGGGCAGGTCACCTTCAACGGTGTGGCTGTCCCGGGCGCGACCGTGATCGCCAGTCAGGGCGATAAGAAGCTCGCGACCTCCACGAACCAGCAGGGGCTGTATCGCTTTGCCGACCTGGCAGACGGGATGTGGACCATCCGTGTCGAGATGATCGGCTTCATGCCCGCGACGAAAGACGTCACCATCGCGCCCGACGCGCAGCCGGTGACGTTCGAGTTGGCGTTGCTGCCCTTTGACGTCATTGCCAAGGATTTGCCGCGCCTGGCTCCAGGCTCGGCACCACCCCCTGCGGCAACGGGTACCAACGGGGCGCGGAACGCGCAGACCGCTGCGCGGAATGGGAACAACGGCGGCGGATTCCAACGAACCGACGTCACGGCTGCGGCACGCCCGGCGCAGCCGGCCGCACCGGCACCGGCCGCGGATCCTCCTCCCGCCGAATCTGCCACGGCGGCAGCGGACGGACTGCTGGTCAACGGAAGCGTCAACAACGGCGCGGCGTCGCCGTTTGCCCAGCCGGCGGCATTCGGGAACAACCGGCGCACCGGCCGATCGCTTTACACCTATGCGGTCGGCATGAACTTCGGCACGTCGGCGTGGGACTCGCCCCAGTATTCGTTCAGCCAGTTCCAGACCCCGCAACAGGACTACACCGACACGCACTACCTCCTCACGTTCCAGGGGCCGCTCAAAATCCCCGGCATGCTGCAGCGCCGGCCGAACCTGTTTGTCGGGTACCAGCACACGGAAGATCACAACACGACGACGCAGTCAGCGCTGGTGCCGACACCGCTCGAACGCTCAGGCGACTTCTCGCGCAGCCTGACTGCCGCCGGCAACCCCGTGGCCATCACCGATCCGACGACCGGTCTTCCCTACGCGAATAGCCAGATCCGTCCCGAGCAACTGAGTCCGCAGGCACTGGCCCTGCTGCAGTTGTATCCGCTGCCGAACCTGAACGCAGACGGGGGCCGCTCCAACTATCAGGCACCGGTGCTGTCCGCCAACGGCCAGGACAGCGTCCAGATGCGAGTGACGCAACCCGTCAACCAGCGGAATCAACTGCTGGGCACGGTGTCGTATCAGCACACCAGCCTGGACACGACATCGTTGTTCGGCTTCCGTGACGAGTCACGCACGTCGGTGGTGGACACCACAGTGACCTGGACGCGGCGATTCAACCAGTTCTTCTCGATCCGCCCACGCGGGCAGTTCACCCAGGTCACGAACGAGATGACCCCGTTCTTTGCGGGCAAGTCCAACATCTCTGGAGAGGCGGGCATCGCGGGAAACAACCAGACGCCGCTCAACTGGGGACCACCCGCGCTTCAGTTCGCCACGATGACGGGCTTGTCGGATGCCAATGCGTCGTTCAACCGATCGCGGACGACCACCGGAGGCGCCGAGGGCTACTGGTACAAGGGGCGGCACAATCTCACGCTCGGCGGCGACGTCCGCATGGTGCACAACGACGTGCTGACCCAGCAGGATCCACGTGGACGTTTCAGCTTCAACGGCGCGGTCAGCGGCAACGATTTCGCCGACTTCCTGCTCGGCGTTCCGCGAACGACGTCGCTCGCCACCGGCAACCCGGACAAGTACTTCCGCTCGCGGCAGTACGACGCGTACATGAACGACGACTTGCGGTTGAGCCCGTCGTTCACGGTCATGCTCGGGGTGCGCTGGGAGTACGAGGGGCCGATCACCGAGAAGCAGGGCCGTCTCGTGAACCTCGACGTCGCTCCCGATTTCACTCAGGTTGCACCGGTGGTCGCCAGCGATCCGACCGGGACGGTCACCGGCCAATCGTATTCGTCGTCGCTCGTCTCGCCCGACAAGCTGGGCATTCAGCCGCGACTGGCGCTCGCCTGGCGTCCGGTCCCCGGCTCCTCCCTGGTCGTACGTGCCGGATATGGCATCTATCGGAACACGAACGTCTACCAGTCGATCGCGACGCTGCTCGCGCAGCAGCCGCCGCTGTCGCGCACGTTCAGCGTCGAGAACAGCGCGGCGAATCCCGTCACGCTGGCCAACGCCTTCCTGGCAGCGGCACCGCTGAATGCGCTGAACACCTACGCGGTGGATCCGGACCTCCGGGTCGGCGCCGCGCACAACTGGAACGCGTCGGTGCAGCGCGACCTGCCCGCTTCGCTCACCGTCACCGCGTCATACCTCGGCACCCACGGGACCGACCTGATGCAGCAGTTCCTCCCGAACTCATACGCGCTCGGGACGACGAATCCGTGCCCGACGTGCCCGGCCGGGTATATCTACCTGACGTCGGGTGGCGTCTCGAACCGCCACGCGGGCCAGTTGCAGGTGAGGCGGCGGCTGCGCAACGGGCTGACCTGGACCGCCAATTACACGTTGTCGAAGTCGCTCGACAACGCGACGGCGTTCACCGGCGCGAGCCAGAGCGGCTTCGCCGTGGCGCAGAACTGGCTCGATCTCGACGCCGAGTACGGTCCGTCCTCGTTCGACCAGCGTCACCTGTTCACCGGCCAGGTGCAGTACACGACGGGGGTCGGCGTGAAGGGCGGTGGGCTGCTGACGGGCGTGAAGGGGGCGATCATCAAGAACTGGACGATCACCGCCAACATGGACACCGGTAGCGGCAAGCCGATCACGCCGGTGATCCAGACGCAGATCCCGGGAACCGGGGTGCTGGGAGCCATGCGCGCGGATCGCACGTCGGCGCCGACGGATGACATCCCGAACGGCTATTACATCAATCCCGAGGCGTATACCCTGCCCGTGGGACATTTCGGCACCGCGGGGCGAAACTCGGAGCGCGGGCCGAAGCAGTTCAATCTCAATATGAACGTGACGCGAACGTTCGTGCTGACGCAGCGCTTCAACATGGATTGGCGTCTCGACGTGACGAACCTGCTGGACCGCGTCACCTACTCGGCGATCAACACATCGGTGGGATCGCCACAGTTCGGGTTGCCCATTGCGGCGAACACGATGCGTCGGATTCAAACGAGCGTGAGGCTGAGATTCTGATGACGAGACCGCATCTGACCATTCGAATCGGCGTGGCCCTGTCTGCGGCCGCACTCCTTGCGGTGCAGGCGCTCTCGGCGCAGCAGCCCGCAGCCGCGCAGCCGGCAGCCGGCCAGCAGGCGCCGCAGCCTCCGACGTTCCGCGCCAAAACGCAGCTGATCATCCGCAACGTCACGGTGAAGGACAAGGAGGGGAAGGTCATCGAGGGGCTGACCGCGAAGGATTTCGTGGTCACCGAGGACAAGGAGCCGCAGGACATCGCCTTCGTTGAATTCCAGCAGCTCAAGAAGTCTGCGGAGACCGCCACGACGATCGAGAATGCGCCGCCGCCGAGGGTGAAACCACCAACGCCGCTCGACGGGCAGACAGCCATCATCTCGACGCCGCCAAGCGGCGGGATCCGCTACCAGGATCGCAAGCTGCTGGTGCTCTATTTCGATACCTCGTCGATGTTCGGCGGCGACCTGATCCGCGCGTACGTGAACGCGCGCCGCTATGTCGAGTCGATGATGTCGCCGTCCGACGTGATGGCGATCATGGAATACAAGGGCGGCGCCGTGCGCGTCCGCCAGGACTTCACCGACGATCGCCCGGCCCTCATCGAGATCATCAACAAGATGATCTACGGTGAGGATCAGGACGGTGATGGCTTCCCCGACAACCAGGAGCTCGGGACGGCGTTCGGACAGAACGACGCGGAGTTCAACCTGTTCAACACCGATCGCCAGCTCGCGGCGCTGCAGACGGCGATCACGATGCTCAAGCCGCTGCCCGAGCAGAAGACCCTGATCTACTTTGCCAGCGGCATTCGACTGAACGGGTCGGACAACCAGGCGCAGATGCGCGCGACGGTCAACGCCGCGATCAAGGCGAACGTCACGCTGAACCCGATCGACGCCCGCGGTCTGGTCGCGCTGGCGCCGCTCGGCGACGCGACGCAGCGGTCGCCCGGCGGCGTCGGCATGTTCACCGGTGCGCTCGCCGCAAACGTCACCACCAACTTCCAGCGCTCGCAGGACACGCTCTACGCGCTGGCGAAGGACACCGGCGGCAAGGCGATGTTCGACTACAACGACCTGTCGAAGGGGATCGTCCAGGCCGCCGACGCGGTCGACAGCTACTACATCATCGGGTATTACACGAGCCACGACGGCAAGGACGGCAAGTACCGACGCGTAAGCATTGCCCTGAACGGCAACCAGCAGGCCGACCTCGCCTACAGCCCCGGCTACTTTGCCGAGAAGGACTACACGAAGTTTTCGAGCGCGGAGAAGGATCGGCAGCTCGAGGAAGCGTTCATGGCCGAAGATCCGGTCACCGAGATCACGATGGCCGTCGAAATCAACTACTTCCAGCTGAATCGCGCCGAGTATTTCATCCCCGTCTCCGCAAAGATTCCGGGATCGGAACTGCAGTTCGCCAAGAAGCGCGGCGCCGCACGGACGCTGCTCGACGTCATCACCGAGATCAAGGACGACAACGGCTACACGCAGCAGAACGTCCGCGACAAGATCGACATCGAACTGTCAAACAAGGAAGTCGATCAGCTCGCATCCAGTCCGATCCAGTACGAAACGGGTTTCACCCTGCTGCCTGGCAAGTACGTGGTCAAGCAGCTCGTCCGCGACACGGTGACCGGCCGCATCGGCACCTACCAGGCCGCGTTTGCGATCCCGAACCTGGAACGCGAGGAGAAGCGACTGCCGATCAGCACCGTCGTGCTGAGCAGTCAGCTGGTCAAGCAGGGCGACGAGCTGCACACGGTGAAGAAGGCGGAGGCCGCGCAGGCCGCGAGTCCGCTCATGTTCGATGGTCAGAGGATGACACCGAGCGTCACCCGGGTGTTCAGCAAGACGAAGGATCTGTACGTCTTCCTGCAGGCCTACGAGCGCAAGTACGAGTCGATGCAGCCGCTCGTCGCCTACGTCACGTTCTACCGCGGCGAGGAAAAAGCGTTCGAAACCACCCCGCTTGCCGTGACCGAGGGCATCGATCCGAAGACGAAGGCGATTCCGTTACGGTTCACGGTGCCGCTGCAGAACATGCCGGTCGGTCGCTACGACGTCCAGGTCTCGGTGCTGGAGCCACAGGGTCAGAAGGCAGCGTTCTGGCAGGCGCCAATCGTGGTGGTGCCGTAATCAAATCGTGATTCTTGAATCGTGATTCTTGAATCATGATTCTTGAGTCGTGAATCGCGAATAGAGGCACGTCCGCACCACGCGTCCTCAGCACGCACTCCCACGCCGCTCGGCGCCGCTGCCGCGTCAGGGTCCGGAGGCGCTACCGCCCGGCCATCTTCTCGAATTGCCGACGAATTGTGCCGCTCACATGAACCCGGTTGACAACCGGACCGCGAGGTGTTATTTCTGTAGCAGATGCTAAATTAATAGCATCTGCAGAGTGGGCCACCGACCGACATGAGCAAAGCGCTGCATTCCGTCCTCTCCCGCCGCGAACGGCAGATCATGGACATCATCTTCCGCCGCGGGCGGGCGACGGCGGCCGAAGTGATGGAGGAACTGCCGGGCAACCCGAGCTACTCAACCGTGCGCACCCAGCTCCGCGTCCTCGAGGAAAAGGGACACGTCCGCCATCAGGAGGAGGGCTTGAAGTATGTCTACCTTCCGGTGATGGCGCGGCACACCGCCCGCAAGTCTGCCTTGCGTCACCTCATCGAGACATTCTTCGAGGGGTCGGCCGAAAAAGCCGTGGCTGCACTGCTGGGCGGCGAAGGATCGAAGCTGTCGGAGGACGAGCTGAACCGGATCGCCGAGCTCGTTGACCGGACACGGAAGGACGGCGGCCGATGAGGGACTTACTCCTGCCGGTCGCGCGCATCAGCATCGTCCTCCTCGTCACGTTCGCACTGCTTCCGCTGTTGCGCCGCCGCTCGGCCGCGCTGCGCGCATGGGTGCTCGCTGTCGGTCTCGCGACCGCGGCGTTCGTGCCGCTGCTCCAACTCGTCGCGCCTGCCTGGGGAATGTCCTTGATTCCGCCGGCGGACATGGCGCGAAGCGAGTCCCCCGTACGATTGCTGCTCCTCGTGTGGGTGACCGGCGCCGGCGCGAACCTGGCAGTCCTGCTCCTCGGGATTGTCCGGTTGATGGGGGTTGCCGCCGCAGCCGATCCGATGCGTGGCGGCGAAGCGGACAATCTTGCTCTCGACATCGCTGCCGAATATCGCGTGCACGCACCAGTGCTGCTGCTCGAGGCCGATCGGCCGACGCTGCCGGTGACCTGGGGGCATTGGCAGCCGAAGGTCCTGCTGCCACCGGCGGCGCGGCAGTGGTCGGATGAGCGGCTCCGCGCCGTGCTGCGCCACGAGCTGGCGCACGTCCGTCGCCGGGACTGGCTCGTCCAGATGACCGCTGCGATCGTGCGAAGCCTCTACTGGTTCCACCCGCTGGTCTGGGCCGCCGCTGCCCGACTGCGGCTCGAGTGCGAACGTGCGTGCGACGATGCCGTCCTCGCGGGTGGCATCAGCGGGCCGCGGTACGCCTCACACCTGCTGGAGCTGGCCAGGGTTTTCGTGGAAGGCCGCCAGGCAGCGTTCGCATCGTCGTTCGCCGGACGCTCGACCCTCGAGCACCGTGTCCGCGCGATGCTCGCGGCACGAGTCGATCGTTCTCCATTACCCCGGTGGTGGGGAGCCGCAGTCGCGCTGGTGATGCTCGTGCTCGCCGTGACGACTGCCGGATTCGGCTCCGCATCCGCGGGAGTTCAGACGACTGTCTCACCGCAGCCGCGGCGGCTCACGCTGCTGCTGGATGGCCGGATTATGGATTTGTCGAAGGAGTGGCCGACGTATCCCGATCCGCGTGCCGGCCTGGTCGCGGGACCCGGCCTGCAACCCGATTCGCAACGTCCCTGAATGGACCGATGGTGCGGGCCTGAACGTGACGACCCGCGATGTTTTCAACCGAGAAAGGATGCGCACCCATGGCTCGTATGACCCTTTGCCTGGCGATCCTCGCCGCGCTGGCAACACCTGCGGCTGCCCAGACCGGCCGCGTGTACGGCTCCTTGACCGACCCGAGCGGCGCCGTGCTGCCCGCGGTCGAAGTTCGCGCCTTGCTGCGTGACGCAAACGGCGAGACCGTGCGAAGCGTGCTCACTGACGCCAAAGGCAGCTATCAGATGGAGGGGCTCACGCCGGGCGAATGGACGGTCACGGCATCGCTGCCGGGATTCGAGACGGCGACCCGGCGCCAGACCATCCAGACCGGCGATTCGGTCGAATGGAGCCCGATGCTGGAACTGGGGATGATCCAGGAGACGATCACCATCACCACCGACCCGGCCGATGCGCCCGCGCCTCGTGCCCGCACAGTGAACGTCGCACCGCCGCCCCCGCCGCCGGCGCCCGCACCCGCGGGAGTCGGTACGGGTGGGTGGCAACATCAAGCCGCCACAGAAGGTCGTGCACGTCTCACCCGTCTACCCGGCGGACGCCGCGGCTCAAGGAGTGGGCGGGGTCGTCATCCTGAGCGCGATGATCGGCACTGACGGCGCCGTTCACGACGTCACGTCGCTGCGCTCCCCGAACGAATCGCTCACACAGGCGGCCAGCAACGCGATCATCGCGTGGGAATTCACACCGACCCTGCTGAACGGCTCGCCGATTCAGACGCGAATGACGGCGACGTTCAACTTTCAGAACAAATAGCTTCTAGCCGGTAGCCGGTGGCGGGTGGACAGGGAGCAGGGAGACACGGCGCAGGGAGACCGGCAGGAAGGGGACAGGGAGCGAGTGGTTGACCGCGCAGATAGTCGTCGACTACCTACCTACGATCTGCCCCCTGCCCCTGCCCCTGCCAGCCGCTCGATCATCAGCGCCGCTGGGACCGACGAGGAACAGGGCGTAGAACGGCGCGTAGATCACCTCGTTGAGCCTGAGCGCTGCTTCGACGAGCGCGACGCAGAGCACGACGATGCACTGCCAGCGTCTGTCTCGAACCGTGGTCTTCGGATCCGTCACCATGAAGAAGATGAACAGCTGATACATCGGGCCGGTGATCGGTGCGACCGTCGCCAGCCAGGGCGTGCCGGTGACGGCGCTCCTGACGAACGAGAGCGCCAGGAACGCGGCGACATAGGTGGCGGAGATATGAAGGCGACCGACCCGCCAGACGATGACGAACCCGAGGAGCCAAATCACCGCCATCGGCGCAACGACGTTGCCCCACTGGATGCTCAGGTGCGACACGGTATCCGGCGCCAGAAAGAGCACGGCGCTCAAGCCGAAGTTCGACGGGTTCCACAGGTGCCGGTCGCGAAGCCGCAGCACGTATTTCGACGTGATCGAGATCAGGCTGCACAGCACATACGGCCAGAAGAACGGCGAACGGACCAGAATGCCGACGCTGATGCCGGTGATATAGGCGCTCGCCGGGTTCGGCCACGCGCCGTAGGTCAGCCTGCCCATCAGCAGTTCCGCACCCATCGCTGTTGCGATCGCGACGGCGGTTCGTTGATAGCTCTCCAGAATCCCGAACGACAGGTGCGCCGTAATCAGGATGCACGTGATCAGGAGCGGCGGCAGGAACCGGTTGTCCACGCTCAGGAACCGGCGCTGCGGAAGTGCACGATCGGGAGCGACGACGCCGGTCTCAGCCGGCATTGGGCTCGGTGATGCGATGAAGGGTATCGACGGACGGGTGCTCGATCATCTGCTCGCGGCCCGACGGCCAGTGAATCAACACGCGATCGATCGCGGTGCTCGCCCCCAGGCCGAAATGAAGGGGACGCTGGTTCTGGGCAGCGAATCCGCTCGCGGCGACCACTTCCTGTAGCTGACGCCGACCGTCCCACTGCAGCTCGACGCGGGCGCCGATGGCGCTACGGTTGCTGCCGCTGCCCTCGAGTGCAAACTGGATCCAGTGGCGCCCGGGTGTCACGCTGTTCCGGTACAGCAGAAGCGGCCCGCCCTGATTGGCGACGACCGCGTCGAGCACGCCGCGATGGCCGAAGTCGGCGAGGGCGATGGCACGCCCGTCGTACGTGTCGGTGGCGCCGACGACCTGGGCGACCTCGGTGAACCGGCCCAGTCCATCGTTCAACCATACCCGTTTTCGTTGATAACCGGAGAAGCTGCGTCCGCGCATCGCCGGCCAGTTCTTCGCATCACCGATGATCGAGCTGTGGCCGACGGCGATCTCCGAGAAATCGTACCAGTAGCTGCTGCGTTCGCCGGCGGAGACGTATCCGTTCACCAGGTACAGATCCTGGTTCCCGTCGTTGTTGAGATCGCCGAATTGCGCGCCCCAGCTCCACCCGCCGAGATCCACGCCAAGGCTCGAGGCGAGGTTTTCGTATTCCGGCATGCGGTCGTCAGCGGTAGCCTTGCCCGGCGAGCCGCCGGCGGCCGGGATCCACAGGTCGTTGCCCTGCACCAGCACGTTGGGCTCGGAGATGTTGGTCTTGTAAATAGCCAGGCGGCCGTCGTTGAAGATATCCCCCACTGACGCGTTCATACCGCTCTTCGGCGTGGCACCCAAGCCGGTTGTACGGCCCACCTCGACGAATCGCTTGCCCCCCTCGTTCGCGAACAGCTCCGGCACGCCATAGTCGTTCGCCAGGAACAGGTCCGGATAGCCGGTGCCCCTCAGATCGGCTGCCAGCACCGCCAGCGTCCAGCGCCGGCTGACGATGCCCATGCGCTCCGTCACGTCCTCGAAGGTGCCATCGCCACGGTTGCGCAGGAGATATTTGCGGCCACCATTGTTCGCGTACTCGAAACTCTCCGGCATGATCCTGGTCGTTTGCAGGTGCCAGAGATCGATCCGCTCGTCGAAATAGCCGGCGATGAAGAGATCGAGCTGTCCGTCGCGATCGAAGTCGAGCCACGTGGCGGCATTCGCATTGACCCAGCGCGGCAGGTTGGCGCGCTCCGTCACCGCCTGAAATGTCTTCCCGTGATCATTGCGGAACAGTTCGGGACGGCCGTACTTGTAGACCAGCACGTCTTCGTAGCCGTCGTTATCGAAGTCACCCCAGACCGATCCCATCGACGCACCACTTCCGGCGCGGTTCAGGTCGGCCAGACCAACCTCTCCGGCGACGTCTGTAAACGTTCCGTCACCGTGATTGCGATACAGGCGGTTGCGGCCGTCCTGCCGGCTGGTGGTGACATAGAAGTCCTGCCAGCCGTCGCGGTCGAAATCGACGACGGTCACGGAGGCACCCGTCGACGCGATTTGCGGCATGATGTGTTCGAGCTGCCGGTCGAACGTCGGTGGCGCGTGAACGAAATCGATCCCGGCGGCGGTGTTGACCTGCTCCAGCCGGAAGCCATAGCGCCGCACCGCATCCGAACCCCCAGGAGGGCTGCTTCCGGCCGCACGACCATTCAGCGCCACAACAGCCGCCAGCGCCGCCACGAGCTGCAGCGTCCAGATCGCCTGCCACGCGAGTCGTCTTTGGTTGCTGGTCATCGTTGCCGCAAGGAGTCAACAGGGGTGTAGGGCGAGGCTTCAGCATCGCCTGTCGCGGGCCTGAAGGCTCGCGCTACCCACCTCTGAGAGAATTTAACGCAACCCGGCCAGAAACGGAGCCGGCGTCACGTAGCGCGTGTGATACGTGTCCCAGTCTGCAGGGTGCGCTCGATACACCGGGTCGTCTTCGAGCTCGAGCGATGCCGATGCCGCCCGATAGGTGCCACGGGCGTGACTCGGAAGCGGCAGAACCGGTACTCGAGTAGTCGGTGTTGTAGTCGCCGTCCTTCTCCCAGCCGTCGCCGATCAGCACGAAGTCGCGCTGCCAGTCCAGATGCTGGCAGCGGCGGGACGGCAAACCGCAGCCGCATCTCATCACCTGCGTTCATGATCACGTAGCGATCGTCGACGGCACCCAGCAGCTCACGGACGTTTCCATAGCGAGTGTAATAGCCCTCGAGATCGCGCCAGCGTTCAGCCGTATTCGCCAGGCGGCCGTAGGATGGCGTCTCGGGAGACGCGCCGCGTGGTGACGTGGTAACGGAGAACCCACGGTATTCAAGGTCCGCGTCCAGCAGCGGAAGACGCTGGGTGCTGACCCTGCCGGACACCTCGGTTCCAACGCGCAGCGCGTCCCAGTACACCTCGAGGTTCGTCCGCAGTCGGAACCGGCTCGCCTCTCCTGCGCTCGCCAAATCGATGACCATCGTCTTGTTCTTGCCCGCCGGGAACCCGAGATCGGCATTGACGACCCGCCAGGCGCCGGAACCATCCCGTGCCTCCAGTGCCAGACCGCGAGGCTGCGCTGCCTGGCGCTGGCCGATCGCCACGTTGATGCTGCTGTCGGTCGGATACACCCAGCCCTGGGCAATCAGGACCAGCCGATCGCTGCGATCAATCGTGTCGTCGATCTCGAACTCGACGTAGTGCTCCGGCGCGATACCCTGGTATTCACCCCGCGCGAACGAAGCGAGGTAGCGCCCGTCGAGGCCCGCGACGTCGGCCTGCACGTCGCGGCCCCGCTCGTCTCGCGCCGCCAGCACTGGACGCAGATCGCGGACGGCCCGCAGTGTTTTGTCCTGCGGCGTCACCGGGGAGAAGCGCTCGTCAACGAAGACCTCGACGTCTTCCGGATGATCCACAGCCAGCAATCCCACCTGGTCGAAAAAGTGTGTTTCCCAGAGCTCGGCGGTGACTCTCAGATCGTAGGCTCCCTCACGTGGAACGAGTTGATCGCCACGGATTCGGACCCAATCCTCCGTCTGCGTCGTCCCGGCGGTGTCCTGGGCGTTGATGCGCAAGCCGAGGGGCGATCGCCACAGGAAGTCGGTGACGAAGCCGAACTGCGCACCATCCCAGGCGAAGACCCACGGGCACGAGCCCTTCAAGCGCTGCTCCGCCACGACCGTGTCGTCGACAGCGGCATCGAACTCCGCTTGCGGGACGCCGTTGGGCCAGACAATCCGGGCGACGTCGATCCTGCTGCGGCTCCCCAGGCCGATGTGAACGGGTAGTCCGGTCAACACCTGCTTCTGCACCAGCAATCCCGCTCGTACCTCGACGTCACCGCCGACGCCAAAGGAGTTGATGCGCTGATCGCCTGCGGTGTCCTGGGCGCGCGCACGAAGTGTTTTCCAGTGGTAGCGTTTCTGGCCCGAGTTGCGGTAACGGACCGGTCGTCCGCCGGCGACGCCTGCGAGATCCACCCGTCCGTCGGCATCGAAATCCGCGACGCCAAACACAGGAGCCGGGATGACGCCGGCGAGCGGCTGCAAGCGCAGTCGTTCATCGGCCAGCCAGACCCGTGAGCTATCAGGACCGGACAGCACGAGATCGAGCGCACCGTTGTTGTCGAGATCGGTGAAGAAGAGCCGTGACGAGCCCGGAGGCGCATCGCGTTCGGGGCCAGGCGATTCGGCGAGCTCCTCCGTCTTCCACTGGCCGTTCCGCCACGTGCGCGCGGCCAGCGCGCCATCGGCAGTCAGCGTGACGACGTCCAGGGCGCCATCGCCGTTGGCATCGGCAATCGTGACCGCCTTCACGTTGGCGACCCCACCGGAGCCCTGGAGCTCGGCGAACTGCCCCGCCTGCCGGTTGATCAGCACGTGCAGCTGCCCAGCCGCATCGACGAACACGGCGTCAGGATCAGCGTCGCCATCCACGTCGCCCCACGCGAAACCTCGCGCGCGGCTGACAGCAGCGAACGTGTCGAGCCGACGCCACGTGCCGTCACCGTTGTTCCGCAGCACCACGGTGGGACCGTCAAGGAGAGCGACGACGAGGTCGAGATCGCCGTCCATCTCGACATCCGCCGCCCAGGCGGCGTAGCAGCCACAGGAAAACGGATCGGCGGACCCGGACCGGGCCGTCACGTCCGTCATCTGACCGCCAGTGCCCTGCTCGAAGACGCGCAGCCCGGACGAATCAGCTTCGACGAGATCGGTCCGGAAATCGCGGTTCCAATCGATCGGCAGCGCGGCGCGGGGAATCAGGGACACCGGGGCGTTCAGGTCCATCGCCGCGACCGCCACCGCCGTCAGTCCGATCGCATCGCCGGCCGGCTCCGGCGTGAACGCCGTTGTGGTGTCGATCGGATCCGGCAGTCGGCGATGGAGTGTCTCAGTGTCAGGAACGTGGTGAACGGCTCCGCAACCAGCTCAGGGGCGGTGCGGACGGCCGCCAGGTTCTCACGGTAGGTCGGAACGCGCGCAAGGACGTTGCGCAGACGCGTCAGCGCGCGAACCGCATCGGTCGTATCAGAGGTGTCCAGCGCTCGCTTCACTTCGTCGAGCTGCCCGGTAGCCGCTGTCGGCCAGCCATCTGACGAGTTCTTCGAGCCGACCGACGATCTCGCGAGCACGGGGGGCGTCGTCGGCCGCCGCGAGCCGCGCCCGTTCGACGAGAACCGCAAGGTTGTCCGGGGCGACGCGAAGGAGGTCGTCGTAGAGGCGCTCAGCCTCTCGTCTCGACTCAGGCGTCAGCCCGCTACGCTCGATCTCCTCGGCCAGCGCGAAGCGTGGGCGAAGGGCTTGCGGGTCGAGTTCCGCGGCACGCTTGAGTTGTGCGAGCCCGGCATCGACCTGCCCGCGGCTGATCTCCATACGCCCGGCCAGCAGGCGATCGCGGGATCACGCGGTGTCAGCATTGCCGCACGGGCGAGCGGCTCCGCCGCCGCATTGACGTCGCCCAGCCGGATCAGCGCCAGGCCAAGGTTGGCCCATGCCGCCGGTTCTTCCGGAACGATCTGCGTCGCTCGCGTGAAGTCCTGGCGGGCGTTGTCGAGCAGGCCGACCTCCAGCTCGGCGAGGCCGCGATAGAACGACGCGCGTCATGTCCTGGTACGGCTGCGAATCCTGCGTCGGCAGGCCAGGCCGGCGATGGAAGTACATCGCGACAGCGATGGCGGAGAGCACCACCACCGTCGCGATCGCGACTGCACCTTGGTTCGGAGCACTGCGGGGAGACCCCGTCGAAGCTGTGGCGGAGGCGGGCGTCGCGTGTTACTTGACACCGACGTCCAGCTGCGCGGCGCGCTCGAACTGCTGCTCGTCGCGATTGGCCGGACGCAGCAGCGACAGGCCGACGGCAACGGCAAACGAGAGCGGGATGGTCACCAGCCCGGGATTGCGCAGCGGGAACCAGGCCGATTCGTGCTTCAGGATATCGACCTGGATCGTCGGTGACAACCAGATCAGCGTGACGGTCGAGAACGTTCCGACGAGCATGCTCGCAACCGCCCCGGTCGTCGTCAGTCGCTTCCAGAAGATCGACAGTACGAGGGCCGGAAAGTTTGCGCTCGCCGCGATGGCGAACGCCAGGCCCACCATGAAGGCGACGTTCTGCCCCTTGAAGTGACGCCCGAGTCCGATCGAAATTACGGCGAGCAGCACCGTTGCCACGCGCGCGACTGCCAGTTGTTCTCTCTCGTCGACGTGCCCCTGGCGCACGACGTTCACCCACAGGTCGTGCGACAGCGTGGCTGCACCAGACAACGCCAGCCCGGCGACCACCGCCAGGATCGTCGCGAATGCCACCGCAGCGATGAAGCCGAGGAATGGCGTGCCGCCAACCGCGGCGGCCAGCAGCGGCGCCGCCATGTTTCCGCCAGCGTCGATCTTCGTGATCGCCTCACGGCCGACGATCACCGTCGCGCCGAAGCCGAGTACGAAGGTGAGCAGGTAGAAGAATCCGATCGCTGCCGTCGCGTAGCCGACCGACGACCGCGCCGTCTGCGCGTCAGCGACGGTGTAGAACCGCATCAGGATGTGCGGGAGACCGGCCGTGCCCAGCATCAGCGCCAGGCCAAGCGAGACGGCGTCGATCGGATCGCTGACCAGCCGGCCAGGGGCCAGCACGCCCTCGCCATATCGTCTGCGCCGCGGCATCGAACAGCGCCAGCGGATTGAACCCGAACCGCGACAGAACGAGCAGCGCGAGCAACGTCGCGCCGCCAAGCAGCAGCACCGCCTTGACGATCTGGACCCACGTGGTGGCGATCATGCCGCCGAACAGCACGTACACCAGCATCACGACGCCGACGATCACCACCGCAGCTTCGTACGGGAGACCGAACAGCAGACGGATCAGATTGCCGGCACCGACCATCTGCGCGATCAGATAGAAGGTAATGACGGCCAGCGACCCGAGGGCCGCCGCGATCCGAACCGGCACCTGCCGCAACCGCAGCGCGACCACGTCCGCAAAGGTGTAGCGCCCGAGGTTCCGCAGCGGTTCTGCAATCAGGAACGTGACGATCGGCCATCCGACCAGGAAGCCGATCGAATAGATCAGGCCGTCGAACCCGGAGGTCGCGACCAGTCCGGCGATACCGAGGAAGCTCGCGGCGCTCATGTAGTCGCCCGCGAGCGCCAGGCCGTTCTGGAACGCCGTCACACTGCGGCCGGCCGTATAGAAGTGATCGGTGCTGTGAGTACGACGCGATGCCACCCAGGTGATTCCCGAGCGACAGCGCGATGAATCCGACGAAGAACCCGATGGCAATCAGATTGGGACTTCCCGCGCCGGCCATCGTTACCGCCGCCCCGTTCCTGTGGCAGCAGCCTGGGCCATCCGGCGGATCGCGGCATCGTGCGCGTTCGCCCAGCGGATGTACCACCAGGTCAACAACCACGCGACGCCGATGACGAGGACCCCCAGCAGGATGCCGACGCTCAGGCCCGGCACGATGACCCGTCCGAGCAACGGCTTGTTGAACGCGACGAGCAGGATGAAGCCGACGTACACCGCCAGCATCACCAGCGTCAGTGAGATCGCGATGCGCCAGCGGGCGGCAGATAGGCCTTCCGGATGTTCCATCGGCGGAGGCGTGTCGGGAAGATCGGGCGCAAAGAAAAACGCCCAACCCCTTGCGGAGTTGGGCGTCTTCCGTACAGGTGACGGGAGGCGTTACGGCTCCTTGCGTTCGTCGGGCGCGCCGATACCGGACGAGCCGACGAACAGCTTCTTGCCGTCCGGGAAGGTGATGTCGCGGCCGTTCGCGCGGAACGCGCCATCCTTGGCCTGATAACCCTCGACGATGATCTCGGTGCCGGGCGGGCAGCGACTGCTTGTTCCAGCCACGGCGCAGCAGCGCGTTGGGTGCGCCGCCTTCGACCATCCACTTCTCGACCGTGCCATCCGGCTTCTTCACGTCGATGTGGATCCAGGAATGCGGGTTGATCCACTCCATCTTGGTGACGGTGCCCTGAAGTTTCACCGGCTTCTTGGCGTCGAACTCCGCCGCGAAGGAGTGGTGCGCGAGCGCCGGCACGGCGGCGGCGAGGAGGCCGCGGCGGCAACAACGCTGAGAATCTTGGTTCGCATCGAATTCATCTCCTACCTGTAGAAGCCTGTCCCAGTGATGTGCAGCGGCGTCATGGCCGCCCTGGTTCCGATGTCACCCTGAGCAACATCAGTGTAACGCTGCCAGCCATTCCGTGCCAGCCCCGGCACTGTGACAAATCCCTAAGCTATTCTGTCTTTTTCTTCAGATCACCGTAGAGAAGTTCCTCGGAGAATTCGACGCACTTGAACTCCAGCAACTGGGCGTTTTTCTCCAGTTTCCGGTAGAGCGGCAGGCTGATCTTCCACGGCCGCGTGAAGGTGTCCGGGTCCTCCATCGTCGCTTCGTACATCAGGTTGTCACCCTGCGGGGTGAACCGTTCGGTCACCTTGAGCATGTCGCTGTGGAAGTTTCCGGCGCGATCGAACCAGGTCATGTCGTTGAACCCGGTGTTCTCGATGACCAGCGTGTCGCCCTCCCACTTGCCGTTGGCCCAACCCATCCAGCTGTCGACCGCGGCCTCGGTGTGCTTCAGCATGTGCACCAGCCGGTTCGAGCTGGCGAACTCGTAGACGAACAGGATGTCGCCCTGGCCCTGGACGATCTGGAAGGGAAACGGCATGTAGTTCGCCCGCGGAATTCCGGGCATGTAGCACTTGGCTTCCGGGTCGCTCTTCGGCCAGCCGTCGCGGTTCTCTTCACGCTGCTTCAGTTTGTCGGCCTTGTACGGAATGGTCCCGCCTTCGACGATGCTCATGCCCGCCGGAATCGCGCCGATGGCGCCGAGCTCCCAGAACTTCGTGGCCTGCGCCGGATGGTCTTCGAGGTTCCAGTTGGCCGTGGTCATCGACTGGTAGATGCCGTTGATGTTCGGGTGTCCCGCGATGCGCGCCGGTCGTGGCGTTGCCGGCGTGGCCGGCCGCGCCTGCGCCGGAGCCGCCGCCTGCCCGCGTCCCTGGCCGGCGCCGGCACCTGCGCCCTGCCCGCGTCCCTGACCCGCACCGGCCGCCGGCGCCTGACCTGAGAGAGGCATCACGGTCAGCGACACCACCGCCGCCGCTGCCGCTGACCGTCGCCGCCACCATTGCGCCTGTGAACCGCTTCCGCATCTTCCAGGTCTCCTTCCCACGCGGGGATCAACATAGATCGAGCGTCCGAGTCGTCGAGGATCGGACGCTTCTATCAAAAGGCTGTACGCGCTGTCAACGAGCCGCACCGGTGCGGCGAGCGCGAAAGGTCGCGCGCCGAAGATACTGCAAAACGTCCCGGGTTCAAAGGGTGCAGAAGGTGCCAAGGGTGCCGGGGGTTCGGTTCAGGCCTGAACGGGGACGTTCAATGGGTTCAATAGGTTCGGGCGGCTTCGCTTCGCTGGCCGCTGTTGGTTCCGGTCGTGCACTACGCCCGGCATGGCCGGCGTGAAGTCGCACGAGGAACTCGTCACGTGGCAGCTGTGTCGTCAACTGAAGCTCGAGGTGAACGAGCTGGTTCGGACGGGTCCCGATCACTCGTGACCGGGACTTGTGCGATCAGCTCGAACGTGCTGCCCGAAACGCGCCGCGTGCAGTTGCCGAAGGCTTTGGCCGCTACCTCCCGGCGGACTTCATCCGGTACCTCCGCTACGCCAATGGCGAGGTGAAGGAGGTTCTTGACGCTCTCCAGGACGCGGTGGACCGGCGCTATGTCAGCCCCGAACAGATCCTCCCTTTGCAGCGCCTCGCCAAACGGGCTACCCGCGCAATCGGCGGCTTCATCGCGTACCTGCGAACGTCCACGCCGCCGAACGAATCGCCGACGCCCTCGCCGCAACAAGTACCGATCGCCACGAGATCAGACGAGAACCAGCGAAGGCGAAGCCGAGCGGCTGAACCTCCCAGAACCCCAAGAACCCTAAGAACCCTAAGAACCCTAGAACCACCCGGCACCTTCGGCACCCCCGGCACCGCTAAGAACCACATGTTCACAGGTTCAGCCCACCCTCACCACATACCTCCCCCGCGCCTTCCCCGCCAGCAGCGTGGCAAACGCCCCCGGCAACTCGTCCAGCGTGATCGTCTGGGCGATCTCCGTGAGCCGCGGCTTCATGTCGGTCGCCAGCCGACGCCAGACGTCGCGACGCACGTTCATCGGGCACATCACCGAGTCCACCCCGATCAGGCTGACTCCGCGCAGGATGAACGGCATGACGGTCGTGTGCAGCTCGATTCCACCGGCCAGGCCGGTGCTGGCGATGGCGCCCCAGTAATTGGTGGTGCGCGTCAGCCACGCCAGCACCTCGCCGCCAACCGCGTCGATCGCGCCCGCCCAGGTGGCCTTCTCCAGTGGCTTCGTCCCCATGTCCAGCGTGGACCGATTCAGAATGGCCGTTGCGCCCAGAGACGTCAGGTAATCCTGTTCGCTCTCCTTCCCCGTCAGGGCGGTCACCTCGTATCCAAGGCGCGCGAGACTCGCGATTGCGACGCTGCCGACACCGCCTGTCGCGCCTGTGACGAGCACGGGACCATGTCCGGGGCGGAGACCCATCTGTTCGAGCCGAATCACCGCCAGACCCGCAGTAAAGCCAGCCGTGCCGAGGGCCATCGCTTCGAACATCGTCAGGCCGACAGGAATCGGCACGACCCAGTCTGCCGGCACGCGCACGTAGCCCGCATACCCGCCGTCGTGATTGACTCCCATTTCGTAACCGGTGACGAGGACCTCGGCCCCAGGCGCGAACCGCGGGTCGGCGCTCGAGTCGACGATGCCGGCGACGTCGATACCCCCCACGAGCGGAAACCTGCGAAGAATCTTTCCGGTGCCGGTCCCGGCGAGCGCGTCCTTGTAATTGACGCTCGAGAACACGCGCGCGGATGAGGACCTCGCCCGGCGACAACTCGTCGAGCGTCATGTCGACGAGCGCCCCCCGCACGATGTTGTTCTCGTTGCCGATCCTGAACGCGCGAAAACCGGTCATTGGTGGGTTGTCGTTGGTTGATTGGTGTTGGTGGGCGGATGTTATCATCCGCGCCTCTGATGCATCCCGTCGTGCGGCGCTGGCTCGACGACGCCCGGTCCGACCCGGTGGGCTTCTGGGAACGTGCGGCGGAGGACGTGCCGTGGTTCCGCCGGTGGGACCGCGCCTTCGAGTGGACGTTCCCGACCTTCCGCTGGTTCATCGGCGCCGAAACGAACCTGGCCTGGAACGCTCTCGATCACCACGTCGCCGCGGGCCGCGGCGGGCACGCGGCGATCGCGTACTTCAACGAACGCGGCGAGCGACGCGTCCTCACCTACGCCCAACTGCTGCACCAGGTCCGGCGCGCGTCGGCCGCCCTGCGGGCGCTCGGCGTCCGGCGAGGAGACCGGATCACGATCTACATGCCGACCGCGCCCGAGGCGATCGTGCTGATGCTCGCCATCGTCCGCATCGGCGCCATCCATTCGATCGTGTTTGCCGGCTTCGGCGCGCGCGCGCTCGCGCAGCGCATCGAGGCGAGCGGTTCGATCCTCGTCTTCACCAGCGACATCACGTATCGGAAGGGGCGCGACGTCGCGCTGACGCCAATCGTCGAAGAAGCCATCGACCTGCTCGCGGATTCAGGATTTCCGTCACCGCGGGTCTTCACGTTCGAACGGCAACGGCCGGAAACGTGGGAAGCCTTCCTCCGGCTCGGCGACGGGCACGACAGCCGGCTGTGAGCGGATGGAGTCCAACGAACCGGCATTCATCCTGGCCACCTCCGGCACGACGGCCAGCCCGAAGCTGGCGGTCCACACGCACGGCGGTTATCAGGTGCACATCGTCGCGATGGCGCGCTGGTGCTATGCGATGACCCGCGATGACGTGTGGTGGGCGACGTCGGACATCGGCTGGATCGTCGGCCACAGTTACATCGTCTATGCGCCGCTCGTCATCGGCTGCACGACCGTGGTGTTCGAAGGCGCGCTCGATTTCCCTGTACCTGACGCCAACTGGCGCACCGCCATCGAAGAGTTCGGCGCGACCGGCATCTTCACCTCGCCGACTGCCGTGCGAATGCTGATGCGATACGGTGACGATGCCATCGCCGGCGTCGACTACTCCCGACTCGAGCGCATCCTGTGCGCCGGCGAGGCACTCAATCCGCCGGCGTGGGACTGGCTGCAGAATCACACGCTGCGCGGCAAGGTGCCGGTCATCGACCACATGTGGCAGACCGAGACCGGCGGGCCGGTGTTCGGCAACCCGCTCGGGATCGGCCTGCTTCCGATCAAGCCGGGGTCCGCCGGCATTCCGCTGGCGGGGATAGAAGCCGCGGTCGTGCGCGCCGACGGCACGGCCTGCGAACCGGGCGAAAAGGGAATCATGGTGCTGACGCGGCCGTTCCCCGGCATGACTGCCTCGCTCTGGGGCGAGCCGGAGCGGTACGGACGTGACTACTGGGAACGACTTCCGGCGGTCTACTATTCAGGAGACTCGGCGCACGTCGACGACGAGGGTTATTTCTGGTTTGCCGGACGCGCCGACGAAATTATCAAGATTGCCGCGCATCGGCTGGGTACCGTCGAGGTGGAGAGCGCGTTTCTCAGGCATCCGGCCGTTGCCGAATGCGGCGTCGTCGGCCGCCCGGACGAGACGCGCGGGGAGGTCATCGCAGCATTCGTCCTGCTCAAGCAGGGGCACGAGGGATCACCCGCACTTCGCCATGCGCTGCTGGAAACGCTCCGCCACGAACTTGGTGCCGTGGCCGTTGTCGGGGATCTTCAGTTCGTGCGTATGCTGCCGAAAACGCGCAGCGGCAAAATCATGCGTCGTGTCCTGAAGGCGGTGGTCCTGGACCGCGACCCGGGCGACATCACCACTATCGAGGACGAAGGCTCCGTCGAGGAGGCCCGCCAGGCCTGGCGGGAACTGCGTACGGCATTGAACTAGCAATCGCCAGCCACGAGGTCAGCCATGCTTCACAGACTCAGCCGTCTTCGCGGGTGTCACATTCATGCGGTCGATGGAGAGATCGGGCACGTTGACGACGTGCTCGTGGACGAGCGTACGTTCGCGGTGCAATACCTGGTCGTCGATACCAGCAACTGGATCGGCGGAAAGTGGGTCGCCATCTCGCCCAGCGCCGTGCGAACGGTGGACTGGGGAAAGCTTCGGATCGACGTCGACCTGACGCGCGATCAGATCAAGCGCGGTCCGACGCTCGACTCGCTCGACGTGCCACCGGCTGAGGCCTGGCCGAACTACGCCTTTATCTTCTGAGCAGCTGGTAGCTGCTAGCTCGTAGCTCGTAGCTCAGTAGCCCGTAGCCCGAAGCCCGAACCCGGAACTTGCTACCGGCTACCGGCCACCAGCTAGCGTCTATCGGCCGCGTTCCTCTGCTCGCGCCGCGCTGAGAATATTCCGCAACGCGTAGTTCCCCTCGTGGCACGCATACTCGAACATGCCATAGGTGTCGTCGCGCCGGAGCGGCAGCTCGATGGTGAACGCGCGCGTCCACGTCTTCGGATCGTCGAACGTCATGCGCCAGATCAGCTGATCGGGCGAGACCCGCGTGATCCGCTCGACGATCTTCAGGTCCTCGCTGATGCGGCCGCCGCCGTTGGGACCGACGCCCGACGTGCGCGGATCGAAGTTGGTGGTTTCGACCACGAGCGTGTCGCCGTCCCAGTGGCCGCGTGAATCACCCATCCACATCCTGACGTCGCGACCCGCGTGTGGCCGGCCGTCGAGCGGGACCACACGTGCTTCGTGGATCATCTCGTTGCGCAGCACAACATAGCCCGGCGCCTGCACGATGTCGTTGCCATTGTTGTAGATCACCGGCAGCATCGAACCGGCCACGCCGCGGGTGATGCAGCGGTCGTAGAGACTGCGATCGGTGTAAGAATCGGCTGGCCCGCGGCCACGACGCGCCGCGGTGGCGGCGGCAGTTGCGTTGCTGCGACTCCGGCGTCGCCGGCGGCATGCGACCGTCCGGCGGATCGACAATCAACGATGCGATGTACTGCGGCTTACCGCGCTCGAGCCAGTGCGGCGGCGGCGACGTCGGACTGCCCACGTCGCCGGGATTTCCCGCCGGGTGCTCGGGATCGAAGTCCGCGTTGTCGGTTTCTTCCTGCTTCGCGAACTGCGACTCGCGCGCCAGAAATTCTTCCTCGGTCAAGCGGTTGCGCGTGCCGTACTTCGGATCCCGCTGCAGCGGGACGCCGACGAGGTCCGTGCCGGGCCACGTGCCCTGCAGGTCGGGATCGCCCCATGGCGTCCGCGGCGGCGAATAGTTCTTCGGTGTGCCCTGCGCGATGACCAGCGTTGCGGATCCGAGCACCACCGCCACGACGGCGCAGACGAGACGAGTCGCGAGTCGGTCCACGAGACACCTCATTTCAATCGTGAATGGCGAATCGTGAATCGTGAATCCGGAGAACGGCGACCGTCTCCGCACCCCATTCATGAATCACGATTCATCATTCACGATTCCCGCTACGGCAACGCGTACGCCAGCATGTTGTTGCCGGCGACGATGGCCACGTACTGTTTCCCGCTCTTTCCCTGATAGGACATCGGGTTCGCATTCGCATTCGCCGGAATCTGCGCTGTCCAGATTTCCTTGCCCGACTTCGAGTCGAACGCGCGGAAGCGGCGATCGTTGGTCGCGCCGATGAACACCAGACCGCCAGCCGTCACCGTCGGACCGGCGCTGCCGGCATTACCCGACAGCTGTTTGCCTTCGGGCAGCGACTCGTTGAGGCCAAGCACCGATTCCCACGCAACCTCGCCGGTGTTGGCGTTCACCGCCACGAGCTTGGCCCACGGTCCCTTCTGGCAGGGCAGCGTCGCACCGCTCTTGCCGTTGACCGGCGCGTTGAAGCTGGCGAACGGCCCTTTGCCGGTGACGCTGGCGCGATCGTAGGCCTGCGTCGAGCCGGGCGCGTCGAAGCTGTAGTTGCCGTCCTCCTTCACCTCGACCCAACCGACGAGCGAGGTGTCGTGCGCCTGCACGAACACGTACCCGGTGGTCGGATCGATCGCCACGCCGCCCCAGTTCACCCCGCCGATGCCGCCGGGGAACTGGATCGTGGACTTCGGTGGCGCGTCCTTCTCCTTGAAGTAGAACGGCGTGAACGGTCCGTCGTTGCGGTAGCCACCCGCCGCGTCGAGCATCGCCTTGCAGGCGGCCGCGTGCTCCGGCGTCGTGTCGGCAGCCGTCACCAGGTCTTCTGGTTTGAAGCTCACGCGGCTGAGCGGCCGCGGCTTGACCGGAAACGGCTGCGTGGGCGAATACCATTCGGTCGGCACATCGCCCTTTGGCACTCGCCGCTCCTCGACGCCGAACACCGGCTTGCCGGTGGTGCGATCGAGGATGAACATGTAGCTGGTCTTGCCGACCGACGCGATCGCCGGGATGGTGCGGCCGTTGACGCGTACGGTCAGCAGGCCGCCCGGCGATGGCGTATCCGAATCCCAGAGATCGTGGTGGACCGTCTGGAAATGCCACTTGTAGGCACCGGTCTCGGCATCGACCGCGACCACGGAGTTGCCGTAGACATTGTTTCCCGGACGATCTCCTCCGTAGTAGTTGGCGGCGGGTCCGGCGATCGGCAGGTACACGATGCCGCGCTCGGCATCGATCGACGCGGAGAACGCCCACATGTTCGTGCCGCCGCGGTGATACCAGCCCCGCCCGGGGGCCATCCGCTCGTCGGCGACATCGCGCCAGGTCTCGTTGAACTTCTCGCCCGGCTGCGGAACTGTCTGGAACTCCCAGACCTTCTTGCCGGTCCGCACGTCGAACGCCCGCGGGTTCCCGGGATCGCCTTCGGGCACCTCCAGCGAGGCCGCGCCGATGATCGCCACGTTGCGGTACACCGTCGGAGTGCCACCGTAGCCGGGGGTCACGGTCACGCGCCCGTTTTCACCGAAGCCTTCCGACGGTTTGCCGGTCGCGGCATCGAGCGCGTAGAGGCCGGTGCCGGCCATGAACAGGATCCGCGGCCCCAGCGTGCCATCGCCAGGCCAGTAGCCAAGACCGCGCGTCGAGGCGTTCGGCCCGCGCGCGACGCCACCGCCGGGCGCCTGGGCACCGCCCGCGGCGCCACCGCCGCGCCCGGCACCGCCACCACCGCGTCCGCCGCCACGACCTGCGCCGGCCGGCGCCGCGGCCGCTCCGCCACCCTGTCCCGCCGGAATGGGTGGCGTGGTCGCGTCTGCTTCAGCCTGTGCGGCCGCCGGGCCGCCAGGAGCTGCGGCCGGTGCGGCCTGCGATCCGGCCACTGCCGGCGGCGGTGCGCCCGGAGCCGCGGTCGTTGGAGCAGGGCGCTGCAGGACGGGAGGTGGAGGGATCGTGAACGACCAGACTTCCTGGCCGGTATCGGCATCGAGAGCAACGACGCGCGGGCCCGAGGTCGCGTACATGACACCGTTGATGACGATGGGCACCTGCGTGCCGCCGGTGATCGACGCCGACCACGCCTGCTTCAGCGTGGCGACGTTCTCCGTGGTGATCTGCTTCAGTGGCGAGTAGCGCGTGGCGGCAAGGTCGCGGTTGTAGTTCGGCCAGTCGCCGTCCGCGATCTTCGGCGCGCTCCCCGTGCCACCGCCTTGCGCCGTCATGATCGCGCCCGATACGCCGACAAGCAGCGTCAGCGCAATCCCCCGGAAGGCCTTCATGCTCGTCTCCTTGAACCACGAAGCGCACGAAGGTCACGAAGGATCAAATGGAAGCAGTTCTTCGTGGCCTTCGTGGCCGATGTAGTGACCTCGCCCTTCGCCGTCCTACTTCTTCTCCGGCAATGCGTAGGCGACGTAGCCGTTCAGTCCCTGCTTCATCACCGTCTGCCCGTTGACGCGGACCGGATTCGATCCGAGCCCCGAAACGGGAATGACGATGAACTGGCGGCCGTTGACGTCATAGCTCGCCGGCACACCGTCAGACGAAGCCGGAATGTCGGTGGTCCACACCACTTTGCCGTTGTCGCGATCGTAGGCGCGGAATTTCCGGTCGGAGCCGGTTGCCACGAACACCAGGCCGCCACCGGTCACGAGCGGCCCGCCGCGGGGCCAGTGTGCGCCGGTCGGGCCTTTCCACTCCGGGATTTCCGGCAGTCCCGCCACGGTGCCATTCGGCACCTGCCACTTGATCTCGCCGGTGTTCAGGTCGTACGCGGTGAGCTGCGACCATGGCGGGCCGATCGCCGACAGGTTCATGCTGGTCAGCCAGAAATCGATCGGCGATCGATAGAGACCGTTGTAGTCCGGGCCCACCGTGGTCGGCGCCGCCGGCCCGCCGGCAACCGGGCCGCCCATCGCGCCATTCGGCGCGCCCGGCAGCATCTTCAGGACGGTCGGCGATTCCTTGGTGACGATGTAGAACTCGCCTTTGATCGGATCGACCGCGGAGCTGCCCCAGTTGGCGCCGCCGTTGTGGCCAGGCGTCTCCACCGTGCCCTGCAGGCTGGGCGGCGTGTAGATGCCTTCCATGCGGTACCCGCGCAGCTTTTCCTTGATCGCCTCCTGCTCGTCCTTCGGCAGGTACGGGTTGACGTCCTTCTCGGTGAACGACTGGCGCGCGAACGGCTTCACCTTGGTCGGAATCGGCTGCGTCGGCGACGCGTGCTCACCCGGAAGATCCGATTTCGGCACCGGCTTCTCTTCGATCGGGAAGATCGGGCGGCCGGTCTTGCGCTCGAACACGTAGAGGAAGCCCTGCTTGCTGCCCTGCGCCACGACCTGAACCGGCTGTCCGTTCTGACGGATGGTCAGCAGCTTCGGCGACTGCGGCAGGTCGTAATCCCACAGGTCGTGGTGAATCGTCTGGAAGTGCCACAACCGGCGTCCCGTCTTCGCGTCGAGTGCGACGAGGCTGTTCGCGAACAGGTTGTTGCCGGCACGGTTGCCACCGAAGAAGTCGTAACGCGCCGTGCCGAACGGCACGAACACAATCCCGTTCTCGTCGTCGACGGTGAACTCGCTCCAGTTGTGGCCGCCGCCGGCGTTCTCGGTGAAGCCGGCCGGCCAGGTGTCCGACCCGAACTCGCCCGGGACGCGGGATGCTGTGGAAGACCCACGCCAGCTTGCCGGTGAGGATGTCGTAGGCCTGCACGTCCGCCGGGTTCGACTCGTAGGCGGCGCCCGAGGCCGGCAAGCGAGATGATGAACAGGTTCTGGTAGACGCGGCCTGGATTGCTGGTCTGCAGCGGACGCGTCGCCGACTCTGGATGCACCAGCGCCTTGCGCAAATCGATCTTGCCGTTGTCACCGAACGACGTGATCGGCTCGCCGGTCTTCGCGTTGATCTGCGTGATCATCCCGCCGTTCAGATAAATCAGCCGGCGATCGCTGCCGTCCGCGCTCTGCCAGTAGTTGATCCCGCGCGCGCCGATCGCGCCCTGGTTCGGACGCTCCCAGAGCTCCTTGCCGGTTGCCGGGTCAAGCGCGACGATTGCGCTCCCCTTCGCCTGCAGATACATCACGCCGTCGACGACGATCGGGTTGAACGTCACCGCCCGCTCGCCGACGGGATAGGTCCACGCGACTTCGAGCTTGGAGACGGTGTCCTTGTTGATCTGGTCGAGCGCGGTGAACTGCGAGGAGTGGCTGCCACCTGCGTATTGGGTCCAGGCGGTGTAGGGCTTGGGAACCGGCCGCGTCTGCGCGACCAGCGAGCCGATGGCCGCCGTCGCGAGTACAAAGGAGATGGCGAATCTGCGCATCGTCTGAGGTCCTTCAGTCATGTAGGGCGAATGGGCGCATTATACGCGGCGGTCGCGGGCGGGGGCTTCAGGGCCACGGCATCGGGCGGGGCTGTAGCCCCGCCTGATCACGAGGCGGCCCTGAAGGGCCGCCCAACGGTCCCTCACGAATCAGTTCGTGCTGTTGGCAGACAGGAGCCGCGCGTAGGCCGCATCGAACACGTTCAGCTTCGCAACCGGGACGACGTCCTCCGCCTTCGGAACATCGCTGAGCACCATCACTTTGCTCTTGTCGAGTTCCTTGAACGCCGGCCAGGGGCGCAAGCCGCTCCCGTTCGGGTCGCCCTTCGTGATGAAGTTCACCCAGTACGACGACATCATGTCGCCCAGCCTGGTGTCGAACTCGTTCCACGTCTGCGTCGGCTGCCCTTTCGGGTTGTTGAAGGCGTAGGAGATTTCCGCGGTATGCGTCGCCCCTTGCGGCGACGGTTGTCCGTTGATCGTCGGCATCTGCGTAAAGAAGTAGGTATACGCCTTCTTCCCCAGCCTGGCCTGCGCTGCCGCCCACTGACGCATGTTCCAGTTGATCTCGTCCGCGCACGCCTGGTGCGCCGCCCTGGCGGCATCGGCATCAGAGGCGATCGTGTAGTTCTTCAGAAAGGCGTCCGCCTGATCGCCGAACTTGCGCTGCGCGCTCGCCTTGAACGCGTCTACCGTTGTCGATGCGGGACCACCGCGGCCGTTCAGACCGGCTCCGGGGCAGAGGCCGAAGTTGGCTTCGTCCTTGTTCGATCCGGTGAGGACGTCGACCGCGTTCTGCTTCCCGTTCCGGAAGGTGATCGACAGGTCTTCGGGAATGAGATAACCATCGACGAGGAGACCGCCGCCCCCGGGAAGTCCCGTCAGCTGGTCCAGCGGCCGGGCGCGGAGTTCGGCGATCGATTTGACGCCCATCGCCTCGACCGCCTTGGCGCCGGCCGCTTCGGCGTCGGCCGACGACCGCATCCGGCCCATCGTCAGTCCCATCCAGCCGCCGCTCTGCGCGATGGCGCGATTGAACAGACCCTTCGCCTGCGGCGATCCGACGAGCGCACCGACCATGATGGCGCCGGCCGATTCGCCGGCCACGGTGACGTTGTTCGGATCGCCGCCGAACGCGGCGATGTTCCGCTTCACCCACTGCAACGCGGCGATCGCGTCCATCATTCCGTAGTTGCCCGAGCCGCTGTGGCCTGCTTCCTTCGCCAGGTCAGGATGCGCGAAGAAGCCGAGCGAACCAAGCCGGTAATTCATCGTGACGATGACCGGGCCCTTCGACGCGAGGTTCTCGCCGTCGTACCACGCCATCCCACCGGAACCGCCGGTGAAGCCGCCGCCGTAGATCCACATCATGACCGGACGCTTGTCCGTGGCGTTCTTCGCACTCGTCCAGACGTTCAAATAGAGGCAATCTTCGCTGCGGGCCGGTTCTCGCGGCGCCGGCGCCGCCGCAGGTGCAGCTGCCGCCGGCGGTGCCGCGGCGCCGCGGCCGCCGCCACGGCCGGCCGGGGCCGGTCCGGCGATGCACGGCGCCCCGAAGGCTTCGGCCTTGCGAACACCATCCCACTTCGCCACCGGTTGTGGCGCACGCCAGCGATTCTCGCCGGTCGGCGCCGCGGCGAAGGGGATCCCCTTGTAGCTACGCACCGAGGCGTTCGTTCCCGGCGCACCTGACACAAGGCCGCTGTCGATCTTCACGGGATCCGTCACCGCCGCGGACGTCGTGATGGTGGCAACCAGCAGGGATCCGAGCGCGCCCACGACCAATCGTTTCATTCGAGCCTCCTGATGCCGGGCCTGCTTCGCGAGGCCCGGCCTACGCTAGCCACCAGCCACCAGCTACCAGCTACCAGCTACCAGCTACTTGCGCACGTACTTCTGCAGATACGCGTTGACGCTGTCGGCCACGTAGAGCTCGCCTTTCGGGCTCACCGCCACGAAGTGCGCTTCGCCGTACTCGTTGACCCCTTTGCCGGACTTGCCGGTCGCCGCCAGCACATTGCCCTTCAGATCGAGCCGCAGGACCTGCGCCGCGAAGCCGTTCACCATGTAGACGTACTCGCGTCCGATCTCGAATGCGCACGGCAGCCCGGCATACTTCATCTCGCGGACGTATTTCCCGTTGGTGTCGAACACCTGGATGCGCTGATTCTCGCGATCGGCCACCCACAACTGGCCCTCACTGTCGAACGCGATCGAGTGTGCCACTTCGAACTTGCCCGGTTCCTTGCCGTGACCACCCCACTGCGTGATGAACTTGCCGGTCTTGTCGAACTTCAGCACCCGTGCGTCGCCGTTTTCGCCCGGCGTATGCCCTTGCGCCACGAAGATATCGCCGTTGGCTGCGATGGCGACGTCGTTAGGCTGATTGAGCAGTCGGGTGCCGGCGGCTTCGTTCCAGGCGCCGCCCTGACCCTTGGTGCCAATCGTCAGGAGGACCTCGCCGGCGGGATTGATCTTCATCACCGTGTGGGCGCCGACGTCTGTCGCCCACAGGTTGCCTTCACGATCGATTCGCAGGCCATGGGCACGGGTGAATCGATCCCCGAACGTTCGGACAAAGGCGCCCTTGTCGTCGTATTCCCAGAACGCCTGGGCGCCACGGGTCAGCACGTACAGATGCCCGCGAGCATCGAATGCCACCGCGGCCGGAGCCCCCATCGTCATTCCCTGCGGAATCGGCAGTGGATCGAGGACGGCGGTCATGTCGAGCTCTGGCGCCTGCTGCGGCACCATCAGGGCGGGATCGGAAGGGCGCTGGGCAAGGACGGGCGCCCCCAGCACAGCAACGGCAACGGCAATGGCAGCAATTCTCATGGCGGGTGGAGATTACCTCCCAACGCGGCAGAATTGAACCGGGTTGCCGGGTTCGCCGCCAGGTGCATCGAAAATCGACCGCGTGTTTTTTTGACGCGCGCGAACTTTCACTGCTTGACTCACCGCCATCCTATTGATTACAAAGGCCGTTGGCTCAACACTTCCGTTGTCCCATCTGGAGGCCTCCCGGCGAATGTCTTTATTGAGTTTTTTTCGATGGCTGCAGGAGACACCTGCCAGCGTAGGCATCCGCGAGTCCACGTGGACATACCCGGTAATCGAATCCGTCCACGTCCTGGGCTTGTGTCTCTTCCTCGGCTTCGCCCTGCTCTGGGATCTCCGCCTCCTGAATGTCACGTTGCGACGCGTGCCTGTCTCTGACGTGCAGGCCCGGGTGATGCCCTGGACGAACATCGGTTTCGTCATCATGGCCATCAGCGGCGCGCTGCTGTTCTACGAGGAGCCGGTCCGGTTCTACGGCAACATCTTCTTCCGCCTCAAACTGATCGCGCTGGTGCTCGCCGGGCTCAACGCCGCCATCTTCCATTTCTTCACGGCAGGGAAGCGATTGATCGAGTGGGACAGCAGCCCGGTGTCTCCGCCGTCGGCAAAGGCCGCCGGTTACGTCTCGCTGTTCCTGTGGGCGTGCATCGTCGTGTTCGGACGGTTCATCGCCTACAACTGGTTCGACCCGATCGTTCAATAGAGGCGCACTCATGATTTTTCCCCGCTCGTGGTTCGGCTTCTTCGACTGGATTGAACACACCGGTCACGGCACGATGATTCGCGATTCCATCTGGCAGTTCGCGGCCATCGAGGCGGTGCACCTGCTGGCGCTGGCGGTGATCGGCGGCGCCGTGCTGATCGTGGACCTGCGGCTGCTCGGATGGACACTGCGGCGCCAGCCGGTCAAGCAGATCGCGCGCGATGCCGAGCCGTTTCTGCTTGGCAGCCTGTTCATGATGCTGCTGACGGGCTATCTGCTGATGGCATCGCTGGCGGCATCGAAGTACTACGTCAACCTCGCATTCCAGCTCAAGATGGTGTTCCTGCTGCTGGCCATCGTGTTCACGTTCACGGTCCGCCGCTGGCTGATCTTCAAAGATGACGAGCAGATCAGTCCGGGAACCGCCAAGATCGTCGCAATCGTCTCCGTACTGCTGTGGTCTGGTGTCGGAATCATGGGACGGGGGATCGGTTTCTACTGATCGCGGGCCCGGTTCGTCACCTGAGCATCCCAGCGGAATTTTTGCCGGCATCTTCCTTGCCTTCACCTTGGCCGGAGGCAAGGAGACCATGCGGGAAGAACGACGGAACATCAGAACGCGATCCGCACTGGTGCAGCAGGTGATCAACAGCGTGGTGCAGAATCCGAGCGTCACGCTCTCGGTCAGCACCCTGCAGCAGTGGCTCGACGTGCCGCTCGACGCAGCCCAGCGCATTCTCCAGAAACTCACCTCATCCGGGCTCGTGCAGGAAGTGCAGCGAGGCGTCTGGGCCCGCGGCACCTGGCCCGGTGCGCAGCGCGAGTGGTATTGAGGTCGAATTGAAGATTGACCAATCTGAACATTGAAAAATTGGCTGTCAATCTTTCAATGTTCAAATTGGTCAATCGGCAATCCCGGTCTTCTTCGGTTCAGTTACGCAAGTCACCCATCAGCGGGAAGTGGTCGGACGCTTCCCGCGCCTGGGGCCCTTCGACTACCCTGCACTCCCCCACGCGATCAACATACGCAGCCGGCACGAACAGGTAATCGAGACGGATGTGCGGATCCCACGTGGGGAATGTGCTGCCGACAGCGTCGGGATGGACCTGGCGGAATCCATCGCGATAGCCCGCGTCGAGAACCGCCTGGATCGTCTTCCACCGGACGCGTCCGCCGCTGAGCCATACCAGCGCCCGCAACCGCGCCGGCAGCTTTCGTGGATCGAGAAGTTCGCCCGGTGCGAGCGTGTTGAAGTCGCCGGCCAGCACGTGCGGCCCGTGCTGATGCGCCGCAATCGTCCTCAGCAGCGCCCGCAGTTCAAAGAGCCGACGCTGCTCCGTCCAGGCCGCATGCACCGCGCTTAAGTGCACTCCGAAGACCCGCCACGACGTGCCTGCCGGGACCACCTCCAGAAACGCATGTCTCGACACCCGCGGTTTGTGCCATCGCGCCGAAGTCACCGGCGTGCGGCTGATGAAGGCCAGTGACTCGCCGCGACGCGCACCGAACTGGGTGAGGCCAGCGAGGTCGGCGATCCGGTTCACCTGGTCGGGAAAGCGCGCTTCCTGCAAGAGCACGAGGTCGGGCTCCGCAGCGCGGATCATTGCGGCGATTGCGTGTTCGCGTCCGCGCCCTCCATGCTGGATGTTGTACGTGAGCAGCCGCACGATCAACCGCCGGATGGGTTCGCGTCGTCGATCAGCACGAGGTACGGCTGGCCCAGCAGGTCACCCCGGAACTGGATGACGAGCTCCCGCGATGCCTGGATATTCACCGGCCGGCCGGTCATCGTCATCAACGTCTCACGCAGGGGGATGAGATCCGGTGCGATGTTCGGATCCTCCTCAGACAACGGACGCGAGTGCACACCAGGCACGAAGAAGCCGGTCACCGTGAACAACCCGATGACGGCGTCCCCTACCAGGGTGAGATCGAGATCGCTGGTGCCCGGTCCATCCGCGTCGAAGGGCGCGCCGTCCTTCCAGCGATAGCCGGTCACCGCACTTCCCCGCAGAACCACACGAGTGTGCTGCGGAATCTCCTCGCGGATGACGCGGATGAACTCGGCGAAGCGTTCTTCACTGCCACCGAACGCGAGCCTGACGACGTTGGCCCGCTTTTCTTCCTCGCTCAACTCCTCGACTTTGCGCTCGCTCATCTCCTGTGCTTTCCGCTCCTGCCGTTTTTGTGTAAGCTCAACGAAATGGCCTTCGTCATTACTGATCCGTGCATCAACACGAAAGACACTGCGTGCGTCGACGTCTGCCCCGTCGATTGCATTCACCCCCGCAAGGACGAACCCGAGTTCGACCAGGCGACGATCCTCTACATCCATCCAGAGGAGTGCATCGACTGCGGCGCCTGCGTGCCGGCCTGCCCCGTCGCCGCCATCTACGACAGTCCCGAATCGACCCCGAAGTCGCAGACCAGCCTCATCGAGGCGAACGCGATCTTCCGGAGCGGCGATCCGGCCACGCTTGCGAAGGCTGAGGCCCTGGTCAGTGCTCACGTCGCCGCTCACCCGGAACTGATGGCAATACCCGCACCGGATCGAGCCGCCGCGCACAGTAAATAGAGTGCCTGCGCCCGAACCGAAGGGCGACGTGTAGGGCGAACCATCACGTCCGCCGGTGGCGGCCGACTCTGAGGCGGACCTTCAGGTCCGCCAAACCGACCAGGTCGGCCGTTGGCGCCCGGTTCTATCGCCTCCAATGGTGCGCGCCACCGCATCATGGTTCGCGCTTTGCTCTACTCATAACGTATGAGCATTCAGAAGCAAGCTCTCCGCTACGGCGAACGACGCGTCACACGCCGGCTGAGCCGGACACTTCCGTGGATCGGGACCGCCCTCGCACTCATCACGCTCGGTTCGCGGATCCGGCGCAAGGGGTTCGCGCGGGGCACGGCCGACACCGCGCTCAACGCCATGCCGGTGGTCGGAACGTTGAAGGGTCTCGCCGAAATTGTGCGTGGCCGCGATTTCCTGCGCGACAAACGAGTCGCCACCCGATAGCCCGCAAGGGTTACCGACATCTCACATTGGAAGTTGGCGACCCAGGATCGTCTTGTTAATAGCCACCGCGCAGCGGCTGTCCTCAATTTCCATCCAACTGCACGGGTCTCACACGTGTCGAGTGGCCACTATGCCCGCTGCAGACAGTGACTCAAGTGGAGCGCGGCCTGCACTCGTGAACGGCGGGTGTTCAGCTCGCAGCATGAATGGGGAGCATCGCGCCGTCTGATGGCCCGAGGTTGGGAAAGCAAATCGATCGAAGCGCAGCAGGACGCAGCGGCGCAGGAACGCCAGAGCGGACCGCCGATCAGTGCCGCGGAATCCGCGCGGCGGGCGCAACGGGCCACCCTGATGCTGGCCCGAACGCGCGCTGCCGCCGATCTCCAGCAGGCCTGCGCCGCTGCGCACCGCGCCATGCTCGAACAGGCGATCGCCGATCTGGACGGGCGAATCAAAGAGATTGACGAAATGACGGATTGACGAATTGACGAATCTGCCCAACGGAGGCGCGCGCAATCTCCAATCACTTCGTCAATTCGTCAATTCGTCATTGCGTCAATTCAGACCATCATCAATATCGCTCGCACCGGCCCATTCGTCACCTGGCCAATCGCATCAGCATACAGACCAACCTGCCGCTCGTAGCGCGCGAGGTGATCACCCTCCACACGATCCGTTTTGAAATCGATCACCGTGGTGCCGTCGCCTGCTTCGAACGCGAGATCGACGGTGCCCTCGATCAACTCCCCTTCACATGTGATCGTGACGGGCGTTTCGCGCAGGCACCGGCCGAATCGTGCCGCCGCCCGGGCGTCGTCGAACAGCGGGTGACGCAGGACAGCAGCGACGGTGTCCCGTGCTGAAAGCGACTCTTCGGCTGTCGCGCCGAGTACGCGCGCCTGTGTCTGCACCACGGCCTCGATCACATCAATGCCGGCATCGAGGGGCACGCTCGCGAGCACGCTGTGCACCAGGCTGCCGTAGCGCGGACCGGATGGCCTGAGGTCGTCCGCGTCCAGCGTGAGAACCTGCACGACCGACACGGCGGCCTTGAAGGGCCGCCCTACGTTCGCGTCCTCGGCGGGCCGGAAACCCTGCCCTACAGGCGGAGCTGCCCACTCGGTCGTCGTCCGGACGCGCAGCGACGGCACCACGCCAGCTTCGATGGCCGCCTCGCGTGCACGACGCCACGCCATGTACTCCTGCTGTCCGCTTGCGATCACCTCCGGCGCAACGTCGCGAGCGATCAGTTCCTGACGACGGAGGCCGAACGGCGGCTCGACGCCAAGGTTCAGCGCATGTGGATCCCACCAGACCACTTCGTAGGGCTCGCCGGACCGCATCTCGAAGTCGTGGAGACCCGGGCTCACCGTCTGAGGCGATGCGATTCCGGCGTCAGGCCGGGTCAGAACCGAGTCACGTTTGAACGCAGGACACGCGGGTGCCGCGGCGGCCTGCCGCCGCTTGTCCATCGCCGGGTAGATCGCGGCGTCAAGCGGCGAGACCCAGCCGTCATCGAATGGTCCGTCGCCAACCGCCGGCACCACCAGCAGGTCGCGCGCGCGCGTTGCCGCCACGTACGCAACGCGAACGCCTTCTTCACGTTCACGGGCCTGCTCCATCGCCTGCTGGTGCAGCAGTTCGGATGGTGACCAGCCACCTATCCGCAGCGCGCACAGACCGCGCGTGCCATCCAGGTACCGCGACGCCTCGAGTGGCGAGAGCTTGGCGGTCATGTCAGCGAGAATCACGACCGGAAACTCGAGCCCCTTCGCCTTGTGCACGGTCATCAGTCGCACGCCGTCGCTGCCGTCTTCGACAATCGGCGCCTCTGCCCCCTGTCCCTCGTCGGCAGCGCCACGCAGCTCCTCGACGAACCCGCGGAAGGAGATGCCGCCGGACACTTCGTACTGCCGGGCCAGCTCCGCCACGTGCAGCGCATTCGCCAGCACCTGCTCGCCGGCCCGTCGCAGCGCAAAGCCAACGTGTGCCCGCGTTTCCTCGAACAGCACGCCGATGGTGTCGGCGACGGGACGACGATTGCGCCGACGATGAAGCAGACCCAGCAGCCGCAGCGCGTCGCCGATTGGGGCAAGATGGACGGGCAGCTCGTCGGGAACATGAAACGGGTGGAACCGTCGTCCGAACGCGTAGTGATATTCGAGCAGTTCCTCGTCACCAATCGCGAACAGCGACCCGCGCAGCGTGGCGAACACTGAGAGCTGATCGTCGGGCCACTCGATCGCGGCTAGAGCGGCGCGGATGGTCTCGATCTCCTCGCGCCCGTGAAAGGCACGTCCACCCACGAGCAGGTGTTTGATGCCGCGCGCCTCGAGCGAATCGACATAACCGCGCGTGATATCGGTGCCCCAGCTCACGAAGCGGCGGAACAAGAGGCACACATGATGCGCCGCGATCGGCGTCCGTTGTCCCCGTCGGTCGCTGACCTTCCAGCCGCTCTCCTTGATCAGCCATTCGACGAGCGCACCGACCGCATCCGGGAGCGACTGGTCGATTGCCGCGCCGGAAATGTGTTTCTTGCCGTACGGCTCGGGAACCGGCAGCGCGATGACCGAGGGCTGGCCGTCGATCGCGACGCGTGACGGCGACAACGGTACGTAGCTGGCCTGCATCGTGTCCCGATCGCCGGTCATCCGCGGCGCGAACCCGGCATTCACGACGCGCTGAATACCGGGCACGCTCCGGAAGCTGGTGGTCAGCTTCAGGCAAAGCGCCCCGCCAGTCTCGAGCTGGTCGCATACCTGCCGATACACGCTGACGTCCGCGCGCCTGAAGCGGTAAATCGACTGCTTCGGATCGCCAACGACGAAGAGCTTGCCTGGTACGGGACGGACCTTCGTCCAGTCCCGCTCGTCCGCATCGGCCGACGCGAGGAGGAGCAGGATCTCGGCCTGCAGCGGATCGGTGTCCTGGAACTCGTCAACGAACAGACAACGGAACCGATCCTGAAACGCCCGCCGCACTTCGTCGCGGCCGCGCACCAGATCACGCGCGCGTAGCAACAGGTCGAGGAAGTCGAGCGCGCCATGCCTCGCCTTGAGCCGCTCGTACTCCTCGATGCTGCCGCGTAATTCGTCGCGGAGCAATGCGGCGAGGTCGGCGTCGGCATCCAGCCTGAAGGCGTCGAGGTGCTGAATGAGCGCCTGGTGCGCCCCCTGCACGTCGGCTCGCGCCAGCCCCTTCGCGAACGACACCCCGCTTCCCTTACGGGCGCGACGGAAATCACGATCGCGACCAAGGTCGACCAGGACGCCTTCGGCGGCATCCAGATCGCCAGCCGCCATGACGAGCTGCAACTCGTCGGTGGCGCGCCGCGCCGCCGCCGTATCGAGATACAGCGGGTCGCGGTTACTCGAGGGCCGGGCAGTTGTCGCGGCAAATGTTTCGACAGCACCCACCAGCGAGCCGATCGCCGAGTTGCGATCGAATACCGGCCGCTTCCACGAGGCATCGAAGTCACGCCACTCGACCAGGTCCCAGCCGGCACGCCGCAAGCGCTCGACCGGGCCGGCGTCTCCGCTGTCGGAGCCAGCCATGGGACGGCTCGAGCGGCGCAGCGACCGCCGCACGCCTTCGGGCATTTCAGCCAGCGCTCCCTGGAACCATCGGGCGAACGCCTCGTCGTAGAGCCGATGTGCCTGCGCCTCCGTCAGGACCGTGAACAATGGATCGATGCGCGCTTCGACCGGGCGCTCGCGCAGCAGGTCCGCACAAAACCCGTGGATCGTGCCGATGTGGGCATCTTCCAGGTTCTTCAGTGCCAGTTCGAAACGGCCGGCTTCTTCATTACCTCCGGCCTGCTGGTGCGCCGCTTCCAGTTCCCGGCGGAGCCGGAGCTTCAGTTCACCCGCGGCCTTTTCCGTGAACGTCACGGCAACCATGCGGTCGATCGTCGTCCTGCCCGTCGCCAGAACCCGGAGCATCCGTTTGACCAGCTCGGTCGTCTTCCCTGTTCCGGCTGCGGCTTCGACCACGACCGTCTGGTCGAGCGTGTGTTCGATGTGGTGACGCGCGCTCGCATCCGACAGAAAGATGGCCGCGCTCACGGTCGGCTCCGCAGTTCGTGAAGATCGCGCAGGCGATCCTGCGGCTTGCGACTGACCCGCTGCACTTCGGACGGACCGCAGACAGCACGGAAGTCACACCAGACGCATGCCCCGTCTTTGGGTGCGGCGGCGAGGAATCCGAGCTCAATCGCGCGATCGACGACTTCCAACGCTTCGATCCCCGCCCGTCTGGTCTGCGAGAGCAAGGGCACTGCACGCACCTTGTACCCGCCGGCGGACGTGCAATAGGACAGACGCGCCTCGTGCACCGGCGCGCCAGTCATCTGCTCAACGACCATGGAGTACAGGACCGGCTGCAGCGTCTCGCCGCCGCCGATGATCAAGCCATCGCGGGTGCGATCTTTGCCGGTCTTGTGGTCGGTGACACGGAGCACGCGCGTGGCGCGGTGTTCTTCCACCAGATCCACGGAACCGCGCAGATGGAACCGCCCGTCCACCACCACCGCGAGCGGGTGGCTGTCCGGATCACGCTGATCGTCGATGCGAAGGCCGAACGCCAGCTCGAAATTGCGCGGCGTCCACTCGGCGCCATCCTCGGCGACGCGCGACAACCAGCCGCGCAGATCACGAGCGATGACCGCCATCTCCTCCAGCCACACTCGCGGCACGGCAGGAACGAGGTCGTCGCTGTACTTGTCGGCGACGCGTTCGACGACCGCATCGAGCAGCACCCGGGCGGCCGCCAGGTTCGCCACGGTAATCGGCAACATGCCGCGAGCCTTGGCCTCGCGGAAAAATCTCGCCTGCATCGCGTGGACGATGCTGCCGCGGGTCAGGGGATCAAGACGTTGCAGCGGCGCCGGTTCATCGGCCGGCTCGAGTCGATAGATCGCCCCCAGCAGGAACTGGTACGGGCATGTCGCGTACCGCTGGAGCGCGGAGAGCGAATACTGTCGTTCGCCGAGGCGCTGCGAGGTCAACGCGGCAGCAATGGTCGGAGTGACCCGCGTCAGTCCGTCGAATTGCGACCACTTTCGCTCGGCGCGCGCCCAACGTTCCGTCAACGATCGACGCAGCGCCGGGTTCAGTCGCAGCAGGTAGTGGGCCCGCCCTCGCACATCGGCAGTGCTGTCCGCATCGAGCAGTCGGCGCAGCACCGAGAGGTCGTGCTCCTGGTCGTCGATCGCGTGCGCGGGATCGGCCGGCGCCGGCCACGCCAGCATCGAGTCACCCGCCTCGGCGGCCCTGGCGGCAAGCCACTCGTAATCCGGAATCTCACCGGTCGCACCGCGCACAACGTCGAGGGCATAAAACGACGGCACGCGGGCGCGCCCTTCCGCAACCTCGAGCCGTGGATACGATACGTACAGCCGTCGCGTTGCCGCTCCAGCGGCCAGGTGCAGCAGCAATCGCTCGCGTTGCGCGCGCCGGCCGCGTGTCGACAGCGCACCGTCGAGTTGCGCGCGGGCGGAGTCGAGCAGCAGCGGGTCCTGCGTGCTCTTCTGCGGGAACATCCGTTCTGCCAGCCCGGGGACGAACACGACGGTGAACGCGCGCCCGCGCACCTGACCGGGACTGCCGACAAACAGCCGGCCGTATCGGCGTCGCGGCGGCTCGGCGTCGACAAGTCGAAGCCGATCGGTCAGCACGCTGCGCACTTCCTCGAGCGATACCGGTCCGACGGTGGCCATCGGGCGGAGATCACCGAGGATGCGCTGCACGTGCGTGGGCACTCGGAGCACGCGGGGGGCAAGACGCTGGAGACGCGCCAGCCACTCGCCCCAGAGCACCGGGCCGGTCCAGCCGGCCAGCTCCTCGACGAGCGGCAGCGCGAACGCGCGCAGGTGCGCGAGGTGCCGGAGATCGCGGTCGATGGCAGCGACGCGGCCCGAGTCGGGATCCTGCCGCTCGCACTCCTGCCGACGGACGGCGAACTCGCTGGCGAGACCGTCGAGCCGACGCGCCCATCGTCGCGGATCTCCGCCGATCACGGCGGCGTCGACCAGAAGCCGTTCCCATCGACGGGGAGCGCGCAACGTGCCGACGATTCGATCGTCAGCCTGGTCACCGGGATCGGCATCCCAGACTTCGTCCTCGGCGGCATCGGTGTCGGCCGCCGAACCGGCGTCCTCGTCGTCCGCCATCGGAGCCATCGCGTCATCGGCTGCGGCGACCCAGCGGTTATCAGATTCGCCCGGTGCCGGTAACTGGCCGAGCGACAGGTACTCAGCAAAGCGACGGGCGCTCAACCCTTCGGCGGCGCACGCAATCAAGGCCAGGAACGCGCGGCCGGCCGGGTGTGGACGCCGCGTGCCGCGATCGAACCAGGCTGGGATACCGGCGCGGGCCAACGCATGCTCGATCAACCCGTGATAGTGCTGCGGCGCCCGGACGAGAATCGCCATCTCGTCGAATGGCACACCCGCAGCGGCCTCCTGCAGGATCCGCCGGGCGATCTCGATCGCCTCGCGCCCTTCGCCGGGTGCGGAAAAGAACCGCAGCGATCCGTCCAGCTCCCGCGGCGGCGGCGCTGATTCGTCGAACAGATGCCGCCGCAGGCTGACAAGATCGCCGGAACCGCTTTCGTCGATCTGTTCCACGACGCCGCCGGCTGACTCGAGCACGCGGCACGTATCGTCGTCGTGCGCCGGACATGTCGCCAGTACCGCCGGGGCCGCGTGGATGAGGGCGCGGACGAACATTGCCTGGACCGGTGCATCGACGGAGACGTCGAGCAGGACGAGCGGAGCGGCGAGAGAGCTGTCGTCGGAGGCCGCGGTCGCCGCTTCGGCGAAGAGACGAGCGCGGTCAGCCACGCCCGAGGCGTCGAGTTCGTGCTCGACGCGTTCCAGCAGAATCGAGAGGTCTGGCCCCGTCTGCGCGGCTCCGGCCACCGCGGACGCGGACACGTTGGCGACGCGGAGATCGGCCACCGTCCGCGCCAGCGCTCGCGGGAACCCCGGCGTCGCGGCGACGTCACGAAAATACGTGAGGCGCCGTTCCGAGATGGCGTCGAAGGCGGCCCGCGCGGCGACGGCTTCAGCCCCGAGCAGCGATGCCGGCGCAACGCCGCGGCCCGCCAGCGCGGTGGTGGCCACCCGCGCCGCGAGTTGCGTCAGGCTGAATCGCGCCAGGCCGAGCGTGGCGCGGCGGGCGATGGCGAACCGGCGCGCGAAATCATCGGCCGCCCCACGTGTGGCGGCAACAATCGTGACAGGTTGAGTTGCGGGGAACTGTTCGAGGAACGCGGCAGCGGCGTCCAGGCGGACCACCGCCGATGCCGATCGAACGAGACGAAACGAGTGAGCCATGTGATCACCCCGGGCGCTGTGCCGGGAAACCGGTTACGGACGGGATGATACTACGAGGTGCGAGGGCCGATGCTCGTGCCTCGTGGGTGCGAGGCTCGATGCTCGATGGTGCGAGGGGCGACGCTTGCGGGTGCGAGGCTCGACATCCGCGGGTGCGAGGATCGCCACCCGTTGGTGCGAGGGGCGACGCTCGTTGGTGCGAGAGCGACGCTTGCTGGTGCGAGGGGCGACGCTCGTTGGTGCGAGAGCGACGCTTGCTGGTGCGAGGGGCGACACGTGCTGGTGCGAGTCGCGATTCATGCTGGTGCGAGGCACGACACGTGCGGGTGCGAGGATCGACACTCGTTGGTGCGAGGCTCGACGCTTGATGGTGCGACGCCGATTCGCCATGGTGCGGGGGCGTGTCCGGAACTTCGTGTGTGAGGCGGGTTGAGCATCACAGGTCGGGGCGAACTCGGCGAACCCGAACTCCGAACTCAGGACTCCGAACTCAGCACCGTGAACCGAACACTGAACACGAACCGAGAAGCGCGAACCGGGAAGTGTGAACACAAAGTCGATTACGGTGCCAGACGTTCGCGGACCCACGCATCGCCGTCGCGCCGATAGCGCACGCGATCGTGCAAGCGGCTCGGGCGGCCCTGCCAGAACTCGAACTCGGAGGGAATGACGCGGTAACCGCCCCACCAGGCCGGTCGCGGCACGGTCTCGCCGTACGTCTGACGCGCCAGTTCGTATCGCGACTCGAGTACCTCACGACTGGGGACGACTCGGCTCTGGTCCGACGCATAGACACTCCAGCGGCTCTCGAGCGGACGGGTGGCGAAGTACGCATCCGACTCCGCGTCGGACACCCGCTCCACCCGTCCACTGATACGCACCTGCCGGTTGAGTGACGCCCAGTAGAACAGCAGCGCCGCTTCCCCCGTGGCCTCCAGTTCCTGCGCCTTCAGGCTGCCGTAATTGGTATAGAAGACGAAAGCGCCCTCTTCCATGTCCTTCAACAGCACCGTTCGGACGGACGGACGGCCCGCGGTCGACGCCGTGGCCAGCGACATCGCGGTCGGATCCATTTCGCCCTGCCGCGCCTGGTCGAACCAGCGCGTGAACTGACGGTACGGATCGCGATCGGACTCGGTTTCGCTCAGCGGCTCACCGACGTAGTCGCGGCGAAGATCGGAGAAGTTCATGAGATTGACGATTGACCAATTTGAACATTGACGGATTTCATTGCCGCAATGAACCAATCAATTGGTCAATGTTCAAGTTGGTCAATCGGCAATTCCAACGCCACCGCGTCGTCCTTCACCGTGACACGGACAACGCCTCCATTCGCCAGCGATCCGAACAGCAGCGCTTCCGACAGCGGTTTCTTGACGACCCGCTCGATGAGACGGGCCATCGGACGGGCGCCGAATGCGCGGTCGAAGCCCTTCGTGGCGAGCCAGCTGCGCGCCGCCGCGTCGAGCTCGATGGTGACGCCTTTCGCTGCCACCATGCCGCGGACTTCGTCGATTTGCTTGTCGACGACTCGCTCGATCTCGGCTGCCCCTAATGCATTGAAGTTGACGATGGCGTCGAGACGATTGCGGAATTCCGGCGTGAAGGTCCGCTCGAGCGCACCGCGCGACGATCCGCCCTTCCCCGCTTCCGCGAAGCCAAGCCGGCGGTCCGAGAGGTCCCGCGCGCCGGCGTTCGTCGTCATGATCAGGACGACGTGGCGGAAGTCAGCCTTGCGACCGTGCGAGTCAGTCAGTGTCGCGTGGTCCATGACCTGCAGCAGGATGCTGAACATGTCGGGATGGGCCTTCTCGATTTCGTCGAGCAGCAGCACCGCGTGCGGCGCCTTGCGCACGGCGTCGATGAGCAGACCGCCTTCCTCGTAGCCGACGTACCCGGGCGGTGCACCAATGAGCCGTGACACCGCGTGCTTCTCCATGTACTCCGACATGTCGAAGCGGATGAACTCGATCCCCAGAATCCGCGCGAGCTGACGGGCCAGTTCGGTCTTGCCGACACCGGTTGGACCGGCAAACAGGAAATTCCCGATCGGCTTGTCGGGTGACCGCAGGCCGGACCGCGACAGCTTGATGGCCGACGCGACCTCGCCGATGGCTCCTTCCTGGCCGAAGATCACGCTTTTCAACTCGGTGTCGAGCGTCTGCAGGGCACGTTTGTCGTCGCTCGACACCGTCTGCACCGGCACGCGCGCCATCTTCGCGACCACGGCTTCGATCTGGGCTGGGCCGATTGTCTCCGGCCGCTGATCCGGCGGCAGCAATTTCTGGGCGGCCCCCGCCTCGTCGAGCACGTCGATCGCCTTGTCGGGCAGGTGAAGGTCCTTCAGGTGCTTCGACGACAACGCCACGGCAGCCTGCAACGCCTCGTCCGAGTAGATGACGTTGTGATGCACCTGATAGTGAGTCCGCAGCCCGCGCAGGATCTCCAGCGCCTCCGCCTCGGACGGCTCCAGGATTTCGATCTTCTGGAATCGCCGCGACAGCGCGCGATCCTTGTCGAACGACTGCTTCACGTCGTTGAAGGTCGTCGAGCCGATGCAACGCAGCGTGCCATTGGCCAGCGCCGGTTTGAGCAGGTTGCCCGCGTCCATCGCTCCACCCGAGGCCGCACCCGCGCCGACAAGCGAATGAATCTCGTCCACGAACAGGATGGCGTTGGCCTCCTTCTCGAGCCGCTCGAGCACCTGCTTGACCCGCTCCTCGAAATCTCCTCGATAGCGGGTTCCGGCCACCAGGGCACCCAGATCCAGCGCCCACACCTTCGCGTCACGCAACACGTCGGGCACCTTGCCTTCGTGAATGCGCAGGGCCAGCCCCTCGGCGAGCGCCGTCTTGCCGACGCCAGGCTCGCCGACGAGCAGCGGGTTGTTCTTGCGCCGCCGGCAGAGGACCTGGATCATCCGCTCGAGCTCGAGCGAACGTCCGATCAGGGGATCGATCTTTCCGGCCGCGGCCCGCGCCATGAGGTTGCTGGCAAACGCTTCGAGCGGATCGGCAGAGGGCGGAGCCGCCTGCTCCCCGCCGACTGGCGCGGTAGCGGGGTCTCCCTTCGGACCATGCGAGATGACGCGCAGCAGGGTCAGCCGATCGAGACCCTGGGATCGAAGGAAATAGGCGGCGTGGCTTTCCTCCTCCTGGAGCATGAACACCAGCAGGCTGCCGCTGTCGACGTGCTTCGCGCTGGAGACGGCGGCGTGCACCATCGCCTGCTGGATGACGCGGTCGAACCCGAGTGTCGGCTCCGGCTCAACGGTGGCGCCCGATGGCACAGGGGTAAATGCCTTTGCCAGCACGTCCTGCAGCTGCCGCCGCAATGCGTCGAGTTCCACGCCGCACGTGGCGAGTATCCGGCGTGATTGCGGCTCGTCGGTAATCGCCAGCAGCAGGTGCTCGAGGCCGACGGTGTCGTGCCGTCGCTCGGTGGCGAACCGGAAGGCGCGCTGGATGCTCTCGAGCGTTTCCGGTGCAAACGGAACAGGTGTGTTACTCATCAATCGTGAATCTGGAATCGTGAATCGTGAATTCTGAATCGTAAGTCCTGAATGCTCGATGATCGCGTGAAGATGGCTGATTCCGGCTCAACCGGCTGACGCGCCATTCACGATTCGCCATTCACGATTCACGATTGTCATCTGGCTCCATCGTCACCAGGAGCGGGAACTCGTGCTCCTCCGCCGCCTGGCGGGTCGCCTTGAGCTTGGTTTCGGCGACATCATGGGTATAGACGCCCGCGAGCCCCAATCCGGATCGATGCACGCTCAACATAATCGCGAACGCCTCCGCGGTCGACTTATTGAAGATCGACTCCAGCACCCATACGACGAAGTCCTGCGTGGTGTAGTCGTCGTTGTGCAGCAGAACCCTCCAGAGCCGGGGGGTGGCCAACCGCTGGTCGCTTCTGGACTCAGTGAGCGTCGATTCGTCTGCGCCGGGGCGGGGACTCATGCCGATTCAATTGTACTGAGAGGCTCGAATGTCCACGGCGCCGGCACCGGGGGCTCGACCACGGCGCGGTTGACCTCGACCAGGAAATCCCGTCTCGGTATTTCCCGGGCACCGAAGGACGCCAGGTGAGCGGTCGGCATCTGACAGTCGATCATCCGGAACTGCCATCGCTGGAGATGGCGCACGAGCGTAACAAAGGCGACTTTCGACGCGTCGGGCACCCGGGCGAACATCGACTCGCCAAAGAAGATGCGGCCGATGGCGACCCCATACAGGCCGCCCACCAGCTGCCCGTCCCGCCACGCCTCAATCGAGTGCGCATATCCGAGCGCGGCCAGGCGCGCGTACGCGGCGCGCATTTCGGTCGTGATCCAGGTGCCCTCGGCGTCTGCGCGCGGTTCCGCGCAGCCGGTCATGACGGCGCTGAAGGCGCGGTCGGCGGTGACCACGAACCGCCCGGACCGGATCGTTTTGCGAAGTGACCGCGAGACATGGAGTTCCTCGACGAACAGCACCATGCGAGGATCCGGGCTCCACCATAGAAGCGGGTCCTCGTCGCCGAACCAGGGAAAGATGCCGCGGCGATAGGCATCCAGCAACCGCCCGGGCGACAGGTCGGCGCCGGCAGCCAGAAGGCCGTTGGGTTCGCGCATGGCGTCTTCGACCGGTGGGAATGGGTCTTCAGCGTCGAGGTAGGGAATCATCCTGAACAGCGAGCAGCGTGCGCAACGTCTCCAGCGTATCCGCCTCGGCGGCCGTCTTGTCGCGCCGCCAGCGCAGCATGCGCGGAAATCTGACGGCCACACCCGAACGATGCCGGCTCGAACGGGCAATCCGTTCGAACCCCAGTTCGAAGACCTGCGCCGGCTCTACGGCGCTCACCGGACCGAACCGCTCCGTGGTGTGCCGGCGGACCCAGCGGTCCAGTTCGTCGATCTCGACATCCGTCAACCCTGAATACGCCTTCGCCACTGGCACGAGCTCGGCGCCGTCCCAGACGCCGAACGTGTAGTCGGTGAACAGGCTGGCCCGGCGGCCGCTGCCAGGCTGCGCGTAAATCAGTACCGCATCGATCGTGTGCGGCTCGATCTTCCACTTCCACCAGTCGCCACGGCGACGCCCCGTGTGATACGGCGAGGACCACCGCTTGAGCATCAGCCCTTCGACATTGCGCTCGCGAGAGCCCTGGCGGACCGCTGCGAGATCCTCCCACGTTCCCGCGACGACCGCCTCGGAGACGCGCAGGCGGTCCCGGACGGCAGCCGGTAACGTGTCGAGCAATTGTAAGAGGCGATCGCGGCGGCCGCGCATCGACGACGATCGGATGTCCTCGCCGGCAGCTTCCAGAAGGTCGTAGGCGACGAACACGACCGGGATACCCGATGCCACTTCGTCAACCCGGCGCTGGCGGCCAATCCGCTGCTGCAGATCGGCGAATGGCCTCGGGCGGCCGTCCGCAAACGCCAGCAGTTCTCCGTCCAGCACCGTTCCATCGGGAAGTGCCGCGGCGGCCCCGGCCACTTCCGGGAACCTGCCAGTTATCAATTCTTCGCCGCGTGACCACAGGAACGTTTGCTGGTGGCGACGAATCAGCTGCGCGCGGATGCCGTCCCATTTCCATTCCACGAGCCACTCGTGGCGATCACCAAGCTCCAAGGGCGCAGCCTCGAGCGGCGACGCGAGGCAGAACGGATAGGGTCTGGACGGTTCGTCTTCCACGCCCTCCGGCGCAACCAGCGCGGCGAACGCCGCCGCCGAAGGCTCCCAATTTCCCATCAGCCGGTGCTCCACAACCGGCGTTGGCAGGCCCGCGAGTTGCGCCACCGCCCGGACCACGAGGGTATGAGACATGCCGACACGGAACTCGCCAGTCAGCAGCTTGTTGAGCACGAACAACTGCCACCGATCCAGACGCGACCACCAGACGAACACCCGCGTCCGACGTTCCGCGTCCGAGGCAGCACGCAGCGGGATGATGCGCTGCTCAATCCAGTCGGCGAGACTGACGCCATCGATCGCCATGTCTACCGGCACCGTTTCGACGTCATCGAACGGCAGCCGATCGACGGACGTCGAGTCGTCCCGGTGCACGTCCTCGGGCATCAGCGGCTGCAGCCGGCGGTCGAGGAGCAGCGCGATGGCTTCAGCGAAATCGCCGGTCGCCGCATACGATTCGCGCACGAGCCACTCCGGGAGGCTCGAGAGCTCCAGTGTCCAGTCATGCAGGAGACGCGACGGCAGGAGCCGCTTGAGACGCCGGCCGGTCAGGAAGAACAATGCCCACGCGGCGTCGGCCGCTGGGGCGGCGGCAAGATACTCCACCAGCGCGGTCACCTTGGCGTTGGTTGACGTCGTCCCGTCGATGCGCGTGTAGAGCTCGGCGAACTGCTTCACGCGTCCACTGCCGCCGGCTCGGACGACTCCGGCTCGCCTTCGTACTGCGTGCGCCAGCCGTGAGCCTCGATACCCTGTTCCAGGAGAAATCGCGCGAGCGTGTCGGTATAGCCGTGGGTGACGAACACGCGCGCCGCGGCGGTCTCTTCGATCGTGTGCAGCAGGTCACGCCAGTCGGCATGGTCCGACAGCGCAAAGCCACGGTCGTAGCCGCGACGACGGCGGGCGCCGCGGATTCGCATCCAGCCGGAGGCAAACGCGGCGGAATGATCACGGAATCGCCGCATCCACGTGCTGCCGCGGGCCGAAACGGGCGCCACAATCAGCTCGCCGGCGAATGCGGCACCGCGTCCGAGCTCGGTCGCGCGACGTACAGACGGCATCGCCACACCTGCCCCGCGGTACACGTCCACCAACGGCATGAGCGCACCGTGGACGAAGACGGGGCGATCGAGACCTGCCGCGTACAACTCGGCCAATACACGCTGCGCCTTGCCCAATGCATAGCCAAAGAGGACGGCCGGACGCTTCGCGTCCTGCATTTCATGCACCCACTCCGTAATCTCTGCGATTGTCATGGGCGGTTCGTCCCAGCGGAATATCGGTAGCGCGAAGGTCGCTTCGGTGATGAACGTATGACAGCGCTGCGGCTCGAAACGACGGCATGTCGGGTCAGCCTGGCGTTTGTAGTCTCCGGACGCCACCCACACTTCGCCGCGGGATTCCACGCGCACCTGCGCGGATCCGAGGATGTGCCCGGCCGGGTGCAGAGAGACGCGTACGCCATCCAGCACGATGGTCTCGCCATACGAGAGCGCGGTAACGTCCGCAGTGCCGCCAAGCCGATGCGCCACCAGCGGCATGGCGTCGGCGCTGCACAAATACGCAGCCGACCCTGGGCGCAGATGGTCACCGTGCGCATGCGTGATCACCGCTCGCGCGACCGGTTTCCATGGATCGATGTGAAACCCGCCGGCCGTGCAATACAGCCCGGCATCCGTCGGCTCGATTAGCATCGTCATCGCGCTATGTCCCTGGAGATCCGACCGCGCCTCGACCGGCGCGACTGGCCCGTGCCTCCACTCACACGGTTCGCACCCTCCCCGACAGGGTACCTGCACCTCGGACACGTGGTGAACGCCATCTACGTGTGGGGGGTCGCGAAAGCGCTCGGTGGCCGCGTCCGCCTGCGGGTGGAGGATCACGATCGGATCAGGAGCCGTCCTGAATACGAGCGTGCGCTGCTGGAGGATCTCGATTGGCTTGGCTTCGTCCCCGACGAAGGTCGGTACCCGCTCGATCGGCAGAGCGATCGTTCAACCGTCTATCAAGGTGCGCTGCAGCAACTCGCCACGGAACATCATGTCTATGCTTGCCGATGTTCACGCAAGGAGATCGGTGGTGAACGCTACGATGGACGGTGCCGGAACTCTGGCGGGCCTGATAAGGGCCGCCCCACAAGTCACAGAGACGCTGACGGCACCGGCCTCCGTGTCGTGTTCGAGCCCGGAAGCGAACACACCGACGATTTGCTACTCGGACCGCTGGAGCAGGATCCGTCCGAACAGTGTGGCGATCTCCTTCTCCGCGATCGTGACGGGAACTGGACGTATCAGTTCGCGGTGGTCGTTGACGACCTTCGACAAGGGATCTCGCTGGTGATCCGCGGCGTCGATCTCGTCAGCTCGACGGGACGACAGCTGCGTCTCGCCCGGATGCTCGGCGACACCGCGCCGCCACGCTATCTCCATCACCCTCTGGTTTTCGGAACCAGCGGCGAGAAGCTGAGCAAGGCCGCCCGCGACACCGGCATCCGGGAACTCCGCGCGCAAGGTCTCACCGCGCCGGAGGTCATCGGCCGCGCGGCAGCCGCCGTCGGTCTGATTGCTGCGGGCACGTCACTTCGCGCCGAGGACGTGTGGACCCTGTTCGACACGTCCTCGACCGGCCAGGGCGTTACTTTCTGATCCGCAGGCGATCCACGACTTGCGTCACGCCTTCTGTATTCCGCGCGAGATCGACAGCCTTCTGACGGACCGCGGTGGAGGCCACCGTGCCCTGGAGTTGCGCGACACCCTCCTGCACGGTGACATCAATCACTTGCAGCTGCGGATCCGCGGCGAACTGCGTCTTGACCTCGGTAGCCACCGTTGCGTCGTCAGCGGGAACCGTCAGCGGCTGCGTGGCCGGACCGCTGCTCGCCTGCTGCTCGGCGCCCGCGTTCACCGTCAAGTGGTCTTCGACTCGCTGAACACCCTGCGTGCTGCGCGCCAGCAGCAGCGCCTGCGCACGCTCTCCTTCGCTGGCGACTTCGCCATTCAACGTCACCACGCCACCGCGGGTATCGACCTCGACATGCCGGCCCTTCACTGTGGGGTCGAGGAAGTACTTCGCCTGGATGTTGTTCGTCAGTTGGGCGTCGTCGACTGGGGTGGTCACGCCACCCGGCTGAGTCTCGCCCGACGTCGCCACCGGCTGCTGCGCACGCGTGTCTGCCTGGGCGGCTTCGAACGCCTTCGGCGACTGACCGATCAGCAGCTGGTCATTGACCTGTCGCACCCCGTTTGTGCTTCGCGCAATCTGCAACGCGCGTTCGCGCGCCGCCGGCGATTCGACGTATCCCTTCAGCGTGACTACCTTGTCGGTGGTGGACACATCGATATACCGCCCTTTGACCTGGTCGTCGGCAAAGTACTGGGCCTGTATACGAGTGGTCAGCCATCCGTCTGCGATCTTGTCACCGGCGCGTGCGGCCGCTGTCTTCACCTCGGCAGCGGCCTGCTCGGTCTTCTGGTTCGTCTCGGCACGGCTGCAGCCAATCGTCGCCATCAGCGCGACGGCAACCACAGAATGAATCAGTTGAGCTGTTCGCATCCGTTGCTCTCCTCATCTGCTCGCGTGCAAAACAAACGCCCCCCATGTGCGCGGTCCGCGGGTTCTCTCCGTAAGCACAGCCGCCTCTCACGGTCGCTGCCTGTCTTCTATCCGTAATGGAACCTGCCTCCGACGGTGGCCCTGACGTTGCTGGAGTGATCACCGGCGGTGGAGGGCTCGACATCTCTTCCACGGAGGTTTCGGATGGCAGACGACATGCGCTGGCGAGGCGGGCAAGAGGCGACTCGGCGTGAGTTCGACGAGGCGGGAGGGCGACGCAAGCCCGGGCGCGTAGAGCCACGCAGCTACAGCTCCGGTCGTCCGTACGGCGATGGTGACTATGGATGGCGCGGCGGGTATCGTGAATACGGCTGGCGAGATGTCCCAGGATACGAACGACAATCGGCTCACAATCCGGGCGCAAGCCAGCGCGACGAGCCGTTCGATCGCGATTACAGCGGCGTCAGCTGGGGACTCTCCGGCGGACATCGACAGGACCGCGACGTCGCCCGCACCGGTGCGGGCCTCGAAGCCGGGTACGCCAACTTCCATCGGCCCGATGCACCCGACCGGGCAGCCGGCGAGTGGCGCGTCGCTGGTCCTCACGCCGGGCGGGGACCGCGCGGCTACCGACGGTCGGATCAGCGAATCGCCGACGATGTGAACGATCGCCTGACGGCTCACGGATGGATCGACGCCGCTGACGTCGAATGCAAGGTTGAAGAGGGCGAGGTTCTGCTGACCGGATTCGTCGACAGCCGGGCGGCCAAACGCGCCGCCGAAGACTGTCGCGGAATCGGTCAGCGGCGTCCGCGACGTGCACAATCACCTCCGGGTTCGGACGAACGCGCCAGACCACGACGGCGTCGGACGCACCAGCGTGCTCGGGCTGACCGAACACCAGGTGCAGACTCGCCGCCAAAGCACCGGACCGGGGCCGCTGACGCACCAGGAGTTGATCTGTCATACCATTCCCACCAGCGAGAGCGTCTCCGCCGGGCGGGCTTTCAGGCCCGCCGCCCGTACCCTCTCCTTCCCGTCTCTTCACCCGTACTGGGATAGAATCTGATGCCGCTGCGAGAGCAGCGCTTTTCACGAGGGAGCCTTGGCAGTCCGTTTGTTCATCGGGAACCTGCCGTACTCGGCAAGTGAAGCGGATCTTCGCGCCCACTTTGCCGCAGTCGCAGAACCTTCCCATGTCGTCATGCCCGTCGATCGCGAGACCGGCCGTCCCCGCGGCTTCGCGTTCGTCGAGTTCGCAGATCGTGCCGTCGCCGAAGACGTCATCAGGAAATTCGACGCGCAACCCTTCCAGGGGCGCAACCTGGCGGTCAGCGAAGCCCGTGCGCGGGAAGATCGCCCGCCCGGTCCCCGACCCGGGGGCTTTGGCGGTCCGCCACGCCCGGGAGGCGGCTTCGGTGGTCCGCGTCCAGGTGGAGGCGCCGGCGGCTTCGGCGGTCCACGCCCGGGTGGGTTCGGTCCACGTCCCAGCGCACCGGGTGGGCCTCCATCGGGTCCCGGCGGCCGTGATCGAAGCGCCAACTTCGGCCCCCCGGCTCCGCCCAAGCGACTTCGGGGCAAGAAGGGCAACCAGCAGGATCACAAGCCTCGCGGCCCGATCAAGGAACGCACGGGCGGTCGTATCTACGACGTGGAAGATCTCGGGGACGATGCCCCGCTCGACATCGACGACATCGCGACCAGCGCGCAGGAAGACGCCGAGGGCGGTGATGACGAATAGCTGCTGCCGCTGACGCCCGGCCGATTTCCTCAACGCGGTTGGGAGTGTTGGGGGAGCGCCGGCGTCTGGAATTTGGACCTACTGTCGCCTCACCAGTTTGTAGTCGTACCAGTCGATCGCCAGATCGATGTCGAGCTTCCGGAAGAGAACCGCTCGCCCTTGTCCGTTGAAGCGGATCGAGGTCGGTAGCCAGATGCCGCCTTCCACCGGCTCACGCACGAGCGACACGCGGGTGCCCTCATTCAAGCGCGCGATCATCCCGAGCCCGAAAGAAATCGAGTCGGTCGCCATGCCGTCGACCCGCCGTATTTCGCGGGCGGCCTCGTCCACATAGATCGAGCCGGTAAAGATTTTTGCCAGCCGTCCTTCGCGCGTCTCCGGACGCGCGTCGGGCTTGGCCGCAAACGTCACCACAATCACCTCGTGTCCGTCGCGGACTTCGCGACGATCGAGCACGAAGTTCAGCGTCGCAACCACGTCGTCGATTGACGACCGCGACTGGCGCCGCTCGCGGCTCTCCTGCCGTTCGGGCTTCGCATCCGGCACTTTGACGCCGTCCCGCTCCAGCAGCGTCCGGTAGACGACGCCAGGTTCCGGCCCCGGAGCGACTGCGTACACCACCACACCGTCCGTCCCCAGCCGCCCGAACGGATTCGTGTGCAGTTCCGTGCGGCGCTCCTTGTACGAGTAGCGACCCTGCTCGCGCTGCGCGCGCGCCAGGTTCTCCCGAGTGGCGTTGAACAACGCTTCACGATCCGGCAGCGGCCGCTGACTTTGCGCCCCGGCGGTGAGAGTCAGCGCCGCAACCAGTGCCGCGGCCGCAACCAACAGTCGCGTCATCGCTACACCTCGAGAAGCCGCTCGGCAGCCCGGGCCAGCGTATCGTCGCGTTTTGCGAAACAGAAGCGCAGCACGCGTCCGGCGCGAGCACCTTCGTGAAGAAAGGGCGTTACTGGAATGGCGGCGACGCCATGCTCGCGGATCAGCCGGAGGGCGAAGTCCATGTCGTCCTCGTCGCTGATTGCCGAGTAGTCGAGCAACTGGAAGTAGGTGCCACGACATGCCAGTGGCCGGAACCGCGAGGCGGCAATCAATTTCACGAACCGATCGCGGCGTTCCTGATAGAACGCGGTCACGCTCGCCCGCTCGGGATCACTGGTGACAATGTCGGCATAGGCCAGCTGCATCGCCCCGTTCACCGAGAACGTGATCCATTGGCGGATGTTGAGGATTTCCGCCACGACGGCGGCGGGGCCGAGGCAGTAGCCGACTTTCCACCCGGTGGTGTGATACGACTTCCCGAACGAGCTGATGACGACCCCGCGTTCCGCCAGCGCCGGATGACGGGCGAGGCTCTCGTGCCTGGCACCGTCGAAGACGATGTGCTCGTAGACTTCGTCGGCGATCACGAACGCATCGGTGTGCTGCAGGACCTCCTCGAGCTGACGGATGTCATCGCCGGTCCAGATCATTCCGGTCGGGTTGTGGGGTGAATTGAGGAGGATCACGCGAGTGCGCTGGCTGATGGTCCGGCGCACCTCGTCCCAGTCGATCCGATACTCAGGACCGCGCAGCGTGACGAACCGGGGCACTCCTCCGCTCAACTGCACTGCCGGCACATACGAATCGTAGGCGGGCTGAAACAACAGCACCTCGTCGCCCGGGTGGACGAGGGCGGTGATCGCCGAGAACAGACCCTCGGTCGCCCCGGTAGTCACCGCGATCTCGCTCACCGGATCGTAGCGACGCCCGTAGAGGCGCTCGTACTTCATCGCCAGCGCCTCGCGCAGCGCCGGCTGCCCGGGCATCGGAGCGTACTGGTTGTGCCCGGCCCACATGTAACGCGCGACGCGGGCCAGCAGCTGCGGCTCACAGTGAAAGTCCGGGAATCCCTGCGACAGGTTGATCGCGCCGTGCTCGTTGGCCAGTCGCGTCATCGTCGCGAAGATACTCACGCCCGAAGACGGCAGCTTGGAGTGAACGGTGGGGACCATCGAGACGATTGTACCGGGCGACCGGCCATCGGCCATCGGCTGTCGAGGCTGCCGGCTATATACCGGCAGATTTCGACCCGGGCGCCGTCGGCAACTCCAGGTTCTGCACGTCGACGCGACTCATGTCAGCGACGGAGGGCTGCGATGATCTTGATCGCTGATCCCGGCGTCTGCGGGCGATGTTGCGTCGCCACCTTCTGGCCGCACGCCTCGGCGCGTGCGATCACGCTCCAGCATGACTCGTGCGGCAATCGCTGAGGTGCTGATTGCGTAATGAATGTTGAGACGCTCGCGCAGCTCCTCAGCCGTGTCGCGATCGAAAATGCGTAGGATGACGCGAATACGCGGATGGATCGCCCGAGCGTTCAGCCCGACTTCGAGATTGACGAGATCATCGTTCACGATCGACGCGACCGCAGACGCCTTGTCGACCGCCGCGTCGGCCAGTGTTGCTGGAGCCGAGGCATCTCCGATGATGACCGGGACGCCGAGCGCACGAATCGCCGGCAGGAACCGATTGGCCGCATCCTTTTCGACCACCAGCAGCGGGTACGCTTCAGCGCGAAGCTTCTCAACGAGGTGATATCCCACCCGCCCGAGCCCACAGACGACTACATGATCCGCGAGATCGTGGCGACCATGTCCGAGCAGCCTCTCCGTGCGTCGGGCGACGATGCGATCGACCAGCAGCGAAAAAAAGATGGACACGAACGCGATGGAGGAGAGCATCGTGAGCATTCCGACGATCTTCGCAGGCACGCTCGAGTCCCTCAGGCTGATATCGCCAAACCCTGTGGTGGTCCCCATCGTAATGACGAAGTAGGCCGCGGTAATCCAATCGAGCCGTTCGCTGGCACGAAAGAACACTGTGGCACCGGCGATCAGGATCACGAATGCGGCCGCCATTGACAGCAGCGCCCGGTTAGCGAGGATCCACGTGCGATACGGGGCCCGAGCGATCGGAAAGGCTGCCGAACTGGCGCTGGGTGTCGACGCGGGCGCCTTCAGGGCCCGGATGATGTCGGGGACGACCGCTTCCCAGGGACTGACCACGATCAGGTTGTGATGAAGGTGCTGAAGGTGGCGCGCGAGTCGCTCGTTCGAAAGCGCCATCGTGACCGGAATGTCAGGGCGCAGTTTCAGCGCAGCGAGCGCGAACTGGATATTCGCCACATCCTCGTCGTCGACGATATAGATTGCTTCGGCAGCAGGGATCGACGCCCGCTCGAGCGAGCGTTCAAACGCGGCGAGCGCCCCGGGCAGGACGGGCTCGACTCGCACGACGGGGTGCGTCGAGCGCAGCAGCAGCTCCAGCCTGTCTCCCAGATGCCCAGCCCCCGCTATGAGAACGGGCGGTTCGCTCAATCGCCGCCACCACCGCCGCCGCCACAGCTCGAGCTACCCCCACAGCTGCTGCTGCCGCTGCATCCGGCGCTGCCACCGTCACTGCCGCCACCGCTCTCTCCGGCGCTGCCGCCCTCTGTGGAGGAATGGCCGCCAAAGTCCGCGCCTCCACCCGCGCCGCCGCTGTGTCCTCCAGAAAACCACCCGTCGAAAAAGCTCGAGTGCTCGTGTGCCGGCGGCATGTACGACGTGCAGGAGCTCCCGAGCGTCACGGTATCGAAGCCGCCAGCGTCATTCTGCCGGAACGACAGCGCCTGGCGATGACGGCGACCAAACCGTTGCCACCAATGGCGGCGGGTTCGGCTGAGACCTTCGGTGTGACGATCCGTTCCCTGGTCGAGCCCAGGGACGTGATGAATGAACCGGCCGAACACCAGACGACAGTCTTCCGCGTATCGCTGAGTGTCGAGTATGTGTTCGTGCCAGACGTCGTCCAGATCCTGGGTGGGTGGGACGAGCTCTTCGCCCGGATGGAAATAAAAGAGCGCCAGGTATTCGCGATACTCCTCGATCAGTCGATCCGCGTACTCAGCGGCCCACCCTTTCTTCTGGATCAACCGTTCACGGATCGTGGAGAGATCGAGATTCCGAATGACAGTCGGTACGATGAGCGTGTCGTCCATGAGCACTCGCCGGCCGAACTATACTCCTGAGGGCCACGGACCGCGCGTCTCGGCGGGCGCAACGTCCGCGGTCCAAAGACCAAGGACCAAAGACCAAGGACCAAAGACCAAAGACCAAGTTAAGGCCCCTCCAGCCATTCCTGCGGCTTGAGCGACACCAGCGGATACTTGACGCGGAGTGCGACCACGCGATCGTAGTAGCCGACCTTGGGAATCTCGCCGCGCACGAGCCGGTCGCGGAGTCGCCGCAGTTCGAATCGATAGAGGTCGTTGATGAAATCGTGGACGAGTTCCGGACGCGTGGCAGAAGTCGGCTGGACACCGTGCGTCCAGAGCTGCGCGAGGACATCGGCGCGGTATCGATAGCTCGTCAACGGCGCATCGCGGCCTCCGCCCGCGCCAGACCGGATTCGATCCGCGGCGTCGAGCCGATAACCGCCCGGGCGTGTTCGTAGGCGCGCTTCGCGTCTTCGTAGCGATACACGCGAAGCCACAGATCACCGGCAGCCTCGTGCGCGGTAATGCCGGGAGCGCCCGGCTGGTGGGCATCCAGTTGCGTCTGTTCCAGCGCCACCGCGTGCTCGAGAATCAGCGCCATTTCGTCGCGTTCGTCCTGCGCCGCGTCAGCGGCCGCAGCCAGCACATAGCGGGCGATCTCCGCGGGCCCATGCGTGCCGCCGGCCATCCGTTCCAGCAGGGCGATCGCGTCGCGCACCGGCGCGAGCGACTCCGGCGAACCGCCAACGCGTGACGCCGACTCCGCCGCGTCCCAGCCGCGACGATAGACCGCCTCGATCTCCGCTGGCGTGCAGACGTCCGCCCGGCACAGCCGGCCCTGCGGCAGCACGCCCAGTAAGAGAGCGACGAGTGCGAGCATTCCGTCATTCTACGGAATGCGTCAGCCGCGCCGCGCGATTCAGGACCGGGATGACCCGCGTCAAAGCGACGCGCTGGAGGAGCGTCAGACGACGAACGCGGGTAAAATTGACCTGGTCGAAATTAAAGGACGGTTCATGAACGTAGGCATCATCGGCTGGCGAGGAATGGTCGGATCCGTGCTCGTGCAGCGCATGCGCGAGGAACGGGACTTCAATCTGATTGACCCGGTGTTCTTTTCGACGTCGCAGGCTGGCGCCGCCGGCCCGGATGTCGGCAAGCGGGTGCCGGCGGTCAAGGATGCGAAGGCGCTGACCGAGCTCACGGCCATGGACGTCCTGATTTCCTGCCAGGGCGGCGAGTATACGAACGAAATCTTTCCGCGGCTGCGGGCGGCTGGCTGGGACGGCTACTGGATTGATGCAGCCAGCTCGCTGCGCATGGCTCCGGATTCGGTGATCGTCCTTGACCCGGTCAACCAGGCGGTGATCGACCGGGCCCTCGAACAGGGCGTCCGCAATTACATCGGCGGCAACTGCACTGTGAGCCTGATGCTGATGGCGCTGGCCGGGCTCTTCCGCGAAAACCTCATCGAGTGGGTCACGGCGATGACCTATCAGGCGGCATCCGGCGCGGGCGCGCAGAACATGCGGGAGCTCGCCGCACAGATGGGTGTCGCCCACGCGTCGGTCGCTGCGCTTCTGGCAGACAGCCACTCGAACATCCTCGAGATCGATCGCGCGCTGGCGTCGACGATGCGATCCGCCGAGTTTCCGACGCAGCACTTCGGGTTCCCGCTGGCCGGCAGCGTGCTGCCATGGATCGGCACGGACAAGGGGAACGGCCAGGCGCAGGAAGAAGCGAAGGCGCAGGCGGAAGGCAACAAGATCCTTGGCCGCAGTGATCGGCCGATTCCGATCGACGGGCTCTGCGTGCGCATCGGCGCCATGCGCTGCCACAGCCAGGCGCTGACCGTGAAGCTGACCCGCGACGTGTCGCTCCAGGAAATCGAATCGCTGCTCGCCTCGGCTCACGAGTGGGCCGCGGTCGTGCCGAACGACAAGGACGCGAGCCTGCGGGAGCTCACGCCAACGGCCGTGACCGGTACCCTGAAGACGCCGATCGGGCGCCTGCGAAAGCTGTCGATCGGACCGGAGTATCTCACCGGGTTCACCGTGGGCGACCAGCTGCTCTGGGGTGCGGCGGAACCGCTCCGCCGGATGCTGCGGATCCTCCTGGGGTCAACCGCCGCGACAACCAGGCAACCGGCTGCCGCCCGCGCGTGATCGCCTACCGTGTCGTCGCGGCAACGACGAACGGGGAGGAATGGTTTGAGGACGCTGTAGCCGCTGATGCGGCTGTGGCCAGGAAGCTCGGCGTCCATCCTTCCACGCTCGAATCGCTGCGCCGCCGCATCACGGCCGATCCCATCGTCGTCAGGCGCGACGGCTTCCGCTGGCGATCCCGCCAGGTGTGGAACGCACGGTCAGGAGAGATCAGCGTCCGCGTCTACGAGATGTTGCAGGTGGACGAGGCCGCTTACGATCATTGAGTACGATTCGAGCACTGCACCGGCGCCGCATGAGCGGTCCGTTCCGTCAGAATAGCCGCCTTGGAGGCGCACCTGCGTGGACACCACATCTTGGAAGCGACTGTTTCTGCGACGACCCGACCGCTGCGAGGCGTGCGGGGCCCACAATTCGGTTTCACTGCAAAGCACGGAAATCGGGACGATTGTCGCGCTGCGCTGGAGCTGCGGGAATTGCCTGCGCGAATGGGCGACGACAACTGCCGAAGCGCAGCCTGACCGCCGCAGCGGCACAACCGATTCCCGATGGACGGCGGCCGACCGCAGACGGGCAGAACCCTTCCAAAGTGAAAAGTGAAAAGTGAAAAGTGAAAAGTAGAAAGTGAAAAGTAGAAAGTGAGAAGTAAGTACGAAGTACGTTGCCCTTACTTCTCACTTTTCACTTCTAACTTCTTACTTCCACGTCAGTACCTGTAGTGGTCCGACTTGTACGGTCCCTCGACGGGCACGCCGATGTAGTCGGCCTGCTCCTGGGTGAGCGTCGTCAGCTTCACGCCAAGATGAGCGAGGTGCAGCCGTGCCACTTCCTCGTCGAGCTTCTTCGGCAGCATCGTGACTGTCTTGCCGTACGACTCGGCGTTCGCGTGCAGTTCGAGCTGTGCCAGCGTCTGATTGGTGAACGACGCTGACATGACGAAGCTGGGGTGACCGGTGGCGCATCCGAGGTTCATCAGGCGCCCCTCGGCGAGCACCATCACGCTGTGGCCATCCGGGAAGACCCACTCGTCGTACTGCGGCTTGATGTTGATCTTCCTGACGCCCTTCACCTTCGCCAGGCCAGCCATGTCGATCTCGTTGTCGAAGTGGCCGATGTTGGAGACGATGGCCTTGTCCTTCATCTTCGCCATGTGATCGGCGGTGATGATCTTGAAGTTGCCGGTCGTCGTCACGAAGATGTCCGCGATGCTGACGACATCGTCGATGGTCTTGACTTCGTAGCCCTGCATCGCCGCCTGGAGCGCGCAGATCGGATCGATTTCGGTGACGACCACGCGGCAGCCCTGACCGCGCAGCGCCTCGGCGCAGCCCTTGCCGACCTCGCCGAACCCGAACACGACCGCAACCTTGCCCCCGAGCATGACATCGGTGGCGCGGTTCAGTCCGTCGATGACCGAGTGGCGGCAGCCGTAGATGTTGTCGAACTTGCTCTTCGTCACCGAGTCGTTGACGTTGATCGCAGGGAAGAGCAGCGTGCCTTTCTTCTGCATCTCGTAGAGCCGGTGCACGCCGGTGGTCGTCTCTTCCGAGACGCCGCGGATACCCGTCGCGATCTTCGTCCAGCGTCCAGGAGCCTTCTTCAGCTCGCTGCTGATGGCATTGAGGATGACGCCCCACTCCTCGGGATCCTTGTCCGGGTCGAACGCGGGGACCTTGCCGGCCTTCTCGAATTCATAGGCCTTGTGCACGAACAACGTCGCATCGCCACCGTCATCGACGATCAGCGTCGGGCCGTTGCCGTCAGGCCACACGAGCGCTTCCACCGTGCACCACCAGTATTCCTCGAGCGTCTCGCCCTTCCATGCGAACACGGGGATGCCCTTCGGGTTCTCGACCGTGCCACCCGTCTCCGGACGGCCGACGACGACCGCCGCGGCGGCATGGTCCTGCGTCGAGAAGATGTTGCACGACACCCAGCGCACGTCGGCACCAAGCAGATCGAGCGTCTCGATCAGCGCAGCGGTCTGAATCGTCATGTGCAGGCTGCCCATGACCCGCGCGCCGGCGAGCGGCTTCTTCCCTTCGTACCGCTTGCGGATCGCCATCAGCCCGGGCATCTCGTGCTCGGCGAGCCGAAGCTCCTTGCGGCCCCACTCGGCCAGGTTGAGATCCGCCACTTTGTAGGCGGGTCGGCCGGCAGCCTTCGCCGCCTCGAACGCGTGCATCTTCTCGCTAAGAACTGTTGACATGCTTTGCTCCTGAAATTGCGACACACTCACCCGTCACGACATGCCACGGAGGCACCGAGACACGAAGAAGAAAATCAACGACTCCATGTCTTCGTGCCTTCGTGGCTAACGGTCACTTCATCCCTGTTTCACTGCGACTGCGGCAAACAACGCTGGCCCCTTGGCATCGGGATCCGCCGGCAGCGCTCTGACCCGCACGTGCCCGAATCCCGCGCCGGTCAGGAAACGCGAGATCTGCCTGTCCGAGAACCCGAGCCATACATGGCCCATCTGGTGCTGATATTCCTCCCGCTCGTGAGGGATCATGTCCACCACCAGGACGCGTCCTCCAGGCCGGAGGACGCGCGCGACTTCCGACAGCGTCTTCCCGGGGGACGGCGAATAGTGCAGCACGAGCGATAGCATCGCCGCGTCGAGCTCGCCGGCGCCGATCGGCAGATTCTCCAACTCGCCCTGCCGGATATCAACGTTGCCGGCCGCCCCGACGCGCCCTCGGGCCGCATCGAGCATGTCCGGCGAGCTATCGACGGCGATCACCTGCTTCACATACGGCGCGACCGTCTCGGTCAACTGCCCCGTCCCACACCCGAGATCGCCCACCACCAGGGACGGATCGATCAGCCCGAGCACGGCCCACAGGAAAAAAGAGTCGCCGAAGAGATCCTCGCGAAGCCGATCCCACCGGCCCGCGGCCATCGCGAAGAATTCCTGAGACTTGGCGCGACGCCTGACGAGCACACTGCGCAGCCGACGCTCGTCCTGGCCGGCTCCGCTGGTCCCGGCGACCTGTTCACGAATCAGCGGCCACAGCCGCTTCGCGCCGGAATCGAGCTCCTCGAGCGGCATGCTGTAGAACCGGCTGGTGCCATCCCTTCGTGACGTCACCCAGTGGTCGTCGGCGAGCGTCTTCAGGTGGCGGCTGACGCTGGACTGGGGCATCTGGAGCACGACGCACAACTCGGAGACGGTCAGCTCGTGCTTCTCCAGCAGCAGCAACATCCGGCACCGGAGCGGGTCTGCCAGCGCGGTCATGTGCTCGAGGATGGCGACCATGTATCCGTGAATCCGGATGTAATGCTACATGTTGTGATGCGTGCCGTCAATCGCTGAAAACATCCCGGCTGTGCAATGGAGTACAGCAGCCTTTCCGCGGTGGAACTAACTTCGTCCAATCGCGATCGACACTGACGTATGTGTCAACTCATCAAGGCGAGGGCTATACGTCGGTGGGAGATGTGGCGCCACGACGGCCCCGGTCTCCACTGTGGCGCGCTCTGGCTGAACGCCGTCGCCGTGTCACCGATCTGCTCTCTCAGAGCTGGAGCGCTCAGTGGACCGCCAAGCATGCGGTGACGCCGATGTTGACCACGCGCCTCTGCTCGGCCGCGGTGCGCGTGACCTGATGGCGCAAGCACGGTCCACATCGCATTGATTTCGTCCGGCCGGCCACCTGCGGCGGCGCGCAACTCACCAAAAACAAAATACAAGGAGCAGACATGGGCGACAAAGGCGGCAAGAAGGACAAGGCCAAACAGAAGCAACAACAGCTGAAGAAGCACAAGGACGACGAACAGAGGAAACAGGATCACGGGCCGGCCAAAACGTCCGTCACAAAAAGCCAGCCGGGAGCGGCAGCACCGGCAGCGCCGCGCCTCTGAGTCCCCGCCGGAACTTGGAGCTGCTCGTAATTAGCGCCGCGCGATCCTGTGGGTGAACCACACCTTTTGAGGAAGCCTCGATCGCCAACGGTCGCAGCGATGCTGTGTGCCGGCGTTCTCACCGCGCAATTTGTTGCCGGCACGACAACTCGTGACGCGCTCTACTTTGCGTCGCTCGGTGTTGGCTCCCTTCCCGAGATCATTCTTGCGACGGCCGGCTTCTCGATCCTGATCGTCATGATCAGCGGCAGGGCGTTCAGGCAGTTGGCGCCGGCCAATGCTGTTGCCGCAGCGCTTGGCATAAGCGCCGCCGCGTTCGCTGGCGAATGGGTGATGGTGCGGTTCGCCCCCACGCTGGCGGCACGACTCGTCTACTTGCACGTGTCCGGCTTCACGCCAATCCTCGCGTCGGGATTCTGGTTGATCGTGACCGAGCAGTTTGATCCACGCACGGCAAAACGACGGTTTGGTCAGATCGCCGCGGCGGGAACCGCTGGTGGGGTCGCCGGCGGACTCCTCGCGGAACGGATCGCGACCATCTTCGGAGTACCAGCCATGCTGCTGGTGCTCGGCGCATTGAGTCTCGTCTCCGCGGCGCAAGTCCATCGGCTTTCGGGCGCGACTGCCGGAACCGGAGCGCGGGAGCTCTCGCCGGAACTGGCACCCGCCCCGCCGCGTTCGGGACTGCGGCTGCTCGCGTCCACGCCGTACCTGCGGGACCTCGCGGCCCTGGTACTGCTTGGCACGATGGGGGCCGTGCTGGTGGATTACGCCTTCAAGGCGCACGCGGTCGCGCGGTTCGGGCGGGGCGAGGACCTGCTGCGCTTCTTCGCCATGTACTACGTGGCCATCAACGTGATGACGTTCATCATTCAGACGTCCTCGAACCGGATGGTTCTCGAACGATTCGGCCTGACGGTCGCCACCGCCTCGCCGTCCGCGGCGGTGATGCTGGGAAGCATCGGCGCGTTGCTCGTCCCCGGCCTGCCCAGTGCCATGGCCGCGCGAAGTGGGCAGGCAATCCTGCGCGGCTCGATCTTTCGCTCCGGCTATGAGGTCTTCTACACGCCGGTCGCGTCAGCCGACAAGCGCGCGGCGAAGTCAGTCATCGACGTCGGTTTCGACAAGCTTGGCGATGCGGCCGGCGCGAGCCTGATCCGGCTGGTGCAATGGCTCGCGTTTGCGGGCCAGCTCAGTGCCGTGCTTGGCGCGGCAATCGTCTGTTCAGCGCTGGCGCTGATCGTATCGTCGCGGCTGCGTCGCGGCTACGTGCAGTCGCTCGAAGCCAGTCTCCGCAATCGTGCCGTGGAACTCGACTTGACCCAGGTGCACGACACGTTGACCAGGACCATCGCGTTGCGCGTCCGGCAGCCGCGCATCGCGACGTCAGGGGCACTGCCAGATCCTCCAATTACGGCCCGTCCGGACACAGAGCTGCTGACGATCCTCGAATTACGGTCCCGCGATCGCACCCGCGTCGTCAGTGTGCTCCGCGCCGTCGATGGAATCGGAGCACCCCTGGTGGCAACTGTCATTTCCCTACTGGGCTGGGATGCCGTTGCGGACGAGGCCGTTCGGGCCTTGCGCAACGTCGCCGCGCTCCGCATTGGCCAGCTGACCGACGCGTTACTGGATCAGGAGCAGCCGTTCGCGATCCGCCGCCGGGTCGCCCGCGTGTTTTCAGCCTGCCCGACACAACGCGCGGTCGACGGCCTGATGCTCGGCCTGGATGATCCGCGCTTCGAGGTTCGCTTCCAGTGCGGACGGGCGCTGGCGGCCATCATCAGCGGAACTCCCGGACTGCACATCGATGCAAAGCGAACGTTAGACGTCGTGCTGCGCGAAGCGACAGTGAGTCAGCACGTGTGGCGGAGCCGTCCTCTGCTTGACCGCGTGGAGCCCGAGGATATCGAGCCGTTTGTCGAAGGGCTCACCGATCGAGCAACACAGAGCCTGGCACACGTGTTCACGATTCTGTCGCTCACGCTTCCCCGTGAACCCTTGCGCATCGCGTTTCGTGGACTGCACACCGACGACGAGCGGCTCCGCGGTACGTCGCTCGAGTATCTCGAGCTGATTCTTCCACCGTCGATCCATGAACGGCTCTCGCCTTTCCTCGATCAACCCACACGCCTCCGCAGCGCGCGTCGACCGCACGACACCGTCGTCGCCGAGCTGCTGCAGTCGAACGCGTCGATCCTGCTCAACCTGTCCGCGTTGAAGCGGCGCACCGAGACACCTGGTCCCGAGGTCAGCACATGAAGGTGATGGCCCCGCGTCTGCCGACGCCGCTCCCGACTGGCGGCGGCGCTACTCTCAGTCTGCCCGAGGAGCTGGTCGCCGAGCAGCGCCGGCGCCTGGAGGTGTTCACTGCCGTCGCGGGGAGTGTGTGGGCGTTCGGACTGTTGATGGATGCGGTGATCCTTCCTCGCACGGTCGGTGCCAGCGTCACGCCCACGACACTGATCATCGAAGCCACGGCGGTCGCCACGTCGCTCATCCTGTGGCTCTACGTCCACTACCGTACCGATACGCCCCCGGCGGCCGGCTTGTTGTGTATGTTGCTCAACGCGGCCGGCATCGCGTTGATCAATACATGGGCGCGTGAGCCGACGCGCGAATCGATGGGTCATCTGTCGTGGACGACGTTCGTGATCCTCGCCTCAGCGGCGATCATGCCGACCACACCGCGCAAGATGCTCGCGGCCTCCCTGCTCGCCGCCTCGCTGGAACCACTGGGTGTCTGGTCGGCACACCTCCGCGGCCTCGCGGTTCCCGGGATCCTCGAGACGCTGGCGCTGACGATGCCGAACTACGTCAGCGCGCTCGTGGCGACGGTGCCGTCACAGGTTTTTCAGGGCCTGGGACGCCGGCTCCGCGAGGCCCAGGCCCTCGGCAGCTATCAACTGGTGGAACTCCTCGGCCGTGGCGGCATGGGCGAGGTGTGGCGAGCGCGACACCGCTGGCTCGTCCGTCACGCTGCGATCAAATTGATTCGACCGGAAATGCTCGGTGCTCTCGCCGGGGCCGACGCCACGGTCGCGCGCCGGCGGTTCGAACGCGAAGCTCAGGCCACGGCGAGCCTGAACTCGCCGCATAGCATTCGCCTGTTCGATTTCGGGGTGACGGAAGACGGCAGTTTTTATTACGTGATGGAGCTGCTGACCGGCCGGAACCTGGAATCGATCGTGCGCGAGTTTGGTCCGCTCCCAGCGAACCGCGCCGTCCACCTGCTGCGCCAGGTCTGTCACTCACTGGCGGAAGCGCATGCGCGCGGGCTGGTCCACCGCGATATCAAGCCGGCCAACATCTACGTGTGCCGCATGGCTCTCGACTACGACTTCGTCAAGGTCCTCGACTTCGGGCTGGTGAAACTTCGTCGCGGCGACCCGATGGACACCCTGTTGACCTCCAATCACGCGACCACCGGCACCCCCGCCTACATGGCACCAGAGTCGGTGCTCGCACAGGGGGACGTTGACCGTCGGGCCGACATCTACTCCCTGGGCTGCGTCGCCTACTACCTGCTCACCGGTCAACTCGTGTTCCCGTCAACCACGGCGATGCAGAACCTGGTTGACCACGTCCACACGCGTCCGGTCGCGCCGTCCGAGCGAACCGAGCTGCCGATCGCGGCGGCGCTCGACGCACTCGTACTCGCCTGTCTCGAGAAGAGCCCCGCATTGCGTCCGCAGAACGCGGAGGAACTGCTGGCGCGACTGGACACATGCGAGGCGGGTGACGACTGGACCGGTGCCATGGCACAGCGCTGGTGGAAAACACACCTGCCCGAACTGGCGGGCCCCCTGCCGTCGATTGACGTGCAGCCACCGTCGGTTGCCGACGCCGAGACCATCTGACGGAGAACACGTTCATGTCGCCGATTCCACTCGTCCCGATTCGACATCGGGAGCGATCACGGCTCGATCGTTCGCTTACGCTTCTGGCCCCACGTCCGCGCAGGTGAGGGAGCGGGCGCGCTGCTGCTCGCGGCGCGACCCAGCACCATACCTCTGACGACCACCGAGTTGCGCACGGAGGCTGCAGCGTGACATTGCCCGCCGCTCACAGACGGTCGGTTCCCGAGCGGCTCGCCGGACGGCTCACCGGATTGAATGGGCCAGGACTTCGGCCAGGTGCTGCGCTTTTCGACCGGTGCCCTGCCCGATCCGCTCACGGCAGCTGAAACCGTTCGACACGATCAGAGTGTCCTGCGTTGCGTGCCGCACCGCCGGAAGCAGGACGCGCTCTCCGATCGCCCGCGACACCTCGTACTTCTCCGCCTCGAATCCGAACGGCCCGGCCATCCCGCAGCAGCCCGCGTCGGGCACCGTGAGCGTCGCGCCGGTGCGTCGCAGCAGGGCTTCCTCGTCGGCCATCTTCATTACCGCCTTGTGATGACAGTGTCCATGCAACAGCACTGGAGCGTCGATCCGGGGCGGCTCGTACTCAGGGCATTGATGCTGGAGGAACTCGCTCAGCAGAAAGGTCTGCCGTCGCAGACGCTCGGCCCGTGCGTCAGTCGGAAAAAGGTTGCGTAACTCGTCCCGGAACACCGAGGCGCAACTCGGCTCGAGGATCACGAGCGGGACACCCGCGTCAATCGCGGGCGCCAGACGCTCCAGCAGGGCGCGCAGGTACCGCTTCGCATCGTCGAGAAAACCGAAGTCGTACAACGGTCGGCCGCAGCAGACGTGGCCGCCCGGGATCACCACCTCACAACCAGCGTGGCGCAGCACCGCGAGCGCTGACCTCGACGTGTCCGGGGTGAAGTAGTTGTTGAAGGTGTCCGTGAACAGAATGACGGTCCGGGCGCCCGGATGCGCCGCCAGGCGTCGACCGTCCGAGAGCGTCGCCACTCCACGGCGTCCCGCCCACTTCACGAAACTCTCGCCTGCCAGGCGCGGCAGTTCCGGCTCGCGGGCGATGCCAAGCAAGCCGCGCACGCCGGGCAGACGCGCACCAAGGTTGGCCAGCGTTGGTACGAGCGAGCCGCGGCGGGCCCATTGGTCGATCTTGCCGAACACGTGCGCATGCAGCGGTCGTGAATGGGACTCGTAGTAGTGCGACAGGAACTCGGCCCGGTAGGTGGCGATATCGACGTTGGTCGGACACTCCGACTTGCACGCCTTACACGAGAGACACAGGTCCAGCGACCGCTTCACCTGCTCGTCGCGCCATCCGTCTCGAATGGCCTCGCCCTGGAGCATCTCCCATAACAGGCGGGCGCGACCGCGCGTGCTGTGCTCCTCCTCGCGCGTCGCCATGTAACTGGGACACATCGTGCCGTAGAGGTCCTTGCGGCACTCGCCAAGCCCGATGCAGCGCATCGACGCCTTCGCGAAGGATCCGTTGTCGTCGGGAAAGGCGAAGTGCGTAGCCGGTTCGGCCGGCTTGAAGTCGGCGCCGAGGCGCAGGTTCTCGGTGGGAAGATACGCGTCGATCAGTTTTCCGGGATTCATCCGCCCGCGCGGATCCCACGCGTGCTTGAACTGCCGAAACCCGTCCATCAGGTCCGGGCTGAACATCTTGGCCAGCAGTGCCCCACGCGCCTGCCCGTCGCCATGCTCGCCCGAGATCGATCCGCCATGCCGCACCACGATGTCGGCGGCGCGATCGATGAACTCGGCGTACTTGCGGATGCCAGCTTCGCTCTGCAGGTCGAAGCTGGTCTGCATGTGAATGCAGCCGTGACCGAAGTGCCCGTAATACGCGGCCTCGTACTCGAACTCGTTCAGCAGCGCCCGCAGTTCCCTCAAGTATGCGCCGAGCTTCTCTGGCGCGACCGCCGCGTCGTCCCACCCCTCCCAGCGGGGAGGTTGCCCGGGAGCATTCGATGCGGCCCGCGGCCCGGCCTCGCGGATCTTCCAGACCGCTTTCGCTTCGGTCGGGGTGTACAGGCGGGCGGTCGGCGCACCGGGCATACGCGCCAGGTGCTCGATGAGAGACTGTGCCCGCGCGTGCGCTTCGGCGGCGCTGGCGGCGCCGAATTCGACGAGCAGGAATCCGCGCCCTTCTGGCATCAGTTCGAGGTTCGGGGCTCCCCTTCGCTTCAGGCCGTCAATCATCGCGCCTTCGAATCCTTCGAGTCCGATCGGCGTGAACGGGAGAATCTCCATGACGTGATCGGCCGCGGCGAACGTATCGGCATAGCCGAGGCCGACAAGCGACCGATGCTGAGGGCTCTCGATCAGTGCCACTCTGGCCTCGAGCACGAGCGCGCATGTGCCCTCGGTTCCTACGAGCGCCCGCGCGACGTGAAAACCGTTCTCGGGCAACAGCTGTTCGAGGTTGTAACCGGACACGCGCCGGGGAATGTCAGGGAACTGGGATCGAATGGCCGACGCATGACGATCGCCGAGGGCACGAAGCGCCTGATAGACCTCTGCACGTCGGCCCCTGGCACGTGTTATCGACGCGAGCTGGTCGGCGGTCGTCGCGCCAACCGTCATCACGGCGCCGTCGTACAGCAGGACCGTCAGCTCGTGAACGTTGTCCACCGTCTTGCCGGCCAGCAGTGAATGCGTCCCACACGAGTTGTTGCCGATCATGCCGCCCAGCGTGCAGCGGCTGTGCGTAGAGGGATCGGGACCGAACGTCACCTGGTGGTGCTCCGCCTGATCGCGCAGTGCATCCAGCACGACGCCAGGCTGGACCCGCGCGTACCGTTCTTCCGCGTTCAGCTCCAGCACGCGGTTCATGTACTTCGTGAAGTCGATGACGACGGCGACGTTGCAGGATTGGCCGGCGAGGCTGGTGCCGGCGCCACGCGGCAGGAGCGGCACGTCGTACTCTCGGCAGACTGCGACAGCGGCAGCGACGTCCTCGGCGTCGCGAGGAACCAGAATGCCGATGGGGATCTGGCGGTAATTCGATGCGTCGGACGCGTACAAGGCGCGGCTGCCGCGATCGAACCTCACCTCGCCGCGAACGGCGGCTCTCAGCGCGTGCGCCAGGTCCTCGGAGTGCTGGAAGCTATCGACCGGCTTGGCGTGCGAGCTGGGGGAAGAGGTATGACCGGCAGCCGCGTCACGCACGGGCCTCGTCGTAGGTCCTGCCCTGCGCGGGGATCGTGAGTTCCTCGTCGGGCCTCATCCGGAACGCGAGCATCGCGCCGAGGAGCAGCAACACGATGCTGCCGATGAAGGGCAGTTCCCAGACGCCGGTCTTGTCGATGATGTAGCCGGCGATCACCGGCGAGACGATCGCCGCCAATGCCGAACCGGTGTTCATCAGGCCGCTGGCCGTTCCGGAGTACTTGGGCGCGATGTCCATCGGGATCGCCCACATTGGACCGATCGTGAACTCGGAAAAGAAGAATGCCGCGCTCAGGCAGATCGCTGCCATCGTCACGTCGTGCACGAAGAGAATCGGCAGCATGAACGCCAGCGAACACAGAAACCCGAGCACGACGAGATTGCGACGGGCCTTGTCACGGCTGCGCGTCCGTTCGTAGATGCGATCGGTCACCACTCCGCCAAGCGTATCGCCGACGACCCCGCCGAAGAACACGCCTGCCGCAAACAGCGACGAATCACGCAGGTTCAGCTTGTAGCTTTGCGCAAAGTACTGCGGGATCCACGACAGATACAGCCACAGCGTCCAGCCGTAGCAGAAGTAGACGATGGTGACCGGCAGCATGCGGCGTGTCAGCGGTCCCCAGGGCACCGGCTCACGTTTGCGTTGCGCACGCGATCGGAACGCCGGCAAACGCTCGAGTTCCGGGCGCGTGATCGACGGGTGGTCAGCAGGGTTGTCGCGAAAGTAGAGCGCCCACGTCACCGTCCACGCGAGGCTGACGACGCCCAGGATGAAGAAGGATCCGCGCCAGCTGACGAGTGCGATCAACGCGGCCACCATCGGGGGCGTGAGGGCGTTTCCCAGCCGCGCGGCCGAATGCGTGATGCCCTGGGCAAATCCCCGACGCTCCGGCGCCGTCCAGTCCGACATCGCCCGGGTTGCCACCGGGAAGGTCGCACCCTCGCCGAAGCCCAGAACCAGCCGCGCGGCGATCATCGACGTCAGGCTGCCGGCCAGCCCGGTCAAGATCGTGCCGATCGACCAGATCACCCCGGCCACCGTCAACGCGATGCGTGCGCCGAATCGGTCCCCCACCCATCCACCGAGAATCTGGAACAACAAGTACGGATACGCAAACGCCGAGAACACGAAGCCGACTTGCGCGTTCGAAAGGTGAAGCTCCTTGCCGAATACGGCCGACGCGGTGCTGACATTGACCCGATCGATGTAGGTGATGCCGTACATCAGGCACAGGAGGAACAGGACGACGCCCGTGGACCGCAGGCGCGTCATGTCAGTCAGCCGGGGCCAGACGTGCGAGCGCCGCCGCCACGCCGCCGGCCCGGTGCGGGACTCCGGCCGCTGCCAGCCCCATCTCCACACCGCCGAGCGTGCCGGCAAGCATCAGGTCGTTGAAGCTGCCGAGGTGACCGATTCGGAACGCCTTCCCCGCCAGTTTCCCGAGCCCGGTCCCGAGTGACATGTCGAACCGATCGAGTATCAGCTGCCGCAGGCGATCGGCATCGTGCCCGTCGGGCATCAAGCACTGCGGTGAGGACATTCGAATACTCGCTGGGCTCTTCGCAGAGGATCTCGAGGCCCCAGGCGCGAACGGCGGCGCGGGTCGCCTCGCCGTGCCGAACGTGGCGATGAAAGACATTCTGGAGCCCTTCTTCCTGAAGCATGGCCAGCGCCTCGCGCAGCCCGTAGAGCAGGTTCGTGGCCGGTGTGTACGGAAAGTATCCCGAGGCGTTGATCCGGATCATCTCGTGCCAGTCCCAGTAGGTGCTGGTCGATTTGACCCGCTTGGCGGCGGACGCTTTGAGCGCCTTTTCCGACACGGCGTTGAACGACAGGCCGGGAGGCACCATCAGACCCTTCTGCGAGCCGCTGACGGCGACATCCACTTCCCATTCATCGTGGCGGAAGTCGATCGAAGCAAGCGACGACACCGTGTCGACGATCAGCAGCGCGGGATGGCGCAGGCGGTTCATCACCGCACGCAGGTCGGCGATCCGGCTGGTGGCGCCGGTCGAGGTCTCGTTGTGGACCACGACCACCGCCTTGATGTCCTGCTGGCGATCCGGCGCCAGCCGCGCCTCGAGATCATCCGGAGACGCTCCGCGACGCCAGGTGCCGGGCACGTAGTCCACCACCAGTCCGAGCCGCTCGGCGACCTGACGCCAGGCAACATGCGAGAACCAGCCGGTCTCCATGATCACGACGCGATCGCCGGGCGACAACGCATTGGATAAGCGCCGCTTCGCACGCACCCGTACCCGAGGATGGATAGATGACCACGTGCGAGCTGGTCTGAAAGATCGCACGCATCCCCTCGAGGACTGCGTGTCCGAGCTCGGCGAACTCGGGCCCGCGATGATCGATGACCGGCGCATCCATCGCGCGCAGGACGCGGTCGGGGACGTTGGTGGGACCTGGAATCTGCAGGAAATGGCGACCGGAACGAGTCACGAGACCTCCGGCGTCGGAATCTAACACGGTTCCGAGGAGTCGACGTGATCATGGACGTCGGAGACCGCGGAGACGGCGGGGTGTCAGACGGGAGGACGGAGAAAACGGGATCACAAACGGGGAAACGGGGACGAACGGGGCTTCACACGGAAGAGCGCTGCTGACGGCCTGTGGAACGGGCCGTCCTGATCGCAGGAGAAGGCACAAAGACAAATCGGCCAAACGATCCAGCGGCCGACTTGTCTTGTGCCTTCTCCTGCGATCGGGCCGCCTGCGGCGGCCAGCAGCGCGCCCTAACCCTTCGCCGCCATCCACCCTGATTCACGTTCGTTCCGTTCGTCCCCGTTCCCCCGTTTCCCCGTTTGTTGACCCGTTCTCCCCGGTCCCCCGTTACCCCCCGAGCTCGGTTTCGAGCCGCGCGACGAGCGTATCGAGTTCGGTGGCCACCGCCTGCACCGTGCCAGGCTGGCTGAGATCCACCCCAGCCCGCGCCAGCAGCGTCATCGGGTAATCACTGCCACCGGCTTTCAGCAGAGATAAGTAGCGATCGACGCCGCCGCTCCGCACCGTCGGATCGGACGAGCGCAAATCCTGCATCAGCCGCGCCGTGGACGCGAAGCACGTCGCGTATTGATAGACGTAGTACGGCGTGCTGAAAAAGTGCGGGATCCGCGACCAGGTCACGCGCGACACTTCCTCGTCATCGATCACGTCACCGTAGTAATCGCGCAGCAGTCCGGCGTAAATCCCGTTCAACGCGTCAGCGGTCACCGGCTGATCCTGCTCCACGAGCCGGTGCGCCTGAAGCTCGAAATCCGCAAACATCACTTGCGTATAGAACGTACTGGTAATGCTGTCGATCGCGTGCTGCAGCAGCACGGCCCGCTCTTCCCGGGTCTTCGCCCGCTGCAGCATCAAATCGAGGAACAGCGCCTCACTCAGCGTCGAAGGCACCTCGGCGACGAAGATCGTGTAACCGGCATACACGAAGGGCTGCGCCTGATGGGACAACATCGTGTGGATGGAGTGTCCCATCTCGTGCGCGAGCGTGAATACGGCGTCGAGCGTTTCGTTGTAGTTCAGGAGCATGTACGGATGGGATCCGTACACCGGCGCTGAATAGGCGCCGCTGCGCTTACCAGCGTTCTCGTAGACGTCGATCCATCCCCCCTCGAAGGCAGAGCGGACGTGGCCCTGGTATTCGCGACCGAGCGGCGCCACCGATTCGACGATCCAGTCGCCCACGTCGTCGTAGGGATAACGAACGTCGTGCTCGACCAGCGGCACGAATACGTCGAACAGCTTGTACTCCTGCAGGCCGAGGACCCGCCGGCGCAACCGGTGATACCGGCGAAGCGGCTCCACTCCCTTGCGGGTGACCTGGATCAGGTTCTCGACGACGGAGGTCGGAATGTTATTGCCATGCAATGCCGCATCGAGGGTCGAGGCGTAGCCGCGGGCGCGCGCATGGAACCAGTCGCGTTGCAGGACACCGTTGTAGAGCGACGCGTAGGTATTCTGGTTTCCGGCATAGGCGCCGTGAAAGGCGCGATAGGCGGCGGCACGATCGGCTTGGTTGCGGTTGGTCTCGAGCAGCGCTCGATACTGACCGTACGTCAGCACCGTCTCTTCGCCGGTGGCAAGCGTGATCGCCGGGAACTTCATGTCGGCCGTGGTCAGCGCGGCGTAGCTGTCGTAGGGGACGCTGTTGAACCGCCCGGCGAACGACAGCAGCCGCTCGCCGTCTTCGTCGAGCACGTGTTCCTGCTCGTGAAAGAGGCTCTCGATCGCAAAGCGGTAGACGCCAAGCTCGGCGTTCTCGTCCATCCACCGGCGGATGGTGTCGAGCGGAATCTGCAGCACTTCCGGGTTGAACCACGAGCTCGCCTGCTGCTGACGCGCGAACAGGATCTGCACCTGCTGCCGGCGTGCGTTGTGCTCGTTGTTCCGCTGATCCTCGTCGTACTTCAGCGACGCGTAATACCAGACGCGATAGCTCAACGCCCCCATCGCGTCCATCGCCTTGAACGCTTCGAGCAGACGGTCTGCGCCTTGGCTCAGCGTGCCCTGAAACTGCTTGAACGACTCGATCGATGCGTCGAGCTGGCGATACGCGGCCTGCCACTCGTCGGTATCAGGGCAGATGGCGGTGAGATCCCATTTGTAACGCGACGGAACGTCGTTCCGGGCGACGACTCGGCCCTTCTCGGGCCGGAATGTTTCCAGCGAAGGCATCCGTTCATGCTACTTCGAAGGGGACTGAACGGATTTCAAAACCCGACGTCGCGCAGTTGCCAGTCTCCGTCCGGCCTGATGAACGTTGCTTGTGCGTTCACTGGCTCCTCTGACGTCTGCAGCAATTGCCCGAGCAGCTCGTCCTTCCAGGCCCAGCGGTACGCCGCGTGCGCAATCGTCGGATTGTCGTCGCTGTTGAAGGTGACCTCCGCGAGCGACACGAATCGCCGTTTCGCCAGCGTGAATTCCCAACCCGAGTCGTTCTCGAGCAAACGGGGATGGAAGGCCGACCCGCCGTCGGGGATGGAAACCAGGAGCCATTCCCGCATCGGACCGGGTGTCGACGAGCATTCGCCAGGGGCCGCCGCCCGCCGTTCGAGGCGGATCGCACCCGCGTCCTGCAGCGCCTTGAGCCGCCCCAGCCCGGAAGCGGCGTTGTCGGCAGGCGCGTCGATGGTGCTGCAGTATCGCGATCGCACCGTAAGTACGTTCGGGGCGCGTGAACCGGCCGCTGCTTTCGATCAGACGTTGCGCGTCGGACGCGGAGAGCTTGTGATTCGAGCAGGCCGAACAGGCGGCTGCAACGATCAGTAACAGCCGTGGGGCGAGCCGTGTCCCGCCGCTGCGAAAGGCTACGGCGCGGCGCGCCGAAGCGGAACGCGAAGGCGGCAGGCCCGCCCGCGCGGACCTGACAACGTCCGCGCGTCGGCCGCTCCATGTGTCATTGGCGAAGGAGCTCATTGAGGGCGCGGTAATCGGCAGAAATCCGCACTGCGTAGCGCGGCCGGGCGATCGCCTCCTGGAGCACTGCCGGAAGCGCCACGGGCCGGCCGATCACCGGCTCGACGACCTCGCGAAACTTCGCCGGATGAGCGGTGGCGAGAAACACCCCCTGGACGTCATCGGGCAGCGTCGTCATCACCTCGTTCAGCGCCAGCCACCCGATGGCCCCATGTGGATCCATCAGGTACCCGTGCTGACGATACACGTCGGCGATCGCCTGGCGCACCGTCTCGTCGTCGAAGACTGCGCCGGCCATGTCGCGCCGGATGGCCTCGTAGTCGTTCGCGTAGAGCCACTGAATGCGCTCGAAGTTACTTGGCGCCCCGACGTCCATTGCGTTGGCGATGGTGCGTACCGATGGTTGCGGCCGGTATTGTCCGGATGTCAGGTACTTCGGAACCGCATCATTCAGGTTGGTGGCGGCGACGAATCGGCGGACGGGCAGGCCGATGCGCTGCGCGATCAGACCGGCGGTCAAATTGCCGAAATTGCCGCTGGGCACCGACACCAGAGGAGCGTTCAGCTGCAACAGCTGGAAGTAATAGAAGACCTGGGGCAGCAGTCGGCCGACGTTAATCGAGTTGGCTGGCGTCAGCCATACGTGCTTCCGGAGGTCATCGTCGGCGAACGCGGTTTTGACCAGCCGCTGGCAGTCGTCGAATGTTCCCTGCACCGCCACCGCCCGGATGTTGCCGCCGAGCGACGCCATCTGCGCTTCCTGAACGTCGCTGACGTGCCCCTGCGGGTACAGGACGACGACGCGTGTGTCAGGAACACCGTGAAAAGCCTGCGCGACCGCGCTGCCGGTGTCACCTGACGTCGCCACCAGGATCGTCAGGGGCGTCCCATCGGTGAAATGGTGCAGCAACCGCGCCTGCACGCGGGCCCCGATGTCCTTGAAGGCCAGCGTCGGGCCATGGAACAGCTCGAGCGCCCAGACACGCTCCGTGACCTGGTGGAGCGGCACGGCGAAATTGAGTGCATCGCGGACGAGCGCCCCGAACACCTCCTCAGAGATTTCATCGCGAAACAGATGTGCGCCGACCGCCGTCGCCATCTCGACCAGACTCGCTGTCCGAAGGCCCGCAATGGCCGCGGCCGGAAGCGGGTCGATCCGCTCGGGTACATAGAGGCCGCCGTCGGGAGCTGTCCCGGCGAACAGCGCGTCGACGAATGACACGGGTGGCGACTGGCCGCGGCTGCTAATCCACTTCATCGATGTCGTTATGCCTGTGCGGGCGCTGGACGAACGGGGACAGGTCTCCCCTGCGCATCGATGGCGACCAGCACCACCTCGGCTTCGGTCACCTTGACCGTTTCGCCGCGACCGGACTTCGCGCTTCCGGAGTTCGTGCGGTCGTGGCCGGCTTCTTCGGCGCCGTTCCCGGCCAGCCTGGGCCAGTCAATCCCCAGTTCCGGCGCGTCTCCCCATCGCTCCGCCTCGACGAGCACACGCACCGTCACTGACGTGCGGCCCACGTGCACCGTCTCGGTATAGAAACTGACGATGTCGCCGAGATGCACCGGCTCATGGAACTCGACTTCGCGCATCGCCTTGGTGACGTAGTGATGGGGTGCGATCCTGCGGGCTTCGATGGCCGACGCCAGGTCGATGTGCGACAGGATGACACCGCCGAAGATGGTGCCGTAAGCGTTCGTGTCCTTGGGGAGCAGGAGGACCCGGATGGCGGGGACGCGGTCGGACATGGAGTGTCCCAATTATGACTGACGAACGCTCGGACTTCAGGCACCATCGATTTTGGGCTCGAGCGGGGCGGCGAACCAGCACCACCTACGCCCTACCACCGACCTTCCATCTACCGGCTACTGGCCACCGGCCAACAGCCAGCAGCCAGCAGCCAGCAGCTAGCGATTCGCGATCAGCTCGCGCAGCGCGCCGGCCGAACTCCGTTATCATGGCGATCAATGAGCACTGCGACCAACGGACGGCCCGTCGAGGCCAGCACGTCGACCATCAACTCGTGGAGCGTGCACGACTCCAGCGAGCTCTACGAGGTGGGTCGCTGGGGCAACGGTTACTTCTCCGTCAACGCCGCTGGTCATCTCCAGGTCCATCCGACGAAGGACACTTCGAAGGCGATCGATCTCAAGGAGTTGATCGATCGGCTGCAGCTCCGGGGCATCAGCCTGCCGGTTCTGGTCCGATTCACGGACATCGTCAAACAGCGTCTCGCCGAGATTCACGCCGCCTTTCAGGGCGCGATCGGACAGCACCAGTACCAGGGCGGCTACTGCTGTGTGTACCCGATCAAGGTGAACCAGCAGCGGCAGGTGGTCGAGGAAGTGCTCAACTTCGGCCGCCCGTACAGGTTCGGCCTCGAGGCGGGGTCGAAGCCGGAACTCCTGGCGGTGGTGGCGCTCGCCGACAACGAGACGCCGATCATCTGCAACGGCTTCAAGGACGCCGAGTTCATCGAAACCGCCATGCTCGCCCAGAAGATCGGGCGCAACATCATCCCGGTGGTCGAAAAATACACCGAGCTCGGCCTGATTCTGGAGTACGCGGAAAAGGCCGGCGTACGGCCGCAGATCGGCATGCGGGTGAAGCTGGCGTCACGTGGCAGCGGCCGATGGCAGTCGTCCGGCGGGTTCCGCTCGAAGTTCGGTCTCACCGTCACCGAGATCATGCGCGGCCTCGAAGAGCTCAAGGCTCGCGACATGCAGGATTGCCTGAAGCTCCTCCACTTCCATCTCGGCAGCCAGATCACCAACATCCGGATCGTCAAGCAGGCGCTCAACGAAGGTGCTCGCGTCTACACCGAGCTGGCGAAGCTCGGTGCCGGCCTGCAGTACCTCGATGTCGGCGGCGGCCTCGGAGTCGATTACGACGGATCGCAGACGAACTTCGAGTCGAGCATGAACTATACGCTCGAGGAATACGCCAACGACGTCGTCTATCACATCCAGACGGTGTGCGACGACGCCGGCATCCCGCACCCGACCATCGTTTCCGAAAGCGGGCGCGCCGTCGTCGCGTACCACAGTGTGCTGGTCTTCAACGTGCTCGGCGTGTCGGGATTCGGCGACGAGAAGGTACCGTCCACGCCGAACCAGGACTGGGAACAGCCGATCCTCGACCTGGTCGAGACGTATAACAACGTCACCAGCCGGAATGCCCTCGAGGCGTTTCACGACGCGCAGCAGGCGCTCGACATGGCCCTCAGCCTGTTCAACGGCGGCTACCTGCCACTCGAGCAGCGCAGCATGGCCGAGAACGTCTTCTGGGCCATCTGCACGAAGCTGTATCGGATCACGCAGTCGATGACCGAGATTCCGGAAGACCTGCAGAACCTCGAGGAAACGTTGTCGGACACGTACTTCTGCAACTTTTCCTTGTTTCAGTCGATCCCGGACAGCTGGGCTATCAAACAGCTCTTCCCGGTCATGCCGATCCATCGGCTCAACGAGAAACCGACCAATCACGCCGTGCTGGGCGATATCACATGTGATTCGGACGGTAAGCTCGATCGGTTTGTCGATCGTCGAGACGTCAAGAAGACGCTACCGCTCCACAGCACCGGCAAGGACCCGTATTACCTCGGTGTGTTTCTCGTCGGCGCGTACCAGGAAATCCTCGGCGATCTGCACAACCTGTTCGGCGACACCCATGCCGTTCACGTCAGCATGGACGATCACGGCAACGCGCGCCTCGATGCCCTCATCAAGGGCGATACGGTGCGTGAGGTTCTCGACTACGTGGAGTTCGACGCGGAGACGCTGCTCGGAAAACTCAGGACCGACGTCGAGACAGCCGTTCGCGCCGGCCGCATGGACTATGAGGGCGCCGGTCAGCTACTGCGCTTCTACGAAGACGGGCTGCACGGGTATACGTATCTGGAGAGCTAGCCGGTGGCCGGGAGCTGCTGGTAGCTGGTAGCTGGTGGCCGGTAGCTCGTGCGGGTTCGATTCACCGCTCTGCGACGGTGGTGTTACCTCTCTCCGATTCGATCACGTTCTGGTACGGTTGGGCAAAGCCGCGGATCACGTTGCCGTCGAACACGTTGCCTTCGCCGTAGTTCCCGATACCGACATCGAAAGCCGCGTCAGGGCCGGTATCGGTCAACCGGTTCCTTTCAATCCGAACGCCGTCGGCCATGACGTAGATGCCGACGTCCGAGTTACCGGTGATCACGTTTGCGCGCACGAGCGTGCCGGCGGCGGTATCGACCAGCAGGATGGCAGTTGCGGCGACGTCACCAGCGCCCCAGGAATTGCCGGCGACCGTGTTGCCCTCGATCCTGGCGCGCACGCCCGCCCCGACCTGGATCCCGTTCGCCACCATCAACCGCTGCGCCGACGACGGACCGACGGTGTTGTCGCGGATTGCCGCGTCGACGTTGCCGCTGACGACGATCCCGGTCTTCTGAAAACCCTCGACAATATTTCCGGAGATCTCCACCGCCGTCACCGGGCCCGTCAGGTCGATGTTCCGAACCTCGATGCCGTTCCCCTCCTGGCACGACGACAGCGCCCTTGTTCACGTTCACGATCGTGTTGCCGCGGATGGCACCGGACGCGCCGTTGAAATAGATCGCGCGGAGACGGTCGTTCCCGTTCTGACAGATGTTCGCCAGCATGAGTGCGCTGATGATCGTGTTCGTCACAGTGGCCGTGGCGCCGCCGGCGACTACGATGCCGCCGCGGAACGTGCCGTTCTGTGGGTCGACGGCGGTGATGGTGTGCTGCGCCCCATCGAGCGTGACGCCGTCGGGAATGACAAGGGACCCGTCGACGGTGCAGTCAGCGTCGAGTGTCCAGGTGTGGCCCGATTCGATGAACAGGCACCCATCCGCCGCGCGGGCGGAGCCGGTGAAGGCAAGGACCATCAGCACGGCCAGCGGCCACGCATGGCGCATCGGCAGGAAGCATGCGGTCGTTCCCACCGCGCGTCAAGTCAATAGGCAGCGGCGTATCAGGATGCGCGTTTCTTCTGATCGTAGAACCGGCGCACCGCGCGCTGAAATCGCTCGTTGAGCGGGCCGGCTACGTCGGCGGGGACGGGTCCGAGCCGCATCCACTGGGCCTGCGCGTTGCGGACCTCCTGCTCGGCCGCCCGCCACCGCGACTCCTCGAGCTCCGCGGCCCGGCCGCGCGACATCGTGTTGGCCGCCAGGCGATCACGCCACTGCTGGGCCAGCAATTCCGCCGGCGAGAGCTGGGCTCGAGGCGATGCGGCCGCTGGCAACAGTTCTTCGACTCGTGCCACCAGCTTCTCCATCCGCTTCCGGGTTGCCTCGGGATCGAGATCGGTGCCGGAAAATGACTGTGGCCAGGTGGCGACGATGCGACCGACGGCCTGGTGGTAGCGCGCCGCCAGTTCCTGCTGCACGGTGCGGGGCAGCTCCGGCGCTTGCGACCACCGGGTTCGCGCGTCGTGCACGGTCTGATACAGGTTGTCCGGCGTCGTGCCGTCCGTGGACTGGTTCACGATGCCTTCCAGCTCACGGATGACGGCTTCGCGGGCACCCGCCTTTTCCTGCAATTCCAGTTGATCGCGATGCTTGTAGCGATCGAAGAAGCGGTCGCAGGCGGCGCGGAACCGCTGCCACACGGCCTCGGACTTCGACTTGCGCACCGGACCGATCGTCTTCCACTCTGATTGGAGCCGCTTGACCTGCAGGGCGGCATTGTCCCAGTCAGTCGAGTCGGCCAGCGCCTCGGCCTGTTCGCAGAGCGCCTCCTTGCGGGCAAGGTTACCCGCCCACTCGTCCTTACGGCGCTTCAGATCCTCCTGGCGTCGGGTGAAGAACCGATCGCAGGCGCTGCGGAACCGCTCCCACAAGGCCTTCTCGCTTCCGCGCGTGACGGGGCCGATCGTCTTCCATTCGCTCTGCAGTGCCTGGATGGCGGTCGCCGTCTTGACCCAGTCCGACGAATCCGCCAGCGCTTCTGCCTGGTCGCACAGCGCCAGCTTGCGCGCCAGGTTCTGCTGCCGCTCTTCGTTCTGCGCCGCGAAGAACGCGGCCGTGCGGCTGAACACCTCGTCCTGCGCGGTCTTGAAGCGTCGCCACATCGCCTCGCCCTGCGCGCGCGGGGCCAACGCCACCTGCTTCCAGCGTGACTGCAGTTCGCGCATGCGCCGGCCGGCGACCTCGAGGTTTTCCTCTGCCTTGAGCGCCTCCATTTCGCGGCACAACTCTTCCTGCACCTGGAGATTGGCCCAGCGCTGCCACTCGTCGGCGTCCCGCATCTCCTGGACACGCGGTCCAAGCTTTGCGCGCACCTCTTCAAGGCGAGCCTGGATCTCCTGACGATCCTTCTTCGACGGGAGCGGCGATCGCTCGTCGAGCGCCGCCTTGATTTCCCGCAAGGCGCGATCGCCGGCCTTGAGCGTCACCATCTCGCTCGCCGCCAGCGCCTCGGCCTGCCGACAGACCTGCTGCAGCCGGCGGAGGTTGTCCTGCTCCTGTCTGGCGCGAACCTCCTGGTACTCGTGTTCCTTCTCTTCGAGAGTCGCGACAGCGCGCTCCAGCCGCTCGGCGGCAAGCAGGTTTGCCGACGAATGCTCGCGGAGGACGTCGGCATCGCGCCGCAACCCGCGCCAGCGCGCAATCACTTCCTCGAGCGGCTGGTCAGCGGCGAGCAACTGCTCCAGCTCGGTGGCCAGTGTCTCCAGCCGGCCGCCGGCGGCCTCGGCCAGGGTGCGCCGGCGTTCGCGATCTTCGAATGCGCGCGAGGCGTCCTGGAACCGGCGCGTCAGCGACGCGGCGTATTCCGAGGGCATTGGCGGCAACGCGTCCCATTGCACTTTGAGCTCGGCGATCCGGTCCTGCGCGTCGGGCCCACTCAGCGTTTCGATCTGCTGGACAATGTGCAGCCGATCCGATTGCTCCCGAGCGAGGATGCGCGCCCGCTCTTCTTCGGCCGCCCGTTCCTGCTGCCGCTCGGCGACCGCTTCCTTCACCGCATCGGTCGCCGCGTCGAACTGGTGCGTGAGCGCCTCGTCGACGACCACATCGGCTTGCAGTTCAGCCCACGCGAGCCGGACCGCGGCGAGAGACGACGTGGCGTCGTCCGGATTCTGGACGGCAACGAGCGCTTCCGCCTCATGAATCAACATGAGTGCGCGCTGACGATCGTCACTGCTCATGCGCACCTGCTCTTCAGGCGCCGGTTGAGCCTGCTCCTCGAGGCGCCGCAGTTTCGTGCGCGCGCGACGTGACGCCACCTTGTTGCGCCCACGCTGGGCGATCGAGCTCAACGCCTCGGGGTTGTCGATCCGTTCGAGCGCACCGACGGCGGCGTCGGTGTGATCGGCCTTGAGTGCGACGTTGAGCAACTCGTCCGGATCGCTGATCCGGGCGAGGGCACGCAATCGGGTGCCGCTGTCGGGAGCATGCCGGCTCACCGATCCCAGCGACCGAGCGTCATCCAGCAGCTCGACCAGCGACAGCCGGATGTCGGTCGATGCGTTCTCGCGAATCGCCAGCACGACCTCACGCGTGCGTCCGATGGCTGCCAGCAATCGCCCCACTTCGACCGCGTCCGTCACGGTTGCCGTCTCCGCGGCGATGCCGGCAAGACTGCGAACCGCTTCCGCGCGCACGTCTTCATCCGGATCGGTGCGCGCGATGTCACCTAGCACCGAGACTTCGTTCAGTCTGGTGACGGCCGCACGACGTACGCGGGCTTCAGCATCCTCCCTCGCCAGCGCCCGCAGCGCCTCGTGGTCGTCCGGGCCGAGTTCGAACACGGCCGCCGCTCGGACAGCGGGGTCCGCGTGCTTCCAGCGGGGTTGAGGTCTGAGTTTCTCGAGAATGCCCATGCGTGTTGTCGACTTGAAAGTCGCGGCGTCGGACCGCCCCCCATCGTGTATGAAGAAGGCGTGCCGAGCCGCTTGATTACACTGTCCAGAAGTTCGGACCCCGCGAGTGACGGAATCCGGAGTTCATCGCACGATCGGTTCAGCACGCCGGCCCCGGCACGACCGCGCGGGGTTCAGAAATGCTGCGTAAACCGTAAGCCCTTACCTGGCCCGTCAAAGCCGTTCGCTCACCGACGGCCATGCCGCTCAACTACTTCGCCGGCGGATGATCGGCGGCTCACCCGCTCGCCGCTAAATCGACGCATCTTCTCGCCGCCCGTCGATCCTTGGGTGTATCGGCCCGCTGAAGACGCCAGACGAGTCGGCGCGGGCCGGTCAGACAGCCGAAGCAAATGACCCGATAACCGAATGCACTCGAACGGAGTCACGACCGCGTGACTGGCGAACTCGAAGAATGTCCGGGCCCGAAATTTTGGATCCTTGCGAACGGCTGGCCGTAGATTCACACCCCTATCTCTACGCCAGACGCATCGGCACCAAGGTCGCTGGGCTTACTGTGCAGAATGGGTACCAGCTTTACCGCACGTCATTCGCCTTCAATCATTCGATTGGAGTCGAGCGACTGGTTGGGAAGAGCCTCGCGAGGTTGTGACAGCAGACGGTTTCGCGGCGCCAGGCCGGCGCCCGACCAAGGAAGGCATTCTGATACGGTTTTTCCGTTGGCGATACGGACTTTCACTGCGTTGTGTCCGCGTCACGGAGCACCCGCCCCCGACTGCAACACTAGTCGCGGTGCACGCGGGTCGTCAGCGCGTCACGAACGATCCTCGACAGTGATGCCGGTGTGAAAGGCTTGGCCAGGAAGGGGGCTTCCGCGGGAACGACGCCGCGCTGGTTGACGACATCGCCGGCGAACCCGGACGTGTAGACAATCGCGGCCTCGGGTGCGATGTCGCGCAACGCGCGCGCCAGTTCGGGTCCAGACATGCCTTGCATGACCACGTCGGTGACGAGTACATCCACCCGCTCGCCAGGCCGGCGGGCCAACTCCAGTGCTTCCCGCCCCGAGGCTGCCGTGAGGACCCGATACCCATGCCGGCACAACACCTTGCGCGCAAGCTCGCGTAGACGTCCGTAGTCTTCGACCAGCAGCACGGTTTCGCCGTCAGCAGCGATCGCGTCCGTATCGGCCGGCCGCTCACCCTTCGGACGCGCCGCGACGCGCGAGCGAAGGCCGGTCGAAAATGGCAGGTAGACGTCGAAGGTCGTGCCCACACCGGGGTCGGACGTCAGGAAGATCCCGCCGCCCGATTGCTTGACAATGCCGTAGACGGTCGACAGACCGATCCCCGTTCCCTTGCCCGGAGGCTTGGTCGAAAAGAACGGTTCGAAGACACGCGCCTGCACTTCTGGCGGCATGCCGACACCCGAATCGCACACGGTGATGCGGACGTGCCTGCCCTGCTTCAGCGAATACAGGCGACTGGCATGGGCAGCCGTCACGTCCACCAGGCTGGTCCTGATCTCCAGCACGCCCCCATCAGGCATCGCGTCGCGCGCGTTCACGGCCAGGTTGATAAGGACCTGTTCCAGTTGACCGCGATCGGCGAGCACGGCGGCCGGACGCGGCGCCAGCTTCACTTTGAGCTCAATGCCGCTTCCAACCAGGCGCCCGATCATCGTCGCGATGTCTGTGACCACGACGTTGGCATCGACGACGCCCGGCCGGGAACTCTGGTTGCGACTCACCGCGAGCAGCTGCTGCGTCAGAAGGGCGGCGCGATCGGCAGCGCGCTGAATTTCCACGACGTCGTCGAAACGTGGATCCGCCGGGGCCATCGACTGCCGCAGGGTATCGGCGTAACCGGAGATGACGGTCAGCAGGTTGTTGAAATCGTGGGCGATTCCGCCGGCCAGACGGCCGATCGCTTCCATCTTCTGGGCCTGGCGCACCTGTTCTTCGAGGTGACGCCGCTCGGTGATGTCGCACACCAGGCCAATCGCCTGCAGCGGCTGGCCGGCGTCGTCACGAAGGACGCGGACACGACCTGACCACCAGCGCGTCTGGTGATCACGAACGATCCGGAATAAGGCTTCGTATTCGTTGGCCACCGGCGTCTTGATGGCGTTGAACAGGCTCACCAGCGAGGCCCGGTCCTCGGCGTGCACATGTTCGAGGAACCAGCGGAGTCCGGGCGCAGGAGGGGGCGTGTCGTACCCCATCAGCCGGGTCAGGCTGGCCGACAGAATCAGAGCGCCGGTGGCGTAATCGAAATCGGTGACCCCCATCGCGCCAAGTTCGAGCGCGAAGTCGAGCCGGTGCTCGCTGGCGCGAAGCGCCGCCGCCGCCTCGGTAAAGTCAGTGACATCGCGGGTGTTGAGGACGATGTAGGGCGCGTCGGCCCTGACGGCGAGGCGGGCGGTGGTGAACTCGAGGAGGCGCCAGTTCCCATCCTTGTGCCGGCACCGGAGGCGAATCGGTTCCGCGGCCGGCCGGTCATCGATGATGCTGCGAAAGCGGTCGAGCGCAACTGGTCGATCGTCCGGGTGAATGAGCTCGAAGTTGTAGCGTCCGATCAGTTCATCCGGCGAATATCCGAGCTGGCCGGTGACCCCCGCGGACTGGAAGACGGTACGGCCATCGGCGGCGAGCACTCCGACGCACTCGTTGGAGTGCTCGATCAGCGCGGCGTAGATCCGCGCTCGCGAGACGCCGTCCCCGGACACGGGCGAATTGTAGACGAAAAGATGGAATTGTGCGCCGAATTGGAGCTGCGAATACCCGCGGTCGCACAAAGGGACCGGTCAGGGTGACCCCGACCGGCCCCTCCTTGCACGGAACCTGACGAACGGCTCGAACGAACCGACCGCATCGCCGGCCTTCGAACGGCCCTTACTTGACGAATAGCATCTCCCGATAGGTCGGCATCGGCCACAGCTCGTGCGGCGTGTTGACCTCGATCTCGTCGCCGAGCTCACGCAGCCTGGCCATGGCGGGCACGATCTTGTCGCGCATGTACTTGGCGTGCTTCTCGGCGGCGCCGTTGCTCGCGTGCGCCAGCGCGGCGGAGAGCGCGTCCGTCTGCACCTTGAACTTGTCAACGAGCTTCGTGTAGGTGGCCAACAGCTTCTTGGCCGATGCGCTGGTGGCACCACCAGCCTTCACGGCCGCGACGCTCTGGCCAATCTGCTTCTGGTACTCCAGCGCCGCCGGCAGGATGTAGCGGTTCGCCATCAGGACGGCGAGCTGTCCCTCGATGTTGATCGTCTTGTTGTAGTTCTCGAGGAACACCTCGTAGCGGGCACGCACCTCCCGCTCGTTGAGGATCTTGAAGCGGTCGAGCAGCTTGAGGACATCGGGCTTGATCAGCTCCGGCAGCGCGTCAACCGTGTTCTTGTGATTGAGGAGCTTGCGCTTGGCCGCTTCCTTCTGCCAGGCATCGGAGTAGTTGTTGCCGTTGAAGATGATCCGCTTGTGTTCCTTGATCATCTTCGTCAGCAGCTTGCTGATCGCCTTGTTCAGGTCCTCGCCCTTGCCGGTCGCCGCCTCGAGCTCGTTGGCGACGTATTCGAGCGAGTCCGCCATCGCCACGTTCAGCACCATGTTCGGCCACGCAATGTTCTGCGTCGACCCGACGGCGCGGAACTCGAACTTGTTGCCGGTGAAGGCGAACGGGCTGGTGCGGTTGCGATCGCCCGCATCACGCGGGAGCTTCGGCAGCACGCTGACGCCGAGATCCTGGACGCCGCCCTGTTTGGTCGTCTTGGCGCCGCCACTCTTTTCGATCTGCTCGAAGATGTCGGTGAGCATGTCGCCGAGGAAGATCGAGATGATCGCTGGCGGCGCTTCGTTGGCGCCGAGGCGATGATCGTTGCCGGCGTGCGCGATGCTGACGCGCAGCAACCCCTGCCACTTGTCAACCGCGCGGATGACCGCGGCGCAGAACACCAGGAACTGGACGTTGTCGTGCGGGGTGTCGCCCGGCCCGAGCAGGTTGTTGCCGAACTCGTCCGACAGAGACCAGTTATTGTGCTTGCCTGAACCGTTGACGCCGGCAAACGGCTTCTCGTGCAGCAGCGCCGCCAGCCCGTACTTCGGCGCGATCTTCTTGAGCAGCTCCATGATCATCAGCTGGTGGTCGGCCGCCACGTTGGCGTTCTCGAACATCGGCGCGATCTCGTACTGGCTGGGAGCAACTTCGTTGTGCCGCGTTTTCACCGGCACGCCGATCTTGAACAGCTCGGCTTCCGTCTCCGCCATGCAGGCCAACACGCGCTCGGGAATGGCCCCGAAGTACTGATCCTCCATCTCCTGGCCCTTCGGCGGTGCCGCGCCGAACAGCGTGCGGCCGGCGTTGATCAGGTCCGGACGGGAAAAATAGAAGTTCCGATCGATGAGGAAGTATTCCTGCTCCGGACCACACGTCGAGAACACCCGCTCAGCCGTCGAGCCGAACAGCTTGAGGACGCGCACGGCCTGTTTCGACACAGCGTCCATCGAGCGGAGCAACGGCGTCTTCTTGTCCAGCGCCTCACCCGTCCAGCTGACGAACGCAGTTGGGATGACGAGCGTGACGTTATTGCCGTTGACGTGGAGGAACGGCGGGCTGGTCGGATCCCACGCGGTGTAGCCCCGGGCTTCGAAGGTGGACCGCATGCCGCCCGACGGGAAGCTGGAGGCATCCGGCTCGCCTTTGATCAGCTCCTTGCCGCGGAATTCCGCGATCGCCGACCCGTCCGCCGCTGGCGACAGGAAGGAGTCGTGCTTTTCCGCGGTGATGCCGGTCAGCGGCTGGAACCAGTGCGTGTAATGGGTAGCGCCGTGCTCGACCGCCCAGTCCTTGAGCGCAGTCGCGACCGCGTCGGCGGTGGCCAGGTCGAGCGTCTCGCCGCGCGTGATCGTCGCCCGCAGCGCGCGATAAGCGGCCTTCGGAAGCCGTTCCTGTTGAACCTTGTCGGTGAATACCAGGCTGCCGAAGATCTCGGTCGCCTTCGCGGGCGTTCCGGTCACCCGCCCTTCGGTCATCGACCACTCGTTAATACTCTTAATGGCTGCGGAAAGAGCTGCGGATCCCATCTGCCGGCGTCCTTTCTACTCTGGCTCGCTGTGGGTTGGTCAGGTGCCGCGCTCCGCGGCGAGCCTGATGCTTGCGTTGTCGCGGGTGCGCCCGCGAACGAACAAATTATGCACGGTTTCGTGCGCACTCCGCAATATTTGTGGCCTATTCCGATCGTTGGATGCGGGATTGGTGCATCAACGAGCTTCACTTCATGCACAACGTGCACGGATCCGTGCGCGCCGGACACGCACGGCCGCCTTCGCAGGCGGCTCAGGGCAGCGCGCGTGCACGACGCCCCGTTTTTTTGGTCCGCCTCCCGGAAAAGCCGCTCACACCGATATCGCGATATGCGGATATCTGCTATGACTAGGGACGCGGCAGGCGGATTCCTGCCCGATGACCATGCAGCGCGCTGCCTCCCTGTTTCGTGTGCTCGCCGATTCCACCCGCCTGCGGCTCCTTCGCGTCCTCAGCCACGACCGGTTCAACGTCTCCGAATTGACCGCCATCGTGGCGGTCGCCCAGTCGAGCGTGTCGCGGCATCTCGCGCTGCTGAAGGATGCGGCGCTCGTCCACGAACAGCGCGAGGGCGGGTTCGTCTACTACCGCCTGCGCGATCCGGATGCGGCGACTTCCCCGCTCTTGACGGTGCTGGCGAACGAGTTCGCGGCCGGTGCGGATGATCGCACCGCCGCAGCAGACGCCGTGCGGATGCAGGAGGTGCTGCGCCGCCGCCGCGAGGAATTCGACCCCGGCGCCGACCCGCGGCTCATCGCGCCTGGACGCAGTTGGGCCGCCTGGGCGCGCGCGCTCGGTCATCTCCTCCCGGCGATCGACGTGGCCGACATCGGCTGCGGCGAAGGCTTCCTGGCGCTCGAGATCGCGCGATGGGCCCGGCACGTCACCGGCATCGATCGATCCGACGATGTGCTCGAACGCGCCAAGGCGTTGAGCGAGCGACGCCAGATCACCAACGTGACCTGGCGCAAGGGTGACCTGGCCCGGATGCCGCTCCGCGACGAATCGATCGACCTTGCGGTCTTTTCGCACTCGCTTCGCTACGCGACCGACCCGGAACGTGCGCTCGCGGAGACGTCCAGGATATTGCGGCCCGGGGCCCGCGTGCTGATCCTCGACCTGAAGGAACACGACCAGACGTGGGTCCAGGCACGGTTTGGCGACCGTCGGGCGGGATTTGCGCCCGGCGAGCTCGAGGGGCTTTTGCAGGGGGCGGGCTTCCGGGCGGTGCGGCTGACGACCGGAGCCCGGCAGACCGGCAACCCGTTCGTCGTACTCATCGCCTCTGGGACATGGCCGCCGCGTAATAGAATGCGATAGGCCACGGAGACACGTTGGAATACCTGATCAAGCAGTACCCACTCGACACGGGTGCGCTCGAAATCCAGTACATCGAAGAATATTTCGGCGAGTTTCCGCGCAAGAAGACCGCGCGCGAGATCATGGGGCGGCTCACCGACCGCGAGCATCTGATCCTGGTCGCCGAGGCGCCGCTACCCGACGATCCCGGCATGATCGCGCCGGTCTCGTTCAAGATCGTCCACGAGCTGCGCCTGGCCGAAAAGGAGGCCAAGCTGGTCGACCTGGTCGCCCGGCTGAAGGACTGCATCCAGTTCGACGGCCGTAAAGTCCTCTACAGCTGGATTGGCGGGACGCGCCGCGACTGGCGCGGGCAGGGGCACTTCCGGGCCCTCACCGAGGAAAGTGAGGCGTGGGCGCACGCCTCCGGGTTCCACGAAGTGGTCGTCAAGACCAAGAACCGGTTCTACGACATGCGCGGTACCCTCGACCAACTCGAGTTCGACGTCGTCAAGTACGAGGTGCACCCGACCGACAATCGCGAATCGAAAGTGTACCTGAGCAAACGTCTGACCTCGGACGTGGTGAAGGCTCACACCAGCACGAGGACGGTCGTGGTTGCGGACTAAAGAAATTGACGAATTGACGAATTGACGAATTGACGAAGTGACGGAGTGACGGAGTGACGGAGTGACGGAGTGGAGGGACTCACGGAAGTGCATTCACCAAATCAATTCGTCAATCCGTCAATTCGTCAATTCGTCAATTCGTCAATACGATCTTTCCTACATAGTTCCCACTCTCCATCAACCGGTGCGCGGCGGCGGCCTGCGCGAGCGGAAATACGCGATCGACGATCGGCTGGACTGCGCCCGATTCCAGGAGAGGCCAGACTTCACGCCGGAGCGCGGCGGCGATCCGGCCCTTCTCGTCGATGCTGCGCGGACGTAGCGTCGAACCGGTGATCGTCAGCCGTCTGCCGAGGACGCGTCGGAAGTCGACAGCCGCAATCGCCTCCCCTTCCATCAGTCCGATCTGCACGAGCCGTCCGTCGACACCGAGCACCGCGAGATTCCGCGCGACATAACTGCCGCCGACGATGTCGAGCACCAGGTCGACGCCGCGGCCGCCGGTCAGGTCGCGGATGGCGTCACCGAAATCGTCGGTCCGGTAATTGATGGCGCGGACTGCGCCGAGTTGCTCGCACGCGCGGCACTTTTCATCCGATCCTGCTGTCGCGAACACGCGCGCTCCCCGCTGGGTGGCGATCTGGATCGCTGTCGTCCCGATCCCGCTGGCGCCGCCGTGAACCAGCGCCGATTCCCCCGCCTGCAGGTGTCCGCGTTCGAACACGTTCGTCCACACCGTAAAGAACGTCTCCGGAATGGCAGCAGCACGAACGACATCCAGCCCGCGCGGAAGCGGCAGGCACTGCGGCGCCGGCGCGACACACAACGTGGCGTAGCCGCCACCGCTGACAAGGGCGCACACCTGATCGCCGGGATGCCACCCGGTTACGCCGCCCCCGAGCGCGACAATCTCTCCGGCAACCTCCAGGCCCGGCAGATCGCTGGCGCCATCCGGCGGCGGATACAGGCCTTTCCGCTGCATCACGTCGGGACGATTGACTCCGGCGGCCGCGACGCGGATCAGGACCTCACCCTCACCGGGCACCGGGTCCGGGCGTTCGACGGGCCGCAAGACGTCGGGCCCTCCCGACGCCGCAATCTCGATGGCCCTCATCGGCCGGTCGCTCCGTCGTGGCTGCCCTCGTCATCGGCCGTTCGGCGCAGCGATGATGGCAACCGTGGCGACGACAGGAGCTGCGCGAACGCCGCCCATCGCGCCACCGCGTCGGTCGGATCGCCACTCTCCAGTTCCACGTGGCGCGCCACCATGTCCTTTCCGAGGTTGTAGTTGATCACGTAGCTGCGGTACTGGTCGATGAACTTCACCCGCTGCGCCGCCCGCGGAGGGCTGTAGAGACCGTACTTCTCCAGCCACGCCGCCGCCGCGGCCGCGTCGATCTCACCGTTCAGATAGCGGCGCGCCGCTTCGTTCCCGGCGTACGACAACTGGTCCACCACCGCCTGCACGCCGTAGTACTCCTCGACCCGCGAGGGATCGAGTCCGGCGGCCGGGAACAACACGGTCCGTTCGAACTGGACACGGTCGGCATGCGGAAAGGCGACGTCGATACCGTAGTTTGCCGTCCCCTCGGCGATCAACGACTGCGGGGAGAAGAGTGGATAGACGGTGAACTCCTGCCACCCGCGATCGTGCACGAGGTGCTGCTCGAGCAGGACGTTGTAGACATGATGCCCGGGATAACCCTCGTGACAGGCCAGATCGATCGCCCGATCGATGAAGATCGGCAAGTCGGTGTTCACCTGGATCAGGCTGCGAAAATTGCCCTGGTACCAGTTGTAGCCGCTCCAGCTCTTGCCGGTGACGTATTCAACCGTGAACCGCTCGCCGTCCGGCAGGTCGATGTGCTCCAGCGTGCGCTGCCGGCACGCGTCGATGGCAGCCTTGAAGACCGCGTCGAGCCGGTCTCTCGGAATCACGAAGGCGCTGCGAAACGCCTCGTACCGCTGTTGCAACGTCCCGGTCCCGGGCAGACGGCGATCGAGCTGCGACAGCACCGCGTCGAACTCCGCTTCCGAGTGCATCGGGGCGACCGCGTCGTACAACGCCTTCGATTCCTCGTCGAAATCCAGATGCGTCCCGCTCAGCATCGCAACCCTCGCCCCGAGCGATTCGACCTGGCGGATCAGGTACTCACGGCGCAGTCGTGTCATCGCGTTGGCGTCGTCCGCCACCCGGACATTCCGCAGCGCCTCCCGCAGTGCGTGCGCATCGGCATCGAGGTCCGGGAGCGATCGCTTCGAGGCCACCGCTTCCGCCTTGAGCCCTTCCGGCCCGTAATAAGCGTCGACATAGTCCGGATCGTGCTGGCCGAGCGCCAGCACCAGTTTGATGTAGCGTTCGGCCAGTGGCGTCATCAGGTCCTGTCTCTGCTGGAGCCGTACGGCCAGGACCGTCACCGCCGCGGCGATAACGGCTACCCCAATCCAATGAGTGAGTTTCATGCGTGGTTACGCTCACAATCGTAAACAGCGGATCGGGAATGGCGAATGGCGCCGCAATGGCGAATGGTGTCAACGACTCGCACCGATTCACGATTCACGATTGATTGATGATTCGCGCCCGGTAGCGTTCGCGAATGGTCGGAATGAGATAGTCGGCAAACGCGTGCGGGAAATCGTAGCGCGGCGAGAACCCCCAGTCGCGCCGCGCCGCCGAATCGTCGACATCGGCGGGCCACGAGTCGACGATCCCCTGCCGTTTGCGATCGGTCGTCCACCCGATGGCCGCGTCCGGAAAAGCCGCAGCGACCACGTCGCGAATCTCCTGCGCGGTCGGATTGAACGCCGACAGGTTGTAGGCCGTCCGGGTCAGCTTTTCACGTGACGCCGAGGCGAGGGCGAGCAGCGCGTCGATCGCATCGGGCATCGCCATGAACGGAATGCGGGTGTCGGGACGGACGAAACAGGCATACGACTCTCCACGGGCCGCCGCGTGGATCATCTCTGGAGCATAGTCGGAGGTGCCGCCGGACGGCACCGTGACCGCCGAAATCAAGCCAGGGAAACGAACCGCCCGGAAGTCGACGCGAGGCACGGTATCCGCCGCGAGCTGCTTGTAGTGACGCGCGTAGTAGCGACCCAGCTGCTCACAATACAGCTTGTTGCACCCATACATCGTCTGCGGCGCGTTGAATTGATCTTCGGACACCTGCCCCGCGCGCTCCTTCGTGGCCCGATCGGGAAGGCCGTAGGCGGCGATCGACGAGGGGTAAATGAAGATGACCGGGCGGCCATGCGATTCGCCCTCGTGCTGAGCGAATTCGAGCAGGGTCAGGGTACCGTCCACGTTCACCTGGTGGGCCGTCACCGGCGTGAACTCGGCGCGGGTGGAGAGTAGTGCCGCGAGGTGAAAGACCAGGTCGATTTCGAATTGCGCCAGCACACGCTCCAGGAGCGCGGCATCGGTGATCGAACCGGTGAACTCGCGGGCCACCAGCGGACGCAGCGATGAGTCGAGCGGCGCGATGTCGACGGTGACAATCGAACGTCCCGAACCCGCGAGGCGGGTAATCAAGCCGTGCCCGATCTCGCCGCCTGCGCCGGTCACCAGCGTGACGGGCGTACGCATCTGGAAATTCTAACGAATCGGGGTGCGGCGTGCGGGCATCCTCGAATGCCGCCGTGATTATCGGAACGCCGCAATCAGCCGCTCGACTTCTTCGCGGACACCAGACAGGTCGCGCAGAACCTGCTCAGCCTGAGCGACAGTGCGGACCAGATCCTCACGACTCGGAACACTGCCGCGGCCGACTTCCGCCGCCAGGTCCCGCGTCGTCGCGGCGCACGCCTCGCAGACAGCAATCGTGTGCGCGTGCGCCTGCAGGATCTTGGTGAACTCTCGGCGTTCGTCTCGGGTCATCTGAGGGCGGGGATTCTTGTCAACTCCCAACCTCGTACGTGTTGGAGTTTGGGAGTTTCACGTGCGGAAGTAGTCGCCTTGCCACTGCTGAATCGCGCGCTTGATCTGATCCGGCGGCAGCTTCTCGCCGATGGCCCGGCGGGCAAGCGCCGCGATTTCCGAGTCCGAGGCGAATCGCAATGCGATCAACTGCCGGTGCTCCAGCTGATCCAACTCACGTTCGAGCCCGAGGCGTGTCAACCGAACCCGCATCTCGAGCCGGATGACACGGTCCTGCACGCGCAGGACGAATACCCTCAGCAGGCTGATTGTCCCGAGCAGGCCTATCGCCATGAGCAGGACAACGTGGGCAACGAGCGTGCGATCGCGCATCGCGGTCCAGATCGCCGCAACCACGCTGACGAAACAAATCAACCAGACGATGTTCCAGGCGATGGGGCGGTGCGCGTGAGTGGCGTAGGACTGATCAGCCATAGGGGGGAAATCAGATGTTCGACGTCAGAAGTCAGACTTACGTTGCACTCTCAGCCCCAAGTGCGAGCTTGACGACCGCTCACACCGTCAGTTGTCTCCATCGAGCAGGTCACCGAGTCCACCCAGAATCGAGCCCTCCTCGGAACGGCCCCCGCGAGCCGACGGCGCGGCCTTGTAGATCCGATCGGCCATGCGGCTGAATGGCAGCGACTGGAGCCACACGCGGCCGGGGCCGGTGAGCGTCGCGAAGAACAGACCCTCGCCCCCGAACAGCGCGGTCTTGACCTTGCCGACGAACTGGATGTCGTAGCTGACGGAAGGCTGCAGCGCCACGAGGCAGCCGGTGTCGACGCGCAACGTCTGGCCGGCCTGCAGGTCGACCGGATGCACCGTCCCGCCGGCATGCACGAAACAGAGGCCGTCGCCTTCCAGCTTCTCCATGATGAACCCTTCACCGCCGAAGAGGCCCACGCCCAGTTTCCGCTGGAAGGCGATACCAATCGATATGCCCTTCGCCGCGCAGAGGAATGCGTCCTTCTGGCAGATCAACTGCCCGCCCAGCTGCTTGAGATCCATTGCCAGGATCTTCCCGGGATAGGGGGCGGCAAACGAGACCTGCTGCTTGGTGCCGCCGTTGTTCGTGAAGATCGTCATGAACAGGCTCTCGCCCGTAATCAGCCGCTTGCCGGCGCCAAGCAGCGCGTTCATCACGCCGCCGCCGCGCGGCTGGCTGCCATCGCCGAACACCGTCTCGAGGGAAATCCCGGACGTCATGTACATCATCGAGCCCGCTTCCGCCACGGCGCTCTCGCCCGGATCCAGTTCCACCTCGACGAACTGCATCTCGTTGCCGACGATCCTGAAGTCGATCTCGTGCGCGCGTCGGCCTGGCATCGCCGGCGGCGGCGGGGCCGCGCCCGGCGCGCGCGAGCCTCCACTCAGGTAGGCGGCGAGCTGCGGAACGTCCTTGAGCGGCGTCCAGTTCGACATGCCCGCCGTGAACACCAGAGTGTTGCCGTCGATCGTCCCGTTCCGCAGGTTCGTCACCACGTCGTCCTGCGATACGGGTCCGACCTGGTGGCCGCCGATGGCCATGTACCACTGCTGCTGTGTCATTCGTTTCGGCTCCGGTCAAAGAGTGACGGCCCCGGCACGAGCCGCCCTACGCCACGGACGCGTCGTGGCGTTCAGCCGCCGGGCTGGCCCTGATCGCCAAGGGCATCGATGCGCTGGCCGGTGTCGGTCTCGAGTCTGGCCACCGTTTCGGTGTCGAGCCCGAGCAGATTCGCCAGCTGTGCGAGGTAAATACGCTCCGCCCCGGTTACCTGTTCGTCGGCGCGCAGCACCGTGTAGGCGAGCACATACAGCGTGGCGCGTTCGTGCGGGTCGGTTACGCCGGCGACGATTTCCGCCAGGGGACGCGGTTGCGCCATCTCCGGGCCGACGACCGCGCCAACCCCCGCCTGCTGTGCCTGCTGCAGGATAGCGGCGCGTTCCTGATCGTTCATCGGGCCGTCCGCGTGCGCCGCCGAGACCGCGAGCCGCACCATTCGCAACGCGTCGGGTGCGGGTGATGCCGGCGCCGACACATTCGGGATCGGAGGCACAGGCACTTCGGACGTACCCGACAGTGGCGGTGGAACCGCGGGGTCGCCAGTCACCGGAATTCCGGCGGCCGAGCCACCCGAGCTTCCGGCATTGGCTGCACCCGCCGGCGTACCTGATGTCTGGTTCTGCTGGAGCGTGTCGAAAATGCCCCATGCCAGGCCCAACATACCGATGAGCGTGCTCGGACGGCTGAAGAATCCGCCTGTGCCGCGGTTCATGCCCGTGGCGAAACGGGTCGTGTCTCGCACGACGTGTCCGACACCGCGCGTCAGATCGCGCGTGAGGTAGCGCATGGCGCGCCCAGATCGCTTGTGACGGCCGCCCATGACGCTGCGAAGCACGTCGCCGACCAGGTCTTCGGGATTCATATGGCACTCCCAACGCGGGAAACGGCAATTTTCGGCTTTTCCGGCTCCGGCGTGAAGTCCTCACCAGGATTGATGAATCGATCCATCTCGAACTTGTACTGCTTGTCGTACAGCTGCCGGTAGCGCCCGTTCAATGCCAGCAACTCGGCGTGCGTGCCACGTTCGACGACCTGTCCCGCCTCGATCACCAGGATCTGATCGGCGCTGCGAATGGTCGAGAGCCGGTGCGCGATGACAAAGGTGGTTCGTCCAGCGCGCAACTGCCGGAGGCCGTCCTGGATCATCTGCTCGCTTTCGCTGTCGAGACTTGACGTGGCTTCGTCCAGGATCAGGACGCGCGGCCTGGCCAGGATGGCGCGGGCGATCGACACGCGCTGACGCTGTCCACCCGACAACTTGACCCCACGCTCTCCCACCACGGTTTCGTAGCCTTGCGGAAACTGCCTGATGAACTCGTCGCAGTGGGCCACCCGGCACGCTTCCTTGATGTCCTCGACGGTCGCGCCGGGGCGGGCGTAGCCGACGTTCTCGAGGATCGTCCCGTCGAAGAGGAAATTCTCCTGTAGCACGGACGCCACCTGCTGCCGGTAACCAGCCAGCCGGAGGGTGGCGAGGTCGCGGCCGTCAACGAGGATGCGGCCCTTCGTCGGCCGGTTGAACGCCATCACCAGGCTGATCAGCGTGCTCTTCCCCGACCCGCTGGAGCCGACCAGCGCTGTCGTCGTGCCCGGCACGGCGTGAAACGAGATGCCGCGCAGAACCGGCTGGCCTTCGCTGTACTCGAACCAGACGTCTTCGAACTGGACGTCGCCACGAATCGGCGGGACCTCGTCGCGCTCGGCGTCCTCATCCACTTCCGTCGGCGTGTCGAGGATTTCGCGGATGCGATCGAGACCGGCGAACGCCTCAGTAATCTGGGTGCCGATCGACGCGATCGACACAAGTGGCGCCGCCACCAGGCCGATGAACAGCATGTATGCGATCAGATCGCCGAGCGTCATCTGTCCGGCGATGATGGCGCGCCCACCCAGCCAGATGATCAGGATCCCGATGATGCCGACGATCACGGTGCTGCCCGCGGTAGTCGCCGACACGCCGGTCATCGCCTTGGCGACGTTGCGGAACAGCCGGTGCGCCCCTTTGGTGAAGACAATCTCCTCGCGCTTTTCCGCCGTGTACGACTTGACGATGCGGATGCCGCCGAGGGCTTCGGTGAGCCGGCCGGTCACCTCCGCGTTGATCTTGCCGCGTTCGCGAAAGAGCGGGCGAAGCGTGCGGAATGCGTACGCCATGCCGCCGCCGAACATGGCGAGTACGACCATGGTGATGACGGTCATACTCCAGTTCAGGTAGAACAGCGCCACCAGGCCGAAGACCGCAGTCACCAGTCCCCCGACCAGCTGCACGAGGCCGGTGCCGACCAGGTTCCGGATCCCCTCGGCGTCGCTCATGATCCGTGAGACCAGGATGCCCGTCTGCGTCGAGTCGAAGTAGCGGACGGGCAGGCGCATGATGCGCGCTTGCACGCGCTTGCGCATGTCGGTAATGGCCCGCTGGGCCGCCACGCCGAGAATCTGCGACAGGACGAAGGAGGTCACCGCCTGCACCAGGGTGGCTGCTCCGACTGCCAGCGCGATCGGCAGCAGCAGATCGGTCCTGTTGTTGTGAACCACTTCGTCGATCAGCCATTTCGACGACGCCGGCAGCACGAGCCCGGCCACGCGGCTGATCAGCATCAGCACGAGGCCGAGCGTCAGACGCCGGCGATGCGCCCAGATCAGCTCGCGCGCCTCCCGCCAAGCGTCTGTGGCCGATACTTTCTTTTTGCTCGGGGACTGCAAGGCCACGGACGGCAAACTACTACGGCCCGTGCGCTCGCCTGTTCCCCGCCCCCCCAACCCGATGTGACCAGCCATATAATTAGATCTCTTGGCCCTGCTTCGAACTTCCCGGATGAGCCCTTCAACGAACCGTTCTGTTACGACGCGCGGAATTCAGGTCGAGGTACGCAGTGAGTACGTGCCGGCCCGAAGTTCACCACGTGAATCGACGTACTTCTTTCAATACCACGTCCGCATTGCCAATGTCGGCGACGAGACCGCGCAGCTGATTTCGCGCGAGTGGATCATCACCAACGCCGATGGAGAAGTGGAGCGGGTGAAAGGTCCCGGCGTGGTCGGCGAGCAGCCGGTGCTGCCCCCTGGCGCGTCATTCGACTACACGAGCTTCTGCGAACTGAAAACCGCGGTCGGCTCGATGCACGGCAGCTATCAGATGGTCACCACCAGCGGCGACCGTTTCGACGCGATCATCGCACCTTTCACGCTCGCAGTGCCGAACGCCCTCAATTGAGCGCCGCGGTGACGGCGCGTTCGAGCGCCTGCAGCGGAACCGTCCCCAGTCGCAGGACCAGGGTGTGGTACTGCCGGAGCGCGTCCGCAGTGCCCCGGGCTTTCACGAACCGCTCGCGCTGCTCCAGCAACGCGAGCTCCCCGGTCATATACGAGCACGCCTGACCCGGATAGACGACGTACCGCTCGACTTCCGAGGGCTCGATGCCGTAATCGATCGCCTGCTGGCGCGTCCAGTGCTTGGCGTGAATGCCGGTGTCGACCACAAGCCGTCTGGCCCGGAAAAGCTCGGCGTCGAGTTGCCCCAGCTGTCCCTCGATGTCGCTTTCATACCAGCCCGATTCGGCCGCCAGACGTTCAGCGTAGAGACCCCATCCTTCGGCGAATGCCGACAGCCCGCCGAACGCGCGGATCTGTCGGAACCGCGGCAACGAGGCGTTCTCCACCTGCAGGGCAATCTGGAAGTGATGTCCGGGAATGGTTTCGTGGTACACGAGCGAACGGAGCCCGAATTTGGTCATCCGTTCCTGGCGCAGCGGGATCTGGAAGATGGCTGGCCGGGATCCGTCCGGCGGCGGGCCGTTGTAGTTCGCCGCGGCGTTGTTCTCGCGGAATTTTGGAAACGGACGCGCGAGTACCGACGCGCGAGGACGGATGTCGAACAGACGTGCGGCCCGCGCCTGCGCGTCGGCGATGATGCCATCGACGTCACGCATGATCTGTGCACGGCTCTCGTCTGACGCCCAGTTCGGATAGGCCATATCGGCCTTCAACGTCTCGATCCGCTCTTTGACCGTCCCTTGCGTGCGACCGAGTTGGCGCAGCAGACGATCCATGTCGGCCTCGAGCCGCGCCACCTGCTGCAGCCCAATCTGGTGGATCTGATCCGCCGTGTCATCGGTCGTGGTGTAGGCGTGCAATTCGGCAGCATACGCCTTATCCCCATCCTTCAACCGCCACAGCCCGGCGTCATTCGTTGTGCGCGGCAGCTGGCCCTGCAACAGCGCGACGCCGCGGCGCCACGCTGGATAGACCTCGCGGTCCACGATTCCTGTCGCTTCGCCGACCAACTCGTCGCGGCGCGCCGGCGGAATCGCCGCCACCGCCGCCATCCGCTCGGCAAACGTCGTTACCAGCGGGCTCTGCGCGGCGGGAGTGGCGATGAAGCTGCGCATCTGCGTCAAGGTGGCCTCGACGATGAAACGGGGCGGCAGAATGCCCCGCTCGCTGATCTGTACGGCCCGTTCCGTCGCCTCGTCGAGACGCGCGCCCGCCTGGCGCAAGCGCGCGATGTAGTTGAGCGCGTCCGCTTCGCTGTTGATGGCGTGGTTGACCGTGAGGGTCTCGACGACGGTGACGTTGACGCCGTTGAATTGGTTCAGCGGAAACGTCAGCGCGGGAAGGTAGGGCTCTTCACGAACGATCGCGTCGAGCTGCCACTCCATGATGTCGGCGGATTCACGCTGGGCGGACGTCATCCCCGCTCTATCGAAGCGGCGAAGTTCGGCCAGCCCGCGGCGCGCCAGCGCCGCTTCCCGTCTGGAGAACTCGAGCGTCACCGGTTGCAGTTCGCGCTCGAAGGCTGCCTGCTCGGGGCCGGTGAAGTAGCGGGTGGACGCGGCGCGGTTCGGGTGTGCGCGCATCCACTCGTCGGTGAAGCTGGAGAAGAACTGCTCGACGGTGCGTTGCTGCGTCGACGTCGCCGCTCCGCGCACAGCGACGATGCCGAGCGCAAGCGCCAGCACCACCGCCGGACGTGGAAGGACGCGGATCACGCCTTGGCGGCTGCCCCGAAGCTGGCGAGCGCGTCGGACTCGCTGTCGTAGCTGTCGAACACCGTCACCAGCTTCGTGACCACCAGCAGGTCCTTCAGGCGCTTAGTGACGTTGACCAGCTTCAACGTGCCGCCGTTGTTCGACGCGGTCGTGCGCACCTGGACCAACTGGCCGAGTCCGGCGCTGTCCACATACGACACCCCGCCAAGATCGAGCAGGATCTTCTTGGTGCCCTGCTGCAGCAGGCTGTGAATCTTGTCCTTGAGGAGGACGTCGCCACCCTTGTTCAGTGTGATGTCGCCATTGATCGTGACGATAGTGACATCGCCAGAAACACGCTGTTCGATCTGCATTAATCCTCCGTCAGCCGCGCCTGGCGCGGGAGTCGAACAATCTTATGTGAAATCCTGCTGAGGCAGTTACCGACGCCGCGCGCGCGGCCAGGTCATTGGACACGCATCCACGGCACAGGTTCCGGCTGCGTCCGTCAGGCCGATCGGGCGGCGATGGCGGTGACGTCCTTCACCCGGGTCGTCACGATGCGCTGTCCCTCGTGGTGGAACTCCATCAAAAAGCCCGGATGGATCGTTCGCACCTTCAGGAAGCTCCCACCCAGGGACGAGCCGGTGAAGAGCGCGCGGGTATGGTCGGGAAAGAACCGCCCGCCACGCACGAGAACCTCGCCAGTCACCGGCGACAGAACCGTCAGCTCGTACAAGGTGTTCCTCGTGCGAATGGCGAACTGCTCGAGCCCGGTCAGCAGGGTAAACTCGATGCCTCCGCTCCATTCCTGTTCGGACCACCAGCGCAGATCGCGGGAGGCAGCCGGCAGGCGGTAGATCCCAGTGTCAGCCATGGATGGCGCCGCGCAGATTCTCGCACACGTCATGCCGCGTTTGCGGTATCGTCCGCGCCATCCGACGCCGAACCGTCACGCGAGGTTACCCATGAAGCTGACCGTCGCTATTCCCTCGATCCTTCTCATTGCGCTGGTCGCGCTGGTCGCGCCGCCGCCCGCTCATGCGCACCATTCGTTCGGGGTGGTTTACGACGCCAACCAGCCGATCACGCTGACCGGGACGGTCACCAAACTCGAGTGGACCAACCCGCACGCGCATCTCCTCATCGACGTGAAGGACAGCTCCGGCAAAGTCGTGTCGTGGACCCTCGAAGGGTATCCGGCGACGGTTCTTTCCCGAACCGGCTGGAAGCGCGACGAGACCGTCAAGCCGGGCGACACCATCACCATCTTTGGCTGGAAAGCGCGGGACGGCTCCCCCCTGGCGCATCTGCGGCAGGCGACCCTGGCCGATGGGCGCAAGCTGTTCTTCGGGCCCCCGGCAGGCACCGGCGAAGGCGCCGCCGCTGTTCGCTGATTCCGAGGAGAGAGCCATGCGTCGTCCACTGCTCACTGCCTGCTTCCACACCACCGTCGCGCTGCTGCTTGCGTCAGGCTCGTTGTCCGCGCAAGGCAACCGTTCCACGACACCGGTGCCCCGCGCCAGCGACGGCAAGCCTGACCTGACGGGTGTGTACCAGTCCAGCACGCGAAGAGGCGCCTGGGACTTCGACGTGCCTGGCGATCAGCCCGGTGTTCCCGCGCCACGAGCCGCCGGTGACGCGCAACCGACGGGCGCACGTCCCGAACCGGTGCCCTTCACTCCCGAGGCCCGCCAGCGCGCACAGGAGATCCTGAACCGGCGCTCTTTCGACGATCCCGCCACCCTCTGCCTCCCGCAGCCGTCACCGCGCATGACGCCGGTCGCACTGTTTCCGGTACAGATCGTCCAGACGCCGAAGCAGATCGTGATCATGTACGAGTACTTCTACCAATTCCGCGTGATTCCGATCGACGCGAAGCTGCCTGACGACGTCGACCCCACCTACATGGGGACACCGCTCGGCCACTGGGAGGGGGACACGCTGGTCGTACAGATGGTCGGCTTCAAGCCGGGTCTGTGGTTCGGCAACGGCCTGGTGACGAGCGACGCCCTCAAGATTACCGAGCGGTACACCCGCGTCGACAAGGACCAGCTGAACTACGAGGCGGTGCTCGAGGATCCAAAGGTGCTGACGAAGCCGTACACGATGCGAGCGACCCTGATGCTGCGCGAAGGCACGCGACTGCGTGAGTACTCCTGTGTGGAGAACAACCTCGATCCGCAGCGGTACGAGAAGCTGCTGCCGAAGCCCGAGACATTCACACGGACGCCGCCACCGCAGTGACCGCAGCTCACGCAGCCTTGACACGGCGTGGTGGCGATTACATTGCCCACCAGACCGCAGGCGCGACGGCGGCTCCCGGCAGTCAGTCGACGGCATCGTGAGGACCCAGCGCGGTGCGACCGCGAGTGATCACTGATCGGGAGACGCACCGTTGCCGACCGTCCTCGAACGCTTCCTTCGTTACGTCCAGTACGACACGCAGTCCGACGAGACCTCGACCTCCTATCCCAGTACGGCGACTCAACTCGTTCTGCTGGCCGCGCTTGCCGCCGAGCTGCGTGATCTCGGGGCGTCCGACGTGAAGATGGACGAACGCGGCTACGTCACTGCGAGCGTTCCGCCAACGTCGTCGAAACCAGGCCTGGCGACCATCGGGTTCATTGCCCACGTCGACACGTCACCGGAAATGCCGGGAGCCGGCGTCATCCCGATCGTGCACGCGCGCTATGACGGCCGCGATCTGGTCCTGCCTGACAATCACGCCGCAGTACTTCGCGTCGCGGAGATCCCGGCACTGGCTGAACGAATCGGCGACGACATCGTCACGGCATCCGGGACGACCCTCCTTGGTGCCGACAACAAGGCCGGTGTTGCCGAAATCATGACCGCCGTCGAGTACCTGCTCGCGCACCCCGAAATTCCGCACGGCACCATCCGGGTGGCGTTCACGCCGGATGAGGAAGTGGGGCGCGGCACGCTGCACTTCGATGTTGCGGGCTTCGGCGCCCGCTACGCCTACACCGTGGATGGCGGCAGCCGGGGTGAATTGGAATACGAAAGCTTCTCGGCCGACGCCATGACGGTCACCTTCGTTGGCTTCAACACGCATCCTGGTTACGCGAAGGATCGCATGGTCAACGCGATCAAGGCAGCGGCTTCGTTCATCGACCGCTTGCCGAGAAGCGCATTGTCACCCGAAACGACCGCCGGGTACGACGGGTTCGTCCATCCCTACTCCGTGCAGGCGGGGGTGGACCGTACTTCGGTCCGTCTGATCGTCCGGGATTTCCGGACCGACGGCCTGGCTGAGAAGGAGGACCGGATTGCGGCGCTCGCCCGCGAGGCCGCGGCGCAGTGGCCCGGGTGTCAGGTCGAGACGCGCATCGAGGAACAGTATCGGAACATGCGCGAAGTGCTCGACCAGCATCCCACCGTTGTCGAGTTCGCGCGCGAGGCGATGCGGCGAGTCGGGATCGAGCCGCGCGAGAAGCCAATTCGCGGCGGCACTGATGGCTCGAAGCTGTCGTTCCTGGGTCTGCCCACGCCCAACATCTTTGCCGGCGAGCACAATTTCCATTCCCGCCTCGAGTGGGTATCCGTGCAGGACATGGAGAAGGCGGTCGACGTGATCGTTGAACTGGCTCGCGTGTGGGAGGAGCGGGGGAATTTGTGACTGGCGATTTGTGATCTGACGATTGATGATTGGTGACGGACGGGCCCAATCGCCAATCACCAATCACAAATCACGAATCACAAATGGCCAGCTCCCTTGAACCTCAACACCAGGATCGTGATGTCGTCCGCCTGCGGCGCGTTGCGGGAAAACTCCTTCACCGCCGCGACGAGACTCTCCAGCATCGTCTCCGGCTTGTCACCACGCAGATGCTTTACGGCGTCGAGCATGCGCCGCTGCCCGAACTCCTCGTTGGCGACGTTGCGTGCTTCGGTCACTCCGTCGCTGCAGACAATCACCGTGTCGCCCGCAGCCAGTGCGATCGTCCCGTAGTCGTAGCTCGCGATCGGGAGCAGGCCGATGACGGGACCCCCCGTTTCGAGCCAGGCCTCACCATCGGCTTTCAACACCAGCGGCGGCTCCTGTCCGGCGTTGCAGTACAGCAGCTGACCAGCATCGGTCACGACTCCGTAGAACATCGTCGCGAACCGTGCTTCGATGGCGCGGCGGAGCAGCGCCTTGTTGATTCGCGCGATGGTTTCGGCCGGCGTGCCGCCGATCGGGGCGTGGGCGACGAAGTTGCTCTGCACCGTCGCCGCCAGGAGCGCGGCCGGCGGCCCCTTCCCCGCGACATCACCCAGCGCGAAGCCGAACCCGTTCTCCGCCAGATCGACGTAGTCGTAAAAGTCGCCTCCGACGGTGCGACAGGGTACCGTGACCGCCGCGAGATCGCACATCCCGGCGTCATACGTCGGCTCCGGCAGCATCGCCTGCTGAATGTCCGCGGCCACGCGCAGATCGCGATCGATCCTCGCCTTTTCAGCCGATTCCGCGTACAGCCGCGCACTCTCGATGGCCAGCGCTGCCTGGGTTGCGAACGCCTCGAGCGACCCGAGCGTCGCCTTCGACAGCAGCGCGTTCCGATCGCGGCCGTCCAGGTACAACACCCCGATGACCTGCCCCGCTTCGTCCGATCCCGGCGACCGCACCCGCAGCGGCACACACATGACGTGACGAATCCCGATGGCGATCGTCCCTTCGTGCACGGCGGCAAGATTGCCGTCCATCAGGTCGCCGACGATGCGGCTCTGTCCGGTCCGAAAGACTTCGCGCGGGATCTTCGCGCTGGTGGTGAATCCGGTGCCTGGCAACGTCTGGCGCCCCTTGCCGCGAGCCGTCTTGAATTCCAGTTCATCCGCCGCGTTGGCCAGCATGATGAACCCGCGCTCGGCCTTGGTGACGTCGAGCGCCGAGTCCATCACCAGCGTCAACACTTCGTCGAGCACCCGGCCGGACCCGAGCGCCCGCAATCCGTTGAGGATTGCCGCCATCTGGCCCAGGTCGGTCACATCCGACGTCGTCTGCCGGAGACCCGAGTTCTCCATGTCGCCGAGGGTGAACACGAGTTCCACGGCGTCAGTGCGGCCAAGCCGGATGCGGTCGCCGTGCTTGAGTGATCGCTCGGTGACCTGTTCGCCATTAACGTAGGTGCCGTAGCGCGAGCCGCGGTCGCGCAGCACATACACGCCCGAGTCCTGCGTGATCTCGGCATGCTCGCGCGACACATCGGTGCTGACGACCTGAAGGTCGGCGGCAGTGCGGCGGCCAATGGTGAAGAGCGCTTTGTCGACTGGTACGACCCGGCGGCCCTGCGGGTCGGTGACATGGAGCCGGGCCTCAGGCATGGTCAGGCGGGTTTCGCTTTGAGTACACCGAGTTGAATCAACAGTCCCGTGAAATCGTACACGCGTCGCTCATGGTGAATCTTCCCATCCTTGATGTCGATGAGGAAGACCATCGGCATGGTGAACCGCTTACCGGTCGGGGGCAATCCCATGAATCCGCCCATGTCGGTTCCCGTCACCATCGCGACCTGTGCGACGCGATCACCGTCGACGATAGGCGCTTCGGCCTCGAACTGGGCATCGGGAAACGATGCCACCCAGGCTTCGTAGACCTTGCGGATAGCCTCGGATCCTTTGGCGTGGCCGCCCAGCGGGCTGTCCACCACGCTGTCGGCCGCGTGCACCGACATGAGCGCCGTCACGTCCCGTGTGTTCAGGGCCGAAAACCGTACCTGCAGCAGCGAAGCGATTTCCTCGCGCGTCATGATGCATCCCTCGAGGGAACACGGCCCGCGGACGGCCGACACTGATGAGGCGCGGATTATACGCCGGGCCGGTCAGGGGGCTGCGTGCGCGAGCGCTCCGACGGTCGGATGCGGGTTCCGATCGTAGGCCACGGCCGCACAGCCGCCCACGTCAATCGAGATGCCCCTGCTCCGAGTCGCCCATGTCGACGCGGCCGGACGGGAAGTACTCTTTCCAGCGCGCCGAGACGGTTGCGGCGGTTTGCTCGTCGCAGAACAGCTCCTTCGGGTACCACGGCTTGATGCGGGCGTCGATGACGATCGGCCCGTTGTAGGCGATGTGGTTCCGCACGATGCGTCGGTCCGCGGCGTGGATGTCGGCCGCCGGCTCGAACCGGGTGAACGTCGTCCAGAGAAAGTTCAGGTCGCTTCGCGCGGCCCGGGCGGGTTCGTCGGTCAGCACCACCAATGGCCAGTCGCGAAACGCGGGATGTGTCGCCAGGCGGGCACCCGCATCGCGATCCGCCTCGAACGCGGGCCCGCCCACGACGAGGCAACCGCCGCAGAAAACGTGAACGTCGGTGACGCCGGGAGGCAGTTCAGGAGCCGAGAACGCTCGCGGGAGGTCACGCACCGGGTCACCCAGCCCGAGCCAGACACCCTTCGAGCCTTCGTTGATGGTCGGACCGGTGTAATCGAGCGTGTCCATCGACAGGTTCGAAAACACGTAGAGATCCGTCTCCGGGTGCGTGCGGGCAAGGACGTGTTCGAGTGTCGAGCGGAAATTCTTCAAGTCGACAGCGCGATCGGTCAGCAGCAGGAATTTCGTCAGGGACAGCTGTCCCTCACCGAGAATCCTGAACGCGCTGGCCATCGCTTCGCGCTTGTAACGCTGCTTGACGACGGCGGCGCTGAGTGAGTGATACCCGGTCTCGCCGTATGACCACAGCTGCTCGACCGCCGGCATCACCAGCGGAAACAGCGGCGACAACAGCTCCTGCAGGAGATCGCCGATGAAGAAGTCCTCCTGCCGCGGCTTCCCCACGACCGTCGCCGGGTAGATCGCGTCGGCACGATGCGCAATCCGATTGATCTGGAACACGGGGTAGTCGTGTTGGAGGGAGTAGTACCCGTAATGGTCGCCAAACGGGCCTTCCGGTTTCCTGACGCCCGGGGGAACCTCTCCGATGAGGGCGAATTCGGCGGCCGCGATCAACGGGTGCGCGGCTGGCCCGAGCGTCTGCGCCAGCCGTTCACCGGCAATCAGGGACGCAAGCATCAGCTCTGGTACGTTCTCCGGTAGCGGCGCAATCGCAGACAGAATCAGCGCAGGGGGGCCTCCGAGAAACACAGTGACTGGCAACGGCTGCTGACGCGATTCGGCGACAGCGTAGTGGTACCCGCCTCCTTTGCCGATCTGCCAGTGCATTCCAGTGGTGCGCGGGTCGTGCACCTGCATGCGATACATCCCGAGGTTGTGCCCTTTGCGGTCGGGATGCGTCGTGTATACGAGGGGCAGCGTGATGAACGGTCCCCCATCCTCCGGCCACGACGTGATCGCGGGCAGCCGATCGAGGCGCACGTCGTTGGCGATCCGCTCGGCTACCGGTCCCTTCGACACGCGACGCGTGCCGACCTTGAGTAGCTCCCGCCCGACGTCACGCGCTCCCCACAGCTTGGCCGGCGTCGGCGGCAGCAGCGTCTCGGCCAGGTGCACGAGACGTCGAATGAGTCGAAGCGGACGCTCGCCGAACGCCAGCTCCGCGCGCCGCGCCGTGCCGAACAGGTTGGTGACGAGACGGAACTCTGACCCTTTGACGTTCGTGAACAGCAGCGCCGGCCCGCCCGCGGCGATGACACGGCGGTGAATCTCGGCAACCTCCAGATGAGGATCGACCGGGGCATCGACCGTAACGATATCTGTGTCGCGGCGAAGCGTCTCGATGAACGAGCGAAGGTCAGAGAACATGAAATTGACGATGGACCAATTGACGATTAGAAGACTGATTGGTGAATTGGGCGCTTGTCGAAGCTGCCCCATCGCCATTGGTCAATCGTGACATTGGTCAATCGTCAATTGGCACCCATCGCCCGTGTCACCTCGTCAGCTTCCGGTACTTGATGCGGTGAGGCGTGTCGGCTTCGGCGCCAAGCCGGCGCCGTCGATCCGCCTCGTAGTCCTGGTAGTTGCCTTCGAACCAGACGACCCGGCTGTCTCCCTCGAACGCGAGCATGTGCGTGGCGATCCGATCCAGGAACCAGCGATCGTGGCTGATCACGACTGCGCACCCCGCATAGTTCAGCAGCGCTTCCTCGAGGGCGCGCAGCGTATCGACGTCGAGGTCGTTGGTCGGCTCGTCCAGCAGCAACAGGTTCGATCCGCGCTGCAGCAGCTTGGCCAGGTGAACCCGGTTGCGCTCCCCTCCGGACAGCGTGCCGACCTTGCGTTGCTGCTGCGCCCCCTTGAAGTTGAACCACGAGACATAGGCGCGCGACGCGACCTTGCGTTTGCCGATTTCCAGTTCATCCTCGCCGCCGGTGATCTCTTCCCAGACCGACTTGTCGGGGGCCAGTGCATCTCGGCTCTGATCGACGTACCCGGGCCGCACGGTTTCGCCGAGGCGCAGCGTGCCGGCATCGGGCTTCTCCTGGCCGGTAATCATCCGGAACAGCGTCGTCTTGCCGGCGCCGTTGGGACCGATGACGCCGACGATGCCACCGCGCGGAAGCGTGAAGTTCAAATCGTCGATGAGCAGCTGATCGCCGTACGCCTTGCGCAGTCCGCGCGCCTCGACCACGAGATCTCCGAGCCGCGGACCGGGTGGGATGTAGATTTCGACCTGCTCGATCTTCTGCGCCGTGTCCTGGTTGAGGAGCTCCTCGTAGGCATTCAGGCGCGCCTTGCCCTTGGCCTGCCGCGCCCGCGGCGACATGCGGATGAACTCGAGTTCCCGCTGCAGCGTCTTCTGCCGCTTCGTTTCCGCCTTTTCCTCCTGCGCGAGCCGCTGCTGCTTCTGGTCGAGCCACGACGAGTAGTTCCCCTTCCACGGGATGCCTTCGCCGCGATCGAGCTCGAGAATCCATTCGGCGGCGTTGTCGAGGAAGTAGCGATCGTGCGTCACCGCGACGACCGTGCCTTTGTATTCCTTCAAGAACCGCTCGAGCCACGCGACCGATTCGGCGTCGAGGTGGTTCGTCGGCTCGTCGAGCAGCAACAGGTCCGGCGATTTGAGCAGGAGGCGGCACAGCGCGACACGACGTCGCTCCCCACCCGACAGCTTGCTGACATCGGCATCCGGCGGCGGGCAGCGCAGCGCGTCCATCGCCAGTTCGAGCTGCGAGTCGATGTCCCACGCGTTGGTGGCATCGATCCGATCCTGGAGGCGCCCCTGCTCCTCCATGACCTTGTCCATCTCGGCGGGAGGCAGATCTTCACCGAGCTTCATGTTGAGCTCGTCGTAGCGATCGAGCAGCGCCTTGATCGCCGAGACCCCTTCCTCGACGTTGCCCTTCACCGTCTTGTTCGGATCGAGTCGGGGCTCCTGTTGCAGGAATCCGACCGAGATGCCATCGGCGGGGAATGCTTCGCCGATGAACGAGGTGTCCTCCCCCGCCATGATCTTCAGCAGCGAGCTTTTGCCCGCACCGTTCAGGCCGAGTACGCCGATTTTTGCACCGGGAAGAAAGGACAGCCAGATGTCGTTGAGCACGCGGGCATCGGGCGGATGAACCTTCCCGAGCCCCTTCATCGTGTAGATGTATTGCATGAGGAAGTAATCAGTATACGGGGCAGGCAGGGAGCGAGGGGGCAGGGGCAAGGGAGCAGGGGGCAGGGGACAGGGGAAGACTGCAGGGCTCGACGATATGATGAGTCCGTCGCCGTCATGCCCTTCGTGACCCGCACGCTCGCACTTCTCGCCGGCCTCGTCGCGTTGCTGACCGCGACCGCGGCGTCCGCTCAGGGCGTCGGGTTCGTGGCGGGCGGCACGATCGATCCGGAGCAGTTCTACGCCGGCACGTTCTTCGAGACGCCGTCAATCGGCGGGAGCATTCATATCCGTCCCGGGATCGATGGCAGCTGGGGTCAGGGCGTCAGCATCGCGGCCATCAACGTGGACATCATCACTCGCGGCCAGATCGGATCCGGCTGGCAGTTCTACACCGGCGGCGGTCCGACGGTGTCGATACTTCGCCTGTCGGGCAACGGGCTCCCGAACGGCGTCTCGAACAACGAAGTTACCGGCGGGTTCACGGCGCTGTTTGGCTTCATCCACCCGAAAGGCTTCCTCCTCGAAGTCCGTTACGGGAGCGCCGCGAGCGGCCCGACTCTCAAGTTCGGCGCCGGGGTGCAAGTCGGCAAGCGGCAGTAGCGTTGCCCGCTATCGACGCCGTCGAATGGCGCCGTATAGACCCGGGATCGCGAGCAGCGTGACCGGCGTCGAGAGCGCAAGGCCGCCGATTACTGCCAGCGCCAGCGGTTTCTGCAGTTCCGCCCCGGCACCCAATCCGAGCGCCAGTGGCAACAGACCAAACAGCGTGCAGAACGTCGTCATCAGAATCGGTCTGAGACGGATGCGACCGGCGTGTGCGATTGCGGTGTCGAATGGCTCGCCCTGTTCATGCAGCCGCTCTGAGAATTCGAGCAGCATGATCCCGTTCTTCACGACCAGGCCGATCAACAGGATGATGCCCATGGCCGACGAGACGTTGAGCTCCGTACCCGTCAGCAGCAGCAGCGCCAGCGCCCCGCCCAGCGAGAGCGGCGCCGCGAGCAGAATCAGCACCGCCGGCGTCCAGGCGCGAAACTGGATGACCAGAATGACGAAGACCAGCATCGTCGCAATGCCGAACACCATCAGCAGTTCGCGGAAGGCCTGCTGCTGTGAGGCGTACTGACCGCCCATCTCGTAGGTGTAACCGACCGGCAACTTCATCGCGCGCAACTTCGAGTCGATCTCCGCCACCGCGCTCCCCATGTCGCGGCCTTCGAGACGCCCGGACACCACGGCCATCTGCCGCAGATTTTCACGCAGCAGTTCCGCCTGCCCGTTGGCGCGCATTGGATGCGCAAGCGCCGACACCGGCATCAGGCCGCCTTCTGGCGTGTGGATCAACGTGCTGGGCAGTCGATCGGGATCGAAGCGGAACCGGTCGTCGAGTCGAACCCGGACCGGCACGCGCCGATCGAGCAACCGCAAGTCGGTCGCTACCTTGCCGAGCCACGACGTCGACATCTGATCCGCGACCTGTTCGACGGTCATCCCGGCACGGCCGGCGGCGATCGGATCGATGGTCCACGTCACCTCGGGATTCCCGCGCTGCATGCCGACGACATCCACGACTCCGTCGACCTTTTCGAGCATATGCTCGACCGGCTCCGCCAGCGATTCCAGCTTCTCCGGGTCGTCTCCGAAAATCTTGACTTCGATCGGTGTCGGCGCACCCTCGAGGTCGCCCAGCATGTCCTGCAGCAGCTGAACGAACTCGATTTCTGCGAGCGGCGCTGCCTCCTGGAGCTTCGGGCGCATGGCGGCGATCACCTCCTCGGAGGACCGCGATCGTTCGCTGCGTCGCTTCAGCCGCACCAGGATGTCGCCGCTGTTCTGCGCCGTTGCAAACAGGCCGAGCTCTGATCCGGTCCGCCGCGAGTACGAGGCGACTTCAGGCGCTGCGGAAATCACCTTCTCCATGGCGCGGACCTGGCGATCGGTCTCCTCGAGCGCTGATCCCGCCGGCGTCAGATAGTCGATGACGAATCCCCCTTCGTCGGCCTTGGGCAGGAAGCCGGTACCAGTCACGAAGAACAGGCCAACGCTGAGCGCGGCCAGCGCCAAAGCGAAGAGAATCGCAATCGCCGGCCGGTGGACAATGGTGTTCAGGGCGCGGGCATACCCGCGCGCAAGCCGCGAAGTCGTTTCGGCTTCCGCCTCTTCCGCCCGCGGTGGCGGTCCTGCCGGGTCCGCCTGCGGCGGAACCCGGCCTACGTCCGACGCCATGGCGTCGCCAGGCATGCCCGCGTCCAGCGTAGACCGGGCCTCGCGAAGCAGGCCCGGCTCGTCGCCTGTAGGCCGGGATCCGCGTAGCGGTCCCGGCGTCACCGATCGAAACGCCCATCGCGCCAGCATCGGCACGACCGTCAGCGACAGCCCGAGCGACAGCAGCACCGCGACCGACAGGCTCATCGACAGTGCGCGGAAGAACTGTCCGATGACACCCGACAACAGGCCCAAAGGCGCGAACACGACCACGGTGGTCAGAGTCGAACTCACCAGCGGTCCGACCAGCTGACCGACGGCATCAACAACGCTCTCGCTGCCTTCCGCCGCCCGGCGATGGATGTTCTCTACCACCACCACCGCATCGTCGATCACCAGCCCGATCGCCACCGCGAGGCCGCCGAGCGACATCAGGTTCAGCGAGCCGTTGAAGACGTACATGAACAGGAACGTCGGGATGACAGCCAGCGGCAGCGTCGCTGCCGCGATCAACGTGAGCCGGATATTGCGCAGGAAGACGATCAGGACCACTATCGCGAGGAACCCGCCAATCAGAATGGCGTCACGGACGTTGGCAATGGCTTCGCTGACGAACTCTGCGAGGTCGTAGACCTTCGTCAGGTGAATGCCGGATGGCAGTGAGTGTTGCAGGGTCGCAACGGCACGGTCGACACCCTGTTTGACCGCCAGGATGTTCGCGCCGATCTGCTGCGAGATGCTGATCGAGACGGCATCCCGTCCATTGCCGGTCACGAGCAGCGTCCGGTCGGGCGATCCCAGTGTGACCACGCCGATGTCCGAGACGTGGACGGTGGCTCCCTTCTTGACGAGGATGGGCGCTGCCGCAATGTCCTCGGGCGAGGTCCAGAGCCCGGACGCGAGCGACAAGTGCTGCTGCCCGCCTTCGGCAAAGCGGCCGACCGGCACCAGTTCGTTCTGCGCTTTCAGCGCGTCCACCACGTCGCCAACGCCGATGCCGGTCGCAGCCAGCTTATCGGGATCGAGCACGACCTCGATCTCGCGGGTGTCGGTGGCGAGGACTTCGATGCGACCGGCACCTGGCACGCGCGCCAGTTCCGGTTTTACGACGTAGTTGGCAAAGTCGTTCAGATCCGGCGTCGGCAGCGGGCCGGTCATGCTCAGAATCAGAATCGGGAACACCGCCGGCGTCAGCCGTTCCACCGTCAGCTCGGTATCCGACGGCAAATCGGCCTGCGCCTCGGCGACCCGGTTCTGCACCTGCTGCAGCGCGATCTCCATCCTCGTCGCGGGGTCGAACTGCGCCGAAATTTCCGCTGCCCCCCGGATGCTGCGCGACCGCACACGGCGGATGCCGGGCACCTCCATCACCGCGGTCTCGATCGGACGCGTCACCGTCAGCATCATCGACTGCGGCGGCAGCGTCCCGCTGTGCGCGATGATGACGATGCGTGGGAATTCGAGCGGCGGGTAGATGCTGCTGGGCAGCAGGTAGGCCGCGATGGCGCCAGCTGCCACGAGCGCGATGCTGACGAGGAGCGCGGCGCGTGAGTGGCGAACCGCGAACGTTCCGACGCTCACTTCTCTGACGTTCCGCCGTCACCCGGTGTGGCGGCTTCCGGTTTGGCAATCGTGACCCTGGCGCCGTCGGGCAGACCGTTCTGCCCGCTCACGATGACCATGTCGCCAGGCTTCACACCATCCTTGATCTCGACGCGATCGCCGGATTGCACGCCGGTCATGACGACTCGCCGTTTTGCCGTGTCGCCGGCGACCACAAACACCGCCGCTTCCTCGCCTTCGTGCACGACAGCAGCGACGGGAACGACGACGACCCCGCTCCGCGTCTCGGCGTCGATCTCAATCTGAACGGGAGTTCCAGCGGGATAGTTGGCGGGCGTCGCGAACGTCAGACGTACGGGAACGCTCCCCGTGCCCGAATCGACCGACACCGCCCGCGATGCGACCTTGAGGGTTGGTGCGGAGGTGCCACCCACGACGTTGGTGAGACGCGCCGGAGCGCCGAGTTTCAGGCGCGGAGCATCCGCAATGGGCACCGATGCCTGAACCTCGAGGCGTCGCGGATCGATGACGCGCAGGACGGCGTCGGAGGCGGCCGCTTCGACGAGGTCGCCCGGATTGTGCGAGCGCTTGGCGACCACCCCGTCGAAGGTGGCGCGGACGATGCTGCGATCAGCAACGCGATCCGCCGCTGCTGCTGCCGCCTGCGCACTGGCGAGGTCGGCGTCCGCATCCGCCACCTCGCGCGTCGTTTCCTCCACTTCCTTGCGCGCGGCCACACCGCGGCCGAAGAGATCCGTCGCGCGGGCCTGGGCAGCTTGGGCGTTGGCGAGGCGTGCCTGCGCCCGCGTTATCTCGGCGTGCTGCTTCGACGCCTCCGCCTGTGTTGACGGGATGTCGAACTGAACCAGGAGGTCGCCGCGGCGCACGGCGTCGCCTTCCGCCTTCGGGATTTCCGCGATGCGGGCCGGTTCAGGTGCGACCACGATCAGCTCCGCGCCCGGCGCGGGAGTAACCAGTCCCGACGCGCGTATGGTGGCGGTGATGGTGCCCGTCTCCGCCGGGGCCACCGTCACCGGCACGACCGTCTCGCTCTCGACGTCTTCGGGCGCTTCCTTCGAGCAGCCCGACGCCCAGATCAGCATGACCAGCAGGGCAATCGCGGACTTGAGAAGGTCCGCGCCACGCCAGTTGACGACCCTGCTGCGCGGGGCGGGCCTTGCCAGAACCGCCGTGCTCCATGGCACCACCAGCGCAGCTATCGCCATTCCTGCAATCCGACTCCGGGAGTCGGCGCGGAGAAATTGCCGAAGAGGCGTCGCCGTCGCTGCCGGGCGACTCCCGGAGTCGGATTGCAGATTTCGTGTCGTCATGGAGCGGCGCTCACCGGGGCGCCAATCGCCCGTTCGAGATCCGCGAGCGCGTTCTGCAAGTCGGCCGCGGATGCGATGGCTCGCAGGCGCACGTCGCGCGTGGACTGAAGCGCCTGCAGATATGCGGCGATGCCCGTCTGGCCGAGCCGGTACGAGTCTTCAGCCATGCGCTCCACTTCGAGTGCCTGCGGGATGATTTCGTCACGGTAGCGGACGTACTGCACGCGTTGCGCGTCGGCGACTGCGGTGGCGGCCGCCACCTCGCCGGCGATACGACTGGCGGTGGCATCGCGCTCGCTGGTCAACTGCGCCATCGTCGCTTCCTCGACCCGAACGCCGGCCGCGTGAGTCGTCAGGATGGGAATCGACACCGCCACCGCCGCACGCCACCCGGTGGAGAATTCCGGCTCGGCGCGGCGGGTCAGCGTTGCCTCGGGCGTGACGTCTGGCTGCCGCATCGCCTGGGCCAGCGTGACCCGGGCCCGCTGTTCGGCAACCCGGCGGTCGAGCACGGCCAGTTCCGTGTTGGCGGACTGCGCACGCGCGATGGCCGCGTCGGCGGCAATTGATGGCCCGACGTCGAGGCTCATCTCGATCGGTGTCGCTGCGTCGAGCTGAAACCCGAGCAACGCGTTCAGTGTCAGCCGCGCGGCATCGGAGGCTCCCCGCGCCGCATTCATCTGATTCTGCACATCGTCGAGTGCCAGCTGGGCCTGCAGGACCTCCAGCCGCGGTGCGTCGCCCGCATCGAAACGCGCCTGCGCCGCGTCGCGAGCGCGCTGGGCCAGCCCCTCCATCTCTTCGAGCAGGTTGCGACGGCTTTCCGCGGCAAACCGTGCCACGAACGCGTGACGGACATCGGCCTGCACTTCGGCGATGGTTTGCGACACCTCGGCATCGCCCGTCGCGATCGCGGCGTCGCTGACGGCGATGCGCTTGCCACGTTTGCCGGCCGTCTCCCACGGCACGGCGAGCGTGTAGCCTTCCTTGGGCGTTTCCCTGGCGAACTCGGCGCGGAATTCAGGATTGAGGCGTTCGGCGGCGACGTCGCGCGACGCCAGGTTGACGGACCGCCGCATCCTGACGGCGATCAGCCGGGGATTCGATGCCAACGCCCGGGTGAGGGCGGACTGCAGCGTCAGCGGCGATGATGGTAACTGCTGCGAGCAAGCGGCCGACGGACGGAACAGTGAAGCGGCGATGACGAGACCGGCAAACAGCGACTGGCGAATCGTGACCGAACGGGTCGACATCGCGGACTCACGATTCACCATTCGTGCTTCACGGCTTCAGTTGCTGGCGGCCGCTTCCGGCGCCAAGGTCACGATCGTATAGCGATCAGCCGGGAAGTATTTCGTGAACGCCGCGTGGATGTTGTCGGGCGTCAGCGAGTCGGCGCGCTCGAGGCGGAGCGCGATGCGCTTCGGGTCGCGGTTCAGGATCGCTGCCGTCTGCAGCGAACCCAACCAGAAATCGTTGCTCTTGTACGACTCCTGCAGATCGTTCTTCTCGGCTTCCTTGACGGCCCTCACGTCCGCCTCACTGGGGCCATCGCGCCGCAGGCGATCGACCTCTTTCATCACCGCCTCGGTGAGCTTCTGGACGTTTTCCGGGGAGCTGCCGAACTGCACCGAGGTCGTGCCGTAGCCCGTTTCCGGCAGTGTGTCGCCGTAACCCACGCTGACGGAGTAGGTGCCGCCAAGTTCCTCGCGGAGGATGTCGCGCAGCTTGGCCTCGAGCACGGCCGTCGCGGCTCGCAAACGGTGTGCCTCGAGTTCGTCGCCGCCGGCGTCGGCGAAGAAGCTGATCACCGTCTGACTCCGCGGTTCACGTCCCTTGGTCACAGTGTCGCGCGTGACCGCCGCCGGAAACTGCAGCTTCAGGCTCCCGGCCTGTGCATCCTGCGTCCCCTTGGACGGCAGCCCGCCAAGATACTTCGCCAGCAGCGGCGTGATGTCGTCGACCTTGAACGCTCCGGCGAAGAAGAACGTGAAGTTCGCGGCGTTGGCGAAGCGATCCTGGTAGAACTTCAGCATGGCCTCCGGATCGAGCTTGTCGATGTCCTCGGCCTTGAGCGGTCGCGACGTGAAATGGTTCATCGTGTTGATCGCGCGGACACGCTCCGAGAACACCTGTCCCGGACTCTGCCCCTGGTTCGCGACGCGCGCCTCGAGCTGTCGCTTCAGCAGCGCGAACGCGTTGACGTCCTTGTTCGGGGCGGTGAAGTCCAGGTAGGTCAGCTGCAGCGCGGTTTCAAGATCGCGCGGGCTGGCGGTGCCCCGCACCCCGTGTGTGTACGTCGACATGTACGGCGACGACTGTGCCAGCTTGCCCGCGAGCAGCTTGCTGCGGTCGGTCGGTGACAATCCCCCGAATCCGCCCAACGTGACGAGCGACGTGGCCAGGCCGGCGTTCCAGTACTCCTGCTCCCCCACAATCGAGCTGCCGCCGCGCGCGAACGAGGTGTAGGTGATCTGATCGTTGCGGTAGTCGGTCGGCTTCAGCCAGACGCTGACGCCATTCGACAGCGTCAGCACGGTGACTCCGATCTCCGGAATCTCGCGGCGACCGGTCACCGTTCCGGCTGTCGGCGCCTTCGTGAGCAGCTCGCGGCCGGAGACGTTATCGGCCCATGCGGTAACCGTGGCGGTCGCACCCGTGCGCAGTGAGTCCCGCAGCGCTGCTTCACTGACCGGCGTGAGCGCCGCCTTTTGCGGGGCCGTGGCAATCACGACGCGATTGCGTTCGGGCAGGAGCTCGCGAGCCATCGTTCCCACTTCAGCGACGGTAATCGACGGCACGAATTCACGTGCGAGCTTCAGCTCGGCCTCGATGCCTGGAGCCGCTTCTCCAGTCAAGTAGTAGGTGATCAGTTCGGAGGCAAAGCCCGGACTCTCCGCCTTGTCGCGCTCGTTATAGGCCCGCTCGTAACGGGCGAGCATCGACGCCTTGGCTCGATCGAGTTCCGACTGGTTGAACCCGAACTGTTTGACGCGCGCGATCTCGGTGGCGATTGCCGACAGCCCCTTCTCGATTCCCCCATCCTTGACACGCGCAGAGACGTCGAACGACTCCACAGTGCGGCTCACGCGGCCTGCACCCGCGCCCGCGCTCAGGAACGGTGCGTCCGCCTGGCGCGACATTTCGCCAAACCGGGCGTTCCACATCTGCGACAGAAGCGACCGCATCAGCAGCCGCCGGTAGTCCGCGGCGGTCCGCAGGGGTTGCAACGGTCGCTTGTGGGTGATGGAGACGGACGAACCGGTGAGTTCGGGGTCCGACAGCGTCACGTACCGCGTCTCGTCATGGACAGGCACCTCCGCCACGAGATGCGCGGTCGCCGACGTGTTCCGGAACGCGCCGAAGTTCTTCTGGATCTGTTGTTCGATGGCGGCTGGATCGATGTCGCCGACAACGATCACCGCCATGCGGTCCGGCCGATAGTTGGTGGAGTAGAAGTCGCGCAGCCGGTCCGACTTGAACGTCCGGAGCGTCTCGGGCAGCCCGATCGGCAGGCGTTGCGCGTACCGGGATGTCGGGCCGAACACCGCATCCATCTGCGGCTGCTGCATCCGCGTGCCGGCGCCGAGACGGCCACGCCATTCTTCGATCACCACGCCGCGTTCGCGGTCGATTTCCTCGTCGGTCAGGCTGGATCCGCCGGCGAAATCGCCGAGCGCCTCGAACCCACGATTCAGTGCGCCCGGCTTGTCGGTCGGTACGTCGAGCATGTACACGGTTTCGTCGAAGCTCGTATAGGCGTTCACGTGCGGGCCGAACCGCGCGCCGATCGACTCCAGATAGCTGACCAGTTCGCCCGGCTTGAAATGCGCGCTGCCGTTGAAGGCCATGTGCTCGAGCATGTGAGCGAGGCCGCGCTGGTCGTCGGCCTCGTCGATCGACCCGGCCTGCACCGCCAGGCGCAGCAACGCACGATTTTCCGGCTTGGCGTTCTTGCGGATGAAGTAGGTCAATCCGTTGGGCAGCTTGCCGGTGCGAATTGCCGGATCGAGCGGCAGCGGCGTCGTCTCCGCCGCCGCCGCGACCGGAGTCGCCGCGGCCCCGGCCGGCGCCTGCGCGCCGAGCGGCACCATCGTCACCGCGGCAGCGCCCAACACGAGCGCGATCAGGAGATATGCTGCCCGGATGCGGCTCAGGATCAAACGACTCGACTCCACAGTAACTCTCCCTGCATATGGCACCGACGAATCGGCCGGCTTCGATCTGGCGGCGGCGCACGACGTGACAGTCCCGCCCCGGCAGATCGTACTCGTCCGAACCGGCCTCGTCATCGAGGTTCCTTCTGGTCACTTCCTCGCCATCTTCGCCCGCAGCAGCACCCCGCTGAAACGGGGTCTCATGGTGGCGAACGGCGTCGGCGTCATCGACCCGGACTACTCCGGCCCTGATGACGAGGTGATGATACAGGTGTTGAACGTGACCGACGCGCCAGTCGAGGTGCGGCGAGGCGACCGGCTCGCACAGGGGATCATCCTGCAGTCGCCACGGGTCACCTGGCAGGAAGTGAACGAGTTACGCGCCGTGACTCGAGGGGGATTTGGGGCAACGGGAAATTGACGGATTGACGAATTTGCGAATTGACGAATTGATTGCGGAACTGAGTGGGGACGCGTCGCTGCCGGCTCTGTTTTCTCCGTGTCTCCAGTTCGTCAATCCGTAAATTCGTCAATTCGAAAATTCATGATCATCGCCGCATCGTTCACATCGACATGGACGCTTTCTACGCGTCCGTCGAGCAGCGCGACAACCCGGCGCTGCGCGGGTTGCCGGTCGCCGTCGGTGGCTCGCCCGAACAGCGTGGCGTCGTGGCAGCGGCAAGCTACGAAGCCCGGCGGTTCGGAGTGCGGTCGGCCATCCCGATGTCGCGGGCGATTCGGCTATGCCCGGCGCTCGTCATCGTCCGACCCGACTTCTCCAAGTACCAGGACAGTTTCGCGACAGGTCTTCGAGATCTTCAGAAGCGTTACACCGCTCGTCGAAGGATTGTCGCTCGACGAGGCCTACCTCGATGTCACCGACAACGCCTGGGGCGAAACGCTGGGAATGGTCGTGGCGCGCCGTCTCAAGGCAGCGATCCGCGAGCAGACGGGGCTCACGGCGTCTGCCGGCGTGGCGCCGAACAAGTTCCTCGCCAAGATTGCCTCGGGCTGGCAGAAGCCGGACGGGCTCACCGTCATCGCTCCGGAACGCGTCGAACCCTTCCTGCAGGGGCTGCCGGTTGATGCGCTCTGGGGTGTCGGACCCGTCACCGCCCGCAAGCTGCGCGCGCGCGGCATCGACAAGCTTGTAGACGTGCGCTCCGCCAATCCGGCGCTGCTCGAGGAAGCCGTGGGGTCGCTCGCCGGATGGCTGCAGCAGTTGGCGCAGGGCATCGACGACCGGCCGGTGGTGTCGCAACACGAGCCGAAGTCCTCGGGCAGTGAAAACACCTTTGCCACCGACCTGGTCGAACCTCGAGCGACATCAGGAGACACGTCGCGGCCATGGCCCGTGATGCCGCGGAGTGGCTGCTGCGACGCGAACTGCTACGCGCGCACCGTGACAATCAAGGTGCGGTACGACGACTTCACCACCATCACGCGAAGCCACTCGGACGGGCCCACGCGTGACGAAGAGGCGATCGTCTGCCGGGCGGTGACGCTGCTGGACAAGACCGAGGCGGGCCAGCGACCGGTGCGCCTGCTGGGCGTGAGCGTCAGCAACCTGTGCGCGGCCATCGAGCCGGTGCTCGTGAAAGAACCGAAGCTGCCGTTTGGGGAACCGTGAATAGCGAATTGTGAAAGCAGGAACGGCGATTCACGATTCACGGCTCTTTCGCGCCGCCGTGACCACGCCGACCAGGAAATCCAGCAGGACCGGCTCGCCTTCCTGCAGTCCTGGCGCGATCGCTTCCGGGCCGACGCGTGCCACGCGCATCTGGCTGTCCGGTTCATCGGCGAAACGATAATGCAGGTCGTAGGACAGCTGGCCGTGAATGCTGACCGGTTGCAGCTTGTAGAGAATTGCCTCGCGAGACCCTTTGAGCATCATTGATCCATTCGGCGGGTCGGCGTCGCGGGACGCGCCCGACACGCGGGCCTGCTTTCGAGGCCCGCCCTACGTGCCAACCATTTGCTTCGCGAGGCCCCGCCCCTGCGTGTCGTCGCTCTACTTCACGACCACACGCGTCACCGTGATGGGCGTCACGGGTGTCTCCCCGTTCACGGGCGCGGCTTCCATCTTCTGGACGACGTCCATGCCGGACACGACCCGTCCAAACACACTGTACTGGCCATCGAGCCGTTCGGCCCGGGCGAGCACGATGAAGAACGACGTCGTCGCGCTGGCCGGATCGCCGCCGACGCGAGCCATCGACACGATTCCGCGGTCGTGCGGCGTGTCGCTGAACTCCGGCTGCAGCGGATGCACGGCGCGCTCCTGCCGCTCGTTCAGCGGCTCGCGGCGAGTCGGCATGTAGCCGCCCTGCACCACGAAGCCTGGGACGACGCGATGAAAGGTGGTGCCGTCGTAGACACCCAGGGCTGCGAGCCGCAGAAACTGACGCACGTGATTGGGCGCTCGGTCCGGCAAGAACTCGATCTCGATCGGCCCGAGCGACGTCTCGACCACCGCGTGGTGGCGGCCGAGTTCCGCCGCGGTCTCAGTGGAGAACGGATCGGGCGCCTCCGCCGGCTTGTCACGAATCGTGACCTTCCGAATCTCGATGCGCTCGGCGGGTATTCCACCGGTCGGACGGCGACGGTCGAAATCTTCTGAGCGACGAGGATCCCGTCGGCGACACGCGCAAACACCGTGTACTGCCCATCCAGTGCCGGTTGGTCGGTGACGCAAATGAAGAACTGGTTGCCGGCGCTGTCCTTCTGCCCGGGCACGAGGACTGCCGACACCGCTCCGCGGGTGTGCTTCTCCTGGTTGGCCTCGAATCGCAGAGTGCCGAGCCCGCCGGTGCCGTACTTGGCGGCCTGCGCCGGATCCTTCGACAGCGGATCGCCTCCCTGCACGATCCCCATCGGAATCACGCGATGAAAGGTCGTGCCGTCGTACGCGCCCTCGCGAGCGCGCATGATGAAGTGAGCAACATGGTTCGGCGCCGCATCGGCAAGCAGGTCGAGGACGATCGTGCCCTGACTGGTTTCGAGCACGGCCTGCTTGTTGCGCAACTGGTCGACCGGGACCGTGGACGTGAAGAACGGATCTTTCGCAGGAGCCGCTGGTCGTGCCGGAGCCGGCCGCGCCGGGCGCGGGGCCTGAGCGGCGGCCGGCGCAGATAACGTCGGCAGCGCGACGAGCAGGCTCAGCGTGAGGACCACGAGCTGGCACTGCGCGACGCGAACGGTCATGCCGCGTATTATCCGTCATCTCCATCACGTGCGGACGGACCGGGCCGATGTACGACCGAGCTAACCTCGCTTCGATTTGAGATGCTGGCGCAACGCCTTCGCGCCGATTTTTCCGCGCCGCTTCTCTTCGATCTGCGCCCGCTCGTCCTGCTGGCGCGCCAGGTAGTCGAGTTCGGCCTGGAGATGCTGATAGCTCTCCACGCGGGCGGCCGGCATCGTTCCCGCCGCGACGGCGGCGGTTACTGCGCAACCGGGCTCGCCGCGGTGACGACAGTCGGTGAACCGGCACTCTCCTGCCAGCGCGTCGATGTCGTCGAACGTCTCACGGATTCCGTCGGCGGCGTCCCACAACTGCAGTTCGCGCATGCCTGGCGTATCGATCATCAGGCCGCCGCCCGGCAGCACGATGAGCTCACGGTGCGTGGTGGTATGGCGTCCCTTGGAGTCTGCAGCACGGACCTCACGGGTGCGCTGCCGGTCGGCGCCGGCGAGGCGATTGATAATCGTGCTCTTGCCCACGCCTGATGACCCCAGCAACGCACCAGTGCGCCCGGCCTTCAGATACGAAGCGACGTGCTCCGTTCCCTGACCGGTCTTCGGGTTGACCACGTGGACCGGCACGTCACCGGCGACAGTGAGGGCGTCGGCCACGCGCGCGGACTGGTCCTCCGCGAGATCCGGTTTCGTCAGCAGCACCACCGGTGCTGCGCCGCTCTCCCGCGCCATCAACAGGTACCGCTCGAGCCGCCTCGGGCTGAAGTCCTCGTCCATGGCCATCACCAGGAACACGACATCGGCGTTGGCTGCGACGACCTGCTCGTCGGTCACCTGCCCGGCGATGCGGCGCGAGAACCGGCTGCGGCGCTCGAGCACCGCGACGATGGCGCCGCGATCTTCTTCGGGCCGCTTGCGGACCGCGACCCAGTCACCGACCGCCGGCAGGTCGGCGCGGCTCTGCGCATGATGTTTCATCCGCCCGGCGAGCACCGCCTCGAGCTCGCCCTGATCCGTCGCGACGCGGTAGTTGTGGTTGAACTCGATCAGCACGCGGGCCGGCACGGTGTCCGGCCTTGCCGGCATGTGCCGCAAACGCCGCCTCGACGTGATCATCCCAGCCGAAATCGGCCAGCGACATGATGTCAGTGTAGTTGAGAGGGTGGAACGTCCCCGCCAGCCAGTCGCTCGAGATACCGCGACAGCGCCTCCCGGAACTGCTCGCCCCACTCATGGCCGCCCTCGAACACAGCAGCTCTCCACCACGATGCCCGCACGGGCGAGCGCAGCGCGATCGGCGTCGTATTTGTCGGCGGTGTACCAGGGATCCGTCGTCCCGCGACCCAGGAGCATCTTCGGAAGCTTCAGGCCAGGGTCCGCGGCAACGTCGGGCGGCAGGTCGGCGGCCAGGATGATCAATCCGTCGGCGCCGATACGCGCGGCGGCGCGATAAGCCATGGCGCCGCCCTGCGAGAAGCCGACGAAGGCGAGGGGGCTGTCCACGCTGTACTCGCGTCGCACAATCTCGAGGACCTGTCTGACGTAGGCAAGATTGTCGGCAATCGCGAAATCGCGGTCCTGTCGAGTCATCCAGCTCGCCACGATCCGCTGCTCGCGCGTGTAGAACGGATGCAACGCCTGGACGGCAACGACAACGAAACGGTCGATCCCGGGTATGGCGCGCAACGCCTCGAGGTGGATTTCCGCGTTTTCCGCGTACCCGTGGAAGCCGACGATCAGACCGGCCGGCGTCTCCGCCGGCGCCATGACCAGATACCGGCCATGCGTCGTCACCGCGATCGTCCGGACGACAGCGTTCGTCATTCGTGGTACTTGGTGTGCAGGCGAACCGGCGCCGACTTCGCGCGAACGCGCAGGTTGATCATCTCGACGAACATCGAGAAGCCCATCGCGAAGTAGATGTATCCCTTCTCGATGTGTTGGCCGAGGCCGTCGGCCATCAGCGAGACGCCGATCAACATCAGAAAAGCCAACGCGAGCATCTTCACCGTGGGGTGCCGCTGCACGAAGCCGCTGATTGACCGCGCGGCAACCAGCATGACGCCCACCGCAATGACCACGGCGATAATCATGATCGACACGTCGTTGGCCATCCCGACGGCGGTGATCACCGAATCCAGCGAGAAGACGATGTCGAGCAACAAGATCTGAACGATCGTGCTTTTGAATGACGCGGCGGCACCCTCTTTCACGTGGGGGTCGGCTCCCTCGAGGTTCGCATGAATCTCGTGCGTGCTTTTCGCAATGAGAAACAGACCGCCAAGCAGCAGGATCAGATCGCGCCCGCTGAGCCCGCGTTCGAACAGGTGGAGGAGGGGCTCCGTCAGACCCATCACCCAGGTGATCGACAGCAGCAACAGGATGCGGATGCCCATCGCGAGCGACAGACCCAGCTGGTTTGCGCGCTGGCGCTGCTCGGGCCGGAGCTTCCCCGTCAAAATCGAGATGAAGACGATGTTGTCGATCCCGAGCACGATCTCGAGAACCGTGAGGGTCAGGAGGGCAATCCACCCCTCGGTGCTCGTCGTCCAGGCCAGCCAGCCCATTCAGGACGGCCGTATCTCTGGCGCCTCGGTCAGCGCACCCCAGGTATCGGGGTCCTGCCAGACCAACGTGGAAAGATAGAGCGCGACATCCTCACGCGGGTACTGCGCGGCGATTGCCGCCGCGGCCTCGCGAAGCTTCTCTGCGGTCGGCGCGGCCATCTCCTCGTCCTCAATCAGGCCGTCCTCGTGCTTGATCCCGAGCGCATCGAGGAAGCTGCCCATCATCGGCCGCTGCTCCGAGAGGTGATAGGCGACGAGCAGCCGCGCCGCCACCATCTCCGACACGCCGGCGAGCGCGGCCAGCTGCCGCGCTTTCTTGTCCACCGGCATGGCGTAGACGCTCTTCGTCCGGAACTTGATTCGGGCGGCGATCGTTGCCACCGCCTCCATCTGCTCCACGCCGGCGTTGTCGTCCGTCCAGAATGCCGTGGCTGCCTGAAGCTTGCGTTCCGGCGTGAGCTGTTTCCAGAGTTGCGACGGGCGCGGCAGATCGGGAACTTCGGGCATCTTGATTAATCGTGAATCGTGAATCGTGAATCGTGATATGGCGAATCGTGAACGGCGAATCGTGAATCGTGAACGGCGAATCGTGAATCGTGAACGGCGAATCGTGAGCCGTGGTTCATCACAGCCGCGTGACGCATCGTGATCGCCATGTTCCACGATCCGCCGTCGCGAGGGAGCAAGGCGGATACGTTAACATACGACTCATGCCCATTTTGACGGTGGAAGGTTTCTCGCCCGTGGACGTGGAGGCGGGCAAGCGGCTGGTCAATGCGATCGAGCAGGACGCCGGTGTCGATATTCTGCATGCGTGCGGCGGCAATGCTCGCTGCACCACGTGCCGCATAGAATTCATCAGCGGTGAACCCGCGCGGATGACGAAGGCGGAACAGACGAAGCTCGCCGAGAAGGGATTAACCGGCGTCCGGCTGTCCTGCCAGATTACTTGCGATCAGGACATGACCGTCCGTGCGATCAGCCGCTTCGCTGGTAGTGGCCGCCCGGATCCGGGAAAGACGCCGGAGCCCACGATTCAGCCGCCACCGGAGTGGAGTCTAGCGGAATCGTGAATGGCGAATCGTGAATCGTGAATCGTGAATGAGAATCGTGACTAACGGGGCATTTGCCCTCGGTCAGGCCTGGTTGAAGCGCTTGTTCTGACGCAGTCTTCGTCGCACTGTTTCGCGTGATGCGACAAAATCCGGGTTAGTTCGTCGGCTTCCGTCGAGGAGCGCATTGACCTGGTGGGCGGCGGTCAGTCGGACCTCGAGCATCATTTCGAGCCAGAACGCGGTTTCGTCGCATTCCTCGATGACTGTTCCGAGCTTAGCGACGAAGTCCGCATCTGAACGAGGTCGGCAAGCGGCACGATAGTTCGCACCAACGCCGGTTCCCGCCCGAAGCAGTTGCCGGCCGATCGTCTCGTCCTTCCTCGTTCTTCGGCAGGGCTCGATAGAAGTCGCACGACGGCGACCGCAAACGCCTTGGTTCGATTGCGCAGCTGCTCTGTGAGCGCATGCGACTGAGTGAGCACAGCGCATGCCGGCGCAAGCACGCCGAAATTTCGAATCGCAGGATCCAGCGGGGAGTGGCGAGATGCTGCGAACTGTCAAATGGGTGCAAGTTGCGCAACCTGCGCACGCATTCACGATCACAAATCACGATTCACGATTCACGATTGTCGACTACTCACAAGCGATTTTCCTGAGCAGCGCAAAATCCGACAGCATCTTGCCGGCGCCGAGCACGACGGAGGACAGCGGGTCTTCGGCAATCTGTACGGGGAGGCCGGTCTCGCGGCGCAGGCGCTCGTCGAGACGCTGCAGCAGCGCGCCGCCGCCGCTCAGGACGATGCCGCGATCGCAGACGTCGGCGGACAATTCAGGCGGGATGCACTCCAGCGCGATGCGGACGGCCGCGACGATGGCTCTCACGGGCTCCGCCAGCGCTTCCCGCACTTCGCCGTCGGTGAGGTGAATCGTGGCGGGCCTGCCTTCGCGCACGTGACGGCCCTTGACCTCGGTGACCTTACCTTCGGGCAACGGCGCCGCTGACCCGAGCTCCATCTTGATGCGCTCGGCGGTCCGCTCGCCAATCAGCAGATCGTGCTCGCGTTTGACGTAGGCGGTGATCGCTTCGTCCATCGCGTTGCCGGCCACACGCACCGACTTGCTGTAGACGACGCCCGCCAGCGAGACGACGGCGATGTCCGTGGTGCCGCCGCCGATGTCCACGATCATGTTGCCGCACGCTTCGGTGATCGGCAGGCCGGCGCCGATCGCCGCCGCCATCCCCTCGTCAATCAGGTGCACCTCGCTCGCCTTGGCACGGTAGGCGCTGTCCTTCACGGCGCGCCGCTCGACCTGGGTAATCTCGGATGGCACGCCGATGACGACGCGCGGCCGGACGAACCGGCGGCGACCGTGCGCCTTCCTGATGAAGTGCCCGAGCATCTTCTCGGCGGCATTGAAGTCGGCGATGACGCCGTCGCGCATCGGCCGGATAGCCGTGATCGTTCCCGGCGTGCGCCCGAGCATTTCCTTCGCTTCGGCACCCACGGCTTCGATCTGGTCCTGTCGATTGACGGCGACGATGGACGGTTCGTTGAGGACGATCCCCGCGCCGCGGGCGAACACGCAGGTGTTGGCGGTGCCAAGGTCAATGGCCAGATCGTTGGAGAAGAGCGAGATCGCTCCTAGCAGCACGGGAACCTCCGAAGCATCAGTTGTTGGGGATACGGCTCGTGGGGACGAGCGCCAATCACCAACGCAACGAGCGTGCCCACTTGAGCTGGCCTGATCACCGACAGGCCAATCCGGACATTCACCAACAATTCTGCAAAGTGCATGGTCGAGCCGCGCCGCGCCGCGAAGGACGGAATTACAGCTGTGTTAGCCCTGGTACCACGATTGAAATTGGAATCGGCGGGAGGCTTGAATGAGCGACAAGAAGCGCGACGCCGAACGGATCGACCTGGAGAACCCGCTGGGCCTGGCGGACGAACCGATCGTCACCACCCCCTCCGATCACGTCGAACAGTCGTCAGACCCGTCGCTGCGCCGGCGCCGCGCGCGGGCGCTCGGTGAGGACGGCATCGAGAGTGACCACGGTGGATCGGACATCAACGCCGACCCGGACGGTGCGGCCGGGATCGACATGGGCTATGGCGGCGAAGGGACGGACGTGAGCGGACGGCGGCGGTAGCTGAAGTTGAGACTTTGGACTTTGGACTTTCCTACTCTCGAGTGAAGCGGTCGGTCAGGCTTGGCTTCGGAATCGGGAGGCGCCAGAGTCCAAGGTCCAAGGTCCAACCGCCAGCGTCAGTCCTCCATCCGCTTCGGCCGCATGTTCGCCGCCAGGATCCGCTTCCGCAGGCGGATGCTCTTGGGCGTCACTTCGACGAGCTCATCGTCGTTGATGAATTCGATCGCCTGTTCGAGACTGAGTTTGCGGGGCGGAACGATGCGAATCGCTTCGTCGGCCGTGGACGCCCGCATGTTCGTCTGCTTCTTTTCCTTCGTGACGTTGACGTCCATGTCGTTCGGCCGCGAATTCTCGCCGATGATCATCCCCTCATAGACGGAAACGCCGGTATCGATCAGGATCTCTCCGCGCTCCTGAAGATTCCAGATGGCGAAAGGGGTCGCGACGCCGGAGCGATCGGCAACGAGGGCGCCGGTCGGCCTGGCCGAAATGGCGCCGTGCCACGGTTCCCAGCCTGCAAACAGATGGTTCATGATTCCCGTGCCTTTGGTGTCGGTGAGGAACTGGGATCTGAAGCCGATCAGGCCGCGCGTGGGGATCCGGAACTCCAGGCGGACGCGGCCGCTGCCGTGGTTGCTCATCTTGGTCATCACGCCGCGGCGGTTCCCCGTCATGGCGATGACCACGCCCTGGAAGTCCTCGGGCACATCGATCACCAGGTCTTCGACCGGCTCCATCTTCCTGCCGTCAATGTCCCGCGTGACGATCTCCGGGCGTGACACCTGAAGCTCGTAACCCTCGCGGCGCATCATCTCGATCAGAATCGACAGCTGCAGCTCACCGCGGCCGATGACGCGCATCTGCTCTGGCGAATCGGTGTCCTCCACGCGCAGCGATACATTCCCCAGCAGTTCCTTCTGCAGCCGATCGCGGAGATTGCGCGAGGTCACGTACTGCCCGTCGCGTCCGGCCATCGGCGACGTGTTGACGCCGAAGATCATCGAGACCGTCGGCTCGTCGACGGAGATATGAGGAACGGCCACCGGATTGGCGGGGTCGGCGATCGTTTCGCCGATCGTGATGTCCTCGATACCGGCCAGGCAGACGATGTCGCCGGCCGCCGCGTTCGCGATCTCGACGCGCTTCAAGCCATCGAACGCGAAGAGCTTGGTGACCCGGGTCTGCTGAATGTCGCCGTTCGCCTTCAGGACCGCGACGGCATCGTTGAGTCGCACCGTGCCGTTGAACACGCGGCCAATCGCGATCCGTCCAAGGTAGTCGCTGGCATCGAGGTTGGCGACGAGCATCTGCAGTGAGCCGTCCGGGTTTCCTCTGGGCGGGGGAACGTGATCCACGATGGCGTCGAACAGCGGCCGCAGATCCTCGCCCCGCACCGCCGGATCGAGACTCGCATAGCCCTCCCGCGCGTTCGTGTAGAGAATCGGAAACTCGATCTGATCCTCGGTGGCATCGAGGTCGATGAACAGGTCATAGACCTCGTTCAGCACTTCCTGCGGCCTCGCGTCCGGCCGGTCGATCTTGTTGAGGACGACGATGGGCGGCAGGCCGCGCTCGAGCGCCTTGCGCAGGACGAAGCGTGTCTGCGGGAGCGGGCCTTCGGAGGCGTCGACCAGCAGCATCACGCCATCCACCATCGACAGCGTCCGCTCGACCTCCCCGCCGAAGTCGGCGTGACCGGGCGTGTCGCAGATATTGATCAGCAGATCGTGATAGTGAACGGCCGTGTTCTTCGCCATGATGGTGATCCCGCGTTCGCGTTCGAGATCCATGCTGTCCATCACGCGATCGGCGACCTGCTGGTTGGCCCGGAACGAGCCGCTCTGCCTCAGCAGCGCGTCGACGAGCGTGGTCTTGCCATGGTCGACGTGCGCGATGATCGCGACGTTACGACGGAGGGGATTTGCGATCTGCTGCGATTTCCGGTGCGGAGACATCCGTCCAGTATAGCTGTCCCCTCCCGGCAGCAGCGGTTTGGTGGATCAGCAACGATCTCTTCGGATCATCTTGATCTCGGCCCAAATTTGGCGATTGCAAGTCGGCACGGCTCTTCCTACTATCCCCGCCAGACGCGCTTTGGAGGGCTGCAGACTGATGCATTCCGTCCTGGTGATTGACGATGACGAGTCGTTGCGAACGGTGCTTGCACGATGGGTGGATGTGTCCGGCTATCGCGCCCGCGAAGCCGACTCTGCCGAAGAGGCCCTCTACGCGATGGAGCGCGAAGTCGCCGACGTCGCGCTCTGCGATGTGACCATGGCCGGACGCGATGGTGTCTGGCTCGCCTCCGAAATCCGGCGCCTCTATCCGCAGACTGCAATCATCATGGCCACCGGACAGAACGACATGGATACCGTCGTGGCGAGCCTGCGCAATGACGTGGTCGACTACCTGCTGAAGCCGTTCGATCGCCGGCGGCTGGCAGAGGCCCTGACGCTGGCGCGCGACTGGCACTGCGCCTCGACCGGCGTCGACTCGCTGCAGCACCGGCTGCAGGATCGGATCCGGTCACGTCGCGCCTCGATTGCCGTCGAACTGTCGGAGTCGCAGTCGACGCATCTCGACGCGGCGGACACCCTGATCACGATGCTGCAGCTGCACGAGCGCGACAGCCGCGGTCACGCCGTCCGTGTCGCTCGGCTGGCCGTCGCCATCGGCGAAGAGCTCGGGCTCGACGGTGACGCACTGGACGTGCTCGAGCGGGGCGCTCTCCTGCATGACATCGGCAAGCTGGACATGCCGTCGGCGATCCTTGCGAAGCCGGCACCCCTGAACGACGCCGAGTGGCAGGTCATGCGGACGCATCCGCAGGTCGGTTATGATCTGCTGAAGAACCAGCCACGGTTTGCCGACGCGGCCGAAATCGTCCTGTCGCACCATGAGGCGTGGGACGGCAGCGGGTATCCGCGCCAGCTGCAGGGAGACGAAATCCCGCTCGCGGCGCGGGTGCTGACGGTTGCCGACGCCTACGATTCGATGACGCAACCGCACACACAGCGTCCGGCGCTCTCACCGGCGCTGGCGGTGCAGGAAATCGAGCGCTGCCGCGGGAGTCAGTTCGACCCATACTGCGCCGAAGCGCTCGGCCCGGTGCTGGTCCATGCCGTCGAGGAGCGCGTCGCCTGATGCCACTGTTCGAATATTCCTGCCGCGGTTGCCATCACCACTTCGAAGTGCTCGTCCGCGCGCACGACACGCCCGAGTGTCCCTCGTGCCGCAGCCGCGACCTCGAACGGCGCCAGTCCGTGTTCGCGGCGCACACCGCGGGCGGCGGCTATGGCGATGACGCCATGCCGGCTGCCGGTTCCTGCGGCGCCTGCGGCGATCCCCGCGGTCCCGGCGCCTGCTCGATGAACTAACGACGTTATTTCTTCTCGGCAGCGAGCTTGATGGCATGGGCCATGTTCATGCCCTTGTCTTCCATGTAATCCACCGAGATCCGCTCGCCCACCTTCAGCGCTGACGGATCCACCTTCGTCTTTCCGCGCGTCACGCTGGTTTCCTTGTCCACCATCACCATGAGCGTCTTGCCATCGGTCGTCTTCAGGTTGACGTGGGGCAACTCGACACTGGCAACGGTTCCCAGGGCATTGTGCAAGTGCCCTTCATGAGCCCTGACCATGGCCGGAACAAGCAGGGTGCTGCACAGCATCAGGACCGTCATCAACTTCTTCATCGTTCTGCTCCTTCTCTGCAACCGTCTGGGGGTTCAGTTGGCTATCGCTATCGGGATCCTTCGGGCGCATCGTCTCCGTTGAGAAAACGCTCTTCTTCAATCTCATGCCGGATCGCGTCCGGCGATCGCGGGATAAGGGCCTTCATACGTTCGCGCTCCGCCTCCGTCACGTGCGGCAGATGACGAATGACGTGCACCAGTTGCCAGCTGGCGTCTTCTCCGGCCCTGGTGCCGGTCCGCCAGGCAGGCATTCCGGTGAACCGGATGCCGTGCTCGATGACATAGAACAGCTCGCCATCCGTCAGGCTCTGCGTCGAGGCGAGTCGCATGTCTGGAGCCTTCGGGTACAGCCCGCGCCCCATTTCCGTATCGCCCGCGCCGTCATCTCCATGGCAGATCGCACAGTGATCGGCAAAGTGCGCCAGCCCCTCGGCAAGAACATCCGGCGTCGGATTGACGGGATTGCGCATCGATTTCACCTCACCGGGAACGGCGAGCCTCCGCGCGAGCCGCGCCAGCCTCGCCTCGAACGAGCCGGGCTGCGCCCGGCTGTCCAGACCGGTCGTGTGGACGTAGACGGCGAGTGTTGCCGCGATGACGATCGCGCCGGACAAGACGCCGCCCAACCACCATGCGAAGCTGCGCATCTTTATGGCTGGTATGCTCCCGGACGGAGCGTCAGGTACACCGCGAACCCCGCGTTCACCCGGTTGCCGTAGGCTGATTCGATCGCCCGTGGTACCAGGCCGGCGGACACGGCAGCCCCGATGCCAGGGGTCCACCCTTTCCACGCCGCCAGGTACCGCGCGTAGCCGATTTGCGCCTTGGCCACTTCGAAGATGTTTTCCTCCGGCTCCACCACCAGGTCGTGGCCGCTCTTCTGCGACCACTCGATGCGGCCATAGAAGGCGTCGCGATCGCGCAACGTGACGCTCGATTCAAGCAGGGCGGCGTTGGTGGCCTCGCCGGACTCCACGTTCTGTCCCCATCCCAGTGTGGTCGCCCAGAACGTGTTCTCCAGGGTCGCGCGGTGAAAGGTCGCCGAGGCGGTCAGCCGATCGACGTCGATGCGAGGACCGCCGTCGTGACCTGCTTCCGCTTCTTTCAGATTGCCTCCCGACACCTGGAACGCCCAGTGCGAGGTCGGCATGAACCAGACCCGCGCCGACCACGAATCCATCGCCGCCAAGTCGAAGTTCGTCCTCGTGTCGTCAGGCTCACGCCCGTTGAAGGCCGAACCCTCGACTTTCCACGTGCGGCCGAAGAAGCCGAGCGTCGCCACCCCGTAGGTGATGTGGGTCGAATCGAACCAGTGATGGGAGATCGGAGCGAGCGGGTTCGAGAGCGCCGACACGCGGTGCATGAATGCCACCGGTCCGAGTGCCGGTTCCCCCGCCGGCCCGCCGTACACCTGCACGTTGATCCCTGCGCCAATCGGCCTCGTGTACTGGGCGGCGACCTCCATGAACACGTCGTGCGGGTGCTGGCGATCGTGAATCGCTTCGCCGTCGCACTCCTCGCCCGTGGCCAGGAGATTCGGGTAACCGCACCCGTCAATCGTTGCCGGCTCGGCGCTCAGCATCGCGCGGAGCATCATCTGACCGCCAGCGGCTTTATGACTGGCCATACCCATCACCCAGTTGATGCTGCCAACCTGATCGCTGCCGCGATCGCCAGTCTCCATGAGGTACTGCAGGAACACATTCGAGTGCAGCATCAGCATCCAGCCGCCCGCCATGTGATGACGCGCGTACATCGGCGATTCGTCCGGCAACCATGAAGTGCCCGAACCATCGCGCGTCATCGGAATACCGGCCACGCCGCCATGCTGATGCTCGGAGCCGCCGGCGTCGTGCTGATGGTCGGCTTCCTGAGCAAACGAAGACGAAGACAACGCCATCAGCACCGTGCCGACGGCAAGCGCGCGCCCCGGTACGCGCAACTGCGAACGAAGAGACATAGACCTCCACACTCCAAAGAAAAGGCGAATCCGTTGGACGTGCGGCGGTTACACGCGAAGCTGCGTGCTGAGAGCTATTCGAAGAGACACCGTGGAGCGCACGGGTTCAGACCGTGCGAGCCGGCCAAGAGTCGGCACCGCCAGGTCCGCCGTGGTGGCAATCACGGCCGGAGACAGGATGAGTAGCGGGGAGCAGGCGCCGGCAGATTCGGGAAGTGCGCCGCTGTGCGAACAGTTATGCGGCAGGCCCTTCACTCTCGCTGCACTCACGTCACGCGAAGCGACCGCTTCGTGGCAGCCAGTGGCGTGCCGGTGTGCGGAAGTCGAGGCGTGCTGCGCGTGATTGTGAGGGGCCGGTTCGGCGTGTACCGAAGTGGCGGTCGGGACGCAGGCGGCCTCACATACATCCAGCGCGATCGGCGCGAAGCAGATCGCCAGCGCCATCAGGATCGTCGTGAGGTGCCGCAGCCTCATCAATCGCAGTATAGCTTACGGTTGCGGACCTGAACGGTGACGAATCACCACAGCGAGCGCGGAGCAGCCGGACGCACCACATTGCTGTGCCGATCCGCGCATCGGAGGCGGTCGAGCGGGCCTGCGGCACACGAATCGCAGAGGCGCGGGTCAGGAGTCCCCGATGGCCGAACAGCACAGCACTGACAGAACCAACGACGCCGACGCTCGCGGAGAGCACGACTACGCCACCGCTCGAAACAAGGACACGACCCGACCGCTCGGCAGCCCGATTCACCGCGAGCCCAACACCTACGTCGCCGGCGAACATGGAACTCAGCAAGTCGCCGCGCCGGCGCCGAGCAGTTCGGCCAAGGGAGAAGGCGAGGACGATCCTCAAACCGCTCACACCGGCGACAAGTAACGTTCGACCTCCCCGGCGAGCGTGACGAGACAGTACCTCGAGACGTCACGCCGGATGGCGCGACGCGGTCCGAAGTCCCGGCCGGCTTCGTAGAATCAGCGCCAGAGTGGCGCCCCAGACGACGTGCGCGGCGATCATCATGCCGCTGCGAGCCACTGAGTCGTGGCGCGCGTGATGTCGTACGCCAAGCGCGGGGAGCATTCCCAGATAGCTTCCGGCCCACACACCGAAGCCGTACAGGACGCCCGCCCCCAGCGCTGCCGGCAGGCTCCTCGGCGCGACCAACGGAAAGAGCGCGCCGGCAATGCCACCGAATGCGTAGTGGGCAACGACGGTCGCCTGCTCCAGGCTTTCCTCGCGAGTCGACTCGACTTCCCCGCCGAGCCGTTCGTACACGCCTTCGGTCACCTCCCGCGGCGGCAAGGGCCCTCATGTTCCCCGGGCAGGGCGCGATGCAGTTCCTCCATCACGATCGTCATGGGAACAGTCGCCACTACCCCCGCTGCCGCTCCGACAATCACATCATTCGGTTGTGCTTTCATCGGCGAATCTGCCTGCGAGGCGCGTGCCTCGCGTCATACGGAGCCGAACCATCTCGACCAAACACGATGCACGCGCTATTCCGATCCAGAGTAGATTTCAGGAAGATAGTGCGACGCCCAATCGAGGTATTGATGATTTCGAGAGTGACTCTGGTGGCCGCGTATGTCCTGCTGGCGGCATGCAGCGGGCAGCGCACTGAACAGACCTCGTCCGCATCCGCGACCACAGCGCCCCAGCCGCCGGCGCCAACCCCGAGCCTGACGGTTGTGCCACTGACCGTCCCGGCTCCCGCCGGCGCGTCCGAACCCCAGCTGACCTCATCCTCCCGCGGCACCATCTTGAGTTGGGTCGAGTCGAACGGCCCCACTGCGACGCTCAAATTCGTGGAACGAACGAGCGCTGACTGGTCCCAACCACGCACCGTTGCGACCGGCAAGGACTGGTTTCTCAGCGACGCGGACATGCCGACCGTTCAGCGGCTGGCTGATGGAACGCTCGTGGCCGCGTGGTATCGCTCCACAGAGGTGCAGCTCGAGGCCTATGACACGTGGCTCGCCCATTCGAAGGACGACGGCAAGACCTGGTCGGCACCAATCAAACCGTACAAAGACCGGACCAGGACGCAGCATGGATTCGTGTCGATGTTCGATCAGCCTGGCGGAGGCCTGGGGTTGGTGTGGCTCGACGCACGTGAATGGGAACTGAACCAGGACGCACCGGATGGCGGCGCCGTGATGATGCGTTCTGCCTCGTTCGACCGATCGTGGAAGCAGACCTCGGATGAGGTCGTCAATCTCCGCGTGTGCGACTGCTGCCAGACCAGCGTGGCCAGGACCGCGGATGGCGTTGTCGTCGCTTTCCGCGATCGGAGCGACAAGGAGATTCGCGACATTCACGTGACGCGCCTGGAGAATGGCAAGTGGACCGACGCGCAGAGCGTCCATGCCGACAACTGGGAGATCGATTCGTGTCCGGTGAATGGGCCGGCGGTGAGCGCGTACGGCAGCACCCTGGCGGCGGCATGGTTCACCGCGGCATCGGGCCAGGGTCACGCGTATGCGGCGTTTTCCCGCGACGGCGGGCGAACGTGGGGAGACCCGATCCGGCTCGATGAACAGCTGTCGACCGGCCGGGTGGACATCGAAATGGTCGATGACGGTAGCGCCGTGGCGACGTGGGTGGAGTTCGCCAATCAGCAATCACAGGTAAAAGCGCGTCGGGTCAACGCCACCGGATCGACGTCGGCCCCGATCGCCATTCAAGGCGCGGGGGCAGGCAGCGTGGGCGGGTTCCCGCGGATGGTCCGTCAGGGGGACCAGCTCCTGTTCGTGTGGTCGGAAAGCGCAACCGGAGGGGAACACGCCGAACACGGCGGGCCCGTACAAGTGAAAGGAGCGATCGCGACGCTCAAATGAAAACTCCCAACTTCCAACGGCTTTCGCTTCTCCAACTCCCAAGGATGTTCGGCCTCGAACATTTGGGAGTTGGGCGAGCGTCAGTCGTTGGGAGTTGGGCGGTTGTTTCGGTGCGGCGAGGCTTGTGTCAGCCGCGCCGACCTAATCGACCTAATCGACCACTTCGCCCGGCCGACGGCCCCATGACACTTCAGGGCTGGTCGCCGTCTTCGGGCGATAGAGCGACACCATGCGCACCCGGTGATCCGCAGGATTGCGACCGGGCGCACCGGTGATCTGCACGTGGTCTCCCGGCTTCAGCGTATCTCTGGTCACGCCCTGGCCGCCCAACTGGCCCGCGCCGCCCCACTCGACCGCGTAGCGAACCACCGAGCCGTCCTTCTGCTTCACGTTGACGTGCACGAAGGAGTGAGGATTCCGGAACAGGAACTGGACCAGTTCGCCTTCGATCGTTACCGACTGATCTTCCAGGTACGTGGCGGCAAAGGAGTGATGGGCAGACGCCCGGCTGGCGCCGGCCGCGAGAGCCGCCGTCGCAACGAGCAGAACAGCCAGATAACGCTTCATGTGGGTTCCTCCTGACAAGAACCTGTATTCCTGAGGAATCGTAAACGACGCGCCCGAAACCGGTCCTGAAGATTAGCTGAATTATTCGTCAGGATCACTTCTTTTCGCCCGCAAACTCACCACTCGGCCTATCTCAAAAGTGCGTCGGCGGTCACGAACCGGGGCTCGATGTCGACCGGCACGTTCTTCAATTTGTCGAGAATCGCCTGGGTGGGGGGCCGGACGCTGGCCATCCCGTCGAGCAGCTGTTTTGCGGCGGAAAAATCTCCCACCGCCTGCATCGTCATCAGGTCGCGGGTCAGGTCTGTCACATTTTGCTTGAACTTCGCCGCATCGACCCCGAAGGTGCCGTCCGATGCCACGGTGACGCCGCCATGGTCCAGGAAATAGTTCAACTGGAGCGCGACGCCGCGGCCGTGTGCCTCGGTCAGTCCAAACCTGATGGAGCGGAACATCGAGGCGAGATAGGTCACGTACATCGATCGCTCGTACTGCTTGTCCAACTTGCCGTGATCCACGAGGTACTGCATCGCGAAGAGGCCCGAGATGTCAGCCTTCGCTTCCTCGATGGTGCTATACAACTCCCTGAACTCCTGCCGGACAGTCGTGGTCCGTCCGCCGACGGTAATGTTGTGCGGTCCGAGCCCGTGCATCAGTTCGTGCATCAGGACATGCGTGAAGAACGCGTCGAACGAAATCCGCGCCCGATCCGGCTCCGCCAGCGCCACCTTCGCAATCGGCTCCAGAACGGTGTGGAACTTCGCTTCCTGGTTGTTCTTCAGCATGACGCGCTTCGAGCCCTTGTCGCGGACCACGCGCTCGTCGTTCGGCAGGTTGTAGGCGGCCGTCTGCACGCCTCGATTGGCGTCACCGGCCGAGAATACGGTATTCACCACCCGGATCGGCGCCAGCGCGCCGAGCTTGGGGTTGCGGAATTTCGGATCGATCGGCAGGTTGTCCTCGATCGCCTGCAGTTCCGACCCGAACCGCGTCAGCTTCGCCGTTTCGGCGTCGTCGCGCAGCGTGATGAACGACTCGAACGCGGCCTTGTAGTTGAACCACTCGTCTTCGTACACCTCGTACGGGCCGATCGTCGGCTCGATGCTGGCATCGAGTTCCATCCACGCCACGTCGCTGTCGTAGTAGTCGTTGCTGACGAACGCGGCCGCGCGTTTTTCCAGGAATGCTTTCAGCGTGGGCTGTGCCGTCAATGAGGCAGCCTCGCGGACGAGCCGCGCAATCTCGGCAATCTCACCCTGGTATTCCAGGCTGTAGGGGACGGCGGTGAGCTTCCCGTCCGGCGTCCGACGGATAGTCGTGAAAAATCCGGTCGCGGCGTGGCGGGAAGCCTCGGGCAGCGACTTGATCCATGCGTCGACCTCCTCCTTCGTCGCTCCGGCCGGGTAGAAGTTCGCCTGCGGCGGCTTCGGCGGCGCGCCGGGTACGAACGCGGCGTTCTCGTCGAGCCGCGACCATGGGCCCTTATTGAGAAGGAAGTAGTGCAGCCGGGCTCTGCCGAGCGACGATCCGTCGCGCAGCAGATCCAGGAGCATGGGTTCGTTGCCGGCCCATACCTGCCGGAGGAACAACGTATCGATGATCTTCGACGCCTCGATGAGACGTTTCAGCGCCTGCCTCTCGTTGTCTGGAAGCGTCGAGATGTCGGCGGTGAGGTCGACAGGGGCGAATCGAGCCGCCTGCGCTTCGAGGTCGCGGGCAGCTGCGTTGTTCTGCGTCTGGGGATCCGTTGTTTTGGTGTTCTGTTCCACGGCTGATTGTGCGGGTTGAGTGTTCTGCGATCGACTGCATGCAGCAGCCGCCAGCAACGAAAGGATTACCAGCCCCACGGTCGTGGCGCGGACCTTGTCAGGTCCCCGCGGGCGAGCCGGACAAGGCTCGCTCCACGTGAGATCGGGTGCATGAGTCGCGCGCATCAATGGACTCCCGAGCTCTGTTGCAGCCCTGAGGGATCGGCGCCGAGTCGCCGGATCGCCGTCTCCCACATCTCCTCGGCGGGAACCGAAAAGATCAGCGCCGGGTCGACGTCCATCATCAGCCACGACGACTCGGCCAGTTCGTTGTCCAGTTGCCCGGGTCCCCACGCCGAGTAGCCGACGATCACTCTGGTCTTCGACGACGGCGGCGCCTGCAGCATCTCCAGCGTCAGCTCGTGCGACACCGACAGCAGCACACCCGGCAGAATCTCGCGCTGCTCCTCGTCCGGTCCCTGTGCCTCCGACATCAGTACCCAGGTCCGCTGAGGCTCAACCGGACCGCCAATCCAGAGCCGTAGCTCAGGGTGCACCGTGACCGCCGGATCGGTCTTGACGATCGTCCAGGCCGGGTCGCTCATCGGACGATTCACCACGAGGCCGAACGCACCCTGTTCGGTGTAGTCGCAGAGGAGCACGACCGATCGCGCGAAGTTCGGATCCGTCATTTGCGGCATCGAGAGGAGCAGAATCGGAGCGGTGCCCATGGGGAAGATCATAGTCAGGAATCAGGTGTCAGGAATCAGGGATCGCGAATCACGAATCAGGTCTGTCAGCCTCCGCGTTGGCCAGGGCGATGGTCAGGTTCCGACGCAGGCCTTCGATCTTCGGACGCTTCATCGGCGAGCGGCGCAGCAGGTCGCGCAATTCATCGTCTGATCGCGCTGCGAGGTCGGCGAGTCGAGGCAGATCGAGGCCGGCGCGGGGTTGCCAGTGGGGGTCCTGCGTCGTCGGGGCCGGCCGGTTGTACGGGCAGACCTCCTGGCAGACGTCGCATCCGTAGACATGCGTGCCGATCGCTTCCAGGTGCTCCACCGGCAGCGGCCCGCGCGCTTCAATCGTCAGGTAGGAAATGCAGCGGTTCGAATCCAGCACGCCGGGTTCGACCAGCGCCCCGGTCGGGCAGGCCTCGAGGCACTTGGTGCAGCTGCCGCACTGTTCGAGTCCCTGCGTATCGGCCTCGAGGTCGAGCGTGCAGACGATTTCAGCAAGGAACAGCCAGGACCCGATCTCCGGATTGATCAGGCAGGTGTTCTTGCCGATCCAGCCGAGTCCCGCATATTGCGCATAGACACGCTCCTGCACCGGCCCGGTGTCGACGTATGGGCGCGCCTCGAACGGCTCGTCCGACACCGACCGCATCCACTCGAGCAGGCTGTCCAGACGTCGCTTGAGCACGTCGTGATAGTCGTCGCCCCAGGCATAGCGCGAAATCCCCGCGGTGCCGGCCGGCAGCTCGGGCGAATACGGTCGATTCGTGTTGTAGAGCGTGCCCGTGACAATCACGCTCCGGGCGCCAGGCAGAATGTTGCGCACATCGCCGCGCTTCTCCGCGGAGCGCGGCAACCAGTCCATCTCCGCGGCGTAACCACGATCCAGCCATTCGCGCAGGAACAGGAGCTCGGGATAGCTCTCCGCGGCGGCGACGCCGCACAAATCGAAGCCGATTTCCCGTGCTCTGGCCTTGATACGTTCGCTGCTAATCAATCACGACACACCGAGGCACCGAGGCGCTGAGGATGTATTGGCGGCCTCGGTGTCTGGGTGCCTCAGTGTGTCGTAACGGGTGTGAAGCGTTACGACCGGGACACAAGTTGTCGAACGACGTAGGGGAGAATCCCGCCGTGGCGGAAAGCGATCACCTCTTCGGGCGTATCGATCCTCACCGTCACGGCGAACTCAGTGGTCGTGCCGTCGGCCGCCTTCGCGACCACGGTCACTTCCCCGCGATGCGTCAGCCCCTCGCCGCTGCCGACGAGCGTGTACTCCTCCGTGCCGGTCAGCTTCAACGAGGCGGCGCTGGTGCCGGTCTTGAACTGCAGCGGCAGTACACCCATGTTCACCAGGTTGCTGCGATGGATGCGCTCGAACGACTCGGCGATCACGGCTTTGACGCCCAGCAGCAGCGTGCCCTTGGCGGCCCAGTCGCGCGACGAGCCCGAGCCATACTCCTTGCCGGCGATGACCAGCAGCGGCGTGCCCGCAGCCTGGTATTTCACCGACGCATCGTAGATCGTCATCAGCTCGCCGCCGGGCTGGAAGAGCGTCCACCCGCCTTCCGTCCCGGGCGCCATCTGGTTGCGCAGGCGGATGTTCGCGAACGTGCCGCGCATCATCACCTCGTGATTGCCGCGCCGCGCGCCGTACGAGTTGAAGTCGGCCGGCTCCACGCCCTTTTCGATCAGGTACTTGCCTGCGGGGCTGTCCGCCTTGATCGAACCGGCCGGTGAGATGTGGTCGGTCGTGACGCTGTCGCCGAGCAGCGCCAGCACCCGTGCGCCCCGGATCTCCTGCGCCGGCGGCGCCGTCATCGTCATGCCCTCGAGGAACGTCGGCTTGCGGATGTAGGTCGAATCTGCCGTCCCACTCGAAGCGGTTGCCTTCGGGCACGTCGAGCTGCTGCCACCGTTCGTCGCCGGTGAACACGTCGGCGTAGCTGCGGCGGAACATCTCCGCCGTCACGGCGCGCAGCATCGTCTCCTGCAGCTCCTGCTCCGTCGGCCAGATGTCCTTCAGGTAGACCGGGTTGCCGGCTGAGTCCTCGCCAAGCGGCTCGCGTCGTGAGATCCTTCGTGATCCACCCGGCCAGCGCGTAGGCCACGACCAGCGGCGGCGACGCGAGATAGTTGGCGCGGACATCCTGCTGGATGCGACCTTCGAAGTTGCGGTTGCCGCTCAACACCGAGCAGACGACGAGATTCTTCTCGCGGATCGACGGCCGAAATCTCGTCAGGCAGCGGACCGCTGTTGCCGATGCAGGTCGTGCAGCCGTAGCCAACGAGGTTGAACCCGAGCTGATCGAGGTACGGCGTCAGTCCGGCCGCGTCCAGGTATTCGGTCACCACCTTCGATCCGGGCGCGAGGCTGCTCTTCACCCACGGCTTGCGGGTAAGTCCCCGCTCGACCGCCTTCTTCGCGACGAGACCGGCGCCAATCATCACGCTCGGGTTCGACGTGTTGGTGCAGCTGGTGATCGCCGCGATCACGACCGCGCCGTGATCGAGCTCGTCGAGCGCCGGATCGGCGACAGCGACGCCCGCCTGGGCGACGTGTCCCGTCTGCGTCGCCGCGCCCTGACGCGCGCCGCCCTCCGCGCCGCTGGCGCCCTTGAGCGGCTTCGACGGCACCTGCATCGTCGGCAGCGCCGTCTGGAACGCCGTCTTCGCCTTCTTCAGCGTGACGCGATCCTGTGGACGCTTCGGCCCGGCCAGACTCGGCTCGATCGTTTCGAGATCGAGCTCGATCGTTTCCGAGTAGACGGCATCAGGCGTGTCGGCCGTGCGATAGAGTCCCTGCGCCTTCGCGTACGTCTCGACCAGCTGCACACGCGACTCGTCGCGGCCGGTGAGCCGCAGGTAATCGAGCGTCATTTCGTCGATCGGGAAGATCGCCACCGTCGCGCCGTACTCGGGGCACATATTGCCGAGCGTGGCGCGATCGGCGATCGTCAGCGCGCCCAGACCGTCGCCGAAGAACTCGACGAACTTCCCGACCACTCCATGCTTGCGCAGCAGCTCGGTGATCGTCAGCACCAGGTCGGTCGCCGTCGCTCCCTGCGGCATCGCGCCGGTCAGACGGACGCCCAGCACCTTCGGGATCAGCATCGAGATCGGCTGACCGAGCATCGCCGCCTCGGCTTCGATGCCGCCGACGCCCCAGCCAACCACGCCCGAGGCCATTGACCATCGTCGTATGCGAGTCGGTCCCGACCAGCGTGTCCGGATAGGCCTCGGTCACCCCGTCCACCGTCTGTGAAAACACGACGCGGGCGAGGTACTCGATGTTGACCTGGTGGACGATGCCGGTGTCGGGCGGCACGACCTTGAAGTTGTTGAAGGCCCGCTGTCCCCAGCGCAGGAAGGCGTAGCGCTCACGGTTGCGCGAGAACTCGAGTTCTGCGTTGAGCGAGAACGCGTCGGGGCGCCCGAAGTAATCGACCTGCACCGAGTGGTCGATGACGAGTTCCACCGGCTGCAGCGGGTTGACACGGGCAGGGTTGCCGCCGAGCGCGATCATCGCGTCACGCATGGCGGCAAGGTCGACCACGCAGGGAACGCCGGTGAAGTCCTGGAGCAGGACGCGCGCCGGCATGAACGAGATCTCCTTCTCGACCGCCGCGGTGGCGTTCCAGTTGGCGAGGGCACGGATGTCGTCCGCCTTGACGAAGGCGTTGTCCTCGCGGCGCAGCAGGTTTTCGAGCAGGATCTTCATCGAGTACGGCAGGCGCGACACGCCCGGATAACCGGCTCGTTCGAGCGCCGGCAGGCTGTACATCTGGACCGTCTGATCGCCGACTCGAAGCTCGGTGCGGGTATTGAAACTATTCACAGTCGTCATGAAAGGCTCTGGTTGGGGGCGGGAGGCGCCCGGCAAACCACAATTGTACCTTTGTCGAAAGTCAAAAGTTCAGAGTCGAAAGCGGAACGCACGATCAGAACTGCTGGTCCAGAAATTCGCGAACGACGACCGCCGGATCACGGTGGCTGCCATCAACCGCAAAGTTCATCCGTCGCATCGCGGCGGCGTCGACGCGGCCGGCCAGCCGTTTCAACGCCTGGCCAATCTCGGGATGACGCAGCAACGTCGCGGTGCGAACGAGCGGCACCGCGTCATAAGGCGGGAAATAGTGGCGATCATCGTCGAGCGCCACCAGGTGCAGCGCGTCGATCAATCCGGCCGTGGCATCGCCGGCGATGACGTCGACCTGACGGTCGGCCAGGGCGCGATAGATCAACGTGAGATCCATCACGCGCGGCGGCTCGCGAAACGTCGAGCCCATAGGTCGCCGCCAGTCCGCGGAAGCCGTCTTCGCGCTCGATGAACTCGTACCCGAATCCAGCCAGCCAGCCGGGTGCGACCGCAGACAACTGCGACAGCGTCGTCAGATTGCGCGACCGCGCCTCGTCTCCACGCACCAGGATGGCGAACGTGTTGTTGAATCCCAACGGCTCGAGGGTCGTGATGCCGGTGCTCGCGTACGCGGTTCGGATACCCTCGAGCACGGCAGGGGGATCGCGATTCACCGGTTGCTTGAGAATCGCCGTCAACGCCGTACCGCTGTATTCGACATACGCGTCGATATCCCCGCTGCGAAGCGCGCGGTCGCAGATGAACGTACCCCCGAGATTGAGACGGCGATCGACCGCCAACCCAGTGAACCGCTCGATGGACTGCGCCACCAGTTCGCCGAGCAGCACCTGTTCGGAGAAGTTCTTCGAACCGATGACGATTCGCTCGCCGCGCGGCCACGCTGCCGCGACGCCGAGCGACGCGAGCAGCATGGCAACAGCGACGCCCGCGGCAACCACCACCGGGCGTGCCGCTTTGGTTCGCTTGAGCAACCGCTCGATCAGCAGGAGCGCGCCATCCGCAACGAGCGCCAGAACGGCAACAGGGATCGCACCGGCCAGAATCACCGTCGAATCCACCATCGACAAGCCACGGTAGATGTATTCCCCGAGGCCGCCCGCGCCAATCGCGGCGGCGATCGTGACGGTGCCGACGCCAAACACGGTCGCCACCCGGATGCCGGCGATGATCGACGGCAGGGCCAGGGGCAGTTCGACCTGGAGGAGCCGCTCGCGCGGCGTCATTCCCATCGCGTCGGCCGCTTCGAGGATGGCGGGATCGATGCTGCGCAGCCCGGCTGCAGTGGTGCGAATGAGCGGCAGGAGCGCGTACAGGACGAGGGCCACCAGCGCCGTTCGTGCGCCGACGCCGCCAAGCAGCGGTAACGGCAGCAGGAACCCGAAGAGGGCGAGGCTGGGCACGGTCTGAATCACGTTGGCGGCAGCGGCCATGGGACCGCCAATCCGCGGCCGGCGAGCCGCCGCGATACCAACCGGTACGCCAATCGCGATCGCGGCCACGATCGAAACCATGACGAGACCAATGTGCTGCGACAGCAGTCGCACCGTCTCCGCGCCGTGTGTCTGCCAGAAGTGAACGACGTTCATCGGACGGAGGCGTCCAGCAGTGCCCTGACCTCGGAGTGCTCGCTGCGCTCGAGAACCGGGGGTTCGTCGCACGCCACCAGGCGTCCGTCCTGCAGCACTCCGATGCGGTCGGCGAGGACGAACGCTTCCCGCATGTCATGCGTAACCAGCACCATCGTCTTGCGGATGTCGGACTGAATCCGTCGAACGACGTCGTGAAGCTCGCTGCGGGTCACCGGGTCGAGCGCGCCGAACGGTTCGTCCATCAGTACGATCGGCGGATCCGCCGCCAGCGCCCGGGCGACACCGACGCGCTGGCGTTGCCCGCCGGACAGTTCACTGGGCCAGCGCTCGCTGAAGCGAGCGGCGGAGAGACCCACCATGTCGAGCAGTTCACGGGTGCGCGCGGCAATCCGGCTGCGTTCCCACCCCAGCAGTGATGGGACGAGCCCGACGTTGCGGGAGACGGTCATGTGCGGAAACAGGCCGACCTCCTGAAGCATGTAGCCTGTCCGGCGGCGAAGTGTAATCACGTTCCACTCACGGGTATCGCGACCGTCAACTACGACGCGGCCCTCGTCGGGCTCGAGCATACGGTTGATCAGCTTGAGCGCCGTGCTCTTGCCCGCTCCGCTTCGGCCGACCAGGGCGAGCATCTGCCCTTCGGCAACGCCGAGCGAGAACTCCCGCAGCACCGGCGTGGTGCCGCGCGAGCACGAGACCCGTTCGAACTCAATCACGGCGGCGACTCTACAGCACGCGGCATCCACCTTGCCAGATCAACAGAAGGAGGGATCCCAGATGAACCACGACCGTAATCGCGACCAGGACATGCCTAATCGTCAGTCCAACATGGAACAAGCGGAAGGGTCGCGTGACACGAATAGCGAGAGCGGGCGGGGCGCCGATGGGGAGCGGAACCGCACGGACAGCGAACCCTCACGAAGCGACAACAGCGGCGGGATCAGCAATCGCCCCCTCGATCGCGAACGCAGCGAACAGGAGCAGCTGCCCGAACGCGGAACGTCCCAATCGGAGCACCGAGATGCCTAACGACGATCGCAAGCCGCAAGAGATCCCCGATCAGCCACATCCGATCGACCCGCCTCCCGCCGATGATGAGCGATATCAGCTCGACACGAACAGGCAGAACGCCACCGATGCAGGCAAGACGAGCGGCGGCGGCAGTCTGGGTCACGTCCAGCCGGAGCGAGTGGCCCGCGAGGCACCCTTGCGGAACAACCCGGAGTCCCGCGATGACGACGAACCGACGATGCCTTCGAAGAAGTCATCGGTGAATACCAAGATCTGAAACTCCCAACTTCCAACGTCTCTCGCTTCCCCAACTCCCAACGATAGTCGCTGGGGCACGCTTGGGAGTTGGACCAGCGTCAGACGTTGGGAGTTGGGAGTTCACGAGGGTCAGAACCTGACGAAGAGTTCGCCCGTGAACGAACCGTGTGTCGTGGTTCGATCGGTCACGCTGACGCCGCCCGACAGGAAGTACACCCGCGCATCGGCACGCAGGCCAGCGGCCCTGACGATGCCGTGAGCGCGGGTAACCAGGTCCCGAATGACGCCGCCGCCCAGGTGGTAGACATGCCCGTCTTCGATCAGCGCCAATCCTTCATGCACTTGTCGCAGGTAGCCCGCGCCGCCGCCGGCGAACGGCACGAGCTGGCCGATGCGCATTTCGTCGAGCCGGAAGAGGATTCCTGCGTCGATCACGAACTGGTCGATCCGCTCGACGACCGCGATCGCCGCTGCGCCCTCCGCGTCCGCGTGCACTGACGTCGCAACGTCCGGCCGACCGTAGCCAAGCCGCCCCTCCACACCGATCCGGCGGGTGAGCCACGTTCCGACGCGCAACTCGCCAGTCACCGAGCCGTGTATGGTCGTGTCCGTCGTAAACAGGGTAAAGGTCTGCGGCGAGACGGCGTTCGCGCGAAGCGTCGCGTCAGCGGTTCCAAGAGCCGCGCCCGTGACGTATCCGATACCGCCCGTGACTTCGAGCCGATGAACGAAGCCGGTGCCTTGCGCGGCAGCTCGAACGGGACATGCGATCACGGCCAGCATCGCGAGCCATCGCCACCAGCTCATTTGGGTGTGACCGACACATCGAATCGTGGCGGTGCACCTCCTGCAGGAACGCCGACCAGCCGCGAATAGAACACCGGCCGGAAATCGACACGGACGGATTGGCTCTCGTCGAAGAAGCTTTCGAGATCGGCGTCGTCCAGCGGTTCGACGCGGATGATGTGTGCTCCCGGCCTGAGCCCAGCGATGACGAATTCTCCCTGCGCGGTCAGGCTGAATGCCCCGACCAGCTCGCCCGTCTGCAGGTCGAACGCCACCACGTGAGCGCCGAACACAGGCCGGCCGTTCAGCAGGACCCGCCCGCTGATGGAACCGGTACGCGAAGCGAAGCCGGCATCCGGATACGCATTCGAGACGCCGGCGACGTCATCCGGTTGCAACGTGCGATCGGCGGTGGTGCCCGCGGCCATGGCGATCGGAAACATGACGGCACCCGACGCGATGACCCGCCGGCCCCCGGTCGGTCGAATATCGGTTTCACCAAGTGCCGAATGTCCAAGGCCGACGAGGTGCCCGATCTCATGCGTCGCCACCGATTGAAGGTCGAAGCGACCGGTCACTCCGGTTTCCGAGGTCGACCACGGGAAGACGGAATTGAAGAAGATGTCCGATTCGAGCAGTTCCCCGGTGACATCGTCCACGACGAACGCCGTCGCGCCGAGCACCCGATCCATGTCGGGCTCGTTCGAAAACCCCAATACCGAAATACCGTCTTCGTCGAGTGGCTCCGCCGAGGTGAATCCGGCGAAGCTGAAGCCGACCGACGCAGTGGGCACGTTCTGCCAGGTGTCGAACGCCCGCGCCACAGCGACCTGAAATTGCGGTGCTGTTACGTCGGCCGCCGTCCCCTGGCCCGACGCGTACCATCGCACGGGGACGGTCTGCCAGCGCAGCGGCACGGTCTTGCCCGCTTACGTCCACGGAGAACTGCATGTACGCCGCAGGATGAGCCGAATACGCCAGAACCAGCGTTACTCCGATCACTAATCGTCGGATGTCACAGGTAGGACGGCTGCGGGGCGGCACAGTGCGGCGGCTTGCGTGCGTCACTGCGACACCCCGGCGAGCGTGCGAACCTGACGGGTGAATTCATCGAGCGACAGCGGGGTGCGGGCCGGATCGCCGCGGAGCGTTCCCGCGACCCGCTCGAGCGCAGGCACCGGCATCACGATAGGGTCGCCGTTGACCCGCAACACCCGATAGACGCCCTGGCTGAGCCCATAGAGCGTGGCCAGCGCCGGGGCTCGTCCCTTCAGGAACAACAGGACCTCGTCGCCGGCCGTGAACGTCGGAGCGCCGACGAAGATGCGGCGGTAACGTCCGACGCGGCCTCCCGGCACCCGGAACACGAGTTCCGCAGCGGACTGCCCCTTCATTGACGACAGCACCTGAAGGGTGACGCGGCTCTCAATCGTCCTTCGGCTTCCGACCAGCTCGCCGTCTACCTGCACGACGCGGCCATGAACGATCAGCTGCGATTCGGAGACCATCTGCGGGAAATCCGCGGGCAGCAGCGTCGTCGCACCGAGCCGGGCGACCGGAAGCAGTGCGGCCAGGATCAGACACGAGAATGACGACGCGCGGGCAAGGCTTCGACGACGCCAGATTCTGCAGATTGTTTGCGGCATAGATCAACCCAACGGTGACGCGGCCGATTGGGATCCGGGCAGCGGTCCCGCCGATGTGATGGTGGGGGCTTCTGGCGACGGCAATCACCGCATCTGCGGCGCGACCGGATGCCCCCGGGCCTCCAAGTTGCTCGCGCACGCCGCGCAGCGCTTCGCGCGTACGCGCATGCAGTGCAGGGTCCTCGAGGAACCTGACCGCTTCCGCGGCGACCCGCTCCGCCGTGAAGTCGTCCTGCACCAGTTCTGGAACGATCCGACGGCCGGCCACGAGATTCGGCATCGCGATGTGATCCACTCGCACGATTCGCCTCGCCAGCTGATAGGTCAATGCCGAGACTCGATAGACCACGACCATGGGGCGTCCGTGCAAGGCACATTGCACCGTCGCGGTTCCCGATGCCGTGATGACCACATCGGCGGCGGCGAGCACGCTGTCCGTCTCGTCGCGCACCAGGAGCGGCCGGATGCCGGGTGCCACGTTACGAAGCGGATCGAACAGCGTTTCCGGCAATTCGCGCGCGCAGGCGACGACGAACTGTACGCCGGGGACTCGGGAGGCAATCAGCGGTACCGCAGCGGCGATCGTCGGAATGGTCCGCGTGACCTCGTTGCGGCGGCTGCCCGGCAGCAGCGCAACCGTCGGCACGTCCGGGAGTTGATGTCTCGCCAGGAAGGACGAACGCGGTTCCGGCGCGCCCATCAACTCGACGAGCGGATGCCCAACGAACTCAACCGGGACGCCCGCCCGTTCATACAGTCCCGCCTCGAACGGAAAGATCACGAGCACGCGGTCGACGTACTTTTGCATCGACCCCATGCGGCCGGCGCGCCAGGCCCACAACTGCGGGCTGATGTAATACACGACCGGGATGCCGAGCCGATGAATGGCCGCCATCAACCGGAAATTGAAATCCGGAAAGTCGACCGCAACGAAGACATCCGGGCGTCGCGTCCGAGCTGCGTCCACCAGCCGCCGGAGCATCGCGTAGGACCGCGGGATCACGCGCACCGCCTCGGTCAAGCCGGTGACGGAGAGTCCAGTGAAGTCACCAGCCAGGTGAGCGCCAGCCCTTTCAAGCCGCCGTCCGCCGAACCCGAAGACCTCGACGTCGGGAACCCGCTCGCGGAGCGCAGCGACGAGGCCCGCCGCGTATAGATCGCCGGAGGGCTCGCCGCACGAAATCATCACCCGCATTCGGGATCGCGCTACCGCGGCTTGTCGAACGTCGAGGGATCGACCGTCGCGTTGAACGTGACCTTCGTCAGCGTTCGTCGCAGCATCGGGCTGCCGGCGCGGGCGAGCTGGGTTTCGAATGGAACGCGGATGCCGTTGACGACGCGGTAGTCCGAATAGATTTCCTCGGTCGTGCCCGGCTTGCCATCTGGGCCTGGCGTCGAGTAGGACTGCTTCGCAATCAGGTCATCACTGTCGATATAAAGCCGCACCGGATCGAGATTCGGCCCACGAAGTTCCAGTACGCGCAGGGTCTGCGTTCCGCTCTTCTCATCGGCAAGCCGGCGCACGGTCAGCCGCCCTTCCGCCGCGTCGATCAGCATCGGAAACGTATCCCGGCGCACGCTGGCGGCGAAATCGCCCAACATCTCGGCGGGCGGTTCGTGCACGCCGCTCGGATCCTTGATCCAGGCACGGCCGGCATTGTAGGTCTGCGTCACCTCGGCTGCCCGCCCCGCCCCACTCGGGTCGGGAATGGTCGCATCGACGCGAAACCGATCGGGATACACCACGTAGGTGCGTGTCGTGGACGCGATTGGCTGCTGGGTGAGAATGCGGGTTTCCGCTTCGGCAATCACTGTCTTCACGCCTTTCAGCGCCGCGAGCCCTCCTTTCGCGTCCACGACCTGGCGGAGGAGAGCTGAGCCGTTCGAATCGTTCGAACCGTTCGGGTCGTTCGAGACGTTCGACCCGTTCGGGTTCGTACCGCCGCTTGGCTGCCCCCCTCGCGCGGGTCCGCCGGCGCGGGGATTAGTCTGCTGCGGCGAATACGCCACGCGCCTGACTCGTAAGCTGCCGAACGACTCGAACGAGTCGAACGATCCGAACGTCCCGAACGTTCCGAACGACGCGTTCTTTTCATCCCGTCTGAGCGTCGCCGACATCAGATCGAGCTGCGGCAGCGGGATGATCTCGAAATCGGTGAAGCCGACGGACTGCAGCTGCGGAATGAACGCCCGGGCGTTGCCGACCAGCACGATCGACAGGCGATCCGGGTGGATGTACTGTCGCGCCACTCGAAGCACATCATCGGGCGTGACCGCCATTACCCGCTCGCGGTACGTCGCCAGGTCCTGCACCGGTAAGTCGTAGAACGCGGTATTCAAAATCTGCGTGGCGATGTCGTTCGGCGTCTCAATCGTCAGGGGGAAGCTGCCGGCGAGATACGCCTGCACGTCAGCCAGTTCACGCTCGAAGACGCGCTGCCGCTGCAGTGTGGAAAACTCCTCGACCATCAATCGGAGTGCTTCGCCCGTCGTCTCGGTTCGCGTGTCGGTTTCAGCGATGTAATCGCCGGCGTCCTTCATCGCGTCGACGTCGGCGGAGGCTCCATAGGTGAGGCCACGCTGCGACCGCAGCACCTGATGCAATCGGTTCGCGCCTTCCCCGCCCAGGATCTTCACGGTGAGATCCCAGGCCAGATAATCCGGATGCTTCCTCGGGATCGCCAGCTGGCCGACACGGATTTCCGTCTGCACCGCGTCCGGCTTGTCGACGATCACGATGCGGCGGGTTGGTGGGGGCGGATCCGGCGGCCGGGGAGTTGCCACCTCGGCGCGGGGCCACCGGCCGAACACCTTGTCCGCCATCGCGAACGCCTCGTCGCCGGTCACGTCGCCGACGACTGCGAGGATCATGTTGTTGGGAACGAAGTAGCGCGAGTGAAAGGCCTGCAGGTCCTCACGCGTGATGGCGCTCAGCGTCTCCGGCGTGCCGGTACCCGGCAGACCATAGGGATGGAACCCGAACACGAGGCGGTCGATCAGCACGCCGGCCACGTAGTCGGGATCGTCGCTATTGACGCGCAGGGATGAGATCGCCTGCTCCTTCTGTCGCTCGATCTCTCCGCCCGTGAATGCCGGATCGTGGACGATGTCGTAGAGCTGCGCCATGCCGACGGCGAAGGAGTCCTTCATCACGATGATGTTGGCGAAGGTGACGTCCGAGGCCGCACCGGTGGTGAGCAGGCCCCCGATCGAATCGATGTCGTCGGCGATCTGTTCGGCGCTCCTGGTGCGTGTCCCCTGATCCAGCATGTGGGCGGTCAAATACGAGACGCCCGCCTTCTTTTCGGGGTCCTGCGCCGCCCCGGCGCGGACCAGCAACCGCATCGCCACCGACGGCTGTTCGTGATGCGACACGGCGATGACCTGCATGCCGTTAGCGAGCGTGCGGATCTCGTAGGGCGGGAACTTGACCTCACGAGCGGGAAGCGGCCGCGGCGGCGCTTCGACCGGCCAACCGTTCGCCTGAGCAAAGAGCGGCGAGGCGAGCGCGAAGACTGCCAACAGAGCGGCGAGCCAGCTCGCAACTCCCAAATGGCCGGTCGCACACGCGGCTGCTGGGGAGTTGGACCAGTGCCAGACGTTCGGAGGTGGGAGTTTCATCTCGAACCCTGCTGTGACTTCGGCAAGATGTGGAGCACGACGCGGTTGTTCTCCGTGAAATACGTTCGCGCCACGCGCTGCACGTCAGCAATCGTGGTGCGCATGAAGATGTCGAACTCGCCGTCTGCCGTTGTGATGTCGTTGTGGATGACGACGGCATGTGCCAGGTGGCGCGCCTTGTCCTCGTCGGTCTCGCGACCGATGATGTAGTCGCGGGCCCATTGGTTCTTGGCGCGCTGCAACTCGGCCTCGGTGACCGGCTCCTGTTTGAGCCGCTCGAACTCGGCGATCAAGGCCGCCTCAGCGGCCGCGGGCGTCTGACCGGGCTGCACGAGCGCGACGGCGTAGAACAGGTTGGGATCTTCTGTAATGTTCCCGCTACCGAACGCCGTCAGCGCCAGCCGCTTCTTGTAGACGAGCTCGCGCGGAATCCGCGCGCTCTGCCCGTCGGACAGGATTTTCGACGTGATGTGCAGCGGGTATGAGTCTGCATGGCCGTCGTAGGTCACGTGGTACGCGACCACCACGGCCGGCAGCGGCCAGGCTTCTTCGATCACCACCCGCCGCTCCTTCGTCTGCGGCGGTTCCCTGGGGATGTCGCGGGGCAGCGGTCCCGTCGCCTTTGGAACGCGCCCTGAAGTACTGTCGTACGAGCTGGGCCGCCTGCACCGAGTCGAAGTCGCCGACGATCGCGATCGTCGCGTTCTCGGGCACATAGAAGGTCTCGTGAAACTCGCGGACGTCCGCGATCGATGCCGCCTCGAGATCTGCCATGCTCCCGATGGTCGGGTGTTTGTACGGGTGCGTCGTAAACGCCTGCTCGTAGATGATCTCGTTCAACCGGCCGTACGGCTGATTCTCGACGCGCATCCGGCGTTCTTCCTTGACCACCTCACGCTCGCGCCGGAACGCGGCTTCGTCCACGCGCAGCGTGGCCATCCGATCCGCTTCGAGCCACAGCGCCAGAGGGAGGTACTGGGCCGGCAAGGTCTCCCAGAACACCGTCTCGTCTTCTGTGGTGTAGGCGTTGCTGCGCCCGCCGACGCTCGCGATGATGGACGTGTGCGCCTCCGGCTCGACGTTCTTCGAGCCCTTGAACATCATGTGCTCAAACAGATGGGCGAAGCCGGTGCGGCCGGGCCGCTCGTTCTTCGAGCCGACGTGATACCACACCGCGACGTGCACGATTGGCGTGGAATGGTCCTCCGACAGGATCACCTTGAGGCCGTTCGGGAGAATCGACAGGTTGTATTGCAGCTTGGGAGGACGCACGGCCGCATGAACGGCCGGTACCGATCCGTGCGCGCCGACCAGCAGCGCCAGGAGAAGCGGCCGACACTGCCGCAGGGTCACGCGCATCTTCCGATTATCGATGAAAGACGCGGCCGACCGGCGGGATTCCTACTGACCGCCGTCGCTGCCGGTGAGCTCCGCGAGCCGCGCTTCGAGCGCTTCCAGACGGCGCTTCAGTTCAGGCAGTCGGCGGAAGACCGCGGATGCCTTCCGCCATTCCTGGGCGCCGATGGCCGGGTAGCCCGCCACCATCGCTCCCGCCTCGAGCGAGTTGGTAACCCCTGATTGACCGACAGCAATGACGCCGCGGCCAATCGTGAGGTGCCCGCCCACCCCCACCTGCCCGCCGAACATGACGTCGTCCTCAATCTCGGTGCTGCCAGCGATTCCGACCTGGGCGGCCATCAGGACATTGCGACCGACGGTGACCCCATGGGCAATCTGGACGAGGTTGTCGATCTTGGTGCCGGACTTGATCCGGGTTTCGCCGACGGCCGGTCGATCCACGGTCGTGTTCGCACCGAGCTCCACGTCGTCCTCGATGACGACGGTGGCCACCTGCGGGATCTTCTCGTGCGTGCCATCGCCGCGTCGAACAAAGCCGTAGCCGTCACCGCCGATGACGACACCGTTCTGCAGCACGACGCGGTGCCCGAGCGTCACCCGCTCGCGAACCGCCACGTTGGAGTGAATGACGCAGTCGTCGCCAATGCGAACGCCAGGGCCAATAGTGACGTTGGGATACACCAACGTGCGATCGCCGATGACGGTGCCCTCCCCCACCGAGACGAACGGACCGATGGACACGTCCTGACCCAGCGCGGCGTCGGAGGCGATTGCGGCGAGGGGATGCACCCCGGGGCGAGGCCGCGAGTTCGGCGCGAAGATGCCGACGGCGCGCGCAAAGGCCAGATACGGATCGGGCGCGCGCAGCATTGCGCATGGTGCCGCAGGTGCACCCTCCCGCGCGATCACCGCCGAGGCCAGGGTATTCGCCAGCGCCTTTTCGTACTTGCGGTTGGCCAGAAAGGTCACGTCCCCCGGACGCGCCTCGTGAATACCGGCAACGCGCGTTATCTCGACATCGCCGTCGCCGTCGAGACGACAGTCGAGCCTGGCGGCCAGCTCAGCGAGCTTCACAGCGCCAATCTTACAGGGATGCCCTGCTCACGCGGTCGTAAAAGGACCCGAGATTGTGTAAGCCGAGGCTCACCGCTATTTCGTCCAGCCGCCGTTCTCCTACCCCGGGAGGCAGCGTCGCGATCTGGCGCAACTCCGTCAGCGGCGCACACGGCTGTGTGATCCACGTCACCGCGCGGAGTCCATGCTTCGCCCCACCGCGTGAGTACCAGTGCCCGGCGGTCCGGAACCCGAAGTAGATCGCCGGCAGATTGGCGATGCCCGGAATAAGCAGAAACAGCGGACCGAGTCCCACAAAGGTGACCACGAAGAGAACGCCGTCCACCCATACCCAGTAGGAATGCCGTTCCTCATCCTGCTTCAGGGCGCGGTCGATAATGCTTCGAGCCGTCTGAGCTGAGAGGTCATCGGGATGGATGGCCGTCACCGCCGTTTCGCGCCGAAGATTCCACAGTAGCCGTTGCTCAACGACGCGCTCAGCTACCCACGCCATTGCCTTGTCCTGGACGCGGGTGATCAAGTTGCGCGAAGAATCGCCTGCAGTGGGCGGTTCCCACTGCTCGGCGCGACGCAGCAAGTCCTCGAACCGCCGCTTTAACCGCCCCGTCAGGCTGTCGTCGACGGATGCGGCCGCTGGTTCAGCCGTGAACGGCTGCTCGCAGTAGAGCTCGTACCGGTCGGGCCCTGCCGGAATGACAAAGACGTCCAAGGGAAGTTTGAAGTGAGAAGTAAAAGGTTAGACGTAACTTGAAAGTTTCAGTGTACTTCGACCTTGCGGCGAGCCGGAAAGGCTACAGTCTGGACCTCCCACCTCTGAACCTACTTCCCACTTCGAACTTCGAACCTTCTTTATACGACCGTCCGCCGCCCGCTGATCAGATTGACCAGGAACAGGACCAGCGCGATGACCAGCAGCACGTGAATGATGCCGCCCGCAATGTGGAACGCGAAACCCAAGACCCAGAACAACAACAAGAGGACGATGAGCGTCCAGAGCATGTCGATTCCCTCCTCGGCTCACCAAAAAGGCAAACGGCGTACCACAAGCCATTGAAGATTGACCAATCTGAACATTGAAACATTTGAAAACCATTCTCCGATGCTGAGATTGGTCAATCCTCAATGTCCTCTCGTCTGCCACACTGAGGGCGTCGAATGCGGATTGGGGCCCACATGTCCGTGGCTGGCGGCGTATCCAGGGCAGTTGAGCGCGCGCGCCTCCACGGATGCGAAGCACTGCAGGTTTTCACCAAGAACGCGAGCCAGTGGAAAGGCAAGCCGCTGGATCCGCTCGAGATCGCAGCCTTCCGGAAAGCGATCGCGGCGGCAGACATTACGCCCGTCGTCTCGCATGCGAGCTACTTGATCAACCTGGCGACCACCGCGCCAGGACTGCGCGACCAGTCAGCCGCCGCGTTCGCGGACGAACTGGATCGCGCCGACGCCCTCGGACTGCTCGGGGTCGTCATCCATCCCGGGACGTGCACGGCAGGGACGGAGGAGGATGCGCTACGGCTCATCGCAGAGTCGATACGCGCAGCCTTCGCCGCCAGGCCACGGCGACGCACGATGGTGCTGCTCGAGCACACGGCAGGGCAGGGCCGCACGGTCGGCCACCGCTTCGAGCACCTCGCGACGATCCTCGAGCATCTCGATGGCTCGCCCCGGGTCGGAGTCTGCCTCGACACCTGTCACCTGATCGCGTCGGGATACGACATCGTCACGGAACAGGGATACCGCGACACGTTCGCGGCCTTCGACCGCAGCGTCGGTCTCGATCGGTTGAAGGCGTTCCACGGAAACGACTCCAAGAAACCGTGCGGCAGCCGTGTCGACCGGCACGAACACATCGGTGATGGGTGCCTCGGCCTGGAACCGTTCCGCCGGCTGCTGCATGACCCGCGATTCACCACGTTGCCGATCCTGATCGAAACAGCGAAATCGCGAAACGCGGAGCGACCGAATCAGGTTGTCCTCGACCCGTACGATCAGAGGAATCTCGATACGCTCCGGCGGCTCAGGGACGAATGACGACTCGCGCCGCCATGCGATTGCCGAGCGCGGGACCAAACCGCACGTCGGCCACGCCAACTTCCACGCTGTCGGCTGACGGCATCACGGTCCAATAGGGAAAACGTGCCCAGACCAGGTACGCGGCGATGAGCCGGGTGCGCCTGGCGGCGACGACGGCTGGATTGCGATCGTTCTTGGCAATCCGTTCGGGCGAAAACGCGACGCTGGAGGACCACCAGGAAAACGTACCGGTTTCGTAGTGGTCACCAGCGTCGACGATCACGGCTCGAGTGAACGGCGTCAGCGGGAGCGGCCCCACCATCAGCGCCCTGGGCTCCGTGCCGCGCGAGGTCCGCCACACGTCCGCGACCACGGCACGCGCCGCCTGTGCGGACACGAGCATGGCCAGAACGTAACACCCGGCGAATACCAGCGCGCCGCGCGCAGCGATCGGCGTTCCCCGACGTCGCGACAGCCAGATCCCGGCGGCGAGCGTCAGCCACAGCCAGACGTCGACGATGAACACCGCGTCGCCGTAAAACCAGCGCCAGTCGAGCGGGGCAAGCAGCCGCACGCCATAGTTGTTGAGGAAGTCGAGCCCGACGTGCGAGTACAGGCCGGCGTAGCACAACGCGATGAGCCAGGGCACACGCAACGGCGGGCGATGGACAGAATCGCGGGGGCGCCGAAGGCGGTCGAAGCCGACGAACAGCGCCGTCGTGATCAGGGGGAGCACCAGCTGGGCGACGATCCCGTGTGTCCAGCCGCGACGGAATTCGACGGACGGTGTGCCGGTGAGAAAGACGAGCACATCCACGTCCGGGATGTTGGCGGCGATCATCAACGCCGCGTTGCCGTAACGCGTCTTCCGTTTGAGACCGGCTTCGCCCATCGCGAGGCCGACCAGGGTGTGGCACAGGTTGTCCATCAGCGGAGAAGGACTATACGCGGCGCGCCTTCCGTTCGCCGAACACCTCCGCTTCGAACACCTTCAACCTGGCGCCCTTCCTCCACGCGTCGCGGGGGAGACCCGCCTTGAGGCACGTGTGCTCGACAAAACTCGGAACCGACCATCCGTGCTCTGTCGCGACCTGGGGCAGGAGCAACCCGCGATGGTAGCCCTGCTCCACGATCAGGCCGTGCCGGCCGACTTCGATCTCCTCGACCGTCGCGATGTCGCGCTCGGGCGTCAGCACCGAGATCTCGATATCGAGGTCCTCGATCTCTTCCGGCCGCACCGGCTCGAAGCGCGGGTCGGAGTCGGACACGACGGCGGCAAGGTGCACGATTGTTTCAGACAGCGCCGACGGTTCCAGACGTCCCAGGCAGCCACGAAGGACGCCATCGCGATGAATCGTCACGAAGGCGCCGCACGGCACGTCGAAGACGCCACCCGTCGGCGCCTCGGGCAATGGTCGACGTCGAACGCGCGCGTCGAGCGCCCGCCGCGCAAGAGCCAGGAGCGCCTCCTGGTCTTCTGCACCGATCATCTGATCCGCTTCGTGTGTCATGCGGCCTCAATCTCGGGCTTCGGGCTCCGGGCTCCGGGCTCCGAGCCACCTGCTACCAGCTACCGGCTACCAGCTACCCCGCTACCACCTATCCCTACCACACCGCGGCCGCCATGTAGCCGACGACAGACGACTTGTCGCCGGTGATATCACCTGAGTCAGCGTACTGCAGCAACCGTCCTTGTTCTGCACCCAGCAGGCGGGCGGCGTGCAACACTGAGACGATCGGCCCCCCGCCGCAGGCGTGTCGGGGTTCGTGTTCCAGGGTGCGCATGAGGCCCTCGGGATCCACCGCCTCGACGTGCCGCATCACGACGGTATCCATCGATGCGGCCGTCCGCGCATCCTCGTAGTGCGACAGGTCGCTGCTCGCTACCAGCAGCACCTGGTCAGCCCCGACCGACGCCGCGATGGCGCTCCCGAGGGCGAACGCGGTCTGCCGCGTCTGACGCCCCATCACCAGCGGGACAATGCGGGCAGTTGGCCACAGGTGCACCACGAACGGCAGCTGCAGCTCGAGCGAGTGCTCCCGACCATGAGCATCGGCACGATCGATGACGACGCCTGGCGCGGCGACCGCGATTGCGGCGGCCAGCGCCTCGTCGACAGCCACTTCGCCAAGGGGCGTCTGCCATGCGCCGCGCGGCCAGATCGACACGCCGTCAAAGGGGACGAAGTGCGACGGCCCGACCAGGACGATGGTGTCGTAGCGGGTGGCACGCGCAGCCTGGTACGAATGCGCGGCGACCGGCCCCGAGTACATCAGCCCGGCGTGCGGCGACACGACCGCTCGCAGCCGCGGCATCGCCTCGGTCTTCGCCGCCGCAAGATAGTCATCCACCGTGGCCTCCAGCTGCCGAGGCAGCGCTGGATACCAACTGCCTGCGACGGCTGCCTGCCTCACCCGGGCCATAGCGCGAATGTCGTGCTCCACATCTCGAGGTAATAGTCGCCCACGCCGGCGGCGTCGGGCAGGACGTCAAGACTCCTGCACAGGAATGACCAGATCGAACCGGGGCGGAGCTTCGGCGCTCACAGCGTCCTCGACTTTTCCCGTCTGCGGGTTTCCAAGTACGATCGCCACAATGTCCATCGACCTGTCTACCGCGGATGTGGAGCGCGTCGCGGCGCTCGCCCACCTGGAGCTGACCGACGAGGAAAAACAGCTGTTCACCCGCCAGCTCGCCGATATCCTCCATTACGCCGAACAGATCCAGGCGCTTGACACCGCGGGGGTGCCCGCGACCGCGCACGTCAATCCGACGGAGCACGAACGCGATGACACGCTACTACCCTCACTCGCAGTCGAGGAAGCGATCGCAAGTGCACCCGACGCTGCGCCCGACGCAGGACTGTTCCGCGTGCCACGGGTAATCGGCGGATGACGACAGCTCTGGACGTCTCAGCCATAGAGGTGCGGGACGAAATCGCGGCGGGACGAATATCCGCGGTCGAGGTGTGCCGCGCCGCGCTCGACCGCGCGTCGACCATCAACGGGGAGCTGCACGCGTTCAACCTGATCGCGTCTGAACACGCGCTCTCTCGTGCCGCCGAAATCGATCGGCTGCGCGCAGCCGGACAACCGCTCGGACCGCTCGCAGGTGTGCCGGTCGCGCTGAAGGACAACCTCTGCGTGCGAAACATGCGGACGACGGCGTCCTCCAGAATTCTGGAAACCTACGTTCCCCCCTACACCGCGACAGCTGTCGAGCGCCTCGAAGCGGCAGGCGCCGTGATCATCGGCAAGACGAACTGCGACGAGTTCGCGATGGGGTCGTCGAACGAGAACTCCGCATTCGGTCCCGTGCGGAATCCCTGGCTCCGCGATCGAACGCCAGGAGGTTCCAGCGGCGGCTCGGCAGTAGCCGTCGCGGGGCAGTGTGCGCCGATCGCCCTCGGGTCGGATACTGGTGGCTCGATTCGTCAGCCTGCGTCCTTCTGCGGCGTTGTTGGACTGAAGCCGACGTATGGACGCGTGTCGCGCTACGGTCTGCTGGCATTCGCATCGTCGCTCGATCAGATTGGCCCGTTCACGCGCACGGTCGCCGATGCGGCGCTGACGCTTGGAATCATCGCCGGCGCAGACAGCCGCGACGCCACGAGTGCCGAAACCGCCGTTCCCGACTACGCCGCATCGCTGACCGGGGACATTCGCGGCCTCCGAATCGGCGTCCCGCGCGCCTTCGTGTCCGAAGGAGTCGATCCACTCGTGAAGAGCGCTTTCGATGCGGCGTTAGCGACGTTGCAGACGCTCGGCGCGACGCTGGTCGACATCGAGCTGCCGCACGCGCGCTACGCAATCCCGGTGTATTACCTGGTTTGCACGGCTGAGGCGAGTTCGAACCTGGCCCGCTACGATGGCGTGCGTTACGGCTACCGCGCGGCGTCGGCGCGCGAACACGGTTTGAGAGAGATGTACAGCCGGACGCGCGACGAGGGATTCGGCGCAGAGGTGAAGCGGCGGATCGTGCTCGGCACCTACGTGCTGAGCGCAGGGTATTACGATGCGTTCTACCTGAAAGCGCTGCAGGTGCGGACGCTGATGCGGCGCGACTATGACTCCGCCTTCGAACGCGTGGACGTTGTCGCCATGCCGACCAGCCCGATTCCGCCATTCAAGCTGGGCGAAAAGACGGACGACCCGCTGCAGATGTACCTGGCCGACATCTTCACCGTCAGCGCGAATCTCGTCGGGCTGCCGGGCATCAGCATCCCGTGCGGCTTTGCGGACGACCTCCCCATTGGATTTCAGTTGCTTGGACGCCCTTTCGACGAACAGACCGTCCTCCGCGCTGCCGATGCGTTCGAGCGGGTGACGAGATGGCACAGCATGAAGCCGCCGTTGAACGCGGTGTAGTTGAATCCCGTGTAGGGCGGCCCTTCAGGCCCGCGTGCATAATGGCGATCCTCCACGCAGCCCTGAAGGGCCGCTCTACGGTGGCTGAAGGGCCGCGCTATTAGGGCATGCAACCGTTTATGAGATCCGCGACGATCTTCACGGCCGCCGCCTTTCTTGCCATCGCATGTGTGGTGTGCGTCGGCGCGCAGTCGCCACCCGTTCGCTCCGTGGCCGCGCCGGCTGGCGTATCGCTGCCTCCCGTCCTGCAAACCTGCCCCATGCATCCGGACGTGGTCGAGGACAAACCGGGTACCTGCCCGCTCTGCCGGATGGCGCTGGTGCCCGTGCGGCTCGAGTCGGTCTGGAGCTGCCCGCTCCACGCCGCGGTCACGCGATCGGCCGGCGGGAAATGTCCGATCTGCGGACGCGAGCTCGTGCAGATGACGATGGCCCTCACCTGGACGTGCAAGGGAAGGCCGGATATCGACGTCATCGAGCCGGCGCGATGTCCGGACGGCAGCGCGATGGTCGCCAAACGGACACTTCGTCCACACGGGAACCACAATCCGCAGCATGGCGGCCAGTTCTTCATGGCGCCTGACAACACGCATCACCTTGAAGGCACGCTGCCGTCCACGCGCCTGTTCCGCATCTACCTGTACGACGACTACGCACGACCGCTGCCCGCGGCCGGACTGAAGGCGGTCCGCGCGCACCTCGAGGTCGCCGGCCACTCGATTCCGCTTGCGGCCTCCTCTGCGGGTTCTTACATGGACGCCCGAATCGGCAGCGTCACACTGCCGGCGCGAATGACCGCCAAGCTGCAGATCAAGCCGGACGCGCCAGAGTATCGATTCGACTTCGCCTTCCCCGCGGTGACCCGCGATCCCGACTCCACCGTCGCCCGCAATACAGGCTCCGCACGAAGCACCACGGCAAAATCACCAGCAGCGCATTCACCTGCGCCGACGCTGGAGGTCTCACCTGATCCGGCGGCAATCCAGGTCGCCATTCCCAGCACGGTGCCGGAGATTCTGGCGCAGCTTCGCACGCGCGATCGTGAGGTGCGGGATCTGATCGACCGCGGCAATCTGGCAGCGCTCTTCGTCCCCGCGTTCCAGGCGCGCGACCTGGCAATCGCACTCGAGGCGCGACTCGATACCCTGACCAGCAGCCGCGACAGCGCGTCGGCGGCTATCGTGCGCCTGGTTCGCGCCGCCTGGATGCTCGATGCGTCCGGCGACACCGGAAACCGGGAACAAGCCACTGCCGCGTACGGCGTTCTTCATCAGGCTGCCACCGCCGTCGACGCGGCGTTTGCGGGTACACGCTGACGTGCGACGAGCCGCGCGGCTTGCCGGTGCTACGGGCCTGGCGCTCACGGCGCTGAACTCCCCGACCGAAGCGCACAAGCCGATCACGTCGCCCTTTACCTACAGTGCCGATGTGCTGCCTATCGTGCGTGAACGATGCGGGCAGTGCCATGCTCCCGGCGGGGTCGCACCGATGTCCTTGCTGACGTACGAAGAGGCGGTGCCCTGGGGCGAATCGATGCGGCTCGAGCTCACCGCCGGTCACATGCCGCCGTGGAGTATCGAGCGCGGCGCCGCACGTTTTCGCAATGGCGAGACGTTATCGGCGCGTGAGCTCAACGTGCTGCTCACCTGGGCGACCGGCGGGACCCCCGCCGGCGAGGCGCCCGCGCAACCCGGCAGCGCATCGTCAGCATCGACATGGCCGATGGGCGTTCCCGATGCCGTCATCGACCTGCCGGCATTCACCCTCGCTGCCGACGAACAGGGTCACGATGTAGAGGTTCCGATCGCCGGCGTGAACAGGGATCGGTGGCTGCGCGGTATCGACATCCTGCCGGGAACACCGGCGATCGTCCGAGGCGCATCAGTGGAAGTTGATACGCCGGCATCGCCGGGCAGGATGGCGGATGAACGGCTGCTGGCGCTGTGGGTGCCCGCAGACGAACCCACTCCCATCGCGCGAGGCGCGCTTCGGATTCCTGCTGGAGCGCCCTTGCGGGTGCGGATGCGGTATCGGAGAACCTGGTCGTACGAAGGGAAGGCGATGACCGACCGCAGTCGCGTCGGTCTGTATTTCGCTCCGGCAGCCGGCACCGCCTGTTCGCGCCGTGGTGCTCTCACCCACACGGCCTGTGACCTTGCCGCAGACCGTGCGCGCTCTTGCGGTCTATCCAGATGTGGCGTTGTCAAACACCGGAGTCGTCATCACCGCGACGCGACCCGGCGGCAAGCGCGACGAATTGATCGCGTTTCATCCACGCCCCGGCTGGGCTAGGCGTTACTGGTTCCGCGAGCCGTTGGTGCTTCCGCAGGGGACAGTCCTCAGCATCCGGTTGACACCTGATTCGCTTGATCTCTTCCCGCCTGTCACCAGGTCGACCGCTGCGTCCGCAGCACATCCATCCGCTTCCCTCACGATCGACGTCGTCCCGTGATAGGAAATCTAAATGCAAATGCAAAATGCAAACACCGCACATCTCGCTGAACATCGCGCCCGCCTGATCGCGATCCCCCGAGCGTTTGCATTTCGCCTTTTGGATTTTGAATTCTGAATTCTCTGGAGAACAGGCTCCTGCTACTTGAACCAACTGCGCAGCGCGTCCGCCTGCGACGTGTCGGTCTCGCCCACCTTCAAAGGTGTGACTGACACATAACCGTTGGTCACGGCCCAGATGTCAGTCCCCTGCGGCGCCGGCGAGTTCTCGGGCGTGAACACGTCCCAGTAGACCGTCTGGTTGGTGGCCGGCCGCTTCACCTCGGCGAAGCTCTCGGTGCCGCCCTTGATCGAAGCTGCGGTGGTCACCATATATCCCTTGTATCCGCCGGTGGGACGAGGCGGCACGTTCACGTTCAGGAAACCGCCCTTCGGCATGCCGTGCTGCTTGACACGTCGAGCCACGCCGAGAACCTCCTCGGCCGCGCTGCCCAGTTCCTGCGGTGTCACCGAGGTTTCAATCGATGTCGCAATCGCGGGAATACCGCGGAACGCCGCTTCGCGCGCCGCTGCGTTCGTCCCCGATACATAGATCGAGAGGCCGAGGTTGTAACCGCGATTGATCCCGGTCACGACCAGATCGGGCGGCGAACTCAGGATGTTCCTGAGCGCGATGTCTACCGTGCTCGCGGGAGTCGCCGTCAACCCAATCGCCTTCAAACCGTTCGGCAACGTCAAATCCTCGCGGAATACCGGGGCGCTGGTGACGATGGAGTGGCCGGCACCACTGTAGTTCTCGGCTGGAGCGACGATCGACACGTCGCCAATCGCCTGCAACGTCTGCGCAAGGACCGCGATTCCCGCAGCGCGCACACCGTCGTCGTTGCTGATCAGGATGCGGTAGGGTTGCGGCGCCTGGGCTCGAATCGCACTGGACGATCCCAGGACCGCAAGCGAGAGAACGAAGGCAAGAAGAGCACGGGCACGGTGCATGCCCGCGAGGGTATCAGATCGATGCGGGCCGCTGATTTCCGAACAATCGGAAGACTGCCCACGCCAGGAGCGCCAGCAGAGCAACGGGAACGAGCGGCGCCAGCAGGGCCGCGACAGCGGCGATCAAGGCTCCGATCAGCGCGATGATCACGACCAGCCCGACGATGGGCCCGATGATGAGGCCGAGGATGGTGCCACCAATTCCGAAGACGATGCCCAGGACGCTGCCAAGCAGGCCGAACACCATCCCGATGATGCTGAAGACCAGGTGAAAGGCCAGCCGGATGGGCAGGAAGATGAGCCAGAAGACTGCCTTGATGGCCAACCCGACGAGTCCCAGGAACATGAAAGCGAGGAAGGCCAGGAAGAGGAAGGTAAGCATCCTGAACCGGCATTACGCGACCGGGACACGGATGGTTCCAGAAGAAAACGGGCCGGCGTGGAGCCGGCCCCGGAGTCAGGCGTTCGCCGGTGCCTTGGGTTCAGGAACTTCGTACTGCACCAGGCCGCGGCGGACTTCCTCCATCGCAATCCGCTCGGCCTTGCGAGGAGGCGCCTTGTGCGGATCGTGCTGCTCGTCCTCTTCGCTCAGTCGCACCAGCGCGCCACGGCGCAGCTGCTTCGCCCGCATGGCAGCAACATCGACAAACAGAAAACGGCTGTCGATCGCGGGGACTTTCGGCCGCGGTGCCGGTGGAACGTCGACGTCATTCGAAGACTCGTCGAAAATCTCGTTCTCAGCCATAGGTTGCGATCAGACTAACACGGCGCCAGCGGGCTACTGGCTCGGCCGGCGGCTACTAGCCGGTGGCCAGTAGCCAGCCGTGGCCGGTGGGCAGTAGCCGGCCGGTGGCCGGTAGCCGCCACCGCGATTACGCGACATCGACGTTGATCGTGCGCGGCTTCGCCTCTTCCCGGAACGGCAACTTCACCGTCAGCACACCGTTCTTGAACTCCGCGCCAATGCGGCTGGCATCGACGGTGTTCGGCAGCGTGAACGAGCGGTGGAAGCTCCCGTACGAGCGCTCGATGCGGCGGTAGTGCTCTTCCTTCACCGAGGTGTCGAGCTTCTTCTCGCCCTGGAGCACGAGGGTGCTGTTCTCGACGCTGACCTCGATATCCTCGCGGTTCAGCCCGGGAAGCTCCGCTCGCACCACCAGGTCGTGATTCTCGGTCTCGTAGATGTCGACAGCCGGCACCCAGTTGCCGCGGAGTCCGGTGTCCTCGTCCCGCAGGTAGGTGTTGCCGAACAGGCGATTCATCCGGTCCTGCATCGCGGCGAATTCACGGAATGGATCGACTTTCACAATAGCCATGGTCTGTTCTCCTCAATCGCAGATGACAAATCGTGAATCATGAATAGTGAATCGTGAATCCGGGCGCCCGGAGTTCCGGACGCCCGGACATCCCTTACGCGTCGACGACTTCACCGTCCTTGACGTCGTTGTCTTTGCCCTGCGACGCCGCGGCGTTCGCGGCGTTCGCCTCGGACTGCTTGTAAAGCTGCTCGGCGACCGCGTGCGATGCTTTCTGCAGTTCATCACTCGCCCGGCGAATGGCCTCGACGTTGTCGCCCAGCGCGGCGTCGCGGACGGCCTTGATCGCCGCCTCGGCGCGGCTGACGTCGCCCGCCGGCATCCGATCGCGGTTCTCGTTGACCGTCTTCTCCACGGAGTAGGCCAGCGAGTCCGCCTGGTTGCGCGCATCGATCAGTTCGCGACGCGACTTGTCCTCGGCCGCATGCGCCTCGGCGTCCTTCACCATCCGGTCCACGTCGTCCTTGTTCAGGCCGGACGACCCGCTGATGGTGATCTTCTGCTCCTTGCCGGTGGCGACGTCCTTCGCCGAGACGTTGACGATGCCGTTCGCGTCGATGTCGAACGCGACCTCGATCTGCGGCACGCCACGCGGGGCGGGCGGCAGGCCGACCAGCTGGAAGCGTCCCAGCGTGCGGTTGTCGCGCGCCATCTGGCGCTCGCCCTGCAGCACGTGCACTTCGACACTGGTCTGGTTATCCGTCGCCGTCGAGAACGTCTCGCTCTTCCGCGTCGGAATCGTGGTGTTCCGCGAAATCAGTGGCGTCATCACCCCACCGAGGGTCTCGATGCCGAGTGACAACGGCGTCACGTCGAGCAGGAGCACGTCCTTGACCTCGCCCTTGAGCACACCACCCTGAATCGCCGCGCCGACGGCAACGACTTCGTCCGGGTTGACTCCCTTGTGCGGGTCCTTGCCGAAGTACTCCTTCACCAGCTGCTGGATCTTCGGCACGCGGGTCGAGCCGCCGACCAGTACCACTTCGTCGATGTCGGACGGCTTCACGCCAGCGTCGGCCAGCGCCTGCTTGACCGGTGCCATCGAGCGCTGCAGCAGGTCGTCCACGAGCTGCTCGAACTTCGCCCGCGACAGCTTCATCTGCAGGTGCTTCGGCCCGGTCGCATCCGCCGTGACGAACGGCAGATTGATGTCGGTTTCGAGCACCGTCGAGAGCTCGATCTTGGCTTTCTCCGCCGCTTCCTTCAGACGCTGAAGCGCCATGCGGTCCTTGCCCAGATCGACGCCGTCGGTCTTCTTGAATTCGGCGACCATCCAGTCGATCACGCGCTGATCGAGGTCGTCACCGCCAAGGTGCGTGTCGCCGTTCGTCGCCTTGACTTCGACGACGCCGTCGCCGACCTCGAGAATCGAGATGTCGAACGTGCCACCGCCGAAGTCATACACCGCGATCGTCTCGTCGCCCTTCTTGTCGAGCCCATACGCGAGCGCCGCCGCGGTCGGCTCGTTGACAATGCGCAACACGTTCAAGCCGGCGATCCTGCCGCCGTCCTTGGTTGCCTGACGCTGCGCATCGTTGAAGTAGGCCGGCACGGTGATCACCGCATCGGTGACCTTTTCACCGAGGTAGTCTTCCGCTGCCGTCTTCAGCTTCTGGAGGATCATCGCGGAGATCTCGGGCGGCGAGTACTTCTTGCCGCGCACTTCGACCCACGCGTCGCCGTTGTCCGCTTTCACGACCGAGTAGGGCACGCGGGCCGTTTCCTGCGCGACCTCGCCGTGCTTCCGGCCCATGAAGCGCTTGATCGAAAAAATCGTGTTCTCGGGGTTGGTGACCGCCTGGCGCTTCGCCACCTGCCCAACCAGCCGCTCGCCTTCCTTCGCGAAGCCGACGACGGACGGCGTCGTCCGCGCGCCTTCCTGGTTGACGATGACGGTGGGCTCCCCGCCTTCCATGACCGCGACCACCGAGTTGGTGGTGCCGAGGTCGATACCAATCACTTTGCTCATCTGTTCTCCCGGGACGGGGCATCCGGCCACCGTCACGAAAAAATAGTAACACGATATGCGTGTCTGTCAAGCACTTAATATGCGTCTTGTTAACTCATATATACCCATCATGCGCGGCCGTTCTATTTGGGTGAGAATCGCGGCCGATGAGCCTGCGAAGGGCTGGAGCGCCGAATTGCGCGAATCGCGGCAGATCGTCAGTCCGGCGCATCTGAGTTGTTGGCGGAGGCGACGGCGATTTTGGCCGAGGGGCTGGCGACCGGCGTACCGGTCCGGCCGCTCGCGACTGCTCTAATTGCGGCGCAGCCGTCGATGGCGCCGATGCGCAACGCTGTTCGGGCGGCGCTCCTCGCGACCGCATCGCCAGATTTCGACCGTTACGTCCAGCGGGCGCGGCGAGCCCCCGATGCGCTCGTCCGCCACGCGGTCGCGCTCCTGGGGTCCGAATCGCCGGACACGCTGCGCCTGGTGACGATCTCGTTCAGTGCCACCGTTCTTCGCGTACTCGAGTCGCTGGCGCGGCGCCAGCCGATTCACGTCTCCTGCTCTGACGGTCAACCCGGGCTCGAGGGACGACGATTGGCCGAACGCCTCGCCGCAGCCGGCATCGCGGTGACTCATTACACGGATGCCGCGCTCGGCCATGCGATCGCGGGCGCCACGGCCGTACTCGTCGGCGCCGACGCGGTCACGCCGGACTGGTTTCTCAACAAGACCGGAACCCGGATGCTCGCCGCGGTTGCCGGTTCAGCAGGGGGTACCGGTGTACGTCGCCGCCACTCTGGACAAGTTCGTCTCCCGCGATGTCGCCGGCCGCCTGGACATCCGCGAGGAATCACCCGCAGAAATCTGGCCGGCACCGCCGGCAGGGGTTCGGGTGCGCAATCCCTACTTCGAAGCCACCTCGCTCCACCTCGTCTCGGCGGTCATTTCCGAGGCCGGCGTTCTGGGGAGCGCGATGGTCGTGGATGCCTGCCCGACCGCAGGGGACGAGCTGCTGCTCATGCTCTGACAAGCCGCGGCCCCCACCCTGGGCCGAATCCCTGAGTGCCAGGTTCCGCCTGCCGACTTCTGCTTTCCACTTTCAAGTACCATCGTTCCGTGGCCCAGGTCCCCTTCACGGCGATCGCCGACGCGCGCGAGCTTGCGGACGACGTCCGGGCGCTGTTCGACGATCTCGCGACGTCACTCGCCCACGAGCACCGCGCCTACTCGGGCGAGTGTCATCCCGTCCTCGACGTGTACGAAACGGACGCCGGCATCGAACTGCTCGTCGATCTCAGCGGCGTGCCACCGGAAGCGATACGTGTCCTCTTCAAGGACGGGGTGGTGCTGATCGCGGGAGAAAAGGCGCCGCCGCCTCCCTCCGGCGATCAGACATTTCATCTGGTCGAGCGTGAGTTCGGGCGGTTTGCGCGGGCGGTGCGCGTCACCGGTGCGTTCGACGTCGCCAACGCGAAGGCGACGCTCAGGGACGGCGAACTGACGATCCTTCTTCCCAAGCGTGTCGAACGACGCGGCCAGAGTCAGCGCATCGCCGTCACCAGTGCCGACCGACCGGCATGAAGATTCTCTTCATCGGCGACATCGTCGGAAAACCGGGCCGTGAGTTGATCCGGCAGGGGCTGCGCGGCCTGGTGGATCGACTCGACGTGGATCTGGTCATCGTCAACGCGGAGAACGCCGCGGCAGGGTTCGGCGTCACGAGGGACATCGGCGACTCGCTGCTCGAATCGGGCGTGCACGTGATGACGTCCGGGAACCACATCTGGGCCAAGAAAGAGGTCATCGACTACATCGGCACACAGCCCCGACTGCTCCGCCCGGCCAACTACCCTGCGGGCGTGCCCGGGCGCGGCTCCTACGTCGCGCAGACCGGCGACGGTCGTGCCGTCGGTGTCATCAACGTCATGGGCCGCGTGTTCATGCAAAGCATCGACGATCCCTTCACCGTGGTGCTGAAGGAAATCGAGGCGATGCGCGGCCGTACGAAAGTGATCGTCGTCGACTTCCATGCCGAAGCGACGAGTGAGAAGGTGGCGATGGGGTGGCACCTCGATGGCAAGGTCACCCTTGTGGTCGGGACGCACACCCACGTGCAGACCGCCGACGAACGGATCCTGCCAAACGGTACCGCCTATATCACCGACGCCGGCATGACCGGACCGCACGACTCGATTATCGGAATGGAACGCGAACCGTCGCTGGCCAGGTTCCTCAACGGCATGCCGTCGCGGTACGAGCCGGCCACCGGCAACCCGAGACTCAACGGCGTCGTCATCGAGGCGGACGACAAGACCGGCCGCGCACTGACGATCGATCGCGTGTCCTATCCGGAGAAGGACCTGCTCGCCATGGCCCATGAACGGCAGGAGCGTGTGAAGGCGTGAGCAGCCTGTTTGATCTGCCGTTCGAGGAGCCTGCTCCGGAAGACGTTCCCGACGCGCCGCGCCGGCCGGAACCGGCCGCGGCCCTCCCCACGCAGGAACGCCCGGCCCCTTCACCCGTCGTCACGCGGCGGATCCTGACGGTCTCGGAGCTCACCGGGCGTATACGGACGCTGCTCGAGCGGGAGTTCTTCGAGGTCTGGATCGAAGGCGAGCTGTCGAACTGCAAGGTCTGGAATACGGGCCACATGTATTTCACGCTGAAGGACGGTGGCGCCCAGATCAAAGGCGTGATGTTTCGCAGCGCGCTCGCCAGACTGCGGTTCAAACCACAGGACGGCCTTCATGTGGTCGCCCGGGCGAAGATCACCGTCTACGATCCGAAGGGCGAGTATCAGATCGTCTGCGAACACCTCGAGCCGGAAGGACTCGGCGCTCTGCAGCTTGCCTTCGATCAGTTGAAGGAACGACTGCACAAAGAGGGCCTCTTCGAACAGCGACGCAAGCGCGCGCTGCCGGCGCTGCCGCGAAAGATTGGCGTCGTCACGTCCCTGGACGGAGCCGCCATCCGCGACATCGTCCAGGTACTGCGACGCCGGTACGCGAACGCGCACATCGTGATTCGTCCCGCCCGCGTGCAGGGCGAGGGCGCCGCGCTCGACGTCGCACGCGGCATCCGCGCCATCGGCAAGGTGCGCGGTGTGGACGTCGTGATTGTCGGACGTGGCGGCGGCTCGATCGAAGATCTCTGGGCATTCAACGAAGAAGTGGTCGCGCGGGCGATCGCCGGGTGTCCGGTGCCGACGATTTCCGCGGTGGGCCATGAGACGGACGTCACCATCGCCGACTTCGTCGCCGACGTGCGCGCTCCTACACCGTCCGCGGCTGCCGAGATGGTGGTGTCGCGGAAGGACGATTTCTGCGCGCGCATCGACCGCCTGTCTCAGCGCGTCGGTGCGGCGATGCGAGGGCGCGTCCATCGCCTGGAATCACGGCTGCGGGCGCTCGAAGCGCGCCCGGGCTATGCCGGAACTCATGGTCGCATCGTGATGCGGGCCCGATACGCCGCCGAACTGACGCATGATTTGCGCGCCGCAGTGTCCGCCCGGCTCGCGTCGCAGAGTCGCCGATGGCAGACGCTTGGCCGCAACCTCGACGCGTTCGACCTGCGGCGACGCCTCGGCGGCGTTCGCACGCGTCTCGTCGCCGTCGATGGCGCGGCTCGATTCAGCGGTGGCGCGGCGGCGACATGCGGCCGACGCGCGGCTTCGCAGCACCGCGGCGCGCCTCGAGAGCCTCAGTCCCCTGCGCGTGCTGGGACGTGGATACGCCGTCGCCTTCAGCGGCGATGGCGACGATCATTCGCGACGCCAGCATGGTCCAGCCCGGCGACCAGATCACCGTCCGCGTCGAACGCGGACAGATGAACTGTACTGTTAACGACACTCGAGATTGACGAATTGACGAATTTACGGATTGACGAATTAATTGGAGGAATTGGGATCTTCACATCTCAATTGCGCAATCAATTCGTCCATTCGTAAATTCGTCAATCCGTAAACGCATGGATACCACCATTAAGGACTTCGAGGCCGCGATCGCGGAGCTCGAAACGATCGTCAAGAAGCTGGAAGAAGGCGACCTGGCGCTGGAAACGTCGCTGCAGTTGTACGAGCGAGGTGTCCAGTTGTCGCGCTTCTGCCATGCCCAGCTCGAACAGGCCGAAAAGCGGATCGAGATCCTGAACGAACGCGGCGAACTGAAACCGGCGCCAGCGTCGCTTGGCGACGACGACCGCGACGACGCCCGACTACGCCGGTGACGACGGCCGAGTACATCGATGCGCGCCGGCGGGACGTGGACGCCGCGCTGCCGACCTTTCTGCCGCCGGTTCCCGACTGCCCCGCCGTGCTGGCCGACGCGATGGCCTACAGCCTGCTCGGCGGCGGCAAACGACTGCGGCCGGTGCTCTGCCTGGCCGCCTGCGAGGCGGTCGGCGGCGATCGGACGATGACGATGCCGACCGCGTGTGCGATCGAAATGATCCACACCTATTCGTTGATCCACGACGACCTTCCGGCGATGGACAACGATGTTCTCCGTCGCGGCCGTCCGACGCTGCACGTCGTCGCGGGCGAGGGCCAGGCGATTCTCGCGGGCGACGGTCTGCTGACGCTCGCTTTCAACCTGATGGCTGGAGAACCGTGGTCGCCGCAGCCGGGAGTTCCTGGCGAGCAAGCTCGATGTGATCCGCTTGATTGCCGAGGCGGCAGGCGCCATCGGGATGGTCGGCGGCCAGGCGATCGATCTCGCGTGCGTCACCCCTGATCCACAGGGCCGGCTGTCGGCGCCGCTCGATGCCGACGGCGCTGCGGCGCATGCACGGCAAGAAGACAGGCGCGCTCATTCGTGCATCGGCGACCGCCGGAGCGATGCTCGGCGGAGGCACGCCTCCACTGGTCAGCGCCATCGACGCGGCAGCCGGCGAATTCGGCCTCGCCTTTCAAATCGTCGACGACATCCTCGACGTCGAAGGCGCCTCAGCCGACCTCGGCAAGACCGCAGGGAAGGACGCCGCCGCTGGCAAGCCGACCTATCCCGCGCTTTTCGGCCTGGACACGTCAAAGCGCATGGCGGTCGAATGCCTGGCCAGGGCCGAGACCGCGCTCGGCACGGTCAATCTCGCCGACAGCCACTTGATGGGCATCGGCCGGTGGATTGTCGAGAGAAGAAATTGACGAATTGACGAATCGACGGATTGACGAATTGGAGAGACACGGAGATGCGCGAACCATTCCGCAATCAATTCGTCAATTCGTCAATTCGTCAATTCGTCAATTCGCTCAATGCCCAAGCTCCGTCTCGATCAACTCGTCGTGCGACCGGGGCCTTGCGGCCAGCCGCGAGCGGGCGCGCGCGCTGATCCTGGCGGCGCAGGTGCCTGGTCGATGGGCAGACGGTGTCGAAGGCGGGCGCACAGATCGATTCACAGGCCGACGTCGCGCTGGTCACGGCCGACCATCCGTACGTCGGCCGTGGCGGACTCAAGCTCGCCCACGCCCTCGACGTCTTTCACATCGACGTCGGCGGTCGACGAGGCTCTGGACATCGGCGCATCGACAGGCGGATTCACCGACGTGCTGCTGCAGCGCGGCGCTGCGCGTGTCGTGGCACTCGACGTCGGCCACGGGCAGCTCGATTGGAAGATTCGCAACGACGCGCGCGTGATCGTGGTCGAGCACTTCAACGCCCGCTACCTGACGCTCGACGATCTCCCCGCACCCGTCGACTTCGTCTGCATCGACGTCTCGTTTATTTCTCTGCGACAGATCCTGCCGGTCCTGCCGCCACTGCTGCGCCCCGGCGCCGACGTGGTGGCGCTGGTCAAGCCGCAGTTCGAAGCCGGACGCGACGAAGTGCGCAAGGGCATCATCCGGGATCCCGAGGTCCACCGGCGGGTTCTCGACGAGGTCACGCATGCGGCGGCTGCGGTAGGATTGGCGAGGCTCGGCACCGACGCGTCGCCGATTACGGGTCAGAAGGGCAACGTCGAATTCCTGATGCACCTGCGACACGCGACGACCGGCTCCGGCGGACCTGTGAGCACCTCTCCGATCACACGCGCGGGTATCGTCGCCAAGCACGGGCTGGCGGCATCCGGCCACCTCGATCGTCTTGTCGACGTGGCTCAATCACCGCGAGATTGCCGCGGTGTTCGAGACGGAAACAGCGGCACTTGCCGGCACACGCCCGGGCACCGGGACCTGGTCCCGTGAGGAACTGCCCAATCACGTCGACCTGATCATCGTGCTGGGCGGCGATGGCACGCTGCTCAGCATGGCGACCCGCATCGTCCGCACCGGTCGCGACGTGCCGATGCTCGGCGTCAACTTCGGCAGTCTCGGCTTCCTCACCGAGACGCGGATCGACGAGTTGTACGAAACGCTCGAATCGGTCATTGCCGGCACCGCCGCATACGACGTTCGCGCCCTGCTGTCAGCGGAGGCCTATCGCTCGCGAGAGCGCTTCGATTCGCGCGTCGTCCTCAACGACGTCGTGTTCACGAAAGCGGCGCTCTCACGCATCATCGAGCTGGCGGTGTCCGTCAGCACCGGCCTGGTCACGAAGGTCAAGGCGGACGGATTGATCGTCGCGAGCGCCACCGGTTCCACCGCCTACAATCTCGCCGCCGGGGGGCCGATCGTCCATCCGCGCGTGGACGCGCTGGTGCTGACGCCGATCGCGCCGCACACGCTGACCCATCGCCCGGTCGTCATCCCTGGCAGCGAAACGGTGGAAGTGCGTCCGCTGCCGGATGCCGGCGCCGAGGACATCTACGTCACCTACGACGGCCAGTCGGGATACCCGCTGCAGAAAGGCGACAGCATCCGCATCTGCAAACACCCGCACCCGCTGCGACTGGTCAAGGCGCCGGCACGCAGTTACTTCGAAGTGCTGCGCGAGAAGCTGAAGTGGGGAGAACGGTAGGAGAATTGGCGATTTGCGATTTGTGATTTGTGATTTGTGATTGGCGATGGATGATGTCGTGCGGTGATAGCGCGTGACCGTGCTGCTTTTGGCTGTCGCCGTATTCGCCTTGCCACAGGTGCCGTGACCGCGATCAAGGGGCACTGGCGGCTCGAGTCGTATACCGAGAGCGGCTGGCGTGAACCATAAGAACCCTTGCCTGCCTCGGAGTTACCGCCGCATCCTGGAACGCTCGCAGGCGGTCGCGTTCGGCATGAACTCGGACGTGCTCACCGGCTCGCTGCTCCGAACGCTCGTCGCCACCAAGCCCGGCGGAACGTTTCTCGAGCTCGGCACCGGCTGTGGACTCGGGACCTGCTGGATGCTCGACGGCATGGACGCGAGCGCGACGCTTACGTCGGTCGATGTGGATCCGACCACCCAGGCTATTGCGCGGGAAGAACTGGGCTCCGATCCACGGCTTCGACTTGTCCTCGAAGATGGGGGCGCCTTCCTCTCGAAAACCAGCGACGAATTCGACCTCATTTATGCCGATGCCTGGCCCGGCAAGTATTCGGACCTCGGTCGGGCGCTCTCGCTGGTAAAGCGCGGCGGGATCTATCTGGTCGACGACATGTTGCCGCAACCGAACTGGCCTGACGATCACGCGCCGAAGGCTGCGGCGCTGATCGACACGCTGTCGGCGCTTCAAGAGTTCCAGGTCACCCCGCTCGAGTGGTCAACCGGGCTTATGATCTGTGTTCGCGCGGACCGAGTGCGCTCGACGGGCTCCATTGCCCTCGTCATCGACTCTCAGTCGTGACTTTCGTCTTCCGAAGGAGTTCCGCCAATGCGCCGGTTGTTGCTCACGATGGCCGTTGCCGCCCTGTTCGCCGCGGCGCCGCTCGCCCAGGCTCCGCCGGCGTCGGTCAAGTCGCCGCGCATCTATGTGTTCGACAACGGCACGCTGAGCGGCCTGGATCCCAAACAGTACTTCGGGTTCGAGCGCAGTGAGCTCAAGGCCGTGGACTTCACCGCGCAGTCCTACCTCGTCGTCCATCCCAAGGGGACGCTGATGTGGGACGCGGGCGTCATCGCCGACAGCCAGTTCAAGGGAAGCGAACCGGTGAAAGAAGGCATCTCGACGGCGACCAAGCCGCTGCTGCCGCAACTCGCCGCAGCCGGCTACAAGCCGTCCGACATCACCTACTTCGCGATGTCGCACTACCATTCCGATCACACCGCCAACGCCAATGTGTTCGCGGGATCCACGTGGATCGTCCAGAAGGCCGAGCGCGACGCGATGTTCGCGGGGCCACCGGCGCAAATCATGGCGCCGGCGACGTTCAGCGCCCTGAAAGATGCGAAGACCAAGCTGCTCGAGAACGAAGACTTCGACGTCTTCGGTGATGGCTCCGTCGTGATGATGTCGACACCCGGCCACACGCCTGGTCACCAGGTGCTGTTCGTGAAGACAGCGACACGCGGGCCGATCGTGCTGGCGGGCGATCTGTATCACTACCCTGAGGAGCGCACGACCGGGAAGACGCCCTCATTCGAGTTCAACGCCGCTCAGTCGAAGGTCAGCCGGAACCGGATCGAGATCTTCCTCAAGCAGACTGGCGCGCAGCTCTGGATCGAACACGACATCGCGACGCACGCCAACCTGCCGAAGGCGCCGAAGTACGTTGAGTAGCTGGTAGCTGGTAGCTCGTAGCCGGTGGCCGTAGCGGGTATCTGGTGCCCCGACCGAGGCGTTCTGATCCGCTTGTACGCGCCAGCGCACCAGCGCGAATCCGTACGGCGCTCCGGAAAACCGCCTTGATCCGCGCCCCTCAGCTCCGCCGCCGGAGAGGGCGGCTATGCCAAAACACTTGCCACGGTTTTCCTCCGGCCATACGGACTCGCACTGGCGCCGTGTGGCGCGGTGCCGCGGGGCACTACGCCACGGTCACAACACTAGCTGGGGCTGGTGGCCGGTGGCCAGTCGGTAGGCGGTGATTCTCCGCAGAAATGGCAATGCGGTTGGCATGCAGAGTCGCGGTTGCTGCAACGCTCGGGGCGCAAAATGTTGGCTGATAAGCGATACCCCGGTGAGCACGAGACCTGCAGACATCGAAGGTCGGTGCCGTCCTCATTTCGTGACTTGCAAGTGTGGCGTGACGCGATGGACCTGGTTGTTGACGTCTATTCAGTTACCAGGGCGTTCCCCGCGGACGAACGATTTGGCCTCACGAGTCAACTGCGTCGCGCGGCGATCTCAGTGCCGTCGAACATCGGTGAAGGCAAACGGCGCCGACGCCAGCGAGCGTTCGCCCATCACCTCGACATCGCGCTCGGGTCGCAAGGTGAGGTCGAGGTGCAACTCGAAATTGCTCGCCGTGTCGGATTGTTGTCGCAAACGGACTACGAACGACTACGAGCGCAGACAGAAAGAGTGGGACGTATGCTGAATGGTTTGCTCGATACGGTTCGCGCCGAAATCGAACCGTGAACCTGAACGATCCCAGCGGCTACCCGCTACCGGCTACGAGCCAGCATCTAGCGTCTCCCCCGCTGCGCCCGGAAATACTCCACCTGAAACTTCTGCACGTTGCGGTTGTGCGCCTCGAGCGAGTCCGCAAACACGTGCGTCCCGTCGTTGCGGCTGACGAAGTAGAGATACTTCACGTCCGCGGGCGAGAGCGCCGCCTCGAGCGAGGCTTTGCCGGGCGACGCGATCGGTCCGGGCGGAAGGCCAGGATATCGGTAGGTGTTGTAGGGCGAATCGAACGCGAGATCCTGCTTGTGAATATTGCCGTCGTAGCGACCCGCCTTCTGTAAGGCATACACGACCGTCGGATCCGCCTGCATCCCCATCCCAATCTTCATCCGGTTCCGGTACACCGCAGCAACGAGCGGCCGCTCGTCGGGCTGCGCGGTCTCCTTCTCGACCAGCGACGCCAGCGTGACCACCTCACGAACGGTTCTACCCTGCGCCATCGCCTGTTGACGCATCTCCTCGGTGAACACCGTCAGGAAGCGCCCCACCATCTGATCGATCAGCCGCGCCGCCGGAATACCCCGCGGCAGCATGTACGTTTCAGGAAACAGGTAGCCCTCCAGGTCGCGCGCTCCAGGGTCGAGAGCGGCAATCCGCGAGACGTCGCGGGCGGCGGCGACGAAATCGGCGGCGCGGCCGAGCCCGTGCGACTCGTAGACCTTCGCCATCTCGAGGATCGTCAGCCCCTCCGGAAACGTCACACGACGGCCATACACATCACCACGCGCGATCTTCTCGACCACGCTGACGGCGCTGACCGGCCGATCGAACCGGTACTCGCCGGCCTTGAGCTTGCGTGAGTCGCCTGTCCACCAGACGGCGGCACGGAACGTCCAGGTGTCCTTGACGACGCCCGCATCGACCAGCCGCTGACCGATGTCGGCAGTGCCCGCGCCCTGCGGAATCTCCACGAACTGCTCGGTCTCGCTGTAGCCGCGATAGAGGTCCGTCATTCGTACCCAGAGAGTCGTTCCGACGAACACCGGAACCCCGACGACGAACACGATGAACAAGATGAAACCGAGCGCAACCTTGCGGATCGACATGGACTACGACCTGATAAACCGAACGGGTAACGGTTCCCAACTCCCCGATATCCAACTCCCGACTCACACCTCCGCGCCTGGAAGTCTGAATGGGTCGAGCGACGCCGATTGGAAGTTGTCATTGCGCTCTGCAATACCTAGAAGTCCGGGGTATCGGTCATCGGCACCACACGACCGGGACGCGTATCGAGATAGTCCTGCAGTATCACTGCGGCCGCGGCGGCATCGAGACGCTGCTTCCGGATGCGCCAGTCCTTCTCGCGCAGACCCAGTCGGCTCTCGGCCTCGTAGCTGCTCAATCGCTCGTCCTGAAACGTGACGGGCAGCCGTGTGCGCGCTGCCAGGCCGCGCGCGAAACGTTCGACCCGTGGGGTCATCTCATTCGGTGAGCCGTCGAGGCGCCGGGGCAGCCCCACCACCACCGCCGACACACCGTCGTCTTCGGCGGCCAGACGCGCCACTTCGTTCGCCGCCGTGTTGATGGCGCCGGCGTCGACGCCCCTCACCTGAAGCGTGCCGAGCGGCCGCGCGAGCGTGCACGACGCATCGCTGACCGCGACGCCGATCCGGCGCTCCCCGACGTCGAAGGCAACGATGCGACTCACGCCCTATAATTCTCGCACTTTGGGAGCTTCGCCAGATGTGACGGGCGGCTTGCTGCCTCGACTCGGCCGCTGCGGATCTGAACGGCGTCGCCCTGGGCGCACGGCGACTCTGACCACTGCAGCACTCCTGCTCCTCGCCGGCGTTGTCGCGCTCGCGCAGGCGCCTCGCCCGGACGCTCCAACGCGTGTGAGTGAACGGATGCAGGCGCTGCAGCGCGAAGCCGGGCAACTGGCCGCCCAGTCGCGGTCGCTGCTCGGGGACCTGCGGCAGCTCGAGGTCGAACGTGATCTCCGCACGGAGGAGGCGCGGCAGGCGGAAGCAGCCGCGAATGCCGCACAGCAGGCGCTCGATGCGACTACGGTCCGGATCGAGGCGCTGGAACGGGAGAGGCAGGCGCAGTTGCCGGATCTCCGCACGCAGCTCGTCGATATCTACAAGCGGCGCCGTACGGGCTATGCGGCGATGCTGTTCGCCGCGAACGACGCGCGCGAGTTCGCCCGCGCGACGCGCGCCATCGCATCGATGTCGCGGATCAATGAACGCCGGATCGAGCAGCATCGCGCCACGTTGGCGGCACTCCGCGCCGAGCGCGCGAACCAGGAAATGAACGCCGCGGAGCTCCGGCGGCAGCAGCAGGACGCCGAACGGGCGAGAACCGCCGCCCAACGGGCGGTGACTGCGCGGGCCGCCCTGATCAACCGAATCGACGCGCGGCGCGACCTGACGGCGCAGTTCCTGGGCGAGCTGCAAGTGACCTACGAAAAGCTGCAGCAGATCACGTCCTCGGGGCCTGGTCCCGTGGAGGTACCGATCGCGCCGTTTCGCGGCGTCCTGGACTGGCCGGTGACCGGACGACTCACAGGACGCTTCGGGCAGAGCAACCGGCCCGCAGGGACCACCGTCAGAAATGGCATCGAGATCGCGGTGCCGGAGGGAACGCCGGTCCGGGCCGTTCACGGGGGAACCGTTGCGTTCGCCGGGCCGTTCACCGGCTTTGGCACCCTGGTGATCGTCGATCACGGTGGCAGGGCGTTCACCCTGTACGGCTCGCTGGGGTCGGCCGCGGTCGAACGGGGAACCGCCGTGGAAGCCGGAACGGAGCTCGGACGCACCGGGACCGGCCCGGATTCCATGCCCGGACTGTATTTTGAGGTCCGCATCGACGGTCGTTCGGTCGATCCCCTACAATGGTTGAAGCCTCGTTAAGAACTGTTGGGAGTTGCCAGATGACATCTCGGACGCGCCTGTGGGTCCTGCTCATCTCGACGCCGGTCATTGCCTTCACGCTGATTGGCGGATATCTCGGGCAGGCGATGGCCGCCAAGGACGACACGCTGCAGCACCTGCGTGTGTTCGAAGACGTGGTCTCCCTCGTCCTGAACAACTACGTCGAGGAAGTGGACGTGAAGCAGGCGATGCGCGGCGCGATGCGCGGGCTCGCAGATGGCCTGGATGCCGACAGCGCATTCCTCACCCCTGAGCTCGTCAAGACGTTCGAGAGCAACACCAGCCCCGGCGCCGCCGACATCGGGGTCGAACTGGTCCGGCAGTACTACCTGCGGGTGGTGTCGGCCCGCGATGGCTCCCCAGCCGCCAAGGCCGGATTGCGCTCCGGCGACTACATCCGCGCCATCGACGGCAAGGCCACTCGCGACATGTCAGCGTATGAGGGGATGCGGCTGCTGCACGGCGCCGCGGGAAGCAAGGTCATGCTGCTCGTCATTCGCGGCAACGCAGCAGATCCGCACGAGATGACGGTCGTGCGTGAACGGTCGTCGTCACCCGACCTCACGTCGAAGATGGCCGACCCGTCCACCGGCTACGTGCGCATCCAGGAATTCAGCAAGGACACGCCAGGCCGTCTCAAGCAGGCATTCGACGCTCTGGCGAAGACGGGCGCGTCGCGCTTCATCATCGATCTGCGTGGCGCGGCGCGTGGCGATCTGGACGATGGCCTCGCCGCAGCGCGTTTGTTCGTCAAGTCGGGAACGCTCTCGGTGAAACAGGCGAAAACCGCCAAGGAAACGGTCACCGCGATGGCGGGCGACGGGGCGATCACGTCTCGCGTTGTCCTGCTGACCAATCCAGGCACCTCGGGCGCCGCGGAAGTGTTTGCGGCTGCCCTCATCGGCAACAAGCGGGCGGAAACGGTGGGCGAACGGACGCTTGGCCGCACGGCGCGGCAGAAACTCGTCAAGCTGCCGGACGGCAGCGGCCTGCTCCTCAGCAACCTGCGCTACCAGTTGCCCGACGGCAAAGAGCTCCACGAAAAGGGACTGATGCCCGAAGTCGAGGTCGACGAGCCCGACGTGGAATTCGGGTCGACACCGCCGCCTGGCGATCCGATTCTCGAACGCGCCCTCAAGGTTGTCGCCGGCGAGGTGGTCGAGAAGGTCGAGAAGAAAGCCGCGTAGCCAGCCAACGAAAGACGCAGTCAGATAACACCGACTTCTGACTGCGCGCATCTCACGTCGAACTTCCTTCCCGGGCTCCCTTTCCCGGGAGCCCAGACCCCCTGTATACTGGGGGTTCGTTTTTTCGCGTGTATTCGCGACAAACAGGCGCGTAGCTCAGTTGGTTAGAGCGCCTCCCTGACACGGAGGAGGTCAGTGGTTCGAGTCCACCCGCGCCTACCAACCTTCGCTCGGCGGCATTGCGAGCCGAGCTACGGTTGGCGAGCCAACCTTCGCATGCGAGGCACCTGCAGACGGCGGGCAGCGAGCACTCACGAAGATTGCCCACCATACCTCGAGAAGCGGGCGGTAGCGGATTGACGGAAAGCCCTTCGCGAAGGATGCAGTGGTCAAAACTGGAAATTGAAACGGAAAAGCAGGCTGCAGGAATCGAAGGCGCCCCCGCCGCGAATTGTCTCGACGCACTTCCGCACTTACTTTCCACTTTCCACTTTCACACTTTTAACTTTTAACTTTTAACTTCCGAATGAGCCCGGTCACAGTCACGCTCCCAGATGGTTCCAGCCGCAGTGTCGCTGCCGGAACGCCGGTGCGCGACGTCGCGGAAGGGATCTCTCCGCGCCTGGCCAAAGCGGCGCTGGCGGCCACCGTCGACGGCCGGCTGGTGGACCTGACGTACCCGCTGACAGGCGATGTCCAGGTCCGGATCGTGACCGAGAAGGATGCCGCTGACGCCCTGCCGCTCGTGCGGCACAGCACGGCGCACCTGCTGGCGGCCGCGGTAACCAATCTTTTCCCCGGCGCGCAGTGCGGAATCGGCCCGGCCACCGACGAGGGCTTCTTCTACGACTTCGTCGTGCCGCGCCCCTTCGTCCCCGAGGATCTCGACGTCATCGAGCAGAAGATGCGCGAGATGCAGCAGCAGGATCTGCCGTACGAGCGGCAGCTCTGGCCGCGCGAAGAAGCGAAGCACTTCTTCAGCGATCGCGGCGAGCCGTTGAAGGTCCAGCTGATCGACGAGAAGACCGCCGGCCAGCGCGACGTCTCCTGCTACACGATCAAGGACCGCGACACGTTCGTGGACTTCTGCGTGGGTCCCCACGTGCCCTCGACCGGGAAGCTGAAGGCGTTCAAGCTGCTCTCGACCTCCAACGCCTACTGGAAGGGCGACGCGCGGAATCAGCCGATGCAGCGCGTCTACGGCACGGCGTTCCTGTCGGAGAAGGAGCTCCAGGAGCACCTGCGCCGGCTGGAAGAGGCGAAGAAGCGCGACCATCGGAAGATCGGCAAGGACCAGAAGCTGTTCATGTTCCACCAGTGGGCGCCCGGCGCGCCCTTCTGGCTGCCGAAGGGGACGACGATCTACCACACGTTGGCGAACTACATCCGCGGCGTGATCGTCCCGGCTGGCTACACCGAGGTGAAGGCGCCGATCGCCTTCAACAAGGCGTTATGGGAAACGTCGGGTCACTGGCAGCACTACCGGCAGAACATGTTTCAGGTCCAGGGCGCGGACGAGGGCGAGGAGATGGCCCTGAAGGCGATGAACTGCCCGGGCCACATGCTGATCTTCGGTAGCGAGGTCCGCAGCTACAAGGACCTGCCGGTCCGGTATCACGAGCAGACGCCACTGCATCGTAACGAAGCGTCGGGCGTACTCTCCGGGCTGACCCGGGTTCGTCAGTTCAGCCAGGACGATGGCCATTGCTTCGTGATGGAATCGCAGATCGCGTCGGAAGTCGAACTGTGCCTGCGGCTGGTGCAGCGTGTGTACAAGGACTTCGGGCTCGAGATTGCGGTCAAGCTGTCGACGCGGCCGGAGGAATTTCTGGGCGAAGTGGCGACATGGGATCATGCCGAGGCGTCACTCAAACAGGCTCTCGAGGCGGCCGGGCAGGCGTACACCATCAACGAGGGTGACGGCGCGTTCTACGGTCCCAAGATCGACTTCGACGTTACCGACGCCATCGGCCGCAAGTGGCAGTGCGCTACGATTCAGCTCGACTATCAGCTGCCACAGCGGTTCGACCTGAAGTACGTCGGCGCCGACAACGCGGAACACCGGCCGGTCGTCATTCACCGTGCAATTTTTGGCAGTTTTGAGCGGTTCCTGGCGCTTCTCCTGGAGCACTATGCTGGTGCCTGGCCGCTGTGGCTCGCTCCGGTTCAGGTGACGCTGCTCCCGATCGCCGACCGTCACGTTGACTATGCCAAATCGGTCCAGGAGCGGCTGGTCGGCGCCGGGTTCCGGGTCGAACTGGACGACCGGGTCGAGAAGATTGGCTATAAGATCCGGGAAGCGCAGTTGCAGAAGGTCCCCTACATGCTGGTGCTCGGGGACAAGGAAGTCGGCGACGCTGCCGTGGCTGTGCGTCATCGTTCGGGCGGAGACCTCGGGTCGCGGCCCGTCGCTGATTTCGTCAGCGCCGCGCTCGACGAAGTGGAACGAAAAGAGATCAAGTAGAGTGGAATTGACGAATTGACGAATCTGCGGATTGACGAATTGATGGTGGGATTGCCGAGACTCCGCGTCTCCCGATTCGTCCATTCGTAAATCCGTCAATTCGTCGATCTCACTGTTCGGAGGACTGTATCGCTTACGATCGCTCGCCCCGCCGTGATGACCGCGTTCGGACCAATGAACGCATCCGTGTCCGTGAAGTTCGCGTGATCGATGAGACCGGGCAGCAGCTCGGGATCATGCCGCCGCCGCAGGCACTGGCGATCGCCCGTCAGAAGGGGCTCGACCTCGTCGAGATCTCGCCGACGGCGGTGCCGCCGGTCTGCCGCATCATGGACTTCGGGAAGTACCAATATCAGGAGCAGAAGCGATCCCGCGAGGCCAAGAAGCACCAGCGGGTGATCGAGGTCAAGGAGATCAAGTTCCGGCCGAAGGTCGACGAGCACGACTACGACTTCAAGAAGAAGCACATCGAGCGCTTCCTGGCCGACGGCGACAAGGTGAAGGCGACGATCTTCTTTCGCGGCCGGGAAATGGCGCATCCCGAGATTGGGCGGCGCATCCTCGAACGCTTGATCGGCGAGCTCCAGGAAGTCGCGATCGCGGAAACGATGCCGCGGCAGGAAGGCAACCAGATGCACGTGATCCTGTCGCAGCGTGCCGGCCGCAAGAGCGCGCCCAAGAAACCCGTTGCGGCCGAGGCGGCAGCGTCTGTCGAAGCGGCTCCCACGACCGAAGAGTAGCTGGTAGCGGCTAGCCGGTGGCTGGTGGCTGGTGGCCGGTAGCCAAGGCTGGTGGCCGGGGCTCGCTGCGACGCCCCGTTTGTAGGCCGGGATCCGCGAAGCGGTCCCGGCGGTGTAGGCCGGATGGTCGTAACCCGGGCCTCGCGAAGCAGGCCCGGTTGTAGCCGGATGGTTGTAGGTTGTAGGCCGGGCCTCGCGAAGCAGGCTCGGTTGTGTAGGCCGGGAACCGCGAAGCGGTCCCGGCGGGAACGAACGTATGCCGAAACTGAAAACTCATCGAGGCGCGGCCAAGCGCTTCAAGAAGACCGGCACGGGCAAGATCGTCCGTGCCTCGGCGTTCAAGCGCCACATCCTGACCAGCAAGACGACGAAGTCGAAGCGACACATGCGCGGGACCCGGCAGGTATCCGATGCGGATGCCCCGAAGCTCGAACGCATGCTGCCTTATAAGTAGCTGGTAGCTAGTAGCTGGTAGCTAGTAGCTGGTGGCTAGTAGCTGGTGGCTAGTAGCCGGTGGCTGGTAGCTGGTGGCTGGTGGCTGGTGGCCGGTAGCTGCTTATGAAAATGACAAATGCAACAGGGCAACGCTGCTGAACGCTCGGGCAGTCTTGCATTTTGCATTTGGCATTGCCGGCGCGTGAGCGCCGGAGGTCGCTGGGTCAATAGAAGTCGCTCCATGGCGGAGCGCACCCAATAGCCGGGCCCATACGGGCCGAATTGAGGAATCATGCCCCGAGTCAAACGAGGAACCGTCCGGCGCGCGAAGCGGAAGAAGCTGCTCGCGCGTGCCAAGGGCTTCTACCAGACCAAGAGCAAGCTCTATCGCGCCGCGAAAGAGTCGGTCGACACGGCCGCCAAGTATGCCTACGTCGGCCGCAAGCACAAGAAGCGCGAATTCCGGCGCCTGTGGGTGGTCCGGATCAACGCCGCCGCGCGCGAGAACGGCACCACCTACTCGCAGCTGATTCGCGGCCTCAAAGCCGCCAACAGCGCGTTGGACCGCAAGACGCTCGCCGACCTGGCGGTCAGTCAGCCGGCGGCCTTCGCGCAGATCGCCGCGCAGGCCAAGGCCGCGCTGCCGGCGACAGCGTAACCACACTTAACGCCCGTGGCGCGGACCTTGTCAGGTCCGCGCGGCGAGCCTGACAATGCTCGCCCCACGGGCGTCCTTCCAGCGCGTCCCGTCGGATAAAATTTCCGATCACCGTGTCCACAACACCACCCGATGACAGCGCCCTCGACGCGCTGCGTGCCGATTTCCGTACGCGGCTCGCCGGCGTCACCAGCGACGCCGCCCTCAAATCGCTGCACGACGAGTTCCTGAGCCGCAAGTCGGGATCGGTGACCGCGCTGCTGAAGACACTTGGCGCGCTGCCCCCCGAGCAGCGTCGGCAGGTCGGCGCCACCGTCAACGCGCTCAAGACCGAGCTCGAGACCGCGGTCGAGGAGAAGCAGCAGGCGCTCGCGGCGACACGGCGACCTGCCGGCGCCGTGGACGTGACGCTGCCGGGCCGGCCGATGCCGCTCGGCCGCGTGCACCCGCTGATGCAGGTGCGGCGGCAGGTCGAAGACATCTTCGCGCGCATGGGCTACGAGATCCTCGAAGGGCCCGAAGTCGAGGACGACTATCACAACTTCGAAGCGCTCAACATGCCGCCGGATCATCCCGCGCGCGACATGCAGGACACGCTGTACCTCGATACCCCGATCGTCGGCGGTACGTGGGGAGCGCACCGCGATCGGGTCCCGGAGGCGCAGGTACGCGCGGCCACCCTGCTCCGGACCCACACGTCCGCCATGCAGATCCGCTACATGAAGACTTTCAAGCCGCCGGTCCGCATCATCGTCCCGGGACGCGTGTATCGCCGCGATAACCTCGACCTGACGCATACGCCGATGTTCCAGCAGTTCGAAGGGCTGGTCGTCGCCGAGGGCATCACGATGGCCGACCTCAAGGGGACGCTCGAGGCCATGGTCCACGAGCTGTTCGGCGGCACGGCGCGGATTCGACTCCGTCCGAGCTTCTTCCCGTACACCGAACCGAGCGCCGAAGTCGACGTCAGCTGCCAGGCCTGCGCCGGCAGCGGCTGTCCGATCTGCAAGCAGACCGGCTGGCTCGAGATCCTCGGCAGCGGCATGGTGCACCCTGCCGTCCTCGAAGCGGTGGGCTACGACCCGGAGACAGTCAGCGGCTTCGCGTTCGGCACCGGCATCGAGCGGATCGCCATGCTCAAGTACCGCGTCGACGACATCCGCCTGTTCTACGAGAACGACCTGCGCTTCCTCGAGCAGTTCCCCGCGACGATGGATTCGCTGTGAAGGTCCTGCTGTCCTGGCTGAAGGAGTTCGTCGACGTTGAGGCGTCCGGCGACGAGATTGGCGCGCGCCTGTCGTTGCGCGGCTTCGCGCTCGAAGGGATCGAGCGTCTGCCCGACGGCGATCAGGTGCTCGACTTCGACGTCACCTCGAACCGTCCCGACTGCATGAACGTCGTCGGCCTGGCGCGTGAAGTCGCCGCTGCATTCGATGTCCCGCTGCGAAAGCCGGTTCACGTACCCGGGAGCCTGGCGAACCGGTTCGAGAAGGATCCGACCGCGGAAGAACTGCTGGAGATGCGGCGTCAGAGCGGCGTCGAATCGGGTCCCGGCTGGGCAAAGACGCGCGACGTCGCAATCACGATCGAGAATGCCGACCTGTGCCAGATGTACTTCGGCGCCGTCGCCGACGTTCACGTCGGATCGTCCCCCGACTGGATGCAGGCGCGGCTCAAGGCCTGCGGCATCCGTCCAATCAGCAACATCGTCGACATCACGAACTACGTGCTGCTGGAGCTCGGCCAGCCGATGCACGCCTTCGACCTGACGAAACTCGGCGGCGCCGAGATCCGCGTCCGCACGGCGCAAGCCCGGGGAGCGCATCAAGACGCTCGACGGGGAGACGTCGCGAGCTCACACCGGAGATGCTCGTCATCGCCGACGCGAACCGGCCCGTGGCCATTGCCGGCGTGATGGGCGGTGCCGACTCCGAAGTCACCGACACCACGTCGGCGATCGTCTTCGAGAGCGCATACTTCAACCCGCTCTCGGTTCGGCGAACCGCGCGCAAGCTCGGCATGAAGACCGAAGCGAGCATGCGTTTCGAGCGCGGCGCCGATTTGGCCATGCCGTTCATAGCGCAGATGCGCGCGCTGACGCTGCTCGAGGAGATTGGCGCCGGCACCAGCCGCTGGCCGCCCGCTGGAGCGGCATTCCCCGACGCCCTCCGCGATCTGAAGACGCTGACGCTGCGTCGGGCCCGCATCACGCGCTTCCTGGGCACCGTGGTGCCGGACGAGGAAGTCGAGCGTATTCTTCACGCGCTCGGAATGCCCGGCGAGCGAACGGCGGACGGCTGGCGGGTGGTCGTTCCCTGGCGACGGATCGACGTCCACCGCGAAGTCGACCTCATCGAGGAAGTCGCGCGGCACTTCGGCTTCGATCGGATTCCGTCGCACTTCCCCGCTCTGACGGCCCCACCGGCCGCAATGGATCCGCGGATCGTCCGGGCCCGGCAGCTGCGTGCGGTGCTGACTGGCGCAGGCTTCAGCGAGGCGGTCACCTTCGGCTTCATCAGCGCGGCAGCTTCGGCGCCGTTCGCCGCGGACGGTGACATCGTGCCGATCGCCAACCCGCTCTCCGAAACGTTTGCGGTGCTGCGTCCGACCGCCCTGCCTGGACTGCTCGACGCGGTGGCGCACAATCGCCGGCGGCAGCAGGCCGACGTGCGGCTGTTCGAGATCGGCAACCGGTTCACGCGAACCCGTGGCGAGACGCGCGCGCTCGCGTGCGTGTGGGCTGGCAATGCCGTGCCGGTCCACTGGAGCGGTGGTTCCCGCAGCGTCGACTTCTTCGACGTCAAAGGGCTCGCGGCTCGCATCGGCGACGCGCTCGGCGTGACGATCGCCACCGAACCACATGAAGTCCCCTGGCTGGTGCCAGGCCGCGCCGCGGCGCTGCGTGCAGGCGCGGTGCACATCGGCATGCTTGGCCAGATCGCACCGGTGATCACCGCCGGTCACGGCATCCCGGCGCAGGACGCCGTCTACGCCGTCGAAATCGATCTCGATCTCGTCGCGTCGATCGAGTCGGGTCGGCGCCTGGCGGTGGAACCGCTGCCGCGATTCCCTTCGGTCACGCGTGACGTGTCGATCCTCGTTGCCGACACGCTTGCGGCCGCGACGGTTCGCCAGACGATCAGGCAAGCCGCCCCCCCGACGCTCGTGTCTGTGTCCGAGTTCGATCGGTATCAGGGCACGGGCATCCCCGACGGTCAAGTCAGTCTGTCGTTGCGACTCACGTTCCAGTCGCCGGAGCGGACCCTGACCGACAGCGAGGTCCAGGCGGCAATGGATGCGGTGCTGGCCGCGCTCCGGGAGACCCACGCCGCCGTCCAGCGGTGAGCATCCTGCCCGCGGTGAGCCTCACCGCCGATGGGAACGTCACAGTGGTTGATACCAACCATCTGGCGGCATTGCAAAGGTCGACTTCTTGCAGCGCGTGCCCGCCATGAGCAAGCTTCCACGGATCGTTCTCATCTTCGTCATCGGTGTCACGTTGCTGGCGCCGGTCACGCTTCGCGGACAACACGAGGAGTTCGGCTACTCCGGCGCCCATGGCCCCGCGCAGTGGGCGCACACCTCGGGCTGGGAGGCCTGCGCCGTCACCAGCAAGCGCCAGTCTCCGATTGCCATCGATCACGTCACCGTCGATCGAGCGCTGACGCCGCTGCAGATGACCGCACACCCGACACCGCTGGCACTCGTGAACAACGGGCATACCGTGGAGCAGGAGTACGAACCGGGAGCGGCCATCACCGTTGGCGGTGCACGTTACGACCTGGCGCAGTTCCATTTTCATGCGCCTTCCGAGCACACCATTAACGGCCACCATGCGGCGCTGGAGCTTCATGCCGTGTTTGCTGAGCCAAATTCGCCGCGCAAGGCCGTGGTCGCGCAGCTGTTCACGGTAGGCAAGAGCAACCCGTTCCTCGCCGAGTTGCTCGATGGCAGCCTGCCCGCGAAGTCAGGGGATCACACCGGGAATGCCCGTCCCATCAACGTGGCCGACGCGTTCACGGACCTCGGCCACTACTACACGTACGATGGATCGCTGACCACGCCACCCTGCTCCGAAACCGTGACCTGGTTCGTGCTCCAGCGGACCGGCGAGTTGTCGAGCGCGCAGGCGGCGGCCTTTGAACGCGTCCTTGGCAAGAACGCGCGGCCGCTTCAGAGCAGGAACGAGAGAGTCGTCCGCGGCACCCCGTAGATGCGGCGACCGGAGGCGACCGCAGATGCTCGCCTGCAGTTCTTGCCCAGGCCGGGAGCGCTCACAGTAGAATCCGCACGCTGTGAGCATCCAACCCGGGTCGAACCTGGGCCCGTATGTCATCCACTCCGCCCTGGGCGCGGGCGGGATGGGCGAGGTGTATCGCGCCCGCGACTCGAAGCTGGCCCGGGACGTCGCGCTGAAAGTCCTGCCCGATACGTTCGCCGCCGATCCTGACCGCATCGCGCGATTCCAGCGCGAGGCACAGGTGCTCGCCGCGCTCAGTCACCCGAACATAGCCGCGATCTTCGGGCTCGAACACTCGGGGCCGAGCACTGTACTCGTCATGGAGTTGGTCGACGGCGAATCGCTCGACCAGCGTCTGCAACGCGGTCCCCTGCCGCTCGACGAGGCCATCGCCATCGCCACACAGATTGGCGAGGCGCTTGCCGCCGCGCACGAGAGAGGGATCATCCATCGCGACCTCAAGCCCGCGAACATCATGCTCACGCCGGACGGGCGCGTGAAGATTCTCGACTTCGGCCTCGCCAAGATGGTCGAGACCGAAGTCGTCGGTTCCGGCCTGACGATGTCGCCGACGCTCAGCATGCAGGCGACGATGGCGGGCACGATCCTCGGCACGGCGCCGTACATGAGTCCCGAGCAGGCGCGCGGCCGCCCGGTCGACAAGCGCACCGACATCTGGGCGTTCGGCTGCGTGCTGTTCGAGATGCTCACCGGCACACGCGCCTTCGACGGCGACGACGTGACGGATACGGTGGCGGCGATCGTCAGGGGCGAGCCTGACTGGGCGGCGCTGCCGGCGAGCGTGCCACCCGCCGTGGTCGCCATCATCCGCGGCTGCCTCGTCAAGGACCCGCGGCTGCGTTATTCAGACATCGCCGTTCCGTTGCATCTGCTGTCCGCGCGCCCGGAGACAGCGGCACCGGTCACCGTCATCGCGCCGGCCGCCCCGAAGGCGTGGTGGAAGCGGGCGTTGCCGTTCGCTGCGACTGTCATCGTCACCGCGGCACTCGTCGGCGCGGCTGGGTGGCTGCTGCGCCCCGTCGCGCGTCCAGGTCCTGTCGCACGATTCCCGATTGGCCTGCCTGAGGGTCAGAACTTCACGAACACCGGACGCCGGTTGCTGGCGGTATCGCCTGACGGCGCCGCCTTCGTGTACGTTGCGAACAGCCGGCTGTACCTACGCTCGCTCGCGGATTCCGTCACGCACGAGATCGCCGGCACCAACAGCGGCGACTCCGGATTGACCAGCCCGGCCTTGTCACCGGACGGGCGTCAGGTCGCATTCTTCGCCACTGGCGAACAGGTCCTGAAGCGAATCAGTGTCGGTGGCGGCGTCGCGACGACCTTGTGCGCGGCTACGAACCCGCGCGGACTTCGGTGGGAAGAAGACGGTCTCGTGTTCGGTCAGTCGGGCAAGGGGATTCTGCACGTGTCGGCGAACGGTGGTGTTCCCGCCGTCCTCGTGGCCAACACTGCGGACATCTTGTCCTCGCCCCAACTGCTCCCCGACCACCGCGGCGTGCTCTTTTCGATGAAGAGCGACAGTGACAGCTGGGAACAGGGGCGGATCGTCGTGCAAACGCCCGACGGACAACAACACACGGTGATGACCAACGCCGCGGACGGTCGCTACCTGTCGACCGGTCATCTCCTGTATGCGAAGGCAGGCGTGCTGGTCGCTGCCCCCTTCGATCTGGATCGCCTCGCCACATCCGGCGATCCGGTGCCGGTCGTGGAAGGCGTTCGACGTGTCGACATCGGAGTCAACCTGTCGGTTGCACGAACGAACAGCGGCTTCGCGCAGTACGCCGTATCCGACACGGGGACGCTGGTTTACGTTCCGGGCCCCGCAAATGGAGGCGCTGACGAGGTGGACCGGCTGCTAGCCATTTTCGATGGCCAGGATGGCATGGAGCGGCTGCCGCTGCCGGCGAGCCGCTACCGCTACCCTCGTGCGGCGCGAACCGGAGGGCTGATCGCGTTTGAAGATGACGCCGAGATTGACCCCAATATCTACGTGTACAGCCTGACCGGTGGTGCTGCCGCTCGCCGGCTGACGTTCGGCGGCCACAACCGAGCGCCAATCTGGTCTCCGGACGGACAGTGGATCGCCTTTCAATCCGACCGAGAAGGGGACGCGGCGATCTTCCGCCAGCGAGCGGACGGCTCTGGAGTTGCCGAACGGCTCACGAAATCGGAACCCGGCACACAGCACATCCCGCTGGCATGGTCGCCGGATGGGCAGCACCTGTTGTTCGCCGTAGACAAGGTGGTGGACAATGGCCCGGCGTCCTCGTTGTCCGTGCTGACGCTCGCAGGCAAGACCGTTGCCCCGTTCGGCGACGTGCGCTCCAGTCAGCCGATCGATGGGATGTTTTCGCCGGACGGCCGATGGGTGCTTTATTCCGTGTTCGACGCGTCAGCTTCTTCTGGGGACCGGGGACCGCGCCGCCAGGCATTCGTGCAGCCGTTTCCAGCCACCGGCGCCAAGTATCTCGTGCCGATTCCGGGCGCCAGTCACCCGATGTGGCGAGCCAGGGACAATCAGCTGATCTTCAATACCAACTTCGATCAGAGCACCGCGGTCATCATCCGAACGGCACCGAACGTGACGTTCACACTGCCGACGCCCTTTTCGCGCAAGGGCCGACTCGAGACGAACCCAGCCAGTCTTCGCCGCAACGTGGACGTACTGCCAGACGGACGGTTGATCGGCGTCGCGCGCAACGATGGCGCAACCGCGAGCTCCGTCACCGATCGCACGATCATGGTGGTGGTCAACTGGTTCACTGAGTTGAACGCCCGCGTGCCGCACGGAGCCAATCGCTGACCGCAGCCAGCAACGGCCGCGCGTGTGACAGCGCCATCTTCAGTTCTTGAGCGCCTGCTGCCAGTTCATCACCACCGTGATCGCGTTGGTGGCGGCGCCAGCCGACGGCGCCTGAGGCCGGCGCGCAACCAGGGAACGGGAGCCGTCACCGGACACGGCATACGGCAGTATGGGGAATTGATGCGAGGGATTCGACATCATCACCTCGAACATTTCGCGCGGAATCCCTAAACGGAGCGCCTGCCCGACCGCTTCGACGGACACGGCCATGAACGGGAGCATTGGTGCCTGCGCGGCGAGGAAGAACAGCTCGCGGCCGTCGCCGCGCCCATCGCGGGGCGCGCCCGCCCGCCGTCGACACCTGATAACGGGTATCGCCGGCGGGAAAGCTCTCGACAAAGACCTCCGCCCCAGAGCCCGACTGGCTCGACGTGGAGGCGAGCCAGTTGCCGTCCGGCGAGAGCGGCGCCTGGCCTTGAGCGGAGGCACGCGGGCCCGATTGCACCGAGTGGTTCCGGATTGCCGCCGGTGAGCGACAGCCGCGGTGTCATCGTCGGCGACGGCGCCACCAGCGGAATTCGAGGTCATCCTCAACTGGCGGCCCGCGCTGACCGCGACGCTGGCGCATTGATGTCCGTCGCCCGACGCGGGGTCACTCTTCTCCAAAGGCGCGCGCGAGCAAATCGGATACGGCGAGCGCGTCGGCGCCGCGTCGGAGATAGTCGCGGTCCAGCGCCGATCCCTGCACTCTGAGGATCCCGATGACGTCGCGCCACTGGCGTTCCGACGTACCGCCGCCGTTCCGGTACCACCGGAGCTTGTGCAACAGCACATCTTCAGGCGTGTAGATATACAACCTCTGATGTGCCGACGGTGGCGAGAACGGGACGCGCCGTCGCAGGACATCCTCGTCGATGGGGGTTCCCCCGGCGACGAAGATATCCACCTTCAGCGCAGTTTCAAGGTGGATCAAATTGACGCTCAGGCGCTCGCGTGCGGCGCGTCTGAGTCGATCGGCTGGCACATAGAAGCGGCCCGACAGACCGTCCAGCAGCGCGTCCACGTGTTCGGGCCGGAGGTCGACAGAGATATCGGCGTCCTGCGTAGAACGCGGCTCGCCCGCCACGCTGCTGGCGAGCGAGCCGCCAACTGCATAGCGAAGGCCTAGCGCCTCGAACACGCGGGCCACTTCGGCGACCGCCGACCAGGGATTCGCGTCGTCCACAACAGAAATCTAGTTCTGCAGGTCTGCCGCGTCAGGGAACGCCTCAACCGCCAGCTCGCGCCCGAGCCGCAGGATCGCGAGCCGCAGAAACTGCTCACGCGGCGTGCTGTCAGGGTAGCGACGCCGGACGCCCTCAGTGGCTGCCTCGAAGACAGCGCGGCACAGCCCGGAAACGACCACGGCCTTGTCCTCGCGCGACATCCGCTGCCAGAGCGCCACCTGGCGTGCCTCGACGTCCAGCGACGTATCATCCGCGAGGGGCGAGCGAACCGCAGCGTCCACGACGGGATTATCGCGCAGATGAAGCCGGATCGGAGGACGTCGGATTACCGCGGGGCCGGCCAGAGCGCGCCGCCTCACAGCCAGCGCTTCAGGAACGCGAGCACCTCCCGCCGCAGTTGATGTCGACGGTCACCTTCACGCGCTCGTCCAGCGCGGCGAGGTACCAGGCCATCGTGCTGTCCATCGACATCCCGAGCGTGGCGACGCGCGACGCGTCCACGTCAGGCCGCGGCAACGAGCACGTCGATCGCGGCGCGTGTCGGCGGGCAGCCGACGCGCGATAGACCTCCCCATTCCGCCAGCCCCGAGCGGCGCAAGAATTTCGTAGGCGCCTACGCGGGTGCCCGGAGAAAGACTCGTGCGAGGCCGCGATTAAAGGCGACGAGCCTGGGACAGGCGGACGGCGAAATTTGCGTCTTTGGCGGTAAGATCCCGCGCAACCTGCCCCTTCAAACCGGCACGCGCATCGGCCACTACGACATTCAGGCCCCACTGGGTGCCGGAGGCATGGGTGAGGTCTATCGCGCCCGCGACACGCGGCTCGGTCGCGACGTCGCGGTGAAAGTCCTCCCCGACTCGTTTGCCGCCGATCCCGAGCGCATCGCCCGCTTCGAGCGTGAGGCTCAAATCCTCGCCGCGCTCAGTCACGCCAACATCGCCGCGATCTACGGCCTCGAGATCTCCGGACCTTCGCGCGTGCTCGTCATGCAACTGGTGGACGGCGAATCGCTCGAAGCGCGCCTGCGCCGCGGACCGCTGCCGCTCGACGACGCGATCGCGTTCGCGCGTCAGATTGGCGACGCCTTGAGCGCCGCCCACGAGCGCGGCATCGTCCACCGCGACCTCAAGCCGGCCAACATCATGCTGACGCCCGACGAAGGCGTGAAGGTACTCGACTTCGGCCTGGCGCGGATGATCGAAGCGGATCCGGCAGCGAGCAGCCTGAGCATGTCACCCACGCTCAGCATCCAGGCGACGGTGGCCGGCACTATTCTCGGTACTGCCCCCTACATGAGCCCCGAGCAGGCGCGCGGTCGTGCCGTCGACAAGCGCACCGACCTCTGGGCGTTTGGCTGCGTGCTGTTCGAGATGCTGACCGGGACGCGCGCGTTCGACGGCGACGACCTCACCGAGACCGTCGCGGCGATCGTCAAGGGCGACGCCGATTGGGCGGCGCTCGAGAGCGTCGCTCCTCCTCACATCGCCAGCATCGTCCGCGGATGCCTGGTGAAAGATCCGAAGCAGCGCTACGCGGACATTGCCGTGCCGCTCCACCTGCTGGCGGACCCAACGCCCGCGTTTGTCGCCACTCGCGCGCCGAGTGCAGCGCCAACGTCTTTCCGGCGTCGCGCGCTGCCGGTCGTTGCCGCTGCGACCGTCGCAGCACTGGTCACGGGCGGCGTCGCGTGGTCCACGCGTCCTGCCCAGACGCCAGCCGGCGTGACCCGATTCACCATCAACCTTGGCAACGTCGCACTGAGCAATACGGGGCGCCAGGCAATCGCACTCTCACCCGACGGCAGCCGCATTGTCTACACCGCGGACCGGCGTCTCTACGTGCGGCCTATGGCCGATCCGGAGCCACGCCTGATCCCCGGTCTCGAGAACGTCACGAACTACGTCGCCAGTCCGGCAATCTCACCTGACGGCACGGAGGTCGCCTTCTGGACCGCAGACAACGCCTCGCTGACGCGCATCGCGCTCTCGGGGGGGCCGCCGGTGATGATCTGCCAGGTGGACCTGCCAAACGGGCTGCGATGGGAGAGGGATGGGCTCATCTTTGGCCAACCAGGCAAGGGGATCTTCAGAGTGCCCGCTGCCGGTGGTTCTCCCCAACTAATTGCGGCCACGGGAGCCGACGAGATCGCCTCCTCGCCCCAGTCGCTGCCGGGAGAACGTGGACTGCTCTACTCGTTGAAGAAGCGGACTGACTCCTGGGACAAAGGTCGCATTGTCGTCAAGACCGCAGCTGGCGAGGTGAAGACCGTGCTCGAGGGAGGCGCTGACGGCCGCTACGACGGCGCCGGCCATCTGCTCTACGCGGTGTCCGGCACCGTCATGGCGATGCCATTCGATCTCGATCGCCTCGCGACCACAGGCCCCGCAGTCCCTGTCATACCCGGTGTGCTTCGATTTCTCGAGGGCAACAACAGCGGTGTCGCACAGTACAGCCTGGCTGCCAACGGGACACTGGTGTTTGTCGGCGGTCCGGTGAAGGTCGTGGATGGCTCGGAGAACGCGTTGCTGGCGGTCTTCGATGACATGGGCAATGTCACGCGGTTGCCCATTCCGCGCGGGGTGTTTCGAGGCATACGAGCATCGCCAGACGCTCGTACAGTCGCCTATGAGTCCGGCACCGACCCCGACATCAATGTGTGGGTGCAGGATCTGGAGGGCAAGACCGCGAGTCGCCGGTTGACCTTTAGCGGCCGCAACACGGCGCCGGTCTGGTCTCCGGACAACAGTTGGATCGCCTTTCGGTCCGATCGCGAGGGCGACGAGGCGATCTTCCGCCAGCGCGCCGATGGCACCGGTGCCGCGGAACGGCTGACGAAGCCTGAAGCAGGCGCGAAGCACACGCCGCACACATGGTCTCCCGATGGTGCCAAGCTCGTGTACGAAATCGAGAAGGACGGGACGTTCCAACTCCACGTGCTCACGCTCGCGGATCGAAGGTCTGTGCGATTCGGCGACGTGACGTCCGCCGTCCATATGGAGCCGGTGCTTTCGCCGGATGGCCGGTGGCTCGTCTACCAGCGCAGCGAGCAATCTGGCCCCAACGTCGGGACACTGCAGGCGTTCGTCGAGCCATTTCCCGCCACCGGTACGAAGTATCTCGTGCCGGTGACGCCAATCGCCGGGCATCCACTCTGGAGCCGCCAGGGCGACCGGTTGATCTTCAATGCCACCGCGACGACATCGCTCGCCGTCGACTTCCATGCCACCCCTTCACTCGCGTTCGGTCCACCGATGCCTTTTCCCCGCCTTCACCGGACAGAGCCCAATCCATTGGTAAACCGGCGGAACATCGATGCCATGCCGGGCGGGAAGGTGTTGGGCATCTCGATCGATCTGGCGCTCGAGAGCAGCGGCGAGGCGACACGCCGAGACCAGATTGACGTCGTGCTGAACTGGCAGCAGACGCTTGCGGCGCGGTTCGCGCAGTGACCTTGCCTGCTCACCGTATTCGTGGCACCATTCCGACCGCATCACATTTCCAACGCTGAATCGCTGAATGGTGAATCGTGAACGCAGGCAGCCACGGACCAGCTTCCCGTTCATGGAGTGATTCACGATTCATGATTCACGATTCACGATTGTCAAGAGGACGGATGGCGAAGCAGGTGGCGCGAACAGTAGATCTCGAACCGATCGATCGGCTGGAAGAAAAGATCGGGCTGCTCGTGGGCATGGTCACGCAGCTCCGGGCGGAAAAGGCGCAGGCGCTCGACGCCAACGCGCGCCTGGAGGCACAAATCGAGCAGCTGCGGGCGCAGCTCGCGGACGCCGACCAGGTGAGCTCCGAGCTGTCGGTGTTGCGGGAAGAGCGCGAAGTCATCCGCACGCGCGTCAGCGAGATGCTGCAGCAGATCGAAGCGATCTGAATGGCCATCGACAGTCCGCGACTCGAGATTGACTCACGCCGCAGGTCGATGGCTCGAACGCTCGAGACGATTCGCACCGTGCAGATCGATCATCGCAGATGAACAGAGTGGTCACCGTCGAGATTGCGGGCCAACGGTATCCGATTCGCAGTTCCCTCGACGAGCGTTACGTCGCCGAGCTGGCGGCGTACGTCGACGGCAAGATGCGCGCGGCCGCCGAAGCGGCGCCGGCCAGCGATCTGCTCGGGCTCGCCCTCCTGGTGGCCCTCAATATCGCGGACGAATACTTCCGGGCGCGCGAAGTCCAGTCCACCGCGCGCGGCGAACTGAACGATCGCGCCCTCCGCCTCGAGCAGCTCGTGGACGAGGTGCTGGCGCAGGTCACGACCACCCAGGCAATCAGCGCGCCTTGACCCCCCGCCGAACAGCACGTTAAGATCCTCCAGCTTCTGCTTTGCTCGTGATGGTTTCGGAGGCTCGTCTGAGCCGATGTAACAATCAAGCGAGCCGCGAGGTCGCGTGTTGTGCATGCCTCTGTTCCGAGGAAGCCTGAAGCGCGGCCGATAACAGCGGCTCCACCTGCTAACGCAGGTTCATACGACCTCCCCACACGGCAAAGCGGGGCTCTTTGACTCATCACTCCCTCTCCTCCCTCGGTGAGCGGGCGCTGATCCGGCGCATTACGACGCGGCTGGCAGCGTCCCTCCAGGCGCCTTCGTGGGTGCAGGTGGGACCCGGCGACGATGCCGCGGTCCTCGCGCCTGAACGGGGCGCGTACGACGTCCTGACCACCGACGCGGTGGTCGAAGGCGTTCATTTCGATCGCGCCTTCGTCCCGCTCGAGGCGGTCGGACACCGGGCACTTGCCGTGAACCTGAGCGATCTCGCCGCGATGGGCGCCCGCCCGCGGGCCGCGCTGCTGTCGCTCGTGCTGCCGGAATCGGTCGATGCCGCCGCCATCGATTCACTGCTCGACGGGCTCCTGCCGCTCGCGGCAGCGCATGGCGTGGCGGTCGTCGGCGGCAACGTGACGCGCACGGTCGGGCCGCTGGTCATCGACGTCACCGCCATTGGCAGCGTGAAGCCGCGTAAGGTGCTGACGCGCGCCGGGGCGCGCCCGGGAGACGAGGTGTACGTGACCGGTTCGCTCGGGGCCGCGGCCGTCGGATTGAAGATGTTGATGGGTGATCGTGGGACGGGGCTTGCCACCGTCGCTAACGCGAGCCTGACAAGGCCCGCGCCACGTGATGCTGACGGCACACTCTGCGTCGAGAGGTACCTCCGCCCCGTGCCCCGCGTCCGCGCCGGCGGTCTGCTCGGACGCAATCGCGCAGCCACGAGCTGCATGGATTTGAGTGACGGATTGTCGGATGCCGTGCAACAGATTGCCGAGGCGTCCGACGTCGGCATGCACATCGAAGTCGGGTCGCTGCCGATTGCGCAGGGCGTCCGCGATTGGCACGCGGTCCAAGGTGGCGATGCCGTGGAGACGGCCGTCGCCGGGGGCGACGACTACGAACTGCTGTTCACAGTACGACCCTCGTGGCGCGGCCGCCTGCGCGCGGTGCGAACAGGCGTGGGCGATCTGCCGATAACCCGGATTGGCGCCGTGACGCGCAACCGGGAGGTGGTGCTGTCGACCAGTACGGGACCACGCGCGCTGCCGGCCGGGTTCGATCATTTCCGATGATCCTTGCTTATTCGTTCTGGCGGAAGGCGGTGGCCCTCATCATCCTGATGGTGGGGTTCGTCTTCGTCTACGAGACACGGATATTCGACTCCCAGTACTTCGCCATCCAGAAGCTGCTGGCGGAGCATGCCGCCCCGCCACCCGGATCGCGACTCGCGTTCACTGCCACCGCCTACTGCAAGGGTTCGACAACGGCCTCGGGGGTGAATCCCCGCACCGGCGTCGCCGCCGCCGATCCGCAGCTCCTGCCGGTCGGTAGCGTGGTCAATGTGGCGGCTGGCGTGCCGAAGTACAGCGGCGTCTACACGATCATGGATACCGGACCGGCGGTGCAGGGCCGGGAACTCGATCTCTACATGTGGAGCTGCAACGAAGCGCTCGCGTTCGGCCGCAAGTCGGTCGACCTCACCGTCCTGCGCCTCGGCTGGGACCCGCAGGCCAGCTCTCCGCGCCTGATCGATCGCCTGTTCCGGCGTCGCGAAGCCACCCGGAAGATCCCCGATCCCGCCCCGCCCCCGCCGGCGAGTTTCCCTCCGGCCGACGCGCCGCTGGACGGTGGACCGGCTCTGGATACGCCGGCCGGAAGCCCCCGTTCTGATGGCATTCCACAGTAGCCACTTCGGCGCGCTCGTCCGCCTTCGGGGGCAACGCGGATTGAGTGCAGCGTGAGCCCCGTTCGACCGATACACTTCACACGATGACCAAGCGCGCAGCAACCTTTCTCGTCGTGCTCCTCGCCGCCACCAGGGCTGAGGCGCAGTTCCAGTCCCACTCCGACGCGGGAGCGGGCGAGCAGTATCGCGTCGAATTCACGCTGCGTTTCTGGTCACCCACTCCGCAGCTGTCGCTGTCCACTGGCGACCTCGCCGGCCTCGGTGTCGGTCCGGTCGATTTCGTCCAGGAGTTCGGCCTCGAGAAGGATCGCTTCACGGAGTACAGCGTCATCTCGAAGGCGGGCAAGCACAAGTTCCGTTACGGCTCCATTCCGATCAGCTACTCGAAGGAGGCCGTCATCACCCGCACGATTCAGTTCGGTGGACTGACCGTTCCGGTCAGTGCGCCGGTGTCAATGAACGTCGACTGGCGGCTGCGTCGCTATGGCTATGAATGGGACTTCGTCTCGGCCGGACGCGGTTACCTCGGCATGATCACCGATGTGAAGGACAACAAGTTCTCAGCGAACATCGAGGCCGGACCGTACGGCAGCGAAGACGCCGATGTGCGCGTCTGGGTGCCCACCGTCGGCCTCGGGGCCAGAGCGTATCCGCATCGGCTGGTCTCGGTCACCGGCGAGTTCAACATCGAGGTGACGAGGTTCAAAGGATTCGATCGCCTGAAGACCGACTGGGATGGTCACTTCGTCGACTTCGACGTCTACGCGACCGTCAATGCCGGTCACAACTTCGCGATCCTCGGTGGTTACCGGTCGCTGAAGGTGGACTACACGTCGGACACCGATACCGCCAACATGCGCATGAAGGGGTTCTACTGGGGCGGCAACGTTCGCTTCTGATCGCCCGCTCCCGCTGACGCCGACGAGTCGTCACACGACGACGCCATCCCTTCCGCTCCCTCTCGGCCCGCTTTCCGAACGTGTGCGACCTGTTCGTCGCGCCGAATGTCATCCGCCCACACACTTCCGCCCAGACTGAACATCGCACGCAGAGGCGCGCACGACGCGATGCGTCTTGCAGAAAGCGTGTCGTACCGGGCACAGCGCACGCCATTGCACTTTCTGATCGAACCAACGCGTAAGTGACCGATCAAAACTGCAATCCGCCTCGGCGCCGCCTGGGTTGACACGCCGCTGTCGAGACGACGCCAACGCTCATTTACGAACTGAACTCACACATTTCGCCGGCGCTGAAAGTTGGCGACGCTCTTGCCTTACAGAAGAGCGAGGCGCACCCCGCGCGCCCGGTTCGTGTGTCCGGTCCCCCCGCCGACACAAGCAACACGTTTTCAACCGCTGTCGACAGCGGCGCCCCCGGGAAGGGAGTCTGTCAGTGAGTACTGTGCAGCGTACGAAAGGTGCGCTTCGGCGTTCGATCCGGCGTGCAGCGATGTTCGTGGCATCCGCGTTCGTCCTCACGTCAACTGCGGCGGCAGCAACGATCACCATCGCATGGGATCCGAATCCCGAACCGACCGTCACTGGCTACATCGTCTACGTCGGGAGTTCCGCCGGCACTTACACCTCGTCTTACGACGTCGGCAAGACGACAACCTTCACGCTGCCCAATGCGGTTGCGGGCACGACGTATCACATGGCCGTGCGTGCCTACTCGAGCGGCACGGACATGAGCCCGATGTCAGCGGATCTGTCGGCGAGCCTTGCTGCTGCGACCACGCTCACTGCTCCGACGCTGGTTGCCCCGGTCGGAACGACGACGTCACCGTCGCCAACGTTCACCTGGGCGGCGGTGCCGAACGCGACGAGCTATTTCCTGGGTGTGAGCGACACGCGACAGAACGGGATCGTCCAACAGGTCTACTCTGCGGCAGCGGCTGGATGCTCCGCCGGCACCGGCACCTGCGCCGTGACTCCAGCCACGACGCTGGCGACAGGATCGGCAAGTTGGGCCGTCGTCCCATCGAATTCAGGCGGCGACGGGCCGTGGAGCGCGACGCGATCCTTCACCGTGGGATCACCGCTCCCGACCACGGCTCCGACCCTGGTCGCACCAGTCAACACCGCGACCTCGCAGACACCGACCTTCAGCTGGTCGGCAGTGCCGAATGCGACCAGCTATTTCCTCGGTGTGAGCGACGCGCGACAGAGCGGCGTCGTTCAGCAGGTGTATTCGGCAGCAGCCGTCGGATGCGGCGCCGGCACCGGCACATGCTCGATCACCCCGACCGTGTCCCTGGCGACAGGAACGGCGAATTGGGCGGTGCTCGCGTCGAATGCCGCCGGCGACGGGCCGTGGAGCGCGACGCGATCATTCACCGTGGGATCACCGCTCCCGACCACGGCTCCGACCCTGGTCGCACCAGTCAATACCGCGACCTCGCAGACGCCAACTTTCAGCTGGTCCGCGGTTCCGAATGCCACCAGCTACTATCTGGGTGTGAGCGATGCGCGACAGAGCGGCGTGATCAAACAAGTCTATTCGGCAGCGGCCGTCGGATGCGGCGCCGGCACCGGCACGTGCTCGATCACGCCGGCCGTGTCGCTGGCGCCAGGAACGGCGAATTGGGCGGTGGTCGCGTCGAATGCCGCCGGCGACGGGCCGTGGAGCGCCACACGATCGTTCACCGTGGGATCACCGCTCCCGACCACGGCTCCGACCCTGGTCGCACCAGTCAATACCGCGACCTCGCAGACGCCAACTTTCAGCTGGTCCGCGGTTCCGAATGCCACCAGCTACTATCTGGGTGTGAGCGATGCGCGACAGAGCGGCGTGATCAAACAAGTCTATTCGGCAGCGGCCCTCGGATGCGGCGCCGGCACCGGCACGTGCTCGGTCACGCCGGCCGTGTCGCTGGCGCCAGGAACGGCGAATTGGGCGGTGGTCGCGTCGAATACCGCCGGTGACGGGCCGTGGAGCGCCACACGATCGTTCACCGTGGGATCACCGCTCCCGACAACGGCTCCGACGTTGGTCGCCCCAGTCAATACCGCGACCTCGCAAACGCCAACCTTCAGCTGGTCCGCGGTTCCGAATGCAACCAGCTACTACCTGGGTGTGACCGACACGCGACAAAGCGGAGTGATCCAGCAAGTCTATTCCGCAGCAGCCATCGGCTGTGGCGCGGGTACTGGGACATGCTCGGTCGCGCCCGGTGTGACGCTGGCTCCAGGAACGGCGAGTTGGGCCGTCGTGGCGTCCAATGCCGCGGGTACTGGCCCGTGGAGCGCCACTCGGACGTTCACTGTCAGCTCCCCCATACCCACGACCGCGCCGACGCAGCTCGCCCCGGTCAATACCACGACCTCGCAGACGCCGACGTTCAGCTGGTCGGCAGTTCCAAGCGCGGCGACGTATTTCCTCTCGGTGACCGATGCGCAAGGCAACCGGCTCCAGCAGGTCTACTCGGCGGCAACCCTGGGATGCGCCACCGGAACCACCTGTTCGATTACGCCCGCGGTGACGCTGTCGGTGGGCAGCGCGAATTGGGCGGTTGTCGGATCGAGCCCGGCCGGAGATGGTCCGTGGAGCCCGACACGGACGTTCACCGTCAAGAAGAAGAAGAACTGATTCGAGCGGCGGGAGTGGCCGGGCCGGATGGCCCGGCCCCCGATCACCAGGCGCGGCGGAACAACGAGAATCGGTTCGGCACCGCAAGATAGCTTTCGCCGGCCTGCGGCGCGGCCGGCGGCAGGTGCGGCGTCGCGAAGTTCAGGTCCTTCGCAACTTCGAGCACCATGAGCTGGTCGACCGGCTTGCGGTCCTGGGCCATCGCGCAGACCAGGGCGTTGTCGCACAGGACGCTGATCGTTCGCGGAATGCCGCGGGCGATCTCATGGATCAGCGTGACCGCCTCCAGCGTAAACAGCTCGGACGGCGTACCTCCCGCCATCGTAATCCGGTGGGCGATGCAGGCCGCGGTATCTGCCAGCTCGAATCGTGACAGTTCGCAGCGCAGCGCAATCCGCTGCTTGACCTGCCGCAGACTCGGGTCCTCGAGTCGCTCCGCGAATTCCGGCTGCCCTGCCAGAACCAGCGGCAGCAGTTTCTCGCTCGCGGTCTCGAGGTTGCTCAGCAACCGGATCTCCTCGAGCAGCTCGATCTCGACACTCTGGGCCTCGTCCACCACCAGCGCCACGACCTCACCACGTTCGCGGCGGCTCGCCAGCACGCGCTCGAGCTCGTCGAGCAGCACCCCTTTCGACCGTCCCGCGTCGGGGCTCAACCCGCACCGAGCGGCCAGGATGGTGAGAAACTCGTCCCGCCTCAGTGCCGGGTTGCTGATGGTGATGCAGTGCACGTGACGGCAGCGCTCGGACTCCAGCGCTGCCTTGATCAGGGTCGTCTTACCGGTTCCGACGTCGCCCAGCAAAACCGTCAGCGATTTCGCAGCGGCAAGCCCGTACTCGAGGATGCTCAGCGCCTCACGATGCCGTGGCGAGAAGTACAGGAATTTCGGGTTGGGCGTCAATTCGAACGGCGGCTCGCGCAATCCGCAAAAGGCCTGATACATCACACATCCACTGAGAACTTCCGTCACGTCCCGGGCGTCGGTGCAGTCGTCCTGCTCCCCTCGCGATCACCCGGCATCGCATCCGCGCGTCCCTCACCTGCTGGCAGCGGAGGCGGCGTGCGGACCTCTTGATTGAAAATACACGAATCCAGGTCGTCCCGACGGCACGAATGCAAGCAGCGGGTCCGCTGGTGTGGCTCGAGTCGCGGAGGTTCGAACTGCGCGGAACTGCGCTGGCATCCACAAGGCCCAGGCCATCGACCTCAGCTGTGTCAGGCCGGAGTCGGGTGATTCAGCGCTTGGAGCTCGACGCCGGCTTGGCAGGGGCCTTCTTTGCAGAAGCCTTCGCGGGCGCCTTCTTTGCGGTCGACTTTTTCGTCGCGCTGCTGCTGCTCTTTTTCGTCGTCGTGCTGCTCCTGACCGTCTTCACCGACGGCCTCGGCATTACGGTGCCGCGCGACAGCGGGTCGTTCGGGTTGAGCAGGCCGCTGCCGTACAGCCGCCGGTAATCCTCGGCGGTCCCGAGAATCCGTTTGACGTAGTTCTGCGTCTCCGGAAACGGGATATCGTCGATGAACTCGTCTTCCGCCAGATCCGGCTTCTCCGCCCGCCACTGCGCCACCCGGTTCTCACCCGCGTTGTAACTCGCGATGGCGAAGTAATCGCCGCCGAACCGGTCGATCAGGTCCTTGAAGTACTGCATGCCGAGGCGGACGTTGACTTCGGGATCCTGCAGCGAGCCGGTGGTGAATCGCGTCATCCCGACCTTCCGCGCATACCGTTTGCCGGTGCTCGGCAGCAGCTGCATGAGGCCCCATGCATTCGCGGAGGATTTGATCTCGGGAGTAAAGGTCGATTCCTGCGCCATCAGCGCGGTCATCAGGTACGGGTCCAGACCGTGTTGCGACGCGCCGCGGACGATGAGGGGCCAGAAATCAAGGGGATAGATGATCCGCAGGATCTCCGGGGGAAGGTTCTCGCCGCCGGCGGCCAGGAATTGCGGATAGGCACGACGCATCGTGTTGATCGCGCCGCGAATCGCATTGAACCGCTCCGTGCCGCTCAACCCGAGCCCCTGGTTGTGGCGAAGCCACGCGACCGTCGCCTCGAGCTGCGGTGAGTTGCCCCACACGTGCTGCGCGTACTGAACCTCGCGCAGCGCTGTGTCGTACAGCTCGAGCGAACCCAGCTCCCGAATCAACGGTTCTGACGGAATCGCCGACTGCACGACGCTGAGCGGCGCCGCCGAGATGGTCTGGATAGTGGTCGGTTCGTTGCGGTCACGGAGCACCGCCGTCGCGAGCCGCCCATAGTATGAGTTGGCGTAGTCGGCAATCGTGAGGCGGTAGCGCGCCACCGCGACGTCGCCCTCGTTCATCTGGTCACGGGATCGTCCCGACCAGTACAACCACGACGGCCGGTAATCGGAGCGGGGGAAATTCGCGGCAGCGCCGTCGAACGTCTCGGCAGCCTCGCGGAAGTTTCCCGTCCGGTACGCCCGCCACCCAACTTTCCATGAGGCGCGTTCGGTGTATCGGCTCTTCGGAAATCGTCGCGACAGCTCCCGGAAGGCCAGATCAGCCGCGTCGTCGTCGTCGATGATGATGTAGTGCGAGGCGAGGTTGTTGAGCGTCTCCTCGCTCCACGGACTGTCGGGATACTCGGCCACGAACTTGCGCGCCAGTTCGACGTAGGTCGACTGATCGCCGAGCCCGCGAATCGCGGTGAGATAGAAGAAACGCGCTTCTGCCTCGCGGGGATTTCCCTTGAGATACTTCTGTACTCCGTCGCGGGCCGCACGGAAGCGATCCAGGTAGTAGTCACACTCGGCGACGCGAAGGCCGACGAGATCGGCGTCGTCTCCCTGCGCGACACGTGACAACACATCGAACGCGGCCCGCGCCTGGGCCCAGCGCTTGGCGGCAAACAGACGCTCGGCCCGAGCCAGCTCCTTCTTGAAGCGGTCGCCGGGAATCAGATCGGGCGTCTCGAGTCGCTCGATCCCGGCCTGAGCATCCGCGGCTTCCTGGCTCGTCGGATAGTCGTAGTACAGGTGACGGTAGGTCTGCAGCGCCGTTTCACGATCCCCGGCGCGTTCCGCCGCGCGCGCGACCATCAGGTTCACCTGCTCGGGGGCGTTCGCCTTCTCAGGGTTGAGGCGCTGGAGCGTGTCGACCGCCCGCCGCGCATCGTTGCGCGCGAGAGCGACGTCGGCGAGCCGCAGGAGCACCAGCTCACTGAGCGCACCCTCCGGCCTGAGCGCATCCGCCGCGGCAAATGCCGCATCGGCCTCGGCCAACCGCTGCAGGGCGTTGAGCGCGACTCCCGAGTAGTAGTAGCCATACGCGTTGAGCGGCGTGGTCGCGATGGCGGGGCCGTCGATCAGCGGCAGCGCGGCGGCGTAGTCGCGATCGCCGATCAGATTGACCGCCTTCACGAAGTTCGCGACGGCCGTTGCCGTCGCGCGGCTGGTCGCTGGCCGCGGCGCCGCGAGATCGGGGACGAACCAGTATTGCGAGGGATTCGCGGGGAGCGGCGGATGAGCTGTGGGAGCGAGTCGAGGCGCAGGCGGAGCCGACACCTGATCTGTCGTGCTGTCCTGCGCGTGCGGGGTTGACGTGGCGACGATCGCCAGCACAACCATTGCCGCAAACGCTTTCACAAGGTCCATCCGTTGTCGAGGATTATACGACGCACCGGCCTAACTTGCTGCCAGTCAACCGGTTCCGTAGAATGAATGAGCGCGGACGGAGCGTCCGCGTCAGCAAGCGACCTCGTCCTGCGTCACGTATCGAACGATCGCGTGACGTCGGACAGACCTCGGGGGGGCGAAATTGGCTTCGACGGGGGTGCGAGATCGCGGGATGCATGCCGAGCACCGTTAACTCGCTAATCTGACGGAACATCCGTTAACTGCGGATACTCAGTACGCTCTCGCTGCTTAATTAAGCAGTGACGTTCGCCCTGGCCTCGCCTGGTGGTTGGGGGTCGAACGCCATTAAACAGGCTGGTGGGCACGTGGCGCCTCGGCGCGTGCCCGCGAGATTCTCCGAGGCTAAGGCCCGGCGGTACTTAGCCGCTTCCACATGCCGGGCCCGACAATAACGAAGCGGACACGCATGTAGAGTCCTACGACGACGTGCTTTCGGACGCGGGTTCGACTCCCGCCGCCTCCAAATCACTAAGCCATTGTGTGTCTGTCGTTTACCGAGTGCGCCTTGATCTGATGGGGGCAATTTGGGGGTGACTCGCCTCCACCTGGCGGCATACCTATTCGTTTTGTGGCCTGATTTCGCGCGCTCGATGCCGTGATGTCTTGCGATCCGCCGCCTCCACCATCGATGTGGACGAGCACGTTCCCGTACTTTCTGAACGAGATCCCGCCGACTATCATTAAGTCCCGTCGCTCGATCCGTTGGTCGACTGCGACAACGACGGCCTCCACGTTGCGTATCTTCGTGCCGATCAAGATTCCTCCGATTACTTCAACCACCAGCAATACCACCGGGTGCCAGCGCTCTATGTCTACGACTTCGGCGACGATTGGCAGCACGCGCTCGTCTACGAAGGTGAACAGCCGATCGAATTGTCCGTCACATACCCACGATGTGTCGCCGGAGCGCGCAGGTGCCCGCCTGAGGACTGTGGAGGCGTCCACGGTTTTATGGACTTTCTCGCGGCGATTGCCGACCCAGTGCATCCCGAGCACGACTCGTTGCTGACATCGGCGGGCTTGTACGATCCGGACTCCTTCGATCCCGTCAAGGTGGTGTTCGACGATCCACTCAAGCGCTGGAAAACCGCGTTCGAGCGACAGCCGTCATGAAAGCACCACGGGCAAAGAACCAATGGACCGCTGTCAGGAAGCGGCTGGACACGTTCGACCGGGCAGGTCTCCTGAAGTTGATCGCGGATTTGTACAACGCCGCCCCGGAGAATCGGCGATTTCTCGAGTCACGCCTGCTCGCGGATGCCGCCGTGATTGAACAGTACCGGCGTACCATCGTCCGCGCGATTTTTCCTGATCCCTTCAGCCACCATCCCATCAGCGTCCGCAACGCGAGCGCAGCGATCGCGCACTACCGACGAGCGACTGGTGACCCGGCCGGTACCACTGATCTGATGTTGTCTTTCGTCGAAGCGGGCACGGAACAATCGGCGGATCTCGGCTACGGCGACGAAGGGTAATTCACCGCGCTCGAACGACAACTTGACGCCATCGACAATGCGTTCGACGATTTGTCTTCGAGCGACCAAGCGACCGCGCTTCGTCGCCTGAGCCGCGTGCGAGATCGCGCGCGCGATATCGGATGGGGATACGGCGATTACGTGGGCGACGTCGTTGAGCGCATCGAGCGTCGCAGCGCTAAGACGGAAAAGCGACCAGTGTCGCGAGCTGCTTCTCGAGCCTCGACTTTGAAGCGATCATGATTGTCGTCGCGGCCGGCGACGACTCGCGCCGCCGGCGTTGATCTTCTCGCTGCCGGCAACGTCCGCGTTTCGATACCACCCACCCGGCGTAAGATCGATGCGCAGGTACTGCTCGAAATCGGCCATGGACGCGCGCACCGCCTCCAGCGTTACACCGCGCGTCAACCCGGCCCGCCAGACGCGCGGTTCGACGGTTCCAAGCACGACATAGGCGGGATACCGCTCTCAGCAACGACGCCCGACGCGATGAGGAGCCGCGAAATGTCGGCTTCATGCGCGATGAGCATCTCGCACACGAGACAGAGGCGGCACGTCTTGCCAAGAATTGTCAGCCGCGGGCCGGCCGGATGATCGACATGGATGACGAGCGGCATTTTTCGCAATCGCGTGTGCGCGTGGCATCGCGGGCACTTCGTGAACCTGTCTCGCTCGCCACGGTGGAGTGCGAACGAGTAACGCGGCGGCAACGCGCCGAGCTTCGGCGCCGATGGGAGCCGACCTGATCGCTTGGCGATCCGTCGCACGCCGAGAGTATAGCGTCACCGATCGACGATTGGCCGGATCTGCTGTCGTGACCGCCGTCCGCGGCGATTGCGTGCCGACTTGACGTTCGTCCTCAGCCTCCGTAATGTAGTCACATGAGGAACCACTCAGGATCCGGTGGGCCGAGCCGAACCAAAGCGACGGTGGGCGTTCGGGAGTTGAAAACCCACGCCGCGAGGATCGTGCGTCGTGTGCGAGAGGGACGAGCGTCGTACATTCTGACGCATCGGGGTCGTGCCGTCGGCATCATCCTTCCCATCGATGATGCTGATGATGCCCACGGGACGGAAGACGGAACCGCGGCGTGGAATGCCTTCCTGCGCGCCGGCCGTCGTCTTGAGCGGAGATTTCGTCCCGGCGTGAGCGGCGTCCGTCTGCTCTCTGCAACGCGCCGGTAGAATGGCCGCCGCTCGGAAGGCGCCCCGCCGGCCGTCGCGCACGAAGGCTGCCGCGCATCCGAGGTACACGGTTGACGCCAGTGTGTTCGTGAACGCTTTCAATCCAAACGAAGACGGCCACGTTGAGAGCCTGGCGATCCTCGCAGCGATTCAGGAACACGGCGATCCTCTGATCGTTCCCACGCTCCTGTGGCCGGAAGTCGCATCCGCGGTGGCGCGCGCAAGCGACGACAGCACCGGCGCGGTTCAGTACGCGAACGCGATAGCGGCCCTGCCGCACTTGACGATCGTGGCTCTGACGTCGACCATGGCTCGGCAGGCGGCAGAACTCGCTGCCGCTCACCGGTTGCGCGGTGCCGACTCCATCTATGTCGCCGTCGCTCGCCGGTACGGAACGACACTGGTAACGCGGGACGAAGAGCAGCGTGGACGTGCGTCGACTGTCATCACATGTCAGACGCCGGAGGCCGCGCTTCGCGATCGGCAGACCCCGAGACTGGCGGCCCGATCCGAAGGTCGAGAATAGCCATCACGGAATGATGATCTGCTGGGGGTAATTTGGGGGCAGTCGCAGGATTTCTATCGGTTCTGTCGATTTGAGAGGGTCGATTTCACGGGCGATTCTTGAAAACAGGCATCCGCGCAAAGCGCCGTCAAGTTCGACTCCCGCCGCCTCCACCATCCCTCACTACGTTCGGTCTGCTGTCGGCGACGTAGCCAGCCAAGCGGCTCCGCCCCTCAGGGGGCTCGCCAACTTGGTCGACTCCCGCCGCCTCCACTTCGACTCACCCTCCGCTTGCCTCCGGCAAGCCGACGGTTCGCTCAGGGCAAGCCACCTGCAGGGAGAAGTGCCCTGAGCGAGCGCAGCGAGTCGAAGGGTCGAAGGGTCCTCCTTCTTTCAGATTTTCAGTTCTTGTCTGCCAGTCGATGACGATGGCATCGTCGTCGCTGTTGAGGCCCTGCCGCCGGACACAGTCGGCGCCGACGGCGGCGAGGCTCCGCGTTGCGGCGCCGCAAGGCGCGCCTCCATCGCCGCACGGCACTCCGCCGAGGTTTCCTTGAGCGACGGTCCGAGGCGCTTGTCGCTGCGCGTGAGCACGAGGTTGTAAATGGGCATCTCACGAATTTCAGTGTGCGACACCATCCTGAAGCGATCCTTCAGCAGGTTGGTCATCAGCGCCGGCAGCGCGCTCACTGGGACACCGTCTGGAATCGTTCCGACAATCGCGTAGCGCTCGGTATCGATCCACTCCGGCAGGCCAACGAGGCGATCCAGCGGTGCAAGGAACGCCTGCCCGACCAGCCACCGCAACGCAAACCAAAGAAGTCGTAGCGCATCCCCCTCGTCGCGCTCCGCGGCGTCGCACCTCCGGATGCGTCGAACGGCTTGACGGACACCACCTCGAAGCGCCTCTCCGGACCGAATCGACGTGGGTCATGACACGTGATTGGACCGTACTGACTCACGAGCGCATCGAACGAGGTCGCGCTTCGCGAATAGCGTGGCGCCTGAGACGGGGTGAGTCATGACCGGAACAAACCGATCCGAACGAAGGTCCCCTTCTTTTAGGGGCTCGGCCACGTAGAAATCCGGGTCACTGGACGCGTAACGAGCGCCAAGGACATCCAGCGCCGCAACGTGGCTGGCATCGCGAACCACGCGATAGAACTCCAATGCTGGCGCAAAACGGAACGGCGTGCCTCCGATCACCCAACTGTGACTGGGCGGACACGGCCACCGCTCGATGACCGCGAACATGTCCCGGGTACCTGCGTCATAGCGCCAGGACCTGAAGTGGGTTGTCGTGAACTGCGCTCCATAGGCAAAGAGGAGTGACAGCAGTGCCGTGCCGCACGCGAACTGAAGGACGCCCGCGTCGCGACGCGGTGTCGGGGCAGACACGCGGGCAAGCGCTGCCAATGTAATGGGCAAGAGCGCAAGCCAGTACAGGCCGGTACGCTCGAAAGGCAGCGGCAGATGAAGAGCGAGGCGCGCGACAGCAAGCGCAGCTACGGTAGCGCCCAGAGTGGTTCCGATCGCTAGAACTGGCACTGCGGAATCAGCGATCCCCGGTGTCCTGGTGTGGCGAGCCCGCAGGGCGATGACGCACGCCGTGATCACGCAGGCGATCACCAGCAACGGGACGGCCCATGCTGACAGCACGCCGATCACCCAATCAGGCGCTGACCATCGGCTGTGCGGGTCGTACTGCAATGACGCGGTGACGAGGGAACGTGAACTTTCGAGAAACGTGGACGCCCCGAAAAAGAACGCGTTTCGTGGCGGCCGGTGGCGCAGCGGAACGACGAGCAACGGCATCGACGTGAGCGTACCGGCGATCAGTATCGTTGCCGCAGACCGCACCAGCACACGGAGAGGCTGGACGGACCGCAGAGCGGCCAACACTGTTGCCGCCGCGCTGACGCCTGCGGCGGGAAACGCGTAGGCAAGATTGGCCGCGACGCTCAACCCCGCCAGCGCCCCCGTGAGCGCCAGCGTTCGCTGAGTCTGTCCGCGTGGGCCCATCACCACGAGCAGCGCCGCGACGAGGCAGGTCGTGGCCAGGCCGTAGCCCCTCGCCGCCACGAAGAAGTCCAGGGTGAACGGATTCAACACCAGGGCGGCAGTCGTGAGCACCCGTAACGTCCAACGATCAGAGATCACGCACGAGAGGTGAAACGACAGGCTGGTGTAGGCGATGCCGGCGACGACGGACGGCAGTCGCAGCGTCAGCTCACTTGTCCCGAACGCCCGCGTCGTGATCCACGCAAGCAGGGTGAACAACACATGGTTGTTCGCGGTGTAACTGGTGAACACTTCGCCGATGGGCCGGCTCACGAATCCCAGCCAGGTGAAGGCCTCGTCGTACGTGATTGACTGCGAACCGGCCCGCCAGGACAGGAGGCCGCCCATGGACAGGCTGAAGATAACGGACACACACCGCGCCATTCGCGCATGCGCAGTAGCGGACCGGGCATCTGCACGATCGCCCACGGAGCGAGTCTGAGCCTGGCTGCCGGCCGCGGGCAACATACTGAAGGCAAGATGGCATTCAGATGCGCGTTGTATCGCGGTCATCCCGCAATAGCCATCCACGAGATAAAGGGTTTTCCCTAATGGCATGCTCACCCGGACCCTGCGATACTTTGCCCTTACGAGGGCATCCTTGTGAGATATCAATTGATTGCTGCCGCCGGGCTGGTCGGATTGATCGCCTGGTGCGGTTACGTCATCGCATCGATCCAGTAGCGGACGCTGAGCGCTACGGGCCGGTCGCGGTGCGGAGCGCACCACGCCGCGACGACTGTCCAACCACACCTCATGGATTCACCTGGCGCCGTTTGGGCCCGGGGGACCCGATCCGCTTGCGTAAACCCGTTCGGGTAGAATCGACGCATCAAAGGAGGCAGTTGCAATACCTCCTTCGGAGTCACAGAGCCATGACGGGAACCCGGTCCATCCTTCGCCCGCTCAAACAGCGGGTCACCGCAGCCCGAGCGCATGCGACGGCCACGCGCGCGTGGGACGCCCATATCAAGGCCGCGGCAGTTGGAAGCGTGTGGCGCGTGACCTCCGCCTGGATTGAGCAGGCGTGCGGCACTCGCTGTGCGGACCTCACCCACGTCAGCACCGGGAGAGTGCGCACCATCCGATGTGCGGAGACCGATTCCCTCGACCTGTGCCGGCTGCGCGTCGCGGATGAACGGTGACGCATGGGCACGATCGCCGTGGTGCGGCTTACTAGTTCTTTCTCTTGCAGATGGATTCGACATTCGCGCAGATTCAGCATCGTGAGGACTACGTCGCCATAATCCAGCAGGTTGAGGCGATGGCCAAGTCTCGCAAGATGGCGATTCCGATTGCAGACCTTGGTTAGGCTCCTCTTCCCACTTGCACATCTAACCTCTGAACGAGGGCCTTTCAATTGCAAGTACGCTTTCGTTCCAACAGCCTCCGTGATCGCCCGCGAGTCGCGGCGCAACGGCGCATAATGAATTCATGACATCTGACGAGCGAGCCCAGCTCATCGAGGACATCAAGCGTTCTGACAACTTGCGCCGGGGAATCGTCGAGCGTGCCACGATGAGCGAAGAGTTCGACATTCTGGACGCGTGGGAGGAAGTCGAGAAGCTGGATCAGTCAATCAACAGCAGGATGGTTGCGGCCCGCCGCAACAGGTGAATTGCCGTTTGCCGCATGCTGACCCGATCCCCGACGGTTGATCCAGCGTAAACACTGAAGTGCCGAGGCAACTCGGAGGCCTCAATCAGCTGCACCCAGGTTCGTTCTTGCCGCTGGTGCGGCGCCCCCCGTTAAAAGAAGCGGCGTATTGGACGGCACTGGCGTCATCCATGCGCAACAACCCGTCGGTGTCAGCTGCTGGTCTGGGGCAGGCGCAGTCGCTGCACCAGGGCGGCGAATCTCGGATCGCTGCGCCACCGGTCGAAGGCGGGGTGCACGTTCATCCACCGCACGTAGCCAAGACGCTTGGAAACGGCGCGCTCCATCCATTCGAAACCGCGGTCCGCGTCGCCGAGCAAGAAATAGACGTTCGCGATCGCGTACAGATCGACGGGCGCCGGGTTCCGCTCGATCTTCTTCACGATGGCCAGCGCGTCATCGCGCCGGCCGGCCGCGGCGTACATACCCGCCTGCACCGACGAGCCCGCGAACGGCGGAGCCGAGACGAGCCCGAGCGCCTGCTCGGCCCTGCCGGTCAACGCGTACACCTGGGCCAGCGCGAGCGGCGCGCCGTGGCTCAATGGCTCGAGTTCGAGCGCCAGCTTCAGGTGGCGCTCCGCCTCCGCATAGCGGCGGGCGTTGATCAACACCACCGCGTAGTTGATGTGGAGCGCCGCCGACACCGGGTTCCGCGACGCAAAGCGTCCCGACCATGCGACCGCCTCGTCGTGCCGTCCCCACGCCGAGAGCGCCAGCCCGTAGTTCGCACACGCGTCTTCGCTGTTCGGATAGAGCGCGAGCGCCCGCTCGAACTCCCGCTGCGTGCCTTCCCAGTCCCACGCCTCGAACGACGCCGCCGCCAGCGCGGCGTGCGCCTCCGCGAGATGGTCGTCGAGAGCCACCGCCTTCCGGGCGAGCTGGAGCGCCTCACCCGTAATATCGGTGAGACCGAGCGCGGCCTGATCGATGAGCGCCATCGCCAGGACCGCGTGCGCATCCGCATAGGTCGGCTCGAGCGCGATGGCCTTCCGCAGCTCGGCGATCGCTCGTTGCCTGGACTCGAAGTCGGGCTTGGCCTGCAGATACCGGCCCAGAAGGTATGCGTCGACAGCCTCGGCCGCCAGCCGTCGTTCCGGTGCGCCCGTCGGCTCCACCGGCGCGATCTTCGACGAGATGTCGCCGGCAATGGCCAGCGCGATACGGCGCTGGAGGTCGAGCACGTCCTGCATCGTGCCGTCGAACTCCTTGGCCCACAGGTGGCTGTCGGTGGCGGCGTGAATCAACTGCACGGTGACGCGTACGCGGCTCCCCTCCCGCTGAACCGACCCTTCGACCACTGCGTCCACGCCGAGCTGACGGCCGATGTCCGGCACCGGCGCCGAGGCGCCCTTGAAGCGCATCACCGATGTGCGCGACGTGACCCTGAGATCGCTGACCTGGGCGAGCCTCGAGATCAACGCCTCGGTCATGCCGTCCGAGAAGAATTCCTGTGAGGGATCGGCCGACAGATTCTGCAGCGGCAGCACCGCGATCGACGTGATCGGGGACCCTTGGGCGCCCGGACGCCACCAGGCGGCTGCAGCCACCACAACAAGGAGTGCGGCCGCGGTGACGCCGGCAATCGTCAGCCAGCGGAAACGAGGCGCGCTGACAGGTCGCTCGGCCTCGATGACCGGCGGTGTGGGCGGGGGTTCCGGCACTGCCGGCGGACCCGGTGCCGCCAACGGGACCGAGGTTGCGCCGACGCGTTCGACCACGGGCTGGAAGCGATAGCCGCGCCGCGGCAGCGTCTCGATGTAGCCCTGCGGGTTGCCGTCGGAGGCGAGGACCTTCCGCAGGGTCGAGATGTTGCGGGTGAGGCTGCCTTCCTCGACGAAGGCGTCGGGCCATACGCGCGACAGCAGTTCGTCCTTCGTCAGCGCACGTCCCGAGGCTTCGACCAGTGCCCGCAGCGTCTCAAAGACCTTCGGCTCGAGCGGCACGACCTCGGTGCCACGCAGAAGAAGGCCCTGCGCGGTGTCGAGCGTGAAGGGTCCGAAGACGAACAAGTGGTGTTCGTGCAGCGAGTTGTCCGCCATCCGAAATCCTTCAGAAAACCTTCCGTCCGTCCGAAGGACGTCGGTCGAAACGCGGCCCATTGTAGCGCCACCTCGCGCCGCTTCCGCGTCGTGCAGCACCGTGCAGGTGAGGAGACGAGACCCATGACTCGAAAGGCTCTACTGACAACCGTCGTCGCACTGGCCTTCCTGGCCCAATCTGAACGCGACCTTGCCGCCGGGGCCGGCGACGGGTCGCCGACCGTGATCTATGAATGGAACCAAGTCCTGCAGGACACCATTCCCGGAGGAAATGGAGCGGGCGCGCCCCGCTTCTACGCCCTCACTCATATCGCCATGTTCGACGCCATCAACGCGGTCGCACGTGAATTCGCCCCGTACCGCGTCCAGTTCGATCAGCCGGTCAACGGGTCGCCGTCCGCAGCGGCGGCACAGGCGGCACACGACGTGATCGTCGCTCTCAACCCGAACGCCAAAGCCGCGTACGACGCGCTGCTGCAGCAGCAGTTCGGCTCCGGCGCCCCGGGATTCGAGCGGCACGGCGCCGCCATCGGGGCCAGGGTCGCGGCGGAGATTCTGGCATGGCGGCAGAACGATGGCTGGATCGTCAGCTCATTCCCCGCCTATTCGGAGCCCCCACTACCCGGGCGCTGGCAGCCGACACCGCCGGCCTTCGCGGCGGCTACCTTCACCCAGGCGCCGAGTGCCGCTCCGCTCGCGATGGTCTCCTCGACGCAGTTCCTGCCAGTACGCCCGCCGGCCTTGACGAGCGCGGCTTACGCGGCCGACCTCAACGAGGTGAAGGACGTTGGAAGCTCGCAAAGTCTCACACGGACGCCAGACCAGACAGCGATCGCACGGCTCTGGGCGAGCATCGCGGCGTCGGGCACCGGCAGCGCGACACATTACTCGCAGATCTGGCAGAACATCGCCCGCGATGTGTCGCAGGAACGCGGGCTGACACTGGTCGAGACTGCCCGTCTGTTCGCGCTGATGAACGTGTCGATTCACGACGCGCTGCAGACGACGCTGTCCAGCAAGTTCATCTACGGTCTGTGGCGACCGGTGACGGCCATTCGACAGGCGGATACCGACCTCAACGCAGCAACCAGTCCCGACGCCAATTGGTTGCCGTTGATCCCGACTCCGCCCTATCCCTCGTATGCTGGCAACATGGCGACCATTGGTGCCAGCGCCGCGCGGGTCATTGCGCTGGCGATCGGCACGGACGACGTGGAAGTGCGCGCTACCTGGAAACAGAGCGGCGGTCAGCCCGACGTGACGCACACGTTCAGCACCCTGTCGGACGTTGCGCAGGAGCAGGCCGACTCACGCATCTACGGCGGCATTCACTACCGGTTCGACAACGTCGCGGGACAGATCGCCGGCAGGGCCGTGGCCGAGTACGTCTTCGCGAACTTCATGACGCCACGGTAGCGCATCACCGGTTCGGCACTCGCTCTTTCCAGGGCGGCGGACACTTCCCATAAGCCGTGGGCGCAGTGCAACAGGGCGATGGAAAGAGCAACCTGGCGTCACGGGCGGCGACCGACCGTCGCCGCTCGTTTCCTCCTCTGCCTGCAGGAACAGCCAGTCGTTATGGTTCGTGCTGATCCTTCGCCCGAACCTGGAACTCGGTCCACCCGTCGCGCTGGCACTCGATCCACATCGCGCTGGTTCGTAGAAACGCCGCCTCCACGCTGGGGTGCTCCTCGCTGTAGATCACTCGGCCTTCCTGCTCGACCCGCAGCTCACAGGAGTCGGTGCCGGCATTCTCGAGGACACAGTGCGTCTCGATACCGGAAGGGTCCTTCAATCGCCAGATGGTCAGTGCCACTCTGCAGCTGAGCTGAGCAAACGGAGGCGCAGCGCAGTCGCTGGCAGGTGAGTAAACCACTGGGAATCGAAGTCTGACCGCCGCCCGACGAACGTCTGTCCCTCAGCAGGCGCCAAGGATCACAGTGCCGAGGAGTGCGAGGCCACAGCCTGGTCGTCGCTGAATGGCGTCAACCACGCCGCCAGCCGTTTGCGGCGATCGACTTCCGCCATGGCCCGCTGTCGTTGCCGCGAGAAGCGCCACAGTTGTGCGCCGTAGATCCGCAGCACGTGCCCGATCCTTCCGGGGTAGTACGACCATGCCGGTCGGAGCGGCTCCGATCCGCGAGCGGCTCGCGCCAGCACCCGCCCGACGGTTCGCGTGCGTTCCGCCAGCGACGCGCCGTAGCAGAGCGTGAGAAACTCCGGAAACAGCGTGGCCCCGACCCGCTCGGTCAGCGCTTCGGTAACTGCCGCGTCGATCAAGCGTTCGTCCACGTCCCCCCCCGCCAGCCGTGCGGCAACGCCCGAAGGCACGCCGGCGTTCAACAGCCGATCAGTGATGAGGATCGGCACGTGGACGAGATCGGCAACCCGCCACTCCGAGGCGCGGCGGCAAACCTGTTCCCAGTCGAATCGCGATCCAGACGCGGCGATCACCGCGGCGATGTCGCAGAATGCCCGGAAGCCGCCGGCCAGGCGATGTTTACAGACGTGAAGCGCGAGGTGCAGCAGCGTATCCTCGGGAGACAACACCTGGATGTCGCGCTGCCCCGCGTTGACGGTCACTGCACGCGCCCACAGTCCCGCTGTGTCGATCGAAAATGGGCGGCCTGGCCGCTCCAGCCGCCAGTGCACTTCACATCGGACGGCGCCCTCCGTCCCACTCCGCTTTTGAAAAGCCAGATGGTAATGGTGGCCGTAGTACCAATCGATTCGATCGCGCTGGTTGGGATCGATCTCGTAACCTGAGGCCGCCATGAGTTCCCGGACCGTCGCCATGTCCGACGGCTGAACCAGGACGTCCAGGTCCCGCATCGGCCGGAGCGCACGATTGCCGTACACAGTTGCCGTGAGCGCCGATCCCTTCAGGACAATGGCTGGCACTCCAGCCACCCGCCAGTCGTCGAGAATCCGGTGCAGCTCTCGTTCGAGCAATGCGTTCCGAAGACCAGTCGCGTAGTACTGAGCCTCGACGACGGCCATCGCGGCTCCAGCCGCCGCGTCAGGCAGCGGACAGGCGCGAAGGCTGTGATACAGGCGCGGGCCGATGTCGTGCTGTGACGCCGTTTTGACCAGGCTCTCCCAGTCGAACGGCACGCCTCGCGTCTGACACAACGCCAGGTCAGCATCCGTGAGACCTCGCCCCGCACAGGCGCGCAGCAACAGCCGCCATTCGGGAGACAGCGAGACTGCCTGCTGCATGGCTGTGGGAACGACCGCTAATCGCCGTCAGGACGGCTCGCCGGTGTCCGCACGACAAGCCCCTGCCGCTCGAGGTCCTCGATCAGCGCCAGCACGCTCGTGTCGGCGTGCGCCGCGTCGACGTCGAATGTTTCCTGCAGCTGGCGGCTGATGGCAGCCAGGCTGGAGCCCCGCTTCAGTTCCTGCCAGATGTGCGTGCCGGTCGCATTCAGGCTGAAATACACCTTGCTCTGCAGGTGGAGCAACACCGTCTCGGCTCCGTCCAGCTCGGTGTCGACGACGTCGGGGTGCACCTGCACGAGGTGCTCGCTGGCTGTCACGGGCTCACATCCTTCCGGGGATATCGGGGCTGCGATAGAACGACAACTGGTGCGTGGTTCCGAGGTAATCGACGCAATACGCGCACGGAAAATGGTCGGCGTCGCGAAATTCCCCGCGATCGACGCGGTTGCGTTTGTCGGCCAGATACGTGGACACACGCCGCCTGAACATCGCATCCGCATCGACAAGCGACATGTCGTGGAGATTCGCGATGACATCCGGACGCTGCGCCTCGGACCAGTACCCCGACACCTGACAACAGAGCGTCAGGCGGCCTCGCCAGTCGATGTTCAGCTCTTCGAGTTCCAGAGGACCACAGGGAAAGAACGGCGATTCGCTGTAGTACCCCGGTGCCATCACCACCGGGATCGGCGTTGTCTGCTGCAGACGGCGGATTTCGGATTCGACGATGCGCCTCTCGGATGGCGTCAGGGCCAGCGCCGCCGCGTCGACGCCGTCACCGGGCATCAGGAACCCGAACCGAACGCCGCCGCTGCCGAGTGACCCGGCGAGATCGACGAGCGCGTCCACCTCCATCCGGTTCTCACGCGTCAGGACCATGTTGAGCGTAAACGGCAGTCCCGTAAAATTGCAGATGCTTGCGGCGCGCAGGACCTGCCGATAGGAGCCGTGACCGCGAAGTTCGTCGTGGGTGGCCTCGCGCGCACCATCGACACTGAAGGTCACTCCGGAGAACGACCGCCTTCTCGCCAGCAGGGCCCGGTAGACGCGCCTGAACGTGCTCCCGTTCGACACGAAACTGAAGGAACAGTTCGCCTCGACGCAGAGGTCGAGGATCCGCACGAACTCACGGTGAAGCGTTGGCTCCCCCCCGGTGAAGCTGACGTGATTGACGCCACACGCCGCCGCGTCGCGCAGCACGCCTTCGATGATCGCGAGCGGAAGGTCACCGGTGCCGGCGTGACGCTGCTGAAAACAGTGCCGGCAGCGCAGGTTGCACCGGTCGGTCAGCTCCATCAGGATGCGACGCATCGTTCCTCGTCGGAGGCCAGGGCGTACAGCTGACGAAAGAGGTCGGCCGCATCATGAAGCACATCGCGCCCCGCCTGCAGCTCGTACCCAGGCGCCTGCTGCACGAGCGCGCCCACCGTGCTGGTATGTTTCGTCATCGTTCGACGGTCCCACAGCTGATCACAGCTGGCATCGAGCAGGCGGCTGAAACTGGTAACCCGATCGAGCGGCACGAATTCGCTGCGGGCGGCGTCCACGATTCGCGGAAACAACAGCAATCGCGGCGTGCATGCGTCCAGCCGGCGTGCGCTCGGGAGGCCGGCGAGCACGACGCGGCGCCGTGATCCGCCGGACGTGTCGGGCACATGGGCGCCGAGGGTGAACTCCGCGTGACGGGGCGCGGCATCGGCATCCACGTAGCAATGGCTGCGGACGCCTCGTGCAAGTACCGAGGTGGTGCGCCGACGCAGTTCCGGGTCCGTGGCCTCTCCCTCCGCCATTCGCAGCACCACGGCATCGTCCGATGCATAGCGCCATCCGTGTCGCAAAGCCGCGAGAGTCAGGGTGCTCTTGCCGCTGCCCGAAGGACCGATCACGAGCACGTTGAGGTTCCGTTCAGGGCTCGCCAGACTGGCCGCATGCAGGACGTATCGACTCCGCGTACGCAGCAGTTTCGCAACCGCAAAGGCCCAGAAGGTGTACTGCTCTATCAGTGGTTTGTCGACGAACGATCCCGCAAGGTACGCCTCTGCCTCGCCTCGCGCGATGTCGAGGCGCAGAACTGAGGCGTTGTCGGTCAGGTAGAACAGGTCCTCCAGCTGATAGCCGGAAAAGCTGCTCGTGCTCAGCGTCTGATGCGCTGAAGCCGGCACAGTTGCCGCAGCGGCGTGCAGCCTGAGCGACAACCGGTTGCATCGGTCGTCGCTCTCCGGAGCCATCACCGTCCACGACAGTTCGGACAGCAGCGACGGCAGGCGCGCGCGTTCGGACGCGGCGTCGGGCTGAACCTCCAGCAGGAGGTCGTCGAACCGGTACAGCGCCATGAACCCCGGGACTGGCGAACGAACCTAGTCCTCAGCCCCGGGACTAAAGGCGCCGAAGAACGCGCCGGTCACCTTCGTCAACTCGCCATGCTTCGTGAGTTTTGGTTCGACGAACGTCAGGCGCGGCGTCACCCAAGGCTGTTTGACGGTCCGTGCTGAGGGCTCGGGCTCTGGGGCAGGGGGGAGCTTGTGTTCCACTGGTCACCTCGCGGATTCGGTTGATGTTCTCTTCTTCTAATAGAGCGTGGTCTCCGGCCACAGCCGGCGACCGCTACGGATACGAATACACCGGTTCGAACCTCCCGTCTGATGGCCGTTCGGCGATCACCTGGCCATCCAGCGTGACCCAGCTGTGACCCGTCACCGTGTCACCCTCTTTCCTGACGCCAAAGTGGATCACCGCCGGATAGCCCAGTCCCGTGAGCGTGCGGTACAAAGCGAGCGACTGGCGGACACACGCGCGCGGGAACAACCCGTTCCGAAACAGCCGGTTCTGGCAAATCCGCGGCACCACTCGGGACACCCGCTCTACCGTCAGCGACGTCACCCCGACGCCCGGCGAACGCGGACGCGACGTCATGCGCTGCAGCAACACCGGTAAGGAGGTCGACCGCATCTCCAGCGGCAGCAGACAGGTGGACCAGAACACCCGGGCGACGAGCCAGCCTATTTCTGCGCGTTCCCGAACTCGCACCCTGTCACCTCGACCGTGGTGCGTGTATATCGTCTGCGCTGGTGAACTGTCAACACGGCTCCGGTCAGTGGACGCGAGGGGTGCCGCAAACTGCCGGGATTTCATCGTTGCAATTGTTCGTATGTAGTAGTACAAGTGCACAAGCCCGATCCGCAATGAACATTCGAACGCGAGCGGAGGTGCCCCATGCTGTTGAGATCCGATCCCGTCTCCTCAACCACCCGCCTGACGCGAAGCGACTCCGTGTTCGTGCTGCTGTTGACATTGAGCCTGGTGCTGGCCGCGTCCAGTTTCTTCACGCCATTCGCGCTGGCGGCCCTGCTCGCCGGTGTCCCCCTCAGCGTCGCCCTGCATCGCCATGCTGACTTCGGCGCCGGCGACTCCTCACCTGATCGGCTCGCCGGGATCAATATCGCCTCGATCCACGTGGGTGGAGACGTCGGCGGCCTGATCTTCGTCCTTGGCTCCATTGCCATTGTGATGTTGGGTCTGCCGTCGGTACGCTGGTTCCTGATTGCCTCCATTGTCGCCGCCACTGTCATGGCGATTGCCCGAATCTCGTGGAGAGAACGCCGATGAACGCTCGATGCGGTGAAATCCGTCGGCCGTCTCGAGGGCCATGAATACCTGTCGTGCATGCCTCAGTGACACGGTCCTGTCGGCGACATGGGCAATCTGGCGGACTGCACGTGAACGTCGCCGGCAGTGCGATTGGCGTCCTCCTTGCTCGCCAGCGACGTGCATGAATTCGGTGCTGGTCAGAGTCCGACGGCGTTTCAACTGCGCCGTGCGCACCAACTTCATGCATGAGCTCGACGTCAGGTCGGCGAAGTGCCGCTACTGTCGGCGCGAATGGGCCAGGTTGTATCCCCCCGCACGTAAGCCGAAACGGGAGCAGACGGCGGCAGCACCTTCTGGCGCGTCGAGCGGCGTTCTTGGCTTTCTTCGCAGCGCCTGGCACCGCCTCGTAGGGTCCAGCCGCGTCGCGTAGGTCGTCGGTGGCCGGCCGGGCAGCGACTCGCGAGCGATCGCTGAGACACGGTTGGTACAATCGCCGCCGACGCCATGACATCGATTCCCGAACGCATTGCCGCGGAACTCAACGTCCGCGTGCCGCAGGTTGCTGCGGCCATCGCTCTTCTCGACGACAAGGCCACGGTTCCGTTCATCGCGCGCTATCGGAAGGAAGCGACGGGCGGTCTCGATGACACGCAGTTGCGACTGCTCGAAGAGCGGCTCTCCTACCTCCGGGAACTGGAGGAACGCCGGGCCGTCGTCCTGAAAAGCATCGACGAGCAGGGCAAGCTGACACCGGAGCTCGCTGCCGCCCTTGCCGCCGCCGACACGAAGGCGCGGCTGGAGGATCTTTACCTGCCCTACAGACCCAAGCGGCGCACCAAAGCGCAGATTGCCCGCGAAGCGGGCCTCGAACCGCTCGCGCTCTCCCTGCTGGACCGGCCGTCGCAACAGCCAGAGCAAGCGGCTCTCGCGTACGTCGATTCCGCCAAAGGAGTACCCGATGTTGCTGCGGCGCTGGAAGGCGCTCGCTGGATTCTCGTCGAACGGTTCGCGGAGGATGCCGAGCTGGTCGGCGGACTGCGACAGTGGCTGTGGGAGCGTGCCGACTGGAAATCGACGGTCGTGCCGGGCAAAGAGGACGAGGGTGCGAAGTTCGCGGACTATTTCAACGCCGCCGAACCGGTGAAGAACATCCCGTCACACCGCGTCCTCGCCCTGCTCCGGGGACGCAAGGAGGGCTTCCTCCGCGTCTCCGTTGCGCTGCCGGACGCCGGGAGCGTCCCGGCCGCTCCATCCGAGCCTGAGCGGCGCATCGCGGCGCGTGTCGGCGTCGAAGACCGCAATCGTCCGGCCGATGGCTGGTTGCTGGAAACGGTGCGATGGACCTGGAAGTTCAAGCTGCTGGCCCACCTGGAGCTCGACATCGAGCAACGTCTTCGCGAAGCCGCCGAGATCGAAGCAATCCGGGTGTTCGGGACCAACCTGAAGGATCTGCTGCTGGCTGCGCCGGCCGGACATCGCGTGACGATGGGTCTCGATCCGGGAATCAGAACCGGCGTGAAGGCGGCCGTGATCGATGGAACCGGGAAGCTGCTCGATACCGTGACCGTCTATCCGCACGAACCTCGCAATGACTGGGAGGGCGCACTGCGGACGCTGGGCCAGCTGTGTGCGAAGCATGGCGTCCAGCTGATTGCGATCGGCAACGGCACGGCCTCGCGCGAAACCGACAGACTGGCTGGCGATCTCATCAAGCGGCATCCTGACTTGTCGCTCACGCGCGTCGTCGTGTCCGAGGCGGGAGCATCCGTCTATTCGGCCTCCGAGCTCGCGGCAAAGGAATTCCCGAACCTCGACGTGTCGCTGCGCGGCGCGGTTTCGATCGCGCGCCGGCTTCAGGATCCGCTGGCCGAACTTGTGCGCATCGAGCCGAAAGCGATCGGCGTCGGCCAATATCAGCACGACGTCAGTCAGGTGCAACTCGCGAAGAAGCTCGATGGCATCGTCGAGGACTGCGTCAATGCGGTCGGCGCGGACATCAACACCGCATCTGCCCCGCTGCTGGCGCGCATCTCCGGCCTGACACCATCGCTGGCCCAGAACATCGTGGCGTTCCGCGATCAGCACGGCGCCTTTCGTGACCGTCGCCAGATCCTGAGGGTCCCGCGGCTCGGTGAACGAACGTTCCAGCAGGCGGCCGGGTTCCTGCGCATCAGCCATGGAAACAACCCGCTCGATGCGTCCGCCGTTCACCCGGAGGCGTATCCGGTCGTCGAGAAGATTGCTGCGCGCACGCGATTACCAGTGCCAGAGCTGATCGGCAACGCACCAGTTCTTCGCGGGCTCCTGCCGGAGGAGTTCGCCGACCAGCAGTTCGGCGAACCGACGATCAAGGACATCCTGGCCGAATTGGAAAAGCCCGGACGTGATCCGCGACCCGATTTCCGAACCGCCGCGTTCACGGACGGTGTGCAGGAACTCGGCGATCTCGAGCCGGGAATGATGCTCGAAGGCGTCGTCACCAACGTCGCGAACTTCGGCGCCTTCGTCGACATCGGCGTGCATCAGGATGGACTGGTGCACGTGTCGCAGCTGGCCGACCGCTTCGTCAAGGATCCGCGCGACATCGTCAAGGCCGGCGACATCGTCAAGGTGAGAGTGCTCGAAGTTGACGCGAGACGGCGCCGGATCTCGTTGACGATGAAGCTCCAGCCGGCGGCACCGTCGCAGCGGGCCCCATCGCCTGGGCGCCTCCGTCCGCAGGAACCGCAAAAGCCGGCGACGCCCTCCACCTCGATGGCGGCGGCGTTTTCACGATTGCGTAACTGAGCTCACCATAATTGAACCGGGTTGAATTAAGAGATCGCGCGATCGTCTTAATTCAACCCGGTTCAATTAAATCCGTTCAGACGCGCAGCACCATCGTCACGATCGCGCTGACAATCGAGATCGCCAGCGCACCGAGCAACGCCCAGGCGAAGCTGTCAATCTTCAGATGATCGGTCAGGCGATCGGTCAGCAGCAACAGCAGCGTGTTGATCACCCATCGCGTCAGGAACGCGAGCAGCCAGGCGAGCCCGAGAGTCGCGACCGTGAAGACTGCGAACAGCAGCCAGCCGAGAAAGAAGTTCAACAGGCCGAAGATTAACGCCACGATGATGGCGCTCTTGAAACCCTTGACCTTGAATCCGGGAAGTACCGCGGCGGTGACCCAGACGGCCACGGACAGAATCAACCACGAAATCAGCAGGCTCATGCCCGGTAGTGTCAACCACGAGGGTTGCCGAGTCACGAACATTCATCAGGTGCGCGAATCGAGGCGTCGGGCGCTGACTGTGTCCGTGGAGCGGGAGTCCCCCGTCAGGATGCGACGCAGGTAGCCGATTTGGCCGACATGAAACGCCGTGTGACTACAGAGGTGCAGCAGGAAGCGCTGAGTGGATACGGCGACCTCCGGGTGTGCCGTGAACGTCGCCGACAGTCGTTCGTCCGTGAGTCGCGGTAGGACGTCCGCCACTACGGCCATCGCCCGACCCACTTCGTCGATGACTTCTGCTCGCGAGCCCTGGCGCAGTCCCGAATTCCCGTTCGCGATCGCGTCGATACGGTACTCCACCGAGTTCGTGCCCGATGAAATGCCGGAGATTGCCGGAGATGTGGAGTGCGAGGTTCCCGGCAGAATTCGCCACGCCCTGCTTCGTTGCCCAGAGCACATGGTCGTCCGGAAAGAGCGCGATCTCCCGCTGCAGGCCTTCGAGCTCACGGCGCAGCAGGGTGCCGATATCGTCAAGAATCGGGAGCATCGACTTATCGAGCACTCGAGGAGGGCAACTATATTTTCCTGCAGGATCGGCCCACCTTCAAGACTGTTTCCGCACCACGAATACCCGTAGCATGCGTGCTCCATGGCGAAGGAGTCGCTGTCACTCGAGCGCCTGTTGAACACGCGCGACCTGGAGCGCATCGTCCCCCGACTGCCGCCGGAAGTCCTTCATCGCGTCATCCAGCATTTCGGCCTCGAACAGTGCGGCGAATTCCTGGCATTGGCGTCGGCTGCGCAGATCCTGCGCGTGCTCGACGCCGACGTCTGGCGCACCCGCGCCGACGGCCTGGATGCTGGATTCGACGCTGACCGATTCGGCCTCTGGTTGACCGTCCTGATGGAGTCCGGTCCCGCTGTGGCCGCCGGCAAGCTGATGGGCCTTGACCTCGCCTTCGTCGCGTGCGGCCTCATCCACCACATCGAAGTCTTCGACTCCGCAGCCGTGTCTGCGTACACCACGCTTGAGGGCGATTACATCGAGGGGCGCGTTTCCCCCGAGGCACGGACGATTGACATCGGTGGCTTTCGACTGGAGACGCAGTCGCCGGCCGCCGACGTCATCGGCGAACTGCTGCTCTTCCTGAACGATCGCCAGCCGGCATACTTCACCCGGCTGATGCGACAGTGCGTGCAGCTCACGAACGGCGGCCATGAACCCGACGGGTTCCACAATCTGCTTCCGGATGACGAGCAGCAGTTGTTCGACGTGGGACAGGCGCGAGACTTGCGACGCGAAGCGCTCGGATACGTCACGGCCTCGCACGCTCATGCCTTTCTGCGAAGTGCCGGCACTCTGCGTCTCGACAGTCCGGCGCCGCCCCACAGCCCGCTGGCGAGCACCTACTTTCGAGAGACGCGGCAGGAACCGGTTGAGGCTTACAGCTGGTTCGTGGACATGCTCGTTGACGCGGGGATCGTCGGTTCTGAGCGGCAACCCATGCTCGGCGCCGGGGACGCGGACAGCGCACGACTCGAACTGATACGCGCTCACGTGACCTCATATGCGCCGGCGGGCGAGGAGCTCGCGTATCTGGCAAATGTGCTGCTCGCGGGCTGTCACATCCAGGGACGTGGCTTCTCCCCGTCAGAAGCGTCTGCCGCCGCGACGGCCGTCTGCAACCTGGGACTGGAGCACTGGCCGGGCAACTGGAACACAAAGGATCTCGTGACCGCGTTTCAGATTGGTTGGCAACTGCTTCGGCGCGACGTCTGTCTGCGGACCGCGACGCGACTGGTCGAACTGCTCCGCCACGTGCACGTTCATGATCGTGACCTGGATGTGCAGCTCAGCGATCTACGCAGAAAGCTCGCGCACGCGATTACGCTCGGCATGCCGTGGCAGGTTCGCGACAGCCTGGACGTGCTGCTGCAACTCGATGCAACGTCATGGGCCGGTGTGGTCGCGCTCCTTGACGAGTGTCCGGTTCTCACTGCCGCGGTGCGCTGCTCGGCCACGACTCGCACGATCGACCTGCAGGACTTTGCATTCATCTCGAGCCGGCGTGACATCGCCGTCGCGGAGCGCTTCGTGGACCGGCTGCCGGCTATGCTGCAGTCGTGAACATCGGACCTGACGTCGGTCGCGCTCGGCGGAGCGGACCGCCGCAGGACGTGACACAGTCACGGTCGCGTGCTTCGACGCGACGGACTCGAGAAGGCCTGCCGCATGTGATCAGTGTGGGACTGATGCGCCGGTGAAGCCGGTCCGCTTGACGGCGTCGGCGACGAATCCGGACCGCTTCACGTCACTCACAAAAGTTTCGAGATATCGCAGCGCGTCGGCATTCGCGATGGGAACCGCCACGCGCCTGTTCGATTTCAGTGATGTTCTCAGGCAGGACGCGCAGCGTCTTCGTCTGCGCCGCGGTGACGGTCAGGCTGGAGCGAAGTCCAGCGACGGCCGTGACACCGCCGGCTTGCAGCGCCGCCAGCGCGGCGTCACCGGTCACCGGCAGCATCTCCGCCTGCTTCAACGTCCGGCTCAGGAACAACCCATAAGCCGTGCGCGGGCCGGCGGCGATCTTCACGCCGGCGCGGTCCACATCCGCGACATGCTGAAGCGGCGAATCGGCCCGAACGAGGTATGTGGCCTCGACGGCCACATACGGCGCGGTAAACGCCACAATCCTGGCGCGCTCAGGATCGCGTCCCACGAATGCCACGTCCCATGTCTTCCCCGCCGCGTCAACGACACTGCCCGCATCGTCATAGCCGACGAACTCGACCCTCGTGCCGAGTCGCTTCGCCAGCTCGTGCGCAACGTCAACCGCCACACCTGCCGGTTCCGATCCTGGCGTGCCCCGGCGCGCCAGGACAACGTTCCCATAGTTGAGGCCGACGCGCAGCACACCTGTGGGCGTCAGCTGCCGTTTTGCGACATCCGACTGAGCGCGAACGAGTGAACCGGCGAACGCAAGGGCGATCAAGACAAGAGCGGCGCGCATGTGCGCGAATTCTACCTGTGTGAGCCCAGGCCGGGCTTCCGAATTGCAGTCCTTTGCCACAGTCACGGCCAGGGCCGAGTTGACGGAGGAGACATGGCACAGCGCGTAACGGAACTGCTAGGGAAAGTGGTCGTGTCCGCGGACAGCGGCGAAAAGCTCGGAACCGTCAGCGACGTGCTGCTCGACGACGCCGATCACCACCTGGTCGGACTGGTGGTTCGCCGGGGCATGATGAACTCGGAACATGTCCTCCCCGCCGCCGCCGTCCAGACCTTCGGTCGCGACACGGTGGTCAGCCGAACCGCGGCGGATCTGGTCAGCGCCAAGGAGTGGCGAGCGAGGCCCGCGTAAGCGGGATCTGCATAGCGCGGATCTTCGGGTCCGCGTGAGAAAGATGCGTGGCGCGGACCTTGTCAGGTCCGCGGCGTCACGACGCGTCCGTCAACTGCGCGGCGAGCTCACGGTACAACGGGCTATCCTGCAGAAGCGTCGCGTGCGTCCCCTCGGCGACGAGGAGGCCGGCGAAACGGCCGGCTTCATAGGACTCGCGTGCGAAGCTCTTGACCAGCCGGATCGCCGAAAAGGTTTCGTGCAGACGCGCGGACAGTCGCGATTCGAGGGCGTGAGTCCGCTCGGCACGAGGCCTGATACGACGCGCTCCCCACCGTACCCACACGAACAGCACCGGGACGATGCTGAGCGACACGAGGGCCAGCAGCGGATCGATGCGGGCCAGGCTCGCAAACATCACCGCGAGCGTCATGATTGAAAAGAACAGCGGCAGAGCGCCACGGACAATCAGTTGGTCCAGGAAGCTGGCGTCTGACTGGAGCCGGTAGGCGATCTCGCCGACCTCCATCTGCGAATGCTGCCGCAGCGTGACCGCCTGGAGATGGGTGAAGAGGCGTTGCCGGAGATCCCGGGTGATGAGATGGCCGGCGAGCGAGGCCAGGAGGACGAAGTATCGTCGATACGCGGCAAGGTTCTTCCACCCTCGCCAGTTGATGCCTTTGAGCCGCACGTGTCCGACGCGGCCCAGTGTACCAAGTCAGGACGAACTGCGCCGCCTGATCGAGCGGCCGCATCGTCATCCTTGCGATTTGTGATTTGTGATTTGTGATTTGTGATTGCGATTTTGCCCGTTCGTCGAATGGTGACGCGCCACCTCGACATCACGAATTACAAATCACAAATCGCAAATCGCAAATCGCAATCCACAAATCACAAATGACGAGTTACCCTGATAGTCGATGACCTACAACATACGTTCGTTCCCCTCGCGGCACTGGCTTGCCGCCCTCCTGTGTGCGGCGGCCGCCGCGTCGCTGGTGGCCTGCGGCCGCTCCGGTTCCAAGACCACTTCTGCACCGGCCCCGACAGCCGTCTCCCCTGATACATGGGCCGAAGTCGACGGCAAGGCAATCAGTCGCACCGAGGTGGAGAAGGCGTTTCACCAGTCGGCTGATCCCAATCAGACGCTGTCGCAGGAGGAAGCGCTGTCGGCGCGGCTCAGCGTGCTCGACGATCTGATCACCGAGGAGATCCTGCTGGCGAAGGGCGCAGAAAGAGAACATCACGGCAACCGACGCCGAAGTCGACGACGCGTTCAAGAACGCGAAAGGAAACCTCACCGACGATCAGTTCCAGCAGCAGCTGTTCGCACGAAGCCTCTCGACAGCGGACGTACGCGACGGCTTGAAGCGTCGCGTGATCACGCAGAAGGTGATCGACAACGACGTCACCAAGAAGATCGCGATCACCGATCAACAGGTGATCGATTTCTTCAACGCCAACCGGCAGCAGTTCAACCTGCCGGAAGACGCCTACCATCTGGCGCAGATCGTGGTCACGCCGGCGCGCGAGCAGCAGGTCGCGAACCGCACGGGCGACGATGCCACCTCCGTTGAAGCGGCGAACGCGAAAGTAGCGATGCTGCTCGATCGCCTGCAGAAGGGAACGCCGTTCGCGGATCTCGCAAGGGATTATTCGGAGGATCCGGAATCGGCCCCGCGGGGCGGCGATCTCGGACTGGTGCCGGTCTCCGCGGTCAAACAGGCACCGGCGCCGCTGCGCGACGCCGTCCTGCAGACACAGCCAGGCAAAGCGCGCGTCGCCTCGAAGGACGGCGTGCGGACGATCGTCTACGTGGTAAGCAAGGAAACTGCGGGACAGCGCGACCTGGGAACGCCCGGCGTCAAACAACAGATCAGCGATGGTCTGAAGGGCCGCAAGGAACAGTTGCTCCGCAGCGCCTACCTCACCGCCGCTCGTGCCGACGCGAAAGTCACGAATTACCTGGCGCGCACCGTCGTCCAGTCACAGGGCGCCTTGCCGGTGCCTGGGAAGTAGGGACACACCGGGCAACTCCCAACTCCCAACATCTGACGCTTTCCAACTCCCAGCCGAAACGACTCCGCTTCCACGCCAGCGAGTTCTTTGGGAGTTGGAGATGCTTTGACCCGTTTGGAATTGGGAGTTGTCCGCCGGTCGTGTTTGGGAGTTGGTCAAGCGTCAGCCGTTTGGGAGTTGGGAGTTGATGTCGTCCCGCCCTCATTTCCACCAGCCGAGGACGTCGCCTGCAATGGACCAGCGGGGGGCGGTTTCGTCGAGTCGGCCCGGTCCGCCGATCCAGTAATCCAGCTTCTCCTTGAACAGTCCGTTCGCGCTGCCCACGTCGGCGACGGCATTCGCCAGATCCAAGAGTCCCTCCTCACCCGTGGGCACGATGAAGGCCATCGGAACAGAACCGGGATCCGGTGTCGGAATGACGGCCCCGTATTCCGGCGACATCAGGCTCGCGGCGGTGGCCCGGTCGAAGCCGGTGAACATCGCATCGAACTGTCCGGGCGGCGCCGATTCGAATTCGAGAATCGATTCGACGCCGCTCACCTGGGCGTTCGGCACGAGCTGCTGCAGCCGTTCGATGAATTCCGTTTCACGGAACACCGCGATTTTCGGCGACTTCAGCTGGTGGATGCGCTCGAACGTCGCGAAATCGGCGCGTCGGTAATCCTGCGTGAGGAAGGCCCACGCTTCGTGGGTGAGCGGGCGGGAGAACGCCATCGATGCAGCCTGCGATGGAACCACCCGGCCGATCGACAAGTCGCAGGTGCCCTGTACGAGCGCGGCCGGTTTGGCCGAGCGGGCAACGCGGACTAACGATAACCGCGTATGCAGCTGCGTCGCCACGGCGTGCGCCACGTCCACTTCAAAGCCGACGATCTCGCCGCGTCCGTTCACGAAGCTCCACGGCGGCGTCTCCGGCGCCACGCAGACGCGGAGGATCCCGCGCTTCAGGATCGCGTCGAGCCTTTCCCCTGCCGCTGGCACCGGCTCGATCGGCGAATCGTCTTCGTCAACCGCGATCGTCGACGCCAGTCGGCCCCATGCACCCGTGACGCGCAGCCGATCGAATGCCGCCGACGCACTCTCCGGAGTCGGCAGCACGCGCGCCAGCACCACACGGCTGCCCGCGAGGAATCCTCCGACTGCCAGCACGCTCACCCCGAGGAACCCGAGCAGACGCGCACGCGACACCTGCGTGCGTCCGGCCATGAAGTGCGATCCAAGGATGGCAATCGTGAGCGTGTGCATCGCAGCCGTCGCGCTGCCGAACTGCCCATTGATGACGCTCGAGACGACGAAGAGCTGGAACAGGTCCGCCGGCAGCCGCATCAGGTTCAGCAGGAACGGGACAGCGGCGTTCAGGCTGCCAAAGGCACTCAGTACTCCGGCGCCGACCAGCGTCGGCATGCGTGAGGGTGGAACCGGCGCGCCGGCGAACCAGCCCGCAAACAGCACGAAGGACAGGCTCAGGAGCTTGGCCGCGTGCGGAAACGTAAACGAGGTCGGGACCAGGACGTCCACATTGCCGGCGGCGTCGGGGTCACGGTGCCGCTCGGCCAGCAATTCCTTGGCGCGCTCCTGGATGACGGGCAGCACGATGAAGAGATTGGAGGTGATGAAGGCGGTCACCAGCGACGGCCACATCGCCGACATGATCCGCTGGTACTTGATGCCGGTCACGAGAGCGATGAGCCCGGGCAGAATCCAGAGGGCAAGGATCGACGACAGGCCGATCCAGATCAGGAAAAAGGCCTGCAGCCGTTCGAACTGCTCGACGCGCAGCGTGCCGGCAGCATTACCGGCAATCGCGAAAATTCCGAACGGGGCGAGATTGACCAGCAGCGTGCTCGCCCGGCCCAGCGTCTCGCTGACAAGCCGAAGTGGTGAGACGATGCGCGATTTCTCGTCGATACCCAGCAGCGCGATCCCGAGAAGAATCGAGAAGACGACCACCGCCGGCACGACGTTGTTGGCGAGTGATCGGAACGGATTCGACGGGATGTACAGATCGAGCCAGTCGATCGGCGCCTCTCGCAGCGTCGTGGTGGTGGCGTAGAACGCGCCGCCCTTGTCCGGCGGCAGCGCCAGCGGGCTGACAAAGACCAGGGTCAGACTGATCGTCCAGAGGATGAGCAGCGCCAGGCCGCCGCGTACGGCAAGCCGGCGTGCCTGGGCTGGCGTACCGCTGGCGATCCCGGCGATCAACGAGGTCACGATGTAGGGCAGCACCGTGACCTGGAGCAACTGGACGAACGCGCGCGCCGGCCAATCGAGAATGGCCGCGCGTTCTCCAAAAAACAGTCCCACGGCGATTCCGCCGAACAGGCCGATCAGGATCTTCCGTGACATGCGACAGCTCAGGCCGGCATGCGGCCGGCTGGGACTCACGCGAGCATAGAGATCACCGGGGTCGCTGACCTATGCTTTTTCGGTGGAAGGCGTGCAGGTAGGTTGTAGGTGGTAAGTGGTAGTTGGTTCGCAGGCGCTCGCTTCGGGAACGCGTCGGTGCTGTTTCGGAGCATCCGGTGCGCCAGCGTGTACACCCGGGCGCCGTGGCGGGCATAGAGCCCCGCAATCGCGTCCCGTTCGCCGCCGGCCCCGCGGTTGATCAGCTGCACGTCGGTTGCTGTCGCTGCGTTTCCGTCGAGCACGTCCGGATGCTCTGACATCTCTTGCGAGCGCCGAATACCGGTGAATCGGTGCGGCGACGGAGGTTGCGGAGGAAACGGGATCACAAACGGGGCAACGGGGAAACGGAGACGAACGGGGGGTTGCCGGCTGGCCGCCTTCGGCGGCCTGGTGGTGTAACGACAACGGATACTAGCCGTGCACACGATTCACTCACGGCTTGTATCCGTCGTCGTTACGCCACCAGTCGCGGCCCGCACAGCGGGCCGCCAGCCGGCAACCTCTCATGGGCGACGCGCGAACAACTCGGCCCCCGTTCGTCTCCGTTCCCCCGTTTCTCCGTTTGTGATCCCGTGGCCCCCGTGATCCCCGTTACCGCTGATGGCTTCACGCGTGATCGATAGCGAACTGCCGCAACGGCGCGCTGGTCTGGCCTAGCGCCGCGGCTTCTTTGGTGGCGCGGTCGACATCCCAGTGGTCGACGACCATGCGCTTGAGCATCCACACGGTCGCGGCCCGATCTCCGGCGGTTAATCGCCGGTCGTTCGGCTTCGAGTCAACCGATTAGAAAGACACGAGGCCCGACAGATACAGGCGGCGTGGCGGCGCGAACGCGTTGCCGGTGCCGTAGAACGAGTTCGGCTGCTGGTACGGCGCGAAGTACGGCGGTGTCGGGATGGTGCGAAGGTCGAGGTATTGCTGCGCGTCAGTCGAGAGCGCCGTCTGGGCGTCGAACGCGTTGAGCAGCCGCGCCTCCAGCGTGACCTTGGCACGTCCCTCGAAGGGCAACCGGTACGCCGCCATCAGGTCAACGTTGGTCCAGGTCGGATTGCGATGACTGCCGGCCGGCTCGAGGTAGTTCATCACCGCTCCTGCCCAGTCCCGCGCCCTCGCGTTCCACGGCGACCCGCTCTGGACCCGTAACGCACCTGAGAGTGTCAGGCGGCTCGTCGCCGCATACGAGGTGAACAGCTTGGCGACGTGCGGCCGATCCTCACGCAACGGACCGAACCGGTTCACATCCTCGACATTGGTCCCCGGTCCATCCTGGATAAACGACGACGTGTTGAAAACCGCGGTCGACGAGTAGTCCAGATCGAAGTTCCCCTCGAACCGGCTCCAGGTGTAACTGGCATCCGCCGTCCACCCGCGCGCCATCTGTCGCCGCACGTCGACGGTCAGGGCGCGATAGGTGCGTTCCGCGTTGGCGTTCTGGCAGGCGGCGAAGCGCGTGCACGGCAGGTTCGCGGCCACGAAGGGGCCGCTGTCGGGCGCCGACCCATTCAGGCGCGACGGCAGGTCCTCGATGAAATTGTGCATCGCCCGCGCCATGAAGAACACGTCGAGGCTGTTGCGCGGTCCCCAGCGGCGTGGCATATCCGACCAGCCATTCGTCCGTGTAGATCGGCTCGAGATCCGGATCCACCAGCTTGCCGGTCGTCGACGCCAGCGGGCCGGTGGAAAGCACCGTTGCCGGCGAGATCGAACACCGTCTGCGTCTGGAAGATCCGGTTCGGCGCCAGGCTGCGCGCCGCCGACTTCTGATCCATGTTGTAGTAGCGCGCCCAGTTCGCGTACGCCTTGTCCCCGGCCCCGGCACGCAATTGATAGCTGACACCGAGCCGCGGCTGGACTTCATCGCCGAATCCGAACTGGAGGAACGTGCAGTCGTCGCCATGCGAGCGATAGACCGCCGCCCCGCCGCGCAGGGTGACAGTGGCTGGACAGCCACCACTCCGGGCGACCGACTGCTCGAACCCGTCGCGATTCAACAGCAGGCCCGCATTCACGGACAGGCGCTTGCCGAGTCGCGATGTCGTCCTGGACGAAGACCGAATAGGTGCGGCCTTCACCGATCTGCGCTGGCTGCGGCGTGTAGTACCGGGCCCTGCAGCGCCGGTACGCCGTTCTGCGTGACGTTCACGATCTGCCCCCAGCCGTTGGCCACACGGTTGAGGGTCTCCGTCCCGGATTCGAATCCGAAGCCCGCCTTGAACAAGTGTCCGCTCGACCGGAACTCCAGCGACCGTGCCGCCGTCGCGCGGATTTCATGACGGCGATAGTTCTGGATGCCGTTGAACTGGAAACCACCGATCTTCAAATCCGCCTGGGCAGGATCGGTGTACATGCCCATGGCGGCGAGATTGTTGGGATTGAATGGCGGCAGGTATCCAAGGTCGGTCACCGGCACGTCTTCGTTGTTTTCGCGCATGTACAGGTACTGCACATTGAGCGAGGTGCGCGGACCCATGAAGTAGGCCCAGGCAAGGCTGGCGATGCCGCTCCCGTTGTCGGAGGTGACCGCGACGCCCGGGCGCGGTGGTCGAATCCAGCAGGTTGTGATCAACCGTGCTCGGGCGGTGACGGTAGCTGACGTTCACGCTCTGCTGGGCCACCGGCACGACCGTGAGCTTTCCGTAGTACTCGCTGGTGTTCCGCACTTCGTCCGGCAGCGGCATCGCTACCCTGTTGAACCGGTCCCACTTCTCCTGCCGCGAGTACTTCGCCGAGGCGTAGAAGAACGCGTGATCGCGGCGAACCGGGCCGCCGATCCCGATCGCCGGACCCGTCTCGGTCGTCAGCAGCGGATCACGGAACGTTCCCGGTTTCACTCCCGCGCCCGTCAGGTCGCTGGGCAACTCGTAGCCGGAAACGAATCCGGTGGGCAGCCACTCGATGCGCCCGATGCCCGACACACGGTTCGATCCGGTCCGGCTGACGACGTTGACGATGCTGCCGCCGGTGCGACCGGATTCAGCGCTCACACCGGCGCGCTTCAGGTTCACTTCGGCGACATCGAGCTCGTTGATCTCGGTGCTCAGATAGCCGAAACCAGGGTTCGTGATGTTGGCGCCGTCGATCAGATAGGTGTTGTCCTGGAGGCCGCCGCCGCTTGCGGGTCCGACGCGGCTGCGGTTGTCGGCGACGCCTGGCATCAGCTGGAACAGCCCCCGGTAGGTGCGCTCGAGCGGCAGGGCGCCCAGCTCCTCTGCCTTGAAGTTGAAGCTCGCCTCACTCGAGCGGACGTCCACTCCTGACGTCGTGGCGGAAACCGTCACGGCTTCGGTCACCGCCACCCCGGTGATGAAGTCGGCCTGCGTGTCTCGTCCCAGATCGACTCGGACCAGACGGCGTCGACACCGAGCCGGCCGACACTTCGACCTCGATCAGGTAGTCGCCAGGAACGAGATACTCGAACCGGTAGGAGCCGTTCACGCTGGTTCGCGTCGTGCGTCCGGCCGGCAGGCTGTCGCCCGAGAGGCGGACGACGACGTCCGCGACGGGCTCACCCGCCTGATTGAAGATTGATCCGGAGATCGAACCAGTGTCGGCCGCGGATGCCGGAATGATCGAGATGATCACGAGCGCCGCGGTGACGAACAGCCGGCGCAGATGGGCGCGAAAGGAATCCATCCTGTCGGGGACGCGAGGATCCTAGCATGGTGATCGCCCGCGCTCCCCGAGGATGATTCGATCGGCGCTACTTTGACGGAAGGAGCGAGAAGCCCGATCCCGGCGCCGCCGCTGGCAGCCATCGGGCCGATCTCGAACTGATGTCCGCCGACCGTGACGGTGCGACCAGCGACCATGCCGACGGCGGCACCGAACACGACGTCGCTCAGATAGTGGCGCTGCATGTCGACGCGTGAAGCCGCGACGTAGGTGGCCACGGCGTAGGCAGGGATTCCGGCCTTCCAGCCGAACCGGCGCTGCAGCACCGTCGCCGAGGCAAACGCCGTCGCCGCGTGGCCGGACGGGAACGAATAACCGGTACCCTCCGGGCGATCGCGCCGGACCACCTGTTTCACCGCGATCGTCCAGGCGGCACCAACGAGCTGCGCCTGCAGCAACTCGCTCCCGAGGCTCGTCAGGCAGGGATGACCGGCCGAGTGGCCGATGGTCATGATGGCCGCGGCGGCGCCAACCTCGAAGGGCATGCCGCCGATCGTCGACCCCGGCTTGAACACGGGGCGCAGGTCCGGCTGATCGCGGAAGCTTTGCGTCACGGTGGTGTCTGCTCCGTGAGCGGCCATGGCGCCGGCCGCACCCGCACCCAGAATCGCGAGCGATCCCTTGTCGGGCAGCCGCGTGAGGCTGCGCAACGTGCCGGCGACCACCGGCGCTGCGGCGCGTGCAGCCGCGGCCGCTTTCCACCGACTGCGCCTGCGCCGGCGCAGCGCCGCACACGACGCTGATGCTCAGCAGGACGATTCCCCAGGACTGTCGCTTCACAACTGTGCTCCTCGCCGATCTGAAAGTCGGCCGCTATCCCTTGCCGCCGCAGGGCGGGGCAACCCCGCCGGGTCCGTGAGGCGGGCTTCACCCCCGCCGGTGTCGTAGGGCGGGTTTCAGCCCCGCCGCGGTCGTCGGGGGTATCAGCCCCGAGGGCTATTACTCGTCGGCCGGCATCCGCTCGAAGCCGACCAGCCGCCACGCACCACTGCGCAACCGGAAATAGGCGTGCACCGGAATGCCCCATGCCGGCTGCGCACCATCCACCGCGCTCATCGCAACCTGGATGAAGGCGCCATCGGCGGTCGGCAGTTCTTTCGGCACGTCCGCCGACGTCGTCCGACTCGAGGTCTCCGCGATCCGGCGGGTCGAGTGCGTGGTGTTGTCGAACGTTGACCAGACCGCGTGATACGCCTGCGGCGCGCGCGCCACATCGGCGTCGACCGCCACGTTGGCGAACGTTAAGACGCCATCTGTCGATGATTGGGTCGGCGATCGGGTTCACGGCGGTCAGATACGCCTTCGCAATCGCATCGCGCCGCTGCGCCAGCGCCCGAACCAGGAACGCTTCCGACTTCGGGTCGCCGAACTGGCCGGCGCGCACGGCGGCGGCAATCAAATCGGTGCTCATCGCCGCCAGCTTGCGGGCGGCCCAGAACTTGTCGTCCGCCCTGGCGTGCAGGAATGCCTGGTTCGGCACCCGCGGCTTCCAGAGGTCCGGATTGAACCGGGTGTTGTCGGCCGGCAAGCGGCCGATCGAGCGCGACTCGTAGAACGGCTCGGTGCGCCAGTCTGCCGGTGCCAGGCCGAACGCGATCAGCTGTTTGGCGGCCAGCTTCGGCTCCACCAGGTATTCACGCCCGGCCGAATACTCCGCGGGCCCGACACCGCCGCTGCCCAGGGCCGAGCCAAAGTCGATCAGGTGATGCCGCACAAACGAGCGGCCGTTCTCGGTGACCAGCGTGTCGAGCGAATTGATGGCCTTGGCGTCGACGTGATTCAGCCAGGCGGCGAAGACACCGTAGCCACGCAGTTCGCGGCGGTCCTCGTGCGGGACGATGTCGTTCGGATCGTCAGGACGCACGCCGAGGAACCGGATGCGGCCCACCGGCTTTCCGGGCAGCGCGCGGCTGGCCACGATGCGGTACGACCCGTCAGGTTCGCGATCGGCCTGCTGCAGCAGGCGATCGATGTCGGAACCGCGAAGAGCGCGCTTGCTGCCTCCGGGTGGCGTGAACTTCGCGTTCGCGCCAACCTCGAGCTGCTCGCGGCGAAGCGAGGCGATGTGATTCTCCGGCACGTTGTAGCCGAGCGCCCACATCAACTTGGTCACCGCGACTTCGGTACCGGTGGCCATCCCGCGGTATCCCGGCGGATCGAACTTCAGGAACCAGCGCTCGCCCCGGGTGTCCGTGATCGTGAACCCGGGCGTGACGCCGTCACTCTTCGACGAGGTCACCATCCACTTGCCCGGCGCCGGGCCGTCCGTTGAATCGGGGCCGTTGGCGATGTCCCTGGCCGTCAGCGCATGCACGCTGCCGGAACGGACGCTCTCAGGTCCCGCACCAAGTCGATTGGTGAACCAGGTCGAATCGGGAACCTCGTCAACGGTATTCACATTGCCGGCGCGACCAGGCGCGGCCACTGAGAATCCGCGCGCGATGTTGTAGGCCAGGTCGACGAACAGCTTGACCTCGGACGGCTTGACCTCGGTGGCGTCCTGGGTCGGCCGATCGACGGCAATGGGATCGTCCTCGAAGAACTTTGGTGCTGCCGCAGAGGGGCGTATCGTCGCTGCTGCGGCGAGGAGCGCCGTCGCCATCGCGACGGTGCCGAGCCGGGAAACCGTCAGTCTCATGACGTCATCCTCGTGGGCGGCCCTTCCGGGCCGGTGGGGCGGGGCTTCAGCGCCGCCGATCTTGGAGCGGAGCTTCAGCCCCGCCGATTCTCAAAAATTCGGGCTGAACGAAATGCCCAGGCTCATGCCATCGTCCGTGCGCGCCAGTTCCAGGCGTGTCACGGTGCTGGTGAACGTGTGCAGCGTGAGTCCCACGCCGTAGGACTGTTTCATGTCGCGCCAGTTCACGTCCGACATACCCGCCGCCACCGTGCCCGAGTCCATGAACACCGCCATGTCCGCAAACGGCCCTGCAGTCCAGCGCAATTCGCCAGTCAACAGCAGCCGATTGCGATCGCGGAAGCGCCAGGTCGAATAGCCGCGCAGCGTGGAGCTGCCGCCAAGGTCCGGCAGGAGGAAATACGGGACCGCGTTGCCATCCGACGTCGACGTCGACGAGCCGAGAGCGCGCAGCGCGATCACCCAGTTCTCGCGCATGAGCGGCACGAACTGCTGCAGAGTGACGTCGACGCGACGAAAGCTCGAGGCACCGTCGTTGATCTGCCGATAGTCGGACAGGTCGACGCGCGCGAGGCTGCCCCGCCGCGTGTAGCCGGGAGACGTGCGCGTGTTGTACTCCGCGAACACGCTGCTCCGCCCGTAGGTCGGGTCGGCCGCGGGGGCGGCGAGAACATCGCGGCGCGCCCGCATATCGACGACATCGAAGCCGCCGCCAACCGCGACGTGTTCGGCTGCGTCCACCCGGACGACGGTCCCGACCGCCGTCTCGCGATACGAAAAGCCGCGGCGCTCGACGTCGGCCGAATCGATCCCCACGCCGTAGAACGCCACGTCCGGCGCGTCCAGCCAGTTACCGCGTGCGCTCAGGTGGACGCGGCCGTTGCCGAATGCGGGCAGCGTGATCGCACCCTGCACAGTCTTGTAGTTCCTGACGGACCAGGCGCCGTGCATGTCGATGCGACCGCTGTCACCGAGAAATCTCCGGTAGCCCGGCCCCGCCGCGAAGCCGCCACCGGGCATCACGCTGCCGACGAACGTGTAGAACCGCCGCGGGGAGTTCAGAAAGCCGTCGGCGCGATCGAGCCACGCGTCGAGTCGATCGACGCCGGCGACCTGCGTACCGGCGGCCTTGTCGGCGCGCTCGCGGGCGAGCAGGCCTTCGCGCGTCTCCTGCGCGGATGCCGGTGATGACAGGAGGAACAGCAGGGCCACTGCGGCCGCACCGGCAAGTCGCCGCGGCGCGAACCGCGGCAAGGCCGGGGTAAAGCCGACCAGCGCGAGGGCGACGGCCAGCCACGCGACGGTCAGCGCGACGTTGACCGCGGCAAACTGCTGCACGGAGAGTCCGATCAGCTTCGCGCCCGCATAGACGACGCCTGCCGACAGCACGTCGCCAAAGCGGACGAAGAACGTGTCGATCGCCTGCTTCGCCTTGTACTTCTCCTCACGGCTCGTCGGCAGCCACAACAGCTGGCGCGCCGTGTTCATGATCGAGTAGTCGGTGGCGTTCTCTGCCGTCTTGATCCATCGCACCACCGAGAAGCCGACGCCGGCAGCGACGATGGCGTAGCCGCCGAGGGCGATGAGCGGCAGCACCAGCAGCGCGCCGCGCAGACCGCGATACTTCACCAGCCGCGACGTGACGAACGCCTGCAGGAGAAGCGCGGTGACGTTCACCCAGAACTGGTACTGGCCGGTGAACGCGCCGATGTACGCCTGCTTGTCGAAGTTCGCCGTCGCCTGTGCCAGCTCGTTGACATGCGCGGTGAGAAGTTTCGCGACCAGGTATTCGCCGGTCGTGTTCACCACGTTGAGAAGCACGACCAGCACCGCAATCAGACGCAGGTACGGGTTGGCGAGCACCAGCCGGAACCCTCCGCCAGCTTCGAGTGGCTGCACCGCCTCGCGCCGCTGCCGGCGTTCGCGCGCATCGATCCAGTTGTAGAGGACGACGCTGACCACCAGCAGCGCTGCCGCCACCTGCAGGATCACCGATGGCGCCGCCCCGGACTGGAACAGGCGACCGGCGGCCAGCGATCCCAGCGGCGCTCCGGCGGTCATGCCGACGGCGATGATGGGAAACAGCCGATCGCCGGCGTCCTTGCTGTAGATGTCGTTGGCGAACGACCAGAACTGCGCGACCAGCGACATGTTGAAGACGCCGACCCAGATGAAGAACGCGACGCCGACATACGGGACACGAGCTGCGATCGCCGCGCCGAACAGCTCGATGCAGACGATGAAGAACGCGGACACCATCGTCAGGAGTCGCACGCGGTCCACGCGGCTCGCCAGCCACGCGTAGGCCGGCACGAAGGCCATCAGCACCAGGGCCTGTCCGGCCGCGGCATAAGACCGGACCTCGGCGCCGCCGCCGAGGAGAATCAGCGGCTCGCGAACGGTCTTGATGACCGAGTAGCAGATCAGCAGCAGGAAGATGTTGAGAAGCATCAGGACGGACGGTGGCGCCCTCACCGGGGTGAATGTCGGTGAACAACGAAAGCGCGCGGTCAAGACGGGACTTGCGGGGCATCATCACCTTCTCCTCATGCGGGACCGAATCGTTCGAACCGTTCGAGTCGTTCGACTCGTTCGACTCTTTGAATCGTTCGTCTGTCCCCTAACGCGCTAATGAGTGGTGAATCCCGCAATCGGGGCGCTGTCGCCACGGTCGGCGGCGCTGCGAACGGTGAGGGACCGGCTGGATCGGAGCAGGTTGGCGATCTTCTCGGTTCGAGGTGCGGACGGGTGACGGACCCGGGATCGCGTCAGGAACGGCCACAGGCGGAGGCGGATCTGCGGCGGCAGCACTCCCTCGAGGTATTCCAGGGCGGTGCCTCGCAGGTGTGCGTCGTCGCTGTGCAGGCTGCGGAACGCGATGAGGAGCGGCTGACGTGCCAGGACGAGCGACAGCAGCGTGAACACATGCGCCAGGCTCTGGCCGGCCCGGTCGCGGACAAAGGCGTCGAGTGGTGAGGCGCTGACGAAGCCGTCGAGCAGCCGCTGGCTTTCCCAGACCGGCTGGCTCACCTTCACTTCCTCGAGCACGACGGCGAAGATACGCCGCGCGTCGATGCGCACCATCGGATTGCGATCGACGATCGACGCAAGCGACCGGGCGGTCTGGAACCGGACATCGAAGCGGGGATCGTCGAGTGCGGCCAGCAGGCCATCGGCGGCACGCTGCGAGACGGCAACCGAGAACACCCGCGCCAGACGACGCCGGATCGCATCGTCCTGATTGGGGTCCAGCAGCGCATCGGTCAGCTCTCCGATCCGCTCCTCCGCGACTTTCCGCAGCGCGAATAAGGCGTAATCCGCCAGCGAGGGCGATGCCAGCAGCGGAATGACGTGCGGAACCAGCGGACCGGCCAGGCCCTCGGGACGGGTCAGCACTCTCATCGCCGATTCGTGATTGCCCGAGCGCAGGCGCACGATGTCGGCGACGAGGTCGTCGTCCCGGTGCGCCGAGCCACTCAGCACCGTTGTCGGCGCCGCCGCGGACTTGCGCCGCAGGCTGTTGAGAACGCGCGCGGTCGACGGGTCAATCGTCTCGCCCGGCGCGAGATCCGATCCCCGGCTCACCAGGCTGGTTTCGAGCGTCCGCAGGTACCAGCGGTGCAGCCGGCTGGCCACGCCAATCGCGATCATCGAAGTCGCCGAGGCCACACCCAGCATGATCGCGGTCTGCGCCGCGGGTGCTGTCAGAATGACGATGCGCACGATGGCGGCGCCGACGGCGTCGCCGAGTCGATCGAACGCCACGTCGATGAGCGACTTGGCGGCGCGACGCTCGCCGATCGGCATCGGCGTATAGAACAACTCGTATCCGGCACGGAACCATGACGAGCGGAAGACGGTTTCTCCGCCGCGCGCCGCCAGCAGGCTGCCGAAGCCAGGATCGAGCAGGCTGGCGAGGCTTCCCACAACCAGTGCCAATGATGGCGTGCTCGTGGTGAGGGCGAGGCCGAAACGCGCCAGGACCGTTCGGCTCGAGAGTGTCTGAAGCAGCAGGGACAACACGCTCGTCGCGGCGTAGTAGATGGCGAAGAACTGCAGCAGGCGGTCACCGGGGCCGTATGTGTCGACCGCGCGCGCCTTGAACACGTAGTCGACAACGGCGGCGCTGGTCGTCCCAAGCAGCACCAGGGCGGCAAGGTTGCGAAGGGCGGGTGTTTCGGCAATCAACCGGAGGCCGCCGCGCATCGTCGGGCGCGTGTCGTCGAGGACGGCGGCGCAGTCATCGGCCGACCCGGGCCAGGGGTCGCAATCGCGCGGCGTCGCTGCCGGTTCGGAGCCAAGCGCGACACCTCGAACCAGCCACGCGGCCGCGAACTGGAAGGTGGCGAGCACGAGGATCATGGCCGGGCCGCCGCCCACGGCCGCGAGACGCTCGACGATCAAGGCTCCGAGCAGCGCGCCCACTGTTCCGGCCGCGGTGATTCGTCCAAAGCCCTTCTTGGCAGTGCGCGGATTGAATCGCTCCGTCGCAATGAGCCAGAAGCCGGAGGCGAGAAGCGGACCGACGCCGGAAATGTGCAGGTAGAGGGCAATGGCGGCCGTCGAGGGTCCCCGCGACCGCAGGAACCACTCGAACACGAAGAGCACGCCGCTGAGGACATACAGCGCCGGAACAAGGGTCGCCGGCGAGATCCGGCGGATCGCCCGGCCGTGCAGAAACACGAGCGCGATCGAGAACAGCGCCGTCGCCGTCACCATCGCGGGAAGCGCGGTGATTGTCAGCGACGTGAAGAACAGGGCATCCCGCGTCGCCTTGCCGGCCGCGAGCTGGGCGGCAATGACGCCCGCGGCAATCATCGCCAACGACATGGAGCGGGAGGTCTGAGTCATCTGGGGCCGAGGATCACGCCAGGCGACCCTCTCCCCGTAACGCGCCAAACCAGGCCGGGCGCCGCACGAGACGCTGAATCGCCCGCAAATCGAGGGCCTGAGGCGGTAAACTGGGCCACCTCCACCGTGCCAGACCGTCCCGACGCGAAGCCCAACGCGATGGCGGCCCTGACCCCGCCGTCCATCACGCCGCACCATCCGTCCGGTGACCCGGACAGCGGACGGCCGTCCCATCAGTTCGTCGCCGGGGCGCTGTTCGCCAGCCGTTATCGAATCGTCGCCCGGCTTGGCCGCGGCGGGCTCGGAGAGCTGTGGCGGGCCGACGACCTGGTGCTCCAGACGCCGGTCGCGCTGAAAGTACTGCCACCAACCGCGACCCACGCTCGCTCCCGCATTCTCGAGGAAGTCAGGCTGGCTCGACAGGTGACCCATCCTGCCGTTTGTCGCGTGTACGACGTTGGCGAGGCGGAAGGCTGTGTCTTTTTCTCGATGGAATTGATCGATGGCGAGGACCTCGCCACGCTGCTTCGCCGCGCGGGCAGTCTTCCCTCGGAGAAGGTCGTCGACATTGGCGGTCAGCTCTGCGATGCGCTGGCGGCCGCGCATGCCCAGCAGATTGTTCACGGCAACCTGAAGCCGGCGAACGTACTTCTCGATCAGGACGGCTTCGTTCGCATGACCGACGTTGGGATGGTGCTCGACGAGCGCAGGCACGCGGCCGACGCGCCGTACGTCGCGCCCGAGTTGCTGTCCGGAGGGCGGCCGACCGAACGGACTGACCTGTTTTCGGTCGGCGCGATTCTGTTCGAACTGCTGGCCGGCAGCCCGCCCCCGACCCAGACCGGAACCGGGCGGCAGGCAAGACTGACCCGGCTGGTGCCAGGTATCGATCCCAACCTGGCGCGGACGGTGACATCGGCGCTGGCGCGTGAACCGGAGCGGCGGCCGCCATCGGCGGCAGTCCTGGCTGAAAGACTTCGGAACGCCGAGGCGCCGCGCGGGCGGGACTGGGGCTGGCTGGCGGCCGCAGTTGTCCTCCTGATTGCACTGCTGGTCGGTGCGTTCCGGCTGTTCTCATCGCACGGCGCGGTTCAACTTTCAGACCGCGACACGATGGTGGTCGCCGACTTCACCAATGGAACCGGCGAGAGCGTCTTCGACGGCGCGTTGAAAGTCGCGCTTGCCGTGGCGCTCGAACAGTCGCCCTTCCTCAAAGTCTTCCCCGACGAACGCATCCGCGAAACGCTGCGGCTGATGGAACGGTCCCCCGACGAGCGCGTCACGCGGACACTGGCACGGGAGATCGCGGCCCGCGAACAGTTGAAGGCGCTCGTCGCCGGCTCGATCGGGAAACTCGGGACGCACTATGTCCTGACGCTCGAAGCGCTCAACGCCCAGTCAGGCGACGTCATCGCCCGCGAGCAGGTCGAAGTCGCCAGCCGTGAAGAGGTGCTCGGCGCCTTGGGGTCGGCCGCGGCGAAGCTGCGCGGCCGCTTGGGCGAGTCGCTCGCCTCCATCCGCCGGTTCGACGTGCCCCTTGCCCGCGCCACCACTCCGTCGCTCGAGGCGTTGCACGCCTATTCGCTGGCGCTCGATGACGGCCGGATGAACCTGCGTGACGAAGCGATTCCGCATCTCGAGCGCGCGCTGGAGCTCGATCCGCAGTTCGCGCTGGCCCAGGCGACGCTATCGGGCATTTACGCGAACACGGGTCGCACCGCCGAGGCGCCAGAGTACTCGCGACGCGCGTTCGAGCTGCGCGACCGGGTCAGCGAACGCGAACGCTTCTTCATCTCCTGGCGCTACTACATCGACTCGGCCCAGGCGTGGGACGATGCGCTGGCGCTCGCCACCGTCTGGACGCGCACGTATCCACGCGAAGCGTTCGCCTTCAACAGTCTTGGGATCGCCTCGGCGGCCTTCGGCCGGCACGAGCCGGCAGTGAACGCGTTCCGCACGGCCGTGCAGATCGACACGCGGTTCCTGCCGCCACACGGCAACCTCGTGGGTTCTCTCGTTGCGCTCGGCCGCTATGACGAGGCGCAGTCAGCCATCCGTGAGACGCGGGCACAGGGCATCGCTGCCGCAAGCCTGTATCGCGCCGACTACGTGATGGCCGTTATTCGGGAAGACAGCGCTGGTATGGCGGCGGCGCTCACCGGGGCGAGGAATACTCCGGACGCGGTTGCGCCGTCGTTCAACTGGGAAGCGCACACGAACGCGTTCGGCGGACGGATTCAGGCAGCGCACGCGCTGTTCCAACGCGCCATCGAGCAGGCCAATGCCGCCGGCCGCATCGAACAGGCGGCCCAGTGGAGCGCGGAGGACGCGGAGACCCACGCGCTGGCGGGCGACTGCGCAACGGCGCGCCGTGAGATCACCGCCGCCGTCAATCTGAGCCGCGACAACTTCACCCTCGAGCGCAGCGCGCGAACGCTCGCCGTCTGCGGCGCGGCCGTCGAGGCGCGGAGCCTGGACGCGGAACTCGGGCGGCGGTACGGCGACGCGACGCTCACTCGTCAGATTCAGCGGCCGCTCGTCAACGCCCTCCTGCTGACCGAAACCCAGCCGGCCCGGGCGGTGGAACTGCTGGAGACGGTGCGTCCCTACGACAGTGCCCCGTCTGCGGAGTTCTGGCCAAGTTACGTCCGCGGACTGGCCTACCTTCGCCTGAAGGACGTCCCGAAAGCCGGAGCCGAGTTCGAGCGGATCATCGCGCATCGCGGCGAAGCGCCGACCTCGATGCTCTACGCGCTGGCGACGCTCGAACGCGCCCGCGCAGCCGCTCGGGCCGGCGATCGCGACGCGGCGCGCCGCGGTTATGAGGACGTGCTGGCGCTCTGGCGGGACGCCGATTCGGAGTTCGGCACGATGCAGGCCGCCCGCCGCGAGTCAGCCTCCCTGAGGTAGTACACTGCTGGCAAACCAGCCAGCCATGTCGTTGCACCAACGGGCGAAGGATCTGTTCCTCGCCGCACTCGAGCACGCTCCTGCCGACCGTGTCGCGTTCATCGACGCGGCGTGCGGCGAGGACGCGTCGCTGCGTGCCGAGATCGAATCGCTTCTGGCCTTTCACGAGGAAGCCGACCAGGACGACGCGGCGACAACGGATGGCAGCGAGCCGCAGATGCCGACGCCGACGCGGACGGCCGGCGAGCTCGCTATAGCACCGGGCGAGGTCTTCGCCCGCCGTTACCGGATGATTTCGCGGATCGGCCGCGGCGGCATGGGCGACGTGTGGCGCGCGGAGGACCTGGTCCTGCAGACGCCGGTCGCGCTCAAGCTGATCGATGCCCGCAGCGAGCACGCCAGGCAGCGCATCCTCAACGAAGTCCGGCTCGCCCGTCAGATCACACATCCCGCCGTCTGCCGAGTCTTTGACGTGGGTGAGGCGGACAACGGCGTCGCCTTCTATTCCATGGAGTTGATCGAGGGCGAGGACCTGGCCGCACTCCTCCGCCGGGTCGGCCGCCTGCCGTCCGCGAAGGTCATCGACATTGCGCGACAGCTGTGTGCCGGTCTCGCGGCCGCGCACGATCAAGGTGTCCTCCATCGCGACCTGAAACCGGCGAACGTCCTGATCGACGACCAGGGCGTGATTCGGATCAGCGATTTCGGAATCGCGATTCTGCGCAACAGCGCGGGTTCCCACCGGCTGACGGGTACTCCTGGCTACATGGCACCGGAGCAGCTGGTGGAGGGGACCCAGCTCTCGGAGCGCACGGACGTCTACGCACTCGGACTGGTGCTCTACGAACTGCTGGTCGGGAAACACCCCTATCCACCGGGCAGCTCGACGCCGCCGCCACTGCCGTCGTCGCTGGTACCGAACGTCGATCCGCAGCTCGAACGGCTGATCATGCAGGCGATCGCTGCCGATCCGATGAGCCGCCCTGAATCGGCGCTCGACATGGCGGCGCGGCTTCCCGGAACAGCCCGCGGTATCGGAACGCAGGCACCGTTCCCCGCGTCGCGGCGCATCAGCACTCGCGCCTGGCTGGTCGGAGCCGCAGCCGTCGTCATCGCCGGCGTGATCGCCGTCATCGTGTCGTATGTCATCTCCGGTCGCGGATCCGGCCTTACCGAGCAGGACACGATCGTGCTCGCCGATTTCGATAACACGACTGGCGACCCGATTTTCGAGGGCACGCTGAAAGTCGCCCTTGCGGTTGCCCTCGAGCAGTCACCGTTCTTGAAGGTCTTTCCGGACGATCGGGCGCGTGACACGCTGCGGCTGATGCAGCGTGCACCTGACACGCGCGTCACCCGGACCCTTGCCCGCGACATCGCCCGTCGCGAGCAGCTGAAGGCGCTGATTGCCGGCTCGGTCGCCAGCCTGGGGCGCAATTACGTCATCACGCTCGAAGCGGTGAACGCCGAGACCGGCGATGTGATGGCGCGGGAACAGGTCGAGGCCGCCGGCAAGGAGGAGGTGCTGACATCGCTCGGCGAAGCGACGACGCGCATCCGCCAGAAGCTCGGCGAATCGCTGGCATCCGTGCAGCGCTTCGACGTGCCGCTGGCGAAGGCCACAACCGCGTCGCTCGACGCGCTTCATGCCTATTCGCTGGCGTTGTCCGAAGGCTCCGAGGTCCCGCGCCTCGAAGCCATTCCGCACCTGGAACGGGCAATCGAGCTCGATCCGGACTTCGCGATGGCCTACGCGTTCCTATCCAGCGTGTATGCGAACACCTACCAGTCCGCACTCGCGCCGGCGCAGGCGACCCGCGCCTTCCAGCTACGGGACCGCGTCAGCGAACGCGAGCGCTTCTTCATCTCCTGGCGGTACTACCGCGACGCCGCGCAGGCGTGGGACAAGGCGCTCGACCTGGCGAAATCGTGGACGGCCACCTACCCGCGCGAATCGAGCGCCTTCAACAGCCTCGGCGTCGCCTACATCCGGCTCGGACGTTTCGAGGAATCGGTCGCCGCGTTCCGTGAAGCGATCCGGCTGGACTCGAAATTCACGCCGCCATACGGCAACCTCGCCGCCGCATTCCTGGCGCTCAACCGCTACGACGACGCGCGTGGCATTCTCAGACAGGCGGCCGAGCGCAAGTTGGACTTCATCGGCGCGCGCCGGCTGTCATACCTGCTCGCGTTCGTGCAGGGAGATGCGGCAACGATGGAACGAGAGCTGTCGCAGTCGGTCGGGCCGCGCGAGACCAATTCGGCGTTCGGGTGGCAGGCGCACGCGTCCGCGTTTGGCGGACAGGCAGCAGACGCCCACGAGCAGTTCCGGGTGGGTGTGCGGCTGGCGCTCCAGGGACGATTCACCGAAGTGGCAGCGCAGCTCACCGCCGAGGACGCGGAAAATCACGCCATCGTCGGCGAGTGTAGCGCCGCCCGGACTGAAGTGACCTCCGGGCTGGAACTCAGTCGCGACAACGCCACGCTGGAGCACGCCAGCCGCGCACTGGCGTTGTGCGGCGCGGAACAGCAGGCGGCGGCACTCACCGCGGAGCTGGCGCGACGGTTTCCTGACGCGACGCTGATCAAGCACATGGCGCTTCCGATTACCGCCGCGATGAGCGCCCTCGAACGCGGCCAGGCGGCGCACGCGCTGGAGGTGCTCGACACGATTGCCCCGTACGACCGGGCGCCGTCCAGCGAATTCTGGCCGCCCTACCTGCGAGGACGCGCGCAGCTGCAGCTTCGCGACGGCCCCGCCGCGACCGCTGCCTTCCGCGCCATCGTCGATCATCGCGGTGAAGTTCCGGCGTCGGCGCTGTACCCGCTTGCGCATCTCGGACTCGCTCAGGCGGCGATGCTGAGCGGTGACGCGGAACAGGCGCGGCATTGGTACGAGGCGTTCCTGAAGCTGTGGAAAGATGCTGATCCCGAGCTTGCCGTCCTCAAGCAGGCGCGCATCGACTATGCGCGCCTCGGCCCATCCCGACCGGATCCGGTCAACGCCAGCCGCTAACCGATGACCCCTCCTGACCCGGGCAACGAGCTGCACCAGACGATGTACGGCGAGCTGCGACGCGTGGCCGCCCGCTACCTGCGGCGAGAGCGCCGGAACCACACGCTGCAGCCGACCGCACTCGTCCACGAAGCGTGGATGCGGTTACAGAATCAACGGGACCCGAACTGGCAGGGGCGCACGCACGTGCTCGCCGTCGGTGCGCAGGCCATGCGACGCCTGCTCGTGGATCACGGGCGGCACCAGAAGCGGGACAAGCGCGGAGGCGGAGCCAGTCCATTGGCGCTCGACGACGTCCTCAACGCCGCGGCAAGCGGCGGCGCGCCAGTCGAAGATCTGCTGACCGTTGAAGCCGCACTGACGCGGCTCGAAGCGATCGATCCGCGCGCCGCCCAGGTGGTCACGCTGCGATTCTTTGCAGGGATGTCGAACCCGGAAATCGCCGAGCACCTGGACGTCTCCGTCCGGACAGTGGAAGGCGACTGGGCCCACGCCCGCGCCTGGTTGAAGCGCGAGCTGGCGCAGGCGAAGGAACAATCAGATTGACGAATTGACGAATTGACGAATTGACGGATTGACGAATGGCGGATTCGTGAATTCACGAATTCGTGAATCCGTCATTTCGCCGATTCGTCAATTCGTCAATTCGTCATTTCCCTTCATTTCTTCTGTGCCGCGATGATCGAGTCCTTGATCTTGTCGTAGGTCGCCTGCGGAACGACGTTCTTGGCGACGAGCTGATCCTTCCGGGTGTACGGCCGTCCGGCGATGATTTTCTGCGCGTACGCGTCGCCGATCCCGGGAAGCGTTTCGAGCTGCTCCTTAGTCGCGGAGTTGATATCGAGCAGAGGGCTGGCGGTCGCCTTGGCCGGAGCCTTGGCAGCTGCGGTGGTGGCCGTCTTGGTGGGGGTGGTCGTCGTCTTCTTCTGTGCCCATGCCGGAGCGATACCGATCGCCAGCACCATGAGCAGGGCCGCGAACGTTCGAGTACGAGTCACTGCGGTCTCCAATCTCCGGGGAACAGGATTATAGAGCGGGCAATTGGATAACTCCCAACTCCCAACCTGCCAACTCCCAACGACTCTTGAGCCTTGAACTTGGGCGTTGAGCTGCGGGCTTGGGCTTTGGGAGTTGGGAGTTGGGAGTTGATGGCGCTAGCGCCAGTTGAGCGGTCGGCCGTCACGGAACCAGGGCGAGCGACCGCTGGCGGCGTTCGAGATGCCGCGTCCGGGATTGCAGAGCACGCGCATCGTGGCGCGGGCAACCGTGTTCTGCGTGCGGGCTTCGAACCACTGCACGAAGTAGCGATCGAGCGCATCCTCGGCAACGATCCACCCGAACGCACCCGCCGGGGTCACGACATGATCGACCCATCCTGTGGTTTGCGGATTCATTCCGACGTTGCCGATCGACGCCTCGCTCAGCGGTCCAATCTCGAACTGAAGGCTGTACACGGCACTCCAGACGGTGGCACGACCCCGGGACGCCCAGTAGGTCTTGCTCAGACTGATGTCTTGCGGCGCACCCCGCTCGTGATCGAGCCAGATGTAGCCGGCCGCCGCGCCGTGGATGGGATGACCGATGTAATTGACCCACCACGCGTCGGTGTCATCCCATTGCGGTGGCATCCGCACGGAGCGTTTGTAGTCGCTCCAGAACGGCCCGCCGAGCTCGCGGCGGGTCTTTTCCTGGAAGGCGATCCGGCTGCCGTGCTCGATCAGCAGCAGTTTGAAGGAATCGCCAAGCAGTCCGCCGATGCGGCGGGAATCCTCCGTGACGCTGCCCAGTGACGATTGCGCCGCAGCCACTGAAGGCGTGAGCGCCACCGACATCAACGCGAGTAGTGCGGCGGCACGGAAGCGCCACAATCCTGTCACCGTCCGTCCCATGCGCGATGCCTGAGGTTCTGAGCTGGGCCGTTCTCGGAATCCGGCACGCTCTCTGCTGTTGATTGGGACAGGGAGGTCGAGATGCTGTTCATCCTGGCGATTATTCTGCTGGTCGCGTGGTTGCTCGGACTTGTGGGCGTCTACACGATTGGCGCAGCCGTTCACGCATTGCTGGTCATCGCGCTCGTGCTGTTCCTGATCGGGTTCCTCAACGGCCGTCGAACGGTCGTGTGACGATCTGCCACCGACCTGTGTCGCTGGCGCCGGCGTGCCTGTCGGCGTCAGCGGCAACGTTGAGGAAAAGGCTACGGTAATCCGCGTCTGGTGGTAGCCAGTCTGTTGGCGGACGGCGAATGGCATGTCAGCGTCGGCGCGCGTTGGTCAGGTCGTCGGATCGGTGTGCTGCCTGCGCGGGACGGGTCGCATACCCACGGCACGGCGAGGGATCGTCAGCGGAAAACTCATGACGTCATCGCTCTGCCCCACTGATGTTCCGCACAAACCGCAGCACTAACGATCATCACATACGCGACTCTACACCTTAGCCGTCAGAACACGGTGGAGTCCCGACCTGTGCCACTTGGGCGCGGACCACAGTGTGGGAAGCGCGACACCGATTCTCTCACCGATTCGACAGGCGACGTAATCAAAACCTGGTTCGCCTGTGCCCTCGCCACCCGCATCGACTCGACCATCAGCCGTCAGAGAATGACTGCGCCGGGCCCCCGAGGGTCAGCTCAGGGCTGCTTTGTAGAGCGCCACCAGCTTCGACCAGGCGCGCTCGGCGTCCGCCTTTGCGTACAGATTGTTTGGCATATCGGGCACGCACCACCCGTGCTGGGCCATCGGGTAGACCTCGACTTCCACTGGCACTTTCGCCGCCTCGAACGATTCCTTGATCTTCGTCTTGGCGTCCGGCTGCGACATGTCGTCATTGGCGGCGATGCCGAAGTACATGCGCGCCTTGATCTTCGGCGCCAGCAGGTGCGGGCTCGTCGGCTGCTGGGTGACGAGTCCACCACCATGGAACGACCCGCCGGCTCCGATCCGGTCCGGGACGGCGGCAGCGGTTCTGACGACGAGCGCGCCCCCCATGCAGTAGCCCTGGGTGCCGATCTTCTTCGTCTTGTCCACCTGCGGCTGGCTGTCCAGCCAGGCCACGAAGGCCGGCGCGTCCTTCTCCACCGTACCGGCCGCGTTGATCGATCCCATCAACGGCGTCAGCTTGTCGCGTTCCGCATTGAAGTCCACTGTCGCGGCGTTTGGATAGACGGTACCTTTCGCCACGCGATAATAGGGGTTCACGACGAGTACCGAGTAGCCGTTCTCCGCCGCAAGCCGTTTGCCCATGTCGCGCATCGACTGACGGAGGCCGAACGCATCCGGCCAGATGATCACGGCGGCGTGTGCGCCGGTCGCAGGATGAATGAATGCCGCGTCACAGGTGCCGTCGGGCGTCTTGATGTCGACGTTCTTCTCGACCACCTGCTGCTGGGCGTTCGTCGTGACGGTGCCCGCGGCGAGCCCGGCGGCCGCGATCCCCACGAAGCTGCGTCGCGTCATGTCGTCGTTGGTCATGTTGTCGCTCCTCCGTGTGCCCCTCGCCTCCGCCCCGCAACACAGCGGCGGCGCAGACCGGGCCCTTCCTGACCGCAGATAATACCGCGCATGACGCCCGCCGCATGGGTTACCGGCCATGCGCACCTGCTGCCACCGCACGGCCTGGCGCTCGACGCCGCCTGCGGACGTGGACGCCATGCATTGTGGCTGGCCTCCGCGGGGTGTTCAGTCGTCGCGCTCGACCGCGATGTCGAGGCGGTCGAACAGCTGCAGCGGGACGCGTCGGTCCGCCGCCTGCCGATCATTGCCGCAGTTCGCGATCTCGAATCAGGCTCGCGGTCGCTTGGAACTGGTCTGTTCAACACCATCGTCGTCGTTCACTACCTGCACAGGCCGCTCTTTCCCTCGCTTCTCGCCGCACTTCGGCCCGGCGGTCTGCTGATCTACGAAACGTTTACGCGCAAGCAGGCCGCCCGCGGTAAGCCGACGAATCCGGATTTTCTGTTGCGGGAGGGAGAATTGCGGAGTCTCGTCGAACCGCTTGAAATCCTGGACTGGAGAGAGGGCGAGTTCGAAGGGCGGGATGTGGCGTCGGTGGTGGCGAAACGCCTGAACGGAGAATACGGAGGAAACGGTTTTCACAGACGGGGGAACGGGGAAACGGGGACGAACGGTATGAAGAAAGGATTTGTATGAATCCCCGTTCGTCGCCGTTCCACCGTTTCTCCGTTTGTGAAAACCGTTTCCTCCGACCCCTCCGCCCGTCTTCTCCGCAACCTCCGTAAACGGACTAGAAGCGGAAACCCATCCCCACCTGGATACGGCGCGCGGCCTGGGCGGCGGTCGGCTCCATGAAGAACTTCGACAGCATGTTGCCGCTGTACGTCGTGTAATTGACGGTGTTCATCAGGTTGTCGGCAGAGACGAACAGCTCGAGCGAATAGCGGGAGCCGAGCGCGCCGCCGCCGTTACCCCCGCCGGCGCCGGGCCCACGCTGCTCCGACACGCCTGGACGTCCGCCACCGCGAGGACCGCTGCCACCGGCCGGCCCGGCCGCCGTCGCGCCGCCCAGGCCGATCACCTTCGACAGCCGCAGGTTCATGTTCCACGTTGCCGCACCGCGCGCCGTGTTGCGTCCCACCCCGATCGGCCGATCGTTCAGCACCCCGTCGCGGTTGTCGTCGAACCCGGTGGTGATGGTGTAAGGCACGCCCGACTGCGCGTTGACGTTCATCGTCGTGCGGATGCCAAAGACGATCGGCACGTTGACCAGCGCCTGCACCCGGTGGCGGATGTCCTGACGCGACGGGCCCCACTCCGCATCCGCATTGAGGTTGTCGGCCGGCAGCGTCGTGGCGCTGTCCGCGTAGTTCTTCACGGAGCCAAGCGTGTAATTGCCCTGCAGGAAGATCTGCCGGCTGGGGATGCGATAGCTGGCGTTGAAGGTGACGCGATCGCTGGTGGACCGACCGGTCGACTCGAACTGGGTGACGTTCCCGACGGTCGAATCCGGACGGATGCCGAACGCGTCGGGAGCGTTGATGTTGATGGCGCGCAGCTGGTTGCGGCCACGCAGCGCCTGGTAGTTCACCTGCGCCGTGAGGTTCGGGGTGATCTGCCGTTCGATGCCGATCGACGCCTGATGAACGTAGGGCATCTTCAGGTCGGATGACGCCTGAATGCGGCCGCCAGGCTGCACATCGAGCATCTGGCCCGAGTAGGGATCGGGATATCCCGGGTTCAGAATCAGCAGATCCCGCTGCGCAATGCCGTTGACACGCAGCGTCTGGTCATAGAGGCTCGCGTCGTACCAGTCGAAGAACATGCCGTAGCCGCCGCGGATACTCGTCTTGTTCCCCTTCGGCGTCCAGGTGAACCCGGTGCGCGGCATCAGATTCAGCTTGTCCGAGATCAGGTTCTGCATCTCGTTGCGAACGCCGACGCTGAACGAAAACCGGCTGTTGACACGGATGTCGTCCTGCCAATAGAGGCCCATCTGGTACACGCCGAAGTCGGTGTTCACTTCACCCTGGCGAAGGCGATAAGTGGCCGGCGTCCCCGCGGCGTAGCTCTCGAGACTGCTGAAGGTGAAGGTGCCGTTCGCGTTGCTCTGATCGAAGTAGTTGTAGCGGCCCGCCTCGAGCAGACCACCCACCCGCATCTGGTGCTTCCGGCCGATGCTGAAGTCGAAGTCGTCGGAGAAATCGATCGTGTGCGCGCTGTTCTGGCTGTTTGCGCCGGCGCCGCCGCTGCTGAACGCGTCCTGCACGACGATCGCCGGCGCCTGCGACACGGAGGTCACCTGGTTCTGCTGCCCGTTGTACTGCAGGTGGATGTCGTTCAGCGCGTTCTTGCCGATGACGCTCTGCAACTGGGCACGGAACTGCTGGTTGTTGCCGTCGCGATTGGTGGCGCGATCGGCCAGGTTGAAGCCGCCAACGCCGTTGTTCCGGCTCGACGAGGTGCCGCCACGGAACTCGAGGCGCAGCGTATCGGTGTTCGACAACGCGTGCTCGACGCCGACGGTCACGTTGGTTGAATCCGCGGGCCGGCGCACATAGTCACCCAGCTGGTTGCCGAACTGGTCAAGCGCCACGATGGTGTCGCCCTGCGTGTCGCGACGGCCGTCGACGTTGAAACGGATCGACGTCTTGCTGCCGCCGAGCGGGCCGCGGAGGCCGAAGTTGAACTGCCGGTTCTGCTCCGGCGTGTCGGTGGTCGCGAACGCATTGCGCGCATTCATCGCGTCGCTGCGGAGTTGCGTGCTGGCGTTGCCGCTCCAGCTCTTTGCACCAGGCCTGGTGATGATCTCGATCTGCGTCCGGCCCGGGTCATGGTTGTCGGCGGAGAACGAATTCGTCCGGAACCGGATCTGCTGGATCTCGTCACGGGACGGCAGGCGGCCGCCGCGGAAACCGTTCACCTGGAACGTCGCGCCCGCACCACCCGCCAGTTGCGTCAGGTAGTCCTGCAGTTCGTCCGGGTCTTCGGGGAGGCCGTCGATTTCCGCCTGCTCCAGCGTCGTGCTCATGGAGTGGCCGCGCTCGTCGTTGGTCGCCGTCGTATCGCTGACCACGACCTGTTCCTGGAAGCCTTCGATCGCCAGCGTGACGTTCTGAGCATTTGCCCCGCGCTTCAACGTGACCTGCTGCTCCGTGGGCAGGAACCCGGGGAACTCGACATGCAGCGTTGCCGTCCCGATCGGGGTATTGACCAGGTCAGCCACGCCGCGTTCGTCGGAGGTTCCGGTTACCGGTGTCCCGCCGCCAGCGGGAGTTAGCGTGATGGTCGCGGCCGGGATTCCGGCCCCCGTCTGATCGACCACCACAACATGCAGCTGCGCCAGGCTGGCACTCTGCGCGAAGACGGGCGCCGCGATGAACAGCGCTATGAAGCTGAACAGGGAAACACCGGCAGAACGTTTAAGCATGGTTGGCAGTATCCCGGCTGCGGCATGAACCAGTCATTAACCTGTCGCAAAGCGTTTGTTAAGGGTGTAAAAGGTTTCCCTTCAGAGGTTTACAAGGTGAGGGCGCGCATCACATCCATGCGCCTCTGATATGCTGGCCGCGGGCTCCGGGCTACGCGCTGCGGGTCTTCGGCTACCCGGCCACCGGCTAACGGCCACCGGCTACCGCTACCGCCACCGGCTGTGAGAGCTACCAACCACCTACCACCAACCAGACCTGCCCACGTGCCAGCTGCCCCAGCCCGTTTTCCCTCCCTGCTCGACGGCCCGATCGTTCCCTCGCTGCTGAAGATGGCGGTGCCCATCGTCCTCGCCAACATATTGGCGAGCGCCTACCAGCTCACCGACGCGTTCTGGGTCGGCCGGTTGGGAGGCGACGCCGTGGCAGCGGTCTCGGTCAGCTTTCCCGTGATCTTCGTGATGATCGCTGTCGGGATGGGGTTCGGCATTGCCGGGTCGACACTGGTCGCCCAGTACATGGGTGCCGGTAATCAGCAGATGGTCAATCACGTCGCCGCTCAGACCCTGCTGATGGTTGCGATCGCGTCGGGCGTGCTCGGCGCGGTCGGCTATGCGATTGCCCCCGGTCTGCTCCGGCTGATGGGAGTCGAACCGGCCGTCTTCACCGGCGCCGTGCAGTTCATGCGCGTCTCGTTCATCGGGCTGGTCACCGTTTTCGGCTTCGCGATGTTTCAGGCTGTGCTCAGGGGGGTGGGCCAGGTCACGCTGCCGCTGTACATTGTCGCCGGCACCGTCGTCCTCAACTTTGTGCTCGATCCACTGTTCATCTTCGGGTGGGGTCCGATACCGCCGCAGGGCGTGGCGGGCGCCGCGTACGCGACGCTGGGGACACAGACGCTCGCCGCCGTCATCGGCCTGGCCGCCCTCCTGAACGGCAGATACGGCATTCATCTCACCTGGAGCGACTTCACCCCGGACTGGGAATTCGTCAAGAAGGCATTCGTGCTTGGATTTCCGGCGACCATCGAGCAGTCGGCCCGGGGCCTCGGGATGACCGTGATGACGTTCCTGGTGGCGACATTCGGCACCGTCGCAATCGCGGCCTACGGTGTGGTGACGAACATCTTCATGTTCGTGCTGATTCCGGCGATGGGTCTCTCGATGGCCACGTCGGCCCTGGTCGGCCAGCACATCGGGGCCGGGAAGATCGAGCGAGCCGCGCGCATCTCACACCTGAGCTCGACGATTTCGTTCGTCGGGCTCAGCCTCATCGGCGCGTCCATCTTCCTGGGTGCCCACGCCATCGTCGCCTTTTTCGTCCCGACGGACGCCGCGGTCGTGGAAACAGGAGCGCGATTCCTGCGGATTTTCTCGCTGTCGTTCGGCTTCCTGGGCCTGCAACTGTCGCTCATCGGCGTGTTCCGGGCCGCCGGCAAGACGGTGACAACGATGGTGCTGGCGCTGGTGTCACAGTGGGTGCTGCAGTTTCCGCTGGCGTATATTCTGGGCAAGCACACCGCGGGCGGGCTCAACGCGATGTGGTGGGCTTTTCCGACGTCGATGGTCATCAGCACGCTGCTGGCCGTCGTCCTGTTTGTGCGCGGCGACTGGAAGCAGGGACGACTGACCGGCGAGGCCGCACTCGCCGAGGAAGTGACCGAGGAAATCCTCATCGAGGAGGGGGTTCGGTCGTAAGGCGTTCGAATCGTTCGAGTCGTTGGGGTCGTTCATGGAGGAGGAAGTTCGATGATGGCCGGCACTTCGATGGGATCGCTCGTCCGGCGGATGGCAGCGTCGCGGGTGGTGACCGCCTGTTCAATCGCGGCCGGTGTGGCGGTGTTTGCGACGACGATCAGCGCGCAGTCTGGTAAGTCGTACACGGCGCCCCGAACACCGTGGGGCGATCCGGACCTGCAGGGCATCTACACCAACAGCGACGAGAGCGGCATTCCGATGGCCCGCCCTGCTGAATTCGCCGGCAAGCGCCCTGACCAGATCACGAAAGAAGAGATGGACCGGCTGTTGAAGCAGCACGCCTCGCGCATCGAGGAGACCGCCGAGATCATCGGCGCCACGACGGATAACAACACTGGGGCGGGTCCGCCGCACTGGTACGAGAACTACAACCCGAAGAACAGCCGCCCGTGGATGATCTCGGATCGCTCCCGATTACCAGATCCCGCCGTTGACGCAGGAAGCCAAGGACCGCGCGGCAAAGGTGCGGGCGGCACGGCGCGGGGGTGACGGCTATTACCGCGGTCCGTTCGACGGGCCGGAAGATTTCACGCTCTACGTCCGGTGCATCACCCGCGGAGTGCCCGGATCGATGATGCCGGCGATCTACGGGAATTCCTACGACATCACGCAGGCCCCCGGCTTCGTGGCCATCCGCTACGAAATGGTCCATGAGACGCGCGTGATCCCGCTGGACAACCGCCCGCACGTGCCGGACGCGATGCATTCCTACATGGGTGACGCGCGCGGCCACTTCGAAGGCGACACGCTAGTGGTCGAGACGACCAATTACCTGGAAAAGTCGGCCACCAATGGTGCGTCAGACCATCTGAAGACGACCGAACGGTTCAAGCCAACCGGTCCGAACACCATCGATTGGTCGATCACACTCGACGATCCGCACACCTGGACCAAGCCGTGGACCTACGGGATGCAGTTGACCAAGGATCCCAAAGCGGAACTGTTCGAGTACGCGTGTCACGAGGGCAACGAAGGCATGCGGGGAATGCTCAGGGCCGAACGGTTGAAGGAGAAGGAAGAGGGATCGAAGTAGATCGTCAACTCCCAACTCCCAACGTCTTTCGCCTGTCCAACTCCCAATCGGTTCTGGTCCGCGGAGCCGGTTGGGAGTTTTGCCTTTGGGAGTTGGGCGAAGCGAGAGACGTTGGGAGTTGGGAGTTACCTCAAATGCAACTCGTCTTCGAGCAGATCCGCTCAGGCGGCGACCGGAATTTCGGTTACATCCTCGGCGACCGCAAGGCGCGTCAATGCGCGCTCATCGATCCCTCGTACTCGCCGGACGCATTCGTCGAGCGTGCGCGCGAACAGGGGCTCACCGTCGCGCTGATCGTGAACACGCACGGGCATCCCGATCACATCAACGGCAACGACAGGGTCGTCGAACTGACCGGCGCCAGGGTCGCCGCCCATCCAGCATGCCCCGCTGCGCCCGACATCGCGATTGCCGACGGCCAGGACCTCGCCATTGGTTCGCTCACCCTGCGCGGCTGGCAGGTGCCCGGGCACTCTCCCGATCACCTCGCGCTCTACCAGCCGGACTACCGATTGCTGCTCACCGGTGATCTGCTCTTCGTCGGCAAGGTCGGCGGCACGGCCAACGACGCCGACGCGCGCACCGAATGGGACAGTCTCCACCGCCTGCTCTCGTCCGTTCCGGACGATGCGACCGTGTGGCCAGGGCACGATTACGGTGCGCGGCCTTCCTCGACCATCGCACTCGAGAAGGCGACCAATCCGTTCCTGCTGTGCGCCGACGTCGACGAGTTCCTGCGGCGGAAGCAGGAATGGCCCGAGTTGAAGAAACGGCTCGGGCTGAGGTAGAGCTTCAACTCCCAACGGCTTCGCTCGTCCAATTCCCAAGGCGCTAAGGGTAATCGGACGTCTTTGGGAGTTGGAGACGCGTCAGACGTTGGACGTTGGGAGTTGTCGCGTGCTGCGCTCATTGCGTTTGTGGCGCTGTTTCCCGGCGCGTCGATCACGAATGTAGGCCGCACGTTCAGGCGCCGCATGTCACGGGCGCGATCATCACGCCGCGAATTCTCGTGCATTTCCTGCTCTTTCCCCTCCGCGCTCCTGGCGTAACACCACTCGTGCCGCGGTGGCTCGATGATTGCCAACGTCGATTGATAGGCGTGTCTATGCGCGACACGTTTGTCTCCCTGTCCGAGAGCGATCCAAACGCCACGACGATTCGAACGGGAACGATTCGAACGATTCGAACGATTCGAACGACATGAAAGGACCTCCATGGCACTGAGCAAGAACGTTCAGAGGGATCTGCTCGAGCGGGGCTACTCCCGCCGACAGGTCGCCCGCATCGCCCTGGGCGCTGCGGCGGTGATCCCCTTCTTCCACGAATTCGCGTTCGCACAGGACGATGCGGCGCCGGCGCGGGGCGGACGCGCGCCAGTTACCGATCCCGACGTGGTGCGGATCACGTCGAACGAGAACCCGATGGGGCCCTCGAAGGAAGGCCTCGAAGCGCTCGCGAAGGTCGCCCCGCTCGCATGGCGCTACACGCCGGTCGGCGACAACACCGAACTGATGGACCTGCTGGCGAAGACGGAAGGCGTCAAGCCGGAGTACGTCCTCTCCTATCCCGGCTCGGGAACACCGCTCGCCAACCTGGTTCCGGCGTTCTCGTCGCCAACGCGTGCCTGGGTCATGGCGTCGCCGGGATACGGAAGTGGCGCCAGCAAGGACATCGGCAACAAAGTCGTCCACGTGCCGCTGCGGAAGGACTACTCGCACGATGTCGAAGCGATGATCAAGCTGGCTCCGAACGGCGGCGCCTATTACGTGTGCAACCCGAACAACCCGACCGGCACGCTGACGCCGCGCAAGGATATCGAGTACCTCCTGGCGCACAAGCCTAAGGACGCGATCGTCGTCATCGACGAGGCGTACATCCACTTCTCCGGCCGCGACAACATGTCGACCGATCTCGTGCGCGAGGACAAGGACGTCGTCGTCCTGCGCACGTTCTCGAAGCTGTATGGCATGGCGGGCATGCGGGCCGGCGCGGCGTACGGCCGTCCCGACCTGCTGGCCAAGCTCGCCAAGATCGGGCGCACCGCCAACCTGTCGATTCCGACGATGGCGTGCGCGGCGGCAAGCCTGAAGGCGGAGGCGAAACTGCTGACGGAGCGGATGGCGATCAACAAGCGGAATCGTGATCTCGCCTTCGAGCAGATCGCCAAACTCGGCGCCACGGCGATTCCGTCGGAAGCGAACTTCTTCATGCTGTCGGTAAAGGGAATGACCGGTCCGCAGGTGAACAAGGCGATGGCAGCCAGGAAGATCATGCTGGCCGGGCATCGCTGGCCGGAATGGGAAAACCAGGTCCGCGTGACTGTCGGCACCTACGAGGAGATGCAGAAGTTCAACGCCGCGCTCGCACAGGTGGTCCAGGAGGGGCCATTGAAGGCGACGGCGTAACAAAACGTTCGACACGTTCGAATCGTTCGAATCGTTCGAACGGTTCGAACGATTTATCTCGTCCTCGCCACTTCCACGACGCTCTTCGCGACCAGCACGTCGACGTCGCCGCGCTCCGTGTAGTGGCGCCTCTTCATCGTCCCGCGCACCTGCACGCGCGAGTTCGCGCGGACGCCCTGGGCAATTTCCGCTGTCAGCAACACCTCGATGAACTCGCGGCGGCCTTCCGGTGTCCGCCGCCGCAGACGCCAACCGGTCGTCTCGCCGCCAACGGCGAGGTAGGTCTCGAGCTCGCCCTCGTAGACGACCTCCTGCTCTGACGACGGTTTGGTCACCGAAGCCGGCGGGACCGACGTGGATGTCTGCGCCAGCGCGGACGTCGCACCGAGCATCAGCGCTGCGGCATACGCGGAAATCTTCATTGCTCGATTCATTATCGACGTTTTTGCGCGCTGTTCCCGGCGTGCACGACGAGCCTGTCGTTCGCCGTGCCGCGCTTCGCGAGGCGGTCCTTGCAGTTTTCCAAACGAATTCGCCCCTTCCGCACCGCCGGCCGATGGAGCGTCCTTTGCTCGCGCGCTCCTCATGCGCCGTCGCACGTTCCTGACGACCAGCGCCCTCGCGTTGTGTGGCGCCAGCTTGCGTGCGGCCGCCATGGAATCGTCTGCGCTGCGAACGTTCGATAGCTCGCGCAATCGCCACCCCGTTCATTTCGCTCCCGTTCACGTCAGCTTCGATCGCATCCTGCGTACCACGGTGGGGCTGCGGCCGCATCGCGACTCCGGCTTCGTGCTGAAGGCGGAACCCCTCGGCGAGAAGACGGTGATTCACAACTACGGGCACGGTGGCGCCGGGATGTCGCTCGCGTGGGGAACCGGGGCAATTGCCGCCGACATGGCGCTGAAGCACAAGACGCGGCGCGCCGCCGTCCTCGGTTGCGGCTCGCCCGGCCTCACCGCGGCGCGTCAGCTCCAGCGCCGCGGGTTCGCGGTGACGATCTACGCCAAGACGGTTCCACCAGACACGACGTCGAACATGTCGCTGGCCGCCTTCACGCCGACATCAGGACTGGTCGACGCCGAGCAGGCGCACACCGGCCTGGGACAAGCAATTCCGCAAGGCAACAGACATTTCCTACCGGCAGCTGCAGCAGCTCGTCGGACGCGGCTACGGGGTGTACTGGATCGATCAGTTCACCGCCACCGACGAGCCCCGGATGCGCTGGCGGACCGACCCGACGACGGTGGTCTGCTGTCGGACATCCTGCGGTCTTCACGTGAACGAGAAATTCTCGGCCCCGGCGAGCATCCGTTTCCGACGATGTACGCCATCCGGACGCCCAGCCTCAGCATCGAGCCACGCCTCTACCTCGACAGACTGGTCGCCGACTTCCGGAAAGCCGGCGGCCGCATCGTCATTCGCACGTTCGATGCGCCGCAGGACCTGCTGCTCGGTTCCCGAATCGGCTGATCGTCAACTGCACCGGACTCGGGTCCGCTCACGCTCTTCAACGATCCGGAACTGGTACCGGTGAAGGGTCAGTTGTCGCTGCTCGTCCCGCAGCCGGAAGTGCGTTATCGCGTCAGCGCGCGGCTCGACGAGGCCGAGGGAATGACCACGAATGTCAGCATGAATCCGCGAAGCGACGGGATTGTCATCGGCAACCTGCAGGAGCGTGGCTCGTGGTCGCTCGATCCGTCGGATGACGTGCGCGATCGCAACATCGTCGCGGCGATGCAGTTCTTCAGCGCGATGCGCATTGCCGATTGAATCTGAACCGCGAAGGTCACGAAGCGCACGAAGAGAATCCGTTGTTTCTGCCATAGCGACGTTTCGGTCGGCGTCAGCTTCTGATCACACGCAAACGTCGGCAACGTCGATCGATGACGTCGATTCATCATGCGCTGGCACTCTCGAGATTTCCCGAAGAAATTCTCATCACTTGCGCCGTTACGGCCGGTCCGCGGCGCGGCTGGCGTATGTCTTGCTCCGTCGATTCGCGTCCCGGCTCGCGCCTCGTCTGCGCACCCTCAGTTCCACAACCGTTCAGTCCAGGAGGAATATGAGCACCTGCAGAAGTGCGCGCGCGGGCGTCACCGCGTTCATTGCCACTCTTCTACTCGCGATCGTTGCGGCACCACTCCATGCGCAGACCTACCAGGGCGTGATCCGCGGCCTGGTGCGCGACGCGCAGGGCGTGATCCCCGGCGCGGAAGTCGTCATCGTCAACGATGAGACCAGCGCCGCGCGGACGGTCATGACCAACGAAGTCGGCGAGTACGCGTTCCCGAGCGTGCTTCCCGGCACCTACACCATCCGGGCGACGCTGGCGGGTTTCAAGACCGAAGAACGCAAGGGCCTCAAGCTCGCCACGCAACAGCAGATCGTCCAGGACTTCACGCTGGAAGTCGGTACGCTGTCCGAGCAGGTGACCGTCACCGCGGAGGTGCCGATCGTCGAGCGATCCAACGCCAACGCGGCGACCGTCATGAGTTCCGAGCAGATTTCGGCGCTGCCGATCTTCGGACGCAACACGTTCTACTCCTCGATCTCCACACCGGGTGTCATCCAGTCCGGCGATCCGCAGTTCGTCCGCTACCAGGACCAGTCCGGGGCGTCGTCCATTTCGATGGGCGGTGGACCGCGCCGCGGCAACGCGTACCTGCTCGAGGGAGTGTCGATCACCGACTTCGTCAATCGCCCGTCCTGGGTACCGTCGACGGAAGCGATCGAGGACATGCGCGTCCAGGTCAAGACGTATGACGCAGAGATGGGGCGGGCGGCGGGAGGCGTCTTCAACGTGACGGCGCGGTCCGGTTCGAATCAGTTTCACGGCAGCGGCCTGTATGTGAGCAAGCCGGGCTGGTCGACCGGCAACCTGTTCTTCGCCGACCGCGCGGGAACGCCGAAGCCGCCGCAGTACTACTATGGGTGGGCAGGATCGGTCGGCGGTCCGGTAATGAAGGACAAGACGTTCTTCTGGTTCAGCACTGACGACTACAAACAGCGGAGCACGCGGAACAACGTGCTGACCGTGCCGACGGCGCTCGAACGCACGGGCGATTTCTCACAATCAGGCATCACCATCTACGACCCGCTGACGACTCGCGCGAATCCCAGCGGCACCGGATTCATCCGCGATCCGTTCCCGGGCAACGTGATTCCGCTCAACCGCATCAGCCCGATCGCGCTCCAGTATCTGAACGGCGTGCCGATGCCGCAGACCGGCCGCTCCTATACGGCGTCGGCCACGCTGGACGATGGTCCGCAGAACCAGGAGACGTTCAAGGTCGATCAACGATGGAGCGCGAAATGGACCACCACCGGGATGTATGGACACCAGAAGACGAAAGAGCCGAGCTCTGCGTTCTTCGGTCCGCTGGGCACGATTCCGGTGGACCCGGGCGGCGGCATCCTCTATCGGAACATCCACTTCATTTCAGCCAATAACATCTTCATTCCCAACAACACGACGACCGTTGCGGTCCGATACGGCTACAACACCTTCAACGACAACGGCGGCAACTTCGCCAGCTTCGACCCGTCGACGCTGGGATACCCGACAGACCTGACGTCGCTCCTTAGCGAGAACGCGTTCCCGGCGGTCAGCATGAGCGGCTATCAGGGACTCGGACACGGCAGCGCGAGTGCGACCACACACGTCGGTCAGACCGCGAATGTCACCGTCTCGAAGTTCATGCGCAGTCACTCGTTCAAGATGGGCGGCGACTACCGTCGCATCTCGGCCGAAACCGCTCCGCCGAACACGATGTCGTTCGCGTTTACCACCGCCTACACGCAGGGCCCCAACCCGAATACCGCGAGCGCCGTCGCCGGTGATGCGCTTCGCCAGCCTCCTGCTCGGCTATCCGGCAACGGGAGAGTTCAACACGACGACCTCCGGCCTGTATTACCTCGACTACTACTCGGGGTACGTCCAGGACGACTGGCGCACCAGCTCGAAGCTGACGCTGAACTTCGGTCTCCGCTACGAGTACGAACCAGGGATCGCTGCTCGCGACAACGCCTTCACCGTCGGCTTCGATCGTGCCGCCCAGTTCCCGGTCCAGGTGCCGGGCATGCAGCTGACGGGTGGGTTGATGTATGCCGGAGTCGACGGCTACCCCACGCACCAGGGTCAGCCGCTCAACGGCTTCGCGCCGCGCGGCGGATTCGCGTATTCGATGACCGACAAGACTGTCCTTCGCGGTGGCTACGGCTTCTTCTGGGTACCGACCGTCGCAGCCGGCACCGGCGAAGCGGCGATCGGCTCCCGCGGCTACTCCGCGGCCACGACCATGCTGACCAGCGTCGACGGCGGCCTCACGCCGTTCAACACGCTGAGCAATCCATTCCCGACCGGGACGACGCCGCCGCAGGGCAATTCGCTCGGCCTGCTGACCGGCGCCGGCGGCGACATCGACTTCGTGTCGCAGGACTCGAAGCCTGGTTACGTGCAGCAGTACTCGGTGGACTTTCAGCGCGAGCTGCCAGGGCAACATGGTGGCGAGCATCGGGTATCAGGGCAGCCGGTCGGAGCGCCTGTCGATGGGCGGCACGAGCGACGCGACAGTCAACATCAACCAGATCGATCCGCAGTATCAGTCGCTCGGCACGGCGCTGCAGCAGACGGTGCCGAATCCGTTCTTCGGCATCGCCGAATTCGGCAACCTGAGCAAGTCAGCGACGATCACCCGCGGCCAGTTGCTGCGCCCGTATCCGCAGTTCGGCAACATCCTCATGCACCGGGTCAACGAGGCAAAGGCGCGCTACAACGCCATGGTCACCCGGTGGCAGAAGCGGATGAGCAACGGCTACTCGGTGGATGTCAACTACACGTGGAGCCGGCTCAACGACAACCAGTGGGGTGAGTCGAACAGCTTCTCCAACCGCCAGGGCTCGGCGATGAACAACTACGACATCGACGAGTACGGCGTGTCGCTGCTCGACGTGGCGCATCGCGTCAACTTCAGTGCGACGTTCCAGCTGCCATTCGGCGAAGGCAAGAAGTGGGTCAACAACGGCGGTATCAGCGAAGCGCTGCTCGGCGGCTGGCAGGTGACGACCACCGGCCGTTACCAGACCGGATTCCCGGTGAACATCTCGCAATCGAGCAACAACTCGGGCCTGCTCGGCAGCAACCAGCGGCCGAACCTGGTGGACGGCGTCGACGTGATGACCACCGGTAGCCAGGTCGATCGCGCGATCAACGGCTGGATCAACCCGGCCGCGTTCACGGCAGCGCCGGCGTTCACCTTCGGCAACGTGCCGCGGACCAACCCTGACTGGCGCGGTCCCGGTCAGCGTGAAACCAGCCTGGCGATCCAGAAGCAGCAGCGCTTCTCCGGCAGCAAGACGCTCAGCTTCCGGGTCGACATCCTGAACGTGTTCAACGACCCGCTGTTCAACGGGCCGGTCACGACGTTCGGGACGTCGACGTTCGGAAAGATCACCTCGGTCGGCGGGTTCGCCCGGTCGATGCAGTTTCAGATCCGACTCGGATTCTGACGCGTGGCCGAATGACCACTCCCAAGCGTAGGAGGTGAGATGGCGAAGTCGGCTGTAGGTGCGAGGACAGCACTCGACGGTGCGATGGAGTTGCTTGTCAGTGCGAGGGCACCACTTGGTGGTGCAATGTGGGCACGCGCAGGTGCGATTGCGGCTGTTGGTGCGATCGCGCTGCTGGTTGGTGCGGCACCGGCGGCGGCGCAGCAGCCTCCTTCCGCCGTGAAGTTCGTCGGGAGCAGCACGTCGCCGATATCGGCGAGTGTCCTCATCCCGGCGAACCGAGCCTCCATGTGGATCAGCGGAACGACCCCGCCGGTCCTCAAGGCCGATGCTCCCGCGGGATCGCGGGAACGGTACGGTGATACCGAAGCGCAGGCGACCGGTGTCCTCAAGAACATCGAGGCCCAGCTCGCGGCGCAGGGCCTGTCGATGAAGGATGTCGTCTACATGCGCGCGTTCCTCGTGGCCGATCCGGCCAAGGAGAACAAGATCGACGTCGCCGGCTGGAACGCCGCCTATACCAAAGTCTTCGGAACCGCGGCAAACCCGACGAAGACTGCACGCTCCACGGTTGGTGTCACCCAGCTGGTGAACGCGGATTTTCTCATCGAACTGGAAGCGTTCGCCGTCTATCCGCCAACGAAATAACGCAAATACAACACGACTGTCACGACGAAGAGCATTCAGAAGAGCAAATCCAAAAGCTGCCTGCTGCTCTCGTCGTGACTCGTGGTGTCGTCGTGGCGTCCCGCGTCACGCGTCGGCGGCCACGGCCCGATTGGTGGTCCTGAGCGGGATATCCACCAGCCGGATCGTGGCGATAATCCCCAACCCGACGAGCACGGTGGCCACCAGGAAGACATCGTGCAACGCGGCGGCAAGCACCTCCCTGGGCGCCTTTGCGAGCGCCTCCTCGCCTCCCGCCAGCCCTGGCGCGTAACGATTGGTCAGGACGGCGCCGAAGATCGCCGCACCGAGCGATCCGCCGAGCGAGCGAACGAACTGGATGGTAGCCGTCGCCATTCCGGCTTGTGACGGCGGGACGGCGTTCTGAACGGCAAGCGAGAAAATCGGCAGCGTGACGCCCAGCCCCGTCCCGAGCACGATCATGGCGACGACGACGCTGGTGTAGGAAGCAGTCGCCTGCGACAGCATGAACAGGCCGACGGTGGCAGCGACGAGGCCGAACACCGACATCGCCTTGTACTTCCCCTTGCGCGTTACGTAAAAACCGGCGAATCCGCTCGCCAGGACCATCGTCGTCATCATCGGTGTCAGCAGGGCGCCGCTGCGCGTCGCCGAGGCGCCCAGCACGCTCTGAATGAACAACGGGATGAACAGCGTGGCACCAAACATCGCCACGGCGGTGAGCATCGCCGCGAAGGCGGCGTTCCCGACCACGCGGTCGCGGAAGATGCGGGGCGGCATGATGGCCTCGGGCGCACGCGTCTCGACGACGAGAAAGACGACGAACATCACCAGGCCGAAGCCCGACAGCGCGAGCACCTCCGGCGACCGCCACGGGTACGTCCGGCCTCCCCACTCCAACGCGAGCAGGATCGGCACCATCGACAGGATCAACGTGACGGCGCCCAGCCAGTCGATCCGATGTTCCTTGCGCCGCGTCACGAGGTGCGGAAAGCCGAACAAGAGGATCGCGAACGCCAGGGCGCCGATCGGGACGTTCACGTAGAAGCACCAGCGCCAGCCGGGACCGTCGGTCAGGAAGCCGCCGACCGCCGGACCAGTCACGCTGGCCAGGCCGAACACCGCACCCAGCATGCCGCTGACCCGCCCGCGACGTGACGGCGGAAACAGGTCGGCAATCGTCGTGAACGCCATCGCCTGCGCGAACCCGCCGCCAATACCTTGAAGTCCCCGGAACAGCACGAGCTGGGTCATCGTCTGCGCGGCGCCGCAGAGCGCGCTGCCGCCGATGAAGATCAGGACCCCGGCGAGCAGGAAGGGTTTGCGGCCGTAGATGTCCGACAGCTTTCCGACGATCGGCACCACGACGGTGGTCGCCAGCAGGTAGACGGTGGTCACTGCCGCGTACAGCTCGAAGCCGTTGAGATCGGCAACCAGCCGCGGCATGGCGGTGCCGACGATGGTAGCGTCCAGCGCCGCCATGAACATCGTGATGATGATGCCGGTCATGCTCGCCACGACTAGGCGTCTGGGGAAGTCTTGTGATTGGTGGGTCGTCATTCGTGATTCGTGATTCGTGATTCGTGATTGATCGGTCGTGACGGCGATCCTGGGGTCTCGTGAGCGGTGCCCGATCACGAATCACACGAATCGAGAATCACGAATGGATCGGCACCGTGTCAGCGGCGCCGATCCTGCGGCCATTCCCAGCCGTCAGCGACACGCTGGATGGCCTTCAGGTGGACGCGATGTTCGTCAGGATTCCGGCCAGGACTGCCGGCCACGATGACCACATCGCCGATGTTCAGTGTCGTCTTCGTCACGCCGTCGCGCGCAAGACGATTGGGATTCGACCATTCCGCCGACACCACCTGTTCTTTGCCGGCTTCGTCTCGCGTCCGGACTTTCACCCATGCGTGCGGCGCACGATAGTCGAACTCAATCAGCTCGCCCCTGACGGTGACCATCTGTTCCTCGAAGTAGTACGAAGGAAACGAATGATGTGCCCGCAGGGCGGAGACGCTGATCAGCGCCATCGCGGCCGCCAGCGTCACGACGCGCACAACCACGCTCCCCAATTCCGCCGCACGCCGGATCAGGCGCCAGGGCGCGACGGCGGACGCAAACCCAATCGTCGTCTCCATGCGGACCACAATTCGTGATGATAGCAAGACAGGGATAATAGGGGTGTTGCGCCGAACGGCCTCTTTCATCGCGGCAGTGCTCGTGCTCGTCGGCGGCTACGTCGCGTGGCATCCGGGCGACGTGCCCTCGTCACTCCTCCTGGCACAGGGCTCGCCGCCGCCTTCGCCGTTGATGTTGATCACGCGGGACGGGAGGCGAGCGGTCCCAACGACCGTTGTCAGCGGCCAGGAACTGATTGGTCTGGACGACGTGGCGACGCTGTTCCAGGTGATGGTCCGCGAGGACGCGCTCGCGGGTGGCGTGACGTTGACCTACCGCGGCCGGACCATCGTGGCATCAGCCGATCAGCCGATGGCGTCGGTCAACGGCAGGGTTGTCACGCTGCCTTCGCCTGTCGTCCGATCCGGGCGTCGGTTTCTAGTGCCGGTCGAGTTCCTCAGCCGCGCACTCGCGCCTATCTACGACCAGCGGATCGAACTCCGCCGGCCACAGCGACTGCTGCTCGTCGGCGACGTCCGCGTCCCGCGGGTGACCGCGCGTATCGACAGCCCGGGCCCCCCGACACATGCCACCATCGACGTCGCACCTCAAACGACGGTGGGAATCGTGGCGGAGGCGGCGCGAGTCCTGGTGCGCGTCGACGGGGATGCGCTCGATTTGAGCCTGCCGGCGACGGGCGCGGGTCTCATCGAGCAGATTCGTGCGGGCGACCAGCAGAACACCGTCACGGTCGTGCTCAACGCGGCCGCGGGCATGCCACGCGTCGCGCAGACCACGTCAGACGGAACAACCCACGTCACCATCGATGTTCCGGCGGGAGCGGCTGCAGCGCCCCCGCCGACCGACACTGCCGCCGCGCCTCGCCCGCCGCCGGCCGCTCCGGACGCCTCGCTGACACAGCCGCGTACCGGATTCCAGACTGTGGTCATCGACCCGGGGCACGGAGGAGATGACCGGGGCGCAAAGGGAGCGCGGGGCCTGGAGGAAAAGGCGTTCACGCTCGACATTGCCAGGCGCCTCCGGGGGTTGCTCGAAGGCCGGATGGGCGTCCGTGTCGTGCTGACACGCGATGACGATCGCGCCGTTCCACTGGATGCACGAGCCGCAATCGCCAACAGCAGCAAGGCGAACCTGTTCCTCAGCCTGCACGTGAACGCATCGCTCGCCTCGTCGCTCACCGGGGCAGAGGTCTATCACCTGCAGCTTGATCGTGAAGGGGAAGAAGCGCGGCGGCAGGCCGAAGCTGACGCGGTATCACTGCCGGTGCTCGGCGGCCGGACGCGACAGCTCGATCTGATCCGCTGGGACCTCGCGCAGGCGCGCCACGTGGACGAATCCGCGCGTCTGGCTTCCCTGCTCGCCGAGGAACTCGGCAAGCAGGTGAGGATGAGCCCGCGCGGCGTGCAGAAGGCGCCATTGCGAGTACTGGAAGGCGCCGACACCCCGGCAGCACTGATCGAGATGCTTTACGTCAGCAACGCCGACCAGGAGAAGGCGGCCACGACCGACGATTTCAAGAACACGCTGGCCCAGGCGCTATACGCCGCGATCGCCCGCTTCCGCGGGTTCAGCGAAGATCAGAGCGGCCGATGAGGAAGCGTGGCATCCAGATCAGCGTGCTGCTCGTCACGCTTGGTCTCCTGGCGTGGGCGGTGACCATCGGTCTCCAACGTCTGGCAGCGCCGCCATTGGACGTCACCCCGCCGCCTGCACCGCCGGCGCAGCCGACGGCCCACATCACCGCGACGCTGTTCTATGCCGCGGCGGACGGCCAGCAGCTATCGCCGAGTCGTCAGGAAGTGGCGCTCGCCGATGGTGTCGTCGCCCAGGGCCGTCAGATCCTCGTCGCGCAACTGGCGCCGCCGCCGGACGGACAACGTTCGGTGATCCCGGCCGGCACACAGCTGCGGGCGTTCTACGTCACCGATCGGGGCGACGCATTCGTGGATGTGAGCCGCGAGATTTCGGCGGCACATCCCGGCGGGTACGCTCAACGAACTCCTGACCGTCTACGCGATCGTGAACGCAGTCACGGCAAACCTCCCCGCCGTGCAGCGCGTCCAGTTACTCGTCGACGGGAAGGAAGTGGACACCATCGCCGGACACGTCGACGTGCGGCGGCCGCTGGCGAAAGACGCAACGCTTGTCCGTGAGCCATGAGGGCAAGCCCAATCCAAAATGCAAAATGCAGGGCCTCCGCGTCTCCGTTTTGCATTTGGCATTGTGCATCGGGCGTTGTGCATTAGAGTGATCCCCTACCTATGCGCGTCGACAGTCGTCTTCCGGAACAGCTTCGTCCCACCCGCATCAACCCCAACTTCCTGATTCACGCTGAAGGATCCGTCCTCATCGAGGCCGGACGCACCAAGGTGATCTGCACGGCCAGTGTCGAGGACCGGGTGCCGCCATTCCGCCGGAACAGCGGCAAGGGATGGGTCACCGCCGAATACGGCATGCTGCCGCGGGCGACGACGACGCGGTCGCAGCGAGAGTCCACAGCGGGAAAGGTGGGCGGCCGTACGCAGGAAATCCAGCGGCTGATCGGCCGATCCCTGCGCGCGGTCACACGTCTGGAAGAACTCGGTGAACGGACAATCACGCTCGACTGCGATGTCATCCAGGCCGACGGCGGCACGCGCACCGCGTCGATCACCGGCGCCTTCGTTGCCCTCGTGCTGGCGCTGCAGAAGATGCGCGAGCAGGACACGCTGCGGACGATGCCGGTGTCCGACTTCGTGGCGGCAACGAGCGTCGGCATCGTCGGGGGCGAACCGATGCTCGATCTCGCCTACGTCGAGGACTCGAAAGCCGACGTCGACATGAATGTCGTCAAGACAGGCGCCGGCCTGTACATCGAGCTCCAGGGTACGGCCGAAGCGCTGCCGTTCGGACGTGAGGCACTGAACCGCCTGCTCGATCTCGCTGACACCGGTATCCGCCAGCTGATCGCGCTGCAGCGTGGTCTGGTGGGACAGTACCTCCAGAAAGGCAGTTAACGCCCCACTGACCAGCGCCAGCCGTTGGGAGTTGGGAGTGGTCTTGCATCTCCTCATCGCGACGAGCAATCCAAACAAGCTTCGCGAGATCCGTCAGCTGCTCTCCGGCGTTCCGGTGACGCTTCACAGCCTCGCGGAACTCCCGCCGGTCATCGAACCGGATGAAACGGGATCGACGTTTCTCGAGAACGCGCGCCTGAAAGCGCGCTATTACTCCGAGCACCTTGCCGCTGCCCGCGTGCCGTGGGGAGCGTCAGCGATCACGGTCGCGGAAGATTCCGGACTCGTGATCGACGCGCTGGACGGCGAGCCGGGCGTCAGGTCGGCGCGATTTCTTGGCGACGAGACGACGTATCCCGAGCGCTTTGCCGAGATTTACCGCCGCCTGGCCCAGCGACCCGACGCGGGCCGCGACGCAAGGTTCATCTGCGCGCTCGCCGCCATGCGCGACGGGAATCCCGTCATTCGAGACCACCGGCATCGTCGAGGGTGTGATCGCACCCGAACCGGCGGGGACCAACGGATTCGGGTACGACCCGATATTCCTCTTTCCGGCGTACCAGCGCACGCTGGCTGACGTCAGCGACGAGGAGAAGTTACGCGTCGCGCATCGCGGGCACGCGTTCCGCGGGCTGGCGGAGTGGTTGAGACGAATATAGAACGGAGAACTGGGCGGTTCTCCGTTCCATCACCCAGAGTGTGGCCGCGGACGGTGTCGACGCCGTCCGGGTGTCGAGGGGCGGGACTTGTGGCCCAGTCGGTCTTACGGCTCGTAGGCAGGACTTCTACCGACAGGCCGGGCAGGCGATTCTCAATCGAGACGGGGGCGCGAAATGTCCGACCGCACGAATGCTCCATCCCGTGTGCGTAGCAGGAATTTCGCGTCGACCAGCGCTCCCAGTAACGCATCACACGCGGCGCGATCCAAGCCCCAGAGCCTTTGTGCCTGAGCTGTGGTCAGGCGGAGCCCTGGCATTTCGATGTACTCCCCCTGGACCCGCCTCAGTACCTCGTCAAGAGCCTGGCGTGACGGCATCAGTTCTCCTCCACGTTCGCAGGTGCGGGTTTGGGATCGCTGCGGAGCAACCGATGTGCCACGCAGCGGGCGCTCGACCAGCACGAGCGAACGCGTAATCCACAGCGGAATTCGGCGCTGCAGCACCGCTTCTCACCGCAAGGCCGGCGCGGGACCGAAAAGGGGCACTGCACGCTGTAGTGTGCCCAACAGACGCTGTAGGGAAACACGTCAGCGCCGAGTTGCAGGTCCCCTTCGGGACGGAACGAATTGCTCAAAGTTGATTCCCCCGCCAATCGCGTGGGGCACAACGGTTGCACTTGGGGCGAAGAGGCCCATTCACCTATGACGATGAATCTCGTACAGCACCGCGCGCAGCCAAGCGTCTGGGATCGCAGACGTTCGTATGACAACTGGGACACCGAACGATGGCTCGCTGCCGGCGTGGCTGGCGTTCTCTTCGTCGCCGGGTTCCGTCGGAGAGGCCCGGCCGGACTCGCTTGTGCCCTGGGCGGCGGAGCGCTCGCATGGTGGGCCGCGACTGGGGCAGATGCCCGCCGCGTTCACCGGGGACGGGTGCTCGCCGCCTGGCCGACGAGAGCCAGCGAGGGCGACGCCGTTCACGAAGCCGCCGAAGAGTCGTTCCCCGCCAGCGACGCGCCGTCATGGACACCGACGACGGGCAATACCACGGGACCGTGCAGTCCTCCGGAGCGCCCCCGTTAAGTCATGGCCGTGATGCTCGCCTTCCTGAAAGTGCCGCTGTCGTGGGGCCAGATCATGCGCCGCACGTTCAAGGAGGCCTTTTTCGAAGACAACTGCCTCGGCATGGCGGCGCAACTGGCGTACTACTTCTTCTTCGCCCTGTTCCCCGCTCTGCTGATGCTGATCGCCATCGCCAGCTACTTCCCATACCACGCGCTGGTTGACGATCTCTTCAAGGCGCTGGGCGGATTTGCGCCTCCCGAAGTCCTGGCGATCATCACCGACCAGCTCGGCAAGATTGCGAGCGGTCAGCAGGGCGGGCTGTTCACCCTCGGCATGCTGACGACCATCTGGTCGAGTTCCGCCGCGATGACTGCGATCATCGACACGCTCAATACCGCCTATGGCATCGAGGAGGGTCGGCCATGGTGGAGAGTTCGCCTGACCGCCGTCGGGCTGACTCTCGGCGTGGCCATGTTCATCCTGATCTCGTTCGGGCTCGTCCTCGCTGGCCCGTCGCTGGCTGAACGACTGGCCAGCCAGTTCTATCTCGGGCCCGTCTTCGAATGGAGTTGGAAGATCCTGCAGTGGCCGGTCGTCTTCGCGCTGGTGTCAGGCGCGTTCGCGATCATCTACTACTTCGCGCCCGACGCCGAGCAGGACTGGGTATGGCTCACACCCGGTTCGATCTTCGCGACCAGCCTGTGGCTGCTCGCCTCGCTGGGGTTCAAGTACTACGTGGCCACCATGGCCAACTACACCGAAACCTACGGCGCGATCGGCGGCGTCATGATCCTGATGCTGTGGTTCTACATCTCGGGTCTGGTGATTCTGGTGGGCGCCGAGATGAATGCGGAGATCGAGCATGCGTCCCCGTACGGCAAGGAGGAGGGCGAAAAGGTAGCCGGCCAGAAGCGCAAGATTGGTCCGGCGCGAATGCGTGCGTGGCTCGCGCGTCAGCGCCGGGGCGGCAAGCCACCCAGCGCCGAGGAAGTCAGAGACGTCGTCGACAATTCGCCCGACAGCGGCCGACAGAACCGCCCCGGGCAGGACGCGTCACCTGCTCCGGCGAACAATCAGACCGCATCGCCACCCCGCACCTCGCAACCGTCAACCGCCCGCGAATCAACCGCAGGCGACTTCTCCGGTTATGTGATCGGCGCGGGTGTGGTGATGGCGCAAATGCTGCTGACGCTGCAGTCGCTCAAACGCAGGCGGACCTGACGTCTCATTCCGGGCGTCCAGCCTGGCGTATCGACTACTGCTGCTGTTGCTGCTGTTGCTGCTGGTCGTCCGACTGCAATGCCGGCGGGGGCGGCGGCGGTGCGGTCCACGTGAGCACCGGCGAGAATTTCGTGGACGCGGGCGGCAGGTCGTCGCGGGACACCTGAACGGCCACGGCCAGGGACCCTGCCGCCATGCCTTTGTACACGCCGCGGGTGGGCGCGACGTCCGCATAATCGCGACCGATGGCGACGCGGACGTGCCGTTCGCCGGCGAGCATGTTGCTCGTCGGATCGACCCCGACCCATCCCGATCCGGGCAGCCACGCCTCGACCCATGCGTGCGTCGCCCCCTCGGCAGCCCGTTCGCCGCGTGAGTGGAACAGGTAGCCGCTCACGTAACGGGCAGGAATGCCGACCCGACGCAGGAGCGCAATCAGGATGTGGGCGAAGTCCTGACAGACCCCCTTGCGGCTCGCCAGCGCTTCGTCGATTGGTGAGTCGACTCGTGTCGCCGCGGTCTTGTACTCGAAGGACTGGTGAACGGCGTTGGCCAGCGCCATCACCACCGAGCCCGGGTCCATGCCGCGATCGATCTCGAGCGTCTGCGCAAACTCCTGCAGGAGCGGCGTCTCGCGCACGAAGGCCGACGGCCGCACCATCTCCCACGCGTCGGCAGTCCTGGTCGCCGACTCGATGTCGCGCCATGCCTCCATCGACGTCGTCGCCGGCGTCGCCAGATCGTTGTCACCGACGAACTCGACGATTGCCTGCGCCGTCACCACGAGTTCGGTGTGTTCGGAGGGGATGTCGAAGTGATGGACGATGTTCCCCATCAGATCGACGTACGACGAGACATGCGCCCGCGGCTGCGTCGCCAGCTCGAACCGAAGGCATCGCTGCGCCAGTTCAGTACGCGGCTGCATCCGGATTTCCGTCACGCTCTCTCGAATGGGCGCGTCGTAGGTGAAGCGGGTGATGTGTCGGATGGCGTAATGCATAGCGGCTGCGGGCGGCGAATGCCGGACTCTACACGTTTAACGACGGCGACGGGCGACCTGCCACCGGCTACCGGCCACCAGCTACTCGCCACCGGCGACCAGCCACCGGCCAGCCCCTAAGTCAGCACCGCGCTGACCTGGTAGTTGATGAATGCCTGATTCGTCGCGGTATGAATCTGTCCGCACGATTTGCGCACGCCGTGCAGGAACTGGTGCAGGCTCTCGGCCACGATCTCGTCGACGACCGCGTAGTTGAGCGTCGCCCGCAGGCGCCCGGCCAACCGCTCCGGGCGACCGCCGGCAATTCGGCCACTCAGCCGCGTGAGCACGCGCAGCGAGGCTTCCACCTGCTCCACCGCGAAACGCACCGACCGGGGAAACGATGCGTCGAGCAGCAGGAATTCGATGATCCGCCGCGCATCGAGTGCCGCGGTATGGCGCCGGCAATAGGCTTCAAAGGCCGTGCAGACGTGCAGCAGGGTGACCCAGTCGCCGACTTCGGCCGGCCGGATCTCGCCCGGTGTCGCCTCTGGAAACGCGCGCGAGTGAATGTCGAGCACCAGCGCCGTGGCCTGCGCCCGTTCGATGAATCGTCCGAGCTGGATGTAGTGCCACCCTTCCTCGTGACTCATCGTCGCGTCGGCCAGCCCCTGGAACATATAGACGCCGTCGGAGACAAGCCGGAACAGATCGTCAGATTCTCGCCGCAGCCCCTCCGACCCTTCGGCGGACTGCTTCACCTGCCAGTACACCCGGTTGATCTGCTCCCACATCTCGGCACTGATCTGTTCCCTCACCTGCCGGGCGTTATCGCGCGCGCGCGAGACGCTGGCGAGCATCGACTCGGGCACCGATGGGTCCAGCGCCAGCCGGTGCGCCAGGTGGGCGGAATCGGGGGGCGCATCGGGCAGCCGCACCGGGATCGCTTCGCAGACACGCTGCCACCGCTGCGGCTCGTCATCGCTCGTGCGCTCCAGCGCGAGCGCCAGGTTCACGTCAATCAGCTTGGCTGTGCGTTCCGCCCGTTCGAGGTAGCGGCTCATCCAATACAAGCTGTCGGCGACCCTTGACAACATCGTCGGTTTCACTCGAGCACCCACGTGTCCTTGCTGCCGCCACCCTGCGATGAATTCACGACCAGTGACCCACGGGTGAGCGCCACACGCGTCAACCCGCCCGGCACGATGGTCGCCTCGCCGCTGTAGAGCACGTACGGCCGCAGGTCCACGTGACGACTCTCCACCGCGTCGCCGACGAAGCACGCGGACCGCGACAGAGCCAGTGTCGGCTGCGCAATGTAGTTGCGCGGATTCGCCTCGATGCGGCGGGCGAACTCCTCGCGCTGCGCGGCGGTGCTGTGCGGACCGATCAGCATGCCGTAGCCGCCGGACTCGCCAACCGCCTTGACCACCAGGGAATCGAGGTTCTGGAGGACGTGGCGGCGGTGGACGTCATTGGTCAGGAGGAACGTTTCGACGTTCCGCAGAATTGGCTCCTCGCCGAGGTAGAACCGGATCATGTCCGGCACGAACGCATAGATCGCCTTGTCGTCCGCGACGCCCGTCCCCACCGCGTTGGCGAGCGACACGTTCCCGGCCCGGAAGGCGTTGAAGAGCCCGGCGACACCAAGCGTCGAGTCGCGCCGGAACTGCAGGGGATCGAGGAAATCGTCGTCGACGCGACGATAGATCACGTCGACCCGCTGCGGACCGCCGGTCGTCCGCATGTAGACGATGTTGTCGTGAACGAAGAGATCCCGTCCCTCGACCAGCTCGATGCCCATCTCGCGCGCCAGGAACGTGTGCTCGAAGTACGCTGAGTTGTACGCACCCGGAGTGAGCAGCACGATGGTCGGCTCAGGCCGATCCACCGGCGCCATCGAGCGGAGCGTCGACAGCAGCACCTGCGCGTAGTGATCGATCGGACGCACGTGGTAGCGCTCGAACAGCAGCGGGAACACCCGCTTCATCACCTGCCGGTTCGCCAGCATGTACGACACGCCGCTCGGCACGCGCAGGTTGTCTTCCAGCACGTAGAACTCGCCGTCGACGCCGCGAATCAGGTCGGTACCGCCGATGGCGACATACGTGTCGCGCCGGACGCGGACATCGCGCATGTCGCGGCGATAGTGCGGACAGCTGTAGACGAGGTCCGCCGGCACGACCCCCGCCGCGAGGATGCGCCCTTCGTGATAGATGTCGCGCAGAAACAGGTTCAGCGCATGGATTCGCTGCTGCAGGCCGCGCTCGAGGTGCTCCCACTCGTGCGGCGGGATGATGCGCGGCAGCAGGTCGTACGGGAAAATCCGCTCGGTGCCCTGGCCGTCGCCGTACACGGTGAAGGTGATGCCCTGCGTCAGGAACGCGCGATCGGCCGCCTGCTGATGGCGCTGCAGCTCGCCGATTGGAATTTCACGCAGACGCGTCGCCAGAACGCGGTAATGCGACCTCGGCTCGCCGTCGGGCGCGAACATCTCATCGAACGCGCCCTGCAGGTCGTACCGCTCGAACGGCGGCAGCAGCGATGAGGAGGATGCCGCGTGAGAGGCCATGGTGTCCTGCAATCGTAGTCAAAACCACCTGTGCCGCTCACGTGAATTTGTCGCGTTCCTACAGGAACGTCACGACTATTTTCAATACGACATCATTGTGCGGTCACAGCCGGCGCAGCCGGACGCGGCGGACAGCGTGGTCGCGTCCCTTTTCGAGGATCAGATGCGCACGCTCGCGCGTCGGCCAGACGTTCTCCCGCAGGTTGACGAGATTGATGGTCCGCCAGATCGTGCGCGCCGTGGACACGGCCTCGTCGGGAGTCAGCGTGGCATAGCGATGAAAGTACGACGAAGGGTCCTGGAAGATGGTGTCGCGCAGGGCCAGGAAGCGGTCCACGTACCACTGCTCGATGTCGCCTTCCTGGGCGTCAACGTAGATCGAGAAATCGAAGAAGTCGGACACGAACAGCGTGGGCCGGTTCGGTGGGGTGCCGCCTCGCGGTGCGCCCGTCTGCAGAACGTTCAGTCCCTCGACGATCACGATGTCCGGCTGACGGACCACCTGAACGTCACCGGGCACGATGTCGTACGCCAGGTGAGAGTAGACCGGCGCACTCACTTCAGGGGCGCCGGACTTCACGTCGGCAAGGAACCGCACCAGGCGTCGCAGGTCGTAACTCTCGGGAAAGCCCTTCCGCTGCGTCAGGCGGCGCGCTTCGAGGACTCGCTGCGGCAACAGGAATCCGTCGGTCGTGACCAGATCCACCTGCGGGTGGCTCGGCCAGCGCGACAGGAGCGCCTGCAGCACGCGCGACGCGGTGCTCTTCCCGACCGCGACGCTTCCGGCGATGCCGATGACGAACGGTACCCGTGGCGCACGCGTGCCAAGGAACGTGGCGGTCGCCTGGTGCAGGTTCTGCGTGGCGCCGACGTAGAGGTTGAGCAACCGCGACAGCGGCAGGTAGACATCGGTGACTTCGTCGAGCGACATCGGCTCGTTGACGCTGACGAGTCCGCGCAACTGCGGCTCGGTCAGCGGCAGCGGCGTAGACGATCGCAGCGCCGCCCATTCCGCCCGGGTGAACTCGAGAAACCGCGATACCGCCACCTGGTCCGTCATGATCCGAACGCATCCCACATCGTCTTGCACGCCATTACGAAGCCGACGGTGATGACGACGCGCCGCACCGCCGTGCGGCCGGCCCGGCGCGCGAGCCCGGCGCCGCCAATCCCACCCAGAATCGCCCCGCCCATCATGACAAACGCGTCTTGCCAGACGACGAGGCCGTTGTAGATGAACAGCAGGGCGGCGAGCGCGTTGATGGACGCGCCGAGCACGTTCTTGACACCGTTCATCTGATGAATGTCGGTATGCCCCATCAGGCTGAGCGCCGCCAGCATCAGGATTCCGATCCCGGCGCCGAAGTACCCGCCGTACACCCCCACCAGAAGCTGGAAGAACATCGTCCACGACACCCAGTGGGACCTCGCCTCGTGCGCCTGCGCCAGGTTGAACCGTCGCTGAAGCGGCTCCTGGGCCATGAACAGGACCGTCGCGAACAGAATCAAAAACGGCAGGATGCGATCGAAGACCTCGGTCGGTGTGACGACCAGCAGCAACGCACCGCAGACCCCGCCAATCAGACTTGGGACAATCAGCGACAGCAACCGGCGATCGGCCTGGGCCAGTTCGCGGCGATACCCCCAGGCACCGGCGACGCCTCCGGGCCAGAGTGCCACCGTGCTGGTGCCATTGGCGAGTTTGGATGAAACGCCCAGCCAGAGCAGCGTGGGGAAGGTAATCAAGGTTCCGCCACCGGCGACGGAGTTGATGGAACCGGCGGCAAACGCTGCGGCGAAAATGAGCGCGTAATGCACGGAGCCGAAGAATACCTTGTTCTGTGGACCGGACCTGGTGAGCCGTTACCGCTTGAATTCGAAGGCGACCATAAAGCGCCCTTCGCGCGTCGTGACCCGCGCGCGCGTCAGCAGCGGCACGATGTCGCCGAGGCCGCGCTGACGGAGCACCTCTTCGATGTTTACCCACGCGCGGTCGCCCTCGATGCGAATGCCCGGGGGCAACGCCTTGAGGTAGCCCATGACGGGTCCCGCGAGCAGGCCCAGCGGCCCGAGACCACGCAGTGACCAGCGCATCCCGAGAACAGGCCGTCCCGGCAGTTCCGGCTGCTGATCGATCTGCACGTCGATTCGCACCGAGGGAATCGGCACTCGAGGGCGGACGTGAACGGTGCACACCTCGTGATCGTGAATGACCACCTCGGCGCTCACGATCGGCAGGTCGGGGCGCGTCAGCTTGCTGGCGATGAAGCGATTGACGAGGCCGGCCGTGAGCGGTATCTCTCCCGACACGACGCTTCCGGTCAGATCGTCCAGGCTGTCGCCGAACAGGCGGCGCAGCGGCTCAAGCGGCGAGGCGGTCACGGAATGTAGCGGCTCGGTCACGCAGGGCTGACAAGGTACCACGCGCGTCGGTCCATCGTACGTGTTCGGCTCGCACGAACCGGCTGTAGGGATCGATGGCCTCGCGCAGCCGCGATTGACTCTGCTCCTGGGCGTGCTCGAACTCGGTGCGAAGCGCACCTGCCAGCCGCGATCGCAACTCCGACACCTTGCGCTGCATTTCTGCCTTGGCTTTCCGCCGGCGCGCAGGAATCACCAGGAACCCGAGCGCGGCGACCACGCCGGCCATCAGAATGCCAGTGACGTCAGCAGCAGCGGTCGTGGCCGCGAGCGTGACCAACGTGCCAAGGCCAACGGCCGCGCCTCCTGCGGCGGCGGCGGTGGTGACGGCGGCGCGCGCCTGGTCGGCAATCGCTGCCGCCTCGCGTTCCTTGTCATACGTGTCGACCACTCGCTGCGCTTCGCCGCCGACAGCCGCAATCAGCCGGGCGCGATCAGAATGGAACGTCCCGACGTCAGGGGCTCCGATCATGCGCGGGTGGCTCCGTGTACTTTCGGCCAGCGCGGCGTTCACGGCTTGCCACTGTCGGAAATCCTGGTCGGTCAACCAGTCGATCAATTCGGTGACTCGCCGCTCGATCTGGTGGGGCGCGTCGGCAACCACACGATCTTCGAACTCCTTCTGCACCCGCGCCCGGTTGAACAGATCGATCACGCGACCGATCCGCAGCGTGTCCTCGAAATACGCGTGACCTCGCGCTTCCATGTCGAGCAGCACCTTCTGCACTGCCGTCATCCGCAGCTCGAACCCCTTGGCAACGTCTTCGCGGTACAACGCGAGCTGCGCTTCGATTTCCTCGAGCCGACCGGCATCGTCTTTGAGAAGGGTCAGACGTTCGCCCGCGATTTCGGCGTACTTGTGCGCGAGCGACTGGCCGACGCCGAGCGGATTGGCGAGCTTCAGGCGGAAGCGGCTGCCTTCGTCGAGTGTCGTGGCGATGAACCGCTCGAGCGGTTCGAAGCGGCTGGCGGCCCACAGGGCGGGGTCGCCCTGCTTGGCACGCAGCGCCTGGCGCGCGCTGACCGGAAACACCTCCGGACTGATCGCGAGGAACCGCTCCCCGGCATTGCGGACGAACGTGATCACCTCCTCCAGCTCGTCGGGCCGCTCGAGGATGTCGATCTTGTTGACGACAATGACGATCTTCTTCCCCCAGCCGCGAATCGTCTCGAGAAACGCACGTTCGGTCTCAGTGAATGGCCGATCAGCCGAGGTGACGAAGAGCACGAGATCGGCGCGTGGGATGAAATCGGTAGTGAGCTGTTCGTGCTCACGGATGATGGCGTTGGTGCCGGGAGTATCGACGATGTGAATGTCACGAAGCAGCTCCGCCGGCGCGGTGATGACCCGGATGCCCCGTTCGTCACTGGCCGCACCCTCGTCCCCGAACTTCAACAGATGGATCTGGGCGGTGGTCGGCGTCACGCCCTCGGTGAGAACCTTGCGGCCGACCAGCGCGTTGATGAACGCGCTCTTGCCGGCGTTGAACTCTCCGACGACGACGAGCAGGAAAAACTCGTCCAGCTGGCGTATGGACGCGTTCAGGGCCGCCTGATCGGCATCCGAGGCGCCAAACCGGACGAGAGCGTCGCGTATTTCGGCCAGCAGCTCACGTCCGCTGATCAGCTGCCGCTGCAGGTCATCCGACACTAAGAGTGCCATCTGGGCGTACGAGGCAAGAACTGAGCCGGAGCGTTACCGAATGAGGAGCCATACGCCGAGAGTCGCCAGCACGATGCCGCCGGCGTAGGAGGCGCCTCGCCCGACCGGCGTGAGCTTCTCGATGAGGATGTACAGAGTCAGGCCGCCGATCACCCAGGCGTTCATCACCCCGCCCGCGAACAGCAGCAGCATCAACGCCCAGCAGCAGCCGAAACAATACAAACCGTGACGCACCCCCATGGCAAACGCACCTCGCGCGCCTGGCCTCCAGTAGGTGGTGATCAACGTCAAGGGTGAACGGCACGCATCCAGACATCCACGCTTCAGCGGAGTGAACTGATACGCCGCCACCAGCACCAGCACTGCGCCACCGGCAGTCGGATGCGCGAGTCCCATCATCGGCGAGAGGATCTCGGCTGTCGTCAGCAGGCGCTGCCCAGCGGCGGCGACGACGCTGAAGATCAACCAGACCGACAGGTAGCCGCCGGCGAGCGCGTAGGCACGCCTCGCGAACGCCGTCTCGCCACTCCGACGGATCACCGCGATGTAGAGCATCAACATCGGTGCGGCACTCGGCAGCATCATCGCCGTCATCATGACGACCCACATCGCGAACAGTTGCAGCGAGTGTCGCAGATCCCAGATGCCGGTCATCGCCCATGCCGACGCTCCGGTCATCGGGCCGTACATGTCCCCGCTCATCGCCAGGATCCACCACCAGGACGCGGCCGTGACGAGTGTCAGCCCGGCAATGACGATGGCGCGATCGTGCCGGATAGCCGATTCGAGGAGCACCTCAGGCCCGGCTAACGCAGGGCGCGGAAACGACGCGCGACCGGCAGTCTTCCTTAACTCCATGGGGATGGCCGATCAGCGGACCACGCCGTGAGTGCCCCAGTGGACCCGGGCCAGGTGTGCATGCGTGTCGACAAAATCGAACGCCACGGCAGCGCTGCTGCTCGCCCTTCCGGCTCCGACCTCGGCGGTGGTGTACTCGAAGCCTTTCGGCAGTGTGATGCGCACGCTGTGCGGCAAGCCCGTCACCGGATTCCGAATCGGTGCGACCGTTCCGTCCACCAGTCCGGGAACGCGGAGCCGGGCTGTGCGGGCGTCAAGGTCACATTCGAATTCGATCGGGGCATGAATCGTAGGCAGCAGGTTGGTGACCGTCGTCGCAAATACCTGAAGCACGAGTGACCCAGGGTCTGTCTCCCGTCCCTGAGCGATCGTCTCCAGCGCGGCGCGCTGATGCTCATCGGCCCGCGCGTCGACGACTGCCTGGAACGTCCCGTTGCCCTGATGGATGGGGCCGGGCCACGCGGCGAGGAAGCCGAAGGCGAGACCGTCGAGCGGCACGTCGCCAAAGCGGCCCCGATCGACCCGAACGAACGTATAGGCCCGGCAGTGCCCATGGGTGGGCGACTGGTTGAACTGGCAGGGGCACCCGCACGTGCAGTTGCAGTTGACTGCCTCGACACCTTCCAACGACCACTCTGTGAACGCCACGTCGCCCTTTCCAAGCGCAGCCGTCAGGATGCCCCGGCTCGCGCACGGACGTCAATGCGTTTGAAGCCGTGCGTTACGATGAAAGGAGTGTGCATCCGGGAATTTGCGCTACCACGTCCGCTATGGCTGCGTTCGCCGAAGACAGACGCCCGTCCGTCCGGACAGCTCGGACGGGAGGGCATGGTGGACGCGGGGCTGGTCGGCGGCGACGCGCGAATCACGATCCGGCGCGAGAGTCCGGAAGATGTCGGATTCCGTGAAATCTTCGTCTCGATGGACGGTGAACAGATCGCGATCCTCAAGCCGTACGAGACCTTCAGCCTGGAAGTCACACCTGGCCCGCATCGATTGCGGGCGCACAACACGCTGTTCTGGAAGACACACGACCTGGTCCTCAAGTCCGGAGAGCATGCGAAGTTCGTCGCGATCAACAAGGCCGGATTCGGCACGTTCGGGTTCATGACGTTCCTGGGCGCGTCCCCGCTGTACCTCACCTTCGAGCGCGACAACCAGTAGGCGCAGTCGCCTTGCTCTTCACCGAACCGACATTCCTCTTCCTCTTCCTGCCGATCCTGCTGGCGCTCTATTACGCGCGCCGCGGACGCCTCTGGCGCAACTGGCTGCTGCTCGGCGCAAGCGTGCTGTTCTATGCGCGCGGGGCGGGGGCATTCACCGCCCTCGTGCTCGGCTCCATTGCGTTCAACTATGTCGCCGCACTGGCGGTGGACCGATGGCGCGGATCGCCTGGCGGCCGCTGGGTGCTCGGCGGCACCATCACGGTGAACCTGGTCGTCTTGCTCGTCTTCAAGTACGCCGACTTCACCGTCGCCAACGTCAACGCAACCCTGGCGGTCTTCGGGACGACACCGTTCGCGCTGCCCCACCTGCTGCTCCCGATCGGCATCTCGTTCTTCACGTTCCATGCAATCTCCTACGTCGTCGACGTCTACCGGCGCGACGCGTCGGCGCAGAAGCGGCCGCTCGAGGCGGCGTTATACCTGCTGGTGTTTCCGCAGCTGATCGCCGGACCGATCGTGCGCTATCGCCAGATCGCCGGCCAGCTCACGGCCCGCGTCACGACGCTCGACGACTTTTCCGTCGGCGTGCGCCGCTTCATCGTCGGCCTCGGCAAGAAGATGCTGATCGCCAACACGCTGGCCGTACCGGCGGATCGCATCTTCACCATGCCCGCAGGTGAACTGACCACTGCGCACGCCTGGCTGGCGGTGATCTGCTACACGCTGCAGATCTACTTCGACTTCTCCGGCTATTCGGACATGGCGATCGGACTCGGCCGCATGTTCGGTTTCCACTTCCCGGAGAACTTCAATTACCCGTACATCGCGCGGTCGGTGCAGGAATTCTGGCGCCGCTGGCACATGTCGCTCTCCGCGTGGTTCCGCGACTACGTCTACATCCCGCTTGGCGGCAACCGGACGTCCACCGGCCGGCTGTATTTCAACCTTGTGCTCGTCTTCTTCCTGTGCGGGCTGTGGCACGGCGCGAGCTGGACGTTCGTCATCTGGGGGCTGTTCCACGGCCTGTTCCTCGTGCTCGAACGCGTCGGGCTCGGAAAACGCCTGGAGCGGATCCCACAGGTGATCCGGCACGCCTACCTGCTGATCGTGGTGATGATCGGCTGGGTCTTCTTCCGCGCCGAAACGCTCTCCTCCGCGCGCTCGATCCTCGCGGCCATGGCAGGATTCGGCGGCCTGATGCCGACCGCCTATTCGCCCGCGTGGTACCTGACGCCCGAAGTCATCGTCGCCCTGTCTGCCGCTGTCGTTGGGGCAACGCCGATCGTGTCGTTGTTCGCGCAATGGCGCGACACCCTCAGCCGCGAGCGAACCCGACACGCGCGCTTGCGTGGGACGCGGCGGGCGTCGTCACGCTCGTCGATCGTGTTGATCGGATCGATCGCCCAGTCAGCAGCGGGCACCTACAACCCGTTCATCTACTTCCGCTTCTGATGAAGGCGCAGGTCGAAGCCACCGGCGTCTCACGTCCGCGGTCCCGCCGCATGGACGTCGCGCTCGTCGCGCTGTTCCTGGCGATCATCGTGACACCCGGGCTAGGCCTCGTCCTCGGGCTCGATCGTTCACAGCGTGTCCGAAGCGGAGATGCGGCGCCTGGCCGATTTCCCGGAGTGGTCGTGGCAGCGTGACGCGATGGCCACCTGGCCGGATCGCTTCCAGCGCTATTTCAACGATCGCTTCGCGTTCCGCAACGCGCTGATCCGGCTGCAGGCCGCCGTCCTCTGGCACGGGCTGCATACGTCATCGACCGACACCGTCATCGCCGGAAAGGGCGACTGGCTGTTCTATGCAGATGACGGCGGGATCCAGGACTACGTGCAGGCCGAGACCCTTCACGCGAGGCAGAGCTGCGGCAGTGGCAGCGTGACGCTCGAGCGGACACGCGACTGGCTCGCCAGCCGGGGCACGCGCTTCCTCTTCGTGCTCGCGCCCGACAAGCAGATGATCTATCCGGAGCTGATGCCGACGTCGCTGCACCGGCTTCACGACAGCTTACCGCGCCGACCAGCTCCTCGCCTACATGCGGGCACACTCCACCGTCGAGATCCTGGACCTGCGGCCGGCCATCCTCGAGGCCAAGCCGCACGAACTGCTGTATCACCACTACGACACGCACTGGAACGACCGCGGTGCGCTGATCGGCTACCAGCAGATCGCGATGCGCCTCCAGCAGTGGTTTCCGACCATCCGAGCCGCTGCAACGCTCGCGACTTCATCACGTCGCCCACGGCGCCGTCGGGCGACAAGACGACGATGCTGGGCCTGGTGGACGACGGGAAGGTGACGATGCCCGGGCTGGTGCCCCGACGAGGATGGTCGTCAGTGGTCGTGTTTCCTGAGCATCCGGATCCGTACGGTGAAGACGGAACAGTGGTGACCGAGGTGCGCGCCCGGAACAGGGCTGCGAGCGGTGATGTTCCGCGACTCGTTCGCGAGCCGGCTGATCCCGTTCCTGTCCGAGCACTTCAGCCGGATCCTGTATCAGTGGCAGAACGACTTCGATCCCGGACCTCGTGCGCCGCGAGCATCCGGACGTCGTGATCCAGGAGATGGTGGGCACGGCATCTCACAACTTCGTGCCGTCGCCTGAACTGGTCCCGGATGCGCCGCCGGAAGCATCGAGACGCACAGGACGAAGGATCGAACATCGGACAGACGACCACAGAGGTGACCGGGAGCAGCGGAACGGCCGCCGCGCCGCCGAGCCGCGTTAGCTCTCCCGTTAGTCGCCGCGATTCAGTGACGTCCGCTGCTGCGCCGAGCGTCTTCGCGACCGCACCAGCAGCGCGGCCGCATCGAGCGCCGGGTACATGCCGCCGGCGTTGTCGGACTGGATGAGCGACTCGATTCCCACTTCGTCGAGCACGCCCCGCGCCACCTGCGCCTGTGCGACGGATGGAAAGGTTGCGACCGTCACGAGTTCCGAAGCCTTCATTGCGCCCGCCCTTCAGTCGAGTGTCCCGGAACGGCGCTCGGCACGAGCCTCACACGTAACGTTCCGGCGCGGAAATGAACACGAGCCTGCGGCAGAGATCATCGTACTGCTCCCCGCCGATTGTCGCGCGATCGATGCCTCTCGTCACGTCGCCGGCAACGCTCACCTGTTGGGGCAGATATCGTTTCGCGGCAGCGAATTCATCCGCGTACTCGGGCGTCGGGAACGACAACGTCAGGTCGGAACGGCCGTCGCGCACCTCCACCTGATACAGCGGGTTCACGATCAGCGTGTCCGGCGCAGGTAATCCGGCCGGCAATGAAACCCTGCGAAACACCCGATCGTCGTGACTCGCGACGATTACAAGTGCGGGCTCGCCGTCGAGCGCGGCCGGTAGCTCACTGCTGGTCAGGTCGACGAAGCCGTCAAGCACCTGGTCGAGCAACGCACTGTCGCGAAAGAGACGCGGGTGCAGCGGTTCCAACAAATCGTGGTAGGCAGTCGGGGTCAACGGCATGCCGGCCGTGTAGTTCCATCCAAGCGAACTGTGGAGGTGCGGCATCACCACGACCCCGGCGGGTTCAGTCAGCCGCATCATCTCGTCCGTCACCAGGCGCTTGTGCCACAGATAGGGAAACGCGTCCGACAGAACGACCATCGAGAACGTTGCGCGTGCGAACGGCAGCGGGCTGTTCGCATCGCAGCAGATCGGCTCGCAGTGTGGCGCGACGAACTGTCTGGCCAGCCACAGCTTCCAGAAGAACACGTCCGCCAGTACCGGCGCCACGTTCGAGATCATCGAGCGGGTCAGGTGGCCCGATCCGCCGCACAGGTCGATGTAGCGGCCTTCGCGCGCCATCAGCGGTCCGCAGACCTGGACGACGGCGCGACCGACGCGAAACGTCGGGTCGGAGAACCGGTACACGAAGTATTCGGCCTCGGCATCGACGCTGAGGATCCTGACGCCTTCGCGGTAGGTCATCGCGTCCGGGTCAGCAAGGAAGCGCCGGAATCGTTCGACACGGTCGCCGTCGAGCGCGAGCAGGACGTGCAGGGCCTCGTCGCCCTTCCCCGCTTCAAGTAGATGCATGGCGCGTCGTGCGGTGTCGCTGGCGATCAGGACCGGAATGCCCGCCACGACCGGGAACGCACAGCACTCACAGCCAAGCACGCCCGACTCGATCCGATCATCCACACGCCGGAGCGCGTCGTTTTCCACGATCGTCAGGCGGGTGCCGCAGAAGGGGCAGCGAAGGATCTCGAGCGTGTCGACGCGCATGCGAAAGGAGTATCCCTCTTCAGTTGACGCCGGACCCGATTCCCAGGAGATCGAGGAAAGCCTGGCGGGACCGCAGGCGTGAGCCGGGCGGCCGGTGGAAGTGCTCGACGGCGAAGAATCGGGCAGCGTCCGCTTCCGACATGCTCGCGAATGCGCCACCGTCGATCTGCGAGCGGTGGCACTTCAACGCCGCCAGCTTGCGTTGCGCACAGGCACTCACGTCGATCACCAGTGTGGGCGGAGCCGCGCCGACGCCGAATGCATCGGGATTCGCGACTCCCAGCAGCGGCGACAAGACGCTGGCATCATGGCCGAAGTCGGCCTCGTCGAACACCCGCCGCATCTGTCCGGGCGGCATGGTCACGTAATACAAGGCCGGCCCTTCCTCGCCCATGGCGTCGACCGCCGCGGTCGTGGCCTCGCAAATCGCAATGTGATCGGGATGCCAGTAGAGTCCGTCCTTTCCGAACGTCACCACCGCATCGGGGTGCAGCCGGCGGATTTCCTGCTCGATTCGATCCGAGAGATCAGCAGCCCAGGGCAGAAAGCCGTCGCGGTAATCGAGCAGGACGACCTCGCTCGTTCCGAGGATACGCGCCGCCTCGTCCAGTTCCCGCGCACGCTGCACGAACCAGCCCTCGTCACGCACGCCGCCGCGATTCTCACCGTGCGTGGCGCACAGCAGCGCCACGCGCACGCCACGATCGGCGCAGAGCGCGAGCAATCCGCCGCACGCGATCGATTCGTCGTCGGGATGCGCGAACACGGCCAGGAGCGACCGGCCGGTGAAGCTCGGCATGTTCACGTCAGTGCGCCCTCAGCCGCTCATAGATCGCCACGTATTCGTCCACCATGCGATCGATGCCGAAGCGCTCGATCGCGCGGCGCCGGACGACGGCACGATCGAGCGCCAGCACGTCCGCGAGACCCGCGACCAGATCATCCACAGAGTCGAAGATACATCCGGTGACGCCCTGATCGACGACTTCGCCGACGGCGCCGCGGTCGAGCGCCGCCACCGGCGTTCCGCAGGCCATCGCCTCGGCCAGCACCAGTCCGAATGGCTCGCCTGACTGCACCGGGTACAACAGGGCGCGGGCGCCCCCGAGCAAATCCACCTTCCCGGCATGATCGACTTCCCCGGCATAGACGATGCGGACGCCGTCGACGTGGGGAGCGATCACCTCACGGTAATACTCGTTCTCGGCTGCCGCCAGCACGAGGCGCAGGCCGACCCGGCGCGCCACTTCGATCGCCTGCAGCACGCCCTTCCCTTCCGTGAAGCGGCCAAGGAACACCAGGTAGTCGTCAGGTTGGGCCCGGAATGCAAAGCGATCGGTGTCAATCGCGTGCTGGACGATTCCCACGACGTTCAGGCCGGCCAACAGCCGCGCCTGCTCGCCGGAAATGGCAATGAACGGAACCTCGCGATAGCGTGACCAGAGCGCCACTTCCGGTGCGGTCGGCGCGTGGTGAAGCGTCTGCACGAGCGGTGTCGCCGAGAGACGGCTGAACGGCAGCGCCATCGGCCAGTACATCGCCTGACAGTGGATGATGTCGAAGCGGGACGCGCGCTCGACGGCGGCCGCGAGGTTGAACAGCTCGCACGCCTCCCACGGCCAGAGTGACGGATCGTCCGCGTACCCCCGTGGAAACGTGGCGTGGAGCGACGCCTGCGTCTGCGACGTGCCGGTCGCAAACAACGTCACGTCATGGCCGCGCGCGACCAGCCCCTCCGTGAGCAGCGACGTCATCAGCTCGACCGAGCTCGAACGTGGCGGCGGGATCGAGGTGGCGACGGGTCCGACCTGGGCGATGCGGAGGGTCCGACGATTCAATGCACAAATGCTATCTGCAGGCGAGGTCGATCAGACGCGGCAGGATCACGCCCGAATCGAAGTATTCACGCGCGATCTCCGACGCCCGCTGCGAGTGCGTCGCCCAGTCGGTCGAAACGCGGGCCAGGCCCTCGATCGCTTCCTCAGGGGTCGAAAAGGGGATCAGGCCGGTCCCGTGCGGCAGATGGGCGCTCCAGCCGGTGTCCTGCACGATTGCCGGGCGTCCGGCGGCGAGATAGCACTCGGTGCGGTCGCTGAACCACCCGGATCGATTGGCCACGTAGGCGTTCTTGGCGACGCCGAACTCGCCGTTCGATCCCTGGATGAAGGCGCGATAGTCCCACAAGGAACGTGACACACCCATCGCGTCCACCGTGTCCCAGCCGTATTGCCGCAGCAAGGTCTGCGGGCCGTTGACGGCGAGGCGGAATCGAATGCCGCGGCCATCCACGGCGGGACCGCTGCGCGGATTCCGCCCGACGCGGGACGGCAGGTCGATGAACTTGATGAACTCCTTGTCCTTGTTGCCGTCCACGTCGGCGAAGCTCTCGATCTTCCACGTCATCACGGTCGTGAACGCCTCGTCCGCCGGCGGTGCGTCCGTGCGCCACAGGTCCGTCACCACCGGCTGCCACGTCTTGTGCCAGGTGAAGCCACCATCCGGCACGTCGCTCGCCGGCGTGCCGATGTTGGCCCCGAAGGTAAACAGACGATCGAAGCTGCGGAAGAAGTCGACATACCAGCCTTCACCCTTGGCAATGGCCAGTTGCGTGAACACCGGATCGCTGTCGATGAACACTTTCCGGGGAATCTTCAGGTACTCGTCGCGCCAGAACCACGACCCGCCTGACAGGTTGATGAACAGTTCGGCGTCGGCGCAGAACGCCTTGACCTGCTCGTGGGAGAGGCCGTGGTACGAGGCGTCGTAATTGACGAAGCTCCAGCGATCGCCGAGGCCGAACGGTTCCAGCGCCTGGTGGATGTAGCGGGTTCCGTAGGACGGATCTTCAGAGCGGGTGTTCTGCTCGGGATCGTAGATGCATTCGCCGGTGTCCTCGATGTAGAGGACGTCGTGCCCGAGCGCCCGCAGCCCGAGCAGGTACATCAGCGAGCACCAGGTCACCCCGCCGAACGGGTAGCGGGCGATGATGCCGGCGACCAGAACTTTCATGGTTCAATCGTGAATCGTGAATGATGAATCGATGAATCGTGAATTCAATCGGTCGGCCTGGATGTGCGTCTGCATTCACGAATCACGATTCACGATTCGCGATTCACGAATCAGCTGATGGCCTGAATCAGATCGTCGACGGTCTCCGGTTCATCGAGCGATCGGCCGACGCTGAGGCGAGCACACATCCGGCGGTAGAGCTCGTTGGACGCGAGCAGTTCCTGATGCGTGCCCTGGGCGGCGATCCGCCCTTCGTGGAGCACAAGGATGCGGTTGGCGTCGCGAATGGTCGACAGGCGATGGGCGATGACAACCGTCGTCCGGCCCTGACGCAGCCGGCCGAGGGCGGCGAACACCGCCTCCTCCGACAGCGCGTCGAGCGAAGAGGTCGGCTCGTCGAGGATCAGGATCGGCGCGTCCTTCAGCAGCGCGCGGGCGATGCCCAGCCGCTGGCGCTCACCACCGGAGAGGCTGCCGCCGGCTTCGGCGAGCGGCGTCTCATAGCCTTTCGGCAGGCGCATGATGAAGTCGTGCGCGTGGGCGGCCTTGGCCGCGTCCTGCACTTCCGCGTCGCTGGCGTCCAGGCGACCGTAGCGGATGTTGTCGGCGACGCTGCCGCCGAACAGCATGGCATCCTGCAGCACCAGGGCAATCCGTTCGCGGAGCGAGCGCAGCCGGTACTTCGACACGTCCACGCCGTCGATCAGCACGCGCCCGCTGGTCGGTTCGAAGAATCGCGGGATCAGGCTGGCAAGCGTCGACTTGCCCGCGCCGGTCAGGCCGACCAACGCGACCATCTCGCCCGGACTGGCGCTGAAGCTGATCTCGCGCAGGATCTGCCGGTCGTCGGTATACGAGAAGCTCACGTTCTCGAACCGGATGTCTCCCTTGATGGCAGTGGCGTCGACTGCGTCGGGCGAGTCGAGCATCTCCGGCGTCTGCGCGAAGATCTCCCGCACGCGGCGGGCGCTGGCGATCGCATTCTGCAGCGATCCCGTCGTATGGGCGATCGACGACAGCGGCCCGTAGACTGCCGCCAGGTACGCGGTCACCACGAACAGTTCGCCAACCGACAGCTGGCCAGCCAGCACGTGCAACCCGCCGACGGCCAGCACCAGCGCGGTGCCGGTCAGCGTGATCGCCGTCACCGCCAGCGTGAACAGCGATTCCTGCCAGGTGAACCGCAGGCGCGCGCTCATCGTCTCGGCACCGGCCGAGGTGAAGCGCTGGAGTTCGTGCGGCTCGCGCGCGAACCCTTTCACGACCTTGATCGACGAGAGGATTTCGTAGAGACGCTCGACCAGCTTCGACTCGAGCTCCTTCACCCGCTCGGCTCGATCGACCATCCGTCTTCGAGTAGTAGCGCAGACAGGCGTACAGGAACGGGATCACGGTCAGCGACAGCAGTGCCAGCGAGCGATCGAGCGCGCAGCAGGATGACGAACATCGCGGCGAGCGTCGTGACGGACGTCACCAGCGGGAACACGCCACTCATCACCAGATCGTGCACGCAGTAGGCGTCGGCCTCGAGACGGTAGACCGAGTCCGCCGTTCGCGTCAGGATGTGATGGCGCAACGTCAGCGCCTGCAGGTGCGCCAGCAGCCGCCCGCGCAGCGTATAGACCATGCGCTGGCCGGTATCGACCTGCAGCTGCGTATTGATCGTCGACATCAACTGCGATACCGAGCTGCAGCAGCAGGCCGCCGATGACGACGACGAACAGCATTTCGGGCTTGCTGTCGCCCGTCAGCATGCGGGCGATGCCGGCGATCTGCGTGCGGCATCGGCTCTTTGCCGAGCACGTTGTCGATCACCAGCTTCAACGGCCACGGAGCCAGCAGGCCGAGGCCGATCTCGGTGGCAGCGATCACCGCCAGCAGCACGATGCGTCCCGCGATAGGGGCGCATACACGACCACGTCCAGGCGACCAGCGAGTTCTGCTTGGCCACCTTACGTGACCTTCCTGGCCACGACTACCGCTGGCGCGGCGTGGAGCGCCTGCGGGCGGCACCGTGCGGAGCGGTTCCGGCGGCGGTCGGTCGGCGTCGGGACCGTGGCCAGCTGCAACGGCGCCTTGTTGACGTTGACGGCGGTGACCTCCCCGTTGTCGTTGGCCACGTAGAGCCAGCCGCCGGGCGCATCGCCAGCCGCGACGGCGACGCGAAGTGCTCGAGCCAGCACGGTGGAGATGCGGCCATCGGTGCCGACCATCCGGACGCGGTTGTTGCGGTAATCGGCGATGTAGATCACCACGCGGCGACCGACCACCGGCACGACCGCCACGCCGGCGGGACCGCGAGAGGCTCGCCGCCACCGCCGGACCGCCGTCGCCGCGCATCGCGTCGAGGCCGTCGCCGGCCACGGTGGTGATGATGCCGGTGCGCGCATCGATCATCCGGATGCGGTGGTGACCCATGTCGGCGATATACACGTCGCCGTTCGGTGCCAGCGCCACGTCCGTCGGGTGATCGAGGTGCGCGCGGGTGGCCGGACCGCCATCGCCGATCAGGGCACCGGAGCCGCCGATGCCGTCGCCGGCAATGGTGCGGATGATGCCGGTCGCCTGCTCGACGATGCGAACACGGTTGTTGCTGGTGTCGGCGATGATAGAGATCGCCGTTACGCGCGACCGCCACCGCGTTCGGCGCCTGCAGCGCCGCCTGCGTCGCCTGCTTCATGTCGCCGTCGAAGCCGGCAACCCCCGAACCCGCGACCGTGATGATCTTCCCGTTGGCGCGGTCGATGCGGCAGATGCGATCGTTCTGCGCGTCGGCCACGTACAGATCGCCGTTGGCGCTGACGGCGACATCGGACGGCGACGCAAACTGCAGCGACGCAAATTGCCTGGCGCGGAACGCCGTCGGCTTGCTGCTCGGCGGCTGCTCGTAGGGGCGCGTGTCGAACTGGCGGATCACCCCTTGCCGCCCATCGGCAAAGAACAGGTCGCCATTCGGCGCCACCGCGAGTGATCCCGAGATGTCGAAGTCGGGCGTCAGCTTGGCCGCCGTCAACGGCACCGGGCGCCGCGCCGAGAGCGTCATGATGTCGCTGAGCACCGAACTGCCCGTCAACATCGCGCTGCCAGTCAGTGCCAGCGCGACGACGGTCTGGACCATCTGCGACACCGCGACCGGGTAGGGATTCAGGCGGCGCGTCCGCCGCGAGTGCGCCCGCACCGGGACGCGCACCATGCCGGACGCCTCGGTGGCGCGCTCGATGGCTCGGCGCATCACCGCCACCGCCCGCGTCGTCGCCCACGCCGCGCGCGTGAACACCACCGCGACGAAGGCCGCGGTGGGCACGCTCAGCCACGGCCACTTGAAGAAGATCGCCGCGCTCGTCGCCGCCACGGCCGATACTGCCAGCGTCAGCGCGAGCGTGATGCCTTTCAGCGTCGGCCGCAGCTTGGTGCCAACGCGAAACAGGATCTTCGACCCGCCGTGTTCCTCGAGCAGCACTCGTGCATCCAGCCAGCCCCAGCGGCCGACCGCCACGCTCACGTCGCGATCCGCGCGCCACCCGTCGTCGATGTCCACCGAGCGGGCCGGACGCGCCGAACGAAGCACGCCTGCCAGTTCCGACAGCACCGCATCGTGCGTCGTCCAGCGATCCTGCGCCCCAGTAGCTCTCTTCGGTGCCGACGCCAGCGAGCAGAGCGCCGGTCGACACGACGTCGGCCACGGATGGCACCGGCGCCTTCCACGGGAATCGCGTCACCCGATCGGATTCGATCACCGGCGGCGGATTCAACATGCCGCGGATACGGCCGTGGAAGCGGGCGATCGGCTGGATGAAGTGCATCCACGCGATCAGGAGGCGATGACGCAGCGCGGCGGTGCGCCGGTGGGCCGTCGGCAACCCCGACAGATCCGAACTCCACCCGAAGAGGAGACAACGCGCGACGGTGATCAACCAGCCGAGCGACCCCAACCCGAGGAGAAGCGTCGCCAGCACGACATAGCGCGACAGCAGCGTGCCGGCCCCGATCGCCATCAGCGCCGTTGACGTGAACCACCACGCCGGGAGATGAGGCAGGAACTGGAACCCGTGCACGTCGGTCCGGTATACGGACGGGAACGCGGCCGTGCCCCAGATGCCGGTATTGATGCGGCGGCCCGAGAGCGACCGGACGAACGGCAGCGCGCTGTAGATCCGTCCGCGCCAGAGCATGTTGCCGCGCACGAACTTCTCCGGATGGTGCGCGTCCAGCCACGTCTCGCCTTCGCCGTAACCAACCTGCTGCCGCCAGTACGCCTTGACGGATGGCCGATGGTGATGCCAGACGAGCGCCGATGGTGCGAATCCGATCCGCTGATGCTTGGCCTGGAGGCGCCAGCACACGTCGACGTCATCGCCCGCGCGCAGGTAGACCGGATTGAAACCATCGATGGCAAGCAGCGCGTCGCGGCGGAACGCCATGTTGCAGCCGGGAACGTGTTCGGCGATCCGATCGTCGAGCAGGACGTGCGTGGGCCCGCCGGGCGAACGCGCGACGCACTGGGCAACCCAGGGATCGTCCGCGGGAATCACGTTCGGACCGCCAGAACCGACGACATCCGAGGTGAGGAACGGCTGCACCAGGTAGGTCAGCCAGTCGGGCTCGACGCGAACGTCAGCGTCGGTGTAGGCGACGATCTCGCCGGTCGCCTCCGCCAGCCCGACGTTGCGGGCCGCGCTCAGGCCACCGTTCGGGATGGTGACGACGCGGATCCGGCCTGTCTTCCGATCGCTCAGGCGCGCTTCTTCAGCGTAGCGTTCACCGATTTCACCAGTCCGATCGCGAGAGCCATCGTTGACCAGGATGACTTCATAGTCCGGGTAATCCAGCCGCTGCAGCGAAGCCAGGCAGTCGTCGAGCGTGTCGGCCGCGTTGTAGGCGCAGACCACCACCGACACCTTCGGCCACTCCTGCTGTTCTTCACCCGAGAACGGCGCATCCGCGAATGCCCGCGCCACCGCTGCCAGTGCCGGCTTGGGCCGACGATCACGATCGACCAGGCCGAAGGCCCAGTCGTCCACGTCATGACCGCCACGCCACCACTCATCCGTCCACGAGAAGGCAACCGCGCCACACAGGCCCTCGCTGAACGCAGCGCGAAGGTGCATGGCGGTGATACGCGCCTGGCCTTCAAGCCCTTCGCGGATGCTGTCCGCGCCCGCCTCGGCCAGTAGCAACGGCTTGTTGCCCGGCCACCTGCTGCAGTCGCGCGAGGTACGCCCGCAGGTCGGACTCGCGATGCAGGTAGACGTTGAACGACGTCACGTCGAAGCACTCGGTGTCGAGGTACTCCGTCGGCGGGTAGTTGACGTAGGTCAGCAGGCTGTCGGGCGCGGCGGCCTTCGCGTCCTGGTAGAGGGCGCGCAGAAACTCTTCGACTCGCGGGCTCCCATGCCATCGCACCACTGACGGCGGAACCTCGTTGCCGACGGCAAACATCAACGTCGCCGGATGCGTGGCGAAGCGTACGGACGTGCTGAGCGGTCTCGCGCCGAATTCGACGGGCAAGGTCGCGATCGTCGAGGAACGCAACGTGCTGCGACCATGGCAACCCGATCATCACGCGCAGGTCGTGGCGCGCCGCTTCGTCGAGCAGGTGAACGGGAGGTGGCGTGTAGGTGCGAACGGTATTGATGCCGGCCGCCGCCATCAGCGAAAAATCGACCGCGATCCGATCGGCACCGGGAAACTGAACCCCATCCTTATCGGGCGCGAAGGTTCCGTACGAGACGCCGCGGATCAGATACCGCTCGCCTCCAACAGTCAGGAACTTTCCACTAACGCGCGTGTCCATCACAGCGTGGTCTCTCGTCCCGGTCAGTTGTGCCAGAGAAGTCGGGGGGCAGTGCGCCACAGGGCGCCGGCTTCGATCAGCAGAACACCCTGAAATTTCAACACTTTGGCCTCAATTGTCACCGGTGGCGCACCACCGGTCAAGGCTGGAATCCCCACCCCCTGCGCCCAAACAGGATCACCGGTTCCGCAGCCCGGCGCCAACCCCGCGGGGCCGGAAATCCTCTACAGCCGGGGATCGACGGTCACCCCGACGAGCCGCATCACATCAGCGTTCCCGCGGGATTCCCCCGGAAAACGGGCGCAGTGACGCAGCCCATTGCTGGTTGACCGGTCTATAGCAAGGAACTGGCCGTTTGCTTATGCGCAGGTGTCGGGCGGCGAACGAAGTTGTCCGCCGTTCAAACAGGAGGAATGCTCGACGCCGTTCTCGTTCGGCTGCAAACGTTCTGGACGAGTCGACCCGGCCCGGCGGCAAGCCTTCGTTGGAAGCTTTTACATCGTTGCCCGGTCCTTCGAACTCGACTACCGGGCGCCCGCGGTCACGCTGAGCGGCGAATGACCTCGAGGAAGAGGTTGCCGAGATCCTCCGCCTTGCGCGCGCCCACGCCTTTCACGTGCAGCAGCGCGGAAACCGAAGTGGGACGCAGCCGGGCCATTTCGCGCAGCGTCGCGTCGTGGAAGATGACGTACGGGGGCACGCCACGCTCGCGGGCGACTTCCAGCCGCAGCTCGCGCAGCCGGTCGAACAGACCGCGATCGACGCCCTGCCACGACTCGGCTTCGACGCGCGAACGCGTCCGCGGTTCGTTGCGCTTCGGTGTTCGCTGCCGCGCCAGTCGCAGATCGGGCGCGCTCGCCTCGTCCTTGAGCAGGCGAAGCCCGCGGCCGGTGAGCGCGAGCACGGGATACGCGTCGTCTGTCTGCTGGAGGAAGCCGGCACCGCAGAGCTGTTCGATGTAGCCGCGCAGTTCGGCAACCGACGCGCCGGGCAACAGCGCAAACGTCGAGAGCTTGTCGTGCCCGCGAGCGACGACCTGTTCGCTGGCATGGCCGCGCAGCACGTTGGCGACGTGCATCGCACCAAATCGCTGGCCGACTCGGAAGATGCACGACAGGATCTTGCGGGCCAGCGTCGTCGGCGAGGCCGCTGCCTCGAGTTCACCCAGACACACGTCGCAAGCCGAGCACGAACCGGCGACCAGGTGATCACCGAAGTAGCCCGACAGGTGGCGGTGACGACATCCGACGCCGCTCGCATACCGCTCCATGTGGCGCAGCAGCGTCGTGTTTGCCTCGTTCAGCTCACCATTTCGCTCGAGCATCGTCCGCCAGCGCATGAAGTCGGCGCCGGAATAGATCAGCAGACACTCGGCCTCGAGCCCGTCGCGGCCCGCGCGACCGGATTCCTGCTGGTAGTGTTCGAGCGACCGTGGCGATCCGGCATGCACGACGAAGCGGACGTTCGAGCGGTCGATCCCCATCCCGAATGCGACGGTGGCGACGACGATGTCGACACGCTCACTGATGAACGCGTCCTGATTGGCCGTGCGCTCTGCGTCGGACAGCCCGGCGTGATACGGCAACGCAGGAACACCGGTCTCGGTGAGCCATGCGGCTAACGCGTCGACCTCGCGCCGCGACGTGCAGTAGATGATGCCGGCTTCGGCGCGATGGCGGCCCAGCACCTCGACCAACTGTTTCTTGAGCGATGCGCGGGGCAGCACACGGTATACGAGATTGGGCCGATCGAACGAGCCGACGAACTCGTGCGGCTGGCGCAGCGACAACTGAGCCGCAATATCCCGACGGACCCTCGCGGTGGCGGTTGCCGTGTAGGCGTGAACGCTGACACCGGGAAGCCGGTCGCGCAACCGCCCGAGCTGACGGTATTCCGGACGGAAGTCGTGACCCCACTGGCTGATGCAGTGCGCCTCGTCGACGGCGACGAAACTGACGCGCGCCTGCGACAGCAGCGAGACGAACGCTTCCCCGCCATCACCGACGAGCCGTTCTGGCGACACATACAGCAGCCGGTAGTCGCCCTGGCGGATGCCGGTGGTCACGCGACTCTTCTCGCCACCGGAGAGCGAGCTGTTGAACAGCGCGGCGGGGACACCGTTGCCGATCAGCGTGTCCACCTGGTCCTTCATCAGCGAAATGAGCGGCGAGATGACGACGGCCATGCCATCGTGCATGAGGGCGGGGGCCTGGAAGCAGAGCGACTTGCCACCGCCCGTCGGCATCACCACCACCGAGTCGCGATGCGCCAGCACCGCCTCCATCGCGTCCTGCTGCAGTGGACGGAATTCGGTGTATCCCCAGTACTTCTCGAGGATCTGCAGGAGCGCCGTCGTGTGCGTCATTCGACGTGCTCGCGCTCGCGATCGACGGCCCGTTCGAAGCGTCGGGTGACAAGAAAGGTCACGGCGGCCCAGAAGAATCCGAGCATCCAGCCGCCGAGGACGTCGCTCGGATAATGCACGCCGAGAAACACCCGCGACACGCCCACGATCAGCGTGAGCAGCATGGCCATCGCCATGCAATAGATCTTCGTGATCCGACCTTCCACCACACGCATCAGCAGAGCACCCAGCGTCAGGTAGATGATCGCCGATTCCATCGCGTGGCCGCTCGGAAAACTCGCGGTCACCACGGTTCGAAGATGCGGCACGACCGCGGGCCGCGGCCGCTCGAACAGCATTTTGAGCGCCTCGTCCAGGATTTCTCCGGAGATCGATGACGCCAGGACAATCATCGCCGTGACGTAACGGGTCTCGAGCAGCAGATATCCAGTAATGATCAGAACGACGAGCCCCAGCACCACGGGGCTGCCGAGGGCGGTCACGTCGATGAGAACGCCCTCCATCCAGGCCGGCCCGATCGGCAGCGCGGGATCGGCAGCGCTGCGAAGACTGCGGAGGATCTGCACATCGAGGGCCTGGGTATCGCCTTCCATCACCTCGCTCGCCAGTCTGATGAAAAGAAGCAGCAGACCGCACAGGGCGAGGCCGGTGACGAGGAGCTTCAGTTCTGCGCGCTCGAGGTGTCGCCAGCGGGGCATGTCTTACGTAGGCGGACCTTCTCGGGTCCGCGGCGCGGAGGAACCGGCCGGCGCGCGATACCGCAGCACGACGGCCGTCATGTCGTCATGGGAGCCCGCATCGCGGGTGAAATCACGAAGCGACGCGAACAGGGCGTCGAGGATGTCCTGCGGCGGCCGATCGAGCACGTCGCGTACCGTCGCCATGATGCGATCTTCGCCAAACTCCTCGCCCGCCGGATCCGCCGCCTCGCTGACGCCATCGCTATAGAGGACAACAGTGTCGCCACTCTGCAGGCGGACCTCACCCAGCTCGAACACGGCTTGCGGAAATGCGCCGATCAGCGTGCCGCCAGTCTCGAGGCGGATCACCTGTCCCCGCGTCGTGAACAGCAGCGGCGGGTTCTGCCCGGCATTGCAATACTCGAAGCGGCCGTCGGGTGCGAGCGCGCTTAGAAACAGGGAGAGGAATCGGGATTCGATCGGACGCGCCAACAGAACACGATTGATGACCGCAATCGCCGCGTTCGGCTTCTGGGCGGTCAGCGACTCCGCCGCGAGCAGCCCCTGCACGAGCGCCGTCAGGAGCGCGGCGGGCGGTCCCTTGCCGGTGATGTCACCAATCGCCAGCCCGAGGGCATCGTCCGCGAGCGCCTGGTAATCGAAGAAGTCCCCGCCGATCACGCGACTCGGAATCGATGACCCGACGGCCTCGAAGAACGCGCCGGCGCGGCGGGGCTCGGGCAGCAGTGCCTGCTGGATGCGCGAGGCGCTGGCCAGTTCGCGATCGAGCCGCTCCTTCTCGATTTCCTGCTGATACAGGCGGGCGTTCTCGATCGCCAGCGCGGCTTCCCGGGCGAGCGCCTCGATCTCGGCCCGCGACGCCGCCGACAGCAGGCGTCCCTTCGAGCGGCTGTCGAGATACAGGACCCCGACTTTCCCGGACGCTCCTTCGTATTCGGCGGGCCTGGGAACCGCCGCCCCGCGCTCTGGCCCGCGATCGACGTAGCGGACCGTGCGGAGCGGAACGCAAAGAATGTGGCGGATGCCGAGTGCGACCGTGCCGGTGTGGACCGTGGCGAGGTCACCTTCGAGGAGGTCCGTGACGACCATCGCCTCGCCGGTCGCGAAGACCTGTTCCGGGATCTTCCGGCTGATCGCTTCTGCCTCCCGCGGCAGCGACACGTGATCCGCCGCGCGCGCCATCTGCATTTCGAGGCGCCCCGAGGCATCCGCCAGCATGATGAAGCCGCGTTCGGCATCGGACGTCTCAATGGCGGCGTCGAGGACCAGCGTCAGCACCTCGTCCAGGACCCGCTCGCCCCCCATCGCGCGCAACGATTCGAGCAGCGCGGCGATCGGTCGCAGGTCGGACGCCTGCAGCCGGACGCCGGGCTGATCCGGTGGACGGGTGAGAAACATCAGGACGGCGCTGCGGGCGATCTCGATCTCGTCGCCGTGGTGCAGTCGCTGTTCGACGATCGGCACGCCATTGACCTTCGTCCCCGTCCGCGAACGGTCGCGAAGCAGATAGCCGGCGACGTCGGTGACGATGCTGGCGTGAGTGCGCGACACATTTGCGTCGCCAATCTGCAGATCCGCGTCGGTGCCACGGCCGATATGAAACTCAGGCTTGTCCACCGGGACGACCCGGCGACCCGCAGCGTCGAGGACGACGAGCCGCGGCCGTGCGGTGGTCACGGCTGCAGCGCCGCGCTCCAGTCCTGCACGAATGTCAGGGACGCGGCAGCGCTGGCGTCGCGGAGCATGTTGATCAGGAATCGCTCGCCTTCCGCCGTCGGGGCGTAGAACAGGCCGCGGCTGACCGGTCGCACGTCAAACAGGGGATTCGCGTCACCCAGCGTCACGCGATTGCCATGCGCCGTGATCGACACGGCCATCAGCTTGTTGTCGCGCGCCACGTAGTACACCTCGCGTCCGTCGGCCCGCCACCGAGGCAACAGGCCCCCGGCGAGCGACAGTTGAGTGCGCCACTGGTGCGACGGGTAATCGGTCACATAGACTTCGGGCCGCCCGCTCTCCGCCGACATGTACAACGCCCACCGACCGTCGGCCGATACCGTGGCCTGACTCGCCGGCCCACGAAGCCAGGTCTCTGCCGGCCCCTCGCCGACCAGGCGCTTGAGTCCGCCATCGGGGCCGACGAACGTCCAGAACAACAGTGCCCCGTCGGGCGCCCACGCCGACGGGTACCCCTCGCCCTCAGCGCCTTTGAGCAGCTCCTCACCGCCGATGCCGCTGGCGGACTTCTGGTAGATCTCGAAGTGACCGGTGCGGTTCGACGAGAAGGCGATGCGTGTCCCATCGCCGGACCACACGGGCGCCACGTCTTCGGCACGATCCGTCGTGAGACGGGTGCGCACACCACGCGCGAGATCGACGGTCCAGACGTCGCGAGTGCTGACGCCCGGATCGAGCATGCTGACCGCGATCTGCCGCCGATCGGGGGAGAGCTCGAGATCACCGTAATGACCCGGCTCGCCGACCGAATCGAGGCGGCGGCCCTGCCGATCCACCCACACCAGCTCGGAGCCATCACTCGACGTCTGGTAGACGAGCGCACCCGTGTTCGAGAATCCGAACGTCGCGGACGCAACCCCGCTCAACTCGACCTGATCGGCGATCGTGCGCGGGTCACCGGTGAGCACCAGACGATCCGGGTCGAACGGCTGCGCGACCAGCGCGTTCTCACGCAGCGATACGAGGTACCCATCCGCGTATCTGACCGTCGAGCCGCTCTCCAGCACCTGCCGCGGGGGGCCGTCCTTCTCGTCGATCGAGCCGGCAAACACGGCACGCGGCGCCGTGCCGCCGGGGCGTGCCGCGACCGCAACGTAGAGGAAGTGGCGCCCGTCCGGCAGAAAGGACGGACTGCGATGGACGACGTCACCCGCCTGCTTGTCGAGCGTGGTCACCGCTTTCGGTGTTCCACCGCTGGCGGACACGCGCGTGATCGGCGAGTTCGGCGTCGGCGTGAAGAGGATGGTGTCGCCGCGCCACGATCCGGTCGCGTTGAACGCCGGGGACGCGATGACTCGTGGTTCGCCGCCCGGCAGGGTGATCGCGCGCAACTGTCCCTGGGCAAAGAACGCGATGCTCTCCGAATCGGGCGACCAGAACGGGGAGGATCCTCCGGCCGTGCCGGGAATGGGCGTCGCCGAGAGGGCATCCAGCGGTCGAAGCCAGAGCATCTGGTTGCCGTTGGCATCGACGCCGACGAACACCAGCCGTCGTCCGTTTGGTGAGATGGCGAATCGGCCGACGCCGCCAAGCGTGCTCCCGGCGGGAAATTGGAGGCCTTCCGGCATCAGCACCGAGGTTCGAGCGACTTCGCCAGGCGGGCGGGGTGGCGACCGCAGGTACTCTCGCGCCAGCAGCGCCACAGCCACGACGAGCAGCAGCGCCGCCGCGGCGGCAATCCAGATCAGCCATGCCGGTCTCGCCACATCTAATCCGCGACCGCTCGCAGGAGACGTTTCCAGCCAACCCAGTTCGCGCGCCAGATCGGCGGCATTCTGCCAGCGGTCAGCCGGGTCTTTCATCAGACACGCCCGGACCAGCCGCTCCAGCCCCGGTGGAGTCTCAGGCCGCACCGTGGTCATCGACGCCGGCTCTTCCCGGAGAATGGCGGCGATGACGCTGGCGGGAGTCAGTCCGGCGAAGGCCTTCCGGCCGGTCGCCATCTCGTAGATCACGGCGCCGCAGGAAAAGATGTCGCTGCGTTCGTCGGCCGGTCGCCCTTCGATCTGTTCCGGGGCAAGGTACTGCAGGGTGCCGGCGATACCGGGCTCGGGCGCAATCACCGTCGTCCGCGTGACCTGGTCGGGCGCCGACGGCGCTGCCATCCGCGGGCGTTCGGTCGCGAGCCCGAAATCGAGTAGCTTGACGCCGCCGCGCGTGATCATCACGTTGCCGGGTTTGAGATCGCCGTGAACGATGCCCGCTCGGTGGGCCGCGCCCAACGCGTCCGCGATCTGGGCGCCGTAGAGGATGGCCTGCGGTAATGGCAACCCGCCGCGCGTAATCACCTGCTCGAGCGTCTCGCCTTCGAGCAGTTCCATGACCATGTAGCTGACGCCGTCCGGGGTGGCCCCGATGTCGAAGAGCGTGCAGATGTGCGGGTGCGCGAGCTGAGAGATCGCGCGGGCTTCGCGCTGGAGACGCTCGCGCAGCGCCGGTGCGTCGCTGCGATCGGTATTCAGGACCTTGATCGCGACGGCGCGGCCAAGCCGCGTGTCACGGGCCCGATAGACCTCGCCGGCACCACCGGAACCGAGTGGTGCCTCGACGTCGTACGGGCCGAGCCGCGTGCCTGGGGAGATCACCGAGGGAATTATAGAGAGGTTCAGCGGGTGCCGAACGTGCCGTCGGTTCCGCGAGTCCGGTTCTCCCCTACTTCGAGCCTGACTTCGCCGCGGCTTCTCCCGCCTCCTGCTTGCGCACCGCACTCATGATGTTTCGCATGCCGTAGTTACCCTCGTGGCACGCGTACTCGAAGATCGGGTCGTCCGTCTTCGTCATCTGGTATTCGATCGTCCACGGCATCGTCCACGTGTGCGGGTCTTCCATCGTGGCCTGATACACGATCGTGTCCTTGTCGGCGCGGTGAATCCGCTCGGTCACCTTCAGGTGCGCCGACGAGCCGCGGAAAGCCGTCTTGTCGGTGAAGTTGGTCGTCTCCACAACGAGAGTCTCGCCTTCCCAGTGACCGCGTGAATCGCCGTAGTACTCCTGGATAGCCGACCCGACGTGCGGGCGGTCGTCGAGCGGGATGACGCGGGCGTTGTGAATCATCTCCTGGATGACCACGACATACCCCGGCCCCTGGACGAACTGCAGGTTCGAAAAGTAGCCGACCGGCTGCATCGGAGGGCCTTCGTGCGGCCAGACGATGCAGCGCTCGGCCAGCGGCCGGTTCTGCACCTTGTCGTACGGTCCTCCGAGCGCGCGACGGGCGCCCTGGGCCGCCGCGTTACGGTTCACCGCTTCCTCGGTCTGCGGCGGCACTCGTCCATCAGGCGGATCGATCACCAGCGACGTGCGCAGGCTCTGGAGACCGCGGCTGGTGCGTTCGCTCTGCCAGATGGCATTGTCGTAGTGAATGTCGTCGGGCGCCTGCGACTCGAACGCCTCCTGCCGCTGTTTCTCGAAGGCCACGGCTTCTTCAGGAGTGAAGAACGCCTTGTCCTTCAGGTTGGCCGGCCGCTCGAATGGCGTGTAGGTGGCGCTGTTCCAGTAGCCCTCGAGGCTCGGCTGGCCGTCTGCTGTGCGCGGTGCGATGTACTTCGAGGCAGCGGCCGACTGGACCGGTATGTTCGGCGCCGCCGGCGTCTGCGCCATCACGGGGGCAGCGAGGCCGAGGACAACCAGTGCTCCAAGGAGTGAGTGCTTCACGGCGCGCCTCCCTCAATCGTTCATTTCGTCGCGTCTTGTTCCTTCGCCGCTGCCCGCAGGATGTTCCCGACGCCGTAGTTGCCTTCATGACACGCGTACTCGTACATCGGTTCGAGTGTCCGCACGATTGGATACTCGATGGTCCAGGGCCGGTCCCACGTGTTCGGATCCTCGACGGTCGCGCGATACAGCAGGGTATCGGCGTCGATGAGCGTGATCCGCTCCGTGACTTTCAGCGCCGCCGTCGAACCGCGGAAGGGCGTCTTGTCGGTGAAGTTGGTGTTCTCGATGACGAGCGTGGTTCCTTCCCACCGCCCGCGATAGTCACCGATGTACTGGCGGACGCCGGTGCCGATGTGCGGCCTGCCGTCGAGCGGGATGATGCGCGCGTTGTGCACCATCTCGGTCTCGATGACGACATAGCCGGGCGCCTGAGTAATGCGCAGGTTGGAGTTGTAGCCTTCCGGCAGCAGCGGCGCACCGTCATGCGACCAGGTCAGGTTGATCGACGTGATGCAGCGTTCGGTCAGGCCACGGCTCAGAATCGACGTCGGCGGGTATGCTCCGCCGTTCGGCCGCGGCGGCATCAGCGCGCTTCTGTGCCTCCGGCCGGGCAGCCGGGATCCGCCCGTCGGGTGGATCGACCACCAGCGACGTCCGCAGTCCGTTCAACCCCTTCGGCGTCTTCTCGCTCTGCCAGATCGCATCGTCGTAATGGATGTTGTCCGGAGCCTGAGCGTACAGGCCGTCGAGGCGCCGTTGTGCGTAGGCCGCAGCTTCCTCCGGGGTGAAGAACGCCTTGTCCTTGAGTTCAGCGGGGCGCTCGAGCGGCGTGTAGGTGGCACTGCTCCAGTCCCCCGAGATATCGGGCTGACCGTCGGGAAGTCTCTTCGGTGTGTAGGTCGATTTCGGCGAATCCGCATCTGCGGCGCGGATTACCGCTTCGGGCGTTTTCTTCGGCGTATCGCTCCGCTGTGCAAGCAGTGTGGCGGTACTCGCGAGCAACGTGGCTGCGACGAACGTGATGACTCGGTTCATTCGATTCACGTGTGTAGGGGCGGGGCTTCAGCCCCGCCGGACGGCGGCCCTGAAGGGCGGCCCTACGAGTATCCGGCTACCGGCCGTCTACTTACTGATTATCGCCCGCGGCGGGGGCGCCGGGGCCGGCCCCGCGACCACGCCCGCCGCCACCGGGCGGCGCCGGCCGGGGTATCGCAAACGCTACAAGCTGAGCGCCGCCGCCCTGTGCTCCGCGCACACCCAGCACGACGAATTGACGCCCATTGATCATGTAGGTCATCGGTAAGCTCGTCTGCGGCCCGGGCAGCGCTGTCTGCCACACGTCTGCCCCCGTCGCCTTGTCATAGGCGTGGAACACCGGCTGACCGCCGGAACCTTCGCCGGCGATGAGCAGCGTCTTCGTCACCAGCAGACCGGCCTGCGACGGGCTGCCGGTCTTTGGAATGTTCACGCTGGCAAGCGCCGGGTTGGACTTGATGTTTGGCGGGGTGTCGCCATTCGGAATCATCCAGGCGACGTCGCCGGTGTTCATGTTGTACGCCGTGATGCGGCCGTACGGCGGCTTGACGATCGGCAGTCGGCTGGGCATCTGCGGCCCGGGTCCACCCATCGTGTAGTCCGAATCCACCTGCGACTTCGTCGGATCGTTCTTGTTCAATCCGATGGTGCTGATCGACGTGATCGAGGGAATGTAGACGAAGCCGGTCTCGGGATCAGCCGCGCCCGACTGCCAGTTACCACCCCCGCCGTAGCCAGGCAGGATGACCGTGCCTTTGTTGGTGTCGCTCACCAGCGACGGCGGCATGTAGGGTTTGCCCCAGCGATACCCTTCGAGCGCCTTCAAAGCCTCGGCGCGCAACTCCGGCGTGTAGTCGATCAGATCGTTCTCGGTCAGGCCGAGTCGTTCGAACGGGACCGGCTTGATCGGGAACGGCTGCGTGGCGGAGAGCTTCTCGCCGGGCACGTCGCTGGCTGGCACCTCACGTTCCTCCCATCCCCACAGCGGCTGGCCGTTGGTGCGATCGAAGACGTAGACGATGCCGTTCTTGCCCCACTGCACGACGGCCTTGACGGGACGGCCGGCGACAGTCACGTCGACCAGGATCGGATGCGCCGGCATGTCGTAGTCCCACACGTCGTGGTGAATCAGCTGCTGATGCCAGACCTTCTTGCCGGTCTTCGCATTCACCGCCACGATCGAATCGGAATACAGATTGTTGCCGTGGCGATGGCCGCCGTAGACGTCGTTGGTCGGCGCTTCGGTGTTGAGGTACACCAACCCGAGCTGCGGATCGGCCGAGAACGGTCCCCACACGCCGATGTTGCCGGTGTAGTCCGCCGACCCGTCCTCCCAGGTCTCGTAGCCTGGCTCGCCCTTGCGGGGAACGGTGTGGAACGCCCACAGCTTCTTGCCGGTCTTCACGTCGAACGCGAGCACGTCGCCGCGCACGTTCGATTTGTTGACTCGCGTGCCCACCAGCAGCGCCGGTCCGATGATGACCGTGTCGCCAACGACTACCGGGGGTGAGCTGTTGCCGATCTTGCCGACCGGATCGATCCGCAGGTCGTTGTCGAGCGCCTCGAACATATCGACGACGCCCTGAAAGCCGAACTTGTCGATTGGCTGCCCCGTCTTGGCGTTGAGGGCGACCAGCTGAAAGCCCGGCGTGGAGGTCAGGATCCGCTCGTCGCCGCGCCCGTCGGTCCAGTAGGCGACGCCGCGGTGAATCTTGCGCGGCGCGCGGTCGAAGCGCTCACCCTCGTCGGGGCGCCACACCCACAGCGTTTCACCGGTGTCGCCCTTGACCGCGACGACGTTGCGCCGCTGGCCCGCCGTGAAATAGAGGATGCCGTTCACCATGAGCGGCGTCGTCTCGGTGGTGTTGACCTCCTGGTTGGTGGCGCCGAAATTGTCGAACTTCCAGGTCCAGGCCACCGTGAGGTTCTTCACCGTGTCCTTGTTGATCTGGTCGAGCGGCGAATAGTGGGTGCTCGCCTCGTCGGCGCCATACGCGCGCCATTCGCCGTTGCGAGCCCCGGACTGGGCACCAACGACCAGCGTCAGGCAGCCCCCGGCCAGCAGCAGTCCGATCAAGAACGTGCGACGCATTCTCATTCCTTTTTCGTTCGAGCCGTTCGAGCCGTTCGAAGCGTTCGACTCGAACGCTTAAGTGCCGCCGATATTGGCGGTTGGCGACGTTTCTGTCAACGGCAGCGTCGGGTGGTAGCCGGTGGCCGGTGGCCGGTAGCCGGCGGCCCGCGGGCAGGTTTGACGCGAAGGCACGGGTCAGTAAGAATCCGCGGGCGCGTATTTCAAATTCGAAATGCAAATGCAAACACGACTCAGGGTGTGCATGGCGGGCGGGAACAGCGCGCGCCGGTAACCCCGTCTACGAGTCTCCGCGGGTTTGCATTTTGAATTTTGCACTTTGCATTGAGCATTTCTGGAGGCTTTCTATGTCCGCTCGCGGACGCCGACTGCTTTTTGGTCTTTTCATTACGGTGACATCAACGGTGATGCTCGTCGCGGCGCAGCAGGCGCCGGCGCCCGCCCCGGGACCGTTTACCGCCGCCCAGGCCGACAGCGGACGACAGCTATACCTGGCGAATTGCGCGGCCTGCCATGGGGAGGCGCTTGCCGGCCCGCCGGCGCTCAAGGGCGAGGCGTTCATGGCGAACTGGGCGACCCAGACGACCAACGCTCTCTATGACAAGGTTCGGACGACGATGCCGCCCGAAGCGCCAGGCAGCCTGGGCGCCGACAACTACGTCTCCGTGGTGGCGTTCATCCTTCGCGAGAACGGTCAGACGCCTGGCAACACGCCGCTGAACGCCGGTGTCGCGGTGCCCATTCAGGGGGCAGGGGCCGGGGGGGCAGGGGCCGGACAGGGGGCAGCGGGCAGGGGGCAGGGAGCAGGGGGCGGACAACAGGCGGCCGGCGGACAGGGGCGCGCCGGTGGTGCTGGCGGGCAGGGTGGGGGCGGAGCAGGCGGCGGTCGCGGTCAGCCCGCGGCGCCGCGGCTCGGCCTGACCGTGGAAGGCACGGTGAAGAACTTCACGCCGATCACCGACGACATGCTCCGGAATCCGCCGCGCGGGTGACTGGCCGATGCTGCGGCGCGATCAGTTCGCGTCCAATTTCAGCCCGCTCAACCAGATCACGACCGGCAACGCCGAACAGCTGCAGTTGCAGTGGGTGTGGCCGATGAACGAGGGGGGCACCAATCAGCCCTCGCCGATCGTCCACAACGGCACCATCTTTCTGAATAACACCGGCGGGATCATCCAGGCACTCGACGGCAAGACGGGCGACTTGATCTGGGAATACCGGATCCAGGGCAACGTTGCGCAGCGCGGCATGGCGCTCTACGACGACAAGCTGTACATCGGGACGAGCACCGGGCACCTGATGGCGCTGAGTGCGACCACCGGCAAGCCGGTCTGGGATGTGGTGACTGTGGAAGGACGCGGCAGTTCGAGCGGTCCGCTGATCGCCAAGGGCAAGGTGATCTGGGGCATGGGCAACTGCAGCGCCTACGTCAACGACAAGTGCGCGATCAGCGCCTTCGACGCCCAGACCGGCAAGGCACTCTGGAAGTTCGCCACGATCGCGAAAACCGGCGAGCCGGGTGGCGATTCGTGGGGTCAGTTGTCGGACCTCTATCGCGCCGGCGGCGAGACCTGGATCACCGGCAGCTACGACCCGGATCTCAACCTGACGTTCTGGGGTACGGCGCAGGCGAAGCCGTGGATGCCGCCAAGCCGCGGCATGAAGACGTCAGACAAGGGGCTGTATACGAGTTCCACGGTCGCCATCAACGCCGACACCGGCAAGCTCGCCTGGTACTTCCAGCACGCGCCGGGCGAAGCGCTCGACCTCGACATCGTCTTCGAACGCGTGCTCGTCGATTCCGGCGCGCAGAAGCTGGTGTTCACGGCCGGCAAGGACGGCATCCTCTGGAAGATCGATCGGACCAGCGGCAAGTACCTGGGCCACGTCGAGACGGTCTTCCAGAACGCGTGGGACAACATCAACGCGAAGACCGGCGAGCCGCAGTACCGCGCCGACCTGCAGGAGATCTCGATCGGCGCCTGGGTCCAGAGCTGTCCGAGCAGCGAAGGGCGGTCACAACTGGCAGGCGATGTCGCACTACAAGCCGGCCGACACGCTGGTGATTCCGCTCAGCCAGAGCTGCCAGGAGATGAACGCCCAGGCGATTGACAAGAAGGAAGGCGGCGGCAGCGCCGGTGGGGCCACGCGCCGCTTCGCGCAGATGCCGAACACCAACGGCAACGTCGGCAAGCTCGCCGCCTACGACGTGAAGTCGCTCAAGGAACTGTGGGCGGTCACGCAGCGCGCGCCGTTCCTCACCGCGGTGGTCACGACGGCGGGCGGCGTCGGCTTCGTCGGCGATCTGAACCGCACGTTCCGCGCGTTCGACGTCAAGAACGGCAAGACGTTGTGGCAGGCGCGGCTGGCGACGTCGGTCCAGGGCTTCCCGACCACGTTCATGATCGACGGCCGGCAGTACGTGGCGGTGACCACCGGCCTCGGCGGCGGCAGCCCGCGCCTGGTCCCGACGCAAATCGCGCCGGAAGTAAAGGTGCCGACGACCGGTCAGGCTTTGTACGTGTTCGCGTTGCCCGAAAAGAAATGAAGAAGGTCAACTGATAACTCCCAACTCCCACCGTCTGTCGCTTGCCCAACTCCAACGAATGGCCCTCGTCCAACTCCCAAGCGTGTTACCGGGTGCGTTTGGGAGTTGGGGATGCGAGAGCCGTTGGGAGTTGGGTGTTTTCACGTCGGTAGGGCGGGATCCGCGAAGCGGTCCCGCCGGGCTGTAGGGCGGGATCCGCGAAGCGGTCCCGCCGGGAGAAAACAAGAATGCGTCGAGTTCAATACGTCATCGGCCTCGTGGCGCTCGCGGTTTCCGCGGCGGCCGTGGGCTATGCGCAGGGCCCGCAGGGTGGCGGCGGCGGTGCCCAGGGCGGTGGAGGCGGTCGCGCGGGCGGTGCGCCCGGCTGGACCACCGGCGCCAGTCCCCGCGATCCTGCAGAACTACGCCCCCGTCACCGAGGCGCGGCTCAAGAATCCTGAAGAGAACAACTGGCTGCTGCTCCGTCGGACCTATAACGGCTGGGGCTACAGCCCGCTGAAGCAGATCACCACGGCCAACGTCGCGCGGCTGCGACCGGTGTGGGGCTACTCCACCGGTGAGCTGCGCGGCCACGAAGCGCCGCCGCTCGTGAACAACGGCGTGATGTTCGTCTCGACGCCGAACAACCAGGTGCTCGCGCTCAACGCGACGACCGGCGCGCTGCTCTGGCGCTTCAGTCAGCCGGTGACGACCGGACGCGTGCCGCATCCGACCAGCCGCGGCGTGGCGCTCTTCGACGACAAGGTCTTCTTCGCCCTCGGCGAATCATTCCTCGTCGCGCTCGACGCCAAGACCGGGCGCGAGGTCTGGCGGACGGAAGTGGCCGACAACAAGTCCTCGTACTACATCACGCTGGCGCCGCTCGTCGCCGGCGGTGGCGTGATGGTCGGCGCCTCGGGTGGCGAGTTCGGCGTGCGCGGCTTCGTCGCCAGCTACGACCTCAACACCGGCAAGGAGCGCTGGCGCACCTACACGATTCCGGCGCCGGGCGAACCGGGCAGCGAGACATGGCCGGCCGGCGGCGACCAGTGGAAGACCGGCGGCGGCTCGGTCTGGGTGACCGCGAACTACGACCAGGACGCGAACACCGCCTACTGGGGCACCGGCAACGGCGGCCCGTGGATGGGCGACCAGCGGCCGGGCGACAACCTCTACACCTCGTCGACGATTGCGCTCGACGCGACCACGGGCAAGATGAAGGGCTACTTCCAGTACACGCCGAACGAATCGTTCGACTGGGACGAAGTGTCGCCGCCGATTGTCGTCGACTTCCAGCGCAACGGCCGCACGGTCAAAGGCCTGATCAACGTCGCCCGCAACGGCTACATGTACTTCCTCGATCGCACCGACGGGTCGAAGATCAACTTCGTCGACGGCAAGCCGTTCGTGCTGCAGAACGTCTTCAAGAGCCTCGATCCGAAAACCGGACGTCCGGACATCGATCCCGCGCACAAGCCCGGAACCAACAAGGAAGCGTCGTTCTGCCCGTCGTTCTCCGGCGGCAAGAACTGGCCACCGGTCGCGTTCAGCCCGGAGACCCGCCTGATCTACATCCCGGCCAATAACGGGCTGTGCTCGTCGCTGACGGGAACCGGTCCGGTGACGTATATGCCGGGCAGCGGCTACACCGGCGTTCGCATGGGCGGTCAGTTCCTGCCGACCGGTGCCGACGCGGGCAAGGGCAACCCGAACATCGGCGAACTGCAGGCGTGGAATGTCGATACGGGCCAGAAGGTCTGGACGGCGTCACCTGTCGCCAGCGTCAACTGGGGCGGCGTGCTCGCCACCGGCGGCGGCATCGTGTTCAATGGCGGCACCGCTGATCGGAAAATCCGCGCCTACGACGCCAAGAGCGGCAAGGAGCTCTGGTCGTACCCGCTGAACACGGCCGTGCTCGCGCCGCCGTCGACGTTCATGGTCGATGGCAAGCAGTACATCGCGTTGAACGCCGGCTGGGGCGGTGACGCTGACGGCATCCAGCGAAACTTCGCGCGCCTCAACCCCGCGGCACCGCAGCCGGCACCCCAGGGTGGCAGCATCTGGGTGTTTGCGATCGAATAGGTCGGAGCAGGCGATTACCACGTGTCACGTACGTTGGCCACGGAGGCACGAAGACACGGAGACAGGCTTTGACTTGTTCCTCCGTGCCTTCGTGTCTCCGTGGCTAACGTCTTCTATCTCCGAGGAGATCTATGAAGAAGGCCGGTCTCATGATCATGGCCGTCACGCTGCTGTCGGCCCGAACCGCTGTCGCCGCATCCTGTGACGATCTGGCCAAAACGTCTTTTCCGAACGCGACGATCACGCTCGCGCAGTCGGTCGCCGCTGGCGCGTTCACGGCGCCGGCCGGACGCGGCGGGGGCAACCCGTTCGCCGACCTGCCGGCGTTCTGCCGCGTGGCCGCCACGCTGAAGCCTTCGGCGGACTCCGACATCAAGATCGAAGTCTGGATGCCGTCGAACGGGTGGAACGGCAAATTCCAGGCGGTCGGTAATGGTGGCTGGAACGGCAATATCGACCAGAACGCGTTGGCCACTGCCCTGCGACGCGGTTACGCCGCCGCCAGCACCGACACCGGCCACGAGGGCGGTGCCGGGCCATGGATGCAGAGCAAAGAGAAGGTGATCGATTACGGCTACCGGGCCGTGCACGAGATGACGGCGACTGCCAAGTCGCATGATCAACGCGTTATACGGCAGCCCGGCAAAGCTGTCGTATTTCACCGGCTGCTCCGCCGGCGGACGTCAGGCGTTGAAAGCGGCGCAGATGTATCCCGACGACTTCGACGGCATCGTCGCCGGCGCGCCGGCGCTCAACGCGACGGGACGCGCGGCCTATGCGGTGTACGCCGCGCAGGCGCTGCACAAGGACGAAGGCAGCTACATCCCTCCAGCCAAACACGCCGCGATCCACGATGCAGCGTTGAAGGCGTGTGACGCGAATGACGGCGTCACCGACAAGGTGATCGAGAACCCGCGCGCCTGCAAGTTCGATCCGCAGGTCATGGCCTGCAAGCCGGGTGAGGACAACAACAGCTGTCTCACGCCCGCGCAGGTCGAGGCCGCGCGCGCGCTCTATCAGCCGCTGGTGAATCCGCGTACGAAGCAAGTCATCAACACGCCGCTCGAAGTCGGCAGCGAGCTCGGGTGGACGACCTTCGGCGGTCAACAGCCGTTCGGCGTTGCGACGCAGTTCTATCAGTTCATGGTGTTCACCAACCCGCAGTGGGACTGGAAGACGCTGAACTACGACGCCGACATGGCGGCGGTGGCGAAGGCCGAGAACGGAATCATCGACGCGAAGAGCACTGATCTGAAGAAATTCGTCGCCCGCGGCGGCAAACTGATTCAGTACCACGGATGGGCGGACCCGCAGATTCCATCCGGCTCGAGCACCAATTACTACGAGGAGGTGCTGAAGGCGATGGGACCGAAGGTGAAGGACAACTATCGCCTGTTCATGGTGCCGGGGATGAACCATTGCAATGGCGGCGACGGTCCGGCCAGCTTCGACATGGTCGCGGCGCTCGAGCAGTGGGTCGAGCAGAAGAAGGCGCCAGACGCCATTCCCGCCGCGCACCTGACCAACGGCCAACCCGATCGCACCCGCATCCTGTGCCCGTATCCGCAGGTCGCCACCTACAAGGGCTCCGGAGATCCCAACAGCGCGGCGAACTTTGCTTGCAAATAGCGTCACGAATACAACGGCACGAAGCACACGAAGCGATCGAAGAACACGAACCGATATCAGTATCGTGAACATCGCGCCTTCGTGTTCTCAGTGCCGTCAGGCTCGTGACATCGGCCTTGCCATCGCTCAGTCCTCCGTCGGCCGCTCCGCGCTATCAATCACCAGCACGTCGACCGGACCGGTCGTGGCGTCCAGCTTCAGTCCCAGTTGCTCCTGAACCGCGGTAACCAGCGAGGGTCCGTTGGGATCGTACCAAGGCGGCAGCGTCACACCTGGAGGCGGAGGCTCGTCCGGGGTCCAAAGCAGTTCGAAGTCGAACGCACCGGTCAGGCCGGTACGATCGACGATGGGGCGACCGGCGAAGCCCGACAGGTTGCGGGCGAACTCAGGAATCGCGTAGCCACCGACCAGCAGTCGGCCCGGGTTGGCTTGTGCGCCGCAGACCGGACGCTCGCCAACGGGCTGCGCCGGTGCCCGGTTCTCACCGCGGCTGCGCGCGGCTGCGAGCGCGGCGCAATCGAACGTCGCCGGCTGCATCTTCGGACCAAGGCGTCGATCGCTGCGCGCCACGATCAGCGCGTAGACCGGAAGATCGCGTGTTTCCCGATGCGTGCGCAGCTTGAATCGATCCGCCAGCAGCGCCTGCACCATTCCGAGCAGTTGCGACTGGGGCGTTCCCTCGGGGGCTCTCGCCGTGATGTCGAAGCGATCCTGCGCCTGCCAGTCAGGACCGCCGACGATCTGATAACGCTGCAGACCGTAGGCGTTGCGAATGATGTCGCGCAGGGTGTAGTTGGTCACCACGATCTGTTCAGGGCGGCCCCCGAACCGGCCGCCGGCTTCCCCACTCTTGTTGACCTTGATCGACGCCACTTCGAATTTCGGCTGCGGCCCGGACTGCGCGAAGGCCGCGAGCGCGGACAACAGAAAGGCAATCGCCGCCGAAACATGTCTGGTCATACGGTGTATGACGGCAGATGGGCCGGATGGTTGACAGGCCGGTGGTAGCTGGTAGCTGTAGCTAGTAGCTCGTGGCCGTCATCCCCAGCTACCAGCTAGCTACCGGCCACCGGCCACCAGCTACCGGCTACCGGCCACCGGCTATCAGCTACCAGCCACCGGCTACTGGCTACTGGCTACTGGCTACTGGCGACGCCGTATACTGTCCGCCGCAAACTTGGAGGCCTCTGAATGAAGAAGACTTTCGGCTGGATCGCGGGAACCGCGCTGGCCCTGGTGACCGTGCCGTCGGCGGTCGTGCTGCTCACGAACGGTCCGGACCTGGCGGTCTACGCGCAGGCGCCGGCGCCGGCAGCACTGCAGATCCCGAACCCGCACTACGTCTCGATCCCGATGGAGATCACCGTCAACAAGCCGGTCGCGGATGTCTGGAAGCGGGTCGGTAAGTTCTGCGACATCGGCGAGTGGCTGCCGCAGCTTGCCTGCACGATGCAGTCGGGCAAGGACGGTGAGCTCGGTGCGGTACGATCGCTGGCCGGCGGCCGGGTCCTCGAAATCCTCGTCGCCAAAACCGAGTACTCGGTACGCGTACGCGCAACCGGTCCGCGAGGGTCAGCCGTACAACATGTACCACGGCACACTCGAAGCGCGCGCGCTCTCGCCAACGACGACGAAGCTGCTGTACACGTTGATGCTCGACAACTCGACGGTGCCCGGCGACGATGCCGCGAAGGAGCGCGACATCCAGAACCGCAAGACCAACTTCACGCGAGCGCTCGAAAACATGAAGATCCTGGCCGAAGGCGGAACGCTGCCACCGCAGCCAGCCCGAGGCGCCGCTCCCGGTGGTGCCGCACCAGGTGGTGGCCGCGGGAATTAAGAGCGGCCTTGCAAGTGAGAAGTGCGAAGTCAAAAGGTAGAAGTAAGTTCAAAGTGCTTGTGTACTTACTTTGCAGTTCGAACTTCGCACTTCTGACTTTGATTGCGGCCGCCTGGGCGCACCCAACGGCGTCGATCCGAATGGACCGCCGCTCTTCACTGCGCTGCAGGATCAGCTGGGCCTGAAGGTCGAAGAACGCAAAGCGATCGTGTCAGTGATCGTGATCGATCGAATCGACCCACTGATTCCCGACTGAGTTTGACCCGACGGATCGGTTCGACCGATCAATTGGGATCACGCTGCCTTCATCACCTCTTGGTGACCGGGAGTTGCAGCACGCAGTCGTCTGTCCAGTTCCGAACAGCAATCCCATTCACGAACAAGGCCTCGCCCGGATCTACCAGCTCCGCTACCGGGGCTACCGGCTACCGGCTACCAGCCACCAGCCCCCCGTCAACCAAATCCGCTGCGTGACGTCTTACACATCGACAGCACGGAACCTTCTGGCGATCGATGCGTCTTAGTGACCGTTCCGGTTTCTCACGCCGGCGTGGACGAGGGACTAACTTTACTGTGCAAAGTTATTTACACGCCATCTTCATCGGCGGCGCGCGGCGGCCGCGACGCCGAGCCGCGCTGACGGCGGCGCTGGTGGCCGCCACTGCGCTGGCGCTCACCAGAAGCCTGCCGGCGCAGCAGCAAGGACGCGGAACACTTCCCCCGCCGTCGCCGCAGGCCGTGGAACGTGCCAGCCAGATTCTCGCCGACGCTCGCCAGGCGATGGGCGGAGACAAACTGACCAATCTGCAGACGTTGGTCGCGACCGGCCGCACCCAACGGGTGCGCGGCAACAACCTCGTCCCGATCGAATTCGAGATCGCCATCGAGCGCCCCGACAAGTACGTTCGCAAGGACGAAGTGCCCGCCGAAGAAAGTGGGCCGACGACAACCGGATTCGCCGGGGAGGACCTGATACAAACGGGCGCGCAGCCGGCGCGCGCGGGTGGCGCGGGGCGCCCGGCCGGACCTGCGCCTGCGCCCGGCGCCGCAGCAGCGGGCGGACGCGGTCCAGCCGCCGCACCAACACCCGAGCAACTTGCCACCCAGAAGCGGGCGCAAATGATGACCGCGAAGCAGGACTTTACGCGGCTCTCGCTGGGACTGTGGCTCGACTCGCTGCCGACGTATCCGCTGACCTTCGCGTTCGCCGCGCAGGCGGCGGCACCGCAAGGCACCGCCGACGTCCTTGATGTCAGCGGCGACGGCGGCTTCACCGCACGCCTGTTCATCAATCACGACACGCACCTGCCGATCATGGTGAGCTGGCAGGCGCCGCCGACGAGCGTCATCCTGACCACTCCGGGACAGCCGCCGCCCGCCAACGTACCGCCGGGCGCGGTGCTCGTGCCGGCTCCTGCTGCTCCTGCGGCCGGCGCGTCGCAGGAGGAGAAGGATGCCTACACGAAGGCCACCAATGACCTGCGTCGCTCGGCGCAGGCCAAGCCAGTCGAACATCGGCTGTACTACGCGGACTACCGGAACGTGGAGGGCCTGGTCCTCCCCTTCCGGATCCGCCGCGCCATCGGCGCGGACACGACCGAAGAGACCACGTTCGACCGGTTCCGCCTGAACACGAAGATCGATCCCCGGAAGTTCGCGACGAAGTAGTCACCTCTGGAGTCTCAGATGCGCTTCATCGAGAGCGTGCCCACGCTCCTCCTGCTATTCGTGTGCCTGCGCCCGATCCCGTCGCAGGCGCAGACCGCCCGCGACGGCCGCGTCCAGGTCACCGTCGTTGATCAGACCGGCGGTGTCGTCGCCGGCGCGACGGTGACGCTGATGGGGCTCGAGACGCCAACCCAGGCCCAGGCGACGCCGACCGCGACCACCGCCGATAACGGCATCGCTGTATTCGAGCGCGTGGTCCTCGGTCGTTACAGCGTCCGTGCCGAGTTCCCGGGCTTCGACCTGGGGCTGCTTCGCGACATCCGCGTTCGTGCCGGCGAGCAGAAGCTCGTGGTGGTGCTGCCGCTGGCCAGGCTCGAACAGACCGTCACCGTCGGCCGCAACCTCCAGGACGTCGCATCGGATCGCCGCTCGTCCCAGTTCGGCAACGAAGTGACGCAGTCGCAGCTCGACGCGCTCTCCGACGATCCGGCAGAACTGCAGCGGCAGCTGCAGGAACTGGCGGGCCCGGACGCCATCATCCGCATCGACAGTTTCGAAGGGCAGCAACTCCCGCCAAAGGCGCAGATCAAATCAATCCACGTCGTCCGTGATCAGTTCGCGGCCGAATCGGCGGATCCCGGCAGCACGTTTGTCGACGTGGTCACGCAGCCGGGAATCGGCCCGATTCGCGGCGGTCTCAACCTTTCCTTCTTCGACGATGCGATGGCCGCGAAGAGTCCGTTCGCGACCAGCAAACCGGACGAGCAGTCACGCGGGTTCGGCGGCAATGTCGGTGGCGCGCTCGTCCGAGGGCAAGACGAGCTTCTCGCTCAACGTGAACGGGCAGAACCAGTACAGCACGCCGATCGTCAACGTTGCCGGCGTCAACGGCACAACCTCGCAAACGCTCCGTCTGCGGGCGCCGCGGGAGTTCCTCAACGTGAACGGGATTCTCGATCACGCGATGACGAAGGATCAGACACTGCGCGCCTCGTACTCCCTCAACCGGCAGGAACTCCAGAATCTCGGCGTCGGCAACTACGACCTGCCCGAGCGCGCCTGGGGTGGCCGGCAGTTGAACAACAACATCCGGATCCAGGAAGCAGGACCGCTGGGACGACGCGCGTTCATGAACACCCGCTTCGGCTACATGCAGACGGACCTTGATCTCAGCGCGAAGGTCGAGGCGCCGACGATCATCGTCCTCGACGCCTTCAATGCCGGCGGGGCGCAGACGCGGCAGGACACGCGCCTTCAAGGTGTCACGCTGGCGTCGGACGTGGACTACGTGCGCGGCGTCCACTCGTGGCGGTTCGGGCTGCAGTCCGACGCCAACTGGGCGCGGAACATCCAGGCAAACAACTACCTGGGCACGTACACCTTCAGCAGCCCCGAGGCGTTCGCCGCCGGCACGCCGCTGCTCTACACCCGTGTCGTCGGCGACCCGCGCGTCCAGTTCTTCTGGATGCGCGCGGCGGTGTACGGCCAGGACGACATCAAGCTGAAGGGACTGACGCTGAGCCCCGGCATCCGGTATTCGATGCAGAGCAACGTCGACGACTGGAGCGGGATCGATCCGCGGTTCGGGCTGACGTGGGCGCCGCGCCCGAACGGGGCGACCACGGTTCGCGCCAGTGCCGGCATCTTCCATGTGTTCATGCCGCCGGCGCTGTACGAACGAACCTTGCGCATCGACGGTGAGCGCCAGCGCGAGCTCATCATCCTCGATCCGGCCTATCCCGATCCCGGAGACATCGGCACACTGTCGGCGGTGAACAAGTACCAGCTCGGTAACTTCGATCTGCAGCGCAACGTCCGCTACAGCGTCGGCCTGGACCAGGTGCTGTCACCGAAGGTGCGGGTCAACATCCTCTACAACTGGATCGACGTGAATCAGCAGCCGCGCGGCGACAATCGCAACGCGCTCGTGAACGGCGTGCGGCCTGATCCGAACTACGCCAACGTGATCGCGGCCGTCACCGATGCGCAGGCGCGACGGCAGGAGCTCAATCTGAACAGCACGCTCAGCCTGGCGTCCCAGTCGACGGCGGCGCAGCAGGCGCGCTTGAGCTGGCGGCGCATGAACATCCAGGCTGGCTATACATTCGTCCACGCACGCAGCAACAGCAGCGATGCATTCACCCCGCCGCCCACCGGCAACCTGGAGGACGAGTGGGGGCCGACGCCACAGGATGCCCCGTACCGGATCAACGTGGTGGCGACCGGCAACCAGCTGCGAAACCTCACGACCGTGCTGACGTGGAATGCGAACAGCGGCAGCGTCTACACCGAGACCACCGGCTTCGACGACAACGGTGACGGCATCGTCAACGATCGCCGCCCGGTGTCGGCCTGCGATCGCTGCGCGGCGACGGACAGCAGACGCTCAACGCCCGCTTCACCTACACGTTCGTCCTCGGCGCGGAACACCGGGAGCCGCACCCGGCCAGGCGCGATATCGGCTGAACGTGTTCACCAACATCAGCAACCTGACCGACCATCACAACTACATCGGCTACAGCGGCGTGATCACGTCGCCGTTCTACGGCCAGCCGACGAGTGTGATCAACCCGCGGCGCGTCGACGTCGGCATGAACATGACGTTCTGACGATAGGGCGAGGCTTCAGCCTCGCAGGCGGGCCTGAAGGCCCGCCCTACGGTCGACGCTCACGACGCGAGCACCGCCAGCGTGTCCGCCAGCACCTCGACACCGTTGGCGATCGCGTCAGGAGATGCGTACTCGTCAGGCCGATGGCTGATGCCGCCTCGGCACGGGATGAAGATCATTCCGGTCGGCGCGACGCGCGCCATGAAGAGCGAATCGTGGTACGCGCGGCTGATCATCCGCTGACCTTTCAGCCCGCGGCGCGCACACGCGCCGGCCACAGCCTCGACGATCTCCGGCGCACACGTGGCCGGCGGATCCATGTTGATGACTTCACCGCGCACCGTCACACCGCGCCGTTCAGCGACGAGGCGACCCGCCTCTTCGGTGTGTCTGAACACGTGATTGCGGCGATCGGGGTCGATGTCCCGGACGTCGATCTCCAATCCGGACCCGGCTCGGAATGCTGTTGATGGCGCCCGGAAACACCTCGCAGACGCCGACCGTACCGACCGTGTCGATCCGCCCCGAGCGCGCGCACGCTCGACTCGAGGATCAGAGCGATTTCCGCCGCCGCCAGAAACGCGTCGTGCCGATCCGGCATCAGCACGGCGCCGGCGTGTCCGCCCTCCCCTTCGATGAACAGGCGGAAGCTGGCAGGCGCCGCAATCGCGGTCACGATGCCGATGTCGTCACCGGCACGCTCGAGCACCGGTCCCTGCTCGATGTGCAGTTCGACGAAGCCGGCATAGGCATCCTCGCCCAGACGTACCGTCTCCAGCGATCCGGAGAATCCGGCCCGTCGCCGGACGATCGTCGAGCGGTCGCGCCCTCGCGCGTCACGGAGGCGCTCGTCGGCCTGCGGGTCGAGGACCCCGGACATCAGGCGCGAGCCAAGGCACCCGAGCCCGAACCGCGTCGGCTCCTCCGAAGTGAACATGATGACGTCGATCGATCGTCGCGGCTGAAAGCCGGCCGCCTGCAGCGCTCGCACGGCCTCGAGCCCGCCGAATACGCCCACCGTGCCGTCGAACCGGCCGGCGTTGGGAATGGCATCGAGGTGCGAGCCGGTCGCCACGGCCGGCAGCTCCGGCGACGATCCCTGCCAACGCGCGAACGTATTCCCGACCGCGTCCTCCCGCAGCTCGAGCCCTGCCGCGGCACAGCGCTGCTTGAAGAACCGCCGCGCCCGAAGATCCGTCTCGCTGAAGACTATGCGCGTGACGGCCGGCGGATCGGCGTCCGTTATCGACGCGAGCGTGTCGAGCTCCTGCCACACGCGCTGGCGGTCGGCCGTTGGCCTCATAGCGGATGGCGGTCCCAGTCCTTGTAGATCAGGTACTTCGCCGGCACTTTGCCAATCGCGCCGAACCACTGCGGACAATAAGGGGCCATCCAGATGAAGTCACCAGCCGACACGGGATACCAGGAATCGCCCAGCCGGTAGATCCCGCCGCCCTCCAGCATCAGCAGGCCGTGCTCCATGACGTGAATCTCGACCATCGGCAGGCCCGCACCCGGCTGGTACGTCATCGTGCTCACCCGGAAATCGAACGCCGCATCGTCCGGGACCAGCGATCGCACTTCGAGCCACGGGTCGTCGTTGAGGCGCGACACCGGCGACTCTCGCTCGTGGCCGACCAGCATGCCGGGCGCGTCGCGATCCTCGAGCGGCTCGTACGGTTTCTCGACAACAGCCGCACGCGCTGTCGCCGGGGCGACGATATGAGCATCGTGATCGGCGCGGCAGATAGGCGAAGTCGCCAGCGTGAAGCTGCTGCCGTTCGATTGTCGATCGTCCCGTCGAGCACGTAGATGAATCGCTGCGCCGAGGTCGGCGCGAGCTCTCCCTGCGAGTCGAACTCGACGGTGTATTGGGTGAACATCGCGCCGCCCGCAGGTGCGATGTGGACGATGGCCGTGGCATTCCGCATTCCCGGCAACGGCGCCCGGACGAAGGTGTCGGGCGTCTGCAGGAGATGGTTCGCCTGGTGGCTGCTGCGAGTCTGTCCAAGTTTGTGCATGAATCTGATCTATGAAATTCGAGCTGAAGCGGTGTCGCCGGGCCTGACGAATCGGCCGCGACTCTCCGCGACCATGCGGCCATCGATCGCGATCGTCTCGCCACGGCGCAGCGTGCGTCTGACGACACCGCGAAACGTCTCTCCGACGTATGGGCTGATCGAGTGGCGCTGCAGCAGGTCTGCGGAGCCAAGCGTCGCGGCGGCGTCGAGATCGACCAGCACGAGATCGGCGTCGAAGCCGACCTGTAGCGATCCCTTCCGCTCGAGTCCGAAACGGCGGGCCGGCTGTTGCCGCCAGCATCGACGTGAGCCGCGTCAATGGCAGTCCCCGCGCGTGATAACCGCGATCGAGCATCACCGCGAGTGTCGACTGCACACCGGCGATGCCTCCCCACGCGGATCCGAACGCCGACTGCTTCATCCACGGCTCCGCGGGCGAATGGTCCGAACCGATGATATCGACATATCCGGCCCGCACAGATTTCCAGAGCGCATCCTGCTCACCGGCGTCGCGCAACGGCGGCGCGCACTTGGCGATCGTGCCAAGCCGCTCGAGGTCATTGCGCGTGAAGAACAGGTAATGCGGACACGTTTCGATCGAGACGTCCACTCCCATCGCCTTCGCCGCGGTCGCCAGCACGACACCGGTCCCGGAACTGACATGGACGATGTGCAGTCGAGCACCAGTTTCGCGTGCGAGGGCCAGGGCGGTGTCGATCGCCTCGAGCTCAGCCTCGAGCGGCCGCGACGCCAGAAACGCGGCCGGGGTGTCGCTGCCATGGCGCCGCTGTGACTCTTCGATTCTGGCGTCGCTCTCGGCATGAACTGCCACCGGCAAACCCACCGCCGCGGCGATGCGCATGCCCGCCAGCAGTGTGTCGGCGTCGGCCTTCGGGAACTCGGGCAGACCCGAGTCGCACATGAACGCCTTGAAGCCGACCACACCGCAATCCGCGAGCGCTTCCATCTGACCGAGGCTGCCAGGCGTCAACCCGCCCCACAACGCGAAGTCGGTGATCGACGCCGCCGCGAGCGCACGACGCTTGCGCTCGAACTCGCCGGGCGTCAGCGTGCAGGGAACCGAATTCAGCGGCATGTCGAAGAACAGCGTGCCGCCGCCCGCGGCCAGCGCCCGGCTTCCGGTCGCTGCACCCTCCCACGACTCGTGCCCGGGCTCGTTGAAGTGCACGTGCACATCGATCAGCGCGGGGAGCACGTGCAGGCCGCGCGCGTCGATCTCGGCGCGCCCGCCCGGCAGTTCAACGCCGATTGCGGTAATGATCTCGCCGTCGATCCCGACATCGGCGCGCTCGACGCCGCTCTCGGTCACGATATGGCCGCCGCGGATGACGACGTCGGTCATGACGAGGCCTGCTCGAGGTCATCGAGAAGCGCGCCGCCGACCTTCAGCGCGGCCTCGACGTCTTCCTCCCGGACCGTTTCGTCCGGATGATGACTGACGCCCCGTGGCGTGCGGAGAAACAGCATGGCCGTGCTGAGCTCGTTCGCGAGCACCATCGCATCGTGGCCGGCGCCGCTCGTCATGAGGTGCACCGGGTACCCGCACCGTAGCGACCGCCGCCTCCAGACGTGTCCGCAACGAGGAATCCATGTGCACCGCATCCTGGTCGAGTTGCGGCTCCACATAAACCGTCAACCCGCGTTCGATGCCGATCTGCCTGGCAGCATCGGTCAGCAGCCGCGCACTGGCCTTACGCGCGCTGTTCACGCGATGGCGAAGATCCAGAGTGGCGCGGCACTCACCGGGTATCACGTTCGCCGCCCCGGGGAGCACGTCCACGCGGCCAACCGTCGCGACCAGCTCCGGGATGCGCCTGGCCTCGTGCTCCACTCGCGCGATCCACTCGGCCGCTCCCGCAAGCGCATCGCGGCGCGACGTCATCGGCGTCGTGCCCGCGTGATTCGCTTCCCCGACAAAGGTGACGAGAAACCTGGACTGCCCCACGATTGCGGTGACCACGCCGAGCGGGAGCTGCAGCGTGTCGAGCACGGGCCCCTGCTCGATATGGAATTCGAGATACCCGCCCGTCCGATGCTCCATGATCGCCTGGTTCAGAGCAGCGGGATCGAGACCGTACGCGACGATCGCCTCGCGAATACTGCACCCGTCGTCGTCGCGATGCTCGAGGACCGCAGCATCGAGCGTCCCCGCGAGCGCACGGCTGCCGATGAATGGAATGCCGAAGCGCACGCCTTCCTCTTCGGAGAACCCGATGACTTCGATCGCGACGGGCAGGCGGCGGCCGCCAAGGCGCCCGACGAGCGCAACGCCCAGCACGACACCCAGAACACCGTCGAACGCACCGGCCTGTCGTACGGTATCCAGATGGGAGCCGATGATGAACCGCCAGGCATCGGCCCTGGTGGCCGGATACAGTCCGCGCAGGTTTCCCGCCGCATCGACGTGCACCTCCATGCCGACGGCCTCCATCAGGCCTGTCAGGCGGGCGTGCACGTGGCGCATCGGCGCCGTGAGGAACCGGCGCGTGGTCATGCCAGGCTCTTCGCTGCACGCGGCCAGGTCGCGACAGCAGGCGATGACGTCGGCGGCAGTCATCAGGAACCGCGGTATGTGCTGTATCCGTACGGCGACAGCAGCAGTGGCACGTGATAGTGGCCGGTCGGATCCGCAACCCCGAAACGGATGACGATCTGGTCGAGAAACGGTGGCTCACTGACGCTGGCGCCGGCGCGACGGAGGTAGGCGCCGGCATGGAAGATCAGTTCGTAAACGCCGGGCTCGATGCGGTCGCCAGTCAGCAACGGCGCATCCGTTCGGCCGTCGGCATTCGTGATCGCAGCCGCCACCCGGGCGCGCTCATCGCCTCGCACCGCGTGCAGTTCAATCTGGATTCCCGCCGCCGGCGTGCCGCGGGACGTGTCGAGGACGTGGGTGGAGAGACGTGCCATCAGCGGGTCAGGCGGAGGCCGAGGCAACCGTACGGCGGACGCGCGTCCGTGTAGATGCCGAGCTCGTCGCCCCGCTCCGCAACCGTGTCCCACGTGCGATTGTTCGCTTCGAGGTGCACTTCGGCAATCGCCGGCAGTTCCGCCAGCATCCGCGCTCCCATCTGGTAGATCACCTGCTGGATGCTGCCCGACTCGAAGGACGCGAAGACGTCGTGGACGATGTGGCGGATGCGCGCCACGTCGGACGAGCCGGGACCGCTTCGCGGATCCCGGCCTACCACCGCTGGGCCGATTCCGCTCGCCACGTCGGACGAGCCGGGATCGCTTCGCGGATCCCGGCCTACGACCGCGGGCCGATTCCGCTCGCCACATCGGACGAGCCGGGATCGCTTCGCGGATCCCGACCTGCGACCGCAGGGCTGCCCGGCGTAGGGCGGATTCCGCGAAGCGGATCCGCCGCGGTGAACGCGTCGTTGGGATTCGTGTAGCGCCACTCGAGATCCAGCCACATATACAGCGGACGATTCCGGATGTCCGGCAGCGTCGTGTACTCGTCGCGGACGAACCCGTGAAACGCGCTGCCGCCGAGCCGCAGCAACTTGAACCCGCGAATGCCGCATGCCGCTTCGACGACGGCGGTGCGAGACAGTTCCACGCGCGCGGTCGCGCGTTCGGGACCTCCAGGTGTGAACGCGATCTGCCCGTTCACCCCTTCGTACGGAATCTCCACGGCAGACACCTGGATTCCGTCAACCTGCGGGTACTTGGCCAGAAACGTGGCCGCGAGGAACTGGCAGTAGTCGGCGAGCGCATCGCCGGCGAAGTTCATCGTCTCGCGCTGGATGAAGTTCTTCATCGAGTCGGTCGCCACCAGCCCGGTATTGTCCCCCTCGGTATAGGTGCGCCAGAAGGCGTCGCCATACACGAGCATCAGCACGTTCGCTCCGAACACCGGGCGCTGTCCGGCCGGGACATGGCCATCGCGGTTCAGACGGTACGCGATGACGTCCCCCTTGCCGTAATACGACCGCTTCCATCCGCTCGCGAACTGCTCCACCGCTACCTCGTCACCAGGCTTTCCAGCCGGAACCAGGCGATGCGAGCCACCTGGCGCAGCGCTTCTTCGAACTCGGTCGCGCGATCGCGTGGCAGGCGCGACTGCAGCGCTTCGAGAATCTGTGCCGGCGTGCTGCCTTTCACCGCGAACAGGAATGGAAAGCCGAACTTCTCGCGGTAGGTCGCATTGAGCTCAGTCAGCTGCTTGTAGGCCTCGGGCGAGAGCCGGTCCAGGCCCGCCCCTGCCTGTTCACCCGTCGACGCCCCGCTCATCTTCAGCGTGGCGCCGAGATCGGGATGTGCCCGCAACAACGCCAGCTGGCGATCGGCCGAGGCCGCGTACATGACCGCGGCCATCGTCTGGTGCAGCGCGTCAACCGACGCGAACGGGCGACCGGGCCACACGCGCTCGGCAATCCACGGTGAGTCCTCGAAGACCCACCCGATGGCTTCGACGAACGCGTCGCGCCCAAGCGCGTTGAGGCCTGACAGAGTCACGCGACGGTTGGCGCAGTGGTCCCAAGCGACGCGCGCCGGGCGCGAGCCCGCTGGACGGCAAAGAAAACACGTTCCGGGGTGGCCGGGCTGTCGAAGACCACCGGCATCGCGCCACGGGCGCCGTCGGAACCGGCGGCAAACGCCATCACCGCGTCGCGCAGCGCTTCACGCACGGAAATTGCGAGCATCAGCGGGGGCTCGCCAACGGCTTTACTGCCGAACACGACGCCGGGCTGCGTCGCCCGCGGCAGGAATGTGACATTGAAGATGTCGGGCACCTCTGACCAGGACGGCAGTTTATACGTCGACGCGCCGGCCGACGCCACACGCCCGGTGTCGTCCCACAGCAGCTCTTCGATCGTCAGCCAGCCCATCCCCTGAATGAATCCGCCTTCGATCTGGCCGCGGTCGATGACGTCTGCCACCGAGTCGCCCACGTCCTGGACGATGTCGGTACGGAGGAGGCGATAATCGCCGGTGAACCCGTCCAGTTCGATTTCCGACACCGCCGCCCCGCATGCGAAGTAGTAGAACGGCCGGCCGCGACCGGTCTGGGGATCGAAGTGAATCTCCGGCGTGCGGTAGAAACCCTGCGCAAACAGCGGCACGCGCTGCTTGTACGCGGCCTCGCACAATTCCGCAAACGGAATCACCCGCTGACCGGCGAGCACGTGGCCGTCTGCAATCCGCACCGCGTCGGGCTCGCAGGCGAACAACGCCGCCGCAACCGGCCGCAGGCGAGCGAGCAGTTGCTCGCAGGCATTGACCACCGCCGCGCCATTCAGATCCGTTCCTGCGGACGCCGCCGTTGCCGACGTATTCGGCACTTTGTCGGTGCGCGTCGGCATCACGCGGATGCTGGCGAGCGGCAGGCCAAGGCTGTCGGCGGCGATGCGCTGGATCTTGGTGAACAGCCCCTGGCCCATCTCCGTACCGCCGTGATTCACCTGCACGCTGCCGTCGCGATAGATCAGCACCAGCGCACCGCCCTGGTTGTAGAAGGTGGCGGTGAACGAGATGCCGAACTTGACCGGAGTGATGGCGAGACCGCGTTTCACATGCTCGTGTGCGGCGTTGAAGGCGTCGATCTCGGCGCGGCGGGCAGCGAACGCGCTATTGGTCTTGACCAGTTCCCACGCCTGGGAAATGCGCGAGGCATCGTCAACGGTCTGACCATAGTGCGTCTGCTGGCCATCGCGGTAGAAGTTGCGTTCGCGGATTGATTCGGCCGCGACGCCGAGACGCTGTGCTGCCTGCGCCATCACGTCTTCGATGACGACCATCGCCTGCGGTCCGCCGAAGCCTCGGAACGCCGTCTGCGACGTCTTGTGGGTGCGGCACACCCATCCCGTCGCCTCGACCGATGGCAGATAGTAGGCATTGTCACAGTGGAAGAGCGAACGCCACATGATCGGTTCGGACAGATCGAGGCTCCACCCGCCATCCGAGTACAGCTCCAGGCGCACCGCGTCGATGCGGCCATCCGCGGTGAACCCGGCGTCATATCGCGCCAGATAGGGATGACGCTTGCCAGTCAGGACCATGTCGAGATGACGCGGCAGTCGGACGCGAACGGGGCGACCTGTCTTGCGCGCACCGAGCGCCGCAATCGCCGCGTACGGGTTCGCCTGCACCTCTTTGCCGCCGAACGCGCCACCCATGCGCACGCACTGAACCACGACCTGATGTCGCGACAGCCCGAGGACGCGCGCCACCACTTCCTGCGTCTCGGCGGGATGCTGCGTGGACGACTCCACCGCGACGCCGCCGCTCTCGTCAACCCACGCGATCGCCGACTGCGTTTCCAGGTAGAAGTGTTCCTGTCCGCCCATCGACAGCTCACCCTGCACTCGGACCGCGGAGGCGCTGATATCCGACATCTTCCCGCGTGATAGCCGCAAGGGGCCGGTCAGGTAACTGCCCGCTGCAATCGCGTCAGCGATGGTCAGGATGGCAGGCTCGGGGCGATAGTCCACGCCGACACGCGCGGCCCCGCGACGGGCCGCATCGAGCGTTTCGCCCAGCACCCACGCCACCGGCTGCGCGTGGAACAGAACTTCGCGCGGAAACAGCGGCTCGTCGTGTCGCGCGGCACCAGTATCGTTTTCGCCAGGCACGTCGCGACCGGTGAGTACGGCGACGACTCCAGGTTCGTGGAGCGCCTCCTCTGTTCGCATCGCGAGCACGATCGCGTGCGCATGGGGCGAGGTCACCGGCCAGGCGTGAAGGAGCCCCGAGAATCGGGTGATCAGATCGTCGGTGTAGAGCGCGTCTCCGGTGACGTGCCCGCGGGCGCTCTCGTGTGGCAGTATCTCCTTGGCGTGCCCTCCGACGCCCGTCCCACGGTTCATGCGCGGATCTCCCACGCGAATTTTTCGACGAGCCGCTGCGCCACCTGCAGCCGGTACTCGGACGATCCGCGGTGATCACTGAGCGGCCGCACCGACCCTTGGATGACGCCGGTCACCCGCGCCACAGCGTCATCGTTCCACACCTGGCCATCGACGAGACGCTCAGCCTCCTGCAGTCGCAGCGGAGTTGCGGCCACCCCGCCAAACGCGAACCGAGCGGAACGCACCTGACCGCTGACACTTCGTTCGAGCGCCATCGCGGCCGCAACGGTGCTGATGTCGTCGGCCCGGCGCTTTGCCACCTTATAGAAGCGGACGTCTGGCGGCAGCGGCGTCGGGATGTCGATCGCCACGATCAGCTCGGCCGGCTTCAAGATCGTGCGGCGATACCCGAGGAAGAACTCGTTCAGGGGGACGGTTCGGCGGCCATCGGGTCCGGCGGTTTCGAGACGCGCATCGAGCGCAAGCAACAGCGGCGCGGAATCGCCGATGGGTGAGGCGGTCGCGAGGTTGCCGCCAAGCGTCGCGCGATTGCGGATGGGCGGTGACGCGAACAACGTCAGCCAGTCGCGAATCACCGGCGGCGCCGATGTCCAGCGCCGGCCGAGCTCGGCAAGCGGCAACGCTGCCCCGATGCGAACACGCGAGGGGTTCTGGTCGAAGGCCTGCAGTTCATCGACCGCTTCGACACTGATCAGATGATCCCACCTCCGCGCCCGCAGGTTCGACTCAACCGCCACGTCGGTGGCGCCGGCCACCAGCTTCGCCGAGGGATCGGCTTCGAGAAGGGCCACGCACTCCGCGACCGTGTCCGGACGCGAGAACCCGGCGAGACGCACTTCGGAAAGGACTGGAGCGGCTTTGCCGAGACGGGCAAGGAAGCGCTCGTCCGTCGGAGTGCCCAGCGAGTGGGCGGCGTCGCGTATAGGCCGGTACCCGGTGCAGCGACAGAGATTGCCTGTGAGCGCGCCGGTGTCGCACGGGCCAGTCCGCCCTGGCCGGTAGTGCTCGGCGAAAAGGCTCATCACGAATCCGGGCGTGCAATAGCCGCACTGCGAACCGCCCGCCGCCGCCATGGCTGCCTGCGCATCCGAAAGCGATCCCTCACGTGCCAGTGCTTCGACGGTGATGATCTCGTGATTGGCCGCCTGCGGCAGGAACATCAGGCAACTGTTGAACGGACGGTACGCGGTTCGACCGGCGTCGGAGGCGACCATCACAACGGTGCACGCGCCGCACTCACCTTCGGCGCACCCTTCCTTCGCGCCGGTGAGGCCCCGCTCCCGAAGAAAATCCAGCACCGTCGTCTGGGTGGACGCAACGGTCGTGCGAACCGGCTCGCCGTTCAGAACGAAGTCGATGGTCCCCAAGACACCTGATTCTAGACCCGGTAACGCGCTTCTTCCTCGTAGTAGCCAGGAAAACCGACGGCGCTCTTGAGTTGCTCGAAATTCATGACGGCCGACGCCGGGCGCCCGCCTCGCAATTCGTGAAGGGCGGTACGCATCGCGGCGATCGACACGTTGAGCAGCGTCAGCGGGTAGACGGCGATCTTGTAGCCGATCTCCTCGAGGCGCGCATGCGGCAGGAGCGGTGTCTTGCCGCCTTCGATCAGGTTCGCCATCTTGGGGCCGTCCACCTCGGCGCAGTAGCGGCGCATCTCGTCCTCGTCGACGGGCGCCTCGAGAAAGGTGATGTCGGCGCCGAGGTCGCGGAAGGCGCGGCACCTCGCAATCGCTTCGTCGAGGCTGACGCACGCGCGCGCGTCCGTCCGCGCCATGATCAGAATGTCGGCTCCCGCATCCCGCGCATCGACCGCGGCACGGATGCGCATCAACGCCTCGGCGCGCGACACCACCGACTTGCCTTCGGTGTGACCGCAGCGCTTCGGCGCCACCTGGTCCTCGAGCATGATCGCGGCGAAACCGGCTTGCGCGTAGCCCTGGACCGTCCGCTTGATGTTCTGCGCACTGCCGAACCCGGTGTCTCCGTCCCCAATCATCGGAATCGACACCGACCGGCAGATATTCGCGCCCTGGTCGGCCAGCTCGGCGTACGAAATCAGTCCGGTGTCCGGCATGCCGAGCCGCGCCGCCGACACGGCAAAGCCGCTCATGAAGCCGAGCTCGAATCCCGACTCCTCGACGAGCCGAGCCGACATGGCATCGTGACAACCGGGCATCGTCAGGAGGCCCGGACGATCGAGAAGGACGCGGAGACGATCGACGGCGGAGGTTGACATGAGTGAACTTCGGACTTTGGACTTTGGACTTTGGACTTCGAACTTGAACCTGGCTACGAGCCACCGGCTACTGGCTAGTAGCTACCGGCCGGCTCCTACCGGCCAGTTCCCGTCGTACGGCGGCCAGTTCGGCAACGGCACGTCGTCAGGCGGATAGAACATTGCGGAGTAGATGCTTTTGATCTTCCCGCGATCGAAATAGAACCACTCGGCAAATGCGTTCCGGCGTTGCGGGCGGCCCGGCGGCCGGATGAACACCGCGGTGGCCATGACGACTCCGGCTTCCTCGTCGACGAGCGGGTATCGGCGCGCCGTGACGAACTGGATGTTGATCGTCTCGAGGCCGGCCGTGCAGTCGGCTGCCAGCGGCGGCCCCCCGGCGCCGCCGCGTCCCTGCGGTCCGACCGGCGGCGGCGTCCCTGGCGCGGGCGGCGGCGGCGTGTTCCCGCGACCGGCCATCGTCTGGCCGTTCTCGAAACGCGGGCAACCGGGTGCGGCCATGATGATCTTTCCGTCGTGCGTGGAAATGCCATCGAAGTAACTGTTGGTCGCGGCAATCATCTCTTCGCGCGACACGCGCGCGTCACGCGGGATCGGCGTCTCCGTTGGCGCGTTGGCGACGAGGTTGTCCGGGTTGAACAGGTTGCCGCCCTGGCCGCTTGGTTGGGCGGGTCCGTTCATCGAATCGTCGCCGCGCCGGCCGATGTACCACTCGGCTTCCGTGATCTTCCGCCGCTCGACGCGGAGACGAACCGTGACGATGGCCTCGCCGGTCGCCTCGTTGACGAGGCCGAAATAGGCTGCCTGTCCGGTCACCGGATCCATGTAATAGCGTTGCAGCCGTCCAAGCCCCGTCAACGTCTGCCACATGCCCGTACCGAGTCGTTTGACGACAGCGTTCTCCGTCTGGCGAAACCCGGCAAAAAGCGGCGCGGTGCTGGGATCGTGCTTCGCTACTGCCGAGAGGTATTGCGTCAGCATCGACTTCAGACAGGCGCGATCGCACTCGTCCGCTGCGTGCGCGGAGGGAACGATCAGCAGAAGTAGTGTCAGCGTCAGGACAGCAGTCAGTCGCATGTGTCTCCCCGGTGCAGACGATATCGCATCGGCTGCTTCTGGGCGATCTCGTAGGCCGGGATCCGCGAAGCGGTCCGGTGTGGCGTAGGCCGGATCCGCAGAGCGTCCCGGCGGTGCTGTAGACCGGGATCCGCGAGCGGTCCCGGAGGTGGTGGCGTAGGCCGGGATCCGCGAAGCGGTCCCGGCGGTTGCGCTAACATGTCGCGCGCCTTCGCCGCGCTTCAGCAGTTCACCGAAGCCCTGGTGGAGGTCGTCGAGGAGGACCTTCGTGCGACGTCTAGTCATTACCCTTGCCGCGATCGCCATGCTGCATGGCGCGGTTGAACACGGACCGTATCGAACCGTCGCCCTGCACGCCCAGGAGGGTCACCCGCTGACTGGAACCTGGGCGGGCGATTGGGGCGCCGGCGGCAGTGAACGCACCCACATCACCGTCGTGATGAACTGGGACGGCAAGACGATCACCGGCCTCCTGAACCCGGGACCCGATCAGGCGCCGCTGACGACCGTCTCGCTCGATCCTGCGACGTGGACCGTTCGTCTCGAGGCGGACGCCAAGGACGCGTCCGGTCGCGCTGGCCATGTCACGGCGGAAGGGAAGCTCGAAGACATCGCCTCGTACCACCGCACGATCAGCGGCACGTGGACGCAGGGCACGACCAAGGGAACCTTCAAGCTGACGCGGGACTAGCACGGGCTGCGGATTGCCGCGGGCCTGACAAGGCCCGCGCCACGTCCGCAGCCCGCTCTCGTCAAGCCCGCGCACGGCCCTCAGCCCCAAGCCCGAGCGGCTATAATCCGCTGCCATGCGGATTCATCGGACCCTTGGGTTGTTTGCGCTCGGCGTTGCCGCGGCCGTCTTGCTGGCCGCCGGCTCGCCACGGGCGCAACAGCACAGTTACACGCAGCAGGATATCGACGCCGGTCACGCCCTGTATGACGCCAACTGCGGGCGCTGCCACAACAACGACGGCGCCGGCGTCCCTGGTGTGGAGCTGTTCAAGCAGTTCAAGCGGGCCAACTCCGACGACGACATCGCCAAGCTGATTCAGGCCGGGATTCCTGGACACCTCGATGCCATCGCACCAGTTCTCGACGGCGCAGGCGTTGACCGTCGTCGCCTATCTCCGCTCGATGGTCGGGGTCACACCGACGACGACGCCGGCCCCTCCCACCGGAAGTGGCAGCGGCCTCGCCGGCGATCCGGCGCGCGGGAAGACGGTCTTCGAAGGCAAGGGCGGGTGTACCAGTTGTCACGCCATCAACGGAGCTGGCGCAACTACCGGACCCGACCTCGGACCGGCACCGCCCCGTGCCGGAGGCGCCGGCCCGGGCGCCGCCCCGGGCGGCGGACGCGGCGGCGGACGCGGCGCCCCTCCACCGACGGCAGCCGCACTCGAGCGATCGATCCTCGAACCCGATGCCGATGTCGCCGTTCCGTATCGAGTGTTCCAGGTGGTGACCAAGTCCGGTCAGACCGTGCGCGGCGCGCTGCTCAACCAGGACACCTTCTCGATTCAGATGCGCGACCAGGCCGGCGATCTGCGCGCCTTCCAGAAAACCGATCTGAAGGAACACGGCTTCCTGCCGTCCGCGATGCCGTCCTATCGCGGTCGCCTGGCGGCCCAGGAAGTGGCGGACGTCGTCGCCTACCTGCTTTCTCTCCGGGGCCCACGCTAATGAAGCGCTGTCGTACTTGCCATCGCGGTTCGTGACTGCGGCCGTATCGCTCGGCGCGCAATCGCGCGCCGTCACCTCGGACCGGATTCTCAAGGCTTCAGCCGAGCCGCAGAACTGGCTGACCTACTCCGGCAACTACAACGGCCAGCGCTACTCCGCGCTCGATCAGATCACGCCGGCCAACGTGAAGAACCTCGAGCTGCAGTGGGTGTTCCAGGTGCGCACGCTCGGCGCCGCCGACAAGTTCGAGGCGACACCGCTGGTCGTCGACGGAATCATGTACACCGTCAGCCCGCCAAACGATGTCGTCGCGCTCGACGCGGTGAGCGGCCGCGTGTTCTGGCGGTACGACTATGCCAATGCGCCGGCGGCGCGGGTGTGCTGCGGCCGCGTGAACCGCGGCCTGGCGATCCTCGGCGATCGGCTGTTCATGGGCACGATCGACGGGAAGGTGATCGCGCTGAATGCCAAGACCGGCGCCGTCGAGTGGCAGAAGCAGATCGATCGGCCCGAGGCCGGCTTCTCGATCACGGTTGCGCCGCTCGTCGTGAAGGACAAGATCATCCTCGGCCCGGCCGGCGGCGAGTACGGCATCCGCGGCTACATCATGGCGCTCGATCCGAAGGACGGAAACGAGCTGTGGCGCTTCTGGACGATTCCGGAGCCCGGCCAGCCGGGCAGTGAAACGTGGACCGGTCCGGCGTGGCAGAAAGGCGGCGGCCCGATCTGGACCACCGGCACCTACGATCCCGACCTGAACCTGATGTACTGGGGTGTCGGCAATCCAGGCCCCGACTGGAACGGCGACGGACGGCCTGGCGACAACCTCTATACCGACTCGGTCGTCGCACTCGATCCGGACACCGGCAAGTTGAAGTGGCACTACCAGTACACGCCGCACGACGAGTTCGACTACGACGCCACGCAGGTGCCGGTGCTGGCCGACATCCAGTTCAACGGGCAGCCTCGCAAGGTGCTGATGCAGGCCAACCGCAACGGCGTGTTCTACGTGATCGATCGGACCAACGGGCAGTTCCTGCTGGCGAAGCCGTTCACCAAAGTGAGCTGGGTGGACGGCTGGGACGCGAAGGGCCGGCCGAATCGGGTGCAGAACCCGACCCAGGAGGGCACCCTCGTCTACCCGAACAACCAGGGGGCGACCAACTGGTACTCGCCGTCGTTCAGCCCGCGCACCGGCCTCTTCTACATTCCGACGTGGGCCGACACGTTCTCGACCTACCGCAAGACGCCGGGACCGGAGTCGGTCCGCTTCACCGAAGGTCAGATGTACACCGGCCAGTTCCCGACAATGGCGCTGCCCGCGATGGTCGGCGGAACGACGAACAACCGCCGGCCTCAGGACGGCTACGGGCTGATCCAGGCAGTCGATCCGAAGACCGGGACCCAGCGCTGGGCGTTCCGGATGGACGACGTGACCGATAGCGGCGTGCTGAGCACCGCGTCAGACCTCGTGTTCGCCGGGGGACGCGAGGGATACTTCTTCGCGCTCGACGCGAAGACCGGCTCGCTGCTCTGGAAGTCGATGGTCGGCGGCCAGGTGGCGTCCGGCCCGATGACCTACGCAGTCAACGGCAAGCAGTACGTCGCGATTTCGGCAGGCAACAATACGTTCGTGTACGCTTTGCGGCAGAACTAGGACTGAACCACGAAGCGCACGAAGGACACGAAGGCAGACGACGTGGGCTTCCTGGTTGCGGCACAATTGACGACACACCGAGGCACCGAGGCAATGAGGAAACCAAACCGAAGACAGCCCAGTGTCTCAGTGCCTCAGTGTGTCGTGTTCTTCGTGACAGGCGAATGACGAGACTTCGAGCCCCGCTGCTCGCATTCATACTTCTGGCCCTGGCAGTGACGGCGTCCGCGCAGAAGCCGTACGTCGCCACCTACGATGCGACGCGTTCGATCAGGCTGCAGGGCCCGATCACGCGCATCGAATGGACCAACCCGCGCGCGTTCCTCTTCATCGACGTCAAAGATGCGACCGGCACGGTGACGAACTGGGCCGTCGAGTTCGGCAATCCGATCGAGCTCGAGTCGCGCGGCTGGAAGAAGAGCACCGTTCCGATCGGCGAAGTCGTCCGTGTGGACGGGATTCCTGCGCGCGGCCCTGCGGCTCACGCCTCGGCGAAAACGATCGTCGTCACCCGCACGGGACGCGAGATCTTCGCCGGCGCATCGAAACGGCTCGTCACCGTCGCCGTCAAAAGGCCGGCCCCGCGCTGGCCCGACGGCCAGGTGCGCCTCGGCCCGGAACCGGGTAAGAAGGGCTATTGGGGCGACGCGAGCGCGCGAGCGCTCGTGGACACGATGGCCGGACGGATCGCGATGAGTGACGAAGGACTCCTCACCAATCTCAACGACGCCGATCGCGTCGCGCCGTTCCAGCCATGGGCGCGGGCCCTGTATCTACGCCGCCAGCGGAATCTGCTGTCTGATGATCCCGCGGCACGCTGCATCCCGGCCGGCGGACCACGCCAGTTTCAGATGCCGAACGGCGTGCAGTTCGTGGAGCAGAAGGAGCTCGGCCGCATCCTCGTGTTGAGCGGCGGCAACGACAGGAACTGGCGCGTCATCGCCACCGACGGCCGCCAGCAGACCCAGCCCGCCGAAGCAGTGCTCAGCTATTTCGGCAATTCCGTCGGCAAGTGGGAGAACAAAGACTCGCTGGTGGTCGACTCGATCGGGTACAACGAACGCTTCTGGCTGACCAATGGCGGCCTTCCCCACACCGACGGCCTGCGTCTGGTCGAGCGGTTCACCCGGACGGATTTCAACACGCTGAAATATGACGTGACGATCAACGACGATCGCACCTACACACGCCCGTGGACGGCCGGTTTCACGCTGTCGTGGATTCCGGATCAGGAAATTCAGGAATACTTCTGCGAAGAAAACGCGGAAGCCACGTTTGTACGATGAGGGACATCATGAGACTGATCCTCCGTTCGGCGGCAGTCGTGGCGGGGCTCGCACTGTTCGGCGCCGTCGTGGGCCTGCGCGCGCATCACTCCTTCGAAGCGGAATACGACTCATCGAAGGTGATTTCCATCAGCGGCACCGTCACCAAACTCGACTGGATCAACCCGCATGCATTCGTCGTCATCGACTCGAAGGATGCAGGGGGTGACGTTCACAGCTTCCGGGTCGAGATGGGTCCGCCCTACGCCCTCCAACGAGGAGGCTGGAAGCGTGACACGGTCAAGATCGGGGATCGCGTCACCGTCGAGGGTGCGGCAGCGGCCAAGAACGGCAAGGACGAAGCCGGCTCGATGCCGACGACGCAGATGGTGCTGGCAAGCGGGCAGAAGCTGCCAATGCGGTAGGCGGGTGCTGGTGATGCAACGACTCAGCGCTGCGACGTTGGTGACGCTGGCCGTGGGGATGCTCGTCTCCACTCCAGGGCTTGCGCAGGAAGGTGCAGCGCCTGCGCAAGGCCGAGGCGGCGGTCCCGGAGGGCGCGGCGGCGGCGCTCCTCAGGAAGCGGTTCCGGACGCGCCTCCACCACGCGGCGCAGACGGGCGTATCCAGCTTGGATCCTCGAAGGCTGCCAAAGGGTACTGGGAAGTGCGTCCGGGGCTCGGTGGCAATCCGCGAGCGGGCGACGTGCCGTTCCAGCCGTGGGCGCGCGCACTGCAGCAGTACCGGACGTCGCGGGTCGATCTCTATCCGCCATCCGTGCGCTGCATGCCGACGAGTGGACCTGGCTTCTTCAACGCGCCCGGGTTCGACATCATCGACGCGCCGGACCAGCAGAGCGTCTTCATCCTCAACATCGCCGGGCCGCATTCATGGCGCGTGGTTCACATGGACGGCCGGCCGCATCCCACCGGTGATGCCTTGCGGCCGACCTTTCTCGGTCACTCGACTGGCCGCTGGGAAGGCGACACGCTGGTGATCGACACCGTCGGCTTCAACGAAAAGCAGTGGATTGCCGGGTCGTATCCGACGACGGAACGGCTGCATCTGACGGAACGGATCTCGCGCCCAGGACTGAAGACATTCACCTACGAGGCAACCATCGACGACCCCGGTGCCTACACCGCGCCCTGGACGATACGCTGGTCGATCACGCCCAGGACGGCGTCGTCCTGGATAGAGGGCGGCGAAATCTTCGAATATATTTGCCAGGACGATCGGAACGAGGACGTTCGCGGGAACTAGCAACCGATTGCGGTGCCTCCACGTGGCTTCGTGACAGAGCGCGGCACCCGCTTTGCTCATCCTAAGCGCCTTCTCGTAGTCGGAGGGGATGCGATGCCGGCCAGTTTTCCACCGTCTGACGACACGCCCCGACCTCGCTTGTTGGGCGACATGTATTTGACGGCGGAACGGCGCCATGTCGCTGACACCGCCGCGGCCCGACTACTCGAAACGACGACGCCCGTCACATCGACGCTTTCGGGCACCCGGTCGCCCACCGGGCCGTCTGTCGCAACAACCGAAGCAGCCGTCGCAGATGACTACACGGCGGCTGGCGGTACGGCCGCCGCCCGGCCCTCGGTGGTGCCCGAGCCGGCGTCTTCGGCACCCGTCATCGACGTCCGCGCCTTCCTGTCCAATCCCCTCTCGAGCTTTCCCAGTGAGCTGAGGGTTCGCCCGCACCTCGCGTCAGCCGCGGCAGCGCAACATCGCCGCCCTTCGGGACAGATGGGCCGCGACCGGCGCGCCCTTGTTCCCGCCGCGGTGGGGACGGCCGCGATCGTTGCGTTCGGCGCGATTGCCATCATGTTCTGGCCGGGCGCCGGCACGGAAGTACCGGCGGTGACCCAGTCGAACGTTGCAAGCACGGATACGAAGGCTGGCGATTCCAACAGTGCCGGACGCGACCTCTCACCGGCTGTCGCGGCGACGAGTTCCACGCGTGCGCCAGCGGGCGCGGCGACGGGAGCGCCCGTGGCGTCCGACAGCATCCAGCCAACGGCCACCGTGCCGACACGAAAGGCCGTGCGATCGGTACCGACCGACGCCCGAGCCTCGAGCCAGGACGATACCCCGGTCACCCCAGTCAGCACGCCCAGCGTCGCTCAGCTGCGAGTGACCAGCACACCAGCCGGGGCGCGGGTGACGATCAACGGAATTGGATGGGGTCAAACGCCGGTGACGGTGCCCAATCTGCCGCTCGGCGCGAAGACCGTGCGGTTGAGCATCGCCGGCTACAGGTCGCAGCAGCGGACGGTCGATCTGCGCGCCGCCGGGGCCTCGGCTGCCGTACACATGGCTCTGAAAGCCGAACCCGCGCCGGTGAATCGGTAGATATCAACTCCCAACTCCTCCCAAGAAGCCGACTCCCAACGATACAGCCAGCTTGTTGGGAGTTGAGAGTTGGACTCGGCGAAGCCGGTTGGGAGTTGTTAGTGCTCTTCGCTCTGACTAGAGCGAGCCGCGCTTGGGTGCGGCCGCCGTGCTCAGCGTGAGCAACCGCTCCGCCTCCGGGAACTGCTCGATCGCGAATCCCAACTGAGGATCGCGCTTGGCGAGGTGCTCGTAGGCCACCGTAACACCGAACAGGTCGGTGTCGATCTCCTTCTGCACTTCGGCGCTGATGAACGGCAGATCCGTCTGCCAGGCCTTGTCGTCGAACTTCAGCGCCGTCTGGCGGACGAGATTCCTGAATTCGGTGATCGTCGCGTCGGACACCGCGAAGCCGGCGCCCACTTCCTGCTGCGTACCGCCGACCGCACCTGAGAGCCGCGTGTCACCGGTGCGGCGGAATCGCTCCGCGAACTGATCGAAGAGGCCCCGCGCCAGAATCGTTCGCGCGAACGGCGTTGGACTGAAGCCGTCCACGGTACCGGCAAAACGGCGATCCGGCTCGATGCCGCCGCCGCTGTAGACCGGTCGGCCCGAGTCGGTCCGCTTGAGATCTTCGGTGCGATGCACCTTGTCGGCGTCCTGATCCCGCGACGTGTAGGTCAGGTACTCGTCAAAGGTCGTATCCCAGGGACGCTGGATGAGGCGGCCGCTTGGCGTGTAATAGCGAGCCGTCGTAATTGCCGCCCCGGCTCCGCCGCTGACGCGATAGACCGACTGGACCAGCGCCTTGCCGAAGGTCGTTTCCCCGACGATGACCGAACGATCGTGATCCTGAAGGGCGCCCGACACGATCTCAGACGCGCTGGCGCTGTTGCGATTGACGAGGGTGACCATCGGCAGCGACAGATACGCGCTCTGCTCGGTTGCCCGGTAGTCCTGGGCCGAATCCGATACGCGTCCCCGCGTGTAGACGATCATCGAGCCGCGCGGCAGGAACCGGTTGGCGACGAGAATGGCCTGCGGCAGGACGCCTCCCGGGTTGCCCCGGAGGTCGAACACCAGCCGCTTCATCCCCTTCTTGGTCAGGTCGGCCAGAGCCCGGCCGAGTTCCGGATCGGTGTTCTCGCCGAACTGCTCCACCTTGATGTAGCCCGTGGTCGCGTCGAGCATGACCGCCACCGACACGGTGGGGATGTGAACTTCGTCGCGACGCACGCGCAGATCGATCGGCTTGTCGAAGCCGGCGCGACGGACGGCGATATTGACGAAGCTGCCGCGTGGACCGCGCAGCCGGCCGACCACCCGATCGCTTCCCCAGCCTTTGGTATCTTCGCCCTCAATGGCGGCAATCACGTCCCCGCGCCGGATTCCCGCCTCATACGCCGGCGCCCCCTCGTAGACGCTGCCGACAATCACGTCACCGTTCTGCTGGCGGATGGCGATGCCGAGTCCGTAGTAGCGCCCTTCCTGCCGCTCGCGGCTCTGGGCGTAGGACTTGGGATCCTCGAAATGCGAGTGGGGGTCGAGCGTCCCAAGCAGGCCGCTAATCGCGCCGTAAATCAGCTCGTCCGACTTGGTGTCGCCCGCGTACTGATCCTCGACGGCGCGCAGCGCCGTCGTGAAGACCTGGTATTCCTGCGACACCCGGTCCTGGGCGTCGAGCGCCTGGCGTCCGAAGAACGCCACGGCAAAGACGCAGAGGGGAATGAGGACGGCTACCGACGCGGAACGGGCTCGACGCATGAACATCCCCGATAAAAGAGCGTGAAGAATTCTCGCTGATTTCCGGCCGGTCCGCTACTGGTACGACCGTGCCTGGATTCGATACAGCTCCGCGTAGCGGCCTTGTCGCGCCATCAGCTGCTCATGACTTCCCGACTCCACCACCCTGGACCCGTCGAGAACGACGATGAAATCGGCCATCCGGACGGTGGAAAACCGGTGAGAAACGAGCACGGTTATGCGACCGTGTGCATCCGGGCCGCGTGCCGCCTGAGCGTATCGCTCGAACAACGCATGCTCGGTCTCGGCATCCAGCGCGGCAGTCGGTTCGTCGAGGACCAGCAGCAGCGGCTGGTCGCGCATGAAACCCCTGGCCAGGGCCAGCTTCTGCCACTGGCCGAACGACACGTCCACACCGCCCGGCCACGTCGGTCCGAGCTGTGTGCCCAGCCCGGAGGGCAGCTTCTCCATCACGTCGGTCGCGCCGGCGCGGCGCGACGGCGGCGACAACGGCCGGCTCGACGTCGAGGCGGCTCAGATCACCGAGCCCCACGCTGTGCTGCGCCGTGAACTCGAATCGCACGAAGTCCTGGAACGCTCCGGCCAGCCGCTCACGCCAGGGCTCGGCCGGAATCCGCGCCAGCGGCTGCCCATCCACCAGGATGGCTCCCGACGTAGGGTCGTACATCCTCGCCAGCAGCTTGACGAGCGTCGTCTTGCCGGCGCCGTTTTCGCCGACGATCGCCACGATGGCTCCCGCCGGCAGCGTGAGCGAGACATCCTCGAGCACCAGCCGGGAGGTGCCGGGATACGCAAACGAGACATGGTCGAAGGTGATGCCGCCCGTAATCGTGTCGGGAACGGGAAGATCGGCGGCTGCTGCCGACGCGGCGGCGAAATCCTCGAGCCACGCAAGGCGACGCGACCCGTCCATCCAGAAGCCGCGGAGAAAGCCGAGCTCGCCCACGGTTGCGCCGATGTACGCCGACAGCCGTGAGCCGGCGGCGAGCACCAGCAGCACCGACCCCGCCGGCGCGCGCAGCCCCCACGCGACGAAGACGATGGCGCCCACATACCCCGCTCCGAAAATCGCCCATGCCGCCGTGTGCCACGCTGCGGTACGCCAGCGCTCGGCCGACATCGGACCGTAGCCTCGCTCCCACGCGGCGCGGCGGTCCCGCACCAGACGGTCGCCAATGCGCGTGACTCTGACCTCCTTTCCAGGTGACGCCGTGGTGGCCAGGGTGAAGAGATGTCGAGCCAGTCGGTTCGGCTGCGCGCTGCGTTCCGCCACTTTGCGTTCGACCGCCGGCCGCCATGTCGACGTGTAGACGGTGGGAATCGCGAACACGAGCAGCAGTACCAGCGCCGGGTGGATGGAGGCGAGCAGGGCCACGGTCACGGCGAGCCGGAGGATCCAGCCACACGTCGTGAACAGCGACATGTACATGTGATCGAGGACGAACACCTGATCGCGCAGCATGGCCAGGCGATCGAGATAGTCCGGACGTTCGTGGTGCGCCACGGTCACGATCGAGGCCTGCAGCCTGGCGACATGCGCTTCGAGCGCAATCGTGACCTTGTCCCGGAAACGCCGCTGCACGCGCATGCTGACGGTCATCAGGAACCAGGTCGCGGTCGCCGAGACACCCAGGCCCATCGCGGCGACGAGGATGAGCGTGGCGTTCCGGTTGACCACGGCGTTGCCGAGGACCATCAGCCATAACGCGAGCAGCGCGTCGGGCAGCGCCGCCACCTGCGACAGCACGAAGGCCACGAGCATCAGCTTCGGCTCGTGACGGTATCCGAGCTTGCACAGCCGCCACATCGACGATAGCGCCGGCGGCAACGGCGGCAGCGTGTCAGGACGATCGTCGCTCGTCATAGTTTCGTACGGCGGACTAGAACATCGCGCGAGCCGGACAAACTCGAAACGCGGACCCGACAAGCCCGCTCCACGGCAACCGCCGAAATTCTACGGCTTATAATGCCCGCTTTGACCGAAGACGAAATTCACAAGATCGCCGCGGTCGAGCAGCGTCAGTGGTGGTACCGCGGCACCCGCGAGGTCTGTTTCTCCCTGCTCGAGCCGTTCATCGCCCGCCGCGCACCGCTCGATATCCTCGACGTCGGCTGCGGCACCGGCGGCAACCTGCTTCGCCTCAGTCACTACGGCAGGGCCAGGGGCATCGACATCGATCCGCTGTGTGTCGACTACTGCCGCCAGAAGGGGCTCGACGTCTCACCCGGCAGCATGGAAGAACTCGGGCAGCCCGGCGCCTCGCTCGATCTGCTGACGATGTTCGACGTGCTATGCCAGGCGGAACCCGACCAGCACGTGCCGATCCTCAGCGGCATGGCGGACACGCTCCGGCCGGGTGGAATCATCGCCTTTCGCGAACCGGCGATGGCGGTCGCGCGCGGCTGGCACGACGTCGCCGTCAACATCCGCAAGCGCTTCGACAAGGCCGGGACCGAGGCGATGCTGCGAGCGGCCGGATTCGCGCCGCTCCGTGTCACGTATCTCAACACACTGCTCTTCCCGCCGATCGTCCTGCTGCGGCTGCTCCAGCGCTCCCGCCAGCCTGAGTTCGCCAAGTCGGACGTCGAGGACACCGGCGAACCGATCAACTCCCTCCTTCTCGGGTTGCTGCGAGTCGAGAAGACGATGCTTCGCGTCACGGATCTGCCGTTCGGGGTTTCGCTGTTTGCGATTGGGCGGAAGATGTGACAACTCCCAACTCCCAACGACTGAGGCTTGACCAACTCCCAACGCTCAATCCCAAACTCCCAATTCCCAACTGCCAGTTCCGCAAGCCGCCAAGCGGCCATCCGGCATTTGGTCACGCGTCCGTCGTTTGGCGTTGCGCGTGGGAATTTGGAAGTTGGGAGTTGAGAGTTGGGGGTTGGAAGTTGTGGTTAGTTCAACCCGCCGTCGTTTGTTGGCTCTGCCGCAGCGCCTTCCGCCATTGCTCCAGCATGCCGGCCGCGATCTCACGCACCCCGATGCCGTTGATCACCTGCGCGAAGAGGAACGGACCGTCTCCCCGCATCCTGCGGGCATCACGCTCCATCACGCCAAGGTCGGCGCCGACCAGCGTCGCGAGATCGGTCTTGTTGATGACCAACAGGTCCGACTGCGTAATGCCGGGTCCGCCCTTTCGCGGGATCTTGTCACCGCCGGATACGTCGATCACGTAAATGGTGAAGTCGGCGAGTTCGCGGCTGAATTGCGCCGCGAGGTTGTCGCCACCGCTCTCCACGAACAGCAGTTGCGGCAGGAACTTGACCATGAGCTGTCCGAGGGCGTCGAGATTCTGGCTGATGTCGTCGCGGACGGCGGTATGCGGGCACCCGCCGGTTTCGACGGCTTTGATCCGATCGGACGACAGCGCCTGGTGACGCACCAGGAATTCGGCGTCCTCACGCGTGAAGATGTCGTTGGTGACGACCGCGATGTTGTAGTCGTCGCGCAACAACCGGCACAGCGCGAGGAGCAACGCCGTCTTGCCGCTCCCGACCGGCCCGCCAATACCGATGGTGTACGCCCGCTCGCGATAGTCTCGCCGCAGTGGCGCGTGCCGTTGTTCGAACACTCCCGGACCTTCAGGTTCTGCATCCTCACGTGCAGGTGTGTGGTCAGGGCGCAAGTAGTGCATCAACGGACTCCGTTCGGCGATGAATCAGGATTGAAACAGGCGCGAATACAAACGATCGTGGCGCGCCTGGAGGATGTCGGCAATCGGCGACGTCTGAACCAGGTCTTCGACATCGAGCGTCGCGCCGCGGTGCAGCAACTCATCGAGCCATGGCGCGCACCGCGCCTGCAGCTGCTGCGCCTCGAAGCTGCCGGCGATCCCCAGGCGCACCGCGGCGGCCAGGATACTGCGCGCGGTCCCGAACAGCACGACTTGCTGGACCGTCGTCAACGGCAGCCCGATGGCGCCGAACACCGCACCCGTCAGCGGTGCGGCATGGGCACAGGTGCGCGCGGCTCGACCTGAGAGTGCGGTCACCGCGGGAGACGGCCACACCCGTGCGACGGTGGCGACGAGCGTCCGACCCTGGATGCGGCTGGCGCGATTGGCGACGGGGTTCAGCAGAAAGGCCTCGGCACGCGCGTCCAGGCGTTCGAGACGGTCGGGATCGCGATAGGCGGCGTTGACCAGCGGAAGGCTGCCGAAGGCGGCCTGCTGAACCGACGCGTGCAGAAAGTGGCGAAGATCCCCGGCGTCACGAATCTCACCGTGCTGCCACGCGGCTTCGAGGCCACACGAGTGCGCGAACCCCCCGGTCGGGAACGCCGAGTCGATGATCTGCCAGGTCAACCAGTCGCTCATAGTCCCGGGCTCTCAGAACAGGAAATAGCGTTGCGCCAGCGGCAGCACTGTTGCCGGCTTGGCGCGCAGCTCCTCGCCATCGGCGGTCACGACGTAACTTTCCGCGTCGACCCGAATGCGCGGAAGCGCGTCGTTCAGCTTCATGTCGCGCTTGGTGACCGTCCGGCAGCCACGCACCGCCGATGCGCGCTTGACGAGGCCATACCGGTCGAAGGCCTCCGCGCTCCAGCGCGAGCTGTGACACGAACGCCAGTGAGGTCGCACCGGTGGCGCGGCCGTACGCGCCGAACATCGGGCGCATGAAGAGCGGCTGCGGCGTCGGAATCGACGCGTTCGGATCACCCATCTGCGCCCAGGCGATGAAGCCACCCTTGAGCACCAGCTCGGGCTTGACGCCGAAGAACGCCGGTTTCCAGAGCACCAGGTCGGCGAGTTTGCCAACTTCGACAGATCCCACTTCGTGCGCGATGCCGTGGGTCAGCGCCGGATTGATCGTGTACTTGGCAATGTAGCGGCGGATGCGCAGGTTGTCGCAGCCTGCACGCTCGCCTGCCAACGTGCCGCGTTCCGACCGCATCTTGTCCGCCGTCTGCCACGTGCGACAGATCACCTCACCGACACGCCCCATCGCCTGGCTGTCGCTCGACATCATGCTGATCGCGCCCAGGTCGTGCAGGACGTCCTCGGCGGCAATCGTCTCACCACGAATCCGGCTCTCGGCGAAGGCCACGTCTTCCGGCATGTTCTTGTCGAGGTGATGACACACCATGAGCATGTCGAGGTGCTCGTCGAGTGTGTTGATGGTGTACGGGCGCGTCGGGTTGGTGGAACTGGGCAGCACGTTCGGCTCACCGCAGACACGGATGATGTCAGGAGCGTGGCCGCCGCCGGCACCCTCCGTGTGGTAGGTATGGATCGTCCTGCCTTTGAAGGCAGCAATCGAGTCGTCCACGTAGCCGGATTCGTTCAACGTGTCCGTGTGGATCGCCACCTGCACGTCCAGACGCTCAGCCTCCGTCAGGCAGCAGTCGATCGCCGCTGGGGTCGATCCCCAGTCCTCGTGCAGCTTCAGGCCGATCGCGCCGGCGCGAATCTGTTCCTCGATGCCCTCGGGGAGCGACGTGTTGCCTTTGCCGAGAAATCCGAAATTCATCGGCAGCGCGTCGGTCGCCTGCAGCATCAGCTCGATGTGACGCGCGCCCGGCGTGCATGTCGTCGCGTTGGTGCCGGTCGCCGGACCCGTGCCTCCGCCAATGAACGTCGTCACGCCGCTCGCCAGCGCCTCATACGCCTGCTGCGGCGAAATGAAGTGGATGTGGGAGTCGATCCCGCCGGCGGTCACGATCAACCCTTCACCCGCGATCGCCTCGGTGGTGACACCGACGACCATGCCGCTGTCGACCCCGGCCATGACATCGGGATTGCCGGCTTTCCCGATACCCGCGATTCGGCCACCCTTGATGCCGATGTCCGCCTTCCGGATGCCCGTCCAGTCGATGATCAACGCGTTGGTGATGACGCAGTCGAGGGCGCGGTCGTCGGTGATTCCTGCCGCCTGGCCCATGCCGTCGCGCAGCACCTTGCCGCCGCCGAACTTGCACTCGTCGCCGTACACCGTGGCGTCGTTCTCGACCTCGGCAATCAGCCCGGTGTCGCCCAACCGCACTCGATCGCCGGTCGTCGGTCCATAGATGTCGGCATAGTGCCGCCGGTCGATCCGGTGACTCACGATCGTCCCGCCTGCGACAGGTCTCTGCCGGCGACGACGGGCCCGCTCGCCCACGCGTTGCCGCCACGAATGATCCTCGCGCCCGCGATTGCTACCAGCCTGACTGTCTTCATCTCGCCAGGTTCGAAACGGACTGCCGTTCCGGCCGGAATATCGAGACGCATGCCGTAGGCCGCCGAACGGTCGAACATCAGCGCGCGATTCGTCTCGACGAAGTGATAGTGGCTGCCGACCTGAATAGGACGATCGCCGCTGTTGGCCACCTGGAGCTCGATCGCGTCGCGTCCCTCGTTGAGCACGATCTGTCCCGCGAGCGTCGTACGGGTGCCAACGCCGTCAACCTCGGCAACCGCCGGCAACAACGTTCCCCGCGCGCGCCGGGCGGCGTCGACATCGATGAAGCTCCCGTAGAGCGCGAGCGACAAGTCCCCATCCTCCGCCACGATCGGGTGATGGACGGTCACCAGCTTGGTCCCGTCCGGAAATGTGCCTTCGACCTGCACTTCGTCGATCATCTCGGGGATGCCGTCCAGCACATCACGTGTGCCCAGCATGCGGCGGCCGAGATCCATCAGCTCGGCAACACTCCGGCCGTCGCGCACCAGTTCAAGAAGCTGGGTCGCCAGCAACGCGACCGATTCGACGTAGTTCAGTCGCAGTCCACGCGCCAGGCGTTTCTGCGCCAGCACGCCAGCCTGGTGCAGCAGCAGTTTGTCAATCTCACGCGGGGTCAGATGCATCGTCGTCGTCCATCAGGAGAACCGTCGGTCAGCTTCACCATTTCCGCTGCCATGGCGAGTCGCCGAGACGGTCGGGGAGGAAGCTCAAGAGATCACGAATCGTGGCGGTGACCGATTCGAGCGAGGTGCCAGCGATCCGGACCACGCAGCCACCGCCAGGCAGCGATGTGGCCGAGGCGAGTTGAGGGGCACGACTGACCGGCGCGCCGCCGTCCGCCCGTGCCGCAACAGCGGACGCTTCCGCCGCCACACCCGAACCGACCATCGCCAGCGTCGCGATCACGTCGAAGCGGCCGAGCCGCTGCGACATGTCGCCGTCCGCCGCGCGAAGCGCGATCGCATCGTGGACGAGTTCACGTCCATCGACGCGGATGATCAGCCGTGACTCGTAGTGGGCGAAGGCCCAGCGCTCTCCCGACTGGTGTCGACCCGAGGTGAACCAGTCGAGGACGATCAGCGCGCCGCTGGAAGCGACGTCGTACTCTTGGACCTGGGTGTAACGCGCATCCGCAAAACACACCACCGGGTCGGGGCTGACGACGAGCAGCGCTTCGGGCGCGATCGAGGCGGCCAGCTGGGACGCCGTACCGCGCCGCGACTTGTAGACCTTCGTCGATGCCTGGGTCGACAAGTACGCAGCCGCGCCCTCGTCGACACGGATTTGCATTTCGAGGCGATCGCCGTCGACCAGGCCGCCACCGAAACTCGAAGCGAACACCCAGGCGGCGTGCCCGTGATTGGCCGGCGTCAGGAGTCGAAGCGGGCTGGTTGCGTACACCTGAGTCGCCACGCTGCGCTGACCGTTGCGCACGACACGCAGCACGCCCTGTCCGCCTGTACGCGATGAGACGACCGCGCTCGGCTCCGCGACAATTGAGGACACCACCGATGATGCTGTCACACGCTGAGGTGTTCGTGCACCACCTCGTCAGACAGCCGATCGATCGCACCGCCCGCCACGCAACGTCCTTTCTCGAGGATGCGGAACTCGCTGGCGACGCGACGCGCGAACGGCAGCTTCTGCTCCACCAGGAGCACCGTCAGCCCGGCCTCGCGGTTCAGCGCCAGGATGATGTCGCCGATCTCGTGAACGATGTTGGGCTGAATCCCTTCGGTCGGCTCATCGAGGATGAGCAACTTCGGATTGAGCACGAGCGCCCGCCCGATCGCGAGCTGTTGTTGCTGTCCGCCGGACAGGTCGCCGCCGCGGCGACGGAGCATCTGCTTCAGAACGGGGAACAGTTCGAAGATTCGTTCGGGAACGCTACGCGGTCCCCCTGTTCTGACGCCAAGGCCCACGCGCAGATTCTCCTCGACGGTGAGCTGCGGAAAAATCTCCCGGCCCTGTGGCACGTAGCCGATGCCCAGTCTGGCCCGACTTTCGACGCTGGACGGCGTCAGGTCCGTGCCGTCGAAGGTGACCGAGCCCGACTGAGGCCGCAGCAGGCCCATGATGCATTTCAGCAGGGTGGTCTTGCCCATGCCGTTGCGCCCCATCAGGCACGTACGTGAGCCCTCCGGCCACCGACAGGTCGACGTCCCACAGCGTACGACTCCCGCCATAGGACTGGTTGAGCGCCTTCACCGCCAGCAAGCTCATGATCCCAGGTAGACCTCTCGCACCTGAGGATCGTTCTGGACCTGGTCCATGTCGCCCTCGGCCAGCACTCGTCCTTCATGCAGCACGGTGACACGACTGGCAATCGACCGTACGAACTCCATGTCGTGCTCGACCACGACGACGGAGTGCGCGCCGGCGAGCGACAGCAGCAATTCAGCAGTGTGCTCGGTTTCCTGAGGCGTCATGCCAGCAACTGGTTCGTCCACCAACAGCAATTCGGGCTCCTGCATCAGCAGCATGCCGATCTCCAGCCATTGCTTCTGGCCGTGCGCGAGCGAGCCTGCCAGCACGTGCTGCTGTGCCGTCAACCCGACGGTTTCGAGCACTTCGTCGATCCGCGCCCGCTGACGCGGCGTCAGCCTCGCGAACAGCGCGGTCAGAAACGACCGGTCGCCGGCCAGCGCGAGTTCGAGGTTGTCAAACACGGTCAGGAACTCGAAGACGGTCGGCTTCTGAAACTTCCGGCAGATCCCGGCTTGTGCGATCTCGGGCTCGGAGAGCGCCAACAAGTCGATCTTCTGGCCGAACCAGGCCGATCCAGAGTCCGGACGCGTCTTCCCCGTGATCACATCCATCATCGTGGTCTTGCCGGCTCCATTGGGACCGATGATGCAGCGGAGTTCACCTGGATCGACGTACAGCGTCAACTCGTTCAGGGCTTTGAAACCGTCGAAGCTCACGGTCAGCTTTTCCAGATACAGGATGTTGCCGAGCAACTGGGGAGGCGCCCGGCGCTTCGCCTCCTCGTGCATCGTCCGCAGACGTTCATTGGCACCTCCACTGGTCTTGGCCTGCACGGCTGCCTCCGGGCTCATGACGAACGCTGCACCGGGATGAGCCCGACCAGCCCTCGCGGAAGGAAGAGTGTGACCAGGACGAAGAGCGTACCGAGCGCATAGAGCCACGCTTCAGGAAGGGCGCCGGTGAGGAATGTCTTGGCATAGTTGACGAGAATCGCACCCAGCGCCGCCCCGATCAGCGTTCCCCGTCCTCCCACGGCCACCCAGATGACCACCTCGATGGAGTTGATTGGCTGGAACTCGCTGGGATTGATGATGCCGACCTGCGGCACGTACAGCGCCCCGGCGATCCCGGCAATCGCCGCGGAGAACACGAACACCCATAGTTTGTAGGACTCGACACGGTAACCCAGAAAACGCGTCCGGCTCTCGGCATCGCGAATCGCCCGAATGACGCGGCCGGCTCGCGAGCGCACGACGAAGCGGCAGGCGCTGTAGCTGCCGGCCAGCGCGAGCGCGGTGAGCACGACGAGCGCCGCGCGGGTGGAATCGTCCTGCAGGCTGAACCCGAGAATGTCCTTGAAGTCGGTGAAGCCGTTGTTGCCGCCGAACCCCATGTCGTTGCGGAAGAAGGCCAGCATCAAGGCATAGGTGAGCGCCTGCGTGATGATCGAGAGGTACACGCCGGTGACACGGGAGCGGAAGGCGAGCCAGCCGAACCCGAACGCGAGCAGCGCCGGAACCAGGACGATCATGCACACGGCGACCCAGAAGCGGTCGAAGCCGTACCAGAACCAGGGCAATTCCGTCCAGTTGAGGAACACCATGAAGTCGGGCAATGTCGGGTTCCCGTACACGCCGCGGGTCCCGATCTGGCGCATCAGATACATGCCCATCGCGTAGCCACCGAGCGTAAAGAACGCGGCGTGCCCGAGGCTGAGGATTCCGCAGTAACCCCAGATCAGATCGACCGCCAGCGCCAGCATCGCGTAGCACATGTACTTGCCGGCGAGCATCAGGACGTACGTCGAGACGTGGAGCGGTGATGATGGTGGCACCGCCAGCGACAGGATCGGGGTGAGCACGGCGACGGCGGCCAGGATCGCGAGAAAGACAGCCGCCGGGCGCGAATCGTCTCGCCAAGCTTCAGTCACCCGGCCGATCACGACGCGCTCTCCGCCGCGCGTCCCGTCTGCGGGAACAGGCCTCGCGGACGACGTTGAATGAAGAGGATCAACGCCACCAGGACGAAGATCTTTCCGAGCACCGCGCCGGCGTACGGTTCCAGCAGCTTGTTGATGATCCCGAGGGACATCCCACCGATGAGCGTGCCCCACAGGTTACCGACGCCGCCGAAGACTACGACCATGAACGAGTCGATGATGTACGCCTGACCCAGGTTCGGACCGACGTTCGTGAGCTGGCTGAGCGCGACACCGGCGACACCCGCGATTCCGGCACCGAGCCCGAATGTCATGGCGTCCACCCACTCGCTCGGAATGCCCATGGCCCTCGCCATCCCGCGGTTCTGGGCGACGGCGCGAATATGCAGGCCGAGACGCGTGTGTCGCAGGACGCCGAGCAGTACCGCAAACACCGCCGCCGTCAGCAGCACGATGAAGAGGCGGTTATAGGTGATGCCGAGCGCGTCGTTGATCTGCCACGTGCCGCTCATCCACTGGGGTGTGACCACCGTGCGGTTGTTGGCCGAGAAGACCGAGCGCACGAACTGTTGCAGGAGAAGGCTGACGCCAAACGTGGCGAGGAGCGTTTCGAGCGGACGTCCATAGAGGAATCGGATTACCGTCCGTTCGAGAATGACTCCGGCCAGGCCGGTGACGAGAAACGCCGCCGGAATCGCGACCAGGATGGAGATCTCGAGGTGCCCGGGCATCGCGAGCTGAACGACATACGTCGTGTAGGCGCCGAGCATCATCAGCTCGCCGTGCGCCATGTTGATCACGCCCATGACGCCGAACGTGATAGCCAGGCCAATCGCGATCAAGACCAGCACCGATCCGAGGCTGAGGCCGAAGAACAGCGTCTCGATCCCTGCGTAGATGCTGCGCACGAAATCGATCGAGTCGATGGCCTTCGCGGCGGCCTCGCGGATGGCGGCGTCCGGCTCCGCGTCGCCGCCGTCGGGCGTGCGTTCCACCAGGGCAGCGAGACGGTTGCGGACCTCCGGGCTGAGCCGCTTGCTCAGGACCGCTGATAGCATCCAGCCGCGCCTGCCGCTCGCTCCCATCCAGTGCCGCCAGCGCCAGGCCGGTCTCGATCTCTCTCTTCACGCGCTGGTCTGTTTCGACGGTCGCACGCTGCTGCAGCAGCTCGATCGAACCGGCCTCCAGGGCTCGATTCATCTCGCGGACGGCGTTCAAACGGACGCTCGCATCCTCGCTGCTCAAGGCGAAGCGCGCCGAGGCCGTTCGGAGGACTCGGCGGAGCCGGTTATTGGTGCCGATCCTGGTGAGTTGATCCAGCGCGATCGGGCCAATCGCTCGTAACGTGATCGGGTCGATCAGGTCCAGTGGTTTGCTGCCGTCTTCGGGCGTGCGCGTGATGACGAGCGCCTGATCGCTGTTGCGGACGTAGAAACGGTCCTCGAGCATCGCGGTGAGAACGGCCGCGGTGTTGCGATGCCCGCTCGCGACGAGGCGATCGATGATGGCCTCCTTGTCAGCGAAGCCAGCGTCGCGCAGCTCTCCCAGCGTCGCGGTAAATTGTGCATCCGACGACGTGGTCTGCGCGAACGCCGCCGCCGACACCGCGATGATCGCCAGCACGAGGCTGGCGATCACGCGGGACGCGCGGCTCACTTGTAGTTCTGCCCTGAACACACTTTCGTCTTCGTGTTGTAGTTACCGCACTTCAACGTCACCCAGTCCGCTTCGGTGTCCTTGCTGACGGGGAGAAAGTCCGACCACGCATCGCCGGGGACGGTTCCCGCCGTCTTCCAGACCACGTCGAACTGACCATCGGCGCGGACCTCGCCGATGTAGACCGGCTTGGTGATGTGGTGATTCGGGAGCATCTTTGCGATGCCGCCGGTCAGGTTCGGCGTCTCGAGGCCCGGCAACGCCGCCAGCACCTTTTCCACATCGATCGACTTCGCCTTCTCGACGGCCTTCACCCACAGATTGAAGCCGATGTAGTGCGCTTCCATCGGGTCGTTGGTGGTCCGGTTCGGCTTCTTGATGTAGGCCTTCCACTCCTTGATGAACGCATCGTTGGCTGGTGTCTTCACGCTCTGGAAGTAGTTCCAGGCCGCGAGATGCCCCACGAGCGGCTTGGCATCGAGCCCCGAGAGCTCCTCCTCGCCCACGGAGAAGGCAACCACCGGAATGTCCTCCGCGGAGATCTTCTGATTGGCCAGTTCCTTGTAAAACGGCACATTCGCATCGCCGTTGATGGTGGAGACGACGGCGGTCTTCTTCCCGGCCGAGCCGAACCGCTTGATGGCGGCGACGCGTGTCTGCCAGTCGGAATGACCGAAGGGCGTGTAGTTGATCGAGATGTCGGCGGCGGCCACCCCCTTGGCTTTCAGGTACGCTTCCAGAATCTTGTTGGTGGTTCGCGGGTAGACGTAATCCGTCCCTTCGAGCACCCACCGCTTCACGCCGACATCCTTCATCAGGTAGTCCACCGCCGGAATGGCCTGCTGGTTCGGCGCGGCGCCGGTGTAGATGACGTTCTTCGACGACTCCTCACCTTCGTACTGGACCGGATAAAACAGGAGGCCGTTGTCCTTTTCGAACACCGGCAACACCGACTTGCGCGAGACCGAGGTCCAGCAGCCGAAGACCACGGCGACTTTGTCCTTCTCGAGCAACTGCCGGGCCTTTTCCGCGAACAGCGGCCAGTCCGAAGCTGGATCGACGACGACCGCTTCGAGCTTGCGACCCAGCAGTCCGCCCTTCTTGTTCTGCTCGTCGATCAGCATCAGCACCGTGTCCTTCAGCGTCGTCTCGCTGATCGCCATCGTCCCCGACAGCGAATGAAGGATGCCGATCTTGATCGTGGGCTGCTGCGCTTCGACGGCGCGATGCGGCGCAACCGCCAGGGCCGTGAACAGGCAGGCGGTGAACAACGCGAATTTCAGTTTCATGAGTGGGCTCCTGAAAGAGTCAACGTAGGGATCGCTGGAGTGCTGCGAGTCCGGAGGCTTACATCTGCAACTGGAATCCGACGCCGAACTTCTTGGTGTTCGGGGCGAGGTCGTAGCGCGTATCGAGGTAGAAGAACATGATGCGTGCGTCGAACTGTTTGATCAGGTAATTCAGGTTGAACTCGCCCGTCTTCTGCACGTCGTCGCCAATCACGCCTTCCTGGTATTTGGCCTGCCCCCACTTGCCGAGCAATTCGAACTTCCCGGGCCCGGCGGGCTTTGGAAAGATGTACGCGCCGAGCACGTAAGCGCCGTCGAGCAGCGTGTAGCCGGCGTTCGGCGTCGGCGGCGGATAACCACCGAGGTTGTGATACCGAGCCCACTCGGCCTCGACGGAAAACGCACCGGCCATTCCGAGCTTCCGCTCGAGCAGGAAATCCACGCTCCCGGCCGTCTTGTCGCTCCCTTGCACCTGTCCCGCGGCGCCGATCGCCAGCAGGTTCTTGTCGCCGTAGTAGGTGCCGTTCAGGTAATAGCCGCCTTCGGTGTCCCAGAAGTCGACCTGGACACGGCCGGCGGAGAGCACGGTGTCGTCACCCGTCGCTGACGCGCCATCGAAGATCCCGCCCGAGACCTTGACCTTGGAGAATTGGCCCCAATACATCACGCCGTTGTCGCGACCCTGGTAGATGAACGGATAGCCGTCCTGGACGCCGTCGACGAACGTGTTCCAGTGATGGGCGTAGAAGGGCCCGTAGAGGTTGGCGCGATCGCTTGGCGGCAGGAACCGGCCGACCCACAAATTGAACTTGTCCGAGAACTCGAAGCGGCCGACGGCATCGAGCACGTTGACGTCGTTCGTCGCGCTCGTGTAGTCGGTGTTGAACATGATCTTGATGTGCGGGTTCACGTTGCCGTTGACGTAGAGCCGGATGTCGTCGAGCGCGAACTTGTCAGTGCCATCTCCGTCTTCCGGTTCGGTGTGCGCGAAACTGGTGCGCAGCCCGGCGCCGATGGTGACCGGCCCGACCGCCGTCTGGGCCACGGCGGGCGCGACCGCAACGCCTGTCAGCCACGCGGCGGCAGCAAGGGAAACCCAGGTCATGCCGAGCCACGTGCCGGCACCTCTCTCTCTACGATTGAGCACAGTTGTCCCCTTCACGTCGCGCGTCGCGCGCGATCGGTACGCCGGCGCTGGAGGACGACGTCAGCAGTCGTCATTCAACTGGGGCGTGACGGTTGTCTGTCTGCTTGCGCTGATGGAGCGTGGTGCGGCGTCGCGGTGGACCGGCCGAGCGGTCTTGCCAATAACTCGGGTTGCTCGACGACCGGCGCGATCGCGTTACGCCGAATTGAGCAACGCGTATGCCACGGCCGAGACGGAATCGCGAAGGGGCAAAAATCGGCGCAACGCGCGAGATTGCACGGACTTGCAGTCGACGAGAGCACCCGATCGAACGCGCGTGCCCATTCCGATTGGATCACAGTTAAGTGTGATCAGCGATGAACCCGGACATGATTGTTCGAATCGGCGGCGTGGAAACCCGGGAGCGGGCGACGCATCCTCGTCGAAAAGGCACTGCGTCACGCCAAACGTGCGGCACTTGGCATCTTGAGGAACGTTAGTGTGTGATTGCTGGTGAGCGGCGTCGATTCTGTCGCGCCGCGCGTCGCAATCGCCGGGCGCGGATCAACTCAGGACGTCGAACGTCGACGGCTCGCCGTCCTCGCCGGCGCTAACACTCCCCGGCGCGAACCGCTCCGCCTGCAGCGTGAACATCGTGTGATACCGGCCGCCAAGCTCCATCAGCTCGGCATGAGTTCCGAGTTCGATCACTCGCCCGTGCTCCAGCACGCAGATTCGATCGACGTGCCGCACAGTCGAAAAGCGATGCGAGATCAGGATGGTGGTGCAGTGCCGCGTGGCGGTGAGGATGCGTTCGAAGATCTCGGCCTCGCCGCGCACGTCCAGTTGTGCCGTCGGTTCGTCGAGAAGCACGACTCCCGCGCCGAGCCGTACTGCAGCGAGCGCGCGCGCCAGTGCGACCCGCTGCCACTGGCCGCCTGACAAGTCGGTGCCGCCGTCGTAGCCGCGTGCAAGGATCGTATCCAGGGAGGCGAGATTTGCGGCTCCCGCATCCGCGAGAACCGACCGCAACACGTCATCGGGTGCTCCGAGCGGTGCCACGTTCTCTCGTAGCGGCCGTTCGAAGCGGACGAAGTCCTGGAACACCGCGGTGAGCCGCTGACGCCAGCTATCGACGGCCAGATCCCGCAGATCGACACCATCCACTTCGATGCCACCATGCTGCGGGTCGTACAAGCGGCACAGGAGCTTGGCCAGCGTGGTCTTGCCGGCGCCATTCTGGCCGACGATCGCCAGCGACGATCCGGCGGGGATGGTCAGGTCGAAGTGATCGAGTACCGCGGCGCCACCACCGGGATAGGCGAACGACACATCACGGAAACGGATCTCCCGCTTCGGCAGGCCGGCGGCCGACCGTGTGCCGTCGACCAGTTCCCCGGCAGCCTGCATGGCCGGTTCGAGCGCGATCACCCCGGCTACTGGCGCGGCCGCACTGTCGAGCGCCCAGTTGAGGCCGCCGAACGCAATCATCGAAGCGCCCACGGCCAGCTGCGCGAAGATGACCGCCTGCCCAAACGGCAATGTCCCGTCGGCGGCCCGGCGGGCGATGGCCCAGAACACGACGATGTTCGCCGCCAGTACAACGATCAGCGCGCCGGCCAGCGGCCGCTCACGCAGGCGGGTGGCCGCGTACTGCAGCGTGTGCAGGCGGGTGCGGCGATCGAGGAAACGCGCGATCGTCCAGCTGCCCAGTCCGAACACACGAAGCTCCTTCGCCGGTCCCGGATCCACGGCAAGCCGGTAGGCGTAGTCGGCGTCGCGCTGCGCGCTTCGGACTTCCTGGGTGTTGCGATCGCGCCAGACCGCGCTTTCACGCAGCAGCCAGTGTGTTGCGATCCACGCCCCACCGAGGACGAGCGGCGCCCACCACGCGAACCCGAACAGCAACAGCGTACACGCCAGGCCGCCGATCATCGTCACCAGACTCCCGGCGATGAAGTCGACGGAGATGCTCAATGGCGGACCCGTCATGCCCAGGTCGAAGTCGCGTGCGACGACGAGGTCGGAGGCGAGCGCGGGATTCTCGAGATGACCGATGCCGGGCGGGCGAACACAGGCGAGGGTCAGACGATCGTAGAGCCACGCCGCGGTGCGATCCCCAAGGTTGGCACTGACGACCTGGTGCAGCGGCGCGAGCACCTGAAGGAGGATGAAGACGACACCAACGAGGGCCAGGGGAACTGCCAGGCTGCTCCCCTGCTGCACCGCGCCGACGAGAACACCCATCGCGATTGCAAACAGCGCCGGCAGCACGCCGCGCAGTATCAGCACCACCCACCAGGCGACACCAAGCGTGGCGTCTGCTTTCGTGAGCACCGCGAAGAACGTCCACTCCTTCCGTGACCGGAGCTTCGCCAGCATGGCGGGAGAATAACAGGGGAATCGTGAATCGTGAATCGTGAATCGTGAGTGGTGAATCGTGAATCGTGAGTCGTGAATCGTGAATCGTGATTCCTGACCCCCGATCCCTGCTTCCTGCTCTAGAAGAGCGGGGTCTGCTTCGGGGCGTAGGACAGCCTGCCGCTGGTGATCCGGGCGGGGTCGATCAGGCGGTGTGGTTCGGCGGGCTTGTCGGTCTGGATGTGCAGCACCTCATCGCCGAGCGAAACAAGGACGTCGGCGATCAGCCGGCGGTGGCACTGCCACCACAGCATCTCGGCGCACATGATCGCGGTACGGAGTCCGCCGGCGATCGCCAGGAGTTCGGCGAGGCCTTGCGCGAATTCCTCGCTCGCGAGGTAGTCGGCGTAGCCGCGGAACGCCGGGTGACGCCAGCCCGTGTTCACCGAATCTGCCGACGGCGTCCGCCGGCCACCGAGCGATGGCAGCCATTCATACGCGATCCCGGAACGCTCGAGCCCGGCGCGAAGCGTGCCCTCGTTGAATTGCGGGAGCCGGCGCGACCCGGCGAACCGACGCACATCGACGAGCGCCTCGATGGCATGCGCCTGAAGAACGGCGACGAGCTCCTCCAGAGTGCGGGTCGAGTGGCCGATGGTCCAGACGATATTCACACTTCTCGGTTCTCGCTTCTCGGTTCGTGTTCAGGTTCGGAGTGCGGAGTTCGGTTCAGGGTTCTATGTTCGGGGTTCGGGGTTCGGGGTTCGGGGTTCGGGGTTCGGGCGGAACACCGAACCGAACACCGAACCTGAACACGAACCGAGAAGCGAGAACCGAGAAGTGTGAACGGGAGCGTCTACCTAGGTTCAATCCGCAAGAGCGCCCCGTCCTCTTCCGCCGTCAGCACATACAGCAGTCCGTCCGGTCCCTGTCGCACATCGCGAATCCGCTGCCCGAGCTCCATCAGCATCGGCTCGCGGCGCAGCTCTTCCCACTTGTCGTTGAAGACAATACGCTGCAACTGGCCCGTTCGCGGGATGCCGCCCTCGCGCAGTCCACCGACGAACACGTTCCGTTTCCAGTGCGGAAACCGATCGCCGGTATAGAACGTCATCCCGGTCAGACCGATCGAAGGCAGCCAGACGACGGTGGGATCTTCGAACCCCTCGACCGATGGATGCGTGGACAGCCGCGCACCCCAATAGTCGCGACCATAACTGACGAATGGCCACCCGTAATTGCGACCGGCGTGCAGGATGTTCAGTTCGTCGCCGCCACTCGGGCCCTGCTCGCTCGCCCAGATCTCGCCGGTCTCGGGATTGACCGCGAGCGCGTGGCCGTTGCGATGGCCCATGGTGAAGATGGCCGGCTTGTACCCATTTCGACCCACGTACGGATCGTCCGGCGGCACGGTCCCATCGTCGCGAAGGCGCACGACTTTTCCGGCGTAGTCGCCGGGGTCCTGCGACCGCTGGACCTTCGGCGATCCAGGCGCGCTGATCGTCATGTAGAGCATCCCGTCGCGGCCGAACACTACTCGCGATGCTTCGGTGTCCGCGGCGCCCGAGTCGAAGATGTCCTTGACGTCGACGAGGCGCGTTCCATCCCACGTGCCACGCGCAAGCGTGGCGATGCCGTCCTCGCCGACAGGCTTGTGATACGTGAGGTAGACCCAGTGGTTCTCGGCAAAACGGGGATGCAGGACAACGTCCATCAATCCCTGCAAGCCGCGCGGACCGCCAGTCTCCACCGCCGGAACGCCGTCGATTGGATCCGAGAGCTTGCCGTGACGGAACACTCGCACCGTGCCAGCCCGTTCCGTGATCAGTGCGCCACCATCCGGCAGAAACGCAATGGACCATGGCTGGTCGAGGCCGGTCGCCAGCACCGTGAGCCGCAGACGACGTTCTTCGGCCGACTCGAAGTCGATGGGTCGGGATGGCAGCTCAGGAGGCGACCAGATAATCGGCGGCGGCGCATCATCATGCTTCAGCTCGTGAGGAGCAAGCGTCTGCCGCTGCTGACCGGCGTGGATGGATGCCGCCGCAACCGCGATCACCAGCGGCACCGCAAGACGATGAGCCTTGAACACCATCCGATTCCTCCTTTCACGGAGGAAGCAACCCGGAGGCCGGATGGCGGGGAGTGCGGACTCTGGGCTTTTGGGAGTTTGGCTGGAACTTAAGAAGCTCGTCCTCGCTTCTGCGTCACCGCGATCACCGCTGCGGCTGCAGTCGCGACCAGCGCGGGAATGGCGGCCATCCATAGCACCTGCCGCGCACCGCCGCCTTGGGTCAGCAGATACCCACCGATGAGCGGACCGACGATGGAGCCGATGCGGCCGACGCCGAGCGCCCAGCCAACGCCCGTGGCTCGAATCGCGGTCGGGTAATACTCCGAGCTCAGCGCATGTGAGCCGTTCTGCCCGCCGATGATCCCGACACCCGACGCGAGCATCGCGGTGATGAGCAGCGGCACCGACGTGCCTGCTTCGGCGGTGACGACGATCCACACAGCCGCCCACAGGAAACACCAGGCGACGACCGCAAACGTGCGGTGTCGATCCAGCGTCCATCCCAGCAGAACCGCACCGATGCATCCGCCCACCTGGAACAACGCTGTCACCCGGATCGCCGTCTCTGCCTTGATGCCGCTGTCGTTCATGATCGTGGGCAGCCAACTGTTCAGGAAATAGAGATCCAGCAGATTGGTGAAGTAGACCACCCAGATCAGCAGCGTGACGACGCTCCGGCCGTCGGTGAAGAGCCGTGAGACGACAAAGCGCGAGTCCGACGCCTCGGTTTCAATGGCGATGACGTCCGGCACGTTCGGGGTGATGCGCGCAAGGTACGCAGCCGCACGCGCCTGACCATCTGACCGGCCGAGCAGGAATCGGATCGATTCGGGCAGAAGCGCGACGGCGATCGGCGTGATGAGGAGCGGCACGAGCCCACCCGCGACGAACACCGATTCCCACCCGAACCGCGGGATCAGTGCGGCGGCCACGAACCCGCCGACCGCCGCACCGAGAGAAAACCCGCACATCATCGCGGTGACTGCGGTCGCCCGAAGCCGCGAGGGCATGTATTCGGACGTCAGTGCGATGGCGTTTGGCATCGCCCCTCCCATCCCGAGGCCGGTGAGGAAGCGATACAGGCTCAGCGAATCGACGGTGTTGGCGGTGGCCGTGAGCAACGAGCCCACCCCGAAGATCAGCGTCGAGGCGATCAGGATCGGTTTGCGACCGATGCGATCGGCCACCGGACCGAACAACAACGCACCGAGCATCATCCCGACCAGGCCGCTCGAGATGACGCTGCCGAGAACGGCGCGGCTCACGTGGAGGTCGGCGGTGACGGCCGGCGCGACGAACCCCATCGCCTGCGCATCGAATCCGTCGACGAACACGATGAGGCCACACATCGCCGTGACCATCCACTGGTAGGCTCCGACCGGCTGGGTGTCGATGAGAGTGCGAACATCCACTGCCGGGGTGGAGCCGGGCCCCGCATTCATCATGCGCGGCAGTCTATCGAATCGTGCGGAGCTGTGTGAGGTCGCAGCGCGTGGTGGACGGGTCCGGCGGCTTGTCTCCGGCGTAGCAGAACGGAATCACATACATCGTTTTCGCCTGAGTGGCCGCGGGGGTCGGCCCCGACTGCGGACGCGGCCGGCGATGTCACGGTCGAGCGTCGCCCGGTGCGTGACCGTTTCGCCGTCGCCGATGCGCACGTCGAACGTGCGGGAGGCGTAGCCACTCGCCTCGAGACGGACGCGATGGCTGCCCGCTCTCAGCAATGCGCCCGGTTCGCGGAGTTCGTCGGCACGGCCCTCGTATTCGCCGTCGATGTAGACGAACGCATCAGCAGGGGCCACGCGCAGCTGCAACCGTCCGCCGGCGTCGGCTTCAGGATGGCCGGGCGTGAGAGTCTCGATTGGATCCGGGTAGTACGGCCAGTAGCCGGTATACGGCCAATAGGACGATCCCCAGCCACCCCGAATCGGGTGCTCCGGGCGAACGGGCCCGGATCCGCGGCCGCCGATAGGTGGTCGCGGCACGCCCGGTCGATCGTGCGGACGATAGGTGTTGGGCGTCGCGCGAAACAGATCCTGGGGCCCGGGCGGAGGCGAGGCAATCGGCCGTTCCGGCAGCGACGCGCTCCGCAATCCGTCCTGCGCGTAACCGGCCGGCCCGAACATCAGGACGACTCCAGCCGCCAGCAGGACCAGGCGCTTCATGCGGTCTAGTCTACGCCTTCGGCGCGCCACAACGGCAGCCGTCCATCCTTTCGCGCGCCCGACGGCGGTGTCGATTGGTAGTTCGTCGTTGGTAGTTCGTAGTTGGCAGTTGGCAGTTGGCAGTTGGCAGTTGGGAGTTGGGAGTTGGGAGTTGGGAGTTCGGCGTTGGGAGTTCTGATCGCCGTGACAATCGGTCACACCTGTTGCGGCAGAACCAGTCGGGCACAAAGTCCGCCCTGCTCGGAACTGCGCAACGCCATCGTGCCGCCGTAGGCTTCGGCAAGGTCGCCCACAATCGCGAGTCCCAGACCCGAGCCCGGTGCCGTCTGGTCGGCGCGCACGCCGCGCTTGAGGACCGCTTCCCGCATCTCCGCGCTCAGCCCGGCGCCATCGTCCGCGACGTCGACAATCACGCGGCCCGTTTCGGCGCGCGCCGCGATCACGACCTCGGTGCTGGCCCACTTGCAGGCGTTGTCGAGCAGGTTACCGAGCATCTCTTCGAGGTCCTCCGACGGGGCGCGGACGGAGACGCCGTCCTCCACGTCGATGCGGAACGTCAGCTTCCGGTCGGCGTACAGCCGCTCCATCGCGCGCACCAGCGCCTGAACGGCCTGGCCCACGTTTGCCCGTGCCCCCAGCGTGCCGCCGGCGTTCGCCCGCGCCTGCGCCAGGTGCGAATCGATCTGACGGCGCATCCGATCTACCTGCTCGCGGAGAATGGTCGCGGACTCGGTCTGACCGGCCGCCGTCGCACGATCGATCTCCTGCGCCAGAATCGCCAGCGGCGTTTTCAGTCCGTGCGCCAGGTCTCCGGCCTTGGCCACGGCGCGCGACACTCGATGTTCACGCTCCTCGAGCAGCGTATTGAGATCGTCGACCAGCGGCTCGACCTCGATCGGGTACTCCCCTTCCAGCCGCGAGGTCCGGCCCGACCGCACGTCCTGCAGGCGCTCGCGCAGCACCACGAACGGTGACAGGCCTCGGCGGATTACCGATACGCCCGCGGTGATGAGCACGGTGGCGATGATGATGATGAACGAGTTGTGGATCAGGAGCACTCGGCCCGGGTGGAACATCAGCACCACCCGTCCGACGACGAAGGACGCGGCCAGGACGCCAGTCGCCCACATCACGGTCGCGACCATCAACCGCGATCGGAGCGATCGCCGCGTCACGTGCTCTCCATGCGGTAGCCAAGTCCGCGGACAGTGACAATCGCGCTCGAACCGACCTTCTTCCGCAGCCGTGCAACAAACACCTCCACAGTGTTGGAGTCGCGATCGTCGTCTCGTGCGTAGATATGTTCAGCCAGCTCACCCTGTGAGACGACGCGATCGTGGTGATGCATCAGGTACGAGAGGACCCGGAATTCGTGGCTGGTCAGTCGCAGTGGCACGCCGTCGAGCGTGACGCGTGAGGCTCGCGGATCGAGCACGATGGGGCCACATCGGAGTGACGGTGACACGTGTCCGGCCGCCCGGCGGATGAGTGCCCGCAGGCGCGCCAGCACCTCCTCGATCTGGAACGGCTTGGTGACGTAGTCGTCGGCGCCGCCGTCGATTCCCAGCACCTTCTCGTGCCAGCTTGCGCGGGCGGTCAGCACCAGCACCGGCGTCGCGACGCCGGCCTCCCGCCAGCGCTGCAACAGCGTCAGTCCGTCCATTCGCGGCAACCCGAGATCGAGAATGGCCGCGTCGTACGCCTCGGTGCGGCCCAGAAACTCGGCGCTGGCTCCGTCGCCCGCACAATCCACGGCATAGCCCGCCGCGCCGAGCGCGGCAGTCAGGCGCCCGGCCAGCGCCTTTTCGTCCTCGACAACCAGGATTCGCACCTGCCGGTTATATAGCGCGAAACCGGCTGAACGCATCCTGAACGTGTTGATCCCGTATCCCTGATCCCTGATCCCTGATTCCTTACCTGATCACTCCCCTGCGCACCGCATAGAGCACGATTTCGGCGGCGCTGTGCAGATCGAGCTTCTCCATGATGTGGGCGCGATGTGTCTCGACGGTGCTCCCGCTGACCGAGAGCAGCGCCGCGATCTCCTTGTTCGTCTTGCCTTCGGCAATGAGCTGGAAGATCTCGCGCTCCCGGGCAGACAGTGCGTCGTAGCGATCGGTGATCCCCTTGTCTGCGAGTTGCCGGACATAGTCGTCGAGCATGACGCGCGCGATGGCGGGGCTGAAGAACGACTTGCCGGCCGACACGGCGCTCACCGCCTGCATCAGATCGACGTCGGCGGATTCCTTGAGGAGATACCCGGTCGCGCCGGCCTGGAGAATCTGCGTTACATAGGCTTCGTCGGCGTGCATGCTGAGGATGAGCACCCGCGTCGCCGGCACCCGCCGCGTGATCTGCCGGGTGGCCTCGATGCCGTTCAGCAGCGGCATGGCGACGTCGAGGATGGCGACGTCCGGGTGATGCTGCTCGGCGAGGCGCACCGCCTCACGCCCGTCGCTGGCCTCGGCAACGACCTCCCACTCGGGCCGGTCTTCGAGCACCTTGCGTAACCCCTGCCGGACCAGCGTGTGATCGTCTGCGAGAAGAATCCGGACGCGACGCATGCAGTGATCCTAACTGGCCGCCGCCTCCGGCCACAGCGCTGATGCCTTCCGGCAGCGGCACGTCACGCGAATCGGCGCGACGGCACTCGGGCGGTCAGCCCCGGCCGGCGTCCGCGTGGGTGGATCGGCGAGCGCATCTCAACAAATACGGTCGGCATCGAGGGTCAGACCAGCGGCGGCGTGCCATGAAGAACAAGGTCGAAGGGTGCCTTAGGCGGATGCGGCGCTCGAGGCCACGGCGACGGCCGGTTGGCTCCAGCGCTGCGGTCCATCCGACCGGAATCTCCGAGAGGAAGCGGAGTCGCGACGTCACACACCGGAGCGCGAGGCAAGCGAGCGAAACCGGGCGCCGTTTCCGGCGCCCGGGGTGGACACGCCAACGACTGGAGGACCAAGAGGCGGAGGAGGAGTCGCGATGGACATGTCAACGCACCATTCCAATGTAGCGGATGGCCTCCCGCCGCGGCCATCCGGTCGATGAGGGATATTCGCGCCCCCAGGAAGGGATCCCCTGTCCGCAACGTGCGGACATCTCCCACCCATGCCGGATTACATTCCCAGCCCCGCGCGGCTACGCTCGATACATGACACATCGACAGATGAGGGGTGGTGGACGCAGCGCCGAGGAATCGGCCCTGAATGGGTGGTTCGAAACCGAGAGTCATTTCATGGATTTGTCGCCGGTTCCTGCCTCGCTGCACCCGGTGACGACGCCGCTCGAGGCAGAAGGGATCAGCGATTCGAGTCACGGGGTGACGCGGATGGGCGGTCACCCACGCGAGCGAGCGTGACGGAACGCCGGCCACAGGCCGGCGCCTCGCGAAGGAACGGCAGTCGGAGAAAACTGGCCGCTCAGCGGGCCAGCGAAGCGGTCGTCGCCGGACTGGTGCCTGTCAGGTCGACGGCGACCCGACCGGTGGCCAGCGACAGGTTGGCAGCAAACGCGTCACGGTAGCTTTCGTACAGCGCCTGCCGCTCGTCGGGGAACGCGTCGTACAGAATCTGCATCACGGTGTAGTCAGCGTCCGGCACGACCGGGCTGATCACATGTACATAGGCAATGTTGCCGTCGGGCAACGGCTTCTCAATCTTCATCACCTTCCAGCCGGCCGCCTGTCGCTGCTTTGCCGGGTCGGGTGACTGGCTGAGCGCATCGCGGACCCGCGTCATCACGCGTTCGAAGTCCGCAGTCTTGCCTGGCTTGATCGCAACCGTCCACAGGGCCACGTCTCCGCTGAACGCCAGTTTCTGCGCGTGGGCCGGAGCCTGCTCCTGCTGCGCGGTCTGTTGTTGTGGTTGGGCCGCGGGCTGCTGCGCTGACAGGCCGACCACAACCAACGCGGTCATGGCGAGAGCGGACCACAGCGTGGGCAGCCGGCGAGCTGCTTGCACAATCTTCATCGAGAACCTCCTCTGGGCAGCTTCCGATACGGCCGCACGGGATGCCATCGGGTCTGGACCTGATATTTGGCCGCTGATGGCGGGAGTAAGATGCCTCGGTGCGACCGCGAGGCCTGCATGGCCTGACTATCAAGGCCGCCCTCGTCCTCGGCTTCAGTCTCACCCTCGGCGTCTGGCTCTTCACCGGCTACGACATCAGTCGACGGATGTCGGCGCTGCAGGATGAAGTCGCACGTCTGAACGCCCGCTACACGCAGGCCCAGGATCTGCTCTCGACCGTACGCGCGCAAGTGCTGCTCGGCTCCGTCTACGTCCGCGACGCGCTGCTGGACCCGTCGCCCGCGGCGGCAACGCAGTCGCTGCAGCGCCTCGAACAGACATCGGCCGCCATCGACGAAGCACTCGCTCGATACCAGCCGGTATTCGGATCCGACGTCGAACTCGACCGCCTGCAGCGGTTGCGCCGCGAAGTGCTCGACTTTCGATCGACGATGAATTCGGTGCTCGCGACGCCACCGGAACACTGGGCGACCGACGCCCGGCGCCTCCTCAACGAACGCGTGGTGCCGCGTCGGGAAACTATCATTCGCGTGTCGGAGGACGTGCAGGCGCTGAACCGGCAGGCGTTTGTCCAGCAACAGGCTCGCCTGGCAACGCTGTACGACAGCGCCGAGCGCCGCACCTGGCAGCGCCTCGGGCTGGCGCTCGCCGGAAGCCTCGGTATCGGCCTGCTTGCGACCTTCTACGGAACGCGGCTGGAGCAGCGCCTGCGGCGCCAGCGCGAGCGCGAACGGCGAAATGCGGCTGACCTGCAGCGGCTCTCCGCCAAGCTGATCTCGATCCAGGACGAAGAGCGACGTACCATCGCGCGCGAACTGCACGACGAAGTCGGTCAGGTGCTGACCGCGATCAAGATGGAGCTGTTGGTGGCGCAGCGCGGGATCGAGGCTGCCGGTATTCACGACCGGCCGTTGCAATCGGCGCAGGCGATCACCGACGGGGCGCTTCACACCGTCCGCGATCTGTCACGCCTGCTCCACCCGGCGATGCTGGACGATCTCGGCTTGCCCGCCGCCGTGCGGGCTTACACGCAGCGGTTCAGCCAGCGTCACGGCATCAAGGTCGAGCTCGTCGTCGAACAGATGGACGTACGTGCCGACCCGCCCGTCGAAGCGGCGGCCTACCGCATCATCCAGGAGTCACTCACCAACATCGCGCGGCATGCGGGTGTGACCACGTGCCGCGTCCGCCTGCGGCAGCAGGAATCGGGGCTGGTTGTCGAAGTCGAAGACGAGGGATCGGGATTCGAGCCATCCGAGCGCAGCGGCGAGAACAAGGGGCTTGGGTTGATCGGGATGCGGGAGCGCGCATCGCTCCTTCAGGGCCGGTTGACGATCACATCCGCGCCCGGCGTCGGAACGCGCATCGTCGCGGAGTTGCCCGTGCGAGCCCCGGCCGAGCATCGCGCGGCCGTCCTGACCACCTCCGAAGTTCTTCCCGGTTAGGAGGCGGGGCGGGACCGGCGGACGTAGTGGCGCACGTAGGGCGGCCCTTCAGGGCCGCCGCGCGGGGCGAGCCTCTCACAGCTCGCCCCACACGTGATCACAACGACAACAATCGATCGAAGAATGCGCGATATCGCTGCAGCGCGACGCGCAGATCTTCGGTCGTCACGTTGTCGCCGCGATCCCACTGCTGTTCGAGGTTGCGACGCTCGCCGGCGAATACCTCGGCGATGTGCTTCATGGTTCCGGCGACGAGCTGATCGGCACGCTGAACGGCATCCCGCGGCGCATCCACGAAGGCGGCCTGAATGTCGGTCCAATCCGACCTCAGGCGATCGGCTTCGTTGTTCGGAAACAACATGGCGCGCGAACTGTCGTTCTTCACCGCCGGCTCTATCACTTGCCCATCCGGGCCGACGGGGGCGTTGTCGAACTCGCCGCTACTAACGGGCCGCATCCTCTCTGCTCGATCACGCGCTTCGGCGCCCCTGACGAGGTCCGCAGTGCTGATGTCGCGACGTTCCTCTGCCATTACCGTCTCCTTTCCGTTCGCGCCTCGCGATCCGCTTCGAGTTGCGCATTCCTTGCTGCTTCCCGCGCGTGCACGTCATCGGTTCGTGCAGTCTCCACGGTCCGCGGCGCGTCCACGGTTCCCAGCAGATCCTTGAACAGCGCGCGATAGTGCACCATCGCCTGGCGCAGGTCTTCTGTGCTCGCCTGGCCGCGTGCGTGGACAAGCGCAATCTCACGGGCGGCGCGGTAGTTCATCACGACATCAGGGTGATCGACCGAGATGTCGGCAACGCGTTGCTCGAAATCGCCGAGTGGGTAGCCACGAGCGGACATCACTTCGCCGACGAGCCGATCGGCTTCCGTCACTGCGCCTTTCGGGTCATCGACAAAACGCGCCTGCACGCCGCGCCAGCTGGCGTCGAATCGCGTGGCGTCCTCTGGGGCCAGTGGCCGGATGTTCAACGCCTCGACCCGCTTCGCACGCGCCTCCAGTGTGGCCTCGGCACGACGGACATCTTTTTCCGTACGTACCGCATGTTCGTACTCCGGACCGAACCGACTGCGTAACTGCTGACTGCGCCGGCGGCTCATCACGAGCCACAGCACGGCCACGACGACGATGACGGCGATCGCCACGACCAGCCATAAGGTTGTTGAAGCCAAGGTTCCTCCTCGTTCGACAGTCGCGACGAGGAGTTGCATGGATTGCGCCGCCAGGCGTGACGGGGCTCGGCCTTACACCGATAGCGCAGCCGCGAACGCAGTTGAGTGCGGCGACTGGCGCTGCGCGGGATCACGAATCGACGCCGAAGAGCTCACCGTCTCCGAGTAGCTCGAAAGATCAACAGGTCGTGCAGCGGCGCTGACGCGGGAGTGTCGTCATCGTGACGAGGCCGGCGTCGCGGCGCCAACCGGAACAGCTTGTTCCACGCCTACGCCGAGTTCGCCCAGCAGGCCGTTCATCCCGTACACCTCCCGCAGCGCCGTCGTCACAGCCGCGGCGGTGACGATGATGCTGCGGTTGACGTCGCGATCGTAACCGTAGGCATTCCGCTGGGTGAGAACCGTGGAGTCGAAGTTGGCACCGATGATCTCACCGGCCGCGTTGATCGCGGGCGAGCCCGAGCTGCCGCCAATCGTGTCTGAGGAAACGGTCATGTCGAGTACGGCACTGGGGTCGATGCGGGCCTTTGCCGCGAGCAGCTTCGGTGCGACGTCGAACGGGGGCGCGCCGGTGGCGCGATCCCAGAGACCGCCAAAGGTGGTGAACGGAGCGAAACGCTGTCCAGGCACGTTCGATCCTTCGATCCGTCCGTAGGTCAGACGCAGCGTTCCGGTGGCATCCGGGTAGACGGTGTCTCCGTACACCGCAAAGCGCGCGTCGGCAAGCCGCTCGGATGCGCGGTCCGTCGGCGCCTGCACGGTTTCCTCCCACTCGCGACGCACGGCGCGCGTCGGCTCCTGAATGGACAGGACGTAGCGGATCAGTGGATCAGTCGATGACTGGACGGCGGCCAGGCCGCCCTGCCACAGCGCGCGTCGCGTGGCGACGCTGTCGATCGTGGTCTGCTGGATGATCCGCTGCGCGAGACCTTCCGGCGACTCCTTGCCCAGGAGCGTCTTGACCCGGGGATCGTCCGCGGTCAGCCACTCGCGCGTCTTCGACAGCCACCATTCCACGAGGAGTTGATCGAGGGCGCGATACACCGGCCGTTCCGCGAAGAGACGCGCCTGTACCCCGGCGAGTCGGCTGTCGGCGTACTCCGGCAGGCGCTGATCAGAGGGCTTGGCCCGTTCCTGCGCGCCACGCACGATCGTCATCGCCCATCCGAACAAAGTGGACGTGCCGCCGGCGCGACCATCGAGCAGCAGATAGGCGGGATACAGCTCGCGCTGCTTCGGCTGGAGCGCGGCGAGATCCGCCCAGGGATCACCAAGTCGGCGGGAGAGCGCGGCGTCTGCCGCCAGTCGCTGCCGGAACTCGGCTTCCTGCTTCGCCCGACGCGCCATGAAGTCGGCGTCTACCAGGGCGCGCATCCGTCCGAGCGCGCGCTTGTACGTGTTCTCGAGACCGACGATGGTGTCCATGGCGATGAAGGCTTCGTCCTTGCCTTGCGCGCTGAACTGCAGCAGCCGGCCGCGCAGCTCCGAGAGCATCAGCTGATCGATCGGCAGGACGATGTCGCGAACCGTCATCAACTGGTCCTGAGTGAGCAGCCGCTGCGTCGCGCCCGGACTGCCCGATACGAACACCGGCTCCCCGTCCGTCGGCGTCGCCGCATTCCACTTGAAGTGCGTTGGGGTGGACACCGGCCGATTGTTTTCGTAGAGGCGGATGAAGGCCGCATCGACGGCAAAGCGCGGAAAGCTGAAGTTATCGGGATCCCCGCCGAAGGTCGCGGCACGGTCCTCGGGCGCGAAGGCGAGGCGCACGTCGGAGTAGAGACGGTAGACGTACAGCTTGAACTGCCCGCCGCGATAGAGCGACACGACCGTGCAGCGTCTCGTCGAGTCGGCGCCGCACGTCTCGCTCTCGATGCGCACCGCCTCGGCGTCACGCGCAGCGGTGAAGGCCTGACCGGTCAGGCCGGTCCCGGCGCCGCGCATCCGGGTGGTGACGTCCGAGATCGACAGCAGCACTTCGGCAAGCGCGCCGGGACACTTCGGTTCGTCCTCGCGACGAGCGGGAGTGAAACCGGTGTCGGCGTAGTTGCGCGCCGGCGTGGAAAGGTTTGCCACGCACGTCGCCACGCAGTGGTTGTTGGTGAGGACCAGGCCATCAGGCGAGACGATTCCGGCCGAGCAGCCACCGAAGCGGACTGAACTCAACCTGACCCGATCGAGCCAGGCCTGATCGATTCGCGTACCCAGGGTCTGGTTGGCGCGCGCGATCGGGAAGTTGTCGAATGTCCACATCCCCTCTTCCGCCCGAACGGTGGCGGCGCCGGTCAGCAGCAGGAGGGCCAGCGGAAGAATCCATTTCAGCACGCGTGCTCTACCCATGGCCAGAGTGTAAGGCACCGAGCAGTTCACGCTTCTCAGTTCTCGGTTCCCGGTTCGTGTTCATGTTCATGTTCGGGATCTTCTGTTCGAGCGCTGTGCTGGTCGGAATCGACAAGCTGGACACGACCGGCCGGCCTCGCCCTGTTATCGGCATAAGGGCGGCGCGTACGCGACCTGCCCCCCTTTGCCCCTGGCCCCTTGCCCCTGCCGCGCCCCTGCCCCTGCCCCCTGCCCCTCCGTGGCCCCCTGCCCCCTGCTCCCTGCCCCCTCGTCCCCCCTGCCCCGAAGAATCTGGTCCGGGCTGGCTGAAGTTCTTGTCCCCAGCAGACACGCGATGACTCTCGCGGCGAATACGCCTGCGCCTCACACGGATCTGCTGCTTCGGCCCGCTCGTCGCCGCACAACGTAACGCGCTCCTTCACTGCACACACGGCAGCGGCATCCCCGTTGCGCTGCTGAGGTTCGGACACCCGTCGTCCAGCCCACGTCAACACCCGACCACCGGAGGCGAGACGCCGGAGGTGTGTCGGTTCTGTTCACCGAATTTGTGCAGGAGTGGAAATGAGTCGGAAGGTCAATCTCCGGACACGCGCGATGGTCGCGAATTGGCTCGGCGCGTGTCGCCGGCTGACAAACCGGGAGCATCCGCAGAAGCGGCGCGCGTACCGCTGGACATTTGCGATTGTCGCGATGGCCGTCGGCGCCGTGATCGGCGGCAGCTTCCTCCGGGCGGATGTCCCGCAGGTGGCGACCGGCTCGTGGATGGAGATGCAGTCCGGTCCGTTCGGTGACGCGCTTCCAGGGGCCGCATCGGCGGTCCTGCCGGATGGCAAGGTCGTCGTTGCAGGAGGCCAGCTCGCCGACGGCAGCTTCACTGGTGCAGTCGTTCTCTACGATCCCGCGCTCGGCGAATGGAAGAGCGCAGGCACGTTGATCGAGCCGCGCGCCGGACTGTCAGCGGCTGCCCTCGCCTGACGGTCGCGTCGTCTTCGCGGGCGGACGCACCGCCGCGGGGGTTGCCGCTTCCGTTGAAGTCTTCGACCCGCAGGCCGGCAGTTCTCAGCTCGCAGGCGAGATGATGCTGCGGCGCGCCGACGCCGCCGCGGCCACGCTGCCGGATGGCCGCGTGCTGATCGCCGGTGGCACCGACGGCGCCGGCCCGCTGGCAGCCGCCGAACTGTTCGATCCAGTGACCGGTACCTCGCAGTTCGCCGCTTCCCTTGCCGTCGCCCGCGCGGGCCTGTCGGCGACGACGCTGCTCGACGGTCACGTGCTCGTGGCTGGCGGCAACGACGGACACAACGACGTGGCAATGGCGGAAATCTACGATCCCGAGCTCGGCTTCTTCTGGGAAACCGAGTCGATGAACACGCCGCGCAGCCGGCACGTGGCGATGCGGCTGCCCGGCAGCAACACCGTGCTCGTCGCCGGCGGCATGTCCAATGGGGTCGCACTGAAGTCCGCCGAGCAGTACGCGCACTGGGGCCAGTTGTGGCTGGCGTACGAGCCGCTGATGTCAGTGGCGCGCGTCGGCGCGATCGCGGCGCCGACCTCGCGGCCGGGTGTCGTGGTGATCGGCGGCGGCGGCAATCCGAGCGGCGAGTACTACGGCTATGCCACCGTCGGGACCGACAAGGACGACTACGCGCCGTACGAGACCGTGACGATCAGCGGCAGCGGCTGGCAGCCTGGTGAGACCGTGCACCTGCGCGTCAGCGAGGACTCGGACTCGCACTACGACTGGGAGCTGGAAGCGATCGCCGACGAGTTCGGCAACATCGTCAACCGTGAATTCTATCCCGCGTAACGACGACGTCTATCCACCACATCGGAATGCGGTTCTATCTGTCGGCAGTACGGCATCGCGTCGCAGGCGCAGACGACGTTCACGGATGGCGGAACGGTAACAGATTAAGTTTCTGGACAAGGCTCGGGCTGAGTATTACTGCCATCGCTGCAGGTCTGGACGACTTCACGTGGTAACACCGAACCCAAATGGCTACCGGTTCCAGTTCTTACAACCGTCAAACGTACTGATAGTTGACGAGCGGCGTCGGGGTCAGGTAAGCTGGTCATCAAACAGTCAGCGCAAGACGCTGGCGCTAACAGTCACCGTTTGAAACGGGAACATCGCGGGTCTCGGCCACCAGGATGGCGAACAGGCGGCTGCGATAAGAGCTTCACCGACGAAGCCTGGCTCCTGCTCCGTTGCTGTAACAGCGGCGCACTTCGACGACTCACGGTCGCGGTGTCGAATGCAACGTTCCGACGGTATCACCCGCATGGCGGGCACTGCCATCATGTGCACGGGGCCAGGTGGTCTCAATCAGTCGCTTACGGTGAACTACGTGCGGCGAACGAATCGGGACGACCTATGGTCCATCGTCAATCGCACCAACGAACGCTGGCAATTACACGGTGAGCGCAACGTTTCCGGGAAACTCAACTTCGACTCGAGCAGCCTAGCGATCAGCAAGAACTTCAGTATCGCGAAGGCGGCGTCGACCACGGTGGTAACGATCACGGGCGGGCCGTTCACGCTACACCGGCGCGGCCATTACACCGGCTACGGTGGCCGTGACGGGGACGGGCAATTTGAATCTCACCCCGGCGCCTGACTATGCGCAGAACGTGACACGCCGGGACGGCCACCGCGAGCTACACCTTCGCGGGCGACGCAAACCACACCGGGAGCACCGACTCGAAGACGTTCGTTATCGGCAAGGCGGCGTCGACTACGGTGGTGACGATCACCGGCGGGCCGTTCACCTTTACCGGTGCGGCAATCACACCGGCGAACGGTGGCCGTGACGGGGGTGGGCAACCTGAATCTCACGCCGACCGCCACCTACGCGGCGAACGTGAACGCCGGGACGGCCACGGCGAGCTATACGTTCGCCGGCGACGCGCAACCACACGGGGAGCACCGACTCGAAGACATTCGTCATCAACAAGGCGGACGCGACGATCAGCGTGACGGGCTACACGGGCGTCTACGACGGCAACGCGCACGGCGCGACCGGGTACGGCGACGGCGTCGGCGGCGTCGCGCTGAGCGGCCTGGACCTCGGCGCGACGTTCACCAACGTGCCCGGGCGGCACGGCGCACTGGACGTTCGCCGGCGTGACGCAACTACAACGACGCAAGCGGGCGACGGCAGCGATCGTCATCACCAAGGCGGACGCGACGGTCAGCGTCACCGGCTACACGCGGCGTCTACGACGGCGACGGCGCACGGCGCGACCGGGTACGGCGACGGGCGTCGGCGGCGTCGACGCTGAGCGGCCTGGACCTCGGGCGCGAGCTTCACCAACGTGCCCGGCGGCACGGCGCACTGGACCTTCACCGACGTGACCGGCAACTACAACGACGCGGCGGGCGACGCCGGCCATCGTCATCACCAAGGCGAACGCGACGGTCACGCGTCGACGGCTACACGGGCGTCTACGACGGCGCGGCGCACGGCGCGACCGGCACGGCCAACGGGCGTCAACGGCGAGGCGCTGAGCGGCCTGAACCTCGGCGCGAGCTTCACCAACGTGCCCGGCGGCACGGCGAACTGGACGTTCACCGACGCGACCGGCAACTACAACAACGCCAGCGGCACGGCGGCCATCGTCATCAGCAAGGCGGACGCGACGGTCACGGTGAACGGCTACACGGGCGTGTACGACGGCGACGGCGCACGGCGCGACCGGGCACGGCGACGGGCGTCGGCGGCGGAGCCGCTGAGCGGCCTGGACCTCGGGGCGAGCTTCACCAACGTGCCCGGCGGCACGGCGACACTGGACCTTCACCGACGCGACGGCAACTACAACGACAGCCAGCGGCGACGGTGGCGATCGTCATCACCAAGGCGGACGCGACGGTCACCGTGAACGGCTACACCGGCGTCTATGACGGCGCGGCGCACGGCGCGACCGGGCACGGCGACGGGCGTCGGCGGCGTCGACGCTGAGCGGCCTGGACCTCGGGGCGACAGCTTCACCAACGTGCCCGGCGGCACGGCGACTGGACGTTCACCGACGCGACCGGCAACTACAACGACAGCCAGCGGCGACGGCGGCGATCGTCATCACCAAGGCGGACGCGACGGTCACGGTGACCGGCTACACCGGCGTCTATGACGGCGCGGCGCACGGCGCGACCGGCACGGCGACGGGCGTCGGCGGCGTAGACGCTGAGCGGCCTGGACCTCGGGGCGACAGCTTCACCAACGTGCCCGGCGGCACGGCGCACTGGACGTTCACCGACGTGACCGGCAACTACAACGACAGCCAGCGGCGACGGCGGCGATCGTCATCACCAAGGCGGACGCGACGGTCACGCGTGACCGGCTACACCGGCGTGTATGACGGCGCGGCGCACGGCGCGACGGGCACGGCGACGGGCGTCGGCGGCGCAGCGCTGAGCGGCCTGGACCTGGGCGCGAGCTTCACCAACGTGCCCGGCGGCACGGCGCACTGGACGTTCACCGACGCGACCGGCAACTACAACAACGCGAGCGGCGACGGCGGCCATCGTCATCAACAAGGCGGACGCGACGGTCACGGTCGACGGCTACACCGGCGTGTACGACGGCGCCGCGCACGGCGCGACGGGCACGGCGACGGGCGTCGGCGGCGAGGCGCTGAGCGGCCTGCGACCTGGGCGACAGCTTCACCAACGTGCCGGGCGGCACGGCGAACTGGACCTTCACCGACGCGACCGGCAACTACAACAACGCGAGCGGCGACGGCGGCCATCGTCATCACCAAGGCGGACGCGACGGTCACGGTGAACGGCTACACGGCGTGTACGACGGCGGCGCGCACGGCGCGACCGGCACGGCGACGGGCGTCGGCGGCGTGGCCGCTGAGCGGCCTGATGCCTCGGCGCGACGCTTCACCAACGTGCCCGGCGGCACGGCGAACTGGACGTTCACCGACGCGACCGGCAACTACAACGAACGCGAGCGGCGACGGCGGCCATCGTCATCACCAAGGCGGACGCGACGGTCACGGTGACCGGCTACACGGGCGTCTACGACGGCGCGGCGCACGGGGCGACGGGCACGGCGACGGGTGTCGGCGGCGTGGCGCTGAGCGGCCTGGATCTCGGGCGACAGCTTCACCAACGTGCCCGGCGGCACGGCGACACTGGACGTTCACCGACGCGACCGGCAACTACAACAACGCGAGCGGCGACGGCGGCCATCGTCATCACCAAGGCGGACGCGACGATCACCGTGAACGGCTACACCGGCGTGTATGACGGCGCGGCGCACGGCGCGACGGGCACGGCGACGGGCGTCGAGCGGTGAAGCGCTGAGCGGCCTGAGCCTCGGCGCGACAGCTTCACCAACGTGCCCGGCGGCACGGCGAACTGGACGCTTCGCGGGCAACGGCAACTACAACGCCCAGAGCGGCTCGGTCGACATCGTCATCAACAAGGCGGACGCCGTCATCACGGTGGACGGGTACACGGTCGTCTACGACGGCGACGCGCACGGCGCGACGGGCACGGCAACGGGCGTGAACGGCGAGGACCTCGGCAGCCTGTTGAACTTGGGCGCTTCGTTCACCAACGTGCCCGGCGGCACGGTCGACTGGACCTTCGCGGCGACGGCAACTACAACACGAAGATCGGCTCGGTCGAGATCGTTATCACCAAGGCCGACGCTGTCGTGAAGATCGACGGCATTACGGTTACCTACGACGGCAACGCGCACGGCGCCTCGGGTTCCGCCACGGGCGTGAAAGGTGAAGACCTGGGCAGCCTGCTGAACTTGGGCGCTTCGTTCACCAACGTGCCTGGCGGCACCGCCGACTGGACCTTCACCGGCGACGGCAACTACAAGACGAAGAGCGGCTCGGTCGCGATCGTCATCAACAAGGCCGACGCGACCGTGAAGGTCGACGGGAGCACGGTTACCTACGACGGCAACGCGCACGGCGCGACGGGCACAGCGACGGGCGTCAACGGTGAAGCCCTGGCGGCCTGCTGACGCTCGGGCCGTCGTTTACCAACGTGCCGGGCGGCAGCGCCAACTGGACGTTCGCCGGGACTGGCAACTACAACAACGCGCACGGCACGGCGCCATCGTCATCACCAAGGCGGACGCGACGGTCAACGTGACCGGCTACACCGGGGTGTATGACGGCGCGGCGCACGGCGCGACGGGCAGCGCCACGGGCGTCGGCGGCGCAGCGCTGAGCGGCCTGGTCCTGGGCGACAGCTTCACCAACGTGCCCGGCGGCACGGCGAGCTGGACGTTCACCGACGCAACTGGCAACTACAACAACGCCAGCGGCACGGCGGCAATCGTCATCACCAAGGCGGACGCCACGGTCAGCGTGACCGGCTACACCGGCGTCTATGACGGCGCGGCCCACGGCGCGACGGGCACGGCGACGGGCGTCGGCGGCGAGGCGCTTGAGCCGGCCTGGTGACCTCGGGCGAGCAGTTCACCAACGTGCCGGGCGGCACGGCGCACTGGACCTTCGCCGGCGGGACGGCAACTACAACGACCAGTCAGGCAGCGTCGCGATCGTCATCACGCAAGGCGGACGCGACGGTCAGCGTCACCGGCTACACCGGCGTGTATGACGGCGACGCGCCACGGCGCGACGGGCACGGCGACGGGCGTGAAGCGGTGAAGCGCTTGACCGGCCTGTTGACCTTGGGCGAGCAGCTTCACCAACGTGCCCGGCGGCACCGCGCACTGGACGTTCACCGACGTGGCCGGCAACTACAACGGACCGGTCGGGCGACGTCGGCGATCGTCATCACCAAGGCCAACGCGAGCGTCGCGGTGACCGGCTACACCGTGACGTATGACGGCCAACGCGCACGGCGCGACCGGCGTCGGCGACAGGCGTCAACCAGCGAGGCGCTGACTGGCCTCGTCCTCGGCGACAGCTTCACCGACGTGCCCGGCGGCACGGCCCACTGGACGTTCACCAACGACGCAACTATGCGGACCAGTCGGGTGACGTCGCGATCACCATCACCAAGGCCGACGCGACGGTGACGCGTCAGCGGCTACACCGGCAACTACGACGGCAACGCGCACGGCGCAACCGGCACAGCGAAGGGGGCCACCGACGAAGCGCTCGCCGGCCTGGTGCTCGGCGCCAGCTTCACCAACGTGCCCGGCGGGACGGCGCACTGGACCTTCACCGACGTCACAGGCAACTACAACGACGCGAGCGGCGACGTGGCCATCGACGATCACGAAGGCGGACGCGACCGTCACCGTCGACCGGCTACACGGGTGTTTACGACGGCGCGGCGCACGGCGCCACCGGCTCGGCGACCGGCGTCGACGGCAAGCCGCTGAGCGGCCTGACTCTCGGCGCGACGCTTCACCAACGTGCCGGGCGGCACGGCGCACTGGGCGTTCACCGACGTGACCGGCAACTACAACAACACGAGCGGCGACGTGGCCATCGACATCACGAAGGCGGACGCGACGGTCAACGTCACCGGGTACGCAGGTGTCTACGACGGCGCGGCGCACGGCGCGACCGGCTCGGCGACGGGCATCGGCGGAAATCCGCTGAGCGGCCTGACTCTGGGCGCGACGTTCACCAATGTGCCTGGCGGCACCGCCCATTGGACGTTCACCGACGCGACCGGCAACTACAACAACGCGAGTGGCGACGTGGCCATCGCCATCACGAAGGCGGACGCGACGGTCACCGTCACCGGCTACACGGGTGTCTACGACGCCGCGGCGCACGGGGCTACTGGGTCGGCGAAGGGTGTCGGCGGAAATGCGCTCGCCGGTTTGGATCTCGGGGACAAGTTTACCGGCGTGCCCGGCGGCACGGCGCACTGGCGGTTCATCGATCCGACCGGCAACTATAACAACACAAGCGGCGACGTCTCGATCGTGATCGGCGCTTGGTCGGTGAAAGGTTTCTACCAGCCAGTCGGCGAAACGAGCTCGATCCCTCGGGCCTGGGGTCGCACAGCCAACAGTCTCGACAACGACGGTGTGGAACTCGATCAAGGGTGGCCAGACGGTGCCGATGAAGTTCAACATCTATCGCGGCGTTGGCGGCGCGCAGGTCACCACGGTGGCTGACGCGTTCAGCGGGGCAGGCTTCAGCGCGTTTCAACTGCCCAACTGCTCCGGCGGCTATACCGATGATGAGATTCCGCTCAGTGATCTCTCGACTGGTGGAACGGACCTGCGGTGGGACGGGACGCAGTTCATCCAGAACTGGAAAACGCCGAAGGTCAGCGGAGCGGACCTCTGCTACCGAGCCGTCGTCACCGCCAAGGATGGGTCGACGATCACCGCCTTCTTCAAGGTGAAGAAGTAGCGGCCGGATCTTCACGTCGCTGAACAAGGCCTCGGGGCACGCATCCCGGGGCCTTTGTTCATGTACGCCAGCGTTGACTGGTTCCGACTACCGGTGACGGATTCCTGTCCTGGCTGCGACTCAGACTCGCCACCACAGCAGCCCACAGCACGGCGCCAGTCATCACCAGTGCACCGATCGCCTGCGACGCGCGACCGAGCGTCACGTCGTACCGAAGCCAGCCGAGTGTCGTCAGCAGGTACTCCCAGTCGTGCCCCTCAACCTCTTGTCCAGTGAACCCACCCAGCAGCACGAGCTGCAGCCGGCGCGCGTCGGCGATGTAGGGCGCCAGATCGATCAGGTTCTGCCCGGCCCACCACGTACAGACCGCCGCGCCAAACGCATTCTCCTGCCGCACAAACGCGACAGCACAGACGACAGGCACGAGCACCTGCATCAGGCTGCCACCGAGCACCCCGATGAAGCGGCCGAACGGCGACAGGATGATGTGCCCCGCCTCGTGAAACACGAGGTCGGGCAGGTGGAGGAAACCGATGTCGCCACTGCCGTCGATTGGTAGACGCGCGAATCGCCAGGTCAGGAGCGCGAGGACGACCACGAGCGCCCAGCGCGCGACGGACTCAATCGGCGACGCCGCGTCTGGAGGGTGGCTCACTGCATATCTCTTCGGCGGATCGCGGCCACGCAACGGTCCTGCTTCCAAATCTGCACGGTTGATCAGTGCGTCATCGGTCGATCGACAATTGCTGAAACCTGGCACCTCCCAGGCTGGCGGAGGACCCGAAAGCGCGGCTTGGCCCGAACGTCCTTCACACGGTGACCGTCACGCGCAGGAACGTCGCAGGGATGGACGTGCTGTCGGCGTTCCCGCTCGTATTGAGGCGCTCGAACAGCTCCACCAGTTCCTGCCGCAGCGACTCGGACTTGCCGTTCTCTTCCGCAGCGGCAAACGCGTTCATCGTCGGACCGTAATACCTGCGGAATTCGTCGACGTATGCCGCCGGCCGCATCGGGGCATTGAACACATACGTGTCTTTCACGCACGAGACATGGTCAGCAGGGATTGCCGCCGCGGTGAAGCGCTCTTGCACGTCGCTCTCGACTCCCCATTTCATCGGGCTGATGAACCCTTCAGGCGGAGGCGGCGAGTAGGCCGAGCTGATCTTGAGGATCTGCGCCACCAGCGTCGGATCGTTCGGAATCCAGTTTCCCATCACGATCCGGCCGCCGCGGCGGGTCACCCGCACCATCTCCTTCGCCACGTCGAACGGCTTCGGCGCGAACATCGCGCCGAAGATGCTGACGACGAGGTCGAAGCGCTGGTCGGCGAGCTCACTCAGATTGGCAGCGTCACCCTGCTGGAAGCGAATATTGGTCAACCCTTCTGCGGCGGCGCGCCTGGTTCCCGCCTCGACCAGATTCTTCGCGATATCCACACCAAGCACGTCGGCTCCCCGCCTCGCCTCCGGCAGCGCCGTCGTCCCGTCACCGCACCCGAGATCCAGCACCTGCATGCCCAGCGTGATCCCGAGGCTCGCGACCAGCGCGTCGCCGCTTTCCCGCATCGTCGCCGCAATCCGTGTGAAGTCGCCCTTTTCCCACAATGCCTGGTTCGGGTTCATCGGGAGCTCCGTGTAGGTGTTGATAGTAGGTGGCAGGTGGCGGGTAGCAGGTGACAGGTGGTGGCAGGTAATAGGTAATAGGTGGATTCACCGGTCGTCCGCCTCGTCGCGCGATCAGTCCGGTTTGGGAATGACCGGCAGTGGCAGCGGGGCGCGCCATCCGACGACCTGCACGTCGGCCACGGTCGACGAGCCGCTGCCCCATCCGACGATGCGAACGTTCTGAACGGCGTTGCCTTGCGCCTGCACGGCGGGAAACAGCGACGGGCCGCCAACGGCAATCCAGCCCAGGGACACCGCGATGACGGTGAGCACCACTTTCGTATAGAAGTCAATTCGCATGAGCCCTCCGCTCATATGACGTGACGTGTCGTTGATGGCTTGCGCACGGACTGCGCAACCACACACTACTGCAATTCACCCGCTTGACGACCCGACTGCCGCGCGTGACGGCGCTCCTCCCTCGAGAAGCGCGTCGCAACCTGTAATCGTCCGCACCGATTCGTGAGATTGCCCGGTGTTGCTGATCGGCATGTGTTGATTCGACCAGCACGGTGCGCGCAGCAGTGGCTGGCGCTGATCTTGCCCTTAGACCGTCGACTTTCCGGGGCACGGGAGACACCAATGACTCCGCACTGGTTCAAAGCGTTCCGGCTCCAGAGGCAGCATAGCCAGAAACGCCAGCGGATCACCCGCTACTTCGCGTGCACCTGGCAGAGCGAGTGGGGGCCGCAGCGATCGCGCGTCAGCAGCCTCAGCCCGACCGGCTGCTATATCGAGGACCGGTTCACCGTGCCGCCGTCGGGCGACCGCATCGCGGAGCTCACGGTCAACCTGCCGAATGGCCAGGTGTGTGTGGAGGGCACCGTCATGGACGCGATGCCAGGCGTCGGATTTGCCGTGCGCTTCACGCAGATCGACGCGGACACGCATGCGAGATTGACCGCCGCGGTCCACGAGCTTGGCGAGGTTCACTCGCCCTTCTGACGTCAGAGCCATTCGAGGCGCGGCGCCGAAATGTGCACATGCCGGCGCCCCCCTCACCTGATCGCGCCGAAGGACCGAAACATCAACCAATGCCCGTGACTGAGATTTGCCGTGACGCACGTCGCCTGGCCCACGTACCTGCCGTCGTGATCCTGTCCGAGCGGGACGCCCTGGCCTACGAACCGGGCGGCCGTGAGGTCTGCATCTCCGTGACCGACCCGGACAAGGACACTCCCCCGCTGTCGCCACGATTCATTTCCGTTCTGCGTCTCGCCTTCAGCGACCTGGTCGAGCCAAGCGGCGTCGAGTCCGACATCATCTTCAACGATCGGCACGCAAAGGCGGTGGTGGCGTTCGCGCACCGATGGAGGGACGCCGAATGTGTCGTCATCCATTGCCGGGCGGGATTGAGCCGATCACCCGCGATCGCGATTGCGCTCTGTGAGTTGTTCGCCTGGAGTCCGACGGCGCCGATCGAAGAGCAGCATCCGCTGTGGAACCGGCGAGTGCGGCGAGAAGTCGTGCGAGCGGGACGCGAGGTGCTCGCACGCGCAAGGACAGGCTGCCGCGACTGACCGCGATGATGTGACGGAAATCACACGCTGGTTGTGACCGGGCACACAGACACGGCCCGTCAGGCGCACCTACAGTCACCTCCTATCAAGGAGGTGCGAGATGCGTCCACTCACCCACAAACTGGTTCTGGACACTGTGCTGGCAGTCGTCGGGCTTGTCGCGGCAGCCTTCGTTGCCACGACACAGGCGCGCACGCCGGAAACAGCCTTCCTGACGTTCAGTCGAGACGTCGCCTTGCCCGGCGCAGTCCTGCCGGCAGGCTCCTATCGCTTCGAAGTGGTCAACGCGGACTCGTCGAGCGATGTCGTGCGCGTGTCGAGTCGGACCGGCGGCGTGACGTTCATGGGAATCACGACGCAGACGCCCCGGCCCGCCGGACTCCCGGACAGCCGGCCGGTGACGTTCAAGGAAGCGCCGCCGGACGCGCCCATTCCCATCGTGGCCTGGTATCCGGCCGGCACGTCGATCGGACACTTGTTTGTCTACCGGTAATGGCAGCGCGGCGATGTGGCGCGGGCCTGATCAGGCTGGTGAGGACTCGGCACGGACGACATGTCTCTCGAGGCATGTCGTCCGTACCGGTTAAGCGGATATTCAGGTGCTAGAAATCGATCTGCCCGCTGATCCGGGCAAATCGGGCATCCATCACCGACGTCGGCCTCAGCCAGGTCGTGCCGAACGTCTGCAAGTATCCCTGCGGCACGTTCGAGTTCATCGCGTTGAAGATGTCGACGCCAATCTGCGTCCGAGTCTTCCCGAATCGCAGAATCTTCGCGACCCGGAAATCGACCTGGTTGATGCGGTCGCCGAACATCGTCTGCGGCGCGATCAGGTTGATCGTGACATTGGCGGTGTTGCCGGCCAGCGGGCGGCCAAGTGACGGCGCAATCTGTGCAGACGGCACGACGAGGTTGGCGGCCAGGCTCGGACCCGGCAGGCTCTGGATTGTGGAGCTTACCTGCACCGTGATCTTCGGGATCGTGTACGACACCAGCCCCTTGAACTGCGTCGTGAAGGGCGCCACCACACGGCAGAAGCGCTGGCTGGGATTATCGAGCTTTGGCGTCACGTCGCAGGTGTCCGTCACCGCTCGCCCCGTGCTCGTGCCGCCCTGGAAGGACAGGCTGTTTCTCATGCGGCCGCTGACGTTCAAGTCCACGCCATGCCAGTAGCTGATGCGTTTGCCGTAGTCCGACGCCGGCGACACCAGGCTGTCCGACTGCCCGAACTTCGTGGTCTTGATGTCCCACAGATCGCTAATCGTATAGCCGCCGCCATCGGGAAGACGGGCGTCGAGCGGCGCGACGATGCTGTAGGGGTCGTAATCGGTTGGCGCGACCAGCACGTTGTCGGTCGCCGTGAAGTTGCCGAACCACCGCCGATGGTAAGTGACCTCGGCTGACAGTCGCGCCAGCAGTTCGCGCTGGACGCCGACCGCGAGCTGCGCATCCGCCGGTCGCACGCCCCACCCGTCGAGCACGCGCGGGTCGTATCGCGTCCCAGCCACCGAACTGCCGAAGCTCTGGTCCGACCAGGCGCCGCATTCGGCGTTCAGTGCCGGATTCAGCAGATCGCAATCAGGGATGAAGTTGTTATTCGAGTCGGTCCAGCTGCGGTTTGTCGTGGTGACCATCCGTGCGATCGGATTGTTGGCGATGTAGATCCCGCCGGCCTGCAACGCGTCGCGGTACTGGCCTGCGCTGACGCGCAGCGACGTCTTGCCGTCACCGAACAGGTCGTACGCCAGCCCGCCACGCAGCGAGATGTCATTGTAGGCATCGACACCGGTCGTGGCGGGAAGCGTCGTTCCCGCCACCCACCGCGACGAGAACGGCTCTTCGACGTTGTAGCTCGACGCGCGATCGTAGCGGACCGCGCCCTGCATGGACCACCGACCCACACTCCACTGATCCTGCGCGTAGAGCGCTGTCCCGTTCACTCGATCGTTGTTGAACAACGGATTCACCTGCATGGTGAGCCGGTCCGGCTTTCCGTTGGTGAACCGGTAGGTCATCGACGGAAATGGAAAGTAGGTCCCGCCATTGGTCGACAGGTGCTGCCCCTCATACCCGAACTTCATGCTGTGGGCACCGGTGACGTAGGACGCCGAGGCGCGCCAGCGCGGCGTGTCGGTCAGATTCTTGAGCCAGCCTCCCGATCGATAGACCAAGCCCGGGATCGTGCCCTGCTGCTCTGTCACGGACACGAGATCGGCGTTCCGGTTCTGGCGTCCGTACTTGGTCAGGAAGCGGCTGATGCCCGCATCCAGCAAGAGACGATTGGTGACCGGCGACGACCACGTCACCTGCGTGAAGCGCTGAATCTGCGTATCCCAGGTCCCGCCCGACGCCTCCGGTGCCACCGTGGGTGTCCCGCCATGTTCGCACTCGAGGCACATGCTCTGCTCGTCCCAGAATCCGTTGATCTTGTTCCGCGGTGTAGCCTGCCACGTCAGACGAAGCGGAACGTTCAGCCAGGTGCCGTCGTAGATCGCGCGCCGGTTGAGGTCCGGCTCGTACAACCACGCGTTTGGATCGCCGTCGTTCTTGTTTTCGTACATCCCGGAGATGTACGCCCGCGTGCCCTGATACTTGGTGGAGAGGTAGAACCAGAGGCGATCCCGGAAGATCGGCCCGCCGACCGCCCCGTTCACGTCCCATGCCTTGATCAGCTCGTTCGGGTCCTTCAACCCGGCGGCGTAGAGTTCCGGAGTCAGATTCGATCCCTGCATCGCGCTGTTCGCGCCGCTGAAGAAGAACGACCCGGAGAACGTATTGCCGCCGGTCTTCGGCACGACGTTCATGGTCGGCCCGCCGGTCTCGGCCTCGCCAAGACCGCCCGACAACGTGTAGGTCAGCTCCTGCGCGTTGCCGACGTCGACCTGGTAGTTCGAGACACCGGCACCGCCGCGGGCACCGCCCGCGTTCATGCCGTCGACCATCACGCGCCCCTCACTCACCGGTCCGCCATGAATTCCGAACGACCGCGTGGCGGGACTGTTGAGGCCGCCGACGTCCTGCACCCCGCTGGTCGTCACACCCGGTGCCAACGCCACCATCGTCTGGTAGCTGCGCGCACTGGGAATCGAGGTGAGCAGGTCACGATCGACCACCTGCTCGCGCCGCGCGCTCTTCAGGTCGATAATCGGCGACTCGCCCGTGACGGTCACCGCGGTCTCCAGCGTGCCGACCGGCATGTCGGCGTTGACGGTGGCGACGAACCCGCCGGACAACTCGATGCCTTCCCGCTTGACCGTCGAAAAACCGGGCAGCGTAAACGTCACCGTGTAGGTCCCGGGCCTGAGATCGACGATGCGGTACTGGCCGGTGGCGTCGGTCACGACAGACCGCAGCCGCTCGATCAGGGCGGGACTGGTGGCCTCGACGACCACCCCGGGCAGCACGGCGCCCGATGTGTCTTTTGCCGTGCCTGTGATCGTGGCCTGAGCCCACGCCACGGCGGGAATGACGAGCAGTGACCAACACATCACGGTTGTCACGCATGCCTGCCGCATCCTGGTCGTGCACTGCTTCATACGCATCTCCCCCCGCCACAGCGCTGTGGCTGCATTCGAGTCCGATTGAGTGATCGTGAACTCCCGAAGCGAGGCCAATCAGGTCTGGTCTGTACGGCCCGCACCCCCGACGGCGGGCGAGTCTACTACCAATCGATGCGTTTGCCGTCGGCGTATTACTGGTTCAGCTCGATACCCAGCCGAGCGCGATCGTCCCGTGGGCGAGAGTAGCTGTGAGGCTGCGGGCTACTCCATCGTCGCCGTCAGCGTGAACGGCAGCCTCAGCGTGCCCGCCTCCGACGGTGTCCCGTCGGCGACGCGGATGTCGTAAGACTGCCCCGCCTGCACCGGCATTCGCGTGTTGAACGGCGGCGCAGCCACCTGCCGCGGCAGCATGTTGCTCGCAAACAGCACGTCGACGAGCCCTTGCGATCGGTCCCAGCTCACGCCCAGCGCGAGTGATCCGGTCCGCGGCGCGACCACGTGATACTGCACGGACCCGCCGTGGGTGGTCAGCGCCCCACTGACGGGAGTCCCGATCGCAATCACGCCGCCATCAACGTGCGCACCGGCGACCGAAGTTGGTCCGGTGGAAATCACCACCACCAGTCCGTCGCACGCTGAACCAAGCGCTGCGAACACGAGGGCGGCGAGGACGGACTTCATCTGAGTGCTCCAACGCGCGAATCATACGCCAGCACGACGGCGAAAAAGCGGCGCGCCTTCGCGGCGTCGCACATCCCCGAGAGCGGGATCAGTGAGAGACGTCGCGCACTACGAGGGCGCAGACGCGGGTGCCAGCGCTGTTTCACGGGCGTGCAGCACTTCGGCGTGCGGTTCCATCAGCCAGAGCCCGACAATGGTCGTCAGGTTCGCCGCGATCATGTAGTAGGCCGGCACCAGAGGGTCTTTGGTGACATCGATGAGCCAGGCAACCACGAACTGAGTCGTCCCGCCGAAAATCATGACGCCGAACGCATACAGGATGGCGAGTCCGCTCGAGCGGACAGACTGCGGAAATGCTTCGGCCAGGAACGCATAGCCGGCGCCGATTCCGCACGCGAATAGGATGTTGAAGAACAGGTTCGCGGCCACGATCGTTGTCACGTCCGTTCCAGGCGCGGTCATCGCCTGGAACAATGGGTAGACGATGGCGATCAGCGCCACGCGCCAGGCGATCAGCGCGCGCTTGCGGCCCAGGCGATCGCTCCACACGCCCAGCGAATAGCCGATGATCTGGCCAACACCGCCAGTGAGCGTGAGTGTGGTCGCGATCGTTGCCGGCAAGTGCAGCGTGGTCAACGTGTACGTCGTCATGTAGTTCGACACATACGTCGAGATCGTGCCGCCGCAGATGAACAGCACGCCGAAAACGACCGAGCGCAGGTGGTCGCGGGTCAGCTCGCGCAGGACGTCGATCGAGCTGCGCTGCATGTGGTGCGATTCGATCGTCTCGGGCAGTTGCCGGCGGATGTACAGCGCCACCGGCGCGACCAGGACGCCGACGACGAACGGGACTCGCCAGCCCCAGGCGTAGAGCTGCTCGCGCGTCAGCGTGGCGGCAAGGATCAAACCGATGCCGCTGCCCATGATCGTGGCGAGCGCCTGGCTGTGCGCCTGCCACGCCGTGAGTGCCGCCCGCCGGTGCAGCGGTGCCGACTCGAGCAGATACGTCGTCGCCGGGCCCACTTCCCCGCCACACGAGAAGCCCTGAATCAGCCTGGCGATGAGCAGCATGATCGGCGCGGCGATTCCGATGCGCGCGTACGACGGCGTGAACGCGATCATCGCCGAACCGAGCGCCATCAGCAGCAGCGTGAGCGTCAGCGCCGCGCGGCGGCCTTTGCGGTCCGCGTACGGCCCGATCACGGCGGCGCCGAGGGGGCGCGTCACGAAGCCGACGCCGAAGGTCGCCAGCGCCCCGAGCAGCCGTCCGATCTGCGACTGCGCGGGGAAGAAGGCGTCCCCAATCATCACCGCGAAGAAGGTGAAAACCAGGAAGTCGTAGAACTCCAGCCAGTTGCCGATGACGACAGCAATCACGCCCCGTGCGGGAAGGCTCGCTTCCCGTCCGGTGACGCGCGCAGGAGTAGCTGCCATCGCGCGGAGCCTATCATCGAACGAAGCGCTGCCGGCCGCGGGCTTCGGGCTGCGGACTCCGGGTTTCGGGTTTCGGGTTTCGGGTTTCGGGCTACTGGCTAACCGGCTATTGGCTATTGGCTACCGGCCCATTGGCTACTGGCCCATTGCTACTGGCTGGCCACCGGCTACCAGCTACCAGCTACCGGCTACCGGCCACCAGCTACCAGCTAAGATCCCCCGATGCACCCCGACGTTGCGTTCAGCATCTCGCAGTTCCAGGGAGCCTGGCGGGTGTTCTGCCGGGCCTGTCCGGATCACCAACTGGTCCCGTTGGAGGGTGTGGACATGATCTTCAGCGGCCTTCCGATCGGCTTTTTCAACGTCGGAATCGTCACCGGTGATGGCGTGTCGCGTCCGCAACTCGAGGCGTGGTGCGGGCGCGCGTGCGAGTGGGCCGCGCCGAGCGGTCTGCCCTGGCTGTTCGTGGTGACACACGAGGCGCTCTCGCCTGGCATCGACGCCAATGAGGTGCTCGACGACTGTGGTCTGACGCCGATCCTGCCGCTCACGGGAATGCGAACGGCGCACGTGACCGAGCCGGTGCGTGTCGTGAGCGGTCTGGACATCTCGGTGGCGGAGGACCGGCCGGCGTGCGAGGCGGCCTTTGCCATCAACGCCGCCGCGTACGCCGCGCAGCTGGACGCGTGCAAGCCGGTTTTCGGCGATGCGTCGTTCTGGGCCGATCACGTGCTGTCGCTCGGCCGAAGTGATGGTCAATTCGTCGCGAGCACGGCAGTCCTCATGGTGGATGGCTATCGCTACGTGGCGATGGTGGCGACGCTGCCCGATTTCCAGCGACGCGGGTATGCGGAAGCCGTCATGCGCCATGCGCTCGACCGCGCGTCGGAGCGGTTCGGCAATCAGCCGACCGTGCTGCACGCCACCGAGGCAGGGCGTCCGATTTACGAGCGTATGGGATACGCCACGATCGCTTCGCACACGGCGTATTTGGAGAAGCGGTTCCTTGACGGTCACTGACGCGAAGCGTGGCACGCCCGCGGCGGGATCAACGTGTGGCTCACCCGTCCGTTAACATAGGCAGCACGCGCCGGTAGCTCCGTTGGATAGAGGAGTAGGATTGCCGCCAGCATTCCCAGTGGCCGGTGACGCGCGACACTTGTGACTCGCGCCGGAGAATTCCCATGTCGCGATTGATCCTGTTGATCGCAGCGGCGGCCTTTCTGCAGTCACCCGTCGCCAGTGCGGCGACGTGCGACGCGCTCTCTTCACTGACACTCCCGAACGCGCGCATTACTTCTGCCGCGCCGGTCGCTGCCGGCGCGTTTACTCCCCTACCAGCGTCACCCCCGGCGAGTGCCTCTCCTGCACCTGCCACGGTGGCTGCGCCCGCGGTCCCGTCGCGCTATGCAGCGCTGCCGGCATTCTGCCGCGTCAGCGCGACGCTGACGCCGAGCGCGGACTCAGATATCAGGATCGAGGTCTGGCTGCCGGAACCGTCGAACTGGAATGGCAAGTTCGAGGCAGTGGGGAATGGCGGGTGGGCGGGCTCGATCGTCTACACCGCACTGGCCGAGGCGTTGGCCGCGGGGTACGCGACGGTCAACACCGACACGGGACACGTGGGCGGTTCTGCGTCGTTTGCACTCGGTCACCCCGAGAAGGTGACTGATATGGCGTATCGAGCCGTGCACGAGATGACCGTGCAGGCGAAAGCGATCATCAAGGCCTATTACGGCAACGCTCCACGCCTCTCGTTGTGGAACGGCTGTTCGCTCGGCGGTCGCCAGGGCATCACCGAAGCGCTCCGCTATCCTGCCGACTTCGACGCCATCGTTGCCGGCGCGCCTGCCGTCAACTGGATGGAGCTTCATGTCGGACGAATGGCGCTGAACCTCAACGCCAACAAGACGCCGGACGCGGTGATTCCCGCCTCGAAGTATCCGCTCATCCACGATGCCGCGCTGATGGCGTGCGACGCCAGGGACGGCGTCACGGACGGCGTGATCGAGAATCCGCTGTCGTGCCGCTTCGATCCGGCAGTGCTCACGTGCAAGGCGGGTCAGGATCAGGCGTCGTGCCTGACCGCGGCCCAGGTGTCGTCGGCGAAGGCGCTGTACGCATCGGTCAAGAATCCTCTCACCGGCGAGACGCTGGTTCCTGGACTCGAGCCGGGGTCCGAACTGGGCTTCGGCGTCATCGGAGGCGTGGTTCCTCTGAGCACGGCCCTCGAGGCTGAGAAGTTCATCATTCACAAAGACGCGACGTGGGACTTTCACACGGCGACGGTCGCGGGCGATCTCGAGGCGGCGCGACGCGCCGATCCCGGCGACGCGCTCGCCTCGTCATCGACCAATCTGAAGCCGTTCTTCGAACGTGGTGGGAAGCTGCTCATGTATCACGGCTGGCAGGATCCGCAGGTGCCGCCGGAGAACAGCGTCAACTATTACTCGAAAGTGGTGATGAGCGCAGGCAAGGGGCTCGAAGGCCGGCAGATCGCCCTCTACATGGTGCCCGGTATGAATCATTGCTCAGGCGGACCGGGACCCGATGTCTTCGACAAGATGGGCGCCATCGAAGCGTGGGTCGCGACCGGGAAAGCTCCCGAGTCGATCCCCGCGTTACACCGCGCCAACGGTGTTGTCGAGCGGACGCGGCCCTTGTGTCAGTACCCGAAGGTCGCCAAATGGCGCGGCGCGGGCAGCACCGACGCTGCGACGAACTTCTCGTGTGTGGTGGATGCTGCACCGCGCTCGACGCGTTGACAGTCAGGCCTTAGTCACAAATGGGTAACCTTCATCCGCTAGCGTGACGACATGACCTCCAACACACGCGCGCGACTGGCGCTGGCCGGCGCAGCGATCGCGTTCGGAACGGTTGTCGCCGTCGCGGCTCCAGCGCAGCAGACGTCGAGCCCGCCGCAGCCCGCATTCGAAGCCGCGACGATCAAGCTCGCCGCGCCGGATGCGGTCCCGAACCGGATGACCTCGCCGAGCCCGAATCGCCTGTCGATCGCCAGCATGACGCTGACGTGGCTGGTTTACACGGCCTACGGGAACGGCGGGTTCAATACGGGGATGCGTGTGACCGGCGGTCCGGACTGGGTCAACCGGACGTCGTTCGCGGTGGAAGGTGTCGCCGTCGGCACAGTCACGCCGCTGCAACTGCGGCTCATGCTGCGGACGCTACTCGAGGACCGCTTCGCCCTGAAGCTCCGCCACGAGGCGCCGGTGGGTGACGTCCTGACGCTGACGGTGGACCGGCCCGACGGCACCCTCGGTCCGAAGGTCAAGCCGTGGAGCGGGACGTGCCCCGCGGTGATGCCGGCGCTGGTCTTCCCGGCGCCACGGCGGCAGATCGTGAACGGGCCGCCGCTGGAGACGGTCGAGGCCAACGTGGCGTATTGCCCGACCGGTTATCGCCAGGGCGGGATCACGGCGGACGGCGTGACGATGGCGACCGTCGCGGAGCTGCTGTCGCTGCCGCCGGCGCGGGCCTTACTCGGGACGATTACGCAGGATCGCACCGGCCTGACCGGGCGCTACGCGATGGAGCTGGACTATCTGTTCGCAGCGGGGCCACCTGCCGCAGCACCGGAATTCGGTGCGCCCTCGCTCGCCACCGTCGTGCGGGAGCAGTGGGGCCTGCGCCTCGTGCCCGGCAAGGGACCGCTCGAGGCGTTCGTCATCGAGAGCGCGCAACTGCCGACACCCAACTAACGCGAGAGCCAACCTTCGGGTCTGCCTGCGTCAGGATTGCAGCGCGTCGCCGGGCCATAAGAGCGTCGCGATGCCGTGCGATACTCGCATCTGTCGCCGAACTCCCGGGCTGGAGGCGGTCGACGAGTTCATCAACCCTCAGCGCTTCAGTAACATACACCGCACGCGCCCGTAGCTCAGTTGGATAGAGCACCGGCCTTCTAAGCCGGGGGTCGCAGGTTCGAGTCCTGCCGGGCGCGCCAATTCCTATCTCTCAGGAAGGACAAAAGCTTGCGCCGATTGGGATCCCTTCGGTGCGGAGGAATCAATGAAGCGCACATGGCCGATCATCCAGTGGCCGAGCGCAAGCAGCGCCGCGCACGGGCACGGGATCTCGCACGATATCGGCACCACCCAGATGCGAACCTCTTGAGCCTCAACGACTGACGCGCGTCCCTAGACGCGGTCAGCGCTTCTTTTCCTTCTGCGCCGCCTTCCGCTTCCAATCCCGGCGCTCGCCACCAACATGGTCCGGCTACGGATGCGGCAGCAGCGGCCGGGTCAGCCGACCTCCCCAACGTCCGTTTCGGTCGAGTGCAGCGCCCGCAACACGCTGAACGTCAGCTTCACGGATCCGACGCCGACGACCTCTCCATCATGGAGGGTCCGCACGCCCGCGACTCGCTGGTCGCCGACGAAGGTGCCGTTCTTGCTGCCGAGGTCCTCAATCGTGGCCTGCCCTGCCGTGATCGTGAGACGCGCATGCCGCCTCGACACACCAGGCTGATTGAGGAACACGTCCGCGTCCGGGTCGCGGCCCAGAATGTGCCCGCCTTCGTCGAGGCGCTCACGTCCACGTTCCCACTTGAGCAGGAACGAGGCACCGCCACTGACGCGAGCGGTTCGGGTCGTGCCGAGTTCCAAGGCGACGTCTCGAAACGCGTATCCGAAACGGTGCACGGTGCGGATGAACTGCGAGTTCGATGAATCGTCGCCGAGCGCGTCGCGAATCTCACCGACGAGATTGGCGAGATTCTTTTCCACGACGAAGGTGTCGGGCCATAGACAATCCAGCAGGTCGCTCTTGGCCATGGCTTTGGGCCGATGCGTCACCAGCAGGCAGAGCAGGTCGAAAGCCTTCGGTGACAGCGACACCGGGACGCCCCCCCGTATCAGTTCCCGCGTGTCAGGGTCGAGGACGAAGGACCCAAAGCGCACCGGCATCGCCGCACTCTAACAAAGGGTGACGAATTCCTGCCATACGCCTGCGACTCGCGCACCGGCAGCTTCTATCTTGGCCCTGTCGCTATCAACCAAGGAGGACAGCATGCTTCGAACGATCGTCGCCTCGGTGTTCACTCTGTCTCTGTTCACGTTCGGCATCGCAGGGACGGCGGCAGCTCAGCCCCCCGCCGCGAAAACTGCGGTCGGCAGCTGGGTGGAGACCGTGACGTTTCCGCCGGAAGCCGGCCGTTCCCCCATCGAATCGCTCGTTACCTTTCATTCCGACGGCACCATGACCTGTAGCGATCAGGGCGCGGTGTCGACCGCCGACGGATCGGTGTTCACGTCGTGTCACGGAGTCTGGAAGGGGCTGCACGGCAGCACGCTGGCGTACACGCAGGTGGAACTGATTTCGGACTTGAGCGGAAATCTGATCGGACACCTGAAGGTGCGGGGCGTCTACACCGTGTCGGCATCGGGGAACGAGTACGACGGCGTGTCATTCGCGGAAATTATTCTCTCGGACGGCACGGTCGTGTTCTCGAGCGAAGTGGCCAACGTCGGCAAACGGATTCAGCTCGAGCTGCCCCTGATTCACTCGAGCCCTTCGACGACGAACAGGTCGCCCAGCCGGCGCATGTACGAGTAGCAGTACCAGTGGCCATCGCGAGTGATCGTCACGGTGGCGCGCATGTCTTCGACCCCCGTGGGGTCCGACGGCGCGAGCGTGTTCCAGATGGTCCGGTTACCGGTCGCCAGCTCCACACGACGGACCTCGACGCCCGCTGGGCGTGACGCGGCCGGGTCGATCGCATCGACCGTGTACAGGTAACGGCCGTCGTTGCTCCACTGCAGGGGGATGTCTCGCGGCGTCAGCGCCGGAACGGGACGTCCCTCTCCCCCCTCGAGCGGAACGATCACCCAGCGGCCGCCGGAGCGCGCAAGCAGGGTGTGGTCGTCGCGAACAGCCGCCTTGTTAGCCAGAACCACACCGCTCGCCGTGATCTCGCGCGGAAGCCCCGCGGCGATGTCCTGTATGTAGCCTCTGGGCGCGCCGGCTCCCATGTCGGCGGTAAAGACGATCCGTTTCGAATCGCCAAGCCACGACCCGCCGCCAAACCGGCGCAGGGCGCCGTTGGGAAGCGTGATCGGAGACCCGGCTCCTGTCGGCAGGACGACGAGATGCTGGCCCGAAGAGGTGAGCAGCCATCGGCCGTCCGGTGAGACCGCTCCCCCCTGGCCGTCGCCAAGCGAGACTGCCGGCGACCCATCCACCCGCCGCCGAAACATCGGAAGTTTCAGATCGGGATCGGCGCCCAACGGCTCGCTGAAGTACACCGTTTCGCCATCGGCCGAGAGGCCCAGGGCGGACGAACCGAGCAACCACGTCAGGTCACGCGGGCGCGTATCGCCGGGCCTCTTGCATTCCAACGTCATGCGAATGGTGTTGCGAGACAGCAGCACGCGGCCGTCCGGCGCGATATCGTGCAGAACCAGCCAGTCGGGCGCACGGTGCACGGCGCGCTCGACGCCCGCGAGCGAGGTGGCGAGCAATTGGGGCGCGTGTTGGCCGGGCCGGGTGCCCGTGAACCAGACTTCGTTTCCCGACGGCGGCCACGCCAGCCCCAAGCCGACCACGTTCCGCGCGACGGTCGTTTTCGCGCCCGCCTTGTCGATGACCGTGACCATTGCGTTTGGCCGGCTGTCGAAGACCATTGGACCTTCGAAAAACGCCACGCGATTTCCATCCGGCGAGACGCGCAGCGACCACGCCGCACGCGCCTCGTGCACCGGCGTGCCGATTGGGAATTCGACGACCCACGGACGCCCCTCGCCTGGATCCCGAATGACGGCCAGCGCGTCGGCATTGGGGATCCAGTCAGCGTCCACCACGCCCGTCAGCAGATCGCGCCGGGCGCCGCCGGCCATTGGGATGCGGGCCAGCGTGCGCGTCCCGAACGCTCGCTGGACGTTCTGCGGGCCAAACAACACGGCCATGTCTCCGCCGCGCGAGATCGACAGGATTCGTGAATCGTTCAGCTGCAGATCGCGCGCGTCGGGACTCGCCCTCCGCCCAAGGAATGTGGCGTACGGCTGCCCCTCCCAGCTCGCGCTGTAGACGAAGCTCTGCCCATCGGGGCTGAACCGCGCCGACGACACGATACCCTTGCGGTACGTGACGGGATAGAACGCGGCGACGCCAGGCTCCGGCCAGAGTGACGCCACGATGGCCGCGGCCGCTGACGCCGCGAACGCGGCACCGACGACCGCACCAAGGAGAGCCTGACGACGAGGGCGCCACCGCCGGACCGCTACCCGCCATACCTCTCCCGGCTCGGCATCAGCGATCCACCGCAGCTCCGAGGTCAGGTCGCGCGCCGTCTGCCAGCGTTCCTCGGGGTCCTTGGCCAGGCAGCGACGGATCAGCCGCTCGAGCGGAGCAGGTACCGGCGGCGACCCGTCGGCCAACGGTGCCGGTTCGGCGGCCACGATGGCCGCCATCAGTGAGGCGCGGCTATCGCCGACGAACGGCAGGCGCCCGGACACCATCTGGTAGAGAACGATGCCGAACGCAAAGATATCCGTGCGCGCATCCACGTCGCGACCTTCGATCTGCTCGGGCGCCATGTAAGGGGCGGTCCCGACGATGGTCCCCGCATCGGTGAGTCGAGCGCTTTGAGTGGGATCGGCCGGAAGCTGTTCGTCGCGATCCTTCAATGTCGCCAGCCCGAAGTCGAGCAGCTTCACGCCGTCGCGCGTGAGCATGATGTTCGCCGGCTTCAGATCGCGGTGAACGACCCCCTGCCGATGTGCGTGAGCGAGCGCGTCGGCAATCGCGGCCGCTGTGCGCAGTGCGAGCGGCAACGGCAACGGCCCGTCCTCGAGGCGCGCCGCCAACGTGGCGCCGTCGAGGTATTCCATAATCAGGAAGAGCGCCGCCCCGTCTTCCCCGACGTCGTAGAGACCGCAGATGTTCGGATGGCTGAGGCGGGCGACGGCCCGGGCCTCCTGGCGGAAACGTTGGACGCGGCTGCCGGCCTCTACGAGCTCACTCGGGAGCAGCTTGAGCGCGACCGTGCGATCGAGACGCGCATCGCGAGCACGATAGACCTCGCCCATGCCGCCGGATCCGAGCGGCGCCACGATTTCGAAGGGACCGAGCCGATCGCCGGAAGCAAATCTCATGGCAGGACGTTTGCGCAGCGAGTATAGCGGGGGCAACCAGAGTGCGCCTGCCCGCGCGCCACGCATCGCCGGGGCTGACCCGGATAGCGGGCTCGTGGGTGATCTTCGAGCTGCCGCGATTCACGACTGCAGCGTGGGGTAAGGAGCAGAGCCAACTCCGCCCGAGCGATCGGTTATAGCGATCGTTGCAGTGAACGTGAAAACTTGGAAGATGGCGGCCATCATTTCCGCAATCGCACGAAACGCGAGGCGCAAAATATAACCGCCTGTTATAACCGTTCGCGCTTCGAAAACCTTCGGGAATACGGCCGAATTCTAGGCACTCAGACGAAGGGCCTTCTAAGCCGGGGGTCGCAGGTTCGAGTCCTGCCGGGCGCGCCACACCGCGCCGTGCGCGGTCGGCGCTTCCGTCAGCCTCCTGCGCGCGCCGACTCGCTTCCGCTCGTCGGCAGCATTGCCGAGTCCTGCCGGCCGCGCCATTTCGAAGGGTCCACGACGTTATGCCATCACGTCTGCACGATCAAAGAAATGCGGCGCTACGAGACTAACCGGGGTGCCACGGCTCCGCGTTTTCCGTTGTCTGGAAACTACGCCCTTCGCAAACCCAACGTCGGCTAAACTCCGCCGCATGAAGTCCCGCGCATGGATGGTTAAGCTCGGATGGGTTCTCACGTGGGTGTCGGCCGCGAACATGATCGGCGACAGCACCGGGAAGATGTTCTTCCACCTGCTCTCCTTCTCTCGGAAATCCAACGACTTGGCGAGTCGGAAATCTCACTGGTCCAACTGGGCATTCTCCAATGCACCGTGGCGGTGGTCTATTTAATTCCAAGGACATCGGTCCTCGGCGCGATCTTGATGACCGGTTTCCTAGGCGGTGCCGAAGCGATGCAGATACGCGTCAACGGCAGCGGAGCCTTTCTGATCATGCTCCCGCTGGTGCTAGGCCTATTGGCGTGGGCTGGGATCTGGCTGCGAGACGAGAGACTGCGGGTCCTGCTCCCGCTGCGGAGGCCGCTTCCGCCTCGCTCACAGAGCGGCACGGAGGGCCGCTGAACTCTTCGTCTGTCCTTCCACTTCACACTGACCCACTATCCAGCCCCGTCAGATTTCACGGCGAAACAGGTCGACAAATAGTGTGCGCCGCGTATTCGTGAAGTTCGGTCGCACACGGCTGCTCCACGCGGTACCACGCACCGTCAACCACGCCGGACTACCAAGCACCTCTGGTCCCAGCAGGTCGTAACAGGCATAGAACCTCGGGGGCCGTTCGAGGGACAGCAGACGCTGGGCATGGACGTTCCCGGGTACCGCAGCGAGCCCGGCGAGATGCTCCTGATCGTACCAGCGCTCCAGTTCCTCGGCCCACCCAGGCGCCGCGTCAGTCCGTACGACGTAGTGACAGGCGGGCGGTGCTCCCCAGGAGGCACCCGCCAGCCGCTTCACTCCCGTCAGGCGGATCGTCTCGATCGTGCCGAGTGCGAACGGCTGCAGCCGTCGCGTCGCATCGCGAAGGCACCCCTCGTCTCCACTCCAGACATAGCAGGCGATCCGATGGCCATCCTGTTCGCGATGCGCCGACACGGTGTCGGCCAGCGACGTCCGCCCGAGTTCGATCAACGTGTCGGCGAGGCGATCCACCTCGGGGCCGGCTGCAAATTCGAAGAGGACGCCGTCGCGCAACGGCAGCTCAGTGGACATCCAGGCCGATCAGGAAGCGGGACACCATGTTGTAGGCCGCGATCGTGGCGGTGACTTCGACCAGCCCGCGTGGATCGAAATGGCTGCGGACACGCTCAAAGACCGCATCGTCGACCTGGACCTCGCGAGTCAGCGCGTCGGTGTAGTCCAGAACCGCCCGTTCCGTGTCGGTGAAGTCGACTCGCTCTGTTCCCTTGACGGCGGCGATCTTGCCCTCCGACATGCCGGCCTGGCGCGCGTAGGGAACGTGCGCCTCGTATTCGTACTCGGCGCGATTCAGGACGGCCACGCGCAGGATGATCAACTCGCGCACTGTCGGGTCGAGCGCCGTCTGCTGGCGCACCGCCGTGAGGAGTGCCTCCCACCCCTGCGCGACTGGCAGACTGTGTAGCAGTACCCGATAGAGCGGCGTGATTTTTCCGCGGGACGCCAGGATCTGCGCCTCCACCGCGATGCCGTGCGCAGTGGTCGCCGGTGGCGCCGGATCAATTCGGGTTGGCATTCTGCGCATTTGTGAAGCATATAGAAGAACACATGCGGCTCCTCAAGCAGCTCTACATCCAAGTGCTCATTGGGATCGCCTTGGGGGTTGTCCTCGGACTCGTTGCCCCTGACGCCGCACTGCGCATGAAGCCGTTGGGCGACGCGTTCATCGCGCTGCTCCGAATGATGCTCGGCCCGATCATCTTCTGCTCGGTGGTCCTGGGGCTGACGCACGTTGCCAACATGCGGCAGCTCGGGCGCCTGGCCGGCAAGTCGCTGCTCTACTTCGAAGTCGTCTCAACCATGGCGATGGCCCTCGGGCTTGCTGCCGTGAACCTCTTCGCGCCCGGTGTCGGGCTCCACGCGGGTGCATTGCCCGTCAGCGACGCCGTCGCCGCGGCATCGACAGCACTGGGCCAGTTCAGCGTGGTCGGCTTTCTGCTGCACATCATCCCGACGACGATGGTCGATGCGTTCGGCCGCGGCGAAATCCTGCAGGTGCTGTTCGTCTCGGTGCTGGTTGGCACGGCCCTCAGCGTCGGCGGCGCCAGCCCCGAGTCGGTGCTGATGAAAGGCATTGCCGAGGGACAGACGATCCTGTTTCGGATTCTCGGCGTGATCATGCGGACCGCGCCGATCGGCGCCTTCGGTGCCATGGCTTACGCGGTGGGCACGCACGGCGGCGGTACGCTGCTCACGTTGCTCAACTTCGTTCTGGTGCTCTACGCCTGCTCCGCTCTGTTCATCGTGGGCATCCTGGGCGGCGTGCTCGCGGTGTGCGGGTTATCGCTGGCCAGCGTCCTGCGGGTGGTACGCGCCGAGATCATGATCACGTTCGGCACGGCCTCGGTCGAAGCGGTGCTGCCCCGCCTGATTCAGAAATGCGAAGAGGCCGGGTGCGATCGCTCGATCGCCGGGTTCGTGATTCCGGCCGGCACCAGCTTCAACCTCGATGGCACATCCATCTATATGGGCATCGCCGTTGGGTTCCTGGCGCAGGCAACCGACACGCCTTTTTCAATCGGTCAGCAGATCGCTGTACTCGCAGTGATGCTGCTGACGTCGAAAGGCGGCACCGCCGTCGCCGGAGGGGCGTTCGTCAAGCTCGCCGGCACGTTGCAGACCGTGCAATCGCTGCCGCTTTCCGGTCTTGGTCTGCTCCTGGGAATCGATCGCGTCAATGCAACCTGCATCGCGGTGACGAACCTGATCGGCAACACCGTCGCGACCTTCGTCCTGGCGGTCTGGGAGAAGCAGTTCGACCGGACGCGATTCGAGCGGTACCTCGCCGGCCAGGCGCGTGGGATCGAGCCGGCGGACGTGCTGCCGGCCAAAGAGGAGCGGGTGTAATCTTTCACCTCCGGCGGTGGCGGCGAACGAACTCGAGCACCAGCCGGTTGAACGCGTCGGGCTGCTCCCAATACAACGCATGCCCTGCCTCGGCGACGAACGCCGTCTCGCCCGCGCGCAGCTTGGAGGCGTAGAGCCGCGCCAGCGGGGGCGGCATATAAAGATCGGCGTCTCCCGTGAATATTTGCGTCGGCACCGTGATCTTGCCGATGGTGTCCCACGTCAGATCGTGCACCGGTGTCTGATTCACGCGCGGCCGCCCCTCCGTCGAGAGGCGCTCCTGCTCATTCCACAAAGCCACTCCTTCCGGATTCGCGATGCGGTAGGCGGGACCGACCTCACGCACGTCCGGCGGCAGGTCGCGAAAGCTTTGTGGCTGGATTCTGGTGAGCGCGGCGCGGAACGCCGGGTCCGTGGCGCCACCCTGAGACGAGGCGAGCGTCATGCTGAGCAGGCGCTCGGCGTGCGACAGCGCATAGTCCGGACCGACGAAGCCTCCGCCCGCAGTTCCGACGAAGTGGAACCGATCGATCTTCAGCGCGTCGACCAGAGCGTGCAGGTCACCCGAGGCGCTGCCGGTACGATCGAGCGGGCCGGTCTCGGAGCGATGGTGGCCGCGGCGCGAATAGGCAATGACACGGTAGCCGGCCCGGGCGAATACCGGCTGCTGATACGCCCAGCTCGTCGCGCTACCCGTGAAAGCATGGAGCAGGATAATCGCTTCGCCCGTCCCACCGGTGTCCCAGTACCAGAGTTGGACGTCTGGCAATTGGAGCAGGCCTTCCGTGGCCCGCGCCTGCGGCGGCGGCGGCATCCACGCCGTTTGCGCAGCCAGCGGTCGTTGATCGTCAGTGGCCGCGTCGCCGCTGCGACGACCGAACAGTCCGACGCCCGCCACCAGGCCGCCCCGGAGAAGGGCGCGTCGCTGTGACTTCATACGACCGTGTTCGTGTTGGCGATGGGCATCGGTAATTTCGTCGGCGCGCCGAGAGAGATGGACGATACTGTCGCGATGCTAACCGAAGAATGCGTTATTCCACGCACGGCGTATCGGAAGATTGTCGGCGTCGTCGCCTCGTGCTGCATGCTCGCCGTGCTCGCGATAACCGCGTTCGCGCAGCAACGCGCCGGAGGGTCCGACAACGCGCCGCCGCGGCCGCCCGCTGCTGCGCCTCTGGAGGATCGGCGGCCGCCGCTGTTCCTCAAAGAAACCTTTCCGATGCCGAAGAAAGAAGAGATCTACATCAGCCAGGCGAACATCTCCGATCCCAACGTTGAACTGAAGCTCTACGGGCAGACGCTGCCATCGTGGCAGGGGATCACCCACGATGAAGCTCGTCGTACAGGGAAGCACGGCGGCCTCGAGATGGTGTGGCGCGACACGCCCAAGGACGACCCGACGTTCGTGTTCTTCGGCCCGTGCAACACGCCCTGTGCGATGGCGCTGCGACACAAGGAGAACTTCGTCGATCTCACCGATCTCGCCAAGATCAAGTGGAGAACGAAGCAGACGGGTTTTCACCACCTGCAGCCGATCATCAAGACTGCGGACGGCAAGTGGTACATCGGCGACTACCTGGAAGGACCGAGCACCGACTGGCTGGAGCGTGAATTCTCGATCATCGACATCCGATGGAAGGAATTCGACGAGAAGTTCGTCACGACGAAAGGCAACGGCTGGTACGTGCCCACGCCGGATCTGACGAAGGTTGACGAAATTGGCTTCACCTCACTGGCGTCCGGCGCCGTCGGCAATGGCGGCCACGGGGCATCGAGCGCCGCACGTGTCGACTGGATCGAAGTCTACGGCCGCCCCGTAAAACGGTAAACGGCTCGCCGGCCGCGGCGCCGAAGCAACTGCGGCTTCGGGAGACACTTTCGCTTCCACAAGATCAAGGCGGCGCGAGCGCGACACAAATGCCCGTACCTGGAACTCTGACATCTCATTGGACGTGTCACATCGAGCCAGACAGGTCCGCCGCCAGGTGGCTCGTGAACTGGATGTCAGACATTGCAGCAGCGCGAGTGGCGACGCAAAGAAAGTTCGCGCCATGTGGGAACTACGAGATCGCGAGCGTGCGAATTTTGTGGTTTTCGCTGTCCGCGATGTAAAGCACGCCGCGGCGTACGAAGATGGCGTGCGGCCGGTTCATGTCGCACTTCAAGGGGTCCCCGTCAACGCCGTTGCCTCGATTTCCGGTGCCCGCCGTCGTCGTAATAATGCCAGTCTTCAGATCGACCCGGCGAACACAATGGTTTTCACAGTCGGCGACGAACAGCGTACGACCGTCTTCTGTGGCGGCCAGGCCTTTCGGGCCGGTCAACCCGCCCGCACCAAGCGAGCCGAACGTAGCCTTCACTGCGGGACCGCCGTCGCCCGAGTAGCCGTTCTCGCCGCTTCCTGCGATGCGCCGCGCAAGTCCGTTCTTTTGGTCCAACTCGAAGACGCCGTTGCCCTCGCGCAGCGCGACGTAGATCTTTCCCGCACGCGAAATCTCGATCGATCGAGGACCCTCAAGCGGCACCTCGCGCAACTTGCCGACGTCCGGCGCCCGCCCGACCTGTCCGGTGCCCGCGAACGTGCTGATGATGCCGCTCCTCGCATTGACGCGCCGCACGCGATGATTCAGCACATCGCCGATGTAGATGTCATCGTGGCCGTCGATCGCAACGGTGTGCGGCTGATCGAGCAGCGCCTTCGTTGCCGGCCCGTTGTCGCCGTCGAACCCGCGGCTACCCAGGGTGCCCGCCACGACGCTGATGATTCCCGTCTTCGTCTCGATCCGACGCACGACGTAGTTGTCGCGCTCCGCCACATAAAGATTTCCTTTGCTGTCGAAAGCGATTTCGTGCGGCTCCGCGAGCTGGCAGGCGGTTGCCGGTCCATTGTTTCCCGCCGAACCCTTGACCCCCACCCCTGCCACCAGACGGATCGTCCTGGTGGAGCGCTCATACCGGACGATGCGATGTGATTGGTTCTCGACGAAGTACAGCGAGGCGGCGCCCTTCTTCTCCGCCATTCCGTAGGGATTGTTCAGCTTCGCCGTCGATGCAGCGTCGCCGTCGGACGCCATCCCGCGTTGGCCGGTCCCGCACAACGTCGCGATCTGCGCGGGCCCGAGCGCGTTGGCGGCGGATTCGATGATCATCAGCAGCGCCGAAGCGCTCATCAGAAAATTGCGCCGTGTCGATCGATCGCTCATATGTTCGTTCTACCGCGGCGTTACAACCGTCTCACGTGCCTTCGCGCATTCGCTCAAGACAGTGAGCACGTTCTGGACGGCGTCAGATCCAATGACATATGGATTCGGTTCACCCGGCTTGCGAGTCCTGAGAGCGGGAAGCTTTGTCGGCGTGCCATCGACGAACCCGTGATTCGAGACGAATACGTCGACACCGGCGCGGCGCGCGATGGCATTGAATCGGTCGGCTGAATCGTAGTGGTCGCCATGCGAGTGCGTGATGATCAGGTACTTGATCTGCGCAGCATCGAGGCCGACGCTACGAAGGCCAGGAACGATTGCCGTCTCGGCGTCTTTGCTGTTGTTCAGTGCGTCAACGAGGATGATGCCGGCTGACGTACTGATCGCCCAAGCCGAGACGCTGGGCAGCCCGACGAAATACAAGTTGTCGAACGCCTTGCCGGGCTCGAGCGTTTGAGCGCCCCCGCCCGCTCGACCGCGTCCCGGTGGACCGCCGTCTTGAGCGCGCGCACCTTCCGCCCGTCCGCGGCGGCCATCCGCCGAACTCGGTGACGGAATCATGCACTGATTCAACACGTTCGTGGCGATGCCCGAAGCGGCCCCCGTCGCGCGGGCGAGATGCTCTTGGTACGCCGGCGATTGTGCGGCGGCAGACGCTGCTGATTGCGCAGCCGCCTGCGGTGCTTCTATGTACGCGGCCAGTAGCAACAGCGCCACGCGCGCCGTACGGGTGAAAGGTCATCCGCGCCTCCTGGGCTCGCGTCGGGCACCGTGCGAGCGGGGCGCAATCCTACCGCGGGCCTCGGTGGGCCCGAGCTCCTGCAACAAACTGCAACATGTGAGCGGCCGAAGACCAACCGCACCTGGGATACGCCTCATATAGCTACCGCAGTGGGCTGCCAGCGCAGGTGACGCTGCGTCTCCCACGGGCCCAGACCGACGACGCAGCGCCTGAATCAAACTGCTACAAACTGGGCTATAGAGACGCGCGATAATGCGCCTTGTATGTCCAGCCGTCGCTCTTCGACGGCTGCGCGGCATATTGCCGCGTCGCGCTCGCACCAGCGGCAACGTATTGCTGCTGCGCGCCAAGGCCGGGAACAACAAAGGGCGAAATTGATGAGAGCTCTGTATACCCTGCTCGGAGGGTTCGCGCTTTTTGCTGCGTCGCTCCACGGCCAGACTGCCAAACCAGCGGCTCCGTCGCCCACGGCGGCGGCCCCCACCCCGAAGCCCTCGGCTCCCGTCAAAGAAATCGTTCTCACCGCGACAACCGCCAATGTGAAGGAAAGCGGAACGCCTGTGAGCATCAGGCTGTTTCGCTGGTCAACGGACGAAGAGCGGACCGCCTTGGTGTCCGCGTTCACCGCGCCCGCCGGAGGGCGTCCCGGAGGTGCTGGCCGGCCCGCGGCGCCACCGGACGCAGGTCAGGGCCAGACACAGAGGGGACAAGGGCAGGGGCGAGCGGCACAGGGTCAGCCGCAACGGCAAGATCAGGACGATCCGGCGCAGCAGGACCAGGACGAGCCGGCACAGGCGCCGCAGGGGCGGGCCCAAGGGGCTGGTCGGGGTCGCGCCTCCGGTAGCGCTGCAGCGCCGGCGCCTATCACTCCGTTCATGCAGGCGATCCAGAGGGCTCCCAACCTCGGCTATCTCTGGACGAACGAGCCCACTGGCTATTCCGTGAAGCATGCCTGGCGCAAGTCGGAACCGGATGGATCCGAACGCGTTGTGCTAGTCATCGAGCCGCGCCTGGGCGCCTACTCGCCCGCGTGGACTCCAACGACAGGTACCGCTACCGACTACGGCTTTACGCTGCTCGAGTTCCGGCTCAACGCCAAGACTGCCGAGGGTAAGTCGTCGCTGACGTCAAAGGTCGTGGCTGATGCGAACACCAAGCAGCTCGCGCTCGAGGATTTCGCCGCCGCGCCCACGATTCTGACGAAGGTGAAATTGACGGCGAAATGACGCGTTGACTTGAGTCGGAACCCACATCACGAGCCATGTCCATTCCGGGCTTTCCGCGGCTTGCCGCGAGTTTGCTGCTGATCGCCGTCAGCAGTGTGGTACTGAGCGCCGGCCAGGCACCAGATGCGCGGCAGCTGGCGCGGTTACGACGACTGTTTCCTACTGCGACCGCCTTCTCCCCGAAAGGAGGCGAACCGCCGCATTACAAGGTGTATTCAGGTCAAGGCACCGACCAGCGAATCATTGGCTATGCATTCTGGACGACGGAGGTCGTTCCGCTGGAGCGTGGATACGGCGGGCCGATTGCTATCCTCGTCGGCCTCCAGTCCAACGGCACCTTGAGCGGCGTCATCGTCGGCGACCACCGAGAACCCTACGGAGACTTCTCCATCGAGTCGCCTCAGTTCGCCGCGGGGTTCGCTGGAAAGGATATTCGCGACCCCTTCAAGCTTGGCGGCGATGTCGACGCCGTGTCGCGAGCGACAATCACAATGTCAGCAGCGGTGCGGGCCATCCGCACGTCCGTGCGCCGGATGGCCCGCGAGTACCTGGCCCCCCCAACAAAGTAGATGAAGCCGCTCCTCGGGCTGCTCTGTGCCCTCATATTAACGGTTGGTGTTTATGCACAGACACGCGCGGAATGGGACTTCCCTGACGAGGAAGAGGTCGCTGCCTCCTGGACTGATGATCTCAAGGAGCAGGCGGCGGATCTGACAGCAGTCTCCGGGTTCATCGCGCTCGCCTTCGTCAGTTTTTTCCGGAAGGACGAGCGGCTGAAAATTGTCGTGCTCATCGCGGCCGTTGCCTACCTGGGGTTCTACAAGAGTCAACTGCTGTCGATCGTCAACGTGTTCGGCGTGCTGGGGGCCGGACTCCCGCTGTTCCGGCCGGCGCTCGGATGGTACCTGCTGGCGATCGTCGGCGTGGTCTCGACCGTACTCTGGGGCCGTGTGTATTGCGGACGAATCTGCGCCTTCGGCGCGCTGACTCAGTTGCTCGACCGGGTGGTCCCCCATCGCCTGCAGATCAAGATCCCTTTGCGCGTCGAGCGTCGAGCGTCGCTCATCAAGTACGTCATCCTCGCCGGGGCAATCGGCTACTTCCTGATCACGAAGAATCCACTGATCTACCCGTACATCGAACCGTTCTGGGTGTTCGGCCTGCACGGAACACCAGTCCTGTGGACAGGGTTGGCCGTGCTCCTGGTCGCCAGCGTCTTCGTGCGGAACGTGTATTGCCGGTTCCTGTGCCCGCTCGGTGCAGCGCTTGGCTTGATCTCGCAGGTGACGACGGTGTTCCGGATCAAGCGGTGGCGGGAGTGCTCGACCTGCCGTATCTGCCAGAAGGCGTGCGAATGGGGTGCGATTGACGGTCCGCGGATCATCAGGAGTGAGTGCGTCCGGTGTGATGACTGCGAGCGTCTGTACGACGATCAGACGCGCTGTCCTCATCACCTGATCATCATTCGCAAGGCCGACATCATGGCGCGTCGGTCGGTTCAGCCAGTCGGATCAACCGGTCCCTGAGGCGCGAAGACACCAGCACTTCGTTGCGGTCGGTGACGAGTACGGCATCGATGTCTGGAAGCCGCTCCACCAAGGCCATTCCCTTCTCCGCACCCATCACGAATATCCCGGTCGACAAGGTATCCGCGTCGACGGCACGTTCGGCGACAACAGTGACGCTACGCAGTCCGCGGGCGGGCTGGCCGGTGTCCGGGTCCAGGATGTGGTGATAGCGCACGCCGTTGTGCATGAAAAAGCGCTCGTAGTCGCCCGACGTGCTGAACGTCCCGTCCGTCAGGTCCAACGCCGCAATGAGGCGGTCAGCGGGACCCCGCGGGTCGCGAATCGCCACTCGCCACGGGCGGTCACCGCGCCGGCCGGCCACATACAGATCGCCGCCGGCCTGAATCATGAAGTCGCGCAGGCCGTGCGCCCGCAGAATTTCCGCGGCGCGATCGATCGCGAAGCCCTTGCCGATGCCGCCCAGGTGCAAGCGCATTCCGGCGCGCCTCAGGAACGCGGTGTGCGCGGCGCGATCGACCACGAGCTGCTGGTAGTCAATCAGGGACAGAAGTCGCCGAATCGCAGCAGGGTCTGGCAAGGAATTGTCCTGGTCGTGATCGAACTTCCACAGACCTGACAAAGCCCCGAACGTCACATCGAATTTGCCGCCCGTTCGATCGCCTGCCTCGATTGCAAGCTGCAGTACCTCGATGGTATCCAGACTGACAACCACCGGGGCCTTTCCCGCCGCCGCGTTGATCCGCTCGACGTCGCTGTCTGGCTTCCAGACGCTCAGACGCGCTTCGAGGGTGCCGAATTCATCGAACACCACCTGGATAGCGCGGCCGGCGGATTCTTCGTCGCGACTGACCGCCGTCACCGTCAGCGACGATCCCATGGCCACCGTACTGCGCTCAATCAGCGTGGCGGTGGCCGCCTGGTGTTCAACAGTGGGAGAGCACGCGGTGAGCGCTGCGGCCGTCAGGAGCACCGCAGCCAATCGGCGCGAGGAGCCGTTGGTTATTTTGCAGTCGGTTCGCACTCGCCGTAACTCTGGGACACCGTCGGGTCTTCAACGAATGGCGGTACAGTCAGGAAGAGATATTCGTGATGCGCGCGGACGGCTTTGAGCTTGCCCGGGGAGCTCTCCGTCGCGAACACCGTTGTCACTTCCAGAGCCCCGCGCGTACTCTCCATGAAGGAAAGGCTGCCGTCCGACAGGACTGTCGTAGCAAGGCGCCTCCCACCCGGGATCGCAACATCGGCGGTGCCGTCCTGAATGTCGACATTCGAGATCGTCACTTCCATCGGTGTGGTGTCCACTTTCACATCCGGCTTACCTCCCTTCCACATGGCCGACGTCCCTACCGTGAACCGGCAACGAAGTCCGCCGAGCGACTCCAACGGGTTCTGCCGTTCCCCTTGCAGGCCGGCTGCCGATGGTGATGGCGAAATCACGGCGCTGAAGGCGACGATGACCGATGCGACCCGAATGCTCATCTCTCGTTCTCCGAGACGACTGGTAAATTAGCGGTCGCGGTCGACGGTGAGCGAGTAGCCGTCGCCGTGGACGGTGCGCAGGAAACGGGGCTCCGGTGGATTCGGCTCAATCTTCTTACGCAGCCGGAGTATTGCGAAATCCACTGAGCGTGTCGTCGACCCGTCCACGAGTCCCCAGACGTCGCGCAGCAACTCGTTACGATGAACGACGCGGTCCTGATGCTCCGCCAGGTAGCGCAGCATCTCGAACTCTCGGTGGGTCAAATGAATGTCGGTCGAACCGCGCCGGGCGGTATGGGCTTGGAAGTCCACCTCGAGCTCTCCGAGGCGGATCCGCGAGACGACCAGTACGGTCCGCCGCAGCACCGCGTTGATCCGGGCCGTCAGCTCCTCCATGTCAAATGGCTTGGTCACGTAATCGTCGGCGCCCACGCCCAATCCGCGCAACTTGTCCTCGCGCCGGCTGCGTGCCGACACCATAATGACGCCGCAGCGGCCGCCCTGGCGCAGCACTCCGCAAATGTCGAAGCCGTTCGGTTGGCCGGCTGTCAGCGTGATGTCAAGGAGTACCAGATCCGGTCGGAAGGACTGCGACTCGACCAGCGCTTCGTGAGCCGTCCTCGCCCATCGCACGTTGAAGCCATCGATTCGTAGGTAGTCCGTGAGGATCCGCGCGATGCCTTCGTCGTCTTCGACGATGAGGATCCGCTTCTGATCGACGGTCATGCCGAAACGACCGGGATACCGAGCGTTGCCGTCGTCCCTGCGTCGACACCGCTCTGCAGCCGGAACCAGCCTCGATGGGCCGCGGCGATACGACGGACGATCGCCAGGCCGAGTCCGCTGCCACGGCTGTCTGCGCCGCCGCGGACGAACGGCTGCTGCACCCGTTTCAACTCATCGGACGGGATGCCCCGGCCTTGGTCGGACACCACGAACTCAACTGCCTTCTCAACCGAGTGGGCTTTCAATTCAATGTGCTTGGCGCCCGCATGGCGCATGGCGTTGTCGATCAGGTTGTCCAGTGCAAAGACGATCGAGGTACGGTCGGCGCGGACTGGCGGCAGCGCCTCGGGTATCGAGACGACCAGATCAATGCCCCGATCGACGAGGAGCTTGCGGAAGCCATGCACCACGTCCTCCACGACCTCCTCGGGCTGAAGGGACTCGAAGGTGTAAACGTCCGCCACTTCCGTCACCCGTGCGTACGCGAGAAGGTTGTCAATGAGGTGGCGCAACCGATAGGTTTCCTGAACCAGCAGCTGCGCGTACTCACGTTGTTGTTCCGGCGAGTTGACGCGGCCACCGACCATCATTTCCCCAATGCTCTGAATGACAGACATCGGTGTCTTCAGCTCGTGGGTGACCGTGGAGACGAACTCTGAGCGCAGCGACGCGACGGCAGCAGCGGCGCGCGTCGCGTGAACGACGATCATCAATCCGATTCCAAGGGCCAGCGCGCCAGCGGCGAGCACGAGCATCGTGCGCCTGGCGCCGCTGAGGGCGATGGCCAGGGTCGGATCTTCGGCGGCGCTGACCTGGACGGCCCAGCCCCAGTGCTCGAGATCGTGCACCGCCTCGGTGTTCGCCATCGTCGGATCGAAAAAGTATGCGTTGAGCCGTCGCGTCGTCGGCCGTCGATCCGCGGGAATCGCAGGCCGACCGCCCGCCGCCCTGCCTTGTGGGTCGAGAAGTGCAACCTGGACGCCGGTCGGATCGACGATCTGACTTTCGATGATGGGGCCGGTTCCCGCCATCACGGAATCCAGCATCGGGACGAAGTAGTGCGTGTCTACCCAGTCCATGTTGACCAGAAATCCCACCAGCGCGATCGGGTAGTCCGTCTCTGATGCGCCACGCAGGAACCGCACCACCACTTGGTACTCGGTTCCGTCGATTTCCAAACGGAAAATCGAGTAATGGCGGCCACTCGCCACGTCCTGCAGGACGCGTGCGCCCAGAAGCGCCGTGACATGCGGATTCTTGAAAGAGTGAACTGCAGCCGTCTCACCGCCGGGCGCCCACGATGGGAGCCGCGAGCCACGGGCCACGAAGTGGGCGTCCAGCGGCAGACGCGAGGCGAAGAACACTTCGGGGTATGTGTAGCGCCCCAATGCGGGCGTCAATACCTCCGTCAGATACTCCGGTGAGTCCAGTTCGGCGCTTCCCCACTCGTGCCGGTCGATGACGGTAGTCTGCACTGCGCGCATGTCCCGCGCGAGGTTGAGCGTGAGCGACACCGCGATCTGCTGCTCGCGGCGCTCGATCAACTGACCGGCGTTCGACTGCCACTCGTTCGCGGCACGGTAGCCTATCCAGGTCAGCGCGAGGACGCCCGCAAGGACCAGTATCGCCAGCCAGATGGTGATCGCCCCGCCCTTCACGGCGAGAGGGCTCTCGGGAGAGATGCGCATGACGCCCGCGGATTGTACCGAACGCGGAACCGAAAGCGGGGCATCCTCAGGATCCGGCGGTTCGTGGGTGGCGGGCTCTGTGTTGAGGCGCGGCGTCACGGGAACCCACGAGGAACGGGATTCCCGTAGACCTCTATCCAGTCGACACGTGATCCCCCGCCAGGACCTCCGCCGCTGCCCTGCATCAAATCCGTGAACCCCACCTCATCCACTCTCCGCAGATCGACATCGGCGGCCCACGCCCCCTCGCGCCGCGCGGTCACCGCATTTGTGCTGTCGAGCGCACGCCAACGCACACTGGCAAGCGAAAACTCGGTCTCGCGCCAGTCACCGGTATACCCCTCCGCGTAATCTCCGACGAGGAAGCGGCCGTCAGCAAGCTTCACGACCGGACGCAGTAGGTTGAAACCCGCCTGTTTGGTCCGCCAGCGAATCTTGGCGACGGGACCACTGAGATCGACGTAGTTGTTCTTGTCTTTGAGCGTCAGGATCCACGGGTGCGGCGACGATCCGGACCAGATATATGAAGGATCGTCCGTTGGAGACGTGTGTTTGACGATTCGTACGTCGATCGCAGGCGGCCCGTACAGCATGAGCAGCAACTGTGGGTTGACGAGATCGGCTTGCCGGACTGTGCGCTCCTGTATCTCCGGGTCTTTCCAACTCTCCCGGAAAAACAGCGGCGGCCGATGGTCTTCAGGGACGAACGGCGGTTGTTGTTGAGCAGAGATTTCGGGGATGAATACGAAGAGAACCAGCAGCAGACGCTTCACTTGCACGTGCCGGCCACACTCTGCGCAGCGGTGACGTGAATGCGACGCTCTGCGGCGCGTTGCGACAGCGCGCCCTTGACGAGCACTTTGTGTCCCTCACCTGGCAATGGCGTGCCGCCGTCACCGACATTCTGCAGCGCGAACGTATCCGTTCCCAGTGCTGCCCCCGCAGCCGACGTCGCTTCCGCAGCGGTGATGTCGTTGCCGACGCGCACGCGCGCAGGGTGAGCCGCGCGGGAGACGGTCCATTCCCGGGAAGTGGTCTGGGTCAGGCAGCCAACCACGCTGACGAGCGCGCCGGACGGCAACGGCTGCGGGCCACTCGGCCCCACCAGGAGGGTGCTGTCCACGAGCGCCGTCGTGAGCTCACGTGGTCCCGGCGGGTAGTCGTTCTCGTCCAGCAGATAGGCAAGGATATCCAGGTAGGCGGCACTCGAAAGCGAGCCGGGGGCAGTTTGCGGCATGGCGGTCTTCATGAATTCGAATAGACCTGCCAGGGTGTCTTCACGCCACCGTTCGATGAAGGGCGCGCCCGTGAGGGGCGGGCCATCGACATCGGCGCCGTCATGACAGGACGCGCAGCGCTCGTCGTAAACAGCGCCGCCGCGCTTGGCTTGCGCGGCCGTGAACACGCCGTCGAGTACCGTCTGCGTCGCTCCCTGCGGCTCTGCGAACCTGCCCCCGATGGCTTCAGCGGGGCGGGGCTTGCCTGCTGGAGCGTCAGCAAGAGCGGGCCCCTGCGCGATGTCCGCTCCGACCACCAAGAGGAGCATGCCTGTGAGGAGGCTGGCGACAGCGCTCCACCGCCTTGCAAACCGCTGTCTCATGATGCCTTTACGACTCACATGGGCCTCCGAGCGGGCTCAGTGCGGCGACGTTGAGACGGGTTCCCTTATCGGCTCTGACCAGGATCCCCTTGGCGACCACTCGCTGGCCAACCATCCGGTCGGCCGCCTCCGTGGACCCGGGGAGGCTCTCGAGGTTCTGCAGCCGGAACAACCCGCCGCCATGCGATGCCTGTCCGGCAGTCTTGAGTTCCGCGTCGGTGAACTCGTACGGGTTCTGCGTTCTGGCCGGTTCGCTCGCACTCGTCAAAAACCAACCGGCTCCCGACTCCTTCGTCATGCAGCCCGCGATCAGCGCCGGGGAACTTGTCGGCAGCGGCCTGGGGCCGCCGGGCGCCACGAACATCACTTTCGCGGCAACGTCCTGCGTCAGTTCTCCCGCACCTGCGGGCAGCCCGTTGGCTTCGAGGATGTACGCAACGACATCCACATACGTGCTCGACGGGAGCCCGCCGGCGTTGCCGAGCGGCATTTGTGCCTGCACGTCCTTCAACAGCACCTCGAGCGGGAACTCCCGCCACTGGTCGAGGAAGCGGTCCCCTTTCAGCGCAGGGCCGGCGATCCCGAGTAGGTCCTGACGGTGGCACACGGCGCAGTGCTGCTCGAATTGCTCTTGGCCCCGACGCGCTTGTGCGGGCGTGTAGACACCGTCCAGCACCGATGGCGCGGTCTTGGGAGCGGACTGTGCCGAAAGGGAGGCCGCGAGCAAAAACGTGAACAGAGCGGTGCGAATGACCATACCAATCAAGACGAGAGGGCTGGAACTGCGAACAGTTCCAGCCCTCTGTGTCGTGGTGACTCGTCGAATTGCTTACTTCTTGGCGGCGATGGCGGCGTTGCCGCCAACGGTCCGATGGCGCTCGGGAATCGCGATGTTCCGCTCCTTCATCATCGTCGTGAGCAGTTCAACCGCGTCGGCATGATAGATCGCCGACTGCACGCCCACCGGAACCCCCAGCGCCCAGTCGAGCGGCAGCAGCCCAAAAGTCGAGTTGCCGAACTTCGCGGCCGGCTTCGATTCGATACTCAGGTCGGCGCCGTGCTCCACCAGCAGCTTGATTTCTTCGAGCGCCGCGCGGTGCGCTGCGCCGTGCAGCGCCGTCAGGCCACCAGCGTTCTGTGCATTCACGTCGGCAGCACCAAGCTCCAGCAGGAGTTTCACGGCAGCGATGGAGTCCTCCCTCGAGCGATACTGGATGAACCCCTCTGTGTAGCCGACGCCTGCCGCGGCCATCAAGGCAGTCGTGCCGTCGGCCGTTGGAATCTTCGGGTCCGCGCCTTTCGCCAGGAGCAGCCGCATCATTTCGATATCTCCGCACAGTGCCGCGCGCATGAACGCCGTGGCACCGTCTTCCTCGAACCAAGTAGCGCGCTGCCCATTCCGGATCTCGGTATTGAACGTGACGCGGGCGTTCACGTCGACGTTGCGGTCGAGCAGCAACTTGATGAAGTCGGTCGCCTGGTGCTGATTCGGGACCGGAATCGTGCCCGTCTCGAGATTTCGATGCTTCACCGACAGATACAGCGGAGTCCAGCCCTTCTCGTTGGCCTTGTTGATGTCCGCGCCCTTCTCCACCAGGTACTGCGCGACGTCGTAGTGACCGTTCTGGACCGCGACGACCATCGCGGTGGTGCCGTCCCCAGCACCCTTATTGAGATCGGCGCCGCTCTCGGCGAGCACCTTCACGGCGTCGAGATTTCCTTGTCGGGCGGCCAGAACCAACGGTGTCACACCGCCCGTGTGCTGGTTCTCGCCTTGCTTGTACACGACGCCGCGACGCTTCTTCGCCTCCTCGATGGTTGATTGAGCGTTGAGATCCGCCCCGGCGGCGACCAGCAGGCTGATCGCCTCCGGGTGGCCCTGCTCCGCGGCCCACATCAAGGCCGTCGTCTGGCGCAGCGTCTCCTTGGCGTCAACCTTGGCGCCAGCCTCCAGCAGCAGCTTGACGGCCTCCGGTCGACCGGTCCGCGCCGCAAACATCAGCGCCGTTTCGCCATGCCGCAGCAAGGGACTGTCCACGTCCACACCCTGTTTCATCAGCTTGCCCAGGATGACCGGGTTGCCCGCGATCGACGCCAGGTACAACGGCGTGGCGCCTTCGCGATTGGCGGCGTTGGCGTTCGCTCCTGCCTCGAGGAGGCTGTCGACCAGCTTGATGTCCTCGTAGTACACGGCCCAGTGCAGCGCGGTGCTGCCATCCGCCTGCGGCTCGTTCACGTCGACCTTCTTGGCCAGCAGCGTACGAACGGCTGAGGCGTCGGCCTTCATGGCCGCATCGGCCACTTCCGGGCTCGCCGCATAGCTGACCGTCGAGAACAGGACCCCGACGAGCAGCGCGGCGCTGACTGTTGCGGTGCGCATCTCTATACCTCCATCGCGCGAGTGCTGTCGCCGATGCTGTCGACGTCCACGCCCATCTTCTGCGCCACGGTGAGCAGCAGGTTCGACGTCGGACCCGATTCGTGAACGTTCAGCTTCGTCGGCCGGTGCTTGCCCGACGCACCGCCGGCCAGGAGATAGCCCACGCCGACGTGGCTGTGCTGGTTGGCATTGCCCATGTTGCTGCCCCACACGACTAACGTGTTGTCGAGCAGCGTTCCGTCGCCATCGGGTGTATCCGACAGCTTCTTGAGGAAATGCGCGAAGCACTTCATGTGGTACAGATTGATCGTCGCCCAGTCTTCGCGCCGCTTCGGGTCCTCGCCGTGGTGCGAAGAGGGGTGATTGGCGGTCCTGATGCCCGATTCCGGATACGAACGCAGGCTGACGTCGCGCGCGATCATCAGCGACGACACGCGGGTGATATCGCCCTGGAACGCGAGCGCCTGCAGATCGAAGTGCAGCTTGACGTGCTCGTCGAACGACTCCGGCACACCGAACGGCACTTCGATGTCGGGCGACTCACCGGAAACCCTGGCGGCCACCTTGAGGCGGCGCTCCATCTCACGCACCGCTTCGAGATAGTCGTTCAGGCGGGTGCGGTCGCTGGCTGGCAGCCGTGACTGCAGGCGGCTGATCTTCGACGTCACCGCGTCCAGAATGCTGTCGCTCGCCACCCGGCGAGCGGCCCGCTCTTCCGCGGTGGTGCCATCGCCGTACAGGCGCTCGAACACGAGCTGCGGATTGATCTCGTGCGGCAGCGGCTTGTTGGGCGCCGCCCACGACACAGAGTTCGAATACGCGCAGCTGTAGCCCCAGCCGCAGATGCCGGTATTCGCGCCGGGATCTTCGATGGCAAGCTGGATCGACGGCAGCAGAGTGTCCTGTCCGTACTTCCGCGCCACGATCTGATCGATGCTGACGCCGCCATAGATGTCGGCACCAGAGGTCTTCTTCGGGCTCGTTCCCGTAAACGTGGCGGAGGCGCGCGAATGATCGCCTCCGCTGCTTCCTGGAGGCGGCATCGACGAGGTCCCATCCAGGCCGCTGACGATCGTCAGCCTGTCCTGCCACGGTTCCAACGGCTTGTGGATATAGCCGAGGCCGACGTTGCGTCCTGGTGTGGGCGGGACGCTCGGATCGGCGTCCGCCCAGTAGGTCGGCGACCAGCCGTGCGGCGCAAAGATCGTGACCAGCCGCGTCTTCGGCGAGGCCGGGGATTGCGCATACGCGCTCAGCGCCGGCACCATCGATTCGAGCAACGGCAGCGCCAGCGTGACGCCGGCGCCACGAAGGAAGGTGCGTCTCGGAAGATGCTTCTTCGTCAGATACATGATCAGATCCGATCCTTATTCTGCGCCGCCGGCTCCTTGCGGTCGCGGTCTGCGGTGGCACCCTCAGAACCCGCGTCCTGCGGATTCATCGTGAATGCCGGGCTTTTGACAATCCCGAGGATGAGTGAAGACAGACGGTAGTTGGTCCCCGTGGCGCTGCGAACGATCGCGCGAATCTGCGGCATGTCGCGGTAATCCACGCTGCGACCAAGCGCGTAGACGAACAGCTTCTCGGTGAGGTTGTTGACGAACTGCGGTGAATAACGCGTCAGCGCCTGGCGCAAGCCGTTCGGCCCCTCGAAGGTGGCGCCGTCGGCGAGCTGCGCGCTCACGTCGAGCGGCTTGCCGAACTCCTGGGTGCGCGCCTTGCCGACCGCGTCGAACGACTCCATCGCGAAGCCGATCGGATCCATCATCTGGTGGCAACTGGCGCACGTCGGGCTCGCCCGGTGCTCGGTCATCCGGTCGCGCATCGAAATCTCGAGCGGCACCGGCTGCCCGTTCGCCTTCTTGGTACTCTCACGCAGCAGCGGCACATTGGGTGGCGGCTCCGGAGGTACGACTCCGAGTAGGTTCATCAGCACCCACTTGCCGCGCAGCACCGGTGACGTGCGATCCGGGTTGGACGTGGTCAGCAGGACGGCTCCCTTGCCGAGCAGTCCGCGTCGCGCCTCCAGCGCGCCGGTGAGGGGGACACGACGGAAGCGAGGGCCGTAGATGTTCGGAATCCCATAGTGGCGGGCCAGACGCTCGTTGACGAACGTGTAGTCGGCGGTCAGCAGGTCCAGGACGCTGCGATCCTCGCGCAGGACGCTGTCGAAGAACATCTCGGCTTCCACCCGGAAGGCCTGGCGCAGGTTGTCGTCGAAATCCGGGAACAACTGCGTCGACGGCGCCGAACTCGGCAGATTCCGCAACTGCAGCCACTGCCCGGCAAAGTTTTTGACGAACTCTCGCGATTTCGAATCGGCGAGCATGCGGCGCACCTGTGCCTCGAGCACCTTCGGATCCGCCAGCCGTCCCCGCGAGGCGAGGTCGATCAACTGGGTGTCTGGCGTCGTGCTCCAGAGGAAGAACGCCAACCGGGACGCGAGCTCGAGATCGTTGATGCGATAGCCCTGACTCGCGTTCAGTCGCGAGGGAGCCACCTCGCTCCGGAACACGAACTCAGGATCGGACAGGATGCCCTGGAGACCCCGTTCAACACCGTCTTCAAACGTGCCGGACTTGCCGCGACCCGACTGATAGAACTGCATCAACATCTTGGAATCGTCGGCCGAAACCGGTCGGCGGAACGCCTGCCGGGCCAGCCGGGTGAGGATCGACTCGGCGCACTTGGCCTCTTCGAGCGCGCTCGCGGGCGTGCAAGTCAGAATCTTCTTCCGGCTCGGTGCATCGGTCGATGCCATCCCGTTGTACGGTCCGAGGATCTTCACCTGTCCGACCTGCGGATAGAAGATGAATCCCGGAATCGGGTTGGTGTCCAAAACGCTGCGGAGATAGTGATGATTCAGGTCGTCGCCGGGGATGTGCGAGTTGGCGAGGAACGTAAAGCCGACAGTGCGTTGTCCCGCCTTGACGTTGACACGCAGCTCGTTCTTGTCGTTGTCCGTCCCGTTCGGCACCTTCGACATGTCGAACGACCCGACACGCTGCCCGTCGATCAGGACGATCAGTTCCTCGTCCTTCGACTCGGCGCCATAAAGCTCACCCGTATTACCTCGCACCGGGAACCAGGCGAACATGTATTCCCCGTCAGCCGGGAAATGATGCCGAATCAGCAGGCCACCACGCGTGCCGAACGGCAGCCCCTCGACATGCCCTTCCTGTGAATAATCCTGCGGCGCGAGATACCGTTTTTCCTCTGGAAGCGTTGATCGCCCGAGCGCCAGTCGGCTGATCTTGCCGGCCGCTGACATGTAACCTTCGACGAGCGCCGGCGACACGTTGAGACCCGCGGCCACGTTATCGAAGCCCGACGTCGAATCATCAACCGGGAGGTAGGCGGCAGGATCAATCTCCACGCCCAGCAACTCGCGAACGGCGTTGGCGTACTCGGTACGGTTCAAGCGGTGCAGTCCCGGCGCCACCAGGTTGGGCGTCGACGCGGCGTGATCCAGCGAGGCCTCGAGACTCTCGGCGAGCGACGTCAGCGTCGCGTCATCCGGTCGGCGCGCACCCAGTGGCGGCATCAGCCCGGCGCGCACGCGACGCACGGCCTTCTCGAGTACCTCCGCGTGCGCGCCCACATTCGCGAGGTCCACGTCGTCCAGGACCACCCCGCCGGTCTTGGCGCGGCTGTTATGGCAGGTCACGCAGTACTGATCCAGCAGCTTGCGCTGGGCGTCCGTCGACATCGCCACCGGCTGGCGTGCCGACGAGGCGACGGGAACAGGGCGCGAGGGAGCCGCCGGTGACTGGCGGGCCGGCGCCGTCGACGCGGCCGCCGGTCGCAGGGCGCGTTCGGGCGCTGCTTGCTGCGGCGCCTGGCCACCGTACAGTGTGGCCGACGCCAGCGTGAGAGTGGGAATGATCCACAACCTAGTCATCACGAACAGTTTCCTCACAGAACCACGAGTCCGAACGGGGTACCGCTTGCCCACCACGGCACCGGCTGGGTGCAGGTGAAAGATACGCCTGCCAGCCCTCGGGCGGTGTTGCAACTTGTTGCCGAAGACATTTGCCAGGCCGAGACGGTCACTCAAATTGGTCGAAAGCCCTATTCACTACTCACAACTGGTTGCCGCGGTTTCCAACAACGTCACGCTGATCCGGTCGAGCGCCGGCCGCCTAACCAAAGCCCCTTTCACCTGTACTCGTTTGCCGCTGTAGGGTTCGGCCGTGAACCCGTCACGCAGATCCGAGAGGTTCTGCAACTCGAAGGACCCGCTCCCCAGGCGCGCGTCGCCCGCTGCACGAATTTGCTCGGGCGTCGTGGTCCTCCCGTCGTTGTCGCGAACCGGCTCGGTCGCCCTCGTCAGCATCCAGGCGCCCTTTTCCCCAGCCGTCAGGCACCCGACCACCCGGACGAGTGCCAGGTTCGGAAGGGGCTGAGGACCACTCAGGTCGACGAACCGCACCCTCGGGATCTGCTCCTCGGTCAGTTCCTGCTGCCCAGGCGGATAGCCGTTGAACTGCAGGATGAAGGCGAGAATATCGACGTACACCGGAGTCGGCAGCCGGGTGAGCGGCTCACGTGGCATGCGGGTCGTCATGTGGTCGAAGAGACTATGAAGACTGTCTTCGCGCCAGGCATCGATGAAGCGCGCTCCGGTCAGGCTCGGGGCGACCGGGTTCCCCCGGAGATCCACGTCGTGGCAGCGGCTGCAGTGTTCCATGTACGCGCGCGTCCCGCGCTCCGCTTGGGCCTCGGTATAGACGCCATCAAGCACCGTCCGCTCGGCGGACTGCTGACCGGCGCTCAGGAAAACGGCGCCGGACAGCAGGAACATGACGAGCACAGGAACAACAGTCCGCATACACGCACAACGAAACACGTTGCCGCCACGCCGCGCCGGACGGCCAGCGGGCCGCCGGGCCGCGTGGCTCAAAAATCGAATTGACCGCTGATCTTGAACAATCGGGGCGACAGCACTTGCGCCGGCCGCAGGTAGTTCGGACCGAAGGTCGACGTGTACCGGACGATCCAGTTGCTGTTCGTCACGTTGTACAGATCGGCGTTGATGGCAAATCGCGCGGCGCTCCGCAGGACGAACCGCTTCGAGAACCGCACGTCTATCTGATGCAGGCGGTCGCCAAAGAGGCTGTCCGGTTGAATCAGCCCGACCGTCTTCGTGGCCGAGGCCCCCGCCGACAGATTACGACCGAGCCCGGGAGCGATGGCGGCATTTGTCGCAGCCCAGCTCGCCGTGATCGAGGGACCTGACGCGTTCTGGTAGGTCGCTGCCGTCATCAGGCCCCACGGCAGTTGATAGGAACCGGAGAACTTCAGGTCCGGCCTGAACCCGGTGTTCGTGTTACACGACATGCTGCCATCCGGATACTCCAGGTTATCGAACTCGGTCGGCGCCGGCCCGATGCCGGCCCCGCCACTGATTGGGAACCGGATGCCAGCCGGGTGGTCGCCGAGATCGATCCCACACGTGTCCAGCAGATCACGTCGAAGGTCGAGCCCGCCCTGGATGTACGCGTTCGCGAGCCGGATGTCCGCCGTCAGCGTGACGCCGGTGTTCGACTGTTTGACGCCGCTACCGAGATTGTCCGCCGCCGTGACGAGTTCCGCCACCCGTCCGAGCGCAGACGAATTCACATCGTAGAGGCCGCAGACTGGATACCCGCCGCCGCCGGGAAGCAGCGCCGCGCGCGGTTCGCTGGCGGGCGTGGGAGCCGTCACGCAGAACGGCCCGGTGAAATCGGCGCGGCTGACGGCGGTATTCGCGATCGCCAGGTGATTGCCGCTCCGGCGGTAATAGAACATGGCAGTCGTCGAGGCGCGGCTCGCGAGCTGATGCTGAACGCCCACATCGACTTCGTCCACGTAGGGCCGGTGTCCCCATCCCTCCAGGATCTCGGGATCGACGGTCGTGGTCTGCACCGAGCGGCCGAAGTTCTGGTTCGTCGACGGTCCGAGCTCGATCGCCTGCAGCGTGAAATCGGGATTGAACACCGTGCGGTCGTTATTCAGGTCGTTCCACGTCCGCGTATCCGACGTCGAGAGCGCACTCATCGGGTTGCCCAGTGAATTCAGGCCGATCGTCTCAGCGGCTACGTACCTCGCGACGCTGCCCTTGAGTGCCGTGCGGCCTGTCCCGAACACGTCATACACGGCTCCGAGGCGCGGCGACAGGTCTTTCCAATTGACGAACGTGTCACGCGCCTCGAAGCGGAACTCCGGTGTGAACGGGTTCGCCGGCAACACCTGTTCCGGCCAGCCGGTGCGAATCATGTCCAGTCGCACGCCGTAATTCAGGGTCAGGCGGTCGAGCCGCCACCGATCCTGAAGCCACAGTCCAACGTCAGCCTTTACGATGTCCGTCTGTGTGCGTGGAACCGACAACGTCGTCTGGCGGGGCACGCCGTCCCGGTAAACGAAGGTGGCGTAGCCGAACGGTTGGCTGGGGTTATACGACTCGGCGCGGAAGAACGATCCGCCTGCCTTCATTTCATGGCCGCCGCGAATAGATGTGACCGTGCCGAGATACTGATTATTGAACGTCGCATCGTTGGTGCAAGCCCCGTTGGCGTTGTAGGCAATCCCGAGCGTCTGCTCGGTGATGCGGTAGTACGGCACCGGCGACGTTTTCGGCGTCATGATGTTTTCGTAGCACCACGTGTCGCGCAGCGCTTCGTCGCGAATCCTCACCTGATTCTGCAGGTCGTGGTCCTGGAACCCGCCCTCGAACAGCAGGTTGGCGCTCTGCACGCGCGTCCAGCGGATTTGGTAGGTCGAGCTCGGAAACGTATTTACCGATGCCGCTTCGGGAGACGTGGTCGCGCTGATGGAGAAATAGTCGCGGGTGCGCTTCTGCTCCTGCGCGATGAACGAAATGTTGTCCGCCGCCGACGCCTGCCACACGAGGCGGCCGGTCACGTCCCAAATCCGTCCGGGATCCTCCGCCGACCGGGAGCCCGGCTGGTAGCTTTGATGGTCGGTCGCCTCGTTGTAGGCGATGGCGACCGTGTTGGTGACCCCCCACGATCGGTACACCAGCGAGAACCAGAGGCGATCCTTCTTGAGGGGTCCGTTGATGTTCGGATTGAAGTCCCAGAGCTTGACCAGACCCGTCGGATTGCTGAACCCGAGCGCGCGCAGCTGGCCGTCAATGTTCATCTCCGATTCGAATGCCTCGCCGGTGTAGGCGCCGAACACGCCACCGTGAAGCACGTTGCCGCCGCTCTTCGGAACGATGTTGATGCGCAGGCCGGACTGACCCATGTCCATCGCCTCGGCCCCCTGACCGAAGGTCATCTCCTGCACCGAGCCGTCGTTGATATACGCGCCATTGAACTCGGGGCCGGGCCGCAGGTACACGCGGCGCATCCCATTCAGGACCTGCACGGTGTCGTTCGTGCCGCGGAATTGCAGCGGCGACTGGTTCATCATCGACGACCCGCCGACGTCGCGGGAGATCGAGCCGCTGCCGGCCGCGCGCAGCGTCACTCCGGGAATGAGCACGCCGACGGATTCCGGGCTGCGGCCCGACGGCAGCGTATCCAGCACTTCCCGGTCCACCGTGGTTTGGGTCGCGGCGCTTTCTACGTCTACGAGTGGTGCGTCGGCAGTCACGGTAATCGTGTCCGACTGCGCCCCGACCATCAGTTGAATATCGATGGTTGCAGTAAAGCCGGACGTCAGGGTGATCCCGGGCCGAGTGGCCGGAGTAAAGCTGTCCAGCCGGTAGGTCGTTGAATAGGTCCCAGGCTGCAGGTTGGTGATTACGTAGCGGCCCGACCCGTCGGTCACGGCGGTGCGTACCTGACGCGTGGCGGTGTTCTGGGCCTCGATGGTGACGCCGGGCAGCACCGCTCCGGAGCTGTCTGTGACCACGCCGCTGATTGTCTGAGCAGCCGCCGCGCTGCAGGTCAGAAAGAGGATCGCCGCCGCGAATAGAGCTCTCTGGGCAAGCTGGCTGTGCATGAGTGGGCTCCGTCCGCTGGTGACTGAGTCGCGAAGGTCGCGCGAAGCCACCACCGGTGTTCGTGTGCGGCCGGAGTATAGGGATCCCGCGCGGTCGCGAAATGTTGCAATTTGTTTCAGCGGCGGCACCAGGTCGAGGCGCCGAGTGCTACCCGAACTGCAACCCGCTATCTAATCTCGAGCAAGCCGGTGCTGTTGCCGAAGCTGTCCTGATGGACATCGAAGGCGCCGCCTCACCGGGGCACGGGCATCCCCTGGACCTCGATCCAGGCGACGTCGGCAAAGCCGCCGTTCCCGTGGCCGCTGCCCGGCGTGAAATCGACAAATCCGACCTCGTCAACCCGACTGAGATCGGGCTTTTCCACCCAACCGACGGCGTTGGCGGGGGCGCCAAGGATGGTCACCAGCCGCTCCGGGTCCAGCTTCCGCCAGCGGAGCGATCCAATCAGCATCTCGCTCGTATACCAATCGAAAGCCTCGACCCACCCGTCGGCATGGTCGCCGACGAGCATGGTGCCGTTGGCGAGTTTGATGACGGGTCGAACCTGGTGGAAGCCCGACATCTTGACCAGCCACCGGATGTTCGAGCCAAACACCGACAGGTCGACGAACTGCGTGCGGTGACGCAGCGTGAGGGCGCACGGGCGGTTGCACGTTCCGGTAAAGAGATGTGCCGGATCGTTGGCGAACCGTTTGTTCATCCACATCCCCGCATGCGTGTGTTCCTGCGAGCCTTCGGGATCGCCCTTTGGCGCTTCGCCGTAGGTTTTCAATTCGAGGGTCGGGTTCGACACGTGCTCCTGGCTCACCGGCCCCTCCGGCGAGCCGCCGCGGTCGAACTGATGCTTCCACTCTTCGCGGAAGAACACCGGTGGACGGGTATCTTCGGGGCGGGTCGCCGCTGTCGCGGCGCCCCCTTGACGGCCCTGTGCGCCCGGCGCAACCTGCCCGCCCTGGCCTCCCTGCCGCGCCTGACCGCTGGCGGGAACCTCGATGAGCATCGCCGCACCGGCGAAGACGACCATGCCAATAGCTGCTGTGGTGTGTCGCATCCGGTCCTTAGAAATCGAACTGCCCGCCGATTTTGAACATGCGCGGCGACAACACCTGCGACGGCCGCATGAAGTTCGGACCGAAGGTGTTGCCGTAGGCGATGATCCAGTTGGTGTTCGTCAGGTTGTAGAGGTCCGCGTTGATCGCCAGCCGCGCGCCCTGACCGAGACTGAACCGCTTGGACAGGCGCAAGTCGATCTGATTGAGGCGATCGCCGAACTCCGTCTGCGGTTGAATCAGGTTGATCGTCTTCGTCGCGGTGCAATTACCCGTCGCCGGGCACGCGGCGAGGTTGCGGCCGAGTGCTGCGGGCGCGGCAATCACACTGTTCGGCGCCGCCCACGTCCCCGTGATCGGCGGCCCCGCCGCGTTCTGGAAGGTGGCCGACGTGATGATCCCCCATGGCAGTTCATACGAGCCGGCGAACTTCACGTCCGGGCGGTAGCCGGTTTCCGTGTCGCAGAACGTGCTGCCATCGCCAAACGCCGACGCGTCGAACGTCGGCGCTCCGCCGATGCCGACGACTGCCGGGTGGTCGCCGGCGAGCAGGCCGCAGGTGTCCTGGTGATCGTTCCTCATGTCGACACCACCCGATAGCCGTACGTTCGCCAGCCGAATGTCGGCGTCCAGGGTGAAACCGGTGTTGGTTTGCGTCACGCCGGTCCCGACGTTCTTGGCCGACGTCACCAGGTTCGACACGAGGCCGTTCGCGGCAGGAAGAACATCGTAGAGGCCACAGATTGGATACCCGCCTCCACCGGGCAAGAGGGAGGCTTTCGCTTCCGTGGCCGTGGTCGGTGCCGCCACGCAGAACGGTCCTGAGAACTGCGACCGGGTGACTGCCAGGTTCTGGGTGGCGATCACGTTGGTATTCCAGCGATGGTAGCCAATGGCACTGACCGAGGCGTGGCCGCCGATCTGGTGCTGCACGCCGAGGTCCGCCTCATACGTGGCCGGCCGGTTGCCCCATCCGGTCCGGAGCGCCTCGTCGACCTTCGTATCCGCAACGGCTCGACCGAAGTTCGCGTTACTGGACGGGCCGAACACGTCGCCCGTCTGCAGAGTGAAGTCCGGATTGAAGACCAAGAAGTCGCCGTTGTCGGTCCACGTGCGATTCGTGGTTGCCGCCAGCGCACCCATCGGGTTGCCCTGGGCCGTCAGTGCGATTCCTGTCGCCTCGACATACCGACCGATCGATCCCTTCAGCGCCGTCCGTCCCGTGCCGAACAGGTCGTAGGCGGCGCCGGCACGCGGCGAGAGGTCCTTCCAGTCCACGAACGAATCTTGGGCGGGGACCGTGAGATTCACACCGAAGGGATTCGGCGGCAGTGTTTCCTCGGGCCAACCGGTCCGCAGCATGTCCAGGCGCAGGCCATAGTTCAGCGTGAGCCGGTTCATCCGCCAGCGGTCCTGCAGCCACAGCCCGATGTCCGCCTTGACCATGTCGGTTTGCGCCCGCGGCAGTTGGAGCGTCACCTGGTTCGGCACACTCACCGGCTGCGTGGCCGTTACCCCGCTGTAGCGCACGGATGCGTAGCCGGCGACGATTTGCGGGTTGTACGACTCGGCGTTGAAGAACGAAATGCCGCTCCTCCACTCGTGCGCGCCGCTGATGTACGTGGCCGTGCCCAGCACGTGATTGTTCTTCGTGTGGTCGTTGCGGCAGTTGTTGGACAGGTTGTACAGAATGCCGGTCGACTGCTCGGTGATCGTGTAGAACGCCGCCGGCGTCGTATGCGGCGTCATGATCGTGTCGTCACACCAGTCCCTGGTCATCGCCTCGTCGACGTGCACCACGCGGTTTTCCATGTTGTAGTGCTGGTACGCCGCGTCGAACAGCAGGTTGGACGTCTGCACGCGCGTCCATCGGGCCTGATACGTCTGGTTGGGGAAGGCGTTGATGCCGGCCGCCTCGGGCGAAACGGTCGCCGCAATCCTGAATCGGTCGCGGGTGGCCTGCTGCCCCTCCAGGAAGATCGCAACGTTGTCCTTCACCGACGCCTGCCAGGTCAGGCGGCCGGTGACATCCCAGATGTTACCGGGATCGGTTCCCGAGGTCGTCCCCGGCTTGTAACTGTGATGATCCGTCGATTCGTTGAGCGTAATCGGCGCCGTATTGGTCACGCCCCAGCTGCGGTACGCGGCATTGAACCAGAGACGGTCCTTCTGGATCGGACCGTTCACGCTCGGATTCAGATCCCACAGCTTGGTAACGCCGGTCGGGTTGGTGAAACCGAGCGATGTCAACTCCTCGTCAATGTTCATCTTCGCCTGGAAGGCTTCGGTGGTGTAGGTGCCGAACATCGTGCCGTGGAACACGTTGCCGCCGCTCTTCGGCACGATGTTGACGCGCATGCCGGACTGGCCCATGTCGAGCGCTTCGGCACCCTGGCCGAAGGTCATCTCCTGGACGGCGCCGTCGTTGACGCGGACGCCGGTGAACTCGGGCCCCGGGCGGAGGTACACCCGCCGCATGCCTTGAATCACCTGCACGGTATCGTTCGAGCCGCGGAACTGCAGCGGCGACGTGTTCATCATGCTCGAGCCGCCGACGTCGCGCGAGATCGTGCCGTTGCCGGCGGCGCGGAGCGTCACGCCCGGAATGAGCACGCCGATCGCTTCGGCGCTCCGGCTGCCGGTCGGCAAGGTGTCCATCGTCTCGCGATCGACCGTTTGCGGGGCAGCGGAGCTCCGGATGTCGACGAGCGGCGCCTCCGCCGTCACCGTGATGGTGTCCGTCTGGGCGCCGATCTTGAGCTGCATGTCGATCGACGCGGTGAAGTCCGAGGTCACGGTGATGCCCGGCCGCGTGACGGGCGAAAAGCCGTCCAGCCGGTAGGTCACCGAATAGGTCCCGGGCTGAAGGTTGGCGACGACGTACCGGCCGCCCTCGTCTGTGATTGCGGTACGCACCTGACGGGTCGCGGCGTTGGCCGCCTCCACGGTGACGCCGGGAAGAACGGCGCCGGAGGGATCTGTCACCAGTCCGCTGATTGTCTGAGCGCCAACCGCAGCGGCGCTCACGAGCAGGAACGTGGCGCCGAGGAACGCGTGTCGAGCGAGAACTCTGTACATCATTGACTCTCCGCGGCTTGAACCACACCCGCTGGTCCGCGGCGGAGTATAGGGAAGCGTTCTGGCGCTGAATGTTGCAGTTTGTTTCAGGCGTACACGCGCAGGTTGATGTTGCGCTTGTTGCACGACTGCAGCGCGCTGCCGATCAGTGTCCTGACGCCGGCAGCGGCGAGGCGCTCCGCAACGCGATGTGGCTCGAGCGGTTCCCGTTGCGCACGTACCTCCTCGTCGTACCCCGCAGGAGCACCTCTTCGGGTCGTTCGGACCCGGGATGTCAACCAGTTCGTGAAGGCAGCTCGCGGAGGAAATCGCAGGCGTCATGATCTTGATGCCTCGGAAGCTACCAAGCACGAGGAGATCGGTGTCTCCGGTGACGATCGGCTCCGACCCCGCCTTCACCGCACATTCGAGAATTCGGTTGTCGTCTGCGTCGTGCGCCACGACGTTCAGCGAGTACTCAGCCTGGACGTACATCGAGAATCCGAGAATCTGATCCACCGCCTCGGTGATGGCTTCAGGATCCCAATAGAGCTTCGTGTAAAGGATGCGCGAAGTCTCGGTGATGATCGGATTGGAGATCGCGTTCTCTATCCGCCCGGCCCTTGCGAGTTCGAGGACTTCGAGTGGCTTGCCGCCGAAGTTCAGGGCCGAGATGATGACGTTGCTATCGAGCGTGACCCGGCGCACTCAACGGCCACGGTTTTCGTTGCGGAAGCTCTGGACCAGCGCCTCGACGTCGTCTTCGGTATAACCGGATTCCCGGCCGTAGCGACGACCCTTCGCCAGCAGAGAGCGCCAGCGGCCCTCTTCCAGACCGATCCGCACGGCCTGTGTCGCAGCTTCCTCAACCGACACTCCATCCGCCTCCGCCCGCTGCTCGAGCAGTTTCATCAGGTCGTCGGAGAGCTTGATGTGGTTCTCGGCCATCGACCGCTCGCTTATGGATCAGTTTACACCCGTAGTACTCTCGGTCGCCCTGAGCCGCCGATGGTGACGGAGATCTGCAGCTAATTCGAGCCGCAACCGCCCACGGCCGTTAGGTCCGGCGAGTGGCGGGCGTCCCGACACGTCCAGATAAGCACGGAAGGTGAAGGGAAGCGTCTGTCTTCGGGCGGTTGTAACCGCGCTGGAGCCGTCACTGAAGTTTGCGTGACGCGAACCAACGATTGGAGGCAGAGCGAAGCCAAGGCCTCCGGCGAGCGCGAGCACGACGAACCAGCCGCGCGACAACCGGGTCACCTGCCACTTCCCGAACAGACAGGCGAGGACGGCCGTCAGCAGCAGCGCCTCGGCGATGAACGCGAGCGCAAGGGGTTGGCCATGGCGCCCGCCATTGCCCGATCGACGCGCATGCCGTAGAAGAAGACGCCATTGAGGCCAATGCGCCTCGGTTCGACCGTCGCGTGCAGTGCGCGTCGCGGAAAGCATAGATTGATCTACGATTTGCGCGCCCTCATGCATCCACCGGCGCCACACGCCCCCTCCTACGTTCACGGCGCGTCGACTATCCCCCTCCTGGGACTGACGATCGGCGAGGCGCTGAATCAGGCGGCGGCACGTTTCGCCGACCGCGATGCGGTGGTCGCCTGTCATCAGGGCATCAGGCTGACTTACCGCGAATTGCGCATCGAAGCAGACCGCGCCGCGCGTGGTCTCCTGCGGCTCGGCATCGAGCGCGGTGATCGCGTCGGCATCTGGAGCCCGAACTGCGCCGAATGGACGATCGTGCAGTTCGCCGCGGCAAAGGTCGGCGCGATTCTGGTCAATATCAATCCGGCGTATCGTCGCCGCGAGCTCGAGTTCTCGCTCAATCAATCGGGCGTCGCGGCGCTGATTACCGCGCGGGGCTTCCGCAAGACCGATTACGTCGAGATGCTGACGGAGTTGATGCCGGAACTCACCAGCCACCGGCAGGGGACGCTGATGACGCGGCGAGTGCCGTCACTGCGGCATCTCGTCTATCTCGGCGCAGAGCCCGGACCGGGAGGCACGGACTGGCGTACCTTCCTCGAACAGGGCGACGTCGTCGACGCCTCGGCACTCATGGATCGGGAGCGCGTGCTGCAGTTCGACGACCCGATCAACATTCAGTACACCTCCGGCACGACCGGCTCGCCCAAGGGGGCGACGCTCTCGCATCACAACATCCTCAACAACGGGTATTTCGTCGGACAGACGCTTCGCTACACGGAGGCCGATCGCATCTGCCTCCCGGTGCCGTTCTACCACTGCTTCGGGTGCGTCATGGGCAACCTGGCGGCGGTCACCCACGGCGCCGCCGTCGTGCTGCCCGCGGACTCCTTCGATCCGGAAGCCACGCTGCGAGCGATTGAGACGGAACAATGCACCTCCATTTACGGCGTGCCGACGATGTTCATCGCCCAGCTCGAGCATCCGTCGTTCGATCGCGTCCGGCTCGAGTCGCTCCGCACCGGGATCATGGCGGGCGCGCCATGTCCGATCGAGGTGATGAAGCAGGTCATCGATCGCATGCACGTGCCGGAAGTGACTATCTGCTACGGGATGACCGAAACCTCACCCGTGTCATTCCAGTCCGAGGTGGATGATCCGATTGACGCGCGCGTCTCGACCGTCGGGCGCATTCACCCGCACCTGGAATGCAAGATCATCAATCCGGAAACGGGCGACATCGTCCCACGCGGAACGCGCGGCGAGCTGTGCACCCGCGGCTACTCCGTGATGCTCGGATATTGGGAGAACGCCGCGGCGACGGCGGCCGCTATCGATGCGGCGCGGTGGATGCGCACGGGCGACCTGGCGGTGATGCGCGACGACGGCTACGTCAATATCGCCGGCCGCCTCAAGGACATGATCATCCGCGGCGGCGAGAACATCTACCCGCGCGAGATCGAAGAGTTCCTGTATTCACATCCGAAGATCAGCGAGGTCCAGGTGATCGGCGTGCCCGACGGCAAGTACGGGGAGGAAGTCTGCGCCTGGATCCGCCTGCGCGAGGGGCACCAGGCGAGCGACGACGACATTCGGGACTTCTGCCGAGGCCAGATCGCGAACTACAAGATCCCTCGCTACATCCGCTTCACCACTGAGTTCCCGACGACGGTGACCGGCAAGATGCAAAAGTTCAGGATGCGGGAAATCTCGATCGAAGAACTTGGCCTGGGCCCGGCGGCGGTGCCCACAGCGTAGCCGGTCGCGCTTATGATGTGCGCGCCTATGCGCATCAGAGCTTCGGTTGCCGGGTTCGTGTTGATCGCGGGAACGGTCGTCTCGTCATCGCTGCAGGCGCAGACGTCAGTCGCCGGGCGTAGCTGCGAAAGCCTCACCGCCCTTCCGCTTCCGCACCTGACCATCGTCACCGCAAAGACCGTATCGGCCGGTGCGGCCCCGGGGAACCTCGCGCCAGGTGCCGCGAACGGGGCGCCAGGTGCCGCGCCGCTCGACGTACCCGCACACTGCGAGGTGCGAGGGGTCAGCCGACCGTCGTTGGACTCCGAAATCGGCTTCGAAGTCTGGCTGCCGCTGACCGGTTGGAACGGCAAGTACCGCCAGAACGGCAACGGCGGGTTTGCGGGCACGATCAACCGGGCGAGCCTTGCGGATCCGGTCCGCCGCGGCTACGTCGCGGCGGCGACCGACGATGGGCATGACGGGACGAAGACGCCGCAGGGAACGTTCGCGGTGGGACACCCGGAGAAGGTGATCGACTTCGGATATCGAGCGGTGCACGACACCGCCGAGCAGGCGAAGGCGATTGCGGCGGCCTTCTACGGAACGCGTCCGTCGCGCAGCTATTTCGTCGGCTGCTCGGATGGCGGTCGCGAGGCACTGATGGAGGCGCAGCGATTCCCCGAGGATTTCGATGGCATCATCGCCGGCGCCCCGGCCAACGACTGGTCTCACCTGTTTACCAGCTTCGTCTGGAACGAGCTCGCGCTGACGAAGGACGACGCGCACCGCATCCCGGTCGAAAAACTACCGGCGATTCAGAAGGCGGTGGTCGCCGCGTGCGATGCCTCAGACGGGTTGACGGACGGCCTCGTCTCGAACCCGCTGGCCTGCCGGGTCGATATCTCGGTACTCGCTTGCAAAGTCGGCGACAGTGCCGACTGTTTGACCTCACCGCAACTCGAGACGTTGCACGCGCTCTCGTCGGGACCAACGAACCCGCGGACCGGCGAACAGATCTTTCCCGGCCTCGTGCCGTCGGGTGTGGAAGCGGCGCCCGCGAACTGGCCGCTCTGGATCTGGGGCGCGGCGCCAGGGCGGAGTGCGCAGTCAGGGTTCGGCGTGTCGTATTTTCGCGACGTCGTGTTCGAGCGGCCGACGTGGGACGTTCGATCGATGGATTTCGATCGCGACGTGCGCAGCAGCGACGTGAAGGTCGGGCCGATTTTCGACGCGACCAGCCCGGACTTGCGCTCCTTCCGCGCGCGCGGCGGCAAGCTCCTCCAGTATCACGGCTGGGGCGACTCGGCGATTGTCGCGTCCTCGTCGATCGCGTACTACGAAGCCGTGCGCTCGTTCATGTCCGCCGCTCCCGATCCGCGAAGTACTTCGAAGGCGGTGGACGACTTCTACCGTCTCTTCCTGGTTCCCGGGATGTCGCACTGCGGCGGCGGGGTTGGCCCGGTCCGTTTCGGCAACGACGCCAATCCTCCGGCGGCATCAATCGCCGATCCGGAGCGTGACATGTTCACCGCCCTCGAGCGGTGGGTCGAGCAAGGCGTCGCCCCGGCTCGCCTTATCGGATCAGGCCCGACCCCGCTTGATGCGGCGAAAACGATGACCCGGCCCCTGTGCCCGTACCCGCAACAGGTGCAATACAAAGGAAGCGGCGCCACCGACGACGCCGCGAACTTCGTGTGCGCGGTGCCGAGCAAGTAGACGTGGCGTTATGTCTTGAGGCGTGCCGCTGATTAACCTGTCTGGACGGGATCACCAAGCTAACGGAACCTGTCGGCGACCATGATGTCCGCCTGGATATTGTCGGTGGCGTTCAGCACCGCCAATCGGCCGTCCCGCGTCACGGCTAGCCCTCCGTAACCAGCGACTCTGGATACCCGAAACGGAAGCGTCCCCAGTCGCCGGGCCTGGTGGTCGCTGAATGAGTAGAAGTCGATGGCGTCGGCTTGTGGTTCAACCGTCACAAAGACTATTCCTTGTTCGACGACGCGCCACAGGGAGAGCCTGACCGCGTCGAGTACGACGACTTCCTCCCCGCCATCCGCGGACACCTTCATCAAGCGCGACGACCCGCTGAGTCCACCTGCTCCCGGGGGTGGGTGATCCAGGTAGAAGACCGTTCGACCATCCGGCGCTTCTTGCGGTTCAAGACCACCTGCTTTCGTAACCCGCACCGCGGCGCCGCCGGCGGCCGGCATTTTCCAGACTTGCAGCGAGCCGGACCGGTTCGAGCTGAAAAAGATCCAGCGTCCATCGCCCGAAAAATGGCCATTCATGTCGATTGATGGCTCGACCGTCAGTCGCGAGACGTGGGAGCTGTCCACGCCGACCATATACAGGTCGGAATTCCCATTCACTGACGCGTCGATCACGAGTTGCCGACCGTCGACCGACCAGTTGCCGACGAGCACGTCGGCGGCCGTGAACGACGTCAGCTGGCGTAGTCCCGAGCCGTCGAGGTTCGCGAGCCACACGTTCAGCGACCCGCTGCGGTCCGAGATGAATGCGATCCGATCGCCATGTCGTGAGAACGACCCGGGCGACTCGATACGCGTGGAATCTGCGAAGCGTTCCACGTTCTGGAACATCTCCCCTTTGCGCGGAGCAGCGAGATCGACCAGGCGGAGGCCGACATCCTGGCGACCGCTGATGAATGCCAGCCGAGTGAATTGACCGCTACGCTCGCGCGAAAGGGACGGGCCGCCGGCGCTCACGTGAAGGGCGCGACGTCCCCGCTCTGGCCGGCGGCCGTTGGCGGGAATGCGGAAGAGCGCCTGGTCGCCCCCCGCTTCGGCCACCGCGTAGATCAGTTCCTCCCCATCCGGCGTCCACACGACACGGCTGATGGAACGACCCCAGTTCGTCCGAGGACGAGGGTTGCCACCAGCCATCGGCGCCACGTAGACATCGCTCACGCCCGGCCGTTCGTACCGGATGAAGGCCAACATGGTGCCGTCGGGCGAGACGTCGAACGTCCAGTCGCCGATTCCGCTCGGAGCTCGCGTCAGTTGGCGGCGCTTGCCTGTCTCCAGGTCAATCTGCAGGATTCCGAAAGGCTCATTACCGACCCTGTCTCGCACGAGCAACGTCCGCGAATCCGGGGTCCATCCAAGCATCGAACCAGAGCCCGCCACCTTTCGTTCGGCTCCTCCGAGCGACGACATCACAAAGACACCCTGAAGGTTTCGCAGGAACGCGATTTGACGCCCATCCGGCGACCACACAGGCGAGGCCTCACTGTCACTCGTTGCCGTGAGCTGCCGCAGCGCTTCACCTTCGACTGCCTTGACCCAGATGTCAGCCGGACCGGCGTTTTGCGGTCCCGTCCAGGCAAAGGCGACGAAATTGCCATCAGGAGAGATGCTCGGAAAGCCCTGGACGCCGGCCAAGGCGACGACGGGAATAATGCGTGAGTTCTCGGCGCCGCCCTGCAGGTTCGTGAAAGTCCATCGCGCGAGCAAGGCCGAGAAGACGAGCGCGCCGACCAGCGCCCCGCCGACCCAAAATCGAGGGATCCGGGTACGTAGCGTCGGCGCGGGTGCATCCCCCGTGGTGATCTCCTCTTGGCGTTCGGAAACCCCGCCGACGAACCGGTACCCACGCCGGGGGATCGTGGCGATGTACTCAGGCCCTTCGGGCTCGCCGTTCAGAGCGCGTCGCACCAGGAAGATCTGCTGGGTCAGGTTGGATTCTTCGATGAAGGCGTCGGGCCACAGCGTTTGAAGCAGCTCGTCCTTTGACACGACCCGCTCTCGATACTCGACGAGTAACAAGAGGAGGTCGAATGACTTCGGTGTCAAGGCTTGCGGTTCGCCGTTGCGGAGGAGCGCGCGCTTCGCGGAATCCAATACGAAGGGGCCGAACTCGAAAACCGCCACGGAGCCACCTCGGGAGAAGGAGTCGATTCGCGGTGGGTCGCGAAATTGAGCAGATTTTAAGCCGCCGTTGATGTCCCGTTGAAGACGCTGGACATCGATCCCCTCGATCCTCGACGTCGCCGCGAGTTGCGGTGAGCTCGCATGTCACACGTCGACCAGAAGAAGAACCGCGATTCTAGCTTACGCACCAGGTAAGGCGCCGGTGCGGCGGCTCTGTGTCGACTCTTCGAGGAGGTTCGCCATGAGCGCCAAGAAGTTCGTCAACGTCGTCGTGATGGGCGTTTTGATTGCCGTCCTGGGGACGGGGCTTGCGCACGCGCAGCCGCCGGCATCGAAGGGGCAGGTCCACAAGAAACAAGACCCTGGCCCAATCGGGTACGCGCTTGGTTTCGACTCGGCGCGTGCGATTACGCAATTCGGAGTCATCCTCATCGGTACCGGAACGTTCGTTCCAATCGCGGATCTCGCGAACTCGGCTCAGGGGTTGGGCCGGGACGAGCAGGGACGACTGTATGTCATCGATGCTGATAACAATCTGGTGCGGGTCAACCGCCAGACCGGCCGCACGAGGGTCATCGGTAACACCGGCGTGACGATACCCGGCCCCCTCGGACCGACCGCTGTCGATGTGTTCGGGTCGATGGCAACTGGTGAACTGTTCTTGATGGACTATGCCAACAACCTCTATTCGGTCGATCCGAAAACAGGCGCTGCGGTGCTAATCGGGGCGACGGGGATTCCGGCCATCACGTCACCCCTTTACTCGAGTGGCTTCTCGGGCAACTGCACCAGCCTGTTCTTTACGATCGACGAGGTCGATCAGGATCTCAATCGCCTTCAGGGACCCAGCTTGTACAGGATCGATCCACAGACGGCCGTGGCCACTCTGGTCGGTCCTACGGGCGCGTTCATGCCAGGTGGCGCCTTCATCGACGGTCAGCTCTATGGATTCAGCCTGGATCTTCGAGCGTTCGGTTTGGGTGGGCCGCAGGTGTTCTCGATCGATGCTGACACCGGTGCGGTTACAGCCGTGTCCGATGTGAACGTGTCGGCGATCTGGGGTGCAGTCAGTTATGTCGACGACCGAGGTGAACGGTGTGCACGGCGATGAGGAACCGGCGTTAACAAGCACCTGCGGTCGCCGCATCCATCGGCACCGGTTGGGGAGCGCCCACCGATGCTGCCAGATGTGGGTGCGCTCTGTGCAGACCGAATCAGAGAGAGTCCAGTGTCCGACCAACGCAGAGGGCTCGCCGACTATACGTGCGTGATGTCAGGGACGGAGGTTATCCACACCTCCTCCCCCACGTGACCGCCGCACCGAGCGTAAACGGCGCCGGATCAATTGCTACGCGCTCTGCGTTTTCGTCCTTCGGGCCAGCGGATCAGTCCAAGGGTCCGGCTCTATGGCCGAGCGGCACCCGTCTGCGACGTCGGCACGAGACGCTCGACGTCGAAGCCGTTGTCGCGCGCGAGCAACGACGCCAATCCTGCGGCGGCATCAATCGCCGATCCGGAACGTGACATGTTCACCGCCCTCGAGCGCGGGGTCGCCCCGGCTCGCCTCGTTGGATCAGGCCTGTCGCCGCTTGATCCAGGAAAAACGATGACCCGGCCGCTGTGTCCGTACCCGCAACAGGTGCAATACAAAGGCAACGGCGCCACCGACGACGCCGCGAACTTCGTGTGCGCGGTACCGGCGAAATAGACGTGGCGTTATGCCGTCAGGCGTCGACACCGGGCAGGGTGGTTGTCACGAACAGCACTCAAGGTGAGATGCGACGCCATCACGGGCGGTCAGGTCGAGGTGTGCGTTAGAAGAGTCCGCTGTTGACGCGCAATGACCGAAGCGCGCTTTGATTAGATCGCCGCCGAAATCACTGTTCATGCTGTTGTAGGCGCGGCCGGGGATGTTGCAGGTGTCGCCGTCGGGGTCGATCTTCATGTGCACATGACCGCAACGCTTGTCATCGCCACACTGCCCCGCCGCAAGCAGCTTGAAGTTGCTTCGAACGACAACTCCAATCGATCGGTCCGGATCTTCGCCAAGCACAATCAGCGACTGCGCTCCAGGCCAGACGATTTCGAGCATCGGCTTATCCTGTGCAATAGATTCCGAGCGTTGGGCGAAGACGATCGGGCTGATGGGAAGGGTGAACGCCAATAGGAAAGCGACAACGGTGACGATTCGGATCACGGGGACGGCCTCGACGGATGATTTGCAGGCGAACCCCGGTAGAGAACACCCGGGCGCACCAAGTTAGTGTTGTGCCAATCCGCGCGGCTGTATCCGATTGCACACACGTGTAGTGCAGTGGCGACGTTCGAGTCATGGTGCGACGTCAGGATGGCAGAATCTCATGTACGACCGTCAAGGAGACCCTCGTGTCCAAGCTTCGCGTAAACGCTTTTACGGTGTCGGCCGACGGCTTCGGCGCCGGCCCCGACCAGGGTCGTGACCAGCCGCTCGGCCGCGGCGGCGAACGACTGCATCAGTGGTTCATTCCAACCCGCACCTTCCAGCAGAACGTCCTGGGGCGAGATGGCGGGACGACCGGCATCGACAACGACTTCGCGGTACGCTCGTTCGAGAATCTCGGCGCCTGGATCATGGGCCGCAACATGTTCGGACCGGTGCGCGGACCCTGGCCGGACGATGAGTGGAAGGGCTGGTGGGGTGCCAATCCTCCGTACCACGTGCCGGTCTTCGTGTTGACCCACCACGCGCGCCCGCCGCTGGAGATGGAGGGCGGGACCGTCTTCCATTTCGTCACTGCGGGGATTGAGGTAGCGCTGGATCAGGCGCGCGCGGCCGCTCGAGGTAAGGATGTGCGAATCGGCGGCGGTCCCGCTACCATCCGCCAGTATCTGCAGGCCGGACGACTCGACGAACTCCACCTCGCCATCTCGCCAGTCCTGCTCGGCCAGGGCGAACCGCTGCTCGAAGGCATCGACCTTCCCGCGCTCGGCTACCGAGTGACGGAGCACGTCGCCACCGAAGCGGCGATGCACTTAGTGGTGGCACGGTAGCCACGCGGGCCGGTACAGCAAGGGCCGCGGACGCGAGCGACCTGTTCAGTCGATTAGGGCCGAGCGGTATCCGTCTGCGCCGTCGGCACGAGACGCTCGACATCGAAGCCGTTATCGCGCGCGGCCGCCCGCGCCAGTGCAGCGGAGCCATCGTCGAGTTGCGGCGTGCGCGAGAGAATCCACAGGTACTCGCGGCTCGGGTCGCCGACGACCGCCCACGTGTAATCCGTCGCAAGCCCGATCACCCAGTAATCTCCCCAGACCATCGGCAGCCATGACAGCCATCCCGGGGCGAATCGCACCTTCAGCTTCGCGAAGGTTTGCTCGTCGACGATCCGTGCCACTCCGCGAGCTTCCGTTTCGCCTTCCGCCGTGCGACACCGGTTCACGACATCGACACGTCCGTCAGGGCGGCGGGCGTAGGTCGCGCGCACGTCACCGACACACTGGCGCTGAAATCTGTTTGGAAAGCGTGCGATCTCGAACCAGTCGCCGGCATAGCGATCCAGATCGACCATCGCCACGGTGCGAACCGGAAACGATGTCTGCACGGGCGCAGCGGCGACCATCAGTGCTGTCGCGGCCAGCAGCGACAATACAGCCGCGGCGGGAGCGACGCCGCGCAATAGCGTGGTAGCGGCAATCTTGAGCCTTCCTTCATCTGACCGGCATCCGCCTGCCTCGACTTCTCGAAGCAGGCGGCGGCCGGTGTATCTCGCAGCCCCCACACCGTTTTCCTCCGGCCATACGCACTCGCACTGCCGTGTGCCGCGGCGTGACGGACCATCTGCCAAAGCCACAGCACTGGCTGGCCACTCGCGCTGGTAATACGACCACTGGCCACCAGCTATCAGCTACCAGCTACCGGCTACCGGCTAGTGTCACGGCCACGGCATTAGAACCTGACGGTGACGCCGCCGGTGATCGGCATGGACCACCGCCGGCTCTCGTCATTGATTGACTCCAGGCCGGTTCCGGCCAGGCCATCGAGATCCTTGGCGTCACCCTGCCACCTGAACTCGACGCCTCCCTGAACGGCGAACCGCTCGGAGAGATTGATCTGCACGCCACCGCCACCGCCGAAACTCGGCACCACCGACGAATCGTACATATTCACGTTCGGCAACACCACGCCGACAGCCGGGACGCTAAATTCGCCCTGGATCTGTTCGAGCCGTACGAATCCACCGGACCCGCCCACGTAAGGGCGCACCGCAGCCTGGCCGACGTACTGGCGATAGCCGAAGTCCATGCCGAACGCCTTGTAGTCGTCGAACAGCGCGAACAGCGGCAAGCCCGCAACCGTGCCGACCTGCAGGGAGTCGGCCGGATTTGCGGTGTAGCTGCCCTGCACACGGATCTCACCCGATCCGCCCACCTGGTACCCGAAGCCCGCGGCCCAGTAGAAGCCGTTGCCGTACACGTCTCCGTACGACCGTGCCTGAACCTGCGTAGGCAGGCCGAGCACGGTGCCGGATCCACCCGAGTGGACATCGCCGTTCAGGGCGACCTGTGTACCCAGGTCGAACGACACCGACCATGGATTGGACTGCGCACGAACATCCGCGGCCGAGAGCGCCACCAGCAGGACGGCGACCGGCACACTGACTGAGGCGATTCTCGTCATGATCTCCTCCAGTGCTCCGAGGCTCAGATGCCCTTGGGGAGAATCACGGCGTCGATGACGTGAATCACGCCATTGCTCGCCTGAATGTCGGTCTTGGTGACGTTGGCGTTGTCCACATGCACCTTGCCATCCTTGACCGTGACCGTAATCGTGTCGCCACTGACGGCCTTGGCGGACTGCAACTTCACCACGTCAGCGGCCTGAACGGCGCCAGGCACGACGTGATAGGTGAGGACGCGGCGCAGCTTGTCCTTGTTCTCCGGCTTGAGCAGGTTCTCCACCGTGCCGGCAGGCAATTTGGCGAATGCCTCGTCGGTCGGGGCAAACACGGTGAATGGGCCGGCTCCCTCGAGCGTGGAGACCAGATCCGCCGCCGTCAACGCCTTGGCGAGCGTCGTGAACGATCCGGCCGCCACGGCCGTTTCAACGATGTTCTTGTTCTGCTGGGCGCGGGCCGGCGCTGCTACCAGAATTCCGACCAGCACGAGTGAGGTGAACGAGATCATGGTCTTCATGTCGACTCCTTAACAGTGCAATCCGATACGTTTCCCAACCGTGTGATGTCTGATCGCCACGGCACGATTTGAATATAAGGCACAAATGATTTCTCGTAGATAAAATCGGAGACCTGAGGCAAAGTCATGTGAGCGCCGCGACACAAGTGACGCGGAATGTGAACCACAGTTAAAACGGCGAGGGCTGGATGATCTCGAAGACGCTGCAGGACGGGCTGAACGACTATGAAATCGGGGCCAAGATTCGCGCGCTCCGGCTGAAAAAGAAGATCGGGCTCGTCGACCTGGGCAAGCACACCGGCTTGTCAGCGGCGCTGCTCTCGAAAGTGGAGCGTGGGCGGCTGTTCCCGACGCTGCCGACGCTGCTGCGCATTGCCCTCGTCTTTGGCGTCGGCCTGGACTACTTCTTCGCCGGCGCGCGCGAACAGCCGTTGATCGCCGTGACGCGGAAGAGCCAGCGCGTTGAACTGCCCGAGCGGCCGGGCGCGCGCGACGTGGCGTACCGGTTTGCGTCGCTCGAATACTCGGCCACCGAGCGCCGCTTCAACAGCTATTACGCCGAGTTCCTGCCGCTGGCCGCGGAGAAGCTGCGGCCGCACGAGCACGTGGGCGTCGAATTCATCTATGTGATCCAGGGCACGCTCTGTGTGCACATGAACGGTGAGGAGCATGCGCTCGAAGCGGGTGATGCCATCTACTTCGATGCCACCATTCCGCATGCGTATCGCCGCAAGGGTACCCGGACGTGCAGCGCCGTTGTCGTAACCGCTCCTTAACCCTCGCGCGCGACGTACCAGGCGATGAACACGCCCAAGATCGTGAGTAGCGCCGCGACCGAGGCGGAACAGGCGCGGCATCGCATCGGCCACGAGTGCTCGAACCGGTGGTCTGCGTCGCCGGCACGGGCGCGGTTTACCACGGACGCGACCGCTGCCGCATACGGGGCAAGGTGCGGGACAGGCGATCGTCGATGCGGTCGCGCTGGGGCATGCGCTCCGGGGCGACAAGGACCTTGAAAGAACGCTGCGAACCTACGAGGCCGAGCGGCGGCAGAAGACCACCGCGCTGCTCGCGCAGGGACGACGGACGCGCGCGTGATGCGGACAACCAACCCGCTCGCCTGCGCGGTGCGGGAAGTCCTGATTCGTGCCGCGCCGATCAAGCCGTTGGTGAAGGTGTAGGCGCGCATCAATCGGCGCGCCGGGACTGATGTCAGCCGGTGACCGGCATGGGACTCGCCTCCGGTGCTTGCCTCAGTCCGCCGAGGTCAGGCCGGAGAAGGTTCGTTACCCCGACGACGAGACACGGCCGTCCGGCACGCTACCGCGCCGCAGCGTAGGTTTTACTGAACTGATTGCGCGTGTTCGTGACCGTGAACGATCCGTCTTCGCGCGCGGACACCTTGAACCAGTACGCCGGTCCGTTGTGCACGGGCGCAGGCGATGCGCCCGGACCCGTCGCCGGCGCGACGATCGGCGCCACCGGCATCGACGCCGACGGTTCGTCGAGCAGGTTGGCGATGAACACTCCGGGAACCGTGTACTCCTGCCCGCTCAACTGCGAAAAGTGCATCTGCCAGAGGTCCTCGAGACCCGGCGACGAATAGAGCGTCTTCATCACCTCGGGCTGTCCGCCCTTGCGGGTGCCGTTGTTCATGATGGCGACGCGCGGGCGGAGCGCGTGCACGAGCGCCTCCGAGTTCGACGAGTCTACGCCGTGATGGAGACCGAGGAAGAGATCGATCGTCCCGAGCCGGTTCATCGGACACGCGAGCTCGAACTCTTTGTTCTTCGTGAGATCGCCGAGATGCATCGTCCGAAACCGGCCGAAAGTGATCGCCACCGCCACCGACATCGGATCCTCGGCGTTGTTCTCCCCCGGCTTGAAATTCGCGCAGTACGGATTGGCGCCGCCCCCACCCGGCAGCGGCGTCCTGATGATCTCGCCGGCGGAGGCGACCACGGTGACCGTCAGTCCGGCGACCGCGATGCGCTCGCCAGGATGTGCGACATGATGCTGCGCCCTGGCATACAGTTGCGGATAGGTCTTTTGCAGAAAGTCGTCGGTGGCCGGCGCTGGCTGGACATTGGGACCGTGGTCGACGAAAGCGCCGATCGGGATCCGCGCCGCAAGCTCCGACATCCCGCCGTAGTGATCGCCATGCCAGTGCGTGGTGATCAAGGTGTCGATCCTGGTGAGGCCGGCATCCTTGGCCGCTGCGACAATCCGTTCAGCGTCGCGAACGGAGCCCGCGCCGGCGTTGCCGGAGTCGATCAGCAGCGATTCACCCGACGGCGCCACAAACAGCGTCGCATTGCCGCCTTCGACGTCGACGACGTAGATATCGAGCGTCGTCCGCCTGGCCTGTGCCACCGGCGTGACTGCCATCGCGACGATCAGAGTCATCGTGCTCACTGCCCGCATCGTCTTCCTCCTCCGGCGTGTGACGTCGGCGCGCGATTGTAGCGCGCCGGTGCCAGCGGTCAGTTGCCGCATCCAGTGCGCGGGACCGCCAGACGCGCTTATCCGCTGGCGATGGCCAGTGCTTGCATCAACCTTGGCGAGACCCCCTTGCGACCCAAAGCTGCCGTCGTACACTGGATAACGTCGATGACCTTCGGCGCGACAGGAAACACAGAAATGCGGAACTATCGGGTCGTGAAGGCCGGTCGGCCGGCACCGGAACCGGAGATCGATCGCTACTGGCGTCTCTTCACTGAAACCAACGTCGGCTGCGAGCGCGGGCGCGACGTCGAGCGCGAGCCACGGCACTTCAAGCTGCGGGTGCGGCGGGAATACATTCGCCTGATCGATACGCCGATCGTGTTCGAGTTCGACGACGGCAAGTTGATCGGCATTCGGCACTGCAACGTCGTCCCGCTCCCCCACGCGGTCAATTCCTAGCCTGCTGTTGCATGGTTCCCGGTCGGGACGCGGCTTCCGACGCAGACGGCGCGTCAGAGGCGTGTGTGATCACACTCGTGCTGCACGAACTTGCCGCCGGCGCGCGCTTGCTGGCTGGCCGCCGGCCTGACGAGCGTCGCGGTTCGGTCCGAACGTGGGATCCGTCGCGATCATCGCCGTGTTGGCCTGCGGCCGCCCCGCTCTCGCGTGGCGCTCATCGAGCCTGGCCGGACAATGCGCGCCGGCTAACCAGATCTCTCGGCTTCGAATCCTCCGGCTGGCGCGATCACCGGACGGCGGCACCGCCGCCGCTGGGCGGCGACCGCGTCAGCCAGTCCTGAAAACGGATCTCTCCAAGTCTCGCAGTGCCGGCCGGCACGAGGCTGCGTTCGGTCAGAAGCGTACCGAAATAACGAGCCCCGGCGTCGGCGACCACTTCACGTGCATCGCGGCGAGCCCCGAGCCCCTCGCGAATGAACTCATCGAACCGGAACGGCTCCGGCCCGGCGATTTCGACGATCCCGTTCACCGGCACGTTCATCGCCACCTGAGCGACGGCCTTCGCTACATCGTCGGCTGCCAGCGGCTGGAACAGAACCGGCGCTATCCGCACAGTGTTACCGGCAGTAGACGCGGCGGCGATGGATGTGAGGAACTCGAAGAACTGTGTCGCCCGGATTATGGAGTACGGAAGGGACGATTCCCGGATCAGTGACTCCTGCGCCACCTTGGCCCGGAGATAGCCGCTCTCCGGAAGTCCATCGGACCCCACGATCGATAAGGCCACGTAGTGCGAGATGCCGGCGGCCGCCGCAGCCGCGATCAGGTTGCGGGTGGACGTCGTGAAGAACTGCAGGACCGCTGCATCCTCGAACGACGGTGAGTTCGACACGTCGACGACGACGGATGCTCCCTGAAGCACGCCGGCAAGCCCCTCACCGGTAATCGTGTTGACGCCCGTATTGGGCGATGCCGCCACCGCGTCGTGTCCAAGCTCACGCAGCAGGGTCACGAGTTTCGAGCCGATGAGGCCGGTTCCGCCGATGATGACGAGCTTCATGATCGATCTCCTTCCGTTGCAGCCAGGGATCATCCTCCATTCATCACGATCTATATAGAGCCGTGGCTCCGGTAACATCACGACAGGCGGCCCGCACGGATCGATACGCGGCGCGCATCGGTTCGAGACTGCCGGGCTGCGGGGAGGACCCGTGACGGTGAAGACGATTGGACTAATCGGCGCAGGACATATCGGTAGTCAGCTGGCGCGACTCGCGGTTCAGCATGGTTACGAGGTGGTCGTCAGCAACTCGCGCGGCCCGGACACGTTGAACGACCTGGTCCGGGAGTTGGGGCCGCGAGCGCGGGCCGGCACCACCGAACAGGCGGCCGCTGCCGGCGACATCGTGGTCGTCACGATTCCGCTGAAGAACATCAGCGACGTCCCGGTCGAACCGTTGGCCGGCAAGATCGTGATCGACACCGGCAACTACTATCCGCAGCGCGACGGGCACATCGCCGAGCTCGACAGCGAGGAGGTCACCACGTCCGAGCTGCTGCAACGGCATCTGCCCGCGTCGAAGGTCGTGAAGGCGTTCAACCATATCTACGCCGCGGCGCTGACCACCGATGGCCAGGCTGCGGGCGCGCCGAACCGGCGGGCGCTCGCCATTGCCGGCAACGACGCGGACGCCAAGCGCGTCGTCACGGAGCTCATCGATCGTTTCGGGTTCGACGTGGTGGACATCGGGCCCCTCAACGACAGCTGGCGCATTCAGCGCGACACGCCAGGGTACGGGCCGCGGCGGAACACCGAGGAGTTGCGTCGGGATCTCGCGGCGGCCCAGCGGCCGGTTCGCGCATGAACCTGGACCTGCACGGCCGGCGTGCGCTCGTCACCGGATCGACGGCCGGCATCGGTCTGGCCACCGCGCGCCTGTTCGCGGAAGAGGGCGCCATCGTGGTTGTCAACGGGAGAACCGAGTCACGTGTGCACGCGGCGATTGCCGCCATTCGTGACGCCGTCCCCGATGCAAGCTGCGAAGCGGCGGTGGCGGATCTCGGCTCGGCGGCGGGCTGCAGCGCCGTGGCCAGAATGGTTCCGGAGGTCGACATCCTCGTCAACAACGCGGGCATCTTCGAGCCGAAGCCATTCGAGGACATCCCCGATGACGACTGGCTGCGATTTTTCGAGGTCAACGTCATGAGCGGCGTGCGGCTGGCGCGCGCATACCTGCCCGGTATGCGCGCCCGCGACTGGGGCCGGATCGTGTTCGTCTCGAGCGAATCCGCATTGCAGATTCCCGTCGAGATGATCCATTACGGCATGACGAAGACCGCGCAGCTGGCGATTGCCCGAGGGCTGGCCGAGGCGGTGGCCGGAACCGGCATCACGGTGAACAGCGTCCTGCCCGGACCAACCGCATCGGAAGGCGTCGAGGGCTTCGTCGCCGACATGGCTCGCGCTCGCGGCGTCGATGTCGGGACGGTCGAACAGGATTTCTTCGCCACCGCTCGACCATCTTCGCTGCTCAAACGGTTCGAGCGCCCGGAAGAAGTGGCCGCGATGATCGTCTACGTGTGCAGCGGCCGCGCATCGGGGACGACGGGCGCGGCGCTGCGAGTCGACGGTGGTGTCGTCAGATCGATCGCTTAAGTCGGCCGGGGTGTCTACCGACTACGCGTGAAGTCGCCCCTGGTTGACGAGGCCGGCCTACGCACAATCCTGTATCGTTCCCGCATGTCCGATGCCCTCATTCGTGACGTCAGGTACGGTGTCCGGACCATGTCGAGGCACCGCAGTGCGACGACGCTCACGGTCCTCACGCTGAGTGTCGGCATCGGCGTCGTCACCGCGCTCTTCGCGGTGATCGAGTCCGTCCTCCTTCAACCGATTGTCCCGCATCAGGATCGGGTCGTGCGCGTCTCCATGCTGGACACGGCCCGGGGCAACTTTCCCATTTCGTTGTCATTGCCTGAGTTCGACTTATGGCGGCAGCAGACGCGCAGTTTCGACGTCCTCGCCGCAGTGGACCACGCGGCGACCGGAAATATCGGCGTCGTGGTGAGCGGGCAGGTGTCTGCCGTTCGAATGAGTCCGGTTGCCGGCGACTTCTTTGCGATCGTCTCGCGTGGACGACCGCTGCTGGGGCGATGGCTCCGCGAATCGGACGCGTTTCCCGGCGCGGAAGCGGTGGCGGTGGTCAGCGAGGGGTTCTGGCGACGAGCCTCTGGGGGAGATCCGGCGTTTGTCGGCCGCCGGTTGACGTGGGGCGGAAACCGCACGGCGGTGGTGGTTGGCGTCGCGCCCGCTGACGCCGACTATCCGCTTGATACGCAGATCTGGATGCCGGCGACGGCGGTATTCGACGGACGCGTGGGCCATTTCGACGCCAGGAACCCGACATTCGCGCAATTCGAACTGGTCGGGCGGCTTGCGCCGGGAGTGTCCGTGGAACAGGCGCGGGCCGAGCTGGCGACGATCCATGCGCGCGTTGCCCGCCAGTTTCCCGCCGGCGATGGCAATCTGGCGCAGGTCGTCGTCGAGCCGATTCTCGACGCAGTTGTCGGCAACAGTCGTCCCGTCGTGCTCGCCCTGTTCGCTGGCGCTGTGCTCGTGTTCGTGATCGCCGGCGCGAACGTCGCCGCGCTCCTGCTGATGCGCGCCGCTGACCGTCATGTCGAGATCGCGATCCGCTCGGCCCTTGGCGCTGGCGTGGGACGTTTGCTGCGACAGACACTCGTCGAATCGCTGCTACTCGGCATGAGCGGCGTGATCGGCGGCCTCGTCATCGCCCGCGTCTGCCTTGATGTGGTGCTCCGGCTCGCACCGGGCGAGGTACCGCGCCTCGCACAGGCCAGCCTTGACCTCAGAGTCCTCGCCTTCTGTGGTGTCGCGGCCGCCGCGTGGGTCGTCACTCTCGGCGTTGCCCCCATGTGGAGTTATCGCCGCGCCATCCTGACACCTGATGCGAGGCGCTCGTCGAAGGGCGGGATCAGGGGAACACGCGGCCTCCAGGCGTTTACGGTGGCGCAGATTGCCGCGGCCGTTCTCGTCACGATCGGCGCGGGGCTGCTCGTTCGAACGGTGGATCAGCTTCGAACGATCGACCGCGGATTCGACTCGCGCGACCTCACGATGATCTCCCTCCTGCTGCCGGACGCTCTGCAACGCGATTCGCCGGCGATGGTCGCGTTCTATGATCGATTGCTGCCGCAGATCGATGCGCTGCCGGGCGTCCTGTCCGCCTCCCCCACACACGTCGCGCCCGGTTCAGGGACCCTTGGTCTCAGCGCACCGATGCGGTTCGAGGGGCAAACCGTGGATGCGGCGAAGACCAATCCGTGGGCGACGTGGGAACCGGTCCTTCCTTCGTATTTCCGGACGCTCGGAATCCGGCTTGTCAGCGGTCGATCGTTCACGGACGGCGACACACGCGAACATGCGCCAGTGGCCATCGTCAGCGAGTCGGTGGCCAAACGCTATTGGCCCGGGCGATCCGCGATCGGGCAGCGGCTCCAGTTCGTCGCAACCGCTGAATGGCCGTGGGTGACCGTCGTCGGAGTGGCCGCCGATACGCGATATCGCGACCTGACGAACCCCTGGATGACCGTTTACTTCCCTGCCCACCAGTTCTTCTTCTTCCAGGCGGCCTCCCTGCTCGTTCGGACGCCGCTGGCGCCAGAGGCCATCGTGCCCGCCGTGCTCGAGCGGATGCAGGCGATCGAACCGGGCGCCACCATCCAGGCCGCTGCATCGATGGACACGCTGCTGACCCGCGAACTCGCACGTCCGCTGACCGCAATGATGGTGTCCACCGCGTTTGCGCTCCTCGCTGTCCTGCTCGCCGTCGTCGGCGTCTACGGCGTCCTGACGTATGAGGTGCGTCAGCGGCGCCGTGAGATTGCGGTCCGGCTGACCGTCGGAGCCGCGCCCGCGGACATTTGCCGCAGCATCCTGCGACGGAGCGCCACTGTAGGAGCTGCTGGTGTCACCATCGGCGTGGCGATCGCGATGGTGACCACGCGGGCACTGCAACCGCTGCTATATGGTGTTCCACCGCTCGATCCGGTCGCGTTCGTCACTGGTGGGATCGCGCTGATGAGCATCGCGCTGCTCGTCTCCTACCTTCCAGCCCGCGCAGCAGCGGCCGTCGATCCGGCCGTTGCGCTCCGGTCCGAGTGACTGTAGGTCTTTCTCACATCGGGCGAGGCTAACCGCCTGTCACAGTAGTCAGCCACGGAGACACGAAGACACGGAGTGACATCGACTGATCCGCGTGCCTCGGTGCTGCGGTGGTGAACGTACGTAGACAACTGTCGGCGCGCGACCTGTCACACTCTGCGTTTGCATTCCGCATGACGAGTGCGAGTGGCCGACAATCGATTGATCCTCAATGCCTCGGTGCCTCCGTGGCTAACGTACGTGACAAGTATCGGCTGCGGCGCATTCGGGGGACTTCTGCGAACGAGCTGCCGGCTGGTCACCTCAGGAGACTGGCGGCACCCCGACGTATCGCGCCCGCGGCCTGATGAGTTGATCCAGCGCGTACTGTTCCAGCGCGTGACCGATCCAGCCAATCGTGCGACCGACGGCGAAGAGCATCAGCGGCGCTTCGTTCGGCAGGTCGAGGACGCGCGTCAGGGCAGCGAGCGAGAAATCGAGATTCGGTTTGTCGCGAGTGACGCGCCCGGCGGCGTCGATGACCCGCCCGATGAACGCGAGCTCGGCCGAGCGCCGGTAGTCCTCCCGAAGCCGTTCGAGCAGCATCGCCGCGCGCGGATCACCGTCACCGTACAGCGGATGGCCGAAGCCGTCCACGCGCTCCCCTCGCCGAAGCCGTGCGGCAAGCGCGGCGGGCACGTCGCGCGTGGCGCGAAGGCTTTCCAACATCGCCTCCACTCGCGCCCCGGCGCCGCCGTGTTTTGGACCTTCGAGCGCGGACAGCGCGGCGATCACGACCGCATAGGGATTCGAGCCGGCTGACGCCACGCATCGTGCCGTGAACGATGAGACATTCAACTCATGGTCGGCGCACAGAATCAGCGCCGTCCGGATCAGCTCACGACCTTTCGCGTCCACATTCCAGGCGCACGCCAGGTCATCGTCCACGGTGGCCACGCCGCGCCTGCGGAGGCGTCGAGGAGTGCGCGCGCTGCGGTCTCCGATGGCCGCCGCGGCGAGAAGATGAAGAATTCGCCAGCCCCGCCGCGCGACATTCTCGCCGCGGACGTCGAAGGCGAGCCGATCTTGCACGGATGCTGTCGCCAACATCGCCTGAGCCCTCGCGGCGAACGGCAGGCTCGGGTCCACGGCACCGCGCAAGCCGGTATCGTCAGCGGACGCAAAGGGAACATCGAAGCGACCGGTCCAGATCAACGACGCCACTTCCTCGACGGATCGCGTCGCCGCCAGTCCGATCGCATCGTGGCCACGGTAGTAGAGCGTTTTACCGTCTATCAGCGTGATCGACGACTCGAGCACCGGCATGCCCCATTGCAGCGCCCGCGCCGCTGCCTGGTCCGGATGACGCCGCTCCTCGGTACGCTGCCGAAGCGTGTCGACGTCGTCACGCGAGTATTCGCGCTCACGCGAGCGCCCACGCACCGCCTGCGACCGGATGTAGCCGCGGCTGACGTATGCATACAGGGTGGCGCGACTCACCTGGAGCGCGCCGGCCGCGTCAGCGGCGGAGATCCACGGCGTAGCTGCAGTCATATTGATTGTTGAATCAATGTTGACGACATCATACACAGGCGTTAACGTTTTCGTGAAGGACACGCGGGTACGGCACCCCGTGAATCGACAGACGTATGACGACCATCAATGCAGGGCTCGAGGGAGTCGTCGCGGCAGCGACGGCGCTGAGTCATGTCGACGGCGAGCGCGGAGAACTGATTATCGGAGGCTTCCCCATCGGCGAGCTCGCCGGACACGCCACGTTCGAAGAAACGACCTGGCTGCTGTGGTACGGCGACCTGCCGTCGGCGCCGGAGCTGACTGGTTTCCGCGCCGCACTGGCGGCGCACCGCACGTTGCCCCGCGCCACTGCAGCGCTGCTGCGCGAATGTGCGCATCAGCACATCGAGCCCATGGACGCGTTGCGCATGGCGGCAGGGACACTGTCGCTCACGTCCGGCGACCCGCACGCGGTGCTCGCGTTGTGTCCGACGATCGTTGCCAGCTACTGGCGCCTGCTCCACGCCGCGGAGCCGGTCGAACCGCGCGACGACCTCGGCCACGCCGCCAACTTCCTCTACATGCTGACCGGCGAACCGCCGGACCAGGAGCGCGTGCGGGCTCTCGAGACGTACCTGAACACCGTGATCGACCATGGCCTCAATGCGTCGACCTTCACCGCGCGGGTGATCACCTCGACCGGATCTGATCTCGTCTCAGCCGTCGTCGGTGCCCTTGGCGCACTGAAAGGGCCGCTGCACGGCGGCGCGCCTGGACCAGCGCTCGACATGGTGTTCGAGATCGCTGATGCGTCGCGTGCCGAAGGAGTGCTGCGCGCGAAGCTCGAACGGGGCGAAAAGCTGATGGGGTTCGGCCACCGGGTCTACAGGGTCCGCGATCCGCGAGCCGACGTACTCGCCGCGGCCGCTGAACGCCTGTTCACGCGCGGCGGCGACATGTCGCTCTACACCCTGGCGCGCTCTGTCGAAGCCACCGCATTGCGGCTGCTCGAGGAGTACAAGCCGGGACGACGTCTGCAGACAAACGTGGAGTTCTACACCGCGCTGCTGCTCCATGGCCTCGGCCTGGAGGCGGCGCTGTTCACGCCGACGTTTGCCATCAGCCGCGTCAGCGGATGGATCGCGCACGCCTTCGAACAGAACCGCTCCAATCGGATCATCCGTCCGCAGTCGGAGTACGTGGGACGGCGGGGGCGGACGTGGGTGCCACTCTCTGACCGGCGGGACCGGTGAACGACTTCGGCAGATTGCCGGCGCAGCCCGTCTGATCGCGTTGCACTGACCTTACAGGATCTCCTCGATCACGTGGACAGCTCCGTCGGGGCCGATCTCCCCAATGCCGACTGCGAGCAGACGGTTGAGAAACGCATACTGCGGCGCGGCCGTCTCGAACCGCGGCAACGTGCGGAAGTAGCGGGTGGTGTCGTCGCGCACGCCCGTGAACGTCATGTAGATCGGCGCGCCATCCTCGGTCTCGAGTGTCACGCGTAGATCGAGTTCGAGCGTCCCGTCAGCTCTGGCGTTGACCCAGTCGCCGCCGCCCGCGAGCACCTTGCCACGAAGCCGAACGCCTTCGAATGAACCGCCGGTCACGGGAAAAATCGACATGGTGCCGTGAGGCGTTTCGCCGACGTGTTCCGTCGCCCCGGTGGCGAGACGCAGGAGCATGAGTGGACGTGCAGTGATCGTGATCCTCGAGTCGCCGGCAGTCAAAGGACCTCGTGGATCGTATAGACAGGACCCTCGGGCCGACGGTCTCCCGTCGCTACGGCGATCACGCGATTGAGGAACGCGTACTTCGGATGCGACGTGGCGAATCGCGGTGTGGTCCTGAAGTAGTAGCTCGTCGGATCGACGGTCTCACCACGACCGATCGCCGCAAGCACGTCCGGCGGGCCGTGACGCAACCCGAAGGACGTCATTGATATCAGCGCGCCCTCGTCCGTCCGGAGCGTGGCGCGGAGGTCCAACTCGAGCACCCCATCGCCGCGGAGGAGGAGCCAGTCCGCGCTGCTGCCTGGCACAACAGTCCCGCGCAGTCGCGGTCCTGCGAAGTCGCCACCGGTCAGGCGCGCGACCCGACGTGTCCCGTGTGGCACCCGTCCGATGTCTGTCGGCGGAGCCACCCGTACGCTCAACGTCATCAGCAAACGCGTGTCCACCGGTTCCTCCCGGACTGGGTCGCCGATCGCGCCGATCGTAATGGGGAATCGGTCTGAATCCTCCTCATCTTAGGGGACGAGGGGGCAGGGGACGAGGGGGCAGGGGGGCAAGGGGGCAAGGGGGCAGGGGGCAAGGGGGCAGCGAGGGGGCAGGGGACACGGGAGGGACGCCGACGAGCAGCCTATGACACACGTATTGGCTCAGTTCGGACGACAGGTATGGACACCACAGGCTGTCGCGACCTTGATACGCCGCGAAATCCAGACCCGGTCTGCTTTTTCGAAGCCCTGTCCCCTGCCCCCTGCCCCCTGTCCCCTCTCCCTGTGCCGCGGTATCATTCGCAACCACCGATGAAACTGCCCTTTCCTACCAGAGCCGTGACGCCGCTGTTGCTCGTGGCCGCGCTGGCCATCCTGGTGCCGGTCGCTGCCGTCGCGCAGCCGGCCCGGCCGCAGAATCCGCCGGACGTGGCCGGCGAATGGCGGCTCGACAACAACGAGTACGACACCACGGCGCAGCCCCCCCTCGGCGACTACACCGGCATTGCCTTCAACGCCGCCGGAGTCATGCGGTCGGAAACGACCGCCGAATCGATCTTCGGCACTCCCGAGTTCCAATGCCGGCCGCATTCGTCGCCGCATCAGTGGCGTGGGCTCGGTGGTGCGCGCATCCTCAAGGAGCAGGATCCGCTGACCCGCGAGGTCCGGGTGTATCACATCCAGTTCATGCGATCGCTGGATCGCCCGGTCTACATGGACGGCCGCCCGCATCCTCCCGAATGGGCGCCGCACACCTGGACGGGCTTCTCGACCGGAGAGTGGATCGGCAACACGCTCAAGATCACGACGACGCACTTGAAGGACGGCTTCCTGCATCGCGGTGGGCCGCAGACAAGTGACATGTACACCATGACGGAGTTCCTCACCCGGCATGGCGACATCCTCACCATCGTGACGATCATCGACGATCCGATTTACCTCGACGAACCGTACATGGACTCGACGACCTATACGTACGATCCCTCGTCGAGTGTCAATTTCGAGACCTGCAACGGGACCGCCTTCGCCGAGAGCGGTGGCACCGATCGCCACCACGTCCCCCACTTCCTGCCCGGCTCGAATACCGACGCGCTCAACGAGTGGCTGAAGAAGGACGACCAGGTACCGAAGGATGCGGCCCGTGGCGGCGTGAAGACGCTCTACCCCGAATATCGCAGCGTCGTCGCCGGCACGACGACGGCCGCCGCGCTGACGGTGCCGCAGTCGAAGAGCGCGATCGATTACAAGAAGCGGATCGCCGACCAGAGCCCGCGTGACGGCCAGGTTCATGTGATGCCTGTCCAGGGCAACGTGTACATGCTGATAGCCGACGGCACCAACATCACCGCATCCGTCGGCGCCGACGGTGTGCTCGTGGTGAACACCGGCACCGCGGCGATCGCGCCGAAGCTGCTCGACGCGCTCAAGCAACTGTCGTCCGCCGTCTCGAGCCGGGCGATGCCGAAGGAGTGCTTCGGGGCGAACTGCCCGGGCGCGTGGGGATGGTCCAGTCCCTTCATCGACGCGGTGATCGCCTCGCCGGCCCCGCCCAAGCCGATTCGCTACATTTTCAATACCAGCGCGGCTCCAGAAGATGTCGGCGGCAATCAGACGATTGCGGCAGCCGGCTTCTTCCCGCGCGTGAGCGGCGGCTTCGGCGCGGCAGTCGACAACGTCGGGCGTGGCGCTTCGATCGTCGCGCACGAGAACGTGCTGAATGCCATGAGCGCCGCCAAGGCTCCGAGCGCGGCGCAGCCCACGGACACGTTCTTCGACGAGTTCGACAAGCTGCCGGAATTCGTCAACGGTGAAGCGATTCTGATGTATGCGGCACCGAACGCGAACACGGACGGCGACAGCTTCCTGTTCTTCCGCCATTCGGAAGTGATCGCCGCCGGCAATCTCTTCTCGACCGTCAGCTACCCGGTGATCGACACGGCCAAGGGCGGCACCATTCAGGGAGTGATCGACGGACTCAACAAGATTCTCGACCTGGCAGTACCCGAATACCGCGGCCAGGGAGGTACTCTGATCGTGCCCGGGCGCGGGCGGCTGTCGGATACGGCCGATGTCGCGTCCTATCGCAATATGCTGACGATCGTCCGCGATCGCGTGGCCGACCTGGTCAAGCGCGGGCAGACGCTGGAGCAGGTCAAGGCCGCGAAGCCGACGTTCGACTTCGACGGCCGCTACGGATCGGATGCGGCGGCCACGGATAAATTCATCGACGCGGTATATCGCACTGTTGCACAGGCCAGCAAGGCTGAGGAGAAAAAGTAATGACGCGCAGAGTTTCGGCGGTTCTCATCGCGGCGGTCGGTCTGCTCGTGGGCGGCGTCGGCTCCGCTCACCACTCGTACGCGGCCACCTACGACACGACCAAGGACGTGAAGCTGGAGGGCAAGCTGGTGCAGTTCGTCTACCGCAACCCGCACACCTTCGTGCATGTGCAGGCGGCCGACGACAGCGGCAAGATGCAGCGGTGGGCCGTGGAATGGTCCGGCACCTCCCAACTCGATCGCGCCGGCGTCACCCGCGACACCCTCAAGATCGGTGACACGGTGGTCGTCACCATCCATCCGTCACGGGTGCCGAACGACTATCGCGGCCTGATGGTCAGACTGGTGCGGCCGTCCGACGGGTTCAACTGGGGCCAGAGCGCGGACCAGACGGTCGACTGACGCTGGGCAAATCGAACAGCCGAACCCCGAACAGCCGAACCCTGAACGCGGAACGCCCAACGGCGAACACCGAACGCCGAAGGCTGAACGCCGAACCTCGAACGCTGAACGTCGAACGCTGAACGGAACCCCGAACGTGAACACGAACCGAGAAGTGAGAACCGAGAAGGGTGAACGTCTCGTGCGCCTGGCCGCCTGCGCCATCTGCGTCCTGGCGCTCGGCTGGCCGCTGTCGGCGCAGCGCGGCGGTGGCGCACGCGGCGGCGGCGCCCCCCGCACGGCGCGTGACACGGCGGCGTTCGACCCCACCGGCTACTGGGTGTCGGTCGTCACCGAAGACTGGAAGTGGCGGATGGTCACGCCGAAGAAAGGGGTCTTCGACGGGCTGCCGCTGAACCCCGAAGGCCGGCGCGTCGGCGAGGCGTGGGATCCGGCCAAGGACGAAGCGGCCGGAGAGCAGTGCCGCGCATACGGAGCGGCGGGCATCATGCGGCTCCCCACCCGGCTGCACATCACGTGGCAGGACGCGAACACCGTGAAGCTCGAAACCGACTACGGGACCCAGACCCGGCTGTTTCACTTCGACAACGTCCCGCCTCCCAGCGAACCGAGCTGGCAGGGTCACTCGGTGGCGCAATGGGAGCTCGCCGGCGGTGCCCGCGCCGGAGGCCCTCCGGGCGGCGACCTGAAGGTCCAGACGACGCACCTGCGTCCGGGGTACGTGCGGAAGAACGGGGCGCCCTACAGCGACAAGACGGTGATGACGGAGTACTTCGACCTCAACACGGCGCCCAACGGCGATCAGCTGCTGACGGTAACCACGAAAGTCGAAGACCCCCAGTACTTCCGCGGCACGTACATCACGACGTCCGATTTCAACAAGCTTCCCGACGCCAAGGGCTGGAATCCCACCCCCTGCTCGGCGCGCTGAGCGCAACCGGCCGGGAATCTCACTCGCACCTGTCGCTGCCGCACGAGCCTCGTATGCAGCGGCGGTCAGGGCATCCGCTTGGATCGCCTCCGATTACGGCGCCGGAACACGCTGTGCGCGCCGCGGGCAGCCGCTCGACGCCAGCTCCGTGAGCTGGCTGGCCCCCACCGCGTGCTCGCGTGTTCGGATCCGCGAGTCGGCGCCTTCATAGTCGGCCGTTCCAAGTGGATGCCCTGACCGCCGCTGCAAGTTACTCGCGCGGGGCTGGTGCAGGACCGCGTCGCGGTGGCATCTGCAGGGCCGAGCTGCAGCGGAATGCGGAATTGATCCGCCGCGATTCCGCCGCGCGTGTTCCGTTCCCTGCCGTGCTCGTGTCCTTCATTCACGATTCACGCATTCGCGATTCACGATTCACGATTCACGATTCACGATTCACGATTCCCGATTCAAGAGTGCTCGTAGTCGAACGTGACCTCGAACTGGACGTGGTTCGAGGCGCGGCCGGATTGATCGTCGACGACCCACAGCTCGTGCGACCCGAGCTCGAGGATCATGGTGTCGATGGTGTGAGTGAACTCGCCGCGGGTGTCGGTGAGGATCGGCAGCACTGGAAACTCGCTGCCGTCGGAGCGACGCAGGTGCGACGAGATGTTGTGGGTTGGCGTGAATCCGGTGCCGTGGACCTCGAGCTTCCAGTGACGGGGAATCCGCTCCGACGAAATCCGGATGTGCGGCTCGACTTCCGTGCCGAGTCCGGCGCTCAGTCGTGAACACCCGCTGGCGATCGCGAGCAGCGCGATCGCCAGCAGGACACAGAGTCTCCCTCGCCGCATCCGCGAAACTACGTCGTCGACCAGTTGTACCCGTCCTTGACGAGCGGCAGGTTCCGAATCCGGACCCCGGTCGCTGCGAAGATCGCGTTGGTAATCGCCGGGAGGGCCGGTGGCAGCGCCGGTTCCCCCAGCCCGGTCGGATCGAAGTCGGTCTGCAGGAACCTGACGTCGATCAGCGACGGCGTGTGCAGCATCCGCGTCGGCTGGTACTGGCCGAAGTTGTTCTGGACGACGCGCCCCTTGTCGATGGTGATCTCCCAGGCCATCAGGTGGCTCATCGCCTCGATGAAGGCGCCCTGCACAAGATTCTTCGACTGGCTGGTGTTGACGATCTGCCGGCCGACGTCGATCGCCGCCCACGCCTTGTCGATCTTCACCTTCTTGTCGGCCCCGACCGACGCCTGCACAACGTAACCGACGTAGCCGGCGTGGGCGAACTGGAACGCGCATCCCAGGCCGGTCCCCTTGGGCAGACTGTTGCGGGCATTCCAGTTCGACATGTCGCGCACGGCTTCGAGAACCCCCTTGGCCCGTGCCGCGTTGAACCCGGCGCCGCCGGGAGCTGCCGCGGCCTCAACGGGGGTCGCGCTGTTCAGCACATCGATCCGGTACTGAAGCGGATCCTTGGCGGCCGCCACCGCGATCTCGTCGATGAACCCCTGCATCACGAACGACACGCCGTTGGTGCTTGGCGCACGCATCGCCCCGGTGGGAATGTTGAACGGCGTCACCGGGTCGGAGAAGACGCGGAAGTTGGCGACGAACCCGCGCGGAAATTCGTTGGCGGGAATCACCGACGCGGTGCTGGCCACGTAGTCGCGGAACGCGACCAGTTTGCCCGACGCGTCGAGGCCGGCCTTGAAGTAGTGGAACCCGCCCGGGCGGTACTGGTCGTGGTGCATGTCGTCTTCGCGCGTCCACAACAGTTTGACCGGCACCGTCGGCATCCCCGCGGCGGCGCGCTCCTCCGACACCATCCGCGCAATCTTGGCGACCTCGATGTCGTAGTCGCTGGTCAGGCGACGGCCGAAACCGCCGCCGGCGCGGACGAGATGCATGGTCACGTCGCTGTTCTGGATACCCGCGGACGCCGCGACCTGACCGGGATTCGGGATCTGGCTCGGTGACCAGATCTCGAGCTTCCCGTCCTTGAAGTGCGCAGTGGAGTTCTGCGGCTCGAGCGGCGCATGCGACAGCAGCGGGATCGCGTACTGCGCTTCGATCACCTTGGCGGCGCTGCTGAACGCGGCGTCCACATCGCCGATGTTGGCCACCTGACCCGTACCACCAGCCGGCACGGAGCCCGCCTTTGAAGCCGCGAGCTGTTGCGCCTGCGCCGCATATCCGGCGCTGCTCTGCGACGCGACCGCGCCCTCGTTCCAGGTCACCTTCAGGTTCCGGCGCGCGCTCTGCGCCAGCCACCAGCTGTCGGCGACGATCGCGACGCCGGATGCCGGGCCCGCCGGGCCGCCCGGACCACCGCCGCGGCCCGCTGCCGGCGCCGGCGCCGGCACGATGAACGCATGGCGCACGCCGGGCAGCTTCTTGATCTCGTCGAGATTCGCGCTGACGGCCGTGCCGCCGAACACCGGGCACTTCTCGAACACCGCCGACAACATCCCGGGGAACGCCACGTCGATGCTGAAGGCGGGCTTGCCGGTGGTGATCGCCATGTTGTCGACGCCGGGCAGCGGCTTGCCGACGATCTTGAAGTCCTTCGGATCCTTCAGCTTCAAATCGGCCGGCGCCGGCGGCGTGAGCGATGCGGCGCGGCCGGTCAGCGAGGCGTAGGTGGCGGTGCGCTTCGAGGCGGCATGCATGACCGTCCCCGACCCGGTGGTCAGTTCCGCGATCGGTACATTCCACTGCTGCGCGGCGGCGGCAAGCATCAGCGCCCGGCCGCCGGCACCGACCTGACGCATGCGCGCGTAGTGCGTCGGGATGGCGCGGCTGCCGCCCTCGGTCTGTGCCGTGTACTTCGTGCTGTCGTAGTCGGCCTGCTTGATCGTGACCTGCTTCCAGTCGACATCGAGCTCTTCGGCGATCAGCATCGGCAGCGCGGTCTTGATGCCCTGACCGGTTTCCGGGTTCTGCGCCACGATCGTGAACGTGTTGTCAGGGTTGATGGTGATGAAATTACTCGGCAGCGGCGCCGGCGTCGGCGGACCGCCGCCGCGCTGCGCCAGCAGGTCGGGCACAGTCAAGCCGATCATCAGGCCGCCCCCGGCCAGCGCCGTGACCTGCAGGAAGGAACGCCGATCCACGTCGAACGTCTTCTTCGTCTTCGTCATGGTCTAGCTCCTGACTCCCGCAGCCGTGTGAATGGCCTCGCGGATGCGCGTGTAGGTGCCGCAGCGACAGACGTTGCCGCTCATCGCGGTCGAAATCTGCGCGTCCGTCGGCTTCGGCGTCGTCTTGAGCAACGCCGCCGCCGACATCAACTGGCCCGCCTGGCAGTAGCCGCACTGCGCGACGTCGATGTCGCGCCAGGCGACCTGCAACGGATGCGAACCGTCGGTGGACAGTCCCTCGATCGTCGTCACCGGTTGGGTAACGGTGGAGACGGGTGTCTGGCACGCGCGCACCGCGCGCTCGCCGACATGAACCGTGCAGGCGCCGCAGAACGCGGCGCCGCAGCCAAACTTGGTCCCTTTGAGGTCCAGCACGTCGCGCAGCACCCACAGCAGGGGCATGTCTGCGGGAATGTCCTGAACGGTCTGTCGTTTGCCGTTCACGGTGAGGGTGTAATTCGGCATATCTGGCTCCGGAAATAGAACTCTGACAAAGCCGGGGAAGCTGCCGACCGGGGCGGGAACTGCTTCGGGTCCCGGTAAAGGATCGCGACACTATACTCGCGCAGGACGCTCTTGTCAGGTCCGCGAGGCGAGCCTCGGCAAGGCTCGCCCCACGGTCTACATGGACGTGTAAATCGCTCTAATTCTTCGGACGCTGTTCCGTCTCGGTCGCGACGAGTTGCAGGCGGCCGTTCGGGTCGCGCTCGAATACCCGGCGCTCGGTCACGAGCGAGTTCGTTCCGGATGGGCGTGTCGTCGACTCGGTACGGCGAACAACGCGCAACGGCTCGGCCGGTGACACCAGGCTTCTGCCCTCGACTTCTTCCGTCAACGAGCTGCCGCCATCAGCCGCGGTCGCCGTCGTCCGGTGCACTCGCTGGCTCAACGCGAGATCGCTGCCGCGAAAGCGGCCGTCCGCGTTCGGAGCATATGTCTCAATCAGCACGTCTTCGCGTCCGTTTGTCATGGAGCGGCGGGTGACAATCCGTTCGGTCACCGTCAACTTGCCATTCACGTCGGCGCGTTGAACCGTCTCGTCCTCGACCTGCTCAGACGGAGAGATGTCCCGCACCTCTCCCGCTCGTGTCTCTGCCGGTTGCCAACGACCGTTGATGTCGCGAAGCTGGTGCGTGCTGTCGTAACGAACCACCGTGGGACTGGTGCGTCGTTCGGCGGAGTCGGTACGCTCGATCTCTCTGAGGGCAACGTTGTCGTGCGGCACAAGAACCGTCGTGGACGTTTCGCCGCCGTTCGACCCGACTGGCCGCGTGCGTTCGATCTGCTGCGATGCCAAGGCGACGCGGCCATTGACGTCAGGAACCCAGGTGGTGCGCACGGCAACGGCCTCTCCGTTCGGCTGGCGATCCTGTTGCGATGCAGTCGTCTCCAGGAGCGCGCGCCTTCCGTCCCCGGCGAATCCGAAGACCTCGCGACCCGTCAATGTGGTCGTCGGCGACGAACGCTGCGTCTCCGTCACGATCTCCTGAATCGGCGCCATTCGACCATCAAGGTTCGGCGTCTCGAGGGTCTCGACGACACGCTCACGGCCGTTGGCTTCGGTGCGTGTCTGCACCACACGCCAGGGTTTGATGTCCTTCGCCGCGTTTATCCGTTCTGTAATGCTTGTACCCGGCTGTGGTGCCGTGCCTTCGGTGCGCTGCTGGCCGGCGGCGCCGACTGACGCGATGACGATGCAGACGCCGGTGCACGTGATGCGTTCCAGGGTCATGACGACACTCCTCAGTGTGGAAGCCGGATTTCAGCGTCGTCACCTGGTCGCGCAGTGACGGGCGTTTTCGTCACGGCCTGAGCAAAGCATATGCCCGAAGGTAAACAACGCAGCGCTCAGCGAAGTGGCCGGAGCGGCAGATGAAGGCATCGCCGCGGGCGACTATGGTCGGCTGGCTGCGCGCGGCCTCTCGCGCCACCGACCCCATCTACTTCGGCGCGACGTGCAGCGGCCTGGCGCCCTCGAGGCAGATCTCGTCGATCAGATCTTCATCCGCGATGAACGTCTGTTCGATGTGCACGGTCCAGGGTCGCGTATACGCCTTCGGATCGTCCACCGTAAAGTCCACGCTCAGCGTACCGAAGTTCGGGCGCTGGATCCGTTCCGTCAGCTTGGCAGCGTCGGTCAAGGGGTCGCCGGCGACGTCCAGCCAGAGGCCATCGCGCAAGCCGTTGGTGTGCACGACGAGAGTGTCACCCTCCCACTGCCCGGTCGAATAGCCGGTCCACGACGGCTGCGGATCGACTGGCAGCGGCCGGCCGTCGGTGAAGATCTGCCGGTAGCTGGCGTTGAACTCGTGAAGCATGACAATGAAGCGCGGCGTCTGCACGATCTTCTGGTAATGCGGCAGCGTGTACGCGCGCGGCGGGTTCGACGGCAGGCACTTCACGTGCGGATCGTCCTGCGAGTTGTCGTCGCCGCGCTGCTTGACGATCGCCGCCGCCCACGGCTGGTAGGGCAGTCCGCCCGGAAGACCGGCGTCGATGTGATACGCCCAGGCCGAGAGTGGCGTCTTTTCCTGGCAATCGTCACCATCACGCAGCAGCGGCGGACACGGAAGTGGATTGGATGCGAGCCAGACACCGGACAAGTCCGGCCGGCCATCGGCTGTTCGCGGCGCCGGAGCCTTGACGTCCACAGCTCCGGACGCCGTTCGCGGTACGCCAGGGGTCGGGTACTTGAACCACTGCGCGGACACCTGCACCGTCGTCGCGACGACGACGGCCAGAGCCATGAGCAGGACAGACATGCGGCGCATGGCGAGCATTATGCCTTCGCCGCTGTCGACGCCGACCACTGCGGACGTCTGCAACGCTGCCGAACAGCCTGACAACTGCCAACGACTGACGCTTGTCCAACGCCACCTCCCAAGTCGCAACATCGGATCTCCCGACACGGAAATATTGGGAGTTGGGTTGCGATAGTGGTTGGGACTTGGGAGTTGTTACTTCCCCGATGGAGCGTCGGGCGGCGCGCCGACGCCTGACGAGCCCATGAACAGCTTGCGGCCGTCCGGGAACATCACGTCGCGACCGTTGGCGCGGTTGGTCCCGTTCTTGGCGCGGTAGCCATCCACCACGATTTCGGTGCCGATTGGCAGCGAGTCGCGAGTGAGGCCGCGACGCAGCAGCGTGTTGGGCGTGCCGCCCTCGATCATCCACCGCGTCGTGGTGCCGTCCGGCTCCTTGACGTCGATGTGGATCCAGGTGTGCGGGTTGATCCATTCCACCTTCGCCACCGTCCCGCGCAGTTGAATGGGTTTGTTCGCGTCGAACTCGGCAGAGAACGAATGATGCGCCGGCACCAGCGCGCCGGCACAGAGAACGAGCGCCGCGACGGCGCCAGGAACGCGAAGCAGTCGCATCACGAGTGTCCCTCCCCTATTTGCCCTTCTGGGCAGCGCGCTCTTCCTCGCGAGCGCCGCTCAGGATGCCGGCCATGCCGTAGTTGCCCTCGTGGCAGGCGTACTCGAACATGTCTTCGCCGGTGACTACGAACGGAATCGCCAGGGTCCACTGCCTGGTGAATGTCGTTGGATCGTCGATCGTGACGCGGTAGTCGATCCGGTCCGCGGCAACGCGGGTGAAGCGCTCCACGAGGTGCAGGTTCTCCGCGGCGCCGCGGTAGAGGACCTTGTCGGTGAAGTTGCGCGTGTCGACGACCAGGGTGTCGCCTTCCCAGTGACCGACCGAATCGCCCATCCAGTTGCGGATGGCGTTGGCGACGTGGGCGCGGCCGTCGGTGGGGATCACGCGTGTGCCCCCGAGCATCTCGATCGCGATCGCGACGTAACCCGGACTCTGCGTGATCCGGTAGTTGTTGTTGTAGGCGGTCGGGCTCATGGCTGCCGGCATCCCGCGCGTGATGCATCGCTCGAAGGTGCTGCGATCGAGCCAGCTGTCAGTGCCACGGCCGGTAGCGCCGGCGCCACGGAACGCGGGACGCTTCGCCTCGTCGGCGGCACGAAGCTTGGCTGCCTCGGTCAGTGGTGGAACACGGCCATCCGGTGGATCAACGACCAGCGACGTCCGCAACGACGTGACCTTGGTGCCGCGATCCCACCAGAAGTCGTTGTACGCGCGCTCGACGTCGCCACGTGTCCCCTTGCTGCGCCCTTCATCGCCGTTCTGCTCCTGCGCGCGCTTTTCGAGCGCGGCCGCCTCTTCCCGCGTGAAGAACTCACGGCCGTTGACGTTGGCCGGGCGCTCGAACGGCGTAATCGTCCGATTGGAGTACGTTCCCTGCAGATCGGGTTCACCCCAGGGTGTACGCGGCGCCTTGTAGGCGGCCTCGGATTGCGCGTACATCGCGGTAGTGGCGAATAACCCGAGGACGCACAATCCCAGCGCCACACTGCGCAGCGGCGATCCACGCAAGGACGGAGCGACGTCCTCATGCCGGGCGACGACAACGCCAGAATGTCTCCCGCGGTTGTCGACGCTGGAGTCTGCAGCCTGGCGTGAGATCGCCTTGGCGCCTTCGCGGCCGTGATTGGCCCGTTGCAATTGATCCGCGCGGCGGCGTGAACTGGTCACCATCTTCAGCATCCTCTTATCAGAAATCGATCTGCGCCGTCAGCTTGAAGAAGCGCGCCGGCAGGATGGCCTGCGGAGCGAGCCACTTCTGCGTGAGGAGCGCCGGGTCCGGAACGATGAACGACTGCTGGTAGGTACCGATCCGGGACGAATTCAGCAGGTTGTACACGTCCACGCTGAACTGCGTGCGATAGCCGGCAAACCGGAACACCTTCCCGGCGCGCACGTCGATCTGATTGGTACGATCGCCCTGCATCGCTCCGGGCGGAATCAGGTTGACCGTGATGTTCTGCGCGTTGCCCGACAGCGGCCGGCCGAGGATTGGCGCGATGGCGGCGTTGGAATAGGCGTAGTTGGCCGACAGGTTGTTGCCCGGAATGCTCTGGAACGTGGTGCTGAGCGCGACGTCGATCTTCGGCACCACATACGACGCAAAGCCGCGAGCCTGAGTCAGGAACGGATTGTCGACCTTGCAGTACGGGTTCGCGACTGCCGTCTCCGGGAACTTCGCCCTCACCTCGCAGCTGTCGCTGGAGGTCCGGCCGGTACTGGTGCCGCCCTGGAGCGTCAGGCTCTGCCGGATGCGGGCGGTGAAATTCACTTCGACGCCGTTCCAGTGCTGCTTCTGCTTGACGCCGAAGTTGTCGGACAGATTCACCAGGTTGTTGGTCCGGCCCGACTGCGTCGGATCGACGTTGTAGATGGTCCCAACCGCATAACCGCCACCGTTCGGCAGGCGGGCATCGATCGGCGCGGTCAGGTCGGCGGTCGCGAAGACGTTCTGTTCGAGATTGTCGGTCACCGCGAAGTTGCCGAAGATGCGGCGGTAATAGCCGACTTCGACCGAGAGGCGCGGCAGCAGCTGCTGCTGCACCTGCCACCCGAAGTTCCAGTCGTACGGACGCTTGGACCAACCGGTCAGGATCGCGGGATCGTACGTGGTCGTCGGCGTCACGAAATTGCCGAAGTTCAGGTTGCCCTGGCCGCAGAAGTCGCCACCGGTGGGTCGGTTGTCGACCGCGGTATTCGGAATGCCCCCGTTGACCGAGCAATCGACGACGAAGTTTGCATTCGCATCGGTCCACGTCCGGGCGCCGCTGCCGACGGAGTTCGTTCCGATGTAGTTGTTGAGCGGGTTGGTCAGACCGCCGGTGATCGAACTGCCGTCGGCGGCAGCCAGATACTTGCCGAAGTTGAACTTGAGCGCCGTCCTGGCGTTCCCGAACAAGTCGTACACGATCGAACCGCGCGGCGTGAGGTCGTCGTACTGCGTTCCCTTGGTTTCTGGCACCACGATCTGCGTCGGCACGAAGGGATTGGGGCCAATCGTCTGCTCGGGGAACAAGCCCGACGTGTGATCCCAGCGAACCGCGCCCTGCAGCGTCAGCCGGTTGAACGTCCACTGCTCCTGTGCATACATCGCGTGCACGGTCACGTGGGTGTTCTGCATCGCCGGACCGATGAACTGAGTGAACTGGAACGGCACGCCGTTGTTGAAGGAATACGACATCCACGCGTCGTTCATCTGCACCTGGGCGAAATGATTCACGATCTGCGTTCCCAGGTAGCCGACCTTGAACGAACGCGTGCCCGACACGTGAGCGGCCGACGCTCTCCAGGTCCAGACATCGCTGTCGGCTTCGTATGCGCCGACGAAAGGTGAGGTCGCGGTCGAGCGATACCGCAGCCCCGGGATACCGCCATTGTTGGCGCATCCCTGTTGGCACAACTCGGTGACCGGGATCAACTGAGTGTAGTTGTCGATGTTGGGCCGGGTGCCGTAGTTGTCGATGATGTTGGCTCCCCATCCGGCCTCGAACAGCAGCTTGTTGGTCCACGGAGACGCCCACGTCACCTGCTGGACGCGCGGCCGCGCGTGATTGTTGTAGTGTGCTTCCGGCGCAATCGTCGCGTCGTTCGTGCTGCCCTTGCAGCTCGTACACAGGGACTGCTCGTCCCAGAAAACGTTGAACTTGTTGCGGGGCGTCGCCTGCAGCGTGAAGCGCACGTTCACGCTCTTCCACGTCCCGTCGTCGATCGCCTGCTGCGACGTCTTGACGTAGGCCCACTGCGTGGGATCGTTCGCGGTGGCGTTGAAGTAGCTTGGCGCCGTCTTGCGGTTGCCCTGGTAACGCACGGCGCCGAAATACCACAGGTGATCCTTGCTGATCGGTCCGCCGATCGCGCCGTTGACGTCCCAGATCTTCAGCAGCTCCTGCGGGGCGGTCAAACCGGCGGCGATCGCGTCGGTCGAGTTGTTCTGCTGGAATTCTCCCGGGGCGCCGTTCGCGAAAAACGATCCGGACAACCGGTTGCCGCCCTGACGGGGCACCAGGTTCATCGCCGGGCCCGCCACTTCGGCTTCACCCATCTGCCCGCCGGTGGTGAACACGATCTCCGCCGCGTTGCCGACGTCGGCCACCGTGTAGGACACGCCCGTACCGTTCAGCGAGGCGCCAAGCGACATGCCGTCGACGGTCAGTCGGCCTTCGTTGCCAGGGCCGCCGCGCGAGCTGAACGTCACGGTTGTCGGACCGGCGATGCCGCCGACATCCTGGGTCGTCATGGTGATGCCAGGCACCAGCGCCGCGATGCTGTGATAGAGGCGGGCGGTCGGGATGGCGGCGATGGCGTCGTTGGGGATGGTCGACTGCTTTCTCGCGTTGACGACGTCGACGACCGGGGTTTCGCCGCTGACGGTGATCGTCTCGGCCAGCGTGCCGACCCTGAGTTCCGCGTCGATCTTGGCGGCGAAGGCGCCGGTGAGTTCGATGCCCGGCCGCTCGACGACGCTGAATCCGGACAGCTTGAAGGTTACGGCGTAGGTGCCGGGCCGGAGGTCTTCGATGCGGTACTGCCCATTCGCGTCGGTCACTGCCGATCGGGTCTTCTCGATCAAGGCGGCGCTGGCCGCTTCCACCGTCACGCCTGGGAGCACGGCACCGGACGAATCTTTCACCACGCCGGCGATCGACGCCTGCGCGCGTGCGGACGCGGGCACGAGAATCAGCACAGTCAGAACGATCGCCGCTCGGAACGCCACTCTCATCAGATGCCTCCCTCCAAGGGCCAAACGGGTGTGAGTCGGCCCAGAGTGTAGCGCCAGATCGGCGATGCCCGACGTCCAATGCACAATGCCGTTGGCTCGACTGACTGGGCAGCTCCGCGCTAATGAAAACGACCAACTGCACTTTGGTCAGGGTAATAAGGACACCAGGCGCCCCGCAGTGAATCGCTCGGGGACGGACCGCGTCCGGCGCTTCACCTCGACGCCGAATCGCTGGTCGCTAGCACACGCAGATTCGGAAGTCGACGCAGCGCATCCATAGGCGCACCGCCGTGACGGGGACGCACTGAACGAGGACGGCGAGTGGATCCCGGCGTCGCGCCGACTTATGTAGGCGACGAGCGCGTGATCACCCGCTCGGACGCCGAAATCAGGAGGCGCGACGCCGGGATCCACTCACCGGCTGCATCACGAACGTGTGAGACGGTCACGGCAACGACGGTCCACCGCGAACGCAGACGGCGAATGGATCCCGGCGTGGCGCTGACTTATGTAGGCGACGAGCGCGTGATCACCCGCTCGGACGCCGAAATCATCAGGCGTGATGGCGGGATCCACTCGCCGTCTGCATCGGGAACGTGTGAGACGGTCACGGCACCGACGGTGCACCCATGGATGCGCCGCGTCTCCTGACTTCGGCGACGGAGCCGTGAGCGCGTGCTCCGCGCCTTCGTAAGTCGACGCAGCGCATCCATGGGCGCACCGCCGTGACGGGGACGCACTGAGTTGAAGACGGCGAGTGGATCCGGGCGTGGCGCCGACTTATGTAGGCGACGAGCGCCTGAATCATCCGCTCGGACGCCGAAATCAGGAGGCGCGACGCCGGGATCCACTCGCCGTCTGCATCGGGAACGTGTGAGACGGTCACGGCACCGACGGTGCACCCATGGATGCGCCGCGTCTCCTGACTTCGGCGACGGAGCCGTGAGCGCGTGCTCCGCGCCTTCGTAAGTCGACGCAGCGCATCCATAGGCGCACCGCCGTGACGGGGACGCACTGAGTAAAGACGACGCGTGGATCCGGGCGTGGCGCCGACTTATGTAGGCGGCGAGCGCCTGAATCATCCGCTCGGACGCCGAAATCAGGAGGCGCAACGCCGGGATCCATTCACCGTCTGCATCGCTAGGGTCAGTGCAGCGGCGGTGCACCTATCGATGCGCGTTCTGATTGCCGGACGGACCTGTAATCGCATGCTCCGGCATCCTCGGTGACCGACTATAACCAGCGCTTCTACGCCGCGGGTGCGGGAGTCAGCCCATGGCGACGCATGATCTCGGCCATCTTGACCCGGTCCGGCGGCCCGCCGGCGGCAGACTGGAGCAGCGCGAACGCCTCGCGAAAATACTGTGGACCGATCGCCGCCGGCGTAATCACGCACAGCGCCTTCGCGTCTTCACTCCCGAGATTGTCGAACCGATGGACCGCACCGCGCGGGATGCAGAGCGCCTGTCCCGGTCCGACGGCGACGGGCCGCCCGTCGACGGTCCAGGTCAGGATTCCCGCGAGGCCGTAGATGGTCTCCTCGTAGTGATCGTGGCTGTGGGCCGGAGCCGGCAGGCGCTGGCCGGCGGCCACGGTGACCTCGAACGCCGCGATGCTGCCGGTGGACTGGTCTCCGGTGAGCAGGAAACGGACCGTGAGCGGTCCAAAACCGATCATCTCATCGGCGGGATTGACGCCAGGAGCGGCGGTCGGCACAGCCATACAAACCTCCATTAGTAAACTGTGTTTACCAGCGGCGGATGGTAAACTACATTTACTGAACATGTCAACCCTACGCGACACCCCGCCGCCCCTCATTGGCGCGCTCCTGCGCGTGCCGGCCAACGCGATTCTCCGCCGGATCGTCACGGAGCTGAACGCCGCCGGCTTCCGCGAGCTGCGCCTCCCCCACATGGCGGTGCTGCAGTTTCCCGGCCCCGACGGCGTCAGCCCGGGCACGCTGGCGGAACGCGCCGGCATGAGCAAGCAGGCGATGAACCAGTTGCTCCGCAGCCTCGAAGCGTCCGGCTACGTCGTGCGCGCCGACGCGACGCACGACGGGCGGTCGAGTGTGGTGCGGTTCACCAGGCGCGGCAAGGCCGCCTACGCCAAAATTGGCCACATCCTTCTCGACATCGAGCGGGAATGGACAACCGAACTCGGTGCCCGCACGTTTGCCGATCTCAAGCGACTGCTGGTGCGCGTCTGGGAGAGCTCGCTGCTCTGGTAGCCACGTCGCGGTCCGTGTGACAGTGCACTCCGGCGGGCCTGAAGGCCCGCTCTACGCGTTTGTGAACTGGTCGCGCGGCCGAGCGTAATGACAAGGCATGGACCTGCGTCGACCCGCCATCGTCGCAATGATCGTGGTGTGTCTTGGTGCCGGGGCGCTCGGTCAGGCGCCAAACTTCGACGCCGCGTCCGTGAAGCGTCGCACTGAGCCTGGCGGCGGCTTCATGGGGCGTCAGCCAGGCGGCCGGTTCACCGCGCAGGGCGTCTCCCTGCAGGACTTGATCGTTTTTGCCTACGCGCTCCAGCCGTACCAAATCATCGGCGGCCCGCGATGGCTCGACACCGACCGCTGGGACGTGGTTGCCGCTGGATCGACCCGTGATCCAGCCGGGTACTGGTTGCCCTGCAGCGACTCCTCGCCGACCGCTTCGCGCTCGCCGTCCGTCGCGAGACCCGCGAGATGCCGGTCTATGCCCTCATGCTTGCGCGCAGCGACGGTCGCCTCGGGCCGCAATTGAAACGGTCGGCAGTCGATTGTTCCGCCGTACGGTCCCAGGCAGAACGAACGGGCAACATCCCGCCCGAGGCGCGTATGTGCGACGTCCAGGGGCGCATCGGAAGCATCCAGATGAGCGGCTCGCCCATCGTCGATGTAGCGCCACTGCTGTCGACGCGGCTGCAACGCACGGTCATCGACCGGACGGGGCTGACGGGGCCGTGGGACCTTACTCTCACCTATACCCCCGAGCCCAATCAGATCGCGGCCGGCGTCGTCGGGCCTGGCGTGGCAGCGACCGTCGATCCAAACGGACCGTCGATCTTCACGGCCGTTCAGGAGCAGCTGGGACTCAAGCTCGAATCGACGAGAGCTCCGGTCGACGTGCTCGTGATCGAGCGCGCCGAGTTCGCGCGCGAAAACTGATCGTCCACGTCCCGTGGCGGCAGCCTCCTCCACGCGTTTTGACGACGGTGAACCCTCGCTTCCATCACCCCACCAGGACGAACCGGCGGTGAAGCCGCACGAGAACAGTGCATCGGGATGCAGTCAACGTTCTCTAACGACAGCCGCGGCGACACGGGGAGTTGACATCGCGTTCGTGTAGTTAGAGGATCGCCGGCCAAACCCGCATCGTTAGCGATAGTGTCGCAGCGCGTCACGCCCGGGAGGGACACGTTCGCGTCCCCTCCTCTGCGTTGCCCGTGCTGCGGAACGACGTGCAGGTCGGGACCAGGGATCGAACCAAGGGGTGGTATGAAAAAGGCACTGCTCGTCTTGCTGGCGCTGCTGGGACCCTCACGCGCGCACGCGCAGGATGCCACCGACGTCTTCATCGTGAGCGATCACGACATCGAGCTCACGTCGAGCGAGCAACACGAACTCAAGCAGTGGACGCGCGACGTCCGCAATTACCAGACGTGGTACGAACACAACCGTAACCGCGTCACGCACAATGTCTTTGGATTGAGCGGTGAACGACGGCAGCCGCCCGACGTCCCCGGGTGGTTGCCACTGAAATGCGATCTGCTGCCATCCTTCGACTCGCCGCCACGCGGGGAACTGGCCGATGGCTGCAATCTCCTCTCGTACTACCTGAGCGACTTCACGACCGATCCAGTGACGCAGCAGGCGCTGATCACACAGAAACAGAACGAGCAGGATCCTCACTCATCCTTCTGGAAGCACGTGCATCTCGATGCGGGGTGGACATCGCTCGATTACCGGAGCCACAGCTATGGCGTCGTCGGGATGCACATCACGCTTCCGGAAATCGCAAAACGCGTGCAGATTTTCCTCCCGCCGGGATTCCTGCTGCTGTCGATTCCCGACGGCGTCGGCGGACGGGAGTTGCAGCCGGCCGCGACGCTTGGCGTCAGCATCAAGATGTTCCGGTTCCAGTTTCCCCAGGGCAAGGAGGGGATGGCGTACTTCAACGTAGCCAAGGCTTATCTGATCAGCCATGGATCAATGAGCGCCAATCCGTCGGTGGACCTGCTGGGGCTGTCCTTCTCGTGGGGCCACTGAGCGACCGGCTACTCATCGCGGAGCATCGTTAACGGCTCGACGCGGGCAGCGTGGCGGGCCGGTACATGAATGTGCGCCGAGCGCAACGCCCAGCCTGTCCCGGTATCATAATTTTCAGTCCCATGGTCCGACTGCCTGACTCTTTTCGTGGCGGCCGTATCCGGCCGGCCGGTCTCACCGGGCTGACAACCCTCGCCCTGCTCGCCCTCACCTCAGGGCTATTCACCATCCCGGCAGCTGCCCAGAAAGCGCCGCCACCAGCGCCCCAACTCAATCAGCCGGGCAAGGACGTTCAATGGGTCCCCACTCCGCCAGCGCTGGTCGAGAAGATGCTGGATCTGGCGCAGGTCACTCGCGAGGACCGCTTCGTCGATCTCGGATCGGGTGATGGCGTGCTGGTAATTGCGGCCGCGAAACGCGGGGCCAAAGCCAAGGGAATCGAGTACGAGCGTGGCCTCGTCGAACTGTCCAAACAACGCGCAACCGAGGCCGGCGTCAGCGACCGCACCCGATTCATCCGCGGCGACATTTTCAAGACCGACTTCTCGGACGCGACGGTCGTCACCACCTTCCTCCTCCCGTCGATGAATCTCCGGCTGCGCCCCACCTTTCTCGCCATGAAGCCGGGCACGCGTATCGTCGCCAACACGTTCGCGATCGGCGACTGGGAACCGGATCAGACGATCACGCTCGACGAACCGTGTGAACGCTGGTGCAAGGCGATGCTCTGGGTCGTACCCGCTCGCGTCGGCGGCGTCTGGCTGACGCCGAAAGGCGACCTGACGCTGACGCAGAAGTTCCAGCTCTTTTCCGGAACCCTGGGACGCGACGCCGTCGAAAATGGACGTTTGCAGGGCGAGGAGATCTCGTTCACCGCCGGGGGCGTGAGTTACCAGGGGCGCGTCGAAGACGATCGGATGCGCGTCAACGCGATCGTCGACGGGAAACCGATCACCTGGACGGCCCGGCCTGCGCCCTCCAGCCGTCGCTGACGCCATCCAGGAGCCGGGTGACCCGCACTGTACGTGGGTCGGGCGCACACGAAGAGTGAGGCGGCCAATCCCAACGCGCTATGCCCCGATCGCCTGTCGGGGCTAAAGCCCCGCCGTACGCGTCGATGACCCGCGAGCGGGCGGATCGGCGCACGCTGGCGCAACTGCGCTGGGCGCCGCGGTGAGCAGTCGCGCATCGGACCGCTTCAGCGCGAACGCCTCTTTTGGGTGGCGCGCCACCGTTTTGTAACCGCTTGGTTCTTCTCTCAGTCGAATCGCCTCAGAAAGACGCCGGTACGTCAATTGCCCCGGCGCCGACCACGATCGGAGATTCGACTGTGCCAAAGAAGGCAATGAAAGTCCCGGCGGCGCGCACCGGTCGCGGCGTGCGGTGGACCCTTGAAGTGACCGCGAATGTCGATGAAGCGGCGAAGACATCAAGTGGCCGCGGTCCGGCGGAACGTGAGGGGAAGCGGTCGCGAGGCAAGCGCAATGGAAGCCACGCCGAAAGCGCAGCCAGTCACGCAGAACCCGGGTCGCGGGCCCGGAGGCTGAAGTCGCGCAGGCGAAGGCCTGCTGCTTCACGCGCAGCAACGATACATGTCGTCACCGCTCCAGCACCAGCGATCGTCGCACCGGCAGTGATCCTGCCGCAGTCACCGGGGCCGGTGGTATCAGCCTCCGATTCATCACCTGCGTGGCCAACCGATGCCGTCTGGCAGCACCCTGGCGTTGCTACCAGTGAGGCCGACCAGGCCAACGCATCGACGTCGGCACCTCACAACGCTGAGACTCTTGGCGGGCGCGACCCGTTGGCTGCCACGAGTGCCGCCACCGTTCAGACCGGGCCGATGGTGAACGACCAGCTCGTCTCCCGGCCGCTTGCACACGGAAGGTCGCGAGCGGGGCATCAGAATGCGGTAAAGATGGTCGCCGCTGCTGTCATCGCCGTGGCCATCGTCACCGCACTCGCTCTCACGCGGGACCCGTCGGCGCGGTCGTCGGTGGCGCTGTCTGCGGCGGGCGCGGCACCCGCTGTCGAGGCGAGCTCTCTCGAATCGCAACTGCCTGCTCCTCGCCAGGTCGGGCGCGAATCGCAAAACACCGAACCAATCGCCCCATCAGCTGCGGCTGGCGCGCCCGTTCGCACCCAGACCGTCGTCACGGAAAAGCCGAAGGTCATTCGCGACGCGCGCGTGACCACGCCGGCCGGGAGCGCGCCCGTGAGCGCGGTGATTCCGTCCGTCGCTCAGCCACCTGTCGCGGCAGTTTCGGAAGCGTCGATAGCAAAGCCGGTTACCGCCGAGACCAATGCGGCGTCCATCGCACTCGAGCCCGCTCGTTCACCAGATGCGCAGGCCGTGGTCACAATCACCGGTTGCCTCGAAACCGATGGTGAACGTTTCCGGCTGACCGAAACCGACGGCGCGGACGCGCCGAAAGCACGTGGATGGCGATCGGGGTTCCTGAAGAAGCGGCCGGCAGCAGTGGAACTCGTCGCGTATTCGGATGCGGTTGCGCTACGGAAGTACGTCGGGCATCGCGTCGTCGCGACAGGACCGCTCGAGAGCCGCGCCCTGCAGGTCCGTTCATTTCGACCGTCCGGCACCATGTGCGACTAGTCGCGCGCCAACGGCGCCAGTCCTTCGCGGATCGTCGGATAACGCGGGCGCCAGCCCAACTCCGCCTTCGCCCTCGCGTTCGACAGGGGCATCCGGAGCGAGATCAACCGCGCCATGTAGGGTGAGAGTAGACGTGGAATCCATGCCGGCACTCTCCATGGAGCTGCTGATCCCGTGAACTCGGCAATCGTCTCGACGATCTCACTGAAGCTCACCGGGCGATCGTCGACGATGTCGTAGACGGCGCCCGCCGGGGCCCGGTCGAGCGCCAGCACCGTGGCCTCCGCCGCGTCCTGCACGTTGATCACCGGCAGCTGTCCGGCGTCGTGTCGGACAACTGGAAGGCGATGACGCCTGACCATCTCGATGGTGTTGCGCGTGGACGGCACGTCCGGGCCATAGAACAGGCCGTACCGGAGGATCACGCCCTCGATCGCACCGTTGCGGCTGGCCTCGAGCACCTGCAACTCCATCGATCGGACCGCACTCGCGGCCGCATCCGTTACCGCGGTTTCCGGTTTTCCGGAGTTCGCAGCTTGTGGACTTCCCGTAGCGGCGTCGCGCGGCGACAGCATCGCGAAGGAGCCGACGATGAACCGGGCGGCGCCGGCCTGAATCGCGGCCTCGAGCAGATTGCGCGTCCCCTCGATCCTGAGGCGATTGGTCGGCCCGAGATCGCTCGGCCGCGTGACCCCCGCCTTGGGCAGCGCCGTCAACTGGTGGATCACATGCGTCGGCCGCGCCTCGGTCACCACCCGAACAAGCGCCGGCCGATCCAACGCGTCCGCGACAGCCACGGACGCGCCGAGGGCGTGCAGGTCATTGGCCATCCCGGCGGACCGCGTCATGGCGATCACGTCATGCCCGCGGGCGACCAGCCCCTGGACGAGTGGAATACCGATGGTTCCTGAAGCACCCGCGACGAACACTCTCATGATGAGCTCCCGGGACGCTCGCACAGGATCGCGTCCGCTGCTCTGAAGACGACGGAGCGGAGCAAAACGTGACAGCCGGGCTGGGCCTCCGGTTTTTACGGGATGTTACCTGACCGGCTCAGGCAGTACGCTAGGAGCGTGAACCACTCCTGGAGGTAACCATGCGCTTCAGCACGTGGCCGGTCGCGGCCGTGGGCCTCGGCAGCCTGCTGGTTCTCACCGTGGTCGCCCTGCTCACTACATCGCGGAAAGCACAGGACATCTACACGCAGCTCGACCAGCTGAATTCGCATCACCACGAGGTTGACGCGAAGTTGCGTCGCCTGCGCTCCGACGTCAACCTGTCCGGCGTTTTCGTCCGTGACTACCTGCTCGACATCTCGCGCGAGCATGCACCCGAGTACCGGCAGCGACTTGCCGAGTTTCGCGACGGCAACATGGCGACCGTGGCCGAACTGCGCGCGCTCGCGACGCCGCACCGCGACCAGATCAGCAGCCTCCAGGATCGGCTCGAGGATTACTGGCAGACGTTCGATCCGCTCTTCGACTGGACGGTCGGTGAGAAGATGCTGAGCGGCGCGAGTTTCCTGCGACGTGAAGTCGTGCCGCGGCGCGACGCGGTCAATGCTATTGCCGAGGAGATCGAACAGCTCAACAACGCCAACCTCGCCGAGCAGCGGGCGGAAGTGACGCGGCGGCAGGCCGCGTTCCGGAGCGACCTGTACCGGCTGATGTGGCAATGCCTGGTCCTCGGCATCGCCGTCGCCCTGACGGTGGTCTTCCAGCTGCGGATCCTGGAGCGCCGGTCCGTCGAGCAGCGCCAGCTCGCGGAGCGCGCCGAAACAGAGATGCGTCAGCTCTCCCAGCGGCTGGTTGAAACGCAGGAGGACGAGCGACGCCACCTCTCGCGCGAGCTCCACGATCACGTCGGGCAGGTGCTGACCGCGTTGCGAATGGAGCTGGGTCGCATCGAACGCAGCCGACCGCCGCTCGATACACGCGTCGCCGGCGCGATCACGGAGGCAAAGCAGCTCGTCGACAAGATGTTTCATACCGTGCGCGACCTGGCGCTCGGGTTGCGGCCCAGCATGCTCGACGACCTGGGCCTCCGCGCCGCGCTGGAGTGGCACGTCCGCGACATCTCGCGCCGTTCGGGCGTCGAAGTGGAGCTGACGATCGACGGCGACATCGATCGGCTGCCCGAGCGTTACCAGACGTGCGTCTATCGTGTCGTCCAGGAAGCGCTGACCAACAGCGTGCGGCACGCGCAGGCGCGCACCATCGCGGTGAGCCTCTCCGCCGGTCACCGGTCGCTCGACATCTGCGTGATGGACGATGGCGTCGGGTTCGAGCCGCAGGAACGGAGAGACGGGTTGGGCCTGCGCGGGATTGGCGAGCGCGTCAGGGAGATCGGCGGCACGCTGACGATCGACAGCGCGCCTGGACGGGGCACGATTCTCGTCCTGAACATGCCGCTGCCCGCGGCGGCGGCGGAGACGGAGGAACGCGTTGCGCGTGTTGCTGGCTGACGATCATGGGATCGTGCGGCGCGGTCTGCGAAGCATCCTGGAAGATGCGGGTCACACGGTGGTGGGAGAAGCGGCCGACGGACTCGATGCCACGAGGCTGTCCGACGAATGCCGCCCCGATCTGCTGATCGTCGACATCGGGATGCCGAAGCTGAGTGGGATCGAAGTGGCGGCGCGGGCGCAGAAGCTCGATCCGCCGCCAGCCGTGATCGTCCTCAGCATGCACTCGGACGAGTCGTATGTCATGCGGGCGCTCGCCGCCGGCGCGCGTGCCTATCTGCTGAAGGAGGCGACCGACGAAGACCTGCTGCCGGCGGTGCACGCGGTGACGCGCGGCAAGCCCTTCTTCAGCCCAGCGGTCGCGGCGATGCTGGTCGAGGACTACGTGCGGGCATTGCAGAAGCGGGGCCTCAGCGATTCGTATCACCTGTTGACGGATCGGGAAAAGGAAATCCTCCACCTGCTTGCCGAAGGGCGATCGAACAAGGAGGTGGCGACGCTGCTGGACGTCGGTGTTTCGACGGTGGAGACCCATCGCGCCAACCTGATGCAGAAGCTCAACCTGCACAATACCGCTGAGATCGTCCTCTACGCCGTCCGCAAGGGGCTTATCGTCTAAAACTGGCGGTTGGCGCGCTGTCTCAAGCGCTGCTGTCCTGTCGGACGCCTGGCTCCTGGCGTCAGCTCAGCCGGCGGCTCCGGCGAACGGGGGACCAGTCCTCGAAACCGTCCGTTGCTCCTGCGAATCCGCCCCGGATAGAACCACGTCAGCTCCCCCCTCGTCCGGATAGGCGGCGACCCTTTCATGCGGTCTACTGAGGTCCGACGCGATGAAAGGGGACCTGATGAATTCGTACAACGACTCCGCAATCTCGGTGAACGGTGAATGGAACGACTGGCGGTCGGCGAATGCGCGGCTTGCCGATCTTCATGACGTGCACTGGCACCAGCCCAAGGGCGCCCCGCACCCGATCCTGCACGCTTACGTCTCGTGCCGGGAGATCAATGGCAGCGTCCCATCGCACCAGTGTGAACCCGCGTCGGCCCCGCATGACATCCGCGTCTGCGTCCTGAAGAGCCACAACATTCCCGAGGTGTACACCGAGCTGCGCGAGGCAGACGAAATCGGTGTTCCGATGACCGATTCGCGGCTGCTGATCGCTGCCAACCGGCTTCCGGTGACGGTCCGCGTGAATGGGGCCGGCATCGACACCGTTCCAAGCAGCGGCGGACTGGCGAGCGGCCTCGGTCCGTTCCATCGGCGGTCGCGCGGCATCTGGTTCGGCTGGCCGGGCGCGTGCGCGACGGCGGACCAGCGGGCCGAGGTTGACGCGCACTTGGCGTCTGGGGGCATGGTGCCGGTGCACCTGTCACCGACGCAGATCGACGGCTACTACCACGGGTTCGCCAACGCGGTCCTGTGGCCGGTGTTCCACTACTCCGTCGACCGGGTGCCGGTGGACCCCGTCGGCTGGAATCACTACCACGAGGTCAACGAAGCGTTCGCCGAACACGTCGCGCACGAATACCGGCCCGGCGACACCGTCTGGGTACACGACTATCATTTGATGCTGCTGCCCGGCATGCTTCGCCAGCGGCTGCCGCACGCGCGCATCGGATTCTTCCTGCACATCCCGTTTCCCGCGTCAGAGGTCTTCCGCGTGCTGCCGTGGCGCCGCGAGATCCTGCACGGGCTGCTCGGCGCCGATCTGATTGGCTTTCACACGTTCGGGTACCTCCGGCATTTCATGACGTCGCTGCTGCACGTCGACGGGGTCGAGCCGGACGTGGACCGCGTACGCGTCGGCGACCGTGAGGTGACGGTTGGCGCGTTTCCGATGGGCGTGGACGCGGCGGGCTTCGGGGCGATCGCGGACGAACCGCGCGTTCGCGCCCGCGTCGACGCGCTCCGTCAGGAAATGGGCGGCCGTCGGATCGTGCTCGGCGTCGATCGGCTGGACTACACGAAGGGCATCCCGCGCCGTCTCGAAGCGTTCGCGCAACTGTTCGAACGCGAGCCGGCGCTGCGCGATCACATCCGCTACATCCAGGTGGCGGTGCCCTCGCGTGGCGAGGTCGATTCGTACCAGCGCTACCGGCGCGAGGTGGACGAGACCGTCGGCCGGATGAACGGCGCATACGGCACCGTCCAGTCGCTGCCCTTCCACTACGTGCATCACTCGGTGACGCAGGAGGATCTCGTCGCCCTCTACTGCGCGGCCGACGTGATGCTGGTGACGCCGCTGCGCGACGGCATGAACCTCGTGGCTAAGGAGTTCGTCGCGTCCCGGACCGACGAGGATGGCGTGCTGATCCTCAGCGAGTTCGCCGGCGCCGCGACGGAACTGCAGGGCGCGATGACGGTCAATCCCTACGACGTACACGCGGTGGCCGACAGCATCCAGCGCGGACTGTCGATGACGGCGGACGAACAGCGGGCGCGGATGCGCATGCTGCGCCGCAGCGTGTGCGGTCACGACGTCTTCGCCTGGGCCGATGGGTTCCTCGGGCGGCTGCACGCGCTGCGTCCCCATGTGGCCAGCGTGGTGCTTCCGCCGGCACGGACGCTGGCAACGGTGCTCGCGGAGGCACGGCAGTCGCGAATGCGCCTGCTGCTGGACTACGACGGCACGCTGGTCCCGATTGCCAGAGCTCCGGAACTGGCGGCGCCCGATCGTCGAGCTCGTCCGGCTGCTGCACCGGCTCGCCTCCGAACCCGGCATCGACGTCGACATCGTCAGCGGGCGTTCGCGCGGCCAGCTGGAACGGTGGTTCGGCACCGTGCCGGTGGCGCTATGGGCGGAGCATGGCTTCTGGCGTCGAGCCGTCGGCTCCCTGCGGTGGGAACCGGCGATGCCGCTCGATTCGGGGTGGATGGCACGCGTGAAGCCGATTCTGGACCAGTTCGCCGCGAGTACGCCAGGCGCCCACGTCGAGACGAAGACCGCGTCGATGGCCTGGCACTACCGGTCGTCGGCGCGCGACTTCGGCATGCGCCAGGCACACGAACTCCGGCTCCTGCTCGGAGACCTGCTCAGCAACCAGCCGCTCGAGGTGCTGGAAGGCAAGAAGGTGATCGAGGTGCGGATGCGCGGCGTCGGCAAAGGGCTGGTCGCGCAGCGGATTCACGCCGAGACCGATCCCGGCGTCGCCCTGGTGGCGATCGGCGACGATCGCACGGACGAAGAACTGTTTCGCGCCCTGCCGCCCGATGCCATCACCGTACGGGTGGGATGCAGTGCCGATGGCGCCCGCTTCCGGATCGACGATCACCGCAGCGTCCGCCGTCTGCTGCTGTCGATGCTTGACGAGTGCGATCCGCTGGATCGAACGTACCGGCGGGAGGCGCAGCCGGCGTAACTACTCGAACAGTTCCTTGGCAATCAGCACGGCGGTCATCGCGTTCGGCCACCCTGCATAGAACGCCAGGTGCGTGATCGTCTCGACGATCTCGTCTTTCGTGAGCCCGTTGTCACGCGCCCGCTGGAGGTGACGCCGGAGCTGGTCCGGGCGGTTCAGCGCGATCAGCGCGCTGACGGTGATGAGGCTGCGATCGCGCTTCGACAACTGCGGCCGTTCCCAGACGTCGCCGAAGAGCACGTTGTCGGTGAGTTCCAGCAGTTTCGGTGCGAAGTCGCCCATCAACTGTCTGGGCGACCGATGGTTCTTTGCTCATTCGGGGCTCCTTGAATAGCTGGTAGCTGGTAGCTGGTAGCCGGTAGCTGGTAGCCAGCCGGTAGCTCGTAGCGGGCCACCGGCTACTGGCACGGCCACCGGCACCGGCCACCGGCTACCGGCTACAGACTACAGGCTACCGGCCGGCTACTCGCTACCGGCCACCAGCTACCCGCCGCAACCGATCGGCGATCGCCACCGCGATCGCGTGTGCCGCGCGCGCATCAGGATGACGATCCCACGGCAGCCTCCACGACGGATCGATTTCTATCACCAGCGACGGCGCGTCGAGGCCGGTGAGCACTCGACGCCGCAGTTCGCCTTCCGGCGCCGATTCGGGCCCGAACTGCGGCACGACGACCAGGGCCCAGGCGCCGCGCTTCCGCGCCAGTGCCGTGGTCGCAGCGAAGATCTCGCGTGTCAGCGCAATGCCCTGCTCGATGGTCGCGCTGCGGTGATACGGCACCATCAGCCGCAGCAGCGATTGAATGCGCCAGCTTGGAGCGGCCGGCTGCCAGACGAGGCCGGCGCCGAGATGCGGGACGTTCATGATCGAGATTCCGGCCGAACAGCGCCGGCATGAACAGCGTGACGACGGCGAGGGGTTGCGCGAAGTGTGGCAGTTCGGTCCGTAGACGGAGGAGTGCCTGATCGTTGCCGAACCCGTGGACGGCGAGATTCGCGCTCTGCACACCGGTGAGGGCTCCGGTCTGCGCCGGAATGCTTTCTTCCCACATCAAGCCTTCGCCGAACATCACCGATTCGCCCACGAACAGCATCGTGGGCTGCGAGCGATCAACTGACACTCCTTGAGCGCCGACACGATACCCATTCGCGTCCGTGATGTACTCAACCATGCGGCCGCCAACCGACGCGTGCCCGACCCTGGATGGCACCAGCGTCCAGCCAAGCCGCGCATCCGTCTGGCGCCGCGGCTCGTCGTCGGCCGACAGCCATCCGACCGGTCGAAACTCGAGCCGGCGCAGCAGCGGCTCGCTCGCGACGATTGCCAGCACGATGGCGGCGGCGCTGCTCACAGCAAGCGCGGGAGTGTCCCGCAGCGCGCGCCCGGCGAGCGGTCGGACGAACGCGACCAGCGAGGCGCCCACCACCGCCAGGCCCACCCGCAGCGTCGTCTCGATCGCCACGAGCAGGTCGCGCGAGAGAAGGAACGAGGGCAACACGTGACGATCCAGCCATTGGCGATTGGCGCCCACGCCCAGCACGATCAAGAACACGCCGCTCACGGCAATCGCCAGCTCGACAGCGAATGCGAGTATCCGAAACTTACGCGCCGGCGTACTTCTTTCGGACTCTGAAAGCGCCGGCGCGGATGCGCTGGCGAGTGGCGCGCGATTACTGGCGAGAATGAGCGGTTCGCGCATGTCTCGCGCGCGGGGCTGCAAGAGTCGACCCGGAACACAACGTGCTAAGAGTCGCGCGTGCCGGAAGGTCACGCGGCGCCGCTCGACCGGATCTTGCGCCCGGTACACCGCTGGATCTGGAGCGATCGGGAACGCCGAGGTGCGGAAGCTGCTCGCGTTCGCCGACGTCGAAACAGGCGGTGGACGAGACATCGTCCGCGCCGCGGAGGTCACGCCCGACCCGTTATTGAGGCGCCTGTACCTTGAGCACGCCATCGACGAACTGCATCACGGCGTTCTCTTTCGTGAGCGCGGTGCCGCACTCTTTCGCGCACAGCGAACAGCTGCGGGAAAGCGGGCATCCACCCCATTGCCAGGCGGCCACGGTCTCGAAGACCTGGCCATCACCAACGAGGCCGACGAACGCCTCCTCGCCTTTCTCCATGTCGCCGAAAAAGCCGCCGCCGGCCGGTTCACGATCTACCGCGAGATCGTCGATGACGACCCCGAGACGCGGGCTATCTTCGAGCAGATCCTGCGCGACGAGGTGTTTCACATGAACTACACCTATACGCAGCTGGCGCGCGTGTCCCCGCACTCGTATCGCCGGCAGATCTGGATGGCGCGGGCAAGCCGGCTCTGGAAGCGCTATCTGCGCGTGGCAGGAGCGTTGGCCTCCGCAATCGGCAGCATGCTCCTGCTTCTCCAGTACTTCCTCGTCGTGCCGGCGTTCGCGCTGATGGCGCGTCGCTCCGCCCGGCGCGAACCCGAGGGCTGGGCACCCACGCGGCGACCCACACCGCCAACGAGTCCGTACTGATGAACATCCTCGGCATCTCCGCTCATTACCACGATTCGGCCGCTGCGCTCCTCGTCGACGGCCTTCCCGTGTGTGCCGTCCAGGAGGAGCGGCTCTCACGACAGAAGCACGACTCCGGGTTTCCGATCGCCGCGATCGACTGGTGCCTGGAGGAAGCGCGTCTGGAGCCGGCCGCATCTCGATGCCGTCGTGTTCTACGAACGCAGCATGCTCAAGTTCGATCGCATCCTCACCTGCGCCCTTCGCGCATTCCCGCAGTCGTGGCGATCGTTCCCGCACGCGATGCGCAACTCCCTGGCGGAGAAAGTGTGGGTGCGCGGCATCATCGCCTCACATCTCGACGTTCCGCGGGCGAAGATCCTGTTCACCGACCATCACCTCTCCCACGCCGCGGCTGCGTTCCTGACGGCGCCGACGCGTCGCGCGGCCATTCTCACGGCCGACGGCGTCGGCGAGTGGGCCACGCTGACGGCTGGTCGCGGCGACCGGCATCCGGACGGACGAACCGAAATCGCGCTGCAGCGCGAGATCCGATACCCGCATTCGCTCGGCCTGCTCTACTCGACGTTCACGGCGTTCCTGGGCTTCTCGGTCAACGAAGACGAATACAAGGTGATGGGCCTCGCCGCCTACGGGCAGCCGACGATGACCGCGCAGGTGCAGCGACTGATTCGCCGCACGTCCGACGGCGCCTTCGCGCTGGTCCCCGAGTACTTCGAGTACCACACGACCGCGCGCCGCTCCTATTCGTCCCGATTCATCGATCTGTTCGGGCCGCCACGCAGTCCGTTCGATCCCGATCGATCTCGACACCAGCGACGGCCGGCGCTACGCCGATTGCGCGGCGAGCGTGCAGCGTGTGCTCGAAGATACCCTGGTCGATCTCACGCGGGCGCTGCACCGCGAGACCGGTCTGCCCGATCTCTGTTTTGGCGGCGGTGTCGCCCTGAACGGCGTCGCCAACGCCCGCGTGCTCGCCGAGTCCGGATTCGAACGCCTGTTCGTGCCACCCGCGCCTGGCGATGCCGGCTGCGCGCTCGGGGCAGCGCTCTACGCCGATCGGATTTACTTCGGCAATCCGGATCGCGACGTGCCGGACCATCCGTTCTGGGGGCCTTCGGTCAGCGCCGCCGATCTGTCGCGTGTGGCCCGGGAAGACGGGCAGGTCATCGACGAACTTGACGACAGCCTCTTGATCGAACGCGTCGCCGACGAGCTCGCCGCCGGCCGCATCGTCGGCTGGATGGACGGACGGTCCGAATTCGGCCCGCGGGCCCTCGGTGACCGCAGCATCCTGGCCGCCCCGCATGCGGCCGCAATGCGTGATCGGATCAACCGCGACATCAAGGATCGCGAGGACTTCCGTCCCTTTGCACCGGTGGTGCCCGTGGAGGACGCCGATCGCTATTTCGAGCTGCCATCCGGCGGCGCGCGACTCGCCCGGTTCATGTCCGGTGTCTTTCCGGTCCGGGCGGCATGGCGACCGCACCTCGCGGCGGTGACGCACGTCGATGGCTCGGCGCGCGTGCAGACGCTCGAGCGCAGCATGGCTCCGCGCCTCCACGCACTGCTCGCGGCGTATGGACGGCGCACCGGTATCCCGGTACTGCTGAACACGTCGTTCAACGTCTCGGGCGAGCCGATTGTGAACACCGCGCGAGAGGGCTACTCGACGTTCAGGCGCTGCGGGCTCGACCTGCTGGTCGCTGCTCCGGCAATCGTCAGCAAGCATGCGACGCCGGCTGCGTCGCGAAAGGACACGCCATGGTCGTCAGGAAGCGTAGCGGAGTCCGGCGTCGCCTGATCGTGCTCTCCTCGGCTGCCGGCGCGAGCGCTGACTACGCACGCGGCCTGTGGCGAAGCGATTCCGGCAAGCGTTGGCTGATCCCGCTCGCGGTGTTCCTGTGCCTGTTCGGCCTGATCCTGGTTGTCGCCACCAGCGTTCAGGCGCTGGCGCCGTTCATCTACGCGATCTTCTAGTGACCCGACCGATGTCCGCCGCCCTACGGACTTGCTCTGGCGGTGGCGGGGTGACACAGACCACTTCACCGCCACAACGCTAGCGACCGGGTGCCACGTGATGACGCCAATCGATCTCATCCCAAACCGTCAACACGCGACGCCAGCGCTGGTCCTGGCGGTTTCTGCGACGCCTCGTGAGGCCCGTCGGCCTTCGGGCGAGACCCGGGACCGCTTGTCGCCCGGTTAGAACGATGGATCGGCGCGCCGAGCGCGTGCGCCGCTTCTACGAGCGAGCGCCCTTTCCAGGTTATCCACCGCGCGATAGCCTCTCGGCGTTCCGCGCGCGTGCCGCGCACAACGCCTTCGTCCGCCTGCTCGATCGCGCCATCGCGGGCAATGCGCGGATCCTCGACCTCGGCTGCGGGACGGGGCAGATGGCGCTCTACCTGGCGAAGGCCGATAGGACGGTCGTCGGCGCCGATCTCACACCCGCCGCTCTCGCGCTGGCAGCCGCCGCCTCGAAACGCTTCGGCCTCGGCGTGCACTTCGTGGAAACCGACCTGCGGTGGGCCGGCCTGCGACCCGGTAGCTTCGACGTCGTCTTTTCCTCGGGTGTGCTGCACCACACGCCGGATCCACGGGCAGCGTTCGCGTCGATCGCGCCACTGGCCCGGCCGGGCGGCATCATCGTGCTCGGCGTCTACAATGCGTGGGCGCGCCTTCCGTTCCGGCTCCGACGTGTCCTGGCCAGAGCGTCGGGATTTCGCTTCATCCCCGGCGATCCAGTACTGCGGGACCGGCAGGCCGAGCCGGCACGACGGGAGGCGTGGCTCCGCGACCAATACCTGCATCCCGAAGAACATCGTCATACGCTCACGGAGGTACAGCGCTGGTTCGCGGAGAATGATGTCGAGTTCCTTCGTACCTACCCGAGCGCGACGCTGGACGATGAGCCGACGGACCTCTTCTCGCCGGCGGCGGACAACTGGGCGCCGGAAGCGTGGTTCGCACAGGTCCAATGGATGTGGACGCTCGGCCGCGAGGGCGGACTCTTCTTCTCGATCGGGCGTCGCGGTATAGCCGGACCACCGACATTCCGGATCGTTGATCCTCGAGAAAGGTCAGAAGCTCGACACCGGCAGCCTGGCTCCTGCCGCCGGCCCTAGACAAATCGCTGGTCCGACTTGGCATCGTCGTTGCCGGAGCTGACACCAGCTGCAGATCAGTGAGGTGTCATGGACGACTCATTGGAGGAACTGCTCGGCGTCAATCATCGCGGTGCCCTCGAATTCTTCTTCGCCGGCCTGAGGGATGCGGCAGAGGGCACCGTGGATCGCCAGGAACTGCTGTACAACGCCAGCGTGCTGGCGCACTACGCGCAGGTTTCGACCGCATCGGATACCGACTTCCCTGCCCCGACGTCTTTGGCGTTCGTGTTCGATCATTTCGTGTGCGGCGCGTCGGTCGCGGGTGACGGCGCCATGATGGAAGTGGCCGGCGCCCAATGCCTGCTGCTGGCCGGATTCTTCGAAGACCAGATGCGCGGCCGCCACAACATCGGGTGGTACGCGACGCTCGGTGCGGCCTTCTTCCGTCGGGCCGCGGCGCAGGAACCGACCGCGCGCAAGGCACAGGTGCTCGACGCCGTCGGGCGCCGGTTCGAACCGTGGCGACAGACGCACGCCCGACTCGGTCGCGAACTGCGCGATCGGCCGTACCTGCTGCCGAAGCGAGAGGAGCCTTAGGGCGTTCGAACCGTTCGAGGCGTTCGAGGCGTGGGACGGGCCTTCAGGCCCGCCTGCCTTCCTGTGATATCTCTCGTGAGCATGACCCGACCAATCGATACTGGCCGGCCGGTGATCCTCGTAACGGGCGCCAGCCGTGGCATCGGTGCCGCCACGGCGATCATGGCCGCGCAGCGCGGCTACTGCGTCATCGTCAACTATCGCGACAATAGGACAGCCGCAGACGCGGTGGTCGGTGCGATCGAGCGTGCCGGCAGCCGCGGATTCGCTCTGCAGGCAGACGTGGCGATCGAATCGGATGTCGAGCGGTTGTTCGCCGGTATCGACCAACTCGGCGGCCGGCTCGACGCGCTGGTCAACAACGCCGGCATTCTGGCCACGCAGATGGCCGTCGCCGACATGCCGGCGGCCAGAATCCTCCGCACACTGTCGGTCAACGTGGTGGGGCCGTTCCTGTGCGCACGCGAAGCGGTGCGCCGCATGTCAACGGCCCGTGGCGGACGCGGGGGCGCCATCGTCAACGTGTCCTCACGGGCAGCCCAGTACGGGTCGCCGGGCGAGTATGTCGACTACGCGGCTTCGAAGGGCGCCCTCGAAAGCTTCACCACGGGCCTCGCCCACGAAGTCGCTGACGAGGGCATCCGGGTCAACGCCGTCCGGGTCGGACACGTCTATACGGAGATCCATGCGTCTGGCGGCGAGCCGAATCGGGTTGACCGGGTCAAACAAGCGGTTCCGATGAAGCGTGGCGGGCAACCGGAAGAAGTGGCCCAGGCAATCCTCTGGCTGCTGTCAGAAGATGCGTCGTACTCGACCGGCGCGTTCCTGGACGTCTCGGGAGGGAGATAAGTCGTTCGAGTCGTTCGAATGGTTCGAATCGTTCGGCGGCGCCGCGCACGAGGACTTCGCTGGCATATGGTCAGGACGAGCGGGATGTCTTACAGTGCGGTGTGCGCCGACGGGCGCGCATCGTACAAGGGACGCAGGCCATGACCACCGTGCAACAGAACTCGCCCGACACTCAGACCCCCGCCACCAGCCGTCGCGCCAACGCGCTGGCGGAACGGCTCGAACAGGGAGCCCGCGCGCTTGCCGCGTTGGCGTCGACGCTCACCGACGAGCAATGGCACACGCCGATCCCTCACGACGGCCGCACGGTTGGCGTCGTAGTGCATCACGTCGGCACCATGTATCCAATCGAGATCGAGCTCGCCCAGCTGCTCGCCGCCGGGAAGCCGATCGAGGGCGTGACGTGGGACGTGGTGGCCGACATCAACGCGAGGCATGCGCAAGAGCATGCGGCGGTCACCAGGCAGGAAGCGCTGGACCTGCTTCAGCGCAACAGCGACGCGGCCGCGGCGGCGATCCGGGCGTTCGTCCGACGAACAGCTCGAACGTGCGGCCGGTATCTCGCTCAATGCCGACGCCCCGCTCACCTGCCAGTTCATGCTGGAGGATCACGCGGTCCGGCACAGTTACCACCACCTGGCGAAGATCCGCGCCGCGCTCGGCCTCTAAGGCGAACGTTTCGAACGATCTGAACGTTCGAACGACTTACCCCCTGAGCACCTGGTGCACGAACGCGACCGCGATGGCGCCTTCGCCTACTGCCGACGCCACTCGCTTGATGTTGCCGCCGCGAACATCACCGACGGCGAACACGCCGGGCCGGCTGGTCTCGAGCAGGAACGGCTGGCGGCTCAGCGGCCACGAGGCCGCCGCCAGATCCTCCGGCGTCAAGTCCGGTCCGGTCTTGATGAAGCCGCTGTCGTCGAGAGTGATGCAGCCGTTCAGCCAGGTCGTGTTCGGCACGGCGCCAGTCATCATGAACACGTGACGCACGTCGAAGTCGCGGACCCCGCCGCTCCGGTTGTCGCGGCATTGCACGCGTTCGAGGTGCCCGTCGCCATCGAGGCCGACGATCTCGGTGTTGGTCGACACCGTCATCCGCGGATGGTCCTCGATCCGGCGTATGAGGTAACGCGACATCGACTCCGCCAGGCCGTCGGACCGAACCATCACGTGCACGCGTGACGCCGTCTGCGCCAGAAACACCGCGGCCTGACCGGCGGAGTTGCCACCGCCGACGACGATGACCTCCTGGTCGGCACAAAGCTGTGCCTCCATCGGCGTCGCGGCGTAGTAGATGCCGGCGCCCTCGAAGCGCGGCAGGTTGGCGATCGGCGGCCGCCGATATTCAGCTCCGGTGGCAATCACAATCGCGCGCGCGGCGATGCGTGCGCCGTCGGCCATGCGCACCACGTAGGTCGGACGTTGATCGCACATCAGCCCGGTTGCCGCCTGCGCGATCAGCATCTCGGCGCCAAACTTCCGCGCCTGCGCGTAAGCGCGACCGGTCAGTTCCAACCCGGAAATACCGGTCGGGAACCCGAGGTAGTTCTCGATCCGCGAACTCGACCCCGCCTGGCCGCCGGGCGAGCCCGACTCGAGCACGAGCACATCGAGGCCTTCCGACGCGCCGTAAACCGCAGCGGCGAGTCCGGCGGGGCCGCCGCCGACGATGACCAGATCGCGCCGATGGGTCCGATCGACAGTCTGGTTGAAACCGAGGCACTCGGCGATCTGCGCATTGGTCGGATCGCGCAGGACTGCGGTGTCGCGGCAGATGACAACCGGGACATCGTCGACGGTGATGTGGAATCGATTCAGCAGCGCCTCGGATTCTGCATCGTGGTCGAGGTCGACGTAATGGAACGGGTGGCCGTTGCGCGTGAGGAACTCCTTGACGCGGAGCGTGCCGGCGCAGAGCGAGGACCCGATCACGATCACGTCGCCGTAATCGCGCGCAATCAGCTCCAGACGTCGCAGGATGAACGCGCGCATCAGGATCTCGCTCAACTCGGCATCGGACTGCAGCAACGCGAACAACGCGTCGCGATTGAGCTCGACCACCTCACCAGCCTGGCCCACCTCGATCTGGGCGATCGCGGGACGCCCCGTGATCAGCGCCGCTTCACCGGAAAACTGGCCATGCTGGTGTGTCACGAACGGCAAAGACGTCCCCGGCCGCAGCGCGTGGAGCGTTCCGCTGAGGACGACATAGAACGGCGCGTCGGCGTCGCCTGGGTGGATCAGGACCTCACCTGGCGAAGTCGGGCGACGACGACCGTGCAGCAGGATCCGCTCGATCTGCGCCGGCGTCAGGATCGGAAAAATCCGTTCCGGCCGCGCGGACACTCGCTCGGCAACTCGCGCCAGCGACGGCGAACCGCTGGCCGGCAACGCTTCTCCGGCCGCCTCGTCCCCGCCGCTGCGGGAGGGAGGTTCATCTGGCCTTCGGCGAGTCTCGTCAGGAACTGGCGTCATGTAGAGAGTCTAATCGGGCAACGCCTCCCTCCTCGACGCGAGCGGCTTCGGCTCAGATCCCCGTTCGCCCGCCCGCAGCCTCATGGCACCCGGGAACCGTGAGCCGAGGGACGGTCTAGGCCTCGGACGGGTCTTCGAGTGCATGGTGTTCGACTCGGCCGAGCAGGCGGAATACCAGGAGGATGACGGCCGCCGGAATCAGCGCGCTCCACCAGCCGGAGATCCCGAGCGACGGCAGGTACGTCGGGCCGAGCCAGGCCACGAGGACGAGCAGGACGATAGCCCAGCACACCGCCGACACGAAGTTGAGCAGCGTAAACCGGAGCGGACTGACGCCGGCGTAGGCGCAGGCCGCGGCCAGCGCGATCCGGAGGCCGGGCGCAAAGCGAATGAGCAGGACTGTCGGCGCCTGGTGCCGACGGACGCGGGCCGCCAGGTGCCGCCCGCGCCGGGCAATGGTGTCGAACCGATCGAGCCATCGCCGCAGCCGTCCCCGCAGCAGGTAGAAGTAGAACTGGTCACCGCATGCGGCGCCCGCCGCGCCGGCCATGATCACCCCGAGCGGGTCCAGATAACCCCGTCCGACCAGGGTCGCGGCGATCACGTACGCCACCTCACCTTCGATCATCGCGCCGGTGAAGACGCCGACGTACGGCATGGCGATGGCGAGTCTCGGCCATCACGATTGCGTCACCGCTGCGGTCGCCGGCACGCGCAGCGCGAGCACCGCGTCGCGCACCACGCGAGCCACACGGTCCAGTTGTCCGTCTTCCAGCCCCTCGTACACGGGAATCTGAATGGTGTGCGTCGTGGTCCGCGCACCAGGCGCGGACCACGTCTTCTCCCCGAACAGGTCGAGCTCGGAGCAGACGTCGACGTGCAACGTCTCGATGTCGACGCCGCGGCGGAGGCACGCGTCGACGACTTCGTCCCGCGACGGCACGTAGGCACAGTATTGATAGAAGGCGTGTGTTCGATCCGCTGGCACCGTGGGGACCCGCACACCGGGCACACCATTGAGGATCGCGCTCATGCGCGACGCAGTGCTGCTGGGTCCGCGCCGTCCAGGCGTCGAGGTATTGCAAGCCTTCGAGCGCGAGCGCCGCCTGGACGTTCGACAGCCGCCGCCGATAGTCGTCCGGCAGCGGTTCCAGGGGGCGGATTGGTTCCCAGAAGTACATATCCAGGCTCCAGTGAAGCCTCGTGCACGCGTACATGAGGGGAAACATCGTCCACGTGAACACCGGCGGGCGTGTGGCGATCCGCATGACGCGGCCGTGCCACAGCCGCTGTTCAACCGTCTTGCGATCGGTGAGCGGTTCGGCACGTGCAAGCGCCGCGACGCGTGTACCCAGTTGCGGCTCACGTGTGACCGCGACGCCGCCACCGTACGCATTCAGCGGCTTGAACGTCTGCAGGCTGAAGATCGCCGCGTCGCCGAAGGTGCCGACGTTGCGGCCGCGGTACTGGGCACCGAGCGCGTGCGCGCAGTCCTCGACGACGCGCAGATCGTTCTGCCGCGCGATGTCGAGGATCTCCGACATGTCGCACGGAAGCCCCCAGAGATGGGTCGGCACCACGGCCGCCGTCCGCGCCGTGATGGCCCGTTCGAAACTACGCGGCGTCATGTTGAACGTCACCGGATCGACGTCGGCAAAGACCGGCCTCAGGCCGCAGACCCGGGCCATCTCCGGCATCACCCAGAACGTCAGCGCGGGAAAAATGATCTCGCTGCCCTTCGGCAGATCGAGCGCCTGAAGGATGTAGTAGAACGCCATCCGGCCATACGACGTCGCGACCGCCCGCGAATGGCCGAACCGTTGCGCGAACGTCTCCTCGAAGGCGTCAATGTCCGGACCCTCGATCAGCTGCCCCTTCTTCTGCAGGGCCGTGATCACCTGCATCGTGTCCGGGATGACCCGGACGCCATAACGGGAAATCGCCGTTACCATGACAGCGCTCGCTCCAACAGCGCGGTTTCTCGACGCCCGTGCCGACGTTCGACATGCGTGTCGAGCCTGGCCACCACCCGCCGCACCCGCGGCGCGGTGATGCGAAGGTAGTTGGCCACGAACGACGGTCGCATGTAGAAGCGCGTATAGGCACTTCCGAGCAGGAAGCGCAATTCGCTCCCCGAGAGGTGCGGATGCCGGAAGGTTGGCGTGAAGCCGTCGAATTCCTCCCAGTCCGTCTCACTGATGAGCGGTTCCATCCGCTTGAACAGCGGCGTCCCCGGATAGGGTGTGAGCACCTTGAACTGCGCGACCGTCGACCCCAGTTCCAGCGAGTAGTCGATGGTGGCGCGGATGGATTCCCACGTGTCCTCGGTGAACCCGAGGACGTAGAACGCCGCCGTGACGATGCCGAGCGCACGGCAATGGGCAAGCACCTGGCGCTGGTGCCGCTCGGGGATGGGACGCCGCCCGACCTTCTTCAGCGTGTCTGGAGAAACGGCCTCCACGCCGAAGCTCATGGCACGCAAGCCGGCACGGTGCATCGCCGTCAGCAGGTCGTCGTCCAGGCGATCCAGCCTGGTCTCGCACTCGAACGTGTGGCGCAGGCCGCGAACCTGGATGCCCTCACACAGCGCGAGGACCCGATCGCGCTGCTCGCTGAACAAGGGATCGCGGAACACGATGTGGACGTGACCGACCGTGTCCGCGATGTACGAGAGCTCGTCGAGAATGTTGTTCACCGATCGCGCGCGATATTTCGCCTCGATCCGGTGCGGGCAGTACGTGCAGAACTCCGGGCAGCTGCGGCTGGCGAGCACGGGCAGCGAGCCCCCCAGCGGTCGGCCCGCGAACGGGACGCGCACGCGTCCGCGCGCCCGCAGCAACGATGCCCACGCCGGAAACGGCAACGCATCCAGGTCGTCGAGTGCCGGGCTGTCCACCAGGCCCGGTGAGCCGTTCACCCGCCATGACGCGCCGTAGCGCATGCTCAGGTTCTCCCTGAACGATGAAGTCGGCATCCGATTCGAACAGCTGCGGCAGCCTGGAAGCGGCCAGGCCGATATAGCCGACTCGGACGCCCCGTTCCCGCATCGCACGGCCGAATGCCGCTTCGCGCTTGTGATCGACGAGCGAGGACAACACGATCGCCACATCGCCGTCGACCAGTTCCCCACTCGAGGCGGTAATAGCATGACCAGCCCGCACCGCGAGCGCGGCCGCGTAGCCGAGATGCACGCTCGGCAGGTCGTGAAAGCGTCGCTTCACACCCGCAATCACCGCCGTCATCTTCGAAAACGGACGCAGGCGTGAGCCGTAGCCACCCGCCACTGTGTCCTTGCTGACGAACCCGTCAGCGCCTTTGAGATCTGCCAGGACGATACGCATGGAACCGCACCTACGCCGTGCCGGAAGGCACGCAAAGAGAGTGAACCGCTGCAGGCGCACGCGGCCGGGCACCGGTTCGGTACCAGCCGTCGGGCAAGCAGAATGTCCGCGGGCGATCTAGGCGGGTGGTGCGCGGGGAGTAGACGGAGCGACGGGAAGGCTTGAAACGAGCGTCGCGTCAGAAGGCAACGCCGGAAGAATGCTGGTGCACGCCGGCCCGGCAGCAAGCGGGTCGCGGGTGGTCACCGACTCGCGCGAGGGCAGAATGCTGGTGAGATCCTCGGCCGCGTCGTCGGCGGGGTCGTCCTCGTGCAGCGCCTCGCGGGCCGGAGCCTTGACCGTGCCAGGGCCGCGGCGGCGAGGATGAATGGTGCGGAAGCCACGGGCCATATCCGGCTTCCACACCCGCAAGGTATGCCGGCGCGTCCACGCCGACGGACTGACGTCTTCAGTGGTGATCAGTTCCGGCAGGTTATCGCCATCGAGATCCCTGGCGACGATTTGCAGGACGGGACGGGACCGTCGAATCTGCGCCGTGGTGGCCGTGCGCGAGAGATGGACGTGGAGGATCGACGGGTCGGCGCGATCGATCGAGACGGTATCGGTGCGCCCGTCGCCATCGAAATCAGCGGTGAGTGCCAGGCCGGCCGCTTCGGCGGTCGAGACGAGCAACAGGGCGAATGCAACCCAGACGATGCGGCGGAGCCAGACGACCGGAGTCATCTTGAATGTCGAGTATACCGAAGCCAGGGCTGGACGTGGCCAGCGGGTTGGGCTTTCAGCGCCGTGAGCATCCCGCCGGACGCAGCCGTGGCGCGTGCCTGGAACACGGTCTAATGGAAGATGCGCGCCTGTGTCGCCGGCCACCACCGGGCGTCCACCTTACCCACGATGTATTTCTTCGGCACCAGACCCCAGTCGCGGCTGTCGGAGCTGTCGTTGCGATGGTCACCCAGGACGAAATAAAAGCCGGGGCGGACGGTTTCTGGCCCGAAGTCTTCGTGACTGCGGTACTCGGGCGCGACATAGCTGTCGTCGAGCGGCACGTTGTTCACATAGACATACCCGCCGGCGATGCGGACCGTGTCGCCCTCTTCGGCGATGACGCGCTTGACGAACGCTTCGTCCGGATTCAGCGGGTAGTAGAACATCACGATGTCGCCCTTGCGGGGCGCGCTGACCTGATAGGTGAACTTGTTGACGATCAGCCGATCGCGATCGGCCAGCGTCGGCGCCATGCTCTGCCCGTCCACCCGCGCCACCTGGAAGAGGAACAGCACGATCAGCTTGGTATACACGGCTGCCGTGACGATCGTCCGGCCCCATGCGAAGATGCACTCCCACCAGCCGGTGACAGCGATGCCGTCGCTGGCAGCAGTGTCGGCCGGCACGGCGCCAGCCGTGATGAGACGACCAATGACGGGATTCTCCATGCCTATACTGGACCGGAGCAGGCGGCGTGCCACTATGACTTTTGCGGCTCGCCGATGTCAATTCAGCTGTAATCGCTGAGCCTGTCGCCCTGCGAGGTGAATAAAGGTGTTCAAAGTCGAGCGTCAAATCGACAAGCGAAACGGACCGGTGATGAAATCGTGTGCACTCCACATAGGGGCCGCCAGTCGAGAACCGTGTGCCGATGCGGTTTGATCTGGCGGACGCGATGGCGGTGCTTGCGCGGACACCATTTCTCGTCGACGCCTGGCTTCGGCCGCTACCCGACGCGTGGGTCAGGTCGAACGAGGGCGGCGACACCTGGAGCGCCTTCGACGTGGTGGGCCACCTCATTCAGGGCGAACGAACCGACTGGATACCGCGAGCGCGATTGATCCTGAGCGAGGGCGATACGCGTAGCTTCGAACCATTCGATCGATTTGCGCAGTTCGACACTGCGCGCGGGCGCACGATGGCGAGTCTGCTCGACGAGTTCGCCTTGCTGCGCCGGGACGGCCTGGCACAACTCGAGGAGCTGTGCGTGACCGATGGTGACCTCGATCGCACAGGCAAGCATCCGGCGCTCGGACCGGTGACGCTGCGACAGCTGCTGGCCACGTGGGTTGCGCACGACTGCGATCACATCGTCCAGATCGCGCGCGTGCTCGCGCACCAGTACGCGGAGGAGGTCGGGCCCTGGCGCGCGTACCTGCGCGTCATCAGCGGACAACCAGGATAGCTATGCCGTTGACATCACGCCAGCGCGCGGCATTGAAGGCGCGCGCCCATGCACTGGAGCCAATCGTTACCATCGGCCAGGCGGGTGCGTCGGAAGCCGTCATTGCGGAGGTGGAACGGTCGCTGACGGCGCACGGCCTCATCAAGGTCAAGCTGTCGGGCGCCGATCGCGAGAGTCGCAACGAGTTGACCACCATCCTGTGCGATCGCACCGGCGCTCAAGCCGTGCAACAGGTCGGACGCGTGCTCGTGCTGTGGCGGCCGCGCGAGGAGGACACGATCTAGTCGTTCGAATCGTTGGAATCGTTCGAGTCGTTCGGCACGCAGTGACAGCATCACGATGCACCATGAGCAAGGGCCTCGCACGTGAACGCAACGCGTACGCCACGCTTCTTCGCACCCTCTTTGTGGTGCTCGTCTGCGCGTTTGCGTTCAGCCTGCCGATCCGATCACAGGAACGCGCCGGCATCCTTGCGGATCCAACCGAGCCGACGCCCATCCCGGCTGGGCGGGCGCCCGCTCCTGGCGAGTATCCGGCCGGGTTCGACGCGCTCCACTACGACATCAACCTGACCTTGCCGGGCAGCGGCTCTGTGATCGAAGGAAGTACCGCGATCGACATTGCCGTGACCGCTGACGCGCCAGATACCCTGGCGCTCGACTTCACCGGCCTTTCCGTCACGCGCCTGCGGGTCAACGATGTGGTGACGCGTTTCGTCCGCGCTGCCGGCAAACTGCTGGTCCCGGTTCCGCGTGCAGCGGACGGGAACCGGATTCGCGTGGCCATCGATTATCGCGGGACACCCGACGATGGCCTGGCGATCCGGGAGAACGTCGACGGCAAGCGCGCGGTGTTCGCCGACAACTGGCCGAATCGTGCAAGGTTCTGGTTCCCATCGCTCGACTATCCGGCGGACAAAGCCACCGCGTCGTTCACAATCGTCGCGCCACCCGGCTGGGAGGTCGTCGCCAACGGGACCCCGGACGGGCAGCCGACGCCGAGTCGACTGCCGGACGGCACCACCGGCCGACGGTTCAAGTGGAGGATCGAGGAACCGATCTCCACCTACAACATGGTGATTGGTGCGGCCGATTTCCGGGTACAAAGCGTGGGCCGGCCATGCTTCACCAATGGCCGGTGCATCGACGTGACCACCTGGCTGTTCCCGGGCAGCGTCGAGAAAGCCGCGGCGTCTTTCCGCCGCGCTGCCGCGATGGTCGAGTACTTCAGCCAGATCATCGCACCGTTCCCGTATGACAGACTCGCGCACGTGCAGAGCGCGACCCGTTTCGGCGGAATGGAAAACGCGACCGCCATCTTCTATGACGAACGGTCGCTGGCCGAAGGGCGCAACATCGAGCTGACCGTCGCCCATGAGACGGCGCACCAATGGTTCGGTGACGCCGTGACCGAACCGGAATGGCCACAGGTGTGGCTCTCGGAAGGCTTCGCCACCTATTTCGCCGCGCTGTTCATCGAGCACGCTGACGGAGTCGCCGCGTTCCGGCAGATCCTGGAGGAGCAACGCCGGCGCATCGTCGCACCGACGCGAACGGCGGCGCCAATCGTCGACACCGGCGAAGAGGATCTGTTCAACCTGCTCAACGTCGACAGCTACGACAAAGGCAGCTGGGTCCTGCACATGCTACGCGGCCGGCTCGGCGACGATCGGTTTTTCGACGGTATCCGCCGTTACTACCGCGAGCATGAGCATGGCACCGGCACCACCGCCGATCTCCAGCGAGCGCTGGAGGCCGCGTCCGGAATGAACCTCACCGGCTTCTTCGACCAGTGGGTGTTCCGCCCGGGATTTCCGCGATTCCGCGCCAGCTCGATCTGGGATGCGAGCCGGCGAACTGCAACCATCACCGTCGAACAAATCCAGCCAGCCGACTGGCCGACGTTCAGCACACCTCTGACGCTGACGTTGACCACCGCGAGCGGAACGATCCGAACGTCGGTTGACATCGACGAACGCCTCGAACGCTACAACCTGCAACTCGACGCAGAGCCGCTCAGCATCGTCATCGATCCCGACGGATGGGTGTTGCAGGATAGCCGGTAGCTGGTAGCTGGTAGCCGGTAGCCGGTAGCCGGTAGCTGGTAGCTGGTAGTGTTGTGGCGTGGTGCCCCGCGGCACCGCGCCACCGGCGCCAGTGCGAGTCCGTATGGCCGGAGGAAAACCGTCGCAAGTGTTTGGCATAGCCGCCCTCTCCGGCGGCGGAGCTGAGGGGCGCGGATCAAGCAGAACGCCTCGGTCTGGGCACTAGCCCCATCCTCGCCCTACCGCTCGAACTCGACGTAAGTGAGACTCCCGTTGCGTTCAATCTGCAGCACTGCGGTGTGACCTCGTTCCACCGCGGCGATCGACTCCTTGAGCGAGGTGACCGTTGTCACCGGCCGCCGGTTGACCGACTTGATGATGTCGCCGGATTGCAGATCGACGTCTCCCATCGTCGGACCAGCGATCCGCGCGGTCACGAGGAGACCGCTCTGGCTCCCTTCGACCGGCTGGGCGAACAGCGCCAACGGCTCCACAATCTCGTCGTCAAGGCCCTCGAGCATCGACGGACGTGCACAATCGTGCGGCGCGAGCACGGTCTGCAGCGCCACGGACCGCGTCTCACCGTCCCGCCACACGGTGATCTGCACTCTGGCACCGGGAGCCAGCCCGTACCAGTAGCGATACATCTGCTCGAAGGAGAGTTCGCCAATCGCGCGGCCATCGAACGCGCGGATGACATCGCCAGCGGCGATTCCCACCGCCGCGGCCGGCCCGCCGGCGGCAACATCGGAAACGATGAGACCGGATTCATCTGGTAGCTGCAGCCCTTCGCGGATACCACGCGTCACCGTCTGCAGGGACATGCCAAGAAAGCCGCGATGGATGTGACCGAATTCGCGCAGCTGCGGATACGCCAATCCCACGACGCTTACCGGCAATGCGAATCCCAGTCCCTCGCTGCCCCCGGATCGCGACTCGATGAACGTGTTCAACCCGACCAGTTCGCCCTGTGCGTTCACCAATGGGCCACCGCTGTTTCCCGGGTTGATCGCCGAGTCCGTCTGGATGTACGCCACCGAGTTCCCCGGATCGACCTGTCGCGAGACGGAACTGACGATGCCCATCGATACCGAGTTGCGCAGACCGTCGGGACTGCCGAACGCGAAGACCAGCTCACCTTGATGCACGCCGTCCTTCGCGAGCGGGACGGACGGCAGGTCGACCTCCGCCTTCAGAAGAGCGAGGTCGAGCTCCGGCGCCACGCCGATCAGCGAGGCTCGTGTCGTTCTTCCGGTGGTCCGTCCGATTGGCGTGGCGTCCCCGTCGACATCGGGCAGCACGAGCTCGATGTGCTGCGCACCAGCCACGACGTGCGCGTTGGTGATGACGTACCCACCCGTCGCGATTGCCACGCCCGAACCAATCGTCCTCGAGCGGGCGACGACGATCCCGTCGCCGCCGTCACCAGGTCGATAACCGTTGACCACCACCTGCACGACGCTGTGGCCGACACCGCGCACGAGCGCCTGGATCGTGGCACTCGTCACGCCGATGTCCGCCGGGCTGACGTCCGCGGCCGCTGCCACGTGCGTATGTGTCAGTGCCAGTACAGCAAGGCACGCCGCCACGCGAGCGCTGCCTCGCCTGGCAAGCCTGACAAGGCTGGCCGCACGTACGATGATCGCTGCCCGGCCTCGATGCTGCGGGGTGCCGCGCATGATCGTCACTGTGCGCTGGCGACCGTCAGTTGCAATGCGCCGGTCACCGAGCCGACCGTCGCGAACACCGAGGCGGTTCCCGGCGCCACACCGGTGGCCGCGCCGCTTGAAGAAACCGTGACCACCGACGGATCCGAGGAGAGCCACGTGGCGCTGCTCGTGACGTCCTCGGTTGTTCCGTCGGACAACATGCCGGTGGCTGTCAACTGCGTTACCGCCCCGACGGCAGGTGCCGTTCCGGTAACGGCAATGGATCCGAGACTCGAGGGAGACGTACTGCTGCCGCACGCGGCAGTGACGAGAGTGGCACCAAGCAGAAGAGCGAGTGCAGCAATGATTCTGAATCGCATAAGGACCTCGTAACGAAGGAAGAGGACAGGCGCTGGCAACGCCACCCGTCGTCTGCAGTGCTCGTACCGCGGACGAGTTCATTCCGGTGGGTGAACCGCAGCACCCTACGCTCCCCGCGTCCTCTGGCGATGTCGACTCGTCCCCTTTCGATCACAATCGGCTCCGATGTGGCTCGCGTCTGTGTCATCAGCCGGTAATCACCGTGACAATCATCGGGTCGCGTCACTGCGATGTCATGACTGCCACGAGAACGTCGCAACGCGACAATCAACGCGACGGGACAAACGCACGTATGCGGATGTCAGAAGAGCGAAACAGACGGCGCTCGCTGTCGATATGCCCTTCGTATTGATACGGCAGGAACTCCAGCGGGTGAGGTGCGGACGCCACTTCCCTGTAACCGTCTGGAACCGTCGTCGCCTCGGGACCGCGAAACAAGTGTCGCGCGTTGATGAATACCCGCGGTTCCGGATACGCGCGACTGATCCTGGCAATGAATTCGGCGGGAAATTCCTGTCGAAGAGGCACGCGGAAGTTGAACGCGGCCTGAGTCGCCACGCACAGCACGACGATGGAAGTCGCGAGCCGGATCCGCGGCAGACGCACTAGCCACGTGGCAATCACGGCGCCGCCAATCAGGCAGAGAAACGGCATCATCGGACGCGAGAGCCGCGCACCACGAAGCGATGCAAGATCGTGGACGAGATCGCGAGCGACGAATACACGCAAACGGCGCCGACGAGACCGGCTCGCGTGAGGCGGGTGTGTATCGCCTCACGAAAACGCCACAGGCACGTCCCCAGTGTGACGGTTAACGCGATCAGCAGCGCGTGCTCGGCATGCCAGAGGTAGACAAACGGCAGCCGTCATCCTTCTGAGACGTCTCCCTGCTTGATCGTTCCGGCGAACGCGCGCAGCCATCGAGCCACGAGATACCGGCCCATCGGTAGCCAGCGACCATCACGCCAACCGGCATGACGACTCCGATCATTGTCAGCGCGATCCGGTGGATACCGTCACGAACCGACGTTGCATCGCACACGTGGATCGCGCAAGCCGCGGCAGCGACAGACCACGCACCCGCATAGGCGAGAAACGTCGCGACTGCCCACACGCCCGTCACCACCGACGACATCGCGGTCGACGGGCGACGACTGCCGATGGCGACAGCCAGCAACCCGAACATCAGCGCCAGGTCGTAGCCCGTCAGGTGTCGCGCCATGTAGAGGAGCGAGGTCGATGCTGTTGCGAACAATGCTGCGAAGAACACCAACGTGTTCGGGAGCGGTGTCGAGCAGGACGTGGCTCCAGGTACGCTCGGCCACGTGAATGCCATCGAACAGCCGAAGCGCCCGCTCGTTCGCCACGCAGTCCGCCTCCGTTGTCTGCGCCGTCCAGCGTACGGTGATCCGCGGCGGCCCAGGCGCCGGCCGAACAGCAGAATTGCCAGGCCGACTGCGAAGAGGAAGGCACCAACGAAGAGGTGAGGTAGCGACGATCGACCGGTTTGCGAATTGACGGATTGGATGTGGTCAATCGTCCAATCGGTCAATCGGCGATGGGCGAATTCAAAAGGCCCGGGCGTGTGATAGCGGCCACCACCGGACCTGCACCTTGCCGGTGATGTACTTCTTCGGCACCATCCCCCAATCACGGCTGTCGGAGCTGTTGTTGCGATGGTCGCCCATCACGAAGTAGTAACCGCGCGGTACGGTCTGCGGACCGACATCTTCGTGGCTGCGATATTCCGGCAGCACGAAGCTGTCGTCCATCGCGACCTCGTTGACGTAGACGCGACCGTCGACGATGCGGACGGTGTCCCCTTCGACCGCAATCACCCGCTTGACGAACGACTTGTCGGGGTCGATCGGGTAGTAGAACATCACGATGTCACCCTTGCGCGGCGCGCTCAGGTGATACGCGAACTTGTTGACGATGAGGCGGTCCTGATCCGCGAGGGTGGGCGCCATGCTGAGGCCGTCAACGCGGGCGACCTGAAATCCGAACGTCACGATCACCGTCGCATAGACGGCGGCGGAGGCCAGGGTCTTGGCCCACTCGATCAGTTCCTGCGCCCACACTCCGAACTGCTGCACCACACGGTCAGCGCTGGCGTCCCCGGACGGCAGCAAACGCTCGGTCGGCGACCCAGTCACCGACAATTCGCCCTCGAACAGTTCGAGCTGGCGGGGATCGAGGAAGGATTCATCAGGCGAGATGCGCTCGGGCGGATGGGGTGTGCCCCAGGCAGGAAGTTCCTCTGGATGTTCGTTCACGTGATGTCGGTCCTCAGTTGATCGTGCCCGCCGCTCGAGGCTGCGTCCATTATCGATCGACGGGCAGTCGCGCGTCGGGGCTCCGTGCTGGCTCAACGGTGCGCGCAGTTTTCTATTGCACGGCGGGCCGTCCCCGCCCATGCTACGCGCGCGGAGGATCCCCGAATGATCGGCATTGCCTTCATGCTTCTTGGCGCAGCGGCCGCGATGCCCTGCGAAAGCCTCACCACAGTCAAGCTCGATAACGCGGTCATCACCAGCGCAGAAATGGTCGCCGAAGGTCCGGCGGCGGCTCGCGGTGGTGGTCAGGGACGCGCCGCCGCGGCTGGACCGCGTGGCGACGCGCCAGGCACTGCTCAACCGGGCGCGGGCGGCGCACCGGCCCGTGGCGGCAGCTGCTCCCCAGCAGGCACGCGCCGGCGGTCCGCCAGCGGCACCGGCCATCATCCCGGCTCATTGCCGGGTTCAGCTCGATCTCAAGCCCTCTTCCGACTCGATGATCAAGATGGAGATGTGGCTCCCGCCAGTGGACAAGTGGAACGGCAAGTTCATGGGCGTCGGTAACGGCGGGTTCGCCGGCTCGATTCAGGGCCTCGCCAACGACATGCCCCAGGCGCTCCGACTGGGGTACGCGACGGCCGGCACCGACACCGGGCACCAGACGCAAGGCGGTGAATGGGCTATCGGCCATCCCGAAAAGATGATCGACTTCGGGTATCGCGCGACGCACGAGATGACGCTGAAGGGAAAGCAGCTGGTGAAGGAGTTCTACGACCGCAGCGCCCAGTTCTCCTACTTCAAGGGCTGCTCGACGGGCGGCCGGATGGCGTTGATGGAAGCGCAGCGTTACCCCGACGATTACGACGGCATCATTGCTGGTTCGCTCGCCAATCGTCATATCCACATGTGGACCGCAGGGGTTGCGCGCAGCGTGGATCTGGTCCGGCATCCGGAGGGTTCGATCTCCGCGGAACAGGCTGCCGTCATCAACAAGACGGTGATGGACAAGTGCGACACGCTGAAAGAAGGATTCCTGAACAATCCGAAGTCGTGCGCGGTGGACTTCAAGGCCCTCAAGTGCACCGGCGCCGACAACGGCAGTTCCTGCCTGACCGACGCGCAGCTGAAGACCGTCGAGACCTACTACGGCGGGGTGAAGAACTCGAAGGGCGAACTGATCTTCTCCGGCCAGGCGCTGGGCAACCCGATTGGCGCGCTGCGACCGAACCCGAACGGCCCCGGCGGCGTGTACGACCTGGTGAAGATCGCGCACAACGACGCGAACATGGACTGGAAGACGTTTGATCTCGATAAAGACATGAAGTTCCTCGACGAGAAGATTGGGTACGTCGATGCCGTCGACTTCGACATGAGCAAGTACAAGAAGAGCGGCGGGAAACTGATCATCACTCACGGATGGGCCGACACGGGGATCACGCCGGAGAACACGATCTGGTACTACGAGCAGGTGCTCAACAAGATGGGCAAGAACCAGAGCGACTGGATGCGACTGTTCATGGCGCCCGGCATGGGCCACTGCGGCGGCGGGCCCGGTGTGAACACCTTCGATTCAATCGGCGCGCTGGAGAAATGGGTGGAGAAAGGCGTTGCCCCCGAGACGATGCTCGGCACCGGACAGCAGGGCGCGCTGACGCGTCCGCTCTGCCCGTATCCGCAATACGCCGAATACAACGGCACCGGCGACCTGAAAAGCGCCAGCAGCTGGGCCTGCAAAGCGCCCGCATCGGCGCCCAGTTCGACGAAGTAGGCGACTCGCCGGTTCACGGTCGACGGACGCTAGCCACGAAGGCACGTAGACACGAAGGATCTAATCGCTCCGTGTCTTCGTGGCTCCGTGGCTAACGTATTCCTTGTGCAATGTCGGCAACACCCGCCGTCCACGCGCTTCGCCGTCACAATATCCCGTTCACCGAACATCCCTATCGCTACGAGGAGCACGGCGGCACGCGTGTATCCTCGCGTGAGCTCGGCGTGCCCGAGCACATGATCATCAAGACCCTGGTGATGCAGGATGGCGACAAGAAGCCGCTGATCGTCCTGATGCATGGCGACCGCGAGGTGTCGACGAAAGCGCTCGCGCGGGCAATCGGAGCAAAGGCGATCGAGCCATGCCGGCCGGATGTCGCCGAGAAGCACACGGGATACCTGGTCGGCGGCACCTCGCCGTTCGGCACACGGAAGCCGATGCCCGTCTACGTCGAACGCACCGTGCTCGCGCTGGATCAGGTATACGTCAACGGCGGCAGGCGTGGGTTTCTCGTGGCCCTCAACCCGAACGTGTTCGTCGACGTGCTGAACGCCACGCCGGTGGATGTGGCGATCGAGCCGTGAGCGCGGGGTGGTTAGTGGTTGGTGGTTGCGTCGCCGCCGGTCGAGCTTCCGTCACTCTCATTTCACGGGTCGATCACAGCTGACATGGGTAGGATTCTCCGTATGAGAACGAAGCTGACCCTCACTGCACTGGTGGCCCTGGCGCTCTGCGCACCCATCATCGCCAACCTGCGTGCGCAGCGCACGGCCGCGCCGTCAACGGCGCCGGCCGAGGCGACCGCTCGTATCGTGTCGTCAGCGCAGGCGGTGCTGGCAACGCTCGACGCCGACGGCAAAGCCAAGGTGCAGTTTCCCTTCGAGGGGCCCCAGAAAACACGGTGGTCGAACCTGCCCTCGCCGATGTTCGAACGACGCGGACTGCGGATGGGCGACCTCACTGCTACACAGAAAGCCGCTGTCATGAACCTGCTGGCCGCCGCGCTCAGCAAGGACGGGTATCAGAAGGTTATCGAAATCATGCGCGGTGACGAAGTGTTACGCACCACCGGCGGAGGACGCGGCGGTCGCGGCGGACCCGGTGGAGGCCCGGCCTTCGGTGAAGCCGAGTATTACCTGGCGTTCCTCGGCACGCCCTCGACCACCACGCCGTGGATGCTGCAGTTCGGCGGTCATCACCTGGCGATCAACCTGACGCTGGCCGGGAGCCAGGCGACGATGACACCCAGCCTGCCGGCTGCGCAGCCAGCGAGCTATACATTCGAGGGACGCACCGTGCGTCCGCTCGGCCGGGAGAACGACAAGGCGTTCGCGCTGGTCAACGCGCTCGATGCCACGCAGAGGCGACAGGCGATTCTTCCGCACACCGTATCTGACCTTGTGCTTGGTCCCGGACAGGACGGCCGCACCATCCAGCCGGAGGGAATCCGCGCGTCATCGCTGTCCACCCCGCAGCAGACGATGCTGCTCGACATCGCGCGCGAGTGGGCCGGCATCATGAACGACTCCTTCGGCGAACCGAGGATGGCGGAGATCCGCTCCCGACTCGCCGACACCTGGTTCGCATGGAGCGGGCCGACGACCAATGGCAGCGCGGCGTATTTCAGAATCCAGGGGCCGACGCTGGTAATCGAGTATGCGCCGCAGGGCAGCGTCGATCACATCCACACGATTTACCGGGATCCGACCAACGACTACGGAGCGAAATTTGCTCGCCCGTAGGGCGGGGCTTCAGCCCCGCCTCGGAAGGCTTCACCCCCGCCTCGAGAGGATGCAGTCCCGCCTGAAGACAGTTCAGTCGAGCCGCAGGAATTGCGCGGCCGTCGTTCTCCTCGCGATCGCCGCGGGTTCCACCGGCGTTGCCGCGCACCGGCTTGACGAATGCCTCCAGGCCGCGCGCATTGCTGTAGAACCCGATCGCATTGCGCTCGAACTCGACGTCACGCCGGGCGTGGCGATCGCGGAATCGTTCATTCCGGAGATCGATCGCGACCGTGACGGGACCATCGCGGCACACGAGCAGCAGGAGTTCATCCGCCGCATCCTCGGGTCAGTGGATCTGTCGCTCGATGGCCACCGTATCGAATTGAGCGATGGCACGGCGACGTTCCCGGACTTGGCGGCCTTGCGAACCGGCGAAGGCATGATTCGACTCCGCACTGACGTTGCCGTTCCGACGCCATCTGCCGGCGTGCACCAGGTCGCATTCCGCAACCGTTATCGAGGAGATGTGAGCGTCTACCTGGCGAACGCGCTGGTCCCCGACAGCGATCGGGTGGCGATCACCGCCCAGCATCACAGCGCGGAACAGCGCGAGTTGATGATCGATTACGAGCTGCACGCGGAGACAGCCACGCTGCCGTGGCCGTGGATCGCAGCAGCCGCGGCGCTGGCGTTGACGCTGTCCTTCCTTCGACCAATGCCGAGGCCGTCTATTCGCGCGTCCACAGCGGGCACACCCTGAGTGTCGCCGACTCGCGTGGCGTCAAGGATCCGTTCGACTGACGGCTGACGCTCAGGGGATCGAAGACGAGGCGCGGAAGCGGAACGACAGACCTCCGCTCAACGCCAGGCTGGCGCCGCCGGATTCGACGCTCGTCAGGCTGCGACCGGCGCTCCCGTAAACGCTGAGCGCGCCGACAACCGGCGCCGCGATCGCGACGCTGACGTCGGCGTGACGCCGCTCGAGCTCCGTTGGAATCGCGTTCGGCGTCTTCACCGAGTAGGACTGCATGAGTGCGCCGGTGAGGCTCACCCCGCCCGCCGACGTCCATTCGATCGCACCGCCGCCAAACACGGCACCACGCGTGAAGTAGCCGGCCGACCCATACACACGGAACGGCGCGCGGCGCAATTCGAGGCTGACCGGCAGCGCGAAATGCACGCGGCCGTCGCCGGCGTCGGCGCTGAGGACTTCGAGGAGCGGGCTGATGGCGAGGCCCACTTCGCTCACCGTCAACGTGGGATCGAGCACCATGTATTTCCCGCTCAGATACACGTCGTCGATGCCGTGCGCGGACCACGTCGGCGTGGCGACACGATAGAACGGGACAGAGGCGCTCACCTGCACGCGGTCAGTTACGCCAATGCCGCCGCCGAGCATCGGCACGTTCGTCTGCGCCATACCCGCAAGCCGCCAGTACCCTGCACCGATGTTCAGGGCACCATCACCTTTCGCAAGCGCACTGGCATCGTCAAGCCACGCACCGAATTGCGGGTAGGTGGGCACCGGAGACGTCGCGGAGACGGTCGGAGTTGTGATGACCGACTCTGGACGGGGCGCCTTCGGCCGGCCATTACCCTGGGCGTGCGCCGGTGGCGTCACGCCCAGGGTCACGACCGCCGTCAACGCGACTGCAGTCTGGGATAGCGTTCGCATCAGCAGCCTAGGACTTCGTTGTGCCCCCGGTCGTGGTGCTGGTGGTCGAAGGCGTGGTCGTCGGGTCGACCTTCGGACGCAGCTCGCGCACGGCCTGCCCGAGGCTGAGACCGTCAACGGTCATCGCTTTCTGCAGATCCGCGAAGGCGACGCCCTGGTTCTTCGACGCGTTCAGGGCGGCGATGAACTGGCCCTGGTTGCGGAAGCCGGCGGCCGCCTGATCGAGCGTCATACCGGGTGGCAGCATCGCGCTAAGACGCGCCAACTGCTGCGGGTTGCGTGAGATCTTGGCCGCGATCGTCGACCTCGAGGTCCCCGTCGTGGTCGTCGACGTGAGATCCGACGACGATCCGGGGCGGTGATCACCGCTCTTGCCCTTCGCGTCGACGCCGCTCCCGTGAGTGGTATCGCCACTGCGGCCGTGGCTCGTGTCGCCGCTCTTCCCATGGCTCGTGGCGCCCACCGTCGTCGGTTTGCCGTGCGTCGAGGCCGCGCCGCCGCCGTGAGCCCCGGAATTGCCCTGCGCTGCCGCCGGCACCGTCGCGATCAGACCCGCCACGGCGAACGCTGCCATCACTCGGAACTGGTTCATAGGTCCTCCCAGACCGGTGGTGATCAGCAACGATGGTGCCCCGGGATGAAGCCTGTCAGGACAACGATTTACCGGCGATGGCTAGCCCGGAACACAAAACCGTCATTCAAAATCCGCTGGCGCGCCTCCAAAGTTCGTCCTGTACGCACACGACGGACGACGCGAGGTCGGAACTTCCATTTCTTTGCAGTCGTGGATCTCCTTCATTCATTCCGGAATGAATTGGTGCGCCAGGCTGATGAAGTCAAAGTGCGGGCATAGGAAGACTACTGGCACATTAATGCCGACTGATTTACATCGATACGCACATTGTCGTGACACAGCCGACAAGATCGCGTGTTACGATGCGCGCGCTTTTCCGGTTTACCAATCCCAATTGCAAGAAGTTTTCAAGAGCGCTGCTTTTGCGAGGAGTGCGCTCCGGAGGTCGGTCATGAAGAGAGGTTTGTGCGTTGCGGGCGCGATGGCGGTTGCATTTGCTGGCGTGATCAACGTCACAGTGCTTGCGGATGACGGCAACAGCGGCACTGCCGCGTGCAAGGGACTGCCAACGTATGGCCAGTTGAGGGCGGCTCTCGTCGCGGCAACCGAGCCGCTCGGCAACCAGAACGACAACGGGGGCTTCGGCCTGAATATGTGGGGGACTGTCGTCAACCGCGACGGCGTGGTGTGCGCAGTGGCGTTCACGGGCAGTGACCGCGGCGATCAGTGGCCTGGCAGCCGCGTCATCTCGGCGCAGAAGGCGAACACCGCCAATGCCTTCAGTCTTCCGGGACTGGCGCTCTCGACCGCGAATCTGTACTCCGCCGTGCAGCCCGGTGGCAGCCTGTTCGGCCTCCAGGAGAGCAATCCGGTCAATGTCGATGTGGCGTACGGCGGAAACCCGAAGAACAACGGCCAGCCCAATGATTTCATGGTCGGCGGCCGCATCGGCGGCGTCAACGTCTTCGGCGGCGGCCTGGCTCTCTATGGGCCGGGGAAAGTGCTGCTCGGAGCGATCGGCGTGAGCGGCGACTCGTCATGCGCCGATCACAACATCGCATGGAGAACGCGCAACACCCTAAACCTCGACCATGTCCCTGGCGGTGTCAGTGGCGACGCGCAGCGCCCGGACAACATCGTGTACGACATCACGCCGCAATCGGGACAGATGCCCGGCGTCAGCGCGAAGGGATGGGGACACCCTGAGTGCAGCGCGGCGGCTACCGCCATCGCCAAGACGCTTCCCATCGTTCAACCCTGAGATGTGACCAGACGGGGGGCGCCGTCGGGCGCCCTCCGTGCGCAGTTGGCAGACCAACTTCCCTTCGGAAACTGCAGAGTTCCGCAATTCCCGCTGCGCCGATACGATAGGTCTTCGATGACCTCAGCGTCATGGGACAACGGCCGCGAGTTCTACCCCGACCCACGGAGCGTCGCCTTCGCCCGTCGTGTCTCGTTCCTCTGCGGCGGGCTCGTGGTCCTCGTTGCCGTGATCGTGCTCGTCGGGTGGGCCACCAACCAGCCGCTGCTGACCGGGCTCGGCGGCGAGATCACGATGAAGACGAACAGCGCGATCTCGCTGCTCCTCTGTGGTCTCGCGCTGCTGATTCGCACGCGCCTGCCGCGTGTCGCCGCCGTGCTCGGCGCCGCCGCCGGCACCCTCGGCCTGCTGTCGCTGTTCCAGCACTTCTTCAGCATCGATCTCGGGATCGATCAGGCGCTCTTCAAGGAAGCTCCCGGCGCGCTCGCCACCGCCAGCCCGAATCGCATGGGGCCGAGCGCGTCCACTAGTGTCATCCTGGCAGGGGCGGCGTTGATCCTGCTGGCGCGGAATACGCCACGATCGATCCAGATCGCGCAGCGATTGGCCGTCATCGGGCTCGTCCTCGCGATGGTGGCGTTGTCCGGATTCGCCTACGGCGCGACGCAGCTCTACGCGATCGCCTGGTTCACTGGCATTGCCCCGCACACGGCGCTGTCCCTGTTCGCGCTGCATATCGGCGTCTTCACCGCGCGTACCGATGCCGGCGCCATCACGCGTCTGGTCAGCAGCGGTCCTGAAGGCACGATGCTGCGCCAGCAGGCGCTGCCGATGACCATCGTGCCGTTCCTCGTCGGATACCTGATGCTGCTCGGTATCGATGCCAGCCTGCTGGATCGCGGCCTGTCGCTGGCGCTGATCGTGATGTCGCTGGTTCTGCTGTTGTGGGTGACGATCTGGAGCACGGCGTGGTCGCTCGAACAGAGCGATGCGCAGCGGCGCCGGCTGGAACGCGGCGTCGATCAGCTCCTGATTCGCGAACGGCAGGCCCGTGACGACGCCGAACGGGCCAGCCGGGTGAAAGATCAGTTCATCGCCACCCTCTCACACGAACTGCGGACGCCGTTGAACGTGATGCTCGGCTGGACGCAGATTCTCGAGGCGGGCTCGCGGCCGGAGCAGCAGGCGCGGGCGGCGTCGGTCGTCGCCCGTAACGGCCGCCTGCTCGCGCGGCTGATCGAGGACCTGCTGGACATCTCGCGTGCCACGGTGGGACAGTTTGAAGTCACGCGCGCGCCGGTGTCGCTGAACACCATCACCCAGGCGGCCGTCGACGCGATCACCCCGGCGGCCACCGCCAAGCGAGTCACGCTGGCCATCGACCTCGACCCGCGTGTCGGCACAATCGACGCGGACGCCGATCGACTGCAGCAGGTCATCGGCAATCTCCTCTCGAACGCCGTCAAGTTCACTCCGCCGGAGGGCCGGATCGCCGTCCGAACCCGCGCTCAGGATGCATCGGTTCTCCTCGAGGTCGCCGACAACGGCATCGGCTTCGACGAATCGTTCATGCGGCACATCTTCGAGCCGTTCCGTCAAGCGGATCCGTCCACGCGCCGCGAGTACGGCGGTCTCGGGCTTGGCCTGTCGATCGCGAAGCATCTCGTCGAGCTGCACGGCGGCTCGATCGCCGCGTCGAGCGAGGGTTCCGGTCGCGGCGCCCGCTTCACCGTGACCTTGCCCGCGGACGCAGTTTCACCACCGCCGGCCGCGACTGATCTCTCCTTCGATCTCGAGCAGACGACGGGCTGAAGACGCACGCGACGGCTTCGGGTAGACTCGCGGCCATGACCGACTTCCGCTCCGCCATCACCCGCCGCCAGGCGATCGAACTGATCGCCATGACCGCTGCCGCGGCGATGCCATCGGTCACCGCGGCGCAGCAACGCGGACCCGATTTTCCGAAGGGCGCCGTGATCCGGGCGCTGCTGAAGGACTACGCACCCGAGGACCTTGCCGGGGGCGCCACGCTCTTTCACGAGCACATGTCGCTCGGCGCCGATTTCAACCAGCGCTTTACCGCGGCGAGCGCTGCCGCCCGCGCGTTGAACGGACCTCCACCCGCGCCGCTCGGCACGCCGCCGGCGGCACCGCGTGCTGGTGGCGGCGGCGCGGCCCCCGGCGGTGGACGCGCGGCTGGCCCGGGAGCACCGGCTGGTCCGAATCCGATGTCCGATGTATCGCTGATGGCCAGAGAACTTGTCGACGCCAGGAACGACGGCGTCGCCTGCATCGTCGACGGCGGTCATCCGGATTCCGGGCGCGACATCAACTTCCTGCGCCAGGTGTCGATGATGTCCGGAGTGCCGATCGTCGCCGGCGGCGGTTTCTACGCGCAGCCCTGGTATCCGACGGAGATCTCGAGCATGAGCGAGAACCAGATTGTCGATGCGCTCATCAGGCAGGCCGACGAGGACACCCTCGGGGCCTGGGGCGAAATCGGATCCTGGGACGAGATCACTGCGGACGAGCGCAAGGTGTTCCGTGCGATCGGCCGCGCACACGTCGCGACCAACCTCCCGATCTTCACGCACACCGGCATCCCGGGAAAATCAGCCCTCGAACAGCTCGACATCCTGGAAGACGCCGGCGTCAGACCGGGTCGCGTCGTGATCGGCCACCTCGGCAACCTCGTTGACGCCAACGTCTACGTGCACAAGATCGTCTGCCGGCGGGGCGCCTACGTGGGGTTCGATCGTCAGGGCGGAGGCGGTGACGCCAACGTCGTGCCGATGGTCATGTCGCTTCTCGAGGCGGGATACGCCGACCATCTGATGTTCTCGGCCGACACGATGCGCGGCTACGGCAAGACCCTGACGGTGTTCCTCCCAAAGCTGCGTGCTGCCGGCGTCAGCGATGACGTCCTGCACAAGATCATGGTGGACAACTCACGCCGGTGGCTCGCGTTCGTGCCAAAGCGGCCGCGCAAGCGCGCATGAACGGCTTCGATCGCGTCTGTCGCATCGGCCTGACGCTGGCCGGCCTCGAGTCGTCGACGCGGTATGACGGCTCTCCGCGCCTGACGCTTGACGGCTGCTTCGTCGCGGGCCTCGCCACGCACGCGTCCGCCGAGGCCGACACGCTCGTCGTCCGCATGGAGCCCGATCAGCGAACGCTGCTCCTCGAAGAGGCGCCAGAGACGTACTACGTCACCGACTACTATGCGCGATATCCGCTGGTGCTGGCGCGTTTGAGCGGGATGACGGACGATGCGTTGCGGGATCTGCTCGCAACCTCGAAACGCCTGACACTGGCGAAGACGCCGCGGCGAGCCCGAGCCCGTAGAGTACTCCGCACGTCGGCGAGCGAGTTCCCGGTGGCGGGGACCTTGTCAGGACCACGCCGACGACCCTGATCACGCTCGCTGCCACACGACGGCGGAGGATGGCGTAACTGAGAGTCGGTCGCGAGTGCAACCCGATCGTTGCGCTCAGTAATGGACCACCGTCACCGCGTAGTCTATCGCGGCCGCCTGATTCCCCACGTCAAACACGGCCACGCAGTAACTGCCCGCGGCGATCGTTCCAGCCAGATGCGGTCCCGTGCCTGCTTGCACGACCACGGCGGCATTCGAAAACAGGCTGCACGTCCCGTCGCTCGCCGGTGAACCGACCCCCAGCCCCATGAAGATGCTCGACGGCGGACCCGCAGCGGTGAGCGTCACGTTGACTGGCTGGTTCGCGATCGTGATCGTGAACGGATGAATGTCGAGCCCGCCGACGTCCACCGTTCCCGAGAACGTATCCGTGACCAGCGAGGCGGCACTTGGCGCGGACAGCGCGGAGAGCGCGCTGTTGCTCGTTCCGCTGTCACTGCAGCCCGCGGCACACGCCACGACGATGACGAGAACGAGTGCGCGATGCATTCAGGCGGCCGCTGCAGGAACGCTGCCAGCTCTGGAATATCATTTGGCGCCACGAACGTGGTGGCACGTATCGTCCGCTGACTCCCCGTCTGTCCTGAATCGCTGACGGGCGACAACCAGTCGTCACTGGACCGTCCACTTCCCCGCTTTCCGACTTTCTTACTTTCTACTTACTTTTGACTCGCGCGTTTCAACTATCCACCTACCACCCGATCGTGCGTCCTTTGTTCTGTTCGTCCAGCCAGGCCTTGAGCGGCGCGAAGTACTCGGCCATGGCCGACGCATCCATCTCGCGCTGCCCGGTCAGCACCTCGAGCACGTCGGGCCACGGGCGCGACGCGCCCATCGCGAGCGCGCGCTTCAGGCGTTCGCCGACTTCCTTGTTGTCGTAGATCGAGCAGCGGTGCAGCGGCGCAGTGCAGCCGGCAACCTTCGCCAGGGCGCGATGGAACTGAAACTGCAGCACGGCAGCGAGAAAGTACCGTGCGTAGGGCGTGTTGGCCGGCACGTGATACTTGGCGCCGGGATCGAAGAACTCCTCGCCGCGCGTCGTCGGCGGCACCACGCCCTGATACTTCAACCGCAGGTCCCACCACGCCTTGTTGTAACCATCGGGCTTGACCTGCCCATTGAATACGTTCCATCGCCACTGATCAATCACCAGGCCGAACGGCAGGAACGCGACCTTTTCGAGCGCACGCTGCAGGAGCAGCGAGATGTCTCCCGACGCGTCAGGCGCATGATCGATGAGGCCGACCTTGACGAGATATTCCGGCGTCACGGACAGCGCGATGGTGTCGCCGATGGCTTCGTGGAACCCGTCGTTGGCGCTGTCGCGCAGGATCATCGGCAGGCCCGAATAGGCGCGCTGATAGAAGTTGTGCCCGAGCTCGTGATGGATCGTGGTGAAATCCTCGGCGGTGGGATCGATGCACATCTTGATGCGCACATCGTCGGCGTTGTTGATGTCCCAGGCGCTGGCGTGGCAGACGACATCGCGATCGCGCGGCTTCACTAGCAGCGATCGCTCCCAGAACGTCGCCGGCAGCGGATCGAACCCGAGTGACGTGAAGAAGCGCTCGCCGAACTTCGCCATCTCTACCGGCGTAGTCTTCCGCTGCTTGAGAATTGCATCGAGCGCGACGCCAGGCCCAGCCGATGGCGGCGCCACCAGGTCGTAGACGTTGTTCCATTCCTGCGCCCAGATGTTGCCCAGGAGGTAAGCCGGGATCGGCCCCTCGAGCGGAACCAGGTCGGCGTACTTGTCATGGAGTCGCGCCCGGACGTGCGCGTGCAGCGCCAGGTATAGCGGTCGCAACTGATCCCATAGGCGATCGAGCTCCCTGGCGAAATCGTCCGGCGCCATGTCGTAGCGGGATTTCCACATCGCACCGGTGTCGGCGAAGCCGACCTCGCGGGCGCCCTCATTCGACAGCTCGACGAACCGCACGTAATCGTTCTTCATCGGTCCGCCGATGGTGTGCCAGCCCTCCCACACTTCGCGGAGCCGCTTCGGATCACGGCTTTCAGCGAGGATCTTGGTCACTGCCTCGACATCGAGGCAGCTTTCGCTACCTTCCTGCCCGGCCGGACAGTACTTCCCGGATCCGTAGGCCGCGGCAAGCCGCGCCGCGACCGTCGCCAGTTCCGCCGTCTTCCTCGGATCCGCCGGCCCGGCCATCGTCATGGTGTTCTTGAGCACCGTCAGCTGGCGTCGCTCCTCAGGCGTCCCGGCATCAGCGGGAAACTTGGCGGCGCGCTTGGCGTAATCGGTGGAGGCGTTCACCAGCGCCTCGGTCGCACGCGCGGAGATCGCCTGCGTGTCCACGGTGATGAAGTTGTCCTGCACCCAGCCCGCCTCGTTGGCGGCATTCCCGAGTTTCAGCAGATTCTCGTTGGCGTCGGCGAGAAATTGCGTGACGGATTTCGCGTCCGGTGCCTGGCCCGTGCTCGGTGCCTGGCGTTGACACCCGGCCGAGACGAGCGCGGCCAGTGCAAGGACGACAGTAGTAGATCGCTCAACGGTCATAACGGCCGATCATAAAAGCTCGACTCCCAACTCCCAACGGCTTTCGCTTGCGAGGCGGATTCTGGGCGCCGAGCTTTGAGAGTCGCATTTTGGATTTGGGCGTTAGCTTGAAACCAGCGGCCCTTGGCAGTCGTCCCGATTCACCGTACGCTGACAACGTGGCACACCCCGTTGGTCCCTCGCTGACGCAGGTTCTTCGTTTCGACAACCGGTTCGTCCGCGAGCTGCCGGGCGATCCCGACAGCAGCGTGCGCCCGCGGCAGATACACCGGGCGCTCTACTCTCGCGTCAGGCCGACGCCGGTGGCCAGCCCCCGCCTCATTGCGTGGTCGCGCGAGGTCGCGGGGCTTCTGGGTCTCGACGACGAGCTGGTCCACGACCCGATGTTCGCTGAGGTGTTCGGGGGCAATCAGCTGATCGATGGAATGGAGCCCTACGCCTCGAACTACGGCGGCCACCAGTTCGGCCAGTGGGCGGGTCAACTGGGCGACGGTCGCGCTATCACGCTGGGCGAAGTGATCACGACCACAGCCGCGAGCGTGCCTGATTCATTACCTGATCTTCGCGATCGACCGCAGCGGTGGGAGCTGCAGTTGAAGGGCGCGGGGCTGACACCATATTCGCGCCATGCCGACGGACGTGCGGTGCTCCGCTCGTCGATTCGCGAGTTCCTCTGCAGCGAAGCGATGCACCATCTGGGCGTTCCCACCACGCGCGCGCTCAGCCTGGTCGCAACCGGCGAACCGGTGATGCGCGACATGTTCTACGACGGGCGTCCGAAGCCCGAACCTGGCGCCGTCGTCTGCCGTGTCGCTCCATCGTTCATTCGGTTCGGCAACTTCGAACTCCCGGCGGCGCGTCGCGACGTTGGCCTGCTCGAGCAACTGGTGACATTCACGATCGACAGGGACTTCCCCGAGCTCCCGTCGTCAACCGCCCCGGCATCGGATCCATCAGTAAGGGCCGAATGGTTTGCGCAAGTCTGCGAACGCACGGCCCACATGGTCGCAGAGTGGATGCGAGTCGGTTTCGTGCACGGCGTGATGAACACCGACAACATGTCGGTGCTCGGGCTGACCATCGATTACGGTCCGTATGGCTGGATCGACAACTTCGATCTGGAATGGACACCGAACACGACGGATGCAGGAATGCGTCGCTACCGGTTCGGCCAGCAGGCCCAGATCGCCTATTGGAATCTGTCGAGGCTCGCCGAAGCGCTGGTCCCGCTGTTTGCATCGGCAGACCCGTTGCGCGCCGGCCTTGAACGTTACGTTGCGGCGTACGACGACGCCACCCGGCAATACGTCGCTGCCAAGCTGGGGCTGCGCCAGGCGGACGACGCCGACGTCGATCTCATGCAGTCTCTGTATCGCTGGATGCAGGCAGCGGAAGTGGATATGACAATCTTCTTCCGTCGCTTGATCGAGTTCGACGCACTCAACGCGACAGGAAGAATCGGCGGCGAGGACGGCTCGAAGGCATTTTTTGCGGGTGCGTTCTACGACTTGCCCAAGGCCGACGTGCACATGGGCGAGCTGGACGCCTGGCTCGAACGCTACGCCGCCCGCCTCCGCGCGGACCAGTTACCGGCGGAGGATCGCGCGATGCGGATGAAAGCCGCCAATCCGATCTACGTGTTGCGCAACTACCTCGCGCAGGAAGCCATCGACCGGGCGGAACAGGGTGACGATCACGCAATCCACGAGTTGCTCGACGTCATGCGCCACCCGTACGACCTGCAGCCGGGCTGCGAGCGCTTCGCTGCTCGCCGTCCCGACTGGGCGCGCAACCGCGCCGGATGCTCGATGCTGTCGTGTAGCTCTTAACTAATCCTGAATTGCGGCGGTTAATTGAACCGGGTTGAATTAAGCAATCGCGACGGTTCATCTCACCCGCTTGAATACCTCGACATTGTGGACCATGGTGGGCGCGGTGCGATCGAGAGTGATGGTCAACGTCTGCCCATCTTTGGACACGACTCGCCTGGCCACACCCACAGCTTTTCCACCGTAAGACAAGTTCGACTCGGCCGTATAGGGGTCCACCCTCCGCATCCGGATCTCGTCGGTTTGCTGCGACCCCGTCACCGCGGCAATCACGTTGAAGCTCGCCGTGTACTCCATGTGCGTCTTGGTTCCGTCCGCGTTGACGGTCAGAATCTCGGCCTTGATACCCTCGTGTCCCTCCTCATAGCTTCGGATCTCCGAGCGCGGCGGCGGACCCGGTGAAAACATGGAACGCGACAAGTCGAGTTCCCATGCGCCCAGAACGAGATCCTGCTCCTGGACGGTCGGCGGGTTCAGCTCGTCCGCGGGAGGACTGGACGGCTGCTGGGCAAACACGCCAAGCTGGAGCGACGGTAACGACGGCAGCGGCGCAGACGATACGGTTCGCGATCGACATGCCGTCACATTTGCAAAAGGCCTGCTCATGAGCGCCACACTCCTGCTAGCTTTGGCCCTGCTCGCGCAGGCGACGAATCAGAAGACCCCGACGACGGTCGAGCCGCTCGAGCTGACCGGATGCGTCAGCCCCAAGCCCGGACAGGGCGGCGACTACACCTTCACCAACGACGCCGGCGGTGATCGCTACCGGCTGACGGGCAAGGACATCAAGAAGTACGCAGGCAAGAAAGTGGAACTGGTGCAGTCCACGTCCAAGGGCTTCGCCATCAAGGGAGGGCTCTATCCGTCGCCGAACGTCGCCGCCCAGGCTGGTGCGCTCGACCCGGTGCAATCGGCGATTGCAACGCAGCCCGGTTCCGGTGCCGCGACGGGGACTGGACCCGACCTGCCTGAATTCCGTGTCGGCAAGGTCCGAACTGTCCAGGGCCAATGCCAATGAGCGGAACGACGACTTCGCAACCCTCACTCGACCGGCTCACGACACTGGTCGGTGAGTCGATCGATTTGCGTCACGCCGCGGACGTGATCGAGTGGGACGAGCGCGTCTATATGCCGCCAGGCGGGGCGCCCGTCCACGGCGAGATGTCGGCGACGCTCCGGCGGCTCGCTCACGAGACGTTCACAGCCCCCGAAGTGGGAGACGCACTGGCCGCGGCTGAAGCCGCGCTGATGGGCGGCGATCCGGACGCCGACGAGGCACGAACTGTCGCCGTCACCAGGCGCGACTTCGACAAGGCGACCCGCGTGCCGTCCGACTTCATCGCCGAACAGGCGCGCGTCGTCTCCGCCGCTCAGCATGCGTGGGGGCAAGCGCGCGCGGCATCGGACTTTGCCGCCTTCAGGCCACATCTCGAGCGCATCATCGAGCTCAAGCGGCAGTACGTCACGTTCTTTCCGCCGAGCGACCATCCATACGACGTGCTGCTCGACGACTACGAGCCCGGAATGAAGACCGCCGACGTCCAGGCGGTCTTTGGCGCCCTCCGCAGTCGTCAGGTCGACCTCGTCCGCCGGGTCACGGAGCGCCCGCAGGTGGACGACGCCTTCCTGCGGACGTCCTACGACGAGAAGGCGCTGATCGATTTCAGCGTCGACGTGATCACCGCCTTCGGTTTCGATTTCTCGCGCGGCCGCCAGGACAAGTCGATCCACCCGTTCTGCACATCGTTCGGGTCGGACGACGTGCGGATCACCACGCGGTTCGTCGACACGTACCCGCTCTCACTGCTCTTCGGGACCATGCACGAGACCGGGCATGCGCTCTACGAACAGGGCATCAGCCCGCGGTACCAGCGCACGATGCTCGAAGGCGGGGCGTCGCTCGGCGTTCACGAATCGCAAAGCCGGCTCTGGGAGAATATCGTCGGACGCTCGCGGCCCTTCTGGGAACACTTCTTCCCACGACTGCAGCAGCGCTTCCCGTCGCAGTTGCGCACCGTCACGCTGGATCAGTTCTATCGCGGCATCAACCGGGTCGAGCGCTCGCAGATTCGCGTGGAAGCGGACGAGGCCACTTACAACCTGCACGTGATGCTGCGCGTCGAGCTGGAGATCGCACTCGTCGAGGGGCGAGTTGAAGCCGGTGATCTCGAAGACGCGTGGAACACCCGCATGCGCGAGTACCTGGGCGTGACGCCGCTGAACTCGGCGAAGGGCGTGCTGCAGGACATTCACTGGTCCGCGGGCCTGTTCGGGTACTTCGCCACCTACACGGTGGGAAATGTCATTGCCGCGCAGCTCGCGCGGGCGTTCCGGTCGCAGCATGGTGCGCTGGACGATGACATGCGGCGCGGCGACTTCTCGCCGCTGCTGTCATGGCTGCGCAGCAACCTGCACCAGCACGGGCGCAAGTTCGAGCCGCGCGAGCTCGTGCAACGGATCACGGGCGGCGGGATTGATCCGGCTCCGTATCTGGAGTATCTGGAAGAAAAGTATCTGGCCGTCTACGCCTGAGAAGCATGGCGCGTATTCGGAAACCGAGGCTGATCGGGCGGCGCTCCGGCACCGCCTTCAGCCGGCGGTAAGAAGGCCGCGAGTCCCGCCGAGAGCGCGAACGCGGCGGCGAAGGCCATCAACGCGATGCGATGGCGTGCTCCCGCATCGCCGACGTCGCTGACCGCATAGCTGATTACGACCGTTCCCACCACCGCCCCGAGATACCTGAGCATCGATACCGTTGCGGACGCCACGCCGCTGTACATCGCCGGGACCGACCGGAGCGCGGCCGCTTGTGCGGGACCGGTCGACAGCCCAAGGCCGAGACCGACGAGCAGCAGGCGCAACCCGACCGCGAGCGCTCGACTCGACGGCGGCAACTGCATCAGGCCGATAACACCCAGCATGCCGGACAGCCCGCCAGCGCCGACGACGAGGCGTGCGCCGAATCGATCGGCAAGCCAGCCACCGACCGGCGACGTCGCTGCCATGGTGGCAGTCATCGCAATGATTGCGAGCCCGAGCTGCGGGTCGGGACCCGAGGAAGACGAGAAGAGGAAGGTGACGAACAGCAGCAACGAGTACATCGCGAAATTCTGCGTTGCGACAACCCCGGCGCCGGCGACGAACGTGCGTTCCACGAACAGGGCGAGCCGCAGCACCGGCGACCTCACCCGGCGCTCGTGCCAGACGAGCAGCAGGCCGCCGGCGACACCGGCGGCGGCGAGCCACCACGCAGCCGGCGAGGTCGCACGCGTCGCGAACGTCAGCAGCACGAGCGTGGCGCCAATGAGTACGCTGCCCAGCCAGTCGAACCCATTGGTCGACGACGGGCGCGTGATCCCTGGCTGGACATCGCGACCGCCGAACCACTGCACGGCGTACGAGGCGGCGATCATCGGCACGTTGATCAGGAACAGCGTCCGCCAGCCGAAATGGGACGACATCCACGCGCCGACCGCGGGACCGATGGCTGCGGCACCGGCGAGCACAGCGCCGAGCGTGCCAAAGGCGCGACCGCGACGGTTCTCAGGAACCGCCACGCGGACGAGCGCCATCGCGGTCGGGATGTTGAGGGACCCGCCGACCGCCATGACCACGCGCGCCACGGCCACCGCCCAGAGTGCCGGCGCAACAGCGCCCGCCAGCGCACCCACGAGGAACAGCAGGCGACCGATCCCCAGCGCTCGCGAGTAGCCCATGCGATCGGCAACGCTGCCGGCCGGGACCTGCGCGATGAGCGTCACGACGAGATACGCGGTGACGACCGTCAGCGTCACGCTCGACGCGGACGCCGCGAACTCATCGCTCAACGCGGGCAGCGCCACCGCGACCATCGTCGAATTCAACGGGTTGAGCGACGCACCGATGGCGGCCGCAATGAGAATCGCCGTATGCGATTGTGATCGAGAGTCCTCAGCGACTGCCGTCGGCATGTTCAATCGGATAACGACAATCCACCACGAAGGACACGAAGGTCACGAAGATACGTTCTCGTGTGACCGCGGTTCGTGTGATCTGCATGGTCAACGTGCCGGGATAACGCATACAACGGTGCGACCGAAAACCTGCTGGCGCTCGGGTGCTAAAGCGTTGTGATGGGACGGCACTGCAGCAGGTACACGCGCGCGTCGGATCCGACCGCCCACTCGATATCGAGATCAGGACCGTAGATGCGACGGCAGCGCTCGGCGAGATCGTTCAGGCCGGCGACGTGATCGTCAGCGAGTGACGGCGCGGCGTGAAGGTTTTCGTCGACAGCGACCTCGATGGTGCCGTCACCGTCGCCGTACCAGATCTTCACATCCTTGTGGCCGGGGACGAACTCGATCAGCGTCCCCGTTGTCGACACGCGATAGCGATCGGGCACGACGCTGCCGTTGACGACGACCTCGCCAAGTCCCCACGCCGCCTCGATCAGACGTTCGTCGGCGCCGGTGATCGGATTTCTGGTGAACAGGACACCGGCGGCGACCGGTTCGACCAGTGTCTGGACCACGACGCCAACTCGCGGGTCGGCAGACACCCCCTTCCGGGCTCGATACGCGAGCGCCGACGGCGTATACGCGGACGCCCACACGTCGCGGACCGCCTCCGGGAGGCCAGGCCGCCGGACGTTCAGTTTCGTGGTGTGCTGTCCGGCGAAGCTGGCACCGCCGGAATCCTCGCCGATGGCTGACGAGCGAGCGGCCAGGCGGGTGTCGGGCACGTGCAGCGAGCGGCTCAACGCGTCGATGTGATCGGGTTGGGACTGGGCGATGCCGGCGACGACGTGCCAGGCCAGCGCAGCACCGCCTGGAACTGGCAGGCCGGCCCTGAGCGCGGCACCCAGGCTGACGGCCTTGCCGCCGAAAACGGTTTCGTCAGATGCCGCCGTGAGCGGAACGACGCCTGTCGCTACTTCAGGATCCATACCTCGCCAGTCCCACCGTCGACACGCACGCGTTGACCAGTTGTCGCGGCTTTGACGGCGCCGACGCAGCCGACGACCCCTGGCAGCCCGTACTCACGAGAGACGATGGCCGCGTGGCTCAGCACGCCGCCGCGTTCGGTGACGAGCGCCCCGATCAACGGCAGCACGACGTTGAAGGTCGGACCGGTTGACGTCGCGATCAGCACCTCACCCTGCTGCACGTCCGGCAGCTGCTCGACATTCGTGATCACCCGGGCGGGTCCTTCGTACACACCCTGGCTCACCGGGAATCCTTTCAGCTTGCGCACCTGATCGCCGCCCGTCTGCTCTGACGCCGCGTCCGTTTTGACGTCGAAGAGCAGGCTCAACACCGTGGAGACCATCCGTGCCATGTGCGCCGCTGGCGGCGGCAGCCATTCCGCGGGAGGCGGCGGCGAGGGGGCCAACCCGAGGTTGACCGGAGCAGCCGACATCGAGGTTTCCAGGCGCCAGCGCGAGCGTTCCGCCAGTTCGTCGGCTGACGGGCCGCCGCGACCTTCGAGCAGCGACACGATCTCATCGGGCGTCGCGTCGATCAGGTGCACGCGGTCGTGGACACGCTGCTCCGACACCAGCCGGTCACCGGCCGCGAGAATCGCCCGCCGCGCCAGGCCGGTCGCCATCGCGTCGCCGTGAAAGATCCGCTCGTCACGGATCCGGTAGGTATCACGCGCTTCCTTGAGCAGCGCGTCGAACGTGCTGCGATGTTGCGCCGGAACGCGCGCCCGCACCCCTTCGACCTCCTGCTCCGCTGCTGCCCGACGCCCCGACTCGTCGCCAATGACCGCCGCGCGAATGACCTTGAGCAGCATTTCGGGATGCTCACGGGCATGACGATCGGCAACGTCGTAGCCACCGATCACGTTGAGACCGACGGCGTCCACGTATGCCCGCGTGGCGCTCCCCGCGGGGGTGGGTCTCGCCATCAGCGCATCCAGGGTGGCTGCGGCCGGTCCGTCGGACAGAAGCAGCATGACGGCCGCACCGTCTGACTGGATTGCTGGGCGGAGCGCCTCGATTTCCGCCTGTGCCCCGGCCGAGACAGGCGAAAGACCGCGCATGGGCGCCAGCAGTTCCGAGGGCGACAGGCCGGTCCAATCCATCGCCCGGACCAGGTAGTCGCCAAGCGGCACCATGACGCAGAAGTTCAAGCGGTGGTGCCAGAACGCCGCGGAATCCAGGAACCCCGTCGCGCGACAGACGTGATCGGCCAGTTGCGGGTTCGAGGCACGCGCGAGGTCCTCGTCCCGCAGCCGCCTGGCTTCGGCCGCAAACATCGGCTTCACTTCCTCGTCCCAGCGGGCGACGTCCTCACGCCAGATCTGGCCAGCCATCACCTCCTGAGACCGTCGGATCCGGCGCCGGATTTCCGGGTGCAGGAGCGTCAGGAGCTTGAAGATTGGCCGCGGTGGCGGACCCTTGGCCCCTTTCGGTGCCCCGACGGGGCGCGCCGCCACGTACACGAAGCGATTGATGACCGCGACCTCCAGGTGATCGAGCAGCAGCCCGTAGTGACGGGTCCCTTCCTTGAAGCCGCGCATCATGGGCGCCGGCCAGACGGTCGTGAAGTAGACCGACGGCGGCTTGGTGACATGGGTCTGTTCGAGCTCCCACGCGCCTGGGGACGGAGGGACGAATGCAGCTGTGGTAGAGGTCACGGCGGCACTTTACCTCAGGTTTACAGAGACCGGCAGCTATGGCGCGGGCGCCAGAACAGCCAGCAACAGGAGACGCCCGCTGCCGGTATTTTTGACGCCGTGGGGGATGCCTTCCGGGGCAATGAGTACGTCGCCGGCATTCATTGGCAGTTCACGGTCTTTCACAAGGAACACGCCCGAACCTGAAACAACCTGATACATCTTGTCCATCCCTGCATGCGTATGCAGGGCGTGCGTCTGCCCCGGTTCGAACGCGTTGAGCCCGACGAGCAGACGGGGCGACTCGAACAGCGTGGTTTTTCCCATCTTTTCTGGCCGGAATTCCGCGTAGTCTGCCGGTCGGATGACCCTCGGGTGAGCTAAACCGATCAGTTTGTCGTTCATACACCTTCCGTAACGGCATATCGTTTGAAACGGTAGCGGCGGTTCAATCCGAGATGAGAGTGCGCAAACCCGCCGAAGCCGATCGTGCCTCGCTGCCCGACTCACGGTCGGATCTGCATCAGTGGGTTCGTGAACGCCTGCACCTGCCCGAACAACAGGAACACGCGCTGCTGGAGGCGATCGATCACGTGTTCGTCCAGCACGAGCGGCTGTGGCAGCAATCGAAGCAGGAAGCCATCCAGGCTGTATCCGCCGGCTTCACCGAACGCATGAACCGCATGCGCGAGGAGTTGTCCGCTCGCGACGCCACCGTCAGCAGTATCGCGCGCTACTTCGAAGACCTCGTCGCCGACCTCACCGACCGCGTTCATCGCGACCCGAAGACCCGCTTGATGAACTTCCGTCGCTTCATCGAGCAACTGGAAGCCTTCCTGGCCCTCGAGCAGCGCGGCCGCTGGTGCGCCGTCGGCCTGGTCGACCTCACCTCGTTCAAGTGGTACAACGACACGCTCGGCCACGCGCTGGGCGATCAGATTATCGATCGCGTCGCCCGCCTGCTGCGCGAGCAGATCCGATCGGACGACCTCATCGCTCAGGAGTCGCCGCAAGACGATGTCGATACGCGAAGCGGGCAGGAACTGCACGCGCGCTTCGGCGGGGACGAATTCTGTTTCCTCATCCCCGACCTGGATCACTACGCCGACGCCTGGGTGATTGCCGAACGCTTTCGTGAGGCGGTCGAGCGGTTCGACTGGGTCAGCGAGGACCACCGCCTGGCCGAGAAACCACCCAAGGTGGACGTCGGCGTCGTCTGCATGTTGCTCGGCAATGTCAGCGAGCGTCGTCACGTGGCGCGACAGCTCGCGCACGAACTGCTGGCCCGGGCCGACAAGCTGATGTACGAGGCCAAAGGCGAACGCGCCAGCCACGTCTATCCCCTCCGTGTTCGTGTCGTCAACGGCGAGCTCCTCGAGCTCGGGCCGGACGAATTTGTCGACTGAAACGAAGGACCACGTCCTTCTTTGCCGCGGGAGGATCTGCTGGTAAGGTAGCGGGCGATTTCGGCGTCCACGTTGAACGCCGCTGTGATGACCCTGTTGTCGCGCCTTGCTGCTGTCGCCGTCGTCGCCTGCCTGGCGATCGTTGTCACGCCGCCCTCTGGCGGCGTCGTCCTTTGCCAATCGTCTCGCCGTCCGCGTGTACGACTTCTCATCGCTGGACAACCCGGTTCGAAACCTGGCGGTCGACGAGGCACGCGCGATTGTCGACGACGCTGGAGTTGCCGCCGACTGGCACGACTGCTCGGCCCGGGCCGTCTGCGCACCAGAGCCGGGCGATCTGATCGTGCGCGTCATTCGTGAAACCGGCCAGACTGGTGCGCCCTGGCACCGCGCCCTGGGTTTCTCGGTGGTCGATCCGGCAGCAGGCGCTGGAACGCTCGCAACCATCTACATCAACCGGGTCGAGGACTCGGCGCGGCACGCGGGAGCTGCCCTCGCGCTTCTGCTGGGCCGCGCCATCGCGCACGAGGTCGGGCACCTGATCCTGCGCACCAACGAGCACGGGAATCAAGGCCTGATGCGCGCGGTCTGGACCGAACAGGAAATGGCGCGCAACGCGCACGAAGACTGGGTATTCGCCTCGCCCGACCGGCGCCAGCTGCGCAACGCACTCCAGCGCACCGGCCGATCGGCAGCCCGCTGACCGCGGACGCGGGGTTCACCGAACCGCGAAGCCCGAACTCCGAACTCCGAACCCCGAACCCGAACCCCCGAACGCCGAACCGGGAACCCTGAACCCGAACTCGGAACCGAACTTGAACACGAACAGAGAAGGGAGAACCTTGAAGCGTGAAGTACGGCACAGTTCTGTTCGACATCGACGGCACCCTCATCGATAGCAACGACGCGCACGCCGAGGCATGGGTCAGGGCGTTCGCGGAAGAACAGGTCGCGGTCTCCCGCACGGACGTGCGCCGCGCCATCGGCATGGGCGGCGACAAGCTGATGCCGTCGGTGAGCGGCATCGAAGAGGATTCACCACGCGGGCGCGCAATTTCGAAACGGCGTGGCGAAATCTTTCTCGAGGAACTGCTGCCTCACCTGCGCCCGTTCACCGATTCTCACCAACTGGTCGCTGCGCTCAAGGAGCGCGGCTACACGATGGTCGCGGCCAGCTCCGCAAAGCGGGACGAGCTGAGGAAGCTACTGGAGATTGCCGGCGCCAGCGCGCTGCTCGATTCATCGACGTCGAGTGACGACGCGAACAATTCGAAGCCGGATCCCGACATTGTCAACGCGGCGCTGCGACAGGCGAAGGCCTTGCCGCGCGAGGCGGTCATGATTGGCGACACACCGTACGACATTGCGGCGGCCACCCGGGCCGGCGTTGACGTGATTGCGTTTCGCTGCGGCGGCTGGAGCGACAGCGACCTGGGTGGCGCCATCGCCATCTACGACGGTCCGTGGGATCTCCTGCAGCAGTTGGATGCGTCTCCCCTGAAGGCGCGCCGATGACTCCAGCGCTCGACGCGTGTGTGGTCTGAATGGCGAGATGCGGAGGCCCCCTGCATGGGCGCTGTGCGGTGGCCGAGCGGCAGACGGTGAGCGGTAGCAGATGCTAGAATCTCTCTCGTTCACCACTGCACGGCGGATGTAGCTCAGGGGTAGAGCGCCTGACTGTGGCTCAGGAAGTCGCGGGTTCGAGACCCGTCATCCGCCCCATTTCCCACTGATTGTTGGCTGACATTTCTTACGCCGCGGCAAGCCGGGTTGCACCGGCGGTTCACGCGCATTTTGCGCACCATCTGGACGACGCACGCACCCGCGGCGAACGCGATCTCGCGGAGCTGCCAACCGACGAAGAGTTCGCTGCCGTTCTGGATGGGGCGTTCTGGGCCAGCCTTCGACGGGAGGAGGGGTATGTCCCGCGGCTGTCGATTGCATTCATCCGGCCGGATCAGGCACGCCCCGCGATTTGCTTCGACCACCCGGTTGCGATCGAGCCTGCGCAGCTGGCGCGGATTGCGCCCGCCGTCGAGCGGCGCGGTATTCATCTCGGGGTCTCACCCGGCGGTCCGCTGACCGTCTGGGGCGCCACGCGCAGTCTTCCCCGGCATTGCTGCGTCATCGAAGTGGCGGAGCCTGGCCTCGTCGTCATCAAGCACCACCGCGGCGACGCGCTGGCGAAGTACGTCAATGTGGCGGTGCTGCAAGGCGATCAGATCAAGGTCATCGACGAACACGCGTCCAGTCTGCCGGACTGTCCCGACCTCCTGGCCTCGCTCCTGGGATTCGATTCACCAGCCTCGTGGGCGGGATCGGTCAACGTCCTCGTCCAGCTTGCGGTCTCGATGCGCGCGCATCGGCGAGGCGGCCTGCTCTTGCTTGTGCCCACGGGTACGGACACGTGGCGGCAGTCGATCGTCCAGCCCATGCGATACGAGGTTGTGCCCCCGTTTCATGAACTGGCGGCGCTTGGCCGCAAAGACCAGGCTGCCGCAGCCGGCCTGTCGGGACGCGGAGAGTTCGGTGTCCACTCGTGGCACGACGAGCTCGGGCGGGCCGTCGATGCGATTGCCGGTCTAACCGCAATCGATGGCGCCACGGTCCTGACGTCCCAATACGAGCTGCTGGCGTTCGGGGTGAAGATCGCCCGGCGGCGCGGGGCGGCACCGGTCGAACAACTCACTCTCACCGAGCCGGTGATTGGCGTGCCTGCTGCGATCATGGCGCCGACGCAGCTTGGCGGGACACGTCACCTCTCAGCGGCCCAGTTCATCCACGATCAACAGGACGCGCTCGCGCTCGTCGCGTCGCAGGACGGCGGCTTCACCGTCTTCGCGTGGTCACCCTGCGAACACATGGTTCACGCGCACAGGGTCGAGACGTTGCTCTTGTAGGTTGCCCGAATAAGTCGCACGCGACGTCGATCCCTCACCACTGACATCCGGCCTTCGTCGATCTGGAAAACTGTCGGGCCGGTACGGCGCAGAACTTGAAGATCCGTCTTGCCAGGCGGCTGCCGTCGCCACGGACGAGGTGTCAGATGATCAAGCTGGTTGCCGCTACGACCCCTGTTCTTCTCGCTGCGACGATAGCAGCGAGCCCTGCTGCGCAAGGGCAAACTCCTGCAGCGGCAAACCCGCCGAAAGCGGATGCGCGGCAGGTCACAGTGGTCGGATGCGTTGCCAGGAATGGCGACGTCGATATCGACAAGGGCACTCGCACGCTCAATATCGCCCCGGGCGCACTCGCGCTCACCAGCGCGCGCGTCCTCAGCGGGTCGGCGACAGGCGGTGTTCCCGGAACCCCGCCGCAGGATCACGACTCAGGCACGATCCCTCAACGCACCATCGTCGGCGGTCAATCCGCACCTCTCGAAACGACGTCCTTCGCGCTCACCGGCGGCCGGACGGGCGACCTCGGGAAAATGGTCGGCCAACGTGTGGAGATCGTCGGGCGGTTGAGTGAGGACGCGACAGCAGCCAGCGCTCCCCAGCCACGTGGGACCACCGGCGCTGTCCAGCCTCAGCCTCCTGGTGATCGGACAGGGACACGCGAAGAACGGTCTGCTGAATCCTCCGCTCACCCATCTGCGGAACTCCGAAACCTCGAGGTCATGTCGTTCAAAGGCGTGACGGGAGGGTGTGAGTAGTTGGTGGCCGGTAGCTTCGTAGCCGGTAGCTGAGCTCGTAGCCGGTGGGTGGTAGCCGGTGGCCCGGTGGCTATTCGCTAGCGCTCCAGGCGGATTCGGTCCTGTGGTCCGCCGGTCACCGGCGAATGTCTGCCGAGATAGTCGAGGAAGACGTCCACGTCGGTACCGACGCCAACAGGTTCAGTCCCCTCCGTTGCGGCGGTGAATTCGTCGCCGCCGTTCCAGACGAAATCCACGGTGGCGATGCGGTAGCGGTCGGTCATCACCAAGGGCTTGCCGTCGATACGGATCGACGTGCGATTCACCCGGCTGCCGGCCGCCTTCATCGGGTCCCAGGCATAACCGAAGGTGGCCGACACCTGCAGCACGCGGGCAGTGGTCTGCTGCTCGAGCATGCGGACGATGGCGTCGCCGGTGAGCGTCTTGACCATGACGACGTTGCCGAACGGCATCACGTTGAACAAATCCGCGTAGGTGATGGTCCCGTTTGCGCCCGAGGCGATCAGATCGCTGCGGATGCCACCGCTGTTCATGAAAGCGGCATCCACCCGCCCGGCCACACCGCGTGCGGCGTCGAGCATTCCGTCGGCGATGATGTCGCCCAGAGCGGACTCGCCGGCCGCGTTTCGCCCGGCCGCGATCGGCGCCGTCAACGTACCGACGGCGCGGCCGGCGACGCCCTCGGCCAACGGGCGATAGTGATCGATCAGCGCCGTCTCGACGGCGCTTTTCGTAACGTCCCGTGTCACGATGATGTTGCGGGCGGTCTTTCCTGTCACGCGACCCGTTGGCCGATCGATCTGCAGATCGATATCGGTAATCACGCGGCTGTACGAGGAGGCGCTGGTAACGAGCTTCGCGTCAATCGTGCAGATGTAGGCGCGATGCGTGTGTCCTGACACGATGACGTCGATATCGGGCGACATCTGCTGCGCGATCGCGACGATGGCGCCCTGGAAATCGTTGCAAGTGTTTGGATCCTCCTGACCCGGCGCCCCCCTCGGTGCGCCTCCTTCGTGGATCAGCACAACGACCGCGTGCACTCCCTGGCGGCGCAGGGTATTCGCCACTTCGTTGGCCGCCGCCGCCTCGGGCCGGACGACCAGGCCCTTCATCGCGTTCGGCGCAACGATCGATCCGACACCGCGCAGCGTCAGACCGATGAACCCGACCCTGACGCCGTTGAACTCCCGGATTGCATAGGGAGGAAACAGCGGCGCGGGCTGCCGTCCTGACGCCTTCCATCCGCTGCGCTCCAGCATCGGAGGCGGGGCGTTCGTCGGATCCACGAGGATGTTTGCCGTCAGGTAGCGGAACGCCGCCCCGTTGAATGGCGTGTTGTCCTGGCAGCCGGCAACCGGGTGGCAGCCGCCATTCTGCATCCGATAGAGCTCGTCCCACCCTTCGTCAAGTTCGTGGTTGCCCACCGCGGAGAGGGCGAGGCCGGCGGCGCTCAGGGCTTCGATCGACGGCTCATCGTGAAACATCCCGGATAAGAGCGGCGTTGCGCCGATGTTGTCACCCGCTGACACGATGATGCTGTTCGCGTTGGCCGCCGCCAGCGTTGCCAGGTGACTCGCCAGATATTCGACGCCTCCCGCGGTGGTCTGACCGATGCGACCGTTGGATCCTGCTGGCGGTTCGAGTGCGCCATGAAAATCGTTGATCGCCAGCAGTTGGACATCCACCGTGCCTGCCGCCGGCACGTGCGACGCGCAGCTCAGGCCAATGAGGGCGACGAGGGAAAGAACGGTCCGGACGAACCCTGAGACGAACCGGCGGCGACTCACTCCACGATCATAGCTGAACAGAAAAGTGCGACGTCTATTCGTCCCTGCCCCTCGGCACGCCTCGTTCCTTGTGTTGTGGAACGGCGTCCGTGTCGGTACCGAGATCGGGTTCGAGGTTGCGCGGATCGGTTGCCGGTGCTTCCTTGTGCACCTCCGTCGCGCCTTTCGAAGGGCTCGCGCCCGGGATGTCCTCGCCGCCGGGTGCGGTGAGGAAGTCGGCCGCCCCCGGGCCAGAGATCCGGCGTTTCTGTTTTTCCATCAGCGCTCTCTCCTCTCCTTCTCGTGCTTCTTGAATTGCCGCTCGCCATCGGCGCCGCCGCCCTCTCGCATCAGTTCGCGGCGCACCTGATCGTCGACGCGCGTATCGACGTCAGTCGTTACGTTGTCCTCGCCATTGAAGGCGCCGCCGATGGCGCCCGGCTGCCGGTGTGTGAGCGTGGACTCGTCGCGTTCGCCCGGGATCGGTTCGTGAGGGCTCTGCTGGTCCCCGCCGACGCTCGGCACGGCCGTGTTGCGGCCTTCGCCACCGGGCAACTCGAGTCCGCCGCCCGCTGCCAGGCTCGGCGTCGACGCCGGTCCGCTGACCGTTCGAGCCGCAGCGGCGCGCATCGACTCATGGGTCTGCTCGGGCACGTCTGTGCGTGAATGTGTGGCCACGGAATCCTCCGCGCTCTAATGGATCCAATTGCTGTACCTTTTTCATAAACATGTTGACGGAACGGCAAAGCTTTTGAAATCCCCGGCGAATATGCGCGTGTGGCCAGGTCAACCGTACCCCCTCGGTGCGACCTGGACCGGGCTCGGTGTCAACTTCGCGATCTACTCCGCCCACGCGACTCGAGTCGACTTATGCCTGTTCGACTCCGCGGGCGCACGGCCGACTGCAGACGTCCCGCTGCCTGAACACACCAACATGGTGTGGCACGGGTATCTGCCCGATGTCCGGCCCGGTCAGTTGTATGGGTATCGAGTCCACGGACCCTACGAGCCGCACAATGGCCACCGGTTCAACCCGCACAAGATTCTGCTCGATCCGTACTCGCGCGCGGTCGGTCGCACCGTGCGGTGGGACGATGCCGTGTTCGGATACACCGTTGGCGACGAACGCGCCGATCTTTCGTTCGATGAGCGCGACGATGCCGAGTTCGCGCCCCTTTCTGCCGTCATCGATCCGGCGTTCACGTGGGGGGACGATCGCCCGCCGCGCACTCCATGGCACAAGACGGTCATCTACGAGATGCACGTCAAGGGATTCTCAAAGCTCCATCCGGGGATTCCTGACGCGCTGCGCGGCACGTACGAAGCGCTGACGACAGAGCCGGCTCTCGATCACCTGCTGAAGCTCGGCGTCACGGCAGTAGAACTGATGCCGGTGCATCACCACGCCTACGACCGCCACCTGTTCGAACGCGGCCTCGCGAACTACTGGGGCTACAACACCCTGTCGTTCTTTGCGCCGGACAGCCGCTTCTCGGCGACGCGGGATCCCGATGGCGCCGTGCGCGAATTCAAGCGGATGGTGAAGGCGTTGCACAGCGCCGGTCTGGAGGTCATCCTGGATGTGGTCTACAACCACACGGGCGAGGGCAACCACCTGGGCCCGACGCTGTCCCTGCGTGGCATCGATAACTCCAGCTACTACCGACTGGTGCCCGACGATCGCCGCTACTACCTGGATTTCACTGGCTGCGGCAACACGCTGAACATGCAGAGCCCTCAGGTGCTGCAGCTCATCATGGACAGTCTGCGCTACTGGGTGCAGGAGATGCACGTCGACGGCTTCCGTTTCGACCTCGCCAGCACGCTCGCTCGCGAATTGTACGAGGTCGATCGACTGGGCGCGTTCTTCGACATCATTCACCAGGACCCGGTCCTCTCGCAGGTGAAGCTCATCGCTGAACCGTGGGACCTCGGAGCGGGCGGGTACCAGGTCGGCAACTTCCCGGTCCTGTGGACCGAATGGAACGGCAAGTATCGCGACGCGATGCGTGCTTTCTGGAAAGGCGAGGATCGCGGGGTCGCCGAGCTTGCCACGCGCATAGCGGGCAGTAACGATCTCTACGAACGAAGCGGCCGGCGACCTTACGCAAGCATCAACTTCATCACGGCGCACGACGGGTTCACGCTGCAGGACCTGGTCAGCTACAACGAGAAGCACAACGAAGCGAACGGCGAGGACAACAATGACGGCGAGAGCCACAACCTGAGTTGGAACTGCGGTGCCGAAGGGTCCACCGACCTCCCTGCGATTGTGGAACTGCGGGGGCGGCAGAAACGGAATTTCATGGCATCGCTGCTCCTCTCGGTGGGCGTGCCGATGATCAGCGGCGGCGACGAGATGTCACGAACGCAACAGGGCAACAACAACGCCTACTGCCAGGACAGCGACCTGAGCTGGACGGCCTGGGATCTATCCCCCGATGACACGGAGTTCCTGGAGTTCACGCGCCGGCTCGTAAATTTCCGTCGTGCACAGCCGGTCCTGACGCGACGCAAGTACTTCCAGGGACGCTCCATCCGCGGTGAAGGCGTCAAGGACATCTACTGGGTCGATCCCACTGGCCACGAAATGACCGACGAAGCGTGGAACGCTCCCTTCGTCCGGTCGCTCGGCGTCCTTGCCGTCGGCGAAGCGCTGGACGAAGTCGATGAGCACGGTCGGCAGGTGACCGGCGACACGCTGCTCATCCTGCTGAACGCGCATCACGAACAGGTGCCGTTCATTCTCCCGTCGGTCAAGGACGACACCTCGTGGCTTCGCATCATCGATACGGTGGACGGGCGCAGTGCGGAACAGCGCTTTCCAGGCAACCACAGGTATCCGCTCGAGGGACGGACGGTGGCGCTGTTCACGTTGAACGGTGAGCGTCGTGGACGGCGCGCGGACGACCGCCCGCCAGCTCCCGCGCCGCTGCCGGTGGACGGTGCAGCGGTGAAAGACCACGCGGGGCCGCCGACAATCACCGATCCACCAGTCCCGGCGAACGACGCGCCGATGTCGAATCCGGAGGTCCACTGATGCGCCGCCGAGCGCCAGCCGTCCGCGCCGAAGTCCCATCCCGCCACACAGTCGAGCCCAGCCATCAGCGCGTGATCGTCGAGCACGTGCGACCCGAGATCGACGGCGGGCGCTTTCCTATCAAGCGGACGCCGGGCGAACCGGTCGTCGTTACCGCCGACATCTTTGCCGATGGCCACGACCTGCTCGCGGGCGTACTGAAGTACCGAATCGCCGGCCGGGAAGCGGAGTGGACGGAGGTCCGAACTGTCACCCCTCGACAACGACGCCTGGACCGCGTCGTTCATCGTCCAGGAGGTCGGCCGGTACGAATACACGGTCGAGGCGTGGATCGATCGATTCGGATCGTGGCTGAAAGGGCTCGTCGCGAAGGCTGAGGCTGGCCAGGACGTCGCCAGTGAGTTGTTGGAAGGCGCAGCGCTGGTTGACGGCGCAGCGACGGGCCATCACGACCTGCGAGCGACGGCCGAATGGCTTCGCAGTGACCGGGCACAGCCTGAACGTGTCGCCGCCGCACGCGACGCGGACCTGGCCGCGTTGATGCGCGCACATGCCGACCGCACGGGGTCCACGACCTATGCGCCAATTCTGGCAGTGACCGTCGATCCCGAACGCGCGCGATTTGGCGCGTGGTACGAGATGTTCCCGCGTTCCTGCACGCCCGACCCGTCGCGCAGCGGCACGTTTCGCGAGGCGGAAGCACGGTTGCCTGAGATCGCGTCGATGGGGTTCGACGTGGTCTACCTGCCGCCGATCCATCCGATCGGCCGCTCCTTCCGCAAGGGGCGCAACAATTCGCTGGTTCCGGAGCCTGACGATCCCGGCAGTCCGTGGGCCATTGGCGGTCCCGAGGGCGGACACACCGCCGTCGAACCGGGGCTCGGCACGCTCGCTGACTTCGATAACTTCGTTCAGACCGCTCGCAGCCTGCGCCTGCAGGTGGCGCTGGACATCGCGTTCCAGGCGTCCCCCGATCATCCGTGGGTCCGCGAACATCCCGAATGGTTCCGTCACCGTCCGGACGGGACAATCAAGTACGCGGAGAATCCGCCGAAAAAATATCAGGACATCTATCCGCTCGATTTCGACAGCACGGATGCGGCTGGCCTCTGGACCGAGCTGAAACGCGTCTTCCTCTTCTGGGCCGGCCACGGGGTCACCATCTTCCGGGTCGACAACCCGCACACCAAGTCGTTCCGCTTCTGGGAATGGTGTATCGCCGAAGTGAAGCGCGAGTATCCCGATGCGATCTTCCTCTCGGAGGCGTTCACACGGCCCAAGGTCATGCGGTATCTGGCCAAGTCGGGATTCACGCAGTCCTACACGTACTTCACCTGGAGGAACAGCGCGCCGGAACTGCGCGAGTACCTGACGGAGCTGACCACCACAGAAGTGCGGGAATACATGCGGCCCAACTTCTTCGCGAACACGCCAGACATCCTGCATGAGTACCTGCAGCACGGCGGGCGTCCCGCGTTCGAAGTGCGACTGGTCCTGGCAGCGACGCTCGGCGCCAGCTACGGCATTTACAGCGGCTACGAACTCTGCGAGAACGTCGCGGTGAGGCCAGGTTCCGAGGAATATCTCGATTCGGAGAAGTACCAGATCCGGATTCGTAACTGGAACGCGCCGGGGAACATCAAGGAGTTGATCGCGCGTGTCAACCAGATCCGGCGTGAGTACCGCGCCCTGCAGTTCAACGAGGGTCTGCGCTTCCACAACAGTGACAATGCGGCGCTGCTCTGCTTCAGCAAATCGCTGCCGCGATCGGGCGGGCCTGGTCAGGTCAGCGGCGACGCGGCTGACGAGGCCCGCCAGAGAACGGCACCTCGCGTGTTCGTTGTCGCCAACACGGATCCACATAACCTCCAGCACGGCTGGATCGAGATGCCGGTTTCTGAGCTTGGGCTCCCTGCTGGCGGCACCTATGTCGTCGAGGACCTGCTCGACGGGACCCGCTACACCTGGCGCGGCGCGTGGAACTACGTACGCCTGGACCCGGTCGAGCGGATGGCGCATATATTCGTAATCATGAATTGACGAAATGACGAATCGACGAATTGACGAATTGATTGCTTATTGGTTCGGGAATCTCGAGCGCCGTGCCTCCGCGTCTCCAAATTCGTCAATTCGTCGATTCGTCAATTCGTAAATTGGACCTCATGGATCCTCTCTGGTTCAAAGACGCCATCATCTACGAAGCGCACGTGCGCGCCTTCTACGACAGCAATGGCGACGGCATCGGCGACCTTCCCGGACTGACGCAGAAGCTCCCCTATCTTCAGGACCTCGGCATCACCTGTTTGTGGCTGCTGCCGTTCTACCCCTCGCCGCTGCGGGACGACGGCTACGACATCGCCGACTACTCGACGATCAATCCGATTTATGGCAGCCTCGAGGACTTCAAGCAGTTCCTCGACGAAGCGCATACGCGCAACATCCGCGTCCTGACGGAGCTGGTCATCAACCACACCTCCGATCAGCACCCCTGGTTCCAGCGGGCGCGAACCGCGCCGAAGGGGTCGCCGGAGCGGGACTACTACGTCTGGAGCGACGTCGACACGAAGTACGCGGGAACCCGCATCATCTTTACGGACACGGAGAAATCGAACTGGACGTTCGATCCGATCGCCGGCCAGTACTACTGGCATCGATTCTTTTCGCACCAGCCGGACCTGAACTTCGACAATCCGGCCGTCCTCGAGGCCGTCCTCGACGTCATGCGCTTGTGGCTCGATATGGGCGTCGACGCACTTCGCCTCGACGCCATCCCGTACCTGATCGAGCGCGACGGCACCATCAACGAGAACCTGCCGGAGACGCACGACATCCTGAAACGGATCCGCCGCGAAGTGGACGCGCGCTACGAGGGACGGGTGCTGCTGGCCGAAGCGAACCAGTGGCCGTCTGACGTGCGCGCCTATTTCGGCGATGCCGACGAATGCCACATGGCGTTTCACTTCCCGCTGATGCCACGCATGTTCATGGCGCTGCGCCAGGAGGAGCGGCATCCGATCGTCGAAATCATGAATCAGACGCCGGAGGTGCCGGAGGCCTGCCAGTGGGCCATCTTCCTGCGCAACCACGACGAGCTGACTCTCGAAATGGTGACGGACGAAGAGCGCGATTACATGTACGGCCAGTACGCCGCGGAGCCGCAGATGCGGATCAATGTCGGCATCCGCCGGCGGCTTGCGCCGCTCATGGAAAACAGCCGTCGTCGCATCGAGCTGATGAACAGCCTGCTGTTCTCGATGCCGGGCACGCCGATCGTCTACTACGGCGACGAGATCGGGATGGGCGACAACGTCTACCTCGGCGATCGGAACGGCGTGCGCACACCGATGCAGTGGAGCAGCGACCGCAACGCCGGCTTCTCCCGCTGTGACCCGGCGCGCCTCTTCTTTCCGGTCATCATGGACCCGGTTTACGGATACGAGTCGATCAACGTCGAAGCGCAGGAGCGGTCGCCATTCTCACTGCTTCACTGGATGAAGCGGATGATCGCGCTCCGCCGTCAACACCAGGTGTTCGGACGCGGATCGATCGAGTTCATTTCGACCGACAACCGCAAGGTCCTGACCTACGTCCGCCGCCACGAGAACACGATCGTCCTGTGCGTGGCCAACCTCTCGCGCCACGTGCAGCCGGTGTCGATTCCGCTGCAGCCTTTTTCCGGCCTGACCCCGGTCGAGATGCTCGGGCAGGCACAGTTTCCGCGGATCGGCGACGAACCCTTCTTCCTGACGCTGTCCGCTTACGGCTTCTACTGGTTCCAACTGCAGGAGGCGGTCGTTCCGGTGACGTCGCGCGTCGCTCCGCCGCTGCCGGAACATCTCGAGCTGCCGACGCTCTTCGCCGGAGTCGTCTGGGACTCGATCCTCGACGGAAGCGCGAGGACCATCCTCGAGCGCCAGTCCCTGGGTTCGTTCCTCGCTCGCCAACGCTGGTTCGGCGGCAAGGCGCGAAACGTGGTTCGTGCCCGGTTCCTCGACTGGACAACGCTGCGACGCGGCGCGCATCCGGCATTTCTGACCGTGGTCGAAGTCCAATACGGCGACGGCGGCCGCGAGCAGTACGTACCTGCCGCTGGCCATGTCCAGCGGCGTCGAGGCCGATGCGGTCGAACGGCAGTACACGTCGGGCATCGTGTCAAGAATCTCCGGTGCCCGCAAAGGGCTGCTCTACGACGGCCTCTTCGACGATGGGACCTGCCAGATCCTGCTCGGGATGATGCAGGAGCAGCGCGAAACCGCCATGCGTACGGGCCGCATCCGCGGGGGCAACCTCGGGCTCGACGCCAGTCACGCGCCGGCAGATGCGCTGACGGCGATCACCCGCAACGCGCCCGACCAGAGCAACACGTCGGTGCTGTTCGGTCAGCACCTCATCCTGAAGATGTTCCGGCGCGTCGAGCTCGGGCCCAATCCGGACGTCGAGATCGGTGAGTACCTGACGCGCAGCGGATTCACCCGCATCCCGCCGCTCAAGGGAACGATCGACTACGAAACGCCCGGCCACGATCGAGCGTCGGTGGCGATGCTGCAGGGATTCGTCAAGAACCAGGGTAACGGCTGGCAGGTCACGATCGAAGTTCTCGGACGATACCTCGAGCATGTCGTCGGCCTTCCTGCGCCGGACCCGTCCCCGCAGGACACGCATGCGTTCATCACCGGCGGCGGTCCCGTTCCGCCACCGGTCGCGGAGGCGATCACCACATACCTGGCAACGGCCGATGTGCTCGGCCGCCGGACCGGCGAATTACACGTCCAGTTGACGGAGTCGAGCGATCCAGCCTTCGTGTCCGAGAAGTACACGCGTCAGGATCTGGAGTTGACAGCGACCGCCATGCGTCAGCACGCCGACGAACAGTTGCGCCTGCTCGACATCAGGCTGACGACGCTCGACACAAGGGCGCGAGAGCTCGCACGCGAGGTACTCGATCGCCGTGACGACATCGTGCAGCGCTTCACGGACCTCACCGACCTGCATGACGGAGGCATGCGGCTCCGCTGCCACGGCGATTACCACCTGGGACAGGTCCTCGTCAACGAAGGCGACATCGTCATCCTCGATTTCGAGGGGGAGCCAGCGCGCCCGCTTGCGGAGCGTCGCGCCAAGACCTCGCCGCTGCGCGATGTCGCCGGCATGCTGCGGTCATTCAGCTACGCCGCGCTGACGGCACTCAACGCCGCGACGATCACACGACGGGAAGATGTCGAGCGTCTCGCGCCCTGGGCGGCGCTGTGGGAGACGTGGGTCAGCGCAGTATTTCTGCGAAGCTATCTCGCGGTCACTGCCGACGCAGCGATTCTGCCATCACAAACGCAGGCGCTGGATGTCCTGTTGCAGGCGTTCGTCGTGAACAAGGCCTTGTACGAGCTCGGTTATGAGCTCAATAACCGGCCGGACTGGGTGAAGGTTCCGCTCAGCGGCCTGTTGCGCCTCGGCTCATCCCTGAATGCCTGAATCATCGAATCTTGGAGCTCACTGGGACGGACGCGCGACGACGTTCTGTGTCTGGGCACCCGATCATCGCGAGGTCGCCGTCGTTCTCGACGATGGTCAGACACGGACGCTGACTCAATCGGCCACCGGATACTGGTCCGCGACGTTCGCGGACGTCGTGCCGGGGCATCGGTATCGTTACCGCCTCGACGGAGACGAGGCTCGGACGTTTCCCGATCCTGCCTCTCGCTTCCAGCCTCTCGGCGTTCACGGTCCGTCCGCGGTCGTCGATCCGGCGGCGTTTGCCTGGACGGATGCGCAGTGGGTCGCGCCTGAACTGCCGGACCTGGTCTTCTACGAGCTGCACGTCGGTACGTTCACGCCGGAGGGCACGTTTCGAGGCGTCATCGACCGGCTCGATCATCTCGTCTCGCTGGGCGTCACGGCGATCGAGTTGATGCCGCTCGGCGACTTTGCCGGAAACCGCAATTGGGGTTACGACGGCACCGCGCTGTTCGCGCCGGCACGCGTATACGGACGTCCGGACGATCTCCGGGCGCTCGTCGATGCCGCGCACCAGCGAGACGTTGCCGTGTTCGTCGATGTGGTCTACAACCATCTCGGGCCCGACGGGAATTACCTGCGGGCGTTTTGCACGAAGTACTTCAACGCCGTACATGTCACGCCCTGGGGCGATGCCATCAATCTCGACGGCGAAGGCTCGCGGGAAGTCCGCCGCTTTCTCATCGAGAACGCACTACGGTGGATTCGCGAGTATCACGCTGACGGCCTCAGGCTCGACGCGACGCATGCGCTGATCGACGATGGTCCGGAACATTTTCTCGCCGAGCTGACGCGCTGCGTCCGCGCGTGTGCCGGACGTGACGTGCACCTGGTCGCCGAGGACAACCGCAATCTCGCCCAGCTCGTGCTCCCACCTGAACGAAGCGGATTCGGCCTGGATGCTGTGTGGGCAGACGACTTTCATCACCAGGTCCGGGTGCATACCGCCCACGAGCGCGAAGGCTATTTCGCTGAGTATCAGGGGACCAGCGCCGACATCGCGACGACGCTGCGCCAGGGCTGGTTTTTCACCGGGACCGAGACCGCTCCGTCGGGGAGCCCGGGCCGGGGAACTCCGACGGTGGGTCTCGCGCCCTGTCAATTCGTCACGTGTCTTCAGAACCACGACCAGATTGGCAACCGCGCCGATGGTGCACGGCTGCATCACCAGGTCGACTTCGCCACGTTTCGCGCCCTCACAACCCTGCTGCTGCTGGCGCCGGAAACGCCGTTGCTGTTCATGGGGCAGGAGTGGGCTGCGACCGCGCCGTTCCTGTTTTTCACCGACCATCACTCCACGCTGGGCCACCAGATTACCGAGGGCCGCCGCGAGGAGTTCAGCGGCTTTCGCGCCTTCGCCGATCCGGCGCGGCGCGCGACGATCCCTGACCCGCAGGATCCGGAGACCTTCCACCGCAGCCGGCTCGCGTGGGACGACCGCCAGCGGTCGCCGCACCGGGAAACGTTGACCCTCTACCAGCGACTGCTGGCCCTGCGCAAACAGCTCGCCCCTGGTCGTCTCGCCGCCGGAATGTTCGACGTGTCGTCCCCCACCGAACATGCGGTGGCGCTCCATCTTCCATCCGCGCTCGTCGTCGCACAGCTTTCGGGTGCGGGCGCGGTCGCCGTGGACCCGGGCGGCCGGACGGTGCTGACGACAGAGGACACCGACGTCGCGCACGATTCGTCCCCGATTCGAATCGACGATTGCCGCATCACGTTCTCGAGGCCTGGCGCAGTGGTCATGAGCACATCCCGTGCACGGCCATAACGGTCCGCATCGCTCGTTACATTCGGACACAGGAGAAGGGCCCATGGGCATGGAAACGATCGAGGAGCTCTTCGAGCACGAACTCAAAGACATGTATTCCGCCGAGCACTCGCTCGTCGACGCGCTCGAGCAGATGGCCGGCGAGAGCTCGGATCGCGACATCCGCAGGGTGTTTACCCGGCATCGCCGTGAAACACAGGGCCAGATCAAGCGGCTGGAACGGATCTTCAAGACGATGGGGCAGACGCCGGAGGCGGAGTCGTGTGCCGGCATCGAAGGGCTGATCAAGGAAAAGAAGATCTTCATGCGCGAGAAGCCATCGTCCGAGCTCCTCGAGTTCTACAACGTGGGCGCCGCGCAGAAGACGGAGCGCTACGAGATCACCGCCTACGAGAACCTGATCGAGATGGCCGACAAGCTGGGCATGACCGATGCGGTGGAACTGCTCGAACAGAACCTGCAGGAGGAAGAAGCTGCGCTCGCCCTGCTGAAGGAGATCGCGTCGGAGTTCGACGTGGAGGAAGAAGCAGACGAAAACGTTGAGGATGACGACGACGCAACAACTTCGTCGCGTCGCGGCTGACACTGATCGGGAAAAATCGATCGCAAGCCTGTTTTTCTGCCGTCCCGAGGCCTCGGATCACAGCGGAGCCGGTACAATGAGCGCGAGAGTATTGAAGATGGCCAAGAAAAAGACCCCAGGATCACCCACTCCAGCCACTGGATCAGAAACCCTCGCCTCGGCGCCCCGCCAGCGGCGGACGACCGGGAAGAGCACCACTGCTGCTGACCAGTCACCGGAGGTGGCCAACGATCGCGCCCAGACACTGCCGGAACCGGCCGGACAGCGCGTCACGTCCGACGAGGCGTCAACCGCCGACAGCGTGACGTTCGTGTCCGTCACAGCGACCCGCCCGACCTACGAGGAAATCGCTGAGGCCGCGTATCACCGCTATCTGAGCCGCGGCTGCAGCGACGGGCGCGACTTCGAGGACTGGATCGAGGCCGAAAAGGCACTGAAAACGCGTTAGCGCTTTTACTCCACTCCTGCACGTCCCCATCGGGCGCCGTATTTGCTACGCCCGTCCGTATGGCTCGTGCACTCTGGAAAGGTTCTATCGCGTTCGGCCTCGTCAATATCCCTGTTGAGCTGCATACGGCGGTTCGCGATTCGCGGCCCCGCTTCCGTATGCTGCACGCGGAAGACAAGTCGCCGATCAAGTTCGAACGCGTCTGCGCGCGTGAAGGCAAGCCGGTCGCCTGGGAGGACCTCGTCAAAGGCTACGAGTACCAGAAGGGCCGCTTCGTCATCCTGACCAAGGAAGACTTCCAGCACGCCGCGCTCGAGAAGAGCCGGACGGTTGACATCCGCAACTTCGTCAAGGGCGAAGAGATCGACGATCGTTTCTTCGAGACCTCGTACTACCTGACCCCGGCGAAGGGTGGCGAACGTGCGTACGCGCTGCTTCGCGAGGCGATCCGCGAAGCCGGGCTGGTCGGAATCGCCACCATCGTGCTGCGCGAGGCGCAGCATCTCGCCGCCCTGGAAGTCAAGAAAGACGCGATGGTCCTCACGTTGATGCGATACGCGGAGGAGCTCGTCGACGCCACCGAATTCAACTTCCCCACCGCCAAGGACGTCCGCAAGCCCGAACTCCAGATGGCGAGGACGCTCGTCGAGAACCTCGCTGACAAATGGGATCCATCGCAGTACACGGACGAGTACCGGGCCAACCTGATGAAGATCATCAAGGCCAAGATGAAGGGGAAGGAAGCGCACCTGGAGGCAACCGAGGAGCCGCAGCAGGCCGAGGTGGTGGACCTGATGGAGCGGTTGCGGCAATCGCTGCAAGGCGCCTCCTCCGCCAGCCGCCGGCCGGCCAGTGGAAAACATATGAAAAAGGCCACCGGAAAGCGGAAGACCGCGGCGCGCGGCCGGTCGAGAAAACGCGCCGCCTGAGCCTGCGCTCATGCACAATGCACAGTTCCAGTCGCAGACGGGGCCCTGTGTCTCATTTGACCGGCGTCCCGGGCTGTGCGTTGTGACGACATGGTGACGCCCTCCGCTCCGCTCGCGCCGATGCTCGCCTCGACGGGCGACGCCCCGCTCGATTCGCCCGATTTTGCCTACGAGCCGAAGTACGACGGCATTCGCGCGATCGCGGTCGTCGGTCCTCGGGAAGTCACGCTGTGGTCGCGCCTGGGTAATCAGAAGACGACGCAGTTTCCGGAGATTGTCGAGGCGCTTCAGGACTGGGCGCGCCATCGGGACCACCTCCGCGGTCCTCGACGGCGAAATCGTCGCGCTCGATGGCGATGGTCAGCCCACCGGCTTTCAGAACCTGCAAGGGCGCATTCACGTGAAGGACGCGTCGCCCCACCAGCTCGGCGCGCGGACGGCGTTCATCGCGTTTGATCTCCTGTTCGACGGGCCCGAAGACCTGCGTCATCGTCCGCTCAGCGAACGCCGGGCCCGGCTCGAGCCGCTCCTGCACGGCGTCAGGGACTCGCGGCTGCGAATCAGTGAGCAGGTGGTCGGCAGCGGTCGGGCCCTCTACGAACGCGCGAAGCAAGCGGGCTGGGAAGGTCTGGTCGCCAAGCGGCTCGACTCGATCTACAAGTCCGGGCGGCGGTCGCCGGAGTGGTGCAAGCTGAAACTGGTTCGCCACCAGACGTGCGTCGTCGGCGGCTGGACCGAACCACGCGGCTCGCGTCCATTTTTCGGCGCTCTGCTCCTTGGGGTTCATGACAGCGACGGCGGCCTGCAGTACGTGGGACACACCGGCGCCGGTTTCACCGACGCAGAACTTGGACGCGTGTGGAAACAGCTGCAGTCGCTCAAGGCGAAGACGAGCCCGTTCACCACCACACCGCGAACGAACGAAAAGCCGCACTGGACGAAACCCAGGCTCGTGGTGGAGGTGAAGTTCACCGAGTGGACTGCGGATGGCAAGCTGCGCCACCCGACGTACCTCGGGATGCGTGACGATGTGCAGGTCGAGAGCGTGCGGCAGGAGCCCGACGTGGCACGGCCGGCGGTACGCGCGAGCGTTCACCGCGCCACTCGCGCCGTGGAAGCCCGTCATCTTGCCGCCGATTCGAGCGGAGTGCTACGCCCGAAGCCGGCCGCTGCGGCGCGTTCCTCGTCGCGCCGTGGCTCTGGTTCCACGTCCGCGCGCCGGCGCAACGAAGACACAAAGGGAGACACCGTGGCGTCGCGTGGAGAGCGTGACAAGGGCACATCGACCGTCGGTGTGACGAAGGCCGACCAACGCCGGCTGTTCGAGCAGCTCGACGCGATCGAGTCGGGGCCGGGTGACGGAGTGCTCGACCTGCCGGACGGCAGTGGTCTCGAGATCACGAACCTGCGCAAGGTGTTCTGGCCCGCGCGCACCGGATCCGGAAAGATGCGGGCGTTGACGAAGGGCGACCTGTTCCGCCACTACGTGCGGGTGGCGCCATATCTCCTGCCCGCGCTTGCCGACCGGCCTCTGGTGATGAAGCGGTACCCGAATGGCGTCACCGGGAAGCCGTTTTATCAGCACCGGGCACCCGACAAGGTCCCGAAGGGAGTGCGCGTGCAGCCGGTCGACGCCGGTTCCGAGACGCGCGAACATCTGGTCGGCGGCAGCCTGGTCACATTGCTCTACACCGCGCAGCTCGGCTCAATCTCACAGGATCCCTGGTTCTCACGCGTCGGTTCCGAGCGGATCGTCGATCACGTAGCGATCGATCTCGATCCTCCCGACGGGCTCGCATTCGGGCGCGTCCTGGACCTGGCGCGGGGTGTCCGCGACACGCTCGCCGAACTCAAGACGGTCGGATTCCCGAAGACGTCAGGTTCGGGTGGACTCCATGTCTACATCCCGATGCCGCCGCAGACGACCTACGACGCCGGGCTGCTCTACTGTCAGATCGTCGCCACCCTTGTCGCCACGCGATATCCGAAACTGGCCACCGTGGAGCGCTCGATCGCGGCGCGTGGCAACCGCATTTACGTGGACTACCTCCAGAACATTCAAAGCAAGACGCTGGCAAGCGCCTACAGCCCCAGGGCGAACGATTTTGCTGGCGTGTCGACGCCACTTTCGTGGGACGACGTCGACGCGGGCGTACGGCCGCAGGACTTCACCGTCGCCAACTTCGAGAACCGCCTCAAGGACACCGACGATCTCTGGGCCGGACTACGAAAGGCCAAGGGCGCCGACCTGCGTGCGGTGACCCGGGTGACTGGCGGGAGGAAGTGATCGTCAGACGTTTCAACCACGAAGAGCACGAAGCACACGAAGCGAAAAACATTTCCTACTCTTCGTGCCTTCGTGCCCTTCAGGGTTGATCCAACGTGACTGGGTGACTAGTGTTGTGGCCGTGGGGTGGTGCCCCGCGGCACCGCGCCACACGGCGCCAGTGCGAGTCCGTATGGCCGGAGGAAAACCGTCGCAGGTGTTTCGGCATAGCCGCCCTCTCCGGCGGCGGAGCTGAGGGGCGCGGATCAAAGCGGTTTTCCGGAGCGCCATACGGATTCGCGCTGGCGCGTACAAGCGGATCAGAGCGCCTCGGTCGGGGCACTAGAAGGTGAACCGCGCCTCGCCCACGATCTGCCGCTTGATGATGTCGCCGAAGACGTGCTGCTGCACCTCCTCGTTGGCCAGGTTGTTCACCTTGACGCTCGTCGTGATGCGATCGCCCATCCACTTCACCCCGACGGCCGCGTTGAGCAGCGTGTAGGCCTCGGTCGTTCCGGCAAATCGCTGATCCAGCACGTCCTGCCAGTAGGCCGAATCCGTATAGTTCACGCTGAAGTTGCCGAAATAGCGCGAGATGCCGAAGTCGAAGCCAGCGTTGAAGCGATTGTTCGGCGGAAAGTTCACCTCGCTGGGATCGAACCCTTCGACATCCGGATCGGCCTGATACGAGTAGTTGGTGAAGACGTTCACATATCGATTCAGGGCCATGTCCACGCCGAGCTCGATACCTTTGTCGTGCACGGACCCGAGATTGCGGTACGAGAACGAGGATGGCAGCGGCTGCGGCAACAGGCCAAGGATGGCCGTGGGCAGCGTCGGCGGCCAGGTCGGCGGCGGAGCGGTCGGGCCGTAGAACGCGACCGGCGTGAAGAAGATCGCATCGTCCGTCGTATTCCAGTAGACGGCGGCGGTCACCGTCGCCCGGCGACGAATCACCCCCGTGTAGCCGATCTCGAAGGCGTTCATCGTCTCCTGCTTGAGGTCCGGATTGCCCACCGCCGTCACCGGGAAGACGAAATTCGACAGCGACGGGAGGACTGCACCCAGGTTGACCTGGTTGAGAATCGCCGTTTCGATGTTGTTGTTGATGAACGATGGCGCGCGGAACGCGCGATTGTAGGACACACGGAACGTCTGGCCGGCATCGGGCTTGACCAGGAATGACAGCCGCGGCGAGAACACGGCATTGTCGATCGAGGAGAATTTGTCCACGCGTCCGCCGGCGACCGCCCGGAAGTGGTTGCCGAGGAAGATCTCGTCCTGAATGTAGCCGCCACCTTCGTTGCGGTTGTCACCATTGGGCGCGATGGAGATGTCGAACCCGTTGTGACGGTAGTTGGCGCCGAAGGTCAGTACGTGCCGCTTCGCCAGCGTCAGCGAATCGGACGCTTCGATGTCGTAGGTCTGTGTGTCGAACGTGAGCGGCAGGAACTGCCCGTTGACGCCGCGCGAGAGCAGGTTGATCGCCTCCCCGCTCAGCAGGTTCGTGAAGAACGCCACCCGCCCGCGACCGCGCTCGTAGCGGCCCGTGAAGTAGGTCAGGTGCGAGCCGGTGTCGATGTCGAACGGCCCGATGCCGCTGTGAATGATCCCTTCGGTCCCGGCGACGCCGCCGGCGAACACCAGCTTGCCGCCTGCCGAGGGTTCATAATCCACGCGCGCGTCGAACTTCGGCTGCGACGTGCCGGTGTTCTCGTAGGCGGGATAGGGAGTGTTGAACGAGTTGTTGATCGTGCCGGTCGGCCGCGGCAGTGGATCCTGCGTGAAGTAGGCGGCGGATACCTTGTACGACCAGCGACTGCTCGGCGCCGCGGCGTGTGAACCATTGACATAGAAGATCGAGCCGGCGTCCCGTTCGATGCCTTGCGACGATCGGTCGAACGTTCCGACACCGATGGTCAGCGCCTCCGGATGGCCGCCGGCGAGCTCGCGGGGCGTCTTGGTGATGACGTTCACCACGCCGCTCATCGCGTTTGCGCCCCAGACCGCTGAGGCCGGTCCGCGGATGACTTCGATCTGCTTGATGTCATTGGGATTGGCCGGCACCATGTCCCACATCACCATGCCGAAGAAATCCAGATAGATGCTCCGGCCGTCAACCAGCGCGAGCTGCGACGTCGACAGGGTGGAGGTGGCGCCTCGCGTGGTGATGTTGATGTCGCGCGCAGTGATCTGGGACACGTTGACGCCGGGCACCGAGCGCAGCAGATCACCCATGTTCGTCGCCGGTGAGTTCTGGATGGTCTCCCCGCTGATAACGCTGATCGACGCCGGCGCATTGACCAACTGCTCTTCGGTGCGGGAGGCCGAAACCACAACCTGCTCTTCGTAGCGAACGTCGTCGGGAGACTGCTGATTCTGCGATGGCGGCGGGGACTGCGGCTGGGGATCCCCTTGTGCCTGCGCAGTTGCTGCGCCGGCGAGACACAGACACATCACCACGAATTCACGTCGCATCCTGTGAGCTCCTCCCGCGGTCGGTCGCGCGGCGTCATGATAGCCGCTCGCTGCTCGGAACGACCGTGCGGCCCCGCCGGCATGGCGGCCGTGCACGAATTCATGGCGCCACACGCGTGCCGATCGTGAGCGCTGAAGTCGGGATGGTATGATCCGTCTTCGTGCGCCCGTAGCTCAGTTGGATAGAGCGCCGGACTTCGAATCCGTAGGTCGCAGGTTCGAGTCCTGCCGGGCGCGCCAACCTTCCGTCGGCGTGCATCGCCGCCGGACTACAGTTGGCAGGCACTGAGGTTTGACAGTTCTATACGCGCCCGTAGCTCAGCTGGATAGAGCGTTGGCCTCCGGAGCCAAAGGCCGCAGGTTCGAATCCTGCCGGGCGCGCCAACTTTTGACGAGCCGGCCGACAAACGGCTGACAAACCGTAGCGGCTCTCGCTGTCTACCCGCCGCTGTTATCGAATTTCTCCCGCCGCGCTGTGACGCCGATCACAGTTCTCGCGGCAGAGTCGTCTCATTCTGATTTGCAGTACGCGAGACCGTACGCGGCCGTGCCTCGGCCGGGGTCGTGTGTCCGGTTCATCAACCCTTGTGACCCTGCGTGTCTACACCAGAATCGCGGCGGCCGAGCATTCGACACGTGCGCAACGTAGCCCGCTACAGCGGGAGCAATCCTGACCCAAGCGCGCTCTGTCGTTGTAGGATGCGTTCCGGTAAAGCTCGTCGGATCGGAAGTGTCGGCCCAGAGGGAACTGAGGACAACATCTGGGAACAGGAACTCCGTTAACTCGGCGACCGCTAATGCGTCCCCTCACACATCACGACGCAGCGGAGCGGGGTCGGTGAGTCTGTCGTCAGTCGCTGCGCTGGCGTCATACCTTTTGCTATGGGGCGCCCTTCCGCTGATCTTCCTCGGACTGTTCGAGGTCTTTCGCGCGTTCTATCTTCGTTCGATCGAGCGCGCCATCTACCCGAGTAACCGAGAGGTGATGGTCCGCGAGCTCGAGCCCGACGCTTCTCGTCAGACCGAGATCTCACCGCTACGATTGGACTGGACCGACGCGGCGCCGGTAAGGCTCGAAGACACAAGACCCGAGCTCACCAGAGCACGCCATGAATCCCAACAGACGCGAGTGGCGTTTGCCGTCGCCGGGGTTGTGTACGCTGCCGTCGCAGCCGCCATGGTCCTGTACGGCATCATCAGTGAGGGGCAGCGCTGGGCCAGCGCCGTTGGCTATGCGTACCTCACCACGGGTCCTGCGCTGGTCATCATCCTGGGGTTCACGCGGGCTCCCTGGTTCGTCAACGTCATGATGTTGGCCGGCTGGCTTGGGCTTGAGTTTCTGGTGTTGGTCGTGACCGGCGCCACCTGGACGAGGGCGCTGGACGGCGTGTTTGTCACCTCAATGCCGGTTCTTGCGCCGCCACTGCTGGCTGTCGGATTGCTCATGCTTCGCCGACTGCGGCCGCTGCTCGTGGCCTTTGTCCCGACGTTTCTTTTTCTGCTCGTGGGGACGGCCGCCGTGGTGCTCGGCGCGAACGCGACCCTGCCTCGTGGCTTCGACGAGGCGATGGCGACGCAGGCCGCCTTCCCTGCTTGGATGAGAACGGTGTCCGTGGTGCCGACGATAGTGGGTGGCGCCATTGCCGTGCGAGAGATTCGTCGTGGTCTCAGGTGGCGCATATTCGTCGCGCTTGCTGCCCTCCTCGTGATCGGAGTGCTGACGGCGTCTCTCGCGACCGGATGGTTTCTGCTGAGCGGGTTCTGTTTGGGCATTGCATTGAACGCGCTCAGCGTGCTCGCAACGTGGGGACTGTTCAAGGCGTTTGCTCACGTCAAACGCCGGGGCGGCATTCCCGATGACCTGTTGCACATCGGCTTCTGCTGGTTCGTCCTCATCTGGTTCATCGCCATCCTGGCGGGCGAGGAACGCCCCTATCTTGGCTGGTCGTTGCTGCCGTTTGTCGCGAGCATGCTGACACTCGTGCTGATCCTGATGCGCCAGCGGCAGCGGCGACGCGGGGAGAGGCCCCGGCGCCTGCTGCTGTTGCGCGTGTTCGGCAAGCAACGGCCCACGAATCGTCTACTCGACACCCTCGACGACACGTGGCGACGCGTCGGCCGTGTCGATGCCATTGCAGGCCTCGACTTGGCCATGCGAACGTTAGGTGCCTTTGCGCTCAGCAATGCGTTGCTTGGGCGCGTGCACCAGCACTTCCTGCGAACCGCGATGGAGATGGAGGAGCGCCTTCTGCTCATATCCTCTGCGTTAATGCTCGGCGGGCGCTATCCGCTCAACGAGCTCTACTGCGCGCCGCAGATGTGGCGTGTGGTCGTCGAGCGCCTCGTGGATGGAGCAGATGTCGTGCTGATGGACCTCCGGGGCTTCCAAGCTAGCAATACCGGGGCGAGCTACGAACTATCGCTGCTCGTTCGGCGCGTCTCCCTGCCGCGCATCGTCGTGCTGACCGATCGGCAGACGGATGAGCGGACGTTGTCTGGCGTGGTGCACGCTGCCTGGCAGCATCTGCCGGCGGACTCCCCAAACCTTGGCAAGCAGGATCCGCATCTTTCGATTCTGCGTTGTTCGAACTCGGTGGCGATCAACTCCCAGGCAATCGAACGGGCGGTGTTCTCTGCATCGTTTGCGGACCAACGGGTGTCGGAAGGTGAGGAGAAGCCATGACAATCCGTCGGATCGTCCAGACAACGTTCGTCACTCTGACGGCGGTCGCGACGCTATCGTGCGGCGGCAGTCCAGATAGGGCCGCGTCGAAGAACACCGGGGGCGGCGCAGCGCCCGCGGCGGTTGCTTCGAACGCGCCAATGCGCGGTGAATCGCTACCGGCTGGACCGAGCATGATCCCGCTGCGCTCAGGGCTGAGGATTGTCGCCGCCGGAACCTACGTCCACCAGGGAGATGGACAGTCGGTGACGACCATCACGGCTGTCACCGCCGACACTGTCACGGCGAACGTTCTGCTCGAGTATTCGAAGATAGACCGCCAGAGCAATGTTGTGACCTTGAAGCATTCTCAACTCGCAAGTTCATCGATCTACAACAGCGCCCTTCTCGTCGGTGGGGCCCCCGAGCCCGATCGCCCCGGAACCCTTTGGGGTCCATCGTCCGCCGTGCTGCAGCAATTGAAGACCTCCGGCGCGACAACCTTCGTGCACTGGGTTCCGCGACGCTCGGGGCCGGCGTTCCTGGGACCAGTAGAGATGACGGTGGTTCGCCTCAAGAAGACCGGTGACCAGCCGACAACGTTTCCCGTTCTGGTGAATAACCGTCTAACCGCGGTGCCAAGCATCCAGGCGCAGGGCACAGTGGAATTCGAGTCGGGATCTCCCATCCCTGTGGAGATCACGTTTTCCGACACCATCGACAATCCGATCACACTACATCGGACCCAGCAGGATGATACCGGCGACGTCACTCACATCTGGTTTCCGGAAGACCGTCCGGCCGTGGAAGTCGAGCGTCAGCTGGCCACCGCTGGACGTGTGGAGGTGTATGGCATCTATTTCGACCTCGGGGAGGCGACGATCAAGGTGGGCTTCGAATCCGTGCTGCAGGAAATCAGTGACGCGTTGACAAAGAATCCACAGTGGAGAGTACGGATCGAAGGGCACACGGACAACATCGGTCCCGAGGCCGACAATCAGGCGCTGTCCGAGCGCCGTGCCGCAGCCGTCGTGCACGAACTGGTCGCGACGTACGGCGTCAACGCGGGGCGCTTGAGCGCTGTCGGCTTCGGGGAGTCGAAACCAAAGGACACGAACGAGACGCTCATCGGCCGAGCCCAAAACCGTCGGGTCGAGCTGGTGCGCCAATGAGCGCTGCGTGGTTGTGTGCTCATCGCGCCCCGCCATAGCCCGAAGCGCACCCCTCAATCGTGCCGCGCGCAGATAGGTGTCCTGGGCCTCGGTGCGCGAGACGCGAGGATCTCACGGTGGAAGAACTCAATATCGACCCCGCGCTGGCGATTCGCCGCCCTCTGAGACGGGTTTTGGCGCTGTGCCGCTTCGCGTTGGCGCTGTCGCGACTCGCAGTGCAGGTCCGCCGCCGGTGACCCGCGTGGCCGGCCGACGCGAGCAGGGTTGGGCCGGTATCACTCGAGTCACCGAAGCATCCGGTCGGCAATCGCGTGCCATGCTGGAGTGGCTGCGAACAGCGCGACAACCGGCGGTAATCCGAGGACCGCGAGTGCAAGGCTCCACAGATATACCGGATGCACGCGCCGGCGGGTCACCAGGTCGTAGGCGGGACCCGCCAGCATGAAACCGATGACAATCGGTGCGATCACTCCGGGCCGGCCGCTCGCGAACGGCAGGCGACTGGCGCCAGGGCCGACCAACGCACCCGTCACAGCCATCAGCATCAGGCGCTTGTGCACCTGGGAATTGCGCCGCCAGTACCAGCCGGCGATGGCGAGCACGAAGAAGATAGTCACTGCGGCGACGTTCAGCAGCAGGAACCCGCCGGGGTCGGCAAATTCCACACCGGGAATCCCGCGGTCCCCACGGCGTGTCACGGCCGCCGCGGTGAGCGTTCCAACGATCAGCATCGGACCAGCCAGACCTACGGCCCACGGACCGAGCCGCCGGTGGACATCAGTCCGACCTGCGAGCACCAGCATGTTCTGGAGAACAAAGACGACGAGCCACATCGTGAACAGCGCGGCGTGGAGATGAACGATCGGTAACAGCGTTGCGTCGCCGCGCCACACTTTGGGCGCGTAGCTATTCGCAAAGCCGCTCACGATGACGGCAGCTGCGGCAATGGCGACGCCGCTGAAGAAACGATGCTCGGATGCCGGACGACTCGAAGGCCTTCGTCCGGGCGACGAGGTCGCGAATGTGGTCACCGACGTGTTCTACCACAGGCGAGTTCGCGCGAAGTGCCACACCCGGCGGCAGCGGGCAGCTGACGCTCGGCGAGCATCACCCGTCGTTCGCGAAGCGAGAGTACTCCTGACGCGGCTGGAACAGATCGCTCAGCTGCTCACCGAATGCCCGCTCTCGATCCACGACCTTACCAGCCGTCGCAACGGAAGGTCTGTTCTGCCGACGCCGCACGGCAATGTCTCACTTCGGATTCAGCGTCTTCCCAACATCCAGTCCAATGTCGGGCTTGTCGGCCGTGCCACGTACGTGGATGGCGATGAGCGTGCCGGCCCCCTTGTTCCGAAAGAGCGGGTCGAAGGGCTTCAACACCCACGACTTGAACCCCGTTTGTGTTTGCGATGCGCTGGCCACGAGTCGCACCTGGCCGGCGAGGTTCATCGCGCGGGGCTCGAGGGCATAGGTGCCGGCCATGCGGATCGACGCGCCGCGGACGTCGAAGGTCAGGGTCTTGAACGTGAGGATGCCGTTCGCCAGCACGAAGACGCCGCCAACGCGGGATGCCATATCACCAATTGACGCATCGTTCGGCCGCCCCTGCCCGCTGCGGCTGAGGGTGTCGATCTGCTGCTGGGTATCGGGAGAGGTGAACCTGAGCTGGTCCGCGCGAAACGAGCCCGCAAGCGCCAGCCGGTCAAGGACGTCCCCGTCGCCACGGGGAAGGTCGAACGCCGTGGCCAGTCCCAGCGTGCCGTGCGCAGCCGGCGGTGTGGTGCTTGTGATGAAGGTGAGGAGGTCGGCCAGGTCGACGGCGTCGCTGGTCACCTTCAGCGTCACGCGCTTGCCCTTGATTCCCTTGGTCCCTTCCACGACGCCTTGCGCGTGCAGCACCGAGCGCCCCAGCTCGATCTCGACGCCGGTCAGTTCGACGTCCCCCTTCGTGCCATCGACAACCGCCTCGTACCGCGTCTTGAGGAGCAGGCTGCCTGCGTTCAGGCGGGGGATGCGGAAGCGTTCCGTCATAGTCTCGCCGTGGGTGGTAATCCGATCGAACACGCCGTCCATCTCACCCTTCGCGTCCAGGTGTCCCTCGATGCCCTTGATGGTGCCCAAATCCGCGGCAAAGGTGTAGGTTCCGTCGAGCGGCGTCGAAGCGGGGTCGCGCGATTGCCAGGGGCCGAAATGTCCGGTGATGGCGATGTTGCCGCTGGGAATGGGATTGGTAACCGAGGCGGTGAACGACGCCGGCGCATTGGTGGCGATGTTGCGCATGTCGAGCGCGGAGAGGTCCCACACCTTGGGGTTCTTGCCCGACTCGCGCGGGATGACGGCGATCCTGGTGTTCGTGGTGGTGAGGTGACGGATCACAACGTGAGGAGTGCCGCCGCCGGCGTGCTCTCGGGTCATCGGCAGACGAGGGCCGCCCCCTTCCGGGCGGGGCGGGACGTTGATCTCCATGCCATCGATCGCAACGCGATCGATCATCTCGCCCCGGAGGTCCAACAGGTTGAGGTGCACGACCAGCGACTGGATCACCAGGAGCGGAGGCACATCCACGCGGCCGTGATGCCGCACGGTCAGCGATTCAGCCCGGAAGCGCAGAGGGAAGAAGGAGAGGCGGATGTCGCCGAGCTCGACCGTGCTCTCGAGCGACGTCGCGAGCCTCGACACGATGGCCTGGTGGACACGGGGTTCGAGCTGGCGGATGGCGATGGCAACCGCTACGACGACGACCAGCACCACCACTCCCGCCGTGATGAGGAGGCGGCGTCGTGAGAAGAGTGCCGACGCTGATGCCGCCGCCCGCATATGGATTGAGCGCAGTATACGTCCCGCCCGAAAGATTCGCGCACGTCACCCGCTCTGAGGCGGTTGACACACCAACTGACAGTAGGGATTCGCACCCGCGTCCACCCGCCACCCACTCGAACTGCGGCTCAATGACGTCTCCGTTGTGCCGACTTGCGAACGACTGGATGACGCCGCGCTCGCGACACCAAGAACCAGATTGTGAACTGGAGTAGCTCGCGGAGAATACGACCGTGGCTTTGAACCAGCACCCGTTGGTCTTTACCGTTCCACCCGTGGTGTTCACGGTGGCTCTGGTCGTGCTGCGCCCAGCGAAATGGGACTTGATCCGCGTCACCGGTTTGCTCCTCACGTTTTTCGGGATCGGATTGTGGGCCATCGCCCGCGCGCAACTGGGAAATTCATTTTCCGTCACGCCGCAGGCGCGTGCGCTAGTTACGACCGGCCTGTACAGCAGGATTCGCAACCCGGTGTATCTGTTCGGAGCCACCTGCCTCGCGGGATTCGCGATGTACGTGAGCAAGCCGAAGCTCCTGCTGCTCCTTCTGATGCTGATTCCGATACAGGTGCTGCGCGCGCAGGCTGAGGGCAGGAAACTTGAGGAACGATTCGGCGAAGACTATCGCGAGTGGAAGCGGCGCACGTGGTTCTGAACCGGTAGTGCCGAGATGGAGAAGCGGACGCGCATACTCCGCCAGTGAGACGGCGCCGCGCTACCTCTCACTCGGATTCATCGACTCTCGCACATCGATGAGGGCCTGCTGGCTCACGATCAGGGTCCCTTCCTGAGGGCGATCCAGATCCGCGATCAGCACGATGACCGCGGAGAAGGTGACCGCCACGACAATGATGGCGAGCGACCGGATCGTGCCTACCAGCCCCGCGTGATACCCCATGGCGGCCAGTGACAACGCGGCGATCGTCAGCAGCGCCACCCAGATGGCGCTCGGGATGCGGTTTCTCAGGCCGGCGGTCACTCGTTTCGCGTGGAGGTCAATCACCTCATTGAGCGACTCGACGAAGAGGCCCACGACAATCGAATCGGGGTGCTGCAGCCCGACCGCTGTCGCTGCCGACCACAACTGGCCCTGGATGTGTTCCGACTGGACAATCTGCTCTGCCACCCGGCCGGACCGAACCGCTTCCAGGCGAGCATCCACGTAGGACCGGAGGAGGGTCCGAATCTCGTCGCGCCTCTCCGGCAGCATCGCCGTGCGCAGGTAGGTCGTCCCGATCGCATTGGCCTCATCGAGCACCAGTTGTTTCCGGGTATCGAAGCGCGACGCCGCCATCCCGAATGTGAAGGCCAGCATGAACGCCAGCAGCCCCAGCGTCGCTCCAACCATCGCACCGACAGGTGCTTCCTTCTCGCGACCCTCTTGGCGGTGCCGGTAACTTCCTAGCCGATAGCCGCCCTCGATGGCTGCCAGGACGAGCACAACGATTGTGAGGAACAAACCCCACAGCGGGAGCCCGTCGAGCGCGGTCGTGTATTGCGTCACCATGGCGCCGATGTTATACGGCTTCGCCGTTACCTTCACCTCGCTAGTCGTGCTGTCCCCACGCCGAGAGCGCCAGCCCGCAGTTCGCACACGCGTCTTCGCTGTTCGGATAGAGCGCGAGCGCCCGCTCGAACTCTCACTGCGTGCCGGTCCAGTCCCACGCCTCGAACGACGCCGCCGCCAGCGCGGCGTGCGCCTCCGGGAGATGCTCGTCGAGAGCCACCGCCTTGCGGGCGAGCTGGAGCGCCTCACCCGTAAGATCCGTGAAGCCGAGCGACGCCTGATCGCTGAGCGCCATCGCGAGCACCGGTAGCAGAGTAACGTCTTCGCCAACTTCATGACTCCGCGATAGCGCCCCGGTCTTCCACTCGTTGTCCCTGCGCGTCGGACGTCTGCCAGGAAGGCATGCACGCCTACTGGCGACGGCCGCAGCCTGGGGGGATCGCGTCGTCATCTCAGCTTCCCGGGGATAGTGGAAGTCCGGTCGGCCCACCGCAGCACTCCCGTGAGGGGGATCGCCACCCAGTCGGGCCTGTTGTTCAACTCGTAACCGATCTCGTAAATGGCCTTGTCGACCACGTACGCGCGCAGCAGTGCATCCGTGTTCCGCTGCTGGGCCGGAAGGACTGCGTGGCTGCCGACGGCGTCGAAGTATGCGCTCAGAAACAGACGCGAGGCACCCGCTTCCCACCCCTCCAGTGTTCCCGCGGCCGCATTGCTCCCGTCGTCAGTACGCGATCGTGCTGCTGCCGTCGCGGCGTAGCTGAAGGACCGCAGCATGCCGGCGACGTCTCGTAATGGCGAGCTCCTGTCGCGACGTTCTGGCAGCGGCTTCAACGGTTCTCCTTCGAAATCGAGAATCACGACATCCGCGTCGGTGACGAGCGTCTGACCGAGATGGTAATCACCATGGCAGCGGATGCGAAGCCCCGCATCATCGAGCGCTGCCATCGTGGTGAACACGTCCAGAAGGGCGGCCCGGCTGTCGAGCACCTCGGTAGCACGCCGGCGTGTCGCAACGTCGAGCCGCGACAGCGACGAGGCGAGTAGCTCGAGGTGCGCGTCGGCGCGGTGGCGCATCTCCTCCGCGGCGCGCACCAGCGGCTCACCCACAAACGGCTCCGGTGCGAGCGACTCGTCGTCTCCGCGGGCCAGATGCACGTGCAGTTCACCCGTCCGCTGACCAAGCAAAGCTGGCAACGCTTCGGCAGTTGTCGGCGATGGTCGACTCCGGTCAGCCGGGTGCGCCACCGCATCGTTCGCCAGGGAAGCGAGCGAGTCGAGCATGACTTCCCACCCATTGCCACGGTTCGGCACGAACTCCTGCAGCATCGCAACGGCTGCCGGAGATTCGCCGCGCCGCGAATACTCGAGTGTGCCGAGCGTGCGCGGGACATGAGGAAATCCAACCCGCGTAAGGAACGCGTTGATTTCAACGTCCGGATTTGGTCCGAACTCGACGCGCCGGAACAGTTTCAGAATGGCCCTCTCGCCGAACAGGATCGACGTGTTGCTTTGGTCGGGCGCCGTCCGCCCGATCCGATCGACCTCCACGTGGCCGTGCTGACCGCGACGATCAGGAATCCAGGTCCCGCGCCGGCTGTGGCACGTCTGGCCGTTCTGCAGCATGTCGAGCAAGGCGCGGCAGAGCCCATCGTCGAACACGCCGTCGATCAAAGTGCGCGCGTCGTCAAGGACGGCGACGACGGCCTCCGGGCGTTCCCGCTGCAAGGTCTCCGCGGTGGTCGCGTCCACGACGGCCAACGGCAGCAGGTATTCGTGGTCCACGCCCGATTCGAACTCGACGCGGATCAGCGTGAGCCACGCCAAGTCGCCGATGTCGAGCACGTCGGCGAGCTGCACGGAGGCAATCGATCGAGCCTTCGCCCCGAACCAGCGTTGCTGCTCCAGGAAGCGGCGAAGGCGCACGGGTTCGAGCAGCACTTCGATGTTCAATGCGGGGTTCGGCATGTCCCTCCTGTGGCTCGCGCCCTCGTGACGCGACCGGCGAAGGTGAAGTGCAACTCAAAGGCCGGCACTCGCGTTTGGATGGCTCGACCGTCATGGCGACCCGGTATCGCACAGCAGGCGACGACCGGACGGGACGCGTTCTTGCAATTTCCGCAGCCGTGCCACAACCCGGATCGATCGCACCGCGTTATCGCGACGCCCTCGGCCGCGTGCAACGCGTGCCGCAGGAGACCGTGCGCCGACTGCAGGCCGTGATCGGAGCAACGGGCGTCCCGTCGGATAGTGTTCGCGTCCTCCGACCGGGAGATCGCGTGACATTCACGGAGCCGAGCGATCTGCTGCTCGAGAACGGTCTGCGCGAGTCGCTGCCGGTGACGCGCGGACACTCGCGGCTGCCGGCAGATGTCCCCCTTGGCTATCACACGGTGGAATTGCTGGAAAGCGGCCGCCGCGTGTCGCTGATCGTGGCCCCCGACAAGTGCCATCTTCCTGATGGACTGCGCATCTGGGCCTGGGCGGTACAGCTCTACAGTCTTCGCTCGCGCCGGAGCTGGGGCATCGGCGACTTCGGCGATCTGGCCGGCTTCGCCGACGTGGCGCAGCGACAGGGATCGCGCCTGCTGCTCGTCAACCCGCTGCATGCCGCGTCTCCCGTGTTGCCGCAACAGCCCAGCCCGTACAGCCCGACGACGCGCCGCTATCTGAACCCGCTGTACCTGGCATGCGAGTCCGTGCCCGGAGCGCGCGCGCTGCCCCAGATCGCGCAGCTGGCTGCGGCTGGACGCGCACTCAACGAAGCGCCGCTGATCGATCGCGACCGCATCTTCACGTTGAAGATGAAGGCGCTCGCGGCACTCTACAAGCGGTTTGACGGCGATCCGGACTTCGACGCATTCCTCACGAGCGAAGGGCCGCCGTTGACGGAGTACGCGATCTTCTGCGTGCTCGCGGAGGAATTCGGCGGATCGTGGCGCAGCTGGCCGGCGGCATATCGCCACCCGCACTCGGGCGAGGTCCGACGGTATGCGACGTCACATGCCGCGAGAGTGCGGTTCCACCAATGGATCCAATGGCACCTCGACCGGCAGCTGCATCATGCCGCTTCGTACGTGCCGGTGATGCAGGATCTGCCGATTGGGATGGATCCTGAAGGGGCCGACGCCTGGGCGTGGCAGGACGTCCTGGCGCACGGTGTTCACGTCGGCGCACCGCCGGACGAGTTCAACACGAAGGGCCAGGACTGGGGCCTGCCGCCATTCATCCCGGCGCGCTTGAAGGCGGCGGCGTATCGCCCCTTCATCGAGACCATTCGCGGGACCATGCGGCATGCCGGTGGGCTGCGCATCGATCATGTGATGGGTCTGTTCAGGCTCTTCTGGATCCCCGAAGGCGCGTCTCCTGCGGATGGAGCCTACGTGCGCAACTGCGCCGACGATCTGCTTGCGATCATTGCGCTCGAGAGTGTCCGCGCGCAGGCGATCGTCGTCGGCGAAGATCTCGGGACGATCGACCCGGTCATCCGCGAACAGCTGATGGGAGCGAACATGCTCTCCTACCGGCTGTTCTGGTTCGAGAGCGATGACGATCCGGCGAGTTATCCCGAGCGTGCACTGACCGCCGTGAGCACGCACGATCTGCCGACAATTGCTGGCGTATGGTCCGGCTCGGATGTCGAGGCGCAGCGGCGGCTAGGTCTCAACCCGAACGAGGACGGCATGCGGCAGATGCGGGAACGCCTGCTGCGGGCGACGGGCAGCAACGAGCGAACGCCGGTGCGGGAGGTAATCCGTCGCACCTACACGCTGCTCGCACGCGCGCCGTCGGTGGTCGTCACCGCCACGCTCGAAGATGCCATGGCCACGGAAGCGCGCCCGAACATGCCAGGAACAGTGTCCGAATGGCCCAACTGGAAACAGCCGCTGCCCAAGCGTCTCGAAGTGCTCGCCCGCGATCCGCATACGAACGCGATTGCTGCAGCACTCGGCTCCCGGACGCGCGCCCGCTCAGGACCGACGCGCCGCCGCGCCGGCGCGCCGCGCCGACGCCGCGCTTAGTGTCTCATCGACTTCGACGGAAGGCTCCGGCAGCCAAAGCGGCGCGAAGGATTCAGTCCGACCCCCTCGTGGCAAGCCATGCGGCGAGTTCGTCGCCGTAATGCAGTGCCTCGACGTGGCTGTCGAAGAGCTTGGACACGCTCGCTCCGTCGCCAAGGTTCACCACCGCGAGCCACTGACCGTCGGCTTTGGCTTCAACCGATGTCTTGAATTGCTCCTGTCGTGAGCCGATGTTCATCGCGGCTGAATTGGGTTCGGATCGCGTCATCGCGTCGGTCACGGCCCACCCTCCCTCCAGAGATACCCCCGGACGCAGACGTGCTGGCGGCAATAGCGGCGGATTGTTGACGTCAAACTGCAAGAATCGGGGCGGGACCACAGTCGGGCTGCAGAGTAGGAGCTCTGTGGATCATCGGGACGAGAAAAAGGCGTTGCGCCCTGTCCGAGCGCAACGCCTTCACTTACTAACGAATCATCGACGCCGGCAACCCATCAAGAATCACGATTCATGAATCATGAATCAAGAATCGTGAATTATGAATCGTGAATCGTGAATCGTGAATCGGTGAGTTTCCCCACTTAGCCGTTGTTCGGCTTCACCGTGACGAACAGGTCGCTCCCCTGGCGATTGATGAGCAGGAGGACCGTTTTGTCCGCGCTCTGCCGGATCGCGCTGCGAAGCGCATCGACTGAGTCCACCGAATGACGGTTGACTTCCTGGATCACGTCGCCTGGGCGCAGGACGTCGGCTGAACGACCATCAGGATCGACGTCGCGCACGACGACACCCTTCGTGTCGCGCTTGACACCGAGCTGGCCGGCCAGCTCCGGCGTCAGAGGCGCCACCGAAATGCCGAGCGCCGCACGGTCGTCCCGGCTGGATCCGTCGCTCTCGCCTTCGTCGTTGTCACGAGCAGCGCGCCGCGTCTCGGCCGTATCCAACGTAACTTTCACGTCCTTTTCCGCGCCGTCACGCACCACCTTCAGCTTCGCGACCGAGCCCGGGCCAGCGTCGGCGACGTGATTCCGCAGCGTGTTCGTGTCACGCACGGCCTGACCGTTCAGCGTGGTGATGACGTCGCCGCGTTTGAGTCCTGCCTTGTCAGCCGCGCTGCCTGGCGCGACCGAGCTGACGACGACGCCGCGCGCGTCCTTGAGGCCCAGGCTGTCGGCAAGGTCTGGCGAAACCGTCTGAACCGTGACTCCAAGCTGGGCTCGCGTCACCTTGCCCGACGTCTTCAGATCGGTCATCACGTGGCGGGCCATGTTGGCCGGAATCGCGAAGCCGATGCCGATGTTCCCGTCGGAGACCGACACGATCTGCGAGTTGATCCCGATCAGCTCGCCCTTCATGTTGACCAGCGCGCCGCCCGAGTTGCCGTGGTTGATCGGCGCATCGGTCTGAAGGAAGTCCTCGTAGCTGCCGTCGCCGACGCCCGTAGAGCGCCCCTTCGCGCTGATGATTCCCATCGTCACCGTCTGGCCGACGTTGAGCGGATTGCCGACGGCCAGGACGACGTCGCCCACCTTCACCGCGTCGGAGTCGCCGAGTGTGAGCGAGCGGAAGTTCGATCCTTCGACCTTCAGCAACGCGAGATCGCTCGCCTTGTCGGTGCCAACGACCTTTGCTTTGAGCGTCCGGCCGTCGGTCAGGTCAACGCTGACTTCGTCGGCGCTGTCGATCACGTGGTTGTTGGTCAGGATGTAGCCGTCGCTGGTGACGACCACGCCCGATCCGAGCGCCGTCTGACGCGGACGGCGGCCCGGCCGCTGCTGTCCCTCGGACGGATTGTTGCGTCCCCCGAAGAACTGCTGGAAGAAGTCGTCCGGGACCTGATACTGCGTCTCCGATGCACGCGCCCTGCCGGTCGCATGCACGGTCACGACGGCCGGCGAGACGATGTCGACAACGTCGGCGTACGAGTCACGTCCAGCCGCGATGGCATGCGAAACTGTCGGAGCAACGTCGGCCGGCGCCGCCGCGCGCGGCGTCGCGGCCAGCCCGGACCAGGCGGCGCCTCCAAGTAGGCCTGCTACGCCCAGACCGGCGACCCACGTCCGGGCCCCGCGCGGCGTCAGGCTGATGAATCTGTTCATGTGTAACCCCTCTCCTGCTGAACTTTGCAGCGCGGTCGATCCGCGTCTTTGTTTCATTTGACGAAACGGACGCTTTCAGCGCCCTTTCAGCCGCATTACATCGGTGAAAGGATTCGAGAAGTGCCCGGCGGGCCGAGTGGGTCCCAGGGCGGGGCTTCAGCCCCGCCGCGTCGGTGAAAGAATTGGATCGGAGGCCCTCGGCAGGAGAACCGTGAACGTCGCGCCCTGACCCAGGGTGCTGTCCACGCTGACTTCTCCACCGTGCGCGTGGATGATGGCCCGGACAAGGCTGAGGCCGAGACCGAGGCCGCGCTCGCTGCGACTGAGGTCGCCGCGGAAGAGCCGGTCCCAGATCCGGGGCAGTTCCTGAGGCGGGATGCCCGGACCCGTATCCTGCACGTCGAGGCGCGCCATGGAGTCGGCGGCCGACACGCGAACGTCCACTCGTCCACCGGCTGGCGTGAACTTCACCGCGTTGTCGATCAGGTTTGCCGCCACCTGTTCGAGGCGCGGCCGATCCTTTGGCGTCCCGATCACTGTGCAGGGCGAGGTGCGACACGTGCTCGAATTCTTCAGCCCGAAGGTCGCGCTCCCCGATCCGGAACTGCTGCACACCCTCGAGCTCATTGGCGCGCAGCTCGGACAACTGATCGAACGAAAAGGTGCGGAAGAGGCGCTGCGCAAAAGTGAGATGCGCAAAGCCGCGATTCTGCATAACGCGCTCGATTGCGTAATCAGCTTCGATCTTGACGGAAAGATCACGGAGTTCAACCCGGCGGCGGAACGGGCTTTTGGATATCAAGCCGCGGATGTTCTTGGGGAAGATCTCGTCCAGCTGATTATTCCCGAGACATTGCGCGAAACGCAGCGGCGCGGTTTTCGCCTTTACACCAACGGCACGGTCGCGGGGCGCGCCGCGAAACGAATGGAACTCATCGCGATGCGCGCGGATGGATCGGAGTTCCCGGCGGAACTCGGCATCAACCGCATTGTCATTGACGGCAAGGTGATGTTCACAGCGTTTCTGCGGGACATTACCGAGCGAAAACTTGCGGAGCGGACCACGTCGGAACTCGCGGCGGTTGTCGAGAATTCCACGGATGCAATCATCTCATGCACGCTCAGCGGCACCATCCTCAGTTGGAATCTGGGTGCCGAGCGCATCTACGGATACGCCGCCGAGGAAGCGATCGGTGAACCACTGCACATGCTCATTCCGCCCGAGCGCCTCGACGAATTCTCGCAGACTTTAACCGCCGTCAACCGCGGCGAGAGTCTTGCTGACTACGAGACCGTCCGGCTGCGCAAGGACCAGCGAAAAATTTCCGTCGCGCTGACGGAGTCACCGATTCGCGGTGAAGGCGAGCGGATCACCGGTCTCTCGTCGATTGCGCGCGATATTACCGAACGCAAACGTCTCGAACAGGAGCTGCTGCAATCGCAAAAAATGGAAGCGGTGGGTCGTCTGGCCGGCGGGATCGCGCACGACTTCAACAACATCCTCACCGCAATCCTCGGATATAGCGATCTGGTGATCAGTCAGATCACTGAACGCCAGTGGATGTTCAAGCACCTCGCGGAAATCCGGAAAGCCGCCGAATTCGCTGCATCGCTCACCCATCAATTGCTCGCGTTCAGCCGCCGGCAGCCGCTTTTTCTCCGCGTCTTTCACATCAACGAGACGGTGCGCAAGATGGAAAAAATGCTGCAGCGGGTGATTGGCGAGCATATCAAGATCGTCACGGTCGACGATGCGGAGATTGGCCGGGTCAAAGCGGATCCGACGCAGATCGAGCAGGTGTTGCTCAATCTCTGCGTCAATGCACGCGATGCGATGGAAAAGGGCGGCACGATCGAAATTCATACACAGGATGTCACCTGCGGTCTTGATGATCCCGAGCCGATCGCGGATATGCCCGCAGGTGAATACGTCAAACTTTCTGTCAGCGATACCGGTGTCGGCATTCCCACGGAGGTCTTGAAGCATATCTTCGAGCCGTTCTTCACCACGAAAGATAAGGAGCAGGGGACCGGTTTGGGACTCGCGACCTGCTACGGCATCGTCAAACAGAGCGGCGGATATATCGGAGTCGAAAGTGTGGTCGGCCGCGGAACGAAGTTCTCGATTTACCTTCCCCGTGTCGAAGCCTCTGGCGAAAAGTCGGTGAATCGAAAGGATCGGGGCGCCTTGCCCGGCGGAAATGAGACGATTCTTTACGTCGAAGACGAAGTCACGGTGCGCCGCTTGACTGCGCAGGTTTTGCGGCGCCTTGGCTACACCGTGCTCGAGGCCAATGACGGACGCGAAGCCCGCTCGGTGGTCGAGCTGCAGGATCCAAACACGATCGATCTCCTCTTTTCGGACGTCGTTCTGCCGGACTCCGATGGAAAGCAGTTGTGCCGCTGGCTGAAGGAGCGCAGTCCCGGCACGAAAGTGCTCTTCTGCTCGGGGTATGTGGATGACGAAATCCTTCGCCGGCACGGTTTGGAATACGGCGTCCCCTTTCTGCAAAAGCCATTTACGGCCGGCGATGTTGCCAGAAAGATTCGCGAAATCGTGGAGACCGCCGATGTCGGAGCGAACGCCGTGATATGAGCCGTTTTTTTCTTGGTCTGCTCGGCGCCATTTTCGCCATCTGCATCTCGCCGGTTCTGGTCCAGCCGGTGAACAATCACACTGCAGAACGTTCGCGTGCCGAAGTCATGAGCACGCGCATTGCCGGGGCGATGCACAAATTTCGAAAAGAGTTCGGTTACTGGCCTACTGGGACGCAGGCGGAGATCGTTCGCGTCCTGCGCGGTGCCAATGACAAATCACTCGTCTTCCTGGATGTGCCTGACGAAAAACTGAACGAGAACGGCGAGATTACCGATCCGTGGGGAACGCCCTATCGGATCCTGACCGATGCAAAGACACAGCGGACGCGCCTGCATTCCGCGGGACCGGATGGAGTGTTCGCATCACCGGCAGTCCGCAGTGACGACTATATCAGTCATTGGAACGCCGGCACGACTGACATTTCAGGCCTTCCCTTTTGAGACGTATGGAAGCCGGACCGATCCATGTGCTCCTGATCGAAGACAACGAAGAGCACGCCGCGTTCTTCTCACAATTGCTCGCGAGCAGTGATGCGGTGGCGCACTTTCGCCTGCAGTCTGCCACCACCCTCGAGGAAGGATTAATCCGGCTGCGCGAGAACAATGTGCAGTTAGTCCTGCTCGATCTCACGCTCCCCGACAGCGATGGATTGGAAACCTTCATCCACGTCCTCGAAGCGGTGCCGGACGTGGCCATCGTCGTTCTCAGCGGCATCAATGATGTCGCCCTCGCCATCGAAACCGTCCAGCTCGGCGCGCAGGATTATCTGGTCAAGGGACACGTTGATAACCATCTGCTCGTCCGCTCGATGCAGTACGCGCTCGAACGCAAACGCGCGCAACTGCAGCTGAAGCGCGCCCATGACGAACTCGAAGCGCGCGTCCAGGAACGCACCGCGATGCTTCAGCAGGCGAACGCCCGGTTGCAGCGCGAAATTGGGGAACGCAAACGCGCGGAGGAAGAAACGCTCGAAAGCAACCGCCAGCTCGGCGCCGCGTTGGGACAACTGCGCGACACGCAACAACAAATCATCCAGCGCGAGCGGATGCATGCCCTCGGCCGCATGGCCAATGGCATCGCCCACGATTTCAACAACGCTCTCGCGCCGATCCTCGGCTTTAGCGAGTTGCTCCTGATGAAACCCGAGCTTCGTCGGGATGACGGCAAACTGAAAAACTATCTCGAGATGATTCACAACGCGTCGCAGGAAAGTGCAAAGGTGGTCAGTCGCCTGCGGGAGTTCTACCGGTTCCGCGAAGAAGGCGAAGTGCTCACGCCGATCGTAGTCAACGATCTCGTGCAACAGGTGGTTTCCTTCACGCAGCCGCGCTGGAAAGATCAGGCGCTCGCCGCGGGACAGACCATCGAAATTCGCACCGAGCTCGGAAACGTTCCGTCCATTGCGGGAAACGAAGGCGAGCTCCGCGAAGCGCTCGTCAATCTCATCTTTAATGCCGTCGATGCCATTCCGCGTCGCGGGACCATCACCATTCGCACCGAGGTGCAGGGACGATGGCTCGTCATCGCTGTGATCGACGATGGCGCCGGAATGAGCGCGGAGGTCAAAGCGCGCTGCCTCGAACCATTTTTCACCACCAAAGCCGACCAGGGCACCGGTCTCGGGCTCGGCAGCGTCTACGGAATCGTCCGGCGGCACGAAGGCGAAATCGATATTCAAAGCGAGCCGGGACGCGGCACCTCCGTCACGCTGTCGTTGCCGCTCGAACGCGGGCCGGCAAAACCGCCGCGTGCCTCCCGTCTGCCAGAGCAGCCATCGCAACCATTGCGGATTCTTGTGGTCGAGGATGAACCGATCGTGCGCGAAGTGCTGAGCGTTTATCTCATTGAAGATCATCATCAGATTACGACCGCGGTGAATGGCCGCGACGGATTGGAAAAGTTTCAGGCCGGCCAGTTCGATCTCGTCCTCACCGATCGTGCGATGCCGGAGATGAACGGCGATCAACTCGCCGCCGAAATCAAGAAACTAAAACCGAACCAGCCGCTCATCCTTCTCACCGGATTTGGCGACCTGATGATTGGCGCCGGCGAGCAACCCGAGGGCGTTGATTTTGTGGTCAGCAAGCCTTTCACGCTCAATACGCTTCGGGGCGCGATCGCGAACACCATCGCGAAAGAGCGCAGCTGACGCTGACCGGCGTCCCGTGCAAATCAGTGCGGCTTCGCGTGTGAATGGACGCTCCCGCCAGTAGCGACGACGACAGGTTGCCAAGTTCGTACGACGAGACGCCGTACGACAGTTTTCCATTTGCCCAATCTCATCCCGCGCGTGTGGCCGCCGTGGCCACGCTTTTCGGAATGCAGCCGGAGCCGGTGGAGCGCTGGCGCATTCTCGAGCTCGGCTGCGCCAGCGGCGGCAATCTGCTGCCGATCGCAGAGGCATTCCCCGAAACACACGCTGTCGGAGTGGATCTTTCCAAGCGCCAGATTGCGGATGGCGTGGAACTGGCCCGGGCGGCTGGGTTGCGCAACGTCGAGCTGCGCCACGGCAGCATTCTCGATGTGAATCGCGACTGGGGTGAGTTCGATTACATCATCTGTCACGGCGTTTATTCCTGGGTCGGCGCCGACGTCCGCGAGCGCATTCTCGGCATCTGCGAGGAGAATCTCGCGGCGCGGGGAATCGCGTATGTCAGCTACAACACCAGCCCGGGCTGGCGGATGCGCGGGATGCTGCGTGACATGATGTGCTATCACGGCCGGCGTTTTAAAGACCCGCGCAAACGCGTGGCACAAGCTCGTGCCCTTCTCGATTTTCTCGCACACGCCGCGCCGGACAAAACAAGTCCGTATTCGATTCTTCTCACGCGGGAACTCGAGCAATTACAGCGGAAGAGCGACACGTATCTTCTTCACGAGTTTCTCGAAGAGCATAACGAGCCGGTTTATTTTCATGAATTCATCGCGCACGCCGCGGAGTATCGGCTGCAATATCTCGGTGAGGTGCGGCTCGCCTCCATGGCGGCGACGAACTATCCGGAAGAAGTTCGTCAAACGCTCGCGCGCCTCGCCACTGATATCGTGCAGCAGGAGCAATACATGGATTTCATTCGGAACCGTCAGTTCCGTGAGACTTTGCTTTGCCGTGCGGACATTCGTTTGTCGCGCGAGTTGACGCCGGGCTCGTTATCCGGGCTGCGTGTCGCCGCGCCTCTTGAGCCGCCCGGTGTTTGTGATTGTCGCACGGATGATTCCGCGGAATTTTCGCTCCCGGACGGTCGTCGTTTGAACTCGCCAAATGGTGTTGCGAAGGCGGCTTATTTGGAACTGGCGGCGTGCTGGCCGCACAACGTCCCGATGTCTGAACTCGCGGTGTGCGCCGCGCGTCGTGTGGCAGGTGGAGAAAATGCCGATTCTGAAACTGTCGCCCGTGTGCAGCTGGCAATCGCGGAGCGTTTGTTGAAACTTGCGATGCGCAGCGATGTGCCGTTGATCGAGACAGCGCCGGTGCCATGCGTTCGTGAACCTGGCGAACGCCCTTGCGCATCGCCGCTGGTTCGGCAGCAGGCGATGCGGCAGAATTGGGTGGCCTCGCGTCGTCACGAGCCCGTCGAGCTCACGGACGAAGAGCTCTTTTTGATCGCGCGTCTCGATGGCACGCGCGATCGAAAAAGTTTGCTCGAGTGCATGGCCGAACGCGGATTTCATGCGGACGCCGGCCGTTTCGAATTGCTCCTGCGCCGCCTGGCGCGCGCCGCGTTGTTGACCGGCTGATCCTTTGCTGCCGGTGCACATCGTTTTCGTTCACAAGAATTTTCCCGCGCAGTTTGGTCATATCGCCGCGGCGTTGATCAAAGAACGTGGCTGGGAATGCACGTTTGTGAGCGCACACGAAGACGCGGAAACCGCCGGAATCCACCGCATTGCCTACGAACCGCGTGGAGGCGCGCGCGAAACGACGCAATACCTCGCGCGATCGTTTGAGAACGCGATTGCGCACGCGCACGGCGTCTATCAAGCCTGTCGGGAGCGCATCGCCGTCGCCGCCGGATCTTGTCGTGGGACACAGCGGTTTCGGCTCGACCGTTTTTCTGCGCGACCTTTGGCGCGACGTGCCGATCGTTAACTATTTCGAGTATTACTATCACGGATCGGGCAGTGACATGGATTTTCGTCCCGAGTTCATGCCGGCTCCCATCGATTTTCTCCGCGCCCGTGCCCGCAACGCGATGATTCTGCTCGACCTGCAAACGTGCACCGCCGGCCTGGCCCCGACCGAGTGGCAACGGTCGCGGTTTCCGGTCGAATACAGATCAAAGATCGACTGCATCTTCGATGGAATCGATCGCACCGTCTGGTCTCGCAACGCGGAGGCCGCACGCACGATTGCGGGGCGCCGGATCGATTCGCAGACTCGCATCGTTACGTATGTCGCCCGCGGGTTGGAGAGTATGCGCGGGTTCGATGTTTTCATGGAAGTCGCGCGGCGAATTCATCGTGAGCGTGCCGATACGATCTTCGTTGTCGTCGGCGAAGACCGTATTGTTTACGGCGGCGACGAGAAACATATCGGCGGTGCGAGTTTCAAGGAACATGTCCTCAGCCAGGGCGGATTCGAACTCGATCGATTCATTTTTACCGGACGAATTTCGCCGGCCGAACTGGTGGATATTTTTTCGCTCAGCGACCTGCATATTTATCTCACCGTGCCCTTCGTGCTCAGCTGGTCGCTTATGAATGCGCTCGCCTGCGGCTGCACGGTTCTCGCCAGCGACACGGAACCGGTGCGCGAAATCATTCGCCACGAAGAAAACGGATTGCTGGCGGGCTTTTTTCAACCCGAGCGGCTGGCAAACGAGGCGCTGCGCGTCCTCGAAAATCCGGAAGCGCATCGCGCCCGCCTCGGGTGCGCGGGAACGCGATTGATCGACGAACACTACGCGCTTTCCCGGACGTTGCCGAAGTTGATCCGTTTCTTCGAACGGGTGATCGAGCGCAATTGACCGCGCGAGCCGTCGTCTCCTAGACTGGGCATTTCCTCCATGAAACGGCGTAAAAAGCTGGGACGTTCCAATACGAAGGCGAAGCCGATGCGAGCGCGTATCGAAGTGCTCGAGTCGCGCATCGCGCCTTCTGTCACGGGAACGGTGATGGTTTCCGGCGGCGATACGCGAGTCGAACTGAGCGGTGACAATGGCAATGACAATTATGTCATCGGGGTCAGCAAGGCCGGCAATCTCACGCACACCTTTCCTACAGGCACCGGCGCGGGCCAGTTCGCCAGCAACGAAGATTTCGATTCCGCTACGGCGGGAGTTCAGAGCGTCCCTGCCGGGATGAATACTTTCGTCAACATTGCTGACACGGCCGGCAAGGATAAACTCGACTTCTCCGGCCTTCCCGGTCCTGTCGATATTCGCAGTGGCAAGCCTTTGTCGTCTGCTTCTTCCAGCAGCGGCGGTTTCACTTTCACGGGGATCGAAATATTTGTCGGCACGGACAAGAATGACACGATTCGTGTGAATCCCGGACAGGGTGAAACTTTCACCGTCCTCGCCGGAGACGGTGATGACACAGTCATTGCCGCCGGCGACGGCGATGTCTCGATCGAAGGCGGTGCTGGAAAAGACAACATCGAAGCCAACAACAAAAAAGGATCTGCAACGGTCCTCGGCGGCGACGGTGATGACATGATTACCGTCCGATCCCATAAAGCGATGGTCGACGGCGGCAAGGACAACGACACGATCATTGGCAAAGGCGACAAAGACGCGACGGCAACCCTCGACGGTGGCGATGGAAACGACACCATTCGCGGGGGCAAAGCCAAGGAAACCATCCTCGGCGGAACCGGCGACGATTCGCTGACTGGTTCAGGAAACGATTCGCTCGATGGCGGCGACGGAAAGGACGATGTCAATGGCGTCATCGGGCGCAATACCGTCACCGGCGGCGCGGGCAACGATGCGTTCGTTGGAGGACCCGGCACGACACTCATCGAGCGCGGCTCCGGATCCTTTGTCCTCACTGATGGAAAGTTGACATTTGATTCGGGCGCGACGTCGGAGGTCGATACCCTCAGCGGCATCAGCCGCGTCCAACTCGAAGGCGGCGCAGGCGTCGACAAACTCGACGCAGCCACTTTCACCGGTTTCCTGACGCTGACAGGCGGCGCGGGCGACGATATTCTGATTGGCGGGACGGGCCCAGCCACGCTCGAGGGCGGTGCGGGGAGCGACACGATTACCGGCAATTCGACGCGCGATCTTTTCTTTGCCGGCTTCGATCAGCTGCCCCTGAGCAAAATCCTCCTGACCGACGTCACACTGGTCAATGGCCTCGACAGTGATGTTCTCGCCGGCATCGACAGCGCAGAGCTCCGGATTCTCGACGACCGCGGCCGCTCGATCGATGCCTCGCAGGTCAGCGCGTTTGGGCTGACACTCGTCGGCGGAGCGGGGCAGGACACGTTTACGGGCGGTGCACGCAATGATTTGCTCATCACCAACGATGGCAACGATTCCGTCTTCCTGAGCGCGGGCAAGGATAAACTCGTCGGCGGCGATGGCCTCGACGTCGTGAACGGTGGCGCGCTTGGCGGGTCCCTGAAAGTGAACGTGAACGGCCTTCGCGGGGTGCTTGCGGCGAAATTCGCGTCTGGCGGGGATAAGATCAAAGTGCGGACTTCAACCAGCGGCGTGGAGAACTTCGTCGGAAGCGCTTTCGATGACACCTTCGTTGTCACCGTCCCTTCGAAAATTGATTTCGCGCTCCAAGGGGGCGACGGGAACGACAAATTCACCGGAGCAGGCGGCGGAGGATTGTTCATCTTCGGCGAAGGCGGCAACGACATTGCCGTCGCGCGTCAATCGTTTGGCCAGGTCGACGGCGGTGCAGGCGATGACAAGATCAGCACCTCATCGCGCGTCGGAATCTTTCTCACCGGCGGCACCGGCAAGGATCTTGTTGTCGGCGGGCCCGGCGATGATTTCTTCGCCGTGGGGGATGGCGAAATCGACACGGTCGATGGCGGTGCTGGCAAGGATAAGCTGATCTCGAGCGACGCGGACGATGTCATTCGAAATGTGCCCTGAGTGGAAAGTGAAGACGCGCTTCGTTATCGCGCTTGGCTGCTGCGGTGTCGCCGCGCTTTTCGCGTTTAGCGGAGCAACCGCTGCGGAGTCGCCCGAAAAGAAACCGCTCGACGTCATCGAATTGAAGACTGTCCCCGACGGCGTTTACGAAGTCCGCCTGCAGTTGGACGGCGCGGCCAGCATGGTGACGCTTGCCCTCAAGAACAACCGCGCGGCCTTCGTTAAATCCGATGCGGCGAAATTCGAAGGATTGAGCGGCGAATTCGAACTGATCGGCAACGGGGTCTTCATGGCGCGACTCGCCGGCGGAAGTCATCGCGCAACTCAGCTTTGGGTTTTCAAGCCGGATGGGACCGCGCTCGTCAAAGAAGTCCCGGACCGGGGCGAGAACCAGGTCGCGCAGCGCGTTAAGTAGAGCCGATTGCCGAAAATAGTTTCCGCATAGGCGGCACGTCCGGAAGAGAGAGCCGCCTCTACACCCGCGGCAGCACCATGTGTCTCTGGTGTAGAGGCGGCTCTGTCTTCCAGACGTGCCGCCTGGCCGGAGAGAGGAAATGACTTTCGACATTTCCTATAGATAGCGTCAGTTCGTCAGCTCTGCAGCACCGCGCGGACCACGGTGCCGTGCACATCGGTGAGCCGATAATATCGGCCCTGATGTTTGTAGGTCAGCTTTTCGTGATCGATCCCGAGCTGTTGCAGGATCGTCGCCTGGAGATCATGCACATGCACCGGATTCTCGACGACGTTGTAGCCGAACTCATCGGTCGCGCCGAAGGTCATGCCCGGGCTTGAACGCCCGCCGCCGGCCATCCAGATGGTGAAACAACGCGGATGATGATCGCGCCCGTAATCGGTCGCGGTCAGCTTGCCTTGCGAATAATTCGTGCGACCGAATTCGCCGCCCCAGACGACGAGCGTGTCATCGAGCAAGTCCGCGTTGCTTGAGATCGGTGATCAGCGCGTAACTCGGCGCGATCGACGTCGGCGCATTGACGCCGGATTGCCACGGGAAGATTGCCATGTTGATCCCAGCCCGGATGATAGAGCTGGATGAAGCGCACATCGCGCTCCGCGAGTCGCCGCGCGAGCAGACAGTTCGCCGCAAACGTGCCGGGCTTGCCGCGCTTCTTCGCCGTAAAGTTCGAAGGTCGACGCCGGTTCTCGTTGAGACGTCCATCACTTCCGGCACGCTCGTCTGCATGCGGTACGCCATTTCGTATTGCGCGACGCGTGCGTTGATCTCCGGATCGCCGAGCTCCGCGAATTGCAGCGCGTGCAGTTCGGCCAGCCGATCGAGCATCTTCCGTCGGCTTCGCGCCGTAATCCCCGTCGGGATTCTGCAGATAGAGCACCGGATCGCCGCCGCTGCGGAACTGCACGCCCTTGATGAATGCTCGGCAGAAAATCCGTTGCCCCACAGTCGCGCATAGAGCGGCTGATCGATGCGATCCTTTGAAATCAGCACGACGAACGCCGGGCAGATTCTCGATTCGCGCTGCCCAAGCCGTAACTGAGCCACGCGCCCATGCTCGGCCGGCCGGCCAGTTGATGTGCCGGTCTGGAAGAACGTGATCGCGGGATCGTGATTGATGTGCTCCGGTGTGCATCGAGCGGATGAAGCAAAGTTCGTCGACCATCTTCGCGGTCTACGGCATCAAGTCGCTCAGCCACATCCCGCTTTTGCCGTGCTGCGCGAACTTGAAGAGCGAACCCGCCAGCGGCAGCCGCGCCTGATTCGCCGACATGCCGGTAAGTCGCTGCCCATCGCGGACGCTCTCCGGCAATTCCTCGCCGTTCATTTGATTGAGCAGCGGCTTGTAATCGAAAAGATCGAGCTGCGACGGGCCGCCGCTCATGAACAGATAAATGATTCGGCTGCGCACGCGGGGCGAAAGTGCGGCTGGGCGAGGATGCCGCGAAATGGATCGTCGCCGATGGCTGCCTGTGCCTTCCCGGGATTCAATAAGGTTCCCAGCGCGAATGCTCCGAGTCCCAAGCCAAATCGCGAAAGAAAATCGCGACGATCGATCGCGCGATCAATGTTGCAGCATTGCATGGGATTTAGCGGCGCATGAGCGCGTCGTCGTGATTGAGAATTGCCTGGGCGAGGAGCGTTGCCGCCGCAAGATCGGCAGGCGCGACCGAGCCGTCAGCCTTCGCGTCGCCCACGGCCATCAGTTTTGGCGCAGAATCGTTGTTGTTCGCGAAGAAGGCTCGTTGCTCTTCAAACAGGCGTTTGAGTATTGCCAGTTCGCGTTCGTTGGCAGCGCGGTCCGTCACGGTGCGAAAGATCCACCCAATTTGTGCATCCAGCGTTGCGCCGCCGGTGAGCAACATCCGCTCACCGAGCTTTCGTGCAGCCTCGACGAGTTGCGTGTCATTGAGTGACGCGAGCGCTTGCAATGGCGTGCTGGTGCTTTGCCGGCGAACCGTGCAGTAACTGCGGTCGGCCGCGTCAAAGGTCATCATGGCCGGGGGTGGCACCGTCCGCTTCCAGAATGTGTAAAGACTTCGCCGATGCAGGTCGTCGCCTTTTCCCTGCCCGTATTCCGGCCGGCCCATGGCAATGTCCCACAAGCCTGCGGGTTGATATGGCTTCACGCTCGGTCCGCCCAGCTTCTCGACGAGCAATCCTGAAACTGCAAGAGCCTGGTCGCGAATCATCTCCGCAGTAAGACGCCGCGCCGGTCCGCGTGCCAGAAAGACGTTTTCGCCATCCTCTATCCGTGCCTCGCTGCTTGCCATTGAACTGCGGCGATAGGTTGCCGATAACGCGATTTTCCGGAGCAACGCCTTGGTATTCCATCCGGTCTGGACGAAATCGACGGCGAGCCAATCGAGCAATTCGGGATGTGATGGCGGCGCGCCTTGCGCCCCAAAATTGTCACTCGTTTCCACGATGCCGCGCCCGAACATCATCTGCCACAGGCGGTTCACGGTGACACGGGCCGTGAGCGGATTCGCGGGAGCGAGAATCCATTGCGCCAAACCGAGCCGGTTGTGTGGCGCGTCTTTCGGAAATGGGAACAGCGCGGCCGGAGTATTGGCGCTGACCCGCTCCCCGGGTGCATCGTATGCGCCGCGTTTGAGAACGAACGCCGGCTTCGGTTCCGCCATTTCGCGCATCGCCATCAATTCGGGAATGCTCGAGACGAGGTTGTTTTCCGCAATTCGCACCGTTTTCAACTCGGCCTCGAGCGCGCGGACCGGAGCGCAAATGTTCGCAAAAAAATACGGACGCAACGCATCGGAGTTCATTTTCCACGCTGAGCGCAGCCCATCGTTCCCGGCGATTTCCGAGACTTCGAGGGCGGTCAAGGCGCGGTCGAAGAGACGCAATTCGTCGATGCGACCGTCTTTGAATCCGTTATCGCGAAATCGATTGCCGACGACGAGGTCCGGTTCGCCGCCGCCGTAGGTGATATCCTTAACCAGCCCGTCACGGACGACGTTGGTAGCGACTTCATTTCCATCGATAAAAATGCGCGCACCGGCCGCGCGGCTTGAGCCATCATAAGTCGCGGTGAGATGCGTCCACGCGCCGGGTTTGATTTGTGGGACCGACAGGATCTTCAATGAGTTTCCCGGCCACATATGGTGCAACCCGAACGCGACGTGTCCATCTTCAAGGAGCAGTTCGTATCCGCGGCTTCCTGCGTCAATCGGTGCGCGGCTGTGATGCAGCACGACGGCGCGCGGCGACAACCCCGGCATTTGAACCCACGCACCGATCGAAAAGGCATCGGTCCTCGTGAAATGACCCAAGCCGGGAAAAGAAAATCCATTTTCGCCATCAAGCTCCGCGGCTTGGCCAATCTTTCCGGCTACCATTTTCGGCGCATCGTGTGCCACCCCCGGCTTTGTCGGATCGACACGATTCGCGATTTTGCCGTCCTCGATTTTTTCGAAAGTGAAGGCAGCGATTTCGCCGGGAACGTTCGGAATCTCGGATTTCGTTTTGAGCCATTCTGCGAACGCCGCGGCATTGTCGCGCTGACATTGGGCGACGGCGTTTTCTTTCGCGCGGATTTCTGCACGGAGACGAGTGAGTTCCCGGTCCTGCGCTTCGTTGCTCAATAAAGCGGTCGGAACGGGGGCGGCATCGGTGAAATAGGAGGTCTGTCCCGATTCATCGATGTTCTGAAAAAAAGCGAACAGCGAATAATAATCGCGCTGCGAAATCGGATCGAACTTGTGATCGTGACAGCGCGCACACTCGAGCGTAAGTCCGAGAAACGCGGTGCCGAAGGTGTTCACTCGATCGACCACATAGGCGACGCGAAACTCTTCTTCGACGATGCCGCCTTCTTCATTCTGCATGTGCAAACGATTGAAGGCGGTGGCAATCCGTTGTTCTTTGGTCGGGGCGGAGAAGATCGCCGGCAAGTTGGTCGCGCGCGAAGCGATCGAACGGCATGTTTTCGTTGAACGCCTGGATCACCCAGTCCCGATACGGCCAGACCGGACGGAACCGGTCCATTTGATACCCATGCGTATCTGCGAACCGGGCGACATCGAGCCAGTCAGTCGCCATGCGTTCTCCAAAGCGGGGTGAGGCGAGCAAACGGTCGATCAGGCGTTCGGTGGCATCGGAAGAATGGTCCGTGAGGTAAGCGTCGATTTCGTCGATCGTCGGCGGCAGTCCAGTGAGGTCGAGCGTGACGCGCCGAATAAAACGTTCCGGCGACGCTGGAGGCGCGAGGATCAGCCCTGCTTTTTCAGCAGCGCGCGCTATGAAAAAATCGATCGGATCGCTCCGGTTAGCATCGTCATGACCGCCGCCTGGCAGCCCGATCGTTTTTGTGACGGTCCGGCGCAACAAAAGCCCAATGCTCCGCCCAGGGCGCGCCTTCGTCGATCCATCGCGCGAACAATTCTTTCTGGTTCGGCGTGAGTTTACGATTGGACTTGGGCGGCGGCATCACTTCTTCCGGGTCCTCGCTGAAAATCCGTGTGATCAGTTCGCTGCCCTGCCGTGATCCGGGAACGATTGCGCGAATGCCGTCGCGTTCGCGAAATGCCTCCGTTTTCTGGTCCAGACGCAGCTTGGCTTTGCGTGCTTCTTCGTCCGGGCCGTGGCATTTGAAGCAGTTATCCGAAAGAAGTGGCAGGATGTCGTGGCGGAAATCGACCGGGCTTGCAGCGGCCGCAAACGCCATCCGCAAGTGCATCGCCGCCACAAGGACAATGGTCCAGTTCACGTTGCGATAACGTCGTCGGGTCCGTCGGAGGAGGACCGCCGATTCTCTGCTGCCAGTCGAAATCATTTCATCACGCATCGATGGGGCGCATGTGGAAACGCAAGCGCCTCGTCCATGACGGCGCACACATTTTGTTAACGCGCGCTCGACGCAGCCGCCGCGGGGGCCAACGCGTTTGAAGTGACCTTCTGCTTTGTCACCTCGATTTTTTCCGAAATCTTTTTGTTCTCTTTTTCGAGCGCGAGCGCTTTTTGCCAGTAAAGAAGGGCCTCCGGCGTTTTGCCGAGGGCGAGATACGCGTCACCGATATGATCGAAGACGACGGCATCATCCGGTTTCAGATTCTCCGCCGCGCGCAGCAATTCCTTGAGCGCCTTTTCGTGCTCGCCTTTTTTGAAGTAGAACCAGCCGAGACTATCGATAAAGGCGGCGTTTTCCGGTTCCATCTCGACCGCTTTGCGGATCATCTCGCCGGCTTCATCGAGGTTTTCGCCGCGATCGACCCACATGTATCCGAGATAGTTGTAAGCTTGCGCTGCGTTTGGCGGGTCGAGCTCGATCGCGCGTTTGAGCAGTTCGGCGGCTTTATCGGTCAGGCCGGCCTGTTCCGCGGCCGCGCCGTATTCGAGGTAGAAATCTGCGTCCAGGAGTTCCTCATGAGTATTCTGCGCTTCGGCCTGCGCCTCAGCGAAGGTCGTCATCGCGTCTGTGTGCTGTTTGGCTTTGCTCAAGGAAAGAGCGAGCGTGAAAGTGATCTGTGGCAGATCGGGGAAGCGTTTGCGCGCATCGCGCATCGTGTCGACGGCCTTGTCGAAACGTTTCGTCCGCAGAAGCATGACGGCGACACGTAAATAATTTTTCGGCTCGCTTGTATCGAGGAGCAGGCCCTGTTCGTAGTGCTCGAGCGCTTTGTCGATGTCGCCTTTTTGTTCGTACAATTCGGCAAGGAGTTCCTGGGTTTCGAAGCGCGCCGGCTCTTCTTTCGTCAAGTCTTCGAGCACTTCGATCGCTTCATCGCGCTGCTGATTCACGAGAAGCGCCTGGGCAAGCTTGTAACGCAGCCGCTCCGGAGGCGCCTCTCCGGCACGCGCCTTGAGAGCCAACGCGGCGCGGTAAGCCGGGATGGCGACTTTGATCTGGCCCGACAAAACAAAATAGTCGCCGACTTTCGCGAGAACCGACGCGTCCTCTTTGCCGAACTCCGCCGCGCGCCGGTAAATCGCATTCATGCGCTGAAGGTCGGGAGGAGCGCTGGTGCCGTCCTCTTTCAGGTAAAGACGCGTGTAAAGTTCGCCGAGCTGCAGCCAGAACTTTGGATCGGTCGTCTCAATCTTCGCAGCGCGCTCGAGCACCTGCTCCGCTTTCTTCGGTTGTCCGCCCGCAACATACAATTCGAACAACGCTGAGTGGCAGAGAAGATTGTCCGGCGCCAGCGCGAGCGCCTGCTCGGCGTATTTCATCGCGAGCTCCGGTTTTTTCAGGTGCTTGGAGTAGAGCTGCGAAAGATAAATCAGCGGAAGCGGTTCCTTGGGCGCGGCTTTGATGGCGTCTTTCAGCACTTGAATCCCGGCCGAGACATCGTTTCGCCGTGCGAGTTCGTAAGCCACTTTCACAGCGAGCTCCGCATAGCCGGGATCGTTTTCGAGCGCTTTTCGATAGCCCGCGAGCGCCTTCTCGGTGTCCGCGTTGTCCTCTGCGAGCAATCCTTGAGCAAACGCGGTGAGTGCCTCTGCTTTCTGCTCATCTTTGCGCGGCAGCGCAAGGTCTGGCGCTGCCGCTTGCAAATCGGAGAGCCACGGTTCCGCGGCCATCCGAGGGGAGTGCGCGTTTGCGCCGGTGGGTTTTGCCACGCTGCTGGCACCTGTTGCCGGGGAAGCTTTGGCAGCGCCAGGCCGCTTGCTCCTGCTGGAATTGCTCGGAGCGGCCCCGGCCAACTGCGTGCCGAAAATTGCCACGACCATCCCAGCGACAGACGCCTGCCGCAAAACAACAACGACCGCGCGAGACGAGAAAAACCTTTCCAGTCGCAGCGTAGTCATCTGCGGAAATTACCGCCTATGACTTGTACCGCAAACGCTTCTTGTGGCGGTTTTCCTTCATCCGCTTCTTGCGTTTGTGTTTGGCAATCTTGGCTTTTCGGCGCTTCTTAAGTGAACCCATTTGTCTCTATTCTGCGAACTGGCGATCGGCGATCGGGCGGCGAGAAAACCACGAATGCCAGGAGGCGGCAACTGAAAATACGCGGCCGCGGCCCGGTTATTTCACCAGGCTCCTAGTAAACCAGCTTGTTCAGAGGATATTCGATGATCCCTTCGGCACCCAGGCTCTTAAGTCGCGGAATGATCTCTCGCACGATCCGTTCGTCAATGATGGTTTCGACGGCAACCCAGTCCGAATTAGCAAGGTGCGCCACGGTAGGATTGCGCAGCGCAGGCAAAGCCTGCAGAAGGGCGTTCAGATTGGCGGAGGGAAGGTTCATTTTCAGTCCGACCTTATCGCGCGCCGCGAGGGCGCCTTTCAAAAGCAAAAGCAGCTTCTCGATCTTCTGATTTTTCCACTCGTCAGCGATCGCGGCGCGATTCGCGATGAATTGAGGAGACGATTCCATGATTGTGGCGATGACACGCAAATTATTGGCGCGCAATGACGAGCCCGTCTCAGTCACGTCCGCAATCGCATCGACGAGGTCCGGAACCTTCACCTCCGTCGCGCCCCACGAAAACTCGACCTCGGCGGTGACGCCATGCTCCGCCAGATATGCGCGCGTGAGATCGACGGCTTCGGTCGCGATCACTTTGCCTTCCAAATCGCTGACATGCCGAATCGGCGAATCCTCGGGCACCGCGATCACCCAGCGCGTCGGTTGATTGCGAAGTTTTTGAAAACGTCAGTTCACAGAGCGAGCGACGTCGGAGCCATTATTCTCGAATCCAATCCTTGCCGGTCAGCCCGCAGTCGAGAAATCCGTGCTCCACGTAACGCGACTGATTTCCTGCGCGCGAAGCAGCCGGATCGACAGTTCCGGATCATCGATCGCCGGCTTGTAACTTCGCCGCGAGGCGGAAATATGGAACCCGGCTTTTGCGAAGAGCGCGAACGTCGGCTCTTGCAGGCTTCCGGATGGAAGACCGATCCGCAGAACGCGCTTTTGACTATCCATAAAAAGAACGCGCTTCTAGCGCCTGCGCGTTGGCGTCGGCGAGGAAAATGCGCAGCTGTGATCATCGGGATTGCGGCCGCGTCATTTCACAGGGGAGGGAATTACCACGCGATTAGAGGGTGGAAATTCGCTCGCACGGACCGTTAAAAACGGTCCCCGGAAAGCGAAAGCGAGCGTTGCCATGCTCATTCCCGAAACAGAGATCGTCATCACAAAAGACGGCGCCGAATGGGGACGAACAATCGTCCGGCCGGGAGATTACGTAATCGGCTGCGACGAGGGCGCCGATATCGTCATTGCCGACCCGCTCATCTCACCGCGGCACGCGCAGTTGACCGTCAATTACCATGAACTCTTCATCGAAGATCTCGGAAGTGTAAACGGAACATTCGTGGCAGGGAATCCGGTGAACGGATGCACGCGCGTCTGGCCGCATCAAAAATTGCAGCTTGGTCCCGTGGTTCTCGAAACGCGCCGGCTCAAAACGTCGGAAGATGCTGGCGAGTCGCTTGCGCCGGAAACCGCGACCCTGCGCAGAATGCTGCCGGAAGAATTTCTGCGGGACCACAGATACGAGATCAGCGGAATCGTCGCTCGTGGTGGAATGGGCGCGATTCTCGGGGCTCAAGAGCTCACGATTGATCGCAAAGTCGCCATGAAGGTGATGCTGTCCGCAGGGACCGAAAGCGACCTGCTGCGTTTCGTAACCGAGGCAAAGATCACCGGACAACTCGAGCACCCAAACATTGTCCCGGTGCACGAGCTCGGCGTCGATGAGCAGGAGCAGGTTTTCTACACGATGAAGTTTGTGGAAGGAAAAACGTTGCGGAAGGTGCTGGAGCTTTTACGGCAGGGATTTCCAGGCGTGGCGCAGGAGTATCCGCTCACGATTCTGCTCACGATTTTTCAAAAAATTTGTGATGCGATTGCGTTCGCGCACTCGCGGGGAGTCATTCATCGCGACCTGAAACCGGACAACATCATGCTGGGAACGTATGGAGAAGTGCTCGTGATGGATTGGGGTCTGGCGAAGGTGCGCTCGGATCTCGCATCAGTGATTGTGCCGCTCGCTTCGGCGACGGAAACCGCTTCATCTGCGGCCACGCCGGCTGATCCATCATCCAGCTCCAACGATTTCACCGTGTCCGGCCGCGGTCCCGCAACACTGGCAGGCACCATTCTGGGAACTCCGCAATACATGTCTCCCGAACAGGCGGAGGGTGCTGTCGAGGCACTTGACGAAAGAACCGATATCTATGCGCTCGGCGCAATTCTTTACCAGATCCTCGCGTTGCGTCCGCCGATCCAAGGGCAAGGCAAGGCTGAGATTCTCGAGAACGTGCGCGCCGGTCGAATTGAACCACTGCGATCGTCGTCCCGTCATCACGATCCCGAAGCGAAAGGCGCCCGCACCTTGCACCACCTGCCCGGGGGACGGATTCCCGCTTCACTCGGCGCCGTCGCGATGAAGGCGCTCGCGCACGATCCGACAAAACGCTATCCAGCGGTGCAGGATCTGCAGGCCGAGATCACCCGTTTTCAAAGCGGCTTCGCCACGGCCGCCGAGGGCGCGGGGCTTTTGAAGCAGATCGGTCTGCTCGTCGGTCGACATCAACGCGAGGCCGCCATTCTGTGTGCGAGCATCGTCGTCTTGCTCGGTCTTGGATTTGCGGCGTTCACCCACATTTCCAACGAGCGCAACATCGCGACGCGTGAGCGGGCTCGTGCCGAAGAACAGCGGCACGTTGCCGAAGCAGAACGGTCTCGCGCGGAAATGGAACGCGAACGCACCCAGGAGGCGCTGGCGCATTTGCAGAAATCCGCGCCCGCATACCACGGGCAGGCTCGTGTGCTTGTGGACGAGCAGAAGTTTGACGAGGCAATCCAGAAGATTGAATTCGCTCTGCAGCTTTCGCCAGAGAACGTCGACTATCATCTGTTTCGCGCACACACGCTCGAGGCAATGCAGCGCCTGCCTGAGGCGATCGAAGCCTATCGTCGTGTTCTGGCGTTACGGCCCAATGACGCGTCCGCGAAAATGAACCTTGCTCTTTGTGAGCAGCTCGTCCGCGAAAACGGCGGTCCGCTTCCGCTGACACCAACTCGTCAGGCCCAGTTGCTCGATGCAATCGTTTCGCAAAAGCGGAGCGCCGACAGCGTGCTGATCGCGCGCGCACTTGGACGGGAAGCCGAGGTTGCCATCGCCCGGATTCGGACACGCCTGAAAAGTGTCATGGCGCAGGAAAAATGGAACGACTCGCGGATCCAGAATTCTCCGGACGGCACGTGCGCCCTAAACTTAAGCGATCTGTCCGTGCCCGATTTGTCGATTCTGCGGGATCTGCCAATCGCGGCTCTGCAGATCGCGAACTGCGGGGCACGGGACCTTGCGCCGCTGGCAACGTTGCGTCTCCGCGAATTGAACATCGACGGACTCCAAATCCGCGATCTCTCTCCGCTGAAAGGAATGGCTCTTCAAAAGCTGAGCATGCGCGACACGCCAGTCGACAGTCTGCAACCAGTCGCGGGCATGCCGTTGCGCGAGCTCACCATCACCCGAACTCTCGTGACCGAGCTCGCACCCTTGCGAGGGATGCAACTCCGCTCGTTCGCAGCCGATGGCGTTCCGGTACGCAACCTCTCGGTTGTGCAAGGGATGCCAATTGAAACGCTGTCGCTGCGCGGATGTGGTCTGGATGTCATTGGCGCGGTTGCGTGGATGCCGTTGCGGACGCTCAATCTCGCGGACAATCCGATCAGCGATTTGTCTCCCTTGAGTGGTTGCTCCAAGCTGCGGTCGCTGATTCTCAGCAATACGAATGTTCGCGATCTGCGGCCGATTAATGCGCTCAAACTCGATGAGCTCCATCTCAGCGGCACGCAGGTCGTCGATCTCCTGCCACTCCGCGCGATGCCTTTGCGACAACTCACGGTCGACCATGCCCCGCTGGCGGACGCCTCACAGTTGCTGGCCTGCACTTCCCTCGAAGATCTCGCGATTTCACCGGGCGCTCCCAACGTTTCCGCGTTGCGCCGCCTCCCGCGATTGACCTACATCTCCGAAGAATGGAGCGAGAGAGACAAGCGTGCAGCTCAGCGCACAACGGACTTTTGGCGGCAATTTGACGCCTCCGCTCCGGATCGCGAAACCGAAGCGAAATTCACATCGGCGCTCGCGGGAATTCGACTTCTTGCCGGCTGGCGCGAAAGCAGGATCGAGAAAAAAGCCGATGGCACATATCGCCTCGATCTTCACAAGCTTCCGATCAACGATCTCTCGGCGCTCCGAGGTTTGCCGATTTCGGACTTGGATATTTCCAGCACGGGCGTGACGCAGCTTGGCCCCCTCGCAAAGTGTCCGTTGCGCGTTCTCGTCTGTTACATGACCCCGGTGCAGGACCTCGCGCCTCTGAGTGGAATGGCGCTCGAAAAATTCGACGGCGGCGACACTAAAATCAACGACGTGAGGCCATTAAGAAAAATGCCGATGCGCTGGCTTTCGCTGCGGACAACGCAGGTGTCCGACATCAGTCCGCTGGAAGGAATGCCGCTCCAGGTGGTGAACCTCGGCGATCTCAAAGGAGTTACCGATCTCAAGTGGATTCAGAACGCTGCTTTGAAGGAACTCGACGCCGACAACACCGGGATCAGCGATCTCAATGCGATCGCGGGATGCACCCTCCTGGAGAAATTGAATTGTTCTTTCACCGGAGTTTCCGATGCGGCCGCTGGTCGGCATAAAGCTCAGCATTCTTTACGCGGCGGGAATCAAAATCCGTAACATCGACGTCCTTCGCGGAATGCCACTGCGAACGCTCCATATCGACTACACGGAGGTTGCAGACCTTGGTCCGCTGGCCGAGTGCAAGTCAGCTGGAAGACATCGCTCATCCGGCAAAAACGACCGCGCGCGAAGTGGCATTGCTGCGCCCGCTTTCGAATCTTCGGCGTGTGATCGTACCGACGCGGATCAAACGGACATGCGCCAGCGCAAACACCCGCGGAGTTTTGGGCTGAACTTGACAGCAAAACGCCGCCGGGGACATCGCCGGAAGTGGCGGCCGGCATTTCTCCGGCATGGGGCGACAGCTATCAGTACGACACGGGCATTAGTCCGGCCGTCGCTACGAACGCAGGAAGACAAGGCCCTGATTCAAGTAGCGGGCGAGGCAGCATCCGCCTGGCGCTCGCCGTGCATCAAACCGAGGCAGGTGCGGGACCGCTGATCTACAGGCTGGGACGGTTCAATGGATTGCGCGTCGAATGGGGAGAGGCGCTCCGCATTCAGCCGCTGGGGGCCCGCCCTGCAATCTCGTTTGCGGGAGATGACGTGCTGCTCGTTTACCAGTCGGCTGCAGGCGTCAGCCCTCTTTTTTATCGACTCGGCCAGGTGACGTCTTCACGAGCGCGTCCCACTCACATCGTGTGGGGGGACCAGATCCGGTTTGACGCCGGTGGCGCGCACCCCTCCGTCGCGATGTGGCGCAATACGGCGGTCTGTGTGCAACAAGCTCGCGAAGGCGTCGGACCGTTGACTTATCGTGTCGGGCGCATCGCTGGCGCGCGGATTGATTGGGGAGAAAGCGTTCAATACGAAACGAATGCGATCCAACCGGCTGTGGCGATCGCTGGAAACCGCGTGGTTGCGGTGCACCAATCGGAGCAGGAGTCGGTCCGCTATGGCTGCGGACCGGGCAGATCACCGGAACGCGAATTCAATGGAGCGAACCGTCAACGTACGAATCCGCAGGGCTTCGGCCCGCCGTCGGTCTAAATGGAAACGATCTGGTCGCGGTGCAACAACTGGGGACGCTCGTGAGTCCGGTCTCATGCCGGGTGGCGAGGTTCAACGGCGATCGTTTGGCGTGGGATAATCCTCTCCATATCGAAGTGACTGCCGCGGAGCCGGCCGTCGCGATGGGTGACGAAACCATCATCGTCGTTCAACAAGCGGAGCCTGCGGGGGTGGGGCCGCTTTGGTATCGATTGGCCTCATACCATGGGACGGTTGCGGGCGTGCCTGCTCCATGACGGCGTATTGAACCGGCTCGCCGTATTGCCCTGCGTCACGGCGTGGCCGCTTCGGTCAATCCTTCGATACTGGCGAGCGCGATCCCTTTCACCCGGTCGAAATCTTCCTTTAAAGAATCGATGCGAATCACCAGCCAAAGATCGGGCCGGAACTCTGCGTAAATGATCGTCTGGCAGCGAGCCCGGCCGCCCCACTCGTAATTGAACGTCGCCCGCGTCGCCGGCAGTTCGTGGCCGCCGATTTTGTCAACGACGCATTCCACCTCCTCCGGGGTTGCTCGAACCGCTCGGGAGAGTATTCACGAAATGTTTGCGATACACTTCCAGCCCTTCGGTGGTGCCAGGCCGAGCCAAGCCCGGATACGGTTTCATCGCCTGCAAAACCAGACGACCCCGCGACGGCAGCGGCGGACGTGCGACGAATTCTTCAGTCGAGTCCTGCCACGTCCATGACCACGGCGGCCGATAGAAAAGTTTGTTCTCCTGGTGCGCGAAGTACAGGATCGAACGAATCGCCATCGAGGTTGCGGACGCGATGTTCGCGCAAATGAAAGTCGAGCGCTTCGACCGGTGCAGACGCGAGCAGCAACCCAAGAAGCGCAATCGCCCTCGCAATGATTCGTTTCGTTTTCACATCAAGGGACGGAAGAAACGTCCGCGCGATCGCTCGGTGAAGTCAACGGCCCCGGCGGAGGATCGTTCAGGAAGCGCGTTTCAAACGCCCACGGCCGTTTCGCGGCGCCGTAGATGTACGGAACCCATGGCGTTTTGAAAACTTTGCTGTCGAATAATTGCACCATCGAACCGTGGTAAGTGAGCGCGGTGCCGTTCCAGTTCTCGAGAACGCGCGGGAAATTGATGCCGCCGCCGCTGCGGTTGAGCGTCCCGTCGTCGGTAGCAGTTCCGTACGCGCTGTTCGTCGGAACATGACCGAAGAAGGCGGTATTGAAAGTGGTGGCAGTGCCGACGCGTGAACTCGTCGGAGTTTGATAAGGTGTACGCGTCCTGCCAGCTGTTCGAAAGAAACGTGACAGCGTCGGCGCACACGGCCGCCGATTTGAGCGAGTAACCACTGACGACATTGTCGAGAAGGTCGCCGGAGGGCTGATTGGAGCCGGGAGTCATCACGGGGTTGCCGCCCGCATCATATGTGGTGCCGGTGTTGTACATCGCCCTGCACGTAAAGGCCGTCTTCGGTGACAATCGTCATTCCCGTGTTCGGCAGGGAGCCGCCTTTTTGCAAACGGACCGCTTTGGTGTTGTTGACGCCGACGGTATTTGCCGGCGTCTCATCCTTAAAGTAAATGACTCCGTTCGTGTAGTAGCTCGCATTGCTCGGATTGTTGAGGATCGGCGTGAGCTTCGAGACATCGATGTTCGTCACCGTGACGTGCCCTTCCGTCTTGTCGGCGGCACTCGCAGAACTGCTCGTGATATTGCCGGCCTGGCGATAGTCGTAAAAATCCTTGGTGGACGGAAGACCGGTCGTCGTACTTTTACCCAGCGCCTGGTTGAATGATGTTGGCCGCGAAGGTGTTCGTCGACGGATCGAGGCGGACATCATTGCGATCGAGCACCTTGATCCGGTCGGCCGGAGCGGCCGCCGCGCGGTTTACGATGATCTTGAAATCGGCCACGTTGTAATAGCGACGATCAGCGAAATCGACCGTGTCGTCGGTCGCCGTCCGTTGCCCGTCGCCGTTGGTGTCGGCAGTGCGTTCGATGATTTCGCGCAGCGAATCGTTGTTGAGATTTGTATCCGTGGTGTTGATGGCATCTTCACGACGCACCGGCAGCGGATCGAGGCGCGGGATATTTCCGACTTGGGTATCGTAACCGCCACTGTTCCAAACTGGTTCTTTCCAACTCTGCCAGGATGGCTCGATCACCTCCTGGAGCTGGGACACGCCGTAGATGAGGCCAAGCGGATCTTTGATTTCGGAGTGCAGTCCCTTGTTCACCGTGGACGGACTTCCCGAGAAGGTAAAATCGGAGTTGAGGGTCAGGTTGTTGCTGTTGGCGGCGTGCGTGAGATAGGCATTCGAATTCGTGTGCAGCCAGCCGTAGAGCGTCATGTCCGGCGTCGGGAAAAGCTCGAGATCTCCTTCGTACCACATCATCGCCTGCCAGAGAGATGCGTCCGTCTTGCGAAAGTAGCGCATGACGCGAGTCACAGCGGGACCCCCGCGCGAGGGCATTTGCACGCTGACGGTCGCACGATAATTGTAGGCGCGCCCAACGCGCCGCGGCATCGATTCGAGCGGCATGAAGGTGCGCATCGCGCTTTTCTGCTGATCCGCGGTCAGTGAGCTGCTGATCGGGATGTCGTTTCCGTCAACCGGTTCGAGGACAAGTTCGGTCACGGTGGCGCCATTGAATTTCAGGGTCGCGTTGAACAACGCCTGGGCGTCTGCCGCTGTCGCGCCGACCTGCGTCGTAGCCGGTGAACTGGTGTTGGCGCAGTTGGCCACCGTCGGGATGCGTCCACCGTTGGCTTTAATCCACGCCTTCCATTTTGCGAAGGTGTATTCCAACGCCGCTTCGGCAGCCGCATTGCACGCGACGTAGTCGCGATCGCGCCGCGTCAGGTTCGTCACCCCGCCGGTTTTGTTAAAGCAGATGGCGACGAGCGGAAAGAGAATCGCGATCGTGGTCAAAGCCACCAGAATTCCATTGCCCGATTCGCGGTTCCGAAGCGGAATGAGTGGGTGGCGATGTTCATTTCGTGGCGAGGTTGCTTTTCAAAACGACGCTGCTGCCAGTTCGGAGAAATCCGTTGAACTCGTCCGTTTGCCGCAGCCGGGAGAGAGTCGGCCTGGTAGTCATTGATGCGCACCGGCACATCGCAAAGCACCTGGATTCGTCCATTCACCGTGGCGAGCCCGAAAGGTTGAATGATTGTTCCGGAAGCGTCGCGTTCGCGTGGAAGGGGGTCGAGATCGCGTGCGACCACCACAAAAGAATTCAGATCCGCCGTTGAATCGTAATAACGCAGCTGGCACGGCCGTTGACGTCGACCGCGACCAGGGCCGCTTCACGGATGATATGGCATGGGTTGCCGCAAAGGATCTGCTTCCCCGGCGCGCTTTGCAGCGTGACCGTCACACTTTTTGGATTCGTCCCGCTGACGCTGCCGACAGCGCTCGATTTTCCGTCCCGGCTTTTCTCCCGGGCTCGTTCCCGTTGAAACGGTTTCGCGGATATCACTCGGATTCGAAAAGCGCGCGGTCTCCGCACACTGGGCGTGGGCCAGGCGCCATTGAAGGTGAGCGTAAGTGTCGTTGTATTCGCGCTCGTGTACAGAGAGAGCCGTCGAACCTGTTCCCAAGGTCACGCTGACCGGATCAATGATTTTGTAGGCGCCGCCGATGATCCGGTGAAAACGAACGCCGGGTGCATATGTGCCACTCGACTGGACGAGCGCCCCACTCGAAAGAGTCACCAGTTGCGGACTGTGGATCGCCGCTCCAGTCGCCGCACGATCGTGTTGAGCGTCGAGCGCGATTGTTGCGCGCTCTGATTGAGCGCAACATTTCGCGCAAACTGCACGAAACCGCCGATCAACAAATTGACCGCAACGCCGCCAACCACCGCGACGAGGACGGCGCTGATCATCGTTTCCGCAAGGGTAAATCCGCGGCTCGCTGTAAGTCGGATGTGCATGTCAGCGATCCTGAGCCCGCAGCGTCGTCATCCGATAACGGTAGGTTTGTCCTCGGTATTGATAGGAAAGAAGAAAGGAAACCCGGCGCAGCTGGAGCGTTGCGTCGACGATCGCTACATGCCGGTAAAGGTTGCCGGTGATGACCGCGACCTGCGAGTTGCCGATCAACGTGTCTCGAGCGACCAGAATCGGAACATCGCTCTGGAACAGTTCACCATCGCCCTCGCCGTCGCCGTCCTGGTCCGCACCCGCGGCGGTGACAGCGAGAATCGCTGCGACCGACGTCGGCGTGTAAGTCGCTGCCAGTGCTTGATCGATTTGATTTCGAACAATCGCCTGCGCCGCCACGTAATTCCGGTTCACTGCGGCAGTCCGATTGATCCGGACCATCGCGATCATTGTGCCGACCGAAAAAAGAATGAGCAGCGCCCCCGCAATGAGGAGGTCCGTCAGCGCAAACCCTGAGAGCCGCGCACGCCTGGTCGGATCCAGGGAACGCGGTTCACGGGGACGGCAAGATGCATGAGTAAGTCGAAGCACAAAAAAGCCTCAGGAAAGGGAGCAATCGACGCGCCATTAGACCCGAATCGCCCCGCCCGAAACTGGGACAAAACCAACGTTGTTTTACGGCAGTATACCCAGTGAAACTTTGCCAAAAACTCCGCGAGCCAGTGGCCCGATTCACGCTCTCTCAATCGTGTCGCCAGCCCGCTAAAAAAGCGACATTTGCGGGCGCATCTCCGCAAACGCTTGCTCGGCTCTGCGCCGATTTCTCGGTTTGCCGTGAACTGGCATGGGCGGCGCTTCCGCGAGGGTGGGTTTGCCGTCGGCGTTGAGTTCGTGCTGTTCGAGGTTGCTGAGGATCTCCTTGGCGCGGGCGATGATCTGCCGGCGGCAGGCCGGCGAGGCGCGCGACCTGGATGCCGTAGCTCTTGTCCGCGCCGCCCGGGACGATCTTGCGCAGGAAGATGATCTGATCGTTCCACTCGCGCACGGCGACGTTGTAATTCTGCACGCCGGCGCGGGTCAGTTCGAGTTCGGTCAGCTCGTGGTAGTGCGTGGCGAAGAGCGTGCGCGCTCGCACCTCGTCGTGCAGATACTCGGCGACGCTCCAGGCGATGGAGAGGCCGTCGAAGGTCGTGGTGCCGCGGCCGATCTCGTCGAGAATGACGAGGCTGCGGGCGGTGGCGTTGTTGGGGATGTTCGCCGTCTCGTTCATCTCGACCATGAAGGTGCTCTGCCCGCGCGAGAGGTCGTCGCTCGCGCCGACGCGGGTGAAGATGCGGTCGACCAGGCCGATCTCCGCCGCTGCGCGCGGGCACCCACGATGCCGATCTGCGCCAGCAGCACGAGCAGCGCGACCTGCCGGATGTAGGTGCTCTTGCCGGCCATGTTCGGGCCCGGTGAGGATGAGCAGGCGGTTTTTGTCGCCGTCGAGCAGCACGTCGTTCGGCACGAACTTCTCCTCGACCAGCGATTGATCGAGCACCGGATGGCGGCCATCGCGTGATGACGAGCCGCAGATCGTCGTGCGAACGTCGGGCGGCAGTAGCCGAAGAGGCGCGCCGTCTCCGCGAGCGAGCAGAGCACATCGAGCGTGGCGACGGCCTGCGGCCGTCGCCTGCAGCGCGCGGAAGATCGCTGCAGCACTTCGTCGCGCAGCTGCGCGAAGAGCTCGTATTCCAGCGCCTTCGCGCGCTCGTCCGCGCCGAGGATCTTGCCTTCCATTTCCTTCAGCTCCGGCGTGATGAAGCGCTCGCCCGTTGGCGACGGTCTGCTTGCGGTGCCAGGTCGGCGGGACCGTGCCGAGATTCGATTTCGTGACCTCGATGAAGTAGCCGAAGACCGAGGTGTAGCGGACCTTGAGCGACTTGATGCCGGTCTCTTCGATCGCGCGCTGCTGGAGCTGCGCGATCCAGTCCTTGCCTTCGCGCGCAGGCGTGCGCGCAGTTCATCGAGCGGCGGCGAAGTAGCCGTCGCGGAACATGCCGCCATCCCTGCGTCAGCGCGGGCGGCTCATCGACGATCGCCTGCGCGAGCAGCTCCACGACGTGTGGCAGCTGCGATGCAGATCGCGGAGCGATGTCCGTGCGAGCAGCGAAGGCTCCTCGGCTTCGATGCCGGCGAATCGGCACGACGTCGCACGTCTGCCGCGTCCGCAGCGCTTCGAGGTCGGCGCGGAGATTGCGGGATCTGCTCGAGCGCCGGTGCGCAGCACCAGCAGGTCGCGCGCATTGCCGCCGGTCTGCGTGAGCCGGCCGACCGTGCGCTCGAGGTCGCGGATCGACTTCAGCGTCTCGCGCAGCTTGCCGAGCAGAAACGGCTCGCGCGAGCAGCTCGCCGATCATCTCCTGCCGCGCGCGCAGCGCGCGAGATCGCAGAGCGGATGCAGAATCCAGTCGCGCAGCTTGCGCGCGCCCATCGGCGTGACCGTGCGATCGAGCGCGCCGAGCAGCGACGTGTCGCGTCCCGCCGCCGCGCGCGTGCACCAGTTCGAGATTCGCCTGCGTCGCCGCGTCCAGCGACCATGAACTGCGAATTGCGATAGACACGTCAGCCGCGTCGATGTGCCCGAGCGAGCGGCGCAGCTCGTTCTTCAGATAATGCACGATCGCGCCCGCCGCGCAGACCGCCGCGCGGCATCGCCTCGCAGCCGAAGCCATCGAGCGACTGCACCTTGAAATGCTCGCGCAGGCGTAGAATACGCCTGGTCGTGGAGAAAGGTGTAGCCATCGCGCGCGACGAGTCCGCGCAACGTCGCGAAAGTGCGCCGCCTGCTCCTCGGCACCAGCACCTCGGCCGGCTGCACGCGCGCGAGTTCGTCGGCGAGCTCCTTGTCGTCGGCCAGCTCGGTGAGCCGAAAGTCGCCCGTGGTGAGATCGATGAAGGCGAAGCCGTATCCGCCGCTTGGCTCGCGCACAGATCGCCGCGAGGAAGTTGTTCCGCTTCGCATCGAGCATCTGCAGATCGGCGACCGTGCCGGGGGTGACGATGTGCGTGATCTCGCGCTGCACGATCTTCCCCGGCTGCGGCTCGCTCGATCTGATCGCAAATCGCCACGCGCCGCCCGGCCTTGATCAGCCGCCGGACGTAATTCTCCGCCGCGTGATACGGGATGCCGCACATCGGCACCTGGTTCCGCTTGGTCAGCGCGACATTGAGGATCCGCGCGCCTTCCTTCGCGTCGTCGAAGAACATCTCGTAGAAATCCCCGAGCCGGAAGAGCAGCAGCGTATCCGCCGGCAGACTCCGCCGGATGCTCTGGTACTGCTGCATCATCGGCGTGAGGTTGATCGGCCACGGTGCAGAGTAGCCGCCGCGGAATGGCGCGATCAAGCGTCGCCCGGCCGGTGGCGAGTCGACTCGACAGCGAGCTGTGTATCGCGCCCGGATAGCGCGCCCCGACAGTCCAGAAGACGCTGGCCAGCAATGTCACCGCCACCATGACCACGAAGGCGACATCCATGTTCCTTTTCCGGCGATCCAGCCGATGAGCGGCGGCGAAATGGCATCGCCGAGGGCGTGAATGATGAAAATGTTCAGCGCGAAAGCTGTCGCGCGGATCGCGGGCGGTGTCACGTTGGCGAGCGCGGCATTGGCCGGGCCGGTATTGAAGAAGAGAAAAAAGACCGCGAGAAAATCAGGACCCACGCCCAGGGGAAGGGGGCGGAGCATCGCGAGTGTCGCCGGAAAGCGAAGAGAATGGCGCATGCCGGAGACCAGAAAGTACGCGCTCGGCAGGCGCGTTGAACGCGATCGCCGCCCAGCCGCCGAGCAGTGTCGCGAGCAGCCAGCCACCACGGTGATCCCGCCGAAGATCATATTGATCTCGCCCAGAGCTCGGTGCTCGCCGAAAGTCGCGCCGCGGTACTCGAACAGATAACTCGGAAGCCAGAAAGAGATGCCGCCGATCGCGAACGTCATCGCGGTCATCGCGGCGGTGTTGAGGACGTACGAGCGAATCCGCAAGAGCGCGAAGACGTCCGCGATCTTTGATCGCTGCCTCATTGCGTTGCGCGCGGGAACGCGGCCCGTGCGCGGATCCCGCATGAAGAAGACAAAGTCCGGCGAGAAGCAGCCCGGGAAGCGACCACGAGATAGAAGGCCAGCGCCAGCCATAGTGCTGCCGCAATCACTCCGCCGAAGCGCATACCCGAGCGCGCTGCCCACCGGAATGGCCACGTAGAAGAACGAGAGCATGCGTCCGCGCTTCTCCACGGGAAATGATCCGAGATGATCGTCGGCGCCGCCGGTCCGTACGCCGCTTCGCCAATCCCGACGAAGATGCGCGTCATGATCAGCGTGGCGAAGGTGCTCGCCATTCCCGACCAGCCACTGGCCAGACTCCAAACCGCGACGCCGGCGCCGATCAAGCGCCAGCGTGAAAACCGATCCGCGAGCCAGCCGAAACACCGGCGCGAGAAGCATGTAGCTGACGAGAAACGCGGTCGCGAGCCTGCCCGTCTTCGCCATCGCCGTCGCATCAGCCGCGGAAAAGAAGTGCTTGCGCGATGAGCGGTTCGACCGCCGCGAGAATGTAGCGATCGATGTAGTTGAAGAGATTGATCGCGAGCAGCAGCGCGAGTGCGCGACCCGCGTCGGCGAGTGGAAGAACGTTCGGTGCGGACAGTCGGGTCTGAGCTAAGAGTGACAACCTCACGACATCGAATGATTGGAAACGGCTCGCTGCGCTGGCATCTGAAGACGCCTCGCACGATTGCAATTGGCAAGCCCGCCCAAAGAAACATAATTGTCCGTATGCGCACCTCGCCTTCCTTTGCTGAACGCGTCTTGCGTCGCACCGCGCTGTTTCTGGTCGCTGCCTCTATCGCGTCACGACTCATGACGCGATCGCGTCTGCCGGCGGGCGGCTTTCTCCTACTGCCGAATCACCTCACCTGGGTCGACTGCGATCGTCCTGCAGCTCGCCTGTCCGCGACCGATTCGCTTCATCGTTTTTGATGAGATCTACAAGTTGCCGCTCTTAACCCGCTCTTCCGCGCGGTGCAGGCGATCCCGATTTCGCCGACGCAGCCAAGGACGCGGTGCGGACGGCGTCGGAACGGATCGAAGCGGGCGAAATCGTCTGCATCTTTCCGGAGGGTGAACTGTCGCGCACCGGCATGCTGCTTCGGCTGAAGCGCGGCTACGAATTGATCGCGCGCGCCGCCAAATGTCCCGTCGTGCCGGTCTGGCTGGATCAGCTGTGGGGTTCGATCTTTTCGTTCGAAGGCGGGCGTTATTTTTTCAAACGGCCGCAACGCATTCCGTATCCGGTCACGGTCGCCTTCGGCGAACCGATCCCTGCCGACGATGCGGACATCGCGACCGTGCGGCAGCGCTGCTTGAGCTCGGTGAGTTCTGCTATCAGCAGCGACCGAAGTTGCGCGGTCATCTCGGCCGGGCGTGCATGCGCGGTCTGCGTTCCCATCAATTCGCGCCGGCCCTGCTTGATGGAATCGATGGCTCGACCATTTCACGCGGAATGCTGCTCGCCGCCGCCATCGCGTTGAGCCGCGAGTTGCTCGATCGGTGTCCGCAGCCGCGGATCGGAATCGTGCTGCCGCCGGGAAAGGTGCAGTCATTGCGAATCTCGCCGTCATCCTGGCCGGCAAGGTGCCGGTGAATCTCAACTTCACCGCGGGGCGCGAGGCGATCGACAGCCGCGATGCGGATTGCGCAGATCGCCCACTGCATCACCGCGCGGCTGTCGCGAAACGTCTGCCCGATTTCCCGTGGCCGGAGCGGGTGCAGTATCTCGACGAGGTGATGCCGCCGCTCAAGCAGCAGATCATCGCGTGGCGTTGCGTGGTCGCGCTGCTTCCATCTGCGTGCTTGCGCGTCTGCTGGACTTTCCGACACCGGCGATCATGACGAGGCGGTCCTGCTCTTCACCAGCGGCAGTTCCGGAGAGCCGAAAGGTGTCGTGCTCACCCATCGCAATCTCCTCGGCAACGTCTCGCAGTTCGCGCTGATGCTGAACCTGACGCCGCGGGACAGCATCCTCGCGTGCCTCCCGTTCTTCCACAGCTTCGGTTGCACGGTCACCCTCTGGTATCCGTTGATCGAAGGAGTCCGCACCGTCACCTACCCGAACCCGCTCGAGATCGCGCAAACACGTCGAACTGATCGAACGCCACGGATCACGCTGCTCTGCTCAACGCCGACGTTTCTGCGCGGCGTACCTGCGGAAAGCCGAAGCGGCGCAGCTGGCATCGCTCGATTTAATCGTCACCGGCGCGGAAAAACTGCCAATGGATCTCGCGATGCATTCCGGGAACGATTCGGCAAGGAGGTCTTGCAAGGATACGGGCTGACGGAAACCGCGCCTGTGGTCAGCGTGAATCTTCCGGAGCCACGCCTCCCGCAGCGGCCGCCGAGGATGAGAAGAGCGAGGCGCGTTCGCGGCAATCGGTTCAACCAAGCAGCCGTCGCGGCTCCGTCGGCAAACTTGCGCCCGGGATGGCCGCGCAGATTCGCGATCCGGAAACTGACCAGCGGTTGTCGCTGCACGAGACCGGCATGCTTTGGCTGCGCGGTCCCAATATTTTCGAGGGATACCTTGATGATCCCGACCGCACCGCGGAAGTGCTGCGCGACGGCTGGTTCAAGACCGGCGATCTCGCGCGTTTCGACGAAGACGGTTTTCTCTTCATCGAAGGACGGCTCTCGCGGTTCTCGAAAATCGGCGGCGAGATGGTGCCGCACGAAACCATCGAATCGAAACTCTACGAGCTGTTGCAGTTGCCGAAAGACGAGCGCCTCATCGCCGTCACCGGCATTCCCGACGAAGCGAAAGGCGAAGCGCTCGTGCTCCTCACGGCGCGCGACCTCGATCTGCGCGAGCTCCGCGAAAAACTCACCTCGGCGGGTGTCCCGAATTTGTGGATCCCGAAGAAGATGAAGCGCGTCGAAGCGATTCCGGTGCTTGCGAGCGGCAAACTCGATCTACGGCGGTGCCGGGAACTCGCGATTCAGCCGAGCCGGTAACCGTTGGTGATCCGCACTTCGCCGGGCGAAAGCCACATGCACGTTCCGGCAGGAAAAAGACGGGGACTGTATTCAATGCCGGCGGTTTTGAGCGCGCCGTCGAGTTCAGGCGACCGATGTTCTTCAGTGTGAAACAGCCGCATTTCGTGGCGCGCGAGTGGGCTGTAAAGTGCCGCCTGCCAGATCTGTCCCCGCCGGCATTTGCGCACCAGCAACGTTTCCAACGTCTCTTGAAATCGGGCGATCGCGTGCTCAGTCGGGAACCCGCTTCGGACGCGAATGCGAATTTGATCTGCCCACCAAGTGGCTGCGGCGGCCGCTTCCGGGAGCGGCGTGTCGAGGGGTGGATCCGGTGGAGGATTGCTCGGCGCGGTCAATCGAGTCGTTCGAGGACGGGAATCCGATAATTTTTCATCAATCCTTCCGCGCCCGTGGTAATCGCTGCGGCGTCCAAATAAATGGCGGTCGGATCATCGGCGAACTCGATTTTGTGAAGACCGTTTGCGCACTTTTCGAGGGCGCCTGGAACATCCGCGAGTGATTGCAACGGCGTTCCGTTAATTCGCGTGATGATGAGATGATGCAGGTCTTCGTATCCGACCGTGGCGGGCGAGGGGAGCACGCTGCTCAGCATCACGATCTTTTTCGGTCCGTCTTTAAAAAGTTCGTTTTGATATCGATCGAAATAGACCAGTTCTTCCGGCGCCTTTTTCAACCAGTCGGCCCCCCACTCCTTTAGATATTGCCGCGACAGCTCTTGCAAAACGAGGCCGCCGAGAACGAAGAAGCGCGGCGGTCGATCAATCACGTACGGTTCGATCACGAACTGATCGAGCCCGCGATGCGCGATTTTCACCGGAGCATCGACGTTTTCGCCATTTCGAAACACGACAAACTTAAGTGTTTCGCCGTCGAAATGGAGGGTGCTGACGAGATGGGTGAGTGAAAGTTTGCCGTAATTGTCGTCCTGATAGTTGCCGTCCTGATCGATCGCGTGTCCGTCGATCTGCATGATGATATCGCCTTTTTTGAGGCCGGCCTGCTCCGCGGGGCTCGCCGGCAAAACGTCCGACACGTAAACGCCGCCGGCGTTTTCTTCCCGTCGAGACCGATGTAGCGCCGGAACTGCGGGTCGCGTGTATTTGAAAAGGTGATGCCCGGTTCGCGGAAAGCCCTCGTAATGTGGTTGCGCGAGATCCTTGAGGAAATGCTGAATGATGGGCGTCGGCACCACCTCGACGCTCTTGGTATTGTTGTCGTAGCGCATTACGAGGCCGACGACTTTGTCATCCTTCGCCACCGGCAGGGTGAAGCTGCTGTCGCGGAACTGGAGTGATACGGTCGCGCGATAAACGAGCAGGGGCGAATCGTCGACGGGATAACGTGAAACTTCCGCGGTGGTCATCGAACCCTTGGTTACGAGCACCGTGCCGGTGTTTTCGAGCTGCCAGACGGAAAGCGTGTCGCCGACTGCAGCCGTGGTGAACTCGACCGGCTTGAACGCGTCGAGAAACTTTTCATCGTCCGCTTTTAGCACGGCGAGGTTCCCCTCGTAATCCACCGTCACGATCGTGGCCGGACTTTTTTGACTGCCATCCGGGGTTTCGAACTCCACGTAATTCGCGTTCGCCACAAGTTCGGCTGTGACGAGAACGCGCCGCCCCGGCAGCACGGCGCCGACGGCGCGCCGCGAGATACGGGGAACGTTTGCCCCACGGCCGGAGAAAATCCCACGGTTGATTCGTCACATTGACGCGAAGCACGGAAAGTTTGTCATCCGTTTTCACGGCGACCGGCGGCGCCGAAATCGTTGGTGAGGGTGCAGGCTGCGCTCCCGAAGGCAGCAGTGGCTCTGCAGGGCCCGGCGGTCTCTGCCCTGGCGGGCCCGGTTGCGGACCGGGCGGCGTGTTGTTGCCCGGGGGAACTGCGGGAGCCGGCGGACGTTCGCTGTTCCCTTGCGCATGCAGGGCAAGAGGCGCCGCACTGAGACAGATCGAAAGAAGAAAAGCGAAGCGCAGCATGGCTACTGTTTGGCAACGAGGTTCTGTTCCGCGAGCACGTTGTAGCGGTGCTTGATGCGCTCGCGCGCTGCTTCGACAGCGGTGCGTTCGAGCACCAGCGGGCGGCCGATGCCGATGAATTTCACGACGTAGAACTCGGTCGTCTTCCGCCGAACGCGGTTGCCACATCTTCGAGCGTCTTGATTTTGTGCCCGTTGATTTCATCGACGATGCCTTCGCGAAACTCGCCGAGATAAGTATTGATCGGATCCGGCAGAATCGCGCTCAAGACGATCACCTCGGGATGTTCCTTGTAGAGTTCCTTGGTGATGAAGTAGTCGTAGTAGTAGTTGATGCGCGGATTGTCGAACTGATAGGCGCCCGAGCAGATTGCGCGAAAGCGGCTGGAAGAGCAGACCGCCGAAGCAGCACATAGCGCGGTTGCTGATCGTAGGCCGTTGGCCTGCAGCTGGAACGGCCAGGCGCGGTAGAACTTCACCGTCACGTCCATCGGTTTCTTTTCGCGCACGATGGAAAACTTGATCGCGTCGCCGAGGAACTTGCGTTCGGCGACTTCGGCCATCAGCACGCGCTCGCCTTCGAGTTCGACCATGCCGTCGCTGGCGATCGGCAATCCATCGATGGCCAGGAGCACGTCGCCGGGCTGAAGAATACCGGCGCAGACGCCCGCCGAGGCACGGTCGTGACGACGACGCCGCGATCATCGTCCGGCAAGCCCAGCGCTTTGCGATGCGCGGCGTTTTGCAAATTGAAGGTGCTGATCGACAAGATCCATGTAGCGATCGTAGCGGCCATCCTCGATGTCCTGGAGAAAGTGTTTGATCACCGGCGTCGGAATCATGTAGCCGACCGCTTGCGCAACGTCGCCGCTGTAGCCCTGGAACGCGACGCCGACGACCTTTGCCATCCTGCATGACCGGTCCGCCGCTGTTGCCCGGATTGATCGCCGCATCGATCTGAATGGTCAGATGCGAATCGACAGTCGAGTGCGTGTAGGTGCGGAAATCGACGCGCGAAACGATGCCGTGCGTCACGCGAGAGACGATCGCCGCCGATCGGGTAACCGAAGACCGACACCGTCGATTCGATTTCCGGAATGCCGCCGATGGCCAGCGGTTTGGTCCCTTTGAAAAATCCCGGCTCTTCCACCTTCAGCATCGCGAGATCGCAGTCGTGGGCGACGTGCTCGACTGTCGCGATATACTTCTTCGGGATCGTTCTCCTTTTCCACCGTCAGGAACCGCGCGTTGCTGACGACATGCGCGTTCGTGACCAGTCGATCCTTTGAAACGACCCAGCCGGTGCCACTGCCGCCGCCGATCTGCCCCGGCAGCCACGGGATTCGATAGTTCGCCTCCTGCGCGGTGTTGGTGATCCGCGCGAGACTTTTGCGGATCTCGCTCGGCTGCGCGAATCCGGTCACGCTGCAAAGGATGAGGCACGTGAGGAGGCGCAAATTGCTGACAAACATGGGCGCAGAAGATGGGGGCATCTCCGCGGCCTGTAAAATGGTTTATCCGACGAGGTCAGCTGCCGCGATCTGTCTGGCAGCATCGCGGGAGTTGCTGCAGCGCATTTCAGTCGTTATTGATCCCGGATGATCCCTCGCTGCTTTGTCGCGCTCCTGCTCGCCTCGCTTTCCGCGTTCGCCGCGGATTCCAAGAGCGACACCTTCACCGATCCTGCAACTGCCGGCCCCGACTATGCCTTGCAAGGCGAGTACGCAGGCGAAAAAACCGGGGCGCAGGTGATTGCGCTGGGAAACGGCAAGTTTCATCTCGTTGGTTGGATGGGCGGTCTGCCGGGAACATCCGACGAGCTCCAGAAAAAGGTGGAGGCAGATGGCGTGCGTGAAGGCGACTCGAAAGTCACTTTTCAAGCAGAGGGATGGAAAGGGTCGCTTGATGGAAAGACGCTCGTCGGCACGAACGATGAGGGTCGCACGTATACGCTCACGAAAGTGCATCGGACGAGCCCCAGCACCGGCGCAAAAGCACCGCCGGGGGCCGTTGCGCTGTTCGACGGCAGCAACGCGGACGCGTGGGAAAATGGAAAAGTCGACGGCAACGGCTGGCTCAATTGCGGCGTGAAATCGAAGCGCGCTTTCGGCGACATGACATTGCACGTCGAGTTTCGAACGCCGTTTCAACCGACCGCGCGTGGACAAGGCCGCGGCAACAGTGGCGTCTATCTGCAGGATCGCTACGAATGTCAGGTGCTCGACT
>CAVUKN010000006.1:0-11789 GCA_963742105.1 uncultured Acidobacteriota bacterium | reverse complement strand
GCCAAGGAAAGAGATATTGGCATTTTCGCTCCGGCGGAAGATCTTCGCCGACACGTGCGGCATGTAAAGAGTCAGGATGTAGCGGCCGATCACCGAGCCGAGCGCCCCGGCGGCGATGATGCCCCAGGGATTCAACTTCCACTTGATGATCATGAACGCGAGAATCATCCACGCGGGAGGCGCGAACACGGGGATCGTGTCGACGAGCAGCGCCGCCGCAAACGCGGCGAGATAGAGCACGGTTATTTGCCTCCTCCGCAGAATCTGTGGATCGCGCTAAAACAGGCTGCTGAAAAACCGACGCCTGAATGCCGGATGTCGGATGCCGGATGCCGCATGTAGAAACTCGGCCAAAACCTACATTCGTCATCCTGCCATTCTTCGTGCAAGGTGCCTTTTTCATCAACCTGCTAATCCAGGAAACTGCGAGGTTCTGATCGTCGTTCTTCTCTGCACCCCGCTCATCACCGTCGCCATATACAGAACACCTTTACCCGCCGTGACCGAATCCACCCCCGTGACCGACTCTCCCGACCGTGACGCTGACGGTAACCACCGCGTGCTGCGGGAGGACAGGTGAAGCAGTTCAGGCCCGCAGCCGTCAAGCCGAGCGTCTCGATCGCCGACGTCGAAAGGCTCGACGTGAGAGTCGGCACCATCCTGTCGGTCGCCGCCGTGCCCGGGTCGGACAAGCTGCTGAAGCTTACCGTGGACTTCGGCGACCACCAGCGCACGATTCTCGCGGGCATCAAGCGGGAGCGCTCCGAGCCGCAGGCGATTGTGGGCGTGCAGGCCCTCTTCGTAGTCAACCTCGAGCCGAAGCGGATGGCGGGCGAGACGTCCGCAGGAATGGTGTTCGACATCGGGTTCGCCGATGGCGTCACGCCCGTGCTGGCGGTGCCGGAGCGAGCGGTCCCGAACGGCGCCCGCGCTGGCTGACGTGAACTGACGCGCGCGGCAGAGCGATCAGCCCGCGGGAATGAAGCGTCTCGGCCCGTGCGCTCGACGACGGTACTGCTTCGCCATGCGGACACTTGGAAGCGATGAGGCCAGGACGAGGCAGAACCACACGCTGAACGCCGGCCACGGCGTTCCAGCGTGCTGACATCTCCAGCCTTTCCGTTGTCGAGGGACCGCGTGCAGAAGGTGAACCTGTTGGAGAAGCTCGCGCGGTTCCACGACCTCTGGAGCCCGAAGGCATCGGGGCCGTCAACGACTTCCACGTGAAGCTCGTCAAACTCCGAGGCGAGTTCGTGTGGCACTCGCACGACGTCGAGGACGAGCTCTTCCTCGTGCTGGTCGTGCTGCTCGTCGCCATCGGGCTGGTGCTGCTCGCTCGACACGCCGCCGCTGCGACGGTGGTTGGCCTGACGCAGCCAACGGTATTCGCAGCGGGTGTGTGATCGCGCGCGTCAACTGCCCCGTACCGCGTTGCCTGGCGGTGCCTCTGGATGCACCGGTCACTTGCCCAGCGCCGCCTGCGTGGGCGCCACACACATCCTGCCCTTGCCGGCCCGCTTGGCCTCGTAAAGCGCCGCGTCCCCCGCGTGGAACAGCGCTTCGCCCACCGCGTCCGGATCCACGTCCGCGTCAGCGCCCCATTCGACGGATTCCACGCACGCGACCCCGATGCTTACCGACAGGGTGCCCGCCGGAAACGAGTGTCCTGCGAGCACGGGCGCCGTGGAGCGCACGCTGCTCAGGATGGCGGCCGCCCGTTCGTGAGCGGCCGGACCGGCGAGACCTGGAAAGGCGACGACGAACTCGTCGCCGCCGTACCGGCATGCGAAGGCACCGTCGGGCAGCTGCGCCGCCGTGATCCGTCCCACGGTGCGCACCGCTTCGGCTCCCGTCAGGTGGCCGTGCACATCGTTCAGCGCCTTCAACCCGTCGAGGTCGAGCACGAGCAGCGTGAGCGCCGAGCCGGCAGCCCTACACGTCCGGATGGCCTCGCGCAGACGCTGCTCGAACGCCCGCAGGTTGTAGAGCCCCGTGAGGTCATCGGTGCCGGCGAGAACCTCCAGGCGGTCGGCATCCTCCCGCAACGCGGCGGTGAGGCTGCCGATCGCGACGAACAGCACGATTTGGACGACGTCGGCCACATCGTGATGAAGGCGCAGCAGCACCGGATTCGCCAGGTGATACAGCACGACGGCGGAAATCGACGTCGCTGCCGCGCCGCGCTGGCCGAACTGCAGCGCCGCGAGAATGATGGGCAGGTAGTAGAGGTGCTGGAAGGGCAGAGTGCCAGTCGAGTAGTCGAGGCCGAACACGGCGGCGAGGCCAGCCCCGATCGCGCCCAGAGCGAGGACCGGCGAGAGCCTCGGCCTGAAGGCCTTCGATGTGACCGGTCGCTCCCACTGGGTCAGGCGCACGGGTGCCACTCCTCGACGAACCGGCCAGCCTGCCACGTCCGAGGACGGGCGGGCACTGCACGCGTGATCGTGCGGCGTGACCGAACGGCCGCGGGTCTGTCGGGCAGCGAGGCCGTTCCTGAAAGAGTACACGCGTTCGGCGCTGGCGTGTTCCTCGGACGGTCGGTGTTCGCGTCAACCCCGGCAGTCGTGATGCGCCGTGGCTCTCACCGCCCGCGAGCCGCTGAGCCGCCGCGGGACTGCTACTGAACGGTAGAATCACGCGCCGTGCGGATCCCGTCCGAACTCAGTGTGCTCGAAAGCTGGCCTTCCAGATGTTGCCGCGCTGCTCCTGGACGCTGAAGAACAAGCCCTCCAGCGCGAGCGCGATGCGCTGAGGACGTAGCGTCGTCGAAATCGTGGACCGTCGCGCCCCGTGAAGATGCAGCACCGGCATCACGGGCCCAACGGGGTGCATGGTCGCGGGATCGAGTTTCCGCATCCACACGCGCCGACTGCCGTCGCGCTCCGACACGAAGTAGATGGCGTCACCCTGCGGCGACCACGCATGCTCTTCTTCGACCGAGTGATCCTCCGTGAGCGGGATGCAGTCGGCCGGCGGCACGGGCATGGCGCGGAACGGGAAGATGATGATGCGCGCCCGGTCCGCGCTCGACCATTCCATCGCGCTCGCGCAGCGGCCATCGGGCGACAACTGACCATGTCCGTAGAAACCGTGCTTCAGGTCCGCCAGCGCGGAGCGGACGTTGCCCGATGTGGGATCCACAACGTGCAGGTCCATGGTGTCGCCGACAGGGGCGCCGCCAAACAGCACGGTCTGTGACGGCCACGAATGGGTGGCGGGATGCCTCATCGCGCCTGTTTCGCGAACGCGTCTCCGATCTTCAGGCCGAGCGCAGACGTGTTCGCGTGCGCGATGTTGGACAGCACGGCGACGACGATGCCGCTGTCGCGCAGCGTGATCAGCGACATCACCATCCCGCCCGCGAGCCCGCCGTTGATGCTGCCGCCGTTGGCCAGGCCGACGCGCACCAGATCAGACGGCGTGGAATAGGACGCCATCGTCCCCGCGCAGCACGCCAGGTCGCGCATGTACATCAGCCGCCTTCCACGCAGTGGATTGTCATCAGATCGCGGGACGTAGAATGTCGCGCGATCGCCAGGCAGTGGCTGCGCGGGGGCTAGGCCGATCGGCCTGAAGATGACGTGGCGGATGATCGTGAAGAGCGGGAAGTTCTCTTCCGGCTCGCCGATGTGCTCCGGACTCCACTCCGCCGCCGATTCAGCGCCGGTGTTGGTCAACCCGAGCGGCGCAACAGCGGCGGCAGTGACCGCGGACGCTGCCGTGCCGATGTTGAATCGGGTATTCGGCGTGACCGGCATTCGCGTGTCAACGTCCCTCCAGCCGAATCCTTCCGCCCAGACGATCGTGCCGCCCGCACCGACCGCCACCGAGACGCCTGGGAGGTTCTGCTCGAGGACGGCCGTGCGGACGAGCTCCCGCGCGCGCTCGACGGCGGCCGCATATTGCGGCGACGGCGGCGAATCGATGACCGATGGCACGTCGGGCGGGTGCGCGAAAAGAGGCGCGGTCACAGCGACGGCATGAGTCAGAAACGCCGCGAACGCCGCCATGAGGACGCCGACGGCCAGCGCGGTGCGCGCGGCCCATGCCGGTAGCCGGTTCCGCGCGGCCTTCACGCCGAGCACGACCGCGCCGATCATCAGCAGCAGCCCGATGACGGCGGCGCCGGGCGCGTCGTCCGCATCCGCGACGTAGATGCCCATGGCCCCGACTGCCAGGGCGGGGGCGATGAGGGCGGCCGCCTTAACCTTGTTCGTCACAGTCCACCACTGTGATCGAAAGCCAGCCGCGAAGTCCTCACCGAATCATGACCGGTCCATGAGATTCGAATGAAATGCCGCCAGACCCTTGCGCCAGAGGAGAGGAATGCCCAGCACGACCCCGGCGATCACGTCGAAGGCCAGGCAAACGACGGCCGAACGCCGGTGACCTCCGTGCTATCAATCCGCTGGCGTGAAGGGCATCAAATACATGGGACACCGAAGACGCGGCGCACGCGTCCGCGTCGGCGTCGCTGAAGCTGGAGCTGCGTCCTGTCCGCACTTGACATGTGTGTGGGATTCGGACTCGTGCTTGCCAGCGACGGACTGAACCCATGGGGATTGAGCCGATTTCTTCGCAGTTGGTCGCGTCGCTGAGTTGACGGCGCATTCGATTCAGAACTCGAAGAATTCTCTTGAATCTCGCGCGTTTTTGGTGGGACGACAGATTGGGTGCCTGGGACGGGTTCGCAACTGGCTCATTCGCGGCGGCGGGATCAGCAGTTCCGGCACCTCGCGACAATCAGGGTCATGTCGTCGCGCTGTTCCTGCGGGCTGAAGCGGCGGACTCCGTCGTATATGGCGGCGATCAGATCTTGTGGCGGCAGGTCACGATGTGCGTGCAGCGTCTCGACGAGCCGTCCTTCCCCGAACTCGTCGTCGTGGGCGTCGAACGCCTCGGTGATCCCATCAGTGTAGATCGCCAGAAGATCTCCCGCGGAGAGCCGGAGCTCCGCCGTTCGGCACTCCCACGTGGAGAACAGGCCCAGCACCGTTGCCGTCGGCTCGAGCCGTTCGACCTCGCCGGCGCGTCGCAGGACCAGCGCCGGCAAATGTCCGCAGTTCGCGTAGCGCAGGCGTCCCGCTCGGTCGTCGAACTCCGAATAGAAAAAGGTCGCGTAGGCATCGTCGGCCGTACTCTCGTAAAAGAGCCGGTTCACGGTCTGCAGAAAGCGCTCGGGCTGATCGACAGCAGTGGCGCATTGACTCCGTAGGTTGGCCTGAAGGTTGGCCATCAGCAGCGCGGCAGGCATGCCCTTGCCGGCGATGTCGCCGATGACCAGCCCCAGACGGTCCCGCCCAAGATCGAGGAAATCGTAGTAGTCGCCACCCACCCGGCGCGTCTGGACGCATGCGCCTGCGTACTCCAGCGTGCGCATCGGCGGAAGTCGCTGAGGAAAGAGCCGCGCCTGCACCTGCATGGCGATCTCGAGCTCGTGGGCGGCGCGCTGCTCGGCCTCCTGCTTCTCGGCGGCGGCGCGACGTTGCGCCTCAACCGCGCGGCTGACCTCATCGAAGCTGACCAGGGCGAACGAGTTTCGATCGACGTCCTCGAAGCGCGTGAAGACGCCGCCCCACGCGGATCGGTCCTGTCCGGTTGTCGTGTGCACTGACGATTGATCAGCTTCAACGCCCGTCTGCTCGTAGACGACCCGTCGCAGACGTGGTGCGGTTCGGAAACGAACGCCACGCCGCCGCCACTCGGTGTAGGTGGCGGGCAAATCCTCGGTCACGAACGCGACCTGTGTCGCGCGGCCGACGAGCCGGACCTGGGGAGAGTCGGGCTTGGCCTCGATCAGCGTCAGCACTGCAGCCCCGTCGGGCGGAGCCACCGCCAACAACCGCTCACCGGACCCGACGCGAGCGTCGAAGGCGATGTGGAATCCGAGCTTGTTCAGGTAGAAGTCCAGACTTCGCGCCTGATTTTTGACGTAGATGTTCACTGCGTGGACACGGAGGTAGGGATCCGCCATGGTCAACGTCGCTCAGTTGTGGTAATCGACCACTGGTAATCTACGGGACGGACGACGTCATGCTGCGAGAACAGGTGAAGATCGAAGGAGACAGCCGTGGATCTTGGATTGAAGAGCAAAGTCGCGGTCGTCACCGGTGCGAGCAAAGGCATCGGTCTCGCCGTCACGAAGGCGTTGGTGGCGGAAGGCGCGCGAGTGATTGCCGGCGCGCGTGACGTCGGGAGCGAGCTCAGGTCCCTCGCCGAGGGTGGTGCAGTCGACGCCGTGTCTATTGATCTGGCCACGCCAGGCGGTCCGCAGGCATTGGTTGCCGAAGCACAGAAATACGGTGGTCTTGACGTCGTCGTCAACAATCTCGGTGCCGTCGCGCTGAGACTCGAAGGATTTGCGAGTGTGACCGACGATCAATGGCTGTCGTCGTTCAACCTGAACTTCATGGCCGCCGTGCGGACAACGCGCGCGGCGTTGCCGCTCCTGGCGCAGCGAGGTGGTGGCGCCATCGTAACCGTCAGCTCTGTGAATGCGTTTCTTCCGGATCCTGGCATCATCGATTACTGTGCAGCCAAGGCCGCACTGACGAATTTCTCCAAAGCGTTGTCCAAGGAGCTCGGTCCCAGGGGCATCCGCATGAACACGGTGAGCCCAGGCCCGGTCGAGACCGCGCTTTGGCTCGGGCCGGACGGCGTCGCGGCGACTGTGGCAAAGAATGCGGGAGTGGACTTCGAGACAGCAAAGCAGCAGGTCGTCGCATCGCAGGGTGGCTTCGCAACCGGGCGGTTCACCCGTCCCAATGAAGTGGCAGACCTCGTGCTGTTCCTCGCCAGCGATCGTTCAGGCAATATCACAGGAGCAGACTTCGTCATCGACGGAGGGCTGATCAAGACGCTGTGACGGTGACGCTGTCGAGAAATTGGTCTTGGTCGCTGCTTATTGGCTGGCGGAGAGAGTGGGATTCGAACCCACGGTAGAGTTTCCCCTACACACGCTTTCCAAGCGTGCTCAATCGACCACTCTGACATCTCTCCGTTTAGAATCAATCACTTGCAAGCGGTCTGAAACAGTGTAGCGCAAAACCCTCCTTCAAATGCTGCCGCGCGGCGAAATGATTTGCATTCAGGGGTTTACGCAGCTGCTCAAACGCTAGTGACCATTGAATTGTGTAAGACCTTTAATCTGCAGCGATCACTTACGGTCACGGACGGGCGATTGCTGAGCGAGGATCAACTCGACAATCGGAACGTTTCGATCACAGCCGCGAGCGCCGCAGGCTGCTGCTTTCGATGGGGATAGTAGAGAAAGTAGCCAGGAAAGGGCGGCGTCCAGTCCTCCATGACGCGAACGAGCTCCCCCTGTGCGAGATGGTGGGCCGCCCGCTCTTCCGCGGCGAGCGCGACGCCGGCACCGTCGATGGCCGCCTGGACAACGAGGTCCTCATCGTCAAGGACAAGGGAGCCCGTGACGGCGATGGCGACGGACTCGTCACCCTTGTCAAGTTCCCACTTGTAGATGCTCTCCCCATGATGGCGGAAGTTGATGCAGCGATGACTCAGCAGGTCGCGAGGCGACGTCGGCGGCGCATGTGACGCAAAGTACGAGGGGGCGCCGACGATCGCGTGGCGGATGTCCGGCGAGACTCGGACGGCCACCATGTCCTGCGCGATGAACTCCCCGAAGTGAATCGCCGCGTCGAAGCCGGCAGCCACGGGATCCATCCGGCTATCGTCGGTCGTGACCTCGAGCACGACATCCGGATACTCGCGGACGAACACCCCCAGCTTTGGCGCGAGTACCGTTTTCGCCGCGAGTCTCGGGCACAACAGCCGGACGCGACCCACCGGCGTGGTTTGCAGCCCCGACAACGTGGTCAACGTTCCGCGGATGTCTGCGAGTGCCGGCCGGAGGTGCGCCAGCAACTGCTCGCCGGCATCGGTCGGGGACACGCTCCGCGTGGTACGCGTGAGCAGTCGGACGCCGATCTGCTCTTCGAGCCGCCGAATCGCGTGGCTCAACCCCGACGTGGAGATGTTCAGCTGCTTCGCCGCTCGGGTGAAGCTGCGCTCCTCCGCCACACGTAGAAACGCCGAGAGGACGCTCAGTTCGTCGCGCATGATTGCGTGATCCCCGTCAACAGTTCGGTTCGATTTTACGGTCTCGCGGCATTGTTCCTGTTCCTTTATTGTTGACACCCTGTCAACAGGCTTTGCAGATCTTCCCGGCTACCCAGTCGGATCGTCCCCGGATACTCTGATTCGCAGAGCAAATGGTGACATCGACACAAGCTGGACATTATTCAGAACTACACGCTCCCCCGACACGTGTGCCGAACGACGGAGCGGGCGTCGCGCGACGCGATGACGTCGTTGCTGGCGCCGCCGGCCGAGGCGCGGTGCTGTCCATGGCGCTGTGCGTCATGGTGCTCATCGCCTCCGAGTTCATGCCGGTCAGCCTGTTGACGCCGATCGCGTCCGATCTGCGCATGACGGAGGGCCTGGCCGGACAGGCCATCTCGATCTCCGGCGTCTTTGCGGTGCTGACGAGCCTGGTCATCGCAGGCGTGACCGCCCGCCTCGATCGGCGCACGGTGTTGTTGTCGCTGACCGCTCTGATGATCGTGTCCGGGACCGTGGTCGCCATAGCCCCGAACTTCGGGATCCTGATGTTGGGCCGGGCGTTCCTCGGTGTCGCCATCGGCGGGTTCTGGTCGATGTCGACCGCGACCGTGATGCGCCTCGTGCCCGAGGACCGCGTTCCCCGCGCCCTGGCCATCCTGAACGGCGGCAACGCGTTGGCCGCGACGATCGCCGCGCCGCTCGGCAGCTATGTCGGCAGCCTGATCGGCTGGCGCTGGGCCTTCTTCTCCGTGGTCCCTCTGGCGGCCGTCGCCCTGGCGTGGCAGCTCATGACAATCCCGTCGATGCGTTCGGATCGACCGTCCGCGTCGATGAACGTCTTCACGCTCCTACGCCGGCCTTCAGTCGCCTACGGAATGGCGGCGATCCTGCTCCTCTTCATGGGCCAGTTCGCGTTGTTCACCTACTTGCGCCCGTTTCTCGAGACCGTGACAAAGGTCGACGTGTCAGCGCTGTCCCTGATGCTGTTGGGGATCGGTGTCGCCGGTCTGGTTGGGACGTCACTGATCGGATCGATGCTGACCACGCGGCTCTACCGCGTGCTGATCCTGATTCCACTCGGGATGGCGGCACTCGCCGTCGCATTGATTGCGTTCGGGAGTGCGATGTGGGGCACCGCGGCACTGCTCGCCGCCTGGGGCCTGATCGCGACGCCGGCTCCCGTGGGATGGGGGACCTGGTTGACACGGACGCTGCCGGACGACGCCGAGGCGGGTGGCGGGCTGATGGTGGCGACCATTCAGCTGGCGATCACGTTGGGCGCCTCGCTGGGCGGCCTGCTGTTCGACATGCGCGGCTATCAAAGCACTTTTTTTGTGAGCGCCGTCCTGCTGTGTGCGGCGGCCTATCTCGCCTTCAAGGCCGGCACGAGTAGCCGGCACTGTATAGAGGAGCGAACATCATGCAAGCCACAATCCTTTACGGACCCCGCGACATACGCGTCGAGGACCGTCCGGATCCCACCATTCTCGAACCCACTGACGCCATCATCACGATTACGGCGGCGTGCGTCTGCGGGTCTGACCTCTGGCCGTATCGCGGCGTGCAGCAGGTCACTGAACCCACGCCGATGGGCCACGAGTATTGCGGCATCGTCGAGGCGGTGGGCAAGGCGGTACGCACGATCAGGCCGGGCCAGTTCGTCGTCGGTTCGTTCGCCGCGTCGGACAACACGTGCGCACATTGCCAGTACGGGTATCAGTCCTCCTGTGTGCACCGCGAGTTCCTCTCCGGCGCCCAGGCGCCGATGTTCCGGGTACCACTCGCCGACGGCACGCTCGTCGCCACGGCGGACATTCCACCCGACCACCTGATTCCGAGCCTGCTGGCCACGTCCGACGTGTTCGGGCACCGGCTGGTTCGCCGCGGACGCGGCCGACGTCAAGCCAGGCGCGACCGTCGCGGTCGTCGGTGACGGCGCGGTCGGTCTCCTGGGCGTGCTCTCCGCGAAGCAAATGGGCGCGGAACGGATCATCGCCATGAGCCGCCACCCGGCGCGACAGAAGCTCGCTCGAGAGTTCGGCGCCACCGACATCGTCATTGAGCGTGGCGACGAGGGCGTCGCGCGGATCAAGGATCTCACCAAGGGCATGCGGCGCCGACTCCGTCCTCGAGTGCGTGGGCACGCAGGAATCGATGATGCAGGCGATTCGCGCCACCCGTCCCGGCGGCGCGGTTGGCTTCGTCGGCGTACCGCACGGCGTCGACCTCGATGGCGAGCAACTCTTCTACTCACACGTGCGATTGCATGGCGGTCCGGCGCCGGTGCGCCGATACCTGCCACACCTCATCGACCTCGTCCTGAAGGGCGTCATCGATCCCGGCAAGGTCTTCGATCTCACGCTGTCCCTGGACCAGGTGGCGGAGGGATATCGAGCGATGGACGAGCGGCGCGCGATCAAGGCGCTGCTGCGCCCGTAGCGAGCGGTGGCCCGTGCTGCGACGCCGGAAAACTTAGGTGAAGAACTCGAGCGCCAGGAGAAGGATCATGACGAAACAGATTGGAACAAAACGTGACGAACGTCACGGCAGTGTCGACGTCGGCCGACGCAATCTTCTGAAGCTCACCGGCATGGGCGTGGCAGCGCTCGGCATGATGTCAGCTACCGAGACGCCCGCGTTCGCGCAGGGCACTCTTGCGTGGGATAAGACCTTTCCGAAGAGCGACCGCGTCGATCACCGGAAGGTCACCTTTAACAACCGACTCGGCATCACCCTCGTGGCGGACCTCTACGTCCCGAAGACCATCGATCGTTCGCAGCGGCATCCCGCTCTCGTGGTCGGCGGCCCGTACGGCGCCGTGAAGGAGCAGTCGTCGGGGCTGTATGCCCAGACAATGGCGGAGCGCGGCTACATCACCCTTGCCCATGATCCGTCCTACGTCGGCGAAAGCGGCGGTCAGCCTCACGACACGGCCTCCGCAGAAGCGCTCGTCGAGGACTTCAGCGCCGGTGTCGACTTTCTCGGCAGGCTGCCCTTCGTGGACCGCGAACGGATCGGCGTCCTCGGCGTGTGCGGCAGTGGCGGTTTCGGGCTGGCGGCGGCGGAGATCGATCCCCGCATCAAGGCGGTCGCCACGGTGAGCATGTACGACATCGGCCAAGCCAAGCGGCAGGGGCTCGCGCCACACGTGGACGAGGGCGCGCTCCGGAGGAACCTCAACGAGGTCGCGGCGCAACGCTGGGCCGAGGTGGATGGCGCGGAGCGCACCATGGTCATCGGCACGCCGCAAGTGCTCACGGCAAGTTCGACGGCGATCGATCGGGAGTTTTTCGACTACTATCGCACGCCGCGCGGCCAGCACCCGCGCTCGACGACGGCGTTCTCGCGATCGAGTGACGCGCAGATGACGCTGTTCTGGTCGTATCAGCATCTCGACTGGATCTCGCCGCGCCCGGTCCTCTTCATCACGGGAGACCGGGCACACTCACGCATCTTCAGCGAGCACGCGTACAGCAGGGCGTCGGAGCCGAAGGAACTGTTCATCGTTCCTGGCGCGGGACACGTCGACCTCTACGACCGTGTCAGCCTCATTCCCTGGGACAAGCTCCAGTCGTTCTTCGGCACCCACCTCGCAGGAGCGAAGGCACGATCGTGATGGGTCGCCACGCCGGGTCGGGTGTCAAGGCAGTGTGTGCCATCGCGATCGCCGCGGTGACGTTGTTGACGTCCTGCGCGAAGGGATA
>CAVUKN010000005.1:0-1990961 GCA_963742105.1 uncultured Acidobacteriota bacterium | reverse complement strand
CGACCAGCCAATCGACGTGTCCGCAGATGTTGCGCAGGATCCCCGGCGCTGCCGACGTGAGATCGGCGGCGGTCGCCAGCACTTCGCCCACGGCATGCGCGACGGCACGACGGCGTTCGCCGGTTCGCCGTTCCGTGATGGCGGCTGACAGCAGCAGTCCGGTCGTCGCCAACACACCCATGAACGCCTGCAGTAGGATGAGCGGCTGGTGAATGTCAGTAGCGGCGCTGTTGCTGTTGCTGGTGCTGGAGATGGCGGCGATTGAGGCGCCCAGAACGACCAGCGCCGTGCCCGCCGGCGGAAGGCGAACGGCGGCCGCGATCACGAACGGAAAGATCACGAATTCGAGTGAGTGCGCGTCGAGCGCAAAGCCCTCGAACCGGTTTTGCAGCAGCGCCACAACGGCAAATGTGCCGGCCGCAAGCGCACCCGCTTCGACGACTTGCCGCATGGTCCGCAGGCCCCTGGCGCGCGCCAGCGTCAGGATCACGGGCGCCACGATGACCGCACCGAGCGCATCCCCCAGCCACCAGTCCACCCAGAGCGTTCCCAGCCGGGCCCACGGCTGGATCGCAGCGGCGCACAACGTCAGCGATCCGATCGTGGCGCTGATCGCGGTACTGACGATCGCGCCGAAGGCGACGAACCTGGCCACGTCGCGGATCCGCGGCAGCGTGAGATCGAAGCCGGACGCTCGCCGCAGGAGCGACACGGCGACGATGGCCTCGAGCATGTTGCCGGTCGCGACCGCTCCGGCGGTCCAGATCGGCACGTTGGTGCCGACGTTGGCCAGGAACGCCCCAATCCACACCGCCGGCCACAGACGCCGACCCCAGAGCAACAGGGCCGCCAGGGCAATGCCGGTCGGTGCCCAGACGGTGGTGACCTGTTCGGCGACGAAAGCAAACCGGAACCCGACTCTGGCGGTGAAGACGTAGGCGGCGGCGATCCCGAGGCCGATCGCGAACCGTTTGACGATGTCAGGTCGGCTGAAGCGGTACAACTGCGGTTGGAGTCGGGCCGCGCCGTCCATGGAGGGCTCGACACTAGCACAGCCCGAGCAGCGTCACTCGACGATGTTCATTCAAAGAGCTCTTTCGCGATCAGCACGGCAGTCATCGCGTTCGGCCAGCCGGCGTAAAACGCCAGGTGCGTGATCGTCTCGACGATCTCGTCCTTCGTCAGGCCGTTGTCACGGGCCCGCTGGAGATGACGCCGCAACTGATCCGGACGATTGAGCGCAATCAGCGCGCTGACCGTGATCAGGCTGCGATCGCGCTTCGAGAGGCCGGGGCGCTCCCAGACATCGCCGAACAGCACGGTGTCGGTCAGTTCCAACAGCTTCGGTGCAAAGTCGCCGATCAATTTCTGCGCGACTGAGGGCTCGCTGCTCATGGTGTGCCTCCGCGAGTGGTGTTGAGTGACAGGTTGATCATCGTATACGGCGGCGGGAGCGGATGATGCCGGCCAGCAGCAGCGTGATCGAGGACATCGCCATGTCGCAGGCGCTGGAAAGCGATGCGGCGCGCGCGCGAATGGCGTCACTGGCCAGTGACTGGATCGCCGCAGCCCGGGCCGGGTGGGCTACCCCCGCGAGCCCGGCCAGCACCAGCGCCGCGGCACCGCCCAGCGACGATTTGACCATGGCCACGGCAACCACGACGCCCGTCAGCGCAAGCAGCCATGACGGCCGCGCCAACCGGAGCTGCTGCGAGCCGACCAGCGATCCGGCAGCCTCCACCAGCGACAGGGCCGCAACCAGCCAGGTGACGGACTCCGGTGAGACGGCGGATCCAGTCTGGGCGACAAACGATGCAGCAGACGCCGCCGCGCCAATGACGGAGGCGGGAAGGATGACGCGCAGGAGCCGTGGTGAGACCAGCCGCTTCCAGGTTCGCTTGTCCTGCTCCGCCGCCTCAGCATTCGGCACGTCGCCGACCGCAGGTGGCGTCGCCATCATCAGCGCGAGGATGGCGCCCAGCGCGCACAGCAGTGTCTCCGCTACCCACCCCGCCGCGAAACCCCAGCGCCCGACCATCGCACCACCGGCCACCACCAGCACCACCAGGGCCATCAGCGTGACCGCGTGCGTCCAGGCTTCGATGCGCCGGAACTCGTCGACTCGATTGAGCGCCGCGCACGTGCGGTACAGCAGCGCCTGATCCGCGCCCGAGCGGAAGGCGTCACCGAGCGCGATGATCAACGTGCCGGCCACGACGCTCGAGTGTTCCAGGAGCACAGCCAGCACGCGACCATGCCGGCGACCTGCACGAGCGAACCGATGATCAGGCTGGTGCGCGGGCTCCACCGATCCGCCACCCAGCCAGTCGGGAGCTCGAACAGCATGACGGCGAGATCGCCCGCTGCCAGACCGGCAGCCACGATCGCGGGCGACACACCTTTCTCCTGCACCCAGAACAGCAGATACAGGCCGTGCATGACGCCCTCGAGACTGGCGACTCGATACGGCAGGTAGAGCCGAAGATTGCGACGGAGACGGGATCAATTGGGAGGCATCGGCGGGATCTTATCAATGCACAATGCTCAACGCTAAATGACAAATGGAGGGCGGGTCGTCGTCGTCCTGGATAACATTCGCAGCCTCTATAACACCGGCTCTATCCTGCGAACCGCCGACGGGGCTGGCGTCGATCGGGTGGTCCTGTGCGGCATCACGCCACGGCCGGATCAGGGCGGCAAGCAGCGTCGCGCAATCGCGAAGACCGCGCTCGGGGCCGAGGACACCGTGCCGTGGGAATACGAGGCGGACGTCCGCATCGCACTCACCCGCGTGGCCGCCGATGGCTATCAGATCGTTGCCGTCGAAACCTCACCAGATGCCGTGAGCCTGTTCGAGTGGACGCCGGCATGGCCGGTGTGCCTCGTGTTCGGTCACGAAAAGGACGGCGTCTCACCGGATCTGGACAGCTACATCGACGCCGTGATCCGCATTCCAATGCTGGGACAGAAACGATCGCTCAACGTGGCGACGGCGGCCGGTGTCGTGTTGTACGAACTCGTGCGCCTTCGGCTGGTTGGTGGTTAGCGGCCTGGCGGCTGGCGGCGGTGGCCTTTCCCCGAACACCAACCACCAACCACCAACCAGTCAGTGGCGGCGAGGCAACAGATAGGGGCGGTCCCGTAGCTCACGACCGAGCCGCGCGTGGGTCTGGCGCCACGGCTCGAATCGTCGCCCGACCGCATCGAGCAGCTGCGCTTTCTTCGAGGAGGACTCCTGCGCGGCGGCCCGCCGGAAGAACCCGGCGCCAAGCGTCGCGTACCAATCGAGATTGAACCGCCCGCGCATCTGATCCTGAAAGAAACCCGCCAGCAGCAGACACTGGGCGCCGGCGACTTCCATCATCGCGCCGTCGCCGGCGAGCTCGGCACCCAGGACGAACTGATCGAAGACGAACGAGAGATTCGCGGGAGCCGGGAAATCGGTGTCCGAGACCGTCGACACCTGCGAGTAGTGGGCGAGCACACTGGCGTTGTAGAGGAGTTCCTCGCGATCGACGGCACCGTCTGCCACATCGCGAAGGCCAACGACGAAGAACTCCAGGGTCCGGCGATGATCGACCGCCAACAGGTCTTCGAATGCGTCGTCCATGTCACCTCACCAATCTACACGTCAGCGGTGAGGGCAACGACAATGCCAACCCAGCCCCGCTGAACATCTCAGGAGATTTCGCCGGCGCGGCTGTGCATTGCCGTGAATCGGGCCGCATTAGGGGACACAAATCGCCAGAACCGTAATCTATGCGTTTACGCTTCTCCAAAAAGGCACTGACGGACGTTCTGCCGGGTCCGCTTTGCGGAACCCGGCCTACCAGGGTCCCGGGAACTCCGTCAGGATCCTCCGGGAGTAGCATGACGCCATGGTCTCACGACTGCGAATTGCATCCGCTACGACTGTCCTGATTGTCCTCGTCGCCGCGGCTCTCACCGCGCAACGCGGCACGCCGGCATCACCAGCGGCCGGTTCACCAGCCGACGCCACCGCTCGCATCGTTGCGTCTGCGCAGGCACTGCTGACGACCCTCGACGCCGCCGGCAAAACGAAGGTTCAGTATCCGGCCGGCAGCCCGCAGAAGACGCGCTGGTCGAATTTGCCCTCCGGCATCTTCCAGCGCACGGGGCTGCGCGTCGGCGATCTGACTGCCAGCCAGCGGGCAGCACTCATGGCGCTGCTCTCGACAGCTCTCAGCACGGATGGCTATCAGAAGGTCGTCGACATCATGCGCGGTGACGAGATCCTTCGGACGCAAGGCGGCGGTCGTGGCCGGGGCCCGGGCGGCGGGCCAACGTTTGGTGAAGGTGAGTACTACCTGGCATTCATCGGCACGCCGTCGATTACCGAGCCGTGGATGTTGCAGTTCGGCGGCCATCACCTGGCGATCAACCTGACGCTCGCGGGACGGCAGGCGACGATGGCGCCGAGCCTGCCGGCGGCGCAACCCGCTACCTATTCATTCGAAGGTCGCACCGTGCGCCCGCTCGGACGAGAGAACGACAAGGCCTTCGCGCTGATCAACGCGTTGAACGCCAGCCAGCGAAGCCAGGCGATTCTTCCCCACCAGGTGTCGGATCTGGTGCTCGGGCCCGACCAGGACGGGCGGACGATCCAGCCGGAAGGGCTTCGCGCCTCAGCGCTCACGCCGGTGCAGCAGACGATGCTGCTGGATATCGCGCAGGAATGGGCGGGCATCATGCACCAGGCGTTTGCCGAGCCGCGGATGGCGGAGATCCGCGCAGCGCTTCCCGACACGTGGTTCGCGTGGAGTGGTCCGACCACCAACGGCAGCCCGGCGTATTTCCGGATTCAGGGTCCGACGCTGGTCATCGAGTACGCGCCGCAAGGCGGCGTCGATCACATCCACACGATTTACCGTGATCCGACCAACGATTACGGAGTGAAATTTGCGCGCCGGTAGATCTGCGGCGGCAGTGTTCGTCGCCGGCGGCGCCATCATCGCCGCCAGCACCGTATCGGCGCACCGGCTCGACGAGTGCCTGCAGGCGGCGCGGATTGCCGTCGAACCAGAGCGCATCGAGTTGGAGATGTCACTCACACCGGGAGTGGACGTGGCGGACGCCATCATCGGCGAGATCGACCGCGACGGCGATCGATCGTTCTCCACGCGCGAACAACAGGCATTCGCCACGCGCGTGCTCGCGAGTCTTGACCTGAATCACGACAGCCGTCCAGTCGACCTCGCTGGCGGCCCCGCGACATTCCCGGATGTTGACGCCTTACGTCGCGGCGAAGGCACGATTCACCTGCGCTCGACTGCGGCAGTTCCAGCCCAAGTCGAGGGTCAGCATCAGGTGTCGTTCCGGAACCGATACCGTCCCGACGTCAGCGTCTATCTGGCCAACGCGCTCGTCCCTGAGAGCAACCGCATCACGGTGACGGCGCAGCGGCGCGATCCGTCGCAACGCGCTCTGACGATCGACTACGTCATGCGCGGCGCACGACCGGCCTCGATGTCCACCTGGCTGCTGAGTGGTGTCGCCGTCGCCCTGGTCCTCGCGGCGCTGCTGGTCAGACGATGACGCCGTGCCGCGAAGCCTGTCCAGAGGTAACGAAGTTACCTCTACGGTGAGCGCGGGCCCACATAGGCGCGCATCCGGAGGTCCGACAGACGCAAGCCTCGCCGTTCGCCTTCCGCATAGCCCTCGTACTGATACGGCCGGAACTCCAATGGGTGCGCGGCCGCGGCCACTTCCCGATAACCGGCGGGGATTGAAACCTCCTCCGGACCGGGATACAAGTGCTTCGCGTTGACGAATAACCACGGCTCCGGATAGCGGCGTTCGATACCGGCGATGAACTCCGTCGGGAACTGCTGGCGCAACGGCGTACGGAAGTCGATGCCGGCCTGCACGGCGACAACGAGCGTGGTGGCGATGAGCGTCGCCACGCGTGCGCGCGGCGTGCGGACGAGCAACGACCCGATCACCGCCGCAGTCACCAGGCACAGGAACGGCACGAGCGGCCGCGACAGCCGGCCGTACACCACGAACTGATGAAGGATAGTGGACGTGATCGCCAGCGCCCCGTACACGCAGGCGGCGCCGACCAGTCCGGCACGCGTCAGACGCGTCTTTACGGCCCATTGCGGATGCCGGAAGCACCACGCCACAGCAGCCAGCCAGACGATCAGCAGCAGGTGCTCGGCGTGCCACAGATACTCGATCGGCAACCGCCATCCCTCATCGAACTCTCCCTGCCTGACCGTCCCGGCAAAGTCCATCATCCGCTGCAGCCACGACAAGCCGGCGACGCGATAGACGATCGCGAACGCGGCACACCCGGCGCCGACCCCGACCAGGACCAGTACCGCCCGGCGAACGGCATCGCGCCTGGTGCGGGCATCAGCAAGATGAATCGCACATACCGCGCCTGCCAGCGTCCACGCCCCCGCGTAGGCGAGAAACGCCGCAACCACCCACATGCCGGTCAGCAGCGACGACGCCCTGGTGCCTTGACGCTTCACACCGCTGAACATCCCGAACAGGCCACACATCAACGCCAGGTCGTAGCTGAGGAGATGACGGGACATGTAGAACAGTGCCGTCGACCCACCCGCAAGCAACGCCGCCAGGAACGCCTCGTCGCGCGTCGCATCGAGACGACGGGCAATCGCGGGAACAAGCCAGACGACGATGAGTGAACAGCAGCCGAAGAACAGGGCCGGCACTCGCGGGTTCTCACCGGTCAGCCGCTCGATCGTGGCCGGCGCGAGCGCCATCAGCTTCAGCACGACGGATGATGGCGCCGCGAGGAGTTCACGCGTCCAGGCGGGATCGCCAGCGGCGATGGTGGCGACCACGTGCTGCGCTTCGCGATACTGACGCTCGTCGGGCCAGTAATACTGGCCACCGGACACGATCAGAGACACGCGCAGCATCGCGGCGAGAACGATGACGGCACCCACGCGCCAGTCACCGTTAGCCGCCAACCCGCTCAAGGTCGGCCAGGCGACGACCAGGGCAAGTGCGCACAGCACCGGGCCTGCCATCCACCAGGAGGTGGCGAGCCAGCTCACCGGCGGTCGCTCGAAACGAACCTGCAGCCAGGCCTGCAGCGGCGGCGCCTCCGGCGTCAGCGTCATCAGCTCGCGGGCAATGCCGGCGGTGTCTTCGACGGCAGGATGGTGAACGATGCGCTCGATGTGCGGTCGTGACGAATCGCGGACGTCGTAACTCCACGTTCGTCCGCCCTCGGGCCGGGCCCCGGTCAGTTGCAGAGACTGTTCTGCTGCCGATCGTGACTGTGTGGTGGTATCCGGGGTCCAGCGGATGTTGATGCGGGGGGGACCCGTCATGACGCCGATCGCCAGGATTGCAATGCCCGCAGCGAGCAGCACAATGGCGGCAGCAGAACGCGGGCGCGGCACGCGCCAATTATGGCGGGTTCAGGGCGAGTCTTACGCGAGCCGTGCTGCGATGGCGGCGATCAGTCCATTGACTGTGAACGGCTTGGACAGCATGTCCGCTGACGCCGGGAGTTTGCCGTCGGCCACCAGGCCATCGCGTTCGTAGCCCGACATGAACAGGACGGGCATTGGACGCACCGTCTGCAGGATCTGCGACACATCGCTGCCCCCGAGTCCAGGCAGTTCGACATCGATCAAAGCCAGTGACACGGGCGCAGTGGCTTGCTGCACCGCCTGGCAGGCGGTCGCTTCATCACGCGCTTCGAGCACCTGGCAACCTTGCCGCTCGAGGACTGCGCGAATGAATGCCCGGGTATGGGGCTGATCGTCCACAACCAGAATCGTTCTACGGCTCATGTCTGAATGTCAGAGGAGGGATATCCGCAAAGCTCCAGAACATTCCTATCGGATCGATCGGCCGCGCCGAGTAGAGAGACCGGCAACCGTCCCAATAATTTCGTGCCGGCAGCCGCGGGCCTGGCCGACGGGTCAGAAGGTGCCCGGGTAGGCGCCGCCGTCGATCAGGATGCTCTGTCCGGTGATGAAACCGGCCTGCGCCGAACACAGGAACGCGCACAGCGCCCCGAGCTCGTCCCGGTCGCCGAAGCGTCGCGCGGGAATCGTGTTCTTTCGCTGGGTGGCGACCACGTCGTAGTCGACCCCCTGCTTCCTGGCGCTGCCTTCGAGCGTGGTGCGCAGACGATCGGTCTCGAACGCGCCGGGCAGGATGAAATTGATCGTCACGTTGTTCGACGCCACGGTACGGGCGATGCCGGCGAGAAACGCCGTCAGCCCGGCCCGGGCCCCGGACGAAAGGTCCAATCCCGCGAGCGGCATTTTCACGGTGCCGGACGTAATGTTGACGATGCGCCCGAATTTCCGCCGCACCATCGGATCGATCACTTTCTGCGTCAGCTCGATCGCCGTCACCATGTTGGCGACGACACCGTCGAGCATCTGCTGGCGCGTCAGCGATCTGAAGTCCGCGAGTGGCGGTCCGCTGTTGTTGTTGATGAGGATGTCCGGCTCCGGACAGGCCGCCAGCAACAGCTCCTGACCGGCCGGATCTGCGACGTCGGCGACGACACCGGAAATGCGCGCGGAGGTCGTGGCCCTGAGCTCGTCGACCGTCGCTGTCAACAACCGCCTGGTTCCGGCCGTTGATGACGACCTCACATCCGGCCCTCGCGAGCGCTTCCGCGCACGCGCGGCCGAGGCCGCGGCTGGATGCACACACCAGGGCCTTCCGACCCGCGATTCCGAGATCCATAGGTTTTGGGGACTTCGGACTTCGGACTTCGGACTGTAGTCTGTAGTCCGTAGTCCGTAGTCCGTAGTCCGTAGTCCGTAGTCTCAAGTCTTAAGTATGCTGACGACGCGCGGTTCCAGGTAGGCCTTGAGCCCCATCTCCGAATACACGCGGCCGATGCCGGACTCTTTGGCGCCGCCGAACGGAACCGTCGCCGACGTGGCCCGGTGCTGGTTCACCCAGGCGGTTCCCACTTCAAGGCGCGACGCCAGCGCCGCCGCCCGTTCTGGATTGCTGCTCCACACCGATCCGCTCAGGCCGTACCGCGTGTCGTTGGCGCGCCGGATCGCGTCGGCTTCGTCGCGAAACTTCAGCACCGGCACGATCGGCCCGAACTGCTCCTCGCGCACGATGCGGCTCTGATCATCGACGTCGGCGACGATCGTCGGCGGCACGAAGTAGCCATCGCCGGCCGGCACGTCGCCACCGGCAAGAATGCGGGCGCCGCTGCGCTTCACGTCCTCCAGCAGGGCGACCACGCGATCGTACTGCGGGCGGTTCTGGATCGGCCCGAGCTGTGTCTGCGGATCGAGACCGCTACCGACCTGTGCCTTCCTGGCCTCGTCGACCAGCGCATCACACACCGCGTCATACACGTGTTCGTGCACGTAAATCCGCTTGATGGCCATGCACACCTGGCCGCTGTTCACGAACGACGCGAAGAACAGCTTCGGCCCGACCACCTTCGGATCGACATCGTCCAGGACGATCGCCGCGTCGTTGCCGCCCAGTTCGAGAGTGACACGCTTGAGTGTCTGCGCCGCATTCGCCATGACCGACTTGCCGGCTTCGACCGAGCCGGTGAACGCGATCTTGTCGATGCCGGGATGCGACGTCATGGCGCGGCCCAGTTCGTCGCCGCCGGCGAGCACGTTCACGACCCCCGGTGGAAAATGTTCCCGCGCCAGCTCGCCCATCTTCAGCGTGCAGAGCGGCGTGAATGGCGACGGCTTGAGGATGACGGTGTTACCGGTGTAGAGCGCGGATGTCAGCGGACCGGCGGCCAGGTTGATGGGCGCGTTCCACGGCGTGATGATTCCGGCGACGCCCAGCGCAAAGAACTGCAATTCGATGCGGCGTTGATCAGAGTCTTCGAGGATCTGGGGAGTAATCGCGATCTGAGTCAGGCCCACCGATTGCGTCGCCGCGCGACCGATCTCGTCCTTCGCCTGACCGAGTGGTTTCCCTTGTTCGAGTGTCAGCAGCCGTGCCAGCGATTCCTGATCGGCGCGAAGCGCGTCGCAGAAGCCGTTGATTCGCTGAGCGCGCGCCTCGTAGGTGAGATCGCGCCAGGCCGGGAACGCCCGACGCGCCGCGTCGACGGCCCGATCGAGTTCGGCGGAACCAGCTTCAGGACAGCGCGCGAACACCCGGCCGGTCGCCGGATTGATGACGTCCAGCGTCGTCGCCGAGACCACGGGACAACCGTCAATCGTCAGTGTGAAGTCCGTGAGGAGTTCCGGCAGGCTGGGCGCAGTCGGTGAAGCCATCGCTTCACGATATCACCGCGTAGGTCACGATCACCGCGTGCGGTCACGCTGGCAGACTCGCGCCGACGCTCAGCGCGGCATGCGGCGACGTTCGACGGCGGGACGTTCGATGGGGTGGGTGGATGCAGCGCGATTGAATCGGCGCAGTCGCCGCAGTTCGTCAGTCACCGCGGTCTGCAGGGTTCGTGCTTCGTCGATCAACTGCTGCAGCGTCGCCGAATAGGCTTCAAGTTCTTCGGTGGTCGGTCGCCCTTGATCGTCCGGCATCGCTGGTGCCAAAACGATAGCGGACTTCTTTACTCCCGAAAAGCTCTGCAGTCGGACGTGCATGGAAGCGGGGCGCCGATCGCGCTATTCTTGACCAATGTCTTGGGAGCCCCTCGCCGCGCACCACCACGCCGTCCAGTTCTACGGCAGCGACCAGATTCTGATGCAGACGGTCGCCGGATTTCTCGCCGGTGGCCTCATCGTCGGACAGCCCGCGGTGGTGATTGCAACACCCTCCCACAGCACCGCGATCTTCGATGAGCTGGCGCACCGCCTGATCGACGTGCATGCGGCCCGGCGGATCGGTGACCTGGTGTTTCTCGACGCCAACGATATTCTCGCGACGTTCATGCGCGACGAGATGCCTGACGCCGGGGCGTTCCGCCATACGGTGGGTGGCGTGATCAGGCAAGCGCTGGCTGGCCGGACGACGACGGCACTACGTGCGTACGGAGAAATGGTCGACGTGCTCTGGAAACGGGGCAACGAAGAGGCCGCCATCAAGCTGGAAGTCCTGTGGAACGATCTGGCTCGCACCCATCAGTTCCAACTGCTGTGCGGCTACTCGATCGGCAATTTTTTCAAGCAGACCGGATCGTTCGAACGCATCTGTGAACAGCACACGCACGTCATGACCGAGGGCAGCGTGCTGCCCTTCGGGCGGCGAGTGCCGCAGTACCTGACACACCCCGCCAGCACATCCGCTGATCGCCCGGCTGAAGCCGGGCCCTCGTGTTTGGAACAGTTCTCGCTAATCCCGCGAGCGATGAAGATCGCGCTCGATATCGTAATTGCTCATCGCCATCTTCTCTCTCCACGCGAAGCGGCCACCCTGACGCTCGCCGTTGGACGCGAGTGGGACCGGAAACGGGCGCGGCTCGGCGATCGCCCGCTGCCGGGCGCCTCTCACATCGAGTTGAACGCCGCTGGCGACATCTCGTTCGCCGAGCCATCCGCTGTTGCGCTGGCCGATGACGACCTGACGCTGTCGGGGCTGCTGGGTCAGTTGCTGGGCATCGACGATCAACAGGCGCCGCGTCAGCCGATCCCGGGCGGACTGCTGATCACGATTGCCGGTCGCCTCGGCCCGATGGAACTACCGTCCTCCCGCGAGGAGGGATTCCGCAATGCCCTGCTGCGTTTTGCCGACGATGACCCGGGCGTGCTGACCCGGGTATACACCCGGGTCGTCAGAGCGCGCGATGCTGTCGATGTCGAGCTGGCACAGGCTCCGAACGCGAAAGTGCGGCGTGGGCCTGAGCGGCGTCACCTACCGCCGGTGGTCGCCGCGCTGCGGCGGGCCGTCCGGGAATTGGAGCGACAGACGTTCGAAGCGAAGGTCGGCCGCGACGCCCGAACCCGTCATCGAATCCCGAAAGTGCTGGTGGCGGCCGCCGCCGCATTGCTGCTCGCCGCAACGGGCTTTCTGGTCGGCTCAGTGAGCATACCAACGCCCACGCCGGAGAAACCCGTGACCAGGGTGAGAACGGAACAACCACTCGTCCGTTCATCCGCCGACGCATCCATTCGCCTGAGCACACCGGCCATTCGCCCGATCGCACCGGCGCGGAAAGCGAAGGCCGCTCCTCCGTCGGCCGCGGGACCCAGGCTCGTGCGAGTGCAGCAGCGAAAACGCGTCGGCAATCAGCCCCACCTGACATTCGCGGGAGGCAGTCGCGCCATCACCTGGAATCAGACGTCCCGCTGAACCTTGCAAACTCAGCCCACAGGGAGTACCTAATTTGGCCCCCGGTTTGCGAGCCCGGTGGACGTGCCTCCTCCAAAAGATGAAGCGGAGGCCGGAGGTCCGCCTGCGCCAATCGGGCGCATGGATCGGCAGGTCTGCCGACGGTGTGGGGACCGAGTACACCTGACCCGCTTCATCCTGGACCGCGAACACTATCTTCAGTGGCAATGCACACGTTGCGGCCACGTCATCATCGAACCTGAGCGCCGACGCGAGCGCCTGAGCTGATCAGACGCGCGTCCGCGAGGTATTCTCGGGCTGACTCCCCTGTCAGATTTCTCACCATCGACGGAAGGACTTACACGATGCGCTTCGGTACGGTGCTCGCCTCAGGCGGCGCGGGGGCTGGCGCCGACGATTCAGCCGTTGACGCGTCTTAAGACTTAAGACTTAAGACTTAAGACTTAAGACTTAAGACCCAAGACCCGAGACTCAAGACCTACGCGAACGCGCGGTTCAGCACGCTGGCGAGCCGCACACCAGCCCGCCCAATCCGCTTTCGGATAATCCGGATCGCTTCGGCGCGCTCCGGCGCGTCAATGACGTGATCCGCCCCGTGCTGGTAAACGATGTCCCTGGCGATGTCGTGACTGTCGTTCGTCCAGTCGATGAATGAGCCGCGGGCAATGTCACCTTCCCGCTGTGACGCGAGCCACTGCTCGGCATGCTGCACGAGCGTCGCCTCGTTCTCCTGAAACGCGGCGATGATGCCGCGGTCCCAGGCCGCGTGCAGATTCGTCATCTGTCCGAGCAGGGTCACGTTGACGAGGTTCCCACCCTGATCGTGATCGCGCTCGGCCGAGTGAAGCGGCTGGTGAATGTCGCCGACGATGTGCACGATGAACGAGAGCGCTTCGCGGCGCTCGAGCGCCGATCTGGTGGGGTCAGACAGGATCGCCGTCAGTCGCTCGAAGGCCGCCACCGAGCAGTCGCCCTTCTCAGCGTTCGGTTTGCAGTCGCGAGTCCGGTTGAACCGCCTCGCGGTGATCGGAACGTCCGTGAAATGCCAGTTGTAGGTGGCGGGGTGAGTCGTGTTGCGGACCTCGTCGGCCCAGGTCGCGACGTCTGCGAGTGACTCGCCCCCGAGAAGGGCCTGCACCGCCGCTCTGGCCTTGTCGGTCAGCCTCGCCTCGGCCAGGCGGGCCACCGCTCGGTGGCCATCCGGCCCCCACGCCAAGGCCTGGCTCCCCGTCAGCGGAATCAGCAGGGCGAGGATCGCCGCACGGCGCACGGTTGTCATCCCTCCGAGTATAGGGCGGACGTGGAACCAACTCGTTCCAACCGGAGTCTATGACTTGGCGTCTAAGCGATGTGCACCCATCGGGAACCCTTCACCCATTCCGGGACCTTCTTTGTCGTAAGAGGTGACTATGCGGCGTGTGACTGGAGCAATGGCGGCGGTGACCCTGGTCCTGGCGGCATCTTCAATCGGGTACGCACAGAAACAAATGGCCCTGCTGGCGACAGTGACCGATCCCGGTGGAGGCGACACCGTCACACTCGATCCGACGAACGACGTGCGCGTGACGGAAGATGGTCAGCCGGCCACCATCGTCAAAATCGAGCCGGTCCAGAGGCTGCCAAAACTCCAGGTACTGATCGATAACGGCCTGGGGATGCCCTCTGAGAGCATCGCCGACCTGCGCAAGGCGCTGACCGCGTTCCTGACGGCGTTGCCGCCGACGCTGGAAGTCACGCTGGTGACCACGGCTCCACAACCGCGCATTCTCGAGAAGGCCACCACCGACCAGCAGAAGCTGCTGCAGGCGGTGGGCCGGCTCACCCCTGATTCCGGAACGGGCCATTTTGTGGACTCGCTGGCCGAAGCGGTCGACCGCATCGCGAAGGACAAATCGGACGCGGCCTACACCATCTTTGCCCTGGGCACGACGTCAGGCGACAGCGACGTCCGCGACGGTGACCTGAAGAAGATCATGGCGCAGATTCAGGCGCGCCACACGACGGTCCATGCCGCGGTGCTGACCAAGAACTCGAGCGGCCGCATTCAAGGCATTCAACTGGATGTGGCCGAGGCGGCCGCCGGCGCGTCGGGTGGCCGGTACGAGGCGTTCAATGTGCCGAATCGAATGATTACCCTGCTGCCGGAAATCGGCGCGCAGATCGCCAAGACGTCCGGACCCGGGGCGAAACAGTTCCGCATCACCTTCGACCGTCCGGGCGGTGCCACCGGCGACCTTGGCAAGCTGTCGATTTCCATCACCGGTAAACTGGTGTCGGGTGTGACCCTCGAGCGCCCATCAGCGGGGCGCTGACGCGTCACGTCAAACCGCGTGGGCGTCAGCGCCGCGGGTGCGAATGCGCGCATCCGGATGTCTTCCGACCGCAGCACCTGACGTTCCTGCGCCGTGTAACCTTCGTACTGGTACGGCACGAACTGAAGCGGGTGTGGCGCCACCACGACCTCGTGGTAGCCAGGAGGTATCAGAACAGGCTCGGGACCCGGGTACAGATGACGCGCGTTCTCGAACACGGGCTTCGGATACTGGCGCTCGACAGCCGCGATGAAGGCCGACGGGAACTGCAGCCGTAAAGGCGTGGTGACATTCACCGCGGCCTGCGCCGTGACAGCGGCAGTAATAACGCCAAGGATCGCGACCCGGCGACGTGAGCCGGCGCCGCCGGCAGGACGCCGACGAGCTTCAACAGCAGCGATGTCGGCTCCTGCAGGACCAGACGCATCCCGTCCGAGTCGCGTGCAAAGATCGCGGTGACCAGTTCCTGGGCGCGACGGTATCGTCCCTCGTCAGGCCAGTAGTACTGGCCATCCGAGACGATCAGCCACAGACGCAACAGCGCAGAGACGACCAGCAGGGCCAACAGTCGCATGTCGGCGGTCGCGGCGAATGCCACGAGTTGGGGCCATGCGATGAGGACGGCGAGCGCCACCAGCACCGGTCCGGCCGCCCACCAACTCGCCGCGATCCAGCGCGCCGGTGGTCGACCGTATCGCGCCTGCAACCATGCCTGCAGTGGCGGTGCCTCGGGAACCAAGGTCCCGCCAGGTCCGATGTAATGACGATCCTCGACCGCCGGGTGATCGAGAATCCGGCCGACGTTGTCGCGTGAGGTATCGAGGAGCAGGTAGCTCCAGGTGCGGCCGTCGCGTCGGATCGCTGCGGTCAGATGAAGCGACTGCTCGGCCTCAGCTCGCTGTGGATCGGTGGTCTGCGGGGTCCAGCGGATGTTGACGCGTGGTGGACCCGGCGCGAGCCGCCCCAGGGCGATCAGCGCGAGGCCGAGGGCCAGGGCCAGGATGGCGACCGGGACACGAAGACGCGGCACGCGTCCGTATTATGGGTTCAGAACGCGCGCACGGTGAACAGCGGCCACCACCGGGCCTGAACCTTCCCGGTGATGTACTTCCTCGGGACCAGGCCCCACTCGCGGCTGTCCGAGCTGTCGTTGCGGTGGTCGCCGAGCACGAAGTAGTAGCCGGCGCGAATGACCTGCGGGCCGAAGTTGTCGTGGCTGCGATATTCGTTCGAGACGTAGCTGTCGTCGACCGGCTGATCGTTCACGTAGACGCGACCTCCGGCGATGCGCACGGTGTCACCTTCCTCGGCGATGATCCGCTTCACGAACGCCTCGGTGGGATCGATCGGGTAGTAGAACATGACGATGTCGCCCGTGCGTGGCGTGCTCACCAGGTAGGTGAACTTGTTCACGACCAGGCGATCGCGATTCGCCAGCGTCGGCGCCATGCTCTGACCGTCGACGCGTGCCACCTGAAAGCCGAAGGTCATGACCAGGATGGTGTAGACCGCCGCGGAGGCCACCGTCTTCGCCCACGCGATGAGTTGCTCAACCCAGAACATGAGCTGCGGCTGGGTGTGTGGTTGGCTGATCCCGACGTTTCCGGTCACGACAACGGCTGAGGGAGCAGAGCGCATGCCAAGGCCGCTCAGCCCGCATGATTGCTGCGGAATCAGCCCAGCCGGACTGGCCTTGGTCGCCGCGCCAGTCGAACAAAGTCAACCAAAGGCCGCTCCTCGCGGCGGCGCAATTTCTGCCGTCGCGGTTACCCACTTTTTCCTGTTGCACGATGCCGATTGACCGCCCATGCTACGCGCGCCCAGGAGGTCACTGAATGATCGGCACTCTTGCTTTCATGCTGCTCGGTGCGGCCGCCACGCCGTGCGAAGGTCTGACCGCAGTCAAACTCGATAAAGCCGTCATCACCAGCGTCGAAATGGTGCCGGAGGGTCCTGCGCCGCGCGCGCGGCGGCGGACCCGGGCGTGGCGCCGGAGCCGACCAGCCAGGCCGCGGCGCCGCTGCCGGTACGACGGCTGCGGCCACGGGACAGGCTGCACGCGGCGGCACGCCGCCACCGGCCCGGGCCGGTGGACCGCCAGCAGCGCCGGCAATGATTCCCGCGCACTGCCGCGTCCAGCTCGATCTCAAGCCCTCGACCGACTCGCTCATCAAGATGGAACTGTGGCTCCCGCCCGCCGACAAATGGAACGGCAAGTTCATGGGCGTCGGCAATGGCGGTTTCGCCGGATCGATCCAGGGTCTGGGCGACGGACATGCCGCAGGCGCTGCGCCTGGGCTACGCCACGGCCGGCACCGACACCGGTCACCAGACATCAGGGCGGCGAGTGGGCCATCGGTCATCCCGAAAAGATGATCGACTTCGGCTATCGCGCCACGCACGAGATGACGCTCAAGAGCAAGCAGCTGGTCAAGGAGTTCTACGACCGCAGCGAGCAGTTCGCCTACTTCAAGGGCTGTTCGACCGGCGGGCGCATGGCGCTGATGGAAGCGCAGCGCTATCCGGACGACTACGACGGGATCATCGCGGGCTCGCTGGCCAACCGTCACATCCACATGTGGACCGCCGGCGTGGCGCGCAGCGTCAACCTGCACGCGTCATCCCGAGGGCGCGATCAGCGCCGAGCAGGCCGCGCTCGTCAACAACCTGGTGATGAACAAGTGCGACACGCTGAAGGAAGGGTTCCTCAACAACCCGAAGGCGTGCAAGGTCGACTTCGCCGCGCTGAAGTGCAAGGCCGGCGCAAACGCCGATGCCACTCGTGCCTCACCGACCCGCAGCTGAAGACGGTCGAGACCTACTACGGCGGCGTGAAGAACTCGAAGGGTGAGCTGATCTTCTCCGGTCAGGCGCTCGGCAACCCGATCGGTGCGCAGCGGCCGTCGACGCAGGGGCCTGGTGGCGTCTACGACCTGGTCAAGATCGCCTACAACGATCCGAACGTCGACTGGAAGACGTTCGATCTCGATCGCGACATGAAGTATCTCGACGAGAAGATCGGCTACGTCGACTCCGTCGACCTCGACATGAGCAAGTACAAGAAGAGCGGCGGCAAACTGATCATCACGCACGGCTGGGCCGACACCGGCATCACCCCCGAGAACACGGTCTGGTACTACGAGTCGGTGCTCAACAAGATGGGGAAGAACCAGAGTGACTGGATGCGGCTCTTCATGGCACCGGGCATGGGCCACTGCGGCGGCGGCCCGGGCGTCAACAGCTTCGACTCGATCGGCGCGCTCGAGAAGTGGGTGGAGAAAGGCGTCGCGCCGGACACGATGATGGGCATCGGTCGCAGACCTGACCCGCCCGCTGTGCCAGTACCCGATGGCCGCCGAGTACAGCGGCACCGGCGATCTGAAGGACGCGAAGAACTGGTCCTGTAAGGCACCCGCCGCGCGATAGCTCGCGTCGGCAATGCCCGATGGCGTCGATGCACAATGTCAAAGGTCAAACGCCGACGGTGTTGTGTCATCAGGCATCGCGCCCGCGATGCATCTGGAGCATCGACACCTGATGGATCCGACATATTCTCCTGCCTCGCAACGTGCCGAGATCGAAGCAGTTCGCGGACCTCCTCCGCGCCGTGCATCGTGACGCAGATGACGGCGCGTCCGACCAAGGGATCGTGCACCTTCGCGATGGCCATGCACATCGAGCGTGGCTCCAGTGGCAGCGTCGAACTCGATGGTCTGACGTTCATCGTGGTCGGCTTCACGCCCGGCCCGATGGCCGAAGGCAACTGGTCGGTCGGACTGGTCATCGACGAGCGCGCCAGCGATGACCAGCGCTGACGCCATCGCCGCCATCGCCAGCGGCAGCGCCGGCGGACCGATGGCGCCGCTGCCGGCCTGATCGGTACGTTCCTCGGCATCGAACGCGCACCCATCGAGATCGACAGCCAGGGCATCAAATGGTCGGTGACGGCCGGCGGACTCGTCGACATGGGCGCCGAGGGCGTCATGGGCATCGACCCCACCCTCACCGAGCCGATGTACATCGACAACACCGGTCATCCGGTCGGTAGCCGGATGGCTCTCGCGCGCGCACTCCGCAGTCACGTCCATGCGCTGGGGCTGTCGTGGGACGACGACAGCGGAAAGAACAACGGCCACTTCGCGCCTTCAACTGGAAGAACGCCGCGTAACGTTCCATCAATAAGGCGCGACATCCGCCAGAGTCGCCCGCCGCAACGACCAAAGTCTGCTTGCAGGGCGAGGAGTGTCGCCGTTGACGCGCGCTCCGCGCTCGCGTCGGATTCGTCGTGATCCGCTGCGTAAAACGTCGTGCTACGCATGCGCGCGCTTTACACGAGAATTCACGCTAATCAACGCGCTTTCCGTCGAACGTGCGTCCGGAGGTTTGTGATGAAGAAGGGTTTGTGCATCGCCGGCGCGATTGCGATCGCGGCTGCCGGTCTGGTCAACACCAGCGTTCACGCTGCGGAGGATCCCGTTGCCGTCGCGTGCAAGGATCTGCCGAGCCCAGGCGCAGCTTCAGCAGGCGTTGAAGGACGCGCAGGCGGCCGGCAACGGCGGCTTCGGCCTCGAGATGTGGGGCACGATGGTCAATCGCGACGGCGTCGTCTGCGCCGTGGCATTCACCGGTGGCAACCGCGGCGACCAGTGGCCGGGCAGCCGCGTGATCTCCGCGCAGAAGGCCAACACGGCCAACTCATTCAGTCTTGCCCGGTCTCGGCGCTGTCGACGGCCAATCTCTATTCCGCGGTTCAACCGGGCGGCAGCCTGTTCGGCCTGCAGGAGAGCAATCCGGTCAGCACCGACGTGGCGTACGGCGGGAACCCGAAGAACAACGGTCAGCCGAACGATCCGATGGTCGGTGGCCGGATCGGCGGTGTCAACGTGTTTGGCGGCGGCCTCGCGCTGTACAACTCCACCGGCAAGCTGGTGGGCGCCGTCGGCGTCAGCGGCGACACCTCGTGCGCGGATCACAACATCGCGTGGCGGACGCGCAACAATCTGGATCTCGACTACGTGCCGCGCACGGCCATCATCAGCGGCGATGCCGGACGCATCCCGACAACATCGTCTACGACATCACGCCGCAGCCGGGACAGATGCCGGGCATCAGCGCCGGCGGCTGGGGTCATCCCGACTGCCCGCACGTGGCGCCATTCGCGGCCCGCGCTTCCCGCCGTCAAGTAAGCCGCTCGGATCGTGAGGGCACCGCGCATGGTCAAGGGCCGCAAGGCCCCACGCGATGTCCGCCATCCGGCGACGATTCACGCATCCACGCATTCACCGATTCAACCCGGGTACACTCCCCGCGTCATGACTGATTCACGATCCCGCATCACGCGCCGCGACGCGCTGGAACTGCTCGGCCTCAGCGCTGCCGCCGCGATGATCCCCGCCGGCGCGTCCGCACAGGCGCCGACCTTCCCGCGGGGCGCCATCATCCGCACACTGCTCAAGGACTACGCGCCCGACGAACTCGCCGGCGGCGCGACGCTGTTCCACGAGCACATGTCGCTTGGCACCGACTTCAACGCGCGGTTCAGCGCCGCCACCGCCGCGGCGCGGGCGCTCAATGGACCACCGCCTGCGCCGCTTGGCGCACCGGTGGCTCCCGCAGCCGCGTGGAGCCGGACCCGGTGGACCGCCAGCCCCGGCGCCGGACGCGGCGCCGGCGCCAGCCGCCGGCCGCAGCGCCGAATCCGATGTCCGATCCGAAGTTGATGGCGCAGGAGCTGATGACCGCGAAGAGCGAAGGCGTCGCCTGCATCGTCGACGCGGGTCACCCGGACTCGGGCCGCGACATCGCCTTCCTGCGGCAGGCGGCAATGCTCTCGGGCATGCCGATCGTCGCCGGCGGCGGCTTCTACGCGCAGCCGTGGTACCCGAAAGAGATCTCGACGATGAGCGAGAACCAGATCGTCGATGCGCTCATCAAGCAGGCGGACGACGACACGCTCGGGCGCGTGGGGCGAGATCGGATCGTGGGACGAGATCACCGCCGATGAACGCAAGGTGTTCCGCGCGATCGGCCGGGCGCAGGTCGCGACGAACATCCCGATCTTCACGCACACCGGAATCCCCGGCAAGGCGGCGCTCGAGCAGCTCGACATCCTCGAAGACGCCGGCGTACCGCTCGACAAGGTCGTCATCGGCCATCTGGGCAACCTGGTCGATGCCAACGTCTACGTGCACAAGATCATCTGCCGTCGCGGCGCCTACGTCGGGTTCGATCGGCAGGGCGGCGGCGGCGACGCCAACGTGGTGCCGATGGTGCTGGCGCTGCTCGAGGCCGGCTACGCGGACAAGATGCTGTTCTCGGCCGACACGATGCGCGGCTACGGGAAGACGCTGACGGTGTTCCTGCCGAAGCTGAAAGCGGCCGGCGTGAGCGACGAGATCCTGCGGAAGATCATGGTCGACAACTCGCGGCGCTGGCTGGCGTTCGTCCCGAAACGGGCGCGCAAGCGCGCGTGAGCGCCTTCGATCGCGTCACGCGGATCGGCCTGACGCTGCCTGGCGTGGTGACCGCGACGCGGTACGACGGCTCGCCGCGGCTGCAGGTGGGCAGCTGCTTCATGGCCGGGCTCGCCTCGCATCCCTCAGCCGAGCCCGACTCACTCGTCGTCCGGATCGCGCTCGAGGATCGCGAACTGCTGCTCGAAGACGCGCCCGACACCTACTACGTGACCGACTACTACCGGAAGTATCCGCTGGTGCTCGTCCGGCTTGCCGCGATCGACAGCGAAGCGCTGCGCGAGATGCTGTCGATGTCACGGAAGCTGACGCTTCCGAAAGCGCGTGCGGCTCTACCAGCCCGTCTTCCGCCCCGGTTCTGCTCGTCGAGCCACGTCTTGAGCGGCGCGAAGTACTCGGCGATCGCCGTCGCGTCCATCTCGCGCTGACCGGTCAGCGCCTCGAGCACGTCCGGCCACGGACGTCGAGGCGCCCATGGCCAGCGCCTTCTTCAGCCGCTCGCCCGCTTCCTTGTTGTCGTAGATCGAGCAGCGGTGCAGCGGCGCCGTGCAGCCCGGCGGCCTTGGCCAGCGCGCGATGAAACTGGAACTGCAGCACCGACGCGAGGAAGTAGCGCGCGTACGGCGTGTTCGCCGGCACGTGATACTTGGCGCCGGGATCGAAGAACTCCTCGCCGCGCGGCGTCGGCGGCGCAACGCCCTGATACTTCAGCCGCAGATCCCACCACGCCCTGTTGTAGCTGTCCGGCTTGACCTGGCCGCTGAACACGCTCCACCGCCACTGATCGATCACCAGGCCGAACGGCAGGAACGCGAGCTTCTCGAGCGCGCGGCCCATCAGCAGCGGCAGGTCGCCCGACGCATCAGGCGCCTTGTCGATCAGGCCGACCTTCACCAGATACTCCGGTGTCACCGACAGCGCGATGGTGTCGCCGATCGCCTCGTGGAAGCCGTCGTTGGCGCTGTCGCGCAGAATCAGCGGCTGCGGCGCGTAGGCCCGCTGATAGAAGTTGTGACCGAGCTCGTGATGGATGGTCGTGAAGTCCTCGGCGGTCGGATCGATGCACATCTTGATGCGCACATCGTCGACGTTGTTGATGTCCCAGGCGCTGGCATGGCAGACCACATCGCGATCGCGCGGCTTGGTCAGCAGCGAGCGTTCATAGAACGTCTTCGGCAGCGGATCGAAGCCGAGCGAGGTGAAGAAGTGCTCGCCGTACTTCGCCATCTCCACCGGCGTGACCTTGCGCTGCTTCAGGATCGTGTCGAGCGGCACGCCGCGGCCGCCGGGAGGAGCCACCAGGTCGTAGACGTTGTTCCACTCCTGCGCCCAGATGTTGCCAAGCAGGTACGCGGGAATCGGGCCGTCCGAGCGGCACGATGTCGCCGTACTTGTCGTGGAGCCGGGCGCGCACGTGGGTGTGCAGCGCCAGATACAGCGGCCGCAGCTGATCCCAGAGGCGATCCATCTCCTTCGCAAAGGCGTCCGGCGCCATGTCGTAGCGCGACTTCCACATCGCCCCGGTGTCGGCAAAGCCGACTTCCTTCGCCCCTTCGTTCGACAGCTCGACGAAGCGGACGTAGTCGTTCTTCATCGGCGCGCCGATGGTGTGCCAGCCTTCCCACACTTCGCGCAGCCGCTTCGGATCGCGGTTCTCCGCGAGGATCTTGGTGACGGCCTCGACGTCGAGACAGCCTTCCGACCCTTCCTGACCGGGCGGACAGTACTTGCCGGAGCCGTACGCGGCCGCCAGTCGCGCCGCGATCGGTGGTCAGTTCGGCGGTCTTCTTCGGATCCGCCGGCCCGGCCATCGTCATGCGTGTTCTTCAGCACCGTGAGCTGCCGGCGCTCGTCCGGCGTCCCGGCATCGGCGGGAAACTGCGCCGCCCGCTTCGCGTAGTCGGTGACGGCGTTGACGTACGCCTCGTTGGCACGGGCGGAGATCGCCTGCGTGTCGACGGTGATGAAGTTGTCCTGAACCCAGCCCGCCTCGTTGGCGGCGTTGCCGAGTTTCAGCAGGTTCTCGTTCGCCTCGGCCAGGAACTGCGTCACGGTCTTCGTATCTCCGGACGGCGTCGCGGCGGTCTCACTGCGGCGGCAGCCGACCAGGCCCACGACGAGCAGCGCCATGGCGGCGACGGTCAATCGCTGAACAGTCATAGGTGAATCATATTAGGCTGAGACAGTGGTCGATCCTGCCGTCGCCGGCCTGTCCCAAGCTCTACGTTTTGATAACAGATTCGTCCGGGAGCTGCCCGGGGACGCCGAGACGTCGCCGCGGCCGCGACAGGTCCATCGCGCACTGTTCACGCGCGTTCATCCCACGCCTGTTCGCGAGCCCCGCCTGATCGCGTGGTCGCGTGAGGTCGGCGCGCTGCTCGGGATCGACGAGGCGATGACCCGCGATCCGCTGTTCGCCGAGGTGTTCGCCGGGAACACGCTGCTGGACGGAATGGAGCCGTACTCCGCGAACTACGGAGGGCACCAGTTCGGGCAATGGGCCGGTCAACTGGGGGATGGACGGGCGATCACGCTCGGAGAGGTGGTTCGAGGTCCGGCTAAAGCCGGACCCACCAGGCAACGAGCGTTGAGACGGATCTCAGGTCCGCCTGAACAATCGCTGGGAACTGCAACTCAAAGGCGCCGGCCTCACACCGTATTCGCGATTCGCGGATGGGCGCGCCGTATTGCGCTCCTCGATTCGCGAGTTCCTCTGCAGCGAAGCGATGCACCACCTGGGCGTGCCGACGACGCGAGCGCTGAGTCTGGTGGCGACGGGCGAACCGGTGATGCGCGACATGTTCTATGACGGTCACGCCCGACCCGAACCGGGGGCGATCGTCTGTCGCGTCGCGCCGTCGTTCATCCGGTTCGGCAACTTCGAGCTGCCGGCGTCGCGGCGCGACCACGGCCTGCTCGACCAGCTGGTCACGTTCACGATCGAACGTGACTTTCCTGAACTGATTGCTGCAGGTCAGTCGGGCCGTGACGCGGAGGTGCGCGCCGCCTGGTTTGCGCAGGTCTGCGAGCGCACCGCGCGCATGGTTGCGGAATGGATGCGCGTCGGCTTCGTGCACGGCGTGATGAACACCGACAACATGTCGATCCTCGGCCTGACCATCGACTACGGCCCGTACGGGTGGACCGACAACTTCGATCTGGACTGGACCCCGAACACGACCGACGCGGGCATGCGACGGTATCGCTTCGGGCAGCAGGCTCAGATCGCCTATTGGAACCTCGCCCGCTTTGCCGAAGCGGTGATGCCGGTGTTCCAGAACGCCGATCCGCTGCACGCGGGGCTCGAACGATACGTGGCCGCCTACGACGCTCGCCACGCGGCAGCACGTCGCAGCCAAGCTTGGCCTCCGCGAGTGCGAAGATGACGACCTCGACCTGATGCAGTCGCTGTACACGTGGATGCAGGCGGCAGAAGTCGACATGACGATCTTCTTCCGGCGCCTGGCGCCATCCGAAGGCCAGACCGGCCGCGAAACCAGACCGGGTCTGGTTTTCGGAGTCCGCCGAAAACCAGACCCGGTCTGGTTTCGCAGCCGGCCTGGTTTTCGAGGCCGCTTTCTATGACGCCGACAAGGCGCAGCGGCTCGAGGGCGATCTGCGACAGTGGCTCGAGCGATACGAGGCGCGCGTCGCACGCGATGGCTCGACCGTCGACGAGCGCCGGACGCGCATGAATGCCGCGAACCCGCTGTATGTGTTGCGCAATTACCTCGCGCAGGAAGCGATCGATCGTGCAGAGCAGGGCGACGAGGGCGGCGTGACCGAGCTGCTCGAGGTGATGCGACGGCCGTACAGCGAGCAGCCCGGCGCGGAACGCTTTGCAGCGCGCCGGCCCGACTGGGCGCGCCATCGGGCCGGCTGTTCGATGCTCTCGTGCAGCTCGTAGGAAGTCTGACCCGGTGACTACGGTCCGACCCGCTTGTACACAAACACGTTGTGCACGGCTGCCGGCGACGTTCGATCGAGCGTGATGGTCATCGTCTGACCGTCCTTGGCCACCACGCGACGGGTACGCCCAACCGACTTTCCCTGATATGACAGGTCGCCCTCGGCGGTATAAGGATCGACTATCTTCGAGCCGAATCGCGTCCGTCTGCGGCGAGCCGCTCACCATCGCGGTCGGGGTATTGAAGCTCGCGACGTACTCCATTCGCGTCTTCGAGCCGTCGGCATTCGTGGTGAGAATGATTGCCTTGATGCCCTCATGCTCCTCCTGATAGCTTCGGATCTCACCGCGGGGCGATGGGCCCGGCGAGAAGGTTGACCGTGACAGGTCGAGTTCCCACGCCCCGAGCACCATCTCCTGGTCCTGTACGGTGGGCGAATTCGTCTCGTCCCCCGGAGGGCTCGAGCGCTGCTGAGCAGCCGCGCCGAGCTGAAGTGTCACGACGACGGCAGCGATGCTGAACGCACGGATCATTCGGATCATGCCGTCATATTTGCAAAAGGCCTGCTCATGCTAGCCACATTGCTCATCGCCACGGCGCTGCTGCCCCAGAGCGCCAATCAGAAGACTCCACCGCCACCCGAGCCGCTCACGCTGACCGGTTGTGTCAGCGCCAAACCCGACGGCGGCGACTACACCTTTACCGATGGGGACGGCGGCAATCAGTACCGGCTGACCGGCAAGGACATTCGGAAGTACGCGGGTCAGAAAGTCGAGGTCGTCGCCGAGCGACCCAAGAAGTTCACCGTCAAGGGTGGTTTGTATCCATCGCCCAATGTTGCCGCGTCAGGCGGGCGCGCTCGATCCTGTTGAGTCGGCCATTGCCACTCAGCGTGGCTCAGGCGTGACGTCTGGCGGCGCCGCCGACCTGCCTGAATTCCGGGCCGGACGTGTGCGAACGGTGACCGGCGCGTGTCAGTAGCGCCGCTGCCCGAAACGTCCAAGGCGATCGAACACCTGAACGGGCTCGTCGGCGAGTCGGTCGATCTGCGTCACGCCGCCGATCTGATCGAGTGGGACGAGCGCGTCTACATGCCGCCGGGAGGCGCGGCCGTGCACGCCGAAATGGCCGCGACGCTGCGGCGCCTGTCGCACGAGCAGTTCACGTCCGCTCGCGTCGCCGATGCACTGGCAGCCGCCGAAGTGGCAACGCACGCAGCCGACGCCGACGCTGACGACGCCCGGATTGTCGCCGTGACCCGCCGGGATTTCGACAAGGCCACGAAAGTTCCGGCCGCGTTCGTCGCGGAACACGCCCGCGTCGTGTCGGCGGCCCAGCACGCATGGGCCGAGGCCAGGGCCCATTCCGATTTCGCCGCGTTCCGTCCGCACCTCGAGCGGATCATCGAGCTGAAGCGGCAATACGTCACGTTCTTCCCGGCCAGCGCTCATGCCGTACGACGTCCTGCTGGACGACTACGAGCCGGGCCTGACGACGCGCGACGTGCGCGCCGTCTTCGACGCGCTGCGCGACCGTCAGGTCGAATCTGGTGCGCCGCCTCGCGGAACGCCCGCAGATCGACGACGCCTTCCTCCGCGTGCCGTACGGCGAGCCCGACCTGATCGCGTTCAGCGTCGAGGTGATCACCGCGTTCGGGTTCGACTTCGCGTCGCGGCCGGCAGGACAAGTCGATTCATCCGTTCTGCACGTCGTTCGGGTCTGACGACGTGCGCATCACGACGCGTTTCGTCGAGTCCTACCCGCTCTCGCTGCTGTTCGGGACGATGCACGAGACCGGACACGCGCTGTACGAGCAGGGCGTCAGCGCGGCGTATCAGCGGACGATGCTCGAAGGCGGCGCGTCGCTCGGCGTTCACGAATCCCAGAGCCGTCTCTGGGAGAACATCGTGGGTCGATCGCTGCCGTTCTGGGAACACTTCTTCCCGAGACTGCAGCAGCGGTTCCCCGCGCAGCTCGGCGCGGTGACGCTCGACGCGTTCTATCGGGCCATCAATCGCGTGGAGCGATCGCTGATCCGCGTCGAAGCCGACGAAGCGACATACAACCTGCACGTGATGCTGCGCGTCGAGCTCGAGATCGCGCTCATCGAGGGGCAACTGGCGGTGAAGGATCTCGAGGAGGCCTGGAACAGCCGGATGCGCGAGTATCTCGGCGTCACGCCGCCGACTGCCGCGACGGGTGTCCTGCAGGACATCCACTGGTCCGCGGGCCTGATCGGCTACTTCGCCACCTACACGCTGGGCAACGTGATCGCCGCGCAACTGGCGCGCACGTTCCGCGCGCAGCACGCCTCACTCGATGCGGACATGCGGCGGGGCGACTTCTCGGCGCTGCTGCAGTGGCTCCGCGCCAACCTGCATCAGCATGGCCGCAAGTTCGAGCCGCGCGAACTGGTCGCAGCGGATCACCGGCGGCGGGATCGATCCGGCGCCGTATCTGGAATACCTCGAGGAGAAATACACGCAGGTCTACTCGTAATCGTGAATCGCGAATCGTGAATCGTGAATCGCAACCGGCGTTGCAGCGTGAGCGCCGGCGCCGTGTCGCAACTTCACGATTCACGATTCACGATCCGCGATTCTGTCTCGGGGAACATCAAGCCGAGGGCCGCGGAGGTGGCAAACGCGCCGGCGAAGATGGTCAGCGCCATCCGGTAACGCGCGGAGGTATCAGCCCCGCCACCGAGCGCATAGCCGATGACGACCGTCCCGACGACGGCGCCAAGGTACCGCAGCATCGACACCGTCGCGGACGCGACGCCGCTGAACCTCACGTCGACCGACTTCAACGCCACCGCCTGGGCCGGGCCGGTCGATAAGCCCAGACCGAGACCGACGAGCAGCAGCCGCAATCCGACCTGCAGCGCTCCGCCCGCCGCCGGCAGCTGCATCAGCCCGACGACGCCGGCGGCACCGATCAGACCGCCGCTCGTCACGATCGTCCGTGCTCCGAACCGGTCGGCCAGCCACCCTCCCAGCGGCGACGTGACCGCCATCGTCGCCGTCATGGCGATGATGGCAAGTCCGAGCTGCGAATCGGCGCCGGACGCGGAGCCGAAGATGAACGGGACGAGCAACAGCAGCGAGTACATCGCCAGGTTCTGTGTCGCAATCACGCCGGAGCCGGCAACGAACGCCCGCTCGCCGAAGAGTGACAGCCGCAGCAACGGCGACGCGGTTCGTCGCTCGTGCACGATGAGCACGGCAAGCCCGATGGCCCCGCCGGCGGCAAACCACCAGGCCATCGCGCCGTCGGCGCGCGTGGCAAAGGTGAACAGCACGAGCGACGCACCGATCAGCAGGCTGCCCAGCCAGTCGAACGACGGTCGGCGTCGCGACCGGAGTCGTGGCGGGTGCGCTGGCGGAATGCGGCTCGCTGTATCGCCCACGAGGCGAGCACCATCGGGACGTTGATCACGAAGAGCGATCGCCAGCCGAAGTGGGTCGACATCCACGCGCCGAGAGCCGGACCGATGGCCGCGGCTCCGCCGAGCACGGCGCCGAGCGTGCCGAAGGCCCGGGCCCGACGATGTTCGGGGACCGCGACGCGTACGAGCGCCATGGCCGTCGGGATGATCAGCGAGCCGCCGATCGCCATCAGCAACCGCCCCACGACCACGATGGCCAGGACTGGCGCGAGGGTGCCCGCCAGCGCACCGGCGAGAAACAGCCAGCGACCAATGGCGAGCGCGCGAGCGTAGCCGATCCGATCCGCGATGCTGCCGGCAGGCACCTGCCAGATCAGCGTCGCCACGAGGTAACCGGTGACGACAGTCAGCGTGACGCTGGTCGGCGAGGCGCCGAACTCGGCGCTCAGCGCCGGCAGCGCCACCGCCACCATCGTCGAATTGAGGGGATTGAGCGCGGCGCCGATCGCCGCGGACGTCAGGATGCGAGCGTGGCGATGCATCGCTCAGTTCGGCGTCTCGATTGCCCGTCAGGCAGTGCACGTCCATGGATCTCAGAGCGTGGTGATCGGTCGGCACTGCAGCAGATAGACGCGCCCGTCAGGACCGACGGCCCACTCGATGTCGAGGTCCGGTCCGTAGACGCCGCGGCACCGATCCGCCAGTTCGTTCAGTTCCGCCACCTGATCGCCGGTCAAGGACGGTGCCGCATGCAGGTGGTCGTCGACGGGACAGTTCCACCGTGCCATCATCCTCGCCGTACCACACCTTGAGGTCCTTGTGGCCAGGCGTGAACTCGATGACCGTGCCCGCAGGTGACAGGCGGTAGCGATCGGGAACAACGCTGCCGTTCACGACCGACTCGCCGAGTCCCCATGACGATTCGATCAGCCGTTCGTCGGCGCCGGTGATCGGGTTGCGCGTGAACAGCACGCCAGCCGCCACCGGTTCGACCAGCATCTGCACGACCACGCCGATGCGCGGCGTCGCGAGGATGCCCTTCTTCTCTCGATAGGCCAGCGCCGATGGCGTATACGCGGACTCCCAGACTGCCCGCACCGCGTCGATGAGCGTGTGACGCCGCACGTTCAGCTTCGTCGTGTGCTGGCCGGCGAAGCTCGCGCCGCCCGAATCTTCGCCAATCGCCGACGACCGTGCGGCCAGCCGGGAATCAGGCACGTGCGGCGAGTCGACGACCGCACCGACGTGCAGGCCGTCGGCCTCGGCCACGCGCGCCACGACGTGCCACGCGAGCGCCGCGCCGGGCGGAACGGGCAAACCCGCGCGAATCGCCGCGCCAAGGCTCACCGCTTTGCCACCGAAGAGCGATTCCTCGGCGGCCGCCGACAGGGGAACGACGCCAGCGGCGATAGCTGGATCGGCCATCAGTCGAGGATCCCGACCTCGCCCGTCGTGCCGTCGACGCGTACGCGCGTGCCGTTCGTGATCGCCTTGACGGCGCCGATGCAGCCCACCACCCCGGGCAAACCGTATTCGCGGGACACGATCGCCGCGTGGCTCAGCACGCCGCCACGCTCGGTGACCAGCGCGCCGATCAGCGGCAGGACGACGTTGAACGTCGGCCCGGTGGACGTGGCGACCAGCACCTCGCCGTGCTGCACCTGTGGGAGTTGATCGACGCCGGTGATCACGCGGGCCGGTCCTTCGTAGACACCGGGGCTCACCGGAAATCCCTTCAGCGATTTCACGATCCCTCCGGCGGCTTTCTGCGCCGCATCGTGCTTCGCATCGAACAGCAGGCTCATGACGGTGCCGATGATCCGCTGCATGCGCGCGGCGGGAGCCGGGCAGCCAGTCCGATGGCGGTGGCGCCGACGGTGGATTGCCGAGATTGGCCGGGGCGACGGTCAACGGCGTCTCACGCCGCCACCGTGACCGTTCCGCAAGTTCGTCTGCCGTTGGGCCGCCGCGTCCTTCAAGCAGCGACGCGATCTCATCCGGTGTCGCATCGATCAGATCTTCCGCATCGTGGGCGCGCCCCTCCGAGCGCAGCCGAGCGCCGGCGGCGAGGATCGCGCGACGGGCGAGGCCGGTGGCCAGGGCATCGCCGTGAAACACGCGTTCGTCGCGGATGCGATACGTGAGCTGGGCCTCGGCCAGGAGCTCGTCGAAGGCGGCGCGGTGCTGCACCGGCACCTTGCCCCGCAACCGCTCGACGTCCTGCTCGGCTGCCTGCCGGCGCGACGACTCGTCACCGGTCACCGCCGCGCGGATGATCTTGATCAGCATCTCGGGATGTTCGCGAGCGTGGCGATCGGCAACGTCGTACCCGCCCATCACGCGCAAGCCCACAACGTCCACGTACCGCCGCGTCGCCAGACCGACAGGTCCCGGGTGCGCCATGAGTTCGGTGAGCACGTCAGCCGGCGGACGGTCGGACATCAGGATCCGCATGGCGGCAGCGTCGGACTGGATCGCCGACCGCACCGCCTGCAGCTCTTCGCGACCGCCGGCCGACACGGGCGAAAGGCCACGCATCGGGTGAAGCAATTCTGTGGCGCTCAGGCCGGTCCACTCCATCGCCTGTACGAGGAAGTCGCCAAGCGGCACCATCACGCACACGTTGAAGCGATGATGGAAGTAGACCGCCGAATCGAGGAAGGCTGTCGCGCGCCGCACGTGGGCGGCGAGTTGAGCGTTCGTGGCGCTCTCGAGGTCCTCGGCCAGCAACGCCTTCGCTTCCGCGGCGAGCGTCGGCTTGACCTCGTCGTCCCACAGCCGCAGGTCCTCGCGCCAGACCTTCTGGTGAAACACTTCGCCGGATCGACGCGACGCGTCGACGGATCTCAGGATGGAGGCGCGTCAGCAGCTTGAAGATCGCCTTGGGCGGTGGTCCTTTCGCCCCCTTGGGCGCCCCGACCGGACGCGGCGCCATGTAAATGAATCGATTGATGACCGCGATCTCGAGATAGTCGAGCAGCGCCCCGTAATGGCTCGTGCCGGCCTTGAAGCCGCGCATCATCGCCGGCGGCATGACCTCGGCAATGAAGACCGACGGTGGCTTGGTGAGGTGCGTCTGTTCGAGTTCCCAGGCTCCGGGCGAGGGCGGGACAAAAGATGAGGTTGGGCTCAAGTCGGACACTTTACTCCAAAGTTACCAGAGCGTTCCTTCCTTCACACCCAGACAGAATGTCTTCAGCATCGATCACTTGTTGACCTTGCCCATCACCACATGCCGAGAGCAGAACCAAGACTATGTGCCGCTTTGAAACAATCGGGGTCCACTTTGAGCGAGTCGGTGCTGATGGGTTAGCGTGAATACGGAAGTTTTCTGGCGCAAAAATAAACTTCACACGTGATCGGGATTGGTCGCCTCTGCGGCATAGGGTTTGAACGTGGTGGGCCGTCAAGCCACCCTCCCAGTCATGAGGATACGCAAACCTGCCGGTACCGAGTCGGAGAAAGCTCCCCAAAGCCGTTCGGAACTGCACCAGTGGGTGCGCGATCGGCTGCATCTCGCCGTCAATCAGGAGCAGGCGCTCCTGGACGCCATCGACGGCGTCTTCCTGCAGCACGAGCGACTCTGGCAGCAGTCGAAGCAGGAGGCCATTCAGGCTGTATCCGCCGGCTTCACCGAGCGCATGAACCGTATGCGCGAAGAGTTGTCCGCCCGGGACGCCACGGTCAGCAGCATCGCCAAGTACTTCGAAGACCTGGTCGCCGATCTGACCGATCGGGTCCACCGCGACCCGAAGACCCGGCTGATGAACTTCAGGCGGTTCATCGAGCAGCTCGAGGCGTTCCTGGCGCTCGAGCAGCGCGGCCGCTGGGGCGCCGTCGGCCTGGTCGATATCACCTCGTTCAAGTGGTACAACGACAACCTTGGTCACGCACTCGGTGACCGGATCATCGATCGCGTCGCCCGCCTGCTCCGCGAGCAGATCCGGTCAGACGACCTCATTGCCCAGGAGTCGATGCAGGAGGAAGACGAGGCGCGGCCGGGCCAGGAACTGCACGCGCGGTTTGGCGGCGACGAGTTCTGCTTCCTGATCCCTGATCTCGACCACTTCACCGATGCCTGGGTCATTGCGGAACGCTTCCGTGAGGCGGTCGAGCGCTTCGACTGGGTCACCGAGGATCACCGTCTCGCCGAAAAGCCACCGAAGGTCGACGTCGGCGTCGTCTGTCTGCTGCTCGGAAGCGTCACCGAGCGACGGCACATCGCGCGGTCGCTCGCGCACGAGCTCCTCGCCCGCGCCGACAAGTTGATGTACGAAGCCAAGGGCGAGCGCGCCAGCCACGTGTATCCGCTGCGCGTCCGCATCGAGGGTGGATCGCTCGTCGAGATCGCGGCCGACGAATTTGTCGACTGAAACGAAGGAGTCAACGGTACTCTTTCGCCGACTGATATCTGCTGGTAAGGTAAGTCCGGTTTTTCAGCGGCGTCCTTGTTGAACGCCGCACACCATGACTCTGTCGTCTGCTGCGCGCCACGTTGCCGCGACCGCGACCGCCTGCACGATGCTGCTCGTGCTGGTCTCGCCCGCCTCGGCTCAGACCGCTTCCGGCCGCCTCGCCGTCCGGCTCTACGACTATTCTGCCCTCGACAAATCCGTGCGATCGGCCGCCCTCGACGAGGCGCGCGCGATCGTTGCCGATGCCGGCGTCACTGCGGACTGGCACGACTGCTACCGCACTGAAGGCTGCGCGCCCGGAAGCTGGTGAGCTCGTCGTCCGCGTCATCCGGGAAACCGGCGAGCACGGTGTCGAATGGCAGCGGGCCGCTCGGCTTCTCGGTCATCGATCCCGCCGCCGGATCAGGAACGCTGGCCACGATCTTCATCAATCGCGTCGAAGACTCGGCGCGACATGCCGGATCGGATCTGGCCCTGTTGCTTGGTCGGGCCATCGCCCACGAGGTCGGCCACCTGATCCTGCGCACCAACGCTCACGCCGACGAAGGACTGATGCGCGCGATCTGGACCGAACAGGAACTCGCGCGCAACGCCCCCGACGACTGGGTCTTCGCCTCGTCGGACCGCCGCCAGATCCGGGCGGCGCTACAGCGCGCGGGCACCCGCGCGGCGCGCTGAACGCTATTCACGCTTCTGACATCTCGCTTCTCGGTTCGTGTTCAGGTTCAAGGCTCGGCTTCGCCCCGAACCCCGAACCCCGAACCTGGAACCGAACTTGAACACGAACTCAGAAGTGAGCACCGAGAAGAGTGAACAGGGCTATTCCACCGTGCTGTTCGACGTCGACGGCACCCTGGTCGACAGCAACGACGCCCACGCGCAGGCGTGGGTCAGAGGCTTTCGCGATTCGGGGATCGCCGTCGATCCGGTGCAGGTCCGGCGCTGCATCGGCAGCGGTGGTGACAAGTTGATGCCAACCGTCAGCGGGATCGAAGAGGACTCCCCGTCCGGTCAGCGAATCTCGAAGCGACGCCGCGAGATCTTCACGAACGAGTATCTGCCCCACCTGCAAGCGTTTCCTGAGGTGAGTCGACTGCTCGGCGCATTGAAGGAGCGCGGGTTCACGCTGGTCGCGGCGAGTTCGGCTAAACGCGACGAGTTGGATCGATTGCTGGAGATCGCTGGCGCAGACGGGCGGATGGATGCCGCGACGTCGAGTGACGACGCCGAGGAATCAAAGCCGGATCCGGACATCATTGAGGCGGCGATCGAACGCGCGCACGCGTCCGCGTCCACGGCGCTCATGATTGGCGACACGCCGTACGATATCGCCGCTGCGGCGCGCGCCGGCGTGGACAGCATCGCGTTTCGCTGCGGTGGGTGGAGCGATGAGGATCTCGTCCGGCGCGCTCGCCATTTACGATGGTCCCTGGCATCTGCTGATGGAGCTTGATACCGCGATACACGGCCGGCTCAAGCGGGCGTGCTAAAATCCGTTGTTCACCTCTAGACGGCGGATGTAGCTCAGGGGTAGAGCGCCTGACTGTGGCTCAGGAAGTCGCGGGTTCGAGACCCGTCATCCGCCCCAAACCTTCTGCCCGATTGAAGCCGGGCCTACGTCCTGACTGAATTCCCTTACGTCGCCGCCAGCCGGGTCGCCCCGGTCGTTCGCGCCCATTTCGCCCATCATCTGGACGAGGCGCGGGCGCGGGGCGAGAACGATCTCGCGTCACTGCCATCCGAAACGGACATCGCTGCCGCCCTCGACGCCGCGTTCTGGGCCAGCCTCCGACGGGAGGAAGACTACTGGCCACGCGTGTCGATCGCGTTCGTCGCGCCGGAACAGAGTGCACACGCGATCGTGTTCGAGACGCCTGTCGAACTCGAACCGTCACGCCTGGTCCGAGTCGGTCCGGCAGTCGAACGACCCGGCATTCATCTCGGCGTTACGCCGGGACAGTCGGCCCTGGTGTGGGGCGCGGCCAGGTCGCTGCCCCGGCATTGCTGCGTCATTGAAGTCGCCGAGCCCGGGCTGGTGGTGGTCAAGCACCATCGCGGCGACGAACTGGCGAAGTACGTCAACGTGGCGGTCCTGCAGGGCGATCAGATCAAAGTGATCGACGAGCACGCCTCGAGCCTGCCCGACTGCCCTGACCTGCTCGCGTCGCTGCTTGGATTCGACTCGCCCGACATCGTGGGCCGGTTCGGTGAACGTGCTGGTCCAGCTTGCCGTCTCCATGCGGGCGCATCGGCGCGGCGGACTGATGCTGGTCGTGCCGAAAGGATCGGAGGAGTGGCGACAGTCGATCGTGCAGCCGCTCCCCTACAACGTGTCCCCGGCGTACGACGAGCTCGCGGTGCTCAGCCGCAGTCAACAAGCCTCGAAGGTGGAACACAGTGTCCGATCGTGGCACGAGGAACTGGGACGCGCGGTCGATGCGATTGCCGGCCTGACCGCCATCGATGGCGCGACCGTGTTGAGTTCCGAATACGAGCTGCTGGCGTTCGGCGCGAAGATCGCGCGTCGCCGCGGCGCGTCACCCGCCGAGCAGGTGACGCTGACCGAACCGGTGCTCGACGCTCCGGCCCAGATCATCTCGCCCTCTCAACTCGGCGGGACGCGTCACCTGTCAGCCGCGCAGTTCATCCACGACCAGCGCGACGCGCTCGCGCTCGTCGCGTCCCAGGACGGCCGTTTCACCGTGCTCGCGTGGTCGCCCTGCGAGGGCATGGTCCACGCCCATCGCGTGGAGACGCTGCTCCTGTAGCGGGCAGGCCGACCTCAACGTCTTCTTCGACGGGTCGAGGGCCGGGTCGGAATCAAACTTGAAGGCAATGAGGCACCGCGGCTGACGCCGCCAACAGACGAGGTGCGCGATGGTGAAGCTCATTGGCGCGTGCAGTCCGGTCCTCCTTGCCGCGACCATGGCCGGTATCGTCGGTTGACGGTCAGACCGCTCAGCTGCCGCCACCGCAACAGGTCACCGCGATCGGCTGCATCACCCGCAACGGGGACGTCGACGTCGACAAAGGCGTCCGGCGCCTCAACATGGATCCCAACGGACTCGCGCTGACGACCGCGCGGATCGTGAGGTAGCGGCACCAGCCGGTCGAGTGCCGTCCCCGGCTCCATTCCGGAAGGCACGAACTCGGGGACCATTCCGCGCGAGACCATCGTGGGCGGTCGCACGGAAGAACCTGACACCGTCGCGTTTGCGTTGACGGGCGATCGAGTGCAGGCGCTGGGTGAACAGGTCGGACGACGTATCGAGATCGTCGGACGCGTGACGTCGAATCAGTCTGGCATCGAGCAGCCAGGCGGCTCGGCTCACCCGTCCACGGAGTTGCCGAAGCTGGAGGTCCTGTCGTTCCGCGCCGCAACCGGCGCGTGCCCGTAGAGGCCGACCTTCAGGTCGGCCTTCGATGACGAGCCGTCCACCTCCGAGGTGGACGCCACGATCACCGGGCGAGGCGGATGCGATCCTGTGGACCCGGGGCGACCGGCGAATGCTTCTGAAGGTAGGCCGCGAAAACGTCGACGTCGGTACCGACCCCGGTCGGATCGCTGCCCTCGACTGCAGCGGTAAACCCGTCACCGCCGTTCCAGACGAAGTCGTTCGACGCCACGCGGTAGCGCTCCGTCGGCACGAGCGGCTTTCCGTCGATCCGAATCGACGCGCGGTTGACGCGGCTGCCCTCAGGCTTCGTCGGCTCCCACTCGTAGCTGAATCCTTTCGACACCTGGAGCATGCGCCCGCCGGTCTGCTGTTCGAGCATTCGCGCGATCGCATCGCCGGTCATGGTCTTCACGATCACCACGTTGCCGAACGGCAGCACGTTGAAGGCATCGCCAAACGTGATCGCTCCCGATGGACCGGACACGACAAGGTCGTTTCGAATACCGCCGCTGTTGGTGAACGCCACATCGACGCGGCCGGCGGCCGCGCGCGCGGCCTCGAGCATCCCGTCCGCGATGATGTCACCCAGCGCGGATTCGCCAGCGGCGTTCCGCTGCTGCGGGATGAGCGCCGTCGCTGTTCCGACCGGGCGTCCCGCCACCGACGCGGCCAGGGGTCGGTAGTGCTCGATGAGCGCCGTTTCGGCGCGATTCGGGGGCACATCGCGGGTCACCGTCACGTTGCGGGCGGCCTTGGACACGACCCGCCCGGTGCGCCGGTCGATCTTCAAATCGATGTCCGTGATCAGCCGGCTGAACGACGCGGCGCTCGTCACGAGCTTCATTCCGATCGTGCACACGTACGCCCGATGCGTGTGCCCGGACACGATCACATCGATATCAGGAGACATCGCGTTGGCGATGTCGACGATCGCACCCCTGAATCCGTCGCAGGCGTTCGGGTCCTCCTGCGCCTGGTCACCGGTCTGCGCGCCGCCCTCGTGGATCAGCGCGACGATGGTGTGGACGCCCTGGGCGGAAAGGGCCCGGGCGGCATCGTTGGCCGCTGTGGCTTCAGGCAACGGGGTAATTCCCTTGAGCGCGGCGGGCGAAACGATGGCGCCCACGCCTTTCAACGTCAGGCCGATGAACCCGACCTTCACGCCGTTGAATTCGCGGATCGTGTACGGCGGAAACAACGTTTGCGGCTGTCGAGCGCCGGCGGCTCCGGTCCAGCCGCTTCGCTGCAGCGCCTGCGGATCTGCCATCGCAGGATCGAACAGCAGGTTGGCGGCCAGAAAGCGGAACGTTGCCCCGTTGAACGGCGTCTTGTCCTGGCACCCATCCACCGGATGACACCCGCCCTTCTGCATCCGGTACAGCTCGTCCCAGCCTTCGTCCAGTTCGTGATTGCCGACGGCCGACAACAGCAACCCCGCGGTGCTCAGCGCCTCAATCGACGGCTCGTCGTGGAACATGCCGGAGAGCAACGGCGACGCACCGATGTTGTCGCCCGCCGACACGATGACGGTGTTCGCGTTGCTGTCTGCCAGCGCCCGCAAGTGAGTGGCAAGATACTCGACCCCGCCCGCCGGCGTATCACCGATCCGGCCGTTGGACCCTGACGGAGGCTCGATGGCGCCGTGAAAGTCGTTGATGGCGAGGAGCTGGACGTCGACGGTTCCCGCTGCGGGGGCACGTTGAGCGCAGCTCGCGCCAGCGATGGCCAGGACTGCGACAATCGTGAGCAGGCGAGGGCTTGCCGGTCCCGGCTTCAGCCGGGCAGACGCAGCGGGGAGCACCCGCTGATCATAGCGAATCGCGAATAGCGAATCGCGAATCGTGAATCGGGGTTCCGTGCCGTCCGCCTTCGGCGGACCATTCACGATTCACGATTGACGATTCACGATGTGCGACCGTTTCTCCCGTTGGTGTTTTTCGACCAGTCGCTCTCCGTCGCGGCCACCACCTTCCCGCACCCACTCCCGCCGCGTCGCGATCGTCGGAGCGGCGCGTCGGGATCGATCGGCAGGTTGTTGGTGCCGTTGAACGCACCCCCCATCGCTCCTGGCTCGCGGTGCGTCAACGTGGTGGCGTCGTATTCGCCCGGAATCGGCTCGTGCGCGCCCGGGCCAGCGATCGACCGGTCGGCGACCGCGCGCATGCTGTCGTGATTCTGTTCGGGAACGTTGGTCAATGAGTGGCTGGACACAGCGACCTCCGTCGCGTCGACATTCAATGCGCGTACCGGTGACCGTCGAGCTTGGGCCGAACGGCAAAGCTTTTGAAACTGATCAGCCTATATGCGAGTCTGGCCAGGTCAGCCGTACCCCCTGGGTGCGACCTGGACGGGCCTGGGAGTCAACTTCGCGATCTACTCGGCACACGCGACCCGCGTCGAGCTGTGCCTGTTCGAGTCGGCCGACGCGCCCCTGCCCTCGTCCTGCGTCCCACTGCCCGAGCACACCGACATGGTGTGGCACGGCTATCTCCCTGATGTCCGCCCGGGGCAGCTCTATGGCTATCGCGTGCACGGACCGTACGAGCCGCAGCACGGGCATCGATTCAACCCGCACAAGGTCGTGCTCGATCCGTATGCGCGCGCCGTCGGGCCGCACCGTGCGCTGGGACGACACGCTGTTCGGCTACACGGTCGGCCACAAGGCGGCGGACCTGTCGTTCGACGAGCGTGACGATTCGGAGTTCGCGCCGCTCGCGGCGGTCATCGATCCGGCGTTCACGTGGGGTGACGATCGACCGCCACGCACGCCGTGGCACAAGACGGTCATCTACGAGCTGCACGTCAAGGGATTCACCAAGCTGCATCCGGAGATCCCGCCGGCGCTGCGCGGCACCTACGAGGCGCTGACGACCGAACCGGCGCTCGATCATCTGCTCAAGCTCGGCGTCACCGCAGTCGAGCTGATGCCGGTGCATCATCACGCCTACGACCGTCACCTGGTCGAGCGAGGACTGTCGAACTACTGGGGCTACAACACGCTCGGGTTCTTCGCTCCGGACGGCCGCTATTCCGCGACGAACGATCCGGACGGCACCGTCCGCGAGTTCAAGCGCATGGTCAAGGCGCTGCACAGCGCCGGTCTCGAAGTCATTCTCGACGTCGTCTACAACCACACCGCCGAGGGGAATCACCTCGGTCCGACGCTGTCGTTGCGCGGCATCGACAACGCGACCTACTACCGGCTGGTGCCGGAAGACCCGCGCTACTACCTCGACTTCACCGGCTGCGGCAACACGCTCAACATGCAGAGCCCGCAGGTGCTGCAGCTGATCATGGACAGCCTGCGCTACTGGGTGCAGGAGATGCACGTCGACGGGTTCCGCTTCGACCTGGCGAGCACGCTGGCGCGCGAGCTCTACGAAGTCGATCGGCTCGGGGCGTTCTTCGACATCATTCATCAGGACCCGGTCCTCTCGCAGGTGAAGCTGATCGCCGAGCCGTGGGACCTCGGCGCCGGCGGCTACCAGGTCGGCAACTTCCCGGTGCTCTGGACCGAGTGGAACGGCAAGTACCGCGATGCGATGCGCGCCTTCTGGAAGGGCGACGACCGCGGCGTCGCCGAACTCGCGACCCGCATCGCCGGCAGCAACGACCTGTACGAGCGCAGCGGCCGCCGGCCGTACGCCAGCATCAACTTCATCACCGCGCACGACGGGTTCACGCTCGATGACCTGGTCAGCTACAACGAGAAGCACAACGAGGCGAACGGCGAACACAACAACGACGGCGAGAGCCACAACCTGAGCTGGAACTGCGGCGTCGAAGGGCCGACGACCGAGGCTCAGGTCAATACACTGCGAGCCCAGCAGAAGCGCAATCTGATGGCATCACTGCTGCTCTCGGTCGGCGTACCGATGATCAGCGGCGGCGATGAAGTCGGACGCACCCAGCAGGGCAACAACAACGCCTATTGCCAGGACAGCGAGCTGAGCTGGACGCACTGGGACCTGTCACCGGAAGACGAGGAGTTCCTCGACTTCACGCGCCGGCTCGTCCACTTCCGCAACTCACAGCCGGTGCTGACGCGCCGGAAGTACTTCCAGGGCCGCTCGATCCGTGGCGAGGGCGTCAAGGACATCTACTGGCTCGATCCCAGCGGCCGTGAGATGACCGACGAGGCGTGGAACGCGCCGTTCGTCCGGTCGCTCGGCGTGCTCGCGGTCGGAGCCGCACTCGACGAAGTCGACGAACGCGGACAGCAGGTCACCGGCGACACCCTGCTGATCCTGCTCAACGCCGCATCACGACGAAGTGCCGTTCATCCTGCCGCCCGTCAACCAGAACACGTCGTGGCTGCGCATCATCGACACCATCGACGCGCGAGCCCCGGAGCAGCGGTTCCCGGGCGACCACACCTATCCGCTGCAGGGGCGCACGCTTGCACTCTTCACGCTGAACGGCGAACGACGCGGACGCCGGGTCGACGATCCTCCGCCCGCTCCCGATCCGTCGATCCCGCCGGCGGAACACGAGCCGGAGGATGCGTGATGGCTCGACGCGCCGCTGTTGCTCACGACCAGGCGGCTGAGCGCCAGTTGCCCATCGCCGGGCGTCAGCGCGTCGTCATCGAGCATGTACAGCCGGCGATCGACGGGGGCCGCTTCCCGATCAAACGGACGCCAGGTGAATCGATCACGGTCACCGCCGACGTCTTTGCCGACGGCCACGACCTGCTCGCCGGAGTCGTGAAGTATCGACGAAGCCCCGACAGCAGGGCGGACCTTCACGGTCGGCCATCGGACTGGTCCGAAGTACCTCTGACGCCACTCGACAACGATTCCTGGACTGCCTCCTTCGTGGTCGAGCATGTCGGCCGCTACGAATACACGATCGAAGCGTGGATCGATCGCTTCGGGACGTGGCTCAAGGGACTGATCGCCAAGGCCGAGGCCGGACAGGACGTCGCGAGCGAGCTGCTCGAAGGCGCGGAACTGATTCAGGCCGCCGTGGGGCGAGGCGTATCAGCCTCGCCAGGCGGATCGGGCAAGGTTCGCCCGGCGCGGGAGGACCACCTCCGCCTGCTCGAAGTCGCCGACCTCCTGCGGAGCGACCGCCCGGCGAGCGAGCGCGTCGAGGCCGCACGCGATGCGGACCTCGCGGCGTTGATGGCCGCACGTGCCGATCGCAGCGACGCCACGACCTGCGAACGCACCCTGCGCGGTCATTGTCGATCCCGAGCGGGCGCGTTTCGGTGCCTGGTACGAGATGTTCCCGCGGTCGTGCACGTCCGACCCGTCGCGCAGCGGCACGTTCCGCGAGGCCGAAGCCCGCCTCCCCGAGATCGCCGCGATGGGCTTCGACGTGGTCTACCTGCCGCCCGTCCATCCGATCGGCCGGGCGTTCCGGAAGGGTCGCAACAACTCGCTGACGCCGGAGCCGGACGATCCGGGCAGTCCGTGGGCCATCGGTGGACCCGAGGGCGGGCACACGGCGATCGAACCTGGACTCGGAACCATCGACGACTTCGACCGGTTCGTCGCGACCGCAGGCGAGGCTCGGACTGCAGGTGGCCCTGGACATCGCATTCCAGGCCTCGCCTGATCACCCGTGGGTGCGCGAGCATCCGGACTGGTTCCGCCATCGTCCCGACGGTTCGATCAAATACGCGGAGAACCCGCCGAAGAAATATCAGGACATCTACCCGCTCGACTTCGAGAGCCAGGACTGGAGCGCGCTCTGGAACGAACTCGAGCAGGTCTTCCTGTTCTGGGCGTCACACGGCGTCACGATCTTCCGCGTCGACAACCCGCACACGAAGTCGTTCCGCTTCTGGGAATGGTGCCTTGCGGAGGTGAAGCGTCAATATCCCGGCGCGATCTTCCTCTCCGAAGCGTTCACGCGGCCGAAGGTGATGCGCTATCTCGCGAAGTGCGGGTTCACGCAGTCGTACACCTACTTCACCTGGCGCAACAGCGCTCAGGAGCTGCGCGAGTACCTGACCGAGCTGACGACGACCGAGGTCCGCGAGTACCTGCGGCCGAACTTCTTCGCCAACACGCCTGACATCCTCCACGAGTACCTGCAGCACGGCGGACGGCCCGCGTTCGAAGTGCGGCTGGTGCTCGCCGCCACGCTGGCTGCGAGCTACGGCATCTACAGCGGCTACGAGCTGTGCGAGAACGTGGCCGTACGGCCCGGATCCGAGGAGTACCTCGACTCGGAGAAGTACCAGATCAAGGTCCGCGACTGGAACGCGCCTGGGAACCTGAAGGAACTGATCGCGCGCGTCAACGCGATCCGCCGCGACGCATCGCGCGCTGCAGTTCAACGACGGACTGCGGTTTCACCACACCGACAACCCGGCGCTGCTCTGGTTCAGCAAGGACGTGCCCGCTTGCGCCAGGCTTCAGTGAGGCAGGCTGCATCTTCGGCACCTGCGGCACCCCGGCACCGCCAGAACCGCGTGTCTTCGTCGTCGCCAACACCGACCCGCATCACCTGCAGCACGGGTGGGTGGAGGTGCCGATTCACGAGCTCGGCATCGGCGAAGACGACTCCTACGAGGTCGAAGACCTGCTCGACGGAACGCGTGTACCGCTGGCGAGGAGCCTGGAACTACGTGCGGCTCGATCCGGCGGAGCGCATGGCGCACATCTTTCGAATCGTGAATCGTGAATCGTGAATGACGCTTCGAGGTCAACCGTGACCCACAACACCAATCCGGATTCACGATTCGCGATTCATGATTCACGATTGCCGGCGTCAGATCCGCTCTGGTTCAAGGACGCCATCATCTACGAGGCGCACGTCCGCGCCTTCTACGACAGCAACGGTGACGGCATCGGCGATCTCCCCGGCCTGACGCAGAAGCTGCCCTACCTGCAGGACCTCGGCGTCACCTGCCTGTGGCTGCTCCCGTTCTATCCGTCGCCGCTGCGCGACGACGGCTACGACATCGCGGACTACACGACGATCAATCCGATCTACGGCAGCCTCGACGACTTCAGGCGCTTCCTGGACGAGGCCCACAGCCGGAACATCCGCGTCCTGACCGAGCTGGTCATCAACCACACCTCCGACCAGCATCCGTGGTTTCAGCGCGCGCGCACGTCGCCAAAGGGATCGCCCGAACGCGACTACTACGTGTGGAGCGACACCGACACGAAGTACGCCGGCACCCGCATCATCTTCACCGACACCGAGAAGTCCAACTGGACGTTCGATCCGGTCGCCGGTCAGTACTACTGGCACCGCTTCTTCTCGCATCAGCCGGATCTGAACTTCGACAACCCGGCCGTCCTCGACGCGGTCCTCGACGTGATGCGCTTCTGGCTCGACATGGGCGTGGACGCGCTGCGCCTCGACGCGATTCCGTATCTGATCGAGCGCGACGGCACGATCAACGAGAACCTGCCGGAGACGCACGACATCCTGAAACGGATCCGGCGCGAGGTCGATGCGCACTACCAGGGGCGGATTCTGCTCGCCGAGGCCAACCAGTGGCCGTCGGACGTCCGCGCCTACTTCGGCGACGGCGACGAGTGCCACATGGCGTTCCACTTCCCGCTGATGCCGCGCATGTTCATGGCGCTGCGGCAGGAGGAACGTCATCCGATCGTCGAGATCATGAACCAGACGCCGGAGATGCCCGAGTCGTGCCAGTGGGCGATCTTCCTGCGCAATCACGACGAGCTGACGCTCGAGATGGTCACCGACGAAGAGCGCGACTACATGTACGGCGCAGTACGCGGCCGATCCGCAGATGCGGATCAACGTCGGCATCCGCCGCCGGCTCGCGCCGCTGATGGAAAACAGCCGCCGCCGCATCGAGCTGATGAACAGCCTGCTGTTCTCGATGCCCGGCACGCCGATCATCTACTACGGCGACGAGATCGGGATGGGCGACAACGTCTATCTCGGCGACCGCAACGGCGTCCGCACGCCGATGCAGTGGAGCAGCGACCGCAACGCCGGCTTCTCGCGCTGCGATCCGGCGCGTCTCTACTTCCCCGTCATCATGGACCCGGTCTACGGGTACGAGGCGATCAACGTCGAGGCGCAGGAGCGCTCGCCGTTCTCGCTGCTGCACTGGATGAAGCGCATCATCGCGCTCCGCCGGCAGCACCAGGTCTTCGGCCGCGGCTCGATCGAGTTCATCCCGACCGACAACCGCAAGGTCCTGACCTACGTCCGCCGCTACGAGCACACCGATCGTCCTGTGCGTCGCCAACCTGTCACGCGCCGTCCAGCCGGTCGCGATCCCGCTGCAGGCCTTTGCCGGACTGACGCCGGTCGAGATGCTCGGCCAGGCGCAGTTTCCGCGCATCGGCGACCAACCGTACTTCCTGACCCTCGGCGGCTACGGCTTCTACTGGTTCCAGCTGCAGGAAGTCGTCGTGCCGGTCACGTCGCGGACCGCCCCGGCGCCTGAAGAGCAGCTGCTGGAATTGCCAACGCTGTTCGCCGGTGTGGTCTGGGACTCGGTACTCGACGGCAGCGCGCGGACGCATCCTCGAGCGCCAGTCGCTCGCCTCATTCCTGCAGCGGCAGCGCTGGTTCGGCGGCAAGGCGCGCACCATCGCACGGGCGCGGTTCGGCGACTGGACGACGCTGCGGCGCGGGCCGCACCCGGCCTTCCTCACCATCGTCGACGTGCAGTACGGCGATGGTGGGCGCGAGCGGTACGTGCTGCCGCTGGCGATGTCCAGCGGCGCCGATGCCGAAGCGATCGAACGCCAGTACCCCTCCGCGATCGTGTCGCGGATCTCCGGCGCACGCAAAGGGCGTGCTCTACGACGGCCTGTTTGACGACGGCGTGTGCCAGATGCTGCTGGCGGCGATGCAGGAGCGGCGGGATATCGCCACGCGCGACGGGCGCGTCCGCGGCACCGGCCTCGAGCTGAGTGCGGGACAGCTGCCGGTCGATTCGCTGCTGCCGATCACCCGGAGCGCACCGGACCAGAGCAATACATCGGTGGTGTTCGGGCGGCGCTTGATCATGAAGATGTTCCGCCGGGTCGAGCCCGGACCGAACCCGGATGTCGAAATCGGCGACTACCTCACACGCTCAGGCTTCACGCGCGTCCCGCCGCTGCGCGGAACCCTCGAGTACTCGCGGGGCGACCAGCCGCCGGCCGCGCTCGTCATGCTGCAGGAATTCGTGCCCAACCAGGGCAACGGATGGCAGGTGACGATCGAAGAGCTGGGGCGGTATCTCGAACGCGCAGCCGGGTTGCCCAAGCCGCTCGTGACCGCGGAGGCGGCACGCGAGTACCTCCAGGGCGGACCGATTCCTCACGACGTCGCGGAAGCGATCCGGACGTATCTGGCGACGGCTGACGTCCTCGGGCGCCGCACCGGCGAGCTGCACGTGCAGCTCGCGGAAAGCGACGACCGCTGCGTTCGCGCCTGAACCGTACACCGCGCCAGACCTGGCGCGAACTGCCGACGCGATGCGCCGCCATGCTGACGAGCAATTGCGCACGCTCGAGGCGCGACTCGGTTCGCTCGATCCGCGAGCGTACGAGCTGGCGCGTGAGCTGATCGAGAACCGCGAAGACCTGCTCCATCGCTTCCGCGACCTCGAACGCGTCACCAGTGGCGGCAGCCGCGTCCGCTGCCACGGCGACTATCACCTGGGCCAGTTGCTCGTGGCCGAAGGCGACATCGTCATCCTGGACTTCGAAGGCGAGCCGGCGCGCCCCCTCGAACAGCGCCGCACGAAATGTTCACCACTGCGTGACGTCGCCGGAATGCTTCGCTCGTTCAGCTACGCGGCACTGACCGCGCTGAATGCGGCGACGCTCACCCGTCCGGAGGACATCGAGCGGCTCGCGCCATGGGCGCGGCTCTGGGAGACATGGGTCAGCGCTGGTGTTCCTCCGTGCCTACCTTTCCGCGACGCGCGACGCCGGGATCCTCCCGTCCAGTGACGACGAGATCGACACGACTGCTGCAGGCGTTCGTCATGGACAAGGCGCTGTACGAGCTCGGTTACGAGCTGAACAACCGGCCAGACTGGGTGCACATTCCGCTGGCCGGCCTGCAGCGCCTTCGCTCACCGCTGCATGCATAGCGGTCTCGGGTCCGGCGAAAGCCGGGCACCACGGCGAGGTCCAGTTGCAGCCAACACCCCGGCGAGGTGTGGCCAAACCGGATCCCAAAATCCCGCGCACGCCTCTTGCAATCCATGCGTTGATCGAGACGAATCGTTCATAACCGATACAGGAGGCAACGCGCATGGGGATGCAGACGATCGAGGAGCTCTTCGAGCACGAGTTGAAAGACATCTACTCGGCTGAGCACTCGCTGCTGACGCGCTGGAGCAGATGGCCGGCGAAAGCTCCGACCGCGACATCCGCAAGGCATTCACCCAGCATCGCAAGGAGACGCAGGGTCAGATCAAGCGGCTCGAAAAGATCTTCAAGACGATGGGACAGAAGCCCGAGGCGGAAACGTGTCCCGGCATCGAAGGACTCATCAAGGAAAAGAAGGTCTTCATGCGCGAGAAGCCGTCCGAAGAGCTGCTCGAGTTCTACAACATCGGCGCGGCACAGAAGACCGAGCGCTACGAGATCACGGCGTACGAGAACCTGATCGACATGGCTGACAAGCTCGGCATGGTCGACGCCGTGGAGCTGCTCGAGCAGACGCTGCAGGAGGAGGAAGCCGACGCTCAACAAGCTCAAAGCCATCGCGTCGGAGTTCGACGTGGCCGATGAAGAATCGGACGAAAACGTCGAGGACGAAGAGGAGGCTACAACTTCGTCGCGTCGTTGAGACGGTTTTTACAAATGATCAGGGGATTCCTTCCGTCACTTCGTTTCGACAGGGCCGGGACTGGGTAGAATGGAACTCGAGTGTTGATTGCTCGAGAGTGGGAAAGATGGCCAAGAAGAAGACTGTAGACACCACCGCGGAAGCGGCACCAGAAAACAAGGCAGCGGCGCCACGCCGGCGTGCAGCCACCAGTAAGACAACGGCCGGGGCGGCCGACAGAGCGAGCAGCGGCAGTAACGGGAGCAGTGCGTCCGACACGGCGCCGACACTTGTGTCAGCTCCTGATGCAGCGACGAGCGACCGCCCGACGTACGACCAGATTGCCGAGGCGGCGTATCTTCGCTACCTGAGCCGCGGTGGCAGCGACGGACGTGACTTCGACGACTGGCTTGCAGCTGAACAGGAGCTGAAAACGCGTTAACTCCCAATTCCCAACTGCATCCAGCACCAACTCCCAAGCGAGACCTCTTGGGGGTTGGGAGTTGGGGTTGGGAGTTCCGGGCGCGTAGTTTGCTCAGCGCCCGGGTATGCCTCGAGCTCTCTGGAAAGGGGCGATCGCGTTCGGCCTGGTCAACATTCCTGTTGAGCTGCATCCCGGCGTTCGCGAGTCGCGTCCACGCTTCCGCATGCTGCACGCGGAAGACAAGTCTCCGATCAAGTTCGAGCGCGTGTGCGCGCGGGAAGGCAAGCCGGTCGCCTGGGATGAGCTCGTCAAGGGCTACGAGTACGAGAAAGGCCGCTTCGTCGTCCTCACCAAGGAAGATTTCCAGCACGCCGCGCTCGAGAAGAGCCGCACCGTCGACATCCGCAACTTCGTCAAGGGCGACGAGATCGACGATCGCTTCTTCGAGAGCTCCTATTTTCTGACGCCGGCCAAGGGCGGCGAGCGTGCCTACGCGCTGCTCCGCGAAGCAATCCGGGACGCCGGGCTCGTCGGCATCGCCACCATCGTCCTCCGCGAAGCGCAGCACCTGGCAGCGCTCGAAGTGAAGGACCAGGCGATGGTCCTCACCCTGATGCGATACGCCGAAGAACTGGTTGACACCAGCGAGTACTCGTTCCCCCCGCCCGGGACGTCCGCAAAGCCGAATTGCAGATGGCCCGCACCCTGGTCGAGAATCTCGCCGACAGCTGGGACCCGTCGCAGTACACCGACGAGTACCGCGCCAACCTGATGAAAATCATCAAGGCGAAGTTGAAGGGCAAGGCAGCGCACCTCGTGGCCCACGAGGAGCCGCAGCAGGCGGAGGTGGTGGACCTCATGGAGCGGCTGCGTCAATCGCTCCAGGGAGCCGGCAAAGGCGCGGCACGCAGACCGGCGCGTGCGAAGAAGACGACGGCACGCGCGTCCAAGAAGCGTCGCGCAGCTTGATGACCAAGTCCGTCGCGCCGATGCTGGCGTCAACCGGCGAGGCGCCGCTCGATTCTCCCGACTTCGCCTACGAGCCAAAGTATGACGGGATCCGCGCGATCGCCGTCACCGCTGCACGCGGCACGACGCTGTGGTCGCGGCTCGGCAATCAGAAGACCTCCCAGTTTCCCGAGATCGTGGACGCGTTGCAGAAGTGGGCGGCCGGACGGGACCATCCTGCTGTTCTGGACGGCGAGATTGTCGCGCTCGACGACCAGGGACAGCCGACCGGGTTTCAGAATCTTCAGGGTCGTATTCACCTCAAGGGTGCGCCGGCGCCGGGCGCTGCACGAACCGCCTTCATCGTGTTCGACCTGCTGTTCGACGGCGCCGAGGATCTGCGGCGGCTGCCGCTGCGCGCGCGGCGGCCGCGGCTCGAAACGCTGATGAAAGGGGTGCGCGACCGCCGGCTTCGGATCAGTGAACAGGTGATCGGCGACGGCCGTCCGCTGTACGAACTCGCGAAACAATCGGGCTGGGAAGGCGTCATTGCCAAGCGGCTCGACTCGAATTACCAGTCGGGCCGCCGCTCACCCGACTGGTGCAAGCTGAAACTGGTGCGCCATCAGACCTGCGTGGTTGGTGGGTGGACCGAGCCGCGCGGGACGCGTCCGTTCTTCGGCGCGCTGCTGCTCGGCGTGCACGATGCGGACGGCGGGCTGCGCTATATCGGCCATACCGGCGCCGGCTTCAGCGATGCCGAACTCGGCAGAGTGTGGAAGCAGGTGCAGGCGCTGCGGACGAAGACCAGCCCTTTCACGACCACGCCGCGGACCAACGAGAAGCCGCACTGGACCAAGCCGCGGCTGGTCGTCGAGGTGAAGTTCACCGAGTGGACCGCTGACGGCAAGCTGCGTCACCCGACGTATCTCGGGCTGCGTGACGATGTGAAGGCGGAGAGCGTGCAGAAGGAACCCGAGGTGTCACGACCGGCAGTGCGCGCGAGCGTCCATCGCGGTGTCCGGTCCACGACTCGTGGTGTCCGCCTTCAGGCGGACCCCTCCGCGACTCGAGCCCTGGCTGCCGATTCCCGTCGCATCGCGGCACTGACGAAGACCGGGCAGCGTGAACTCCTTGAACAGCTCGAGACGATCGAATCCGGAAGCGGCGACGGCGTGCTCGATCTCCCGGGCGGCGATCGCCTCGAGGTCAGCAATCTCAAGAAGGTCTTCTGGCCCGCGTCAGGTCGATCCACGCGTGGGCTGACGAAGGGCGATCTGTTCCGTCACTACGTGCGGGCGGCGCCGGCGCTGTTGCCAGCCCTGGCGGATCGCCCGCTGGTGATGAAGCGATACCCGAACGGCGTGACCGGCAAGCCGTTCTATCAGCACCGCGCGCCCGACAAGATCCCGCCCGGCGTCCGGGTGGCGATGGTCAAAGCCGGTGCCGAACGGCGTCCGCATCTCATTGGCGGCGATCTCATCACACTGCTCTACACCGCCCAGCTCGCCTCGATTTCGCAGGACCCCTGGTTCTCCCGTGTCGGATCCGAAGGCATCGTCGACCATGTCGCGATCGATCTCGATCCACCGGACGGACTCCCCTTCCAGCGCGTGCTCGACGTGGCGTTGTGGGTCCGCGACGAACTGGATGCGCTGAACACGGCCGGATTCCCGAAGACGTCCGGATCGGGCGGCCTGCACATCTACGTCCCGATGCCGGCTGGGACGACGTATGACGCGGGGCTGCTCTATTGTCAGATTGTCGCAACGCTGGTCGCGAACAAGCATCCCAGGCAGGCGACGATCGAGCGATCGATCGCCGCGCGCGGCAAACGGATCTACGTCGATTACCTGCAGAACATTCAGGGCAAGACGCTGGCGAGCGCGTACAGCCCGCGCGCCAACGAGTTTGCCGGCGTGTCGACGCCGCTGACCTGGACGGAAGTCGAGTCCGGCGTGAGGCCTCAGGACTTCACGGTCGCCAACTTCGCCGACCGGCTCGAAGAAGTCGGCGACCTGTGGGCCGGGCTGCGCAAGGCCAAAGGGGCGGACTTGCGAGCCGTGGTCCCCCGAATAGGAATCAGGAATCCGGAATCAGGAATCAGGGCTGGGCAAGGGATCAGGGCTGACTCCTGGAACCAGCCCCTGATACCTGATTCCTGATTCCTGATTCCTAGAAAGCGAAGCGCGCCTCGCCGATGACCTGGCGTTTCATGAGGTCCCCGAAGATGTGCTGCTGCACTTCCTGATTCGCCAGGTTGTTGACCTTGAGACTCGTCGTAATCCGGTCACCCATCCAGCGCACGCCGACGGCGCCGTTGACCAGCGTGTAGGCGTCCGTCGATCCCGCGAACCGCTGATCGAGCACGTCCTGCCAGTAGGCCGATGACACGTAGTTGACGCTGAAGTTGCCGAGTAACCACCCGCGGCTCGCGTCGAACCCGACGTTGAACCGGTGATTGGCCGGGAAGTTCGTTTCCGACGGGTCGAACCCCTCGACGTCGGGGTCGGCCTGGAACGAGTAATTGGTGAACACGTTGACGTACCGGTTCAGCGACGTGTCGACGCCGAGTTCGATCCCTTTGTCCTTCACCGTGCCGAGATTCCGATACGAGAAAGCCGATGGCAGACCCGGTGGCGGGATTAGCGCCAGCGGGAAGGTCGGGAAGCCCGCGGGCCAGGTGGGTGGGGGCGCGGATGGCGAATAGCTGGCGATCTGCGTGAAGAAGATCGCATCCTCCGTCTTGTTCCAGTAGACGGCTGCGGTCACCGTGGCGCGGCGCCGGATGACGCCGGTGTAGCCGACCTCGAACGCCCGCATCGTCTCCTGCTTCAGATCCGGATTGCCGACCGCGCGGATCGGGAACACGAAGTTGGCAAGCGCGGGCGAGATCGCACTGAGGTTCGCCTGGTTGAGGATGGTCGTGTCGATGTTGTTGTTGATGAACGACGGCGCCCGGAACGCGCGGTTGAACGACACGCGGAACGTCTGCGCGGCGTCGGGCTTGAGCAGCAGCGAAGTGCGCGGCGAGAAGACGGCGTCCTCGATCGAGGAGAACTTATCCACTCGACCGCCGACCACCCAGCGGATGTGGTCGTTGAAGAAGATCTCGTCCTGGATGTACCCGCCGCCCTCGTTGCGATTGTCACCGGCGGGCGCGATCGAAATATCGAACGCGTTGTGCCGGTAATTGCCGCCGAAGGTCAGGTTATGGCGGCTGGCCACCGTCAACGAGTCCGACGCTTCGACGTCGAATGTCTGGGTGTCGAAGTTCAGCGGCAGAAACTGGCCGTCGGTGCCGCGTGACAGCAGGTTGATGGCGTCGCCGTTCAGCAGGTTGGTGAAGACCGCCACGCGCCCGCGCCCGCGCTCGTACCGGCCGGTGAAATAGGTGAGCCGTGATCCCTGCGAGATGTCGAACGGCCCGATCCCGCTGTGGATGATCCCTTCCGTTCCGGCGACACCGCCGGCAAACACGAACCTCCCGCCATCCGACGGGTCGTAGTCGACCCGGGCATCGAACTTCGGCTGCGACGTGCCGGTGTTCTCGTACGACGGATACGGCGTGTTGAACGAGTTGGGAATCGTGCCGACCGGACGGGGGAGCGGATCCTGCGTGAAGTAGCCGGCCGATACCTTGTACGCCCATTTGTCGGTGGGCACGCCGGCGTGCGAGCCGTTGACGTAGAAGAGCGACCCGGCATCGCGATCCACGTCCTGAGCCGAGCGATCGAATGTGCCGACACCGATGGTCAATGCGTTCGCGTGGCCAGCGGCCAGCTCGCGCGGCGTCTTGGTGATGACGTTGACCACGCCGGTCATGGCGTTGGCGCCCCACACGGCCGACGCCGGCCCGCGGATCACCTCAATCTGCTTGATGTCGTACGGGTTCGTCGGCACCAGGTCCCACATCACCATCCCGAAGAAGTCGAGATAGATGCTGCGGCCGTCGACCAGCGCCAGTTGCGAGGTGGCCAGCGTCGAGGTCGCGCCTCGCGTCGTCAGGTTGATGTCGCGCGCGGAAGTCTGCGAGACGTTCAGGCCGGGCACCGCCCGCAACAGATCGCCGACGTTGGTGGCCGGCGAGTTCTGGATCGTCTCAGTGCTGATGATGCTGATTGCGGCCGGGGCGTTCACCAATAGCTGCTCGGTGCGCGACGCGGACACCACGACTTGCTCTTCGTACCGCACTTCGTCCGGGGACTGCTGGTTCTGCTGATTCTGCTGATTCGGCGACGGCTGGGCCGGTTGGGCGGCGCCCTGGGCATGCGCGGAGGTGGCGCAGGCGGCCAATGCACAGGTCACCAGGAATCGAACCATCATCGTGTCGGCTCCTTGGAGTGGGTTGAGCGGCCCAGATGATATGCCTGATGGGCCGGTCGGTCATGCAGAGGGTGGGATTATCGCCGGCATCGGATTTATCCCCAACGATCATTGACAGTGGCTGGGGGGAGCCCAGAATCCAAGTCATTACACCAGGCGGGACCAGGGGGCTTCTTCACAAGGAGAGACCATGGGAATGCCGTCGTGTCCGTCGTGTCAACGCTCTTCCTGACAGCAAGCACGTGATCGTCGAACGGTGGGATTGTTATGTGAAGGTTGGCGCGCCCGGCAGGATTCGAACCTGCGGCCTTTGGCTCCGGAGGCCAACGCTCTATCCAGCTGAGCTACGGGCGCTTACGGGAAGTGCGAAGTTCGAAGTGCGAAGTTGAGCGGAGGCAGCCCGGTTGCTACTTCGAACTTCGCACTTCGCCCTTCGAACTTCCGTTTGGCGCGCCCGGCAGGACTCGAACCTGCGGCCTACGGATTCGAAGTCCGGCGCTCTATCCAACTGAGCTACGGGCGCACGAACGAGCATCATATCACCCGGCCGTCGAGCTTCGGTGTTCAACGCCTTGCGAATCGTCGCGTTCAATCAGCGAACAGGTCGGTCAGGCCAATCTCGAGTCCGGGCAGCAGCGGCGTCGTCAACGCTTCCGCGTGCGCGAGTTTCGCGACCAGCGGGAACGACCCGTCCGCCTGGCGCCGGAACACGGTTACCACGTTGAAATCGGGATCGACCATCCAGTACTCACGCACGCCGCCGCGGTCGAACAACTGACGCTTGGCCTGCTCGTCCGTCCGTCGCGTTCCCGGCGACAGAACTTCGACGACGAGGGCCGGTGCGCCCTGAACATTCTTGGCGGTGAGGATCTCATCCTGCGCGGCCGCAATGAACAGCAAATCGGGCTCGACCACGTCCCACCTGGTGAACACCACGTCGAACGGCGCAAAGAAAATGCGCCCAACGCCACGATGGGCGCGCAGGAACAACTCGATTTCAAAGTGCAGCCGCCCGATGAGCAACTGATGCCGCATGTTCGGGCACGGCGTCACGTAGTGCTCCCCGTCGATGATCTCGTGTCGCAGTCCATCATCGGGGAACAGGACGAAGTCGTCGTACGTGAGCCGCTTGTCTGGGATGCCTTGCTGCATGACGTCCTCGCTTTCGACCCGGTCATCGTACATCGTCCCTCCTGTCAGCGAAACAGGATGCGAACGAAGTGCCGCACAGATTTCCGCGTGAATCACTCGATTCGTCCGCCGCACGCTGCAGACCACCACCGACGACACGGTTCGCACCCTGAGCCGCCGCCTGCTGCTGACCGACTTCGTCACCGAGCTCCGCACCGCCGTGACCGATGCGTCAACCGGCGAAGCCGTCCGCACCGATCCGCTCTACGTCCGCGCGCAACTGGCCAGCCTCCTGCGCGAAGTCGGCCTCACCGACGAAGCGAAGCAGGAGGGCGAGGCGGTCTTCGCGCAGCTGATCGCCCGGGGCAGCCCGCCATTGACCAGCGACACCTCCCGCAATCCCATCCGCGCGCTCGCGCGTGCCGCCGAGGGCGCCGGCAACGATCGCGAGGCACTGCATTGGTACGGAGAGTTCGTGCGCTTCGGCAGCCAGATCGCCAACTTCACCGACAACCGTTGTACGTGGTGTCACGCGATCGAAGGCCCGAAGACGATGGCGTTCTTCCGGGATTGGTGGGCGGGAAAGAAGTTCGCGGAGTACGCGACGAAGACCGGCAGCGCGCCGGCCCTCATCGCCTCACACGAGGCGACGCTGTCGAAGAGTCCCAACAACGTCGCCGCCCAACTCAGCCTCGCCTATCTCTACGAGGCCACTGGTGATTCGAGCCGCTCCCAGCAGATGTGGAAGAACCTCGAACCCTGAACCCATTCACGATTCACGATTCAAGAATCACGATTGAGTAGATCAGCCGTTGGCCTTCACCGTAACGAACAAGTCATTCCCCTCGCGGCTGATCAGCAGCAGCACCGTCTTGTCGCCCGTCTGCCGGAGCGCGCCGCGCAGCGCGTCCACCGACTCGACCGAGTGGCGGTTCACTTCCTGGATCACGTCGCCCGGGCGCAGCACGTCGGCCGCGCGGCCGTCCGGATCGACGTCGCGCACCACCACGCCCTTCGTGTCGCGCTTGACGCCGAGCTGACCCGCCAGCTCCGGCGTCAGCGGCGCCACGTTGATCCCGAGCGCTGCGCGATCGTTGGTCGCGCCGCCGCCGTTGTCGCTGTCGCGGTCGTCGCCGTCACGCGCCGCACGCCGCGCGTCCGCGGTCTCGAGCGTCACCTTGACGTCCTTCTCCGCACCATCGCGCAGGACCTTCAGGTCCGCCACCGATCCGGGACCCGCGTCCGCGACGTGGTTGCGCAGCGTGTTCATGTCGCGCACCGGCTGACCGTTGAGCGAGGTGATGACGTCGCCGCGCTTCAGGCCTGCCTTCTGCGCCGCGCTGTCCGGCTGTACCGAGCTGACCAGCACGCCGCGCGCATCCTTGAGGCCCAGGCTCTCGGCCAGGTCCGGCGTGATCGTCTGGACGACGACGCCGAGCTGTGCGCGCGTGACCTTGCCCGAGGTCTTCAGGTCCGTCATGACGTGACGCGCCATGTTGGCCGGGATGGCGAAGCCGATGCCGATGTTGCCGTCGGAGTTCGACAGGATCTGCGAGTTGATGCCCACCAGCTCGCCCTTCATGTTGACCAGCGCGCCGCCGGAGTTGCCGTGGTTGATCGGTGCGTCGGTCTGCAGGAAGTCCTCGTACCCGCCGTCACCGACGCCCGGTTGACCGCCCCTTCGCGCTGATGATCCCCATCGTCACGGTCTGGCCCACGTTGAGCGGGTTGCCGACCGCGAGAACGACGTCGCCGACCTTCACCGCGTCGGAGTCACCGAGCGTCAGCGAGCGGAAGTTGGAACCTTCGACCTTCAGCAACGCGAGGTCGCTCGGCTTGTCGGTGCCGACGACCTTCGCCGTCAGCGTGCGGCCGTCCGTCAGGTCCACGCTCACCGAGTCTGCCCCGTCGACCACGTGGTTGTTGGTGAGGATGTAGCCGTCGCTCGTGACGACCACACCCGAGCCGAGCGCCGTCTGCCGCGGGCGGCGGCGCCGGCGCACGCTGCTGGTTCGGCATCTGCCGTCCGAAGAACTGGCCGAAGAAGTCGTCCGGCACTTCGAACTGCGTCTCGGTGGCGCGGGCGCGGCCCGTGGCGTGAACGGTGACGACGGCCGGCGAGACCACGTCGACGATGTCGGCGTACGAGTCGCGCCCGCCGGCAATGGCGTGGGCAATCTGTGGTGCCGCGGCGGCGGACGTGGCCAGCGTCGTGGCCGGCACAGTGGCCGGCGTCGCGGCATTTGGCGTGGCCGACAGCCCCGTCCAGGCCGCGCCTCCAATCAAGCCTGCGGCGCCGAGTCCCGCCACCCATACGCGGGCGGCACGCGGCGTCAGGCGGATAAAGCTGTTCATGGTGTGTAACCCTCTCCTGGATTGACAATCTCTGTATTGATTTGACGGGACACACGCTTTCAGAGTCCTTTCAGCCGCATTACATCGGTGAAAGGTTTGGCGGGATGGCCACATCCAGCGGGTCGGGGCGGCGGGCGACCCTGCCCGCGTGCTCCCGGTGATCGCCGTGGAAAATCAGGCCATCCGGCGATGGACTTACGGTCCGCCGTCGCCTGAAGTGATTCGGACGGCAGCCAATAATCGGGTCAGTAGAGAGCTATCTCGAACGCCCGTGGCGATAGTGGCGGCGACGGCGCTCGCAGCGCCTCCAGGCCTGATTTACACCTGTCGCTGATCACGGCGCTCACAGGTCGCTCGCGCTCAGGGTCGCCCGCCGCCCCGACCCCAGAGGGCGAACGTCTGTTGGCACTCACGATCGCGTGATGGCGGTGGGGCTGCGGCGACGCGACTTGTGAGCGCCGCGACACCCGTCAGGTAAAACGGCCGGGAGCGCGTCTTTCGGCGGCGGCCCCGATTCGCCACCGGCGTTCGGATCAGCGTGTTATCGACACGATTGTGCACCGGCGTCCGGATTGCCCCAGCCGCCGCCGCGACCGTCAGTCTCACGCCGGACGGCCGTTTTTCCGCGGCGCGAACCCGGGCCCCCGACGCGCACGCCTGCGCGTTGGGGTGGGAATACGGAGCGACGTGGCAGCCCCACCGCCGTCACGCGATCACCGGTGACGAAACCCGGCACCATCGCGGTTCTACGACGCTATGAAGACCTCTCGACGCGCGAAGCGAGAGGAAATGAGGCCGTAAACGTCGACCCCTGGCCGGGAACGCTTTCCACCCCGACCGTTCCGCCGTGCGCCTGGACGATTGCGCGCACCAGGCTGAGGCCGAGGCCGAGACCACGTTCGTTGCGGCTGCGGTCGCCGCGGAAGAGGCGATCCCAGATGCGCGGGAGTTCGTGCGGCGGGATGCCGGGACCCGTGTCGCGCACTTCCAGTCGCGCCACGCCATCGCCGCGCGACACGCGGACCTCGACGCGTCCGCCGGCCGGCGTGAACTTGACCGCGTTGTCGATCAGGTTGGCCGCCACCTGCTCGAGGCGCGGCCGGTCGCCGTCCACCGTCAGCGGATGCCGCTCTTCGCGTCGCCGGACGGCATCACCTCCAGCGTCACGCCGTTCGCCTCGGCGACGTCGTGATACAGGTCCACCGCGCGCGCCACCACCTCGTGCAGGTCCACCGCCTCCCGCTGCAGCGCCATCGTCCCGCTCTCCGCCTCGGAGATGTCCATCAGCGTGTCGAGCATGACGAGCGTGCGGTCGGTGTCCTCGACGCACTCTTCGAGCGCCTCGCGATACTGCTCGAGGTCCGGCGGCCGCGACAGTGCCTGCTCCGCGCGTCCGCGCAGGCGTGCGAGCGGCGTCCGCAGGTCGTGCGAGACGTTGTCCAGCGAGCCGCGCATGCCGACCACCAGGCGCTCGATGCGATCGAGCATCGCGTTGAACAGCACGCCCGAGCTGATCGATCGCGTCTTCCTGCCCGCGCGGCTGCGTGATCGGGACGCGCGCGTCCGTGGCGCCCGTGTCCACGATCTGCCGCACCGTCGCCGTGAGCTGGCGGATCGGCGACATCGCCGACTCCGTCGCGATCCATCCGCCCAGCAGCGCGATGACCAGGATGAGCGCCGTCATCATGAAGAGCGCCACGCGCAGGCGCGCCAGCAGGTCGTTGCGCGCCTCGTTGCTCTTCCCCACCTGCACCAGCGTGCCGTCGCCGAGCTGCGCCGACTGGAACTCGACGTGCTACGGGTCCCATCCCTCCGGGTTGCTGAGGACCTTCATCTCGACGCCGCGATCGATGACGCGGACGAACAGCCGTTCCGGCGCCACCGCCTGTTCGGACTGCACCACGTTGGTCAGCGCGCGAAAGCCGCCGCGTGCGTAGGCCGCGGCGTATTCGCCCACCTTGCTCTGGAGGATCTGCTGGTCGCGCGCCGCCAGCGATCGCGCCGTCAGCAGGTAGGTCAGGAAGCACGATGGTGAGGGCGCTGACCGTGAAGACCGCCGCGTACCAGAGCGCGATGCGCAGGCCGAACGGGTTACGCGCGGAGGACATAGCCCACGCCTCTCACCGTGTGCAGCAGCGGCCGGTCGAACGGCTTGTCGATCTTCTCGCGCAGCCGGCTCACCAGCACGTCCACCACGTTGGTCTGCGGGTCGAACTGGTAGCCCCAGACGTGCGACAGGATCATCGTCTTGGAGACGACGCGGCCCGCGTTGCGGAGCAGGTATTCGAGGAGGGTGAACTCGCGCGGGCGCAGCTCGATGTCCTGGCCGCCGCGCGTCACGCGCCGCGACAGCAGGTCCACCTCCAGGTCCTCGAACGTCAGCGTCGTCGCCGGCGCCGCGTGGGTCGAGCGCCGGACCAGCGCCTGCACGCGGGCGAGCAGCTCGGCGAAAGGCGAACGGCTTGGTCAGGTAGTCGTCGCCGCCCGCCTGGAGGCCGCGGACGCGGTCGTCGACCGATCGCCTGCGCGCTGAGGATCAGCACCGGGGTGGTGACGCGGCGCCTGCGCATCTCGTCGATGATCGAGAGGCCGTCGCGCCCCGGGAGCATCAGGTCGATGACCGCGACGTCGTAGGCCGTGTGGAGCGCCGCCGCGAGCCCCGCCGTGCCGTTCGGTTCGTGATCGACGACGAAGCCCGCCTCGCGGAGTCCGCCGCCGACGAACTCCGCCAGCACCGCGTCGTCTTCGACCAGCAGCGCACGCATCGCTGCAGTGTAGGGCGAGGCTTGTCAGGAAGTGTAGGGCGGGCCTCGCGGTATATTCCGGCCTCGCTGTGGGGCCGGGCCTCGCTGTGGTCGGAGCCTTGCCGTGGAGGCCGAACCTCGCAAGGCAGGCCCGGCGTTCGCGCAGCTCGCATGCACGTAGGCCGGGATCCGCGTAGCGTCCCGGCGGAGTTCGCGCCGCTCCTTGCGTCGCGCTGTTGCGACCGGTTACAATCGGTGTTTGTCGAGAGCGCGGCTGTTCTCGCCGTGCGCGTCTCGATGCACTCCTGGCCGGGCCGCTAGCTCAATTGGCAGAGCAGCAGACTCTTAATCTGCGGGTTGAAGGTTCGATTCCTTCGCGGCTCACCACTCCAACTAAAGGACTTACGCCGTTTTTCCACTCGGCCTCCGGCGTCGCCGGTTGCGCCTGGGTTGCAGATGGTTGCGTCCGCGTCGTCATCCAACCGGTCCACCGCGCGCGTGTCGGACGCGCTCGGCAGCCAGTGCGCGTAGACGCGGCCCAGGTGCGCAGCGTGGCCGACGCACCAGTGAACAACATGATCGCCAGCAGGACGATCGACACCACCTGATCGAGCACCCAGAGTCGATTGCCGCTGGTGTAATAGCGAAGAGCGGTCGGTGTTGCCGGCGGGACGGCGACGGGCGCCGTTTCGATCACCGACGGCGGTGTGGTTGGTGGCGCGGGGTCAGGCTGGAGAGCGTTGAACGCGATCGCCAGAGCGACGGCCGGAAACATGCGCCGTAGTTTCACATGGAACCGATGCCGTGCGGAATATGCCGGGCACGCCCAGGCCACGCTTGTGCGCTTCAGCCGTCGCTGCCGGCTGCCGGCAGCCATGCCGGATACAACGTTCCGTAAAACCGGACGCTGTAAGCCGTTCTCCCGGGCCTGGTGCACCAACGGCACGGCCTAGGCTTGGCGTTCTGCAACAAGCGCGTACTCATGCCGAGCCGCTCTCGGCGTACGTGGCCGGCTGCATCGCCTACGCGATGGCTTGCGGCCTGCTACCAAACCGCTCGTTCATGAACTCGTCGAATTGGCCTAAGCCCCAACGCACGCCGGTGCGTGTTGAGTTTGTCGCGGATCGGCTGCATCAATCTGCGGACCAGCACGTTGCCGACGCGATTGCGCAGCCTGACCAGAGGGCCGCCGGTGCCCCATCCCATACTGAACGGGGGAACGTCGGGCTCCATGTTCAACATGAACGCGTTCGCCACGTGCACGTAGGGCAACTCGAGATGCTCCGCCAACGTGCTCCCCGTCGTTTCCGCCTGATCGAGCACGAGCGCCTCGACCCGACGCCCTGATCGCTGCCGGCGCTTCGGCCATCGTCGCGTCGACGCGCCTGCAGCCTACTTGAATCGTGTATTTCAGGCCGCGGCGGCCCCGCAACTTGCCGAGTTCGTCTGTGACCCGCCGCGTATACCCGACGGGGGAACTGCTCCCTCGCGAGAACTACACAGTCGAGTCCGCGGCCGGTCACGAATGCCTCGGCATCGGCGTTCGCGAAGAACGTCACGCGGTGCCCGCGGCTCTCAAGGTGTGTGGCGAGCGCGCTCGATGGGTACAAATGCCCAGGGTACGGCAGACACAGAAACCCGATGTGGGCCACGTATTCACCTCGCCCTCGTTAGCGCGAACGCATGCGACTCGTCGTCGCACTTACATCGGTGCGATGCAGTTGGGACACGTGACCGTCAACTGAAACGGCATGTGGTAGGTGCCGGTCCTGTACGACCTTGTTCTTGACCGTCTGATGCAGCACGGCGACGTCGCCGGCACCGAGCTGATACGGATCATCCGTCGTAATCGTCCACGTCTGCGCATCCAGCCGCGTGGCCGTTACGTAACTTCCGCCCTCGTTGGCGAGGAAATGAAACTGTCCGATCGAGTTCCCGAATGCCGCACCGGTCAGCTTCGAATCGCCAACATGCATCTGCGCAAGCGCCTGAATGGTGAAGCCGCCCGTGCTGGCGAACGACGCGGTGGGTCCGGTTCCGGAGATCAGCTGGCTGGCGTCGTAGTCAATGACCCGTAACGGATTCGCGCTGAGCGTCGTGTCCAGCTGCGCGTCCCCCGTACTGCTGAACACCACACACCTGACACGATCAGCGCCGTCGGAGTACACGACGAAGGCATCGCCGGTGATGCGGTCGGGCCCACCACCGGCACCCACTGCACGATCGGCGAATGTGACGGAGCAAGGCGTGGTCGTGTACCTTCAGCGCCGCGAGCGTGGACGAGTGTCCTGACAGCAGGGAAAAACCGATGATGGGGACGAGAAGCTTCCGCATTTTGTGCCATCTCCTTTGGTTGGCGCATTCGCGCCGACACTGGCTAAAATGCGTCCCGTGAACGAATCGCACCCGCCGGCTGGCGGCGACGGTTTTGAAACGACGCTCGATTTGGTCCGCGGCGCCCAAGCGGGCGACCTAGACGCCTTGAATGCATTGATCGGCCGATACCTGCCGCGGATGCGCCGATGGGCGTCGGGGCGGCTCCCAGCGAGCGCCCGTGGAATGGGCGACACCCAGGACGTTGTGCAGGAAACCCTGTCGCGCGCATTTAGAAAGATTGAAGGGTTCGAGATTCGCGGCGAGGGTGGGCTGCAGGCGTACCTGCGGCAAGCCCTCCTGAATCAGATCCGCCAGGAGATCCGGCGGGCTGGCTCGCGACTACCGTCCGTTGACCCGGACGCCGCGGCAGCGGCTGCGGAGATTGAGGCGGCCGGCCCGTCCCCGCTCGAGGCAGCGATCGGGGCCGAAGAAGTGGAGCGCTACGAACGGGCGCTCGCCAGACTGAAACCGGAGGATCGCGAGGCGATTATCGCCCGCATCGAACTGAGTCTCAGCCATCAGGAAGTGGCAGAGGCCCTCGGCAAGCCGTCCGCGAATGCTGCGCGAATGGCGGTTCAGCGCGCGCTGTTGCGACTCGCCGCCGAAATGAAGTGACCGTGAACGAATCCCGCGCCGGCGTTGATCCGTCGCTGCAGCCCGCGCTCGATGCGCTCACCGACGATGCGGCCGTCGACTGGAACGACCTCGAATCGCGGGCGCCCGATCCGGCGGTTCGGGAAACTGTACGTCGATTGCGCATCATCGCGCGCGTCGCGCACGCGCACGAATTCGCGTCCACGCTGCGCGATGGCCAGCCGTTCGTCCCGAACCTCGCGACTCCCTGCGATTGGGGACCGCTGCGCGTCATCGAGAGTCTCGCGCGCGGCGCGTACGGCGAGGTGTATCGCGCTTGGGACCCGCGCCTCGAGCGCGAAGTCGCGCTTAAATTGATCGATCATGACGCCGGCACCGACCCAGGCAACGGAACCGTCATCGAAGAAGGTCGCGTGCTCGCGCGGGTCCGACATCCCAACGTCGTCACGGTGTACGGGGCGGACCGTCGCGATGGCCGGATCGGTATCTGGACCGAGTTCGTCACCGGACGGACGCTCGGACAGTGCCTGCAGCAGGATGGCCTTTTCGCCCCGCATGACGCGGCATCGATCATCGTGGATGTCTGCCGTGGCCTGGCAGCCGTTCACTGTGCCGGGCTCGTGCACGGCGACATCAAGAGCACGAATGTCATGCGAGGCGACGAAGGGCGCATCGTCCTGATGGACTTCGGCGCCTCGCGATACCGTGACGAGTTGCAACCGGTGCGGATTGCCGGCACGCCGGCCTACATGGCCCCGGAAGTGATCGAAGGTGGACGGCCCAACGTGCGGTCTGATCTTTATAGCGTGGGCGTACTGCTCTACCACCTGGTGACGGGCAGATATCCGGTCGAACGCTCAACGTTCGTCGAATTGCGGGACGCCTATCGACAGCGCAGTGACCTGCCCTTGGTCGACCTCCGCCGAGATTTCCCGAGTCCGCTTGCCGCCGTCGTCCAGCGGGCACTGTCTCGAGATCCTGCCCATCGCTACTCGTCTGCCGACGCGATGGCCGATGCAATCGCTGCAGCGCTCGACCCAGCCGCCCCGAAGCCCGCTGTCGACGTCACTTCCGGAAGGGCGCGTTGGGGCATTGCTGCCGCAGTCGTCCTCGCGGTTGGAGTCGCGGCCGCACTCGGCGTGTATCGGGTTCGAACGCCAACCGCCCAAGCCTCGCTGACATTCGCTCCGCGCGATTACGTACTGATCACGAAGTTCGAGAACCGTACCGGGGAATCGATTTTCGACGGCGCCGTCGAATACGCGCTGCAGCGCGCATTGAGTGAATCGACTGTGGTCAGCCTGGTGCCCGACGAGCGGATCGAGGACGCGCTGGCGCTGATGAAGAGACCACGCGACACGGTCATCGACAAGACCATTGGACGCGAGGTGGCGGTTCGTGACGGCCACATCAAAGCCCTGCTCGCGGGACGGGTTGAACGGTTCGGCACCAGCTACGTCATCACCGCCCAGCTGATCGATCCGTCGGATAACGCCGTCGTCGCCACACTCGGGGAAAGCGCGCGTGGGCAGAACGGCGTACTCGATGCGCTTCAGCGACAAGCGATACGGGTACGAGGCGCACTCGGTGAGAAACTGCCGGCCATTCATGGAGCCGACCCGAACGTCGAACAGGCCTCGACATCATCACTGGAGGCGTTCCAGTTGTATAACGAGTCGTACCGTCTGGGACGTGAGAACAAGTGGCCTGCCGCACTGGCGACCGCCAGACAGGTGGTCACGGTTGACCCGGACTTCGCGTCAGGCTGGATTTGGCTGGCCTGGGCAGTGCGCAACACCGAGGGGATCGACGCGGGCACGCCTGAGGATCCGCAGATTTCGAGGTACCGTGAATATGTCGACCGGGCGATGCAACTCGTGAATCGAGTGCCCGCCTGGGAACGACATTGGGTCACCGGCAGCTACTACACGTTGACTGCTCAATTCGCCTCGTCTATTCCCGAGTATCAGGCGCTCCTGAAGTTCCGGCCCGACCATTACTTTGCAAGTAACAACCTGCTGCGTGCGCTCCTCAGGCTGCATCGGTCGCAGGACTACCCGCTGTACCTCTCGACTCGCCAGCAGATAGCGCTTCAACGGCCAAACGATCCAGGCGCACTCGTCGACGCGGCTCAGGCTGCAGTACCAGCAGACGGGACGGGCGCAATCTTCCCAACGGTTCATCGATCGACTCACCGTGCTTGCCGAGAGTGACGCCCCGGTCGCACCGGTCGCGAGAGTGCAGCGTGACTTTGCGCGCGCGTACGTGCTGTGGGCCTCTGGCGACTTGTCCGCAACCTTGGAAAAAGTCAACGCTATCGCCGCCGCTGTCGATTCATATCCAGCGAGTTGGCATTTCCAGACCGTCATGGGTGTGGTGGACTTCTATCAGTCACTCGGGCGCATCCGCGATCGCAACCGTTTTGCCGAATTCGCTGAAGAGTGATGACGATCGTCAACAGGTCCGTCTACAACAGGTCCAAATCATTTATGGGATCGACGCCGCCAATCTTCCGACGATACGGCGTCTGCTTGGTACCGCGGCGCACCCACCCAATCGCGTGATTACCGGGCTAGACTACGTGCGGGCCGGCCTGCTCGACCAGGCGCGGCTCTACGCCGCCGGCAAATCGCCCAACTACAATGCCGGACAGGCAGCGATTACGAAAGGAATGCTGGCGCTACTCGCCCACCGACCGACAGAGGCGAGCCATGAACTCACACGTGGATTGGAACTCATGGTGTTCTACTAACAACCCGACCTACTGGGCCGCGTGCGAGTCGCTCGCGGATGTGCTGTGGGATATGGACAAACGCTCAGGACGCAATCTCGACCCTCGAACAGTGCAGTAACAACAGTTCAAAACAATCGGCGTGTGGGCGCCGCTCGGGGAAGTCCGCGCGAGACTCGACTTACATCTGGCCCGCTTGTCAAGAGCACTGGAGACGTCAGGGCGGCGGAGGCCGTTGAAGCGCGAGTTCGGGCTCGCCTTCGCCTTGCAGATCACGATTATCCCCTGCTTCAGGAACTCCACTAATCGATGTGCGACCGCGGCGCCAAGGGGGGGCCGTTGGGAATCACGCCGGTCTCCTTTCGCGGGCTCGTCGCCCCGACGTGACCTAGAAGCCATCGAAGACATGCGAGCGTCTTCCGGTCCTTGGCGCCGAAGAACGTGCGCCGTACCTAGCGCGATGCGTTCCGCAGCACGCACGGCTATGGCGCAGAGTTCAGTTGGCGGGTGCGCCGTAAGGCAAGATGGTCGGGCGGCTGCTCACGCCAGGTACAGGTTGACGCCTGCGAATACCTGCAGGCGCTGCACCTCGCCGGTCTGAGCCGCCATTCGCCGCTGGAGGTGACGTTCGGCGGGGCGAATGATGATGCTGAGTGCTTGGCATCCGTCTCCAGAATGTCTCCACGGCCGGGGAGAGTTGTGGCGGAATCCTGTGGACGCCAGTGGAAGTCAGATCGGACCCCGCAAGGTCTTCACGCTCAAGGCGTTACGGCATAAGTGCAACGCCATCAATAACTTACAAATTCACCCGTTAGAATTTTCGATTCCTTCGCGGCTCACCACTTTTCCTCAGTAAAACCGCTCGATTTACTAACTCGCGGTCCTCGTCTCCCCGCTCTCTCCCCGGACTGCAGTGGGCCGCTGCTCTAACAGCTGAATGGCCTGCTGCTGCACTGCGGACTCAGATGCGTGTACCGCTTCGTCGGCAGCACCCTCTGATGACCGGCAAACGCTTGGATGACTTGCTGCTGCGCTCCGTTCGGTAGTGTCCCGTCAAGTGGTGGAAATTCGTCGCATCATCCGTGAGCTGATGATCGCTATCCGATCGCTGCCAGGATCTCCTGTGTGGTCGTGGACAGCAACGGCGTCGTCGGCAGCTTCATCGACTCCGCGCTGAAGTAGCGGCGCTCGGCCACGGCCCACTCGTCATCCTGCTCGATGCAGGATGGCGCCGACCAGGCGGATGACGGCCGCCGGATTCGGAAAGATGCCGACGACGTTCGACCGGCGTTTGATCTCCTTGTTCAAACGCTCGAGCGGATTCGTGCTGTGCAGCTGCCGCTGATGCTCCATCGGCAGATGCCGGTAGGCGAGGATGTCTTCGGCGGCCTCTTCGAGCACGGTGGCGGCGCGCGGAAAGCGCGTGCGCAGGCCCTCGGCGACCTTCCGCAGCTGCGTCATCGCCGAGGCGTGATCCGGCTGCGCGAAGATCGTGCGGACGATCGCCGCGATGGCTTCGCGTGCGCCCTGCGGCACGGTCGCGAGCAGATTGCGCATGAAGTGCACGCGACACCGCTGCCAGGTGCTGCCGGAGAGCACCGTGCTGATCGCCTGCTTCAGCCCCTCGTGCGCATCCGAGATCACCAGGCGCACGCCCTTGAGGCCGCGCTTCACGAGGCTGCGGAGAAACGCCGTCCAGAACGCGCGGTCCTCCGACGGGCCGACGTCGATCCCGAGCACCTGACGGTCGCCCTCGGTGGTCACGCCGACGGCGACGACGGTCGCCTGGCTGATCACCCGCCCATCGACGCGCACCTTGTGGTACGTCGCATCCACCCACAGGTACCGATGCTCGCCGGTGAGCGGCCGCGTCCGGAACGCCGCCACCACCGTGTCGAGCTCGCCGCAGATCCGCGACACCTCCGATTTCGAGATCCCGTCGACGCCCAGCGCTTTCACCAGATCGTCGACCTTCCGCGTCGAGACGCCGTGCACGTACGCTTCCTGCACCACCGCGAGCAGCGCGTGCTCGGCCCGCCGGCGGGGCTGCAGCAACGAGGGGAAATACGTCCCGGGCCGCACCTTCGGGATCGCCAGCTCGATCGTGCCCATCCGCGTGTCCCACGTCCGCGTCCGGCTCGCCGTTCCGATACGCCGTCCGCTCGCCCGTGCGCTCGTGGCGCTCGGCGCCGATCAAGCCCGGCGACCTCCGTCTCCATCAACGCCTGCGAGAGCACCCGGATGCCCTCCCGCAGCACGTCGCCATCCTGCTCCTCGAGGAGCTTGCCCACAAACGCAGACAGATCCATCCTAGGCTTCGCCATCGCGTCAACACCTCCGTGTCGTCCTTCTCCGGCCAGAGAGAACTCACGGAAAGATGCGCGATGGCGGCTCTCGCTGTCTACGCCGCCGCTGTTATCGAATTTCCACCACGAGCTGGGACTCTAACCAGGCTCCCGCGGGCGAAGGCGCATGACCATGACGCCCTTAGGATCGATCTTCTGCTCTTCGAGGAGGGTGTTCAGTTCGAGCACTACTGGTCAGCGAACTGATGCTCCGGCGTGTGGGCGGTCTCGCGGACGAAGAGGGCGGCGAGGGCATACGACTCCTGGCATTCTCCGGACAATCGATGAGCCAGGCGGAGCAACTGCAGGCGGTCTTCATCATCGCTGGTGAGCAACTCCGTTTCCGAACGGTCTGCGTCACTTATCGATTTCGAACCATCGACTCGCGTGGATGCGCGATCATGACGCGATTGCGTAAGCCATGATCCAACCGTACCGCCGTCAGTGAGATCCGCAGCGGAGTCAGTGCGTCCCTGCGGCGGGCACATTGACCGCAAAAACAAACCGTTGTCCGTCAGGACTGATGTTCCCGAGATTGCCGTTGAGCGGTCCAGGCAGCTTGAACAAGACCCTTGGAGCGGCTGCGGTGAACGTCGGCGACGTCGTGACATCCACCGCCATCACGAGCAAATCGTTCGAGTCAAGATTCAGGCCGCGGAAGAAGAATTCCTTTCCGTCTGAACGCCAATGAAGCATGGCATTCGCACCGTCCTTCGACAGACGCCACTTCCCGTTGCCAGGCAGGTTTGTGGAGGCGTCGAACGGCCGGACGTACACCTCGCCTCGTTCGGCCTGCGCCTCGTCGGATCGGAACGCGATGAACCGGCCGTCAGGCGACAGCCTACCGACGTTATCGCTGAACTCCTCCCGCAGGAACTCGGTCGCTTGGCGCGTCGCCGGGTCTCCGGTCAGCGGCACGATCAGGATGACGCCGCCCGAGTCGCACACCATGAATTTTCCGTCGGGAGAGATGTCGCTGAGGGCGAGACCCGCGCCGGGTGTGTAACGGAACACGAATTCCTCTGCGCCGCTCCCGTCCGACGGCCTCCGGAACACCGCCATGTCGCCGTCGCGCCGCGAGGCGTAATAGATGTTCTTCCCGTCGGGTGACCACAGATAGTTGCCTCGGGGGAAGGTGTCGTTCGTTAGCCGGGTGTTTCTCCCGGTCGCGAGATCGATGGTCCAGAGATCCGACTGTCCAGTCTGCAAATCGTTCTTCGTGACGAGCAGGCGTGAGCCATCGGGAGAGAAGGAGGGTCCGCCATACAACCCGGGTTCGCCAACGTTCTGCACCGGCACGCCCTGCCGATTGAAGATGGTGATCTGCTGGAGCTGCGGCCCGCGCGCCGGCGGAAGCGCCAGAAACCGCTCGCCGTCGGCGCTGACGTATGCGACACGATCCGGAACTTTGGCCTCCTGACGAAACAACACAGATGGTTTGGTGAACGAAAATGCCGGTGACGTGCTCACCTGCGCGACCATCATGGCCGTGTCCCGAGCCACGTAGTAGAGCTCTTTCCCGTCGCGTCGCCAGAACGCGCTACTGCCGCTGCCGTCCGAAATCTGCCAGGGGCCGCCAGCTGTCGCCGGATCAACCGGCCGAACGAAGACGTCCGCTCGGTTCGCCTTGTCGATGATCGTGTACGAGAGGAAGCGGCCATCCGGTGAGAATCTCGGATCGAACATGCGCAAATCGCTGTGAAAGACTTCGACAGCCTTGCGCTCACCGGCGGCGGCGAGCGGCAGCATGTAGAGCATGCCTCCCGACAGATCGGAGATGGCGAAGGTCAGGAACCGGCCATCCGACGACCAGTCGGTCAGATTGAGGAAGGCGCCGGGATGCGCGTAAAGAAGCTCTTCCCGTCCCTGACCGTTCGCCGGCCGTACGTAGATGCCCTCCTGTCCCTTGCGGATCGTTACGTACGCGATCCGCCCGCCATCGGGCGACCACACCGGTGCCATGACGAATTCGGTCCTGACACTCGTGGTCAGCCGTGTGCTCGCGCCGCTCGCGACATCCAGCACGAAGAGGTCGGCGCTCTCGTTGGCCAGATCGTCCTTGACGACGGCGATGCGGGAGCGGTCCGGCGACAGCACGGTTTCTTCGTACAGCGTCCGTTCGCCGACGCTGCCCGTCCGCTTGCCGGAACGGTCGTAGAACACGATGGTGGTGGCGTTGTTTTCGAACGTCAGCGCGTTCCGCTTGGCCCTGGCCTCCGCGACCGCTTTCTCTTTAGCCTCGGCCGAGAGTTCCTGTCCTGAGCCGCGACCCGTAAGACAGACAACAGCGAGCGCAACGGCCGCAAGCGCAGTGGCCGCCCGATTGGGAGTCCTCATAGCACCCTCTCTTTGCGGACCGATCGGTTTCAGCAGTTTTGCGGACAGGCCGAGACGACGCGGCCGCTGGGCAGCGTGATGGTGCGAATGAGGCCGGACAACGACCTGTCGCGCGCGCGACTGAGTTCGAAGGTCATGGACTTGCCCATGCTGGTCTCGAAATCAGTCTTTCCGATATCTCGAATACGGAACCAGCTGGGGGATGGTCCTTCGCCCTGCCAGTTCTCGACCGCGCCGCTCGCATTCTTCACATCGATCGTGAAATAGGTATGCGGGTTTCGCCAATCAAGCTTCGACAAGGTTCCGGTCAACGTGACGCGATCGTTGAAATCGAAGATCGCGGTCATGTTGTGGTGTGCCGACGCGGGATTCCGGGAAAGCAGGACGACCGCAAACACCAGGAAGATCGGGATGCGGCGAATCATTGAGAACTCCTTCGAAGCTGGACAGTACACCCTTTTTCTATAAAAACGCAATCGCGCGCCCCGCCCACCCGACACTGAACCAGAGCGTCAGCGACAACGCCGCCACAGTGACATTGACCGCACGCGGGCGCAGGCGTGGGTCACAGGCGAAAAAGCGGCGGAACACGCCGAATTGGCAGGTCACCGCCAAGCCCAGCGCCGATAGCTTGTACAGGAAAGGACCGCTTGCGAGGTACTTGGTGGGATTGGCGAGGAACATCAACGCCCCGGAGACCATCACGAGCGTCAGCCCCGCGAACGCCCATGGGCGCAGTTGCCGCTCCATCGCTGGAAGCGACCATTCCGTGATGCTGGCGCCGGCCAGCCGCAAGTGCAGCACGAGGATCGCTGCGAGCAGGATGGTGAGCCCCATCAGATGCATAGCCTGCACGGCCGGCATCGCGAAACCGCTCTCCCGGATGGCCGAGATCGTCGACGTGTTCGAGAGCCATTCCAGCACGGAAAGCGGCGACGACATCACGACGACCTCCGCAACGTCAGAACTGATACGCCATGGTGCGGCCGCAGATGATCACCGCAATCCAGCCGATTAGGGACAAGCCACCACAGATCCGGACGCCTATTGGCGCTCCGCCTCGCGCCTCCCACTGCGGCATTCTCGGGTAGAGGACCAACTGGTACACCGCGGCATTGATCCCCAGAATCACGAGAAGCAGCAGCTTCGTGCGGAAGAAGACGTTGCCATACGCCTTCGAGGCTTGGGTCACGAACAGGAGCGCCCCCGTCGCAAACATGACGACAAAGCCGACCTTCGACCAGCGCACCACGTCGGCCAGCATGCTGGCTGCCGGTCCGGTTCCAAACGCCAGGCCGAGGAGCCGAAGGTCGAACATCAAGATCATCCCGACCGATAGCGGGAGCGTCAGGATGTGGCTGCCTTCGATCACCGGAAATAGCCAGACCGACTCGGTGATCGCTGTGGCCCACTCGGTATGTTCCAGCCATTGGCACCAGCCAAGCAGCGGCATCGGGGCTCCTTCTGGAGTCGCGGCTATGTGCGTCGGAACTGCGGACGATTGAGACAGGATAAGCGGTTTCACAACTGCCGGGCGTAAGTACCTGCCGGTTGTGGAGGTCGCCCGCCTCGTGGTGGGGCCAGCGGCTGCAGGCGTCAAAGGCCCGGTGAAGGCCGGGTTGCTCCAGTCTCTGGCACCGTTCGGCTGACAATCTGCTGACAATCGGGAGTGGAATCCGGTTGTCAGGAGTTGCCTCAATCTTCGGAATTCCTCAGTTAAGGCGAGAGCGGTGGACTGGGGTGGTCACCAGTTGGCCCGCTCCCGGTGTCTCATAACCCCAAGGTCGGGGGGTCAAATCTCCCCCCGCAACCACTGTTACCGACACCAGCCAGCGTTGACCTGTCTCGTCCACGTCCGCTGGCTGCTATCGCCATCATCTCTCCCAAGTTCCCTATTACCCGCAGCTTGCCGTAGCCCGCGGGATTACGATCGACGCGAATGAGTGACGACGACAGCGTCTCACGTTGAACTGCCAGTTGCCCTCGCCGTTGTATTTGCGTCACTTCACCTTGTCGACATCGGCCGGCACCTTCACGGTCACATAGACGAGCGGGTCGTTGCTCACTGGCGAAACCTGATGAGCCAGACCCGCGGGAATCACGACCAGATCGCCGGCACCAAGTGGTCGCTCGACGCCATCTTGAACCGCGTCGCCACGCCATTCTCCAGGCGACGTCTCTCGTGGGCCGGCGAGGGTTTGTCCGGTTCGTAGTACGCCTCTGCCGGACCGGATCGTGGTGACGTCGGTCCATTGCTTGTGAATCTCAGCCAAGCCTGCCTCTTTCCGGGCCATCACAAAATATTGGTAGGCAGCATCCGGCAACAGCCGCGTCGCGGTCCCAGGATTCGCTACCGCCCGGGCAACGGCGGCCTCGATTACTGCGGAGGAGGCCAACGAGACGTCTGTCTTGGGCTGAGCGCCCTGGGCAAACGTGACGGCTGAGGCCATCACCAGACCGACCACGAACGGAAGGAGTGGCTTGAGTTGCATTCCGAGAGTCTACGCCACCGTACCCAGACGCAGTTGCCGACCGCTGACGCGGCGTCCATTAGATTGCGCCAGAACTCTCCCCGGCCGTGGAGACATTCTGGAGACGGAATGCGGCTTAGCTTTCGTCAACGTCACACCGTTGTCCCTCATCCGGCGAGCCTTCGGATGCAAGATTTTCAAATTACCGGCTACCCTCTTGGGTTTGTACCGAGCGCTTTGATGTCGTCGCCGTCTTGGACCGAGCCACCGAATTGAACGATCAGGATTGCCAGCGGTTTCTCCGGCCGATGTTAGCCGAGCGATGGAACTTTCGGTTTCATCGCGAATCCAAAGAGAACGGTGAGTATTCGTTGGTAGTAGCCGATTCCTCACGACTGAAGCCGCACACTGGCCCTGAGGGTCGATACGCGATGACCGTGGAGCCTGCTGCGGATCGCGTCGTCTTACGCAGCACACGCGGGAACGTTGGCCGTCTCGTGGAGATTCTGAGTCGCTACACGGATCGCGTGGTCATCGACGATACCGGCCTCACGGGTGAGTATGACTTCACTCTGGAGTGGGTGCAGAATCCGACCGTTGACGGAGGAAGCCCAACCTTGTTTACCGCATTGCGTGAACAGATCGGTCTTCGTCTGAACCCCGTGCGACGGGCAATGCCCATCATCGTCGTTGATTCGATTGATCGGCCTTCGGAGAACTGATCAAAGCCGCCCTCCGCGTGTGGACCGCAACAGCGCTGGAGCCGGAACCTGTGGACGACTCACATTCAGCCCACCCGCCGCAATAAAGACACCGAGCTACCGGGAAACAAACGGCCCGAGATCGGCACGAACACGTTGGCATCACGGCGCAGGTAGAGAAGATAGTCGCACCGGGACGGCAACTCCGGTGACACGTCCCCTGCGCGGCAGAGTCGCGTGGCACCCGCATCAGCCCCGAAGCTGATCAGACCGCCGCAGTTGAGGCGGCACCCACGGGCGCTCGTGGCGTCATCCAAGCGGTAGTGACGCAGTTGCAACGTCGAATCAGGTGTCGTGCCTTTCAATACCGAAAGCACCCTGAACTCCGTCATCCACTCCACCACTGGCAGCGGCGGCTTCACTTCGGTCAATTCGGTGTGGTTACCGGTGTCTCGAGTCCTCACTGGCGTGGCGATCACGATCAGCTCCGACACTCGCTGCAGTTCGTCCGGTTCCCAGAGGTAGCTAATCTGCCCCGAAGTGTCCCGAGCGACGACCAAGAGGCAAACCACCAGACAGATTGCCGTGGTGCACTTCATGAACGACCCCTCTCGCCCGAGCCATCTGATCGAGTTGCCCGGTTGCCAAAATGCACGTCGGGTTAGACACCGGCACGCCGCATTCGGGTAACGTGTTGGTAGGGACGCCCGAACCGGAGTGGTGTCCTGTTCCACCTGTTCCGGGTGTTCCGGGTCCCACAGAGGGGGACGGTCTTCAGTTTTCCGTTGGCCGTTCGATGTGGTCGATGACGAGGACATTCACATTCGCCCGCGATGCCACCAGCTTCAGCCCAAGCTGCTCCTCCACGAGTGTGAAGAATGAGCCGTTCGCTTGTGGGCCGATGGGGCTTGGCCCGACGATCTGGAAGTAGCCGTCCAGCCCAGTCCTGTCCAGGACGGGAAGGTCGATGACGTTTGTCGGATTTAACGAAGCTGCTGGTATCTAGCGTACGAGTGCTTTACCAGCGCCGTGGCCTTACCCGACGGGCTTACGGTATCGATGATGTCGCACCGACGACGAATTTCTGAAGCCGTCCCTCCCGAATGTCCCCCACATACAAATTGCCATGCGAATCGGTCGCGAGATTGTGGGGCACCATGAATTGGCCCGGTTGGCGTCCCCACCGGCCGAACGACGCCACCACCTCGAGGGTCGAGCGACGAAGAACCCGAATCCGTCCGTTCGCCGCATCGGCCACGTACAAGAACTGCTGTTGAGGGTCAGCGGAAAACGCGATGCCGTAGACCGTCCCGTTCGTTGTGCTGGACTCGCGCGCCACAAAGCCTTCCTTGACGAACGTGCCGTCCAGGGTGAATACCTGGATTCGATGATTGTTGCGGTCCGAGACGTAGACCAGATCGTCCCGGGAGATCGTCACCCCGTGAACCAGGTTGAACTGCTGCGCGCCTGCGCCTTGGGCGCCTCGCGTCAGGGGGACCGTGTCATCCGGCCGGCGACCATATGCTCCCCAGTGCCGTTTGTACGCCCCGGTGTCAGCGTCGAACACCACCACGCGACGATTTCCATAGCCATCCGCGACGAACAGTTCATTCGTGCGGGGGTGGACAAACATCGCCGCCGCCCGATTCACGTTGCGCGTGTCGTTGCTCCCGACGATGGCATCCCGACGGCCAATCTGCAGGAGGAACTTGCCGGTGCGGTCGAACTTGAGCACTTCGTGGTCGCCTTCCTGCTCACTGGCGAGCCAGACATGGTCCCGATGGTCGACGAAAATGCCATGAATCGAGCGCGGCCCGTCATAGCCGCCTCCAGGGGCGTCCCACCCTTGAACGTAGTGGCCCGAGGCGTCGAACTCCATAATCGCCGGACCGCCGACACAACACTCGGCTTGCGGCGGCTGTGCCGCTGCTCCCAGCATGTCCGGTGTCAGGACCGTCGGGTCCTGCACGATCCAGACATGGTCATGTGAATCCACGGCGACACCGCGAACCCGCCCGATCAGCATCGTTTCCGGCAGCGTGGGCCAGAACGGATCGACGGTGAGGAGTGGGGGCCCTGCCCCCTGTTGCTGCGCAGGTCCGACGGCGAACACGACTGCACTCATGACAGCAACGACGCACACCGCAGGGAGTGTGGTTTTGAAGAGAACACGTGCAGCTGCGGCTGCACCGTTGACGTGCCTGTGAGTCGCATGACCGGACCGGACCGACCGAAAGAGAATCCGCAGTCCACGCTTGTCATCGCGCAATTTTCGGTAGCGCATGGTGTTCACCAACTTAGGGAGAGCGCAGGCAGTCAGCGTATGTCACTCGTGCAAGGCGGGTGACACTCCAGTCTGTATTAACCACCAGCGACGCTTGGATGCCGCCTGTTAGATTCGCGCAGCTGCCGCTGTTAGCCGCTAGTGTGTAACAGTTGGGTCCGTATACAGCGTAAAGAGATGTCTTTCGCGCTATCATGCCCAAATGCCTAACGACATGAAGGCGCTCGCCAGAACCGGCGAGACCATCTGCCAGTTGGTGGAGCGATTTTCGACAGACTAGAGACGACGAATGGCAAAGAAGACGACAAGAAGTAGTCGAACAGTTGGCGGAACTGAAGTCGGTTCAGGGCGCAGTGTCGAAGACGCAGCGCTGAACTTCGCGGAGGACCTCGGACGGTTCTTGGGAACCACGCAAAAGAAGGCCGAGGAGTGGCTCGGCCAGCGGCGGAACATCGTGGACCGGCTCACGCAGATCCGCGACGCGGCGAACGGATACTTGCAACAGCTCTCGGGTGAAGACGCGGAGGCGAAGCGCAACCCGGGAAGGCCAGCAGGATCCGTAGCGCGGGCCCGGGGCATTGATTTCGGCGGGGCCGTGACCCGCAGCCGGCCGGAGCCGGCGGCCGGTGCCGAGCACGGTCTCGTCGTTGATGGCGGAAAACGGAAACGCCGGGGAATGAGCGTGGCCCAACGCAAAGCCGTCGGCGTGCGGATGAAGAAGTATTGGGCTGAGCGAAGGAAGCAGTCCGCCAAAAAGTAGCTCACCGCTCCCTCTTCCGAAGTCCTCTCCTGTCCCCTCCCCCACGCTTGGCGACCCGATCCAGGAGCAGTTCCGCGGAGTGCTGCAGCGACCGCGCAGGCAGCACTCCCCGAGCACCTCGTCTCAACAGCTCCTAGTTGCGCACCTGGAACGACGAGATCTGCGACCCCCAGTTCATCGCTCCCAGGTCGGGCACGTCGCGATTAATGCTGAGGCGCTGACCCTTGAAGCCGGCGTCACGGTACAGATCGACGCTGGTGCGCCCGAACACCCGAATCGAGCCAATCCGATCGTTCCACCCGTTGCTGCGGTTCAGATTCTCTTCTTGCGTTCCGGCATCCCAACACTGCGAACGCCCAGCGTAGTTGGGGCCTTCGTAGACGCAGATCCCATCGCGCTGAGCGCGGCGATCCCGGTCGTTGCCGTACGGATTGTCGCGATAGTCGCGATAGTCCCGATTATCGCGCTGGTCGCGAGGGTCGCGAGTGTCGCGAGTGTCCCCGAAGACCCCGTTGCCTCGGCCGCCGCGGTCCATCGTGATCCTGAACGAGGCGATCCGACCGTTCCAGGTGCGACGCCCCTCGATGCTGCGCAGGGCCAGGAGGTCCGGGATGTCGCGATCGAATTCGTCGGACGCCCCGCGGAAGTCTCGCTGATCGAACACCTCGACCCTGGCGCGCCCGAAAACGCGCACCGAGGAAATCTGGTTACCGCGATTGCGGAGATCGGCGAGCTCGTCGCCCGCGCGATAGCACCACGACTCGCCCCGGTACTGGACGTCCCTGTAGAAACACACGCCGTTATCGTCGCGTTGGCCCTGAGCCATAGCGGGTAACGCAGTGCCCATTAGAAGCGCCCCGGCTCCTAGAAAGAACAGCAATCGCGTCATGGCGACCTCCCCTACACTCGTTGTGCAGAAACGTTGCCAGCTGAGGTCTTGCACGATGCAAGCTAATCGGTTCCGTGCCGGTTGCTCCGCGCTCCGGGCCGGGCGAGCTCATGTTCATAGGCGAGGTAAAAGACGCTACCGCGAAGAAATCTCGTAGCCCCCCGCCGCCAAGAACGTGCTGTGGCGAATGCGTTTTTTATCTGCTTCTAACCCTGACGGCGCGCACGGGCCAGCCGTGCGTGTATTCGTTCGCTGATGCGCTCCCGCTCGAACTTGCGAAGCTCGCACCACGCCGAGCAGCAGACGGCCGGTGGGGCTCACTGTGTCGATGTTCTCTCCCATGCTGACAAATGGACGGCCCTTGCGTTCAATCGTGGTCGTGGCAAGCGGTCGCCCATAGAAGATCGTGTTCCCCGGGAGAACGTTGCCGCGCTCGATGTCCTCAAGCGTCAGCTTGTCGCCCTTCTCGATATGAAGATCGCGCAGTGCATCGAACAGCACGGCATCGCACGCACGCACGGTATCTGTCTGGGCGGGACAGATAGCTGACCAAAGGAAGGTTGGTATTGGCCGGGCCGTGGGCCACGACATTCCTAGACCGTTTGGAGAGTCGATGTGAAGCCAGACTCGCATTTCGATCTTCCGGCTTGGCTCAAGGCGATGGGCAATGGCGCGCTCGGAGAGGCGCGGGCTCTTGCGTTCTTGCTTGACCGCTTCTGGGTGCTTGAGCGATCGGTCGACGTGCAAGGCGCCGACTTGATCGTTCAGAGGCCTCACATGGCCGCCGAGATGACTGTGACGGCGCGTTCGATACGCTTGCTGCCGGTCTCGCCAGCTTCCCGCGGCACGGGCTATCGAGGTCGAGACCACAGGTAGACAAAGGTTGATCTCACCGACCGCTCACCTCAACAGTTAAATCTCTTCGCAAAGGCGCTCCCGCCCATTGCTTCTGGCGCTATAGTCACGCCTCTTTCGTCCGATGTCAGACCCGTGTACCAGGGGCGCTTGGGCTCACCGTCCGAGGAGGTCGTCATGCTGCAAAGACAGAAACTCTCCGCGATCGTTGTAGCGACCATCGTTACCGCTCACGCATTCGCACCACCCGCCGCGGCTCACAATCCAAACATCGTGGTCCAGTGGAACGAAGCGCTGCAGGCGCAGATCGTGGGTACGGCGAACGGCCTTCACATCCGGTCCCTTCCGATGATGCACATCGCGATGTTCGACGCGATCAACTCCATCGAGGAACGCTACACGCCGTATCTCGTTCGGGTGAAAGGAGCGCATGGCGCGTCTCCCGAAGCCGCGGCCGCTGCCGCAGCCCGAGACGTGCTGGGCGCGCTATACCCCACGCAGCAAGCGGTGTTTGACGATCTGCTGGCGTCCCAATTAGCCGGTATCTCGGAGCCCCTGGCGCGTCGTGGTGTCGCGGTTGGGCAAGCCGTAGCGAAAGCGGTTCTCGAATGGCGGCAGGACGACGGGTGGCCGGCCACCCAGGCGGCGGTCAACGCTCCGGATCCGACTTACGTGCTCCCACCGTTCCCGGGGCTATGGCAGCCCGCGCCGCCGGCGAACAGCGGTGCGACGCTCACGTTCTACCCGCAGGTGCGTCCCTTCGCGATGCTGACCGCGACGCAGTTCCTGCCACCCCCGCCGCCCACGCTCACCAGCGCCCGGTACGCCGCAGACTTCAATGAGGTGAAGACGCTCGGATCGGTGAGCAGCACGGATCGCCCGGCAGACATGACGTTGTGGGCTCAGGTGCACGCCGGAGTGAACACGCAGATCGGCTTCTTCCACGTCTGGAACCGCGTCGCCGGCGACGTGACCGAGCGTCAGGGCCTGTCGCTGATCGAGACCGCGCGCACGTTCGTCCTCTTGACCGTCGCGCTCCACGACGGCTTGCAAACGTCGTTCACCAGCAAGTTCGCGTATCGGCTCTGGCGACCGGTCACGGCGATCCGTCACGCCAACGAGGATTTGAATCCTGCGACGGATCAGGACGACGAGTGGCTGCCGCTGCTGCCCACGCCGCCGTACCCGTCGTACGCGGGCAACGCCGCCTGCCTGTCGGCCGCGTCGGCGCGCGCCCTGAAGATCGCCCTCGGTCGCGATGACATTCCGTTTACCGTCACCTACCCGCGCACCATGGGGTTAGCAACTGAAACTCGGACGTACGCCGGGTTCTGGGATCTTGCCCAGCAGGAAGCAGACAGCCGCATCTTTGGTGGCCTCCATTACCGATTTGACAATGAGGCCAGTCAGGCGGCATGCGTGAAGGTGGCGGACTTCGCGGCCGAACACTTCATGCTGCCGCGGGACCGGTGACCGTGACACCGCAGTCGGCACACGGGTAATCATCGGTTCGCGTCGTGCAAACAGGCGGCCTGCGGCGAACGGGCCGTGGGCCGAACTGTTCCACCAGACGAGAGGAATCGATCTATCCGTGCGCGTCCGAGATGTGTGTGCCCCCTCCTTCAGGAAAGGAGGCACGCACAGGCACAGGAGGATGCCGAATTTGCGGGAGACCGACCGATCCCGACGCTGTGTCAGTCTTCACCGCTGCACGAGAGCAACTCGGGTTGGGACTCGATTCTGAAAAGCAGCAAGTGGACGTGCTCATCGTCGATCGCGTCGAACGGCCAACGTGAACTGAGGGCGCAGGGTTCGGCGACAATTGATTGTGCCGCCGGACAAAGTAGTTGACGCCGCCGATACCAAGCACGCGGACGGCCGTGGTGACTGCGCGTCGGGACAATCCAGCATTAATTAGAAGGCGGTTCGCGTGTCGCACGCGGCGTTCACCAGCCGTCACGTCGTGTTCCCGGTCACTGCTTGTCAGATCGTGATCCCACACGGGGCTCCGTGATCTTCTCCGCCTCCCCTTCCGCGATCTCCCACGCGTATTCACATCCACCACAGTAATAGCTGCGAGAGGTTCGACCGCCGCGCACGACGGTTTCAAGGCGCACGAATCCCACACGGTCACATCTCGGGCAGCGGGTTTTGTCCACCGCGAGAGAGTAGCCGGATTTACCGCCGAACCATCTCGACCGTAAGAAATTGTGCGTGTGGCATTGCCTGCTCCGCATCATCGGCGCGGACCAGCAACCGAAAGCTACTCGCCCACTCGGATGGACAAAGTGGGCGTGCAAACCGCCCGCGGTTCTGCAGACGCCGGCCACGCGACCAGCGTTGCACTCACGAGACTCGTGCTTCGATGACCAGTTCGTCGGAATCGCGGCTCAATGGACGACCATCGAATCCGCCGGCGATTTGAACCGAGGAAAAGCCAGCCTGCTGCAACAGGCGTTCGATGTCAGCGCGATACAGGTACGCGAGTTCCAGTTTGTGCATCGCCGTTCGCGTGAGGGTTCCGCCGGAGTCGTACACCTGGTACCGAAGCAGCCCGAGAACTCTTTGTCGCACGGTATCGTATCGGATCGACTCTGATCGAACGATCCACCCGCCGGTCGGCTGTTCGAACACGTCTCCCGCACGCCAGACCGATGTCAACGGTCCCGCATTCTTCGCCATAAACTCCAGCGATGGATGGAACACATTGAACGAGAATGCGCCGTCGGGTTGCAAGTGGTGTCGCACGCGCGTGAGGCACGCCAGCTGGTCGGCTTCAGTGAGATTGTGCAAGAAGACACGAAAAGGGGCGATGACCAGCGCGAAGCGTTCCGGCAGGTCGAAGCTACGCATATCCGCTTCAACGATGGTGATCCGGTCGCGAACAGGCGTCGGCTGGTCAGACACTCTGGCGCGGAGCGCCTGGAGCATTCCCGCGTCCGCCTCCAGCGCATACACCGAAGCGCCGTCCTGCGCCAAGGCGAGCGTAATCCGGCCCGTTCCGGCACCGAGCTCCAGGACGGGCCCTCCGTACTCGCGTGCCTTGGCGCGATACCACTCGGTATCCCCCCCGACAGTGGCCGGCGTTGTTGCCTCGTAGAGATCTGGTTGGTAGGTCACGCGCGCGCTTTCGGATCCTACCCCGGCCGAGCGACACGTAGACGCTGCAGCCCTTGAGGTCCCACGTGTGTCGGGAGGTTAGGAGAAGCGATGACATCGCGCCGGATCTTCTTGACAACGTTCGTCACTCTGACGGCGGTCGCGACGCTATCGTGCGGGGGGAGTCCAGATAGTCCGGCGTCGAACTATGCCGTGAGTGGCCCAGCGGCGGCGGCGGTGGCTCCGACCCGGCAAACCCCGCGTGAAACGCTACCGGCTGGAGCCGGGATGATCCCCTGCGCGCAGGACTGAAGATCGTCGGCGTCGGCGACGACTCCGACGCTCGATTCGGGCCGCACGCTCAGAGTCGATCTGTCCGTTGCTGATCGCGCGGATCGAACCCGACGCGCCGTGGCAGCAGCCGACGTGCCGCAGAGTGCACGCCCGTTGCTGACTGATGCTACACGGCAAACATACTTCGCTGATGACAGACGCCACGACTCTCGCAACGGCAAGCCGCGCACGGTTTACTGGACGAATTATGGTCTCCCATCCGGTTCGGGCTGCCGCGTAGTGCCACGCGGTTTGCCACAGCACCGCCGGCCGCTACGGCAGAGTGATTGTGCCTGACGCGATAATCACGGCATTCGCGTCGAGGTTGACGATTCCAGTGCCGCTGCCGCTGGCACCCAGGAATCTCCCCGTGCCGCCGACTATCGTCTGCGAGATCTCCAGAAACCCGGCGGAATTACCTGGCGCGATGACATTGACGATGCTCTCGTGAATGACGAGCGTGCTGCCATCGTCAAACCTGATGGTGCGCTGCTCGCAGTTGATCCCGCACGCATCGAATACGACGCACTGGCGCGCGACATGGCCGAGCCCGCTGATAGTGGCGCTCCCGCATGAGTACCCGTCGCCCCCGCCACCTATTTCGACGAAGGTCGCGTGGTAGGTGCGGGTTGACGCGGCAGCGGCCGGCGCAACGAACACAAGCCCGATTACCGCGACGGCCGCAAGGCCGCACATCATCCGCATATTGACTAGGTATCGATGCTTCATCGGTCTCTCCTGTGTGAAGTGCACCGGCGGCGACCGCCAGCGGACACGGGCGTGAACGACTGGCCCCACGCCAATCCACGGTGTGCCACGCATTCTGCATAGCGGACGTCGCGCCGCCATTGACGGGCCCTTGAAAAGATCTGGAATCTTTCTTGACGAGAGGTTTGAGGCGCCGTCCACGTGTGCCACAGTAGGGGACCATCGAGGACATGGAGAGAATCTCCGCCGGCCTTACGTATCGCTTCGAAGAGTTCGAGGTCGATGTGCTCGGGTATGAGCTGCGCCGCTCGGGGCAGCGCATCCGGTTGGCACGGCAACCGATGGATCTGCTGCTGTTGCTCCTGGAACGCCCGCAGGAACTCGTCTCGCGAGAGGAAATAACCATCCGGCTGTGGGGTACGCAGACGAATGTCGATCCCGATGCCGGTATTCACACGGCCATTCTTAGAATTCGACAGGCGCTGTGCGACTCGCGTGAGTCTCCCCGGTTCATCGAAACCAGCGCGGGCAAGGGATACCGGTTCATCGCGCCGGTCGAGACCGCGCGCGAAGGCGTCACGTCGGCCTTGCTGACGGCCCCCGCCAATTCGATCGATCGGTACCCGTGCAACCTGTCCGCAGAGCTCACGAGCTTTGTGGGTCGTCAGCAGGAGCTCAAACAACTTCCTGTCATTCTCGCGTCATCACGGCTGCTCTCGCTGACCGGCCCTGGCGGCGTGGGAAAGACGCGCCTGGCTGACGCGTCTCGCCCGCGAGCTGGTGCGTCAATTCCATCATGGAGCATGGATGGTTGACCTCGCCGCGCTCGCGGAACCCGATCTGCTGGCGCAAACAATCGCTACTGTCCTTGGTGTCCGGGAGGGCCAGAAACGATCAGCGCGCGACGTGCTCCTCGACACGCTCCGCGATCGTGAGCTGTTGCTGGTGCTCGATACGTGTGAGCACGTCGTTACTGCTTGCGCAGTGCTTGTCGACGCGCTGCTTCGCGCGGCGCCTGGTCTGCGGATCATCGCGACCAGTCGCGAGGCGCTGGGAGTGTCCGGAGAGGCCGTTTTTCACGTGGCGCCGTTGTCGACACCGGAACGAGCAGGCAAGGTCACCGTGGAGGCGCTCGGGCAGTCCGACGCCACGCAGCTCTTCCTCGAGCGCGCGTGCGCCGTCGACCCGCTTTTCACAGCGACGCCTGACAATGCCGATGCCGTCGTTCGGATTTGTCAACGTCTCGACGGCATTCCGCTCGCGATCGAGCTCGCTGCCGCTCGCGTGGCGGTGTTGTCCATTGAGCAAATCGAGGCGCGTCTCCGCGACCGATTCCGTCTGCTGACCGGCGGCGCGCGCACCGCCGTTGCGCGGCAGCGCACCCTGGATGCGACGATGGGATGGAGCTATCAGCTGCTCTCGAACGTTGAGCGGCAGTTCCTCAGCCGGCTGTCCGTGTTTCCCGGCGACCTGGTCACTCGATGCGGCCGAACACGTGTGCGCCGGTGACGATATCGACGAACGCGATGTGCTCGATCTGCTGTCGCGCCTGGTGAGCAAGTCCCTCGTGATGGTCCACAGCGAGTCCGCCGGCGCACGGCGCTATCATCTGCTCGAAACAGTTCGCCAATATGCACGCGAACGGCTCGTCGAGCAGGGCACAGCCGATCGGTGGCGCGGCCAGCACTTCGATTACTTCTTCAATGAGTTCCGCGGCGCGTTGCCTGTTCTCCGCCATCACGATCAGTTGCGATGCCTGCGGCGCTTGCGTATGGAGCAGGAGAACGTTCGGGCTGCCCTCGATTGGGCATTCTCCTCGTCCGCGTTGGCAGAACACGGTGTCGAGTTGGCCAGCGCACTCTTCTGGTTCTGGACGAAGTGTGGTCTATACGAGGAGGGAAAACTCCGGCTCGAGCAAGCGCTTGCGGTGGAAGCGCCGATGCCCCGCTCGCTCCGCGCGCGCGCCTTGATCGGACTGACTCACATGCACCACTTCCAGGGGCACTCATTCGATGGTGTCATTGCCGAAGCGCTCTCGCTGGGACGGGACGACGCTGATGCTTGGGTCGTTTCGTTTGCTCTGTTCATGCAGGGGCTTGCGGCGCTCGAGTCAGGCGATCCTGCGGCCGCCACGACACGGGCACTGGAGGCGCGAGAAGCCGGACGGGTCTGCGGCGATGAAGTTCAGGAGGCTGGCCCTCTCCTGATCCTGGCCAATATAGCCGTCGCCAACGGCGAACACGAGCGAGCGCAGGAACTGTACGACGAAGCGGTCGCGATCGAGCGACGGGCCGGTGAGTTATGGGGGCTGAGCATCTCGCTGTCGGCGGTTGCCTGCTTGCGCATTGTTCGACGCGACTTTCATCAGGCACGCGCCGACGCGAAGAGGCCATGGCGATATGCGAAGCGCTCGAGGATCCGCGTGGGATCGCGTGGAATCTCGAAGTGTTCGCGGCTCTCCTCGCCGCCGCCGGACGCGCCGACGGCGCCGCGCGGTTGTGGGGTGCCTCTGACCAACTGCTGGATAGTGTCGGCGCCGCGCTTTCGACGGAAATCCGTTGGATCAGGGATCACTATCTCAACGATGCGCAGGTCTCGCTCGGCGAGGAGGCATTCGAAGCCGCTCGCGGTGTCGGCCGCTCTTTGCCGCTCGGATACGCCGTGACCTACGCTCGTGAGCAGACGCTTGGGCTCTGCTGAACCGGAAATTTAAACCGGGATGAGGTTTTCGTAACATGCAAATCAGTACCGCCTCCTCTTGGAACGTCAACTCGCGCAGACGCTCGGACTCAGGGCCGGTGCGTCCGAGAATCGGCCGGTACAGACGCTCCGATGTCGACGAGCAGCTGTCGCCGGTAACAGGATCATTGAATACGCGGTGATACGGTTGGTCCGTAATTAAATTCGTCTCAGCCTGGCACATGGTCATCGCGGCCGACGCTCGCGCGTGGGCGTGGAATGGCGCCTTCGTTCGCGAACGCCTTCATTTCATTACAGCATCACGTCAGGAGGCAGTATGAGACCGAGGCAATCACCGAGCCGTCCGCTGGAAGGACGGGTCAGCATCGTAGGGGGGCGGCCACCGGTCTCGCTGACTGACCGCCGTGCCCAAGTCGCGGACCTGTCCATCACCATCACCGGTGGCAGTGGTGCGACGCCTGTGCCTATTACGTTCTCGATTTCTCTGAATGTACCGCTATCCGGCGGTGCGCAGTTGACCGACGACGGCGGAAGAGTCATTGCCGAGTCGACACGGTCCGGCTCCTCGTTAATCTTCAGGGATGTTCCGGTCACTCCGCCCGGGAGCGTGTCGCGGACCTTCCGGTTCACGAATCTTCGCGCCAACGCCGCCAGTTTAGGGGCCTCCACTACCTCGATACCCACGCAAATTGTTGCGTTCGTGTCGATTTCCGGTCCGTTGCGCATACCGCTCATGGGTTCGCAGCAGAATGTGGGCGCGATTCGGAGACCGTAGGGTCGTCGCGTTGGATATTCTGGCTCTTCAACCGATCGTGGAGTGCGTGTAATCGCGACTGCGCGAGTTACAGCTCTTGAAGTCAAATCGCTTGTAGTCAAATCGGCGAACAGCCCAAACCCGCAGCGGCAAAAAAACGGCAACCAAGCGCAAGGCAGCGGCGAAGCGCGTGCTGATCAACACCGGCACCGACAAGCGGTTCGTACGGCGGGACGCAGCGAGCCGATTCAAAGGAACGCGACGACGTCGGCAAATGGCTGGCGATTGATCGGCGCAACAAGGCGAAGCGGAAGACCACAGCGGGGCGTCAGCGTCCCTGTTCGAGCACCACTTCTCCGGCTTCGTCCCCACCCTCCGCGTCCCGCGACACGCTGCCGTCTCGCGGGCGGAGGCGGACACCACCATTCACCGTGGTGACAGAGATGCGAGGACCACCCCCATTCAGCTTGCCGATGATTGTCATCCGCGTTCGCTGCGAGGTCTGCAACCTGAGACCGTCATCCGCGGATACTCGGCCATTCACGGCGCTGGCCTCGACATCGGCGTTCAGGTCCGCAGGAATATCCACTCGGATGCCACCATTGACCGATTCAAGTTCAATCGGACCCGCCATACGTGCGATGTCCATCACGATGCCGCCGTTGACAACGTGGGCCGACACGGCACCGGAGACATTCGTGCCCCGCACGCCGCCGTTCGTGATACTCGCAGCGACCATCCCATTCACGTCGTACAGGCCGATGCCGCCGTTCTCCGTCGTGACCGACACCCGGAGACCTGCCGGCACGCGGACTCGATATTCCACGTTCACCGAGCGACCGCCGAAGGTCACGGCGGTGCTGGCGACCGTCCGAAGCGCGACGCGGCCAGGAGCGACCTCCTCCTTGATTTCGGCGTTCTTCAGGATGGCCTGGGCTTCTTCATCGGACTTGGCTCTGGCCACGCGAGTGGCCCTGATTTCCACCTGCGGGCCTTCCGCGGCCTCGACGACGATTGGCCCGTTGATGTTGACGACATCGACGGTACCCGCGTTGGTCACGGTGTAGGTCCGAGTCCACGCGTCCGTCGCCTTGCCGCCGGCCACGCCGAGGGACACGCCATTGTCGCCAACGCGAACGTCGCAGCCACTGCCAAGCACGGCTACCGCTAACAGCGCGGGCAGGTTAATCGGGCAAAACCTTTTCATGGAAGCCTCGGCGACTCGTTACGTCGAGGACGGAAACTAGTTCAACTTGACCGAGCTCAGCTTCGAGACCCCCGGCTCCTCCACCGTCATGCCCTCAGCTGTTTGGCGATTCGCGTCGTCTGCCGGTTGCGCGTAGGAAGATGAAGTGCGTCCAACCGTGAACGGTCACGGTCGTGCCGTGGCGAGTATCGTCTTGGCTACGGCGGCATTTCCTTGACACGTCAGAGGCCAGGCCAGATCATCCGCGGAACATGGCTGACATCTTCATAAGCTACGAACGGTCGGACCGTCCCCATGCCGAGCGCATCGCCGACGTTCTTCAGAGACACGGCTGGTCGGTATGGTGGGATCGCAAAATCCTTGGCGGGGAGCAGTTTTCCAAGACGATCGAGACGGCGCTCACATCGTCCCGATGCGTCATCGTGCTGTGGTCAGTCACCTCGATCACGTCGACGTGGGTGAGAGACGAAGCCGCCGAGGGGGCGGAGCGGAACATCCTTGTCCCTGTTGTGATCGGCGATGTCGAGATGCCGCTCGGCTTCAGACAGCTGCACGGGGTCACTCTCGGCGCACCGGCGGCGTCGGACGATGAATCGATATTTGACGATCTCGTTGCCGCGGTCGACGGAGTCATCGCGCGGTCCGAACCGGCTGCCACGACAAATCATGCTCCGCCACCCGTAAGGGAGCCTGCGAAGAACCGAGCTGTCGTTCGATCCACAGTTCCACGGTCCTATCTGTACGGCGCGTTATCGCTGATCGCGGTACTCATCGTCTCGCTGGTGTGGCGGCAATCGAATGGCACGACAGCACGCGCCAAAGGCCCGTCCGTCGCTGGATCTCGCTCCGAGGCGTCGGCCAATCCCTCATCCAGTGGCCAGGCGGGTGAAGCGAAGGTACCCATTCCGCAGCGGCCGGCGAACGATTCCCCACGCCGAGAACCCTCTCAATCAACGCCTACGTCGTCCACGGCTGCCGCCGCTGGCGTCGCCGAAACAGCCAAAGCCGCGGCACTATCAGGACCGGCCGCTGCGATTTCGGAGACGAAGACAAGTCCGGCTGAATCGACGAGCGTCGTCGTGACCGGAAAAGGTCAGACCTTTTACTCGTTATTCGACGAGCCCGGGACCAAGCAGCTGACGTACGCCAAGACAAGTAAGACCGTCGAGATGCTTCCAGGCAACTATCTCGTCGAGCTGAACGGCGTTCGCCGGACTGTGAACGTGATTCGTGGGTCGCTCACTCAAATCGTCGCCGGCACCGTCCTCCTGTCCGGTACCGGAGCGGACTTTTACGAGATCCACGACCGGAGCAGCAGCAAGCAGCTCGCGTATGCGAAAACCAACGCTGAGATCGAATTGTTCGCCGGTGAGTATCTGCTGACCGTCCACGGCGTGAGCACGCCGCTGGTAATCCGGGCCGGCACCGCGACGACACTCTCAGCCGGTCGCGTTATCGTCCCGGGCTCGGGCGCCACGTTCTTCACGGTGTTCGATGCGAAAGGAGAGAAACAGATCGCGTACGCCAAAACAAACCAGGAAATCGAGCTGCTGCCAGGCCCCTACACCATCGAGATGAACAACATCCGCCGCACTGCCCAGATCGTGGCCGGCGAGAGAACGGTCGTCGATCGCTGAGAACCTTGGCGGCGGATTCCAGGTCTGTGTGCGTCTGGGCTGCCGCACTGCCACTGCGGCCGTGGGGAACCGAACTATGGCCATCAACCCCCTGAGTGCCGATTGCTTGAAGCTGTCCAAAGTCCAAACAAAACCAGGTCAGGACAATTTCTTCGCAACCACCTGGACGATGCGCCCTTCCGGATCGAAACGCTCGACCTGGAACTTGGTGTTCCCGGTTGGCTCGACGAACTCTGCTCTAACGCCAATCGCTGCCGGCACGACGATTGATCCAAGGAAGATCCCCGTGGCCTCTACATCCTTGGCTGCACCAACGCGACGAATGAGAAGGGTGGGATCGGGAAAGCCCTGGTTCCACTCCTTCGGCCTGACATATTCCAGATAGTAGTCCCAGCTGGCTCGCCCGACCTTGAGCGTGAGTTTTGCGCCGAGGTTCGCGCGGGCACCGGGATCGATGGTGGGAGCCAAAAGAAACGTCATACCAGCCGGCTGAGAAGCCCACGCTCCGTCGTCGCTGAGGACTCTGCGGTTATACATCCACTCCTTCAGCATGAGATGCGGGAAGCAGAGCGCAGGGCCAAAGTTGACTCGCCACCCGGGATGAAGAAAAGGGTGCTGCTGGCTCATGATGCAGCACGGGTCGCCGTAATGGGTGACGAGATCCGCGGCCACATCGTGATCCATCCCGAAGCCGTGTCCCATCTCATGCGCCGTAATGTTCCCGTCATGCGGTGGAGTCAACGTCACCTTGCCCCGTCCGTCGGCGCTGCCATCAATCCAGAACGGTGACCACTCCGGAGTTCGCCAATCGGCACCGGCGGGTGCGCCGTCTTTGGCCCAGTTGTGCGCGAGCACGGCAATCTGGCTGTGAAATCCGGCGATCGGATCTTTACGATCGTTCTGTGCTGCCTTGATCGCATTGTCGACCAGCGTCGATCTGTTCGCCCCTGCGCCGATGCCAGCCTGGGCGCGAGTGATTTCAAGTTCGACCCAGTTGAACACCGTGCTGCCGGTAATATCGATGGCGCCGAGCGAGACGTCTCGCCAATATTCCACCAATCCGCCCGTCCCCGGCGTGAACATGCCCCGGTACAGTTGTTCAATCGGCTGTTCCAATTGCGGATTGGGAACCTCTCCCTTGAACCGGCAAAGAATGACAGCCCACGGCAGTCTTCTGGACACCGCCGCGAACATCGTCGACAGCAACGCCCTGCTTGAACCTGCGGGAACAGGGCGAAAATTTTGCTGCAGACTTCTTACGCTGATGACACCGCTCTGAGGCAATTTCAACCGTTCACGCTGGCGTTCTACCGCTTGTCTGAGTGTCGCCATAACCGTCTTCCCCGTCTTCCTACTGCAACGCGATCAAGATTGGAATCAAGCCTCGCCCTTCGGCCAGCGGTCGCAGAGCTTTGCCAATGACGGCCCCGAATGCCTTCAACGGGTCGTCTGTCTTCATCGCGTGACCGGGTGTCGGAGACGTCGTCAGCAGATCGCCCACCGCAATCGCGCCAAACTGCGCGTCAACTTTGCAGAACACCTTACCCATCAAGGCCACGGGCTGACGGTTGCCGGGTGATTGCCGCTTGTCCAGGATGATGCCTGGTTTGAAATCGCCAGCGCCTGAAATGACGCCCGCGACGCGTTTATCGTAGGCATGCTGGCTTTCGAACAGAGCGCCTTCATTGCCCAACACCATCACCGATCCCGGCTCCATTGCGACCGTGCCGGCGACATCGAAATCCTCAGCACAATCGGCATTGGACAGGCGAAGATCCCCCGTGACTTCAACATCTCCTTCAAAGAACCCGGCCAGCTTGCCGCCTTTGCCGTAAATGCCGGTGCCGCTCTTGCTGGAGCCCAGTACGCCGATACCTGCACCATCTGTTTGGCCCCACACGCCGTTGCCGGTTGTACTGATCCCGACAATCCCTTCCGATTTCGTCGCCCAGCCCTCCACCCCTCTGCCCTCGACGGAGCTTCCTCGAATTCCAGCCGATGTCCTGCTGGCGGCGCGCAACCCGTAATCGGTATCACTCAACGCCACAACGCCTCGTCCGGTCTTGGATTCCCCAAGCACTCCAAACGCCGAGACGCTGGTTCCATGAACGCCATTTCCAGCCGCGCTGACGCCTGCTACTCCTTCACCGCCGCCGGTGTTCTCGCCTTTGACTCCGGCCACCGCAGACGTCGGGGAATCACCCGCTACATTCGGCATACGTGCTCCTTGAAAGAGGAAGAGTGTCCGATCTGCTCACGATGTGTGCCGATTGCTTCGTAGAATGGAGCCGGACGGCAGGGGTGAGGCCCTTCGGCGGCGGTCGACGGGAGGACCCGCTATGCGGCTACTCCCACGCCACCCCGGGGGCCTCTGCGTTAGAGCACATTCGGCGCTGCAATAGCAAGGTGATTCTGGCGCCTGAGGTGGATGTGGATCAGGAGGGTTGGACATCACGAGGCCGGCGATTCGGTAGCCGTGCTTCAAACAGCGAAACTTCGGTCTTTGACTCCAGGGCTACGATTACCGACGAATAGTGGAACCCGGCTACGGAACCGCATCGAGTCCGGCACGCCCGCATTGAGAGAAAGATCATGAGCCACATCTCTTCGGTCCGCGCGATTCTCGTCATCGGATTGCTGAGCATTGCAGGGCAGGCTTCCGCGCAGAACATCGTTCACACCAAGCCGGGTCCGGTGCCGAATCCGGTGGTGCTGGACAACAGAGGTTTGTTTCAGGACAAGTACGCGAGCATCGGCGACGACATGTTCATCGCCGGCCAGCCGACCGAGAAGGCGCTGCGTGAATTGCGCGCGAAGGGCGTGACGACGATCGTGAACCTGCGTATGCCGGAGGAGATGGCAGGCGTCGGATTCGATGAGGCGGCGCTCGCGAAGGAGCTCGGCATGCGTTACGTCCACATCCCGATGCGCGGGACTCCGGAGAATCCATACGGACCCAAAGAGCTGGACGCCTTTGCGGCTGCCATGTCGTCCGCCGACGGCAAGGTGCTGCTCCACTGCACGATCGCCTGGCGCGCGAGCCACCTCTGGGCGGCTTACTTGATTCGCGAGCGAAACGTTCCGGTTGACGGAAGCGATCACGCAGACGCGTCAGATCAACCTGATGGACGACATGCGAATGGGCAACAGCCCGACGCAGCCACTCGAAGGATTCCTGGGCCGCACGGTTCCGGAGATGGGGCATCCCAATCGCTGATCGGCCACGGCTACTTCTTCTTGAATCGGATTCTGTCCGCTTCGACGATGCCGTTCGACACGCCGTCGAGAGCGACTGTTTCACCGCAGCAGCAACAACTCACCGAGTGCGGCGCTCACGATTCAACATTACCTGCGTCGATCTCGCCCGGCGACGACAGCGCCGCCACGATCGCGTGAGCGTACAGGCGATGACCGAAATCGTTCGGATGGTTGAGCCCGTTGCCCGAGAGATGGTACGGACTCTTGCGCTCGACAATCTGAGACCACAGTCGGGTGACGTCCACGAATGCGATGCCCTCGCCGGCGAGATCGCGCAGCCGCACTTGATAGTCCGCGAATCGCGTCGCCGTCACCCACGCGCACTGCGGCGTGGGCAGCATCGGCGAGACCAGCAGGAACTCGACGGAAGGGCGACGCGCCCGCACTCGCTCGAGCAGCAATGCGACGTTGGCGGCGAACTCGTCCCCATCCGCGTAGGACGCATCGTTCATCCCGAATGCCACGATGACCAAGTCGGACTCAGGCGGCGGTGATGCGGTCGATGTCCCACATCCCCTCGGCGGTCGTCCAGCCGGCGGTCGCCAGGTTGTGCAGACGTACCGGTGCGCCGGAGAGCTGCTGCAGGGCGGTGTTCACCAGCGAGGCATACGGCGGCTGGAACGGCGAACGTCCGTGAAAACCTGACGAATCATAGCCCTCAGAGATGCTATCGCCGGTCAGGCACACGGTGACCAGTCGACCCTCGCGCAGCCGTGCGGCGACGGCAGGTATCCGGTGGAGTTGCGATGGCGGACGCCATAACGACTGATCCGGTGCATACGTATAGCTGATGGCGACCGTACGGTCGTGAGTCAGTGCACCGTCGGCGGACGCCGTTGCGGGCCAGTCGGTCCACGGCATCGGCGATCCCGGTACCCGCCGGATACGGCGCTCCGCCCGGGCCAGGATGTAGTCGACGCCTTCGACGTAGGTCGTGCCGGTGCCGGCGTTCGTCACCGCGACGATGACGTCCGGCCGAAACAGGAGTGTGGCGGTGGCCCGCTCGTCGTCGCCCGCGAGCATCGCGCTCTCTCGATGCATCGTCGTGGTTGCCCAGAACGGGACGAGCAGCGGATCCAGTCGGCGCATATCAGGTGGGCAGGTGGGCGCAGCGTGTGCCAGGGTACACTCAATCGGCCTGACCTGGCTGGCGGCGTCCGACGCGTGGTCAGCCGAAGAAATCATCGGTTTGCTGGCCGAGAAGAAATCATCGCAAGCCGCGCCCCGTAGCTGAACGCGAGGCCGCTTTTGCGGATTCGAGGTGCGAATATATGGGCGCATTCCCTCCGGGCAACCCTGACACGGATGACCGTCAACTCGACCCCGGACACGTTGAAAGTCTCCGGCAGATCTTTCGTGGCGAGCTGATAGGGAGTGGGCACGCGAGCTACGAATCGGCAAGACGCGTATGGAACGGGAATATCGATCGACGTCCAGCGCTGATTGCTCGCTGCACGAGCGTGACCGACGTTCAACGCGTGGTGGAGTTCGCGCAACGGCACGCTCTCCGTGTGTCCGTGCGCGGCGGCGGCCACAGCGCACCAGGCCATGGAACCAACAACGGCGGGCTCGTGATCGACATGTCGCGGATGAAGAGCATCAGCGTAGACCCGCAGCGTCGAATCGTACAAGCGGAAGGCGGTGTTCTCTGGAAGGAGCTCGACCACGAGACCCAGGCGTTCGGGCTGGCGACGACGGGAGGGACCGTCTCGAATACCGGAATCGCCGGTCTCACGCTTGGTGGTGGCCTGGGCTGGTTGATGGGCAAGCACGGGCTCACGATCGACAACTTGATTTCCGCTGATGTCGTCACCGCGGACGGAACGTTCTGTCACGCGGACACCGACGCCAATCCCGACCTATTCTGGGCGCTCCGCGGCGGCGGCGGGAACTTTGGAGTGGTCACCTCACTCGAGTACCGCCTCCACCCAGTGAGCCAAGTGCTGGGGGGCATGGTGTTGTACCCGCTGGACCAGGCGCGGGACGTGCTCCGGTTCTATCGGGATTTCTGTCCAACGCTCCCCGACGAGGCGGAAGCGTTCGCGGCGCTGCTCACGGCGCCGCAAGGGATGCCGGTCGTCGCATTGCTGCTCGGATACAACGGGTTGCTGGACGAGGGCGAAAAGGTCCTTGCGCCGGCACGCCGATTCGGCACGCCAATCGCCGATCTCGTGGGGGCGGTCCCGTACACTGCGCGCCAATCGCAGCTGGATGCGCCGAATGCCGAGCACGGGCTGCACCGTTACTGGCGGTCTGCGTTCACCGAACAGATCTCGGACGCATTAATCGATGCTGCGGTGGAGAGTGCGACAGGTTTCACGTCGCCGCTCAGCGCGTTGGTCTTCTTCTACATGCATGGTGCCGCAACGCGGCCGCTGCCCACCGACACGGCATTCGCCTCCCGCCGAGCACAATGGGACTTCGATGCCATCGGTCAATGGGCCGACGCCGGAACGTCCGACCAGCACGTCGCCTGGGTCCGGACGCACTGGGATCGATTCACACCTTACCTGCTCGGCAAAACGTACATCAACCACCTGGCCGCCGACGATCGACCGGAGGTCGTTCGCGCATCCTTTGGAGAAAACTTCACCCGTCTTCGCCAGGTCAAGACCATGTACGACCCGACGAATCTGTTCCGCCTGAATGCCAACATACCGCCGGTCGGGACAGGAATTTCATGAGGTCACTTAGGGCCGGCGACTGCGCTCCCGTTGCAACGGGACCCTCGAGTACCGTCCAGGCCGTTGCGCTTCCCCATCAATTGCAGGACCGGATTGTTCACGGCTAATACCGTCCGCGGCCGCTGGACGAGGCGCGAATGACGCTCGATTGGCGGGCCCGATTCGAGCGGGCTCCGCCCTGATGTGCGCCGCTCATCGCACAGCACCTCCCAGTCCAGGGCAAGCAGAAGTCGACGGATTCGATATGTCGCCGCACGCATCAAAGCAACGGCGGTCGCGCGACGGAAGTGGCACGGCTGAGCCAATTGCAGGTGGTGTTAATTCCCTTTCGATCTCACCGTCGCGACTGTCGCTAGACGGTCATGATTTCCAACGTCCGTCTGACGCTGGTGAGGGGGTCGCGGCCGGGCGCTGGCGTGTACTCGTGCGCCACGAACCCGGTGAATCCAAGCTCCGCGATCGCTTGGGCGATGAAACGATAGTTCAGCTCCTGCGTTTCGTCGATCTCGTGTCGGCCGGGCACACCCGCGGTATGGAAATGCGCGATCCACTGGATGTTGTCACGGATGTGTCGGACGATATCGCCGTCGGTAATCTGGATGTGATAGATGTCGAACAGCAGTTTCACGCGTGACGAATTGACCCGCTGCAGCACCTGCACCGCCCACGCCAGATGATCGCACGCCTGATCGGGTCGATCGAACTTGTTCATTACCTCGATACACACCGTGACGCCCTTCTCTTCGGCGTGTGCCTTGATGCGGTTGAAGAACGCGACCGTGTTGTCCGCGGCTTCCTCGTAGGACATGCCGCGGCGCTGTCCGCCAGCGACGGGAATTATTCCGCAGCTCTCACGGGCGCACAGGTCGATCTGGGCATGCATCAGGGCTTCCATCTGCTCGTGATGGTCGCGGCGGGCGATACCATCCGCGAAGGGTATAGGTGTCACCTCCGGGTATGCGAGCGTCGGCTTCAAGCCAAATCGCTTCAACGTGGGCCAGTCTTTGGACTCGATCGCATCGAAGCCATGCACGCCGAGATCAGCAGCGGTGCGACACACGTCTTCGAGCGGCGCGGCCGGGATCGAACGCGCTGCGAAACAGCGCCTGCTTCAGACGACCCGTCTGCGGTGGACGTTGCGCAGGCGTGGCACCCGCCAGGGGCAAGAGTGCTCCTGCGGGAACCGAGGCCAGAAATTCTCGCCGACGCATAAGCACCTCTCATTCGATACCAGCGAACCAGGTCAGGCAGGAGGGTACACGAGTCTCACTGCAGCGAGGTGAACACCGGGAATTCCGACGCGCCGGACATGAGAGTTCGTTCTCGACCAGTCGCCGCCTCACGACCCGCAAGGCGGACGCAAGATCGCGAGATCGTCAGGCCTTGGTGAAGATTTACGCCTGCCAGAAATACGCGATGTCCGTCTGTCCCGTCGAGCGGACGTTACTGTGGGCTGATCACCTCGCAACCTGTTTAGTGCGGTCAACGCGGCGACGCTCACGTCCCCGCGAGCTCGTTGCTCGATACGGTAAAGCCAGCACGGCCGTTGCGTGCCGCTTTGGCATAGTCGCCTGCCGCGCCTGGACGAACACTGCGAATCTCCTCCGAAGGCGGCGCGAGTCGGACCCTGCGCCCGCTATTGCTGTGTTCGGTCCACGTGTTTTAGTGGCTCGGAAAGGAACTTCATGCAACCCACAATCACTCGACGCATGTTCGCTGCGACCCTGGCGCTGGCCGCGGTCCCGATGATCGCCCGTGCGGCTGGTCAGGACGATAAGGACAAGAAGAAAGAAGAGGCCAAGGAAAAGGCCGACGACAAGAAGGACGAAGCGAAAGATAAGGCCAAGGACGCAGGCGACAAGGCCGACGAGGCGGTGGATCGGCCGGGCACCGAAAACTCCGAGGACCGACGCCAGGATCGCCGCCGCGACGCCGGCAAGAACTAGCCCGGCGGGACACGCGCGCGGCGTGTACCGCGTGAACCGCTCGCGGGGATGAGTGCTTGCGGAGCACAAGGGCCGGCGCCCCTGGTTGATGTCTACCCCGCCGGAGCCTTGGGTTATCGGTGAGGCACCAACAGCAGCGTCATGTTGATGTCACGGGAACGAAGGACTGCTCGTTCCGCCGGCGTATACCCCTCGTACTGATACGGGAGGAACTGCAGCGGATGCGGCGTGCGCCGCAGCACGATGAACTCATTCGGGAGCTGCACGGTCGTCGGGGACGGGTAGATGTGTCCCACGTTGATGGGGAACAGGTCGTCCGGCGAGGTCACCCGGGGATCGCTCAACGCTTCACTGAGGAACTCGCGTGGAAACGTCACGCGGAACACCGTGCTCATGTTGAATGCCGCCTGAACAAGGACCAGTGCGATTACGGCGCCGATGAAGGCCACCCGGAACCTGACCGAGACGCTGTCGCGCAGCGACCACAGCGCGCCGGCCGTGGCAAGGCACAGAAACGGCACGAGCTGCCGCGAGAGGCGGCCGTAGACGACGAACTTGTGCAGGACCGTTGACGTGAACACCAGCAAACCATAGACGGTGGCGATACCCATCAGCGCGGCCTTCGATGTGGGCGAGACGCGCCTGATCAGCCCGAGCGCGCACGCTGTCCCGACCGTCCAGACCACCAGCACACCGTGCTCCGCATGCCACAGGTACTCCCACGGCAGGCGCCAGCCCTCCGCGAATTCGCCCTGAGTCACGGCCTGGGAGAAGCCCGCGAGACTGCGTACGAGATTCCCTCCGAACGGGAGCGTGATCGCCATGACCACCGCCGCCGGCGTGGCCAGGCCGGCGATCACGACAACCCCCCGCCGGATCGCCTGTGGCAGGCCCGGGGAGCGCACGACGTGGGTCAGGACGACAACGGCGCTCAACGTCCAGTAGCCGGCATACGTCAGAAACGCGCAGCCGGCGAGCACGCCGCACCAGGCTGACGCGGTCAGCCGATCGCCCGGTCGCGCCCCGACGTAGAGCGCGGCGAGGTTCAGCATCATCGCCACGTCGTAGGGAACGACGTGCCTTGCGAAATAGAAGAAGGATGACGATGCCGCGAGGAGTGCCGATGCGAGCAGCGCTTCTCCTGGAGGAGAGCCGAGGCGTCTGGCAATCAGGCCGATGAGCAGAATACTGCCGGCCGAATACGTCGCGAAATAGACGCCTGGGATGCGCGGACTCGGGCCGAAGTGCCTCTGCACGAATGCCGGGACCAGCGCGAACACGTTGAACAGCGGATGGTCCCCACCGCTCAGGCGGAGTGCCACCCGCCGTATTTGGGCGTGCGAGAGTTCCTCCAGCATCTCGCCGGCCTGGCCGTAGCGGTTTTCGTCGGGCCAGTAGAACTGACCGCCTGAGAAGACCAGCAGGACGCGCAGTGCCAGAGCGACCAGTGCGATGAGCAGCAATCGCCGGGGCAGACGGTCGGCGATTGGCGGCGAAGTCATCAGCCCGTAACTTTACCGTGACGGGACTGCGCCGACCGTCCGCGCTGCTCGCGCTCGTCGCTCGGCTAGTCAGCCCTCTGGAGGATGTCGATTCGAGTGGCGTCGATCGCGCCGATTGCCTGACCGACGACAAACACCTCCGCGCCGGGCCGGACATGTGAACAGTTACCCCGCCGATATTCGGTCGATGGCGTCGTGACGACGGTCTTTGCCGCGACGGTGAAGATGATCGCCGGGCATACTCCGGTTACGGTGTCTACTCGGCCTTGTACCTCGACAGTCTCCGCGATGGGCACAGGGACAGGCAGAGGCGGTGGAGTCGGCGTGGGAGTCGGCGTGGGGACCGGCTCGGGATTCGGTGCGGGGGACGGAATGGGAGTGGGTGCAGGCGCGGGAGATGGGGCCGGCGCCGGTGCTGGGCCCGGTGTGGCCTCTTCCTGTACGACCGCCACGACGTGACCCGCGACGGTCACGGTTGCCACCCGCCGTGGCCCCGTGTTCGCCAGAACAGCCAGTTCCACCTGCTCCGCATTCTGTGTGAGTCTGATCCAGGTCCCGCTCGTCGTCGCGGTCCACGCGCAGCCTGGCATCGTGGTAACCGCGATGCGCGCCGTGCCTCCCTCAGCGCCGAATTCCACGCTGGCTGTGTCAACGGCGAACTGGCAGGGCACCCCGTCTTGCGCGACTTCCACGCGAAGGCCGTCGATCACCAACGCTCCCCGTCTCCCCGCAACAGCGGTATTGGCGGCTACCGTGAACGTGATCACGGCCTCCCCTTGACCCGCCGGTTGATCCGGAACGAGCCACGTCGCGTCCGAGTTCACATTCCACGTGCAGTCTCGATTCGCGGTCACCGCCACGCTGCCGGAGCCGCCGGAAGGCGGAAACGCGACTGCTGGTACCGTCGTGGTGAGGCCACACCGTGCGGCGGTGGGAGCCGAGAGGAACTCGACGGAACTCGAGCCGCATCCTGACAGCGCAAAGACGGCACATGCGACCAACACGTACTGCGCGAGCGCGACACCGTCGCCAATGATGTCGCGGGTTTCGGCAGGCGCCGAGATGGGAGGGCGTCGTCGTCGCAGCAGGAGCAGCCACGGCGACGCGAGTCGGTCTGGTGTTCGCGTGCTGGTCGCGAGAGGAGCCCACGCGTTTGCCAGGGCGCGAACCGATGTCACATGGTCGGGCGCAACAGTGTCGTTCTCCCGCATGCATCGGCGGCAGTGCAAAAGCGGCGCTCACCCCATCAGTGCACGACACGGCACAACATTTCTCGGCTGACACGTGGGGAAGTCTTCGAGGGAGGTGGCAACATCCAGCCTCGTGGGTAACGGCATGCCGAGGAATCCCGACGCGTCAGTCGCCGCGCCGGCGACCAGCCGCGCTATCTGTGGCGTCTCAGCGAGTGGAGGGCACGGCTGCTGAGCACATTGAACGCGACGTGACCCATCTCGTGTGCGAGTCAATTGGTCACGACAATCACCGGAGGTCACCTCCAAAGCGCATCGGCATCTCACCACCGGTGAGCATGGGCATTGCACAGTGTCCGGGGTGATCGGTGAGAAGAAGACATTGCGCTCAACGGAGGCAACCATGAAGGCTGACGAGAACGGGCAGCACGCGACTGTGGCCGAGCGGCCTCGCGGTTACAACGGTATTCCGGAGCCCGGTGAGCTGGCAGAACCGGATGTTACCGTCGCGGCGAGTCACATCGGCGACCGTGTGCCACCGGTGCGTGACGACCGGTTACCTGGACGGAGCCGGATGCGCTACCCGGAGTGGATCGCGGGGATCGCGGTGGTCGGCGCAACGGTCGCTGCGATCGTGGGGTCGGCGCGCGAACTCGCGTCTCGCGCACGGGACCGGGAGTCCGCACGCTCGCGACTGTCACAGCCGGCGAAGCGCCACGGCGACAAGTTGCTTCCGCACGGGCAGCATCACTGGTGACCCGTTCGGCCGCTATTGACTTACTCTCGACCCGGATGCCCACTTCCACCGCGCGCGCCGGCGGAAGGCGAAAGAACGCCGTCGCTTGAACGGCGTTCGTGAGCTCGCGGCAGTCACTAAGCCACGTAGACTGATGGCGTCCTTTCCTGAGCCATTCGGGTCACCGGCCGGAGCCATTCCTGCTGCGGCGCATATGACACCTCCGCCAACAGCGGCCAGGACGACACCAGAACCGGCCCGTCCGTCGTAAGACAGAGGCCCACCAGTGCAGGAGCAGCCAGGGCGACTGGGCTACGGGCGCCCCGGTTGCTCAACGCTTAGCGGCGTGCAAGCCCTGTCAACCACGCGGGCGACTGCGGGCTTTTCTATCGCCGGTCGTCCCACCCATCGTCGTCGGTAACTCCGGACACCGTTCCCGTAATCTGCCCGACTTCTGTAAAGAAGACCGGGTTGCCCGCGGCATCGGTCAAGAGGGGCTTCGCCGTCTCGGTCAGCGTCAGGTCGCCCTTCGCTTTCTGGAAGCGGCCGGTTCCACCGTTGACTTCAAAGCTCAAAGTACAGTGGCCGATCATGTGCACGAGATCGATGCAATCACCTCCTTGCATCAGATTGACCTTCAGTAAGCTCCCGTCCTCGAAGCGAATTACGCCCGCGCCCGCGACTCTTGGAAAGAAGAGGCCGGTGCAATCGCTGGACGGCTGCGGAGTACCTTGGGCCGCGCTGACATTTCGCAAGGTGAACGGGCCGAGCGTACCGTCTCCGGCGACATTCTCTTCGACCGTACTCGTGTTGGGCTGATTGAGATTCACCGGACTGGGCCCGCCATTTCCCGAAAACGACATTCTTATACGGACGTTTGTGGGACGACCGGGTTGTGCGTAGGCCCCTGCCACACCGAGATTGAACGTCAGTGCGACGAAGAACACGGTGCGGGTAACGGATAGTCTGTTCATGTTTTCCTCCGGTTTGTGCCGTGAGAGGTCACAAATGCGATTGCCCGGGCAGGTCCTCTGGCAAGGTATTCGACGCATCCGGTGGCGCATTCCCTCCCTCATCTACGTAGGCGCAGAATGCGACCGAGAACTCGCATCGGGGCGGTACAATCCGACTCTTGCCGAGGGCACAGGACAACGTCACCGGGCGGAGGGGCAAGGACGAGGTGTGCGGGTTGCTCCGCGCGTGGAGCGACGGCGACGCCAGTGCGCTCGAACGGCTAACCCCGATCGTGTATGCCGAACTTCATCGACTGGCGCGCCGCTACATGAGGGGCGAGCGTGCCGGCCACAGCTTGCAGACGACGGCGTTGGTGAACGAGGCGTACATGCGCCTCGTCGGCTACGACCGTATGCAGTGGCAGAACCGCGGCCATTTTCTTGCGGTGTCGGCGCAGTTGATGCGGCGCATTCTGGTCGAGCACGCACGGCGCCACAATGTGAAACGTGGTGGCGGCGTGCCGCATGTCCCGCTCGACGAGGCCGCGCTCGTGGGCGGCGGCCGAGCCGCGGACCTGGTCGCGCTCGACGACGCGATGAACGCGCTGGCGCAGATCGATCCCCGTAAGGCGCAAGTCGTCGAGATGCGCTTCTTCGGCGGTCTCGACGTGAACGAGACCGCCAACGTCCTCAAGATATCGCCCGCTACCGTGATGCGTGACTGGAGTACCGCCAAGGCCTGGCTCTATCGCGAACTGGCGGCCGGGACCGGCGATGGACGCTGAGCGATGGAAACAGGTCGATCGCCTGCTTAACGCGACGCAGTCGTGTCAACCCAACCAGCGCGACAGGTTCCTGCGTCAGGCCTGTGTGGGCGACGACGCGCTGGAGCGCGAGATCCGTTCGCTCCTCACCGCTCGCGATCAGGTTGGTAGCTTCCTCGAACGCCCCGCCATTGAAGTAGCCGCGCAGGCGATCGCGGCCGACGTGACGCAGGAGGCGTCAGAGAGCGCCAGTTCGCTCACTGGCCAGACCATCTCCCACTATCGGATCGTCGGCAGGGTGGGAGCGGGCGGGATGGGAGTGGTGTACAAGGCCGAAGACGTCCGCCTGCGCCGGTTCGTCGCGCTCAAGGTTCTCCCGGAGACGGTCGCGCGGGATGCCAACGCGCTCCGCCGGTTCCATCGCGAGGCGCGGGCGGCATCCGCGTTGAACCATCCGAACATCTGCACCATTCATGACATCGGCGAGCAGGACGGACGCGCGTGGATCGTCATGGAGTATCTCGAGGGCACGACGCTCAAGGACCGGATCGCCGAGCGGGCGGTCGGCCTCGACGAGTTCGTCCGGCTGGGGACCGAGATCGCCGAGGCGCTCGAGGCGGCGCACGCCGAAGGCATAACGCATCGCGACATCAAGTCGGCCAACATTTTCCTGACCCGGAGAGGTGTCGCCAAGGTGCTCGACTTCGGCTTGGCGCAAGTCGCGTCGCTCGGGAGCCCCGCCGCGGACGTCGGCGTCGCTGCGGAACCAACCGTCATGGTCGACGCCAACCTGACAAGTGCCGGAAGCGTGCTGGGAACGGTGGCGTACATGTCGCCGGAGCAAGTGCGGGCTGAGCCGTTGGACGTACGAACGGACTTGTTTTCGCTCGGAGTCGTGCTCTACGAACTGGCGACTGGTACGTTGCCCTTTTCGGGGGACAACGCGACCGGCCTGTTTGCGTCGATTCTCAATGACGCGCCAGTTCCTCCCGCGCGCGTGAATCGCGGGGTCACAGTGGATGTGGCGCGCATCATCGACAAGTGCCTCGAGAAAGACCGGCAGCTGAGGTACCAGCACGCGTCTGACATTCGCACGGACCTCCAGCGCCTGAAACGGGATGGGGAATCGGCCCGAGCGCGCGCCGTTAATCGCGACTTCGATTCTCACCATGCGCCTCTACTCACCGATCAGGACACGATTGTGCTGGCGACCTTCGACAACAAGACCGGCGATCCAGTGTTTGACGACACGCTGCACCTCGGACTCTCCGTGGAGCTGCAGCAGTCACCGTTCCTCAGCCTGATTTCGGACCGGCAGGTGCAGCAGCAGCTAGCACTGATGGGGCAACCGAAGGAGGCGCGCCTGACATCGGATGTGGCTCAGCACATCTGCGAGCGGACGGGCAGTGCCATAGTGGTGGAAGGCTCGATCACCAGGCTCGGCAGCCAATATGTGCTGGGCTTGCGCGCCAAGGACGGCCGTACCGGCAACACACTCGACCAGCAGCAGATCCAGGCGGCGAGGATCGAAGATGTGTTGAACTCCCTGAGCGAGATCGCCCGGAGACTCAGAACTCGCCTGGGTGAATCACGAACGACCGTGGCGCTGCATTCGACGCCGCTTGCTGAGGCGACGACGCCATCACTCGAAGCCCTGAAGGCCTACAGCACTGGCATCAAGGCCGCTCTATCCTCTGGCAATGCGGCGGCCATTCCGTTTTACCGGCGCGCGGTCGAGATTGATCCCAAATTCGCGATGGTGTACGCGATTTTGGGGCTGTCGTACAGCGCCGTCGGAGAATCAGTGCTGTCGGCCGAGAACACGACAAACGCCTGGCAGTTGCGCGATAGCGTCAGTGATCGGGAGAGATTCTTCATCGACTTCGCCTATGACCGCCAGGTGACGGGAAATCTGGAAAAGGCGTACCACACCCTGGAGTTGTGGCTTCAGACCTATCCTCGCGGGAATCGCGATCCCAAGCCGCAGGATTTATTGGGGGGGCTTTCCACTCACGGGACAGGGCGGTTTGAACGCGCGATTGAGGCGAGCCAGAAAGGGATCGCGGCGGATCCGGACTTGACACTTGCGTATTCCGGTCTTGCGTACAGCTATTTCTTCACGGACCGGTTTCAAGACGCAGAGAGCACACTGCAACGCGCCTCTGACCGCAAGCTGGAGATGCCGGATTTCCTGGTCATGCAATACAACATCGCGCTGTTGCAAGACGACCATGACCGAATGGGCCACGCCGTAGACCTCGCCCGAGGTAAGCCCAGGGCGGAACACTGGATGGCTCACGCGGAGGCGCTGGGTCTGGCGCGCGCCGGCCGCTTGCGGGAAGCCCGGTGGTCGTCGGCCCGCGCCGTCGACCGAGCGCAGCAAGATGGCGATGGCGAAGCGGCCGCGAGCTACCAGGCCGCACGCGCGGTGTGGGAAGCCTTGTTAGGGAATGCCGCTGACGCGACAACAGGTGCCACAGCGGTCCTGGCGACGTCGAACGGTCGTGATGTCATATATGCCTGCGCCCTTGCGATGGCCCTTGCGGGCAACGCGTCTCGCTCACAACCACTGGCCGATAATCTGGAGCGCCGCTTTCCTGACGATACGTTTGCCAAGTTCACGTACGTACCCGTTCTGCGCGCATTGTCGGCATTGGAAGCAGGGCTGCCTGGCCGGAGTGTCGAGTGGCTGCACATCACGCTGCCGTATGAGCTGGCCGTGAACGGTCTCAACTTCGCTCATTTCTATCTCGGCGGTCTGCACTCGGCCTGGGTACGCGGCGAGGCGTGGTTGGCAGCGCAGCGGTATCGGGAGGCGGCCGTCGAATTTCAGAAGATCCTCGATCACCGCGGCATCGTCGGCGCGGATCCCATCGGCGCACTCGCGCACCTGCAACTGGGCCGAGCGCTCGCGCGGTCCGGAGATCTGGCCAAGGCGAGGACCGCCTACCGGGACTTCCTTGCTCTATGGAAAGACGCCGACGTGGACATCACAATCCTCGCGGAGGCCAAGGCGGAGTATGAAAAGATGGCGTGAGGCATGCCGGAGGCGGGCGTCGGGACCGACGTGGCCGGAGCGTGCACCGCCTGCCGTGACATCGATATAACCGACCCCGACGATTCAAGTTTCGTGACCGGAAGGCGGAAGCGCCGTTCTTGGCGCTTCCGCGGCATCAGGTGAGCTCAGTCGGTGACGACTGTTTCGGCGCGGTGAATGATGGACGCGACTAAGGAATGGTCGCGAGCACATCGACGAAGAAGTCGAACGGCTGCGTGTCCTGCAAGCACAGGGAGAACGATACGTCGAGCGACTCGGCGGGGCTGAGCACGCCATCCGCATACGCGCCGATTCGCGGGATGGTCAAACGACCACCGACCCCGGACGGGCCGGCGTCGGCATTCAGCAGGAGGTTGCCGTTGCTCAACTGCGCGACGCGGGCAACGACCGCGTCCAGCGGCACTCGTCCCGTGTTCGACAGCCGCGCCTCGAAGTTGAACGTGCCCGTAAACCCCTGAGGACAGCCGTCGATATTGGAACTGGTCCGCATCGACGCCGCGTCCACCTCGAAGGAGACATTCTCCTGAACGTCGACGAGTTGAGATCGGTTGATCACTCTTGGCGCCGAGGCGATGCCATTGACCACCACTGACAAGTCGCTCGTCCCGGGCTCGGCGCCGGCCGGCATCTCGAATGAAGTCGTCACGATTTCCGTACTGCCGACGCGCGACACGCCCATGCGGGAATGGTCGTGCGTTCGTCCATAGACAATGTGTCCTGTGCGGTGGTTCGTGATGCGGACCAGCGGATAGTTCGTCGACGACTGGGCATCGTCTCCATACGACGCGCCCTCGGAAAAGCCGTTGAACAGAGTCCCCGAGACCGAATATGTGGTGCCGGGCAGAACGGTGACTGGAGCGGAGGTGATCGCCGGCCTCCAGGCGTCGCGAGGTGCGCCGCCATTGGAGTACAGCAGCACATCCTGAACGGTGCTCTGATTGAACGCGGTCAGCAGTACCTCACCCGACGGCAGCAGCAGCATTCGGCCCTGATACGCTTTAAATGCGGCGGCGTTGGGTGTATCGGCCACCGGGACGAGTTGTGTTCCGTCGAACTCGTAGAAATGGCTCGGCGCGTTGAACGGGCTGCTGTTCGTCACCGGACTTGCCATCACCAGAACATTGCCATTCGGCAGCAGCGACGCCGGTCCGTCCGCCACGGCATAGTGATAGGTCTGAAAGGGTACGAGGGGAAAGTCCATCGCCGGCGTGTGGGTCCACGTCCCCGTTGCGGTGTCGTACACCGCATTCTGCCCAGTGGAATTGGCGGAGAAATAAATCAACGTGCCGTCCGGGCGAAGTACACCAGGACCGACCTCGTGCGAATTACCAACACCGTCTGCCGAGCCGCAGCAGTCGGCGAGATTCACTGGCGTCGTTCCGCCGCGGCCCCATGAATTGGTCAGGGGATCGTACGATTCGAACGACCGCGGCCGGTTCGCGTCAACGGTGAAAACCGTTCCATCGGGAAGGATGTTCCAGCCCTCCTCGTTGTTCTGATCCCGCTTACCCGGCGGATTCAGCGGCGTGAACCGGAGCGTCGACGGGTTCAATACTTCGATATTGCCGCTCCCGATGTCCGACAAGACGAAGCGCCCATCTGCCAGCACGGTCCCCATCGCGTCTCCGATGCGACCGGAACCAAATGCTTCGATCAGTTGCGATGACCACGAATTGCTGAGCGGGTCATAGATGAAACCGATATTGGTCCAGACGGCCCGTAACGAAATGTCTTCACCCCCAATGACGACCAACCGACCATCGGGAAGCACCGCCGAAGCGAAATAGAGAGGCGCGTATCTGCAGGGGGTGCAACCAAACGCCGCGTCGAAGCCGTCCGGCATGTCGGCCACCCTGGACCACGTGCCGTTAGCATAGCTTCCGTTGATGTCTGGCGATAGCCGATGCCACTGGTTGCTGTTGTAGCCGTGGCAGAGAACGGTCCCGTCAGTCAGCAGGTTGCAGGTGTCGAGAAACGCTGGTGGTGCGTTGCGGAGTGGAAGCCACTGCGCCTGCGCAGTGGACGGACTGCAGACCAGGATGACTGCGGCAAGCGCCCGCCACAGCGTGGGCATCGGTGTTCTCATCGTTGTTTTTCCCCGATTCATGCGTCTGCCGCCGCGACGGCACACGAACGTTGGGCGTCTAAGTGGTGGGCGTAGGGCCACCGCTTACACACAGTCGTCAAAAGGAACTTGTAATTGCTGGACCCGGAGAGGCCCCAAATGTGCGCCGCTTACGCGGACGTGTCAAGAACAAAGAAGCGAATGTGAGTGACAGCAGATAATGCCGCGACAGCAGCAACGGATGCGCATCAGGACCCGACTGGTGTCATGCAGGCTCGAGCAGTTTTCGGACGGAGACATGCCACGAATCGGATGCCCGCCAAATGGCACGGTCGTGAATCGCCTTTTTCGTGCGACCGTGCCGGTGCCCGCGGCGGCGCCGTTGCGCCGGAAGCAGGGGCGCCAGCCGCTCCCAAATCGCGTCGTCGATCAGGTCATAGGACATGCCCGACGGTACCAAGTCATCGGGCTCAGTACAAGTCGAAACTTCTATGAAGCGTTGCCAGGCCGGCGTTTTGTTTACGCGTGGCACCGGTGGCCCGGTTTACCAGCCTGTTCAAAACACGACCGACGTGCACCGTTGAATTTGTTAGTTTCACGTCGCACATTCAGCGGGGCCTTGTTAAACCCGGGGGCGCTCCAATGAGAAGAGGGCACCTGTCATGGCGTCGGACACATCCACCGAAGCATCGCCACTCTTCGGCGCCCGCATGGCCGGCGCGTTGTGGCTGACCGTCATCCTTGTGAGCATCGGAGCCCTCATCGGCGGGATCTCCCTTGACGTGCCCGGCGACCCGGGAACGATGGCCGCGAATGCTCTCTCGTCGGCGTCAAAGATTCGTCTGGCCTTCGTCCTCCTTTTCTTCGGCAAGATCTGCTACTTGGGCGGTACAGTGCTGCTCTACGAGCTGCTCAAGCCGGTCAACAAGAGCGTCGCCCTTTTCGGCGCGTTTTGCGGTCTTGCCGGCCTCCTGAGCGGCGGAGCCGGCCACTTCAACCTGCTCACCGCCCTGTCACTGCTCGAAGAGTCGCGACGCGCAACCGAGCCGGTTGCCAGCCAGCTCCAGGGCGCGGCGAACATCCTCCTCGGCACCGCACCCCGATTCGGCGGTGAGGATGTCTGGTTTGGATGTCAGATACTCTCCGTCGGCTACTTGATCACCCGCTCATATTTCATCCCACGAGCAATCGGAGTGCTGTTAGTGCTCGGAGGGTTGTCCTTCCTCGTCACTTCGTTCACGAATTTCGTGTCGCCGGCTCTTGGCGACCGGCTGGCACCGCTACTCCTGCCGATTGTCCTGCTCGGAGAAAGCTCGCTGGCGCTCTGGCTGCTTTTTAGAGGCGTGAACGTCGAGCAGTGGCGACTCGCGATGGCCCGCGCTTCCGCGATCAGTACGGCGGCACGATGACGACCGAGCCGGATGCGATTCAGCGCCGATGGGCTCGAGTAGTGGGTTTCAGCTACCTCTTCGCACTGGCGCCGGCGGTCTTCGCCGAGTTCTACGTGTCGGGTCGGATCGTCTCCGACAACGCCATCGTGACAGCCCGGAATATCATTGCCCACGAACGGCTATTTCGACTCGGCATTGCCAGCAACCTGATGGTTTTTGCGACGGATGTCGTGCTGGTCACTGCACTCTACGTCGTCCTCGAGCGGGTGAATCGGCGACTGGCTCTGCTCGCCACGTTCTTCCGCCTCATCGAAACCACGATCCTCATCGTCGCGGTGCTCAACGATTTTTCCGTGCTGCGTCTTCTCAGCGGGGCGAGCTATCTCACTACCGTAAACTCCGATGAATTGGCGGCGCTGGCGCGTGTGAGCATCGGAGCGCACGGCGCTGCGTATAACGTAGCTTTGCTTCTCTTTGGCTTCGGTTCGCCAGTGTTCTGCTACCTGTGGCTCAGGTCTGGATACATCCCCAAACCGCTGGCCGTGTGGGGACTACTCGCCTCGGCCTGGATCGGCCTTTGTGCTCTCGCCTTTGTCGTTTTCCCCGAGCTCACGAAGATGATCACGGTCGGGTACTATGGCGGGCCGATCTTCTTCTTCGAGCTCTTCATTGGTTTGTGGCTTCTTCTCAGGGGCATCCGGCAACGCACGCTAACGAGCAACCACCGCGAGCAGCAGCGCGAAGAGACGTTAAGGGAAACGCCACGATAGCCCGTCGGTTCGGTCGGGCTGGCTCGTGGCGCTGACGATGCCTGGGTTCCCGCGATGTCGGGATGGCTGGTGGCAAACGGCGTAGACCGTGCGAAGTGGGAAGAGAAAGCGGACGAGCTAGCGAGAGAGCTTGAACGCGATCTAAGGTCAAAGCTTCGAGGTTGTGGACTTACCCCCGGACCGGGGCGAGCGCGCAGGGCGCGTGCCCCAGGCTGATGAAGACCGTGTTGAGACGGTAATACAAGCGTTGGTCGAACGCCCCGGCGGCGACCAGCGGCATGAGCGGCTTCCCCGCCATGCTGACGATCTGTCGCTCCGGGCTCCCGCGTTCCAGCCAGGCGGACAGAACCGTCTGACCTTCGGCATCGAGCGCATCGATGTCACGAAATACGAGCGTGCCGGACCACAGCCACAGATGAGAGAGGGCCAGCCGCTCCCATTCGGCAGGGTTGACGATGATCGCGGGCGTCGGCCCGACCACCGCGCGAATGACGTCCGGCATCAGACGGTCGGGACCGATCACCAGCAGGTTGGCCCTGGTATGCCGGACCAGATCGAGATCCGCTTCAACTGACGCCCAGTCGGTCGTCTCCGCGGCACCGGAATGCTCGGCGAGGATCGACGTTTCCAGCGACATCGGCCGGGATGGATAAGCCACGGACTCCGCCCCCTTGATCACCGGCCGGACTTTATGCGGGACGGAGCGCGAGCGGTATCCGGAAGACGCCGTATCGAGCCTAGGGAAATTTCCCTAGGCCGCGTGCGGGGCTAGCTCTGATCCAGCCATCCCTGCAGCACGGCGTACTTGACAATGTCGATGCGGCCCCGGAGATCCAGTTTGCGCATGGCGTTTGTCTTGTGCGCATCCACGGTCTTGACACTCAATGTGAGTTGAGCGCCGATCTCCTTGTTGCCATAGCCGGCGGCGATCAGCCGCAGGACCTGCGTCTCGCGATCGGTCAGGGTCGCCACGTGTTTGCCCGCACCGCCACCCGCGCGCGAGATGAATCCCGCGGTCACCCGGGACGTCAGCGTGGAATCCAGGTACTGGCCGCCCGATGCCACGCCGCGGATCGCATGCAGCAGTTCCGCCGGGGCGCTGCGTTTCAGAACAAAGCCGGATGCTCCTGCGCGCAGCAACTCCTGCAGGTAGGCGTCCTCGGTGTGCCGTGTCAATGTGATGACCAGCACTGACGGCTGGATCTGCTTCAGCGTACGCGTGGCGGCAAGCCCGTTCACCCCTGGCATCGAGATGTCCATTACGACGATATCCGGCTTCATCTCCAGCGTCTTGCGGATTGCTTCCTCCCCGTCGCCCGCCTCGGCAACCACAGTCATGTCGGGCTCGGCGTCGATGAGCAGCTTCAGCCCGTAGCGCACGGTGGCGTGATCATCGGCGAGCAGCACACGTATGCGGTGGCCGCGTGAGGACGTCTCAGACATCGCCGCTGCACTGCGGGTCGGGCACAGCCAATGCCATGCGTACCAGGATGGTCGTGCCGTGACCAGGCGTGGTCTCGACGTCGAGGCTGGCGCCGACGAGCGATGCGCGTTCCCGCATGCCGACCAGCCCGAAGCCATGGCCTCCGGCAGCTGGCTGTGAGGAGTCGAAGCCGACGCCATCGTCCTCGACGATGAGCAGGACACAGTCGGGACGCCGCTCGAGGATCACTTCGACGCGGCGAGCGCAGGCGTGCTTGGCCACGTTGTTCAGCGCCTCCTGCGCGATACGGTACAGCGCCGTTTCCAGCTCGGAGGGCAGCCGATCGTCGAGCAGCCCGGAAGTGTGCAGTTCCGCGGCAACATTGTGGCGCGAGGCCCACGACTGTATGTAGTTGGTCAGAGCCGCGCGGAGGCCGAGGTCGTCAAGTGCTGTCGGCCGCAGCTGCCAGACCAGCTGCTCCACGTCGTGATCGAGTCGCTCGGCGATGCTTTCCAGCGTGCGGGTGTGTTCCAGGAGGTCGCTGTCTCTCCCGCACGTCTCTTTCAGGCGGCCAATCTCCAGGCTCAATGCGGTCAGGTGCTCGCCGAACTGGTCGTGCATGTCGCGTGCGATGCGGCGTCGCTCGTCCTCCTGCACGAACACCAGGCGCCCCAGGAGCTCCGTGCGCGCGCGCTCCCGCTCTCGCTCGCGGCGTGCCGTCAGGTCGAAATGCGTGCCGACGATCCGGACGACGGGGCCGCCCGCGTCCCGGCGGACGGGGAACCCGCGTGACAGCACGTGGACGTAATGTCCGTCCTTGTGGCGCAGCCGGAACTCGGCCTCGTATGTCGACTGCCCCCGCGCAACGCTGTCGCTGGCTTCATCCGCCGCTTTCCGGTCGTCGGGATGAACCAGCCGCTCCCACGCGCTGATATGCGGCTCGATTTCATCGTCTTCGTAACCAAGCATCTGCTTCCACCGCGACGAGTAGACGACGGCGTTGCTCTCGAGGTCCCAGTCCCACATACCCTCCTGCGCGCCGGCGAACGCCAGCTGCAGCCGCTCCTCGCTCTCCCGCAGTGCCTGTTCCGTCCGCTTCTGCTCCGTGATATCGAGGTGCGTCCCGACAATCCGCACCACCGCTCCGCCGGGCTCGCGACGGATTGGCAGTCCACGCGTGAGTACGGTGACGTAATGCCCGTTCTTGTGGCGGAGCCGGAACTCAGCCTCGTACTGCTCCTGCCCCTGCTGGACCGCGTCGTGAAGGTCGGCGGCACGAGGACGGTCTGCAGGGTGAAGCAGCGCCTCCCACGCCTTGACCGTTGGCGCAAGCTCGTCGTCATCGAACCCAAGCATCTCCTTCCAGCGATGCGAATAGACGACGTGACCGGTCTCGAGGTCCCAGTCCCACACGCCCTCGCGTGCACCCGCAAACGCGAGGCGGAGCCGTTCTTCGCTCGCACGAAGATGCTGCTCGACCTGACGACGCTCAGTGACGTCGTGCAGGATTATCGCGACTGCCGGACCATCGCCGTCGTCGAGCCGCGATACGCGTACCTCGTAGTCGAAGGATGCGGAGTTCAAGTGAACAACCGCGAGCACATCCGCCGCCGGCTTCTCGCCGCGAACCGCCCGGTCGATCCGTTCGAGGATCTGCGCGTGACTGTCGCGGTCGAAGAGCGTCATCACCGGCCGACCGACAAGGAAGACGGGGTCGGCCGCGCCCGACGCCTGTGCCACTGCCGGATTGGCGTAGCGGATCACGGAATTCACCACGACGAGGATGCCGTCGGGCGAGGATTCCACCACCGGGCGAAGCCACATTTCGAGCGGCAGCGCGGGAGCCGTCATCGGGTGTGGAGTCTAGCCGCGGACGGCGGGCCGAGCAACTCCGTGCGATTGTCTCTTCGTGCCGAGGTCGAGATCGAACAAATCCTCTGGCCGTTTACGTGTTCGTTGTCGAAGCGTTGCACCAACGTCATCAACGCCTGCTTGCATGTCTCCTAGCCCAGAGCGCAGTCGCGCTTTCAGGAGGGCTGGAGGCCAAACACGATGATGAGTAAATGGACGGGGACACGGGGGACATCCGGCACAGGACGGAGTTATGCGGGACGGACACTGGGGGTAGTGTTCGCCGCAATCCTCATGATTTCATTCGTGCCTCTGGTAGCGTCCGATCGGAGAGACAGACATGATGACGACGAGCGCGGCTCGTACGCGATCGGCTTGTGGGGCGATGTGCCCTACTCGGTTGCGCAGGAGACGGGCGTGGCGAATCTCATCAAGGACATGAACAAGCAGGAGTTGGCGTTCACGGTCCATGATGGCGATCTCAAGCAAGGCAACGGCGCGCCAACGTGCAGCAACGAGCTGTATGTCAAAGCACTCGCCAACTTCAACCTGCTGAAGGCGCCGGCGATGTTCACGCCGGGCGACAATGATTGGACGGACTGCGACCGGCCGAACAACGGCGGTTTCGATTCACTCGAGCGCCTCTCCTATGAGCGCGCCTTCCTGTTCGCCGACGACCGCTCATTCGGTCGGCATCCTGTTCAACAGCAGGTGCAAAAGGAGCCCCTCTGTCTGGGCGGTTCCAATACAAGCCCAATTTCGGAGGCTTGCGTCGAGAATCGCCGCTGGACCGTCGGCGGCGTCGTATACGCGACGCTGAACATTCAAGGAAGTTGCAACAACCTGTGTGGCGACGGTTTCAACGCGGCCGAGTACACCGCCCGAAATGCCGCCAATATCGCGTGGATGGAGGAGACGTTCAAGGAAGCGGGCCATCCGCAGGTGGCGGCGATCATGTTCATCTCGCAAGGCGATCCCGGCTTCAGTAAATTCGAATTCGACGCGCCACTCCGCGATCCGGCGACACTCGCCCAGACCTCCGGTCCATCGTCGAGCCCTGCCGCCGCCAGCTTCGATGGCTTTCAGGAGTTTCTCGTCTCCCTGCGCAGGCAGGTGATTGCCTTCGGGAAGCCGGTCACCTACGTGCACGGCGACTCGCACTACTTCCGCATCGACAAGCCGATGATGGATCGGTCCGGACTCATCCGCCTGCCGAACTTCACGCGACTGGAGACTTTCGGCGATCATGCCGAGGGAGAGAGCACCGATGTCCAGTGGGTGAAGGTGCTCGTCGACGCCTCGACGCCTGAGGTCTTTGCCTATCAGCCGCAGATCGTTCCCGCCAATCTCTCGATCGTGCCGGTACCTTAAGTCGGATCCTGTACTTGCGCCGGGCCTCGTGCCCGGCGCGCGATTACAGCGCGTGCGTCAGTGCGGCGTCACTGATACGGTTGCGGCGCCAGCGACCAGCGGTCGGACGAACGGCGGTGCCTTCGGAAACTCGCCCCGTGTGATCTCGAGGATTGTGAAGCCGGCCGCCTGGATCGTGTCGAGCGTCGCCCGGTTACAGTGGCAACCATGCGCGACGATTTGATTCAAGCCGTTCAATCGATCCTGCCAGCGCGCGATCCGGGAATCGTCCGAACGGACGTGTTCGAGAAACAGCAGTCGCCCGCCGGGTGCGAGGACGCGTCGAATTTCCGCAAGGGCGCGAGCCGGGTTTGAGACGGTGCACAGCACCAGCGTGACGACGATAGTGTCGAAGCTGCCATCGGGAAACGGCAGATGCTCTGCAGGCGCCTCAACGATGTTGACGATGCGTGTCTGGCTCGCGACGCGCCGAGCCAGGCGCCTGGCCATCGGCGCTTCCGGCTCCGCAAGGGTCAACGTCTGCACGGCGTCCGGATAGAACGCCAGGTTCGCGCCGGTCCCGGCGCCAATCTCGAGGACGCGTCCGTTGGCCGCGGCAAGCAGCGCCTCACGGCGCTTCGACAGACCCGCTGCTTCCGCGGCAGCGGTCAAGCGATCGTAGACGGCCGCAAACAGCCACCCCCCGATGCTCATCAGAGGATTTTACGCTTCGCCATTTGGGATTTGTGAATGGTGATTTGCGATTTGTGATTGCAATTTACCTCGGCCCCGAGCCCCCGGCCGTCTCCGCACCAATCGCAAATCACAAATCGAAAATCACAACTTTCTAGAACGTCCCCGGATAGGCGCCGCCGTCGATCAGCAGGCTCTGGCCGGTCATGAACCCGGCGTGAGCCGAAGACAGGAACGCGCATAACGCGCCGATTTCCTGTGGGTCCCCGAAGCGCCTCGCTGGAATCGTGCCCTGACGCTGCGCGGCCACCGCGTCGTAGTCGAGTTGCTGCTTCTTCGCGGTCGCCTCGAGGCTCGAGCGCAGGCGGTCGGTATCGAACGCGCCAGGCAGGATGAAATTGATCGTCACGTTGTTTGCGGCGACGGTGCGGGCAATGCCCGCCAGAAAGGCGGTCAGCCCGGCGCGCGCCCCGGACGAGAGATCGAGTCCGGCGAGCGGCATCTTCACGGTGCCGGACGTGATGTTGACGATACGACCGAATCGACGCCGCACCATTGGATCGAGCACTTTCTGCGTCAGCTCGATCGCCACGATCATGTTCGCCACCACACCATCGAGCATCTGCTGGCGGCTGAGGCTACGGAAGTCGGCGAGCGGCGGGCCGGCGTTGTTGTTGATCAGAATGTCCGGCTCGGGACACGCGGCCAGCAACAGCTCCTGCCCGCGGGGATCGGCGACGTCCGCCACGACACCGCTGATCGAGGCCCCGGTTTTCCCGACGAGGTCCTGCACCGTCGCGTCCACTGTCTGCTGGTGCCGCCCGTTGACGATGACCTCGCAGCCAGCGCGCGCCAGCGCCTCGGCGCAAGCGCGGCCGAGGCCGCGGCTGGAGGCGCAGACGATCGCCTTACGCCCGGCGATGCCGAGATCCAACCCCGGCGTCATGCGTTCTTCAACACGCTGACCACGCGGGGCTCCAGGTACGCCTTGAGACCCATTTCCGAATAGACCCGGCCGATTCCCGATTCCTTAGCGCCGCCGAACGGCACCGTCGCGGATGTCGCCCGGTGATGATTCACCCAGGCCGTTCCCACCTCGAGCCGCGACGCCAGCCGCGCCGCGCGATCGGGATCGCTGCTCCACACCGACCCGCTCAACCCGTACCGCGTGTCGTTTGCCCGCCGGATGGCGTCGTCTTCGTCGGTGAACTTGAGCACCGGGACGATCGGGCCGAACTGTTCCTCGCGCACCAGCCGGCTGTCCTCGTCCACGTCGGCAACCACGGTCGGAGCGAGGAAGTAGCCGTCGCCACCAGGCACGTCACCGCCGGCGAGAATTCTCGCGCCGCTGCGCTTCGTCTCCTCGAGGATGCCGACGACGCGATCGTACTGCGCCTTGTTCTGGATCGGTCCCAGCTGCGTGTCCGCCTCGAGGCCGCTGCCAACCTTCGCCTTGCGTGCCTCGTCGGCGAGCGCTTCGCAAACCGCGTCGTAGACCCGTTCGTGGGCGTAGATGCGCTTGATCGCCATGCACACCTGACCGCTGTTCACGAACGACGCGAAGAACAGCTTCGGCGCAATCGCCCGTGGATCGACATCGTCCAGAACGATGGCGGCGTCGTTGCCGCCCAGTTCGAGCGTGACGCGCTTCAGCGTCCCTGCCGCAGCGGCCATCACCTGCTTGCCGGCTTCTACGGATCCAGTGAACCCAATCTTGTCGATGCCCGGGTGCTCCGTCATCCAGCGACCGAGATCGTCATCACCGGCGAGGACGTTGATCACCCCCGGGGGGAAGTGCTCGCCTGCGAGCTCGCCGAGTTTGAGCGTGCACAGCGGCGTGTACGGCGACGGTTTGAGCACGACGCAGTTGCCCGTATACCACGCAGACGTCAGTGGTCCCGCCGCCAGATTGATTGGAGCGTTCCAGGGCGTGATGATGCCGGCGACGCCGAGCGGGAACCACTGCAGCTCGATCCGACGCTGCTCATTGTCCTCGAGTAGCTGCGGAACGATCGGGATCCTGGTCATGCCCTCGGACTGGGACGCGGCGCGACCGATCTCGTCGCGGGCCTGCTGCAGCGGCTTGCCCTGCTCGAGGGTGAGCAGGCGGGCGAGTTCTTCCTGATGATCCCGTAACGACTGGCAGAAGCGCGCGATCCGGCCGGCGCGGTCACCGTAGGTCGAATCCCGCCACGCGGGAAATGCCTGACGGGCCGCCGCCACCGCCCGATTCAGCTCCTCGCGCCCGGCGGTCGGACAGCGGGCGAACACCTGCCCGGTAGCCGGATTGATGACGTCAAGAGTCGATGCACCTGTTTCGACGGCCTGGCCGTCGATCAGCAGTCGAAAATCAGTTCGCACTTGCGCAAGCGCGTCGGCAGCACTCGAAGCCATCAGGTCCCTCACTCGAGCAGTGACGGGATACGTTATCAAATCGTGCGAAGCGATGATCGATCGGTCACGCGTGGCCGGAGCGCGTGCGGCGACAGGCGAACTCCGGGTTTACGCAGAAATGCGGTCGTTGTCTTCGCAATGCGCTTCGATGATGCGGAGCAGCTCATCGACCGAGAAGGGCTTCTTCAGGCGGGCGCAGAAACCAAACGACTCTGCAGGGAGTTCGCCTCCGGTGAATACGGCAACCGGAATGTGCGCAACGGCAGGGTTCGAAAGCTGCTCCCGGCGGAACCACAAACCGCCGGCTCCCGGCATGTTGAGGTCCAGAATCACCAATCGTGTCCGGGGCTGGTCCACGAGGAAGAGGAGGGCGTCTTCTGCAGATTCGGCCCCGCGCGCGTCGAAGCCTTTCAGCCGCAGGAGTTCCAGCAGCCCATTCCTGGTTGCGGCCACATCATCGACGACCAGAATCAGCTGCTGAGCCATACGGAGTCCTTACGCTACTCCAAATCCTTTCGGCTGGCGCGGCGCGAAGCTGACGGGATCGATTCCGGTTTGCACTATTGGGAAGACGTCGGCCAGTTGTACCAACGTGAACGCCGGCCGTGCGCGCGTACGGCAACCACGCTCAAGAAGTTTCCGGAAAGACCGAAACTTTCTACGAAGGTTCCAATTGCCTTTTTCGACGGCCGTGACCCGCATCGCGCCTTCCAGCGGATGGGGAGCGCTCAAGGTGCGGGAGATCTGGACGCGGCGCGAGCTCCTGTACCTATTCGTCTGGCGCGACCTGAAAGTCCGCTACAAACAGACACTCCTCGGCGCCGGGTGGGCCGTCGTGCAGCCGGTCGTGACCATGGTGCTGTTCAGCGTGATTTTCGGGCGGCTGGCCGGGATGCCGTCCGACGGCTTGCCGTATCCGATCTTCACGTTTGCCGCTCTGCTGCCCTGGTACTACTTCGCCTCGTCGCTCAGCCGCGTCGCCGGCAGTGTCGTGGCGGAGGCACATCTGATCTCGAAGATCTATTTCCCTCGCCTCATCGTCCCGCTCTCCGGCGTGGCCGCGGGGATCGTCGACTTCAGCATCTCCTTCTGCATCCTGCTGGTGATGATGGTCTGGTTCGGTCTGTTTCCGACATGGCGAGTGGTCACGCTTCCGGTCTTTCTGCTGCTCGTCGCGGCCACGGCGCTCGGGGTCGGACTGTGGCTGTCGGCGCTGAACGTGAGATACCGCGACATCGGTCACGTCATGCCGTTCGTCATTCAATCCTGGTTCTTCGCCTCACCGGTGATCTACCCGGTGACGATGGTCCCGGAGAAGTGGCGTCTGTTCTACAGCCTCAACCCGATGGCCGGAGTCCTCGAGGGATTCCGCTGGGCGCTGCTTGGCAAGGAGGCGCCGCGGCTCGATGTCATGGCCGCGAGCACGATCGTGGTGGCAGCCGTGTTGGTGGGTGGCGCGTTCTACTTCAAGCGGGTGGAGCGTACGTTTGCCGACCTGGCGTGACGCATGAGTGATCTGGCGATTCGCGCGCAGGGGATCTCCAAGCGCTACCAGATCGCGGTCAGACGCCGGCATCACGACACGCTTCGCGACCAGATCATGGATGCCGCGACGTCACTCTGGCGCCGGCGTCGCCTCGTCGCACGAAGAAACCGCCGACGAGCCGAACGGACACGTGTGGGCTCTCAAAGACGCGAGCTTCGAGGTCAGGCACGGAGAGATCCTTGGCGTGATCGGCCGCAACGGCGCCGGCAAGAGCACGCTCCTCAAGATCCTCTCGCGCATCACGGAGCCGACCGAAGGCATGGCGGATTTGCACGGTCGGGTGGCTTCGCTCCTCGAAGTCGGCACCGGTTTTCATCCCGAGCTGACAGGACGGGAAAACATTTACCTGAACGGCACCATTCTCGGGATGACGAAGGTCGAGATCGCCCGCAAGTTCGACGAGATCGTCGACTTCTCCGGCGTCGAAACATTCATCGACACGCCGGTCAAGCGTTACTCGAGCGGCATGGTGGTGCGCCTGGGATTCGCCGTTGCGGCCCACCTGGAACCGGAGATCCTGATCATCGACGAAGCACTGGCGGTGGGAGACGCGGCGTTTCAGAACAAATGCATCAGGAAGATGGGGGACGTCGCCCGCGGCGGACGCACGGTCCTGCTGGTCACCCATCAGATGGGATACATCTCGATGCTGGCCGATCGCGCCATGCTGCTCGAACGCGGCAGGGTCAAGTTCGTCGGCGAGACCTCCCGCGCCATTGCCACATATCTCGACGATGCCACGACCAGGAGTTCCGGAGACCTTCGGCAGCATCCGGAACGGGAACCGGGGATGACTCCGACGATCGTCGCGGCCAGGCTGACGGATGCTTCAGGGCAGGACCGCGACACCTTCAGTACCGGCGACGATTGGTTTCTGGAGATCGAGTACTCGAATCCGGACCAGACGCGACTGGCCGGCGGTGGTTTCAATATCCGCACGCGCGAAGGGTTCCGCGTCGGCTCGCTGAACACCTACATGTGCTCTCGGCCGCCGTACCAGATCCCTGCCAGCGGCAAGCTGCGGTTCTGCATTCCGAGACTGCCGCTCAACCCGGGGGACTTCCTGGTCAGCGTCTTCGTCGGCGTGCATCCGAACGAGGTGTCCGACTGGGTGGGTGACGCGGTCGCTTTTTCCGTGATCCAGAGCGATTTCTACGGCACCGGATACGTCCTGCACCGGGACCGTGGGCCATCCGTGTTCACCGGATCGTGCGAAGTTCTGTCGACAGATCTGGCGTTCAGCGGACGCGACTAGGCAGGAACAATCGGGACAATAACCCGGCATCGGCGTCGCGGTGAGGGGCTGCGGCGTTGCCCTGTTGCGCTCGTGCACGCTTCACAGACGTCTTCAGCCGGTTCGCCAGGATGTGTACGTGCCTGGTGATGGAGGTCGTGTAGTCGCCGGGCAGTTGATGGATCTCGAGGTCGGCGACGACCGTTCTCCACCCAAGACTGGGATCGGGTGCGCTTTCCCACTGCAGCGGAGAGCGGCCCAGGGTGTTGATGGGCACTTCGTCCGGCCAGAACAGTGCCACCCGACCCGAATACGATCGGCGAACGTAGCTGGCCACGGCGCGGCGATACGTCAGCATGACATCGTCATCGGTCGGCGGCGGCTGCAGCGGATCCGCCACCCAGGGCTTTTCGCTGACCAGCACGCCGGACACCAGACGATTCGTCAACCGCGTGGCGGTCGCGATTCGCTCGTGCAGCGACATGCGCGCCGTCTCTTTCAACCAGGTCACTGAATATTCGGCGAACTGCCGCAGGCGCACCCGTTGCGTTCGCATCGCCAGAAAGAGGTCGGTGGCGCGGTCGTGGTGACCGCCGCAGACGCCGACGATGGCCGCAACCGTGTCCTTGATCCACCGCCAGTGAGGCGGATTCCACGCCGGCGGTCCGATCATCGCGACCAGACCGACTTTGTGCCCCTTGCGTTCAAGCTGGCGAGCGATCTCGAACGCGATCAGGCCGGCATGGCAGAGACCGCCAAGCAGATATGGACCTTGAGGCTCCGCCGCCTGAATCATCTCGACATACGCGGCGGCCATGGCCTCGATCGTTGGCGGCACAGCATCGCCGTTGAGGCCGTGGGCCGCCACTACGTAGAACCGCTGATGCTCTCCGAGGGCACGAGCGAGATTCACGCAATAGAATCCGCCCCCGCGGAAGTCGCCGTGCAGAAAGAAGAACGGCCACGACGAGTCGCCGGACTGCACCTTGACCACCAGTGCAGTGCGCTCGTGGAGACGCTGCTCGACCAGCATCTTCGCCAGTTCCCCGAGCGTGGCCCCGCCAATGAGGGCGGCGGCAGGAACCGGTTCGCCACAGCGCAACTCCACTTCCTCAATCATCTGCAGAGCCATCAGCGAGTCGCCGCCCAGATCGAAGAAGTTGTCGCGCACGCTGATCGGGTGCACGCGGAGCAGTTCCTCCCAGATCTCGACGAGCTGGTGTTCGATCGTCTCGATCGGTGCGACGTAGGGCGGGCCATCGGCGCGTTCGATCTGCCGCACGGCCCCCCTCGTCTCATCGGGCAGCACCAGTGCCTGCCGGTCGACCTTACCGTTCGTTAATTTCGGCAGAGCGCTCAGGAACTCGAATTTCGAGGGCACCATGAACGCCGGGATCGTCCGGGCCAGAAACCGCCGCAGCTTACGTGTCGTGAGCGCGGCCTCGGGTGAGGCAACGACGAACGCGACGAGCTGCGTACGATTGCCGTATCGCTCCACCGCTTTGACGACCGCCTCTGTCACGCCATCGTGCTGGAGCAGGCTGTTCTCGAGTTCCGCAAGATCGACAAACTGTCCCCGGATCTTGGCTCGTGAATCCTTCCGTCCGCGGTAGATGAGACAGCCATCCGGCCGCATCTCCCCCATGTCACCGGTCAGGTAAAGGCGCTGCCCTCCTCCATCAGGGTCCGGCACGAACACCGCGTCCGTCAGATCAGGCCGGCCCCAATAACCGCTCGGCAGGTAACGGCTGCGGATGGCTATCTCTCCGAGTTCATTCGGCGCCACCTCCTTGCCATCCGACAGGAGGACGACCTCCTTGTCGGCAACGCCGTAGCCGACCGGCACGATGTCGCCATCGATCACGGTGTTCCGATCGATGAAGTAGCGGCGATAGACGCCAGCCTCGTTGCAGCCCAGCGTGTTGGCCAGGATGCACGCGGGCGAGAAGTGACGCTTGTAGAGCTCCACGTCAGTCTTGCGCGCCCCTTCGCCGCCGACGTCGACCAGCCGCACATCGCCGAAGTCCTCCTCTCCGGTCAGTGTCGCTGCGAAGTGACGGAACACGGTCGGCGTCGCCGAGAAGATCGTGATCCGCTCCTCGATCAACCACCTGGCCAGGCGGCCGAGTCCTTCGACTTCGAAATCGAACGGACACACCGTGGCGCCACGTGAGCACTGCTCCGAAGAGATTACGCAACGAGACGGAATACGTTGGCGGACTGAGAAGAGACAGCCGATCGCCCGGGTGGATTCCGTACCCGTCAGCGTCGATCATCACCCGGTGCAGGATGCTCCGGTGATCCTGCATGACCCCCTTCGGCTTGCCGGTCGTGCCTGACGTATAGAAGATCGCCGCCAGATCCGTTGCCGGGTGCAGCACCATCGGTGCTTCGGGCACGACGAACGCATCCAGTTCGTCGACATTGAGAACCGGCCATTTATCGGAAAGTGCGTTCACCAGCGGCAGATGCCTGCTGTCGGTCACCAGCAGCGTCGCCCGGGCGTCGTTCAGGATTTCGACGAGGCGCTCCTGGGGATGCGAGGGCTCGAGGGGAACGTAGGGCCTGCGGGCCTTCAGCGCTGCAAGGGTCGCGGTCACCGCGGCGCTCGTCTGGCCGAACAGGAGAGCGACCGACTCAACGCCGCCGGTCGGTCGGGCGTGCCGCGTAATCGCTCGCGCCAGGCGAGTGGCGGCGGCGTCGAGGGCCCGGTACGTCATCGACTCGTTCCGCGTCTTCACCGCGACACGTTCGGGGTGCAGGGCGACCTGCTGCTCGAACAGGCTGGTGATCGGCTGTTCGAGTTGTTCCCGCCGGAATGGACGGAATCGGCCGCTGTGCCCGACAGACTGCAGCCTGACCCGGTCCTGCGCGTTCAGTACGATTTTCGCGGAAACTGGACGACTACCCACGACACGCTCGCTGACCCGTGCCGCATCCGAACGCCGCCAGCGCGGCTGGCTCACCGCCCGAGGAATCATTCCTCTGGCGCGCCGGGTGTGCACGTGCCCTCGCGCAGCGCAACCTCGGTACCCTGAACCGGAATTCACAGAACTGCGCACGGCAGACCGCGTCGGCGCCGCCTCAGTCTGCCGGGGCGTAACCTAAGTTCCAGCGTTGTCCGGTTGACAACGCACGTCCGCGTCGAAAAAGCGCAGCGAAGGGATTGGACGGGCTTGCACGGAGTGCCCCAGAAGTGCCCGGATCACGTAAAATCCGATCGACGACGATCGCTGACCTCGCAGCGCGCGACTCTTGGCGCGCTGTCTGTACGAACACTGCCAATCGGTCCCGAGGCCGCTGCGCTCTCCGGGGACATCGCGTAGGAATCAGTTGATGGCTTCACTGGCAAGAGTACGGCGGCTTTCCCGACGGCCCATGCAGGCCGTACTCGCCGCTGTGTGTGCCGCCTGGGTTTCGGCGTGCGGCTCGACCGAGGTGACGACCTCGACATCACCATCATCGGTCGTCAGATGCGGACTCACGTTGTCGGTCCCTGCGACCGCGATCGAGTCGGCCGGCGGCAGTGAGCAGGTCACGCTGACGACTACTCCGGAGTGTGCGTGGACCGCTTCGGCCGACGCGAACTGGATTGCGCGCATCGATCCGGCCTCCGGCCAGGGCAGCGGGACCCTGCGCGTGGACGTCGGACCGAACCCCGCTGCGTCGACTCGCCAGGCGGCGATCGTCGTCAACGGTGTGCGGGCGATGATTCAGCAGGAACCTGCGCCGTGCCAGTACGCGGTGTCCGGCTCCGGCGCGCAGCAGATAGGTTTCGTGGGCGGGACGTTTCAGGTCACCGTTTCCACGACGTCCGGCTGTACGTGGGAGGTGACAAGCGGCGCCAGCTGGATGAGAGTCGCGTCGGGATCACCAGGCACTGGATCCGGTGTGGTCGCATTCACCGTCGATCCGAATGACGGGAACGAACGCGTGTCGGCGCTCGCCATAGCTGGCGAGTCGTTCACGGTGACGCAGAGCGCCAGTCCAACGCCAAACCCCGTGCAGTGCAACTACTCCCTCAATCCGGCGGCTTTGCCGATCCCGGCAAGTGGTGGGGCCGGTCCGCTGCTGTCGCTGACCACGACGTGCGGGTGGTCGGCGAGCACCAACGTGCCGTGGATCACGCTCACCTCTGCAACTGGCACGGGGACCAGTCCCATCGGCTTTACGGTTGCGGCCAACACGGGCGCGGCACGCACCGGTACCATCAGCGTCGGTTCGGCACTCGCCACGGTCAATCAGGCTGCGGCGACGCCCTGTTCATTCAACCTGAGTCCAGGGACCACCAACGCCCCGGCCGGCGCAAGTAACGGCTCGCTCAGCCTGTCTACCGGGCCGTCCTGCAATTGGACGGCTGGCACCGGCGCCTCGTGGATCTCTATTACCTCGGCGCGAAACGGCCAGGGCAACGGCACGATCGCGTTCGACGTCGCCGCCAACACCGGGTCGGCGCGCAGCGGCACGATCACTGTCGGCTCGACCAGCGCCACGATCAATCAGGCGGCGGCTGCCCCGTCCTGCACGTTCGACGTGAACCCGAGCACGTTTGATGCTCCGGTGGGAGGAATCACCGGCGCCTCGATCGCCGTCGCCACCGCGTCCTCCTGCAGTTGGACGGCATCGAGCGTCGTCCCATGGATCACGATCACTTCTGGTGGAAGCGGTTCGGGTAACGGAACGATCAAGATCAACGTCGACGCCAACACGGGAGTTGGCCGAAGCACCCGGATCCCGATCGGCTCGTCAGAGTTGATCATCAACCAGGCAGCTGGCCCGGGGTGCTCCTACGCCCTGAACGCGACCTCCTTCGATGTGCCGGCCGCCGCCGGCAACCGAACCATCAATGTGACGAGTGGAGCCTCGTGCAGTTGGACTGCGACGAAGGACGCGGGCGCGTCGTGGATCACGATCACCTCCGGCGCATCCGGTTCGGGGAACGGCTCGGTTGGGTTCAGCTTCACCGCCAACAACGGTACGGTGGCACGAAGCACCACACTCACCGTCGCTGGTCAGACCGTGACCGTCAACCAGGCGGGCGTGGAGTGCAACCTCGGTGTGACCCCGTTGACATTCTCGATTGTCGCCGGCGGGGCGACCAATCAGGCCGTCGCTGTGACGGGCCCGATCGGGTGTGCGTGGACGGCAACAAGCAATGCGCCAACCTGGCTCAGCATTACGTCGGCGCCCAACGACAGCGGCAACGGAACCGTCAGATTCAACGTCGCGGCGAACACCGGCGCCGTGCGCAACGGCACGCTGACCATCGCCGGGCAGACCGTGACGGTCACTCAGGCAGCGGTGGCGTGCTCGTTTGGGCTAAGTGCCAACTCGTTTGACGTGCCTGCCACTGCAGGCAATCGGACGATCAGCGTTTCCAGCGGCTCATCATGCAACTGGACGGCGGCGAGTAACACGCCGGCTTGGATTACGGTCACTTCGGGTGCGACAGGTTCGGGCAATGGTAACGTCGCCTTCAGCTTCGCCGCGAACACCGGTCCCGCCCGCAATGGAACGCTTACGGTCGCTGGACAAACCGTCACCGTGAACCAGGCGACCGGCTGTTCGTTCGCAGTCACAGTGACGCCGCTGTCGTTCCCTGGAAACGGTGGCACGGCGCTCGCAACCGTCACGACGACGACCGGTTGTACGTGGACCGGCACCACTACTGAACCGTCTTGGATCACGGTGCCGGGCGGCAACCGAACTGGTTCCGGGACCTTGTCGATTACCGTCGCGGCGAACCCGGACAACAAGTCGCGCACGGCAGAGGTGACGGTGGCGGGCCGGACGTTCGAGATCACGGAAGCGAAGAAATAGAAACGGGGCCGGTGATTCCGCAGATGAATTGAGTGCTGGTTCGGCGGATAATGTCACCGGCAACGCACACCCGTAACGCGCGACGAACGCTCCTCCTGGAACATTGATGAGCTGGAGCGGATAGAGGCATGAGCAGCGAGTTCTTACCGGAAGACAACTCAGGCGCGAAGCGTTATCCGCTGTGGCGCGACCTCAGTGCCAGCGGCCGGATGGCTTCGGAGGATTTTGTCGCCCGTGCGGCGCTGCACGCGGGTGCCGAGCGAAAACCGGCTGAGGGCCTGAATCAGTTTCATTCCGAGTACTCGCGTGAAACGGCCCCAGCAAAACCTCCAGAGGCAGCAGAACGGATCGGCACGCCCGTTCTCATTCCGCTGCCTCCCGCTCGCCGGGTGGTCGTCACCCCAAGGACCGTCGGTACTGTCGCGGCTCTCTTCGTGGTCGGTTTTGCTGCTGCGGTTGGACTCAAGCAGTTCCAGCGCAGCCCGGCCGCATCCACAGCTCACGCGCCAGCCGCCGCCGTGATACCGGTTGACGCGTCTGCGGCAACGCGACCGGTCGACGCTGCTTCCGCAGACAGTCACGAGACCGTCGCGTTGGCGGAGCCTGAAATGCTGCCGCGCGGCACCTCCGACAGTAGCGGCACCTCCGACAGTAAGGGGCCCGCTGCAGTCGAGCCCCCCGGCGCGGCGTCCACCGCAACGGCATTGCCCGCGAAACCAGAGACCGAACGGTTGAATCCCCGCGATACGCGCACCACCGCGGCACCGGTAGCTGCGCCCGCTCCTCAACCGGAGCGTACGCCCGCCCAACTGACGGCGAGTGCGCGATCGGCGGTCGCTCCGGCGCCGTCGACGCCGGCGCCACCGGTTGCGGCGCCCGACCCGGCGCCTGTCGCCGTCCCTCGTGAGACACCGATCAATGCGGCGTCTACATCGGGATCGGTCGATGTCGCTGTGCCGGCCGCCGTGCGCAACACTCCGGTAGCGACGGCCGGCGATATCACCTCGGCTGCCGCTGTGCCGACGACGCCGGAGCGAGATCTTCGCCCCGCCCCGGTGGACCGGCCGGTTCCCGCGTTGAGTACAGCCGCGCCCGCACCGATCGCCTCAACGGTCACGCCGGCAACGGCGATCGAGCGAACCCTCCAGGGATACCAGTCGGCGTTCAGCCGTCTCGACGTCAATGCGGTGAGGCAGGTGTGGCCGAGCGTCGATCAGAAGGCCCTCGCGAAGGCGTTCGACCAGTTGCGGAGCGAGGATCTGACGCTCGAGAACTGCAAGGTGACCGTCAACGGCGCCAATGCGGTCGCGGCCTGCGGTGGAAAGACGGAGTACGTTCCCAAGATCGGCAGCAAGAGCCCGCGCGTCGAGCGGCACCAGTGGCGGATCTCTCTGCAACAGGTCGCCGAGCGTTGGGTGGTGCGCGGCGTCGACGTCACCGCGCCCTGATCGCGTCAAGTTCGTCTCCCAGCCTCCGGTGAGCAATCGACCGGCACCGCGTTCCTGAGCCCGTAGGCGAACTGGATCCGCAGCCGCACCGGACGCGCGGCGAGTCCCTGCATCATTCAGCACGCCCTCGCGCACGTCGTTCGGCCACGCCGTGCGCATGCCAGCGCGCTTACAATCCCCCGTACCGCATCTGCACCCGTGCCAGCGTGCGGTCGGAGGAATGTGATTGCGGCGAAGCGTCCGTCGGGCACCGCCACCCATGACTGAGTCCGCAACCGGGGTCTCGACGTGAGTCGCGGGCTGCTGCGTGTCGCGATGGTCACGGCCGCCATCATGCTGGCGCACCAGGTGGCGGCAAAGGCGCTGCGCGACACAGCCTTCCTCACCGCCTGGCCGGCAACGGCCTTGCCGTTGATGACGGTGGCAACAGCCGCCTTCACCGGTTTTCTCGTTCCGGTCTTCTCACGGCTGCTCGCACGCTTCTCTCCCGTTGCGGTCGTTGCGCTCGGTTTCCTCCTGAGCGCGGCTGGCCACGCGATCGAATGGGTGTGGTACGACGCCGGTCGCTGGACCGCCGTCGTCATTTATCTGCATCTCGCCGGCGCGGGCGCCGTGCTGCTGTCCGGCTTCTGGTCGCTGATTGCCGAACGGTTCGATCCCGCCGGCGCCCGCGCGTCGTACGGCCGCATCGCTGCGGCCGGGACCGTTGGCGGCATCGCGGGCAGCATCGTCGCGGAGCGGATCGCGGTCATCGCCGCCCCCGCTGCCGTCCTGCTGCTGCTGTGCGGACTCCACGTGCTCTGTGCAATCGGACTTGTAATTCTTCGCCGTGCCCCGACCCTGTTGCCCCGCGCCGCGCAGACCCCGAACGGCGAGTCCGGCCTTCGGGCGACGCTTCGCTCGCCGTATCTCAGGACGATCGCCTCATTCGTCATCCTGACCAGCGCGACGTCCGCGGTGCTCGATTTCATCCTGAAGTCGAATGCCAGTGCGTCGTTCGGCACCGGTCCCGAACTGCTGCGGTTCTTCTCGCTGTTCTACGGCAGCGTCCAGGTCCTGACGTTCATCGCGCAGACGCGGGCCGACACGGCGCTGCGGCGCATCGGCATTGACGGTGTGCTCACCAGCCTTCCCGCGGGCGTTGGCGTCGCCGCCACGCTGGCGCTCCTCGTGCCAGCCGGGCCTCTGATCGTGCTCCTGCGGGCGGTGGAATCGGTGCTGCACAACTCGCTGTTCCGCAGCGGCTACGAACTGCTCTTCGTGCCGATGGATGCCGCCACTCGCCGGCGCACGAAGACAACCCTCGATGTCGTCTGCGATCGCGTCGGCGAAGCGGCGGGCTCTGCACTCGTCCAGATCATCGTCATGGCGGGCGTGCTCTCGCTGCGACCGACGCTACTGGTTGCAACGCTGGTCATTGCGGCCACCGCGTTCTGGGTCGGACGCCGCTTTGGGCCTCTCTATCTGAAGCTGGTCGAACACGAGGTCGTGAAATACCACGATGCACCGCAGGTCAGCCTGGTGTCGGAGGTTGGCTGGACGCTCCTGCAGGTACCGGAGGCGACCACGTGGCTCCAGTCGGCGGGACAAAAACTCGAACCCCCGGTGGCGACCCCTTCCGTGCCGGTCGACGCTTCGATCGGCACGCTGGCGGAGTTGCGTTCGTCCACCGTCGCTACAGTGACAACCGCGCTCCGCGGCGCTTCGGCCTTCCAGCGGATTCACGTGGCGCAGACCATCGATCTGCTCGCGTGGGATGCGGTCCGAGCGCCTGCGCACGAGGCGCTGGCGCACGTGGCGCCGGACCATGTCGGCATGCTGGTGGATGCGCTGCTCAACCCGGCAACGGACTTCGTCGTCCGCCGCCGACTGCCCCGAGTCCTCGGGACCGTGCCGTCACGGCGAAGCTTCGAGGGCCTGCTCAACGGGCTCGAAGACCAGCGGTTCGAAGTCCGCTATCACTGCACCCGTGCCGTCAGTCGCGTCATGTCGAGGAATCCCGAGCTGGCGGTCGATCCGGCTCGCGTCATTGCGATCGTCGAAAGGGAGCTGGCGGTGCCACCGCAGCGATGGCGCGGCTACAAGATCCTCGATCGTCCGGAATTCGACGGCCCCGCCGACAACGGTGCCACACACGAGGACGACTCGACGTATCTGGAGTATCTGACTCTACTGCTGTCGACGTTCCTCGGACGTGAGCCTCTCGATGCGGCAGTGCAAGGCGTGCGCTCGACCGATCCCGGCGTGCGCGGATTAGCGATGGAATATCTCGACCAGGTGCTGCCGCCGGTCGTACGCGAACGTTTGACCTCGCTGATCGCGTCCACCCCGGTCGTGGATCCGTCGGGGCGCGCTGCCAATCCTCCCGCGGCTACACAGTCCTGATCCCTGACGCGTCCAGGGAAGTCGCGGACGCGCGGAGACAACGAGCTGGCACTCCGGACCGAGCAGCATCTCCGTGAATGGGACGAGGACCTGCGTCCCGCCATCGGAGCGGCTGCGGGCACGGCTGCTAATCGACACCAGCGGCGACGCGGCCGTGGAGCGGACGCATCATCTGCGTCGACCAGCTGGGCTCCGCTGATGCAGGTTGAATGATGTTGACGCGATGCAGTTCCCACCAGACGCGCGCCTTCTCGGGCGTCCAGGGCTCCGGCATCTCGACGGTGGCCAGGCGGCGGTCCATCACTTCCGCGGTCGACGGCCTCGCGTTGACAGACTTTGCCAGGCAATCGAGGACCACCGCCTCGAGGGCCGCTGGGACGCTGAATTCGGAGCGGAGACTCGGGCGCACCGGCTCATCTCTGACATGCGCGAGCGCCACCGCGACGTCGCTGTCACCGGCAAACACCGGCTGACCGGTCAGCAGGTAGTACGCCACGCATCCCAACGCGTACAGGTCGGCGCGGCCGTCGATGTCGCTGCGCCCCAGCGCGATTTCGGGCGCCATGTATGCCGGCGTACCGGCGGTCGCACCCTCCCTGGTGAGCATCGTCCCCATCGCGTCGCGCTGCCTGACCAGACCGAAATCGAGCACCTTGACAAAGTCGTCGTCGGGCCCCAGCCGGCACAGCAGGATATTCGCCGGCTTGACGTCGCGGTGAACGAGCCCGCGTGCGTGCGCTTCGCCGAGGGAATGCAGGGTCTGGCGCAACACATAGATGACGCGTGCCGGCTCCATCGGCCCGAACAGCTGGACGTAGCGTTCGAGGCTGACGCCCTCGAGCAGCTCCATCACGTAGTAGAAGTCTCCGTTCTCGGTGACGCCGAAGTCGTAGACGTCGATCGTATGCGTCGATCCGAGTCGCGCCGTTTCTCGCGCCTCACGCCCGAAGCGTTGAATGAACGCCTCCCGCGTCCGCGCGTTGGATCCGAGGATATCGGCTCGAATCAGCTTGATTGCCGCCGGCCGGGCCAGCAGGCGGTGTCTGGCGCGCCACACCTCGCCCATCCCACCCTGGCCGATGCGCTCGAGCAGTTCGTAACTGCCGATCTCACGCAGCTCTTTCAACTGCATCCCGAATCCGTGCACAACCCGTGAGACCACGTAGGCGATCACGGCGCACAGGTAATTGGTGGTGACGAAACTGATCGCATAGTCGAGCGGCGCGTCGATGGTCCGGGTGCCGAACATCGTATCGAGCACGCCCAGAAGCGGTCCCATCGAGGCGGCCAGCAGCGACGCCACGAGCACCCGTCTCGGCGTGTTGGGGACGACCAGCGGGTAGACCACAATCCAGACGCACTCGGCAGGCATCCACGCGAACATGCCGGTGGGAATCTGCGGCAGGTGGTCGACGATCGGGAAGGCCGCAATCCCGATGGCGCCGAGCACTTCGAAGACCAGGCCGAGGTCCAGCAGGCGTTCGGCCGGGATCAGCCCGCTGCGTGAAAGCAGCGAGACGGCCAGCCCCATCGTCACGGCCGTGAACCCGAGGATGTCGGAGGCGCGTAACGTCAAATCGAGGGAGCCGCTGGCCACCAGCAGCAGGCGATGGCCGAAGTGGCCGAAGGCGACGCCAACGGCATATACGAGTGCGAGCCAGCCAAGGCGCCGAGCGGCATCGGTCTGCAGTTCCGGCGGCAACGAGTGCGCCGCCGACGGGCGGCGTTTACGAGACGACGGCCCCTGGCGCTCGGCGAGCCGGGTGATTTCCGGCGCTGCGATCATAGCGAGTCCCTCTCGACAGTCGGGCGACCGCGCGGCACGGTGGCGCGACCCGCCCAGGAGAACACATTAGCGCGCATCAGCCTACGCCAACATGCCCACGCGGCACCGGACGCGATGCCGTGACGTACGATCAGCCGTCATGAGCGGTGGAGACACAGGTGTGGGGGCAGGGGCTGAGTTGAACCGGCTCGAGCAAGATCGCCGGCGCGAACAGAACTGGAAGCGATGGGGGCCGTACTTGTCCAATCGACAGTGGGGCACCGTCCGTGAGGACTACTCGGCGCTTGGTACACCCTGGGAGTACTTCCCTCACGATCATGCCCGCAGCCGCGTGTATCGGTGGGGAGAAGACGGACTTCTCGGCTGGTGCGACCGCGAGTGCCGCCTCTGTTTCGCGATCGCGTTGTGGAACGGCCGGGATCCCATTTTGAAAGAACGCCTGTTCGGCCTGACGAACCACGAAGGCAACCACGGCGAGGACGTCAAGGAGAGCTACTTCTACCTGGATGGCACGCCAACACACTCGTACCACAAGGCGCTCTACAAGTATCCGCACGGGGAGTTTCCCTATGCGCATCTCGTCGATGAGAACCGTCGGCGCTCTCGCGACGATCGTGAGTACGAACTCCTCGACACCGGCATATTCGACGACAATCGCTACTTCGATGTGTTCGTCGAATATGCGAAGGCGTCGCCGGACGACGTTCTGATCCGCGTTACCGCGTGGAATCGCGGCCCGGATACCGCGCCGCTCCATCTGCTGCCGTCACTCTGGTTCCGCAACACGTGGTCATGGGGTCGCACCGACGAAGATGGCCACGGCCGACCGATCGTCCGGCAGCTGGACGCAGTGACGCTCCGAGCCGATCACGCCACGCTGGGGTGCATGCACCTGAGCGCCGACGGTGAAGGCAACGGCGCGGCATCGATTCTCTTCACCGAAAACGAAACGAACGCGGTGCGCCTGTTCGACGCGACGTCACTCCCCGGCCCCGCGAAGGATGCATTTCATGAGTTCATCGTCAACGGCCGGCGCGACGTGCTCGCGTCGGAACCGGCCGGGACCAAGGCGGCGTTCCACTACGTCTGGGACATTCCCGCCGGGCAACGGCGCACCGTCGCACTCAGGCTTCGCGCAGTCGAGCACACGTCGTCTCCCCCGTTCGCCGACTTCGGCGCCACGTTCGAACGACGACGGCAGGAGGCTGATGATTTCTACGCACGCGTCCTGCGCACATCCGATCGCACAGCGGCAGCAGTCGGACGCCAGGCGCTTGCCGGCCTGCTCTGGTCGAAGCAGTTCTACGAGTACATCGTACCGGCCTGGCTCGACGGCGATCCGACCCAACCCCCTCCCCCACCAGAACGCCGGCACCGCCGCAATGCGGATTGGCTGCACTTGTACTGCCGCGACGTCCTGCCAATGCCCGACAAGTGGGAATTCCCCTGGTTCGCGTCGTGGGACCACGCCTTTCATCTGGTCACGCTGGCAGCCATCGACCCCGATCTCGCCAAAACGCAGGCGATCCTGTTCCTGCGTGAGTGGTACATGCACCGGAACGGCAAGCTGCCCGCATACGAGTTCGCCTTGGACGATGTCAATCCGCCGGTGCACGCGTGGGCCTGCTGGCGCATCTACAAAATCACCGGCCGCCCCGGCAGGCGGGATCGCCTGTTCCTCGAGCGCGCGCTGCAGAAGCTCCTCCTGAACTTCACGTGGTGGGTCAACCGTGTCGATGACGTCGGACGGAATCTGTTCGCCGGCGGGTTCCTCGGCCTGGACAATGCGGGCGTGTTCGATCGCTCGCTGCCGCTGCCGGACGGGATGACCTTGGCCCAGGCCGACGGCACGGCGTGGATGGCGTTCTTCTGCCTGACCATGCTGGCCATGTCGCTCGAACTGGCCCAGCACAATCCCGCCTACGAAGACGTGGCGTCGAAGTTCTTCGAACATTTCGTCGCCATCGCCGATGCCATCAACAACTTCGGCGGGCACGGCCTCTGGGACGAAGAGGACGGCTTCTATTACGACGCCGTACAGATCGACGACCGCGTCGACGTCGTGCGCGCCCGATCGATGGTGGGACTCATCACCTTGCTCGGTGTCGAGGTTCTCGAGGACGCCGCTATCGACCGGCTCCCGGGCTTCAAGAAACGCCTGGACTGGTTCCTGGAGCACCGGCCCGATCTCGGCAGGCTGATCGCGTACGCCGTCTGCGGGAAGAACCATCATGCCGGGCGGAGACTGCTGGCCATCCCGTCGCAAGCACGTCTCGAACGGGTGCTCCGATACGTCTTCGACGAACGAGAGTTCCTTTCGCCGTACGGAATCCGATCGATGTCGGCCGTTCATCGTGAGCAGCCGGTGATCTTCCGCACGCACAGCGGCGTCGTGACGGCCAGCTACTCCCCCGGCGAATCGACGACGCCCGACTTCGGTGGCAACTCGAACTGGCGCGGGCCGATCTGGTTTCCGGTCAACTACCTGCTCATCGAGGCGCTGCAGCGTTATCACCACTTCTACGGAGACAGCTTGACCATCGAGGTGCCGCGCGGCTCAGGCCGTTTTCTGACGCTGACGGAAGCGGCGCGTGATCTCTCTGACCGACTGCGCCGTCTGTTCCTGCCTGATGCAGACGGACGCCGGCCGTGTCACGGCGACGATCGCCGGTTCGCCGACGACGCTCACTGGCGCGATCTGATTCTGTTCTACGAGTATTTCCACGGCGATACGGGCCGGGGCTGCGGGGCGAGTCACCAGACTGGATGGACCGCGCTGGTCGCCCGCCTCCTGCAGAAATGGCAGGCGCCACCGGCCGAGACGTGACGCGGCGCGTCAGGCGCTCAATGCCGGACGATCAGGGCCCGCTTGAACGCGCGCTCGAAGCGTTTCTCCAGATCGTCGACGAGCCACGATGGCAGCACGGGGATGGACAGTGTCACCGCACGACCGATCTGCGACCGGATCGTGATCCGTTGACCGGGCGGACAGCGCGCTTCGATCTCGTCGGCGAGACTCAACACGATGGCGGCCCGCTCTACCGTATCGGCACTGACGCCGCCGATCCCGGCGAGCGACTCGACGTCCGCATGACGATCCCCGCCGCGCCGGACAATGGCCGCCAGCACCGCCAGTTCCGCGTGCGTGAAGCCGTTCAGTTCCGTGGTCAGCAGGATGTCGGCGACGTGCGTATGCCGGTTGACGACGTCAAGCGCCCGGCCGATATCGAGAACCGCCGCCGCGCGTCGCAGGCCCGCGGCCACGATCGCCGGACCACGCGGTTCCAGCGACCGATAGAGAGTCGCGGCAACGTCCTGCCGGCGAATGGCGGCCTCGCGCGTCCAGCCACCGAAGCGTGCGACCAGCGATGACAGCGACAGCTCTTTCACGCTGTCCGGCGTAGCCGACGGCACACCGAGGAGTCGGAGGGCCAACCCCTCCCGCATGCCCTGTCCGGACACCACGATGCTCGGGGCCCGCACGAATTCGGCCAGCGTCTGAATCGCCACAGCTCCCCCGACGATCGAGTCGGCGCGATCGGCACTCAGCCCGGGCAGATTGTCGCGGTGCCGTTCCTTCAGACTCGCCAGCAGATCGACGGTTGTCGTCAGCCGATCGATCGGCAACTCGTAGCCGTGCAACGTCCCGATGGGATAGCGCTGCGCCGCCCGGTCTACTTTGGCGAGGTTGCGGATGGTCCCGCCGGTACCGACGAGGTGATCGCCCCGTCTGAGCCGCATGACACCGGCCTTGGTCAGCTGCCGGTGCACGTAGTCGCGCAGGCGGCGGAGCTGCGACCGTGTCGGCGGGTCCGATTCGAGGAACCGGGCGCTCAGGCGCAGCGCACCCAGCGGCAGGCTCACATCATCTCCACGGCGGCGACGCGCGAATCGCGTCAGCTCCATGCTGCCGCCGCCGACGTCGAACAGCTGTCCGCTCGAGACGGCCAGACCGCGCATTGCGCCGGCAAAGCCGTAACGCGCTTCCGCCGCGCCGTTGATGATCTCGATGCGGATGCCGAGCTCGCGGCGGAGCCGAGCGGAGAACAGCGTCCCGTTGCGTGCGTCCCGCATTGCTGCGGTGGCAACGGCGGCGATCCGCCTCGCGCCCGCACCGGCCGCCAGCGCCTTGAAATCGCGCAGTGCTTCAGTCACGCGCGCCATGCTCGCCTCGCTCAGTTCGCCAAGCCGGTCGACGTCGTCGACCAGCCGCAGTGACGCGCGTGAGCCGGCAACGGACCGCAGGTGGCCGGAGAGGTCGCGCTCGAACACTACGACCCGGCTGGAATTCGAGCCAAGGTCGATCACGGCGGCGACCTCGCGGGAGGAACGAGTGCGGTCGGGCATCGAGAACAGGGTTCCAGGTCTCGGAGGGCCTTTTCCTAGCCGAAGCTCCGGTCGAAGAGCGATTCGATTGCGCGGCCGGCATTGTCACGCAGCGAGCGCGTCCCGGTGCCGGTGAAATGCGGATGCGTGATCACCGGTCCGTCGCCGTCGACCGGCGTCCACAGGTCGCCATCCCATGAAAACCACGCGTCCTTGTCCTGGTCGAAGACAAAGAGCGGCTTGTTACACAGCTTGGCGAACTCGGCTCCCCATCCGGTGCCGCCGCGGACCGTGAGATCGTCCTGGATGGTGCCGATCACGTAGATCTCCTGCCCGTTGTTCACCTGGTACCACAGTGTCTGCAGAATCTTGCGAAGCGTCGGCCCCTCCGTGTAACGCCGGTGCATCAGGCGTGACACGTAGGCGAGGCTCACGTCGCCGGTGAGCAGCTCCTCGTGATTGAGGACGCGCACCCCCCGATGCCGGTCGATCTTGTGACCGTCGAAGGTAAAATTGACTTCTTCCACACCGTGACGTTCGGCGCAGTCCCCGAATCGCGCCTCCGCGCCAGGCGCACCACCGCTGAACAGGATGCCGTCGGCTGGTTTCATCGCCAGCGATGATAGTCGATCGAAACGGCGAGCCGTCTCGTGCAGCCGACGTGCGTGAAAGGGGTGAAACGGAGTCAGGATGAGGCGTGCCTGACTCCGCGCCGCCGCCTCCTTGCGTCCGCGGAGCAGACGGCGGAAACCGGGCGCGCGACGCAACGCGTCGAGTTGCGGGTCGACGTCGAGCGTGTACAGCCAGGCCGAGTTCTCGGCCTCGGCTCGCTGGAGTTCGGCCACCGCCTCGCGCGGCTGCCCGAGAGCACTGCGAAACACGCCCATGTAGTAGGCATCGATGTACTGCGTGCGTCGGAGCGCTTCGAGCCCTTCGAGCATGGCGCGCGCGTCACTGCGGCGACCCAGCATCGCCTGGCAGGTCCCTTCGAGCGCACGCAACCAGGGCAGGTCTGGCGACAGGATCGACGCAATCTGGTATTGCGCCAGCGCTTCGTCAGGTCGACCGGCGAACTGCAGCGCCTGGGCATAGTTGACACGGACGACCTGCAGGTAGGGGTGCAGCTCGATCGCCTGTTTACCCAGGCCTACGGCGGTGTCGAAATCGCGCTGCCAGCAGCGGACCAGCACGTCGGTTGCCGCAACGGTCGGCAGCAGCGGATCCAGTTTCTTGCCGCGGCCGATCACCGCGAGCGCCTCGTCAAACCGCCCCAGCGAACCATACAGCATCGACAGCCGCACATAGGCGGACGCCAGCGACGGCTTCTCTTCGAGCGTGCGCAGGAATTCGCGCTCGGCCTCGTCCGGGCGATGCTCGAAGACGCAGAGCCCGAAGGCGTAATTGGACCGCAACTCGGGACGCATGCCACTGAACGCGACGGCCTGAGTGTGCGCTTCCAGAAAGCGCGGGTACGTCTCGATGGGAGACTGGATCCCGAAGATCGCCAGCGCCAGATAGGACGCCGACAAGCCCTCGAACGCCCGGAAGTCCGACGGGCACTCGCCGATGGCGCGCTTGAAGCACTCGATCGCGCGTTCGCATCCCGTCCGCGTGCGCTGGCTCCAGAAGTGCCATCCCTGGCGGACGAGCTCGTCCGAGCTCGGCACCTCCAGCGCATAGCCGAACTTGTGCCGGTGCACGATCCAGTGCCCGTACTCCCCAAGCTGCCGACGCACCTCCGCCACCGTCACATCGATCGTGTGGCGCGACACGTGCGTCGCGGTCCACGCTTCGGTCGTCATCGTCTCGTAATCGACGAACGACCCGAGATGGCGCGCCAGCACGTGCAATGCCTGGAACGCCTGGGGCCGCAGGCGAATCTCGACCCCCTCCCGGGTCAGCCGTCGCGCGCTGGTGCTCAGCGCGAACGGCCCGAACGTGAACTCCGACATGGCACCGCATTGTGGAACAACTTGCGGCGCGGAAACAGCTGATCGTACTGAGGCGTGTCAGTCGGGTATCAAGCGTTCTTGATCGTGGCGTCCAATTGTGCTTTCGGCACCAGCCGATAGCGGCCGCTCGACGTCGTCCCCGGCTCGTCGCGTTCGTACACGAACAGCAGCTGATGCTGGTGCAGGTTCTCAAACCATTCGTCCCACATGATCGGCCGGAACCGCGCGACGGCGGGAAAGTTGAAGCGGATCCCCGCCCCGCCGTCGTGGACCTGAGTTGTGGCAGGGCCCGACGCGGTCGCCTCGCCGGTCGCGGGCTCCGCGCTGTGTCGTGCGGCCCATTCACGAATGAGCTCGTGGTCGTCTGTGGCGACAATGGTGCCGGGTGGCTGATCGCGCGCAGTCGCGGTATCTACACGTTGCAACGGTTCCACATCTGGAATAAGAGAGCGTCTCGTCAAATCAACATCCTCATGGCGATGCTGAGCAGGATATGTGCCGGCAAACCGGCCCGCCGCATCGCTACACGATTGTGCGGCTTCAGTCGTGAGGCGTCTGAATCCTGCAATCGTGTTGCATCGGCGCGGCTTCCGACGATCGCGGCATTGAATGGAGGCGCACGCGTTACGCACTAGTGGAGTCCGCCGCGCCTCACTCCTGCCGCGAAGGACACGCATGACTCCGTTCCAACTGAACCTTAGGGTCGCTGCGCCGCCGCTCCGCCGCGGCACTCCCGTTGCACTTGTGAACGACACGAGGCCGTCAACGCGACTCGCAGAGTCGGGACCTCAGAAAGGCAGCGAAGGTGCTTCGATGCAGTCGGAAGCGCAATCTCTTGACCACCCCCGATACACGGGAGTTGTCTGCCGCCGCTGCACGGCGCCGGTTGCAACCCCGGTGAACGAGCAGATCATGGAATGCCCGGCATGCGGGCATGTGTGGACCGCCGGACCGCCAATCGACCTCAAAGCTGCCTGACGATTGCGCGGCGATCGCCGGGGCTGGTTATCCGGCCAATCGGGATGGAGTCCACTCGCCGCGCTCGTTCAGGACTTCATTCGGCAGGAACCGGGCCTTGTACTCCAGAGATCGGCATCCGGCAACGTAGTAGCCCAGGTAGACGAATTTCAGTTCACGCTGCCGCGCCTGCTCGATCATCGACAGGATATTGAACGTCCCCAGGCTGCGCCGCGCCTCATGAGGGTCGTGGAAGAAGTAGATCGCGGACAGGCCCTCGCTAAGCGCATCGACATAGCCGACCGCCACCAGCCGCTCCCCGACGAAGAACGTCCATTCCTCGGTCCGGAACGGATTGATCGTGAACAACGACAAATCGTGACCGGCGTCGGCGGGCCACCCTTTGTACTCGTGACCATGACGATGAAAGCGTCGGAACAACTCAAGTTTCTCAACAGTTGTTGACGGCGATCCGAGCCGGAGCGCGACGACATCGGCGTTCTTTCGCCACACGCGCCGCTGGCCGGCCGATGGCTTGAAGCTGCGGACGGGAATACGCAAGGACCGGCAACTCTGGCACGACGGGCACTCGTGACGGAACATGATCGGCCCGAATCGCCTCCATCCCGCGTCGAGCCGAGCCGTGTAGGTTGCCGGCGTGAGGTCCACGGCGATCTCGTATCGCATCTGCGTGACGCGCTCCGGCAGATACGGGCATGTTTCCGGCGCCGAGAGCAGCGTGGTGTGGCTGTCCACTACCGTCGCTCGTAGACCTCGATGTTGTGCACGGGCCTGCCGCCGCGCGTGCCGTTCACGGTCAGCGTCCGTACTCGCCCATCTTTCGCGTCGTCGTTCGACCGACCACCGATGGCATTGCGTTGATCGTCTCCGTAAATTCGAAGTTGACATCGTCGAGCCAGCGATATGCCCGTGTCGTCGGTTCTGCCGATCCCGCTCGCGACTCCTGCCGGCCGTCGAACCTGGAAACCATCTCACGATGAAACGAGTTCCCATTCGAATCGACCCCGTCGTTCTCGATCTTCACGGTGCCGTCCGGCAGTTGGGTGAATGTGCTGCTCTGAATCCGCGGCTTCGGTCCCGGTTCGAACGTCGACTTCTCGACGTTCAGCACCCAGACACCCATGGCGGCCTGGTGCGCCTGGGCGAAGACAACCGTCGTCATGACAGCAAGGCTCAGGGCCACGACCGCGGCGCGCGCGAGCGGTGATTGTCGGTCCGGAGAATTCCTCATCAGCCAAATCATACGACTTCGGGGTGAGCCACAATGAGCGGATGGCGGACAACGTTGACAGCATCAGCCCGGATCTCGCCCGCTGGATGGAGCAGCAGCACGTCTTCTTCGTGGCCACGGCGCCGCTCGCGACCACCGGCCACGTCAACTGCTCCCCCAAAGGGATGGACGCGTTCCGGGTGCTGGGGCCGCGCGACGTCGCCTACATCGATCTGACCGGCAGTGGCGCCGAAACGATCGCGCACCTCAACGAGAATGGGCGGATCGTCTTCATGTTCTGCGCTTTCGATGGAGCGCCGAAAATCGTCCGGCTTCATGGGAACGGTCGAGCCCTGCTTCCGGGCACGAACAGCTTCGAGGATCTCAGCGACCGCTTCCCGAACTATGCCGGGACGCGCGCCATCGTCACCGCGACAATCACCCGCGTCAGCCAGTCCTGCGGGTACGCGGTCCCCAGGCTCGATTTTGTCGATGACCGCAACACGTTGGAGAAGTGGGCCGCCAAAAAGGGCGCAGACGGCTTGGAGCGTTACCGCCGGCAGAAGAACGTTCTGAGCATCGACAGCCTTCCGGCACTTCCCCGTGATTGATGGCTGCTACGCAGCCGGCCTTGGCGCCGAGGCGCGCCGGTATGTAGAAACGACTCGCCTACCATGAGAATCAGACAGCGAGCAGCATCCGGCTTACCGAAAATGGCTCAAAACTTCAGATCTCTATGAGGCATGGAGTATGCCGTGGCGGCTCGGGCCACGTCTGGGCGCGCAACAGTCATCTCGATGCCCTGACCGTCGCTTCATTTCAAGATGCTGACCTCACGCTCCCAACGCCTTTGGGTTCTTGCCGAAACAGTCGCGTGGACGCTGGTCGCCGTGGGTCTGGGTGTCCTGATCGCACGGTATGTCGATCGTGCGTTCCGCGCGCACCGGCCGGCGGCCGAGTCTGCGGCAGCGCAGCCACGGGTCGTGGATCCCGCACGAGCGTCGGTGGCGCCGGTGAAGCTGCCAGATGTGACTTCGTGGTCGCCGCAACGGGTCGCCGCCTGGCGGACCGCCTCGAGTCGGCTAGATTCGATTCCGCTGGCGTTACTCAGGATTCCGCGAATCAATCTCGACGTGCCGGTGCTCGAGGGAACGAGCGAAGCGACGCTGAATGCCGCCGTCGGCCACGTCGAGGCGACGGTCCTGCCGGGAGCGGTCGGCAACTCCGGCATCGCGGGACATTGTGACGGGTTTTTCCGGGGTTTGAAGAACGTGGCGCCAGGCGACGCCGTCGACCTCGAGACACTACAGGGCGTCGAGCATTACCGCATTCAGCAAACGTGGGTTCTCACGCCAGATGACGTGTCGGCGCTTGATTCGACGCCGACCCGGTCCCTGACGCTGATGACCTGCTTCCCCTTCGATGCCGCTGGTTCCCCGGCGCGTCGCTACGCCGTCAGGGCCGTCCACGTCGGCCACTCCGACTTCGCTCCTCGCACCGCCAACGTCAGCGGGTTCTAATCCGCGTCGGCTCCTCCACGACCACGAACTGTGCCTTATCCCAGGTGAACGGCGCTTCGCCTCGGCGGTCCTCCCTGCGCTGTTCGTCGGAGACAGGAGCTGATGAGGAGCGACGGTCCTCCCGTCGACGATCCCACTCCACCGAAATCGGCAGCGACCGGGCATCGCGCGTCAGCCGGTGAAAACGCCAGATCGCTCCGCGTTTGACGAAGATCCGCAACATGCTGGCTTCGATCGGTCGGGCGGGAGATGAAGGCCGTCTCTGGGCTCCCATACAGAAGTTTTCGGCAGCGCGATGCAGTTCTGTAGGGCCCGCTGTCGTACGAACCTCAACGGTTCTGCTGGCGCCCTCGCCATTGCCATCCGTCAGATCGCTCCATACGCTTGAGGTGCATTCTGTAGTCGGACGGATTCTTCGAAGGTGCGCCCCAAATCCTGACCTTATCTCCTGGCTTCAACGTCGTCTTGGTGATCCCCTCGTTTTCCAGTTGAGACGTGCTCACCCATTCGGCCGAATAGATTCGCTCCTCACCGAGGCCGCTCCGTTCGGAACCGCGCACATGCACCCAGGAGTGCGGGTTCTTGTACTGGAACTCGACTATGGTTCCGTCGACTTCGATCATGTCGGACTCGAGATAGACGGCGCCAAAGGAATGGTGCGCGCTCGTGGCGGCCCCGAGCATGAGAATCACAATCCCCAGGTACGCCAGCTTGCCCGTCATCAATGTGCCTCCTGCGTCAGCTTCACGAGTTCGGCTCGGGTAATCGGTGGTCCTGCGACCGGGCGCGCGGTCACATAGCGATCGAAATCGAGCTTCAGCCGATCGACGTTCTGGAAGAGCGACAACAAGGCCTGGCCGGGCGGCTCACCCGCGGGGGGCACATCGATGTCACCGGCAAACAGGATCTTCTCGGTGGGCAGATAGGCGACGAGCATTCCGTCGCTGTGGTCGATCTTCATCAGGTGGTGCAGTTCGACGCTGCGACTCGCATCGCCGAGCACGAGCATCTCCTCCACTCCGATCACTTTGGGCTTCTTCTTCGACCGTGCGAGCGCATCGCCCGCCAGCGTGCGCGGCTCGCTCAACGCCTGCTCGATGAAGTAGCGGTTCTGGTCATCGGTGACGATCGTGATCCCGTCGGCGGCAAACGGCGGAAGGACCGCCGAGTGATCGAAATGGGCGTGCGTGTTGACGATGTACTTCACCGCCTTGCCCGGAAACAGTTTCTCCGTTTCCGCGAGAATGGCCAGGCCGAGTTGCTCGGACTCCTGCGGACTGCACGGATCCATCCCGCAGGTCGAGCCGCCACCGATGACCACGACACCATCCTTGAGGCCGACCGCGAGCGCTACGTAGCGTCCGCTGATTCGGTACACGCCGTCCGCAATCATCTCGGAGGTCACGGCGGCCGACAGCGGCGCACGTTCATGCGGAGGCGCGAGGGGCTTCATCAGCTCCGTGAGTCGCGGCGGATTGACATTCGCGGTCTTCACAATGGCGACGAAGGTCTCCATCGACATCCGCCGCTGTGCCATGCGGGCCGGAACCTTCACGCCCGACACGTCCTGATAGTTGCTGAAGAAGCTTTCGACGCGCATGTCGCCGAACACCGGGTGCTCGACCCACGTTTCAGTGCGCTCCACCAGGTTTTCGGCGTTGATGTAGCCGGTCAGTTTGTACGATTGTCCCGACGGCGACTTGAACGGCGGCGTCAACGTGACCACCTTGAACAGAACACCCTCGATCTTCTCGGTTTTGACCGTGACCGGCTGCGCCGCCGCGCCGCGGAGAAATCCCCACGGCGTCATCCAGATATCGAGCTGCGTGGTCCAGCCGTCAGTGGGGGAGACTGTTTCCTCGAAGAAGCCTGGCGGCGGGTTTCCGGGAACGGCGGGGGCCCCGGCCACGCCGGTGGTGTGCATGGCCGAGCGGACGAAGTCGATCGTCCGGGTGAAATCGCCGATCGTGGTCGACGCCAGCCCGAACGAGATCCTTCGGCTCTGTCCGATGTTGCCGTAGGCCGCTGTTCCCGCAAACGCAATCGAATCGAGACCTGCCACCCCCATCGCACGCGAGGCCTCTTCGACAACGCCACGCGCGTCCTGCGCGTCAGCGTTCCCGGCGAGGGCCGCGACGATGGCGACGGATATCGCAATCGCCCTGATCACCTGGAGCTCCGGCCCGAGAGGGTAGCAGGAATCAGGCCACCGTGATGAGGTGGGTATTCCTCCATTTCTCCAACGTTCGTGCGCGCGGCTTACCGGTATTGAATCGTTTTTTCGAAGTTCGGCAACACGTGGCGCAGCTGTGATTTCAGGTTCGCCGCCGCGAGCCAGCGTATGGCAATGATGCCGGGCGACAGCAATGCCCAGTACCAGCGGAATTTCCGGCGCGCATCTGCATCCGTCGCCAGTGCACGTGTTTCAGTGCGGAAGATCGACCGCCCTGCGCCAGCCGGATGCGCGCGCAGGGTCCACACGATCTTCACGTAGCCGGGCTCCGCGAATGCTGCGAAGTGCTCTGGTGCGATACCTCGAAAGGTGACGTCGGCTTCCCATGGCTTTGTGACCGCTCCCACGATGACTTCGCGACCGGGAACCTCGCGCAGGACGACCCAGCCGAGGGCGGTGGTTTCCGCGAGGAGCCCGCGCGATCCTGCTGGCTGACGCGGCGTCGAGCCGAGCACCAGTTCACGGGCCTTGAAGATGCCCCGGACCAGCGGCAGCTCTGACATCCGCTGTTCGCACGCGGCGGCCAGGACGACCTCTGGCGGCCCGTCGACGGCCACGTGATGCCGCTCGACGACGTCGTAGGTCGGCATGAACTCGTCCAGCCATTCGTCGCGGTCCCACCACGCCGGACGCGAGGGTTCCCCGTAGCGGTACCAGGCATACGCGACGTACGCCGCATAGCCGCCGGACACCACCGCACTCCCAGCCAACACATGTCGCAACGATCGGCGCATGGCCCTTCTCCTGACAGAATTCCGAGAAAGACGAGACCACAAACGGTGCCAGCAACGGATGCCCGGGACAACAGTCCAGAAGCGGCTGGCGACGCGAGAGTCAGGGAAAAATCACGCGCCGGCACGGATTCTCATCAAGAGCAGAAACGGCTTGAATCGTTGATGATGAAGGCTAGAATCGACCTTTCTGGTATGGTTCCCCGTTCGATGGCGGCCGTCGTCGCCCTGTGCCTGCTCACCGCGTCGTCGTTGTCGGCACGAGCCGGCGGAACGCTCACGATCGCGGCTGCTTCCGACCTTCAGACCGTGTTACCTGAGCTCGCCGTCGGTTTCGAACGTTCGACCGGCATCAAGGTCACGGTTACCCTCGGGTCGTCGGGAAGCTTCTTCGCACAGATTCAGAACGGAGCACCATTCGACGTCTTCCTCTCGGCGGACGCCGATTACCCCCGGCAGCTCGCCAAGGCCGGCTACGTCGACGCGGCGTCGGTGTACGACTACGCAACCGGCGTGCTGGTGATGTGGACCCGTCAGGACAGCGGTCTGGATGTGATGAAAGGCCTGCCGCTGCTCGGCGACCCACAGGTCCGACGCATTGCGATCGCGAATCCGGCGATCGCGCCATACGGCCGCGCCTCATTCGCATCCCTCCGCATGATTGGTATCGCGGGCGTCGTCGAAAGAAAACTTGTCTACGCCGACAGCGTCGCGCAAGCGGCCCAGTTCGCGCTGTCGGGGAACGTGGACGTCGCGATGATCGGGCACGCTCTGGCGCTCGGCGCGGCGCTGCGTGATGTTGGCCGGTTTTACGAGGTCCCGGACCGCATGCATCCACCGATCATCCAGTCGGCTGGGATCGTGGCCGGGTCCCGCAACAAGGCCGCTGCCGGCGCGTTCCTCACCTTCCTGAAGAGCGCCGACGCAAGGACCACGCTGCGCGCGTTCGGATTCCGCCTGCCGACCCTCGCCGCGGCCGGCCGCCCATGATGGACTGGCAGGCGCTCGGCCTCAGCGTCCGGCTCGCCGCCGTGGTCTCGATCGTGTTGATCGTCCTGGCGCTTCCGCTCGCCTACTGGCTGTCGGTCACCCGCTTCCGCGGCCGCTTTCTGATCGAAGCGGCAGTCTCGCTTCCGTTGATCCTGCCCCCGACCGTCCTCGGTTTCTATCTGCTCACGACACTTGGCGCCCGCAGTCCAATCGGCCGCTGGTGGACGAATTGGACTGGCCATGGGCTCGTCTTCACGTTCGAAGGGCTCGTCCTCGCCTCACTGGTCTACAGTCTTCCGTTCGCGGTGCAGCCACTCGCCGCATCCTTCGCCCAGCTCAGTCCATCTTTGAGCGAAGCCTCGGCGGTGCTCGGTGCCTCGCCGCTCCGCACATTCTTTCGGGTCACACTGCCGCTGTCGATGGAGGGCCTCCTGTCGGCGCTGGTCCTCACATTCGCGCATACGATCGGCGAGTTCGGCGTCGTACTGATGGTGGGCGGCAACATTCCCGGTGTGACGCGGACGGTGTCGATCGCGATTTACGATGCGGTGCAGACGCTGCGCTACGACGAAGCGCGGGCCACCGCGCTGGCGCTTCTTCTCGTCTCCTTTGCGTTGCTCGCAGCGGTCTACGGAATCCGGCGTCGCCCCTGGGCCGCAACCCCGCTCCCATGACCCTGGTCGCCACGCTGACCAGGAACCTTTCTTCGGTCTTCCGGCTGGGGGTGGACCTCGAGGTTCCGCCGGGTATCACGATCCTGTTCGGCCCTTCGGGATCCGGCAAGAGCACGGTCCTTCGCTGCCTCGCGGGCCTGACCCGCGCCGATGCGGGGCGTATCACGCTCAACGAGCATGTCCTCTTCGATTCCGCGCGCCGCGTCGACCTGCCACCGCAGCGGCGTCACGTGGGGCTGGTGTTTCAGCAGCTCGCACTGTTTCCCCACATGACCGTCGCTGCCAACATCGCCTACGGTTTGCACCGACTCGCGTCCGCGGAGCGCGATCAGCGGGTCGAGGCCATCGCCGCGTCCTTTCACATCACGGAGATCCTGTCCCGGCGGCCGGCACAGATTTCAGGCGGCGAGCGCCAGCGGACGGCGCTGGCGCGAACGCTCGTCACCGAACCCTGGGCCCTCCTGCTCGACGAGCCGCTCACGGCGCTCGATCATCGGATTCAATCGCTGATTATCGAAGACCTGCGGCGGTGGAACGAAGCACGGCGGATTCCAGTCCTCTATGTCACCCACGCGCACCGAGAGGTGTATACGCTGGGAGAGCGAGTCATCGTGATGGATCGAGGACGGATCGTGGCCACCGGCACACCCCACGAGGTGCTCGACTATCCCGCCGGACGCGTCCTCGCCGAACTGGCTGGATTCGAGAACCTCCTGCCGGGTCGCATTGTCGCCCGACGAGTCGATGCGGGAACTATGCGCGTCCGGCTGGCGCACTCGGTCGTGGAGCTCGAAGTCCCGCTGACTGAATCAGCTTCCGGCGATGACATCACTGTCGCGATTCGTGCCGGCGACATACTGCTCGCGGGTGTGCGGCCGGTGGGTATCAGCGCGCGGAATATCGTTGCCGGGACGATCGAGACCATTGAGCGTCAGGGACCGGCCGTGGAAGCACACGTCGCAGCGGGCGCCCCGTTCGTGGTGCATCTCACGCCGGCGAGCGCCGAGGAGCTTTGCCTGAGGCCAGGATCGCACGTCTGGCTGATCATCAAAACCTACTCCTGTCGCATTGCGACGGGATAATCCGAGCGGATTTCCACCATGAGTCTCGTCACGGTCTCGGCCGCCGCCGAACGCCTGGGCATCGGCTACTCGACCCTGAAGCAGTGGATCTACACCGGGAAGGTGCGGACGACGACGACCGCTGGCGGCCACCATCGGATTTCGGAAGCGGAAATCGAACGGCTGATCGCTCGCGGCAGCAGCGACGCCGCGCCAGCCATGGCACGGACACGCCAGGCCGGGTTGATCGTCGGGTTGAGCGGCCGGAACAAGCTCCGCGGGTACGTCGAGGAAGTTCGCGTAGACGGCCTGCTCGCGCAGGTGCGTCTTCGTATCGGCGACCAGATGCTGACCGCTGTGGTCACCGCCGACGCCGTCGCCGAACTGAAGTTGAAACGCGGCGACGATGCCGTGGCGATTGTGAAATCGACCGAGGTCATGATCGCCCGGGAGAGCGTCGCGCCGCCAACGGCGCGGACACGCCGGTCGCGGCGATGAGTTCCACGCGGACCCGACAAGGTCCGCGCCGCCATGGGTTCAGCGAGTTCGCGCCACGGACGCTCGCTCTTGGGCTGGCCGTGGCCGTACACTGGAATCATGCAGCTTCGTAACGCTCGTCTCTGCCTCGATTGCGAGGAAGTGCACGACGCGCCGCACTGCCCCGCGTGCGCGTCTGAATCGTTCGCGTTCATCACCCGATGGGTGCCGAGTCCGTCGGCCGAGGGGTCCCAGCCCCCGTCGCCCGCCCCGGTAGCCCGGGCGGAACGACGAGAACGTCCCGCCGAACCGATTGAGCCGGCGACACGGGAAACGATCGATACGTATCGCCAGCTGCTGACCGGCCAGGCTCCCCCGGACTCATCCAACTGGAGACTGGTGAAACGCGGGGCCGTTGGACTGGCACTGTTCGGTCTTGCCGGCTGGGCGTGGAAGCAGCAGAGCCAGCGTCCGGCAGACGAGCCGCCTTCCGACGACCCGGATACCTCTGAAAACTGAATCATCCCAGCTCACATCGTGTCCGATCCGCTGCAAGTGGCGTTTCGCATCAACGGCGAGCGACTCGCGGTGCTGGGATGGTCGCGGGCGATCCTCCTGCAACTCGCGCATCCGCTGGTGGCCGCCGGCGTGTTCGACCACAGCGGCTTTCGCGCCTCGCCGATGGCCGCCGTCGGACGGCTGTATCACACGACGCAGGCTATGCTGGCGATTACATTCGGCGACGAACAGCGGCATCGCGCCGCCATCGAGGGGATCCGGCGGATTCACACGCGCGTGCACGGTACGCTTCCCGCCGCCGTGGGTCCCTTCCCGGCTGGAACGCCATACTCCGCCGAGGATCCGTCGCTCCTCCTCTGGGTTCATGCCACGCTGATCGAGTCGCTCGTGCTCGCGTACGAGCAGCTCGTCACTCCGCTGACGCCCCACGAGCGCGATCAGTACACCTGGGTATCGGCGCCACTCGCGATCGACCTTGGCGCCCACGATGTCGAGGTGCCTCGAAGCTGGCAGGAGCTGCAGGTCTACCTTCAGCGCATGGAAGAGAGCGGCACGATCGTCGTCGGCTCACAGGCGCGTCAACTCGCCGATTCCCTGCTGCGTACGTCCATTCCGACCGTCGCCGCGCCGATGCGGTGGGTATCCGGCTTGATTACGGCGGCCATGCTGCCATCACGAATCCGCCAGGAGTACGGGCTGCCGTGGGACGACGTCGCGCCGCCGCCGGTTCGAGCGACTGGCGGTGGCCACACGCGCCCTCCGACGCGTCACGCCACGTGTACTCACCGTCTTCGCCGATGCGCGTAAGCAGCAGCGGCAGCAGCACTGAAGCGGGCACGACGCGCCCTGAACAGAGCTTCGATCGTCAGGCACGGGCGGGAGCGGTTTCGCTGGCCGCCGCGGCGTCGAACTCCCCTTCCCATCGCGCGACGACGACCGTCGCCAGGCAATTGCCGACAACATTCAGCGACGTCCTGAGCATGTCCATCAACTGATCGATCCCGAGAATGATGAACACCGGCTCCGCCGGAAGCCCGAAAGACGACACCGTCGCCAGGAGGATCACCAGCGCGCCGCGGGGGACGCCGGCGACCCCCTTGCTGGTCAACATCAGCGTCAGCAGCAGCACGAACTGCTGTCCCACAGACAGGTGAATGCCCGCAGCCTGTGTGACGAACATCGCGGCGAGCGACAAATACAGGGTGCTGCCGTCCAGATTGAAGCTGTAACCGGTCGGCATCACGAAGGCCACGATCTGGCGCGGCACGCCGAGACGCTCCATCGCCTCCATCGCCCGCGGCAGCGCCGCTTCGGAACTTGCCGTCGCGAACGCAATCGATGCAGGTTCAGTGACGGCACGGACGAATCGACGTATCGGCACGCGCACGAGCATGGCGATCGGCGTGAGCACCACCAGGACGAACACGGCCACGGCGACATAGAAGGTCGCCAGGAGCTTGAAGAGGTTGACGAGGACGCCGATGCCGAGATTGCCGACGGTATAGGCGATCGCGGCGCCGACTCCCAGCGGAGCCAGGTACATCACGATCCGCGTGAACGCGAACATCGTCTCGGCCAGGCTCTCGGTGAACGAAAGCAGCGGACGGCGCCGGTGCTCGGGAACCATCGCCAGCGCACACCCGAACAGCACCGCGAACACCACGACCTGCAGAACCTGGTTCTCGGCGACCGACTTTGCGATGTTCTCCGGAAAGATGTCGAGGACGATCGTTTGCCATGTCCGGTTGGCCGGAGTCTGGATCTGCGTGCTGTCGACCCGTGCAGGCAGGCTGATACCCGCGCCGGCCTGACTGACGGTAATCGCCGCCCATCCGATCAGGAGCGCCAAGGCTCGTGACCACTTCGAAGTAGATCAGCGACTTCAGTCCCATCCTGCCGACCTGTCGCAGGCTGGAATGACCGGCGATTCCGACCACCAGGGTCGCGAACAACAGCGGGGCGACGATGGTGCGAATGAGACGCAGGAATATCTGGCTGAAGATTCTGAGCCCGGTGGCGGCGTCCGGGAAGAAGTAGCCGACGGCGATACCGGCCATGATGGACACCGTGATCCAGAACGTCAGGCCGCGTCCACGCAGGAACATGCGCCTTATGGTGCCATCAGTGCGCCACCGTCGCGCTCACCCGTTCTCGGGAAGAGTGAATCATCCCTCCTCCACGCCGTAAACGGAGATGATCACGGGTGTATCAATGCAATGTCGCCGAAGTCGCTCGTCTGATCACGCCTGTCGAGTTTGTCAGTCCGGCCGCGCAGCGATGGAGGTTGGCGACCGCTGCAATCAGCAATTGGGCTTCGACCGGTTTCGCCAGGTGCAGCTGAAATCCGGCGTCAAACGCCTGGCGGCGATCTTCTTCGCGCGCGAACGCGGTCAGCGCCGCGGCCGGCGTGGACGCACTCTGCGGCACGATGCCGCTCCGGACGCGACGGATGAACGAGTAGCCGTCCTCTTCCGGCATGCTGATGTCGGCGAGCAGAACGTCGAACGACTGCTCGCGCAGCAGTTCGTAGGCGTCGGCGGCTGACGCCGCGGTGACCACGTCGGCGTGAGCGCACTTCAGGTGAGCGGCGATGACTTCACGGCTCGACTCGTCGTCGTCCACCACGAGCACCGAGACTCGATCCAGGACGATCGTCGGTTCAGCCGAGACGAACTGCCCCATGATGGCAGGCGCCGAGCGATCCATCGCGTTTCGAATCGGGAAGCGCGCCAGGAACGTTGCTCCCCGGTGCGGTCCGTCGCTGTGCACCGTGATCGTTCCGCCATGCGCTTCCACGAGGCTCTTGACGATCGACAATCCCAGTCCGAGTCCCGGCTGAACACGGGTGGTGGTCGCGTCCTCCTGGCGGAAGGCGTCGAATACACGCGGCAGGAAGTCGGCGCTGATTCCCTGTCCTGAGTCCATCACCCGCAGTTCCGCGCCGGTCATCGAACGTTCGAGGACGACGTGGACCACCCCGCCTTCCGGCGTGAACTTCACCGCGTTTGACAGCAGGTTCCAGGCGATCTGCTGCATGCGGGCCGCGTCGCCGAGAACGGGAACGCTGACCGAGCCGATATCGACGACCATCCGCAGGCCCTTGGCCTCGGCCCCGGGCTGCACCACCTGAATCGCGTCCTGGACGGGATCGCGCAAATCGATGGCGGCACGTTCCAGCCGGAGCTTGCCGGACGTGATCCTGGCCACGTCGAGCAGGTCGTCGATGAGCTGAGACTGCCGTCTGGCGCTCTGGTAGATGGTCTGTGCCGCCCGCCCACGGGAATTCTGCTCGAGGACGTCGCGGCGCAGCATGTCCGCCCAGCCCAGAATGGCGCTGAGCGGTGTCCGCAACTCGTGCGACACGGCGGCGAGGAACTGGTCCTTGATGCGGCTCGCGTCCTCGGCATGGGCGCGCGCCGTGCGCTCGCGGACGAGCAGATCGTCGCGCACCTTCTGGAGCTGCGTCATCTCCTTGATGGTTCGAGCCAGCCGCTCCTTCTCCGCCGCGAGTTCCCGCTCCGCCGCATGCGCCTGGCGCAGCGCCGTCATCGTCTGCTGGTGCAGCAACCCGGCCTCTTCAGTGTGGCGACGCTCGTCGTCGAGGCGTCCCACGAACACCTCGTAGGTGCGATACGCGAGGTAGACCGGCGCCATGATCAGCGCGGCCTTCCAATGTTCGCCGCGCGCGATCACGATCGCCGCGACTGCACCGGCAGTGCCCGCCACCATGAAGCTGGCGCCGCTCCAGAGGAAGTCCCGTCGCCACGTTTCCCACATGGTCCGCCTGGTTGCCATGCCGACCGCACCAGCGATCAGCGTCGTGTTGACCATGAAATACGTGCCGATGGCGCCGACCAGAGGTCGGGCAAGGTTCGCGACCTGCGTCGGTGCGAATTCGCCGCCGAGAGCAACGTAGACCATGCCGCTGGCCGCCATGGTGATCGCCGTTGTCGACATGCTGAAGAGGGTCCGGTGGAGCGGAGCCGGTTCCGTCGCCCGGTAGTAGCACTGTGTCCATGCCCCGGCGACCGCGGTCACCACCGCATGATGCGGACCGAGCAGAAGCAGGGTCATGAGATTCGCGGAGTAGGACACGGAAAGGGTCGATCCCGTGACTTTCCCCACCGGCAACGCCACCTTCCACAAGGAGGTAATGCACGTCCAGAGCGCCAGGGCGATGAACAGCCCCGGATCCGACGTGGAACGCGGAACGTACGCTGCGAACGTCACGGCACCGACCAGGACCACAGCGCCCACATAGAACTGTCCGGCGGCCGGCAGCAGCCGGAATCCGGTGAGCGGTGCCGGCTGTACAGCTTGCGGGACGGCCTCTTCCAACCCGCTGTCAGTTGCGGACGCTACGAGCGCGGCGGCGCTGGCGACGGGGACTTTCAATGGACTGTCCCCCATATGACCGGCTCGCAGCTCCGGTCGACGCAGCTGTTGCCCCACACGACCGTTTCCTCGTCGGCGTTCCCCCAGACGACGGTATCGGCGTCGTCGTTGCCCCACACCACCGTGTCGGAGTTACCCCACACGACGGTGTCACTGTCGTCCGTGCTCAAGGGTTGAGACCCGACGGTGCTGCGGCGCCACTCGCCGACGCAGTCGTTGCCGCCGCATTTGGTTCCCCACACGACATTTGGCGACGTCGATGAGCCCCATGTCAGCGACGAGCACGACAGATTCGCGCACGACACGCCCCACCATTTACCCCACCCAATCAGCTCACCGGCAGGCGTGCGCGAGTCGCCCCAGGTGACATCCGTCGGCCACGCGTTGGCCGAGGGATCGAGCGTGCCGCCGCGAATGGAATGGTTGGCCCAGATGAGACGCCGCGTCCAGGAACGCGGCGCGTCTACCTTGATCGATGGATTTGCGAACGCGCGGGCGAGTTGAACCGCGCCTGCGGAGTTGAGAAAGCCGGCCCCCTGCGTCAAGGAGTCGGAGCCGTAATAGCGTTCAGACGTGTATTGCAGAATGGCCTTGACCGCGTTTGGCGTCAGCGCGGGGTCGGCCTGCAGCATGAGTGCGACGGTGCCGGCCACGACAGGCGCGGCCATGCTCGTTCCCGTCAAGCTGAGATACGGCTTGGATGAGGTCGGAACCGTTCCATCGAGCAGGTACTGCGCCTTGCTCGCGTACAGGGTGCTCTTGGGACCGCTCAGTGATTCGATGCCGACGCCGGGAGCCACGAGGTCGGGTTTCGCCGTGTAGTTGACTGCCGTCGGGCCGCGTGAACTGAACGCCGCCATCGTATCGTCGGCTCGATCGGCAGTACCCATGTGGCTCGACGCGCCGACTGTCAGGACCCAGGGCGCATTCCCCGGCGCGGTGACGCCACCGTAGCGGATATTGCCCGCCGGATCCTTCCCCGCGTTTCCGGCGGCAGCCACCACGACGATCCCGTCCTCGACGATTCGGCGGGTCGCCAGCGTCAGCGGATCCGTCAGGTACGACTGATACACACCGGCGCCGATCGACAGGTTGACGACGCGAATGTTGAGGGCGTATCGATTGGTGTGAACGTAGTCGAGCGCGGCAATGATATCGCTGATGGTTCCACCGCCGTTTTCGTCGAGCGCCTTGAGCACGATCAGGTGGGCACCAGGCGCGATTCCTGTCCGTCGGCCGCTCGAGTCATAGCCATTCCCGGCGATGATTCCAGCGACGTGGGTCCCATGACCGTAGTCGTCGTAGGCAACCGAGCGGTCATTGACGAAATCAACGAAGGCGTCGACGCGCTGGCCAGAACCGTTGTCGCTAAGGTCGTCGTGCCACGTCGTCACGCCCGAATCGATGACGGCCACGCCGATCCCGCGGCCATCGAGTCCCATCTGCTGGCGAACGATGTCGGCACCCACTGTAGCGCCCGTACGCTCCATCGCCCCGAACACGGGCCGGTCGATATCGAGCTGCTGAACGTGCGGGTTGTGACGAAGTCCGTCGAGCGCGCTCGCCGGAACCTGCGCAACCAGTGAGTCGATGAGGTCGAGCTGGCGCTTGACCTTGCCGCCAGCCTTTCCGACATCGGGCAGGAGGTCCTTCAACGACCCCCAGTTTTTCGCACGCACAATCACCTGAGTGGTCGGCTCGACCGACGTAACGTCGTTCTTCTTCGGCTTGCCGTTGTTCTGCGCCCATCCGGGAGCGACCGTAGCCAGGACCAGCATGAACCCGAACAGGGCACGACCCGCGTTCTTCATCGACCAGCCTTTCGCGTCGTCAGACACAAGAGCTGGACGCATATGCAGCCGTGCTGCGACGCGCTCAACAGCTCAGTTTCTTGGCGGCGGCGCCAGTGTTCGTTGGTAGGCGCCCGTGTACGTGAGGGGAGGGGATCGATTGTCGAAGGTTGAGTTCGGGCTGGTCAATACGAGGATTGCTGCTGAGCTTAAATCAGTGTGCAGATACGCTCAGCCGTATCACCTACGGACGAGTTCTGTTTCACTGCAAACTGAACAGACGATCAGAGCGTCGCGATGTAGGAGAAGCCCTCGCGGCCGCCGATGGGAAGACCGACCCGGGTCTGTATGGAGTGTCTTGGACTTGGTGACGCTCACGCAAAATGGATCGAAGGCGTGAGCGAAGGCTGGTGCGGAAGAAAGGACTCGAACCTTCATGGCCTTGCGGCCACTAGCTCCTGAGGCTAGCGCGTCTGCCAATTCCGCCACTTCCGCAGGTGGAGAAATTCGCCCGAAAGCGAACACCGGAGTATAGCACGCACCCTCGGCGGGAAGACCGCCCGCGCCTGGCCGTTGCCGGCCGTTTTCCTCGGTTGGCACGTGACCGTTTCCATCTGCTATCGTGAAGGGTTCTATCGTCAGGTAAGCGAGCACAGAATGATCTCAGTCAGCGGTGTGTCCATGCGGTACGGCTCGAAGATCCTCTTCGAGGACGTCACCACCACGTTTACGCCCGGCCGGCGCTACGGCCTGACCGGTCCCAACGGTGCCGGCAAGTCGACCTTCATGAAACTGCTGACCGGAGAACTGACTCCGCAACGCGGTTCGGTGACGCGGCCGGACAAGCTTGGCGTCCTGCGTCAGGACCAGTACGCCTTCGACGCGTATCGCGTCATCGACACAGTGATCATGGGGAACACGCGGCTGTGGGCCGCGCTCCAGGAACGCGAAACCCTGTATGCCAAGCCCGACATGACCGACGACGACGGCATGCGGCTGGGTGAGCTCGAGGGTATCGTCGGCGATGAGGATGGCTACAGCGCCGAGAGCAATGCAGCCGTTCTGCTGCAGGGTCTCGACATTCCCGACGAACTCCACGAACGGAACATGGGCGAGCTGCAGGGCGGCCAGAAGGTCCGCGTGCTCCTTGCCCAGGCGCTGTTCGGCAGTCCGGCGGCACTCCTGCTGGACGAGCCGACCAACCACCTCGACCTCGACTCGATCCACTGGCTGGAAGACTTCCTCAACCGCTACGACGGGACGCTGATCGTGATCTCCCACGATCGCCACTTCCTCAACCAGGTGTGCACGCACACGGCGGACATCGATTACCAGACGATCATCACCTACACCGGCGGCTACGACGACATGGTTGTGGCCAAGACCCAGATCCGGTCTCGCGTCGAGTCCGAGAACGCGCAGCGCGAGAAGAAGATCGCGCAGCTCATGGACTTCATCCAGCGGTTTGGCGCCGGCACGCGGGCGGCCCAGACAACGTCGCGGCGCAAGGAAGTCGAGCGGCTGCAGACCACCGACCTCGCGCGCTCCAACATTCAGCGACCGTACATCCGTTTCAATCAGGCGCGGCCGTCGGGCAAGCTCGCCATGGAATGCACCGGCGTGAGCAAGGCGTTCTCACCGGAGCTGCAGGTGATCGACGACTTTGCGGCCGTCGTAAATCGTGGGGAGAAGATCGTCATCGTCGGGAGGAATGGTGTCGGCAAGACCACGCTGCTGCGGGCGCTCCTCGCTGACGCTCCCGGCGTCACGCCCGACCCGACAGCGATCGACTCAGGGAACGTGCGCTGGGGACACGAGGTGTCCGTCGGCTACTTCGCGCAGGACCACACTGGCGCCATCCAGAAGGGCATGATCGCGGTCGACTGGCTGCATCAGTTCGATCCCGACGCGGCACGGCAGGACATTCACGGGCTGCTCGGGCAGATGCTGTTCACCGGGGAGGAGGGGCTGAAACCGACCGAAGCCCTGTCGGGTGGTGAAACTGCGCGGCTCCTCTTCTGCCGGATCATGCTGCAGAAGCCGAACGTCCTCGTGCTCGACGAGCCGACGAACCACCTCGATCTCGAGTCGATCAACGCGCTGAACATTGCGTTGCAGAAGTACGAGGGAACGATCTTCCTCGTGACCCACGACCAGGACCTGATCGAAGAAGTCGGCACCCGCGTGTGGCATTTCGACGGCCACCGCATCGAGGACTTCAAAGGCCCGTACGAAGAGTTCGAAGCGAAGGCGAAGACCGGGGTCTGACGCTGCGGGTGATCAGGGTCGCGCGTCAGGGGATCAGTCGCGAACCGGTGACGAAGCGGCGGTAATTGGTGTACGAGTGGGTGATGCGTAGACGCGACGCCGCGCCGGTGTCGCTGCGATGGACGTGCACCGTTTCGATGGAGACCGGCAGCAGCAATTCCTCCGGCGGATCGCTGAAGATCACCCGCTTGTAGCGCACCGACGAATTCAGTTGCTCGAAGGTGATTTCCCGTGGCCGGCCGCGTTGCCACCATTCCTTCGGTATCTTGATATCGACGAGTCCTTTCAGGTGCTCGTCGATGCGGAAGATTTCCGCCGTTGCCGGATCGGCCCACAGCCGTCCAACCGTCTGACCGCTCAGATCGGTGAACAGGCATTCTTTTTCGGTCACGCGTGCCGGGTGCGACTCGCGCAACGAATACTCCAGCGTCATGGCGGGCCGCCCGTCGAGCCGCTGGGGACGTCCCATCGCGAACGTCCAGTCCGCGCGGTTATCGGGCAGCAGGAATGAAAGCGGTTCGGGCGTAATCAACGGCGGGTCGGCGCAACGCTCCTCGCCCTTGTCGAAGATCGCCGGCCCTGCTTCCTTCACCAGCTCCCGGACGGCGGTGGCGCGCTCGCCAGGGGTCGCCGCATCCGGATTCCATTCCACTCTCAGTTCGTACACCGCGCGGCGCGGAAACCCTGCCGCGCTCATGTCACCTTGCAGCGGCTGCACGACCACCGTCTCCTCGGTGACGATACTGCGGGCCTTCGAGTAATAGTTCTGAACGTATTCGCCGAGGCGCGTGACCGGATCGACAGGAGCTTGCGCAGCGCCCGCGATGCCGCACGAGAGCCATACGGCCAGAGGGGCCAGCCTGGTCAGGCTGCGTCGCATGGATCCCTGCCGGGACGCGAACCGTGTCAAGTCCGCGGCGGCGCGGGTGACAGGACTCGCCATACGGCACCGTACTGACCGCCGCATCAGATCACTTCCATGTCACTTCCATGGCGAAGAAGTGTGCGAACACGTCCCGATTCGGCGTGTTCTTCGGGTTCATCTGCGGGCTGCGGATGTAGAAGTCGAGCTGCTGTGTCGCCGGATTCACTTCGCCGGCCGGCTTCTGCTTGTTAGGCAGTGGGTACGACACCTTCAATGTCTTTCGGTCGCGAATTCCCTGCGTCACCATGAAATGCGTTTCGTAGTTGTCGTAGAGACGCTTGCCGTTGAAGTCGGCGTGGCCGAAGCCCCAGCCGGCGAGGAACACGAACGTCTTCGGCCAATTGTTGTCGCCACAGCCGGAGTCGGTCCCGTGCTCGTGCAGGGCGGCGACAATCCCGCCGTTCTGACACGGATTGAACTCATTGAAACGATCCATGGCGATCACCAGGTCGCCCTCCGGCACCTTCAACCGCGCCTCGAACGTTCCGGTGTTCTTGATCTCGTCGACGTCGATCTCCGAACTGCCGCCGACCGAATTGACAGTCTGCGCGTCGTTGTCCATGTGATTCCAGCCAACTGGATCGTTGAGGCCGCCCACCATTAGACGCGACCGGCGCTGAGCACGAAGTGACCGTCGTACAGGTCATGCTGATCCGGCTCGTACATCGTGACGGTCGCCCCCGGCTGCTGCCGTGGATTGGCGGCGGGTGCCTGTTGCGCATCGACACCGGAGAGCGTATCGATCACAGCGACGATCGGCGTCACTGCCACGCCGATCAGCAGGAGCAGCAGAAACAACGTCGGGTTCCGCATGGCCGGATCCTAAACCGATTTCTGACCGGTGTTCACGTCGTCTTGTCGAGGTGAACCTCGACCAGGCACCGTCGCACCGCTGTGGTACAGTCCGCCGCAAACCGGCCCGGGCCTGGCTTGATCAAGACGTCGCAAGTGGTCGCGGCGATCGTGAAAACCAGACCCGGTCCCGTTTTCACGAGGAGGACAGCTTCATGCGTACTGTGAAACGAATCGCGACGGGCATTGGCGCCATCGCCGCGGTGACCGTGGCGCTCACCGCTCAGGCCCCGCAGCAGCCGCCGGCCGGTGGAGCGGGACAGGCGCCGGCACAGGGCCGGGCCGGAGGCGCGGCGGGCCGCGGCGCGCCGGCCGGGCCACCGTCGTTCTTCATCACGAGCGTCGGCAAGGGAGACGGCGCGAACTATGGCGGCCTCGCCGGCGCCGACGCGTACTGCACGCAGATGGCGCAGGGGGCGAACGTCCCGACGCCACAGGGTCGTCAATGGCGCGCCTACCTGAGCGCGACCGCCGCCAACGGTCAACCGGCAGTGAACGCACGTGACCGGATCGGCGCCGGCCCCTGGTACAACGTGCGCGGCGCCGTGATCGCCAACAACGTTGCCGATCTGCATGGCGACGTCGAGCGTGATCGGAATCAGATCAACAAGCAGACCGCCCTCACCGAAAAGGGGGGCACGGTCAATGGGGTCGGCGACACACCGAACCAGCACGACATCCTGACCGGATCCGACTCGCACGGGCGCGCGATCGCCGGAACCAACGACACGACCTGCGGCAACTACACGAGCAATGCCGACACCGGCAGCGTGATGCTCGGCCACTTCGATCGCACCGGCGGCGGCAACACGTCCTGGAACTCGGCCCACGCCTCGCGCGGCTGCAGTCAGCCGGGTCTGGTCGGCACCGGCGGCGCAGGACTGCTGTACTGCTTCGCGGCGAACTGACAACCCAGAACGACTTCCGTTCACGCTTCTTGGTTCTCTCTTCTCCGTTCGTGTTCACGTTCGGTTCTGGAACCGAACCTGAACACGAACCGAGAACGAAGAACGGAGAAGCGTGAACACACGTTCAGGTAATAGTTTCGGCGCTGTACCGCGCGATCAGGCCGGTGCGCACGGCGTGACGATGGACCCGGGTGAAGATCCAGGCCGCGGCCACGATGTAGACGGTGGCGAGCGCACCGCCGAAGACAAGCGCCCAGGGCTGGAAGGTTCCATCGGTGACGATCGTCCTCAGCGCTTCGAACACGTACGAGGGCGGCAGAATGCGCGCGATCGGGTGCATCCAGGCAGGAAGCGTCGCGACGGGATAGAACACGCCGGCGAACGGCGCGATCATCGCCGGGATCGGCCACACCCACCACTCCGCCGCCGGACCCCAGCGCAGCACGCATGACGCGCCCAGGATCCCCATCGCAATCCCGAACAGGAACAGCACCAGCAGGAACGGCAGCACCATCACGCCGTACGCGGCGAACGGGACACCGAAGACCAGCGTCGCCAGCGCCACCATCGCGACCAGGCCGACCGCGCTGGTGAACATGCTGGACACCACCTGGCCGGCGAGATACTCCGCGACCGACAGCGGGCTGGCGAAGATGTTCAGGAAATTCCGCGACCACACATCCTCGAAAAACGCCATCGTCACGCCGTGGAGCACGCGGACGCAAAAGTCCCACAGCACCACCGCGCCCAGGAGGGACGTGACGAAGTTCATGCCCGTCGCCACGGTATTGAGATACCGGGTGATGAAGCCCCACAGGACGATGTCGATGACGACGAAGCCGAACAGGGGAACGACACGCGCGGGACTGCCCCGCATCAAATACAACTGCCGCTCGATGATCGCCAGGGCGCGGGACAGACGCAGCGTTGGCATATTCACGCTTCTTGGTGCTCGCTTGTCGGCTCGCGTTCAACTTCGGGGTTCGGCCACGCTGAGCGGTTCACGCGCCACGGCGATGAACAGCTCCTCGAGGGTTTCGATACCGTGCTCGGACGGCAACGTTTTGGGATCGCCTTCGAGGAGAATGCGTCCGTGTGAGAGGAACAACACGCGGTCGCATACCTGCTCCACTTCGTACATGTTGTGCGATGTCCACAGGACGCCACCGCGGCCTTGCTCGGTGAACCGGCGGATGCCAGCTCGGATGTCCTGCGCGGTCGCGGGATCGAGCGACGCTGTCGGTTCATCCAGCAGCAGCAGACTGGGTTCATTCAGCATCGCCTTCGCCAGGGACACGCGCGTCTGCTCTCCCGACGACAGCACGCCACACTTGACATGGCGGAACCGCGCCAGATCGAACTCGTCGATCACGGCGGAGACCCTGGCCGCGCGATGGCGCACGCCATAGATGCGTGCAAACACCATCAGGTTCTGCTCCACCGTCAGATTGCCCGGCAGCGGGGCATACACTGCCGCGAAATTCGTCTTCTGGAGCGCTTCCCGGCGCTCACGGGTCACGTCGTGCCCTTCGATGTGAACTGTCCCGCCGCTCGGCTCGAGCACACCCAGGATCATGTTGATCGTGGTCGTCTTCCCTGCCCCGTTTGGGCCGAGCAGCCCGACGGTCTCTTTCGGCTCGATGACGAAAGAGACGTCCTCGACAGCGACTGTTTCCCCGTAGAGCTTCCTGAGATGTGTTGCAACCAGAACGGGCACGGCGGTTCAAACCTTGCACCTCGGCGGTGTGAAGTCAATGGCTGCACCCGCCAATCGCCTCTCGATTTACCTGCCGTGGGCGACGCTGCTCAAGATCATCGCCGCAATCGCCATCGTCTGGGTCTGGCGGGAGCTGGTCTGGGTGGTCATGCTGGGTCTCGTGGCGGTGATCATCGCGGTCGCGCTGCATCCGGCAGTCTGTGCGATGGAACGGCGAGGCATCCCCCGCTGGCTTGCCTCATGGTCGCTCGTGGCGGTCATCGTCGGCTCGCTGCTGGGCTTCCTGGCGATCACCTGGTCCTCTCTGGCAAGCCAGGCATCGGATCTCAGTAACCAGCTGACCACATTCGAGCGAACGATTCAGCAGCACGCCCCTCGCGCCGTCGTCGACATCATCAGGCGCTCGCCGGGGGCCGATGCGTCGATGCTCGGTTCCTACGTGATGATCATCGGCCGGTCGCATGCTGGCGGCGATCGGCGCCTTCGTCCTCGCGTGGATCCTGGTGGTGTATCTACTGATCGAAGCGGAACCGACCTATCGCTGGGTGCGCGGCTTCGTCGTCGAACGGCTGCGGCCGCGATTCGATCGGACGGCGGAGGAGGCAGCGGCAGCCGCACGCGGTTACGTCATCGGCAACGTGACAACGTCGGTCTGTGCGGCGGTGTACTTCTACACTGGCTCGAGGTGCTACACGTCCCCGCCGCGCTGCTGCTGGCGCTGCTGGCGTTCGTCGCCGACTTCATCCCCGTGGTCGGATTCTTTCTGTCCTGCCTGCCGGCGATGGCCATGGCGGCGACGCAATCCTCGGCGACCGCGCTGGCGATGGTCCCGATCTACCTCACCTATCACGTGATCGAGAACTACATCCTTACCCCGCGCGTGTACGCCGGCAGGCTGCGCCTGAGCAACCTGGCGGTGCTGCTCGCGTTGGCAGTCGGTGCCGAGCTCGCCGGCGTGATGGGAGCGCTCGTCGCGCTGCCGGTGGCGGCCGTCTACCCCACCATCGAGCGTCTATGGCTCCGCGAAGCATTCGGAGACGAGGTGATTGAGGAACATCGGGCCATCACCGCCGGTCACCGACCTCGTCACGCCTCCTGACCAGAGACCGGCGAGCGACGTTCCCGATGCGACCCGACGGTCGCGGTCAGGGAATCGGTGAGGGGCCGTGGCTGTCGCATATGGCGGAAAGACGCCCACGATGTCTGCCGTTTGCCCCCTCGATCCCCGACGCGGGCGCGTGGCGCCGAGGGCGCCGGCTGGAGGTGGATCCTCCGGTCGCAGGACTCGATGTAGGTGCGTGCTAGCATGCGACGCTTGGGTCACGCGGTGGAATTCCATCAAAGGGCGCGCGAGTTGCCACATCGACCGCGCCGCCCGCGGGAACCGCTCATCCGACTCGAACTTGCCGCCGATAATCCAAACATCAGGGGCCAGACCAATCTGGCGCGGTGCGGCGTTAACGGGAGCTCGCCTTGGTTCATTTGCCTGAGCGCATCAATCGTCTGAAAGACCTGTCGTACGACCTCTGGTGGAGCTGGACACCGGTCGCGCGGAACGTGTTCCGCAATCTGGACTACCCACTCTGGCGCCAGACCGCCCACAACCCCGTCAAGATGCTGCAGCTGATCTCCCCCGAGATCCTCGAGCGGAAACTTCAGGACCCGTCCTGGCTCAGAGATTACGACGAGGCGATTGTGCGTCTCGATGCAGGCCCGCGCCGCTCACAACACCTGGTGTGAGAGCCACTGCCCTGACGTCGTCCGGCAAATCGATCGCCTACTTCTCCGCCGAGTTCGCGCTGCATCAGTCGCTGCCGATTTACGCCGGCGGCCTCGGTGTTCTCGCCGGCGATCACTGCAAGGAAGCCAGCGACCTCGGCGTGCCGCTGATCGGCGTCGGCTTCATGTATCCGCAGGGCTACTTCCACCAGAACCTGACGCCGGACGGCTGGCAGCAGGAGGTCTACGAGCAGCTCAATTGGGCCGACGCGCCGATCGAACCCGCCATCACTCCCGAGGGCAAGCCGTGCATCGTCGCCGTGCCGCTCGGTAACCGGACGGTGCTGGTGCAGGTGTGGCGGGTGCGCGTCGGTCGCGTGAAGCTCTACCTGCTCGACACGAACGTCGAGGAGAACGCGCCGTGGGATCGCGATCTCTCGGCACGCCTCTACGGCGGCGACCGCGAAACGCGCGTGCAGCAGGAAATCATCCTCGGCATCGGCGGCGTCCGCGTCCTGAAGCAGATGGGGTCGGAGCCGGCGGTGTATCACCTGAACGAAGGTCACGCCGCATTCGTGGTGCTGCAGCGGATCCGCGAGCTGTGCGAGAAGGGCTGGGCCTTCGACGCGGCGCTCGACGAAGTGCGCCGCACCACCGTATTCACGACGCACACGCCGGTCCCTGCGGGCCACGACGCGTTCCCGTTTCATCTGGTCGAGACCCACCTCGCCGGCGCGTGGGGCGACCTCGGCGGCTATCGCGAGCGGTTCCTCGCTCTCGGGCACTACGACAACGGCAGCGGCCCGATGTTCAACATGACGGCGCTTGTCACTGCGCACGAGCGGCGCCGTCAACGGCGTCAGCAAGCTGCACGGCGACGTCACGAAAGAACATGTGGCAGCCGATCTGGCCCGACACGCCGCGCGAGCAGTCTGCCGATTCACTTCATCACCAACGGCGTGCACGTGCCGACGTGGATGTCGTCGGAGATGGGGACGCTGTTCGAACGCCATCTCGGGCCCGACTGGCTCGATCGTCACGACGACCCCGCGGTTGCGGATCGGGTGTTGGCGATTCCCGACGAGGAGCTGTGGGCAGCGCGGCAGTCGCTGCGCAGCTTCCTGTTCGGATTCATCCGTGAACGCGCCCGCACGCGGTGGACGAAGGCCGAGGTGAACGCGCTCCAGGTGGTGGCGGCGGGCACGATGCTGGACCAGAACACCCTGACGATCGGGTTCGCCCGCCGCTTCACCGGCTACAAGCGTCCGGAACTGATCTTCACCGACGCCGAGCGGCTCGCGCGCATCCTCACGGCACCCGGCCGTCCCGTGCAGCTGGTCTTCGCCGGCAAGGCGCATCCGGCCGACGAAGTCGGCAAGCATCACCTGCAGCGGATCTACAAGCGCGCACTCGATCCGATGTTCGGCGGCCGCGTCGCGTTCGTCGAAGGGCTACGACCTGCATGTGGCGCACTTCCTCGTGCAGGGCTGCGACGTCTGGATGAACAACCCGCGCAAGCCGCTCGAAGCGAGCGGCACCAGCGGGATGAAGGCGGCGATCAACGGCACGCCGCACCTCTCGATCGGCGACGGCTGGTGGGCCGAAGGGTTCACCGGCGCGAACGGATGGCTCATCGAGGGCGCAGGCCGATCCGCACGACCACGGGGCGCAGGACTGGGCCGACGTGCAGTCGCTGTACTCGCTCATCGAGAACGAGCTGGTCCCGGCGTTCTACGACCGCGACGCCAACGGCATTCCGCGGCGCTGGCTGCAGGTGGTCAAGCAGTCGATCCGGACGGTGCTGCCGCAGTTCAGCACGCGCAGAATGGTGAAGGAATACGTCGAAAACGTGTATCTGCCGGCGCTCCGACAGGAGACGCTGACCCGGTAGCGCGCACAAATTCTTCACACTTTTCCGACTTCGCCGCCGCGCAGAATCTGCCGTCTAATGTCCCAGATGCAGTTTCTGCGAGGGTGGGTTATGACGCAGCGAGGAATCCTGGCGGGAGCGTTGCTGCTCGGCGCGGTGCTGGCCGGGTCGACGCTCGGCGCCGCCGGTGTCCCGAAAGACCGAGAGGCTGTCGAGCACGCACTCAACCGTCTGGCCTACGGTCCGCGACCGGGCGACGTCGAGCGGGTTCAGCAGATCGGGCTGTCGACCTGGATCGACCAGCAGCTGCATCCGGACGGCATCGACGACAGCGCGCTGAAGGCGCGGCTGCCGGAACAGCCGGCACGGCCCGAGCAATTTCGCCGACCAGATGGAGGCGCGGCGCTGGGGCCGCGCAGTCGGTGCAGGCCTTGAGCGCCGAAAAGGTCATCCGTGCCATCTACAGCGAACGTCAGCTCGAAGAACAGCTCGTCGACTTCTGGTTCAACCACTTCAACGTCTTCGCCGGCAAGGGTCGGACGTCCGAATGGATCGCCGACTACGAACGGCACGCGATCCGTCCGCATGTCTTCGGCAAGTTCCGCGACCTGCTCGAGGCGACGGCCAAGAGCCCGGCGATGCTCTTCTATCTCGACAACTGGCTGAGCGCCGATCCGGCGGCTGCCGAACGGCAGCAGGAACTGCAGCGGCAGCGTGCAGCGCGGCTGCGGTGGCGCCAACCGCCGCCGGGCCCAGCAGCGCCAGCAGCGCCGCCGTGGCCTCAACGAGAACTACGGCCGCGAACTGCTCGAACTGCACACGCTCGGCGTCGACGGCGGCTACACCCAGAAGGACATCATCGAAGTGGCCCGGGCGTTCACCGGCTGGACGATCGCGCCGGCCAACCAGGCAGCCGGAGGTCAACCGGCGGCAGCCCGTCCGGCGCGACGTGGCCGGCAGGCCGCAGCTGGCGCCGGGGCGGTACAGGAGGGCGAGTTCCGGTTCGCGCCGATGCTGCACGACACCGGCGAGAAGATCGTCCTCGGCCACAAGATCAAGGCCGGCGGCGGCATCGAGGACGGCGAGCAGGTCCTCGACATCGTCGCGCGACATCCGGCGACCGCGCATCACATCGCCTTCGAGCTGGCGCAGCGCTTCGTCAGCGATGAGCCGCCGAAGGCGCTCGTCGATCGCGCCGCGAAGAAATTCCGCGACACCGACGGCGACCTGCGCGAAGTCGTCAAGCACGATCATCACGTCCGACGAGTTCTTCGCGGCGCGCGGCGCCAAGGTCAAGACGCCGCTCGAGTTCCTCGCCAGCGCCATGCGGGCGACCGGCCGCGACGTGCCGGGCGACGGTCGCCAGCTGCTGAACGCGCTGATGCAGATGGGCATGCCGCTCTACATGTGCCAGCCGCCGACGGGCTACGACGACACGGCGGACACCTGGGTCTCGGCCGGCGCGCCTCGTGGCGCGGATGAACATCGCGCAGCGGATTGCGGGGCCGCAGCAGGCGACCGTCGATCGGCGGACCGGAGTTTCAGAGACGGTGAAACCAATCGTGAATGGTGAATCGTGAATCGTGAATGTCGGGACGGAGCTCCGTGATTCGATTCGATTCGCGACCACGATTCACGATTCACGATTGCACGAGTCAGACTTCTTATGACGACCACACGACGCGTCTTCATCAAGTCGGGCGCCGCGGCGATGCTCTCGCTCGGCTTCGCGCCCGGGTTCCTGACTCGCGCCGCCGCCGCGGCCGATGCCCGCAAGCGCCTGCTGATCGCCGTCTTTCAGCGCGGCGCGCTCGACGGCCTGAACATGCTGGTGCCGTTCGGCGAAGCCGACTACTACCGGCTGCGACCGTCGATCGGCATCGCGCAGGCCGGGCCGCGACAACGGCGCCGTCGATCTCGACGGCTTCTTCGGCCTCCACCCGCGGATGGCGCCGCTCAAGCCGCTCTGGGACAACGGGACTGCTCGCGGCGATTCATGCCTGCGGCTCGCCCGACTCGACGCGATCGCACTTCGACGCGCAGGACTACATGGAGTCGGCGACGCCCGGCGTGAAGAGCACGCGCGACGGCTGGCTGAACCGGTATCTGCAGGCGACCAACAGCACGACGCCGCTGCAGGGCGTCGCGGTGACGCGCCAGACGCCGCGGACGATGCAGGGGCGCGCGGCGACGCTGGCCGTTCCCGGGCGTCGACGAGTTCGCGGTCCGCGACACGATGGGATCGGCGCGAGCGATCGAGGACAGCTACTCGCGCACGGCCGATTCGCTGCTCGGCGCCAGCGCGCGCGAGGCGTTCGAGGCCATGAGCGTGCTGCAGAAGGCGACCGCCGGGTCGTACCAGCCGGCGAACGGCGCTGACTATCCGCGGACGCCGTTCGGCCGCGCGCTGCAGGAGATCGCCCGTATCGCCAAGGCCAACGTCGGGCTCGAAGTCGCGTTCGCCGAATCGACCGGCTGGGACACGCACGTCAACCAGGGATCCGACAACGGACAGCTGGCCGGACGGCTCGACGACCTCGCGCGCGGTCTCGACGCGCTGACCGCGCGACCTCGGCGATCGCATGGCCGACACGGTGATCCTGACGATGTCGGAGTTCGGCCGCGCCGCGTCGGAGAACGGCAACGGCGGCACCGACCACGGACACGGCAACGCGATGATGCTGATCGGCGGTCCGGTCAAGGGCGGCCGCGTCTACGGCAAGTGGCCGGGTCTGCGCTCCGAGCAGCGATTCGAAGTCGCGCGACCTCGCGGTCACCACCGACTTCCGTGACGTCTTCGCCGAGATCGTCACGGCACACCTCGGTGCGCCCGCAACCGCGCTGCCCAGGATCATTCCCGGCTACGCCGCGCCCAGGCCGCTTGGGCATCATCAAGACGTGATGGTCGCGGGCGTCCCGACCTCTGGCAACGCGGACCCGCTGTGGGCTGGGTGGCGCCTTCGGACTCCGCCCGCAGCCCGAGGCCTGAAGCCCGAAGCCTATAATGTCCGTGAATGCCCCCTCGGAAATCGAACCTGGCGAAGTCGAAGTGTGCCCTCTGCGGGGCGAAGGATGTGTCGGAGCCGCGCGGCGAGGAACGATACTGCCGCGACTGCTGGGAAAAGAAGATCGCCGTCGAGGAGATCGTCGCACGCGAATTTGCGCTGAAGCGCTATATCCGCGCTCACAGCGCGGAGAAATACCTCATCTATCACTCGACCATCAAGCGTCCCTGCGGCCAGATCATCGTCGTCGACGACGGCTATGACCTGTTCCTGACGATGGTGCTGTACCCGAATTTCGCGTGGGACGAGGCGGCCTATCACCTGGAAGGGGATCCCGAGGGGCGATCGTTCGCCGAGATCCTCGTCGACGTGGTCGCCACGGAAGTGATCGAGCCGTGGGGCGGCGGCAAATGGCATCTCGAGATCTTCCGGTCCGCGGCGCCGGAGCCAGAGGACTGGAACGGAGAGATGTAAGTGCCTATAATTCCGACACTTTCGGGAGGCATAGATGACAGGTCATAGCAAGACGCTGCTCGCCATGGCGGCCGCGGCGCTCATTACCGTTGCGGGTTCAGCCGGACTGGCCGCTGGACAGACGCCCGCGGCGCCACCCAAGCTTCAGCCTGCGCTGCGCGGTGAGGCACAGATCGCGATGACCGCGCCGGAAGTCAAGCGGACGGCCAAGGAACTCGTCACCACCTTCAAGGTCAAGAACCTGTCCAAGCAGCCGATCGCCGGCTTCAAGATCGAGGAGTTCTGGTACGACGCCAAGGGCACCGTGGTCGGTGGCGACACCTTCCGCAACCCGAAGCCGATTCAGCCGGACGAAATCATCACGATCACGCTGACCGACCCGCTGACGCGGCAAGGAACGGAACAACAACTACAAGTTCAGCCACGCGAACGGCACGGTCAAGCCGACGAAGGTGCCGAAGCTGCCCTAGGTCATTTGCGATTTGTGATTTGTGATTTGTGATTGGAGGCACGGCGAGGCCCGTTCAAATCGCAAATCACAAATCACAAATCATGAATTGATCCTGTCGGCCCAGTCAGCGGCGAGCGGGAGGCGAAACGCTTCCCCGTTCGCCGCTTTCCACATCGTCGTCAGCCAGAGCACCATCCCGCCCAGCCACGTCACGCCCGCCGCCGCGAGAAACAGGTTGAACGCCGCCGGCAGGAACGAGAGCGACGCGGCCGCCAGCCCGAGGAAGACGGCGATCATCACCGAGATCGCGCCGAACGCCACCACCGCCTGCGCGGCGTGAAAACGCACGAACCGATCGTCTCGCTCGACCAGCCAGAACAGCACCCCGGTGACCCACCACGAGAGATACGTCAGCGTCGCCGCGGTGCGTGGCGTCAGGCCGGTGGAGGTCACGGCGACGGTCTGCATGGTCGGTGGTCGCTGCAACGTGTCTGCCATGGCGGATCTCCGAGCTGGATTTCTGAGCGTTGGGTGGGAATCCGCTTCGGGAGCTCTGGCCCGCGGTGCTGCTTCGCCACTGAGTTGTCACTTGCACGCCGTGACGCGACGCCGCAGGCTTCAAGCCATCGGCGTTCCTCAGGGCGTTACCCGTAGGAGAACGTCGCGAGCAGCGGTCGGCGCGCCTTCGATCTGCGACTGCGCCTCGACGTGGAGGACGTACAGGCCGGGTGCGACTCCGGCCAACGGCACGTTGGACGTAAATCCGTAGCCGCCGCTCTTCCCCTGCAGTTCGCTCGACGAGCGGCTCTCCGAGGTGTTCGCAACCACGCGTCCCTCGTCGCTGCGCAATTCAGTCTTGATCGCCACCTGGTGCGCCTGCGCGCTACGCGCGTTCTCGTACACCTCGGCAAAGATCGTCAGCGTGTCGCCCTGGCGGAAGTCGCGGGTCGCGATCGGCGGCCCGGGCAGGTAGTCGCCGAGCGGATTCTTGGGACGAACAGTGCCCATGTCGTTGGCCGCTTGCATCGACGTCAGCGCCACGCCACTGAGCGCAATCGGTCCCTTGCTGAAATCGGGCACCTCGAGGTCATAGAGCACGCTGCCTGCCCTCGTGGCGTTGCCGGCCGCGACGCGGATCTGATAACGGCCGGGCGGCAAATCCATCTGTGTCACGACCCGCAGACCGTTCGCGATGACCCGCTCGTAGGTCTCGGGCTTCAAGGTCAACGTCAGCTTCTGCCGCTCGCCCGGGAAGCTCTTGCCGGCGGCGTTCATCGCCAGCGTGATTACGTCCACCTGTTCCACCCATAGCCCGTCTCGCTGCACGAAATCGAAATGCGACGCATCGATTTCGAGTGACGATCGCCACGGCGGCGTTGGGGGCCGCACCCTTGAACGGACCCGCGTATACGCGCATCGGGATGCCGGTCACGGGCAACGGGCTGCTGAGCGCGTCGGTGACCACGAGTGGGGCTCCGTCGGGCTTCCCGGCGGGAGGCGGCTGCGCCTTGCCGGTCGGCGCGATGTATCCGGTGCGCGATCGAACGATCAGACCGGGGCGCTTCACACGCACCTGCACCTTCCGGAAACGCCCGTCGCGCTTGTCGTTGGTCGGGTAGTAGCCGAACAGGTAGTACGAGCTGTTCTCGCGGATGATCCGGTCGAACGCGGTGGCGAAATCGTTGGTGTTGAGCACCGCGAAACCACCCGTGTCGACCGCGACCTGCCGGAGGTTCTCCTGGGCGTTGCGGACTTCCGTCTGCAGCGCCGCGGTGGGGATGCCGATGTCGTCCGTGGTGCCGCTCGCCTCGATCAGGTCGTCGCCGGGATTGAACAACCCTCGTGGATCGATGGTGTAGATCGCCACGTTGCTGCGCTGCGCCGCCGCGATCGCGTTGCGGATGTCTTCGAGCACGATCGTCGACGCGGCACTCGGGCGCACCACGCCGGCGCCGGTGCCCACCGTGCCGATGCTGCCGCTGGAGTCGAGTATCTGCGTGATGTCGTAATCGATTCCTTCGCCGAACCAGAGCATCGCCTTGCGCCGGCCATGTACGCCCGCCATGAATTCCGAGAGCTTGCGGATCGAGCCCATGACCGTTCGCGCCCGGTACGAGCGTTCCTCCTGGTCGATGTCCGGCCCGGCAACCAGCTGGCCGGTGGTCGGATCGACTCGGGCGGAATCGAGCTTGTTCAAGGTGGCCGACGGGAGCTTTCTCCCCATGAACTTGTCGACGGCTGCGAGCAACAGCCGCGGATTGCTGGTGAAGTCCTGCGATGCGTCGTTGCGGCCGGTGTACACGACGGCGGCCACGTCGTTGACACCCATGGCGGTCTCGATGAACTGGCGGACGGTTCGCTTCACCCGTGGCGTCCTGGCGACGGCCGTGTTCTCGTCGTCGAGGACAATCAGGTAAATGCGCCCCTCGACTGCGCGGTTGGCCTGCACGTCCGGCTGAATCGGTGCGTTCGCGAACAGCGGCCGTTCCGCCTTCTCGATCGGCAGGTCGACGTGCGCAGAAGGTCGAGATCTTCTGCGGCTTGCCATCTTCGAAGCACGTCGAAGTCGGCCGCCGTCAGATTCGACACGACATTGCCCTGGGCGTCGGTGACGATCGCGTCGAGCTCCACGTAATTCACTTCGGCGCGGAAGATGACAGGGGGTGGTGCTGACGCCTGCTGCGCAAGCAGAGCACTGCCGGCACACACGGCCAGTACCGCCACCAACCACGGCTTCATAGGGTCGAATTGTACCTGGGCGGGTGCGCCCTCTTATACTGATCACCTATGGCGCTCGACGTCGCCGCCATTCAGGAGGCGCTTCGGACGGAAGGGCTGGACGGCTGGCTCCTCTACGACTTCCACGGTTCGAACCCGATCGCCTCTCACCTGGCCGGGCTCGACGGTGGCGGGCACATGACGTCGCGCCGCTGGTATTACCTGATTCCGGCCAACGGTGCGCCGCGTGGCCTGGTGCACGCCATCGAGCGGCACAACCTGGATGCCTTGCCCGGCGAGAAGATGGCGTACGCGCGGCGCCAGGACCTCGAGTCGGGGTTGACGCGGCTCCTGAGCGGCGTCCGACGTGTGGCGATGGAATACTCACCAGACTGTGCCATCCCCTATCTGTCGCGCGTCGATGCAGGGACGGCCGAAGCCGTGCGACGGCGTGGGGTCGAAATTGTGTCATCAGGCGATCTCGTCCAGCAGTTCGAAGCCACCTGGACGTCTGCGCAACTGGACACCCATCGCGCCGCCTCCGCCGCCCTGTATCGAATCAAGGATCGAGCGTTCGAGGCTGCGGCCAGGGCCCTGCGGGACCGCGCCGAAATGACCGAATATTCACTGCAGCAACAGATGGCCGGGTGGTTCGTCGAGGAGGGCCTGGTGAGCGACTCCGACCCGGTGGTCGCGGTCGGTCCGCACGCTGGGAACCCTCACTATCTACCCTCGGCGGGGTCCTCGGCACCGATCACCGGGGACACCGTCCTCCTCCTGGACCTGTGGGGGAAGCAAGCGACCGCAGGCGCGGTCTTTGCTGACATCACCTGGGTGGCCTATACGGGTGCCGAGCCGCCGGCGCCGGTCAGCCGGGCCTTCGCCGCCATCGCGCGCGCGCGTGATGCCGCGGTGCAACTGGTCGAAGCGGCAGCCGGGGGCGGTCGTGATCTGCGCGGGTGGGAAGTCGACCGAGCCGCCCGTGAGGTTCTCGAGCAGGCCGGGTATGCACAGCACATCCTGCACCGTACCGGCCATAGTCTGGGTGAGAGCGTCCATGGGAATGGGGTCCATCTCGACGATTACGAAACCCACGACGATCGGCGGATTCTGCCAGGGACCGGCTTCACCGTAGAGCCGGGTGTCTATTTCGACACGTTCGGTGTGCGAACCGAAATCAACGTATTCCGCGGCGAAGGGACAGTGGAAGTCACCGGGCCGCGGCAGACAGATATCGTGAGATTGACGAATTGACGGATTTTCGAACGGCCACCTTTCGGGCGTGCGCCCGCCGGGCCCCTCCGGTCCTCTGAATGTCGGAAATTCGTAGATTCATCAATTCGTTAATTGTTAGGCTCGTATGGTTCGGAGGCTCTGATGTCCAACCGGAAGACGACACTCTTTTACGCGGTTCTGATCGCGATTGCTTCACTCTCCGTCGGGATGGTGATTGCGTCGCGGCTCGGACTGTCGCCGGAATCCTCGGCGCAGACCGTGGCGGCGCCGGCGATGAACAGCGCGCCGCTGACGGGCACGGTCGACGCGGCGACGTTCCGCAACATCGCGAAGGCCGTCTCGCCGGCCGTCGTCAATATCCGCACCGAGTCCAAGCAACGGGCGCAGGACCTCAGTGATTTCTTCGGCGGGGTGGTGGCGACGACCTGTTCGACCGCTTCTTCGGCGGCGGCGGGGGCGGCGGCCAGGGCCGCGGCCAGGGCCAGGGGGGCCAGGGTCAAGGGCGGCAGCCGCGCGAGCAGACCGTGCAGGCAGCCGGCACCGGCTTCATCATCGACAAGGCCGGATTCATCCTGACCAACAACCACGTGGTCGAGGGCGCGAACAAGATCGAGGTTTCGCTCTACGGCGAAGGTGAAGACCAGGAATACGCAGCCAAGATCATCGGCCGCGATCCGCTGACCGACAGCGCGCTCATCCAGCTCACCGAGATGCCGAACCACTCGCTGCCGGAGATCAAGTTCGGCGACTCCTCGGTCATGGAGGCGGGCGACTGGGTGATGGCGATCGGCAATCCGTTCGGCCTCGCCCACACGGTGAGCGTCGGCGTCATCAGCGGCACGCAGCGTCCGTTCGAAACCACGCAGCAGCGTTTTGCGCAGATGCTCCAGACGGACGCGGCAATCAATCCGGGGAATTCAGGCGGTCCGCTGCTGAACGTCCGTGGCGAAGTCGTCGGGATCAATACCGCGATCTACACCGACGCGGCGCGCCAGGGAAACATCGGCATCGGCTTCGCGATGCCGATCAACGTCGTTCGCGAACTGCTCCCGCAGTTGCGCACGGGCAAGATCACACGCGGCCGCATCGGCGTGGAAGTCTCGGCCATCCGTCGTGACGACATCGAGGCGCTCGGCCTGAAGACCACGGAAGGCGCGCTCGTCCGCAGCGTCAGTCCGAGCGGGGCCGCCAACAAGGCCGGCATGAAGCCGGGCGACGTGATCGTGGCCTTCAACGGCAAGCCGGTCAAGAAGAACGACGACCTGGTCAGCATGGTCATGGCGACCAAGCCCGGAACGACGGTGCCGATCCGCGTGCGCCGCGGCAGCGGCGAGCAGACGCTGAGCGTCACGGTGGACGAGCTCGACCTCGAAGCGGAATCGCAGCAGACCCGCAATCGCGATGACAACAACGAGCCGCAGAACGAGGCCACGGCAGGCTTCGGGATGTCGCTGAGCAACATCACGGCGGACGTGGCGCGCCGCCTCCGCCTGCAGGACAACACGCGAGGCGCGCTGGTCGTCGATGTCGATGCCAGCAGCGCGGCGGCGCGGGCGGGGCTGCAGCCTGGCGACGTGATCATCGACGTCAACCGACAGCCGGTGACCAACTCGGCCGAGGCGCAGCGCGAACTTGCCAAGGTCGTATCCGGCCGCTCGGCGTCGCTGGTCGTGATTCACCAGGGCCAGGAGCGGTTCGTCATCGTCAAGAAAGACTAGGTCCACGACGGAGATTACGGAGGGAACGCGGTTGCCGGTCCCTCCGTCGTCTCCGCACCGTTCCACTCCTCGTGCTTCCCGCACTCGTGCTGACCGCCGGCCACGCGACCCGGCTGCGTCCCCTGTCTCTGGTCCGTGCGAAGGGCGCTGTCCCCGTCGCCGGGATCGCGATCGCCGAACGGATCCTGCGAAAACTTGCGGCGGCAGGCGTTCGTGAGGCCGTGCTCAACCTGCACCATCGGCCCGAGATCACTGACGCGACGGCTCGGTGACGGCAGCACGCTGGGATTGCGCGTGCGCTATTCGTGGGAGACTCCGCTGCTCGGATCAGCGGGCGGACCGCGGCGCGCACGATCGCTGCTCGGGACGTCACCGTTTCTCGTCGTGAATGGCGACACGCTGACGGACGCGGACGTCGGTGCGCTCGTTGCCGACGCATCGGGACCATGATGCGCTGGCAACACTGGCGGTCGTGCCCAACAGCGAGCCCGACAAGTACGACGGCCTCGCGGTGGATGGCGCCGGCTACATCACCGGTCGCGTTCTGCGTGGCACCGGTCAGCCGTCGTACCACTTCATCGGGCTTCAGGTCGTGGAGGCGTCTGCCTTCGATTCGGTTCCGCCGGACACGCCGTACGAGTCCGTTGCGGCGCTCTACCCCGCTCTCATCGCCCAGCGTCCCGGCGCCGTGCGCGCATGGCGCTGCGACGCTGAATTTCTCGATATCGGTACGCCTGCCGACTATCTCGATTCGTCACTGCTGATCGGCGGCTCGCGAGGGTGTCGTCGATGGACGTCGGGGCGAAGTGCCGGATCGCCCCTACTGCCCAGCTGCATCGGTCGATTCTGTGGGACGACGTGGTGGTCGAGGCGGGCGCGGTGCTGCGAGACACAATCGTGACCGATGGCGTTCGCGTGCCTGCAGATACGTCGTGGCACGGCGTGACGCTACGTCGCGCCACGGGCAACGGTGTCGACGGCGAAAAGCAGATCGGGGACATCGCCGTCGCGCCGCTGTAATCTCTTGGCCCTGATGACTGCAGAACAATCGACAGCTGACAACGACCGACGTCCGAGCCCGCATCGATCGGTATCTGAACGAGACCGGTCTCAACGCCCGCGGGGCCCGGGTCGTTCCGCTGACGGGCGACGCGTCCGACCGGCGCTACTTCCGCGTGCTGCTCCGCGACGAACCGTCGCAGGTGATTGCCGTCCATCCGAGGGCCCATCGAGTTCGAGTCGCTGCCATTCGTCAACGTGGCGCGGCTGCTGGCGGCGATGCCGGTCCCGGTGCCGCGGATTACCGGCCACTCCAACGAGCTCGGCGTCATCGCGCTGGAGGACCTCGGCGACGTCACGCTGCAGGCCCACCTCGGGGCGGCCTCGTCGAGCGAACACGACGCGCTGTATCGCGAGGCAGTCGCGCTGATCCAGACGCTGCAGCAGCGGGGCGCCGAACTGTCGTCCAACGAGTACCTGCCGTACCGGATCGCCTTCGACGTCGAGAAGCTGACGTGGGAGCTGCAGTTCTTCGTGAAGCACTTCCTCGAGGGCTATCGAGGCGCGACGCTGGATGCCCGCGAACGCGCCGCGCTGGGCGAGGAGTTCGCGGTCATCGCCGAAGAACTGGCGGCTGAACCGCGCGTCCTCTGTCATCGCGATTATCACAGCCGCAACCTGATGCTGCACGACGGGCGGCTGTACATCATCGACTTCCAGGATGCGCGCATGGGGCCGGACACCTACGACCTCGTGTCGCTGCTGCGCGACTCCTACGTCGACTTCACCGAGACGCAGGTCGAGCAGCTGATCGCAGTCTTCCTCGCACCGAACGACTCGCCATCCCGGACGGCGAAGCCGGGCGGACCGGCGACGGCGCGGCCGGACATCGATGCATTCCGCCGCCGATTCGACCTGATGGCGGTGCAGCGCAACCTCAAGGCGCTCGGCACGTTCGGCTACCAGACCTTGACCCGCGGAAACACCGTTTACATCCAGTACATGCCGCGAACGCTGCGGTACGTCCGCGCCAACCTCGAGCGCTACCCGCGCTTCGCCCGTCTGCAGGAACTTGCTCGCCGAGCATCTCGACGAGTTGCGGTAATCAGAGCCTGTTCGCACTTCTCGGTTCTCGCTTCTCGGTTCGTGTTCAGGTTCGGTTCGAAGTTCGAAGTTCGAAGTTCGGAATTCGGAGTTCGAAGTTCGGAATTCGAAGTTCGTCGTTGGTCGTTCGTCCTTCGCAATTCGCAGTTCGAGGTCCGAGGTCCGAGGTCCGAGGTCCGAGGCGCCGACAGCATCACAGACTGTTGCTCGAGCCAACAGCAAGTAGGCACGTCAGCCGAACCTGAACACGAACTGAGAACTGGGAACGCAAAAGCGCGAACAGCTAGAATCGGGAGCGTGGCGGACCGCGGATTCGGTGTCTCGACGCATCTCTTCCACGACCGCCGCCTCACGCGTGAGGACGTGGTCGACCTTGCGGCGCACGGTTTCGAGCTGATCGAGCTCTTCGCGACGCGCTCCCATTTCGATTACCGCAACCCGGACGCGATCGCTGAGCTGCGCGAGTGGCTCGGCGACACGCGAGTGACCCTCCACTCGGTGCACGCACCGGTGATGGAGGCGATGCGCGGCGGCGAGTGGGTCGGATCGTTTTCCATCGCGTCTGGCGACGAGACGCGACGGAAGGCGGCCGTGTCCGAAGCAGAAGCGGCGCTGGCCATTGCCGGCTCCATCCCCTTCGAGTTCCTTGTGGTGCACGTCGGCATCCCGACCGGACAGAAGATCCCGCCCGGCGACAATCAACCGGACGCCGCACGCCGGAGCGTGATCGACATCGTCGAAGCCGCCACCCGCGTCAACGTTCGCGTCGCGCTCGAGGTGATGCCCAACCCGCTGTCCGGTGCGGCCGGCCTGGTGGACACTATCGAGGAACAGCTCGAGGGCGTGGACGTCGGGATCTGCCTCGACTACGGTCACGCGCACCTCATGACCGACGTCGCCGAAGCGGTCGAAACCGTTTCAGGCCACCTCTGGACCACCCACGTGCACGACAACAACGGCAAGCGAGACGACCACCTCGTCCCGTACGCCGGCACGCATCAACTGGGACGAAGCGATGATGGCGACGCAGAAGATCGGCTACGACGGTGCGCTGATGTTCGAAGTCGGCAGCAACGGGGCCCAGCCGGTCGACGTGTTGAAGAGAATTGCGAAGGCGCGCGAACGCCTGGAGAAGACGTTCGTCACGTACTGATTTGGAGTACGAAAAACCAACCACGAAGCCCACGAAGGGACGAAGGACAGGAGAAATATTCAGGTCTTCGTACCTTCGTGCACTTCGTGGTTGTTTTTGCGTGACGGCTAAAACGCCGCGTGACCGGGTGTTCTCGGGAACGGAATCACGTCGCGGATGTTCGCCATGCCGGTCGCGTAGATGATCGTCCGCTCCAGGCCGAGTCCGAAGCCGGCGTGCGGCACGGTGCCGTAGCGGCGCAGGTCGCGGTACCACCAGTAGTGCTGCGGATCGAGTTTCAGTTCGCCGAGGCGGCGATCGAGATCGTCGAGACGTTCTTCGCGCTGTGAGCCGCCGATGATCTCGCCGATCCCGGGCGCGAGCACGTCCATCGCGGCGACGGTCTTTCCGTCGTCGTTCATCCGCATGTAGAACGCCTTGATCTCCTTCGGGTAGTTCATCACCACGACCGGCGCCTTGACGTGCTCCTCGGTCAGCCAGCGCTCGTGCTCCGACTGCAGGTCCATACCCCAGTGGACCGGGAACTCGAACGTCTTCCCCGCTCTTTTCCAGCGCGGTGATCGCGTCGGTGTAGGACATCCGCTCGAACGATGACGGAGACGAACGTCTCGAGACGACGGACGCAGTCCTTGTCGATCCGCTCGGCGAAGAACTTCAGGTCGTCGCTTCGCTCGTTCAACAGCGCCGACAGGATGTATTTGAGGAACGACTCGGCCAGCGCCGCGTTGTCGTCGAGATCGGCAAACGCGATCTCCGGCTCCACCATCCAGAACTCGGCGAGATGGCGGCTGGTGTTGCTGTTCTCGGCGCGGAACGTCGGACCGAACGTGTAGACCTTCGACAGCGCGCAGGCAGTACGTCTCCACGTTCAACTGGCCGCTGACCGTCAGGAACGCTTCCTTCGCCGAAGAAGTCCTGCGCGAAATCGGTCCGCCCATCGGGCGTCTGCGGAATCGACGCGCGATTGGCGAGGTCGAGCGTGCTGACCCGGAACATCTCGCCGGCGCCCTCCGCATCGCTGGCGGTGATGATCGGCGTGTGCACCCAGAAGAACCCGTGCTCGTGGAAGTAGCGGTGCACCGCCATGCTCAGCGCGTGGCGCACACGCGCCACCGCACCGAGCGTGTTGGTGCGCGGTCGCAGGTGCGCGACCTCGCGGAGGTACTCGAACGACGCCCGCTTCGGCTGAATCGGGTACGCCTCGGGATCGTCCACCCAGCCGACGACCTCGACGGATTCGGCCTGGAGTTCGACCGCCTGGCCCTGGCCCTGGCTGGCGGTCACGACGCCACGCGCGACCACCGAGCAGCCGGACGTCAGCTTCCTGATTTCGCTCTCGTAGTTCGGCAGCGTCGCCGGCGCGACCACCTGGATCGGGTCGAAACAGGACCCGTCGTGCACGTGGATGAACGACAGCCCGGCCTTCGAATCGCGGCGGGTCCGGACCCATCCCCGGACGGTAACCGGGCTCCCCGGCGACACCGTCCCCTTCAGAACCGATGCGACATCGGCGTAGGCAGCGGTAGACATGTCGGCCTGACGATTATCCGTCGGGTATCCTTAGATATCCCTGATGAAGATTGGAATGGTTTCGCTCGGCTGCCCCAAGAACCTCGTGGACTCCGAGGTCATGCTGGGCCTGGCCCAGGGCGAAGGGCACCAGCTGACCCGCGATGCCGCCGACGCGGACGTGCTGATCGTCAACACCTGCGCCTTCATCGACAAGGCCAAGCAGGAGTCGATCGACGCCATCCTGGAGATGGCCGAGCACAAGAAGAACGGCGCGTGCCGGCAGTTGATCGTCACCGGCTGCATGGCCGAGCGATACCGCGACGAGCTCCGAGCCGAGATCCCGGAGATCGACGTCGTGCTCGGAACGGACGAAGTGCCTGAAATCGTGAATGCGCTGAGGGCCCCGGGCTCCAGGCTTCGGGATCCAGGCCTCATCCAGGTGCAGCGCTCGAACGGCGAGCCGGTCAGGGCCGAAGTCCCGTAACCCGCAGCCCGAAACCCGCAATCTCCCGACCTATATCTACGACGCGGACACGCCGCGACTGCTCGCCACTCCGCGTCATTACGCCTACGTGAAGATCGCCGGAGGGATGCGACTACCGATGCGCCTTCTGCATCATCCCGAAACTTCGCGGCGACTACCGGAGCCGGTCGGTCGAGTCGATCGTTCAGGAAGCGACGAACCTGGCGGCGCGCGGTGTCAGGGAACTGCTGCTGATCTCGCAGGACACGAGCTTCTACGGGATTGACCGCGGCGAACGGGGCGGGCTCGCTCGCCTGCTGCGCGAGTTGAACCGCGTGGACGGTCTCGAGTGGATCCGGATGCTGTATCTCTATCCGACCACCATCACCGACGAAGTGCTGGACGCGATGGCCGAAAGCGACAAGGTCTGCAAGTACATCGACCTGCCACTGCAGCACGCTGCGGATCGCGGTACTCAAGCGAATGAGGCGGCCAGGCACGCGCGCGAGCTACGAGACGCTGCTCGACCGCATCCGGACGCGGCTACCTGGCGTCACCCTTCGCACCACCTTCATCGTCGGCTTCCCTGGCGAAACGGCAGACGACTTCGCCCAACTCGAAAGCTTCGTCGAAGCCACGCGTTTCGATCATGTCGGCGTCTTCACCTACTCGCACGAGGAGGGCACGACTGCCCACGCGATGGTGGACGATGTCCCGGCCGTGGTGAAGAAGCAGCGCCAGTCCAAGCTCATGCGGTTGCAGAAGAAGATCGTGGCGAGCCGCCACGCGAAGCCGGGTTGGAGAGCAGGTTCGGCTGCTCGTCGACGGCCCGTCGAGCGACCACGAACTCGTCCTGCGGGCCCGCCTCGAGGGTCAGGCGCCGGATATCGATCCGGTCGTCTATCTGACCGAGTGCGATCCGTCCGAGCTCAGCCCTGGCCAGTTCCTGACCGCCGAAATCGTCAGCAGCCGCGACTACGATCTGGTCGCTCGCCCCGTCCAGGTTCCTGCCGGCGTCTAGTGCTCCAGCAGCGGGCCGCGCCGGGCTCGCCATCGTGAACCGCGCGGCTGGCCGGCACGTTCGACGTGCCGAAAGTGATACACTTAACGGCTGTCACCAATCGGAGTAAGACTCCAGGTGGGCTTGCGCCCACTTTTTTAGTTTTAGGGCATGTGCGACGTGCGGGCGCCGCGTCCTCGCGAACGAGCTGGGCCGGATGCAACCCCTCGAACAGATTCGCGCAATCGCGGAGCGGGTCGCCGCAGCGCGGGGGCTCGTCATCTGGGACATCCAGAGCCGCCGGGAGGCGTTGGGACATGTCGTTCGGGTGTTTATCGACCGGCCAGGGCCGTCGGCCACGCCGGAGGAGAGTGTCAGCATCGAGGATTGCGAGCAGGTCAACCGCGAGTTGAGCACCATCCTCGACGTCGAAGACCCGCTGCCGTTTGCGTACACGCTCGAGGTTTCATCGCCCGGGCTCGACCGGCCGCTGCGCGGATTCGACGACTACGGGCGCTTCGCCGGGCGCTACTGCCAAGGTCGTGGTGAGCGAGCCGGTGGACAACCAGAAGGCGTTCGAGGGTCACCTGCGCGGGGTCGACGGCGAGGACGTGCTGCTGGAGTCGCCGAACGACGGATGCACCGGCTGCCGTATCGGTTGATTACGCGGGGGCGGTTGGAAGTGGAGTTTTAGAGATTCGTGATGTTTGAGTCGTGATTCTTGATTACCGGACGAGAGACACCGGCGCGTCATTCACGAATCAAGAATCAAGAATCACGAATAGAGAGCTATGCAAAACCCGTTGATGCAAACGATCGAAGCGCTGGCCAAGGAAAAGGGCATCGAGGCCGACACGATCATCACCGCGATCGAGGACGCCGTCCTGACGGCGTCGCGCAAGTACTACAAGACGAACGAGAACCTGAAGACGCGCTTCAATCCCGAGACCGGCCAGGTCGACCTGTTCGCCATCAAGCACATCGTCGGCACCGTCGAGAATCCGGCAACCGAGATTTCGCTGAAGGAAGCGCAGGAGCTGTACGGCGACGAAGCGGAAGTCGACATGGAAATCGAGTTCCCGAAGCGGACGGACGTACTCGGGCGTATCGCGGCGCAGACGGCAAAGCAGGTCATCTTCCAGAAGGTTCGCGAAGCGGAACGCGAGAACGTCTACGCCGAGTTCAGCAACCGCGTCGGCGACGTGCAGAACGCGGTCGTCAAGCGGTTCGAGAACGGCGATCTCGTCGTCGAGCTCGGTCGGAACGAAGCGGTCCTGCCGCGCAAGGAGCAGTCGCGCGCCGAAAGCTACACGCCGGGAGAACGGATCCGCGCCGTCATCAAGGGGGTCAATCGCAGTGCGAAGGGACCCGCAGATCGTATTGTCCCGCACGGATCCCGCACTGCTGATCAAGCTGTTCGAACAGGAAGTGCCGGAAATCTACGACGGGACGGTGATGATCCGTGGCGCCGTGCGCGAAGCCGGCGACCGCGCGAAAGTCGCGGTCTACTCGCGTGAACGCGACGTCGATCCGGTCGGCGCGTGCGTCGGCATGAAGGGCACCCGCGTCCAGGCGATCATCCGCGAGCTGCGTGGCGAGAAGATCGACATCGTCGAGTGGTCCGACGACCCGGTCATCTTCGTGACGAATGCACTCAGCCCTGCGAAAGTGCAGCGCGTCACCATCGTCGACGATGCCGAACGGGTGATGGAGGTCGTGGTCGAGGACAAGCAGCTGTCCCTGGCGATCGGCAAGAAGGGGCAGAACGTCCGGCTCGCCGCCAAGTTGACCGGCTGGCGGATCGACATCAAGAGCGAGGAAGAGAAGCGTCGCGAAGTCGAAGCGCAGTTCGGTGCGCTGGAACTGGGCGACGGCGAGGCGAATCCCGCCGAAGTCTCGGCCGAGGCGCAGGAAGGGATCGAGAGCGAGCCGGCACTGGCCGACGCCGACGACACCCTGCAGACGCCCGGTGAGCGCGACGACGACAGTGTCGCGACGGCGGATGATGACGCGGCCAAGCACGAGTAGCCAGGTTACGTAGCTAAGAAGGACATCGATTTGGCAACGGTTCGGATTTACAAGGTCGCGGAGCTGCTCGACACCACGAGCCAGGAAGTGCTGGCGCTGCTGAAGCGCGATCACGGAATCGAGCTGAAGAGCGCATCGAGCACGCTCGAAGAGGTCGTCGCGCGGTCGTTCGTCGAGCGCGTCGCCCGCCAGCGCAACATTGCACTACCGGGCGGCGACATGTTCGCCGAGCACCATCACGCGCCCGCCAAGGCCACCGGCGGCAAGAAGCCGACGCTGGTCAAGAAGGCCGAGCCGACGAAGCCGGCCGCCCCGCAGCTCGGTCCCCCTCGCCTTGTCAAGACCGTCAGACCCGTAGTGCATCCCGATGAAGCGGGGGCGGTCGCCGCTGCGCCGGCGCCCGTCGTGGAACAGGTCGAAGCTCCGCCTCAGCCTCCAGTTGTCGAGGAAGTGCAGGCACCGGAGCCCGTTGCCGTGGTCGAGGCGCCAGCTCCGGAACCGCATACCATCGAGGCACCCGCACCGGTGGAAACGCCGGAGCCGGTCGCCGCCACACCCGTCGAGGAAGAAATCGCCCCTGTGTCCGTTGCAACCGAACCGGCCGAAGTCGAGAAGTCTGCGCCTGCGTCACCCGCAGTTCAACCGCCCCCGCCGCCGAGCGGGCGTTTCGTGCCGCCCACGCTACGGCTTCGCGTCGAGGATCCCAATGCACCGCCGCCGCCCGCCCGTCCGCTGGCCCCGGCGAAGCGCCCGGCCGTGACGCAGCCGCGAATGGTGCAGGCCCCCCAGGCGCAACCGGCGTCTGCGCGCCCGGCCACAACGGGTGCCCCGGCCCGGCCAATTCCTGCCGGTGCTCGTCCGCCCGCGGGGCGGCCGGGATATGGCGCACCGCCGCGTCCGACAACTCCGGGCATGCTCGGCGGGCCGCGACCGCTGCCGTCGCAGCCGGTCCGACCGAACCAGCCGATGTCCGCCCGGCCGGGCCCGCCCGGCCAGCGCCCGCCGTTCGGCCAGCGCCCGCCGATGGGCCAGCAGCACAGGCCCGGTCAGCGCCCGACGCAGACCCGCCGGGAACGTCCCTCAGCGCCGAGTATGCCTGCCGCGCCGGCGGCGCCGCCGCCGATCAGCCGCACCATCACCCTGGCAGAGGGCATGACGGTCAAGGACCTGGCCGACAAGCTCGACGTTCGCGTGAAGGACGTGCTCGGCAAGCTGCTCATGAAGGGCATGCGCGTCACCATCAACTCGACGCTCGACGCCGACACCACCACGATGACGGCGCGCGAATTCGGAGCCGAAGTCGAAATGCGGAGCTTCGAGGAGGAAATCGTCTCCACCGAGGGCGATGAATCGCGTCCCGAAGACGTGGTGACGCGAGCGCCGGTCGTCACGGTCATGGGGCACGTCGACCACGGCAAGACCTCGCTCCTCGACGCGATCCGTGAAACCAAGGTTGCCGAGCGCGAAGCCGGCGGCATCACGCAGCACATCGGCGCCTACCACGTCGAAGTTGGCGACCGCAACGTCGTCTTCCTGGACACGCCGGGTCACGCGGCGTTCACTCTGATGCGCGCTCGTGGCGCCAAGGTCACCGACGTCGTGGTCCTCGTCGTCGCGGCAGACGACGGAGTCATGCCGCAGACGAAGGAAGCGATCGATCACGCCCGCGCCGCAAACGTGCCGATCGTGGTGGCGATCAACAAGATCGACAAGCCGGGCGCAAACCCGGAAACCGTCAAGCGTGAGCTCGCCGAACTGAACCTGATACCGGAAGACTGGGGCGGCAACACCGTCATGGTGCCGGTGTCGGCCAAGAAGCGCCAGAACCTCGACCAGTTGCTCGAGATGATTCTCCTCTCGACCGACATCCTCGAGCTGAAGGCGAACCCGAAACGGAGCGCATCGGGCGCAGTGCTCGAAGCCAAGCTCGATCGCGGCCGTGGTCCCGTCGCGACAGTCCTGGTCCAGGACGGCACCCTCACCGTCGGCGACAACTTCATTGCCGGACCAGTCGTCGGCAAGGTGCGCGCGCTGATCGACGATCGCGGTCGCTCGGTGACGGTCGGCCGGCCCGGCGACGCCGGTCGAAGTACTCGGCTTGACCAGCCTGCCCAGCCCCGGCGATCAGTTCCAGACGGTCGCCGATGCTGCCAAGGCCCGCCAGATCGCCACGTTCCGTCAGACGCAGGCGAAGGAACGCGCGCTCGGCGCACGCGGCGGCCGCCTGACACTCGAGTCGCTGCAGCAGCAGATTGCCGAAGGCGGCGTGAAGGAGTTGCCGATCATCGTGAAGGCGGACGTGCAGGGGTCGTCGGAGGTGCTTGCCGACACGCTGCAGAAGCTGTCGGACGACAAGGTGAAGATCCGGATCATCCGCTCAGGCGTCGGTGCCATCAACGAGTCCGACGTGCTCCTGGGGTCGGCGTCCAACGCCATCATCATCGGCTTCAACGTCCGTCCCGACCGCAATGCGGCGGAGATGGCGGAGCGCGAGCAGGTCGACATCCGCCAGCACTCGATCATCTACAACGTCACTGACGAGATCCAGAAGGCGATGGAAGGTCTGCTCGAACCGACCTTCAAGGAAGTGCGCCTCGGGGCCGCGGAGGTGCGCGAAGTATTCCGGGTGCCGAAGATCGGCGCGATCGCCGGCTGCATGGTCACGACCGGTCTGATCAAGCGATCCGGCGACACGCAGGTGCGCCTGCTGCGCGACAACGTCGTGATCCACGAAGGCAAGATTGCCTCGCTCAAGCGCTTCAAGGACGACGTGTCGGAAGTGAAATCCGGGTTCGAGTGCGGTATCGCGCTGGCCGGGTTCAACGACATCAAGGTCGGCGACGTCATCGAGGCGTTCGCAATGGAGAAGGTCGCCGCTGTGACCGCCTAGCGGCGCTAACTCCCAATTCCCAACCCCATATACGTGTCCAACTCCCAAATGCTTGTTTCGGGAGGGCAATCTTGGGAGTTGGTTCTTGGGAGTTGGGAGTTATCGATGGCACAAGGTCACCGCCCAGACCGAGTCGGCGAGCAGATCCGCGACGAACTCAGCACGCTGCTGAGTCGCGGCGCCGTGCATGATCCCGGCATCGGCTTCATCACCCTGACGCGGGTAAAAGTGTCGCCGGATCTCCAGCAGGCGCGCGTCTTCTATACGTCGCTTGGCGACGAGAAGGCGCGCAAGGAAACCGCCAAGGCGCTGGTCCGCGCCACGCCCTTCCTGCGACGACAGATTGGCAGCATCCTGACCCTGCGGCGCGTGCCGGAGCTGGAATTCCGGTTCGACGAGTCGATTGGCCACCAGGACCGTGTCGAGCAGATCCTCCGGGACCTTCACGAGGAAGAATCGCAACGCAGCGGCGTGGGCACTCCGCCCGACGCGCTGAGTCCTGCCCACCGAGATGACACAAACGACGAGTGAGTCCAGTGCAGCGACCGTCGCCGACGACATCCGGCGCCGGCAGCGGTTCGTAGTGACGTCTCACACCCGACCGGATGGGGACGCGATCGGATCCTCACTCGCGATGGCGTTCGCGCTCAAGCACCTCGGCAAGGACGTTCGCGTCGTCAGCCGGGATGCGCCGCCGCCGGCCATGCTGGTGTTCCCCGGAGTGCGCGACATCGAGGTGACGGAACACGTCGATGATCCGGGCGACGCCGCGATCATCATGGAGTGCGGCGACCTGGCCCGGACTGGCGTCACCGGACTGGACCGCACGTTCGTCATCAACATCGATCACCATCCGGGAAACCAGATGTTCGGACAGTCGAACTGGTTTGACCTGTCGGCGGCCGCCTGTGGCGAGATGGTGTTCGACGTGATCCGCGAGCTCGGTGTACCGCTCAGCGTCGAGATCGCCACGCACGTGTACGTGGCCATCCTGACCGACACCGGCTCATTTCATTACTCCAACATCACGCCGCGTACCTTCGACATCTGCCGCCAGTGCATCGAGGCCGGCGTGAGCGCGCAGGACGTGGCGCGCAACATCTTCGACAGCAGCCACCTCGGGCGCCTGAAACTGTTCGGCGCGGTGCTGAGCGGGATGCAGCTGGACGACACCGGGCGCATCGCCACCGTGTGGGTGGACAAACAACTGGCGAAACAGTGCGGTGGAACCTACGAAGACACCGAAGGTCTCATCAATCTCCCGCTGACCGTCAAGGACATCCTTGCCGCCGTGTTCTTCAAGGAGAACGGCCCCGGCGAGTGGCGCGTCAGCATGCGCTCGAAAGGCACGATCGACGTCAACGCCATCGCCAAGGAGTTCGGCGGCGGCGGCCACAAGAACGCGTCCGGCTGCAGTGCGCGCGGCACGCTTCCCGAATTGCGCGTGCTGTTCGAGCAGAAGCTGACGGACGCGATCGAAAAGGCTGGATCTGGTAGCCGGTAGCCAGCTACCAGCTAGGATTCTCCCTATGGACGGCGTTCTCGTCATCGACAAGCCGCCGGGCCTGACATCGCACGATGTCGTCGCAGCGGCGCGCCGGGCGCTGCGCGAGTCACGCATCGGCCACACCGGAACCCTCGATCCGCTGGCCACAGGTGTTCTCCCGCTGGCGATCGGCCGGGCGACACGCCTGGTGCGCTTCCTCACCAGCTCGGACAAGGATTACGTCGCCACCATCCGTTTCGGAGCGACCACGGACTCCTACGACGCGGATGGTGACGAGACGTCGCGCAGCGATCGCCATCCGGACCGGGCCGCGCTCGACGCCGCGCTCACGGACCTGTGCGGACGGAACGAGCAACTGCCGCCCGCGTTCTCGGCCAAGAAGGTCGCCGGCCGTCGCGCCTATGACATGGCGCGGCGGAACGAGGAGGTCACGTTGACCGCGGTTCCGGTCCAGGTCATGCGCGCTGGCGTCGTCGCGTTCGACGGCTGGACCGTCGAGATCGAGCTGACCTGCTCGGCCGGGTTCTACGTGCGGTCGTTCGCGCACGACCTCGGGCAGACCGTCGGCACCGGCGCGTACCTGACCGCCTTGCAGCGCACGCGCAGCGGCGAGTTCCGGCTGGATGAGGCGATGTCGCTGGACAGCCTCTTTGGCGACGCGGACGGGCCTGGTGCCCGTGAAGGAAGCCGGGAGACACTCACTGACTGGCTGTTCCCCATGGAGAAGCTGCTTCAGGCGTTTCCCGCGGTCGTCGTGACCGAAGAGGGTCGGGTCTGGGTCGGGCATGGGCGGGAGCTTGAACCGGGCCAGTATCAACCGGCGTCCAGGGCGCACGATCCGGAGCCCGCGGCCCGGAGCCCGACGCCCCAAGCTACCTGGGTCCGCCTGTTCGACAGTCACGGTCACCTGCTGGCGTTGGCAACGGCGGGAAATTCCCCCGGGTCTTTGCATCCGGCGGTGGTGCTGAACTAAAATTAACCCTTTACGGGAACCAGAGTTAGCTCCGTCTGTGGGCCGCGCTCCGCAGAAGCACGAGCGGACCGACGAATGAACATACGGCGAGTCCGGTGGCGCATGTCGCTTCCTGGGCCGCACGTGGAGGAAACAGCAGTGGCGTTGAGCAAGGACCGCAAGACCGACCTTATCGGAACCTACAAAACACACGACAGCGATACCGGGTCCCCTGAAGTTCAGGTCGCGCTTCTCAGTGAGCGGATCAACTACCTCACCGAACATTTCAAGACGCACGCAAAGGACCACCACTCACGTCGCGGCCTCCTCAAGCTGGTCGGCCAGCGCCGGCGGCTGCTCGACTATCTCAAGAGCAAGGACTCGGAACGCTACGCGGATCTGATCCGTCGTCTCGGCATCCGCAAGTAGGCCGAGGATCCGTGAAGCGGTCCCGGTGAAAGAAGGCTCGACCAACGCTATGCACAATGTGAATCTGCAGAAGCGCGAGATCCGCGTCGGATCGCGCTCCATCTCCATCGAGACCGGCAAACTCGCCAAACAGGCCGACGGTGCCGTCATCGTTCGCTCCGGCGACACCATGGTGCTCGTCACCGCGTGTCATGCCGCCAGCCCGCGGGAAGGCATCGATTTCCTGCCGCTGACGGTCGACTATCGCGAATACACCTACGCCTCGGGTCGCATCCCCGGCGGGTTCTTCAAGCGTGAAGGCAAGCCGCCGGAAAAGGAAATCCTGACCAGCCGGCTGATCGATCGCCCGATCCGCCCGCTCTTCCCGGAGGGGTGGCGTTACGAGACGCAGATCATCGCGATGCTGCTCTCCGCTGACACGGAAAACGACGGCGACGTCCTCGCCATCACCGGTGCGTCAGCCGCGCTCGCGCTGTCGGAGATTCCGTTCGTCAAACCGATCGCCGGCGTCCGTGTCGGCATGGTGAACGGCGGCTACGTGATCAACCCGACGCACGAAGAGCGCAAGCAGAGCACGCTCGACCTCATCGTTGCCGGCAGCAAAGACGGCATCGTGATGGTGGAGGCGGGCGCGAAGGAGGTCAGCGAGCCTGAAGTCGTCGGTGCGCTCGAAGCGGCACACGCCGCCATCAAGGACATCGTCGCCGGCATCGAAGAACTCACCGCCGCTTCCGGAAAGACGAAGCTCTCCGTCTCGGCCAAGCATGTCGACGCCGACTTCCACAGCGAGGCCGAAACGAGGATGTTCGGACCGCTGGCGGAAGCCATGCGGATCAAGGACAAGCTCGAAAGCTACGGCACCGTCGATGAAGTGCTGAGCGCCTTCCTGTCCAGCCTGCCGGACGACGAGTCGGCGGCGGAATCGCGCGCGGCAGCAAAGCACATCTTCCACGGTCTCAAGGAAAGAGTGCTTCGCGACGAGGTGCTGAACAAGAGCGTCCGTCTCGATGGCCGCAAGTTCGACGAGATCCGCCCGATCTGGAGCGAGGCAAGCGTCCTCCCGCGCGTACACGGCTCTGTCGTCTTCACCCGGGGCGAAACCCAGGCGCTGGTCACCTGCACCCTCGGCACGGCTGACGACGAGCAGAAGGTCGAGCATGTGACCGGCGAGTACTACAAGCGGTTCATGCTGCACTACAACTTCCCGCCCTTCTCGGTGGGCGAAGTCGGCCGCTTCACCGGCCCCGGCCGCCGCGAGATCGGCCACGGCGCGCTCGCCGAGCGCGCGCTTGCGCCGGTGGTACCCGACTCCGACAAGTTCGCCTACACGGTCCGCATCGTCTCCGACATTCTCGAGTCGAACGGATCGTCGTCGATGGCCTCGGTCTGCGGCGGCTCGATGGCGATGATGGACGCGGGCGTGCCGATCAAGTCACCGGTCGCTGGCATCGCCATGGGTCTGATCATGGACGAGAAGACCGGCAAGTGGGCCGTGCTCTCCGACATCGCCGGAGCCGAGGATCATTACGGCGACATGGACTTCAAGGTTGCCGGGACGGCGACCGGCATCACTGCCCTACAGATGGACATCAAGGTCTCCGGGATCACGTCGGAGATCATGGCCAAGGCGCTGGAGCAGGCGAAGGCCGGCCGCCTGCACATCCTGGCCGAGATGGCAAAGACGATCTCGTCGCCGCGCGGCAGCATGTCCGCGTTCGCGCCGCGGATCGTCACCATCAAGATTCCGGTCGACAAGATCCGCGACGTCATCGGCCCGGGCGGCAAGATGATCCGCAGCATCATCGAGCGGACGGGCGTGAAGATCGACGTCGAGGACAACGGCACGGTCAACGTCGCCTCCGCTGACGGAGAGTCGGCGGCCAAGGCGATCTCCATCATTCAGGAGCTCACCGCCACTCCCGAGTTGAACAAGACGTATCTGGGGAAGGTGCAGCGGATCACCGACTTCGGTGCATTTGTGGAAATCATGGCCGGCACGGACGGACTGCTCCACGTTTCCGAAATCGCCAACCATCGCGTCAAGGACGTGCGGGATGAGCTGAAGGAAGGGCAGCAGATCATGGTCAAGGTCATCAACATCGACCCGACCGGCAAGATCCGGCTCAGTCGCAAGGCGCTGCTGCAGGACGAGCCGCCACAGGAAGTGGCGAAGAAGTAAGCGCTTCAGTGCAGATCGTTGGCCGGAAATGACCCCGGCCGTTGAAGAGGCCGCCTTCGAGCGGCCTCTTGTCGTCTAAACTGGTGCAAGGATCGGGCGTCGCCCCGAATCCGTCATGAAAAGCACCAGCCGCCTCCTCGGGTTTCTGCTCATCGGCGCAGGCGCCTGCCTGATCGCCGGCCCGGCAGCCTCGCGCCTGTTCGCATCCGGCGCGCCGGCCGGCCAGGAGCAGATGCCGAACCGTCGCGAATTCGACCTGACCGCGAGCAATTACCGCTTCACGCCGGACCGTCTTGAAGTCAAGCAGGACGAGCTGGTGAAGCTGACTGTTCGAAGCACCGACGTCGCGTATAGCCTGACGATCGATGAATACCGCGTCTCCAAGCGCATTCCCGCCGGTGGCGAGGTCACGTTCGAGTTCCGGGCCGACCGGGTCGGCGAATTCCCCTTCTACTCGAACCTGACGTCGGACTCACGTCACAAGACGATGAAGGGGGAGTTGGTCGTCAGGGCACGGTAAACAATTTGGATTGGATTTGGTGATTTGTGATTTGTGAAGACGTCACTGCCGGGCCTCGAATCTCAAATCACAGATCAGAGATCGCAAATCCTAAATCACAAATCGCAAATCACAAGTGCTCTGCCGCCCATCGGCGCGCCGCCTCTATGCGCGAACGGGTCGATGGATGCGAATGCAGCAGCCATTCGACAATCGGGGAAGGCTGCTCCTCCGCCAGGTTCTGAGCTGCCAGCCGCTTCATCGCCGTCACGAACGCGTCTGCATTGCGCGTCATCTCCAGTGCGTACTGATCGGCCCGGCGTTCGTGCGCCCGCGACAGCCCGTTGGCGAGCGGCAGGAAGACGACGGACACCGCGCCGGCGGCCAGGAGCAGGAGCGGTAGCGCCGCCACGTCACCCTTCCCGGATAGCCCGAACGATCCATCGATCATGACCAGGGCCCGATCGGCGACAAAGAACCCGGCCGCAATCAGCACGGTCTCAAGAGCGATTCCCGACCAGATGTCCCGGTGGACATGGTGCGCGAGTTCGTGGGCGAGGATCACCTCGATCTCCTCGTCCGAGTGCTCGCGAAGAAGGGTGTCGGAAAGCAGGATGCGTCGTGTTCGACCGATTCCGGTGAGGGCAGCGTTGGCCTTGCGGGTACGGTCGCTCAGTCTCCACTCGAACACGCCGATCACACGCGCGCCTGACCGCCCGGCAAGCGCGACCAGCCGCGCGACGAGTTCCGGTCGGTTGAGCGGCTTCACGTCGTAGAACAGCGGCAACAGGAGCACGGGTGCCAGTTGCGCCAGGCCGACCAGAATCAGGACGAACGCCGCCGCGGCGATCACCCACCACCACTCCGGACTCCACCGCACCAGCGCTACCACCAGCAGCGCGGCGAGGGCGGCGAACGACACTCCCAGTGCTGCCGCCTTGACGTGGTTCATCCACCAGTGCTGGCGCGTTTCGGTGGAGAGACCATAGCGCTGCTCGAGCGCGACGCCCTGGTAGTACGCGAACGGCAGCTGGGTGAGCTCGTACAGGAGGAACACCACGGCGACGTATGCCATAACCGTCAGCGGGAATGCACCACCGGTGGAACGATCGACGGCGGATCGAATGGCCGCCGACACGCCGGTGACCACAAGCAGCAGCAGCAGGGCCGCGCCGGTCACCGTCGCCAGCAGCGATGCCCGACGCTGCAGCCGGTGATAGCGCGTCGCCTTGTCCTCGTTGGCCATCAGGTCGATAAGGGGACCGCTTGGAGCAGGCTGTGTCGCGAGGCGGGGCTGAAGCCCCGCCGCTACGTCCCCGGCGGGCGGCGCAACGCTTCCTTCTGGCCCGCTGGAGCGCCTTCGCCCGGCTTGAACGTGCCGATGCGGACGCCGCCGTTCACGGTGCTCAGCGAAATGGACGTCCCACCGGCGTTCATCTTCCCTGCGACGCGTGTCCTGCTGCGTTCGGACACGCTGATCGGAAAACCGTCCTCCGTCGAGACGCCGCCATTGACGGCATGCGCGTCGACGTCCGCATTGACTGTGGTGGGTATGTCGAGCCGGATGCCGCCGTTGATCGCGTCGAGCTGAATCGGACCGGCCACGCGCGCGACTTCCATCACGATTCCGCCATTGACGATGTGCGCGGACACCGCGCCGGCCAGGTTGGTGCCGCGGATGCCGCCGTTCGTTGTCGACGCCGTGACGGTCCCATCCACGCCGTGCAGACCAATCCCGCCGTTCTCCGTCTTGACGTTCACCTGTGTGCCCGCAGGCACACGCACCTGATACTCGACGTTCATGGAGCGGCGGCCACGGAGTACGCCGTTGCCATTCGACGTTCGAATCGACACGCGGTCTCGTGACACCTCTTCGGTGATCTGCGTCTCCTTCAGCAGGGCCTGCGCCTCTTCGTCCGAGGGGGCACGCGCCTGACGGATTGCCTTCACCTCGACCTGTGGTCCCGTTCCCGCGTCCACATTGATCGCGCCGTTGACGTTGACGATCTCGAGATCACCGCCTGGGGCGAGCGTGTAGGTCCGGCTCCACTCCTCGCGCGCCTTGCCGCTCGCCACATCGAGCGAGACACCGTTCTCCCCGACGTGCACGTCGCAGCCGGCACCGAGGGTTGCCGTCAGGACCAACGCGGACAAGGGTACAGGACGAAGTCTCATGAGGCCTCCGGCGACTCCTTACGTCGGTTACGGAAGCTTAGTTCAACTGGACCGAAACCAGCTTGGAGACGCCAGGCTCCTCCATCGTCACGCCGTAGAGACGGTTAGCGATCTCCATCGTCCGGCGGTTGTGGGTGATCAGGATGAACTGCGTCCGGTCGAGCATGCCGCGCAGCATCTCCACGAACCGGCTGACATTCGCGTCGTCGAGCGGAGCGTCGATCTCGTCCAGCAGACAGAAGGGGCTCGGCTTGTACTTGAAGATGGCGAACATCAAGGCAATGGCGGTCAGTGCCTTCTCGCCTCCCGACAGCAGCTGAACGCTCTGGAGGCGCTTACCTGGAGGTGACGCGACGATGTCGATGCCGCTTTCGAGCGGATCGTTCTCGTCGAGGAGCGTCAGGCCGGCGCGGCCACCCCCGAACAGCGTGCTGAACGTGACCTGGAAGTTCAGCTGGATTGCCGCGAACGCTTCCTTGAATCGCGTCTTCGTCGTCTCGTCGATCCGCTTGATCGCTTCGGACGTCTGGGCGATCGATTCGATCAGATCCTGCCGCTGAGTAGTCAGGAACGCGTGACGAGTCTCGAGCTCGTCGTACTGCTCGATCGCCATCATGTTGACCGGGCCGAGGCGGTCGATCTTCGCTCGCAGCGCGGTGATCGCCTCTTCGGCGCTCATCGATGAAGGGACGGGAGCAGCGATTTCAGCGGCCGGCTCTGTCAGGACCCCATCAGTGGCCACCGGGGCGATCTCACCTTCCTCGGCCTCGGGGTCACCCTCATCCGCGGTAATCGCTGCGGCATCGGGCGTCGTCTCTCCAGCAGCCTCCATCTGCTCGACGTCGGCGAGCACCTCGTCGAGCGTCGCCTGTACGGCGTCGACGCATGACTGCGCCAGATGGGCCAGATCGCTCTCCGCCGTCGCGCGGGCCACTTCGAGCTCCCCGGCTTCGGCGCGGATCTCCTCCAGGATGCGACGCGCTTCGCGAATCACCCCGTCCTGCGCGTCGACTCGTGTCCGCAGCTCACCGGCAGATTCGTCAGCCGATCGCAGGCTCACGCGCAATTCGTCGAGCGCACGAATCTTCTCGTCGAGTGCCCTCTCGCCGTCTGCGATACCGGACAGGAGGCGTTCGCGGTTGGCCCGTGTCTGCTCGACCTCGTTCTGGCGCGCTTCGACGCGTGCTTCGAGCTCGCGTGCGGCTTCTTCGAGTCGACCGACTTCCGCCGCCAGCGCGGCTGCGCGTTCCACCAATCCTGCGTGAGTGGCCCTCGCTTCAGCGGCACGTGCGCTCAGGTTCGACACGTTTTCGCGGGCATCGGCAAGCCGCCGCTGCGCCTCCGACAGGCGGCCTTCAGCCTCACCCTGCTCCTCGGAGAGCCGCCCGATCGACGCTTCGGTCTCGATCCGTCGCGCCTCCAGAGCCGTCCGTTCCTCTTCCGCGCGACGACGCTCCAGCGCGATGATTTCGGCCTTTCGTGCGAGGCGGGCTGCATCGTCGTCGCTGCGCGTCAATTGCGCGCTGAACCCGATGACGTCCTTTTCGAGCCTGTGCTGCTCGCTGTTGAGCGCGGCGATCGCCGAGGTCGCCTGCGCGATGGCGAGGTCGAGCGCCTCGGCCTCAGCGGCGAGCCGACGCAGTCCCTCGCGGTCGGCCTCGAGACGGTCGCACAGCTCCTTGATTTCACGCCGCGTGGCGAGAATCCCCCGCGACTCCACCTTGGCGCCACCTGCCACCAGATGGGGGCCCCGGAACACGTCCCCGTCGAGCGTCGCGACGACGGCGGGTGTCTGGCGCGAGAACGCGACCGCCTGATCGAACGTGTCGGCAACGTAGGCCTCTGGCAAGACCTTATGGATCGTCGTCGTGTGCGGTCCGATCACGCGCATGACGTCGGCGACCGGCGTGATGCCGGGCGCACGCACGACCTGGTGAGGGTGATATCCATTCGAACCGGGATCGATCACGACGAATCCACAGCGGCCGGCGTCCTGCTCACGCACCAGCGACAGGCCTGCGGCCGCCTGATCGTGACGTTCGACGATCACATGCTGGAGCAGATCGCCGAGGCACGCTTCGACCGCCCGCTCGTAGCGGCTGTCGACTTCGACGTAATCGGCAACCGCACCCTGCTGGCCGACATGGCCATTCGCCTGGACGAGCACCATGCGCGCCGCGTCGCTGAACTCGGCACGGCTGGAGGCGAGTTCCTGGAGCGACGCAAGGCGGGCCTCTGACCCAGCAAGATCCTGTTCGCGGGTGCGTACCTCGCGCGATCGCCACTCGTACTCGGTGCGCGCCGTCGTGAGCTCCGACTCCCGGGCAGCCCGATCCAGCTTCAGCTGCTCCAGATGGTCGTTGGTACGCGTGAGCGCGCTGGTCGCTTCGCCGCGGTCCGCAATGACCTTCTCGGATTCGCGTTGCAGGTCGCCGTGTTCGACATCGAGCTTGCCGAGCGTCTCGCCGACACGCTCGTACTGCATCGCCCCGTGATGTATCGCGTGGCGGAGTGCCGTCGCCGCGTTGGCGGCCCGGTAGACGTCGCCCCGTACCAGCTCGACTTCGGCTTCGAGCGTTTCGATCCGCTGCTGCGCCGCCGCCACGTCGTCGTTGGCCGAGGCGAGGACGGTGGCCGCTTCCTCACGTTGGCGCGCTGTATCCGCCGCCGTTTCACGACGCGATTCGAGCGCCAGGCGACCGGGCTCCCGGCGCGTCTCGAGCTCGCGGATTTCGTCGCCCATCTGCTCGGCGCGGACGGCCAGGTTCTCGCTCTGCTGTCGGTCGAACGCCTGCTGCTGCTGGCGGCGGTTGATGTCGAGTTCACCCGCATGCGCGTCTTCGCGGATGCGGGAGGCACGTGCGTCGGCTTCGGCCTGCTCGATGCGGAGCCGGCTCAGGTCTGACTCGACCTCGGCAAGGCGAGCGGCGGCCGCCGTCTCGCGCTCCCGCGCGTCGGCGAGGCGCGTTCGCGCCCCCTCGATGCTGTGCGCCAGTTCACGATACCGCCTCGCGAACAGCACTTTTTCCCATCGACGCAGTTCGTCACGCAGCTTCTTGTAGCGTCGCGCCTTCGCTGCCTGCCGCTTGAGCGTGCCGCGCTGCTTCTCGACTTCGAACACGATGTCGTCGATGCGCGTGAGGTTTTGTTGCGCCGCTTCCAGCTTGAGCTCGGCCGCCCGGCGCCGCGACTTGTATCTCGTAATCCCGGCGGCTTCCTCGATCAGCTGACGGCGGTCGGTCGGCCGGGAGCTGAGAATCATGCCGATCTTGCCCTGCTCGATGATCGCGTAGGCCTTCGCGCCCAGGCCGGTATCCATCAGCAGCTCATGGACATCCTTGAGGCGACACACCTCGCCGTCGATCAGATACTCACTCTCGCCCGAGCGATAGAGTCGCCGGGTGACCTCGACGTCTCGCGTGAACTCTTCCGTGAGCGCGTCGAGCGTCGGTTCATCAGCGTGGTACCCATTGCCGTTCCCGTTGCCGTTCGCTTGACCAGACTCCTCGCCCTCGACGGCGACTGGCCTGAACTCCCGCAGCACTTCTGCAGCAGGGAGCACGCCCGCAACCGAATCGACCGTGACCTTGGGCTGCACCGGCAGACCACCGAGGCGCAGACGCACTTCAGCCGTCGCACCTGCCTTGCGCGCGTCGCTGCCGCTGAAGATGACGTCTTCCATCTTGTCCCCGCGGAGGCTCTTCGCACTCTGTTCCCCGAGCACCCACGTGATGGCGTCGGCGACGTTGCTTTTGCCACAACCGTTGGGGCCGACGATGGCAGTCACCCCACGGTCGAAAGCAAGCTCCGCCCGGTCAGAAAAGGACTTGAAGCCGGAAATTTCGAGGCGTTCGAGGCGCATTCCTTATCCCCTGGTTCGTACGGGAGACACACGCCGACCACGACCAGACCGGGCGGTTTCGTGAGCGGACGTGTCAGGTCCGCGGGATGGAACCCGGAAATCGTTTGGTTGTACGGTCGGTGCCTGCCCGGCTGCCACACGCTGGCACATGTTCGGCCTGCTTTCGCGAACGCCTCCGGCACTCTCCGGTTCAGGCACTCAGCCAACGGCAGGTCCTCAGCCGTTCAAACGGTTGGCAGTCTAGCAGGGCCTAGCCATAGTGGCAAGACCCAAGTCACACCACAATATTTTGGGTTGGGGACCCAAAGGGCGGGGTGTGGAATGACTGTGCTCTCGTTAACTTCCAACTCCCAATTGACCCTGGTCCAACTCCCAACTTGTTTGGGATTTGGGAGTTGGTCCACCGGCAGCCGTTGGGAGTTTCCTTGTCAGCGCGACGCGCGCGTCGGCCGTTGCTTCCGCAGGTCGAGCAGCGTCTGCGCCTCGGGGAAGAGGCCGACGGCAAACTGCAGCTGCGGGTCACGCTTCGTCAGCCCCTTGAACGCGGCGGCTTCGCCGAACAGATCCACGTCGATCTCCTTGTGGATCATCGCCTTGATGAACTCCAGGTCCTTCTGCCACAGCGCCTCGTCGATCGGGATGCGCTGGTCCTTCACCATCTGCTTGAACTCGGCGACCATCGCGTCGGTCACATCGAAGTCCGCGGCGAGCTCGCGCGGCGTCGACCCGGCGCTCGGTGCGATCCGGGAGTCTCCCTGGCGACGGAAGCGCTGGGCGTAGTTGTCGAACAGCGTGCGCACGTACAACAGGCGGCCCTGTTTCGTGGGGTTGAAACCTTCGAGTGGTCCATCGAATCGCCGGTCGGGCTCGACGCCGCCGCCGCTGTACACCTTGCGGCCGCTGTCCGTGTACTTGAGCTCGTCGGGCTTGTGGACCTTGTTCGCGTCCTGCTCCCGTGCGGTGTAGGAGAGGTATTCGTCGAAGCTGCCGTCCCACGGACGCTGAATCAGCCGGCCGCTCGGCGTGTAGTAACGGGCGGTGGTAATCGCCGCACCGGCGCCGCCGCTCACACGGTAGACCGACTGCACCAGCGCCTTGCCGAAAGTGGTTTCACCCACTACGAGCGAGCGATCGTGATCCTGCAGTGCACCGGAGACGATTTCCGATGCGCTGGCGCTGCTCCGGTTGACCAGCGTGATCATCGGGAGGTTCAGGTAGTCGCTCTGTTCGGTCGCCCGGTAATCCTGGTCGGAGTTCTGCACGCGGCCGCGCGTGTAGACGATCATGTCGCCACGCGGCAGGAACCGATTCGCGACCTTGATGGCCTGATCGAGAGCGCCGCCGGGATTGGCGCGCAGGTCGAACACCACGCGTTTCATCCCCTTCGCGGACAGGTCCTTCAGTGCCTTCCCGAGTTCCGCGTCGGTGTTCTCGCCGAACTCACGCAGCTTGATGTAGCCGGTGGTCGAGTCGAGCATGAAGGCGGAGGGTACGGTCGGGATGTGGATCTCGTCCCGCATCACCTGCAGATCGATCAGCTTGTCGTAGCCGCTGCGCTTCATGCCGACGTTGACGAAGGTCCCCTTCTGACCGCGCAGTTTCGAGACGGCCTTCTCGCTGGTCCAGCCCTTCGTGTCTTCGCCTTCAATCCTGGCGATGACGTCACCGCGGCGAATGCCCTTCTGATAGGCCGGCGACGCTTCGAATACGTTGGCGACGGTAATGTCGTCGCCGATCACGCTGATCGAGATCCCGAGACCGTAGTACCGCCCTTCCTGACGCTCCCGCATCTGGGCGTACGACTTGGGATCGAAGAAGCTCGAATGCGGGTCCAGCGTCTGCAGCATGCCGGAAATCGCGCCGTAGACCAGCCGGTCCGAATCGGCCTGGCCGGAGTACTCGCTTTCAACCGCCGCCAGCGCCGCGGTGAAGACCTTGTATTGGTCCGGAACCCGGTCCTGCGCGACAAGCGCGCTGCGACCGAAGAAACCTCCAACCACCGCACAGACGACGATGACGAAGACGGCGGCCGACAGAGAGGGGTACCTGCGCATGAAACTGAATTTACACTGTCACCTTGACCCCGTCCAGACCGCATTTCTATAATCTTTTGAACCACTTACGGGAATTTCCCAGAAGGCTGAGTATGTTTGGATCGATTGGCATGCCCGAAATGATCATCATTCTGGTGGTCGCGCTCATCATCTTCGGGCCGCGAAAGCTGCCCGAACTCGGCAGATCGCTTGGACGGAGCATTAACGAGTTCAAGAAGGCCTCCAACGAACTGCGCAGCACACTCGAGGAAGAGATCCGCGTGGAGGAGCGAAAGGAGCACCAGGTGAAAGCCGAACCGGAACACAAGCCGGTGGTGAGCCCGGCTGTTCCGGTTCCCGGTTCTGACGCGGACTACGCGGCGCGCGCGGCCGCATCCGAGACGGTCACCCGCAACACCGGCACCGGCACCCCCGCATAGGTCCTTATGGCCCTGGTGCCTTTCCCGAGCCAGTCGCAGAAGCCGGCTCCGGACGACGATCCCGATTGGGACGACGACGACAGCGAATCCACCGCTGAAGCGGGGAAGATGTCGTTCCTGGAGCATCTCGACGAGCTCCGCCGGCGGATCATCTACTCACTCCTCGCGGTTGGGGTCGGCTTTGCCGTCGCCTTCGCGTACATCGACAACATCTTCCGCTTCATCATGCTGCCGATGAAGCAGATGCTGCAGCCCGGCCAGAAGCTGATCTTCATCGAACCGACCGAAGCGTTCATGCTGAACATCTGGATCGGCCTGATGGCCGGCCTGCTGCTCGCCTCGCCCGTCGTGTTCTCGCAGGTGTGGCTCTTCATCGCCCCCGGGCTCTACGCGCACGAAAAGAAGCTCGCCATCCCGTTCATTCTGATGTCGACCATCCTGTTCGTGACCGGCGCCGTGTTCGGGCACTACATCGTGTTCCCAATCGTCTGGAAGTTCTTCGTCAGTTACCAGAACGAGTACCTTGACTTCGCGCCGCGCATCGAGCCGGCCTTCTCGATGTACTTGCGACTGGTGCTGGCGATGGGCATCACGTTCGAACTGCCGACGATCGTGCTGTTCCTGGCCCGGATGGGGATGATCACGCCGCGGTTCATGATCAAGAACTTCAAGTTCGCGATTCTGCTGATTACCATCGCCGCGGCCGTGCTGTCGCCAGATGGCGGCGGCGTCGGCATGTTTGCGATGGGCGGCCCGGTGATCCTGCTCTACATCGTCAGCATCGGCCTGGCGTGGCTCTTCGGCAAGAAGCGCGAACCCGATCTGGCAAGCTGAATTCGACAACTCCCAACTCCCAAGGTCTCACGCTCACCCAACTCCCAAAAGGCTGGTCGGGTCCGATTGGGAGTTGGGAGTTGGTCGAGTGCGTGTGTTGGGAGTTTTCCGAAGACGCGCTCTCTCACTCGACCTTAAATGTCCGCTCCCCCGCCGATTTGCCGTCGAGAAATACTTCGACGCGATAGGCGCCGGCCGGGAACCCGGCTGTGTTGTGGAACCGGAACTCGGTGGCGGCGGCGCCGTGGTACGACACGTCTTTCTTCATGTCACTGACCTGCGTACTGCCGTAGTACCACTTCGTCTCGAGCGTGCCGGCGCCGCTGGCGCTGGTCAGCACCGACAGGTACACCGTGTCGCGAGGAGAGAAAGACGTGGTGAACGTCGCAACGCTGTTGTCAGGGTTGAGCGACTTGCCGAGCTGAATCGTCGACACCTGCAATGGGTCGTTGTTGCAGGCCCACGCGGTCAGCGCGGCAATCGCGATCACCGCCGCACGAAGCCAACGCATGCTGCGCATCAGTAGGCTTTCGCGAACCAGGCGTTGGCCGTTGCCTCGCCGTTGCATTTGAGACATCGCTTGCCTGCCGGCGCCTCGCTCGTGAATGGGACGTTGCGGATTGTCGCCTGCGTCTCGGTCTTGATGTCGGCCTCGCACTGCGCCGAGCCGCACCACGGCGCGATGACGAATCCGGGCCGCCCGTCCATGATCTGCTTGAACTCGTCGTACGAATCGGTCGCCGACGTGTGGTCGTCGCGGAACGCTACTGCGCGGTCGAACAGCGCCTGCTGAATCGTCGTCGAGCAACCGCTGGATGTGCGCGGCCAGCCCTTCCATCGGGGCCGCTGACTTTTCGCGCGTGTCGCGGCGGGCGAGCATGACCTGCGACTTCTCCAAATCCTTGGGCCCGATCTCCATACGCAGCGGGACACCGCGCATCTCCCACTCGTTGAACTTCCAGCCGGGCGTCTGCGACTCGCGGTTATCGAGATGAACACGAATCCCCTGCTGCGTGAGTTCGGCGCGCAGCGCGGCAGCCTTGTCGAGCACCGCTTCCTTCGAACTCCCCCGCATGATGGGGACGATGACCACCTGGTACGGCGCCACCCTCGGCGGCAGGATCAGTCCACCCTCGTCGCCGTGCGTCATGATCACGCCGCCAATCATTCGCGTCGACACGCCCCACGACGTGGTCCACGCGTACTGCAGCGACTTGTCGCGCGCCTGGAACCTGATTTCGTAGCTCTTCGAGAAGTTCTGGCCGAGGTTGTGAGACGTGCCCGCCTGCAGCGCGCGTCCATCCCGCATCAGCCCTTCGATCGAGTAGGTCCGAACGGCCCCGGCGAACTTCTCGCTCTCCGTCTTCTGTCCGTCGACGACGGGCATTGCCAGCACGTTCTCGGCGAAATCCTTGTACACCGCGAGCATCCGCCGCGTTTCCTCCTCGGCCTCTTCCGCCGTCTCGTGCGCCGTGTGTCCCTCCTGCCAGAGGAACTCCGTCGTCCGCAGGAACAACCGCGTCACCTTCTCCCAGCGCACAACGTTCGCCCACTGGTTGATCAGGATCGGCAGGTCCCGCCACGACTGCACCCACCTGGCGTACATGGTGCCGATGATCGTTTCCGATGTCGGCCGCACCACGAGCCGCTCTTCGAGCTGTTCGGTCCCGCCCTGCGTCACCCACGCGACCTGCGGCGCAAAGCCCTCGACATGCTCCGCCTCCTTCATCAAGAGGCTCTCGGGGATGAACAACGGGAAGTACGCGTTGACGTGCCCCGTCTCCTTGAAGCGTTTGTCGAGCGCCTGCTGCATCAGCTCCCATATCGCGTAGCCATAGGGCCGGATGACCATGCAGCCCTTCACGGGCGAATAGTCGGCAAGCTCGGCGCGTCGGACCACGTCGATGTACCAGCGGCCGAAGTCCTGCGATTGAGGAGTGATTTCGGTGGGCAGATCAGGGAGATCGGTTTCTGTCGTCATGAGATGAAAACTCCCAGTCGCAACCTCCAACCCCAGGGATGGAGCTGGCGCGTGCCGCTGGGCGTGGCGAGTTGGCTAAGCGCGAAGCGCGTCGGCGATGTGCCGTTTCCAGTGTATATCGTCGCGTTTCGGGAAGTCGGCGCGGAAGTGGCCGCCCCGGCTCTCCTCCCGCCGCAGCGCCGCCCGCGCGATGAGATGGCCGACCGCGACCAGGCTCGCGACGCGCCGAAGCCCATCGTCTCCGGGATTGGCGGTCAGAGCGGTTCTGGTTGCATCCCGCCAGACGGACAGCTTTGTGTTCGCCTCGACCAATCCGTCGCGCGTCCGGACCAGACCGACGTGCTGCCACATGAGATCACGAACGTCACCGGGCGCCGGCGCACGCAGGTCGCCAGAGGGCGCCCGATCGGCTGCGCACAAGGGGGCAAGCTCCGCAAACAGGCGGGCTGGTTCGATGGCGGCTGCCATCGCCGTCGCCGAGCGGGCGCCGAACACTAGCCCCTCGAGCAACGAGTTGCTGGCCAGGCGGTTGGCGCCGTGCACTCCGGTACACGCCGCCTCGCCGGCCGCAAACAGACCCGGAATCGACGTCCGGCCGTCGAGGTCGGTCTCGATTCCGCCCATGCTGTAATGCGCCGCCGGACTGACCGGTACTGCGATCGGTGGCGAGATCGAGACCGGCCTCTTGCACGACTGCCGCGATGGTAGGAAACCGGCTGCGGACATATGCGTGGTCGAGATGCGCCATGGTCAGGAAGATCGGCCCGCCAGTACGGAATGCTTCCTTGACGATGGCGCGCGACACCAGGTCGCGCGACGCCAGCTCCCCCGCCTCTTCGTAGCGCGTCATGAAGCGTTCACCCTGTGTGTTGACGAGATGCGCGCCCTCGCCGCGAAGCGCCTCCGACAGCAGGAACCGGGGAGCGCCGGGGACGCTCAACGCCGTCGGATGAAACTGGATGAACTCGAGATCCGTGACCTGAGCGCCGGCTTCGTACGCCATCGCGATTCCGTCACCGGTGGCGATCGCCGGGTTGGTCGTCTCGCGGAATACCTGCCCGGCGCCACCTGTCGCAATCAGTGTGCGTGGCGCAATCACGTCGTGCACGTGACCGCGTCGATCGAGGAATCGTGCACCAGCGCAGGCGCCGTCCTGCATCACGAGCGAGAGGGCCGCGGCGTCGCTGCGCACCGTCACGCCCGAACGCGCCGCCACCCGTTCCCACAGCACCTGCCCGATATGGCGGCCGGTGGCATCACGGGCATGCAGCACGCGCCTGACCGTGTGGGCGGCCTCACGTCCGAGCGCCGGTTGTCCACGTTCATCGCGATCGAACGCGCCCCAGTCGAGCAGTTCGCGGACGTACCGAGGTCCGTCGTGCACGAGCACCTCGACGGCCGGCGCGACGCAAAGGCCATCGCCCGCGGCAAGCGTGTCCTGCGCATGCAATTGAGGCGAGTCGTCCGGGCCGACGGCAGCGGCGATGCCGCCCTGCGCGTAGCCTGTGTTGCTTTCGCGGGGATCAGCCTTGGTGAGGATGACCACGTTGCCGCGGTCGGCGAGCGAAATGGCGGCACGCAGACCGGCGATGCCACTGCCGATCACCAGGAAATCGCCGCCGATGTGCACGTTGTAATCCTATCAACGTGCAATGCACAATGGTCAAACTCTCGACCTCCAGCGTCCGAGGGACTTGGAAGTTGGATTCTTTTCAGGACGCCCAGCGTGACCTCCATCGACCCCGCTCATCCAGTTCGCGTAGACGTCACGGCGGGCGGAGCCGCTTCGACGATCCTCATTGGCGACGGCATCGCCGATCAGTTGCCGGCACTCCTCGATTTGAACGGCATCGGGCCGCGGCGATTCGTGGTATCGAGTCAGAACGTCTGGCGTCTTCACGGGGCGCAATTTCAGCGCGTGCTTGGCGCAGTCGAGCCAATCCTGCTGCCGGACGGCGAACGCTACAAGAACCTCCAGTCGGTCTCGAAGGTGTACGACGCGCTGATCCGGGCTAGTGCGGACCGCGGCAGCGCGCTCATCGCGATCGGCGGCGGCGTGATCGGCGATTCGGCGGGTTTCGCCGCAGCGACCTTCTTGCGCGGGATCACACTCGTACACGTGCCGACGACGCTGCTCGCGCAAGTGGACAGCTCCATCGGCGGCAAGGTCGGCGTGAACCACACGCTCGGCAAGAACCTGATCGGGGCCTTTCACCAGCCGCGACTCGTCGTCATCGATCCGCTGCTGCTTGCCACGCTGCCGCGACGTGAGTTCCGGTCCGGCCTCTACGAGGTGGTGAAATACGGGATGATCGCGAGCCGCTCGCTGTTCGACCTGCTGGTGAGCCAGACGAAGGCGGTCTTCGATCGCAACCCCTCCGTGCTGGTGCCCGCCATCGTCGAATCCTGCCGTATCAAGGCCGACGTCGTGTCGAAGGACGAGCGTGAGAGCGGACTGCGGCGAATCCTTAATTACGGGCACACCGTCGGCCACGCGCTCGAGGCGGTCACCAAGTACCGGCGCTATCGCCACGGCGAAGCGATCGCCTACGGCATGCTGGCGGCAGCGGATCTGGCTGTGGCACGCGGCGCGCTCGCCGGGCGGGAGCGCGAGGCACTGGCGCACCTGATCGCCGCGCTCGGCCCCTTGCCACCGGTCCTGGATCTTCCGATGGGAGACGTGCTCGAAGCCGTCCGCCGGGACAAGAAGGTCGTCAACGGACGGCTGCACTTCGTGATCGCCATCGAGATTGGCGCCACGATGACGATCGACGACGTGACCGAGGAGGAGCTGGTGGCCTGTACTCTCACGGATGGGCCTAAAGAGCTGAGAGCGGCGGGCCTGAAGGAAACGGCGGGTCGTTCACAGGGTGCCGGAGGTGCCGGGGGTGCTGGCGGGTTCGGTTCTCGGGTGCACGAGGTTCTCTCGGTTCTCGCAGTTCGCGCGTCTCAGTTCGAGGTGGAGAAGGCGGCGACCTGGCGCTCGGCTGCAGGCGCCGCGACGCACCACCCGACATCGGGAACCAGCTGGCGCGCAAGGCGAGCATGCGCCGCCCGCCGTGAACGGCAGGATTCCCGTTCTGAACGTTCAGAACCCCCGAATCGCACCTCTGGCACCGTCGGCACCTCCGGCACCTCCTGAACCGCGAGTCGTTCCACGTTCGCCGCTCAACCCAGATACAACCACGCGCTACGGCCAATCTGCAGGGCCGACAGCGCGATGACCGCAATCAACCCGGCACGCAGCCCGCGGGCGTATCGCTCCTCCCGGTCGAGGCACCCGAGCGCGACCACAATCAGCAGCAGTCCCGGTGCAATCACCATCCGGTGCGCGACGTCGGCATCGGGATACGTCGCACCAAACACGATGAGGCAGGCAAGGGCGGCGAGCAGCGCACGCCGCGCCTGCCAGTCGCGCCACCGCAGCGCCAGCACCGCGAGCGCCCAGACGACCGGCAGCCCGAATGTGCTTCCCCACCCGCCGCGTCCCGGCCACACACGTGGGGTGACGGTGCCGAGATCCACCAGCGATACGGCGAACCGGGCAAGGCCAATCGCGGCGTCGCCGATGGAATCGTGACGGTTGCCGAGAGACAGATAGGGCTGAAGTGGCGCGCCGTAGACCAGGTCGTTCTCGATCAGCGTGAACAGCAGACCGCCGGCAATCGAGCCGACCGATGCTGCCGCCACAGACGCCGCCACGCGCGTCCAACTCCGGTGGTCGGCGGCAACCAATCCACAGACGACCAGCGCGATCGGCGCACTCGAAATCTTGATGCCGACCGAAAATCCGGCCAGCGCCGCCGCCGCCGTGCACTCCGCGAGCGACAGCGCGGGCCCTCGCGTGACCACCCACGCCAGCGCCACGAACGCCGGCAACGCACCGAACAGATCGTTCTTCACCAGCACCAGTTGCTGAAACACCACCGGCACAACCAGGAGCGTGATCAGAAACCAGCGCCGGCGGATTCCGGCCCACGGCGCGACCGCGGCGATCGACAGCAGGTACAGCCCGAGGCCGAGCAGGCCGTGGAAACGCACCAGCGCCGCAGCTCATACCTGGAATGCGAAGGTCGGCAAGGAGAAGTTCGTAGACGCCCGCGAGCGCGTTGACCTTGACGTCCGCGACGCCGGCGTCATAGGCCAGAGTTCCCGACCGCGTGATCTGATCGACGCGCTGCAGATGATACGGGATCTGCTCCCATCACCGGGCGCATCGTCGCCAGCAACGTGACCAGCAGCACCAGCCCGGCAATCGCCGCCAGCGGCGGCAGCGTGACCGCCGGTGCAGCAATGAACGGCCGTGAAGCAGGTGACCCGTCAGGCGATCGCGGCGACAAGGGCTGCTCAGTCTCGACACTGTCGCGCTCGAGCCGGCGGAAGACCGATCGACGATACGCGTGCCACGACACGCCGATGGCGGCGGCAGCGAGGTTGATGAGGCGCACGGAGCGGATGTTGCCGATGTGCAGCCAGGTCGCGATCTGGATTTCGAGCGAGAAGGCGGCAATCGCGGCCATGACGCGGAGGAACGACCGAACACGCGGCCCCGCTCCACGCCCGGAACGCCATCGCCAGCAGCAGGAGGTTCACGCGTCAGCGAAACCGTAATCCTTCAATTTCTGCTGGAGTGATTTGTAGCTGACCTGCAGCAGGTCCGCAGCCCGCATCTTGTTACCCGCGGCATCACGCAGCGCCTGTTCGATCTTGCGTCGCTCGACTTCAGCCGTGGTTCGCCGGAGCGCGTCCGCCATCGTTCCAGACAGGTCGATCTGGTCCCACGGACTCGTCGCGACTGGAGCGACCGGTGGCCGGAACGACAGGTTGAGGTGCCGCGAGTGGATCGTGTCGCCGTCGCAGAGAATGACCGCCCGCTCGATGCAGTTCTGCAGCTCGCGCACGTTTCCGGGCCAGGCGTAGGCGCGCAGTTCGTCGATCGCGGCCGGCGCGACTGCCAGCGTCTTCTTGTTCATGTCGCGGCAGAATCGATCGACGAAATGACGTGCCAGGATCACCACGTCATCCGACCGTTCGCGCAGGGGCGGAATCTGGATCGGAAAGACCGACAGCCGGAAGTAGAGGTCCTCGCGGAACTGGCGCTCCGCCACCCGCTGCTTCAGGTTGCGGTTGGTCGCGGCGACCACCCGGACGTCCACGTGGAGCGATTGCGTTCCGCCGACCCGTTCGAATCGCTTCTCCTCCAGCGCGCGCAGGATCTTGGCCTGCAGGGCCAGGGGCAGATCGCCGATCTCGTCGAGGAACAGCGTGCCGCGATGCGCCAGCTCGAAGCGTCCCGGCTTGCGCGTCGACGGCGCCGGTGAACGCGCCCTTTTCGTAGCCGAAGAGCTCCGTCTCGAGCAGCGTGTCGGGAATGGCGGCGCAGTTGATCGCGACGAACGGGCCGTCGGCGCGCGGGCTCAAGGCGTGCAACGCCCGCGCGAACAGCTCCTTGCCGGTTCCGCTCTCACCTTCCAGCAGGACGGTGGCGTCGGTCGCCGCCGCGCGATGCAGCTGCTGCGACACCTGCCGGAGCTGCGCGTCCTCGCCGATGATCCGCGGTGCGCCCGCGCCGCTCGGCCAGCTCCTGCTTCAGGAGGAAGTAGTCGGTCAGCATGCGGCGCTGCGCGATCGCGCGCTCGACCATCAGCAGCAGGTGATCCGGATCGACCGGCTTGGCCAGGAAGTCCATCGCGCCTTCGCGCATCGCGGTCACCGCATCCTGGATGCTCCCGTACGCCGTCATCACGATGACCTGCAGCTCGGGATCGAGCTCCTTGGCGGCGCGAAGAACGCCGAAGCCATCGCCCGTGGGCAGCTTCAGATCCGTGAGAACGACCGCCGGTCGCGCCTGGCGCAACTGCTGGACAGCCTCCGCCTCGTCACACGCTTCCACGACCAGGTGCCCCTGCGCCTCGAGCGCATGGCGCAGCATCGCGCGCAGCGAGTCCTTGTCTTCGACCAGGAGAACGGGAAATACGGACATGCGATTCGTGATTCTTGATTCTTGATTTGTGATTGGTGATTGGTGATTAGGTGAATCGCGATTTTGATTCGTGATTGGTGCTGAGGAAATCGCGATTGCCACCATTCCTGATTCCCGATTCCCGAATCCCGATTCCCTATTCAAGAATCACGATTCACGATTCAAGAATGAAAGCCGCCTACCGGACCCAGCCGGCGGGAACGCCTGCTTTGCGGGCTTCTTCCTGGATGTCCGAAATCGCCTTGGTGTGCTGGGTGATTTCCTTGCGAACGCGATCGAGTTCGGAGAGCGCTTTCTGGCGGTCGCCGCCGATCTGGTTGCGCTGGAACGGGTCGTCGCGGGCCGCGAAATCAGCAGTCAGCGCGTTGATCCGGCTCTGCAGCGATTCGGCGAAGAGCTCTGCGCGACTGAGGGCGTCCCGTTCCGCGCTGATGCGCTGGCGCCACGTACTTCTCGTCCTTCTTGGCCGCGTCTGCCGCGTCGGGTGTCGCCGCCTGTGCAGCTGGCGCAGGTTTCTCTGGACTCGCGGGCGCGGGGGTGGGCGCCGCAGTTGGCGCCGCCGGTGCGGCGTCTGGCCTCAGGCTGTCGCCCGTGTACACCTTGCCGCCGGACGTGACCGCCTTGCGCCGCGCCTCCTCCCGCCTGGCGACTTCTCCAAGCGACTGGGCCGCAGCGATTCCGGTCAGAACGTAACCGGCCAGCACGAAAACGAGTAGCGGGCGCATGTCTGGATTCTCAGACCCCGTCTCCGCCGGCGTCAAGACGTGAGCCGCGCGATCCGGTCCTTGATCTTCTCGGCATCAGGCGATGCCGGCTGCAGTTCCAGGTATTTCCGGTAGCTGGCCGCAGCCTCTGCCGGCCGCCGGGCCGCCTCCTGCGCCGTACCGAGGGAGAGCAGGAAGTCGGGCTGACCGGGCGCCAGCACGACCGCCCGCTGGAACGCGTCAACCGCGTCGGCGAGATCGCCATTGGCCTGCAGCGCACGGGCCAGGTTGAACTGGGTGGCGTAGTCCTCCGGAAACAGCGCCGCCGCCCGCCGGTATCCGGCAATCGCACCCGGCCAGTCCTGCAGCTCCGCCGACGCCCGGGCACGATTGAAGTGATACGCCCACGTCTCGGGCGACCGGGCAATCGCCCGGTCGAAGTAGGAAATTGCATCGCTGGGGCGCTTCGCGCGTACGAGCGCCTGGCCGAGGTCGTTCAGCGCATCGGCGCTGGTGGGATTGGCATCGACAACGGCTGTCAGCTCAGCGATCGCGCCGGCGACATTCCCGTTCCGATAGGAATTGACGGCGGCCCGTGTCCCGTCAGCGGCGACACTCGGCTGATCTGGTACTCCGGGGGCTGACTGCTCGGGAGACGTCGTCGCCGCCGATGCCAGGCGACCAGCGGCCGCCGGCTGGTGTACGGCCGTGGATCCGGCGGCGCGGACATTCCACGGCTTCATCAGCGCGGCTATCGCGAAGATGACCATGCCGGCGGTCAGCACGGAGCCGATCATCACCAGTCGGGGCCGAGGACCTGTGGAAGTCACACCACCGGGCTGCGGACGCGACGCCGCCACCATCGGCGCATGGCATCGCAGACACCTGGGACGCCCTCTCCTGATCTTGGCGCCGCAGGACGGGCAGATCTCCGGGCCGGCCACTACCGCTCTTCCCGCCAGGACAGGATGCGGACGCCCGCCTGCCCCACGCCGTTGTTGAAGTCCTGCGGATCTCCGAACAGCTGCAGCGTCTCTCCGGCGCCGAACACCAGGTGCTGGTCGACAACGAAGGGCGCGGTGGCCCGCACCCCGGTGACCGTCTTCACCAGCGGGGTGTCCTTGCTGGTGACCTTGTCATCGCCGGTATTGTCGTACGCGGGGCCGCCGATGAACGTCAGCGCGTAGAGATTCGCGTCCGGCAATGTACACACTCCAACCTTGAACGTTGTCGTCGTGAAGAAGACCACGTCGCCAGCCACCGCGGGATACGCCGTGATCTTTTCTTCGTCACCCGCACCGTCCACCTTCGTCAGCAACCTCGTGAACGTTACCGAGCCCGAGCTGCTCTGGTCGAGAATACCCAGCAGCTTGTACTGCGTCGACACGCCGGTCGACGGAAGCAGGTCGCTGCCAGTCCCCGCAAACAGGTAGCGCTGGGTGCCGCCGCCGATGTCGATGACCGCCATCGAGTTGAAGATTGGCTGGCTGTCTTTGTCGTCGTACAGCTTCACCGGCGCGGCGAGGAATTTTGGTACACCGCTCGCCAGGCCCAGGTCGAACCGCCAGATTCGGCCGTCGAGGTCGGCAATGTAGACGTCGCTGATGAAGCGCGAGCCCTGGGGACCGGATGCCACCGGATCGGACTGCAGCGCATTTTTCATCTTCGAGCAGTCACCGGCAGTCGCGCAGTTGTCGACGTTTTCGCCCTTGTTGTCGTTGCCCACATCCTTATAGGCGAGCACCGAGCCGTTCTCGATGTTCAGCATGTAGAAGGTCGAACCGGCCACGGTGTCATTGCGATTCGCCTGTGCCTGGACGCTCTTCGGCATGAAGCCGGAACCAACCAGGAGCACATAAGGACTCACGGGCCCCTCAACCTGCCCGACGGACGGATCGGACCACGTCTGCCCTACGGCCAGTTCCGCCGCCGTTGCCGTCGACTTGAGATCACCGTACGGCATCAGCGTAGTACTACTCGTTGGATCGAAGCTCGAGTACGAGGGGAACGACCACTTCAGTGCGATCGCCGACGAGGACGCAAAGTACGAGAGCACGTTGCTGATGTTGTCGTCGGCCGTCGTCACAACGGAGGACATGCCGCTCATCGTGACGTCGAGCGCCTGGTAGAACGTGCCGCCCGGGCCTTCGCCGAAGAACAAGTAGGTCTTCCACGTCCCTCCGACCTTGACGTCGGCAAGCTTGGGTGATCCGTCGACAAAGTAATCGAAGCTGCCGACGGACTGGCCATCGAGCAGCGTCTTCAGCTTCGGCAGCAGGTTGTACGGGATGAAGCCCCACACCTCGACACCGAGCCTCGCGTCGATCGCCTCGAGAATGCCCCGGTTCGTGCCGACGAAGACGATGCTTCGCCGGTCCTTGTTGGCGAGCGCGAAGGCCGTGTAATCGGGATCGGGGGGTGGATCCAGTGATGGCGGGTTGAGAATTGCCGGCGTCGAATCGACAGCGGCCCCGATCGACAGTCCCCGGAAATAGTCGATCAATGCCGACGCGTCTGTCGTCGACATGTTCATGTAGGGCGCCAGGTCCGCTGCCCGTGCCGTCGTGAATGGCACCATCGTGCCGTCCGGCAGGGTGGTGTACAGATTCCTTGAGGCAGCCGTGGGTGTCGACGCGACCCAGAGCGGCGTCCCGTCAGCGACGAACTTATAACCGGCCGCAACCGACGTGTCGGCCACCGGTTTGTAAACCCGGAACCCTCGCAACCTGGCGCTGAAGCCGGGGAGCACAAAGGACGTGGTTACCATCAGGTTCGAGCGCTGCGGCAGGGCCGCCCCCGCCTTGTCGCTGATGGAGGTGTTCGGCAAGGCGATGCCATTGATGTCCTTGCCGTTGGTAAGGTCGACCGTCCCGACGATTGGACTCGTCACCTGGAACTCGGACGTCGTCGCGCCGGTGCTGAACTGCGCGTTCCGTTGAAACGCGTGCTGGACGGCCGTGTTCATCGCCCGGACCATTTCCGGAACGATGATCGTTCCGGACGGCTTGCCGGCGAGATATCCAGCCGGCGTTCCCGTGGACCACGACGAGTACGCCGCATCGATCATCGCCTTCGTGATCTCCGTGTACCTGCCGCCGGAATTCGTGGCGATGGTCTGCAACTGGGTCGCATCAGAGGCGGAGGGCGCGATCGCGATGACATAAATCGGAACGCGATAGCCGTTGATGTTGAGGAACTGTGACGCCGTCGTCGCGGGATTCGGGCTCCCCGACGCCGTATTCCCCTCGCCACCGCCGGTCACGAGCACGACGATGGTGTTGCGGCAGTCGGCCGCCATGATGCGCGCGGCCTCTGCCTTGGCGTCGAGCAGCATGTTGTTGAGCGGCGCATCGATCTTCGTCGCCGTGTCACCGCCGGCGGGAAGCAACGCGCCGGCAGTGGTTACCCCTTTTGAGAGGAGCGTCACTATGTTGGCGTTGGCCCCGGCGACGTCGGCCTTGTAGACCACGGTACCGGCCGGAGCGGCCGTCAGCGAGCCGTTCTCGGCAGCGACGGTCGGCATCGTGAACGACCACGTGCCGGCAACCGTCAGCTCATTGGGCGTCTGCTGCGCGAGGTCGGAGTCGGTGGCGGTGCCGTTCCCGACTGAATTGGGAATCGCCGGCGAGCTCTGGCGCGTCTTGATGAATCCGAATCGCGCGACCAGCGTGTTCTCGTTGATCAGCTGCGTCACGGCGGCGCGCGTCAGCGACAGGCGTGTCCGCGCATCGAAGTAGGAGTACTTCGGATCGTTGTCGCCGACGACTGTGATGTTGGTCGTGGTCGCGAGCGGCGTGCCCGCCGCGGCGCTGGTCGTCGCGAAGCCAGCAAACTTGCGGCGGTAGTTGTTCATGCTGCCGGTGACGCCGATGGTCGGGTGCCAGGTCCTGTTACCTGACCGGTTGTAGACACCCGGGTCGTAGTACGTGCCGTCGGGACCGCGCTGCATGCGCGCAGACGTGTCCACCACCAGCAGCACATTCGGCGGGACGTCCTTGAGAAACAGCAGCGGGTCCACCTGTGCCGACGCCGCGCTCGGCCGCATGACGACTGCAAGCGCGACCGCGCTGACGTAGGTCCAGCGATTCGTTGCGAGATTGATCATGACTAGGTGCCGCCCCCCGACAGCGTCCACGAGCGTTGCGTCAGCGCCTTGCCGGGCGTCTGTACCGGCGCCTTACGTGAGCGGCGGTTCTGTTCGTCCTGTCCGCGCTGGCCCGTGTAGCCACGCTCCAGCTCGGTGGTGTCGGTTCGCGCCAGCGTCACTTCGATGACCCGCTGGGTTCCATCGGGACCGAACGCCTGCGCCAGCATGGAGATGACGCCGCGACCCAGATTGCCGGCCGCACACGTCGCGTCCTTGGTGGGATCGCAGCCGACCGGCGGGGCGCCATCGTGAAGCGGATCAGCGTCGCTCTCCGCGGGATCGTCCGCGACCCAGACGATCACGTACGCGTTTGAGTTGATGGTTCCGGTGGGAATCATGTCCTCGAGCGGACCGTAGGCATAGAGCTGCCATTTCGGGTTGTTGGGACCCCACGGATGATCGTCGGTGAACGCGACCAGGTCGGCGTCGCTGCAGCGTGGTCTTCCCGCATCGCACCACGTTGGTCGCCTCGGTCAGATCGAGCGTCGAACCGTCCGGCAGCGTGCGTGACCCAGACGGTGCCCCGTCAATGAATCCTGAAGTGACGGTGCCGGCGAGCATGTCGTCCCAGTTCGGCACGGTCAGGATGTCCTGCATCACCCGCTCGACGGCGGCATCGGCCGCGTACAGCGCTTCCGAGCCCTGGCGGTAGTTGCCCGCAATCTTTCCTTCGGTGGTAGTCGTCAGGATCAGGGCCAGGCCGAGGGCCATCATCAGCGCCATCGCCATCAGCGCAATGACCAGCGCGACGCCTCGTTCGTCGGCCGCACGCGCCGACAGCGGAGGCCGCTCGAAATGTCGGCTCATGGTCAGCGTCCCAGGTTCATGTTGCGTGGCGTGATGTCGAAACTGACTTCCTGGTCGGGGACGTACCGCTCGGCAGCGTTGGCAGTGCCGCCCCGCGTGAACAGAAGGCCAGCCGGCCCGCGCAGTGACGAGGGCGCGACCTGTACTCGGAGGTTGACGCGGACGCGGCGAATACGGAGCAGGTCAGCGTCGAAGCGATTGGAGAAGGTGGCGTCCGGGCACCACGGACCATCCATCAGCATGGCCGCCGGAAGCGGTACCTGCCCGTTACCCGCGGCGAGCACCGGGAGGCGCGACACCTGCTGCCCGGCCTGCAGCGAAAAAAGGCAGTTTTCACCGGCCGGCCACGAGTCTGAGCCGTTGTCGACCCCTAGCGGAGGCGGCTTCGGACCATAGGTGGTCCACGGGCCGACCAGGTCGGTCAACGACTTCCCCGGAATCAGCGTCGGCGGCTGGGGATCGCCGAAATACTGGAACTCCAGCTTCACGACGTTGTCGACGACCGGCAGGTCGGTCATGTACCCGTCGTAGTGCATCAACTGATAGGTGTTCGTTGCGATGTCGGTCTTGAGGTAATAGGTGTGGGTCGCCACCTGCGTAATCTGCGAACCGTCGTCGTAGTCGGTGCTCAGATCGCCGCTGTGCTGGAGGTGAAGCGCCGGGTCCTGAATCTGGGTGAGCGTGAACGCGTCCCACGCGCCGTTCTTGTCGAAGATCAGCGCGCGCATCCCTTCCTTGAAGCCGCACAGCGCCTCCTTTTTGTTCGGCGGGCAGTTCGGCTGGTCGTTGACCTTGAACTCCTTGGAGTTGCGAGGCATACCCTGCCGGATCGTCGTCTGCGACGGCGTCGGCGGCACATAGAGAAGCGTGATCGCCTCCGAGCCTCTGCAGCCGGGAGAGCAACGATAGTAGATGCCTGCAGCAGGATCGCTGTTCGAATCACCGACACGATAAGGCATCACAGGTGCGAAGTAGTTGTAGAGCGCACCTGCGACCGCGCCGACATACGTGCCCGCGCCAGCCATGACCAGATCCTTCGACAGCGTGTCGACGCCGATCCGCATGCGCTGCTGCATGTCCGAAGCTTCGGGCTGGGCCTTGTAGATGCCTTCCGACGGATTCATCAGCGTGAAGACGCCGGCGGTCACGGTGAGCATGATCGCCGCCGAGATCAGCATCTCGACGAGGGTAAAGCCCGCTTCCGATTGGAGGCGTTGCGTCCGCATCACTGAGCCTTTCGCGTCTTGACCGTGATGAGGCGGGCCTCGTCGGGCAACCGGTTGACCGCCCCGTCATTGGCAGCGCCGCGGTCGCGGTTGCGGGTCACCAGCACCTGGATGATCAACGTGTTGTTCGGGTTCGTGGGCAGCGGTTCGATCGACCACCGCCGCATGTAGATCGCGTTTGCCGGCGGCTGCGCTCCGCCACCCAGCTTGTTGCCGAACTGATCGATGTAGTCGACATATCCGGGCGTGTTCTCGTTGAGCGCGGTCTTCGGTGAGGGGGCGAGCCCCGAGCCACCGTTCGGCTGCTCAGGGCTGACGGCCGTATCGCTCGTCGTATCGCTGATTGGCAGTCCCTGCAGGTCGAAGCCCCATGTCAGGGAGCGCAATTCCTCCACTTTCTGCTGCGCCAAGACGGTCGCGTATGTGGTGTTGCGGGAACTGAGATTCGTCTTCGTCGAGATCGCGAACAGCTGCGCGAGCGTCACCAACGCGGTGGCCAGCAGACTGGTCGCGACGATCACTTCAACCAGCGAGAAGCCGCCTTCGGATCGCCGTTCGAAGCGACCCTCGGCTGCGGCGGCACCACGGTCAGTACGGGAGTTGAACAGGCTGAATCTTGCCAAGGTGATTCACCGTGATACTGGCGACGACGCTCATGCCGGTTTTGGTCAGCGTCACGGCCGTACCGTCCGGATCGGGAACGTCAATCCACACACCACCGCTCTGATACATGACCGTTCCATCGGGCGCGAATTCGAGTCCGGACGCCGCACCGAACGACACGGTGCGGGGGAGGTAACGAACGGCTCCGTCGAAGTTCGGACGGGTCAGCGGATTCCTGTCGGGCGGCAGGATTGGATACTTGGCCTCGGAGCAACGATCGGCGGCATCGTCAAGTGCACTTCCGAGCACTTCAACGCGACGATACTGGCCCGCCGCCGGACAGTTGAACAGCACGCGCATACGCCGGTTGGCGGTGACTGCCTTCAGCCGCGCCATCTGAAGCTCGCGCTCCACTTCGCGCTGACCCTGCCCAAGCTTCATACGCTCGCCGAATGCGGACAACGCCGGCACCGCCATTGCCGAGAGGACGGCGAAGACGGCCAGAACGAGCACCAGTTCGATGATCGTGAAGCCGATTTCAGAGGGTCGTTGACGCACTTGTAACCGCTGACACCCACCACAGCAACGGCGCTGCCAATGGCTGAGCCATGCGATCGCGCACCTGTAAGATTTGGTCGAACAGCGAGTTACGGGACGAATCGGGGTGGGAGTCGCTGACCTATCGCGGAACTACGGGTCTAAATCCGTAACAGCCGATCACAGGCCTGGTGCAAGCCCCGCAGGCTCGATCGCTACCGCCCTTCTCGCCATGACACAACATCGGCGGTCGGGTGATCGTCGACAGGTTTCCCGTCGGCATTCCGCTCACGGGCCACAGTGGCGGTCACTGTCCGCTGCGTACCGTCTGCACCGAACGCCGTGGCCACCAGGACGATCACGCCATTCCCGGCATTGCCATCCGCGCACACAGGATCGGCCTGGAGATCACAGTCGGAGGGCGGCGCTCCGTCGTGAACGGGATCACCGTCGTTCTCGGCAGGGTCGTCGCCGACCCAGACGATGACGTAGATCGGTACATCGAGCGCCGATGTCGCGAGGGTATCGAGCGGACCGTACGCGTACGGCTGCCACACCGGATTGTTCGCGCCCCACGGCCGGTCGTCGGTGCGCGCCACCATATCCGCCGCACTGCACGCGTTCTTGCCGCATCTGAGCAGGTTCGTCGTTCCGGTCAAATCAAGGCGTCCGCCACCAGGCAGAATGCGGACGCCGGAAGGCGCTCCGTCGGTGAACGCCGACTTCGCCACGCCGGCGAGCACGTCGTCCCAGCTGACTCTGGCAAGTTCCGGCACCACCCGTTCGATCATCGCATCCGCCGCATACCGTGCCTGCGCCGCACGTCGAAGATTGTTGGCGATGCGGCTCTCAGTGATAGTAGTCAGCGTTAACGCAAGGCCGAGCGCCAGGATCAGCGTCATCGTCATCAGGGTGACGATGAGCGCGATTCCCTGATCGCTGTCGAGCGAGCGTTGTGTGAACACCGGCATGGCTCACCGCCGAAGGTTCAGGTTTCGTGGCGCGATGTCCAAATGCACCTCCAGGTCCTGGACGTAGCGCGCCGCGGACGCGGCGGTGCCGCCTCGCCTGAACAGCACGCCGGCTGGCCCGCGCAACGACGCCGCTGCCGCCTGAACCCGCAACGTCACCCCTATCCTCCGGACGCGCAGAAGGTCAGCGTCGAATCTGTTCGCGCGCGTGTCGTCGGGACACCACGGACCATCGACGAGCATGCTCGACGACAGAAGGACGGGCCCGTTGCCGGCGGCAAGTACTGGAAGGCGCGGCACGTGCCGCCCGTCCTGGACGGTGAATACGCAGTTCTCCCCTGCCGGCCAGGTATCGTTTTCGTTGTCCACGTCCACCGCCGGCGGCGACGGACCGTACGTTGTCATCACGCGCGCCGCATTACCGGCGTTCTGTTCTGGTATGGCAGTCGGTGGCTGAGGATCGGCGAAATAACGAAACTCGAGGCCCACCACGTTGTCCACAAGCGGCAGGTCGGACCTGTAGCCGTCGTAGACCATGAGTTGCGTGGCGCTCGTCTTCAAGTAGTAGGTGCGCATCTGCACCTGCACAACCTGAGTACCGGCCGCGTAGGCTTCGCTGAGGACCCCGGTGTGCTGCACGCTGATGACCGGATTCTGGACTCCTGTTGCGGTGACGACGTCATGAACGCCGCTCGGATCCAGCAGCAGGATGCGTGTCCCATCCTCGAACCCGCACACTTTCCGGGGACTCGCCACTCCGCAATTCGGCTGTGCATTTACGGTCAGCTCGCTGGAGCCGGCGCTCAACGAAGTTGCGAGCGTGGTCTGCGCCGAGGGCGTCGAGGCGTACAGCAGCGTCACAGCATCGGAGCGGAAACGAACACCTGCGGATGGATCATCGCCGAGTTCGCCGGTCCGATATGGCAGAACGGGCGCAAGATAGCCGATCAACGGTCCGGCGGCGGAACCTGCATCGATGCCGGCTCCAGCCGCGAGCAAATCGGCGGTCAACGCGTCGGCCGAGGCGCGAGTCCGCTGCTGCAGGTCGGAGACCTCCGGTTGCACTTTGAACACCGTTTCGGCCGGCGTCAGCAGGGTGAGAACGGCGGCAGTCACCGTCACCATGATCGCGGTGGCCACGAGTGTCTCGAGGAGTGTGAAGCCAGCTTCGTGCTGAGTCTTCGGGCCGGGCGTCACGGCGAATTCCTCGTCCTCACGGCAAGCAGGCGAGCTTCAGCGCGGCGTGCGCCAGACACAGGTCCTGCCGGCGCGACGGTTCTCGTGACGACCACCTGGATGATCAGGCCGTTGCCGGGATCCGCCGGTAGTGGTTGAATCGACCACCGTCGCGTGTAGATCGCGCCTGCTGGCGCTGTCGCGCCACCTCCGAGCTTGTCCCCGAATCGATCGACGTAGTCGACGAAGCCCCCGATGTTGACGTCGAGCGAACCGGAGGGTGATGCGCTGAGCCCTGTGCCGCCACTCGACGTGGGTGGGTTGGCAGCAGTGTCCGTACTGGTATCGGCGATCGGCAACCCGTGCGCGTCGAATCCCCACGTCAGTGCCCGCAATTCCTCGAGCTTCTGCTCAGCGAGGAGGGTGGCGTACGTGACGACGCGAGCGTCGCGGTTGTTGCGAACCGCGAGGTCGAGCAGCTGGGCGAGAGACACGAGTGACGCCGCCAGCAGTCCGGCAGCGACCGTCGTTTCGATCAGCGAGAACCCGCCTTCGCGCGGCAGTCCACCCAAGCGCTTCGGCGCGGCAGGCCCGCCTTCGCGCGGCAGTCCACCCAAGCGCTTCGGCGCGGCAGGCCCGCCTTCGCGCGGCAGTCCACTCAAGCGCTTCGGCGCGGCAGGCCCGCCTTGACGCGGCAGTTCAATCCAGCGCGTCGTTACGACAAGCGCTTTCCCGTGTACACGCCATGGCCGCTGGCAATGTCTTAGAATCCGTCGCCCGAATCGATCTCGCATTCGCAAGTCCTGGTGAGCAGCAGTGCGACATCGCTGCCACGCTGCGGCGGGGACGACGACACTGCGGGCAAACTCCAGGCGGAGTGGCGTTTACCGGATCGACACAGATCCGGATGACGGGGACCCGTCGGCAAAAACGCTGAGAAACCGTTACGAATCGTAACGAGGACGGAATCAGGCGGCAGCGAGCGGAAACGCGAGTTGAAAGCTGGCGCCGCCGCCAGGTGACGACCCGACGCTGATGCGGCCGTTGTGCATCACGACGACCTTCTGGACGATGGCGAGGCCAAGGCCGGTGCCTCGCGAACGGGTCGTGAAGAATGGCTGGAAGATGCGTTCGCGATCCAGGTCCTTCACGCCGGGACCGTTGTCGTCCACGCTCACCCGGGCGAGACGGGCGCCGTGATCGATTGCGCCCGCGATGTGCACGAGCGGAATTCGGCCGGCCTGCTCGCATGCTTCGGCGGCATTGCGGAGCAGGTTGCCGAACACCTGCCGCAGGAGGACCTCGTCGCCCAGAACCGGGCCAAAGCCGCCGTCCACCCTTACCTGCGTGCCAGCCGGCAGATCGTGCTGGAGATCATCGGCCGCCCGTTGCGCGATGGCCCGGAGGTCGACCGGCGCCAGCGCCACCTGCTCTGGCCGGGCGAAGTTCAGAAAGTTCGTCACGACCTTGCCGAGCGCGTCCGCTTCCTGGCGAATCCCTTCGACGTAGGGCCGGTATTGCGCTGGCAGCGCCCGCGGATCGATGAGGCGCCCGTACCCGTGAATCGTCGCGAGCCCGTTCCGGAATTCATGGGCAATGCCGGCGGTCAGTTCACCGACCCGCGCCAGTGCGTCTTTGAAACGAAGCTGCTCCTCCAGTTCCATCACCGTCGTGAGATCGGAGAACAGGCAGATTGTCGTCCCCGGCCGGGTGGCGTCGCGAAGCGGCGACACGGTGACGCCGAAGTGCAGCAGCCGCTGAGACCCGGGAACTTCGACTGACCGCCGTGGGATCACCTGAGACGAGGAGAGGCATTCGTCGATCACCGCGACGAACTGCGGCGCGTGTTTCAGGACGCCGCGATAGTCACTGCCGACAGGGTCCGACGCGATTTCCAGCATCGTCCGGGCGGCGGGATTGAAGATCTCGATAGTCCCGGTCCGGTCCACCACCATCAGGCCCGCCGTCAGGCTCTCGACAATCTGGGCGCTGAGCTGCTCCGACGCCACCGCCCGATCGTTCATGGCGCGTTCCTGCGCCTTGAGCTTACTTACCGCCTCCTGGAGAGCGGCCGAGAACAGCTCGGCCTCCTTGGGGCTACTGCCCAGTTGCCGCTTCGCACTCTTCGCCGCCGCCATGAATCGCAGCAACGCAAACGTCATCACTCCCACCAGCATCGCGACCAGCGCGGTGAGCCCGAGCAGGGCGTAGCCGTACGGCCTCATCGATAGAAGCCCAGATACCAGTCGACGATCGGCTGGCCGGTCACGGCCGCGACAAGTGCCCCGACGGCAAGGAACGTCCCGAACGGCAGCGCGGCCTGGGCCCCGCCGCGACCCGACGCAATCATGGCCACTCCGAAGACGGCGCCGCTGAACGAGGCGAGGATGAGCGTGAGGACCATGAGGGGCCACCCGAGGAACGCGCCGATCATGGCGAGCATCTTCACGTCCCCCATTCCCATACCCTCGACGCCGCGCGTCCGGTAGTACACCTCACCGATCAGGAACAGGCTGCCGCCGCCAAGCAGCAGGCCCAGCGACGACGATAGCCACCCGGGTGGCAGCCACAGGCTGGCCGCCAAGCCGACAACAACCCCCGGAACGGTGATCACGTTGGGCAGGATCCGGTGCTGCAGATCGATGACGAAGAGCACGATCATTGCGCAGGCAAACAGCAGCCGTACGGCCAGCAGCGGGGTCAAGGCGTACAGGTCGAACGCGGCAAGGAAGACGAGTCCGGTCAGCGCCTCGATGATCGGATAGGCCGGACTGATGGGCGTGTGACAGGTTCGGCAACGGCCGCGCAACACCAGCCAGCTGACGAGCGGAATGTTCTCGTACCACGAAAGCGGACGGTCACAGGACGTGCAGTGCGACCCCGGCCAGTTCAGCGACTCCCGGCGAGGCAACCGGTAGATGCAGACGTTGAGGAAGCTTCCAACCAGCAACCCGAACACAAAAAACAGGACGGACGCAACCGGCATTACGGCGTCCCTTCGGTTGGTAGCGGCCAGAGCGACGAGTTCCTCTCGATCGACACCACACCCGATGCCTGATCGAGCACGTAGGGAACGCCGTTGGGGTCTCTTGGTATGTCCCGGAGAAGTCCTGCGTTGATCAACGCGGTCCAGGACGGCGGCGGAACGCCGAGCCGCCGCTGGTACTCAGAGGAGAGAGACTGCAGTTGCCGGATCTGCTCGATCGCGTCGAGTTGCGTCAGGCGTCGTTCCGCCGCCGTCCGTACCCACCGCTCTTCGCTGCTCAACAGGTTCTGCCACAGCAGACGAGACGTCTGCAGATCGCCTCCCCGGGCCAGCGTGACGGCGGCCATCGGGGCGAGCCAGTTTGGAGCTCCAGGCACGCCGGCTGCCTGCCGGAACCACTCGGCGGCCTTCGAATACTCGCGGTTGCGGTAGTACACGAACCCGATGTCGTACGGGTACTCCCATCGCTCCGGGTTGGCGGTGCGACCCTTTTCCAGGAGAGCGATCGCCTGGTCCGGACGATTAGCTCCGCCCGGTTCGCCTTCGGACAGAAACAATGCACCGAAGCGGTAGGCAATCGAGAACCGGGGATCGAGTGTGGTGGCGAGATCGAGCAACGGGTACAACAGCGCGTACTGCTTGTCAGGACTCGACGACAGGCGCGTGCTGCCGTAATGCTGGATCGCCCTGATCCAGTACAAATCTGCGAAGACATCCTTGAACGACAGCGCCAGGCGCGCCACCACCGACGGTGTGCGGACGTACAGAATCTGATCTTCCACTTCCAGGTTTCGGAAGTGCTGCTCGCGATAGGCCTGCAGACCGACGACGCCGCCCATCAGCAGGACACACAGCGGCACGACAAGGGCGCCGCGTGGGTGAGTGCGACTACTTGAAGTCACGGCGCGAGAAGATGAACACTGCCGCCGTCAGCAGCATCGCCACATAGGCCGCTCCATACAGCAGCGTCACAACGATGTAGTCCGCGCCAACGGGCAGACCATGAACGACCTGCGACTTCACGTCGAAGGCGGCGAAATTGGGCAGCAGGTAATACAGTCCGCGGGCGAGGGCTGCCGCAGCCGGCGACTTCACCACCTGGTCGAAGTTGCGCAAGTCGGCGCCGAACTGTCCCGCCACCCAGATGCCCGCCGTCAGCGCCGCCGACAGCATCGCGCTCGACGAGAACGTCGACCAGAAAACCGCCACGGCGGTCACGACCGCCAGTTCGGCGGCAATCATGCCGATTCCGATCGACAGCCGCGGATCGACCACCGCCGGCGACACCGTGAACTGCCCTGGCGGCATCGTGAAACGCATGTACTCGAGCACGAGGTAATAGGCGATTGCCATCACGGCAAGGTTCGCCAGCAACGTTCCGACGAGGCCGAAATACTTGCCGATAACGAACTCGTGCCGGCGCACAGGCTTGGCGAGCACCGCGTAGATGCTGCGCCGCTCGATCTCGCGCGACACGAGACCGACGCCGATGAAAATCGCAATGAAGAGGCCGAACAGCGACATGGCGGCCAGGCCGAGGTCCTTGATGATCTTCACGTCCTGGCCGGCGGTAAGCTGGCCGATGAGGAATGAGCTCACCATGAGGATGACCGCGAACGCGACGATGCTGTACAGCACCTTGTCGCGGACGGAGTCGCGAAAGACGTGCCTGGCGACGTGCAGGATCGAACGCATCAGCCGACCTCGCGGTCCGCGGCCTGACGCACGCGCGCCACGAAGAAATCCTCCAGGGTGTCGCGTACCGGGTTCACCGATACCAGCTGTCCACCGAGGGCGGTAATCCGGCTTACGCTGCTCTCGAGTGTTGCCTGCTCGGGAAGCACCACGTGATATCGCCCGTCGGCGATCTCCCTCACGTCCGCGCCAGCGACAACGAATTCGTCGAGCTGGTCACGCACCAGCCCCGTGACAATGAGGTCCCAGCCGCGGATGCGAAACGGCACCATCTCCGCTACGCGGCCGGCGGCGACCAGCTTTCCCTGCGCGACGATCGCCACCCGGCTGCACAGCGTCTCGGCGTCGCCGAGGATATGCGAACTGAAAAACACGGTGGTGCCACGGTCACGCAGGCGCAGGATGATGTCGCGCACCTCCCGCCGCCCCATCGGGTCCAGGCCCGACATCGGCTCGTCGAGGAACACGACTTCAGGGTCGTTCAGCAGCGCCTGCGCGAGTCCCACCCGCTGCAACATCCCTTTCGAATACTTCCGCAGCTGAAACCGACGCTCCGCTCCAATCCCGACCTCGTCGAGCATCCGGGAGGCGCGGGCCGCGCGGGCGTGGCTCGGGTATCCGAACAGCGCCGCGAAATACGTCAGGAGTTCCTCGGCGGTCAGGTTGTCGTAGAAATAGGGATTCTCGGGCAGGTAGCCGATGCGCCGCCGGACGTCGACGTCGCCGACCGGCCGGCCGAGGATTTCAGCACGACCGGACGAGGGGAAGATCAGCTGCATCAGCAGCTTCAGCGTGGTGGTCTTGCCGGCACCGTTCGGGCCCAGGAAGCCGAAGACCTCCCCCTGGGACACCTGAAGGTCGAGTCCGTCGAGGGCGACGTATGGGCGGGAACGCCAGAATCCGACCGAGTAGTGCTTGGTGAGCCCTTCGGTTCGGATTGCATCCACGGTTCAGGAAGTGGCGCCGGCCTTCTGCAGCAGGTACCCGATTGCTGCGTCCAGATACGCGGGCCTGAGACTTGGCACCTTGATGCCGTTGATAAAAAAGGTCGGCGTCCCGGTGACGCCGAGTTTGGAGCCGAGCGCCGCCTCTTCGCGGATCTCCTTGCTCACAGTGCTGTATCGGCTCTCATAGTCCTCGGGCTTTATACCCGCGACCTGCTGCAGCCCCTGCTTCATGTGATCCCGACTGAATTCATCCTGGGTGTTGAACAGCCAGTTCTCCAGCTCCTTGTCTTTCCCCTTGTCCCTGGCCAGGCGCACGGCCACCGCGGCCTCGCAGGCGAACTGGTGCTGGCCGCCCATGCCGCATTCGGTTTCGAGCGGGTAATCCTTGTTCTCGAACTTGAACGCGTCGGGGTACTGCTTCGCGTACTTCTCGAAAATGCTCTTGTAGGCAAAGTACGCCTGGCGGCATGCCGGGCACTGGAAGTCGTTGAACTTGACGACGAGCACCTTGACGGGACCGCTGGGCAGCACGGCAGACTCGCTGACCGGCATCTGCCGGTCCAGCCACTGGTGCCATTCCTGGAGCTGGTTGGCGTCGAGCGTCTCGGTTGGCGCCGCCTCCTGTTCGGCGGCCTGGGCACTGACCGTCTGTTCGTGGGGAAAGAACACGATCAAACCGAGCGACGCCACCACCCACACGGCGGCGAGCGTCGCAGCGGTCGGACTGGTCCGGAGTCCCGCCAGGTCGGTTCCCAGGCGGGCCGGCAGCTCCCGGAGGGAACCAGCCGCAGCGGCCGACAGGAGGAAAATGGCGACGACGCTGACATACATCGTCATGCAGAGCGGGCAGGCCTGGCGGAGGACGAAGAATGAGGTGTAGGCGAAGTAGAAGACCGCGGCGAGTCCAACCGTCGCGAGTACGAACACGTAGCCCGCGGCGCGCCGGGCGCCCTCGTCGTTAAGGTTGCGCATTCCGTAGAGCGACAGCAGTAACACGAGCCCGGACCAGATCGCGCCGCCGGCTGCTACAGGAATGCCGAGCACGCGACCATAGGAGCTTTCGAGGACCTGCTGGCAGCTCACGGTGGCGCTGACGTCACAGAAGCTCGAATAGTTCGGGTCCACCATCAGCCGATAGTGGACGTACAGCGCGGCGATGGAGGCCCCGAGGCCGAGGAGTGCGAAGAGGACGAGGCCGATCCGGTACTTACCTGACATATAAAACCTGCTCTGAACATTGGCGCCGCTGCGCCACGGTTACACCGTCAGCCGGGGATCCGCGCCCCGGTGCCAGAGCTTAGCGTACAGACGAAGGGGGCGGCACATGAGCCGCCCCCAATCGTGCCGAGAGGAGCTTACTGAATCGGCTTCGCCGCCGCGTCCGGGGTCGTATCGGTCATGGTCAGTGCCGTCGTTTGCGTCGCAGAATAGACCGTGTTACTGGTGTTGGTGCCGAATGCGCGCGAACCGCCGCCGGCGATTGGCGTGGCCACTGCGTTGTAGCCGCCGACGACAGCGTTCGCCGCAAGGCCGTTGCACGACGCGGGCGAGGGGTTCACCGCACCCGCCGTGCTGGACATCGAAATCGCATAGCCGCTCTTGTTCACGGGGTCAGACGCCATGTCCGGGCTGATGAACCCGTTCACACCGAGCACGCCGCCCGGGCCGGTCCCGAGGTTAGCGAGGGTCGGCGAGTAGAAGCCGCTGCCGCAGCTCGCCGCGAAGCTCGCCTGGGCGCTGTTGATGGCGCGCATGCCGCCGATGGCCGACGCTTCGTTACCTGCCTGACGGGCCCGCAGCAGACCGGGTACCGCGATCGCCGCGATGATGCCGATGATGGCCACGACAATCAGCAACTCGATCAGAGTGAACCCTTCGTTGTTCCGCATCTTCTTCACGTGTCAGTCTCCTGCGAGGCGGGCTGGGCCGCTCTCGGAATGGGGCTGCCGGAAACCAGCACCCGCCCTTGATAACGCACGACGTCGAATGGCCGATGGTCGAGCTGGTCAGCAAGCGAAATACCACCTGCTGAGCTCGTCTCGTTTTGGCCTGTAAACTGTCTCAGTGGTTTGACTTACGGGCGGTGCGTTTGGCCGTCCCCGACTCCCTACGCCTGCTAATTTTCGGCGCCTTGACAGGAACTGTCAATCGCAGCTGCCACGAAACGTCAGTTCTCCACCCGGTGATCGACTCTGCACTCTGTTATCGGGCGTTGAACTTCTTGGCGTAATAGCGAAACGACCGGAAACTCATGCCCAGGAGTTCGGCGGCCCTCGTCTGCACACCACCCGCGCGTTCCAGTGCCAGGGTGATGTAGTACCTGTAGAAGTCGTCGCCCTGCGCCTCCAGGTCGAAACCATCGCCGAGTTCCGGCAACAGCGGCGCCAGTGCGGCGCCCGGCGGCGGTCCGGCACTCACTCCCGGCCTGGGCGAGGATGCGCCAACCCCTACGTGCGCTGGCAGCGTGTCGGGCAGGATCACCGGCGTCTGCTCGAGCGCCACGCACCGTTCGATGACGTTCTCGAGTTCGCGGACGTTTCCCGGCCATGCATAGGCGCTCAAGCGCTGCTGCGCGGCGCCTGAGATGCTGTGAATCGGACGGTTCATCTGCGTCGCGAACTTCTCCAGAAAGTGCTGCGCAAGCAGAGGAATATCCTCCCGGCGATCGCGCAGCGGCGGCAGATGAATCGGGATCACGTTGATCCGGTAGAAGAGGTCTTCGCGAAACCGGCCCTGCGTCACGAGACTCGGCAGATCCTGGTTGGTGGCGGCGATGATCCGGATGTCGGCCTGCACTTCCTCGGTGCCACCCAGGCGACGGAACCGCCGGTCCTGCAGCACCCGCAGCAGCTTCACCTGCATCGTTGCGTTCATCTCGCCGATCTCGTCGAGGAAAATCGACCCGCCCTCGGCGACCTCGATCAACCCCTTCTTGTTGGCGTCGGCTCCGGTGAAGGCCCCGCGCATGTGCCCGAACAGCTCGGATTCGAGCAGGGTCTCCGGAACGGCGCCGCAGTTGAGCGCCACAAACGGGTGACCCGCACGCGGCGAGTTGAAATGGACGGCTCGCGCCACCATGTCTTTGCCGGTTCCCGACTCCCCCGTAATCAGAACCGTGCTGTTGGTCTGTGCAATCGTCTCGACCAGGCGGAACACCGCCAGCATCGCGGGGCTGTTGCCGATGATGCTCGAAAACTGGTGCCGCGCGTGCAGCGCCCGCTTCAGCAGCACGTTTTCCTGCTTGAGGCGATGCGATTCGAGATGCTGCCGCACTTTCAGCCGCAGTTCGTCCATGTCGAACGGCTTGGTGAAATAGTCCACGGCCCCGAGCCGCATGGCCTCGACCGCCGTGCTGGTCGACGCGAATGCCGTCATCATGAACACGATGAGGTCGCGGTTGACCTCCTTGGCCGTCCGCAGAACTTCGACACCACTGAGGTCCGGCATCCTGATATCCGACAGGAGCAGGTCGAACGGTTCGCGCTTCAGCATCTCCATCGCTGCGCGTCCATCGGGTGCAACGCGAACGTCGTAGCCATCCCGTCGCAGCACAATCCGCAACATCTCCCGCATCGACGCCTCGTCGTCCACGACGAGGATACGAGGACGAGGCGGCTCGCTGACGGTGGCTTCACCAGAGTCGGCGGAGAGGGGCCGTTTCACCTCGGCCCTGGCAGGGTTCATCAGGTCTGGCGTCACGACGCGACTCTCCGCGCGAACTCTCGTGCGGCACCGGCCGGAGCCGCGGCCATCGGGGCCTCGGCGCCGGTGGCGTCGCGATGAGGCAGCCGCACGTGAATCGACGTGCCGGCACCGGCCGTGGACGAGACCTGGATGGCGCCGCCGTAATCAGTGACGATCCGGTGCACGATTGGCAGTCCCAGGCCAGTGCCCTTGTCGAATGTGCTGCGGAAGGGCTGAAAAATTTCGTCGAGGTCGTCCGCGGCAATGCCGCATCCCTCGTCGTCAACGGTGATCAGCACGTCGCCGGTGAGGTCGCCTGGCGGGTCGTGCCGCGCCGAGAGCGACAAACGGCCACTCGTCTGCATCGCGCGAAGGCCGTTAGTGGCAAGGTTCCAGACCACCTGTCGGATCTGACCTTCGTCGGCGTCGTACCACACTGGCTCATCGGGCACGTCGACGACGATTTCGTGTCCGTGCCGCACTTCGGCGGCGTTGCGAAGCAGCGCCGCGGTGTCCTGCACGATCGTCCGCACGTCGAGTGTCGAGACCACCGAGCGCTGCGGACGCGCATAAGCAAGGAAAGAACGAATCGTGTTATTGAGGCGTTCCGATTCCTTGAGGACGATGTCCATCAGCTGCGCCTGGTCGCCACTCAACGGCAGTTCCTGACGGAGCACCTGGATCGATCCCGACATCGACGCAAGCGGATTGCGGATTTCATGCGCAATCCCGGCAGCCATCTCGCCGACGGCTGCAAGCCGTTGCTGCAGGCGACCGTCACGCTCCAGCCGTTTCAACTCCGTCACGTCCTGGAACGTGTACAGGTAACCGCCCCGTCGATTTGGGAATGTCAGGCGAAGCGCCGACAGGCCAACGTCGATCGTCCGTCCGTCGGCCGTCTGGTAGCGCAGGTCGATGCGCATGCTACGGCGCTCGACCAGCGCATCGAGCTGCGCCTGAAAGGCCGGCGGCAGCTGCAACACACCGCCGACGTCGGCGCCAAGCGCGCGATCGGACGGGACGCCCGTGATCGTCGACGCGGCGCGATTGAAGGTCAGGATTCGACCGTCCGAGTCCGCCGTGGCCAGGCCGCTCAGCAGGTTGTCGATCACGTACTCGTTGAAGGCCCGCAAATCCTCGATCTCGTGCGACGCGTCCTCGAGACGCGCACCAGCGGACCGCAACCCTTCCGCCAGCGAGCCTGCGAGGACGGCGACGGCGAAGAACCCCCCAAGATTGATCGCGACCGTATACTGCGCAAACCGCAGGCTGGGCAGGTTCAGAGGCGCCTGTACCTCGTAGCACCGCAGGGACGTTCATCTCGAAGTACTGGAGCGATACCAGGCCCAGGTACAGGATCGCGCTGAGCGTCGCCACCTGGATCGCGCCACGACGGAAGCGGACCGTGCTTGCCGCGATGATCGGCAGGACATAGAGCGACGAGAAGTAGCTCGTCACGCCGCCGGTGACGTGAATGAATGCCGATACCAGGACGGCATCGGCGAAGAACTGCAGGTCGGCGAGCCAGTGATGCTGGGCGGCGTAGCGCAAGGAGCCGATGTAGACGACGCTCAGTCCGTACGTGAGCCCGATCAGGAAGAAGAACGGATCGACCGGGAACGACCCCGGTCGACTCAACTGGATGAGGATCGCAGACCCCAGCAGCAGCGTGCTGACGACAACACGCACCGCGATGAGCGTCGACAGGCGCGACCGCAATTCCATCACGCCTTACCCGGTCAGCTTCGAGATCAGGCTAAAGATCGGCATGTACATCGCGATGACGATGCCGCCGACGATGCCGCCGAGCAAGGCGATCATCAGCGGCTCCATCAGCGTCAGCAATCCGGCGACGGCGACGTCGACTTCTTCTTCGTAGAAGTCCGCGATCTTGCTGAGCATCGTGTCCAGGGCCCCGGTGGCTTCGCCGACGCCGATCATCTGAACGACCATCGGCGGAAACACCGCCGTCTCCTTCAGCGGCTGCGCGATCGTCTCGCCGCGCTCGATGCTGCGACGGGTCGTGACGATCGCTTCCTCGACAACTGCGTTGCCCGCGGTGCGCGCGGTGATCTCCAACGCCTCGAGGATCGCCACGCCCGAGGCGAGCAAGGTTGACAGCGTCCGGCAGAACCGGGCCACCGCGATCTTCCGCATCAGGTTGCCGAGGACGGGCAGCTTCAACACCACCGCGTCGACCGTCATTCGGCCGTTGGGCGTGGCGTAATACTGTTTGAACGCAAAGCCGAGGGCGACGATGCCACCAATCACGAACGGCATGTACTGGACGAGGCCATTGCTCAACGCGATCACCACTCGCGTCGGCAGCGGCAATTCCGCGCCGAGACCCGCAAACAGGTTGGCGAACGTCGGAATGACCTTCCACAAGATCACACCGACGACGACGGCCGCGATCACGATGACCGCGATCGGATAGATCATCGCGGACTGGACCTGGCTTTTCAGCTTGACCGCCTTCTCGATGTACGTCGCCAGGCGCTTGAGGATGGTGTCCAGGATGCCGCCGGCTTCTCCGGCCGCGATCATGTTCGTGAACAGCGGATCAAAGGTCTTCGGATGCCGCTTCATGGCATCGGCCAGCGACGCGCCGCTTTCGACGTCGCCGCGGGTGGCCAGGATGGTCGCCGCGAAGTTCTTGTCTTCTTCCTGAGTGCCGAGGATCTCGAGGCACTGCACCAGGGGCAATCCGGCATCGATCATCACGGAGAACTGTCGCGTGAACACGGCCAGATTCTTCGCTGCGACCTTCTTGTTGACCGCCTTCTTGGCCGCGGCCTTCTTCTCAGCTACCGGCGAGATGTTCGTGACGAGGATCTGCTCGCGTCGCAGTGCGGCAACCGCCACCTCCAGGGTGTCCGCGATCCGCTCACCGCTGACTGACTGACCCTGACGGGTGCGACCGCTGTAGGCAAACGTAGCCATGGATTACCGTCCTGCGACCGGGCGCGGCGTGCCTGGCCGGCTGAGACCAGCGCCGGCCACCACGCCGACGCCGCGATTGATGAGGTCCTGCAACTCGTCCCGGTTCGACGACGCCGACAAAGCGGTTTCCATCGTCACCTTCTTCTGCTGGTACAACGTCGCGAGCGACTGATTCATCGTCTGCATGCCCATCTTTTCCTGGCCGGTCTGCATGGCCGAGTAGATCTGGTGAACCTTGTCCTCGCGAATCAGATTCCGGATGCCCGGTGTCGGGACCATGATTTCCAGTGCGGCAGCGCGTCCCCCGGTGATCTTCGGGAGCAGCGCCTGACAGACGATGCCTTCCAGCACGAGGGACAGCTGTGTCCGGATCTGTGACTGCTGGCTCGACGGAAAGATATCGATGATGCGGTTGATCGTCTGCGACGCCGAGTTGGTGTGCAGCGTGCCGAACGTCAGGTGGCCCGTCTCGGCGATGCGGAGCGCGGCTTCCACGGTTTCGAGGTCGCGCATTTCGCCGATGAGCACGATGTCCGGATCCTCGCGCAACGCGGCGCGAAGGGCGCTGGAAAAGCTCTGAGTGTCGTTGTGGACCTCGCGCTGGTTGACCAGGCAGTTCTGGTGCGGATGTACGAACTCGATCGGATCCTCGATAGTGAGGATGTGGTCGTGACGCTCTTTGTTGATCTTGTCGATCATTGCCGCGAGCGTCGTCGACTTGCCGGATCCCGTCGGGCCGGTCACCAGCACGAGCCCGCGCGGTCGCTCGGCCAGCTTCGCCAGGACCGGTGGCAGGCCGAGGTCCTCGAAGCTCCTGATCTTGTCCGGAATCACGCGGTAGACGGCGCCGACGGCGCCGCGCTGGTTGAACATGTTGCAGCGGAAGCGCGCGACGCCCTTGATGCCAAACGAGAAGTCGAGCTCGAGGTTCTCTTCGAACCGCTTCTTCTGGGCGTCGGTGAGGACGCTGTAGGTGAGCTGCTTCGTGTCGGCCGGCGTCATGTTCACGCCGTCCAGCCGCTGCAGATGACCGTGGACGCGCACCTGCGGCGGTGTGTCGGTGGTGATGTGGAGGTCCGATCCCTCCAACTGCACCAGTTGGCGCAGCAGATCCGGCAACGTCGTCACTTGACTGTCTCCCTGACCACTTCCTCGATCGTCGTCACGCCTTCCTTGACCTTGCGCAGGCCGCTGTGGCGCAACGTGATCATTCCTTCGTCGACCGCTTTGCGGCGCAGTTCCAGCGCCGAGGCGCCGACCAGAATCAGTTCCCGCAGTTCCTCGGTCACTTCCATCACTTCGTACAACCCGACTCGCCCCTTGTAGCCCGTGTTGTTACAGCGCTCGCAGCCGCGACCCCGGTTCGGCACGATCGAGCTGGCGTCTTCCGCCGAGAAGCCCGCCTGCATCAACGCCTGCGGCTGGGCGGGATGCGGTTCCGAGCAGTTCTTGCAGATGCGGCGCACAAGACGCTGTGCGCACACGAGGTTCAGCGAGCTCGCCACGAGGAACGGCTCGATACCCATGTTCATGAGCCGGTTGACCGTGCTCGGTGCGTCGTTGGTGTGCAGGGTCGACAGCACCAGGTGACCGGTGAGCGCCGCTTTGACGGCGATTTCGGCGGTCTCGAAATCGCGGATTTCGCCGACCAGGATGATGTTCGGGTCCTGACGGAGGAAGCTGCGGAGCGCGGCCGCGAAGTTCAGGCCGATGCCCTCGCGGACCTGGACCTGGTTGACACCAACCAGGTTGAATTCGACCGGGTCCTCGGCGGTCATGATGTTCGTTTCCGACGTGTTGATGCGGGAGATCGATGAGTAGAGGGTGTTGGTTTTGCCGGACCCGGTCGGTCCGGTCACGAGCACCATGCCCCATGGGCGCTGAATGGCCGACTCGAACTTCGACAGCGACTCCGACTCGAATCCGAGTCGCGTCATGTCGAGCATCAGCTTGTCCTTGTCGAGGATACGCATGACGATCTTCTCGCCGAAGAGCGTCGGCAGGCATGAGACGCGGAAGTCGATCTCCTTGCCGACTCCGGCGTCATCCTTGAACCGGACCTTGATGCGCCCGTCCTGCGGCAGCCGCTTCTCGGCGATGTCGAGGCGCGACATGATCTTGATGCGGGAGGTCATGGCGTCGCGGAATTTCAGCGGCGGCTGCATGACGTTGTAGAGGATGCCGTCGACGCGGTAGCGGACGCGAAGTTCCTTCTCGTACGGCTCGATGTGGATGTCGCTGGCGCCCTTCTGAATCGCGGACATCAGGATGACGTTGACCAGCTTGATGACCGGAGCTTCCTCGCCCTGCTTGGCGAGCATCTCCACGCTGATCTCTTCGAGTTCGCTGATGACCTCCACGTCGTCGCTGGCAGCGAGCGTGGGCATCTCCTCGAGGGCGCGCGTGGCGACCTCGAGCGCGCTGGCCGGCTGCGACGAGGCGAGCGCCTGGCTGTAGTACTTCTGGATGCCTTCGGCGACTGCCGTCTCGGAAGCGACGACCGGTTCGACGTTGTAGCCCGTCATGAACTTGATGTCGTCCATGGCGAACACGTTGGTCGGGTCGGTCATCGCAATCGTCAGCGTTGCGCCGGATCGCGAGAGCGGGAGAATCTGGTAACGCTGCGCCGTTTCCGCAGGGACCAGCTTGATGACGGCGGGATCGATTTCGAACTTCTGCAGGGAGATCGAGGGAACGCCGTACTGCTTGCTGAGGAGGCTGGTGATTTCTTCGTCCTTCACCAGGCCAAGCTTGATCAGATTGAGGCCGAGCTTCCCCCCGTTCTGGCGCTGATAATTCAGCGCCTCCTGGAGCTGCTCCGGTGATATGCGCTTCTCCTTGAGAAGCAACTCTCCGATGCGAACGGCCATCTAGCGAATCGTGAATACCGAGTCGTGAATCGTGAATCCGCGAATCGCGAATCCCTCGTCACGAATCGCCTCTCACGATTCACGAACGATGACCCACGATTCAGAAGGACACCCTCGCCGCGATGCCCCAGCCGCGCTCCTCTGTCGTCCCGCCGTAGACACCGTGGGCATCGACGTACAGCCCCGCGCGGACGGCCACGCTCCCGCCTCCAGTGACGGCACGTTCCTCCGCCCCCACGGTGTTGAACCGGACACCGCCCCGAATGCCGAATCGCCGATGCGCCAGCCAGTACTCGCCCCCAGCGGCAATCACCCGTCGCTCGCCCGCCGGGCCCTCGTACCGCTGCAGGTCCGCGTCGACGGCAACCGTCAGCGGGATGATCCGGGCGGCGTCACCATCGAATGCGCCGCCGAGCCGGATCTGACGCGGCAGATTGATGTCCGCTGCCCCGCCGAACCCCGCCTCCCGGACGTTACGGACCACGGCGCCGGCGCGCCAGGGGCCGGACGCCGCAAGCACGCCGATGTCGAGATCGAATGTGCCGTGGGTATCGGCACCTTCGAGGTCCCCGCCGGCATCCAGAAGCGCGTCGACGGAGCCTTCTCCGGCCGTCGCCATCACCGCCCCGCGGACGTACTTGAGCGTGGTTCCGATATGAACGCCCGATATCAGCGAATGCGCGAGGGTGACCCCGAGCTGGCTCGCAGGGATCGAACGGACGGCGACCTCAGTCCCTGTACCTTGTCGGTCCCCCTGTCCAGTTGCTGTAGTGGTAAGCGGCTTGGCGCCGGTCAGCCGGAACCGGTAATAACTCAGGCCGGCTGGCGGGGTCGCGAAGGAAAACGCAGACAGGTGCGATCGCCAGGCCGGCGCCCGGTCACCACCGGCGTCGAGACCATTCCAATAGCCGGCGAGGTCGAGGAACGGTCCCGCCGCCAGGCCGGCCGGGTTCCACCAGGTGGCACTGCTGTCAGAGGCGACTGCCACGAACGCCCCACCCATGCCCGGAGCCCGGCTGCCGGCGCTTTCGATTGCCTGGGCTGGCACCGCCGAGGGAAGGCCCAGGAGTACGACAGGTAAAAAGAGGCCAATCAGGAGCGTGGGACGACCGCTGCGCATCCGCCTATCGTCCTATAACTCCAGGGTCTCGCTCACGCCTGCGACACCGAAGTGGGCAAACCGGACGGCGACGTACACCGGCGGGATGACCTGGAGCCGGTTCGGCTGACGGCCGGGCCGCCGCCGGATCTGCACCTTCGCCCGGTGTTAACCTTAAGTACCGACAAAATATAGCGTCTGTTCTTCGACAACCGCTCAGGGCACCACGGGTTGACGCGAAAGGACGGAACCGAACGCAAGGCCAACCGTATCAGGAGCTTGTGTGACGACACCCCTCCCCGCCGGTACGGCAGCCGGCGCCGGTTCGACACCAAGAGATCAATCAGTCGTGCAGGCAATGGCCGGGGTGATCCGCCGGCCGCGGTCCACGTTCGAGTCCGTGGTGTCTCACCCGAGATGGGGGACGCTGCTGCTCGTGACCACCATCATGAGCGCAGTGGCAGGGGCCGTCTTCATGGCGACGGCCGTCGGACAGCAGGCGCTCGTCGATCAGTGGGAGCGGACGGCCGCCGCCTTCGGGCAGCCGGTCGACGATGCTGGATACGCGCGGCTGGAGAACCTGGGCGAGCGAAGCAGCGTCGTGTATGCCGTGACAGCGGCGCTCGTGGCCGGACCGGTGCTGGCCGTGGGAGTAGCCATTCTGCTCCGTGTGGTGTTCAGGGGGCGCGCTTCGTTCCAGGAGGCGATGGCCGTCACGACGTATGCGGGGGTCATTCTGGCAATCCGGCAGGTGCTGGCGGCTCCACTCGGGTATGTCAGAGAAACGACATCCAGCGCCACGAGTCTGGGGGCGCTCTTTTCGTCGTTTGAAGGAACGTCGCCGGTCGCGCGCTTCTTCAGCGCGCTCGACGTATTCGTGATCTGGTGGGCCATCGTGCTGGCCATCGGCGTCTCGGTCCTGTACCACCGGCGCGCCCGCACGATTGTCGGGGCCTTCCTGGGTGCCTATGCCACGCTCGCCCTGCTGCTGGCGACGGCGATGGCGGTGACCGGGGGCAGCGTCTAGGAATGGTGATGAGCGAAGTTCTTCCGAACCCAACCACCGCAGAAACGCCGGACGTTGGATTGGTGTCGAGACTGATCGGGGTGGTGTTCTCGCCGCGGGCGGCGTATTCCGCCATCGCGGCACGGCCGCGGTGGTTCGGCGCGATGGTGGTCTGCGGCTTGATCTACGTTGGCGCGCAGGTGACATTCCTGTCCACCGAAGTGGGTCAGAACGCCGCGCTCGACCAGCAGCTCAGCGTCCTGAAAACCTTCGGGGTGACCGTCACCGACCAGATGCTCCAGCAGATGCAGTCGCGGATGGCCTACGCCCCGTACACGACCGCGGCATCGCTCATCGTGATGCTGCCGCTCATCTGTGCCGTCGTCGCCGGAATCCTGCTGGCGGTATTCACCGCAGTCCTCGGGGGCGGTGCGACCTACAGGCAGGTGTTCGCCGTTGTCGCGCATTCGCTGATCATCGGCGCCATCCAGCAGGTGTTCAGCCTGCCGATCATGTACGCGCGGGCGGATATGACGAGTCCGACCAGGCTCGCGGTGTTCTTTCCGAACCTCGACGAAATGGGGTTCTTCATGTACCTGCTGAGCGCCATCGACCTGTTCATCATCTGGTCGTGCATCAACACTTCGATTGGCGTGGCGGTGCTTTACAAGCGGCGGACCGGACCCGTTGCCGCAGTTCTACTCGGCATCTATGCGGTGATCGCGGTGATCATCGCGGCGGTGCGCGCGTTCTGAGGAGAGTATGACTCGGAAGAAAGCTCTGATCATCCTGGGGGGCCTCATCATCGCCGCGGCGGTCGTCGCCGCCAACTTCTACTTCAAGCGGCAGACCGGCATCGTGGTCAACACCGAGGTGCTCCGCAATCGTGACCTCGAGTCGCTCGTCTCGGCATCGGGCAAGATCCAACCGAAAACGCAGGTCAACATCTCGGCGAATACGACCGGGCGAGTGACCCGGCTGGCGGTCGACGAAGGACAACGCGTGAAGGCGGGCCAGTTCCTCCTTGAAATCGATCCGCGTTCGCTGGAAGGCCAAATGCAGCGCGGCGTCGCCAGCGTGGCCGCCGCCGAGTCGTCGCTGGCGCAGGCGCGAACGAACGTGGAGCAGGCGCGAACGGGCGTCGAGCAGGCGGAGGCACAACTCGCGCTGGCGCGGCAGACGCTGAAGCGGCAACAGGATCTGTGGAAGGACGGTCTGACGACGAAGCAGGATCTGGAGAAGGCCGAGAACGAGGTCAAGGTGCGCGAGGCCGACGTCAGGTCGCGCGAGGCCGATGTCAAGGCGCGCACGCAGGACCTCGAAACGCGTGAGCAGCAGATCAAGCAGGAACAGGCCGGCCTGGCGACCACGCGCTACAACCTGAACCAGGTGATCCTGAACTCCCCCATCGACGGTCTCGTCACCCGGCGCAACATCGAGCAGGGTGAGACCGCCGTCATGGGAACGATGAACAACGCCGGGACGGTGTTGCTGACCATCGCCGACATGTCGGTGCTGGACGCCGAGGTGGAAGTAGACGAGACCGATATCCCCGCCGTCAGCCTCGGACAGCAGGCGAAGATCACGATCGACGCAGTGCCGGACCGGACGTTCAAGGGACATGTCACTGAAATCGGGAACAGCCCTGTCCAGCAGACGACATCGACGACGAACACCGGCCAGCGCCAGGCGACGACCTTCAAGGTGAAGGTCACCCTGGACGAACAGGTTCCCGACGTGCGGCCCGGGTTCACCTGCACTGCCGAAATCACGACCGCGACCAAAGCGAACGTCGCCGCCGTGCCGATCCAGGCGTTGACCGTCCGTGAAATGCTCTTCAACGACAAGGGCGAGCTTGTCCACGAGCCGCCGCCGAAGAAGGGTCGCAGCGTCGAACCGACGGTATCGGCATCGAATGAGCCGCCGCCGGGACACACGCGCAAGGAAACGGAGGGGGTCTTCCTGATTCGTGACGGCCGCGCGGTGTTCGCACCGGTCAAGATCGGTATCGCTGGAGAAAAGTATTTCGAGGTGGTCTCAGGGGTAAAACCCGGAGACCAGGTGATCACCGGGCCCTTCGCCAACGTCCGCACCCTGGCCGACGGCGAACCGGTCCGGCTCTCGGAGCAGAACAGGCCGGGAAGCGCGACGGCCAAGCGTTGACCTTCGTGGAATGAACCAGATCCTGGACTCCGCCCGGATTGCCATTCAGTCGATCTGGGCGAACAAGCTCCGCTCGCTGCTGACGGTCCTCGGCAACATCGTCGCGGTCACGTCGATCGTGACCGTGGTCTCGTTGATCCAGGGGATGAACTCGTACGTGTCCAACGCGATCGTCAGTGACGTCGGCGCCGACTCGTTCACGATCCAGCGCATGCCGCCGATCCGGACCGAAGCGGATGAAGAGCGTGTGCGCGCCAATCCACGCATCACGCTGGCGGAAGCGCGGGCGATCAAGCGCATCAGCGACAACATCACGTCGGTCATGGCGCAGGCGCAGAACAGCGCCACGCTGTCGTACCGCGCTCAGGAGATCGAGAACGTCTCAATTCAGGGTGTCACGAGTGAGTACGCCGATTTCGGCACGTTCAACGCCAACGAGCGCGGTCGCATGATGAGCGCGACGGAAGTGGACCGCAGCCAGCTGGTGACCGTCATCGGGTTCGACATCGCCGACAAGCTGTTCGGCGACGTGAATCCACTCGACAAGGTCGTCAAGATTGCGGGCATCCCGTTCCGCGTCGTGGGGGTCAGCGAGAAAAAGGGCTCGGTGTTCGGCAACTCGCAGGACAACTTCGCGGTGATTCCGCTGGGGGCGTTCCAGAAATTGTTCGGGGCCCGGCAGTCGTTGACGTTGTCGGTCAAGCCGAAGACGCCGGACATGATCGACGCGGCGAAGGAAGACGCGATTCTGGCATTGCGGGTGTCGCGGCGGCTCAAGCCCAATCAACCCGACAACTTCGGCCTGTTTACCTCGGACACGCTGCTCGAGTTCTATCACAACGCCACGAACGGCATCTTCGCCGTGCTCGTCGGCGTCGTGGCGCTCTCTCTCGTGGTCGGCGGCATCGTCATCATGAACATCATGCTGATGGTGGTGACGGAACGGACCCGCGAAATCGGCCTGCGCAAGGCGCTTGGCGCGAAGCGGCGCGACATCATGTCGCAGGTGCTCACGGAATCGGTGACGCTCTCGACATTCGGGGGCCTGGTCGGCATCTCGCTGGGGTTCCTGGCGGCGCAGGGGATCGCCCGCTTCTCGCCTCTGCCGGCCAAGCTCGAACTCTGGTCCATCATTCTGGGGATCGGCATCACCGCGGGGGTCGGTCTGTTCTTCGGCGCCTACCCGGCCGCCCGTGCCGCCCGGCTCGACCCCATCGAGGCGCTGCGTCGTGAATAAAGGGCTGATCGGCGAAGTCTGGCGCATGGCGCTGGACACTCTGCGCGGCAACAAGCTGCGATCGGCGCTGACCGTCCTTGGCGTCGTGATCGGCATCACGTCGATCGTCGGGATGACGTCGCTCATCCGCGGCTTCGACTCGTCGCTCCGCGACATGATCCGCTCGCTCGGACCGAACACGATCTTCGTGGGGAAGGTCAGCGCCGTCAGCCTGACCTCGGGCGCCGACTTTGCCACTTTGATGCGTCGACCCAATCTGACGATTGCCGATGCGAAAGCGATCGAGAAGCTGGCGCCGTCCATCGAGACCGTGGACGTGTGGCTGGGGCAGGGGCCCGGGCAGAATTCGCAGGAGCGCATCTACTACCGCAGCGAACGCACGCGTCAGCTCGCCGTCATCGGGTCCACCGAGAAGTTCGGCGACGTCAACTTCGTGCCGGTTGAGTACGGACGCTTTTTCACCGCCTCCGAGGTTGAGCACCGGCGGCGCGTCGTGGTGCTCGGCTACAACCCGTACGACGCGCTGTTTCAACAGCAGGGCCTGGATCCGATTGGCAAGAAGGTGCGCATCGGGGCCATCGAGTTCACCGTCGTCGGCGTCCTGAAGAAGCGGCCCTCGGTCATCGGCGACCAGGACGACTTCGTCGTGATTCCGCAGACGACTCACCAGTTGATCTACGGTGGCATCACGAACAATCGCGGCTTCGGGGCGGCTTCGGCCACGATCGTCGTACTGCCCTATAAGGACGTGCCTCGGGACCAGGCCATGGCAGAGGTCGAAGAGATCATGCGCATCCGGCATGGCCTCAAACTCGACGAGGAGAACGACTTCGACATTGCCACTCAGGACGCTATCCTGAAGATCTGGGATCGCATCAGCCAGGGCGTCTTCCTCGCGCTTGTCGTGATTTCCTCGATCGCGCTCATGGTCGGGGGCATCGGCGTGATGGCCATCATGATGATCTCGGTCACCGAGCGGACCCGCGAGATCGGCGTAAGAAAGGCGCTGGGAGCGCGTCGCCAAGAAGTGCTCTTCCAGTTCCTCGCAGAATCGGTGGTGCTCACCTCGGTCGGCGGCGTGCTCGGCATTCTGCTGGGAAGCGGAATCGGTGTCGCGATCCACCTCCTGTCCGGGTTCCCGATCTCGTTGCCGTGGTGGTCGTTCGCGATCGGCCTCGGCTTTTCCGCCACCGTCGGTATCTTCTTCGGAATGGTGCCGGCGTATCGCGCCGCGCGCCTGGATCCGATCGAAGCCCTCCGCTACGAGTAACAGCCCGGGCTTGCCGCGGCAGGGCCGGCCATCGATCCACCGGCTCGCGGCGTGACCCACGACCTGGCGGATTGCTCGCTCCACCCTATAAGGTCCAGCTAATCACCAGACCCAGCGTCGCGGCGAAAATGATCGCAGTCGTCAACCATCCGAGCACGTTGATCGATATTCCGTTCGCGCGATCACCCATGATGTCGCGGCGGCTCGTCAGGCGCATGATTCAACAGCATCAGCGGCGGCGTCGAAAAGCCCTGAACGATGCCCGAAAACACGAGCAGTCGCATCGGATTGAATCCCAGAAAATTAATGGCCACGGCGACGATCGTGAACCCTACGATCGCGAGATAGAACGCCGGCGCTTCGGCCGGCTTCGCATGAAGGCTGTGACGCCACCCCATAACCTGGGCGAGATCGTAGGCGGCGCCCGTCGTCATCACCGGGACCGCCAAAAAGCCGACCGCCACGACGCCAAGGGCGAACAGAGTCCCGGCGAGGTTCCCGGCCAGAGGTTTCAGTGCCTTTGCGGCCTGAGCAGCAGTCGTGATCTCATGCTGGCCGGTCGCATAGAGTGTGGACGCGGCGGCGAGGATGATGAAATACATGACGATGTTGGAGAAGAGCATGCCGAACATGATGTCGCGCCGTGAATGTTGCAGCTCGGCATCCGTCGCGCCTCGCCTCTGCGATAATCGCGTTCGACCCATGGCAATTTCTTCTTCCACTTCCTCGTTGGACTGCCACGTGTACAGGTAGGCCGACAGGCTGGTTCCTATGACCGCGACCAGGAGTTCGAGGAGTCACAACTGAATTCGACTTTTGGAACGAGCGACCCTGCCATCACCGCGCTCCAGTCCGGCCGGCTCAGAAACGCCGCACCGACGTACTCCAGCAGCGACAGCGACAGCCACCGGCATACGTTTCGAATCAGAGTGTACGACCCGAGAATCTGGAGACCGAGCAGCACGACCGCGATGGCGATGACCAGGACCTTGATTGGCAACGGCACCAGGAGTGTGAGTGAGGCTGCCATTCCGCCGAGGTCGGCCGCCGCTTCGATTGTGTTTCCGATCAACACCGCACCCAGAAGCACCCGGAGCAGCGAATTCGGGTACGCGTCGCGGATGACCGCGAACAGCCCTTTGCCGGTCACCTGTCCGAGTTTCGCGGACAGGTAGACCACCGCGAACATCATGGGAAACGTCGCCGGAGCCGTCCATAGGAAGCCGGGACCAAGCTTCGCGCCTGCCGCCGCATAGGTCCCGATCGCGGACGGGTCGTCGGCGGCGGCACCCGTGATCAAGCCGAGGCCGAGTTCGCGAATGACGCCGGGGGAAGACGGCTGGCGTGAGGACGCGGTCGCGCGCGTCGTGGGTTCTTGTAGGGACACGTCGCCGGTGAACGCAGCAAGCCGCGAACCACCAACTGACCGACTGACGCAGTTGCCATCCGCAATGCGAGGCGGGCATCGCGCTGCAGATCGGTCAGTCTTCGTTCATGCGATGGCCAGCATTTCGGTCGACGGCGACGGAGATGGCATGAAGAGCGACGGCCCAACGGGAACGGTGGGAGAGGCCGGATTGCTCAGGTCCGACCTCTCCCCTTCCATCCCGCGCACCGGCGACTGGAGAAGTTCCGGGGCTCAGATGGAATCGCGAACGAGTCAGATCGTGTTTCGAGCCGGTGTCGGCACCGTCGTAGTTGCCGCGCTCGACCGGTGCGCCGGCCCGGTCGTCAGACGTGGCGAGGGATGCATCGGGAACTCCGGATAGGCCAGCATCCCGTGTTCATGAAGATCAAGGCCCTCGAGTTCACCCTCGGTCGACACGCGGAGGGTGCCCGTCAGATGGACCGCGTACATCAGCGCACTGGCCGCCGCGAGCGTCGCCACCGTAATCGACGCGCTTCCGATCGCCTGCGCCGTCAACTGTGCCACTCCACCGCCGTAGAACAGTCCCGTGACGAGGGTGCTGACGTCCGCTCCCGTCGGCGTCGGAACTCCGTACTGGCCGCTGGCAAACAGTCCCAGTGACAACGTGCCCCAGATGCCGCACATCATGTGGACGGGGACAGCGCCGATCGGATCGTCCACCCGGAGGTATTCGAGCAGGTCGATGCCGTAGACCACGACGAAGGCGGCAACCACTCCGATGAAGAATGCTCCCGTGGGACTGACCCAGTAGCACGGGCAGGTAATCGCGACGAGACCGGCCAGGAAGCCATTCGTCGTGATCGCGAGATCCCACTTCCGGGTCCGCATGTAGCCGATGAAGAGCGCCATCAGCCCGGCGGAACACGCGGCCATGGTCGTGTTGAACGAAACCCGGGCGATGCCCTGGACATCCATGGCCGACAGCGTGCTGCCCGGGTTGAAGCCGTACCATCCGAACCAGAGGATGAGGCCGCCGACTGCACCGAGGATGATGTTGTGCGGCAGCATCGGACCACCGCCGTCACGCGCGAACACCCGACCGAGGCGCGGTCCGAGCACGATCGCGCCGATCAGGGAAATCGCTCCGCCGATCGTGTGCACAACAGTAGATCCGGCGAAATCGCGAAACGGTATCGACATCACCGCGAGCCAGCCATCGGGCCCCCAAGCCCAGTGACCGATGATCGGATAGATGAAACCGGTGACCCCGATGCTGTAGAGGATGTCGCCCCAGAACCCGCAGCGTCCGACCATCGCGCCGGAGGTGATGGTCGAGCAGGTGTCGGCGAACGCGAACTGGAAGACCCAGTACGCGAGCAGCGGGATGCCGGTGGTCAGATACGTATCGGGCAATCCGTTGAGAAAGAATCCGCTGGTGCCGATCCATGGCGTGCCCGGTTCGAACATGAAGGCGAATCCCCAGGCCCAGAACGTCACGCCGCAGATACAGGTGTCGACGATGCCTTCGACGAGGATGTTGATCGATTCACGCGATCGGGCAAACCCGGCCTCCAGCATGACGAAACCGACCTGCATGCAGAAGACGAGAAACGCGGCGAGCAGCACCCACAGCGTATTGACCGCGTTGACTTCCGGCGTCGGGCCATCGGCGGCGTAGACCGCAGATCCCAGCGTCATCTTCATCACGGCCAGCAGCAGGGCCAGACCGATCATCTTGCCGCCCAGCAGGGTCAGAGCCCGCGCGCGAATCACCGGATCGGCAAGACTCGTCTTCAAACGTCGACACAATAGGGATACGACCATCGCAGTCTCCTTGGAAACAGATCGGCACACCGGGTCCGGCACGAGGCGTACGCCGACCTGGACGTGTAGCTTTAACGAGGTTCGAGAGAGGGGGTATTACAGGCGGAGCGGGAGCGGGCAGGTGCGGACGGCGAGGTACGTCGGGACACCCGCATCCACGACGGCGACCAGGGTCACGGTCTCCTTCGTGTCGAGTGGCGTTTCCAGGTCACACGCGTGATCGTCTTCTTCCATCGTCACCATCGGCGCGATGCTCGTCGCGTCGATGGTCGAGGCGCCGAGCGAATGCCCGGCCGCGTGGGGCGCTGGTGCCGCCAGCAGCGTCGCCAGATCACACGTCGAAAACGGCGCAGTGAAAGGCAACGCGATCAACAGCACCAGGAACGCGGCCCAGAGGCGCGATCGCAGCGGAGTCCCCCGGCGGAAGGGAGAGGTCCGTGGCGATGATGCAGTTCGTGTGAGCAGCACGACGTGAGTCGACGTTTCAATGCATGTGCCAGCAGCCAGCGAGTAAACCTGACGATTTGCTCAATCAATTCGCACTCTCCGAGAGCGTGCCTGCCCTTCGATGCGACACTTCTGTCGACACGAATCAAAACGTCGACGGGTCTGTATGCATCGGTCGTGAGAACTGCCGTCACCCCGGCTGGTGAAGGGTCGCGTGCGGTGTTTGCGTACGTCGATTGTGTGATGGCGTCGACGAGCAAACAGATTTGTCGCGGCAAGGCGCGGACGGTCCACCGCACGGTGGCCGAGCGAGCGATTGAGGCTGAAAACGGGAGGGGTGGTCAGAGGGACGAGATCCTGCCCCGCAATCGGCCGAAGCGTTCTCGGGCGCGATTGACGCGGGCAGGACCAGGATTGCCCGACACGCAGGCTCCGCTACGATTCCATCTCGCCGGTACGAATCCGATAGCTCTCGGTGACGGGCATCACGAAGACGCGGCCGTCGCCGATCTCTCCGGTACGCGCCGCCCCGACGATCGCCTTGATAGCGTCGTCGGCCAGCTGGTCGGGCACGACGACCTCTATCTCCATCTTCGGCAGGAGGCTCACGTTGTATTCCTTGCCGCGATAGATCGCGGTGTGCCCCTTCTGCTTGCCATGTCCGCGAACCTCGGTGACCGTCATGCCCGCGATATTCAGCTTCGCGAGCGCGTCCTTGACGTCGTCCACCTTGTTGGGGCGGATGATGGCCTTGAGCATCTTCATAACGTGTCCTCCAGTGTACGTTGCAGGTCCGAAGTCAGCGCCTGCTGCTCCGGCTCGGTCAATTTGACGCCCGACTTGGTGATGTGGAACACGTCGATCGCCTTTTCGCCCTCGGTGGCGATCAGGACCAGATCGACGTCGCACCCGTGTTGGGAGATCACACGGCTGATGCGATACAACAGCCCCAGCCCGTTGCTGGCGACGATATCGATGATCGTGTAACGAGCGGATGCCGCACGGTCGGCGCGAACCACCGGTGAGAAGCGCGCCACGCTCTTCAGGACGCTGCGCTCACGGCCGCGAACGCGGATGGTTACGTCCGATCGCCCGGACACGACATCCTCGAGCACGTGCAGCACCTGCGACGACCCGTTGGCATTCAACTCCAGGAAACGCTCGTCGTCGGTGAACTGGAATACGTCGAGCACCAGCCCGTTCGGGTTGGTCAACGCGTGCCCGCGCAGGATGTTCATGCCGAAGGACGACAGGACACCGCAGATGTTCGAGAACAGGAAGGGTTTGTCGAGCGTCACCACGGCCACGGTCCAGATCCGGTCGTGCGATTCGAGCGACAAATGCACTTCGTCCGGCTTGATGTCACGCGCCAGACGAACGTGACGGTAGATCGCCTCTCGGCTGAACAGCTGCAGATACCGTTGCGGCAGCCCCTCGAGGAAACTCGTGATCTCGGACTCCGACAGGTCGTCGGGACGACGCCGCAGTACGTGATCCAGATCCGCCTGGTTGCGCTCGATCAGCTCGTCGCCGTACCGCTGCGTCAGGTGATTGTAGGTGTCGACGTACAAACGCCAGAGCAGTTCTTCTTTCCAGGTGGTGAGCGTTTCTGGGCTGACCGCTTCAACATCGACCAGCGTCATCAGGCACAGCATCTTGAGTCGATCCTCGGTGCCGATGAACGACGCGAAGTCGCGGACGATGTCGGGATCCTCGGTGTCGCGGCGGAACGCGACGAGCGACATGCGCAGGTGGTGACGAATCAGGAACAGGACCGTGTCACGCTGCTCGACGGAGAGATGAAGCCGCTCGACGACTTCTTCGGCCATTCGAACGCTCTCGAGCGCGTGATCGTCGTCGCGCCACTTGCCGACGTCGTGCAGCAGCAGGGCCAGCACCAGGAGTTCGGGCTCGTGCAGGCCGGCGAGGACCGATTGGAAACGACGCCGCGACCCTTCTGTCGCCGCAGCGGTCCGCTCGAGATTGCGGATCGTCAGCAGCGTGTGCTCGTCGACCGTGTACTTGTGGTAGAAGTCGCGCACCACCCGCCACGAGATGGCCTGAAACTCGGGAAACACGCGCCCGAGCAGACCGCAGTCATGCATTTCCGAGAGGCGGTCGTACAACCCGGTCACCGGCTTGAGCAGCCGCAGGACTGCGCGCCTGTCCGCTTCCTGCGGAAAGAAGTCGTCGGCGCGATAGCGGTCCACGTGCTGTTGGATGCACGAAAGCGCTTCCTCGCTGACCTCCGCCTGCGCATCGAGCGCGGCCTGAAACGCTTCCAGCCAGGACGCGGGATTACGGGCCGCCTGTACCTGGTCCAGAAAGCGGATCCCGTCGCGCGACAGCCCGAGGTTCGGCCCGACCGGGACCGGCGCCGTCCGCCGCGCCCATTCGAGCGAGCGATGGACGATGCGTGCGTGGCGGAAGTAGTCGCTCATCAGCCGCTCGACGCGGGTGCGCGGCTCGGCTCCCGGATATCCCAGAATCTCCGCCGCGCGCTCCTGCAGCTCGTGGCTCAAGACGTTGTGATTGCGATCGCTCTCGTAATGGAGCGTCGACCGCAGGCGCAGCAGGAAGTCCTCCGCCGCGTCGACCCGCGCCGGGTCGGCGGGACCGCGCCGCAGCAGCAGCGGGTCGGTCAGCATGGCGATCGTTCTGGTGGCGGACAGGTCGCGCAGGGCCCCGGGCGACTCCTTCACGTCCGGCTCGAGCTGATACAGCGTCGAGTTGAAGTGGCGGTGGCGCTCCTCGATCAGCTGCAGCAGCGACTTGAGAATGAACGCGTGCGTGGACGCGGTGTGGAATGCCGTGCTGAAGCGATCGAACAGATCGCGTGAGCCCGAAACCGGCCGCGCATCCAGCAACGCCAGCAGGAACTCGGGATTGTCTTCCTCCCGGCTGGTCGAACTCGGCGAGTTCGCGCACCTGGTGCCCGACGACGACGCCGAGATCCCAGAGCGGGTGCAGGAAGCTGCGAAGGAAGCGCTCCTCGTCGCCGCCGATCGGTTCCGCAAACAGTATCAGCAGATCGATATCTGAGTGCAGGCAGAGATGCCGTCGTCCGTAACCGCCGAGCGCCAGGATTACGGCGGGCGCCGGCGGTGGTTGCGCGTCGAGATAGAGCTGGCGCAGGAGTGCGTCGATGCGGTCGGCGTACCGCTCCAGCGCGGCACGTCCTCCGGCGCCGCGCCCGACGTCGGCGCGCAGTTCCGCTCGCGCGGCATCAAAGGCCGCGCGCACGGCTCCGGAGTGCCGGGAGGCGTCTGCGCCGCTCGCGGACGAGGGAAGTGGCATCTCTGGTCAGGAGGAAAAGCATCACGACAAGCTCCCGGCGCAAACGATTGGCGCCATCGAGTGCTTGAGTATACCTGCGTGATGCGTGCGAGCCGTGGGCACCGAACGGCGGGAGTCCGGTGCCCACGAGCCGTCCATTCGGCTCAGTAGCTGAAGCCGATCCCACCCGAGTAGATGACTTTGTAATCGTGATCCAGCCCGAGCCCCTCGTTGATCAACTTCAGCGTGCCCCCGTACTTCTGATACTCGATACCGCCATGCACGTTCCACGAGCCGAACTTCGTGGTTCCGCCCAGAGGTACCGTGCCGACGCCAGCGATGCTGAAGTAGCCGAAGGTGTCGTCCTGGTAGACCGGGTTCGCCGACGTACCAACGTTGTACTCGTAGTAGTTGCTGCCGCTGAGACCAACCTTCAGCGGAACCGATATGCTGCCCGTCTTCCAGGTGTAGCCCGGAGCGATCCCGAGTTCGATGTAGGTGCCCGCTTCCGAGCCGGCGTCGGCCTGGCCGTGGGGCTGGCCTTTATCAGTGTCGAGTTCGAACGCGAACAGCGCGTACGGCTTCATCGCGAACTTATTCAGATAAGCGCTGTCATCTTCACCCAGCTTGAAGGCGATCTCCTTGACCGTGCTGAACATGTTGTTCGGGCTGGTGTAGGAGGTGTAGGTCGTGCCGAAGGTGAAGCCGCCGCCGAATCCAAGGCTCAACGTCGTGTAGAAGTCCGACTCGTACCAGAACTTGCCGCTTGGCCCATCGGACCCGCTCGGGCCCTTGTGCAGGCTGTTCCACGTCCCGAAGTTGACGCCGACCGTCTTCAGACCGCTGTCGGTCGACGCGAGGGCGATGCCGAGGTCGAAGTACGGCCACACGATCAGGCTTTCCTCTTCCTGCCGGATGCCGCGGAACATGTAGGCGCTGGTGAAGTCCGTCGCGCCGGTGATGGTCAGCGCGCCGGGATTGGGGTCATAGGAACTCGACTGGGCTCCTGCCACGGACGTCAGGCTCAGAACCAGGACCGCGGCTGACAGGAGAGAAGTCCCACAACGCCTCACTGAACGAATCGACATCAAATCCTCCCTCTGAGGGGTAACGAGGCGGCACAGCCAGGTGCCGCCGTCCGAGAGTCTGCGGTGAGTGCAGACGTCTTACGCCTGGCTGCGCAGCGGCGACAGCGATGGCACTGCCGAAGACCCTGACTCCACCATCGCGGCACCGCCGCCGGAGGTGAGGTACGCCTCTTCGCCGTGTTGCGAGATATCGAGGCCCTCGGTTTCCTCCGCAGCGGTCGCCCGCAACGGCATGACGAGACTAATCAGCTTGAGCAGGATGAAGCTCATGACACCGCTGTAGACGATCGCGGCGAGCACAGCGGCACCCTGGATCGCCAGCTGTCCGGGATTTCCATACAACGCGCCGTCGGCGACACCGTTGAGAGCCTTCTGCGCGAACACGCCGGTCAGCAGCGCACCCACAGTTCCGCCGACGCCATGCGCCGCCACGACGTCGAGCGAGTCGTCGAGCGAGGTCTTGGCGCGGATGATCAGGCCGAAGTAGCTGGGCACCGCGGCAATGGCACCGAGCAGAATGGCGTTCATCGGGCTGACGAAGCCGGCGGCCGGCGTCACCGCGACCAAGCCCACGACAATCGCCGTGGCGGCGCCCACAGCGGTCGGCTTGCCCGAGCGCATGACGTCCAACAGCGTCCACATCACCAGCGTCGCCGCCGGCGCCAGCATCGTCGTCACGAACGCGAGACCGGCAATCGGGCTGGCGGCGAGGGCGCTGCCGGCGTTGAAACCGAACCAGCCGAACCACAGGAGACCCGCGCCGAGCAGCACGAACGGGACGTTGTGCGGCACGAGCGACGACGAGCGGTAATCCTGCCGCTTGCCGAGGACCATCGCCGCCACCAGCGCCGCCACGGCGGCGTTCACGTGCACGACCGTGCCACCCGCGAAGTCGAGCGCACCCATCTTCGCCAGCCACCCACCGCCCCACACCCAGTGGGCAATCGGGCTATACACCACCAGCGCCCACAGCGAGATGAAGATCACGTAGGCCGAGAACCGCATCCGCTCGACGATCGCACCGGAGATCAGCGCCGCGGTGATGATCGCGAACGTCCCCTGGTAGGACATGAACAGCGCCGCGGGAATCGTCCCCTTCGCTTCCAGGCCGACGCCATTGAGCATGGCGTTCGACAGATCCCCGAGCCAGTCGTTTCCGGTGCTGAATGCGAGCGAATAGCCGACAACCGCCCACAGCACGCCGACGAACCCCAATGAGATGAAACTCATCATCATGGTGTTGAGCGCATTCTTCGATCGCACCAGACCGCCGTAGAAGAACGCCAACGCGGGCGTCATCAGTAGCACCAGGGCGGTGGATATCAGCATCCACGCGGTATCCGCCTGATTCATCGTCGTTTCTCCAGTCCTTTGGTATCACCGTGATCACGCCCGGTCTGAGCGAACCGGCCACGGATCGATTTGCGCGGGAAGGCGCGCCGCCGGGGCGCCTGCCGACTCGTCGTTGAGCAAGATGAACGCCAGCCGCGCGGACAGCGCGACACCAAGAAAACGCTAATGAATACGGGGTTTTCTGGGCCTAACCGCTAGCGAAGAAGCAAGACCAGAAACGACATCTTTGTCGACAATACTTATGCTCAGACCGATATGTCTGAAATGAGACCGGTTACGCGAGCATCATCCCGACGGCGCATCGGAGCAATGATGTAGACGGAAAGTGTCGGAATGAACATATTCGTCACACGTGGCTGCGAGTGCAGACATATTTGTCGCGATAGTCTCTTCCACTGTCGGGCCGCGCCGATGCCGCCTCTTCACCTTGCGACCGCCGGAAGCCGTGACTATGATCCCGGCCTTACGGCCGATCGGTCGATCTGCCGCGACCGGACACCACGCCTGGCGGCGCTGCCGCCGGCAGGAGGGATACCCCCTATGAAGGTCTACGACGCCGCCGCCATCCGCAACGTCGCTATCGTCGGACACGGAGGGTGCGGCAAGACCCAGCTGGTTTCGACCATGCTCTTCGTTGCGGGTGCGGTCAACCGGCTTGGCAAGGTAGACGACGGGACGACGATCACCGACTTCGACGAGGAAGAGATCGCCCGCAAGCACACGCTGTCCTCGAGCCTGGCCTACGCCGAGTGGCAGCAGACCAAGATCAACATCATCGACACGCCGGGGTTTGCCAATTTCCTGTCCGACGCCCAGTCCGCGCTCCGCGTGGCAGAAGCTGCCGCCGTGGTCGTCGACGCTGTTGCCGGCGTCGAAGTGCAGACCGAGAAGCTCTGGGCCGAAGCGGCGGCACTCAACCTTCCCCGCATCGTCGTGTTGAATCGCTTCGAGCGCGAGCGCGCCAGCCTCGAGCGCGCCCTCGAGTCGCTCCATCGCGACTGTGCCCGCGAGATCGTTCCGATCCAGTTGCCGATCGGGAATGAACGCAACTTCACCGGGGTCGTCGATCTCGTCCGCATGAAGGCGCTGACGTTCGCTGCGGACACCGGCAAGATGACGGAGGGCGAGATCCCGGCCGACCTGGCCGATCAGGCAACGGTGGCCCGCGAGCAACTGCTCGAGATGGTGGCCGAGGCCGACGAGACGCTGATGGAAGCCTTCTTCGCCGAAGGGACGCTTGACGCAGGAGCAGCTCGTCTCCGGGCTCCGCACCGCCACCGTGGCCGGGCGGCTCTTCCCTCTCGTCTGCGCCTCCGGGCTTCACGCCATCGGTGTGCAGCCGATTCTCGACGCGCTGGTCAGTTATGTCCCCTCACCGGCCGAACGCGAATTCCCGGCATTCGACGCGGGGGGCAAGGAGACGGGCATCCCGGCAGCGGATTCGGCGCCGTATTCGGCCTTCGTCTGGAAGACGATTGCCGATCCGTTCGCCGGTCGCATCACCATGTTGCGGGTCGTGTCCGGCACGTTGAAGTCCGATGCCACGGTTGCGAATGCCACCCGGGACACGACCGAGCGGCTTGGACATCTGCTCGTCCTCCAGGGCAAGACGCAAACGCACGTCGCCGAACTGAAAGCGGGCGACCTCGGCGCCGTCGCCAAGCTGAAGGACACGCACACCAACGACATGCTTGCGGACAAGGGAACGAAGTACCGCTTCCCGCCGATCAAGTTCCCTGAACCGGTTCTGGCCTACGCGATCGAGCCGAAGTCACGCGGCGACGAAGACAAGATCAGCACGTCGATGCACCGCCTCGAGGAAGAAGACCCGTCAATCAAGTACATGCGTGATCCTCAGACCAACGAGCTGCTGCTCGCCGGGCAGGGCCAGCTGCACATCGAGGTCACGGTGGCGAAGCTGAAACGCCGGTTCGGCGTGGAAGTCAACTTGAAGCCGCCCCGCATCCCGTACCGCGAAACGATTCTGGCATCGACGGAAGCGCACGGCCGTCACAAGAAGCAGACCGGCGGGCACGGCCAGTTCGGCGATTGCAAGATCCGGGTAGAACCGTTGCCGCGCGGCAGCGATTTCCAGTTCGTCGACGACATCTTCGGCGGCGCCATCCCGCGACAGTTCGTGCCCGCGGTGGAGAAAGGAATCCAGGAAGCGCGAATGCGCGGGTTCCTCGCGGGCTATCCGATGGTCGACTTCAAGGCCACGGTGTTCGACGGGTCATTCCACGCGGTGGACTCCAACGAACTGTCCTTCAAGATGGCCGGCTCCCTCGCCTTCAAGGACGCGATGACCCGCGCTCGGCCGACCATTCTCGAACCGATCATGCAGGTGGAGGTGTACGCGCCGAGCGACTTTGCCGGCGACCTGATGGGCGATCTGAACGGCCGGCGCGGGCGCATCGCCGGCATGGACACGCGCGGCGCCATGACTGTCATCCGGGCCCAGGTCCCGATGGCGGAGATGCTCACCTACGAGCAGCACCTGACGTCAGCCACCGGCGGCCGCGGCACGCTATCACATGGAATACTCGCACTACGAGGAAGTTCCGCAGATGCTGCAGGCGAAGATCATCGCCGCCGCCAAGGTCGCGCACGGTCAGGAGCACGCCGAGGCCGTATAGACGAGAAGTCGAAAGTTCGAAGTGGGAAGTTAGAAGTAAGTTCGAAGTACACGTGAAAGGGCCGACGGGAGATCCCGGCGGCCCTTCGTGCTTCTACTTGTACTTACTTCTGACTTCAAACGTCGAACTTCTAACTTCCCCCGGCCTTCCGTGGGGTCGTGCTCTTCTGAGCCTTCCCGCGCGTCTGTCCACCGGCCTGCGCCTTCGACCCGCCGCCGTCCTTACCTGCGCCGCGAATGCGCTGGGCGGTCTGACGGAGGCGCTCGCCGACGGTCTTCGTCTTCTTCGGCGCTTCGCTCTCCTCGGGCTCCTTCACGTCGGCTGCGGGGTTGTACTCGCTGCCAACCAGCTCGAGCTGAGCGACCTCGGCCGCATCTCCCCGACGAAAGCCGACACGCAGCAACCTGGTGTAGCCGCCGGGTCGCTCGGCGAACCGCGGCGCGATTGTCTCGAACAGCTTGCTGACGATGTCCTTGTCCGGGATTTCTGCCAGGACCAGCCGCCGCGCGTGCAGTGCCGTGCCGTTGGCACTGCCTGCGGCGTTCCCGCGCTTGGCGATGGTGATCAGCCGCTCGACGAAGGGCTTGAGCTCCTTCGCCTTGGGCACGGTGGTCTCGATCCGCTCGTGACGAAGCAGCGAGATCGCCTGGTTCCGGAGCATCGCAAGGCGGTGCTCGGTGACCCGGCCCAGTTTCCGATGTGCAACGTTGTGTCTCATGACAAATCTCTTGGCTACGGGCTACCGGCTACGGCCTTCGGGAATTCCAGAAGGCCCGAAGCCTGAAGCCCGAAGTCATCTCTTTATTCAGTGTGCGCCGGCTGATCGAGCCGCATCCCGAGGCTGAGACCCATGCTGTGCAGGATCTCCTTGATCTCGTTGAGCGACTTGCGGCCGAAATTCTTCGTCTTGAGCATCTCGGCTTCGGTCTTCTGCACCAGCTCGCGAATCGTGCGGATGTTCGCGTTCTTGAGGCAGTTGTACGACCGCACCGACAACTCGAGCTCCTCGACGCTCTTGTCGAGATTCTCGTTGGCCAGACCGGATCGTGGCTGTTCCGCCTGCGCTTCCTGGGTCTCACCCGTCTCTTCGAGGTTGATGAAGATGTTCAGATGATCACGAATCAGCTTGGCCGCCAGCGAGACCGCGTCACGCGCCGTCACCGATCCATTCGTCCAGACGTCGAGCGTGAGCTTGTCGTAGTCGGTGGTCTGGCCGAGACGGGCGGCCTCGACCAGGTAGTTCACCTTCTTCACCGGCGAATGAACCGAATCCACCGGAATCCAGCCGATGCCGAGATCCTCGTCGAAGTTCTTGTCCGCCGACACGTAGCCACGGCCGCGCTTCATGCGCAGCTCCATGTGCAGCTTGCCACCTTCCGACACGGTGGCGATGTGCGCCTCGGGCTCGAGGATCTCGACGTCCTGATCGACTTCGATGTCCTTGGCGCGGACGACACCCGGCTTGTCGACGCGGAGGTACAGCGTCTTGGTGTAGTCCACGTGCACCTTCAGCGGAATCTGCTTCAGGTTGAGGATGATGTCCGTGGCGTCCTCGACCACGCCGGGGATCGGCGAGAACTCGTGCAACACACCGTCGATCTTGACCGCGGTGATCGCGGCGCCCTCAATCGACGAGAGCAGGACGCGTCGCAGCGCATTTCCAATCGTGGTGCCGAAGCCGCGTTCGAACGGCTGCGCCGTGAAGCGGCCGTACCGATCCGTGAGAGTATCGCGCTCGAAATCGAGTCGCTTGGGACGCTGAAAACCTTTCCAGAGCATCGAAAGTTCCTTTCGCTACGGGCCGGCAGCCCCGGCCTCCAGACCTGCGTGTGATGCCACCAGCCTCCCGCTGCAGGCCTGAGAAGCTGCGGGCTGGTGGATGCGATACGCAGCTGGTCGCCAGTAGCTCGTCGCGGGTAGCAAGAACATCGAACCTGCTACCGGCTACTGACTACTGGCGATCAGCTACTTCGAATACAACTCGACGATGAGCTGTTCCTGCACCGGCAGGTTGATCTGCTCACGCGTCGGGATCGAGCCAATCCTGGCGGCCATCGCGCCCTGATCGAATGAGAGCCATTCCGGCACGCCGCGTCCCTTGACCTCTTCCAACGCGTGGACGATCGCCGGGTTGTTGCGGCTGCTCTGTCGCAGCGTCACGACGTCACCCGGCTTCACCGAGAACGACGGGATGTCGACCTTGCGACCGTTCACCGTGAAGTGACCGTGGCGCACCAGCTGCCGGGCCTGCGGCCGCGACGTCGCGAACCCGAGACGATACGCGACGTTATCGAGACGACGCTCCAGCAGCTGCAGCAGCGTCTCGCCGGTGATGCCGCGCGTCCGCTCCGCCTGCTCGAAGTAGCGGCGGAACTGATCCTCGAGCACCCCGTAGATGCGCTTCACCTTCTGTTTCTCGCGGAGCTGCACACCGTAGCCGGCGAGCTTCGACTTGCGGGTCTTCCCGTGCTGGCCGGGCGCGAAGTTGCGCTTCTCAATCGCGCACTTCTCGGTGTAGCAGCGCTCGCCCTTGAGGAACAGCTTCATCCCCTCGCGGCGGCACAGGCGGCAAACAGGTCCGATGTAACGAGCCATCTAATACATTCCTCGAATTGACGAATTGACGAATCTACGGATTGACGAATTGATTGACGAATCGATCGTTGAATTCGTCATTTCGTCAATCCGTAAATTCGTAAATCACACGCGTCTCCGCTTGGTCGGCCGGCAGCCGTTGTGCGGGATCGGCGTGACGTCGCGGATCGACTTCACCTCGATGCCGACGGTCTGCAGGGCGCGGATCGCCGACTCGCGGCCGGAGCCAGGACCCTTGACTTTCACGTCCACCGTGCGAAGCCCGTAGGTCTTGGCGGCGTTCCCGGCATTGATGGCGGCCTGGGTCGCGGCAAACGGCGTCCCCTTGCGCGAGCCCTTGAAGCCGATGCCGCCGGCGCTCGACCACGCGATCACGTTGCCTTCCTGGTCGGTAATCGTGATGTGCGTGTTGTTGAACGACGCATGAATGTGCACCAGCCCGTGGTGCACGACGCGCTTCTCGCCCCGCTTCTTGAACGTCTTGCGCGGCGCCTTCTTGCCTTCGCCCTGGTTGGCTGCTTCAGTCTTGGCCATGTCTTCTCAATCGTGATTCGTGAATCGTGATTCGTGAATCGGGAACCGCAAATCGCTATTCACGATTCACGATTCACCATTCACGATTCCTTAAACCGTCTTCTTCTTCGCGACGGCGCCCTTGCGCGGGCCCTTCCGCGTGCGCGCGTTGGTCCGGGTCCGCTGGCCTCGGGCCGGCAGGTTGCGGCGGTGCCGCAGGCCGCGATAGCAGCCGATCTCCATCAGCCGCTTGATGTTCATCGAGATCTCCTTGCGGAGGTCACCCTCGACGCCACCCACCTCCTCGATCACCCGGCTGATCTTGCGGACGTCGTCTTCCGACAGGTCCTTGACCCGGATGTCGGCGCTGACGCCGGCGGCGCCGAGAATGTCGTTCGACCGCTTGCGGCCGATCCCGTAGATGTAGGTGAGGCCGATCTCGATGCGCTTGGTGCGCGGCAGATCGACGCCTGCGATACGTGCCATACCTTCTCGCTTCTCTCTTCTCGGTTCTCAGTTCGTGTTCAGCTTCGGTTCGCACTTCGTTGTTCGGCCGTCCGGATCGAACTCCGAACCGGGAAGTGAGAACCCAGCACTGTGAACTAGCCCTGTCGCTGCTTGTGCTTCGCGTTGGTGCAGATCACGCGCACCACACCGCGGCGGCGAACCACCTTGCACTTGTCGCAAATCCGCTTTACTGACGCCCTGACTTTCATGATCGTCGTCGGGAATCAGGTATCAGGAATCAGGAATCACCTGCACCTGCCTGCTTCCACTCTCCTATAGTTTCCGTGTCACCCGCCCGCGTGTCCGATCCCGCGGCATCAGCTCCAGCAGCACCCTGTCTCCCACCAGCAGACGGATGAAATTCCTGTCCATCCCGCTACCGATGTGGGCCGTTACCCGATGCGGCCCCTCGATCGCTATCGTGTAGAGGCCGCTGGGCAGCTGCGCCACGACAGTGCCCTCTACCAATCGTGAATCGTGAATCATGAATCGTGAGTCGTGAGTCATTCACGATTCACCATTCGCCATTCACGATTGAGCCGCGAGCGCCCTGTCACGGGCGAGCATCGTCAGGATCTCGCAGCCCTCGCGCGTCACCACGACCGTGTGCTCGAAGTGCGCCGACAGACTGCCGTCCTTCGTCACAGCCGTCCATCCGTCCGCCAGCACCTTGACTGCAGCCTTCCCGACGTTCACCATCGGCTCAATGGCCAGCACCATGCCTTCGGCCAGACGCGGACCGCGGCCGGCCGGGCCGTAGTTCGCAATCTGCGGCTCCTCGTGCAGCGAGGTGCCGATGCCGTGGCCGACGAACTCGCGCACGACGGAAAAGCCGTTCGCCTCGACGTGCTCCTGAACCGCCGCCCCGAGATCCGAAACCCGCGCTCCCGGCTTCACCATGTCGATGGCACGGAACAGGGATTCCTCGGTGACCCGCAGCAGCTTCTCCGCATCGGGCGATACCCGGCCCACCGGCACCGTCACGGCGGAGTCGCCATAGTACCCGTCCAGCTTGGCACCCATGTCGATTGAGAGGATGTCGCCCTCAACGAGCTTGTGCCTGGCCGGAATCCCATGCACCACCTGATCGTTCAGCGACGCGCAAATCGTCGCCGGATATCCGTGGTAGCCCTTGAACGCCGGCTCCGCTCCAGCCTCCCGCACCCGCGTTTCCGCGAGCTCATCGATCTCCAGCGTGGTGACGCCTGGCGCCACCATCGCCCGCAGGTCGGCGAGAATCCGCCCAACGAGCTGATTCACTCGCCGAAGCTTGTCGATCTCGCTCTGCGACCTGCAGGTAATCACAGGGCTTGCCTTTCCGTCTTCATCGCCACGCCAGCAGCGGCCGCATCGTCAATCAGCGTGTCCATCTCTTGCGCCACGCGTTCGGGCGGCTGCGCGCCATTGACGACGCGGAAGGTCGACCGTTCACGGTAGAACTCGAGCACCGGCTTCGTCTGCCGCTGGTACACCTTGAGACGCTCCAGCACGACGTCGCTGTTGTCGTCGGTGCGCTGGACCAGTTCGCCGCCGCACTTCTTGCAGGTCGTCACCGCCCCGAACGGGTCGGCATTGGTCCCGCACTTCGAACAGATGCGCCGGCTCGCCAGTCGGCGGACCAGTTCGGCCTCCGGCACCACCACGTCCACCACAATCAACGCCCCGTTGTCGCGCTCCTTCATGATCTGATCGAGGGCGCGCGCCTGCACCACCGTCCGGGGGAACCCGTCGAGCACGTAGCCCTTCACCGCATCGGGCCGCAGCAGCCGGTCGCGCACGATGGCAATCATCGTGGCGTCGTCGACCAGCTTGCCGGCGTCGACGTCGGCCTTCGCTGCGACCGCCACCGGATGCCCTTCGCGCGCCATCTCACGAAGGATGTCCCCGGTCGAAATCTTCAGCAGACCGCGTTCCCGGGCAAACCGGGTCGCCTGCGTGCCCTTTCCGGCACCCGGCGGTCCCATCATGATGACGTTCAGGCCCATTCGGTTCCTTGCGCTCTCGACCTGGAAAGCGCCGAAGCCTTGCTTATCCGCGCCGCCCGCGGATGCGGGTCTTCTTCATGAAGCCGTCGTAGTGCCGCATGATGAGCTGCGATTCCACCTGCTGAACGGTGTCCATCGCCACGCCCACCACGATCAGCAGCGTCGTGCCGCCGAAGTAGAACGTCACCCCCATACCCTGGGTGAACCAGGTCGGCAGGGCGGCATCGAGCCGCTCGCCGATGAACGGGATCGGAGCCACCTTGAATCCCGTCATCAGGAACTCCGGCAGCAGCGCCACCGCCGCCAGATACAGCGCTCCGACCAGCGTGATACGCGCCAGGATCGTGTCGATGTACTCCGCCGTACGCTTGCCGGGCCGGATCCCCGGAATGAATCCGCCGTACTTACGCATGTTCTCCGCCACGTCATCCGGATTGAAGATGATCGCGGTGTAGAAATACGCAAAGAAGACGATGCCGACCACGTAGAGCAGGTTGTACAGCGGCATGCCGTAGTTGACCTGATCGATGACGGAGCGAGCCCACGAACCGGTCTCGAACATCTGCGCCGCGGTGGTCGGGAACGCAAGAATGGACGAGGCGAAGATCACCGGAATGACGCCGCCGGTGTTGACCTTCAACGGAATGTGCGTGCTCGAGCCGCCATACTGGCGCCTTCCCACCACGCGTTTGGCGTACTGGACCGTGATCCGCCGGTGGCCGCGCTCCATGAAGATGATCGCGCCCACCACCAGAAACATCACGATCATCAAAAACACGATGCGGATCGGCCCGATGGCGCCGGTCTGCATCTGATCCAACGTGACCAGGATCGCCCGCGGGAAGTTGACGACGATGCCGGCGTAGATCAACAGCGACATCCCGTTGCCAATGCCGCGCTCGGTGATCTGCTCGCCGAGCCACATGATGAACATTGTACCGGTCGTCAGCGTGATGACCGTGGTGAACCGGAAGCCCCAGCCCGGGTCATAGACCAGCGGCAGGCCGCCGACGATATTCGTGTTGCGCTCGAGCCAATACGCGATGCCCAGCGACTGGACGAAGGCAAGCGCCAGCGTCAGGTAACGCGTGTACTGGGTGATCTTGCGACGACCGAGCTCGCCTTCCTTCGAAATCCGCTCCAGGTACGGCCAGACCACCGTCAGCAACTGGAGGATGATCGACGAGCTGATGTACGGCATCACGCCAAGCGCGAAGATCGTCACCTTCGACAGGTTCTGACCCGAGAACATGTCGTACAACCCGAACATCGTGTTCTTCGTCTGATCCGCCAGCAACAGGAGCGCGTCCTGGTTCACGCCCGGGGTCGTGACATGGTTCCCGATCCGGTAGACGCCGAGCAGGCCCAGCGTGAACAGGATCCGGTTCCGCAGATCCGGAACGGCGAATAGATTCTTGAGAGGGTTGTTGTCCATTGTTGCAGTCCGCCCGGCTCGCGCCGGGCCTCAGCCGGTCTTACTTACTTCGAGTCTGCGTCCTTTGCCGCTTTCGCCGCCGCGAGCACCTCGGCCACACCGCCGGCCGCGGCAATCTTCTCCGCCGCCTTGCCGCTGAACCTGTGCGCATGGATCGTCAGGTTCTTCGCGATATCGCCGCGCGCCAGCACTTTCACCGGCCGCCGGGCGTTGGTGATCAGTCCGCGCTCGACCAGCAGTTCCGGGGTCACCGTCGTGCCGGCATCGAAGCGCTCGGCGAGCGTATCGAGGTTGACCACGGCGTACTCGACGCGGAACTCGTTATAGAAGCCACGCTTCGGAATCCGCCGGTGCAGCGGCATCTGGCCGCCTTCGAAGCCGCGCTTGAACTTGAAACCCGAACGGGACTTCGCACCCTTGTGCCCGCGGCCGGCCTGGACGCCCTGACCGGTGCCCTGGCCACGGCCGACGCGCTTCTTCGAGTGCTTCGAGCCTTCGGCCGGCTTCAGATTACTCAGATCCATTACTGTTCTCCGAATTGACGGATTGACGACTGGACGAATGGACGGATGGATTGGAGATGGGCAACTCCGTGCCTCCCCATTTCGTCAATTCGCCAATTCGTCAATTCGCAAATTCCCTACTCGTTCACCTCGACCAGGTGTCGCACCTTGTGAATCATGCCCCGGGTCGCCTCGGTGTCGGGCAGCTCCACGGTGTGATTGATCCGGCGCAGCCCCATCCCCTGGACGGTCTTCGCCTGGGTCTTGTTGAAGCCGATCGTGCTCTTGCGGAGCGTCACTTTCAGTCTCTTCGCGCTGTTGTTCGCCATGGCCCTACGCTCCGACGAGCTCCGCCTCTTCCTTGCCGCGCATCCGGGCGACGAACGCCGGATCCTTGAGGCCCATGAGTCCGGCAAACGTCGCCCGTACGACATTGTGCGGGTTGGCGGACCCGAGCGATTTCGTCAACACGTTCTGGATGCCGGCGCTCTCCACCACCGCGCGAACCGCGCCGCCCGCGATGAGCCCCGTGCCTTCGGGTGCCGGCTTCAGCAGGACGCTACCCGATCCGAAGCGGCCGACGACCTGATGCGGAATCGTGGCGTTCTTCAGCGGGACGCGGATCAGGTTCTTCTTTGCCGCCTCGATCCCCTTCTTGATGGCCGAGGGGACTTCCTTCGCCTTGCCGACGCCAAAACCGACCACGCCGTGGCCGTCGCCGACGACAACCAGCGCGCTGAAGCTCAGGTTCTTGCCGCCCTTGACGACCTTGGTCACACGGTTGATCGACACCACCGTGTCCTTGATCTCCAGCTGCGACGCGTCTACTTTTTCGCGAGTGCGATTCATCAACGCCATTAGTGGACCATTCCTTCAAAAGACTCTGCCGGGTATGCGGCCATCGCGCTAAAACTCCAGGCCTGCTTCGCGGGCAGCTTCCGCCACCGCCTTGACGCGGCCGTGATAGAGGAAGCCGTTGCGATCGAACACGACGCGCTTGACGCCCTTCTCCAGCAGCCGCTCGGCAATCGTCTTCCCGATTGCCTTCGCCCCTTCGATGTTGCCGCCCTTCGCCGCCGTCCCCAGCCCGCCCTTCACGCTCGGCTCGACGGTCGAGGCCGACGCGATGGTGGTGCCGGTCATGTCGTCCACGACCTGGACGTACATGTGCGCGACGCTCCGGAACACGGTCAGACGCGGACGTTCCTGGTTGCCGCGCACCCGCTTGCGAATCCGGTGCTTGATCCGGTCGCGACGATCTTCACGAGTCTTGATTCGCATATCGATCCTTGTGGTCTTTGGTCCTTGGACTTTGGCTAAGGACCAGAGACCAACGACTAACGACCAGCGCCTTTACTTGGCCCCCGTCTTTCCAACCTTCTTCTTCAAGACCTCGCCGGTGTAGCGGACGCCCTTCTGCTTGTAGGGGTCGGGCTTGCGCATCCGTCGGATGTTCGCCGCCACCTGACCGACCAGCTGCCGATCGACACCGGTCACCGTCACATGCGTCTGCTTGTCGATGGCGATATCGATGCCGCTCGGGATATCGAAGATCACCGGGTGCGAATAGCCGAGCGCGAAGTGCACCTGCTTGCCCTTCAGCTCAGCGCGGTATCCGACGCCGACGATGTCGAGTTCCTTCTTGAAGCCTTCGGTGACACCCGTCACGGCGTTGGCGACGAGGCTGCGGGCCAGGCCGTGGAACTTCCTCAGCTCACCATCCTCCCGCTCCAGTGTCGCCACGAGCGAGCCGTCGTCCTGGGCGAATACGATCCCGGGCGGCAGCGCCTGACGCATCTGCCCCTTCGGGCCCTTCACCTCGATGGCATCAGGCGCGACCTTGACGGTCACACCCTTGGGAATCGGGATAGGTTTCTTACCAATTCGAGACATTGCGCTTTGATCCTTGTCGACCTCAGGCGTCGGTCCGCGGGCTGCGGCAACCGTGCCGTTCGCCCGCGTGGTGCCTGCCGCCCGTAGTCCGTTGCCTCGGGCCCTTTACCAAACGTTGCAGAGAACTTCGCCGCCGACGCCAGCCTTCTTGGCGGCCCGGCCGGTCATCACACCGTGCGACGTCGTCAGGATGCTGGTACCAAGGCCGCCGAGTACCGTCGGGACGTCCTCGACACCGAGATAGACGCGCCGGCCGGGACGGCTGATGCGCTCGAGCCCGCTGATGACGCGTTCGCCGTGAGGCCCGTACTTCAGGAACACGCGGATGACCTGACGCGACTGGCGGCCTTCGCGCTCGGCCGGTTCCTCGACGAGCCGGAAGCCCTGAATGTAGCCTTCGTCCTGGAGGATCCGCGCAATTTCCGCCTTCAGCTTGCTCGCGGGCATGTCGACCCGCGTGTGCTTGGCCGTAACGGCGTTGCGGATCCGCGTGATCATGTCGGAAATCGGATCTGTCATCTCTCTATCTCTCTTCAACTCCCAATGCCCAGCGTCACAACTCCCAGAGATTGGGAGTTGGCCTGTGGGACATGGAAGTTATCCCTCTACCAGGAGCTCTTGGTCACACCCGTGATGTCGCCTTCGAGCGCCAGCTTGCGGAAGCAGAGGCGGCACATGGCGAACTTCCGGATGTAGGCACGCGGACGGCCGCACAGGCGGCACCGGTTCCGCAGCCGGATCTTGAACTTGGGTACCTTTGCTTCCTTCGCGATCTTTGCAGTCGTAGCCATTCGATCGATCCTTGTCGGTTACAGGCTTCGGGCTCCGGGCTTCGGGCCCGTCACGCCGACCTGTCTCCGTATCGTCACCTGTCGTCCGTAGCCCGCGTCCGTAGCCCTAATTGGTTCGGAACGGCATGCCCATCAGCTGCAGCAGCTTGCGGGCCTCTTCGTCGGTCTTGGCCGTGGTCACCACGGACACGTTCATGCCGCGCGCCTTGTCGACCTTCATGTAGTCGATCTCCGGGAACAGCAGCTGGTCACGCAGGCCGAGCGTGAAGTTGCCGCGACCGTCGAACCCTTTCGGCGACACGCCGCGGAAGTCGCGCACGCGCGGCAGCGCGATCGTGATCAGGCGATCCAGGAACTCGTACATCCGTTCGCCCCGCAACGTCACCATGGCGCCGACCGGCATCCCCTGCCGCAGCTTGAACTGCGCGATCGACTTCGTCGCCCGCCGCACCACTGCCCTCTGGCCGGTGATCTTGCCGATCTCCTCGGCGCCGGTGTCGGCGATCTTCGCGTTCGAGGTCGCCTCGCCGAGGCCCATGTTGATGACGACCTTCTCGATCTTGGGGATCGCCATCACGTTGCTGTAGCCGAACTCCTTGGTGAGCGCCGGCACGACTTCCTGCGAGTACTTGTCCTTCAGGCGGCTCATTTGTCGACCACTCCCTCGCACTTACGGCAGATCCGGACCTTGCGGTCGCCGTCGATCCGGTGCCCGATGCGCGTCATCTTGCCGCACTCGGGACACACCAGCTGCACGTTGCTCGCGTGCAGCGCGCCCTCACGCTCGACGATCCCGCCCTTGATGTTGCGCTGCGGATTCGGACGCGTGTGGCGCTTGATCATGTTCACGCCCTCGACGATGAGGCGGTTCTTCGTCGGGAGCACCTTGAGCACGCGCCCGCGCTTGCCGCTGTCCTTGCCGGTCGTAACCACGACCTGGTCGTTGCGGCGAATTGGCGTCTGTAATTTCGACATCTGCTATTCCAACGCTTTCACTCGTGTAACGTCACACCGAGGCACCGAGGCACCGAGATGATCACTGGTTGATCTCAGTGCCTCAGTGTCTCGGTGTGTCGTTGATCGGGTGATCACCCTGTCTTACAGCACCTCTGGCGCGAGCGAGATGATCTTCATGAAGCGCCGCTCGCGCAGTTCGCGTGCGACCGGCCCGAACACGCGGGTTCCGATCGGTTCGTTGTTGTCGTTGACCAGCACGGCGGCATTGCGGTCGAACCGGATGTAGCTGCCGTCGCGCCGGCGCTGTTCCTTGGCGGTCCGCACGATCACCGCCTTGACGACCTGCCCCTTCTTCACCGTACCGTCGGGCGTCGCTTCCTTCACCGAGGCGGTGACGATGTCACCGAGACGGGCGTAGCGGCCGGTCGATCCGCCGATCGGGTTGATCACGGAAATCTTCCGCGCCCCCGAGTTGTCGGCGACGTCGAGAATGGAACGCATCTGAATCATGGCTGTCCCTCCTTGGCCGCGGCCTTAGATCTGCTGCGCCTTCTCGACCACGCGCGTCACGATCCAGCGCTTGCGGGCGCTGAGCGGACGCGACTCGGCGATGGCGACCACGTCGCCGGCCTTCGCCTCGTTGTTCTCGTTGTGGGCGACGAACTTCGACGTCTTCTTCTGGCTTTTGCCGTAGACGCCGTGCCGCACCTGGCGCTCGACGGCAACGACCACCGTCTTGTCCATCTTGTCGCTGACGACCGTACCGGTCAGTTGTGCCTTGACGCTCATCTCTCTCGTCCTGTCGGGCCCGCAGCCGGCCGTCTCGCGACGGCCTGCGGCGCGGTACCCGTCCTACTTCTGCTTCTCGCGCAGAATCGTCTTCACGCGGGCCAGGTCCTTGCGGATGCCGCGCACCTTGGCCGGCGCTTCGAGCTGGCCCATCGACTTCTGGATGCGCAGCCGGAACAGCTGATCGTCCAGTTCCTTCTCGCGCGTGCGCAGCTCGTCGACGCCGAGCTCGCGGATTTCTTCGACCTTCATGCTTCTACTCCAGGCGCCCGCTCAGGACACCCTGTGTGCTCGCCGTCTGTCTGCCAGCCATCCGCCGCCAGCCGTCTGCGTGCAGGCGTCTCATGACGCGTCTGCCCGGCGTCTTACGACGCCTTCTCCTCGGCGAACCGCGTCGCAAACTTGGTCGCGATCGGCAGCTTGGCGGCGGCGAGCTGCATGGCCCGGCGCGCGTCAACCTCGCTGACGCCTTCCATCTCGAACAGGATCTTGCCGGGACGGATCACGCACACCCATTCCTCGGGCGCGCCCTTGCCCTTGCCCATGCGGGTCTCCTGCGGCTTCTTCGTGATCGGCTTGTCCGGGAACACCCGCACCCAGATCTTGCCGCCGCGCTTGATGAAGCGGGTCATGGCCACACGCGCCGCCTCGATCTGACGCGCGGTCATCCAGCACGGCTCCATCGCCTTGAGACCGTAGTCGCCAAACGACACATCCGATCCGCGCCACGCTTTGCCGGCCATGCGCCCGCGCTGCTGCTTGCGGTACTTGACCTTCTTCGGCATCAACATGTCAGTAATCCTGCAATTTACGAATGGACGAATTGACGGATTGGCGAATTGATCGCGGGATTAATGAGCACGCTCCGTGTCCCAACTTCGTCAATCCGTCGCTTCGTCAATCCGTCAATTCCTCTACGCTCTTCGCTCTTGTGGCCGCCTCGGCGCGCGATCCCGGTATTCCTCGTCACGGCCGGTGCGCGGCACCAGGCGCTCGCCCTTGTAGAGCCACACCTTTACGCCGATCTGGCCGTAGGTCGTGTTCGCTTCCGCGAAGCCGTAGTCGATGTCGGCCCGGAGCGTCTGCAGCGGCAGCTGGCCGTGCAGATACCACTCTGAGCGCGCGATTTCCGCGCCGTTCAACCGGCCGCTGACGCGCACCTTGATGCCGCGCGCGCCGAACCGCAGCGCCGACTCCACGGCTTTTCGCATCGCCCGGCGGAACGCGACACGCTTCTCGAGCTGCACCGCCACCGATTCCGCGATCAGCTGCGCCTCCAGCTCCGGCTTCTGGATCTCCTGGATGTTGATGAAGACCTGCCGGTTCGTGCGCTTCTGGATCTCCTGCTTCAGCTTGTCGACCTCCGTCCCCTTGCGGCCGATGATGATCCCCGGCCGCGAGGTGTAGATGTCGATTTTCAGGTTGTTGGCGGCGCGCTCTGTCTCGATCCGCGAGACGCCGGCGTGCGAAAACCGCTTCTTGAGGCTCTGGCGCAGCGCCAGGTCCTCATGCAGCAGCTTCGCGTAGTCCTTGTCCGAGTACCAGCGCGACCGCCACGTCTTGTTGAAGCCGAGGCGAAATCCGTACGGATGAACTTTCTGACCCAATGTCGTCCTCTGCGATTGACGAATTCACGAATTCACGAATCTACGAATTGGAATTGCACGATTCACCGATGAATTCGTCAATTCGTCCATCCGTCAATCCGTAAATACCAGTTACGCCGTCGCCTTCGCGCGCGCGGGCGCCTTCTTCGCGCGCGGCTTGGCCGCTGCGTCACTCTCACCGCCGACCTTCGCGATCTTCAGCGGGCGCTCCGTCACCTGTACGGTCAGGTGCGCCGTACGCTTGACGACGCGGTAGGCACGACCCATCGGGGCCGGCCGCACGCGCTTCATCGACGGGCCCTGGTCCGCATAGCACGCCGACACGAACAGCCGATCGATGTCGCCGCTGAAGCCGTCCTTCTGCTGCACGTTCGCCACCGCGGATCGCAGGACCTTGGCGAGGTCGCGGGCGATCGTCTTCGGCGTGAACTGCAGCGTGGCCAGCGCCTGGTTGACGTTCTTGCCGCGAATCAGCTCGCACACCAGCCCCGCTTTCTGGGCCGAGGTGCGGATGCCGCGCGCCGTTGCCTGCGCTTCGATCGCCATGACTACGACTTGCCTCCGCCGGCGGGAGCCGCGGCTGCCGCCTTTTCGGTCTTCGTGGTGTGCCCCTTGAAAGTCCGCGTCGGCGCGAACTCGCCGAGCTTGTGGCCCACCATGTTCTCGGTCACGTAGACGGGAATGAACTTCTTCCCGTTATGCACGGCCATCGTATGCCCCACCATCTCGGGAATCACGGTGGAGCGGCGCGACCACGTCTTGATGACCTTCTTTTCGTTCGCCCGATTCAGCGACTCGAGCTTCTCGAGCAGCGGCGTGTCGACGAACGGTCCCTTCTTCAGTGAACGGCTCATATGACTCTCAGAATTTCCGATTGACCAACTGACGATTGACCAATTGATTGTTCGATGTACCGTCGCAATCCTTCGGTGTTCAAACCGTCAATCGACCCTTCCTATTTCGTTCTCCGCTGAACGATGAACCGATCCGTCGTCTTGCGGGTCCGTGTCTTGTACCCCTTCGTCGGCTGTCCCCACGGCGTCACCGGGTGACGGCCGCCCGACGTCTTTCCTTCACCGCCGCCGAGCGGGTGGTCGACCGGGTTCATCGCCACGCCACGCACGTGGGGTCGCTTGCCCAGCCAGCGGCTGCGACCCGCCTTGCCGATCGACACGTTCTCGTGATCGAGATTGCCAACCTGTCCAATCGTGGCGACGCACTGGACGTTGATCTTGCGAATCTCACCCGAGGGCATCCGGACCGACGCATACTCGGCTTCGCGCGCGACGAGCTGCACCGACGAGCCGGCGCTGCGCGCGATCTGACCGCCCTTCCCGGGGCGGAGCTCGACGTTGTGGATCGTCGTGCCGAGCGGGATGCTCTTCAGCGGCAGGCAGTTGCCCGGCAGGATGTCGACGGCGTCGCCCGCGACCAGCGTATCCCCGACCTTCACGCCGACCGGCTGAAGGATGTAGCGCTTTTCGCCGTCGGCGTACGTCAGCAACGCAATACGGGCCGAGCGGTTCGGGTCGTACTCCACCGTCGACACCTTCGCGGGAATGTCCTTCTTGTCGCGCTTGAAATCGATCACGCGATACAGCCGCTTATGGCCACCGCCGCGCCACCACGACGTCAGCTCGCCCTGGTTGTTCCGGCCGCCGGACCGGTGCAGCTTCTCGGTGAGCGGCGCGTACGGCTCGTTCGTCGTGATGTCGTCGAACGTCTGGACGGTCTTGAAGCGCGTGCCCGCGGACGTCGGATTGAACTTGCGAATAGGCATATCGAATCCTGAAATTACGAATGGACGACGGTGCGAATCGACAAGGAGATGGCGGGGTTACGCATTGCGCTGGCTCCCAATTCGTCAATCCGTCAATTCGTCACTTCGTCAATCTCGCTGTCTCTCACGCTCCCTGCAGGAACTCGGGCAGCTTCTCGCCCTCCCGCAAGGTGACGTAGGCCTTCTTCCAATCGGAGCGACGGCCGATGAACTTCCCCTGCCGCTTGAACTTGCCGTGGGCCAGCGAGGTGCGCACGCTCTGCACCTTCGAGCCCAGCAGCGATTCGACGGCGCGCCGGATGTCGATCTTGTTCGCGTCCTTCGACACTTCGAAGACGATGGTGCGGCCGTCCTCACGGGCGGTGGTCGTCTTCTCGGTGATCAGCGGACGGCGGATGACGTCTGTTAGCTTCATAAGAACCTGTCATTCAAAATGCAAAATGCAAACGGCATTTGCGATTCGCCACGTCTGCTTCGGCCGTCGCGACGCGTGTGCATTTGGCATTTTGAATTTTGCATTCGGCGTTAGCCGAGGGCCTCCTGCAGTTTTTCCAGTGCGGCCCTGGTCACGACGACCTTCCGCGTGTTCATCACGTCGCGTGCGCTGATGCGATTGCTCGGCAGGATCCGAATGCCCTCGAGGTTTCGCACCGACAGCGACAACTTGTCTTCCGGCTTGACGTCCACGAGCAGCGCCTTGCCGTCGACACCCAGCCGCCGCAGCATCTCGGCCGCCGCCTTCGTCTTGATCTGGCCGACGCTCAACGCATCGACCACCGTCACCGCGCCGTCGCGCAGCTTCTGGGTAATCGCGGCGCGCAGCGCGCCCTTCTCGACCTTCAGCGGGACCTTGTACTCGTAGCTGCGCGGCTGCGGGCCGAACACGGTGCCGCCCTTGCGCCACAGCGGGTTGCGGATTTCGCCGGCGCGGGCACGCCCGGTGCCCTTCTGGCGCCATGGCTTCTTGCCGCTGCCGCTGACCGCCGCGCGGGTCTTCGTCGCATGCGTGCCGCGGCGATCAGCCGCGTTCGCGCGCACGACCGACTCGTGAATCAGGTCCGTCTTGACGCGACCGCCGAACACCTCGTCGCGCAGGTCGAGCGATCCGACCTTTTCGTTCTGCTGGTTGACGATGTCAATCTGCATGATTGCCTCTAGCCTGCAGCTACTTCTTGCCCTTCTTCTTCACCGGCTCCACCTGCGCCACCTTGACTCGCTTCGCCGCAATCGCCTTCCGGATCACGACGATGCTGTTCGGACCGCCGGGCACGGCACCTTCGACGAGCAGCAGGTTGTTGTCGGAGTCGACTTTGAGCACCTTCAGGTTGCGGACGGTTACCCGATCCGCGCCCATGTGACCGGCCATCCGCATGCCACGCACGACGCGCGACGGGAACGACGAGGCGCCGATCGAGCCGGGTGCACGGTGGAACATCGAGCCATGCGTGGCGCGGCCGCCGGCAAAGTGATGCCGTCTGACAACGCCCTGGAAGCCCTTGCCGCGGCTCGTCCCGATGACGTCGACGCGGTCGTTTTCCGCGAAGATACCGACGTTGACCTGGTCACCCGCCTTCGGCGCATCGCCGCCGGCAGCCAGCTTCATCTCGCGGCGCACACGCGTCGCCGGGACGCCGGCCTTCTTGAAATGGCCCTGCGTCGGCTTGTTCTCTTTGGTCGGCTTCGCTTCGACCAGCCCGAGCTGCACCGCCTCATAGCCGTCGGTCGCCGCCGTCTTCACCTGGGCAACCACGCACGGGCCCGCCTTGATGACGGTCGCTGGCGCAACGGTCCCGTCCGCCGCGAACAGCTGGGTCATGCCGACTTTTTTTCCAATCAGTCCTGTAACCATCACTGATTCCTGTCAGGTATCAGGTATCAGGTATCAGGATTCAGAAGGAATCGGACTGAACCCCGCTCAGCTCTGATTCCTGATTCCTGATTCCTGATTCCTCTTACTTGCCGTGCTCCTTGCCGAACGCCTTGATCTCGACGTCCACGCCCGCGGGCAGGTCGAGCTTCATCAGCGCGTCCACCGTCTGCGGCGTCGGCTCGAAGATATCGATCAGCCGCTTATGGGTACGGATTTCGAACTGCTCCCGTGACTTCTTGTCGACGTGAGGCGAGCGGAGCACCGTCCACTTGTTCTTCGCCGTCGGCAGCGGAATCGGTCCCGCCAGGCGCGCGCCGGTCCGCTTCGCCGTCTCGACGATCTCGCCGGTCGACTGGTCGAGAATGCGCGAGTCATACGCCTTGAGGCGGATCCGGATCTTGTCGCTAAACATAGCCATAACTGTGTCCTGTATTTGCGAATGTTGATTTGTGATTTGTGATTGATTGAAATCGCCACTCACAATCGCAAATCACAAATCGCAAATCGCAAATTACTCGATGATCTCCGTGATGGTGCCGGCGCCGACGGTGCGGCCGCCCTCGCGAATCGCGAACCGCGCGCCCTTCTCGAGCGCCACCGGCGTGTGCAGCGTCGCTTCGATCGACGTGTTGTCGCCCGGCATCACCATCTCGACGCCCTCCGGCAGCTTCAGCGACCCGGTCACGTCCGTCGTCCGGATGTAGAACTGCGGCCGATACCCGTTGAAGAACGGCGTGTGCCGCCCGCCCTCTTCCTTCGACAGGATGTAGACCTCGCCCTTGAACTTCGTGTGCGGCTTGATCGACCCCGGCTTGGCCAGCACCTGCCCGCGCTCCACGTCCGTCTTTTCCACCCCGCGCAGCAGCACCCCGATGTTGTCGCCCGCCTGCCCCGAGTCCAGCAGCTTGCGGAACATCTCCACCCCGGTCACCACCTTCTTCTCGGTGGGCTTGAACCCGACGATCTCGACCTCCTCGCCGACCTTCACCTGGCCCGCGCTCCACCCGCCCCGTCACCACCGTGCCGCGGCCCGAGATCGAGAACACGTCCTCGATCGGCATCATGAACGGCTTGTCGATCTCCCGCTCCGGCAGCGGAATGTAGCTGTCGAGCGCGTCCATCAGCTTGATCACCGACTCCACCCCCGCCGGGTCGCCGTTGATCGCCCCCAGCGCGCTCACCCGCACCACCGGCACGTCGTCGCCCTTGAACCCGTAGCTGGTCAGCAGCTCGCGCACCTCCAGCTCCACCAGGTCCAGCAGCTCCGGGTCGTCCACCGCGTCCACCTTGTTGAGCGCCACCACCAGATACGGCACGTTCACCTGCCGCGCCAGCAGCACGTGCTCCCGCGTCTGCGGCATCGGCCCGTCCACCGCGCTCACCACCAGGATCGCGCCGTCCATCTGCGCCGCGCCCGTGATCATGTTCTTGATGTAGTCGGCGTGCCCCGGGCAGTCCACATGCGCGTAGTGCCGGTTCGCCGTCGAATACTCCACGTGCGACGACGCAATCGTCAGAATCTTCGTGTCGTCGCGCCGCCCCTGCGATTCCGACGCCTTCGCCACTTCGTCATACGGCACGAACTTCGCCCACCCCTTGTCCGCCGCCACCTTCGTCAGGGCCGCCGTCAGGGTCGTCTTGCCGTGGTCGATGTGTCCGATCGTCCCCACGTTCACGTGCGGCTTGGATCGATCAAATTTCTCTTTGGCCATCGAAGTTCGTCTCCGTTAGTCGTTCGTCGTTCTGCCGGGACCGCTCCGCGGATCCCGGCCTACAGCCGGTAGGGCGGGATCCGCGAAGCGGTCCCGCCACCCTATTTCGTCCCCTGGATCCGCGCGACCACTTCCTCGCTCACGTTGCTCGGCGCCTGCTCGTAGCGGTCGAAATGCATCGAGTAGGTGGCACGCCCCTGCGTGCGGGAGCGGAGATCCGTCGCGTATCCGAACATTTCCGACAGCGGGACGCGCGCGTTGATGATCTGCGTACCGCCGCGGTCTTCCTGCGACTGAATGCGGCCACGGCGGCTCGACAGGTCGCCCATCACGTCGCCCATGTGTTCCTTCGGAACCACGACCTCGACGCGCATGATCGGCTCGAGCAGCACCGGCTTCGCCTTCTTCGCGGCATCCTGGAACGCCATCGAGCCGGCGATCTTGAACGCCATTTCCGACGAGTCGACGTCGTGGTACGAACCGTCGTACAGCACGATCCGGACGTCGTCGATCGGGTATCCGGCCAGGACGCCGCGCGTCAGGGCTTCTTTGATGCCCTCGTCGATCGGCTTGATGAACTCCTTCGGGATCGCGCCCTGCGTGACCTCGTTCTCGAAGACGTACCCGGAGCCCGGCTCGCCGGGGAACAGGTGAATCTTCGCGTGGCCGTACTGACCGCGACCGCCTGTCTGCTTGGCGTACTTCATCTCGCCGTCGGCCGGACGCGTCAGCGTTTCCTTGTAGGCGACCTGCGGCTTGCCGACGCTCGCCTCGACACCGAACTCCCGTTTCAGCCGGTCGACGATGATCTCGAGGTGCAATTCGCCCATGCCCGAGATCACGACCTGGCCAGTCTGCTCGTCCGTCTTGACGCGGAAGGTCGGGTCCTCACCCATCAGCTTCGACAGGCCGACGCCCAGCTTTTCCTGATCGCCCTTCGACTTCGGCTCGATCGCCAGTGAGATGACCGGCTCCGGGAAGTCCATCGACTCGAGCACCACCGGGTGCTTCTCATCGCACAGCGTGTCGCCGGTCGAGACTTGCTTCAAGCCTACGGCGGCGGCGATGTCGCCGGCGTAGACCTCCTTGATCTCCTCACGCTTGTTGGCGTGCATCTTCAGGAGGCGGCCGACGCGCTCGGTGCGCTGCTTGGTCGAGTTGTAGACCGACGACCCTGAGGTCAGGACGCCCGAATAGACGCGAATGAACGTCAACTGACCGACAAACGGGTCGGTCATCAGCTTGAACGCGAGAGCCGAAAACGGCGCCCCGTCGCTGGCGGGCCGTTCAACCGTCGCTTCGTCCTTCGCCTCCGGGTCGATGCCCGATGATCGGCGGGATATCCAGCGGCGACGGCAGGTAGTCGACAACGGCGTCGAGCAGCGGCTGCACGCCCTTGTTCTTGAACGCGGAGCCGCAGATGACCGGCACAAACGCCACCGGCTCATTGCGGACCGAGGTAATCGTGCGGCTGCGCAGCGCCGCCCTGATCTCAGCCTCGGTGATCTCCTCGCCGCCCAGGTACTTCTCGAGCAGCTTGTCGTCATGCTCGCTGACCTTTTCGATCAGCTTCTCGCGGTACACCTGAGCCTCGGCCAGCATGTCGGCGGGGATTTCCGAGACGTCGTAGTCGGCGCCCATCGTCTCCGATTTATAGGTGATCGCCTTCATCTTCAGCAGGTCGATCACGCCGACGAACTTGTCTTCCGCACCGATCGGCAGCTGAATCGCCACGGGGTTGCCGCCAAGCTTCGTCTCGATCTGCTCGAGCGTTCGCTTGAAGTCGGCGCCAATGCGGTCCATCTTGTTGACGAAGCAGATCCGCGGCACGCGGTATTTGTCGGCCTGGCGCCACACCGTTTCCGACTGCGGCTCGACCCCGGACACCGCGTCGAACACTGCGCAGGCGCCGTCGAGGACGCGCAGCGACCGCTCGACTTCGGCGGTGAAGTCGACGTGGCCCGGCGTATCGATGATGTTGATGCGGATGTCCTTCCAGAAACAGGTCGTCGCGGCCGACGTGATGGTGATGCCGCGCTCCTGCTCCTGCTCCATCCAGTCCATGACGGCCGTGCCTTCATGAACCTCACCGATCTTGTAGGTGATGCCGGTGTAGAAGAGAATCCGCTCGGTCGTCGTCGTCTTCCCGGCATCGATGTGCGCCATGATGCCGATGTTGCGTGTCCGTTCGAGCGGTGTCTGCCGAGGCATTGCTGAATCCCGAATTTACGAATTGACGAATTTACGAATTGACGAATTGATCGAGGATTTGGCGAATCCTCCGAATCGACGACGGCCCCGTGGCGCCAGATTCGTCAATCCGTAGATTCGTCAATCCGTCAATCACTGCTACCACCGATAGTGCGCAAACGCCTTGTTCGCTTCCGCCATGCGATGGGTATCTTCACGCTTCTTGACGGCGCCGCCGCGCAGGTTGGACGCATCGAGCAGCTCGTTGGCGAACTTCTCCTGCATCGTCTTGCCGTCACCGCGCGACCGCGCATAGGTGACCAGCCAGCGGATGCTGAGCGACAGGCGGCGGTTCGGGTTCACTTCGACCGGCACCTGGTAATTGCTGCCGCCGACGCGCCGCGACTTCACCTCAAGGCTCGGCTTGACGTTGTCGAGCGCCTTCTTGAACACCTTGAGCGGGTCGTCACCGGTCCGCTCCTTGATGATGTCGAAGGACTTGTAGAGGATGCGCTCCGCGGTGCTCCGCTTCCCGTCCGACATCACCGTGTTGATGAACTTGGTGACGAGCGTGCTGTTGTAGAGCGGGTCGGCCGCCAGTTCGCGCTTCGGAATCTCTCGTCTGCGAGGCATATCTGAGTCTCTGAATTGACGAATTTGCGAATTTGCGAATTTACGAATTGCATTTCGTCAATCCGTAGATTCGTCAGTTCGTAAATCTCTGGTCGTTACTGCTTGGGCCTCTTTGCCCCGTACTTCGACCGCCCCTGCTTGCGGCCCTGGACGCCAACGGCGTCGAGCGTGCCGCGCACCACGTGATACCGAACACCCGGCAGGTCCTTCACACGGCCGCCGCGAATCAGCACCAGCGAGTGCTCCTGAAGGTTGTGGCCGACACCCGGGATGTAGGTCGTCACTTCGATCCCATTGGTGAGGCGGACACGGGCCACCTTGCGGAGCGCCGAGTTCGGCTTCTTCGGGGTCTGCGTGAACACGCGCACGCAGACGCCACGCTTCTGCGGGCTGACCTGGAGCGCGGGGCTCTTGGTCTTCGTGACGATCTTCTTTCGTCCCTGGCGGACAAGCTGACTGATAGTCGGCATTAAGTTGGCCCTGTAACCGGAAACGGCTTACGCCGTTCCGCCTGTCTACCGGAACGGCTGACGCCGTCCCTTCGAAATCTGTACGCACGCGACAGCCAGCCATTTGCGGCCGCGGCGTTGCCTCAGGTCTGAAGACCTGCCCCGGAAGGCAGCGTCTGGCACCTGATGCGACTGACCCTATTGAATGAATGCGCGAGGAGCGCGCCGGTACTGACCCGGGCTCCGTCTTAATCTCGGAAAAAACAGCCTTACGCGGCTTCTTCCAGTGCGGTTGGGCGCAGATAGGGTGTCCTGAGCCCAAGAGAACCTGACGAATATAGCACGGTGAGTAACGGCGGGCAACTCACCGGGCGTCGCGATTACCCGGCTGTCCTCGCGCTGGTCACTTCCTGCGCCGCAATTCGGCGCGATCGTGCGACTGGCTGTGGATGGCGACGGGCACTTTCGCCTTATTTTCTATTCGCCAGGTAGTTCGCAAGATGCGTCAGCTCATCCTCACTCAACCGATCGCCGAAGGGCGGCATGTTCGCTCCGGGATCGACCACGCTGGGATCGGCAATCCATTCCTTGAGCCACTTGGCGTCGTGCTTGGTCCCCTCGTGGGTGAGGTCGGGCCCAGCCGAGCCTCCCTCGCCATCGATCATGTGACAGGACCCACAGTAGCGGCCGATAACGAGCGACGCAGTCCGCGCTTCGGCGCTGATCGGGGGATATGCCGCTCCGGTCCGCACCTTGGACATATAGCTGACGATCGACCGTCCGGCGGACTCTGAGAAGGCGCCGTCCGGCGGCGTCCGGGTTCCCGGAGTAATGACTTCCGGGTCGCGCGCGTGAGCAATCAACCATTCCGGCCCGTGCGTCAGCTTGATGTTGGAAATCGGATTTGCGGCCCCGCCCTGCGTGTGGCAGGCCACGCATCGCTTGTCCTGGGCGAACTCGTGTCCCGCAATCGCCATCGGCGTCCATCGCGACGGATCGGCATGCGCGGGTGTGTCCTTATAGCCGAGGTAGGTCAGGACCACGATGGCCGTTCCGATTACCGCAAACCCGCCCGTCACCAGAGGACGTGTGAACGGGTGCCGGTCCGGGTGAGAGTCCAGGAACGGCAGCAGCAACAACAGTCCGACCACCAGGCCGGGAATGACCATCGTCGCCACCGGTTCGAGCGGTCCGGGGAAGTACTTCAGCATCTGGAACAGGCTGAGGAAGTACCACTCCGGTCGCGGAACGTAGGTCGAATCGGTCGGATCGGCGACCGCGTCCAGGGGTGGACGGAAAACCACCGCAAACGTAATCAGCACGGCAAATACGGCCGCGCAGACCACCGTGTCCTTCAACGCGTGGTACGGGTAGAACGGTTTCGGCTCGCCCGCGACCGGCTTCAGCGCGCCCGAAATCCCGTGCCGGCGCATCAGGTACAGGTGCGCGATGACGAAGGTGATCAGCGCACCCGGCAGCAGGAACACGTGCGCCGTGTACCAGCGAAGCAGGGTCAGCGATCCCAGCGTGGTCCCGCCCATCATCAGGCCCGAGACCCACTTGCCCATCGGCCCGCTTTTCGCGATGTTGATCGAAACGGTCGTCGCCCAGTACGCCTTCTGATCCCACGGCAGCAGATACCCGCTCAGCGCGAAACCGAGGATGACCAGCAGGAGGACCACCCCGGTCAGCCAGGTGACCTCGCGCGGCTTCTTGTAGGAGCCAAGCGCGACCACGCGCAGCATGTGGATCACCGCGGCGATGACGATGAAGCTGGCGCCGAAGAAATGGAGGCCGCGCAGAACGCGTCCGAACGTGACGCGCTCCATGATGAACCGCACGCTGTCGTACGCCGACTCCGGCGACGGCACGTAGTACATCGTCAGGAAAACGCCGGTCACGAGCTGTACCGACAGCAGCAGGATCAGCACGCTGCCGGTGACGAACCACCAGCCCACGCCGGGCGGGATCGGCTCGTCCAGGAGGTGTTTCCGGGCCGTGCGGATGCCGGTACGCGAATCGAGCCAGTCGACGATGCCGCTCAGCCAGCTCATCAGACCTGCACCAGGATCTGATCGCCCTCGACCTTCGTCGTCAGGCGGGCCAGCGGAGCCGGCGGCGGACCGGACTTGACCGCGCCCGTGCGGTCATAGACGCCGCCGTGGCAGGGGCACTTGATCAACTGCTCGTCCACGTCCCAACTGACGCGGCAACCGAGGTGCGTGCAGGTTGAATCGATGGCAAGCACATCCGATTCGCCGGTCCGAACGAGGAAGATCGAACGGCGCTCGATGATCTGGTTGTAGCCGTCCTCCCGGGCGACGCGAAGCGTCACGGGAAGCGGATCGTGCTCGGGGAGATTCGTGAGAGTGCCGGCGGGCAGCCAATTCTCTTCCTGCTTGCCAAAAAGGGGCGAGAGGACCGTCCCACCGAGCACGACGCCGAGAGAAGCGGCAATCGCCGCGTGAATGGTTGTAATGATTCGCGACAGAAAACGGCGACGAGCAGGGTCGCCCGAAGATGACTGCATGACGACTTAATTTATTCCACGCGATTAATACTGTCTACGCATGAAGACGCTCGAATCGACGATCGACCAATCTTCAGACTGGTGAATTCGAGAGACCGGCACCAATTTCCCGGTCAATTGGGTCAATATTCAAATCGGTCAATCGTCGATTGGATGTCCTACTTCGGCGGCACCACAGGGACGGCGCCAGGGAAGACATAGGCATACATCAGCGAGATCATCGCCATGGCCAGCATCAGGAGGATGCTGTGCTTGATCGTGAACCGGAACAGCCGGCTCTCATCGTCTCGCGACATGCCGGTCGCAGCGACGGCTACCGCGATGCTCTGCACCGAAATCATCTTTCCCATGACACCAGCCGCGGAATTCACCGAGGCGGTGAGAATCGGGTTCAGGCCCAGGGCATTGGCGGTGACCACCTGCAGGTTGCCGAACAGTGCGTTGGCGGACGTGTCGCTGCCCGTCAGGAACACACCGAGCCAGCCGACGGTGGCGCTGAAGAACGGGAACGCCTTGCCGGTCCCGGCCAGGGCCAGACCGAGGGTGGTCGTCATCCCTGAGTAGTTCATCAGGTAGGCGAGACCGAGCATCGACGCAATCGTCAGCAGCGCGAATTTGAGTTGCTTGAACGTCTCGATATATGCATTTGCGACGCGCGCCGGCCGGACCCGCAGGACCAGAGCAGTAGCAACGATGGCGAGGAAGCAGGCGCTGCCGGACGCAGTCAGCCAGTTCAACTCGAAGGGCGCCGCGTAGGGCGTCGGCTTTGCGACCAGCGGCGGCATCTGAGTGATCTGGTTGTGAAGGCCCGGCACCATCAGCCGAAGCGCCTGACGGGGGTTCTCGGGCAGCGTCGGCCACGAGGCTGGAATCCACTGATCGGCCCAATGATTGAGGCGGAATTTGATGTCCGGGTCGCCCCAGGCGAGCACGAACAGCACCAGGAACAGATATGGGGACCATGCAAGGAAGATCTCGCCAATCGTGTGCTTCGACATGGCGATCGATGCCGGCTGATCGCCTTCGAGCCGGACGATATTCGCCGGCTTCCAGAACTTCAGGACGGCGACCATCACGATGATGCAGGTCAGCGAGCTCATGATGTCGGTGAGCTCGGGTCCTATGTAGTTGGAGACGTAGAACTGCATGCCGGCGAACGACACGCCGCAGGCGATGATTGCCGGCAGAACCTCGACCGCCTTTTTCCACCCGGTCATCACGACGACCAGGTAGCCGGGGATGATGACGGAAATCATCGCGCACAGCCTCCCGACCATTGCGCTGACCGGCAGCAGCGGCAGCCCGGTCACGTTCGCCAGCGTGACGACAGGGATGCCGATCGATCCGAACGCGACCGGTGCCGTGTTCGCGAGCAGACAGATACCGGCAGCGTAGAACGGCGAAAAGCCGAGGCCGGCCAGCATCGCACCGGATACCGCGACCGGAGCGCCGAAGCCGGCCGCGCCTTCGATGAAGGCGCCAAAGGAAAAGGCGATGAACATCGCCTGCAGTCTGCGGTCGTCGGTCAGCCCGCCGACCGAGTCCTTGATGATTTCGAACTTTCCGGTGTCGACAGCAATCCGGTACAGCATGATCGACGCGAACACGATCCACGCGATCGGAAACATGCCGTAGGCCGCACCGTAGATCGTGGAGATCAGTGCCAGTTGCGCCGGCATCCCATAGAAGACCAGCGCGACGACGAGCGCGGAGACCAGCGCCGCAACCGCGGACACCCACGCCGGCTTCCGCAGCGCCCCCAGCATGATGAACAGCACGATGATCGGGATCGCCGCCACCAGGGTCGACATCCCCAGACTTCCCTCAATGGGTTCGTAGTTGTGCTGCCACACTGAACGTGTCTCCTTGTCGTTCGAGCCGTTCGAATCGTTCGAGTCGTTCGAATCGTTCGTCGTTCGAACGTGGGAACGACTCGAACGACCTAGTTATCCCGCCTTGGATCGACTCCTCGAATGGAGGCATCGATCAACTGGATGGGGTGGAAGATCGGCCAGTTATACCCGAAGTTGCGGGCGGCTGCTGCAATCTGGAGGGTGCACCCCGGATTGGCCGTGGCGATCAGGTCGGGGGCGAGCGCGGCGATGTTCTGCGCTTTGCGGGCACCGAGTTGGGCTGCCGGTTCGGGTTGCACCAGGTTATAGATCCCGGCACTTCCGCAGCAGATCTCCGGCTCCGCGGGCGTGACGACCTCGATGCCGGGAATCGCCTGGAGAAGGGCGCGCGGCTGCGTCCGGATGCCCTGGCCGTGTGCCAGGTGACAGGCATCGTGATAGACGACCCGCGCGGCGATCGGATGACGGGCCGCGCGCTGCTCACCCAGTTCCGCGAGAACCTCCGACACGTCACGGACCTTCGCGCTGAACGCCGCCGCTCGTGAGGCCCAGTGCGAATCACCGGCGAACAGTTGCCCGTATTCCTTCATCGCCGAGCCACAACCCGCCGCATTCACGACGATGCGATCGACCCCTGAGGACTCGAATACCTGGATGTTGTACCTGGCCAGTTCGCGCGCCTGTTCGGCATAGCCGGCGTGGAGCGCGAGAGCGCCGCAGCAGCCCTGGGACGCCGGAGCCGAGACGCTGCATCCTTCGGCAGACAGGACGCGCACGGTCGCCTCGTTCACGTTCGCAAACGAGATGCGCTGAACACACCCGGTGAGCACCGCCACCTTCAGGCGCTCCGCGCCCGCAGCGGGCGTATGTTCGGGAGTCTGCGCGAACAGCCCCCTCCAGGTGACCGGCGGCGACAGTGTCATCGCCGCCCTCAGCCGATTCAGAAACGAGTCACCGGACTCGCGCGGCACGATCCCGGGCGTGTAATGGCCGCCCTGCACGTCGGAGTGCTCGCGCTCCGAAGGACGGCTGAACGAATCCTCTTTGAATGCCCTCGGACCCCGATTCAGGCCTGCTACCCGGCGGATGACGCCGCCGAACAGCAGCAGGGGCAGCAGTGCGACGCGCATCCGACGCGGATACGGGATGATCGACAGGAGTGCCGTCCTGAAGAATCGATCGAGCGGCGGCCGGGCATATTTGTCCTCGATCTGCGCCCGCGTCTGCTCGATGAGCGATCCGTACTGCACACCGGACGGACAGGCGGTCACGCAACTCACGCAACCGAGACAGGCGTCGAAATGGCGGACGTACTTGTCGTCGATCGGCACGCGTCCTTCGATGCCGGCCTTCATCAGGTAGATCCGCCCCCGTGGCGAATCCATCTCTTCGCCCCACAGGACGTAAGTCGGGCACGTCGGCAGACAGAAACCGCAGTGGACGCACTGCTTGATCAATGCGGGATTGGGAGAGTCGCTACTCACGCCGTTCACCTGTCACCTGCGTAACCACGAAGGCACGAGACACGGAGAGCATCACACTGGCCCACGCCCGGCGTTCAGAATGCCAGCGGGATCGAGCGCGGTCTTGATCGCCTGCATCACCGGCACTGAGTCGCCGGGAGCACCCCAGACATCCACTCGCGTCTTCACCGCCGGCGAAGCCCGCAGCACGACGACATTGGCGACGGCGTCATCGTCACGAAGCCGGTCAACGAAGGTCACCGCGGCGTCGTCTGTGCCATCAATACGCACCAGACCGGCGCCAACCGCGGCGCGACCGGTGAATGTCACCGCGGCTCCGGTCTCCTGCCCGACGCGCTCGAGCAGGGTCAGCACGTCCGCAAGAGAATCGGGCAGCCAGGCCATTCGTATCGTCATGCTGGCCTCCATCCAGGGAGCCCTCACCTGGTCGCGCCAGAGGTCGTGTTCCGCCGGTCCGGATATGAGATGTGAATCGCCGGACACAAGGCGCTGAACAGCGGCAAGTTGCGCCTCCGTCGCGGCCGGACTCGAGGCGACACGCGCCAGGAGCCGGTATTCGGGGCCTCCCGTCCCGGGCGTCAGCTGGACGTCGAGCGCCGCGAAGTCGAACTGATTCGATGCGAGGAGCTGGGCGTCGCGGGCGATCGCGGCCCGCTCGCGGTAGAGGACACCGACGGTTCCCGACGCTGCCGCCAACGGTGACAGCTTGAACGTCGCTGTCCCAATCGCAGCCAGGCTGCCAAACGAGCCGCTGACCAGACGGCCCAGATCGTATCCGGCGACGTTCTTGACGACGGTTCCACCGGCTTTGACGATCCGTCCGTCGGCCAGCACCAGCGTGACGCCGATCAAAAGATCGCGCGGGGTGCCGAACCGATGCCGCAGCGGGCCTGAATCGTTGGTCGCGACGATACCGCCGATCGTCGCTTCGGGAAACGCGCTGTCGACCGGCAGCCATTGTCCGTGCCTCGCGAGCTGTCGGTTCACGTCGGCGAGCGCGGCACCAGATTCGATCGTCGCCGTGAGGTCACCGTAGCGATGGGCGACCATTCGGTTGAGGCGCCCGGTCGACAGCGACCAGGTCTACACGCCCTGGGGTCCGTCCCCACGACAGCTTCGACCCACCGCCGGTCAGAACGACGGAATGACGCGCCCTGTTCGCGGCCGACAGGGCCGAAGCCAGTTCGGCGACGTCGTCGGGCTTTACGACTGTCGCCGAGTGGATGCCGTCAACGATCATCAGAACCGCTCGCCCAGGCCGGCGCGCTCGACCGGGTGTGCCCGGTACGGTCCCGGCACCTCCCCGCACAGCCGTGGTGTCGGCAGCACCTTGCCAGGGTTGCACAGGCGTTTCGGATCGATCGCGTCGCGAACGACCTGCATCACGTCGAGATCGACTTGAGAGAACATCCGCGGCATGTAATCGCGCTTGTCGGCGCCGACGCCGTGCTCGCCCGTGATGGACCCGCCAGCCTCGACGCAATACGTCAGGATCTCTCCAGCGACCTCGGCCGCGAGATCCGACTGACCGGGAATGTTTTCGTCGTAGCAGATCAACGGGTGCAGGTTGCCATCGCCGGCATGGAACACGTTGCCGATGCGCAGGCCGGACCGTTCCTCCAGCGCACGGATACGCTCGAGCACCTCGGGCAGGCGGGTCCGCGGCACGACGCCGTCCTGCACGTAATAGTTCGCCGAGATCCGGCCCATCGCGGCAAACGCCGCCTTGCGCCCTTTCCAGATTCGCATCCGATGTTCGTCGCTCTGCGCGATCTCGACGGTGGTCGCCCCCGCGCCGCGGCAGATGTCTTCGACGGTCTTGAACATCTCCTGCACTTCGGATGCTGGACCATCGAGCTCGACGATCAAGATCGTGTCGGCAGGCGGGAAACCCGGATGCACTGCGGCTTCAGCGGCCTGAATGGCCAGCCTGTCCATCATCTCGACCGCACCGGGAATGATCCCGGCGCCGATGATGGCGGAAACAGCCTGGCCGCCGGCGCCGATGCTGTCGAAAGCCGCCAACAATGTCTGCACCGCCTCTGGCTTTCGTAGAATCCGCACCGTCACTTTCGTGACGACCGCGAGGGTTCCTTCGGACCCGATCACCAGACCGAGCAGATCGGGACCGGGCGCGTCAGGGAGGCTGTTGCCAATGTGCACCAGCGCACCGTCAGGCATGACCGCTTCGACTTCCAGCACATGGTGCGTGGTGAAGCCGTACTTCAGGCAGTGGGCACCGCCCGAGTTCTCGGCGACGTTCCCGCCGATCGAACAGACCTGCTGACTGGAGGGGTCCGGGGCGTAGTAGTAGCCAAATGGTGCCACCTGGCGTGTGATTTCGAGGTTCGTCACGCCCGGTTCGACGACGACGCGGCGGTTCGGGATGTCTACCGAAAGGACCCGATTGAGACGGGCCAGGCTGATGACGATGCCACCGGCCACCGGCAGCGCGCCACCTGACAACCCGGTGCCATGGCCACGCGCGACGAAGGGAATGCCTTCGCGGCCGCAGAGTTGAACAATCGACTGGACCTGCTCGGCGGATTGCGGCAGCACGACGGCCGCCGGGCTCGCGCGCAGATGCGGAAGCGCATCGCACTCATAGGTGATCAGCTGCAGCGGTTCGTGCAGAACGGCTTCGGTGCCGCAGATGCGCCGCATTTCGGCGAGGACGGACTCGTGCATGTCTCCTGCGATGCTACACTCCCGCCATCGCCCTGTGGGCGTCGGCGGACAGGCGCGACGTAGCGCTTCGCGCGATACGGACCGGACCAACCCTGATGCGGCTCAAGCTCGATTACGGAACCAGCGGCCTCGAGGTCGAACTCCCTGACGACGACGTTACTGTAATCGAACCGGTCTACCGTGCGCCCGCCCCGGATCCTCGGGAGACGCTGCTGGCCGCGATGCGCGCGCCGTTCGAGAGCCGGACGCTTCCTTCGATCGTCAAGCGCAATCAGCGCGTCGCGATTTCCGTCTGCGACATCACCCGCGCGCAGCCGCGGCGGGAAATGCTCGACGCTATCTTCGCCGAACTGCCCGATGTGCGGCGCCAGGATGTCACCATCCTGATTGCCACCGGGACGCATCGCGCCAACACGCCCGCCGAGCTCGAACGGATGCTCGGGGCGGAGATCGTCCGCGACTGCAAGGTCATCAACCACAACAGCCGCGACGACGCGTCCGTCCAGTACGTGGGACGCACGACCACAGGGGTCGAAGTCAGGCTGAACCGGCAATGGCTCGCCGCCGACGTACGCATCACCACCGGGTTCGTCGAGCCCCACTTCTTTGCCGGCTTCAGCGGCGGCCCCAAGATGGTCGCACCCGGGTTGGCGGCCCTCGACACCGTCATGACCCTTCACGATGCCCGCCGGATCGGCCACCCGAATGCCACCTGGGGCATCACTGAAGGAAACCCGATTCACGATGACGTGAGGGAGATCGCCCGCATGGTGCCGGTGGATTTCGCCGTCGATGTCACGCTGAATCGGGATCAGCAGATTACGGCGGCGTTTGCCGGCGAGATCCTGTCGGAGCATCGACGCGCCTGCGCACACGCCAGGGAGACGGCCATGCGCGCCGTCCCGGAGCCGTTCGATGTGGTGCTGACCACGAATTCGGGCTACCCGCTCGACCAGAACCTGTATCAGGCAGTCAAAGGCATGTCGGCGGCCGCGAAGATCGTGAAGCGGGGTGGCACCATCGTGTGCGCCGCCGAGTGCCGCGACGGGTTACCCGATCACGGCAGCTACGGCGAGATCCTGGCGTCGCAGCCGGATCCGGAATCGCTCATCGCCATGATCAATATGCCGGGCTATTCGCGGCCGGATCAATGGCAGGTGCAAATCCAGGCGCTGATTCAACTGAAGGCGCAGGTGCTCGTCAGGGCGAGCGGACTCAGCGACGCTGCGTTGCGCGCCGCTCACGTCGAGCCGATCGCGGACGTTGAGCAGGCGGTTCGTGACGCCCTCCGTCGCGCCGGACCCGCCGCGACGCTGTGCGTCCTCCCGCAGGGGCCGCAGACGATCCCTTTTATTGAGAAGTGAAAAGTGAAAAGTGAGAAGTGAAAAGTCGAAAAGTCAAAAGTCAAAAATGCAAGCGCGTCAGTAACAGCGCACAGAATCTTTTCAGTCAGCCGCGCGATCATGCGCAAGCCTCCGTTGCTCCCCAATTTCGCATTTTGAATTTTGCATTTTGCATTGTCTGATTGAGGCCCCATGACCGAGACCACCGCCGTCGATCATCGTCGCGCCACCGAGCTCGACACCGAGTTCACCCGCGGGCTCGGCCTCTACGCGTCGACGATGGTCGTCGTCGGATCGATGATCGGGTCGGGCATCTTCCTGGTCTCGGCCGAAATGGGCCGGCAGACCGGCAGTCCAGGCTGGCTGCTGGTGGCATGGCTCATCGCCGGCGTGCTGACCCTCGCCGCCGCGCTGTCGTATGGCGAGCTGGCGGCCATGATGCCGCGGGCCGGCGGCCAATACGTTTACATCCGCGAAGCGTTCTCGTCGCTGTGGGGATTTCTGTACGGTTGGACGCTGTTCATGGTGATTCAGACGGGAACAATCGCCGCCGTCGCCGTCGGCTTCGCCCGCTACACGGGTTATCTGTTTCCCTGGTTCGCCGAAGACCACTACATCATCCGCCCGCTGCACCTGACGCCGGGCTACGCGGTTTCTCTCTCGACCGTGCAACTGCTCGCCGTCGCCCTTGTCGCGCTGCTGACGTGGACGAACACACGGGGCCTTGAATGGGGCAAGATCATCCAGAACACGTTCACGACGGCGAAGACCGGCGCGCTGCTCGCGCTGATCGTCGTCGGGCTGCTATTCGGGTGGAACGAGGGAGCTGTCGGATCCAACTTCGGTGACTTATGGACGCCACGCGGGGTGACGCCGGTCGCACCGGGCGTCGACGTCGCCACCGGCTTTGGCTTGCTCGTCGCCCTCTGCGTGGCTCAGGTGGGATCGCTGTTCTCCGCGGACGCCTGGAACAACATCACGTTCACCGCTGGCGAAGTCAAAGACCCGCGCCGGAACATTCCGCTCGCCCTCGCGATCGGAACTGGCATCGTCATCTCCCTGTATCTGCTGGCGAACGTCGCCTACCTGGTCACGCTTCCCTTCGAGGCGATCCAGCATGCACCAGCGGATCGCGTCTCCACAGCCACGCTCGAAGCCATCTTCCCCGGATTCGGCGCGATGATCATGGCGATCGCGATCATGGTCTCGACGTTCGGGTGCAACAATGGCCTCATCCTGGCTGGGGCGCGAGCCTACTACGCCATGGCGCGCGACGGCGTCTTCTTCGCCCGCGCGGGAACGCTGAATGAACACAAGGTTCCGGCGTGGGGTCTACTCTTTCAGGGAGTGTGGGCCGCCGTGCTCATCCTGCCCCGCACGTTCAACGTCAGGACCGGTGCCTACGGCAACCTCTACGGCGACCTGCTCACCTACGTGATCTCGGCAGCGCTGATCTTCTACATCCTGACGATCGCGGGGCTGTTCAGACTGCGCGTGAAGATGCCGAACCTCGATCGGCCCTACCGTGCGATCGGTTATCCGGTGGTGCCAGCCCTGTATATCGTGGGCGCCGCCGTTATCCTCGTCATTCTCTTCACCTATCAGACGGCGACCACGTGGCCCGGGCTGGCGATCATCCTCGCGGGCGTTCCGGCGTATCTGCTCTGGAAGCGATAGCCGTCCTCCGCGCGCTGCTGGTCATCGTCCTTACGCTGACCGCGGCAGGCTGCGCCACCACACCGCCTCCCGTCACCACGCCGCCAGCCCCGATCGATCTCGCCCTGGTTACCTGGAACATGCACATCGGCGCGGGAGACCTGCCCCATGTGGTCGAGGAACTGGCGACGGGTCGGTTGACGCACGCGATCCCTCGTGACTACATGTTGCTGCTCCAGGAAGCGACCAACTCGGGTCCTCACGATCCGGGAGCGATCGCGCGGGATCGCCACCTGTCGTTCGTGTTCCAGCCGCTTCGTCTGCGCCACGGAGTGATGGTCGGCAACGCGATCATTTCCACCCTGCCGCTCTCGAATGTGCGGCTGTTCGAACTCCCGCGGGAGCGGATGCGGCGCGGCGCCATCATCGCCTCGATCGTGGTTGCGGGCCAGGAACTGCTCGTCACGAATGTTCATCTCGAAAATCGAGTCAGCCTCCGTCGCGGATTGCTGTTCAGCGACGGGCCACGAGGCCGGCAGGCACGCGCGCTGATGGCAACGCTGCCCAACGGATACGGGATCGCCGGAGGCGATCTAAACACCTGGCTCGGCCCGGAGGAGCCGGCATTGAAGGCCTTCATGGAACGCTTTCCAGACACCCCGACCAGTCGCTTGCAGCCGACCGTCCGCGATCGGCTCGTGCTCGATCACCTGTTTTTCGATTTACCCGATGGCTGGCGGTTCGACCGTTGGTCGCTGCGCGACTACTACGGCTCCGACCATCGCCCAGTGGTTGGCGTGGTGAGCGCGCGGTGATGTGGCTCCAGGCTGCGGGGCAGGTCCGGGGTCCGGCCTCAGGCTCCGGGCTTCGGGAGTTGGGGAGTTGGGAGTTGGCAGTTGGCAAATCCCAAACCCTAGTGCGTCATGGCGTACAGCAGCACGTCGATGCCGAGCGCGTACCCGTCGGGGGAGAACTGGTAGAAGAATTCAGGGTCTTCGCCTTCGCGCTCCCACGAGTCGGCGACGTCGGTGTTGTGCGTGGCTACGACGATCACGCGACCGCGACCATCGCGGATCACGCGGAGGTGCGGGGTGCGGGTCTCCTCCCCCCGTTCCGACGTCTCCCGGCCGCCGCTGCGACGCCAGAACTGGATGTTGGTGATCTGCGGGATATGCGTCAGCTCGAACTGCTCGTGCAGCATCGGGTCGGCGATATCGATGTCCTCGATCGGGAACTCGGAGGGCGGCAGCACCTTGCCGATTTCGCGGGAAAACGATTCCCACGCCAACTCACCCCAGAAGTCATCGGCCCACAGGAAGCCGCCCTTCATGAAGTACTCGCGCAGGCGGTCCGCCTCCGCGTCCGTGAAGCCGAGCGTTCCCGCATCCGACGCGACGAGCAGCGGGCAGTTGAACAGCGCCTTGTCGAGCGGCTGCACCGCGTAGTGCCGCGGCTCATCGTTCTCGTTCCGGCTGACGCGGGTCTTGGTCAGTTCCGACAACCTGGTCGTGAGGTTGATCTCGGCGTACGGGTAGTCCGTCTGCCAGCCGATACCCGATTCCTCGCGCCGAATCTGACGATACGCGAGGCGGCAGACGACGAACGAGGCGTCCGGCATCTGTTCGGGGGCGGCAATGTAGGGGAAACCGCCCTCCCGGAAGCCACGGAACCCGCCGAATCCGCGCTGCGCGAACGCGACGCCGGTCAAGGTCAGCATCGCCGCGAGCACGAGCACAAGGCCGACGGTCCGGCGCCCCGGCGTGGTCATCTGCGGAGGTTAGCCCGATTTGAACAGCGCGGCAACTTCAGGTTTCACGACTTTGCCCATGGCGTTGCGGGGCAGCGCGGTGACGGTGGTGAGCGCGCGAGGAATCTTGTATGGGGCTAGTTGCGGCCGCACCCAGTCCTGCAGAGCCTCGAGCGATAGGGTCGATCCGGTCTTCAGCTCGACGGCCGCAGACACTCGCTCTCCCCATTCGTCGTCGGCGACACCGACCACGGCGCAGTCGGTGATATCGGGGTGAGCCCGCAGCACCTCTTCGATCTCGAGCGCCGATACCTTGAATCCGCCGGTCTTGACGATGTCGACGCTGGTACGTCCGAGCAGGCGATAACAGCCGTCTTCCAAGACAGCAACGTCGCCGGTACGAAACCATCCATCACGGAATGCGGCGCTGGTCTCGTCCGGCCGCTGCCAGTATTCGACGAACACCGACGGTCCGCGCACTTCGAGCTCGCCGGGCATTCCGTCATCAACCGTGTTGCCCTCGTCGTCGACCAACCGGACCTCCACACCGGGCAGCGGGCTCCCGACGGAGCCCGGTCGGCGGTCACCATCGAGCGGATTCGACAGCGTCATTCCGGTCTCGGACATGCCGTAGCGTTCGAGCAGTGTGTGGCCGGTGATCTCGCGCCACCGGTGCAGTACATGGACCGGCAGCGCGGCCGAACCGGACATCATCAGGCGGAGACGTCGGGCGCCGGCCGATCGAGCCTGCTGCACGTCCGGCGGCGACGCGTCCCACGAGGCGATCAATCGCGTGTAGATCGTGGGGACAGCCGTGAAGACGGTCACCTCACCCGAAGCGAGGCGATTCCATACGGCGGTGGCGTCGAACGCGGGAAGAATTTCGCAGGTGGCCCGAACCGCGAGCGCACAGCCGAGGCCGTTGATGACACCGTGGACGTGATGTAGGGGGAGGCACAGAAGCAGCCGATCCAGCGGGCTCCATGCCCACGCGCTGACAAGCGACGAAATCTGGGCGCCGATGACCGCGTGCGTGCTGACCACGCCCTTGGGACGGCCAGTGGTCCCGCTCGTGTAGATGATCATCGCGCGGCGCGGGGCCCCGACGTGCGGCAGGAGATCCGGCATGGCATGAGCCAGCGCCTCCTCGATCGTCAGCAGCCGCGCACCGGCGGCGGCAGCGAGCGGTGCCAGTACCGCGCGATGCTCGCCCGTGACGATGACCATACTGGCCGCACAGTCCCGAATGACGTAGTCGAGTTCGGCGGGAGGATGTGAGATCGCCAGCGGAACGGCCACCCCGCCGGCGCGCCAGATGCCGCGTTGGGCGGCCACGTGGGCAAACGACGGCGGCACGAAGAACGCGACGCGCGCCTGCTGAAGGTCGCCGTCCCCACCAAGCAGCGAGCCGGCGACGCGGCGCGATGCCGCCTCGAGTTCGTCGTACGTGTAGCGTCCGTCAGCCGCCACAACGGCGGCGCGTCCGGTCATCTGGTCATGGTCGCGGTCACTCGCGATCGGATGATAATCGCGACATGGCACTTATCGATCCCGGCAAGAAAGCTCCCGTATTCACGTTGAAGGATCAGAACGGCCAGACGCACCGCCTGTCGGACTACGCCGGCCGTCCCGTCATTCTCTACTTCTATCCCAAGGACGACACGCCAGGCTGCACCGCGGAATCGTGCGACTTCCAGTCGAAGCTGCCGGACTTCACGCCACGCCAGGCGGCGGTATTCGGCATCAGCATCCTCGACGAGAACAGCAAGGCGAAGTTCGCGGCCAAGCACGGGCTGACGTTTCCGCTCCTGGCGGACGCCGACCACGCGATTGCCGAGAAATATGGCGTGTGGCAGGAAAAATCACGCTACGGCCGCAAGTACTTCGGCATCGTCCGCACGACGTACCTGATTGGCGCGGACGGCAAGGTGCAGCGACGCTGGGACAACGTGAAAGTGGACGGGCACGTCGATGAGGTGCTGGCTGCGCTGGAGCCGTGAATGACGCGGTGCGAGGGTCGATGCTCGCGGGTGCGAGGGCGATGCGCGCGGGTGCGAGGGGCGATGCGCGCGGGTGCGAGGGCGATGCGCGCGGGTGCGAGGGGCGATGCGCGCGGGTGCGAGGGGCGATGCGCGCGGGTGCGAGGGGCGATGCGCGCGGGTGCGAGGCGCGATGCGCGCGGGTGCGAGGGCGATGCGCGCGGGTGCGAGGGCGATGCGCGCGGGTGCGAGGCGATGCTCGCGGGTGCGAGGGCGATGTGGTGCGAGGCACGCGGTGTTGGTGCTTGGCGCGATGCTCGCGGGTGCGGGCTGGATGGTCCGTGCGAGGGTGGATGCTCCCCGGGCCGGGCTCGATGCTTTTTATTAGTGTCGACGGAAATCGGATCGCATCGGCAGGATTCAGAATCGCGGTTCTCGTAGGAGCGCAAACCTGCGCCATCGCAGGCCTTCCCGGTAGTTCGCCCCACGATCCCACTGGTGATGTTTCGCACGGCGAGCTGCCGCAGCTTGGTCGCCACCTCGTCGGTCGCGACATCTTCGCCGTCTTGATGATCTTCCGCAGCTGCGCATGCACACTCGAGCGCGCAGGTCGTGTAGACCCGCGGCAGACGTCGGGGGGAAAGGCGAAGAACGGAATGACGTGCGTCCAGGCGCCGCCACCAGGCCACCACCGACAGGAATCGCCGTCGCACCCTCGGAAATCCCCTCGCACCAGCGCGAATCACGCGCTCGCACCCTCGGAAATCCCGCTCGCACCAACGGGACTCATCCTCGCACCAGCAGAAATCCCGCTCGCACCAACGGGACTCATCCTCGCACCAGCGAGAATCCCCCTCGCACCCTCGGGGAACCGTCCTCGCACCAACGGGATCCCCCTCGCACCCTCGGGAATCGTCCTCGCACCCCGGGACGCGTCCTCGCCCTCAGTGCGTCAGCGAATAGAGCAGTGCGTTGATGCCGAACGAATATCCGGGGACCGAGAAGTTGTAGAAGTAGGTCGGGTCGTCGCCTTCGCGCTCGAAGGAGTCACCGAAGTCGGTGTTGTGCGTGGCCAGCACCATGATGCGGCCGTGGCTGTCGAAGATGGCCCGGGTATGCACGGTCGCACTGTCCTGGCCGCGTTCCGAGGTGTTGCCGCCGCTGCCCGCCCAGAAGTTGATTGACGAAATCTGCGGGACCCGCGTGACCTCGAACTGCGTGTGGAACAGCGGGTGCTCGAGTGGCAGATCGATCCACGGATAGTCCGACGGCGGCAGCACCTTGGCCATCTGGGCGGCCCACCAGTCCCACGCATACGCACCCCAGAAGTCGTCCGCCCACAGGAAGCCGCCCTTGAGCAGGTAGTCGCGAAGATGCGCCGCTTCCACAGTGCTGATCGACGCCGACCCGACTTCCGTCATCATGATGAACGGACAGTCGAACATCTCGGGATCGGTGAACTGGACCAGCAGGGGACGCGGCTCTCCGCCGACGTCGCGGCTGACCGGGGTCTTGGTCAGCTCGGACAGTCGGATCGACAGGTTGATGTCAGCGCGCGGGTAGTCCACGCTCCAGTTGCCGCCGCTGTCACCGCGTGGATCGCTGCCGAACGCGACGCGGCAGAAGTGCCAGAGTCCGTCGAAATCCTGCGGCCGAGCCTTGGTGGCGAATCCGAAGCCGCGCTGGCGGAACTGGGCTTCGACCTGCACCGCAATCGCCAGGCCGACGATGCCCGCAAGCGTGATGACCCACCGCGACCGGAGCCGGAACACGGGCCAAGTCTAGCAGGATGCCGGAGCCGCTGCCTCGCACCAACGAGTATCGCACCTCGCACCGACCGCACCCGCCATCGCACCGGCGCGCATCGTGCCTCGCACCGACACTCATCGAGGCTCGCACCCACGAGCATCGAGCCTCGCACCCACGATGTCGGTCCTTGCACCCGCGAGCGTCGATCTCTCAGTTCGTTTTGGTGTTGTGCTCCGCCGCGATGTGCTCCCGGAGGAGGTCGGCGCCGAAGTCGCCGCTGTAGTCGCGCCAGACCGAGTGGACATGGTTGCCGTCGTTCTGCGTATTGTCGAATTCGATCAGGAAGGTCGGCCCCTGAATGCGGAAGTAATGTTTCTCGCCACGCTCGACGCCGCCCGCCCAGGCGAACCAGACGTTGTCCACTCCGGCGCTGTAGATGCGGCCAAGACGCTCTGCCGCAACCTCGTCGGGCATCAGTCCGGCGAACGTCTTGACCACGTCGATCAACTGCAAACGCTTCTCCGCCTCCAGCGTCTTCGTCTGGATGCCGGCGGGGTCCAGCGGGTCGATCTTCACCTTGTTGCCGGTGACGATATCGCCCGGCGCAGCGGTGTTGATGATCGCGGCCTTCTGCTGCTCGGGCGTCAGCGACTTCAGGAACGCCCGTGCCGCGTCTTCCTGCTCACCGAGAATCCGGAGGCCCTTCTGCTTCCCATCCCTGACCTCGGCGGGGTTGGTCCCAACGAACGTCGGCGCCGCGCGCACGAGACGGCCGCGCGCCACGGTGTAGTTCAGCGACACATGATGGCCCTCCAGGCGCCATCCCCATACCGTGTCTGGCCCGGGCGTCCCGAAGATCGAGACGTGGTAATGCAGCGGATCCCGAGTGAACTGCGGCGCCGCCGCCGCGTTCTGCCCGCCGCCGGCACCGCCCGTTGCGGACGCTGCCGCTCCGTTTCGTCGTCCAGCCCGCTCGGCCTCCTCGACCGCCTTGAGCACGGTCTCGAGCTCCATGATCGCGTTGTAAGTCATGTAACCGCGCTGGCTGAGGCCGGTCTGCAGGAGGGCGTGCACCAGCTTCCGCTGTGCCGGCGTCAACGCCTTCATCTGGATTCCATTGCGCGGAAACGCTTCGTCCGGGATGAAATTCCAGTGGGTGCGCTCGCTGGAATCGATCGGGAACATCACGAGCTGGCGTTGCTCGGGCGTGAGCGAGTCGAGGAAGGCCGTGGCCGCCGCGACCATCGCCGAGGCCGACCGCTGCGCCGACACCGCCACACCGACCACGAGTACCGCGACGAGGCTGACGGCAATCGACACGCGCTTGTGAAGAGTGGTCATGACGTGAACGTCCCCTCGATGATCGACTCCGTCAGCGGCCGGCGACCGCTCGGCTTTTCGCGGGCCTGGAGGCTTTCGGACAGGTCCTCCATCCGCCCCGGTCGACCGACGGCGGCCATGGCTTCCACCGCGTACTCGGGAGGAATCTGCAACACCTCCCGCGCCTGCTCGTAGTTGAATCCCTGCATGCCGTGGACGACGAGGCCGCTGATTGTCCCCTGGAGCGCGAAACTGACCCAGGCGGCGCCGGTATCGTACGAATGCGTCTTGATCGGCCGGCTGCCGTCCTGGTTGATCGTCCGCGAGATGAACACGACCAGGACCGCCGCGTTGACACACCAGGACTTGTTTCCCGGATTCAGCAGATCGAAATACAGGCGCCACGCCGGCGTGTCGCGATGCGCGTACAGCATGCGCCACGGCTGCTGATTGCCAGCGGACGGTGCCCAGCGCGCTGCTTCGAACAGCGTCAGCAGTTCCTCCTGCGATATCGAGTCGCCGGACATTGCCCGCGGCGACCAGCGATTGACGAACAGCCCGTCTACACCGTGCTCGACAGGCCTGACCTCACTTCCCTTCACCACGAAGTGCCTTTCGCCAGACAATCCGTGGCCCAACCGGTCGGCCGGCTCCGTTCAGGCCCGCGGACCTGCCCCACGGGACGTTTCAAGCGGAATGAATTCACTGATATCCCAATCGTATTTCGCCCGACGATTTGCCATTCACGGTCGCCTTATCGAGCCATTCCAGCGATGCCTTGAACAGCAGCAGGTGATTGCGCTCCCACATCGCGTTGTGGGACGAGCACGCGAGATCGACGATCACTTTTTGCGGCGACCCGTAGTCCATGTACAGCTCGCGCACGCGCTCTGGCGGCACCTGCTTGTCATGCGCGCCGGTCACCATCAGCAGCGGAGTCTGCTGCTTCACGACGTCCGCCTGCACCCATCCCCATCGCGTCACGTTGGGCGCACGCCTCAACCCGGTCCCCCATGTGGCGCCGACGGGATCCGACGCCAGCATGTCACTCCAGATCGCGTCGAAGGTTCCCTGTTCGTACTGGTCCGCACACCCCACCTGCGAGTCCCACAGCGTTGCCAGATCGGATCGCGTCTGAATCGTGAAGGGCTCGCCTGGTGCCGGAACCGTCGCCGGCGCCACCGCCGCCACTGTCCGTGAGTAGGCGGGCGCGAGCAGGACCATGCGCGAGACCTTGTCGGCATGTTGCGCGGCATACCCGCCGGCCCGCGGACCGCCGAGCGACCACGCGACCAGTGCCACCTGCTGGACGCCTCGCAGCGACAGGATGAAGTCCACGGCCGCGCCGACGTCGTTCCAATCGCCTGCAATCGTCGTGGCGTGCTGTGTCGCCGTGGGCGCGCATGGCTTTCGCAGCAGCGACGGAATGAATTCCGGTTGTCGCGCCGCAGGAATATTGCACGGCTCGTTCATCACGGGCGGTCGCGTCGAACGGCCGTAACCGGTCATGTCCACCGAGAACACGTCGAAGCCCGCGTTGGCGAGATAGGCCATCCAGCTGTAATCCCGGAACGGCACGTCGAACGAGACTTCGGCCGGCGTGCCCGCGCCGTGCACGAACAGCACAACGCGCGACCGCGGTGGCCCGCCGCGGGCGACGGTGGATGCCTTCGTCCGCTCCCGCAGGTACAGCATCGACGTCGCGGACCCGACCCGCGCTATTGCCGCGGATGTAGTGGTCCAGCGTCAGCAGCCGGTCGCCATCGTCAGCTGCGACCGCCGCCCACGAGAGAACGGCTCCTGCAAGCGTCATCGTCAGACCGATGCGAACCAGGGAGACGTATCGGGATGCGGCCGCGATGCGCGGAACCCATTCCGGAGTACGACGGCGGTATGGCGTCATGAGCAGCGTCCAGACTGCGGAATTCCGCAGTGTACCGAGCAGATTGGGGATGGTACTACGAGCCGATCGCGGACCGGATCATCGCCACTGCGTCGGCGGGCAGCAGCGCCGCCGGCACGACGATCGCGTCGGTTGGCGGCTCCAGGTCGGCAAGTTGCCCGGCCAGAATCGCCGGTCCGGCGAAGTGGCCGGTGCGGGTCTCCAACCGGTGCACCAGGAGAGCGGCCGATGCCTGCAGGTAGATCCACCTGACGTCGGGCACGCCCGCCTCCAGCACAGTCCGGTAGTGCTGCTTCAGCGCCGAGCAGGCAACGGCGACGTCAGGTGAGCTCGACAGGATTTCCAGAATGGCGTCGTGAACCCGCTGCAGCCAGGGCTCGCGCTCCGCATCGCTCAACGCTTCGCCGCGATGCATGCGGGCGACGTTCTCGGGAGAATGCAGACTGTCGGCGTCGAGAAACGGCCATCGCAAATCGTGCGCGAGCAGTTGCCCGACCGTCGTCTTACCGGCGCCGGCCGGTCCCATCAGGACCACTGTCACCGCTCGAGCTCTCGCTTCCACAGGTCCCACGCGCGGCTGTATTCGTTGGGGTCCGCGATCCGCAGCTTCGCTTCGGCGGGATCGACGTAGGTGGCACGGCCGCCCGAGCGTCGCGGTTTGCACCTGAATGCGCGCATCCTGATCCAGGTACACGGCCCGCGCCACAGCGTTCGGTATCGAGTTCGCCACGACGACGGCGCCGTGGTGACGCATCAGCACGGCGTACTTGTCGTCCAGCGTCCTCGCCAGCGCGCGCCCAAGTCGCGTGTCCCCCACCAGCAGATCCGTCATGCCGGCTTCCTTGCGGATGTCGAACACCGGAACGCCGAACGCCACGAACGCCGCCATGTGATACATCGCGCGCAGCGGCACGTCCGAATCGGCAAAGGGCAGCAGCGAGGGCGTGTGACAGTGGACCACGCTCGTTACGTCAGGACGGGCGCGGTAAATCTCGCTGTGAATGAAACGCTCGCGATAGGACGTCCGCCCCCTCGCGTCGACCGGCTCCGCGCTCAGATCGTACTCGAGGATGTCGTCTGCCGTGACGAGCGCCGGCGCCACCGACCGGGCGAGCAGGAAGTGATCTGCGCCGTGACGGATGCCGGGCGCTGATGTGCCCCATCCCGTCGAGCACGCCCTGCTTCGCCAGGATGCGGTTGCCGGTGACCAGGTCGTCGATCACTTCGCGCGGAACGGCACCCTGCGCGAACACGGGACGCGACAGGAGCGCTGCGCTGAGGGTCAGAAAAGATCGGCGTTGCATTCCGGAACCTGTGGCGCGGACCTTGTCAGGTCCGCCAGAGCGGCGAGCCTCACAAGGCTCGCCCCACGGTAGTGACATCGGCATGGCGGGCCTGAAGGCCCGCCCTACTTGGTGTTTGTGGTGCCGCCAGGCAATCCGAACACGTACACCGCGTTGTAGGTGCGGTTCGGCTTGATCCCGGCCTGGTCGATGATCCCGGCGGTGTTCAGACCGACCCCGGTCAGCACGGCCACGTACTGCTTGCCGTTCACCGCGTAGGTGATCGTGCTGTTCTGGACCGGTCCGTTCAGCTTCTGCTCCCACAACACCTTGCCGGAGTCCGCGTCGAAGGCGCGGAACATGTGATCGAGGTCGCCCCAGAACAGCACGTCACCGGCGGTTGCGAGCACCGCACCGTTTGACGGCGCATGCTCCTTGAAGAGCGGCGTCATCTCACCCGTGGACGCATTGATTTTCATCAGGCCCTGCCACGTGTCCATGGTTGGCGCCCGGCGCGATGATCCCGCCCCGTTTGTCGCGTCCGTTCTTCGGATCCACCGACGTCATGTCGAGGCAGTTCTCGAGATAGGGCACATACAGGGCGTTGTGCGGCGGGCTGTACGCGGTCGGCCAGTAGCTGCGCGTGTTCCAGTAGCAGATCACGTGGTGCTGGTCGTAGCCGGTGAAGATCAGGCTCTTGTTGATCGAGACGCGGCCCGTCTTCGGATCGATGTTCGAGATCAGGAAGTTCGGGTGATCGAACGGAAACGGAGTCGCCCAGAGGAACTGGCCTGTCTGCCGATCGAGCGCCCACATTCCGCCGCCTTCGCCGACGGAGAGCGAGATGTCGCGCTGCTGCCCCTTGCGGATGTCGGGATTGATCCACTTGACGAATTTCGGGTCGGGATTGACGGCGGTCCGGATCAGCGTCCGCTCGTGCGGGTAATCCTCGTCCCAGTCGTCACCCGGCAGATGCTGGTAGTACCACACCAGCTTGCCCGTTTCCGGATTCAACGCAACCGTCGAATTGCTGTAGAGATCCGACGGCGTGTCGTACGAGACGGCGTCGGGATTGCCGTTGTGACGGGCCATCCGCGTGTTCGGCATCGGGTTCGAGATGCCCCAGAACACCAGCTTGCGCTGCGGGTCGTAACCGCCGGGCAGACCCCACTGGCTCGCCTCACGCTTTTCCTGCGGCACGCCGCCCCACGTCTTCGCCGCTTCCGGATCGGAGTCCTGCGCAACCGTATAGAACTTCCAGAGCTCTTTGCCGGTCTTCGCGTCGAGTGCCAGGACGTAGCATGCGGTGCCGTTGTTGCCGCAGGCGCGGCCACTCAGTACCTTGCCGTCGACCACGATCGTGCCGGCCGTCGGCCCGCCCGGCGTCTTGACCTTCCAGCGCTCGGCACCGGTCATCGCATCGAGCGCGACGATCGAGTTGTCGGGCGCCGTGTAATAGACCATGTCGTCGAAGATCGACAGCGCCTTGGCGCGCGAACTGCCGCCGCTCGCGTACTTGTATTCCCAGATCGTCTCACCGGTGGCGCCATTCAACGCCTGAATCGTCGCGCCCGGGAGACTGGACATACAGCACTCCGCGATACGCGATCGGAATGCTCTCGTGCGGTCCGTTGCCGATCTCCTTGTGGAACGCTTCCTTGAGCTGACCGACGTTGCTCTTGGTGATCTGCTTCAGAGGACTGAACCGCTGGGCATCGTAGGTGCGGCTGTACATCAGCCAGTCGTCCGGACTCGGGTTCTCGAGCATCTTCTGCGTCACCGGGACGAACTTGTCCTGCGGCTTGCACGGCCACGTAGGCCGCGCAGCGTGAGCGCAGCAATACCGGCGACGGAGACGAGCGCGCGTGTCATGGGCGGGTATCCTCTGTGTTTACAGGCAGAAAGCGGCCGGATGGTAGCACAATAGGCGGCCAGCGCATGAGCGTCCGCCGTCACCTGCCGCATCTCTACGTTCAGGTCCTGATCGGGATCGCCGCCGGCGCGCTCCTCGGGTACCTCGCGCCGGAATACGGCGCGGCGATGAAGCCGCTCGGTGACGGCTTCATCAAGCTCGTGCGCATGCTGATCGCGCCGATCGTCTTCACCACCGTCGTCGTCGGCATCGCGCAGACCGGCGCGATGAAGGAAGTCGGCCGCATCGGCGCCCGTGCGCTCCTCTACTTCGAAGTGGTCTCGACCGTGGCGCTGCTCATCGGCCTGATCGTCGCGCGGACGCTGCAGCCAGGCGCCGGCATGAACTTCAACCCGGCGACCGCCGATGTCAGCGCCGTCGCGTCCTACACGACAGCGTCCAAGAACCTGCACACCGTCGACTTCATCCTCAACATCATCCCGGACGCGCTGATCGGCGCCTTCACCGGCGGCGAGATCCTCCAGGTCCTGCTCGTCTCGGTGCTGTTCGGCCTTGCGCTCCTCCGCCTCGGCGAGCCGCTCAAACCGCTGGTCGACTTCTTCGCGCTCGCGTCGAAGGTGCTGTTCGAGATCGTCGCGATCATCATGCGGCTTGCCCCGATCGGCGCGTTCGGCGCGATGGCGTTTACCGTCGGCCGGTACGGCATCGCGTCGCTCGATCTCGCTCGGCAAGCTGATGGCCGCCGTCTACATCACCTGCGGCCTGTTCGTCTTCGTCGTCCTGGGCACGATCGCGACGATGGTCGGCTTCAACCTGTTCAAGTTCCTTCGTTACATCGCCGAGGAAATCCTGATCGTCCTCGGCACGTCATCGTCGGAGTCGGTGCTGCCCCGGCTGATGACCAAGATGGAGCGGCTGGGCTGCGCGCGGTCGGTCGTCGGTCTCGTCGTGCCCACCGGCTACTCGTTCAACCTCGATGGCACCTCCATCTACATGACGATGGCGGCGCTGTTCGTGGCGCAGGCGAGCGGCGTGCACCTGACGCTGGGCCAGGAACTCGGGATGCTGGCGATCCTGATGCTGACGTCGAAGGGCGCTGCCGCCGTCACCGGCGGCGGATTCATCACGCTGGCGGCGACGCTTTCGGCGTTTCCCGTCGATTCCCGTCGCCGGCCTGACGCTGCTGCTCGGCGTCGATCGCTTCATGTCGGAAGCACGCGCGATCACGAACCTGATCGGCAACGCGGTCGCCACGATGGTGATCGCGAAGTGGAACGGCGCGCTGGACCTCGAACGCGCGCGCCGGGTCCTCGACGGCCATGTGGACGTGGACGCCGACGAGCCCCGCGACGTGCTCCAGGCGACGGCACCAGCTCACATTGATATTCGATAATTCTTTCTTGAACTCCTTCGTGTATTTATCGTAAAACGATAATTACTGGAGGCGTTCAATGCGCGCAGTCGGCAGGTGGTCGCTGTCGTCGTTTCTTTCCGGCGTGTTGACCATGGCCTCGGTCGGCGGTGGCGATCGCCCTCGTCCTTGCGATGCTCGTGCTGGTCACGTCGCCCTGGATCGACCTGGGAGGCAACGGCCGCTTGGGCATTCCCGTGGCGCTGCAGATCGACGAGCAGGCGCTGCACGTCGGCGCTCCATCTCTGGGTCCTGGCACCGCGAAATTGACGAAGGTCACCGGCACGCTGGAGTTCACGGCGCCGTCGCGACGATCGCTGATCGCGCCGATGCTGACGCTCGTCATCATGCTGCTGCTCGCCAGTTGGGCGCTCCAGCAGCTTCGCGGCCTCTTCCGCACGCTGCGCAACGGAGAGGTGTTCGCGCCGGAAAACGTCCGTCATGTGCAACGCGTGGGCTGGGCGGTCATCCTGGCCGAGCCGGCACGTGCGCTCATCACGTATTCCGCACAGACGTTCGCGCAGTCCCACTTCATCGGCGACGGCATCCGCTTCGTGGCGAAATTTGACCTGAACCTCGGAACGATCGTCGCCGGCCTGGCGATTCTCGTGATCGCGGAAGTCTTTCGGGCGGGCACACGGCTCGACGAAGACCAGTCGCTGACGATCTGATCACATGCCCATCCGGATCAGGCTCGACTATCTGCTCGTGGATCGCCGCATCACGCTCACGGATCTCGCCCAGCGCCTGGGCATGACGCTCGCCAACGTGTCGATTCTCAAGACGAACAAGGCCCGGGCGATCAGGTTCTCGACGCTCGATGCGCTCTGTCGCGAGCTCAACTGCCAGCCGGGGGATCTGCTCGAGTGGGTGGAGGAAGAGAAGAAGCATTTGTGATTTGTGATTTGTGATTTGGTGATTTGAGATTGGTGATTTGGCGGAGATTGGCCGTGGCTCGCCAGGACCAACCATCAACCACCGATCGCCAATCACCAATCACCACTCACAAATCGCAAATCGCAAATCGCCGATTGAGGCTATCCTGCGAGCCGGAGGTCAGCTATGAGCCGCTCGTGGGGGCATCGGTTTGCCGTCGCCGCGTTCATTGGTCTTGTCGGGATGGGCGCGTGCTCACGGTCGAAAGAGAAGGCCGCGACGCCGCCGCCGGCTCAGAGCGTCCTGCAGCCGCCACTCGACCAGGGTTGGACCTCTGCCGACCGCGACAGCTTCTACACCACGCCGCAAGGATCGCAGCTGATTCGGTTCGACTGGTACGCGTCGCTCGAGCAGCCCGGGAACACCGAGCCGTTCAGCGCCGATCATCTGTCGCGTTACGGATATCTCGAATACCCGAACCCCGACAACCTGCCGCTCGGCTTCGTCAGGGATCTGGACCGGCAATGGCTCGGCCTGACCTGCGCGGCGTGCCACACGAACGAGATCAACTTCGGCGGCAAGCGGTGGCGCATCGATGGCGCCCCGACCGATGCCGACACCTGGACGTTCCTGAGCGATCTCGAGCGGGCGCTGGCCGAAACCGCCGCGGATCCGAAGAGCGACCGGTTCAAGCGGTTCGCCGCAAAGGTCAACGCGCAGGACGCCGATCGCCGAGGAATCGCTTTATCAGCAACTCAAACCCTTCTCGGAGTACTTCACGAAGTTCATCACCTTCCGGCAGCACACGGAAGCATGGGGCCGGGCGCGAATCGACGCCTTCGGCATGATCTTCAACCGCGCCACCGGCATCGACTTGAATCAGTGGGACAGCAACATCGCGCCACCGGACGCACCGGTCAGCGTCCCCTTCGTGTGGGACTCCCATTGGCACGACGTCGTTCAGTGGAACGGCTCGGCGCCGAACTCGTTCGCCTACCAGCGACTGGCGCGCAACGTCGGCGAAGTGCTCGGCGTGTTCGCCAACAGCAACATCGTCAACCAGCAGCGCCCGTATCTCTTTTTCGAGACGACCGCGCGCCGGACCAACCTGCTGAAGATCGAACATTGGCTGTCGCAGCCTGCGATCGCCTCAGTGGCCGTCGGAATTTGGCGCGATCGACACCGCCCTGGCCGGCAAGGGCGGGGCCCTGTATCGCGTCTACTGCGAGTCCTGTCACGCCGTCACGCCACGTGATCAGCCGCTGCAGCGGATGCGCACGTCGACGAGCGCCCTGGACGACATCGGGACCGACCGCGTCATGGCGGAGAACGCGAAGAACCGGATGGCGAACGCCGGGATTCTCGAGGGCGTCAGGATGCCTCTCGTGTCGCACCGGATGGGTCCGATCAAGTCACCTCTGTCGAGCGTCGAACTGACCGTGCGCGTCGTGATCGGCTCCATCCTTGCGCCACCGGACCTGTCCACGGCGAGGGCGCTGCTCGACCAGGACCGCCGGACGCTGTTGTCCAGCCTGAAGCAGGAAGACTCGGACGAAGGCGCGGGCGGCGTCGGCGGCCGGAACGTGCTGGCCGATCTGAACGAACAGGCCGAGCAGTTCATCCTGCAGATGAAGCAGCAGACGGACCTGCTGCGGTATCGCGCGCGCCCGCTGGACGGGATCTGGGCAACCGGTCCGTACCTGCACAACGGATCGGTCCCGAATCTCGACGAGCTGCTGAAACCGGCGAAGGACCGACCAGCGAAGTTCCACGCCGGCACGCGTGAGTTCGATCCCGTGCACGTCGGCTTCACCACGCAGTCCGTTGCCGGCGCGTTCGAATTCGACACGTCGAAACGCGGCAACTCCAACGCGGGGCACGAGCACTACCGTGGGTCGGGCGAACAGCAGGATCACGTGTTCACCGACGACGAGCGGAAGGCGCTGATCGAATACCTCAAGACGCTGTGAAGCTGGATGCAAAATGCGATTGGACCTCACGCTGGTGAGCGCAGCTGCCTTCAGCCTTCAGGGTTGGTGACCGGCCTGCTTGAATGACTGGCCTAATCGGGTACTTTCAAGGCCATCTCCGGCGGAAGCTGCAAACCGAACGTGTTGCGGAGCGCCTCCACCACTTCAGCGTCCGTCAGCGTCCGCGTCGCGGTCCCGCCGATGGTTTCCACTGTCAGTTCGTGATTGCGCAGCCCGACACGGCGATCGGCGGAGAGGAGCTGAGCGACCAGCAGCGAACGGAAGATCGACCGCGGGTGCGTCGCGGTGAAGTGATTCAGCACCTCGTAGTCGATGCGCTCATGGGCGTCGAGTGTGAACGCGTACAGGTCGATCCACGCGTCGGCACGGCGGGACTGCATGACCCACCAGGTGCCTTCACGCAATGACGCGACAGGTCCGCAGCCCTTGCGGTGATTCCGCGGCCGGTGCGAACGGGACCGGCAGCAGCAGACCATCGGAACCGAACCCGACGTCCGCAATCCACTGACTCTCCGCACACCTGACCAGCAGCAGCATGTGCGTGCGCGGCCGGATCCCGACCGCGCCGAGGCGAACGCGCGCGGAGAGGCACGTCACGTCGAAGCCGAGTTCCTGGAGCACCGAGGCAAACAGCAGGTTGTGCTCGAAACAATAGCCGCCACGTCGATCGACGACGATCTTCTGCTGCAGCGCCGCCGGTTCGAGATCGACGCCTCGGCCGAGCAGAACGTCGATGTTTTCAAATGGGATATGGCTGGCGTGCGCCTCGTGCAGCGCGTGGAGCGTGGCAACCGTGGGGTCCAGGCTCGCGACGTGTTCAACCCGGGCGAGGTACCGCTCCAGCCACTCGGGTAGCACGTCGGGCCGTGTCGTCACGTCAGCGGGACGAGGGAGCGGCTTGCGGTTCGATCAGCGGGCTCCACGTTGGTTTGACCGTGCCCTTCGCCTTCGCCACTTCGAACAGCGTCGGATAGAACTGCACGAACGTCTGTTCCACCGCGGTGTGCTGGCTATGGCACGCCTGACAGCCGGCGCTCTCAGGCAGCGGCTTCGCCGACGCCGCGAGACTGTCTCCGCCGTCGAAGGCGTAATAGGCCCAGGGCTGCGTGCCGTTGCGCGAGTCCTTGACCGCCGCTTCCAGCGCGCTCATCACCGCCTGCGTGTAACCGAACGCGTTCGGCCGGACGTGCTCTTCGGACCGGCGGATCTCGAGGATGAAGATCGTCTTGTCGGGCCAGCGTCCGGTGTCGAGGAAGCGGCGGTACGACTCGCGATTGACGAACACATTGTTGAACGGCTGGTTGCGCGCCGGATTCGGTGCGTTCGCACCATAGGTCATGTTCAAACCGGTCGACAGGTAGACCCACTCGCGATAGTCCGCGGGACGAATCAGCTCACCGGCGTTCGTGTAGCGCGGACCGTCGTCCGCCGGCTGCTGCGCCACTGCCGTCTGAACCGCCAGCGCCACGGCAAGCACGGTTGCCGCCGCCACCATCGTGTGCTTCATTCGATACCTCGGATGCAAGAGGTTATCACCCGTTCCGGCAGCGACGTGACGTGGCAGGCAGCAGCGCCTGCACTAATCGCCGGCACAGGGGACACGCTCGTATCGATACTCGAGACGCTTGTCCTGCGCGTTGGGCGACGCGTCGACCCACGCCAGCAGACGATCCGGTGCAGTCAGCTCGAATCCGACACGGGAGGGAACCCGCGGCTTCAGATTCTCGAACCAGATCTTGTGCTCCTGGATGGCGACGGATAGAAAGAGGTCCGGTTCCCCGTCCGACGGATGCGCCTCGTACGACAGGCGATCGCCGATCGCACGAATCAGGTCCATTTCGTAATCCACCAGCCTCGCGCCGTGAATCGTGCGGCTCACACCCAGCATGCTGCTGGCCCGCGGCGGCAGCCACTGGGCCTCGATGGTTCCCTCGCGCGTCTGCGCCTCCCAGCAACCCCGCAGCCATGCCACCTGATCGATCCGCCGCAGATCGTCGCCTGCGGCGATGACAGCGAAGAGCAACAGGAGCGCAACCGGCATCGGCGAGGACGCTACCACGTCAGCCACCGACAATCAGCACGATTGCGACGAGACACGCCGCAACCCCGGCGATCTGCAACCGGCTGAGGCGCTCGCGGAGCACGAGGCGCGCGAGGACGACGGTGCTTGCCGGATAGAGGGACGCGAGCGTGACGATCGTGCTCAATGAGCCGCCCCGCGTCGCGACCAGATAGAGGGCGTTGGCCGTCATGTCGAGCATGCCGCACAGGATCGCCATCGGCAGCACGTCCCGCGGCATGCGGAGCGCACCGTGGCCCGAGACGAGCGCCATGATCACAAAGACAACGGCCGACGCGCCGCGGGCGGCCAACAACGGCCACAGGCCGGCGTCGCGGGCGGTGCGGGCGAGCGCGAGATAGAAGACGCCGATCGCCACGCCCGAGGCAATGGCGATCGTCAAGGCGGGGGCGGACCGCGCATGGTGCCGCGCGGACTCCGCCGGCGTGGATGCCTGACTGACCAGCACGATCGCCATCAACGCCATGGCAACTCCGGTCAGCGAAAGAGACGAAGGGCGTTCCCCGAGCAGGATCGACACCGCCACCGGAATGACGACGGCGCAAACGGCCGTCGTCGGCGCCACCACCGACATCGTGCCGATGGCAAGCGCCCGGTACAACAGCGCCACGCCAATACCTCCAGCCAGACCCGCGGCAGCGCCCCAGATCAGATCGCCACGCCCAACGGTGGCGGATGGCAGCAGCGGCAGCAACACCAGCAGCGCCACCGCGCCGGCAAACTGTGAGACGAACACCACCGCCAGCGTCGAGGCCCGCCGCGACGCGACGCCGCCGACGAAATCTCCGGCGCCGTAGAGGACGGCGGACAGCAGCGCAAGCAGGGTGGCGGGAGTCATGGGCGGGCTGCGGCTATAGGCTACCGGCCACCGGCTACCGACTACCGGCTACCGGCCACCGGCTACCGGCTACCGGCGACCGGCTACCGGCCAAACGCTAGATCCCAAACTGCCGGAAGTGGTGATCCATGTGCCGGTAGCCCCACAACATCCATTCGCGCCGCGTCAGCGGCCCGAAGATGGGATGCGTCGGCGTACTGTGCGTCCGTCCCGACGAAGCGATGCATCAATTCGTGGACCGTCCGCCGATCGGATTCGAACACAGTGGGGCGCGTGCCTTTGTCGCGCGGGTTCACCTCTGGCCGCGTCGGCACGCCGGCCGGCCACGGCAACGGCGTGTGCAGGGCGACGAAGCGCATCAACTGCCGCTGCGCGGCGAAGGACGGCGCCGGCGAAGTGACCCGCTCTCCCAGCATGCCGCGGAACGAGTCGGCGAGGTGGCACAGCATCTCGTTTGCCGTCATCGTCCCCCAGCGCCGCTGGGTCTCTGGCGTCAACTGCGCGAGTCGTGCATCGAAGCGATCGAGGACGCCGGGGTGATCGAGACGGGGCATACGCCTTTCTATCATTCCACTTTGCAGAAACGAATGACGACCACGTCGGGTATCGGACACCGGCGCCAACGAACGCCGCGCCAGTCAACCACCGGTCTGCTGCGGCGCGCCGACGTCGGCCCATCATTCACACGAACGTCAATACCGGTCGTTGATTCAGCGCTCCACGTTGAATTCGATGACGTTGCCGTCAGGATCGGTGACGTAGATCTGTGCCCACGGCGTCCGGTTGCGCGGCGACTCGATCACCGGTACCTGCTGCTCGCGCAGGCGGGCCAGCGTCTCCTCATAGCTGCTCACCCGAAACGCGAAATGACCGTCGCGTCCATCGATCTCCGGCGTCCCCCGCATCGTCTTCGACGGCGGATGCACGATCAGGTGCAGTTCCTGGCTGTCGCCGATGGCGTACCACGCGCCCGGAAACCCAAGGTCCGGACGGGACACTTCCTGCAACCCGAGCACCTCACCGTAGAACTGCTTCGCTCTCGCGAGGTCGGTCACGCAGATGCTGACATGATGCAAATAGAGCATGGGGGGGATGGTAGCTGGTAGCTGGTAGCTGGTATTGGTGGCCGGTGGCTGGTAGCTGGCTGTGGCCGCGAGCCGGCAGCTGGTGGCTCGCATCCGGGAACGCGCTGTAAGGCGCTTACGCCTCCAGTAAGCCTCCCGACCGGCTATTACTGACAATCGCCAATCGTGAATCATGAATCGTGATTCATGAATGAAGACTCCTGAGGCGCTCCGATTCAGAGTCCGACCAGAGATCGCCTCGGCGACTCCCTTTCCGGATTCACGATTCACGATTCATGATTCAAGACTTACAGCGGCCTCATTCCTCCAGCGTGAACCCCACCTTGATGGTGACCTGCCAGTGGCCGATCTCGCCGTTTTCGATATGTCCCCGGGTTTCGAGGACCTCGAACCAGCGGAGGTTCCGGACGGTTTGAGAAGCCCGCGTCACTGCTGTCCTGACCGCGTCATCCGGGCCGAGGGCGGATGACCCCACCAGTTCGATGGTCTTGTAGACGTGATTCGACATGGTCCCTCCGGCCGGAAATGGTCATGCCGACAGCATTTCCGGGCTTGAACGACAGGCTTGCATGCAATAGGATGCGCGCGTCCGGATCCCGTCGAGCCGCCTTCTGAACGAAGCGCCACTGAGCCGTGGTCAGGCGTCCGGCAGGGACCGAAAGGAGTCTTACGCGTGCGAGCGACCATCATCATATTCACCCTGTTAGTGGCATCTTTTGCGTCTACCGCTCCCGCGACTGCGCAGGAAGGGTATCCCTTGAAGGGGTCCTGGGTTGGAACGTGGGGCCCGAGCAAGCTGCACGACAACGACCTGCTGGTCGTCATGAACTGGGACGGAAAGGCCGTCAGCGGCCAGGTCAACCCGGGCACCGACGATGCAAAGATGAAGACGGCGACGTTGAACCCGGAGGGCTGGCTGGTCCATATGGAGTTCGATGGCAAGGACAAGGCCGGTAAGGCGGTCAGCTATGTCCTGGACGGCAAGATCGACGGGCTGGCATTCCGGAACCGGACCATCAGCGGCACCTGGAAGGGTGGCGGTGAGTCGGGCCAGTTCAAGCTCCAGCGGCAGTAGGGGGACACGCGAACCATGAAGAATCGGGTCTCCACCGCGCTGGTCGTGGCCGGTCTCCTCGCCGCGGCTCTGGGCAGCGCCGTGCCGCTGCTCGCGCATCACGAAATTCTCGCCAAGTTCGACGATACGAAGCCGTCCACCATCACGGGTGTCGTCAGTGACGTCGACTGGAAGAACCCTCACGTGCACGTGTTCGTGAACGTCAAGAAGGGCAACGACGCCGAGAACTGGGCGGTCGAACTGGAAAGCATTCTGGACCTCACCCGCAATGGGTGGAGCGAAGAAACCGTCCACCCCGGCGACCAGGTCACCGTCAATGGCATCCTGGCGCGAAACGGCAGCCGGCAGCTCTGGTCGAAGTCGTTCAAGCTGACCAAGACCGGCAAGGAGGTCTTCACTGTCGCGGAGGCCAAGGCGCCGGCCGTCCTCTCCAAGCGACCGACGCCACGATGGCCGGACAACGTGCCGAGGCTGGGTGCCCCGTCGGCCAGCGCCCAGGGGTACTGGGCGTATCCGAGCGCGACCGCGCTGGTCGAAGACGGCGTAAAAGTCGAGATGTCCAAGCACGGGCTGCTCAAGAACATCGCGGACGCCCCGAAGGTCGCCCCGATGCAGCCGTGGGCGCTGGCGCTCTACCGCGAACGGCAGCGTCGGTTCCTGGCGGACGACCCGACCTTCATCAATTGCAAGCCGCCCGGCGGACCCCGTCAATTGCAGTTGTCCGAAGGAGTGCAGTTCGTGGAAGATCGCGAACGGCAGCGCATTTTCGTGCTCCTCGGCGGCGGCAACACGAACTACCGGATCATCTACCTGGACGGTCGCGGCCATCAGGGGCAGGTGGGCGGCGACGACGATAACCCCTTGTATTACGGCCGGTCCGTCGGAAAATGGGAAGGCGACACGCTGGTCACGGATACACGCGGCTACAACGAGGACTTCTGGTTCACGAACGGCGGGCTGCCTCATACGGACCAGTTGACGCTGATTGAGCGTTTCACCCGGCCGGATTTGGATACACTTAACTACGAAGTTTCAGTGGACGACCCCGGCGCGTATACGAGAACATGGAAGGCGTCCTGGACCATGCACTGGGTGGCGGATCAGGAACTGCCGCGGCAACTTTGCCAAGATAACCGCCCGTAACGACTAATACCTGGACGGAGGAAAGCATGAGAGCGTACATCCTGGGTGGCCTGATCCTGTGCGGCATCGCGGCGGGCACCGCATCGATGGCAGCACACCACTCGTTCACCGCCGAGTTCGACGGGAACAAGAAGGTCACGTTGACTGGGATCGTCACCAAGGTCGAGTGGACGAATCCCCACGTGTGGTTCTACATCAACGTGAAGGACGAGAAGACCGGCGAGGTCACGAACTGGGGCGCCGAGATGGGTCCGCCGCACGGCCTGCAGCGTCGCGGCTGGCGCCGTGAATCGCTCAAGATCGGCGATCAGGTCACCGTGGCCGGCTCGCTCGCCAAGAACGGCAGCAAGCGCATGAACGCCAGCACCGTGACGCTCACCAAGACGGGTGGTCGTCCGGGTGAAACCCTCGACGCAGCCTCGAGCCAGGGCGGCAACGTCGACTAGCACGTCGACGGCTTGACCAAAGCCGATTGACAAAGAGGCTGTCGGAGCGATCCGACAGCCTCTTTCTGTTTCACCAGCCGCCTACTCTCCCGTCGTGGGACGGGCCTTGTCAGGCCTGTCATCGCGGACCGTCGTGGACGGGGTTTGTCAGCCCGTCATCGCGGACCTGACAAGGTCCGCGCCACCTACCACCTACTACCTAGTTACACCGCCACGCCGGCCGTCTTCAGGGCGGCGAGCACCCGGGCGTCACGATATGGGAGCCGCCGGATGCGGACTCCGGTCGCGTCGAAGATCGCATTGGCTACCGCCGCCATCAGCGGCTTGCAGATCGTCTCCCCAGCGCCGTAATGAGGCAGGTCCGGCCGATTGGGATTCGGGTCGCCGTTGACGAGCACGATGTCGAGCCGCTCCGGCACGTCCAGATGCGTCAGCGTCGGATACGACGTCCAGTCCACACTCGTCACCTTCTCGGTATCGAACGTCACTTCTTCCTTCAGCGTGCGGCTCAGTGAGTGCAGGATGCCGCCTTCGAGTGCCCGCTTCAATGCCTCTGGATTGATCACCAGACCGCAGTCATGGGCGCAGACGATCCGCTTGGCCCAGACGCGGCCGGTTTTCCGGTTCACTTCGACGTCCACGATCTGCGCGACCACCGTCTGGCTGCGGAAGGCGTAAGAGACGCCCCGGCCGGTCAGGATGTCACCCCGGCCAGGCGATTGCGGATACGGCCGCGGCTGCCACCCATATGTGTCCGCTGCCGCCTTGAGCACCGCGATCGATCGAGCGCGCTTGAACCCGCTATCGTCCGCACTGCTGGCCGTCAGCAGCCGCATCCGGAAGTCGATCGGATCCGCCTTCGCCGCCGCGGCGAGCTCGTCGATAAAGGATTCGGAGGCGAACGTCACCTGCGGGCCGTCCGGGTCGCGGAGATTACCGGTCCGGATCGGCGTCTCCCAGACTGCGGGCATGCCGACCACGTGGCCGACAGTCCGCCGGTTCGGGATCACGTACATGTTCGATGGCGCCGATGCGCCGCCACGATTCGGCGTGGCTTTCCGCTGGTTGATCAGCTGCGCGATCAGAACCGTGTCCGGCTCGTTGTAACCCAGATGGTTGTGATCGGCCGCGCGCGCTTCCCAGTCGAGCGCCGTCAGGTTGCCCTGGGCGTCCAGCGCACCGCGCATCTTGACCGCGTAGGCCGGGCCCTTCGTATCCCAGGCGGTCTCCTCCTGCCGCGACCACTGCACCCGCACCGGCCGGCCGATTTCCTTCGCCAGGTACGCCGCCTCGAAGCCGGCGTCGTCCGCCGCCGTGCGGCCGTACGCCTGCGGACCTTCCATCCAGACGACCCGGACGCGATCGCGCGGCAACTGGAGGAACTGCGCAACGCCGTTGCGCAAGCCGTACGACTTCATGTCGTTGGAGTAGATCGTCATCTGGTCGTTCGACGGATCTGCCAGCGCGTGTGCGGGGCCTATGGAGACATGGCCCTGGAACGGCACCTCGTAGTCGGCTTCGACGACCTTCGCGGCGCTCGCGATCGCCTTGTCGACGTCGCCGGCGACCTGCGGCGGATTGCTCACGGTCGGTGTGGCCTTCCGCATGTAGTCGAACAGCTCGGTCGAGGCCGGAAACGGCGCGGTCGCTGGCTTCTGCCAGGTGGCGCGCAACCGTCTCGCCCCTTCGATGGCCTGCTCCTCTCGCTCGAATACGACCGCCAGGTAGTTGCCTTTGCGCACGACTCGCACGAACCCGGGCAGCCCGTTGACTGACGATTCGTCAACCGCAGTGAGCGTGCCGCCGGCGAACGGCGGCCGCACGTGACGGGCGTGGACCATTCCCGGGACACGAACGTCCACCGCCCACTTGAGGGAACCGTCCACTTTGGCCGGAATGTCGTAGCGCTGCGGCGACTTGCCAACGTTCTTCAGCGCCTGCACCGGTTTGATTTGGGCGGTGCCGGTTGTCTGATCGATGTTGGTCCCGGTTAACGCCACATTGAATCGGCGGCCGCCGATCAGCTCGCCATACGTGACGCGCTTGGACGGATCCGACGTGACGGTGATCACACCGTCCGCAACCGACAGCTGGGTCACCGGGACCGCGAATCGCGTCGCCGCCATCTCCAGCAGGACGCGTCGCGCTTCCGCGGCCACGCGCCGCATCGGATACGCGTCCGTCTGCAGCGCGTCCGAGCCGCCGGAACCGCCCTGATCCGGGGTGAGGTCGGTAACACCCATCACACAGGTCGTGCGGTCGTAGGGGATGTCGAGTTCGTCCGCCATCAACTGCCGAAACGCGGTGCCGGTGCCCTGGCCCAGGTCCGTCTTGCCGACGTAGAAAGTCGCCGTGTTGTCCTGGCGGATCACGATCCACGAATCGAGCTGGTGGAAGTCCGGATCCGGATACGGTCCGGCCGCGTTCTGGGCAAACGCGTCGACGGCATCGATCGACAGCGCGGCGACGCTGACGACGAGCATGCCCGAGGATTTGAGGAAGTCGCGGCGTGTCGTCATGCCGTCACCTCCTCGCCGGGACCGCGTTGCGGATCCCGATCTACCTCGCGGGGACCGCGTTGCGCATTCAGGTCGACCTCACCGGCGCCGCGTTGTGGATCGCGCACGGTGCCACCGGCGTCGGCACGCATCGTCGCTGCCGCGCGCTTGATGGCTGCCTGGATGCGGTAGTAGGTCATGCAGCGGCACAGCGTGTTCGCCATGCCCTGCCGGATCTGCGCATCGGTCGGACTCGGCGTGCGATCGAGCAGCGCCTTCGCCGTGAGAATCTGCCCGTTCTGGCAGTAACCACACGCGGGCACCTGCTCATCGATCCATGCCTGCTGCAGGGGATGGAGCTTGCCGTTGGACGCGAGCCCCTCCAACGTGGTGATCTCGGCGCCTTGCACCGATGACACCGGCGTTACGCACGACCGCACGGCCGCGCCCTTCACGAGAACCGTGCAGGCGCCGCACTGACCAAGCCCGCACCCGAATCGCGGGCCCTGCAACTCCAGGTCGTTCCGCAGCACGTAGAGCAGCGGCGTGGCCGGTTCCACATTCACCGTCCGTGTCTGTCCGTTCACCCGCAACGAAATGGTCGCCATAGCTGAATGCTCCGATTGGCCACAGAAGGTATCAGGAATCGGTCCCTGCTATCACGACCGGCTTGATCAAGGGGCCGCCTGAGCCTGGACTTCACGAGCAGACCCCGACATCAGCCTGTTGACAATGAGCTTACATTTTGTAAGAGTGGCCGACTATCTAAGGAGCGCCATGCTCGAAATGACGGCGGTGTCCAAGAGTTATCGGGGCATTCCCGCGGTACGGGATGTGTCCTTTCGCGCCGGCCCGGGTCAGGTCATCGGGCTGCTTGGTCCCAACGGGTCGGGCAAGAGCACCACCGTCAAGATGCTGGTCGGTCTGCTGCGCCCGACCGCCGGCACGGTGACCTGGTCCGGGCTCGACGTGCACGACTCCGCGAACCTGAGGGTCTACCAGCGGCTCTTCGGCTACGTACCCGAGGAGCCACGTCTCTATCAGTACCTGACCGCGATCGAGTACCTGGAGCTGGTGGGCGGCCTGCGCAGTCTGGATCAGCAGGTACTGCGCCGACGGATCGATCGATATCTCGAGCTCTTCGGCCTCGGCGGTGAGCAGCACGTGCCGCTCTCGTCGTTCTCGAAAGGGATGCGGCAGAAGGTGCTGATTTCAGCCGCGCTCCTGCACGACCCGCAGATCGTCGTGCTCGACGAGCCCTGTTCGGGACTGGACGTCGGTTCCACGCTGATCCTGCGTCGGATGGTGACGGCGCTCGCGCGCCGCGGGACCACCGTCGTCTACAGCTCCCATGTCATGGACATGGTCGAGAAGGTGTGCGACGACGTGCTGATCCTGCACAGAGGCCGCGTCGTGGCGCACGATTCGGTAAGTCGTCTCCGTGAACTCGCGCGGGCCGCATCGCTGGAGGACGTCTTTGCGGCGCTCGCCGTCGACCAGGACGTCAACCGCATCGGTGACGAGCTCGCCAGCGTCGCCCTGTCATGACCCGCGAGGATCTCCGGCAGGACGTCGATCAATTCCGGCGGCTGCAGCGCGGATCGGCGCGTCGCTTTCTCAATTCGATTACCGGCTCGCCCGACGCCGATCCGGTCCCGTTCGTGATCTGGGCCACCGCCCTCGCCCTGACGCCACCGTTGCTCACGGCCATCCGCACGACCTTCCGGCTGTCGATGACGGCCGATGCGAGCCCCGAGGTGATCTTCGGATTCGTCCGGACGTTCCGCGTCTTCTTCCTCGTCTACGCGATGCTGCTGACGCTGCTGCTGACGGCATTGATCTGGGAAGCGCTCCTGCCCACTCGTGACGACCAGGACATCATCGGCGCGCTCCCGGTTCGACCGTCGGTGCTCGCCGCCTCCCGGCTCGTTGCCGGGTTCAAGGTCATGCTGACCCTGGCCCTCGCGCTCGCGGTGCCCGTGGCTCTGTTGTTTGGCGGCGCCTCGGCGATGCAACCTGGAACCGGCGCATTGCCGCGGGTCCTGCTCGCTCACGTCGCCTCCACTGTGTGCGCCTGCAGCGCCGTCTTCTTTACCCTCGTGACGGTCCGCGCCATCACCGCGGCTGTGGGCGGAGAGCGGCTCGCCGATCACTGCGCGACGGTGCTGCAGTTCGCGGCGATCCTGGTGTTCGTCGAAACCTTTCTCTTTCTTCCCGGGTTGCTCTTCGATCTGCTGCGGACGATTCGAGCCGGGGACCAGGTCCCGTCGTGGTACGCGGCACCGATGTGGTTCACCGCGCTCTACGGTTGGCTCGCCGAGGGAGGCACGCGCACCCGCGATGTCGACGCGGCGCTGCTCACCACGGCGATCCCCACGGTCGCGGCGTTGACGTTCAGCCTTCTGCCGGCCCGGGCCGTCGCCACCCGTGTCCTGCAGACGCCTTCCCGCCATCGCGCATCCGTGCTGACGGCAATTCTGCGTCGTGCCGGCGCCGCCGGTTCGTGGGGAACGGCCGTCCGAGGAATGACCGTGTTCGCTGGAGCCACCCTGACGCGGAGCCGTCGTCATGCGGTGATTCTGGCAAGCTACGGCGGACTGGCGCTGGCGATGGCTGTCCTCGAACTGCTGACGGCCGGCTTCACCGACCATTTCAGCGTGGCCGCGCCTCGACGCGACAACCTCGCGGTGCCGCTGGTCTGCCTGTTCTTCGCGGTATTCGGCTTGCGGGCGGCGCTGGCGCGGCCCGCAGATCCCCTCGCGAACTGGCCGTTCCGGATTGCGTCACCACGCGTGGTTGATTCGCGAACCGCTGCATGGCTGATCGTGATGTTGTGCGGCGTGGCGCCCGTGATCGCTGCGACAGTGCTGACAACAGTCGCGATCTGGCCGCTGAGCGTTGCCCTGCGTGTTGTCGCGTTCGATACCGCAGCGGCGATGCTGCTGCTGGAACTCGCGCTCACGAACTGGACGAGCGTCCCGTGTGCCACCGTCCACGCCACCGCGTCGGAAGCGCTGAAGTCACGCTGGCCGCTGCAGGTCCTCGGGCTCTACGTGTTCGCATTTCGAGGCGCGGACGTGGCGATGCTCGCCCTGGGTCACGAGCACGGCGTGGCGATCGCGGTCGCGGCGATGGCCATCGCGATCACCGCACTCCGCGTGCGGCAGGCCGTGACCTCACGCAGCCTCGAGCCGACGCTCGATCCCGTCTCGGATGACCGACTGCTGATGCTCAGCCTGTCGGAGAGCGATGCCTGACCCTGTCCGCTGCCCCCTCGCCCCCTGTCCCCTGCCCCTCGTCCCCTGCGCCCTGCCCCCTTCAGAAATCGATCGAGGCGCTGATCTTGGCGAACCGTGCCGAGAGCACCGACGTCGGAACCAGCCATCGCCCGCCAGGGGTGAAGGCGGTGTTGTACGTCAGCACCGGATTCGAGTTGAGCAGGTTGTAGATGTCGAATCCCACGTTGGTCCGCGTCCGGCCGAACCGGAAGATCTTGGCAACCTTCAGGTCCACTTCGTTGACCCGATCCCCCCACATCTCGCCGGGCTTCAGCAGGTTGACCGTAACGCTCGGCGCGTTGCCGGACAGCGGCCGGCCAAGCGTTTTCGCGGCCTCGGCGGTGGTCACCACGTAGTTCGCGGTGAGCGGTGACCCTTGATCGCTGCGGAACGTGCCGCTCACCAGAACATCGATCTTCGGCACCGTATACGAACCCAGACCCGTCACGCGCGTGACGAACCCCGGATCGTTGTGGCAGTACGGATCGACCGGCGCTGTCTCGGGCAACTCTGAGCGGACCGGCACACGTATCGACCACGGTCTTGCCGGTGTTCAATCCTCCCTGGAACGTGAGCCCGTTGCGCATCCGCGCCGTCGCGTTGACCTGGACGCCGTTGTACATCGAGCTCTGGTCGCCGTAGTTCCGTGCCCACGTAGTCAATGAATCGTTCAGGCTCACCTTCGTCGGCGTGACGTTGTAGAGACCATCGACGACGTAACCGCCGCCGTTCGGCAGGCGCGGGTCGAGGGGAGCGGTGATGCTGAAGGCGTCGAAGTCCGAAGCCACCACAGCCCGGTTGTCGGTCACCGTGAAGTTCTGCAACCAGCGACGGAAGTAGCCCACTTCCACGGACACGCCCGTCAGTACCTTCTGCTGGACCGACACGCCAATCTGCCAGTCGCTCGGACGCACGCCCCAGCCTTCCAGGATCGCGTCGTCGAAGCTGCCGGTGAAGACCGGCTTGCCGAAGTTCTGATTGCTGAGCGCGCCGCACAGGTCGCCGCCCGTGGCGCGCAGATCCTGCGTGGCGGGATTGAGCAGATCGCAGTCGGGCACGTAGTTGCCGTTCGCATCCGTCCAGGCGCGGGTGACTGCCGGTGGCGCGCCGAGCACCGGGCTTCCGGCGATGCGCGCGGTCGGATTCGTCAGCGTGTAGGTGTTCTGGTTGGTGGCCGCCTCCAGATACTTGCCGACGTTGAACTTCACAGCGGTGTTGCCGTTGCCGAAAAGGTCGTAGGCCACGCCGCCGCGCGGGGTGATGTCGTCGTAGCCCTTGACGCCCTCGGTCCGCGGAAAGACAACGGCGGTCGGCAGAAAGGTCACCTCTCCGATTCGCTGCTCCGGGAAATAGCTCCAGGCGTGGTCGTAACGCAGCGCCCACTGAACGGTGAGCCGGTCGTGCGTCCATTGCTCCTGCGCGTAGACCGATTCACTCCGCGTGCGCTGGTGCGCACTGAACGGCTTGAGGTCCATGGTCAACAGGTTCGGCACGCCGTAGTTCATCCGGTAAATCAGGTGCGTGTCGTTGCTGAAGTAGTTCTGGTTCAACGTCGGGAAACCGCCCTGATAGCCCAACTTCATGCTGTGCGCACCGGTGACGTACGAGGCGGAGGCGCGCCAGGTGAAGACCGTCTGCTGATTGCTCTGCCAGTCCTGCGATCCGAACGTCAGGTTCTGGATGCCGTGCGCGCACGCATCCGGCACGGCGTTGACCGGCGGAGCGCCGGTGCACTGCTCGACCATCTTTGGGATCGGCCGCGTGGGATTTCCCGGCATCTCCTGGCCACCGTAGCGGCTGTAGTACGTGCCGAAGCCCGCTTCCAGCAGCAGCCGGTTCGTCATCGGCGAGGTCCAGGTGGCCTGCGAGACACGCTGGAAGGCGTGTCCGCGACCCGCGAAGTTGGAGATCTCGGGGGCCGAGGTCGCCGACGCCGACCCGAACGAACCGGCCACTCCTGACGCGCCACCGATGATCCACTCATCGGAGGGCTGCTGCCGGCATCCTTCGTCGACGCCCGGCCACGCGGCGCCCTGACACGGATGCTGTTCGTCCCAGAACAGATTGATCTTGTCGCGGCTGGTCGGCTGCAGCGTCAAGCGCATGTTGATGATGCGCCAGCTGTGGGCCGTGGCCGCCTGCCGCGTCGTGTCCGGCACATAGATGTATTTCCCCTGAATGCCGGCGTTCTTGTTCGCGTACATGCCGGGAACGGAGCTCCAGCTCCCCTCCTCACGGAAGTTCGCGAAGTACCAGATGCGATCCTTGATGAACGGACCGCCCACGCCAACGGTGTAGTCCCAGAGCTTCAGCAGATCGCCAGGAACACGCAGCCCGGCATCCGCGAGTGCCTGGGTATAGTTGCTGCCAACCAGGCCGCCCGGCGTGCCGGCAAGGTAGACAGTACCTTTCACGGTGTTCCCACCGGTCTTCGGCACGATGTTCATCGTCGGACCGCCGACCTCGGCCTCGCCAAGGCCGCCCGACGTGGTGAACGACACCTCCTGCGCATTGCCGATGTCCGGGATGTAGCTGGAGACGCCGCCGCCGCTCAACGCAGCGCCAACCGCCAGGCCTTCAACGGTCAGCTTTCCTTCCGTGCTGCGACCACCGGGCCCGCCAAAGACGTTGAGGCCCGGCATGATGGCAACCTGCAGGTTGGCTCCGCCGCCGGTCGAAACTGCCGGAACGAGCTGGAACAGCGCCCCGTACGCACGCGACGTCGGCAGAGACGCGATCGTGTCACCGCTGACCGTCTGCTGACGCCGGATGCTTTGGACGTCCACGATCGGCGCCTCGCCGGTCACCGTGATGGTCTCCTCGACGGTGCCCACGCGCAGTTCAGCGTTCACGGCCGCGACGAACGATCCGGTCAGCTCGATGCCCTCGCGGCGGACGCTCGAGAAACCGGTCAGCGAAAAGTTCACGGTGTACGTCCCGGGGCGTAAGTCGACGATTCGATATTGCCCGGACGAGTCGGTGACTGCCGTACGCACCTTCTCGATCAGGACCGGACTGGACGCTTCGACGACGACGCCTGGCAGCACCGCGCCCGATGCGTCCTTGACGACGCCGGTGATGGTGGCTTGCGCATGGGCAGAGGCCGGCAGGACGAGCACGGAAAGAGCGACGAACAATAACCACCGAAGAACACGCATCCTGGAACTCCTTGTGGCTGAGCGGCGGGTCCGCTTCCGCGGAACCCGCCCTACGGTCGTCGAGGCGTTATGTGATATTCAGGCGCAGCATCTTCCTCGCGTTGCCTTCGTAGATCTGCTGGCGCTCAGCATCCGAGATCTGCAGCCCGTCGATGTCCTTGATCGTCTCGCGGATGTTGAACGTGCCCTTCTCGGGGTCGAACGGAAAATCGCTGGCAAAGAGCACGTGATCGAGTCCGAAGAACGACAGGCCCAGCTCGATTCCCGGCCGGTTGCCGAACAGAGCCGTATCCGCGAAGAACATCTTGTAGTAGTCGAACGGGCGCTTCTTCAAGCGCTTCAGGTATCGGGTCAGGTCTTCGTCTTCGGTGCGCGAGCCGAGCTGATCCAGGCCCGGCCCGATTCGCCCGGCGAAATAGGGAATCATTCCTCCGATGTGATGCGTGATGATCCGGAGGTCCGGAAATTCGTCGAAATAGCCCGCGAAGATGATGCGCGACATCGCCACGCTGGTTTCGTACGGCCATCCGAACACCCACCACATCTCGAGCTTCGACTTCTTCTCGGACTGGTAATCCGCGAACGTCTCGGGACGAGTGGGGTGCATCCAGATCGGCAGGTTGATCCCGGCCATCTTGGCGAACAGCGGCTTGAACTCAGGCTCGTCGAGCGGCCGGCCGTTGACGTTGGTGAAGATCTGGACGCCGGTGGCGCCGAGATCGTTGATGGCGCGATCGATCTCGCGCTGGGTGGCGTCGGCGTTGTTCAACGGCAACGACGCGATGAACGACGGAAACCGATCGGGATGTTTCGCGACCGTCTCGGCCATCGTGTCGTTGGCGAGGCGGGCGAGATCCGGCGTCAACTCGGGACCGCCGAGGCCTTCGATGGGCGGCGCCGACAGGCTGAGCACCTGACGGTAGTCGCCGAAGAGGTCCATCATCCTGAAGCGGACGTCGAGGTTCGTCATCGCCGGGATCTCGCGGACCCGCTTCTGCAGGTGCGCGCCGCGCGTCGAGATGGAGGTCATCCTGTCGAAGTAGGCCTGCGGCAGGATGTGGCAGAAGATGTCGATTTTCACGCGCGACATCTTACCGGGGTTCGGGGCCCGGCCGTAGCTGGTGGCCGGTAGCCCGAAGTCCGATGCCCGACATACAATCCACCGTTCTGATTGGAGGAACCTCGGTGATCATCGATTCGCACGGCCACGTCACCGCCCCCGACAGCCTCTACGTCTACAAGGCCCAGATCATCTCGCACCGTGGCGGACACGGCCGCGGCGGCAACCTGGCCAAGGATGACGACGTCCGCGAGGCGCTGAACCAGCCGGTGTTCGGCGGCAGCTCACACCTCGATCAATTGAAGGAAGTCGGCACCGATCTCCAGCTGATCTCACCGCGTCCCTACCAGATGATGACGAGTGAGAGTCCGAAGCTGGTGCAATGGCTCACGGAAGAGACCAACAACATCATCGCCAAGCAGGTCGAGCTCTATCCGAACAGCTTCCGGGGTGTCTGCGGGCTGCCGCTCACACCGGGCATGAACCCGAAACAGGTGCTTCCCTACCTGGAAACCTGCGTCAAGCAGCTGGGGTTCGTCGGCCTGCTGCTGAACCCGGATCCCGGGGAGTGCAGCGGCATCGAGACACCGCCGCTGGGCGACCGTTTCTGGTATCCGCTCTACGAGAAGATGGTGGAGCTCGACATCCCCGGTCACATCCATTCGAGCGGCTGCCGCTCGGAGCGCCTCACCTACTCGCTGCACTTCATCAACGAAGAGAGCATCGGCGTCGTGTCGCTGCTGAACTCCGAGGTGTTCAAGGACTTTCCCACCCTGAAGATCCTCGTTTCGCACGGCGGCGGGGCAATCCCGTATCAGTGGGCGCGGTTCGAGGCCAGCTCCCTCCGACGCGGCGGCGCCCGTTTCTCGGAGAAGATGCGGAACCTCTATTACGACACGGTGCTCTACTCGAAGCCGTCGCTCGAGCTGCTGTTCAAGACAGTCGGGAACGGATCGCTGCCTGTTCGGCACCGAGCGTCCGGGTATCGGCACGGTCAAGGATCCACACACCGGCCGCTGGCTCGACGAAACGCGGTTCACGATCGAGTCGATCGAATGGTTGACGGACGCGGACAAGAAGGCCATCTTCGAAGACAACGCGAAGAAGCTGTTCAACCTGAAGGTTCCGGAGCCGGCAACCGCCGCTTAGGAATCGTGAATAGTGAATCGTGAATGGTGAATCGTGAGTGGTGATTCGTGATGGCGAATCGGAATGTGAATACTGAGGGCACTCCCATGATCCGTCTCCTCCGCTGTCTGACTCCGTTCCTTGCGGCGCTCGTCATCGTGGCGTCGGTGCACGGTCAGCAGCTGCAGAAAGTCACGATCAACTATCCCACCCGCAGCGGCGCGTCCTGGCCGCTGTACATCGCCAAACAGGGTGGCTACTACCAGAAGTACGGGCTCGACGTGGACCTGCAGTTCGGCGTTCACCCGACCGGCATTGCCATGCTGACCAGCAACCAGGCGGTGATGGTCAACCACTCGCTGGAACAGGCGATGGTCGCCAGCGCACGCGATGCGTCGTTCACGCTCGCCGGCAGCTCGTCGAACCGCGGCATCTTCTCGCTGATCGCGCAGAAGACGTTCAACTCACCGAAGGAGCTGAAAGGCAAACGGGTTGCGGTCGGCCAGATCGGCGACGCGCCCTACAACTACACGGTCGCCCTGCTCGGCAAGTACGGCCTGGGCGCGCGTGACGTGCAATGGATTCCGGTCGGCACCGACGTCAGCGGCCGGGCCGCGGCGCTGCAGAGCAACCGTGCCGACGCCACGCTTCTGACCGCGCCCAACTTCTTCCGCCTCGAAGAGGCCGGGTACAAGAATCTCGCGAACCTGCAGGATCACGAGGTCTACGCGGCGACGACCTACATGTTCAGCAAGAAGGCGCTGGCGGCGAACCCGAAGCTGGCCGAGCAGATCATCAAGGCGCACGCGGAAGCCATCCATCGCTTCTACGCCGACAAGGCGTTCGCCGTGCAGGCGTATCTCGCCTTCGACAAACAGCCGGAAGCGGACATCAACCGCATCTACGACATCTACAACAAGGGACAAATCTTCGACCGCATACCCTACGTCCTCGCCCCCGCGGTGAAGTCGATCGTCAGCCAGCAGGTCGACCCGCGCCTCGCGGCCGACCTGAAAGCCTTCGACTTCAAGAAAGTTGTCGACAACAGCACTGTCGATCGGCTGGTGAAAGAAGGGTTCTTCGAGCAGCTCTTCGGCGCGAATATCAAGAGCGAGGAACAGCAGCGAGCCAAGATCGCGTTCGGGAAGTAGCACACTGGGATGGCGCTGGCGATCACGGGACTGACCAAACGGTATTACGTCGAACGGGATGGGCGTCAGGTGCTGGCGCTGTCGGACGTCTCACTCACGGTCGCCGACGGCGAGTTCATCGCGGTGGTCGGCCCGAGCGGATGCGGGAAGACCACGCTGTTGAACATCGTGGCCGGGCTGCTGCGGTTCGACACCGGCGAGGTGACGATAGACGGCAAGGTGATCGACGGTCCCGGCATCGACCGTGCGGTCGTCTTCCAGCAGGCCAGCCTGCTGCCGTGGCGGACGATTGCCGGCAACGTCCGCTTCGGGATGGAGCTGCAGAAGCGATTCGATCCGGCGGTCGCGCGCGAGCGCACCGGCTACTTCATCAACCTGGTCGGCCTTCACGGATTCGAGAAGCACTATCCGTCCGAACTCTCCGGCGGCATGCAGCAACGCGTCAACCTGGCACGGGCCCTCGCCGCCGACCCCAAGGTGCTGCTGATGGACGAACCGTTTGCGGCACTCGATGCCCAGACGCGCGAGTACATGCAGGCGGAGCTGCTGAAAATCTGGACGGAAGCCCGCAAGACGGTCGTGTTCATCACCCATCAGATCAACGAAGCCGTGTACCTGGCGGATCGCGTGATCGTGATGAGCCCGCGTCCGGGACGCGTCAAAGGAGAGTTCACGATTCCGTTCGAACGGCCGCGAACGCTGTCGCTGAAGCGCGACCCGCGCTTCCTCGAAATCGAAGACCGGATCTGGAAGCTGGTTGAAGAAACGCCCGAGAAGCTCGGGATGGCCGCGAGGACCGCGTCGTGAGCGCCGTTGACGAACCGGTCCTGCTCGAGCGGCCGAAACGAAGCTTCTACGAGCGGCACGAGGCGACGATCCTCGGCGGCATCTCGGTTGTCGTCGTCCTGGCCGCCTGGCAATGGGCCTGGTCCGCCGGCAAGATCTCGCCGCTCTTCTTCACCGGACCGTCGCAGATCCTCACACGCGCCGGCGAGGAGTGGACAGAGGGACGGCTCAAGCAGGACATCGCCTACAGCGGGACCAACTTCCTCATCGGCGTCGGCGCCGCGATCGCGTCCGGCGTGGTCATCGGGGTGGTCGTCGGGTGGTACCGGCGACTGGCGATGGTGGTCGAGCCGTTCCTGACCACGCTCTATTCCACGCCGCGTGTGGCGATGATTCCGCTCGTCCTGATCTGGTTCGGGATCGGCATGTGGTCGAAGGTATTCATCGTCTTCATCAACGCCTTCTTCCCGGTGCTGATCAACACGATTGGCGGCGTCAAGGCCGTTGATCGCGATCTCCTGCGCGCGGCCCGCGCCTACTGCGCGTCGGACTGGCAGATCTTCACCACTGTCGTCATTCCGGGCGCAGTACCCTTCATCCTCACCGGCGTGCGCCAGGCGGTGGCACTCGGCCTGATCGGCGTGGTCGTCGGCGAAATGTTCGGGGGCAGCGAAGGCATCGGGTACATGGTGAACTACGGTGGCCAGACGTTTCAGACCGACGCGGTGTTTCTCGGCGTCGTGATCATCGCGGCCGCCGGAATCATGCTGTCGTGGGCCACCGGGCGGCTTGAACAGCACTTCTCTCGTTGGCGTCCGGAGCGCTAGTCGCGTGTCACGGACGAACCACGGAGACACGAAGACACGGAGCACAAAACGGTTCTCCGTGTCTCAGTGCCTCCGTGGCCAACGTCTGTGACGGGTGTCCTGGAGATTATTAATGGCTGATATCGTTCTAGGGATTGGGTCTTCACACGGGCCGCTGTTGTCCACGCCCGCCGACCAGTGGAATCTCCGCGCCAAAGCGGACCGCGACAACAAGGGGCACTGGTATCGGGGCAAGACCTACGACTTCGACGCGCTGTTGAAAGAGCGGGCGCCGGGGTTTGCGGCGGAGATCGAGCCGGAGGTTCGCCAGCGGCGATTCGAGCAGTGCCGCAGCGCCCTCGAGCAGCTCGGGCGCAAGGTCGAATCGGTGCAGCCGGACGCGGTGGTCATCCTCGGCAACGATCAGCGCGAGTTCTTCAACCCGGGGCTGACGCCGGCGATCACCGTCTACCGCGGCGCCGAGATTCACAACGTGCAGCACATGGTGGAAGGGCAGCCAGGCTTGAACATCGCGGAGCCGGCCAACTCGCCCGAGGAAGGCGCCGTCTACCCTGGCGCCACGGCGCTGGCGGACCACATCCTTGATTCGCTGCGGAACGACAACTGGGACCTGGCGCAATCCGATACCACTCCCAGCGGAGCGCCGCGCGGCGGCATCCCGCACGCGTACGGCTTCTTCTATCACACCATCCTGAAGGACCGCACGCCGCCGAGCGTTCCGATCATCCTGAACGTTCATTTCCCGCACAACGTCCCGAAGAATCGACGCTGCCTCGACCTCGGCCGCGCCCTGGCCAAAGCCATCAAGACGTTCGACGGGTATCAGCGGATCGCCGTGATGGCCTCCGGCGGGCTCACTCACTTCGTCATCGACGAGGAGTTCGACCGCGCCGTGATGAACGCGATGCGCGCCAGCGACGAAGACGCGTTGGCAAACCTGCCGGAACACTACTTCAAGGTGGGTACCGCCGAGACCAAGAACTGGTTCCCGGTCATTGCCGCGATGAACGCCGCCGGACTGAAGTACCACGAGGTCGACTACGTCCCCTGTTATCGATCGGAGGCCGGCACCGGCTGCGCGATGTGCTTTGCGTATTGGGAATAGATGGTCATCCGAATTCAGAAGTCAGAATTCAGAAGTCAGAATTCGAACTTCGAACTTCGAACTTCGAACCGAACTCCGAACTCCGAACGTGAACACGAACTGAGAACCGAGAAGAGAGAAGCGTGAACACTAGTGACAGCGAGTCTCTCCGTCTCGCCCAACTCGACTCCTGTGCCGTCTCCGACGCGATGGACAAGCTGGGACTCTCCGGCATCGTCATCGGCATTCAGCGGCTCACGACGACACGCCGCATCTCCGGACGGGTTCACACGGTCCGGATGGACAAGGACGACGGGTCGCCGTCGACGCGGCATCTGGGCACATCGGCCATCGCCGCATCGCAGCCAGGCGAGGTCATCGTCATGGAGCAGCGCACCGGTATCGACGCGGCCTGCTGGGGTGGCAATCTGTCGTTCGGAGCCAAGCTGCGGGGAGTGGCCGGCGTCATCGTCGACGGGCCTGCCCGGGACGTCGACGAAGCACGTGACTACGACTTCCCGGTCTTCGCGCGTTCTGCTACCGCGCGTACCGCCCGGGGACGCATTCGCGAAGGCGCCACTGACGTGGCGATCACGGTCGGCGACGTGACGGTCCACCCCGGTGACTTCGTCGTCGCCGATGGCAGCGCGGTCGTGTTCATCCCGCAGGCTGACATCGTCCGGGTGCTCGACGCGGCCGAGGCCATCGCGGCGCGTGAGCGGGCAATGGTCGCCGCGCTGAAGGACGGCACACCAATCACCGAGGTGATGGGCCAGAATTACGAGACGATGCTCAAGAAGTAACGTGTGTTCACGCTGCTCGGTTCTCTCTTCTCGGTTCGTGTTCAGGTTCGTCCGAGTCGCGATCGGCGCATCCGGGTTGGCGTGAAGCCGGTGGCCACGTCAACGATCGACACCGCATTGCAGCGCCGAACACCGAACCGCGAACACCGAACGGCGAACTCCGAACCGAACCTGAACACGAACCGAGAAGAGAGAACCCAGAAGCGTGAACAGTTCTGACGCCACCATCACCTCTGACATCAACGTGTCCCGCGCCGCGCGGTTGGACACCACGTCGTTGAGCGACGCGCTGGATCGGCTCGGCATCGCCGGGCAATGCCTCGACATCAAGCCGTTGGAGTGGACCTTTCACCTGACCGGCCGCGCCTACACGATCCTGTATGGTCCGTCGGCGACGCCCTCGGGCACGGTCGGCGATTACATCGACGAGGTGGTCCCTGGCAGCGTCATCGTGCTCGACAACGGCGGGCGCGCCAACGCCACGGTGTGGGGCGACATCCTGACGTCGGTGGCGGCGCGGCGAGGGATTGCCGGCACGGTCATCGACGGTGCGTGCCGCGACACGCGGCTGGCCCGCGAGCTCGGCTACCCGATCTTCAGCCGCAGCTACTCGATGCGCACCGGGAAGGATCGCGTTCAGGTCGAGGGTGTGAACTGTGTGGTGAATATCGGCGACGCGCGCATCGCGCCCGCCGATATCCTGCGAGGAGACGCGGACGGCGTGCTCGTCATCCCGCGTGCCCACGAGGACGCGGTCCTCACGGCGGCGGAGGAGATCGACGCCACCGAACAAAAAATCCGCAAATTGCTCGACGCCGGGAAATCCCTGACCGAGGCCCGCCGCGAACTCGGCTACCATTCGCTGCAAACACGCCGGAAGTAGCGCGTTCTCCCGCAATCGCCTCATGCTGCGACTCCGTCGTGCGGTGTCTCGTGTCTTCTGATGTTCGGAGGAGCCCTTAATGAGACTCGGTTCGAGAATACTGGTGTTTCTCGCCTGCGCGACGCTCTACCCCGCGCTGGCGTTCGCTCAGGCAAGCGTCACGGGAACAGTCCGCGACGCATCGGGAGCGGTACTCCCGGGCGTCACCGTCGAGGCCTCCAGCCCCGCACTCATCGAAAAATCGCGTACTGCCTCGACGGACGGCTCTGGTCAGTACCGCTTCACAGATCTGCCACCCGGAACCTACTCACTCAATTTCACGTTGACCGGCTTCACGACAGTCAAGCGTGAGGGCGTCGCGGTCTCGGGCTCTGGTGTCGTGCCGGTCAGCGCCGAGATGACCGTCGGCAACCTGTCCGAGAGCATTACCGTCACGGGTGATTCGCCGCTCGTCGATACGCAATCGACCCGGCGGGAAACCGTCATCAAAGCGGAAACGCTGCAGACGCTGCCGGCGACCCGAGGCTACGGATCGATCATCGCGACGGTTCCGGCGCTGAACATCGGCGGCGTGGCGGGCGCCGGCGCGACGACCGCACCAACGACTCCCGAGATGATGTTCTTTACAGCGCACGGGGGCGATAGCGGAGAAGGCCGAGTCATGACCAATGGCCTCACGGTGGCTTCACCCTTCGGCGGCGGCGGCGTCTCCGGCGTCACCTACGACATCGCGAACTCGGACGAAATGCAGGTGCTCGTCTCGGGTGGGCTCGGTGAGGCCGAAACCGGTGGGCCGAGCGTCAACATCGTCCCGAAGTCCGGCGGCAACAAGTTCACCGGCTCGGCGTTCTACAGCACCGCCGGCGACTGGTCCACCGGAAACAACCTGAACGATGAGCTGCGCGCGGTCGGCATCACCACCCCACCCGTGCTCCGCACCAACTACGACGTGAGCGGAAGTCTGGGCGGACCGATCGTCAAGGATCGACTCTGGTTCTTCGGCAATCTGCGGCGCTGGGGCAATGCCGCCGTTCGCGATGGCATCTTCGGCAATCAATACGCGGGGGATGCGACGCACTGGGACTACAAGCGCCTGGACGGCATCGAGGCGCGTGAGGCCGACGGCCGCAAGATCGCCAACATTCGCGTCACGGCGCAGGTGGCGCAGAAGCACCGGATCTCGTTTTCCGACGACCACCAGCGGCGCTGTTCCGGTTCGACCTTGACCTCGGGTGGCGACGGCTGCCGTGAGGCGGGCGACGACTGGGTCGCCGAGGGGCGCACCTTCGGAGCGAACACAGGATCTCCCGAGTCGTGGCCCGGATATCACAACTTTCCCTATGACGTGACGCAGGTCACACATTCGGCCCCGCTCACCAGCCGCCTCCTGGTCGAAGGCGGGTTTTCCCGCTTCGCCTACGATTACGCCCGCTTCGGCATGGCGCCGCCGGACGGCCTGATGGATCTGATCCCGGTGACGGAACAGACCAGTCTGTACGGGCGGCCGAACTTCACCTATCGCGGCATTTTCGATCCGCTCGACTTCGCGTACAACCAGAACCGGGCCGTCCAGGATTCCTGGCGGGCGACCACGTCCTATGCAACCGGCGCACACAGCGCCAAATTCGGCTACATGGGATCCTACGCCGACGTGCGCAATGGCCGCGTCGCGAACCACACACAGATGCGGTACACGTTCATCAGCGGCGTGCCGAACAGCGTCTCGTATTTCCTGGCACCGCGCTGGGACCAGCGCGACAAGGTGAACACCGCCTCCGTGTTCGCGCAAGACCAGTGGACCCGCGGCCGGCTGACCGTCCAGGGCGGCATCCGCTGGGACAGAGCCTCCAGCTACGCTCCGGCCGACGGCAACGGCACCACGCTGACATCAGTGTTCAATCCGAAACCGATCACCTTCGAGCAGACCGTCAGCGTCAGCGGATACAACGACATCACTCCACGCGTCGGATTTGCCTACGACCTGTTCGGTAACGGCAAGACCGCACTCAAGGTCCACATCGGCAAGTATGTCCAGGCCGCAACCGCGGACAGCATCTACAGCTCGAACAACCCGGCCGCACGCATCGTCACGCGCATCGGCGTGCCGGCGTCGCCACGTTCATGGACCGACGGCAACCAGAACAAGATCGTGGATTGCGATCTGCTCAGCGCGGCGGCGCAGAACAATTTGGCCACCGGCGGAGACTCGTGCGGCGCGCTCGTCGGGAACAACCTGAACTTTGGCAACGCCAACCCGAACACCACGACCATCAATCCGGACATCCTCCACGGGTGGGGGGTCCGTCCGTACGACTGGCAGTTCGGCGTGAACGTGCAGCACGAGGTCGTTCCTCGCGTCTCAGTGGACTTCGGCTACAACCGCCGGTGGTGGGGCAATTTCTTCGTCACCGACAATACGCTGACCACGGCGGCGGACTATGACACTTACAGCTTGACGGTGCCGCAGCACGAGCACATGCCTGATGCGGGCAGCACCGTAACGTATGTCGCGATCAGCCAGGCGGCCGCGAACCGCGGCTCGCAGAACTACATGACGGCAGAGACCGACTACGGCGACGCGCGCACCGCGTACTGGCATGGGGTCGATTTCAACGCAACCGCACGGCTCGCCAACGGCCTGACCGTCCAAGGCGGCACGAGCACAGGGCGGGGCGTGCGCAACAATTGCGCGGTCACCAACGCGTTGCCGGAACTGCTCGGAGCGGATCGGGTTGATTCGTGCGACGTCACCGAGAATTGGGCGACCTCGTTCCGCGGCCTCGCCGCCTACACGGTTCCGAAGGTCGGCGTGCTCATCAGCGCGAGCATGCGCTCGCTGGTGACGACACCCGGAGGCGGCGTCGCCACGAATGGCGCGTTCCTGAACGCCGCCTACGTTGTGCCGAACAGCGTGATCCTGGGCGCCCTCGGACGGCTCCCCGCGGGTGCCGCCATTACCCAGACGACGACGGTCAACCTCCTCAAGCCGGGCGACCTCTACACGCTCGAGCGCATCAGCCTCGTCGATATGCGGTTCGCGAAGATCTTCCGGTTCGGCGGCAAGCGCACCGACGTCGGCGTCGATCTCTACAACCTGTTCAACTCGAACGTCACCACGGCGTATCAGCAGACGTACGAGTACGCGACCAACGGAGCCTCATGGTTGAACCCCACGGCCATCGCCGCTCCCCGGCTCGCGCGCTTCAACCTGACCGTGAATTTCTGATCGCGTTACCGGGCGGGTCCTGCGCAGCAGGGCCCGCCTGACCTGGGCGGACACTGCCCGGCCGGGCTGAGGCGACCGGTGCCTCAATCACGCTGATGTTGTTCAACCGATGGAATAATGTCGCGCGGTGACGCGTAGGCGGTGACACGTAGGCCGGGCCTCGCGAAGCAGGCCCGGCGTTTCGCCGTTGGGACGCAGGCCCGGCATTTCGCCCTCGCGGAGGGCCCGGCATCGCGCCTCGCGAAGCGCGACGGGTGTCACCTGGTTACACGCTCCTCTGGGAGGGACAGCATTGATGCGGAAGCGAGTCCAGGCTTCGATCGCCGTTGGTATTTTCGGGTTGCTCGTCGCTCAGCCTCGGGGTCAGCAGCCGGCTCCGCCGGGACAAGGCGTTCAGGTGGGCGTGCCGGGTGGCGGCCAGGGACGCGGGCGCGGGCCCGGTCCGACGCCGAATCCAGGCCAGGGTGTACAACCCGGCGGTGGCGGACGGCGAGGACGCGGACCGGCAGGGCCGGCACCAAGAAACGTGAACGGGCGCGTCCTGCTGCAGGGCGCAACACCCAGCGAGAAAGGCGTCTGGCTGCCGGACGGTGTCGTGACCACGTCCTTTGCGACCGGCACCGAGATTCCCTTCCAGCCATGGGCCAAGGCGCTCTACGAAGATCGCCAGACGCATCGGCTCGAGCCGCACGCCCGCTGCAAACCGTCAGGCGCCGCACGCGAGGTGCAGACGCCGTACGGCGTCGAGTTTGTCGAACTGCGGGACCTGCAGCGGATCTATATCTTCGACATCGGCGGCCCACACACGTGGCGCACCATTTACATGGACGGCCGCACGCACCCGGACGACGATCGCCCCGAGCTACTACGGGCACTCGATCGGCTGGTGGGAGGGCGACACGCTCCTGGTCGATACGACCGGCTACAACGAGGACTTCTGGCTCGATCGCGGCGGCACACCGCACACGAAAACCCTGCACACGCTCGAACGGTTCACGCGCACCGATGCCGCAACGATTCGCTACGAGCTCACCATCGACGATCCGGCCACGTTCACCAAGCCGTGGGGCGGCAGCTTCACCCTGCGCTGGGAACCGGGAACCGAACTCTTCGAATACGTCTGCCAGGAGCAGAACTACGCGGGTGAGCTGATGGTCGGAGCGTCGGCCGAAACCGGCAAGGTCGATCGCAGCAGCCTGATAGTGCCGTAGTCAATCGTGAATCATGAATCGTGAATGGAGGTAGAGCGGTTTTCCGCGCTGCGGATCCACCTTTTCACCGTTCAACATTCACGATTCACGACTCACGATTCCTCATTGTCCCGCCGCCACGGACAGGTTCGCGATGTTCTTGCCGTTCACGCCGATGCCCACCTGCCCGAGGGCGCCGCTGGCGTTCGCGGGACGCTGCAGCGTGAGCCTGAACTGCTTGGCGCCAGGCCCCATTCCCTTGGCGGCGTTCGCGCCAATTTCCGGCAGCAGCGTTACCAAGCGGCCGGGAACGTTGATCGCCTCGAAACGCCCACCGGTCATGTCGGCGAGTCCCTTGCCGAGATCGGTCTGAATGCCGCCGATGCTGCCCGAGTTCATCCCGTTGAGGAGCACCACCTGCATGGCGGGCCGCTTCTGCTGCACGCGCTGGCTGATCGACTTCACGTCACTGTCCCGGTAATTGAGATCGCCGCTGGTCGTGGCGACGACGATGAAGGTGTAGGAGGCGCCCTCCTGCTTGTCCTTGACCATCCGATCGGTGGCCTCATAGATTGACTCGACGAACCGTCCGGCTCCGCTGTCGGGCGTCAGGCGATCGACCGCCGCCAGGAGCTTCACCCGGTCTGACGTCGGTTTCTCCAGCATGCGCGGCTGCGGCGCCGTCGTCACGAAGGTGACCTCGACGTTCGTCGGCAGCGCGCTGATCAGGCCCTTCAGACCGGTGCGCAGATCACCGAGGCTGGTGTTCGGCATGCCGATGCCGTTGTCCACGAGGAGTTGGACCTTCGGCACGAGCGCGGCGACCGGCTCCACTTTCAGCACGGTCCCGTTGGCGCCGTTCTCGGTGAAGACGACCTCGGATGGATCGACGCTGGTGACCTCGGCGCCGGTCGGATCGGTAATGGTCCCGACAAGGACGAGGGGTTTCTGCGCCAGAACGACCACGGTCGTCAGGCCGAGCATCATGACCCCGGTGGCAAAACGGAAGAACCGCATGGAAACCTCCGATAAGACATCGTGAATGGATGGTTGTGACCCAGGGACCGTGGTCGACGGTTATTCGTGGTACTTAGACGCGCAAGACCGCGTTTTGGCGATGGCGTGCCCGGCAACGCGGACTGTCAATGATTTGACGAAGTATACTCCGCAGAGTTCGCGCTTCCGATTCCAGTTCCCTCATTCATGAATCACGTCCGTATCGGTGTCGATATCGCTGCGCGTCGCGCCGTCCGTTACCTCGCCGTTGTCTTTCTCCTCACGCTGAACGTTTCGGCACCCGGCTTCGCACAGGACGCACCGGTGACGACCGAACAGGGCGCGGACACGCGAACGCAGTACCCCGTGCTGCTGCGCAACTCGTATTTCAGCATCAACCTCGGCTATCTCGATTACGACTTCACGGCGAAGCAGCTCGAACCCGGCTACACCGCCGAATCGATCGACATCCCGCGGCTCGCCGTCCGCGCCGTGCTCATCGGCCACCAGTTCACGCCGTATTTCGCCGTGCAGGCGCATTACGCCCGGCCGGTCCAGTACGTGTCGTACCACAACATCAACGGCGAGATCGCCGGCCACCACGTCTGGATGCACTTCGGCGGCGTCACGGCAAAGTCGCAGGTGCCGATCACCCGACGCATCTCGGCGTACGGGGAAGCGGGAATCGGCCTGACCAGCCGCAGCGGATTCGAGTTCGGTCCCCAGTCGGTCGTGCGCGACGCGCACTTCGCCAACCTGCTGGTGGGTGGCGGCATCGAATATCACGTGAACAGGAAGTGGGATCTGCTCGGCAGCACGCTCTACTCGCAGGGCAAGTCCGAACAGAATCAGCCCGGGACGCTGTTCACGTCCGGCGGCTTCCGCTACACCATGCGCGAGCTGCCGGCTGCGGTCGTCGAGGAGAACCGTCGCGGCGGCTACATCTTCCCCGAGCACATGGTGCAGGTCAGCTACACCTCGGACACGCTCGGCTACGGCTGGAACACGCTGGTGTCGCGGAAGATCCCTATCTTCTGGGGCGGCAACGTCCGCGTCGCGCGCGGGTTCGCGGTGCACTACGAGCAGAACGTCTTCCACACGAAGAAGATCTTCGGCTTCGACGTGGGCGGCAGCGCCGGATTCTGGCGCAGCCGCGAGAACGCCGACTGGTTTCAGACCCTGTCGATCTACCCCTTGTTCCGGTTCACTTTCCTGCGGACCAGACCCGCCGACGTCTATTTCTCCTATTCCCTCGCCGGCCCGACGTACATCTCGAAGTCCGTGCTCGACGGGCTCGCCACCGGCAATGCGTTCACGTTCCAGGACTTCATGGGCTTCGGCGTGTTTCTCGGGCCACGCCGCCAGTTCAACGTCGGCGTCAAGATCAATCACTTCTCGAATGGCAACATCCAGACCGAGAATGCCGGCGTGAAGATCCCCTACACCTTCAATCTCGGCTACACGTTCTAAATCGATTCGGGTGGGTGCGAGCGCGAATGCTCGCTGGTGCGAGGCTCGATGCTGGTTGGTGCGAGGCCCGATACTTGCGGGTGCGAGGGCGACACCAGCGGTGCGAGAGCGCCGCTTGTCGGTGCGGGCGCGATGCTCGCTGGTGCGATGGTGATGCTTGATGGTGCGAGCGCGCCGCTTGTCGGTGCACGCCCGAGAGGCGCTGGTGCGAGGGCGCCGCTTGTCGGTGCAGGCTCGAACCGTGCTGGTGCGAGCGCGATCCTCAATGGTGCGGGGGGCGACACCTGCGGTGCGAGCGCGACAGGCGTCGGTGCGCGAACGAGACGTGTTGGTGCGATCTCGATCGCCACTGGGTCGATGGCAATCCTTGCTACGCGAACTCGATTGCGGCGCTCGGAATGCGGGTTGGTGCCTGCGCAGACATGACAGGGCGACGGCGCTGACGCCCCATGTTGTTTCGATCAGCCGGCCCAGGTTGTGACGAAAGCTCCTGCGCCCCAGCATGCCCAGCCGATCAGCCCGCCTGCGTCACGACCTTCGCGCCAATCGAGTTCTCGGTGCACCAGCGCATCTCGGGATGACACCGGCAAGGTCGATCTCGCGCCTACGCGCGTCCCTCGCGTGGCACCGCACGCGCGGTCTCGCACCACCAAGTATCGGCGTCGCACCAGGGCGTCTCGTCGGCGTCAGCCCGTGTCGACCTCGCACCAGGGCGTCTCTTCGGCACCAGCCCTTGTCGGCCTCGCACCGGGGCGTCTCTTCGGCACCAGCCCTTGTCGCCCTTGCACCAGATCGTCTCCGCACCACGGGTGACTCCCTCGCACCAGCAAGTATCGGCCTCGCACCAACAAGTGTCGGGACTCGCACCACGTGTGTCTCCCTCGCACCAACGAGTGTCGGGGCTCGCACCACGGGTCTCCCTCGCACCAACAAGTATCGGCCTCGCACCAGCAAGTGTCGGGACTCGCACCCCGGGTGTCTCCCTCGCACCAACGAGTGTCTGGCCTGCACCACCCCGTCTCGCCCTACTCCCGCAGCCCCAGCGTCACCATCGTGTTTCCCGAGATGAACGTCACGTACTGCTTGTTGTCCACCAGGTAAGTGATCGGTCCGTTCACCACTTGGCCGCCGACGATCAGGCGATAGAGCATGGCGCCGGTTTTCGCGTCCAGCGCGTAGAAATATCCCTCGCGCCCGCCGGTAAACAGCACATCGCCGCCGGTGGAGAGATTGCCGCTTTCAGTGACGTCGTACTGCTTGAAGCGCCACTTCTCCATGCCGGTCTTCGGATCGATGGCGATGACGGCACCGCTGGCGACGGCGTCGGTCCAGTTGTTGATCGGTGAGCGGCGTCCAATCCCCGGGCCGGGAGAGTTCGGCACGGGTGTCAGCGTCAACGGACCGAGGCCGGCGAACGTGCGGCCGGGGACGTATTGCACTTCCTGGCGGCGATAGATCGACGCATAGTCCACCCACGCGGACAGATAGAAGAGTCCGGTCCGCGGGCTGAACGATGGCGAGAACCAGTTGGTGCCCCCCTGGTTGCCGGGATAGGTCGGCATCCCTGCGGGCTGCGGCGTCTGGATGGGCCGGCCGTTCGCATCGAAGCCGCTCAACCAGTTCACCTTCACGAACGGCTTGCCAAGGATGAACTTGCCGGTGGCGCGATCGAGCACATAGAAGTTGCCGTTGCGATTCGCCCACAACATCGCTTTGGTCGGCGCGCCGTTGACCTCGATATCCGCCAGCACCGGCACCTGCACCGAGTCGTAGTCGTATCCGTCGTTCGGCGTGAACTGGTAATGCCACTTGATCGCACCGGTATCCGCGTCCAGCGCCACCACCGAATCCGTGTAGAGGTTGTCACCCGGCCGCTGGCTCGGCGTCCAGTCGGGACCCGGGTTGCCGATGCCCCAGTAGGTCAGATTCAGCGCGGGATCGTATGAGCCTGTCACCCACACCGAGCCGCCGCCGGTCTTCCAGTGTTCGGCGCTCCAGGTCTCGAAGCCCTTTTCCCCCGGACCTGGAACCGTGTAGGTCCGCCACAGCTCCTTGCCAGTCTTCGGATCGTGGGCGGTGATGTATCCGCGAATCCCGTACTCGCCGCCGCCGACGCCGATGATCACCTTGTCTTTCACGATCAGCGGCGCGAGCGTGATCGAGTATCCGAGCTTCGGATCGCCTACCTCCTGGTTCCAGATCTGACGTCCGTTCCGCGCATCGACGGCGACGAGATGCCCGTCGAGCGTCCCCATGAACAGGGTGTCGCCGAGGATGGCGACGCCACGATTGTTCGATCCGCAGCAGACGCGCTGATCCGGCGAGTTGTTGTAGCGGTACTGCCAGAACACGCGGCCGTTCTTCGCATCCGCGGCGACGATGTCGTTCGGCCTCATCGTCAGGTACATGATGCCGTCGACGACGATCGGCGAGGACTGCCAGGCGCCGAACACCTGGTTCGGCAGCATCCACTTCACCTCGAGGTTCTTGACGTTCGTGCTGTCGATCTGCTTCAACGCGCTGTATCGCTGGCTGAAGTAGCCGCCCGAATACGTCAGCCAGTTCTGCGGTTCCTCGCTGGCGCGGGCGATGCGATCGGACGTGATCTGCTGGGCATCCAGGGTCAGCGACAGCAGCAGCGCGGGGACAATCACGAGCGGGAGCAGGGCGATTCGCTTCATGGTCATCCCTTCAGCGTGATCAGGTACGCGATGACGTCGGAAATCTCCTCGGTCGTGAGCTTGCCGGCGAACGACGGCATCGGCGACGTCGTCTGCACGTCGAGAGTCTTGATGTCCTTCTTCTCGAGCGAGTGCAGCTTCTCCTGCTGATCGATCAGCTGGACGGTGAACGTATCTTCGTTCACCCGGCGGCCGGCGAGCGTTCGGCCATCCTTCATGACGATCCGGACCGGACGATTGATCGGCTGCATCACCGCGGACGGTTCGAGCAGCGCCCGCTGCAGAATCGAGGGAGTTCGGGCCGCACCGACGTCGCTCAGGTCCGGAGCCACTCGCGGGCCGATCCCGTTGACCCGATGGCAGGTCGTGCATGCGCCCTTGCCTTCGAACACCTGTCGCCCGCGTGCGGCATTTCCGACCTTGACGGCCGTCCCGGCGGGATCGAAGCCGGCGCGGATAAACGCGATCACGCTGCTCACTTCCGACGGCTGCAGCGAAAACGGGGGCATGGCCGTACCGGGGACGCCGGTGGTGATGACTTTGGTGAGGTCCTCGTCGGACGTGGAGCGCCGGAACTGCCCGCGCCGCAGATCGATACCCGTGATCTGATCACCGGTCGGGCCGTGACAGAGCTGGCACTGGCCGCTGTACAACCGCGAACCAGCTTCGATATCAGCCTGCGAATACTGGCCGGGATGCTCCTGCGGATTCTGCTGTGCGGTCACGCTGATCGCCGTCACGATCAACGCGGTCAAGCCGGCCGCAACGTGGCGGCCAAAACACTGGGACATGTGGACCTCGAAACGCAAGGCGTCAACTCCCAACGCCCAACGTCTATCGCTTCCCCAACTCCCAAGGCTGAAGGGGACGCCTTTTGGGAATTGGACGGGCGTCAGTCGTTGGGCGTTGGGAGTTATCGCGGCTCGTTGTTCTGAAGCGGCAGTGGACGCAAACTCCTTTAATTCTGATAGTGCCGGCTGCTCTGCTCATTCTCGTTGCAGACGAATTCGATCATCTCGTCTTCGGGTGTCAGGCGTTGCGTGATCCGGACGGTCCATGGCTTGGTGTACGCCTTCGGATCGTCGACGGTGATGTCGATCCGCAGCGTGCCGTAATTGAGCCGCGTGAACCGTTCGGTCAGCTTCAGCTTGTCGGTGAAGGGGCTGCCGTTGACGTCGAGCCACCCGCCGTCGCGGAACCCGCTCGATTGCACCACCAGCGTGTCGCCCTCCCACTTGCCGATCGAATAGCCCTCCCACGTCGGGTTCGCATCCTCGGTCGGCAGTGATCGCCCATCGGTGAAGATCTGGCGCAAGCCGTAGTTCGCTTCATAGACGATCAGCGTGACGCCCGGTGTCTGGACGATCTTGCGCGGCTGCGGGTGGAGGTGAAACTGCAGGAATCCCATCGGCAGGCAGTGCGCGTCCGGGTTGTCCTGCGCATTGCTCTTCGTCCGCTGCTCGCGGAGTTCGGCTGCCCACGGCTGGAACGGCAGCCCACCCGGCATGTTCTGGCCGGTGTTGAAGAAGGCTGGTGTGGGTGGCGCGGTGGGATCTGCCGGCGGAGGACCCCCGGCCCGTCGTCCGGCGGCGCCCTGGCCGCCGTTGACCCAGACACCGCTCAAGTCCGGTTTGCCGTCCGGCGTCCGCGGCGTCGGCGCGGTGAGATCCGGCTTTCCCTCAGAGTTCTTCGGCGTTCCCGGCGGCGTGTACCGGGGCCACTGCGCCGCAACGGGCACGGTCAACGCCAGCGCAGCTGCGACCACGCAGACGAACATGGTCAACCACTTCATCAGGCCTCCACGGAATGCATGGGTGTCGGCCGAATACTATCAGGAGAATTCAGCACCCGGTTCAGGACTCCGGAACGCCCGCCGCCCTACTGTCCGGGGAGACGCGGAAGTTGGCTTTCAACTTCCGCCTTTCCCTGGAGGAGTCCGATGCAGCTGATTCGTCCCGTCATCTACGGCGCCGCGATCGTTCTGTCGATCTCCACGTCCGCCCCATGCCAGATTGCGCCGCCGCCGGCACGATCACTCAGCCTGGCCGGTCCACGCTTCGGCATCACCACGCTCAGTCCCGGCGTCGTGGACTCGCTGGCGCAGGAGCAGGTCTATGTGCGGCCGGTGATTTCGCAGTTTGGCTGGCAGGTCGAGCGGCAGTTCTTCACCAGCGGCAGCGGGTTGGCCGTGCTGAACGAGTGGGTCGGGCTGCTTGGCGGCCTCGACCAGGGTTATGCCGTACCGAGCCTCAGCTGGATGGTGGGTGTCCGGAGCAGTGAGGGTCTCGAATTCGGTCTCGGACCCAACGTCACACCCGCCGGCGTCGCCCTGGCACTTGCCGCCGGTGTCACGGTGCGAACCGGAGTCGTCAACGTGCCGCTCAATGTGGCGGTCGTTCCCTCTCAGGCGGGGACACGCGTCAGCGTGCTGGCGGGATTTACGCTGAGAAGATAAACACGAACTACGAACTACGAACTACGAACTTCGCACTTCTCGGTTCTCGCTTCTCGGTTCGTGTTCAGGTTCGAACTTCGAAGTTCGGTTCGGACTTCGGACTTCGGACTTCGGACTTTGGACTTTGGAGTTCGGAGTTCGGAGTTCGGAGTTCGGAGTTCGGAGTTCGGGGTTCCGGGGGTCGGGGGTGGGGTTCGGAGCTGTACTCACGAACGGACCACGCGCGAACGCCGAACGGTGAGGTCGAACGGCGAACGGCGAAGCGCGAACTCCGAACGTCGAACCCCGAACGTCGAACCCCGAACCTCGAACCGCGAACCGAACTTCGAACCTGAACACGAACCGAGAAGTGAGAACTAAGAAGCGTGAACTGCTTCCAGCACCCTCCTCGCCTCGTCCAGACCCTCGGCGTCAGGGGCGTAGACCCCCTTGTAATCGTCAGGGAGCAACCCGGCGATGGCCAGGCCGACCACGTCCATGATGAGGCGCCGGTCACCGCCGCAGAGGCCACGGAGCCGCGCCGCATCGATCGGCGCGGCCACGCGCGCAATCGCCTGAACGGGGTGGAGCGTGTCGTCGCCAACCGGAAACAGTTCGTCGGTGCCGATGATGCCGACCGGCAGGATCCAGGTACCGTCGGCGTCGAGGTAGCGCGACACGGCGGAGAGCATTTGCTGCAATCCCTTGTTCCGGCTGCGGGTGCCCTCGGCGAATACGAGCAACGCGTCGCCCTGTCGCAGCCGCTCCTGCGCGATGTCGATCGATTGCCGCGCGGCGCGAACGACTTCGCGCGGATTCATTACCGCGTCCTCCGAGGCCACGCCGCTGCTCTGTGGTGTCTTGATCGTCGCGAAACAGAGGCTGGAGAATCGACGCTTCAGGCTCGAGTAGACCTTCGGTCCGGCGATTACCGTCAGCCGCAGCGCGAGGTCGTCGCCCCCGGCGCGGTGCAGCAGCACCTCCACGAGGTTCGCATCGGCGTACGACAGGTGGTTGGCGAAGATGACGGTCGGCTTGCCGGCAACGGACTTGACATGATCAACGCCCTCCAGCGCCGAACCGGGCTTGAGGATGTGATCGGCCAGCACGTGATGCAGGCGGCGGGCAACGGGGTCGCTCTCGTAATAGCGCCAGTCCTCGCCTGCCGTGGCCAGGCGGCGGGCCAGGGCGACGATTGCCGTGTTCGGGGTCGAGTCGATCTCGCTCACCACCGCCGAGCGCATCGCCGCCAGCGCCGAGGGATCCTGATTGGCGAGGAAGTCGGTGATCGCCGCGACCAGTTGATCTCTTCCAAGGGTCACGCGTGAGGGTTCTCTGTTATCGCGCTGGAGAGGGCATCGAGCAAGATTTCAGAATCGTAGCATGTGCCTGGACTCCGCCTTACGATTGTGCGTTTGAGTCCTCTCGCATGCCCCGTCCGCTCGTGCCACCAGCCGCTGCGAAGGCTGGCGCGAGCCTGGACGTGCTCGAACGGTCATTCCTTCGACGTCGCGCGCAGTGGCTACGTCAACCTGCTGCAGCCGCAGGACCGCCGCTCGCGGGACGCCGGAGACTCCGCCGCCGCCGTGGACGCGCGCAGCCGGCTGCTGGCGGGCGGGCACGGGACGGCAGTCGTTGACGCCTTCGTCACGCGCGCCGCCGCCCTCAGCCCGGACGCTGGCGATGTCGTCATCGATCTCGGGTGCGGCGGCGGGGAGGTGCTCGGCCACTTGCGTGTGCGCCGGCCGGTCGATGCGATCGGAATCGACCTGTCGGTCGCGGCGGTGAACCTGGCGGCGCGGCGATTGCCGGATGCGACCTGGGTAGTGGCCAACGCCGATCGACGTCTACCGCTGCTCGACGGCAGCGTCTCGCTGGTCTTGTCGATGAACGGGCGCCGGAATCCATCCGAATGCAGGCGGGTCCTGCGTCCCCGTGGCCACGTGCTGATTGCCGTTCCGGCACCCGACGATCTGCTCGAATTGCGTCAGGCAATTCAGGGCGCCGGCGTCGAACGTGACCGGGTCGCCGATGTCCTCGCGACTCATGCCGACGGGCTCGAGGTCGTCGACCGCTTCACGGCCCGTGAGCGCTGCACCCTCGGCCCCGCTGCCCTGCGAGATGCCCTGCGCGGCACCTACCGCGGCGAACGTGCCAGTACCGGCGAGTCGGGTCGAGGCACTCGGTCCACTCGACGTCACGTTTGCCTTGGATGTGATCGTGCTACGCCGGCGGTGAGTCGTGCGCCGTCTCCTCGTCGCCCTCGTCCACGTGCCACATGACACGCGCCATCTTCCAGCCGCTGGCGTCGCGTCGATAGATTCGCAGCGCAGTCCCGCACTCGCGCACGTGCCGCCCGAGCTCGGCGTCGAAGACCTCGGTCTCGAAGGTTCCGCGATCGAACGCGAGGTCGCCGCTGACATGCACCTCGTCGATCGTCTCCCCCACGCGCCGCTGCGGGTAGGAGGCCAGTACTTCGGTCACGAACGCGGCGCACGGGTCGAGCCCCAGAAGGAGCGGAAGCCCGGGCGCCATGATGACCACGTCCTCGGCCAGCACAGCGACGAACGCCGCCGCGTCGGCACGGTTGTCGGCGTCCTTCATTGCGTCACGAACCCGCGCGAGCGCGGCAAGATCGGCGGCGGGGCCTGATTCAATCATGGAAGGAGACGCTCCAGGAAGATGACATCGAGCCAGCGTCCGAACTTGAAACCGACTTCGCGGAAATGTGCGACCCGACCGAAACCGCACGACTCGAGCAGTCCGATGCTCGCCACTGATTCGCTGCAGCAGCCGCCGACAATCGCGTGCAGGCCGGCCTCATGCCCGCGGGCCACCACGTCATCGATCAGGGCGCGTCCCATTCCGCGGCGATGGAAATCGTGATGTACGTATACGCCGACCTCGGCCGTGCGCGAGTAAGCCGCGCGCGTCCTGAACGTCGAGAGTGCTGCCCACCCCACCACTCGCGTGGCCGCCTCGGCCACGACGACGGGGTGTTGCGTGCCGCGTCCATCGAACCACGCCAGCCGTTCGTCGAGCGTCTGCGGTTCCGTGAGGAACGTGGCAGTGGAGTTGGCGACGTAATGGTTGAGGATGTCGTTGATCGACTGGCAGTCGTCCCGCCGTGCCTTGCGAATGGTCACCGTCTGCACTGCCGCGATGATAACGGGGGCGCCGTGACGTCACGACGTATTTCGTTCGCGCATCAGGTGCGGTAACGTTGCAGGTATGAAAACGACCCTGTTCACCCTCATGCTGACCACTGCGCTCCTGATGCCCCGCGCGGCCGCCGCTCAGGGATTCATCAACCCGTTCTTTGGCTGGAATTTCGGCGGCGATGCCAAGTGCCTCGAGATCACGGGATGCGAGGAGCACATGACCAATTGGGGCGTGTCGTTCGGCGCGCTCGGTCCGGTGTTCGGTTTCGAAGAGGAGCTCGGATACAGCAAGAACTTCTTCGGTGAAGCGCCGACCTACGGCTCCGACGTCTTCACGTTGATGAGCAACGTGATCATCAACGCGCCGATTCCGGTCGTGCGGCCCTACGCGATCGGCGGCGTCGGTCTGATGCGCTCGCACGTGGAGCCGACCGTCGGGATCGATCCTGTCAGCATCCGCCGCCAACAACAGCTTCGGCTGGGACGTGGGAGGCGGCGTGATTGTCGGCGGCAGCCACTTCGGCGTCCGCGGCGACATCCGCTACTTCCACACCTTCCAGGACCTGGAATTCGCAGGGCGTGAACCTGGCGAGCGACGAGAAGCTGAATTTCGGCCGCGCCGCCATCGGGCTGTTCTTCAAGTTCTAGGAGTCGTTCGAGTCGTTCGAGGCGTTCGAAACGGTCGGGACGGTCGAGACGGTCGAGACGGTCGAAGCCTTCGAACGACTCGACCGTCAGTTCCATCTACCGATCGTGTGACCGTCGCTCTCGAACTTCGCGCCGATGAAATTGCCGGCGGCGGACCCGTCCTTCATCGGATTGACGCGCACCGTCACGGCGTCGCCAGGCTTGAACGACGTGCTCCTCCACCCGTTGCGCGACAGCGTATTCGGGCTGCCGGCTTCGACGCTCCATTCCTTCCTCGCGCCCTTTGTCGTCGACGGTGACCTGCAGCCAGACGTGCGGGTTCGTCCACTGCAGTTCCTTGACGACGCCTTTGAGCTCGACGACGCGGCTGTCGTCGAACATCGCGGCGGAATGATGGGCGTTCGCCGTGGTGGCCACCAGCACCTGGCGGCGGCTGATCGCCACTCCGATTTGCAGTCTCAGACTCGTCATCACGCCTCCAGAATACCCTGCCCGACCAGTCGTCCCGTCCACTAGTCGACCTTCTTGTCCAGCGGCTTGCCGTCCGGTCCCAGCGTCAGCGTCTTGCCGGAATCGGTAATCGGATTGCGATTGTTCTCGGCGCAGGCGTAATCCCAGGCCCAAGTCCCCGCCGGCTGCTTCTTATACCGTTTGGTCACCGTCCACGGCGCCTTGAACGCCTTGGGATCCTCGATCACCATCTGCGCTTCGATCGTGTCGGCGTCGATCTTGCGCATGCGCGTCGTGGCGTGGCTCGCGTCGCTCAGGACGATGCCGGTCCGATCGACGATGACGTCGTTGTCCTTCGACGCCTTCAGGCTGACCGTCGTGAAGACGAGCGTGTCACCTTCCCAGTGACCGATCGAGGCGCCAGTGTAGGTCGGCCACAGATCGTCCTTTGCCGGATACGAGCGACCATCGGTGTAGACGCGGAGGATGCCGGGACCGTTCTCGGCGAGGATCCAGGTAGTCTGCGGCGTCACCGCGAATTCGTACACATCCGGGACGTTCATGATGCGCGGAAAACCGTGAGGCGTGCCGCACGTGCTGACCGGATCCGCGAAGGTGCCAGCCTTCACGCGATCGATGTTGCGGCGATAAATCGCCTCCCACTCGTCGTTGTACGGCGGCGACTCTCGAACGCCAGCGTCGCCGGCGCGGCCGGTCGGCGGCTGCACGGACGCGCGATCGAACACGGTATTTCCCTGCATCGCCCAGACACCGCTCCAGTCCGGCAGCGGTCCCGGCGAGGAGGACTGCGCCTGTGCGCCGGCCGTGACGGCCAGCACGATCACCAGCGTGCCCAACGATCGCATAGTGCAACTCCCTCGAGATTCCCGCCGCTTCACAGAACGACAAATTAGACCGGGTCTAATTTCTGGCGCCGACCTCTTCCGTTTCCGCCGACTTTTCGATGACCCGTCCCGGCGCGTTCGCCGAATGCTAGCACCGCCTCCTGAAAATCCGGCGTCAGACCGATACACCGACCGTATTTCCATATCGAAAGACCGTGACCATGACCCTACTCCCCCGAGGTGTTGCCCTGGCTCTGGCGGTGGGCACCGCCGCGACCGTCGTTCCGCTCTCCGCCCAGGACGCCCAACCTGGTCTTTCGTTCCGCCGTTGACGTCGTGTCGGTGACCGCAGTCGTCCGCGACCGGCGCCACCGCGTCGTCACCTCGCTGACCCGTAACGACCTTCAGGTCATCGACGCCGGCGAACCGCAGACCATTCTGGACTTCCGCACCGACGCGTCCGCCCCGGCCAGCGTCGCCCTGCTCGTCGACGGAAGCGGCAGCATGCGGATCGGCGCCGCGACCGACGCCGCGAGGAAGATCTCGGCGGCCATTCTCGACAGCCTCGACTCCGGCCGCGACGATGCCGCGCTGATGACGTTCGACCGCCGTCTGCTGACGATCCACGGCTTCACCCACGACTTCAGTCAGATCCGCACCTCGCTCGACATGCTCGAGTCCTGGGGCATGACGTCGCTCTACGATGCCATCGCCGGAACGGCTGGACTCGTCGCCGGCAAGTCGCAGAACCGCCGCGCGGTCGTCGTCCTGACCGACGGCGCCGACACCGGCAGTGCCTATTCGCCGGCGCGAAGTGTCGCGGATCGCGAGCTCCATCGACGTCCCCGTGTACGTCTTCGCGCTCGGCGACGTCCCCATGGACGCGAACGGCCAGGTGGTCGGCGCGTTGCGCGATCTGGTGGTGGAAACGGGCGGCGACGTCATCGTGGCAAACACTCCGCGGCTGGTGGACGGCGGGATCCGGCGGCTCGTCGAGGAACTGCGTCACCAGTACCTGATCTCGTTCCGCGCCAACAGCTTCGATGGTCTGCGACGCGTGCAGGTGCGCACCACACGACGGGATCTGACGGTCCGGACACGGGCGTGGTACTTCGCCGGCGGAGAGCAGCAGCAGTAAGGCGGCCACATCGCGTTCTCGATCAGCGCTGCCGTTGTCTGGCGCCGGGAAACGCACTGAGCCAGGTGTCGCTTGCGGCAGCGACTTCCTCGAGTACGTCGTGGTCGGTGCGACCGCTCGACTTCAGCACGTGAAAGCTGTGATCCGCTCCTTCCAGCCAGAGCATCTGCCAGTTGGTCCCGAGTCCCGCGAGCGTCCGCTTCATCAGCGTCGGATCGCAGAACGGATCGCGCGTTCCGTTGATGCAGAGGACCGGCACAGCGATCTGCGGCAGATGCTCGACGCGCAGCTTGCCGGGCTGTCCAGGCGGGTGCAGCGGGTAGGCCAGCAACAAGCAGCCCGTCGCATGCGGTCCCGTCGGCAACGAGCATCGACGCGGCGCGGCCACCCATCGACCGGCCGCCAACGACGAGCGTGTCGCGGCGCCAGTTCCGTCCTGACGCTCGCCACGACCGACTCGTAGCACTCCAGCAGCTTCGGCATCGGATCGGGGCGACCGGACCCACGCTCGCGGTACGGAAAGTTGAATCGCACGGTGCCGATTCCGCGCTCGCGCAGCGCCCGCGTTACCGCCAGAATCGATCGGTCGTTCATCTGTCCGCCGGCGCCGTGGGCACAGACGAACACCGCCCGGCGGTGTCGCCGGCTCGGAGGGTCCCAGGCGACGGTCGTCCGCTCGTTCCCGACGGACACCTGCCAGGTCGTCTCAGCGCGGACCGTCACGACCAATCCTTCTTCAGCACGATCTCCTCGATGCGGTACGCGTGCAGGAAGTCGTGGAGCGCGACGTGGCGCAGCATGATGAACACCGAGTAGTGGCTGTACTCACCGTGCTCGGCCCGTTTCTGCCAGTCATCCTCCGACAGGGCGCGGATGCGATCGACGAGACGTTCACGATCGGACACGAATGCCTGCAGCGCGTCGTCGAGATCCATGTGCAGGAGAAAATCGTCGGGATCGGCCATCGCAGGGTCGTAGGGCGTGATCACCGGCGCCGGCTCGCGCAGCATCTGGTCGAGCCGGCTGAAGAACAGGCCATGGACGTGGGCCAGGTGACACGCCTGCTCGTGCGCCGACCAGCGCTGCGGCATGGGACGCCGCTTCAGCAGCGCCGCCGGGACTTCGCGGACGAGCGGAACGATGATGCGTGGAGCGCGTGCGAGCGCGTCGATCACTGCGGCGGTGGCATTCACGGGTCGTTGGTCGTTGGTCGTTGGTCGTTACGGCTCACGTTCACGAGTCGATTGGAGTCGGTTGCTACGCTCTCTCCACTTTGACCGCGGTGCCGTAGGCGAGCACCTCGGTAATGCCGGCCCCGACCTCATTGGCATCGTAGCGCGCGCCGATGACGGCGTTCGCACCGATCTCGGCGGCGTGCTGCGAGCATCAGGTCGAACGCATCGCTGCGTGCCTTTTCGCACAGCTCCGTATACAAGGTGATGTCGCCGCCGACGAGCGTCTGCAGCCCGGCGCCGATGTTGCCGAGCAGGCTGCGGGATCGCACGGTGATGCCGCGGACGACGCCGAGACACGCCATCGTCGCGGTAGCCGGGAATGTCGAACGTTGTGGTCACCATGTGATGGTCGATCGGCACGCTGCCTCCATGGCGGGACCGCTGCGCGGATCCCGCCCTACACGAATCGTCGCCGCAGGCCGGGATCCGCAGCAGCGGTCCCGGCCGGACGGTCACGCACGTAGGCCGGGATCCGCGCAGCGGTCCCGGCGCACGTAGCCGGATCCGGCCGCGGCCCGCGTCACTAGCGGGTCGCACGCGGCGAATAGCTACACGTCAGATACCGCGTTCGCAGCACGTCGAGATGATGCGCGACGTGACCGGCGCAGATATACGCCAGCGCGCGGACCGACACCGCTTGTCGCTGGCGATGCCGCGACGATCCCACGCGGCGTCGCGGCAAGCCGTCGAACAGTGCGACCGTGCGCGGCGCGGATCGCCGCGAACTCGTCCAGATGGCTGTCCCACTGCCGTTCGTCCGCCGCGGCCAGTCGGCACCACCGCGTCCTGTTCGAAGCTCGCCAGCGGCGCCTCGAGTCCGCGGGCAAACCAGAACGCGCGGAACGAGAACACGCGTTCCGCGTCGTTGACGTGGCTGACCAGCTCGCGGATGCTCCACTTCCCCGGCGCATAACGGTACAGCGACCGCTCGTCGACTGATGCCGCGCAGCAGCATCAGCACCTCCCCCGCCTGATCGGCGAGCAGCCGCCGTACATCGCCCGGTCCGGACCTTGTCGATATACGTGAAGTAGAAGTCGGCCGCTTCGGTTCGATCGGGAGGAGCGATCATCACGCGATCATAATCGTGCACACGCTCGGCTGCGCGTGACCGACAAGAGACGGCTCCAAACGCCACATAAACAGGCCGCGTCGATCACGGGGCCGGTTCCCGGTCGCCGTGGGCCGGCGGCTGGGAGACGAGAAGAAATTCAATCTCGTCGGGCCCCTGGTTGGCTGCCGTGTGTGCCGCGCCGGCCGGCACTTCAATCCCAGTCCCGGCGGTCAGCGAGTGCGTGACGCCTTCCATCTCCAGGGTCAGCGTTCCCCTCAGCACGTAGAAGAACTGGCGCGCGCGCGAATGGCGATGTCGTTCTTCGCTGGTGCCGGCGGGCATGCGTTCCTGGATCACGCTGAGGCTGTCCTGCTTCACGAGATGCCAGCCGTCGCAGCCCTGTCCCCACGTGTAGTGCTCTGCCGAGGCGATCGACACCGGCAGGGGTAACTGCAACGCCGCACCGCCCTTTGTCGCCGTGACGAAGAACGTGCGCGGGATGCCTGGCATCGACCGCGGCATCACGGGAAACGGCCAGCGCCCGAAATTGGCATTCGGGTCGCCAGGCATCGTGACCTGTGCGCGCCAGCCGTGCCGGGCGAAGAAGATGTCCGGAGTCGGAAACCGCGAAGTGCCACGGGACGCCAAGCTCCGCCAGCTTTTTCATGTACGGCGCCGTGAATGGAGAATCGATCATCTCCTTGTTCACGGCATCGAGTCCGATCCAGCTGTCGTCCGCCGCGATGGACGAGATCCCGCGCACCACGCTTTCGGCCGCGTCCGGCCGGAGGTACATCAGCAGCCCTTCCGTCAGGAACGCCGCCGGGCGAGCCGTGTCGAACCCTGCAGCAAGCAGCCGCTGAACCCAGTCACCGGCCAGATCCACTCGGAGGATGCGCCGGTCACACGTCGGCTTCGCGTTCATTGCGGCCAGCACCGGCTCTTTGACATCGAACACATCGTCTCGGTCCAATTCGTAGACGACGACGCCGGCGGGCCAGGAGAGACGAAATGCGCGGGTATCCATGCCTGCGGCGAGGAGCACGACCTGCGTGATCGTCCCGTCGCGAACGGCGTTCATCAAACCGTCGTCGAGGAAGCGAGTACGCAAGGAGAGATACAGGTCTGGGCCGGTGCTGCCGGCGGTCGGTCCGGCCGCGCGGCGCATCTCTGCAAGCAGCGCGAACCCCTCGTCGGACGCGAGCGCACGGGCGTACGGATCCGTGAACAGCGGCGTCTCGTGCTCGGTCTCGAGCGCGCGCGCCGCGGCAATCCATCGTGCGGTTGCCCCGACCGGCGTCATCGGCATCGTCATGCTCACGCTCCCGCGTCGTAGACGATCCGGCCGCCGACGACGGTCATCACCGAACGGATCTTCTTCAGGTCTTCGTCCTTGACCGTGAAGTAGTCCTGGTTGAGCACGGCGAGATCGGCCAGCTTGCCGGCCTCGATCGTTCCCAGCCGATCCTCTTCACGGATGAACCAGCCGTTGCTGGCCGGTGTACAGCTTCAACACGTCCTGTCGTGAGATCTGCTTGCCGCCATTGATCAGGACCTGCCGCGCGTTGAGGCCGGTCGTGGCGTAGTACATGTGCAGCCAGGGATTCATCGGCGCGATCTGCATGCCGTCGGAGCTCATGCCGCAGTGGATGCCGCTGCCGAGGATCATCTTGAAGTCCGGTCCGTTCTGTTCGGGCGTTCCCGCCAGATACCGCCAGCTGGTCAGCGACAGCCCGCCGCCCATCGCCTTGAGACGGTTGACCCACGGCTCCGTGATGAACGGCACGTGCGCGACGACCCAGCGCAGATCGGTGATCGGAGTCTCGGCGTGCGCCGCCTCGTATGCCTGAATTTCCTGCTGGAAGTCCATCGCCGACAGCGAATGCACCTCGGCGCGCCAGCGGGCGCTGGCGATCAGCTTCGCCGCCTCCACCATCGGGCTGTTTGGCCCGAAGCCGCCGGCGATGAACTCGCCGATGCCGCCCGTGCGGACGACGTCGTCGCCGAAGAACGGATACGAATTGCGCAGCCGCTCGTTCAGCGTCACCAGTTCGGGCGTGGCGTCCTGATGCAGGAAGTTGATGCGGAGGCGCGCCGGCAGCGTGCCCGCCGCATGCAGCGACATGAACGGCTGGTGCATCGCGTAGTTGTCTTCGTGCGCAGCGCCATCGGCTCGGCATGTTCGCCGCCTGGAACGCGCCCTGATCCAGATGCGTGGTCACGCCGAGGCTCAACCCATAGGACAGCGCGTCCATCGCGCCGCGACGGCGCTGCTCCGGATTGAGCAGCGTCTGCCGCAGAAAAAGCGTCGCCCGTCCGGTCGCCATCGCGTTGCCCGCGATCGACCCGTCCGCGCCGACGGGGATCGGCGGGGTCTGGCTCTCGAAGATCTTCTTGCCGGCTGTATTCGTGACCGACGGCCCGTTGAACCCCTCGCTCAGATAGACAGGATTGTTCGGAACGGCGGCGTCGAGTTCGGTGAGGGTGGGCAGCCGCGGCATCTCTCCCGGAGCCACCAGCTGATTCCGGTGGAACCCGCCGATCGTCGTCATCCACGCGCCGGCCGGCAGGGTCCTGGCGCGGGCGGCCAGCGTTTCCTGCACGTCGCGGATCGACGCCGCGTTCTCGAGTGGCGTGTGATACCCGGGACGATTGCCCATCAGGACGATGTGGTTGTGGTTGTCGATGATGCCCGGCACTGCCGTGCGGCCGCGGAGATCGACGATGCGCCGGCCGGCGGCGGGCCGTGGAACCGCACCGCCAACCGCCGTGAAGCGGCCATTGCGAATCGTCACGGTGGTCACCACGGCATTGTTCGCATCCATCGTGTGGATGCGGCCGTTCACGAATACGAGTTCCTCTGGCGCCGCGCCCTGCGCCTGCGCACCCGCCGGCGCCTGCGCCTCGCCAACCGTTTGCGACCCGAGGGTGACACCGACTCCCGCCGTCACCCCCGCGACGAACAGCTCCCGTCGTGTCAGCTTGTTCTGACCGTCACTCATCGACGCACCGCCCTCTTCCTGGTGGACACGCGCAACCTCTCTCAATCGTAGTACGCCGGCGCCTTCCGCAGTTTCGCGTTGCCGGCGAAATCATGCTGAATCCAGAGTTGCGCGCCCGTTCGCTGAAGGAACGCTTCGACGGTCGCCCGCGACATCGCCGTCTGCGCCTGATCCGCCTCGAAGGTCGGAATGCGTCCTAACGCGCGCTCTTCCGGATAGTGATACAGGTCACCCGATAGCACCACCGTTCCGGTGCGCGGGAGCTTGACAACCAGCACCTGATGACCGGGCGTATGGCCGGCGGCCAGCTTGATCACCACCGTCCCGTCGCCGAATACGTCGTGGTCGTCGCCGGTGATGGAGATGACCCGGCTGCGGCGCAGTGCTGCATACGTGACCGGCTGCGTCAACGGCGGCGGCATGTCCGCAAGCATCGCCTCACGCTCAGCCGGCCGCACGACCCACGCGGCCGCGCCGAACGCGTTCGCATTGGCCGTGTGATCCCAGTGATAGTGCGAGAGTGCCAGGTGCGTCACGCTGGCGGGCGTGAAGCCTGCGGTCGACAACTGCGGCAGCAGGCGGTTGGCGATCGTGACTTCACGTGCCTGTCCATCGGGCAGCGTCAGGTGCTGCAGCGCCGGCGCGCCTGTCGGCGTCCACGACTCGTCCGGCACCGCGCACGCGTCCCACAGCAAGCACGCCGCGCGGATGGGCCACCAGAAAACAGGCCACCGACATGTTCGTGGTGGTCACCTCGTTCGTGGCCAGCCGATACCGGCTCATGTCCGCGCTCGCCAAGGTACCGCCGTCGAACACGTACAGTCGGATAGCCGGAGCCTGGTTGCGCTGGCAGGACAGCGCCCCGGCGGCGAGCAGCAACACGATACCGATCACGACAGGACGACGCATGCGGCGGATTATCGTCGCAGGAGCACATTCGTGAATAGTGAAACGCGAATCGTGAATCGCGAATACCAGACGCGGCGGCTTGTCACCGGCGCGGCACGGGAACATCCAGTCTTTCGTGCGCTGGAGAGGGATACCGCACCTTGGATCGACGCCCCTGCGTCACCAGCCGCCGATGCGCCTCGTCCCACTCCGGCAATGCCGCCGTGTCCTGCTCCCAGTGTACGAGCGCGGCTTCGTCGCACCAGTCGAGGAGCTTGGGCATCGCCTGCCGGTGCGCCCCGGAGGTCATGAACGCGCGCATCGACTCGACGTCGCGCCAGACGCTGCGCGTCCAGAAACCGCCATGCTGATCGCGCATGCGCGTCGGCGGCGATGTTGCCGGGGCTGCGCTTGCCTGGCGCATCGATCGGAAGGAGTAGACGATGAACGGGAGCAGGAAGCGCAGCGAGCGGAGTCGGAGTCGGGTGACGGAGACGATCATGGTTAGCCTGGCCGGTAGCTCGCGTAGCTGGGGGCTGGTGGTCACTTGAGAAATCTGCCAGGCGCCTACGAGGTGACCGCCTTGTCAGTGAGCTCCAGCCCTCGATCGATGATGGCGAATGCCTCTCGAAGTTCGCTGTCGCTGATGGTCAACGGCGGATTCGTGAAGAAGTAGTTCCAGCGCACGAACGTGAACAGCCCTTCCTGACGGAAGAACTTCGCCAGCGCCGTCATCTCGGGGGACGTACCGTTGAACGGCGCCAGCGGTTCCAGCGTCTGCCGGTTCCTCACCAGTTCGATGACACCGAACAAGCCGATCGACCGCACCGCCCCCACCGAAGGGTGCCGGGCGGCGAGGTCCTGTTGCAGTTTCGCCATCAGCGCTCCCCGCTCCCGGGCCCGTTCGACCAGGCCGTCCTGCTCCATCACATCGATGACGGCCAGTGCGGTGGCGCACGCGAGCGGATGACTGTTGTAGGTCAGGCCGCTCGGAAACATCACGTCCCTGAACCGGTCGCCGATGGCGCGTCGCATGCCGACGGCACCGAGCGGAACATACGAACTGGTCAATCCCTTCGCCATCGTGATCAGGTCAGGAACGACGTTCCAATGGTTGATCGCGAACCACTCGCCGGTGCGGCCGAAGCCCGACATGACCTCGTCCGCGATCATCAGGATTCCATACTTGTCGCACAGCGCCCGGACGCCCTGCATGTAGCCGTCAGGCGGAACCAGGATTCCGTTCGTCCCGGTCACCGATTCCAGAATGAACGCCGCAATCGTGGACGGGCCTTCCAGCTGGATGACCTCCTCGAGATAGCGGAGCGACTGTTCGGCCGAATCCCACCCCTGTTGGATGCCGTGGTACGGGTCGAGGACGTGGATGATGCCGGGATATGGCGACTGCGACCAGCGGCGCGGATCGCCGGTTGCCGTGATGACGCCGCCGGTGGCGCCGTGGTAGGAACGGTAGCGCGCCAGGATCTTCTGACGGCCGGTCACGAAGCGCGCGATCTTGAACGCATTCTCGTTCGCCTCGGCGCCGGCGTTCGTGAAGAAGAACACGTCGATGTCGCCCGGGCACAATTGGGCCAGCTTGGCCCCCAGCCGCGCTCGCGGTTCTGTCACCATGGCAGGCCCGGCGAAGATCACCTGCTGCGCCTGGGCGGCGATCGCCGCGATGACCCGCTCGTCGCCATGACCGATGTTCACCGACATCAACTGGCTGTTGAAGTCGATGAACCGCTTGCCGTCCGGCGTCCAGAAATAGATGCCCTTGGCCCTGGCCACAGGTATCGGGTCGACCGCGCCCTGCACCGCCCACTCGAATAACGTGTGCTTCTTCGATAGTGCGACGATCTCTTCGCTGGTCAATGACAACTCCCAACTCCCAACTCCGCAACTCCCAACCTTGGGAGTTGGGCCTTTGGGGGTTGGGAGTTATCAGCGCGTACCGCGCTTCAGGAAAGCACCACTCCCTGGCTTGCCGGTGAATTGGCCGTTCTCGACGATGACCCGCCCACGCGACAGTACGGTCTCGGCCACGCCGGTCACGTCGCGGCCCTCGTACGGGTTGTAGTCCACTTTCATGTGCAGCGTGCTCAAGCCGAGGCGCTGCGTTTTCTGCGGGTCGAAGATGACGATATCGGCGTCGGACCCTGGCGCGATCGTCCCCTTCCGCGGGAACAGCCCGAATATCTTCGCCGGTGACGTCGACGTGAGCTCGACGAAGCGGTTGAGCGAGATCCGACCCTCGCGCACGCCGCCGTCGTAGACCAGGCTCATCCGCGTTTCGATCCCCGGCGCCCCGTTCGGAATCTTCGAGAAGTCCCCCTCGCCCAGCACCTTCTGCTCCTTCATGCAGAACGGGCAGTGATCGGTGGAGATGACCTGCAGGTCGTTGTAGGCGAGACCGCGCCACAGGTTCTTCTGGGTCTCCCGTGCCCGCAGCGGCGGGCTCATTACGTACTTCGCGCCGTCGAATCCGGGCTCTTCGTAGTTCTCGTAGGAGAGGAACAGATACTGCGGGCACGTTTCGGCGAAGGCGGGAAGGCCGCGGTCGCGTGCCTCGGTCACCATGTCGAGCGCTTCGGCCGCCGACAGGTGGACGATGTAGATCGGCACGCCGGCCATCTCCGACAGGGCGATGGCCCGATGGGTCGCCTCGGCTTCGGCGCGGGCTGGACGTGTCAACGCGTGATATTTCGGCGCCGTCTTCCCTTCCGCGAGCGCCTTCTTCACGAGCACATCGATAACGCCGCCGTTCTCCGCGTGCATGCAGATCGTCCCGCCGTTCTCACCCGTCCGCATCAACGCCCGGAAGATGCTGGCATCATCCAGCATGAAGACGCCGGGATAGGCCATGAACAGCTTGAACGACGTCACCCCCTGACGGACCAGCGCGTCCATCTCCAGTTCCACCTGATCGGTGAGCTCGGTGATGATCATGTGGAAGCCGTAGTCGATGGCGGCTTTCCCTTCCGCCTTCTTCAGCCACGTTTCCCACGCGTGGTGCAGCGTCTGCCCCTTGTACTGGATGGCGAAGTCGACAATCGTCGTCGTGCCGCCGTACGCCGCCGCGACCGTGCCCGATTCGAAGTCGTCGGCCGATGTCGTTCCGCCGAACGGCATGTCCAGGTGCGTATGGACGTCGATGCCGCCCGGCAGCACGTATTTATCCGTCGCGTCGATGATCCGATCGGCTGGCATGGTGAGCGACGTGCCAATGACGCTGACCTTCTCCCCCTCGATCAGGACATCGCCCGGGTAGATGTCGGTTGCGGTCACGACCGTCCCGCCTTTGATCAGGATGCTCATGGACTTTTGTCTTTGGTCTTTGGTCTTTGGTCTTTGGTCTTTCGTCTTTGGTTATGGGTGCTGCGCCGTAACCAGGGGCGAGCTGAAGTCCAAGGACCAACACCAAAGACTAAAGTCCAAAGACCAAGTCGCTCTCAAGGCAGCTGCTCGGCCATGTCCGCGTACGTCTCGGGCCGGCGATCGCGATAGAACTGCCAGACGCGCCGGACCTCCTCGATCATGTCGAGGTCCAGTTCCGCCGTGATCAGTTCGGTCTTGTCCTCGGATGCCGTCGCCAGGAAGTTCCCGCGCGGGTCGACGAAGTATGACGAGCCATAGAAGCGGCCGATGTTCCACGGCGCTTCGGTCCCGACCCGGTTACTGCAGGCCATGAAATAGCCGTTCGCTACGGCGTGCGCCGGCTGCTCCAGCTTCCAGAGATACTGTGACAGACCGGCGACGGTCGCCGACGGGTTGAAGACGATCTCCGCCCCGTTCAATCCGAGCAGCCGTGCCCCTTCGGGAAAATGACGGTCGTAGCAGATGTAAACGCCAACCTTCGCGTATCGCGTCTGGAACACCGGGTAGCCGAGGTTCCCGGGTTTGAAGAAGTACTTTTCCCAGAACCCTGACGTGTGCGGAATGTGGTTCTTCCGGTACTTCCCGAGATAGCTGCCATCGTTGTCGAACACCGCGGCGGTGTTGTAGTAGACGCCGGCAGCCTCCCGCTCGTAGACGGGAACAACCATCGCCATGTTGAACTGCTTCGCGTAGCCCGCCATGAGGTCCGTCGTCGGCCCGGGCACCGGCTCCGCGATGTCGTACCAGTGGGGATCCTGCGACGGACAGAAGTACGGTCCGTTGAACACTTCCTGCAGACCAAGGATCTGCACCCCGCGCTTGCCCGCCTCTTCGATCAACGGCAGATGCACGTCGATTGACGCCTGCCGGATCTTGTCGATCGGCACCGCCGGATCCGTGATCGGCGACGCAGCCTGAATCAGGCCGCCAAGGACCTTACGTGGCATGGACACCTCGTTGTAGCGCGGGCCGCGAGGCGGGGTTGAAGCCCCGCCCTAGGATGAAACGACTCCTCATCTAGAACCACCTGGAGATCGTGACCTTCTTGTCCGTATAGAACTCGAAGGCATCACGTCCATGGACCTTCAGGTCGCCGAAGAAGCTGTCGCGGGCGCCGCCAAACGGGAAGTACGCCATCGGCGCCGCCACGCCGATGTTGACGCCGACCATCGACGCCGTCGCCCGGTGCGCGAACTCGCGCGCCGCCTTGCCGCTCGACGTGAAGATCGACGTCGCGTTCGCGTTGGGATGCATCTGCATCATCTGGAACACTTCGTCCAGGTCCCTGGCCGGCGCCACCGTGGCCACCGGACCGAAGATTTCCTCGCGCCCGATCTTCATCTCCAGCGAGACGTCGTCGAAGACCGACGGGCCGACGAAATACCCCGCCGAAGGCAATGGGCGCGCCCGTCCGTCGGCCACCAGCTTCGCGCCTTCCTTGAGACCCTGCTCGACGTAGCCGAGCACGCGCTCCTTGTGTCTGGCACTGATGACCGGCCCCATGGTTACGCCCGGCTCGAGACCATCGCCCACCGTGATCGATTCTGCCGCCGCCACCATCCGATCGCGGACTTCGGCATGGGCTTCGCCGATCGGCACGAGGATGCTGCCTGCCAAGCAGCGCTCGCCGGCACACCCGTAAAACGACTCCGAAATGATCGGGATCGCCTTGTCCAGATTCGCATCCGGCATCACGACGATGAAGTTTTTCGCGCCGCCGAGCGCCTGCACCCGCTTGCCACTGTTGGTCGCGCGTTGATAGACCAGCCTGGCCACCGGGGTCGAGCCAACAAACGACACCGCCTTGATGTCCGGATGATCGCAGATCGCTTCCACGACCTCTCTCCCCCCGTGCACCATGTTGACGACGCCGGGCGGAAGGTCACACTTCTCGAGCAGCTCGAACATCCGCTGCTGCGACAACGGTACCTGCTCGGATGGTTTGAGGACGAAGGTGTTGCCGCAGGCCACCGCGAAGGGGAGGAACCAGAGCGGCACCATCGCCGGGAAATTGAACGGCGCAATTGCGGCGCACACCCCGATCGGCTGCCGCATCGCGACGCAATCGATACCTGTCGACACGTTTTCCAGGCCGTACCCCATGAGCAGGGACGGAGCGCCGCACGCGACTTCGACGCATTCGATCGCCCGACGGATGCTGCCGCGCGATTCGTCGAGCGTCTTGCCGTGCTCCGTGGTGACCAGCCGCGCGAGTTCGTCGAAATGCTCTTCCAGCAGTTGCCTGAACCGGAACATCGTCCGGGCCCGCACTACGGGCGGTGTCTCGCTCCACCCCGGGAATGCCGCGGAGGCGGCGCGGACGGCGGCATCGACGTCCTTCGCCAGCGACAGCGGCGTCCGCGCGATCACCACGCCGCGCGCGGGATTCGTGACGTCGAGGTGTGCGGTTGCGGACGAAGAGATCCAGCGCCCGTTGATGAAATTCGACAGAACCGTATCGTCGGCCATACCTGCACCACCCCCGGAAAGAGCGCCATTATAGGGGTATAGTTACCGCTTCCCTTTGAGGTGCCCCATGGGTGCGCAACTCGCTGTCACCTTCACTGGCCTGCGGTTCGAGAATCCGTTCCTGCTGGCCTCTGCGCCGCCGACCGAATCGGACAGCAACATCATGCGCGCGTTCGACGCCGGATGGGGCGGCGTCGTGACCAAGACGATCGGATTGCACCCAGTTGTCAACGTCGACGGACCGAAGACGAAGTTTCTCCGTTCGACGCCGGATTCAGCGAGCCTGTCGATGAAAAAGCGACCGGGCACCGCGCTGCACTCGTCGTGGAACTGGGAGCTCATTTCCGACAAACCGCTCGACTGGTGGATTCCGAAACTCAGACACATCAAGGCGGCGTTCCCGAATCGCATCCTCGTTGCGTCAATCATGGCAGGCTCCGGCAGCGACGACGAGCTGCGCCACTGGCAGCACCTGGCGCAGGCCTGTCAGGACCAGGGTGCCGACGCACTCGAGTTGAACCTCTCCTGCCCGCACATGGACCGGAAGGACATGGGGTCCAACATCGGTAAGGACACCGAACAGATCTCGATCGTGACGGACGTCGTCAAGGAGGTCGCGCGCGTGCCCGTCTGGGCCAAGCTCACCCCGTCCACGACCGACATCGTCGTGGAGGCGCGCGGTGCGTTCCTCGGCGGCGCCGACGCCATCACGTCTTCGAACACGTTCCCCTCGCTGCCGCCGATCGACCCTGAAACCCTCGAATTCGAGATGAATGTCGACGGCTACGTCTCGAGCGGCGGGATGGGTGGCCCGGCCATTCTGCCGATGTCGATGGCGAAGATGGCGCAGATGACGCAGGCGTTCCCGGACAAATCCTTTTCGGGCATCGGTGGCATCGCCGACTTTTCGCAGGCGCTGAATTACTTCCTGCTCGGCTGCGGGACGGTGCAGGTGTGCACGGCGGCCATGCTCGACCACGCGATCGGGCCCAACGTGATCCGGCAATTGCTCGCCGGCATGCAGCAGACGATGGACGCGCGCGGATGGTCGTCGCTGGAGGACTTCCGCGGGCTGCGGCGCGATCGCGTCGTCGCTCACTCGCAAATCCGGCGGCCCGACTCGAAGGCGTATCACGGCGGCTACGACACCGAGGGCTACGCGGCCACGACCGCGCCCGTCGAGGCCATCGGCGACCGGCAGGCCTAGAGCATGTCGGTCGACTTCGTCGAGACCAGCGAGGATCTGTCCGGCAGCCCTCTCTGGAATCCTGATCTCGCACCGACGCCGCTGTCGCGACGGACCTGGTCCACCTACCACATCGCGGCACTCTGGATCGGAATGAGCGTGGTGATCACCACCTATACGCTCGCGTCAGGCCTGATGCAGCAGGGCATGAACTGGTGGCAGGCGCTGGTCACGATCCTCGCCGGCAACAGCGTCGTGCTCGTGCCGATGATCCTCAACGCCCATGCCGGCACGAAGTACGGCATCTCGTTCCCGGTGCTCTGTCGCGCCAGTTTCGGCGTGCGTGGCGCGAACATTCCGGCGCTCCTGCGGGCGATCGTCGCCTGCGGATGGTTCGGCATCCAGACCTGGATTGGCGGGCTCGCGGTGGTGGCTCTCGTATCAGCGGCGATTCCGTCACTTGCCACCACGCCGGGCCTGAGGGCCATCGGTTTCGGCGTGTTCTGGTTGATTCAGCTCGCCATCATCCTGCGCGGCATCGAAGCCATCAAAGTCCTCAGCGGCATGGTCGCTCCCGTATTGATGACCGGTTCGCTCGTGCTGCTGGCCTGGGCGGTGCGACAGGCAGGCGGGCTCGGTTACATCCTCGAGACGTCAGCGCAATTGCAGAAGGGTCATGGCGACTTCTGGGCGCTCTTTCCTGCCGCGCTCACGGCGAACGTCGGCTACTGGGCAACGCTCAGCCTCAACATCCCCGACTTCACCCGTTATGCCCGTAATCAGCGGTCGCAGGCGCTGGGACAGGCACTCGGCCTGCCGACGACGATGACCGCGTTCGCATTCGTTGGCGTTGCGGTCACGAGCGCAACGATCGTGCTGTACGGCATGGCCATCTGGGATCCCATCGAAGTGATTTCCCGGATCGGCTCGCCGCTGGTCATCATCGTCGCGGCGATGGTGGTGCTCTGTGCGCAGTTGCACACCAACATGGCCGCGAACATCGTGTCGCCCGCGAACGACTTTTCCCACCTGAATCCGCGGAAGATCAGTTTCGTCACCGGCGGAGTGATCACCGCCGTGATCGGCATCCTGATGTTCCCGTGGAAGCTCTACTCCGACGCCTCGGCCTACATCTTCAACTGGCTGGTCGGCTACAGCAGCCTGATGGGCGCGCTCGGTGGCATCCTGATCGCCGACTACTGGATCATCCGCCGCCAGAAGCTATCCGTGCCTGACCTGTTCAAAGAGAACGGCGCGTACTCGTACACCAACGGGATCAACATCCGAGCGGTCGTGGTTCTGATCGTTTCGGTTGCGCCGGTCGTCCCCGGGTTTGTGCGGGCCGCCATCACGCCAGGCGGCCAGGTCACCAACCCGACGGTCTTCGACACGCTTTACACCTACGCCTGGTTCGTCACGTTCGGATTGAGCTTCGTGCTGTACCTCGCCGTGTCCCGCAGCCGGGACCGGCGGGGGTAAAGGAGTGCATCGTGCCTGACGTCTCGTCTCATCCCGCCGGAGCGTTCTCGTGGGTTGAACTCGCCACCACTGACCCGAAAGCGGCCGTTGCGTTCTATCGCTCGATCTTCGGCTGGAACATCGTCGAGCACGACATGGGACCGAACGGCGTATACACGATCTTCACGATCCGCGAGCGTGACGTCGCCGCGGCGGCGGGGCAGCATCCGCAGGAACTCGAGATGAGGATCCCGCCGCACTGGAGCCTCTACGTCACCGTTGACGATGCCGATGCGGCGGCGAAGAAAGTGGAGAGCCTTGGTGGAAAGGTCGAGGCGCAACCGTTCGACGTGATGAATCACGGGAGGATGGCGGTCATCCAGGATCCGGCGGGCGCGATCTTCAACCTGTGGCAGCCGAAGGAACACATCGGCGTCAAAATCAACAACGAGCCGGGCGCACTCTGCTGGAGCGAGCTGACGACGAGAGATCCGAAGAAGGCCGAGGCGTTCTATACCGGGATGTTTGGCTGGGCCATCAAGCACGGCGGCGCCGGCACGCCCGCCGAGTACCGCGAGTTCAGCGTTGGCGGGCAGCCGATGGGCGGCATCATGGAAACGCCGAAGGAGATGCCGGCGCACATCCCGTCGTACTGGATGCCATATTTCCAGATCGCAAGCCTGGACACTGGCATCAGCACTGCCACCGCCAGCGGCGGCAAGCTGATGATCGGCCCGGCACCGATTCCAGGAACCGGACGTTTCGCGATCCTGACCGATCCCCAGGGCGCGATGTTCGCCGCGTTCCAGCGCGACTAGATCAATCGTGAGCCGCGACGGGTAAGACAGTCGCGGGTCACGGACGTTGGCCACGGAGACACGAAGACACGGAGAACACATTCAACCTTGTGGCGCCGTGACTCCGTGGGTCACGTCACGTGAATGACCGGCGGATATCAAGCACCCTTCACGATTCACGATTCACGATTCATGATTCCTGATTCCTGATTCCTGATTCCTCGCTTCCATTGCCCAGTGCCACGGTTCGTAGACGATGCCGAACGGGTTGTCGCGCGGGTAACTCAAGACGAAGTTGAATCGGCCGGCGTGTTTCGTCAGCCACACGAACGCCTCCGTCGCGTCGAACGCCTCGGTCAGCGGCGGGCAGCCGCGGGTGGCGATGTCGACCGCTCGGCCGGTGTGATGCTCGCTGAACCCCGGCGCGGCATTGATGCGCAGGATCTCTTCGATCGGTACGCCCTGCGACAGTTTTCGATCGAAGATGGCGCGCTGATAGTCGACGCTCCTGAAGGCGGAGACCAGAAGCAGATCGAGGCCGTCCGCCCTGGCCGCATCACGCATCTCGCTCCACTTGCGCGCGGCCGTCGGCTCGAGGTGACGGGCACGTCCGAAAATATCGAGTCCCACGAGAACGACTTCCGCCGGCTCTTCGCATAACGGCAGGCCTCGATCGGCGGCGTACGACGTGGTGATGCCGAGTTCCTGCAGGTGCTGCGCAATGCGTTCCGCGTACGCGCTCATGCCGTGATGGTAGCGCGCACCCGGAACAGCAGTTCGCCCTTCCGCTTCCGGTTCTCTGGTTCGTGTTCAAAAACCACGTTTTTGATGGATTGCGACGGCAACGGCCACAACTGTCGGTGGTTGTGCTCTCGCCGCGGCGCGTGGTCGCATTCAGCCGTGCGAATCTGAACCGGACAGCTACGATACGTACAGTGTCGATCCACGCTGCGCTCACTCACGTCACCCACTACCGCTACGACCGGCTGGTTTCCCTGTCGCCCCAGCTCGTGCGCCTGCGGCCGGCGCCGCACTGCCGGACCCCGATCGTGTCGTACACGATGGTGGTCGAGCCCGCTGGTCACTTCGTGCACTGGCAGCAGGATCCGCAGAGCAACTATCTCGCCCGTCTGACGTTTCCCGAGCTGGTGCGCGAGTTGAAGATCACGGTCAACCTCGTGGCCGAGTTGTCGGTCTACAACCCGTTCGACTTCTTCGTGGAAGACTCGGCCGAGCACTTTCCCTTCGCGTACAGCGAATGGCAGGCCCGTGAGCTGCGGCCGTTTCTCGAGTGCGAGGAGCCCTCTTCGCGCTTTGCGCGGTACCTCGCCGGCATTCCGCGGACACGCACACGGACCGTCGACTTCCTGGTCGGGCTGAATCGTCAACTGTGCGACGACATCGGCTACGTCATCAGGCTCGACCCCGGGGTCCAGACCACCGACCAGACGCTCGAACAGCGCAGCGGATCCTGTCGCGACACGACGTGGCTGCTCGTGCAGCTGCTGCGCCATCTCGGCATTGCGGCGCGGTTCGTCTCCGGCTACCTGGTGCAGCTCGTGCCCGACGTCAAATCGCTCGACGGCCCCAGTGGTCCGGAAGCGGATTTCACCGACCTTCATGCCTGGTGCGAAGCCTACGTCCCGGGCGCAGGCTGGATCGGCCTTGATCCGACCTCGGGGCTGCTCGCTGGCGAAGGACACATCCCGCTCTCCTGCACGCCGGATCCCGTCAGCGCCGCGCCGGTCACAGGCGCGGTTGACGACTGCGAGGTGGAATTCACCCATCGCATGGAGGTCCACCGGATCTACGAATCTCCGCGCGTCACCAGACCCTACTCAGAGGCGCAGTGGCAGGCGATCACGGCGATGGGGCATCACGTCGACGGGGAGCTGCAGCGCCTCGACGTGCGGTTGACGATGGGCGGCGAGCCGACCTTCGTCGGTATCGACGATCGCGACGCGGCCGAATGGAACACCGACGCACTCGGTCCGACAAAACGCCTGCGCGCCGCCGACCTTCTGTGGCGCCTCCGCTGCCATTACGCGCCGACGGGCGTCGTCCACTTCGGCCAGGGCAAGTGGTATCCAGGCGAGCAGCTGCCACGATGGGCGCTCACCTGCTACTGGCGCAAGGACGGCGAGCCGGCGTGGCGGGATCGGTCGCTGTATGCCGACGAGCGCAGGGACTACGGGTTCGGCGCTCCCGACGCGGAGCGATTCCTTCGCCGGCTCGCCGCTACCCTCGGCGTGACGGACGAGCACGTCGTCTCCGGCTACGAGGACACCTTCTACTACCTGTGGCGCGAACGTCGCCTTCCCGTCAACGTCGACCCGTTCGAGGCGCGGCTCGATGACGAGATGGAACGCGATCGCCTCCGGCGGGTGTTCTCAGCAGGACTGAGTGCCGCGGTCGGTCACGCGCTGCCGCTGGCGCGAGGCGCCGATGGCACATGGCGGACCGGACCCTGGCACCTGCGCGGCGAACGGATGTACCTCATTCCCGGCGACTCGGCGATGGGGTACCGCCTGCCGCTCGAGTCGCTGCCGTGGGCCAGCGACGTTGACTATCCGTACCTGCGAGATCACGATCCGTTCGAAGAACGTCCGCCGCTGCCACCGCATTCGGTCGCGGGGCAGACCTCGCGGAGTCCGGCCGCTGTGCCTGTCGGGCTCGCCTTGCCGGTCCAACAGTCACCTGGCGGGGCTGAGAAGGCGCACCTGACTCAGGACCACGCTGGCGGCACCCACGCCGTCACCACCAACAACGCCGATGCGGTGCCCTCGCGGGTTCAATCAGCGGCGTCGGTCGTCCGCACGGCGCTCTGCACGGAAGTCCGCAACGGCGTCCTCTACATCTTCCTGCCGCCGGTGCCGGACGCGGCCGACTATCTCGAGCTCGCGGCAGCGGTCGAATCGACGGCCTCGGCACTGCAGATGCCGGTGCTCCTCGAAGGCTATCCCCCACCGTACGATCCCCGCCTCGAGCACTTTCAGATCACGCCGGATCCCGGCGTCATCGAAGTCAACGTGCAGCCGGCCACGTCGTGGGATCGCCTCGTGGAACAGACGACGACGCTGTATGAGGAGGCCCACCAGTCGCGCCTGACGACGGACAAGTTCATGCTCGACGGTCGCCACGTCGGCACCGGCGGCGGCAATCACATGGTGCTCGGCGGCAGCACGCCTGCAGACAGCCCGTTCCTGCGCCGGCCCGATCTGCTGCAAAGCCTGGTCGCCTTCTGGCATAACCATCCGTCGCTGTCGTACCTGCTCTCGGGTCTGTTTCTCGGACCGACCAGCCAGGCGCCGCGCGTGGACGAGGCGCGTCACGACAGCGTCTACGAGCTCGAAATCGCGTTCGCGCAGATCCCGGACTCGGGAGTCGCGGATCGCGTACCGCCATGGCTCGTCGATCGACTGTTCCGTCATCTGTTGACCGACGTCACCGGCAACACGCATCGCGCCGAGTTCTGCATCGATAAGCTCTATTCGCCCGATAGTTCGTCCGGGCGTCGCGGGCTGCTCGAGATGCGCGCGTTCGAGATGCCGCCTCATGCCCGCATGAGCGTCGCCCAGCAACTGCTTCTGCGCGCGCTCGTCACCCGCTTCTGGCGCGAACCGTACACGGCCAAGCTGACCCGGTGGGGCACCGAACTGCACGACCGCTTCATGCTGCCCTGGTTCGTGCGGCAGGACTTCGACGACGTCCTCGAAGACCTCGGGCGCAACGGGTTCCCGTTCCAGTTCGAGTGGTTCGCCCCGCATTTCGAATTCCGGTTCCCGCTCTACGGGGAAGTGGCGGTGCGCGGCACGCACCTGTTGCTGCGGCAGGCGCTCGAGCCATGGCACGTCCTCGGCGAAGAAGACTCCGCGGGCGGAACCGTGCGGTTCGTCGACTCCTCGGTCGAGCGCCTCGAGCTCCAGGTCACAGGACTCACCCCCGACCGCTATGCGGTGACCTGCAACGGCCGCGCGATTCCGCTTCAGCCGACGGGCCGGAACGGCGAGTATGTCGCCGGCGTTCGTTACCGCGCATGGCAACCGCCATCCGCGCTGCATCCGACCATTCGGGTCCATGCTCCGCTCACATTCGACATCGTGGACACGTGGCTCGAACGCTCGCTGGGCGGCTGCGGATACCACGTCATGCACCCGGGCGGCCGCAACTACGATCGATTCCCGGTGAACAGCTACGAGGCGGAGAGCCGCCGGCTGGCGCGCTTCTCACGACTGGCTCACACACCGGGACGAGTTCAGGTCGCGCCGGCTTCGCCCAGTCGTGAGTTTCCGTATACGCTCGATCTCCGCACGCCCCACTGATGCGCGAGCTGCTGCGCGGGTATACGGCGCCGGACGGCCGGTTCGACGAAGTCAAGGACGCCGACGGCAACGTTCGTCCACATTGGGATGATTTCGCGACCGCGGTAGGCGCGCTGGGCCCGGACGCGCTCGCATCAGCCGAGCAGCGGGTCGCCCGGCAGCTCCACGACAACGGCGTGACCTACAACGTGCAGTCGGCCGGCAGTCCGGCGCGGGCATGGGCGCTCGATGTCCTTCCTCACATCGTGCCGGCGACAGAGTGGGAGCGTCTCGCCGCCGGTCTTCGTCAACGGGCGCGCTTGCTCGAGACGATCGCCCGGGATCTCTATGGCCCGCGGCTCCTGCTGGCGCGCGGCCTGATCCCCCCGGCGGTCGTCTTTGGTCACCACGGGTTCATGCACGTGGCGCAGGATGTCACGCCTCCGGCGGGCACCTTCCTGCACCTGGTTGCTTTCGATCTCGGCCGTCCACCCGACGGTGAGTGGCGGGTGCTGTCCACGCGAACGCAAGCTCCGTCAGGCGCAGGCTACGCACTGGAGAACCGCATCACCGTGTCGCGGCTGTTCTCCGACGCGTTTCGTGATCAGCACGTCCAGCGGCTGGCGCCGTTCTTCCGTTCGCTGCAGGAAACGCTGCTGGCATACGCACCGGCACACGGAGCGACGCCGCACATCGTCCTCCTGACTCCTGGCCGTTACAACGAAACCTACTTCGAGCACGCCTACCTGTCGCGCTATCTCGGGTTCACCCTCGCCGAAGGGGCAGACCTGACGGTGCGGGACGACGCGGTGTTCCTCAAGACCGTCGGTGGCCTGAGGCCGGTGCACGCAATCCTGCGGCGCATGGACGACGACTTCTGCGATCCGCTCGAGTTGCGGGCTGACTCCGCGCTCGGCGTGCCCGGTCTCGTCAACGCCTGGCGCCAGGGCAACGTCCTGGTCGCCAACGCCTTCGGCGCTGGCGTGCTCGAGTCGCCGGCGCTGGCCGCCTTTCTGCCCGCCATTGCCGACCACCTGCTCGGCGAGCCGCTGACGCTCCAATCCACTGCGGCCTGGTGGTGTGGCGACACCGAAGTGCTGCCGATGGCGGAGCGCCGGCTGTGCGAACTGGTGATCAAGCCGGTCGTCGACGCCGGCACTTCGGGCCCGGTCTTCGGCGGCATCCTGAATGCCGACGAGAGAGCGGACTGGCGCCAGCGCCTTCGTGACTGGCCGGAACGCTACGTGGTCGAGGAATATCTGCCGCTCGCGCATTCGCCGACATGGCAGAAGGACCACTTGGAAAGCCGCTCCGTGTTGATGCGGGTGTTCCTCGCATTCGACGGTCACGGCGACTATCGCGTCCTCCCTGGCGGACTCACACGCATCGGCGGCACCGACGGCATCGTCGTCTCGGGTCAGCGGGGCGGCGGCAGCAAGGACACCTGGGTCCTCTCGAACACCCCCGTGCAGGCGTTTTCGCTGCTGCCCGGCCGAATCCAGGCGCCGGATGTGATCCGGGGCGAGCGGGCGGTGTCGAGCCGTTCCGCCGAGCACCTGTTCTGGATGGGCCGCTACGCGGAGCGCAGCGAGAACGCAGCGCGACTGCTCCGGGCGGTGCTGACGCGTCTGCCCCAGGGGGACGCCAGCGTGTCGGCCACATCGCCACCGGTGATTCGCGCGTGCCGGCGCATCGACCTGCTGCCGGCGGAGCTCGACGCCGAGGTATCGGCCCACGAATTCGAGCAGGCGCTGATCGCCGGGATCAGCCATCCCGATACGCATCGAAGCCTTGCCTTCAACGTGCGTGAAACGTTGCGCGTGGCCAGCACCGTGCGCGACCGGCTGTCATCCGACAACTGGCGGATCTTGAACCAGCTCTGTGAAACGCTGACCGCGCGCGAGGTTGCGTCGATATCGCTCGCCGACGCCATCGAACGCCTCGACCACGCGATCGTCTCGCTGGTCGCCGTCGGCGGGCTCGAGATGGCGCACATGACACGCGACGAGGGATGGCGCTTCATGAGCCTTGGCCGGCACCTCGAGCGTGTGCTGTACGTGATCGCGACCACGTCCGAAGTCGCCGCGTCGCCGATGGGGGACGATCCGGCACTGCTCGAATGGCTGCTGGACCTGTCGGACAGCATCATCACCTACCGCGCACGCTACATGGGTCACGCGGAATGGACGGCGGTGGCGGACCTGCTGCTGTTCGACCGCACGAACCCGCGATCGGCGGCGTTCCAGCTGTCGAAGCTCGGCAAGCACGTGCCGCAGCTGCCGGGCGGCGATCTCGGCGATGTGGGCGCACGCCTGGCGGCGATGTCGGCGCCACACGACGTGCTGCCCCAGCCGGACGCGATCACCGACTACCTGGCGCGCACCGAACAACTGGTCCTTCAGGTGTCGGACCTGTTGACGCTGCGCTATTTCACTCACGTGTACGAGCCGGCGCATGCCACGCTGATCTAGCCGGTGGCCGGTGGCCGGTGGCCGGTAGCCGGTAGCCGGTAGCCGGTAGCGGGTTAGCCGGTGGTTGGTGGTTGGGAGTTGGGAGTTGGGAGTTTGAAAACGCCTCTGTCCGCTCGGGCACACGACTAGATGCCGTTCACCTATCGCGTCGAGCACACGACGAGGTACGTGTACGCGTCGCCGGTCGCCACCTCGCAGCACGTTTGTTACCTGCGGCCACGCGAGCTTCCGTACCAGCACGTTCACCATCACCACCTCCACATCGATCCGTCGCCCGCGAGCGGATCGAGACGCGTCGACGCGTTCGGGAACCACGTCCATCACTTCCAGATTGTTCGTCCCCATTCGACACTGGTCGTCACCTCGGAGAGCCAGGTCGACGTCTGCCCGCGTGGCGAGATCGATGTCGAGCACAGTCCGCGGTGGGAAGCGGTGGCTCGCGAGTTGAGTGGTCGGCCGGTGTCCATGCCTTCCGGTGTTGCGGAGTTCGCGCACCCCTCCGCCTACCTTCCCTTCTCGGAGGCGATGGGTCGCTTCGCGCGTCCGTCCTTTCCGTCGGGAGAGCCGGTGTTGAAGGGCGCCGTCGCGTTGATCCGGCAGATGCACGCGCACTTCACGTTCGACAGCAGCGCGACTACGGTGACGACGCCGCTCAGCCGGGTTCTCGAAGATCGCCGCGGTGTGTGCCAGGACTTCGCGCACGTCGCCATTTCCTGCCTGCGGGCGCTCGGGTTGGCGGCCCGATACGTCAGCGGCTACCTGCTGACCGACCCACCCCTCGGCCAGCCGCGGCTGATCGGCGCCGACGCCTCGCACGCCTGGTTGTCCGTGTTCTGTCCGCTCAACGGCTGGGTCGATCTCGACCCCACAAACAACGTCGTCGCCGGCGAACGCCACGTCACCGTCGCATGGGGACGCGATTATGGTGACGTCAGCCCGCTGCGCGGCGTACTCCTCGGCGGCGCGCGCCACCGGCTGTACGTGGGAGTCAGCGTCATTCCTGTGCATGGACAGGAGGAATCAGGGGTCAGGGATCAGGAATCAGGGCTGGGCTAGGGAGGAGGGGCGAGGGTTCAGGTCCTGCGTACTGGAGCTCCACGCGCACTTTCGGTTCCTGCGTCGTTCGGCTCTTCGCACGCGATTTTCCCCCAGCAGACCGACGGCAAGCGCTGTGCTCGATGGTCGAGCATGAATACGATTCAGAGCTTTCGGGATCTCCTCGTCTGGCAGAAGTCGATGGAGTTGGCCGTGCGCACCTACCGTGTCGCCCAGCACCTGCCTCGAGCCGAGGACGCGGTACTCGGATACCAGCTTCGGAAGTCGTCGTTATCGATTCCATCCAACGTTGCCGAGGGCTGGAGTCGCCACTCGACTCCCGCCTACCTCCAGCACTTGTGGATAGCACACGGCTCCGGTGGCGAACTGGAGACACAACTCGAGGTGGGCCGGCGTCTGCGACTCCTGCCGGACGACACGGTCGACATCCTGATCAGAGATGCCCAGGAGATCGGTCGCATGATCAACGGTCTGGCGAGATCCCTGGGTCGAGCTGAATCGTCGCAACAAGGCCGGCGGAAAGCCTGATTCCTCGACACAGTCACCTGATTCCTGACGCAGCCCTGATTCCTGACGCAGCCCTGATACCTGATACCTTAACCCTGATTTGACACAGCGCTCCGGCCGATGTATCAACGCGGCTCTCTCGGATCCGCTTGTTCTTCAAGGGAGCGCTGAATGAGACAACTGCCGCGATCGCTGTTGATCCTCGCCTTCGTTGTTCTCCTCCCCTCGCTGGCACATGCGCAGTCGAGTCTCGCCGGAATCGTCAGGGATGCTTCCGGTGCCGTGTTGCCTGGAGTGACCGTGGAGGTCGCCAGCCCGGCCCTCATCGAAAAGGCCCGCACCACCACCACCGACGGTTCCGGCCAGTACCGCATCACCGACCTGCCGCCCGGCACGTATGCGATCACCTTCTCGCTGAGCGGCTTCACCACCGTCAAGCGTGAGGCCGTCAGCGTATCGGGCTCCGGCGTTGTGCCGGTCAACATCGAGCTTCGCGTCGGCAACCTGACCGAGACAATCACGGTCACCGGCGAGTCGCCGCTCGTGGACACACAGTCGACCCGGCGCGAAACCGTGATCAAGGCCGACACGCTGGCGACGCTGCCGGCAACGCGCGGCTACGGCTCGATCATCGCGACGGTGCCGGCGCTGAACATCGGCGGCGTCGCCGGAGCCGGCGCCACGACGGCACCGACCACCCCGGACATGATGTTCTTCACGGCGCATGGCGGCGACAGCGGCGAAGGACGGGTGCTCACCAATGGCCTCACACTGGCTGCCCCATTCGGCGGCGGTGGCACCTCGACGCTGACCTACGACGTGGCCAACGCCGAAGAAATGCAGGTGCTCGTGTCAGGCGGCCTCGGCGAAGCCGAAACGGGAGGCCCCAGCATCAACATGGTGCCGAAGTCCGGCGGCAACCGGTTCAGCGGCAGCGCGTTCTACAGCACGTCGGGCGACTGGGCCGCCTCGAACAACGTCGACGACGAGTTGAAGGCGGTGGGCATCAGTCAGCCGCCGACGCTCCGCAAGAACTGGGACTGGAGCGGCAGCGTCGGAGGGCCGATCAAGAAAGATCGCCTCTGGTTCTTCGGCAGCATCCGACAGTGGGGCAATCAGGCGGTCCAGGACGGCGTCCAGGCGAACAAGTACGCGGGCGATCCCGCGCATTGGGACTTTGCCGCCGATCCGACGCTCGAGCCGCGCAATGCCGACGGCCGGGACATCTGGAACATCAGGCTCACGGGTCAAGTGACGCAAAAGAACCGGGTCCAGTTCTATGCCGAGCACCAGCAGCGCTGTTCGGGGTCGTCGTTGAAGGCTGACAGCGATGCGTGCCGCACACCGGGGGAGGGCTGGGTCGGCCAGGGTCGTGTCTTCGGCGCCAATACAGGCGCTCCGGAATCCTGGCCCGGCTATCACGATTTCCCGTACAACGTGGCGCAGGCGACCTGGTCGGCGCCATTGAGCAGCCGACTTCTGCTCGAGGCCGGCTTCTCTCGCTTCCATTACGGGTTCGCGCGGTTCGGTATGGCACCTCCCGACGGGCTCGTCAGCTTGATCCCGGTGACGGAGCAGAGCAGCGTCAACGGGCGCACGAACCTGACGTATCGCGGCATCTACGATCCGCTCGACTTCGCGTACAACGACAACGACGCCACGCCGTACAACTGGCGGGCCTCGACCTCGTATGTGACCGGCGCGCACAACCTGAAGGTCGGCTATCAGGGTTCGTACTTCATCTCGCACGCGGGCCGCGTCCCCAACACCACGCAGCTGCGCTACGTGTTCAACAGCCGGCGCGACGCCGTCACGAACAACGTCATCCTCAACCCGATCGGCGTCGGCTACTACCTGACGCCGCGGTGGGACCAGCACGATCGCACCCAGACGGTCGGCTTCTACGCGCAGGACCAGTGGACACGCGGGCGCATGACATTCCAGGGCGCGATCCGCTACGACCGCGCCTGGAGCTGGGCGCCAGCCGAGGGCAACGGCACCACGGTCACGTCGAAATTCAATCCCCAGCCGATCACCTTCCCACGCACAACGGAAGTCAGCGGCTACAACGACATCACGCCGCGCATCGGCTTCGCCTACGACGTCTTCGGTACCGGCAAGACGGCGGTGAAGGTGAACATCGGCAAGTACGTCCAGGCGGCCACGGCTGACGCGATTTACAGCTCCAACAACCCGGCGGCCCGGATCATCACCAGCGTGTCGAACCGCGGCTGGACCGACAGCAACGGCAACTTCACCGTTGACTGCGACCTGCTGAACCCGGCGGCGCAGAATACGGCGGCGACCGGCGGCGACATCTGCGTCGCACTCGGCGGGAGCAACCTGAACTTCGGCAACGCCAATCCGAACACGACGACGATCAACCCGGCCATCCTCGGCGGATGGGGCGTCCGGCCGTACGACTGGCAGTTCGGCACCTCGGTCCAGCAGCAGGTGCTGCCGCGCGTGTCGGTGGAGGTCAGCTACAACCGCCGCTGGTGGGGCAACTTTTTCGTGACGGACAACACGCTCACGACGGTGGCCGACTACGAGCCCTACAGCCTGACGATCCCGCAGCACGAGAACCTGCCGGACGGCGGCCAGCAAGCGACGTTCGTCGCGATCACCCAGGCGGCGAACTCACGCGGCGCTCAGAACTACATGACGTTCGAAACCGACTACGGCGACGCCCGGACGTCCTACTGGCACGGCGTGGACTTCAACGCCACCGCGCGTCTGGCGTCTGGCCTGACGGTGCAGGGCGGCACCAGTACGGGCCGCGGCGTCAGGGACAACTGCTCGGTGACGCAGGCATTGCCGGAGTTGCTCGGCTCGTCCCGCGTCGACTCGTGCAACGTCACCGAGGCGTGGACGACGTCGTTCCGCGGATTGGCCTCGTACACGCTGCCCAAGGTCGGCGTACTGGTGAGCGCCAGCATGCGATCGCTGAGCACCACCCCTGGCGGCGGCGTGGCGACCAACGGCGCGTCGCTGGCGGCGAACTACCAGGTGCCCAACAGCGTGATCGTGGCCGCCCTCGGCCGCCTCCCGGCGAACGCGCTGCCGACAGGGACGACGACGGTGAATATGATGCTGCCGGGCCAGCTATATTCACTGGAACGCATCAACCTGGTGGACATGCGCTTCGCCAAGATCGTGCGGTTCAGCGGCAAGCGCCTGGACGTGGGGATGGATCTCTACAACCTGTTCAACTCGAACGTCACCACCTCGTATCAGCAGACGTACCAGTACGCGACGAACGGGGCGGCATGGCTCACGCCGACCGGGATCGCGGCGCCGCGGCTGGCCAGGTTCAACGTCACGTTGAATTTCTGAGTCTCATCGAGGGCTGTGGCGCGGACCTTGCCAGGTCCGCGCCCAGCGAGCCTGACAAGGCTCGCGCCACGTCGAACCACGTCACGCTTCTTCCCAGCGGAACCTGGCCAGCGCCAGCGCCCCGAAGAGAACCGAAAATCCCAGCAGGACCACCGTCGGCCACAGGGCCGCGCCGAACCCCAAGCCCTCTCCACGTCACCGCATCGAGTCCGTCGATCGCCCATCGCACCGGGATGATCAGCGTGACTTGCTGCAGCCATGCGGGAAAGATGAAGGCAGGCACCCACGCTCCGCCCAGCATGACCATGATCAGCGTCGCCAGGATCGCTATGCCGCGCGTGCCGCCGGGCGTCTTGACCGAGAGCCGCGACCAGCAGGCCGAACGTTGCCACCATGACGGCATAGGCGGCGGCAATCGCGACGAAGCCGACGAACGCTACCGGCAATCCGCACCTTGAAGACGACGATCGCGAACGCAAACGCAACGAGCATCGTCACGAAGCCGATGATCGCCGCTGCTCAGCGCCTTGCCGGCCAGCAGCCAGAAACGCGAGAGCGGCGCGCTGCGCAGGCGCTTCCACAGCCCGCGTTGACGCTCGAGCAGGATGCCGATGCCAAGGTCGATGGCGGAGAACAGGATGAACTGCGCGCCCATGCCGGCGAACGAGTGCGCGTAGCCGTTGTACGGCACGCTCGTCTGCGAGGTTACCGCCTCCTCGCTGACGGTGTACGGCATCGCGAACGGGCGTGCGCCGCTTCCCTGCCGGCAGGTTGCCGTAGAACTGCTGCACCGACTGCAGCAACGTGCGCAATGCCTGCTTCTGTTCGGCCGGCATGGACAGGGCGTCAAGGCCGTTGAGCGATTCCTCGACGATCCGCCGGCCTGAGGCTCCGCCGAACGTCTCCCTGCTGACGGCCTCCATGACGTGCTGCGTCATGATGCCGCGCACCATTCCGAGCTCCGCTCGCCCGCGAAGGGTCGAACCACATCGTCAGCGCCGGCGCGCTGCCGTCGCCGAAGAACGCGCGCGCCGGCTGCGTCGCCGAAGCCCTGCGGGAATGACGACTGCGACGCTGACCTTGCCGGCGCGGACGGCCGCACGGGCATCCGGGCGTGATGGCGTCGATACTCTCAGCATCCTGTCGCCACCGACACCGGCAAGAACGGCTTTCGACACCGCGCCGCCGTCCTCGTCCACGATCGCGATCGCGATCTTCGCCGGCTCCGAGTTGTCGGAGCCGCTGAAGATCGACCCGAAGAACGACGCGATGGCGATGGGCGCGATGAGCCCCATGATCACCGCGCGGCGATCGCTGAAGAACAGCAGCAGGTCCTTGCGCACGAGCGCCGCAGAGCAATCCACTGCATCAGTCCCGCAGGCTCCTTCCCGTCAGCGAGAGGAACACCTCCTCGAGGCTGACGCTCGCCGACGCCGACAGGCTGCCGCGCAGACTGATCACCGAGTCGTCGGCGACGACGCGGCCGCGATCGATGATCACGACGCGATCGGCCAGTCGCTCGGCCTCTTCCATGTAGTGTGTCGTGTAGACGAGCGTCTTGCCGCGCCGCTTGAGCGTCTTCGAGGTTGTCGAAGATGGCGTTGCGGCTCTGGGGATCGACGCCGACCGTCGGCTCGTCGAGCAGCAGGATGTCCGGGATCGTGCAGCAGACCCGGCCGCCAGGTTGAGCCGCCGCTTCATCCCGCCGCTGAACGTGCCGACGCGATCGCCGGGCGCGCTCGGCGAGGCCGACCACGCCAGCACCGACTCGGATCGCCGCATCGACAGCCGCGGCCGCCCAGGCCGAACAGCGCCCCGAAGAAGCGGAGGTTGTCGTCGCGCGGTCAGCTCGTCGTAGAGCGCGACGTCCTGCGGGACCAGGCCGATCTGTCGCTTGATCGGGATCGGTGTCACCGCGCAGCGGCTTGCGCCGCCAATCTGAACCTCGCCGCGATCCGGCGTGACCAGCCCGCTGATGATCGAAATCGTCGTCGTCTTGCCCGCGCCATTGGGACCGAGCACGGCCACCAGCTCGCCGCGGTCCGACGCAGAACGAGACGTCGTCCACCGCCACGATCGAGCCGTAGGCCTTCCGCAGGTTTCGAACCTCGAGCATTCGGTGACTACTGTGAGCCAATACGGTGCGAGGAGTCCACTCGGTTCTCTCGCTGCTCCCTGTCCCTGCCGCCTGTCCCTTGCCCTGCCCCTTTGCCCTGTCCCCTGCCCCCTGCAACCTGATACCTCCCTGATTCCTGGTACCTGCATGCCTGAACCTACTCTCCAGTGCGAACCCTGCCGCAGCAGCACGTGATGACGCTGTTCGCGATGACGGTCGGCGTGACCGCTCAACAACAGGCGCCCCCGCCGCTCGTGCAACAGGGTGGCGGCGGACGTGGAGACGGGGCGGGCGCGCGACAGGGCGGCGCCGGCCGCGGGAATGCGCCGTCGTTACCGGCGCCGCGCTGGCCGGATGGGCGCATCAACTTCGGCGCGCCGAAAGGCGAAAGCGGCGTCTGGGAGCGCCGCAACGAACATCTGGTCAACAACCCGAACTCGTATCAGGCCGCCGCCACGCGAACGCGCACGTATCCACATCGACCAGGTTCCGCTGCAGCCGTGGGCCAAGGCGCTGACCAACGAGCGTCACCTCAGCGCGCTGGCCAGCGAGCCGTATACGCGGTGCAAGCCGTCAGGCGGTCCTCGGCAGCTGATGTCGCCGTACGGTCTCGAGATCGTCGACTTGCCGGAACTGCAGAAGGTCTTCATCTTCAACGTCTCGAACGCGCAGAGCTACCGCATCATCTACATGGACGGCCGCGCCCATCCCGAAGAATCTGGCGCCGAGCTATCTCGGACACTCGATCGGACACTGGGAAGGGGACACGCTGGTCGTCGACAGCGTCGGCTTCAACGAGGGCTTCTGGATGAACCGCGACGGCCTGCCGCACACCACCCAGATGCACCTCACCGAGAAGCTGACGCGGACGAACTTCGACACGCTGAACTACGAGGTCACGATCGACGATCCCGGCGCGTACACGGCGCCGTGGACCAGCGGCTACACGCTCGGCTGGCAGAAAGGCAACGAACTGTTCGAGTATCAGTGCCAGGAGAACAACCTGTCACCGGAGAGCATGGCGGGCGATTCGCTGATCAGCCCGATCACGCCGTAATAATATGAACCGGGTTGATTTTTACGAACCACGAAAAAATCAACCCGGTTCAATTAACCGCACGAATCGATCGGCGTTTCGATCTTTCCCGTCCACACCCGCCCGGGCTGATTCGGCACCGCGCGCGCGTCGAGGATCAACTGTCCGCCAACGGCGGTTCCCGGCTCGAGCGCGTTGTAGTTCATGCTGGAGATGAAGTCGCGCAACGGCACCTCGATGTCGTAAGTCGCCGCCAGCTTTCAGCGGCACGATCCACGGATCGCGCTTTCCCGAATAGGTCGCGTACTTCGGATTCACGTACACGTATTCCTCGGTGGCGCCGGTGGCGATCCGGATCACGGCAACCGTCAGCGCGTTGAAGACCTGCGGCTGCGGACTGCCGGGTGTGAATCCGAGCATCAACGAGATCTCGCGATCGCCCGGATTCGCTGACGGTCACTTTGAAGACCGGCGTCGCCGCGGTGCTGCAGACGACGGTCATCGTCGGCTGGCCCGGCTTCGCGCCGGCGGGCGCCTGGGCGCTGATGGCCGATGACGCCAGCGGCGCCAATCGCGACTATCAGCGCCGCAATCCTGGAACCGAACGTCAAGGAGTTCTCCTATCTCGTCGCCACGATCATTCGTGATTCATGATTCGTGATCATGAATCGTGATTCACGGTTCACGGTTCACGATCGTCACCGTCACGATTCACGATTCACGATCAGCGCCTGACCCGCCCTACTGCCCGTACGCCGGCTGGCGGCCCGCCGCCGCGTCCGGCCGGAGCTGCGGGTGTGCCACCGACGCCGAGGCCATCCTGCACCGGCCGTCGCGGCCGGTTGATGCCCTTCCGGCGATCCTCCTCGAGCGCCTTGTCCTCGGCACGCTCGGCGCCGAGCGACTGCTGCAGTGCCATGTTCCCCTCGTGGCAGTCGTACGGCAACAGCTCGCCGCCATCGAGCGGCGTCAGCGGATACGACAACGTGAACGGGCGCACGTAGGTCACCGGATCGTCCACGGTCACCTGGTACTGGACGACGTCGTTGGCGACACGCTTGAAGCGCTCGGTCAGCTTCATCTGCGTGCTGTGCCGGTTGCCGTTGCCATTCAGCCCGATTGCGGTCTGATCGGTCAGGTTCGTCGTCTCGACGACGAGCTCGTCGCCCTCCCAGCGGCCGCGCGAGTCGCCAAGGTACTGGTGGATGTTCTGCGAGAGGTGCTGACGGCCGTCGGTGTAGATGATGCGGGTGTCGTGCACCATCTCGTACGAGATCGCCACGATGCCCGGCGCCTGCTGGATCCGCTGGCCGTTGCCGTAGATGACGCGCAGCGAAGAACCGAGGATGCCGCGGGTGATGCAGCGTTCGTAGAGCGAGAAGTCGGTCGTCCAGTCGAGCGGCCCGTTGCCGTAGGTGCCGCGCGGCATCGGCCGCTTGCGCCCTTCGTCGGTGAACGCGGGCACGCGACCGTCCGGCGGATCCACGATCAGCGAGGTCTGTGCAAACGCGCGCCGGCCGAAATCGGAGCGGAAGGTGCTGGTCGCATTGGTTTCGGCACGCCTCGCGGCGGTCATCGATCTGCTGCTGGCGCTGAGCCACTTCAGCGTCGGTGCGATACAACCCGGTCGGCGCCGCGGCGCCGCCGCGCCCGCCGCCGCGCGCCATCGGAATGCCGTCCGTGTCGTCACTCGACCACGTCCCCTGCAGGTCGGGGTCGCCCCACGGCGTCATCGGCGTCTTGTAGGCGGGCGCGGGCTTGCCGCCGAACGCCGTGACGACGAGAGGAGGAGGCGTCGAGTAGTTCTGACCGGAAACGACGAGGCTCAGCGGGCCGGCGACGGCAAATGCCGCGATGAGGGCGAAACGGATCCTGCGGGTCATGCAGCTCCTCCCGCCGCGATTCTAGGCTGACCGGGGAGCAAGTCAAGATAGCCGGTAGCCAGTAGCCGGTAGCTGGTGGCCTGTAGCTGGTGGCCCGTGGCTGAACGCTGCCCGCCACAGGCTACAGGCTACCGGCTACCAGCTACCAGCTGCCGGCTACCAGCTGCCGGCTATCTACGAGCTACTTGGCTCGACCCTTATACCCCTGCGCAATCATCGGGATCGCATAGACGAACGCGTGCTGCAGCCGTGTCGGATCGCTGAGGCTGACGACGGCGTACATCGTCTTCTTGTCCTTCCCGGCGAACGCGGCCGAGATCAATCCGTATGGCGCCGGAATACTTCCCAGCAGCTTGCCGTCCGGCGCGACCACGTGCAGGTTCGGCCCGGCCGTGACATAGAGGCGGTTGTCGTTGTCGATGGTGAGACCGTCGCCTCCGCCCGAGGGCAGCCGGACGAACTCACGCTGATTCGTCAGCGAGCCATCCGCCTGCACGTCGAAGGCCGCGATCGTGCCGGCGGGACCGCCGAACGCGCCGTTCGTCACGTACAGCGTCTTCTCGTCGGCGCTGAGCACGACGCCGTTCGTGTTGAGCCCTTCACCGTAGCGCGTGACGAGGCCCTTCGGGCTCGCGTAGAACAGCCCGCCCATCGTGAAGTACGCGCCGCCCTTGCTGTCGGCCGTCAGATCGTTGATGACGCCGCGCAGGCAATCCAGCGGATCACCGTTGGGCAGCTTGTCGGCGAGCACTTCACGCTTCGGCGCCAGCTTCGTCACGTTTGAATGCAGGCCGCGCTGGACGATGAAGAGTTCTCCCTTCTTGTTCATCGATAAGGCGCCGCCAGTATGCGTGTCCTTGTAGACCGTCGTCGGCTGGTTGGTCTTGTAATCGAGCTTCACGACCGCGCTGTTGTGGTTCTGCGCGATCAGCAGGTTGCCGTCCTTGTCAGCCAGGATGCCATCGGCGTTGTTGCCGCTGACCTCCCAGACCTTCGTCCATTTCTGACCATCGGCGATCACGCCGGGAATGGCCTTGACCGTGTACTCGGCTGGCGGCGGTGGAAAGGCGGGAGGCGTCGCCGGAGGTGTCGCGGCAGCCCCTCCAGGCGCGCCGCCCGCGCGGGCGCCACCGGCGCCACCGGCCCCGCCGGGACGAGCCGCCGCAGCGGGTGCCGGCGTCTGGCACGTGCCAATCAGATCGTTGTAGCCGGGATCCTGCGTCGCCTGCGGGCTCGCGCCGGGCGGCAGGAGCGGGCCCTGCGCCAGCAGCGTCGCGCCGCTCAGCAGCGCCCCGCACATTCCGAGAACAAGCTGTCGCTTCATAAGCTCCTCTGTCGGCGAACCGTGTCAGGCACTAACTCTGCGCCTGCGCGACCGGTGCATCCACCCCGCCCCACAGGTTCATCGTGCTGAGTTCGTCGCGACCACACGACTTCAGGTAGCAGAACAGCTGCGTGCGGTACGCTGCATGACCGCCGAGCACCATGTTGACGAGAAAGGCACCCTTGCTGGTCTTACCGCGGCCGAACGGATCGATATCCGCCGCGGAAGTCCGCGTCGGTCCAGCCGTCCAGCAGCGAGCGCGTACTGCTCACCCTGCGTCGCGAGTGCCGCGACCGTCTGATCCCAGTCGCGCGCCTTCGCCGCTTTGTCAGCGGCGCGTCCAGGACTCGCGATCGAATGCGCCGCGCCTGGCCGCCTTCACCAGCTCCGGGCCCATGATGCTCAGGTACTGCAGCAGTTCGAGCGCGCTGCGCTGCTTCGGTGTCGGGCGGTAGTCGCGCATGTGCGGTTCGACCTTGCTGGCCAGGTGAAGCAGGATACGGGATTCGTTCTGGAGTGAGCCAATCAACTCGGACTTCGTCAGGACCATCTGGAACTCCTCTATCAGGGTGGACCGGTTCTTCGGCTTGGCCGTTCGCGCTGGGAGCGTGTCGAGCGGTGTGGACGAGCCGGCAGACCCGGGACAAACCGGGCAACTGTACTAGGCGCGCCAGCCGGGCGTCCAGCAGTTGCCGAAAAGCAGCGCACCGCGCGCTACACGGGCGGCCGGACGGTGAGCGATCGATTCAGCAGTTGCGCGAGCCGGGCACCGGCGAGGGCAAGGCGCTGCTCGATGATCGTGATGCTCTTCGCGTAGTAGGCCTCGTCCACGTTCCCCTGCTGCGGCAGCAGCACCGCATTCGAAAGCGTCAGCGATTCCATGCCCAGTCGGCTGGCGTGCCGGCTGGCTTGTTCAGCAACCGGTCGTTCGTGAGGCGATTCTCGAGCACCTTGAGGAAGCCCGCATCATCAAGATTCCGGTGCGCGATCATCAGCGAGTCCCACGCGCCGTGGAGGTTGCATGGGCTCTGACGAGCGGGATCGGTGCCGCAGGTGTCCGATCCGAAGACACGAACCAGGATGCCGTTGCCGCCACGTTCAATGCCGGACGCGTGCAGCGGCTGGTGGATGTCGCCGACAAAGTGGACGAGGAACTTGAGCGCAATCGCACGATCCGCCCGATCGAGCTTGGTGTCTGCCAGTCGCTGCTCGTGGTAGCCGATGCGATCGACCACGCAGTCACGCCACGCATCGTCGCGCGAACCGGCCGTCACTCCTGGCTGCCGTGGGCAATCGCGATCCCGATCGTATGCTTTCGCGTCGGGAGGAAGGTTGACGTAGTGCCAGAGCGCCGTCTGGTTGATCCCGCTCCGGACGTCATCTGCCCAGCTGGCGATGTCGCCGAGCGTCTCCGGCGCGAGCAGCCATGTCACGTTCTGCTTCGCCACACTCGTCAAATGGTTGGTGGCCAGCTGAGCGACAAGACGATGCCCCTGGACTCCCCAGGCCAAGAGAGAATGGCTGCGGTGGCGATGAGCGCCAGCAGGCAACACGAGCTCAGAGCGACGCCGCGGAAATTCTTCATCTGTTCCTAAGCGGCAGCCGGCGCCGCCAGCGCCTTCAGCACCGCCTGTGGATTGTCGGATGCAATCACGAGCCGGTTGCGGGTCGCCAGGTACCAGTACTTGATGTTGATGTGCGCCTCGGCCAATCGCTGGAACACGCCGGCGGCGGCGCCCGGCTCGTCGGGCACCTCGACGACCACCACCTGCGTTTCCTGCACGATACGAAAACCGGCGGACTGCAAACAATCGTGGGTGGCTCGCAGATCCGGTGACAGCACGTGGACCACGCCGCCGATCTCCGCATACCCGTCGATATTGATCCCGGCCGCGCTCACGCTGCCCAATGCCCGGGCCAGCGTGCCGGGACGATCTTCCTCGAGGGTGACAGCCAGGTCCGCGTCGAGATGCGCCACAGTCCCTCCTGCGATGGTGAAGGGGCGGGATCGTAGCATCCAATGGACGATTGGCCAATTTGAACACTGAAACCAGGCAAATGAGTCAATGTTCAGATGGGTCAATGCGAAATAGCGATGACGTCCCAATCGTGAATCGTGAATCGTGAATCGCGACTCACGGTCGACGCGTCGAGACATCCACGCTCTCCCTTGATTCCCCGCGCATTCTCTCCGAAGATGCTGGCCCCGGAGGCATTCATGTCGTTATTTGCACGCGCGGCAGGATCTGCCGCGATCGTCGCGCTGATTCTGGCGGCCACCCCGCACGCGCAGGCACCGGCAAAGCCGCACAAGAACCTGATGGCGGTCGTCAGCAAAGGACTGCCCGGCGTCGTGCTGTTCGACGCCGACACGGACGAGGAGATCTGTCGCCAGACAATGAAACCGGCACCGCACGAAGCGGCGTTCTCACGCGACGGACGGACGCTGTACGTACCGGTCTACAGCCCGGCGAACATCGGCCAGGCCGGCCCCGACGAGCACGAGATCCATTTCATCAGCACCGCCGACTGCTCCATCCAGGCGACGCTCGACACCGGCGACTACAAGCGGCCGCACTTCCCCGAGGAAGGTCCCGATGGCATGCTCTACGTGACCGCGGAGCTGAAGGAGTCGATCCTGCAGATCGATCCGAAGGCACGTACGATCGTGGGGACGCTGCCGACCGGCTCCACGTCAACACACTTCTTCGCGATGACGAAGGACGGCAGGAAGATCTTCACGTCGAACGTCAGCGCCGGCACCGTGTCGGTGATCGACGTTCCGGGCAAGAAGCTGGTGACCCAGGTGAACACCGGTGGCGGCAACCAGCGGGCGACGATCAGCCCCGATGACAAGTGGTTCGTGACCAGCGTCGGCCAGACCCGCAAGATGGCGTTCATCCGAACGTCGGACAACCAGCTCGATTTCGACGTCGAACTCGAAGGCGGCCCGTTCGTCGCGCGCTTCAGCCCCGACGGCAAGGCCGTCTACAACATGGGCAACGCTCCGCGTGGCGCCACTCCCGCTGGCATCCGGGTGTGGAAGGTGGACGTGGCGACGAAGCAGGTCGCCGCGACCTCGTCGGACAATCTCGGCACCGGCACGGGCGGCATTCAGGTGAGTCCGGTGAACGGCCGCGTGTACCTGACCGCGTACTCGGGCCAGGTCAGTGTGCTCGACCCGAACACGCTGAAGGTGGTCAAGCAGTTCCCAGTGCCGATGACTCCGGATGGTCTGTTCTTCGGCAGCGTGAAATAGCGGCGAGACAGGACAACCACGAAGGCACGAAAGACCGCATGACACACGGTCCGGCAGGAACACGACACGGCGGCCGGCTCGCCGTCCATCGGTGTGTTTGACGGCCACACGCTCACGTCAGCAAAGCTGCGCACGTAGACCAGTCGCGGACGGCCGTCGGCCCGTCGCGCCACGATCGGCGTCATCCCGGCCTGCCCGATAAACGGAAGGCGTGCTGGTGCGTAGCCGTTTGCCGTATCGACCCGTACCGCCTTGCCGGCTTTAAGCCGCGCAGACAAACTCGTCGGCTCAGGGTCGGGTCCCGCCGCTCATTCAACGCCAGTGGGAAAAATCCGCCATCCCGTCATCGCGAGAACTGTGAAGCGTTGGTGAATTCGTCATGCCGCTGCCTCGTGGGCGACGCGGCAGTCGCAAAATGGATGCGTCATGGGGATCTCGAAAAAATTCGTGTTGGTCATCGCGGCGGCAGCGCTCTTCGCTTCCGCTCGCGTCGTCCTGCTGCATGCGGAGGGCGCGGCGGAAGCAGGCGCGCATCAGGGGTTCGGTGGCATCTGGGTGATCAGTCCGGACGCGCAGTTGCGCGGGCCCGATACCGCGTCGGTCCCGTCCGGCGGATCAGAAGGGGGCCGCCGACACGGAGGTGGTGGCGGTGGGCGCGGTGGCTACGGCGGTAGCGGCGGGGGCCGCGGCGGCCACGGCGGCGGATACGGAGGGGGCACTGGCCGCGGCGCACCAGGGGAAGGGGCCGCCGAAGAGCGCCAGGCGATGGCCGAATACTCGCGCACGCTGCTCCAGCCGGTGAAGCAGATGACGATCGTCTCGCACGAATCGTCGCTGGCTATTGCCTACGACGATGGCCGGACGTTGACGCTGGAAGCGACGAACAAGAAAGTCAGCGGCCGCGCCGAAAACGGCTTCGTGAAGTACACGCGCAAGTCGCGATGGGAAGGCGACGCGATGGTCTCCGAGGTAGCGATCGAGAATGGCCCCACGTTGGTCGAGAAGTACGAGGTGATCGCCGAGGGCACACAGCTGCGCGTCTCCATCACGTCGAAGGGCGGCGGTGGCAAGGATGCGGAACGCACGATCACACATGTCTACGAGCGACCGATGGAGTGAGAGGTCGTTGGTCGTTGGTCGTTGGTCGTTGGTCGTTGGTCGTTGGTCGTTGGTCGTTGGTCGTTGGTCGTTGGTCGTTGGTCGTTGGTCTTAGTCTTTGGTCTTCGGTCTTTGGGCTTTGCCACCGGCTACCGGGCAGTCACCATCCACCAGGCGGAAGGTAGTGGAACCGAACGAGATAGACATTCTCGCCGTGGCCATGCCTGGCCACCGCGAGCAGATCGGTGACGCTCCGCGAAGCCTGACTCACGGGCAACACTGTCGGTCACATCGCCTATCTCGATCTCCTCGATCGAGTCCACGACGATGTGACCTTCGTCCATCCGGTAGCGCCCTCCCGCTTTGACCCGCGGCCGTTCCCAGATACGGATGCTGCTACGGATGCGCCCGCGACGGATACCTTCACGCAGCTGTTTCGCAAAGACCACTGTGCCTCAATCGTAGCGACTACGTCTCGCGGGCACCACGGAGGAGCGGAGAAACTGAGATGAACGCGCGGCGGGCCTGAAGGCCCGCCCTCACTGACGCGGTGCGGTCGGCACCGGGACGACGCCCGCGGGCAGCGGCCAGTTGCCGTCGTACGGCGGCCAGTTGGGCACCGCGAGCTCCGGAGCCGGGTAGAACATCGCGGTGTAGATCGTCCGGATCTTCTGCTCGTCGATGAAGAACCACTCGCTGAACACGTTCCGCGGCGTCGGCGAATTGGGGCGCCGCACGAACAGGGCAAGCGCCAGGACCGTTTGCGCTTCCTCATCTATGAGCGGAATCCGGCGCGCCACCACCATCTGGGCGCTGAAGTTCTGCAGGTTCGCGACACAGTCGTTGGCCGCGGGATTCGCCGCGCCACCGCCGGCGGCGGCGCCACGTCCCGCCGCAGGTGCCGGACCGGCACCACCCGCGCGCGGCAGCGGGGGCAGGAACGCGCCCGCCGGTGTTGGCGATCCGTTCTCGACCCGCCCGCAGCCGGGATGGGTGAGCGCGACGCTGCCGTCATGCGAGGTAATCGCGTCGAAGTAGCTGGTGACGATCCCTTCCAGTTCCTGGCGCGTCAGACGCTGCGCGCGCGGCACGACGCGCTCGGGGGGTGGGTTGGCGACCAGGTAATCGGGATTGAAACTGTTGGCGGGCGGACCCCCGGCGCGCCGTGGGCCATTGAGACCCGGATCGTTCGCGCGGGCGATGTACCACTCGGCTTCTGTCAGCTTCCGGTTCTCGACGCGAAGGCGAACTGTCACGATCGCTTCCTCGTCGCCTTCCTTGACGATCCCGTAGTAGCCGGCCTGGCCACTGACGGGGTCGAGGAAGCGCCGTTGCAGCCGGCCGAGCGCCGTGACGGTCTTCCACACACCCTGTCCGGGCCGCACGTTGATCGCGTTCTCAGTCTGGCGGAACCCGATCAGCAGCGGCGCCTTCGACGGGTCATGCGCGATCACGGCATTGAGATACTGATCGAGCATCGTCTTCAGACAGGCGCGATCGCACGCCGTCGCTGACTGAGCCCGCGCCGCGGAGACACCCACCGCAGCCACCAGCGCAGTTGCCAGAACCCATCGACCGCAACGATTCATCCGATCCTCTTTCTGGCGGGCCTGAAGGTCTGCCCTACGTTTCGTGTGGCCTGAAGGCGCGCCCTACGTCCCGGGTGGCCTGACCACCCGCGCCACGCGCGCTGGTGCAAGCCCAAAGTCCAAAGTCCAAAGCCTAGTAATTGATCTTCTTCAAAAACCCGGTCAGCAGCGCGTTGAACTCCGCCGGCTTCTCCATCATCACGAAGTGCCCTGTCCCAGCCACCTGCGTCGCTTCGAACTTCGGCACCACCTGACGCACGGTGGCCAGGTCGGGGATCGTGTTCGTCCCCGCGTAGATCGCGAGGGCCGGAGCCTTGATCACATCGGTACGGTTCATGGCGGGATCGAACATCGCTGCCATCGCACCGGCGGCCGTCGCTTCAGGCGCGCTGATCATCATCTTCATGATCTGGTCCTGCAGCGGCTTCGGTGTCTGCGGTGTGAACATCCCCTTGATCATGCCTTCGCGCGCCGTCAGTCCCGCTGGTCCGGTCATCGGCGGCGGCGTGAACGCGCCACGCCCTTCGCGCGCTTCGCCGAAGCCACGCAGGTCGAGCGGACCATCCACGGCCACGAGTCCCGCAACATGCTGCGGATACAGCCTGGCGTACTCGTGAATCACCGGCGCGCCCATGCTGTGGCCGATCAGTACCACGCGATCGACGCCGGCTTCGGCACGGACCGCCTCGACGGCGCGCGCAAAGAGGCCGATCGAGAACTTGCCGTCAGCCGGTCCGGCGCTCTGCCCGTGGCCCGGCAGGTCCAGCGTCAGCACGCGGTATTTCCTGGCGAACTCCGGAACCTGGGCAGTCCAGGACGATAAGTCGCACGTCCAGCCGTGGACAAAGATGAGGGCGGCGTTGCCCGTGCCGGCGGATGCAGAGTGCAGCTTGAGGCCATCCACCGATGCCGCCGATAGCGGCGCCAGAATCAGCCCGACCAGAACCAGGGTTCCAAGAAGTGCTCGCATGGTGGCTCCTCTCGCGAAGGTCGATTTACCGGCCGGATTCTCCCACGAATGCGGATAGGATTCGCGCCATGCGCCGCCTCGTCCTTGCCGCCTTCGCCTCCACCTTGATGTTTGATCACGCCACGGCTCGAGACGCCGCTCTCGTCGTCGGCTCCGGCAACTACTTCAGCCCGATCGTGGCGAATCTCGAGCGCGCGGTCGCCTTCTACCACGACGGCCTTGGACTGGATGTGATGGGGACGCCGTCCACCGCCGCTGACAATGCGCCGCTCCGCAACATGTTCGGCCTGCCCGGCGCACAACTCCGGTGGACGGTCGCACGCCCGACCGGCTCGCGCCAGGGTGTCGAGATCGTCGAGATCGCGCAGGCTGGCGGACGGCTGCTCGATCGTCGCATCACCGACGCTGGCGCGATGACGCTGGTCATGTCGACCGTCGATCCCCTTCGGGAGGTCATCGCCCGAGTGAAGACGGCGGGCGGCACTCAGGTCGGGACTGGCGGCAACGAGAACGTCACTGGCCAATACGTGGCATTGGTGCGCGACGCCGACGACCATTTTGTCCAGTTGAACGCAGCCGCGAAGGATGCACCGCCGCTGGCGCCGCGAATCCGTATGACCGTGCAGAATCTCGATCGGACGACGGCGTTATATCGGGATGGGCTGGGGATAGATGGATTCGCCAGCGTACCGGCGGCTGACGAATGGCTCACGGCCCTCGGCGTCACGCGCCGCCCCGACGTCGCCACATCCGCAGTCGTCGTATCAGGATCGAAACTGGTGATCGAGTTCGTGCAATTCAAGGAGGCCGGCCGTAGTGTCAAGGGACGGATTCAGGATCCAGGTTCGACGCGGCTGCAACTGCAGGTCCGCGATTTGGATGCTGCCATCAAGGCCGTCGTCCGGGCCGGCGGCCACGTCGTGTCGACCGCTGGGCGGCCAGTCGAATTGCCGGCCGGCCGCGGCGCCCCCATCCGCGCCGCAATTGTCCAGGATCCGGACAACCTGTTTCTGGTCCTGATTCAGGCCGCGCCGCCGCGGGCGTAAGCGATGAACCGAACATGAACACGAACCGAGCACGGAGAAGTTAGAAGGGTGAAGTCGCGAGCGCTGCATCACTCGCTCGAGGTGGGTTACGATCCGGACGCTCATGCGAAAGATCATCATCACCCTCGCCATTCTGCTGGCCGCGATCGGCGGGGCCTCGGTGCGGAATCCCGTCTACGCCCAGCACGAAACCGCCGCCGATCTCGTCGACGGTGAGCGCGCGTTCAGGCAGACCTGCGCCAACTGTCACGGGCCCGACGGCGATCAGATCCAGGGGATCGATCTCGGACGCGGTCGCTTCCGGCGGCCGATGACCGACGCCGATCTGGTGCGGATCATCCGCACCGGCATCCCGAACACGCCGATGCCGGCCACGCAGATGACCGAGGAGCAGGCATCGAAGATCGTTGCCTATCTGCGGTCCCGCGCCGCGACGGTCGGCGCCGCGTCGGTCGTCGGCGACCCCGCCCGCGGCAAGACGCTGTTCGATGCCAAGGGCGCCTGCGCCTCCTGCCATCGGGTCAACGGCACGGGCTCGCGCGTCGGTCCCGATCTCTCGGCCGTCGGCAGCCACGCGCAGTGCCGCCGAACTGCAGCGTGCGCTCATCGATCCGAATGCGGAGGTCCAGCCGCAAAACCGCTTCTATCGCGTCACGCTCAAGGACGGGACGACGGTCGACAGGACGGCTGCTCGGACATGACACGTTCAGCGTGCAGATCCTCGACACCAGGGAGCAGCTCCGCTCGTTCAGCAAGGCCGACCTGCGCGACGCGGCCTTCATCCCGTCACCCATGCCCTCGTATCAAGACGTCGCTCTCCGCCCAGGAACTGGCGGACGTGGTCAGCTATCTCTCCTCATTGCGAAATCGGTAGACATATGCGTCTCAGAATCGTTGCCGCCGCGTTCCTGCTTGCCGCCGCGTCGTTGCAGGCGCAGTCGCAGGTCTCGTTCGACCGGATCCTGCACGCCGACCGCGAGCCGCAGAACTGGCTGTCGTACTCGGGCACGCCGATGAACCAGCGCTACAGCCGGCTCACCCAGATCACTCCGGCCAACGTCAAGAACCTGCAGCTGCAGTGGATCTGGCAGGCGCGATCGCTCGAAAAGTTCGAAGCCACGCCGCTCGTCATCGACGGCGTCATGTACACGGTGGAAGCGCCGAACAACATCGTCGCGCTCGACGCCGCCACCGGCCGGCCGTTCTGGACGTTCAACTACACGCCGGCGCCAGAGGGACGTCCATGCTGCGGCCGCGTGAACCGCGGCGTGGCCATTCTGGGTGACACCCTCTACATGGCGACCATTGACGCGCACCTGCTGGCCGTCGACGCGAAGAGCGGCCAAAAAGTGTGGGACCTCGTCGTCGCCAAGGCGGCCGATCGCTACTCGATGACGGCGTCGCCACTCATCGTGAAAGACAAGGTGATCGTCGGCGTCGGCGGCGGCGACGGACCGATCCGCGGCTTCATCGTGGCCTACGACGCGAAGACCGGCAAGGAGCTCTGGAAATTCAACACCATTCCGGGTCCCGGCGAACCGGGCAATGAGACCTGGGCCGGCGAATCGTGGAAGACAGGCGGCGTCGGTGTGTGGAATGCCGGTGCGTACGACCCGGACACGAACATGGTCTTCTTCGGCACCGGCAACCCGGCACCTGACTGGGACGGTTCGACGCGGCTCGGCGACAACCTGTATAGCGACAGCGTCGTCGCACTCGACGCCGACAGCGGCGCGCTGAAGTGGCACTACCAGTTCACGCCGCACGACGAGCTCGATTACGACTCGACGCAGGTGCCGGTGCTCGCCGACATTCAATTCCAGGGACGGCCGCGCAAGGTGATGCTGTGGGCCAATCGCAACGGCGTGATGTACGTGCTCGATCGCACCACCGGTGAGTTCCTCAAGGGCAAGCCGTACGTCAAGGTGAACTGGATGGACGGCTTCGACGCCAAGGGCCGTCCGAACCGCGTCAAGTCCCCGACGACCGAGGGCACGCTGATCTATCCGCACGTGCACGGCGCCACCAACTGGGCACCGCCCTCGTTCAGCCCGCGGACGGGTCTCTTCTACGTCGCCAGCTGGGAGAACTCCGGCACGATGGCAGTCGAGGGACAGTTCCCGAAGGCCGCGACCGCGAACAATCGTCAGACGGCGATGGGCCAGACCACCCTGGTGCCGTTCTTCAACGACGACACGGAACCCTTCGGCGTCGTCCGCGGCTTCGATCCAGAGACGCTCGAAAAGAAGTGGGAATTCAAGATGAGCGACATCACGTGGGGCGGGACGATGGTGACGGCGTCCGACCTGGTGTTCAGCGGCGGCCGTGACGGCTATTTCCTGGCGCTCGACGGCAAGAACGGCCAGCTGCTGTGGAAAGCGCCCGTCGGCGGGCAGATCAACGCGGGGGCGATGAGCTATTCGGTCAATGGCAAGCAGTACGTCGCGATCGCCGCCGGCAGCGCGCTGTTCTCGTACGCGTTGCCGTAGCGCGAGGCTTGTGTCAGGCGCCGCTTAGCGCCTCGCTATTCACGAATCATTTAGTTCTCGGTCGGCCGCTCGATGTGATCGATGACGAGCACCTGCGCCTCCAGCGTCGTTGACTCGAGTTTGAGACCAAGCTGCTCCTGAAGCGCGGTGAAGATCGATGGTCTCTCCTGAGGAGGCGATGGCGTCCCCGACGTGCTCACACCTGGCGGGGGCGAAACACTTGCGAATTTGAGCCTGACCGCGTAATTCCCTTCGAGTCCGGTCTGGTCGACGATGGGCCGGTCGATAACGAGCTGTCCGGCCATTCCCGACAGCATGCGAACCAGAGTGGCCAGCGTCGTACCACCTGAGTAGATCCCCTGGCCGGCCGGCTCGCTGATCATCATCGGGGCACACCGTCTCATGGCCATGGCCTCGGCGCTTTCCGCCGTGCCTGAGCCGAAGTTCGCGGCGGGGGGTAGCGAGCAGTCGAGTGTTGACGGCTGGAGTTGCGGTCCGAGCCGCTTGTCCGCCCGCGCGAACACGAGGTTGTAGACCGCCCGCTCACGCGTCTCGTAATGCGCCTGGAGCTTCAATCGTTCGGTCAGCAGCGCCCGCCACATCTGCCGCCGCTCGTCCTGGGTGGCTCCAGGCTTACCCTTCGCGACGACGTCATAACGGTCCGATGTCGCCCAGCCGGGCATCCCGATGACGAGCGCCGGAATTGTCTGGAGCGGGTAACCCGCCAGGACGAGCGTTTGCAAAGGCACGTTCGCCATCGAGAGCTGACCCGATGCGGGATTGGATGGCGCTCCGCCTGGGAACGTGTTCGACGTGTTGCGCTTGATCGAGGCGACATCGAATTCGAGCGACTGACTGGCGAGGGGGGCGACGATGGCGACGACAGCCGCCGCGGCGGCGAGGACCGAACGCCTCATTGGACCTCCAGACGTGCATTAGACACCAGTCCCGCTGATCGCGGCGGAGATCTCCGAGTGCACGCGTCGCGTGCCGATCTGGCGACGCGGCCTGCAGCTGTCGAGCGCGACGCTCGTCGGCGTAGCCATATGCGACGGCCGGTCAGGTCAGTGCTCGGCTCGTCCTCTCCGTACCTCTCTCTCGATGCGGACGCCTGCTTTGACGGCCTCGTCCGTTTCGAACCGAATGGGAAAGGTTGCTGTCGGGGCGAGCGCGACGGCGTTAAAGAACATCGCCTGAGTGGTCGTGACTCCGGGCACCCGCAGCACCTCCCATGCGTGCTGGAGTTCGTGACCGATGGCTCCCATCAGCCCGTCGCGGTCGCGGTCCGTGTTGACGACGATGCGCAGGATGCGACTGGGCCAGGCACGTCAATGCTGTGGATCAGGCACGCCCGGACGCCGAATCGGCACGTTCCAGCCTCGACGTAGACGATGCCGTTGGTCGTCTCGATCTCGACGACGAGCCTTCGAAACGTTTCGGAACCCGTCGGCGCCTCCGCGATGAGTCCCGCGATCAGCGCGTCGTCCGACCGCACGTGAGGCATGGCAGGGACCGGTTGTGCCTGGGCCCAGCACGCTGTCAGCGTGGTCACCAGGACGGCTGCGGCACGGAAGGGCTGGAAACGACGGGTTCTGCAGCCTGCGGTCATCGGCGGCCACCTCCGAAGACCGCGTGATTGCGGTCCTTAGGGTCAAAGGCACGAACGCCGCGCCAAACCTCTCATCGGTGCGTTTGTTGACGGTTTTGACGGGAGTGCCGGCAGTAGAATCGCGCGATGGCCACGGTGACGTGATGCGCGACGGGCAGTTCGCCACGCTGTGGCTGTTCCGCGAGATGAGCGCCATTTGAACAAGCTGGCCGACGTCGAGCGGATTTGTCTCGCCGCGCTGGAGCACCCGGCAAGCGAACGTGCCGCGTTCGTCGTCGCGGCCTGTCAGGGCGACGAGGCGCTGCGGCACGAGGTGGAGTCGCTGCTGGCGCACGTCTCGCCGGCCGAACAGTTCCTCGCGCAGCCGGCCCTGCACGCAGGCGGTGCGCTCGCCGGCCTGAGCGGTCTGTCGATTGGGCAGCGCCTCGGCGCCTATCAGATCATCGCGAAGCTGGGCGTCGGCGGGATGGGCGAGGTCTATCGTGGCCGCGATACCCGACTCGGACGCGATGTCGCGATCAAGATCCTGCCCGTCGTCTTCGCGACCGATCCGGAGCGGCTGGCGCGGCTCGAGCGCGAGGCCCGTCTCCTCGCCTCGTTGAATCATCCGCACATCGGCGCCATCTACGGGTTCGAAGAGTCGACAGCCGTGCACGCGCTAGTGCTCGAACTCGTCGAAGGTCCGACGCTCGCCGACCGCATCGCGCAGGGGCCAATCCCCATCGATGAGGCGCTGCCGATTGCGCGACAGATCGCCGAGGCGCTGGAGGCCGCCCACGAGCAGGGGATCATCCATCGCGATCTGAAACCCGCCAACATCAAGCTACGCCCCGACGGCAGCGTGAAGGTGCTCGACTTCGGCCTGGCCAAGACGCTTCCAGCTGCGTCGGCGCTGGCAGACACCGCGTCGGCGTCGCCCACCGCTCACATGACCGAGGCGGGGCTCATTCTCGGCACCGCCGCGTACATGTCGCCGGAGCAGGCGCGCGGCGAACTGGTGGATCAGCGAACCGATGTCTGGGCGTTCGGATGCGTGCTCTACGAGATGTTGACGGGACGCGTCGCGTTCGGCGGGCGGACTGCGACGGACACGCTGGCGAAGATCCTCGAAGGGCACGTGGATGTCGATGCGCTGCCGGCCACGACGCCACCGGTGATTCGTCGACTGATCCGCCGGTGCCTGGAACGGTCGGTCCGGAACCGCCTGCAGCACATCGGCGATGCCCGTGCCGACGTCGCCGACGTACGTGCTGGCGATCCGTTGCTGACGAATGTGCCGGTCGGGTGGATCGTAGCGACGATGTTTCTGTTGACGATCGCGGTGTCGCTTGGGATTTTATACTTTCGTGCGCCCGCCGGCGTGGCCGAGATGCGCGTCGACATCACCACGCCCGCAACGGATGCGCCGACGTCGTTCGCGATCTCCCCAAATGGACGAAGCCTGGTCTTCGTAGCCTACGACGAAGGGCGGGCACGGCTCTGGTTGCGGCCGCTCGACGCCGCAACGGCAAAGCCGCTGGCCGGGACCGAGGGCGCAAACTACCCCTTCTGGTCTCCGGACTCCCGCGCGCTAGGTTTCTTTGTTGACGGCAAGCTGAAACGCATCGATATCAGCGGAGGGTTGCCACAAACGCTTGCCGGCGCTCCCAGCGGTCGGGGTGGGACCTGGAACGCAGACGGATTGATTGTCTTCGCGCCGAGTCCTGACGGAGCACTGAGCAGCGTGCAATCATCCGGAGGCGGCGTTGCCGAAGTGACCAACGTCGATCGACCGCGTCAGCTCAGTCACCGATTTCCTCAGTTCCTTCCGGATGGCCGACGGTTTCTCTTCTTTGTCCGAGGTTCGCCTGACACGCAGGGTGTCTATCTGGGCGCGCTGGGCTCTCCGCTGGTCCAACGACTGACGCCGGCGGATGTAGCGGGCGCGTATCTGCCACCGGGTTGGCTGCTCTTCCTGCGCCAGGGAACCTTGGTGGCGCGGCGTTTCAACGCGACGGCGGGCGAGCTCACGGGTGATCCGATCACCGTGGCCGACAGCGTGGGTTTCGATGTGTGGAATTCGGCCGGTGCATTTTCGCTGTCACGCGATGGCATCGTTGCCTATCGGTCCATAGGAACCGGCCGTCGACAATTGACCTGGTTCAACCGCACCGGCACAGCCATCGGTACGCTCGGCGCGCCCGACGAGAATGAACTTGTCGATCCAGTATTGTCTCCGGACGGGCGCAGAGTGGCCGCCCATCGGACCGTGCAAGGCAATACCGATATCTGGCTCTTCGACGCCGGGCGTACCACCCGCTTCACGTTCGATGCAGGCAGAGACCTGTTTCCAATCTGGTCGCCCGATGGAAGATTCGTGGCATTCGATTCCAATCGGTCGGGGCACCGCTATTTTTACCAGAAGCGATCGGACCTTTCGGGCGCTGAGGTGCCGCTCTTGGAGTCACCTGAAGACAAAGTGCTGAACGATTGGTCGCCGGATGGCCAGTTTCTCCTGTATGTCACGCCGAACGATCCCAAGACGGGTGCAGACATCTGGTACCTACCGTTGTCGGGTGGCCGTCAGCCCATCCCATTCGTCAAGACCGCCTTTCTGGAACGAGCAGGTCAGTTCTCGCCCGATGGTCATTGGGTGGCGTACCAGTCGAACGAAACGGGCCCGTACGAAATCTACGTACGGGGGTTTCCAGGCCCCGGCCCGCAACAGCAGGTTTCCACGTCAGGTGGGATTCAGGCGCGTTGGCGGTCGGATGGCAAGGAGTTGTACTACATTGCCCCGGACGGCAAGTTGATCGCGGTCCCGATCAAGATGAATGGGGCCGTGCTCGAACGCGGCACGCCGGTCGCATTGTTCAGGACGCGGATCTGGGGCGGCGGAACAAACGCCACGCAAGGCCAGCAGTACGACGTGTCCTCGGACGGCCGGTTCCTCCTCAGTGTCGCCATCGACGATGTGACCATGACGCCCATCACGCTCCTCCTGAACTCGAAGCTCACGCCATAGCCTTTCGGCCGCCCGGGTGCGGCTGATCTCTCCTGGAGTCGCGGGTGTACTGGGAAACAGGCTCACAGGCCACAGCACCACTCTCGGCCAGTTCGAGGCCACGGCGATGATGAATCGACGGCGTCCTCTACATCACGACGCCGTACAACAGCCCGCCCCACGACGCCGAGACCGGTCGCGAGCTCTGGCTATTCGATCACGCGGCCTACGAACTGGGCCAGCTGCTGTCGGGGACGCGACACCGCGCCGTGTGCAGGCCCTCCCGCCCCATCGGCTCCAGACTTTCCGCGGCCCGTACCCGCGCTGGTGCTCGTCATAGAAACCGGCATCGCGCTCCGCCTGGCTCACCCATCGGCGGAGCGCTTCGACGCTAAAGCCGAGCTTCTCGCCGTCGGAGCGAATCGCCACCCACTGCGACCGGTGGTCGGCCGCGTGCTCCGCACCATGCGGACGGCGTGCTCGCGCAATTCGGGGGCTACTTGCTGGGTCGTGCCATAGGGCACATCCTCTGTCGGAATAGGCCCTCCGACGAAGCCGGTACGCTTCACCTACGCTCGGCTCTAATAGAATGCCGAGTGTTCACGCGACGACGGCTCGCGCCGAGCTGTCTCGGTGACGTTTCCGCAGGTGACGACATGAACAGATGGCGACTCGCCGGACTCGTGCTCGCGCTCGGATGGGTTCCTACGTTGGGCCTCGTCTACGGTGCGCGCTGGATCGCGGGGGAGCCGCTCAGCGCTGCCGGACGAAGTCCGATTAAGGTCACTCGTCTGTACACCGGGTCGGACGGAAAGACCAAGGTTGAGGAGTTCGAGATTCCGTTGAAGCCGGATCGACCCGACCAGGAGCTCTCGGACGTCGTGGATGTCACTCGGCTTCAGTTCCGCCGCAACACGGCGGCCTTCACCGACGATTGGCACAACGCTTCGCGACGCCAATACGTCATCAACCTGACGGGTCAGAGCGAGATTGAGCTCGACGGGGGCCGCAAGATCCACATGGGCCCCGGGAGCATCCTCCTCGCCGAAGACACGACGGGGAACGGGCATATTACGCGCGCGTGGGGCTCGACGGACCGGTTATCCATCACGATCGGACTCGCCGACGCCGCGAAGACGCCGCGCTGAACCAGGAGGCGCAACGCTGCCGGCCGTTCGGGGCCTGTTCGTCGCCGACCTGTTCGAAACGAGCAGCAACATCTGGATCACGTCGCTCTCCGCGCCAGGTACAGCAGGCTCGCCCGCTGACGTGCCAAGCTGGGGGTTGGGTCGGCGAGGTCTATTGCGCCCATCACACGCAACTGGGGCGCGGAGCAGGGATCAAGGTCTGCCGGTCGTCTTCGCCGCCGATCCGGGCCAGCTGGTGCGATTCGAGCGGGAACCGTAGGTGCTTCCCTCAGTTAGCACCCGTCCACACATCGGGCGCGATCGATGGCGTCAGGCGGGATCCCCACCCACGGGCCATGCACTATTTGCATATCCATTCACGCGGGGCACATACGAGACTCGGCGGGACAACTGCAGCAGTCGCCCAGCGAAGAGTTCGATTCGAGCGTGTCGTCCGGATTGCTGGCCAGGACAACGCACGACGTCGGCGAGCTTGGCTGCCAATTTCCGAAATGGGGTCGCTGATGGTCTCTCACCGGTTTCTCTCGACTCGCACCCTCCCGGTCCTGAGTGTCGGGCTGGTCCTGGCGGCGACGCTGTCTTCGTGCGGCCGCGCCGCTGACACCACGACGACAGCTCCAGCGTCTGGTGGCTCGGCCGCCCCGGCACCCGCACCGCCGCCAGCTCCCCCGCCGCGCGAACTCACGTGGAGCGGGAAAGTCGACATGAGTCTCTGGTCGGCCATACGGGTGAAGACCTACAAGGCCGCACTGCAGCAGCAAACGCCACCGACGCTCGCGATCCTGCGCATTCCCAGCATTCATCTGGAGGTGCCGGTCTACGACGGCACCACGGACGCGGTGCTCGACCTCGCAGCAGGGCGGATCGAGGACACGGCCCTCCCGGGGACGCCGGGCAACGTCGGCATCGCCGCGCATCGCGACGGCTTCTTTCGGGTGTTGAAGGACATCAAGGAAGGCGACACCCTGGAGTTGGAGACGCCCGTCGCCACCGAGCACTACCGGGTGGAGTGGATCCGAATCACAGTGCCGAGTGACGTCAGCGTGATCGACCCCACGCCCGGACCGGCCGTGACGCTCGTCGGTTGTTATCCCTTCTACCACAAGGGACCCTCGCCGAAGCGATTCATTGTGCGCGCCGTTCCTGCCCCGACGTCTCCCGCCCGTTCCTGATCGACACAATGTTTGCCGGCGCACGCTGGCGCGACGCTCCCGGCTCGCGCCTCGTGACTTCCGGCACATGGAACTTTCGCGCGGCCAGCGGAGTATCTCAGGCGACTTTCTCCCGCACGAGTCCGCTATGAACAAACGACTGCTCGTCATGCTTGCCGTCGTCGCATTCGCGGCAGTTCCCGTCTTCACCCAATCTTCGTCTTCACCAAGGTTCGAGGTCACGTCAGTCCAGGTGAGCGCGCGCACCGCGCCTGGCCTTCGCGGCGGCGTGCTCCGCGAAAACCGATACGAGCTGCGCAACGCGACCATGCTCGACTTGATTCGCACCGCCTACGACGTTCCAGCACAGAGAGTCACGGGAGGGCCGAACTGGCTCGAATGGAATCGCTTCGACATTGCCGGCCTGGCACCGTCCGGGACGCAGCCCGCTGTCCTGCGGGAGATGCTGCAAGCACTTCTGCTCGAGCGTTTCGGGCTGAAGGCGCGTGAGGATTCGACGACGACGCCAGGCTTCGCGTTGAAGGTTGGACCGGGAACGCCGAAGCTGAAGGCGTCTACCGCGGCGGCCAACTGTCAGGGCCAAGGCCGCCCGGAGCCAAGCGGCATCCTGGCCCAGCACCTGACGTGCACCGGCACGACGATGGCAGCACTGGCAGAGCAACTGCCACGCGTGGCCGGGGCGTATTTCCCGGGAGCGCAGCCAGTCGTAGACGAAACGGGCCTTGCTGGCGCGTTCGATTTCGAACTGGTGTGGATGGCCCGGGCGTTCCTCGCACAGGCCGGCGCCGATGGCATTCCCCTCGAAAAAGGTCTCACTGATCTCGGGCTCAGGCTCGAGCCAAAAGAAATCAAGACGACGGGAATTGTCGTCGAAGCCGTCAACGCCGAGTTCACACCGAATCCACCGGACCTGGCCAAGCGAATGCCGGCGCCACCGCCGCCGGAATTCGAGGTCGCGGAAGTCAAACCCAGTCCGCCCGACGCACAAGGGCCGCGGGTGCAGATCCTGCCTTCCGGGCAGATCAACGCGAGCAAGGTGCCGCTCAACCTGATGATCGGGGTCGCGTGGGATCTGCCGAACGAGCAGTACGTCGTCGGACCGAAATGGCTGGAGTCGACCAACTTCGAGTTGATTGCGCGGGCATTCACCGGCCAGAACACCGCGAACATCCAGGTGGACGAGGACATCCTGCGGCAGATGCTGCGGGCGCTGATCGTCGATCGCTTCAAGATGAAGTACCACATGGAGGATCGGCCGATGACCGCCTACGTTCTGACGGCGGACAAGCCGAAGATCGCCGCCTCCGACCCATCGAAGCGAACGCGGTGCGTCCAGGGAGCGGCGCCCGCCGCCGCCAACCGCGCGCTGGCGCAGCAACCGCGTCAGTTCACCTGCACGAACGTGACGATGAAGCAGTTCGGCGAGCTGATCCCGCAGTTCGCCGGGGGATACACGCAGGTGCCGGTCCTCGACAAAACGGGTCTCGACGGCGGGTTCGATTTCACCCTGAGTTTTGCCGGCGCCGGACAGGTGCAGAACCGCCCGGCCACGGGAGCCGCTCCTGGCGCCGCCGCGAGCGATCCGAACGGCGCGCTGTCGCTGTGGGATGCGATCAACAGTCAGCTCGGCCTGAAGGCCGAAGAGCAGAAGCGGCCTCAGCCCGTGCTCGTGATCGACAGCATCTCGGAGAAGCCTACGGACAACTGAGTCCATTCATCCCGATGCCTGGCCTGCCCATGGAATCTCCTCGTCCAGCAGGGTGCAGACCGAAGTCAAACGGGCTCGCTGAATAAGTGGTCGGTAGCCGTGGCCAGGAGCCGGTGTACCAGCTGCGCCGTCAGGCTGGAGCTGGGACGCAAGGAGTCAGACCGCGACGACCGCCGGCGCCCTGACGTCGACCGGCACCATCGCCGCGCGCCAGTCCACCTCCGCCGCGGCGGCCTTGTCCACGGCCACCGGCTCGAGCACCACCGCCGCGTGGGCCCTCACCGCGGGGTACCGCCGGCCCGGCGTCCGGCGCCTCGAGCGCGTCCGGCGCACGGATTGGGTGCCGCCGCACCGGGATCCTGCTCGATGCCGGGCGGCGAAGGCGGCGGTATTGGAATGGCGTCCTGCGTGAACGCTGGCGTCGCAAGGAACAAGACCGCGGCGGCGACGATCCCGAGAGCGAGCGTCCGACGCAACTGTTTCATAGGACCTCGCGCAGCGCGCGAAAATTCAACCCGGTTCAATTAATCGGCGCGGGAGCGGTCGCCGGTTCGATCCTGAGCACCGCGCCGAAGGTCTGGTCCGTCAGGACGTACAGATATCCGTCCGGTCCCGGTTTCACCTCGCGGATCCGTTGCTTCAAGTCCGCCAGCATCGAGTGATCACGACCGGTGGGCAAGCCCTTGGCGTTGAATGTCACACGCGCGACGAACTGCCCCGTTCCCGCGCGCAAGCCGCCGACGAACGCCTGTCCCTTCCACTGCGGAAACTTGTCACCGTCGTAAATGGAGAGTCCCGAGATGGCGATCGCCGGCACCCAGAACACGACTGGCTCTTCGTAACCAGGTGCGCTGAAGCCCTTGTTCATCGACTCGCCGGTGTAGTGGCGGCCGAGGCCCACTTCGGGCCATCCGTAGTTCTTTCCTGCCTTGATGATGTTGATCTCGTCACCACCCTGCGGCCCTTCTTCTGACTCCCACAGTTCGCCGGTGACCGGATGGAAGTACAAGCCGAGCGGATTGCGATGGCCCAGCGTGTAGATCTCCGGCAGGTACGCCTTGTTGTTCACGAACGGATTGTCCGGCGGCACGCTGCCATCGTCTTTGAGCCGGAGAATCTTGCCGTTGTGCGTCTGCGGATCCTGCGCCTCGTCTGGCACATTCCGTTCACCGGAGGTGATGAAGAGATAACCCGCCTTGTCGAACGCCAGACGCGAGCCGAAGCTTCCGCTTGCCGGGCCGACGCTCTTCTTGTTGTTGGCCGGGCCTCCCTGGTCATAGCCTTTGGTGACGATGACGTCCTTGACGTCGGTGAGCGACGAGCCGCCGTCCCAGCGCGCGCGCCCGACGGCGAGCGTGGCCGAGCAGTTGTTCACGCGGTCCGGGCACGCCGCGGGATCGGGATTCTGCTTCGAGTAGGCGAAGTAGATCAGCCGGTTCTGCGCGAAGTTCGGATGCAGCGCGACGTCGAGCAGACCACCCAACTGGCCCGGGTTGCTCCAAATCTCCGGCAGCCCGGTAATCGGTGTGGGGTCGAGGACTCCTTTGCGGATGACGCGGAGCCGGCCGGGACGCTCGGTCACCAGCACGTCGCCATCGGGTAGAAACGCGATGCCCCATGGGTGATCGAGATTCTTCGTCACGATCGAGACGTGGTATCGCGCCGCGCCCGCGCCGAAATCCCAGGGTCCCGTGCCCAGCGTGTCCACTTCGGCGCGCCCGGGTCCGCGGCCGCCACCCTGTGCCGGCGCCGCGGCCGCACCGCCACGCTGCCCCGGCGGCGGCACGCCCGCTGCCTGCCCGCGGCTGGTTGCTGTGCCAGGCCAACGCTGCCGCCAGACAGCATGACGAACGCGCCGCACGCCACCGCGAATCCACCCACACGAAGTGCGATCGCCATCCTGTTCAACGCGAGTCTCCTTGGAATGAGAGCGCGGGAAGTATAGCGGACTGCCCGCGATCCGGAGGTGACGGAGGACCCGGGGAGAGGACGAAAGCGGGACGGAGGTAGCGGGGACGGAGGTAACGGGTTCACAAACGGGGAAACGGGGGAACGGGGACGAACGGGGATCGAGACCTGGGGGCGTTTGTCGCCCCGCCGCCGTGGCCCGCTTCGCGGGCCGAGGGTGTCAGCAATTTTGTGTGTGGGGCATAACATGAGGAGTAGCGATGGGCGGACCCGCAAGCGCACGTCGGACTTCCCTGAGGAAGTCCTGGACCTCTTCGCTGGCCCCGCCCGCGGAATGACGCAGGCGGAGGCTGACGCGGTCCAGGCCGAGGTGGTGGCATGGCAAAGCCGGCCCCTCGCGTCGATGTATCCGGTGGTGTTCTTCGACGCGCTGCGGGTCAAGATCCGCGACGACGCGATGGTCCGCAGCCAGGCGGTCTACCTAGCCCTCGCCGTGTTGCCTGACGGCAGCCGCGACATCCACGGCATCTGGATCGAGCAGACCGAAGGGGCGACATTCTGGATGAAGGTGTTCAGCGAACACAAATCGGGGGGGCGCCAGGACATCCTGATCGCCGTCTGAATCCGAACGTTCGCTTTCGCGATTGTTCACCTTTTAAGACCGTCCAAGATTCGCCCACCTCGTACGACTCTGTGTCTTCTTCCGTTCGTCCCCCTTTCCCCGTTCCCCCGTTTGTGATCCCGTTAACTCCGTCCCCTCCGTCCCCGTTACCTCCGAGGCACGATGTTGTGATTCACGCGGAAGACGTTGTCTGGATCGTAAATCGCCTTGATAGCCGCAAGCCGCTCGTAATGCGGGCCGTACGCTTCCTTCACCCGGTCGGCTTCGGTCTCGTTCAGGTTGTTGACGTAGACGCCCTGGCTGAACGGCTTCAGTTCGTCGGCGAGTTGCGTGGACCAGTCGATTGCGGCGGCTCTGTCATCCCCGCCGTTCCAGGGGACGCTGAGGAACAGATCGAAGCCACGCCGCCGTATCGGGAACGCCATCGCGTCGGGCGCGACGCGGGTAACGGCACCGTGGAAATCATTCCACACTGCCGATGCCTGTTCAGGGGCGACGGTCACCGCCGCGGCGAAGATGTCGATCGCCTCGTCAGGCAACTCCGTCAGGAAACGACCGGTACCGACGCTCGGTGCGGGGGGAACCGACAGCTCCGATGAGTAGGGCGCCCACTTCACGTTGTGTTTCTCCGGCGCCAGACGTTCGAGCCAGCGACCCGCGATCCGGTCGCCGTCTTCCCGCTTGCCGCAATAGCAGATCGAGAGGAAGAACATCGAACCGTCCGGGATTGGCGAGAGACCGCCCGACGTGCTCAGTTCGTCGGGCGCTGCGGCGATCAAGTCGCGGTAGCGGAGCATCGCGTCCCGGGCCGCCGCAACGGGGTACATGAGTTGCCCCGAGAGCACCTCGGTCACGGGGTGCAGGCGGTAGTCGAACGAAGTCGCGACACCGAAGTTGCCGCTGCCGCCACGGATCGCCCAGAACAGGTCCGGATGCTCGTGCTCGCTGGTCCGGACAACCCGACCGTCCGCGAGCACGATTTCGGCCGACAGCAGGTTGTCGCAGACGGCGCCGTACTTGGCCATCAGGAAGTTCTCGCCACCACCCAGCGTCAGCCCGCCCACGCCGACGTCAGGGCAGCCGCCCATCGGGGTCAGCAGCCCGTATCGCTGTGTTCCGTCCATGACGTCAACCACCCGCGCGCCCCCGGTCACGGTGACGATGCGGGCGGTGTCGTTGACGGCAACGCTACGAAAACTGCCCAGATCGAGCACGATGCCGTCGTCACACGTTCCATGGCCGGCCTGACTGTGACCGCCGCTCCGCACCGCCAGCCGGACATCTTGGATGCGCGCAAATTCAACCGTCCGAACCACATCGTCCACGCCTGCGGCGCGCACCACGACCGCCGGTCGCAGATCGATGGCACGATTCCAGACGATGCGGGCCGAGTCGTACGCGGCGTCGTCGGGGAAGATCACCGGGCCCGTCAACGTCGGTGCCCACTGGCGGAGGATGGCCGGATCGAGCGGCTGAGGCATCGAGAAACGATGTGCAGCGGCCATGCCGGATCGGTTTACTATCTCTGACGCCGCTCGCTCCACCGGCCGGAAGCTTCGCCGGGCCTGCTTCGCAAGCCCCGGCCTGCGTCACAGTCTCGGCCGCGCGGCTTTCAAGCTGGGACCGCTTCGCGATCCCGGTCTACGGTGTTGTTTTGGTGTCAGGAGTGGTCATGATCCAGCGAAGCTTGACGGCCCTCATCGCAGCGCTCGTTGCGTCGGCAGTTGTGGCGGTGAGCGCCCAATCGCCGGCGGTGCCGAAGGGCACGACGGGAAAGAGTGCGGTCCAGGTCCCCCGGACGCCGGATGGGCACCCGGATTTCCAGGGCTCCTGGACCACGGAGACGTATACGCCCTTTGAGCGGCCGGCGGAATTCAAGGACCGTGAGTACTTCACCGAGGCCGAGGCCGAGGCTTATGCGAAGCGGGCGCTCGAACGCTTCCTCGACCAGCCGGATACCGACGCTCACTACGACAATTCGATCTGGATGACGGAAAAGGGTCCGAAGGGGATGTCGACGCTGCGCACCTCGATCGTCACGACCCCGGACGGCAAGATTCCGCCGGTCAACGAAGAAGGCCGGAAGCGAGCGGCTGACCGCGCCGCCGCCCGGCGCGGCGTCGGGCAGTACGATTCGGCCCAGACGCGGGGCCTGTCGGAACGCTGCATCTACTGGGCGCACGAGGGTCCACCGCTCCTGCCGACCGGCTACAACAACAATCTCCAGATTGTGCAATCTCCCGGCGAGTTCGTGGTCATCCCGGAGATGATGCCGGTGGCGCGCGTGGCGCCATTCGATGGCCGGCCGCACATCGGCGCGGCCATCCGCAACATCCGCGGCGACTCGCGCTCGCGCTGGGATGGCGACACATTGGTGATCGAGACGACCAACTTCACCGACAGGACGGCGTTTCGCGGCTCTTCGGAATATCTGAAGGTCACCGAGCGGCTCACGTACGTGGACGCGAACACCATCCACTATCAGTTCACCATCGAAGATCCGCACACCTGGGATACGGCGTGGACGGGGGAGTACCCGATGAAGCGGACCACCTTCCCGATGTACGAGTACGCCTGCCACGAAGGCAACTACGGGATGGCCAACATCCTCCGCGCGCAGCGAATGGAAGAAGAAAAGGCGCGCCAGGCGGGAGCAACGAAGTAGGGCGAGGCTTCAGCCTCCCGTAAGGGGCGAGCGTAGGGCGAGGCTTCAGCCTCGCCGCCCTATGTCGCAACCATCTTCTCGATGCGACGATCGGGTACCAACCAGATCACCGCCACCGCCGCATAGATCAACCACGCCGCTGCCGGCCATTTCAACGCCAGCGGGATGGCCACGGCATAACAGATCGGCGAGAACTTCCCCTTCCAGTCTCCCCCGATCGCAGCCCGCAGAACCGACTCCGGCCCCTGGCTGGCGATGATCAACTGCTGCAGGATGTAGTAGGCGATGGCGGCCATCAGCAACGGCACCCCGTACGCGGCGGTAGGGACCGGCGCAAACTGGTTCTCGCCCATCCACGCGGTGACGAACGGCACCAGCGACAGCCAGAACAGCAGGTGGAGATTCGCCCACAGCATGCCGCCGGTGACGCGCGCGGTCACGTGCAGCATGTGGTGATGATTGTTCCAGTAGATTCCAAGGTAGATGAAGCTGAGGACATAGCTGATGACCACCGGCACCAGCGGCCGCAGTGAGGCGACGTCGGTCCCATGCGGCACCTTCAGCTCGAGGACCATGATCGTGATGAGGATGGCGAGCACGCCGTCGCTGAAGGCTTCGAGCCGTCCGGTGTCCATCGAAAGACGTTACCGCACTTCACGCGTCGACTAGTGTTGTGGCCGAGGGGTGGTGCCCCGCGGCACCGCGCCACACGGCGCCAGTGCGAGTCCGTATGGCCGGAGGAAAACCGTGGCGAGTGTTTTGGCACAGCCGCCCTCTCCGGCGGCGGAGCTGAGGGGCGCGGATCAAGGCGGTTTTCCGGAGCGCCATACGGATTCGCGCTGGCGGGCCGGCGCGAACAAGGGATCAGAACGCCTCGGTCGGGGCACTAGCGAACACGACGCTCGATCGCTCACGACACCGCCTTGGTGTCGTGAACGATCGTGCCGCCGACGATGGTCAGCACCGAGCGGATCTGTTTGATCTCTTCGTCGGGCACCGTGAAGTAATCGCGGTCGAGCACGACGAGGTCGCCGAGTTTGCCGGGCTCGATCGAACCGATCCGATCCTCCATCCGCAGGAACCACGCGTTGGCGCGCGTGAACGTCCGCAGCGCGTCCTGTCGCGTGATCTGCTCGTTGCCGTTGACGCGCGCGCCGAACGAGTTCAGGCCGGTGACCGCGAAGTAGATGTGCTGCCACGGATTGAGCGGCGCGATGTGGACGCCGTCGCCGTGGATGCCCGCCTGGATGCCGTGATCGAGGATGGTGCGGAACGGCGCGCCGACGACCACCTCCGGATCGCTCGACGTCACCCACTGGAACGCGCCCATCTGCACACCGCAACCGAGCGCGCGCAGCCGGTCCAGCAGATCCTTCGTCACCACCGGAACGTGATGGACCACCCACCGATGCGGGGTGATGTCGAAGTCCTTGTTGACCGCCTCGTACGCGTCCACCACCTGCGTGAGTTCCGGGATGTTGTGCACGCTGTTCTCGTTGTGCCATCCCGCCTGTGCCACCAGCCGCTGCGCATCGCGCCACACGGCGCCGGAACCGAGCGGCGCCGCCCATTCGCCGATCGACCCGGTCATCATCATGTCGTCGCCGAAGTACTGGAACTGATTGCGGAGCCGCTCCTTCAGTTCCGGCAGCGCCGGGTCGTTCTGGTTCTGCAGGAAGTTCGTCTGCAGGCGGACAAGCGTCTTGTTGTCGCGATGCAGCGCCAGCCACGTGTCGTACATCCGGTATTGATCGAGGTTGGAGAGGATCTGCGACGGGTGCAACGGACCCGGAGTCGGGAACAACACCTGGTCGAGATGCGAGGTCAGTCCGACGACCACCGAATAGCGCATCGCGTCCATCGTGCTGCGCAGCTTGTCGTCGAACGTCTGCAGGCGCCGCAGGTGAAACAGCGCACTGGCCGATGGCCCGCCACCGGCAAAGCCGGCGGCGGCGATCGCTCCGGTGTCGGCGACTTTGATCGGTTTGATGTCGGCATGGACCGGCGCCGCCCCGTCCATCATGTCGAAGAACGCCTTGCCCATGCTGTTGGTGGCGCACGGACCGGTGAACCGCTCGTACAGCAGCACCGGACGATCGGACACCGCTTCGTCGAGCTCCTGCCGTGTCGGGTGACGATGCTCCTTCCATTGGTTCGGGTGCCAGCCGCCCATTGACGTGATCCACTGGCCCGCCGGGACGTCCTTGCGTCGTGCGGCGAGCGCTTCCTGCACCTCGCGGATCGATCGCGTGTTCTCGAGAATGGTGTGATAGCCGGGACGGTTGGCGAGGCTGACGATATGAACGTGCGGCTCGATTAGCCCGGGGACGACGGTGCGTCCACGCAGGTCGATGACGCGATCGCCGGCACGTCGCGGCGGCACCGTGTCGCCGACGGTAGCGAGACGACCGTTCCGAATCGAGACCGTCCGAGCTATGGTGTTGCGCGCATCCATGGTGTGGATGCGGCCATTCGTCAGGATCAGGTCTTGATCCGGATTCGCCGCCGGACGCGCGGCAGTCTGGGCGCCCACGCCCGGCGTGGCAGGAACAGCGAGCGCAGCGGCGGCGGCCGCCGAATGTCCAAGGAAATGGCGGCGCGAGATAGATCGACGGGACACGTTTCCTCCTACTTGACCAGGCCTTCTGAGCGCAGCCGTTCCTCCAGCACGCTCAGAATGCGAGGCATGTCCCGCACAGCCCACTGCTGTCCGGCCAGCGCCGACTCCTCCGAAATCTGCGGCATCAAGGCGATCAGCTTGCGACCGACATCGGTGCCGTAGAAGTTGAGCAGGGCGGCAATGTCTTCCCGCGTGAAATGACTCGCGTATATCCGCACCAGATCGGCACGCAGGCCACCCTCGCCCTGCAGGCTGCGAACGAGCTCGGCCTCGAACACGCTCTTCATGGTCGCAACCGTCTTGTCGGACACCTGAGGCTGCTGCTGGCGCACGGTATCGAGGAGTTGCGACAACATCACCGACGCCACCCTCGCGCCGACCGAGTCCGCACCGATGACATTGAGCAGTTTCTCGACGTCGGACTTGAGCGCCGGGTCGACATCCTGGGCCTGCGCCGGCTGGCAGAGCCACAAGCTGGCGACGACAACAGCGACAGCGACGCGAGCGGACGACAACATCAGATCTCCTGTCCAGGCAGGCCGCCACGGCGAATCGCCGGGCCGGCAACTGGCCAAATCCTACTGCGGTTGCAATCGTCCCGGCCAACATCCTGGAGATCAGCTCAATCCTGCGGTGGCCGCCAATCGAAGGCCAGGAGCAGCGTGCGTTGCTCCGGAGACGCGTTGTCATCCGATAGGAGATAAAAACGGATAGTGCCGCCCGGACGCACCACCGCGCCCACAGCTTCGATGTTGTCCACGGTCAGGGGTGGTGCCAGGTCGAGTTCGGCGTCGATCACGGCCTGGCGCACGAGCCGCAGGACGATGTGCGCGCGTCCGTCGAAACCGCGAAACAGATACGCGGTGCGGCCGGCAGGGAGTTTACCCATCGCGACGAGACTGGCTCCCGGCGGTCGCGGCACGATTGGGCCCGGCACACAGGCGGTGGACATTCGGCAGTTCCACGTCTGTCCGCTGAGCTCAGCGCCAACTACGTACGCATCGGGCGCGGTGTCCGGATCCGGGGTGAGCGCTTCCATGCCGCCATTCGGATCGGGAAAAGTCACGTCCGGCTTCGGAACGGCGCGGGGCGATCCGCCGGCGGCCGGATACAGCCAGATCCGGTGGTTTCGTTCGAAGCTGACCAGACGATCGCCGTTCGGGAACACCGCGAGCCCTTCTGCATCGGCGTCCTCTTTCTTCGCCAGCGGCGTACCGTCCTCTGCTGTCAGCAACGTCAGCCGGCCATCCGACACGCCGGCGAGGTCCCCGGCAGTGTCGAAGAGCAGGCGCACGGTGACCAGCACCCCTTCGTCGCCAACCGCGGTCAAGTGATCCTCGCCGCTCATCGCGACGTCCGAGAGACCGTGCAGGCGATCGGTTTGCGTCGAGGTCAGGACGAGGCCGCCGGCGTAGGTGAACGGACCAACCGCGGACTGCGAGCGGTTCTCGGGGTTCAACGGGACCGCCGCCGTCTGGATGGCAATCGGCATCCCGGAATCGCGGCCCGCCTCCGACTGAACGCCGGCAGCCACCATCCGCGTCGCCACGCACAGCGTGAGAACCGCTACGGCGGGGGGGCGCATGGGCTGCAATCCTGGCGCAACCTGAGACTGCGGAGAACCGGATTCACCATGAAGGGCTCCTCCGTTCCCAGCCTCACGCCGGCTGCAGTTGCGCCTGCATCGTGGCGAAGTCGAAGTTGTTCCACCCTTCGACGAGCTGCCCGTTGCGCACCCGGGCGATGCACATGCCGGTGAACTCCACCGGCCGCTGCGTGGCAGCGAAGCCGAGGGTGTGTCCACGATGCGTACCGCGCACCGTGCACCGGACCGCGATCTTGTCGCCTTCGACGACGCTGTCCTCGATCACGATTTGCATGTCAGGAAACGCGGTGCGGAACATGGTGAAGAACGGAAGGAATGCGGCCTTGCCGGTGACTGGCGTGCCATCGGCATCGCGCAAGCCGTGAGTCACGCAGTCAGGCGCCATGAGCCGGTGGATAGCCGTCTCGTCCCCGCGATTCCACACCTGTTCGAACCATTCATGCAGCAGGGTCACGCGATCATCTGCCATGAGCGAACTCCAACAACTGGAATTGACGGATTGACGAATTGACGGATTGACGAATTTGGAGGCACGGAGTCGCGGCAGCCGACCGCTGCAATCCACAATCAATTCGTCAATTCGTCAATTCGTCAATTCGTCAATTCCATGATCACAAAGACTCTACTCCCAGTTGCTTCCGCACCAGTCGGGTTCCTTCGACCATCGCCGCCAGCTTGTTGAACGCCACCTCGCGAGGCAGGCGGACGCAGCCGCAATCGGGGGTGATCACCAGCTTCTCCGCCGGCACGATCTCGAGGGCGCGGCCGATGCGATCGGCCACGAGCGTGGGCGACTCGCAGTCCTGGCTCTTGACGTCGATGACGCCAAACCCCAGCTTGAACGGAACGTTGAATTCCTTGAACAGTCCGAGATCCTCGTCGCCGCGGCGCGCGAACTCCAGCGAGACGGTGTTGACCTTCGCCTCCAGGAGCCGCGGAAACAGGTAGCGATAGCTCCCCTCGAACGACGGCTTGCCATAGCGATTGCCGTAGCAGATGTGCAGGGTGATGTTCGCGTCGACACCATCCACCATCGTGTTGATCGCCTTGATCGCCCAGGCCAGGTCTTCGGGAAATCCAGAGTAGTACGGCTCGTCGATCTGCAGCTCACGGATGCCGTTGTTGACCAGCTCCTTCATCTCGAAATTGAGCAGCCTGGCCACGTCGAGGGCGAACGCTTCTTCCGACGGGTAATAGGAGTTGCGCACCCGCTTCACCAGGGTATGCGGCCCCGAGATCGAAATCTTCCCGCGACGCTCGGTAAACCTGGTCAGGAATTTCGCTTCCTCGGCAAGACCGAGCGAACCGGACGACAGCTTCGACGTCACCGAACTTTCGTAGAAGTCGTAGTAGAACCGCTTCGAACCGAGATCGACCTGCACCCCGGGCATCCGTTCGATGAAGTAATCGATCATGTTGTCGCGCTGGGCCTCCCCGTCGCTGACGACGTCGACGCCGGCCGTCTCCTGGTCCTTGATCGCGGATTTGCGAACCGCGTCGTGCATCTCGTCCAGATCGCGACGGCTCAACCGGCGGGACAGGTAGTCGTTCTTGGCGCGTTCCAGCCACTCCGGCATCGAGTAGCTGCCGATGACCGACGTCGGCAGAAGCGGCAGGGGTGAAGACGATGAAGACATGATGATCCTTAGTCGCGCTGCGTCGTGTAGAGCACGGTCGTATGCGTTCCGGGGCGATAGGGAAACGGGGCGAAGTGCACGTCGTAGCCGGCGCGGGCACCGACCGCACGCAGCAGCGCGCCGTTCACCCACGTCACCAGCGACCCGTCCAGCTTGCCAGGTCCCCGGAAGCCCTTGCGATAGTCGTTCATGTCGCTGACGAAGATGTCCTGCACTTCGAGGAAACCGCGGGGGTGCAGCAGCGGCAGCGTGTTCGCGAAGCTCTCGCCCGCTCCCCTCGAGATATGAAACCGCACATCGTCGGGTGCCTCGGCGAGCAGGTCCTCGAGGTGCGTGCGATTCAGGCCAGGCGGGACGTGGTCTTCTTCGTAATCGTCGAGCGCGCGGAGACGCTCTTCCAGTTTGAACGCCTCCCAGATGCGCCGCCAGCACTCCACGCCCCGGGCGCCCGGGAAGAGCGCCGCGGGCCCACCTGTGAGTAGACGCTCGACGACGCCTGGGAGATCCTCGGGTGAGAAGCCAAAGTCGCGGCAGAGCGGCTCGATCAGCGACTCGGTAAGGTACGCGCGCACTTCCATCAGATACAGCCGCCCGTCCCGCCGGACAATGTCGTCGAACGGCAGGTTGTCGTACGTGTTGGTCGAGTGCACGTACATGATCTTGAACCGGTACGGCATCAGCGCCTTGAGCGGATTGAGCGCGTCGAGGGCGACACCCTTGACGTGCGGCGCGTGATGCGCCACCGCCGCGAGCGCGCGTTCGAGACTCGTCGGCGAGTAGTCGCCGAGAATGAACTGAATGCGATCGTAGAAGCCGGTCTGCGCCTCAGCGTCGTATTCCTTGAAGCGATCCAGCCACGCCGCCGCGCGCGCGCCGGTGCCGACGCCAATCTCGAGTCCGATGATCTCTGACGGCGCCTGATGCTTGCCCTCCAGTTCCGTCAGATGGGTCCAGAACTTCCTGGCGGAGTCGGCGACTGCCGCCGGATGGTTGGCGTCAGACGACCCCGACGGCAGCGCCTTCTCGAACCCCTTCCCGGAGGCCGCTTCCCATTCGGCGAGGTGCTGCCAGAAGAGCCGATTGAAGGCCCACATCAGGCAGTCGCGGTAGGGCGTGAACGCGCCGAGATGCACATGGCTGTGACCGTTGTCGGCGCCTGGGCACAGACTGCGGACGGCCTGAAGCAGCTGGCCTTCGATGGTGGCCGCATCAGCCTGCCGGAGATCGACGGCGATCTCCGCGAGCGGCAGTGTCCGGCCCCGCGAGTCGGTGGTGCGGCGGACGATGACCGGATCCCGGAAATTGCCCCGATAGTGGATCCAGTCGAGATGGACGCGGAGCGACGGCGCCAGCTGCGGATCGAGGATGCCGTCCTCGACCATTGACATCATGCAGCCGGTGACCAGCGCACCCAGGTCGCTTTCCGCCTGGCGGAGCGCCCCACGTTTGGTCTTGGCGGGGGCGATATGGTTGATGTGAACGATCACCTGGCGGTGGTTTCCTGCACGCGACCAGGCGGCCCCTGCGGCCACCTCACGAGATCGCGGCTCTCTAGACGACTGACGAAGCCGATCGACGATGACCGACCCCCGAGTCCGGCGCGCTGCCGGCGGATACTGTATATCGAGGTGAACCGGCTGGACGAGGTTCTAGAAGGTGCCGAGGGTGCCGGGGGTGCTGAACGTGCAGTTCATCGGGTTCTGAACGTTCAGAACTGAACCTTCGGCACCCTCGGCACCCTCTGAACCTTGAACCCTGTTCATCGGCACCTGAACTGGTTCAAGAGTTCAGTCAACCAACTGTAACGGTGCGAACGGACGCGGCGCCGCGACGTACGCGCTGACGAGGCTCTCATGTCCGTCGGCACCGACAGCGGCGACGCCGATGACCACGTCGTCTATGGACAGGTTGGAAAGGACGTACTCCGTCACGTTGCCCACCGTCAGCTGGTGCGCCCAGTCGGGACCCCACGCGTCCCGCCAGTAGATCCGGTACGCGACCGCGCCCGGTGATGCCTTCCACGTCAGTGCCGCGTCGTAACCGGAGGCACCCCGCGCGATCGTCGGCGCCCCACGCTCGGTCACCACGATTGGTGCCGGCGGCGCGAGTGCCAATGACGCGATCGCAGCGGCGTTCAGCCGCACGTTCTGTGACAGGTAGTCGACGTCGACACCATCGAGCGTGTCGTTGGCGCTGTGTTGGCGCGCGTAGTTTTCCGTAGCTTCGCGGAAGACCACGGCGGTGAAGCCCGCCGCGTTGAACGCCTCGTGGTCGCTTCCGCGTTGAAAGCGGTCCGGTCGCGACATCAGCCGGACCCGGTGAGCAGGCAGGTAGGTCGCGCCGGCCCGCTCGATATACCGGGCGAGCGCGCGAGACGGCGAGTCTTCAGGACCCTCGGAGTACACCCGGACGCTCCCGTTGTCGAAGGCGCCGTTGCCGCCATGCGAATTGCCGACGATGTCGTTGTTGAACATCGCGTCGATCGGCGTCCTGGCCGCCGCCATGCGTTGCGCATGCGCCAGCGCTCCGAATTCACCCTGCTCCTCGCCTGACCACAAGGCAAACACCAGCGTCGCGTCGAAATCGATTCCGCTCTCCGCGAACCGGCGGGCCAGTTCCATCACCAGCACCGTCCCGCTGCCATCGTCATTGGCTCCGGGGGCGGCGACCTCGTAATCCTGCCCGGGCTGTGACTGCGCATCGAAGCCCGCGGGCAGCGGCGAGGGTCGCACGATTTTCGCGGTCTGGTCCGGCAGGTTCAACGTGTCGTAGTGCGCGGTGACGTAGATGCGCCTCGGCGTTCTGCCCGGAAGCACGGCGATGACCTGACGCAACTCGACTTCCCGTGTAAGACGGCGCTGCGGCTTGAACCGGTACGTATCGAAGCTCACCTGCAACTTCGGGCTCGCGCGGCGGAGCTCGTCGGCGATCCATTGGCGGGCCGCGCCGATGCCGCGCGTCGTCGAATCCGGGCGGGAGAGCGTGCTGCGAGTCCCGAATGAGACCAGCGTCGTCAGCATCTCGCGAAGATGCGTGGTGGAGATCGATGTCACGAGCCGCTCGACGCGCGGATCCCTGCCGCCCGGCACCGCCTGTCCGGCATGAACCGCCGAGAAGGACAGCACGAACGCAACGGCCACGGCGAACGGATGGACCGGCGGGCCTGACCACGCCCTCCGTGAACCGCCGCGTCCCGCTCGCGCGAGCCGGCGAACTCCCGGGATCATGGAAGGGTCATCGCGTGGGCGTCAGCCTTGATGGCGTCGACGTACTCAGGCAGAAACCAGCCCTCCTTGACCAGTTCTCCCAGGCGCTTCTCGACCTTCTTTTCGTAGTCGTCCTTGTCGCGATAGAGCGACTTGAGCGTGGCGGGCGGCAACGACACTTCGGTCCCGGCCAGCTGGCACTGCCGATCCTGCGCCTGCGTCTTCCCCTTGCCCAGCACGCCGTACGTCGCGATCGGCACATCGACCCATACGTTGCGAACGCCACCTTTGGCGTTCCCGTTCGCATCGAGCGCGAGTGGGGAGTTGTCGCCCGTGGTGTCCTGGTCGACGGTGATCGGCGGCGCGTGCGGCGGTGTCTTGCCGTTGGCAATCCACTCGATCAGGTGATTGAGTCCGAGCGCGGTGAACGCCCCGGCGTGGAAGTCAGTCACTGGCAGCGTGCACGGATCGGTCTGGAACTCCGGCCGGTCGCGGGCGTTGTTGTGCGGCATGCCCGCGACTTCGTAGAGGCGATAGCGATTGCCCGGTTCATCGCTGTCGGGCCGCCGATACGCGATGCCCTGCTGCGCATATGTCGCCACCTCGGTCTGGGTCGGCATCTGGATGATCGGTACATCGACCACCGGCAACGGCGTGTTGCCAAGCGTGCTCGTCAGCAGGAAGCCGTCATAGATCGGCTTGCCGTCGGGCATGCGGAGCTCGGGATGCGCGGCCAGATACGTGCGCACGGTCGCGCTCGATGCCGACGTGCCCATCAGCGTGATCCGCTTGACGTCGTAGGCCGCGAAGGGGCCGGCCTTCGCCTTTATCAGTCGTCCGACCTGCGCGATGATCTCGTTTGCCTGACCCATCGCGATGTTCAGCTGGGCGTATCGCTCCGCATTGAACATCTTCATCGTTGCCACGTTGGCGGGGCTGTGCACGATCTCGACGAACAGGTGGTGTCGCGTCAGCACCGACACCCGCGACCACTCGAAGATCAGCGACCGCCCGCCGGCGTGCTGCGCTTCCGCGACAACGGTGCCGCTGAACGCCTTCGGGTCACTGGGGTCTCCGGACGATGATCCGGGTTTGATATGGCGCCCCGGCGGCGGTTCCCGAGACGAAGTACTCCTCCGTCAGGTAGGGAAAGTCCTCGACCTTGACTGCCGTCGGGACGAGGCTGACCGCCGGGTCGGGGTACATCCGGCCTGGCGCCGCCACGGCTGCCGAGATCATCGGAACCGCCGGTGTCGCGGCACCCACCTCACGCGGGCTGCAGTGCCAGGATGACGATCGCGGGAATCAGCAGCAATTTCATGCGGGGATGATATCCAGTCGCGCGCGCCTTGTCAGGCACGCGATAGTTGACAGGCGGACCTGCCAAGGTCCGCCCCGCTCATCACTCACGATTCACCGATTCACGATTCACGATTCACGATTCCTACAGATAGCTCAGCCACCAATCACGCCGCCGCGCCTTCACTCCCGCCACCCAGCGGCAGAACGGGTACAAGAGCACGACCACAACGAGCCAGACGACGTAGACGGCCGGCAGCGGGAGTCCGTAACCCTGCGGGTAAAAGAAGAACAGCGTGGACATCTGGGCCAGCGTGAATCCCTGTACGAGCCCCAGCCCGATGCTCAGGATGTGAATCAGATAGAAGTGCGGGACATAGAACGCGAACGGGACGCGGCCATAGGTGTTGAGCACGCCGCCGATTCGGGCCGGCACACGATCGGCAAACGCGCAGAACACGGCGGCGGGTCCCCAGGTCATCAGCAGGAAATCAAGGCTAGGGGGATACTTGGTCGTGTTCAGAAAGTCGAGGACCGTAGCGACGCCGCCACCTGGCTGCGTCTGCCACCCGTTCGGATCGCCATAGACGTCGAGTGCGCGCAGCAGCAGAAAGGCCGCGATCATGACGAGACCGCCGCGCCACAACCACTGTCTGCGCTGGCGTTCAGGGAGCTCGAACACTCGCGAGAGACCGAATCCCGTCAGCATCACACCGATCCAGGGCACGAGCGGATACGCCGCCAGCACCATGAACGGGCCCGCCTGGAACGACATCTGTGAATGCAGCGCCACCCACAGCGGCCACGGCTTCTGATCCAGCAGGGCGCTCATCGGCCACACGGGATCCAGCAGGTTATGGCCGCAGACGATCGCCAGCCCGAGAATCAGACAGGTCCGACGGCCGAACCATTGCGCCACTGAAAGGGCGACCATGCTTCCGCCGATCGCCCAGATGGTCTGCAGGATGATCAACGTCGCCCCACCAACTTCGGGAATGCCCTCTGGCGCGAACGTCGCCGATGTCGAAACGACGACGCATTCGACGGCAATCAGCCAGAGGCCGCGCGTGAGCAGGAATCGGAACAGCTCCTCGCGGCTGCGTCGCGACGCCATCAGCCCTGCGCTCACCCCGGCGAGCAGCACGAACACGGGTGCGCAGAAGTGCGTGATCCACCGCGTGAAGAAGACCGCCACCGTGACGTTCGGATCCGACATCGGGTCCTGCGTCGCGCCGGCCAGGAAGTTGTCGCGGACGTGGTCGAGGGCCATGATGACGATGACAAGCCCCCGCAAGACGTCGATCGAGGCAAGGCGATAACCACGCGTGTCAACCGAAGACGCGGGCATCTGCGGAACGTCGAGTGTGGTCGCCATCGCCTCAGATCTTTCCGGCGGGCCTGAGGCCCGGCCGACGATTTTCTTCCGGCTTTCCGCGGGCCTGAAGGCCCGCGCTACGAGTTCCGTCCTGCGCGGCCGCGTCCCAGACGCACAACGATGTCGAATTCAGCCCGGGTGACAGGCTGGACCGAGAGGCGACTCCCCTTCTGCGCCACCATCATCTTTTCCAGTCCCTTGGTCTGCTTGAGCGTGTCGAGGGCAACGAGCGCTGGAAATTTCTCGACGAAGGCGATGTCGACCATGTACCACGTGGGATTGTCCTTGCTGCTGCCCTCGTCGAAGTACTTGTGACCCTTCTTCCAGGCGAATGCATCGGGGTATCCGGCGCGTGCGATCTTCGCCACGCCCGTCACTCCGGAAGGGTCGGCGTTGGATGCGTAGAACAGGACGGGATCATCCACCTGCATCTGATCCCGCATGAAGTTGCGCGCCTGGAAGTTCCGAACCCCTTCCCACGACGTCGTGCCGTCGCGTTCGAGGTCGTCAATCGTGTACGCGGACGGTTCGCACTTCATCAGCCAGCAGCGCTGTGACATAGCACCACGATTATGACGCGGCGGCGTCATGAGATTGTCGATTGACCAATTTGAACATCGACCAATTTATCGAGAGGTCAGAACAAATCGTGGAATATTCAAATTGGTCAATCCTCAATCCACTTGTGCGCGAAATCGTGGCGCGGACCTTCTCAGGTCCGCGACGAATCATCGTCGCGATGAACAGTGTCGGGCGAGAAAGCAGGAAGACACACGGCAATGTACTCGGCTCCGCCCGACTCCGGCGTGCTGTAGCGGACCCATTCCCCGGCGTGCGCGACCACCGCCTGCCCCGCGCGCACGTCGAGAACGCCGCCCTCGTACTCGACCCGGACGAGGCCGTTCAGCACGACGGTCACTTCCTCGAATTCAGGCCGCTGACCCGGTTCGAGCCATCCCTCGGGCGAAACCATGCGGGCGACGCTGAGAGTAGCGTGACCTGAGTTGACGCGGCCCGCAAACTCCTCGATCCGCTTTGGCTTGTTGCCGGCGGCCTTGATCACGGTCGGCTGGACGATCAGAGTTGGCATTCGTCGACACGACCTCCGTCAGGATGGCGACCATCCACCGAATTCGTCCACGAGCTGAAAGACAGATCGATGATCATCACGAGAATGCGGCAGTATCCGCCGGACGCTTGCGCTTCGGCGGATTGACGTCGCGGAACAGCAGCATCGCTCCGACTCGTGTCGGGGCGTCACCGGCAAATCCGACGTCGCCGTCGAAGGTCGCGGGATTGACGAACGTCCCCATCAACATGTCCCACAGCGGAAAGTCACTGTAGTTCCGCGCGTGCACACCCAGCTCGTGGTGCAGCCCGTGCGACTCGGGCCGCTGAATGAGGTAGCCCAGCCAGTGCGGGGTGCGGACGTTCCAGTGCTGGAACATGCCGTAGAAGGAGGCCACGTAGCCGACCGCGCCTGCCGTCACCGGCTCGAGGCCGAGGATGAAGACCGAGACGATTGTCGCCGGCGCCACCTGCAACGCGAGGTCGACCGGATGGAAGTACACGGAACCGGGGATGTCGAGCCGCCGCGGACTGTGATGCATCTGGTGGCCGAGCAGCCACAGCGGGTGGAACGTGTGGAAGGCACGGTGCAGGAGGGCCGAACCGAGCGCCGACAAGGGATACGCCACGAGGATTCCGCCGACCATCCCCAGACGGGCGCCGTCGAACAGGTGATACTGGGTGACCGACGCTGGCAGCAGCAGCGGCAGGAACGTCGAGATCAGACCAGTCATGATCAGGCACCCGAACCCAATCAGGTTCCAGAACCGGATGGGCGGGTACTCGCGACGCGGGAACAGTTTTTCGGTGACGAACAGGAAGACGAACGTCACCGGCACCAGCAGACCGAGAACGTCTTCGGCTTTCATGGGGAAAACGTAATCCTTCCGGGCCAGCCCGGCAAGCCCCGGGCGTGCCGGCCGGAAGGCATTTCTTTCGTCATAATGGTCCCGTGCAACGACGCCTGCTGCTGGTCGCCGTGATGCTCACCATAGCCACCACGGCTGCCGTCGCGCACCATTCCATCGCCGGTGTCTACGACAGCCAGTCATCGGTCACCGTGGACGGCGTCGTCTCCGAGTTCCACTTCGTCAACCCGCACCCGTTCGTCATCGTCCTGGCCGACGGGGGCGGTCATCCAGAGACGTGGAAAGTGGAACTCGACAACCGATTCGAACTGGTCGATGCCGGGATGACGGCCGACACATTGAAACCGGGCGATCGCATCACTGCGCGCGGAAGCAAGGCGCGCGACGGCTCGCGCAGCATCTACGCGCTGCGGATCGAACGACCAGCCGACCGTTTTCTGATGGAGCAGGTCGGCAACTCTCCGAAAATCGGCCGTACGCGATAGCGCTCATCGTCGCGCAACTCATCGCTGCTCGCTCGAGTCGAACTGTCGCACACTGCTGACGACGCATCTCGGACTTCGAACTTCAATCTACGAACCCTTCGCGCTCCGTTTCCGCCGTCCACCATCGAGCGTGGCGGCCAGCGCCTCGAACTCCGGCCGCGGGCCGTCCCAGCGGAGACTCTCGACATCGTCGAACAGCGGCAGGTCTTCCCTGAGCGTGGCGAGGGTGCGAAACAGGTGTGCCTCGGCCTGGCGGGCGGCGAGCGTGCGCGCCAGCGCAGCGGGGTTCAACGCGTTCACGCCCCACGTGCGCCAGTCTTCAGGAATCGCCTCGAGGTGACCATACTTCCCGAGGACCGCCGCCGCAGACTTTGCTCCCCATCCCGGCAACCCGGGATAGCCGTCAGCAGCGTCGCCGACCAGCGCGAGGTAGTCCGGGATCGAGTCCGGCCCCACGCCGAACTTCTGCACGACGCCTGACTCGTCCATGATCGCCTTCGTCCGGCGATTCAACTGCACGACGCGCGAGCCACGCACGCTCTGCGCCAGGTCCTTGTCGGGCGTGCAGATCAACACGCGGTCAACGCGCGCATCTCTTGCCGCGATGGCTGCCGCCGACGCGAGCGCATCGTCGGCCTCGAACTCCACCATCGGCCAGACGACCACGCCGAGTGCCCGCAAGGCGTCTTCGAGGAGCGGAAACTGCTGGAGCAGATCTGGGGGAACGCCGGCGCTCGTCTTGTAGCCTGCGCCACAGGCCGTTACGAAACGACTCGATGACGTGATCGGTCGCCACGCCGACGTAACGTGCGCCGGCGGTGATCATCGCGAGCATGGAGTGGACGACGCCGCGAACGGCGGCGACCTCGCGGCCCGCGGCGTCCTTCGCCGACGGCATCGCGAAGTAGTGACGGAACAGCTCGTAGGTTCCGTCGACGACGTGGATCTCCATTCGGCGTTCTACTGGAGATAGCGGTCGATGAGTCTGTTGCGGAATTTGTTGGTGGGATCGACCCTGTGCTTGAGCGCGACGAATTCAGCCGCGCGCGGATACGCGCGGGCGAACTGTTCGGCCGTCGCGTTCAGCCGGTAGCCAAGATAGTACGAGCCGTTCACGTTCAACGCCGCATTCACCAGTTCGCGGGTCCACACCTCTTCGGCGGCCAGCGCCTCCGGGGTGGTGTCCTGGTTGTAGTGGATCAGGAACGACACGACGTCGGTCTGCGCCCACGCCAGCAGCGACCCGGGATCCTTCAGCGAATGCGTGATCGAGACGTTGAGGACATTGACGTTGCGGAGGCGCAGGATCTCGCGCATCTTCGACACAAACTGGTCGAACCGCTCGGTGGGAACGAAGTATTCCTGCATCAGATACGTGGAGGATTCACGCGAGGCGGGTTCGAGTTCCGCAACATCGTAGCTCGCTTCGTAGTTGCGCAAGCTGACCGGCGCGTCGGGCGAAGACACCCGATTCAACAGGTACCGGCCGATCGATGAGCCCAATGGCCACTCCGACTGGATCCAGAGCGCAAGACGATTGAGGCGATACGATCCGTCGCTCGACCGCAACCGTGCCCGGACGCTGAGCGGTTCGTTGGTACGGGTGTAAGTCACCTCCCGCAGCCGCGCGAAGTCGGGCAAGGACACCGTGGCTTCGTGGAGTACGCGATCCGCCTGGCTCTGTATGCCGTCCCTGAAGAACCGCGCGTACCTGCCGATCGACATCTCGCCGGCCTCTCGCTTGACCCGGACGTTGTCGGTGAGTTCGAGCGTGGCCTCGACGATCACGCCGAGCCCGCCGTACCCGCCGATGGCCCCATAGAAGAGCTCCCGATTGTTCGTCGGACTGGCCTCGACGCTGGACCCGTTCGCCATCACTACCTTGATGCTCTTGACGGTCGTGATCACCGGGCCATTGCCGACATAGCGGCCATGGGCGTTCACAGACAGCGAACCGCCGACGGTGAAGTTGGCGTAAGACTGCATCACCTTCACGGACAGATTGAACGGATCGATCGCGTCCTGCACCTCTCGCCACGTCGCGCCGGCTTGAACGCGAACCGTTCCGGCCTCCGGGTCCACTTCCAGGACCTTGTTGAAATGCCGCATGTCGATGAACAGCGCGTTCTCGGTGGCGATCTGCCCTCCCATACTGTGCCGCCCGCCGCCGATCGACACCGGTCCGGTATGCCGGGCGACGGCGTCGGCGACGTCGGCATCGGAGGTCGGCTCGACGATGGCGCTGACTTTGATCGGATTCAGCTGGCTGACGTCGTCAACGACGAGCGGGGGCCGGGCGGGCGGACGGGGGTTCCTGATGACCGGAAGCAGCGCGAGCCCGAGCGCTGCCGGGACCAAGATCAGAACGGCGATCCAGCTCCGCATACACAGACGATTTTAGAATGCGTGACAAGGGGCTGAGACGGACACGACACGACAGTTGCGACTCGCGCCATGCTCCACGTCAGGGTAACGAGGACGGCGGCCGGGATCAGGTCAGGGCGCAACGCCGTCGTCGACATCGTTGTCCGCGCTACCTTCCCAGCAGCCGGTGCGAGATCCGCAGGATCGAGGCGGCCTCGCGGTCGCCCGGGCTCGGCCCCCGCGGATTCGGGGCGTGACACGAGAACTCCATCGACATATCGGCGACATGGCCGCGAACGAACAGGTCTTCCGCGTCGGTGGGAGCCTTGCGCGGACGATCGTTGCACGAGCGGGCAATGAGGAGGGCGAACCACAGCGCCTTGACGTCGGGAGTGCGGATCAGTCTGGGAGTGCCAGCACACAGCAATCGATCGTCCGAGCACTCGAGCGGCAGGTACTTGAAAAAGAGCGGACGCCCGTCGGGCCGCGAATCGGGCACACCCCATTCGGTGACCGTCGCCACGACGTGATCGCTGGCGTCGCCGGTCAGGCGCACCAGCGGCAAGGGAAGGACGCCGAGAGTCGACCGCGTCAACACCCTGATGTCGGTGCGCATCTCGGGATCTGGCCTGTGCCAGCCGACCAGCGACTCGAGTGTATCGAGCGTCGTCCCAGCGCGCCCCTCATCGGCCTGGGCGCGCAACGGCGTCGGCTCCGTCACTATCAGGCCCGCACCGACGAGCATAAAGAAGAGGCAGGCTGCCCGCACGCGATCCATTATCTCCGCGCATGCGCCACTCACACGTCCGACTCACGTTCCTGTGGCCTGGACGGCGTCAGGCGTCGTGCCTACGCACGTCCCGTTCACGGTGCCGAGCACGTGAAGTTCGCGGCGTCGTTGGTATTGCCACTGCCCTTGTATCTGGCGACCTGCGGGTAGGCGCACAGCGGGCGGGACAACGGTGAGTTCGCCTTCGTGGCGATCATGGACAGCGGCGCCTTCCCTGTCTCGATCCAGCGCTCGAGCGCGGTCAGGGCGTCGAAGCGATCCGGTCCGGCACCGCCACCGCAGTGCAGCACGCCAGGCGCGAGAAACAGGCGAACGCTGTCGTTCGCGGCCGGGACCGCCTTCTGCACCGCTTCGAGATACGCGATCGTCGAGAGCGGGCTTGGCCCGGGATCGTTGAACCCATGCCAGAGCAGCAGCTTTCCGCCTCGCTTGACGAACGCCGAAATATCCGTGGTCTCCTGATGCACCTGCAACGCGACGCCTGATCGCAGCGCGCTCATGTCGCGATCGGGATCGAACGTCATCAGGTCGTACTGCGCATCGTGCTTGACGATGTAGGCCATGAACGGCGCGCCGAGCGCGGAGTTGAGGCCAAGCGGCTGTGCGGAGGTTCCGATCATCCGGGTGACCCAATCGCTTTCGCCGCCGCGCATCAGCGGCATCGCCGCGTACTGGCCATCGCGGGTCTTCACGCCGGCGTAGACACGACGCACCGTCTCGACTTGCGCCGCCGAGAGGCAGTCGGCCGAGGGCGTCATACCGGCCTTGCAAGCGAGTGCACCGGGATCCCACGTGCACGATCTGCGGGTCGCCGAGAATGCCGTCGGCGACGCCGTCCTTCGCGTCGCAGGCCGCGAGCACGGCCTTCTGGATCAAAGGGACCTGTGACGCCAGCAGGTTGCTCTCCGGCCTGGCGTGGAACGCCTGCACGCGGAGAATGGCGTTCGAGTACACCAGCGGCGTGTAGACCGGAGCACCCGCAATCACTCCATCGTAGTCGTCGGGGTACCGCTGCACCTCCGCCAGGCCCTGCCGACCGCCGGTCGAGCAGCCCTGCCAGTAGGCCCGGTCGGCACCACGTCGATAGAACGTCGCGATCACCTGCTTGCCGACCGTCGTCGCCAGGTGCGTCGCACGATGACCGAAGTCGACGATCCCTTCCGTGTTGGGCTGCCCGTCCGGCAGGATCGCGAACGCCGGGTCGAGTGCGCCGGCGCTGGGGTGCCCGAGATCGTTCTGGATGATCGCATAGCCGCGTTTCAACCCTTCGGCGGCGGCATCAATCGTGAGGTTCCCTGCGAAGCCACCACCGCCGATCCCGAGCACCCGCCCGTTCCACGACGGAGGCATCCGGTAGATGGCAGTGATGCGCGAGCCGGGCACCGGTGAAATCGTAACGCGCGCCTCGCAGAACGCGGGCAGACCGCGCTGCGGGTCGGCCGCTACCGTATCCGCGGAGACGACCGTCGTGTTCGGAAAGCCGGGGGCTGCTTTCAATGCGGTGCACGGGTCCTGTGCCGACGCCGTCCGCGCTCCAAGACACGCGGCCGCCACAGCCGTCGCCACGATGCCAATCCGCCAGAGCCTTCGCTTCATGACCTGTTCCTCACAATCGGATTCGCCGTTCATGCCGTGACAGATTCGCGAGTCTCACGGGATCCGCTTTCCCGCCAGAATTGTTCCTGTCACGAACAGGCGTTGCCGGCCGGTGATCGTGTTTTCGTAATTGTCGAGGAATTGGAAGCTGCCGTCGCGCAGTTCCAGGATCGTGATGTCTGCAGGCGCACCCACCGCGAGCGTCCCGCGATCCTTGAATGCAGGGAACATCCTGGCGGCGTTCACGGTGTTGCAGGCGACCACGTCCGACACCGACATGCCGTAGCCGAGGAACTTGGACATGCAGTTCGCGATATCGACGACGCCGGTGGTCCGGCTCATGGTGTTCCAGTCGGTGGAGATCGCATCCGGCCAGAAACGCTGCTTCATCACTGCGTCGACGACGTCCCAGCGGACATGTCCGAGCCGGCCGTTCCCCACGTCGAACCAGACGCCGCGGCGTCGCGCATCGATCACCTCCGGCAGCAGGCGGTTGCGTTCATCGAGAATGCCGTTCGGTGCCGGCGCGAACATGTGGGTGACGATGTCACCCCGTTTCAAGATCGGGAGCAGCTTGGAGAGCGGCGACACCGTCTGGCCCATGTGAATCATCACCGGCACGCCCGACGGGGTGGCCGCGTCCTGCGCCCGCTTGAGCACCTCGTAGTCATTCGACCCTGCGACGTCGCTGGAGAGACGCGCCTTGATGCCGACGACGAAATCGCGGTTCTTCGCGATGGCGTCACGTGCGGCGGCAACATCCGCAAGCGCCAGGTCCTTCGTGTCTCCGTCGGCGATGATGCCGGCGCGGCCGATGTTGATCAGAATACGTCCGGGCTGGGGCGAGGACCGGGCGACGCTGATGACATCCGCGATGTGATCCGCTCCCTGCGAACCGGCGTCAATCCACCCGGTCACTCCGTCCTTGAGTAGAAGCGGCGGACCGTCGGCTGATCGCGCCGCATGCGTATGGATGTCGATGAGACCGGGCACAACCAGGCGGTTGCGCGCATCGACGACGGCGGCCGCGCCGGGATCGACGTTTGCCGCGACTGCTGCGATCCGGCCGCCCGCGATCGCAATATCACGGACGGTATCGAGCTTCGCTGCCGGGTCGATCACCCGGCCGCCCTTGATCACCAGGTCATAGCGTGATCCCTGAGCGAAGCTGCGAGCGGCGGCGGCGGCCGCCGTAGACCCGGCAATCAGGAGTTCGCGCCGCGAGATGTCGGTCATGCCGGCGAATCGTAGCATCGGCCACGCGTTCATGGTGCGACTGCGTATGAATGACGTGGCGCCGATTTGCTGACTGTGGCGCGGACCTTGTCAGGTCCGCGTGGCACATCCCGAGACTGGGTTGCGGCCATATCCCACGGCGGACCTGACAAGGTCCGCCCCACGATGAAACCCCACCTATCCCCTCAACACCGCGATGAACTCCGCGAGCACCATCGCCGTCGCCCCCCAGATGCGCGTGCCGTCGACGTCGAAATACGGCACGGTCATCACCTCATACGGCGGCCGCGATCGTCTCCGCTCTTCCCACCCGACCGTATCGGGAAGCGTCAGGTGCGCGAGCGGCAGTTCGATCAGGCGCTCCACTTCCGGCGTTGCGAGGGTGAATGACGGCCGGCGGTCGGCCGCGCCGACCACCGGACTGAGCAGATGGCCACTGATCGCGATCGGGAGCGACGTCAGGCGGCCGAGCACATCCACCTCATTCGGCGGCACACCGATCTCCTCCCACGCCTCGCGCAGCGCCGCCTCTTCTACCGCTTCGTCGGACCGGTCGAGTCGTCCGCCCGGCAGCGACACCTGACCGCTGTGATGACGGAGCGTCGATCCGCGCACGGTCAGCGGAATCCACCATTCACCGTCATGCGGGTACAGCAGGAGCAGCGCGGCGGCAGGCCGGAGGATCGCATCGGCTGGGGGCCACGCGCGCGGCTGCGGCGCCATCCGCACCTGCGCGGCGCGGCCCGGCAACGCGCCGGCGAGCCGCCGCCGCAGGTCATCTGGCAGTGGAGTCACGCGAAAGGTCGAGAGGCAACAGACGGAAGCATGCGACAACGTCGCATGTCAGCGCTCCGGCAGACTCAAATCGAGATCGAAGAACTCGACGCGCTTGCACTGCGAGCAGCGAAAGACGTCGAGGGGGACGACGCCCTCGGTCATGTCGGCCCACTCACCCAGGAGCAGATGCCATCCTCCCTTGATGCCGCCGGTGCGAATCGGAATCTGACCCAGCGACTGCATCGCTATTTGGCAAACTGAGCACGTCACCACGAATCCTCCTGACGACCGCTGCGGTTCACACCTACTGGCGCGGATGTCGAAGTTGTACACCGGCGCTTCGGATTGGCCCAAACGGCGCCGGCATTCACGCATCGTGCAGCACCGCACGAGGGCGGCCGGTGGCCGGTGGCCGGTAGCCGGTAGCCGGTAGCTTGCGACCGCGGCTCAGTCGCGCCACTCGTCGACGAGAGCGATAGAATCCGGGGCCGATGCATCCCGTGCAACAGCGATTCGGCGTGGCCTGCGCGGCCGCGGTGACGTTCGTCATGAGCGCCACCGCTCAATCCCAGCGGCCACCAACCAACGCCGACATGCCGTTCCGCGTCGAGCGCCTGGACCAGGCACTGGACGCCGTGCTATCGGCCGATGCGACGGTGGAGACGCTGGGGGATCGATTCGCGCTCACCGAGGGCCCGGTCTGGATCCGCGAACCCGGCGGCGGCTACTTGCTGTTCAGCGACAATGCCGCCAACGTCATCTACAAGTGGCAACGGGGTCGTCCGCTCACGGTGTTTCTCGAGAAGAGCGGTTTCACCGGCAGCGATATCTCGCGGGTAGGTGCACAGACGGTCGCCGGACGGGTCCCGATCCTGCTGATCGGCTCCAACGGCCTCGCGCTCGACCCGCAGGGTCGGCTCGTCGTAACGGCGATGAACGATCGCACGGTGTACCGGCTTGAGACGAACGGGACTCGCACCATTCTGGCCGATCGCTTTGAAGGCAAGCGCTTCAACGGGCCCAACGACATCGTCATCGCCGCCAACGGCAACATCTACTTCACGGACACAGTCTGGGGACTGCGGGACGCGGAGAAGGATGCCGCACGCGAGCTCCCCTTCAGCGGCTTCTTCCTGATCAAGGATGGACGAGTTACTCTGCTCGGCAGCGATCAGAACGCACCCGGCCGTTTCGCGAATGGCATCACGTTGTCACCCGATGAGAAGGTGCTGTACGTCACGTCCGGCGCCAACCGGACGATGAGGTATGACGTGCTGCCCGACGGCACAATCGCCAACGGGAAATTGTTCGTGGAGCACGGCTCGGACGGAATGCGGGTGGACTCGCTCGGCAACCTGTACACGACGAGCGGTGGCACTCCGGGCGTGGTACAGATCACCTCACCAGCCGGCGTGCCGCTCGGCCGCCTGCACCTGCCGCAACCCGCGGGCGAGCCCCGCGCACGCGTGTGCGCCACGAACGTCGCGTTCGGCGACGCCGACAATCGTGGCCTCTACATCACCGCGTGCACGCACCTGTTCCGCACGCAGATCAAAGTACCCGGCATCAGGCCGGGCCAGGCGCGCTGATTGCGGAGGCAATGGAGTTCACCGCATTTCCTGGCGCGACCGCCTTCGCTCCACCGCTCGCCGCTTCAATTCCTCACGCAGCGATTCCTCTCCGCGGCTCATGGCCCAGCGGTGATTCCACTCGAACAAGGGCCGGAGAAGCGGCGACAGGTATTTCAACAGCGGTTTGGTCGCGGTAATGGCCCACACGTAGGTGGCTTCAGTTAGCGACGGGTCGACGGCGTGAATCGTCCACTCGCCGGATCCGTCGAAATCACCAGACGCGCGAACCGCAATTCGGTCCGGTCGGCTGACCGCTGTCGTTTCGGCGATCCATCGCAGCATATACGGCAGCCTTCCCCTCGAGTGGAATCGGACACGCCTCCCCACACCATCGCTGCCGCCGCGGTCGAGCACCTCCGCGCGCAACCAGACGGACGGCCACCAGCGCACGTAATCAACGGGATTGTCGAGAACATCGAACAGCTCGTCGGGCGTTGTCGCGAGGAGCCAACGCGTGACGAAGCGGTACTCATTGGCCGGCACGCTATGACTTCGGATCGCCGTTCCTGCCGTCCGCAACCAACTGCGCCATGGTGGTCGACCGTGAATCGCCGCGTCGCCGCAACGCTTCGACAACCGCGCGACGATCGGCGTCGTTACGGTTCTGACTGACCTTCCACTTCCCGGTCAGCGACGCAATCGGGATCTCGATGCCGACGATGCCCCGCAGCAGGCTGCCGATGAAATCGGCCGGCGCATCAGAGACCTGCCACGGAATATCGGCCGCCGATTCGTGGGTGTCAGTCAGGGCAGTCACATGCGCGCGTAATCGCTCTGGATCCTCGAAGACGATGGGCACTCCGCGGGCGTGGACGACGGCGTAGTTCCAGGTGGGCACCACCTTGCCGCTCTCCACTTTGGACGGATACCAGGACGGCGAGATGTAGTGCTCCGCGCCCTGGAACAGGACGACCGATTCAGCCTGCGAGCAGGACTTCCAGACGGTATTCGGTCTCGCCACGTGACCGACCAGCGTGCCGAGGGCGCCGCGCGACGCATCGACCAGGAACGGGATGTGATTGACGACCAGTGCACCGTCGATCGGCGTCACCCACGCGCCCAGCGGGTGCGATCGAATCAACGAGTGAAGCACCGTCACGTCGGATTCCTCGAAGTGCGCAGGCAGATACATGGCGAAGATGTCGACTTCAGCGTTGTCGATTGACCAATCGGAACATTGACCAATCGGAATTGGTCGACACCGCACGGCCCACGTGGGAAACGTGGATCAGGACAATGTGCGAATGTTCAGATTGGTCAATCGACAATTTCAGAATCCACTCATTTGCCTACCATGTGCGGCAGGTCCTTGCTGTTCTCTTCGCAGATACTCTCGATGAGATCGGTGTCCGGCTGCAGTGCCCACTGCAGGTTGACCTTCCACGGTCGCGTGTAGGCCTTTGGATCGTCGATCGTCACTTCGATGTCGATGCGACCGATATTCGGACGCGTGTAGCGCTCGACCACGTGCAACGCCTCGGTGGCGGGCAGGCCGCGCATGTCGAGCCAGGTCCTTCCATTCGACCCAATGGTCTCGACCACCATCGTGTCACCCTCCCATCGACCGACGGAGTATCCCATCCATGTCGGCTGGACGTCCGGCGGCGGCAACGGTCGGCCGTCGGTAAACACCTGCCGGTAGATCGTGCGCGACTCGTGCAGGAACAACAGCAGGTCCGGCGTGTGGACGACCTTGAGCCCGTCGGGGATGTTGAGCTTCTCTGGTATCCCGGAAGGAAGGCAGCTGACGCCGGGATGATCCTTGCCGTTGTTCTCGATTCGTTCCTTGTAGAGCGCGTCGGCCCACGGTTGCAGCGGCACTTCCTCGGGCTTCAGGTCGGACGCGAGATTCAGCAGGTGGCGCACCACATCCGTCGGCATCCAGAATCCGGACAGATCGACGTGGCCATCCGCCATTCGCCGCGGCGGCGCCTTCAGGTCGACCTTGCCGTCGGCAGTCCGCGGCATGTTCTTCCACGGATACGACGGCCATTGCGCATCGGCTCGATCGGCGATGGCCAAACAGAACACGGCCATCGCCGCGACCGTGGCACCCGTCAGCAGTCTCTGCATCTCCACCTCGGCGCGGATTCTACCGCTTCGGCTGTCCGCCGTTAGCGGGGGGGACCACGCCCTTCACGGCCCATGCGCGCGCGTCCAGCGTGAGCGATCCCGCCGGATCGGTCACCAGCCGCGTCCTCAGGCGCGCGCCAAGCGCCGCCCGGCGTTCCGCAGCGAGCGCTGACACGTAGGCACCGGCTGGCCCCTGCCCGCCCACGAAAGGCAGCCAGAAGTCGTCAAAGGACGAAAACACGAGCGGTATGCGGAGCGCGGTCGCTTCGACCGCGGTCAGGCCGTGATCCCGCCACAGCGTCTCCAACTCACCCGATCGCGAAAGCGGCATGTGGCGCTCGTCACGTCGTTCGATCGCGGGATCGAACGCCACCGCCTCGTCCCAGAACACCCGCAGCATCTCCATGCCGTCGCCGTAGTCCCACACTGCGGCGGCGACCACACCACCCGGTCGTGTCACCCGCACCATTTCACCCAGTGCCCGCGCCGGATCAGGAACGAAGTTCAGCACCAGCATCGACAGCGTGCGATCGAATGCGGCATCCGCAAACCGCAAACGCTGCACGTCGCCCTCTTCGAAGGTGGCTCGCGGGGCGACGGCGTGCGCACGCGCGGCCTGCAAATACGCGCCCGACGGATCGACGCCGACAACGCGTGTCCCGGGCACCGTCAGCACCGCTGAGGCCAGCGCGCCGGTTCCGCAGCCCGCATCCAGCACGACATCGCCCGGACGGACGTCGGCAAAGGCCAGGAACACGGGCGCCAGCTGCCGGCTCCAGCGCCCCATGAATCGCTCGTACGCATCGCTCGCAGAAAACATGGCTACTCGCGGCGCGGCGGGGCTGAAGCCCCGCCCGACGGCTACGGCTGCACGGTCACGTGCTTGATCACGGGAGGCGTCACCGGCTTGCTCATACCACCGTCGGCGCCAATCGTGGTCGGCGTGTTCGCAATCGCGTCAACGACCTCGAGACCCGACGTCACACGGGCGAAAACGACGTAGTCGGGAGGCAGGTCGTAGTCGCGGTGCATGATGAAGAACTGACTGCCGTTGGTGTTCGGCCCCGAGTTCGCCATCGCCACCAGCCCGCGGCGGTAGCCGCCGCGATAGAGCGGCGAGTCCCGGTTGATTTCGTCGGCGAACGGCCCACCCCACGCGCTCTGACCGCCCGTCCCGTCCCCGCTCGGATCGCCACCCTGGATCATGAAGCCCTTCACGATCCGGTGGAACGTCACTCCGTCGTAATAGCCATGCTCGGCCAGCAGACGGAAGTTCTCGACCGCCTTCGGCGCGTCGGCCGGGAGAAACTCAATGGCAATGGGACCCTTGTCGGTTTCGATCGTGGCGTGCAGGCCACCAGAGCTCTTGGCGCCGGCAGGCACCTTCGGATTTCCCGACGACGAGGAGCACGCGGCAATCAGGAGCGGCACGAGACACGCCAGAACGGCGACACGGATGTGGGTCACGTCACGAGGATAACAGTGATACACGAATTGACGAATTGACGGATTGACGGATTGACGGATTGGCGAATTGACGGATTTGGATGGATGAATCGGATTGATGACCAATTGACCATCCCCAATCAATTCGTCAATTCGTCAATCCGTCAATCCCTCAATTCGAGCATCATCATCATCCCCACGTCGGTTGCAGCACCAGCGCGGTCCAACCGTCGCGCTCGGCAGCAGAGACCGACCTCATGCCGAGGCGACGATACGCGCGCTCGACTGCTGATGCCACGGACTGTGGAATCCCGGACAGCACCAGCCGTCCCCGGCTGGCGACGCGCGACGCAATCGGCTGCGCCAGCTCCATCAGTTCGGCGGCGCGGATATTGGCCACGACGAGCGGCCACTGGCCACGAACCGCCTCGGGCCCGCCGCAAACCAAGGCGAGTCGATCGCCCGCCTCATTGATGCGCCCGTTCTCGGCTGCGATGCGCAGGGCGTCCTCATCGAGGTCGAGGGCAACCGCCCGGCGCACGCCGCGACGTACCGCGGCGAGTGCGAGCACGCCGGAGCCGGTCCCGACGTCCAGCATCCGGTCTGGGATCCCGGCGTCGAACATGTCTTCCATCGCCTCGAGGCACAGCGCCGTTGTCGCATGGAGGCCGGTGCCGAACGCTGCTCCGTCGACGAGCCGCACACTCCCCGGCGCACCAGGCGCATCGGCCGGCACGATCGATAGTGTCCGGATCCGGACAGGACGGGGACTCAACGTCCAGACCGACTCATCGTCCCGTCCGGCCGCCGGCGAGACCCGCACATCACGGACGCCGAGCACGTGGGCCACGTATTCAGCGGAAACAGTGTCAGGCAGCAGCGCCGCGACTCCTCCGGTCACCGGCTCGACGTCGAGCGCCCCAAGGTCCACGAGCGTGTCGAGCGCGTGATCCGGGGGATTCGAGAGATCAATGCGATAAGGCACGAGGTTCGAGGCTATCACTAGCGGACCTGACAAGGTCCGCCCCACGGGCCGCCACGTGGTCCGCCCTAAATGGTCCGCCCTACGTGGTCGCCCGCGTGCTTAGCTGTCCGGATTCGGGACGTGCAGCCAGGTGGTTACCGGCGTAACATCCACCGACGCTTTTTCGTCGTCTAAACGGAACACTCCTTCCCTGGCAACCGTATCGCGACACGTCGGAGGCAGTCCGATGATGAAGAAGATCGCGCTCGCCCTTGGGTTTGCCGTTTCGCTCGCTACCGCGGCCGCCGCACATCACAACATGTCGGCGATGTTCGACTTCAACCAGCGATTCACCGAGACGGGGACGCTGTCGAAGGTGGACTGGCGAAATCCACACATCTATCTGACGGTGGACGCTAAGAACGATCAGGGGCAGCTCGAGCCCTGGTCGTTCGAAGGGCCGCCGCCGGTGTTCTTCCGGACCCGCGAGTTCTCGCGGGAGGACTTCGAAAAATCGCTCGGGAAGGAAGTGACCGTCGAGGCGAGCCGGGCTCGCGACGGCTCCAAGGCGGGCCTGATCCGCGAGCTCAAACTGGCGGACGGGCGCGTCATCTCGGCGTGTCCCCAGAATTGCTGATCGGCACCGGGCTCTCAGCGGCCGCGGGCAATCTCCGGCACTTTCTCTTTTGGCGCGGCGTCCGACCGCCGCAAGGAGATCGGCATGTGCAAGTCACAGCGGCTCTTCCGCAGCGTCATCGCCATCGCGTGGGCCACGGTTGTCGCCGTTCCGGCGCTGGCGGCCGCCCAGGATCAGGTCAACGCGGCTGACCGGGCAAAAGCGGAAGCGGAGGCGCGGGCGCAAGCCATCGAGCGGAACACGCGCGAGAACGCGCGCCAGCTCACGCTGTACGACAAGCAGGGCAAAGTCGTCGCCACAGTCGGTGACCGCGCTCTCTACAACCAGCCGGTTCTCTCGCCGGACGCAACCCGCGTCGCGGTCATCAAGGCCGACCTCGCCAAGGAGACGAACGACCTCTGGATCGTTGACGTCGCGAGCGGACGCGGCACTCAGATCACCACGAGCAAGTCGCGCGAGCCGGTGCAGGCGCCCGCCTGGTCCCCGGACGGAAAGTACGTCGGCTATGTGGGCCTGCGCGGTAGTCGCTACGGGATCTACCGCAAGCTGACGACCGGCGAGGGCGACGAGGAACTGATCTACCAGCACGCCGGTGGCCCCATCGTCCTGACCGACTGGTCGCTGGACGGCAAGGTCCTCAGCTTCTACGCGTCCGACCTGTCGGGCAGCACCCTGTACCTGGTTCCAGTCGAGGGCGATCGGAAGCCGGTGGAAGTCACTCATTCGGAGTCGCAGGTTGTCGCCGCACGTCTCTCACCGGATGGTCGCTGGCTCGCGTATCGCTCGAACGAGAAGGACAACCGCGATCAGATCTTCGTTCGCGCGGTTCCTGCGCTGGGCTCGAGCAAGGACGCGCCAGTCGGCAAGTGGCAGATCTCCACCGACGGCGGTGAAGGGATGGTCTGGTGGCGCCGTGACGGCAAGGAGATGTACTACCTCGGCCCGCAGCGCAGCGTCATGGCTGTCGAAGTGCGAGCCGGTCAGGACTTTGAATTCAGCAAGCCGAGGCTGCTGTTCAAAGCTCCCGATTCGATCCCTGCGACCGGCACCCCAGGAGCGTTGGGCAGCGTCAGCCGGGACGGCGAACGGGTCGTGTTCGTGGTTCCCCCGGGACAGCCACTGCGGCAGCTCACGATCTTCGATCGCGAGGGAAAGGTGGTCCGCAAGGTCGGCGAGCCCGGTCTGTACACCCAGCCCTCGCTGTCACCGGACGGCTCGAAGATCGTGACCATGCGCGTCGATCCGCAGACTGACACCACTGACATCTGGACCTACGACGTCATGTCGGGCAAAGGCACGGCGGTCACCGCCACGAGGGACGGGGAAAACGCGCCCGTGTGGCTGCCCGATGGTCAGCGTGTGGCGTACGTGTCCACCCGCAACACCAACTACTCGAGCATCTACCGCAAGGCCGCGAACGGCCAGGGCACGGAGGAGCAGTTGTTCCGATACACGCCGGGGGCAGGGATGGTGCTCACCGACGTCTCCCCTGACGGCAAGTTCGTGAGCTTCGACGGCGGCGGCATCATCCTGGTGGTTCCGCTCACGGGAGACGATCCGCTGAAGCGGCAGGGGGTCGATTTCGCGCGATCGGAGTATGAAGCCGGGCTCGGCCGCTTCTCGCCTGACGGCCGGTTCATCGCCTACGGGTCGAACGAGACCGGACGCTTCGAAGTGTTCGTCCGCCCGTTCGACGCCGCTGCTGCCTCCGCGTCGGGAGAGCAGAAATGGAAGGTCAGCGGCGACGGCGCGATCGGCGGGATCACCTGGAGCCGTGATGGGCGGGAACTCTACTACCTGAGCGAAGAGCGCCCGACGTCGCAAATCAAGGTGATGGCCGTCGAGATCAAGACGTCACCAACGTTCGAAGCCACTGCACCGAAGGTGCTCTTCCGGCTGAAGGCTCCCCTGCCCGGAAACCCGGGCCAGTGGAAGATCAGCCCTGACGGCCAGCGGTTCGTGTTTGCTGTTCCAGTCGAGCCGCCGAGCACCCGATAAATTAGACCGGGTCTATTTTTACGCCGTTCGTAAAAATAGACCCGGTCTAATTTTTCAGTTCGTCGCCGTCACCGTTCCCGGCTTCGCTTTGATCGTCGCCACCATCTGTGCGAACGGCTCGATCGCGCCGTGCACCGGCACGTCGCGATCGACTGCCAGCTTCCGCCGCTCGATGTTCGTCAACACGTTCTCGCCCCAGGAGTGACGCAGCCAGGTCGAGTCGTAGAGATCCGCCTGCACGAGCATGCGCTCACGCGGCACGTAGGCGAACAGGTTGGTCCCCTCGCGCGGATTGTCCACCAGGTGATAGAGCTGGACCTCCATCGCCGCATCCTTGAGCGTCATCTGGTCGTCGACGAACAGGAACTTCGCTTCACGCGGGTTCTTCTGCAGCACGTCCGCGACGATCGTATGCGGCCGTGCCAGCAGGTCCTTGAAAAACATCTCGTTGTCGCGATGTGTGACGATGGTCAGCCCTTCTGCAACCGCCGTCCGCAGCCCGCCGGAATGATCGAAGTGGTGATGCGACACGATCGCCATCGTCAGCGGCTTCGCGCTCAGCGTCCTCGCCTTGTCGATTACCGCCTGCGTGCGCGCCTCGTTGAGCGGAGCCTCGTACAGCACGAGATGATCGGCGAATTCGAACACCACGCTGCGGTGATTGCCCGACCCGGCGAGCCACCAGATGCCCTTGCCGACCGGCTCCGCCGTGACGACGACGGGCGGCGGAACAGGAGCGGCAGCCGACGTCACGACTGCCGGAGCCGCCAGATCAGCCACGTCGACGTCGATCCGGTTACGGGCAACGGTCACGTCCAGCTGCAGGTACTTGTCCATCATCGTCGTCAGGCGCCGGGGCAGCTTCACGCCGCCGACGTCCTCGTAGTCGGCGAACGTCGTCACGATGGCAACGTCGCCCATGTTGGCGTTGTCGCTCATCGAGACGACCCGGACCGGCAGATGTGTCTGTGACGAGAGGGCGAGGGTGACTGCATCTCCGGAGGCGGTGGTCACGTCCACGAGTTGCTCGGTGTCCTCCTCGCGGAGATTTGCCAGTTTCGCGGCAGGATCCAGCGCCGCCCGCATCACGGTGATCGGATGGTGCAGCAGTTCGACTCTGCGTTCGCGAGCTGCTGCGTCGCCGGCCCGGGTGGCTGTGCCGCTGGCGTCACGGTTGTACGCCACGTTCCCGTCCAGCCCCTGCGTCTGCCGCTGGACGAGATCGCCGGCGAACAGGAACTGCGCCTCCCTCACCTGCTGAACGAGCGTCCGGCCGTTCGCCAGATCGATCGTCCGCTTGTACTCAGTCACCTTCCACACTGGCAACTCGTCATCCGGCATCCGGTTCTGGCCGGCGTTCGGTGCGGTGCCCGTGCCCTCGATCCCCAGCGACTTCACAGCGGCCAGCCGGTCGGCACCGCCGAGTGCCTGCGCCGCATCCGCAATTACCTGCTTCTCCGGCGGCGCGGACCCGCAGCCCGAGGCGATCACGATGGCGACCAGCGCGACGAGCCTGCTCATCATTCCTCCATGTCCAGGTCTTCGACCATCAGAAGCCGTGTGCCCGGCTCGATCGTGACGGGCCGATGCTGAGTGACCGATCCCGGCGGGATGAACAGCCCGTCTCCAGCCGCGAACTGCAGTATCGAACCGTTGACGTCGATGTTCAGCCCGCCCGCCAGCACGTAGCCAATGTGGCCAACCTGGCACCAGTCGGCGACGCCATCGCTCGTGTCGAACTCCACCAACCGGAGTTGTCGCGACCCCTCGCGGTAGACCTTGTGGCGCACGCCGGGCCGCACCTGCTGCCACGGCATCCCGGCGAAATCGATCCTCAACGCACCCGATGAGAGCTGTTCCGGCGTCACTGACGCGAGAGCCTACCACTGCACGCCCGGTTGTGTTCTCTGCCGGCTCGACGTACTCTCGCGCCGCGATGACGATATACCGAGTGTTGCTGGCCGGGGCGGCAGCCGTCCTGCTCACAGTTACGGCCGCGCGGCCCGCGCCACAGAGTCAGAACACCGCCCAGACGCCGGCACCACCGGCACCGCTCGGTGCAGACGCGCCCTTCACGGTCGCCTGCGCAACCGCCACGCTTGAAGCGACACCGGTTTTCGTGGCGGCGCAGGGGCCATTCGGGCCGCGCATGCAATACATCAACGGCGGAGTCCGCACCCTGGCCAACTCCGGCGCGCATGCGGCGACGAACGCCACGACGCAAATGCTGGTGGTTCTCCGCGACAACCCGAAGGTGCGACTGCTGTTCACGCTGGTCGAGGGCAACTATCGGATCGTCGCCAAGCGCTCGGCGGGCATCACCAGACTGGCCGATCTGAAAGGGAAGCGGGTGGTCGTTCCGCGTAACACGTCCGCGCACTATTACCTCGTGGCGATGCTGCGCTCAGTCGGTCTGGCGGAATCGGACGTGACGCTCGTCACGGCGCCTGCCGAGGCGATGGCGGCGACGCTGGTTCGAGGCGATGCGGACGCGATTTCGATGTGGGAGCCCGAGTCGGAGAACGCGCTGCGCGCGCTGGGCAGCGACGCCGTGGTGTTTCAGAACAACAAAATCTACCGCGAGTTCTTCAGCGTCTACTCGACAACCGACGTGCTGGCAGATCCGCGCCGGCGCGCCGACCTGGTCGACTTCGTCCGCGCCCTGCGCGACGCGACGTCGCTGGTCCGGCGTGATCCAGGACCCTATCTACCCCTCATCAGCAAAGTGACCAGCCATCCTCCGGATCAGATCGCCCGCAGCTGGAAACATCACGACTTCTCGTTCGGTCTGCCGGCGGATCTCCTCGACGTGATCACCGAGGAGGAGAAATGGGTTGCCGCCGGCCAGCAGCGGGCACCACGCACCCGACAGGATCTCGCCGGCTTCATCGATCCGTCAGTGCTCAGGGACGCCCTGGCCACGGCGCGTTGACTCAACGCTCCTTTTCCCCAAGCGCTCTTCGTCGGTCACGGGTCCAGCACTTCAGCGTCGCGCTGTCGTAGTTGGCGTGGAAGACGTGCGCATCGCAGACGCGAGTCGGCCGGGCCGTCGAGTCTCGCGTGCCGGTCGCTATAATCGCGACTCATGTCGTTGCCCGCGGCCATGCCGCTGAATCCAGGTCGCATTCATCAAGGTTTGACGTCATACCAACTCGCGATGGCGTTGAAGGGCGCCATCGAGCTCGACGTGTTCACGCACATCATTGGCGGGGCGACGACGCCGGCAACGATTGCGCCCCTTTGCGGTGGAACGGAAAAGGGCGTCCGGGTGCTGTGCGACTTCCTCACCGTTCACGGGTTCCTCACCAAGCGCGAGGGAGCGTATGCGGTTGCACCAGACGTCGCTCCCTTCCTCGACCGGAACTCGTCTGCCTACATGGGCACGGTCGCGGGCTTCTTCACGCACCCGCTGATGATCGCCAAGTACGACGATGTGGCGGCGCTGGTCCGGCAGGGCGGCGCCACCGATCACACACTGTCGCCCAACGAGCCGCTCTGGGTCGAGTTCGCCCGCCGGATGGCACCGATGTTCATGCTGCCGGCCCAGGCCGCGGCGCAGCTGCTGACGACGCCCGGACAGGCCACACGAGTGCTCGACGTCGCCGCCGGGCACGGTCTGTTTGGAATCCAGATCGCGTTGCACAACCCGGCGGCAGAGATCACGTTTCTGGACTGGGACAACGTCCTGGAGGTCGCGCGGGACAATGCGATCGCGCACGGGCTGAGCGGCCGGTTTCGCACGATCGCCGGGAACGCCTTCGATGTGGCGTTCGGCACCGGCTACGATCTCGTGCTCCTGCCGAACTTCCTGCATCACTTCGACTACGGCACGAATGTGCACCTGCTTCGCAAGGTGCACGCGAGCCTGACGCCCGGAGGCCGGGTGGCCATCGTCGAGTTCGTCCCGAACGACGATCGGGTGTCGCCGCCGGATGGGGCGTTGTTCGCCATGCGCATGCTCGGGACGACGCCCGCTGGCGACGCGTACACCGCGGCGGAACTCGATCGGATGCTGATGGAGGCTGGATTCAGCGTCAGCGACGCCCGGCGTCTTGCTCCGGCACCGCAAACCCTTATCGTGGCGACCCGACGTGATGACTAAACGCGAACGGTACGAGCGCTCTTCACCACCCGGTCGAGTTCGCGAACTCGCGCCTTGACCAGCCGCTTGATGACGGCGACGGGAAGCGGACGTTCGTTCGGGAACCGGATTGTGCCTTTGGAGGTTTCGAAACGCTCGAGATCAGCGGCGCCCGCCTGCTTCATCCCGGCGGTCAGGGGATAGAGGCTCGTGTGCTCTTTCCAACCGGCGCAATAGACGAGGATGCGGCCGCCGCGCTTGAAGGCGGGAATCCGGTAGGAGATCGTTTCCTCCGCGTCAGGAGCCGCCGACAGGATGATGCCGCGCAGTTCGCGGACCCGACGGCGCACTGGGGCTGGTAGTGACGCGTAATAGTCGCGCACGTCCTGTGCGGGGGATTGGCCGCCCATGCCGACAGCATACCTTCCAGTCACACTTTCGCGATTGGCGTGAGCTCGAGTTCCAGCGCTACCACCGAGCGATCCCCGTGAAGGTGACCGCAGGCCGATCGAGCCAGCGCACGAGCCGCATCACGCGCGGAAATCCGATCCGCGGCCCGCGGGCGAGCGTCGTGAGCATCCCTGGGGTGAAGCCTCTGATTTCCCGCGCTACCTGCGAACACGGGCCTCAGCGCAAACCAGCCCGCGCTCGCGAACACGAACGCGAGTACCACAGCCAACCCGATCAATGAGCGGTCCGTCACGATAGTAGACGCCGCCAGCGCTACGGACAATGTGTCAACAAGCCGGAACTTCAGCTAAGGTAGCCCCCTCAGGGAGGTTCCGATGCGCCTGATTGTCAAGCTGGCCGGGCTGGCGATACTCGTGACCATCGTCGGCGGCGGTGCATTGCTCGCGTACGCGCGCGGAACCGGGCTGCGATCGCAGGCAACGCCAGGTCTACTCGAAACGCGGGTCGCTCGCGCCATCCGCAGCGTCGCCATTCCGACGGCCGACAAAACCCGAATCAATCCGCTGGCGAACTCCCGGGAGGCCTCGAACGAAGGGCTTCAACACTTCGCCCGCTATTGTTCCCTCTGCCACGGCAACACCGGCGGCGGCGAGAAGACGCCACTCGGCAACGGACTGTTTCCCAAGCCGCCGGATCTGCGTAATCCGCTCACCCAGCAACTGACCGATGGCGAGATCTTCTACATCATCGAGAACGGCGTCCGCTTCACCGGGATGCCGGCGTTCGGGACCGGCGTCCGCACCGAGGCCGGCGACCGTCAAACCTGGCAGCTCGTGACGTTCGTCCGCCGGCTGCCATCAATCACTGCGGAAGAGATCGGTTGGATGGAGTCCCTGAACCCATTGTGATCGTAGACACATGAGACCTCCCTGCATCGTTCGCCGGCTCACGCGCGACGACACCGCACGCTTTCGCGAATTGAATGCCGTGTTCGGTGAGGCCTTCGAGGATCCCGGCACGTATGGCGACGAGCCACCCTCGGACGACTACTTCCGTGGACTCCTCGCCAAGGAGCACGTCATCGCGCTTGTCGCGCTCGTCGAAGACGCAGTCGTCGGCGGTCTCGTGGGTTATGTCCTGGACAAGTTCGAGCGCGCGCGACGAGAGATGTACATCTACGACCTGGCTGTCGCCGAGCCGCATCGCCGGCAGGGAATCGCGTCGTCCCTGATCGAGCACCTCCGCGAGATCGCTGCGACGCTGGGAGCCTGGGTGATCTACGTCCAGGCCGATTACGGCGACGAACCGGCGGTCGCGCTTTACACCAGGCTGGGCGTGCGCGAGGACGTCATGCACTTCGACATTCCCGTCATCGGGCCGGTGATCGTAAACCGGGTGGTCGATCAGAGTAGGGGCTCCTGATCCGCTTGTGACAGGAGCGTGTGGCTGCTGACCAGGCCTCCGGACGAGAAAGGCGCAGGTGGCCACCCCCCCGTGGCTCCGGGGCAGAAAGGCGGGTATCGTAATGCAACCATAACTTAAGGTCTAGTCAGGAGACTTCGCAGATGACGCACCGTCGCGTGATGACAACGGCAGCACTGACACTGCTGGCCGGCATGGCCGTAGGCACCGCACTGGCGCAGCAGAGTCGCGCCCGCCGGCCCAGCTCCCTACTCGGTCGGCAACCGCCTCGGCCTGCCGATCACACCCGGCGCCGATGGCGCGTTCACGCCGATGTCGGACAACGTGAAAGTGTACGGATCCGTCTACTCGGCTGAGAGCTGCTCTTACGATCCGGTCCGCAAGGTGATCGTCGTTCCGAACCGCGGCGTGGGCCAGAACGTCCGCACCAACGACGCGTGGATCACGTTCCTCAATCACGACGGATCGGTGCACACATCGCGTTGGGTGGGCGTGCAGAACCCTGGTGACCAGCGGAACAACATGACACCGCCGCTCATCCTCAACGAGCCCCTGGGAAGCGACGTCGTCAACGGCGTGCTCTATCTCGCGGACCGCGATGGCGGGACTGCCCCGAACGATCCGGCGGTGTCGGTGATTCGCAGCTTCAACCTGCAGACGGGGCTGCCCGGCCGCTCGATTCGCGTCGACAAATCGACCGGCTTCAACGACATCGCCGTGGCCGGCGACGGCACGATCTACGCGACGCAGACCGGCGCTGGTGGTCAGAACCCGGACGCAACCACGCTGGCAGGTGTGGAAGATCACGCCGGATGGCACCGCGTCGATCTTCATCCAGGGCGCGCCGCTGCGACAGCCGAACGGCATCGCCCTCGATCGCGACGGCAACATCGTCGTGGTGAACATCGGGACGGAGGACGTGATCACATTCGGCAAGGATGGCAAAGTGATCCGCACGGAGAAGGCGGTGCAATCAGGCAACGACGGACTGGTAATCGTGCAGGACGGAACCAAGTACGTCAGCAGCGTCGTGAACGGCGGCGTGTCACGCATCCGCCCGGGCCGGCCGGCGGAGATGATCGCGCAGAACATCCCGAATCCCGCTTCGATGTGCTACGACCCCGATGCCAATCAGTTGGTGATTCCGATGAACGCCAACAACGCGCTGGCCTTCATCAAGCTGCGGTAGCGCACACCAACGTGCTCAGCGCATCGCGTGACGCCCGGTGTCCGTGGCGTCACGCGTTGTCAGCTCGGCCATCGTTCACCGCGCGTCCCGCGACCGGTGACGGTCGTCAGGGCCCCGAGAGGATGGCCACCGCCCTGAGCGGTGCCCCGGTTCCCTTCCCGATCTTCATCGGGAGCGCCACGATAAAGGCGCCACGCGCGGGCAGGCGTTCGAGGGCGGTCAGGTTCTCGAACGCCGGCACGTCGGCCGCATACAGCGTCCGATGCGTCTCGAACAGGGTCGACTGCCCGTAATCGATGCTGGCGGTATCGATGCCGATGGCTTTGATCGGCCGATTGGCCACGAGCCACTTCGCCGCATCCGGATGAAGGCCAGGAAAGTGCAGCTTCGCGACCGCCTGCTCGCCGTGCTCGGAGGTCCCGAGATACCTGGCGGCATCGGGCCAGCGCTGGGAGAATCCCGTCCGCAGCAGGAGGATGGCGTCCCGCGGAATCGCGCCCTGTTCCCGTTCAGCCCGTTGCAGATCCTCGACCGTGACCTGGTAGTCAGCGCTCGCCGCACTCTGCGCTGTCACGTCGACGACAACCGCGCGCCCGAGAAATCGTTCGACCGGAATCTGATCGACACTGGGATGGCCTTGGGCGAAATGGACCGGAGCGTCGAGATGCGTTCCGCCATGTTCGGCCGTCGAGAAGCTGTTCGCGGCGTAGTAGTACCCGGCCGCCGTCATGCCCTCAGCGTCGTGGTGCAGCTTGAAACCTTCGGCCGCGGTCGGCCAAAAGATGGTCTGTTCGTCGTACGTGTGCGAAAGATCGAGTACCTCTCCAGCGGGAAATGCAGGCTCAGGCTTCGCGGACGACCCTCCGCACCCCGCCGCGAACAGCACCACCGCAGCGCACAGCATGAACGTCGAACGCATCAACGACCTCCTGCGGCGGATTCTATGATCTTCATGGTGCGGAGGCCGGGAGATCACGCGACCGGAGGTCGCAGAGTCAACGGAGTGACCTCCGTCCACTCCGTAGGCGGCTGGCTTATGGAACTGTCGAGAATTCGTGCCGATACGTCGCCGGGCCGGAGACGCCCTGCATGCGGCCTTCGTCAAGCGACAGCACCATGAACGCCTCGTCCGGGACGTCCCATTCACACGAGATGCCTCGGGTGCGAGCGGGCACGAATCCGAAACGAGGGTAATACGCCGGATGTCCGAGCACGATGGTGAAGGGACACCGCGTTGCGGCGAGGATTCGAGTCCCGGCCTCGATCAGTTGGCCGCCGATGCCGCGCTTCTGCTGCTCGGGCGTGACGGCGATCGGCCCGAGCGCCGCCCCTTCAATCGGACCAATCGTCGCTGGGCTGTAGACGACGTGTCCGACGACTTCACCGCCGAGCGTTGCAACCAGCGACACCAGCACGGCGCCATTGGCTCGCAACGCATCGACGATGTTGGCTTCCTGATCCTGGCCGAAGGCACGTCGATGCACTTCGCGGATCGCCACACGATCACCTGGCTCCTCGGGCCGTATCTCACAGGAAGCCGTTCGCATGGGGCCAATCTAAACCAACTACCAGCGGATCCCTCCTGGCGAATTCCTGTCAGACGGCGGCGCCGACCGGCTCGGCGAACGGATTCTCGTCGGCGCTGGGGCCGTAGATCGAGGGCACCGGGACGTTGAGCTCCCGCAGGTACACCGACAACTGGCCGCGGTGGTGGTACCAGTGATTCAGCATGATCGTTCGCAGGACGGCAGCGCGCGGCATCGTCATCAGCACCTGATCGCCCCGCTTCAACGTCCACGGCTCCAGCGCTCGCCGGTCGTCGATGCCGCCCAACGCCGCTCGCGCTTTGACAAGGCTCTGTTCGAGCGCGGGTAGCAGTTCGGCAGAGGTCTGCGCCGACGGCTGCACGAACGCCGGCGGCATGTCGAGTCCGGGCCCTGCCGCCATCTCCGCGACCGCACCCGGGACCGTCGCGATGTGCAGCGCAAGCTGGCCGAGCGACATCGACTTCTCGTGCGGCTTCCAGCCGAGTCGACGCATCCGGCACGCGCTCCAGCACACGCCGGGTCGTCTGCGCTTCCTGTTCAAGTTCCTGCAGCAATGTCTCGATGATGGCCATGATGCTCCCTCCGTTCTGCGCTACTTCGCTTCCGCTGCCGAGCGCATGCGCTCGAGCATCGGCTTCCACCCGGCGGCGACGCCCTGACGATGAGCATCCTCGATGAATCCGAAGGCGAGGTGCTGGAACACGATCAGCGTGCCGCCCTCCACTTCCTTCAATCGATACTGCACGTTCGAGATCGCCGGGTACGACATGAACAGCGGGCCCGTAGATCTCGAGCAGCGTCGGGCGCTTGATGCTCTGGACGTGACCCCAGAGATGACCGTTGTCGCCGCCGAGATCGCGGAACCAGCGGCCACCCGGCCACGGCTCGAGCGTCATCGGAAACGGCTTTCCGTCCGGGGTTTCGTTGAGTCGGCCCATCTGGGCCAGTACCGAGTCGAACGTGTGTTCGAGCGACGCGCGTACGAACACCTCGTCCTTGACGGTGAGGCCGAGATCGGTGGCGGGTGCAGTCAACATGGTCATTTCTCCTTCTCCTTTGCCTCCGCATGTTCCTGGATGCGGCGAAGCTGCCGTCCCCAGTACCGCTGGAAGGTGCCGGTCCATTCGTGCAGCGGCCTCAGCGCGTCGGCATTGGTGCGATACAGCACGTTCTTGCCGTCACGGCGGACGTGCACGAGGCCGACGTTACGCAGCACGTTCAGATGCTTGGAAATCGAGGGCTGGCTGGCGCCGAGCGTCACGGCGATATCGCCGACCGACCGTTCCGCCGGCGCGAGATAGTCGAGAATCTCGCGACGGCGTGGTTCGGCGACCGCATTGAAGGGATCGGACGTGGTGGCTGCGCGAGGCACGAGCCAATCATATTCCCATATAGGAATATGTCAAGCGGCTGCGCTCCGCGACGTTCCAGTTACGCGACCGGCTGAAACATGGCGCGAACCGATTTCGACGGCGTGATTCCGAACACCCGGCGGGCCTCGGCGGTGTCGACCACTTCGCCACCGGCGTAGTACAGCATCAACGCGGCAAAGGACTGCTGCAGCGAATCCGACGCGGTTTCGTACTGGCTTCGGAGGGCGTCCTCAGGTACGCGCTGCACGGTCATGGTCGTGCCGATCGTCTGCTGCACCAGGCGCACCACCTCGAGTGGGCTCAAGGCGTCAGGCCCGCCCAATCGGACGGTGACGTTCGCCGCTGTCGGATTCTCGAGCGCGGCGACCGCAAAGCGCGCCACGTCCTCGTAGGAGATCCAGCTCGTTCTGGCGGTCCCGTCACCATAGATCTGAGCGCGGTTATTGGCCGGATCGATGCCGAGCATCGGGCCGAGCCACACTTCCATGAAGCACGTCGGCTGCAGAATCGTGTGGACCATACGGCTACTACGCAGGCGATCTTCGGCGGCACGCTTCGCGCGCTGCAGCGGAAAGTCGATATCGATGGGCGGGAACGAGGTGAAGACGAACTGTTTGACCTGCGCCGCTTCCGCGGCGTCGATCAGATTGAGTTGTCCGAGACCGTCGACGGCTTCGATGCTGTCGCCAGGTTGACGCGAAAGAGTCGACGAGACCGTAGAAACGACCGCGCTCACCTGCTGGCATGCCGGCAGCAACGATGCTGGATCTTTGAGGTCGCCAGTGAGGATCTCGACGCCCAGACTCTCCAGTTCCGATACGCGGGCGGGATTCGACGTGCTGCGGACGAGCGCGCGCGTTGGCCGTCCGTCCGCGATGAGCTGACGGCAAATCTCACTGCCCAGGATCCCGGTGGCACCGACAACGAGATTCATGGTGTCCTCTCTTTCTCCGGCATCACGCAGACGGAATCGCAGCGCCCTTGGGTGACCTCAGTTGCTCCCCTGTCCACCGCCGCGACCGCCGGCCGGCTGCGGAGCGGCGGGAAGCGGCTTGCGCGGCAGCAGATCCGGCCGGGTCGCGGCGTTGTAGACGAACGAGGCGACGATCGCGGCCGCCTGCCGGAGATCGGCCGCCTGGACACGGTCGTAGACATCCATGTTCGAGTGGTGTGTCCGGGTGTCGTACTCGATTGGATCCTGGATGAACTGGAAGCCTGGCAATCCCACGGCATCGAAGCTGGTATGGTCGGTCCCGCCGGTGTTCCGGATGCTGATGGTCCCGGCGCCAAGATCCGCAAGCGGCTTGAACCACTCTTCGAAAATCGGACGCATCCGATCGTTTCCCTGGAGGATACACGCCACGAATCCGGCCGGTGCCGTTGTCGACGTTGAAATAGGCCGAGAATTTCGCGTGCTCGGGTTTCAGTTTCATGTCGCGGCGATCGGCGAAATGCTGCGTCACGTACGCCTGCGATCCGAACAGCCCCTGCTCTTCGCCACCCCAGAGACCCATGCGCACCGTCCGATCCATCGGCAGGTTCAGCGTCTTGAGAATCCGCATCACCTCCATCATGACCGCCGATCCCGCGGCGTTGTCGGTCGCGCCGGTACCGCCGTGCCAGCTGTCGAGATGGGCGCCAATCATCACAACTTCGCCCGGCTTGGTGCGGCCGGGAATTTCGGCGACGACGTTCGCCGAATCGGTGCGGTCGTCGATGAACCGCGCCCGGATGTCGACCTCGAGCTTCACGGGAATGCCGCGATCGAGCAGACGCAGCACGCGGTTGTAGTGCTCGGGCGTGAGCGCGAACGTCGGCGGCGCGAGCGGATCCTTCGCGTCGCGTGACCCGCCGCTTTGCGCAAACACCGTCCCGCCGTCGCTCTGTCCCGCGCCGATCCGCGCCACGGCCAGCACGTGCTCCTCGGCGAAGAACTGATTCAAGCGGTTCGCGAATGGCGCTCCTGGCCCAGCGGGAGCAGCCGCACCGCTACGACCAGGTCCCGTCGTCAGCGCGCGAACTCCCGGCGCCGCCCCAGCACCTCGACCGGCGGTGGGTGCCGCCGCAAGGTCGGACAACTGTTGATCGCTGTAGCGTGTTCCCGGCGCCGTCGTTCTCATCGTCAAGTCGCGGCCGGTACCGAGAAACACGATCTTGTCCTTGAGCTGCCCGCGATAGCGCTCGATGTCAGCGTCGTTGGCAATGACGGCAATCACGGCTTCACCGGTGACGGCGCCGCTGGTGCCGGGCGTCCACGCCAGCGGCACACCGATCAGCGGTGCATAGGCGGGTTCGATCATCTGCGCCGAGAAATGCGTGAACTCCCATCCGCGCCCGAACGGACCCCACGATTCGAGCCTGGCGTCGATGCCCCACGATTGCATCTGCCCGACAATCCAGTTTGCGGCCTTGAAATACCCGGGTGAATTTGTCAACCGCGGGCCATTGACGTCGGTCAGGTAGAAGAGATGGTCCATCACCCTGGAGTTCTGCAACGCCTCGTCGCGGATGCGATGCACCACGTCCAGGTTGACCGGTTCCTGCGCGAGCACCGTCGCCAGCGTGACAACGGACAAGACAGCAATCGCGAGCTTCTTCATGGTGCGGGCTCCTGCTGATCATCGGCGCCCCGGAGGCGCGGGTCATCAACACACACTGTCTGGCTCACGGCGCGGATGACGGCGCCTTCGACAGGCTGATCAGGTTTGCGAAGAGCCGGTAAGCGCCCGGCACACCGGCAGGCAGTTGGCGGAACCACGCGAACGAGGTGTAGACGTATTGGCCACGTCCGACGCGGGCATAAACCTCGCCGCCGCGCTGTGGCATCTCGTCTGGATCAGCCGCCTCGAGCAGCGGCGTGTACCGCGCATCGAAGCTCGTGAACGAATACAGGTTCCGTTCCTGCACCCACCCGTCGAAATCCGCTTTGGTGATCCGATTGGGAAACGTGAACGCGGGATGCGCCGGCGCGAGGATCGAAACCGCAGCGTTCTCGTCGGTCACGCGCGAGTTGCCCATCATCTGCGCGGGATACGGCGGAAGATTGCGGGCGATGTATTCCTGCTGCTGATACTGGACGATCAGCGTACCGCCACGCTCCATGAACTCGCGCAGCCGTGCCTGATTGGCGACGAATGCCGGACGCGCTTCCGACGCGCGAATCCCGACCACGATCGTATCGAACCCCGAAAGGTCTCCTGTCGACAGGGTCGCATCGTCGATCATCGTGACGGTGAGGTGCATGCGACGCAACGCGTCAGGCACCTGGTCGCCGCTCCCCATGATGTAACCGACGCGCACCGGCGCCACGGCCAGGTCGATCACCTGCATCGTGGCCGCCGCCGTCGTGTAGATACGGTGTGTCTGGATGTGCGGATACGCGATCACCTGCAGGTCTTGCGTATACGTCGACGTTCCGATCGACGCACGCGCCTTCACCTCGTAGCGACCCTCCGCGCGCCTCGCGGGCGCGGTGACGACGAACTCAGCGGTGACGTGCGCGCCGGCGCCGGCCGACCGTGAAGGGAACCGTCGCGGGCGTGGCGGTCCATCCTGGCGGCAGTTCGAGAGAGAGCGCACCGGTCGCCGGCCCATCCTGGAGGCTCGTGGCCTGCACCTGCACGGTCTGCGTCCGGGCGGTGTTGCCGGTCGGCAGTACGAACAAGGAAGAGGCGAAGCCAACCGTCACGCCAGGGACGACGCTGACCTCGCGCCGCAGTTCGCCCCGTACCGAATCGGCGTACCGGAAGGTCACCGGCGCATCGGCGGAAACGGTCGTTCCTCCAATCTCCAGCTTCGCGGTGGCCTTCAGGAGAGGCTCTCGAAACGGTGCCGTCTTGGGCGCGTCGGCAGACCACTGGTACATGGCTCCCATCCGCGGCTGCTCGAGGAAATATGGTTGCGTCGGTGGCATCGTCGCCGGCACGCCGATCCGGTACGTTGCTGCGTAGGTTGGCGTCTCGCGCTGCGGGCCATCTGATCGGGCCGTCTCCCCGGCCGCGCTCGTCCAGCCCGCAGGTGCACGAACGGTCGCCTCGAGCACCCGGACCAGGGTGGGATTTGCGGCGAACACACGTACGTTCACGTCCACTTGTCCCCCGGGCACCACGGTCTCGCGGGTCGCCAGCGGATCGACGACCACCCCGGCCGCATGGATCAGCGCCTCGGAGAAGCCGTCCTCCTTGTCGGCCAGCAGAAAGTCGGCATCGGCGACAGCATCCGCGCCACCGGTCACCTGACGTAACGCCATTCGAGCGCCACGTACGGCACGCAGTCCTTCCGCGAGAACAGGCACCAGAGCCTCAGGATGCAGCGGGTTGTAGGCGCGAAGCGCCTGAGCGGCGGCCGCGTCGATCGCCTGCAGTTCGCTCCGCATCGCGCCGTCAGGAAGGCCGACGAGGCGCGGCAGCCCCGCAAGCGTCACATCGAGACCGTCGAACACCGATTGCTCGGCCGAGGCCGCCGGCACAGGCGACTCCAGTTCGCGGAGAGAGGAGGTGGCAGGGCCGAGCGGCTCAATCGTTCCCATCGCCTGCGACTTGTGCTGGCTTCGCCCTTCCGCCGCAATCTCCGTGTAGCGTGCGGCCAATCGCCGGGTCTGTGATCCCGGTCGCCACCTGCGTCAGGGGCCCGGCACCGCCGCCGCGACCGCTCGATGTACAGCTTGCGCGCCTGCCACACTCGCATACCATCCTTCGCCAGTTCCGGAAACGCGGATGGATCGGCCGCAGCCTTGAACGCGACCGGTGTGAGATACCCGGCTTCCTGATGGTGACCGTGGCCGTCCGCCGGCGTGCCGGAGAAACGCGAATAGACGACCAGAGGGCGGAACGTGCGGATCACGCGAACCATGTCTTCGAGCACCGCCTGCTCGTTCCACAATGCCGCCGTCTCGCTGCGCGTTTTCGAGAACCCGAAATCAAAGGCGCGCGTGAAGAACTGCTGCGCGCCATCGAGTCGTCTCGCCTGCAGCAGTTCCTCTGTCCGGATGACGCCAAGCGCGTCGAACAGTTCCGGGCCGATGATGTTTTGCCCGCCCTCGCCACGATTCAACGCCAGGTACGCGACGCGCGCGTGATCACCTCGCGCGGCGCGCGCCAGGAACGCCGAATCCTCATCGTCCGGATGGGCGCCGACGTGGAGCACGCTTGCCGTGGTGGTCAGCCGCTGAAGGATCTGGGTCAGCCCGGCGGCACCCTGGTCGTACAACGGCCGCACCTGGGCGCGCGGGGCGGCAGACCCGAAGCAGGCGCAACCAAGGAGCAGCGCAAACAGGCATCGACGCATGCTGGTGACTATATCGCGAGGGGCTGGCGGCCAGCCGTTACTGCTAGCCGGTAGCCAGTGGCCGGTGGCCGGTGGCCGGTAGCCAGTAGCCAGTGGCCGGTAGCCGGTAGCCGCAGCCCGTCTCTAGCCTCCTCGCGTGCGAGTGGCTCTCTGATGCCGCAACGTGACGGCGAGGACAAGTGCGAGCGTGCCCCAGCTCAGGACGAGCAGCCACGGGTACCCGAATGGCCGGTAGCGGAAGTCGATCCGATTCGTTCCGGGGCCGACGCGCACGCCGCGAAACAGGAAGTTCGCGCCGACGACCTCCGCCGGTTGGCCGTTCACGATCGCTGTCCAGCCGCGGGCCCAGCTGTCGGTCACCAGCAGCCATCCCGCCTGCTCGACGCGCACTCGCAGTTGCAGGCGCTCCGGCGTATAGCGTTCGACCTGCACCATCCCCCCGCGCAGTCTTTCGGCGACGGGAAGGTTCGCGATGGCCTGCCGGCAAACAGCCGGCGAGTCGCCCGCCGCAGCCTCCATGACGTCGCGTCGATGAATGACCAGCGGCGGCGATCCCATCCGCGCGGCGACGGACCGCAACTCCGCGAGGCATGCGCTGTTGCGGTCCACCTCGGCGACGATGGGCGAGAACCAGAGCCGATCCGCACCCACCGCGGCATCCAACAACACGGGCTCGCTCAAGTATTCGCGCACGAGCGGGCCGGTGAGTGGCGCATAGCCGGACGCAGCCGGTATCTTGGGCGCAAACGTGAAATCGTTGCCATTGTCAGCCACGCGCGCCAGACCATGCGCCGTGAGCGTGACGTCTGCAACGTGCCGCGTGTCGAGATCCCGCCATTGCGTCGTCGCAGAGCCATACATGATCGGCCGCATCACCCACGCGCTCGCCAAAGCATCGAGTGTAGCGAGCGTCATGAGCACAGCCGGCAGAGCCGCTTTCACTCGTCGGAAGCGATCCGCTCGCACCGGGTCACTCCCGCGCATCGTCACGGCGACGGCAAGACAGAGAACAGACAGCAGTCCCCAGCCGACCACGGGCTGCAACCGGAAAACGAGACCGTCGATCGACAGTGCGCGATTGACGATGGTCGCAACCAGAAACGCTGCCAACGCGATGGCAGTCAAGGCGGAGCAGACGCTGAACGCCGTATGCATCCGCCGAGTGCCGGCATCCCTCATGGAGTCGATGTCCATCGCGCCGAACAATGCCAGTACCGTCAGCACCAGCATCGGATACGCGCGGAACATCGCGGCGTGACGGAAATAGCGTGTGGGCAGCACCCAGTCGTACAGCCAGCCACGCACCGGGAGCGAGTGTCCGAACGCCGCCGTCAGGCAGAGGAGCCCTGCCGCCAGCAGCAACCAGCGGAACAAGCTCCGTCGTGCGGTCAACGCTACGACCGCCAGCACCATCACCACCGGTCCGACGTAGAGGCTGCGCGACGAGATGTCGGTGTAGTCGTACACATCGGCGAGAGCGAAGCCAGGGGCTGAGCAAGGTCACCATCGCGAGGGGATTCAGGGCATTGCTCTCGACGGCAACCTCGAACGGGAGCGGACCGGCGCGATGGGAGTAGCCCCGCCCCTCGACCGCGAACGACGCGTACGCCGGAGACAAGATCACGAGGCCAGTCGCACCCATGACGGCCAGCATTGTCAATCCGCGAATCCGGCGCCGCGATCGTCCCAAGCCCCAGACGACGGCGAAGCCCGCGTTCAGGAAGACGAGTCCCGGGTAGCCCGCCAGCGCCGACAGGCCCCAGAGGGCACCCGCTTCAACTGCGGGCCACGTGCGCTCACCGGTTACTGCGACGTCGAGCCGCCACAGAATCCACGGCAGCGAGGACATCGTGGTGATCCACGCGGTGTGCTCGGCATGGCCGGTGTAGAAGCCACACATCGCCCACGCCACCGACGCCGCGTAGGCGCCCCAGACCGGGCTCCCCAGATGACGTGCGAGCCGCAGCAGGCCGAGTGGGCCAAGCACCCACACGAACAACCAGTAGATCTCGAAGCCATGACGACTGCCGCCGAAGAGGAGGCCGAAGAACGAGACGAGGGGCGAGAAGGCGCCGAGCTGCGGCTCGATGGCATCCGGCGAGCCGAATGCGATGAATGGATTCCACAGCAGAAATCGTCCGCTGTGAACATAATCGCCGATCAACATCTGATACGGCCCGAAGAACTCGAGCCCGTCCCAGATCGGCGCCGCGGTGCCCAGCAGCAGCTGCGTGTGCGTCAGGGTCACCAGCAGCGTGACCGCAGCAGCTGCGCCGTACCACTGCCGGATATCGGTCAGAGGGCGCTCGAAGGAGCGAGCCCGAAGTGCAGCCGCCCGACGTTGAGCGCCGTGACATGACCCTGCATCGTGATGTGCGTGCGGATCACCGCGAGATTCCTGTAGGCGCGGCCGAGAAGCGATCCCCGCCTGGCGACTGACGCGCCCGACGTCCGGAACATCAGGTCCATCGCCTGCCAGCACAGCTCCAGAATGTTCTGGACCACTGCCTGATACCGGCGCTGATCTTCCGGCCCCGGCGGTGTTCCGGCCAGGGCCCGCTCCCCCAGCTTCGGGTATTCGCCGCCGAGATGAAGCAGCGCTGCCTCGGCGGTGTCGATCAGCCCCTGCGCCTGCCCGAAGTGATGCTGATAGTGAGCGGCCTCGAACGCGGGAAGGAATGGCGGCAGTGGCGACTTCTTGTTCCGCAGCATTTCGTCGTAACCATCGAGCGCACCTCTGGCGGTGCCGACGGCAACAGAGGCCACTTCGGTCAGGAGCAATGGAATGAGCGGTCCGTGGAACAGCGGGTTGGTGTGCAGCTTTCGCCCGGGCTGCTCCACGATCACACTCATGGTGGGGTCCGCGAACGACTGCACCCGATGGGCCGGAATCACCTGCTCGGCGACGACGATGCGCTTCGAGCCGGTGCCCTGCATTCCGATGACGCTCCAGTTGTCCACAATGGTGTACATCGGCGAGTCCAGCAGCACATAGCCGTAAGCCGCCGGCTGCCGCGTCTCTGCGTCGAGAATGAGCGTCGCTCCCAGGAAGTGGGTGGCGACGTCGCATCCGGAAGCGTAGTCCCACGATCCGCTGATCCGGTACCCTTCATCCGCCGGCATCGCCAGCCCGCCCGGCAGGGCCACGCCTGGCACACGCACGTCGCCCGTCGCTCCATAGACTTCCCGCTGCGCCTGCTCGGGAAAGCCGGAGAGGAATGCGGCGGTATGTCCGGACGTGAGCGCCAGCACCCAACCGCTTTCGCTGCACCCGCGCGCAACCTCGGTCATGACACGGATGAAGTCGACGACCGGAAACTCGTACCCGCCGAACATGCGGGGCTGCAACATGCGGTAGAAGCCGGCGCGCAGAAATTCTTCGTTGGTTTCGTCAGGCAGCCGTCCGAGCTCCTCACAGAGCGACTGCCGTTCGCGGAGTATCGGCCGCAGGGCCCTGGCCCGTTCGAGCATCTCGGCCGACGTGAGCTCCGGCTCTGGAGGATCGATGCGGCCCAAATCTGCCACGAGCATGGCGGCAGACGTTACCACAACAGTTCCAGTGGAGCGCGGTCGTGTGAGACTGCCACCGTTCCACTGTTGACATCCGAAAGGACCCTGTGCTTTTCTGTGAGGACCGTGAAGATCACCTTCGTTCCGGCGGTCCATCGCGAAGCGCTGACGCCGTGCGTCAGCATTCCGACCGCCTTGCGCAGGTGATGTAACCGTCCGGCATTCATCCCAGGTTCAGCCGAGGGCCATCACCGTAGACGCGGTGATGGCCCTTTTCTTTTCGCGCGGAGAGCGAGCCCCGATTCGAATCGGGGAATCTCGCACACGGTCATGACGAGCACACGAAACGGACGAACGAAGAACCGGCGCCTGAACGCGGCGCTGCGGCTGGTGTTGCGCCGCTACCTGGCACAAGTGAAACGCTGGAAGCGGTACGCCATTCCCGCGCTCCTGCTCCCGGCACTGGGGGACGTCCTCACGATCTATGCGCCGCCGCTGGTGGTCGCGCGTCTGCTCGCGCTGTTCGCCCGCCGGCAACAGGTGACGTTCGCCGAGTTCGTCCCGTTTCTCGCCACCTTTGCCGGACTGTGGATCGCCGGGCAGCTCGTCTGGCGTATCGCGGTGGCCATGATCATCCGCGCCGAGATCCGCGCCCTCGAGGCGCTTTACGTCGAAGCGATGGACGAACTGCTCGCGAAAGACGCGACGTTCTTCCAGGACAACTATGCGGGGTCGCTCACCAAGCGGGCGCTCGGATTTGCCCGCCGCTTCGAGGATGTCTTCGACGTGACGGCGTTCCAGATATCCGCGTCGTTTCTTCCGCTGGGGTTCGCCGGGGTGGTGCTGTGGTCCTACTCGCCGTGGCTGATCGTCGCGCTGACGGCGATGCTCGCGGCGACGTGCGCGATGATCGTTCCGCTCGTCCGGCGCCGTCGCGATCTCGTCGACGTTCGCGAAGCCGCGTCGAACGTGGTGGCCGGGCACCTGGCCGATTCGATCAGCAACGCCGAGACCGTTCGCGCCTTCGCGCGCGAGCACGAGGAGGCATCCATCCACGCCAGCAACGTGCTCGACTACGGCCGTAAGACGCAGCGCTCGTGGGACTATCAGAACACCCGGGTAGATCTGGTGACGTCGCCGATGTTCGTGCTGACGAATCTGGTCGGCCTGACGCTCGCGCTCGCTGTCGCCCGCGACGGTGCCGCCCTCGAGGCGGTGTTCATCACCTTCAGCTACTTCACGACTGCGACACGGGTGATGTGGGAGTTCAACCGCATCTACCGGAACCTTGAAGGTTCGCTGACCGACGCCGCCCAGTTCGCCGAGTTGCTGCTCGATCCTCCGGCGGTGGTCGACCTGCCGGCGCCGCTGGTGTTCGCCCCGGCGCATGCAGGTGTGGAGTTCAGGAACGTCAGTTTCCGCTACTCCGCCTCTCAGCCGCGGCTGTTCGAGCGGTTCTCGCTGGCGATCGAACCAGGGACACGACTCGGTCTGGTCGGACGATCCGGCGGCGGGAAAACGACGCTGACGCGACTGCTGCTGCGGTTTTCCGACGTCGAGGATGGCGAAGTGCTCGTCGGAGGGCAGCGCATCGATCGCGTGCCGCAGGCGGCACTGCGGCAGGCGATCGCGTACGTGCCCCAGGACCCGGCGATGTTCCACCGAAGTATCGCCGAGAACATCCGGGTCGGACGTCCTGACGCCACCGACGCGGCGGTTCGCGAGGCGGCGCGAATGGCGTCGGCGGCCGAATTCATCGACGCGCTGCCGAACGGATATGCGACGCTCGTCGGCGAACGTGGCGTGAAGCTCTCGGGCGGCCAGCGTCAACGGATCGCGATCGCACGCGCCATCCTCAAGGACGCGCCGATCCTCGTGCTCGACGAAGCCACCAGCTCGCTCGACTCCGAAAGCGAGCTGCTGATTCAGGAGGCGCTCTGGACCTTGATGGCGAACCGTACCGCCATCGTCATCGCGCATCGCCTCTCGACGGTGCGCCGGATGGACACGCTGGTGATTCTCGAGCGGGGCCGGATCGCCGAGCAGGGGTCGCACGATCAACTGCTGGCAATGGGTGGCATCTACTCCGCACTGTGGACTCACCAGTCGGGCGGCTTCCTGCCCTCGTCCGATGACGCGCGCGACGAGACGCCTGAAGGACGTGTCGTGGCGTGAGTAGATGGTCCCCGTGTGTCAGGCATCCCATCGCATGTGTCGGGTAGCCAGTCCGAATGGCTACGGTATGCTTCGCGAATGACCGCACTGTCTGCTGATCAGGCAGCCTTCATGCTGCACACGCTCGGCCTGCCGGCGCTGCAGGCCGAGCATCGGATGACCACAGCTGTGATCGCTGCACTCCCGCCGGAGCGGGCTGAGTACCGACCGCACGCCGACTCGCGCAGCGCCTTCGATCTCGCGTGGCACATCGTGTCGGCGGAAATCAAGTACCTGGACGCCATTGCGGCTGGAGTGTTTCCGCACGAATTGGCAACGGTGCCCTCAGGGGTGCAGCAGACCTCGGACGTCCTGGCGTGGTACACCGAACGGTTCGAACCGGCGATGAAACGGCTGGAGCACACGACGGGTGACGAGTTGTTACGGCCGATCGACTTCTACGGCCTGCGAACGTTTCCGGCAATCGGGCTGCTGCAGCTGATCCTGAACCACACGATCCATCATCGCGGACAACTCTCCACATATCTGCGTCCGATGGGTGCGAGGGTCCCCTCGATCTACGGTCCTTCCTACGATGCAGGCGGCTTTACCGGCGGGACGATTCGGCGGACCTGACAAGGTCCGCCGCACACGCAAAGAGATTTACGAATCGACAAATTGACGGATTGACGAATTGGGAGGAACGGAACCGACGCTCAATTCCCAAATCAATTCGTCAACTCGTAGATTCGTCAATTCGTCAATTCAAGACACTGTTGCGGCGCGCGGTGGCAGACTCGTGCGCACGCGACAGGACGTACTGCTGGATCGCCTTCACCTGGTCGCCGCTCAGCAGATCAGCAAACGCCGGCATCCCAAGTGACGCGCGCGTGCCGCCGCGCACAATCTGCTCGAACTGCGTGTGCGTCTGCGCCGATGCGTACCGGAGATCAGGTATCGGACCGGCCACGGCGTTGAGGCCGTGGCAAATCATGCAGTGCCGGTCGTACAGCTCGCCACCCTGTTTCACGGTGTCGGGGGAAACCGTCACGGCGAGCGGCGGCGAGGGAGGAGTCGCGTGGCCGTAGGGCTGGACGCGCAGCGCCGCCTTGCCGTCGAGGGCGAACGTCACGATCCGTCCGAACCCGGGCTTGATTGGTCCCTGACCGGGCGCGTTGATCAGGCCGGTTGCCCCGCCCCATCCCACCATCACGGTCACGTACTGCACGCCGCCAGCGAGATACGTGACCGGGGGCGCGACCACACCGGTCCCAGCATCGAACTGCCAGAGCTGCTTCCCGTCGGTCGCGCGGTAGGCAGCGACGATGCCGTCGCTGCGACCCTGCATCACGAGGTCACCGGCCGTGGCCAGCACGCCACCGCTCTCGACGACCGGAAAATCGACCTTCCACGCGGCTCGTTTCTCCACCGGGTTCCACGCCACCAGCCGGCCCTTCGCCGGCGGCGCGGAGAGGAATTTCTGCAAGAGCGGACCGCTGTATCCCGATTTGAGCCCGATGTTGAAGGTCATGATCCCCGGCCGCCATTCGGCATCAGGCACGTGCAAGAACTGAGAGCCATCCTTGACGGGCAGGTAGACGAGGCCGGTGCCGGGATGGAACGCCATCGGATTCCAGTTGTGGGCGCCGCCAGGTCCCGGCGAGACGATCACCGCGTTCATGCCGTCGTATGCAGATGGCGCCTCGATCGGACGTCCCGTCTTCGGATCGACGCCTGTCGCCCACGTCATCTGCGCGTACGGCGTCGCCGACAGGAATTCACCGGTGCTGCGATCGAGCACGTAGAAGAATGCATTCTTCGCTGCCTGCATGATGACCTTGCGCGAGCGGCCGCCAATCGGCAGGTCCGCCAGCATCAACGGTTGCGTCGCGTCGTAATCCCATTGGTCACCCGGCACCAGCTGGAAATGCCACACCTGTTCGCCGGTGTCGGCTCGCAGCGCCAGAATCGAACAGCCATACAGGTTGTCCGACCGGCCGCCGCGCAATTCCCGATACCACGGATCCGCATTGCCGGTGCCGACGAAGACGAGCTGCAGTTCCGGGTCGTACACGATCGCGTCCCACGGGGTGCCACCGCCGCCGCCTTTCCACCACTCCCCTTTCCACGTGGCCGCGGCGCGCCGCATCGCGTCGGACTCGAATCCGGCAGCCGGGTTCCCGGGCACCGTGTATGTCCGCCAGCGCATCTTCCCCGTCTTCGCGTCGTACGCCGACACGTAGCCGCGCACGTCGTGCTCGGCGCCGCCGTTGCCGATGATCACCAGGCCGTTGGCGATGCGCGGGGCACCGGTAATCGAGTAGCCTTGCTTCGGATCGATCGTGTTGGCCTCCCAGACCACCGCGCCGTTGGCGCTGTTGAGCGCAATCAGTCGTCCGTCGGTGACGCCGACGTAGACCTTGCCGTCGTAGAACGCAACGCCTCGATTGACGGCATCGCAGCAAATGGTACGTGCGCGTGTCCGGTCCGCCTTCGGGTCGAACGTCCACACCTGCTCGCCCGTCCGCGCGTTGAGGGCATAGACGACGCTCCACGTGCTCGTCGTGTACATCACGCCATCGACGATCACGGGCGTGGCTTCGACGCCGCGGGTAGTCGGCAGGTCCCGGCTCCAGGCCAGACCAAGCCGGCCGACGGTGTTCTCGTTGATCTGCTGCAACGGACTGAAGCGCTGTTCGTTGTAGGTCCGGCCGTACATCAGCCAGTTCGCCTGGTCGGCGTTCGCGTCGCGGAGCTGTCGATCGTCGACCGCCGGCGCGGCTGTGGCGACGAACCCGGCAACCGTAACCAGGATCAGACCGGTCAGAACCGCTGCTCCCGAAAGCCACGTGCGCATAATGCGGCGGATGCTAACACGCGTGGCGATCAGAGCAATTGACGATTGACCAATTTGAACATCGAAAGATTGATTCGGCCGATTTCAGTCGTTCAATCCGATTGGTCAACCTTCAAATTGGTCAATCGTCAATCGGCCTGCTCACCGGTCCGATTACGAAGCCGCGCTACAATCCCGGTTCCCCCCGAATGCACTGGAGGCCGACGTGAAGAATGTCCGCGAGTTCTACAAGCAGTGCTTCGAAAACGAGAAGCCAACGTTCCTCAAGGTCATGCGAGCTGTCCCGCCTGACCAGAACGGCTACACGCCGCACCCGCGTTCCACGAATGCCGGAGACCTGATGTGGCTGCTGGCGGCCGAGCTCGAGGATGCCTGTACGCTGATCGATTCGGGCGAGGTGAACTACGTCTATCGACCCTCCCCCGGCGTAACCGAGTCGATCGCCGCGTACGAGAAGCATGCGGAAGAATTACAGGCGCGACTGGCGACGCTCGATGACGCCAAGTGGGAGAGCAAGGCCCGGATGCTGATGGACGGCAAGCCGATGTGGGAGGCAACCCTGGGCGACATGCTGTTTGGATTTCTGTTCGACGCGGTGCATCATCGCGGGCAGTTGTCGACCTATCTGAGACCGATGGGCGCCAAGGTGCCGTCGATCTACGGTCCGTCGGGCGACGATCCAGGCGGCCCCGCGTAGAACGGCCGCGGCGGGAGCTCGCGTCTGCGCCTCACCTTGTTCACGCGCCTCGCGTTCAACAAGTCACCACGGCGCCTGTCATGCCACCGCGAATCTTCATCAGCTACCGGAGAGAAGACGCTGCCGCCGATGCGGGCCGGCTGGCCGATCATCTGAGCGCTCGCTTCGGCAAGGACCGCGTCTTCCTCGACGTCGACACCATCGACCCGGGCACCGACTTCGTCCGGGCCCTTCACACCTCGCTCGAACAAACCGCCGCCGTGCTCATCGTCATCGGGCCGCGATGGACATCGGTCAGTGGCGCCGACGGCGTCAGACGGCTCGACCTGCCGTCCGATTTCGTTCGTCTCGAAGTGGAAGCGTCGCTTGGCCGCACCATCCCGGTCGTCCCGGTCCTCGTGCAGGGCGCCCGGATGCCGTCAGCACAGGACCTGCCGCCCTCGCTCGCGGCGCTCGCCACGCGACAGGCGGTCACGATCGACAACGACGAATTCCACGACGATGCGAACCGGTTGTGCGACCGGCTCGCGCCGATGATCGGATTCGGCGCGCCGGTCCACCGATCATTCGTCCGGAAATGGTGGCCTGCGGCAGCAGTTGCGGCGGTCCTGGCGCTCGGACTTGCCTATTGGGCCACACACAGAGCCACGTCGAGCCCGGATCACCAGGCAGTCACGTCAGACACCACAGCCACCCAGCCTCAGGTTACTGACCTGCTCGCCACTGCGGCGGCCCAGCGCCGGCGCAACCAGTATGAGGACGCGCTCGCGACGCTGGCGAGAGCCCGAGCGCTGGCTCCCGCGTCGGTCCCGGCGCGCGAGGCGCAGGAAGACGTCGCGATGGAATGGATCCGGAACGTTCGCGTGGAGAACGACAAGTCGTCATTCGGCGATGCCATCAAGCCAGCCCTGGCCATTGTCGACGCCGCGCTCCCCACTGAAACCGGACCGCGGCGCGCGGATCTCCTGGCGCACACGGGCTGGGCCACCTTCCTGCTCTGGCGCGACGGCGACCGCCGCCTGAATCCCTCTGACGCGTACCGCGAAGCACTGTCGATCGATCCGAAGAACCCGTTCGCGAACGCGATGCTGGCACACTGGACGCTGTTCCAGGACCCAGAGGCGGTGCCTGCCGCGGTGAAGTTGTTCGACACTGCCGTCGCCGCCGGCCGGGCGCTCGATGCGGTTCGGACCCTTCAATGGGCGGCCTACACCAACGCCGACAGCAACCCGGCGGCCGTCACTGAACGGGTGCGGCTCGCCAACGCGATGCGAGTGGGCGGCGAACACCTCGACACGCGACAGGCCCAGGCGCTGTGGGCGCCGTACTACTTCGCGCTGTCGCCGTCACACGAAGCCGACCGTGCCAATCTGCTCGATGCACTGCCGCCGGACGACCATATCAGCACGTTGCAGTGGGCATTCGCGGATTACGCAGCCCATGACGAAGGGCGCCTGAAAACGATTCGTTACTACGTGGCGTTGCTGCATGCCAGGGCTGGACACACCGATGAGGCGGTCACCGAGTTGCGCGCGCTCGAAGGCGAGATGGCGAAGAGTCGCAGCTCCGGCTCGCTTCGTGATGCGGTTCAGAATGCGCTGAGGCGCGTCGGCGAGGAGCAAAAGCCTCGTCGCTGAGACGCGATCGTCAATCCCGCTGGGCCTCCGTGCTGTCGCGAGGGCCAACCTGCATGAGGCCGTGCAGCTCCGCGACACGCTCGCCCGCGGACGTAAGGTCGGCGCCCGGCCGCCACGACGGAGAGATCCGGCTGAACAACGCGAGGGCGCGCTGCAGGTCGCTCGCGGCCTGCCGCTCGTCGCCCGCGGCGCGCGCGGCGATCGCCTCCACGTAGAGCAGTTCGGCCATCAGCCAGACTCGATCGGCGTCCACGCGATCGGGGACGGGCGCCAGCCACGTCGCGAGCGTGGCGGGATCCAGCCGTCGCGCAACCGCCAGGTCCAGACCCGCCTCGCGGGCGATCTCCTGGATTTCCGCACGCAGATCGTCGTTCGACAACTCGCGCTGCAACAGTCGATCACGCAGTGTCCTGAGCACCTGGCCGAGCCGCTCGATCAGCCGAAGCACGTAGTCGTACCTGTACATGGGTGCCGATCAGCATATGCCGCACGGTCCTCATGGTCTCGGGGAGTTCTCTCCGTGGGCATCTGGCCCCCGACTCGGCCGGAATCCTAGCCACAGGGGCCTGTCGGGGCGCCGATCCGCAACGCAGGCCTGGCGTAAGATCAACGCCCATTCACGAGGTTACGAGGAGGTTTGCGGACGATGTTGCAGAGAGTCATCGCAGGGATCAGCATGCTGATCGCATGCAGTGTCGCCGTTGGTGCGCAGGCGCCGCCCGCGAACAGACCGCTGAGCCCACCCGGATCGACACAGGCGCAGGTTCTCGGCCGCTGGACCAAGGGCGATCGTCCGACGTTCGCGGTCGGCCAGGAACGGTACGTCGACGGCAAGTGGCTGGAGATCACCTACGGGCGGCCGGCGCTGCGAGGGCGCGACGTGTTCGGCTCCGGCGCGAACTACGGCAAGCCGCTGGTCGATCTTCCGCTCGGTAACTTCGGACCGCCGCCGGTGTGGCGTGCCGGTGCCAATGTGTCGACGCGACTCACCACCGAGGCGACGCTCACGTTCGGCGACAAGAAAGTGCCGGCTGGCGAATACAGCCTGTTCATCGACGTGAAGAGCCCGCAAGACTGGACGCTGATCGTCTCGAGCTGGCCGGCGCAGCCGCGCTTCGACCAGAACGACAAGACAGCGTTATGGGGCGCGTACGGCTACACGCCGGACAAGGACGTCGCGCGCGTGCCCATGAAGGTCGAATCCATCCCGTTCAGCGTCGAGCAGCTCACCTGGGCATTCCTCGACGTGACCCCGGACAGCGGACGCATCGCGATCGCGTGGGCAAAGACGATGGCGAGCGTCGCGTTCAAGGCGCAGCTGCCGTAGCGCGCCGCGCGAGAGGCAGCTGGCACATGCGTTGCCGGAGAATCGCTATTGCCATCGCGCTGGCGATTTCCCTGTCGACTCTCGCGTCGTGCCGGCGTCCCGCCGTGGCGACGACGAACGAGTCGGAAACGGCGTTCTCCGCCGTCGCCGAGCAGGTACTCCAGGACTACTTCCGGCGTAACCCAAGCGACGCCACCGATCTCGGGATCCACGATTACGACGATCGCATCGAAGACCTGTCCCAATCGGCGATACAGTCGCACTCGGCAGCGCTGAAATCGTTCCGCCAGTCGGTGGCGGCCATCGGTCAGAAGTCGCTGCCGCTCTCCGATCAACTCGATCGCGAACAGCTGCTGCGTACGCTCGACGCGCAAGTGTTGATGCTCGATGTGGTACAGCCCTGGCGTAAGGACCCGGATCTCTACAGCAGCGGCATCACACGCGCAGCGCATGTCGTGATGAAACGGCCGTATGCGCCCGCCGCCGACCGTTTGCGCTCGCTCATCACCCGCGAGCGGCAGATCCCGGCCGCGCTTGCGGAAGCCAGGAGGAATCTCGACAACCCGCCGCGGATCTCCACCGAGGTCGCGATCGAACAAATCGACGGCAATATCGCGTTTTTCAAAACCGATCTCCCGGCGGCGTTCGCAGACGTCGGCGACGCTACCCTGCTTGCCGAGTTCAAGACGGCGAACGCCAACGTCATCCAGGCGCTGGAACACTACAAAACATTTCTGCAGCTGGATTTGTTGCCCCGGTCGAACGGCAGCTTCGCCTGGGGAGCCGACACGTACGCGAAAGCGCTCGCCGCCAACGAGATGATCGAGGTGCCGCTCGCTCGGCTGCTCAGCCTCGCCGAGCAGGACATGCAGAGAAACGAAGCCGCGTTTCAAGCTGCAGCCAAAGCGATCGATCCCGCGCGATCAGCGGATGCAGTGCTCGCCTCGCTGCAACAGCAGCATCCGCCGGCAGGCAAGCTCCTGGAAACGACACAGACGGAGCTCGACTCCCTGCGTCAGTTCATCGTCGATCGCCATATCGCCACGATCCCGCCGTCGGAGCCCGCGACAGTCAAGGAGACGCCGCCGTTCCGGCGATCGACAACGTCGGCCTCGATGGACATTCCGGGACCGTTCGAACCCGCGAAGCTCCCCAGCTTCTATTACATGACCCTTCCAGACCCGCGGTGGAAGCGGTCGGAGCAGGCCGACTTCATGCGGTCGTGGTATTACCCGGCGATCACGAACGTCTCCGTGCACGAGGTGTATCCGGGCCACTATCTCCAGTTCCTGTACGCTCGCCAGTTCCCCTCCGACGTGCGGAGGGTGTTCGGCACGGCCAGCAACGCCGAAGGGTGGGCTCACTACGCCGAGCAGATGATGCTCGATGAGGGATTTCACGACGGGGATTCGAAGTACCGAGTGGCCCAGCTGCAGGATGCCCTGCTGCGAGATGTCCGGTTCATTGTCGGCATCAAGCTCCACACCCAAGGCATGTCGATGGACGAGGCGATCACTCTGTTCGAGACGTCCGGGCACCAGCCGCGGCCGATCGCCGTATCCGAGACGAAGCGAGGCACGTCCGACGCGTTGTACGGCTACTACACGATGGGCAAGCTGGCGATTCTGAAATTGCGCGAGGACTATCATCGCCAGCTCGGATCGGCGTACACGTTACAGAAGTTTCACGACGCCTTCATCGCGCTCGGCCCGTTGCCGATACCGCTCGTCCGCCGGGCATTGCTGGGTGAGGAGGGCGACCTCTTTTGAAGGACGAAGCGGACGCGAGTCGCGCGCAGGGTGCCTGAATCGAAACGGAATACGCTCAAAGCGCGCGCTGCGTGCCATGCGAATCACTGGTCGGGTTTCGTCGCCCGCACGACCAGTCCAGGCACGGGACTGCCGGCTTCGAGGCGCAGTTCGGCAGCGACGATCTCCGAGCGGAGACCTGCGCTGGTAAGAACGCGCTCGAGATATCGCCGTGTATGGCTGTAGCGTCCGTGTGGACTAAGGACAAACTCCGCTCCCGCTGCGGCGTCAGCGAGTTCCTCCACGGTGAAGATGAACCGCCCGCCGGCACGAAGGGCATTGGCCGCCGCCGCGACGACATCCACGAGTGAGCCGAAGTACACGAGCGCGTCAGCCGACACGATCACATCGAACGCCGCCTGGCACCCGCGCAGGTAGGCCGTCATCTCGACTTTGACGAGCTCGTCGTAGACCTGCCGGGCCGCGGCCTGCGCCAGCATGCGGCCGGAGAGATCGACACCGACCAGCCGACGGGCGCGGGACGCGATCAGCGGTCCGCACAAGCCGGTTCCGCATCCGGCATCGAGCATATCCAAAGACGCTGGCGGCCCGGCCGCGGGTTCGTCCAGCATCGCGGCGACGAGCGCCGGCGCCCGGTACTGCAGCTTCGCCAGCTTGGCGTCGAAGCTGCCGGCGAAAGTGTCGAACGTCGTCTCGATGAATGCGTCTGAGGCGCGAGACGGCACGTCACGACCCGAACACGCGGCGAGCAGGTGCCGCGCGATCGGATGGCCCGGCTCCTCCCGGAGCCATTCGTCGAGGATGGCGACGGCCTGGTCGATCTCGCCGAGCGTACAGTGCGCCAGCGCCAGCAGCCGCCGCGCGTCCGGGTGTTTCGGCCGCAGGGTGATCACCCGGCAGAAACAGGCGACGGCTTCGGAGGTCCGGTTCTGGCTGTTGAGGAGGATACCCAGGTTCGTGTAGGCGTCGGTATGAGCGGGATTCGCGAGGATGGCCGCGCGATACGCCGCTTCCGCTTCGGCGACGCGTCCCTGTGTCTTCAGCAGGACGCCCAGGTTGCTGTGCGCGTTGGCGTGATCCGGATCGATCGCGATCGCGCGCCGGCACGCCGTCACCGCGTCATCCAGCCGGAGCAGATCGCGCAGCACGATGGCCAGGTTGCTGTACCAGTCGGCGCGATCGGGTGCGAGCACCAGGCTCTTCTCGATCAGCCGGAGCGCTTCGTCGCTGTGACCTTCCTGGTGGGCGAGGACGCCGGAGTAATGCACGGCGTCGGGGTGATCGGGGACGACGTCGAGAATCGTGCGATAGATGGTGTGGGCCGCCACCCACTCCTCCCGCTGCTGCAGGCGGATCGCGAGCGCAATGGCTTCGTCCAGCGTGATGGCCGATTCGGTGGCCGGCGGTTGCTCCATCCCAGGTCCCCACGCACGCCTGCGGTGAACCGCGTCCGACAGCGAAGAAGGTCGATCACCCCTCCTTGAGGCCCTTCAGGTCGTACTTGAAATGGAGTGATGCGTCCAACGCCCCATCCGGCCTCTGTGGCTTGTATTCCAGATCGACCTTGGCAAATCTGAGCCCGACGCTCTCTGCGGTGGACCCGTCATTCCCCCCACCGCCCGACTGGACGCTGGTCACGATGACATCGCTCATCTTGATGATCAGGAACTCCTGCTGCCCCTTGCCGGCCTTGCGTGCCGTGATCGTCGCCTCCTTGATGTGCTCGCCAGTCGCGCACATCTTGAAGAGCACGGGCGACGCCTTATCGACGCGATGGGTGAAGTTGAAATCGGTGAAGCTCGCCTTGCCCTCGCCGCCTCCCGACCCTTGCGCCCCAGACGTGCCAGTCGAGACGCCCCAGGACCATGACAGCACCTCCACCTCGTCCTTGTGCTTGTCGTCGATCGACTCACCCTTGATGTCTCCAAGCTTCGCGAAGATATCCGAGGCCATAGCGATCCTCCGATCGAGGTGCGCCGGTGCCGGCACGGCCGCCGCGCGCGTAGATACTACAACGGTAGCTGGTAGCTGGTAGCTGGTAGCTGGTAGCTGGTGGCTGGTGGCCGGTAGCTGGTGGCTGGCGGCCGGTAGCTGGTGGCCGGCAGCTCGTCGCTCGTCGCTCGGAGGCCGGGCCTCGCGAAGCAGGCTCGGCAGCTACGGTGTACTAGGATCGCGGGGGCGTTCGCCCGCCGCATGGGTTGCCGCTCGCCGTACGTCAACGAGCGCCAGAGCCACTCCAGCGGCCCGAATTGGAACCGGTCTGAGCCAGAGCGGGGCGACGCTGAGCACGACGATCCACACCGCCAGCATGACCAGCAACTGGCCCGGTCGTCCCACCGTGGCGAACGGCCGAGGCCGTGGCCGTAGAAGACGAAGGTGCAGACCAGTGAGGTCAGGATGTAACTACTGAACGCCATTCGGCCGACCGCGATCACTCGCCGTTGCAGGCGGCGGAGCGCGCGGTCTTGTGCGGCGAGCAGGAAGACACCATCCACCACACGACACCGGCAGGCTGCCCCAGTAGTTGAACTGCGTCCCGAAGAAGTACGACCGCACAGGTTCCCACTGCCACGCGTGCATCTGCCATACGCCCAGCGCCACGACTCGGAAGTCCGATCAGGAACGCGGCCAGCGGCCATCGCGACATACAAGCGGCGCGGGCGCTCGCCGGTCGCGACACGCCACTTGCAGAAGGCCATGCCGATGAGCATGAGGCCGCCGGCCCGCCAGATCCCCCACGTCCACAAGTCCGACGTGTGGAAATCCAGCGAGTAGGCGACACGCATCGGCATCTGCGCCAGCCATCCACCCTGAAAGGCGGCGCATCTCCTCCTGCACGATCGCGGGTGCGGGCGCCCAGAAGCCGACGATCTCCCGTTGTGCCTCCGGCGGTGCGGCGGAGACGGCAAGGCCGGCAGCAATCCCCAGCGCGGCTCCCACTGACAACGCCAGCACGCCGAGCAGCAGCAAGGTCAGCGGCTCGCGGCGTCGCAACGGATACACGAGGAATCCACACACCGCGTAGAGGACGAGAATATCGCCGTACCGAATCAGGTATGCATGCACCAGTCCGCACACGAGCAGCCACGCCATGCGGCGATAGTGCAGCGCCGCGGATCGACCACTGCGACTTTCGGCACGAGACGTCATGATCAGCATGCCTGCGCCGAACAGCAGCGAAAAGATCGTCATGAACTTCTGATCGAAGAACAGGTGGCTTGCTACCGAGATGGCGAAGTCAACCCTTCCTCGATCGCCCAGCGCCATCGGGTTGACTGACAGCGCGAACGGCATCGAAAACAGCTCGATGTTGATTGCCAGGATCCCGAGCACGCCGAAGCCGCGGAGCAGGTCGATCTCCGCATAACGCTGAACGCTCGGAATCGGGTTGACGCCAGCGGCAGTCATGGTCGAGCGGGCCAGCTTACCGACTCACCGCGATTCGCCAGAACCGCATAGCCGGCCGTGGCAGCGACGAATGAACGTGTGGCACGATGCCGAACCTCTCCCTCTACCAGATCAACACGCGCGCCTGGCTGACCGACCTGTCGGGCGCGCTCGGCCGGCCCGCCACGCTGGACGACATTCCGGACGCCGAACTCGATCGGCTCGCCGCCATGGGCTTCGACTGGATCTGGCTGCTCAGCGTATGGCAGACCGGCGCGGCCGCGCAGGCGGTCTCGCGATCAAATCCGGAATGGCGCCACGAGTTCGAACACACGTTGTCGGATCTACGCGAGGAGGACATCGCCGGTTCAGGGTTCGCGATCACCGGTTACACCGTGCACCAGGCGCTCGGCGGGGATGGTGCGCTGGCGCGAGTGCGCGAGCGGCTGCGCCGCCGCGGACTCCGGCTGATGCTCGACTTCGTCCCGAATCACATGGCGCCGGATCACCCGTGGGTACGATGAGCATCGCGACTACTTCGTGGCCGGCAGCGAGGACGACCTGGCCCGCGCCCCCCAGAACTACACGCGTGTCGCCGGGCCCGACCACGCGATCCTGGCGCTGGGCCGCGACCCCTACTTCGCCGGTTGGCCCGACACGCTGCAGCTCGATTACAGCAATCCCGTCGCGCAGGAGGCGATGACCGGCGAACTGCTCCGCATCGCCGAGCGCTGCGATGGCGTGCGCTGCGACATGGCGATGCTGGTGCTGCCGGACGTCTTCGAGCGCACGTGGGGACGCCGCGCGCCGTTGTTCTGGCCCGAAGCGATACGCCGCGTCCGCGAACGCGCACCAGGATTCTGCTTCATGGCCGAAGTGTATTGGGACCTCGAATGGACGATGCTGCAGCAGGGGTTCGACTACGCCTACGACAAGCGGCTTTATGATCGCCTGCGCGATCGCCACGCCCGCCCCGTCCGCGAACACCTGCACGCCGGTCTCGACTACCAGCAGCACCTCGCCCGCTTTCTCGAGAACCACGACGAGCCGCGGGCAGCAGCCACGTTCGAACCCGCGGTGCACCGCGCCGCGGCCATCGTGACCTATCTCTCGCCAGGACTGCGATTCTTTCATCAGGGTCAGTTCGAAAGCCGCGTCAAGCGGCTGTCACCTCACCTGGTTCGCGCCCCCCACGAGCCGATCGACGAAGCGATGCGTCGGTTCTACGAGCGGCTGCTGGCCGCCCTTCGCGACCCCTCGTTCCGCGACGGCAACTGGCAGCTGCTCGAAAGCACTGCCGCGTGGGACGACAACTGGACGTGGGACTGTTTCATCGCGGCGCTTTGGACCACCGCCGACGGTGCCCGCCGCCTCGTCATCGTCAACTACGCGCCGAATCAGAGCCAGTGTTACGTGCGCGTCCCGATGGCCGGATGGACCGCGTCCACGGTTCGGCTCACCGATCTTATGAGCTCGGCGGCCTATGATCGCGATGCGCGCGAGCTGTCATCGAAAGGCCTGTACCTCGACCTCGCACCATGGGGGTATCACGTCTTCGAGTTGTCGAGAGGGTGAGGGCGACAATCGACTGAACAGCGGCGGGCTCAGTATTGAACATCGGCGGTTCGCTGTCGTAATTGAAGCCGAGGTGCGCATCCGTCCGGGCACCTCAGGAACCGGTACACTGAAGCGTGGGCAGGCTGCTACTACGACTACTGGGACTGAGCCTACTGACATTCGCGATCGGCGCGTCGAGTTGCCAGGCCCTGTTCCCGCGGACCTCGCACGGTGACGCGCCGCAACTGCAGCCAGGGTCCCACGAGGCACGTCCGCGGTGAGCCGGATCCCCGCAGAAGCGTCCGCACGGCCACCGGACCGGCGCACCAACCTTGCCGCCCAGCGCTGGTGGGCTCCGGTGTCGCTCGCCAGGACGATCGCGCTCTTCGTCCTTCCCTTCCCGCTTCTGTTCGCCATTGTCGCGGCGGTCATCGGCGCCGACGGTACGCGACTCGCGCTGACAACTGGCGCGCTCGCCTGCTTCTGGACTGCGGGTGCGGCTACCTGGCGCGGCCTTGCCGCCGAAGCACAGTATCTCTGCGGTCAGCGCGTCAGCCTTCCGAGGTTTCCGGCGAAGCTCGTCGGTGCGTTCCTGACGGCAATCGGTAGCGCCGCGGCCGCAACGGCGGGAGGACAACCGCCTGTGGCTGCCGCCATCTTCGGCGCCATCGGCGCGGCAGGCCACTTTGGCTTTTACGGACGCGATGTGCGGCCCCGCCGATTCGCGGTCGCCGCCGCGGACGGCTTCGACTCTACAGCGGTCACACGGCAGCTCGAAGAAGCCTATCAGCGGCTCCGCCGCATCCAGGCGGCCGCGCGCGGCATCACCGTTCGCGAGTTCTGCGATCGGCTCGACCGCATCATCACCATTGGTGACGGCATCCTGGTGCAGATCGAGCGCGACCCGCGCGACGCGGCGCGCGCAAGGCGCTTCTTGAATCTTTATCTCGACAGCGCCGAACGCATCACCACCGACTACGCCACCACGCACCGCCAGGTGCATGATGCCTCGCTCGACCAGAACTTCCGTCAGCTGCTCATCGACATGGAAACCACGTTCAGCGATCAGCGGCGCCGGCTCCTGGAGCATGACGTGACGGCGCTGGACGTGGACATCGAGGTACTGAACGCGCGTCTGAAGCGCGATCTCGACGCCCAACCGCAGGAGACACGACGATGACCGATCAACCCAGGCCGGACGCACCAGAACCACTGCCGGTGCCGGCGCTCCCCGCACCCGGCTCGCAGGTGGTTACCTACGACGCCGCCCCTCCCGAGCGGCGCGCCGACATCGAACGCGTTCTCGCCGAGTTGAACATCCAGGACGCCAACTCGGTCCTGTTCTTCGGCACCTCGGCGCAGGAAGAGGTCACCGGGGTTGCCGACGAAATGCTCGAGGGTGTTCGCAATAAGCAGACTGGAGCCGCCGGCGAGGCGTTGAACGAGATGCTGACGACGCTGCGCGGCCTGCCGGTTCAGGACCTCGCACCAGAGCACAAGCCCGGCCTGGTCGGCCGCCTGTTTGGCCGCGCCCGGCCGATCATGCGCGTCCTGCAGCAGTACGAGCAGGTGCGCCGCCAGGTCGACGCCATCAGCAACCGGTTGGATGCGCACACCGACACGCTGATGAAGGACGTCGGTATGCTCGATCGCCTGTTCGATCGGACGCTGGGCTACTTCCATCGCCTCGAGATCTACATTGCGGCAGGCGCGGAGTACCTGCGGCGGCTGGATACAGACGTCATTCCGGCGCTCGCGCGTGAAGCGGCGGCCGGGGACGACATGATCAAAACGCAGGCGCTGGCCGACCTGCGCGCGCGGCGCGACGATTTCGAACGGCGCGTGCACGACCTGAAGCTGACGCGTCAGGTCACGCTGCAGAGCCTGCCCTCGATCCGCATCGTCCAGCAGAACGACAAGGCCCTGGTGTCGAAAATCGAATCGACCATGGCCAACACCATTCCGTTGTGGCGCCAGCAGCTGGCCCTCGCGGTCACCATCGCGCGGTCGGAAGAAGCCGGCGAGACGCTTCAGAAGGCGACCGACCTCACCAACGAGCTGCTGACCGCCAACGCAGAAGCGCTGCGGAGCTCCACTCAGACGATCCGCACGCAGGTCGAACGAGGCATCGTCGACATCGCCGCCGTAAAGAAGGCTAACGACGCGCTGATCGCCACCATTGACGATGCCCTGCGCATTGCGGATGACGGCAAGCGTCAACGCGCGGAAGCGGAGCAGCAGCTGGTTGCGTGCGAGGCGGAGCTGAAGCAGGCACTCACCACGGCGAGGACACGCACGACGCGGCCGGGCGCGGCACGCAGCCGCCCCTGACCTGCGAAGGCGACGGGACCGCTTCGCGGATCCCGTTCGCCGGGACCGCTTCGCGGATCCTGTCGCCGGGACCGCTTCGCGGATCCCGGCCTACATGTCAGGAATGGGCGCCGCCCTTCGTCCTTTCATCACGATCGGCGTACGATGGCTGGCATGCCTACGCTCATCGCCAACGAGGTCGGGAATTACCTGGATAGCCTGGTGCCGTCGCGTCCGCCGGGACTCCAGGCCATGGAAGCCTACGCACGCGAGCACGACTTCCCGATCATCGGGCCGGTCGTCGGGCATCTCTGCTACCAACTCGCCCGCATGATCGGTGCGCGCCGCGTCTTCGAGATGGGCTCGGGATTCGGCTACTCGACCGCCTTCTTCGCCCGCGCGGTAGCCGACAACGGCGGCGGCGTCGTCCACCACGTCGTCTGGGATGAGACGCTTTCCCGAAAGGCTCGCGCCGAACTGGGTGCCCTCGGCTTCGACGACCTCATCCAGTATCACGTCGGCGAAGCCATCGAGGCCCTCCGGGCGCAGGATGGACCGTTCGATCTCATCTTCAACGACATCGACAAACACGCCTACCCCGCGTCTTTGCCGGTCATCGAGGCGAAGCTGCGGCCTGGCGGCGTACTCATCGTCGACAACATGCTGTGGAGCGGCCGCGTCTTCGACAGTGCCGATTCGTCAGCCGACACGCAGGGCGTCCGCGAGCTCACCCGTCTTCTCACCACCAGCCCACGTTGGACCACGTCGGTGATACCGATCCGGGACGGAGTGGTGGTGGCGCTGAGACAATGAGGCCCGTGCATCCGCGGCTTCACACACGCCAGTCTTCGTCGACGAGACCGATGGTAGCCGCAGACAGTGAAAATACGGATAAGACGGATTATGAGCAGTTTCGGAACGCACAAGCGACGCGGCCGCCGTGTGGCCGTGGCAGCGACCGAGGCGGCCAAGAGCTTCGGACGGCTGGTGGACCGCGTGCGCGAGGAGCGCGCGACCATCGTCATTGAACGCGGTGGCAAGGCAGTGGCGCAGATCACTCCGCTCGTCGGAGCGTCATTCACGTTCGCGGCGTTGAAATCGCTCGTCGTCGCGCTTCCCGCGCCGACCGCGCGTACCTGACGACGCTCGAGCGCGAGACGAAGCGCCACCGCCGGGTGAAGGTGCGCGCCAACCCGTCGGAGCGCTGATCGACACGAGTGTGCTCATCGCCGCCGAGCGCGGCACGCTCGATTTGGCGCACCTCACCGGCGTACGAAGCGAAGAAGAAATCGCGATCGCCGCCATCACCGCTTCCGAATTGCTCCACGGCGTGCACCGCCTGCGCGGGGCCGTGGCGCGGACCCGGGCCGAGCGATTCGTCGAACATCTGCTCGACGCCATCCCCGTCATTCTGTTCGACCTCGAGGTCGCACGCGTCCACGCGCGGCTCGACGCGGAGCTGTCTGCCGCCGGCACCGCGTCGGCGATGCCGACCTGATGATTGCCGCCACCGCGGTCTCGCTCGACTACCGGGTCGCCACGCGCGACCTGCGCAGCTTTCCACGTATCAAAGGCCTGCACATCGTCCGCTGGTGACTAGTGTTGTGACCGTGGCGTGGTGCCCCACGGCACCGCGCCACACGGCGCCAGTGCGAGTCCGTATGGCCGGAGGAAAACCGTGGCAAGTGTTTTGGCATAGCCGCCCTCTCCGGCGGCGGAGCTGAGGGGCGCGGATCGAGGCGGTGTTCAGGAGCGCCATACGGATTCGCGCTGGTGCGCTGGCGCGTACAAGCGGATCAGAACGCCTCGGTCGGGGCACTAGTGTTGTGACCGTGGCGTGGTGCCCCGCGGCACCGCGCCACACGGCGCCAGTGCGAGTCCGTATGGCCGGAGGAAAACCGTGGCAAGTGTTTTGGCATAGCCGCCCTCCCCGGCGGCGGAGCTGAGGGGCGCGGATCAAGGCGGTTTTCCGGAGCGCCATACGGATTCGCGCTGGTGCGCTGGCGCGTCCAAGCGGATCAGAACGCCTCGGTCGGGCACTAGGACGACGCCACGGCACGACGGCCGGCCAGCGATCAATTGGGAAGGGTGAAGGCCACCAGCTCGCCGCTGTAGTTCCCGCCGCTGATGGCGACGATCAGATACTGCTTGCCGCCCAGCATGTACGTCATCGGCGAGCCGGACTGCGGCGCCGGCATGTAGACGGCGCCGACCTCGGCACCGGTGCGCTTGTCGTAGGCGCGCAGCATCGAGCCGCGCGCTCCGGATGGCGTCGGGCCGAACCCGGGTTCGCCGGCGATGACGAGAGTCTTCGTCACCAATGTGCCGACATTTCCCGTGCGGCCGGTGCGAGGAATCGTCAGCCCTTTGAGCAGCGGGTGGTTCGTCGATGCGCTCTGGTGTCTCTCCATGCGCGACCTGCCACTGAATGTCGCCGGTGTCGAGATTGATGGCGCTGATGCGACCATACGGCGGCTTCACCAGAGGCAGTCCCTGTATCTCGAGCGCGTTGACGTTGCCGCCCGCCGCGCCGGTCGCTGATCCCGAGCCGCCAGTCCGGCGTGCCCCGCTGAGGGCGGTGCCCTGGTGATAGCGGACGTCGGGCGCGGCGCCTGCGGGCGGCGGCACGAGACCCAGGATGGCGACCTGACTCTGCGACTGGAGGTAGAGGACGTGGGTCTCGGGATCGTAGGATCCGCCCGGCCAGTTCGTCGCCGCGCCCTGTGTCGCCATCGCCAGCGTGCCGATCGGTCCGTCGGCATTGCTCACGACCGGGGGCGTGAAGACCGGCCCGATCCGGTACTTCTCGATCGCCTTGATCGCTTCGGCGCGCAGTTCCGGCGTGAAGTCGATCAAGTCGTCCACGGCGAGGCCCTGCCGATCGTAGGCGGCAGGCCTGGTGGGAAACGGCTGCGTCGGCGAGTACTTCTCGCCCGGCACGTCACCCTGTGGCACCGGCCGCTCTTCGATCGGCCAGATCGGCTGACCGGTCAACCGATCGAAGACATACAGGAAGGCCTGTTTCGTCGGCTGCGCCACCGCCTTGACCATGCGGCCGTTGACGACGATGTCCGCCAGAATCGGAGCGCATGGAATGTCCATGTCCCAGATTCCGTGATGCACGAGCTGGTAGTGCCACCGTCGCTCGCCAGTCTTGAGATCGACGGCCACCAGACTCTCAGCAAACAGCGTGTTGCCGGGACGCGCGCCGCCGTAGTAATCGTGCGTCGGCAACTCCACCGGCAGATACGCCAGTCCGAGTTCTTCATCAACCGAGATCTGCGCCCACACCCCGGTGTTGCCGCTGTACGCCCAGGAGTCGTTCTCCCACGTTTCGTTGCCGAAGTCGCCCGGCTGCGGGATCGTGCGGAACGTCCAGACCAGCCGTCCGGTCCGCACGTCAAAGGCGCGCACTGCCCCCCGCACGTTGCGGCGACTCTTCGGATTGGCTCCGGTTTCGAATGCAGCACCGACCAGCACCAGATTGCCGGCGACAATCGGCGTGGAATGCAGGCCCACAGGGGCGTTGACGGGATCGAGCGTCTGCTTGTCGAGATCTTCCTTCAGGTCGACGATACCGGCCTTGCCGAAGTTGGCGACGGGCGTCCCACTTTTCGCGTCGAGTGCCACCAGGCGGTAGCCCGGTGTGACGTAGAGAACGCGTTCTTCTCGCCCATCGGTCCAGTAGGCGAGGCCGCGACCGGACAGCTGACGCGGCGCCGCCTCTCCGCGCGCGCCTTCCTGCTCACCGTGCACCCACAGCAGTTCTCCGGTTGCCGCATCGAGCGCAACGACCGACCGCCGCGTGCCGGCCGTCGAGTAGAGCCGGCCCTTGACCATCAGCGGCGTCGATTCGAAGTTGAACTCGGGACGCGGGCCGAGGTTGTCCGTCTTGAAGCGCCACTTCACCTCGAGCGAGCTGAAATTCGCAGCCGTGATCTGGTCGAGCGGTGCATATCGCGTGTGCCCGAGATCGCCACCGTAGGTAGGCCATTCGCCCTGCTTCGCGCCGGCCTGCGCCTGGATGCCGCTCCCCGACATCATCAGCAGGGCGACGGCGACAGCGAGCAGCGCTCCGGTCCGCAGCGTTACGGTCATGGCGTAGGGCCTCCGGTAGTCAACTCCCAACTGCCAATTCCGAACTGCCAACTCCCAACTTCCAACTCCCAAGAAGACCAACTCGCAAGAAGACCAACGGTAAACGCACGCAGCGTGTGTTGGGAGGTTGGGAATTGGCCCAGCGAAACCGGTTGGGAGTTGTCACCGAGTTGATGATCCATCACGGTTTGTACATGCGAATGGCGATGCCTGAGAGCGCACCGGGTTGCCCTTCGAGCGCGGTGGTCCCGGCCGGGTAACCGCCCACCCGGAGAATGTACGCGAGAATGTCGGCGTTTTGCGGACGGGTGAGCGACCCCGGCTTGTCCTGCGGCATCGACGATCGCAGGCGTTCGAAGAGCGCATCGAGCGTTTCGCCTTCCCAGTTCGAATAGAAGGCGGTGCCGGTGAGTGCCGGCGCCGACTCGATCCCCGCCAGTGTCTCCCCATGGCAACGGGCACAGCGCTCGACATACAGCATCTCGCCTCGCGTCGCCTGTTCCGCGGTATACACCGCGTCCCAGACCGTACGAGCCTGCACCGCGGCGTGCAGCACAGCGGTCGAAAGGAGAATCACACACGATGCCGCGCCGACGATGAGAGGAGTAGGCCGCATGAGTTCGCGCGGATTGTAGACCACACGCGGCGTGAGCGGGATGACAACTGATGATGCCTGTGCTCTCCCGGACCGCCTGATGTCCACGTTCATCGGATTCGTGAGGCTTGTCATCGCGGGGGATCTCGACGCGGTCGCGGGCAGCCTCGACGCCGACCCGGCACTCGCCACAGCCACGTCACCCGGGGGAGCAGAGCGGCAGCGCGCGTCGGACTTCTTCTTTCCGACCATCGCGCACTACCTCTATCGCGGCGATACGGCGCTCCACATGGCGGCTGCGGCATTCCAGCGGCCGATCGCCGAGTTGCTGGTAACACAGGGCGCGTCCTGCCGGGCCAGGAATCGACTCGGTGCCGAGCCGCTGCACTACGCCGCGGATGCACACCACTGGCAGCCGGACGCGCAAGCGGACGTCATCGTATATCTGGCGTCCGCCGGCGCCGATCCCAACGCGCTCGACGCGTCGGGGACCGCTCCGCTGCACCGCGCCGTTCGCACGCGCTCCCTGCAGGCTGTGCGCGCGCTGATTGCGGCCGGCGCGAATCCGACGCTTCGCAACCGCAGCGGTTCGACGCCGCTACATCTGGCCGTTCAGACGACTGGGAAAAGCGGCAGCGGATCCGCCCTGGCCCGCGAGCAGCAGGCGGGCATCATCCGTTTTCTGCTCGAGTGTGGGGCGACACCGACGGACGTGGACGGGCGCGGCCGTCAGGTTCGCGACGCCGCCGCCAGCCCGCGGGTTCGTGCACTGTTGGAAACCCAGCGGTGGTCTTCGAACTCGTGATCGACCGTTGGCGTGAAAGGCAATCATCGATCGCTCACCGACCGCAAACTGATGGCTATTTGCCGGTCTCGACGAGCTCCAATTCGACGCCGTCCGGGGCGGAGACGAACGCCGAGCGGAACAACCCGTTCATCGCCGGCTTCGGCCGCTGCAACACCGTGACGCCGCCGGCCTCGAGCTGCGCCAGAGCCCGGTCCAACCCCTCAACACTGAACGCGATGTGATCGAAGACCCGTCCGCGCGGTGACGCGAAGCCCGAGCGCCCTTTCCAGGCATCCGGATACGACCCCTGCCCGAATGCCTTCGGATACCAGTAGAAGCGGATCCCGTCGAGGTCGGCACCCATGAACGGATAAATCTGCAGGCCGTTGTGCGTGCGTGGCTCAGACGAGGGATTGGGATTCGTGGATGTCGCGCCGAAGTGTTTCAGATACCACTGGCCTGTCGCGACCGGGTCGGAACTGAGGAAGTGCACGTGCTGGAACGTGTCGTCCCTCGCGCCATTGATCTCGATCATCGCGTGATCGGGCCCATCCACGTAGGCAAAGAAGGCACGACCGGCTGGCGCGTCGAGCACCTGCGCAATGTCGGTGAGCGGCGTCTCGAAGCGGACGCCTGAATCGAGCAGCCGCTTATACGCTGCCTGCATGTCGGGTGCTCCCCACCCGATGTGGTACAGCGCCGAGAGGACGGGCCAGGGAGGTGGTTGCTTGACCTTGTCGAACAGCAGCCACTTCCCCTGCGCGCGGATCGCCGGCACGTTGCCGGCGAACCGATCGCGCACGGCGTTGAAATGGGTCGCGTAGAAGTCGATCGCCTTGTCGGGATCGACCGAGTTCAGGTGCACGTGATGAAAACGGTAGACGGGAGCCGCCACCGATGCGGGTTGCTGAATCGCACCGCCCGCTCCGACGCGGACGGTCAGTGCCATCAGGACAGCAACAACGGCGACGGAGGGCAATCGGTGAATGTCAGGCATTTATCGGGCGCGTATTGTAGCGGCTCCTGCCGATTGAACGCTGGGCACTCTGAAACCTATAGCGGGCGCGGACCCGTGACGTGCGCGGGTGTCACTGTCGCCGCGCCGGCCGGACGTCAAGGAGCATCCCATACAGGGCCCGCGTGAACCGCCGCATCCCTTTCCGATCGGTCGTGTAGGCGAGCACTGGGCGGTCACCGATCACCGCTGCGATACGCGGCTGGAGCGGATGGTCGCTGTCGTCGGTGCGTCCATCCGTCCATGGAGCGATCCGATCGTTCTCCGCGATGAAGATGCAGCGATTCAGCGCACCCACCCGCGCCAGTTCTCCCAGCTCCCATGCCAGGTTCTGGGTCAGCTCCGAGATGTCGACGATCGTTGCCGAGGCGGCGCCCGCCAGCGCGCTGACGGTCGGTTGCCAGACCGCGGATGCGACGCGGAGCACGACCAGCCGCGGCGCGAACGTTTCGTGGCCGCGCCGCGAGATGTCGTCAACCGCCCGATCGATGTCGTTCGACCCGGTAATCCTCGCCGTCTTGGCCGCTTCGGCCTTGTGCAGCGCCTCCGCGGACGAACTCGCGAACACGACGACGCCGATGAGCGGCAGCAACGCCAGCAGCCCGACGAACACTGCGATCAGCCCGACGAACAGGAACGCGGCCGCCGTGGCCAGAAGCGCGAACGCCCCGGGCAGGGTCAACGCGAAATACTCTGACGGCACCCGGCGCTCCATCACCGACGAGAAGATGTGCGCGTATCGGTCGACAGTGCCGTCGGTCATCGCCCGGCGCCAGTTGCCGCTGTAGGCGATCAGCGCCGCCTGGACCGCCACCACACCCCACATGGCCGAGATGGTCCATTGAAACCCGACCATCACGAACTTGCCCGCAAATTTCGCCAGTGCCGCCAGCCGCTCGCCCACACCGAAGATCACCCGCGACGTGGTATCGACGCCGACCGGCGCGATCTCCTCGTCGTCCAGCGTCACCAGTCGCCAGTTGACGCCGATCGAGTTGGCGACGGCGTAGGTCACGACGCGCATCGACCCGTCGAACCCGAACCGCCGGAGGAAGAGGACGCTGCTGCGGTGTCCGCGAATGAGCCGCCGCCCGTATTTCAGTCCAGCGATCGCAACGACGAGCGCGGCCACGAAGGCCGCTTCGAGCTGACGAAGGGGAAACGAGGGTTCGAAGAGCTGCTCGTGGTTGAAGGTCGCCAGGACGTCGCCAATCGCGACCAGTCCCGTGGGGACCAGGACCACCGTCGCCAGCAGGCCGAACAGCACGAGAACGCCGCCGACAACGCGCGCGAGCCAGCGGCCGATCGCGCTGCTGGTCTGGCGCCCCGGGTAATCGAACACGACGCGAATCGACATCGGAGTGGGCAACCGCCGAGGCAACGATTCTACCGGTGTGTCACGAGTTCACGCGATACGTCAATCCGCTGGCGACCGCGCGATCGCCTGTTGCCGGCTTCCGCTGTACACAAGTCCATCGCACGAAAAATTCCTGGATTCGCGACAGAAGCTGATCGCATCAGGCATTCCCCCGCACCCTGGGGCTCCTCGAATCTCAGCCGGCCGCTGGCGTTCCCGCCGTCTCCAGGAATCGGGCATCCTGCACGACCAGATGCACGAACTGCAGCTTCGCGACGACAGGCCGTGACATCACAAACGGATAGAAGTCGTGCTGGCCCATGCTGCGCGCCAGCTCGTTGAGCACCATCGTCAACTCGATCCACGAGTTCACCAGCGAGAGAAAACGCGTCGCTCCCTGATCCTCGGGCGCATACAGGGCATCGCGGGCGAACGGCTCGATCGTCGTCTCGAGGTCCGCCGCCTCGAGTCCGAAGCCGAGCGCGGTGCCGAGGCTGTCGATCATGTGCAGATAGTGGGCCCAGGTTTCGGCCCAGTCCTCCCACGGATGCGTCGACGCATATGCGCTGATGAAGCGATCGCGCCAGTCTGACGGCGGGCCGTTCTCGTAGTTCGCCCTCAGGGCCGCCGCATAGTCGGCACGCTCGTCGCCGAACAGTTCGCGAAACCGATCCAGCCACCGCGTGTCCAGGACCAGCCGATCCCAGTAGTAGTGCCCGACCTCGTGGCGGAAGTGTCCCAGCAGGGTCCGATACGGCTCGTGCATCTCGAGTCGGATCCTCTCGCGGCTCGAGTCGTCGGCTTCCTCGACGTTGAGCGTGATGAGGCCCTGGGCGTGCCCGGTCATGACACGGGGACCCTCCGCCGGCGACCGTAGCAAGTCGAACATCAGGCCGCGTTCCTGGTCCTCGTCGACCTTCGACTTGACCGGCAGACCGAGCGCGAGCAACTCCGACACGAGCCGCCGCTTCGCCGCCTCGATGAGATTCCAGTAGCGGGCGTTGTCCGGATCCTCGAGGTTGGGAATCGTCCGGTTCAACCGGCAGGCGATGCACAGCGTGTGTGGATCATCACAGGGCACCAGCCAGTTGCATCCAGCCGGCGTCTCGCGATTGCCGCAGCACTTCTGCAACGCTGCGATACCCTCCGCCCTCCATGTTCCGGGCTCCGGGCCGGGGTCGAGCGGCAGCAGCTTCGCCTCCGCCGGCAGATACCCAAGCAGTGATTGGCACTTGAGGCACGTGGTGTTGCGAAAGAACACGTAGTTGCCGCAGCGGCATGTGAAGGTGCGCGAATGCCGCCGCGTGACCTCCCGGTGTTTCCAGGTAGTTCCGATCAGTTCGCCGAGGGTATCGAGCAGGGATGCCATTGGTCCTGAGTTTTCTTCGAGAGCGCAGCGACGGCGAGCCTCGCCGCTCGTCCGCCCTCGCAGGGGTTATCTTCGGGTTGGGGGTTCGCTCGGCGCGACGTGCTCTCTAGGCGCCAAGCTCGCTGGTCGGAACCACAAGGAGAACGCGCGCGCCTTCCTCGGTCCACAGCGCGTCGTGATGCGTCCCGGCGTCGGCATGGATGAAGTCGCCAGGTCCGAGACGACGCCCGACGGTCATCACCGTGCCCGCGATCACGTAACATTCCTCGTCCCCGTCGTGGTCGTGAGCAGGGAACCGGACCCCGGGGGCGACGTCGAGCAACAGCGTGGCGTATCCGCTGCGGCGATTGACCGACAGTACTTTCATCCGGATGCCGGGCACCGGATGAGGCGCCCAGTCGTCATCAACTGCCAGGCGCAGCGAGAAACCTGCCGGCACTCCTTCATTGGAGATGCGGGCCAGCAATTTCGTCTTCACTTCGGCGCGTGGCTCCGGTCCGGCGACCGATTCGGCCAGCGCGATCAGGATCGTCTCGTCCAGTTCGAGACGGTCGTCGTGTTCGCTCATACTTGCAGAAGCCTCGCGTCGAGCTGCCGGCGCAGCGCCTGCAGTCCTGTCCGCATTCTCGTCTTGACCGTCCCGAGCGGCAGGTGGTGCCGTTCGGCCAGTTCCGACTGCGTCAGGCCGAGAAAGTAGGCCTGCTCGATCAACTCTCTTTGATCCGCAGCGAGCACGTCCAGGGCGCGGCGGACTTCGCGCTGCCGCTGGCTGATCGCCACCGTCCTTTCGGGGGTCGGACCCGGGCGCGGTTCCTCGAGTGCATCGAGCGTGCGTGTCCGAACGGCATTCGCCCTTAGGCGATCGATGGCGCGATGGCGGGCGATGCCGACCAGCCATCCGACCGGCGAGCCGAGCCCGGCATTGTACGTGCTGGCGCGTGTCCACGCCTGCACGAATGCGTCCTGCAGAACCTCTTCCGCTTCGGTGCGGTCACCCACGATCCGGCAGATCACACCGAACAACAACCGGCTGTGCGCGTCGTACAACTCGCTCAGGGCGGCAGCATCGCGTTGCGCCAGCCGGGCCAGTCGGTCCCTGTCCACCGCGACGTCAGATGGCGCGTGGAAAGACATCGGCGGATTGTAGCCCAGCGTGAGCGGCAATCCGGCTGTCGGTGCCCCACGTAAACGGGATGTCACACCTCGTTGCTCTCTGGTGACATACGGCTGCGAGGCGACAACAGATTTGTCCAAGGAGGAACGTCAGCGGCCCTCGGCGATTGGCGCCTCTTCGTGCCACAAGCCCAAGGCGATCTGGGCGGGTCGATCCGACATGCTGAACAGAACCGCGTCCGAATCCGCCGTGTGCCGCACGGGTGCCCATGACGGGATGGCAAAGATGTCGCGTGGCCCCCACTCGAATGTGAGATCGCCAACCGTGGTGCGGCCCGTGCCCTCGACGATTGAATAAACGGTGGCATCAGTCGCCCGGTAGCTGGCGCCGGCAAAGCCGCGCGGCAGGTACTGGATGAAGGCGCCGATTGTCGGCATCGGATAGCCGCCGGTCGCGGGATTCACGTAACGCATCTTCACACCATGACAAGCGTGCACGGGCCCGTGGCGAAACAGCACGTCGAGCGACTCGCGCGTGCGATCGTAGGGATAGGTGAAGACCGGCGACGAGTGCCGGGTCGGCGCGAAATCCACCGGCACCAGGTTCGTTCCGTATCGCGCCAGCGCGTCGCCTTGCGGCACGCGCTCGACCTGCCCGTCCTCCTCGGGCCGCCGCTCGAGGAAGCTGGTGTCGAACAGGTTCACGATTGGGACATCGAGGCCGTCGAGCCAGATCGTCGGCTCCTGTCCCGGATTGCCGTGGTCATGAAACGTCCATGACGGCGTGATGATGAAGTCCCCGGGATGCATCGTCGTCTTCTCGCCTTCGACCGCGGTGAAGGCGCCAGTGCCTTCGACGACGAATCGCAACGCAGAGGCGGCGTGACGATGCGCCGGGGCAGTCTCGCCTGGGAGGATCAGCTGGAGACCTGCATAGAGGCTCTGCGTCAGACGCGACTGGCCGCGGAGAGCGGGATTCTCGAGCACGAGCACCCGTCGCTCCGCCTCCTGCGCCGTGAGCAGCCGGCCGGCTTCCATCAGCAGCGGCCGGATCTGCTCGTATGCGAAGAACACCGGTGCCATCTCCGGTGCTGGTTGTGCGGGAACCAGACGCGCGAGCACTTCCCAGAGCGGCGCCACATGCTTCGTCGCGAGTCGATCGTAGAACGCCTGTCGTTCTGGCGTGATCTCCGGCTTGGTGAACGTTGTGTGCATGCCCATTTCATCATGGCGGGGCTGAAGCCCCGCGCTACGGCTCTGCAGGATCTCCCGAAACCCGCACTTCCATCGAACCGATCTTCTCGATCGACGCAACGATGCGGTCGCCGGGCACGATCGGGCTGACGCCCTCAGGTGTGCCAGTGAAGATCACATCGCCGGGCTCGAGTGTGTAGAACGATGAGGCGAGCTCGATCAGCTCCGCGACCCCGAGCGTCATCCGCCGCGTATTCGACTGCTGGCGCCGCTCACCGTTGATCGAGAGCTCGAGATCGAGCGAACGCGGATCGCCGACTTCGTCGGCGGTCACCAGCCATGGGCCAAGGACGCTGTACGTATCGACGGATTTCCGAAAGCTGCGATCCTCTGGTCCGCGAATCGTCACGTCGAGGCCGATCGCGTATCCGGCGACGTAATCGAGGGCGTCGGCGCTCGACACGCGACTGGCGCGACGGCCGACGACGCAGGCGAGTTCAACCTCAGGGTCTGTGCGGCGATCGGACATGCGAACCACAATGCCCTCTCCGGGACCTATGAGGGAGCTCGTCGCCTTGAGAAAGACGCCGGCCGTGTGAATCGTCACCATCAGCGCGGGGTTGTTGTTGTGCAGCGCGGGGTTGTCGCGCACTTCAGCGGCGTGACTCGTGTAGTTGACCGGTGCCGCGACAAGCTTTCCGGGATTGGCGACCGGACTGAGCAGGCGGATGTCGGACAGCCGGACGACTGGTGACGCGGCCGCAACCTCCCTCGCGCGGGAGAGCACGTCCGGCAGGTGCGCCACCAGCAGGTCGTGCCGCGGCAGCGGATAGGTCACCGGTGGCAGGACGTCGAGCGCGGCGGTGACGTCGCGGACCACATCGCCCTCGACAAGTCCAAGGCGGTCTCGATCAAACCGGCACAAACGCATGTGTGAATCGTGGACGCCGCGTGTGCGGTCCGACCACGAAGCCGCGAGTATACTTCGCCCGCCGCGATGCCCCGCCCCAGTTCTCGATGACCATCCACCATCGCCCTGCCCACGTGATCAATCCGGCGGACGTGCTCGACCGCAGCCCGATCGGCTCGCTCCAGATCCGCGTCTTCGTTCTCTGCACGCTCGCCCTCATCATGGACGGCTTCGACGTGCAGGCACTCGGGTACGCTGCACCAGCAGTGCGGCGGGCGCTCGAGATCGACGCGGCCGGTCTCGGCACGGTCTTCAGCGCCGCGAATTCAGGCGTCCTGATCGGCTCCGTCGTCTTCAGCGCGCTTGCGGATCGCATCGGAAGACGGCCCGTCCTCGTCTGGATGACGCTCTTCTTCGCGATCATGATGCTGGCCACGTCGCAGGCGCAGACGTTGAGGCAACTGTTCTGGCTTCGGTTCGTCGGCGGTATCGGCATGGGCGCGATCATGCCCAATGCCACGGCGCTGATCAGCGAATTCAGTCCGGCGCGGCGGCGCGTCACGCTGATGATGTGCATCACCGTCGGTTTTACCGCCGGCGCGGCGTTCGGCGGCTTCATCGCCGCCGCCCTGATTCCGGCATTCGGATGGCGCTCCGTCTTCTATTTCGGTGGGCTCATTCCGCTTGCGGTCGGCACCGCGATGGCGGTGGGACTGCCGGAGTCGATCGAATTCCTGGTCGTCCGCGGGCGGCATCTCGACAAGGTCGCAAGCTGGCTGAAGGCGATCGATCCCCAACTGCCGGTCGATGCCACCAGCGAGTTCGCGGCCGGCGAACGGAAGCGCGAAGGCGCGCCGTTCGCGTATCTGTTCAGCGAGGGCCGGACGGCCGCGACCATCCTGTTGTGGGTCGCGAACTTCATGAACCTCCTGAACCTCTATGCACTCTCGAGCTGGCTCGCCACCGTCGTCGACGGCATGGGCTACGACAGCCGAACCGCTGTCCTCGCCAGCACGACGCTGCAGGTTGGCGGCGTCGTCGGAGCGTTCGGCCTGGCGTGGCTCATTGCCCGGCGCGGGTTCATCGTGACGCTGGGCACCAGTTTCGCCATTGCAGCGGTGGCGATCGCCGCGATTGGACAGCCGGGCATCTCGCTGGGCGTGCTCGTCGTGCTGATCTTCGTGGCTGGCTGGTGCGTGGTCGGGGGGCAGGGCGGGTTGAACGCGCTCGAGGCGACGTTCTATCCGACGGCCCTGCGCGCGACCGGGATCGGTTGGGCGCTTGGCATCGGTCGCGCGGGTGCCATTGTCGGGCCATACGTCGGCGGCCTGCTGCTGGCCGGCCACTGGACAACGCAGCAGCTGTTCATCGCCGCGGCGGTCCCCGCCGTCATCTCGACACTGACGATGGTCGCGTTGAAATTCGTCGTTCGAGATTAGGGATCGAGCCGGAACCGGCTCCCGGAGCCTGCTCGATCAACCGGCTTTGCGCTCCGGTTCCTGCGCAAGCGCAGCCGTCCAGCGCAGCGCCTCGCGGTACGTATCCGGCAGGGATGCGGCTGGCACGCCGACGCCGCCAGCGATGCGCTCCGCTTCGTCCCATTCGCCGCGTTCGTAGGCGATGACCGCGTCCAGGATCGAACGTTCCTGTCCGGGCACACCGAGCAGTGCCGCCTGTATCTCCGGCGCCAGCGGAAGCGCTTCGAGCGCCGCCTCAATCGGCACGCCAAGCATCGTGTCGAGCATCGAACAAAGGCCAAGCAGGAACAGCCGCTCACCGTCGCCGTCCAGCTTGTTCCCGAGCAGTTCGCAGGTGCGAGCCCGCATCATCGCGAGCGTCGCGACTTCACCCGGGGCGCGGTTCAGTCCCGTCATCGCCCACACCGTCACCCACGTCGCAATCGTGCGGGTACCCACCATGAACAACGCCTCGCGGAGGACGGTTACCTCACGCCGAACCGCGAACGCGGCGGAGTTGACGAGACGCAGCACGCGGTAGGTAATCGACACGTCGTGCTTGACCAGATTCTCGAGGTCGCGGATCGACAGCTCGGGATCGCGCAGCGCCGATACCAGCTGGAGATAGGCGAGCTGACGGGCGGGCACGGCGCGCGCCGTCAGCGTCTTGGGACGACAGAAGTAATAGCCCTGGAAGAGCGAGTAGCCATACTGGCGCGTCTCCTCGAATACCTCCTGGCTTTCGACCTTCTCGGCCACGAGGCGAATTCCACGGGGAACCAGCCGTTCGCCCAGCGAGCGCATCTGCGCCGTGGAATGCTGGAGGACGTCCACCTTGACGTACCGGGCATAGGGCAGCAGCGCCTCAGCAGCAGAATCCTCGACGAAGTCGTCGAGCGCCAGGGAATAGCCCTTGTCGTGCAACTCGCGGCACGCCGCGATGACCTCGTCGTCGATCACGACGTCCTCGAGAATCTCCAGGACCGCCGACTGCGGCTTCAACAACGTACTGAGGTCCTGGAGCAGGAGCGATCGTGTCAGGTTCAGGAACACTGGGCGGCCGCCGCTGATGTCGCCAAGGCCAATCGAGAGCAGGGAGTCGGTCAGCACACGCGCGGCCGCGACGTCTTTGCGATCGACACACGCCTCGGCGTGGCTGGTGGCCCGGTACAACAGCTCGTAGCCGAACACCTCACTCGTCGCAGTCAACAACGGCTGCCTGGCTACGTAGATGGATTCACTCATTGGCGAGACATTCTGGGCAATGGCGGTCCGTGCAGGACCCGAGGATGTCTCACCTATCGGTTGCGCGGGCACCAGGGTTTAGAGCCCGCATCTGCGGCCGACCGGGACAGGCGCATCGATACCGCCTCAGGCAGTACTTCTGTGCGATCGCAATCAGTGCGCGACGACGCGCCGGATCAGTAACAGAGTCTGATCATCGAGCTGCGCGCCATAAGCACGCGCTCCCGCCAGCAATCTGTCGGCGATGTCGATCAGCGGACGATCGTGGTGAGTCGCGAGCTGGCGTCGTACCCACTCCGAGCCGAGTTCGCGATCCTGCTTATCGAAGACTTCCAGCAGACCGTCGGTGACGAGTGCCAGTAGATCACCGGGCTTCCAGTCGACCGCCTGGGCGTCGAACGTCGCGTCCGGGAACATGCCGACCGCCAGTTGCGGCTGCGTGATCTCCTCCACGTCGCAGCCGCGCACGCGCAGGACCGGATGATGGCCGGCGACGGCGCATTCAATTCTGTCGTCGCAGCCACGGACGGCGGCGACCGTGATGAACGACGTCGCCGGCTTGAGGGGAATCAGGACCGCGTTCAGCTCCCCGAGCAGTGCGGCCAGTCCGACGTTGGAGAGCAAGCGCGCCCGCAGCGCGCTCTTGAACATGCCCATGACCACGCCGGATGCGACGCCGTGTCCCGAGACGTCGGCCACGTACCCGAGCCATCCGCCATTGTGTTCGACCACGTCGACCAGGTCGCCACCGACTTCGCCGCTGGCGAAGGACCACCCGTAGAACTCGACGTCGCCGATCCGGCAGTCGATCGGCGGGACCAGGACGCGATGGATGTCGCGCGCGAGCTCCATCTCGGTCCGCACGCGCAGGTATCGAGCGGCCGAGCTGTTGATGAAGCGGATGAACAGCGAGTACCCCGCCAGCAGCGTCAACATGGCGCCGAGGCCGTCAATGAACAGCCGCCCTGGCGGCGCGACGGCAGCGCCGCGGAAAACGCTCGTGACGAGCAGCACGTACGACAGGTGAACCACCCCGGTCGCGGCGAACATGCGCCGTCGGCCGGTCATACCCGTCCACGCATACGCGACGGCAAGGGCGCCCGAAAAGATGACGTTCAACGCCAGCGTCAGCGGTGCCGACCGTCCGCGCGCCGTCACGTCGATGAGAAAACCGAACGCGGCAAACGTCAGGCCGATCGCCATCCAGAACGGCAGCAGCTGGCGTGGCGTCAGGACGCGGACGAGGCCGGCAATCGAACGGTATCGGTTCGGGGTCGCTGATTGGGCGGGCACGCGCCCCGATCCTATGGGATTTCCATCTGCCAGCGAGGGACCGTGTTGTGGAATACAGGGCGCCCGGCGAGGCCGATCGCCCGATATCGGAGTGTGAGCCAGGTCCGGTGTCGTGGCAGCCGCACGGATTCCGATCTCTCCAGCGAGACAGGTGCCGACGTTCGGCGTATCGTTAGGCACTGCGCGACATGGAACACCTCCTTCGAGGCTCGCTGTGCCCTCGCCGATGCCCCTGAGCGCCGACCGGTGGCGCGTGCTCAGTCCGTACCTGGACGAAGCACTGGACGTGGACGTCGATCGGCGAGCCGCATGGCTCGCCGACATCCACGCGCGCGACCCTCAGCTTGCCGCGGATCTGCAGATGCTGCTCGCCGAGCAGCAGGCGATCCACGACACCGGCTTCCTCGAAGGATCCGTCCATGTTGCTGCACCCGCCCCGCCAATCACGTCGCAGTGCGGCGCGGTCCTCGGGTCCTATCGGCTGGTCTCGCAGATCGGCCAGGGCGGGATGGGCAGCGTCTGGATGGCGGAACGCTGCGACGGACGATTCGAGGGCCGTGCCGCCGTCAAGCTGCTGAACGTGGCCGTGGCCGGCAGAGCCGCCGAAGAGCGGTTCCGTCGCGAAGGGAGCATCCTGGCGCGTGTCAGGCATCCCCACATCGCTCACCTGATCGATGCGGGCGTCTCGCCCACCGGCCACCCCTATCTGGTTCTCGAGTACGTCGAGGGCCACAGCATCGATCGGTATTGCGACGAGCACGCCCTGGGCATCGAGCCACGCCTCCGGCTCTTTCTCGACGTGCTCGCTGCCGTGGCGCATGCGCACGCCAATCTGATCGTCCATCGCGACATCAAGCCGGGCAATGTCCTCGTCAGCGTCGGCGGCGACGTAAAGCTGCTCGACTTCGGCATCGCCAAGCTGCTCGAGAGCGAGGCGAGTGCGGACGGGATCCTGCAGGGTGCCAGCACGCTGACGCGCGACGCAGGATCGGCGCTGACGCCGCAGTTCGCCGCGCCGGAGCAACTCACGGGCGGCGCCATCACCACCGCCACGGACGTCTACGCGCTGGGCGTTCTGCTCTACGTCCTGCTGACTGGACGTCATCCGACCGGCGTCACGGCCGGTTCCACCGCGGCGCTCGTGCGCGCCATCGTCGATGAGGAACCGCGCCGGGCCTCTGAGGCGGTGCTTCACGCCGAAGACGCGCGGGAAGCGCATGCCGTCAGACGTTGTCCCACGGCCGCGCGCCTGAGCCGGACGCTGCGTGGCGATCTCGACACGATCATCGCCAAGGCGCTGAAGAAGAACCCGGCGGAGCGCTACGTGTCGGTCACGGCCCTCGCCGACGACGTCCGCCGGTATCTCGCTCACGAGCCAATCGCCGCTCGTCCCGAATCGCTGCTGTACCGGGCGGCCACCTTCGTTCGACGACACAGGAGGGGTGTGATCGCGTCAGTGGCGGTGGCCCTGGTGCTGATCGGTTTCAGTGCCTACCACACCGTACGGCTCGCTGCGGAGCGCGACCGCGCCCAGCGTGAAGCGGCCAAGGCGACCAGGGTCGCCGAACTGCTCACGAACATGCTCACGGCCGCCGATCCGTACGAAATGCGTGCGATGCAGGCGGAGCCGACGGTGCGCGGCCTGCTGGATGCCGGCGCCGCGCAAGTCGCGCAGGGACTCGCCCAGCAGCCGGAGCTGCGCGCCGACATCCTCACGGTCCTGGGCCGCATCTACCGCCGGCTCGGCATGTACGACAAGGCGCAGGCCCTGCTCGAGCAGGGGCTGGCCAGCGGCACCACCGCCTTCGGCCCCAGCCACATCACCGTGGCCCAGACCCTTCACGACCTCGGGGTCGTGCTCGCCGACCGGGGCGACTACGCTGCCGCGGCACGGCGCCTGGAAGACAGCCTGGCCATGCGGCAGATGCTGCTCGGCGCTGAACACCAGGACGTTGCGGTGACGCTGTCCGAACTGGGTCGCGTCTACCAGGATCTCGGTCTGAATCAGCGCGCCGAACCGCTGCAACGCGAGGCACTGCGGGTGCGGACGAAGGTGCTCGGCGCGGGTGACAAGGAAACGGCCGTCAGCATGAGCGATCTGGCCTCGGTCCTGCGCTTGAATGGCGACCTTGCGGGCGCCGAGACGCTGCTCAGAGAATGCCTCGAGATCAATCGCAAGACACGCGGGGACATCCATCCCAACACGGCGACGACCGCGCATGACATCGCGCAAATCATCGCGGCTCGTGGCGACTACGCCGGCGCCGAGGCGCTGATGCGACAGTCACTCGAGATCAACCGGCAGACGCTCGGCGCGAATCACCCCGTCGTCGCGACCATCCTCAACAGCCTCGCTCACGTCCTCGTCGCCGAAGGTCGGAACGACGAAGCGGCAGCACTGCTGGAGGAAGCGCTGGCGATCGCTCGACCAGCGCTCGGAAACGACCACCAGCTCACCGCCGTGTACGCCATCAACCTCGCCGCGGTGCAGTTGACACGGAAGCAACCGGCTGCTGCCGAGGAGTTGTTGCGGCAGGCGCTGCCAATCCGGTCTCGCGCCCCCGACGTCCTGCCGAGCCGCCGGCGCACGATTGCGGAAGACGATTGGAGCGTCGCCGGGATCACAATCCTGCTGGGCAACTCACTCACCGCGCAAAGGCGGTATGAGGAGGCCGAGGCGATCCTGCTCGAGACGCGCAGGGACCTCGACACGCAACCGGCACCGCGGGCCCGCGATGTCACCGCCGCGCTCAACGGTCTCGTCCAGCTGTACGTCGCGTGGGGCCGTCCCGACATGGCCGCCGCCTACCGCAGCCTGCTTCCCGCAGCACGCTGAACCCACAGCGTCTCTGGCGCGTGGCGCCAGGTGGTGTTTTCTCCGCGTGTCGCGTCTTCGCCCGCAAATCCGATGTTCCAGATGGGAGCCGTGCGTGGAACGCGCGGCGTCCCGATCGGATGTCACGGGCACACGCCCACGTCGCGCGTCACGCGCGCAAGGAGAACGCCATGTTCACTTCTCACTCACGCCGTCCGCGACAGGTCCTGATGGGCGTGGCGGCGGGAATCGCACTGCTCACCGTGAACGTACCGGCGGCACGTGCGCAGTCGCTGCAGCCGGTGCCCGCGACCCTCGAGGTGCCGGCGGGAAACACCCCGTTTCTCGTCGGTCACGCCTACGGCACCCAGAACTACATCTGCACGCTCGTACGCGGTGGGTTCGAATGGACCTTCTTCGGGCCGCAGGCGACCTTGTTCGACGACAGCGGTCAGCAGATCGCGACGCACTTTCTCAGCCCGAACCCGGACGAGAACGGAAAGGCTCGCGCCACATGGCAAGATTCCCGGGACTCGAGCGCCGTGTGGGCGGTCGCGGCGGCGAGCTCGTCCGACAGCGCGTTCGTCGCACCTGACGCCATTCCGTGGTTGCTGCTGCGAGTGGTTGGAGCGGATGACGGTCCGCACGACGGCGACAGACTGACCGCCGCGACGTTCCTGCAGCGCGTGAACACCATGGGCGGCGGGGTGCCCGAGAGCGGATGCAGCCGCGCGCTGGACATCGGTGTCAAAGCGCTGGTGCCGTATACCGCCGACTACATCTTCTACAGGGAATGAGGGGACAAGGAAGGGGACAGGGAGCAGGGGACAGGGGACAGGGGACAGAGGATGATCGCGCCCGTTCAAGGGGACAAGGGGGCAGGGACAGGGGACAAGGGGGCAGGAGGCAGGGAGCAAACGAGACCACAGACAGGGGGCAGCATCGTTGCGATTCGTCCCTTGCCCCCTGTCCCCTGCCCCCTTGTCCCCTGTCCCCTATTTTGCTGGAGCAGCAATCGCGTGGTGCAGATACAGCCGCGCCTTCTCCCAGTGGCGCTGCACGGTCCGCTCCGACACGCCGCGCATCGCGGCAATTTCGGCGAACGAGAATCCGCAGAAGAACTTCAGGTCCACGACTTCCGCCAGCGCCGGTTCGACCGCGGCGAGTTCGTCGAGCACGTCGCTGATCTGCTGAAGATCGTCGGCGCCGGCGAGCCGGGCGGCAATCGTCGTGTCGAGCGGCGTCAGCTCGTACAGGCCGCCACGCTTGTGCGCGTACCGCCGGCGGACGTGGTCGATGATGAGACCGCGCATCGTCCGCGCGGCGTAGGCCATGAAACGCGCCTGATCCGGAAACGCCATGCCTGAACGCGCCGACATGCCCAGGTAGGCCTCGTGAAGGAGTGTCGTCGCGCCGAGCGTCATGTTGCGGCCGCGCCGGGACAGCTCACGACGCGCCATCCGATGGAGCTCGCCGTACAACGTGGAGAAGAGCGCCTCGGCGTCGCTCGGAGCAGGATCGCTGTCCGAGGGCTCCAAGGGCGCCAGGGTCGAAACGGCTGGAAGTGCTTGTGCGGTCATAAGTCGTCGGTCCTGCCCGTGTGGCGAGCCTGCGCTCGCCGCGTTCGAGAAAAAACCCGTATTTCCCTATACGCGACAAAAGTCCGCAGACCCCGCAAGGGGATGCCGGTGGCCGCTGGCTGGTAGCTGGTAGCCGGTGGCCGGTGGCCCGATAGCCGGTGCCGGTAGCCCGAAGCCCGCAGGCCCGCAGTCCGCAGCCCGAAGCCCGTAGCCCGTGGTCCCCTTCGCCCGTCGCCAGCGTGTCGTCCTTCCTGGACCGTTTCCGATTTCCAAAGTGTGGGGCGGGTCGGCGGTCGCGCCGTTCGCCCCGGGCGCCCCCGGAGGGGAATGCCGGTACAGCACTAACCCGAGAGCGGCGGACGTCCTCCGGCGCGCTCGATTCAGGAGACGGGCCATGACCAAGACACGACATGCAATCCGATTCGCGCTCTCCATCGTCGCGGTGTTCGCGCTTTTCAGCCTGGCAACGCTGACGGTGCGAGCCCAGGGATTTCACGATCATGACGATGCCGGTCGCGGGGTGGTGAACAACGAACTGGTGAAGGTGGTGCGCGAGGTGACGCGCGGATTCCAGAACGTCGACGCCGCCGAGGCGGCTGGCTACGCGTTGCAGTTCGGGTGCGTGAGCGGACCGGACGCCGGCGCGATGGGACTGCACTACGTCAACGGTCCCCTCGTCATGGACGGTGAGATCGATGCTCGGCGTCCCGAGATCGTCATCTACGAACCGGCCGGCAACGGTCGCGTCCGCCTGATTGGCGCCGATTACCTCGTGCTCGCGGATCAGTGGGACAAGACGCACACGCAGGCGCCGGAGCTGATGGGCCAGATTTTCCAGCAGTTCGATGCGCCGAACCGGTTCGGGCTCCCCCGCTTCTACACGCTCCACGTGTGGGCGTGGAAGGACAGCCCGACGGGCACGTTCGTCAACTGGAATACCAACGTCTCGTGCGACGCCTACACGGGTCCCAACAAGTAACGGCTCCGATGGTGTGGTGCACGTCAATCGACACGTCATCCGAGGTGCCACATGAATCCCACACCGCAGGGCGGATCAGGGCGCTCACGCCGGTTGTTCACCGGCGTGGCGCTCGCCACGCTCGTCGTCGCGGCGGCGATCCTGATCTCGCGGCCCTCGAACGCCACGCCAGGGCACGCCGGTGAAACAACCTTCAGCAACGAGACCGGCGCCCTTGGCGTGCTCGGCTTCACCGGATCCACGGTTGACAATCCCTTCTTCGAGCCGCTCGGCACCAACGGCCGCAGCTGCGCGTCGTGCCATCGTCCGGCTCAGGGCTGGAGCATCACGCCGGCGGATCTCCGCGATCGATTCGACGCGAGCGACGGCCTAGACCCGGTGTTTCGCACCAACGATGGCTCCAACTGCCCCGGTGCCGACATCAGCACGAGCAGGAAGCGGCGACGCGCGTTCAGCCTGCTGCTGGCGAAGGGACTGATTCGCGTGGCGCTCGACGTCCCCGCCCGCGCGGAGTTCGACATCGTCCGCGTCGAGGATCCGTACGGGTGCAATGCGCCGCTCTCGGTGGCCTCGATGTATCGCCGGCCGCTGCCGTCGGCCAACCTCAAATTCGTGAGCGCGGTGATGTGGGACGGTCGCGCGTCGGCGGCCGGACATGACGTGCGCGAGGGTCTCGTCGCGCAGGTCCACGATGCCGTCACCGGGCACTTTCAGGGCACACCACCGGCAGAGGCGCAAGTCCAGGCGATCGTCGACTTCGAGCTTGGGTTGTATGCGGCCCAGGTACAGAGTCGCGCGGCGGGCCGTCTCGACGCCGCGACGGCGCACGGCGGCCCTCGGGGTATGGCGCGAGCGCCGTTCTGCATCGGCATCAACGATCCGCTGAACATGCTGCCGGCGATGCCCGGCGTCTGTCCGTCGATGTCGGGCGGTCTCGATCCCTTCGTGTTCTCCTTGTTCCGTGGCTGGACCGACGACGAGTCGCCGCAGCGCCGGGCGATCGCGCGCGGCGAGGCCATCTTCAACACGCGTCAGTTCGTCATCGACAACGTCGCTGGACTGAACGGCGGCCCGGAGGATCCGATCCGCCGACCGCTGCTGAACGGAACCTGCACCGTCTGCCACGACACGCCGCAGGCGGGCAATCACTCAGTGCCCATGGCGCTCAATATCGGTGTCGCAGCCGCGGCGCGACGGACGCCTGATCTGCCGCTCTACACGTTGCGGCATCGCCTTACCGGCGAAACGGCGCAGACGACGGATCCTGGTCGAGCGATGGTGACGGGCAGGTGGAAGGACATCGGCAAGTTCAAAGGGCCGGTGCTACGCGCCCTGGCCGCTCGAGGGCCGTTCTTCCACGACGGCTCGGCGGCAACGCTGGCGGACGTCATCAGGTTCTATGACACGCGATTCCAGGCGCGATTCACCGAAGAGGAGAAGGCAGATCTCCTCGCATTCCTTCAGGCGCTATGAGAATGGCGGCGCGATTTCGTAGACGACGGGCGGGGCGCTGTATCGCGCCCCCGCCCTAATACCCGAGCGTCCGGGTTGGTGAAGGCCCAAACGGGCGACCGCTCACGACAGACGACATCACCCTCATCGATCTTCTTTCCGATCAGCGCACCGCCGCCGGCTCCGACGAGAGTGCCGAGTGTCTTCCACCCGCCGGGGGCAATGAGGTTGCCGAGCACGCCGCCGCTGATGCCGCCGATGATGAGTCCGGTCGTTCCGTCGTCGCGCTTGCAGTAGTAATTGTCGTCATAGCCGCGATAGATGCGGTCGGTGCGACTCAGCCGGCGCGCCCGATACAGGTCGGAATGCGCGGGAGTATTCGGGCCCTCATCTCCAAACCACGGAACGGGGCTGCGTGTCAGCGTCGATAAGCGTCAGTGTTTCTCATATCGCTCCCCGGCATCCACGCGTACGGCGAGTCGATTCTGCGGGGGCGGCAACGGGCAGGTCGCATACGGATTGAACGCGCACGGCGGGTTCTCCGCACGGTTGAAGTCGAGCACGACCTTTCCGTCCTGCGGCAGCGGCGTGTAGAGGAAGCGGGCCGCCGGGTAAGTGGTTTCTCCGCTCGTCACGTCACGGAACACGAACCAGAGCTCACCCTCGTCCTGGAACGCCGCCATGCGGTGCTCCTTTCCTGCCAGTGTGAAGCGCACCTCTCCCGGCGCGGTCATGCGATCGATATCGCCCAGCAGGTTGGGAACCTGAAACGCCTTGGGTTCGGCGTACGGGAGAAACGTTGCGTCCACACGGTAATCGGGATCGATCGGATACCACTTCATTCCGGTGAACGTCTTCCGCAGCGCACTGTTTCGATCGCGGACGCGGATTGCCAGCCGCTGCCCGCTTTGGTGCACCCATACCTGCACGTCACCGAGCACGAGACGATCCGGAGGTCCCGCGCCGTCGCTCTTGATCTCCCCACCGGAGAATGGCCGCCCATCCAGCAGCAGTACCTTGATGCCGGGCTCGAGGCGGACAGTGACCCGTCCATCGGCCGACAGCTGGAAGGTCCCAACGCGAGCCGGCGCGCCAGCCGGTAGCACGACGTCATTGGACGGATCGGAGCCAACGGTGGTGTCGGGCTCCGTCATGAACGCGAGACCGGCAATCGTGAGCCAGCCCGTGTCGGAGGTGAGCTTCTTTTCGAGGTCGCGCCGGTATTGTTCGTCATCCGCGCGCCAGCCAGTAGGAGCCGGCGCGGAGGGCGCGGATGCAGAGGACGATGGTTGCTCACCGTGGCAGCCGCCGGCCGCTGCACAGATGACGAGAAATGTGACGGCGCTGCCGATGCCGCTCCCAATCGTCCGCATACGCTTCAGGTAAGACGCGTACATCGAAAGACTAAGATACCGCGGTACAGGACGGACGAGTCGTAGTAATCTCCGGGCGCCCGTGACGCCCGGCGGTCACACCCGGAGCCCCACGGTCAGACGAAGGAGCGCGAGATGGAGTCGAAGAAGTCGCAGGTACCGGCCGAAGCGGTCGAGGCGTACAACCAATATATTCACGGCGAGATCAACCGCCGCGATTTCATGGAGCGGCTGACGGCGGTTGCCGGCGCATTCGGCGTGACGGCGCTGGTGCAGGCGCTGATGCCGGACTACGCGAGCGCGCAGAAGGTCTCGCCCACCGATTCGCGCATCAAGATCGAAAAGGTCACGATCCCGTCGCCAATGGGCAACGGCACGATCAACGGCTATCTGGCCCGACCGGCGTCAGCAGGCAACAACAAGCTGCCGGGCATTCTCGTCGTGCACGAGAACCGCGGCCGCAACCCGCACATGGAGGACATCGCGCGGCGGCTTGCGGTGGACAACTTCATGGCGCTCGCGCCGGATGGCCTGACGTCGGTCGGCGGGTATCCGGGAGACGATGAAAAGGGCGGCCAGCTGTTCGGCACAGTCGATCGCAACAAGATGACCGAGGACTTCGTGGCATCGGCCACCTGGCTGAAGAACCGGGCCGACTGCACCGGCAAGATTGGCGTGACCGGATTCTGCTATGGCGGTGGCATCGCCAACACGCTCGCGGTGCGCATGGGCAGCGATCTGGCAGCCGCGGTCCCGTTCTACGGCGCGCCGCCCGCGGAGGCGGACGTGCCGAAGATCAAGGCCGCCGTTCTCGTGCACCATGGCGAGATGGACACCCGGCTCGCGTCGACGTGGCCGGCGTATGACAAGGCGCTGATGGCGGCTGGCGTCCCTCACGAGGGCTACATCTATCCTGGCGCCGTGCACGGGTTCAACAACGACGCCACGCCGCAGCGCTACAACAAGGAAGCAGCCGACCTCGCCTGGTCGCGCACCGTGGCGTGGTTCAACAAATACGTCAGAGGCTGACCTCTTCGTCGCATCTCGTTCGACACAGGCGATCCGTCTGCTGATGCTGAGTGCCGGGCCTGCTTCGCGAGGCCCGGCCTACACTGCCCGAGCCCCGGCCTAGACTGCGCGAGGCCTTGGCCTTCACTGCGCGAGGCCGGGGACGCCGACTTCATCTGATCGGCTTCTCCTTGTCCCCCAGCGTCGTCTCACCGTTTTGATGCGAACGTTGCGCGCTCGTTGTTGCCGCCCGTAACGATTCCTGTCTGCCCGTCATCGAGACCGGCAGCAGGAGGTTCGTTCATGCGTAAATCGTTCTTCGGTGTCGGTATCCTTGCGGCCGGCCTGGCCGCGATCGCCCTGCCGGTGGGAACCAGGGCAAGAGACCGCGCCCATCGCGACTTCGGTTCGTTCGTCGAGTCTCAACTGGCTGACCACAGCGATGCGTTGTTCGGGATCAAGTTTCCGCTGTTGGAGAGCGCCCTGGGCCCGTATGACGGTCCGGACAACCTGCAAGCCATCCAGGTGGCTCCGGGGTTGCGGGTGTCGCTGGTATCGAGCAGCGTCGCGTCGGCCGCGGACCAGATCGCGCTCTGGCCCGACGATGACAATCCGGCTTTCCTGTTCGTCTGCGACGAGGAGACGAGCGTGCCCGCCGTCCAGCGCGTTGATCTATCGAGACCTCCCGGCAGCAACGCGACGACGATCGTCACTGGCCTGAGCTCCTGCGACCCGGTGCGCCGCACCCCATGGGGAACCATCATCGTGGCCGAAGAGGCCGGTGCCACGGGCGGCTTCTACGAGCTCATCGATCCGGCGCACATCAACACGGTGATCACTGTCAGCGATCGCACGCTGGGGACGACGAGTGATCCGCTGCACCTGGTCAAGCGGCAGGCCGTCGGCAGCCTGTCTTTCGAGAGCTTCGCGATCCGTCCGGACGGCACGATGATCTACGGAGACGAGCTGGCGCCGACCGGCGGTACCGCCGGCGGGGGCATCTACAAGTTCGTGCCACAGTTTCCGTACGTCGGCTCCGGCGTGCCCATCACGGTTCCAGCGCAGTCACCACTCGCATCCGGAACGGTGTACGGGTTGCGCGTGGCCGCGCAGGGCTCGACGAACTGGGGGCAGGGCGCCGAGACTGGCAAGGGCGCCTGGGTGGAAGTCAACCTGAACGCACCCAACGTCCAGGACGCGTCGGGCAACATCATTCTGCGGACCGCGCAGAACCTGCAGCGATTCACCGGCTACTACCGACCCGAGGACATGGACATCGATCCGATCGCCGCGGAGGACGGCTCCTTCAGGGCGTGCTGGGCCAACACTGGCCGCATGAGTCACACCGACAGCAGCGTGGTGGAGAACAGCGGCGTCAAGGCTGAAGTGATGTGCCTCACGGAAAACCCGCCGAGCACGGCGGCGCCGAACCCGACGACCGGAACCATTCCGACCGTTGACCGGTTCATCGCCGGCAGCGAAGAGCGCGGCATGTTCGACAACGTGGCCTTCCAGCCGCACACCGGTAATCTCGTCGTCCTCGAAGACAACTCCGTGACGTCGGTGAAGAGCGTCAACCCGCCGGTGACCGAGCTTCGCGGCAACGACCTGTGGATCTGTCTACCCGACGGCGATGACGATGATGTCCAGTCGGACGGATGTGTGCGTTTCGCGTCGATTCGCGACACCACCGCCGAGCCGAGCGGCTTTATCTTTCTCGGATCGGGCGAGGCGGCCTTCGTCAACATCCAGCACCGCGGCTACAACGACGCGCTCGGCGGCGGCAATCATGGAGCGCTGGTCAAGATCTCCGGCTTCAAGGTGAAGAAACGCGATCGCGACCACGATTGGGACTGGGATGGAGACCGCTGATACGACAGACGCGTGGCGGGACCGCTTCGGCGGTACCCGCCCCTTCACGTGTAGCTGAGCGGCCGACGGACATCAACAACGGCGGATAACTGACGTTGGACGGCGTGCCGATCCAGCGTGAGTCGACACACGCGAATTCTGAAACTCAGTCGGCAACGGGCCGTTCGACGCTGTCGATCACGACCATCTCCACTGGCCCGGTCGCAGGCTTCAACTGCAACCCGAGCTGTTCGCGCACGGCGGAGAAGATCTCCGGGGCATCGTTCGTCGCCGTGGCGTCGCCGGCGCTCCAGTTGAGTTCGATGTCGTATTTCCCGGTGAGGCCGCTGCGATCAGCCACGATACGGCCGACCACGTTGCCGAGCGTGCGCGCGAGGAAGGCGATGTCCCGGCCTTTCATGACAAGCTGCCCGCCACCGCGCCCAATGCCGATCTGCGACTGGCATGGCGCGCTCAGCCGCTTGTCCGCCTCCTGCTGGTCACAATCGACCGACGAGGTCGTCAGCTTCGGCCCTGACCGGCCGGCGGTGACGGGCGTCAACGTATAGATCGGCCGCTCCTGCTGGTCACGATGCGTCTTCAATGCGAAGCGCTCCACGAGCAGCGCCTGCAGCATCGCCGGCAGTTGATCCGGCCGGGCATCCGCGGGCGGACGCGCGTTGATGTCGAAACGCTCGGTCGTCAGCCACGCGGGACCACCGGTCACCTGGAAGGGCATCACGGCGAAGGCGTCGGGAATGAGGCGCGCCAGCGTCGTATTGATCGCGCGGTAGGTCCCGCCGGGTATCACGCCGATAGTCGAGTCCGGCGAACCGCTGCGATTCACCTTGACCGAGGCCGCATCGAACGCCGGCCCCTGAGCCGAGGCGATCGCCACCGCGACTGCAGCCATTCCCGCCGTCATCGTCCGAGTCATCGGGGGATATTAGATCGCCACGGCGGCACAGAATCAGGACTACGGGTTTAGGATCACCGGCCATGACGATCAGAGCGTCCTGCTTCATCCTCTGCATCGCGGTCGCTTCAGGTTGCACCGGCACCAAGTGGCCAGTGCCGCCACCGGTGGACGAGGCGAAGTATCAAAAGGAGTACGCTGAGCTGACGAAGGAGCAGCAGGAGACGGCAACGTACGCCCTGTCGCTCGTCGGTGCGTGGCAGCTTCGGGAAGGCGACACGGCGTTCGGTTCAGATCCGGGGCTAGCAATCGTGCTGCCCGCCAAGGCGATTCCCCCACACGGCGGTGTGTTCAGGAGATCGGGCGATTCCATAACGGTCGTTCCCGAACCTGGTGTTCGACTGACGCGCGAGGATGGCAGCGTCATCACGACCAGCGCCCGCCTCGACGAGGGCTCGCCGCTGGTACTTGGTTCCGTTCACATCGAGTTCTATCCCGTTCCGCCGGCCATATTCATGGATGGCCGCGACACCGATGCGCCGGCGTTGCAGAACCTCCACGTCGATGCATTTCCAATCGACTCCAGGTGGCGCGTCGCCGCGCGCTTCGACGCGTTCGACCATCCGAAGACGGTCAAGATCGCCACAACACAAGGAACGGTCGACGACGAGACCGCGGTTGGACAGCTTGTCTTCCGGTTCGACAGACAGGAATACCGGCTCACCGCCCTGGGCGAACCGGGGAGCAATCAGTTCTTCGTAATGTTCAAAGACGACACCAACGGCTCGACGACGTTCAGCGGCTACCGGATGCTGTCGCCGAAGGCGGTCGCCAACGGCGAATGGACCGTGCTGGATTTCAACTTCGCGCGCAATCCGCCGTGCGCCTACTCGAAGTTCACGATGTGCCCGTTGCCGCCCAAGGAGAACCGGCTCGCGCTCGCCGTGGAAGCCGGCATGAAACGGGACCCGATGGCGCGCGGCTATTCGGAGTGACTCGACGCGTCAGTCGGGACCGCCAGGACGAGCAGGAGAACAGCCTCAGGGCGCTGCGGTTGGCGAATCTGGCGCTTTCGCGGCATGGTCACTCATGCCGGACATCATCCCGGCCATCTTCGACTCGCAGTCCTTTTGTTTCTGCACCAGCGCACTCAGCACCTCTGCCACCGCGTCGATCTTGGCGGTGCCGGTCGCCGCGTTCATCTTCGCGACCAGGGCATCGAGGTCCGGCTTCCCCGCCGGTTCGGCGACCTTGTGATCGTGTCCTTGCGTGGACGCCACCGCGGATGCTTGTGGAGCGTGGCCGGCGTGTTCCTCAGGCTGCTGCGCGTAGAGGCCCACGGGTGCCACCATCAGGGCGGCGGCGATCATCATCAAGCCTGTGCGTGTCATAGCGACTCCGTTCGGCATCGAGAGCGCAACCGCAATGCCAGGCGAGCGCATGGATTTTTCGCGGCGATCGCGTCATCGTGCGGTTGGACACGTGGGGCGAGTGCTGATTTTTCAGATCGTCGCGTGAAATTTCCCGGGACCGGCTCGCTCAGCGCGGGTGGGAGACAAGGCGCGCTCGGACATGCCCGGACGAATCGTCTGCGGGTTATCGAGTGATGACGAAGTCGCGACCCGAATCGAGGTCGCCGGCGCCGACATCCGTTGGTTGCGGCCGTTTCTCGAGGCGCTCGCCCTCCCGGAGCTCCACGTCAATCGCGTAATGCCCCGCCGGCACCATGATCGTGTAGCCACCCTCACTCGACGTGGTCGCATCGAAGTGGGCGTTGGTCGCCGTGTTCGTCACGGTCACCTTACGGCCGGTCACCGGCGTCTTGCCCGCGTCGGTGCTGACCAGGCCGGCGAGCGTGCCGCTGGTCGCGGCGGAGCGATCGCCAGTGCCGGCGATCGGCCGGTTCATCGAGCAGGCCGAGATGGCGCTGAACAGGACAAGGACGAGGGGCGCCGTCCAGAATGCCTTCACGGTAACGGCCGGTTGCATCTTCGTGGCCAGATACAGCTCAGCGGGACCCGACCCCGCAATCGGGGAGGAATAGAGTCGGTCGAGGTAGTGCGGACGTCTGCGCCCTGGATTCCAATCCCTGCCAAGGACGCGCCGCGCGTTCTCCTCGATCAGCGCGCGCCAGCGTCGGTCGTGCGCACGGCTCCGTCATCGCGCGCCTGCTCGAGACAAGCCCGACAGAGACAGTGGCGATACCGGCGGCGAAGGCGGGACCGCGTATCCTTCGTCAGCTTCACCTGCGTGCACCAGCAACCCGTGATCGTGGCGCCGCACGTGAAGGTGCCGCCGCACGCCTCGCACGTTGACGGTTCCTTCCACCGAAGAGCGATGTAGCCGAGTACCCGGCGCCACGACGGCATTCCACCGACATACTGGCACATCGACGCGTCGCCGATCAGTGAGGCCCCTCTCGGCGCACGAACAGGCGCTCGCATCACGTCACACTTTGTTGCACAAAGAACATTGCGGTGTTAGTCTAATTTCAGTGTCTCTGACGGGAATCACACTCGTGCGCGGCGGAGTCGTCACCGGCCTCGTCCTTGTCGTCGCTGCGCTCGTCGTTCGCTACCAGGGCCCTCAATCCGCAGCGGCTCCCGCGCTCACGCCCTCGACGCCAGGGCCAGCCGCGCGCCTCACAGACGTTCACGCCGGTCTTCTTTACGGCCGTCTCACCGCCATCGACGGCACCAGCTATGAAGGACGGCTGCGCTGGGGCCGCGATCAGGAGGCATTCTGGAGCGACTACTTCAACGGCGCCAAAGCCGGAAACCCCTGGTCCGCCTACGCGGCGGCACATGAGGAGCAGAATCCTGTAGAGATCTTCGGGTTCACCATCGGCGGCCGCGATCATGGGAACAGCCTCCGCCGGCTGTTCTTGGCCCGGTTCGGCGACATCGCGCACATCGACGCGCATTTTCGCGACGTGCAGGTACGCCTCAAGAGCGGGACGGTCGTCGCGCTCGATCGGTTTGCCGCCGGCGATATCGACGACGGCGTGCGCGTATGGGACATCACGCGCGGCATCGTCGATCTGGACACCCGGCAGATCCGCAGCATCGACTTCCTCGCCGCTCCCTCGACTGTCACCGCACCCGATCGCCTGCGGGGAAGGGTGCGCACGCGTGACGGCGCCTTCAGCGGCCTCATCCAGTGGGACCAGCAGGGGTCCATCGGCGCGGACGAGCTCCGCGGCCGCACCGCCGGTGGCGAAGTGCGTCTGCGTTACGACTCCATCAGTTCCATCGCGCGGTCCTCACCGGACACCGCACTGGTGACGCTGCTCGATGGGAGCGAGATGGTGCTGTCCGGCGACCGCGGGGTGGGTCACAACAACCGCGGGGTCTACGTGGACGACGGACGCTATGGCCGGGTGCTCATCTCCTGGGATGCCTTCGCGCGCGTAGACTTCACCGCCAACGGCATCGGCCCCGCGTACGACCACTATTCACCTGGCCATGCCCTCGCTGGGAGAGTCAGCACGCGTGACGGCCGCCGGCTGACCGGCCGCTTGGTTTACGACTTCGACGAGAGCGAGACGACCGAGACGCTCGACGCCGCGATCGCCGGCGTCGACTACAACATTCCCTTCAGCCTGATCCGGTCGGTCGTTCGCGACGGCGGCGACGGCCGCGGCGCCCCGCATGCGACGGTGATTCTGAATGACGGCGAGGCCTTGCAGCTCGAGCGGACGGGTGACCTCGGCGATCGGAACGCGGGCATCCTGATCTTTGCCGACGGTCGTGAGCGTCCCGAGAACGTGTTGTGGGCCGACGTGGCGCAGATTGATTTCTTCGATTCTGCGGGTGGCCACCGTGGAGAAGCGCCGCAACTCGAATCGGCGTCAATCAGGCACGTAGGGCGTCATTCGGCGAGCGTCGATGTCGAGGTGACACACGCCACGGAGATGGTTCGCGTCCACCCACGCCCGCACCGCCGCCGGATACCACGGATGCGGCGGGTCCGAGAGTGACCATCCGTCGGGGCCCCACGCGCTGTACCCATTCAGCGTCGGCAGCGAATACTTGAGGGCGATAAAGGTGGCGTCGATCCCGTAGAGGCTGGCGCGGTGCCCATATCGTGCCTCGTATTCGGGCGACGCGGCCGACATGAAGAAGCTGCGGCACGACGGATCAATCGCAATCGGTGCGTCCACCCAGCGATCGAAGACGGCCGTTGGACGGCCGTACACGAATGCCTCCCTGTTCGGCTCGGCGATCAGCAGGGCGCAGCGCCAGGATTACGATCCCCACCCTGAACGTCGACCGGCGAGGAAGCTGCGATAGCAGGAGTCCGGCGAGCAGCACCACCGTGAGCTCGAAGGTGTAGATGATCCGCTTGGGATCGCGGATCGCGTTTGCCCCGGGGACATGGAGAAAGAGGCGCTTCCACACCGAGTAGTTCTTCCACCCCAGGTAGTCCTCGAACTTGACGGCGCCAAGAATGACGAACACGGTGGTCACGAGTAGGAACCAGGCGGTAAACAGCCGGATCCGCATCGGGACCCGAAACGACGGCACCCACGTCAGCACGCCGACGAGAAACACCAGCTCGAATGACCGCGCGCCGGTATACACGACCAGGTGACGGACAGCGTCGATCGGGCCGCTCCAGTCCGACGGACGTTGCAGAGGCAGCGCCGCCAGCAACTGATCCTCCGGGAACGCCGGGTGCTCCTGGTAAGCGCGCCAGTAGAACCACACGAACACCAGTGCACCCGCCAGCGCGCCGAACGTGAACGCCAGGATGCGCGGTCTGTCACCGTGCCACGCCTCGGCGAGCTGGTTGGCGAGCCACCGTCTGTCGACAGTCATGGCTGCACCGAGCAGGAGCAGCAGCGCCATCAGCAGCACGAACCATCCCGTGTAGAAGTCCTGCGCGAACAGCAGCGTGGCGAGGACGCCGCTCGAGCCCGCGGCCACCGTCCGGACGCGTCCCTGCGCCCGCCCCGACGCGAGCGCCAGCAGCAGGATCGGGGGCACGAGGAAGATCGATAGCGTTTGTGACCACACGTTGGTGTGCCACGTGTTGATGACATTGAGAGACGAGGCGAACAATGCCGTCAGCAGCAGCGCCTCGAGAAAGCGCAGGTCGAAGAACTTTCGAAACATGACGTACAACGACAGCACGCCGGTTTCGAGCACGAGGATCAGCGACACGGTGTAGGCGGTGAACGGATGCAGGAACGGCCTGACGATCACGTAGAAGGGCGCAAACAAAACCAGCGAACACGAGTAGCCGATCGTGCCGGACTTGGGAAAGAACATCAGCGGCGACGACGGATCGCTGAAGGTGAGCAGCGTGTGGTACCAGTGTTCGGCCACCACGTTGAGAAAGTAGGGATCGAGCCATTGGCTCAGGCCCGAGGTCAGGAACTCCGGGCCGCGAACCTGGAAGACGTATCCGAAGTAGCCAATCGAAACGGCGAGCACAATGCCGGCCCGCGCGATTCGCGCCAGGGTGTGCGTGCCAGCGGGATAAACGACCGTCATCACGCACGAGGCTCGAGAAGGTTCGCGGCGGAGTCGTTCGCCATGGATGAGCGATTATCGACTGAATCGCTGTCCAGCACGGGGAGGGTGCCTCGGCGTGCCCAGGTTCCAGCGGCCCGCCGTGTCAAGGCACACTCCTATTTCATTCACGGCAGGTAGCTTCTTCACACCGGCCGACCTCCCTGCATCGGATCTCAGCTGAAAAGCAGTTCGCGTGCTGCGCTTGCAACACGACTTCGCAGGACTGAATGAACGTGCGCGCGCCGGAACCGGCGTTGCAGCATCCCCCACGACCGATCGCGGATGACACGGAGTGACCACATCGCTCGCCAGCGTTGTGAGCCGTGCTGGGCCAGCCGCCAGGTGACATGGAGCGCGTCGCTATCTTGGTCATCCATATGAGAGGACAACGCCGTCCAGGGGCACTTGCGTCGATCCGGACCGCAGCCATACGCATGGGCAGACCGCTCCTGGCGAGGATGCGTCTGGAGCCGCTTGCGCGACGGGTTCTTCGACGACCCGCGACTTCTCCCGTCGCGCACACGGCCGAGGCACTTGCGCTGATCTCGTCGTCGCTGGCGGCGGGGTCACTTTCCGACATCGACGCGAACGATCTCGGCGGCATCGACGGCGTCGCCCCGCTGGTCGCACCACTCCTCAGTCATGGCGAGACCGACACAGCCGAGCAGCTCATTTCGGTGCTCGTCGACGAGGTCTGTGAAGACGTCCCGCCCCGGCCGGCGACACCGCAGGGCGAAGCCGCGCTGCTGACGGCGCTTCTCGCCGGCATCGGTCGAGTCCCGCGCGCACGCGATGCGCTGGTCCGACGGTTGTCCGCGATTGCCGCGACGCTGCGCCGTGGAGACGGTCGTGGCTACGCCGAGCATCCCTGCGTGCTGGCCGCCGCGCGTCGCTGCGGAACAGTGGTGGCGGGTGGATACATCGACCTGTTCGATCGACGCATCAGTGCCCTCGTGCGACGGGTGTCGAACCGGCTGCGGTGGCATCGGCCCGCGCGCTTCGCCATCATCGAAGCGCTCATCGATGTCATGGAATACGAACTTGCCGGCGCCCTGTTCGACGGGCGTATGAAGTGGCCGGTGTCGAGGTGTGAACTGCCGGATGCGGCGACATGTGCGTATCGCCTCGGCCGATGGCAGGAAGGCGACCGCGCCCTGGAGAGGCTCGAACGGCGTGGAGCACCACGCCTGGACAGCCTCGACATCACGTTCGCCGCCCGCTACCTGCGCGCCAACCGTTATCGCGTCGGAGCATTCTTCGAGCGCATCGCACCCGAGTTGCCGTCTCACGTTCCCGCCGACGATGGCCGTGCGGAAGTGATGCTCGAGCGCGTTGCGCCCGGCGCCCGCGTGCTGGAAGTCGGATGCGGCAAAGGTCGCTTTCTCAAAGCCCTCCGGGAGCGCCGGCCCGACGTCACCTGCACCGGCGTGGACCTGTCGCCGACGTTGCTGGCGTCGGCGCCTGCGGCAGTGCGTACAGCCGCCGGCGCGCTGGAGTCGATCCCGTGCCGGACCAATGCGTTCGACACGGTGTTCTCCGTGGAGGCGATCGAGCATTCATCGAACTGGCGCGCCGCGGCCCGCGAGCTGATCCGCGTCACCCGGCCCGGAGGCTGGCTGCTGATCATCGACAAGCCGCTGTCCGCGTGGGGCAAGCTTCCCTGTCCCGCGTGGGAACGTTGGCCCTCGAACCGCGAGCTCGCCGGATTGATGCAGGAGGGGTGTGACGACGTCGATGCTGTCAACGTGCCGTATGACGGCCGGCGGGCAGACGGCCTGATCACTGCCTGGCGTGGCCGCAAGCGCCTGACTCCGGCGGTAGCTGGTGGCTGGTAGCCGGTAGCTGGTAGCCACCGCTGTGGCCGTGGCATGGTGCCGGTGACGACAGGACAGTGCGAGTCCGTATGGCCGGAGGAAAACCGTGGCAAGTGTTTGGGCACAGCCGCCCTGGACCGCGGCGGAGCTGAGGGTGTGATCGGCGGTTTCCGGAGCCCAATAGATTCGCAGGCGCGCAAGAGCAGAGCGTCCCCGGCGTCCGGTTTAAAAGCTTGACAGTGGTTCTGGGCCGGTAAGAATTCGCGTAGCTCAGAGGCCCTGTCGAGACACCCATGATGTCGCATCGCCGCACGTTTGCCCTTGGAGTCGCGGGAACCATCCTGTTCGCCCTGGCGACGGTGGATTCGCGCCAGCAGGTCACGAAGATCGACGACACCGCCCTGCGTGATGCCGGAGCAGGCACGGAATGGGTGAGCACCGGGATGAACTGGAGCGAGCAACGCTACAGCCCGGCCACCCGGATCAACGCCGCCAATATCGGCAAGCTGTCACTGGCCTGGTCCTATGAGCTGGGCACGGGTGGTGGCAACCAGGCGGCCACGCCGCTGTACTCGAACGGCGTCCTCTACACGGTCACCAACTGGAGCATCGTCGCCGCCGTCGATGCGAGAAGCGGCAAGGAGATCTGGCGCTACGACCCGCAGGCGGATCGCAGCATGACGCAGCCTGGGAAATCCCGGCTCTGTTGCGGCGTGACCAGCCGCGGGCTGGCGTTGTACGACGGCAAGGTGCTGGTGCCTGTGATCGACGGGCGCATGCAGGCGCTCGACGCCGCCACCGGCAGGCTCCTGTGGTCCACGTGGGCGATCCCCGAGCCCAGGGACGGCGAAGTCTCCTCCTATTCCATCACCATGGCGCCCCGGGTCGCCAAGGGCAAGGTCTTCATCGGCAACGCCGGCGCCGAGTTTCCCCCGTTTCGCGGCTATGTCTCCGCGTTCGACGTCAACACCGGCAAGGAACTCTGGAAGTTCTTTGTGACTCCCGGCGACCCCGCCAAGGGATTCGAGAACCCTGAGATGGAGGCGGCTGCGAAGACGTGGGCTGGCAACTGGTGGGAGCAGGGCGGCGGCGGCTCACTGTGGGACGGCATGGCCTACGACCCCGAAGAGAACCTGCTCTACTTCGGCACCGGGAACGGCACCGTCTGGTCGGCCCAGGTGCGCAACGGTGGAGAGGCAACGCCGCTCGACAATCTGTACATCGCCTCGATCGTCGCCGTGGACGCCGACACCGGCCGCTTGAAGTGGTACTACCAGTGCACGCCGGGCGATCGCTGGGACTACGACGCGATTCAGGCGCTGGTGCTCGCCGACGTCCGCGTCGGGAACCGCAACCGGCGCGTCATCATGCAGGCGAACAAGAACGGCTACTTCTATGTGCTCGATCGGAAAACCGGCGAGTTCATCTCCGCCGCCGAAATGTCGCAAGTCAGTTGGGCGACGGGCATCGATCCGAAGACTGGCCGCCCCACCGTGCATCCCGACGCGCTCTACTCTGCCACACGCGGCACGACCGTGTATCCGGTACAGATGCACAACACGTCGCAGATGTCGTTCAATCCGGCCACCAGCCTGGTGTATGTGCCGATCAACGTGGAGAACACCTTCAGTTTCGTGTCGGCCGACACGTATGCGCCGACACCAGGACGGCAGAACTTCGGCCTGGCGGTGGGCGGAGCAAGGGCCGGCGTGCCGATGGCGTCACCGCCTGCTCACGGACCCGATCGCCGCAATCCTGACGGCAGCAAAGTCCGGGGTGGCATTCTGAGCGCGTGGGATCCCGCGACGCAGACGGAGCGCTGGTTTGCGGCCGGCGGCGGACAAAGCGGTGGCGGTACACTGTCGCTCGCGTCGAATGTCGTCATTCAGACCATGGCGAGCGGACGCATGAAGGCGTTCACCGCCGACAAGGGTGAACCGTTGCTGGATCTGGTGCTGCCGGTCACATCCGGCGTCGGCCCGCCGATGACCTTCGTGCTCGAGGGGAAACAGTACATCGCCGTGATGGGCGGCACCGGTGCCGGTGTGCGCGGGCGTGGCGCCGTACCGCTGCAGGAGCCGACGACCGCGGCTGCGCAGGCCGCGAGCGACACGACCCAGCCGCTGTCGATAACGCCGGCACTGCCCATCCCGACCCCGAAGATGTTCGTCTACTCGGTTCCGGACTAGCAGGGTGGTGAAGACCGTGACAACTGCCAACCCGCTCCGCTATGCCCAATCTCCAACTCCCAATACGCCCGGGCGGATTTGGGAGTTGGCCTTTTTGGGAGTTGGGAGTTGACACCTGTTCTCTCGAAGTTTTCGTCTATGAAGCGTTTCGTTCTATCGACTGCCGTTCTCGTCTGGGTCATCGCCTCCGCGTCGGTGTCGCGCACCGACGCGGAGGGACAAGCCAGCCCCGCGCAAGCGAGACCTGCCCCGGCTCCGGTCAAACAGGGCGGCCCGGCGCCGACCGTCGCGCCGTCAGATTCCCATCAGGCGCTCCTGTCGACGTATTGCTACACCTGCCACAACGCCCGAGCGAAAGTCGGCGGGCTGGTCCTCCAGGGGCTCGACATCCAGGCGGTCAGCGGCGACGCCGACACATGGGAGAAGGCCGTGCGGAAACTGCGCGGGCGCCTGATGCCGCCGCCGGGAAGCCCGCAACCGGAGCAGAAGGACATCGATGCGTTCATCGCGTGGATGGAGAACGAGCTCGATCGCAATCCCGCGGCGCCGAAAGCGGGCTACGTCGGCATTCAGCGCCTGAGCCGAAGCGAGTACGCCGCGGCGGTGAAAGCCCTCGTCGGCGTCGACATCGTCGCCAAGGACGTCCTCCCGCAGGACGCCGCCGTAGACGGCTTCGATAACATCGCTTCGGCGCTGAGCGTCTCGCCGGCGTTCATCGAGCAGTACGTCGAAGCCGCGCGGACGATCGCGAAGAAGGCGATTGGCGATCGCAGTCTCGACAGTACGCCCTACCCGCTCGCGGCGCACCGCGCAACCGAAGCGATGCCGCTGGGACTTCGCGACGGCGGCATGCGGCTGCAGCACAACTTTCCTGTCGACGGCGAATATCGGTTCAACATCCTGTTTCCCGATCAGACGCTCGGCCTGTATACGGGAAGCCTCGAGAACGAAGCCACGCTGGTCCTGATGATTGACGGCAAGGTGATGTTCAAGAAGCCGATCGGCGGACTGAACGATCTGATGCTGAACAACCGGAAGGCTGGTGACGGACGTCAACAGATTGCCGACCGGTTCCGCAACGTGTCCCTGCAGGTGCAGGCTGGCGTCCGCGATGTCGTTGTCGGGTTCATCGATCGGTCCCGCTTCGAATCCGTGAGCAACCAGGGCGGCGGCGGGTTCGGCGGCGGCGGCTTGCCGACATTCAGCAGCATTGAGATCAAAGGCCCCTACAACCCTGCGGGTGTGTCCACGGAAAGCCACAAGCTGATTTACATCTGCGATCCGAAGACCACGTCCGAAGCCCGCTGCGCGAATCAGATTGCGCAGAACCTGGCGCGGCGCGCCTTCCGCCGATCGCCGACGGATGCGGACCTCGCCCGGCTGATGCCGTTCTACGAGGCGGGGCGCAAGGAAGGCGACTTCGATCGCGGCATCGAACGTCTGGTGGCCGCCGTGCTGGTGAGTCCCGACTTCCTCTATCGCACGATTCGCGCCCCGCAGGCGTCGCGCGCAAGCACGGAGTACGCCCTCACCGATGACGCACTGGCGACTCGCCTGTCATTCTTCCTCTGGAACACCGGGCCGGACGAGGAGCTGTTCAAGGTGGCGGCGTCGCGGGAACTGAGCAAGCAAGCGGTACTCGATGCCCAGGTCAAACGCATGCTCGCGGATCCGAAGGCCTCGAGCCTGGTCACCAACTTCGCGATGAAATGGCTCGGCCTCGATCGCCTCGACGCGATCAAGCCCGACCAGCAGATCTTCACGACCTTCAGCGACGACCTGCGCCGGGATCTGGTGACCGAGGCAGACACGTTCATCCGCAGCGTGCTGCTCGAGAATCGTCCGATTGTCGAGCTGCTCACGTCGAACCAGACCTACCTGAACGATCGCATCGCGCGCCACTATGGGATGACCGGCGTCAATGGCAACCAGTTCCGCTGGGTGACACTGACCGACCCGAACCGTCTGGGCCTGCTCGGTAAGGGCGCGGTCCTAATCAAGACGTCCTATCCCGATCGAACGTCACCGGTGCTGCGCGGTGCGTGGGTCCTCGATAAGATCATCGGCACGCCCCCGACACCGCCACCGCCGGGTGTCGAACAGAATCTGTCGCAGACCCCTGGTGAGAAGCCGACGACCGTTCGTGCGCGCCTCGAACAGCATCGCGCCAACGCGACCTGCCGGCAGTGCCATGGCGTCATCGATCCGATGGGGCTGGCGCTCGAGAACTTCGATGCCGTCGGGCAGTTCCGTACGGTGGACCAGCAGGCAGGCAATCAGCCGATCGACGCGAGCACGGTGCTGACGAGCGGCCGCACCATCAACGGTCCTGCCGAATTGCGGGAGTATTTGTCCAGCAATCCGGCGAGATTCGCGCAGGCGTTCACGGAGAAGCTGATGATGTACGCGATGAACCGTGAGTTGGCCTACTTCGACATGCCGCAGGTGCGGGCGGTCGTCCGCGGCGCGGCCAGAGATCAATACACGCTGTCATCGATCGTTCAGGGTATCGTCCGTTCGGACGCGTTCCGGAAACAGGCTCCGGCCGACGTTCGCCAGGCGGCCGGGACGAAGGTGTCGGCAAACCGGTAGGGCGGGATCCGCGCCAGCGGTCCCGCCAGGGCTCACAGCAGTAGCGCGGGCCTTCAGGCGCGCGGTTTTGGTTGTCAGAGGGAGAAGCGCAAATGTTCGTGTTCAAGAAGCATGTGGAACGCCGAGCCGTGCTGCGAGGCGTGGGTGTGAGCCTGGCGCTGCCGTTTCTCGAGGCCATGGTGCCTGCCGCTACCGCGCTGGCACAGACGCCGGCGAATCCCAGGCTGCGAGGCGGCTTCTTCTACATCCCGCATGGCGCCGTCCAGTTCGACACCAAGTTCGGACCCGACGGCGACCGCTGGACGCCGAGTGGGGCCGGCGCCAGCTACAAACTGAACACCATCACGCAGCCGCTCGAGCCGTTCAAGAAGTACGTGACGACGATCGGCAACCTCGAGAACGCGGCGAGCGCCGGCTCGGTCCACGTCCGGAACCCGGGGTCCTGGCTGAACTGCAGCCTGCCGACGACGACCCTGGACCAGATCATTGCCAAACAGATTGGGCAGGAGACGTCGCTCCCCTCCCTCGAGGTATCCGCCGAAACGACGGTCCAGCAGGCGGCCGGCAACGGCATCGCGACGGCAATCACGTTGTCGTTCCGCGACACGACGCCGCTGCCGATGGAATACAACCCGAAGAAGGTCTTCAACACGCTCTTCGGATCCACGACCCCCAAGGAACGTGTCCTCAACGCCCGCGAGTCCGACAGCCTGCTCGACCTGATTCTGGACGATGCCAGGACGTTCCAGAACGGATTGGGCGCGGCCGACCGCGCCGCCTTCGATCAGTATCTGCAGAGCGTGCGCGAGATCGAGCGGCGCATCGCCATCGTCGCCTCCACGGACATCTCGAAGATGCAGATCCCCGAGCGCCCGATCGGTGAGCTCGACGACTTCGACAAGCAGGTCGACCTGCTGTTTGATCTGATTGCGATCGCCTACCAGGCGGACCTGACGCGCGTCGTCTCGTTCGTCATGGTGGCGGAAGGCACCAACCAGACCTACAACCATATCGGCGTGCCCGATTCATTCCACCCGATCTCGCACCACGCCAACGAGCTGCCCAACATCGAGAAGGTGGTGAAGATTCAGACGTGGCATATGGACCGCTTTGCGGCGTTCCTGAAGAAGATGGCGGACACGAACGACGGTGACGGATCGCTGCTCGACCACTCGATCTTTCTCTACGGATCGAACATGGGGAACAGCGACAAGCACAGCAACTGGCCGATTCCAACCGTCGTCGTCGGCGGTGGCAATGGCCGGATGAAGCTGGGTGGCCAGCACGTTGATCTCAAGGAGCGCACGCCGCTCGCGAACGTGCACCTGACGCTGCTGCACAAGTTCGGCATCGACCGCCCGACCTTTGCCGACAGCACCGGCGTGATCTCGGAACTGTGAAATTCGCAGTTCACACCAGCAGTTGGACATGGATCGAAGGCACGTCATCAAGGCCGGTGTGGCGGGGACGCTCTCATTGTGGGCGGCGCCGCTGCTCGAGGCGGCCGTTGTAGGCCGGGATCCGCGAAGCGGTCCCGGCTTGGCGGGTTCGCAAGGCTCCGGCGCGCGCACGAACGGCGGCGTTCGCCAGCTGACCGACCGGATTGCGGTGGTGGACGCGGGCGGCAGCAACGTCGTCGCCCTGTCGTCGAGCGACGGCGTCGACGCTGGTCGACAGCGGCGCACCTGGCAGCGGCGATCGGCTGATGGCGGATCTGAAAGGACTCGGCGGAAACACCAAAGTGCAGGCCGTCTTCAATACGCACTACCACCTCGCACAGACCGGGAACAACGAGGCGTTTGCCGCGGCGGGGGCGACGATCGTGGCGCACGACCGTACGCGTCAGTGGATGAGCGTCGACCACTGGCTCCCCGATGAGAACCGCTACGACAAGGCGCGGCCCAAGGGTAGCTGGCCGACCGAGGCGTTCTTCAACACGGGTTCGCGGACCCTGGGCAGCGAGCGGGTCGATTACGGGTATCTGATGGTGGCGCACACCGCCGGCGACATCTACGTGTATTTCAGGGACGCGAACGTGCTTGCCGTCGGCGACGTCGCGTCGCCGGTGAACGACCCCGAACTTGACTGGATCACCGGCGCGTGGATTGGCGGTCGCGTCAGCGCGATGGATGCGCTGCTGAAGATCGGCAACGAGCAGACACGCGTGGTACCCGGGACCGGACCAGTCATGACGTGGGCCGAATTCAAAGCGGAGCGCGAGCTCATGGAAACGGTCCGGCAGCGACTGTTCAAACAGATTCGGCAGGGTGAAGGCCCTCAGGACATGGTGGACGGTGGCGTGCTGAACGGCCTGCCGCGCACGTGGAAGGATCCGTACAAGTTCCTCTATGCGGCCGCGCGAGGCCTGTGGGGCAATCACAACAAGCTGGATCCGGATGTGGTGTGAACGATGGTGAAGCGTTTCATTCTCGCGACCGCAATCCTGCTGGTGGCGGCGGCCGTGCCGCTGCTGCCCCAGGCTGCGTCGGGCCAGCTGGCCACGGTGATTCAGGAGGGGCGCCGGGCCGCCGCCCTCGCGATGATCACCGCGGGCGCCGACGTCAATTCCGCGCAGCCCGACGGCACCCGCCCGATCCATTGGGCGGTGTACCGCGTCGACTACGACCTGGTGGATGCGCTGATCGCGAAGAAAGCCACAGTCGATGTGGCGAACGAGTTCGGCCACACGCCATTGGCGGAAGCGGTCAGGCAAGGCGACGCCCGCATGGTGAAAACGCTGCTCGCCGCCGGCTCCGGCACTGAAGGCGCGAACGCAGACGGCCAGACCGCGCTGATGATCGCGATCAAGAACGGCGACCTGCCGGTGTTCCAGATGCTCATCGACGCCGGTGCACGGGTCAACGTCGTTGAAAAAGTGCAGGATCAGACACCGTTGATGTGGGCGGCCGCGGCAAGTCGGAACGCCGCCGACATGGTGAAGGTGCTGATCGCGAAGGGCGCGGATGTGAACGCGCGCGCCAGATTCGCGGACTGGCCAAGCCAGATTACGTCGGAGCCGCGCGCGCAGTATCACGCCTATGGCGGCCTCACCCCGCTGCTGTACGCGGCGCGCTCCGGCTGCTACGCCTGCGTGGAATCGCTGCTGGCCGCAGGGGCGGATGTGAACCTGCCGACACCCGAAGGCGTGACGCCGATCATGATCGCGCTCGACAACGGCTTCAGCGGCGTCGCGAAGCTGCTGATGGAACGCGGCGGCAATCCGCACCTGTGGGATGTGTACGGCCGGACGGCGTTGTACATAGCGGTCGGCAATTCGGGCACGGGTGCTGCCGGTCCGGGCGGTACCGGGACGGCAGGTCCCGGCGGCCCGGGCGCCGGTGGTCCGGCGGGTCCTGGCGCCGGCCGTCCGGGCGGGGGCGCGCCTGCGGCGGCGCGCGGAGGACAAGGACCCGGCGCTCCGGGAGGTCAGGGTCGCGCGGGCGCAGGTCAGGCCGCGCGTGGCGGCGGTCAGGGCGGGCCTGCAGGCGGAGGCCGTGGGGCCGCGAGCGCCATCGACAGCGGCCCGCCGGTTTCGCCCGTCGAGATGATCAATCTCCTGCTCGCTGCCGGAGTGGACACCAATCCGCAGCTCAACATGCGGCGTCCCAGCAATCAGGGCGGGCGGTTCAGTGATCCGCTGCTCAGCACGGGGACCACGCCGCTGCTGCGCGCACTCATCAACAACGACATGGAGGTCGCGCGGCTGCTGCTCGAGAAGGGCGCAAATCCGAACGTCTACGGCATGGGCCTTTCTCCCTGGCTCTATGCCGCCGGCATCACGAGCGGGACGTTCAACGAGGCGCGAGGCGGTGCGGTCGGGAATATCAACACGGCGCTTCTGGACCTGATGCTCGCGCACGGCGCTGACGTCAACGCCCAGGTCACCGGCGCGGCCAGCTATTCCGGACGAATCGCCCGATCACTGACGGGTGATCCCGTGAACACCAAGTCCAACGAAGGGATGACGGCGCTGCACGTGGCGGTCCGCTCGCAGAACGCGACCCTGGTCCGCTACCTGCTCGACAAGGGCGCCCGGACCGACATCAAGGATGCGTCGGGACGGACGCCGCTCGACGTGCTGAACGGCGTCCCGGCGTTTCAGCCGGCGGTCTTTGCAACCGGAGAGGGTGTCGTGCCCCCCGCTGCAGCCGCCGCTCCCGCAGGTGCGGCCACTGCCGGCGCCGGTCGCGGAGGTGGTGCCGGCGCTCGCAGCGGAGGCAATCCGGCGGCGGCTCAGGAAATCCGCACCATGCTCACGGCGTCGCGGGCTGCTGGAGACGCTCCCGCAGACGTGAGACGGTAACCGGATCGCCGGCGAACAGATCGTCGGGGAACCGCCGGTAGCGCAACAGCGCGTCGCGGATTTCGGTGCCGATGTTGTTGTTGACGCCGAGGCCGGCCAGGTACTGCAGCCGCAGATTCCTGTCGGTGTTGATCTCCGCGCTCGCCAACCACGCACCGAGGTCCTCGCCACGTCCCAGGTATGTGGCCAGCAGATCGACGACCGACTCATACCCCACCGCGGCGAGCGAGTCCTTCACCCTCTGATAATCCGGGCGATCGAGGCGCGCCTGCCGGGCCTCGACGTCGATCGGGGAATCGTCGAGTCGACCCACCAGGACCGCGTCGTAGCCACCTCCACGGATGTCGTCGTTCCGCCAGATGGAGCCGTGTGGGAAGACCTGGAGAAACGTCGCGATCACGCTCCGCACCGATTCGTTGGTGCTTTCATAGAGTGGCACCCACTGTGTCACCACTCCGCCAGGGTTCAAATGGTCCCGGACGCTCTGGAAATACTCCCTCGTGTAAAGCGTCGCCGCGCCCTTCACCCACGGATGGATCGGATCCGACGTAATGACATCGAACGTCTCGCGGGTCGTCAGCACGTAGTGCCGGGCGTCGTCATAGACGATCTGCACCTTGAGATCGGTCGCCACGTCGTAGTTGGCCTCTCCGAAATACTTCGCGACCATCGTGGGAATCAGCGGCTCGAGCTCGCAGATCACCAAGCGCTCGACGGAGGGATGAATGCTGAGCGCTCCAGCCGTCACCCCCGCACCGAACCCGACGACCAGGACATGCCGTGGACCGCGCGGATGCATCACGGCGGCAAGATGACCGAGCAGCCGCTGCAGGCGCATGTCCTGCGGTTCGGTGGACGCCTCCACTTTTCCGCTCACATGAAAATTCCGCCGGCCGTTGGACTCTTCAGTGACGGCGACGGACGCATTCACGCCTTCGCCGACGTACAGCGCATACGGCTCTCCATGCCACGGCAGCAGGCGTCCCCACGCCACCAGTCCCGCTGGTGGGGGCGACACGGTTGCGGCCGCAATACCCGCCGTCGCCGTCAGCAGCACCACTATCGTCACGAATACCCCACGCCGCGCCGGTGAGGGGCTCAGGTTTCCACCAGTCGATGGTGCGACGGTCGGCAGGAGTGCGGCTCCCGCCGCAACAGCCGACGCGGCGATCAGCAGCCGTTGCGCGCCGAGCGTGCCGGCCAGGGGAATGAATACGAGCGGAGTGAGGACCGCCCCGGCGATGCCGCCGAATGTGTTGGCGGCATACACGCGGCCAACAGCCGCGGCCGGCATCGGCCTGCGGACGCGGGGCGGCCGCAATCGCAAGAGGGACGCTCATGCCCCAGAGCAGCGCGGCCGGGAGCACGGCAACAACGGCGCGATACAGGTCGAACTGGACGCTGAGCGCCGCAACCGGCGCAATCGATGTGTCGATGTCCCAGTACGGGAGTCGCCGTTCCGCCATCCAGGCACCGTACGCGATCGCAACTGCCAGACTGATCTGCACCCAGACCCAGGAGAACGCGGGGCGTGGCGGTGCGGCGAACGAGCGAGGGCGCCGACGGCGCTGCCGAAGCCGAGGCCGACAAGGAACACCGCGAGGATCAGCGAGAAGGTGTACGTCGTCGCCCCGAACAGCAGCGAGAGCAGACGCGTCCAGGTGACTTCAGCGCCGAGCGCGGTGAAGCCTGAAAGCGCAATCGCAACGTAGACGCCGCCTGGCGGACGTGAACGGATCGGTTTGCTGTCCTGACTCGGGGAAATTCCTCGCCGGCTCGTCGCCTCGACAAGGTCGCCCGGGCTGTTCGGGACCGCCGCCGCATCGTTTCGTGGGACGTACGGGATCCGCCTCGCGAGTAACAACGCAATGATTGCAACCGTGACGTTGAGGAGGACGGCGACACGCGACGCCGACTCGAGATTGAACGATCGCAGCAGGTAGAAGCCGGCGGACAGACAGCCGATCACGGCACCCAGGATGTTGGCGCCGTACAGGAGTCCGAGGCGGCCGGCGCCGATCCGGGTGTCGGGAGGTCCTGCGGCCTGGAATTGCGGCGCCGACCCGGTCAGCCCCACGGCTTCCACCAATCGCGATACGGCTGGCAGCGTTGCGCCCATGAGTATCGTTGGCGGCAGCAACAGCAGGACGCTGGCGAGCGCCCGCAGCGCCATGCTCGAGGGCCCGCCTCCATCGATCGCTGTGTAGAGCCGCCCGACGAGCGGCATCACGAGGATGAGGAGCGCACCCCAGCACCCAATCGCCGCCTCGATCGCCGCAAACACGCGCAGCGGATGGCGTGCGGGCGACACCGAGCGGGCCAGCAGAAGCGAGCCCGCGCACATGCCGCCCATGAACGCGCCCAGCAGCACCGCGAGCGAAGCGGCTGACCCACCGATGACCAGTTGCAACTCCTGCAACCAGACGATCTCGTAGATCAAGGCCGCGCATCCCGAACCGATGAAGAGAACGGCCAGGCCGACGGTCGGCGCCAGGCGGCCGACTGCGAGCGAAGTCTGCATCTGGCCAGGAGACTGCGGCGCGTCCGTCAGTGAACCCGGGTACGGCGGCCGAGCAGCGCGACAATCGCCAGGATAACGGCGCCGATGATCCAGCATGTCGGCGGCACCAGCACGTAGAAGAACGCCGCCTGCGGTCGCGGTCGCAGTGCGTCGAACGCATAGACGAGCACAGACCCGAGCGACACCGCGAACATCACGCCATAGAAGGCCGCGCGCGACGCCGGCTGCCAGCGCCTGGCCCAGCGATCGGCCACCGCCAGCGCGACGAACGGCGACGACACCCAGACGGTGAAGAGCAGGACCAGCGCAATGGAGCGGTTGTGGCGCCCTGCATACACCATCAATGCGAGCGAGCCGGCGGCCCCGATGGCAAGCGCGGTGCGGGCAACGCGACGGAACGGGTCGACGGAAGCGTCAGTGCCCATGTGGCGGTGTGCAACTCGTGCCGATGGGCACAGGATCAACACGCATGGCCGCGCGCATTCGTGACATCAGCGGACGCGAATTATAGACGCGCGAGTATCGGACGAGGAGTATAAAGGGAGGTCAGGCACCTGCTTTGAGGGGGTTGCGATGAGACGCCGGCTCTGTGTAATTGCCCTGCTGTTGACCGGTGCATGGCCTGTCTCTGGTGTCGCCGCGGATCGGTTTGGCGACAAGCTGCCTGCCGACAGACAAGCGGCGCACGTGCTGAACCGCTTGACGTTCGGCGCGCGCGCCGGCGATCTGGCTGAGGTGAAGCGGCTCGGCGTCGAGAAATGGATCGATCTGCAGCTGCACCCGGAACGGATTCCGGAGAACCCAGAACTCGCCCGCCGTCTCGATGGACTCGCGACGCTGCAGCTCCCCACCTGGCAAATCCTCGCGAACTACCCGCTGGGCGCCGTGGTGATCCGCTTCGAGTCGCCACTCCAGTCGCTCACGCCGTTTCAGGCCTGCACGCTGACGACCGGCGGCCCGCCCGAGGCGCGTCGCGCGGTGATCGATTCGTTGAATCCAGAGCTTCGCCGCCAGTTGCTGGCCAACGGCCCGCGCCAGGCGATCGACGGCCTGTCCGACCTCCAGCAGGAAGCGAACGCCGCGCGTCAGGCTGACCAGCAGGCGCGTCAGATGGAGTTCCGGCGATTGATGCCGCCGCTGACCGACCTGCTCACACCCGACCAGATTCGCATCGCGCGAACGGGCACCGACGCGGACAAGCTGGCGCTGTTCAACTCGCTGGAAGGCGAGAAGCGAACCCAGGTCCTGCGCGCACTCGGGCCCCAGGCACTCGCGCGTTTTCCCGACCTGCGTCGCCAGTCGATGGCCGCTGCCCAGCCTGCCGTCTACGTGAACCAGGAACTGATCGACAACAAGCTGCTGCGCGCCCTCTACTCGAATCGACAGCTGGAAGAAGTGCTCGTCGATTTCTGGATGAACCACTTCAATGTCTACAACGGTAAGGCGCAGGAGCGTCAGCTGATCACCAGCTTCGAGCGCGATGCCATCCGGCCAAACGCGTTCGGCAAGTTCCGTGATCTCCTCCTCGCGACCGCACGGCATCCGGCGATGCTGCTCTATCTGGACAACTGGCAGTCGCAGGTCCCGCGCGACGACATCCGTCTGCCCAACGGCCCCAATGGCGCCCCGCTGGCACGGCCCGGGCTGAACGAGAACTACGGCCGGGAACTACTCGAACTGCATACGCTCGGCGTCGATGGCGGCTACACACAGCAGGACGTCATTGCCGTCGCGCGCGCGTTCTCGGGTTGGACGATTTACGACATCACGCGCTACGCGGAGTTCCAGTTCAATCCGGCCACGCACGATCGCAAGGAGAAGATCGTGCTCGGACACACACTGCCGGCCGGCCGGGGAGAGCAGGACGGCCTCGACGTGATCGACCTTCTCGCGCGTCATCCGGCAACGGCGAGGTTCATCTCCAGGAAACTGGCGCAGCGCTTCGTGGCGGACGCCCCGCCGGCGGCCCTGGTCGATCGCATGGCAGCCACGTTCACCAGAACCGACGGCGACATCCGCGCGGTGCTGCAGACGATGTTCACGTCGGCTGAGTTCCTGTCCGAGGGCGCCTGGCGGGCGAAGTTCAAATCGCCGCTCGAAGTGGTGATCAGCGCCGCGCGGGCCTTGAACGCCGACGTCACCGATACCTACGTGCTCGCGCAGCGCATCGCTGATCTCGGTCAGCCGCTGTACGGCAAGGTGGAACCCACCGGCTATCCGAACACGGGCGAATCGTGGGCGAACAGTGCCGGCCTGCTCGGCCGCATCGATTTCGCATCGGCTCTGACGGCCGGGCAGATCCCCGGCGCCCGGGTGGACGTCAGCCGCTTCAATTTCAAACCCCCGGCCGCGGTGGCCGCCGATCTGCTCGGCATCCCACCGTCAGCGGCGACGCTGGCGGCGATCGAAAAGGGCATGGAGAACAAGGAGGCGACGCCGTCCATGCTCGCTTCGCTCGTCATCGGCTCACCCGATTTCCAAAGCAGGTAGGTACGTCATGCTGACTCGCCGTTACTTCATGCGCGCGTCTGCGATTGCGGTTGCCGGCATCGGCGCCGCACCATCGTGGCTGGTGCGCGCCGCCGCTCCGCGTGAGACCACGGGCAAGATCCTCATTGCGATTTTCCAGCGCGGCGCTGCGGACGGCTTGAACATCGTCGTTCCGCACTTCGAGAAGCGCTACTACGAGCTGCGTCCGACGATTGCCGTTCAACCGCCGGGCAAGGACAACGGTGCCCTCGATCTCGATGGCCGCTTCGGCCTGCACCCGTCGCTGCAGGCGGTGAAGTCGCTCTGGGACTCCGGCCAGCTGGCCATCGTCCACGCCGCCGGTTCCCCCGACGGCAACCGATCGCATTTCGAGGCGCAGGACTCGATGGAATCGGGTACCCCGGGCCGCATCACAGAGGACGGGTGGTTGAATCGCACGCTCGCACCGGTGACGGCTGAGACGCCACCGGTTCGTGCCGTCGCGATCGGCGCCAGGATGCCGCGGACGCTGCGCGGCGATCGCGGCGCCATCGCGGTCGGCGATCTGCAGCAGTTCCGCGTCCGGGACAACCGCGAGGCTTCGATCTTCGAAACCATGTACGCGAAGGCGGCCGATGCACAGCTGGTCGCGCAGGGCAGGCGGACCTTCGACGCGCTGAAGACGATCGAGTCCGTCAACAAGACACCCTACACGCCGGCAAACGGGGCGCAGTACCTTGGCGAGTTCGGCAACGGCCTGCGGCAGATTGCGCGGCTCATCAAGGCCAACGTCGGTCTGGAGGCCGCGTTCGCCGAGATCGGCGGCTGGGATCATCACGTCAACGAGAACGGTCAGCTGCCGCCGTTGCTGCAGCAGTACGGCAACTCACTGATGGCGTTTGCCCGGGACATGGGCGATCGCATGGAGGACATCGTCCTGGTGACGATGTCTGAGTTCGGGCGAACCGTTGCCGAAGACGGCACCAACGGCACGGACCACGGACACGGAAACGTCATGTTCGTGCTCGGGGGTCGCGTGCAGGGTGGGCGCATGTTCGGGCAGTGGCCAGGGCTCGAGCCGGAACAGTTGTACGAACGCCGCGATCTCGCCGTGACCACCGACTTTCGCGCTGTCCTCGGCGAGTTGGTGAGCGGCCACCTTGGACAACGGGCCGACGCGGTGTTCCCCGGGTACGCCGCGCCTGCGCACCTGGGTCTCTTGCGGACGTAGGCAAGTTCGCTGCGCCGAGGCTACCCTGAGCACGTGGCGAAACGACGCGCCAGGCGCCCCGGGCCGAAGGCCGCCTCCTCGATCTACACCGTCTACATCATCGAGCTCTCCCGCGATTGCGTGCCGACGCCCTGTGCGTTGGCGCCGCTGTACGTCGGCCAGACCGCACATACCGCCGAACAGAGGTTCGAACAGCACAAGGCAGGGGGAAAGCTGGCGGCGCGGAAACCGCATCAGTTCGGCGTGCGCTTACGGTACGACCTGATGAAGGGCGTCGGTCCCTTCACCTCCCGCCGGGACGCGGAAGCGGCCGAGAAGGCAGTGGCGGAGGCCCTGACGCGGCGCGGCCATCGCGTGTTCTGGGGCTGAAGTTCGGCACGATCGCCCTGGTGGCCGCCTATGTGCCCGCCAGACGCGCCGCCCGCGTGAATCCGGCGACTGCATTACGAGCGGAACAGGCGGGCCTCCCCCTCGTTTCGCCGCTGAAACTGGCTCGCCTATACTCGGCCGATCGAGGACGAACACCGGAGGCCGCCTTCCGATGCAGGGTCATCGCATTCAGTTCACACAGTGCACCTGGTGCGCCACGCTGGCGTTGATCGCTACTGCCGTCACTCTTTCGGGTCAGGGCGCGCCCGCGGCAACGCCGCAGTCGCAGACGATTCGCGGACGCGTGCTGGCTGGCGACAGCGGCCAGCCGCTGTCCAACGCACGCGTGCTCGTCAGCGGCACCGCCGTGGGAGTCCGCACCGATCTGGAAGGTCGGTTCACCATCTCGCTGGCGGCCGGGCAGATGTTGCGCGTGCTGAAGGCGGGCTACATCGGACAGGAAGTGAAGCCGCCTGCCGGCGCGATCCGCCTTGTGCGCGCCGGCGCAATCACCGGCCACGTGCTCGATGATCGCGGCGATCCAGTAGTCGGAGTGTACGTGGTGGCGGCCACCGCCGATCAGATCGGCGCGCCGACGAACCAGCTGGCGCGCTCGCTGACCGACGATCGCGGCGAGTATCGAATCGGCGGTGTCGCTCCGGGTACCTACACGGTTTCCGTGACGACCGCCGGTGTCGGGGTGACCACCATCGATCTTGGCAATGGCGGGATCGCCATGTCTCCGCCTCAGTACCGGACATTCTTTCCCGACACGACCGATCAGGCCGACGCCAGGCCGCTGCCGATCGAGGGCGGTCAGGAACAGCAGGGGATTGACTTCCATCTGGTCGCGGCCAATGTCGCAATGCGCGACGAGCTGCCGAACATCATGACTGCGGCAGACGTGTCGATGCGGACGTCGGGTGCAGGAATCATCAGCGGTGTGGTCACCACTACGACAGGGAAGCCCATTCCGCGTGCGCGGGTCATGGTGATGGGGCCCGGACGGTCGATGCAGACACCACGGGGGGAGGTGCCCGGTCCGCCGACGCTGGCGTTCACGGCAACGGCAGACGATGGCCGCTACGAATTCGGCAGCCTGCCGGCGGCAACATACCGGGTGGCGGCGGCCCGAGCCGGATTCAGCATCTCCGGCGATCCATTTTCCCTGCCGATGCTGACGAACCTGGGTACGAGTGTGACCCTCGCGTCTGACCGCTCACGCGAGCGCGTGGATATTCAACTCATTCCGTGGGGCGCGATCTCCGGACGCGTCGTCGACGAGTCCGGCGATCCTGTACAAGGCGTGTTGGTCGGCCTGCTGCAGGTTCGGTACGAAGGGGGCCGCCGGCGGCTGGTGGCCACGCGGACGCCGCAGCACTTCACCAACGACCGCGGTGAGTTCCGCCTGTATGGCATCCAGCCGGGGAGCTACGTCCTCGGCGCGTCGGTGGCCGACGCCATCGCCTTCGATCTTCCAGGTTATGTGCCGACGTATTACCCCGGCACCGCGGCCGCGGCGGAAGCGCGGTTCCTCGACGTGCCGGCGGGTGCCGACGTCGCGGTCGCCGATTTGACCTTGCGGCCGGCGCTCACCGCCTCGATCAGCGGCACGCTGACAGACGCGAGCGGCCGGCCGACCACCGGCGGCAGGTTCAACCTGGTCTCACAGTCGGTGCTCGCGGCGAAGATCGACGCACGGATTGACGCGAACGGTAAGTTCGAGTTCCGCAACGTGCCGCCCGGTCCGTACGTGATCCAGGCGGATCGCGGGCTGTTGAACGGACACGACGAAGGAGAGTTCGCCGCGGTGCCACTCACCGTCGGTCCCGGCAGCGTACTGACCGACGTGCAGGTGCAGGCGTCGCGCGGTTCGGACGTCAACGGTACCGTGACATTCGAGAGCACGGCTGCTGCCGAGCCGCCAGACCCCGCGTCAATCGAGATCGCAGCTATCCCGGTGGATTTCGACCTTGCCCCGCGAGAGCTTGCCAGGGCGTCGCCCGGGGCTGACGGAACGTTCCGCGTCGTCGGAGTGCACGGCGACAGACGCTTGCAGGTGATTCGTCAACCACCCACATGGGCGCTCAAGGCGATCATGGCGGACGGCCGCGACATCACAGACGAAGTGCTCCACTTCGGCCTGCCGAATCAGCCAGTACAGGCCGTCGAGGCCATCTTCACGGATCGTGTGAACGAGGTGACCGGCAAGGTGTCGGACGCGCGGGGCAACGCCGTGGGCGGCGTGCGAGTCGTCATCTATTCCTCCGACCATGATCGCTGGTATCCCGCCTCGCGGTTCATGCGCAGCGCCGTGACGGACCCGGACGGCACCTTCACGATCACCGGCCTGCCGACAGGCAGCTACTTCGTCGCCGGAGCACTTCAGACGCCGGCGGGTGACGAGGCCTGGCGCGATCCCGTCTTCCTCGATTCTCTCGGGCGTGCCGCGACGATCGTCACGCTTGGCGAAGGACAACGCCAATCGGTCAACCTGCGCGTACCCGCTCGCTGACTCATCGCAGTTGCGCGACGATCAGATCGGCGGCGAGTTCCGCTCCTCCTTCCGACCGGACCGTCGCGCCAACGAGCGCCGCCCGCGCTGCCACGGCTGGCTGGTCGAGCAGATCTGCGATGGATCGCGCGACCCGGTGTGCTTTGTACGCGGCCGGGAAGATGGTCCGGCTGATCCCGAGCCGCTGCACGCGGTACGCGTTGTCAGGCTGATCGTGTGCGTGCGGCACGACCAGCATCGGCTTCCCCGCTCGCAGCGCCTGCCCGGTCGTGCCAACGCCGCCCTGGTGGACGATGCACGCCGCAAGCGGGAACAGGCGCTCGTGCGGCGCGGACTCGACGAGCAGCACGCGATGCGGATCGACCTGCAGGCGTGGTTCCGCCACCGGTCCGACGAGCATCACCGCTCGAACACCGAGTTCTGCCACCGCCTGTGCGCTCTCGATGTAGAACGATCCTGGAGTCCAGACCGCTGACGAACCGAGCGTGAACACCACAGGCGCAGCGCCGTCATCGAGAAAGGTTTCGAGTTCATGACTCAACGGCGCAGCCTCGTTGTAGAACGGAAAGCCGGTGACCTCGGTGCGCGGCGCCCAATCCCGCTGAGGCTCGCCCAGCACACGCGAGAACAGCGCCAGGTTGAGATGAGGCGAACGCTGTCCTTCGAACAGCGGATTGCCAATCGTGGGCAGATGAAGCTCGTCTCGGAGGGCGTGTACCGGCTGCAACCAGTCCACGGTCGCTTTCCGCCCTAATGCGAGGATTGGCCTCATCGTCCAGGCGCCGAGGCGGCGAAGCGCAAATGCAGCGGCAAATGGCAGCATCACCGGTGCGTCGATGCGCGAGTACATCGACGCCGGAGCCAGCACGGTGGAGACCCACGGCAACCGCAGTTCGGCCGCCACGATCGGGCCGGCGAACGCCACGGGGTGCGTGACGATCAGGTCCGCGCCCGCCGCCGCGACGCGCATCTGCTGATGCGCGGTCGGCAGCGCCGGCATGAGCACCTGACGAATCAGGAACTCCGGCCCTCGCATCGGATGCATCACGCCGGAGATGAGCGCGCGATCCGACGGATCGACTTCAGGCCCGACGTCGGCGTGCTCGAGCCCGGCGTCCATCACCATCGCTCGATAGAACGCAGGCACAGCCAGCACCACCGTGTGGCCACGGGCCTTCAGAGCCCGACCGACGGCAATGTATGGAAACAGATCGCCGAGTGAGCCCCAGCTGTTGAGAACGATCCGGGAGGGCATGCGAGATGCCCCTATCTTCACACTGCGAGGTGCATGTCTGGCGGCGGAGGTCAGAAGGAGACAGGAAATGGATGCGAAACGGTATGCGCCCGCGAAACTGACCTGCGGCAGGCCCGGCGCCGATCGCGTTATCTGCGCAGCCCCGAGAGCAGCGAGCTCAGCGAACCCTCCAGCGTGTTCGCGTCTGGTACGGAGCCTCCGGGGGTGAGGTGATCGATCGCGGCGGGCAACAGGGTAGCGAGCAGTGAACCCGCGTCCGACACCGGCACGCCGGCCTTGCTGGCGAATTGGCCAACCGTATCCTGGCCGAGAACATCGGTCACTTGCGCCGCCGACACAGGAGGGTTCGGCCCTGTCGAGATCCAACTGGACATCAGATTTCCCAGACCGTTGTTCTGAAACGCGCCAACCAGTGCCCCGAGCCCGCCGGTACCTCCGACCGATGCGTCACGCGTGCTCAGAAGACTGGATAGCGCCGCGAGAATTTGCGGGTTGCTCGACACGAGTGCAGCCACGCTGCCGAGGCCGCTCGCGTCCCCCTGTCCACCCATCGCCTGCTTCACGAGTCCGTCGAGGAATCCCATCGTTGCTCCTTCCGGGCGCGACATCCAACCCGATACGTCAGTTTTTCGCCGGCGGATCAGCATGGCACCAGCCGGCGTCAGCTGCAAGCGATGGCCGCGCTCGATGATGACGGGTGGAGGCGACCGCTGCAGCCAGGCTGCTCTATCGGATCACGAAGACCTGACTGTGCGGACCTGGATGTGCTACGTACTGGAGATGCGCACATCGCTCGTGTTGACGGTCATCGGCGATGACAAGCCCGGCATCGTCGAACAGCTCTCGGAACGTATTCTCGCGACCGGCGCCAACTGGGAGGAGAGCCGGATGGCGCGCCTCGCGGGCAAGTTTGCCGGCGTGCTCCATGTCAGCGTCGCGACCGACCAGGCCGACGCGCTGGCCGCGAGACTGCGCGAGCTCGACGCCGGGGGCTTGTCAGTTGTCGTGACCCGCAGCGGCGAAGCGGCAACGACAGCGAGCCGGACGGTGGGATTGGAGCTGATCGGGAACGACCAGCCGGGCATCGTCCGCGATATTTCGCGGGCGCTCGCCGGGTTGGGCGTGAACATCGAGGAGCTCGACACGGACGTGACGAGCGCGCCGATGTCGGGCGACAGCCTCTTCCGTGCGCGCGTGACGCTGGGCGTTCCGGCGGACGTGACCGTCGGCCAGCTTCGTTCGGTGCTGGAAGCGCTTGCCGGCGAATTGATGGTCGATCTCGCGCTGAATGAAGAGACTGGGGTACGGGGCGAGCAGGAGTAGGCCATGCGGCGACTGTTCTGCGTCGTTCTCCTGGTGGCGTCACACGCGTCGCGATGCCGGCGTTGCAGGCGCCTGAGTTCGCATCCTTCGACGCGGCTTCAATCAAACGGAACAGGTCGTCGGACAAACGTACCCGGTTCGACACGTCGCCGGGACGACTCGACGCAGTCAACGTGCCGCTGCGGTTTCTCATCAGGCAGTCGTACCGTGTGTCCGAGTCCAGGATTGTTGGCGGACCGGCATGGCTTGACAGCGATCGTTTCGACATCATGGCGACGGTGCCGGCCGGCGCCACTACCGACACGATTCGCGGCATGCTCCGCGGGCTCCTCCAGATGCGCTTCGGCCTGGCCATGCACATGGAATCGCGCGAGATGCCGGTGTACGTATTGCGGCTCGCGCGCAGCGACGGCAGCCTGGGACCTGGCCTGCGGCGACGCTCGTCGACAGACTGCACCGGGCGACCGGCAGCAATGGCCGGCACCACGGTGCAGTGCGGCATTCTCGTCAGCCAGGGGCCGGGCAGCGCCAGCCTGCGTGGCGGTTCAGCGACGATCGAAAGTTTCGCGCGCTTGCTGAGCGACTTCCTCGAGCGGCCGCTGAATGACGAGACAGGGCTCACCGGCACGTTCGATCTCGAACTGCAATTCACTGCCCCGCGCAGTTCGTCGCCGGGTGCCGCAACGCCTGGCGGCCTGGCGACGCGGCCGGTCCGGACGACATTCCGACAGTATTCACCGCGCTACAGGAGCAGTTGGGGCTGAAACTCGATGCCCAGCGAGGTCGGGCCGACGTGTGGATCGTTGACGCCGCCTCAGCCCCATCGGTCGATTAGGGATCCCGTCGCGCCGCCACCGGCGGTAACGCCGCAATCAACCGAGCGTCGGCTTCGATCGCTTCTGCGAGTGAACAGCGTCAGGCCGGTCCACTTTGGCTATGATTCCTGCCTCCATGAAGGAAGCGGCATGATCGGAACACGCCTCGGGCATTACGACGTCACGTCCCACCTCGGTTCGGGCGGCATGGGCGAGGTGTACCAGGCGGCGGACGTGCGGCTGGGGCGGAGCGTCGCCATCAAGGTACTGCCGGAAGCGTTCAGCCATGACATCGAACGCGTCGCGCGCCTGGAGCGTGAAGCGCGGGTGCTGGCGTCGCTGAACCATCCCAACATCGCCGCGATCTACGGTTTCGAAGAACACGGCGGACGCCATTTCCTGGTGATGGAACTGGTGCCGGGCGAGACGCTGGAAGAACGGATTCAGCGCGGCGCGATTCCGCTGCACGACGCGCTGCCTCTCGCGAAACAGATCGCCGAAGCGCTGGAGGAGGCGCACGATGCCGGCATCGTGCACCGCGACCTCAAGCCGGCCAACATCAAGATCGCCGGCGACGACAAGGTGAAGGTGCTCGACTTCGGTCTGGCCAAATCCAGTCAGCTCGAGACCGTCGACGTGTCCTTATCGCACTCGCCGACGCTGACGATGTCGGCGACGAGTGCCGGCGTGATCCTCGGCACGGCCGCCTACATGGCGCCGGAGCAGGCGCGCGGTCGCGCGGTCGACCGGCGCGCCGACATCTGGGCGTTCGGCGTCGTGCTGTTCAGGATGTTATCCGGCGGCCGCGTCTTCGAAGGCGAGACCCTCACGGAGACGCTGGCCAAAGTCATCGAGGGCGAACCGGAGTGGGACACGCTGCCAGCATCGACGCCGGCGTCGCTGCGCAAGCTGGTGCAGCGCTGCCTCGTCAAGAATCCGAAGAACCGGCTCCAGGCAATCGGCGACGCCCGGATCGTGCTGCAGGAGCTCATCGACAAACCGGAGGACGCCGCGGCACCGATGCGCGCCGTTGCCGTCGGCTACCCGTGGTGGAAGAAGGTATTGCCATGGGCGGCGATCGTCGTTTTGGTCGCGTACGGCTTGCTGACGAAACCGAATACGGCGCCTCCGGATCGGCCGCTACTGCAGTTCGAGTTTCCACTGCCGGACGGCCAACTCTTCGTCCATGGCGACCGGCCCGCTCTGGACATTTCGCCAGATGGGCGACGCGTGGCGTTCGTCAGCAACTCACCGACCGGCGGCCGTCACATCTACGTCCGCAACCTCGAGGCCGCGGTCGATACCGCGATTCCCGGGACGGAGGCGGCTCTGAACGTCTTCTTCTCACCGGACGGAAACTCGGTCGGGTTCCAGAGCGGTCAACAGATCAAGAAGGTGTCGCTGGCGGGTGGCGCTTCCCCCGCAGTGGTCGTTGAGGATCTGCAGCTCGCCAGCGGGCCGCAGTGGGGTCCTCCCGGCATCACGTGGGGATCGAACGGCGTGATCGTATATCCCAACAATCTGGGCTCCGGCCTGAGCATGGTGCGTGACACCGGCGGGAAGCCGGAGGAATTCACCGCACTCGACCCGGCCGCACACGAGGCCTCGCATCGACTCCCGCACTTCCTGCCGGATGGCAGCGGTGTCCTGTTTACGGTGCTCCACTACTCAGTGGCGCCGCCGGACTGGTCGCGCGCGCAGGTGTGGATCAAATCGCTGAAGACGGGTGAGCGCAAGCTGCTGATCGACAACGCGCTCGACGCGCGGTACGTCCGCGACAACGCGCTCGTCTTCGCCCGCAACGGAAAACTGTTCGCGGTTCGATTCACTCCCTCGTCGTTGTCCGTCAGCGGGCCGGAGATTCAGGTGCTCGATGGCGTCGTTCACTCGCTCTACGGGGTGGGCGCGATCACCTGGAGCGGAGCGGCGCAGGCGAGCATCGCGGGTACCGGCGCCCTGTTCTATGCCCCGGGATCGTTCGAGCCCCCGAATGTGTCATCACTGGTGTGGTTCGATCGTAAAGGAGTCGCCACGCCGATCGCGGGGGTGCGAAGCATGTACCGATTCGGCGAGCGGATCCTCCCGGACGGGATGCGCATCGCATCCAGCGAGGTATACGAGCACAAGGACATCTGGATCTTCGACAGCACACGCGGCATCGAGGATCGAGTGACGTTCGAGGGGCAGAACGCGTTTCCCATCTGGGCACCGGATGGGTTCCGGTTCGCGTTCCGCTCCGATCGCGCCGGCCCGCAGCAAATCTACCTCGGCGACCTGAAGGACGTCCGCAACGTACAGCCGCTGACGTCCGGCCCCTTCGATGTTCCGAGCGCGTGGACGCCCGACGGGAAGGAACTGATCTTCACTCGCGGTGTGTCAGCGCTGGGTGGCAACACCGACATCTACGCGCTGTCGATCGATGCACCCGACAAGCCGCGCGCGGTGATCGCGACCGCCGCCGACGAACGATTTCCGGAACTGTCACCCGATGGCAGGTGGCTCGCCTACGTCTCCGACGAAGCGGGCACTCCGACGCTGTACGTGCAACCGTATCCAGGACCCGGCCCGCGTGTGACGATCGCCGGTGGCGCACAGGAGCCCGCCTGGTCGAAAAACAGCAGCGAGCTGTTCTATCGCGGGCCTATCGCGACGGTACAAACGCCGGCACTCTTCGCGGTTCCCTTCACCGTTTCCAACGGCTCCTTCGTGCCGGGAAGGCCCGCCGAACTGTTCCGCCAGTCGGCTCTTGGCGCCGGCACGACGGTACGCGCCACCTACGACGTGTCGCGTGACGGTCGTTTTCTGTTCAACCAGGCGAGTCCACAAGTGGCCGCCGAACGGGCTCGGAAGATCTTTCCCTCGTCGCTCCGGTTCATCCTGAACTGGTCGGAGGAAATCCAGCGACTGCTCCAGGCACCTCATTGAGGCGCCGCTGGCACGGCCGCCACCCGCGGACGCGCCGACGAGGGCCAGCCGAGCCACCGATCACTCCGGCACGCTGGACAGCGTGATGCTGACGCTGGTCGTCGCGCCGGCTCGTGTCGTCTTCCAGACCGGTGACGGCCCTCGTCGTCGAATGGCGTCGAGCATTGGCGTTCCGGCATTCGCGACCTCGTGCGTGCGCTGAATCGCTCCGTTCACGATTCTGGCGGTCGTTCCTCGCCATTGAATCGGGGCCGCGCTATCGTCCTGCGTCACTGGTTCGAAACCGACGATACCCGCCTGCTCGAGATCACGTCGCAGCCAGTTCGGGAAACAGGCGGCATGGCCGGGAATGCCGTGACCGCCAATGGCCGCCGCGCCGTTGCGAACCAGATATCCGCTGACGCACTCCTCGCTGATCGTCCCTCCGGACCGCCGCGCCACGTTGGCGTTGACGTCAGCCAGGGCCTGCCGGATCAACTGCGGAACAGCGCCCCGGGTCGCGTTGGCCTGCAACATCCTCACGAGTCGCACGCGCTCGAAGACATCAGGACGGACGGTGCCAACCGCGCGAACCTCCGGCTGATTCGGGCTTCGCAGGTATGCCGTCAGCTGCGGGCCTGCGTGCGTCACATGGCCGTCCAGGTCCACGAAGTTCGAGAGCAGCATCATGAAGGGCCGCCGGTCGCGGAATCCCACCACGGAGAACGCGATGCGGCGATCTCCGCGCACCGTGCCGAGCCATCGATTCAATTGCAGCAATCGCGTCGACAGTTCCGCGAAGTCGCCGTCGCGCGGGATCGAGTCCATCTGCTCGACGATCCATTGCCCCATGCTCTCGACGAGCGGAGGCGCGCTGGCAATGCCCATGTAGGCAATCAGCGCTGCCCAGCCATGGCGGAGCACCGGGATCAACTTCTGCGTGTTGTAGCTGTCGGGCAGCGGAACCTTGTCTTCTAGCGACACGAGCCGGAAGTCGCCGCTCAGATAGACGGCGTCCTTCGAGGTGAGCATCAGGTTCAGCGTCATGCCGGCCGCAGTATTTTCCCGCACTCTACACCGCAGCCCGACCTCCCCGGCGCCTCGAGCGGCGCGTCCCCTGTCCCCTGTCCCCTGTCCCCTGTCCCCTGCACGGGGAGGTATACTCCGCCTCCTATGCACTGGTCCGGGCGGCGTCAGTTCCTGCAGGCGTTGGCAGGAGCGATCGCGGTTGCGTGTCCTCGCACGACGCTGGCCCAGGCAGGCCCGTCGACCCAGAAACTCACCGATACCATCACGCTGATCACCGGCGCTGGCAATAACGTCCTGGCGCTCGCCGGCGACGGCGGCAGCCTGCTGGTCGACGCTGGGGATCCCGCGCATGCGCGCGACGTCATCGCGCTCGCCGGCAAGGTCACCCGTGTCTTCAACACGCACTACCACCTGGAGTCCACCGGCGGTAACGACGTCATGGCCCAGGCCGGAGCGACGATCGTTGCGCACATGAACACCAGGCTGTGGATGACGCAGCAGATCATTCGCGATTGGGAAGACGGTAAGGTCTATCCACCGCGCGCGAAAGTGGCGCTGCCGACGGAAGCGTTCAGGGCGGCGACAGGCGAGATGATGTTCGGTGGCGAGCGGGTCGAATACGGCCTGCTGACACAGGCGCATACCGACGGCGACATCTTCGTGCACTTCAGGAACGCGAATGTGCTCGCTGTCGGCGACGTCGTGCAACCGGGACGCCTCCCCACGCTCGACTGGTTCTGCGGCGGCTGGATCGGCGGCATGCACAACGCCCAGAAAGCGCTGCTCGATCGCGCCGACGATCAGACGAAGATCGTCCCGGCGTCAGGGCCAGTGATGACCAAGGCCGACCTCCAGGCGAGCTACGCCACGATCGGAAAGATCCGGGAGAAGCTGGTCGCACTGGTGAAGAAAGGCCAGGGCGCGCAGAACCTGATCGACACCGGGGCGGTGGACGAGTTCAAGGACGTGATGCCAGGGGATGCCGCGACGTTCCTCTACACGGCCTATCGCGGGCTGTGGGCACACGCCCGTGAACTTGGCGGCGTGGTCTAAGAGAGTGGTCCCGCCGAAGGGCAGGAGCATCTCACCCCACGCCGTGAGGGAAAGAATCGTCGCGTTCGGGTTTGGTCTGATCCTCGTCCTGATATTCGACCAGGGCGTCCAGCGGTTTCTTCCTCGTGAACCGATCGATGCGGATCGTCCCAGGTATCTTCAGACGGTGCAGTACCACCCGATACTCGGGTGGTCTGGCTATCCGAACTTCGCCGAGACGAATGACGGAATCCGCTATCACACCAACTCGCTCGGGTACCGAGACCGGGAGCCGGTCGAAGTAAAGGACGGTCAGAAGCTCCGCGTACTCTTCCTCGGCGACTCGTTCACCTGGGGCGACGAGGTCAGCGCGGAGGATCGGTTCACCGATCTCCTGGAACATTCCTGCGGATCACACTGCGATCCTCTGCCCCCGATTCACGCCATCAACAGGGGGATCATCGGATACGGCACGGCCCAGTCATTCCTGCAGTACTTGCTGACTCGAAAGGAACAGCCGTTCGACGTGGTCATCCTGAGCCTTTTCTCCGGCAACGACCTCACCGATAACGCCGCCGTCGACAGTCCAAGCGGCCCGCGACCGCGGTTGCTTCGCTGCGATCCAGAGAAGGCCGGCCTGCTGTGTCTAGAGGGTGTGCCGGTGAGCCCCGCGGTGGATTGGCCCGAACACCGGTTGATCAGTCCGCGTGGCGAGGTCGCCCGGAGGTTTGGTTGGAGCGGCTTGGTCAGGATGGCCAGCGAGCGCCGGGCGCCCCGGTTTCTCCTCGACAAGCGGGTCGCTAGCCAGTTGGGTGACGCGTTGAAGTCTTTACCGTTCCGCATAATCGACCGCACATCGACGGCGGCAGTGGAAAACCGGATTGGCCAGTTAGAGGACATCCTCGGAGCTTTGGATCGGACCATTCGCGGGGATGGTAAGGGCTTCGGTGTGCTCGTGTTCCCGAGCGCGCGCATGTACGCCGGAAAAGCAGCCGACGAGTCGCGGGACTATCGCGAGATCCTGGGCGTGCTGAATCGTCTGGATATTCCCTTCGTTGACTACTACGAGCACACCAAGGATTCTCAATGGCAGGACCTCTTCTACAAAATGGACGGCCATTGGCGGCCCGCAGGACATGAGGAGGCGGCCACGCTGCTGCGAACGCTGCTCCTGTCGAGAGGGACGAGGAGCGCGTCTCCTCCTGGCGGTGGAACAGGTCACGCGGGAGATTAGGCATCTATAATCATGCCCCGGCAGGTCCGGGGCGTGGTCCAGCGAGGAAGATGCAGAAAAAGACAGCGCACAAGATCTTCACGTTTTCGCGTCTTGGCGTGAGATCCCTCTGCGTGCTCGCCGCGCTGGTGCTGGTTGCCGTTGGACTGAAGGCGCAGCAGGACGCGACAGGCATACCAACAGCACCACCGGCAAGCAGCCGCCAGTCGCCAGCCACCGACGACCAGGCGCTGATCAATCGCTACTGCGTTACCTGTCACAACCAGCGTCTCAAGACGGCCAACCTCACACTGGACGCGCTCTCTCTGGCACATCCCGAGAACGACGCAGTGATCTGGGAGCGGGCGATCCGCAAGCTGCGTGCGGGCATGATGCCGCCGCCAGGCGCGCCGCGACCGCCCGTTGCCGACGCGCAGGCACTCGCCACGTACCTGGAAACCGTGCTCGACAAGGCGGGCGCCGCCAACCCCAATCCTGGCAGCGTGCGGATTCACCGTCTGAATCGTGCCGAGTACCAGAACGTCATGCGCGATCTGCTCGGCATCGACGTCGACGTCTCGACGCTGCTGCCCAATGACGACATCAGCGAGGGGTTCGACAACATCGCCAGCGCATTGAAGGTGTCCCCGTCGTTCCTCGATCAATACATCATGGCCGCTCGCGCGATGGCGAAGCAGGCGGTCGGCACGCCCGTTTCTGCGGGGGAGACGCGAACGACCGTGCGCGGCGTGGATGCGAGCATCCCGCTGCCGCCGGGCGCGCGTACTGGCGTCAGCGGGACATTCCTCGCGCCATTCGACGCCGACTACGAGATCCGCACGACGGGGACTCCCGCTCTCTTCACCGTGGACGGAAACAGCGTTGACGTCAACGGCCGAACCCACCTCGCCGCCGGCTCTCACACCGTGGTGGTGGCCAACGCCGGCCGCAGCCTCGTGGAGAGCGAAGGCGCGCTCTTTGGGTTCGTTCCCGGCGGGGCGGGCACGGGTTACGCCAGCACAGGGACGTCGGCGCCAGCGGCCAACGCCGGTGCGGGACGCGGCGGGGCGGGCGGTCCAGTCGTGACCATCAACGGGCCGTTCAACCGGACGGGGACTCCAGTCGAGCAACCGAGCCGCAAAGCCATTTTCATCTGTCAGCCGACCTCGTCTGCCGACGAAACCACCTGCGCGGCACGCATCATGGCCAACCTCGCGCGCAAGGCGTTCCGGCGTCCGGTCGGCGATGCGGACGTGGCGCCGCTCATGTCGTTCTTCGCCAGCGGCCGGCAGACCGGCACATTCGAGAGCGGGATCGAGAGCGCGATCACGGCGATGCTGTCGAGCGCAAAGTTCCTCTATCGGACGGAGCCTCCGCCCGCGAATGCCAAACCGGGGACGATTTACCGGCTCAGCGACCTGGAACTGGCGTCGCGACTATCGTTCTTCCTGTGGTCGAGCATTCCGGACGACGAACTGCTCTCGCTGGCTGAAAAGAGCAAACTGAGCGAGGCGAAGACGCTGGAGGCGCAGGTCCGCCGCATGCTGGCGGATCGACGTGCCAAGACGCTGACGACGAACTTCGCGTTCCAGTGGCTGCGCGTGCGCGACACAGCGTCCCTGGAGCCGGACCCGTATACGTATCCAGCCTTCGACCGGCCGCTGCGTGAGGCAGGTCGTCGCGAGATGGAGCTCTTCCTCGACAGCGTCTTCCGGGAAGACCGCAGCGTGGTGGACCTGCTGTCGGCCAGTGACACCTTCCTCAACGAGCGGCTCGCCCAGCACTACGGGGTTCCGAACGTGCGCGGCGATCAGTTCCGCCGCGTGACGCTGTCGGATCCAAACCGATTCGGCCTGCTCGGCAAGGCGTCGATCCTGATGGTGACGGCCTATCCCAATCGCACCTCGCCGGTGCTGCGGGGCTCCTACATCCTCGAGAACCTGCTGGGCACACCGCCAGCGCCGCCGCCGCCGAATGTCGAAGCGTTCAAGGAAAACAAGGAAGGCGAACGGCCCAGGACGATCCGCCAGATCATGGAGCAGCATCGCGCGAATCCGACCTGCAATGCCTGCCACGGCGTGATGGATCCGTTGGGGTTCGCGCTCGAGAACTTCGACACCATCGGCACGTATCGCACGGTGGATCTTTTCACCCGCACGGCGATCGACACGAGCGGCACCCTGGTCGATGGGACGCCGGTCCATGGACCGGTCGATCTGCGTAAGGCGCTGCTGGCCCATCCCGAGCAGTTCGTGCAGACGCTGACGGAGAAACTCGCGACCTACGCGCTGGGACGGAGCCTCGCGTATTACGACCTGCCGAGCATCCGCAGGATCGTGCGTGATGCGAAGGCGACCGATTATCGATTCTCGTCCATCGTCATGGGCGTCGTGAACGCGCCGGCGTTCCGCTCGAGCAAGGTTGAGGATGTCCGAATTGACGGAATTACGAATTGACGATTTTGACGAATTCGCCAATGCAATTCGTCAATCCGTAATTCGTCAATTCCCAAATCTCTTCTGGAGCAGCGGAATATGTTCGTCACAAGAAAACACCTGACGCGTCGCACGGTCCTTCGCGGCCTCGGAGTGGCGCTCGGCCTGCCGCTGCTCGACGCGATGATCCCCGCCGGCACCGCGCTGGCGCAAACCGCCGCGAAGCCGACGCCGCACGTCGGGTTCATTTATTTCCCGCACGGCGCGGTGATGAATCGCTGGACGCCGACCGGCGACAGCCAGATCGGCGAATTCGGCGACATCCTGAAGCCGCTGGACAAGTACAAGGCGATGACGACGGTGTTCTCCAACATCGACAACCAGGCCGCCGTCGGTCCGGTCCATGCCCTGTCGCCAGGTACCTGGCTCTCGTGCGTGCACCCGGGCATCGGCCAGGAGCCGCACGCCGGCATTACCGTCGACCAGATTGCGGCGCAGCAGATCGGCCAGGACACTCCCCTGCCCTCGCTCGAAGTCGCGACGGACGTTCGCGGCGGCGGCGGATTCTGCGACCGCGACTACGGGTGCTCCTACGCGGGCACGATTGCGTTCCGCACACCGACCACGCCGCTGCCGATGGAGAACGATCCGCGGAAGCTGTTCACGCGCCTGTTCGGTCAGGGCGACACCGCCGCCGAGCGGGCGCGGCTGTCGAAGCAGTACGGATCGCTGCTCGACATGCTCACCACCGAAGTCAAGGACCTGCAGCGCAGCCTGGCGCCCTCTGACAAGGTGGTCCTGTCCGACTATCTCGACACCGTCCGTGAAATCGAGCGCCGCATTCAGAAGATGGAAGCGCGCGACCTGTCGCACGTGGACATTCCGGACGCGCCGACCACGACACCGCCGTTCGACCAGCACATCAACCTGATGTTCGACCTGGTGGCGCTGGCGTATCAGGCGAACATGACCCGTGTCTTCACCTTCATGGTGGCGGCAGAGGTCAGCGGTCAGACCTACAACCACATCGGCGTGCCGGATGCTTTTCATCCGCTGTCCCATCACAACAACGAAGCCGCGAAGATGGATCGGCTCGTCAAGGTCCAGACCTACCACACGCAGGTGTTCGCGAAGTTCCTCGACAAGCTCGCGGCCATGCCGGACGGCGACGGGACGATGCTCGATCATTCGCTGTTCCTGTACGGCAGCAACATGAGCAACAGCAACGCCCACAACCACTACCCGCTGCCGACGTCGTTTGTCGGGGGCTGGAAGACGCTGAAGGGGAACCGCCACGTGCTCGCGCCGGAAAAGACACCGTTGTCGAACGTGCTGCTGACATTCCTCGACAAGATCAACATCGCGCAGGACAAGCTGGGCGACAGCACCGGCAAGCTGGTGGAGACGTAGGGTGGCTTCCTCGAGCCGCCGTGCGGGTCCGCATTGCCGTGGACGCGCGGTGATGCAGCGCGGGTCCATGTGGCCGGAGGAAAACCGTGGCAAGTGTTCTGGCACACCTCGTTGGCCGGCGGCGGCGCTGAGAGATTTGGATCAAGGCGGTTTTCCGGAGCGCCATATGGACCCGCGCTGCAGCACCGGAGCGTCAGCCGACGTTGCGGGGATTCTGGCCACGCGCCTGGTCCTCACGCTGCTCGCCCTGTCGCTGTCGGCTTCCCCTCTGTTCGCGGCGGACCCGGTCGACGCGAGCGGCTCCACTCCTCTGCTGATCGCCGCGAGCAATAACGATGCGGCGCAAGTCAGCAGGCTGCTGAAGAGCGGCGCGAATCCGAACGTCAGGAACAAGCTGAATACGACGCCGCTGCTGGAGGCGGCGTTCCACTCGAACCCGGAGATCATCCAGGCGCTGCTCGGCGCCGGTGCCGATCCAAACGCCGCCGGGCCCGACGGGCAGACACCGCTCATGCTGGTGGCCCGTGGCAGCAACGTGGCGGCGGCGAAGCTGCTGCTCGAGCTGGGCGCGAATCCCAAAGCCACGGAGTCACAGCGTCAGCAGACCGCGTTGATGTGGGCGGCGGCGAACAGCCAGGGGCCGATGGTGCGCCTGCTGATCGAGCGCGGCGCCGAAGTGGACGCAAAGACCGCTACCGACCTGATGACGCCGCTGGTCAGCGGCGAGCCGCGGGCGCAGCCGCGTTCGCCCGGCGGCATGACGGCGTTGATGTTCGCGTCGCGCGAAGGCTGCCTGGAATGCGTCGCGGCGATGGTGGAGAAGGGGGCCGCGATCGACCTGCCCGATCCCGAAGGCGTGACGCCGCTGCTGTGGGCGATCTGGAACACGCGCTTCGACGTGGCGAAGTACCTGATCGAGCACGGCGCCGACGTCAATCGCTGGGACTGGTGGGGCCGCACGCCTCTGTACCTCGCGGTGGACTACGTCACCCTGCCGCATGGCGGACGTCCGGACCAGCCATCCCTCGACCAGACGCTGCCGATCGACATCGTCAGGCTCCTGCTCGACAAGGGCGCCGATCCGAATCCGCAGTTGAAGATGACGGCGCCGATGCGGGCCACCGGCAACGATCGCGGGTTGGACACAATGCTGACGCCTGGAACGACGCCGCTCATTCGCGCCGCGAAGGCGTTCGATGCCGAGTCGATGCGAGCGCTGCTGGAGTACGGCGCGGACATCTCGCTGACCACGAGCCGCAACATGACGGCGACGCTTGCCGCTTCGGGCATGGGATCGGTCGATGCGGATACGCGTGGCTACTACACGACGTCGGACGTGCAGGAGCGCGCCATCGCCGTGCTCGACCTCATGCTGCAACATGGCGGTCCGATCAACGGCAAGGCCGGACAGTTCGCGCAGACACCGCTGCACGGCGCTGCGTTCTGGGGCTGGAATCAGGTGGTGGAGTTCCTGCTGCAGAAGGGCGCCGACATCAACCTGGCCGACAGCCGCGGCTACACCGCCGTCGATTACGCGATGGGCCGGGCGGGCGGCAACAGCCGCGGCGGGCAACGCGTCGACGTGCACAAGGACACGGCGGACCTGCTCATGTCGAAGGGCGGAGTCGCTGGCACGACCGTCCGGCAACGGTAGCCGGCAATCGGGACGTTTGCTCGACGTGTCGCGGATATGAGTCTTCGCACCCAGATCGGCGATGCGGCAGCCCTGAGCAGGCATGCGTCTCGCACGGGAAAGTGGGATGGCTCTTCCACTCTTTGAGGCACTGACAGGCCGCCCGAGCCGTCGGACGGTCGCGACGGTAACGCCGCGGCGGACCTTCGACGATGTGATCTTGCCGGCGGCGACGCGCAGGGCGCTCGATCAGGCGCTGGTGCACGTGACCAGTCACGACCTCATCTTCCACCGCTGGGGACTCGGCGACCGGCATCCGACCGGGTTGGCCCTCGCGTTCAACTTCGCCGGGCCGCCGGGCACCGGGAAAACGATCTGTGCGGAAGCGATTGCGCACGCCATTGGACAGCGATTGCTCGTCGTCCGATATTCCGAGGTCGAGTCGATGTGGATGGGCCAGACGTCGAAGAACGTGGCGGCGCTGTTCCGGCTCGCCGGCGAGGAACGGGCAGTCCTCCTCTTCGACGAGGCTGACGCGATCGCCTCGCGCCGCTCGGCCTCGCTCGATCATTCGGTCCTGCGCGAGAGCAACGCGGTCGTCAACGTCCTGCTGCAGGAGCTCGAATCCTTCAACGGCGTCGTCATCTTCGCCACCAACCTTGCCGCGAACTTCGATCCGGCGTTCGAACGACGGATCCGGACACACGTGCTCTTCGAGATGCCTGGTGTGGACGAGCGTGAACAGATCTGGCGCGTGCAGATTCACCCGCGGCTGACCCCTTTGGCCAGTGATGTCGACTTCCGCGCGCTCGCCGAAGCGTTCGAGGGGAGCGGCGGAGACATCCGCAACGCAGTGCTGAAAGCGGCAATGGCGGCGGCGGCCGAACCGGGGAGCGACGCCGGCAAGGCGATCCATCAGCATCATTTCGAGCAGGCGATGCGCGAGGTGCTCGTCGCCAAGCAGGTGATGGGCCAGTCGCTGTTCCGGTCGCGGCCTGTGGAGACTGACATGCCGACCGACCAGATCGCGCCGGTTGTACTGTCGCTGCAGCGCGGCGTCGTCATGGCGGCGGCCGCCGCCCTCGTGGCGCTGGTCGTCGCCGTCATCGCGCTGATCCTGGTGCTGCTGTCGTGACGGCCGCCCCGCCCCATTTCTGAATGACGACGGATTGCGAACTGCCGGGCAGGGCCGACGCAATCAGGTCAGCCGCGCGTCCAAGCGCCGTCGAGGACCGTCGCAACCGGATTTCTGCCCATGCTGCGTAGTAACATCGCGGCGTTCCCGCCCTCACCGCGAATCGTCCACGCGAGGTCTCCCCTTTCCCGAAGGATGATGATCCATGAAATATGTTCTCAGCTGGTTCGAACGTCCGCAGGGTTCGCCGACGGAATACGAGAATGCCCAGAAGCGGATTCTCGAAGTCTTCGGTCAATGGAAAGCGCCGGGTAATTTCAAGATCGAGTTCTTCGTGATCCGGGTGGGCGAGTGGGGCGGGCACATGCTGCTCGAATGTGACGATCTCGTCACTATCCATAAGTTCTGTTCGATGCTCCCGGCGTTCGTCTTCGAGGTCCATCCAGTCATCACCGTCGAAGAAGCGGTGCGCGGCGAACTCGAAGTGATCGCCTGGCGCGACGGTTTGAAAGGTAAGTGACGGGTCAGGCAGCGATGCACGGGCGTCGGTGCTTCGCCCTCCCCGCCACAACTCAGTGCGTCAGCGCGTACAGGACGATGTTGGTGGCGAGGGCGTAGCCGCCTATAGAAAACTCGGCGAAGAACTCCGGCTCTTCGGCCTCGCGTTCCATGGAGTCGCCGATGTCGGTGTTGTGCGTCATCACGACCAGAATCCGCCCCTTGGCGTCGGCAATCTCGCGAAAGTCCGCGTGCGGGCTCTCGGCGCCACGCTCGCGAGTGTCGCCACCGCGCCGCCAGAAGTTGATGCTCGACACCTGCACCACGTCGTCGATCGTGAACTGCGTCGTCCGGATCGGATCCCCCGGGGGAACGTCAGCGATCGAGAATTCCGGCAGCACGCGGCGCATCTCCGCCGCCCATTGCTCCCACGCCTCATCGCCCCAGAAATCATCGACCCACAGGAAGCCACCCTTGAGCAGATACTCGCGCAGCCGCTTCACCTCGTCGTCGGACAACGACGCAGTCCCGACGTCAGAGCCCATGAGAAATGGACAGTCGAACAGGGCGGGGTCGGTGAGACGGATCACCCAGTAGTTGATTTCGTGGCTCTCGTCGCGGCTGACGCGCACCTTGGTGAGCTCCGACAGCCTGGTCATCAGGTTGATCGCGGCGAACGGGTAATCGGTGGCCCATCCAACGCCCCCCGCCTCGCGACGGTCGCTCGTGTACATCAACTTGCACGCGGTGAACGCGCCGTCCTGAAATGTCCCGGGCGGGAAACGGGGCGGCACGCCGGGCCCCTCCATCACGCCGCGAAAACCGCCGAAGCCGCCAAACCCCCGCTGCGCCGCCGCAACGGTGCCAAGCGCAAGCAGGATCGTGATGAATGCCACCGTCTTTCGGGAAATGCCGCGCATAGCTAATCGTACGCCCGGTTGCCTCGCGCCCAGGGCTTCGAAGGCAGCCGGCCGAGAGTTGTCACAATTTCGCCTCAGGAGATTTAGGTTGGCACTGCGAAGCGAGCCGCGCACGAAGCGGCACTATCGCTTCAGCACGCGCGCAGTCACCGCGGCAGTCGATGACGGACGCATCGTTCGAGGATGCACGGCGGTTCGGAGATTCCCCGGGCTGCGGATCGCCCGTGTACAGCGGTCCGTCAGCGGGTCTCCGACGGTCCCCTTTCCGCCGATGGTCTGACGCGTAATCCGAGTGCCAGTTTCTCGTGGCTGTTCCCGCCTCTCCAGACAGGGAGGCAACGCCATGATGAACAGGGCACGCAGTCACGCGACCATAGTCGTCGCCGTATTGGCCAGCCTGGCTTTGCCGGTCCAGACGGCATTCGCGGACGACCGAGGCAGCATCAGGGTGCGGATCGAACATCCCGTCGCCGTCCCAGGTGGGATTCTTGACGGCGCCCGGTCAGAGGCCACTCGCGTATTCCGACAGGCCGGAATCGACATCGTGTGGCTGAAGCCGGGCGACCGGGAGTGTTCTGACGAGGGTCGCGTCATCCGCGTCATCCTGCCGTCACTGAAGAACGCCGACCAATACCTGCAGTGGGAACGCGTGGACAAGAACGCGTTAGGCGATGCCAATCCCACCGCGAGTCTCATCCACATCTTCTGGGATCGGCTGGCCGTCTCCGCGTCGCACCATGGACGCGATGAGGCAGGCCTCCTGGGCGTCGTGCTCGCGCACGAAATCGGACACGTGCTGCTGCCTGGCGCTGGCCACTCGCCGACCGGGATCATGCAGGCGTCCGTCGAGGTCAGGATGCTCGCGCCGCTGCGTTTCACCATTCAGCAAAGCGAAGAGATGCACCGGCATCTCCGGCAGGAGCCCGACATCACGGTTGAGGGTACGCAAGCGATCAGCGTTCGGTAGAATTCCCGGCGATGCCCGGACCGTCCCCATCCGACATTACGGTGTTGCTCGGCGCCTGGCGTGCCGGCGATAAGGCGGCGTTCGATCGGCTGGTGGAGGCTCTTTACAGGGAACTCCATCGCATCGCCAGGCTCTACATGGCGAGAGAGCGGCCCGGGCACAGCCTGCAGCCCACGGCGCTCGTCAACGAGGCCTACGTCAGGCTGATCGACGCCCAGCGTGTGGACTGGCAGAATCGCGACCACTTTCTCGGCGTGGCCGCGCGCCAGATGCGGCGGGTCCTGGTCGACATGGCGCGTGCGAGGGGTTACCAGAAGCGTGGCGGTGACGCCGTCCGCATCAGCTTCGACGAGGCCTTGCCCGTCATGCGGGAGCCCGGCCGCGATCTGGTCGCGCTCGACGACGCGCTCAAGGCGCTGGCCGCGGTGGACGAGCGGAAGGCACGCGTGGTGGAGATGCGCTTTTTCGGCGGCCTGAGCGTGGAACAGTCGGCCCATGCCCTCGGTGTCTCAGTCGAGACCGTGATGCGTGACTGGAAAGTGGCCAAAGCCTGGCTGCTTCGCGAACTGAAGACCACCTCCGGTCGTACTGCGCCATGACGCCCGAACAGTGGACCCTGGCCGAGAGCCTGTACCTCGAAGCCATCGGCGGTTGCGCCTGACGAGCGCGACGCCTGGCTCGCGCGCGCGTGTGGCGGCGACGAGATCGTCCGGCGCGAGGTGGCGTCCCTGCTCGCGCAGGACACGTCAGTCACCAGCCCGCTCGACGGTCACGCCTTCGCAGCAGTGGCCGGTGGTGTCGGGCCCGAGAGCCTGGCGGGACGCACCATCGGCGGGTACGAATTCCTCTCGCTCATCGACGAGGGTGGCATGGGGCAGGTGTATCGCGCGCGCGATCCGCATCTGCCCCGCGATGTCGCCATCAAAGTCATCCTGCCGACCGCGGCCGGAGATGCGCTACGCCGGTCGCGCTTCCGCCGTGAAGCGGAGACGCTGGCGGCATTCGCCCATCCGCACATTGCCCAGATCTACGCGTTCGTCGAAGCCGAAGGGCGCTCGCTGCTGGCGATGGAACTGGTTCCCGGCGAAACGCTCGCCGAGCGAATCGGACGTGGTCCGGTGCCGGTTCGCGACGCGATGGTTATCGCGGAACAGATCGCCGACGCGCTCGACGCCGCACACGAACAAGGGATCGTCCACCGCGATCTAAAGCCCGCCAACATCCGCATCACACCGGACGGCGTGGTGAAGGTGCTCGACTTTGGACTGGCCACGTCACGACGCCCCGCGGCAGCGGAGAGCGAGACGATGACCCACACCGTGCCGGGCATTCTGGTTGGCACCATCGCCTACATGAGCCCGGAGCAGGCACGCGGCGAGACGATCGACAAGCGCACGGACGTCTGGGCGTTCGGCTGTGTGCTGTTCGAGATGGTGACCGGTCGCAAGCCCTTCGCCGGATCGACGACGACCGACGTCCTGACGATGATCCTCGAGGCCGACCCCGACTGGTCGCGGCTGCCCGCCGCGCTGCCGGAGCGGATGCGCGATCTGCTCCGGCGCTGTCTCGACAAGGATCGCAAGCGCCGGCTGCGCGATATCGGTGAGGCGCGCGTCATGCTCGACGATGAACTGCGCGCGGCACCGACACCAGGGTGGATGGCCCGAGACCAGAACCTGTCAGCTCCTCGAACTCCGGTCAGGCGCTGGGCGGCGCAGGCGGCCGTTCTTCTACTCGTCGCGTTGACCGGTGCTGCCGCCGCGGTGTATTTCCGGCCGGCGGCGCCGCGCCAGCCGCGATCCGTCGCCCGCCTCTCGATTCCCCTTACCGGCGAAGCGGCACTCTCAATCAGCGGCTTCGCTCGGGACATGTCGCTCACTCCCGACGGCTCCAGCCTGGTATACGTCGGGAACCACGCGACGCAATTGTTCGTGCGCCGGCTCGACTCCGTGAAACCGGTGCCGATTGCCAATGGGCAGTCGATGTCGTTCCCGTTCGTCTCGCCGGATGGCCAATGGGTGGGCTACCTGGATGGCAACTACGTGATGAAGAAGGTCGCGATCACCGGCGGCCCTTCGACAGCGCTGGATGGACGTGGGCGAGATGGAGCCACCTGGCTTCCCGACAACACAATCGTCTACGCGAGCGGAAGCGGCACGGTGGGGCTGCTTCGCGTGTCGGCCCTTACCGGCACTGACGGCGGACTTGGTGAGGTGCTGACGCGCCCCGATCGCGCGAAGAACGAAGGGTACCACCGGTGGCCTGTGGCTCTGCCCGGCGGTCAGGATGTGCTCTTTACGATCGTGGCGCAGTCCGGCGGGTTGGACGCGGCCAGGATTGCAGCTCTCGATTTGCGGACTCGCGCGCAGAAGATCGTGCTGCAGGGTGGCAGCGACGGGCGTTACGTCGCGAACCCGGCATCGGTCGCTGGTGAACCGAGCGGGTTCCTGGTGTATCTCGCTCAGGGCCTCCTCCGGTCGATCCCGTTCGATCTGACGCGATTAGAAACATCCGGTACGGCAGTGGCCGTGAACGTCCCGGTCATGTCGTTTCCCGGTGGCGCCGGCAATTTCGACATCGATCCCGATGGCGCGCTGGTGGTCGCCTCGTCACCTGCGGGTGTCGCTGAGGCTCCGCGTTCCGTGGTCTGGGTGGATCGCAACGGACACGAATCGGCGTCTGGCGTTCCGGAGCGTCCGTATCTGGGCGTGAAGATATCGCCAGACGAAAAGCGTCTGGCTCTCACCGTTCTCGAGAAGGGCGAGCGACATCTCTCCATTTGGGATCTGAAGCGGCACGCCTCGACGCGCCTACGGTTCGAACCAGGCATTATGTTCGGGCATCCGCTCTGGACACCAACTGGTGACGAAATCATCTTTCAGGCGGCGGTCGTGGGTAAAGGCCTCGGCATTTGGCGGATGGCCGCAAGCGGTATCGGGAGTCCGGAACGGCTGACGACCAGCACCAATGCGCAACTGGCCACCAGCCTCACGTCGGATCACCACGTCGTGTTTCACGAGGCCACAACCAGTTCGAGCCTCGACATCCTGGACCTTTCACTCGATGGCAAGCGACCAATCACTCCCCTCCTGCATTCCAAGGGATGGGAGACGAACGGCGTGGTGTCACCCGACGGTCACTGGCTCGCGTACGAGTGCTGTAACGAGGGCAGTCTCGAGATTCACGTCCGCCCGTATCCAAACGTGCAGGCGGGAGAATGGCAGGTTTCCAATGCCGGTGGGAGAAGCCCCATGTGGTCGCAGGCAGGCAACGAACTGTTTTTCGAGGAATCTGACGGAACGATGATGAGCGTAGCGTTCGATGTCTCCGGATCGGTGTGGCACCCTCGCACGCCGGCCAGGGTGTTCCCGGCCGGGTTCTTGTGGTCCGAGTTCGCACCAGCCGAAGCAACCGGCTATGACCTCGCGCGCGATGCCCGGCGCTTCCTGGTCATCAAGGCACCAGCCAGCAGCGCGGCCGCTCCGCCGGACGTTCTGTTAATCCAGAACTGGAGCGAAGAACTTCCCGCGCTGTTTCGGCCGCGGTGAAGACATTTCGCAGGGGCGGGTCTTCATACCCGCCCCTATCCAGATCACCTGACTGTCAGCCGCTGTCGACGTCTCCTCCGAAACCATCCGCATCGTCATCTGACAACGGCTGCAGGAAGTGACCGAGCAGCCAGTTCGCGACCTGTTTGCCCTCACGCCGCCCCACGTCGATCGACGTGCAGATATGCATGCCGCCGAAGATTCGCGCCCGCGTCCGTGGCAAACTCATCGAAACTCGAATACTGCCGCACCGCACCTGGCACGTTGGGCGAGGTGGCGAGGAACTCGCGATGCGGCGCGAAGGCTGCCGGCAAGGTGTCGAGGCACCGCTCCCAAAGGCGCAGTGACGAACAGCTACTCGAGTGCCTGCGGCAAGGCCAGGTCCTTGTCAGGAGGTGTTGGCAACGTGGACGAACAGGACGTGCTTCCCACTGCAGACGTTCCGCCGAGCATCGCCATTCATCGGCTGTTTGGCGACATTGACATCTATCTCTTCGACCAGCTTGCGCGTGGAAGGTTCGACCACCGTCGCCGTGTGGTCGACGTCGGCTGCGGCGCGGGGCGCAATCTCCTGTACCTGCTGGCACACGGCTACGACTGCGCCGCCATCGACTCCGATCCGCACGCCATCGAGCACCTCCGGCGCGAAGCCGACGCGATGGGTCGCGGCGACGTCCTCGACCGCCTGGTCGTCGGCAAGGCCGACGCTCTCCCCTGGGAGGTTGGGGCATTCGATGCGGTCATCTGCAGCGCCGTCCTCCACTTTGCCGATGATGCCGCACATTTTGGCCGGATGATCACCGAGATGTGGCGCGTGCTAGCGCCACAGGGACTCTTGTTCGCGAGGCTTGCGTCCACGATCGGGCTCGACGGATTCGCACGTGCCGGAGGCCAGCGGGTCCGGTTGCCCGACGGCTCTGATCGTTTCGTCGTCGACGAGGCGATGTTGCTCGACTGGACGGAACGCCTCGGCGGCCGTCTGGCCGATCCGCTCAAGACAACGAACGTGCAACAGATGCGCTGCATGACAACCTGGTGCGTCCTGAGGTAAGCCGGTCAACGAGACTCAGCCCCGATTATCCCCGCGCACGAAGCGGTCCCATCGCTCCAGCACGCGGGCAGCACCGCGGCAGTCGATGACGAGCGCATCAGTTCTTGGCCGCTTTGCGTGACACGTCACTCAGGCTTCGGCTCTCAACGCATCCGTCGGATTCGTTGTCAGCGCGCGTCTCAGCGGAAGAGTGCATGCCGCCAGCCCGGCGATCAGCATGACCGCGTCGGCGCCCACCAGGTAGAAGACCTGCGTCGGCGATCCGAAGTCGATCTTCAGCGCCACGATCGCACTGCCGATGAGGGCGCCGATGGCGATCTGCAGGAACGCGCGCGAGAAGATTCCCGAGACGATCCGGCGTCGCGACGACCCGAGTGCCACGCGAATGCCGATCTCGCGTGTTCGGCGCGCGACAATGAACGACATCAACGCGTGGATACCCGAAGCTGAAAGCACCAGCACCATCAGGGAGACGATGCTGACGACGGCCGTCACCATCCAGGTGAGCCTCGCCCCGCGCTGGCCGCCAACATCGCTCAGCAGCCGCACGTCCGCGAGCTGCATCTCAGGGTCAACGGCGTTCGCCACCGTGCGCAGCCGTGGCGCGAAGCCAATCGGATCGGGTACGCGCACGGCCACATTCACACCCGTGCCCGGCTGCAGCAGCAGCGGATGATACATGGCCGCCTGTTCTTGCGGCTCCGGCATCTGCCAGCCGAAATCCCTGATCATGCCGACGATCTCGTACCACCCATCATCTGCCGGCGCCCCGATTTCACCATGAGTGATGCGAATGCGCTGCCCCACCGGATTGTGATCGCCGAACACAAGATGCGTGAACGACTGGTTCACGATGAGGACGTTGCCACGTTCGGCGTCCGCCGGCGAGAAATTGCGGCCGGCGATGACCTTCGTTCCGAACGCGGCGAAGAAGCCTGACGATACGTGGACGAGCGTGCTGGCGCGCAGCCCCGTCGCCGGCACGCCGCCGACGGTATCGACCTCGATCCTGTACTTGGACGTGTCCTCCACCGGCAGGCGATCGGCAAACGCCACCTGCTCGACGCCCGGCTCCAGGCGAAGACGCCCTTCGAGTTCGGCGAGGCTTCGACGGGCCCGCTCGAGCACGGCGGGCGAATCGGGTTCCAGCGTCTGGCGCTCGAACGTCACGGAAGCCTGCAGGTAACTGTCGGCGCCGACGATCCCGTCCGCGCGCTGACGGAACCGGTCGGCCGCCATCACCAGGACCGGCGCGAGGGGCAGCAGCGACACCGTGATCGCCACCTGCACCACGATCACTGTCGTCCACACGCCGCCGAAGCGCAGGCTGGCATGGGCCGCCTGCTCGCGCCGCAGCGAGTCCTGGACATTGAGCCTGGTCACGCGCAGCGCCGGAAACACACCGACGATCACCGTCGCCACCATCGTCAGGATTCCCGCGTAAAGCAGGGTGGTCGAGGAGAGAGTGTCGTTAACCCAGAACGGCACCGCATCGCCGCCGATCTCGCTCAGTCCCCACCGGAGCGACAGTTTCGCGACGACGATCGCGATCATGGCGGCAAGGGCGGCCAGCACGAGCGACTCGGTGAACAACTGCCCGATGATCCGGCGGCGCGTCGCGCCGAGCGCGCTGCGCACGGCAACCTCCCAGCCGCGCGTGGCGGTCCGGGCAAACACGAGGGTCGCGACGTTCGTGCAGATGACGGTGAGCAGCAGCAGGAAGACGGTATTGGCCGCGTACACGATCTTCACGACCATTCGCGCCCCGGAGTCTTCGATCGGCGGCGTGCCGTAGGTGGCGACCCTGGGCTGCAGGTTCTTGTAGGCTTCTGGATTCTCGGCGGCGAGGCCTTTCGCAATGGTGCCGAGTTCCGCCTGAGCCTGTTCTCTCGAGGCGCCCGGCTTGAGGCGGCCGAAGAACGAGACCGGCGGTCCGGTGCGCGGGGCGAGCAGGGATCCGTCGGTGCGCAGCGGCAGCCAGAGGCGCTGGTTCACTGGAAAGCCGAAGCGTTCCGGCATGACGCCGACGATGGTCGCGGACGACGTGCCGATGGTGACGGACTGGCCGACGACCGCTGGATCACGACCGAACCGCGTCGTCCACAGGCGTTCGCCGATGACCGCGGCAAGCGGTTCCGACGGCTGCTCGTCGCGCACGGTGAGCGTCCGGCCAAGCAGCGGCGGGGTGCCCATCAGCATGAAGGCATTCGCCGTGATTTCGACACCGCTCACGGGCTCGACACGTCTATCGGCGGTCACCAGGTTCCGGCTGAATGCCCGCGCCGCGCCCAGGTGTTCGATGGTCTTGACCTGAGTGCGCCAGACCGCGAAGTCGTGAAGGGATCGCTCTTCGGCCTCGATCCTGGCGACATCGAAATTGCGAATGGTGATGATCCGGTCGCCCCCGGCGATGGGGAGCGTCGGGTGCAGCACCTTGCTGAGGCCCTCGAAATAGAGCATTGCGAGCGCGATCGCCACTGCCATGGCCACTGTGGACATCGCCGTAATGCCCGGGTAGCGCCTCAGCATGCGCACGCCGAGCTTGAAATCCAAGATCGAAATGGCCACCGCTGCGTGATACTCTACATTTTAAAGTTCTCTGTGTAAAGAAGGACAGCGATAGGCCGGACGGACGATGCTGCGCCGCGCCAAATCGAAAGGCGACGCCTGCCAGATCCGTCAGGATGTCGATGCGGTGTCGCGGTGGGTTGCCCAGCACCGGCAGCGCGGCGACCGCGGTTACTGTGCGGTCGTGAAGGTAATCAGCCCTTCCACGGTGGCGAAGAAGGTGACACAGCCACCACCAGCAGCACGGAACCGGTAGTGTGTCAGCGTCACCTCGAACTGACCGGACGCCCCACCGGCGACGGCGACAGTGCCGGACACGTCAAATTTTTCGTCGCGGCACGAACGGGTGTTCGTCAGTCGAACGATGTCGCCGCCGACGATCGCGCCTTGAACGTCCCGAACCTTGCCGTTGAGCGCAAAGCTCCCACCGGTGATGCTCACGCTGTCGTCCAATGGGTCGTGAACGATCACCGCCCCCCAGGTGGCGAAGTCGTCCGCGCTCCTCGCGACCCCGACGAACGTCCCCTGTGTGGATGTTGCGGCAGTCTCTACGCCCGCAAGCGAGTAGGTCACCGACGACTGCGCCGCAGCCGGAGCCGCCACAGCAGCAAGTGCGGCGATGACTGCCGCGGTAGTCCACGCTCTGCGCAACCACACCATTCGACTACCCTCCTTGTCGGCGTCGCGTTTTTTGTCCGTGCAGGGTCGGGATGTTGGCCAGATTTATACACCGGTACGCCCGGACTTGCTCGTTCAAACGACGTGGCGGCGCGCGGCGAGCAGTCCGAGGCTCTCACACCGGGCACCATGCATTCTGCGGTCGCCGGTCATCCCCTCAGACCTCACGTTGGAGTGGCGCGGTGGTCTACTGGTGGCGGGGCCGCAGGAACGAGTCAGCGGCACCCTGCGGTGCCTGTCTCATTCGAATCGAAGTGCTTCGATCGGATCGAGCGCCGCGGCTTTTCGAGCCGGGTAGAAGCCGAAGAACACGCCGGTGGCGGCGGCAAAGCCGAATGCCACGGCCACTGAGTTGAGCGGGATTGCCGTCGGCCAGTCCATCCAGAACGTCAAGCCCCGCGACAGTGCAAAGCCCAGCGCGATGCCAACGGACCCGCCAAACGCGCTGAGCACCAGCGCCTCCACCAGGAATTGCAGGAGCACGTCCCGGCTTTTGGCGCCGATCGCCATGCGCAAGCCGATCTCGCGGGTGCGCTCCGTGACCGAGACCAGCATGATGTTCATAATGCCGATGCCACCGACCAGCAGCGACACACCGGCGATGCCGGCGAGCAGCGCCGTCATCGTCTGCGTGGTTTCCTTTCTGACGCTGGCGATTTCGTCCATGGTGCGAACCATGAAGTCGTCCGGGTCCCCGGGTTGGATCTTGTGTCGTGTGCGCAGCATCTCCATGATCGCATCAGCAACGTGACTGGTCTCGGCCGCCGATGTCGCCGAGACGGAGATCTGCTGGAGGCTGGTGGTCCCCCTGAGCTTCTTCATCACCGTCGTGTACGGCACGTAGATGACGTCGTCCTGATCCTGACCGACGCCTGACTGGCCCTTGACGGCCATCACGCCGACGACCGTGAAGGGCTGGTTCTGAACGTTCCCGCCGCCGCCGCCCGAGGAAATCCGAATGACCTCGCCAATGGGATCGTAGCCGGGTCCGAACAACTGATCCCGGACCGTGTTGCCAAGCACAGCGACCTTCGCCGCCGCGGTCACGTCCTGGGATGTGAAGAAGGCGCCAGTGGCTACCTGCCACGATCGGATCAGAGGAAAGTCGACATCGGTGCCCTGGATCTGGCTGTTCCAGTTCTGGTTGCCCGCCACGATCTGGCCGCGCGCGTTCGACGAGGCGGCCACGTATCGGACACCGCTCACCTGCGTGATGGCCGTCGCGTCGTCGGGGACGAGCGTGCTGGCATTGCCCTGGCCCTGGCGCACGCCTCCCTGCCTGAAGTCACCCGCGGACACCATGATCATGTTGGTCCCGGCGGACTGGATCTGGGCGTCGATCGAGTTCTGCGCGCCGGCGCCGAGCGATACCATCGTGATGACCGCACTGACACCGATGATCATGCCCAGCATCGTCAGGGCCGTGCGCATCTTGTTACGAGCCAGGGCCTTGAGCGCGATTCGAAGGATCATCAGGATGGACATGTCACTCCTCAGGTCACCGATTCGGCAGGGAGGGCCAGCAGTTCGTCGGTCGCAAGCCGGCGCCGATCCACCGCGTGGTCCGACACCACCACGCCGTCGCGGAAGGCCGCCGTGCGTGTTCCGTACTCGGCGATGTCGTGCTCGTGGGTGATGAGCACCACCGTGATGTTCCGATCGCGGTTCAGTTGCTGGAAGATGCCCATCACTTCGATGCTGGTCTTCGTGTCGAGGTTACCCGTCGGCTCGTCCGCCAGCAGAATCGACGGCTCGTTGATGAGCGCCCGTGCAATCGCGACGCGTTGCTGCTGACCGCCAGACAACTGGTTGGGATGATGATCGGCGCGTTCCTTCAACCCGACCGCCTCGAGCGCCGACAGGGCGCGCCGGTGGCGCTCCGCTGTCTTGAGGCCACCGCGATAGAGCAGCGGCAACTCGACGTTGTCGAGCGCGGTGGTGCGGGACAGCAGGTTGAATCCCTGAAAGACGAAGCCGATCTTCTTGTTGCGGACTTCGGCGAGCGCGTCTTTGGACATGCGCGAGACGTCCTGCCCGTCCAGGAAATACTGGCCTGACGTCGGCCGGTCCAGGCACCCGATGATGTGCATGAACGTCGACTTGCCGGAGCCGGAGGGACCGGTGACAGCGAGGAATTCTCCCGCCTGCACTTCCAGGTTCACACCGCGCAGAGCGCGCACCTCGACCTCTCCGACCACGTAGGTCTTGACGAGACTCCGGACTGAGATGACGGTCGGCATTCGGCTAGAAGCCCCTGCCTCCGCCGCGTCCACCGCGCCCGCCCTGCTGGAACGGATTGCCGTCACCCGCGGGGCCGGTTGGTGTTCTGGCGGTGAGACCGGTCATGCCGGTCACGACCTGCGCGTCGGCGTCGAGTGACTGACCGTCGGCGAGCTCCGTGAACGTGCCATCGGTGATGCCAAGGCGCACGTCCACCGGCTTGAGTTGTCTGTCCATGAACTGCCAGACGCGACCCCGGGACGCGACCGGCGGCAGCGGTGCAAAGAGTGCATCGATGGTGTCCGCACCACCCTGCGCGGTGCGCGTCGGCTGGGGGGCCGCCGGAGCGCCTTCGCGTCCTCGCCCGTTTCGCCGGCCACCGCCACCAGAGAACCCGCCATTCTCTCCGCGGCGTCTGCCGCCGTCACCACCGTCGCTTTCTCTACCAAATCCACGGCCACCCGCCCGGCCGCGTCGCGCACCGCCCGTCTGACCGTCGCCGGCCGGGACACTCTGCTGCGGTGGTATGTCCGCAGCAGTGCTGCCGACCGGGGCGCTCGCGCCCTGAGCGTTCGGGCCGCCGCGGCCGCCGCGCCCCCCTCCTCGGCCGCCGCGACCACCGCCGAGCAGATCCGCCGGCACCGGCTGGTTCAGTGCAGCGAAGATGTCCGCCGAGGGTCGGAATCGGAGCGCCGCCGACGGGACGCGAAGCACGTTAGTCCTGTGCGACACCTCCACCTTCAGTGTCGCGGTCATACCGGGCCTGAGTTTGAGGTCGGAGTTGGGGGCGTTGATGATGGTGGCGTAGGTCGTCACGTTCTGAACGACGACAGGCTGCAGCCGGACCTGCGAAACCGTCCCCTCGAAGGTGTCCGTCGGATACGCGTCGACGCGGAACGTGGCGCGCTGTCCCGGGCGGATGCGGCCGATGTCGGCCTCGTCGATATTTGCGCTCACCTGCAGTTTGGTGAGGTCGACGGCGATGATGAACAAGGTCGGCGCCTGCATGCTCGCGGCTACCGTCTGCCCGACGTCCACGCTTCGCTGCGTGACGATGCCATCGACTGGAGACGTGATGATGGTGTGATCGAGATTGACCTGGGCCTGGTTGAAGTTGGCCTGTGACTGCGCGACGGACGCTCTTGACGCCGTCAGCGCAGCCTCCGCCGACTGCACGGACGATTGCGCCGAATCCACCGCGATCTTGGCCGCATCCAAATCAGCCTTTGGACCGAGGCCCTTCGCGTCGATCTCCTTGGCCCGCCCGTACTTCTGCTGCGCGTCGAGCAGCACGACGCGGGCGCGCGCCAGGTTCGCCTCTGACTGGGTGACATCGGCCTGCGACTTGAGGACGTTGGCCTTGGACTGCTCCAGCTGCGCCTGAAGAAGGGACGGATCGAGCCTGGCGATGACCTGCCCTCGCTTCACGATCGAGTTGAAGTCGGCGCCGAGGAAGGAGATGTTCCCTGATACCTGACTGCCGATCTGCACGGTCGTGACCGGTTGCAACGTTCCGGTCGTACTCACCGCATCGACGATGTCTCCCCGCGTAATCGGCGACGTGAGCGCGCCGATCTCTGGACCGGTCCGTCGCTGGTAATAGACCCAGGCGCCGGCAGCGGCGGCGGCAATGACCAACAGTGCGATAACCGCGCGCTTCATGGCGCTCCTTCCAGGTGATCGTTGATTGGGGCTGAGTATACTTGACCGCGTTCGAGACTCCCGATCAGAAGCCCCCCACGAGGATGGCGGACCGACTGAACTGGCTGTGGATCGCGTTGATGTGCACCATGCCGTTTCCGCTCGCGACGGCAGTGGCTGCCGTCGGCTGGCGCCGGAGCGAAGCCATCCTCGGCAACCTGGCGGGTACAGTCGTGATCTTCGGCGCCGCACTCGCGCTCATCTTGCGAGAGTCGGTTGAATTGGATCGCCTGACGCGGCACTGTCTTGACCTTGGGCTGACCTGCTGGCCGCAGCCGAGCGCCTTTGTGCGGTACGCCATTTATGCGGGGATTGGACTGCTCGAAGTGATGGCGCTGTTCCTCGTCAGCCTCAGGTTTGAGCGCCAGTTGCGGCGGCGCGGGTATGCACCGGAGTGGCGGCGCTGAAGCCCGTGGCGTTCTGGCCTGCAACCTCTCGCCCGCTCGCACACTGGCATGGTTGCCGGTCGGGAGCAGTCTGAGGCGGGTGTAGTATCCGCCTGTTCCAAAAACGTGTGTCGTGGACAGGCCGCAGACGGCAGTTGCGCGTTCGTACGTGATCGCGTCTGCGTTCGGAGGGTGTGGCGATGGGGGCGATCTTTGTCAGCTACCGCCGGGGAGACAGCGAGGGCCAGGCCAGGGCGTTGTCGCTCGAACTCGAGCAGTACCTCGGCGCGGACTCGGTGTTCATGGACGTTGACAGCATCGCGCTGGGCCGCGACTTCCGGCTGGTGCTGCAGGAGCGTCTCGAGACGTGCGATCTCCTGCTGGCGCTGATCGGTCCAGACTGGCTGGACATCAAGGACAGCGCCGGGAATCGCCGGCTGGAGAGCCCGACGGACTTCGTGCGTCAGGAGATCGCCGCTGCCTTGAAGCGCAACATTCCGGTCACGCCCGTGCTTGTGCAAGGGGCGCAGATGCCGCCACCGGAACGCTTGCCGGATGATCTCAAGGAACTCGCCTTCCGGAACGGTTTCGAGATCAGCCACACCAGATGGGAGTCCGACGTCCGCGAACTGCTCAAGCGGCTGGGCCTTGCCCAGGCCCACAGCACGCAGGGAGCACGCATAGCGGCAGAGTCGATGACGTCACGGAGCAACCCGGTGTCAGCCGGAGTACAGGACACGTCCGCGCCGCCCGTGCAGACAGGCGATCACCCAGCTGCCACGTGGGCCGGCGTGGGCTGGAAGAAGATCGTCTTTGGCGCGCTCGGCATACTCGTGCTCCTGGTCGTCATCGCGCAATTGGCAGGCAGGACCGAAGATTCAATTCCCTCCAACGAGACGGCGTCCACATCGGACGAGCCGCAGCGGAGCGCGATTGTCACCGCCAGTGACGCGCAGTTCGTCTTTCCCGTTGAGTCGCACGATGTGTGGAAATGGTATTTGCCGGAGTCGGTGATCGACGGCTATGAGCGTCGATGGTCGGTCAGAATTGACGGGAACGACTCCTTTCAATTCCAGTTGTTCAATCGGCGGGGAAAAGACGACCGCCCGAGTCAAGGCGATCTCAAAGCGATGATCGCGACGACGGCCGAGTACGAGGCCCTTCGGAACGACAAGGAGGTGCCCGACAGCGAACTCACCCTCACAGGAAGCGTCAGCCCTGACGGACGCAGTGTGATCCTGAGCGTGACAGGCCCCAAGCTGGCCGGCGTCTTTGGGTCGCGACCTGCTGACGCGATCTTCGAGGTTGTCGAGCCCGGGAGCGCCGACCAGTCCTGGAGTGTGCCTCTCACCTACCAGCCCTAGCCGCGAGGCTTCGTACCGGCTGCAGCTGCTTACGCCGGTGTGCGTGCGATCAGCAGGCTGGTCGACCGAATCATCTCGCCGCCGGAGGAGCACTGGCGGGACCCATGCCGACGATCTCGAGGATGCATTCCTCGTCTTTCGCTCCGTCGTAATGCATCTCCTGGCCGTAGTGAACCACGAAGCTTCCGGCGGGAACCGGTTTCATGCCGTCCGGGTCGTAGTTGGATCCGGTGTTGACCCACCACGTGCCCTTGAGCACGGTGATATAGCGGTCGTTGGGATGCGAATGCGGCCGGCTGTTGTTGTGCGGCAGCCATTTCTGGAGCACCACATACAGTCCCGGCTTCGCCGGGTCGCCCGCAACGATGGCCTGCTCGGACCCACCATTAGCCGCCTTGACCCACTTGATATCAGCGGGAAGCTGAATCGAGATCGCCTTCGGATCGAGATCGGCCGCGTGCACAACCGGCCGGGACGCGCTGACGCTCAGCGCGACAAGGGTCAGGCAAAGTCCCGCTTTGCTGCGCATAATCGACTCCTTTGGCAGTTCACCGCGAATCGCGCGGGGCGCATCGTACCATCCCGGAGGTGAACTGTGGCTCCACGATGGTTTGAAGCTCCGATGAAGCGAACGGCTCATTCTCGGGTCGCTGGTGTTCGCGTCGAGCTGCCAACCTCGTCGGGCGCGGGCGAGCACCTGTCGTGAGGAACTTTTTCATAGTCGGTGTCGCGCGACGCGACATCTCAGCGGCGCATTCTCCCGCAATCCTCGTCATTCACCGGTTGGCAGGAATAGTGCCCTTGAAACAGCGACGGGCTGATTCGCAGCCCGTCTGTTGAGAGGAGTACTGATGCTGCGATATGTGACCTCGACGCTGACTGCATGCGCGCTCGCCGGGACGGTGAGTGTGTTCGCGCAACAACCCGCGCCCGCGCCCGCGGCGCCAGCGCAGGCGACAACGCCGCAAGCGGAAACGCCGCAAGCCCTCAAGGAGACACTCACCGGCTGTGTGATGGCCGCCAAGACGACGACCGGTGAGACGGCTTATGTGCTGAACAACGTCGAAGGTAAATCGGCCTCGATGTACGTTCTTGCCGAGGCACCGCAGTCGAGTCTCTCGCCATCCAACTGGGCCACTAACGTGAGCAAGAAGGTGGAAGTGACGGGCCCGGTGCAGAAGCCAAGTGCGCCGGCAGGGCAAGAAGCGGCAGCAGCCAATCCGAATGTCGTCCGTCCACCCATGGTGCAGGCAGAGTCCGTGAGGGTGGTGGCCGACAGCTGTAAATAGGGGCGACTCCCGAGGTGCGATCACGATAACAACGGTGCGACAGGAACCTGGCGCGATCGCGAGGCTCGCGCGATGCGAATGTTTGTGAGCTTGCGGTTCACGACGAAGGGCAGCAGGAACGCGCTGCCCTTCGTCTTCCGATATCACCGCGCCGCAAACGGTTTCCGGATCACCGCGCCGGCGTCAGATTGAAAGCCTTCAACGCGTCAGGCCATGCCGCGGACTCACGTACCAGCGGTTCGAAGGCGCGAATCCAGACGGGAATAAACGCCGGAAACCGATGTGCCGCCGCTCTCCGGACCCATTCCACGACGCTGTCGATTTCCCCGCGCGTCAGGTGGTAGCACACCATGCCGACGCCCCCGTCGTGCGACCGGTCGCTCAGCGCGTTGAGCAGCCTGGCGGCGGGTTCCGGTTGACCGTTTTTTCCATGACGGCGGCCATCAGGCCCATGGCGTAGGGCGACCATGGGGCAGCAGCCATCGCTTTCTCCGCACAGTGCAGCGCTTCGTCGTGATGCCCGCGAACAGCCGCGAGCAGGCCTGATTGCGCCCAGCCGAACCAGAAGTCGGGATCGAGTTCCAGGGCGCGCCGGACTGCCAAGACGCGCTCCTCCATACGCCCGAGCGCGCACAGCGTATTGGCGTGCATCATGTGCCACATCTGGCAGAGGGGATCCTCGTCGATGACGCGTGCCGACTGGACCAGTGCCTCCGTGAGACGCCCCGTCGACTGCAACATGAACGTGGCGTGCCACGAACGCAGGTGCGGTGACATCGCCTCGTGACGGGTGGCGAGCTGAAACCGGTGCTCCGCTTCTTTCCAGTCGTAGTCGTAGTGGCCGGCAACGATGCCCAGCATGGCGTGCGCTTCGGGTAGCTCAGGCTCGAGATCCAGGGCGCGCGTAGCCAGTTCGCGGGCGTGCGGCATCGCCTCGGCTGGTGCCATGCCGCCGACTGCGGCAAGCGCCAGATAGTAGTCGGCCATGCCAACGTAGGGCAGCGCGAACTCGGGATCGAGCTTCAGCGCCTGCTCCACGCACGCGCGGCTGCGCCGAGAGGCTTCGGGCGTAAACTGCCATTGGTACGAGCGGTAGCGCAGGTAGGCCTCATAGGCCGGCATGCTCGGCATCCGGCGCTCGTTCTTGCGAACCAGCTTCAGCTTGAGCGCATCCGCAATGGCTCCGGCGATCTCGTCCTGCACGGCAAAGATGTCCGACATCTCGCGGTCGTAGCGTTGCGACCACAGGTGCGTACCGTCGGTCGCGACAATCAGCTGCGCGGTGACGCGGAGGCGGCTGCCGGCACGGCGAACACTGCCTCGAGGATGTGCGTCACCCCCAGCGTGTCGGCGATGCGCTGGATGTCTTCGTTCTTTCCTTTGAATGCAAACGCCGACGTCCGCGCGATGACCTTCAGCTGCGGCACCTGTACCAGCGCATTGATGATCTCTTCGTGGGAAGGCGGTGATTATAGGGCTTACTTTTTCGACCCCCGCGGGAAATTCCGCAACCGGTGTCGAGAAAAGCGGCGCCCGGGCGCACTTTCGTGTAGTTACCAGCGGTATCTCCTTTGCCAGATCCTCGATGTGCTTCGGCTCGATGATCGACCGTCCACCCCGCGACTGCCACAACGGCGATCGGGTGCGCTGGCGCAACTGGGATCGTCCGCTGCGCTGCATGTGACCGTGTTGCTGCTCACGATCGTCAGCGCCATGCGGTCGTCTGTCGGGATTGACGCTTATCCGCCGGCCCCGATCGTTCAAGACAGTCGCGACGTTCGCCACATCGTGTTCCTTGCCCCGGAACTACCCCGAGTCGGTGGCGGCGGCGGTGGAGGGGGCAACAGGCAGGCTGGTCCGATCCGGCGCGCGCAGGGCGTGGGTGCAGACGCGGTCACCCTGCGAACGCAACGATCCCCGACGCCAGCACCTTTACCAATCGCGGCGTCACCGGCTCTCCTCGAACGGGTATCGGCACCGCCGGCGATCATGCTCGATGCGCGGCCGCTCGCGTCGGGCACGCGCGATGAGAGCGGGTTGGCGATCAGTGAGGGTTCTGAAGGAACGTCGGCAGGTCCGGGATCCGGCGGCGGCGTGGGGACGGGGATTGGGAACGGCATCGGTTCCGGGCGCGGACCAGGGCTCGGTCCGGGATCCGGCGGCGGGACCGGCGGCGGTGTCTATCGGCCGGGTGGTGCCGTGACCGCGCCGCGCGTAATCACCCAGGTGCAACCCACGTACTCGCCCGACGCACTTCAGCGCGGAATCCAGGGCAGCGTGCTCCTCGAGGCCGTCGTGACGCGCGAAGGATGTGCCTCGCAGATCCGGGTCCTCCGCTCCCTCGATGCGGCTGGACTCGATCAGCAGGCGATCGCCGCCGTGGCCCAATGGCGATTCGAGCCTGGTCGTCTCGCCGGCACCCCAGTCGACGTCCTGGTCACGATCAGCATCGACTTCTATCTCCGGTGAACCGCCGCGCGACTCCGCTGACCCACGGATCTCACTCATCCCTTTGCCGCGAATTCTACGTATCCGTCCGGCAGTGTGTCATCGGGACGCGTGCCAAACAGACCGAGCAACTCGGTGATGATCGCCGCCTTGTCGAGCGCGTCGCGGCGTGACCAGGTCCGCGACTTGATCTCGAGGAACCATCCCTCCCGGGCCGGATCGATCAAGCGATCGAGATGCACGTGGAACTCCGCGCCGCGATAGGCGATCAGCCAGCGCTGGCGCTCCTTCTCCACCACGTGTTCGGCAGCCGGCTTGAAGTACTCGCGGTAGAAACGGGCCGAGTGGGTCGCCGGCGCCAGATAGCGCGAGTGGAACAGCAGTACGTCGCCGAAGCTCTCCTTGCGCGTCCGGCCGGTCAGCGTCAGACGCGCGCGGGCGCCGGTGATCTTGCCGTCCGTATCGAGGAACTCGTCCTCGCGATAACGGAGACGGCCCTGATCCGGATCGCTGAACGACCAGTAGGTATCGAACTGGTGATACCGGCTGGCCCGGATGACCGTGAGCATCTGGCTTTCGAGCACGCCCAGGGCCTGACCGGCAGACGCGAGGCGCGCCTTGACCTGAACTTCGAAGCTCTCCTGCTCGACCGCGCCGCCGATGGCCACCAGCTTCTGCAACACACTCTCCTCGCGGCTGGTGAGGAAGGCGTCAATGCGGCGGCCGTATTCGCGCGCGGCGTCCCGCAGTCCCGTCTCGTCGAGCGTGAGCAGCCGGCGGTCACGCATCAGCCAGCGGCCGTTGCACATCACGTCGATCACGTCGGTCGACTTCGAGGCATACACGATCTGCGCGTAGAGGCTGTTCCGATCACGCTCGAAGGCCGGGACGTTGTGCAGGGGCATGAGGTCGAGCACGATCAAATCGGCTCGTTTACCCGGCTCCAGCGAACCGGTCAGCTGATCCAGATGCAGTGCCGCAGCGCCCATGCGTGTCGCCATCAGCACCGCCTGTCGCGCCGGTATCGACGTCGGGTCGCCGCCGAGCCCCTTCGCCAGGAGCGCGGCCAGCCGCATCTCTTCGAACATGTCGAGGTCGTTGTTGGAGGCGGGACCGTCGGTGCCGATCCCGACGGTGACGCCGAGCTCCAGCATCCGCGCCACCGGCGCAATTCCGGCACCCAGCTTCAGGTTGCTGGTCGGGTTGTGCGCCACGCCTGCCCCGGCCTGCTGCAGACCGCGAATCTCCCCTTCGTCCACGTGCACACAATGCGCGGCCAGCACTTTGGCGCCGAACAGGCCCTGCTTCTTGACGTAGGGAATCACCGGCATCCCGTACTGTCGCCGGGACTCCTCGACCTCGAATGCCGTTTCAGACAGGTGCGTATGGAGCGGCACGTCGTATTCGGCGGCGAGCTCGGCGCACTCGCGCAGGATCTCCGCCGTGCACGTGTACGGGGCATGCGGTGCGGGGGCAGGAACAATCAGCTCGTGACCGCGCCAGCGCTGAATGAAGTCGCGGGCGCGGGTCAGCGAGTCCTCGTAGCTGATCGCGTCGGGCGACGGAAAGCGCAGCACCGTCTGGCCGCACAGCGCCCGCATGCCGGCTTCCGCTGCCGCCGTCGCGACCGCTTCCTCGAAGTAATACATGTCGGCGAAGCAGGTGACGCCGGAGCGGATCATCTCCGCACAACCGAGCCGCGTCCCGAGCCCGACGAAATCCGGATTCACGAACTCTCGTTCCACCGGCATCATGTAGCCCATCAGCCAGACGTCGAGCCGCAGATCGTCGGCCAGGCCGCGCAGCAGGGTCATCGGCGCGTGTGTATGGGCGTTGACGAGCCCGGGCATCACGACCCGGCCACGGCAGTCGATCGACTCCGCGGCGGCATACGTCAAGGCGTCGGGGCCGACGGCGGTGATATCGGTGCCCGTGATGGCGACACCACTCGCAGGATGGATGGTGAAGTCGCGATCGATAGTCAGCACCGTCGCGTTGGTGAGCAGAAGGTCGCACGTACGCGCCATGTCCGCAGACTACCACCCGACGCTCGCTGGTGCGAGGGCGACACTCGTTGGTGCGAGGAGTGACGCTCGTGGTGCGAGACTCGACGCTTGCTGGTGCGAGGGCGACGCTCGCTGGTGCGAGGGTCGACGCTTGCTGGTGCGAGGAGTGACGCTCGTGGTGCGAGACTCGACGCTTGCTGGTGCGGGCCCCGACGCGTGCTGGTGCGAGGGCGACACTCGTTGGTGCGATGCGCGAAGCTTGCTGGTGCGAGGTCAGCTTGCTGTGCGAGAGACGCTCGTGGTGCGAGACTCGACGCGTGCTGGTGCGAGGCCCGAGGGTCATCGGTGCGTGGGGAGAGGTTTACTGTTGCGGCCGATGCAGGGTGCGCCGTGACGCCGCGCCATGCGACAGTGCGAGTCCGTGTGGCCGGAGGAAAACCGTGGCAAGTGCTTTGGCATAGCCGCCCTCGCCGGCGGCGGAGCTGAGGGGCGTGGATCAAGGCGGTTTTCCGGAGCGCCATACGGATTCGCGCTGGCGCGCTGGCGCGCACAAGCGAAACGCCGCGGTCCGGGCAGTAGGGTGCGAGGGCGACACGCGTTGGTGCGACGCGCGAGGCTTGCTGGTGCGACGGCGACACTCGTTGGTGCGATGCGCGAAGCTTGCTGGTGCGACGGGTCGACGCTCGTGGAGGCGAGGGTCGAGGCTTGCGGCTCCTGTCGCCGGAGGGGTGCGCCGTGACGCCGCGGCTATGCGCCAGTGCGAGTCCGTGTGGCCGGAGGAAAACCGTGGCAAGTGCTTTGGCATAGCCGCCCTCGCCGGCGGCGGAGCTGAGGGGCGCGGATCGAGGCGGTTTTCCGGAGCGCCATACGGATTCGCGCTGGCGCGCTTGCGCGCACACGCGGAACGCCGCGGTCCGGGCAGTAGGGGTGCGAGGGCGACACGCGTTGGTGCGAGGTCGACGCTTGCTGGTGCGAGGGGGACACTCGTTGGTGCGATGCGCGAAGCTTGCTGGTGCGACGGGTCGACGCTCGTGGAGGCGAGGGTCGAGGCTTGCGGCTCCTGTCGCCGGAGGGGTGCGCCGTGACGCCGCGGCTATGCGCCAGTGCGAGTCCGTGTGGCCGGAGGAAAACCGTGGCAAGTGCTTTGGCATAGCCGCCCTCGCCGGCGGCGGAGCTGAGGGGCGCGGATCGAGGCGGTTTTCCGGAGCGCCATACGGATTCGCGCTGGCGCGCTGGCGCGCACAAGCGGAACGCCGCGGTCCGGGCAGTTGGGGGTGCGAGGTCGACGCTTGCTGGTGCGAGGGGGACACTCGTTGGTGCGATGCGCGAAGCTTGCTGGTGCGAGGGTCGACGCTCGTTGGTGCGAGGGTCGAGGCTTGCGGCTCCTGTCGCCGGGAGTGATGCACCGTGACGCCATGCGACAGTGCGAGTCCGTATGGCCGGAGGAAAACCGTGGCAAGTGTTTTGGCATAGCCGCCCTCGCCGGCGGCGGAGCTGAAGGCGCGGATCAAGGCGGTTTTCGGCGCGCCATGCGGATTCGCACTGGCGCGCATAGGCGGAGCGGAACACTTTGATAGGGCTAGAATCAGTGCACACGGTCAACCCTCCTGTCGTGACTGCCGCAATCAGTTGCGCGACCACCGAGTGGCTGACGTGGGTAACATAACCGTTGAACGGTCGGCGCCCGATGCAGGCGCGCGCACCGAGTGCCAGAGGCATCAATGGCCTTCGAGCTGTCCGCCTCCGTCCGGCGCTACTTGTCCCGACTGCTTACGCCACGCCGGGTGACGCCGGCGTCGATCCGCATGGCGTACGCCGTCGCCATTGCAGTTGACGTGATGCAGTTGCTCCTGGGTCCATTGGGGTGGGCCGGTCTCGATGAGGCGCTGGACGCCGGCGCCATGTACGTGACCTCGCGGCTGCTTGGGTTTCACCCGCTGCTGCTGCCCACGTTCGTCCTCGAGTTCGTTCCCTTCACCGACATGCTCCCCACGTGGACCGGCTGCGTGGCACTGGTGATCAGATCGCGCAAGCGGCACGGGCTGGTGTCGGACGAGCCGCCGGATTCAATGCCGGTCATCGACGTCAAAGCGACGCGTGTGGAATAGATGCGCAGACTGACGCGCGTGGCGTCATATACTCCGGCGCCCGCTGATGCTCCGGGCCCCACTGCCAGCGATGCGAGAGGTGACCCATTGTGACCGATGAGCCCGAGCTGACGCTTGATATCGACATGATGACGGACGCCGTGATCGTGCGCTGCCGTGGCGCATTGACGCTGACCTCGGCAGGCCGGCTGCGTCACGAGATCAAGCGCCTGCTGCCGCAGACACGCGTCGTCACGATCGACTTCACCGATTTGGCCAGGATCGACAGCGTCGGCCTCGGCACGTTGGCGTCGCTGTACGTGTCGGCGCGAAATGCCGGGCGCGATGTGTACATCGTCAACATCGGGCCCCGCATACGCGAGATATTCACCGTGGCCCGGCTGCTTTCATTGTTCGAACCGGCCGGCAACGCGAACATCCGGATTCCATAGATCGCGTACGCAATGACTGATCTCGCTGCGAAAGGAGACTGCATGCGCCTCTCATTCTGCCTGGCCGCTGGTCTGACGGTGCTCTGCGCGGCTGCCGCGCAGGCGCAAGCGCGCCCTGATGTACGCGCCGCCGCGTGCGACCTCCCGCACGCCAGCGGGGTGACCGCCCAGAGTCTGACATCGGGGCAACGGCCGCGGACCTATCGCCTGTTCGTGCCTCCGGGTTACGACGGCCGTCAGCGCCTGCCGCTCGTACTCGACCTGCACGGCAGCGGCGGCAACGCTGCCGGTGAAGCGGGGAACAGCCGGCTCGAAGCGCTCGCCGCCGGCGAGACGTTTCTGGTGGCGACACTCGAGGCGGAGAGCGGCACCTGGAATGTGCCGGTCGAGAAGGATCGGCCCGACGACGTGGCCTACGCCGGCGACGTCATCGATCACGTGTCAGCGCAGGCGTGTGTCGATGCGAGCCGCATCTATGCGACCGGCTTCTCCGGCGGCGCGCGGATGTCATCACTCCTCGGGTGCGGGCTCGGCGCCAGGCTGGCGGCGATCGCGCCGGTCTCGGGCCTGCGTGCACCCGCCGCTACCTGTCCGGCACGTCCGATCCCGGTGATTACGTTTCATGGACTTGCCGATCCCCAGAACCCATACGAGGGCCACGTGCCGGGACGGGCCGCATGGGTCGAAAGCGTACCGGACGCGCTCCGGGACTGGGCCGCCCACAACAAATGCAAGGAGAAGGTCGTCCTCGAGGACCCGCCCGGGCCGTTGTCGACGATGCGGTACGAGGGCTGCGGCGCGGGCGCCGAGGTCCGTCTTATTCGCATTGACGGCCTCGGCCACCGCTGGACCCATGACGAAGTCGATACGACAGGCGTGATGTGGCAGTTCTTCAAGGGGCACCCGCTCAAGCCGTGATCGGAACTGGCGGGTCAGGCGCGCCGCGTGGGCTGTCACAGACCGACGTCGAACTCGGGATCCTCACCGAAGCTGCGCGTGACACCGCCTGACGACACATTGAACCCGACGGCGAATTCATAGCGGTGCGTCAGATTTGGATGATTGGGCACCACCGCGATCGTGCCCAGGCTGATGAACCATCCATAGGCCTTGGCCTCTCTCGCCGAGGGCCGGTCGTTGTCGAAGAACGTCTGTGAATTGTCGGCGTCCTTGAACGGACTCGCGAACGGCTGGCGCGCGAGCAGCGGGCGCCCGAATGCGACACCGACTTTCGCGATGGCGTCAGCACCGATCGGATCATCGGGATGAGGAGCGATGCGGACCGCGATTTCATGCTTCACGGTCTGGCTCGCGATCAGCAGGGTGCCGGCGACACCAAGATCCTCGAAGACAAGTTGCTCCAGACCATCCTGTGCAGCACTGGCGTCCCTGAGCTTGAGCCAGTGCTTCGAGTTGAGGAATGGATTCGAGGACTGTTCCTGAGGCGGCGTATCGACGAACAGTCCACTGCGATCGGAGAACCTGAAAAGCAGGTTGTACATGAACACACCGCACCCCCTCACCTGAGAATGTCTGGATTGGTTGAGGTGCGAGTATAGGCCGGCCAGGCTATCGTTGCGGAGCGCGGCCCGCCAGATCGATGTAACGGGAATCGGCGCGCAGGCTCGCGAGTTCAGGCTCGTTGTCGACTTCTGCCCGCGCATAGCCGTCCTTTATCGCCTGGCGTAACGCGTCAAGTGCCTCGTTCCGCTTGCGGGCGAGTTCGAGGACGACGGCAATCTTGAAGCGCGTGCCAGGACTGACTTCGGATGGCGTTCGCTCGATTTGGGCCACTTCGGCGAGGGCCGCCGCCGTGTCGCCCGATTTCGCCAGGTAAACAGCCAGACTTCCCCGCAGGCCGGTGTCGTTCAGGTTCAAGGCCAGTTTTTCACGGGCCAGGCGAATCGCGGTCCGATACGCATCGGGCGCCTTGTGGCGCGATCCGGGCGCCCATCGATATGCATCCCCGAGATTGCCCCAGTACAGATAGTTATTGGGTGCGAGTTCCACGGCCTTCTCGAGCGCCGCGGCGGCTTCGGCGTACTGTCCAAGAAAATAGCGCGCGGTCCCAAGATTGGCCCACGTCGGGACCGCCGTTTGATCGAGTTCGAGGGCGCGCTGGAACGTTGCCGCGGCTTCCGCGTATTGCCGGGTCGCGAAGTAACCAGGACCAAGATTCCTGAGAACGAGGATGTTGTCCGGGGTGAGCGTCAGTGCTTTCTGCCACACGTCGAGCGCTTCCGCGTACCGGGCGCTGCGATAGTAGAAAACACCGAGCCAGCTGATCGGAATCCAGTCGCCGGGTGCAAGCGCGACGGCCTTCTCGTACAACTCGCCGGCCTCCTTGATCTGTCCCTGAGCGAAACGTACCTTCGCCATCGCAACGTGTGCACCGCTGCTCAGGGGATCCAGCACGATCGCACGCTGCAGCTCGATGCTCGCCTCGTCGTTCTGGCCGTTTTCGGCAAGTGTCTTCCCCTGCGCCGCGTGCGCGGCCGCGAGATCGGCGTTGGCGGCGAGCGCCCGACGCGCCGATTCTGACGCCTTCTGGAGCCAGGCGCGATCGTTCAGGCTCGAGTACTTCAGCAGGTACGCCTCGGTGAGCGCGGCATGAAGCGCCGCATTCGAAGCGTCCTGGCTGACCGCTGGTTCCAGGACCGCAATGGCGCGATCGATGTTGCCTTTGCGATCGTACCGAGCCAGGTACACCTGAGCAGCCCTCAATTTTTCTGCCGGGACACTCGCCGCCGACTCGAACGATGGCGGTCTTCTGCTCCAGGCCGCGTACCCCCCGACGAGCAGCAATAAGACGACAATCGCCACAGCCGGCCGCCGCAGCCAAGGAACGAGAACGCCTTCAGACGATCGATCGTCTTTACCAACCGTGCTCCTGCTCTGGTCGCCAGACGAATAGCGCTCGAACGAGCGCAGGTGGAGGGCGAGCTCACCAGCCGTGGCGTACCGCGCTTCGGGAGCTTTGCGCAGGCACGTATGAACGATCGCCGCCAACTCGTCAGGAATCGTGTCTGCGAGCGAGCGCAACGGGGGAGGATCGGCGCGCATCACTGCTTCCATGATGGCGGTCCGCGACGGACCGTCGAAGGGCCGGCAGCCCGCGAGCATTTCGTAGAAGACGATGCCTGTGGAGAAGACGTCTGACCGCGGCCCGACCGCCTCTCCCGCGGCCTGTTCGGGTGACATGTACGGGATGGTGCCCATGACGACGCCCTGATCCGTCAGTGTTGACGGGGACACCGTCGCGTCCAATGGGGTCGGCTCGGCGACCGACCTCGCCAGCCCGAAATCCAGAATCTTGATCAGCCCGTCGTCGGTCACCATGATGTTCGACGGCTTGATGTCGCGGTGAACGATGTGGGCGGCGTGCGCCTTGGCCAGTCCATCGCAGAACTGAATCATGTAGCCCACTGCCTCGGCGACCGGGAACGGCTTCGCGCTCCTCAGCATGTCCGACAGCGTCCGCCCGTGAATCAGCTCCATCGCGATGAACTGCCGATCGCCATCCGAATTGATTTCGTAAATGGTGACGATGTTCGGGTGGTTCAGCGCCGACGCGGCCCGCGCCTCGCGGGCCAGCCGCTCGAGGCGGAGCGGATCCGTCGTGGCGCTGTCGGGAAGGAACTTCAGCGCCACGTCCCGGTCGAGCCGTGTATCGAGGGCCTTCCACACGACCCCCATTGCACCGGCGCCCAGCCTCTCGACGATCTTGTAGTGGAGGATCGACGTGCCTACCATGCGATTGCGATGAGAGCGGATTATGTACCGGCCGGAGGCCAGGAGGCGCGTCTTCTGAATCGAATGATCGATTGACAGTGTCTCGAATGGCCCAGATGATGAGCCCGCTTCCGATGCCGTTTCGCAGCCCGCACCCTGACGTCGTCATACCCGAGATCACACTCACGAATCTGGTGCTCGGCCGGGCGCACGAATACCCGGAGCGCGCCGCCCTGGTGGATGGGCTCTCGGGCCGCTCGCTGTCGTTCGGCGACTTGCGCGACCAGGTACGCCGGGTCGCCGCGGGCTTGTCGCGCAGCGTCACGAAGGGCGACGTCGTCGCCATCTGCTCGCCGAACTGCCCGGAATTTGCCGTGGTCTTTCACGCCGTGCTGACCCTCGGCGCCGCCCTGACCCCGATCAACCCCGCGTATACCGTCGACGAAATCGCGTTTCAGCTTCGCGACGCCAACGCTGCCCTGGTCATTACCGCCGGCGCCCTCGTCACTCGCGTCGCCGAGGCGATCGCCGCCGTCGGGCGGGCAATCCATATCGTGACGATCGACGAGTCGCCAGGCCTGCCGACGCTTGACTCGATCGCCATCGACGCCGACCTTGAACCGGTTCCGATCGATCTCCGAAACGACATCGCGGTTCTGCCCTATTCGTCCGGGACCACTGGCCTGGCGAAAGGCGTGATGCTCACGCACCGCAACCTGGTAGCGAACCTCGTCCAGATCGACGCACTCGAAACGCACGCCGTTTCGACCTTCATCGGCGTCCTGCCGTTCTTTCATATCTACGGCATGACGGTGATCATGAACGTCGGACTGCTCCGCGGCATCACCATCGTGACACTCCCGCGCTTCGAGCTGGAATCCTTTCTCACAGTGTTGCAGGAATGGCCGATTGCGGTGGCGCATGTCGTGCCGCCGATAGCCGTCCTGCTCGCCAAGCACCCGCTGGTGGACGCCTACGATCTGAGCGGGGTGAAGTGGCTGTTCTCGGGCGCCGCGCCCTTCGGTCCTGAGCTCACGCAGGCCATTCGCGAGCGCCTGAATGTCGCCACTCGTCAGGGATACGGCATGACTGAAACGAGTCCGGTCGCGTACTACACACCACCGGACGCGGAGCGTGACGGGACGGTCGGCGTCCTCGCACCGAACACCGAGTGCCGCATTGTCGATCCGGAACGCGGACACGATGTGGAGCCCGGTGTCTGCGGCGAAGTGTGGCTCCGAGGGCCTCAGATCATGATCGGGTACTTGAACAATCCCGACGCGACAGCGGCCACACTCGATCGTGAAGGATGGCTTCGCACCGGTGACATCGGAATGGTCGATGACGAGGGATATCTGACGGTTGTCGACCGGCTGAAAGAATTGATCAAGGTGAAGGGCTATCAGGTCGCTCCCGCCGAGCTCGAAGCGCTCCTCCTCGAGCATCCGCAGATTGCGGACGTTGCCGTGATTCCGGTGGCGGACGATGACGCTGGCGAGGTGCCGAAGGCCGTCGTCGTCGCACGCGGTGCACTGAGCGCGAGCGACGTCATTGCGTTCGTTCACCCGCGTGTGGCGCACTACAAACGCGTTCGCTTCGTGGAATTCGTCGACGTGATCCCGAAATCGCCGTCCGGCAAGATACTCCGGCGAATTCTCGTGGCTCGCGAACGCTCGCGTCAGCCTTGCTCAGAAGCCCGCTCTAACGTGCTGCCGACATAAGGCGCGCCTTGAGGGCCTGACGATCGAGTGTCTTGGCCCCGCAGATAGACTCGGGCGATCCGTCGTGTATTCGCGATGCTTTCCACGGGATTGGCGTCGAGCACGTTGAAGCTGGCCTCTTTCCCGGCGGCAACGGTCCCCAGACGATCGAGGTGAAGAATTCGCGCGTTCGTCGCCGTTCCCGCAACCAGCGCTTCCATCGCCGTCATGCCGCAACGAACGTAGGCCTCGAGCTGCTCGTGAGGACCGACGCCGTCGCCGGTGCCGTCGGTGCCCAGGCCGATGACCATCCCGGCGTCGTGGATCCGGCGCAGGTTGCGACAGTGCAGCTCGAAGAGTTCGTCGGGCGGGCTGCCGGGGGCTTCGCGCTGGGCGAGCTGCATGCGCATCGTTTCGATCTGCGCGGCCGGAAGCGTCTCCGTCAGCGCGGCAATCGTCTCTCCTGTCACCGGCACCGGCATGTTAGGCCCCGACCACACCTTCGGATGCGCCTTTACCGCGGCCAGATACTCGTCGTCGACATCCCGATCGCGAACCAGGTGGACGAATCCGTCGACGCCCGCCTGCAGCAGGTCCTTCGCGTCGGCGAGCGCTGACGTGCGACTGAGGTGCGCCAGCACTTCCATGTGTCTGGCGTGCGCCTCGGCGATGATCGCGCGATAGACGCTGGGCTGGAGCTTGGGCACGTCGCCGTTGCGATCGTCCACCCAGATCTTGACGAAGTGGACACCGCGCGCGTGCAGTTCCTTGACATGGTCGCGTCCCTCCTTCTCGGTGCGCGCGCCGTACGGAATGCCCAGCCGCGGCTCGCCGGGAGGACCGCCGATCGGCGTCGCGGCGATGCCCCTGCCCACGGTGAGAAAACGGGCCGCGTTCGGGGACCACTTCGTCGCGGAGTCTGATAGGCCAGCTCCTGATCCGCCTCGAGCCCCATGCTCATCGTCGCCGCCACGCCGTAGTAGGCGTAGCGCTGCAACTGGTCGACGAGGTTCTCGCGCCGGTAATTCGCCTTGCTGTTGGTGCCGTCCTTCTCGTTGACGAGACCGATGTGATTGTGGCCGTCGATGAGCGCCGGCATCACCGTCATACCCGACAGATCGACGCGCTCCGCACCAGCTGGCGGCTGGCGCTGGCCGCGCGTGCCGACCCACACGAACGAGTCTCCCTCGACGAGGAATGCGGAATTCTCGATCGGCGGGCTGCCGTCGCCGATGATGACGCGCGCGCCTTCGAACCAGATCGGCTTGCGGGCGCCACCTTGACCCTGGAGGCTCGACACCAGCACCGCAACGACGAGGAGACTACACAGCAGCGGTCGGGACAACGTCACGATAGCCACGATCCTTTCGCACACGTCCTGGCGGCGCTGGCAGGACGCCAGATTCTCGGCCGCCGTCGTATCGTCGTCAAATGGGCAGCCGCTCGCGCGTCGCAATCAGCATCGAACCCGGCCTCGAGACCAGCGGTCATCGTGCGGTCGCGACATGTGCCGTGACCAGTCGGATGCCCGACCCATCCAGCGTGGACGCCTGTCAAATCCGGGCGACAATCGGTCATGCTTCCCGACCCGACGTGGTTGCTGTTGTCGCTGATACCGGGCGGCGCCGGGTTCGTCCTGTTTGTCTACGGCAAGAAGCAGCAGCGGTGGCCGCAGCTGGCTGCCGGGCTGGCGATGATGGTGTATCCGTACTTCGCTACCACCGTGATGACGCTCGTGGCCGGCGGGGCGATGATCGCGCTGGGGTTATGGTACGCACTGCGGCTCGGGTACTAATGCCCGATCCGCTCCTGCGCGTCACGGCGCACCCAGCACCGGCCCGCCACAGTAAAACCACGCCCTCGCACCGACCCCTCGGGCCTCGCACCAGCACCGGTCGGGGCCCGCACCAGCAAGCGTCGAGTCTCGCACCACGTGCGTCACTCCTCGCACCAACGAGCGTCGACCCTCGCACCAGCAAGCTTCGCGCATCGCACCACGAGTGTCCCCCTCGCACCAGCACCCGTCGGGGCCCGCACCAGCACGCGTCGAGTCTCGCACCACGAGCGTCGCTCCTCGCACCAGCAAGCCTCGACTCGCACCAACGAGCGTTGGCCCTCGCACCAGCACGCGTCGAGCCTCGCACCACGAGCATCGCTCCTCGCACCAGCACGCGTCGAGTCTCGCACCACGAGCATCGCTCCTCGCACCAGCAAGCCTCGAGTCTCGCACCACGAGCATCGCTCCTCGCACCAACTCGCCTCGACCCTCGCACCAAACGCTAGTCCGGCCACCGGCTACCGGCTGGGTGCGACTCGAACACGGCGCGCAGAGCCCTGACCTCGTCGAGGACCGTGGTGGCGGCGGCAAGATGAGAAGGTGGCGGCAGCGTCTGGAGGTGAGCCGTCTCGCCGAGTCCGGAGTCGCGGGACCGTCGCAGGCGATCGACAATCAGATTGCGGATTTCAGGCGCGTGCGCGACGCCGGTGAATCGGCCGACGTGACCGCCGCCGCCATGCTGGCCGTCTCCTCCGCCGCCGGCCGCCTGCACTTCGACATCGGCGATCCCCAGCAGGAGCTGTAGCGGTCCCGACGCGACGCGGATCTCCTGCACGTTGCTGTAGGTCATCGTCAACTCGTTCATCTGGAAGATGCCCGTCCGGATCCGCAGGCTCCGATCAGTGACGATGTACCAGCGAAGGCCGTAGTTGAGACGACGAGAAAGAAGGGTGACGGTGGCTGTCGCGGCATAGGCGCTCCACATCAGCGCCAGCATCGCCGTGGCAGCGATCCTCCCCCAGTCGGGCGCGCGACGAATCGCGACCGCGAGCGGAATGCTCGCGCCAGCGACAACGAAGCCGCCGAGGAGCGCGCCGAGGGCCCACATGACCAGAGACCACAGGTAGTAATTCCGCCCGGCACGGAACACCCGAATCGAATCAGCCGATCCATCGGGCGGCTGAGGAGCCTCCGGCACCTTGAGCACAGTCAGCAGCGAGCGTTCGAAGCCGCTCAGCCGGAAGTCGGGATCAGTGGGCAGTCCGGCCATCGCGTTCTCGTGCTTCGACCAGAAGACGGATTGCGCGCAACTCGCGCGCGACATCGGTGAGCACTCCGGCCAGTGATTCGGACGCGGCCGTGCCTGGCGTCTCACCGGGGTGACGCGTCCCACGCATGCGCGAGTAGAGAAAGTCACGCACCTCGACGAAGTTGAGGAGGCCTTCCAGTGTCATCTGCGCGCCAGAGCTCCCGCTGGCCGTCTGGATCTCGATGCGCGCCAGGCCCAGCCAGCGCTCGACGAAGTTGGCGCGCAGCTGGATGTCCTGAATGCGCGAGTAGTTGAGCATCACTTCGCGCCGCATGATGATCCCCCACCGCATGTGAATGCCTTCGGCGTCGAAGCGGTACCGCATCGTGTGATAGCGGAAGTACAAGAGGACGATGGTGATCGGGAAGGCGACGTTGCTCGCGATCGCCTTCAGCACGTAATAGGTCCAAAGCGGCGGGGCTGGCCGCTCGATGGTGGCGATGTTTGCGGGAAGCGAAGCGGGGGTCATGATGCGGGGATTCTACCCGGCACACCCTGCTCCGCTCGGTGATCCTTGTCGGCCGCGCTCGCGCCGGCGCGTCGCACCCCGCGGACGGGTCCGCTGGCGTCGCGGCGCGCGGACTAGACCATCTCTGGTTTGTCCGTCCAACCTGACCGTGGCACGGACGACCCCGTGAGGGTCAGGTCTTGAATCGCTAGTTTTTTCACGCTCTGGCCCTCTGCCGTGCCATAGTGAAAAAACTAGCGATTCAAGACCTGACCCCAACCGCTACTCGTCGAGCGCGAACACAAACAGCGACAGCCCGGACACGATCGAGACGTACTGCCGGGTGCCGATGCGATAGGTGATCGGGCCGCTGTTGATCGCCGCTCCGAGATTCGTCTTCCACAGCAGCGCGCCGGTGCGCGCGTCGAGCGCCTGGAAGAAGCCCTCCCGCCCACCGGTGAACAGCAGGTCCGACGCCGTCGTCAGAATGCCGCTGTCGGTGACGTCGGTCATCTTGAACTTCCACTTTTCGCGGCCAGTGCCCGCCTCGAGCGCGATCACCGCACCGTGGCCGGCCGCCTCAGTCCACGAGTTGATGGGCGAACGGCCCAGTCCGGGTGCGCCAGGCACTGCGGAAAAATTCTGCGGCCCGCCACCAACGAAATTCGAGCCGACCTTGTACTCCGACGGCGCTGGCGCATAGACGCTCGCGTAGTCCTCCCACGCCGAGACGTAGAACAGGCCGGTGCGCGGGCTGAACGAAGGGGAGTACCAGTTTGTCCCCCCCTGATTGCCCGGATAGGTTGGCTGCCCCGCCGGCTGCGGCGTCTGCAGCGGCCGGCCACGCTCGTCGAAGCCGCTCATCCAGTTGACCTTCACGAACGGCATGCCGAGGAAGAACCGCCCCGTGGCGCGATCGATCACATAGAAGTTTCCGTTGCGGTTCGCCCAGGCGATGACATTAATCCCGGTGCGGTTCCAGTTGTCGATGAGTACGGGGACCTGGACCGAGTCGTAGTCGTACACGTCGTGCGGCGTGAACTGGTAGTGCCATTTCAGCTTGCCGGTGTCGGCGTCGAGCGCCAGCACGGAATCGGTGTACAGGTTGTCGCCCGGTCGCTGGGCGCCGTTGTAGTCGGGACCGACGTTGCCGACGCCCCAGTAGGTCAGATTCAGCTGCGGATCGTACGAGCCGGTCATCCAGATCGAACCGCCGCCGTGTTTCCACGCGTCGGGATCGCAGAAGCCGTTGCCGGGCTGCGGACACGCCTGCCACGTTTCAGAGCCGGGCTCACCGGGCGCCGGTATCGTATAGAACCGCCATGCCTCCTTCCCGGTCGCTGCGTCGTAGGCCGCGATGAATCCGCGAATCCCGTACTCACCACCGCCGACGCCGACGATGACCTTGTCCTTGACGACCAACGGCGCATGCGTGATCGAGTAGCCGTCTTTCGTGGTGGCAACCGCGGTCTTCCAGATCGGCCGCCCGGTCCTGGCGTCGATCGCGATCAACTGCGCGTCGAGCGTGCCCATGAACAGCGTGTTACCGAGAATCGCCAGGCCGCGGTTGTTGGCACCGCAGCAGACAATCCGGTCCTGCGCCGGTGTGTAGCGATACATCCAGAATGCGCGGCCGGTGGTCGCGTCGAGCGCGACGACATCGTTCAATCGCTGGGTCAGGTACATGACGCCATCGACGACCAACGGCGTCGTTTGCCAGTTGCCGGCGACGGGCGCCTGATAGACCCACTGGAGCTTCAGGTTCTTGACGTTCGCCGGGGTGATCTGATCGAGCGTGCTGTACCGCTCGCTGCGGTAACTGCCGGAATAGGTCAGCCAGTTCTGTGGTTCGCTCGCCGCCGCCTGAAGACGCTGCGATGTCACCTGCGCGTACACAGCGACGGGCGCGGCGCCGATGCACGCGGCGAACGCGATCGCCAGAAATAGTCTGTTCCTGCGCATCACAGCTGTCCTTTCAGCGAAAGCAGGTAGGCGAGCAGGTCGGCTTGTTCGTCGGCTGAGAGCGTGCTCTTGTAGGACGGCATAGGGGACGTGGTGGACACCGTGTATTCCTTGAGGTCTGTCTTCAGGAACGAACGAAGGGTGCCTGCCTCATCGATGATCTGGAGGCTGTAGGTGTCCTCGTTAAGCCGCCGGCCATTGACCACGGTGCCGTCTGTCCTGACCAGGCGCACCGGCCGGTTGATCGGCATCATCTGGCTGGCGGGCTCGACCAGCGATCGCTGGAGGGCACCGGCACTGCGGATGGCGCCGACGTCGGTCAGGTTCGGACCGACGATTGAGCCGGTGCCACCCACGCGGTGACAGCCGGTGCAGGCGCCCTTGCCGGTGAAGAGAGCTCGCCCGCGGGCCGCATCGCCGGTTTTCACCGCCGTCGCGTCGAATGCATTCATGTTGCGGAGGTAGGCGACAATGCCGGCCATGTCACCGGCGTCGAGCGCGAACGGCGGCATCCCCGCTGGCGAGCCAGCCCTGATGAAGCGTTCGAGGTCGCGGTCGATCACCGCGTTCCGAAACGTCCCGCTCCGGAGGTTCACCCCGCCAATGCCATCGCCCTGCGGGCCGTGGCAGGTAACGCACCGCGAGGCGTACAACGTCGCCCCGTAGGCGATGTCCGCGTCGGAATACTGGCTGTCGTGAAGCGGCGCCTGGGCCTGGCCCGCGGCCGTCGCGAGCCCGATCGAAATCGCCACGCCGGCAAGAACTGCAGTGAACCTGCGCATGAGCCGCAGACTATCCGCCAGGCGGGTGTGGGTGTCAATCCGCCTGGTGCCATTCGCGCTTCGCGCGGTGACGCGATCCAGTCGGTCCGGGCACCGGCGCCAGCCATCTCCCCAGCGCGGCGCGATTGGGCTCTAATACCACCGGAGATTTCCATTGCCGTGCGAGATGTTTCGGCCACGCTTCGGCGGCACGGCCGCCCCGCCGCGGGAAAAAAGCGATTCCGCAGGTCCGTCTCTTGCTGCTTGCGGGCTCATGCGAACTCTGTACGCCTGCCTGCTGTTCCTGGCGCTCGCGTCGGTGCCGGCGGACGCGCAGCAATCTGGCAGCGTCAGCGGCACGATTCGCGATGAGACCGGCGCCCCACTTCCCGGTGTCGCCGTCACAGTGGCCTCCGCCGACGGCACGTTCACCCGGCGGACGACGACGGATGCCGCCGGGTATTTCGTCGTGACCGACGTGCCGGCATCGACCGGTTATCAGCTGTCCGCGACTCGCCAGGATTTCCAGACGATCAGGACGGAGCGCTTCGCCGTGGATGCCGGCGGGATCGTCACGCGCGACCTGATGCTGATACGTGCGCTCGCCGTGCAACTGCAGGTCTCGGCGGCGCGGCCCGCCGACGCCTCGGTAGCCGATCAGACGATCGAGGAATCCCTGGTTCGCGACCTGCCCGTTGCCGACCGCGGCTTTCTGCCGCTGGCGTCGCTGGCTCCCGGATTCACCGGCCGGCCGGACTTCCCCGATCCGCAGGGCCAGCACTACTGGGCGAACAATGTCGTCGTCGACGGCGCCAGCGACTTTTCGAAGTGGCGCGGCGCTCCGCGCAGCTTCTACTCGGGCTATGCGCGGGAGTCGATCCGCGAGGTGACGGTGTTTCCGCAGCTGTTTCCGGCGAGCTTTGGCGGTGCGCTCGCATCGGTGACGACGGCCACGACCAGAGCCGGGGGCGACGTGTGGCGCGGCAGCGCCTTTGTGTTCGGCCGTCATTCGGCGCTGGCGGCGCCACCGGTGTTCGCCACCGACAAGCCGTCCGGCGCCACCACGCAGTACGGCACGACGGTCGGCGGGCCGCTTGCCAGCCGGACGTTCCTGTTCGCCAGCTACGACGCTCGTCGCGCGCGCGAGCACAATGTCGTGAGCTCGCCGGCGGCCGCCGGCGTGACAGTCCCGACGAATCAGGACGAACGAATCGCGTTCGCCCGCGTCGATCACAGCATCTCGGCCACGCAATCGATCGCCGCGCGGATGAATCTGCAGTTTCTGCGCTGGCACGACGAGCCGGGCGCGCTCACGCTGCCGGGAAGCGGCACCGACTTCACCAACGACGCGCACACGGTGCTGGTCACGCACAACGCGCAGCTGACGCAGGCGCTCACGCACGAACTGCTGCTGCAGTTTTCACGCTACGTCGATCGTCGCCGTGATCTGCAGCCGTCCGTCTACGTGTCGCGGAGCGGCTATTCGATCGAAGGAGGGCTCCTCGGACCAGCCGGGCTGGGCGTGAATCCCGAGCACACGTGGGAAGCGCACGAAAGCCTGCGCCATCAAGCCGGGGCGCACACGTTGCGCTTCGGGGGAAGCGCAAGCCTCGTGAACAGTCATGCGACAGGCAGTTCCTACATGTACGGGGCCTATTTCTTCGGCAGCGGCCCGGCAGCGGCGCCGCAGCCCTACCTCTACATGCAAGGTATCGCGGCAGGTCCGACGGCGACGGCAGCGGATGCGCGGGACGTCAGCGTCGGCGCGTTTGTGGAAGACGAATGGCGGATCCGCAGAGACGTCACCATCACGGCCGGTCTCCGCTACGACCTGGAACAGATTCAACACGTCCAGGACTTCACGGCCGACACAGATGCGGACAACCTCCAGCCACGCCTGACACTGGCCTGGGCGCCGGGCGGCGGTCAGACGGTGTTCCGCGCGGCGGCCGGCGTGTACACGCAGCAGCACATCCTCTACCCCATCGTGCAAGTGCCGCTGCAGGGGGTGGACGGCCTCGCCACGATTGCCCTCGATAAGGGGTCAGCCGCGTTCCCGACCTTTCCTGCCGCCCTGCCACCAGAGATCGCCATCGCGGCTGCGCCGCGCGATGTCTATCGCGTCGGCACTGACTTCCGGAACCCGTACTCGATTCAGATGGGGGCCGGCATCGAACAGAGACTTCGCGGGATCGCTGTGTCGGCGGACTACGTTCGCCTGGATGGCTTCGACCTCGTCAGCATCGTGGACGAGAACGCACCAGCGTCAGTCACGACACCCGCGCAGCGCTCGGTGGCCGAGGCGGACGCGACGCGCCCGCTGTCGCCCTCCTCCGGATATCGCAAGCTGCTGACGCTTGGCAACGTCGGTCGCAGCTGGTATCGCGCGCTGCAGGTGAAAGCCGTCGGGGGGCCGCCGTCGGTTCGGTTCGTCGCCGCGTATACGTTCGCCCATGCCGATGATCAGGCGAACTACGAGCTTCCGGAGGACAGTCGCAACGTTGACGCCGAGCACGGGCGGGCACCGACGGACCTCCGCCACAGCGGGTCCGCGGCCTTGACCTGGCAGATACCCGGCGAGCGGCCGCTGACGCGCGGGTGGGCCCTCGCAACCGTGATGGTCCTGCGGAGCGGGCGCCCGTACACGGTGACGTGGGGAGACGATCGCAATGGCACCACACAGAATGACGCACGGCCGGGCGCGCGTAACACTGCCGAGACCGGTGCGTACCGAGTCGTCGATCTGTCGCTCGCCAAACACGAGACGGTGGGCCGTGCCCGTCTCGAAGCCCGTCTCGAGCTCTTCAATCTGTTCAACACGGTGAATTACGACGAGTACGTCGGCTCCCTGCAGTCCTCACTGTTCGGACAACCGATTTCCGCGTTTCCCCGCCGCCGACTCCAGCTTGCGCTGGTGCTGAGGTATTGAGATGCGCCGCCAGGCCGGTGTGCTGCTCGCGTGTCTGACGCTGGCTGGCTGCGGCGGCAACAGCCTTTCCGGACCGACATCGCAACCCTCTCCCACCCAGCCGCCGGTGGTGAACAACCCGCCGCCCTCACCGCCGGGCGCTCCGCAGGTGTTCGTGGGCGCCGGCGACATCGCGGCCTGCGATGGCAACGCGGACAAGACCGCGCGGCTGCTGGACACCATCGGGGGCACGGTTTTCACGCTTGGAGACAACGCGTACTTCAATGGCTCGCCGCGCGAGTTCCAGGACTGCTACGAACCGACGTGGGGCCGTCACCGCAGTCGCACGAATCCCGTTCCCGGCAATCACGATTACGGGACGCCCGGCGCGACCGGCTACTTCGACTACTTCGGTGCGGCGGCGGGACCATATGGACTTGGCTATTACAGCTTCGAGATCGGGAGCTGGCATGCGATCGCGCTGAACAGCAATATCCCGGCGTCCGCAGGGTCGGCGCAGGCGGTATGGCTCGCCAGCGATCTCGCCGCGCACGCGACAGCGTGCACGATCGCCTACTGGCACCACCCGCTCTTCACGTCGGGACCGGACGGGCCCAGCCCGTTCATGCGCGACGTCTGGCGGCAGCTCTACACCGCGGGCGTCGAGATCGTGATGAACGGTCACGAACACTTGTACGAGCGCTTTGCGCCGCAGAATCCCGACGGCGGGCCGGATCCTGCGCGCGGCATCCGGCAGTTCATCGCAGGGACGGGCGGCGCCATTCCCTATCGTCCGGTATCCGTTCAGCCCAACAGCGAGGTGCGAATCGAGTCTTTCGGCGTACTGAAGCTGACGCTCGCATCGGGCGGATACGACTGGCAATTCATCCCCGTCAGCGGAGGAAGCGATGCCGGCAGCGGCACCTGCCACTGAGGGGAGAGGGAGCAGGTAGCAGGTAGCAGGTAACAGAGGTGCGGCGATCGCCGACGAGCGAGTGGCTCGCTTCGCCGACTGCAGCTCCAGCACTACACCAACTCCCTGCTCCCGGCGATACCTGATACCTGCTACCTGCTACCTGCTACCTGCTACTCAGCGAGTGAGGTCGGGCGCCAGCTGTTCAACGTAGGCACGAACGATCGCCGGGCGCTGCTGAAAAAACGATCTGATTTCTCCGATCCTTTTCTCGAAGGCGTCGTTGGTCTGCAGCTTCCAGGGATCGGCCAGGCCAACGGCTTCGATCTGGGCGAACTCCCGCTCGAATTCGTCCTCGAGACCCTGGTTGCTGGCGGCGAGGTCGAGGAGCACACGAAGATACTGGCGCACCGCCACTGGATCCGCCCAAATCTTGCTGGCGAGCACGTTGAACTCGAAGTTGTGCTGCGGCGGCATCAGGACGTCGAAGAACTCGACGTCCTTGTCCCAGGGAACCAGCTTGAACGGAGCGCCAGGCACGCGCATGAGATAGAAGTTGTTCAACCCGGCGTAGCCAAGCAGACCATCCCAGTCCCCCAGGTAGTTTTCGACCGCGAGGTAGTTGATGAGCAGAGGAAGGTCCAGCGCCTCTCCGATCTTCTCGAGTGGAGCGTCGTTGATCACGGCGATCAGCTCTCGAATGGGCGAGTAGAGGCCGAACGTCGACTCGTTCTCGTGAGTGCGCGCCTCGAAGCGAAACGCGTACGGCTCGAGCTCGTTGCCGAGATCCTCGAAGTGATACACGTCGTGCCATCGGTATTCGTACAGATAGGCGTCGGGCGCACCGAAGGCGCGCTGGAGGAATGACGTATCGAATGCTTCGACCACGGTATACAGTCCCATGAACTGCCGCGTGCTGCCGACGAACAGCCGCACATGCGCTTCGCGCGGTGCCACGATGCCGACACGGCGGAACGCCGTCATCGTGACGCGCTCCTGCAGCATCGCCTCGTCCTGCCAGAGGTTGTCGATCACCAGTTGCGACATCCCGAGGAATCGCTGGCCGGTGACGTAGCGATCGAAATGCACCTCGATGCCCGGCTTGACTGGATTGCGAGAGCCCGTTCCTCTCGCGCGGCAGCCGGCGTTGTACACCCGGACGCTGCGCCACTGCACATCGCATGGGTAATACGTGTTCTCGGTGACCCGCGCCCGCAGCGTCTGCCAGTCGCGCCCGTTGATGTGCACCCACACATCCTCAACTGACTGCCCGGCGAAGAACTCGTCCGCCGTCTGCGCAGCGGTCGAGGGCGGCATCGCCAGAATGAGGACGACAGCAATCGACGCCGCAGCGCCGCTTATAAGCCGAACTGAAAGCGGATGACTGGCGCCCACGACAACTGCTCCGTTTCCACGACGGCCGCGCCGTCGTAGCGAGTCTCATGAATGACGTTCGCGTCCAGGCGGACGTATCGATTGAGGTACCAGTTGATTCCAAGGGTGACGACGTGCGAGCGCTGAGCAGCGGGAACGGCAGCGCGCGGCCCCGCCGACAGGTCACCGCTGGTCGTGCCGAACCCGATCCACTCGAACCGCCCGGCAACCTCCACGGCGCCGAGTCCCTGCCGGGGAAACGGACGGTGCGGCTTGATCGCGTCGTTCTTCTTTTCTCCCGTGACGATCCAGGTTCCGCTGACGTAGCCGCCGCCGGAATGCAACGCCGGGAGATCGTTGTCGTCGGTTCCTTCCCCGTGACGATCGTCGCGAACGTCGATGACTTCACCCCGGACCTGGAACGGACCGTTTCGCCACTCCGCGTCACCGCCGATCCGGCGGCGGCTGCCGTTCACATAGACCGCCGGGAACAACCGGTGGTCGAACACGGTGCGACCATTGAGGCTGTTCAGCCCTTCCGGGAGGTGCCCCAGCGTGAGTCCGCCGCCGAACGTGAGCTGCTGCCACGGCGATTTCTTCACCTGCCGCCATGGCGAGACCGTCACCCGCAGTGCCCCCGTCGCATCACCCTCACGCTCCGAGTCACGCACCGCATCGCCGCCATGCCGGAACAGCCCGACTTCATAGCGAACGATGCGGCTGAACACACGGCCGTGCACCATGACACCCACATCACGACCAGGCGCCAGGCTGCTGGCGGCCAGGGAGCGGTACACGAATTCGATCTCCATGGGGCTGGTCAGCCGATCGAGGCTGAACGGCATCTTGAACTTGCCGCCCCGAACCTGCAGCGCTGAGCTTGCGCTCACATCCACGTAGACGTCTCGCCACGGATTGGTGTCGTCATCGAGTTCGCGTTCGACCTGATATTCGATTCTCTTGAACGCGTGGCCCATGACACCAGCACGCAGCAGCCTGAGGTCCCAGTCGGCTGATGTCGAATGGTCCATCTGGCGCCAATCGAGCTGGAGTTTCGCGAATCCCTCGATGGTGGCGACGTCTCCGAGCCGCACGGTGGGATGGTCGTCGAAGGCAAAGTCCATCGACTGGCTGCTCGTCTGGGCGGAGCTCGCGGTGGCGCCGCCAAGGATGAGCAGGAGGCTAATGGGAAGCGGCAGTCGCGTGCGCATCGCCGGGGATGGGATCGCGGACGTCGGCAGCGCGGCGGCGGTCGAGCAGCCACAACAGGATGCAGAGGAAGAGCAGGAGAGTGTCGGGATCGCGATCGCCGGCGGTCCACAGAGTCGGGTAGGTCACACCGGCCCAGAAGATCAGAACGCAGAAGAGAACCGTCAGGCTCGCTCCCGGCGCCGAGAAAGTTGATCGCGCATGGGTGGCGGCCATAACGGGGTCATCAACACGAAAGGTGCCACGCCGCCGACGCGGTATTCTCCAGCATCATCGCGTCCCGGCCCACGGCTTTGCGGAAATCTGCAAACCCGCGGAAATAAATTCCCAGTGACGGCGAAGGGCTCGGTGCCCTGACGTCGCTGCCCCTGAGCCGCAGACTATCCGCCAAGCGGCTTCGGCTGTCAATCGGGCATCCACGGGATCCAAGCGTCATTGCGCGTCGGTGCCTTCCCCTTTTTCACCGCTTCCCCGTAACCTACACCCTCATGACGAATCACGCGCTCACGGTGAAGCCGCCCCCACCAGCCGCCTGGCGATGGGGCGTGCTGGTGGCAATCAGCGTCGCCATGTTCGGCAACTACTACACCTACGACTCGGTCGCTCCAGTTGCCGATTCGCTGCAGCGCCTGCTGCACTACACCGACACGCAGATCGGCACGCTCAACGCGATCTACAGCTTCCCGAACATCGTCATGGTGTTAGTCGGCGGGGTCCTCGTCGACCGTTTCGGCACGAGGCTGTCCACCGTCATCTTCGGCGTCATCTGTCTCATCGGCGCGGCAATCACCGCAAGCTCACCGTCATTTCCGGTGATGGCCGCGGGACGTCTCATCTTCGGCCTTGGCGCCGAATCGATGATCGTGGCGATCACGGTCGCCATCGGCCAATGGTTCGTCGGCCGGCAGCTCGGATTCGCGTTTGGCGTGAATCTGAGCATCGCGCGGGCCGGTTCGTATTGTGCCGACTACTCGACGACGTGGTTCAAGCCGCTGTACGACCGCGGCTGGCAGCCGCCGCTGCTGCTGTCGGCCGGCTTCTCACTGTTCGCGGTCGTGGCGTGCATCGTCTATTACCTGCTGGAATCGCGCGCCGCGCGTAAATTCGATCTCAAACAGCCAGCAGCTCCGGATCGGATCGTCTGGTCCGATCTCCTGCGCTTCGATCGCTCCTACTGGTACATCGTCGGCCTGTGCGTGACGTTCTACTCGGTCATCTTTCCGTTCCGCAGCACCTTCGCCATCAAGTACTTTCAGCATGCCCATGGCCTCTCACTGCAGGAGGCGGGCGCGCTGAACAGCTACGTGTTCGCGGCGGCGATCGTCTTCACGCCGCTCTTCGGCCTGATGGTTGACAAGATCGGACATCGAGCCGGGTTCATGGCATTCGGAACCTTCCTGCTCGCGGCGGTCTTTCCAATCCTCGGCTATACGCACTTGAGCCTGTGGGTGTCGACTGTGCTCATCGGCATCGCGTTCAGCCTCGTCCCCGCCGTGATCTGGCCTGCAGTCCCGTACCTGGTGGAGCCCACCCGGCTCGGCACCGGTTATGGACTGATGACGATGGTGCAGAACATCGGGCTGTTTCTCTTCAACCTGGCCGCGGGGGCACTGAACGACGCCAACGGTGCGGGTCCGACGAACCCAGGCGGGTATACACCGATGCTCTGGATGTTTACCCTGCTCAGCCTGTTCGGATTCGTCTTTGCTGCGGCGCTGCGCGCACGTGAGAAGAGTCCGCAGGGCCATGGCCTCGAGGGCATCAGGGCGGGAGCCACGGTCTGACGTGACCGGAGCGGAGGCGCACGAGATTTGAGACTCATCGTTGCGTTTGTCCTGGTAACCGGTGCTGGACCGGCGCTGCAGGAGCGTCCCCTGCCGGATCAAGCCTCCTTCCTGGCCGAAACGCGCAAACATCTTCAGACGGACAGCACCCTTCAGAGCAGTTACGTGTACGTCGAAACACGTCGCGAGCTGAAACTCGACAAAGACGGTCGAACAACGGACGAATCAGTCAAGGTCTTCGAGAGCTATCCAGGATTTCCTGGCGAAGAGCGCTGGGAGCGACTGATTTCCGAAGATGGCCGTACGGTCTCATCGGCAGCCCTGGCGAAACAGGATCGGGAACGCCTGCAGCGTGCCAACGAGATCGCGCAACGGACCTCTGATGATCCAGAGAAGGAGCGCGCACGCCAGGAGCGGGAGCGGCAGAAGGATCGTCGCGAGCGCGACGCCGCGGTCAGGGACATCTTCAATGTCTTCGACATCCGGATGACGGGACGCGAGGCGGTAGACAACCACGCCACGATTGCGTTTTCGCTGATACCCAGGCCGGATGCGTCACCGCAGACGCGCGAGGGCAAGCAGATGCGGCACTTCCGCCTGCGGGCCTGGATCAGTGAAGACGACCACGAGCTCGTGAAGCTCGACGCCGAAGCGATCGACCCACTGTCGTTTGGTTTCGGCGTCATTGCCAGACTGAACACAGGTGCCCAGCTGTCGTTCCTTCGCCGCAAGATCAACGGCGAGGTGTGGCTACCGGCGATCGTCACCTACAGCGGCAGCGCACGGGTAGGTTTGGTCGCCACGCTGAGACGGCGCGGGACGTCGGAGTTTTCGGGTTATCGGAAGTATTCCGTCGACACATCCTCGAGTGTCACCGGGCCGACGGACGAACGCAGGAAACCATAGCGTCTCGCCGAGTTTCCCTGGAAATTGTTCGGGTTTCGGTGCCGGAACCTCTCGCCGCTTGCCAGCGTATTGCGATTAGTGATAGGTAATTACAGATTGCAATGACACTGGGTCAGAAACTTCATCAGCTCCGGCAACTCGAGGGAGACCTGCGCGGTTTGGGCCGGCCGCTCACCCAGTCCGAGCTCGTCCGGGCGGTAAAGACCGAGCTCGGCAAGACGATCAGCCAGCCCTACCTCTCGCTCATCGAAAAGGGCGAGCGGAAGCATCTGACCGACGACACCCGGCGACTGCTTGCCCGTTTTTTCAAGGTGCACCCCGGCTATCTGGTCAGCGACCCACCGGGGTTCAGCACCGAGCTCAGTCCGGAAGTGGCGGCGATGGAGACCTCGCTCGATCGGTGGCTGAACGACGGCGCCATGCGGTTCGTCCGCGATCCCGCACTGGCCAGCGCGCTCGAGCGGCTCTCCGGGCACGCCGACTCGCGTCGCTGCCTGCTGCTGCTCGGCGAAATGATCTCGATGCCGGGTCTGGTCGATCGGCTCGCGCAGACCCTGCTGCCTGAGGAGGGGCGTTCATGAACTGGCCGGAGATTTTTCTCGGTTGTTTCGTGGTCGGGTTCGTGCTGAGCGTGATGTCGTTTGCGTTCGGCATCATCGACATGCACGTCCACTTTCCGTGGGAGACGCACGTCCATGTCGGACACGTCGACGCCGGGCACATGCACGGGCTCGGGCCGATCAACTTCGCGACGATCACCGCGTTCGTCGCATGGTTCGGCGGCGCCGGCTATCTCCTCACCACGCAGTTCCGCTGGCTGACGGTTCCCGCGCTCGTCGCCGCCGTGCCGGTCGGATTCAGCGGCGCCGCCATCGTGTTCGTCCTGATGGCGAAGGTGCTGTGGTCGCCGCACGAAAACATGCAGCTCGTGGACTACCACATGGTGGGCGTGCTGGGACGCCTGACGCAGCCGATCCGCGAAGGCGGCACCGGCGAACTGGTCTACACGCAAGGCGGCACGCGCAAGTCGTGCGGTGCGCGCAGCGACGGCGGCCAGGCCATCGAAAAAGGCGCCGAGGTCGTGGTGACGGCCTATGAGCGCGGGATCGCAACCGTCCGGCGTTGGAGCGAGCTGGCGTCCGAGGACGGCGAGCCAACGTAGCGTGACTGTTCTGGTGCAACCACGAACCGTAACCGGTTTCAGGAGGGTAACCCGTCATGGGTGTGCAGATGACTGTCCAGTTCTGGGTGATCGTCGGGCTCATGGTGCTGGCGATCGCGCTGCTTGGGTCGTTCCTCGCGTCGCTCTATCGCAAGGCCGGTCCGCATGAAGCGCTGATCGTCTACGGCTTTCGCGGTACGCGCATTGTCAAGGGACACGGCACGGTGATCTTTCCGATGGTGGAGTCGTATCACGAGCTGTCACTCGAGCTGATGTCGTTCGACGTGGCGCCGGTGCAGGACCTCTATACGAAACAGGGCGTCGCCGTCACCGTCGAGGCCGTCGCGCAGATCAAGGTCAAATCCGACATCGAGTCGATTCAGACCGCGTCGGAACAGTTCCTGACCAAGCCCCAGGACCAGCGCGAGAGCCTCATTCGACTGGTGATGGAGGGCCACCTGCGCGGCATCATCGGGCAGCTGACCGTCGAGCAGATCGTCAAGGAACCGGAGATGGTCGCCGATCGCATGCGGTCGACGTGCGCCGACGACATGACCAAGATGGGTCTCGAGGTCGTGTCGTTCACCATCAAGGAAGTCCGCGACAAGAACGAGTACATCGTCAACATGGGCCGCCCTGACGTGGCGCGAATCAAGCGCGACGCCGACGTCGCCGCCGCGGAAGCCGATCGCGACACGGCAATCAAGCGCGCCGAAGCCCAGCGCGCGGCAGCAATCGCCAAGGCGCAGGCCGATCAGGAGCGGGTGCTCGCGGAAACGCTGTCGCAGACCAAGCAGGCGGAAGCGACGCGCGACCTCGAGATCAAGAGGGCGCAATACCTGGAGACGACCAAACGACAGCAGGCGCAGGCGGACAAGGCGTACGAGATCCAGACCAACGTGATGCAGCAGCAGGTCATCGCCGAATCGGTGCGCGTCCAGCAAATCGAGCGCGAACAGCAGATCAAGGTGCAGGACGCGGAAATCCTCCGTCGCGAGAAGGAGCTGATCGCCACGGTCCTGAAGCAGGCTGAAGTCGAGCGCCAGCGGATTACGGTGCTGGCCGAGGCCGAAAAGGATCGGTTGACGATGGAGGCGGCGGGCGCCGCCGCCGCGACCCGCGTGAAGGGCGAGGCCGAGGCGGACATCATCTTCAAGAAGGGTGATGCCGAAGCACGGGCCATGAACGTCAAAGCCGAGGCGTTCCAGGAATACAACCAGGCCGCGGTGATCGACAAGCTCCTGACGTCGATGCCGGAGATCGTCGCCGCGCTGGCATCGCCGTTGAGCAAGGTGGACAAGATCACGGTCGTGTCGACGGGCAGCAACGGCTCGACCGGCATGCACAAGGTGACGAGCGACCTGACGGAAATTGCCGCGCAGGTGCCGGCGCTGGTGGAGGCGCTGTCGGGCGTGCCGATGGGCGATCTGCTATCGAAGGTGCGGAAGCTGGGAGACAGTGCGGGACGTCCGCCGGTCGGCGTCTGACCTCCCGTTGTGGCGCGGGCCTTGTCAGGTCCGCGAAAGGAATGCAGGGCGGGCCTTCAGGCCCGCCTCACACGAAAGGAATCATCATGGCAGTCTTAGAACGCGTCGCCACGCTGGTCCGCGCCAACCTCAACGACCTGATTGATCGTGCCGAAGACCCGGAGAAAATGATCAAGCAGGTTATCCTCGACATGGAGAACCAGCTGCTGCAGGTCAAGACACAGGTGGCGATTGCCATGGCCGACCAGCATCTCCTCCAGAAGAAGCAGACCGAGCACCAGGACAAGGCCGCCGAGTGGATGCGAAAGGCGGAGCTCGCGGTCGACAAGGGGCAGGACGATCTCGCGCGCACCGCCCTCGAGCGGTATCAGAGCTTTACGAAAATGGCCGAGGGTTTCACCAGCCAGGTGGAGGATCAGAAGGTGCAAGTGGACACACTGCGGAAAGCGCTCGATCAGCTCGATCGGAAACTGAGCGAAGCGAAGGGCAAGAGCGATGTCCTGCTCGCCCAGCATCGCCGCGCCCGCGCGCTCGAGAAAGCCAACGACGCGCAGCTTGCGATCGGCACGACGGGTCCAGTGGCCAACTTCGACCGCCTGCAGCAGAAGGTCCATCGCACCGAGGCGATCAGTCAGGCCAAGTCTGAGCTGGTCGCCGACGATGTCGAGCGACGATTCGACGCCCTCGAGAAGGACGACGAAGTCGGCCGGTTGCTGGACGCGCTCAAGACCCGTCGGCGGGCGTAAATGTAAATCGTGAGTCGTGAGTCGTGAATCGTGAATCGTGAATGGGCCGGCGGACACCCGGCCACGTGACACACGCTGGCTCCGAGCATCGAGATGGGACAGAATCCCGATTCACGATTCACGATTCACGATTCACGAATTCAACATTCACCCTGATGCGCCTTCCACCACACGCGCTCATCGCTCTTGCCACGGCGGCATTGACGGCGTGCACGACGAGCGGACCCGCCGGGCCGCTGGCCCGGGAACATCACGCCGTCGAGCGTGGCGCCGCGACCCGGGCCCGGGTCGAGATCAACATGGGTGCCGGCGATCTGACCGTGCAGTCGGGGGCGACGCAGTTGTTCGAGGGGGATTTCGAATTCAATGTCCCGGCACTGAAACCGACGGTCGCATACGTCGTAGACGGCACCACCGGCGTGCTGAAGGTGTCGCAGGGTTCGGCCTCGGGCAACTACGACAACAACTGGCATTTGAACCTGGAGGAGACGACGCCGATCGAACTCCACGTCAATCTGGGCGCCGGTGACGCGAAGCTCACGCTGGGGCGGCTGAATTTGCAGAGCGTCGCCATCGGGCTCGGCGCCGGCGATCTCGTCCTCGATCTCCGCGGGACGCCCGCGAGCAGCTATCCGGTGAGCGTCAACGCCGGCGCCGGCGACACCACGATCAATCTGCCGGCGAGCGCAGGAATCTCCGTGCGCACGTTCGGGCTCATTGGCGACGCCAGGGCTACCGGGCTCGAGAAGCGTGACGATCGCTGGATCAATCCACGCGCCACTGCATCGGCGGCAAACATCGATGTGCGTGTCCAGCACGCGATCGGCGACCTCACACTGAACGCAGAGTAAGCCGGCAGCGGGTGCGTCGCCTTCGGACGCTGCTCGCCGGCTTCTCGTCCAATTGATCGCGCCGCAGCGCCGCAGTGACCATCCCAGACTTCGCCTGTGTCGAGCCTGCACGCGACTGCCAGGTCAGCCGACCCGATCAGTCATCATCGTAGGACAACGGAGTGAGCTATGAAATTCGATCGCATTCCAGCAGTCGAAGGCGACGTCGTGCACGTCGTGGTCGAATCACCTCGAGGATCCGCGCTGAAGCTGAAGTACGAAGAGGCCTGGCAGGTGATGTCCATCTCGCGTCCTTTGCCAGCGGGCGTGATCTATCCGTACGACTGGGGGTTCATTCCCTCGACGATCGCGCCCGACGGGGATCCGCTCGATGCGATGGTGCTCTGGGACGTCGCCTCGTTCCCGGGAGTGGTGCTTCGCTGCCGGGCCATCGGCGTCCTCTACGTCGAACAGAACAAGACCAACTTCGATCCGGCGGTTCGCGTCCACAACGATCGAGTCCTGCTCGTCCCCCTCGAAGCGCGCCGCGAAGCGGCCATGACCGACCTCGCGTCAATCCCGCCGCGGATGCGCGCTGAGTTGGAGCACTTCGCCGCTGCCGCGACCGCCCTCGAGGGCAAGGACATTCGCGTCACCGGATGGGGTAGAGCGGCCGAGGCGTTGGAGCTGGTTCGCCACGCCTCGCGACGGCAGCCATCGCGATAGCCGCCGAACGAAATAGCACGACGCACGCATGCTCAGGAAACAAAGGCCGCGATCGTTGCCGCCATGGAGCGCCCGCCGTTGGCGCGAAGGTATACTCGCGGCGACGAACGTCCTGCACGTGTCCGCAAGGAGAGGCTGATGACAGTGTTCGCACGCACCCTGATCGTCGTTGCGGCCGGGCTCACAGCGTTGTCTCCGCCACGTGACGCATCGGCCCAGGAACCCGCAGCCGCTCTCAAATACGCCGACGGCTCGCCGCTGCCGATGACGCCATGGGGCGACCCGGATTTGCAGGGGATGTGGCCGATCATGCACCTGTTTGCCACTCCACTGCAGCGCAGCCCGCAATATGGCGACCGTCAGCTGCTGACGGACGAAGAATGGCAACGGGCGCAGGCAACGCTCGATCGCCGGGAGCAGGCGTATCAGGACGAGCAGAAGGCAGGCAAGTTGAATATGGGACATTGGGCCGAGTCGACGACGCGAACGCCGGCAAGCCGGCTGACGTCCCTCATCTCGTATCCGGTCAATGGCCAGATGCCTGCGCTCACGGAGAAGGGCAAGGCACTGGTACCCTTGTTCAAGAGTGACGACACTCGCACGGTGTTCGACTGGGTCGACGACTTCGACGCCTGGGACCGCTGCATCACGCGCGGACTGCCCTCGACGATGCTCCCCTACAACTATGACAATGGCGTCCAGATCCTCCAGGCGCCGGGATACGTTGTCATCCGGAACGAGGTGGTGCACGAGGCGCGGGTCATCCCGCTCGATTCACGCCCCCCGCTCAACAGTTCCATCACGCAGTGGATGGGTGAAGGGCGCGGTCATTGGGAGGGTCATACGCTCGTTGTGGAGACCGGCAATTTCAATGGCCGGGTCCACATGCTGATTACCGGCGTCCCGGGGAAACCGCGAGGCGACTGGCCTTCGTCAGCAAAGATGAAAGTGACGGAGCGCTTTACGCGCGTGAGCGCGAAGCAGATCGACTACCAGATGACGGTCGAAGACCCGGAGGTCCTGACCGACAAGCTGGTGATCAGCTACCCGATGATCAACGATCCGGATTACTCGTTTTACGAGTACGCCTGTCACGAAGGCAACAGCGCCGTCCGCAACTTCATCGAGGCCTCACACTTCGAGCGCGGCCTCAACAAGGACGGAACCCCGAGGAAATAGCACGTCGAGGGCCATGGAGTGGCGCCTGTGCGGAGTTCACGCGATCCGTGCCACCTCCAAGCCGTCAATTCTATTTACCCGCCGGCCGCGGATCGTCGTAGGCGGGATCGTGCGGACCGAACCCGAGTCGCGGAAGATCCTTGTTGTTCTCGTTGCACGCGAACTCGATCAGCTCCTGTCCGGCGGGCATCGGCTGGAATACACGATCGAAGGTGAACGGACGCGTGTAGTACTTGGGATCGGTGACGGTGACCTCGTGGTGCAGGTGATCGGCATCGGGCCGCCACCACCGCTCGACGACGCTCATCGCATCGCTGTGTGGATGCGCGTCATCATCCAGCCAGCTCTGCTCGTCCTTGAAGCCGCGCGATTCGATCACGAACACGTCGCCCTCCCACCGCCCAACCGATGTACCAAAGAACGATGGCTCGGGAGAAGGTGGAAGCTTGCGGCCGTCAACCGGAATCGACCGGAACGTCCACATCAGTTCGTACAGCCAGACCACTCGCCGCGAAGTCTGCACGATCTCGAACGGCACGCCGCTGATGCTGGCGCGTGGAATCCCGGCGAAGAGACACAGGCCTTCCGGGTTGATGGTCGCAGTGAGATTGTGCTGATAGGCGGCGGCGCCGGCCGGGGTGAAGATGGCCTTGAACCCGCCCGGCACGTTCTTGTCCATGTTCCGCAGCAGCGGCCCGCGCCAGAACCCCGATAAGTCAGGTTTGCCCTCCGCTGTTCTGGGCGTGGGGCGCGCAGCTGCTGGCGCCGGATTCCGTTGCGACGCGGCGCTCAGTACGGTGGCAAGAGCGACGAGGAGGCATGGCAGCAACAACTTGCGAACGCCAGGCCAGGTGCGACCTTGTCGAAATCCGCTGCTGACGACTCGCGAGGGGCGGCCCGACCGGCTGAGCGTTCGCACGAGGTTCATGCCCGTCCTCCTGCGGCCGATTCTACGTCCTCCTGAGTCGTGCCACGGTTCTGCTCCTGCATGGGAAGGTTCGGGAACGCGGCCGGCTGATGTCGGCCTCTACTCATCGCGCTGACCGGCCGATCGCCGCGAACCGGTGCGGCGCACCTGAATGTGGCCGCGTACCGCCCCTCGTACTACTTGCAGCCCTCCGGCAATCACCAGCATGGCCACAACCGTCGCCAGCAGCGCTGGCACCGGAGACACGCCGCGCGCGAGCGATCGAATCTCCATCGCAGCGACAACTGCCCCGCCGACCAACGCGGCGATGCCGACGACGCCGAGCAGCAGACGCATCGGGCCGCCAAGGGTTCGCTCAGGCATCGGACTCCAAGCCTAACGCCTGACCTGTCGGACCGGACGCGCAACAACGTCCGCATAGCCCCTGATGACGCGCGTGTGTGATTGTGAGGTGTGATTGTGAGGCTGCCGCCCCCGAAGCATCGCGAGCGGCAGTCCGTCTCAGGGAACCAGCGATGCGATGTCGGCTAGTTGCAGCGCTCGCCGGTGTCTTTGATCGACGTGACGCTGAAACGCGGCATGGCGTTATCCGCCTTCGTCTTTTCCTTGACCTTCGAATCCGGCCCATCTTCACGGTCGATGGTCGTCTTCGTCTGCGTCTTCGAATCACCGGCCGGAATCAAGGTGCCAGTGACTTCCACCTTATGGCCGACGTGCTCCTGAACTTCTACAGTCGGGCCTGGCACCAGCATGTAGCTGGTTTCAGTCGTGGTGACCGAGCCCGATGTTCCGACGGTTTCGGTCGTTCGAGTTACTGGAACCGCCTTGCTGAGTACGTACGTCCGTGTCTCGGTGCCCGCGCCAACACAGCCGGTATACGAGACTGTCTTCGCCTCCGGTCCGCTCGTCTTCGTTGTCGATTTGATCGTGGTGTCCTGTGCGTGCACGACCAGGCCGCAGGCGAGCATGACGCCGGTGATGGGCAATGCAATTCTCATCGGCCCCTCCTCCTCGTTCCTCGTGCACGGGAGAGGCCAGCGTGGAATCGGCCTCAGGTCAACCGTTTCGATGGCAGGATTCGCAGCACGCTTGCTCATCTGATGCTGCGTCGCAACGGATCAGTCGAGCTACCGAGCTGATGCGATCATCTGCGGTACCACCTGCATCCCACCGTATTGATTTCGATCTGAGCTTCCGGCTCATCGAAGCGCCCTGCCTGCGCTGGCGTCGCCGCTGCGTCGTCGAACGCGTGGCGATGGCTCCGGTTGCGTACACCTACGAGTAGCACGGGGAGCCCCCGCGTCGCGCCGGTCAGCCTTGTCGCAACTCGCGCAGCTTCCAGGCGAAATCTTCAGCCCGCGCCGCCGGGCTGCCGGCGTGCGCCGCCGGACGATAGAACCGGTTGCGCTTGTGCTCCTGATCGATGACGACCGTCGAGTGCATCGCCAGCGCATGATCGAGCCGCTCCAGCGGCAGCCGCGAAACGTCGTACTGGCACATGCCGCACGCCCGCGTGCTGCTGAACAACTGGTTGAGGAGCGCCTCGTATTCGACGACCTGTTCGGCGCCAGGCGGTTCGGAGAGCAGCCACGACATGTCGCCGCACGTGCGGAGCCCGACGAAACCCGCGTTGAGGGCCGCCTCGATCCCTTCGTTCAACAGGCGCAGCATCCGCTCGCTGTCGAAGCGGCCGTCGCGGAGGTGCGCCTCTGCATGCGTTGCCTCGAGCAGCGCAGTCGTGCGCAGTGCCTCCTCGACGTCGATGCCAAGGGCGGTGAGAGCGGCGTGGAAACGATCAAGCGCCGCCCGGGTGTCGGCGACGTAATACGCGCGCTCACCGCGGCGCAAGCCATCGGCAACGATACTCGGCCGCGACGGCGCGTTGTTCGTCGGCGGTGTAATAGACCACGCAGATATGCTCGCCCTGCCGGAATGCGTTCGATCGGTTCATCACACGTTTGTGCGCGCACCGCTGCCCGTGCGGTCTTGAGAACGTCCTCGATGTGTCGGGACGCGTGACCAGACGAACCGGTCGCGCGGCTCGATGATCTTACAGGTTGCGGTCAGCCGCAAGAGTCGCAACAGCGCGCACCGATCGCGACCGGCGCCGCCGGCGCGTCTGGACGCATCGAGTTCCCTCCCCGATCACTGTGCGCGCTCGTGTCCTGCCACTGCGCCTGCGTTGTGAGATGCCGCCGGACCCGGACGCGCACACGTGCCGCTCGAGCGCTGGACACGCGTATGCCGATCGCCGCACTCCGCCGTTCCGCAAGCAGATCGGAATCGCAGGCAGCGCACGACACTCGCCCCCGCCGCAGCCGGCTCGAACAGCGACAGGGATGTTGTTGAGTCGCCGGCGTGAAGGCTCCGATACAATCGTCGCTTTGGCGCAGTCGATGAGTGGACCCCATCAGTTCCTCGCCGACGGGGGCCAGGTCGGCGCGCTGATGCGTGAACACGACTGGTCGTCGTCTCCGCTCGGCCCTCCCCACCGATGGCCGCAGTCGCTGCGAACGGTGACCGCCCTCCTGCTGCAGTCGCGGTTCCCGATGTTCGTCGCCTGGGGAGCGGAACTCGGGTTTCTCTACAACGATCCGTACGCAGAAATCCTCGGCGCCAAACACCCCCGTGCACTGGGCGCACGCTTCTCCGACATCTGGTCGGAGATCTGGCCGGACATCAGTCCCCTCATCGACGCCGCGATGGCCGGCCAGGCGACCTATCGCGAAGACCTGCCGCTCGTCATGAATCGGAAGGGGTACGACGAACAGACGTGGTTCACCTTCTCGTATTCGCCGGTTCGCGACGAGACCGGCCACGTCGCCGGAATGTTTTGCGCGGTGTCGGAGACCACGCAGAAGGTGCTGGCGGAACGGGCCCTGCGCGAGAGCAACGAGACGCTCGAGCGTCGGGTCAGCGAAGCCCTGGCCGAACGGAAGATCCTCGTCGATATCGTCGAAGGCACCAACGCGTTCGTGCAGGTCGTGAACCTCGAGTATCGATGGCTGGCCATCAACCGCGCGGCGGCACAAGAATTCGAGCGGATCTTCGGTGTCCGCCCCAAGGTAGGCGACCACATGCTGGCGCTGCTTGCGGGACAGCCCGATCATCGCCGCGACGTCGAGGCGGTGTGGAGACGGGCCCTCGCCGGAGAAGAGTTCGCCGACATCGCGGAGTTCGGCGAGCCGACCCGTGATCGCCGCTTCTACGAAATGCGGTTCAATACGCTGCGCGATCAGCACGGCACCCGCATCGGCGCCTACCAGTTCGTCTATGACGTGACGGAGCGGCTGCGGGATCAGGAGCGGCTGCGCAATGCCGAAGCCGCGCTGCGCCACACCCAGAAGATGGAATCGCTCGGCCAGCTCACCGGCGGCGTGGCGCACGACTTCAACAACCTGCTGGCGGTGTTCGCCAGCGGGGTGCAGTTGCTCGAGCGCACCTCCGGGCAGAGTCTGCCACCGCGGGTGCTGGACGCGATGCGCCGCGCGATCGCGCGGGGTACCGGCCTGACGCGGCACCTGCTCGCCTTTTCCCGGCGCCGGCCGGTGAACCCGGAGTCCATCGATCCGGTGGCGCACCTGAGCGGAATGCGCACCATGCTCGACGCGTCGCTGGGCGGCCACATCGACGTGCGGATGCGCTTCGGGTCGCAGGTGTGGCCCATCGAAGTGGACACCGGGGAACTCGAGCTCGCGGTTCTGAACCTGGCGTTGAACGCGCGCGACGCGATGCCGGATGGCGGCAGCATCAGCATCTCGGTCGAGAACGTCGCCGGCGACGAGGCGCGCGACGGCGACGTCGTGAAGATCGCCGTCGCGGACACCGGCTCCGGCATGACGCCCGAGGTGCAGCGCCGCGCATTCGAGCCGTTCTTCACGACGAAGGACGTCAACAAGGGTTCGGGCCTGGGCCTGCCCCAGGTCTACGGGTTCGCGCAGCAGTCGCGCGGCCGCGTGACGATCGACACCGCCGTCGGCCTCGGCACAATCGTCACGCTCCTGTTGCCACGCGCGGTGCAGGAGCCGGCGACGAGAGGGGACGCCGACGGGCCTGCGGTCAGGCTCGACGCCGAGCGGCGCGGACACATGCTGCTGGTGGAAGACGACAAGGAGGTGGCGGCACTGACGCGCGAACTGCTGACCGCGCTCGGATTTTCGGTGACGCACGTCGCCAGCGCCGAGGCAGCGCTTGGCGCGCTGGCCGACGGGCGGAAGGTCGACGCCGTGCTGTCCGACATCATGATGCCCGGCGGCGTGAGCGGCGTGCAGCTCGCCCGCGAGATACGGCGGCGGCACGCTGCGCTCCCGATCATCCTGACCACGGGTTACGTCGAGGCAGCAGCCGGCATCACTGACGGCGAATTCGCCTTGCTGCCGAAGCCATTCACGCTGGAGGCGCTGGCCGCCGCGCTCGGCGTGAACGTGAGCAGCGACGTGCGGTGACCGGAGCACGCGCTCCGTTCGCACTGATGCCCCGTTCGGGCGCGCTCTGATAACACGGTTTGTCTGGGCCCGGGGAGGCTCACACTGCCGTCTGGCGTGGTGCCGCGTAACACCATCCCGGGGCCACAACACTAACGGGACGGGCTGACGAGCGGGAGCGGCGTTCTCGCCGGCGGCGGTTCAACCGACGGTCCGGTGCCCGGCCCCCAGACGTCAATACCCTCTGACGTGTTGCCTCGCGTCGCTGCAGGAGCAATCGGACCCACCAGTGTAAAACCGCCGCGACCGGTTGGCCGGCCAGGCGTGCGGGCCGGGTCGGCGTCTGCCGGCAGAATGGCGGCGAGCAATTCGTTCTGGACAAGCTGGGCGGCGATGTGCCGAACGAACGTCGGCGGGTTCACCTCGCCCCAGTCCTCGTGCACGATGTCGAAGTACAGCGTGTCGCCACTGATTCGGATGTTCTCCATCGCGCCGGTCGTGTAGGGATTGTCGCAGCGGCCACACACGACGCCACGCAACTGATTGCCGACGAGCAGGAACGTGAACAGCTGCCGGTTCATGCCCAGGCCGAAGGAGGCGATCCAGGAGCCGACGACGATCGGCCGGCCGCAGCGTCTTGAACGGTCCGGCCTGCCAGTACGGCGCGGGCGCAACCCCACGTCCCCCGCCACCGCCACCGGTGGGACCGGCGCCGGCCGCACGCGGCGCCGGTAATGCCGGCGGCGTGCCCGGCGGCAGGTGATAGGCCGGCGCTCCGCCGGGGTCGGCTCCTCGCGGATCCTTGATGAGCGTCAGCGTCTTGCCCTTCGCGACGCTCGCCGCGCCGCTCACGATCAGACGTCCATCGACGAGCATCGCCTGCTGGTCGTCGACGGAAGTAATGCGACCCTCGGGATTGGCAAACGTCACCGTGAACTTGAGGCCGGCCTTCTCGTCCCATGTGCCGTCGATGAAGCCAATCGTCGTCGCGTCCGAGCAGTTGCGGCAGTACACGCCACTGACCCGGCTGTCCCGGATCACGAATTCGTAGATGTGCGGCGCCTCGCCGAGCGGCGTGCGCCAGCCGCCGCGCCAGTAGTCGGCGTTGAGCGCCGCCGCTGGCTGTGCCACCAGCAGCATCGCCAGCGACAGCAGCAGAACAGGTACGCTCACGCTGGCCGCCGTTGCGCAGATCGGTTCACGCAAGGTGAACTCCTCTGCCGACACATCGGCATGTTCAAAGTTGCATTCCTCGAGCTTCGCGTCGGTGAACTTGGCCCTGAGCATCGTGGACTGCGTGAAGAGTGCCTGAAACGTGTCGGCGCCACGCACATCGGCATCGGTCAGGTCGCTGTTGATGAAATTGCTCTCGGACAGGTGCGTGACAGTCACGCAGATTGGCCCGGATCAATTTCGTGTCCATGAAATGCGCCCTGCCGAACAGATCGATGGGGCCGCCGATGGCGCACTTCGATTCCAGCCATGCCCGGTGACCGGCGAGAGCTGCCCTGAACTCGTCGTCATCGATCGTTCGCGTCTCCATGTACGCTCCTGTTCACGCGCCAGGTACTTCGTGCCGGTGGTCGATCGTGTGTGCGGTGAGGATAGGCGATATCTGGCAGAGCGCGGTAACATCGGTGGCCATGCCGACGCGAATCATCTGGCTGCTGCTGGTGCTGCTGCCGTCGCGTGCGCTCGCAACCGATCTTCAGGTGACCGACAGCCAGGGCACCATGGTCGTCGTCAGGGACGCCATGGTGGACTACGGCAGCCTGCTCTCGCCTGACGCCGATCAGGACGGGTTTCGGATCCAGCAGGGCGATGCCGTGGTCCGGGTGAAATGGTCCGCAGTGCAGAGTGTCTCGATCACAAAGGTGGACTCGTCGGTGAAGCCGTCGCGCGTCGAGCTCGAGGTCGTGATGCTCAGCGGCACGCGCGCACCTGGAACGCTGTTTCGCAAGGGCGCGATGACCATCACCGGCACGACACCGCTCGGCACTTACACCATCGCTCTCGAGAAAGTACGTCTGCTCGCGCCGGTGCGGTGACCGTGAGGCTGACATGAGCGCTGAACAAAAGCAGAACAAGCCGGATTTCACGCAGGGTGTTGCGGCGAGCAGCGTCGCGGACGGTGCGATGGTGGTCGGCCGGGTTGGCAAGGCCGACGTACTGCTCACGCGCCAGGGCGGCGAATGGTTCGCGGTCGGCGCGCACTGTACGCACTATCGCGGACCCCTGGCCAAGGGGCTGATCGTCGGCGACACCATCCGCTGCCCCCTGCATCATGCCTGCTTCAACCTGCGAACTGGCGAAGCCGTGCAGGCTCCCGCCTTCGATCCGATCGCATGCTGGCAGGTCGAACACGAGGGCGACCAGGTGTTCGTGCGGAACAAATTCGTTGCGCCAGCGCCAGCCGCCAGCGCCGTTTCACCTGCGGCTCCGGAGTCGATCGTGATCGTCGGCGGCGGTGCCGCCGGATTTGCGGCGGCGGAGATGCTGAGGCGCGAGGGCTACGAGGGTCCGGTCACGATGATCAGCGCCGACCAGGACCCGCCCGTGGATCGGCCCAATCTCGTCGAAGGATTACCTGTCTGGCGAGGCCAAGGACGACTGGATTCCGCTGTGGCCGAGAACGCTTTACGCGGAACGACACATCGATCTGCAGTTGGGCCGCCGGGTGACAGCAATCGACACCGCTGCCCGTACAGTCTCGATCGATGACGGATCCGCTCGCAGCTTCGGCGCCCTGCTCATCGCCACCGGCGCCGATCCAGTCCGGCTGCCGATTCCAGGGGCCGACAGCGCAGAGGTGTTGTATCTCCGCACCTACGCCGATTCGCGTGCCATCGTCGAGCGGGCACGAACGGCGCGGCGCGTCGTCGTGGCAGGCGCGAGCTTTATCGGCCTTGAAGTTTCCGCCGCTTTGCGCGCACGGAACATCGAGGTCGAGGTGGTGGCACCGGACCAACTGCCGCTGGACCGCATCATGGGTGCGGACGTGGGCCGATTGATCAAGTTCGTGCACGAGGCACATGGCGTGCGGTTTCACCTCGGGCAAACCGTTACCGCCATCGCCGGGAGAGCCGTCAGCCTCAGCGGCGGCGGAACGCTCGATGCCGACTTCGTCGTCATGGGCGTAGGCGTCAGGCCGGCCATCGCACTCGCCGAGGCCGCCGGCCTCACGCTCGACCGTGGCATCGCCGTCGATCAGTATCTCGAAACGAGCGCGCCCGGCGTGTTCGCGGCCGGCGATATTGCGCGCTGGCCGGATCCGCACACGGGCGAGAACGTCCGTATCGAGCACTGGGTCGTAGCCCAGCGTCAGGGACAAGTGGCGGCGCGGAACATGCTCGGCCGGCGCGAACCGTTCGACGCGGTCCCCTTCTTCTGGAGCCGGCAGTACGACCTGGCCATCAAGTACGTGGGTCACGCCGAGCGGTGGGACGCGATCGACATCGACGGCTCGCTCGATGCGCGAAACTGTTCGCTGACCTATTCGCGTGCCGGACAGCGCCTGGCGGTCGCCACGATCGCTCGCGATCGCGAGAGCCTCGCCGCCGAAGCGGAGTTCGAGAGAGGGCACCGCTCGGCGTGATTTCGGATAACCCGTTTGGCTGGCGCGCGGGCTCGCGACGGTCTTCTCGAGGCCGCGTCGGGCATCTCTCCGGTTACTGTTCGACGCGCTGGGGAATGTCGTCGGCTCGCTGACTGGCGCGGAACTCGGTGATTCGGAAGTCGGCGAGGCCGTGTGCGTAAAACGGATCCTCCTCCACGATCGCCTGGATCGCCTCACGGCTCTTGCCAACGGCGAGGATGATGCCGCCATCGCGCGGAATCTTGCGGCCCGACACCAGAAAATTGCCGGCGGCGTAATACTTCTTCAGGAACCTGACGTGCGCGCGCATGTGCGCATCGATCTGCGTCAGATCACCCTTGTAGATCAATTCGATCACGAACATATCGCGTCAGCTTGCATCAACGTGCCGGACGCGTAAAGGCTATGGCGATGGATCTTATGTCCTCAAACCGGCGCGTTTCGAAAGACGTTAGGATTGCATCGTGCCATTTCTGATCGGCTGCCTCGCGCTGACGGCTCCGCGAGTGACCTTCCTTGTCGTCGTCCTGTTCAGCAACTACATCGGCCGCGCCTACCACTCGATGCTGTGGCCGTTTCTCGGCTTCTTCTTCATGCCGTTGACCACGCTCGCGTACGCATGGGCGATTAACAGTCACGGCTCCGTCGATGGCGGATACCTCGCCGTCGTCGTCTTAGCGGTCCTGATGGATTTGGGCATCATCGGCGGGTCGGCCAAGAACCGCTACCGCCGCGAGGGAAGGTAGCGGCCCGGAAACCTCACTTCACGCCGACCTGAGCAAGGTCCGCCCCACGGCCATCGTGTGCGTCCTATTCCGGCGGCCGCCACGGTGTGATCGTGCCGTTCAACAGGTTGTCGATATTCCCCTCCATGCACGAATACTCCATGATCACCGTGCCCCACGGCTCCATCGGCCACGTGTTCGTGATCGTGAACGGCTTCGTGTAGGTCTTCGGATCGTCAACCGTCATCGTGTGTTCGATCGTGCCGAAGTTCGGCCGCCGGTAGGTCTGCGTCAGCTTCGCTTGATCGCTCAACGGGTGGCCGGCGGTGTCGAGCTTGATGTAGCCATTCATGTTGCGCGTTTCGATGATCAGCGTGTCGCCGTCCCAGCGCCCGATCGACTCGCCGTACCAGGACGCCGGGAGGTCGGCCGTGAACCCGCGGCCGTCGGTCGGAACGATGTGAAACATGGTGTTCTGCTCGAACAGGAACACCATGTAGTCGTTGTCCTGAATGATCTGCGTCTGATGCGGGCCGAAGAGCGAGCGCGGGAACCCGAACGGCAGGCAACTGCCGGCGTAGTCCCCTTTCTTGACCGGATCGTAGCCGTCCCACTGCTGCTTGCCCCATGCGGTGTAAGGCAGTTCCGGGACGTGGCCGGTCGGATGGTTGGCGAGCGGGCGCGTAATGTCCGCGCGACGGGTAGTCGACCACAGGCCGGCAAAGCTCGGCTTGCCATTCGGCAAACGTGGCGTCGCGCCTTTCATGTCGGGTGCCGGCTTGCCGCTTCCGCTCGCCTGCCCACCGGCGTGGACCGGCACCAGGGTGAGCGATGCCACAACCGAGGCGAGTAGCCAGGAACGCATACGCACGGTCGCCTCCTCTCTCGAGTGATTCAGGAGCGCACATCTTAGTCCCATCGCTCCGGCATCGCTGCCTTGGGAAAATTTTGGGTCGACCCGGTCAGCGAGTGAACTGATCTCCCGCCGGTCCCGTCGAAAGGCTTGGTATACGACCATCAGCCGTTCACCCCGTTGCATAACCGGAGTTGCTCATGAGTCGCCTCCTCGGCCTTGCCACGTTGACGCTTGCGCTCACCCTCGCCGCGACGGCTGCCCGGGCGGACTTCCGGCGGGAGCGTACGCTGGCGCTCGAATCGGGCGGGGCGTTCACGCTCGACAGCGACATCGGAGAGGTCGTCCTGACCGGCGGATCGGCGAGTGGCGCGCGCGTCGTGGTCACATCCGACCGCGACCTCGATAGCGATTTCGAGTTCACCTTCGACGAAAGCGCTCGCGCCGCAACTGTGAGGATCAAGCGTCGCAGCTCTCTGCGACGACTGTTCGGCGGGTGGTCCGAGAACGGGCACACGAGGATCACCATTCAGGTGCCGACGCCAGCCGACGTGCACCTGAGCACCGCCGGCGGATCGATCAGCGCCTCGCATCTGACCGGCGCGCTGGACATCCACAGTTCCGGCGGTGGTCTCGACGTCGAAGCGGTCGACGGCAATGTTGACGGCAATACCAGCGGCGGCAGCATCAGGATGCGCGGCATCCGGGGCAACGCGGTCGCCAATACCTCGGGCGGCGGCATCACCATCAGCGACGTCGGCGGCACGCTGAAGGCCGACACCAGCGGTGGCGGAATCTCGATCACCTCGGTTGGCGGTGACCTGCGCGCGTCGACCAGCGGCGGCGGTGTTGACGTGCGGGGTGCGGGCGGACGCGTGGAGGCAAGCAGTTCGGGCGGCGGCGTGACCGTCCGGTTCGCGGCCGGCAATTCGAGCGGCGGCGCCGTGTCTTCCTCAGGTGGGCCCGTCCGGGTCGAGATCGATCCCGCCGCGCATCTGTCGATCGACGCGAGTTCTTCCGGAGGCAGCGTCGACTCGGATGTGCCGATCACCATCCAGGGCAAAGTCGCCAACGATTCGCTGCGGGGTGAGATGAACGGCGGCGGGCCGTTGTTGCGTCTTCGTTCGAGCGGCGGGGGTGTGAAGATCGGACGGACGTCGGAAGGTGCCAAACGGTAAGTACCGCGACACGACGAAAGGGTCGATGCATTTCTGCTTGCGGAACCGATGATGGATCGGCCACCCTTACGCTTCTTTCGCGGTCACGCACAGGCAGTGAGGCCAAGCATGCGTTGTTCCATCATCGTCGTTCTGGTGTCCGGTTTCCTCGTCGTGCGGCCGGCATTCGCGGAGAACCCACTCGATTGCGGCAAGCGATCGCTCGCCGACGCCGTCGCCTCCCTGGGCGACAAGGCGCTTGTGATCAAGTTCACCGGACTGTGTGCGGGCCCGATCGTGATCGACACCGACGGCGTGACACTTGAGGGAGTCGGCGACGCCGTCATCGATGGAGGGACACAGGACGCTGTCACCATCACTGGCGCCGCCCGCGTGACCCTGGCCTCGTTTGAAGTCCGGCACGGCCGAAACGGTATCGTCGCCGACAACGGCGCCCACCTGTCGTTGACCGATATGAACGTCCATGGCAACGCGGCATCGGGCATCTCCCTGCGGACCGGTTCGACCGCCGTCATCAGGGACGTCACCATTGCCGAGAACGGTCTTCACGGTCTCGACGTTCAAGGCGGGTCGGCGATCAGGGTGAACGGGACGCTGAACGCGACGAGCAACCAGGTGTTCGGCATCAGTGTCAACGGCAGCTCGTTGACGATGGCGAAGGCGACGGTCGCGGCAATCGGCAATGTGGTGGGAGTGCAAATCGGGACGAATGCGAACGCCTTTATCGACGACTCCTCCAGCGTGATCAACGCGAACAATAATCTTGCGACCGGCCTGACGGTCGTGTCTGGCTCGCACCTGGTATCGTTCGGCGGGACGATCAATGCATCGGGCAACGCCGGCGTCGGCGTGTCGGTGAACTCGAAGTCGGGCCTCGATCTCGACGCGGGTTCGACGCTCGACTCCTCGGGTAACGGCGATGGCGTGCTGATTCAGCAGAACTCGGTCATGACAGTGTTCAATAATCCGCAGTTCTCCGGGGCCCCAGGCTTCAGCACGGTCAGCGTTCGCAATAACACGCGAACAGGCTTGCGAGTGCTGAACGAGGCGGTGATCACGGTGTCCAATCAGGCCCGCGTCGACAGCAGGCAAAACGGCACGGTTGGATTCGTCGGCGACAACGGCGCAGCGGCCACTCTCGTCAACTCGACGATTACGGGTAACGTCGCCCGCGACATTCAATTGACATTCGGTACGCGCGTCGATCTCCAGTCGCTGACCTTCGGCAGCTACAGCTGTGATGCCACTGTCCTCGTTCGAGGCACCAGCGGCATCATCTGCCCACATTGATCGCGACACCAAGCTAGGCGAGTGGCTTACTACTTCTCCCATGAGTGACGTCCGTTGACAACGGCGGTGCGAAGGCGCGGCGCCTAACGGCAGCGGTTCTCAGGCGTCCTGCGGTCTCTCCACTTGCGGTGACAATCAGCGCATGCGGCGCTGAGCGTCCCGGAGTTTTCGATCATCTTGTCCTGATCGTTTGCCTGGGCGGCTCGATACGCCTGCAGGCTGGCGTCGCGAAGCTGCTGCACGAAGGTTGCCCACGCCGGATCGGTGATTGGAACCGGTACGCCGTTGGAGCAGGCACGTCCCGGGATCGACAGCAGGTTCGCCGACTCCGCGAGCGTCAGCGCCGCGTTCTCGACAGCCAGCCAGCCACCGAACGTGCTGGTCAGCGGGTCGGTCGCCATCGAGGGGTCCTGACCGGGGATCGGCTTCACGTCTCCAGGATTGCTGGCTTGCGCGGAGAACACTACATTGGCAGCGGGGTATAGAGCGCCACGCATCAACTGGTTCAGGTTCGCGTGAACCTGTTGTCCCGCTCGCGGCGGCGCCTGCGCCATGATCGACAACACACCGGTCGTCAACGCGATGCAGAGAGCCGCTCCCGTCCTGCGCATGCGGCATAGATTAGCGCGCGAATGTGCCGCTGCCGACCAGAGAAACAAGCGCGGCTCGCGCTTCACGGCGCGCGACGTTCCATACGTCGCGAACACGAGCCTCGGCGAGACGAACACACGGAGCGCTAGCGTCGGAATGCCGGGAGCGCCCGCTCGACCATCTCATCGGACGCAGTCAGGCTGATGCGGAAGTAGGCCGGCGTATTCATCATGCTGCCCGGCAGGACGAAGACGTTCCGGTCGGCTAGCCGCGTCCAGAGCTGCTCGGGATCTCCGGGTGGCCATTTGCTCCACAGATAAAAAGTACCCTCGGGCGGCAGGACGTCATAGCCGTTTTCCCGCAGCACACCCATCAACCGGTCACGCCGCCTGGCCAGCGCCGTTCGATCAATCGACAGCGTCTCGAGATCAGGCAACGCGTACTGCATCACGGCGTTCGGGAAGCACCAGCCGAGCGCCATCTGCGCAGCCAGCATGGCATCACTGAAGGATCGACGCTCGGCCTCGGGCATCCGCGGCGAAATCGCGAGATACCCGAGCCGCTGCCCCGGCGACAGCAGGACCTTCCCGTAACTGTAGGAAATGAACGTCCACGGGTAGACGGCGGCCGGACTATGGAATGGCCGCTCATCGAACCGGAGCCGCCGGTACGGTTCATCCGACAGCAGGTAGATGCGGTGGCCGATGCGCGCCGACGCACGTTCCAGCAGTGCCGCCAGCTGCTGCAAGGTGTCGCGGGTATAAATGCGACCCGTCGGATTGTGAGGCGTGTTGACGATGACCAGTCGGGTTTTGTGAGTGATCGCCGCGTCGATGGCGTCGAGGTCCAGATCGAACCGTGGCGCTCTGAGCATCACCTTGCGCGGCACGCCCGACGCGGCAAGCAGCAGCGGCTCATAGCAGAACCACGCCGGCTCCGAAAAGATCGCCTCGTCACCGGGATCCAGCACGTGATGAAAGGCGAGCATATTCGCGGCGAAGGCGCCCGTCGTCAGCGCGATGTCGGTCGGGGCAAACGGCAGCTCCAGCTCGCGGCTCAGATGCTGAGCAAGAAAAGCCTGCGGTCCTTCCTCGCTGGTCTTGTAGGCAAACCAGTTCTTGTCGTGCGGCACCGCGCGATCGCGGATGGCGGCGACGAGACCCGGCAACGGAAACTCGTGGGGATTGCCGAAGGTGAAGTCGCAGACGTCCGGGGCGAAACGCTGCTCGGCATACTGCGACGATGAATAGAACGCCTTGACCGCAGAGAACGCCGCATCGGCGGCCTTGATGCGAGATGACGGCGCCATCACCTTGCCGACGCCAGGAACCGCAACCCTTCGAGATCCTTCACTGTCGCCACTCCCCTTCGATGCAACCGCCAAAACACCGGCGGGGAAATCATAGGTCAGCCAGCGAGAGTGGCACCCAGTCCCAACCACTCGCCTCAGCGGCACACCCGACCGGACCCTGCGCTCGAGCGGGATCCGGTCAGCACGCCAAACGTGTCTTCAGCGTCGCCTCACCGGACCACGACCGTTCCGACCATCCCCGGGTGAATCGAACAGTGATACGAAAAGGTTCCGGCCGTTTGGAACACGGTTGAAAACTGCCGTCCGGGTGCGATGGTGCCGGAATTCCAGCCGGGGGCGTCCGACGTGGAGGTGTGTGCGACCGAATCGGTGTTGGTCCACGTCACCGCGGTACCCGCGACGACGTCCAGTTCGCTGGGCACAAACGCTCTGCTGCCGAGCGTTTCGGCGCCGGAAGGAATCGACACCGTCGACGAGGACCCCGACGCGACGGGACTGGGTGACGGTGACGGCGAGGGGGCAGCCGGGTCCGGCGAGCTGCTGCCGCAGGCCGTTACAGACATCACAAATGCTGACAGAAGGACGAGACGGAATGAAGACATGTGTACCTCTTGTCCGTCCTAATCGCACGCAGCCCGGAAATATTCACGTGAACAAGGTGCGGTCCCGCAGGTAAGCGCGTACCACGACTCGTGCCGGCTATGCGGGCGCATGACGTGGGTGCGGTGCCGACGCCTCCGTACTGGCACCGTACGGGTGCAGTACGGGCGCTGTGCGGCCGCTGTGGGTGGCAGTGCGGCGGATCGGCGCTCCACACTCGCCGCCATGGCGCGCCAGGGGGTAACAGCGTTCGTGACCGGAGCCGGAGGATTCATCGGCACCGAATTGATCCATCTGCTCATCGCACGTGGCTGCCAGGTGTTCGGGCTCACGCGGTCGGTTGACGGGGCGGATCGGGTGCGTCGCGCCGGCGCAGTCGCGGTGATCGGCGATCTACGGGATCCCGGCCAATGGCTCGACGAAGCGCCGGCAGACTGGGTGTTTCATCTTCCGCCTCATCCCGTACGCGGCCCCCGTGTCAGTCGGGCCGACGCGGCCCGAATCGCTCGCGAACGCGTCGCGCTGGATGCCCCGTTGCTGGACGTCCTCGCCGGAAGCGCGACCCGCCGCATCGTCTACGTCGCCGATACGAGCTGTTATGGTGCGCTCGGTTCACGCGCCATCACCGAGGACGAGCCACCGCGTCCGTCCGCCTGGGGACGCTGTCTGACGCCTGCGCTCGATCGGCTCGATGGTTACATTGCGGCGGGATTGCCGATCATCACCGCGTTACCAGGCTGGGTATACGGCAACGGATCGTGGTTTCGCGAACGGGTCATCGACCCGATCATCACGGGCCGCCGTGTGCTCCAGTTCGGACAAACCGGCCCGTGGGTCTCGCCGATTCATGTCCACGACTGCGCCCGCGCGCTCATCCACCTGGCCGAGCACGGCGAAGAGGGACGGCGCTACTTCGTCGTCAACAGCGATCCCGTGCGGCTGCACGACCTGGCTGCAACATTCGCGCGCCTCGCCGGATGTCCGCTGCGTGTGCGGCGAGTGCCGGCGGCCGCCATCCGTTTCGTCGCCGGCCCGGTGCTGGCGCACGACATCAGAACCGACGCCGTATTCGCCAACATCCGGCTGCGCGGAACCGGCTTTCGCTTCCGCTATCCGACCCTCGAGCAGGGGTTGCAGCAGGTGGTCGGAGCTCTTCATGAGTAGCAGACGCGCGGATCCCAACGTCACGCCCACGGCTGGTCACAGTTTCGACGAGGTCGTCGTTCCGCACCTCGATGCCGGCCGCCGCCTCGCGCGTTGGCGCATGGGCAACGAACAGGACGCCGAGGATGTCATGCAGGAGGCATCGCTGCGCGCCTTCCGTTACTTTCAGACCTTCAAAGGCGGCAACGCGCGCGCGTGGTTCCTCCGAATCGTCCGCAACACCTGCTATGCGTGGCGCTCGCAACGCGTTCAGCCGCCGACCGATTCGTTCGACGAAGCGCACCACAGCGGTGAACGGGCAGGTTCCGATCCCGAAGCCCTGTTCCTGCACGGATGTGAAGTCCGCCTGATGGAAGACGCGTTGAGCCGACTGCCCGCTCGTCTTCGCCGCCTGCTGGTCCTTCGCGAACTGCAGGGACTGTCGTACCAGGAGCTCGCCGACGCGCTGCGAATTCCGATTGGCACCGTCATGTCCCGGCTGTCACGCGCGCGTCGCGCCTTGCGCGACGCTGTGCACGCCCAGCACCAGGAGACGGAAACGCGCGCACGCCAGGGCGCCGGGATACGGCACGCGCAGCCCTGGGATCGACGCATCGGCCGGGACGATGGCGGCGGGATCGAAATGCAAGAGGAGGCATTGTGAGACTTGGCCTGACCGGTTTCGGCGAGCAGTTCGAGCGATACGGCATCGTCACGCGCAGCCGCGGGATGGCGGAAGTCATCCACCGGATCGAGCTCCTGTCGACCACTCGGAGCACGGTTCTCATCACCGGCGAGACCGGGACCGGGAAGGAACTGGTCGCCCGCGCCGTACACACACGGAGCGCGCAGCGTGACGAGCCGTTCGTCAAGATCAACTGTGCCGCGATCCCCGACACACTGGTGGAATCGGAGCTCTTCGGACACGTCAAAGGTGCGTTCACCGACGCGAGGAGTGCGAAGCGCGGGAAGTTTTCGCTGGCGCATGGCGGATCGATCTTCCTTGACGAGATCGCGACCATGGCGGTCGGGCTGCAGGCCAAGTTGTTACGGGTGCTGCAGGAACGTGAGATCGAGCCACTCGGGGCCGAATGGGCCGAACGCGTGGATGTTCGTGTCATCGCCGCTACCAACCGCGACCTGCGCCAACTGGTGAACACCGGCCGGTTTCAGGAGGACCTGTTCTATCGCCTGCAGGTGGTGCCCATTGCCATACCGGCCCTGCGCGAACGTCCCGAGGACCTCCCGCTCCTCATCGACTACCTGGCGTGCAAACACGCCGCGCGGATCGGCAAGACGATCGAGGCGGTGGATGACGGCGTGGTGTCGTCGCTGCAGGACCACCACTGGCCGGGAAATGTACGCGAGCTGGAGAACACCATCGAACGCGCAGTCGTGCTGACGACCGGAACGACGATTACGAGCGACGCGATCACAATCGACAGGGCGAACGCGACGAGAACCGATGTCCCGTCACTGAAGCTGCGGCAGAACATCGAATGGATCGAGCGCGAGACCATCCGCCGTGCCCTGGCGATCTCGGCTCAGAAGGGGCATGCCGCGAAGCTCATGGGCATCAGCCCGCGAGCCCTCTCGTACTACCTGGCGAAACATCGGCTGCTGGATGAGACGGCTGTCGACGCGCCTGACGAATTCGTCGCGTCGTGAGCTGACCGAACTGAAGCCGCAGTGGTCGGAGTGTCAGTGCCGGCAACAATCGTGAGTAGGCGCACCCGGATCCGGCGGTAAAATCGGACCGCCATGCCAGCTGGCACTCAGCGGTCCTTTGGCGCACAACTCAAGGCGCTCCGCGAGACGGCCGGGTTCACTCAGGAAGAGCTCGCGACCATCGCCGGTCTTTCCGTGCACGCCGTCAGCGCCCTCGAGCGCGGAGAACGACGACGGCCGCACGTCGAGACTGTCCGCGCGTTGTCGGCCGCGCTCGACCTGACCGGAGCCACCCGCGACGCGCTTCTGGCGAGCGCACGGACCGCGGCGCCGTCGACCGCGATCGATCCTCTTCAGGACAGCTCGTTGCCGCTGGCGTTGACCATGCTCGTCGGCCGCGAGGTGGACCTTCAGACGCTGCAGCGGTGGCTGGCAGACTCGACGGCGCGTCTGATCACGCTCACCGGGCCCGGAGGGGTGGGCAAGACGCGGCTGGCGCTGGAGCTCGCGCGCGCAACGGCCGATGCGGGGACCACCCGTGTCGCATTCGTGCCGCTGGCCGCGATCAGGCATCCTCCGTTCGTGGCATCCGCAATCGCCGAAGCGCTCGGACTGCCGGACGTGACCACCGTCGATCTGGCGAAACGCGTTCGTGCAGCGTGCGACAGTCACGCCACGCTGCTCGTGCTGGACAACTTCGAGCAGGTGCTCGACGCGACGCCAATTGTCGCCGACCTCCTGAAAGCGGTTGCGGCCCTCCGTGTGCTGACCACCAGCCGGGCGGCGCTGCGCATTCGCGGCGAACGCGAGTACGTCGTCGGCCCGCTGGCGCTGAACGTAGCCGCCAATGCCACATCGCCGGCCGATTTCGCGCGCGCGCCAGCGGTGCGGCTGTTCGTAGAGCGGGTTCGTGACGTGCACCCCGACTTCTGCGTCACCGCCGCCAATGGCCACACCATTACGGCCATCTGTCAGCGGCTCGACGCGCTGCCGCTCGCGCTCGAGCTTGCCGCTCCATGGCTGAAGACGCTGACCGCCGACGAACTGCTGCGCCGGCTGGCTCATGATGTCCTGCTCGCGGGCGCCGGCCCGCGCGACCTGCCCGAGCGTCAGCGAACCATCAACGCGACGGTAGCCTGGAGCTATCAACTGCTGCAGCCCAATGAACAGCGCGCGTTCCGGCGGCTTGGTGCACTGCCGGGACGGTTTCCGCTCGCGGCCGCGGCGGCGGTTCTTGCTGGTGCCGAGGGTTCGTCGGCCGACGGTGACGACGCGCTCGACGCGGTGGCGGCCTTGATCGACAAGAGCCTGGTCGTCCGCACCGCGACGTCAGTGGCGTCGCGTCCGTTGTACCAAATGCTCGAAACCGTTCGCGCCTACGCGGCGCTCGAGCTCGCCGCGGCCGGTGAACGTGATGACGCGCTCGAGGGACTCGCGCGTTACTGCGTCGGCGAAGCGTCTCGCGCGGCCAGGGGATTGGTCGGAGCGGCGCAGGGCGAGTGGCTCGACCGCGTTCGTGACGATCTCGAGAGCTACCGCGTCACCCTCGCGTGGCTGATTGAGCACGGACGTTCCACCGAGGCTGCCGACGTCGCCTGGGGGTTGAAGTACTTCTGGCTGATACGGGGACACGCGTCCGAGGGCCTGCAATGGTACGAACAGATTCTCAGTCTGCCGGAACTTCCCGTCGCGGCTGAATCCAGGGTACTGCTGGGGGCGGCCGGGATGTGGTGGACGCAAGGCGCCTTGGAACGCGCACGTGCAGGGCTCGATCGTACGTTGGCGCTGGCGCACACCGCGGGCGACGTGGAAACCGTCGCGAACGCCGAACATATTTTCGGTCACGTCGAACACGCCCTCGGGCATCTCACCGCGGCCCGCGCGCGGTTCGCGCGCAGCATCGAAACCTTCCGGACGCTCGCGGTTCCATCGGGCACCGGTAACGCGCTGAATGGAATGGCGGTGCTCGCGCTGGCGACCGGCGATCATGCCGGTGCCGAACGGCTGCTCGACGAAGCCGCGGCAGTGCTGCAACAGGCAGGTCCGTGGTTCCTCACCTGGGCGCTGTATGTCCGCGCCGTCCTGGCGGTGCGCCGCGGCAACGCCGATGCGGCGATCACCGTTGTGCGCGAAAGCCTGACCCGCATCCGCGAGCTGCACGACACCTTCGCGTTCGCGTACGCGCTGGTTCCGCTGCTGGCGGCAGCGACCCTCAAGGGGGACGACACGTGGGCGGCCCGTATCCTCGGCGTGCGTGATGCCGTCACCGAACGCACCGGCATCACGGTCGTCGACAAGTCGGTTCGGGACCTCCAGGAGCTGTCGGAACGGCAGGCGCGCACGCGCCTCGGTCCCGATCGCTGGTCCCGCGCGTACGCGGCAGGGCGTGTGACCTCGATCGATTCGCTGATCAACGACATCGACCGCAGCTCGAGAAGCGCGCAGCTCGCGTAAAGCCAGCTCACCATACCCACGCAGCCGTCGTCACGCGTGCAGCGTCGACGACATCTCTCGCATCCTTCGCATCCTGGAATATTCGCATCGACACCGAGGTTAGGTGTGGGTAGACGCGTTTGCATTCTCGCAGCGCAGCAACAAGGAACCTCATGAAGAACAGCAACACAACTACTCGGTCGATTCTCTGGAGTTCGCATCGCCTCGGCGGCGCCGTGGCTCTTGCCCTGGCTCTCGCGCTGGTGTCGTCGGCTGCAGCCGATGCCCAGACGATCACGCCGCCCGCCGTCCCGCCCGGTCTCGAGGTACTGCCGCCAAACAAGGTATTCCTCGTCGCTCACGGAGTCGGTACGCAGAACTACGAGTGCCAGCCGGCAGCCACTCTCGGCCGCGTCGCCTGGACCTTGTTTACGCCGCAGGCGACGCTGTTCAGCGATCGCCGCGATCAGCTGATTACGCACTTCTCCAGTCCCAATCCGATCGAGGGGGATAGCGTCCGGGTGACGTGGCAAGACTCCGCAGACACCAGCCGTGTATGGGCGCGCGCGACCGCAACCGCCATCGTCAAGGCAACCGCAATTCCGTGGGTGCGCCTGGAAGCAGTCGGTACGCTCGTCGGACCGAATGGTGGCGATACCTTGTCGCGAACGACATTCATTCAGCGGGTGAATACCGAAGGCGGCCTGGCCCCCGCGACTGACTGTGATCACCTCGACGATACCGGCCGGAAGGCGTTCGTGCCTTACACGGCGGATTACGTCTTCTACACGCAGGACTGAGTCGAAGTCCCGATCTCTCACATTCGACGACGACGGGGACATGCGTTCCCTCGTCACACTCCCACTTCATACCCAGGAAGGATGACAGTAATGACGCACGTACACTCGATCGCTCGTTTGGGACTTCCCGCGCTCTCCGCCGGCCTTCTTGCCGCACTGGCAATCGTCGCTCCGGGACTCGCCCATCCCACGCAGGCCGCACCTGGTCAAGGGCACGGTCAGGCGCAGCTCCTGATCGGCGCGGATGACGATCGGCAGGACAACGCCGCGGTCCAGGCCGGCGCAGCAGCCAACCAGTCGCTGAATCGAACCGACGTCCTCGAAGGCGGTCCGGGCAACGATGTGATGTTCGGCTTGAATGGCAGCGACGTTATGGACGGTGGCCCCGGCCAGGACATCATTCTCGGCGGGCCGGACGGCGGAGCGGCGCCGGGCGGCCCACCCAACAGCGACATCATGTTCGGCGGGCCCGGGGACGACGTGAACCTGTGGGCGCCCGGCGACGGGAGCGAGGCGTTCATCGGTGGGCCCGGGCTCGACGCGATTATCTTCGGGGCCACCGATCGCGACACGGTTGCGGATGCGAGGACCGGCGTGCGGCTGCCGACGCTCCTCCCGGGTGTGGCCGGATTTCCGCAGGGGATTCCGACAGCGAACGTGAGCGGCCTCGCCAACTTCTGTACGCTCGAGGCGAGTCCCCTTCCAGATTACGACTACCTAATCCGGTTTCGCGGCCGCGCCGCGAACAACATCATCGTGACCGTGCGGGTTCGTGACGTCGAACAGGTGTATTGCACCGACCAGGCCGGTAATGCGATTGCGTTCGCGAACCTGAAGGATCCGTCTCCGTCGTTCGTTCCTGTCTCATCTCAGGAAGTCGAGACGCTGAATTCCCTCGTCGGGGCAATGATTCGCTAACGAACGTTTGTGACCGCCTCGCGCCGGCCTCGACGGGATGTTCAGGCTGGCGCGGTACAGCTCTCGACCAAGGACAAACACCAGCATAGGAAGTAGACCACCAGCTGCGCGTATACTCCGCCGTGAGACGCCTCCCGCGTTCACGGCGTCTGCCGAACGGCAGAAGCTGCTCGGCAACGAGCCCTGAGCAAATCCAATGAAGGCTGTGTCAATTGTCGTGACGGCCATGCTACTGACGACGGCCGGCATCTCTGCGCAGTGGCTGAAATATCCGACGCCGGGGATTCCGCGCACCGCTGACGGCAAACCCGACCTCAATGCGCCGGCGCCGCGGTTAGCGGACGGCAAACCGGATTTGTCCGGCCTGTGGCTGATCCAGGGGAGCTACATCGGCGACATCACGAAGGATCTCAAGGCGGGCGAGGTCCAGTTCCAGCCGTGGGCCGAGGAACTCTACCGCCAGCGCCGCGCGACCGAGAGCAAGGACGATCCGACCGGCCGGTGCATCGTCGGCGGTGTGCCCCGATCGACCGCCGTCCCGTATCCGTTCAAGATCTTCAACACGACCAGCAACGTCGTGGTGATCCTCTACGAGGCGGTCCATTCGTTCCGACAGGTCTTCCTCGACGGCCGGCCACTGCCGACGGAACCGAATCCACAGTGGTTCGGCTATTCCGTTGGCCGCTGGGACGGGGATACCCTCGTGGTCGAATCGGCGGGCTTCAACGACAACGTGTGGCTCGACAACTCTGGACATCCGGCGACCGGACAGTTGCGCGTGACCGAACGTTTCCGGCGGAGGGATTTCGGACACTTGAGCGTGGAAGTCACCATCGACGATCCGAAGGCCTACAAGAAACCGTGGACGGTAACGATGCCGCTGAACTTCCAGGCAGACACGGAACTGCTCGAGTACATGTGTCCCGAGAACGAAAAGGATTTCGACCGGCTGGTTGGAAAGTGAAGTAGTCGTGGGCCGGGATCGCCGAACGGCGGGTCCGGTTCGCGGACCCGCCGCTCGGTGAGCGTCAGATGCTCGTTGGGCTACGCTCGCGTCAGGCTTTGGTCCGGCCACCCTTGGATGTGGGCGCCGCCGTCTGCTGCGCCTGGTTACTGCCACTCTGATCCGATTCGGATGGCGCGATTCCCTTCAGCGCGTCTGTCGCGACCCGCTGCACCTCGCCGGCTGCCGTCTGAACGCGCTCAGCGGCGGTCCGAACCGCGTCCTTGCCACGATCGATCATCGAGTCGCGCGCCTCGCCCAGGATCTCGTTCTCCCGTTCGGTCTCCGGAATCGCAAGGCCGATGGCCAGACCGATGGCCGCCGCGATCGCTCCGGTCGCCAGCGGACTCTCGGATGTGACGCTGCGCGTACGCCGTCGGACGTCGGACGCAGCATGTCGCATCCGCTGCCCTGTGTCAGCGGCCACTTCACGCGCCCGGTCGGTCATCCGGCCGGTGGCCTCACCCCAGTCGCGGTCCTCGCTCGCCGTCGGTCCCCAATCGCGTCGTTCGGCACCGTAGCGGCTGGGGCTCTCATCGAAATCGAAGCGCGCTTCGCGGACGAAGGCCTGACCGCCGCGGGTCGAGCCGTACATGGCGCGCTCACGATCGGCGCTTGAATACTGATATCCCCTGGAGCGGCGAGAACCGAACAGCAGCCACGCGATCGATCCGGCAGCCATCGCGGCGGCAAACGGGTTCTCACGAATCCGATCGAGTACACCGTTCGAGGTTCCGTCCCAGCCCGACGACCGGTATCGCCAGTCGTCATCCCGGTCGCCCTGCCAGTCCCGTCGGCCGGTGATGCTGCCGGCAAACTCTTTCACCCGGCCCACGGTTGCGTCGCGGACGTTCTCGGCGGCACGCGCGGCGACGTTTCCCGGGCGAAGACGCTCCTGAATCGCGTCGATCGTTTCCCCCATGTTGGCTCTGGTGTCGTCGATCTCGTGACGAAGCTCGGTCGTGCGCGGATTGAAGGCTTCGTCTCCAGCTTCCCGGGACGACGTTCCGAAATCCGCACCGGCGTCGGCGCGGGAGGAGAAATCCGGATCGGCCGCGTAGCCGCGCTCCCCTCGATTCGTGGGCGGAGCCCACCGGTCGTTCACGCTCTTGTTCTGGTCGTCCATGAGGTGGTCTCCTTCAGGGTCTCGATCGTCTGATGGGGTGTGTAGCTGGTATTCCGCAGCCGGGAGAGTGCGCCGCTGGCCATGAAGTACCCAACGGCCATCACCGCGACAGCAACGATCAACGCAGAGAGCCAGGGCGTGACGCCGAGTTGTGCCAGCAGGATGACGATGGCCGCCAGCAGAACGAGCAAGCCGGCATGCACGAGCGCGCCGCCGGCGGCGACGATGCCCGACTGGGTGCCGGCATGTTTCAACTTGGCGCTCATTTCGGTAGTCGCGAGCTCCACTTCCTTGCGGACGAGCAGGCTGGTCTCGCGCGAGAGTTCGGCGAACAGATCGCCGAGCGATCGATCGTCGGTGCGCTCGCCCATCAGTAACGCTCCTGACCGGGTGCGCTCGGGTTCCGCGACCACTCGTTCACCTCGTCTGCCACCGAATCACGCGCGGGATACGCGCGCGCGCCATCGTCACCCCAGCCGGACTCGCGCCGGTCATATCCGCCGCTTCCGTCGGGCTGCGAGCTCTTGAGGAAGCGCGCCGCGAGCAGGCCAACGGCGAAGCTGCCGCCGATGAACAGTGCGGGCTGCCGCCGTGCGAGCTGCTGCGCGTCGTGAAGCAACTGATCGAGGTCCTTCTCGCGGAGTGCGGTCGAAAATCGGTCGAGCTGATCGGCCGCACGGTCAACGTATTGGGCGAGGGTGTCGTGCTGCTCTTTTCGCAGATTATCGGTGGTCTGGCGCACCGCGGATGCGATGACAGACAAGCCGTCCGTCGCCCGGGTCTTCTGCGTGTCGAGGCCCGCGGTCGCGCGCTGCTTGACCGTGTTCATGAGATTGTCCATAGGCGCTCCTTCGGCGTCGGAAACAGATCCGTTCAATTTGAAGGAAAGCACGTGCCAGCGACCACGGTTTGACGTCCCTGACGGATACGGCGTGAGGAGCGCGCTGGCCGACGCGGCCGGCACGAGGCCAGCAGTATGATGTCGCGGCGGAGGGTCCATGCGCGGAGCGATGTTGTTTGCGACCGGACTGATCACTGGGCTCGCGGTTCACGTGGCGATCGCGCAAAGCGCCGGCACCGGTGTCTCGATGATGAACCACGTCGGCATCAACGTGCCCGACATCGAAGAGGCGGTCACCTACTACACGCAGAAGATGGGCTACCGCGAGGCGTTCCGCGCCAACGACGCGAACGGCAAGCCGCGACTCGTCTACCTGCACATCAGCAGGAACACGTTTCTCGAAATCCAGGCGAGCGGCCCGCAACGGCCCGCCGGGTTCACCCATTACGGGCTGGTCGTCGACAGCGCCGCCGGTTCCGTTGAGGCGTTCAGGAAGCGCGGGCTGACGGTCACCGACGTGACGAAGAGCGATACGAAGGTGAATCTCGCGAATCTGACCGATCCGTTCATGGGGCGCATCGAGCTGGTCGAGATCACGCCTGATTCGATGCATGCCAGAGCGATCGCGAGTTTCAAATGATGGGCACGGCGGGTCGCAACGGGCGGGTTGGTTCTGCTCGCCGTCACCGTGCTGTCGGCGCAGCAACGCGGCGGGACGCCGCAAACCGACAGAGTCACGCCGGTCAACGCCGGCGCGAATCCGTATCGGGTGATCCGTGACTGGGCACAGCTGACGATCGAACAACGTCCCTGGGGCGGCAGTAATGGCGTCGCCGTCGACCGGGATGGCAGGACCATCTGGGCGACGGATCGCTGTTCCGCCGGGACGACGCCAGGCTGCGCGGGGTCGACGCTCAATCCGGTTCACCACTTCGACGAGAACGGGCGGGAGCTTCGCAGCTTCGGCGCCGGCATGTTCGTCTGGCCGCACGGCATTCACGTCGACCGCGAGGGCAACGTCTGGGTCACCGACTCGCGCCGCGACGGCGCCAAGGGCGGCGGCGTCGTCAAGTTCAGTCCCGAAGGGAAAGTTCTGCTCACCCTCTCGTCGGTGGTCGAGCCGACCGATCTCGTCACGGATCGGAACGGCGATGTCTATGTCGCGGAGAGTCACACAGACGTGGCAAGCCCCGATCTTGTCGGCCGGATCTCGGTGTTCGACAGGAACGGCAGGCCGCTGCGGGTGATTGGCAAGACGGGAACCGGACCCGGAGAATTCCGGACACCGCATGCAATCGAGTTTGATTCGAAAGGCCGTCTCGTCATCGCCGATCGCCACAATCATCGGATCCAGATGCTGACGAGGGACGGCGTGTTCGTCGCCGAGTACGATGACTTCGGTCGTACCAGCGGCCTCGCCATCGACAAGGACGACGTGATCTACACGACCGATTCAGAGTCGACCGAGCGAGTGCATCCCGGGTGGATGCGCGGCATCCGGATCGGCAGCCTGACCGACGGAAAGGTCACGATGTTCATCCCGCCGCACATGGTGCCGAACTCGGCGGACGGCGCCATGGGTGAAGGCATCGCGATCGACGCGGCCGGGAACATCTACACCGCGGAGGCACAGCTGCGCGGCATTACCAAATACGTCCGCGCTGCTGCCCCCTCGCGCGATAGATAGATACGCGATAGATAGATAGTCGTCCGCCCTGCACCCAGTGTTGTGGCCCTGACATGGTGCCGCCGGACACCGCGCCGCGCGGCAGCGCGAGTCCGTATGGCCGGAGGAAAACCGAGCGGATCAGAACGTCTCGACAGGCACTACCGGGCGAAATGCACGATGTCGTGCAGGCCGCGCACCGCCGTCCACGGAATCTCCTGGTTTCTGGTCCGCACGACTTCATGGGCGTCGTTGAATTCGTCGAAGTGTGCTTTCAACGTGCCCGTCAGCGTGCCATCCGCCTTGCGCGCGCCGGTCGTGTCCACGTGAACGGCGAAATTATCGCCGGCTGAATCTCCGGACAGGATCAGCGTGTCGTCGGCGAACAGGCCGGTCAGCTTGATGGGGTCGCCATGCGGCCAGTCAAGCATTCCGGTCACCGTGCTCTTCGTCTGCGCGAGCACCAGTTTGAGCCCGAGATGTTCTACCGACAGCGTCCAGTCGCCCGCGAGCGATTCCTCTTTCGCGTCGATAGAGCCTGCGGCAAGTGCCACACCGGCCATGACGACAACAGCGCGCATGAAGTGCTTCATCGTGTGCTCCTTGTCCGCGGAGCGTATCGCGCTGCGATGAACGTAGCCTGAACCGGACGTTCAGCGGCCGTTAATCGGCGGCGCCGTTGATCCAATCGACAATCGCCTTCGCTTCCGGATCGTCCATCGACAGGAAATGCTTGCCGCCCGGGTGGAACTCAGTTCCTCCTGCCTCGTACGCCAATGGCATCAGCAGTAGCGGGCTAATCTTGGGCTGCCCCGGCACAACCACCCGCTGCACCGCCGCGAAGTTCAGGCGGGACTGTTCTTCGCTCCACGACATCGCTCCCGGCGACAACTCCTGGAGCCGCAGCGGCGTCCCCTGCGAGTGACAGGCATAACAGCGGGCATGATCCCCGCGCGGGGCGAGAAAAATCGGTTCGATCCTGGCTCGAAACGTCACGAAATCGAGTGTCTTCTCCGCTGTCGCCCGTTGCCCCTGCACCGTTGCCGCGCAGGCGAACACAATCAGCAGCGGCAGCGATGGCCATTTCACCTGCATACGACGCTTTATAGGCGCGCCCGGGGCTGGTGTAAAGTGGGCATCGCCGGAGGCTGCTTCACCATGAAACGCGCCGCCCTGACGCTGACGATTGCCGCCGCGCTGACCACCGTGGCCGCCGCGGCCTCCGTCCGCATCATCCAGACCAATTCGGCGGGTACGACGGTTCATCTGATCGACCCCGCCACCAACAAGGTGGTCGGCGTGATCACCGGTATCGAGGTGAACCACGGAGTCACGTCCGCGCCGGACGGCTCGCGGCTGTACATCACCAACGAAGCCGACAGGACGCTCGACGTCGTCGACGGCAGGACGTTGAAGGTGGTCAAGAAAATCGGGCTGACGGCGCATCCGAACAACGTCTCGATCAGCAGGGACGGCCGCCGGGTGTACGTGGCGATTGCGGCAGCGCCCGGGGCGGTCGACGTCATCGACACGAAGACGCTGGCCCGTGCGAAGTCGATTCCGGTGAATGGCGCCGCGCACAACACCTACGTGACGCCGGACGGCAAGTATGTCCTGTGCGGATCGGTGGCTGGCAAGCTGCTCACCGTCATCGATCAGCAGACCGAGGAACCGGCATGGACCCTGGCGTTCGACGCCGGGGTCCGGCCAATCGCCTTTGACCAGAAGCCGGACGGATCGACCAATCGCCTGTTCATCCAGCTCTCGGACTTCAACGGCTTTGCCGTCGTCGATTTCGATCGACGTCAGGAGGTGGCGCGGGTGAAACTGCCGGACGTTCCCGAGCGTGAGCGCGTGACCCAGGGGCTGCAAGGCTCGCCGTCGCACGGGATCGGGGTGACGCCGGACAGGCGCACGCTCTGGGTGCTGAGCAAGATGAACAGCCGCGTTTACGAATACTCGTTGCCCGACCTCAAACTGCTCGGGGATGCGCCGACCGGCCACCATCCCGACTGGCTCACCTTCTCGCCCGACAGCAAGTCGGTCTACATCGCCAACGCCGGCTCCAATTCGGTCTCCGTGGTCGACGTCGGCTCGCGGAAGGTGATGACAGAGATTCCGGTCGGCCACGTTCCAAAGAGAAACGCCACCGCGATCCTTCAATAGGAAGAGCGTCGCGGAGGCGATCACTCACCACCGCGATGACGCGGCCGCGGTGGCCTCGCGGATCCTTTTCCATGCGGAGCCGACTCGGGCCTGGCCGCGTTCCGAACTCGAGTCGTCCGGGGCACGGCATTGTCAAAATGGCTCCACTGCGCCGTGGTGCCACGTATCACGCGCTGGCTGCGAGCGGTCGATGAGCGTCTCGATTTGTGTCGTGGCGACTGAGAGATCGGTTGCGTTCCCGAGTACGTTCACGAGAAACGTAAACGGTTCCCGGTTCTGCAGGCCGATCAGAAAGTCGAACGTCCCGGTGCTCCCCGGCGCGAGGATGCTCGTATCGGCGATTCTCCGCCGGGCACCGACCCCGCCGGCGCCGCCCTCAGCATTGAGCAGCACGTTCCCGCCGCTCAGCCCCACGACCTCGGCAAACGGATTGACCATCGCCTGAGTGCTCGTGTTGATGAAATCGGCGCTGATGTGGAAGGTCCCGGCAGGGCCGCCCGGCACCACGGTGGCGTCGAAGGCTGTGCTCATGTGCCCGACGACACCAGATCGTTGACGACCGGGTAGAACTCGACCGCGCCGATGTCGCAGGACGCCAGACGGGGTGTCTGCAGTTGGTCAGTAACCGCGCACGCCACGTTGTAGCCGGCATTGATGGCCGGACTCCCGGGCAGCAGTGGGAAGCGACCGTGGCCTGGTACGCCGTCGTCGATGAACGCGCCGAGGCCTGGATCGCCGGTGAGATCGCTCGATACCAGTCCTGTGCAGCCGGCGGGATTTCCGATGATGTTGTACCCCAGGGACGCGAGGCTGCCGCAGTCACCAACAACCGTATTTCCGGCGATGATGCTGCTCAGGACCCGCACAGCTCCGAATACACCGCCACTGTTGTTCACGATCGTCGAGTTGGTGACGGATGAAGTGGATCCCGCCGCGCTGATTCCGCTACCGCCCGCCTGGAACGAGTTGTCCGCGATTGTCGTGTCGGAGACTGTTACCCTTCCGACTGCCGCGATTGCCGCGCCGGAGCCGACGACGCTGTTGTGGACAATCGTCGCCTTGGTGACGATGGCGGTCGCGCCGGCGTAGACCGCGACGATACTCCCTTCCGACAGGCTGTTCTCAGATATCGTGGTGCGATCGACCGTCGCCGACACCCGCGCTGACGGCAGATTCGGGTCTCCGAGCATCACCAGGTCCTCCCCTGGTCCCGCCCCACTGAGTGTGACGCGACTGTCCTGCATCGTGAACGTGCCGCCGAGAACCTGGATTGCCGCCTGCACGCCCGGCGTAACTGTCCGTGATGACGGCGTGTTCGAGGACGAGCGATCCCTCCGACAGGATCGAGCCACCTTGCCCGGTATCCCCCGCGTTTCCGTTGCGCAGGGTCACGCCGCGAAGGTCCAGCTGACCGGTGTTCGCGACATGGAAAAAGCGGAACTCGTTCTCCGTGCGTTGGTCGGCTGTGGACTCCCGCTCGATGATGGTCGACTCCGGCCCGACACCGACGATCGCAATCCGCGCCACGATGACAGGCAGCCCGTTCCCGCCGCGGCCTGGAGAATTCGTTTCGACGTTGTCGGGAGTCGTCAACCGGTACGTTGCCGCGTCGAGCTGGATGGTGTTCACTCCACCGGTGCGGTTCGACGTGTTGATGGCGTCGATCAGGCACTGCAGGTCGCCACCCGCGCACTGGAACTCAGCAGGGGTCGGAAAGGATCTGGCGGTGACGATTAGCCCCTCGGGAAGCGTCCCGAGAAATGGCGACAGATCCTGAAACTCGCCATTGGCGGTCACGCCGCCACCGAACGGAAAACCGCTCGGTAATTCGCTGACGAGAATACTCCGTGTACGGGATCCGTTTCCGCCACTGGTTCCGCGAAGCTGATTGTTACCGCAGACGCGGACCGCGGCAGCAAGGCGAGGCCGACGAGCAGGGCTGTGACTCTGTTGAGTCTCGCCATGTTTCATGCTCCTGGACTAGCGAGGCAGTTGGGTTATTCGTTATTACCCCTGAAGTGTTGACGCCGCAACAGTATGGGCACAACGTAACGGAACATTGGCACGCTATGCGACTCGCGCCTTCCTTCCCGCGACTGCACGCTCGCCCATGGACGCTCAATCTACCGCTTGATGGATCTGAACGGAGTGAATGTCACGTCGATATTGACATTGAATCCCTGGCCCTCAGCAGACGGACCCGGCGGCCAGCACAATGCGGCAGTTACGCACATCGAGAAACAGTTAAACGCGATCGTGCGTTCCAAACGGTACATCCGCCGGGCATCGAGACTGACAGGATGTGCCTGAGGGGATCCATGCCGAAATCCGTTGGTGCCTCGCCGGGAAGACCGGGGCGGCGCAGACACGCCGAGTTGCCGGATGCCGTTGAAGGCCAAATCGTAGAGATCTGTCGTGACCTGGCCGTGCAGGTAAAGCGGATGCACCAGCTGCAAGATCAGGCCGACGAGTTACGTGTCGTGATTGGCGAATGGGCCAGGCAACTGGACCCGCCTTCGGACCGGTCGGCAGCGAATCGTGAAGGACGACGCTGAGGAGCGAGGTGTTGACCTTGAAGGGATGGCGTGACTACGGGACAGACAGTCTCGATTCCTAGTACATGCCGTCCATGCCTCCACCGCCACCGGCATACGCCGGTTGGGCGGCAGACTCGGCCGTCGGGATTTCCGAGATGAGGGCCTCGGTCGTGAGCAGCAACGAGGCGATCGACGAGGCGTTCTGCAACGCGCTCCGGACCACCTTCGCGGGATCGATGACGCCAGCCTTCACCAGGTCCTCGTAGGACTCCGTGGCGGCGTTGAAGCCCTCGTCTTGCTTCATCGCCTTGACCTTCGAAACGACGATCGAGCCTTCGGCACCGGCGTTCGTGGCAATGTGCCGCATCGGCTCCTCAATCGCCCGCCGGACGATGCGAAGGCCAATCAGTTCGTCGCCGGTCAGTTCGAGACGGTCCAGCGCCTTCCCCGCTCGCAGCAGCGCAACGCCGCCGCCGGCTACGATCCCTTCTTCGACGGCCGCTTTCGTCGCGTGCATCGCATCCTCGACGCGCGCCTTCTTCTCCTTCATCTCGGTCTCTGTGGCCGCACCGACCTTGATGATGGCCACGCCGCCGACCAGCTTCGCCAGGCGTTCCTGCAGCTTCTCGCGGTCGTAGTCCGATGTCGTGTCCTCGATCTGCGCGCGCATTTGCTTCACGCGCCCCTCGATCGCGGCAGACGTACCGGCGCCCTCGATGATCGTCGTGGTGTCCTTGTCGATCGTGACCTTCTTGGCCTTGCCGAGATCGTCGATCGTGATGCTCTCCAGCTTGATTCCGAGGTCCTCGGTGATCGCGCGGCCGCCGGTGAGGACGGCGATGTCGTCGAGCATCGCCTTACGGCGATCGCCGAAGCCGGGCGCCTTCACCGCGGCGGCGCGCAGCGTTCCCCGCAGCTTGTTGACGACGAGCGTCGCCAGCGCCTCACCCTCGACATCCTCGGCGATAATCAGAAGCGGCCGGTCCAGCCGCGCCACCTGCTCCAGGACGGGCAGGAGATCCTTCATCGATGAGATCTTCTTTTCATGGATGAGGATGACCGGGTTCTCGAGCACGACTTCCATGCGTTCGGCGTCGGTCACGAAATACGCCGAGAGGTACCCGCGGTCGAACTGCATGCCCTCGACGATGTCGAGAGACGTGTCGAGCGTCTTCGCTTCCTCGACCGTGATCACGCCGTCCTTGCCGACCTTCTGCATCGCTTCGGCGATGATGGTACCGATCGCCTGGTCGCCGTTCGCAGAGATCATGCCGACCTGCGCGACCATATTGCCCGACACGGGTCGCGCCATCTTCTTGATCTCGTCAACCACGAGTTCGACGGCCTTGTCGATGCCGCGCTTCAGCTCCATCGGGTTGGCGCCCGCCACCACGTTCTTCGCGCCTTCGCGATAGATGGCCTGCGCCAGCACGGTCGCCGTGGTGGTGCCGTCGCCGGCGGTGTCCGATGTCTTGCTCGCCACCTCGCGGACCATCTGCGCGCCCATGTTCTCGAGCGGATCCCCGAGCTCGATCTCGCGCGCCACAGTCACCCCGTCCTTGGTGATGGTGGGGGAACCGAATTTCTTGTCGAGGATGACGTTGCGTCCCCTCGGGCCGAGGGTGACCTTGACCGCATTCGCCAACTGGTCGATCCCACGCAGGATCGCCCCGCGGGCGTGCTCGCCGTAAATGATCTGTTTTGCCATGTATGCCAGTCCTAGTTGTCGATGATCGCGAGCACTTCGTCCTCACGCAGGATGAGGTAATCCTCGCCGTCGATCGTGATTTCCTGGCCGGAGTACTTGCCGAACAGGACCGTCTCACCGTCGTTCACGTCAGGCGGCTGACGGCTGCCATCGTCCCTGACCTTACCCTGGCCAGTGGCGACCACCCTGCCGCGCTGGGGCTTCTCCTTGGCGGAATCTGGCACGATGATGCCGCCAACCGTCTGTTCGCCCTCGTCGAGACGCTGGATGATGAGACGATCGTGAAGCGGTGTGACTTTCATGTGACTCCGAGGTCAGGTCGTCGAATGGGCAGGAGCGCCACCGCGTCGCGAGGCTGTGGCAACGAATTGGAACGACGAGGCACCAAGCAGCATATGGGGCTTCCGCTGAACCGGCTGTTCACAACCGGACAGCTTCTGGCGAACCGCCGATAGCGCTTCCCCTCTATCGCGAGGTTCTACGAACTACGACGCATACTCGCCGCGATGCTCGGCGAGCCACTGCTGACTCATATAGCCGAGTGGCGCCAGAACCGAGCGCCCGGGGTTGCGCAGCGCACGACAATGACAAGGCCGACGGCGCCGATCACGGCGCCGAGCACGATGACGAGCATGGGTACACCTCGAGCAAATCGCCGAGCGTGCCACCCGTTGTGCGCGTGGCCCGGAACCGTGTCTGTCTCGTCGAGCACAGCTGGCGCCAGCGTCCCGTGCCGCATTGATCGTGCCGCCGAAGACGCGTAACAGGGCCATCCGCCGACGCCACGCGATCGACAGCGCGTCCCGCATGTCTCTATACTCGCCGAATGCGACCACCCGCTGACCGACGCCGCGCGTTCCACGCTGTCCGGCGGGCAGTGCCGGGCTCATCCCTCCGGGTCGTGCTGATGGCGGGCCTGATCGCGTCTCTGTCGTCGACACCTGCCCAGGCACAGTGGACCTATCGCAACCCGACCGCCCCCCGTACGAGCGACGGCAAGGTGGACATCCGTGCAGGGGCACCACGGACAACAGGCGGCACGGTGGACTTGTCGGGAGTGTGGCAGACGGACATCAAGTTCAACGCGAATCTCGCCGCGGACCTTCGACCGGAGGACGTGCCGATGCTCCCCGCGGCCAGGGCCAGCTACGACGAACGTCAGCAGAACTTCGGCAAGGACGACCCGGAAGGATTCTGCCTGCCGCCCGGCGTGCCGAGAGTGAACGGTGTCCCATTTCCCATCAAGATCATTCAGACGCCTTCCGTCGTCGTCTTTCTCTACGAAACACGGGCCACGTTCCGCCAGGTCTTCCTCGACGACAGTCACACCATCCCCAGGGACCCACAGCCCACGTGGATGGGATACTCGCAAGGTCGCTGGGATGGCGACACGCTGGTTGTCGAGACAGTTGGGTTCAACGACAAGACGTGGCTCGATGACGCCGGCCACCCACACTCCGACGCGATGAGGGTCACCGAGCGCTATCGACGTCCCGACTTCGGGCACATGTTCGTGGACATCACCGTCGATGACCCGAAGTCGTACGCGCACCCATGGTCGGTCACACAGGAGTTCCGTCTCAACGCCGACGACGAGCTGCTCGAGTACGTCTGCAACGAAAACAATCGGGATCCCGAACACCTCGTGGGCAAGTAGCCTTGCTCGCGTGCTGACGGCTTCGCCGCCAGTCCATTTGCCGTCGTCGTCTCGCTTGATCAGGCTGGTGACAATCCTCGAATCTCGGTTCAGATCGCGCCCGTGGACTCGAGTCGCGCGACCAGCTTCTGCCCCTGCTAGTTCTTGACCCCGCCGTAGTTCGCGCAGGCGGCTTCATTGGTCTTGCCGCTGTGCTTCTTGCCGTCGTTGCACATCACGTTGACATCGCCGGTGAAGACGTTCTTGACACCCGTGCCGGCCTGGCCCGCGGCATCTGTCGTGGCCTTCGTGGCCGACTTGGTGGTGTCGGTCGTTGCCTTGGCGGCTGTCTTCGTCCCTGACGCCGTGGCGTCTCCGGCCTTCTTGGCCCCTTCCTTGGTGACCTCGCCAGCTTTCTTGGTCCCCTCGACAGTGGCTTCGCCGGCCTTCTTGGTGCCTTCCTTGGTCGCCTCACCCGCTTTCTTGGTTCCTTCTTTCGTCGCTTCCCCGGTCTTCTTGGCGGTGTCCTTCACCGCCTCCTGGGCCAGCGAACGGGTGGCACCGACACCGAGGCCCAGCAACGCAACGAGGCACGCCAAAGCGATCTGTTTCATCTCAACCTCCAGGCGGCGTGGGTCGCCGCACAAGTCAGACCATTACCATTAGTGAGTCTTGCGCCGGGCCACGGTGGCGCCGCCGAGTACTGCAGCAGTATGAGGGAATGGCGCGATTCGCGCACATCAGTACGTCGGCCCGCCGATTGCCAGTTGGGCGTCGTTTCGACCCGATTCGCACGCAATTCCGCCTCGCTCGTGAAAAACAATCGCAATGGGGTCACGTGGAATGCTGATCCCGTTGATCTCCCGCGTCCTCGGCACTCACGTGATCCCGACGTTCTGATCGGCGTAGGTGGCAGCCTCCGGCAACTCGCCTCGGCCGTGACCTCAGCGTCAACTCGGAACTCGTGCGGTCCTTCCAGACGCATCCGGCACCTTATCGCGTATGATTCGCGAACAACCGCGGCCGATCTATCGGTGTTATTTTTGAAGATGGTTCCACGTGTCTTCATCGGTCTCCGGGGTGGTCGCGGCCATGGGGCTGTGCCAGCAATCAACTGATGGTTTTGCCAGGAACGGTCTGCAGCTCGACACGACGGACGCTTCACTTCCTGCTCATCGCCGCGTGCGCCGCGTTGCTCGCCGCGTGCGGATCGACTGAGATCACCTCGACGGAACCAACGGCCGTCAACAGGTGCGCTCTCACACTCGCAAGCCCGCAATCTCCCATCGGCGCGGCAGGCGGCAGCCAGGACGTGACGGTGACGACCACACGGGACTGCGTGTGGACCGCTTCGGCTGAGGCCAGCTGGGTTGCGCGCATCGACCCCGCGACAGGGCAAGGCAGCGGCACCCTCCATGTCCAGGTCGCACCGAACGCGACCCCCACCGCCAGACAGACAGCAATCGTCGTCAACAATGTCCGCGCGCAGATCCAGCAGTTACCGGCCGCCTGCGACTACGCTGTCTCAGGATCGGGTTCGCAATCGGTAGCCGGCAGCGGCGACACCTTCCAACTGACGGTGACGACGTTGGCCGGATGTACGTGGACGGCCACGAGCTCCGTCACCTGGGTGAGGGTCACAGCGGGGTCACCAGGAAACGGGTCCGGTGCCGTGGCCGTGACGGTGGATGCGAATCCCGGGAGCGAGCGTGTCGCGGCGCTGTCCATCGCCGGCCAGTCCTTCAGGGTGTTTCAAGCGGCGTCAGGGTCACCAGCGCCGCCAGAGCCGCCAGCGTCGCCGGGCCCACCCGCTTCGCCGGAACCACCAGAACCACCGGGGTCACCGCCACCACCCCCGCCACCCCCGCCAGGACCGTGTACGTACGGCCTGAACCCGGTATCACTGGAGGTCGCGGCGGCCGCCAGCGAGGCATCCTTGTCGCTCACCACGACGTGCGAGTGGACGGCCACTGCGAACGTCCCCTGGATCAACGTCACGTCCCCGAGTGGAACGGGCGACGCAACTATCGCCTTCCTCGTGGCCGTCAACACCGGGGCAGCGCGTAGTGGCGTGATCACCGTGGGCTCGGCAACTGCCACGATCACGCAGGCACCCTGTACTTACGCCCTGAACCCCACGTCGCTCGGGGTTGCCGCATCCGCCGGTGCGGGATCGCTGTCGCTCACAACCGGGTGCGCATGGACAGCCACCACCGACGTCCCATGGATCACCGTGACGTCACCGAGTGGCACGGGCAACGCCACCATCGCTTTCGCGGTGGCGGTCAACAACGGGCTGGCGCGCAGCGGCACGATCAGTGTGGGCTCGGCAGCCGCGACGATCACTCAGGCCGCGGCGCCGTTGACGGCGACGTATTCGGGGACGGCTTCGGGCACCCACAACTTCGATGTCTCCGGCGCGCTGAACCTTGGCCCCGGCAGCTACACGATGATCTTCAATCGTCCCGGCACCATCTACGTCCGTGGTGTCGCCGGCGGTGGAGGTGGAGGCGGTGGAAAACGGCGTGACGACGGCGGCAGCTCCACGGGCGGCGGCGGCGGCGGCGGTGGTGGAGCCGCGAATCTCTTTGGACAGTCCGTCTCCGTCGTCCCAGGCACACCGTACGCAGCGACTGTGGGCACCGGTGGCGCGGGCGGTGCCGGCGCAACTGAAGCCAGCGGGAACAACGCCGAAAACGGCACGGCCGGCACCGAGACCTCTTTCCGTATTCAAGGCGGCACGATCTATCTACAACTGGCTGGTGGACGCGGTGGTGGCGGCGGGACCGCCAGCACAGGCCCGGGTGGCGCGGGGGGCGCGACCACGGCTGGCGGCGGCGGCGCTGGCGGCGGTGGCGGAAACGGCGGCGGCGACTTCGGCCTGGTCGCGCCGCAACCTGGCGGCGGCATCGCCGGTGTCAGCACCGGCGGTGGCGGTGGGGGCGGTCAGTCTAATGAGCAGTCGTCGACGGCCGGTGGAGCCCCGGGTGCACAAGGTGGTGCGTCCGGTGGTGCTGGCGGCAGCGGTGCACGAGGTGGAAACGCCAGCAATGGAGCCACGGACTCGGGCGCGGGCGGTGAAGGTGCGCGGGACAACAACGGCGACGATTCAGCGGGCGGTGGCGGCGGTGGCGGCAAGGGCATCACGGTGCCCGGGGGCCCCTCGAATCGGGGTGGTGGCGGCGGGGGCGGCGGCGCGATCAACACCGGCAATTCGAGTGACCGTGGTGGCAATGGTGGTGCTGGTGGAAACGGCGGGATGAGCCTTGCGCTCGATTAACCGCGAGCTGACCAACGCAGAAGGCGTGGGATTTGTCACCGCCGCACGCGAAACGCCACCATCGTCTGTGCGCGGTGTTCGCCGCTTTCCGCCTCCCACGCCACGGCATAGTCGCCGGCGCCGACCGACCCGATCGGCAGTTCGATCTGCCACGTATCCTCAGACGCGATACGGGTTGCCGGCAGGCTGACGCGCGACGCACCGCGCTGATCCACCAGCCGCGCCGTGACGACCGCCGTCGATGACGAGGTCCCGGCGAGCGAGGCGCGGACGAATACGCGATCGCTCCGCCCGAATTCGCGCGCGGCGTCAATCGGTGCGGCCGGAGCCGGCTCCTGCATGGCGCGGACCTGGGCGACGGTGCCGGTGCGGTACACGATGGGGGTGGCGAACACCAGCGGCCCGGCGAACAGCGTCGACGCGTCCATCGTGCGCGCCTCGCGATCGAGCACATCGCCATTCGACGAGAGCACGGTGAACGCCAACTGGAGACGTGCGGCGTCGGTTTCGAACGCTGTCCCTTCTGCTCTCACGTCCCCTTCATAGACCACGTCAGTGCCCTTGACGGTGACGGTGACACGCGACGGCGCGTTGCGCGGGTCGGTCGAACGCCGCGCCCACGCGAGCGTCACCTGCAGACGGTTGTCTCCGAGTGGTCTCGTGCCGGCGAAAATGTCGACCTGGCGTGGACTACCCGCCTGCGGGAGCGAGGCAAATGCGCTCGCCACTCCAGCCGGCAGCGTAGCGGATTCCGCTTCGACTCTGGCGCGGGCGATCTCTTCGGTGCTCGGAGCCCAGTAGCCGGACCGTGCTCGGACGTCCAGCCCGCGACGTTTGACCTCCACCTTGATCTGGTGAAACCGCCCGTCCTCCGGCTTCTCGCGGGTGTAACCCATCAGATACACCGCGCTCGCAGCTTTCACCGCGTTGGTGAACGGAATCTTCAAGTCGTTCGTGCGATACAGCTCGCCGCCGGTATCGGCCGTGATCGTCTGAAGAAAGAAGTTCACACCGGTGCCGATCTGCAGGCCCCTCGGATCGATGACCTGAATAGACACGTTGCTGTCGTTCGCCACCCGCACCAGATCCAGGGCTGGATCATCGGAGCCGCGCCGCTCGCCCGGCGCGGTACGAACGGCCAGGTCACGACCGTCGCGACCCGGTATGAATCCCTCGGTCATCACGATCACGGTCTTGTGCCCCTCGCCCAGCGTCCGCAGATGGATGGCCGCCGCCTTGATGGCGTCGACGGTCACCATGCTGCGAATCCCTTCGACGCCGCCGGGATAGGCCGCGGCGGCGCGCATCTGCTCCTCTTCCAGCGGGCTGCGCGGGATGTACAGACCGCGGCGTCCTTTCAGCTTGCGGATGCGGTCCGCCATCGCGCGACGATCGCGCGTGAACTCGATGTCGGCCACCGACGTCAGCGGATCGATCAACGCGACCAGATCCGTTTCGCCAAACGCGGTCAACACCGCGTGCTCGAGCGCCTCACGACCGCGATAGGCGGACTGGAGCTCACCGATGTGGTACTCGTCCCACAGAATGACGAACGTCCGCACATCGTCACGCTCCGCTTCGCTCGCGGCATGCGCCTGGCTGCGAATCGGCAACGATCGGTCGTCGGTCGCGCGTCCGTCGGCGACGACGAACTTGAAGGACGAGATCGTCTGCAGGACTCCGTCCTCGCGAATCTCGAAGTCCTCGGCGGTGAGAGAGGGAACCGGATTGCCATTGCGATCGAGAACGGTCGCGTCAACGCGGACGACATTGGTGCTGGTCCGGAACGTGGGAGGCTGCTGCGGCTCCTGGGCAGCGAGGAGCACACACGCAATCGCCCAGGCCGCAGCCGTCGCGGCAGTGCGCCGTCTCGCGTGACCCGTTCGGCTCGCGGGAGGACCGATCATCTGACGCGATTATACGAGTGGCACCGCCGCCGCGCCGGTTCGCGAGGGGAAACCGCCCGCCGGGCTGCCGACGACTCAGAAGCGGACGACCGGCCCGACACTGAGCTGGAACTGCTGCACGAGCTCGCCGTTGAGGACCACCAGGCATCCCCCGTACTGAATCGTGCCGCACGCGAAGCCGCTCACTGACGGTTCGACCACGATCGGCAACCACTGCGCTTCGCCGCGAATGGCGAACCTGGAGCCCACGAACTGTTTGAGGCCGGCGCCGAAACCGAACGAGAAACGTGTAAACCCGTCCTGCGCCGCAGCGATATGCGTAACGCCGAGGCTGCCGGAGACGAACGAGCGAAGTCCTTTCACGTCGGGAATGACGAACTCACGGGTAAAGTCGGCGTGAAACTGGTTCAGCGTCACATCAGCCAGCGCCGTGCCGGCGAACGGAGCACCAAATCGCAGCGCCGACATGGCCTTCGTCCACCGGAACTCGACGAGGGAGAAGTCATCGAAACGAACGCCCGCAGAGAACCCGTAGCTCGACGCATCCTTCAACGTGGCCTGCACCGCCGCGGGCGCGTCCGGCTGGATCGCAAAGGTCCCTCCCATCCGTAGTCCGACGAACGGCGTCACCTCGACGGACTGGATCTGGACGTACTGCGCGCGCGCCGGTGAAGCGGCTGCCAGGATCGTCAGCATCAGGCAGATGGCGATTGTTCCCCTGGACGACACGCGATGAACGCGCTGGTGCGGAATGCGCATGAGGCTACGGTACACCCCGACGGATCCCCGATCGTCGTCAGAGCAAGCCGCCGATGCGCACGACGGCATGGTCCGTCGCGAAATCCGGGTCATGAAGACCGTAACGCTTGATGCAATCCACCTGGCCTCTGCGCTCGCGGTCCGGTCGATGATCGCGGGACTGGCATTAGACTGTCCGGCCGTCGGGCAGCCACTGCAACGCAGTGAACGGACTGTAGGAGGCCACACGATGCGCGTCGGTGCCGGCGCCGGTGACCACGCCAAGGCGGCGAGCGGTCTCGAGCGGCGGCTGGCGGAACCCGGCGTCACGGCCGCGCTCCTGAAGGAAGTGGTCCCCGCCCAAGTACATCGCATGCTGTTTCCTGGCATCTGCGCGTTCACCCACGACTCACCCGGTGACGCACGCGTGAAGAACACAAATGGGCGACGCAACCCGTTGCCACCGGACTTCGTCAACATTGCTGTTCTTCGCAGAGCTTGGATCCGGTATAAGAAGACGCGCTGAAGGGAGTCCGCGCCTTCCGCGACCACACGCTATTTCCCCGGAGCTCACTCTTGGCTGGGGACGAGTCGTAGCGTCGATTGCGCTGGACGTGGCTGCCGTCGGTCCGCTTGTCGCGCATTGGCACATCCTGCGCATCAGCCCGGAAATCGTCGAACGCGCCCGCCGGCCCTTCGCCGGTGAGCCGATTCGCACGCTTGATGCGATCCACTTGGCCTCTGCGCTCGCGGCCCGGTCGATGATCGCGGGACTGGCATTGGTAAGTCTCGACGACCGGATCCGAAAAGTCTGCCAAGCCGCTCGGCCTGTCGCTTCGGCCAGAGTAGACGAGTCGATCTTGTAAAATCCCGCGAGTTCACCCGACAACGTCGGACGTCTGCCGCCAGAACAGGGGGCTCAGAGCCGGTGTCCATCCTTGCCAGCGGGTCGCGCATCGGGTCCTACGAACTGCTCGCCCCACTGGGTGCGGGCGGAATGGGCGAGGTGTATCGGGCGCGGGATACGAAGAGTCTTGCACAGGCATGAGTCGCATACCTGCGATCGGCGCTGGCGCCGCCGCCACGGAACGTCACGTCGCGTGGCTGATCGACGTCGCTACTCTTCCAGGCGCCGTCCTCACACGGGCCCGGGTTTCGACGTGCTCGTTGACCGCGCTGATGATCTTGACGCGCACGGCACCTCGGCAGATCGTCGCGGCCGCCTGGCACATCGTCAACACCATCGCCGCCCGCACCAGACCGTGGTAGGCGATGAGATACCAACCGAGCAGCGCGCACACGGTGAACACGACGCCAGCGATTGTCCACATCCGTCGAAACAGTGCCGCCCGCTGCTGAACCTCCAGGGCGCTTCGTCCAAGGATGGCCGCGAACCAGCGCGACAGGATGGCGCCACCGCCGACCATGCTTGCGAGCGGGAGTCCCACCATCGACAAGAGCCGTCGCCGCGGGCCAAGACCCGGGATGAAGAGCGCCGCGGCGTTGTTCGACGCCCGCGATAGCCAGGCGATGAACAGCACCCACGCCGGAAGCGAGAACACCGCAAGAAGAATCGAAATGTTTCCTGACGGGTCCCCCGCATCTTCGGGATCGATGGCGATCCCGAACGCGAGCAGGCCGAGGGCTGCCGCCACCGTGATCTGTACACACGCTGCGACCCACGCGGCACGTCGCAGGATGGTAGAGGAACGGTACGGGCGGGGCGCGATAACGGCCGGCTCAAGCTGCGCGAAGACTCGATCGTCGGGCGGAGTGTGAACGATCCCTTCGGTCGAGGCAAACACCGACAGCAGGCTCGCCTCGTGCCCCGGCACCAGCAGCGTGGCAGCCTCGAGCCTTGCAACGAGCGCACGTAATGCCCCAGCGCACTGCCGATCGGCGGCAGGTCGACCACGACTGGCACCACATGCGCGCGCGCAGCGGTTGCCGACTGCACGAGCGAGACGATCCGTTCCGACGCATGGCTGGCCTGCGACACGATCACCAGGATGGCGTCGAATCCGGTGAACGGTACGTCTCGCGCCTCGCCAGTGTAGGTCCAGCAACGGCAGCCAAGCCGAGCGAGCGGCGCGACCATCGCCCGGGCAAACGGCTCGTCTTCTGGCTGGTGGAGGATCAGGACGTCTGCCGGTGCCCCCGGCGATGCCGCCACCGTGCGTTCGACGGGTGCTGGTACGGCGGCTGGCTTTCGCCGTGGCGCTTGAGCAACGCCGCGCCAGATCGCATACGTGACGACCGCGAGCACGAGGCATGTGAGCTGCGCGGCGACGCCGAGCGCGGCAACGGCCACCGGGGTCCCGGAACCCGCGCGCACCATGACATCGCGGACGAGCAGCGGCAAGTACGTCGCGATAAACAGACCGCACCAGAGTGTCGCGAGACGCCACCGCGAATCGGCGGCACCCGAATTCGGCGCCGCGGCCGCGCGGAGCTGTCTCGCCATCCGCGGCATCCAGATGACGTTTGCCACCGGCACCAATGGACGCCACATGATCTCTCCCGCGCCGATTGTGACGTGCTGCTCGAATCGCGCGATCAGGTTCAACCGTGCCCGGCGGAACACAAAGATCGACCCGATGATGATCGTCCAGAGCGCCAGTGACGGCGCCAGGAACTGTACGCCCGCGGGATCCACGGGAACGGCTCGCGGGACGACGGCCGAAAGCGACGCGGCGCCAGCGACCGTTTGCCCGTCCTGAACGATGGCGTAGATCATTCCACCGCAGCAGGCGGCCAGGATGATCGTGAGCGTACCAAGGAGCGGCCCCGGATAGCGGTATTCGGCTCGCGAAAACGCCGGCCGGCTCAGTGTGTGCGGCGGCGGCAGCGCAGCCAACTGCAACGCCTGCCGGCAGGCGGCGAGAAGTGAATCGATCGCCCTGGCTGCATCATCGGCGCCCCAGCCGCGAATTGGCGCCGTCGTTCCGGTGAAGTAGGCGATGGAAGGTGACGGCTCGGCGGCCGCAGCTTCGTAGGCAATGATTGGCACACCTCGTCCGGATGCACGCTCGAGGGTGCGAACGACGTTCGCGGCACGGTTGGCGGCCGGCCCCAGGACACACACCAGCACGCGGCAACTCTCGAGCGCACTCACGGTCGACGCAATCTCGCTTACGCCACGATCGACTGCGCACGTGATCGCCGCGCCGGTGAGGGCGCTCGCCAGCTTCTGTGCGGTGTCGGCATCCTCGTCGGCCGCGGTGATGAAGACGTCGATCGGCGTGGTCATGCAGTCTGCGCGTTCTCGCGGTGTTGCGGTGAGGCAGGGCCCTGCACACCCGCGTCGAGCGACCGCAATCGCTTTTCGATCGGTTTCAGCACCGACAGACACGACACGCCGGCCGTCATCAACAGGACGTCGGCCGCGATCGCGATCGCCAGAATCGTCTGGTCGCTCCATTCGTCTTCGTTCGCGACGATCAGTGTGAACATCGTGAGCGGGAGCAACGCCACGATGCCGAGCGTGAACGGCCGCAGACGACGCGGGGCGCGGTCGCCCTCGGGGCGCGTTGCTGGATGACCCGCGCGCGTGCTCGCAGTCCACAAATCACCCAGCGCATCGGCACCGCGCAGCGTCACGATACGCCCCATGAATCGGCCGGGCGCGCGAGCGGCGGCGTGACGCAGCGGCGTGCCGGCGTGCTCGAGCGTCAGGTACGCGGCGCACATCCAGGCGAGCCACAGAAAGACGATCGGAAACATGACGATCAGTTGAATGCCGGCGATCGCCGTCACCCGCTCCACTGGCTCCTCTTCCTGGAAGGGCGAGGGGCGCTCGTCAACAATCGGCGGCGGGAGCGGGAACTGCACCGACCGCGCCCCTGGTTGAACCGCCGGGCGCGCGGCATTGGCCACCGCTTGCTGCCGCGCGAACGAGAAGGCCACGACATTCGCGATCCAGTCGGACGCGGCGATGACCGTGGCAATGACCACGAATACGGTGATCCAGGTGGCAAGCAGCCGGCGCAAGACGCCCGGGTAACCGCTCCACGCCCGATGCGCATACGTCCGTGTGTTCTCGGCCGGGCGCATCGTCCCGGCGGCCATCTGCGCCTCGACGATGGTGACCAAGGTACCAATCTGCGCTGCGAGTTCGACCGACGGGGGCGCGAGCCATTCGACGCGGCCGATGTGAAACTCCAGGGCCGGCCCAGGCTCACAATCGTCTATGCGGAAGGGGATGATCGGATCGCCATCCCGCGCTGCCTGCTCGATCTCCCGCCGCACCTGCCCCGACGCGACCGCATTCGCCGAGAGAACGAGCAACAGCGCGCGACACTCGACGATGGCATCGTAGAGCGCATGGGCGTATTCCTTGCCGGGCGTGATGTCACGCGGAGCGATCCAGCACGGCACGCCGTGCGCCTCGAGCGCGTTGCACACCGCCTCGGCGACCTCGGAGTCCTGGCTGGCGTGGCTGATGAACACGCGGCCGCTCATCGGAAGCGTTCCTTTCGAGGCGAAATCTTACCTACACGCTGTTGGCTCAGCTGAGCGCGAACTCCATCTCCTCGACGTAGAACTCGCACCTGAAGCGGGCGATCTTGTCGCCGCCCGCCTCAAACGTGCCGCGCATGAACTTCGCGAAGCCGCAATGCCGGAGCGTCACCCGCCCGAGTTCGGTCTTCATGTCGGCGGCCAGAAAGACGATCGCCCCGGCCATCTCGTCGTTGTCCTCGTGCTGGCCGTCGATGAACCACTTCCTGGCCGCCTCGGCCCAGGCGTCGTAGTCGGCCATCGAAACCTCGACGGTGATGTTCGGGATCGTCATCCTGCCCGGGTGCTTCGACGGCTCGCCGGGCTGAGCCGGCGCCAGCAAGTACTTCCAGGCGAACGAGTCGATCGTGGCCACGCGGCTGGTTGGCAGACCGCCCATCTCAAAGCGAAAGTTCGAGCACAGCCACTGTTTCTGCGCCGGCGCGACGGAGGTGCGGATGTCCGAGTTGTCCCCCTTGCGCCAGCGCACCGACTCGGCCTCCCATTCGAAATCGAAGAACGCGGGTTCCTTGCTCGATCCGTCACACTTCGGGAAGGTCATGGCGGTGAGGATGGCGTCGGAGAAGTTCAGCGACGACTGCACCTTGTAATCCACGTTGGCGACATGGAGCGCGCCATCGAAACGTTTCGGCTGCGCTTTGAACGCCTGCTGGATGATCGCGTACAGCTCCTTGCCCATCGCGATGCCGATCGTGGCCTTCGCCGGCGTCCACCCGATGTTGGCGACGTGCTTCTTCTCGCCGTCCGGCGTATCGGTCGTCACGATCTCGGCGGCCATGTCGAGGCCATCAAAGCTCTTGAGCAGACCCGCGCGGGCGCCCATCACGTCGAGGGCGAACCGCCCACTGGAAGATCTGACGTCACCCGGCATGTCCGCTCTCCTGTTGATGGCGTGCGCCTGGCAGGTGCGCGATGTACATCGTTGTGGATCCTCGGAAGGAGCTCGCGGGCCAGCCGGCGTCAAACCGGAGAGCGCTGCGGCGCGGCGTTCACGGCAGCCGGACGTTCGCTTCGCCGGCAGCCTCGAAAAGCACGGTCGTCAGTTGCCGATGATCGGGATATCCGTCTCGACGCCCCACTGGATCATGATGTACGTCTCGTAGCCGCTACTTGACGGCAGGATCCACCAGGTGCCGTTAGAGGGTCGGTACACCGCGATGTCGCTCGTGCCGTCACCGTCGTAATCGCCAACCACGGGAATATCCGCGGCGTCGCCCCACTGCTTCGGGAAGTAGATCGTGTAGCCACTGCTGGACTTCAGAATCCACCAGGTGCCGTCGGACGGCCGATAGATGGCGAGATCTGCCTTCCCGTCACCGTCGAAATCGCCAACCACTGGTCTGTCTCCGTCCTGGCCCCACTGCGTCGCGAAGGATGTCGCGTACTGCGTGCTCGATTGCCGGACCCACCAGACGCCGGTGGATGGTCGGTATACGGCGATGTCAGTCGTGCCGTCGCCGTCGTAGTCGCCGGCCACCGGAATGTCCGCGGCGTCGCCCCACTGCTTCGAAAAGTAGGTCGTGTAGTCACTGCTGGACTGCAGAATCCACCAGGTGCCGGAAGAGGGTCGATAGACGGCGACGTCGGTTTGGCCGTCACCGTCGTAGTCGCCAGGCACGGGAATATCGCCGTCCGTGCCCCACTGCACTGAGAAGAACGTCGTATAACCACTGCTCGACCGGGAGATCCACCATTGACCGGTGGACGGTCGGAACACGGCGATGTCGCTCATGCCGTCGCGGTCGTAGTCGCCGGCCACAGGAATATCCGCGGCGGCGCCCCACTGCTTCGGGAAGTAGGTCCCATAGCCACTGCTCGACTGCAGGACCCACCATGTGCCAGTGGAGGGCCGATAAACGGCGATGTCGGTCTTGCTGTCGCCATCGAAATCAGCGCGAGCGGCTGCGGCGCCGCCTCGCCGCAGGGCGATGCCGGATGGACTTGATGCCGTGACGCTGCCGTTGAACGCCCCACTCGCTGCATCCAGGGACACGATGAATCCCGGAGTCGTCGCGTAGACCCGGCGGCCGGCCGGATCCAGCGCAACCTGATCGACACCGAACAATCCATTCCCCATGGTGAGGCTTCTCGACCACGCGGACGCGCCGATCACGCCGGTGGCCGGATCGAACGCGTACGCCGTCATGGTGCTGGGACCGCGGACGAACACGCTCGTGCCGTTCGAATTGAAGGCAGCGGTCAGAGCCGGACCGCCTGGCAACCCCTGAGTAGAGACCGCCGTCATGCTCTCGACCAGGAATGAGATCATCTGCCCGCTGGTGAACAGGACGGCGACACCCGCCTTGCTGCCTGGCGCGCACACAGCGTTGTTCACTCCTGGCGGCAGCGTCAGTGCCTGTCCCGTGTCGGTCAACGTACCGGTTTCGCTGATCTTCAATCGCTTGACGACACTCGACATGGCGGACGTCACGAGCACCGAACCGTCATCACACACATCCACGGAATTGTTGTCCGTAGTCGCGGGCAACGTGCCGACGACCGCTCGCGTTGCCACGTTGATCACCGCGAGGGGTGCGACCGCTGATCCGTCACTGACGACGAGGAACTTTCCGTCGCGCGCGAGCGACAGGTCCTCGACGAACGGCATGCCAGCCGGTATCGGAATCGGGTTGACGCCCGCAGCGAGAGCCGGCGGGCTCTGGTGCAGATCCACCACCCAGATTCCATCAGTCCTGGCAGCAAACGCGAGCGACTGGTCTGGCGTGACCACCACATCGAAGTTGGAACCGGAAGGCACCGGAATGGCAGCGACCGTCGCGAGCGTCGCGGCATTCTGCACCCGCAGCGTGGTCGTGTCGTTGGCGACCGCATATAGGCTCGGGTCGACGGTACCGGCACAAGGGGGCGAGAAGGTCTGATCGGACCCGTTGGATCGACCAATTCCATTCACCGCGACCGCGCGGAAGTGGTAGACCGTGTCGCACGCGAGGCCGGTGACAGCGCCGCCGCCGATCGCTGTCACGGGCGCGGTCGCCGCGATGGCAACGTTCGGCGTGCTGCTGCCGTAGCTGGTCGTCGGCCCGTACTCGAAAAACGCGGTCGTGGCCATGCCATTGGGGCTGGCCGTGCCGTTCAGCGTCGCTCCAGAGGATGTGAATGCCGTCGGGCTCCCGGTTGTTACCGTTGGTGCCAGGCACGGAACGAGCGTCACCGTCTCGGTCTGTCCGTTGGTTGTGCCGCCATCGCTGCTGGCTTTCGCGCGGAAGTAGTAGGTGCCGCCGCACGACAACCCACTGAGGTCAGCGAAAAATGGCACCAGCGTGATTCCCGATCCCACCGGCTGCTGTGGCGTCGAGCTGCCAAAGCTGGGGGTCAGGCCGTACTCGAACCACGCCGACGTAGCGCGCCCGTTCGGCGACACCGTTCCATTCAGCCGCGCGGACACGAAAGTGACGTTGGTGGCCAAGCTGGTCACGACTGTCGGTGTCGGCAGCGCTGCGTCGTCGTTGACGATCGTGCCGATACCCTGCGCATCCTGGATAGTGGCACCGCCGGTAGGCTGGGACAGGTTGACGAAGAACCGCTCGTCCAACTCCGGGATGACGTCACCCTTGACAGGCACGTCCAGGGTCTGCGTCGTTTGGCCCAGGGAAAACGTCAGCGTGCCCGAGGAGGCGACGTAGTCGTCCGACGCGTCCCCGAAGATCAGCGAATAGCCATTGATCGCGCCGGTAAATCCGGACACGAAGTCGAAGACATACAAGCTCCACGTACCGTTCGGGTTCGTGCCGTTGAATGCAGACAAGTTCGGGCTGTACGGTCCCGCCGCGCCTGGAAGCGTCGCACCACGGTAGTTCGTCGGCCGGTATGTTCCGCTCACCGGCGCGCCGGACGTCGACGGCCGCGGGGCACCGTCCGCAAACGTCAGGTTGACGGGCGGAGGCGTCGTCAACCCACTGTTCCATGCGCCGCTCATCAACATGACCCGCTGGCCACTGGGACCCACCAGGAGCGCGCCGACGTCGCCGGGAAACTGGTGGGCAAAGCCGTTCAATCGCACCCGGAGGTGGCTGACTGGTTCCGTCACGCCGGAAACCACCAAATTCGAGGGGTATGGTGTCGATGTCCCGACGCTCGGAATGTTGATGGGCGTCGACGAGGTCACAGGCGCCCCGGGCGCCGTCGCTGTCGCGTCGCCAGTCGTCCACGTGACACTCGCGCTCGAAGCGCCGCCGTTCAACAGCAGAACGGTGAACGTCGCGTTCGCGGTGCCACTGTTGCCCTCGACCACGCTGACGTCGTCGATCAGGAAGCTGGGAATCGGCTCACCGGGCGTATTGAAATTCTCGACGACCGCAAACGTTGCCGCGTCGAATGCCGCGCCCACGCCCATGCCGCGCGCTGCGAAGCCCGCCCAGATATCGGCGATGTCGTCGTCCGACCCGCCGCCGGCCGTCGCTGCCGCGAGGATCGAGTCGCGGCCATTGAGCGGCGTGGGATTGGTTGGGTCCAGCTTCATTCCATCAGTCACGAACTGGAGGATTCGCTGATTGCCGGTGGCGAACCCGAGCCGCTTGATGAATCGCGCGCGCACTTCGAGGAGCGCCATGCACCACACCTCGCCGATGTTGTGCACCTCATTCGCCGAGCCCACGAACGTCGGCGCAAACGCGCCGTCACTCAGGTTGATCTGGAGCGGATCTATGTCCGCGAAAGTCAGCGGGTTGTGCGGCCTGCCGTTGGCGCCGACGGTGGTCTTGACGGCGTACGGAAATCGCCGGATGCCGTAGTAGTAGTTGTCCACGAAACCAGAGCTGAGCTGATACGTCACCCACCCACCGCTGGAATAGATGCCGTCGACATCCTCGTCGGCGCTCGAGAGCAGCGCGCGGGCGTAGAAATCGCTCCAGCCTTCCCCCATCCCGGCCGATACGTTCGATGCGAGGCCAGTGGCGTTGTTGTGCAGGCGGTTTGACGTCCCGTGCGTCAACTCGTGCAGCAGGACATCGTGATCGATTGCCGACGTGCGATCCGGCGTGGGCCCTGGGAAGATGTACATCTGCATCCGCGGCGACGAGCCGTCCGGCGGAGTGGAGAAATTGGCGTTGTTCGTGCCAGAAAAGTCCTGGCCTTCCGCATTGACCTTGTCGTTGCCCAGACCGCCGCGCCCGAAGTTATTGGCTTGAAAATTACGGGCAGATTCAGTGAACCCCAGTCGGTACAGGCTGTCGTGATACCGGTTCGTCCAGTAGAACATGTCCGTAACTTCGCCGGAACGATAAGCGCTCGTCGCGGGTTCGTCGGTCTGCGGGTCGTACTGGAAATTGAAGACACGGTTGGAACCCGACACGGTCGACTCGATGCCGTCGGGCGTGACGAGATCGAGCCCTGCCCGGACATTGTTGCCATCGGTCTCGTTCAATCCATCGGTCATCCAGCCCAGGGCGTTGAATGTGTTCGGCGCTTCGTTGCCGACGAGAGTGATGCTCGTGCGTCCGATAAACGGCGCTTGCGTGCCAGAGCCGGGCAGCACCGTACTCGGTGACATCGGCGCGGGACTGTCGTCCGCGTAGACGTTGTACGTGGCCGACTGCGACTGATGATCGGTAAGGTTCTTGCGGAACAGCACCGTGCCGTCCTCGGCATCGAGGATGACGAGGAAGGCATACGGATCGCCCCAGATCTCGGTCTCCCATGCCAGCCGTGCGACGCCCGGCGCCAGAGGGAAGTACACACGCCACGCGTTGGCAGCGTCCGCCATCGATCCGCCCCTGAAGGTCAGGCGCTCGCCATCGGGGCTGACGGCTGTGAGGACAAGCTCGGTCTCCGGTACGTCCCAACCGACGTGCGTCGCGGCGAGCGAAACGGCCCGCGCGCCGTCGATCGCGGCAGTCTGCGGCATCGCTGCGGGGTTCAGCCCGGCAGCCAGCGGTCCGGTCACCATGGCCAGTTCGCCGTTGCGCGTGAAAGCGCCGCGCACCAGGCCCTGAAACACCGGCAGACCGTTGATGCGTTGCTCGAATTCGACCCACGACAGGTTGCCGGACGGGTTCGGGTAGTTGGAGACCAGTTCCAGACTCTGGACCTGCGCTGCGGTAACCCTGTAGGCGTCGGCGTGTGCGGCGAGGAAGCCTCGCAACGCACCCACGTGATCCGGATTCGGTGCCGTGAGAAACCCACCGCCACGCTGTGTACCGATGACCTCTAGCGCTCCACTCAGGGGACTCTGAAGCATCTTCAGTGCTGGGAACTCCGCCCGCAGTTGCGCCATGCCGTCGACCCCGACACGGTCCACCGTCGCGCGGACTGCGGCCGAGGCGGCGACGCGAGTCAGGTATGCCGCTGCGACTTCCGGCGACGCCGAACGGATATCGAAGTTCGTCTCACTGACCGAGATGGTGTTCTGCTGCGCGCGCGCCCGATCCCCGAACACGCCGCTCGCCAGGACCATCGCTGCTGTGACGAACAACGGGAAACGCCAACCGAATAAGAAAGTCCTGGCGCGCATAGGTCACGTTCTGTGAATCAACAACGTCACGCGGTATTCGTCCGGACGAGGCGCGTGGTCCTCGCGCGGATACGGCATCACGTCGATGAGAGTGATGAGAATGTTGTCGACGACAACGTCCCGGGGCCCCGGCCCGGACGTAAAAAGCGTGAGATCGGCGGGCGCGCTGCCGGGTTTGTCAACGCGCACGAGAACGGCCGCGTCGCCTTCCCGGATGCACGTCAGGCCCGTCGGACACCGGGAATCGGCAACGATCCGAACGAACGTCAGGGTGAGATCCGTCCCCCGAACGCGATGCACCTCGCCGGGCGCGAGGACGACCCGGGTGTCGCCCGTGTCTTGACTAGCCTCTGGACCCAAAGGGTTCGAGGCGCAGGCGAACGGGCAACTGAAGAGTGAGAGCACGCTCACCGCGAACACCGACGTGGTGAGGAAGGGTCGCCACTGGCCCCAAGCCAACATGCAGGGTGCGTATAGTCGCGCTGATATATAGCTGGGTCAAGCAAAACTGTGCAAGATCGAGCACAGAAACACGCTGGGTGGGATACCCGCCGCTTGACACTAATGCTTCTCGCCGCGCTTACTTCCGCTGGAAGTCGCACTCGTCGTAACCGCAATCGTCACGGGCAGCCACGCGTGTTGAACTGTCGGTGAACCTGGATATGCTCCGCGCGTTCGAGAGGGGCATTCGATGAGACAGGTCCTGTCGGACCTGCGTCGTCACGACGATTGCCGCCGCCTCCGCTGTTCGCACAGGCAAAGGCGACCATCACGGGCGTGCCGGACATTCCGTTTACTGCCGTGGCGAACTTCCTCAAGCTGCCGGCCGGGGAGTACCTCGGCGAGGCGGTGGCTGTGGCCACCAATTCGAAGGGCAACGTCTACGTGTTCCACCGGCGCGACACGACTCGCCTGTTCGAATTCGACAAGAGCGGCACCTTCGTCCGCGAGATCGGCAAGGGCTATTACGGCTTCGAGTTCGCCCACTCGGTTCGCGTCGACAAGGACGACAACATCTGGACCGTCGACGAGGGCACCAACCTCGTCACCAAGTTCAGTCCCCAGGGCAAGGTGTTGATGGTGATCGGCCGCCGGCCGCCGGCGCTCGATGGCCCCGTCATCGGACCGCCCGGGCCTAACCAGCCCGCGCAGAAGTACATCCTGTGCCGCCCGACCGATGTCGGCTGGGATCCGCAGGGAAACATCTTCATCTCGGACGGCTACTGCAACAACCGGGTGGTCAAGTACGACAAGAACGGACGGTTCGTCGCGCAGGCTGGCAGTGAAAAGAGCGGCAACAAGCTTGGCGAATTCAACCTGCCGCACGGCCTTCAGGTCGACGAGCGCGGGCACGTCTGGGTCGCCGACCGGACCAACACGCGATACCAGGAGCTCGACAACGATCTCAAGCCGATCAGGGAAATCACGAATCTCGGCACCGGCTGGACGCTGTGCATCTCGCCGGGGCCGCATCAGTACATCTTCTTCTCCAATTCGAACCCGAACGGAAATCCGCCCGGGACGTGGGAGAACACGGGCGAAATCTACAAAGCGGAAATCGATGGCACGGTCATCGGCAGGTTCGGCAAGCCCGGCAAAGTGCCGCCCGGCTTCCAGGTCGTGCACATGATGGACTGCCGTAATCCGAACGAGCCAATCCTGGGCGAAATCGAATCGTGGCGTGTCCAGAAGTTCATCCTGCAGGCGCCGCCGGCGCGCCTGAGCACGGGACGCTGAGGGAGGCCGCCATGACAACCTTCGTGAGACTCGCCCTGGCGCTCTGCGGCGCAACGGCGCTCGTTACCGCAGTCACCGCACAGAACACGCCGACGATCAGCTTCGACTCCGCGACGAATCCGCTGACGCTGCCCGATGACATCTACCTTGGCGAAGTCGGCGGCGTGGCGACCAATTCGCACGGCGACGTCTTCGTCTACACCCGTACCGGCCACCCGACGATGTCGATGGCCTCGGCGCGGCCGTTCGTGCATGGTGGCTCGCGGCTGTTCCAGTTCGACCGCACCGGAAAATTGACGCGCGAGATCGGCCAGGGCGTGTACGGGTTCCTCTTCGCCGCCCAGGTCCGCGTCGATCCGCAGGACAACGTCTGGGTGGTCGACGAGTATTCGTCGATGGTGATGAAGTTCGATCCGCAGGGCCGGGTCACCTTCCTCCTCGGACGGAAGCCGGAGTCGATCGCCAATCCCGGACGCGCCGGCGGGACCGGCGGTGGCGGCGGCGAAGGAGGCGGACGGGGCGGCGGCGCGCCAGGAGCCGGGGCACAGCAGGACGTCTTCAACCGGCCCACCGACGTGGCGTGGGACGCGCAGGGCAACATCTTCGTGGCCGATGGCCGTGGCAACGCGAGGGTCGCCAAGTTCTCGAAAGACGGCGTGTTCGTAAAGTCGTGGGGCCAGCGCGGCAACGGCCCCGGGCAGTTCGCCAGCGTCGACAGCATCGCCGTCGACGCACAGGGAAACGTCTATGCCGCGGACGCTGGCAATCAGCGCATCCAGGTATTCGACGGCAACGGCACGTTCAAGACCGAGATCAAGAATGTCGGCAATGCGCAGGCGCTCTGCATCACACCGGGCGCCAGTCAGGTGATGTACGTGTCGAACTCGAATCCGCCGGATGACCTCGATACGGCCGGCGAGATCTACAAGATGCGCCTGGACGGATCGATGATCGGCAAGTTCGGCCGGGCGGGCAAGCTGCTGAAGGAGTTCGGGACCGTCAATGCGATCGATTGCCGCACCGAGAATGTCCTCTACATCGGTGAAGTCGGGAATTTCAGGGTGCAGAAGCTGACGCTGCGCTGAAGGCACGCAGCATGTCTGCCCTGCCTTCCGCTTAGCCGAGTCGCTTCCGCGCTGCGGGCCGCTTCGCCGCAATAATCCGCCACGCCTCCCGCAGGTGGCTCTCGAGCGCGTCGTCCGCGATCTGGTCCAGCAGGATACCGACCCACCCGCCAACGCCGACGTACGGCGGATGGAAATAGACGTCTGGCGCGTCCTCGATCATCAGCGGTTGCAGTCCGTCGGCCACCGGCACCCACAGCGCGAGTCGGCCGTCGTCGCGGTGGTGCTCCGACAACGCGGCGAACGACGCTTTGCCCTGCTCGACGAAGAACCAGGGCATGCCGTGCGACGTCTTCTCGAACGCGCTGGGGAGCCCGGCGCAGATCCGGCGGACGCGATCGAGCTGACTCTCGCGGCCGCCCTTCCGCTTGCCTTTCGGACCGTCGCGGCCCGAGATCTGCCGCGCGCGAAACTTTGCAATCCGCTCGATCAGCCGAACCGGCACCGGCCTGGACAAGGGAAACTTGATTGTTCCCCTGCTGCGCTCGTACGGCACCAGCTCTGTGGCGAACGCCTCCACCAGCGCATCATTGACGGGATACAGCGAGTAGTGCGACTTCCAGCCGGCGAAGTACAGCACGCCGATGCCATTCAGCGTGTAGGCGGGCATCTGGTAGGCGAGGCCTTCCTGCGCCTGCGGGATGGCCCGCCGGATCGCCTGGCGCACGGCCTCCAGGCTGGCGCGCGAGTCCTTCGGCTTCGACGCGATGTACGCGCGAACGGACGCGACGCGCATTCTCGGCTGCTTGACCGCCATGCTGCGTGACGACTCTATCCCATCGCCCTGCTTGACAGCATCGCGACGCCACAGATTGTCGGGGCCCGAACGACGCGCTTACATCCCTACCTTCACACAGGGATCGATGATGGCGCGCTTCAACGTGGGCGGCTGCTCGAGCATGCGATAGAACTGTTCCAGATACGCTCGAGCGTCGCGGCGATACGAGGCGCTGAGCTCGCGGGCGTCGAACAGTTCCATGACCTTCGATTTCACCGCGCGCAGCTGATCGACGGAGGGCTGCCATTCTGCCGCCGTTCGGCACGGCCCGCGAAACAGCCGTTCGCGAACGCTGGCAATCGGCAGCGCCTTCGAAGGACTCGCATAGTCCGCGTTTGCCAGCCCTGAATAGTCGAAGTCGTACGGCACGACGAACCGGCGGCCGGGCTGTGTCTGCACGAGCCGCACGTTGTGTTGTTCCATGATCGAAAAGTCGGTATTCCCGATCATGTATTCGAACAGCATCATCAGGTTGAGCGAGCCGGGCTCGATGGTGACAAAGAGCGGCTTCTCCACGGTGACGATTCTTCCCTCCAGCCGCCTCGCAACGTCATCGTCATCTTCGATGAACAGACCGGCAGCCTCGGCGACCACCTTGCCGGACGCCGCGTCGACATAGGTCATCCTGGCGACCCGGGACCGGAACGAACGCGGTGTCAGCAGGTTGAACGCCTTGTAGATCGCGTGTTCGCGAAGAATGATTTCCTGCTGGTCGGCCCGGCAATGCGTGCCGAGCTTGAGGGCGCCGTGCCCATCGAAGATGGTCCCCTTGGATCGCGCTTTCTCGAATTCCAGGCGCAAGGGCGCAAAGGTGCAGGTCCGCACGTTGCGACGCGAGTGGCCGCGCGTCCGAATTCGCAACGGCATCGACTGCACCGATCCATCGGCCGCGGCAAAGGAAATGGTGGCGGGAAAGGTGGTGACGCTGTCCTCGTTCCGGTCGCGCATCACTGCCCGGAAGTCCGCCTTCAGTGTCATCGGCGGCAACTCGTCGGAGCGGAACAATCGCCGGCGCTCGGCGTCGCGCTGGCGTTCAGCGAGCGCAGCGGCCTCCGGCCAGGGCGTCTGCGGTTGTGACGATGCCTGCTGTTGCCGCGCAGCGGACTCGAGCTGGACAACCGCGACCGCCATCAGCACCGCACACACCGACGTGAGGCCTGGTTTCATCGCACGCCCCCGCTCAACACGCTGCTGCCCGCGATGACCTGACGGCTGTCGGTGTAGATGGCTGTCACGACGTCACCGCGAATCTCGAGCGCTGAGGCACGGCCATCGGGAAGATACGCTGGCTGCATTCCGGTGTCGATCAGAAAGACCGTATTGTCGAATCGCGCGCGGATGGTACCCGGAACCACGGAGTGACCGACCACAATCGCGCGCGCCTGCTGGACCGCGAGGATCTTCTTCACTTCGGGCGCGAACCCGTCCGGCTCGGTGGCGAGGCCCCGATACCACAGTGGACCGTCCTCCCTCGCCGCCAGCGATTGGCTCGGTGCCGCTTTGGTCTTGTCGAAGTCCGGGCCGATCTCGCGGCGGACGGTCTCGTTGATCTCGGTGCACGTCATCGACGCCACCGACGGGCTGATGCCGCCGTGCAGGAAGACAATTCCGTTGATGCGTACGACGGTGTCCAGGCTGCGCAGATACTTGCCCAGGTCCTGGTCAGGCCCCATCGCCCGGATCATTTCGATCATGCCCAGCGGCGTCTCCGCTTCGAGCCGGGCGCGCTGGTCGGCCGGATACTTGTCGAGGATGGCGCGGCGAGTCGCCTCCGAGTCCGGAGAGGTGAACCGGGCGTACTCGCCCGGCACGACATACCGGAAGTCGCCGAGCAGCCGCATCACCTCGTGGTTGCCGATCAGCGCGTGTACTTTGCCTCCCTGGCGCTCGGCGTCGCCGGCGAGGCGTCGGAGAAACTCGAGCGCCTGTCGCGAGTCCGGACCACGATCGAGCACGTCACCCGTCTGCACCAGATGCGTCCGCCCGCCGATCCAGCGATTGCGAGTGTCGATCACGGCGGCGGCGCGGAGAATGGCCAGCAACCGGTCGTAGGCGCCGTGCACGTCGCCCACCGCCACGATGCGTTCGACCTGATCGACCTCACAGCTGGCGGCCGGCGCGGCGCCACCCTGAGCGGCACGCAGACCCGCGACGGCCGGGACGAGGGCCACGGCCAGCAGCGCGAGGAGCCGGCGTCGGATCAGGTGCATGGAAAGTCGTTATGGTAGCCCCTTGGCGTCCACAGGTGTGCAGCCGTCACCAGATGTGATACACACCCTGCCACCGCCATGACCGGTCCATTCGACTCGCGTGAAACGCGTGACTTCGCCCGCGAGACCAAGTTCCTCGTCGACGTGTCCATGGCCGATGACGTCAGGCACTGGGCGCGGACTCACCTCGGCCCTGACCCGCACGGCACGGGTCCGTTCCAGGACGAGTACATGACGACGAGCCTCTACTTCGATACGGCAGCATTCGACGTCTACTATCGGAATCGGTCGCACGCGCGGAGCAAATTCCGCATCCGCCGCTACGGTCTCCTCGATTTCATCTTTCTCGAGCGCAAGATGCGTACTGACCGGATCCTGGCAAAACGGCGTACCACCGTTCCGCTGGACGCGCTGCAGCGTGTCGGCGAACCGGTCACGGATCCCGCCTGGCCGGGCTACTGGTTCCATCGCCGCATCCTGTTCAGGGGCCTGCGGCCACTCGTCCAGATCTCCTACGACCGCACCGCCCGCCTGAGCGTCGTCGATGGCGACCCGGTCCGGTTCACGATGGACACCAACCTGCGTGTCCTCCCGATGCCGGACCGCGCCTTCCTTCCCGGTATGGGATTTCCGGTCATCGCTCACCAGGCAATCGTCGAGATGAAGTACCGGCAGCAGCCGCCGGCGGTGCTGCGACAGGCCGTCGAACATTTCCGGCTGACGCCGGTCGCGATTTCCAAATACCGCCTCGGCTTCGACGCTCTCGCGTCCGTCACCGCCGCCGCGAACGACCAGTCGCCGGAGTCCTGAGGTGCCGGACTTCCTGCGCACGTCGCTGCTGGACAATACCCCGGTGCACTGGCTGGACGTCGTGATCCGCCTGGTCACCGCTGCGATCCTCGGGTTCGGCGTGACCTGGCTTTACCGCGTCACCAGGCCGAAAGCGCACGTGACGAACAGCTTCGCCGTGACGCTGGTGCTGCTGTCCGTACTGATCGCGATGGTGACGCAAATCATCGGGTCGAACGTCGCCCTCGCGTTCAGCCTGGTCGGTGCACTCTCAATCGTCCGTTTCCGCACCGTCGTCCGCGACACCGAAGACACGGCTTTCGTGATCTTCTCTGTCGTCATCGGCATGGCCGTCGGCACGCAGAATCTCGTCGTCGCGCTCAGCGGCTACGTCATCGTCGGTGGCACCGTGTTTCTGATGAAGCCGAAGCGGGTCCGGCGCACACTCGACGAGGCGCAATACCTGGTGACGATACGCGTGGGTCTCGGCCACGACGTCGAGCCACTGGTGGGAACCGTCCTCGACGCGCACATGAAGCGCCGCCATCTGGTGTCGATGGGCACGGTGAAGCAGGGGCTGTCGGTCGAAGTGGCATACAGCGGCAGTGTGTCCGACGACCGGCAGCCCGAGTCACTCGTCAAGGCGTTGAACCGCCTCGAAGGGGTGCAAGGGGTTGACCTCGCGCGGCAGGTGCCGACGGCCGCGTCGGATCCGTGGTGGTGACGACGCGATTGAGATCGGCGGCCGCGGCACTTCGCGGCCGTCCGAATCGCCCGTCCGCAGTGAACAACTGATTGCCTTGACGGCACCCCAACGAAGACCGCCCGTCAGACGGGTGTCTGCGCTGGTCGGGACTGCCCCCGTGTTCAGAAGCTGAAGGTCACGTTGAATCGCGCAAAGCGCGCCCTCCGGATCGCAGTCGCCGGCCGGCGCACGCCAGGCGCGCACGAGCGACCGTGGTGCTCCGCCGCCGCTACGTGCCGAGGGACGATCACGGTAGTCCTACGACGGCACGGTAGTCCCACGGCGGTATCGGGTTCCGCTGCGACCACAGCCCGAGTCGTTCCGTGCGAGCACGGGTCTCAGCGGCAGCCAAGATTGGATCGTTCGAGTGTCGGACGAAATGCCAGGCAAAGCCCGCCTCGACAGCCGCCACGCTCAAGTCCCGACCGTCGGCCGTGACGCGGGCGATCAGCCTGCCGTACCGGTCGATCTCGTTTCCTCGGACCGCGACAACCTTGTCGAAGGCTGCCTCGTGCATGAACTGCTTCGCCTGAGGCCCGAACTCCTGTGTCGATTCGGGGGCATCGATGCCGTCGAGCCGCACGAGCATCTCATGCCCGTCGCGAAGGACGCCGATGGTGTCTCCGTCCACAATCGTCACGACGCGACCGGTGAAGTCCTCCTGTTGGGCCGCAAGAAAGACGACGGAATAGACGAATACCGCGCTGACCAGTGCGGCGGTAAATGCCATCGTTACCCGTTGCCATTTCGGCATGTGCGCGGAGCGTAACACTATGGCAGCTATCGCTGCGGTCAGGCCAGCCGCACTGCGGTTCCATCCAGGACCCTGCGCGGACCATCGGTCGCCGCAGGACGGACGGAACTGCCGTGGACTCTGGTGAGGGATTGAGCCCTCATTTCCAACCACACCGCCGCTCCGCGACCAGACGATTCCATCGAACGAGGACGCGCGTGGCCTGATGCTTGCCTTCCCGTGTGACACTCGGAGACTCGCCCTCGAATAGCGGCCGCTTACGCAGGCAGCCGCAGCGGTTGTGTCCGCTGGTGAGATCGCGCTGTCCCACTACCGGACGAATGTGGCGGCGCGTGGAGACCTGCACCGTGATCAGAGACCTTCGCGACGCCTGCCGTTCGCTGCGTCACCATGCCGCGTTCGCGCTGATCGCCATTGCCACGCTGGCGATCGGCATCGGCGCGACGGCCGCGATCTTCACCCTCGTCGACGCCGTGATCCGCCGGCCATTGCCGGTGCACGATGCCGGCGAACTGGTGGAATTGCTCATCGCCGAGCCGGGCGAACCGGCCGCCGCGGGGTTCACCCACGCCATGTGGGAGGCCATCCGGGACGAGCAGCACAGTTTCGCAGCCGTTTTACCTCGTAGTGATCACGTCTGACGCAGAGGGGTTCCGTCGCCAGCTGCTGAACGGCTCGGCATCACCCATTACATATGCCGGCGAGCGCGACGCGGACGTGCTGGCCCAGGACAAGGTGATCGCGAGCTGGCCAATCGACGTCAAGGCCGAAGATGTGACTGTACTCCCGATTCAGCAGGTGCTCGAGTAACGGAAGGTACGTCGACGAATCGCCGCGCCTCCTCATGCACCAACGATTGGGACGGGCCGCTGAGGACCCGCCCCGTGTGCGTCGATCGTCTCGGTGGGGCTCAGAAGTTGAAGGTCACGTTGAAGCGCGCGAAGCGCGCACTCTGGATGGACGTCGGCCGGAACAGTCCCGTGCCGTCGTTGCCGTAGGTCTGGTTGTAACCTGTTTGCGTATTCGCGTTGATGACGTTGTAGAGGTCGATGCCAACATCGAGCCGCTTGCTCGCGAACCGCAGGACTTTGGCGAAGCGCATATCGAACGAGTTCAGGCGCTTCTGATAGACCTCGCCTGGCAGCAGCAGGTTGACCGACTGCACCGACGTGCAGGCTGCGGGCGCCACGCCGGGCGCGCATGACACGAGGTTCCGCCCCGTGGCGTTGAAGATCTCCAGGTTGGTGACGTTGTAGTTCGCAGCCAACGACGCCCCGTTCGAGCCAACCGTCGCTGCCCCGCCAGGTGTCGTGCCCGGCTGCGAACGCATGACCGCGCTCACCAGCACATCGATCTTCGGGACGGTGTAGGTGGCCAGGCCATTCAGTGAAGTCAGCCAGTCTTCCGTGACGTGGCATGCGTCGACGCGCGTGGAGGTGGCACCGTTACCGGTCACGGTGAGCTCCGGCAGCTTGGCCTGCAGGTCGCACGTATCCCGCACACCACGTCCCGTCGTCGTCCCGCCCTGCAGCACCAGGTTCCAGCTGGTGCGCGCCCGTGCCGTGAACTGGTAGCTGTGGAACATGGCGGTCCGCTTCCCGTAGTCCTCGGCGTACGTGTAGTAGTTGTCGGTCGCCGCGCTCGTCTTCGGCACGTAGAAGCTCACAGGATACCCGCCGCCGCCTGGCAGCAGGCTGTTGCTCGGCGCTGTGATCGACACGAGGTCGAAGTCCGACGGGTTCAGGTTCCGGTTGTCGTCGACGAAGAAGTTGCCCCAGTGGCGGCGGTTGTAGGCGAACTCCACCGACAGCCGCGGGATCACTTCCTGCTGCACCGATGCTGTCATCACCCAGTCGTACGGACGCACGCCCCAGCCATGGAGCACCTCGGGATTGACTGTGCGCGTCCGCACGACGCTGCCGAAGTTGAGCCCGGCACCCGTTACCGGCCCGCAGCTGTCACCGCCCGGAACATCCTGCGCCGCCGTCGCCGTCGGACTCAGGTCGCAGTCGACGACGAAATCACCGTCGCGGTCGGTCCACGTCCGCGCCTGTGTTGTCTGGCGGCCGACCGCCGGGTTGTTGATGGTGTAGTTCTGCTCATTGTTGGCCGGCGCCAGATAGTGCCCGACGTTGAACCGCACGGCGGTCTTGGCGTTGCCGAAGACGTCGTAGGCGACACCGACGCGAGGCGAGAGGTCCTGGTAGCTGTTCACGCCTTCGGTTCGCGGATCGAGGATCGCCGGCGTCCAGCGGTTCGCCACGACACCGTTCTTCCCTTCCGGCGCCCAGCTCTTCGCCCATTCGTAGCGCACCGCGGCGTTGACCGTCAGCCGGTTGATCGTCCATTGATCCTGCGCGTAGAACGCCTCGAACGTGGTCCGATCGTCGTTGTAGTTGGGGATGGTGGTCGTCACCTGAATCGGCCGCGGTGTGAGGACGCCGCCGTTCGCGAGCGTGCAGGCGGTGCCGGCTGCCGCCCCCGCTGGAAGCGTGCACGCGCTGTTGAACGTGTAGCTCAATTGCGTTGAACCGACGGTGTCGGCGAAGGTCGCGGCGATGTGATACGCGCCCTGGTTGCCGAACTTGAAATTGTGCGACCCGGTCACGTACGACAGCGACGCGCGCCAGACGTTGGGCCGCTGATCGTTGTGCGTGTAGGACGTGAGGCCCCGATACTGGTAGTTGGCGACGCCGTAATAGTTGCTCTGCTCGGTGACGCGCACGAAGTCGAGCAGATTGCCCTCGACCGGATTACCGCCCCACGCGCTCACGAAGGTCGAATACCCGCCCTCGAGCAGCAACTTGTTCGTCAGCGCCGACGAGTAGGTGGCCTGAATGATCTTCTCGCGGCCATCCCAGCCTGTCCCGGTCTCGGGAGCAGCATTGGCGCTGCCGAGCGCAATCCAGTCGTCGCCGCGCGGCCGACAGCCCTGGTCGTTCATCGACGAGCTCCAGCAATCCCAGTTGTAGTCGTGATAGAAGCCGAGTTTGTGCTTGCCGACCTGGCCGGTCAAACGTACCGCAAGCTGCCTCGCGCTCGTTGCGGTTCGCAGGTCGGTGGTCTGGTCAGGCGCATAGAGCCACGAATTCTGATTACCGGCGTTCAGATTTGCAAACGTCGTCGTGCCGTTGCCGAGCACAGTGTTCATGGTTCCGTTGTCGCGCAGCAGCATGTAGAACCACAGGTGGTCGCGCTTGATGGGTCCGCCCATCGAGAAGCTCTCGTCCCAATTGCGGACGAGGCCGGCCGGCTGCGTGATATTGATCGGCGGATTCCGCAGCGTGTCATTCAGGTTGTCGCCCTGCGACCACTTGCCGGCTTCGCTGACGAACGCCGTGCCCGCGAAGCGGTTGCCGCCCTCCTTGGGGACGATGTTCATCGCCGGGCCGCCCGTGTCCGCCTCACCAAGACCGCCAGAAACGGTTACCTGAATTTCCTGACTCTCCGCGACCGGATAAGAAAACGCAGCCACGCCGCCGCCATTGAACGCCGAGCCGACGTTCATGCCCGCGATCTGAATGCGTCCCTCGTTGTTGTTGCCGCCGTTCGAAGTGAAGAAGCTGGCGGCAATGCCGGTTGACGTCGTGGTACCGCCCGCGCCCGCGATTTGAATGCCGGGCACCGCCGCGAGCAGGTTGCCATAGCCGCGAGCGACGGGGATCGCCTGTACGACCGATCCGTCGAGCACGGCCTGCCGCCGGGTGCTCTGGACGTCGACGACGGGTGTCTCACCTGTGACGGTGATGGTTTCCTGCACGGTACCGACACGCATTTCCGCACCGATGCTGATCGTCTGGTTGCCGCTGACTTCGACGTTCTCGCGAGCGACGGTGCTGAACCCAGTTAGCGTAAAGGTGACTTTGTAGAGGCCGGGACGGAGATCGACCAGACGGTACTGCCCGCTCGAATCCGTCGTGGCCGTACGGATTCTTTCGATCAGGACCGGGCTCGAGGCCTCGACGTGACCGGCAGTCGGGCGCGAGCTGTCGACCGCGCCTGCGGCGACCCTTGACGAGCCGGGGCAGCCGCCGGTTCCGGCGGAAGAGCCACCACGCGATCACGACCATGCCGATGGTCATCAGGCCCAGTCCGCCGAATACGAGCGTCAGAAAGATGTAGTAAGCGTCCGGCTGTAAGCCACTCAGAAAGCGCGCAGCCATGGAGTCACGTCGCATTGTGATCGAAGCGCCGGCCGTCGTCCAAAATCGCACGTGCCGGGGTGGCCGGCTCCGCGACCTGAGATCCGAAGCTCGGGACCAGACTGAGCCCCCGGCATCCTCATGTGTTGCGGTGTGCTGGCTCCACTGCCGCTGCTGTCCCGGTGGGACGTCGTCAGCGGGAATCGGCACGTACATGGCCTGCGTATCCCACGAACCGAGTGGACAGAGACCATCGGCGGCGGCGGCGGCCATCGCGGATCCGCACGATGACGTGCTGCTCAGTTATCGCGCGGGTGACGGGGCGACCGCGTTCGCCGGCGGCGTCGCGGACAGGCCTTTGAACAGGAACCGCTGCGCGCGGTTGCCGGGGTTCACTTCCGCCGTGTAGAGATTCCCCTTCGAATCGACGGCGAGATGGTGCGGCGTCTGGAAGTCTCCAGGCGTCGTCCCACGCGACCCGAACTGGTAGAGCACCTGCAGCGTCTTCCGCTCGAGCACGACGATGTGCGAGTTACCGAGGTCGGCGACATAAAGGAACTCCTGCTGCGCGTCCGGGGAGAAGCCGATCCCAGCCGCCGAGCTGTTCGAGGGGCCGCCGCGGTTGATGAAGACCTGCGTGACGTACTTGCCGTCTGGCGTGAACACCTGCACACGTCGGTTGGAGCGATCGGCGACGTAGACGAGGCCGTCGTTCGAGATCTTGATCGCGTGCACCGGGTTGCCGAACTCGGGCGGACCGGGGCCGTCCGTGTCCAGGACAGGCGGTGCCGGCGGTCCGCCGCCCGCCACCGACGGCGGGCCATCGTCCGGCGAGTTGCCGAAGGCGCCCCACATCCGCTTGAAGCGGCCGGAATCGGCGTCGAACACGATAACGCGGCGATCGCCGTAGCCGTCGGCGACGAAGACCTCGTTCGTCCGGCGCCAGATGAACACGTCAGCCGGCCGGTTCACGTTGATCCGATCCGCGTTCCCTTTGCTCTGCCCCTTCGCGCCGAACTGCTGCAGGAACTTTCCCTGCATCGTGAACTTCAGGATCATGTCGTCGCCGATAGCGCTGCCACCGATCCAGACGACGTCCCTGTCATCGATCGTGATGCCGTGCTCGGTGGCCGGCCAGTCGTAGCCCGCGCCCGGTCCGCCCCACGCGTTCACGAACTTGCCGTCCGCGTCGAACTCGAGCACCGGCGGCGCCGCGCGATCTTTCAGATTCTGCGCGACCGTCCCGGGGCGCTGGAGGACCCACACGTGGTCCCGGCGATCGACATTGACCGAGGAGACGACGCCGACGACCCAGTTGTTAGGCAGCTTCGGCCACGCCGGGTCGACCTCGAACACCGGCATGCGGCGGGCGGGTCCCTGGGCTCCGGCGATTTCACGCGGCGCGATTGCCGCGAGCAGCACGAGGCCGAGCAACAAGGCGCGGGGAGTGGTTGCCATGCGGCGTAGCCTACACGAGACGCGCGAGCCCAGCGGTTGTCGGTTCCGATCACCGTGAATGCCTGCGGGTTGAACCCCTTCACCGAGGTTACGACCCACCGCCGAACCACTTCTGGAACAGCCGATCGTAGGTGCCGTCTTCCCGGATGTGCAGCAGCGCTTCGTTGACGCGCTTGCGATATGGGCTGCCGGTTGGAAACACGATGCCGTAACTTTCGCGGCGGAAGATCGATCCCACCGTCTGCGCTCTGCCATTCCCCTCGTGCGAGGCGTAGTAGAGGAGCACAGGCGCGTCGTAGACGACCGCGTCGGCGTGGTCGTGCTGCAGCGCATCGAGCGCATCCTCGATCTGCGGGAACGGCGTGCTGTCGATGTGCCGCTGCGACAGATACTCCGCGGACGTGCTGCCACTCACCGTCGCGACCCGTTTGCCCGGGAGATCGTCGGGGCCGTTGATATCGCTTTTCATCTGCTTCAGCGTGAGCGTCGAGGTCACCGATGCCGTGAAATACGCGATGAACACCACGCTGGCGAACATCCAGATGACGGCCACGATTCGCGCGAGTGCCGTGCGTGGCATCTGATCGGCCTGCGTCGCCAGCGTCGACGCCGCCCACCACGCGGCTTCGAGGATGCCGGGATAGTACGACCGCTGCGTGAGGATGCCGCTGGGATGCCGGTGCTCGAAGATCCAGACCAGGTGGGCGATGAAGATGATGGTGACAATCACCACGGCGAGAATCGGCAGCGCTGCCGATGAGAGGACGCCGGCGACGATGGAGCTGAAGAGGCCGCCCGATGATTGCGAGACCCGCGTCAGAATCTGCAGTCCCCCGTCGAACATCGGCTGCGAGAGGTCGAGTTCCTCTTCGCGCTCCGCGGTAATCGAGATCGCCGCGATGCCGAGGGTTGCGTCTTTGGACTTTACGCTCTCGAGCACGTCCTGGACCGTGGGCTTGACCACGAACTCGGACTCGAGTCCCAGACGCATGCCGATCTCCTGCCACAGCTCGATGCTGAATCCGCGCAGCGCGTTCCCGTCCTCGATGACGAACGGGCTGACGACGCGCGTCGCCACGCGCACGTGGGCAGGAGCTGATTGCGGCGGATTGGGCAGCAGGAGAAACACCGCGATCGCAAGACTTGCCATGACCGCTAGATTACTAGCGCGGTGATTCGCCAACCCCGGAAAAAGGGAATCAGGTATCGGGAATCAGGTATCAGGGCTGGGCAAGGTATCAGGCCTGATTCCTGACACAGCCCTGATACCTGATTCCTGACACCTGATACCTGATACCTGATACCTCTTTTAGTCGACAGCGAACACATAGACGGCGCCGTCCAATTGAACGTTGGGCCGCGGTTCGTTGAGAAGCTGCGCCACAGTGTTGCCGGCGCCGCCCGCATCGGCGCCCCAACCGGTCATCACCGCGATGTACTGCTTCCCATCGATCTCGAACGACGAGGGCGGGCCCTCGACGCCGGAACTGGTCTTGAACTCCCACAGGAGCTTTCCGGTCTTCGCGTCGAACGCGTGGAACATCTGATCGGGCGTGCCGCCGACGAACACCAGGTCGCCACCGGTCGTCAGGACCCCGCCCCAGTTCGCCTGCCGGTAATTGTGGGTCCACACCTTCTCGCCGGTGTCCACGTTCCACGCCTGCACCTCGCCCACGTGGTCGGCACCCGGGAAGAGCGTCGAGCCCGGCCCGCTCGTGCGCCCGGTGCCCGTGAACCCTCGACCTGCGGTGTAGGTCACCGGCACACCGACGAGCGTCGAGCAGAGATTGTTGTTCGCGGGGATGTAGAACATCCGCGTCTTCGGATTGAAGGCCGCCGGCGGCCAGTTCTTGCCGCCGGACAGGTTCGGACAATACGTGGCTTCCTTGCCGGTGCCCGGCTTGTTCGCCTCGTTGTACGTCACCTTGCCGGTTTTGGGATCCACCGACTTGAATGCAGTCTGATTCACAAACGGCTTGGCCTCGACGAACCGAATCGGGCCCTCCGGCGTGCGCTCGAGGAACCAGAGATAGCCGGAGCGCGACGCATCCACGAGTCCTCGAATCGTGCGGCCGTTGCGGCGGTAGTCGATCAGGAGCGGCGGCGAGACCTCATCCCAGTCGAACGATTCGTTCGGGTTGTACTGGAAGTGGCCGAGCAGCTTGCCGGTGGACGCGTTGAGGGCGATGGTCGATGCGGTGTAGAGGTTGTCGCCTGGACGCTGATCGCCCATCCAGGGACCGCCATTGCCGGTGCCCCAGTAGGCGATGTTCGTCTCGGGATCATAGTTGCCGGTGACCCAGACCGATCCGCCGCCGGTTTTCCACTGTTCGCCGTCCTTGGGCCACGTCTCGCTGCCCGGCTCGCCCGGCGCCGGCACCGTGTAGGTGCGCCACAACTCGGCGCCCGTGTCAGGGTCGAGCGCCGCGACATAGCCGCGCACACCGAACTCGCCGCCTGAGGCGCCGACGAGGATCTTGCCGTCGGCCGCGAGCGGCGCCAGCGTGATGTAGTAGTTCACCTTGTTGTTGTAGACCTCCTTCGCCCAGACCTCTTTCCCGGTCTTCGCATCGAGGGCCACGACCACCGCTTCACCGGCCCCGTAGAAGACCTTGTCGCCATAGAGCGCGAGACCGCGGTTGGAGGGATGCGCGACGAACGCGCCCTCCGGGCGTGTGCGCTTGTAGCGCCACAGCAGCGTGCCGGTCCTGGCGTCGTAGGCGGCCACCTGGTTGTTCGGCGTGCTGATGAACATCACGCCGTTGTTGACCAGCGGCGGCGCCTGATGCGACCCGGGCTCCAGCGTCTTGTTGCTCCACACCAGCTTGAGGCGCGAGACGTTCGCCGGGGTGATCTTGTCGAGCGGGCTGTAGCCCCAGCCGTCGTAGGTGCGGCGGATCATCAGCCAGTTGCGATCCTCGGGTTTCAGCAGCCGCTGCTTCGTCACCGTGGAGTAGTTGCGCAGCAGCGGTGAGTCAATGGCTGCCACCGGCGGGGCGCCCGGCACGGGTGCCTGCTGCCCGCCGCCGCGGCCCTGACCAGCGCCCGCACCCGGCGCCGCGGGTCCATTCGGAACGGGCGCGGTGGGTGTCTGAGCCTGCGGTGCGTTCGCTGCCGGTGCGGCGGGCGCTTGCGCCATGGCCGCGATCGCGGCGGTGGCGACGCCGATGATGCCGAACACGAGTCGAAAATGCTTCATGACCTCTCCTGAGACTGACGATAGCGGATAGGCGATATTAGCGAAGTGGGAGACCAACGCAAGGCCCCCGCAGGTCCAGTCTATTCCTCAGGTCGAGAAAAGGGTGATCCTCACCACGCTGTTCCTGCTGTTCGCTCAGATCGGGCTCGCCACTGACGCCGCGGCACAGGAGGCCAAAGCGGTGATCGCCGAAGCAATGCGGGCGATGGGGATGACGGCCACGTTTACGTGGCCAGGGTGAAGACCGAGCGCATTCAGCCGCCAGGCGCGGCCGAGAAGCTGCCGACACTCTATCCGATCAGCAAGACGGAGCTGTTCGCGCGGGTTCAGAAAAGTCAGTAGCGGCCGTCGAACGGGAGCGAAAGCGCAAGCGGCTTGGCGCGACGCACGCCGGTTCGACGTCAGCCGGCCATCGAACATGGGCTCGGCGGCAGCGGCGGCGCCGCCCGGGGTAGTGAGTGGGGCTGCGTTCGTCATCCCCGAACGCAGCCCGTCGATCACGTGTCTACGCGGTGAGGCGGCGCATCGTTGTCAGCGACACCCCGATTGCAAGCGACAGGAGGCTCAGGAGGCCGACCAGAGGCCATGAGCTCGCCGTCTTCGGCAACGTCCTCGGGGCCGCAGGCGCCGGAGCGGCCGGTGACGGCGCCGCTGCCCGGTTTGAGGCGACCGGAGGTGCCGCCGCGGGTGCGGCAGTGGGCGCCGCGGCGCGATTCTCAGCGAGCGTGGCCTGCACCTGCCGTTCGGTCAGGACCTGCGGCGGACCCGAGGTGATGATCACCGCCGACAATTTATCGCCCTGACGGAAGTCGGATACCTGCGCCGGCTTGCCATCGCGCATGATCTTGATGCCGCGCTTGTCGACATCACCTTGCGAGAATCGCTTCACCTCGTTGTCGGCGCGGACGACAATCGTCCCCGCCGCCGCCTGCACGACGGTGCCGTTCTTCACCTCGGTGACCGTGACGGGCGTGGTGGTGGTGCGTGTCGTGATGGTGGCCGTGCCTTTCATCCCCACCCGCAAGTCCCCGACCGCCAACGGCTGGCCGTTGACCATGAAGCGAAAGTCAGGGGGGACCGTCATCTCCCGCGTTCCTTCCGGCAGTCTGACCACCAGATCGTTGCCCTGCACGGCCAGGACCTCGAACGTCTTCGTTTCGGACGAGGTCGTCTGCTGCTGTGCGAATGACGTGGCGACCGTCAGCGACAGGATGGCCGCGGTCAGGACTACCTTGCTTAGTACACGTGACATATTGACTCTCCGTTTCTGGTTGTACTAACGCGACTGCTTACAAGCCGTGCGAACATCTCCACATCCACATCGCACGCTCCGCACACGCGACATTGCACGCATTCACCGCATCGCGGCGAGGACTCGGGACTCGACGCGCACCGCACGCACGATGAACCGCTGGGGGGCTGAGCCGTGAAAGTAAAACGGATAGCAGGTCACCAGCGTCAGCACGCCCACCGATGTCGGGTCCAGCACCGAGATGTCCTCAGGGTCGACCACCAGCGTGCGCTCGACGCGATAGACCTCCGTGCCCTCTCGCGTGTCGAGCTCGATTGCGTCGCCCGGGACCACGTCCTTCAGCCCCCGGAAGAACCCATCGCGATGACCGGCGATGCCGGCGTTACCGTCCGTGCCCGGCTCTGCCGTGTCCTCGATGTGACCGACGGCCCGGTCGAGCGTGCGCTCGGCGGTACCGCTCAGCACAGGGACCTCGAGACCGATCTTCGCGATTCGGAGTACCGCGAGCGGTGGCGGTGTCGGGTCAGCGACCGTTTCCTTCCATGCGGCAATCCGAGCCACCGACCAGAGCGACTGGTCCGGCTTCGTAGCGCGCAGCGAAATCTTTCGCAGTTCGGCAAAACGCGCGAGGTCATGTCGCGTGGTGATGCCGACCGCGACGTGATGCGTCCCCCACCACACCAGGCCGATCACGCCCATCGCCCAAGCCGTTCGCTCGGCCATCACGAAGACCCGTCGGCGCGTTGAGTCCATAGGAAAAAGCCGGCGACGCGCGCGGCAAATCTCTCCCGGCATCAAGATGCCCGGCGTCGCCGTGTCCAGCCTATGTCTTTCCGGCGAGGGTGCGGGGCCGCGTGCTCGGGTGTTTTTGGCTGCCCCACAGGACCGGTGCGGCATCGCGCCCGGCACGGATCTCCTGCGCGGTTGCCGGACGCCGCCGTCCGCCGCTGGCGACACGATCGTCATGTGCCGGCGAACAAACGACTTTCCGTCCTTCATCGCCCCGAGCCATCTCGGCCTACGTGGCCCGCATCAAGCCTTCCTGGGCAAGTCTTCGGAGCAGCCGGCCCGCCACCGCCGCGAGATCGCCCGGCAGTCCGCCGGACACCGGCTCGCTCCCTTGCACGACATGCGAATGGACGACGCCGTCTTTCCCGGTGATGACGAACTGGACCGCGCCGGTCGAGGCGCGGGTTGTCACCCGGTGCGAGACACCACGTCAGCAGCGTCGCCGCGATCGCCGGCGAGCGCCGCGGTGTCGACCAGCCGCAGCCGCGAACTCGATTCCAGTTCGAGACGGATCGCCGTGTCGAGATATCGATCCGGCGCGGCCGACCATCGCCACACGGGATCTTCCGTCAGCTCCCCGGACGCGCTGCTGGTGCAGCAATCGCCGGCCGATGTGCGCGCGGGCCTGCGTATCGAGCAGCCGGACAGGCATCGCGCCGCCGAGGGTCGCCCCGGCTGCAGCCGGCGCGGCCGGCTGCGGCTCGAGCAGTTGCGGCTCGAGCATGCGCACGGGAATCGTGTCGGGCCGTTTCAGCTGGCACGCAGTGCCCGACACGCACACCATTGCGAGGACGAACCACGCGCGTCGCACGAGAGCGAGTCATGGCTTCACGACCGGCCGTGGACCATACACCATCGACTCGGGTTGTTCCTGGAGCTGTCGCGCAAGGTCGCTCAACTGTCCCAGGGAATCACGAATCGCTGGCAGCGCCCGACGCAGATCATCCGCCGCGAGCACCGTCTGGTCGGCGGCAGCGCGCGCGGCCTCATTCGTGGCAGAGAGGTCGGCGGCCTCGACTGCGGCGCGCACGTCGTCCAGGAACGTCACCAGTTTGCCCTCGGGGCCGATGACGGCTTGCAGGTCGGACGTCATCTGGCCGATTTGCCCAGTCGTCGTCGTGAAGAACGTCCGCGAGTCGGCGCTCAGTCCGGGCAGGTCGCTCTCCCGGACGATGCGCTCGACGTTGCCAAAGAACCGGTCGCTGCGATCGAGGCTGTCTGGAATCCTGGAGATGATCTGCCTGAGCACCTGCAACGTCGCCTCGGTGCGCTCGAGCACGTCTGGCAGCCGGTCGTTCACTGCCGCGCGCGGCGAGGGCATCGACGGGATGTACGCTCGCGTCGGCGTGAACCCGAGTGTTATCGGTGGCGGCGGGTTGTCGGGTGCGTCGACCAGCAGGTACGCCTCGCCGGTCACGAGACTGCCGATCACCTGGGTGCGAAGGTTCGGAAACATCCGCGTGACGTCGGCCGTCTGGCGAATCCGCTGCGACGTCCATCCCGATCGTATTGAGCCGGTCGAGGAACATCTCGAAGTCGATCTCGACCGTCTTTCCCAGCGGATCGACCCGCAGTTCGGTAACGCGCCCGACCGGCACGCCGCGCAACCGGACCGGGCTCGACACATCGAGTCCGCTGATGTTTTCCGTCGTGTACGTCACCAGATCGAGCACCGCCCGGTTCCTCGATCGCTGGATGAAGAGCAGGCCGGTGGCGATGGCAAGGATCAGCACCACCACCAGGAACGCGCCGAGCCGTGCGTGGCTTCTCTCGACAGACATGATTCACCTGCGCTGGCTCGCGGGCACGCCCGGCGATGACCGCGTGAAGAAGTTGTGCACGAAGGGAATGTCCGACGTGTCGCGGAGATCGTTCGGGTTGCCGCGCGCCACGATCCCTTTGGCGACCTTGTCGAGGACGATGCAGGTGTTGGCGACGAGGAAGATGCTGGGCAGCTCGTGGGTCACGATGACGACGGTGATACCCAGATCGCGGCTCAGCGTGATGATCAGCTGATCGAGCTCCACCGCGGTGATCGGATCGAGACCCGCGGACGGTTCGTCGAAGAACAGCAGGTCGGGCTCCAGCATCATCGCGCGGGCGATGCCCGCACGCTTCTTCATGCCGCCGGAGATCTCGCCCGGGCGATGATCGGCAAACGGCCCGAGCCCGACCAGTTCCAGCTTCGCCTGACAGAGTTCGCGCACCGCCGGGCCACGGACGGACGTCCACTTGGTCAACGGGAGCGCCAGGTTCTCGGCCAGCGTCAACGAGCTGAAGAGCGCACCGGACTGGAAGAGCACCCCGAAAGGCGGTGCGCCTTCGTGGGTGTGCGGTGCGCCGACGCCGTCGATGTCGATGCGGCCGGCAATCGGCCGCTCCAGACCGATCAGATATCGCAGCAGCGTGCTCTTGCCGCTGCCCGACCCACCCAGGATTGCCAGTGTCGTGCCGCGCTCGATCTGGAAGCTCACATGCTCCATGAGCACGCGCGATCCCCACCCGATGCGCAGGTCGTCCACGACGATGTGCGGGCGCGCTGCCGGCATGTCAGATGCCCATCAACGTGAAGAACAGGGTGAACACGGCATTGGTCACGATCACGCCGAGAATCGACAGCACCACGGCCCCCGTGGTTCGCGCGCCGACGGCAGCGGCGCCGCCCTGCGCGGCCAGCCCCTGCCCGCACGCGATGAGTCCGATCGCCAGTGCGAGGAATGGCGTCTTGACCAGACCGGCGAACAGGTTGCCGGCCCCAATCGCGTCGGCGGTCGCCAGCACGTACGTGCGCGCCGGTATGTCGGTGATCGCCATCGTCGCCACGAAGTCCGCCGACGAGCGACAACGCGTCGCCGACCCAGGTCAGGAGCGGCACGACGATGACGAGGGCGACGCACCGAGGCACCACCAGCCATCGCATCGGGTCGAAGCCCATCGCGCGCAAGCGCGTCGATCTCTTCCGACACCTTCATGGTGGCGAGCTCTGACGCGAGACCGGCGCCGGATCGGCCGGCCACGACGATCGCCGTCACCAGCGGACCCAGCTCGCGGAACTGGGCGATGACCACCAGCTCCGGCACGTAACTGACGGCGCCGAAGCGCGAGAGTTGCGAGATGCCCAGCAGACCGATGATCACTCCGACCAGAAGATTGGCAGCGCCCGTGACGATGAGACCGTCTGCGCCGATCGCCTGGAGCAGCCTGGGCAACGAACGCCAGTCGACCGAACCCGGCGACGCAACCGTCTTGGTCGCGGCCACGGCGCAGCCTCCGGTGAAGTCCAGCGCGTCGGTCACCGTGCCGGGGAACTGGCCCGCCGCGGCGCCGATTCGCGCCAATGCGCTCTCGCCAGCGGGGAGCGGGCGCGGGTCGATCGACATGACGGGCGCGGTACAGCGCAATCAGCTGCGCCGCCTCCGGATTGCTGCCCTCGAGGACGCGCGTGCGGTGTCCGCTGGCATCCAGCCGATCGACCAGCCGTGCGAGCAGCACCGCACCGGCGCCGTCGATACGCTCGACGCGCGTCAGGTCCACGTCGATCGGACGACCGGCCTCGAGGTCCGTGAGCGCGCCGTCCAGGACCTGCGCCACGGACGCGGCGTGGCTCAGATCGAACGAGCCTGTCGGCACAGGCGCGTACGGTCACCGTCCGCGTCGATTCGGATGTCGACTGACTGCTGCTCGCGGCGGGCGCGCATCGTACTCGCGGCAGCTTTCGCGAGCCTGCGCCTATCAGCTATGCGTAACCGGCAGCGTCGACCGGTTGGGGAAGCGATGTCGGTTGAATGGTACTGATGTTGCCAAACTGCCAGCGCCCGCGACGGGCGAGCGAAGCCGCCACTCAAATTCCGCGACGTTTCAATACGGCACGGCGTCGATGGCACGACGGGCGGTGACGAGCCACTCACCAAATGCCGTGCGGCTCGTGCCCCGGCCTGTGTGCGAGAAGGAGGCTGACGTGTTTCCGAAACTCTCGAGCGAATTCCTCGGAACGTTCTGGCTGGTCCTCGGCGGATGTGGGAGTGCCGTGCTGGCGGCCGGTTTTCCTGCGCTCGGCATCGGCTTCGCCGGCGTGTCGCTGGCGTTCGGTCTCACGGTCCTCTCTGGCGCGTACGCACTCGGGCCGGTGTCCGGCGGCCATTTCAACCCGGCGGTTACCGTCGGGTTGTGGGCGGGCGGACGCTTTCCTGCCCGCGACGTGCCCGCCTACGTCATCGCCCAGGTGATTGGTGCGATTGCCGGCGCTGCCGTGCTCTATCTCATCGCCAGTGGAAAGCCCGCCTTCGAACTCGGAGGGTTCGCCTCGAATGGCTTCGGCGAGCACTCGCCGGGTGGCTACTCGCTGACCTCGGCGATCGTGACGGAAGTCGTCATGACGTTCATGTTCCTGATCGTGATCCTGGGTGCCACACATCGGCGAGCGCCGGTCGGCTTCGCGGGCCTCGCGATCGGCCTGGCGCTGACGCTGATTCATCTCATCAGCATTCCGGTGACGAATACGTCGGTCAACCCGGCGCGCAGCACTGGCCCGGCACTGTTCGTCGGCGGCTGGGCGGTTGCGCAGCTATGGGTGTTCTGGATCGCGCCGATCGTCGGGGCCGTCGCCGCGGGATTGGTCTATCGCAGCGTCCTCCAAGTCGAACCCGAGCCGGCGATCACAGGTACGCCGCTGACTACCTGATTGTGAAAACCAGGTTCGCCCAGCGAACCGGGCGAGGGTCGGCCCCGAGCTGCGTTGGACGCGCGGCGCCAGTAATTGTGCTTCGCGACCGTGCCGTTGCTGCATAGCTCGGCGGCTGATCTCCTGTGACCCTTGCGGCCTGAGGCGAGGCGACGAGATCGTGATGTACCGACGACCACAGGACGTTCAGTCCACTATCGTCCGCATGGGTGCGTTGCGGACCGACCCGATGCCACAGGCACTCGTCGCGGCTGCGGGAGCACTCGTGCTCGCCTGTCTTTCTTTTGTCTCACCAGTCCGCGCGCAGGAGCCGACGCCCGACCAGCCACAGACACGAGCTGAGGCCATCGCGGACGAGCGCGCCGCCAAGGTTGCGGAGCTGTGGCCGGAGCGGCAGTCACCCATGGTCGACCGGGTCAACGCGATGGCGGAGCGCGGCTTCCGCGAAGGGCTCGATTCCGGACATGGCGTGAACGGCCCGCAACTGGTGCTGGGCGGCATGCGCTCGGGCCAGGGCTTCAGCGCCGGGCTCGGATACCGGCGCTCAGACCTGTGGCAGGAGCGGCTCGGCTATCGGGCGACGGCGCGCGGCACGCTGCAATACGGCTACATGTTCGACTTCGATCTCGATTTTCAGGGTCTTCGCAGCGAGCGCACCTCGCTGCGGTGGTACACCAAGTTCGAGCACTCGCCGCACATCGATTACTACGGCTTTGGCAACCAGTCGTCGCAGGACAACAAGACCAGCTACAGCTACGACGATTTCACGACCGACTTCAGCGCCACGTTTCAGCCGGGCCACTGGCTGCGCCTCGGCGCCACCGGCGGCTACCTGCATCCACACACCGGTCCCGGCAGCGAAGATCTTCCGCCGATCGAGGAGCACTTCCCTGCCGATTCACTGCCCGGGTTCGAAGCGGACACGCATTACACGCGCATCGGCGTGTTCGCGTACGTCGATTCGCGTGATTCGCTGACCGGTCCGAGGAGCGGTCACCTGTTCGGGGTCCGATACCGGGAGTACTGGGACGTCGGCCGGAGGACGTTCGCCTTTCGGCAGTCGGAGTTCGAGTTCCAGCAGTATGTGCCCTACTTCAACCGGAGCCGCGTCGTCGCGATCCGCGCCGCGGCGGTCCTTTCCTACCCCAAGGGTGACAACGAAGTGCCGCTGTACCTGCAGCCGGCGCTCGGTGGCAATGACGACCTGCGGGGATTCGGGGGATATCGCTTCCGCGATGCCCACTCCTTCCTGCTGAGCGCCGAGCATCGCTGGCACGTGTCGAGCCTGCTCGATATGGCGGCATTCGTTGATGGCGGTAAGGTCGTGCCGCTCAAGCGCGACGTCCATCCCGGATCGCTGCACTACAGCGGCGGCGTGGGTTTCCGAGTCCGGCTCGGTGCCGCCGTTGTCAACCGGATCGATTTCGCCGGTTCGCCGGAAGGATTCCGAGTGGCCTGGACGTTCAGCGACATCTACGGCCCGAGGTGGTGGTGACGCGCGCTGTCTGCACCACGCGCTGGCGGTGGCGGTCCTGACCGCGGCGTTGGGGACGACCCTGCGGGCGCAGGCACCCCGCTTCTATCCGGACGATCCGCTTGCGCGCGAGCCGGTTCCGCTCCCGGTCGCAGGGATCGAGCCGCGCGCGCTCAGCGCCATCCTCGAGGCGATCAACAACTCGGTCAAGACGCGCGGCCAGCACCACCCGGCGACTGGCGTGATCCCGGCGCAAGGCGTCAACACGCTCGGCGACGTCATGGACGGTGAGTGGTACGTGAATCGGCAGACGCCGCAACGGATGACGATCGCGGAACTGAAGCGGGGTCCGAGAGATGATCGCCCCCCGGACGCTCAGGGTTCCTGGCAGGTATTGGTGGTCAAGCCGTTTGGGGTCAATCCTGGGCTGCTCGTCGCCGACGGCAAGCGCGACCTGTATCTCCTGCGCTTCGATCCGGTTGGCTTCGCGGGCATGGCCACCGGCGCGAACATGGTCACGGCGCGCTTCCTCTACGCGCTCGGCTATCACGTGCCCGAGAACTACCTCGTCCGATTCGAGCGCTCGCGCCTCGTGGCGAATGCCGAAGGACAGACCGTCTCCAGCGCCGGCCGCCCGCGGCGACTGGTCGGCGATGACATCGACGCGTTCCTGCGCACGGTCGCCACTGGCGACGACAAGAGATATCGCGCGGTGGCCACGCGCCTCCCGGAGAGTCGCGAAGCACTCCTGGGCCCGTACCAGGTACTGGGGCACGAGGAGCGACGACCCCAACGACACCGTGCCCCACGAGCACCGCCGTGATCTTCGCGGCCTGTACGTCTTTTCGGCCTGGCTCAATAACAGCGGCGCGCGCGCCGTCGACACGCACGACATCCTGACGCCGGTTGATGGCGTCGCCAGGATCCGTCACTACATCGTCGACTTCACCCGATCCCTGGGCAGCGGATGGGTGAAGGGGCCGAAGCTGGTGTGGGAAGGGCATGAACCGTTCCTGGCGGGGCGCGACAAGGCGCGCAGCAACATCCTCGGCTTCGGCGTCGTGACACCGGCGTGGATGAAAGAAGAGTACCCCGACCTTCCCGAGGTGGGTACGTTCGGCAGCCAGACCTTTGATGCTGACACGTGGACCAGCAACGACCCGATTACGGCATTCGAGAACCGGCTGCCCGACGATACGTTCTGGGCGGCGAAGCAGGTGATGGCGTTCACCGACGAGGAGATCCGCGCCATCGTACAGACCGGAGAATACAGCCGGCCGGCTGAGGACTGGATCACCGCGACCCTGATCGAACGCCGCAATCGGATCGGACGAACGTACTTGTCGCGCGTCCTGCCGCTCGATCGATTCCGCGTGAGCGGCACCACGCTGCAGTTCGACGATCTCGGCGTGGTCTATCGACTATCCCCGGCACGGACGTTCACGATCGAGTGGTTCGCATTCGACAACGCCAAGGACAGCCTGCTGGCCAAGCTCGGGACCGGCGCCGATCTGCCTGCCGCCGTGCAGGGTCTGCCCGCTGGATCGTACGCAGCGGCGCGCGTGCACGCCGGCGATCCGGCAATGAGCGTCACGATCTACGTGCGCCACGGCGCCACCGGGTTCGACATCGTCGGCATCGATCGCGACGTGGCCGGGCAAGGTCATTGCTCCGCCGATGGTCATGCCGCGAATCGATCGCCGGCTCTACGAGGATCTCGCTCCCGCTCAGCAGACGCTTGTTCCAGACGTACATCGACAGCTACAACGCCGCGCGAGGCAGCCGCTACTCGCCGGAAGAGGGGTTCAATCGCCTGAGTGTCTCCGAGCAGACCACCTACTACTCCGTGACCCATGCGCTGCTGCGTTCTCAGCTGACGGACAAGCAGGGCGCGGACATGGGGATCGCGCTCGATCGCATCGTCTCCGTCGAACGCATCTCGGGTCAGACTCCTGGACTCGGGGGCGATCAGGAGTTCCGCGTCTACGTCACGTTGAAGCCTGATACCCGGGAGGTGCTGGAGAAGAGCCGCGAGTTCTTCCGCGATCACGACAACACGGTCTATCACGCCGGCTACCCGCACTCGTACCGGCAGGCCGGCAAGGAGCCGAGCATCCAGATCTCGATGTCGGATGACGGGCTGCGCGGTGATATCGACGTGGACTACCGATCGAGAAAGGCGCCGCAGGGGCTGTTCAACGGGCACCTGACCTCCGCCAACTCGGACGTCCGCATGGGCGATAACGCCAAGCGTCACAACAACCGATGGCAGGGGCTCATCCCCTGGTGGCAGCAGGTCTTCGGACGTGTCGACGAATCCACGGGCAATTCCGGAGACGTGATCAACAGCGAGCGGCCGGACGCGATGCCAACGCCGCTGCCTCCCGATCGGCCGCTGGGCGCCGCGCCGGAGCGCCTCGAAGATGCGGCGCAGGAGTTCCTCACCGACTGGCTGGTGCGGCACGAGTACGAGCAGGCGCTCGCATTTCTGTCCCCACGCGCCTACGCGTGTCTGAACCTGGAGGACACCGGCAGCAACAAACCGCTCGACGCGGCCGCGGCACGACGTGAGCTCCGGAAGCTGATGGAGTATTCGGCGGGCAAGGTCGGTCCCGTCCCCAACCTGACCGCGTGCCATCGTCGCATTCACACCGCGGGATCCGCAGCGCGTCGTCGTCGATCATGCATTCAAGCGGGAGTTCCTGGTGACGCCGCTGCCCGAAACGTTGGCCCGCACGTATCTGTGCGGACCAGCGACAGCCTCACCGGCCGGAACCGAATACTTCGGCGTGGTGCTGCAATTCAGGAGGCCCGGCGGCGGCACACTCGGGCTGCTCTGGACCCGGGAAGCGGGTCAATGGAAGCTGGTGTCGTATCAGCCGCTCGACCAATAGCCACTGACCAGGCCTCGTTCCGGGCAGTGATTCCACCAACAATCCGTCGCTGGTGATCCACTTCGGCGCTGGTGGTGATGGTACGAACACGGAATGACCGCTGCGCGTCTCGAGCTTCACTGGCATAGGAGTCACGGCACTTGCATCAATGTCTTTCAGGAGCCACCCCTCGATTCTCGACTCCGATCCTGGCGCGGCAGCCAGCGTCAACAGCAGGCTTCGACCATCGCCGGACCAGTCGTTGATCGCAAAAAGACCGGCCCTGCTCCAGACCTTGACCTCCGTTCCGTCGTCAATCCTCTTCCGGTAGATCGTGTAGGTCCGTTCGTCGCTGCTTGTCTTGTCGTCCTGCCGGATGAGCGCGATCTCTGATTCGTCCGGCGACCAGACCGGCGAACGGCCATTGGGCGTCAACTGCTGGATGTAGCCAGACGCTGTATCCCCGATCCACACTTCGGGCGTCGTCGGTCCCTGCCGCGTGAATGCGATGCGCTTGCCGCTGGGGGAGATCCGAACATTGTTCCGCGGGTTGCCGCGACGATCCCCGAGCGTCCCCACCAGCGCCCCGTTCCGGTCGTACCACGCCATGTCCTGCTGCGGACTGCCCGCCGCAAGACGGTAGGCCACGACACCGGTGGTCGAAACGGAAAAGTCGGCCACCCCTCCACCCAGCGTCACGGCCACGTCCTGCGCCAGCGTCACTTCAGAGCCGGTCAACTGCAACGTCGCCGCGTCGAACGGTCGCGCGATCAGCTTGCCGTCACGGACGAAGAGCACATGACCCGATCGACTGTTCCGCCCGGGCGCGTACTGCGCGCTCGTGATGTCGCGCAGCAACGTCGTGCGCGCACTCGAGCCCACCTCGCCGATGACCACTTCGAGGCGCAACTCGACTCCCCCACGCACCAGCATGAGATAGTGGCGGCCATCTGGAAGGAAGACGAGGCCGTAGTGGTTCTCGTCCAGAGCGGCCGCATTGCGCGTCGTGAGCCGGGTCGATTCCCCTCCCTTCGACGACACCATCCACATCTCGCTGATACGGGAGTAGGCCAGCATCCCGTCGCGATTCCAGGTGCCTGGCATGGCACCCTGCGAGGAGAAGCTGACCCCGCTGGCCAGTTCCTGCGGCACGCCACCGGACAGGGTGACGGTCTTCAGCTTGCCATCCGCCACAAAGGCGATGGCGTCGCTGAGCGGCGACCAGAACGGCGCCGCCGCGCCCTCGGTACCGGTCAGCTCGCGCGCATCGAACGCGTCTACCGATCGGACCCACAACGATCGTCCGTTGGTTCCAGCCGCGACGAACGCAACCTGGCGACCATCGGGCGACAGCGCGACGGGTCCTCCCTCCATGAGCGACGCGAACGCATGCGCCCGGGGCGCCGTGATTTCGTTTCGCCGCACCCTTTCAGGTGTGGCCTGACGCGGCGCGAATACGTACGCAGCGACGGCTATCGCCATGACGCCGATCCGAGCACGAATCAGGCCGCGACGCCGCCCCGCGAACGACGCACTGTTCTGCGAATCCGGCGCAGTCTCGGCAACTGGCGTCGCCGGAGTCGTTGCGCCGCTGTCACTCACAACGTCGTCGAGATCGGTGCGGGCGTCGCCGATGTCGCGCAGCCGGCGCTTGACGTCGCGCTCGAGGCATCGCCGCAGCAGCCGTCGAACCGCGGCCGGTGTCGCCGCCGGCAGCGCCGACCAGTCAGGCTCCTGACCGAGGATCGCGGCGATCGTGTCCGACAGCGTCTCGCCGCCGAACGCAGGACGCCCCGTCAGCATCTCGTAGAGCACACAGCCGAACGCCCAGACGTCGGTCCGCTTGTCGGTCGGCCGGCCGCGCGCCTGCTCCGGGCTCATGTACGCCGCGGTCCCGAGAATCACGCCATCGCCAGTGCCGCCTATGGTCACGGTCGGCGAATGGGTCAGATTGACCTCTGGATCCCCAGCCAGCGTCGCCTTGGCCAACCCGAAGTCGAGCACCTTGACGATGCCGTCGGGCGCGATCTTGATGTTGGCTGGTTTGAGATCCCGATGGACGATGCCCTTCTCGTGGCGGCGTCGAGCGCCTCGGCGATCTGCGCCGCGACATGCAGCGCTTCCTCGATGAGCAGTGGGCCGCGGGCGATCCGCTCCGCGAGCGTGTCGCCCTCGACGAATTCCAATACGAGCGCCGGAATGCCGTCGCTGTCCTCGACGCCGTAGATCGCCGCGATGTGCGGATGATTCAGGGCCGCGAGCAGGCGCGCTTCACGGTCGAAGCGGGCGCGGCGCTGGGGATCGCGACTGAAGGTCTCCGGCAGGATCTTGATCGCGACCTCGCGGCCAAGCCTGACGTCACGGGCGCGGTAGACCTGGCCCATGCCGCCGGCCCCAAGGGCGACGCACCGGCATCATGCACGGCCGACGAGCGCCTGAATACAGCCGTCGCGCTTGGTGAGACCGCTCACTTCGACGGACCCGGACGGTCACGCCGTCGCGTAGTCTGATATCGACCGGCCGAGCCGCCGGATCTCTCGTCCGCGAGATCGCAGAAGCGGGTCAGTGGAGGCTGGTGTCGTATCAACCGCTCGATCAATAAGCGGCTGCCGGGCGGTCAGCTCCAGTGACCCGCTCGTTGTCAACGCGACACGGCGACCTCATAGGCCAACGCGACTTTTGACAGCTCCTCGCGAACCGGCGTCCATGCCGCAGCCGCCGAGGAGTTCGATGGCAGCTTGAGCGTCGCGTCGATCATGGCGCCGCTCCCCTTCAACAGTGCGTTCGCCTCCGCGACGCCCTTCTGCTTCTTCTCGAGCGCGGTCTGGAGCGCGCGCGCGCTGGTCTTCATCGCGTCGACGTTCTGAATCGCAGTCTGACGGCTCGCCGGTGTGAGGCTCGTGTTGGCGTTCAGCGCGCCGTCGTAGGCGGTACGGAAGGCATCCATGTGCTTTTCCACATTGGCGACGGCGCTCACGAGTTCGGCGTCGTTGAGCCGTCTGGCCTGTTCCCCCTGCGCCGGCTGTCCGGGACTGAGCAGCGCGGTGTTGTAGGCCGCCGCAAGGCGCCGGAAGTCGGCCGCGAGCACGCCCCACTCCTTGGATCCGCGGAAGCCGGCTGGTTGCGCGGATGCCCAGGTGTCGAGCCGCGCGGCTAGCTGGAGCAGCGACAGCACCTCGGAGCTGGCCGAGTATTTCGACGAGAACCGCTCACGAGTACGCTGCACCTGATCCTGTAAATCGTCGAAAAACTCGTTCGTCTTGACTTCACCGCGTGGAGCCCTGATGGTCGCGTTCTTCAGTTTGTCATCGAGCGACGCTTCAAACGCCGAGCGCTCGTTCTCGATACGGCCGAGGAGCGCCTGGACTTCCTGATCCGTCAGGCGGTCGGTTGCCACCGCCAGCGGGCGTGTCGAGCCGCTGGCATAGCTCGCGTTTGCTGTTTCGGCGCCGGCGACGAGGACCTCGTAGGCCAATGCGACCTTGGCCAGATCCTCGCGAACCGGTGCCCACGACGCCGCCGTCGGCGAATCCGGCGGGAGCTTGAGCGTCGCGTCGATCAGGGTCCCGGTTCCCTTGAACAGGGCGTTCGCCTCCGCGACGCCCTTCTGCTTTTTCTCGAGCGCGGTCTGGAGCGCGCGCGCGCTGGTCTTCATCGCATCGACGTTCTGAATCGCGGTCTGACGGCTCGCCGGTGTGAGGCTCGTGTTGGCGTTCAGCGCGCTGTCGTAGGCGGCCCGGAAGCGCGTCCATGTTCTTGCCGACGTTGGCGACGGCCGTCGCGAGCTCGGCGTCGTTCAGGCGTCTGGCTCGGGCGCCCAGGGCGACCTGTCCGGGCCGGAGCAGAGCGGAGTTGTACGCGGCCGAGAGGCGCCGGAACTCCGCTGCGAGCGCGCCCCACTCCTTGGACCCGCGGAAACCGGCTGGTTGCCTGGATGCCCATGCATCGAGCCGCGCGGCGAACTGGAGCAGCGACAGCACCTCGCTGCTCGCCGAGTAGTTCGATGCGAACCTTTCCCGGGTTCGCTTCACTTGGTCCTGCAGATCGTCGAAGAACTCGTTGGTGTTGACGTCACCGCGTTGGCTCTTGATGGTCGAATTCTTGAGTGTGTCGTCGAGAGCGGCTTCGAACGCCGCCCGCCGGTCCTCGATCCGATCGAGCAGCGCCTTGATCTCCTGATCGGTCAAACGCTCGGTCGCGGTGGCGAGCGGACGGGGCGGGCTGCTGACGCTGGTGATGCTCAGTATTTCCGGGCCGGCCACGACGTCGACACCGGCGGTCTCGATGGGCGCCGTGTCGACGGACGATGGAGTCTTCGACACGTCCTCATTGATGGGTGGTGCCGCCTCGGTGGCCGGCGCCGGGGGACTGGCCGCCGTCACATCAGCGGGCTTACTTTCAGCCGGCGGCGACGACTGGGAAGTCCCGCACCCGGCGAGCGCGAGGACGGAGCACGTTGCGGCCAGGAATCTGGTGATGGTCATCGTTTATCTCCGGACAGGACGGAAAGCGCATTCAAAGGCCGGTTCAGGATCCGTGCGGCCACGGGTAGGTCGTGATGCCCTCGGTACCTTGAAGAGCGGCCACGACATGTTGTGATGCGCCGCCGGGCAGACGTCAGCTCGCGCATGGCTACTTGAGAAAACCTGCGGATCAGCGTGTGGACGACTCCGAAGTGGCAAGACATGTACCGAGCGCTGCACCGCTTCGGCATCCGTCCACGAGAAGCGCGCCTGCCACTGCCGCAGCCCGCGGGGCACAGCGGCCATGCGCTGACGAACGGCCGCCGCTTAATACCGTGAGCGCAGCGACGACAGGCCGTGATCAGGCGCTTCCGTCCCACGTTCCCGCGACGTGCGCCGATATCGTTGACCGCACGGTACTTGCAGCACCGCAGCAGGAAGTCCCCCTTTCAGAGATCAGCAACACGCGTGAGGTCCCTTATGACAAACCGGAAACTGTTAATTTGTGCATTTGCTGCACTGAGTCTCGTCGCGACACCCCTGCTAGCAAGTGCAGCCGCACGCCTGTCAGATCAGGAAGTCAAGGCGTTGCTCGAGAGCATCGAGAACAAGCGCTCGGCTTTCGAAGGAAGCCTGGACGATACGCTGAAGAACAGCACCATCAAGACGCAGCGCGGCGAGATCAAGACGAACGAATTCTTCGACGACCTGCAGGACCAGGTAAAGCGAACCCGGGAGAGGTTCGACTCGGACTACTCGGCCAGCAGTGAAGTCATCTCGCTCCTGCAGTTCGCCTCGCGGCTTGACACCTGGGCATCCTCGCAGCCGCCCGGGTTCCGGGGATCGCAGCAGTGGACACCGCTGGCCGCCGATTTCCGCCGGCTGGCGGCGGCGTACAACACGACGCTGCTCGGTATCGTCCAGCAGGGCGGCAGCGATCAGGCGAGACGCGTCAACGACGCCGAGCTCGCGACCACGGCAGCCACCGTCGACAAGAACATGGACGCGTTTCAGAAAGCCTACGCGAGTGCGCTGACCGCAAATACGAGCCTCACCCCTGAGAACCGTCAGAGCGCGATTCAGAACGTCGACGCCATGAAGACGAGTGCGAAGGCACTGAGCTCGGCGCTGGAGAAGAAGCAGAAGGGCGAATCGGAGGCTGACGCTCTGATGAAGGCGAATGCCGCCATGATCGCCACGACGTTGAAGCTCCCGCCGGACACGGCAGCGAATGCCGCGTGGGCACCGGTTCGCAACGACCTGGTCAAGATCGCGCTGGCCTACGAGGCGACCCCAGCACGTTGACGCGCGAGCGGTAACTCGCGTTCGTGACGCTGACCGCATCGACCCTTGGCGTGAAAGACACGCGCCGGTTCCCGTTGAGCCCGCCAAAGCGCCGGACCTCCGTGCGCCGAACGGCGCTCGCCGGCCCGGCACGTGTTTCCGGCGCCGGACTCGCGACACGGGTTGGACTCCGGCGCTATGCGACGGCGGGCGGGCGCAGCCGCGAGAGATCCGGCACCGTCTGGCTGAGCAGGATCAGCTGATCGCCTTCCTGCAACGGTCCCGCCTCCCCGTCAACCGGGTTGAGCATCATCTTGTCGCTGCGATAGAGCCCGATGAGAAGGCACGCCTTCATGTTCGTGCGATCGGGCAGGAACACGTTTGCGGCGGCCACGAAATCCAGCCCGACGAGTTGGGCGGGCACCGGCACCAGGTACATCTCGTTGGCGTCGCGCCGGACCGACAGCAGCTCCTGATACACGCGCGTCATCCCATGAAAGAGCGACGCACGCGCCATCAGCCGCAATCCGAAGTCAGCGGCCGAAATGACTTCGTCGGCGCCCGCCTTGCGCATGTGCGACCGGTATTTCGGATCCTGGCACTCGGCCACGATGTTCGGCTGGCGCTCTCCCACGCACGCGTTCTTGACGGCGATGCAGCACACGATGGTCTTTCCGTCGGCGTGCTGGTCCTGGGTCTCGTCCGAGAGGATGACGACGGAATGCGCCTGCGGGACCTTGGCGCGGCGCAGGATTACTTCGTTGGCCGGGTCACCTTTGACGATGTAGACGTCGTTGAAGGCGGCGTCATCCTGTTTGTCGGGCAGCGCGACGTCGTCGGGTCTGTCGTGAACAATCACGACTGGCCGCTTGTCGTCGACGATACCGCTGTGTACTTCGCGTATCCAGTCCAGTGCTCGTGGCGACCAGTTGCACAGCACCAGATGGCCGGACATTTCAAGATTCGTCACCTCACGACTCCTTAGTGCGCGTTCGACCAGGATCGACGCCACGCTGGCGGTGAACAGACCGGCGAATGCAACCCCGACAACAAGCACGGCCGACACGATGAGCCGCCCCGCACGAGAAGTCGGCGCGTTGTTGAGGCCGCTGAAGAGGGTGACCCAGACGTTCCAGAGGGACTCGCGCCACGTCGCGTACGCTTCATTCGTGCCACGCTCCGCGAAGTAAAGTGCTGTGCCGCAAACGATCCAGATCACCACGATAGCGGTCAGGATCTTCCAGACCTGGTGGCGATTGAACGCCGTGAGCACGCTCAGCAAATTGGAACGCCATGTCGCCATCGCCCCTCGGGCGACCTCGCTCACAGCCACGCCTCTGCGCCGGAGCCGCCACGCATCTCATGTTCAGTGTGCGAGGGAGTCGCAGCCGGCACGTGGTCAGCAGTCGCTCGAATTGTGGGTCCGGTGCTGGCGCTCATGACACCTTGGTCAGGCAATGACCGACTTGTAACCGACGTCCGCGAAGACGACAGCGCCGAGGGTCGTCCAGGCGCAGGCCTGGCAGCTATGCTGAATCGGCTACGGCGCGGGCCGTTGAAGGGCGAGCACACAGTTGCTCGCCTCACTCATCAGAGTTTCGCGCCGCACCTGCGGCAGAACACCGCGTCGTGGTCGTGGTCTTCCGCGCTGCACGCCGGGCAGGACTGGGTCGAGACCGGGCCGTGTACCCGGCGCGACATCTCGGCGGTGACGATACCGGTCGGGACCGCAATGATTCCATAGCCCATCAGCATCACCAGCATGGCGAGGAAGCGGCCGAACGGAGTCTGAGGGGAGATGTCCCCGTAGCCGACCGTCGTCAGCGTGACGACTGCCCAATAGACGCTGATCGGAATACTGGTGAAACCGTGCTCCGGGCCCTCGACGAGATACATCATTGCGCCGACGATCACGATGATCATCGTGACCGTGAACAGGAAGACGAAGATCTTGCGGCGGCTGCTGCGTAACGCACTCCACAGTTCTCGCGATTCGGTGAGGTACTCGGCGAGCTTGAGGACGCGGAACACCCTGAGCATGCGCAGCACGCGAATCACCAGCAGGCTCTGCGCACCGGGCAGCATCGGACTGAGGTACGTCGGCAGGACGGCCAGCAGGTCGACGAGACCGAAGAAACTGGTCGCGTAACGCAGCGGCCGGCGCACGCAGTAGAGACGCAGCGCGTACTCGACGGTGAAAATCCCGGTAAAGATCCATTCGAGCGCGAGCAGGGCCTGCCCATACTGCGCCTTCACGTCGGCCACGCTCTCGAGCATCACGACGACGACGCTCGCGACCACACACACGAGCAGCGCGTTGTCGAAGCGGCGTCCCGCCGGCGTGTCGGCCTCGAAGATGATCTCGTGTAGACGCTGACGCAGCAGCTGGGACGGGTACTGGTCGTCGTGCATGCGGGGATTGTAGGAGCGTGGCACCGGCAACCCAAAGCGTTCGGCGTGAGGGTTCGTTCATCGACACGGCGCCGGTGAGGCGCGCGCGTATCGTCTCTCGGCAGGCGGACGGGCTCAGGCTAACGGCGACGCCAAGGTGACGCGCATGACGGCACGGCGACGCCGGGCAGCCTGCGCCCTCTTGGTGGCATGAGACGAATGTCTCCTGTTCCGAAGTCGGCGGGATCGGTGTTCGGCTCTATTGGTTTGCCAGCTTGATCGCCTGTACGATCTCTTTTGCTGCGTCGCGTGCCGCCTCGTTGACTCGACTCGAATGAACGGAACGCGAAGACGACAGGAGCCCGCCCTTCGACTGGAGGATCGCCGGCGCCGTGCTCGCTTCCACCGACGGTTCCGCCTGCCATTCCACGAACCCTCGAAGATCAACTGCCCACGACGTCACACACACGTCGGTGGAGTCGAAGTACAGGGAACTGGTTCGAACATACAGGTAGACATCCGCCGCTCCTTCGGGCACGACGCGGATCTTCCCGTTCAGTATGGGCTCGGCCACGGCACTCTTGAAGGCCGCATCCGTGAGCCCGCAGGCTGAATCCGTCTCATCCATGTCTTCTGCGATCAGCTGTACTGCTGTGATCCCCTTCAGTTTGGGGCTTTGCGCGAATACCGGGACCGCCATCGTCAACGACAACACTGCGCCCGCCCACGCGATTCGACCCGAACGTGCTTTCATAAGAACTGTTTCGGACGCAAGGGGGGATCGCTCCATCCGGGCAGGAACGGGAACGCTGCGGCGTACCGCCGGCCTGAACCCTACAGGCTCGCCCCACCAACGGCTCCTGGTCCCGCTCGGCCTTCTTGGGTCGGGCTCAGCGGAGAGTCGGGCCACTGATATAGTTCGCGGCATGAAACGACGAGACTTCCTCCGCGGGGTGGCGGCGGCCCCGCTCGCCACGGCGTTCATGGATGCCGCTCCGGTCCCGGCGCGTGCAGGTCAGCGCGGCCAGGGCGCTGCGCCCGCCGGGCCTCCCTATCCCGCGCCGCCCCCGAAGCCGCGCCAGAAGATCAAACAGAGCGTGATGAACTCGGTCTGGCGGGGCGTCGACAATTCCTTCGAAGACAAGTGCAAGATTCTGCAGCGCATCGGCTTCAAAGGCATCGACATCCCGTCGGCCCAGCAGGTCCCGGTGATGAAGCAGTTTGGCCTCACGCCCACGATGATGACCGGGACCGGGACGACGATGCAGAACGGTTTCATGCGCAAGGAGCTCCACGACGCGCAGGAGGCAGCCTGCCACGCCGGCATTGATGCGTGTGTGGCGGCAGGATGCGCCAACCTGATCGGCTTCGCCGGAGAAAAACGCGGAATGTCGCCGGCCGAAGCCGCCGACAACACCGTGGCCATCTTCAGCCGGCTGAAGGACTATGCCGAGCAGAAGAACGTCAACATCTGTCTCGAGATCACGAATTCAAAGGTGGTGGGCGACGCCAGGACCGATATGGCGTTCGACCGTCTGGCCTGGGGACTCGATGTCTGCAAGCGCGTGAAGTCGCCGCGCTTCAAGATCCTCTACGACATGTACCACGTGCAGATCATGGAAGGCGATCTGACCCGCAACATGCTGGACAATCTGGACTACATCTGCCACATGCACGTGGCGGGCGTGCCGACCCGCGGCGAGATCGACGACACCCAGGAAGTCAACTGGCGGTTCATCGCCAACGTCATCGCCACCTCCGGCTACACCGGATATGTCGCGCACGAGTGGAATCCGATGCCGGGACGTGATCCGATCAAGAGCCTCGAGCAGTGCTTTGCGATCCTGGATGTCTGACCGCATCGACGAACCAGCGGCGCACGAGGGGCGCATGCAACGACAAGCGCGGGTCTGCTATTGCGGACCCCGCTCCGCCGCCTGACGCAGGCGCACCGCACGCGTCCCTTCCCACAACCATGCGAATCGCGGCCATTGTTGCCCTCGTGACCATCGCCTCCGCCTGCCACCGCGACCCCGCGCAGGACCGCAGGCCAACCGCCGATCCAGTCAAGAGCACCGCAGCGGCGCCAGCAGCATCAAGCGAAGTCCTGCCGCTGGACCAGGTCCCCAAGAGCCAGGCCGCCGCGGTGTCGCAGCGCGTCGCGAACACGGACATCACCATCACCTACAGCCGGCCGGTGGCGCGCGGCCGTGCCTTGTTCGGAGCACTCGTCCCCTACAACGAGGTGTGGAATCCAGGCGCCGATCAGGCCACGGCGATTGCGCTCAGTCGTGATGTGCAAATCAACGCCGCTCGACTCCCAGCCGGGAAGTACAGCCTCTGGGCGATTCCGCGTGCCGGACACGTGGACGATGATTTTCAGCAAGGCAGCGGATGTCTATCACACGCCGTACCCGGGCGAAGCGCAAGACGCGTTACGCCTTGACGTTCGGCCCGAGCCGGGACCGCATATGGAGGCGCTGACGTTCTACTTCCCGACGGTCGAGGGCAAGGATGCGACGCTGCGGCTCCATTGGGGCGACACGATGGTGTCGTTGTCGATTCGTGTCCCGTGACAAGACGAGGCCGGGCCACGCGCGGTGGGGCGAAAGCCACGACGAGGCGGCGCTAAAGCCCCGCCCTACGATGGCGGCAGCTTTCGCGCCGCGACCGGGCGTGCAAACGCATTGGTGATGGCGTGGGAGTTCGACAAGAGCACCTTGCGGTAGTACTCGCGCGCCCGCGATAGGTCACCGAGATGCTCGTATGCTTCCGCCGTGAGGAGCAGGATGAACGGGTCCTCCGGATCCGCCTGCTGCAACTCGGCTACGGCCCGCTTGTAATCCTTCGCGTAGAAGGCAACGTAGCCGGTCAGATATGGGTACTGGATCTGCTGGTCGGCATTCGTGCCCTTGTCGAGAAGCGATTTCACGACGGCCGTCTGCTTTCGTGCCTCGGGAGCATTACCACGGCGGATCGCGATTCGTGCCTGCGCGTGAGCCCACCTCAGGGTGGCGAGGTCCCGAGCACTCGCTGACTGTTTCGCCACCCGCTGTGACGTCTCGAACCCGGTCCGATACCACTGCTGGGCGCCGTTGATGTCGCCGAGCTCGAGCAGGACGCGACCGATTTCGTTGGCCTCCTCGGCGGCACCCGGAAAATCGGCGGCATTGAGACGCCGATCAAATACGCGTTTGAAGAATGGCACCGCCTGCTTGCCGTCGCCGACAAACGTCCACGACACCCCCATCATCCGTAACGCCTGGTCGCGCGAACCGTCGTCCGGGGCCAGCTCGATCGCCCTGGCAAAGTGGTCGCGCGCTTCTGTGTAATTGCCTTTCAGGTCGAGCGCTCGCGCGATGCCGTAGTGGGCTTCGTACGATCGGGAATCTCGCGCGAGCACCTGACGATACAGCGCGATCGCTTCGTCCCGGCGCCCGCTGTTATCCAGCCTGAAGGCCTGGGCAACGTCGTTCTGCGCTGCCACCGTTGAAGCGGTCAACAGCAGCGACAACCCGATCACGACGGACGTCAGCGCAGCGTCACAGAGGTGCGGTATCCGCATGACCTCGATTATCCGTCCGGCCCGCGGGTTCGGAATCCCACATCGGTAGAGTTCGTCGCCGAGCAGCCGCGGGCCAGCACGAGGCGTTGAACGCTTGCAGCTATCATTCGTGAGTATGTTCGTGTGCCCTGTGATGGTCGTCGATGCCGCGTCGTAATCCGCTCTTGCTTGGCGTGTTCCTGCTGACGTTTGCCGTGCTGGTGTTCCAGACGGTCCAGACGCGGATCCTCTCGGTCATCGCCTGGTATTACCTCGCGTTCTTCGCCATCAGCGTGGCGATGCTGGGGATGACGGCGGGCGCGGTCTGGGTCTACTTCAACCGGGCCCGGCTCACGTCAGGCCGTCTCGCGACCACGCTGTCTGATTCCGCCCTCCTCGCCGCGATTGCGATGCCCATCTCGATGATGGTGCAGTTCAGCCTGATCACCGCGCTCACGCCGACGGTCACTTCAGTCTTCGCGGGTGGCCTGTTGATGGCGGCCATGACGGTCCCGTACGTGTTCGCCGGAATCACAGTGAGCGTCGCCCTGACGCGAACCCCTTTCCCGATCAGCCAGGTCTACGCGGTGGACCTGCTGGGCGCGGCGCTGGGATGCGCCGCCGTGGTCGGCATTCTCGACATCGTCGACGGACCGTCAGCCATTCTGATCGCCGGCGCGCTTTCGGCGGTCGCTGCCGCCGCCTTCGCCAGGTCGGCGACCGGACCAGAGTTCCACACGTTGACGCAGCGCAGCCGCTGGCGCCGGCCGCTGGTCGTCACCCTGATCCTGTCCGGGCTGGTGGCGGTCAACCTGTTGAGTCCCGTGGGACTGAAGCCGGTGATGGTCAAGGATCAAGTCGAGGACCGCTGGCTCACACGTACGGAACGATGGAATTCGTATTCGCGGATCGTGGCATATCGTCCGATCACGTCGCCGCCGTACCTGTGGGGACCGTCGCCGGTGGCCACGCCGACCACGCCCGTGCCGCAGGGCTGGCTCAACATCGACGGAGCCGCCGGCACGCCGATGCCGCACTATGACGGAACCGACCGATCGATCGATTACCTCCGCTATGACCTCGTCAACCTGGCGTACTACCTCCCCGGCATCACCAAGTCGGCCGTGATCGGCGTCGGCGGCGGTCGCGATCTGATGTCGGCGCATCTGTTTGGTGTGCGGGATATCACCGGGGTCGAGCTGAATCCCATCTTCATCGACCTGCTCACCAGGGACGGTTTCTACGCCTCGCATTCCAACCTGAACCGTGTTCCCAACCTCCGACTCCACGTTGACGACGCCCGCAGCTGGTTTGCCGCAGCGCGCGAAACCTTCGATCTCATTCAGATGAGCATGATCGATACGTGGGCGGCGACCGGGGCGGGAGCGTTCTCGCTCAGCGAGAACGGCTTGTACACGCTGGAAGGCTGGCGGACGTTTCTCGATCGGCTGTCCGATCAGGGCGTGTTCACGGTGAGCCGCTGGTACAACCGGGGCGACGTCGACGAGTCGGGTCGAATGATCGCACTCGCGATCGGCACGATGATCGATCGGGGCGCGGCTGATCCGCGCCAGCACGTTTTCGTGGCGCGGACCGACAACATCGCGACCCTGGTACTGTCGAAGGCGCCGCTGTCGCCCGCCCGTCTGGCATCGCTGAAGTCCGTCACTACCGCGCTGGGATTCCAGGTGCTGGTCAGCCCTGACGCCGAGCCCGAAACTGACACGCTGCGCCGCATGGTTGTTGCGAAGGACCTGCCGTCGCTCAATCGGGTGGCACAGACAACCTTTCTCGACTTGAGAGTGCCGACGGATCAGCGGCCCTTCTTCTTCAACCAGCTGCGCTTCACTGACATTCCGCGCGCCGCGGTGAAGCTGGCTCGCGGCGAGCTCGCCAGCGGCGTGCTGCGAGGCAATCTCCTCGCCTCGATGACGCTGACGATCATTCTCGTCATCGCGCTGATCGCTGTCGTCTTTACGATCGTACTGCCGCTGCGCGGCGTGGCGAAGACCGGAGCTCGTCGACTGATCGTGGCGGGAACGATCTATTTTTCGCTCATCGGAATGGGCTTCATGTTCGCCGAGATCTCGCTGCTGCAATTCTTCGGGATTTTCCTTGGCCACCCGATCTACGCCCTCGGCGTGTGCCTCTTCAGCCTGATCCTCTCGAGCGGTCTCGGCAGCCTGGCGTCCGGGACATTCCGGCTCGAGACCGGCCAGCGCATGGTGGTGTGGGGAGTGGCACTGGCAGGCTACCTGCTCGTCGCCCAATCGCAACTCACCCGGATGTTTGCCGCCACCGCGGCACAGGGCCTTTCGACGCGCATCCTGCTGTCGCTGGCGGTAATCATGCCGCTCGGATTTCTGATGGGATTCGCATTCCCGACCGGAATGACGTTGGTTCAACGCATCGACGACGAGCCGGCGCCGTGGTTCTGGGGAATCAACGGCGCAACCGGGGTGCTGGCGTCCGTGGTGGCAGTGATGGTCAGCATGGCGCTCGGGATCAACGTCACGATGTCGATCGCGGGATTGTGCTATCTGGCGCTCATTCCGGTCGCCCGCGTGCTGATGGCGACGCCCGCGCTGCGCCCCGCGGCATCTGTCACCACCGATCCGCGGCGTACGGCCATCGATCGTCAGACCCGACGAGGATGACCGACGGCCGCTGCCATTCCTCGATGATGTGCCCAATCGGGGACATGATATGAGGCGCTGACGCTCGATGGCGGTCGGATGAATCCATCGTTCACAGTTTGGCTGCGTCGGTTATCGCTGGAGGTCGGCGGTCCAGTTGACGATGACCGTCAGCGGTTGCTCACCGGCCAATGCCTGGGGAACCACGGCGAGAAACCGCTGACCGTCGCTGCTAATAGCGAAATCTTCCCAGGCACGGGCTCCGGTGTCGAAAAGCGGCGACGGAATTCCAACCTCGATGCGCGGACCGGTGCGCACCGGAACGGACATCAGCCAACGGTCCGCTGCGACGTAGAGCAACTCGCGTCCGTCGCGGCTCCAACGAGCGCCCTGCTGCAGATCGACGCCCGGATAGATCCCCGCTGACACCTGCAGCTTCCCGCCGCTTGGCGGAAACGGCGCCACGTAGACCTCGAATCGGCCGGACACGTCGGATGTGAAGGTCATCGCCCGACCGTCAGGCGAGAAGCGGGGATCGGCCTCATTCGCAGACGATCCGAACAACCGCGTCCGCCCCTCCGGATTCGACAACTCGAATTTCCAGACATCGAGCGTCCCCTCGAGCGAACGCTCAGTGTAGAGGACGGTGTCGCCATGAACATCCATCGGCCGGCGCTGCGGACCGGCGGGCAACAATCGATCTTCGATGCCACTGTCGAAATGCTTCCGAGCCAGATTGAGTGTGCCGCCATTGCGTCCATCGCCGAAGAGAATGTCGCGGTCGTCAGCCATCCACACGGCATACGCTTCGCTGCCAGGATCCGACGTGACCCGTGTTTCCACCCTGCGTATGAGATCCGCCGTGTATACATCCCAGGTGCCGATACCCGCCCTGGTGCGCTGAAACAGCGCCGTGCGGTCATCGCGTGACAGTCGGACGGTCAGATAGTCACCGGGATCAGCAACGCTGGCCAGTTCGTGTCCCTGACGATCGATCCACGCCAGCCGGGCAACGTTCGCGAACGAATCGTAGGCGATGGTTCCACTCCGCGACGCCGTGAACAGCGCCCGCCCCGAGGAGAGAAACAGATCGACGCGATCGGCGATCGGAATCGGCGGACCACTGATCTGCCCGCTCGCATCGTCGAATCGCTGCGCGACCAGCACGCCCTCCTGCGCAAACACCAGGTAGCCTGGCTCAATCCACTGGACGTTCGAGATCGCCGCGATGAGCGGCCGCGGGACGCGGCCGGGTTCGCTCAGCATGATGTAACCGGTCGAATTGGCACGTTGACTGAGGTAGAGAAACCGTTTGCCATCCGGCAGGAACGCGGGCCACACGACCTGCTCATCACGGCTGGCGTCGGGCGTAACGATTGATGCAGGGGTTCCGCCGGCGCTGGAGACGCGGAAGATGCCGTCGCCGACGAGCGACGCGAACAGGATGGTGCCGTCGCTGCTCCACGTTCCGTTGGACGGTGCGGCCGGGACGCGACAGATCACGATTGCGGCACCGCCGGCGATGTTGATCCTTTTCAGCTGGCCGCCGGCGAAAAAAGCGATCTCACGCCCATCCGGCGACCAGAACATCGACGATGCGCCTTCGGTGCCGGGCAGGAGCCTGGCTTCGAGACCGGCAATCGGCCGCAGCCAGATGGCGGTCGAGCGCGGCGGCGCGAGTGCAAGGAGCGCTAGCTGTGTTCCGTCGGGAGACAGTGCCGGGAACGTGGTGGCCACCGTGTGTAGAAAACGAGTGCCTGGCGGCGGCAGCAATGAAAAACGGACCACATGTGGCGGCGCCGACGCCGGCGAACGGACCCAGCCCCACACCGCGACCGCAATGGCGAGGAATGCGATTCCCACCGCAGCGGCTGCCAGGCGCTCCAACCGACGCGACGACCGGCGCGTACTGTCCGGCGCTGGGCCTGCGTCGTCGTCGACGGCTTCGAGTGCAATTCGCGCGTCGCCGATGTCACGCAGCCGGTGAAATGGATCTTTCGTCAGACACCGGTTCAACAGCTGCAGCAGGGCCGGCGGCGTCGCCGCCGGCAACAGTGTCCAGTCCGGCTCACCGGTGATGACACACGCAATCGTGTCGGAGATCGTGTCGCCGGCGAACGCGGCGCGGCCGCTGAGCAGCTCGTAGACGACGCAGCCGAACGCCCAGATGTCCGTTCGTTTATCCGTCGTCTGTCCGCGGGCCTGCTCCGGGCTCATGTACGCCGCGGTTCCCAGAATCAGTCCTGCGGTCAATCCGTCCGTCGCTGACGAGAGATCGGCTGCGGCGACGGGTCGCTCGGTGCCCCCCGCCTTCGCCAGGCCGAAGTCGAGCACCTTGATCTTGCCCTCCGGCGTCATCTTGATGTTCGCCGGTTTCAAGTCACGGTGGACGATTCCGCGCTCGTGCGCCGCCTCGAGCGCCGTCGCGAGCTGCCGCGCAAGGGCGACGACAGTGGGGATCGCCAGCTGGCCGTGTAACCGGCGATCGGTATCGAGCATCTCCGCCAGCGTCTCGCCCTCGACGAACTCGAGGACCAGCGCCAGCGCGCCGCCAAACTCCTCCACACCATAGATTGCGCCGATGTGAGGATGATTGACGGCGGCGAGCACGCGGGCTTCGCGTTCGAACCGCGCCAGCCGGTCGGGGTCCGCACTGAACGCCGCGGGGATAATCTTGATGGCGACGTCCCGCTGCAATTTCCGGTCATGGGCGCGGTAGACCTCGCCCATTCCACCCTCTCCAATCGGCTCCGCCACCTCATAGGGTCCGATCACCGTGCCCTTCGGGAGACGGGGGGTTGCGCGTCCCATCACCGCCGGGTTCTCGAGAAAGGCCGCGCCCCCGTCGTGCGCGAGCAGCGACTGCATCTCACCCAGCAGCGCGTCATCACCCGCGCACCTGGCCAGGAGAAACGGCTGCCGCGCCGCATCCTCGAGCGCCAGCGCCTCGTGGTACAGCCGCTCGATCTCCAACCATCTTGGCGAGCGGGTCGCGTCAGGACTGTCCGAGCTCACGGGCAAGCCATGCCTTTGCCAAGCGCCAGTCGCGTTTGATGGTTCCCAGCGAGCACCGTAACGCCAACGCCGTCTCCTCTTCGCTCATGCCGCCGAAGAAGCGCATCTCGACTACGCGGCACTTACGCGGATCGTTGGCTTCGAGGGCGGTCAAGGCGTCATCGAGCGCGGCGTAGTCGACGATCGGCGCGGCGACCTGTGCCAGCACCTCGTCAATCGGGATCTGCTCGTTCCCTGCCTGCCGCTTGCGCGCGTCCTTCGCTCGCGCACCGTCGACCAGGATTCGCCTCATCACCCGCGACGCCATCGCGAAAAAGTGACCACGGCTCTGCCACTCGACGCGCTTGACCGCGATCAGCCGGAGGTAGGCCTCGTTGACCAGGGCCGAGGCCTGGAGCGTGTGATCAGGCCGCTCGCGCCGCATGTGACGGGCGGCCAGGCGACGGAGCTCCTGATGGACGAGCGGAAGCAGCTGGTTCAGGGCGGCTTGGTCGCCCTGACCCCAAGCCTGCAGCAACGCCGTCGGATCGCTCGGATAGCTCGAAATGCGCCAATTCTACATGCTGTTAGTCGTTTCAACGATGCTTTCCGCCTCTGGAGGTAGAGCCATTTACCAGGCAGAGGAGAGACCATGCGTGCAGCGAAATCGTTACTGGTCCTGATGTTTCTCGCGTTCGCTTCGCACCCCGCAATCGCGCGGGACGCACCAGCCAACCGCTGGGTGGCGACGTGGAGCGCAAGCCCACAGCAAGCAGCAGCGCCGATCCAGCTGCAGCAGCAGACGATCCGTGAAATCGTCCACACGTCGCTGGGCGGCTCGGCGGTCCGGGTGAGAATCTCGAACGCGTTCGGTACCGCCGGTCTGGCCATCGGTTCCGCGCACGTCGCCGTGAGCGCCGGCGGAGCGTCAATCGTTGCGGGCAGTGATCGGATGCTGACCTTCAACGGATTGCCGACGATTACCATTCCGGCTGGGGCGCTAGCGCTCAGCGACGTCGTGCAGCTCGAGGTCCCGTCTCTCGGGGACCTCGCGGTGAGTATCTACCTGCCGGACGCGGTCAGTGCATCGACCGAGCACACGGAAGGCCTGCAGACGACGTATATCTCGGGGCAAGGTAATTTCACCGCCGTCGACACGTTGACACCCGCGACGACAACCCACAACTTCTATTTCCTCAGTGGCGTTGACGTCCGCGTGCGCGGGAACGCACGGGCGGTCGTGGCGATGGGAGATTCGGTGACGGTCGGCTTCGGTTCAACACCGGACCTGAACCAGCGCTGGCCGGATTTGCTGGCTGAGCGGCTGCTCTCGAACTCGCGGACGTCGCGCGTCGCGGTGGTCAACGCTGGCGTGGTCGGCAATCGTCTGCTTCACGATCTGGTCGGCACGAGCGCCCTCGGGCGGCTCGATCGTGACGTGCTCGTCCAGACCGGGGCTGCGTATCTCATCGTCCTGGAAGGAAACGCGGACGTGCTGATCCCGGGGGCATTCGGTTTTCCCGCCGAGGAAGTCAGCGTCGCGGACATTATCCAGGGCTACCGGCAGATCATCGACCGGGGTCACGCCATGGGACTGCTGGTGTATGGAAGCCCGCTGAATCCGCTGGAGGGTTATCCGTTTCCTGGCTTCTGGACGGCAGAACGCGAAGCGAAGCGGCAGGCGGTGAATCAGTGGATTCGCACCAGCAAGGCGTTCGACGCGGTCATCGACTTCGATGCCGTCCTGCGTGACCCGACGCATCCCGCACGGATCCTGCCCGCGTATGACAGCGGCGATCACGTTCACCCGAACGATGCCGGTTATGCGGCCATGGCGGACGCCATCGACCTGTCCCTGTTCGAAGAGAAATAACCGGATGTGCAGGGGCCCGGCTTCAACCGGGCCCTGAGCAGCCGTGACTCGAGCCTACTCAGAGTAACAATCTATTGATGCGCACGGCCCGAGTTGCCGGCCGATACTTCGACGAAATCTTGCGATCCGACGTGACGCCGGATCTTAGAATCGTCCCCAGAGGCAACCTCGATGCCGCTCGCCTGGCCCGCATCCTGAGTTGCAACCGACCGGTCCTTCGACAGTTCCGAGGCCGGAATGTGCGACGCTCAGGGCGTTGTCGCAACGTTCAGCATCAGCGTATAGGGCGTAGGATGCCCGTTCTGCAACGCGGGCTCGAACGTCCAGGCCTTCGCCGCACTCAGCATCATCATGTCGGTCATCCGTACCGCCGGTGAGGTCAGTCGCACGCGAGCCACCTTGCCGGTCTCGGAGATCGTGAGTTCGATCACATGAGACGACGGAGTGGTTGCGACGTAGGCCCATCGCGGCAACCGTACGGGATCGATCAGGCGCGGCGGCATGACCTCGTTGGTTTCGACGACTGCAGCTGGGTTCGCGGCGCCGGCCTCTGGCGAGACCGCCAGAGCGGCGTCGACGACGCTATTGGCACCTGCTGCGGGCGTTTCGTCGGCGACCAGCTGGCTCGCTTTGCTGTCTGCCGCGGCGATGATCTCGCCGGTTGCTGTTGGCTGTTCCGACGAAACGGACGTGACGGACGCGCGTCCCCTTCTCAGCTTCTTCGCAGGGCCCGGGGACGTCGCGTCAGCCACCGCCGACGTCTGGGGTGCTGCCGGGGGCGGAATCAACGTTTTCGTGACGGCGTCCACCAGGCCGCGGCCGGTGTCGGCGACGTAGGCGGCAAGATCCTGCACGTTGCCGATGTTGCCTGTTGGCCATCCATGGGAATAGAGGAGCGTCACCATTGCCGCCGCCACTGCCGCGCCCGCGCACACACCAATAGCCACCACCACGCGGCGACGACGGGTGGACGGAGCGGCAGCGGCCCGCGCGTCCGCAGCCTTGTCGACCTCGAAGCTGGATGACCCGTTCGCGTCAGCGGGCCGGGACTCTCGCGCCTCGGGTGCGGCCACACACCGGGCGCGGGCACTCTGGATGATGGCGGCACGTCCTGGCCGCTCGTAGTAGGCGAGCGCCTGCTCGAGCGCCGCAGGAGCGCGATGCCGATCCGACGACAGCGCGCTGAGCACGAACAGACGGAGCGCGGGCGGCTGTGCGGCGAGCTTCAGGCAGTCGTGCAGCAACCGCAGCACCGCGTCGTCGGCCTGATCCCCTGATGCCGCGAGCGAGATCGTTCCCTCCGGTGTGAGGTGAATGTGTTCAAGCGGCGGCATGGCGGTGGCGGACTGCTCGCCCAGCGCTGAGCAGAGGCCGGCGACGATGGCCACGGATTCGTACCAGTCCAGCGAGACCCCGCGGTTGAAGATGTCCGCGACCGAAACGATCTGGAGGTGTGCACCAGCGGAGGCATCCGCGCGGCGGCGGTCCGGTGGCACCCCGTGATTCGCGCTCATGTAGACGGGGAAAGCAAGAACGTGCGCGTCCACCACTGCACGGGTTGACACTTCTTGGCGAGGGGTCGTCTGCCTACGGGAAGACGACAATCGCCGGTGTGCCAGACGCGCCAGCGCAGGGAAGAGGCGCCCCATCGTCACGGTCTGCCCGAGCCCGCCCTGCGCGGGATGATGACGGCCACGTTCCGTCGGGTCCGCAAACGCCGCTCGGCTTCACGGATTCACATCGCGCTTTTGCGGCACGCATCGCGGCCGCGGCGCCACCACCGATGACGATGGAGCGTCGCGCCCGCGCGGCGATATGGCCCGCGGCTGCTGTTAGGGATTTGCGGTGCTTACGCGCACTTCCGAAGCGGTTGCGTGTCCCGCGGTCTCCCGGTAGCTGACGCTCACGGTGTCTCCCGGTCGAACGAACGTGGCAATCGTGGGAGACCCGCCGGCCGCCTTCGTGGCTGCCGTCGCGCCCTTCTTGCGGACGTCCGTATCCTTGGTGATCGCGTAGACGGAATCGTGACCGTTGTTGCTGAGCGTCAACTGAGACTGGGTGACCGCCTTTACTTTGCCGCTGGCAATCTTGTCCGGCACGCTGATTGAGCCGCCGCCAGGCCCGGTGCTGCCCACGTGTCCGATGTCGAGGGCGTGATGCCGGCCGTTTTCTTCGCGATACCGGACCAGAACCACGGTACCGGCGGTGAAGTAATCGCTCAGCTTCAACGAGGCAGAACCAGCCTTGGCTTGCTCGAAGTCCTTCTGTTCGCGCAGCACCTGGAGGTGCGTTTCGTGATCGGCAAAGAAGGTCAACTCCTCGGCGCCGGCCTTGACGGTGACCGAACGTTCCGCCACCGACGTCACCGTGCCGCGCGCCTCTTTCGTCTGCGCTGCCGCCGGACCCGCGCTGACGAGCATCGCGACGGCTATTCCCACTCCACGCATCAGATATCCGCTTCTCTTAATCATTTGCGACCTCCTGTCGTCTCGCTGTTATACGGGTCCGCGCGAGCGATGGCCATGCGCTGCCGGTTTGCAGATCCTGATTCCTGGCAGAGCCGCTAAATCCGTTGTTCCCAAGTGGTTGAGGGAACGCGTGAGGAGCTGCAGGCGAAGTGGCATTGGTCGGACCGTGAGGTGGTAGGCTCAACCCTCGAAATGGAGCCGGGAAGACAGCCCGCGGTGCGGCGTTTCGGGTCGTTCGAGCTCGACCTCGATGCCGGGCGGTTGCTCAAGAACCATCGCGCCGTTCGCATTCAGCCGCAGCCGTACAAGTTGCTGTGTGTGCTGACGAACAATCCGGGCGCGCTGGTGACCCGCGAGGAAATTCATACCGCGCTCTGGCCCGGTGACACCTTCGTGGACTTCGAGCAGGGGGTGAATTTCGCGATCAAGCAGGTACGGGACGCGCTCGGCGACCGCGCGGACGATTCGCTCTACGTGCAGACCGTTCCCAAACGCGGTTACCGCTTCATCGCGCCGCTCGACGCGACGGCGGAACCTGCTGTGGCGGCACCAATCGTGACCGGCGATCCCGACCTCCAGAAGGTGATGTGGGCGAACATCGTCGAGCTTCGACTTGCGGAGACGCGCGCACGCCGGTTTCAGGCGCTGCTGACGGTGGGGCTGGCCTTCCTGGCCATCATTGTCGCGGCATTTTTGCTGATGGCCAGCCGGTGAACACAGATCGACGCTTCGTCAAGCGCCGAGTCGAAACGCATACACGGTGATCTCGTGCAGCGGCGCCGAGGGCGTGACGACGGTCGACGGGAAGCGAGGGTGATTCGGCGAATCAGGATAGTGTTGCGTCTCGAAACAGATCGCCGAGTGCATCCCGTACTGTCGCCCACCCTTGCCGGTGGTCGCACGCATGACGTTGTTCGTATAGATCTGCATGCCCGGCTGCGTCGTCGAGACCTCCATCGCGATTCCCGTGTCCGGATCGGTAAGGCGTGCGGCGGGACGCAGGCGGCCGGCGCGTCCGGTGATGACCCAGTTCAGGTCCAGTCCGCGGCGTAACGCGATCGGCTCGAAGGGCGAGTCGAGCACCGCACTGAGGCTTACCGGCTTACGGAAATCCAGCGGCGTGTTGGCGACCGGCGCCAGTTCGCCGGTCGGGAGGTTATCCGGCGCCGCCGGCGTGTAGCGATCGGCGAAGACCTCGAGCCGCTGATTCCGGATATCCCCGCGCCCTTCGCCCTGCAGTGCGAAGTAGGCGTGGTTCGTCAGATTCGCCACGGTGATGCGGTCGGACACGGCCCGGTATTCCAGTCGCAGCGCGTTCTGTGCCGTCACGGTGTATGTCACCGTCGTGGTGAGCGTGCCGGGAAACCCTCCGTCCCCGTCGGGACTCACCAGCGTCAACGTGAGGCTCGGATCCGGACTATCGTGCGGCTCGGCATGCCATAGCCGCTTCTGGAACCCCGCTGCGCCACTATGCAGCACGACCTTCTGGTCGGGTGTCGCGCGATCGAGTTGAATGACGCGACCATCGAGCGGGAACGTCCCGTTATTGCCGATCCGGTTCGCAAAGCGCCCGATCAATGCGCCGTAAACGCCACCCCGCTCGTACGACGCGAAGTCGTCGTAGCCGAGCATCACGTCGGTCCTGGTTCCCTGCCGGTCCGGCACCTCCAGGGCGACGATGACGCCACCGAAGTTGCTGATGCGGGCAATCAGGCCGCCACGGCCGGTGAGGGTGTAGATGGCTACCTTCTCACCCGCAGCCGTGGTTCCCCAGTCATCACGTCGAACGCTGCCGCGCTCCTGAGCCGAAGGCGAGACGCACAGCCCGACCAGGACGATGACCAACGTACTCAAATGGCGCACGCTACCCTCCGTGCGGAGCCACCCTATCGCGTCCCGGTGGCCGGAGTGTCCGACGTCGCCTGACGCGAGGGCAGGTGCTCGCGGTCCTTCTCATTCTCGGCGCAGAAGTACTCGATCAGATCGGTCTCCGGCCGCAACACCGCCGGAAAGTGGACCGTCAGCGGCCCGGTGAACGTGTTCGGATCGTCGAAGGTCATCTCAATGTCCATGTGACCGAAGTCGCGGCGGTGATAGCGCTCGGTGATTGTCATCGCGGCGCTGTGCCTGTGGCCCATGGCGTCGAGCGCCGAGCGATCGTTGAGGCCGACGGTCTGGACAACGAAGGTGTCGCCTTCCCAGCGGCCAACAGACGACCCCATCCACGATGGCTGCGGATCCTGGGGTAAGGGCCGGCCATCGGTGAAGATCTGCCGGAAGGTGGTGCTGGATTCCGCGAGCACGAGGGTCAGCCCACTGGTCTGCACGATCTTGAAGGGGACGGGGATGGTCTGTACCAGGGGGAATCCATCCGGCATGCAGCGGATGTTCGGATCTTCGCTGTGAGTGGCGAGTCCGCGCTTCAGAATCGCCATGTTGGCCGCGGCGGCGTCAGGGGTCAGCGGTTCCTTGCCGAAGTCGTAGTCGGCATAGATGTCGATGAAGTGCTTGTTGGGAAGGTCCTCGCCGAGACCGTTCTCGCCTCCCGGCAACAGCTTGATCAACTCAGGAATCGGCGACGCCTCAATTTGCCAGACGCCCGACAGATCCGGCTTGCGGCTGGCGCCGCGGGGAACCGGGGCGTTCAGATTAGGCCGGCCGTCGCTCGTTTTTGGCGTTGATTTGGGCGTGTACTGCGCCCATTGCGCATCAACAGCAACCGACATCACCGCCAGCAAACCCGCCAGAACCGCGCCTCGACTGTGCATATTGCCTCCATCGGTAAACGCGTCAACCGCGGACAAACCCCGCAAAGGTGAATTGAGCCCGCGCGGCTGAACATCCGCTTCGCGCCGTCACTGTGGAGCGTGAACAGGCCGACGGGTCGTGCTTAGAGCGGCGGAGTTATCGCGTTGCGGCCGCCGGGGTGGCCGCGACGTCCTGACGAATCACCTTGCCGCCCTTCATCACGAAGCGGACGCGCTGCAGCTCGGTGATGTCCGCGAGCGGATCGCCGGACACCGCCACGAGATCCGCGAACCTGCCCGCCGCGACCGAGCCGATGTCCTTCTGCCATCCCATCATCGTCGCGTTGGCGATCGTGCCCGCCTGGATGGCGCGCGCCGGCGCCATGCCGCCGACCTTGACCAGCTTCTCGAACTCGATCGCCTGCGTGCCGTGCACGAAGTAGGTGCCGTCCACGCCGCTGCCGAAGAGGACGGCGAGCCGCGGCGTGGCGATCGCCATCTTCATGGCGCGCTCGAAGAACGGGACGATGCGGTACTTGCCGCCCGTGCTCTTCGCGTCGTTGTCGTCCATGTACGGTGAGCTGTAGCGCGCGAAGGTGACGTCGTAGGCGATGCCGCTCGCCGCCATCTGGTCGAGTTGCGGCTGTCTCAACCCGTAGCCGTGTTCGATGGTGTCGCAGTGCGCCGTGATGGCGTTCTGCAGCCCCTCGCCGCCGAACACGTGACACCCGGTCTTCTTTCCGAGCTTGTGCGCCTCGTCGATGATCGCCTGCAGCACGGGCAGCGGATACGTCGTCACGTACTGGTCCTCGCCGTTGGGGCCGAACGAGTACGCGCCGCCCGGATACAGCTTGATGTGATCGACACCCTTCTCGACGTGCTCGCGGACCGCGGCGCGTCCTTCCTCCGCCGACCGGACGACGATCGCGGAGCGCGGGTTGGGCGCGCCGGCGGGCGGCTGCGCGCCCCACACGATGCCGCGCCCGGACACCTGGAACCGCGGGCCATCGAGTTCGCCGTCGTTGATGGCGTTGCGAATGTCGACGTCGGCGTAGCCGTTGCTGTGCGAGGCCATGTCACGCGCCGACGGTGATACCGGCGTACAGGTCGGCCTGCATGTTGGTGACCGCCATGAGCGTCATCCGCTCGGGCGACCAGCCCTCCACCGGGTCGTTGAACATGTGCGTGTGCGCGTCGATCAGCCCGGGCAGCACCGTGGCGCGGCTCAGATCGATCACGCGTGCGCCGGCCGGAATCTTCACCTGCGCGTCGGGGCCCACCGCGGTAATCCGCTCGCCGTTGATGACGATGACCTGGTTCGTCAGCATGCGGCCGGTCTCGCTGTCGAACAGACGGCCGGCGCGGACGGCGGTGACGCCGAGCGGCGCCGACGCACTGCGCGAACCCGCTGCCGGGCCGCACGCACGGTCGCGCACCGGTCCGCCGCCACGGTTCGGGCGCCAGCGGACGCGCCTGCGTGGCTGGTGGGGGCGCCTGTGCGTCGAGGGCGACCGCGACGACCGGCCCCGACGAGAACCGCGGCGGCGACGACTGCGCTGAGACGACGTGTCATGGGATCTCGCTCCTACTTCTTGCGATTGAGGACGTAGTTGCCGCCGCGATGAATCTCCTCGGCGCGAATGACCGTTCCCGTGTCGTCCTTGACGAACTTGTACGACACGCCTTCGGTGGTCGTGAACACGGAATCCGATTCGGGAATCAGCTCGACGGTCCCCGGCAGCAGCAGCCCGGTGACGTGCAGCGTGCCCCCCTCGAGCGTCACCGTCACCTTGCGAAGGTTGGCGCGCCAGTAGCCCTCGTAGGAGCCGACGTACTGCTTCAGCACGTCTTCGGACACCCTGCACGGCCGACTTCTGCAGATCCGAGATGCTGCCGGTCCAGAATTCCATCTTGCTCTCGCACACTTCTTCGAGCATCTCGGTATCGGTCACCAGTTGCATCGCCAGCGAGAACCGCAACGGCTTGTCGAAGGTGTCGGGATCGGTGAACGTCACGTCCACGTTGAGGTGACCGAGATCCGGGCGCGTGTAGCGCTCCGTGACGCGCAGCTTCTCGGTGTGCGGAAGGCCGACGTTGTTCAGCCACGTGCGGTCGTTGAAGCCGTTGCTCTCCACGACCAGCGCGTCGCCTTCGAAGCGGCCGACGGAATACCCCATCCACATCGGCGCCGGATCCTTTTCGAGCGTGCGGCCGTCGAGAAAGATCTGTCGATACGTCTGATTGGGATTGAGGATCGCGATCATCGCCGGCGTCTGCAGGATGCGCTTCTCGCGTTCGAAGCTCTCGGCTTCGGGGCCGCTGGGACGGCACTGGAAGTCGGGACGGCTCTTGAAGAAGTCCTGCCGCGCGTGCGCGGATGACGTCCCTGGCCCACGGCTTGATGGCGTCCGGGTCGACGCGGAGCGTCTCGAGGCCATCGAGCGCTCCCTGCCCGCCGGACGGAGTCCAGATGCCGGTGAAATCGGGTTTGCCGTCGGCGGTGCGCGGCGCCGGCGCCGTCAGCTTGACCTTGCCGTCCGCCGTGCGCGGCAACCCCGGTGTCCGGTGATTCAACCACTGCGCACCGGCGGGAGTCGCGCACACCATCAGGCAGACGAACCAGACAGCTCTCATACAGGCTCAGCTCCAGGGTGGCGTGCGGCATGCGATCGTGACCAGCCTGACCCGGCATGCGCAACGAGTCGAGATTCTCTTGGAGTCGGGAACGAGGGTCAACCCCCGATCGCTCTGGAGCCGCCAATGGCTTCAACGACTTCCCTATTCCTCTCGATCGCGGATCGCTGCGAGAATCGCCGTGAAACCCGCCTCGCGTCTCGTCGAGTCGTCATCCGGAGCCCGCCGTACGCTGGCGCTCGATCGTCTCGGCAGACGCGAGCGCCCTGGTGACGACGTCAGCTGGGGCTCCGTGCAGTGCCAGCAAGGCGATCGCGTTCCGCGTCGTCGCAGCACCAGGTTCGATGCGATAGTTGAACGCCAGGCCGCTGTCCGTGACGGTGTCGGTGAAGTGCCACGGGTCGTACAGGCCGGCCAGCAGACCCACCAGCTCGGCGTCGTGTGTCGCCGCCACCACGACGTGCGGCTTCGCGTCGCCGCCTGCGACCAGCAGCTGCCGCAGCACCGCCTCGCCCGCCGCGATCCGCTCGACCGCATTCGTGCCGCGGAACAGTTCGTCGAGTATGAATAGGTGCGGCGTCGCGTCGTCGCTCGCCCGCAACCGGGTGACGACCTGCTCCACTTCGACGAGGTAGTAGCTCTTGCCGGCGATCAAGTCGTCAGCACGTCCGATACAGCTCTGTACGTCGAGCACGGGACCGCGATACGTGCTGGCCAGACACGTGTGAATCGTCTGCGCGAGCACGACATTGACGCCGATGCTCCGCAGGAACGTCGATTTCCCGGACATGTTGGAACCGGTGATCAGCAATCCCCGCCCAGGCACGAGTGAGACATCGTTCGGCACCGGCTCCACTATCAGTGGATGGCGCAGTGCGACGATCCTTGTACCGCTGCTGCTGGCGACGAATTCCGGTCGGCTCCAGTCCTCGCGTTCCTCCCGCCACGCCGCCACGCTGACCGCCGCGTCGATATCGCCGACGACCGTCGCAACGCGAACGAGCGGCTGCCGGTGCGCAGCAAGGTCGCGATGCGCGAAGAAGAGCGCGTTGCCGTCGAGGAGCAACGCCAGATTGATGTACTCGTAGATGGCGCTGACCAGTTGTGAGACCGCTTCCAGCCCCAGGTCGGTCGTGCCGGACATCATGAACGGATCGTCACTGGCCCAGCGCGCGATCGTCTTGAGCCGGCGAAGCCGCCGCACGTCGCCCTTCAGCGTGCCGGTGATGGCGGCAACAGGTTCGGCGTCGATAAAAGCGAGGCGTTCGCCGGTGGCAATGATCGGCGCGAGCTGGCGGATCGCTCGCCGCAGGTCGACGACGTCGCGCGCGGTCGCGACACCGATCAGGACATTGAGGACGAGGACGCTGATGAGGGCCGTCAGCAGACCATGCCAGACCACCGTCAGGAGGAGGAGGAGAATCGTCGTGACGGTGAGGAGCGGACACACGGCATACCAGCCGCGGATCGGAATCGCGCCGGACTGCGCCAGCCACCAGATGTCATAGCCGTGCGCGTCGCGCAGGCGCGCGAGCGCCCGGCTCACACGATGACGCGCCGTCTGGTCGGTCATCAGCCGCATCACCAGCGCTTCGAACGCCGGCAGATGGTCGGCCGCGGGTGCGCATCGCAGGCGGTGATACAAAGCGGCCTGGCCCAGCGTGCTTTCTGTCCGATTGATCTCGACGAATACGTCGTCCAGATTCAGGTCGGTCCAGGTGCGTTCATCGAGCGCGCGGCGAGCGTCACTTTGGGTGCGAGAGGTCCAGGCGGCTCTGATTGCATCGAGGTTGACCGGTGGTGGCACGTTCCCTTGATGCTATGCGGGATTCGGCAGAACGCAGGTCTTGCGCTCTTCAGTTCGCTGCAAACGCCGGCGTGACAGCGTCAGACGACCAGCGTGTCGTACGTATACGCGCCCGACACGTCCAGCACCTGCGCCGACGTGACCGATGGGCCAAACGGCGAGGCGATCGGGTCGTTCAGGCGAAAACCTGCCGGGGCGCCAGGCGTCGTGTTGGTCGGCAAGTAGGTGCGGCCGTTCCTCCGCATCCACGCCTCCCAGATTCGATCGACGTTGCAGTGATTCAGATAGAAGACGGGGTCATTCGGCGACGACGCCGGCAGCATGTCGCCGCCAACCCAGATGTGTACGAGGTTGTGCAGGTCGTTGGCCGGGTTCCACCCCTCCAGCCGGTTGCGGAATCCGGTGGAATTGCGATTCCATGGCGCGGTGTCGTACGGCAGCGTGGTCAACACGGCGGCCGTGGACGCCTTCTTCGGGAGCGACGGATTCGTGAGGCCCGACACGCCGGCGCCGCGCGCACGCTGCAGCGCGCGGTTGACCTGGACGAGCATGCCGGCGTTGTTCGAGGCCACGCGAAGCGGGAACGCGGCGAGCGTGAACGGGCCGGGCGCGGACGCGGCGCTGCCCATACAGTCGTTGTTCCACAGCGGCGACGTCAATTGCGCCCGGTTCGACAGTTGACCATCCGCAGCCCAGTCCCAGTAGGGCAATCCGAAATTCGGGTCATTGAGCACCTGCTGCATCAGCTGCTCGATGGTGCGGAGCATGAGTCGGTGCCAGGTAGGAAAGATCGGTCGCGAGTGGGCGATACCCATGACCGCGCTGTGCCACGCGACAAAGCGATCCCAGGTACTGATCGGCTGGCTGGGTCCGGCGATCCCGAGACTCGCCGTGGTGACACCCGTAAACTGCGCTTTCAACGCGATCGCGGCCTGCACGAACTTCTGTCGCGATGCCGCATCGGTCAAAATGTTCCTGCGGACAGCCATGAGCGTGCCCCTACCGGCGGGCGCGCTTCGCCGCGCGCTTGCTGCCTGGCCTGGGTTTGCGTGTCGGGCGACGGCGTCCCATATTCATCCCCGCATGGTCGTCGCCGCCGCCGTGATCGTGCTCACCTGCGGCGTCGTGGTGCCCCTCGTCACCACCGCCCGCAAAGTCGTCGGCGAAGCGCTCGATGACCGTCTTCATCAGATCCACCGCGGAACCGAAGCCGACATTCGGCATCCCGTGATAGTAGACACGCCCGTCATCGGTGACTCCGAGTCCCGCGTGGAACGGCTGCCCGTCAACCGTCACCGCGTAGGTCGTCTGAATGACGACGTGATGGCCGCGATAATCGGCCTCGCGCGTGGACGTGGACGGCTCCTGCATGTGCGCGTGCATGTCGGCGAGGAGTTTCTTGAAGTAGGGGGCGGTCTTCTGCGCTTGCGCGAGGCTGGCGTCAGCGGTGATCCCGCCGGTGGGCGGCGCTGGTGAGCGGCGAGCCTTCGTCCTGGACGCTGTCTTTCGAGCCATGCTCTCTCCCCGGCAAGCGTCGGCGTCGCGATGGATCTCGACAGCTTGCCGTGCCCAAGTCTACTGCCAGATGCTGAGCAGAGTGGCGGGCATCAAGGTTACGGTCGGCGTCAGAACGGTTCAGTCGACGGCCGCGATCTGATACTGCTCGATCAATCCATCCGGCATCGTGAACGTCGTCAACGACAGCGTGCGCTTCTCGAACTTGATCTGGAAGCGCCGCACGACCATTCCCCCGCGCAGGCCCTGACTGGTGGCGATGAACTCCTTCGGGGTCCCGAGCGGCTTCAGGCCGGACGCAAAGTCGGCAAGGGCTGTCGGGGAGAAGTAGGCATTGGCGTTCGCGGTGAATCGGGAGCGCTCGATCCGCCCTTCCTGCAGGCCGGTGAAGATCTCGCGCATCTGCTTGACGGCGGCTGCGGACGAACTGTCGGTCACCGCAAACAGCGCCGTGGCGATTCGGTTCGCGATCTGCCCGGACGCGCCGCTCGCATCCAGGTTCACCTGCACGACGATCGCCACGCGGTCGTCGGGATAGACCGCGTTCTGGGCGGTGAACCCTGACACCTCGCCGCCGTGCGAGAGCAGGCGCCTGCCGTTCTGGGCAGCGACGTTGACGCCGAGCCCGTAGCCGGTTCCGACGCCGTTAGCGAGAACTACTTCGGTCGCGAGCGCTTTGTACGACGCGGGTTTGAGCATCGACTGGTTGATCAGTGCGATGTCCCACTTGGCGAGGTCGGCGGCCGTCATGGCGAGTTCACCCGCGGCGAACATCCAGCCCTTGCCCTCCTTCGGTGCCGGGCGCAGTGGCCCGATTCCGTAGCGCAGGTAGCGCGACGCGTCGGTATCAGGCAACGGCGCCTGATCGCTGTCCATCACCGTCGTCATAGACAGCGGGTCGAAGACTCGCTGTCGAAGGAACGTAAGCAGCGGCATCCCGGCCACCCGCTCCACAATCAGCCCGGCGGCAACGTAGTTGGTGTTGCTGTACTGCCATTTCGTGCCCGGCTCGAAGTCGAGCGGCTTCTTCGCCCAGCCGTCCAGGATCTTCTGCGCATCGGTCGGCAGGAGCATCGGCGGCATCACGTAGTCCTGGGGCCAGAAGTCCTGGTAGCCGGACGTCATCGAGAGCAGCTGCCGGATCGTGACGTCGTCAGCACGCGTCAGGTCCGGCAACCAGCGACTGATCCGGTCGTCGAGCGACAGCTTGCCTTCTTCCTGCAGCATCAGCAGCGCCGCCGCCGTGAACTGTTTGCTGATCGAGCCGATGCTGTAGCGCATCTGCGGCGTCGCCGGCCGCTGCGGCTCGGTGCTGGCCAGACCGTAGGCGTGGACGTAGGCGACAGCAGCATCACGAACGACGGCAATCGACGCGCCTGGCGCCCCCGTCGCCTTGAGGACGGCGGCAACTTCCGCGTCGATCTTGGTGCGAAGCGCCGGCGGCAGCGAGTCCTGCGCTGCGGCGCGGTGAGGGCTGAGGAGAAGCGTGACGAGGATAAAAGCAGGCGACAGACGCATGACTTCTATCCTACGACTGCATGCTATTCGTCACGCTCACGCACGCTGGATGGATGCTCTCCCTGGCACCGCCTCCGGCTGGTGCGCGTACGGCGTGAGCTCCGAAGGATTATGGCGAACGTACTCGACGATCAGATGACGCACTTGCGCGCCGCGACGTGGACCATCGCCGCGGAGTGCGCCGATGCGGCTGCAAAGGAGGCCGTCCTTCTCGGCGATGCGTCGAAGCACGCGGGTCCACGTCGCCTTCACCGCATGGACGGAGAGGCCGAGTGTCGCCGCGATGGTAGCGTCAGTGGACCCGTCGAGTGCCGCCTGCAGGACCCGCCGCTCGCTCGCTGAGAACTGCAGGTACGGCCTGTGGTAGGTAAACATCGGCAGGATGAGGCCAGCCTGCCGCTCCGCTTCTTCCCGGCTGAGTGTCCACGTGCCCGCGGCCAGCATCGCATCCGTCTGCGTCGGCAGGGTGAAGCGATAGATCGTCGCCGGCTGCACGCTCTCGAGCACCGCGACGGCTTCATCGCCGAATGCCTCGTTGATGATCCGGGCCAGGTTGAAGCCTCGATGCAGCTCGAAGAAGCACTGCATGCTCGTGCCGGCGAGGGGCTGCCGTCCATCGGGTCCGATGCGGGCCGTGTCGAATCCCTGATTCAGCACCACGAGCTGAAGGCCGCCGTCGGCATTCCGTGTCGCCACCTCGCGCTCGTCGAGCACGAGCCGCGGGAGATCCGGATGCAAGAGGAGACGCTTGCCGATCTGCGGGTAGGGTGACGCGAGGAACCGCGCCGCAAATCCTTCGTGCACGAATACGGAGAGGCCGAAGCCTCGAACCGTGCCGCCCTCGTCGACGATGACGCGGCCGCGGGCGCGATCGTGACTGAGTAGCCAATCCACCTTGTTCAGTGTGTAGGCGAGCTCATCAGACGTGTGCGCTATCCGGTCGCCCCACAAGGCACCGCAGGCCGCCAGATGCTCGCGAGTGAACGGGACGGCCTGAAAGCGATACGTCACTCCTTCCATGGTGCCTTTTAGATACTTCATGGCGTCACGCGACGTCCATACAATCCGCGTCGTTCGTGGCAACCGTCGCTGGACATCGCGCGCAACTGCCCACCTGTTCCATTCAGTAAACACCCCCCAAGACATACGGAGGAAACGATGCGAACCATCTCGAGACTCCTGGCCATTGCTGTATTCACGTCGGCGCTCGGGGCAGCAACCCCCGCCGCAGCTCAATCCAGGGATTTCAAACGGCTGAGTGCAGAGTGGTGGCAGTGGGCACTGTCGATTCCTCCTGCGACGAATCCGCTCATAGACGCGACCGGCGAAAACTGCATGGTTGGCCAGCGCGACGACGTCTGGTTTCTCGCCGGAGGCTTTTTTGGCGGGACCTACGAGCGGACCTGCAAGGTGCCCGAAGGAGTAGCGCTATTCTTTCCGGTCGTTAACAGCGTGCAGATCGATACGCCTGGTGTGTGCGGCCAAGAAGGGAGCGTTCCGGTAAAGGTGCTGCGTTCGATCGCGACTGACTTCGTCAGCGGCACAGCGATCACAAACTTGACGCTCAAGACCGCCAACAATAGCTCGATCCCTCTTCGCCAAGTACGTCGTGTCGAGTCGACGGTGTTTCCCGTCGCCTTGCCTGAGAGCAACCTCTTTGACGCTCCCTGCCATGACTTTGGGCTGGGCAATGTGCCAGCAGGGATCTATTCGCCTGCGGTCGACACGGGAGTCTACGTGTTCATCGATCGACTTGAGCCGGGAACCTACACATTGCAAATGGCCGCGGAGAACCCCTCTCAAGATTTCGCACAGTCGATCACTTACCACCTCGTCGTGGTGCCTGCTGAAGCCGAGTAACGCAACGTGCACCACGACACTGCGCCGCAGCGGGAGACGTAGCTTTATCCGCTCGCGCACACAAGGAAGGCGGGTCCGCTTCGCGGAACACGCCCTATGAGTCGGCGGACCTGACACGGTCCGCCCCACGATTCTGGGCGGCGGGGCTGAAGAACCGCCCTACGATCCAACGGTCCTCGGACAATTGATCGAGCATGGCCAGATGACCATAATGGTCACATGGCTGGGACCGCAAACGTAGCGCAGCTCAAGGCGCGCTTGAGCGAGTACCTGCGTCAGGTCAAGGACGGCGGCGAAGTGGTCATCACCGAGCGCGGCATTCCGGTGGCGCGCCTCGTGCCGCTTGCGCCCGACGAGAAGCGCGCCACGCGTGAAGAACGACTGGTTCGTTCGGGTGCGCTACGTCCACCGGCGGCTCCACGGCGGCAACTCGGCGCACCGAAGCTGCAGCGCGGCGCCGGTCGCGCCGTCCTCGAAGCCCTGCTCGCCGAGCGCGACGAGAGTCGCTGATGTTCTGGGACAGCTCAGCGCTCGTGGCCGCGCTGCTCGACGAGCCCCGTTCGCGGGCGATGATTGAGGCGTTCGACGCGGATCCGGTGCCGGTGATCTGGTGGGGTACGCCGGTCGAGTGCCATGCCGCGGTCGTCCGTGCCGTGCGTGGCAAACGCGTCAGCCGCGAAGAAGCCACTGAGGCTGCGGAGCGGCTGCGTGAGGCGCGCGTGCAGGTGCGAGAAGTGGCGCCGCTCGAGGCGGTGCGCACCCGGGCCATGCGGCTCCTCTCCTCGCATCAGCTGCGAACGGCGGATTCCCTGCAGCTGGCGGCCTCGTTGATCTGGTGCGAGGAACAGCCCGCGTCCGAGACCTTCGTCTGCCTGGATCACCGGCTGCGCGAGGCCGCCAGGCGCGAAGGCTTCACGCTGCTGCCGGCGGAGCTCTGACGCAGCGCGCGTCGATCGCCGACGCGGTGGACCTAATCCTTGCCGAAATGCATGTCGAGGTAATCGACCAGGATCTCTTCCTCTTCGGCGGTCACCTGCGCGCCGTACACGATCATCGACTTGACGAGATCGCGCCATTCGTCGCGGCCGTACGTCCCCGCGAACTTGGTGACCTCACTCACGGCGTGGCACACGGAGCAGGCGGCGCGCAGAATCTCCCGCCCTTCCCCTTCGGGAAGCTTCTCCTCCGGTTTCTGTGGCTGCTGCCCCGTCGGCACCTGGCGAGGAGACGGCTGTGCACTGGCGATGACGTTACCGAGCAACAGTATGAGAGCGAGCGCGCTGGCGATTCGAAAGCCCATGAGCCAATTGTAGAAGAAAGCGATCGACCGCCTGCCAGGGCCGGGGGCTGTACACGCCTTCACCGCTCGTAGCGTCGCGCTGGGCGGAGCTCATGAAGGCCATCCCTCACGTGGTTCGCAGCCACACGATCCCGGCCACCACGAGCAGCACCGCGCACAGGCGCGAGAGCGGGAGGCTCTCGTGCAGATAGAACACACTCAGCAGGACCGTGACCACCACTTCCAGGCCGAGCACGAAGATGTAGGCGACGCTGAAGTCGTCCCTCCGCATCCCCAGCGCCTGCAGCGAGGCACCGAGGATGAAGAGGGCGAGGAAGGCAGCCGTCGGCACCGGTCGCGACAGGCCGTTCGACAGCTTCATCAGCACTCCGCCGATGCTGAACGCCAGTGCCGCGCCGACGAGCATCGCGATCACGGGCACGGGATCAGGCGGCTCCCACCCGTGACATCGCCTCGAGCCCGGCGCCCACCTCCACGACTGCCTCGAGCACACGATCGACATCGTCCGCGGTGGTGCACGGATTCAGGAACGTCAGCTTCAACGCTGGTGCTCGATCGATCACGGTGTGCCCGAGCACGCCCATGCCGCGCCGATAGAACTCCCGTGGAATCGCGACGTTCACCGCGTGATTGTCCTCTGGCGATCCGTCCGCGCGATAGCGGAACACGACGCATCCGAACGACGGCTGATGCAGCAGCATCAGGCGTGGATTCGAGCCGATGCGTGCCGCGGCATGCGCGCCGAGATCCACGAGTTGATCGATCATCTCGGCGAACCCCTTGCGACCGAGCGCCCGCAAGGACCACCACAGCTTCAACGCATCGAATCGCCGGGTCGTCAGCACCGAGCGCGTGACGAGGTCAGGGATGGCAGCGTCTTCGTGGGCTACCGGATTGAGGTAGTCGGCGACCACTCGGATGAACCGGAACCGGTCGCTCTCGGCGAGGAGGAACGCGCCACAACTGATCGGCTGGAAGAACGCTTTGTGAAAGTCGAGCGTGATCGAGTCGGCCGATTCGAGGCCGTCGAGCAGATGCTGATGACGGTCGCTCATAAGCAGAGCGCCACCATACGCCGCATCGACGTGCAACCAGACGTCATTCTCCCGGGCAATCGCCGCAACAGGACGCAGCGGATCGAAGGAACCGAAGTCCGTGGTACCTGCCGTCGCGACAATGGCAAACGGCTCCAGCCCTGCTTCGCGGGCACCAGCGACGGCGACGGCGAGAGCGTCAGGACGCATGCGGCGTTCGGCGTCTACGGCGACTTTGACCACCGCCTGCGTACCGAGTCCGAGTTGGATGGCGCTCTTCTCGACGCTGAAATGGGACGCCTCCGAGCAGAAGATCCTCATGCGACTTGCGACCGGGGGAAGCCCGTCGCGGTGGACGTTCCACCGCCAGCGCCGCTCGGCGTGATGGTCGCGTGCCAGCAGCAGTCCCATGTAGTTGGACTGCGTGCCGCCGGCCGTAAATGTTCCTGCGGCGCCCGCGGGAAGGCCGGCTAATGCGATCAACCACGCCAGCATCTGTTGTTCGATCACAGTCGCTGCAGGCGCCTGGTCGAATGAGTCCATCGACTGGTTGAGCGCGGCAATCACCACTTCGGCAGCGAGCGCCGGGATCAGCACCGGGCAGTGGAGGTGCGCAGCCGCCCGTGGATGCCACACGGCAATCGAATGACGCACGACGTCGGCGACAAGGGTCGGGATCCCATTGGCGCAGGTCTGAGCATCCGCGCCGACTCCTCCATCGAAGAGCTCGGTCAGTTCACCCGCGGTTGCTCCTGAGCAGGCGCCTTTCGGCAGCGCGTGCAGGAGCGCATCCACGGCCGCGCCGATCGCCTCCCGATAGCGCGCCGCGCTCGTCGCGTCCGCACCGAAGAAGCGGTCTCTAAACACCGGCCGGCACGCGCGTCTGGGCTGCCACCGCGCAGGAATCCGCGACGATGCCGCAGATCGTGTCGACCTGATCCGCCGTCACGATCAGCGGCGGCAGCATGCGAATCACGGCGCCGTGACGGCCGCCGAGTTCGACGATCAAGCCTCGCTTGAAGCATTCCGCCTGGATCCGCGCCGCAAGTGCACCGTCGCCGCGCGGACGGCCGGCGGCGTCGCAGCTTTCCGGATCGACGATTTCGATTCCGAGCATGAGGCCAGTGCCGCGCACTTCACCGATGAAGTCGTGGTTCACGGTGGCCAGGTTGGCGAGGAACCGCACGCCCATCCTCTCCGCGTGAGCTGGAAGCTGCTGCGCGCGCAGGTACTCGAGCGTGGCCAGGCCTGCGGTCATTGCGATCTGGTTGCCGCGGAACGTGCCGGAATGCGCCCCCGGCTTCCAGGCGTCGAGGCGCTCGTCATAGACGACCACAGCCAGCGGCATGCCGCCACCGACCGCCTTCGAGAGCACCAGCACGTCGGGGATCACCCCGGAATGCTCGAATGCGTACATCCGGCCGGTGCGGCCCCACCCGGTCTGCACCTCGTCGAAGATCAGCGGGACATCGTGCGCGTCGGTCATGGCGCGCACGCGGCGCAGCCAGTCGTCCGCCGCTCGAATCGCACCACCCTCCCCCTGGACAACTTCGGTGATCACGGCCGCCGGCAAGAGCGCCCCGCTCTCCGGATCGGTCAGCAGCGTCTGCATGTAGTCGGCACACCGGCAGTCGGTGCACGGGCTGCTGCCAATCGGGCAGCGGTAGCTATAGGGAAACGGCAGCGATTGCACGTCGGGCATCAGCCCGCGCACGCGGCGTTTCGGTCCGAGGTTTCCCATCAACGCCAGCGCGCCGTGCGTCTGTCCGTGAAATCCGCCCTGCATTGCCCACATCGGCGCGCGCCCGGTGGCGGTCTTGACCAGCTTCATCGCGGCTTCCACAGCATCTGCACCGGAGGGCGAGCAGAACTGGACCCGGGCGCGGCTGGCGAACGACGCCGGCAACGTCGAGAGAAGTCCGGCCAGGAAGCGTTCCTTGACCGGCGTCATCAGGTCGAGTGTCTGCATCGGCAGCCCGCTGGAGAGGTGGGAGCGGATGGCCTCCATGACGACGGGATGGTTGTGGCCAAGCGCGAGGGCCCCGGCACCGGCCAGGCAATCGATGAACACGCGGCCGTCGGCATCAGTCACATGGACGCCTTCGGCCTTGACGATCGCCAGGGGCAGACGGCGCGGATAAGACCGGGCGTTCGATTCGACTCGGGACTGGTATTCCAGGTAGGCGGCGTTGTTCACAGACGACTCCGGAGCGCCGGGCAGGGCATTCACCCGGACGAGGATTGGCAGTTATGCCGATGAGTTGGCTTGAGATGCCGGCGGGTCGGCCGGCCTGAGATTCACGACAGAGCGCGCTCGTTCACCATTCCGCGCGAGACGCGATCCGGCCGCACGGCTGCCAGCCTGGCCAATCACGTCACGGAGCGCCACCGGTGCTGTTGTCGGTGCCAACCCGGATCGTCAGTAGAGGGAGCGACGCGGCGAGTACATGCCCGTCGTCCTGTCGCACGCAGTCAGCTAGCGGGGAAGACGCGGTCACGCGATCAACACAGGAGACCGATTCATGAGCTTGACGGAAAGGTTGCGTGCAGCGATAGTCGGCGCGTCAGTAGCGGCATGAGTGCGTTTGGGAGGGGGCCAATGATGAGAACGTCCTTTCGCAGCACCTGGGTTCTCGCTTTCCTCACTGCCACGCTTGTCGCGTTCGCTCCTCGCATGCGAGGGGCCGAGGAGCCGGCGCGACTGATTGTCGACTGCGAACGTCCGTGTCGCGGTGTCGCAGCAGCAGTGCTTCTGGCCGGAGGCGAAGTCACCTACACCTACGAGAACATCGACGCAATCGCCGTCGCCGTCCCTCAGGATCGGGTCGCCGACATTGCGGCCGCCGAGGGCGTCAGAGGAGTGAACAAGGACGTCACCGTCGAGCGGCCGTTACCGTTCGAGCCGACTGAAGTGCAAGGGATCGGCGAACCGCAGTCGCTGGATCCTGATGCCCTCCCGCAATTTCTTCAGAACCTTCCCGACAACTACAACTACAACAACGCACTCACGCGCGCCGCCCAGGTGCAGGCCGGCGGCGCGCTGGGCCAGAACGTGGTCGTCGCCATCATCGATACCGGCGCGCAACTCGCGGCGCCGGTTCTCGGTCCTCCGGTGGGCGGTACCGTCATCGGTGGTGAGAACTTCGTCCCGACGGCAAGCGATCCTGTTCGTTCCGCCACCAGCCGGTTGAACGACTGGCATGGCACCTCCGTGTCCTCGATGATCGCGGGCCACGCCGCCTTCGTCTTCCCCGACACGTCGGTTCTCGTCCGGTCGCTGCGAGTGCACTCACCGGAGAGCGTAATCGCGTGCCCGGGACTTCCGACGTGCCCCGCCGGCAACTCCCTTGTGCCGATGATTGGTACCGCACCAGCCGCAAAGGTGTATGCGCTGAAGGTGTTCTCGTCGCGCGGTGGCGGCGCCCCCTCGTCATGGATCATCGCGGCCATGGACCGCGCGGTCACGCTGCGGCGAAACTTCAACAGCGGCATGCCGTCGGTTCCGGTGTCAGGCACCGGCACCGAGGACGATCCGTTCGTCTATAACTCCCTGAACATCCAGGTGGTGAACATGAGCCTGGGTGGTCCGACGCTTTTTGCCGGACATAGCGTTGAGGAGGAGATGACCGAGGCGCTCCGAGATGCCGGCATCTTCGTCGCGGTCGCTGCCGGAAATGGCGGATTCGGCGCGATGACCGTGGAATCGCCCGGCAGCGGCTTCGGCGCCCTCAGGGTGGCCGCGGCGAACACGCCGGTTCACGAACGCGTGCTGCGCGACAACCAGCTCGGCTTCGGCGCCGGAGTACTCTATCGGCCTTCGGACGAGATCCAGACCGCATACTTCTCGAGCCGCGGACCGATCGCGGACGGGCGCACGGGGCCGCAGATTATCGCCAACGGGTTCGCCAGCTACACGAACGCGTTCGCCGCCCTCACGTCCGCCGGTGCGCCCGTGTCGTGCGGCGCGACCACCGCAGTCGCGGGAAGCTGCCTCTCCCGCATCCTGTTCGTCTCCGGCACGTCGTTCTCGACGCCGACGGTCGCCGGCGCGGCGGCTCTGCTGCGCGGATGGATTCCGGAGGCGGGGCCCGGCGCCGTTCGCAAGGCGCTGATCAGGAGCGCGAACGTATCGGTGCTGGGCGACGATTCGACCGGTTTCGATCGCGGCGCCGGATTCCTCGACGTGCATGAGGCGCTGCATACGCTCGCCGCGTTCGTCAACGACGGCAACGATTGCGAAGACGAACTCGCCGAAGCGCAACAGAGCGGCATCAACAGCTCATGTTCCGGACACGATCGTCGTCATCGAGAGGACGATCCAGACGAGGTCGGCGCCGGGGGCGCGAGCGTCATCCAGAACGTGCGTGACGCGGGACTCTCGATCGCACGGTTCACGGATGGAAGCTTTTCCGCGCACCTCCGCGATCTGAAGCCTGGCGAAGTGAAGAACTTCTTCATCCCCGTCACGAATCGAACCGATCGGTTGACGGTTCGGCTCACGGAAATCACGCCACAGGGTCCGCAGAACACGCTGTTCGGCGATGACCTCCTGGTGATGGGCCTCGATGCGCCCACCTCGGCGGCCGTTCACCGCATCGGGACGGGCGGCGTCTTCGTCGCCGCCGACACGACGTTCGTCATCGACAATCCCCAGACGGGGCTCTTCCGGCTCGCAGTTCAGGGCGATTGGACGAACGGTGGCCTCATTTCCGCGAACGTCATCGTCGAACGAACGGTCAATTCGCTTGGGGAGCCAACCGCGTCCGGCCGGATCGCGCAGGACGACGTGATCACCGTGCCAGTCGATATCCCCGCCGGGGTTTCACAGGCCGTGTTCGAGCTGTTCTGGCAGCAGAACTGGGGCCGCTACCCAACCAACGATCTCGACATGCTGATCGTCCAGCCCAATGGAACGCTGCTGCTGTCCGGCGGCGTTCCGCCGGGCGCGACGCTGAACAGCCCGGAACGGGCCACTGTGACCAATCCCGTCGCCGGCCGCTGGCTCGTCGTCATCGACGGGTTCACGGTGTGGGATACCAATCGCGGCCCGCGCAGCGGCACTGATCGATTCGTGCTCCGCGTGTCCGCCGACGGAACGCCGATCACGAGCGACTGACATCAGGTTCGATGAGCAGGAGCCGGCGTGTGTCCGGCTCCTCCCGGACGATTCCCGTGTTCCCACTGCTGGGTTCTCTCTTCTCGGTTCGTGTTCAGGTTCGACTGGCGCCGGCAGTCGCATCCAGCTGATCACGAGTCTCCACTCCGGACGCGTGCGGCCTCATGATGCCGATGGCTGAGGGCCAGGGAGGGCGGCACTCGTTGGTGCGGTGCGCGAGGCCTGCTGGTGCGAGGGTCGACACTCGTTGGTGCGAGGGGCGAGGTGTGCTGGTGCGGGGGGCGAGGCTTGCTGGTGCGAAGGGCGACGCTCGTTGGTGCGAGGGTCGAGGCTTGCTGGTGCGAAGGGCGACGCTCGTTGGTGCGAGGGCGAGGCTTGCGTGGTGCGAAGGGCGACGCTCGTTGGTGCGAGGGTCGGAGGCTTGCTGGTGCGAAGGGCGACGCTCGTTGGTGCGAGGGCGAGGCTTGCTGGTGCGAAGGGCGACGCTCGTTGGTGCGAGGGGCGAGGCTTGCTGGTGCGGGGGTCGACACTCGTTGGTGCGAGGGTCGAGGCTTGCTGGTGCGAAGGGCGGCACTCGTTGGTGCTGGTCGACGGTTGCGGGCTCTTTCGCCGGGAGTGGTACACCGTGACGCCGCGCCATGCGACAGTGCGACTCCGTATGGCCGGAGGAAACCGTGGCAAGTGTTTTGGCACAGCCGCCCTGGCCGGCGGCGGATCTGAGGGACGCGGATCAAGGCGGTGTTCCGGAGCGCCATACGGATTCGCCCTGGCGCACTCGAGCAGATCCCCGTGAATGCCTCACCGCTCCGCCGCCTCACAAGTTGCTGACCCCTGCGCTCGCGCACGATCGCGCGCCGAGCGAGGCAATCATCCTGGCCGATTCGTCGCTCGTCGGCATGGCGGTTGCCCGTCAGGACGATGGTAGGATCCGCATCGTGCTGGATCCGTCGAATGCTCGAAGGATCTGGCATGCCATCGCTCGCTGATATGGAACGTGTTCTGGAAAACCTCGATCGTCGGCTGCGCGGCGTTGAGCAGTTTCTGCCAACCCTGGCCACGAAGGCTGACCTCGATCGCTATCCGACGAAAGCCGACCTCGATCGCTATGCGACGAAAGCCGACCTCGAGCGGTTCGCAACCAAAGCCGACCTCGAGCGGTTCGCCACCAAAGCCGACCTCGAGCGGTTCGCCACCAAAACCGACCTCGAGCGATTCGCCGCCAAAGCCGACCTCGAGCGGTTCGCGACCAAAGCTGACCTCGAGTCCGGACTCGCGCAGGTTCGCGCGTTCACGGAGCAGGTGCGTGACGAGGTCCGCTCGCTCGCCGAGGGTTACGAGTTGTTGTCCGGCCGTGTCGACTCTCTGTCGACCGACGTCCGGGGCGTGTTGTACACGCTCGACACGCTGGTCACGCGGCTTGAGGCCAAGAACGTCATCTAGGCCCTCAACCATCGAGCCTTCGATCGTCCTGGCGCTATGGGTGGCTTTGTTGAGTCCTCCGAGTCCAAGGCCCGCTGCGGGGTCACGCGATGATGCCTGATTGTTTTCACGCTGAGACGTAGAGATCGCCAAGGTTGCGTCATCGCGGCGGTCTTCGCGGCCGCGCCTAACAACCGCATGGCGAAGCAGAACCCTGAGAGCCGGCGAGACAACCCGCACGTGATGATCGCGCTCGACGTCAGGTCAACGGTGCGACCGAAAAGTGGACGGTCGGTGGCTCGAGCCCGCAATTCATGACGACCTGCGGATGGACCAAGAAAAGCGTGAAGCCGGGGGACGTCATCACGGTGTTCGGTTATCGCTTCAAGGACGGATCGCGAGCGGCCAGGATGTATACGACCGTGCTGCCGAACGGCAAGCAAATGTCCTACGGTGCGCCGCCGGGTCTCTCTGCCCAGTGCATCCGTCGTGCCGGTGATGGGCCGCGGGCGGACTGAGACCAGCTTGTTTGCCGAGTTGGCGCATCAATCCGCGGCCGTAGTATTTGCAGCGATCGGATAGTAGATGGCAAAGCGACCCCCCTACTACTCGCGTGCCTCTTTGGACCGCGCAGTCTTGACCGACTGCGTGATGAGCTTCTGCAGGGTGGGCGCGTGCACGTCGCTCAGGCGTTTGATGTAGAGGCAGCCCGCGCCGCACGAATGCTTCCCGAGCTTCTCGAGCAAGGCGTTTTTGCCGTCGAACTGCGGCCACAGGTAAATCGTCAGGTTGGCTTTCCGCGGCGAGAACGCGGTGATCATCCACTCGGTCTTCTTGCCGCTCGCACCGGTCCACCGGTAGCGTCCGAAGCCGACGATGCTCGAGCCCCACATTTCCGGCTGACAGCCGGTGGCCTTCTGCATCATGCGCACGAGCGCGCGACAGTCGTCGCGCACCTGCTCGCTCGCGAGCGAGTCGATAAAGGTCTCGACCGGGACCGCGGTCGGCCGCGTCTTCGGCTCACCCATCGTCTGCCCCGCTATTCTCCTGGCAACGACGCCGCGTATGCCGCGAGCCGCTTCCACCTTCGGCGACGGCTTGCGGCGGCAGTGCGGCAAACCACTCGGCGGCCTGGCGGATCTCGTCGTCCGTCATCGCCTTGGCGAAAGTGTCCATCCGGCGCGCAAAGTCGGGACGCGTGCCGTTCCTGAAATCGTGCATCTGCTGAACGAGGTAGTCCGCCGTGTAGCCGGTCAGGTTGGCCGATTCCGGATGGCCGATCCCTGACATGAGGTGACACGAACCGCAGGCCAGCAAGCCCTCGCGTCCCTTTGTCACCAAGGTCGGTGCGGCGGATGTTTGTCGGGGAACCAGTCCGGCGGATTGGTCAGGTCGTCAATCTGCTTTGGCGTGTACTTGCGCGTGCTTCCGGGGATGCTCTTCGGATCGTCCGACTCGGCTGGCAGCGACCCGCCCTGCACCTGGAACGCCCACGATGGCTCGCGCGGGATCGGCGGCGGCAGCGCCGACGACTGCACACCCGCCTGCTGCGACTCGACGCTCACCGTCAGGACGCTGATCGCCGCCACAACCAGGACACTCGTTCGTTGCTTCATCACGCCCTCCCCACCGGGCGATATTGTCTACGGTTTGCCCGCGTCCGCGTCACCGGGCGGTCTCGCCGCCCGCAAACGCAACGCGTCGACATGGAGACGGCGGGTGGGATCTGTGCCTGGCGCGGACTGATGGAGGCGCCGACCGCATCTGTCATCGGTCAGTCGCCGGAATCAGAAGGCGCCGCGAGGGATCCGCTCTCCGTAAGGGGCGCCTAAGAGTCGAGCGGATGCATGTCGTCGGCATCGAGGTCGAGCGTCACGGACGCGACGATATCCTCGACCTGCGCGGGGCTCGTCGCCGACGCGATCGGCGTCATGACGAATGGCTTGTGCAACTTCCACGCGAGCGTCACCTGCCCCGGTATGGCGCCGTGCTTCTTCGCGACGGGGCGTGCGCGTCCGCGGCAAAGGCAGCTGGCATAGCCAGCGTCACGACGGCTCACCGCGACATCGACGCGACTTCGCAGCCCCAGAAGAATCAGGACCGCACCAAGCTGTGCTCAACGGCCAAGACGGTGATCCGCCGGCAGTTCCCGGTTGAAGTCGTAGAAAACCCGCAGTTGATTGCCGTCCAGGTCCGCCACCGTGAACTCACGCAGGTGCCATGGTTTGTCTGCCACCGCCTCGATGATTTTCGCGCCTGCGAGCGTCCAGCGCTCGAACAGCTCGTCCACCTCCTGCTTGCTGTTGAGATTCAGCCAGATCACCACCGGGTTGCTCAACCGGGCGCCGGCACGAAAGGCGGTGTTCGTCAGAAACATCCGGCACTCTCCCTGCGAAATGCCGCCAATCCCTCCCTCGTCGTTGCCCCAGTCGAAGCTGAAGCCAAGGACCTCCACGTAGGTACTTCGCCGCGCCCTCGACGTGGCTCACAGGAATCTCGGGAACGGCTTGCGGAAAGTGAGTCAACACGGAAGCTACCCTCGACCAGTCCAATGCGATTGATCTCTGCGCGTCTCAGCGTCTCGGCGCCTCCGCGGTGAACGCTGCGCCCTCCCGGTAGGACCGCGTTCGGGATTAACGGTGCAACCATCCGCGGCGCTCGGCTCTGTCTCCAAACAGCGCCAGCCCGAGCGCGATGATCAGCACCACCACGCCGAGTGGCTGCACGCCGGCGCCGCTCGCGAAGAAGACCCACCCGAAATCGACACACAGGGCGATGAACGCAATCCAGAGCAGCGGTCGCGACCAGCGCTGCCGCATCAGCATTCCGATGAGCGCCAGCACGCTGCCCCACACGCCGACGGCATAGGCCGCCGTCACCCACGCGGGCATCGCCGGCGCACCGGGCGGGGGCGCGAACGGTCCGCCGAGCACGCCCACCTGCCCGAGGTAAAAGGCGGCGCCAATCAGGTTCCACAGCAGACCGATGGCGGCCGTCAGTCGATACACCATGAGCGTCCTTCCTGCAGGAGTTTCGACGTGCTTCACGCCAAGTCGCCCATATCATGAGGCGCACGGTCCGACCTGCACAAGACCATCAAGGAGTGAACCGGATGCTTCCGCGTCAACGCGCGCTGCTCGTCGTGCTGCTCGTGGCCTTTGTGACGAGTCCGAGGTTGGTAGCCCGGGATCCGCCCAGCGGTGCCGGAGTAGGCCAGGGCGGCGACGCGGCCGAGGAAGCGCGCCTGCTGGCCGGCGCGATCGACATTCACGTCCACAGTTATCCCGACAATCGCCCACGTTCGCTCGATGCGCTCGACGCCGCGCGCCAGGCGAAGGCGCACGGCATGCGCGCCATCGTCCTGAAGAATCACGACGACTCCACCGCGGGCCTTGCCTCGATCGTGCAGACCGTCGTCTCCGGCATCGAAGTGTTCGGCGGGATTGCGCTGAATCGGAGCGTTGGAGGCGATCAATCCGGCCGCCGTGGAGCACATGGTGAGCCTTCCCGGCGGGCGCGGCCGTGTGGTCTGGATGCCGACGTTTGATTCCGAGAACGGGGTGCGACGCGCCGGGGAGAATCGACCCTACGTATCGGTGGTGCGCAACGGCGAGCTGTTGCCCGAGGTCCGGGAGGTGATCGCGCTGACTGCAAAGCACGATCTCGTGCTCGCGACCGGGCACTCGTCACCGGCCGAAGCGCTGCTGCTGCTCCAAGAAGGGCGCCGCGCCGGCGTGAAGCACATGGTCGTCACGCACGCGATGTTTACGCCCGTCTTCATGACCGTGCCGCAGATGAAGGAAGCGGCGTCGCTGGGCGCCTACATTGAGTTCGCCGGCGGGAATCCAGGTGGCAACGGCGGTGCGGAGCGGATGAAGAGCTTCGCCGACGCGATCCGGGCGATCGGCGTCGAGTCGTGCATCCTCTCCACCGACCTCGGACAGGCGAACAATCCGCTGCCCGCCGACGGGTTCGGCGCGCTGCTGATGGCGCTTCGGCGGCTGGGGCTTACGGCGCAGGAACTGGACCGCATGGCGAAGCAGAATCCTGCGACCCTGCTGGGACTCGATCCGCCATGAACGATGGCGCGGCTCCTGCCCTTGCTCCCTGCCCCCCGTTGCCCCGTGCGCCCTCTCCCCTGCCCCCTGTCCCCTGTCCCCTGTCCCCTGCTGACCCCTGCCCCCTGCTGACCCCTGCCCCCTTGTCCCCTGCCCCCTGATACGATCACCGCCCAATGAGAATGCGTTTGGTGTTCGGTACTGCGGCATCCGTCGCCGCGATCACGGGATCCATGATGCTGGTTGCGTTCCAGGCGCCAACGGCGGGACAACAACCAAACGCTGCTGCAGCGCCGGCAGTCCCCGGTGGGCAGCGCGGGGGCGCGCCAGCGGGCGGACGGGGCCGCGCCGCTGGCCCACGGATCCCTGACGGGGCGCTGCGACCAGGGGATCCCCATCCGGACCCGCTGCCGGTGGACCTCTTCACCACCAAGAACTTCTACAAGGATCGGGCGCTCTGGAGCGACCCCAAATACTTCCGCTGCAACATCTCCCGCAACATCACGGAAATGTGGGCGGATCAGCGCATGGGCGACGCGCCGCCGGCCACTGCCGGCTGGGGAGACTGCTCGCGCGACTACCCGGCGGCGAACATCCGCAGCCCGTATCCCTACAAGACGGCCAGGGAGCACTACGAAGCCTTGATGGCTGACGCCGCGAAGCGCGGCGGGCCAACCGTCCATACGCGCGCCACGCTGCCGGAATGGGACGGGTTCTATGTGCGCAACCAGCAGGACGGCGCCACGCAGTGGCTGTGGGGCATCGCGCAGCCGAGCACGATGCTGTCGCTGCTGACACCTGAATATCAGACGCGCATGGTGCAGGGGATCTACCACGAGGCGGTCACGAACGCGCCGCAGTGGAGCGCGTCATTCTGTCGCCCCGAAGGGCTGCTCCGGTTCTATACGCAGTTTGCGGTGCAGCAGCCGATGGAAGTGATGATGAACCCGTATCAGGTGCAGTTCCTGAGCGGCATCGCCGACAACTTCCTCTTCAAGGTGCTGATCGGACGCAAGCACGTGCAGCAGTCGCCGCAGTGGTACGGCGAAACCGTCGGCTTCTGGGACGGGGACAAGCTGATTTCGTGGACGGCGAACGTTCAGGGCTGGACGATCACACACGGGTTGTTCGAGTACAGCAGCAACCTCGAGACCGTCGAGATCATCTCGCCGCGCCAGGATGCCAGCGGCGCGTTTGCCGGCCTGACGGTCGAGACCATCTTCTACGACCCCGACGCGTTCGTGGCCCCGCTGCGATCGACGATGCGGTGGAACCGGACCGAGAGGCACGACAGCGCGAACTTGCGTCACACGTTCATTGAGTGCCTGAGCAACGTGATCAACGTGGACGGCCGCCCGACCCAGCTCGCGCCGAGCGATCCGCGTTACGTCGATTACTACGGTCGCCCCTGGGCGAAGAACTGGGAGCAGTACTTCGAGCAGGGCCTTGAGAAACCGGATCAGGAGCTGCCGGCCGCGGTTCTGGACATCTTCAAGTAGGCGGTGGGTTGGTCTTAGTCTTGGTCTTTGGTCTTTGGTCTTTGGTCTTTGGTCTGGTAGGTAGTACTCGGAAGCTGCTGACCTCGCATCGCACGCCGACGGAGGACTAAACCATGACTGGACCCGTCAGAACGCGTCCGGCTCACCTGGGCTCTGCGACGCCGGGATTCGCCCGCGCGATGCTCTGTGCGGCCGCGCCTCTGTTCGTCGTGCTCGCCGGGTCGGCACAGGAGTCTCAACCAGCACGGCCGACCTTCGAAGTGGTATCCGTCAAGCGCGCCGCACCCGACGCGGGCGGCTCGATGGTTGGCGGCGGCCGTGGCGAGTATCGAGCGATCAACGTGCCACTGCGCGTCACGATCGCCAGCGCCTGGAACCTGCGCGACCATCAGATCATCGGCGCTCCCGCCTGGCTCGCCAGCGACCGCTTCGACATCGTCGCCAAAGAGCCCGAGGGCACGGTCACCGACGAACAGCGGCGGCTGATGATGCAGGCGTTGCTCGCCGATCGCTTCAAGCTCCAGGCGCAGCTGGAGACTCGCGAGATGCCGCTCTACAACCTTGTGCTGCTCCGGAAAGACGGCCGTCTGGGGAAGGAGCTCACGCCGACCGCCGGTGGACTGCGCGGCGCTTCGAAAGGAGCGCGCCGCCGGAGGTGCCGCGGCGCCAGGACCGCCGAGACAGGCCCCGAATATCGAGGAGCGTGTGCCGTGCGGCCGGCGGGCATTCTTCAGCCCGCAAGCCGCAACGATCAATGCGAGCGGGATGACGCTCGACGAGATCGCAACTGCGCTCGGCACCTACGCCGACCGAACCGTGGTGAACAGAACGGGTCTGACAGGCGAGTACGACCTTCTGCTGAAGTTCAGACCGGAGGCCGGCGGACCGATGGGCAGTCTCGCACCGCCGCTGTCCACCGCGGCGGACCCCTCGTCGGACCTCGCCACGCTGGGGGCCGCCATCCAGGAACAGTTGGGACTGAAACTCGAATCAGCGCGCGGGCCGGTGCAGGTCCTCGTCATTCAGAGCGTCTCGCCGCCGGTGGAAAACTGACGGCTGCAATGAGACATACCCGGCATGGCCACTGATCTCCCCTTCGCGCGTGACGCGGCTCCCATCTCTGGTCTCGTCCCGATGATTCACGTTGCGGATATCGATCGATCCGCGGCGTTCTACGGCCTTCTTGGTTTTTCGATTGGCAACCGCAAGCCGCGACACGGGCCGATGCACTGGGCATGGCTCTACGCGCCGGCCGCGCCGGAGTGGCGCCGAGGCCCGAACCTGATGATCGCGCGCACCAGCCGGCCGCTGAATCCGGATGCGCAGGATGTGCTCTTCTACCTCTACGCGGCAAACCTGCCAGCAGTGCACGCGGTGCTGGTGGCACACGGTATCGGCGCGGGCGCGATCTGCTATCCGGATTACCTGCCGCAGGGTGAATTCGGCGTCAAGGATCCCGACGGCTATACCGTGATGATCGCCCAGGCGGGACCGGAGACGCCGTGAGCGCGATGCCAGATACCGGCTACCACGTGCGGCCGATCGGACGGGTGCTGTCGCCGCTCGTCGAGCGGAAGAATGCGCCGCGGCAATCCGACGAGGGGGCGCCTCCCGCCTGGCTCGCGATCGCACCGGACATGGCCGAGGCGATGCGCGACCTGCGCGCCGGTGACGAGGTTGTCCTTCTCACCTGGCTGGATCGCGCGCGCCGCGACACGCTGGTGGTGCATCCGCGCGGCGTGCCGGACAACGCCGAGATCGGCGTGTTCAGCACGCGATCGCCGGACCGGCCGAACCCGATCGGGCTGCACCGCGTGACGATCGTTGCCATCGATAGACTGCGCATCAAAGTGTCCGGACTCGAGGCGATCGACGGCACGCCGCTCCTCGATATCAAACCGGTGCTCGGTCCAGCCGACGTGCGCTGAATCCACCGCTCGGTTTGCCGTCGCCGCGCGCGCCGCGACGGCAATGTGCTAGTCGAGCCCGTACCCAAGTGCGCCAGCGTTCGCGCGGACCTCGGTGGCGACCAGGAGAGGAAAGCACACATGGCCAGGCTCGTCTTCGGAATGAACCAGTCCCTCGACGGCTACGTCGACCACACAGCATTCGCGCCAGGCCCCACGCTCTTCCGCCACTTCATCGAGCAGGCTCAGGACCAGGCGGGCAGCGTCTACGGCCGTCGCATGTATGAGGTCATGCGCTACTGGGACGACGACCATCCTGAATGGGACGCAGACGAACGCGCCTTCGCGGCGGCGTGGCGGAAGCAGCCGAAGTGGGTCGTCTCGCGCTCGTTGACGTCGGTCGGCCCCAACGCCACGCTTGTTGCTGATGATCTCGACGGCGCGATCCGCGCGTTGAAGGCCGGGCGCGACGGGGAGATCGAAGTGGCTGGCCCGAACCTGGCCCACAGCCTCACGGCCCTCGGCCTGATCGATGAGTATCGGATCTATCTCCACCCTGTGGTGCTTGGTCAGGGTAAGCCGTATTTCGCTGGCGCCCGCCCGCCACTCCGCCTCGTGGCAAGTGATCGGGTTGACGAGGACGTAATCAGGCTGACGTACGTTCCTGCGTAGTGCTTATCGAGGGGTTGTCGAATTCCCGCACGCTCGTTCGTCGTGGAAGTGGGAGACGCAGATGCGACAGCTCAAGATCATCGAACACATCTCGCTCGACGGCGTGATCCAGCACTCGGCCGATGGCGGCGACTTCCCCTACAGCGACTGGACGGCACAGTATCGGACGCCAACTGGCCGTGACGCCATGCTCGCCGCCTATGGCGAGCGCTTCGATCTGCTGCTCGGCCGGACCACCTACGACATCTGGTCAGGCTTCTGGCCAAAGGCCCCGAGCAGCCCGATGGCGGACCGGCTCAACGCGGCAACGAAATTCGTCGTGACCCACCACCCGGAGAGTCTCGAATGGGGCCCGGTCGAGGCGGTTGGACCGGACATCGTCGACGGCATTCGCCGCATCAAGGCGCAGGACGGCCCGGACCTGATCCTGTCAGGGAGTTCCACCCTGACGTCGACGTTGCTCGAACACGGGCTCGCCGATGAAGTCTGGCTGGCCGCCTACCCGGTCCTCCTGGGCACCGGGAAACGCTTCTTTGCTGAAGGCACGCCGGCACGCACATTCGAACTCGTGAGCACGCAGGCATTCCCGTCCGGCATCATCTTCAGTACTTACAAGGTGGCCGGGACAGTGAAGGCGGCCTAGCCGGAAACGCGAGTCCGCTACAACCACGACGGACACGACGGCACGCGACGACCACGACGCTGAATTGCCCGGCGAATCCTCTACGAAAACATCGTGTCCGTGGTGTTGGTGATCGTCGTGTCCGTCGTGCTGTCTTTTCGTGACATCGGGAATCGGGAGTTACCGAGCAGGGCGCACCACTTACGACGCGACCGGTGGCGTCGTCGAGGGCGGACGCCGATAGTGCGTCGCCTGTTCGTAGCTGTAGGCAAGCGCGATTAGCGTCGGCTCGGCGAAGGGCCGTCCCAGCAGCTCGACGCCGACAGGAAAGCCGCCGGCGGTGAACCCCGCGGGGATGCTGATTGCCGGGAACCCGGTCTGTGCTGACAGTCCGGCGTTGCTGCCCACCTGATTGCCGCCAATCGGCGGAGCGATTCGACGTGCGGTCGGGTAGAGGATCGCGTCGAGCCGATTCTGATCCATGACCGCGCGGATGGCGTTGCCCAGTGACGCTCGCGCGGCCAGCCGCTTCGCATAGTCGGCACTCGACAAGTAGTCGTCGGGCTGCGCATTCGCGCCTTGGAGGAACGTGCGGAGCTGCGGCGTGTACAGGCCGGATGCGAGCAGTTCGGTCACCGACGTGACCGCTGCGCCCGATCGTTTCAGGTAGGCACCGAGATAGAACTTGAGCTCCTGCGACAGGAGGTTCGAGGCAGCCAGCTGCGAGGCCAGGTCGGGGACGCCGATCTCGATCGCCGTCGCGCGTTGCGCCCGCATCTCGTCGATCGCACGGCGAACGATCGCACCGACCTCATCGTCTTCGGGAGCTGTGCCGAAAAACTCCGTCAGGACACCGATCCGCGCCCCTCTCAGCGCGTCGCGACGCAGCGACCGTGTGTAGGTGCGTGGCACTCGACCCGCGCTCGCCGCGGTGACCGGATCGTCGGGATCGTGGCCGACGGTTGCATCCAGCAGTACCGCAACATCGGCGACGGTTCTCGCCATTGGCCCGCCGGTATCCTGGGTGTGGCCAAACGGGATGATGCCACTGCGGCTCGAGAGCCCCGCCGACGGCCTGAGGCCGACGATGGAATTGTGCGAGCTCGGAATCCGAATCGAGCCGCTCGTATCCGTGCCCAGGGCGGCTGCGGCGAAGTTGGCGGCGGCCGCGACGCCTGAGCCGCCACTGGAGCCGCCCGGCGCGCGCGTCAAATCGTATGGGTCGAGCGTCTGTCCGCCAAGCGAGCTGATGGTCGTGAGGCCGAGCGCGAACTCGTGGAGGTTCGCCTTGCCGAGGATGATCGCGCCCGCCTGCCGGAGCTTCCGAATCTGAAAGGCGTCACGTCCGGGTACCACGCCCTTCAACGCCAACGATCCGCCGGTGGTCGGCATGTCGGCGGTGTCGAAATTGTCCTTCACCAGCAGCGGGATCCCGTGCAGGGGCCCGCGCGTCCGTCGCTGCCGCCGTTCGGCGTCCAGCGCTCGGGCCTGGTCCGTCGCGCGTGGGTTCAGCGTGATGATCGCGTTCAGCCGCGGGCCGGCCTGGTCGTAGGCCGCGATGCGGGCAACGTAGAACTGCACCAGTTCTGCGGACGTTGTTCGGCCCGCCGCCATGTCGGCCTGAAGCTCGGCGATCGTCTTCTCGAACGCGTTGTAGCCGGCCGCGTGCAGCCGCGGCGTTGCCGACCTGGCGACCGCCAGCAGCGTGGTGGTGCCGCGCAGGAGGTCTCGCCGGCTGATCACCAAGCGCTCACCGCGTGTCGCGCACTCGACGACGAGTCGCACAAACGTATGCTGGTGTCCGCATCCACCACCCGACTGCCGCGATCAGCGACGCTTGGGCCGGCTCTCACCGAGCATCCTGATCTTCTCAACCAGATCTTCGTGCAGTATCCGCGCGTTCGTCTCGGCGCGCGCGAATGCCTGGCCCAATGCCTCCGTCAGATCCGCCTTGGTCGGATAGTTCTCCAACGCCTCCGCCAGGTCTGCCTTCGTCGGGTAGTTCTCCAGAGCCTGGCGCAGGTCCTCCTTGGTGGCGAGGGTTGGCAAAATCTGCTCGATGCGGTCGACGCGACGATCGAGGTTATCGAGACGGTCTGCAATTTCCATTGGCGTGAGCACGGCGGATTCCTCAGAGAATTACCCATCCGGCGTGAGGCCGGATCTTAGCATCGTCCTCGAGAGGCAACCTCGATGCCGGCAGTATGAAGCGAGGCTTGTTCAGTGGGGACGGCGCGCTGACTTCCGGGATGTCAGCTACGGTACCCGGGCGGCGTCAGGCCGCCAATTGAGGACGACGCGGAGGCGACCGGCAAGCTCCTCGTCCTTCACCATCAGAAAGCGCTGGCCGTCCGCGGTCACGTCGTAGTTGGAGATGGTGATGCCGGCGCCGAACGAGTATTTCCCCTCGAACAGCATCGAGGGCTGGCTCAAGTCGATGCCCGCCGCGGTAGCTTTCAACTGCACCGCCATCATGCGATCGCCGTTGCGATAGAAGATCTCCGTGCCATTGCCGCTCACCGCCGGCTGCGTGCCGCCGTCGGTCGAGACCTGCAGGCGCCGATCGCCATCCGGGAACGAGCGGACGTAGACCTCATTGCGGCCGGATTCATTCGACACGTAGACCAGCCACTTTCCATCCGACGACAACCGACCGCCACCCTCGTAGGCCGGCGTCTGCGCGAACGGCCGCACCTGTGCGGGATTGGAAAACGGTGCCACCAGCAGGTCGAAACTCGTGGTCGGACTGTTGCGAAGCAGCACGATCGTCTGGTTGTCCGGCGTCACCGCCCCGGGGTAATCGAATTCCGTGGTACCAGCCAGCGTGCGCCCCGGTTCCACGCCGCTGGTGTTCTCGATGCGCAGCCCGAAGCCACTGCGGTAGACGACGTGACGTCCGTCGGGCAACCAGGTTGGAAACGCATTGCTGGAGGTTGTCGAGGCGTTCTGCATCGACAGGAGCTCGAACGCCTTGCGGCGCAGGTCCAGGATCCAGATACCGCCGGCCTGGACGACGACGTGCTCGCCGTCCGGGGACAATCTCGGATTCAGATAGCTCCGCTTCTCGTCGACCACCGGGAGTTCGGTGCCTGTGCGCGACACCCAGACGAGGCGACGAACCGCTGCACCAGGCGGATAGACGATCATCCCTGACGCCGACACGTCAGCCGGCGGCACGCCTTCGTATCGGTTCGGCAGGTTCTCGAGCACCTGTTCCGGCGAGCCTGACGTCTTCAACGTCGCCGTGTCGAACGGCGAGACCAGCAGCTGACCGTCGCGGTAGAAGAACAGCCGGTTGCCGGGTCCGACCAGCGGCATGGTCGCGTTATTGAGCACGGTCTCGCGCCGGCCGGTGTCGCGCGACAGCGATTCGATGCGCCACGGCCCACTCCTGGACTGCACCGCAAAGAGCAACGTGCGATCGCCGCCGATCGGCGTCGGGTACCCATGCGTCGCCTCGTCGGCCCCGAGTGTCGTCAGCGCCTTCGGATCGCCACCCGCACGGGGCACCTGCCACAGCGCGCCGTCATGGACGTAGACGAGGTGTTCGTCGCCGGTCCACGTCGCGCCGTAGAGAATGCTGGCTCCCCGTACGGCGGTGGTCACGAGTCCATCCGTGAGCGACGCGGTGCGCAGTTCGCCGGCAGACGTGACGAAGCCGAGCGACCGCCCGTCGGGCGAAAAGAACGACGTCGTGGCGCCGTCGGTCCCACGGACGACGTTTGCTTCGAATCGATCGAGCTGGCGGACGAAGAGCCGGCGATCGCCGTTGGTACTTCCGACGAACGCGAGGCTGTGACCGTCTGGAGACGATGACACGGTGCGCGACGTAGAGCCGAACAGCTCGACTCCGGGCGGAAGTGTCACCTCGAGGCGTGTGACCGGGGGCGCGCCTGGCGTGCCCGCGTTCCGGCTCGACCACGCGAAGCCGACCGCACCGACCGCGATCAGACCGGCCGCCGTCGTCATCACCCATGGCAACCACCGCCGCCTGAACCCTTCGACCTTACCGCTGGCCGCGTTGACGATTGGCGGTTCGGCGATCGCGTCCTCGATGTCGAGCCTGGCGTCACCCGCGTCGTGCAGTCGCTTCGTTGGATCCTTGATCACGCAACGACGCAGCAGGCGGCGGATCGCCTCCGGTGTGCTGGCTGGAAGCGCGCTCCACTCGGGCTCACGTGTCAGGATCGCGGCGATCGCATCCGAGACGTTGTCGGTGCTGCCGAACGGCTGGCGACCGGTCAGCATCTCGAAGAGGACGCAGCCGAACGCCCAGATGTCCGCGCGCTTGTCGACCTGCTTGCCACGCGCCTGCTCCGGGCTCATGTAGGCCGCGGTTCCAAGGATGAATCCCAGCTGCGTCATCGCCGGGGAGGCCAGCGTCGGCGACATCGTCAAGGCCAGTGTGCCCAGCGAATCCGATCCGCTCATCGCGGTGGGCTCGTTCAGTTTTGCCAGCCCGAAGTCGAGCACCTTCACGGTGCCGTCGGTGCGCAGCTTGATGTTGGCGGGTTTCAGATCGCGGTGCACGATGCCCTGGTCGTGCGCCGCCTCGAGCGCCTCAGCGATCTGTCGCGCGATTGGCAACGCCTCCTCGAGTGGAATCGGCCCGCGTGCGATTCGATCGGCGAGTGTCGGCCCTTCGACCAGTTCCATCACCAACGCGATCACACCCTGCCCAGAGCCGGGCGCAGGCGTCTCTTCGACTCCGTAGATCTGCGCGATGAAGGGATGATTCAACGAGGCGAGCAGCCGGGCTTCGCGCTCGAATCGCGCCCGCCGATCCGGATCGCGCGCGAACGAATCGAGCAGCACTTTGATGGCGACGCGCCGATCGAGCCGCATGTCGCGTGCGGTGTAGACCTGGCCCATGCCGCCCGTGCCGAGCAGCGACGAGATCTCGAAGGAACCGAAACGCGTGCCGGGCGTCAGCGCCACTACGCGCGCATTCTACTGCTGAGGCTGGACCATTCGTGGTGCGCAATCTCACGGCGGGGGCTACAGGGCCAACGAGGCATTCATCGTCGGCGCGTCTTCAGGCTTCGCTGGCCACTCCGCGGCGAACGGCGTCGACGGATTGCGCCGCCGGCCACCTGACCGGGCGTGGTCGCAACGCCAGCGGGCAGCCCCCCAATCCGCCGTTGTGCGCGAAGAAACTGCGCCTCCCCGCGTAATCCGTCGAACTTCGGATCGACGCCGAGCGCGTACAAGCCCGCCGAGTTCTCGGCAACGGCGCGGCGTAGTTCGACGAGCGCCTCGCGACGCTGGCCGAGTGCCTCGCGCAACACGGCCATGTAATAGGCGTCCACGTACTCTGAGCGCCTGAGCCCCTCGAGCCCGTCCAGCATGGCGGATGCATCCGCGTGCCGGCCGAGCGACGCCTGACACGCCGCCTCCAGTGCACGCAGCCATGGCACGTCCGGCGAGACGATCGAGGCCACGTGGTACTGCGCAAGTGCCTCCTGTGGCCGGCCTGCAAACTGGAGAGCCTGGCCATAGTTGACGCGCATCACGTTGAGGTACGGGTGCAGTTCGACGGCGCGACGGCCCAGTGCCACCGCCCCCTCGTAGTCCCGCTGCCAGCAGCGAACGAGCACCTCGGTTGCGGCCAGCGTCGCCAGCAGCGGATCTTGCGCCCTGCCGCGATTCAGAATTTCCAACGCTTCGTCGAAGCGGCCGAGGGAGCCGTAGACCATGGCCAGCCGCACGTACGTCGAGCCGATCGACGGCTTCTCCTCCATCGTCCGGGCGAGTTCCGCCTCGGCGGGGGTGGCCTGGTGCTCGAAGACGTGAAGGCCCCACCCACGGTTGCACCGCAGTTCCGGACGCAGCCCGCTCAAGGCGACCGCTCGTTCGTGCGCCGCGAGAAATTGCGGATACACGTCGAGCGGCCGCCCGATCCCGAAGATCCCGAGAGTGAGGTACGCGGTCGAGAGACCTTCATACGCGCTGAAATCCGATGGCGTGTCCGCGATGGCCTTTCTGAAGCAGTCGATCGCGCGTTCGCATCCGCTGCGTGTTCGCTGGTTCCACAGATGCCATCCCTGACGCACGGCGTCGTCGGCCGCGGGCACCTGTAGCGCGTATCCGACCTTGGGTCGGTGAACGATCCACCCTGCGCAGTCGCCCAGGTGCTGGCGCACTTCGGAAACGGTTACGTCGACGGTGTGGTGCGACACGTGCGTTCCCCTCCATGCCTCCGCGATGAGGATGTCAGTGTGGAGGAACTCGCCCGCGTGCTCGACAAGCACCCGCAACGTGTCGAACGCGCGCGGCCGCAGCCGCACGTCAGCACCGTCGCGGGTCAGACGCGCAGTCGTGGTGTTCAGGACAAAAGGGCCGAAGCTGAACTCCAAGCCGCTACCGGGGAATCGCGGTGCCGCCGAGGTCAACAACCATAACCATATTGACGAGAGGACAGGCCATGGTAACGGTCTGGAGCCAACGGAAAGTGGCGCTGAGCGACTGCGCCTCCGTGAGCACGCCTGTTTATCCAAGATTCGCCCGAAGCCTCGAATCGGTCCCTCAAACCTTCGTCAAATCTTGAAGGCCCAGAAGGCCGAGCCGCGAACCGCGTGGTACCATCCGCCGGTTTCCAGGCCGTTCCGCCATTTGGGAGATTCCAGATGAACCGCACGCTCGCACTGCTGGCCGGAATTGCCGCCGTCTCGCTGACCGCGCTCACGGGGGTCTTCGCGCAATCGCCCGACTTCGTGCCGATCACGCAGAAGGTGCTCGAGAACCCGAGCCCGGACGACTGGCTGATGTACAGCCGCACGTTCGATGCGCAGCGGTTCAGCCCTCTCCAGCAGATCACCAGGACGAACGTCGCCACGCTGAAGGAGGCGTTCAAGGTGGAGCTCGGCAACGGGCCGCACGAGAGCATCCCGATCGCATATCGCGGTGTGCTCTACGTTGCGCATCCTGGTGCCATGATCTCGGCGTTCAACGGTGCCACGGGTGCCGTGGTCTGGCAATACAAGTACGCCGGGGGCGGCAGCGCGCGCGCGAAGGCGATTTCGATCTTCGCCGACATGGTCTATTACACCGCACCCGACAACACGATCGTCGCGCTCGACGCCAGGACAGGGGCAGAGCGCTGGAAAGTAAAGACGGCTGGCGGCGCCAGCGCCGGCACGATCGTCGTCGATGGCAAGGTGCTCAGCGGCCGATCCTGCGGCAACCAGGGCACCGCCTGCTACGTGCTCGCGCTCGACGCGAATACGGGGAAGGAGCTCTGGAAGTTCTACACCGTGGCGCAAGACGATGACCCTGTCGGCGCCAAGTCGTGGGGCGGCGTCCCGCAGGACCAGCGCCAGGCGAGCCAGTGGGGGCTGCCGGGCGGCTACGACGTTCAGCACAAGTTGATCTTCTGGGGCATTTCGAACCCGATGCCCAACACCCGCGTGGTTCGTCACAACGGCAACCCGGACGCGGTGCCGTACGACGCGCCCGCCGATCTCTATAGCAACTCCACGGTTGCTTTGAATCCCGAAACCGGCAAGCTGGCGTGGTACTACCAGCACCTGCCCGGCGACGACTGGGACGAGGACTATCCGCACGAGCGCACGCTGATTCGCACGGCGGTGAGCCCGGACGCGAAGTTCGTGAAGTGGATCAATCCCGACATCCGCAAGGGGGAGCAGCGCGACATCTCGCTCTCGGTCGGCGAGGGCGGCGGCATGTGGGCGCTCGATCGGCAGACGGGCCAGTTCCTCTGGGCGACGCCGTTCCCCTACGATCATCCGAACTTCCTGATCTCCAGCATCGACGGCAAGACGGGCAAGGTCTCGATCAACAAGAGCCTGATGTTCACGGCTCCCGGCCAGCGCCACGTGATCTGCTACTGGAACACGCGGAGCTACTGGCCCACGGCATACAGCCCGCGCAACAACTCGCTCTACGTCCCTTACCTCGAGAACTGCCTGGACATGACCGCTCAGGTTCCGCCGGCGCGTGACACGCGCGGCGGCATCCTCGCGCCAGGCGCCGACATCAACACCTGGCAGGGACTGATGAAGATCAATGCCTCGACCGGCGAGATGACGGCCATCTACAAGGGGCGCGCGCCGACCAACGGCGCGGTGCTGACGACGGCCGGCGACCTGGTGTTCTGGGGCGACCTCGATCACAAGTTCCGAGCCTTCGACGCGGACAGCGGCAAGATCCTGTGGGAGACCACGCTGAACGGCCCGGTGCAGAACAGCACCATGACCTATGCGGTCAACGGCAAACAATACATCGCCGTGCTCACCGGCATGGGACTGATGAGCGGCGGGCTCATGGATCAGGCCGGCATCAAGCCCAATCGCACCTACAACGCGCTCTACGTCTTCGCGCTGCCCGATCGGGCCGCGAATACCAAGTAGCCCAGCGGATCAGTACATCCCGAAGGCGTAGAGCGTGTCGCCAACGGCAACCAGGACGTGCTGCTTGCCATCCACCAGATAGGTCTGGGGCGCGTTCGAGATGTTGCCGATTCGCGAGTGCCACACCGGCCGGCCGTTCGCGGCGTCGAATGCGGCGAAGTTACCGCTGCCGTCTCCGGAGAACAGCACGCGCCCTGCGGTGGCCAGCAGTCCTCCACCGCCGCCGCCGGGAAACGCATGGCGCCACGCGACCTTGCCGGTCCTGTAATCGATAGCTGTCAGGAAATCACCCAGGGTGCCAAAGCCCGCCACCGCCTTACCGCCGAGGCCCATCGATCCGCGCGGGTCGGGGTCGGTCAGGTAGACCATGTTGAAGCCATTGTGTTCTTGCACGTAGAACAGTCCCGTGTCGGGCGAGAAGGCCGGCGGCGGCCAATTGGTCACTCCGCCTTCCACCGGTGACACGAGCGATCCAGGAACCGTCGCTTCCTTGCCCGGGTTCGGCGTGATCACGCCCGTCGGCCGCATCTCCTTGCCCCAGTTCGAAAACGTGCCGTATCTGGTCGTGACGAGATGCTCGCCGGTGACGCGATCGAGCGTGTAGAAGTAGCCGTTGCGCGCGGCGGTGGACACCAGCTTGCGTGGCCGGCCGTTGATCACGCCGTCGATCAGCACCGGAGTCTGCGCCGAGTCCCAGTCGTGCGTGTCGTGCGCAGAGGTCTGGAAGTACCACGCCATTTTCCCGGTGTCGACGTTGATCGCCACCAGCGAGCACGTGAACAGGTTGTCGCCCGCGCGCGCGACGCCGGTGTAGCCGGGCGTCGGGTTGCCGGTGCCGAAGACATACAGCCTGGTCTCGGGATCGTAGGAGCCCGGCACCCACGGCATGCCGCCGCCGTGACGCGCCGCCTCGAGATTGGGCCACGTGTCCAGGCCGGGGTCGCCCGGGTTCATCGGGACGGTGTAGAACTTCCACTGCAGCTTGCCGGTCTCCGGGTCGTACGACTGCAGGAACCCGGGCGCGTCGAGATCGTTGCCGGTGCCGACCAGCACGTGGTTGTCGACGACGACCGGTGCGGTCGTCGAGAGGTACTGCTGATCGAAGTCGGCGATCTCGACATGCCACCGCTCTTCGCCAGTGCGTGCGTCGAGCGACACGAGGTAGTTGTCAGGAGTCTCGAAGAACAGGTAGTTACGCCAGATGCCCGCCCCGCGATTGCCGATGTGGGTACCGCCGCGGGTCTTCCAGTAGTACTGCCAGAGTACGTGGCCGTCGCGCGCATCGAGCGCCCACACGTTGTCGGGCGCCGTGACGTACAGGACGTCATTCACCATCAGGACCGCGCCCTTGATGCTCGGTGCGGCCGCGGTTGCAAACTCGCCGGTGCCCTCACCGCCGACGATCAGACGCGGCCCGAATGGTAGTGGCGGCGCCGCAAGCGCAGCGCTGCTGCCGGCGGTCACACGGGCCACCCATGCCAGCGTCAGGTTCTTGACCGTCGCGGGCGTGACCTGGGTCAGCGCGCTGTAGCGACGGCCGGTGTAATCGCCGGAGTAGGTGGGCCACGTCGCGCGCAACGGCTGTCGAATTGACACGGGATCGACGCCGACCGTGCCGAATTCCTGGGCGGCGATCAGGGCGGGGGCCGCTGCGCTCATGGCCACGAACAGGAGGCGTGCGGGATTCATTTCAGCGTCGCGAGATACGCAGTCAGGTCGTGGATATCGCCGTCCGTGTACACCGGCAGCAGCTTCCTGTGTGGCTCGAGTGGATCACGGACCTCGACGTTCGGCGACTCGCCATGACGGCGGAAGCTGCGATCGGAACCGTCTGCGAGCCGCAGAACGACGTAGAAGTCATCGAGGCGGACAAGAACCCCTTCCACGGTTCCGCCGCCGGGCGTCGTCACGGCAGCCGTGACCTGGCGGGACGGTGGAAGCGGCGCCCCGCGGGCGCCGCGTCCGAGGCTGCCGCCGGCGGAGATCCAGTAGTTCTGCAGCGCGGCGGGGTCGACGAACAGCCCGGCCAGGCCGCGCAGATCACCGGTGGCCGAATGGCATGTGCCGCACTTCGCAGCGAAATAGCGCTCGCCCGCGGCGGGGTCGCCGACGAGGACGTTGAGCGTTGCCGCTGGTCCGGCGGGCGGGTTTCCTTGCCCGCGCATCGTCGCCGCCACGCTATGAATGTAATCGGCAAGCGCACGCATGTCGTCGGGTGTCAGCTCGAACGGCGGCATCGTTCCGATGGCGCCCTGACGGCCATTCTGCACGACCGGACCGATCTGTTCCCCGGCCTGATCGTTGAGCACGAGCTGCGAGCGCAGCAGGTTCGGTCCTCCCTGATCTCCGCCGCGCAGATCCGTGCCGTGGCACGCGCGGCAGTAGACGCCGTACAGTCCGGTGCCGCGCGCGATCCGCGCCGGATCTCCGGGCGCACGCTGCTGCGCCGGAAACGTTGCGCCGGGATTTCCGCCGCCGCCTCGTCCAGGCGCCACGGCCTGCGCCGCAGGACGGGCGGCGACACTGACGCTGACGATGAACAACACTGCGGCTGTGAGCACCGCGAGCGGCGATCGCATGGTTCGAGGCGCCGGACTGATAGGCATCATCGCGGTCAGCGGTTACAGAAATCCCGCGCGCGGGTCGATCCCGGACCTGGCATCTAAGACTCGACCCGCGCCCGCCGGTAGCCGCCGCGGGCGCGGTCGTACCACCAGATCCCCCCAAACACAACCAGCAGGATGGCGGGAAGCAGCGCGACTGCGCGAAACGACGCTTGCGCGGCACTGCCGAGGACGCGATCGAGTTCCGCACTGCCGGGAGGCAGCGCGTTGAACGGGGCCTCACCACCGGCGGCGGCGATTTTCGTCCGGTCGTAGATCGCGCCCATCAGTGGCAGCACGAACTGGATCGACATCGTGCCCGCAGTCCCCATCAGGCCCATCAACAGTGCGCCGCCGTGCGGAAACCGCTCCGAGGCCGTCGCCAGCATCGTCGGCCACATGTAGCAGACGCCGGTGCCCCATAGGGTCGCGGCCAGCAACGCAGTGGCTGGCGAGTTGGCGAGGCTCAGCGCGTAGAGCCCGATCGCCGCCATCCCGCATGACGCCCACAACAGCCCGATCGACGACAGGCGGTGCACCAGCGGACCCGCAAAGTGCCGCATCACGAACATCAGTCCGCTCACGTATACCAGCAGCAGAATCCCGGGCATGTGGACCGTCCGGCTGAGCGCAAGATCCACCCACTGTCCGGGCGCCAGCTCCGACGCGGCGGTCAGAAACATCGACAGGAACAAGACGATGAACATCGGGTTCATCAACTCGCTGAACATGCGGCCCATCGATATGCCGGCCGCGGCACGTTCAGTCGGCGGAAACGCGACGCCGACACACAATGCCGCCGTCGCCAGCCCGGGGAGCGCGACGAGCGCCAGCTTCACTTGCCAACTCACCCCGGCGGCGCCGAGCGCGACACCCAGCAGGCCGCCGATGACCAGGCCGCCAGGCCACCACGCGTGGAGGGTATTGAGCCTGGCGGTCTTCTGCTCCGGATAGAGGCTCGTCATCAGCGGATTGATGACCGTCTCGACCAGCCCCCAGCCAATGCCGACCACCAGCGCGCCACCCCAGAGAACGGTGTAGACGCCATTGCCGCCGGCGAGGCTGCCGGCAAACGCCATCACGAGACTGCCAACCGCCAGACACATGCCTGCGACCGGCAGCAACAGGCCCATCCCGATCAGATCCAGCAGCGGACTGCCAATCGCAATCGTGACCGCGAAGCCGAGAAACGGGATGCCGAGCACGGCGCCGATCATCCCCGCCGAGTGAGCTTTGTCGAGCGGGTCGAAGAAGATGCGTTGGATGTCGGCCGCAGTGTCGGCGCGGAGCGACGCGGCGATCCCGGCGGTGGTCAGCGCCAGCGCGCTGACGAGGAACAGGCGTCGATGGTTGTACGTGGCCGTCGGCGGGGCGGCGGTGAGCATGGTGGGCGGTCGCGGCAGCTAGACGGCAAGTGCGACGCGGCAGAAGTCGAGACACTTCGCGACTTCCTTCACGTCGTCTGAATCCCTTGGAATGTCGTATTCAACCTCAATCGATGCCGGCATCTTCCACCGATTCTTCTTCACCAGCACGAGAATGTCTTTCAGCGGCGTGTCACCGGCGCCCCACGGCAGGTTCTTCGCACCGTGTGCCGGAGTGGTGCGGTCCTTCAAGTGGAAGCTCGAAATGCGATCGTGGAACGCGTTCATAAACGCGATCGGATCGCCGCCGGCAGCGACGAAGTGACCGAGGTCGACGTTGGCCATGTTCCCCTTGGAGATGGCGAATGCCTGGTCGAAGGCGGTCATGCTGCCTTGCTCGTGGGTGTGGTACGCCGCGTAGATCTTCTTCTTCTCCGCCATCTGACCGATGCGCTTGAGCTGCACCGGATCCTCGAGCAGTTCCAGGGTGGTGTGCGTCGCGCCGAGCGCCTCGGCCACGTTGAATACGTACTCCACCTCTCCGTCCGTCATGTTCGGACTGAGCTGCTTCCAGGCATAAATCGTGACGCCGGCGTCGTTGTACATCCGGCGCAACTGCTTGAAGCGATCCATCGATACGGAGGTCCGCCACTTGCGGAGTGTCTCCGCCGCCTCCCGCTGCGCGGCCTGCTGTTCTGGAGTCGGCGCTCCGCGCCGGCCGTCTCCGCCGCGGACGGGTTGCGGTGCGCCCGCAAAGGCCTCGACGGCCGCGCCCATCATCTCCACCTGGCTGATGCCGGAGTCCACGATGTAACGCAGAATCGCTTCGGCGCTCTGGTCCGGCATCGTGCGATAGCTGTAGGAGATCGCGCCGATGTTCACACCGTTGATTGTCGAGTCCGGCTTGACTGCCGCCCCCCCCAGTGCGATGCGCGGGCGTTCAATCAACGCGGCCGCAGGAAGAGAAGTCAGAGCCAGTCTGCCGAAGTCACGCCTGGTGTACTGCATCGATTCTCTCCGTTTCACGCTGCCGCGATCGTGCGCGACTTGCCGTGCGCTAGTCGACGATGGACTGGTAGATCAGCGTCTCGATACGCTGCATGAGCGCGGTGTCGTTGGGCATGAGCTGCGCCATGATCACGTAGGTCAGCTTCTCCTGCGGATCGACGCTGAAGGTCGTGGTGGCCGCACCGCTCCATCCGAAGCTCCCCACGGAACCCGGTCGGCCGAGCGCCGGCACGTCGAGCGTCACGGACACGCCAAGTCCCCAACCGGTGGCCGTCGATCCTGGCGCAATCGAGGGGATGTTCGGCGGCAGGTGGTTCTGCCGCATCAGGTCGACGGTCTTGGACCCGAGAATGCGCGCGCCGTCCAGTTCACCGCGGTTCACCAGCATCTGCGCGAAACGCTGGTAGTCGCCGATGGTGCTCGACAGGCTCAACGTCGCGAAGTGGTGATCTGTGAAGCGCCCGTAGGCATCGTTCGGGTCCGGGGCCAGCGTGCCGTCGGGGCGCGGCGCATAGACCACCGGAAAGCGGCGGGCCAGGCGCGCCGGCATGCCGAAGGCGGTATCACGCATGCCGAGCGGATCGAAGATCGTCTTCTGCAGGTACTCGGCGTAGGACATTCCCGAGAAGACCTCGATCAATCGCGCCTGCACGTCGTGGCCGAGCCCGTACACCCAGCGCTCCCCCGGCTCGTAGAGCAACGGCACGGTCGCCAGCTTGTCCATCTCCTGCGCCAGCGAGTCCAGTTGGAACATCCCCAATCCCGCCTCGCGATACATCGCATCGACCGGCGTCTGTCCGAGGCCCGAGGCCAGGCCGAGCGTGTGTCGAAAGGCGTCCTGGATCGTCGGCTTGCGGGCCGGCGCCGCGAGGATCGGCTTGCCGCCGGCATCGGCGCCCTTGTAGACCTTCACGTTGGCGAACTGTGGCAGGTAGCGATCCAGCGGATCGGTCAGGCGGAACTTGCCCTGCTCGTACAACGTGAGCAGGCCGACGCTGGCCACCGCCTTGGTCATCGAATAGAGCCGGAACATCGCGTCGGTGCGCAGCGCCTCCCGCGTCTGCAGATTGGCGACGCCGAACGCCTTCTCATAGACCACCTTGCCTCGGCGCGCGACGCTGACGACTACGCCGGGCAGCCGGCCAGCGGCAATATCGGCCTGCATCGCGGCATCGATGCGGGCGAGCCGGGCGGACGACATGCCGACGGTCTCGGGCGTTCCCGTCGGCAGGTCCGCCGCCGCGAGACCAACGCACACCAGCGCGGCAATCGCGACAGGACCACACACTCTCGACCAAACTTGCCAAGGATTCATGTTCGAGTAGACCGTCAGTTCGTACTGTTCCGTCCCGCCCACTTCGTGACCTCTGCCATCGTCACCACCCGGTTGTCGGCCGGGTAGTGCACCGGCACCACACGCTGCACGTCGAGCTTCAGCCGCTGGATGTTGTCGACCAGGCTCACTGTGTACGGGCTCGGCTGACTCGGCGGTGCGGCAGTGGCGGCGCCCGGGTTGTAACCGTCTGCCTCGAGCAGAATCTTCTCCTTCGGCAGGTAGGCCACGATCATCCCATCGTGATGGCTGAAGTTCTGGAGGTGATACAGCTCGATCGTGTGCGCCCCGTCGGTGAGCACGCGCTTCTCGCCCATGGCGACGACGACGGGTTTTTTCTTCGCCTGCTGCGCCCTGTCTGGATTGAGCGTATGGGGCTGAGACAGAACCTTTTCCAGATACGCCTTGTTCACCTGGTGCGTGATGATCGTCGAACCCTCGGCGACAAACGCCCGCAACCCGCCTGAATGATCGATGTGGCTGTGGGTGTTGACGACGTACCTGATTGGCTTGTTCGGGAACAGCCGCTTCACTTCAGCGATCACTGCGAGGGCGCGCGGTTCGTTCTGGCCCGATTCGATGAGCGTGACGTGATCCTTGAAGCCGACGGCGATCACCGTGTAGCCGCCGGTAATCACGTACGTGTCTTCTCCAACCTTCTCCGACTGCGCCGGGGGCGTCGGTGGAGCCGCGGCCGCCGGCGCTGCCGGGCCGCCTCTCCCCTGCGGCGCCTGAATGGTGACCGGCGGGTTCACCTTCACATCGGTCAGCGCCAGCTCGAAGATCGGGTAACCGCCCTGCTTCTGGACCATGTGCATCGGGAACTGCACGCCGTTGATGTCCTTGTAGTCGCTGTAGAGCGCCTCGAAGGGCATGTCGCCAAGGAACGGGTTGTCGATCGACGTCTCGACCCGCTCGACCAGATTCTTCTCGTTGATATAGCCGTTGACGGCCGCCTTGTTGTCGCCGACGAAGCTGACGACCGTGTACTTCGTCCCACCGACCGACTTCGTCGCCACCGTCGCCTGGCGCGCAGCGGCCGCACGCAGGAAGCCGTGCGGCATCATCCAGATCTCGAGTTGCTGCGGCCACGGCGTGGTGGCGTCGACAATGACTGTCTGGCTCTGAGGCTGCTCACCGACAATCGGCTGTTGCCCGCCGCCGCGCGGAGGGTTCTCGCCCTGAACACGAACCCGATCGACGCGGGACGCCGGCTTCTCGAAATCGATCGAACGCGAATAACTCTTGTTGATGAATCGCGGCCACGGCGAGGCTGGATTCGGCGCCTGCCCGAGCACGAAATCCGACCCGGTGGCCGAATACTGAACGGTCTTCAGGCGGTCGGCGCCGATCGCCTTCGCGGCAGCCGCGATGACGGTCTGCGCGTCCTGCGCTGACAACGACCAGTTCAGGGCAAGCACGGCGACGATGAAGAGCGCGGATTTCCTGGCCATGGTGCGGCCGATTCTATCCGAAGCGGACGGGCAAGCCTGCCTGTCAAACGAATGCCCGGTCTACCGGCACATTGCCGGATTGGACTTGATGAAATAGGAGCGGTACGACCGCGAGCGGGGGTCGGTGCACCCTTCGAGATTCAGCAGTTCGACCTTCCGGAAGTCGGTCGGCGCCGTTTCCGCCTGCAGCGCGATGTACCCGCCCGTCAGGGGTGTGCCATCCACTTTCACCGATGGGTCGAAGTTCGACACCGCGCCGCCGCCGATTTGCGGCTTCGAGTACTCGAGCACCGTACGACCGTCAACCACGTGACGAATCAGCTCGTTGCCATGAACCTCGACTTCGACCCGCACCCACTGGTCGCCGTCGAATGTTGCTGACGTCGAATTGGTGCAGTGTTCGGTGTGCAACTGTCCGTTCCACACGATGTGCGTACCGGGCGTACACACGTTCGCGGTAGGGCGGGGTCCCTCGCCCAGTCCGCCGAGCAACTGCACCTCCAGAGAGATGGGAAAATCCTGGTCCCGTCCCAGCGTGCGCGGATCCTGACTGTGCAGCATCAGGCCGTTGTTGCGACGCGCCCACGCCGGCCCGCCACGTATCTGCTGCCCCACGAATCGGTACTCCGCGGCAAGGCGGTAGGACGAGAACGGATCCTTGTAGAAGACATGACCGAACTCCCCGTCGAAACCGGGCCACTGGTCGTAGCGGACCTGCAGCACACCGGCGACCACGCGGAACGTGTCGTACAGATTCTCGCCGAGACCATGCTTGGTGAACTTGACCGTCCAATCGGCAAGGTCCCGGCCGTTGAACAATGGCATCCAATCGCTGGCGGCCGGGTTCGCAGGTGGCTGTTGCGCGCGCGCGATCGGCTGAAGCGCCGCGGCAAGCGTCGCCAGCACGAGCAAGATCCTCGAGCGTCCGAGACGCCTCCCGCCGTTCGGACCGGGCGGCGAGCCAAGGCACATGGGCGGCGACACCTGGCCCATGGCCTACTGATGCACCCTTCGCACCCAGATGTTTCGATATCGCACTGGATTCGCGTGGTCCTGCAACATCAGCGAATCCTCGGCGGGCTGCGGCGCGTACTTGGCGAGCGCGCGATGGACGGTCGGTCCCATCAGCTCTTGCCGGTGATGCAGCAGGACGCCGTTCAGGAAGACGGTCATGTACGCCGGCGTCAGACGAGGCTCGTGCCGTTGAAGCGCGGCGCTTCGAAGACGATGTCATAGGACTGCCATTCGCCGGGACGGCGTACCGGGTTCGCCAGCGGCGGCCATTGCCCGTAAAGCGCGCCAGCCTGGCCGTCGGCGTAGGTGGCGCTCTCGAACGAGTCGAGCACCTGCACCTCGTAGCGCCCCTGCAGAAAGATGCCGCTGTTGCCGCGGTTCTGGCCGCTGCCGCGGGCCGGTGTCGGCGTGGCCCATTCGACGTGCAACTGCACGTCGCCGAACTTCTCCTTGCTCCTCAGGTCACCACGGCCTGGCACGATCTCGAGGTAGCCGTTCTCGATCTTCCAGGTCGGCGACCCGGTGTCCCAGGCCGCGAGACTGGTGCCATCGAACAGCACGATGGCGTCGGACGGCGCATCGCCGACGTGTGCGCCCGGTGTGACGACGGCCGGTCGGGGCCGCGCCGGATCGTGGACGTGGTACGGCAGTCCCGGCAGCATCGGCGTGTCGGTGTAACCGAGATCGGCCGACGGCTGCTGCGCGAGGAGTGCCGAGGATGCGGCGATGACGAGGCAGGTGGCAAAGCGTTTCATGTACTTCTCCAGTTGCACGGCCGGCCCGCTGCGTTACCGCTGCTCGTGTGACCTCTGGGTCTCCCGCCTTGCGTGAGCCCGATCGGACCGAGTGCTGTCGTTCGCGATGGCTCAGCGTTTCTTCAAGCCGAACGCATACAGGCTGTCGCCGGCGGCGACCACCACGTACTGCGTGCCGTCGAGCGCGTAGGTGATCGGGCCGTTGCTGATCGAGGTATTCAGCCGCGCGTGCCAGAGCGGCGTGCCGCTTGGCCGCGTCGAGGGCCACGAAGTTCGATTCGGCGTCGCCGGCAAAGAGCACGTTCCCCGCGGTTGAGAGCACGCCCCGAGCGCGCCGCTGCTGCCGGTCCACGTGTGGCTCCACGTCACCTTGCCGTCTGGTACGTCGATCGCCTGCAGCATCGCCTTCCGACCATCCGCCGCGATCGTTGCCGCCCCACCCTTGCGGCTTCTCGTCGTCTTCGTCCTCGATACAGGTAGTACACGCTGAAGGCGCGCGTGGCATTGGCGTAGAAGAGACCCGTGCGCGGGCTGTAAGCTTGGCGGTGGCCAGTTCTGGCCGCCGCCCTGATTGGGCGAGACCAGCGCGCCGTCGGTCTGCGGCTCCTTGGCCGGATTCGGCAATCGGCTGGCCCTTGGCGTCGAGTCCCTTCGTCCAGTTGGTCTTCACGTACTCGACGCTGCGGAGGTTCTTGCCGGTGGCGCGATCGAGCACGAAGAACCAGCCATTGCGGCTCGCCTGCGCGAGCAGCTTGCGAGGCCGACCATCGATGTCGCCGTCGATCAGCACCGGCGTCTGGGTGGCGTCCCAGTCGTGCGTATCGTGTGGTGAGGCCTGGAAGTACCACACCAGTTGCCCCGTATCGGGATTCAGCGCGACGATCGATTCGGTGAACAGGTTGTCGCCCTGGCGCTTGCGGCCGTTGATCACCGGCTGCGGGTTGCCGGTGCCGAAATAGAGCAGATTGAGTGCAGGGTCATAGGTGCTCGACCCCCAGGTCATGCCACCGCCGTGCGTCATGGCGTCGGCGCTGGGCCACGTCTTCGCTTCCGGCGTGCCCGGCTCCGGATACGCATACCAGCGCCACTGCCGCGCGCCGGTCTCGGGATCGTGCGCTTCGAGGTAGCCCGGGAATGTCGAGGTCGTCGCCGCTGACGCCGACGATCACGTGGTTGTTGACGATGAGCGGGGCCGCGGAGGCGTAATAGAACTGCTCGAGATCACAGATCTCGGTTCGCCACTTCTCGTCGCCGTCGCCGCTGTCAAGGGCGACCAGTTGGCAGTCGGGCGTGTCGACGTAGACGGTACGTGCCGAGCACGGCGACACCGCGGTTGGAGATATGCCAGCCGCCGCGCGACGGCCACGTGGCGTGCCACAACTCGCGCCCGCTGCGCGCGTCGATGGCCCACACGTGATCGGGGATCGTCACATACAGGACGCCATTCACGACGACCGGCGTGCCCTTGATCGTGACCTGGAGTCGGACCGCCTCCCGCCGGCGGCGCCGAGGCCGGGATTGGGCCGATAGACCCACGCCAGCGTCATCGACGTGACCGTCGAGGCGTCGATCGTCGACAGGCTGCTGAATCGGCGTCCCGAGTAGTCGCCGTTGTACATCGGCCACGACGAGGACGTCGGCTTCAACAGATCGTCGATGGAGACAACGCCCTGCGCGGAGAGCGTGACGCACGCCAGCAGCGCAAGCGCCAGAGTGACTCGTTTCATTTCAGTGTCGCCAGATACGCCGTCAGATTGTGCATGTCGGCATCGGTATAGCGATCGAGGAGGGCGTGATGGGTCGCCAGCGGATCGGTGACGACCACGGTCACCGCAGGACCGCGATCGAAGGCGTGATACGCGCCCGACTCGTCACGCAGGGAGACGAAGAAATCGTCGATGCGCACGAGCGTTCCCGCAACAGTGGTTGTCCCCGTCGTCACCTTGACGGTGAGCTGACGTGGACCATCACGCCGCAGTGTGGGGAACAGCATGCGCTGCTGCAGGTTGACCGGGTCGGCAACGCGCGTGGCGACGCCGGCCAGATCGCCCGTGGTCGAATGGCACGCGCGACACCCGCCGGCGCCATTGAAGTAGGCGCGCCCGGCTTCGGGATCGCCCGTGAGGACGTCGATCGGCCGGCGCGGGGTGCGGTTGAAGGCGATCGACTCGACCCGCTGATGCAGGAAGTGCGACAGGTCGACGATCTCTGCTGCCGTCAGCGACGCCTGATGCGTCGGCGACAGCGCGATCGCCGGACCGATGGCAGTGCCGAGACGATCGTGCAGCACCACCGTCGATCGCACCAGGTCGGGCCCGCGGTCGCTGCCCTTGGCCGTGCTGCCGTGGCAATTGATGCAGTGCCGCGCGTAGAGCGCGCGCCCTCGAGTCGCCGCCGCGACATCGATCTTCTGGCGCTCATACGGACCCTGTGCGGCAGCCGTCGCGGCGATCGGGCCAATCAACAGCGACGCGATGAGGGCCAGTCTAGACATCGCAGATGGCAATCGCCTGTGCCAGCACCCCAACCGGATCGCTGCCGGCCTTCGGGGTGTACTCGTGGGTCACGAAGCCGGTGAAGCCGAGCGCCGCAATCTGCTCCATGACGAAGCGGTAGTTCAATTCCTGGGTGTCGTCGATGTCGTTTCGGCCAGGATTGCCGCCGGTGTGGAAGTGGCAGATGTGAGCGATATCGTCGCGGATGGTGCGGACGATGTCGCCGTCCATGATCTGGGCGTGGTAGATGTCGTAGAGAATCTTGACGCGCGGCGAGTTCACGCGCTTCACCACGTCGACGCCCCACGCCATGTGGTCGAACATGTAGTCGCGGTGGTTCACCTTGCTGTTGAGGAGTTCCACCGCGATGGTGACGCCCCTGTCTTCGGCGTGCGCCTTGACCCGATTGAGGAAGGCGACGCAGTTGTCCGCGCCCTCCTGGTCCGTCATGCCGCGGCGGTTACCCGAGAAGGTGATGACGTTCGGCACCTGATTCGCGGCGCTGAGATCGATCGCGGCGCGCAGCGATGCCTCGAGCGGGCCGTGATTCTCCTTGCGATTGAGCGCGTCGGAGATGGTGCCGGCGGGGCCTGGCGGATACATCGACGGCACCAGCCCGTACTTGCGCAGCGTCGGCCAGTCGGCAGGCTCGATGAGATCGAAGCCGGTGATGCCGAGGCGGGCGGCTTCGCGGCAGCAGTCCTCGAGCGCCATGGTTCGCCCGAACACGCCGCGTGTGACGCCCTGCTTCAGCCGGCCTTTCAGTCGTGCGGGCGGTTGCTGCGCCTCGCCGGCCGTTGCGCCCACCAACGCGGTCGTCGTGAGGACGAACTCTCGTCGGTTCACATCCACTTCTATGCGGGTGGCGAATTCTACTGCGGGGTTGCGTGCCCGCTTGGCTCGCGGTTGTCAAAAAAACGTCCAAAGGCAACCGCAACGGCGTAAACCCGAATTTTATGGACGCGGCTGTGCTAGCATCCGCCGCCGATGCCACCCTCGCGTCTGTTTATCAGTCGAGATGTTTCGGGCGCGTCTCGATCGGCGACTCGTCTCTCGTTTCATTTTTCCTGTGATCGCGGGCGCGGCCATCACCTGAAAGTCAGCGCGCAGATCAACTCGTAGGACTGAAGGGCACTTTCAAGCCTCAACTTCCACATCCAAGGCGCCCGACACGGGGCTTGGGAGTTGGGACCTTGGGAGTTGAGAGTCATCACACTAAACAATCGAGGGCAGCAACCGACACCGCCGTCAGGACCCCGTCGGGCACGTCTCCATAGCCATCTACCAGCCCTTATCTCTAGAGGAGACGGTGCATGCGCATAGGCCTCGGTGTGACGTTTGCGTTGGTCGTGTACTTAGTCGCGTTCCCCTCGTCGGCGTCCGCGCAGGCGTCGATTACCGGTGTCGCCAAGGATGCCTCCGGCGCGGTGTTGCCCGGAGTCACCGTCGAAGCCTCGAGTCCGGACCTGATCGAAAAGGCCCGTACGGCGACCACCGACGACGGCGGTCGCTACCGCATCGTCGATCTGCGCACCGGGACGTATACCGTCACGTTCACGCTCCCGGGGTTCGCGACCGTCCGTCGTGAAGGGGTGGTGCTGTCCGGCTCCTTCACGGCCACGATTGACGCCGAACTGAAGGTCGGGGCCCTCCAGGAAACGCTGACCGTCACCGCCGAATCGCCGATCGTCGACACGCAGAGCGTGCGGCGCACCACCACGATCGACAGCGACGTGATCACGGCGATTCCCGTGACGCGCTCGTACAACAGCCTGATGCAGTTGATGCCGAACACCGTCACGCAGGCGGGCGCGTCGTCCGACGTGCAGACCGCGCCCGGCATGGTGGTGTTCGGCGGCAGCGGCGGGCGCAGCAACGAAGGCCGGCTCAACGTGGACGGCATCAGCGTCGGCTCCGCCTTCAATGGCGCCGGCGTCTCCTCCTATATCGCGGATGTCGGCAACGCGCGGGAAATCACGATGGTCGCCTCCGGCGGGCTGGGCGAAGCCGAAAACGGCGGGCCGTCGCTGAACGTCGTGCCGAAAGAGGGCGGCAACGCCTTCCACGGGGCCGCCTATCTGTCGGGCGTGACCGAGGGGATGGTGGGCAGCAACTATTCGCAGGCCTTGCAGGATCGCGGCCTGACGGTGCCCGGCCAACTGCGCAAGATCTGGGACTATACGGGCGCCGTCGGCGGGCCGATTCTGAAGAACCGGCTGTGGTTCTTCGCCACCGCGCGTGAAGAAGGCAGCGAGCGCGGCGTCCCGGGCATGTTCGCCAACACGAATGCCGGCGACCCCACCAAGTTCACCTACGTCGCCGACACCACGCGCCCCGCCGTGCTCGCCGCGTCCTACCGCATCTACACGGCCCGGCTCACCTCGCAGGTGACCCCGCGCAACAAGGTGAGCTTCCATTGGGACGAGCAGCAGCCGTGCGAGGGCGGGACCGACGCCAGCTTCGGCAACAGCGCGTGCCGCAAGTCCCCGGACACGGGCTTCGTCTACGCCGGCTCGACCGCCCCGCCGACGCCGTCGGCCTCGGCGACGGCGGCGCCGGAGACGTCCGCGTACCGGGATCACGGCGTGCGCGTGCAACAGGCCAAGTGGAGCTCGCCGGTCAGCAACCACGTGCTGCTCGACGCGGCCTGGGGCAGCTACAAAAGCCACTACGGGGGCGTCCCGGTCCCCGGCCTGAATACCACCGACCTGGTGCGCATCACCGAGCAGTGCGCGGCCGGCTGTGCGAACAACGGCGGGATCGCCAACCTGACCTACCGGTCGCCCATTTATTTCCCCAGCATCAACTGGAACACGCAGTGGAACGCGAATGTGTCGTTCGTGACCGGCAGCCACAACATCAAGGTCGGCTACCAGGGCGCCTACCTGTATGACGATCGCAAGGTCGGCGGGGGCATCTATAACTCGACCTTGCTGACCTATCGGACCAATAACGGCATCCCCGATCAGCTGACCGAGAACATCGCCGGCGACGACGTGCACCAGCGGGTGGAATTCCACGCGCTGTACGCGCAGGAACAGTGGACGCTGGGCCGCGCGACGGTGCAGGGCGCGCTGCGCTACGACCATGCCTTCAGCTTCTTCCCGGCGCAGACCGTCGGCGGCCAGCGCTTCTTGCCGACCGTCACGAACTACCCGGAGACGCAGGGCGTGACGGGCTACAACGACCTGTGGCCGCGCGGCGGCATCGCCTATGACCTGTTCGGCACGGGCAAGACGTCGGTCAAGTTCAACTTCGGCCGCTACCTCGAAGCGGCGCAGAACGGCGGGCTGTTCACCGCGCTCAACCCGACCACGCGCATTTCGACGAGCGCCAGCCGCGCGTGGACCGACACCAACGGCAACTGGGTTCCCGATTGCGACCTGCTGAACACGGCGGCGCAAAGCCCGGCGACGACCGGGTCGATCGATACGTGCGGCGCCAACACGAACGCCAATTTCGGCACGCCGGTGTTCGATTCGACCCTCGATCCCAGCCTGCTGTCGGGCTGGGGCGTGCGCTCCGGCGACTGGCAGTGGGGCGCCTCGGTGCAACAGCAGGTCCTGCCGCGGATGTCGGTGGAGCTCTCGTACCTGCGCCGGTGGCTGGTGAATTTCCCGGTCCTGGACAACCGCGCGCGTGGCCCCGAGGACCACACCGCGTTCAGCATCATCGCGCCGACCGATCCGCGGCTGCCCAACGGCGGCGGCTACACGGTGGACGGGTTCTACAACGTCACCGCCGTCGCGGCGGCCCGGCTGAACGACAACTACCAGACCCTCGACACGAAGATCGCCACGCAGACGCAGGCCGCGGATTCCATCAGTGTCAACCTCACCGCGCGGCCGCGGAGCGGCTTGACGCTGCAGGGCGGCTTCAACACGGCGAATACCCACAGCGACAGCTGCGCCCTGCGCACGCTGCTGCCGGAGACGACGCCCCTCAATCCCTACTGCGACAACGCCACCGGCTGGATCACGCGCTACACCGCCATTTCCTCCTACATGGTGCCGAAGATCGATGTCCTCGTCTCCGGCACGCTGCGCAGCGACAAGGGCGTGCCGCTGGCCGCCAACTGGGCGGCGCCGAACTCCGCCACCGTCGGTCTCAACCGGCCGTTCGCCGGGATCGCCGGGCAGACGGTCACCGTCAACCTGATCGAACCCAACACGCTGTTCGGCGACCGCGTCAACGAGATCAACCTGCGGTTTGCCAAGGTGCTGCGGTTCGGCGGCACGCGCAGCAACGTCGGCGTCGATCTCTACAACGCGTTCAACGCGGCGCCGGTCCTCAGCTACAACCAGACGTTCATCCCGACGGTCACGAGCGGCACCGCCAACTGGTTGCGGCCGACGTCAGTACTCCAGTCGCGCTACGTGAAGATCAGCGCGCAGATCGATTTTTAAGGTCAGGCATCGATGAAGCGTCGTGAACTCCTCGAGCGGGCTGGCAGCGTCTTGGTGATGGTCGTCTCGACCGGCGCCCAGGCGCCACAACCAGCATCGTGACTCCGACAACAGGGCCCGGCGTAAGCCGGGCCGCTGGACAGACCGATATCCTCGACGCCTCCGGCGGACCGCGGCCCTGAAGACTCTGTGCGTTATGACACATCGCCTCGGCGTGGCCGTCCTCGCCCTGTCAGTCTTCGCGGTCGTCACCTCCGCGCAACGTCGCGAGCCGCACCCGTTCGTCACGCCAGCGGAATATGAGACATGGCAGAAGGAGCTGTCGAACTGGGGCCGATGGGGAAAGGACGATGGCCTCGGCGCATTGAATCTGATCACCCCTGCAAAACGCAAAGCCGCAGCCGCACTGGTCAAGAAGGGGATCTCGGTTTCGCTCGCCTCGGATGTGCCAACGCGAGGAGAGGTCGATGTACCCTGCCCCGCCGAGTCGGCCATTACCACGGTGAACGGACGAGGGGCGGTCGATCGCATTGCGTTCCCCTGTATCCACGGTGCGGGCAACACCCACATCGATTCACTCGCGCACATATTCTTCAATGGAGTGATGTGGAACGGCTACGCAGCCAGCGAGAATGTCACCGACGCAGCTGGAGCCCGCAGGAACTCCGTTCTCAACATGAAGAACGGCATCGTGACACGAGGGATCCTCTACGACATTCCCCGTCTGAAGGGCCTGCCCTACCTGGAACCGGGGACGCGTATTTTTGTCGACGATTTGGAAGCTTGGGAGAAGAAGACCGGTGTGAAGGCCGGTGCTGGCGACGCCCTCGTGTTGCGGTGGGGGCGATGGTCACGACGGGCGGCGCTGGGGCCTTGGGCAGGAGACACCGCTGCGGGCCTCGACAACTCCATCATCCCGTGGCTCAAGCACCGAGACATCTCGATGATCGTGTGGGAGACACCAGGGACGGCGCAAGGTGACCTTTCGGCGGGCGCACTTCACAACTTCGCGCTATCGATCCTCGGCGTGATGTTGGTGGATCGGGCTGATCTGGAGGCGCTGAGTAACGTCGCCGCGCAGAACCACCGGTGGGTGTTCATGCTGACCGTGGGGCCCCTCGCCATCCCGAATGGCACCGGCTCGCCGGTGAACCCGATTGCGGTGTTCTGAGCTTCTTAGCCCACGTGGACCGCGCCACCCATCGCAAGCCGCACGGGCCGCCTTCCGCCAGAGCCGCCGGCCACTCCCTCGACGGATGCTCGGCGCGCGGTCGGCCACCGGCTCGTCCGCGTCGAACGCGTATGCGATCTCGCGATCGAGATCCATTTCCTCTTCGCTCGGCTGCGGCGGCGCCGTGAGAGCCACGGCGCCGCCATTCTACTGCCGAGCCACCTGGTCGTGATCCAGTAGGATTGACGCCCGGTTTCTTCGCCACATGACATTCCTCGACTGGTACGCCAGATGGCGCCGGCAACCCATCCTGCTGGCCGTCTCCCTCATCGGCATCGCCGCGTGCGGCGGGTCGGATTCATCGTCGCCGTCGACGCCCGGCGTGACGCCTGCGGCAACGATCACCATCACCGCGAGTGGCGTCAGCCCCAAGACGGTGACCGTCAGCCCGGGCAGTCAGGTGTTGTTCGTCAACAACGACACTCGCGAGCATCAGATGTACAGCGATCCGCATCCCGAACACACAGATTGCCCGCCCTTCGACCAGGTTGGATCGCTGGCCCCCGGACAGAGCCACGCCACCGGCAACCTCAATGTGGTGCGCACCTGCAATTTCCACGATCACCTGCGTTTCGAGGACAACTCGCTGCGCGGATCTGTGATCATTCGGTAACTTGATCTAACCGGCGTAGAATCGACCGCCCGGAATTCATGCCGCTGGCTGTCGAACCGCAGATCGAGCACCTCCTTCGTCGCGCCGGCTTCGGTGCCCGGGCGGACGAGGCGGAGCTGTACCAGAAATACTCTGTCAACCAGGCCGTCGAATACCTGCTCAATTACGAAGCCATCCCCGACGATGTGGATTCACATATCGGGCAGGCGGGCTACGTGGGCATGACGACCGCGGGACCGTTTTCACCGCAATCGCGGATCGCGGACGCGCGCCAACGCTGGTTGTTCCGCATGCTGCACACGAACCGGCCGCTCCAGGAGAAGATGACGCTCTTCTGGCACAACCACTTCGCGACCGGCTACACCAAGATTGCGGGGCTGACCAATGCGGCCGAAGGCGCGCGCTACATGGCAGCGAAGTCATCGGAGGATCCCGGCGGCGTACGAGGCCAGCTCGAGATGCTCCGCGACAATGCGCTGGGCAACTTTCAGAGCATCCTGATCGAGATTGCCAAGGACACCGCGATGCTCTACTGGCTTGACGGCCGTACGAACACGCGGGCGCAGCCGCAGGAGAATTTCGGCCGCGAGATCATGGAGCTGTTCACCCGCGGCGTCGGTTACTACACCGAGTCCGACGTGTACGCTGCCGCCCGCGTGTTCACCGGGTGGAATCTCACGCGCCCGGGCTCGGCCGCCGACGGGTCGCAGCACTTCGCGTTCACCTACAACGCCAACCAGCACGACACCGCCGCGAAGACGTTCAGCTTCCCGATCTATCCCGATGGTGGCAAGACGATCCCGGCGCGTTCGGCCGGTGCCGGGATGCAGGACGGTTTCGATTTCATTGCGGGTCTCGTGGCCAGCCCGGAGACGGGGCGCTACCTCGCGAACAAGCTCTATCGGTTCTTCGTGTCTGAATCGGCCCAGGCGCCCGCGTCGTTCGTCGCCCGGGTCGGCGGCATGTTCCTCCGCACCCGCGGCGACATGAAGTCGGTGATGCGCGAAGTGCTGCTGTCCCCAGAGTTCTGGTCGACCGAGGCGTACTTCGCGAGGTATTCGTGGCCCGTGGAGTTCGTCATCAGGACCTTGAAGGATGTCGGCTGGTCCGGTTTCTCGCTCGGCGACACGCTGACGCCGCTCTCGAACATGGGGCTGGTGTTGTATGACCCGCCCGACGTCGCCGGATGGGATACGGGCGCATTGTGGTTCTCGACCGGAGCCATGCTGGCGCGGATGAACTTCGCCTCGGCGCTCGCAGCCAATCAGAAATTCCGGCTGGCCTCCGCCGCGAAGCCGTACGCGAACACGCCCGACGATCTCCTCACCTGGGCGACCAATGCCCTGGTCGCCGTCCCGTTCGACCGTGCAGGTACTCGCGGAGCTGTCCGCGTACCTGACCGCCACCGGCGCGTGGACCGGTTCCGACGCGCAACTGCAGGCAAAGGTACCAGGGCTCATGCACCTGATTGCCGGCTCAGCGGAGTACCAGCTGCTGTGAGAATCACGAGACGGCAGTTCATGCACGGCGGCGTCGCCGCGTTCACGGTGACGCTCGCGGCACCGGAGTTCCTCAGCGACCTGGCGCGCGCGCAGGGTGGGCGGACGCGCAACCTCGTGATCCTGAACTTGAGCGGCGGGAACGACTCGCTCAGCATGCTGGCACCGTACAACGATCCGTTCTACCGCTCGCGCCGTCCGACGCTGGCCATTCCATCGGGCAGCGTGCTGCAAGTAGGAACCGATGGGGCCGGCGTTGCGCTCGGACTGCATCCGCGGCTGAGCGGCATGCGGCAGATGTTCACCCAGGGCCGACTCGCGTTGATTCAGCGTACCGGCTACCCCGATCAGAGCCGCTCGCACTTCCTCGGCACCGACATCTGGTCCACCGCCAACCCGTCGAACTCGTCGGATCTCGGGTGGGCTGGCCGATATATGGACACATTGCCGGCGCCGGTCGATCCGCTGGTGGGCTGGAACACCACCGGCAGCCTGCCTCACGTGCTTGCCGCGGCGCACGTAGCCGTCCCGAGCATCCCGAGCCCGGCGCGGTACGCGTTCGACAGCCCGAACACCGGCGTCGAGGCGACGGCGGAACGCGTGGCGGCCACGCGCATGAACGCGCGGCCGCCGCTCGACAATCCGGAACTGGCCATCGTCTACGAGAGCACGCAGGCGGCGCTGGCCACGCTCGATCGAGTGGCCACCGTCGCGTCGTACAACGGCACGGTGGCCTACACGGCCAACAACGGCTTTGCCCAGGCGCTCAAGGCGGTGGCGGGAGCGATCGTGCGCGGCATCGGCACGCGGGTGTTCTTCGTGACGACCGGCGGCTACGACACTCACGCTGGCCAGAACGTGAATGCGGCCAACGGCACGTACTTCAACCTGATGGGGACGCTGGACGAGGGCCTGCTCGCCTTCTACACAGACCTCCAGAACCAGGGACTGCTGAACGACACGCTGGTGCTGTCGTTCTCAGAGTTCGGGCGGCGCATTACCGAGAACGGCAGTCAGGGAACTGATCACGGCGCCGGGTCGGTAATGTTCGCGCTCGGCGGCCGCGTTCGCGGTGGGCTCTACGGCACTGCGCCGTCGCTCAATCCCGACCCGGGCAACCCGACACTCGAGAACGGCGGAGGAGACGTGCGCTTCGAAACCGATTTCCGATCGGTCTACGCACGCGTCATCGACGACTGGCTGGGGGCAGATTCTCGAGCGATCCTGCGCGGCGATTTCCGGCCCGGGGCGCCCGCGTTTCTCTGATCACATCGCTCGCTTACTTGACGGGCCGCTGGACCGTCCGACTACGCCCGCCCGCCACCGGACGGCCAGGCGATTAATAACGCATCGATATCCCGATCGTGCCGATCACCACGACACTGTCGTCCTGGTTGGAGGCACGCGTCGTGTCGCCGAGCGTGATCACGTCAGCCCCGCCGGAGATCGACCAGCGTCCGATGCGCGTCGCGGTGCGGGTCAGCGGTACCGTCAGGCGGCCGCCGAACCGGGCAAAGCCGAAACGGTGATCCACGTACTGCAGGTCGTTGCCGAGCAACTCGTAATAATTCTGGAGGCTGAAGCCCGCTTTCATCGGGACGCTCAGTTCCCACCGGTCGGAGAGCACTTTGAAAGTCGGCGTCGCACCGATCTCAAGGTAACTGCCTTTTTTCGATCCGCCGTCGACCTGCCCTGAGTCCATCAGCTCGAACGCCATCAGCGCATAGGGAGCAAACCGGCCGGGAGAGAGAACCAGGACGTTGAATTCCTGCACGGTCTCGTAGCCGCCGTTCGGGCTGCTGTTGGCCAGGTAGCCGGGCGTGACGGTTAGGCGCTTCGTCATCTGCAGCGGGACACGCGCATAGAAGTGCTCGCTGTAATGCAGTGCGTCGAGTGGCCCGCCGGTGCCGGAGGAGCCGGTGTTGAGGCTGTTCCAGACGCCAGTCTCGACGCACACTCGTCCTGTGTCGCTGGTGCAGATGGTGAGGTTGGCCCACGGCGTGAGCGTCAGCGCCGGGTCGCCTTCCTGCACCACCCCTCGGTACACATAGAGGCTCGGAGCGTCGACTCCGCCGCTGATGTGGAGCAACCCGGTGTTGGGCGAGACGCCCTGCGCGTTTGCCGCGGCGGGGACGAAGGCACCAAGGATCAGCGACACGACCAGCCGGCGTATGCACGCGGCGCCACCGAAACGCATGAGCATGCGCCCCAGTGTTCCACAAAAACGCGGAGGGTCGTCCTGTCAGCGCGTTGCACTCGGAGAGCCCGCGCACCACGGTGTTTACTATTGGATGTCGCCGCTCGGCGCGCTCCCGCCCATCGGCTTGCTCCTCGCGTTTCGGGGTTCGGTGCCGCTGGCGTCGCGGTACCGGTTGTCTCCGAGTTCGAGCACTCTGATCCGTACTTTGACGATCCCGTCGCGGATGAACCCGAGTCGTCGTGCCGCGCCGCGCGACACATCCAGAATCGTCCCCCGGCGATAGTTGCGGCCGTAGGGGCCACGGTCGATGACCCGGAGCGTGATGCGTCGGCCGTTCTCGAGGTTGGTCACCTGTACGACGCTCCCCAGCGGGAGCGTTCGGTGCGCCGCCACCATTTCGCGTTGATCAAAGATCTCGCCGCTGGCCGTTTCTCTGCCGTGAAATCCTGGACCGTACCAGGACGCCAGTCCGAGCTGAACGGCCGGCGCGGGTTCGTTCGACTCGGCAGAAGGAGTGGCCGGGGGCAGCACGATGAGGAGCGCGGCCGTTGTTGCGAGCAGCCATGATCCAACCGAAGAGGAATGGGCATGCATAGCCAGAACAACTGGAAGATGCGTGCCGAACCAGCTGGACGGTTGACCGTATCGACGAGGTCCGAATCGACCCGCCCCTTCAGTAGTTATCCGAGTCCCGGGTCCAGGAACGCCACGGCATAGCTTGACGGAGCGCTCCTTTTGCCCGCCGACTGCTATAGTTCGCCGCATGAAGCGACGAGACTTCGCTTCTTGTCGGGTGACATCGAGCAGAAAAACGCTCGACCACCTCTGATGAGGAATGTGATGCAAATTCGACAGGTAGTACTGGGCGCCCTGCTTTCCGGCATTCCTCTTCACGCGCAGGCCCCGGCCGCCGGGCCGGGAGGCGCTCCGGCGGCGCCGCCGTTCACGCTGACCGTATCCGGCTTCGCCGACGGTGGAGAGATTCCGGTGAAATTCAGCCAGGCGGCGCCCGGCGCCGCACCCGGCGAAGGTACGTCGCCTTTGATCAGTTGGACCAACGCCCCGGCCGGCACGCAGGCCTTCGTGCTGAACATGCGCGACATGGACGTGGCGCGCAACAAGACCAGCGACGATCAGGCGCATTGGGTGGTGTGGCCGATCCCAGCAAACGTCACGAGTCTGGCGGAAGGACTGCCGAAAGGTGCGCGGCTGCCGAACGGTGCATTCCAGATCAGCGCGACCGGTCAGGTGTATCGCGGCCCCGGCGCTCCCGCGAACGGCCCGAGGCATCACTACATGTTCGAGATCTACGCACTGGACTCGACGCTCGACGTTCAGCCGACCGCGGATGCGTTCGAGACACGCGCGAACGTGTTCAAGGCGATGCAGGGACACATTCTCGGCAAAGCGGTTTACGGAGGCCTATTCCGGCGTCCGCAGTAGGCGGCAGGCTCAGAGCGCGGTGGCAAACATCGCCTCGATGATCGCGTGCCTGAGTGAGTCGTTTCTCGATTCGGAGTGGTGCCGGGCGATTTCTTGATCGAGACGACGTCGAAGGCGGGCGTCCGTGCCAAGACGAAATTCGCCGACCATGGAGACCACGGCCACGACGAACAGCGGTCTTCTTGTCATCGTGGCGACACTGTCCGTCAGTTCGGGCGGGCTTCGATCCGTCGACGTGGCAACGAACTGTCGGGCGTGCTCGCGGCGGATACGAATACAGGGAATTGGTTTTCTTACGTGAGTGGTAACGCGAAACTCGCCGCACTGCCGCCAGTGCGGACAAGTTACAGTGGTCGAGGTGGCTTGAATCCTGCTGGGCGCACCTGACGACTGCTATGACACGACTCGCCACGCTCTTCTTGCTGCTTGCTCAGTTCGGGTTCGCGAATGCCGCCGCGGCACAGGATGCCAAAGCCGTGATCGCGGAAGCGATGCAGGCGATGGGGATGACACCGACGTTCACCGCGGTCACCTTTGCCGGCTCGGCGACCTATGGCAACTTCATGCAGAGCCGCCGGCTCTCCGTCGGCCTGGACTTCACGTCGATTCGCGACTACCAGCGGACCATAGACTTCGCGCGCGGGATTTCACGCGCCACCGGGATCGCTCAGCCTCCTGGCGCGCCGAATGGTGTACCGGCCGGTCCGTTCGACGACCTGATCACGCCGCAGTCGCCGGGCAACAAGCAGCTCGAGATCTGGACGACGCCGTGGGGGTTCCTCCTGGGCGCGGCCAAAGGGCCGGCCAAGGTGAAGACGGAGCGCATCCAGCCGCCAGGCGCGGCCGAGAAGCTACCAACGCTCTATCGCTCCGTCACGTGGACCACTCCGTTCAAGGCTCCCTCGGGCAAGCCGTACACGATCATCGGCTACATCGGACCGTCGAACCTCGTGGAGAAGGTAGAGACCTGGATCGACCACCCGTTCATGGGTGACCTCGAAGTCATGTTCAGCTACACCGGTTATGCCGATGCGAACGGGCTCAAGGTCCCCACGAAGATCTCGCAAAAGAACATCGGCATGGAGGTGTACGTCGCCGGGCCGATGACCGCGTCGGCCAATCCGCCCGAGCTGGAGAAGCTGCTCACGGAAAGCATCACGCCGAAGCCGGCGGCACCGGTACCCCCGGCCATGACCTCGATCAAGCTCGCCGACGGCGTCTACCGCCTCACCGGTGGTTATGATGCGCTCGCGGTCGAACTGAAAGATCAAGCGATCGTCATCGGCGGCGGTCGCGATGAAACGCGCGCGCTGGCGCTGCTGGCGGAAACAAAGCGCCTCTTTCCCGGCAAGGCCGTCAAGACCGGGGTGAGCCTGCATGGGCATTTCGATCACGCGATGGTGTTGCCGACGTTTGTGTCCGAAGGCCTCACTATCTATTGCGACGACGCGAACCAGTACTTCCTCGAACAGTCGCTGCTGCAACCGCGGACACTCCTCACCGACGCACTGGCGAAGACGAAGAGGAAGCCGAAGATTGTCGGCATCCAGGAGAAGCTCGTGCTCGGCGACGAGTCGCACAGCGTCGAGCTCTATCACCTGAAGCAGATCCCGCACTCCGACGGCATGCTGGCGGCGTGGCTGCCGAAGGAGAAGCTGCTGTTCGTGTCAGATGTGGAACTGCCGGTGGCCGGTCAGGCGCCGTCCCCGTCGCTCCTGGCAGTGCTGGAGAACATCGACGGGCTCGCGCTGAACTTCGAGACGTTCATGACCAACGGCCCTGACTCGATCGACCCGATCAGCAAGACGGAGCTGTTCGCGCGGATTCAGAACGGGAAGTAGCGAATCCGATCCGTTACTACTCCAGCGACTTGCGTCGGTTCGCGGCTATGAGATGTCACAACGCGCTGCCGCGCGGACCGACTCGCTTTCGCAAGAAGTTCGTTCGTTTTTCCGGAGGCAGCGCCAGCTGTCGGCGGATCAGGTCAACGAGCGCGCGATCGCTTTCGCGGCGGAGTGCCGCCAGACGCTTTCTCCTTGCGACGAAGGTCGGCTTCGACCGCGGCGGCGGTACGACCGAGCCGACCATCAGCACAAAGTTGTTCGCGCGTATTCAGCGGGGCAAACAGCGCGCGGCGGCAAACATCGCCTCGATGGCGCTGATCCCATCGTGCGCCGCCGCCACGAGCCGCTGCCGATCGCGCTCCAGTTTCGATACGCGTGAGCCGCCGGGGCGCAACGCCAGGATGTGCGCCCCACCCGCGCTCCTGCCGCTCTCGATCTGATTCATCACCCGCTCATACGCCGCGTCGCGCCTCGCATAGGCCTCTGCAAGTGCGGGAGACACGCGCCGGATTGCCGGGACGACGTAGAAGCGCTCGAAGGGTGACAGCTTCGGACGCCGGCTGCCGGCCGGGCGCGTCAGCAGCACGAGGATATGCGTGGCGCCATCGGCGTCGGCCGGCGCTACTGGCACCGACTCCTCGAAGAACGCTGGATCCCACAGCCGCATTCCGTCCACCTCGAACGGCGGACCGGCCAGCACCGGCATCGTCGCGCCGCCTCGCAGCGTGCGCAGCAGGCTTTCGCCGTCGGGCCATGCAGAGATCGACCGGGGCCGTGCCGTTGCCACGTCGGTAACAATGACGTGGAGCGCGATCGGACTGGCGAGGATGCGCGCGATCGGCAGGGGTTTGGACACCCGCAGCACGCGATCGACGAGAAAGTCGATGTCGACGGCAGGCCGCCATGGCGTTCGCCACGGATTGATGAACCGGCGGTTGTTGATTTCCTCGGAATAGATCGACGTGCCGAGGACCGCCTTGCCGCCGACGAAGTAGGCCCCGTTCAGGGCGCCGGCGGACGATCCGTAGACGTCATCGAACACGTCGAGCAGTCCCAGCCGCTCGAGGCCAATGACCATGCCGGCGGAGACCACGCCGCGCATGGCGCCGCCTTCGATGCAGAGCGCGAGCCGGTACGCATCGGCGCGGCGTCCGGGGCGACTGCCGGAGGCCGCGCGCAGGAGAACGAGATCACGAACGCCTATCAACGGGAAACAGGATAGTCTGGACGCGCAGGGCGAGAACGCCGCCGCATGGTCAACAACGCCGCGGGGCTAAAGCCCCGCCCTACGTCTACGCCCGCCCGCTTAGTGCGTTTACGTCCGCCCCGCTGACGTCCGCCCCGCTGACGTCCGCCCCGCTGACGTCCGCCCTACGAACGTTGTTACACGTCGCCGCTTCGCGCGGACGGTCCGGCACGTGAGACTCGGCGACAGCATTTGTCGACAATCCTCAGGGTCGAAACGTGTCGTGACGAAGAGGTCCGTACAGAATCGGGCATATTTCGTCAGTCCTCGCCTCTCACGGACGGCTGCGCTTGTTCCGATAGCGATCGACATGCGAACTACAGCGTTACGGGCGCTGATCATTCTCGGCTGTGTCGTTTCGGTCTCTTGCGGCGGCGGCTCGGATTCCACCAGCCCAAGCCCGTCACCGGTGACGAGTGCCGGCGGAGGAGGCGACGCAGGGAGTGATATCGTCCGAAACACTTCCCAGACGACAGACAGCAGCTTCGACGACAATGACTGGGAGGACGTCGTCGAGACGTTCAACGCCAGTGGCAGCGGCAGCGGTGGCCATCTGCGTTTCAACGGCCAGGCAGGCGCTGATTACCGCCAGATCACTATCAGCATCAACAGCGGGGGGGCCGACGGCAGGCTGGCGGTCTTCGCGATCAACCGCGCGCAGGCGTATTCACCATCGAGCGACGGCGCGGTCTTGTGGATCGATTACTCGGAGTCATCGATCAATCAACTGAGCGGCACACAGTACAGTGCGCCCGCGATCAGGCAAAACGGCAAGATCTACACGCTGGTTCCGGGCGGTGGGGCGTTCGCCACGCCTGAAGCGGCGTGGACGGATCATGCGTTGACTCACCTGACGCAGAATGACTTTCGGACGCTCGCGTCCGCTACCGACCACCCCGACTTCTCGAGGAACGGAAGTCGGATCGAAATCGGCTTCATGCGCCTGCAAGTCGGCCAGGGTGCGACAAAGGGCGGCATCGATAACTATCGACTGGTACTGTACAGAAACTAGACTGACACTCGTCTCTACCGGACAGTCGAGTTTCACCGGGACGTGTGAAATCCCGGGACTGCCGCAGCCCGTTGACGTGCTCGTCGGAGAAGAAGCTGCGCGGTTGCGATGGTGACCGACATGATGTCGACTCAGCTCAGTAGCACGACTCGAGCAACGCGAGCACCTCTTCCTCGGTCACCGGCCGGTCGACGACGCCGTTGTGCTGCAGCTCGCGTGTAATCGGCCCGACGATCTCGTGCAGCTCGTCGCGCGGCACGCCGGCATCCCGCAAACGCCTGGGGACGTCGAACTGCGCGATGAAGTGTTCCGTGCGGTCCGCGCATTCGAGCGCCGCCTTCTTCGGATTCGCGGAATCGAAGGGCACGCCGAAGCCTTCCGCCACGGGGCCGAACCGCTCCGGCGCGATGTCCGCCATGAAGCGCATCGCGGGAGGGAGCGTGATGCAAGACGTCACGCCATGAGGGACATCCCACCGCGGTCCGATCTGATGACCGAGCAAGTGTGATAGACCGAACCGTGTGTTCATCGCGCCATAGATGGAATACCACGCGGCGAACTGCAGGTGTCCGCGATGGGCCAGCCGTTCCTCACCGTGCGTCAGGATCGATGCAGGCAGGTGCGCCAGGAACAGCGAGATTGATTTCGCGGCAAGGACGTCGCTAATCGGCTGATGTCGAATCGCGTAAGCGCACTCGATGGCGTGATCCACGGCGCGCATGCCGGTCGAAACCCACAGCCAATCGGGCGTATCCATCGTCAGCACGGGATCGTTGATGACCGTTCGCGGCGCGACGCGAGCATCCCAGACGCCGCCCTTGACGCGGGTGCTCTCGTCGGTGACTCCGCCTGCGGACGTGTACTCGGCAGCGGACAGCGTGGTCGGGACGGCGATGTGTACCAGTTCGCGACTGGCGGCGACACCGTGAATCGCGACCTTGCAACTGTCGATGGGACTGCCGCCGCCGAAGCTCACCAGGCAGTCGGCGTCGACCCGCTCGATCTCGGCTTGCAGCGCGTCAACGGTGCCGCGGGGCACGTGCTGGACGATCCCGGTGAAGACTCCGGCGCATCGCGACCCGAGCGCTCCAGTCACGTGATCGAGAATCGGGAAGCCGCCCAGCGTGGTGACCACCAGCACCCGGCTCAGGCCACGCCGCTCGGCTTCGGCGCCGAGCTCCTTGATCTTGCCGGGTCCGTAGATGACGCGCTCCAGGCGCGTCAGATTGAATTCTCCAGAGGGGGCGTGCACGGAAGTTGACCTCTCTACGAAGATATTCTGTTTCCTGCCTGCTACGGCACCAACCCATTCACGGCAGCCGCGATCCCCTGCCAGACATCGGTTGATGCGAAGGGAACTCGCAACAGCTGGCTGGCGATGAGAGCCGCGCCGGCCAGCCAGTAGACGCGGTGCACATGTCCGAACTGCCGACGGTCGTACAGCAGCGCCGGAATCAGCAGGCCGTCGGCAAGCAATCCTGGCAGAATCGAGACGAACACGGGCGGTGGCTCGATCGACGCGGTCGGGGACGGAAGACCCAGTGCCAGAATAAAGAGCCGTCCGACGGCAGCATTCAGCAACGAGACCGTCGCGACGAGCAGCAGTCGCTTGTGAACATCAGGCCGCGATACCTTGAGCAGAGCGATCGCGAACAGGATCGCGAAGAACGCGATCCCCATCAGCGGCACGACAGAAAACGCACGCGCCTGCGGACCGAAGCCACCGGCCTGGGCCGTTCGCATGCTGCTGACCGCCGCCAGGATCCCGACGAAGCACATGGCGGTAGCGAGCGCCACACCGGCGACACCGAGCGTTCGATGGCGTGACAGCTGTCGTGTCGCCACGAGCCGCGATTGCACGACGAACAGCGCGAGCCAGCTGTAAAAGACCGTGGCGTGGACGTACAGAATCGGCGGCAGCGTGAGGCTGCCCGTGAGTAATGGGATCCAGAAGGTCGGCGCAAAGCCAATCACGCCCACGGCCGCGCAGGCGTACGCCATACGCGAGAAGAACAATCGATCCCTGGCCGTGGTGGCGATGCGGACACCAACCGGGGCGCTGGCTACTGTACTCATGGCGGCCCACTCTATCGCAATCGGTGTGATCGTCGGCGATCCTGCGGCAGCGTGCCGCTGCCGGCCTAAACCAAAACATCTGGTCCGCCCTGCGTTCCGAACGCGGACCGGCCCGGCGGAAGTCTTCTCCACGCACGAGGGAGGTCGGCGCTCATCAGCAATCGCCTCCGGAGCCCCGAGATGACGCGCCGCGTGTCGAGTGGCGTTATCGACGCGGACTACGGTGGACGCGATGGCTACGGCGTCGAAACCCGCCTCGTCAACCGCATCCGGACGGCGGGCCATCGCGGTTCGCTCGCCGGGGTCCACGAATCAGCTCGAGTTATATCCGGATCTGGGATAGGTGCTCGTGGTGCTTGGTAACACGGACAGCGCCGGCACGCAGGCGATCGCGACGCACGTGCGGGAGTTGATTGCCGGATCGCAGCGTCGCCAGCCTTATGGCATCGCTCACCTCGGTTAAGCTTGCGCCCATGAAATCAGCACTCGCTATCGCATTCGTCCTCGCGTCCTCGGTGTCGTTCGCCCAGGCACCCGGGCCCGGCGCGGCCGACCTGGTGAGAACGACACTGCCGCTCGAAGGCGCGCCGAAGGCGATCCCCGGGCCATACAGCGTGAAGTCGGAGCCCGCGTTCGGCTCGCCGGGCCACGTCCTCTTCCGTCCGGAGGATCTCGGCAGATTCCCTGACAAGGACAAGCTGCCGGTGATGGCGTGGGGCGACGGCGGCTGCGCCATCAACAGCGCGCGCTACGCGGGCTTTTTCACGACGATCGCCTCGCACGGATTCCTGGTGATCGGCAACGTGCCGGAACCGGGTGCCGCGAACCGGCAGCAGAACGCCGACGATCTCCGAAAAGCCGTCGCGTGGGCCGAGAAGGAAAACGCGCGCGCCGGCTCGCCGCTCAAAGGCAAGATCGACCTCGAGCACGTCGCGGTGATGGGACAGTCGTGCGGAGGATTTCTGTCCATCGCCCTGGGCTCAGACCCGCGCGTGAAGACCATCGGCGTGTTCAACTCAGGCGTCCAACGCGGGCGGCCGGATTCGAACGAGGCGGCGCTGCAGAAGGTGCACGGTCCGGTGCTGCTGATCAATGGCGCCGAGCGCGACTTCCTCGCTCCGGCATCGCTCACCACGTTTGAGCTGCTCGACAGCGTGCCGGCGTTTTACGGCGCCCGCCACGGCGCGGGCCACACGGCCACGGTGGACCACCCGGGCGGCGGCGAGTTTGCGAACGTCGCGTCGAACTGGCTGCTGTGGCAGTTCAAGAACGACCGGAAAGCCGCCGCGATGTTCGTCGGCGATCAGTGCGAGTTGTGCACCAACCGCAACTGGGACGTTCGCGCGAAGGGATACAAAGACGCGCGCAATGAGGGGCCGGCGGCAACGTTCGATCGCGGCAGTCACCAACAGGCGTGGCAGGACGCCAGCTACAAGATCGACGCTCTCGCAGTGCAGGAATCCGCCGCAGCCGTTCGCGATTCCGGGTGCCGACAGCGCGGCAACGGCCACGACTGCGCCGCCCGACCCGGTGCTGCCGCCCACATCGTCGATCCCCGGAGTGCTGGAGGCGGTACAGAGCTGGAAGGTCGTCTGGTCGTGGCAGGGCAACAACGTCGACGGCCCGATCGCCGGCGACAACGGCACGATGCTGTTCGCCAACAATGACGCCGGAAACGTTATCCAGTTCGATCCGTCGACCGGGCTGGCGAAGGTCGCCTACGCCAACATCAACACGGCGGGCGCCGTCGCGCGCAGCAAGAATGGCGCGCTATTCGCCGTCGAACGCGGGCGCGGGGCCGGCATCGCGCAACTCGAGCCGCAGCGCCGGGTGCTCGCGAATACGTTCAACGGCGAGCCGCTTGAATGCGTTGGCGGCGTCATCAACGATCTCACCGCCGACGCCAACGGTGGTGTCTACTTCTCCGTCACCGGCGCCAGCAACAGCGGCGTCTTCTACGCCAGCCCCAAGGGCGTCGTCTCCCAGTACGGCAAGGACGTCCCGCTGGCGAACGGCATCATCCTCAGTGCCGACGAGAAGACGCTATATGTGACCAACGGCGCGATTGTCTACGCCTTCGACGTCAACGCCGACGGGTCGCTGACGAATCAGCGGCAGTTCGGAATGCTGAAAGGCGGCGAAGGTGGCGACGGAGCCGCAGTCGATCAGCAGGGACGGTTGTACGTAGCGACGGGCCGGTCGGTCGATGTGTTTGCGGCCGACGGCACGTTCGTCGGCACGATCCCGGGTCCACAGGGGCTGCACGGCACGTTCTTCGGCGGCAGGGACCGGAAGACACTCTTCGGCATCGTCTTCTACGGCACGTGGGGGACACCAAGCGCGCGCAACGAGATCATCGCGATTCCGACCCTCGCCCAAGGTTATACGGGACGGGCGAAGTGAAGCAGGCAGCGCCCTTGCTCTCGTCGCCTAAATCACGCCGCGCAATTCAAGGCGGTTGGTGAGGTGACCGACGGCATCGAGCACTTCGCGCACTTCGCGTTTGGTGTCGCGGAGATCCGTACTGAGTCCGGCGACGCTCTGAGTCATTCCCGCAACGTCCTGAGTCATTCCCGCAACGTCCTGAGTCAGTCCCGCGACATCCTCTCTCAGTCTCGCGCCGTCCTGTGCAAGTCCAGCGACGTCCTGGGTCAGTCCGGCGACGTCCTCTCTCAGTGCGGTGACGTCCTGGCTCAGTCCCGTGACGTCCTGTTTGAGTGTGGCGACGTCCTGGCTCAGTCCCGCGACGTCCTGTTTGAGTGTGGCGACGTCCTGGGTCAGTCCCGCGACGTCCTGCTTGAGCGCGGTGACGTCGTGGGTCAGTCCCGCGACGTCCTGCTTGAGTGCGGTGACGTCGTGGGTCAGTCCGGCGACGTCCTGCTTGAGCGCGGTGACGTCGTGGGTCAGTCCGGCGACGTCCTGCTTGAGTGCGGTGACGTCGTGGGTCAGTCCTGCGACGTCCTTTGTGAGTACGACGACGTCCTGTGTGAGTGCGGCGACGTCCCGTTGGAGGCCTGAGATCTCGCCGCCGTGCATCGACAGGTCACTCATCAGGCCGCGCACGTCTGCGCGTAAATCGTGGATGTGCGATGGGATCGGTTGCAGAATTTGCTCGATCCGAGTCAGGCGACGATCGAGTTTTACGAGAGCGTCTTCCATCTGCGCGCGGGTCAGCATCGCCGATCCTCGAACGAATTCGCGGATCCGCGGGGACGCTGGATCCTAGCATCGTCCCCACAAGGCAAGGCGAGTGCCCGAACTTACTTCACACGCGACATCGCGCGCGGGGACGCGACCGGCAGCGCAACGCTGACGGCGGACGCGACGACGACGGCCTATCTGTGGCTCGCCAGCGTGGACGTGCTGGCGACGGCGGCGGCGATCGTTGCGTTCGGCGATTCAATCACCGATGGCGTCGGCGTGACGCTCGACAGCAATCGGGCGTGGCCGTCGTTGCTCGCGGAAAAGCTGGCGACCGGACGCGCCGGCCCGGCGATCGCGGTCGTCAACGCCGGCTTGTCCGGGAATCGTCTGCTGCGGCCCGGCTTCGGCGTGAGCGCGCTCGCACGTTTCGATCGTGACGTCCTCACCCACGCCGGCGTGCGGTGGATGACCGTGCTCCTCGGCATCAAGGGACATCACGTTCCCGGCCGTCCCCGGTGCGGCACCGGCCGAGGCAGTGACCGCCGACGATCTGATCTGGGGATTTCAGCAGATCATCGAGCGCGCCCATCGTCACGGCGTCAAGGTAGCGGGGGCCACGATCACGCCGGTGGAAGGGGTCAATACGTATACTGAAACCGGCGAAGCGATCCGGCAGGCGGTGAACCGGTGGATCCGCACAAGCGGCGCCTTCGACGCGGTGATCGACTTCGACGCCGCCGTTCGCGATCCGCGCCACCCCAGTCGGTTGCGTGCCGACAGCGATCGCGGCGATCGCGTGCATCCCAACGACCCCGGCAACGCGGCGATGGCGTCGGCCATCGACGCGTCTATCTTCAGCCGATAGCTACTGGAACGACCTCCCTGTCTCGAGGGGTGTCGCGACCGCAATGATGGCGGCACAATCCGGTCAATCGTTTCAGCGCCGGCCAGGCGTGGCTGGGAGTATTCTCCACTCGGGAGATGCGCGTCTGCTATCGGCGTGCCGTTCCTTCGGACATCGCTCGATGGTGGCCCACCGTGCGTGCCGAGTGGGGGCTGTTCTCGGCGCCGCTGGTGCGACGAGTCCCCTCGCTCATCGCTGAACTGGTGGCCTCAGATCGTTTGACCATGTGTGTGTTCGAGGATCCTGAAACGAATACGCCGATAACCATGGGTGGATTCGGCTTCCTCGGACGCAGGTTCATCGAGCACGCATTGACCGTCGAGGGTCGGCCACTACTGGAGCAGGCGTTCGACGCCGAGTCACGGTCGACACCAACCTTCCTCGGGCGCCGACAGATCGTTCGAGGAAATCATGACCGTGACCTCGAGATGGTCAATTTCATGGCTTCTCCGCCCAAGGAGGGAGCGGATCGTGTGCTCTGGGTCTCGGCCGTCTACGACGCGTGGCAATTCTTCGTCAAGGGCTTCCAGTTGAACGGCGTGTGGCAGGAGAACACGTCGCCGCACCTTGACGAGCCACTTTTGTCAGCCGGATACAGGGTCGTACGCCGATTCCAACGGAGGACCTCGGAGGTCGTGACACTCTTTCATACGTCGAGATCGGATGGCGGTGGAATGATGGGGTCGCTCATCGCGTCGGTAATGACCTCTCCACTCCCGGTATTTGGATTCACCCATTCGGAGCAGCGTTTACTTGAGTGCGCCCTCATGGACAATACGGATCAGGAGATAGCGGACATCCTCCAGGTCACGCCAGACGCGATCAAGAAGCGCTGGCGAAACATCCACACGAAAGTCATGACCCGGGAGCCCGCGACTCTCAGCGGCATTCCATCAGCGGTCGGACGCCGACGAGCGATTCTCGGTCGCGTGCGTCATCGTCTCGAAGAGCTCCGCCCCTACAAGTGAACGTGCAGGCTTCGCCTCGTTGATCACGTTCCACCACGGCGGCAGCGACTCGGCGGCGAACGCAACCGGTCAGATCCGCCGGCGCGGCGACTTCGACCTGTCGCGGAAACGACGACCGGCGATTACCTGGAACGACGGCGTCGCAGACCTTACCCCGGACGGGGAATGTTTTGACTCCGTCGAATCCGCCCTTCAGCATCCCTGCGCCTCTAGATCAACGCCGGGCGGACCGGCGGAACAGGAGAGACGCGATGCCACCAATTCCAAAGACGGTGACAGCCTTGCTGGGCGGGGTTGTGCTTTCACTGGTTTGCTCGTCAACCGCCCGCGCTGCGTGTGTGGAGCCGTCGCCACCGCTCCGGCACGCAGATCTCACGCCTCCGCAAGCAGCTACGCTTGTCCCCCAAGCACGTCTTGCCGAGCGCGGACAACCCGGACCAGTCGCTGATAATGCCGGGCGCCACGGTGGAAATGTGCTCGATCGCATCGTGGGTACCTGGCTGGTCACCTACGCAGGACCCCTCACGGCCCAGGCATTCATTCAGTGGCACAGCGACGGCACCGAGTGGGAGAACATCGATCTTCCGACACTCGCCGGAAACATCTGCATGGGTGACTGGCGCGTCGTCGACGAAAATCACGTGCGCCGCTCCCATGTCGGCTGGCTGTTCGCGGACGGTAACCCGGCGGGATACTTCACCCAGACTGAAACGGACGAAGTGGCGAAAGACGGGAGTTGGTATCGCGGAAACAACTACATCAAGATGTATCACCTCGATGGCGTCCAGTTTGCCGAAGGTGCTGGCACCGCGGAGGCCACGCGCATTCCGGCCCCGTGAAGGGTCGGTAGAAACAAGAAGGGCGGGGCTGAAGCCCGGCCTACGATCGGAACGCGGGCCTGACAAGTATGGAGCGTCCGGTCGCCAGGCTGGGCATATTCTGGCGAGAGCGGTGGCAAGACGCGCCCAGGAGCGCGCGAGGCGTGCCACCGACGATACGGCAAAAAAGAGGATTCGACGCACAGTTCGATTGGGCCTACACCCTGACCGCCAGCGGGCTGTGGCCCGACGGTCGTCGCCGATACGGCACATCGAACGCGGGCGAGGTAGCGCCTCAATGAGTGCCGGGCAGCCCAACGACGATGAGCACCGTGTAGTCCTGCTTGTGGCACCCCTTCACGTCCGGCATCGTCGCCCCCGGAAGAATCGGATAACCCGTGGTTCGCGCGCTGGCGGGCGAACACGAGGTGTTCGTCGTCGCCGGTGTGTAGCGTGCGGAGCGGCATCCAAGATGCGTGACATCGTACAGCGTCGCGCCGTCGGCGAGGTCCCAGCGTTGATTGCCGTTCTTGTCCTTGGGGTGAATGGTCAGGACGGTCGTCACCTCGCGATCGCCCGTGACGAGGTACTGGCCGGCAGGCAGTGGAAAGGACGGCTTCTCCATGATCAAGCCGTGTTCCTCCAGCCACCAGTCCGCTGGGTCGAATCTCCACTGTGCCGGCGCCACGCCGGTCGCCTTCAATTCAGGGTAGTGGTCCAGCTTGCACGCGCGCGGGCCGGGGTCCTTGTTCCAGAAGCCCCATGATTGCGCGCCGCTGCCAGAGGTGGCCTTGGGGTCTCCCATTGCGGCGATGAACTGCGGCTCGATGCGCCTGAACTTCGAGACGTCTACGCCTGCCGCGTGAACCGGCTGCTGCAGGCCGGCCGCCAGGAAGACCAATCCCATGGGCAGGAGACGGCGACTCGCGGACGGGACGAGGTGGCGGACATTCATGCGATTCCTCCGGTAACGCACATTACTTTGCGAGGGCCTTGGTGATGGCGTCGCGCAATTTCGGGTCTTCGGGCGTTACTTCGCTGGGGAAGAACGCCACCACCTTGCCCTGCTTGTCGACGACGTACTTCGAGAAATTCCACGCGGGCAAGTGGCCAGACTGCCCGAGGAAGGCGTAAATAGACGACTGCTCAGGCCCGCGCATGGTGACGGCCTTCTCGAACATCGGGAACGTCACGTCGTACGTCAGCCTGCAGAACTGCGCGATCTCTTCGGCCGTACCCGGCTCCTGCTGACCGAAGTCGTTACTGGGGAATCCGAGCACGGTGAACGGCTTTCCTTTCATCTCGCGCTGCAGCTTCTCGAGCCCTTCGTACTGCGGCGTGAAGCCGCATTTGCTCGCGACGTTGACGACGAGGCTGACCTTGCCTCGGTACTGCGCGAGGTTACCGTCCTTGCCGAGCAGCGTCTTCGTCTTCAGGTCGTAGAACGACCCGGACTGCGCGGACACAATGATGGCGGCGCCGACGAGCGCCACGAACGAGACGAACAGCTTCATGACCTCACCTTGAAACGGCCACGCGCCCGACAGAGGCTCGGCGGCGCCGGATGACGAGGAGGATAGCCGATCTCAGACCTTGAGGTCCCATCTCTGGACGGTGAGTATTTCCTATCGGAGACCAGTTCTGCAGCAGCGCGATCGGGTACCCGACGCGGCGGCGACCCTCAGGCGTTTGCTCGACAACGTGAGGGCCGGAGGGGTCGTCGCTTTCCACGATCTCGCTCTCACCGACCCAAAGCCCAAGCCATCCGCCGTATCGTCGGGCTCCTGTGGAGCATCCGTCATTGTGCTGACCGTGCTGCCGCAGTTGAACGCTACCGGCGGCTGCTCACTTCGTTTGTGCGCTTTGAATGCGCGAGCAGTCCCTTTCGTTCTCGTCGTGCATGTCGAAGATGTCCGCATCGGCCAGCAGGTGGTATGAGAGCGTGATGGTGAACGGCCGCGTGTAGAACTTGGGATCCTCGTAGGTCATTTCCACCGCGAGGTGTCCGAAGTCGGAGCGGCGAAACCGTTCGACCACTCGCAACTGGTCGCTATGCGGATTACCCATGCCATCGAGCGGCACCTTCTCGTTGAATCCAATGCTTTCGACAACCAGCGTGTCGCGCTCCCAGTGGCCGACGGAGTAGCCGAAGAGGGCAGGGAGGTTTACTTCGGTGAGCTTCGGACGGCCGTCGGTATAGATCTGACGAAACTCGCCGCCGATTTCGTACAGCACGAGCGTCTGCTTTGGCGCCTGGACGATCTTGATCGGCTCGGACAGCAGGCCGATGAGCGGAAACGGCTCCGGCGTGCCGTCCGGCGTGCACAGGTCGGTGGGGGGCGGGTTCTTCAGCCGCTCCTCGACGATCTTTTTCGCTTCGGGACGGGCAGGCGATCGGTCAGGTGGAAAGTCCGCCAGCACGCTGAGGGCGTACTTGTGGATGTTGGCCGCCTCCATCCCGGGAACCTCGTTTTGTCTTTCCCCTTCGATGAGCGGCCCGAACAGGCGGGTCAATTCGTCGATCGGCGTCAGGTCGTGCATCCAGACGCCGGTGAGATCGGGGTGCCCGTCGAAAAACCTCGGGGCGGGCGCATTGAGCTTTGGCTTGCCGTCAGCGGTTCGGGGGACGCCGGGCGTCTTGTAATTCAGCCACTGGGCATGGGCGGAGGCTGAGAACGCCAACACCACGAGAAACCCGCACCCGAGCCTCTTCGCACGTTCCGCCATCGTCCAGCTCCGTCTTGATCGTCGACTCGCCTGAGTGAGGGTAGATGTTAGCAATGGAAGCCAGTTCCAGCACCCGACATCGTCACGAGGTTAGCCGCACGCCGCGGAGGTCATACGGCGGCAGATTCGAGCCCTCGTCTGGCGCCCAACGTCTGCTCCTCAGTGATTGGGTGGCTGGCGTGCCGCGAACCGCCCACGGAAGACGACGAAATGAAAAAGGCGGGTCCGCTGACGCGGAGCCCGCCCTGCATTTCGGCGGGGCTGAAGCCCCGCCCTACGATCGGAACGCGGGCCTGACAAGGCCCGCGCCACGGACGTCGTTTTATTCCACGTCGCCGGAGGGCGCTCTCCCGGCCATCGGCTCGTCGGCGTCGAACGCGTACTCGATCTCGCGATCGAGATCCATGTCCTCTTCGCTCGGCTGCGGCGGGGCCGGCGGCGGTGGCGGCTCGTCCGCCGGAATCCGCACGTGCCGGTAATACTCGAAGCCCGTGCCCGCCGGGATCAGCCGGCCCATCGTCACGTTCTCCTTCAGCCCGCGCAGGTGGTCGATCTTCCCGGAGATTGACGCTTCCGTGAGGACGCGCGTCGTTTCCTGGAAGCTCGCCGCCGAGATGAACGAGTCGGTCGAGAGCGACGCCTTGGTGATCCCCAGCAGCAGCGGCTGCGCCGTCGCCGGGCGGCCACCCGCCTGGATCACCCGCTCGTTCTCCTCGAGGAACCGGAACTTGTCCGTCTGCTCGTCGATCAGGAACTCGGTGTCGCCGACATCCTCGATCCGCACCCACCGCATCATCTGCCGCGAGATGACCTCGATGTGCTTGTCGTTGATGTTGACGCCCTGCAGCCGGTAGACCTCCTGGATTTCGTTCACCAGGTACTTCTGCAGTTCCTTCTCGCCCAGCACCCGCAGGATGTCGTGCGGATTCGACGGACCGTCCATCAGCTGCTCGCCGGCCCGCACGCGCTCCCCTTCGTGCACGTTGACGTGCACGCCGCGGGGCAGCGAGTACTCGCGCGGCTCGGTCGCATCATCCGGGATGATGATGACCTTGCGCTGACCCTTGACGACGCCGCCTTCCTTGACCATGCCGTCGATCTCGGAGATCACCGCCGGATCCTTCGGCTTCCGCGCCTCGAACAGCTCGACGACGCGCGGCAGACCGCCGGTGATGTCCTTGGTCTTGGTGGTCTCGCGCGGGATCTTCGCCAGCACGTCGCCGGCTTCCACCGTCTCCCCGTCCTGCACCATCAGGTGCGCGTGCGACGGCATGTGGTACTTCCGCGTAACCTTGCCCGCCTTGTCCCTGACCTCGATCGTCGGCTGCTTCTTCTCATCCGGCGAGTCGACGATGATGAAGCGCGAGAGGCCCGTGACCTCGTCGACTTCTTCATGGACCGTGAGGCCCTCGATGATGTCCTTGAACCGCACGGTGCCCGGTTCCTCGGTGAGGATCGAGAACGTGTACGGATCCCACTCGACCAGGATCTGTCCCTGCTCGACCTTCTGGCCGTCCTTCACCTTCAAGCGGGCGCCGTAGACGATCGGGTAACGCTCGCGGTCACGGCCCTTTTCGTCCTTGATGACGATCGAGCCGTTGCGGTTCATGACGATCAGTTCGGCGACGCCGCCGCGATGCGTCTCGACGACCGTCAGCCCCTCGTAATGGGCTGTGCCGGTGTGTCGCGCATCGAGCGTATTCTGCTCGCTGATTCGTGACGCCGTTCCGCCAATGTGGAACGTGCGCATCGTCAACTGCGTGCCCGGCTCCCCAATCGACTGCGCGGCGATGACGCCGACTGCGGTGCCGAGCTCGACCAGGCGGCCGGAGGCCAGATCGCGGCCGTAGCACCGTTTGCAGACGCCGCGACGGGCGGCGCAGGTCAGCACCGAACGGATGCGGACCTTCTCGATGCCCGCTTCCTGGATGTCCGATGCCTTGTCCTCGTCGATCTCGTCGTTGACCTCGACGATCGCCGCGCCCGAGAACGGGTCGACGATCTTCTCGAGGGTGACGCGGCCCACGATCCGATCGCGGAGCGGCTCGATGATTTCGCCCGACTCGACGATGGCGCGCGCCTCGATGCCGTCCAGCGTGCCGCAGTCGTCTTCGCTGATGATGACGTCCTGCGCCACGTCGACGAGACGCCGTGTCAGGTAGCCTGAGTCCGCGGTCTTGAGCGCGGTGTCGGCCAGACCCTTGCGGGCGCCGTGCGTCGAGATGAAGTACTGCTGCACCGTGAGGCCTTCACGGAAGTTGCTCGTGATCGGCGCCTCGATGATTTCACCCGACGGCTTCGCCATCAGGCCGCGCATGCCGGCGAGCTGGCGGATCTGCTGCTTCGAACCGCGGGCGCCCGAGTCGGCCATGATGTAGACCGGGTTGAAGTAGCGCCCGGTCCGATCGTTCTCGGCCATCTCGCTGAACATTTCGTCCGCGATCTTCTCGGTGACTTCCGACCACACGGCGATGATCTTGTTGTAGCGCTCGCCGTTGGTGATCGCGCCCTCGAGGTACTGCTGTTCGACCTTGATCACCTCGTTGCGGGCATCGTCCACCAGCTTGTGCTTGACCGCCGGGATGACGAGGTCGTCGATGCCGATCGACAGACCCGAACGCGTGGCATAGGTGAAGCCGAGCTGCTTCAAGGCGTCGAGCATCTCGACGGTCCGCTCCAGACCGAAGTCGAGATACGTCTTCTGCACCAGCTGCTGCAGGCCCTTCTTTTTCAGCAGGCCGTTGACGAACGGCATCCCCTTCGGCAGCAGGTCGTTGAGGAGGACCCGGCCGACGGTGGTGTTGATGATCCGGTTCTGCACGTCCTGCGTTTCGGTGTGCAGCACGTCCTGGTCGTCACGCGCCGTGGTCAGGTCGAGCAGCGTGCCGGTGAAGCGCAGCCGAATCGGCGACAGCGTTTCGAGTTCGCCGGCCTCGAGGCCCAGGACCACGTCGTCCACGTTGCCGAAGGCGCGGCCTTCACCCTTTGCGCCCGCCTTGGCCTTGGTGAGGTAGTAGCAGCCAAGGACGATGTCCTGCGACGGCACCGCGATCGGCGCGCCGTTGGCCGGGCTGAGGATGTTGTTCGACGACATCATCAGCACCGACGCTTCAATCTGCGCTTCCGGCGACAGCGGGATGTGCACCGCCATCTGGTCGCCGTCGAAGTCGGCGTTGAATGCCGTGCAGACGAGCGGGTGGATCCGGATTGCCTTGCCTTCGACCAGCACCGGCTCGAACGCCTGGATGCCGAGGCGGTGGAGCGTCGGCGCGCGGTTCAGCAGCACCGGATGCTCGCGAATGACCTCTTCGAGGATGTCCCACACCTCGGGACGCTGCTGCTCGACCATCTCCTTCGCCTGCTTGATGGTCGCGACCAGCTGTCTCTCTTCGAGCTTGTTGTAGATGAACGGCTTGAACAGCTCGAGCGCCATCTTCTTCGGGAGGCCGCACTGGTGGAGCTTGAGCTCCGGCCCGACGACGATGACCGAACGGCCGGAGTAGTCGACGCGCTTGCCGAGCAGGTTCTGACGGAAGCGGCCCTGCTTGCCCTTGAGCGTATCGGACAGCGACTTGAGCGGCCGGTTGTTCGCACCACGCAGCACACGACCGCGGCGGCCGTTGTCGAACAGCGCATCGACCGCTTCCTGCAGCATGCGCTTTTCGTTGCGGATGATGACGTCCGGCGCCTTCAGCTCCATCAGCTTCTTCAACCGGTTGTTCCGATTGATGACGCGGCGATAGAGGTCGTTCAGGTCGGAAGTCGCGAAGCGACCGCCGTCGAGCGGCACCAGCGGCCGCAATTCGGGCGGGATCACCGGGATGACGTCGAGAATCATCCAGTTCGGCTGGTTGTTCGACTTGCGGAAGCTGTCGACCACCTTCAGCCGCTTCGCGTACTTCAGCTTCTTCTGGACCGAGTTCTCAGTGCGCATCTTCGCGCGCAGCTCCTCGGCCAGCTTCTCGATGTTGACGCGGCGCAGCAGCTCCTTGATGGCTTCGGCGCCCATCTGGGCCCGGAACTTCGTCCCGTAGTCCTCGCGCGCCTTGCGGTACTGCTCTTCGTTGAGCAGCTGGTTCTGCTTCAGCTCGGTTTCACCCGGATCGATGACGACGTAGCCCTCGAAGTAGAGGATGCGTTCGAGATCGCGGAGCGAGATGTCGAGCAGGTGGCCGATACGGCTCGGCAGCCCCTTGAAGAACCACACGTGGCTGACCGGCGTGGCCAGCGTGATGTGGCCGAGGCGCTCGCGCCGGACCTTGGCCTGCGTCACTTCGACGCCGCACTTGTCGCAGATCACGCCGCGATGCTTCATGCGCTTGTACTTGCCGCAGAGGCACTCCCAGTCGGTGATCGGACCGAAGATCTTGGCGCAGAACAGGCCATCGCGCTCCGGCTTGAACGTGCGGTAGTTGATCGTTTCCGGCTTCGTCACCTCGCCGAACGACCACGAGAGGATTTTCTCGGGCGAGGCGAGCGAGATGCGGATTGCGTCGAAGTCGGCGCGCAGCGAGGTCTTGCTGTCGTGAAAACTTGGTCTCATAGGCTTTTCTTAACCACGAAGCTCACGAAGAGCACGAAGGTCACATCGGATGTTCGTCCTGTCCTTCGTGGCCTTCGTGGTTGAATTCCTTGCTATACCTGCTCCAAAACCGGTTCGCCCTCGCCGGCCGGCGGCAATGGTTCGGCCGGACGCTTCTTCGTCGACACCAGCTCCACGTCGAGGCAGAGCGACTGCAACTCGCGAATGAGCACGTTGAACGACTCCGGCAGACCCGGCGTGAACGACGCGTCGCCCTTGACGATCGCTTCGTAGATCTTCGCCCGGCCCGTGACGTCGTCCGATTTGGCGGTCAGCAGTTCCTGGAGGATGTGCGCCGAGCCGTAGGCCTCGAGCGCCCAGACCTCCATTTCACCGAAGCGCTGACCACCGAACTGCGCCTTGCCACCGAGCGGCTGCTGGGTGATGAGCGAGTACGGTCCGATCGAGCGCGCGTGGATCTTGTCGTCGACGAGGTGCGACAGCTTCAGCATGTAGATGTAGCCAACCGTCGTGTCCTGCTCGAACTCCTGGCCGGTCATGCCGTCGAACAGCTTGGTCTTGCCGCCCTTCGGCAGGCCCGCCTGCTCCAGCCAGTTCTTGATCTCGTTCTCGCGCGCGCCGTCGAAGACCGGCGTGGCGAAGTAGAGACCGAGCGCATGCGCGGCCCACCCGAGGTGCGTCTCGAGAATCTGGCCGACGTTCATACGGGACGGAACGCCGAGCGGGTTGAGGACGATTTCGACCGGAGTGCCATCCGGCAGATACGGCATGTCCTCTTCCGGCAGGATGCGCGCGATGACGCCCTTGTTGCCGTGGCGCCCGGCCATCTTGTCGCCGACCGACAGCTTGCGCTTCATCGCGACGTAGACCTTCACGAGCTTGATGACGCCCGGGGGCAGCTCGTCGCCGCGGCGGATCTTCTCCTTCTTCTCCTCGAACAGCTGGCGGATGACCTCCACCTGCCGCTCGGTGCGCTCCTCGAGCAAGCGCAGGTCGCCTTCCAGCCGCGGGTCGTCGCTCTGGATCTTCAGGCGCACCATCTGCTGATACGGCACCTCCGCCAGCACCTCCGGCGTGAGGACCGTGCCCTTCTTCAGCAGCCGCTCGCGGCCGAACTCGTCGAACGCGTCGGCGCGCAGCGTCTGGCCCTGCAGCATCTGGACGACGCGCTTCTTCACCTCGTCATGGAGAATGCGGATTTCGTCCGCCTGGTTCTTCTCCATCATCTCGAGCTCTTCCTGCTCGATCGCCTTGGCGCGGTCGTCCTTCTCGATACCCTTCCGCGAGAAGATCTTGACGCCGACGATGATGCCTTCGATGCCCGGCGGGCAGATGAGTGACGCGTCGCGGACGTCGCCCGCCTTCTCACCGAAGATCGCGCGGAGGAGCTTCTCTTCCGGCGTCAGCTGGGTCTCGCCCTTCGGCGTCACCTTGCCGACGAGGATGTCACCCGGCTTCACGTAGGCACCGATCCGGATGATGCCGCTGTCGTCGAGATCGCGCAGGTAGGTTTCCGACACGTTCGGGATGTCCCGCGTGATTTCCTCGGGCCCGAGCTTGGTGTCGCGCGCTTCGATCTCGAACTCCTCGATGTGGATGGAGGTGTAGTAGTCCTCCTTCACCATCTTCTCGGAGACCAGGATCGCGTCCTCGAAGTTGTAGCCGCGCCAGGGCATGAACGCCACCAGCACGTTGCGGCCGAGGGCGAGTTCGCCCAGCTCCGTGCACGGTCCATCCGCCAGCACCTGCCCCTTCGCCACCTTCTGTCCCACGCGGACAATCGGCTTCTGGTTGATGCAGGTGTTCTGATTCGACCGCTTGAACTTGGTCATCGGGTAGATGTCGGCGCCCATCTCTTTCGAGAGATCACCTTCTTCACCATCCCGACCTTCCACGCGGACGACGATGCGCTGACTGTCGACGTAATCGACCGTGCCGGTGCGACGCGCCACCACGACCGCGCCCGAGTCGCGCGCGGTGATGTACTCCATGCCGGTGCCGACGTAGGGCGCCCGGGCGCGGAGCAGCGGCACTGCCTGGCGCTGCATGTTCGATCCCATCAGCGCGCGGTTCGCGTCGTCGTTCTCGAGGAACGGCACGAGCGACGCGGCAACGGAGACGAGCTGCTTCGGCGAGACGTCGATGAACTGCACCTCTTCGCGCGGCGCCAGGATGAAGTCGCCGGCCCGCCGGGCATCGACACGCTCCTGGATGAACTTGCCGTTCTCGTCGAACGGTGCATTCGCCTGCGCAATGATGTACTGGTCCTCTTCCCAGGCCGACAAGTAGAAGGAGTAGGGCTCGAACTCGACGCCCTTCTTCTTCGACTGACCGCTGACGCCCACCAGTTCGTCCGCCTCGACGACGTCGCCGACCTTGTACTTCGGGTTGCCGCCGGCGTTGGTGACGATGACGAAGTCGACAACGCGGCCGTCCTTGACCTTGCGGTACGGCGACTCGATGAAGCCGAACTCGTTGATGCGTGCGTAGCACGACAGCGACGAGATCAGGCCGATGTTCGGACCTTCCGGCGTCTCAATCGGGCAGATCCGGCCGTAGTGCGTCGGGTGCACGTCGCGCACCTCGAAGCCGGCGCGCTCGCGCGACAGACCGCCGGGCCCGAGCGCCGAGAGACGCCGCTTGTGCGTGATCTCGGAGAGCGGGTTGGTCTGGTCCATGAACTGCGACAGCTGCGACGACCCGAAGAACTCGCGAATCGCGGCCATGACCGGCTTCGCGTTGATCAGGTCGTGCGGCATGGCGGTCGCCATTTCCTGGTAGACCGACATCTTTTCCTTGATCGCGCGCTCCATGCGGACCAGGCCGATGCGGAACTGATTCTCCAGGAGCTCGCCGACCGAGCGGACGCGGCGGTTGCCCAGGTGATCGATGTCGTCCACGTTCTGCGGGAACTTGCGCAGCCGCAGCTGGTACTTGATCACCTCGTAGAAGTCCTGCGGGTGCAGGATCTTCTCGTCGAGCGGCGTGTTCATCCCCAGCTTGGTGTTCAGCTTGAGGCGGCCGACGCGCGAGAAGTCGTACTTCTGCGGGTTGAAGAACATGTTCTCGAACAGCGAGCGCGAGCTGTCGAGCGTCGGCGGATCACCGGGACGCAGTCGGCGATAGATTTCGATCAGCGCCTCCTCGTGCGTCCGGATCGGATCCTTCTTCAGCGTCTGGCTGATGATCGCGCCGACGTCGTCGCGTTCGGGGAAGAAGACTTCGAGCTTCTCGACATTCTTCTCCTGCGCCATCGAGATCACGCGCGGCGTGAGCTCTTCGTTGGCCTCGAGGATGACCTCGCCCGTTTCCGGGTCGATGATGTCCGCAGCCGAGTAGGCGCCTTCCAGCCCTTCGTCGGCCACTGGAATCGCCTCGATGCCTGCCTTGCGGAGTGCGGCAATGGCGTTTGCCGTGATCTTCTTGCCGCTCTGGACGGAGAAGTCACCCGTCTTGATGTCGGCGGCAGCACGCAGGCCGATGAGGCTGTCATTGACCGCCCACATCAGCGTCTGACCCTGGTTCAGGAAGATCCGGTCGACGCCGTAGAAGGTGCGGATGATCTCGTCGGCGCCGCGCAGGCCGAGGGCGCGCAGGAACACGCTGGCGAGGAACTTCCGCTTGCGATCGATGCGGACGTACAGCAGGTTCTTCTGGTCGTACTCGAACTCCACCCAGGAACCGCGATACGGGATGATCTGCGCGATGTAGAGCGTCTTGTCTTCGGAGTGGAAGAACGCGCCCGGCGACCGGTGCAGCTGCGAGACGATGACGCGCTCGGTGCCGTTGATGATGAACGTGCCGTTGTCCGTCATCAGCGGGATGTCGCCGAAGTAGACCTCCTGCTCCTTGATGTCGCGGATGGTCTTGACGCCGGTTTCAGGGTCCTTGTTCCAGACCACCAGCCGGATTGTCACCTTCAGCGGCACGGCGTAGGTCATGCCGCGCTCCTGGCACTCGTCGACGTCGTACTTGAGCTTCATCGCGACCGTGTGGCCGCAGATGTCACAGACGTCGCCACGCGCCTGGTTCTCCACGCCGCAGCGCGGGCAGAGCACGTTGTGATCCCCGTACGGATCGGCAATCAGCGTGGCCCCGCAGTTCTTGCAGGGCTTGCGCAGATGATGGAGGCCGGCGAGCTTGCCGCACTTGCACTCCCAGTTGCCAATCGAATACTCGATGAACTCGAGCGACGAGTTCTCGCGGAAGTCGCTGATCGGAAACACGGACTTGAACACGGACTGCAGGCCCGCGTCCTCGCGCTCCGACGGGAGGCGGTTCATCTGCAGGAACCGCTCGTAGGACTTGCGCTGAATCTCGATGAGGTTCGGAATCGGAACCGTCGTCTTGATCTTGGAGAAGTCCTTGCGCTCGCGGTAGACGTTCTTGGGAAGGCTGTACATCGGTGACTGATCCTCGAGGATCCGCAGTCGGACTAAAAATGATGCAGGGACGGGCCCGAATAGACCCGTCCCTTATGACGCGTGGCTACAGGCTGCGGTCTCCGGGCTGCGGCCCGAAGCCTGTAGTCCGAAGCCCGAAGCCTACGAAATAGTGACTTTGGCGCCGACTTCTTCGAACTTCTTCTTGATCGCCTCGGCCTCTTCCTTGGGCACCGCCTTCCTTGATCGGCTTCGGGGCGCTCTCGACGAGGTCCTTGGCTTCCTTCAGACCCAGGCTGGTGACTTCGCGGACGACCTTGATGACCTTGATCTTGTCGCCGCCGGCTTCCGTCAGCGTGACGTTGAACTCGGTCTTTTCTTCCACCGGGGCCGCCGCTCCGCCGCCGGCCGCCGCCCCCGGCGCCGCCACAGCCACCGCCGCCGCCGCGCTCACGCCGAGCTCGGACTCGAGCGTCTTCACGAGCTGCGAGAGCTCGAGCACGCTGATGCCCTTGATGTAGTCGATCACCTGCTGCTGATTCAGTTCGGCCATTTCGTTCTCTCTCCAGGTTGGCGGACCTGAAGGTCCGCCCTACGGTTTGCGGGGCATCGCCCCTACGGTTGATGCGGTGTCGGGCGGACCTCAGGCCCCCCTTCCGCCAGTAGGGGCGGCCCTAGGCCGCGCCCGCTTCCTTCTTCTTCGCTGCCTCGTTCAGTACCGTCACGAAATCGCGCGGCACCGCCGCCAGCACCGACACGAACTGCTGCATCGGGGCCTGGAGGAGGAACAGCAGCTTGCTGTACAGCTCCGGCTTGCCGGGCAGGTTGGCGAGTTCGCTGACCTCGGTCGACTTGATCGCCCTGCCCTGGACCACCGCCCCCTTGATCGAGAGGGTCGGCGCGCCCTTCATGAACGTCGTGAGCGCCTTCGCCAGCGCCACCGCGTCGTCGCCGGTGTAGGCCACCGCCGTCGTGCCCTCGAACATCTTCTCGAGTGCCTCGAACGACGTGCCCTTGCTCGCCCGCTTGGCGAGCGTGTTCTTCACGACCTTGTAGCTGCCCTTGACGCTGCGGATCTGCCGACGCAGCTCCGTCACCGCCGGCACATCGAGGCCGCGATAGTCGACCAGGATCGCCGTGTCCGCGGTCTTGAACGCGGTCGACAGCTCCTGGAGTTCCTGTTCCTTGTCCGCTCTCGTGACAGCCATCGTTTCCCTCTAATGCTTCACGCGGTCATCGATGTGCGCGGTGTCGATGGTGACACCCGGACCCATCGTGGAGGACACGGTGACTGACTTCAGGTACTTGCCTTTGGCGGCCGCCGGCTTCGCCTTGACGACGGAGTCGACGAGCGCGTGGGCGTTGTCGATCAGGCTCTGCGTCGGGAAGGACGTCTTCCCGAGCGGCGCGTGGATGATCCCGGTCTTGTCGACGCGGAACTCCACCTTGCCGGCCTTGATTTCGCGAATGGCCTGCGCGACGTTCGGGGTCACCGTCCCCGTCTTCGGGTTCGGCATGAGGCCGCGCGGACCGAGCACCTTGCCGAGGCGCCCCACCGCTCGCATCATGTCGGGAGTCGCCACCACGGCGTCGAACTCCATCCAGCCGCCGAGAATCTTCTCGACGACCTCGTCCCCGCCGACGAAGTCCGCGCCCGCGTCCTGCGCTTCCTTCTGCTTGTCCGCTCCCGCAATCACGAGCACCGACTTGCTGGTGCCCAGGCCGTGGGGCAGGACGACTGTGCCGCGCACCATCTGGTCCGCGTGCTTCGGGTCCACCCCCAGCCGCATCGCGACCTCGACGGTCTCATCGAACGTGGCGAACTTCACCTTCTGAACAAGGGGAATCGCCTCTTCGAGCGAGTACTCGCGGGCCTCGACCTGCGCCGCGGCGGCCGTGAATTTCTTGCCGTGTTTTGCCAACCATTACCTCCTCGTGGTACTAGCGGGCGCTACGCGCCCTCCCACACTGACGAATTGACGAATTGACGAATCTACGGATTGACGAATCGATTGAAGAATTGCGGCCATCCAATCCGTCAATTCGCAGATTCGTCAATCTCATCGTCATCGGCGTCAGCCGATGACGTCTATGCCCATTGAGCGGGCGGTGCCGCGAACCGTCTGAATCGCCGACGCGAGTTCGGTGGTGTTCAGGTCCGGCAGCTTCTGCTTCGCGATCTCCTCGACCTGCTTGGCGGTCACCGTGCCGACCTTGTTCCGGTTCGGCTCGGCGGAGCCCTTCGCCAGGTTCGCAACCTTCTTCAGCAGCACCGACGCCGGCGGCGTCTTGGTGATGAAGGTGTAGCTGCGATCCGCGAAGATCGTGACCACCACCGGGATGATCAGCCCCTCGTCCTTCTGCGTCCTCGCGTTGAAGTTCTTGCAGAAGTCCATGATGTTCACGCCGTGCGGACCGAGCGCGGTGCCGACCGGCGGTGCAGGCGTCGCCTTGCCCGCCTGGATCTGCAGCTTCACCATTGCCTGAACTTTTTTCGCCATAACCCTTACGCTAGCCACGAAGGCACGAAGGCACGGAGGTGCACTCCGTGTCTTCGTGTCTCCGTGGCCAACGTCCTTAAATCTTCTCCACGTCGAGGAAGTCCAGTTCGACCGGCGTGGCGCGGCCGAAGATCGTCACCATCACCTTCAGCGTGTTCTTGTCGAGATTCACGTCCTCGACGACCCCGTTGAAGCTGGTAAACGGCCCGGCGTTGATGCGCACCTGGTCGCCCTTGTCGAAGCTGTACTTCGGCTTCGGTTTCTCCGCCGCGGACTTGACCTGGTCGAGGATGTGATCGACCTCTTCCTTGCTCAGCGGCGTCGGCTTCGTGCCGGCGCCGACGAACCCGGTCACCTTCGGCGTGTTCTTCACCACGTGCCACGCGTGGTCGGACATGTTCATCTCGACCAGGATGTAGCCGGGGAAAAAGCGGCGGGCGCTCTTCACCTCGCGACCGCCACGCTTCTCGACGATGTCCTCGGTCGGAATGAGCACGTCGCCGATTTCGTTCTGCAGGCCGTAGGCCTGGACCCGTTGGAGCAGCGACTCCTTCACCTTGTTCTCGAAACCCGAGTAGGTGTGGACGATGTACCAGTTCTTCTGGCCAGCGCTCCCCGTTTCCGCCATCGCTGCCTCGCTCATCGCGCCCCAACCGCCCGGTACAGCCAGGCCACGGCGGCGCTCAGCGCCAGGTCGACTCCCCAGAGATACAGCCCGAAGAAGGCCGACGTCAGGATCACAACGAGCGTGGTGGCATACACCTCACGGCGCGACGGCCAGGTGACGCGGCGCATCTCGTTCCTGACTTCGGTCAGGAACGAACGGCTCGTCGTCAGCCACTGCGGGCCCCGTCGTTCGCCACCACCTTCTCGCGGTTGCTCCACTGCTACAGAACTCATCGCTGATCCCTAAGCGCTTCCGGAATTTCCCGTTGTCCGCCTTCGCACTTCGTGCTCCGGCGCGACCAGACTTCATATGCTGGCTTGCCGAGACGAAGCTCGCTAGCGAAGCCAGCGAGCGAAGTCTGGCAGGTCAGGAGGGACTCGAACCCCCAGCCCTCGGTTTTGGAGACCGATGCTCTACCAATTGAGCTACTGACCTATTCTTCATTGACGATTGACCAATGGACGATTGACCAATCGCAATTGGCCAATGCTCAAATTGGTCAATCTTCAATTACTTCGTTTCCTTATGCGCCGTGTGCTTGCGGCAGAAGCGGCAATACTTCGAAAACTCGATCCGCTCCGTCGTCTTCTTCTTGTTCTTCGTCGTGCTGTAATTGCGGCGCTTGCAGTCGCCACAGGCCATATGAACGATGTCTCTCATAGCCGTTTCCTGAAGGATTCAGGTTTCAGGTATCAGGTAGCAAGAATAAGTTTGATTCCTGAGACCTGACTCCTGATCCCTACTCGATGATCTCCGTGATGGTGCCGGCGCCGACGGTGCGGCCGCCCTCGCGAATCGCGAACCGCGCGCCCTTCTCGAGCGCCACCGGCGTGTGCAGCGTCGCTTCGATCGACGTGTTGTCGCCCGGCATCACCATCTCGACGCCCTCCGGCAGCTTCAGCGACCCGGTCACGTCCGTCGTCCGGATGTAGAACTGCGGCCGATACCCGTTGAAGAACGGCGTGTGCCGCCCGCCCTCTTCCTTCGACAGGATGTAGACCTCGCCCTTGAACTTCGTGTGCGGCTTGATCGACCCCGGCTTGGCCAGCACCTGCCCGCGCTCCACGTCCGTCTTTTCCACCCCGCGCAGCAGCACCCCGATGTTGTCGCCCGCCTGCCCCGAGTCCAGCAGCTTGCGGAACATCTCCACCCCGGTCACCACCTTCTTCTCGGTCGGCTTGAACCCGACGATCTCGACCTCCTCGCCGACCTTCACCTGGCCCCGCTCCACCCGGCCGGTCACCACCGTGCCGCGGCCCGAGATCGAGAACACGTCCTCGATCGGCATCATGAACGGCTTGTCGATCTCCCGCTCCGGCAGCGGAATGTAGCTGTCGAGCGCGTCCATCAGCTTGATCACCGACTCCACCCCCGCCGGGTCGCCGTTGATCGCCCCCAGCGCGCTCACCCGCACCACCGGCACGTCGTCGCCCTTGAACCCGTAGCTGGTCAGCAGCTCGCGCACCTCCAGCTCCACCAGGTCCAGCAGCTCCGGGTCGTCCACCGCGTCCACCTTGTTGAGCGCCACCACCAGATACGGCACGTTCACCTGCCGCGCCAGCAGCACGTGCTCCCGCGTCTGCGGCATCGGCCCGTCCACCGCGCTCACCACCAGGATCGCGCCGTCCATCTGCGCCGCGCCCGTGATCATGTTCTTGATGTAGTCGGCGTGCCCCGGGCAGTCCACATGCGCGTAGTGCCGGTTCGCCGTCGAATACTCCACGTGCGACGACGCAATCGTCAGAATCTTCGTGTCGTCGCGCCGCCCCTGCGATTCCGACGCCTTCGCCACTTCGTCATACGGCACGAACTTCGCCCACCCCTTGTCCGCCGCCACCTTCGTCAGGGCCGCCGTCAGGGTCGTCTTGCCGTGGTCGATGTGTCCGATCGTCCCCACGTTCACGTGCGGCTTGGATCGATCAAATTTCTCTTTGGCCATATGTGTTTCGCGCTCGCTCTGAAGTGATTCGTGCGTCGTTACGTCGTACCGGAGCTTGGGCGGACATCCTTTACCGGGCTCGCGGGCTCACCACCGGAGCCGTCCGCGCCTGTGTCGCGGAGCCAAGGATGGAGCCGATGAGCAGGATCGAACTGCTGACCTCGTCCTTACCAAGGACGCGCTCTGCCAACTGAGCTACATCGGCCTTCAAGTCAGGAATCGGTATCAGGATTCAGCGTGAGGCCTGACTCCTGATACCTGACTCCTTCCTCTTGGAGCGGGAGACGGGGATCGAACCCGCGACCAACAGCTTGGAAGGCTGTGACTCTACCACTGAGTTACTCCCGCCTTCGCGGCTCGTCCGCCGCCCACACGCCGCTTTGGCGCGGCCGGCCCGCGTGCCGCTAACTCCAATCGACCGCGCCACTTCTCGTCCTGCAGACCCGTCAACGCCGACGTGCGTCTCGCCGCTCCCCGTCCTTCGCTACCGCCGCGAGTGGCTCGCGCTCGCGGCAAAGCACTGGCTCACCAACACCGCGAGCCAGCCTTCGCCAGCACACGGGCTGGGAAGGTTGGTGGGGAGGGGAGGGTTCGAACCTCCGTAGCCACAAGGGCGGCAGATTTACAGTCTGCTGCGATTGACCGCTCCGCCACCTCCCCGAATTGACTTGCTGTCCGCAGGCGTCAGGACTCAGGAATCGGGATTCGGTCGCGCCGAATCCGGATACCAGAATGCTGACCCGTCAAAAATCTGCTGTGGAATCAGTGGTTTTTCGAGTTTTCCTAGACCGCAGGCGACCCAATCCGTGGAGCTGGCGGAGGGATTTGAACCCCCGACCGGCTGATTACAAATCAGCTGCTCTACCGGACTGAGCTACGCCAGCCAGACAAAGAGCGAATCGTAGCACTTCGCATGCCAGTTTGGCAACCCCGCGCAATTCTTGCCTGTCCGCCGGACTTCACGCGCTGCCACGCGACCCTGACAAGGGGCGCGCCGCACGTCTCTGCCGGGCAGCTTCGAACAAGGCCACACCCGCCGCCACCGACACATTCAGACTGCCGACGTGTCCGAGCATCGGGATGGACGCCAGAAAATCGCACCGTTCCCGAACCAGCCGTCGCAACCCCGCACCCTCGGCGCCGAGCACGATCGCGCTCGGGGCGGTGAAGTCGATCGCGTCGTAGCTGGTGGCGACCTCGCCGGCCAGGCCGACTGTCCAGACTCCCGCGTCCTTCAGTTCGTCGACCGCGCGCGCGATGTTGACGACCTCTGCGATCCGCACATGCGAAACCGCCCCAGCGGACGCTTTTGCCGCAGCACCCCCGAGGGCGGCCGATCGCCGTGACTGCATCACGACGCCGTCTACGCCGGCGGCATCACACGTTCGGAGAATCGCACCAAGGTTGTGCGGATCCTCGATGCCGTCCAGCACCACGATCAGCGGCGCTGCGGCCGCCGCCTTGACCAGTTCCTCGACGGTGTAGGTCGCTGCCTCTTCGACATCGCCAATAACGCCCTGGTGAACGCCGCCCCGTGCCTGGCGCGACAGGACATCGACCGGCACACGCTTCACTGGCACGCGATGTTGCGCCGCCAGGGCGATGACCTCGCGCATCCGATCCCCGCCGCGGTCACTCACGCGGATCTCACGCGCTCTGCCGGCGCGCAACGCCTCCATCACGGGGTTGATGCCGTAGACGATCAAGCGGCCCGCTCCCGATGGCGGACGGTCCGCCGACCCGACTCCCCGTCGTGGGCGGCGATGTAGCGTTGAAAGCCGGTGACCTCGATCATCGTCTCGAGAACAACCTTGTGACCCTGCCGACAGGACCGCTGTGGCATCGACCTCAACGGTCGAGCGCGGCAAGGAACGCCGAGGCGCGTTCCGCGGCTCCGGAAATTGTCCGGATTCCGCTGTCGCGCAGCCGCGCCCCCCGCTCGAGAGCGGGGACGGCAATATCCAGTTCCAACCCTTCGGGTTCCCCGGTGAGGGCCAGGCGAATCGGATGAAACAGCCCCTTTCCCTTCTGACCCGACCGCTCGCGGACCCGCGCCGCCATCGCGCGGAATGCCTCGCGATCGACCATCGGCCCGGCCGATGCCAGTTCGACTGCCAGCGCCTCGATCACACCACGCGAGGCAATCGCCTCTGCCCGGACGTCTGTCTGCGCCAGCGCCTGTGCAGGTGAGTAATCGAACAGAAACGCGAGCCGCGCCGGAATCTGCTCGAGGCGATCGACAGCCGATGCGGCAACCGGAACGATCGATTCAAGAAACGCCACGCCATCGTCGTTCGGATCCGTCACCCATCCGGCAGACTGCAGATACGGCACCGCCAATCGCGTAAGGCGGACGGGATCAGCCGTCTTCAGATAATGACGATTGACCCACGCCAGCTTGTCGATGTCGAACACGCCAGCCGAATGGCCGACGTCTTCCAGCCGGAACCGCTTCGCGAGTTCCCCCAGCGGCAGCAGCTCCTGATCATCCCCGGGCGACCATCCCAGTAACGCGAGGTAGTTCGTCAGCGCTTCCGGCAGGTAACCACGCGCACGAAATTCGGCCACCGACGTCGCGCCATGTCGCTTCGACAGCGGACTGTGGTCAGGCCCGAGCACGAGCGACAGGTGCGCAAACCTCGGCAGCGTCCACCCGAACGCCTCGTACAACAGAATCTGCCGCGGGGTATTCGAGATGTGATCCTCGCCCCGCACGACATGCGTGACTTCCATCAGCGCATCGTCGATCACGACGGCGTAGTTGTAGGCCGGGATACCGTCCGAGCGAACCAGAACCGGATCGCCGATGACCTCGGTCGAGAACCGTACCTCGCCGCGAACAATGTCGTCGAAGACCACGTCGCGGTTCTCGGGAATCCGAAAGCGCACCACCGCCTTCTCCCCATTGTCGATGCGCCGGCGAGCGTCGTTCTTCGCGATGTTCCGGCAGCGGCCGACGTACTTCGGCGGCTTTCCGTCTTTCAGCGCCGCCTGTCGATCGGCCTCGAGCTGTTCCGCCGAACAGAAACAGTGGTAAGCCTTGCCAGCCGCCATCAACTCGACGATGTACGCGCGATAAATGTGCAGACGCTCGGACTGGTGGTACGGCCCGTGATCACCGCCCGCGGCAACCCCTTCGTCCCACGTCAGTCCCATCCAGCGCAGATCTTCAAGAATCGCATCCGAAGACTGACGCGTGGAGCGCTCGAAATCCGTGTCCTCGATGCGCAGGATGAGCACGCCGCCGCTGCCCTTCGCAAGCAGCCAGTTGAAGAGTGCCGTCCGCGCATTGCCGACGTGAAGCTGCCCGGTCGGACTGGGTGCAAACCGAACACGCATGGAATTGGAGGCGGAGGTCATGTGGAGAGGACACGTGCCAGCAACGCAACCGCATGAGCGGCAATCGACTCGCCGGCACCCATCGAGTCCACGCCTTCGTTGGTCTTTCCTTTGACGCTGATCTGGCCAGGCACGATTCCGAGGGCGTGTGCCAGCCGCCGCTGCATCGCTTCGACGTGCGGCGAGAGTTTCGGGCGCTGCGCGATGACCGTGACGTCGACGTTCACGATCGCGTAGCCCGCGTTACGGACGACAGCTGCGGCTCGTCGCAGTAGTTCGATGCTGTCAGCGTCCCGCCAGGCGGGATCAGTGTCGGGAAAGTGGCGGCCGATATCGCCGGACGCCGACGCTCCCAGAATGGCATCGGTCACCGCGTGGCACACCGCGTCGGCGTCCGAGTGACCCTGCAGTCCCTTCTCGAAAGGAATCGTCACGCCGCCAAGAATGAGTGGCCGGCCCGGTACAAGCCGATGCAGGTCGTAGCCGTTGCCGATCCGCAACGGCGCAACTGGTGCGCTTGCACCCGTCAATAACCGTTCGGCGATCGCGAGGTCCTCCGGCGTCGTCACTTTCAAGTTGCGCGCGTCACCGTCAACCACTCGAACGTGGTGACCGGCACGCTCGGCCAGCGCCGCCTCGTCCGTCGCGTCATCGGCAAACGCAAGCGCGTCGCGCAGCACGGTCACGCGGAACGCCTGCGGCGTTTGCGCCAGAAAGATCTCATCACGCGGCAGCGTCGCGGTGATGATCCCGTCCACACCAGCACGCTTCACCGTGTCGCGCGCTCTGAGCGCGGCGATAGCGGCACCCCCTGAGTCAGCGGCGTCGATCGTCCGCTGGATAACGGCGTCCGACACGAGCGGACGCGCGGCATCGTGAATGACGACGATCTCCGCGGCGGCGGAGATCCGTTCAAACGCCCGAGTGACCGAGTCCTGGCGGCGTGCGCCCCCGGCAACGACCTGAATCGGCTTGTCAACGCTCCGCAGATACGCTGGTGGGTCGGCCGCAAGTTCGCTGGGAAGGGCCACGATTACATCGGAAATGGCCGAGCTGTCGAGGAAGGCTTGGACGCTATGTTGGAGAATGGGGCGGCCGCCGAGCAGCGACAGCTGCTTGGGCTGGACTCCGCCGAACCGGGTGCCCCGCCCGCCGGCAGCGATGATGGCTGTCACGTGCACGAGGTGCGATCGTAGTGCACGGGATGGGCTACGTGCTACCGGGGTTGCCGGTAGCCCGTAGCCGCTAGCCAGTAGCTGGTAGCCTGTCTACCGCTTCAGGTTCTCGCCGATATTTTCAATGGTCTCGCCGACCTTGCGCCGGGCCTTGCCCACGCCTTCGCGGACATCGCCGACCGCCTCGTCGCCGACACCTTCGTCGTGGAGCCGATCGTTATTGGTCAGGTCGCCAGCGGCCTGCTTCGCGCGCCCTTTCACCTGCTCCCACTTGCCCTGCATCTCGTCGTTGTTCTTCATGAGCTCCCCCTCTGCAAGTTCGAAGTTCTATCCAAGAGGATTCGAAGCAAGTGCGACAGCGAACGTGGGTCATACCGCTGACCTCGACCCTCCCACTTCGAACTTCGAACTCCCTTATTCAGAAGTGGAGCAGGAGGCGTGCCGCCCGGTTAGAGGATGAGGCGGCCGACCTCAGCGCTTCCGGTGAACTCGTGCATTCGCCCGGCAGTGGTGGTCACGACGTCATCGAGTGTGGCTCGTTCGACCTCAACGGGCGCAAACACCACGAGCAGTACGCGGTGTGTCGCCGTCGTGACCATGGTCCGCGCCGAGTCAGACGTCGGGTTTCCGAAAGGTCCGATTGCGTCGGCCAGGGTAATCCGATCGGCCACGTGAACATCGTCTTTCCGGATTCCCGGGTACGACTCTCCGGCGCGTCCGAGCCGCAGCTGGACATCCCCGTCGATCTGATCGGCGTCGTACAGCCCGTACGGCAGCTGGAATTCGAACGAGCACCAGTTGCAGACGTCGACCATCGAGTTCACGCGAGGGAGCGGATCGCCCTTGCGGACGCGTCGCAGTAACGCTTCGGATGACGGCCGTGTCTTGGTGGGATCGAGCCCGACCCGCTTATACATCGTGCGGACGGAGGTGACTTCGAGGGATGGATTCGCACGGACCGCAGCTTCGGCGGCCGCTAGCGGGATGTCCATCCGTGGATCACGGGCAACCACGGTGGCGCCTTCCAACCAGAGCACGCCAGGACGGACGATGCCGGCCAGGTCGGATGAGACGGTGAAGTGCATGAGTATGCGTGAGACGAGGTGTCAGCCTCGCCATGCCGATCTGCGCCCGTCACGTCCAGCTTCGGCGAGCCGCGCCGGCGTCTCCTCCGCCGGCGCGACAAGACCCGCACCACTCACATCTCGCCCCGCGGTCTCCACGTCCGATTCCGCAATCGGCGCGATGATCTGACGCACACGCTCGGCGAAGGCGCGGGCATCGCGACTGGACAGGCCCGTGGTATCCACGGGAGGGTGAACGACCAGCTTGACACGCCCCGGATAGGTCGTGAGCTGTCCTTTCGGCATCACGTGCCGACTGCCGACGATCGAGAGTGGGACGACCCGAAGGTTGGCATCCAGCGCCAGGAAGAACGTTCCCGCCTTGAACTTGCCGACGCGACCATCACGGCTTCGCGTTCCTTCCGGAAAGAGAATCAGCGACAGTCCATTGGTGGTCAGCCGGCCCGCCCACGCGAAAATCTTCGCCCGATCGGGCTTGCTGCGGTCGACCAGCATGTGGCCGGTGCGCTGCAGGTGCCAGCCGATCACCGGAAATCTGCCGAGTGACTCCTTGGCGATAATTCGCAACTGGTGGGGCAGGGACCAGAACAGGATCGGAATGTCGTAGAAGCTCTGATGATTGGCAACGAAGACATACGTGCCCTGCGGGTCGAGTTGCTCGAGGCCGCTGACATCGACGCGCACCCCGGTGGTGGCGAGGATCCAACGCGACCAGGTCCTGGCGCACCAGTGGGCGAAATAGCCGCTCTTCTCGACAAAACTCGACGCGACAGACATCGCGCCGAACACCAGCGTGTACAGGGCGATGGCGGGGATGAGGAAGAGAACGGTGCGAAACCAGTAGAGCGAGGGCACTGACAGAATTCAGAATGCAGAATGCAGAATGCAGAATTCAGAATTCAGAATTCAGAAAGCGCTGCGTGAGACGCGTCACGTTGATGAGTCTACTAAGCCACGTTCAATTCCGCATTCCGCCTTCTGAATTCTGAATTCCCGTTACTTGCCTGCCGCTGCCGCGGACGAGGGCATCTGCGCCCGCGGGCGACGCTGAACGTCAGGCTCGACGGCGGGTCCGGGCACCGACTGGGCGGCCGCCACGGCCGCATCGATGAAGCGCCCGAAGATCATCTTGCCGGCCGTGGTCTGCAGGACGCTGGTGACAACCACGTCGATGGTCTTGCCGATCATCTTGCGGGCGTTGTCCACCACGACCATCGTGCCGTCATCCAGGTAGGCAACTCCCTGGTTGTATTCCTTGCCTTCCTTGAGGATGAACACCTTCATGATTTCGCCCGGCAGCACCACCGGCTTGAGCGAATTGGCCAGCTCGTTGATGTTGAGCACTTCCACGCCGCGGAGCTGCGCCACCTTGTTCAGATTGAAATCGTTGGTGACGATCTTCCCCTGCAGCGTGCGGGCGAGCTCGATCAGCTTCAGGTCGACTTCGCGGACGTCCGGGAAGTCCACGTCGGAGATCATCACGTCGACGCCAGCCATCTTCTGTATCTTCTGAAGGATGTCGAGCCCGCGCCGGCCGCGATTGCGCTTCATCGAGTCGGACGAGTCGGCCACCAGCTGCAGCTCTTTGAGGACGAACTGCGGGATCACCAGCGTCCCGTCGATGAATCCGGTCTCACAGATATCCGCGATGCGTCCGTCGATGATCACGCTGGTGTCGAGGATGCGATAGCGCTTGCGCGGACCGGTCGCGCGAAACAGCCCCACCAGGTTTGCCGGCTCGAACCACTCCCCGCGCCGCGCGCCGAGGACCAGCCCGAGATAGGGCAGGGCGAGCAGGATCATGCTGTGGAGGAACACCACCCTGCCGTCGCTCAAGTTCGCCCAGTACATGGCGGCCCCGATCGTCTTGGCCGCGGCCAGGCCGATGGCACCGCCCAGCAGCGCCCCGACCATGTGCGTCACGGACGTGTCCTTGAGGCGCACCTCGAAGACGACGATCAGCACGCCAAGGACGAACCCGAACAGGACGTTGGGAAACTCGCCCGCGGCAAGCGGGTGGAGCTGAAATGCGGAGTAGCCGACCGCAGCAACGAAGAGTGCACGTGCGAGGACGAACCAGGCCATCACGAGGCTCCCAGGGCGCCAGGATGAATTGTTAAGACGACGTTAAGAAGTGGGAACCTTAGAACTGAAATGGCCGAAAATCAAGCGATCAGCTGGTCGAGGGCCTCATGAACAGTCTTCACACCAACTAATTCGATTCCGGCAAGAGCCGACTCAGCCGGGTCCAGGTTCGCCTCCGGCAGGATCAGCCGCGTGAATCCCATCTGCACCGCCTCCCGTACGCGGAGGGCCGACTGCGGGACCCCGCGAATCTCTCCGCTCAACCCGACCTCGCCAAAGACGGCGGTGGACGGTGCGAGGCCGCGGTTTCGGACGCTCGAGGCAACGGCGGCAACGACGCTGAGATCGGCGGCCGGCTCTTCGACGGTCATCCCGCCCGCGATATTCAGGTAGACGTCGTCCCCGGCCAGCGAGAGCCCGGCGCGCTTTTCAAGTACGGCGAGCAGCAGTGACAACCGGTTCTGGTCGATCCCGATCGCCATGCGGCGGGCGTTCCCGTAGGTGCTCGTACTGACCAGCGCCTGCACTTCGACCAGGATGGGGCGCGAACCCTCGACGCAGCAGAGGACAGACGACCCCGGGGTGCCCGACGCCCGCTCCGAGAGAAACAGCCGCGAGGGGTTCGGGACCGGTATCAGACCGGCGCCCGTCATCTCGAACACGCCCAGCTCACTGACAGCGCCAAAGCGATTCTTCACCGCCCTGACCACGCGATGCGAGTGATGCCGCTCGCCCTCGAAGTACAACACCGTGTCGACAACGTGTTCCAGCACCTTTGGCCCGGCAAGGTTGCCGTCCTTGGTGACGTGGCCAACGAGGACGGTGGGGATGTTCTGCCCTTTGGCGGCGAAAAGGAACTGCGTCGCCGCCTCCCGGACCTGGCCGATGCTGCCGGGTGCGGATTGGAATTTGAGGGAGAACACCGTCTGGACCGAGTCGATGATGACCAGCGCCGGCTTGAGGCGTGCGATCTCCTCGAGGATGCGCTCGATGCACGTTTCCGAGAGCAGGTAGAGGGGCGCACTCCCGACGGCAAGACGATCGCCGCGGCTCTTGATCTGGTGCTCGGACTCTTCGCCTGACGCGTAGAGCACAGGCCCGACGTTGTGCGCGAAATGCGCCGCGGCCTGCAGCAGCAGCGTCGACTTGCCGATGCCCGGCTCACCGCCGAGCAGGACGAGCGAACCGGGGACCACTCCGCCCCCCAGCACGCGATCGAACTCACCGATGCCGGTCGAGAGCCGCACCGAATCCGCCAGCGCGACATCGTCGTACAGCTTGGCGTTGGAGCCGCTGCCGAACTGAGCGTAGCGATTCTCGGATCTCGCTGCCCCAGTGGGATCAACGGCGACCGTTGGCCGCTCCTCGACCAGCGAGTTCCAGGCTCCGCACTCGGCGCAGCGCCCGACCCATTTCGGGGCCTGCGACCCGCACTCCTGGCAGACGAACACGACCTTGGGTGGTTTCATGGCTGGTTAGGAATCAGGGGGCAGGGGGCAAGGGGGCAAGGGGGCAGGGGCAGGGCAACGCGACAGGCCGCGCGGTGGGCGAGGTGCAGGGCAGAGACCCTGCTGGTGTCGCTTCGTGCAAGGTCCTCGGTGTTCTTGCTGCCGTTAATCATTCCGCTCCCCTGCCCCTTGCCCCCTGTTCCCCGCCCCCTGTCCCCTGTCCCCTGTCCCCTGTCCCCTGTATTGCCGCTCGATCCGGCTGCCCAACCGGCAGAGCACTTCCCAGGGGATCATGCCCACGGACGCGCCCAGCTCACGCGCATCGATCTGCTGCCAGCTCTCATCTCCCTGTCGTCCGAGGATCACGACCTCGTCGCCCGGCTCGACTTCCACGCCGGTCACGTCGATCGTGATCATGTCCATCGACACCGCGCCGACGACGGGTACGCGTTTTCCTCGTACCAACACCTGTCCCCGGCCGGATAACCGCGTGTCCAAGCCATCTGCGTACCCGGCGGGCACCACCGCGATCGTCCGCGCCGAATCAGCCGTGAAGCGCGAACCGTAGCCGACACCCTCGCCCGGTCGCAGTCCCTTCACGGCGACGATGCGGCTGGTCAGCGACATCACCGGCTGCAGGAGGATTGTCGATGCCAGCGGCGGCGGCACGATTCCGTACAGCAGCAACCCCGGGCGCACGATGTCGTACCAGACGCGTGAGTCGCGCAGCGTCGCCGCGCTGTTCGCGGCATGCCGCAGGTAGCGACGCGCGCCGGACGACCCGCTCGGATTGGGGCGGCCCTCGTCAGAGTCGCCACCCGCACCTGGCAGCGTCCGCCCTGCGCTCGATTCCGATACTGAAGCCGACCCGTGACAGAGCAGGTCATCGACCAGACGCAGCGCCGCGTCGTAGTTCTGCCGCTGCCGGTCGAACAACGGGCTCTCCGGTACGTCCGCCGAGGCAAAGTGGGTGTAGACCGCGTCGAGGCGCAGGTTGGCGCTCGCAAACAGTTCCGGCAGCGTCCGTCGCAGGTTGTCGTGCCGAAATCCGAGACGGTTCATCCCGGTGTCGATCTTCAGGTGATATCCGAGCGTGACGCGATGCCTCGCGGCCGCAGCCTGCACCGCCCGCGCGGCCGACGGTGTCGAGATGGTCGGCGTCAGCGCGAACTCGAAGAGGCCGTCGAGATCGCTGACACTGAGCGCTCCGAATACGAGAATCGGCACGCGCACGGCGGCGCGCCGCAGCGCGATCCCCTCCTCGATATCCGCGCAGGCGAGCATCGTTGCGCCGGCCTGCTCGAGGGCGAGGCCTACGGGAGCCGCACCGTGGCCGTAGGCATTCGCCTTGACGACCGCGAGGATGCCCGGGGGCACCAGGCCGGGCTCATGGCTGTCCGCGAGGAAACGCTGAATTGCGACGAAGTTGCTTTTCAGCGCGACCAGGTCCACGCGGGCAACAGTGCTGCGAATCACCGCTAGTGACCGCTTTCGAGCTGTCGATGCGCGCCGGAACTGCTATAGCCTCCGCCTTGCCCGCCCTGCAGCAGATTGGCGAACCGCGTCTGTTCGCGCAGGAACGCGAGCCTGACCGTACCGGTGGGGCCGTTGCGCTGCTTGGCGATGATCAACTCCGCGGTCCCGGCGTCCGGATTATTCGGATCCTTGTTGTACACGTCGTCACGGTAAATCAGACCGACGAGGTCGGCATCCTGTTCGAGCGCGCCGGACTCGCGGAGGTCCGAGAGCTGCGGGCGATGATCCGAGCGTGACTCCGGACCGCGCGAGAGCTGCGACAGGACGATGATCGGGACACTGAGCTCCTTCGCCAGCCCTTTCAACGATCGCGAGATCGACCCGAGTTCGAGCGTGCGGTTCTCGAAGCGTCCGCGACCGCTCATCAGCTGGATGTAATCGACGACGATCAGATCCAAACCGTGCTCCGCCTGCAAACGGCGGCACTTGGCACGCATCTCGAGGACACCGATGTTCGAGGAGTCGTCGATGAACAGCCGCATCGCACTGAGCGTCTCGAGCGCGTGCGAGATCCTGCCGTAGTCCTTCTGGCCGATCGCGCCGCTCATCAGGCGATGACTGTCGATCTGCGCGACCGACGTCAGCAGGCGGATGAACAGCGACTCCTTCGACATTTCCAGGCTGAAGAAGCCCACCGTCAGGTTCGGCTGCGTGGCGACGTGCTGGGAGATATTGAGAACGAGGCTGGTCTTCCCCATCGACGGCCGCGCCGCGATGATGATCAGGTCGCCCCCCTGCAGGCCCCGCGTCATTTCGTCCAGATCTTCGAAGCCGGTCGGCACCCCGGTGATCAGCCGCTTTTGCTCGAACAGCTGCTCGATCTTGGGGAAGCTTTCCTTGACGAGGTCCTTCATCGGCACGAAGCCGGCCTTGAGCCGATCGTCGGCGACGGCGAAGATCGCGCTTTCGGCTTCGTCCAGGATCAGATCCGATTCCTGGTCGGCCTCGTACGCATTCGTCAGGATCTTGTTGGCGGCGTAAATCAGGTTCCGGAGCGTCGCCTTTTCCTTGACGATCCTGGAGTAGTACTCGACGTTGGTCGCGCGAGGCACGCCGTCGACCAGGGATGCGATGTAGGCCGGCCCGCCGACGTCATCGAGCTCCCCTGCCCGCGCCAGTTCCTCTTTCAGCGTGACGAAGTCGATGGCGTGGTTGCGTTCGTTGAGGCTGATCATCTTGTCGAAGATGCGGCGGTGCGCATCGCGATAGAAGTCAGCCGGCTCGATCACCTGGGCGGCGAAATTGAACGCGTCGTTGTGGACAAGGATGGCGCCAAGCACAGAGCGCTCGGCCTCGAGATTGTGCGGGAGCGTACGCTCCGCTGCAACGACGGCAGTCTCGGGCATGCTGGTGCGAAGAATTTTGCTCGGAAGAGGAATCAGTGTAGCGCAGATCAACCTTCAACTCTCAACATCTGACGCCTCCAGGACTTCCGACTGAATTTTCCGATTCTCAAAATTGGGCGAGCGACAGATGTTGACAATCGCCGCGACAGACGTCGGGAGTTGGGAGTGCGTCAGGCGTTGGGAGTTGGAGCCGAAAGTAAGGCGAGGCTGGCCGCCTCGCCCTGCAAGATCAATCAGTTCGCAGCGGCGACGGCTGCTCGCACCTTGTCGTAGTCGGGTTCGTTGCGCGCATCCTCGAGCACTTCCCGGTACTTGACGATGCCGTTCTGATCGACGACGAAGACGGCGCGCTTCGCGATGTCCTTCAGCCCGATCATGTCGGGATTGACGACACCGTACTGGCGGATCACCTCTTTGTTGTAGTCGCTGAGCAGCGGGAAATCGTAGTTCTGGTGATCGGCCCACGCCTTGAGCGCAAAAAATGTGTCGGTGCTGATTCCGAGCACGCGACAGCCGGCGCTGGTCAGTCTGTTATCGCTGAACGTGCACAATTCCTTCGTGCACACGCTGCTGAACGCGCCCGGCAGGAACGCCAGGACCACCGGTCCCTTCTTGAGCTCGTCGCTCAGGCGAACGGTTTCACGATCCTGGTTCGGCAGCGAAAAGTCAGGCGCCTTGGCGCCCACATCGATCGACATTCACGTCTCCTTCTGGACCATCCACATGCACAATGCGTCGATGCACCACGCGAGATGGACAAACGCTCAACAAGCATTGATCGCTCTTGCGCATTTTGCATGTGGACCTGACGTCGTGCAGTGTGCATGTGTATTCATCCGAGCTGAACCGTGACGCCTTCCGCCGTCGTTGCCACGTCTTCCCTGCCCTGGTACCGCGACATCACCGGCGATCAGTGGCGCATCCTCGCGGCGGCGAAAGTCGGGTGGATGCTCGATGCCATGGACTTCATGCTCTACGCCATGGCCGTTGGACAGCTGCGCCTCTATTTCGGCTTCAACGATGCCACGGCGGGGCTGCTCGGCACCGCCACGCTGCTGCTCTCGGGAGTAGGCGGGCTGGCCTTTGGCTATGTCGGCGATCGCTTCGGGCGCACGCGCGCGCTGATGATCACCGTCATCGTGTTTTCCCTGGCCTCGCTCGGCGCCGCGACGGCGCAGTCGGTGGTGCAGCTGATGTTCTGGCGGGCGTTGCTCGGCATCGGCATGGGCGGCGAGTGGGCGTCCGGTGCGGTGCTCGTCAGCGAGACGTGGCCGGCGGCGCACCGGAACAAGGCGATCAGCATCATGCAGTCCGGATGGGCGATCGGCTACATCCTGGCCGCTGTCATGGCCGCGGCGGTGCTGGGATCTCCGGTACTCGGGCGCGAGGGATGGCGGTGGCTGTTCGCGCTCGGGATACTACCGGCGCTGTTCGCAATCTGGATTCGGCGGAATGTGAAGGAGCCGCGACGGGGCGCTGGCCCGACCAGGCCCGCCTCGAATCCCTTTGCGATCATTTTTGGACCATTGCTGCTCCGCCGCACGCTGCTGATCACACTGCTGACAGCCGCTGTGCAGTTTGCGTATTGGGGAATCTTCTTCTGGCTTCCGTCGTTCCTGTCGCGCCCAGTCGAACAGGGGGGCGCCGGCATGGGCGTGGTCGGTTCTCTCGGATGGTTGATTCCCGTACAGGTCGGCGCCTACTTCGGCTATCTCACCTTCGGTTTTCTCGCCGATCGGTTTGGCCGGCGCAGGACCTTCATCGCCTTCATGATCAGCGCTGCCGCTCTGGTTCCGATGTATGGCCAGTTCGCGCGCAGCCCCCTGACACTGCTCGCGCTCGGCCCGTTGTTCGGGTATGTCGGTCACGGCTACTTCAGCCTGTTCGGCGGCTTCATCGCCGAGCTGTTTCCTGCCGCCGTGCGCGCGACGGGGCAGGGCACCTCGTACAACATCGGACGGATGGCCGGGGCGGTTGCGCCATACACGATCGGCGCGCTGGCGGGAATACCGGGCGTCGGAATCGGGCTTGCGCTGGCGAGTACGTCGGTGTTCTTTCTGTTGGCGGCGGGACTGATCTTTACCCTGCCTGATCGGAGCGGCGAAGAACTCGCGCCGCGGTGACCAGAAATTGCAAGGGAATACGCAATGGAATTGAACAAGCGGACTGTAGTGGTGACCGGCGGAGCGTCCGGGATCGGTCTCGCAATCGCGGCGCGTTTCTATCGAGCGGGGAGCACCGTCATTGTCTGCGGGCGGCGTGAGGACAAACTGCGGGAGGCGCTCGTCGCCTGTCCCGGTCTGGATATGCGCGTGGCAGACGTGTCCACTGCGGATGCGCGCATCGAGTTTCGCGACCTCATCACCCGGGAGTACCCGTCCGTGGATGTCCTCGTCAACAACGCCGGCATCCAGCGCCGGGTCTCCCTGCTGGACGACGAGCCGTGGGAAAAGACCCACGACGAGATCGCGATCAATGTGGAAGCGCCGATTCACCTGTCGCGCCTGTTCATTCCCCACTTCCGGCGCCAGCCGCGCGCCGCGATCGTCAACGTCACCTCAGGTCTCTCGTTCGCTCCTCTGGCGAATGTGCCGATCTACTGTGCGACCAAAGCAGCCTTGCACTCGTTCACGCTGTCACTTCGGCACCAGCTCCGCGATACGGCGATTGAAGTGGTCGAGATCGTCCCGCCGGCCGTCGACACGGATCTGGGTGGCCCCGGTCTCCATACCTTCGGAGTGGACGTGAACGAATTCGCGGACGCTGTGATGGGACGCGTCGCCGCAGGTGAGCAGGAGGTCGGGTACGGATTTGCGGAGCAGTCGCGGCACGCGTCGCGCGAGCAACTCGACGCGACGTTCGAGCGTATGAACACGAGCCGGCCATGACAGCCATTCAGCCCGGCGGATAATGGCCCGCTGAAGCGCGCTCTGATGGTAGGGCGGCAATGCAGCTCTGAGACCGTCACGAGCGCCCCCTGATGACGGCCCCGTCTCAGAAGTCGGTCGTCAGGCTCAACTCGAAGTTGACCTTCTCGCCCTCGCGGACCGAGAACGTGTGACCGCGTTGACGGACGCGCTGCGCGAGCTCGGGATCGTACTGCTGGCCGGCATCGATCGACGTCGCGGCAATCGCGACGTAGCGACCGGGCGGCATGCCGCGCACCGAAAACTTCCCTTCCCGATCGGATCGCAGAATGCGCTGAAAGCGCTGCGGCGACACCCCCGGCGTCAGATCCTCTGGAACGATCATCACGGTCGTCGATTCGAGGCGCGAGCCACGACCATCAGTGACGATACCGCCGATGTCGGTCACCTTGTCCGTCAGCACCAGCGTCACGTTCGAGACGCGACCGCGCCGTGTCGGATCGAACGGGACGTCGGCGACATCCGCACCATCCACGATCACCGACTTGGTCATGTAGTTGATCTGGGTGGGTGCCGGTCCGCCGTTCGCGCTCATCAACGTCACGCGAAGAAACACCGGCCCGACGATGCGGGTCAGCTCGAAGCTGCCGTCAGCATCGACCAGCCCCTCCTCTTGATTGCCACCGGGCAGTCCGATCGACCGCTGCGGATCCGCGAGCTGCGCCACGACGCGGACGCGGAGTCCACTGCCCGGCGGCGTGCCCTCGAAGACGACGCGGCCCGCGATCGACGCGCCCTTGCCAGTGACGATGTGCAGGCCGGCGACGTCGCCATCGACGCTGACGGGTACCGACGCGAACTCCGCATCCGGCATCGCGGCCACGTTGCCTCGCGGTCCACTGGAGCCATTGTTGACCGGCTGCGGGCGCGGACGAACATCCACGAAGTAATCGCCGGGCGCAACATTGGTGATCGTGAAGGTGCCGTCCGGACTGGTATTCACCGATCGATTCAATCCGCCGAGGCCGCCGGTGGCAGGGCGAATCATCACCGGTGATCCGCTGACCGGCCGCCCCTGGGAGTCGAACACCGCGCCGCTCACCTGCGCCATCCGGGCGGGCACGAGCTGCAGCTGCACGGACAACTCCTGGCCCAGGCCGACGCTGATCGCCTGCGCTTCGCCCGCACTGGTTGTTCCCGGGTAGTACGTCGGCGCGTAGCCCTCCTGCGGCTGACCACCAAACGCCAGCATGTTGCCGTCGAAGCGGTCCATCGGCAGGAACTGGGTTCGTGACGTCGCGCTCACCACGTACTCGTCAGGGTTCAGGCCGTACAAGCGAAACTGGCCGAGGTCGTCGGTCACGGCGATTCCCCCGACAGGCTGCAGCACCCGTTCCCCGGACGGCTGGTAGACGTATCTCAGCGCCTGGACCTGGGTCTGCAGAACGGGCTCACCGAATTCGTCGACCACGCGGCCCGTGATCGCGCCGCCACGCGGCAGGACGATATCGATGCCGTTGATGGCCTGTCCATCCTCCACGTCGACAGGTCTGGCGGGCTCGGTGGGCGAACGCTGTCCGTACGAAAGGTTGATATAGCCGCCTCGAAAGACTCGAAGCGTGTAGCGACCGGCTGGAAGCGCAGTGAAGACGTAACGACCTTCACCGTCCGTCAGGACGCTCCGTCCCGTAACGCCTGCGCCAGCGAGCTGCACCTGCGTCCGCCGAAGGGGAGCGCCGTCGACCGACACAACACGTCCACTGATGCTGGCTGTGCCGGTGGCATTCTGGCCGCTCGGCTGACGATCGCGAGTTGCTGTCCGCGGGCCCGGCTGGGCCGGCGGTGTCACGGTGCCCGGAGCGCCGCCGCGGTTCGCCTGCGCAAACGCAGTCGAGCTCGTCATCAGGAGCAGGGCGACGACCACGCGGGTTCGGCGGAACACCATCGCAATCATAAGACGTCTACGACGCTTCGCAGGGCGGGTTACCGCCCGGCCGTCATTCGGTCGGCGGGCAGGACCGCTCACCACCGGTACTTATCGGTCAGGGCAAGTCGGCCCTCCACGTTGCGCCTGAGGCGAAGGCGAGATTAGTGAGGAGAACGACGCCGGCGGGTCAGATGCCGCCGAGGCATAGGTACTTCACCTCGAGAAACTCCTCGATTCCGTACTTCGACCCCTCGCGACCCAGCCCGGATTCCTTGACGCCGCCGAACGGCGCCACTTCAGTCGAAATCAGCCCCGTGTTGATGCCGACCATACCCGATTCCAGTGCCTCGGCCACACGCCAGACGCGCCCCACGTCGCGCGCGTAGAAGTACGCGGCCAACCCGAATTCGGTGCTGTTCGCCGCGGCGATCGCCTCGTCATCGGTCCCGAACCGGAAGAGCGGTGCCACGGGTCCGAAGGTCTCCTCGCGAGCAACCAGCATCGACGAGGTCACCCCCGAAAGAACCGTGGGCTCGAAGAAGCGTCCACCAAGCGCGTGCCGATGACCGCCGACGATGACGCGAGCGCCATTGGCCGTCGCATCGGCGATGTGCTCTTCGACCTTGGCCACCGCGTTGTCGTCGATCAGGGGTCCCTGCGTGGTGTCCGCAGCCAACCCGTTACCCGGCTTGAGTTGCCTTACCGCGTCCGCGAGCTTCGCCGCAAACGTGTCGTAGACGGCGTCCTGCACATAAATCCGGTTCACGCAGACGCAGGTCTGACCCGTGTTCCGGTATTTCGACGCCATGGCACCCGCAACGGCCGCGTCGAGATCCGCATCGTCGAACACGATGAACGGCGCGTTGCCACCCAGTTCGAGCGACACCTTTTTGACCGTCGCCGCCGATTGCTGCATGAGCAGCTTGCCCACGGCGGTCGAGCCGGTGAACGACAGCTTGCGCACGATTGGACTGGCGGTCAGCTCGCCGCCGATGTCGGACGCCGCTCCGGTCACCACGTTGAAGACACCCGCCGGGATGCCAGCGCGCTCGCTGAGCTCGGCCAGCGCCATCGCCGAAAATGGCGTCTGGGAAGCCGGTTTGAGCACGACGGTGCAGCCAGAGGCGATCGCCGGTCCGGCCTTCCGCGTAATCATGGCGAGCGGAAAGTTCCATGGCGTGATGCAGGCCACGACCCCGATCGGCTGCTTGATCACGACGATGCGCTTGTCCGACTGGTGACCCGGGATGGTGTCGCCATACACCCGCTTGGCTTCCTCGCCAAACCATTCGAGGAAGCTGGCCGCATACATCACTTCGCCACGCGATTCCGCGAGCGGCTTGCCCTGCTCGATCGTCATCAGGCGGGCGAGATCTTCCTGGTGCTCGATCATGAGGTCGTACCAGCGCCGCAGCAACACCGCCCGTTCCTTCGCCGTCTTCGCACGCCAGCCGGGCAGGGCGCGATCCGCTGCCGCAATGGCCACGCGCGTTTCCTCCACCCCCAGCTTTGGTACCGTGCCGATGGTCTCGCCGGTTGCCGGATTGTCGACCGTGATCGAGGTGCCGTTCGTCGCGGTGATCCATTGGCCGTCGACATAGCAGGCCTGGCGGAACAAGGCGGTGTCGTTCAGAAAACTTCCCACGTCCAATTCCCAGACTCCATCGGTTCAGAACCTGCCCGCGTCGCGACGACGGCGGGACAGCCCTACATCTACCGGCCACCCGCTACCCGCTACCCGCTACCCGCTACCGCGCTACCGGCTACCGGCTACCGGCTACTGGCTAGTGGCTACTCGACACCAGCCAGTCGTGCCAGCACATGGAATACGGCCGCGCAATCCTTCTCTTCGAGACCGAGGCCGCGTGCCGCCGTCAGGAACTCGTTCGCGATCGCCGTCGTCGGCAGCGTCACGCCAAGGGTACGGCCCATCTCCAGCGCCAGCGTCGTATCCTTCTGCATCATCCTGACGTTGAACCACGCTTCGTCAGGAAGATTGAGGACGAACGGACCACGATACCCGAGCATCGGCGACGCGAGCGCACTGTTCGTGAATACTTCTACCGCCGTCTTCCGATCGATGCCGCTCTTCTCCGCTAGCAGGATCCCTTCCGAGAACGCCAGCAACTGAACGCCGATGCTCAGGTTCAAGGCGATCTTCATCGACACGGCGAGGCCGTGGCCGCCGACGTACGTCGCCTTCGGACCGATGTCCAAGAGCAACGGCAACACACGCTCGTAGACCGCGCGCTCGCCTCCGACCATCATGGTCAGTTTCCCCTGCTCGAGCGTGAGCACGCTGCCGGACACGGGACAATCGAGCATGTCCGCGCCGCTGGCACGCACGCGCGCAGCCAGGTCACGACTGGTCGTCGGGCTCACGGTGCTCATGTCGATCAGCACCTTGCCGGCGCCCATGCCCGCCAGCAATCCGTCAGGCCCGTCGGCGATGGCCGCCAGCGCATGCGAATCGGTCACCATCGTGAACGTGACGTCGCTGCTGGCAACCACGTCGCGCGGTGTGTCTGCCCAGCGCAGCCCCTTGTCGATCAGCCACTGCGCCTTCGCCCGGGTCCGGTTGTAACCGGTGACCGTGTGCCCTCGGCCGATCAACCGTTCGGCCATCCGGCCGCCCATCACGCCAAGACCGACGTATCCGAGATTTGCCATGGTGTATAAGGGCGTCAGTATCCTGTAGAACACCCGAGCAGGCAACGCAGGTCGGGATCCACCACGTAGGGAGTACGAGCGAGCCGGGATCCGCAAAGCGGTCCCGGCAAGGACCGCGCGTCAGATGACACAAGTCGACGACACACCCGCGAGCGCGTCGCTCGCCCGGCTCGGGTTGCGCCTCTCCGACTGGTTCGAGCGCTGGTTCCCGGACGCGTTCGCCCTGGCTCTCGTGGCGGTGGCGATCGTGTTTGCCGCCAGCGTCGCCGCCGGCGCATCGGTGCTGGAAGCGGCGCAATGGTTCGGCGAGGGGTTCTGGGACCTGACGGCGTTCACGCTGCAAGTGGCGATGATCATCGTCACGGGCTACGCCGTGGCGACCTCCCCACCGGTCTTTGCCATCATCAGCCGCCTGGCGGACGTGCCGAGACAACCGCGAACGGCAATGGCATTCGTCGCGCTGTTTTCGATGCTGTCGTCGCTGCTGTCCTGGAGCTTCAGCCTGATCTTCAGCGCGCTGCTGGCCCGCGAGGTCGGCCGGCGGATCCGCGGCGCCGACTACCGCGCCCTCGGGGCCGCCGCCTACGTCGGCGCGGGCAGCGTCTGGGCGCTTGGCCTGTCGTCATCGGCGGCGCTGATCATGTCGGCCTCATCGTCGTTACCCGATTCGATCGAAAGGATCAGCGGCGTGATCCCGCTGCGACAGACGATCGGACTCTGGCAGAGCCAGGCATCGGCGCTCATCCTGATCGTCGTCTCGATGGCGATCGCGTACTACTCGACGCCATCAGCCCGCGATGCGCGCAGCATCCACGACATGGGCGTGACGATCCCGCCCGCAACGGACGCTTCGGTCACGCCGAGACGACCGGGCGAATGGGTCGAACACAGTCCGGCGCTGACGCTGATGGTGACCGGCCTCGGCACGTGGTTCCTGTATCGCGAGGTGGCGACCAGCGGCTGGACGGTGCTGCTCGACCTCAATCACTACATCTTCACGTTCTTCATTGCCGGCATGCTGCTGCACTGGCGCCCGCGATCGTTCATGAACGCGGTCAGCGCCTCCGTCACCTCGACCGGTGGAGTGCTGGTGCAGTACCCGATGTACGCGGGCATGGTGAAGATGATGACTGCCTCGGGTCTGGCAACCGCGATGGCGAATTTCTTCGTCGCGGTCTCCACGCATCAGACGCTGCCTGTGCTGGTCGGCATCTACTCGGCCATACTCGGTTTTTTCATTCCGTCGGCTGGGGGCAAATGGCTTATCGAAGCGCCCTACGTGCTCGAGGCGGCCAAGTCGCTCGACGTCCATCTGGGGTGGGTGGTCCAGACCTACAACGCGTCGGAAGCGCTCGCCAATCTGGTCCACCCGTTCTGGATGCTGCCGCTGCTCGGCATCCTCGGCCTCAAGGCACGCGACATCGTCGGCTACTCGATGCTGCAGTTCGTCGTGCATGTGCCGCTGGTGCTGCTGCTGGTGTGGATCTTCAACTTCACGCTGTAGCTGGTTGAACCCGGCACAACCCTGGCATCACCTGATGCATGCGCGCTCCCGCGGCTCGAATCCTGGTCCTGGCGCTCACGATCGCGGTGATGGCGGTGCTCAGCGAATGGTTCCTTGCGGCGGTGTATGGCGAGGATGAGGTTGAGTGCGGCGTCGGGTCGTTTCCGGTCCAACTGCCGCATGTGCCCGAAGCCAGCGGGCTGGCCCCGAGCCGCCGTCATGCGGACGTATTCTGGACCTTGAACGATTCAGAGGATCCGTCGATCTACGGTATCGACACGAACGGCGATCTGCGCGCCCACGTCCGCGTGACCGGCATCACCACCGGCGACTGGGAGGATATCTCGTCGGGCCCGTGCGGCTCGGAGTCATGCCTGTACATTGCCGATATCGGCGATAACGACGGCAATCGGCCGTTCATCCGGATCGTCCGCTTTCCCGAGCCTCGGCTGAGAGATCACACCGTCGACAAACCCGAGGTATTCCAGGGCCAGTACCCGGATGGTCCGCACGACGCTGAAGCGGCGTTCGTCCTTCCCGACGGACAGCTGTTCATCGTCACCAAAGACAAGTTTTCGGTGGTCTATCGCTTCCCCCTGGAAGCCAGAACGGTCGCCACGCTGGAGCGCGCGGCGATGCTGCCGCTGAACAACGTCACCGACGCCGATGCGTCAGCTGACGGAAAGCGGATCGTCGTGCGGACCAAAGAGGACGTCGTGTTCTACCGGACGAGCCACATTCTGAAGGGTGATGTCGAACACGGCGCGGCCATCGGCACCGGCGACCTTGGCGAGGCGCAAGGTGAAGGCGTCGCATTCGGCGCCAACGGTTTGATGGCGCTCGCAGGCGAAGGCGGCGGCAAGAAACGGGCGCCGAAGCCCGGAACCTTGGCGATGCTGCAGTGCCGGTTCAAGGATGCGGCCAGCGACAACTGATTCGATTACCGATTTAGTGATTCAGTAAGCGGACGCACGTAGCCACGCGACGGCTACGGTGTCGGACGGCGCTTGATCTCTTCCTGCATGCAACCGCCCATCGTCGTGAGGAACTGCTGGTAACCGTCCTTGCCGAGCACGAACGGGTGCGGTTGACCGGCCCGCCGTGTCTTCAATGCCGCCAGCTTCGAGTCCATTGCATCGAACATCGGATGGTTCTGGACTTCCACGTCGACGCCGCGCTGCCGCGTCGCATCGGCGAAATGATTCACCGACGCGATGTATCCCTGCAGCACCGCCACATCCGCTCGCCCCGGAAGCAGGATGGCGCCGCCAAAAAGCGCCGCCATGTGGGTCGTACCGCCGTCCTTCACCGGAAAGATAAAGCCAAGTGAACCGGGCGTGTGGCCGGGCACCGCAACGACTTCGATCTCAGTGTCGCCAGCCTTTACGGGCGTGCCCTCGGCGAGCACAAGGTCGCGCTTCGGTCCCGTCGAGGGAGTGCCGCCCCGGCCCGGACGTTCGACAGTTTCCCAATCGGCCACGGCCATACCGACCTTGGCGGCAAACCGCTGCTGCAGCACGGTCGACCCGCCGAAGTGATCCGCATGACCGTGGGTGACCAGGATGTATGTGATTCGCGCGGGATCGAGGCCGAGCTCCTTCATCCCTGGGAGCAGCACCGTCTCGAGCTGATCGGGATACCCCGCGTCAATCAGGACAATCCCATCGCTGGTCGTGATCGCGTAGACCACCGTCGTGGTGCGACCGATGGCGTACAGGTTGTCGAAGATCTTCGTCGGCGTAATGACCGGATCGTCGGCGGCATTCGCGTGCGCCTTGCCGGGCGTGCAATAAAAGTCCTTCGCCGCGTCGGTTGTCGGCGACTGCGCGAAGGCTGATGTCGCGAGACAGATGAAGACGAGCACGAGGAGTCTGCGCATACGTGTCTCGCGGGGATTCGAGCCCGCAAAAATAAGGGCGGGGCTGAAGCCCCGCCCGACGTTGCCTGACGTTTACTCGGCTGGCGTCGCCGCGGCGGCTGCGGCCGGAGCGGAACCGCCTTCCTTGACGACCTTCACCACCAGCGGCACCGTGACGTCGCGGTGCAGCTTCAGCGGAACCTTGTGCTCGCCGACCGCCTTGATCGGCTCGGGCAGGATCAGCTTGCGTCGATCGACCTCGAATCCCTTGCTCTTGAGGAAATCGGCGATGTCGGACGCGGTCACCGAGCCATAGAGCTGGTCGGTGTCGCCGACGCGGCGGGTGATCGAGATGTCGATCGCCGCCAGTCGCGCGGCAAGCCCTTCGGCCTGTCCCTTTTCCTCCGCCTCGCGCGTTTCCATGATCTTGCGCTCGCGCTCGACGTGCTTCTTGTTGCCCGTCGTCGCAGGCAGCGCCAGCTTCCGCGGCAGCAGGAAATTGCGGGCGTAGCCATCAGCGACCTTCACGATCTCGCCGCGGCGGCCCAGATTGTCCACGTGTTCTCGAAGAATGACTTCCATATCGACCTCAAGGTCTGTGGGTCTATGGTCTTTGGTCTTTAGTCTTTAGGGGTGACACTTCGGCGTCTCTGGTCATGACCAGAGATCAAAGTCCAGAGTCTAAAGACCAAAGTCCAGCGACCGACCAATCTACTCCGCCGTGTACGGGATCAGCGCCAGCTGGCGGGCCCGCATGATCGCCGTGCGCAGCTTGCGCTGGTGCGTCGCGCACGTGCCGGAGATCCGGCGCGGCAGGATCTTGGCGCGTTCGGGCACGAACGGCATCAGCAGCTTGACGTCCTTGTAGTTGATGTCGTCAATCTTGTCCGAGCAGAACTTGCAGACCTTGCGGCGCCGGAACATCGGGCGGCGCTGCTGTCCGTCCTTCCCCTGCGCGGCCGCTCCGCGTCCGCGACTTCCGGTCGGTTTACGTGGCGGCATTAGAGTTCAACTCCCATGTCAAAGCGATCGTCGCGATCGTCGTCGTTGTCTCCGCGTTGACCTTCGCCCGGCTGTCGATCGGCCGGGAGCCCACGGGCCACGCGACGGCGGCGGCTGGTCTCGGTCCGGCGGCTTCGCGTGCGGTCGACCACGGCTTCGTGCTCGTCGACACGGACCACCAGGTGACGGATGACGTAATCGAGCACCTTCAGACGGCGATCCAGTTCCTTCATCAGCTCGCCGCTGCCGTTGATCACCTCCAGCACATAGGTGCCTTCCTTATGCCGTCCGATCTCATAGGCGAGCTTGCGCCGGCCCCAGTTCTCGGTCTTCTCGAGCTGGCCGCCCATGCGCGTGATGGTCTCTTCGACCTGCGTGTGCAGCCCGGCGACCTGATCGTCGCCCGCATCTGGCGAGACGACGTACACGAGTTCGTACTTCCGATTCATGCGTCTCCTCCCGGTCACTGCAGGGAGCAGGGGGCAGGGAGCAGGGGGGAAGGGAGCAGGGAGAGGGAGCAGAGGCAGGGGCAGCGAGACTCATCGTCCCTTCTGCTCCCTGTTCCCTGCCCCTCGTCCCCAACCCCCTCGTCCCCTGCACCCTGTGTCCCCTGCCCCCCGTCGTGGGCCACCTTGAGGTGGCCAAGGATTCAGTCAGCAGAGTCCGCGGGCTCCGCGTTGTAAACGTTCATCACCTTGAAGATGCCGTCCGCGGCAAACATCTCGGCGGCGTCGGCCGCCCGGGCGATGAACCCATCGAGATCGGACTGCTCGTCCGCCTCGAACTTCGCCAGCACGTGGTCGGCAAGATCGCGCCGCCGGTCCCCGCGCCCGACCCCCAGCCGCAGCCGGGGAAATTCCGTGGTCCCGAGGCGCTCGACGATCGAGCGCATCCCGTTGTGCGTGCCGGCGGACCCGCGAGCCCTCGCCCGCAGCTTCGTGAACGGCAGATCGACGTCGTCGTAGACGACCAGCAGGTCCGCCGGGCTCGATGCTGAAGTACCTGGACAGCGCGCTCACCGCGTCGCCGCTGCGATTCATGAACGTCAGCGGCTTTGCGAGCAGCAACGGCTGCGTGCCGAACTTCTTCACGACGAACGCGTCCGGCACCTGCGAAGGCGCCATCGTGAACGTCAGGTCGTGCCGCCGGGCAATCTCGTCAACGACCTTGAAACCGATGTTGTGACGGGTATCCCGATATTCACGTCCGGGATTGCCGAGACCGACGATCAGCTTCATGAAATTGACGAATTTGCGAATTGACGAATTGACGAATTGATTGCCAACTGCAATTCGTCAATCCGTAGATTCGTCAATTCGTCGATAACGCGAGGAGGCTTACTTCTTCTCCCCCTTCTCTTCCTCCGTCTTTCCCTTCTTGATCACTTCGGGTTCGGAGGTAGCCGGAGCGGCTTCCGGCGTCGCCGCCTGCGCCGACTCCTCGGCCTTCGGGATCACGACGTGCACGATCATGGTGTCGGGCGGGGTGACCGCCTTCCACGTACTGTCCTGCGCGAGGTCGCGAACACGGATCGACTGGTTCAGCATCAGCTCGGAGACGTCGATGTCGAGGTGCTCCGGGATCTGAGTCGGCAGGCACTGCACCTGGATTTCGCGCGTGACGAAATCGAGCAGGCCACCCTGCTGCTTGACCCCCTTCGGCTCGCCCTTCAGCGTCACCGGCACGGTCACGGTGATTGCCTTGTCGAGCGCGAGCTGGTAGAAGTCCGCGTGCAGCAGCTGGTGCGTGATCGGGTCGAGCTGGTACTCCTTGACCATCACGCGGGCCTCCTCGCTTCCCTCCACATGCAGGGTGATCAGCGTGTTGGCGCCTGACTCCGAGTGCAGGATCCGGAGCACGTGCTTCGGGTCGACCGATACCGGCACACCCTCCGGAGCCTTCCCCTCAGCGCGCGAACCGTAGACGACGGCCGGAATCTTCCCCGACGCGCGGAGGCGATTCGCCTCGTTCTTGCCGCGTCCATCTCTCTTTACTGCTTCAAGCGTAGCGTCCATACGATCCTTACCGTTCACCCTTCTCAGTTCTCGCTGCTCAGTTCGTGTTCACGTTCGGTTCAGCGTTCCCCGTTCACGTTCCGACGTTCGAAGGCGTGTCTGCTGCCCCGATGCGGCGCCCACGAACCTGAACACGAACGACGAAGCGAGAACCGGGAAGCGTGAACACACGCGCTGTTCAGGTGCTTACACGAACAGCGACGACACCGACGTCTCCTCGTGGATATTCCTGATCGCCTGTCCAAGCAACCGTGCGACCGACAAGACGACGATCTTGCGGCACTGCTGGGCCTCAGACGACAGCGGGATCGTATTGGTCACGATCAGCTGATCGAGCGGCGACTTCTCGATTCGATCGATCGCCGGTCCGGACAGCACGCCATGCACCGCGCAGGCGAGCACCCGCTCGGCACCGGCATCCTTCAATGCAGTCGAGGCCTTCTGGATGGTTCCGGCGGTGTCGATGATGTCGTCCTGCACGATGCAGATCCGCCCGTCGACGTCGCCGATCACGTTCATCACTTCCGCCGTGCCGTCTTCCGTCCGCCGCTTGTCGACGACCGCCAGTTCCGCGTCGAGCCGCTTCGCATACGCCCGCGCCCGTTCCGCGCCGCCGGCGTCCGGCGACACGATGGTCAGGTTCGGATAGTTCAGCCGCGAGCAATATTCGACGATGACCGGCGCCGAAAACAGGTGATCGACGGGGATATCGAAGAACCCCTGGATCTGCGCCTTGTGCAGGTCCATCGTCAGGACCCGGTTGGCGCCGGCGGCACTGATCAAGTTGGCGACCAGCTTCGCCGAAATCGGAACCCTCGGTTTGTCCTTCCGGTCCTGCCGCGCGTACCCGTAATACGGCACCACCACGGTGATACGGGCGGCCGATGACCGGCGGAACGCGTCCACCATCACCAGCAGCTCCATCAGGTGCTGGTCGACCGGATTGGAGGTCGGCTGCACGATGAAGACGTCAGTGCCGCGGATGTTCTCGTCGATCTGAAACGACACCTCGCTGTCGGGGAAACGACGCAGCCGTGCCTGACCCAGCGGAATCCCGAGGAATTCGGCAATCTCGCGCGCCAACTGCGGGATGCGCACTGCCCGAAAACACCTTCAGGTCGCCGAGCGCGGTCGACATCAATCCTTCACCGCTGAGAGGACGCCGCATAAGCTCACCGAGATTGACGACTTGACGGATGGACGAATTGACGAATGGTCAATGCGCCAATCGATTCGTCACTTCGCCAATTCGTCAAGTCGCCAATTCCGTATTCACGATTGGTTGGGGCGGGAGGATTCGAACCTCCGAATACGGGAGCCAAAGTCCCGCGCCTTACCGCTTGGCCACGCCCCAGTTCTGCCGGCCGCCACGACCACGGCGAGACAGGCTCCGAGGCTGGTCGCGCCAATCGGCACCCGCAGCCTCCAGGTACGAACAGCTATGGGCGGTGCAAACCCATAGTGTAGCTGAGGGTTGCGAGGATCGCCAAATGAGGGTTAGACGGCAGCCGGCCGGCCGCGCAGGACGCGGGGGCAACTCCGCCGGGCATATTCGCCCCGGCCGAGCGACTCGGTCAACAGGACCCGCCACCCGGACCCCGACAGCCGCTCGACTGCGGTCGAGGCGTCCCGGCGTTTCTGAAACAGGCCGAAGACGGTCGACCCGCTGCCGGACATCGCCGCCGCCAGCGCCCCGGCGCGCCGCAACGCCAGCTTCATCTGCTCGATCTCGGGATAGTGCCGGGCAATCGGCGCCTCCAGGTCGTTGATCATCTGCGCGGCGCGCGACGGCCACGGCCCAGGCACGTACTGGGGCTCGCGCGTCGCCTGGCCGCGACCGAGATCGCGCTCGCCGTCATACCACCCGTAGGCCTCGGCGGTCGACACGCCAAAGCCGGGAATCAGCAACACGATCCAGTGCCGCGACAGGTCGGCCAGCGGATACACCTCGTCGCCGCGTCCGAGGCCCAGTGCGGTGCCGCCAGACAGAAAGAAGGGGACATCCGCGCCGAGCGCCGCCGCGACGTCGGTGAACTGCGCCGGCTGCAATTGAACGCCCCAGGCACGCGCCAGGCCCAACAGCGCCGCCGCCGCATCGGCGCTGCCGCCGCCCAGCCCGGCCTGGAGCGGAATGCGCTTCTGCAGCCGCACGGTCATGTCGCGCACGTCGCCCTCGCGACGCAACGCGCGCCAGAGCGCCTGCGCCGCTCTCCAGATCAGATTGGAACGATCGAGCGGAACGCCAGCGGTGTCGCATTCGATCGTGAACGGTCCTGTCCGCGGAATGCACTCGAGCACGTCGTGCAGGGCGAGCGCCTGGAACACCGTCCGCAATTCGTGGTATCCGTCTGCCCGCATGCCGAGGACACGGAGATCCAGATTGATTTTGGCGTGAGCCCGGACGGAAACGGGAACGGAAGTCAAAAGTTCGAGGTCAGAAGTTTCGACGGGTCGCTGACTCTATGGGGACGCACGCAGCGGGCCGTTCGCCCGAAGCGTCTCGACCGACAGCGGCTTGGCGTCGGCAGGCACGTTCACGTTGAATGCGGCCGCTTCCAGATCGACGTTGGTCTCCGCCTGATCGATCCCGGCGCTCAGATCGACGCGGACAGGCATGTCGGCGTGCAGCGCCACCGAGACTGGCAGTGCCCCTGTGCCCATCGAGTACTGAACCTGCCACGGGCCATGTTGCGCCGCCCGCAACTGCCACCCCTGTCCCTGGCGCACCGCAAAGACGGTGGCACCCCCCTCGAGATCGATCGAGATCCAGCCGTTGCCGTGCAGGCGCCCGGCCGTGGGATGCGGCACCGGCACAACGCAGCCGGTCAGGATGGCCTGCAGGTCGGCGGGCGCCAGCGCCACGCCGGTGAGCGCGCCAAGAATTTCGTCCGCTCTCGCCCCGCGGACCACGCGCTCGTCGCGCGGCAGCAACAGAGTGGCATCACCGGCGCGCGCAACGAGGATGAACGCCGGCGGGCCGAACGGCGCGACACCTTCGAGCCGCATCGAGGCCGGGCGCTCGAATCCGGCATGGACCCGGCCACGGAGCTTTTCATCGCCGGCCCGGCCCGAGAGCGAGAGTTCCGCCGTCAGCGTCCGGATGCCGCTGCAGGTTCGCGACAGCTCCGAGTGAATGGCAGCGAAGTCTGGAAGCGGGTTGCCGGCGTCGGCCGGAAGGGCCAGGCGCTTCGCGCCACAAGCGCTCAGCGCGAGAATGCAAAAAGCAAAATGAAAGATGCAAAACAGGGCGTGGCGACGTGGCCACGCAGCGCTGTCATTTTGCATTTTGCATTTTGCCCCTGGCGTTCTCGATCTTCTTCTGAATCTCGTCTCTGGTCGCTGCCGATCCATCAGCCTCGATGGCCTGCGACCACGAGTCAATCGCCTGCTGCCACTGCGATCGCTTGGCGTGGAGATCGCCGATGTGGTCGAGCACTTCGGCGTTCTTCGGCAGCTTGGCGATCGCTTCGCTCAGGTACTTCTCCGCCTGGTCGAGATCGCCCTTCTTCAAATGGGCCCAGCCGAGACTATCGAGATATGCCCCGTTGCCCGGCTCCTTCTGCAGCGCCTGGTTTACCAGTCGAATGGCCTCGTCGAGACGATCGTTGTTGTTGGCGAGCATGTAGCCGAGCGAATTCAGCGCGTCGGCGTTCGTCGGGTCGGTGGCGATCGTCTGACGCAGCACTTTCTCCGCATCAGGGAAGCGCTTGACCTTCTGATACATGTCCGCGAGGACGAGCCTCGACAGGACGTCTTTCGGGAACGCTACAGTGGTGGCCTCCAGAACCTCGATCGCCTTCGGCGTGTTGCCAGCGGCGTTCAGCGCGCTGGCCTGCAGGCGCGGGAACTGCGGGTCGTCGGGGTGCTGCTTCTGCGCGTCCGCCGCGAGCGCCGCCGCCTGGGTGTAGTCCTGCAGATCGTAAAGGACCAGGATGCGGCGAGCCTTGATCTGCCGGTTCGTGGGCGCGACGGCGAGTGCGCGCGTATAGGATTCAGCCGCCTCGCGCAGCATCCCGGCGTCAACCTGGTAGCCCGCCAGGGTCGCCGCCACCCCCGGATCGTCGTCAACGATCTCTTCGAGCGTCGTGATGGCGCCACGAAGATCCTTGCTCTGCGCCTGGGCCTGTGCCATGCGCAGGCGCGCCTGCCGTGATCCCGGGTTCTGGCTGAGGACGCGGGCCATCGCCTGGGTCGCCTTTTCCGGCTGCGACGTCCGGAGATACAAGCCGGCGAGCGTGTAGTTCACGTTGGGATCGGCGACGCCAGTTGCCGCTGCCGACGCGCGTTCGAGATAGGTGATCGCGTCGCGGACATACAAGGCGATCAGTTGCGCGTTACTACTTTCGCGATCCGCGTTGCTCGCCAGAATCAGGCCGAGGACGCGGTTCGCCTCCATGTTGTTCTCGTCGATCGCAATCGCCTCGCGGGCGGCCTTCTCGGCCTCACCGCGCTGGTTGTGGCGCATCTGGAACGCGGCGATCTCGGCCCGTACCTCGGCCGATTTCGGTTCCGCCGCCGCCGCCCGCTGCAGAGCCGCCAGTGCTCCCGGGTTGTCCCCTTCGCCTTCCAGGTGACGGGCCACGAGGAACTCGTAGTAGGCATCGGTCCCGCCCGTGGTTTGGCCATGAGCAGAGGGCGGGGTCACGCCCAAAAGCAGAGCGGCGACGACGAGAGACCCGGCGGCACGCGTAAGTTCCATGGCGAATGAATGTTAGCGCAAGATGTTATAGTTCGGAGGCTCAGATAGCACCTGCTCGGGAGAGCCCATGCCTGTCGACGCCGAACTGCTCGAAATCCTCGCCTGTCCGAACTGTAAGACGCCGGTCAAACTCGTCAAGGACGGGACTGCGCTGAAGTGCGAAACCTGTCACCGGGTGTACCCCATCAAGGACGACATACCGGTCATGTTGATCGACGAAGCCACCATCGAGCCTTGACGGCTCGACAGAGCCTGGATCACTTCCCTTCGACCGGTGCAGGGCACGACCGACGGAGCCGAAGGTGAACATCCTGCTGGTGCGCTTGCGGCTGATCGGAGACGTCGTCTTCACGACGCCCATCGTCCGGGCGCTTCGACGGCACTATCCCGATGCCCGGCTGACCTATCTGGTCGAGCCGCCAGCCGCACCCGTCCTGCGACACAACGCTCACCTGAACGAGCTGATCGTCATTCCCCGGCGACGCGGGGTCCGGCGCATCGCTCGATGACCTTGGCGTGGCGCGTGACCTTCGCCGCCGCCGGTTCGACATGGCGATTGACCTGCACGGCGGGCCGCGGGCGGCATGGTTCACCTGGGCAACCGGCGCTCCCCGCCGGATTGGCTATGGAATGCCGGGACGGGCATGGATGTACACGGACGCGGTCACGCGCGCCCCCGACCTCAGTTCCCGGCACTCGGTCGAGAACCAGTGGGATCTGCTGTCGCCGCTCGGCATCGCCCAGCCGACGCCTCTGACCGATGCCATCGAGATGCCTGTCGACGCTGAAGCCGCCAATCGCGTCGAGCAGCGTCTGCGCATGCTCGGCATCTCGCCGGCGCACCCGATCGTTTTGCTTCATGTCAGCGCCGGCAATCCGTTCCGGCGCTGGCCCGAGTCCTCATTTGTCGCACTGATTGCGGCGCTGGTCAGCCGCGATCCGTCACGCCGCGTACTCATTACCTCTGGGCCCTCGGACGCTGCCGCTGCCGCGCGGGTTGCCGCGCAGGCACGGCAACTGCTCGGCCCGCTGGCAGGTGCGGTGCCGGACGCCGGCGAGTTCGACCTCGGCGAACTCCACGCGCTGACCGCGCGCGCGGCGGTATACATTGGTGGCGACAGCGGCCCGGCACACATCGCCTCGACGACACGGACGCCCATCGTCGAGTTGCTCGGCCCGACGCTGTCCGGACGATCGCGGCCCTGGCGGGATCCACGGTGGTACGCGGAGACGGTGGACGCCGGTGAGTTGCCGTGCCGTCCGTGCGCACAGCGGCAGTGCGTGCCGGGAGACTTCCGCTGCCTGACTATGATCAGCTGCAGAGCAGGTGGCGGCTGCCGCCGAACGGGCGATCCATCACGGCACCGCGCAGCGCGAAAGGGAGCTGCAGGCATGAGCACGACCACGATGACCGCCACAGGAACGGCAACAGAGATCACCCTCCAGCGGGTCACGTTCTGGCTGCTCCTCGGGTTCGTCGCGGCGCTCCAGATGTCGATTGCTGCGGCGAACGTGCTGCTGGCGATGACGTTCGTCTGCTGGGTGGCGTTGCTCGTCCGTGACCGAACCTGGTGGTCGGCACCGGCGTTTTTCATTCCGCTGGCGGGCTACGCGGGAATGACGCTGATCTCCTCCGCTTTCTCGTTCGAACCGCGCACGAGTTTCATCGACGACAAACAGCTCGTGCTCTTCGCCATCGTCCCGATGGTCTTCGACATCGCCCGCGGCCGTCGAGCGACGTCAGTGATCGACGTCCTGGTGTCGGTGGGAGCCGCCAGCGCCGCTTACGGCATCATCCAGTACGCGGTCCTCCACTACGACAACCTGGGGCGCCGACCGGAAGGGGCGCTGACGCACTACATGACCTACTCCGGGATCCTGATGCTGGTAGTTTGCGCCGCAGCTTCACGGCTCATCTTCGCATCGCGTGACCGGGTCTGGCCGGCGCTGGTCATGCCGGCACTCGTGGTCGCGCTCGCGCTGACGCTGACGCGCAATGCGTGGATCGGCGCGTCGGCCGGCGTCGCCGCGTTGCTGCTGTTGAAGGATTTCCGGCTGATGGCGCTCGCCCCGTTCGCGATCGCGGCGCTCTTCTTCCTGGCTCCAGCATCGATTACCGATCGCATGACCTCCACATTCAGAGCCAAGGATCCGACCAGCCAGGATCGGCTGGCGATGCTGGAGATCGGCGCGGACATCACTCGGGACTTTCCGCTGACCGGTGTCGGCCCGAACATGGTTCCACGCGTATACGCGCGCTACCGGCCCGACTACGCCGTGAACAAGGTCAACCCGCACCTGCACAACGTGCCGGTGCAGATCATGGCGGAACGCGGCATCCCGGCCTTGCTCGTCTGGTTCGCGTTCGTGGGGACGCTCGGCCTCGGGCTGCTGCGACTGTTCCGCAGCGGTGAACGGCTGCTCGCCGCGACCGGCATCGCGGCAGTCATCGCGATGCTGGGGGCCGGCCTGTTCGAGTACAACTTCGGCGACTCCGAGTTCCTGATGACGTTCCTCGTCCTGATCACGCTGCCCTTCGCGGCCGCGCGTGACGGCGACTCCTCCCGTGCTGCTGCCGCCCGTCGCGCCTGACCGGGCGCGCTCCATCTCCCGCGGGTTCGCGGGCGCTCACATTCTCGTCATCGGCGACGCGATGGTCGATCGCTTCATCGCCGGCCGTGTCACCCGCATCTCGCCCGAAGCGCCGGTACCGGTGGTGACGTTCGAACATGAGACCCAGCGAATCGGCGGCGCCGCCAATGTGGCCCACAACATCGCTGCCCTCGGCGGGCAGGCGACGCTGGTCGCCGTGACGGGGATGGACGAGGACGCGGCGACGTTGGCGCGTGAGTGCCGCGACGCCGGCATCGGCCCGTCGCTGGTCGGCGATCCGTCGCGCTGCACGACGGCGAAAGTCAGGATCGTCACGGAACGGAACCAGCAGGTGGCACGCATCGACTACGAGTCGGACGCGGAGATCGCCGGCGACGTCGAACAGCGGGTGATCGCCGAGGTGCAGAAGCACGCCCGGCATGCCGCCGCGATCGTCGTGTCCGACTACCTCAAGGGGTGCATCACGCGACGCGTCATGGCAGCAGCCGCCGCGGAAGCGGGGCGCGCGGCTGTTCCGCTGCTCGTGGACCCCAAGATTCCGCACCTCGACTACTACGACGGCGCCACGCTAATCACTCCGAACCATTACGAAGCCGAAGCCGCAACACACATGCGCATCCGCGGTGATGACGATGCACGCCAAGCCGCGCGCCGCTTCCGGGAGCGCGCCAGGTGCGGCGGCGTGCTGATGACGCGCGGCGATCAGGGGATGTGGCTGCTCACTGCGGATGTCGAAGGTCGCTTGCCTACGTCCGCCCGCGAAGTGTCGGACGTGACCGGCGCCGGCGACACGGTGATCGCGACGATGACACTGGCACTCGCGGCGGGCGCGACGGCTGCTGAAGCCGCCCGTCTCGCGAACGAGGCGGCAGGAATCTCTGTCAGCCGATTCGGGCCCGCGACGGTCTCGGTCGAGGAACTGCTGAAGGCCGTGTCCGCTTCAACGAGCGTCTGAAGCATTCCCCGCAACTCGTGGGTGCTACTCGAGCGGCAGCTTCCCGTCACGATCGCCACCGAGACACCGAGGCACGGAGAACCGAGCCGACGCGGCCACACCGCAGCAGTTGGCGGTTGCGAGTCAGCTCATCGCCTCCGTGCCTCTGTGCCTCGGTGGCTAGCGTGACAAGCCACAACGTGACAAGCCACAGTGAACGCCGCGCCCGATCGATCTTCAGACTGCAACGCCGATCCGGAACGTCGCGCTCAACGCGGTCGCGGCATCGCCGGATACCGACGCCAGCTCGGAATTGATGCTGTCCGCGAAAATGCCATCGGCGGTGTTCCTGGTCGGGTTCGACCCGCGCGGCGCGTAGACGCCGGTGCCGTACACCGCGTTGTTGACAGATTCTGGAAACGCGATCTGCGTGACCTTGACCGACGCACCGTTGCGCACGACTTCGACGTGGATGTGCGTGGCGCGCCCTTGGTACCAGCCCGGGTAGATCGTCGTGAACGTAACCTGTCCGTTGCCGTCGGTGGTCTGGATGCCCCGCAGATAGGTCTGCGATGTCTGCGTGCCGTACTGCGAGTAGTTCCCGGTCGCGTCGCATTGCCAGATCTCGACGTTGGCCCCGGCCACCGGAGCGCATCCGCTGTTGGTGTTCACGACCGTCAACGTGAGCGTCAACGGCGTGCCGCTCTTTCCCTCGCGAATATCGCTCCGCATCAGATCGGTCAACGAAGGGTACGGGCCGACCACTTCGGTTGGCGTCACCGCACACGTCGCCCCGGACGTGCCACTGGCGTCGATCGATGTATTGCTGGTCGGGCTCGTACTGCTGCTGCCGCACCCGACCGCGAGTGCTGCGCCTGCCGCCGCCCCAAACACGGCCAGGGCTTCGCGCCGGCCGATCCGTCTTTCATCCATGTCCTCTTCTCCACCGCGTCGAGAGGCCAATCCGCGTTATGCGTCGTCTGCGGATGACACTCTGAGCGAGTCCTGGAGGGAGGCTGCAACGCAGGTGCCTCAAGCGGTGACGAATCGAAAACGCATCGATGACGATGTCATGGCACCGGCGAGAGTGGATTGGAATCGCGAATGGGTCAGCCGGTCCGGGCGCGGAGTCTGCCGGGCGCGGCCTCGTCACGGTTCACGTATCCCTCATTCGCCATTCACCAGTCACACTTCACGACTCAGACGTCTCGTCATCTGTCTCGACGATGCGGATCTGCATGCGCCGGAGCTCCACGGCGGCGCGCTCACGATCGGTTTCGAAGACCTTGAGCTCGACACCCTGAAGTACCCGCGAGCGGCGAATGTACGAGCCGGAGTCTTCGCCGGGCACCATCGCCCGAATCCCGATCGCCTCGAGAGCGCCGCGGGCGAGCGCGGCTTCGAATTCGGTGTCGAAGGTCGCGAGCGTCACGATGGGTTCGTCACGAAACGGCATTACGGCTCCTGCGGATAGTGCCTCGACCGAGGCGTTTCCGATCCGGTTGTGCGCGTCAGCGCGAATCCGATGGCACTCTCGATAACCGCCGTGATCCGAGCCGTCAGCCCGCCGCGTTCTACGACGCCTGTGGCCAAAGCAATCCCCCGGTCTTCCACCGGCCATGCGGACTCGCATTGCCGTGCGGCGAGGCGCGTGAACCGTCTACCAGCTACCGGCCACCGGCTACCGGCTACCGGCTACCAGCTACCAGCTACCAGCTAGCAGCTATCGCCTAGTGCACCGCCCTAGTGGCGGAAGTGACGGCGACCGGTGAATACCATGGCCAGATCGTGCTCGTTCGCCGCCGCGATCACTTTCTCGTCTCCCATCGAGCCGCCAGGCTGCACCACGGCCGTGGCACCTGCGGCCGCGATCGCATCCAATCCGTCGCGGAACGGGATGAAGGCGTCGGACGCCGCGACCGACCCCACCAGCAGGTCCGGGCTCGTGCGCGATGCGGTCATGCGGGCGACGTTGACGGCATCCACGCGGCTCATCTGGCCGGCGCCGATAGCGAGCGTACGATCGGCCGACGTGAAGATCACGGTGTTCGATTTCACATGCGCGCAGACCCGCCACGCGAACCGCAGTGCCTGCCACTCCTCGGCCGTCGGCTGACGACGCGTGACGACGCGCAGCGCCTCGTTCGCGGCATCGGTGCCGGCCGTCCACGGATTCACGGCTTCCGTCGCTCGATCGCGCACCTGCACGAGCACTCCGCCCAGAATCGAACGCAGTTCGACGTCGCGACCCGGATCGATGTGCGCCCGCACCTCGTCGTCCGATGGCGCGACCACCGGGACGACGACGCGCATGTCGGGCCTGGTGGCCAGGATGGACACGGCGTCGGCCTCGATGGCCGGCGAAAAGACGGCGTCGATCTTTGTCGACACGATGGCTCTCGCCGTGTCCGCGTCGATCGGGCGGTTCAAGCCGACGATGCCGCCGAACGAGGACAATCGATCGGCGTCGCGGGCGCGCACGTAGGCGTCGGCCGCGCTCGATCCGGTCGCCGCACCGCACGGGTTCGTGTGCTTGATGACGGCGGCTGCGGGTTCGGTGAACTCGCGCACGATCCGGGCAGCGGCATCGAGATCGAGCAGGTTCGTGTACGAGAGCTCCTTCCCCTGCACCAGCTGCCCGCCGGGGTCCTGGTCGAATCCTTCGTACAGCGCCGCCGGCTGGTGCGGGTTCTCGCCGTACCGCAGGTCGCGTATCTTGCGCAGACTCACCGACAGAATCGCTGGCATGCCCTTCACCTCGGGCCGGGAGAAGCCCTCGTCAGTCGCGGTGACTGTGGCCAGCGTCGACGCGATTGCGGTGTCGTAGCTGGCGGTGTGCGCGAACGCGCTCCGCGCCAGATCGAAACGGAATGACATCGACGGTCCCCCGGGCCGGTCGAGCTGGCGGAGGACGGTGGGGTAGTCGTCAGGCGAGACGACCACCAGGACGTGCCGGAAGTTCTTCGCCGCCGCCCGCACCAGACTCGGCCCGCCGATGTCGATCTCCTCGATCAGTAAATCGAATGGCGTGGCCGGATTCGCGGCGGCGTCCACGAACGGATACAGATTGACGATGACGAGGTCGATCATCGTGATCCCGTGGGTAGTAGCCGCGGCCAGGTCGTCCGGACGATCGCGACGCGCCAGGATCCCTCCGTGCACCATCGGATGGAGCGTCTTGACGCGGCCGTCCATCATCTCGGGGAAACCGGTCACGTCCGAAACAGCCATGACCGCGAGGCCGGCCTGCTGGAGCGCTTTGGCCGTACCACCGGTCGACACCAGCTCGAAGCCGCGGGCGGAGAGGCCGCGCGCGAGGTCAAGCAGACCCGTCTTGTTGGACACACTGAGCAGGGCTCTGGGCATGAATGAATGCTGCAGATTGGTTATTAATCGTGCACTTTACTGCGGATGTCCTTGACAGCGACCTAGGCCAACCGTAGGATAGCCGCACGTTCACGGGGCGTTCCCTGAACGATGCAGTCGAGGCCGCGCAAGCACTCGCGGTCTTTTTTTGTGCCCGGAAGCTCATCTGCTTCCGCTGCCGCATAGGGTCGGCTGGCGGGGCTCCCGGGCATGTCTCCAGCGGGTACGACCACTCGGGAAGATCCGCACAGCAAGCAGGGAAGAAGAACGATGCGCATTACAGGCAAGGTCAAGTGGTTCAACAACGCCAAGGGCTACGGTTTCATTGAGCGCGAGGGTGGCAGCGACGTGTTCGTCCACTACTCGGCAATCAGTGGCAACGGTTTCCGGTCCCTGGAAGAGGGTCAGGCGGTCGAATTCGAGATCGTCGACGGACCGAAGGGGCCGCAGGCGGGGAACGTCACCAAAGCCTAGGACCACGTACGACCTGCCCGGCGTCCCCGGAGGCGCCGGGCAACCTTCCCGAAAGCCCGAATCATCCCGGCATCCCGAACTCATTCATGGCACCGCAGGTAAGTTCGAAGTGGCACAACGAACTTCGAACTTCCTCGACCGGTGTGTCTGTAAGCATCGGACGCGCGACTGCGGACCGGGACCCCGCTTCGGCCGACGCGGCTATCGCGGTCCTGCTCCCTTCAACCCACGCGCGCTGAAGCTCACCTTCCCGTCCTTCAACGCGATTCGGAACGCGACCTCCGGGCTGCCGTTGGCCCTGAGAGTCGTGACCTGGGTCTTGATCAACTCGGCAAACCGGTGGAACGGGACGGAATCCTGGCCCGCCTCGCGGCGTGCCTCCGCCAGATTTTCGTACAGGTCCTGGAGCTTGTCCATTTCCCTCAGCGGATCGCTGAACGTCGTCACGTGAACGATCCGATCGGATGTCGCGGCGGGACGCGTGGGCTCTGCGCTCTTCTTCGGAAGTGCGAACGGGCCCGCACGGCCCTCCTCGCGCGCACGCAGCCCGCGATCCCAGAGATCGATGAACTTCGAGAACCGCGCCTGCAGCGTCGTGAAGCGGAACCTGTCGCCGTAGTTGTTGATCGCCGTGCGATCGATGCGCTTGACGATCGCCTGGACCGCGGACCGCGTCTCCCACGGCGGACGCGGCAGCCGCCCGGAGAAGAACATGTTGTACTCGGCCTCGAGCCGTCTCAGTTCGGCCTCGAGCAGCGCGAGCTCACGATCGATCGCCGACGCCTCCGCGGGCACCCACCGATCTTACGGGAAGTCGAAAGTTGAAACTCCAAAGTGCAAAGTCAGTTGGAAAGTAAGCGTGAAGTTGCATGCAATGGAGATGAATTCCGCCCGCCCTCTCTACTTTTTACTTTCTACTTTCAACTTTCAACTTCCACTTTCGTACTTACTTTCCACTTCAAACTTTCCACTTTTCACTTCTACCTACGGTCCCACCAGCAGTGTGACCCGCCGCGGAGCATCGCCCGGCGTCACGTTGAACGACACGCGGATGTGCGGATAGCCATCGCGTGAAAAAAAGGTCGACGGATTCTGACGGGTGAGGTCGTCCTTGCGCTCGAACACTTCCGGCAGTGCGTGCTGTACCGCGTCCGCCAGTTCCTTCTCCAGCACCTTGCCGCGTGCATCGTCGGCAATCAGTTCGGAGTCGCAGAAGAAGTTGCGCACGTCTCCCTGCTCGGTGCGATCACTGCTGGTGAGACCGCACCGGTCGCTGTCCGGCAGTTCGATCAACGACTCCCACTCCTGCGTCATCTCGTTCCACGTCCCGGTGAAGCGGTCGACCAGGCCGATCATCATCGCGCCAACGACCTGACGCAGCGTCACGCAGAACGTCGAGTCGCACGGCGAATCCGCCAGGGTGACCATGCGCGTCACCGTGTCGGGATCGGCCGGGGTGGCACGGCGGAACCAGGCGGCAGCCTCGCGCTGATTCGTCGATACACCGTCGCCGAAGAAATACATCTGGCCGACGAAGAAGGATGCGCGCGCGTCGCCGCGTCCCGCGGCCGACTTGTACAGCTCGAGCGCCTTGAACGTGTCCCTGGGGACGCCGGTGCTGCCGCTGAAGTAGAAATCCGCCGCCCAGACTTCGGCCCAGGCGACCCCCTGCGCGGCCGCCTTGAGGAACCAGGTCAGCGCCTCCGCCGGCTGCGGCTTCTCGCCTGCGGACCCCATTTCCAGCACGAGCCCCAGGATCACCTGTGAACGGGCGTCGCCGGCGTCTGCCCGCTTGCGAAGATCCGGCAGCGCTTCGGGCGTCAGGTTATGCGCTTCGTTGACGAGCAGCTGGGTATCCCACGCTGACGTCGCGCGCGACGGCGGCGGCAGCGATTGCGCCGACGCCACGGCGGCGAAGAGGACGAGAAACGCCGCGGGAAGCAGTTGGCGCATCCGCCTAGTATGGCCTACTCGAACTGCCGCGGGCCACGAGCGTGAGCCCCACCCTAGAAGATCGTCGCGATCGACTCGGCGGCGAAATTCATGACCGGCGCCGGCAGCACTCCGAGATAGAAAATGGCGGCGATGGAGAGCGTCAGCGCGGCCATTCCAACCATCGTCACCCGAGCCGGCACCGGCCCGCCCATCCGGTCGGCCATGTACATCATCACCACCACGCGCAGGTAGAAGAACACCGAGACGACACTGGTCAGCACGCCGATAATCGCCAGCCAGTAATAGCCGGCACCCACCGCCGCACTGAAGATGTACCACTTCCCGATGAACCCGACGGTCGGCGGCAGCCCGCCGAGCGACAGCAGGCAAACGGTCATCAACGCTGCGAGTGACGGATGCGATTGCCAGAGGCCGGCGTAGTCGCGGAGTTCGTCGGTGTCACGGTCCTTCGCACCGAGCAACGCGATCACGCCGAAGGCGGCAAGGTTGGTCACCGAGTAGCCGAGCAGGTAAAACAGAATCGCCGCCTTGCCAACCTGGTTGGCGGCAACCAGGCCGACCAGCAGGTACCCGCCGTGGGCGATGCTGGAATACGCCAGCATGCGCTTGAGATTGCTTTGCGCCACCCCGACGACGGTTCCGAGAATCATCGTGAGGGCGGCCAGCGCGGCGACGATGGGAGCCCAGTCACCTTTGAACGGCTCGAACGACGAGAGAAACACACGCGCGAATGCGGCGAACGCGGCAGCCTTGACCCCCGTAGACATGAAGCCGGTGACGATGGCCGGCGCGCCTTCGTACGCGTCGGGCGTCCACATGTGGAACGGCACCGCCGAGATCTTGAACGCGAATCCAACCAGCAGCAGCCCGATGGCAATCAGCACCATCGGATTGCTGGTCAGTGCCTGCGCCGACAGATAGGAACCGACTGCAGTCAGGCGCGTGCTGCCGGTGACGCCGTAGGTGAACGCGATTCCATACAGGAAGAACGCGCTCGAGAACGCGCCGAGCATGAAATACTTGAAGGCGCCTTCGCTCCCCCGCACGCTGTCGCGCCGGATTCCGGTCAGCACGTAGACCGCAAGCGACAGGATTTCGAGCGCGATGAACACCACCAGCAGATCGTTGGCCGTCGCCATCATCATCATGCCGACGATCGCGAACAGCACGAGGGTGTAGTACTCGCCCTTGGGATAGTCGTCGCGATGGACCACCTGCGACGAGAACATGATCGTGAGGACGCCGACGATCACGAGCGTCATCGTAATGAACAGGCCGAAGTTGTCCGCCACGATCACGCCGAAGCCATCGGCGTTCCGGTTCCACAGCATCGCCGTGGACACGGCGGCGCCGATCAGCCCGACAATCCCCAGGCCGCCGATCGGCATCTTCTCGCCGGGTGCGCGGAACGCCTCAGCCCCCATCGACGCCAGCGCCGCGAGGGTCACGCAGAGCATCGGGACTATCGCGTCAAGATCAGTGTTGAACATGTCTCTCGCAGTTCAGAATTCAGAATGCAGAATGCAGAATGCAGATGCTACTTTGCAGGACCGGCGGGCGCCGAGACGAGTTGGCTCTCCGTCTTCGACTTCGCAGCGCTCGCGGTCTGCATTCTGAATTCTGAATTCTGAATGTCGTTTTTCACCCTCACCGGCGCGGCGCTCTGCACCCGCTCGACCATCCGGCGCACGGCAGGTTCCATCGGCTTCGTGAACAGCGTTGGCACGATGCCCATCACCAGGGCAATGACGCAGAGGGGCGCCAGCCCTGCCCATTCGCGAACGGTCACGTCCGGCAGATGGGCGTTCTCGGCCCTGGTCACCTTGCCGTAATAGACGCGCTGCACCATCCACAGCATGTAGACGGCGGACAGAATCACGCCAAGTCCGGCGGCAACCACGTAGCGCGGATCCCAGCGGAACGCTCCGACCATGATCAGGAATTCGCCGATGAAGCCGTTCAGTCCGGGCATGCCGATCGAGGCGAGGGTGATGATGATGAACGCCGCGGTCAGGCGGGGCACCACGCCCTTCAAGCCGCCGTACTCGCTGATGGCGCGGGTGTGCCGGCGGTCCGACAGCATGCCGACGAGATAGAAGAGTCCGCCGGTGCTGATCCCGTGCGCGAGCATCTGGTAGACGGCGCCCTGGACGCCATTCACGTTCATGGCGCAGATACCAAGGACGACAAACCCGAGGTGGCTGACCGACGAATAGGCCACCAGCTTCTTCATGTCGGGCTGGACCATCGCCACCAGCGCGCCGTAGACGATCCCGATGACGGCGAGTACGGCGATCCAGGGGGCAAACTCGGCCGCCGCAAGCGGAAAGAGCGGGAACGCAAAGCGCACCAGGCCGTAGGTGCCCATCTTCAGCAGCACGCCCGCCAGAATGACGGAGCCGGCGGTCGGCGCCTGGACGTGCGCGTCGGGCAGCCACGTGTGAAACGGGAACAGCGGAACTTTGATGGCGAACGCCAGCGCGAACGCGAGGAAGAACCAGCGCTGCGTCTCCGGCGCGATCTGCAGCGTGTAGAGCTTCAGCAGGTCGAAGCTGTAGCTGCCGGTCGCTTCGCTGTGCATGTAGGCGAGACCGAGGATGGCGATCAGCATCAGGACGCTGCCGGCCATCGTGTAGAGCATGAACTTGACGGCCGCGTAGATACGCTGGTCGTAGCCCCAGATCCCGATCAGGAAGTACATCGGGATGAGCATCGCGTCCCAGAACACGTAGAACAGGAAGAGGTCGAGGGAGATGAACACGCCAATCATCGCCGCCTCGAGGGCGAGGATGAAGATCGTGAACTCCTTCACCTTCCGGCCGACACCCGCCCATGACGAGAGCAGCGCCACCGGCGTCAGGAAGCCGGTGAGGACGATGAGCAGCAGGCTGATGCCGTCGACGCCGACGTAGTAGTCGATGCCGAACGCGGGAATCCACGCGGCCCGCTCGACGAACTGAAATTCGGCGGAGCTCGCGTCGAACCCGGCCCACAGCATCAACGTCAGGCCGAACACCACGAGCGAAACGACCATTCCGAGATTGCGGAACAGCGCGTCGCGCGGCCCGCGGCTCCCCCGCACTTCGTGGTCGTCATGCGGCCGTGCCGGTTCGTCACCGGCACCAGGAATCAGGAGCATCAGGATCGCCCCGGCCAGCGGCACGGCCCAGAGGAGCGTCAGCAGTGGCATGACAGCTCCCAACTCCCAAAGAGCCCAACTCCCAAGAACTCCCCGTCAGTCATTTGGGAGTTGGCCGAGCGACAGCCGTTGGGCGTTGGGAGTTGTCGAGAAAGCACGACTATCTCCACAGGTAATAACCAAGAATGATCACGACACCAACCAGGAGAGACCCCGCGTACGCCCGGACCGAGCCGGTCTGCAGGCGCCGGAGCACGGCGGCTCCACCATCGATGACCGCCGCGGTGCCGTTGACGGCGCCGTCAATCACCTTCACGTCAACCCCTCGCCACAGCCCTTCGGTCGAGATCACCTTGATCGGCTGCACGATCGCGGCGTCGTACAGCTCGTCGACGTAGTACTTGTTCAGCAGCAGCCGGTAGACCCCGCTCAGGCCGCGGGCCGCCGAGTCGGCGATGTCGCGCCGCTTGATCCAGATGAAGTAGGCGATGCCGATGCCGACGAACGCGACGGCGCTCGACACCAGCATCAGCGTCAATTCCTGGCTGCCTTCCTCACCGACGGTCGCGCTCTCTGCCGCTTCGCGGGCTTCCCCCGCCGCGGCACCAGCCGCGTGGAACGACGGCGCCAGCCACTCGCCGAGCGCGTTATGCCCGCCGAGCGCGTGTGGAATACCGACGTACCCGGCGAAGACCGAGCCGATGGCCAGGACGATCAGCGCCAGCGCCATGGCCGGTGGGGCGTCGTGCAGGTGAGCGCCCTGGTGCGATCCGTGGGCCGCGTGATCGTGTGCGGCGGGCTGGTGCGAGGCCGCTGGCGTGGGATGGTGCGAGTCTGACCCGTGCTGGTGCGCGTAATCGCGTTCTTCCTCCTCGGGATGCGCCGGCGCCGGCGCATCGTGCCGGCGTGGCCCGAAGAAGGTCAGGAAGACGAGCCGGAACATATAGGTCGCGGTCAGCAGCGACGTCAGGATGCCGATCGCCCAGAGGATCGTGTGCCCTTCCTTGAAGGTCTCGTACAGGATCTCGTCCTTGCTGAAGAAGCCGGCCAGGCCGGGGATTCCCGCAATCGCGATCGAGGCAAGCAAGAACGTCCAGAACGTGATCGGCAATTGCTTCCGCAACCCACCCATGTTGCGGATGTCCTGCTCACCGTGCAGGGCATGAATCACCGCGCCGGACCCGAGGAACAGGCAGGCCTTGAAGAAGGCATGTGTGTAGAGGTGAAAGATGCCGGCGCCGAAGGCGCCCATGCCCATGGCCAGGAACATGTAGCCGAGCTGCGACACCGTGGAATAGGCGAGCACGCGTTTGATGTCGTTCTGCACCAGGCCGATCGTTCCAGCCATCAGCGCCGTCAGCGCGCCGATGACCGCCACGATCAGCAGCGTCGCCGGCGCATGCCCGAACAGCACGGCATTGCGCCCGATCATGTACACCCCGGCGGTCACCATGGTCGCGGCGTGGATCAGCGCCGAGACCGGCGTCGGCCCTTCCATCGCGTCGGGCAGCCAGACGTAGAGCGGAATCTGCGCGGACTTGCCGGTGGCACCGATAAACAGCAACAGCGTCGCGATCGAGATGATGCCGAAGGTCGTCTCGTTCGCCAGCGGCGCGACGGCCGTCGCCAGGCGCTGGAAATCGAGCGTGCCGAAGCGGGTAAAGAGCGCGAACATGCCGAGCAGGAACGCGTAGTCGCCGATGCGGTTGACGACGAACGCCTTCTTGCCGGCGTCATTGGCCGACTTCTTCTTGAACCAGAAGCCAATCAGCAGATACGAGCAGAGACCCACCCCTTCCCAGCCGACGAACATCACCGGGAAGTTCGACCCGAGGACCAGCACCAGCATGAACGCGGCGAACAGGTTCAGGTAGGAGAAGTAGCGGGCGAACTCGCTGTCCGTCTCCTCGTGCATGTAGGCGGTCGAATAGATGTGGATCAGCGACCCGATGCCGGTGATCACCAGAATCATCACCGCAGACAGCGGGTCGACGCGGAAGGCCAGGTCGACGGTCAGATCGTCTGACGAGATCCAGGTGTAGAGCGTCTGTTCGATTGCCCGGCTCGCCGGCTCCAGCCCGGCCAGCTGCCAGACCGTGATCGCCGCGATGGCGAACGACGCCACCATCACCAGCGAGGCAATGCCGCCGGACACCGACTTCGCGAGCCGGCGTCCCAGCATCGAGTTGATCAGGAACCCGACGAATGGCAGGAGAGGAATCAGAGCCAGCATGAGATTGACGAATCGGCGAATTGACGAATTGACGAATCGATTGACGAATTGACGAATCCCAATCCGTCAATTCGCCAATTCGTCAATTCGTAAATCTCAGAGTTCTTCACCATTTGAGGTTCGTGAACGTATCGGGATTGAGCGACTCACGGTGCCGGAAGAGCGCGATGATCAGCGCGAGTCCCACCGCCGCTTCGGCCGCCGCGACGGTCATCACGAAGAACGGGATGATCTGGCCGTCGACATCGCCGGCGAACCGGCCGAAGGCGACGAACGTCAGGTTGACCGCGTTCAACATGATTTCGATCGAGAGCAGGATGGTGATCAGGTTGCGGCGGAGGAAAACACCGGCAGCGCCGAGCGAAAACAGGATGGCCGAGACGATCAGGTAGTACGACAGCGGCACCATTACGACGGCTCCCGTTCGCGGCGGGCGAGGATGACGGCGCCGACCATCGCCACCAGGATCAGGATCGACGTGGCTTCGAACGCGAACATGTAGTCGGTGAACAGCACCCGCCCCAGTTCGCGAACCGAGCTGACGAGCTCCCCTCCGGCGCGCGACCCGACCGGCTGCGCCAGGTCGTTGCCGCGCATCAGCGCGTAGGCGAGCTCGACGCTCAGCACCACGGCGAGCAGCGTCCCGAACCGCGTCACCACCGGATGTCGCAGCGGGTGCGCGCGGTCCCAGGTCAGGGCGTCTTCCTGCGGCGCGTTCAGCAGCATGACGACGAACAGGAAGAGCACCATGATGGCGCCGGCGTAGACGATCATCAGCGCCAGGGCGAGGAACGGCGCGTCGAGCTGCACGAAGAGGCCGGCGATTGCGGCGAACGACAGCACCAGCAGCAGCACGCTGTACATCGGATTGCGCTGGCCGATGACGAGCGCCGAGGCGACGATCGCCAGCCCCGAGAAGAGGTAGAAGACGAGTGTCTCAGGCATTGAAGTAGAGCCACACGCCGGCCGTGGCGATCAGGTTCACGACCGACAGCGGCAGCAGGAACTTCCAGCCGAATCCCATCAGCTGGTCATAGCGATAGCGCGGCAGCGTCCAGCGCATCCAGATGTAGAAGAACAGGAACGCGCCGACCTTCGCCAGGAACACTGCCCATCCAAGCCAGACCGGGACGCCGGGGAAATGCCAGCCGCCCAGGTACAAGTCGCTGGCGACAGCCGACATGGTCGCCATGTTGATGTATTCCGCCTGCGGGAAGAGCGCGAACCGGACCGAGCTGTACTCGGTGTTGTACCCGGCCACGAGCTCCTGCTCGGCCTCGGGGAAGTCGAACGGCGCGCGGTTGGTCTCGGCAACACCGGCGATGGCGTAGACGAGGAAGCCGACCGGCTGGAGGAAGATCAACCAGCGGGGGATGAAGCCGAACCAGAGCCCCGCCTGCGAATCGACGATCTCGCGCACGGACAGGGACCCCGCGAGCATCACCACCGCCGCCAGTGACGTGGCGTAGGACAGCTCGTAGCTGATCATCTGCGCCGACGCACGCAGCCCGCCGAACAGCGAGTACTTGCTGTTGGAGGACCAGCCGGCGAGCACGATGCCGTACACGCCCATCGAGGTGATCGCGAAGATCACGAGCAGGCCGACGTTGACGTCGGCGACCCCGAGCTTGATCGGCTCGTCGAGCAGGCCGAAGAACGTCGTTTCGGCACCCCACGGCACGGTGGCGAACGCGGCGAACGCGGCGGTCACCGACAAGATCGGGGCGAGCGTGAACAGCCACTTGTCAGCACCCTTCGGCCGCAGCTCCTCCTTGAAGAGCAGCTTGAGGATGTCGGCGAGCGGCTGCAGCGCGCCATGCGGTCCGACCAGGTACGGACCATAGCGCTGCTGCATGAAGCCCATCACCTTCCGCTCGGCCAGCACCAGCAGGGCCGATGCGTTGATCAGCATGAAGAAGGTGAAGCCGATGACAGCGAGTTGAAGAAGAAGCCGTAAGTCCATGTAATTTACGAATTGACGAATTTACGAATTGACGAATCTGGACTGATGAATCGAACGATCAATTCGTCAATCCGTAGATTCGTCAATTCGTCAATCTCGAGGCGCACGTCAATGCGCGTGCGCGAGCAACCCCTTCTGGGCTCGCCACGGCGCGGGTAGCGTACAACGGCCTTCTCTCACGTGCGCCTCGAACTCGTCCCGGAACAGTTTCAGCGTCGTCAGCACCGGCGTCGCGGCGGCGTCACCGAAGGCGCACAGCGTCTTGCCGGTGATGTTGTTGGCGACGCTGTACAGCAGGTCGATGTCCTTCATCTGACCCTCGCCGCGCTCGATGCGCATGAGCAGCTTGTACAGCCAGTCGCCACCTTCGCGGCACGGCGTGCACTTGCCGCAGGACTCGTGACGGTAGAAATGCAGCAGGTTCATCGCCAGCCAGACCATGCAGACCGAATCGTCCATCACGATCAGGCCCGCCGATCCGAGCAGCGAACCGGCCTTCTGCACGCCATCGAAGCTCGCCGCCGTGTCGAGGTGCTCGTCGAGCAGGATCGGCACCGACGATCCGCCGGGAATGATTGCCTTGAACCGGCGCCCGTCGGCCATTCCCTGGGCAAACTGATCGCCGAAGATCAGCTCGCGCAGCGTCGTGGTCATCGAGGCCTCGTAGACGCCGGGCCGCTTCACCTGACCGCTGATGCAATAGAGCTTCGGCCCGCCGTTCTTCTCCGGTCCCAGCTTCGCGAACCACTCGGCGCCGTTCATGACGATCAAGGGAACGTTACACAGTGTTTCGACGTTGTTGACCGCCGTCGGGCACTGATACAGGCCGGCCACCGCCGGGAACGGCGGCTTGATGCGGGGCTGGGCGCGCTTGCCTTCGAGCGACTCGATCAGCGCGGTTTCCTCACCGGCCTCGTAGGCGCCGGCGCCGCGGTGGATGTAGATGTCGCAGTCGAACCCGCTGCCGAAAATGTTCTTACCGAGATACCCCGCCGCATAGGCCTTGCGCAGCTCGGACTCGAGCACCTTCTGCACGTGCAGGAACTCGCCGCGGATGTAGATGTAGGCGACCTTGGCACCGATGGCGTAGCACCCGATCGCGCATCCTTCGAACAACAGGTGCGGGTTGCGCTCCATCAGGACGTGGTCCTTGAACGTGCCCGGCTCGCTTTCGTCGGCGTTGCAGCAGATGTACTTCGGCTTCGGCGTGTCCTTGAGGACGAACTGCCACTTCATCCCGGTGGGAAAGCCGGCGCCGCCGCGCCCACGGAGGCCGGACGCCTTGACCTGCTCGATGATGTCGTTCGGCTGCTGCGTCAGCGCCTTGCGCAGCCCGTCGTAGCCGCGCGCGTTCTGCACGTAGAAGTCGAGCGTGTAAGCGTTCTGCTCGCGGACCTGCGGAATGAGAACTGGTTCGTACGCCATTATCAGTTTTTCACCACGACGGGCACGACGATCACGACGGAGGCGAACCCGATCCGGTCTTCGTGTCCTCGGTGTGCTTCGTAGCTCATCGCCGTGACTCCACACACAGGTGACAGCCGGTGAGCGACTGCACACCTCGCGAGCGCAGCCCTTCGAGGAACTCCCTCACCTGTTCGGGGGCCAGTCGCTCCTGCCAGTCGTCGTCGTTGATCATCAGCACCGGGGCCCGATCGCACGCGCCCAGGCACTCGACTTCCATCAACGTGAACATGCCGTCGGCGGTGGTCTGCCCGGGATGGATGCCCAGCTGCTCGCCGATCTCCTCGGTGACCTGCTCGGCGCCGAGCAACGCGCAGGACAGCGTCCGGCAGACGTTGATCACGTACTTGCCGACCGGCTTCGTGTAGAACATCGTGTAGTACGACACGACGTCCTCGACATCCGCCGCCGTGCAGCCGATCTGCGCTGCCACGAACCGCATCGACGCGCCGCTCACGTAGCCAAGCTGCTGCTGGACGAGGAAGAGCGCATAGATGATCGCGGACTTGCGCTGGTCCGGCGGATAGTGGGTGACCAGCTCGTCGAACTTCGCCTGGTTCTCGGCGGTGTAGCGGAACTCCTCGCCCGGCTCCGCCAGCTTGCGCTCCGACCGGTGCCACCGGGCGGGCGCGTAGTCCATCTGCGGATGAAAACTCACCGGTCGCAGTCTCCCATCACCACGTCAGTCGATCCGATCACCGACACCACGTCCGCGATCAGGCCGCCCTTGACGATCGCCGGCAGCGCCTGAATGGCCATGAACGACGGCGCCCGCATCTTCACCCGCCACGGCCGGTTGGTGCCGTCGGAGACGATATAGCAGCCGTGCTCGCCCCGTGGACCTTCGACCGGCACGTAAGCGTCGCCGGCGGGTACCGTGAATCCCTGTGAATAGATCAGGAAGTGCTGGATGAGCGCTTCCATCTCGGTATAGACCTTGTCCTTCGGCGGGGGAACGACGCGGGTATCGTCGCAGGCCCAGACGCCAGTCGGGGTGATGCGCTTGAGCGCCTGCTTGCAGATCTTCACGCTCTCCCGCATCTCCTGCACGCGAACCTGGTAGCGCGCGAACACGTCGCCGTCGGTCCGCGTCGGCACGTCGAAGTCGTAGGTCTCGTAGCCGGAGTAGGGGAAGTACTTGCGAACGTCGTAGTCGGCCCCGCCACCCCGCGCGATCGGACCGACCAGTCCCCAGGCGAACGCATCTTCCTTGGTGACCACGCCGACACCGCGCGTGCGGCGGTTGAAGATGTCGTTCTTCGTGAGCAGCCCTTCGAACTCGTCGATCTTCCCCGGGAAGCGGTCGAGAAAGGCGTTGACCGCGTCGTGGAAGCCACGCGGCAGATCCTCACGGAGGCCGCCCACCCGGAAATAGCTCGGGAAGAAGCGGAAGCCGGCGATCAGCTCGTTGATGTTCAGGAGGAGCTCGCGCTCGCGGACGGCATAGAACAGCATCGAGACCGCGCCGATTTCCATCGCGTGCGTGCCGATCCAGATCAGATGGCTGGCCATCCGCTGCAGCTCGGCGATCAGCACACGGATGTCCTTCACGCGCTGGGGCATCTCGAGACCGAGCAGCTTCTCGACCGAGAGCGCGTAGCACAAGCTGTTGGACTGGGCGCCCAGGTAGTCCATCCGCTCGACGAGCGGAATGACCTGCTGCCACTTCTTCTGCTCGGCGGTCTTCTCGATGCCGGTGTGCAGGTAGCCGATGGTCGGCGTGACGTTCTGGATGACTTCACCATCGAGCTCCAGCACCAGCCTCAGCACGCCGTGCGTGCTGGGGTGCTGCGGCCCCATGTTGACCGTCATCGTTTCAGTGCGTGTCTCTGCCATGAATCTTCGAATTTACGAATGGACGAATTGACGGATTGACGAATCTGACATGCACCGATGAATTGGAAATTCGTCACTTCGTCAATTCGTCAATGCGCGGTTCGCCTCACCCTGTCCCGCTCGATATTGGCGCGAAACTCTTCCTCGGTGACTTCCAGCGGCTCATACGTCTGCGCCGTCTTCTGGATCTGCACGGGATAATCCTTGCGCGCCGGGTGGCCGTCCCAGTCCTCGGGCATCAGCAGGCGCCGCAGGTCGGGATGGTCAGCAAACACGATCCCGAACATGTCCCACACCTCACGCTCGAGCCAGCCGGCACCGGGCCAGATCGACTGCACCGTCGGCACGATGCCATCGGCCGCCGCACCGCCCGCGACGCGGACCTTCAGCCGCAGGCGCGCGCGGTTCGGCACCGACAGCAGGTGGTAAACGACCTCATAACGAGGTTCGTGCGGCAGGTAGTCGACCGCAGTGATCTCGATGATGGCGTTGAAGGCGAGCGCCGGCGTGTCGCGGAGCGCGCGGCACGTCTCGATCAGCGTGTCGGCCGGGACGTACATCGTCGCGAAATCGATGCTTCGCCCGACTTCGAGGGAGGCGCCGGGCACGAGCGGCGTCAGGGTGTCGATGACGGATTGGGCGTCCATGGATCAATTCAAAATGCAAAATGCAAAATGCAAAATGACTGATGCCTGACACGCCGGGGTGAACGTCGTCGCGCCGTCCACTCTTGGTCCAGATGCAGTCGCGGTTTGCATTTTGAATTTTGAATTTTGCATTCTCGGGCGAGCGTTACGCCCGCGAGCGAGCAATCTTCTCTTGCAATTGCACGATGCCGTAGATGAGCGACTCGGGGCGCGGCGGACAGCCGGGCACGAATACGTCCACCGGCACCACCTGGTCCACGCCCTGCACGATCGCGTAGTTGTCGAACACCCCGCCCACCGAGGCACAGGCGCCCATCGAAATCACCCACTTCGGATCCGGCATCTGGTCGTAGACGCGACGCATCGCCGGCGCCATCTTCCGCGACAGGCGGCCCGCCACGATCATCAGATCGGATTGTCTGCGGTGAGCCGCGGAAGACTTCGGCGCCGAAGCGGGCGATGTCATACCGGCTCGCCGCCATCGCCATCATCTCGATGGCGCAGCAGGCCAGGCCGAACTGGGCCGGCCAGATGGCCGAACGCCTCGCCCACTGCACCAGCCATTCGAACTTGGTGGTGAGGAGCGGCAGTTCCGGGTCGAGTCCGTGGTGATGCGTGTCGTGTTGAGCCATTACCGATACAACCGGGCGCCTGACTAGGCCGCGCGCTGCTGCTGATCCGGCCGCCGGGCACGCCGCACCGCCGGGCCCCAGTCGAGCACGCCTTTGCGCCACACGTAGACGTAGCCGACGGTGAGGATCAGGAAGAACGTCAGAATCTGATAGAAGCCGCTCCACCCGAGGTCGCGCAGCGCCATCGACCAGGGATACAGGAAGGCAATCTCGATGTCGAACAGCAGGAAGATCATCGCCACCAGGTAGAACTTCACCGAGTGGCGCTCACGCGCGTCGCCGACCGCCGGCATGCCGCATTCGTACGGCGCCAGCTTCTCCGGCGTCGGATTCTTCGGCCCGAGCAGCACGGACAGCCCGATCATCACCGCGGCGAACCCCACGCCCAGGATGATCATGAGCAACACGCCAAGCCAGCCGTCCATTTACGCCTCGACAGGATTCCTGAGAAAAGTCGGTCGCGACGTTCGCACACACGGAACGGCGACGCAGGGGTGTTTCACGCGCGGGCTCACCAGTGGACTGTATCCAGTGGAGGGTATCCGCTTGTGAAGAGTTTCCCAAACCTGTTCATGCTATAGAACCGACTGTGAAACGTCAATTCAGCCGGGCCGGCCGGTGAGGCTCGCGTGGTTCGCCCCGGCACCCGACGATGTCGCGCTCGAGCTGGAGCGCCATCACGAGGTGGACCGCTACGATGAGGACCAAGCCCACGATTTTGTCTGGCGACACTTCCGCGCGCCATACGACCTGACCGTCTTCGAGCTCGCCGACTCGCCCGCACACGCCTACGTCTGGCCGTACCTGTTCCATTACCCCGGGGTCGTCGTGCTCCGGGCGACCTCGGTGCAGCAGAGCCGACCGGCCGTGCGCTGCACCACCGCCGCCCTCATCTCCGTGCCGAGCGTGCCTTCGCCGGCCCGGATCTCCTCCGCACCCCGCTTGCCGCCGCTCGAATGGTCATCGTCCACGACGCCGCGGTCGCGCGCGACTTGCGCATGGCACATCCGGACGTGGCTATCCGAATCCTGCCGCTCGGCGTGATTCCTCCCAGGTTGACGCCTTCCGCGAGCCCGTCGCGCTTTCGCGTCGTCTCATCACATCCCGCGGTCGTCGAGCACGCCGCCAGCCGGGCCCGCGATGCAGGCATACCGATCGAGACCGCGAGCGGGCTGCACGACCTGCGCTCGAATGATGTCGTCGTCGCCCTGGAGTGGCCGCCGACCGGAACACCGCCGATTGACGCGCTCCGGGCGATGGCCGCAGGCGTGCCCGTGATCGTGTTCGAGACCGAAGCCGTTGCGGCGTGGCCGACTGCTCGATCCGCAGACCTGGAAAGCACGTGGATACCTGAACACCAACGCGCCGATCGCGATTTCGATTGACCCTCGCGATGAGGAACACTCGCTGATGCTGGCAATGCGCCGGCTCTCGCTCGATGGCGAGCTGCGAACGCGACTGGGAAAAGCCGCCGAGGCATGGGCGGGCGGGCACGCGGCCGTCGCGATCGTCGCACCTTTGTGGGAGGCCGCGCTCGCCGAAGCGATGCGGTTACCACTACCGGCGACCCACGGGCTGCCATCGCATCTGCTCGCGGACGCCACCGCAACCGCCCGCAGCGTCCTGCGCGAGTTCGGCGTGACCGTCGACTTCCTCGATGGATAACCACGAAGCGCCCGAAGGGCACGAAGAATGCCTCTTCGTGATCTTCGGTCCCTCGTGGTTTTTGTGAAGTGGCTGCCGCGATTCTCGAGGTCAGCGGCTATCGTTCGCGGAAGGTCGGCGGCCGGCGATGTTTCGTCGCCTGCTCGTATGCATAGGCGAGCGCAATCAGCCGCGGCTCCGACCACGCGCCGCCGATGAACGACATCCCGACCGGCAGCCCGTCGACGAACCCGGCCGGCACCGTAATCGACGGATAGCCTGCAATCGCCGCCGGCGACGCGCTGGAACCAAGGAACGTATCCCCTTTCGCCAGGTCGCTCTTCCAGGCAGGTGCCCCGGTGGCCGTGACCAGCGCATCGAGACGGAACTTCTTCAGCACCGCGTCGATACCATCTGTTCGGGACGCGGCGCGACAGGACGCCAGAGCCGATTGATACGCCGTTGCCGTGAGTCCGGTGGTGCGTTCGGATTCCTCGAAGAGGTCCTGGCCGAAGTACTCGAGCTCGCGGCCGCGTTCGCGCTGGTTGAATGCGATCAGCTCAGCGAGTGAGTGAACACGTGCCGCCGGCCCGCGCCGCGCGAGATACGCGTTGAGGCCGACTTTGAATTCGTGCAGCAGGATGGGGAGCTCGCATCCGTTCATGCGGTCCGCCGTTGCGATATCGGCGGGATCGACGATGGTGGCGCCTTGCGTTTTGAGGTCGGCGAGCGCCTCGGCGATCAGCGCGTCGGTGGCCGGGTGGTAGCCGGAGTAGCGCTTGCGCGCGACGCCGATTCGTGCGCCGCGCAACCCCCGCGTATCCAGCGACCGGAGGTAGTTGCGCGACGAATAGCGCGCGCCCGCAATCGACGCCGCGTCGGCGTTGTCCACGCCGGCCATCGCCGTCAGCAAGGCAGCGGCGTCAGCAACAGTGCGCGCCATCGGCCCCGCGGTGTCCTGGGTTCGCGAGATCGGGACGATGCCGGTACGGCTCACGAGGCCCACCGTCGGCTTGATCCCGACGAGGCCATTCGCGGCCGAGGGACACACGATCGATCCGTTCGTTTCTGTTCCGACGCCGGCGGCCGCGAGATTCGCCGCGATTGCGGCACCGGTGCCGGAGCTCGAACCGCACGCATTCCGGTCGAGCACATAGGGATTGCGCACGAGGCCGCCGCGGGCGCTCCAGCCGCTGGTCGAGCGGGTGGAACGGAAGTTCGCCCATTCGCTCAGATTGGTCTTTCCCAGGATGACCACGCCGGCGACACGCAGACGGGCCACCACGAACGCGTCCGCAGAGGCAGACGCTCCTTCCAACGCCAGCGACCCGGCCGTCGTCTGCATCCGATCACCGGTGTCGATGTTGTCCTTGATCAGGATGGGGATGCCGTGCAGCGGGCCGCGTGCTCCCTTGTCGCGTCGCTCCCGGTCCAGCGCGTCGGCATCGCGGCGCGCATCCGGATTGAGCTCGATAATGGCGCGGAGGGTCGGGCCGCGGCGGTCGATCGCGTCGATGCGATCGAGATAGGCATCGGTCAACTGGCGCGAGGTGTAACGGCCCGCGCGCATCCATTCCTGCAGCTGAACGACGGTCGTCTCCTCGAGGGGAACCGCCGGCTGGTCGCGTGGCGGCGGCGATTGCGCCTGCGCGACGACGGCAGCGGCGACGATGACCACGAGGATTCGAGCCATCCGTGGGTCGATTATCCGCTACCAGTCGCCCGCGTAGCCCGCCTCGCTCGTCAACCGCCCGTCATCCACCGGCACGCCCACGGAGAAGTGATACAGGCTTTGCCAGTGCATGCCCGTCAGACCGAGGACCTCGTGGACGGGATCGTCGTAGAAACAGCCGATGCCTGTCGCGCGGCCGCCGGCGGCCTCCGCTTCGAGATACAGGACCTGGCCGATGACGCCGCATTCCCAGAAGAGGCGGCGGTAGAACCAGTCGCCATGCTCGCGCAACGCCGGTTCGACGCGCGCAATCATCGCAAGACTGAAGAACCCGTCGGACGCGATGTCCTGGTCGCACGACAAGCGGTTGGCAGTAAAACGGACGTCAGCGGGAACGAGCAGAAACAAGTCGTTCGAATCGTTCGAGTCGTTCGAGGCGTTCGAGTCGCTCGAATCGTTCGTCGGTTCCCAGAGGAAGTCGGGGCGCATTGCCGATCGGAGTTCGTCTCGCGCAGTTGGGTCGCGCAGGTAGGCATACAGACCGGGCATCAGTCCCTCGACTCGGTGGACGAACAGCACGAGGTGGACCTGTGGCGGCCAGTCGAGCGCCGTCCACGGCGGCGACACGGGGTCAAGGCGGCGCAGCATCTGCAGGAACCGCGCGACGGACAGCGACGAGCGGCCGTCGAAGCCAAGCGCACTGCGACGCCGCAGGATGATCTGCCGTGCGAGAGAGTCCTCCTGCGGTTCGGCGTGACGCCGCCCGCTGGGCGCGAACCGGGGGCGCGTCGGCACCTGGGGTGACACGCCGTCACGGCGTGTGGCGCGCGCCACTTCGTCGATGGCCGGCCAGTCGACGTGCGATTTGCTCAAGACGTTGGCACGGCCTGACCAGGTGGAGCGTCGAGCCATCGCCGCCAGCGCCGGCACGTCTGGTTGAGGCACGCGAATCGGGCCCGATCGCCAGGAGGCACTCGGGTTCCTCGCGCTCCGCCGCGCCATAATCGGCGTCGCGATCGACGCCGAGCAGTGCGGCAATCGTCTCGTCGGTCACGTGAAGCATCGTCGTCTGCCAGCCAAGCAGCGCCGCCGCGACACTCAACGCGCCGATCGCGTGGCCGACGTCATGCTGGCAATACCGAAACGCTCGCTCGCCGTACTTCCACGCCTCGCGCCAGAGAATCGACGTTAACCCGACCAGCAGCACATCGGCGGAGCTGACTGGGCGGCTCCCGCGCTCCAGGTCGAGACGGGCTCGAATCTCGAGCTCGTGCTGGCGCGGGGCGTAATGGCAGATATTGCCGTCCCAGACCACGTAGCACTCGGTAGGGTGCAGGTTGCCGCTGGACGGGTTGACGCGCAGCGCCCAGCGACTGGTCTCGTACTGTTTCCAGGCCGACAGGCCCATTGCACAGCGAAGCAGTTCGCCTACCGCGGATGGCTCGATCGGCGCCGCCTCGGCGCTGCCGGTGAAGAGTGTCGAATAGGGAACGTCAGCCCGCAGGGCCGCGCGCGGAAGCGATATGCGGGCGGCGCCCTCGTAGCGACGAAAGGGGTCCGGCTGCGCGGCCCAATCCAGATAACCGAGGGACCGCGCGAACCGGTGGAATGAGTGCTTCGTGCTCTCGTGGTACGAGAGAACCGCGGTCACCGTCTCATGCTGTCGACAGCTCGGTAATGCGGCGATCGAGTTCCGCGATGGCCTGCTTCAACTGCTGCTTGCGTGCGTCGTGCGTCGCCACTTCCAGCTGGCGCTGCATTTCAGTCCGTGCGAGGCGGAACGACTCGAGTTGGCGCGCTCGCTCGGGGTCCGGCCCCTTGCCGGCCTGGCGTGCTTTCCGCTTTTCCTGTTCGCGTTCTTCCATCCGCTCGGCGAGGCGGGATTCCGCGTCGACGAGTCCTTCTCCAGCATCACCCATGGATCCGATTATTGAATGCCCGCGACCGAATGCACAATGCCCCAGGCCGCGCGGCGCGCGCCTGCCTCAGGCTGACGGAGCCATTCACATAAGATCGGCTTGTGGCCCGTTCGTCCCTCGAGCTGTTTCATCCCGCGGTGCGCGACTGGTTCGCGGGGGCCTTCGCAGCGCCAACGCGGCCTCAACAGCTCGGGTGGCCGGCGATCGCGCGCGGTGAGTCGACGCTGATCCTGGCGCCGACCGGCAGCGGGAAAACGCTCACCGCCTTCCTGTGGTGCCTCAACCGCCTCATGTTCGAGCCGGTCCCCGAGCGGAACGCCCGCTGCCGCGTGCTCTATATCTCGCCGCTCAAGGCGCTTGCGGTTGACGTCGAGCGCAACCTGCGCGCGCCGCTGGCGGGCATCGCCAATCTGGCGGCGAGGACCGGAACGCCGGTTCACGTGCCGGAGATCGCGATCCGGACCGGAGATACACCGGCGTCAGAACGCGCGAAGTTTCTGCGGGAGCCGGCGGACATCGTCATCACGACGCCGGAATCGCTGTTCCTGCTCCTGACCTCTCAGGCGCGCGAACGCCTGACGACGGTGGACACGGTGATCATCGACGAGATCCACGCGCTGGTTCCGGGCAAGCGCGGTGCGCACCTGACGCTGTCGCTCGAGCGTCTCGAGACCCTGCGCGAAAAACCCGGTTCAATTTCGCTGCAGCGGATCGGCCTGTCGGCAACGCAGCGACCGCTCGACGAGGTGGCGCGCTTTCTGGGCGGAGCGGAGGTGCGCCCCGCTGCGCGCGCGCGGAAGGCCTCGCGCAAGAAGAGCCGCGACGTGCTGCCGGTCGAGGACGTCGAAGCAGAGCTGCACGGCGAATTCGGTGAAACCGACGGGGCGACGGCCGCAAGCCCACCGCCGGTGTTCCGGCCAGTCACGATCGATCAATGCCTCGGAAAAGAAGCAGCTGAAACTGCGGATCGAAGTGCCGGTCGAGGACATGGCGCGGCTCGGCGCACCGGCTGCTGAGGCAGGGCCGTCGCGGGGATCCCGCCCGAAGCCGAGTTCCCCATCCGAGCCATCGGCGCTCGCCGACATACCGAGCGGACCGGCGGGTCAGTCGCCGCGCGCCTCCATCTGGTCGTCGATCCATCCACGTCTGCTCGAGCTGATCCGCTCCCATCAATCGACCCTGCTCTTCGTCAACAGCCGGCGTCTTGCCGAGCGGCTGGCTGGCGCGCTCAACGAGCTGGCGGGAGAGCCGCTGGTGCGGTCGCATCACGGGTCGCTGGCACGGGCGGCGCGCAGCGAGGTCGAAGACCTGCTGAAGGCGGGACGCATCAAGGCACTCGTCGCGACCTCGTCGCTCGAACTCGGCATCGACATGGGAGCGATCGACCTGGTCGTCCAGATCGAGGCGCCGCCGTCCGTCGCCAGCGGGCTGCAGCGCATCGGTCGCGCCGGCCACCAGGCAGGCGCTGTCAGCGAAGGGATCATCTTTCCCGAAATTCCGCGGCGATCTCGTCGCCTGCGCGGCGGTGTCGCGAGCGATGCACGAAGGAAAGGTCGAGTCGTCGCGCTACCCGCGCAACCCGCTCGACGTGCTGGCGCAGCAGATCGTCGCCATGGCTGGCATGGACGGCTGGGCCGTCGACGACCTGTTCGCCGCCGTACGGCGTGCGGCTCCGTTTGCCGATCTGAGCCGCCGCATCTTCGAAGGTGTGCTCGACATGCTGTCGGGCCGCTATCCGTCGGACGAGTTCGCCGAGCTCCGGCCGCGTGTGACGTGGGATCGTGTGCAGGGGACACTCACCGGCCGCGAAGGAGCGAAGCGCGTCGCCATCGCCAATGCCGGAACGATTCCCGATCGCGGCCTCTATGGCGTGTTCCTCGCCGGCGCCGATCGCCCGGTTCGCGTCGGCGAACTCGACGAGGAAATGGTGTTCGAGACGCAGGTCGGCGAGACGTTCACGCTCGGCGCATCGACGTGGCGCATCGAGGAGATTACGCACGACCGCGTGCTCGTGACGCCGGCACCAGGTGAACCGGGCAAGATGCCGTTCTGGCACGGCGACCAGGCTGGACGCCCAATCGAGCTTGGCTACGCGATTGGCGCGCTGGTTCGCGAACTGCGCGCGGTGCCGCGCGCCGCCGCGGTCGATCGGCTGGTGCAGCAGCACGATCTGGATCCGGCCGCGGCGGGCAACGTGCTTCGTTATCTGGACGACCAGGCGGAGGCCGGTGCGGTTCCCGACGACAAGACGCTCGTCGTGGAACGCTGCCTCGACGAGCTCGGCGACTGGCGGGTGTGCGTGCTGTCACCGCTCGGCAGCCGGATTCACGCACCCTGGGCCATGGCGGCCACCGCGCAGATTCGCAATCGCACCGGCATGGACGTCGAGGTGATGTGGGGCGACGAAGGATTCGTCGTCCGCTTTCCCGACGTTGAGCAGGCGCCCGATCCGGCGCTGCTGCTGCCGGATCCGGACGAAGTCGAAGCGCTCGTCGTGCGCCAGTTGGGCGGCACGTCACTGTTCGCAGCACGGTTCCGCGAGACCGCCGCCAGGGCGCTGCTCCTGCCACGGCGACGCCCGGGCGCGCGGACACCGCTGTGGCAGCAACGCAAACGCGCCGCCGACCTTCTCGCCGTGGCGTCGCGCTTCGGGTCGTTTCCGGCGCTGCTCGAGACGTATCGCGAAGTGCTCAGAGATCACTTCGACATGCCGGCCCTGGTCGACACGCTCCGCAAGCTGTCAACCCGCTCGCTGCGCCTCTCGACGATCGACACGCGCGTACCATCGCCGTTCGCCGCGTCGTTGCTGTTCAGTTACGTCGCCAATTACATCTACGACGGCGATGCGCCGCTCGCCGAGCGGCGGGCGCAGGCGCTGTCGGTGGACCAGGGACAGCTGCGCGAGTTGCTGGGCGACGCCGAGCTGCGCGAGCTGCTGGATCCGGAGGCGCTGGCCAGTCTCGAACGACAGCTTCAGCACCTCGACGAGAAATATCGTGTCCGCTCAGTGGACGGCCTCCACGATCTGCTGATTCGGATCGGCGATCTCGGACGCGAAGAGCTGGAGGCGCGCGCCGCGGTTGCCGATGTCGCCGCCGCCGTGGAATCGCTGGAACGGTCCCGACGCATCATCACTCTGCCGATTGCGGGCACGCGCCGGTATGTCGCCGTCGAAGACGCCGCGCGCTACCGTGACGCACTCGGAGTACCGCTCCCGCAAGGTCTGCCCGAGGCGTTGCTCGAACCGGTCCGTGATCCGTCCGGTGATCTCGTCCTTCGTTATGCGCGGTCGCACGCACCATTCACCGCGCGCGAGCTCGCAGCACGATTCGGCCTTGGGCCGGCGATCGTCGAATCGATCCTGCTCAGGCTCACGGGCGCGGGACGGCTGGTGGAAGGTGAGTTCCGCCCGGGCGGCAATGAGCGGGAATGGGTAGATCCCGACGTCCTGCGCAGCCTCCGGCGACGTTCGCTCGCCGCACTTCGGCATGAGATCGAACCGGTCGGCACCGATGCCCTGGGGCGGTTCCGCGTGTCGTGGCACGGCATCGGGTCGGGGCGACACGGCCTCGAACCGCTGCTGGATGCAATCGAGCAGCTGCAAGGGGCCGCCATACCGGCGTCGGTGCTCGAGCGGGAAGTACTGCCGGCGCGGGTCTCCGACTATGCACCGGCCATGCTCGACACCTTGATGGCTGCGGGCGAAGTCGTGTGGACAGGTGTCGAGCCGCTGGGCGAACGCGACGGCCGCATCGCTCTGTACCTCACCGATCATTTCCCGCGACTGCGGCCGCCAGCGGCGACACGAGCAGGGTCGCGAGAGCCTGACAAAACTCGCACGACAGAGCCAACGGGACGTGCCGCCGACCTTCTCGCCTACCTTGGCGACCACGGCGCATCGTTCTTCGCCGCCCTTCACGACGGCACCGGCGGCGGGTTTCCGAAAGAGACCGTCGACGCGCTGTGGGAGCTCGTCTGGATGGGTCTCGTCACCAACGACACGCTTCACCCCCTGCGCGCCTACTCGCGTACTGAGGCCAAGCGAACCGCACGACGCGACAAGTCGCGGCCGTTCCGATCGCGACGGCTGGTGCCGCCGGCAGCGGAAGGCCGCTGGTCACTCGTGCAGACAACGAAGCTGACGAAGCAGTCGGGCACCGATTGGGCCGCTGCGATGGCACAGCAGCTCCTGACCCGGCATGGTGTCGTCACTCGTGAAACGGTGGCCGCCGAAGCGGTGGCCGGCGGCTTCACCGCCGTCTACGACGTGTTGAAGGCGATGGAGGACACCGGCCGCGTCCGCCGCGGCTACTTCGTCGCGGGTCTCGGCGCCGCCCAGTTTGCAATGCCCGCGGCGCTCGACCTCCTGCGATCGATGCGGGATCCGCCGGAAGAATCGCGGGTCGTCATCCTCGCGGCAACCGATCCCGCCAACCCGTACGGCGGCATCGTCAAATGGCCGGAACAGACAGCGGCCGGAGCATCCGACGCCAGCGGCGACGCCGGACGTGGGCCGACGCGGAGCGTCGGTGCGCTGGTGATCCTGGTCGATGGCGCCGCCGCGGCATACCTGCGGCGCGGGGAGCGCGAGCTCCTGCTGTTCCTCCCGGATGCCGAGCCGCAGCGCTCCCAGATGGGACGGGCGGTTGCGCGCGCGCTCGTCGACCTCTCACGCGCGCGTGAACCCGGACGACGCGGTTTGCTCGTAGCCGAGATCAACGGCACCGGTGCCACCACGCATCCGGCGGCGAGGATGTTCGTCGAGGAGGGCTTCGTCATCGGCGCGCTGGGGCTGCAGGTGCGGCCCTAAAGGGGACGAGGGGACAAGGGGACAGGGGACAGAGGGGGGCAGGGGCAGGGAACAGGGGCAGGAGTTCAAGGGTTCACGGGCTCGGGGGTCAATTCGCTCCCTGGCTCTTGCGACCTTGCCTTGTCCCCTGTGCCCCCGCCGCCTGCCCCTTCCCTGCCCTGCCCCTGTCCCCTGCCCCCTTCCTGCCCCCTGCCCCCTTTCCCCTGCCGTCCCCTGTTCCCTGTTCCCTGCCCCCTGTTCCCTTCCCCTGGCACGTCGGTTGCGGCATGTGCGGCGGAGGAATTGATGGCAGACAACAAGCGGAACCCGACGACCGAGTCGCCACGACGTGGCGCCGACGGAGACAAGCTGGACGGTGAGCAGATTCCGTCGACCGACCGCGACGCGGAGCGCGAACAGGTCCGCTCGTCCAACGATCGCGATCAGCAGCTCGAGCGCGAAGGCGTCGAGTCGCAGCACAACCGCGGCTATGACCAGGCCGCGCGCGGCCAGGGCGGCCAGCGCGGGCCCACCGACCCCGACAGCGCCGAGTCGGACGTCGACCGCGACGACACGGTCGCTGATTAATACGGTTCGCACTTCTTGGTTCTCGCTTCTCAGTTCGTGTTCAGGTTCCGAGTTCGGAGTTCGGTTCCGGGTTGGGTTCGGCGCCGAACCCCGAACCCCGAACTTCGAACCCCGAACGCCGAACCGAACTCCGAAGGTGAACACGAACCGAGAAGCGAGAACATAGAAGTGTGAACCTCGAGGTTCAGCGAGTTGCCTGAAGGTGATTCGATTTTCCGCGCGGCGCGCGGCCTGCATCGTGCGCTCGCCGGCCGCACGGTGTCGGGTTTCGAGTCCGTGTTTCCCCACCTCACGAACCCGCTCGAAGACCGGCCGCTCACCGGACAGCTCATCGAGCGCGTCGAAGCGCGCGGCAAGCACCTGCTGATGTGGTTTTCCGGAGGCGTTGTCCTGCGCAGTCACATGCGCATGCACGGCTCGTGGCATCTCTACCGCCCAGGCGAACGCTGGCAGCGGCCGCGTCATGAGATGCGGATCGTTCTCGAAACCGCCGACATCATCGCGGTGGCGTTCAGCGTGCCGATCGCCGAGCTCGAATCCGCGGCGAGAATCGAACAGACCGAACCGCTGAAAGATCTCGGGCCGGATCTCCTTCGCGACGACTTCGACGCGGGGACGGCGATCGCGCGAATCCGCGATCGGAGCGAGATGGAGATCGCTGACGCGCTGCTCGATCAGCGCGCACTTGCCGGCATCGGCAACGTCTACAAGTCTGAGTCGCTCTTCGCAGCCGGCATCAACCCGTTTACTCCGGTCGTTCAGGTGACGACAGAGGAACTCGAACGTGTCGTGTCGACAGCGGCCAGGTTGATGCGGGCGAACGTCGGCGATGGCAATCCCTCAATGCGCACCTATGCAGGACTGCGCCGCACCACCGGCCGCTTCGACCCCGGCGCGCGCTTGTGGGTGTACGGCCGCGCCGGCAAACCGTGCCGGCGCTGCGGTACCCCGATTCAACGGGCCAGGCAAGGCGTCCACGCGCGGTCCACGTACTGGTGCCCGACTTGTCAGAAGGCGGAAGTTCGGACGTAAACGTTCGAAGTGGCCCGAACTTCACATCAGTTTCCCGACGGGTCCGAGGTCCAGGTTGAGATCCTCGGGAGGGATGCCGAACTTGGCGGCGATGTCACGGACGGTCTCTTCGAGCTTCATCAGCGCCAGGCCGACGTCCTCGGTCTGCGGATCCGTCAGCGTTCCCGATTCCATGCGCCGGATCGCCTGGCGCTCGAGCAGCTTCCGGATGAACTCCACGAGGGTCAGGACCAGTTGCGCGACCGACCGCTGCACGTCGTCCGGATCGGCATTCCAGCGTAGAGGCGAGCTGGCCGCCGTGCGTTCCAGTTCGCGCCGCAGGTCCTCGAGCTCGGCGACTTCCGTCACCGTGACGCCACCGCCGCGCGCCACGACCCGGGTGCGACGCTTCCGACGCGTCACCGGCACACGCCGCTTTGTCGTCATCGACCAAATCTTCTCACGCGGACCTGGCGCTGCGTATCTTCCCTGCCCCCTTGTCCCCCTGCCCCCTTGTCCCCCGCCCCCTCACATCGTCGCGGCAAATGCATACGGCGGAAACGGACCAGACAGGACGAGCTCTACTCCGGCTCGACGAGCGGCTGCCTGCAGCGATCGCGCGTACGCGGCAGCCGAACGCCGCGAAACGAGGTGATACACGCTGGTGATTCCCGCACGAAGGGTCACCTCCTCGTGATGAACCCAGCGCCGGACCGCATGCCGCAATGGCGCAAGAAGACGTCGCGTTTCCGGATCCTCTCGCGCTACACGACTCCGCAGGTATTGCGCGCCAGGACCCTCAGCGCGAGCCGCCCGCCTCGTCTCTGCAGCCGGGGACCGATCAGGCGGCCGCACGACGTTCATCGCGGCGTGCATCTCGCTGCCTCGGTTCACGATGCGGATGGTCATCTGCACTCGCCCGCGCAGGCGCTTGAGCGCGGCGCGCAACGAAACCGCCCGCGTGCGGAGGATGAACGAGAGCTCTTCTTCGCCGACGAGCGTGCCGAATCTCGCCGGCAGGATCGCCGGCACGGTATCCGCGATCGCGGCCACGGTGCGGTGGTACTGACGGACGTTACGTGGTGTCGGCTTCGGCGCGCTCCGACGCCGGTCGACGATTGCAGCGAGCCGCCCGACCGTGACTGCCCGCCACCGGGAAGCGCCCCCGGGCGCATCGGGCAGCCCTGCGCTGCCGACAATGGCGTAGACGAGCAGCTTCACGCCGGCCGCCGGCGCGCACGCTGGCGAATGTCGCGTGTGAGTAAAGGTCGGCTGCGCTGCGCCCGGCGACGCGCCTGTCGCTCCTTGACTTCCGCCGTCTCGTGCGGCAGCACACGATCCGCCGCACACAGCAGCAGCGACACGCGGGCGTAAATCAGATCGACCTGGGCGAGCGCAATGGTGATGTCGCCGCTCAGCACGACTCCCTTGTTCAGAACGTTGTCGACGATATCGAGGAGCGAGGCGTCGTCGGACCCGAGAATCAGCTCGGAATCAGTGTGCGGCCTGGCCACGACGGCTCCGAAGTCGACGAGACGCAGTGGCACGCCGCGCCGGCGGCCGTGGTGGGGAAATGAAGTTGTAAGGCGGCCACGGACCGGTCAGCGATACGGTGAGGCCGGCGGAGCCGAGTTCCTTGGTCTTCCGGTTGACGGCGGCGCGAAAGCTTCGAGTCCGGGAGGTCGACACCAGAAAGGCCGCGTCCAGCAGCAGCCGCGATCCTGGCGCCGCCTGCTCCGTCGACGTGCGGCGTCGCGCATCGGCCGCATCTCGCCCGAGCGCCGTGAACAACTGATCCGCCTCAGCGCGTGCCGCCAGCAGTTGCACGCGGCGCACATCCAGCAGATCCCGCTTTCGCGCCAGGTACGCGGTCCCCTGCGTCCGTTGTGGCGCTGCGGCTGCGCGGCGCCCCCGTTCCGTCGAGGCGTCCGGCGATACATTCCGGGCTTCGACGGCATCGCGAGCTGCCTGCTCATCGAACGTCAGACGCAAACCCCACTCGAGCTTCCGCTCGAGTCTCCTGATCACGTTCGCGATCGCGATTCGCTGACGCTCAACGTAGTGCAACGCGCGCTCGTCGGACGTGAACAGCGTGAGCATCTGCATCGGCAGCACAGCACGGGCGCCGAGAAAATGCTCGATGACCGCTTGATGGGCCATCGCCCGGCGGCCGACCCAATCCAGATTCTGCAAGCCCGCAGCGACTGCCGCTTCATCGTATTCGTCAGCAGGAACGGTCCCCACGATCAGCCACAAGCCACCACCGGCCGCAATCGCCCGCGTGTCCTGCGCTCCGGGTACGCCAACCGCCGTCAGGCGACCAGCCACGGCCGGCCGACGGCCGCTGCGCACGATGCAATACACGTAAGTGAGCGACTTCACTTGGGTCGAGACGTTCGAGACGCTCGAGACGTTCGAACGGTCCGAGCGGTTTGTGATGGCGAGCTGTCGCCGGGGTCAGAGCGATCCGAACGACTCGAACGAGTCGAACGGCTCGAACGAATCGAACGGTCCGAGCCACCTGGTTCTCCGTAAAACTCTCCCGCGACTTCGGCCTCGACGTGGAAGGAGCGTCCCTCGCCAGTGTCGATTGGCTCGCCAGCGGAAACAGCGAATGGGCCGGAGCCCCCCTCGCGGCGCTCCTTGATCTGCCGTATCGCCAGCAGCAGGTCTTCCTCGATGGCGGCAAACTCGTCGTCGCTGATCTCGCCCATCTCGCGCTGCATCTCGGCTTCCATCAGCCGCTCCCGGAGCACCGCGTCGTCGTTCAGCTCCGCTTCCGCGGCAGCGGCGACCGTCTTCAACGTCCACCGGATGCCCGAGATCATCAACGAGTCCAGGAGAAACATGTCAGTTGGATCTTGAAGTTTGAACTTCAAATTCAAAAGTGGAAAGTAAGTGGCAAGTGGCTCGATGTACTTTCGAACTTACTTTCCACTTTCCACTTTCCACTTCCCACTTCTTACTTTTCACTTCTTACTTTTCACCTGTCCAGCTTGGCTCAATGCTGGCCCGCCCGTTCGAGCTTGAGGCGGATGTTGACGAAGTTATACGGTGGCCAGGGACCCGTGTACTTGAACGTCAGCTTGTCGAAGAGCGACGCAATCTCCTTGATGCGGCGGTCGAACGCCTGCTCCTGGTCGCGCTGGACCAGGAACGCGGCGTTCATGATCATCTTGTCGCCGATGGCCCGGTTGACGCGCGACGCCACGGACACATCCCGCAGGCGCTGCAGGAACTCGGTCACATAGCGCTCCGACCGCGACTGCAGCGCCGAATCGATCAGGCGGCCGTACTGCATCCGCGCGAAATAGGTGGACCCCTTCTGCGACGAGATCTCGGTCTTGAGCCGATGGATGTCCTCGTCCTCGCCCTCGATCACCTTGACGATCTCGTCGCGATCCCACAGCACCTTGAGACCGAACTCGAGCTTGTCCTGCATCTTGTTCAGCACGTCCGCGAACGCGTCGTAGGCCGAGCGCAGCAGCTCGACGATGTCCTCGCGGGTTTTGAAGATCGTGCCGAAGGACATCGGGATCACCGTGTGGTCGCGCATCACGGTTTCGTTGACACGCTCGTGCGCCAGCACGTTTTCACGCGTCGAATCGAGTGGCGCGATCGGCACGTCGGACACCACCGCGGCCATGTCGCGGTAGTTGATCGTGTAGACGTCGGCCCACTGTTCGTCCATGCCGATGGCGCCGAAGCGCAGCGGCTGGCTCGCGCGGATGATGCAGTAGACGTAGCGGCCACGGCCGGCGCTGGCGCGATCGACGTCCGGCAGGCTCGGTTTCGGCGCCCGCTCGATGACCCGTTCAACCCGCGTCGAAGTCCCGCGCACTTGCGTCTCACGGGTGACCCGCGTCAGCCCTTCGTCCGGCTCGGAATTCTGTGGCCGCTGGCGGGCCGCTTTGGGCGCCTGAACGGCCTTGCGGCTATCGCCGGCGCCGCGGTTCTGCATGCTGCGAGGCATGGCCGGCACCTGCGCACGGGAAGCCGCCTTCGGCCGCGGCTTGCGCGCGGGACTCTTCGCCTTGGCCATCGGCCGGGCTTTCCGAGCGGGACGCTTGCTCACACGTGTCGCGCCGCGCCGAGCATGCGGCGCACTTCGATCACCAGATCGTCTGGCAGGCATGGCTTGGTGACGAACGAATCACAGCCGGCCTTCTTCGCGCCTTCGGAGGCTCCGGCGAGCGCGTGCCCGGTCAACGCCACGATCGGAATCTGGCTGGTGCGTTCGTCCGCCTTGAGGCGACGCGTCGCCTCCCAGCCGTCCATACCCGGCAGCGAGAGATCCATGAGGATGAGATCGGGCTTGAGCGCAAACGCCTGCTCCACCGCCTCGTTGCCATTCCTGGCTTCGGCCACTCGGAACCCGGAAAACTGCAGGTACTCCGCGTACATCTCGCGCGCGTCCTGATAGTCGTCAACGACGAGAATCAGAGGCTGGTTCTGCTCGCTCATTGCAATGCATCCATCGGTATCGTCAGTGTGAACGTGGACCCCTCGCCGATTTCGCTGCGCAGGGTGATTCGGCCGCCGAGCGCGTTCGCCAGGCGGCGGCAGATGGCGAGCCCCAGTCCCGTCCCACCATACTGGCGCGAGGGCGAATCGTCCACCTGCCTGAAATCCTCGAAAATCCGTTCGTGATGCTCGCGGGCAATTCCGATCCCGGTATCGGTCACCGAGATGGCGGCGGCCCGCTCCGCCCGGTTCAACGCCACCGCCACCTCGATGCTCCCCTGGTGCGTGAACTTCAATGCGTTGCTGAGGAGGTTGACGACGATCTGCTTCACCTTCTGGCGATCGCTTTGGACGACTGGAGGATGTTCGGCCAGCCTGGGTCTCACCGACAGCTTCGAACGCGAAATCACCGGATCGAGCTCCGCCATCACCTCCGGCACCAGCTCGTTCAGGTCGAACTCGACGATTTGCATCGGCATCTTACCCGCCTCGATCCGGGTGATGTCGAGGATCTCGTTGATGATCGTGAGCAGATGGCGGCCGTTCGAATCGATGCGCGTCAACTGCCGTTTCACGTTCGGCAGCAGCTCACCGGCCACGCCCTGCAGCAGCATGTGCGTGTAGCCCAGGATCGCATTGAGCGGGGTCCGGAACTCGTGCGACATGTTGGCCAGGAACTGCGACTTCAGTCGCGACGCCTGTTCCAGCTCGATCGCCTGCCGCCGCAGCAGCTCGTTCTGCGTCGCGAGTTCGGCCGTGGCCGACTGGACCCGCATCTGCAACTCGGCGGACGCCACCTGCAGCTGGTCGAACAAGCGGGCGCGATCGATTGCCTCGCGGCGGTCGTGCAGGATCGTCACCACCGCCGTCAATTCGCCGGTCTCGGTGGTCACCTTGCCGGCAATCGCTTCGACGGGGATTGGATCCCCGGTGTTGGGGTTGGCCAGAGCGATTTCGCCCCGCCGTACTTCGCCGGGACCGCTCTCGCCGAGCAGGAGCCCGGAAATGAATGACGAGAAGTGGGCGTCGTTGGCCTGCACGTATCGCTGCGCCGAGGGCGGGGCTTCGACCGCAACCGTGAACAGCTCCTCGGCGGGCGCGTTCATCAGCACCGTGGCTCCGCCGGGATCGGTGACGATGATCGGATCGGCAACGGAGTCGATGATCAGGTTAAGGCGATCGCGTTCGGCGCGAGCGGCGGCTTCGGCCACGCGTACCTTCTGATAGTTCTCCTCGATCTGCTCGGTGGCACGCCGCAGGTCGGTGATGTTGCGGAGCACCGAGACGATGCCGGTCCCTTCCCTGGGATCCTCGACGGTGCTGCTCAGCACCTCGAACAGCAGGTCCGAGCCATCGCTCGGATCGACCAGGAGCAGTTCCCGCGCTTCCGCCGGCGCATCCACGACGGACCGCGACAGGGCTGCCGAGAACAGCATGTTGTTCAATTCCACGGCGCGGCGGCGGCCTTCGTTGTCCTCCTCGGTCGATGCAAACAGGCGTTCCGCGCGGGCGTTGGCGACGATCAGCCGCCCCTCAGTGTCGGTCAGGAGAATCGGATCCGTCACCGAATTGATGATCGTGTAGAACAAGGCCCGCTCGCGGCGCAGGCGGCGCAGTTCCTCGGCCAGCGACCCGCGGCCGCGGATCTGCTCCATCTTGTGGCCGAGCACGCTGGCAAGCCACGCGAAATCCGGATGCGCATCGGCGCCGGTCCGGACCAGGAGCAGCCCATGCGCCTGTTCGGGAGTTCGTGCACCGCGCACTGGATAGGCGACGAACGGTCCCGTGACGCCGAGCGGGGTGACTGGCGGCACCCCGGCCGCGTGGCCGTTCCCACGGGCGCTGCGGAACGACGTCGGCTGCGGGCGCGACAGCGCCATCACCAGAGGATCGCTCGTCATCAGCCATCGAACAGGAGAACAGCTCGACGTCCTCGCTCTTCACGCCGTGGCCGGCGAGCCCGACGAGCCGGCTGGACTCCGCGTTCACCACCAGACACACCGAGCGGCGGATACCCACCCACCGCCCGAGCCACTCGAGGCTGGCCTGTGCACACCGCACCAGGTCCTCGTGATGAGCGAGGAAGTACTCGAGCAGTTCGAGTCGAGCCGACGCGTTAACAGGAGCGCCCGGTGCACGCGTTAACGGCGAGCGCACCGGAGCCGAACTCATTCGAGTAGCTGCCACTGGTTCCCCGGGGTCCTTACCACGCCGGACACTCGCCTGCGAGCGGCGACCGGCGCACTTCTACGCGAGCTCCTCGCGCTACTGCCGCGACCGTCGGCGGCGTGCCGGCGTGCGTGCGACCGTCGCCGCTCCGCTCGCGAGCTGGGCGCGCAACGCCTCGTTTTCGGCCGCGAGCTCATCGTACTGACGCTGCGCGTCGACGCCGGGGCGTGACGCCGAGGCCGCCGCGCCGACCGCCTCCGAGTATTTGAGATAGGTGTCGATCGACGCGACCACCACGCGCGCTTCGACGGTAATCAGGTCGATGCCGACGAGCGACACGCGTACCCATGCGTCGATGACGATTCCTTTGTCGAGAACGCGGTCGAGGACGTCGATGAGACTGGTCCCGCCTGCTGCACGTTCGACGGCCATCGCGAAAGCTCCTTGGAGTTGGTCAGTCCTGGGACGGGGCTGCCGCCCGCCGGCGACGACGGCCGGACGCTGCGGTCAGCGCGGCCACCTGACGCTCGAGCAGGCGCAACTGTTCCCGCAATTCGAGGTTCTCCTGCAGAACCTGCTCGCGCCCGGGTGAGAGGTGGCGGTCGTACTTCCACCAGTCGAGCCCGATCGCCTCGGCCTTGTCGATCGAACAGATCATCAGGCGGATCCGGATCGTCAGCAGCTCGACTTCGGCGAGCGAAACCTTGATGTCGCCCGCGACCACCAGTCCTTTGTCGAGGACACGGTCGAGCACGTCGACCAGTCCGGTATTGCCGCGGGTCGAATTCCCTGTAAGGTCGGTGGGCATGCGAAAGAGATGTGCGTGCTCGTGTTAGGGCACGCTCGGTGCGTGCGGCACGCGAGCGCTCTGGAGCTCGCGGAGACCTGGCGAAGTATAGATCGACTGGCGTCCACTCTGCCGCGCTCGTGAGGCCGACCAACTCATCCTTCGAGCATCCTCGAGCCGAACAGAGCCAGGTGCCCGCATGCGACGCCGGACCTGTGACGCCCGCGCCTGACATGCCCGACTCGCCACGTTCACGACGCGATTCGACCCATGTTCGGGCGGTACACGCACGCTTTCGTCAGTTACGGATGGCGATGCACGAGGCGCGGGGCGCCGGCCGGGGCAACCAGATGCGAAGAGTTTCGGCAGCAACGTGCTGGTGAGTACACTCCCGTGAACATCATGCGGACCGGTCACCTTCCCAGGGTGCTCGCGTTGCTCGCCGTGCTGACGCTCGCCGACCTCAGCGTCACCACGGCTGCAACGCCCGCCCAGGTGAGCGCGGCAACGTTCCAGGACCTCAAGGCGCTGTCGATCGAAGAACTCATGGAGGTCGACGTGACCTCCGCCAGCCGCCGTGAGCAGCCGATTGGCAGCACAGCGGCGGCGGTGTCGGTGATCACCCGGGACGACATCCGCCGCTCCGGCGTGACCACACTCGCCGACGCGCTCCTGCTGGCGGATGGTATGGCGGTCGCGCGCTTCAACAACGGGACCTGGGCCATTACACCGCGCGGCTTCAACCAGAACACCGCGAACAAGCTCCTGGTGATGGTCGACGGAGTCACGCAGTACTCACCCCTGTTCGCAGGCGTCTTCTGGAATACGCTCGACTACGTACTCGAGGATATCGACCGCATCGAAGTGATCCGCGGCCCTGGCGCGACGATGTGGGGCGCGAACGCCGTGAACGGCGTCGTCAACATCATCACGCGCAGCTCGCGGGAGACCGGTGGAACCTTCGTCGGCGTCGGGGCGGGCAACGAGGATCACGGCATCGCGGAGGTGCGGGTGGGCGCCACTCCGGCGGCCGGCCCGTCCTGGCGCATGTACGGAAAATTCGCCGATCGCGACGCGCAGACGCTGGCAGACGGTGGCTCGGCCGGTGACGGCATCCGCCGTGGACAGGCCGGCTTCCGGCTGGACGGCGGCACGCCCGAGGCGACGAACTGGCTGATCAAGGGCGATCTGTTCCACAGCCGTGACCGCCTCCTCGCCCGGCCCGATGGCGAGTTCACCAACGGCGGACTGCAGGCCCGCTGGTCCGCGCCGCTGGCCGCATCGCGTCTCACCCTGCAGACCTATTTCCGGCGCGAGTATCGGCGAATCCCTGGTCAACTGACTCATCACATCAACACCCTCGATGTCGACGCGCAGCACGCCTGGTCGCCTCGCCGCCACCAGCTGATATGGGGCGGCGGCTTCCGCGTCAACGCTGATGGAACCGAAGGGGGCACGGTCCGCTTCGATCCGCCCGACCGTACATACGAAGTCGCGAACCTGTTCGCACAGGACGAGTTCACGGTAGTTCCCAACAGAGTGTTCGCGACCGTGGGCGCGAAATGGGAGCACAACGCGTTCAGTGGCGGTGAGTTCCAGCCGAACGTGCGGGCCCGAGTCCATTTCTCGCGCACGCAGATGGCGTGGGGCGCCGTGTCGCGCGCGGTTCGCCGTCCCACTCGCTTCGAAGAGGACCTCGTCATCCCGTCACCCGACGGGTCGATCCTGATCCAGGGAAACGAGAACTTTCTGCCCGAGTCGCTCGTCGCGCTCGAAGCCGGGTACCGTGCCCAGCCGTTCCGCGCCGTCTCCGTGGATATCGCGGTGTTCCACCACACGATCGACGATCTCCGCAGCGAGGAGGCGACGCCCGTCGTGGTGTTTCCGCTGACGATCGGCAACTCGCTGGTCGGCCGTGTCCACGGGATCGAGACGGCCGTCAACGTCCAACCGGTGCGGGCGTGGCGCACTCATGTCAGCTACACGTGGCTTGCCACCTCGATCGATCGAACGGCGGGGAGCCGGCATCTGAGTCTTGGCGCCTCCGAAGCGGACGATCCGCGGCAGCAGTTTCACGTGCGCTCCTCGATCGACCTGCCGCGTCATGTGGAAATCGACGTGCTGCTCCGTTCCGTGAGCGCGCTGCCCGACCCCAGTGTCCCCGCCTATACCGAGCTGACGCTGCGAGCGGGCTGGTTCCCGGATCCACGAGTCGAGCTGTGGGTCGCCGGCCAGGACCTGCTGCACGATCAGCATCCCGAATTCGGGCCTCCGCTACCCACACGGGTGGAGTTCGAACGATCCATCCGTGCCGGGGTCGCACTCCGGTTCTGACGTGCGCGCCGCTGCATTGATTCTGACGCTGGCGATCGGTGTCCGCCCGGCGGCAGCACAAGACGTGTCACTCGAATATCACGTGAAGGCGGCGTATCTCTATAACTTCGTCAAGTTCGTGCAGTGGCCGCCGGAAGCGCGGGAGGGGCCGCTGAACATCTGCATTGCCGGCAGGAACCCGTTTGGCACCGTGCTGGCGGAGACCATCCATGAAGAGAACGTCGACGGGCGGATGCTCACGTCGCGCATCATTCTCGAGCCGGAACCCGACTGTCACGTGCTGTTCGTCCCCGAAGGAGCCGCGGCGGCCTATCTGCGCGCGGCGCGCGGTACACCGACGCTGACGGTCGGCGAAACCGATGACTTCCTCACCGAGGGGGGGGTCATCGCGTTCGTCAAACAGGGGTCGAACGTCCGGTTCGCGATCAGCACCGAGGCCGCGGACCAGGCGAGGCTGCGGGTGAGTTCGCGCCTGCTGCAGCTGGCGGTCAACACGCGGGGCAAGCGGTGAATCAGAGCGACGGTCGCGTCCGCCGCGGCACCGGAACTCGTTTCCGCGACTTGCCGATCCGCCAGAAGCTGCTGCTGATGACGTTCGCGTCCAGCGCAGTGGCGCTGCTGTTCGCCAGCAGCGGCTTCCTCGTCTGGGATGTCTACCAATTCAGCGTCGAGATGCGGCAGGACATCGCCGCCCAGGCCCGGATTGTCGGCGAGGCGGCGGCACCGGCGGTTGAATTCAATGACGACATGATCGCCGAGGAGACTCTCGCACCGCTGAGTCTGCGGCCGCACGTGATGCTCGGGTGCCTGTACAAACCGAACGGTGCGCTCTTTGCCGACTACCGGCGCGACCCGACGAATCGCTGTCCCGCCTCCCCTCCGCTGGACACACGTATGGATCGCAACCGCTACGATGTCGTCACGCCGCTCCGCTCGGGCGGCGACGTTGTCGGGACGTTCTTCATCCGCCGGGATCTCGATGATCTCTACTCGCGCCTCCGCGTCGGTATCGGCACGGTCATCGGGCTGCTGCTGCTGGCACTCGCCACCGCGTTCCTGATTGCCACACGAATGCAACGGGCAATTGCGTCGCCATTGCTCGACCTGGCGGACGTCGCCGGTCGAATCTCGACCGGGCGCGACTACAGCCTGCGCGGCGTCGTCGCCTCATCCGACGAAGTCGGCGTGGTCGTGCAGGCGTTCAACAACATGCTGGACGCAATCGCGGAGCGGACGGCGGAGCTGTCGCGAACCAACCGCGAGCTGGAACACGAGGTGGAAGAACGCCGGAAGGTGGAAGCCGAGCGCACCGCCGCGTTGGCTCGCGAGCGCGACGCGAACCGGCTGAAGGACGAGTTCCTGGCAACGCTGTCTCACGAACTGAGGACACCGCTCAACGCGGTGCTGGGATGGACGCGCGTGCTGCGTGCGGCACCGGTCGAAGCGCGCACGAAGGAACGCGCCCTGGAGAGCATCGAGCGCAACGCGCGGGCCCAGGCCCGGTTGATCGAAGACCTGCTCGAGATCTCGCGCATCGTCACCGGCAAGCTGCGGCTGCAGATGCAGGACGTGGATCTTGCCGCGATCATCGAAGCGGCGGTCGAAGTTGTCCAGCCGGCGGCAGCGGCCAAGCGGATCACGCTCGACGTGGCGCTCGACGGCCAACCGGCGTGGACGGCCGGGGACCCGGCTCGCCTCCAGCAGGTCGTCTGGAATCTCCTGTCGAACGCCGTGAAATTCACGCCGCTCGAAGGTCGCGTGATGGTGCGCCTGGAGCGTGGCGACGGCTATCGCCTGACCGTGCAGGACACGGGACCGGGCATCGACGCCAGCTTCCTCCCCTTTGTCTTCGAACCGTTTCGACAGGCGGACGGAACGGCCAGCCGCGAGCATGGCGGCCTCGGCCTGGGACTGGCGATCGCGAAGCAGCTGGTCGAACTGCACGGCGGCACGATCGAGGCGCACAGCGAAGGCCATGACACCGGCGCACGATTCTCCGTCTCGCTCCCATCGATGGTTGCGCGCGCAGCGGAACCGTCGATTGCAACCACACTCGCTGCGCCGGCCACCGACTACCCGAGCGTCAACAGCGCCCTCCTTCGCGCCGTGCGGGTGCTGGTGGTAGACGACGAGGAGGATGCGCGAGTGCTGATGCATACCGCGTTGGAGTCCTACGGGGCGGAGGTGGTTGCCGTGGCAAGCGCCAGCGAGGCCCTCGCCGAACTGGAGCGGCGCGTGCCCGACGTGATCGTCAGCGACATCGGCATGCCGTTCGAGGACGGCTTCGCGATGATGCGGCGCATCCGCGCCCGTGCGGCAGCGCAGGGCGGCAGCGTTCCGGCAGTGGCTGTCACCGCCTACGCGTCCAAGAACGATCGCTTGAATGCGGAGGCCGCCGGGTACCAGGCACACATCGCCAAACCGTACGAACCCGCGCAGGTCGCGCTGTTGATCTCGCATCTCGTCGGAACGAGTGTCGATGACAAGCCGCAGATGCTGAATCGCAAATCGTGAGCGGCGAGACGCAGGCGCGGTTCACGATGCGCCAATCGCGATTCACGATTCCTGGATTCACGATTAGAATCATCCGTGGCCACGCAGTGTTCTTTTGACATCACGTCGAACGTCGACCTGCAGGAAGTCGACAACGCTCTCAACCAGGCGCGCAAGGAAGTTGCGCAGCGCTACGACTTCAAGGGCGCGAAGGCGTCGATCGACTTCGACCCGAAGGAATCGAAGCTGGTGCTCGTTGCCGACGATGAGTTCAAGGTGAACGCGCTCTGGGAGATCGTCCAGACGCGCCTGGTGCGACGGAACGTGCCGGTCAAGAACCTGACCCGCGGCACCGCGGCGCCCGCGGCGAACAGCACCATCCGGCAGGAAATCACGCTCCAGCAGGGCATCCCGTCGGAAAAGGCGAAGGACATCGTCAAGTTCCTGAAGGATTCGAAGCTGAAGAAGGTGCAGGCGTCGATCCAGGGCGATCAGCTGCGCATCACGTCGGCGTCGAAGGACGACCTGCAGGACGCGATGCGCCTGCTGCGCGACCAGGACTTCGGCGTCGCGCTGCAGTTCGGCAACTATCGCGGGTAGCGGATCACTTCTTCTTCTTCTCGTCCCACACGACCTCCGTCTCGCTTGTTGGAGTCGAGCAGCAGGATGGCATTCGACACGCGATCGGTCCGCGTATTGAACGGCAGTTCCGCCTCGTAGACGAGGTCCTTGGTTCCGGCCGTCCGCAGTTCGTAGGTGATGTGGTAGCGGCGAAGAATCGCTCTCGATGGCGCTGCGAAGGGAGGCCGGATCGTTGGTGGTCACCTTCAGCTCGAACGTCTTCGTCCGTTCAGGCTCGAACGATTCGACCACCCACAGCACGCCGAGGATGAAGATCGCCGCGAACGCTGCCAGGCCGTACAGCTCGACTCCGCAGGCAAGCCCCAGGCTCAGCGTCGCCAGCATCACGACGGCGTCCTTCGGATCGTCGATCTTGGCGCGATACCGAATCAGGTTGGCGGCACCGACGATGCCGAACGCGCGCGCCAGGCTGGCACCGACGATCAGCATGACCACGGCGCCGACGACGGCGAGAATGATCTGCGTCTGGATCACCGGTGCGGAGCGCGGCGGGGTCCCGCGCCGTCGCGGCCGGAACGCGAGCAGGGCTCCCATCGCGGTGGCAATTGGCAGCGCCAGCACGGCGCGGAGAATCATCGCCGCGTGCGTTTCGAGGATGTCAGGAATGTAGCGGGTGAGCGCCGACGGCAGTTCGTCCATCAGTTGTGGGAGACGCGGCGATCGACGCGCAGGGCGAGACCGTCCGCGATCTTCTCCTTGATGCGCGCGATGTAGCGGGTCGCATCGGCGTCGGAATAGTTACCGGCCCGGAAGGCATCATGCCACTGGGCTTCTGTCAGCCGCGTCATCCGCTCCGCCGCCCACCGCACGTCGTCCGGCGCGATCATCGTGAGCAGTTCCTGGTGACGCCCCGTGTAATCGAAGCGCACGCCAGTCTCCGTCACCTCGGTCAGAAACGCCTGCTTCTCGAAGCCCGGCAGCCAGTTGCGCCGCGGATACAGCTTGCCGGTCTCCCCGAGCGCGGCACCGACATCGCGCGGCAGGTACCAGCGGCTGGCGCCGTCCCACGGCCTCGGACAACTCGTAGATGCTGTTGTTGTCGTCCTTCAGGTCGGTGCTGTTCAGCATCAGCATGACGACGAGGAGCCCGCGGAATTCCCGTGCGCCGAGAAACGGGATTGTCGGCCCAGTGCCAGTATTCCTTCAGGTGTTTCAGCTGCGGACAGCTTCGGCCGGAACCGTGCTTCGCTCTCCCGCTTCCGTCTCACCGTTCCCGAGATCGACGGTCCATGAGGGCAGGTAATAGATCGGCGGCTGGTGATAGCCGAGACCCCAGAGGATTCGCGACACCACCACTTCTGTCTGCGCTTCGGGACCGATCTTGGCGCTCCACTCGAGACCATCCGGGTCCTTCGACGTCATAGCTGGCGCTGAAACCGCTGTCGTCGCGCGCCTTGATCTTGTAAATGGCGTCTTTCGCCGGCGCGCGCTGTTCGCCGCCGATACCCCAGAACAGGTCTCGCGGCGCCGGGCCGGGATCGATCCACAATTGCGCCAACTGCGTCTGCGGCGGTGGTGTCGCCGGCACGTGTATAGTGCGGACGGCGCCGCACGCCACCACGCTGACAGTGGCCAGCACGACGGTCGAGGTAAACAGCGACTCTCACGCCGACCTCTTCAGCAAGCGACGTTCCAGATGACGTCACAGGGTCGCGCTGGCATCCCGTTTGTTGCCGATTAGCGCCGCTCATGCATCCCGTTTCGCTTCCGACCGCGACATATCGCCTGCAATTCCACGCCGGCTTCACCTTCGAGGCGGCCACCGCACTGGTCGACTACCTGGCGGCGCTGGGTATCTCCCACTGCTACGCATCGAGCTACCTCAAGGCCGTACCGGGAAGCTCGCATGGGTATGACGTTGCCGATCCGACGCAGCTGAATCCCGAGATCGGCAACGAGGAGACCTACGCCGCCTGGATCGCGGCGCTGCGCGCGCACGGCATGGGCCACATCATCGACCTCGTGCCCAATCACATGGGCATCGCCCGATCGGCGAACCCGTGGTGGCAGGACGTTCTGGAGAACGGCGAGAGTTCGCGTTATCGCGGACGTCTTCGACATCGACTGGCAACCGCTGAAATCGGAACTCGAACACAAAGTGCTGCTGCCGGTCCTGGGCGACGCCTACGGCGCCGTGCTGGAGCGGCAGGAGATCCGGCTCGAATACGAACACGGTGCGTTGCGCGCCCGCTACTTCGAGCAGTGGTTTCCGATCGCGCCGGGCACCTACGACCGAGTGCTCGGACACGAACTCCAGGCGCTCCTGGACGCCGCCGGACCGGAGAGCGAGGCGGCGACCGAGTTCCTCAGCATCCTGACCGCCATCCGCAACCTGCCCGGACGCCTCGTCACCGACCCGGCCACACGGATCGAGCGCGACCGCGAGAAGGAAGTGATCAAGCGGCGACTGGCCGAATTGACGACGCGGTCGCCGGAGGTGCACGCGCACATCGGTTCGCGCGGTCGAGAGCTTCAACGGCCATCCGGGCGACCCGCGCAGCTTCGACGCGCTCGATGACCTGCTGTCGGAACAGTCCTATCGCCTCGCCTACTGGCGGGTGGCGGCCGAGGAGATCAACTACCGCCGCTTCTTCGACATCAACGAGCTCGCCGCGATCCGGATGGAGGATCCCGCCGTCTTCGACCGCGTCCACGCGTACGCCTTCGAGCTGCTGCGACGCGGCTGCATCGACGGGTTCCGCATCGATCACGTCGATGGCCTGTTCGATCCGGGAGACTACCTGCAGCGGCTGCAGGCGCGGGCGCGCGAGGTGCGGCCCGATCTCTACGCGGACCGTCCCCTCTTCCTGGTCGTCGAAAAGATTCTCGGGATGGACGAAGACCTGCCCGACTGGCCGGTCGAAGGGACGACCGGCTACGACTTTCTCGGCGATGCTGAACGGCCTGTTCGTCGAGCGGCAGAACGAACGGGCGATCGACGGCATCTATCACCAGTTCACGCGGCTGCGCGTGCCGTATCGCGAGATCGCCTACCGCGGCAAGCAGCTGATTCTGCGCGTCAGCATGGCCAGCGAGCTGAACGTGCTGGCGCATCGGCTGAACCGGTTCTCAGAGCGCCATCGCCACTACCGCGACTTCACGCTGAACAGCCTGAACCAGGCGATGCGCGAGATCATCGCGTGCTTCCCGGTCTATCGCACGCTACGTCAACGAACGCGAGCCGGTCCCGAGCGACCGCGGATCGCGACTACATCGAGCGAGCGGTTCGCGAAGCCAGACGCCGGAATCCCAATCGTCCGGCCGCCGTCTATCACTTCGTCCGTGATCTGCTGCTGAAGCGCGGCGAATTCATCAGCGGACTCCGAGCACGGCGAGCACATGGCGTTCGTCGGCAAGTTCCAGCAGGTCACGAGTCCGGTGACCGCGAAAGGGATCGAGGACACCGCGCTCTATCTCTACAACCGCCTGGTCTCGCTCAACGAGGTGGGGTCAGAGCCCGATCACTTCGGGACGTCGCCGGAACAGCTCCACGGCTGGCTCCAGACGCGGGCCGAACGCTGGTCACACGGACTGTCGGCAACCTCGACCCACGACACCAAGCGCAGCGAGGACGTGCGTGCGCGCATCAACGTGCTGTCGGAAATCCCGGGCGCATGGCGGCAGGCGACCTCGCGATGGGCGCGGTCGAACCGGCGGGCGCGCACGCTGATCGACGGCCAGTCGTATCCGAGCCGCAACGAGGAATACCTGCTCTACCAGACGCTGATCGGGTCGTGGCCGCTGGCAGCAGACATGAGCGCCGACGACCGCCGCGACTATCGCGAACGCATCGCGAGCTACATGCTCAAAGCGATGCGCGAAGCGAAGGTGTTCACCAGCTGGCTCAACCCGAGCGACGTGCACGAGCAGGCGATGCGGCACTTCGTCGAGACGATCGCTCGCGTCCGACAACACGGCGTTCCTGGACGATTTCGTCGACTTCCACCAGCGTATCGCGCAGCTTGGCATCTACAACTCGCTGGCGCAGGTGGCGATGAAGATCGCGGCACCTGGCGTGCCGGACTTCTACCAGGGCACCGAGCTGTGGGACTTCAGCCTGGTCGATCCAGACAACCGCCGGCCCGTCGACTACGCCCGGCGCCGCATGCTGCTGGCGGAACTCGACGCGGAAACTGCCAGCACGGGCGCCGCGGCCGTTGCCGCCGGGCTGATGGCCAGTCCCAGGGACGATCGTCTCAAGCTGTTCACGGTCGCGACGATGCTGCGGTTCCGGCAGGCGCGACGCGAGCTGTTCGATCACGGCGCCTACACCCCGCTTGCGGTCGCTGGCGCTCGCCAGGCGCACCTGTTTGCCTTTTCGCGCGGGTACTCCGGCCGCGAAGCGATTGTCGCCGTCCCGCGGCTGCTCGCGACGGTGCTTGCTGATGTGACGGAGGTCCCATTGGGGAGTCGCGTCTGGGGCGATACAACCGTCTCACTCCCCACCCCCGCTGCCGCCACCTACCACAACGTGCTGACGGATCGCGTGGTGCCGCTTCAGCACGACGGCGACCGCGTCACGGTCGCTGCTGCCGATCTGTTCGACACATTCCCGATCGCGCTGATCGAGGCGCGCTGAAGGGAGGACGAGGGCGTGGGCTGGACGATCATCGGCATGGGCTTCATCGCCTGGCTCGCATTGGTGCTGCTGTTCACCCCGCGCATCGACTACCACGTGACCACTCCGATCCGGCCCGACAGCGATGACTTCCTGCACGTCATCCAGTCGACCTGCCAGGCGGCCATTCACTTCGGTAACAAGGTCGACATCTTCACGAATGGCGCGCAGTTCTATCCCGTCATGCGCGATGCGGTCCTGACGGCCGAGTCGTCAATCGACATGGAGGCGTACATCTTCCAGCCGGGAGAAGTGGGTGACATGCTGATCGATGCGATGGTGGACCGCGCCAGGGCAGGCGTCGAGGTCCGGATCGTGATGGACGCGATCGGCAGCGTCGGGATGGGCGGCCGGTCCGCCCGCCGGCTGCGCGAAGCGGGCTGCAAGCTCAATTTCTACCAGCCGATCCGGTGGTATCGCCTGCACCGGCTGAATAACCGGACGCACCGCGAACTGCTGGTCATCGACGGCCGGCTCGCCTTCACCGGCGGGGCGGGCGTCGCCGACTGGTGGTTCAAGCCGCACAACAGGCAAGCCGGCCTGGCGCGACACGATGGCGCGCATCGAAGGGCCGATCGTCGCCGCTCTGCAGGGCGTGTTCGCTGAAAACTGGCTGGAGTGCTGCGGCGAGATCCTGACCTCACCGCGCCACTGGCCCCGACTCGAGAAAGCGGGTCCCGCCGAAGCGATGCTGGTCAAGAGCTCGCCCTCCGATCGAGCGACGGTCTCACGCGTCGTCTTCCAGATGCTGATCGAAGGCGCCGTGGCCAAGATCGACATCAGCACGCCCTACTTCCTGCCCGACCGGGCGCTGCGCCGCGCCATCGTCCGCGCCGCGCAGCGCGGGGTCCGCGTCCGGGTGGTCGTGCCCGGCCGCTTCACCGATCAGAAGCTGGTGCGCCTGGCCAGCCGGCGGATGTTCAAAGAACTGCTCTACAGCGGTGTGCGCATCTTCGAGTATCGCCCGTCGATGACGCACGTGAAGGCGATGATGATCGACGACGCGTGGGCGGTGATCGGTACGACCAACGTCGACAATCGATCGTTCGAGCACAACGACGAAGTCAACGTCGCCTTTCGGGAGACGCACGTCACCGGGCGATTGCGCCAGGACTTCGAAGCCGACCTCGCCGCGAGCGACGAGATCACGATGGACGTCTGGGCCAGTCGCCCGCTGTTCGAGAAACTCGTCGGGCCGGTGTGCTGGATTCTCGAGCGACAGCAATAGGGGAGAGAAAGAAGCTACCGACAACTTCACAACTCCCAACTCCCAACTCCCAATTTCCAACTCCCAACTTCCAACGCCACGCGTCACGTCAGACGCAACTGCAACTTGCCAACGTCAACGCGCACTGGCGAGCTCCCCCTATCCCCTGCCCCTGCCCGCTGTTCCCCTGCCCCCTGTTCCCCTGCCCTGCCCCTCGGACGGGGAATTGGAAGTGTGGAATTGACCCGTGGCACCTGCGTTGCACCGCGCGTGTGGCAGGAGTCGCGAACATGAAGGCCCGCATGCTGTTGATGACGACCGCGACGTTGAGTCTGATCGCGGTCAGCGGGAGCGCGAACGACGTGGTTGCCATTCGCGTCAATGGACACTACTTCACCGAACCGGCCACCGTCGACATCACCGTCGCCGTGGAACCCGATCAGGCGAATCGCACGCTGCGAATCGAGGCTGATGGCGACCGGTATTTCCGCTCATCAGAAATCACCCTTGATGGATCCTCAGAGAAGCGGATGCATACGGTGGAGTTCCGCAACCTGCCCGCCGGTTCCTACGAAGTGCGCGCGGCGGTGCTCTCCACCAATGACGTGCGCGCGATGGCGGTGCAGGATCTCGAGGTGACCGGATCTCCGAGGTAAGACACTGGAAATTTGCGACCTAGTGGGACTTGTCGATCGCGGCGGTCCACTCCTCGATCTGCGCTTCCGTCATCGATCCACGGGGCGTTGCGCGGGCGTCCTCGTAACCCCATTCGTCGACGTCGACCAGGTACTGGGCCCGTGACAGAAGCGTGCCCTGGCAGACCTTGCTGTTGCGGGTCGGCACTTCCAGTTCTGCCAGCAACCGGTTGACGAGGTCCTTCATCAGCGCTGAGGGGATCAAAGCACGCTCGCCGGGGTAGATGAAGCCGAACAACACGAGGTGAGACAGCAGCACCCGCCAGTTGTTCCCGAATCGGCGCACGAGACGTTCCCAATTGAGCAATCCGCTGCAGTGCCGGAGCAGGTGCGCGACATCCGCGCCGTCGTACCGCTCCCGTTCCATGATCATCGCCTTCGACCAGATCATTTCCTCGGGCGGGCAGAGCTTCACCGGGGCGCCGAGCACCTCCTCGTCCACGGCGTGGGCAAACCATTCGTCGTCCACCTCGGCGACGCCGTTGCCGGAGCTGTAGATGACGTCGATGAATTTGTCGCCGTGATGCGCTTTCGCCAGCCAGTGTGAGAAGGCGATTTCCGTCTTGAAGCCGGCGCGCATCAGCGCTTCGAGAATCCGTGTCACGTCCCGCGGGCGCACGAAGATATCGAAATCCTTCGTGGTCCGGGAGATGCCCGCGTAGTACTGGAACGCGTAGGTGCCGCCCACCATGTACGGCACGCCGCTGCGGTTCAGCATCTCGAGTGCCGCCCGATACAGTTCCGCCTTGTCGGGCGTCGTCAGGAGAGGAGTATCGATGTCGATCACGGCTGGCAACAGTGCAGGTTTCAGGCCGTCTTCACGATTGGGTCCTGGCGGGGCGCCCCTGCCGCGGCTGCCGGTGGGGTTACTTCTTCGAGGGGCAGTTCCAGGACCAGGAACGGCGGACGGTCGGGGTTGAGGCGCGCCAGCAACGGCATCGCGACGTTGTACACGGGCACGCCGGTGGACGTTCGTCCTTCGGGAGCTCCACGATGGGCGTGGCCGTGAAAGACGGCGCTGACACGGTAGCGGTTGATCGGCTCCTCCAGTCGGCTCGAACCGAGATACGGGAAGATCTCGTGGGGCTCCCCCTCGACGGTGCCACGGATCGGGGCGTAGTGCAGCACTGCGACGCGCCGCTGCGTGCGCAGGCGTGCGAGCGCCGACTCGAGTTTGAGCGCCTCGTCGACCGCCTCCTGCACGAAGTGCTTGATCGCCTGCTCACCCCAGGGTCCGAGGGCGCCACGTCCAAAACCTCCGGCGAAACCCTTCACCCCCGCGAAGCCGACACCTTGCACTTCCACGACTTCGCCGTCGAGAACGTTGACGCCCGCGTCGGTCAGGATGTGCCGGATTTCGTCCTGCTTGCCGCTTTCATAGTCGTGGTTGCCGAGAACCGCGACGACGGGAATTTTGACGGACGAGGTCAGCTCGCGGGCAAGGATCCGCGCCTCATCCGGGAGGCCATAGTCGGTGAAGTCGCCGCAGAGCACCAGCACATCCGCGCTGCTGCTGATCTGCGCGAACAGAGGCTGAAACTTGCCCTGGGAACTCTTCGACACGTGAATGTCGCCGATCGCGGCGATGCGGAGGTGAGCAGTGCGTTGGGCCATGGTCCAGCTCGAAGGTAATCAAAGCCGGGGCCAAGTCTGCGGGAGTCGTGAATCGTGAAGGGTGAATCGTGAATCGTGAATAGTGACCGCGAATCGGCCGAAATGGTGAATCGCCGTCGATGGCTGGGACGGAACTGCCCGCCATCCATTCACGATTCAACCTTCACGATTCACTATTCGCCCTTCACGATTCACGATTCGCCCTTCACGATTCCTCGTTACTGTGGCTGCCGTCCGCCACGGCCCTCCCGACCAGCCGGCCGTTCTGCCTGGAACTTCTTCACCTGGTCCTGCTGTTCGGGAGTCAGCAGCGCCAGGACGTCTGCGCGCAGGTGTGCTTCGAGAATCGCGGCCTCGGTCTGGGCTGCCACCGAGATCCGCCGTGGTCGCGCGGATGGCGCCTTCGTTGACCGGCGATGCCTCGATGGCGGCGCGCCTGGCGTCCATCGCGGCACGCAGCCGTGTCTGCACCTGCTCGGCGGACTGCCGCCGGCTCTGCGTCAGCTCGCGAATCTGCTGGCGCTGACTATCCGACAGATTGAGCTGCGCCAGCGGCAACCCGAGCTCACCCGGGCCGCCGGCACCGCCGAATCGGCCACCGCGTCCGCCACCGGGTCGTCCGGCACCGTCAGCCCCCTGCGCGAACGCCCCACCGCCCGCGAGGAGGCCGGCGACCAGCACGCCGGCCATCAGGGTACGAAATCGAATCATGTGAACCTCCACGTGTCGGCGTTGCTCGCCGATGTCTTGCTGATTTGACGGTACTCCTCGTGTCGGCGCCGCGGCCGGTCCATGAAGAATATGTGACCGCTCGAGACCTCGATTTGTGCGAATGTGTCACGAATGTGAAATCTGGGGGACTCGTGCCATCCTCACCGGCGCGCCACAGAGACGTGCGATGCTCTAGCCGTTTAACGCCATGTTTCGCAATGTCCTCGCTGCTCTCATCGTTTCTGCTTCTGTGGGAGCGGTGCTTGCCGCGGCCCAGCAGCCGGCTGAACCCGTGTGCCGAATCAGCGGTGTGGCGCGCGGTGCCGGCGTCGCTCTTCCCGGCGTTTCGGTCACCGTGCTCGCGAACGATGCGGTTCGAGTGGCCGGCGCTACGCTGGGAGACGGCTCCTACCGCATCACGATCGCACCGGGAACATACCGCCTGCGCGCCGAGTTGACCGGTTTCGATCGCCTCGAGCGCGATCTCGTCATCACCGCGCCGCCTGGATGCGACCAGACGGTTGACCTCGCACTGACGCTCACGCCGCGTCGCGCCACCGCGGAGCGGCCGCAACCGGCGGGGCGTGCCGCGGCTGCTGGTGCACAGCCAGCTGCATCTGGACAGCGCTTCCAACGTCTGGACGTTCAACAGGAGGTCACGCCGGAGGTGGAACCGGCGACGGTGCCGCAGGAAGCGCTCCTGCTTCCTCCCGGCTTTGCGGGTGCCGATGTCGCCGGCGATGCGATCGCCGTCAACGGCTCCGCCGCGCGTGTCGAGAACGGCTTGCTCAATGATCGCGCACGTGGTGACTTCCAGCTGCCACCCGGGTTCGACGGCAACGTCGCATTCGGTGGCTTCGGCCAACCGGGTGGTGACGGCGGAAATCCAGGCGGCGCGCTCGCCCCGGGCGGGTTCGCCGGTGGCTTCCCTGCCGGTGGTCAGGGTCGTGGCGGTCCCGGTGGCCAGGGCGGAGCCGGAGCGCCGGCTGGCCCGGACGGACGCGGCGGCGGGCGCGGTGGTGGCCGAGGCGGAGCGCTTGGCGGTCGTGGCTTTCAGCAGAACCGCCTGAATGCGACCGCGGACTACACGTTCGGCGGCTCGGCACTCGACGCAACCCCTTACCAGTTGCGTCCCGACGCGCCCGCCGATGAACAACCGTACACGCAGCAGAACTTCGGCGCGACCCTGGGTGGCCGCATGGTCATTCCGGGGCTTATCAGCGGCACACGCACGAACTTCACGTTCAGTTACACCGGCGGACACGGCGCGACGCTGTTCGATCAATATGCCACGGTCCCGACGCCCGACGCGCGCGCCGGAAACCTGTCCGGCCTGAGCGGCACCCTTGTCGACCCCACGACCGGTCAGCCATTTGCCGGGAATGTGATCCCGCCCGATCGGATCAGTGGTCAGGCGCAGTCCCTGCTGCCCTATATCCCGCTGCCGAACCTGCCGGGCACGCAACGCAACTACCACTACACGACGACGACGCAATCCAACAACAACGCGTTCAACGCACGGGTGACGCATCTGTTTGGCGGCGCGGCGAACGCGCGCGGCTTTGGTCCGGGCGGCCGGGGAGGCGGGGGCGGCGGCTTCCGCGGTCGCGGTGCAGGGGCAGCGGGACGCGGGACGACCGCCGCGCTGAACGTCCAGTTGCAGTATCGGCAGACTGACGCGGATCAGGCCAACACGTTCTCCACGCTTGGCGGCACGCGGGAGCAGACGACGCTCGGGGTGCCCATCGGCCTGAACATCACGAAGGGACGCGAGCTGCACAACATCAACGTGAACTTCTCGCACACCTCCTCGCACACGACCAATCGCTTCGCGGGCGTGACGAACGTGGCCGCCGATGCCGGGATTGCGGGCGCCGGCAGCGATCCATTTTCCTGGGGCGTGCCGACGCTGTCGTTCTCGAGTATCACCGGCCTGCGGGACCTGACACCCACGGATCGATCGGATCGGAGGTTCAGCATCGACTACTCGTGGGCCCACCCGCTTCGCCGCCATCAGTTCCGGCTTGGCGGCAGCTTCCAGGCGGATCGGACCAGCAGTTACACCGAGACGAACGCGAACGGCACCTTCATCTTCACCGGCATCTATACGTCGGCCGCATTGCCGGTGCGAGGCTCGGACTTCGCCGACTTCCTGCTGGGGATGGCGCAACAAGCGTCGGTCCAGTACGGACCGGGCACGGTCACCCTGAAAGGGAAATCGCTCGCCGGCTTCGTCAACGATGACTGGCGCGTGAACGGACGCGTCACCGCGCAGCTCGGGCTGCGCTATGAACTGTTGTGGCCGTTCATCGAGGATTCGGGACACCTGGTCAACCTGGATGTGACGCCCAACTTCACCGCGGCCGCGCCTGTGCCGGCAGACGGTGTCGGCCCCTATACCGGCCAGTTTCCCTCCTCGCTGATCGAAACCGACACGAACAACTTCGCCCCGCGGCTCGGCCTTGCGTGGCGGCTGGGTCGCGGCACCGTCGTGCGCGGCGGCTTCGGCATCAGCTACAACAACGGGACCTATTCCGCCATCGCACGACAGCTCGCCGTGCAGCCGCCCTTCGCGACGAGCAACACCAACATCGGCACGGTATCGTCGGCGCTCCTGATGGAGAACGCGCTGACCGGCGTCAATCCCGAGGACACGACCAACACCTACGGCATCGACAAGAACTATGTGCTCGGACGGGTGGAGACGTACAACATCGACGTCAATCACCAGTTACGTACCGCCTGGGTGGTCGGGGCCAACTACACCTACACCCTCGGCTCGAATCTTGATGTGGTGCGCGCGCCGAACCGCGGACCGACTGGCCTTCGCATCGAGGACGTCCAACCGTTCCTGTGGGAGACGTCCGAGGGAGAGTCGATCCTTCACTCGGCCACATTCCGCGTGCAGCGACGCCAGGTCCGTGGCCTGGGCGGCGGGCTGCAGTACACGTTGGCAAAATCGCGCGACAACGCGCCATCCATCGGCGGCGGGGGACCCACGAGTTCGGCGGTGGTGGCGCAGAACGACCAGGATCTGAACGCCGAGTGGGCGCTCTCGAGTTTCGACCGCCGCCAACGCGTCAACGCCAACGTCAACTACGATCTGCCATTCGGCCCGAACCGTCCGTGGTTGAACAATGGCGGCACGCTGGCGTCGTGGCTCGAGGGCTGGCGCGTGACCGCAACGCTGCTGCTTGACGCGGGTACCCCGCTGACCGCGCGCGTGCAGGGCGCCGCACGGGACGTCGCCCAGGGCGTCAACGGTGCCCTGCGCGCGGACTACAACGGGCAGGACATCGCACCCGCCGATCCCACCATCAACCAGTTCTTCAACACCGGCGCGTTCACGGTTCCGCTCACCGGCAGGTTCGGCGACTCGCCCCGCAACATCATCATCGGACCGGGATCGAAGATGCTGAACGCACAGCTCTCGCGTGACATCCGGCTGGGGGGCACGCGCGCCCTCAGCCTGCAGATGCGCGTGAACAACCTCCTGAACAACGTCAACTACGCGGCAGTCGACACGAACGTCAACTCACCGACGTTCGGCCAGGTCCTCGTCGGTACGTCCGATGCGGTCAGCGCAACTGAACCTGCGCTTCAGGTTCTGACCCGTGAAGAGCCTGACAACTCCCAACAGTCTCATGAGCCAACTGGCAACTCCCAAGTGTCTCCGCTCTTTTTTTGGGAGTTGGGGACGCTTCAGACGTTGGGTGTTGGGAGTTGCCGTTCTCATTGGGAGTTGGGGACGCGCCAGACGTTGTGCGTTGGGAGTTGTGACGGTCGCGGCGCTGTTCATTGCGACGCCGTCCGCCCAGCAGCAGGCGCCACCGGTGTTCCGCTCGGCGACATCGATCGTCTCGGTTGACGTCATCGTCCGTGACGCGTCCGGCAACGTCGTCAACGGATTGACCGCGGCGGACTTCACCGTACTGGAGGACGGCAAGCCGCAGCAGATCCAGACGTTCTCGTTCCAGCAGATCACGGATACGGCGCCGGACAATGGGGCGCCGACACCGGCCCTGCTGGCCGACCTGGAAAGCAAGGTTCGTGACGACCTGCAGCGTGCCGCAGGCGCAACGGCAACCGACGCGGCGCCCGGTCCCATGCCGTCTTCGACCTTCGCGGGCCGTCGGCTCATCGTCCTGCTGTTCGACGTCAGCTCGATGCAGCCCGAAGACGTGCAGCGCGCGGTCGACTCGGCAACACAGTACGTGGACAAGCAGATGTCGCCGGCCGACCTCGTATCGGTGGTCACCATCGGGAACACGATCACCGTGCTCACTGACTTCACCGCGACCAAGGAAGACGTGCACGCGGCGCTGTCGGCGCTCGCCTACAGCGACGGCACCGCGACGCCGCCGCCAGCGGCGGCCACCGCGGAGACGGACGAGGCCGCGGCGTCGTCCAGCGACACCACGACGACCGACGAAACCGGATTCGACACGTTCAACAATGACGTGCGGCTGCGCGCGCTGAAGACGATTGCCGAGACACTCGGGCCGATCGAGCAGAAGAAGGCGATTCTCTACTTCAGCGCCGGCATGCAGCGAAGCGGCGACGACAACCAGGTGGAGCTGCGCGCGGCAATCAACGCGTCGGTGCGCGGCAACGTCTCGATCTACGCGATCGACTCACGCGGATTGCAGGCGGTCGCGCCCGGCGGCGACGCGAGTCGCGGCAGCCGCGGTGGCGTGGGACTGTTCTCTGGCGACTCGGTCCGGCAGCAGTTCCAGCAGCTCAACGCCTCGCAGGACTCGCTGACAACACTCGCCGCTGATACCGGCGGGAGAGCGTTCACCGACTCCAACGACTTCGGCGAGGCGTTCGCGCGCGCGCAGCGGGACCTCTCCGCGTACTACCTGATCGGCTACGGCAGCACGAACACCACCAAGGACGGCCGCTTCCGCAAGATTGAAGTGAAGGTGAACCGCCGCAACAGCAAGATCGAAGCGCGCGCGGGCTATTACGCGGAACGCGACTTCGCGCACACCAATCGCCAGGATCGGGAAGGCATGCTGGACGAGCAGCTCACGGCGGCCGTGTCGCTGACAGATCTCCCGCTCGTGGTCGGCACCGGCTGGTTCCGGCAGGAAGCGAACCGCTTCTACGTTCCTATCGCACTTGCGGTCCCCGGTTCAGCCGTCCCGCCGCCCAGCACGCCCAATGCCGCCAAGGTCTCGTTCGACGTCCGCGGTCTGGTGCGCGACGAACAGGGTCGGACGGTCGGTCGGATTAAAGACACGCTCGACGTCCCCGCGACCGATGGCGGGTCACTGGCCGGGCGTCTCGTCCTCTACCAGTCGGGCGTAACGCTGCCGCCGGGCCGCTTCTCGGTGAAGGTCGTAGTGCGCGAGAACGCGACCGGCACGATCGGATCGTTCGAGGCCCCGATCACGGTGCCGGCCCTGCGCGATGCGGGCATGAAGGTGAGTCCGCCGGTGCTGAGCACGCAACTGCAGTCGGCCGGCCGCGAGCGCACGGCGAACCCGCTCGTACGCGACGGCGTGCAGTTGCTGCCGAACCTGACGCGCGCCGTCGCGAGGAACCAGAACGTCTACTTCTATTTCGAAGTGTACGATCCGGCGCTGGTCGATGGCGCACCAGACCTTCGCACGAGCCTCGCGTTCTATCGCGGCAACGTCAAGGTCTATGAAACGCCAGTCGTCGAACGCACAGTGATCGACGACCCTGCGCGCAAAGCGGTGCTGTTCCAGCTTCAGGTCCCCGCGTCAGCGTTTACGCCCGGCAATTACACGTGCCAGGTCAATGTCATCGACACGATCGCAGGGAAAGTGGCCTTTCCACGGCTGGCCTTTCAGGTGAGATGAGGGATACGTCTGTCGCTGCCCCAACTCCCAAGCGCATGTAGCGGGAGCCTTGGGGTTGTGGCAGCGTTCAGCCGTTGGCGGTTTGCTCCTACCGTTTGGAGTTGGGCAAGCTTCAGCCGTTGGGTGTTGGGAGTTGATCCTTATTTGATCTTCTTGATGAAAGCCAAGATCGGTCCGCTCACGGTCTTGTCGTTGGTGTCGATCGAGAACACTTCGGACATGTGGCTCTCCCCGCGGGCGAACAACATTGCCGGGCAATGACCGGCGCCGTCCTTGGCGTTGCTGCCATCGACCGCACATAGCGCATCGTGCGCTGCCTTGTCGCCGGCAAGCATGTCGCCCATCACGCCAGGATCGAGTTCCGCGCGAATGAGCATGATCTTCACCGGCGTCGCCTTGAAGCCTGGGAGGTTGTCGCGTTCGGCCTGCTGTTCGGGCGTGAGCTGACCGCGTCCGCCACCAGCCGCGCCACGGCCAGCGGCGCCGCCCGCCGCGGTGCGCCTCCGCCCGGTGCACCCGCGCCCGTGCCGCGGGCGGCTGCTGGTGCCACGCCGCTGGGACCGGCAACCGCACCGTCCCCACCCAGCGCATTCGTGAGACCGCAGGCGGCACCGGCGCCGGCGAGCGGATTAGCGCCGCCACCCGCATTGCCGCGACCGGCGGGCGCGCCACCGCCGCCAGGGCCACCGGCGCGTCCGATTCCCGGAATGGCGATGTCGACACCCGACATGAAGATCGCGCCCTTCACCTGCACGCCGTCTTTCCACCGCTCGGGATGAGCCACGTAGGTCCCCACCGGGCCGTTACCGGCTGAGTGGGCCCAGATGATCATGCGGTTGCCGTCGCCCTTGTACTTGCCAGCGTTCGCTTTGATCCAGTCCACAGCCATCGAGATGTCGCGAGCCGCCGATCATCCCAGTTGGTGCCGGGATGACGCTGCACCGTGACACCGACCATGCCGTTCTTCACCGCCCATCGGCCAATGTTGTCGTAGAAGGCGTTGCCCTCACGTGCCTGCTGCTCGATCTTGTTGCCACCGCCACCGGGCACGTAGATGAGGATGGGACGATTGCCGCCGCCCTTGTCGGGGGTGAAGATATCCACCAGATCCTTCGGGTTGGGACCGAACGACTGGTCGCGGGCAATAGTGACCCCGGGATAGAGCTGCCCGGTGAACACGGCTGCCGCACGCCTCGGGTGGCCAGTAGGTGTTGTAGTCGTTCTTCGGCATCAACGGCCGGTACAGCCGGGCCGTGCACGCCGGATCGACGATCTGGCCGATTTTCCTGAGGCCGGCCTCGATGTCTGGCGGAACCTGGCCGCTTGCAATGCTGGTCCCTGCGAGAAACGCCGCGATCGTCCCGAGAACTCTCCCGGTCATAGCACCTCCGGGTGCACATTATGGGCGCAAACTGGCGCCATCGTTTCGTCATAGTTGCGCCACGCTCCCGCCTTCTTGAGGGGAATAGACTCGCTCGGATGACCCCATCAGTGCTCGTCATCGAAGACGAGGCCAACATCCGTGAGCTCGTCGCGCTGCACCTTCGACTCGAGGAAATGACACCCGTCGAAGCGCCGGACGGCAGCGTTGGGCTCGAGCAGGCGCGCAACCGCCGCTTCGATCTGGTGATCCTCGATCTGATGCTGCCCGGCCTGGACGGTGTGACGCTCTGCCGTGCCATTCGGCGCGACTCGCAGAATGCCGAAACGCCGATCCTGATGCTGACCGCCCGGCGCGAGGAGTCCGACAAGGTGCTCGGCCTCGACAGCGGCGCCGACGATTATCTGACCAAGCCCTTCGGCATCCGCGAGCTGATGGCGCGCGTGCGCGCGCTGCTGCGGCGCGGTCACGCGCGGCAGGTCCGGGCCGAAAACGGCGGACCGCTCGCACCGATCGCCTACGGCGACATCGAGATCGATCCGGCCCGGCGCCGCGTGCGCGTCGGCCATCGCGACATCGACCTCACCTTCAACGAATTCGAGCTGCTGTACGTCCTGCTCTCGAATCCAGGTATCGTGTTCAGTCGAGAGGCGCTCCTCAGCCGGGTCTGGAAAGATCAGACGTTCGTGACCGTGCGCAGCGTCGACACGCTGGTGAAACGGCTGCGCAAGAAGATCGAGCAGACGCCCGGCGAGCCAGAGACCATTCTCACGGTCTGGGGTGCCGGATACAAAGCCGCTGATGCCTGATCCCGTCCGGCCATTCGCCCCGCCTCCATCGACATCGCCTCGGGGCGAGCTGCGCTGGTATCGCAGCCTGTACTGGCGCATCGCGTTCGGCCTGATCGCCTTCCTGGCGCTGATGCTCACGGCCGAGGCAGCGCTGTTTCTCTGGACCAGCGAGCGAATCGCCGGCTCGATGCCGGCGCGTTCGCCGCGCCGGCTGGCCGTCCTCGTCGCCTCCGACGTCGGCACCGCGCTCGCCGCCAACCCCTCGCTCGATCTCGAGAAGTACGTCAGCGAACAGTACGCCCACATCTTCCAGACCTTCCTCGTCATCATGCGTGACGGCCGTGTCGCCTCGAATCATGACGACGTCGACGACGATGTGATGGAGGAGGCAAAGGCGGAGGGCCGTCTCGAATCGCAGCGCCGGGGACGGTTCGGCGGACCGGGCGAACCGGCGCCCCGAATTCCGCGAGCCTCGCAATCGTCCGAACGAATCGACCGAGGGTCGCCGCTTTCCAAACGACCCGAACGATCTCAACGGCGCGGACGCGCCCAACGGCTCGATTGGTCCATACCGTCCGAACGCTCTGAACGCTCCGAACCGTACCAGCGATCCGAATGGCCCGAACGGACCGAACGATCCGAACGATCCAACTGCCGCGAACGAGTTCGGCCGCGGCCGCCGTGGCGGCGCCTTTCGTGCACCGCCATTCGGAGGCGCAGAAGTCGCGGCCATCATCGTTGCCGGCATGCCGGTCGGCCGCGTCGCGGTGCTCCGGGCGGCCCGGCATTCCGTCAGGTCCTCCGGCAACTCGGTCCGCAGATGGCGCTGGTCGCTGGCGGCGTCCTCGGCTTCGGCACAGTGATGATCGCGCTCGTCGTGTTCGGACCGACCCGACGCCGGTTGAAGCAGGTCCAGGACGCGACCGAGCGGCTTGGCAGCGGCGACGTGGCGGCGCGTGCGCCCGAGGACGGCGGCGACGAAGTCGCGGCACGTCGCCCGATCGTTCAACCGGATGGCCGACGAACTGACCAATCGCGCCCGGGCGCTCGAGGCGTCCGACAAGGCCAGGCGACAGTTGCTCGCCGACGTCTCGCACGAGCTGATGACACCGCTGACCGCGATGCGCGGATACATCGAGACGCTCTCGATGGCGGCACTGAGGCTCGACACGACGACGCGCGAACGCTACATGGCCATCGTCGAAGAGGAGACGCATCGACTCGAACGAATCATCGGGGACCTGCTCGATCTGGCGCGCCTCGAAGGCGGCGGCGGGACGCTGCGCCACGAGCACGTGCCGGTGGCCGGTCTGTTCGATCGGCTGGCGTCACGCCATGAAGCGGAGCTGACGAAGCGGCAGATTGCGCTGACAACGCGGATTGAGCCGGGAGCCGAGCAGGTCGCCGGTGATCCCGATCGGCTCGAGCAGGCACTTCAGAACCTGGTCGCCAACGCGCTGCGGCACACGCCCGAGGCGGGGACGATCAGCGTCACGGCCGAGGCGGCAGCCGACGGTGTCCATCTCACCGTTCGCGACACCGGCCCGGGCATCCCGCCCGAGCACCTGCCGCTCATCTTCGATCGCTTCTACAAGGCGGACGCATCCAGGAAAGCCGCCACCGGCAGCGGCCTGGGGCTGTCGATCGTCAAGGCCATCATCGAGCGGCACGGCGGCACCATCACGGCGCGCAACGACAACGGAGCCGTCTTCGAAATCGTCCTCCCGTCAAGTCAGCTCCTCACGGACCGGGAATCAGAAGTAGGTCACAGCTCCGCTCTACTTCTGACGCAGTTCAGACTCTTTTACTTCGAACTTTTCAAGTTCTCGCCTTGGTATCTCCATTGCCTCCGCAGGCGGACGATATGCGTGTTCGTTCGACACGCTATCGCCTGCGGTGCATTCGTCACCAGCCTGATCGCCGCGGGTGCAGCTGCGGCACAGCCGCCGTCGCCGCAGACACCCCCGGGCCAGACGCCTTCATATCCGCAGGCTCCGGTCGTGGCGGACTCGTCAATGCGACTGCAGGTCAAGCCTCGCGACACCATGGTGTTCGTCGACGGCTACTTCGCCGGCATCGTCGACGACTTCGACGGCACGTTTCAGCGGCTGCATGTCGATGCTGGGCAACACCGCGTGCAACTGTTCCTGCCCGGTCATCGCCTCTACATCCAGGATCTGTACCTCCAGCCCGGTAACACCTTGACCGTGCGTCACACCATGGAGCCACTCGGGGCCGGCGAACACGAGCCCGAACGACCAACCGGATCGCCCCGCGCGGGCGCGCGCTCCGCGCGGGTCCGCCACCGGCGCCAGTTGCGCCAGGCTCCTCCGCCGGGCCAACAACTGCCTCGTACGGAACGGTGGCGATCCGCGTGCAACCTGAGGATGGTCTCGTGTTGATCGATGGCGAGCGGTGGCACGGCGGTGCCGGTGATGCGATCGAAGTGCAGCTGCCGCCCGGCGCCCACACCGTCGAAATTCGCAAGGCCGGTTTCCGCGGCTACCTGACGGAGGTCACGGTCAAGAGCGGAGAGGTGCACAGGGTCAACATCGCCTTGACCCCGGAGAAGTGACACGGTAAAGCCAGAAGTTCGTTCGAACTTTCCGACTTGACGTGGGGACACGTTCGTCCTCCAGCCTGATCGCCCGCGGGGCGGCGGTGTAATTTCCCCGTGTACACCGGCACTCCGGCTCGGCATATCCGTTGCGTTGGGATTCGCTGTCCTGCCCCGGAGGTTGTCGTGACTCCTCGTTCTCCCTTGCTAACTGCTGCGTCTGCGGTTGGTGCGGTGGCGCTGCTGCTGCCGTCGCCGGCGCTCGCGCAGCGCGGACATCCACCTCATGGCGGCGGTACCCACGTGGTCGTTGGCGGCGGCGTCTACTACGGCGCGCCGTACTACTACCCGTATGCGTATCCCTGGTATCCGTTCGGGTACTGGTATCCCGCTCCCTACTACTACGGCCCCTACTACTACGACAACAGCGCTTCGCTGCAGCTGCAGGTGACGCCACGTCAGACCGAGGTGTTCGTCGACGGACATTTCGCGGGCGTCGTCGACAACTTCGACGGCACGTTCCAGCGCCTGCACGTGGAACCGGGCGAGCACGAGCTGCAGTTGTTCCTCGCCGGACACAAGTCGGTGACACAGCACATCTACGTGCAGCCACGCGGCACGTTTCGCGTGAAGTACACGATGGAGCAGCTCGGGCCTGGTGAGCCGGAGCCCGTGCGTCCCGCCGGCACAGCGCAGGAACCGCCCGCGTCCTCGCGGCGTGGCCCTGAGCCAGCCGCTGAACGGGTCGCCACACCGAGCCCCGGGCGTCATCGGGAAGCGTGGCGATTCGGGTGCAGCCGGCCGATGCCGTCATCCTCATCGACGGCGAACGCTGGACAGGCAACGGGGACGATCGGCTCGTCGTGCAACTCTCCCCCGGACGGCATCAAATCGAAGTGCAGAAGGACGGCTATCGCTCCTTCACCACCGAGGTGGAGATTCGCGCCGGTGAAAGCGCGCCCCTGAACGTCTCACTCGGGAGGTCGCGATGACACGCCATCTCCTGCTTGCCGCGGTCATGTTTGCCGGACTTGCGAACGCCGCTCAGGCTCAGACACCGGGCGGCCCGACGTCAGGGCCGCTGGTAATCGAGCCGATCGAGAGCCACTTCGTCGTGGCGCCCGAATACAAGTTCACCGACGTCGACGGACGGACCGGCCACATGGCCGGGGTCACCGCCGGTGTACTCACGGATCGCGCGCTGTATCTCGGAGGCGCGATCTACTTCCTGACCAACGGTGATCACGATTTCGGACTGACGTATGGCGGTCTTCTGGCCGGCTGGACGACGGGGGTCGGGACTCACCTGCGGGTTGGGGGTCGCGGTCTGCTTGGCTTCGGCGGCGGAACCGTCAGCGACTCGTTCGCAGCCTTCGATCCACGCTTCCGCGGCGTGAGGACGCTACAGCTACCTGGTCCACAGCGACTTTCTCGTCGCTGAACCGCAGGCGCAGGCGCACGTCTCGTTCGCCGATCACGTGGGCATCGATGTGACCGGCGGCTATCGCTTTGCCGGCTTCGATGAGTACGCGCATCACGGCGTGGACGGCGCGACCGGCTCGCTCGGTCTGCAGATCGGGTGGTGAGGAGGCCGCTGCAGGCTCCGGCCTCCCGGAGTATCTGTCCGGGAACTCTGAAGTGCGGGGCCTGAGGATCACCGATGCGACAAACGGCGAGACCGGGAGCAATCCTGGCCTTGCCGTTTGTACGCCGGTAGCCGGTGGCCGGTGGCCGGTGGCGGATGGCCGCTAGCCTCGTGGCCGGTGGCGAGTAGTAGCCGGTGACCAGTAGCCGGTGGTCCGCAGCGAGCATCGCGCACCGATAGCCTGCAGCCCAGAGCGCTCTTCCTACGGATGGACGATCTGCACAGAGAACGACGACTGCTTCACCACGCTGCCATCATCGAAGACCTGCACACAGTACGAACCTGCATCAGCCGGTATCGACAGACTCAAACCGGGCGCATCGACTTGCGAGATCGTCAAGCGGCAGCCGGCGTTGACGTTGCGCGGCACGCCGATGCCGAGTCCGAGCGGCGCGTCGCTCGACATCAAGGTGACCGTCAGAGTGCCGGCCAGCGTCGTGTCGAAGGACCGCGATACCGTCCCACCCGGCCCGACGATGCCGGTCCATGTTTCGGTGGCGGGTGATGTGGTGGTCGTCGTCGGAGTCGTGGGCGTGTCGGACCCGCAGGCGGACGTCACGACGACGACACACAACAACGCGGGGCGGAGATATCTCTGCACGTCAGTGGTGAACGAACCGGATCGAGGCGATGACCGTGCCGGCGAGTTGTCCGCTGTCTCCGATCGACACGCAGTGGATGCCGGCCGAGAGCGTTGCGGCCAACTGCGGCGTAAGGGATGGGTGAGCGTCGATGGCATCGCTGATGTCGCAGCCTTCGCCAACCGGTGTTCCGAAGGCGATCCGCAGCGGTGTCGCCAGCGCAGCCGCCCTTCCAGGCTGAACCACTGCGGCCAGCGTCGCGGTTGCCGGGCCGTCGGCGGAGACGGTGAAGGAATAGAAGATCGAATCGCCAGGTGACAACGTCGCCTCGAACGACTCTGCCAGCGGGGTGGACGTCGTGCCGGTGGTCGATGTCGTGGCCGCCGTGCCGGACGGCCCCGAGATAGTGTCATCGCACGCGGCACTGACGAGAGCGACCAGCAGCACGAGCAGGTGTCGTTTCGCGATCACGAGTGCTCGATTGAAATGGAGAATGTTGCGGTCGCCGGCAGGATGCCGGTCGTGTCGGCAATCCGGACGCAATAGACACCGGGCGCGTAGGTGCCGGTGATCTGCGGCGCCGCCGTCAGCGTCGAGACGGTAACCGTGGCTGTCGGAGTGCAGCCGAATCCAGAAGGCCGGCCGAACCCCAGATCAACCGTCATGTCTTCTGTGATGCCAGGTCCGGTCAGCGATGCGAGGGTGATGTTGACGGTTCCGTTCTGGACGACCGGGAACGAATAGAACTTGCTGCCCGCAATCGGGAGCGTGCTGTTGTAGCTCTCGTCTATCGTCGCCGGAGCGACCGAAGTGGTCGCCGACGTCGAAGTGGTCGGCGACGTTGGAGCATCGGAACCGCAAGCGGCACAAAGCAGCGGCACCAGCACTGCCAGTACGTAGCGCATCGGCATCGGTCGCACGACTCAGCAAGTGAAGTACCAGGTACAGGTGTGCGAACGATCCGCGACACGCGCACTGGATCGTTGATTCGTGTCCGCACAATGAGACGCGCAGACGCCTGCGCAGGACATCGGAGCCGCGCCGACTGTTCGCGCGAAATCACATAGGCGCCACACGTGAGGCGTTCTGGCGCGAGGTGGCGGCGGCAGTGTGGGAAGCAGCATCAGTATTCCGGCAGCATCGGCGACGCGACGCGGCAAAACGCCTGTCGAATGGCGCCGGCGCGACGCCGATGCGACCTCCACGATAAAATCTGAGCACTGATGTCGAAAGAAGCCTTGATAGTTTCCGCTGTTCGTACGCCTGTCGGCCGGGCGGGCGGCGTGTTGGCCGAAGTGCGCGCCGATGATCTTGCCGCGATCGCCGTGCGCGCCTGCGTCGATCGAGTCGGCTTCGATCCGTCGCGGCTTGACGATGTGATCCTCGGATGTACGAACCAGGCCGGTGAAGACAACCGCAACGTGGCGCGGATGGCCGTCCTCCTGGCCGGTTTGCCGGTCGATATCCCTGGCCAGACGGTGAACCGGCTATGCGGGTCTGGCCTGCAGGCAGTCGCCAGCGCGGCGCAGGCGATCAAGTCGGGCGAAGGCGACGCCTTCATCGCCGGCGGCGTCGAGAGCATGACTCGCGCGCCATACGTGATGCTCAAGTCCGGCTCGCCGTGGAACCGGGAGGTGCCGCCGACGGCCGACACCACGGTCGGCTGGCGCTTCACCAATCCGCGCATGAAGAAGGAGTGGACGGTTTCGCTCGGCATGACCGCGGAAAACGTCGCGCAGCAATGGGGTATCACCCGCGACGCGCAGGACGCCTTCGCTGCCGAAAGCCAGCGTCGCGCGGGTGAAGCGATGAAGCGCGGCGTCTTCGACCAGGAGATCGTCCCCGTCGAGATTCCCCGGAAGAAGGGAGATCCGGTCGTCGTCCGGACGGACGAACATCCACGGCCGGACACCACGGTCGACAAACTCGCGAGTCTCAAGCCGGCCTTCGCCGCCGGCGGCTCGGTCACCGCCGGCAACTCGAGCGGAATCAACGACGGCGCATCAGCGCTGCTTGTCGTCTCTGCGGACAAGGCCGGTGACGCAAAACCGCTCGCGCGGATCGTCACGACTGCGGTAGCGGGCGTCGATCCGTCCATCATGGGCATCGGACCGATTCCGGCAACGCGCAAGGCACTCGCCCGTGCCGGCCTGCGCATGGATCAGATCGATCTGATCGAACTGAACGAGGCATTCGCCGCACAAGGCCTTGCCTGCATGCGCGACCTCGATATGGATCCCGTCAAGGTCAACATCTACGGCGGCGCGATCGCGATGGGCCACGCCCTCGGCTCGTCGGGGTCACGTCTGTTGACCACGCTCGTCTATGCGCTTCACCGCGAGAACAAGCGTTATGGCCTGGCGACGATGTGCATCGGGGTCGGTCAGGGAATCGCCATGGTGATCGAGCGCGTGTGAGCGCTCGACGCGAACTGCCGACTCCCAACTGCCAACGTCTGCCGCCTGTCCAAGCCCACACGCGCCCTGAGGCACATCGTTGGGAGTTGGGCGAGCGACAGTGGTTGGGAGTTGGGAGTTCCTCTTTTTACAATCTCTTACCGCACGCTTAACACCCTTAACGGAACTGCCACGACTTTGCCATCGGCCGCTTCGTCTCATCTCTCAGAAGGTCACGGGGCGGCGACGTGCGCTGCTCCAGAGATGTGAAGCACGGGTTCCGCAGAGCGGACCCGCCACAAGGAGTTCGACATGCGTGCAGTGTTGATGAGTTCAGTTATCGGAGCGATGACGCTGACGGCCGCGATCGCGCAGGCCGAGCCGACCACCCGTGAGGAAGTGAAGGTGCCGTTCGCGTTTACGGTCAACGGTACGGAAATGCCGGCGGGTACCTACACCGTGCGAGAGGACGAAGACCAACCGCATGCGCTGTTGATCCAGGGAAGCAGCAACAAGTCAGCGATCTTCGTGCTGACAGCCCCCGTTGACGGCATTCCCGCGCCCCAGGACACCTCGATGGTCTTTGCCAAGGATGGCGATCACTATCGGCTCACGCAGGTGTGGGGACAGGATGGCGAAGGCGTGTCCATTGTTGGAACCCGGTAAGTTCGAAGTGCGAAGGGCGAAGTAAGTTGAAAGTACTTCTGACTTACTTCCAACTTCAGACTTCGAACTTCGAACGTTCACGGAACATTCATCAGATGGCGACGCTTGATGTCGGTGACCTCTGGCATCGTCATGAATCGGAGCAGCGCGCGCGCATCCTCCGGCTGCGGTGAGGTGCGCGCCACGCCACCGGAAAACGTCGTCAGCGACTGTATCTCGTCTGGCAGCGAGCCGACGACCTCGACGCCGTCGCCGGCGAGCTCGCTCAACTGCTGAAAGCCGAGATCGACCTCCCCGCTGGCGACGAGCGATGTGACGGGAACACCTGGAGGCGCCACGACGGTCTTGTCCTTGACGGCGGCGCCGATACCCCACTGCTCGAAGAGCTTCGCCAGGTAGGTGCCGCTGGGACCGGTGGAATAGCCGATGCGGCCGGCGGCGAGCACCGCATGCTGCACCGCCGCGGCGGAGCCGATGTCCGGGTGAACAGAACCGGCACGCACGCCGATCCCGATGGCCGACGTGACGAGATCGCTTCGCTCGCCGGCGAGATGTCCCTCGGCAATGAGCGCGTCGATGACGTTCGACGCCAGAACGACAACGTCGAACGTCTCGCCGGCCCGAACCCGTTTCGCGGCGTCCACGCCACCAACGGACTCCACCCTGACGCTCAGGCCTGACCGCGACTCGAAGGCCACTGCCAGCTCACCGAGCACCTGTCTCGTCGCCATCGACGAGAGCACATGAATCGACACAGTCATCCTCGTGAAAGTGACAGCCGGGACCGCTGCGCGGATCCCGGCCTACGCTCGCCGGGCCTGCTGCGCGAGGCCGGCCTACGTTCCCCGCCGCGAGGCCCGGCCTACTTGACGGTTTCGAGCTTCAGGTTCGGGATCACCGGCTCCTGGTAGTGCTCCATTGTCGGCGTCCCATGCGTGTGGAACGTCTCGATTGTCTTGAGTCCCCACGCCTGGCCCTTCTTTCGCTCGGTCTCGTTCCAGACGATCGGCTGCCAGTCGGGAGCGAGCATCAGGCGGGCGCCGGCGTTCGCGATTTCGATGCGGTGGCCGCCCGGTTCGTAGACATAGAGGAAGAACGTCTGCTGCACGGCGTGCTTGTGCGGACCCGTCTCGATGTGCACGCCGTTCTCGAGGAAGATGTCGGCCGCGCGCAGAATCTCTTCGCGTGAGTCGATGGCGAATGTCGCGTGGTGGAAGCGTCCCTTCGCGTTGAAGTGGTCGTGCGTGAACGCCACGTCGTAGGTCTTGTTGGTCGCGGTCACCCACACCCCCGCGACTTCCCCGCTGTTCAACTGGATGACCTCGGTGGTGCGCATCCCCAGCCCGTCCTCGAAGAACTTCTGCAGCTGAACGACGTCGGCGGCAAGCAGGTTGAGGTGATCGAGGCGGCGCACGTTACAGCCGCGCGCGGGAAAGCGCATGGCCTGGTTCTTCAACGACGGCTTCAGATGCTCCGGAGCGTCGAACCACTTCGTCTCCCAGTACAACTCCATGTTGTGGCCGTCCGGCGAGTAGAACTGGTAAGCCGGCCCGTGACCGAGATCGCCGTCGCTCCAGCCCTTCCCGAGGCCCATCTTCTCGATGATCGCCACGCGCCGCTGCAGCGCCTCCGGGCTCGTCGTCCGGAACGCCATGTGGCGCATCTCCGCGAACTTGCCCGCGGTCAGCTTCAAGGTGTGGAACTCGTAGTCGTCCCAGCCGCGCAGATAGACCGAATCGCCCTCGCGGCCACTCTCGGTCAATCCCATGACGTTCACGAAGAAGTTCAAGCTGTCCTCGGGCTTGGGGGTGATGAGCTCGAGGTGCGCGAGGTGCGCGAGATCGAAGGCGCGAAGGGTCGATTGGTTCACTGATAGAGCTCCTGAAAAGCAAAAAGGCGATCCCCACCGGCAGGAGGGACCGCCCTACAGGATATCAACTCCCAATTCCCAACGACTGTGGGTTCCCCAACTCCCAAAGGCACTCTTCAGCTTTTTTTCTCGGCCAATGCCTTCAGGGCGAGACGCTCGTTCTTGCCGGGGTCCGCCACCAGCTTTGCGGCGCCAGCACCGAAAACCATGGTGGCGCGCTGGTTCGGGTCCCACGCCGTCCACTTCGGAATTCCGGCATGGCTCGGGTTGCCCGACCTGGCGAATGCGACCCAGGCGGCGCTCATCTCGTCCGCCACCTTCTGAGCGGCCGGGCTGATGCCCGTATAAACCTTTCCGCCTTCGAGGTAATCGAACACGAACGGAATCTCCATGCAGTGCATCGCCTTCAGCCGGCCCTGGCTGACCGGCGAGTAGTACTCGAAGCGATACATGTACACCGGTGCTGCGCCCTGCGCCGACTTGCGCTCAGCCTGCTGCTCGACACCGCTGCGGAAGAACGAATTGTCGGTGGACATGCGCAGGAACAGGTCGATGTTGTCGCGACCCGGCTGGTTGCGCTTGTACAACGCGATCACCTCGTCGGCTTTCGCATCATCGGCATTCAGCAATGCTTTCACGCGCGTCTTGAGCGTGGGATCGTCGATCGGCCCGAGCTGAGTGGGCGGGGTGAAGAACGTGACCTCGGTCCCAGTGGTGCCGGTCAGAAACGGAACTGACGCCGACTCCACCGGCGCGGCCGGCGTGAACGGATCGTGCGGCAGCGTCGTGCCGTCAACCACCGGACCGAAATTGAGTGCGGCGCCAGCCGGACCTGCGTCGCGACCGCCACGGGCGGCGATCGCCGCCAGCAATTGCTCGGCGGGCAGCGTCTGCAATCGATCAAGTTGGTCCCTGGTCAGGTTCAGCCGCTGCAGCAGCGTTTCGGTGGTGCGAACGGCCTGCGCCTTCGGGGCGCCCGCCAGGGCGGCGCCGCTCTGCGCGATTGCGCGATGGAACAACCCTTTCGCCGCCGGCATCGCCATCAGCGTGCTGACCTTGCCTGCTCCACCCGACTGCCCGAAGATCGTGACGTTGTTCGCGTCGCCGCCGAACCGATCGATGTTCTCCTTGATCCATTCGAGTGCGCGAACGGCGTCCATCATGCCGGCGTTGCTCGCCTGTGCCCACTTGCCGCCAAACTCGGCGAGATACAGATAGCCGAAGACGTTGAGCCGGTGGTTCACGCCGATGACGACGACGTCGTGCTTGCGGGCGAGCTCGCGGCCGTCATAGATGGAATAGCTGGCTGACCCGCTGGCGAATCCGCCTCCGTGGAACCACACCATCACCGGCCGCCGTCCGGTCGTCGCCGGCGTCCAGAGATTGAGGACGAGGCAGTCTTCACCCTGCTTTTCACGCGGATCGACCGAGAGCATCTCCTCCGGCTCGCCACCGACCGGCGCAATCGTGCGCGGGCCGAACTCGAAGGCATCCTTCACACCCGTCCACGGCGTCGGCTTCTGCGGCGCCAGAAACCGGCTCGCACCGCCGGTCGAGGCGCCGTAGGGAATACCCTTGAACGCCTGGACGGAGTTTTCCAGGTAGCCGCGCACCTTGCCCGCGGACGTTTCGACAGTCGCGCCCGGTGTGCGGCTCTGCGCGAACGCGAGTGGCGTCTCGATCAGGAGCCCTGCAGAGGCAAGTGCCGTCGTGTTGATGAAGTCGCGTCGATTCATGGCGTTAGTTTGTGGACCTTGGACTGTGGACTCTGGACTTTGGTCTTTGGACTTTGGTCCTTAGCTGATCGAGCCAGGGAATCAGCCGGCCTTGCACGGCATCGGTGACCACTTCGAGTCGTTCGGCTCTTTCTTGAAGTTCGTGCTCGTGATCCACTGCCCCTGAAGGAACTGTGGATCTTCCATGACCGTCGTGACGGTGAACCAGTCGCCCGCATCCTTGTTGGTGATGCGCGTGAAATACTCGGTCATCGTCATGTTCTGCCCGTAGGGCACGCCGTTGCGCGACAGCCAGCCAGGCAACATGTTGCTCGTGGTCACCTTCAGCGATCCCCAGCGCGGCGCGGGCGCGCCCCGGCCATTGCCCTCCGGCCCGAGTCCCGGACCAAACGCGTCCAGTGCACCGCCGCTGCGCTGCCACTCGGCGATCGAATAGCCCTGCAGTGTCTTCTGCTGGCCATTGGCCGTGAGCGCCGGGGCTCCCGGCGCGGCGAAATGCAGCAGGCGTGTCTGCTGACCGGCGTCGCTTTCAATCTTCAGGGTGTTGTCGTCTTCCCAGCTGATCTTCAGCCGGCCCGGCATCCGCATCAGCCCGCCAACACCGTAGGCCTCGCACGCGCCTTCCTTCGCTGGATCCCACGCGTTCGCCGCCTGACGCGCGGCCTGACTCGCCGGGATGCTTCCCACGTCCGCCTGGCCGTTCGCGGCTTTTTGTGGCGTCATCATCCGCCAGCGCCAATCTTCGGTCACCACCGACACCCACGTCCCCGTGAGATCGACCGGCGCCGTCGTGCGCGCCGGACCCGCCGGAGCGCCCCCGCCTCTGCCGCCGCGACCCTGCGCGAGCACGCTCGATACGCTGCCCGCCACCGTTACCAGTGCCCCCGCCGCGAGCGCGGCGACCGCAAGTCGACGCACGCTCATTCGCCGCTCCCCTTGCTCTTGGTCTGTGCCTTCCCTTTCGTCGCCGGCGCCGGCGCGGCAGCAGCCTTCTCCGCCGCCATCTGCTTGTAGATCACCTCGACGAACGCATCCGGCTTGATGAAGCCGTCGCCGTACCGCCGATCCCAGTCGAGCGTCGGCTTCTTCGCCTTGACCTGGTCCAGCGTCATTCCCCGCTTCACGTATTCGCGGATCCGATCGCGGACGATGGTCGCCATGTCGCGGTACTCGATCACGTCCTGCTCGTCGGAAAGCCGGCCGTGCCCGGGGATGACCATCGTGCCGCCTTCGTTCACGTTGCTCGCGACGGTCAGATCGAGAATCGCGTTCAGCGCATTGATGTAGCCGTTGATCGTCCCGCCATTGGCCTCGTCGATGAAGGGATACATCACGGTGGTGAACAGATCCCCGGTCGAAATGACATCGTTGCGGCGAAACATCACCAGGCTGTCGCCGTCGGTATGCGCCGCATCCTCGTGGAGAATCTGTACCGCTTCACCGTTGAAGATCATCTCCTTCTTGTTGCCGATGAAGGTCTCGGTGGGCCAGTTGTCGAACGCCACCTGTTCCTGCCCCTGCGGCGGTGGCGCGCTGAGCCGGGTCAGCACGTTTTCGTGCGCGATGATGGCGGCCTGATTCGTCGCCCCGTTTCCGAGATCGCCGACGACATTACCGCCGGCGCGCGTGCGCCCCGCCTTGGCGATCGCGGCGTTGCCACCGATGTGATCGCCGTGCACATGCGTATCGACGACGTAGCGGATCGGCTGATTGGAGAGCTTCTTGATTTGGGCGAGGATCTTTTCGCTCATCGGGGCGAACGACGTGTCCACCACCAGCACGCCTTCCGGACCGAACTGGATGGTGGTATTCCCGCCGGCGCCGACGAGCATGTAGATGTTGTCAGTCACCTTGACGGCGTCGATCTCGACTTTCGAGAAGTCCTGCTGTTGCGCGACCGCCGCACTCCCCACGGCCAGCGCTGCACCCGCAGCAATTGCACCGGCGATGGCAGTCAACTTCGTGCCTCTCACTCCGTGCCTCTTACTTTCCACTTCGCACTTTGTACTTTGCACTTTGACTACCGCCCTCCCTGATTGCCGGCGCCGCCCGCGCGACCACCACCAGCCGGCTGTGCAGCACCTCCGCCGCCGCCCCCCTGTCGCGCGGGGGCTGGCAACGGCGGCGGCTTCGGCGCGGACTGCAGCACCTTCTGGAACTCCGGATACATCGTCTCCGGGCCGCCGTCGGTTGCAATCAGCGGGACGCCGTGCCGCCGCGCGAACTCGTCCTTGAAGGGATGTTCACCAGGCAGGTACGCGGGGACTTCTCCTTCGGCGCGCGGCACTTCGATCACCGGCTCGCACACCCACAACCAGGTCTGGGCGGCGAGCTCACGGACGCTGCGCACGAAGTCCTGACTCTTGACCAGCGGCTCGGCCAGGAACACCGGGTCCACGAGAATGATGATCTGCGTCGCAAGGTCACCGTTGCGGACCCAGTATTCAGTCATGTGAGCTTCATCGCTCATCGGCAACCCGTTGCGGCGCACCCAGCCCTGTTTGATGTGGGTGGTCTCGATGACGAGCATGTCTCCCTCGTAGTGCCCGGTCGAGAATCCCATCCAGGTGTGCGCTGCGTTCGGGCCCGGGTGCGGACGGCCATCCATGTAGATCGTCCGCGTCTGCTCGTAGGTGCTGATGTAGTGCTTGAGCGCGATGAGATCCCGTGTTTTCGGATCGCGTTCCTCCCAGACCTGCAGGTTCATCGGGCCACGATAGATGTACGGCGAAACGTGCACGCGACACTGCTCTTCGGGAAGCGTGATGCGGGACGGGTCCCAGCTGTCGGCGAACTGGCGTCCGTTCTCGTTAATCGGCAGCCCGGCGTAGTCGCGCAGTTCCGGACCCGGAATCCGTTCCGGCTGGTCCTCGTGATAGCGCGGCTGCCAGACGCCGGAGAAGTCAGCCTGCGCATACCCGGTGGCGGGCAGCAGCAGCGCCGTGACCAGCGCGGCGACGCAATGCATGCGAATACTCATTTGTCCCCTAGGAGTTTCCCAAAAGGATAATCCCCAACGGCTGTCGTCTCTCCCACCATTACGCCAACCCGCCGGCGTTTCATTACAGGCTCTCCAGCAGCGCGCGCGCTTCGTCGATCTCCTCGCGGCTGACGATGTGCGGCCGTCCCGCGTAAAGGCGCATCCGCACATCCGCGCCCAGCGCGGAAAGAATCGTCTCGGTCAGCCGCGTCCGCGATTCAGGGATCCACTCATCGACGTCGCTGCCGGTCAAGAACACGGACAGGCCGTCCAGCCGCACGCCCGAGACGAGCCACCGCCTGATGTCGTAGCCGATGAGCCCGCCGGTGAACATCACCAGCACGGAACAGCAGCCGGGATTCCGCAACACGTATTCCGATGCGATGCACGCGCCCTGTGAAAAACCGACAATCGCGAGATGCGCCGGCGTCAGTCGTCCGCCGTCCCGCATCTCCACGAATGCCGCCTCACAGGCGGCCATTGCGTCGTCGACAGAAGCCTCGTTGACAGCAAAGGGATCCGTGAACCGGTACGGATACCAGGTGCCACCATCAGCGGCCGGCGCCACCCACCTGAACCGATCGATGTTCAGGCGATCCGCAATGTCGAGCATTTCTTCAGGCAGTCGCTCCCGGCCGTGCAGGAGCAGGCCGGCCCGTTGCGCCTCCGCGCGCGACGGGCCGGTTTCAGCCAGGTTCACTGCTTCGTCTTGTCGTCGGCGACGAAGTCGGCAGAGGTGCGCCTCGACACGCCTTCGTACTGTGCGGTCCGCTCGGCCGCCTTGCGAGCCGCTTCCGCCGCCGCTTCCGACAGCCCGGGCGCCGCCTGCCTGGTGCTGATCCGGGCCGCCGCGGGGATATTCTCCTCAGGCACCGTGATCGGCTCGAGCATCTTGATGATCTCGGCGCGCTGATGCTCGAACCAGGGAGGCAGCAGCAGGTTCATCCCGAGTTCTTCCCACGGTTCGTCGCGCGCAAATCCACCCTCGGCGGTGGCCGCGCACTCCGTCAGGATACCGCCCGGCGCACGGCAGTAGATTGAGTGGAAGTAGTTGCGATCCTTGATCTCGGAACAGTCGGTGTAGCCGAGCTCTTCGTACAGCCCTTTCTGTTCCGCGAGCTTCTCGTCGCTCTCCACTTCGAGCGCCATGTGGTGACCACATCCGGCACCGAAGCCCCAGCTGCCCTGATTCCGATCCGGCTCGTGATGCAGGATGACCGTGCGCGACGCTCCGCCGCCGTTGACCTCGTACTGATGGTAGGGCCCTTCCTGACCTGCCTTCTTGAACCCGAGCGCCTCGGTCAGGAACCGTTCCTGTTCGGCGTACTCGCGCACCGACAGCACGATCCCGTAGAACCCGCGCGAGGAGACGTCCGTGCTGATTTCCTGCGTCGTCCAGCCACTGCGCGCGTCGGACGGCTCCTCGAGCATCTCGAACAACAGACCGGAGGGATGGCGGAAGCGGACGAACTTGCGGCCAAAGCGTTCCTGGGCGCCGCTGTTCTCGATGTTGTGACGCTTCAGATGGTCGACCCAGAACGTCAGCGTCCCCGCCGGCACGCTGTACACCGTGGACTGGATCTGGCCCGACCCCGGACGCCCCGGCACGCGCTTGTACGGGAACGTCGTCATCACCGAGCCAACTTCAGCGTTCGCGTTCGCGTAATAGAAGTGGTAGTGCGCGTAGCGGCCGTCGAACAGCACCGTTTGCTTAATCAGGCGCTGGCCCATCACTTGAGTACAGAAATCGACATCTTCCTGGGCTCCTGACGCACACAGTGTGATGTGGTGAAGCCCCTTGATCAAACCTGACATTGCGCCTCCCGTTGTTCGCGCCCCGCCCGTGTCCGGCCATCGCCGAGCAGAACCGGTCTGAAGGAAGGGCGCAGGCGGACCGACCAACCGGCCGGACTGCGGACGTGAACATTACTGGATCGCAGGACCGGCTGCCAGCCCCCACTTTTATTGCAACAAGACGAAATTTTGCCGCTAGAATTGCGCGCCAAGCATAGGTGAGCCCGCATGCATCGAGCTGACGTTCCTGATATTCGAGCGAAAGAACTCCTGACTGTGGTGACGCTGGCGGAGTATGGAAGCTTCGTGGCAGCGGCGGCCCATCTCAAGACGTCGCAACCAGCGCTGACGCGGACCGTGAAACGCGTCGAGCGTGTGCTCGGCGTGACGCTGTTCGCCCGCAACACCCGGCGCGTCGAAATCACTCCAGCGGGGCGTGAGTTCGTGGCCGTCGCCGAACGGATGCTGGATGACCTGCAACTGACCGTCCGTAACCTGGACGAAGTGACACGGGAACAGCGCGGGCGCGTGACGGTGTCGACCTACTCAGCCTTCGCGGTCAACCCGGCGCCTCACTTCGTGCGCGAATACCGTCAGACGCGGCCGCTGGTCGAGGTTCGGATACGCGAGGGCCGCCAGTTCGACATCCTCGAGGACGTACGGAGCGGCGTTGCCGACTTCGGAATCGGTTATGTGAACTCGGTGCCGGACCTGATGGAGAGCACACACCTCCGCAAGGAATCGCTCTATGCGGTCGTGCCCGGCTCGCACCCTCTGGCGTTATCCAAGCGCAGCAAGATTTCCCTGCGGGAGTTGCGCGACGAACCGCTCGTATGCGGCCCATCGGAAAGCTTCCTCCGTCGCCTCGTGGACGGCGCCGCGGTCGCCTCGGGTTTCAACCTGCACTACGTGGTTACCGTCGATCGACTGCTGAGCGTCCTGCATCACGTCTGCGCCGGCGTCGGCATCGGCGTGCTCCCCGAAGGGTGCCTGCCGCCCATTCAATGGGGCGAAGGGTTTCAGCCGATGCTCCTCGCCGACCCGCCGCTGTCGGTTTCGATCGGGTTGATCACGCTGCGCGGGCGCTATCTCACGCCTGCTGCCTCCGGCTTGTTGTCGCTGATCCATTCCCGCGCCGGCAAGCGCCAGTCGGACGGCAAGTGCACGCCGGTCACCGTGCCGGCGGCAGCGTTAGCCGGCACATAGTCCATACGACTTCTTTACCGCCCCGCAGGAGTAAACTTCGCCCATGACGATGACAGCTGAAACGCGGGTGAAGACCGAAGACGAAATCACTGACGAGGTCCGGCGTCGGTTCGACGTCACGAGCGACGCGCGGCTACGCGAGATCATGCAGAGCCTGGTGAAGCATCTCCACGCATTTGCGCGCGAGGTGCAACTCACCGACAAGGAATGGTTCGCCGGCATCGAGTTCCTGACCGCGGTCGGAAAGAAGTGCACCGGCAACCGGCAGGAGTTCATCCTGCTGTCCGACACGCTGGGCCTGTCGATCCTCGTCGACAAGATCAACCACCAGTTCCCCGGTAGCGCGACGGAGACGACGGTGCTCGGTCCGTTCTACCGGCCTGGCGCGGAAGAACTGCCGCCAGGTGGCAACATGGCCACAATCGATCGCGCCGGCACGCCGCTCTTGATTACCGGCCGCGTCATCGACACCGCCGGCAAACCAGTCGCGGGCGCCGTTCTCGACTGCTGGCAGGCCACTTCCGAAGGGTTCTACGACTCTCAGATGGGCGATGGCGAAGAACTCGGGATGCGGGGCGTGTACCGCACCGATGCGGACGGCCGCTACCTGGTGCGGACGACACGACCCAAGTGGTACCCGGTGCCAACCGATGGTCCGGTCGGTGACATGCTGCGAGCGACCGACCGCCATCCGTACCGTCCGGGGCACGTCCATTTCATGATCACCGCCCCAGGGTATCAGCCGCTGGTCACGCACATCTTCGACAAGAGCGGCGAGTATCTGGACTCGGACACCGTGTTCGCGGTGAAGGATTCGCTGAAGGTCGATTTCGTGGAGCGCTCGTCGCAGGAAGAGCTCGGCACACGTGCCGGCGTCACCCCACCGTACGTCACCGCGGAGTTCGACTTCGTCCTGAGCCCTGCGTAAGAGCAACCACGACGGCACGACGAAAGACGACGGTCACGAAGACGGAAGATCAACCACGAAGGACACGAAGCACACGAAGGGCACCCAGGCAATCACTGCCCCAGCTACGCAAACGACGTGAGAACGATTGCTGGAGCGGCTGTTCTTCGTGACCTTCGTGACCTTCGTGTCCTTCGTGGTTATGAATTCGTGACAGCGAACAATCGCCGTATAGCGTCGGCATCGGCGTTCAGCTTGTGCGCCGCTCTGACCGCGTCGTCTGGATCCACGCCATACCAGTTGCGCTTCTCCCGATCGGCCAGGCCGGCGATGTTGACCGGTTCGATCGCCGCCGCCACGCGCGCGGCAAGACTGTCGCCGCGCCCGCTGTTCGCGCCACCAACGAGCCCGTCGCAGGGTGCCCTGTCGAAGGGTGGCCTGTCGTAGGGCGGGGCTTCAGCCCCGCCGATCGGTGAACACGCGTGCATCTGGCGAACGAAACGATCATCGTTCGCGAACAGAAAGCCGCGCGACCACGCGTCGCCGTGCAACCGGCGCGACATCTCGCTGAAGCTGGCGGCAGCGAAGTAGAACATCGACCATGCGCTGAAGTCGTCGAAGCGCGGGAACGCGTTGTAACAACCGGCGATGAACCGCGCCACGTGGTCCGCTTCGGCCAGGGTGATGCGCGAATAGTCGAGGGCGACGCGTGGCTCGCTACCCGCGCGAGGCGACGCGAGCGCCGTCTGCCCGTCAGGAGCGATCTCCGAGCGCAATCGCCGCGCCACACGTTCGATTCCCAGCAGCGTCAGCGGGATGCCGGTGGAGAACAGCGGATCCACGAATGCGGCGGCAGAGGGCAGCAAGGCCCATCGATCGCCAGCGGCACTGGAGGCGCGCCACGCCAGGCGCGGCATCCAGGTGAACGCGCGGATCGGCCGGGCGTCGGCAAACTGGGCGGCGACGCTCGGATAACGCGCCAGCAACCGGTGCCAGGCGGGCTCGCCGTCCGCCAGGCGCAGGTCGGCCGCCAGCGCATCAGTCAGCGCGACGCCCGCGCTGGTTACGCCGTTGTCGAAGCGCAGCACCCACATCCAGCCGCCATCGAACACGTGGTGCACCGCCGCTGCATCAACGGGATACGGAGGCGTTTCCGCGTTCCTGAAATCCGGCATATCCGCACACCGGACGACGCCGGTGAAGTGCGAGTAGAGCGCCTGTGTCCCAGGGGAGCCAAAGCCGCCCGCCTCCAGGCTGAGCGCACGACTCAGAAAGCCGCGCGGGCCGCTGGCGTCGACGACGAATCGCGCTCGAATCCGATGCTGGACGCCGCGCCGCGTTCCACTGAGCATCGCGTGCGCGGCGCGCCACTCGATCCCATCGAGATCGAGCTGATCCAGGTACTCCGCGCCCAGAGAGACCGCTTCCTGCGCCAGGAACTGATCGACATCCGCGCGGAGCCAGTGCGTGTCGGACACCTCGTCGTCCGGACTCGCCGCAACCAGCAGCTCGTTGCGGCGATCTGCGCGAGCGGCGAAGCGCCGGCCGTCCTGGTGCTTGTAATACGTGAACCCGCGCTTCAGACCGCAGTCGACGTGCGGGTAGTGGCGCCGCCAGGACCCGTACGTCGCCAGCGGCGCGAGTTGCGGCAAATCGTAGCGACGCGCGAGCTGCTCGATGACAACACCAGCCAGCGGCGACGCCGATTCGCCGATGGCGAAGCGCGGATGCGTGCCCCGCTCGAGCAGGGCGACGCGCAGGCCGAGACGACGGGCGACCATCGCGAGCAGCGAGCCGCCGAATCCAGAGCCGATGATCGCGAGGTCAGCCTCGAGCGGCGCAGTCACACACGATGGGCGCAGGAATGCGCTGGGTCCGGTTGATGAAGCGCAGACGCTCCGCGCGGTGCGCGGAACAGTGGCAGGTGAAGAAACGCTCGATGTCCCACAGGTCGGCGAATACGCGGCCCTGTCCGATGACGACGCCGTATTCCACGACGGATTCGAACGCGGCGAGCCCCGGAGCTTCCGCGGCAATCGCTTCCATGACGCCGTTGCCGCCGCGGGTCGGAATGACAGAACAGACCGTCGCCCCGGCATCGAAGGCCGCGTCGATGGAGCGGCAGCCCCACTCCACCGCCTCGTCGGCGCGCATGAACGGCGGCTGCAGCAGGATGAACGCCCGCACGTCGATGTCGCGCTCGCGGAGAAACCCGGCGGCCCGGTAGAAGTCGTCGAGCGTCATCCGCTTGTTGAGGCGATCGAGGATGGCGGCATGCGCGGTCTCCAGTCCGATCGCCACTTCGAGGCGGCCACGGAGCCGGTGTCGAAAGGCCAGACAACGCTCCCCATACGGCCCGCGCAGGTAGGCGGGATGCGACTCGACGATCACGCGGTCGAACGCTGTGACGACTGTCGCAATCGCGTCATCGTCTGCCGGGGGAATGGCTTGCGAGTCGAAGAAGCTGCCCGCGTTGTACAGCTTCACCTGACGAACCGGCGGCAGCCCCGCGAGCGCGTCCCGAATCTGACCGGGGATCACTCCTTCCGCGATCACGTCGTCGAGCGTGTTGACCCAGAGGTCGCACATGACGCAGCGGAAAGGGCACTCCCGGTTGGTCAGGAAGATGGCCGCCGTCGGCACAAGCGCGCCGGAGCTGTCGCGCTCCTCTTCCCAGGTCGCGGCGTAGGCGCGCTGCGGATCGAGCACGGCCTTCGGTCCGCGGAGGGCCACAATCTGCTGGTCAGTGAACAAGTCGGTACGCAGTTTCCGCGATCCAGAAATTAGACCGGGTCTGGTTTTTCGGGCGAAAAACCAGACCCGGTCTGGTTTTTACGCCCGCACCTCGATCTCGTTGCCGGAGCGGCGGTCGCCAAGGTTGTCGTTGGCGGCGCGCAGCCGCTCCTCCCAGATCCGGTTGAAGACGCGACGACACCAGGCCTTCGCCACGCGCGTCCGCGGGGTCGCGAGCGCGCCATCCTGGAACCGCCGCTTCGGGTTGACGGGCATCTCGATCCCGGTGACCGCCAGAACCCCGGCCCGTACGACATCCTGCTTCAGCGTGTAGAGACGCTCGACGCTACCGCCAAGGACCTGCTCGAAGGGGATAGCCGCGGCGGCGGCGATCGCGGTTCTCACCGTGAACGGTGAGAACGCCTCGAACCCGGTCGCGGCTGCCGGTGCGTACGTGCGGACATACCCACGCGACAATCCCCCGGAGTGCACGAGGCTGTGTTTGATCGCATCCACACCCCACCCTTCCTGGTAGAGAAGCGGGTTGCGAAGGATGCTCGACAGCGTCAAGTCCGAGTCCTCCAGCGGGTATGACTTCAGATTCTCGTCGCCGCCATCGCCGTCCAGCAGGTAGCGGAGCATCGGGTAACGGGTCCGCAACCGGCGCAGCAGCACCAGCGACGCCGCGGCGCATTCGACATCGAGCGGGTGGTAGTCCTCGATGACGCGAATCGCCTCCTCGAGATCGACATCATCCGGAGACGCCTCGATCGGCTCCCATTGCGACTCGCAGCCGAGCAGGCGCAACGTCTCACGCGCCTGGATCGCATCCGCTCCGCCGCCGAGGTCGAGCGAGAACGCGCGGACGTCCTGTGGGCTCCGTCCGAGCTCCTCGAGCGCGTGACGCGCCAGCAGAAACACGGCCGTGCTGTCGACTCCACCGGAAAATGCCACGGCGATCGGCTCGCCGCCCGGAATCGGCGCGAGCCACCCGCGCAGCGCCTCGTACGCCGCACGCACATAGACGGCGCCTGCCTCCGCCAGATCAGGTGTCCCGGTCGCGATCGGTGGATTGAAGAAGCGGCGGTAGCGTGGTGCAGGATCGGGGCACCCGACCTGATCGATCTCGAGCAGATAATGTGCCGGCACCATCCGCGTGTAGTAGGGATCGAACTGCCAGCCGATTCGTTCCTGCTGACACCAGTCGAACATGCGGTCCATGCGGTCCGAAACGATCAGGAACGGCCCGTGGTACATCTTCGCAACGAAGTACCGCAGCGGCAGGCCGATCGATCTGGCCATCCGAACGGTTATGCCCTCGCGTCCCGTCGCGGCGAAATGGCCATCCGTCCCCGCCAGCCGTTCAACATCCCCTCGCGTAACAGCTCTGGCCACTTCATCTGGCGATGCGCCCTGCAATGCGCACGTCCGCGCGCCGACGAGATCGACCAGCCGATCCACACCCTCGAGCATGAGACCTCCCAGACCGGCGGTCAGGGTACTACGTGTCCGCTTTGAATGACCTCCGACCCCAATTACGCTGTTCCCATGCGCATGCCTGTTGTCTTCATCCCGCATGGCGGCGGCCCGTGGCCGTTCGTCGACACCGGCTTCCCCCCTGAGGACGTCGAGGATCTCAAGGCGTATCTGCGCGCGGTGCCGACGGTCGCCCCGCGCCGGCCGCGTGCCTTGCTCGTAATCTCCGCGCACTGGGAGGCCCGAGTCCCGTCGCTGATGACGTCTCCGCGCCCGCCGATGCTGTACGACTATTACGGCTTCCCGCCGGAGTCCTACCGCATCACCTGGCCGGCGCCCGGCGATCCCGAGCTCGCCCGCCACGTGGAGTCGCTGCTCCGGCAGTCCGGGTTCGAAACCGGCGAGGATGCGGGGCGCGGGTACGACCATGGCACCTTCGTGCCACTCAAGTTGGCCTATCCTGAGGCCGACGTGCCGGTCGTCCAGCTCTCGCTGATCGAAGGGCTCGATCCCGCGTCGCACCTGGCCCTCGGACGCGCGCTGATGCCGCTGCGCGACGACGACATCTTCATCATCGGCAGCGGCATGACCTTCCACAACCTGCGCATCTTCCGCGATCCGCGGTCCGCTCCGATCGCCGAGACGTTCGACGCCTGGTTGCGCGACGCGATGGCGCTCGAGCCGACGGCGCGGGCTGATGCCTTGACGCACTGGTCGTCCGCGCCGGCCGCCCGGCTGGCCCATCCACGCGAGGAGCACCTGATTCCGCTCATGGTGGCCACAGGTGCAGCAGACCAGGACGCTGCCCGCCTGGCCTATAACAAGACCTTCGCCGGGCTCCGCCTATCTGCATTCCACTTTGGTGAATCGTGAATCGCGAATCCTGAATCGTGGATGACTCGTGGTAGAACACCCATTTCAGCGGGGCGCCCAAGCCCCGGCCCACCTTCGCGGAGGATGCGCGTGACGACTTACAGCACCGGCCGGACCCGCCCGTTTACGGGCGCCGAATTCCTGGAAAGCCTGCGCGACGGACGTGAGGTCTGGATCTACGGCGAGCGCGTCAAGGACGTCACGACCCATCCGGCGTTTCGCAACACGGCCCGCATGATCGCGCGGCTGTACGACGCGCTGCACGATCCGGCGCGACAGGGTGTGCTGACGACGGAGACGGACACGGGAAGCGGCGGCTTCACGCATCGCTTCTACCGGCCGCCACGCAACGTCGAAGAGCTCGTCGCATCACGCGACGCGATCGCCGAGTGGGCGCGCTCCTCCTACGGGTGGATCGGCCGCAGCCCCGACTACAAAGCCGCGTTCCTCGCGACGTTGGGCGCCAACTCCGGTTTTTACGAACCGTACGACGAGAACGCCCGCCGCTGGTATGCGCGCGTGCAGGAGGAGGTGGCCTTTGTCAACCACGCGATCGTCAACCCGCCGGTGGACCGCGACAAGCCGCTCGACGAGGTGAAGGACGTCTACATGCACGTGGAGCGCGAGACCGACGCCGGCCTCGTCGTCAGCGGCGCCAAGGTCGTCGCCACCACCTCATCGCTCACCCACTTCAACTTCATCGCCAACAACGGGGCGCTGCCGATCAAGACGAAGCCGTTCGCCTTCGTCTGCATCGTGCCGACGGGTGCGCCCGGCGTGAAGCTGCTCTGCCGGCCGTCGTACGAGATGACGGCGGCGACGATGGGCACACCGTTCGACTACCCGCTGTCCAGCCGCATGGACGAGAACGATTCGATCCTCATCTTCGACAACGTGCTGGTGCCGTGGGAGAACGTCTTCGCGTACGGCGACATCGAAAAGGTCAACAACTTCTTTCCACGCTCAGGCTTCCTGCCACGATTCATGTTCCAGGGCTGCACCCGGCTGGCCGTGAAGATGGACTTCCTGGCCGGGCTCCTGCTGAAAGCCGTCGAGGCGACTGGCGCAAAGGAATTCCGCGGCGTGCAGGCGCAGGTGGGCGAAGTGCTCGCCTGGCGCAACCTGTTCTGGGGCCTTACGGATGCGATGGCGCGGACACCAAGCAAGTGGGTGAACGACTTCGTCCTGCCAAACCTGGACTACGGCCTTGCCTACCGCGTGATGGCGAGCACGGCGTACCCGAAGATCAAGGAGATCATCGAGAACACGCTGGCCAGCGCCCTGATTTACCTGCCGTCGAGCGCGCTTGATTTCAAGGTACCGGAACTGCGGCCGTATCTCGATCAATTCGTGCGCGGCTCGAACGGCTATTCCGCCGAAGATCGCGTCAAGCTGATGAAGCTGCTGTGGGACGCGATCGGCACCGAGTTCGGCGGCCGCCACGAGCTCTATGAACGGAACTACTTCGGCAACCACGAGAGCATCCGTTTCGAGACGCTGATGGTGGCGGAGCTCACCGGTGCGGCGAAGCGCTACAAGGGGTTTGCCGAACAGTGCATGGCCGAATACAACCTGGACGGGTGGACGTCATCGGACCTGATCGCGCCGACCGACGTCAGCGCGATTATGAAGCGGGAGATGGCCTGATAACTCCCAACACCCAACGACTGACGCGGGCCCAACTCCCAACAGTGAGGCTTGCCACGCGCAACGACTGACGCTTCCCCAATTCCAGACGTCCGTAACGGATTCGTTTGGGAATTGGGGAAGCGATAGACGTTGGGGCTTGGGAGTTCCTGTGCGTTAGCGCGCCACAGCGGGCGCGCTGGCGAGCGTATCGCCCACTTTTCGCGGGGCCGTTTCCTTCAGCATCAGACTGAGGACGATGCCGAGGACCTGGCCGCCGATCGCAAACATCAGCGTGTTCTGGATGCCGGTGGCCTGCGCGATGCGTCCGGCGATGGCCGGAGCAACGCCACCACCAAAGACCTCGCCGGCGCCGATGACGAGCCCGGCCACCGACGCCACCATGCCGATCGGGGCGGCTTCGGCAGCTACCGGGCCGGCCAGGATCGCAAGCGCGGCGAAATTGAACAATGCCGCCACGAACAACAAGCCGAACAGCATGGTCAGGCTCTCTGCCCCGGTTTGCGCGAACAGGTACAGGAAGATGGCCGCCACGATGAACGACAGCAGCGTGGCCGGCTTGCGGCCGATGATGTCCGAGATCGCCGGCAAGCCGAACTGGCCGATGCAGCCGCCGAACCCGATCGCCGAGGTGACGAAGCCCATGTCAGCGGTGGAGAGCTTCAGGTAATCCTGCAGGTAGTTCGGCATCATCGCGGCCTGGACGAAGATGCCGGTCATCGCACACATCAGCGTCAGCATCGCGAGAGGGACGTTCCGATGGGCGAACAGCTCGCCAAACGAAGGTCGCCGCACCGGCGCGCCACTCGCGTTCCTGAGTGTGGCTGGCTCTCTGACAACAAAGAACATCACGACTGCAACGAGCAACCCCGGGATGCCAACCAGCATGAACACGTTGCGCCACCCCGTCACCTGCAGGAGCTGCGTGGCAATCAGCGGACCCAGCGCCAGTCCGAACAAAGAAATCATGCACTGGAACACGCCGTTGTTCAGGCCGCGACGCTTCGGATGCGACGCTTCGACTGCGACCGCCACGCCAGTGGAAGCCACCGGTCCTTCGGCGATGCCCATGACCGCGCGGATGATTAGCAGGCTGAGAAGACCCGTGGCCATACCGCTGAGGGCTGACAACAGCGAGAATGTGACGACGGCCGGGATCAGTACCTTGCGACGTCCCAGGCGATCGGACATGTAGCCCATGCCAAACGCCGCGATGCCCCAGGCGACCGCGAGAATCCCGACGAGATTACCGAGATCCTCGTAGGTCAATTTCAGCTCGCCCATCATGCTGGGGAAGAGCACCGGCAGGATGAACCGATCGAGGCCGACGAGGCCGAACGCAATGCTGAGAATGAGGATGATCTTGAATTCGTACGAGGTGTCCCACGAGTCGCCGCGCATGTTTGCTGGTGAGGGTGTGGCCATGCGTCTCCCGTTCTCCGATGTATCGCGAACCTCCACGGTCCGCGGCCGAGTCTGATACGCCCTGTGCTCGGGCAGGCTGAACAACGCCAGCCGGATGCGCGGGACGTGCAGGCCCCGCCCGGCTGGGCGCGCAACAGTAGCAGGAACAATGCAAAATGCAAAGGGCCCGACGCCATGATGAACCGACGCGCGCACGCGGGTGCGACGACGACCAACGGCACAGCATTTTGTCGGTAGCATTTCGGTATTCCGCATTGAACCTTGTGGAGTGATGCGCAGCTTCCTCTTCGACCAGCCGGCGTATCGCGTGATTTTCGGTACGGGTGCGTTCGGGCGGCTCCGCGAGGAGGTCGAACGCCTCGGCGGCACGCGCGTGCTGATCGTCTGTACCGAGGCGGAGGTCGAACTGGCGCAGGATGCGGCGATCAAGCTGGGCGATCTCGCCGTCGGCATCTTCGACGACGCGGTGATGCACCATCCCGTCGAAACGATACAGGCGGCGCGCGACTGCGCCCGCGATGTCGCCGCCGACTGCTGCGTGACCATCGGCGGCGGAACCACCACCGGCACCGGCAAGCTGATTGCGCTCGAGAGCGGGATTCCCGTCGTCGCCATTCCGACCACGTACGCTGGGTCGGAGATGACGCCCATCTACGGCATGACGGAAGGGTCAGTGAAAAAAACGGGGCGCGATCGGAAGGTTCTGCCGCGTGTCGTTATCTACGACCCCGAACTGACCCTGTCGCTTCCGCCGGAGGTCTCGGGCCCCTCCGGCATCAACGCGCTCGCGCACAGTATCGAGGGGCTCTACGCACACGACACGAATCCGATCACGATGCTGATGGCGGAGGAGAGCATCCGCGCCCTCGCCCGCTCGCTGCCGGTGGTCGTCCGCGATCCGGTGAATATCGACGGCCGAAGCGACGCGCTGTACGGGGCATGGCTTGCCGGGGTCGTGCTCGGCAGCGTGGCGATGGGTCTGCATCACAAGCTGTGTCACACGTTGGGGGGCACCTTCAACCTGCCGCATGCGGAAGTGCACACCGTAATCCTGCCGCACGCGGTCGCCTACAACCGCGACTTCGCATCCGACGCGATGCGTCGCGCCGCGGCGGCGCTGGGCGTGTCGGACACGGCGCAAGGTGTGTACGACCTTGCGGCCAGCCTCGGCACGAAGACATCGCTGGCCGCACTCGGCATGCCGCGCACCGGCCTCGACCGCGCCGCCGATCTCGCGGTGCAGAATGTGTATCCGAACCCCCGGCCGCTCGAGCGCGGCGCGATCCGCGAACTGCTCGAACACGCGTACACCGGTAACCGGCCGCAGGCGGGACGATCAACCACGAAGGACGCGAGGAACACGAAGAAGACTTAACCACAGCGCTCGGCTGGTGTCGTGCCCGTGGCGTGGCGTGGTGCTTCGTGATGCGCGCCACACGGCAGTGCGAGTCCGTATGGCGCGGAGGCAAACCGTGGCAAGTGTTCCGCTAGGCGTTTTGCCAGCGGCGACAATCGCACGGCTGCGCTGGAGGCGATCGAGTTCGCCGCCTAGCACAGCAATCTGTCCGCATCCGTAAATGACGCGCTCGAGACGAGACAGCGTCTACTCACCGATGTCGGCCATCTGTGGTACCTTCAACGACTCTGCATCTTCAACACGGGAGAGACCAGTGACGACGACGACCGCAACGCGAACCTACAAGATCGACAAATCCCACTCAGAAGCCATCTTCCAGGTGCGCCATCTCGTCACCAAGGTGCGCGGCCGCTTCACCGATTTCGAAGGCGCGATCGAGTTCAATGAAGCGAATCCCGAGCAGTCATCGGTTCACTTCACCATCACCGCGACCAGCATCGACACGGCGGAGGCGGATCGCGACAAGCACCTTCGCAGTGCTGATTTCTTCGACATCGACAAGTTTCCCCAGATCACCTTCGTCAGCAAACGGATCGCCAAGCGCGGCAGCGAAACCTACGACGTCACCGGCGATCTGACGATGCACGGCGTCACGCGAGAGATCGTGCTGCCGGTCGCGCATCTCGGCAAGGCGAAGGATCCCTGGGGCAACGAGCGGATCGGGTTCGAAGCCGAGAGCACAATCAACCGCAAGGACTTCGGCCTGTCGTGGAACGCGGCGCTCGAGACGGGCGGGTTCCTGGTCGGAGACGAGGTGAAGATCAGTATTCAGATTCAGGCGGTGGGACAGTAATCCCGAAGTCAAAAGTCAGTAAAGTGGAAAGTGGAAAGTTAAAAGTGGACCACTTACTTTCCACTTTCCACTTTCCACTTTCCACTTTTAACTTCTAACTTCTAATTTGTCCGACACGCCACCGGGTCCCATTTCGAGCCGTCGGGTTCCCGCCGGAAATGCGTGCTCGTGATGAAGTCGGCGGTCCAGTAGCGCGGATCGCTCAGGATCGTCGTCACCACCAGCCACTCTTCGCCGCCAGGCGCGGCAAACCGATCGAAGTATTCCGTCAGGGTGGCCTGGTCGCTGTAGGGCACGCCGTTCTTCCTGACCCACCCGCCGCTCAGGTTCGTCGTCGTGACCTTCAGATCGCCGCCGCGACTCCCGGCTCCGGCGCCAACCGCGCCGCCGCCCGGGGCGCCGCGGCCGCCGCCAGTCCGCTCCCACTCAGCGCGCGAAAATCCCTGAAGCGAGCGCTCGCCAGAAGGCACCGCTGTCGTCCCAAAATGCAGGCGCCGCATCTGCTGGCCGGCGTCGGTATCGATTCTCAGCGTGCTGTCGTTCTCCCAGGTGATGTGAAAGCGCCCGGGAATCCGCATGACGCCGCCGGCACCGTAGGCCAGGCACGACCCGTCAGTCGCGGGATCCCATTCGTTCGCGGCCCGCTGACCATCACGGTTCAGTGGTAGCCCTGGAAAGTCGCCCTTTGGCGGCGTGACCATCCGCCATCGCCAGTCCTCGTTCACGATCGACACCCAGTAGCCGGTCAAGTCGATCGGAGCAGCAGCCTGGGCGTTTGCGGGTGCCGCCTGGCCGGCGCCACCCGCTTGTCCGAGCAGGACAACTGACACGAAGGACGTTATAAGCAGCGAGCAGAACAGCGTACGCCGCATCATCGCCCGTCCCCGGTACGACCGCCTGCCGGCGAGGGTCGGCCCTTCTCAGGTCCGCCGGGCGAGGATGCTGCCGGCTTCGGCGCGACGCTCCGGTAGGCCGCCTCGATGAAGTGATCCGTGCTCCACCCCGCTTTCGCGCCGTAGCGGCCGTCATAGTCGCGCGCCACTTGCGCCGCCTTGATCTGGTCGAGCGTCATGCGGCGCTTGACCGCGTCGGCCACGCGGTCGCGCAGGATCGTGGTCATGTCGCGGTACTCGACGATGTCAGCTTCGTCGGCAAGGCGGCCGTGTCCTGGAATGACGTAGGTGCCGCCTTCCTGCTTCTCCCGCGGGATCGTGATCCTGATGATCGTATTCAGCGCGGTGACGATGCCGGTCAGGCTGCCGCCGTTGTCGAAGTCGACCATCGGAAAGCGCTCGTTGGTATAGATGTCACCGGCGACGAGGACGTCGGACTTGCGGAAGTAGACCATCGTGTCGCCATCCGTGTGCGCCTCCGGCTGATGCAACAGCTCAATGCCTTCGCCGTTGAAATAGATGTCGTGCTGCAGTTCGGTGAAGGTATCCGAGGGCCAGAGCTCGGTCGGCGTCGCCGCCTGACCGGGGCTTGTCTGGGCCATCCGCGCCTCCACGTTCTCATGTGCGTAGACCTGCGCCCGATTCGCGGCTGCCTGTCCGATTTGTGCCACCGCGTTGCCGCCGATGACGCTGCTGCCGGCGGCGGCCACCTTGGCATTCCCCCCCGTGTGATCCGGGTGTATGTGCGTGTTGACGATGATACGAATCGGCTTGCCCGGAGCCAGTCTCGAGATCTCGGCAAGCAGGGGATCGGCCAGCGTGGCGTCCATCGTGTCCACCACCAGGACACCGTCGTCACCGATTTGCACCGCCGCATTGACGACGTCGCTGTGCAGCATCCACACGTTGCCCTGCACGTGGAGCGAGCGGACGGCGCTTTGCGTGTGCGCTCCGGCGACGCACGCGACGATGACGGTCGCGACGGTCAGCCGCCTCATCGCCCCCCCTGCGGTGCCGGGGCTGCCTGGGTTCGGGTACTTCTTCATGAACTCCGGGAGCGCTGTCGCCGCTCCGCCACGGGTCGCCTCGACCGGCAGGTGATACTTCTTCGCGTAGTCGTCCCAGTAAGTGTTCTGACCGGGCAGGATGTGTGGCACGTCGCCGTCGGCGCGTGGTACCTCGATGACCGACTCGCATGGGTACGGCGCCATCGTGAGATCCGTCGTCAGCTGAAAGCCGTTGGTCTTGATCAGCGGCTCACTGAGGTAGTACGGGTCTTCGACGATGGAGACGTGAGTGAGGACACTGCCGTGGCGAATGAATCGCTCGGTCATTCGCGCCCGATCCGAGAGGGGCAAACCGTTGCGGCGGACCCAGCCCGCCTTCAGGTGATCCGTCTCGACGACGAGTACAGACCCCTCCCAGCGGCCGCGGGAAAAGCCCTGCCAGGTGTGAGCCGCGAAATCCGGCGGCGAGGCGCGGCCATCCATGAAGATCTCGCGCTCCTGTTCCTGCCATTGGATATGTGTCCGAATCGAGACGAGCTGCTGAGTAGCCTCGTCGATGGTGTTGGAGATCCGCAGGTTGCCAACGCCGCGGAATCCGTACGTCGAGGGATGGGGCTTGCACTGGTGCTCCGGCAGGGTCAGCAGTGACGCGCTCCAGGTCTCTCCCCGCACGCGCGCCGCATCGGTGATCGGCAGGCCGGCGTAGTCGCCGATGTCAGGGCCCGGGATCCGCTCGGGCTGATCCTCGTGGAAAAGGGGGGCCCAGACGCCGGAAAGATCAATCTGCGCGGACACGGGTGCCGCCGTTCCCAGGAGCAGGACCAGGCCGAGGACGAGCGTGGCCGGTTTCATGACGCGGGATATTACCCGCACCGCGGCGCTTTGCGTACTTTTGAGTTTTCAGTTTCCGCGTCGAGTTGATACACTCCGCGGGCTCGCCGTTCCATAACCCATTCGCAGAGCTGCTGATCACAATGGATCTGTCACCGACACATCTGCATCTGCTCCTCAACCACTTTCCCACCATCGGCTTCATCATCGGGCTCACGTTGTACGTCGCGGCGCTGTATGCCAAGAGCGACCACCTGAAACAGGCAGCGCTGGTCATCTTCGTCGGTGTCGCGATCATCACGATCCCGACGTATGCGTCGGGAAACGCCGCCGAAACGGCCATCTGCGTCGCTGAACTGGCCGATCCGTGCGCCGATACCGCGGTCTCCAGGCCGCTGATCGAGGAGCACGAGGGAGCGGCGTTCGCGTCCCTGACGATGATGTTCATCACCGGCGGGTTTGCGTGGCTGGGGCTGTATCAGTACCGCCGGCTTCTGCACCTCCCGCGGTGGAATGCCATCCTGATCCTGGTGCTCTCGCTGGTGGCGTTCGCAACGGTGTCACGAGCGGCGGCGCTCGGCGGCGAAATCCGGCACCCGGAGATCCGGGTGACACAGATTGCGGAAGGCCAGGGGCAGCCGCTCGCACGCGTGGTCGGCAACTTCGTGCGCGACACGCCGGCGGCCTGGATCATCGCCGAAACGCTCCACTTCGTCGGGCTGTCGATGATCATCGGCGTCCTGCTGCTGATCAACCTCCGCACGCTCGGAGTGCTCAAGACAGTCCCGTTCGGAGCGCTGGACCGGCTGCTGCCGTGGGCGGTGATCGGCTTCGGCATCAACGCCATAACCGGCATGCTCTTCTTCGCCGCTGCCTACGGGCAGTACGTGAAGGGATACGCCTGGTACTGCAAGCTGGGCTTCATCGTCGCCGCCGGGTTCAACACGCTGTACTTCTTTTTCGACAAAGGCTGGGCGATGGAGCCCGGAGCGCCGGCGCGGCCGATGTCGCAGCTGGTGGCCTTTACGGCGCTCTTCTTCTGGGTGGGCGTCATGTACTGGGGCAGCATGCTGCCGTTCCTCGGCAGCGCCTTCTAGGACGCGACGCGCCATGACACTTGCGTTGACCGTCGTTGCGATTGTGGTGCTGGTCACCGTCGCCATGGGCGTGGTCGGCTACCTCGTCGACCGCAGCACCGAACGCCACGCGAACAGGGGTGACCGGCAGTGATTCAGTTCATGATGTGGGTGGAACAGCTCTCCTACAGCACATGGGTGCGGGAGTCGAACAGCATCTGGGCGTTCCCGATGTACCTGTTCGCGCACACGCTCGGCATGTCGATCGTGGCGGGGGGGGCGACGATTATCAGCATGGCGCTGCTCGGCCTCTGGCCGAAGACGCCGCTCAAGCCGCTGGCGCGCATGTATCCCGTGATGATGTGGGGGTTCTGGGTGAACGCCTTCACGGGTGTGTCGATTTTCATGAAGGACGCCAGCGTCTATTCACGGAACTTTGACTTCTACGTGAAGCTGGTGTTCATCTTCCTCGGCATGGCGCTGCTGATCCGGATCCGCAGGCACGTGTTCGCCGATCCTGATCTCGACAATCGACCGGTCACGCCCGCGGCCAAGCGGCTGGCGTGGGCATCGCTGATCTGCTGGTTCGGCGCGATCTGCGCCGGCCGCCTGATCGCGTACGTCGGTCCTGTCGCCGGATTGTAGGCAACCATCACGAAAGCCGAACCACGAAGTCCACGAAGCACACGAAGAATTCTTCTTCAGGAATTTGCAGCTTCGTGTCCTTCGTGCCCTTCGTGGTTTAACGTCGTGACCCTGCTGTCAAGCGTTCCCCGCGTGAGCCTTGGCGGTGCGCTCCTGCAGATCGCGCAGCACTGACAACTCCTCCGCGGTCGGTGGCGCGGTGGTCGCCACTCTTGGTGCAACCTTGAGCGGCCAGCCGGTTTCCGCCACGACTTTGTCGACGGTGATGCCGGGATGGACGCTGGTCAGCGTCAGTTCCTTCGTTTCCGGGTCTGGCGTGAGGATGCCGAGGTCGGTGATGACTGCGGTCGGTCCCTTGCCTGGAAACCGCAGGTCTTCGCGACTCCGCCCGCCGGTGACGTGGCCCGCTGACGTCACGAAGTCGAGCTTCTCGACGAACGCGCGTTTGTTCTGCCGCAGCGTGATCAGCACTTCGCCACACGAGGCGGCGATTTCAGGCGCTCCGCCGGCGCCCGGCAGGCGAACCTTCGGTTTCAAGTAGGAGCCGACCACGGTGGTGTTGATGTTCGCGAAGCGGTCGATCTGCGCGGCCCCGAGGAAGCCGAGATCGATCTTCCCGCCCTGCAGCCAATAGGTGAACATCTCGACCACCGGAACGACCGCGTCAGCGGTTTCCGCGAGCTCGCCGTCGCCAATGGACAGCGGCAGCACGTCCGGCTTCGAGCCGATGCACCCCGACTCGTAGATCAGGACCGTATCCGGCGCGTGCGTTCGCAGGGCGAGGTTGGCGGCCGCGCTCGGCAGCCCGATACCGACGAACAGGACCGCGCCGTTGCGCACCATGCGCGCCGCGGCGATCGTCATCATCTCGTCCGATGTGTAGCTCGTGTCAGGCATGAGCGCCGCTCCGCTCGGAACGCTCGCCGGGGGCCTGTTCCAGGCTCCGCCGAAACTCTCCGAAATCCTTCGTCTCCATCACATGGCGCTGCATCCAGGCCTGGAACGACTCGCGCTCGCGCGAAACGTCGTCCCACTGCTTGTAGAACGCGTTCGCCCGCGCGTAGTAGCCGTGCGCGTACGAGGGGAACGCGCCACCTCTCACTTCGCACACCGCGCCGACCGCCCAGTGCGGAATCACGACGGCGTTCGGCGGCGCCTCGAGTCGATCGACGATCTCTTCCACCGTCACGATCGAGCGCTTCGCCGCCAGAACGGCTTCCTTCTGTACGCCGACCAGTCCCCACAGCAGGACGTTGCCTTTCCGGTCGGCCTTCTGGGCGTGGACGATGCCGACGTCGGGTCGATTCGCCGGAATCGCCGCCAGCCGCTCGCCGGTGAACGGACACTCGATGAACTTGATGTTGGTGTTGAACTTCGGAAGATCGCTGCCGAGATAGCCACGCAGGACGGCGAACGGCAGGCCGGAGGCGCCGGCCGCGTACGCCGCCGCCATCCCGGCGTGGGCGTGCTCCTCGATCGCGAGCGGGCGTGGCCACTGGTTTTCCACGGCATCGCGCAGCCGATGCAGCGACCCGACGCCAGGGTTGCCGCCCCACGAGAAGACCAGCTTCGCCACGCAGCCGGCCCCAATCATCTGGTCGTAGATGACGTCTGGCGTCATGCGCATCACCGTCAGGTCGCGGCGCTGCTGGCGGATGATCTCGTGCCCCGCGGCGAACGGGATCAGATGCGTGAATCCTTCGAGAGCAAGGCTGTCGCCGTCCGATACGAGCTCCTGGACGGCTTCTCGGAGTGAGGTGATCTTGGACAAGGGCGGGATCGTACTACGACAGGTCAACCGCAGCGACGGAAGACGCCTCTGCTACCATCGCGACGAATGATCGCCAGGTTTGCATCGATCGCCCTGATCCTGATCGCCCCCGTCCTGTGTGCGTGCCGCGCACAGCCCGACGCCACGTCCCCGGCGGTCGTCCCCTCCCTTGACTACTCCATCGTCCGCACCTACCCCCACGACCCGGAGGCGTTTACTCAAGGCCTGCTCTTCCACGACGGTGTGCTCTACGAGAGCACCGGCCGCAACGGCTTCTCGAGCCTGCGGAAGGTGCGGCTCGAAACCGGTGAGGTCCTGCAGAAGGTCGATGTGCCGGACGCGTATTTCGCGGAAGGCCTGGCGATGGCGGGGTCGCGTCTGGTGCAGCTCACGTGGCAGGCGCAGATGGGATTTGTCTACGACCTCACCACGTTCGCGAAGGTCGGGACGTTCGACTACCCGGGCGAAGGCTGGGGCCTGACGACGGATGGCGCCAGGCTGATCATGAGCGACGGGACGCCCAGCCTGCGCTTTCTCGATGGGCAGAGCCTCAAGGAAACCGGTCGTGTGACCGTGAGAGACTCCGGCCTGCCCGTCAAGGATCTCAACGAGCTGGAGATGATCGGCGACGCGGTGTTCGCCAACATCTGGATGACTCCGCGTATCGTCCGCATCGATCCGAAGACCGGAGCGGTCACCGGCCACGTCGACCTCGACCGGATCATGCCAAGCCCCGCGTCCGGCAAACCGATCGACGTATTGAACGGCATCGCCTGGGATGGCCAGGGCAAACGCCTGTTCGTCACCGGCAAGCTGTGGCCGACCTTGTACGAGTTGAAAGTCGAAGGCGTGAACTGAGGGCAACGAACCACGAAAAGCACGAAGGACACGAAGCAGATTCCGGGTGTCGTCGAGGCCCGGTGGTTAGCGGGCCTTCGTGGCCTTCGTGACCTTCGTGGTTGATTTGCTCTTGCGTGGCGCTACGTCGAATACAGATCGAGGATGTTCGACAGCGCGCGGCGGCACACGGCGCAGAACCAGCTCACGTTGCGCGAGAACATGATGCAGTCCACCTGCGGGCGGTAGTACCCCTTCGCCTCGTAGTTCGCGCCTTCGAACGCTCCGACGTTCTTGGCGTACGGCGACTTCGCCAGGATTTCTGTCGACCGGGCCATCGCTTCCCGGAAGAGCGCGTCCATCTCGGCTTCCGGACGGTTCGCCCCGCGGATCGCCTGCCGCCGCTTCTGGTAGTCCGCGTCGTACGCTTCCTGCTCTTCCTTCGGCCACGGGGTGGGGATCGGCGTCCCCGGCGTGACGAGGTCCTTCCACTTCAACCTGGCGGGATCGAGCAGCGCCGTCACGTTCGGTTCCCACGGCTCGATCCGCGTCGGCGAGGGGAGGTACGCGACCTGCGATGTGTAGTACTCGTCGGCGAGACCGGCCAGGTGATGACCGAACTCGTGCACGAAGATGTACGGCGCCCACGCGCTGTCCGCCGCGACGGTGCTGTAGAGATTGAAGATGCCCCCGCCGCCGTACGTCTGTGTGTTCGTCAGGATCTCCATGACGTCGTACGGCGCGTTAGCGGCGATGTCGCGCAGCGTGCGGTTCTCGAACGTCAGGATGTACCGTTCCGAGTCGAATGCGTCGTAGGTGGCCCCGAGCGGAGTCCGCCGATGAATGCCCTGTGAGGGCCGACTGATACCACTCTCGGGCGACGCGGGGACCAGACCCCACACGTTGATGTCGTTCTCCCGTTCCTTGAAGGGGCTGGCCGCGAACAGCACCTTCAGCAACCGCTGCGCGTCGCGCTCGAACTTGCTCCGCTGACCCGACGTGTAACCGTCACCCAGAATCAGCAGGTCGAGCTTTGTCGCGGGATCGCCTCTCTCGTGCAGCTTGATCAACGCCCCGGCGTCGACGCGAGCCTGTCCCTTCTGGATGAACTTGTCGGCGGGATCGATCTCGACGCTCCAGATGTCCTTGAACGCGTTGGTCGCATCACGCTTGCGCAGGACGACACGCACCGGCTTGTCCACCGCCGGAAATCGCAGCGACTCCGAATACGTGCGGTTGATCTTCTGCGCCTCTTCCGTCGTCTCCCATTCCCCGAAGATCGATGCGAACCCTCGTGAATACACAGGCATCCCCGAGGCTTTGTCGATCACCTCGAAGAAGTACTTGCCGGCGTTCGTCAGATCGACTGGCCGCTTCGGGTTCCCCGGCCAAGGCAGGGGCTCGATGACGATGCGATCGAGACTGAATGACTCCTGCTTGTCGTTCCCCGAGTGGTAATAATCCACCCGCATCGTCTGGGTCGGAGCGGCAGACGCAGACGAAAGAGAAACCACCAAGCACGCGAGGGCCACGAAGACGGCTGAACAAACCGGCGCAAGCGCGACCTTCGTGAACTTCGTGTCCTTCGTGGTTGTTCCACGTTCTTCGTCAGGGCACATACACCACACCCCATGGGCGGTCGCCGGCTTTGACTTTCGCGACGACGGTGCGCCCTTCGACGTCGATGATCGAAACGTCATTGGACGGGCCGTTGGCGGTGAAAATCGTCTTCCCGTCCGGTGACACGGCGATGCCCCACGGCCGTTCTCCGGCTTCGACCTGCCCGACCGTCTTGTTGGTTTTGGTGTCGATGAACAGCACGCTCTTGCCACGCCCGGTCGTGGCGAAGAGGAGCTTGCCGTCTGGAGAGACGGCGGTTCCCATGGGGCGAACCAACGGGCCGCCTTCGAGCTTGATCGTGTTGAGCACGCGGTGCGCCTTCGCATCGATGACGGTGATCGCCTGCCCGGTCTCGGAGGGCACATAGGCGCGCGAATTGTCCGGCAGGAAGGCCGTCGAGCGCGGACGCGCACCGACCTCTAACGTCTTCAGCAGCTTCAGGTTGACCGCGTCGATGACGCTCACCTGGTTGTCGCCCTCGGACGTGACATAGACAACCCGGCCGTCGGGACGAATGTTGACGCCCTCGGGCTCCTCGCCCACCTTGAACGAGCCGAGAACCATTCCCGTTTCCACGTCGATTGCGGTCGCCGCGCTGACGTCTTCGTTGGCGATGAACAGTCGCTTGCCGTCGGCGGTGACCGCGAGCTGCTCCGGATCCGACCCGGCCGGGATCGTTCGCACCAGCTTCAGGTCCTTGACGCTGACGACGCCGATTCCGTCGGCACTCTTATCCGGCGGCGGAAGCTTGCTCTCGTCAACGCCGGGACCGGCGATCGGCGATCCGCTGAGCGCCACATAGATGAACGACCCGTCTGGCGCAAGCCGCACGCCGCGAGGCCGCTTCCCTACCGCAATTGTGGCGACCAGCTGACGGGTGCCGACGTCGATGACGCTGAGATCGCCCCCGCTCTCATTGCTGACGAACAGCTTGGGACCAGCGGGAATTTCCTTCGGCGCGGGTGGCGCTGCCGGCGCGGCAGCGGGCGCGGCTCCAGAGGCGGTTTCGGTGGATGAGGACTGGCTGCTGCAAGCGGCAAGCAGCAGGCAGACGACGCAAGTCAGCAGGCGTTTCATAACGTCCGCATTGTAGGCCGGGATCCGCGTCCCAGGTCGGGACCAGCATGAGGGCGCGGCGAAGAACGCGTGCTCTTACTCGACGACCACTTCGTAGTTGCGATGACAGCTGTCACAGCTGTTGTTGAGCACCTCACCCGAGGCCAGCAGCCCTTCCACGCTCTTCTGTTCGGCCGCCCGGTAGGATTGCATCGCCGCCTTGGCCAGGGCATCCGACATGCGCATCCAGTCACCGTGATCCTTCGCGCGCCCCTCGACCTTCAGCAGATTGGCCGCTTCGACCAGCGCGACTGCACTGCTGCCCACTGCCTCCCATTCGCGGTCGTTCCGGGGCTGCACGTCCTCGGTCCCCTTATCCGTCACCGTCGTCGACACTGCGTTGTAGATGGCGGTCGAAGCCGGCGCAACGATGCCACGCATGATCTGCTTCACCGAGGCGACGGGAGCCGCGGCAGGTGCCTCTTCCGCATGCCGGATGGCGAGGACAAAGAAGACGACGCCGGCAACAAACGTCACGAGACTGACGACGAGGATGGTGTAGATGGTGCGCACGGAGCTGAGATTACCCCCGTTCACACTTCTCGGTTCTCGCTTCTCGGTTCGTGTTCAGGTTCGGTTCGAAGTTCGAAGTTCGGAGTTCGGAGTTCGGAGTTCGGAGTTCGGAGTTCGGAGTTCGGGCCGTTCGGGCGTTCGGGAGTTGGGAGTTGGGAGTTGGGAGTTGGGAGTTCGCAGTTGGCGCATTCGCGAGAACACGTTCGGGCTCTTCTTGTTCAGCCGATCAGATCGTCACTGAGGGTCGGGCCGGCGGGACCGGGCAGGAGGGCCTTCAGTTTCCGGCCGAGCACCCGCCACGCCAGGATGAGCGAGGTCACGCACAAGGCGGTTCCTCCGGCCATGAACGTGATGACAACGATGTCCCAGAGCGGACGGTAGTTGTAGAGCCACGGGAAATTGAGCGAGTGCAGGCCGTGGTACAGCCATCGCTCCATCCAGTCTCCGGACTGATACCCGGTGACCACGCGCGCGGTCTTCGGATCGATGTAGATCCGCGTCTGCTGCGGATCGGAATAGCGCGCAAGAATCACCGGCAGCGGCGCGCGACGCAGGCGATCCAGGTAGTAGCGGTCGTAGTGGTCGAGGACGCTCACTTCGACTGGCTGAAACTTGCCCGGCTGCCGCCGCACCATCTCCATGATGCGGTTGCGATCGAACTCCGGCTGCGGCGTCCCCTGCAGTGGAATCACGCGCGTCTCCCCTCCCGAGAGCGAGGCGAGATACGTCGGCGTGCCGCCGAACGACGTGTACTCGAGCGACTTGACGCGTCCCGGTGGCAGCTGCGCGAGGACCGGGCGCGGATCGTGATCGGCGATGTCGGCGAAGCGCACGCGCTCGCGGAACTGAGGCACCGATGGTCCCTCCTCTCCGCCACGCGACAACGGGAAGGGCTCCATCGACAACATGCCGCTGAACGCCCAGGTCACGGCGCCCATCCCGAAGATCAGGCCGAAGATCGTGTGCAGCCGCTTCTGTCCGCGATACGGAATGCTGGTGGGTGCGCCCTCGTAGCGATAACGCTTCGAGGGCGAATACATCCAGACCGCGATCACCATTCCGAGCAACGCCGCGCCCGTCGCGATGCCGGAGCTCCAGATGACGACACGGCTCCAGGTGGGTCCGTTCTTGCGGAGCGGCGTGAAGTAGAACCAATGCGGGATCGCCCCCAGATACGCCCACGTCCGCGATGCCGTGGTCGTGGCCTGCACGACGTCGCCGCTGTTGGCGCTGACGTAGACCTGCTGGCCGTCGGGCCATGAATATTTCGTGATTGGCGAGGCGTTGCGGAAGTTGGAGATCGTCCATTGATCGACCTCCTTGACCTCCTCCACGCGTGCCTCGCTGGCAGGGCGGCCGCTCCAGCGTGCGGCCTCCCGGAGCATCAGCTCCGGCGTGACTTCGTCCGGCGGCACCTCGCCGGTATCCGCGAACAGCGTGATCTGGTCACGCCCGTTGCGAAACTCGTAGACCGGTCGGCCGTCGAGCGTATCGAGCCGCACCCCCGTCGGCGGCGGATCGGCATCCAGCTTCGCGAACGCCTCGCCCGGCGTCAGCGTGATGGTCGACGCGTCGAGCGCGGGGGAATGTTCGAGCCGATCCCGTGCCGTGACCTCCGGGTACTGCCAGTACATCATCACGATGCCTGACGGAAACCACAGGAGGAAAAGCACGCACAGGGCTACGCCCAGCCAGCGATGAACGAAGATCAGCGTCCGCTTGATCAGGCGCATGGGTAGATCAGATCAATTCAGAATTCAGAATGCAGAATGCAGAATGCAGAATGCAGAATGAGAATGCAGAATTTATCTCTGCCTACGGCGTGCAACGCGGCGTCTTTTCGCGGTACTTGTCGTGGCAGGTCGAGCAGGCGGTCACGACCTTGTCTGCGGCGTCCAGCACCTGGTCCTGGTTCTTCGCCTTGCCGGCAGCCGCTGGCGGCGGCACCTGCCGCTTTCAGCTGCGTGATCCCCTGTTTCCAGGTCTCCTGATCGATCGGCGCGGGCTTGCCGTCCGAGCAGGAACGGGGCAATTCGAGCAGGGTGGTTGCCTCGCTGAGCGCGAGGCCGGCGTTGGTGACCGCTTCCCATCCGCCATAGGCGCTCTTCAGCGGGTCGGTGGCCGTGGCTGGGTCCTCGGCCTTCACCACCTTCTCGGGATCGTCGCTCTGGGCGGCAAACACGACATTCGAGGCTGGAAACACGATTCCGCGCATCACCTGCAGCACGGTCGCATCACTGGCCGGCTTGGGTGGGGGCGGTGGAGCGGCCTGGGTGCAGGCAATCTGGGCACCGAGAGCGACAACGGAGACCAGGACCGCAACAGCAAAGGGAATGTAACCTCGACGCATGTGAGCTCCTTGGGCGACCTTTACGGATTGGCTCGACATTCAATCACAAGGCGCGCCCCGAATCGTCTGACAAAGAATTCAGAGACTCTTCAGAGTTGACCGTTCCACACTGGTCGGTAAGATTCCTCGATTCCCTTGAGTCTGCAGGCCCTGTCCCTCTGGTTCGTGTGCGGGTTCGGCACCGCAATCCTCATCGCCGTCACGCCGCTGTCACGCGCCGGCGCGGCGCTGGCAGCGGCGGCGTTCCTCGTGGGCGCATGGTGGGCGCAGCAGCCGTTCGCGCCGTCGGCGCCGGCAATCGCGCTCGCCGCTGCGCTGACGGCGGTCTGGCACGTGACGCGGGCGCCGCGCCGGCCGTATGCCGCCATCATGGCTGGTCTTCTCGGCGGATTCTGGACCGCGGTGATCGCCGGACAGGGGTTGCCGCTGTGGGTGGCGGTTCCGCCCGCCGCGCTGCTCCCGGCATCATCCGCGTTCCTTCGCGCGCAGCAGCCGGACCTTCGCACCCCCCGCCCTGATTGAAGAAGCGCTCGTCTTTCTGGGCGCCGTCGGAATCGCCGCCGCAGCACTTCCGGGGATCGCCGACGGGTGGCGGGCGGCGGTGAATCTCAGCGTGCAGGGAGGACAGTCCACTACCGTCGCGCCCGAGACCGCGTTGCCGGTGTGGACGCTCGCGGTCGCCTCCGCCGCACTGATCTCGGGTGGTCTTTTCTCGCTCTGGAGTCGCCGTTGAACGTATTGCAGCTTCTCGAAAACGGGTTGTTCGCGCTCGGGCAGGTCCTTCGTTTCCCGGTGATGGCGCTCCTGTGGGTCTGTGTGATCGCGTCCATCTTCATGGCCGGCCATGCGTTCATGGAGTTCCTCGGCCGTCGGCCGTGAGCGGCGCGGGTTCAACCTCCACGCGTGGCTCAAGGGTGGTCCGGCGCTGGCCGAGGGCGAACGGCTCCGCCAGTTGCCGTCGCACCTGCGGCAGCTGCTGACGGCAGTCGAGATCGAGCAGCAGCAGGGCACGCTGGTCAACGGCGCGTTCGAACACTTGCTGCTGGAACGGGAAGAGCGCCTGCGCCACAGCCTCGCAGCATCGCGGATGCTGGTCAAAGTCGGGCCGAGCATGGGCCTGCTCGGCACCCTCATCCCGATGGGCACGTCGCTCGCCTCGCTGGCCACCGGCAACCTGGAGGCGATGGCCGGACAGATGGTCGTCGCCTTCACCACCACCATCATCGGCCTTGCCACCGGCACGCTGGCGTACGTCGTTGCCGCGGCGCGACAGGGCTGGGTCAACGAATCGATTCGCGAACAACGGTTCCTGGCCGAGCGGATCGCGATCGAGCTGGGCGATGTGGTCGCGTCCGCCGAGCTCGCACGGCGGGTGAGCTGATGGCGCGTTTCCTCCACATGCCCACGCCCGACGAGCCGCTCGAAGAGGATCCGCTCGCCGGGATCGCGAACCTGTTCGACGTATCGATCGTGTTCATCGTCGGCCTGATGATCGCGCTCTTCTCCGTGTATCGGATCGGTGACCTCGTCGACAACACGAGCGAGGTGACAATGGTGAAGACCAACGCCGCCGGCGAGAAGGAGATCATCGTCAAGAAGGGGCCGAAGATCACCGCCTACAAGGTCAGCGGGAAGACTGCGGCGGGCGACGGCGAGCGCCTGGGCACGGCGTATCGGCTGGCAGACGGGCAAATCATCTACGTGCCCGAGGGAGACAATGCGACGGCTCCCTAATCACGTCGCTCGTGGCGCGAGGCTCGTCAGCGTGGTCATCGCGGGCCTCACAAGGCCCGCGCCACGTCTTGTCGCGATCGTCATGGCCGTCGCGTTGCTCGTGCCGGCCGGCGTCTCGATCTCCGCGCAACAAGGGACGCCGGCAAAAAAGGTCCGCGTCGCCTTTCTCTATTCCGACGGCAACCTGCCGGCGACTCTCAAGGCCTACAAAGCGCTGCTCAAGGAACGTCCCGACCTCAAGGACCAGGTCGCCTTCACCTTCCTCACCGAGTCGATGTTCGACGACGTGAAGGCGAACGAGATGGCGTCGGCCGACGTGCTGGTCCTCGACCAGATGAACGAGCAGATGCTCCAGCGTTTCGATGCGAAGAACAAGTTCGACCTGATCGCCGGAGTGCGCCAAGCAGGGCAAGCCGGTGTTGGTCGTTGGCGAGGGGCTTCTCCCGAAGGAGACGTACACGAAGCAGGGCGCGATGTTCGACGACACGGCGCGCGCCTTCTGGCAGCACGGCGGCTTCAGCAACCAGCTCGGACTGCTGAAGCTGGTGCTGACTCGCGCGGGCATCAAGGGGCTGACGATTCCGAAGCCGCAACCCAGCCTCGACTTCGGCTACTACTACCCCGACGGACAGAACGGCGTCGTCTTCGCCACCTGGGACGAGTTCGTCAAGTGGAAGCAGGAACACGGGAAGGCGGCGCGTTCCGCGGCACCGAGCCGCGCCGAAGCGATCGGAGAAGGCGGGACAAGCTCCGCGCCACGGCCGCGAATCGCCGTGGGCTTCTACAAGTCCGCGTACTACTCCGGTGAGACCGAACTGATCGACGCGATCGTCGGGCAAATCGAGAAGAGCGGCGCCGAAGCCATTCCCTACTTCGGCTACCCTGACGCGGCGGCGGCACAGCGGATGCTGCTCGATCCGGCGGGCAAGGCGCGGGCCGATGTCTCGCTCGAACTTCTCTTTCGCTTTGCCGGACCGGAGGCGTCACCGATCCTCGAAAAAACCGACATCCCGTCCATCAACTTGATTGGTCTGTACGGACGCACCGAGCAGGAGTGGCGCGCCTCCTCGACCGGCCTCACCTTCTTCGAAGGGACCTTCCAGATCGCCGTCCCGGAGCTTGCCGGCCTGGTCGCGCCGACCGTCGTTGCCAGCCAGGAGAAGGTCACGGACAAGGACACCGGCCTGACCGTTGTCGTGCGTAAGCCAATCCTGTCGCAGGTGGACGTCGCCGTGCGGCGGGCCCTCAGGTATGCGGCCCTGCGCTCCAAGTCGAATCGGGACAAGAAGGTCGCGATCGTCTTCTACAACTACCCTGCCGGCAAGGCGAACATCGGCGCCAGTTACCTGAACGTCGCCGAATCGATCAACAACATCCTCGAACGCCTTGTGAAGGAAGGTTACAACGTAGGCCGGGATCCGCGCAGCGGTCCCGGCGGCCGTTTCGACGTCCTGAAGGATCTCACCGAGAAGGCGCGGAACGTGGGCGGCTATGCGCCAGGCGAGCTGAAAACGCTGGTCGATCAGAAGTCAGCGGTCCTGATCCCGATCACGCAGTACATGCAGTGGCTGCAGGGATTCACGCCGAAGTTCCGCGAGAAGCTGCTGAAGGACTGGGGCCCGCCAGAGCAGTCGAAGCTGATGACGATCAATTCGGCCAACGGCCCCGCCTTCGTCATCCCGGCGGTGCAATACGGCAACATCACCCTGCTGCCGCAGCCGGTGCGCGGCTGGGGCGAGAACGCGGAAAAGATGTACCACGCGAAGGACCTGGCGCCGCCGCATCAGTACGCGGCCGCGTACGCCTGGCTGCGCAACGGCATCAAGGTCGACGCCGTCGTGCACGTCGGCACCCACGGAACACTCGAGTGGCTCGATGGCAAGGACATCGGGTTGTCGCCAGACGACGCTCCAGACGCGCTGATGTCAGACATCCCGGACATCTACATCTACAACGTGGATGTCGTGGGCGAGGGCCTGGTGGCACGGCGCCGGGGCATGGCGACGCTGGTCGATCACATGGTGCCGCCGTTCAAGAAGGGCGGGCTGTACAAGGAGCTGGCCGAGCTGAGCGAGACCATCACCGACTTCGACAAACGGCAGAACGACAACCCGGAACTGGCGCAGGCGTATTCCGAACGAATCAGACATCAACTGATCTCGCTCGGCATCGCCAAAGACCTCTCGCTGAAGCTCGAGAAGCCCGGCAGCGTGAACGAAGACGTGATCCACGAGGTCGAGGAACACCTGATCCAACTCAAGAGCCAGAACATTCCCTACGGTTTGCACACCTTCGGCCGCGTCCCCGGCACAACCGAGCGTAACTCCACCATCGACGCGATCGTCTCGACCGATCGCTCGCTGCTGCCGAACAAGGCCAGGGTCCTCGCCGGCGAGATGGAACAGCGCATCGTCTCATCCGGGCCACGCGAACTGGACTCGCTCGTCCGGGCGCTGCGTGGCGGTTTCGTCGGCACCGGCGGCGGTGGCGAGCCGGTTCGCAATCCCGACGCGTATCCGACCGGCCGCAACTTCTACGGCATCGATCCCGACAAGGTGCCGAAACCGGCCTCGTGGGACATGGGCGTGAAACTCGCGCAGCAGATGCTGCAGGACCACGTCAAGGAGCACGGCCGCTATCCGCAGAAGGTCTCGTTCGTGATCTGGGGTGACGAGACCATGCGGCACGAGGGCGTGATCGAATCGCAGATTTTCTACCTGCTCGGGACGAAACCGATCTGGAACGATCGCGGCAAGGTCGTCGGCGTGCAGGTGATTCCGCGAGCACAACTCAATCGGCCGCGAGTGGACATCGTCATCTCCTCCGCCGCCGAAGGGATGTTCAACAACGTCACCAAGCTGATGGACGAAGCCGTTCAGAAGGTGAAGGCGCTGGACGAAGCGGACAACTACGTCCGCTCTCATTACCTGTCCACGAAGGCCACGCTCATCTCGCGCGGCTACTCGCCCGAGGACGCCGACAGGCGTGCCGGCGTGCGCATCTTCGACGAGCCGCCGGGCGAGTTCAACCTGAACACGTCGACGATTGCCGCCCATAGCGGCACCTGGGACAGCGACAAGGGCATGGCGGACGACTACATCCGCAAGCTCGGACATGGCTATGGCAACGGCTTCTGGGGCGAGTCGATGGAGGACGTCTTCAGGATGGCGCTCTCCGGCACCGAGAAGATCGTCCACAGCAGTTCGACCACGCTCTACGGGGCCCTCGATAACGACGACATGTTCATGTACGTCGGCGGCCTGGCCACCGCGGTGCGGAGCCTCGACGGCAAGTCGCCCGAGATGGTGGTCACCAACACGCGCGATCCCGGTCACCCGGAGATGACCACGATCGACAAGTTCATCGGCACCGAGTTCCGCTCGCGCTACGTCAATCCGACCTGGATCGAGGGGATGAAGAAGGAAGGCTACGCCGGCGCCGGCGCAATGCGCGAATTCGTCGAGTACCTGTGGGGCTGGGACGCGACTGCCCCGGAGGTGATCGACGACGCGAAGTGGAAGGAGACCTTCGACGTTTACGTCGAGGACAAACACAAGCTCGGGATGCAGGAGTTCTTCGAGAAGAACTCGCCGTTCGCGTACCAGGACATGACCGGTCGCATGGTGGAGACGGTTCGAAAGGGCTACTGGAAGGCGGACGCCGCCACCCAGAAGAAGCTGCTCGAGGAGTACGTCAACAGCGTCGCGCGGCATGGCGCCAGCGGCTCCGAAGTGACGACCGCCAACCCGCGGTTGCAGAAATACGTGCTCGACGAGGCACGGAAGGTCGGCATTCCCGTACCGGCACTCGAGCAATTCCAGAAGGCCATCGAGGACGCCACCGGCCAGCGCGTGAACGCGGCCGCCGAGGAAGAAGCCGACTTCGCGAAGAAGAACGATGCCGAGATGGCCGGGAACCTGTCGAAGATCCCCGCCATGAGCCGCGTCGCGAATACGATCAAGGGCTACGTCATGGAACAGCATGACAAGAGCCAGCCGCAGAAGTCCAGCAGTGGCGACACCGTGCGTACCGAGGTTCAGGCGCTGCTCGTGGGCACCCCCGTCATCGCGCTGCTGATCGCGTGGCGATGGAAGCGGGCGCGACGGGGCGGAATGTGAAAGTGCTGCTGATCGTGACGCTGCTCGCGGTGCCGGCCCTTGCCAGCTGCTCGTCGTCGGCGCGCGCCACGCAGGTCAGTGAGACGCCGGCCGGAGCCTTCGAAGCCAGCCTCGCCACAGTCCACGATGGTTTCGTCACGGCGTGGTACGACACCCGCCATGGCCGCAGCGAGATTTACGCGCGCCACCTGTCACTCGACGGCACGCCGATCGGGCCCGAACGGCGCCTGACGACGGGTGATGCCGACGCGTTCGAGGCCGACGTCGCGCCGCTGCGTGACGGGTTCGCCGTGGGCTGGTACGAGAAGACGAAGTCGGGGCAGTCACGCGCGAAGCTGGGCGCGTGGGCGCCGGACGGCACCTCGCGCTGGGTGCAGACGCTGTCCACCCGTGGCCGCAATACTGTCGCACGCGCGCTGGGCGGGCTCATCTTTGCCGCGTGGATCGAGGACGAGCCGGGGGGCGGCGCGGGCATCTGGATCACCTGGCGGCGGGCTGACGACGTGGAACTGATCCCGCCGCGGCGTGTCGCCGCTGCCAGCGCCACCACATACAACCTGAACGCGGTGATCGATCCCGATGCGTCCCCGGGGAGCCCACGGGCGTGGGTGGTATTCGATGCCAAGGCCGGAACCCGGGCCAACGAGATTTTCCTCGTCGAGACCACGGAAACGAAAGATCGGCTCGTGCGCCTGACGCCTGACGACGGTTCTGACTCGAAATATCCGGACGTCGCCTTGAGCCAGGGACGGGCAGCCCTGACCTGGTTCGACGTGAAGGACGGCAACGAAGAGGTCTACCTCACCGTCGGCGATCGCGGTGCCTACCTCGAAGGGCGGTCGCCAGCCTGGATGCGCATCACGTCTACGTCAGGGCATTCGATTGGTGCCTACGTCGCCTGGAACGGGACCCGTTTCGGCGTCGTGTGGTGCGACAACACGCCCGGCAATCAGGAAGTGTTCTTTCAGTCGTTCGATCGAGACGGGGGCACGAAGAGCGACGTGCAGCGCGTAACCAATACGGTCCCGCAGTCGGGCATTCCGGCGATCAAAGGCGTCTCCGGCGGATTCGCGTTGGTGTGGAACGAGTACGACGGACCGCCTGCCGACACCCATGGCACGAACCATCCGTCCCAGGTGTTCTTCCGACTGGTGAAGTAGCGGAGGTATTGACGACTACCGGCTACCGGCTACGCGCTCCTCGGCCGTTTGGCGTGAGTCCGCCTGGTCTCTCGGCGTAAGAACGGTGGAAAGCCGCCGCGGCCGTACGAATCGGTTCCACCACATCACGGTGCCGCTCACCGCCAGCAACGGAAACACGAGGCCCGCGGCGAACCAAACCAGCTTGATTGGCCATCCGCCGAAGTTGCCGAGGTGCAGGCGGCCGAGCCAGAGGAGGAAGAGATCGCCCGCGGTCCGACGACTCTGTTCGATCGTCGCCAGCTCGCGGCCGCTGAAGCGATCGAAGTAGACGGTCACCTCGTCGCTGCTGTCACCGTCACCATGGTGGTTGCGGGCAAGGGTGACCGAGTAGACGCCGGTCGGGCCTGATGGTACGCCGAAGCGCGCCAGCACAGCCTCGGGGACACGAGCCTGTGCCTGTCGCAGCAGGTCGCTCGGACGGGGCGGCAATCCGGGCACCGGCCCGGCGGACTGTATCGACGGGTACGGCGTCAACGCCATCAGCCGTTCGGTTGCTGCTCGAAACGGCAGCGGGAACGAAAAGTAGATCCCGGAGACCGCCCACACGATCAGCAACACGACGCTCCAGATCGCGGCGGCGCCATGCAATTCCCACACGACGCGTCGCCAGCCGCGATCGAGGTGGACGACGAACGCCTGCCGCATTCGGGAACGGCCCGGCCACCAGACCACGACGCCGGTCAGGCACATGACGAGCAGGCACGAGGCAGCGATGCCGTTGTACACGTAGCCAGGCTGACCGGCCTGAAAGGTGAAGTGGAGTTCCTGCAACTGCTGGATCCAGCCATCGTGCGGCAGTTCGCCGACGACGGCTCCGCTCGCGGCATCGAGAAACAGCGTGCGCAGCTCGGCACCCTTCGCGACATAGGCCAGGAACGTTCCTCGCCGATCGCCCGGATAGTCGAAGCCGCTGAACCGGTAGCCCGGAAACTCGCGTTCGAGCGTGGCGATGATCGTTTCCGGTGCGGCCAGATCGGTGCCCTCCGCCCTGGCCGCGAACAAGGCGGGATACGCCCATTTCTGCAGATCGCTCCGGAAAACGAGCGCCGCACCGGTCACGCCGATGAAGATGGCGTAGAGGGCGGTAGCGAGCCCGGTCCAGACGTGAACCTGGAAAAGCAGGCGACGCACCAGCACCTGCTGGGGGCGGTGCAGGAACGACATCTCGAGGCAGTCTACGGTACCGGATCAACCCTGACGAAGAATTCAGGAACTCTTCAGGCGACGTCAGGAGGTCGATTACTAGAATCGTCGCGTTTCTCAACGATTCCCCCGGAGTGCAGATGAATCGACTCAGACAGTTTCTGGCTGCCAGTGTGTTCGCAGCGCTCGCGTGCTCGATTGCCACGCCCGCCGCGCGCCCAGCAGCAGGCCACCGTCAGCGGCGTCGTCACCGACCCGCTCGGCGCACGCGTGCCCGGTGCGACCGTCACCCTGACCGCTGGCGCCCAGTCTCGCGAGACCGTCAGTGGCAGCGATGGTGCCTATACGTTCACCGGTGTCGCACCAGGTCTGTACAAGGTCGTCGCCACGTTGTCCGGCTTCCAGACGTACACCTCGGATCAGACCTACGTCGGCGCCGGCGCCACTCACGTCGTCAACGTCACGCTGCAGGTGAGCCCGCTCGAGCAGCAGGTGGTCGTCACGGCCGCCGCGACGGAAATCTCGCAGGCGCAGACCGGCGCCCCGGTCACGGTGCTCGACTCGACCACCCTCGATGCCCTGAACAAGCCTGACGTGCTCGAAGCGCTGCGCCTGGTGCCAGGCGCGCAGGTCGTGCAGACCGGCGCGCGCGGCGGCACGACGTCGCTGTTCATCCGCGGCGGCAACTCGAACTTCAACAAGGTGCTCATCGACGGCGCCGTCGCCAACGACATCGGCGGCGGGTTCGACTTTTCGCAGGTCGCCACCGCCGGCGTCGATCGCGTCGAGGTGATGCGGCAGACGAACAGCGTGATGTACGGCAGCGACGCGCTGGCCGGTGTCGTCAGCATCGAAACGAAGCGAGGCCGCACGCGCGTACCCGAGTTCACCTATGCCGCCGACGGCGGCAACCTGGGCACCTGGACGAGCGACGCGGGCATCGGCGGCGTCGCCAAGCGGTTCAACTACTACTCGACGTACCGCCGGTTCGAGACCGACAACGACGTTCCGAACAACAAGTACACCAACGGTACGTACGCCGGCCGCTTCGGTGTCGCGATCGGCGCCGGCACCGACCTGAGCGGCACCTTCCGCCGGGTCGACACCAACACGGGCGGCCCGAACGGCTTCTCGCTGTACGGCATTGCCGACGACTCGAACAGCAAGAACGACCAGACGTATGCCACTGTCGCGGCAAACTCGGTGATCTCCAGCAAGTGGCAGAGCACGGTGCGGTTCGGCTCGACGGACCAGACGTCCCACTACATCAACCCGACGCCGACGGGTGAAGCGTTCGATCCGTTCGGGTTCGGCGCCAACTATCTGGGCCAGAACGTGACGCTGACCGGCGCGAACGGGTATTCGGTGACGGGCCGGGCCATCCTCGATTTCGGCGGCGATTACCCGAGCACATCCGACAGCCGCACGACGCGGCGCACGCTCTCCGGCGAAACGACCTACACCGTGAGCAACTCCTTCTCCGTGTCAGGCGGCGCCCGCTACGAACGCGAACAGGGCTACGACGATCCCGAGGGCGACGCGACGGCCAAGCGCAACAACGGCGGCGCCTTCGTCGAAGGCCGCGCCACGCTGGCGAACCGGCACTACATCGCCGCCGGCCTCGGCATCGAGCACAATGAATCGTTCGGCGAAGCGGTCACGCCGCGGCTGTCGATCGCGTCGTACCTGCGGCAGCCCTCGGCATCAGGCCCGGGCGACACGAAGATCGTGATGAACATCGGCACCGGCATCAAGGCGCCGGCCCTGTTCTACTCGGAGAACTCGCTCTACGAACTGGTGCAGGGAACGCCCGCGGCGGCCGGCGTTGAGCCGATCGGGCCCGAGCGGAGCCGGAATTTCGACGTCGGCATCGAGCAGGGCCTGGCCGGCAACCGCGCCCGGGTCCGGCTCGCGTACTTCAATAACGACTTCCACGACTTGATCGAGTTCCTCGACAAGAACGCGCTGGTACGGTTCGGCGTGCCGCCGGGCGTGGCTAACGCGACCGATTTCGGCGCCTCCGTCAATTCGCAGTCGTACACGGCGCAGGGCCTCGAACTGGCGTTCGACGCGGCGCCGCGGCCGGACCTGCGTGTGACCGCGTCCTACACCTACCTCGACGCGGAGGTGACCGAAGCGTTCAGCGCCAGCGAGTCGTTCAACGACAAATTCCCAGGCGTCGCGATCGGCGCGTTCTCGCCGCTCGTCGGCGCACGGCCGTTCCGCCGTCCACCAAACTCCGGGACGTTCGGGGTGATCTACACGCCGAAGCGGTACGAAGTGGCCCTGTCGATGTACTTCTCCGGCAAGCGCGACGACAGCACGTTCCTGAGCGACGAGTTCTTCGGCAACTCGATGCTGCTGCCGAACAGAGATCTCGACAAGGCGTACCAGAAGGTCGATCTGAGCGGGGCGGTCAACGTCATTCCGCGCCTGAAGATCTATACGTCGATCGAGAACCTGCTCAACCAGGACTACGAAGCGGCGTTCGGCTTCCCGGCGCTGCCGATCACCGCGCGCGTCGGCTTCAAGCTGACGCTCGGAGGAGACAGGTAGGGATTCGTGAATCGTGAATCGTGAATCGTGATTCGTGAATCGTGATTCCTGAATCGTGATTCCTGAATCCTGAATCCTGAGTCGACAGGCATTCGCCATTCACGATTCACGACTCACGATTCACGATTGACCCCGCATGGCAACCCTCCTGCTTCACGGACTCGTTCGACGCATCGTCACCCGGGTTCACCGATGGACCGGCCTGGTCATCATGGCCTGCATGCTCGTCGCCACGGTCACCGGAGTCTGGCTGACGTTCCGCGTGGAACTCGATCGTCTGGTGAATCCGGACCTGCGGACGGTGCAACCGGGAGCGACGGCGGTGTCCCTCACCACCGTCGCCACTGCCATCGCCGAACGCTTTCCCAACACCAGCGTTCACGCGTTCATCCTGCAGGATCGGCCGGACGATTCGATCAGCGCGTATCTGGATGCGATGGACGGCTCACGCCTGTCGGTCGACCGGGTGTTCTACGATCCCTACACTGCGAAATTCCTTGGTGGCAGCAACACGCAGGACCTCGTGTTCGCGCGCGCCAACGTCGATACGCTGATCGATCGACTGCACTACAGCCTCTGGATCAAGACGTGGGGACTCCCGTTGATGGGAATCGTGGCCGGCGTCTGGCTGCTCACCAGCTGCGTCGGGCTTGCCCTCGCGTGGCCACGCGCCCCGCATCGCATCCATGGGTGGCGTCCGGTGTTGTCGGTCCGGACCGGCCGCGGGACGTATCAGCTCAACTACCAGCTGCATCGGGCGATCGGCGTCTGGTTCTTTCCGGTCCTGATCGTCCTGGCGTTCACGTCCTTCTATCAGAACATGCCGCAATACGTGCGGCCGGTGGTCAACGCGTTCTCGCCACTCGCCGAGCCGCCGTCCGGACATCCTGTCGCCCCAGGTGCGTCGATCGTCACACCTGACCACGCACTCGCAAGCCTGAGGATGCGGTTCCCCGAGGCCAGCGCGCAGAGCGTCGGCGTCGATCGCGCGCACGGACGCTACTCGATCCTGTTCCGGCTGCCCGGTGATGTCGCGCCGAACGGCGACAACTGGGCATTCATCGATCTGGTCACGGGAGATATCGTTGCCGAGCAGACCGGGCGGACCCAGCGTGCGGGCGACACATTCCTGCGGTGGATTTTCCCGCTTCATACGGGCACGGCCTTCGGGCTGCCCGGGCGGATCGTCATTGCGGTGGCGGGCATCGGCCTTGCCGCGATGGTCGTCACCGGCTTCTACGTCTGGGGCATGAAGTGGCGGATGAGACGCAGGACCGGCGTGACGAAGCGGCTGCTGGGTGTAACGGCGATCGCCGTCACGGTCGTCTCACCGCAAGCGCGGCCAACGGACCGAACGACGGCGGCCTCGCGCGAGTTGCGACCGCTACGCAGTATCGAGGACGCGGCGGCTTCTGAGACTGCCCTCGCCCCGCTCGTCAGCCCAGCGACGGAGTGAGCCTGACGCTGGCGGTGACGCCTCTCGCGCCTCCTCGCACTCCCGGCAGCGAACCGCAAACGGCAAGGCGCGCAATCGCTGGCTGGGAATGGGCCGCCCGCATCCGGCACAGTCGCCGTAACGCCCGTCAGCAAGACGCGCGAGCGCCGCGTCAATCCGTTCGAGCATCTCGCACTGGATCTGGGCGAGCGCCAGCCCCATGTCGTCGCTGGCGTTGACGCTGTCTCCGCCGCTGTCCTCGAGGTGCTGCCGTTCCGCGGCGTCTCGTGCCCGCTGCAGATGCTGGCGAACATCCTGAAGGACCCGCTGGCGACGCTCGTTCAGGAGTTCGACGAGCTCGGCGTGTCGCGTCTGATGGGGTCTGGACTTTTGCTGCTGTCTGGACCTTGAAGTCACGGCGCAACACTAGCGGATCATGTGTGGTCGAAATCTGAAGATTTCGTGACAACGGCTTCAGGAACCCGGTGTGGACTCGTCCAGGGCTTGTGCGCCCGGCCGTCCCGTCTCAAGATCAGTCCGCAAATGAGACTTAGTCTCAATCTATGTTAGGATCCGCTTTACCGACAGGATCACATGGCCCCAGCCGTCCTCTCCCCGTCTCGCAAGCTGACCGACCTCGAAGTGGGCGCGACCGCCCGCATGCTCGACGCGGCGGTCGACACCGACCTGCGCACGCTGCTGCGCGCGCTCGGCCTGACCGACAATTCGCCGCTGCGCGTCTGCAAGCGCGGCGAGCCGTGCGTCGTCCAGGTCCGGGCCACGCGCATCGGCATCTCGCGCCGCATCGCCCAGCACATCACCGTCGTCCCGGACAGCACCGGGAGCGCTCCGCCGCCGGCGGGGCGATAGGGACCCAGGGCGATGACCGGGATCGCCGCGGCGGCTCCACTGCGGGTGGCGCTTGCCGGCAACCCGAATACCGGCAAAACGACGCTCTTCAACACGCTGTGCGGTCTTCGCGCGAAGACCTCCAACTACCCCGGAACCACTACCGCTCTCCGTGTCGGCGCCGCCCCGCTCGGGGCCGACGGCCGCCTGGAAGTGATCGACCTGCCGGGGCTCTACGACCTCGCCGGCAACTCCCCTGAGAGCACGGTCGCAACGAAGGTACTCGACTCGTCGGTCAACCCGTGCGACGTCGTCGTGATTGTCGTGGACGCGTGCAATCTCGCCCGCAATCTCGTGCTGACCGGCGAACTGCTCGCGCAGCGCCGGCGCGTCGTCGTCGCCCTCAACATGATGGACGTGGCGCGGTCACGCGGGATCACGGTGGACGTGCCAGCCCTTTCGGCGCTCTTGCACAGCCCGGTCGTCCCGATCGTGGCGCGACGTCGCGAAGGACTGGATGCGCTGCGGATGGCCATCGACCAGGTGGCGCACGCGCAGACGTCACCGCCTGTCGATCTGCCGGCGGACGCCACCGACCTGGATGCGCTCATGGCCTGGGCCGACGAGGTCGCGGGCCGGGTGATGACAGCATCCGCCACGCCGGCGCCGGCGGACGTCCTTACCGAGCACATCGATCGCTACGTCACGCACCCGATCCACGGTCTCGTGGTGTTCGTCCTGGTCATGTGCGCCCTGTTCTGGACGCTGTTCACGCTCGCGAGCGTGCCGATGAACATCATCGAGGCGCTCTTCGGCCAGCTCGGAACCGCGATCTCCAATGCACTCCCCGCCGGTCCCGTACGTGACCTGCTGGCGCAGGGGATCATCGGCGGATTGAGCGGGACGATCGTGTTCCTGCCGCAGATCGCGTTGCTGTTCTTTCTCATCAGCCTGCTCGAAGACAGCGGCTACCTCGCGCGCGCCGCGTTCGTGATGGACAGCCGGTTGTCGCGCTTCGGCCTGCCGGGCCAGGCCTTCGTGCCGCTGCTGACCGCGCATGCGTGCGCCATCCCCGGCATCATGAGCGCGCGGCTCATTCCCAACTGGCGCGATCGGCTCGTCACCATCCTGGTCGCACCGTTCATGAGCTGCTCGGCGCGGCTGCCGGTATACGTCCTGCTCATCAGCCTCCTGTTCCCGGATCCGCGATTGGCCGCCGTGGCCTTTGCCGGCTGCTACGCCCTTGGCGGCTTCGCCGGTCTGCTGACGGCGCGCCTGTTCGGCAGCACGGCTCTGAAGGGCACCGCCCGCCCGATGGTGCTCGAGTTGCCGCCGTATCGAATGCCCTCGCTGACGAACGCGCTGCTCGCGGCCAAGGATCAGGGCCTGGCGTTTCTCAGGACAGCCGGCACCGTGATCATGGCGATCTGCATCGTCATGTGGTGGCTCAGCTCCTATCCACGTGTGCCCGCGCCGGCAGAGGCGCAGACGCTACGCACGCAGGCGGCGGCCATGGCCGCGGGTGACGCGCAGAGCGAAGTTCAGCGTCAGGCCGATCAAATCGAGGCGCGGGCCGCACAGGCCGGCAGCTTCGTCGGCCGCTTCGGCCACCTCGTCCAACCGGTATTCGCCCCGCTCGGCTTCGATTGGCAGCTCACCGTGGGGATCGTCACCAGCTTCCTCGCTCGCGAGGTATTCGTCTCGACGATGTCGGTACTCGAAGGCGGAAGCGGCGATACCGATGTGGACGAAGGCGTGGTGTCGCGGATCCGCGGGATGACTCGCGCCGACGGTACTCCGCTCTTCACCACGTCCACTGCGGCCGCAGCGCTGGTATTCTTCGTCCTGGCCATGCAATGCCTCCCCACGCTTGCGGTAACCCGCCGCGAGACCGGGAGCATCAAGTACGCGGCGGTCCAGCTGGCCTATATGTCGGTGCTGGCGTATTGCATGGCCGCGCTCGTGCATCACGGCCTTCTGGCAGCGGGGTTCCAATGAGCACGCTGGTTCAGGACCTGATCGTGTCGCTCGTCGCGCTGGGCGCGGTCACGACGATCGGGCTGCGGGCGCGGTCGATGTTCGCCTCGAAGCATACCGGCGCAGCATGCGGGTCGTGCACGAAATGCCCGGCGACTAACTCCGCGCTTCCGGCGGCGATTGGCGGGCGGACCTTCAGGTCCGTTGAACTCCAGGAGCAGGAATCCCGGATGATCCGTTTGACCGTCATTCCCGCGTCATCGCCGCATCCGCAGCGGCGGGCCTGAAGCCCCGCCCTACGCTCGTTATTCGTGAGCGATGAGGGCCGACGACTTGCCGCCCTGGGTGCAGGCGCGATCAATGCGTCAGCGCATACAACAGGACGTTGATCCCGAACCCGTACCCGGGCACTGACTGACGGTAGAAGAAATCCGGGTCGTCGCCTTCGCGCTCGAAGGCGTCGCCAAAATCGGAATTGTGCGTCATCAGCACCACCATGCGTCCCTGCTTGTCGAACACGGCGCGAGTGTGGACGATGGCGCTCTCGGCGCCGCGTTCCGAGGTCTGGCCGCCAGTGCGGGTGAAGAAGCCGATGTTCGTGATCTGTGGCGTCTCCTTGATCTCGAACTGGGTGTGATACAGCGGATGATCCGGCTTCAGGTCGACGATTGGATATTCGTCGGCCGGCAGCGCCTTCCGCAACTGTGCTTCCCACCAGTCCCAGGCGTAGTCACCCCAGAAATCGTCGGCCCACAGGAAGCCACCCTTTTCGAGGTACAGACGCAGGTTGTCGGCTTCGACTTGACTGAAGTACGCCGCGCCAACCTCCGTCATCATCGTGAACGGGCAATCGAACAGTTCCGGATCGCTGAGCTGAATCAACAGGTGCGTCGGCTCGTCGTAGGAATCGCGGCCGACCCGGGCCTTGGTCAGCTCGGACAACCGGATCGAGAGATTGATGTCGGCTCGCGGATAGTCGGCGTTCCAGCCGCCACCATCGCCCCGGGGATCACTGGCGAACGCGACGCGGCAGAATTGGAACGTCCCGTCGAAATCGCGAGGGGTGGCTTTGCGCACATTGCCGAAGCCGCGGCCACCGAACCCGCGCTGCCGGAACTGCGCCTGCAGTTCGACCGTCAGGGCGAGCGCAACCACGGCGGCAACAGCGGTGACGATCCACCCCCGCCTGCTCAGTCGTCCCGGTCGTCGCGTCGACATAGGAGGACGATATCAGAACGCGGGGACGTCGTGGGATGTCACCAGTGAAGGCGCGGTGACAGCGCGCGCGCGAACTGTGCCAGATCGACGAGGTCGTATTCGTCGACCGTGCGGCCGGAGGACGACATGGCGGTGATGAGCACCGCCCGCGCCCGCTCCGGCGGGCCCGTGTCGACGATCGGCGCCATCAACGTCGTCCGCGCCCCGAGCGCCGACAAGGCGGCGCGGGTCCCTGCATTCGACACCTGTTGCTCCACCTCGACCAACGCGTCCGGGCGTATGAGCTCCGGCGTTACGGTCCTGAAGACGCGGGCCATGAAGCTCAACGCGTCGTCGAGCGGCGGCGCGTAGAACCTCTGGAAGTCGGCGAGCGCGGACAAGCGCAAGGGATCGATATGGGTATAGGCGCAGATGCGAAGATGCGCGTCGATCGGCACCGCGATCCACGCCAGGTCGGCGCATGCGGGCACGAGCGCATCGACCACTGCGCCCGGCGTCGGCGCCAACGGCAGCGAGGCGAGAACAGTCGACATCGGCTCCGAAAGCCGATGATCGGACGCTAGAGCATCAGGGGTCCGCGGATCCTGGTCCATTCCGGCGACCGAGCCTAGCACATCAACTACGAGGGCGGACTCGGGACTTGCACACGAAATTCGTCGACGGGCCGAGACCGTCCAACTGATCCTTTCACGTTCGCTCAACCGATCCGGGTCATAATTCGAACGACCATGAATCTGCATCGGAGAACGTTCCTTCTCGTCACCGGCACGGTGATCGGCAGCCTGCGGCTGCACGCCCAGAGCACGTCGCAGTCGATGACCGTGTACAAGGATCCAACCTGTGGTTGCTGCTCGCTGTGGGTCGAGCAGCTGAAGAAAAGCGGTTTCGCCGCGACGATCAACCAGACGCCGGACATCGATGCCGTCAAGACGAAGTACGGCGTGCCGGCACGGGCACGATCGTGCCACACGGCGCTCGTCGATCGCTACGTGCTCGAGGGGCACGTGCCGGTCCGTGAGATCCAACGGTTGCTGAAGGAGCGGCCCGCGGGCGTTATCGGGTTGGCGGTGCCGGGCATGCCTGTCGGCTCGCCCGGCATGGAAGTCAACGGGCTGAAGGCGCAGCCGTACAGCGTGCTCGCCTTCGACAAGTTCGGCGCGACGACGGTCTACGCCAGTTACTGAGTACGCGGTTCGCATGCTGGAGCGGCCGGGAAAACATCGATGCCCGAGCCCACTCGCATTGGTGGAGGTTCCTTCGAGTAGTCGGGGAACGCCACATCAGCAGATCGCCGCTTGCGGCACGCTCAGGATTCCGTCGTCGGCTGCTTCAGGCAGCGCCCTCGTCATCTCGGACTTCTGGTGACGCGACATACCTCCGGCGCGGCGGCACCTCTCGGGGTGCTGATCCGCTGGTGCGCGCCACATGGCAATGCGAATCCGTATGGCGCTCCGGAAACCGCCTTGATCCGCGCCCCTCAGCTGCGCCGCCGGCCGCAGTAGCAGTGCCAAAACACTTGCCACGGTTTTCCTCCGCGCCATACGGACTCGCACTGCCATGTGGCGCGGCGTCAGGGAGCGGCGCGCCATGCGCACAACACTAGAATGACCGTGCCGCCGATTCCAGGCTCAGGCATGCAAACCCGACCCTTGCTCGCCGCACTCGGACTGATGGCGACCGTTGCATCGCTCCTGCACGCGGTTGCGACGGAATCAGCGACCTTGACGAAAGCCGAGCTCGGTGAGCGATTCCTGTTGCAGATTAGCTACGAGCAAACGAGCGGACGCCAGGACTTCAGAACGAGTCGAAGTCGCATCGTGACGTTTCGTCGCAATGGTGTGACCCTGAACATGATCGACGTGTCCGACCCGCGGCAAACCAGCGATTCACATGTCCTGGCGTCTATTCCAGTCCGAAGCGAAACGTCCGAAGCGCTCGACCTCGATCTGAACGAAGGATTCGACACGATCTCTGCCGAGGAAGACCGCACGGGAGAAGACTATTACGGCCGGGTCGCCAGACGCGGGGCGCCGGTACTCCGGCTCCTCGAGCGGAAAGCGCTCTCCATTTCGCGGCACGGCACGACGCTGGTATTCGATCAGGAAGCCCGGACCGACGGGGGTGAGGGCATCCGTGTGCATTACTACCTCAGTCGCTACGACCCTGCTGCGGCATTCCGCCCCTTTGAGATGAAGAACCTGACGCGGTTCGGGTTCTACGAGACCTATCCGCAATGGCGCGCCGATCGGTGGGTGCTGTACGCGATGAAGTTCGACATCAGCGAGCCGATCACCTTCGCGTTGTCGTCGGCGATACCCGCCAGCCTTCGAACCGCTGTGCGCGATGGCGTCCTGTACTGGAACCGGGCGTTCGGGCGATCGCTGGTTCAAGTGATCGATGCGCCTCCGGGCGTCAGGGCACCGAGCCCTGACTACAACGTCATTCAATGGGTGACGTCCGGAGAGTTCGAGTCCACGTCATACATTCAGAGTGATCCGTTGACCGGGCAGATTCTCCATGCGCATGTCTTCGTTCTGCCCGAGACCATGGCGGACGGCGATCTGGAGCAACAGAACGATCACCTCAGGTACATCGTCGCGCACGAAGTCGGCCATGCGCTGGGCCTGCGTCACAATTTCGCGCCGGGCAGCGCAACGACCGTCATGGCTTACTTCAAGTTGTCGCAGATCCTGCAGATTGGCCGCCGCATCCGTGCCGCTGCTCCGGCTCTCGCGTACGATGCGGCGGTGATCCGGCACGTGTATCTCGACGCACCGCTGAATCTGGACACGCTGCCCCCGTTCTGCACGGACGGCCAGGGCGGCTGCCTCCCCTTCCGTCCGATGCCGCAGGAATCGGAGGGAATCAAGGGCAACGGTAGCGGGGCGCGGAACGCCCGTTGACAACTCCCAACCCGCTTCGCTGAAGCCAACTCCCAACTCCCAATGACGGTTATGAGACTTGGAAGTTGGGCTTTGGGGGAGTTGGGAGTTGACGCTCTCATCTTCGAGTGATCGCCGCACGTGCAGCAGACGAAACGAGCTCGACTGTCAGGCGACGCGGCGATACGGGCGCGGCCCTGAAGGGCCGCGCTACGAGGCTGCGTTATCCGTCACTGACTGGAGGCGGGGCGTCAGAACATCACCTTCATGCCGATCTGCATCAAGCGCGGCGGCGCCGCGGCCACAATCTGACCGAACGTCGGGCTGGAAATGTTGCCGTCGACCGACGCCGGGCCGTAGAACTGCGCGTGGTCGAACACGTTGAACGCCTCCAGCCGGATCTCGGCCGAGCGTTGGGACCAGAGTCCGATGTGCTTGATGATCGCCAGGTCGGTGTTGTTGATTCCGGGGCCGTGGAAGAACCGCCGCGGCGCGTTGCCGAGCTCACCCAGCGCCGGCAGCTCGAACTGACTGGCATCGAAGGCGGGCCCTTTGCGCGGATCGTGATTGATCTTCAGATCGCCGCCCAGATAGTTCGGCGTGTCGATCAGATCGTTGTTGACGCCATTGCCGAAGGTGCCCAGCAGCGACGTATCCTCCGGGTTATACAGCGTCACCGGGAACCCGCTCGCCAGCCGCGTCGTCCCCGACACCGACCAGCCCTCGGTCAAGGCGTTTCGCCCGAAGAGCCGATCGAACGGCAGCTGCACCGTGTAACTCGCCACGAAGTTGTGGCGCATGTCCCAGGACGACAGCGCGTACGATTGGTTGACGTCGAACGGATTCACCTGCTCGCCCAGGTTCGACCCAGTATCCGTCGACTTCGCGAGCGTGTACCCGACCAGGAAGTTGGTGCCGCTGCGGGAATACCGTGCGTTGACCTGCATCGCGTCGTAGCGCGACTTGCCGATCGTCTTCTGGGCCGTGACGCTGCCGAAATCAGGACCCAGCACCGAACGCGTGCCGTTGATGATGCCGCCATCGGCGCGGGTGAAGACGCCGTTCTCGGCGAATGGCCCGCACGTCGGCGACCCGGGCGCCACCTGCGATGGCTGGCTGACGCTGAGGCACACCGCCGGATCGCCTGGGTTCGCCTGCTGGGCCACGAGGATGTGACGCCCCCGGTTGCCGACGTAGCTGGCACTGAGGATCACGTTGCCCGGCAACTCGCGCTGAAACGACACCATGAAGTCGTGCGCGTACGGCACCTGGTTGTCGTGATAGAAGAACGGGTCGGCGTTGACCGGAATGTACGGCGTGAAATCCAGGTTGTAGGGTTTGTTCACCGAGGCGTCGATCGGTCCGGGCGACAACGGAAAGCGCTGCTGATTGTCGGTCCCGTCGGCCGCAGTGATGAACGGCGTCTCGAACAGCGGCGGCGCCGGGCTCAGGTAGTTGTAGCCGTACGGCGGTACGGCATACATGATGCCCGCCGAAAGCCCCTGAAAGGCCGTGTAGAAGATCCCATAGCCCACGCGAAGACTGCTCTTGTCTTCGCCGAACAGCGTATGCAGGATGCCATCGGAAAAACTCGGTGAATAGGCCAGCCCCAGGCGCGGCGCGATGTTGCCGTAGCGCGCCGGCGACAACGTCGGCGGAATGCCCGTGTCGGTCGGGAACACCAGCCCGGTCGGCGAGTTCGGATACACCGCCGATTGCTGTCCGGGCACGATCGTCTGGATGTTGTTGTACTTCTCGTGCCACGGGGCAATCAGATCCCAGCGCACGCCGTAGTTAAGGGTCAGGTTGGATCGGGCCCGCCAGCTGTCCTGAGCGAAGAACCCCGCATAGTGGTTCCGCAGCAGAAACGTCGAGCCATACGACTGGATATAGCTGCTCGGGATGCCGAGCAGGAAATCGCCGTAGTCGGATCCGGTCTCCGTTCCACTGAAGATGAAGCTGCCGTTGAATACGGCGTTCGGGTACGAGGTTCACCTGGTCGTCATGGAACTGGCCGCCGATGCGTAACGTGTGCGCGCCGAAGACGCGCGACGCCGTGTCGCTGAACTGCCAGGCGCGGTTCACCTGGTCGGTTCCGGTCGTCGTCACTCCCATGGCGAAGCTGTTGAACACGACGTTCTCGACGCCCTCGAACGCCGGATTCTGCACCACGATGCCGGGCGTACCAGGGCCGGTCACAAATCCCTGGTCAGCCACCTTCACGCCGAGGCCGCCCGACGGATGGCCAATCTGCATCGAATTTCGCAGGAAGCTCGCATGTATTTCGTTGACGAGGTTCTGGCTCCAGACCTTGGTGTTGCCGACGGAGACTAACTGCGACCGGCCATGCGTCAGTGCATTGAACCCGGGCACGCTTGCTCCTCCCTGCTGCACCGGGTAGGGATCGTCGTTCGAGAAATCATCGAAAAAGTAGTAGCCGGTCACGACGCCGACGCGTGTATTGGCATCGAGGCGCACCGACGACTTGTCGTCGCGGACCACCTGATCGTTCGCCGACGTCGAGAATTGGCGTGTCGCTGGCATTCGGTGCGGGAATGTACTGGAGCAGGTGCTGCGCCGGGACAGACCAGGCGCGCTGCGGAATCGCTGCGTTTGGCAGCACGCATTGCGCCGAGCTCGTGCAACCGGCGAAGTAGTAGCGCTCGCCGGGGGTGACGGCGTAGCCAAGACGCTGCGACAACAGGTTGGCCCAGTAGCTGCCGTTGACGCTGCCCGTCAGATCGCTCGCGATATCGGCGAGGTTACCGGCGCGGTTGGCGTTCGACGGCACCGAAATCAGACCGGTCTCGATACCCTGCCGCGTGCGTGTGCCCTGGAAGTCGCTGAAGAAGAACAGCTTGCCACGGTGCAGCGGTCCCCCCAGCGTCCCACCGTACTGATTCTGGTTGAAGGACGCCTTGGTATCCGAGAAGTACCCCTGCGAGTCGAGCGCGGTGTTGCGCAGGAACTCGAAGCCGGCGCCGTGAAACTGGTCGCTCCCGGACTTGGTCACCACGTTGACAATGCCGCCGTTGTAGTTGCCGTACTCGGCGTCGAAGTTATTCGTCAGGACGCGAAATTCGGCGATCGAGTCAAGGTTCGGCACGATCAGGGTGCCGCCGTTCATGTGCTCCTGCACGCTTCCGCCATTGACGTAGAAACCGTTGGCCGATTCGCGCTGGCCGTTGATCGACACGTTGCCGGGATTGAGCTCTCCGGACGGGGCAATCGCACCGGTGACACCGGCCATGATGATCGAGTTCGGTTTCATGGTGGTCACCGGAGTGATGCCCGGCTGAATGGGCAGCAGGTCGGTGTAGCTGCGGCCGTTCAAGGAGAGCTCGGTCATCTTCTCCGCTGACACGACTTCGCCGAGCTGCGTCGACGAGCGCTCGACGCGGACCTCGTCCACCGAGGCGGTGACGGTAACGGTCTCCGACTGGCCAACGACTTCGAGCTTGAAGTCCGCCTGCAGCCGGCTGTCGGCATCGACGGCGAGTCCACTCCGCTTCACCGACTTGAACCCGGAGAGTTCGACAAGAAGGTCATAGCGGCCGACCGGCAAACTCGGGAAGGCATACAGACCTTTGCCGTCGGTGACGGCGGTGAACGTGGTGCCGAGCGCCGTGTTCGTGAGCGTCACCGTCGCACCTGGAACAATGGCGCCAGACGGGTCGGCGATCGTACCCGAGACGCTGCCATTGCCGGCCGCGCTCAGTCGGGCCCCTGCAATGTTCAGCGTGAGAACAGCGATGACACCAATGATGGCAATACGACGACCGAGCAGGGCCCGAGAAGCCCCGAAAATCCTATTCCGCCCGCAACACACCATGTGAGGTAACTCCCACTGGAAACGCGCCCTGATCCGTTCAATCCTGACTGGCCTGACGCCTCCCTGCATCTGAAGAGTTCCTGACCGGAGACTTCACGAAACTTCAGGAAGTCTTCAGGTTCGATTCACTAAGCTCAGGTTTGCTTTCGTTGGCGTGCAGGACGGAACCACCGCAATCGTCACCGGCATCCGTTCCTGTTTCGTGCTCCGGTCGTTTTTTTTCGGCGGCACCGTCATCCCGTGGCCTGCCGTCCGGAGCTAGGCTTACGCTGCAGCAGGTACCCTGATGCCCGTGATGCGTCCTCGATCCGCGTTCGTGCTGCTCGTGTCCACAGTGATGCTGAGTGCCTGCTCAGCGTCCAAACCGGATGCGCCGAAGCTGACCGAAGTCCATCGGACGACGTCTGGAGACCTGGACGTCGTGCTCCTCGCGACGAGCGATGCACTTCCGTCCGGTAAGAGCCAGGCGACGCTCGAGTTCCAAACCGCCCGCGATCACCGTCTCGTCGACGTCGGCACGGTGAACGTCGGGGCATCGATGGAGATGGCCGGCATGGGGCCGATGCTCGGCAGCGTCTTCGTCAAGAAGGGGGACACGCCTGGACGATATACCCTCGATACCGACCTCGGCATGACCGGGACGTGGCGGCTGAAGGTGGACTGGAACGGGCCCAGAGGCACAGGCTCCGTCATGTTCCCCGGCACGGTGCGGTGACGCCATCACGACGTTTCGTCGCGCCTGCGCTGGTGGCTGCGCTCCTTGCGCTGCTCACGATCAGGTGCAACAGGACACCCGACCCGCCCCCGTTGACCGAGGTGACACGCCAACGCAGCGGCGATCTCGAAGTTGTGGTGCTCGCGCCGACGGATGCGCTGAAGCAGACACGCAACTACTGTACGCTCGAGTTTCGCACTGGCGCGGATCATCACCTGGTGGACGTCGGCACGGTCACGGTGCAGACGACGATGACCATGGATGGCGAGCCGATGGGCGGCGCCACCACCGACCCGAAGCGCGTCGACACCGGCCGCTACACCGTGGAAATGGTGCTGGCGATGAGCGGAACCTGGCAGATCAACATCGGATGGGACGGGCCGCATGGGAAAGGTGGGGTCGCGTTCCCGGCTGTGGTCGTGGCTGGCGGCAGGTAGCTGCTGGCTGGTAGCTGGTAGCCGGTGGCTTATAGCCGGTAGCCGGTGGCTTCTAGTTGGTAGCCGCTAGCTTCTAGCTGGTGGCCGACAGCCTGAGGCTGCGGGAGTAGCTGGGCTTATCGAGACCAACTGGCACCACCTACCACCTAAACCAACCACCTACCACCCACCTACTGCGCCACCGGCTGTTCGCTACCCCACGCCACTCTTCGGGTTGACGCGGCGTGTCGGCGGTCGTACGCTTCGCCGAGATGCGGTTGCTTCCTGTGGCGCTTGCCGGATACGCAACGATCGGATGCTGCGGCACAAACCTGATGGCCGCCGCTGGGCCGGTGGCGCCGAGTCGTTCGCTGATCGATCCGCCGATAGTCCGGGTGGAGTCCTCGCCCTCCACCGTTCACATCAACGACATCCGCCTCGAGGCGCCGCCGCGTCAGACACCGGAGCCCGCCAGCGTCCTCAAGTTCGAGATGCTGAACGACGGGGAGCGTCGCGTCACCGATGTCATGCTGGAAATCGCGATCCGCGAAAAAGCTGTCGACCTTGCCGTGACTCCTCGCACGATCGTCGGACCGTTCATGGTCGGAGGTCACGCCACCATCGAAGCGGGATACGCGGTCGACTACGAGCTGCTGCTCAAGAACCTGGCGCCCGACTGTTCCTGCCTCGCCACGGTCCGCGTCGTCTCCGCGCGCGAACTGCCGGAACCGTAGTTCGCGGCCTGCCGCCTCTCGTCGCAGTCCGAAGCGCGACGCCCGAAGCAGCCCGACCGACGCCCGCAACCCGACCGACGCCGCGCGGCCCGAGGCCCGCAGCCCGCAGCCCGACGGAAACGCTAGACTGGTGTCATGCGCACTCAATCTGCGGCGGTGGCCCTGCTCATCGTGACGGCGTTTGCCTGGCCGGCAGCGGCGCAGCGGGTGAGCTTCGAGCGAACACTCGACACGCCGGCGACGGTCACGCTGGATGTGTCGACGCTGGGCGGACGAATCGAACTGCGCACAGGGTCACCGGGACAGGTTGTCGTCCGCGGGACTGCGACCGTTCGCGTCGCCTTCAACGTGCCTGCGAACGCTCCCGAACTCGCGAAACAGATCGCAGCCAGGCCGCCAATCGAGCAGGCCGGCAACGTCATCTGGCTGCGCCCGCCGTCGGAGCCGGTGCAGCGCCGTGCCGTCACACTGGCGTACGACGTACTGGTGCCCCCGGGAACCGTCGTCCGGGCCAAGTCCGATTCGGGCGAGATTGTCGCCACGGACCTGTCGGCGAATGCGACGTTGCGCACCGAGTCCGGACGGATCGACGTCACCAGTTCGGGCAGCGATCTCGAAGTGGTCACCGGGTCCGGAGCGGTAACCGTTCATGGAGCCGCAGCCGGCTTGACGGTCACCACGGCGAGCAGCGCGATCGGCATTCGCGACGCGGGCGGCGCGGTCAGAGTGAAGACGCAGAGCGGCGCGGTGACGATCGATCTCGCTCCCACAGCCGACGTCGACGTCGAGACGGGCTCGTCGGCGATCGACGTGTCGGGCGCCCACAATCGGCTGGCAGCGCGGAGTCGGAGCGGCGCCATCCGGGTCGCAGGGCGGACCGGCGGTACCTGGGATGTCAGGACCGACTCGAGCCGGATCGAGCTCGCGGTCAGTCGCGGCGGCAGCGCCTCGTTCGCGTTATCGAGCCGCTCCAGCGATGTCGAGATTCCGCGCGATCTCGTCACGAGCTCCATCAGCAAAGGCCATGTCGAAGGCACGCTCGGTGACGGCGGCAACCGCGTCACCGCCTCGTCGGGCAGCGGTAGAATCGCGCTGGCGTTCAATCAGTAATGTGGTTCGGGTTCCGCACCGGGCGTCGGGACACCCATCAAAGATCAACAGGAACGGCTGGATTGGAAGAGAACGGCGTGAAACGGGCAAACACGTGGATAGTGGTCGCGCTGATCGGGCTCTCGGTTTCGGTGACCGCCGAACGCCAGGCCGCAAGCCCGCCTCCCGGCCCCGCAACATCAGCCGCTACCGCGCAGTCGTCGACGCCGAACGGACGCACCTACGTCGGCTCGCTCGCGTGCAAGCAGTGTCATTCGGCGGTCTACGAGCGCTGGTCCAAGACCCGCATGGCGAACGTCGTGACGGATCCGAAACAACACCCGGAAGTAGTGATACCGGACTTCAGCAAGCCGGATCCGCTCCTGACGTTCAAGCTGTCCGACGTCGCGTTCGTCTACGGGACCAAATGGAAGCAGCGCTATTTCACCAAAGTCGGCAACGACTATTTTCCGCTCGGCGCCCAGTGGGATATCACCCACAAGCAGTGGCGACCCTATCTGGTTGCTCCGAACACCGACTGGTGGGTGCCGCACTACGGCCCGACCAACGGTGAGCGGCCCACCGGGCCGTTGTGTGACGGGTGCCATTCGGTCAACTACAACATCCAGACAAAGACAGTCACCGAGTGGAACGTGGGCTGCGAGCGGTGCCACGGCCCCGGCAGCGAACACGTACGGCGTCCCGCTGCCACCACGATCGTGAATCCGGCGAAACTCGACTTCGTCCACGCCAACGACACGTGCATCCAGTGCCACTCACAGGGGCAGCCGCTCGCCAACCCGATCCAGGGGCAGTATTACGACTGGCCCGTCGGCTTCCACCAGGGGGGCAACCTGCAGGACTTCTGGCGCCTCGAAGAGCACAAGCTCGGAGAGACGTCGTTCACCCACTTTCCCGACGGCACGGCGCACAAGAATCGCATGCAGGGAAACGACTTCGTGCAGAGCGTGATGTACCGGCGCGGCGTCACCTGCTTCAGCTGTCACGACGTGCACGGCACCGGGAACAACGCCGATCTGATCAAGCCGGTCGGCGACGTCTGCCTGACGTGTCACGGCCCCAGCTCGCCCAACGGTCCGCATTCCCCGACGCTCGAAGCCCACACCCATCACACTCCGGGCACGCCGGGTGCCGAGTGCGTCGCGTGTCACATGCCGAAGATCGAGCAGGAAATCGGCGACGTCAACGTGCGCAGCCATACGTTCGCGTTCATCGCGCCGGACATGACCGACCAGTACAAGATTCCAAACTCGTGCACGGCTACCTGCCACAGCGACAAGAACACAGGATGGGCCCGTGACACGCTGAAGAGCTGGGCCAACGTGTCGCCCTGGCGCGTCGGTTCCTGAAATATCGTCTCGAACTCGCATCTGTTGGTCCCGGGGCGGGACCGCACTCACGTTTGTGGTGCACCCACCACCGCAGGAATGAATCGCCTATGCGCATGCCAATGTCGCTCTTCGTCGTCTCTGCTTTGCTCTTCGTGTTCGGGCTCGGCTTTGTCGTTGTCGGCGCAAGGGAGGCACGCCGCACGCCGGCGGCATCGGCTGCCGTGCCCGCCACGCCGGTCACTCCGATCGCCACGACCAAACAGATCATGCAGGCGATCGTCTCGCCGACGTCGACCGCAATCTTCCAGTCGGTGCAGACGAACGTCACCCTCAAAGGAACCGAAGAGATCTTTCCCAGGAGCGACGAAGAGTGGGCGCTGCTGGGGGCACAGGCTGCCGCCCTGGCGGAAGCGGGTCACATGCTGATGGGCGAGGGACGTGCTCTCGATCGAGGCGACTGGATCAAGATGTCGCAGGGCATGATCGATGCCGCGCAACTGACGCTCAAAGCGGTGGCGAAGAAGAACCCGGAGGATGTCCTTGCCGCCGGTGAGATCGTCAACACGAGCTGCGACAACTGCCACGAGAGGTACACGCGGCAATGAACCGTTCACGCTTCTCTGTTCTCTCTTCTCAGTTCGTGTTCAGGTTCGCTTCGCCCGGTTTTGCAGCGTTGCTGTTGCTTGCCACGGCATCGGTCCTGGAGGCACACGGGGTATCCGGCAAGGACGCGGTGTTCCTGCAAGGCCTCAGCGGAGAAGCGGTCATTCCGCTGATGTATCTCGGCGCGAAACACATGGTGACCGGCTACGACCACCTGCTGTTCCTCGTCGGTGTGATCTTCTTTCTGTACCGCCTCAAGGACGTGGTGCAGTACGTCACGCTGTTCACGATCGGCCATAGCGCGACGCTCCTGCTCGGTGTCCTCGGCGGCATCCGCGCCAACGCGTACATCGTCGACGCCATCATCGGCTTCTCGGTCGTCTACAAGGCGTTCGAGAACATGGACGGCTTCCGCCGGTTCTTCGGCGTCCAACCCAGCACACGTGCCGCCGTGCTGATCTTCGGCCTGTTTCACGGCTTCGGTCTGGCGACGAAGCTCCAGGAGTTCGCCCTGTCGCCCAATGGCCTGGTGGCCAACATCGTGAGCTTCAACGTCGGCGTCGAAATCGGGCAGGGGCTGGCGCTGACGGCCATCCTGATCGTGCTCGGCTACTGGCGCATGCATCGCAGCTTCGCTCACTACGCCTTCGCGGCGAACGCGGTGGTCATGGGCTGCGGATTTCTGCTGGTGGGCTATCAGCTCTCCGGCTACGTGCTGGAGGCGCGATGAGCGACACGATGGCCCGTGAATCAAGCGGAGATGCGCAGCAGAAGATCGCGGTGGCCGCAGGCCTCGCGCTGCTCGTGGCCGGTCTACTGCTGGTGACGGTGATCCTTCCGGCAGAATTCGCCGTCGACCCGCTAGGAATTGGGGCAAAGCTCGGCCTGATGGAGCTCGGGGCCGTCGGCCAACAGGTGGAGGCGCTGAACGCATCCACCGCCGCCGGTACCTCGCAGGCCGCATTGGTCGTTCCGCAGGAAAAGCCGTTCAACCATGAAACCGTGACCTTCGAGCTCAAACCGGGAGGATCGATCGAATACAAGTACCGGCTCGACAAGGGAGAGGCGCTGCTCTACTCGTGGTCGGCTCCAGCGCCGGTCAACTTCGAGTTCCACGCGGAACCCGATGGCGCACCGCGAGGCTACGCGCAAACCTACGAGAAGAGCACCGCCGCCGCTGCCTCAGGGACGCTGACGGCGCCGTTTCCCGGCATTCATGGCTGGTACTGGGAGAACCCGACGGAACGGCCGGTCACCGTGACCCTGACGAGCTCCGGCTTCTACAACCTCGCGCACGAGTTCAGGCCGTTCGAGCCGGTACGGAATAAGACGTTCCCGTAAAACATCCGCAACCTCGCAAACTCAAAACTCCGAACTCCCAACGGCTGACCGCCCCACCCCAAACAGACCCGTCCGGATTGGAGAGCTGTTTGGGAGTTGGTCAAGCGTCAGACGTTGGGAGTTGAAAGTTAACGGGGCTCTCCTCTATCGAAGATTAGGCGTGAACACGATCTCCGCGCCCCCAGGCACGAACGCGACGTTGATCGGGAATGGCTGCGTTTCCCGGCTTGTCACCGTTCGGCCGGCAATGATGCCGACGGCTGATCCGAATACGGCATCGCTCAGCCAATGACGATTGGCCGGCAGCCGTGAGACCGCCACGTAGGACGAGAACACGTATGCCGGCACGGCGTACCGCCATCCGAGGTGACGTTCCAGGGCGGTGGCAAAGGCGAACGTGTCAGCGGCATGACCGGACGGAAACGAGTGCTTGTCGCTCTGATCGGGACGCTCGCGTTGGGTCGCGTATTTCAGCGGCTGCGTGATGCCCTCGGAAACAGCGAGCGCGCGGAGCAAGTCCATCCCGACATGCGAAATCTTCGGCTGATCCCGCAGACGGCCCCAGGCGTACGTCACCGAGGCGGCACCGAGCAGCGTGCCCAACTGGCCGATGACCGCGCCGGGTTTGAAGAAGTTTTCGGCCGTCGAATTTCCGACCAGCGCCTCATTGACGTTGTCGTCCGCCGGATGCACGCCTAGCGCAAGGCCGCCACCGACCGCGGCCCACACAAGATTTTGCTTGGACGGCAGTTCAGTGAAGTCCGTGACGATGTCCTTCCCGAGCGCCTTGAAACCGGTGTGACGCGGCGTGGCAGGAGGACCGGCAGGCTCCTGCACGCCGGGAACCGCCTGGGCCGCCGCGGGCGTCGGGCTATCGCTCGACACGGCATTCGCAGCGGTCTGTGCCCACACCGGGTCTGGGACGCTAAGGCACACCAGCACTCCCACCGCTATTTTCCGAGCCGTTCTTTGAGTAGACACGAATCTCTCCTCTCCTTGACACGTCGGTCGCCCGACGACGGGGATATGAATCTGGAGAGGACTAGAGGCGGAGGGGTGTTGGGGCGCGGCCGGTCGGGAAAGGCTGTATACGCGGCGTATCCCTCGGCAGGTGAACGCTGGCGGTTATCGCCATGGCCAACGCGACACTCGCGCATCTCGCGCGAACAGACCGCACGAGCAGGTCGGCGATGGCAAAGCCGATCCCGACGCACAACGCCGCCACGACCGCATTGGCTTCGGTGTCCCCGCCGCCCTGCTGGACGCTCGGATCCCAGGAGTCGAACGTCTCGACGATCGGCGCCCCGATGGTCGTCACCAGAACCAGCGCGATGAGGCCGTGTCGCAGCAGCCGCACTGGTTCACTATAGGGAATCCGCCAGCAGCCTGAAAGTGCGAAACCGGCAGCCGCTCAGCGCCGGCTGGCGGGCGGGATGATGCCGTTCATCCTCGCGTAAACCACCATCTGCCCGTAATGATCGTAGCTGTGGTACGCAAGGCCCGACGCCACTTCAGCCCGGGGCTGCGAACCGAAATACGTCTTCAGCGGGTCGAGCGCGTTCTGCTCGGTCAAGGAGGCCATCGCCTTGCGGGCGTAGGTGATTGAGGCCTTCAGGTAAGCCACGATTGCATCCTTGCCGTGGACGTCGTCGGGGCCGTTGTCGTTTGTGCCTGGCCCGTACGGCGACTTCTCCTCCAGCACGATCGCAGATGTCATGTAGATCATCGTGGCCACGTGCTTCACCTGTTCGCCGAACGTGCGGACGCCGGTGAACTCACCATTGGTCGGGCGGAAATCGTATTTCCCGGGCGGCATCGCCTCGGCGAGGCCGACGATGTCGCTCTCGACCAGCGAGAGCTGGTTCTGAAAGATGCTGGCCACCCGGTTCCCGCCTTGCCCCTGTGCGAACGCGTCGGTCATCGTGTTTCCGGAGAGGAGAGCCGCCAGCAGCAAGGCTCTCGTGAGAGTTGTGCGGACTGTCAAGAGGACACCCCATCAGGACAAAGGGACATGACGCCACGTCCCGGGCCTGGCGCGCCGTCAATCACAAACCAGATTCCGGCGCCGAAGTTGGTACCACCGTTGCCGCGAGAACGAGTGCCTGCCATCTGAAGGACTGATCATGCGTCGCATCCTGGGATTTCTCGCGATTATCTTGTTCCTGCCCACTCTCGCACTGGCGCAGGGTAACAGTTCAGTCGTCGGCTTCGGCGGCTTCTCGACGAACGGGTTCGACTCGGGCTCCGCGTCGGTGGGCGGCGCCGTTAGCTTCAACCTGACGCCCGGCATCCAGGCGGTCGGCGAGTTCGGCCATCTCGGCAACGTTCTTCCCTCCACAGCGGATACGCTCTTCTCCTTCGCCGACGTCGGCGTATCGGCGTTCTACGGTGAGGGCGGCGTGCGCCTGATCGCGCCTCGGAGCGCGCTGGCTCCATACGCCGAGGCCACCGCTGGTTTTGCCCGCCTCGACTTCAACACACCAGGCCTGGGCCGCTTCGGCGACCTCGCCGCCGACGTGGCGCTGGCGTACGTCGATCACACGACACCAATCGCCTCCATCGGAGGCGGCCTGGTGGCGCGCACGGGACCGGCGGTCTTCGACATCGGTTATCGCTACAAGCAGTTGTTCGCCGACGATGTGCTGCAGTCGGTGCTGGGGCTCGGGCAGCCGTTGCACGCGCATCAGGTCAGGTTCGGCGTCGGCGTGCGCTTCTGATCGTTCATGTCAGCCGGCCTGCGAAATCTGTAATCGGTCGCACGAAATTGCATGTGCGATAGCACCCGTGCAACCCGATGCAGATCAGTGCCACTGCGCTAAGTGCTAGATCGCGAACGTGTTAGGCGAAGAACAGCGCACCGGCGCACATGGTGCGCTGTTTTTGCACAGCATGGACTGCATGGATCAACTGATTCCGACCCTGCTGGGAATCGCCGGCGCGCTGGTACCGGTGGCGCTTGCGCTGGTGGCAACAGGAGCGACCGACCCGAGTTGCAGAACACGGCAGACCGCAGCGTCCTGCCGGTTCGCTGACCGGACGATTCGTCATGGACGACGCCGTCGTGCGCGGCGGCCGCGTTTATCTGTAGGCGATCGTTGACGTCGCAGGCCGGTCGCGCGAGCAGAAATGGCGAATGCGCACATTCCGGCCTGAATGACAGCACGATTACGACGGAATTTTTTTCGATCGGCAAGTACGCAAATCCAGGATTTCGGGTAATCTCTGCCGGCATTGCACCGCACTCCCCCAAGCAGCGGAATGCCAGAACTGCCGGTGAACAGTACGGGTACCCAGTTTTCCCCTCCGGTCCGGCCGGCCGCAGGCATCGCAGCATTCTGTGAGCGTCACTACGTGATGCTCGCCGGCGTCACTCTGATCCTTGCCGCACTGAACCTTGGCTACCGCCTCGATCGCGAGGTGGTAACCACGTGGGACGAGTCGCTGTACGCGACCAGTGCCGCGGAAATGGTGCAGAGCGGCAACTGGCTGGTGACGACCTTCCATGGAGATGTCGACTACTACAACACCAAGCCGCCGCTGAACGTGTGGTTGATCGCGACCTCGTTCAAGCTGTTCGGGATCAACCTGTGGTCGTTGCGATTGCCTTCATTCGTTGCCGCGTTCGCGACGATCGCAATCGTGCAGGGCTGGTGCCGTCGCGCCCTCAATGCCACGACGGCGATCATCGCGACGCTCGTCCTCAGCACGACATTCGGCTTCCTTTACGTCCATTCCGCGCGCAGCGGAAATCCGGACGCGTGGCTCGCGCTCGACATCCTCTTGACGGTGATCACCTTGTGGAGCGCCCGGATGTCGCCCTGGCGCCTCGTGTGGCTGGGTCCTCTCGCCGCCGTCGCGTTCCTGCTCAAAGGCATGGCGGTTCTGCTGCCCTTGTCGATCGTCGCTGCCGCACTCCTGATTTGGCGTGTCCCTCGACGGACGCTCGCGCCCCTGGCCGTCGCCGCCGCGCTATTCGCCGTGCCGACCGGTGCCTGGGCGCTGGCGCGCTGGCGCTTCGATCGCTGGCGCTTCTTCGACGGCCTGTTCAACTACGACTTCGTGGCGCTCGTGTCGAGGCCGCTCGAAGGGCACGGACACAGTTGGCTCTTCTATCTGAACATCCTCCAGAAAGACCACTACGACTGGCTCGTCACTGCGGTCGTCCTGCTGCTCGTGATAGTGCTGGCCCGCCGCGATCGCCATCCGCTCCGGGTGCCGGGGAACCGTGATGTGCGTCTTCTGCTCTCGGTGTGGGCAGGCGCCACGCTGCTCATTCCGACGCTGATGGCCACCAAAGTGGCGTGGTATCTCAACCCGTTCTACCCGCTGTTTGCGATTCTCGTGGCGGTGATCATCGCAACGGGCATCGAGGCGTTTCCGCAACCGTCGCAACGACGTGAGCAGGTCGTCATCGCGACGATGGTGCTGCTGGCCTTCGTTGTGGCGGAAAGCAAGCTTGTCTGGTATTCGTATCATCAGCGCGATCTCACCGGTTCGCTGCAGGGATTCTTCCTCGACTCCTCGGAGATGGTGAAAGGCCGGCGCGTGCTTCTCGAGGAGTGGGATCCGGCGGACCATTTCGTGCTCACGCACCTCACGCACGGACAGCCGGTCACCGGCAATCCGCAACAGGTCGCGATGGGCGCGGACGAGCACGACCTCCTGATCCTGATGCCGGCGCAGGATGGTGGCTGGGTCCTGAGCAACGCGCTCGACCTTCTTCCTTCGCCCGTTCCGGTCCGTTAGCGACGAAAACGGAAAACTGCGCGCCAGCCGCGAAAAACACAAGACGTCCCTTCACGCTGTGGCATCGCTGTGAGACTCTCTCAGGAGAGAGGCGATGTATCCCATCCTGTTTCGCATCGGGACGTTCGAGATCACCAGCTTTGGCGTGATGGTGGCGGTGGCCGCGCTCGTCGGCCTGACCATCTTCACGCGCGAGCTCCGCCGGAGCGGTCTGCCTGAGGACGGAGCCAACGCAGCGGTTGGCGGCGTCCTCGGCGGACTCGTCGGCGCCAAAGTGATTTGGAGTATCGAGTTCGCCGGCACAGCGCCGTTCGCCGACTTGCTGTTCAGTCGCGGCGGCCTCAGCTGGTTCGGCGGGTTCGTCGGCGGAATCGGCGTCGGTCTGTGGCTCCTGCGCCACTATCGCATTCCGATGGTGTCTGGACTGGCCGCGGCGGCGCCGGCACTTGCGTTCGGTCACGCGATCGGCCGCGTGGGATGCTTTCTGGTGGGCGACGATTACGGCAAGCCGAGCACACTCCCCTGGGCGGTCGCGTTTCCGCAAGGTCTTCCCCCGACAACCGTCCCGGTCCACCCCACACAGCTCTACGAAGCGGCGGCCCTGGTGATTCTGGGCGTCCTTCTGCTGCGGTGGCGACGACGACGCGTGCCCGACTGGACCGTGCTCGCCCGGTATCTTGGCGGAGCGGGCGCTATCCGGTTCCTCATTGAGTTCGTTCGCGTCAACGCGCACATCGCCGGGCCGTTGACGCTCGCTCAGCTATGGTGCATCGGGCTCATCGTATCGGCCCTGGTCATTTCGATGAACCCACGGCGCGCGTCTGCCGTCCACCGCACCGCGTGAGACATCAACTTTGACTTTTGCCAGCCGGGGGCGGCAAAGTTGAGAGTTCATCGTGCTGGATTCACAGTCACTGGCACTGCTCGGCATCACCTTCGGCGCCGCCATCGTCAACGGCGCGCTCGGGTATGGGTTTTCGTCCATCACCGTCCCGCTGGCGCTGCTGTTCCTGACCAACCGGGTGCTGAATCCGGCATTGATCCCGATCGAAGTGGCCCTCAACGCCTACGTGCTATGGGTGAACCGCGACGGGCTCCCCGCGATCTGGCGGCGAGTGCTGCCCGTGGTCATCGGGCTGGCGCCCGGCGTCCTGGTCGGGACGATGCTGGTGTCGCGCGTGAACCCTGGCTGGCTGAAGTTCGCGACGTTCTGCACGCTGCTGCCGCTGATCCTCTTCCAGGCCGCGGGCTTCAGGCGTCCCATTCGGTCCGAACGGTCGGCAGGCTTCCTGTTCGGCAGTGGCGTCGGTGTCCTCTACTCGGTGACGACCATCTCGGGTCCGCCGCTGGCGGTCGCCTTGAGCAATCAGGGATTGACGAAGCGCGATTTTCGCGCCGCACTTGGTTTCATCCGTTTCGCCGAATCGAGCTTCACCGCCATCGCCTACGCGTACAGCGGACTGTTCTCGCGTGAGAGCGCCGCACTGATCCCGGTCATCCTTCCGAGCATCGCCATCGGGGTTCCTATCGGCGTCACGCTCATCCAGCGGATTCGACCGGAGACGTTCCGCCGCATCTGTATGAGCTTCGACGCGTGGATCGTCGGCTTCGGGTTGTCGACTCTTCTGAAGGATTTGCAAGCTGGTTCAGAGCAACCGCTCGTTCCTGGTCCTGCTCGTGGTCGGCATCCTGGACAGCTGGCTGCTCTATCGCTTCTTCACCGTGCAGTTGCCCGCGGCCAAGGCCGCAGACAGCGCCGCCATTGCGTCACAAGGTCCCGGGCTTCCGGGCACGGCCGCCGGTTCGAGCTAACCCTGCCGAAGAGAGATCGTCACCAACGACTGTCGCTCATCCAACTCCCAAAGCACCGTGTATTACGGAGACCGTTTTGGGAGTTGGGAATTGGAGATGCGTCAGTCGTTGGGAGTTACCTCGATCGCCCCGCTCACTAAAACCTGGTGACCAGCGCGAGCCGGACGGTCCGCGGATATCCTGGCGAGATGTTCGTGTTGCTGTCGGCGTTCACGTAGAACGTGCGATCGGTCAGGTTCTCCACGTTCAGCTGCAGGCGAGCCTGACGATTGATCGTGAAGTAGGCCGCCGCGTCGGCCTTGACGTAACCGGGCAGCACCACGGTGTTGTCGATCGTCGCGAACATGTCCGATCGCTGAACGACGCCGAGGCCCGCCGACAACCGCGCGTGCAGCCGGACCGTGTTCCACAGCGAGAACGTGTGGTGCGGCACCTGCCCCACGATCGCGCCGGCGCGCGCAGCCGCGGTCGCGCTGCGCACGAACGCATCCTGGTAGGCGTAGCCGCCGGCGACCGTCCACCGCGGCATCACGCTGCCGGTCACGCCGGCTTCGAACCCATTGGTCCGCTGCGATCCGGTCTGAACGATGCGTGTCGCGTCGTTCGGGTCGGTCGCGCGGGTGTTGGTGCGGTCCAGACGGTACATCGCGCCGGTGATCGACAGGCCGGGCCTGGTGTCCCACTTCACGCCGACTTCGTAGTTGGTGAATTTCTCCGGCTCGACCTGCTGGGTGATGACGGTGAGCGACGAGAACTGATCGCCCGAACTGGGCAGATAGGACACGCTGTAGCTGCCGTACAGCGACACCTCCTCCATCGGCTTGACCACCAGGCCGGCGCGCGGGGAAAACAGGTTGTCGGGACGGGCCAGTACGTCGCCGTTGCGATTGTTCTGGTAGCGAAGATCGAAGCGATCGAAGCGCACCCCGCCGAGCACCAGCACAGAGCGCGACAGCCGCGCCTGGTCCTGCACGAACACGGCGCCAACGGTGGTCTGCAGCTCGTTGTCGGCATCGGTCGCATTCTGACGGAACGTCACCGGCACGATCGTCTGTGGCGTCGCAAACGGAACCTGCAGGGACGTCGCGGTGTTGTTGAAGAACCCGCTCTGGCGGAAGTTGTCCGTCCATTGATGGCCGAGTTCGACGCCCGCCAGCAGTGTGTGTTCGATGTTGCCGGTCGCAGCCGGGATCATTACGTCCGTCTGGTTGAACACGTTGGTGCGGTTCGTGCGGTTGTTGTAGGCGGTGAGCGCCACCGTCACGGCGTCAGCCGATGCCGCACCAGGAACGAAGTTCTGATAAAAGCGACCGTAATTGCCAGCCAGGATTTTGTTGCGCAGCACCACGCGGCCGAAGCGATGCTCGACGCCGGCGGACGCCAGGTGGACGTCGGCCCGAACGGCGCTCTGGTCCGGGTCGCCGTAGTACGTCTCGATTGGCACCGGAGCGGGCCGCCCCTGATAAGAGGTGATGCCGCGATCCGCGATTCGTCGATCGCGCAGGAACTCATAGCCCGCCGTGATCCGTGTGCGGTCCGACGCCTGGAACGTCATCGTTGGATTGAACGCGCCGCGCTTCGTCTCGACGTCACTGCGAAAGCTGTCGGAGTTTTCGTACATCCCGTTCAGGCGCAAGGCCAGGCGCGCCGAGAGCGGCTGATTGACGTCGGCGGTCAGGCGCTTGTTGCCGAACTCGCCGCCCTGCAGCAGCACTTCGCGACCCGGGTTTGCGGTCGCTTCCTTGATGACACGGTTGACGACGCCGCCGGCACCGCCGCGGCCGAACGTCAGCGCATTCGGACCCTTGAGGGCCTCGACGCGATCGAGGTTATAGAGGTCGCGGTAGTACTGCACGTCGTCGCGCACACCGTTGACGAAGAAGTCGGCGGACGAGCTGTTTCCGCGCATGATGATCTGGTCGCGGTTGTTCTCCCCTTGATGCGTCGTCACGCCTGGAACGTACCGCATCACGTCAGCAACGCTCGTCATCAACTGATCCTTGATCAGCGCGTCGGTGATGACGGTGACCGATTGCGGCACATCTCGCAACGGCGTAGCGGTCCGCGTGGCGCTGCTGACGACAGGAGCACGATACCCGCCAGGCGCCGTGACGGTGACGTCTTCGTGAAGGCCGGCGACCGCCAGCGCCACCCGCGGCTCGGTCGTCTGTCCGCGACGGACGGTGACGGTGATCGTCTCCGGTGCGAAGCCGGCGGCGACGACGGTCACCGAGTAGGTGCCCGCGGTGACCGTCGCTGAAAAGCCGCCCGTCGCATCGGTGCGCAGGACGATTGGCGTGCCGCCGCCGGTGACCGTCACTTCGGCGTCAGGGATGGCGGCCTGCATCGGGTCCACCACCGAGCCGCGCAGCACGGCATCACCGTTCTGCGCGCTGGCGCGACCCACCGGTGTGAGCAGGGTGACGAGCACCAGGGCCGCAGACAACACTCTCGAATCCATCGCGTCTCCTTGTCCGGCCGCGACAGGATGCGCGATCGGTCGACGCTGATGATACTGAGACTGCGTCTCAGGTTCAAGTCTGAGCCTCACGTCTTGGTGCTGCCCGCCGCCGCGCCGCTGTCGGACCATGGCGCCGCAGCCGCGCGGGTCCAACCGGCGAGTACGCCGTCAGTGCACGTGCGGCGGCGCGGCGAGCGAGGGACGCCAGCGCACGAACGCGTGGAACGACGTCGATCCGCCGTAGATCGGTTCGAGATCCGCTGACATGTCGTAGAGCGTCACATCGCCTCCGACACCAACCCGTCCCAGCCGATCCAGGCCCAACATCCGCAGGTCCTTCACCGCGCCAATGGTCAACGCGCCGACGTCGGAGAGGTAGACCGGGTGTGCGGGCATGTCGGGCGTGTGCACGTGCAGGCCGATGACTTCCTTCTTCACCAGCTCCGCCCGCCCGTACATCGTCAGGGTCGAGGTGGCCCGCACATCCCACTCGACGAGCCCTCCCCGGGACAGCGGCCGGTTTACCGAATATTCCAGCACCTGCCCATAGGCCCCGGTCATCGTGATCGGGGTGGACCAGAGGGTTCCGGCGTACTCGACCGAGCCCGTCAGGCGTGTCTGGTCGTACGGAGCGAACCACTCGGGCTCGTGCAGGTGGCCGCCCGAGACCTGCGCCCGCCATCCCCCTTTGTTCCACCCGATACGCGCCGCCCACGAGTCGAGCCGTGGCGCGTCGATGTCGTAGCGCTGCTCGTCAGGTTCTTCGCCGCGAAACGCCGAACCCTCAAAGGTCCACTCGGAGATCCGCACGCCGCCGCGCACCACGCCGGCCGTGCTGTGCGTCGAGTCCAGGAGGTGGTGCGAGAGCGGCACCTGGGGATTGTCGCGCGCCGATTCACGGTGCATGAACACCGTCGGCCCGAGTGTCGGGGACCCGACGAGATCGGCGCCGGCGATATACGTCAGCCGCCCGTCCTGCTGCTCGTAGGTCGCCCCAATCCCCATGAACAAGTCGTGCGGATGCTGATACTCGGAGAGCGGCAAACCCTTGTAGCTCTCGCCTGTCTGGAAGACTTGCGGTGAACCGCCGGCAACCACATGCGATCCATCGTCGACGCGGTACACGTAGTGACCGATGGTCACGGGTTCGAGCGACAGCATCCCGTGCAGCGTCAGCCTGCCGTGACCGACGGGCCGCGCGGCCGTACCCATGAACCAGTTCTGCGACTCCCATGCCGCGAAGTCGAAGTACTTGCGATCCTGATAATTGAAGCCGCCGATGATGTTCGCATCGGCCGCCAGCGTCCAGGCGTTTGCCGCGGTCACCGTGTGCTGGTGTTCCGGGTGCTGGTGGTCGGTGTGCGGGTCGTCAACAGGCTGGGAGTCGGTGTGCTGATGCTCCGGAGGAGGCTCCTGCGCGACGACCGGTGTGGCGAAGAGGCAGACGAGGACGAGGACGCGGATGGGGTTAAGCATTCCGGAGCGTAAGTTTCAGGTGCGTGCAAGATCCGTCACGCTCCCCCTTGGATGAATAGCAGCGAATCGCGTGAAAGAAACCAGGGGTCGCGCGGCAGGTGCGACAAATCCGGTAACTGGTTTCCGGATGCGTCGACAGTCGCCCTCGCGTCTGATGCTCCACGAACGAGCGCGGGCTCACGCGTCGAGCCGGATGGACTCTCCAACGTTCAGGACCTTGAATCGGTGCAGCGGTACGCCGGCCGCGCGACACGCGACCTCGAGTTCGCGGATCGGCTCGTCGATGCCTTCCGTCGTCAACTGGAACGTACCGAAATGCATCGCGACGCTTTCCAGGGCGCCGAGGTCCAGGTGCGCCCGTACTGCTTCTGCCGGATCCATATGGATCGGCTGCATGAACCAGCGCGGCGCATACGCACCGATCGGCAGCAGCGACAGGTCGAGCGCACCCATCCGACGCGGAACCTCCTCGAAGAACGACGCATACCCGGTGTCGCCGGCGAAATAGATGCGACGGCGCCCAGCCTCGATCACAAATCCGCTCCACAGCGCCCGATTGCGATCGATCGGCGTTCTCGCTGAAAAGTGCTGCGCGGGTGTTGCCGCAATCGGCATCGGCGAGATCGTCGCGTGTTGCCACCAGTCCAGTTCCTCGACCCGTCTGATCCCCGCTGATTGCACGAGCCGGGCGTTTCCGAGTGGCGTGATCACGACCGGATCGAAGCGGCTCGCCAGCCGGCGTAACGTCGGGAGGTCGCAGTGATCGTAGTGATTGTGGCTCAGGAGCACCACGGCGATCGGTGGCAGATCCTCGAAGCGGATCGCGGGCTGACGGACGCGCCGGGGACCGACGATGCCGAACGGGCCGGCGTGCTCGGAATAGACCGGATCGGTGAGGAGGTGACCGGCCTGCGTTTGAATCAGGAACGTCGAGTGGCCGATGAGAGTGACCACCGCCGCCGCGGCGTCGAGTGCCGGCGGTCTCTCCACGATGACCGGGACACGCCGCGGCCACGGACTCCGACGTTCACGCAACAGCCGTGGCACCGCGGAGAACGGCTGACCTGCCTTCCCCCCGGGGTTGAAGAATCGTCGTCCGTCGAAATGATCGTTCACGCCTGAAATTGTGTTCCAGGCATGCGCTCCCCTCGCGGCCCACTGCGCGGCCGCACCGGCCGCGCGTCGTGAAACCAGCCCTGTGACGGAGATGTCAGAGCGCCATGGGGGGCAAGCCGTACGTACGCGCGAGGTCGTTCATGCCCGTGCGGAGCGCGGTCCAGAGCCTGGCGACGTCCGATCCGTAGTTGCCCCGAACGACCGCCTGATTGATCTTCCGGCCGTCGTCCATCATGTGTTCCACTTCGACCTTCGTCTGCATCCAGGTGTCGGTTGCGTCGAACTTGCGACGAAGACGGTTGGTCGATCGGTTGAGCGCGCCGAGCGCGTCGTCCAGTTCGTCCTTCTTCTCGGAAGCGACCGCCTTCTGCGACTGCGTCGCCGTTCGGCCACGCTGTTTGGTTGCCCCGCTGTTCGCAGCCGTCTGAGCGTTCTCACCACGACGCTCGAGATATTTGCGGAACTCGTCGACGCCGTTCTCGACCTTCACAATCTGATTGGCCACATGGGCCTTCGTGATCGGAGCCTGGGCGGCTGTCGGAGTTGCCATCGCAATCACGAGGACGAACAACCCCAGCGCCCGTTGATGCATCACCGTCATGATCGCGTCCTCGCTGAACGGCGCAGATGATCCTGCTCACCGCAGGGTCATGCTACGCGGAGCCTGACAGTTCCGCTATGCCTATTCGGCACCTTCAGTGACTGGGCGTGACATGCGCAGCATTCGACGCGCCCCCGATTCAGTCGTCCATGAACACCCGGACTCGGCGCGGCGTCACGTAGACCCGCTCGCCGACAATTGCGCGGATCTGTCCGTACTGTTCGCGACCGAGCTCCACCTGGATGACCTGGCCCTGACCATCCTCCACTTCCATTTTCACCAGCGCGCCGACCATGCGCACATCGGTCACGTTCGCCCACAGGCCGCCGCCTTCGTCGCTCCTGCTGATTTCGAGCTCGTGGGGCCTGGCGTATCCAGCAGCGCCCCGGGCCTCATCGTGCGGATGGTCCGGGAACGGGACGGCGATCGGACCGAGCACGGCTTTGCCGCGCTGGACGCGGCCGTGAAAGATGTTTACGTTGCCGAGGAAGTTGACGACGAACGGCGTCGCCGGCTGTTCGACCACTTCATCGGGCGTCCCGTCCTGCTCGATCTTGCCTTCGTTCATCACCACGACGCGATTCGCGAGTTCCAGCGCTTCTTCCTGGTCGTGCGTGACGAACACGCTGGTCAGGTGAATCTCGGCATGAAGCCGTCGCAGCCAGCGGCGCAGTTCCTGCCGCACTTTGGCGTCGAGCGCACCGAACGGCTCGTCGAGCAGCAGGACGCGCGGTTCTACCGCCAACGCGCGCGCGAGGGCCACGCGCTGCCGCTGTCCTCCTGACAGCTGTGAGGGAAAGCGATTACCCAGGTAATCGAGCTGCACCATCGACAGCAGATCGTTGACGCGCTTCCTGATGACCTCGTCCGACGGCCGTTCAGCACGCGGACGAACGCGCAGGCCGAAGGCGACGTTCTCGAAGACGGTCATGTGGCGGAAGAGTGCGTAATGCTGGAAGACGAAGCCGACGCCTCGATCCTTCACGCTCCGATCCGTCGCATCGTCGCCATCGAACAGGACAGTGCCGGAATCAGGTGTCTCCAGTCCGGCAATGATTCGAAGCAGTGTCGTCTTGCCCGATCCCGAGGGACCCAGCAGTGCCACCAGTTCGCCGGAATCGACTCGGAAGCTGACGTCGCGCAGCGCAACGAAGCTGCCGAACCCTTTCGTGAGATTACGTACTTCTATGGCCATAAAAGCCCGTAGCCGGTAGCCGGTAGCCCGCAGCCTGTCGTCCAGTCACGATCGCACTCTCCGCTCTGCGATCGTCTTCAGGACGAGTGTGATCACCGCGATGCCGGTCAGCAGGGACGCCGCGGCGAAAGCGGCCTGGAAGTTGTACTCGTTATACAGAATTTCCACGTGCAGCGGCAGCGTGTTCGTCAGTCCGCGAATGTGACCTGACACCACCGACACGGCTCCGAACTCGCCGATGGCGCGGGCCGTGCACAGGATGACGCCATACACGAGCCCCCACTTGACGTTCGGCAGGGTCACGCGGAGGAACATCTTCATCCCACTCGCGCCGAGTACGCGCGCGGCCTCCTCCTCTTCAGTGCCGGTCGCCTCCATCAACGGGATGATTTCGCGCGCTACGAACGGAAATGAGACGAAGATCGTGGCCAGGACGATCCCGGGAACGGCAAAGATGATCTTGATGTCGTGATCGCTCAACCACGGGCCGAAATAGCCCTGGCGACCGAACAGCAGGACGAACACCAGGCCCGACACCACCGGCGAGACGGCAAATGGCAGATCGATGAACGTCGTCAGCAACTGCTTGCCGCGAAAGTCGAACTTCGCGATCGCCCAGCTGGCACACACCCCGAACACCATGTTGAGCGGCACGGCGATTCCGGCTGCCGTGAGCGTCAGCGTCAGCGCCGCCAGCGCGTCCGGCTCCCTCACCGCGTCGACATAGGCCTGCAGCCCTTTACGAAATGCCTCGAGAAACACCACGCCCATCGGCAGGACGAGAAACAGCAGCAGGAACGCAAGGGTGATGACGATCAGCAGCCATCGAACGATGGCGGGCTCCGTCAATCGGCGGCGGGAATGCGCGCTCACGCCGTCGGCCGCCAGATCTGGCCGGAGCTCCGCGCCATTGACGGGCGCCACTCGGGTGTCCGGGATTTGGAGATGCGGAGTTGTCATAGCATCACGCGCCGCGCGCTCCATCCCTGCAGCGCGTTGATGAGCAGCAGAAGGACGAACGACAGGAACAGCATCACCACGGCGATGGCCGTCGCACCGGCATAGTCGTACTGCTCCAGTTTCGTGATGATCAGCAGGGCCGAGATTTCGGTCTTCATCGGCATGTTTCCCGAGATGAAGACGACCGACCCGTACTCACCGATGGCGCGCGCGAACGCGAGCGCGAACCCGGTGAGCCAGGCCGGATACAGATACGGAAGGATTACCCGCCGTATCACCTGCCATCGGCTGGCGCCCAGACTGGTGGCCGCTTCCTCCACGTCTGCGCTCAGGTCCTCAATCACCGGCTCCAGTGTGCGGATGACGAACGGCAGGCCGATGAAGATGAGCGACACGACAATCCCGAGCGGTGTGAACGCCACCTTGATGCCCAATTGCTGCAGCGGAGCGCCCAGCAGCCCTTTCGGCGCATAGAGTGTCGTCAGCGTAATTCCGGCGACCGCCGTCGGCAGCGCAAAGGGCAGATCCACCAGCGCGTCGACGATCCGTCGCCCGGGAAATGAGTAACGCACCAGGACCCACGCCGCGAGCAGGCCGAACACCGCGTTCACGCAGGCGGCGAAGAATGCGGTGCCCAGCGTGAGGCGATACGACGCGACGACACGCGGATCGGTGACGGTCGACCAGAACTGTTGCCATCCCATGCTCGCCGTCCTGACCGGGAGCCCGGCGAGCGGGATGAGGACAACGACCGCAAGGTAGAACAGCGTGAAGCCGAGGGTGATCCGGAAGCCCGGGAGAACAGAACGAGAGCGAGCGATCATGAGTCGTGAATCTTGAATTTACGGATTGACGGATTTACGAATTGACGAATTGGATTGGAAATGGCGATTCATCCCGCAATGAATTCGTCAATCCGTAAATTCGTCAATTCTCCAATCTCGTGTTACTTCGGCTTGTAGATCTGATCGAATACGCCCTTGTCGGCAAAGTGCGTCTTCTGCGCCTTGGTCCAGTCGCCGAACAGCTCGGCAAGCGTAAAGAGCTTCGTCTTCGCGAACGTGTTCTCGTATTTCGCGAGCACCTTCGGATCCCGCGGACGGTAGTGATTCTTCGCCGCGATCTCCTGGCCGTCAGGAGTGTAGAGGTACTTCAGGTACTCCTCCGCCACGACTCTCGTGCCCTTCTTCGCCACGACCTTGTCGACCACGGCGACCGGGGGCTCGGCCAGGATGCTCTGCGACGGCACCACGATGTCGACGTCGCCCTTCGACTCCGCGATCGCGAGGTACGCTTCGTTCTCCCATCCGACCAGCACGTCGCCGATCCCGCGCTGGACGAACGTCGTGGTCGCCGCCCTCGCGCCGGAGTCGAGCACCGGGGCGTTGGCGTAGAACTTCTGGACGTATTCGCGCGCCTTCGCGTCGTTCTTGCCGTTCCGGAGCAGCGCCTGCCCGTAGGCAGCCAGATAGGTCCAGCGCGCACCACCTGACGTCTTCGGATTCGCCGGGATGACTCCGACACCGGGCTTGATCAGGTCGTCCCAGTCCTTGATGCCCTTCGGGTTGCCCTTGCGGACCAGGAACACGATGGTCGACGTGTAGGGGGCGCTGTTGTTCGGCAGACGCGACTGCCACTTCGGATCGATCAGACCCGATTGCGCGATGGCGTCGATGTCGTAGGCGAGGGCGAGGGTGACGACATCGGCCTCGAGGCCGTCGATGACGGCTCGAGCCTGCGCGCCGGAGCCGGCGTGCGCCTGGCGAATGCTGACGTCCTTGCCGGTCTTCGCCTTGTAGTACTTCGCGAAGGCGGCGTTGAACTGCTGATACAGCTCGCGCGTCGGGTCGTACGAGCACGTTGAGCAACTGCTGCGCGTTCGCGACCGTCGCGGCGAGAGTGAGGGCAATCGCGAGAGCGAATGAGATGCGTTTCACAATACCTCCAGGAAAGGTGTGGGCCGGCTTAGAAAGCCAGTTGAGCCCGGAACAGAATGACGTTTTCGATGGGTCGTGCGCCGGCAACGTTTTTGTCGAACGTCGTGCGCTCGTAGGTGACGTACCACTTGATGAACTGCACGGGGTACCAGTTGGCGGCGAACGTCCATTGATCCGCTCGGCCGCTGGATCCTGCCGCTTGCAGGTTGTTCACGAACACGTCGCCGTCGACTTCGAGATGGCTGTACCGCGACAGCACCTGAAGCGCGCCCCAGCGTCCTGCAGACGGATCGAACGGTCGCTTGACCCGCGGCAGGCCGGTCCCGGCGGCCTCCCCGGTCAGAAAATAGGCGACGGTGATCTCCATGGCGTGGTTGCTCACTTTCTGGGTCACGCCGCTGCGGGCAACGTCCTGCGTCGACAGCATGTATTCGCCGAACACCCCCGCTGACTTGTAGAAGTAGAAGGCGGCAGGCGACACGCGGGTGCGCTGTCCGTCCGCCGTCACACCGGAGGCGTAGGCAAAGTAGGTCTGACCGACCGACGTTCTAAACGACGGCAACCCGTTTGCCTGGGTGCCAACGGAACCGCCCACGTGAAAGCCGAGACCGCTAAGCGCTGACGACCCGGTCGTCGAGCGCCAGGGCTGAACCACGACGCGAGCGGCAAAGTCCTTGTCGCTGTTGGTGTCGAGTTCGGTGGTGGACGATGTTCCATCGGGGATGCCGTTGAACAGTCCACCCGCATAGGTCAGCTTGCCGCCAGCCAGGTCTCCTTGCGCCTGAACCCCGATGTCGCGGTTCGGGACAAGGCTCGAGGCGAGGGCTCGCTCGGGAAAATACAGGCTGGCGTCGCCAATGAGCAGCTCATATCCGACGGGCGTCTTGTCCTTTCCGACACGTACGCGGAACGCCTGGGAGAACCGGGTGTCGAAGTAGGCGTCCTGGATGACCGTGGTGCCGTTCCCGAAATCGGGCATCACCTTGAACTCGAAATATTTGGTGAGCCTTCCGGTAAACGTCGGCCGGATCTTGCGAATGGTGAACGTGTTGACGATTGGCAGCGGATCGTCGACGGAGAACCGGCCATCGGTCTGGGCGACGAAGCCGAGTGTCAGTCGAGTCGCTCCGTCGGGAGACTGAATGAAAAAGCCGTTATCGAAGCCGGTGGTCACGGGCTGCGGTGCTGCTGATGTCTGCGCGCCGGCGTCGCCAGCACGCATCACAACCACCAACACCACCGCTAATCCGATCTGCCGAAGTCTCTGCATTGTGCTCCTCTGGCGAATCTGACAAGGCCTGGCGGATGGGTCTATTTCCGCAGTGCCACTCGCAACGTCAGACCGACCGTGCGCTGATCACCCGGCTGGCCGACATACAGGCCCGTGTTCCCCGGTGCAGCCGTCAGCAGTTCGAAGTAGTTTTTGTCGAGAAGGTTGCGCGTCCATAGCGTCAGCGACCAACCATCGGACCAGCGGAAACCGACCCGCGTGTTGAACAGCGGATAACCATCCACGACGAGATACGTCGAAGCCGACGGGCTCGACGAGAACGACGACCGGTAGCTGCCGTCCAGTGCCGCGAAGAACTCGCCGCTGTGCCCGATCGCGCTGGTCCGCGCGGCGTACTCACCGCCGAACGACGCGGCCCACGTGGAGATGCCCGGCAAACGAGACCCGGAGATGTCCTTGACCTGTGGCCCGCCTGTTTCCTCGAGCGGTGGCGGGGCATCGACGAAGGTCACATAGCGGCCATCGGTATACGCCACCGCGCTGTAGAGCGACACGTGATTGAACAGCCTGGCGTTGCCGTCGAACTCGACGCCACGAACACGCGCCTTCTCGGCGTTGGCCAGATATCCGCGCAGCACGCCCACGCTCGCATTGACCACCTGGGTCTGAAAGTCGTCGATCTGCGTGTCGAACGCGGTCACGTTCGCTGTCACGTTCCGGAACGGAGTTGTCTTCACACCGACCTCGACGTGGTGCTCGAACTCTGGGCGGACGGTTGCGGACGACAGCACGGGGTTGCCGGCAGCATCGGTCGGCAGCCCGTTCATGTTCAGACCGACCGGCTTGTAGCTGGTCGCGTAGGTCGCGTACGCGTTCACACGCGATGACACGGTGTACGCCGCCGTCAGATTCCCCGAGGTGTTGTGATTGTCGACGTCCGCCTTGTAGGCCTGAGGGGCCAGCACCGACAGCTTGAGCGCGATCAGTGCCGGATCCGTTGTCTGCAGGCCACCGTAGACCTGCTGATCGAAGTTGACGTCCTTCTGGTCGTAGTTGAAGCGCAGCCCGGGCATGAGGCGGAGGCGGCTTGTCACAGACCACGAGAGCTGGCCGAACACCGCGGAGCTGAGGTTGTTGTAATCGACGTACTGGTTATAGCCGTAGCCGTCGAGCAGGCCCGGCGTGTTCGCCGCCGCCGATGGCGCGAGCAGGACCCGCGCCGCGGCGCTCCCCTGTTCCTGCGTGAAGGACGGAGTCGAGTTGATGTCCTGCTTGAAGACGAACACGCCGACGACCGCGTTGACCCGTGGCGAGAACGTCGCGGCGTACCGCGCTTCCTGCGTCCACTGCGTCTGCCGCGAGGGTGCCGCCGAGATGGTCGTGATCGGCAGCCCGACGAAGTCTCGATCGCTCGATGGGTTCCAGTTCCAGTAGCGCCAGGCCGTCGTGGTCGTCACCCGCCCGGGCCCGAGGGCGAAGTCCAGATTGACCGCGCTGCCGCCCATGTCCTGGTTCGATCGCAGAGCGGTGTCGATGTCGGTGAGCCGGTCGAAGGCGTTGTAGCTTGGCGGCGTGTAGTGCAGATCCGCAGCAATCTGCGCCCACTGACGGTTAGCCGGCCGCAGCGTCGGTGCGACACCTGCGACCACCTGCGTGAAGCCCTCGGGACGCTGCCGCGTAAAGTCGGTCGCGACTGTCGCAGCAAAGCGGTCCGACGGAGCATAGAGAACCTGGCCGCGTAACCCGAGGTTGCTCAGATCGTTCTGGTCGGACTGTGCCCTGGTGTTGTAGACGAGCCCATCGCGCCGCGTGCCCGAGAACGAGACGCGACCCGCCAGCTTGGGTGCGAGCTGCCCCGCCACTGACGCCTTCGCCTGCACGAACCCGATGTTGCCGACGTTCAGTTCGAAGTCGCTCTCCCGCGTGAACGTCGGCTTCTTGGTCGTCACGTTGATCGCACCGGCGGTGGTGTTCTTCCCAAAGAGCGTCCCCTGCGGACCGCGCAGCACCTCGATCCGCTCGACGTCGAGGAAGTCGAGGGTGGCCGCGGCGGGACGCGAGAAGAAGACGCCGTCGATATAGAGGCCCACCCCGGGATCCAGGCCGTCGTTGGTCAGGCCGAACGGAGCGCCCAGCCCCCGGATGTTGATCGACGAGTTGCGCGGATTGGTCGAATAGAACTGCACTGTTGGGATCAGCTCCTTCAACCGGTTGACGTTGAACGATCCGGACTTCGATACCAGGTCACCGTCGACCACCGACACCGGAATCGGTACTTCCTGGGCAACCTCCTCGACGCGACGCGCGGTGACGACCACGTTGTCGGAGAGACGGGCGGGCACCAGGTTGACCTCGAGGACCGTTGGCTGATCCGCGACGGTAGAGAGCTGGCGTGACACCGGCTCGAAGCCGTCGAGCGTCAGCTCCACGCGGTAATGGCCAGGCTCCATGGACGGAAATAGGAACACGCCGTGCTCGTCGGTGACCGCTTCGACGGTGGCGCGTGATGTCTCATTGACGACGCGCACGGTCGCACCCGGCACGTCTCCCCCGGACGAATCGCGAACCGTGCCGCGAAGCGGTGCGGCGTGAGTGGCCGTCGCGCCGGCGGGAGCCGGCGTCTGGGCGGCAGCCGGTGAGACGAGTGTCAGCATGAATACAACGATGAACGAACGAAACATGAGCTCTCCTGATTCCCGAATTGACGTATTGACGAATTGACGAATTGACGACGTTCTGATGGATTGCGTGCGAATCGAGCCATCAATTCGTCGATTCGCCAATCCGTCCATTCGTCAATTCATGTGTGGGTTCGCCGAACGTCAGCGAGGAGAGCGTTGAGGACTACGGATGGTTCATGCGGACCTCACCTCGTTGACGCCGGCGACATACAGGTGCAGCGACACGCTTGCCGGCCGAAGCGCCGTGGCGCGAAGGCGTGCAGCAACAGCCGCAACAACAACGGACAGCGGGGTAGAGGACGGGCGCGAACATTACCGCGCCCCTGCAGAAAGGTCGAACGACACCGGCAGTGACTGCGGCGTGTAGCACAGGCGGTCGTCGCACGCCTGGTAGGTCAACACACCGTCGAGTGCCGTCACGGTGGAGGGAACAGTGGCAGACGTCGTGATGTCGAAGGTCGCCTGGTAGACCGGTAGATGTTCCTTCGTGGGTGCGAAGTAGAAGTCCTCAGCCTTCGGAAACTTCGCCGCGGACACGCGAACCCCGGGCGTGGACGGGAACGTCAGCGAGACTACGTTGTATCCCTTCGCACCTGGCGCGTAGACGTGCATGCCCTGGTGCGGTTGAACCGAGAGGAGGAGATCGTAGGACGTCTTCGATCGCCGCGTCGCGGTGGCGAGCACGCTCACACGCTGTGGCGGCGTACGCGGTCGCAGGGCCGGCCCGGCCCGGCCTGCCGCGACAGCGGCTGACCTGACAAGATCCGCGGCACTGGCGTCGGTCTGGAGCGCTTCCGGTGCCTGTTCGCCCAGCAGCCTCTCCACCATCCGCGTGATTTCTTCGATCGTCTTCGTGTAGAGCCCGCCAGTCGCCTTGCCGGAGAAGCCGGCATGGGTCCCGCGCACGCGACCATCGCGGCCGATGTAGATGCTCGTCGGAAACGCGTAGAGGTCCTCGAATTGCGGGAGCGTCGCGCTCATGTCCTTGGGCTCGCCCACGAGCAGCACGGGGTAGGTGATGTCGTACTGCTTCAGAAACGCCTTGAGCCGCACCGGATTGGCGAGCTGACCGGCTTCCTCGAACGCCAGCAGCACGATCTCGAGCCCCTGGTCGTGGTACTTCCGGTAGAGATCGACGAAGAACGGCGCCTCGTCGTGGCAATTCGGGCACCAGCTGCCGGTGAGGCTCAGGATGACGACCTTGCCCCGGAATCGCGCGTCGCTCAACGAGACCGGCGTCCCGTTCAAGTCTGGAAACTGCAGGACGACCGGCGCGTTCGGATCCTTCGCTCGCGTGACCTGCGCCGGGTCTTTCACTTCTCCCGTAGCGCGCGGGTCGTGTGTGCGGAACGCGGCATGCCTCGTCTTGCCGTCCTCGAGCAGGTCCAGTGAGCCGTCAGGCTTGACTGCCACCTCGAGGCGCATCGGACGTGCACCGGAGAAATGACTGAGCAGCAGCGTCCCATCGTGGAATGAGCCGGTCAGGGTGCCAGTGTCACCATCCACACGCTGAATCGCCGCCGATACGTCGGCACCGTCCTGCCGGACGACGAACAGCCAGGCGGTTTCGTACTTCTCGTTGGGCGTGGGAATCTTCCACTCACCCGCGATGACCGGCGGATTCGAATCCTTCGGCCGCGCCGCCGCCCGTGTTGCCCTGAACGGATACGCGGCCCCGCGCGTCGTCCGGTTGTATTCGCCTTCGAGCACATCGCCGTTGAGGTGCGCCACCAGCTTGGAACCGTACTGATCGAAGTTGATGATCAGTTGTCCATCCTTGAAGCTGCCCCCGGTGGAGGCCAGGCGTTCGTCGCCGTTGACGAACGTGCCGGTGGGTTGATCGGTCGTGCCGCCGATGACGAAATGGAACGGCACGTCGACCTTTGCCAGGCTGACGATTGAGGCGTCCCAATCGCCAACGAGCGACGGCGCCTGCCTCGAGCACGAGGCGGCGGCGAGCGCGGCGATGATGACGGCTGACCTGACTTTCACTGAAGCTCTTCTCCCTGAGTGACTTGCTGACGGAGAAGAGCGAGGAGGCGTGCGCGGGCTCTTCTACCGGCCGGTTTCCATGAAGGCACACGCGCACCGACAGGCGGCGCGGGCGCAACAACACGGACAACAACAACAGGTAGAGAGAATCACGACCGGACTAGTCAGCATTCTCCGCCGATTCCGGCCGTGATGTCAACGTTGGGCTACGTGAACGGGTCCGTCGAATACACGTCGGCGGCCGCCAGTCGCCCCATCAACCACCGGGCGCGGCGACTTCGCCATGGCCGGTGTTGTTTTCGACGCAGGTCCGCTCGTATGCCTCGATATCCGGCGGATGCGGACCGCTTTTCGGGTCGAACACCACCGGGAATGTGATGTTGTTCCAACCATCCTGCGGTGTCTGTGGCGTGACCCGGCGGTTCGGGATGGTGATCGTGAACGGACGGGTCAGGGTCACCGGATCGGTGTAGGTCGCCTGGTACGTAAACCGACCCCCGGGATCGAACGTGAACCGCTCCACGACGTGCGCCTCGTCGCTCACGAATTCACCCGTGCGCGCGAATCTCGATTTCGAATTGTTGTTGGCGACGTCAACGACGAGCGCGTTACCCTCCCATCGGCCGCGAGAGTCGCCGTTCCACAGTTTCAGCGCCGCTGGCAGATGAACGGGATCGCCCAGACGAATGACGCGCGTCCCGGAGTCGAACAGGAACAGCACGTAGCCCGGGTATTGACGGATTTCATAGCCGTGCCAGAGGAACGATTTCGTCGGACCGCCGGGAGCGCATCGTGCCAACGGCTCGACATACTCCGGTCGCGTCGGATCTTCGAGATGCGCCTGGAACTCCTCCTGTCTCGCCTTTGCCCACGGCTGGTAAGGCACGCCACCGACCGGGTCGCTCAATCGCCCCTCGAGCGTGTTGTGATTGCCGATCGTGTTCGACCAGTGGCCCGATACGTCCGGCTGTCCGTCGGGCGTTCTCGGTCCGGTCCACGAACCGGCCGCCACGACTGAAACTGTCTTCTCACGCCAGTCGTCCTGCCGTTGCCCTGCCACCGCAACTGGCAGGAGCACGACAGCCATCGCGATCACGAGCGATCTCATCGCGTCGCCTCCTTCGGATACGGATAGAACTCGTCGTACTCGTGCGTGTAGCAGTAGTTCTCGATCAACTGCACGCCCGGTTCACGACGGCGATACAGCAGCACGGTGATGCTCCACGGTTGCGTGAACACCTTGGGATCGTCGAGCTGCGCCTTGTACTCGATGGTGTTCGCATCGAGAAGCCGCCAGCGCTCCACGACGTGCAGCGCCTCGCTGTGGAAGTTGCCAACGCGATCGAGCCACGCCTGATCGTTGAACTCGGTGACGTCGACGACGAGCGTGTCGCCGTCCCAGTGGGCACGCGAGTCACCGAGCCACTGGTCGAGCGGACCCTCCGGATGCACCGAACCGTTGGTGTGGATCGTTCGCACCGAGTGGCCGAACTCGAACAGCAAGGTCAGATCGCGGGGGCGCTGGAAAATCTGGAACGGTTCGGGATAGTAGATCCCGCGCGGGGTTCCGAGCGTGAAACATTTCGTTTGTGGATCGCTTGATTCCCGCGACGCGAGGTTCTGCTTCCGTTTCTCGAGCGCCCAGGATTGGTACGGGATCGAATCGCCGTCAATCACTCCCAGGCTGGCAGGAGCGTCTGTGCTGCCCGGGTGTGGCTCGAGGCCGAACTCGGCGCCGCTCAACGACTGCCAGATTCCGGTGAAGTCAGGATGGCCGTCGACGGCGCGAGGTACGCCAGCCGTCTGGGCCGACGCGGAGGTCGCAAGCAGCACGATGGCCACACTCGCCCACAGCCGTGGTCTCACCCGCAGCCGCGACGAGTCGCAGCTACCCATGCCGCTGGCGTGCATTACTTCGTCTCCGGTGCATCGTCGGCGCTCGTGTAGAACCCGCGGCCGTTTGGCAGGGCGACGCTCGAGGCATTGGCGACGCTTTTCCCGCTCTTGGCGCGAAACCCCTTGACCGTCACCTGGACGCCGATTGGAAAATCGGTCTTGCGCAGTCCTTTCTGCATCAGTGAGTACGGCGCACCGAACTCCACCGCCCAGGGTGTGACCACGCCGTCAGGACCGGGAACGTCGACATATAGCCAGCTGTGCGGGTTGGTCCACTGCAGCCGGGTGACAGTTCCCTTCAGTTCGACAGGCTTGTTCGCGTCGAACTCCGCCGCAAACGCGTGATGCGCGGTGACCGGCGTGGGAACCGACAGGGCGGCGACGACCAACGCAGTCGCCAATAGCAGGTGAATCGTGAGTTTCATCCCGGTGTCCTCAGAAGTTGAGACGGACGGCGATCTGACCGTGCCGCGGACTGCCCGCGCTCGAGATCCGTCCGAAGTTGACGTTGCCAACCTGCGCGTTCGGGTTCCCGAAGTTCGGCGCGTTCGTGAGGTTGAACGACTCGATCCGCAGATCCGCCCGCACACGCGACGACAGCTGGACCCCTTTGCGGATGGCCAGATCCACGCTGAAGTAGCCGGGGCCGCGCAGCGGGTTCTTCGGCGCGTTGCCGTAGGTGAATGGCGCGTTGGCCACGAAAGCCGCGGTGTTGAACCACTGGTCGACTGTCGGATTGTCCAGGTGCCAGTCGCCGACCACGTTCGGACGGTCCGTGCCGCTGCTGTTCGAAGGATTGCCCGCCACCGACAGATCGAGCGGTGCCCCTGACGTCGCGGTGACGATCGGGCTGATGCTCCAGCCGCCGAGCAGTGCATTCGTCACCGCACCCCAGCTGGCGCCCAGCGCCCGTCCCGTGCCGATCGGCAATTCCCAGACGCCGCTAGCGACGAAATAGTGCGGCCGGTCGGTGCTGGTGGGGCCGACCTCCGCCTCGATGTTGTTGGGATCCTGGTACCCACCTTCGAGGCCCTGCGTTCGCGAGAACGTGTACGCCGCCAGCAGCGAGACGCCACGGCTATAGCGCTTCTCGACCTTCGTCTGCACGGCGTGATACTGGCTCCAGCCGTCCTTCTGGATGCGCGTCACATTGGCGAGGGTGATGACCTCGCCGTTCGGGGGCACGACCGCGGTCTGAATCGCACGCCGGCTATTGATGTTGCCCGGACCGGGCGGCGCAGGGTTGCCGTCGATCGATCGCCAGTTGTTCACGAGGCGATTGAACGCGTATCCGACTTCGACGACGACATGTCCAGGCAGCTCGCGCTGCACGTTGGCGTTCCATTGATACGACGTCGGCTGCTTGTTGCTGCGGTCCCAGGAGATCAGGTTGACATTGCGTGCGCCTGCGGGCGTGAGCACGCCGTCGGCGAAGCCTTGGCTCAGAACGATCGAGGGAACCGTCCGATCGGTGGTCTGACTGATTCTGACGTGGTTCGGCGGATTGATCTCGAGCGACGACATGCCGCCGACGGTGATCATGTTGCCGTAGAAGATCCCGGCACCCGCTCGCAGCACGGTTCTGTCGCCAGGCAGCGTGTACGCAAAGCCGGCGCGCGGTGCGAACAGCCGGTAATTCACCCCTTGTAACGACCGCGATGCCCGATCGCTGCCTTCAGCTGCCGCCAGGACGATCTGCGGATGCACGGGATCGCTGTCGAGGTCGAAGTTGGCGATCGCACCATTGGTATCGACGGGCGGAGGGTTCAGTTCGTACCGCAGGCCCAGGTTGAGCGTCAGCCGGCGCGTCGCGCGCCAGTCGTCCTGGACGAAGACATGGGTGTACGGCGTCCGGTAATTGACGGTCGCCCACTTCGAGAGCGTCGACGCCGACGCGTAACCAAGAAGGAAGTCGGCAAACGGATCGCCGGTGTACTGGCCGTTGAAGGAGAACGTGCCGCTGCTCCGCTGCGAGCTCAGGAAGTCAGTCGCCAGCCAGTAGGCCTGCACGCCCGTCTTGAGAGTGTGAGAGCCGGCGTTGCGCGAGATGTCGCCGGAGATCTGGACATTCCGCGAGTTGTCCGAGTTCGGCACGTTGCTGACGCCGAGCGTCTGGTAACCCGTGATGGAGATTTGTGAGAAGCCCGGACTATCGGTATCGACCCCTGGGATGCCGACGCCTTTCAGCGGCTGGTCTGGAACACGTTCGTCCCAGTCGATCCGATTCCAGCCGACACGAATCGCGCTCACTACCGACGACCCCCATACCGCGTTGTGAACGAACACCGCGCTGGTGTTGTTGGAAATGTCGCCAGCGCCGGACGAGACGTAGTTCCCCTGCGCGTCCGCCGGCAGTGGAGACGTCGGCTGGTTCTCGTTGCGCTGCGATCCGACTCTGACGTAGACGTTGTGATTCGCGTTGAAGACCTGGTCGAGCCTGACGTTCCAGCTGCGATCGTCCTCGTCGGAAGGGCTGTTGTAGACGAAGTTGTTGGTGACGGCCCCGGTCTGAGGCAGCGGCACGTAGCCAAGGATGCGCGCCGCGACCGGGTCCACCCGTGAGAGCGGAATGGTGTTGGCGGCGAATGCGGCACCCGTCAACGGATCGATGATGGTCCGGCCGAACACGCCAGCCCGATTCGTCGCCGTCGGCAGTGTCGAGACGGTGGTCGTCTCCTTCCGATAGAGTCCTGTCTCGAAGTTTCCGAACAGGAACGTCCGGTTGTGCACGATCGGGAAGCCAATCGCGCCGCCGAACTGATGGCTTTCGTACGGCGCCTTCGTTGTGGCGAAATAGTTGCTGGAATCCAGCGCATCGTCGCGGAAGTACTCGAAGAGCGAACCCTGCACGTGATTCGAACCGGACTTGAGGGACACGCTCACGACGCCGGAGGAGGAACGGCCGTATTCGGCCGAGTAGCCGTTGGTGACCACCTTGAATTCCTCGATAGCATCCACCGACGGCTTCACCACTTCCTTCTGCCCGCTGTGACCGGTCGACATCTGCTGGCTGTTGTTGTCCTGGCCGTCAAGCAGAAACGCGACCGCGGTCGACGACTGGCCGCCGATGACGACGCCTTGCGAACTGCGGGGGCCAGTACCCGCGGAGAGCGACGCCAGTTGCAGGTAGTCGCGGCCGTTCAATGGCAGTGCCGCGATCTGGTCGTTCGTGATGACGGTGCCGACCGACGAATCGTTGGTGCTCAGCGCCGGTGGTGCCGCCGCGACCGTTACCGTCTCCGCCAGCTGGCCGACGATCAGCACGGCATCGACCTTCCGCACGTCGCCGATGTTCAGCACGATGCTGCGTTGTTCGAAAGTCTTGAACCCGGCGAGTGCGACGGCGACTGCGTACTCGCCGATGCGGACCGGCGGGGTTCGATACTGGCCGCGCTCGTCACTGAGCACCTCGATAGCCGTGTTGGTGGCCAGGTGCGTCAAGGTGACCGTCGCGCCGGGGATGGGCGCCTGGGAGTCGTCCAGGACGGTGCCAACGACGACCGCGGTGTTCGATTGCTGCGCCCACGCGCTGGCCGCAATGGCCAGGACCGCAGAGAGCGCCAGAAGGAGCGGACGCATGCTATTTGCTCTCCGCCTTCGCCGGCACGGCGATCTTGACGAGCGATCCGCCTTCGGCCTCGTAGTCCTGTGCACCGACTGCCCCGGCGACGGTGAATCCGTTCTTCCGGAGCAGATCGGCTGCACGAGTGGCGCGTGATGCGTGGTTGGAGACGGTCACGATCTGGCGGTCCCTCGGAATCACGCGCAGGTACTTCTCGAGCTCCGCGGCCTGGATGCTCGAGATAGGCCGGAAACCCTCCGATCGATTGCAGTTCGTCGGGACGGCGCACGTCCAGCACCAGCGTGCGATCCGGCTGGGCGAGCAGTGCGTCGAGTTCGGCGCGGGTCAGCTTCTTCACGGCCCTGTCCACGGCGGTTGCCGCGGGCGCGGCCGGCGGGGACTGCGCCAGTGCGGGTGGAGTCATCAGTGGCGTGCCGGCACCGATCACGACGAGAACAGCAATGGCAATGGTCTTCTTCACAGCGAGTGCTCCTTGAGGGTGAATGCGTCGCGCGCAATAGCCACCGGGGCCTCGAGCGCGGCAAAGGTGTTACGCGGATGAGTGGTGCCCTGCGCGTCGGCGGCAACGAACAGGAACTCGTTATCGGAAATTCGGAAGTAGACGAAGTCCGCGCGGCCTCGGTACCGCGGGGCCGAGGTCGTCGCATCGCGCAGCGCGACGACGAACTGGTCTATCTGCACTTCACGGGCACGGTAGCCGCGACGCGTGCGAACGGGATGAATCCGCTCGGCGCCGAACCACGCGCGCGCGTGACGGTGAAATTCGCGAAACAGCCCGCCGAGCATCAGCCGCTTCTTCTCGTGGTACGCGGCGCAAAGCCGCCGACGTTGCAACCCGGTCGGCGCATCGGGGAACCACTCGCGCTGCCACTGCCGCACCCGCTCGCGGGTGACGCCGAAGTGACCGGCAATCTGCGCGAACGGAATGCACGGCCGTTCGAGGAGCCTGAGCAGCCGATCGAACGAGCCGGCACCGTAGCGATCCTCGAAAGTGGTGCGCCGCTGCGCCGCAGCGTTAAACGAATCGGTTGTTGTGGTGAGCGTCCCCATGATCGATACCGGCGAAAAAGAAAAAGGCCCGAGAGGTGCAATCCTCCGGGCCGTTTCGCGGTGTTCGCTGGACGCTGAAAGAACTAGATCAACGGGCCAGGCGCACCGCGGCGCGACCGGAGCAACATCCGGTGCGACAACAAGCGCAGCTGGCGGTGCGGTGCATGACCCAGTCATCGTGCCGGTTGACGGCGCGCTGGTCAAGGAATGTTGACTTCGAAACCATCCGTGGCACCGTCATCGATGCTTCGCTCGTACGCGGCCTGCGCGTGTGACTGCAACAGCTGCCAGACGGCGCACCGATGTGCAGGCGACCTCAGGATCCGCCAGGCCCGTGAACAGCAGCATCGCAACCGATTCGATATGTTGGAGGCGCGGGAGGGGGTCGAACCCTCGCATGACGGTTTTGCAGACCGCCGCGTTACCACTTCGCCACCGCGCCATCTGATTCATTGCGTTTGAAAGGGAGACAACGACAACAGAACCCGTGAGGAGCCAGTCCTCCGAGTGTCGCGACGCGTGCTGGATGCTGAGATTCGACCGGCTAGATCGGCCAGGCCAGGCACACCGCGGCGGCACCGGAAGGACATCCGGTGCGACAACAGGCGCGGCTGGGGGTGGGGGACATGACGGGCCCATGGTCACCGGGTGGCAGGCGACGGTCAAGGAAAGTTGACGTCGGGACCGCCACCGGCGGGACCCATCCAGCCAGGCCGTGCGTCGTAAGTTTGGTAATCGCCCCGGGCGGGGGTAAAATCTGGATCCCGTGTTCAACCGAACCTGTTGTCCGTGCGTGTGTTGTTGTATCAGGACCCCTGAGGTCCCCGCGCTAACGGTCCAGCTGTTCGGGTAAACACGAAAACCCTAGCAAACGCTGAAAGATCGAAGCCCGGGACCCTAAAGTCCCGGGCTTTTTCATTTATGTCTACTGTGGCTTTCGCACCGGATACGACAACAGCTCCGACCCTCAAGCTCGACCACCTCCGCGCCCTCGAGGCGGAAAGCATCCACATCATGCGCGAGGTGGTAGCCGAGTTCGAGCGGCCGGTCATGCTCTACTCGATCGGCAAGGACTCGTCCGTCCTGCTCCGGCTCGCCCAGAAGGCGTTCTACCCGGGACCGATCCCCTTCCCGCTGCTGCACATCGACACCACCTACAAGTTCCGCGAAATGATCGAGTTCCGCGACCGCATGGCCAGGGAGGTCGGCGCGCGGCTCATCGTCCACACCAACGAAGAAGCCATCAGCGAGGGGACGCAGCCGTTCAAGGTCGGCACGCAGCGCTGCTGCGGCCTGCTCAAGACCAAAGCGCTGCTCGACGGGCTGTCGGCCGGCAACTTCGACGCGGCGATCGGCGGTGCCCGCCGCGACGAGGAACGATCACGCGCGAAGGAGCGCATCTTCTCCGTCCGCGACCCGAACGGTCAGTGGGACCCGAAGCGGCAGCGGCCCGAGTTGTGGAACCTGCTCAACGGCAAGCTGCGTCCGGGAGAGAGCATTCGCGTGTTCCCGCTCTCGAACTGGACCGAGATCGACATCTGGCAGTACATCCACGTCGAGAACATCCCGATCGTCCCGATGTACTACGCCAAGGAACGCGAGGTGATCGTCCGCGGCAACTCGCTGATCGTTCAGGAACAGCCGTTCGTCGTCACGATGCCCGGCGAAAAGCCGCAGGTGGTGAAATGCCGGATGCGCTCGCTCGGCTGCTCGCCATGCACCGGCGCGGTCCGCTCCGACGCGGACACCATCCCGAAGATCATCGAAGAGCTGATCCAGACGAAGCAGTCCGAACGCCTGCTGCGGATCATCGACCACGATCAGGATGGCTCCATGGAGTTGAAGAAACGCGAGGGGTATTTCTGATGGTGATCGGGATAACTCCCAACTCCCAACAGCTTTCGGGTGTCCAACTCCCAAGCGAGCTGACTGTCCGACCTCCGGCCGGGTCGCTCCCGGCATGTTCATTTGGGAGTTGGGCACGCGTCAGCCGTTGGGAGTTGGGAGTTAACGTCGAAAGGATTCTCGTCTAATGGCCGTCCATGGGGCTGAGGGAGGTCTCCTCCGCATCTGCACGGCCGGCAGCGTGGACGACGGGAAGAGCACGCTGATTGGGAGACTGCTGCACGATTCGAAGTCGGTGTACGAGGACCAGATCGTCTCGGTGGAGAAAGCGTCCAAACACCGCAACGCCGGACCGATCGACTTCTCGCTCTTCACCGACGGCCTGAAGGCTGAACGTGAGCAGGGCATCACCATCGACGTCGCGTATCGCTACTTCGCGACGTCACGGCGTAAGTTCATCCTGGCGGACACCCCGGGGCACGAGCAGTACACGCGCAACATGGCGACCGGCGCCTCGACCGCCGATGTCGCCATTCTGCTGATCGACGCGCGCAACGGCGTCCGCACTCAGTCCAAGCGCCATGCCCGCATCGCGCGGCTGCTCGGCATCAAGGACTTCGTCCTCGCCATCAACAAGATGGACCTGGTCGACTTCGATCAGGAGGTCTACGAAAAGATCCTGGACGACTTCAGCCAGTTCCTGACCGGTGCGGCGGTGCACGCCATCCCGATGAGCGCCCTCGAGGGCGACAACGTCACCACGCGCAGCGAGCGGACCCCGTACTTCGATGGGCCGCCGCTGCTCGAGTTCCTCGAGACTGTGCAGGTCCATCGCGACATGACGGCGCTGCCGTTCCGGTTCCCGGTGCAGATGTGCCTCCGGCCGAACCACGACTTCCGCGGCTTCGCGGGACAGATTCAGTCCGGTATCGTCCACGTCGGCGACAAGATCACCAGCTGGCCGTCCGGCAATTCCGCAACCGTCACCCGCATCGTCACGTTCGACGGCGATCTCGCGAATGGCGTTCGCGCCGATGTCCGTCACCCTGACGCTGGACCACGAGATCGACTCGAGCCGCGGGGACGTGTTCACGATGGAGCCGGCCTTCGTCGGGCAGAAATTCGAAGCCGAAGTGGTGTGGATGGACGAGCGCCCGCTCGATCCGGGTCGCGTCTACCTGCTCAAACAGGGCACGCGCACGGTCACGGCCGAAATCAACCACCCGCTGATGCTGAACCAGATTGGCAACGTGGAGGTCTCGACCGCGCGGCCGCTGGTGTTCGATCGCTACACGGAGAACCCCGCGCACTGGCAGTTTCATCCTGATCGATCCGGCGACGCAGTTCACGTGCGGCGCCGGGATGATCACCGAACCGGTCCGCGAAGGCGTGATCCCCGCCGCCGCGCCGATGACGGCCGCGGAACGGATCGCGAGACTCGCGCGACACGCCGCGTCGGACGACGAGGCGATCGATGCCGTGCGACAGGCGCTCGAGGAGATGCTCGCGTGAGTTCAGCCAATTCCCAACTTCCGACGACCAACGCTCAACTCCCGATTTCCATTTCCCAAGCGGAGTTGACTGAGCGGGCGAAGGCCGTGATTGCTGACGCACTGGCGACCGGGAACACGCCCTGCGTCACGTCGAGCTTCCAGGCCGAGGACATGGTACTCACGCACCTGGTGCGCCAGTTCCTGCCGGACGTCCCGGTGCTGTTCCTCGACACCTTCCATCACTTCGCACAGACGCTCACCTATCGTGACGAACTGACGCGGGAGTGGGGGATCAATCTGATCGTGCTCCGGGCGAAGGAGCCGAAGGTCGGATTGTGGGAACTGGAGAGCACCACCGCCTGCTGCCAGCGCCACAAGGTCGAACCGCTGTTCGAAGCGCTCGCGAACTACGACACCTGGTTCGCGGGCCTGCGGCGCGAGCAGTCGGCATCGCGCGCCAATCTGCAGGAGAACGAACCTTTCAATCTTCCCGCCAGGACCATCCGTCGGGTATCGCCGCTCGCGGCGTGGACAACACGGGACGTGTGGAAGTACGCGAAGGATCATGGGATCCGGTTGATGCCGCTGTATGACGAGGGCTACACGAGCATCGGCTGCGAACCCTGCACGACGCCACCGATGGATCCCAACAACCCGCGCTCCGGCCGCTGGGCCGGCCAGAAGCTGGAGTGCGGGATACACATACAGGCCAAGTAGCTGGTAGTCGGTAGCTCGTGGCTGGTGGCCGGTAGATCGTGGCCTTAGCGCAGGGACACGTACGGAGACGCTCTCGGCTCATGCTCCGTGCTACCGACGTGCGAATGATCCTCCGTGACCGGAGTCGTCGGCTGGTCGATTACTGTGCGACGGCTGCCGCCGCATCGGCGATTTTGTCCTTCAGGGCGTCGAGCACCTGCGGAATGGGCGCGGGAGCCGGAGGCACGTAGGCGAGCACGAACTTCTTGAACTCGGGGTGCAGCCAGTCCGCGCCGAACCCGTACTTCTTCATCTCGGCGAACGCTTGCGCACCGGTCCAGTGATCCTGGCTCATGCGGAAGACGGCTGTCATCACACCGGTCCGGTGGTGTCCGCCGGCGCAGTGCACGTAGACCGGCTGTTGCGCCGGATCGTTGACGATCGAGAGGAACTGTACCAACTGCGCCGGGGTTGGGTCGATGCGCGTGTTCATCCCGATACGGACGTAGTTCAGCCCGGCCTTCTTCGCCATGACGGGCTCATCGGCGTCGCCGTATTCCTGCAGATCGATGATCGTCTTGACGCCAAGCGCTTTCAGGTCCGCGTAGTCTCGTCCTGACCGGCTGTGCGCCTCGGTAGTAGCGTCTGGGACACGCGGCCAAAATTGGCGATGTGGATCTGGTCGAGAATCGCCGAGTGGCCTGAATCAGCGACCGCCGGAACCGCCAGCGTCAGCGCGAGCGTGAACGCCGCACCGTAACTCCGAAGAATCCTGCCGCATGCACGCATGAGGTCCCTTCTCGCACCGGCTGAACTTATCGCTCCGGGCTGGAAATGTTGCCGCTGGGTCGATCTCAGTTTCGCATCCGGGGCGGGCAAAGCAAGCAGGGCCTTTGGGCGATCAACACGCCGTCGGATGAATCACACGATGCTGAGCTGTACCGGTCGAGCTCCCAGGGGCGGCCTCCATTACATCGGTTTACCGCGGACCGGCGTATTGAACTTTGTCCGACATGGCGTCTTCCCACGTGCTCCAGCCTGACGTCATGCCGTAGGGAGCCCGTTCCAGGACGGCCTCAATCTCGTGCAATAACCCCTTTTCTACCTTGAAGAGCTCAGCGATTTCCCACGTCCATGGCTGCTGCGGACCGGCCGTGACGGTGCGTCCGTCCGGTACCTGGAACGTCCGCGTCTTCCCCGCCGAATGATCGAAGAACGCAAACGCCAGCACCAGCCCGCGTTCCTGGTCGACCACGAGGTATCGCCGATCACGGATGCGGTTGACGAAGTGCAGCAGGCCGGACTCGAACTGTTCACGGCAGGTCCACATCGAGTCGTAGTTGGTCGAGGTCTTCGGATCGAGCCTCGTCGTGCGCGGCGGGCCGCCGTTACGGCCCGGCACCGACTTGGCGTTCGTCGTCTGGCCGCCGTTCTCGAGCCGGTCGCAGTCGTCGGCGAAGGGATACTGCCCCTTGCCGTCGTTCTTCTGCATCCCCGAGAAATACATGTTGGCGACGCGGACCAGATCGGCCCGGGACATGCGGTCCCCCGCCGGCGTTTCACGAAGGAATGCCGCACGCGGCTTGCCGATCGTCTCGAGGTTCCTGGCGCCGCCCTCTGAGTGTGCGAGCAGCACCTCTATCTCGGACAGGCGCCGGTTCTCCACCTTCAGCCGCAACGCCATGATCAGCGGAGTCCCTGGCGCCTCACGCATGGTCACGAACGTGCCAACCTGACCGGCAGCCGGGTCGGCGATGTCGACTCGATACGTGCCCTTGCCGGTGACGGAGTTCCAGAAGCCGTCGCCGAGCGTGAGCCGCTGGCCGTTCTCGGTGAACTTGACGCCGGGTGTGACGGGCAACCGCTTCGGATCCTGCGCGACGAGCGCATCGAGGTACTGGTCGATGAACCCCACCAGGCACGCGCGATCACACGGGCCTGTCGCGGGCTGCGCTTGCGCAAATGCAACGCCGGGAATCATCGCCAGGACAAGGCAGCCGAGCAGCAGTCGCTTCATCTCCCGATCACCTCGATGTTGTGTGCCGCAACGCGCCCAGCCTATGCCGACGCCGTGCAATTTTCAACGCCGCGGCACCGTGCGCGCCAAGTGGATGCCTTCGTCACGACATTCCCGCCGCGCTGGGGCAATGCCGCGTCGCGCTCGCCGATGCTGCGGCCGGGAAATTCGCCTCCGCTCGTACCCTGTCGCTTCCCGCGCGTGTAGCCGCTGACGCGTCGCGACATGAGCCGCCGGCACAAAACGTCCGAGCTGATTCGCGGCAACTCGAACGCATGGACGGAACACGCGCGGATGAATCGCTCCGCCGAATTTCCGGAATCTCGCGTCGGCCTGGCATAGGCGAGCGCCACGCGGCATTGTCCCAGCCCTGTCGTGACTCGCGTGACGGAGGTATCCACGTGGGGCGCCGACTATGAAGGCGCCGATCACGATCACGAAGGCGCGCCAAGTGGATGCCTTCGTCACGACATTCCCGCCGGCTGGGGCAATGCCGCGTCGCGCTCGCCGATGCTGCGGCCGGGAAATTCGCCTCCGCTCGTACCCTGTCGCTTCCCGCGCGTGTAGCCGCTGACGCGTCGCGACATGAGCCGCCGGCACAAAACGTCCGACCTGATTCGCGGCAACTCGAACGCATGGACGGAACACGCGCGGATGAATCGCTCCGCCGAATTTCCGGAATCTCGCGTCGGCCTGGCATAGGCGAGCGCCACGCGGCATTGTCCCAGCCCTGTCGTGACTCGCGTGACGGAGGTATCCACGTGGGGCGCCGACTATGAAGGCGCCGATCACGATCACGAAGGCGCGCCAAGTGGATACCTTCGTCACGCGAGTCTTGAACCCCTCGCCAATTGCTGCTTCCTTTCACAGTCCGAACAGCCGCCGGGCATTCTCCTTCATGATCAGCGGCCGGACCTCGTCGCGGATCGCGATCTTCTCGAAGTCGGCCATCCACCGGTCCGGCGTCAGCAGCGGGTAGTCGGACCCGAACAGCACCTTGTTCTTCAGCAGCGTGTTCGCGTACTGAATCAGGTTCGGCGAGAAGTACTTCGGCGACCAGCCGGACAGATCGATGTAGACCTGCGGCTTGTGCAGGCAGATGGAGATCGCCTCGTCCTGCCACGGGAACGACGGATGCGCCAGCACGATCGGCATGTCGGGAAAATCCACCGCCACATCGTCGATTGGCATCGGGTTGCCGTACTTCAGACGAATGCCGCCGCCACCGCGCATCCCGGTGCCGATGCCGCTGTGGCCGGTGTGGAACAGGACCGGCAGCTTCGCCTCGGCGAACACCTCGTAGAGCGGATACGCGATGCGATCGTCCGGCGAGAACTCCTGAATCGGCGGGTGCAGCTTCAACCCGCGTACCACGCCCGGCGTCGACCAGGCGACGGGCCTCGCGCACGGCGTCAGCGCCCCGGTTCGGGTTCAGACTGGCGAACGGGATCGCGATGTCCGGATTCGCCTGCGCGAACTCGACCACCGCATCGTTCGAGAGTCGAGGCATCCCGGAGAGCGTCTCGTCCACCGTGAAGATGACGCAGGCCATGTTGCGGGACCGGTAGTACTCGGCGAGTCCCGTCGCGTCACGTGGCACACCGGCATCCTTGAAGTACTTCTTCGCGGCGTCCTGCGTGTCGGAATCGCCGGGATACTCCAGGTGAACGTGAACGTCGATAGCCGCCAGGTGATCAGCGTTGATGGACATAGGAATCTACGAATTGACGAATTGACGAATTGACGAATCGACGAATTGGGAGACACGGAGTCAATGAATGACGATGTGAACTGCCGCATTCTTCAATGAATTCGTCAATTCGTAAATCCGTCAATTCGTCGACTTCACCGCTCTCGCTTCGATGACGCGCGGCGACGCGTCCTTCGCGTACAGCTCCTCGACCAGTGCGTGTCGATGCTTCAACACGGCCTTCTGATTCAGTGAGCCCTTGTCGGTGATCTCCCGTGCCGCGGTCGAGGGCGGTTCGTCCAGGACGATGGCGCGGACGACGAAGGTGGAGGCAGCCGGTATTCTGAGCGGCCAGGTCGGACACGATCGTCGCGAAACGGGCGCGCACGGCCGGATGGTCGAGCACCTCGCGAGCCGGCGCATCCGGAAGGCCGCACAGCGTCCGGCAGAGCGCCAGGTTGGGGAAGATGAGCGCTGTCACATACGGCCGGTCCGGCGCCGCGATCACGACGTCCTGGACGAATCCTTCACCCTGCACGAGAATCCGCTGGCGTAGCGGCCCGACGCTCACCCACGTGCCGCTCGACATCTTGAAATCCTCGGCCAGACGACCCTCGAACACCAGGCCCTGGCGCGGATCGTCCGGGTCGACGAAGCTCATCGCATCGCCGGTGCGGTAGAAGCCTTCCTCGTCGAAGGCCTGCTTCGTCAGTTCCGGTTCGCCCAGATAGCCAGGAGTGATGTTGGGACCACGAACTCGACCCTCGATCTTCTCGCCCACCGGAACGAGCTTCAACTCGACGCCTGGCGCCGGCAGGCCGATCATCCCGGCGAACGCGCCGCGTGGCCCCGTGCACAGCAGGAACGGCGCAGTTTCGGTGGCGCCCATGCCGGTCATGATCAGCAGCTCCTCGCCGCACTCCTGGATCGACACGTCGCGCAACTGATCCCAGAAGCGCTGACCAAGGCCGGCAGCGGCGTAGAAGATCAGGTTCAGCCGCCGGAAGAACGACTCACGGAGCACGGGGTCGGCCTTGAGGTGCGGCAGCAGCATTTCGTAGAAGCGCGGCACGGTGAAGTGATTCGTGCACGGAATCTCGCGCAGGTTGCGCAGCGTGCGATCGAACAGCGACGCCACCGGCTTGCCGTCGTCGATGTACATCGTGCCGCCGTTGTAGAGCGCGATGCCGAAGTTGTGGTTCCCGCCGGCCGTGTGGTTCCATGGCAGCCAGTCGCAGAGCACCGGCGGCTCGTCGGCGAGGAACTGCATCACCGCCCGCAACTGCTCCTGGTTCGCACACAGCATGCGCTGCGTATTGATCACGCCTTTCGGATGACCAGTCGATCCCGACGTGAACAGCACCTTGGCGATGGTGTCTGGCCCGACGCGCCGAACGGCATCGTCGACCGCGCTGGTGGGTGTGGTCTGCAGCAGGGCGTCGAAGGGCGTCCATGCCCGTCGTACCGGAGGGGCCACCGCCACCAGTTCCATGTCGGGCGTCAGCACTGCGTCGAGCGCCCGTTCGAAGGCTGTCCCGTCGTCCGCAAACACCAGCGCCGGACGAACCTTGGTGAAGACGTGCCGCAGCGCCGCCAGGTCGGAGCCGGCCTGGAGCGAGTAGGCAGGCGCGATCGGCGCATAGTAGACGCCCGCATACATCGCTCCGAGCGCCAGCAGACCGTGGTCGACGCTGTTGCCCGAGAGGATCACGATCGGCCGGTCAGCATTCAGTCCGCGATCGAGCAGCGCCTGCGCGATCGCCCGCACGTACTCGCGCGCCTCGCGGAACGTCACGGTGCGCCATCCGCGACCACTGGGCATTGACGATTGACCAATCGGGGCATTGGAAAATTCCAATGTTTCAATGCTCGATTGGTCAATCGTCAATCCCCTCCGCGGTCCCGGCGCGCCGATCCGATCCGCGAGGAAGATCCGGTCCGGCGCCTTCTCCGCCCATTCGTCGAGCTTGTCGGTGAGCCGCTCCGGATAGGGACCGAGCGGGAAGGGCGAGGTCAGGTAGGTGACACCGCCCGGCGCCCGCCGGACATCGGCGTCATTGTCGAGGACTCGAACAGGTCTCACGCGCGGCGGCGATCGTACTCGCGGAAAGTGGATCCTTCACGGGCCAGGCGTTCGAGCAGCGGCGCCGGCGTCCATCGCTTCCCGTAATCACGATGGAATTCCGCCACCCGTTCGTAGACGCGAGAGAGGCCGACCATGTCGGCGTAGAACATGGGACCACCACGATAGGCAGGAAAGCCGTAGCCGGTCAGATAGATCACGTCGATATCGGCCGCACGCGAGGCAATGCCCTCCTCGAGGGCTTTGGCTCCCTCGTTGATCATCGCGTAGAGACACCGCTCGAGGATCTCCTGCTCGCTGGTCGGCCCGCGCGCGATACCGGCGGCTGTAGCCGTCTGTTCGATGATGTCGATCACCTCCGGATCCGGAATGGGCCTGCGATCGCCTGGCTCGTAGCGATACCACCCCTTTCCGGTCTTCTGCCCGAGTCGCTTCATCTCGACGAGCCTGTCGGCCACAAGAGGTTTCCTCAGCTGCGGATCGGCGAACTGCCTCAGCTCGTGACGAACGCGCCACGCGACATCGAGACCTCCGAGATCGTCGACGGCGAAGATGCCCATCGCCATTCCCCATCGCGTCAGCGCGCCATCGACCTGCTCCGGTGTCGCCCCTTCTTCGACCAGAAACTGCGCTTCGTACATGTACGGGAACATCATCCGGTTGCCGACAAACCCGGGGCCGTTGCGCACGACAACGCCGACCTTGCCCAGGCGCTTGGCGAATGCGAGTGCGGTGGCCAGAACCTGCGGGCTGGTCGTCTTCCCGCGAACGATTTCCACCAGCCGCATCACATGCGCGGGACTGAAGAAATGGAGCCCGACCACCGACTCGGGCCGCTGGGTCACGCTGGCGATTTCGTCGATGTCCAGCGTCGACGTGTTGGTCGCGAGGATGCACTCCGGCTTCGCGAAGTGATCGATCGCGGCGAATACCTCCTTCTTCAGGTCCATCCCCTCGAACACCGCTTCGATCATCAGGTCGGCACTCGACGTCGCGTCGTAACCGGTACGCGTTCGAACCCGTCCAACGCGCTCCTCGACCTGTTCCGCCGTCAGCCGCCCGCGTTTGATCGACGACTGATAGTTCCGCCGAATCGTCGCCAGGCCGGTCTGCAGCCGATCCTCGCCAACGTCGGTCAGCACCACGTCGAGGCCGGCGTTGGCGCACGCCATCGCGATGCCGGCGCCCATCGTGCCGGCGCCGATGATGGCAACTTCATTGATCGACCGGACGGCGGTCTCCCTGGGAACGTCTGGTATTCGTGCCACCGCCCGCTCGGCGACGAATGCATGTACCAGCGCGCGGCATTCGTTGGAGCGAACGCAGCGCGTGAAGAAGAGCTCACGCTCGCGCCGGCAGCCCTCGTCGAACGGCAGCGTCGCCGCCGCTTCGATCGCCTCCACCGCTGCCAGTGCCGCGGGCTGGTGCGGGCGCACCTTCGTCGCCAGCTCCCGACCGGCCTCAAACAGGGGGGCGTTGGTCGTGGCGGTACCCAGGCGATCGGATCGATCCCTGGTGCGCGGATGCGATGCGTGACCACTGGCCATTTCGCGGGCGAACGCGGCAGCGGCTTCGCGCAGGTCGCCCTCGACAATGCGGTCGATGAGACCGGCAGCGAGCGCCTCCGCCGCCGTGATCAGTTTGCCGGTGACGCACATCTCGATGGCCTTCTGGACACCGACGAGGCGAGTCAGCCGCTGCGTCCCCTCTGCACCAGGGATGATGCCGAGGTTTACTTCCGGTTGGCCCAGACGCGCGTCCGCTGTAGCCACGCGGTAGTGACCCGCCATCGCCACCTCGAGACCGCCGCCGAGCGCCGTGCCGTGCATCGCCATCACGACGGGCTTCGCGGCGTCCTCGATCGTGCGAAGGACGTCGTGCATCTCGGGGAGCGATGCGTGCTCGTTCCACGCTGCCTGTTCGAGTTCGGCGATGTCGGCGCCGGCGATAAATGTCCGGCCGGCTCCCATGACGACGATGGCGTTGACCGTCGCGTCGGCGGCCGCCTTGGCAATCGACGCGGCGAGGCCCTCGGGAATGCCGGCGCTCAGCGCGTTGACCGGCGGGTTGTCGATGATGACGAATGCGATCGCGTCCTGGGATTCGAGCCGAACGGGCATGGGCCCGTTATTGTAGTGCGGCCTCGATGAGCTGAAGCGGCCAGAACCGAACCCGACAATGGGGCAACGATCGAATAGACGGAAATTTGTCGGCTTGCTGCTCGTACTCGACAGGCCGGAGGCGGCAGCCGGGATAACCGGCTCGGGACGGCTCTCGCCCCGCGGCGATCGGATCGCGGGATCTCGACAGCAGCATCGCGCGTCCCATAGTGGCAGAATCCTCCCACGCGCCTTACGCAAGGCCGCGGCGCCCTCGAAGGAGTATCCACCATCATGTCCGTTCGACCGATCCGGCAGGTCATTCACACGAAGCCGACCATTGAAGGTGCAGGTGTCAAGCTGCAGCGTGCATTCGGCTTCGGCAGCACGACGGAGTTCGATCCGTTCCTGCTGCTCGACGATTTCCGCAACGACAACCCATCCGACTATCTCGCCGGCTTCCCCTGGCATCCGCATCGCGGGATCGAGACAATCACCTACGTTCTGGCCGGGAACGTCGAACATGGGGACTCGCTCGGCAATCGAGGCAGTCTCGGCTCGGGGGACGTGCAGTGGATGACGGCGGGGCGCGGCATCATGCACCAGGAAATGCCCAAGGGCGACGCGCGCGGACATATGCACGGCTTCCAGCTCTGGGCGAATCTACCCTCCCGCCTCAAGATGACCGAGCCGCGATACCAGGACATCAAGGCGCCCGACATTCCCGAGGTCGTCGATGATGACGGCACGCGCGTGCGGATCGTCGTCGGCGACTTCTGGGGAAAGAAGGGTCCGGTCGAAGGTGTGGCCGCCGACCCGCGGTACATCGACGTGTCGGTGCCGCCGGGCGTCCGCAAGCGCATCGCCGTCGATCGTACGAACAACGCGTTCGCCTACGTCTTCGCCGGGTCGGGTACGTTCCGCGACGCTTCGGATCCGCAGGCGGTCGTCACCGAACAGATCGACGGCTCTACGGCGCGTTCGATACCGCACGAGAGCGAGAACCGCTCGCTCGTCCTGTTCGACCGCGGCGACGAGGTCGTCGTCCAGGCTGGCGACGAGGGGATCCGCTTTCTGCTCGTCTCCGGACGCCCGATCGAGGAACCGGTGGCGTGGTACGGACCAATCGTGATGAACACGCGCGAAGAGCTGCAGCAGGCGTTCCGCGAGCTTCAGGCCGGGACATTCATCAAGTAGGTTCGACCATCAAGTAGGTTCGACGCGTCGAACGCCTCGGCCCGCCGTATCGCTTTCACGAAGAGGACAAGCAGACGATCGAACTGCTCGGCAGCTACCTGGCGATCGCGATTCAGAACATGCAGCTCCTCGAGAGAAGTGACACGCACGAGCCGATCGCGGAACCACCCGCACCGGCGGCGAGTCAGGATCGATCGGTGGCCGCGAACCCAGTGATGGCCGGACGCCGTGAAGTGACGCTGTATGGCGACGAAGAGTGCATCCTGGTTGACGGCGAATACCTGATTCGCAGCCTGCCTGCGCGCATTCTCTGGAAGCTGCTGTCGGCACGGTGCCGGGAAGGACGCAACGAGTTCACGAACCGCGAGCTGCGACTCGACAAGTCGCTCAACCTGCCCGAGTACAAAGACAACCTCGAAACCCGCCTGCTGCTGCTCCGCCGGCGACTCGAGCAGAAATGTCCCGACATCCGCATCGTCCCCCGCGGACGGGGCCGGTTTGCACTGCAGCTGGATTGCGACGTCGAACTACGGGAGCGCGCATGAGCGAGGTGATCAGAGGACTGTCTTTCGTGCACGAGTGGCAGGTCATCGAACCGATCCTGGTACCGTTCCTCGTCCGCTGTGGGATGGCCGCGCTGTGCGGCGGCATCATCGGTCTCGAACGCGAGCTCAAGCAGAAGCCGGCCGGCCTCCGTACGAACATCATGATTTGCGTCGGCGCCGCGATGTACATGGCCATCGGCATGCTGGTGGCGCGCGAGGGCGCCACCGGCGTCGATCCCACCCGCATTGCCGCGCAAGTGGTAAGCGGCATCGGATTTCTGGGCGCGGGCTGCATCATCCAGCAGGGCGCGCACATCACCGGCCTGACGAGCGCGGCCACGATCTGGGTGGTCGCCGCCATCGGCCTGATCGCCGGCGCCGGCTTCCCGCTGCTGGCGCTGATCGCGGCGCTGATGGTACTGGCCACGCTCGTCGTGCTGGCGCCGCTCGAGGAACGCCTGTTCCACCCGTCACACAGCGACGATTTTCATAACGGGGAGAAGAAGTAGCGTCGTTCGAATCGTTCGAGGCGTTCTAGCGCGGTGCGGCCGGGACCGATGACGAGTGATGGTCGACAATCATCCAGCGGCCGTCCTGTTTGTGAAAGACGAAGCTGAATCGGGCGGGGCGCCGGACCGCCTGCCCGTCGCGCAGGTCGGTGAAGGTATAGCTGCCGGTGCTGGCAGCGGTGTCACCCCAGACGCGTACCTTGAACTCCTCCAGCTCGACGCGGGCGTTCGGCTGTGAAGGCGAGTTCTTGAAGTAGTCCCCGATCAACGCCGGTGTGTCGCGCAGCGTCGGCGACGAGGTTCCCCAGAAAACCGCGTCCGGAGCGTAGAGCGCCAGGATCTTCTGCGGGTCGCGACTGTTGTACGCCTCCGCCCACGCCCGCGTCGCGGCGGTGACGTCATCCTGCGCCGCCGCCACGCCCACGACGGGCACCATCGCGCCAACCAGCGCGAGCCACAACACAACTCGTCTCATGCGGGGAATTTCCTTTCGTCCGCGAACTTTCCCGCGCGTTTCGCGCTCTCGTCTAGCGGGTGACGGTGATGATCCGTCAGGATCGCCCGCAAATCAACGATCACGGCGCGCACGAATGCCGTGGCCGTGTGCTTGCTACCTGACAAGGCCGTCCCGGCGGGCCTACCGCCTTCGCGTTCCGCTGCGGCGCGCCGCGCCGTAGCCCTGCGGCAGCGACGGAACAAGGCCCGCCTCCGCTCGAGGAACCACATGGCCACCATCGTTGGCGCCGTCGCCAGTTCGCACACGCCTACCATCGGTTTCGCCCTCGATACACGCAAGCAGGCCGATCCGGCCTGGGCGCCCATCTTCGAGGCATACCACCCGGTTCAGGCGTGGCTCGCCGACAAGAAGCCCGACGTGCTGGTGATCGTGTTCAACGATCACGTCACCTCGTTCTTCTTCGATCACTACTCACAGTTCGCCCTCGGGATCGGCGAGTCGTATGCGGTGGCGGACGAGGGCGGCGGTCCGCGCGCGCTGCCGCCGGTTCGCGGACATGCGCCGCTGTCACATCACATCGCGGCGGGCCTGGTCGCGGACGAATTCGACCTGTCGTACTTCCAGGACAAGCCGCTCGATCACGGCTGCTTCTCACCGCTGTCGATGCTCTGGCCTCACGATCCGACGTGGCCAGGCGCGATCGTGCCGCTGCAGATCGGCGTCCTCGAGTTTCCGATCCCGTCGGCGCGGCGCTGCTACAAGCTCGGACAGAGCCTGCGGAAGGCGATCGAGAGCTACCCGGACGATCTGAAGGTGGCGCTCGTGGCCACGGGAGGGCTTTCTCACCAGGTGCACGGTGAGCGGTGCGGATTCAACAATCCGGAATGGGATCTGGAATTCCTGAACCTGATCGCAAACGATCCGGAGCGGCTCGCCGGCATGACCATCAGCGAATTTGCGCGGCTCGGTGGGTTCGAAGGCGCCGAGGTCATCATGTGGCTTGTGATGCGTGGTGCGATGACGAAGACCGTCCGCACACTGCACCAGAGCTATTACCTGCCAAGCATGACCGGCATCGCGACCGCCATCTACGAGCCGATCAAGGATGATGTGCCGGCGCCGGGACCGGAGTATCTCGCCCACGTCAATCACCAACTGGCGGGAGTCGAGCAACTCGAAGGGTCGTATCCGTTCACGCTCGGCCGTAGTGTCAAGGCCTACCGGCTGAACAAGTTCCTGCACTCCCTGATCGACCCGGTATGGCGGGCGGCCTTCCGCTCCAATCCCGACGCCCTCTTCCACTCGGCCAACTTGACAGCGGCAGAAGCGGATCTCGTGCGACGCCTCGACTGGCGCGGGTTGATCCGCTACGGCGTGAGCTTCTTCATGCTCGAGAAGCTGGGCGCGGTGGTCGGCGTGTCCAACCTGCACATCTACGCGGCGATGCGCGGCCAGTCACTGGAGGAATTCCAAAAGACGCGCAACGCCCCGAGTGCGCTCTATTCGGTCGCCGGGACGGACGCCGTCAAGGCACAGGAGTCGTGGGCGTCTTATCCGAACGCCGCGCCTTGAGTGTTGACGTACACGGCGTATAACGATTGCCCGGCGGCCATGAACAGGCGGTTGCGCTTCGGGCCGCCGAACGTCAGATTCGCGCACACCTCCGGCAGTCGAATACGACCAAGCAGCTGACCCTCCGGCGAGTGCACAGTCACCCCGCTGTAGCCGACGTTGTTGCCGGCGTTGCTGCTGCACCACAGGTTGCCGTACACGTCGGTGCGGATGCCGTCGGGTGAGCAGCGCACGCTATCGACGCTGAAATTGCCGAAGGTCGTCACGTTCGCCAGCTGTGCCGGCCGGCGTCACGTCGCCGACGATCACACCGCCGCGCGCGACGAGGTAGAGCTTGCGGAAATCCGGAGAGAACGTGATCCCGTTCGGTACAGAGCCGAGCGCATCCTGATCCAGGGCGATCGTGATGCGTCCGCCGGCATCCGCTCGATACACGTTGTTCGGCAGGTCCCGTTTCAGCGCTCCGGCGCCCGCCGCCTGCCCCGCGCGCGAATTGATGCGGCCCTGGGGATTGCCGGGACCTCCGGCAGCATCGACCACGCCCTCGTACAGCGAGCCGCCGAACGGCGGATCGGTGAACCAGATGCTGCCGTCCTGGTGCACCGCCACGTCGTTCGGTGAATTCAGACGCTTGCCGTTGTAGGAGTCGGCAATCACCGTGACGGACCCGTCGTGCTCGTAGCGGACCACTCGCCGCTCGCCGTGTTCGCAGGAGATTTGCCGGCCCTGTGAAGTCGAAGGTGTTGCCGTTGCTGTTGTTCGATGGCGACCGGAACACGGTGACCCGTCCATCGTCTTCGACGTAGCGCATCTGCCGGTTGTTGGGGATGTCGCTCCAGACCAGGTAGCGGCCCTGGCTGGACCAGGCCGGCCCTTCCATCCAGAGCCCACCGGTCCACAGCCGCTGAATCGACGTGTTCCCGAGTCGCAGGTTGTTGAACGCGGGATCGATGGTGATCACGTCGGGGTCGGGATAGGTGACCGGCGGCGCACCGGGCGAAAAATCACGCGGCGGCGACGAGATGACCGAGGGCGGATTGACGCGGGCGGGAACCGTGCCGGGCGCGGCCTGTCCCTGCGCATGGAGGTCGCGAGTGATCGACGCAACCGCAGCGGTCGCGCCGACGTGCATCGCAAACTGGCGGCGGGTCATACGCATCGCGGGCAGTGTAGATCGTTCGGGTCGTTCGGGGCGTTCGGAACGTTCGGCGGTTTCAGGTGCCTTGAACGATCCGAACGACCCGAACGTCCCGAACGATCCGAACGACCTATTTCACGCTACACGGCGTCGGATTCCAGCCGGCGGCGGTTGGCAGCTTCTTGAAGTCGGAACTGGTCAGGTAGGGCCGCGTGAAGTAGATGGGATCGTCGACCTTGGTGGTGACCGTCAGCCACTCGTCCTTGTTCGGCAGCGAGTGCAGTTCCCAGTACTCCGTGATGGTCGCCTTGTCGCTGTAGGGCGCGCCGTTGCGACGAACATAGCCAGGCTTCAGGTTCGTGGTGATGACCTTCAGCGTCCGCGCGGGCACGTTCCAGGAGGCCGCCGACTGACCCTGCCACGATGGCGCGCCGCGGGCAGTCGGCCGGAACGCCAGCAGCCGCGTCTGCGTGCCGGTGTCCGTCTCCACCTTCAGCGTGGTGTCGTCCTGCCAGGTGATGTGCAGCCGTCCGGGGAGGCGCATGATGCCACCGGCGCCGAAGCCGCGACACTGCTCACCCGCAGCCTCGTCGGCTGCCGGATCCCACTTGTTGCCGACTTCGCGACCCTGGGCGTTCAGCGGAAGCCCGTCGAACACGCCCTTGTTGGGCACGACCATCCGGTACTTCCAGTCCTCGATGATCGGCGACACCCAGTACCCGGTGAGATCGAACGGCGCCGCCTGCCGCGGGCTCGCCGCCGGCGCGCCGCCGCCGCCGCGTCCGCGCTGCGCGTCGAGGGACACGACTGACATGAGGACGCACGCCAGGATATTGCGATGTTTTCATGACTGTCGATTGGCATCGATATGGCCGTCCGGACTATGGATTCGGGCGGTCCGGAACGCCTCGGTCACAGGCGGACATTCATTCCGCAATCGACGACTTCGGTCGCGTTGCGGCCCCACGTGAAGCCGTCCGACGGGCGCGTCAGGTTGACCATCAGCATCCGGTATTCACCCGGCACTCGCGACGGACGGCCGACGATCACGACCGTGTCGCCGATCTTGAGCGAATCGCGCTTCACGCCGGCGCCAGCCAGCTGCGACGTGCCGCCCCACTCGACCGCCCACCGCTGCACGACGCCGTCGGCGTCCGGGGCCTCGACGTGCACGAACGAATGCGGGTTGCGGTACACGAACTGAACCAGCTTGCCCTCGATCTTCAGCTGCTTGCTGGTGTCGTAGGTGGCGCCGAATGAATGGTGAGCGAAGGCCGTGTTGACCGCCATCATGACGACGACCAACGCGAGAAGCCGGAAGACGTTACGCATTTACTTCTTCTCCTGCAAAGTCCGATACACCGCCGAAATGAACATGTCCGTGGTCCACGGCCCGCTGGTCGAGCCGTAGCGGCCGTCGAAGTCGAGCGTCGGGTGCGCCGCTTTCACCTGGTCGAGCGTCATCCCCTTCTTCTTCAGGTCCGCGATGCGGTCGCGAATGATCACCAGCATGTTGCGATAAGAGGCGACGTCTGCGGTATCCGAGAGACGGCCGTGGCCGGGAACGATCCACGTGCCGCCCTGGCCCCGGTACTCGGGGACCGCGACGTCGAGGATGCTGTTCAGCCCGCCGATGACGCCCTGGATCGTGCCGCCCTTGTCCGTGTCGATGACCGGATAGCTGATCGACGACAGCAGGTTTCCCGCCGCAATCACCTCGGAATGCCGGAACAGCACGAAGCTGTCGCCGTCGGTGTTCGCCGCCGGAGCATGATAGAGGATGACCGGTTCGCCGTTGACGTATTCCGTCAGCTTGTAGAAGTCGTCGAAGTAGGTGTCGGTCGGCCAGGCGCCTTCCGGCGCGGCCGGCTTGCTGTTGCTCAACCGATCGAGCACCTCCTGGCGCGCGACGATGGTCGCCGACGTTGCCGAGTTCGCGCACCGCACTCCCGAATCCGCCGGCGCCACCCGCGCGCTTGAAGTTGGCCGCGGCGGCGAGCTTCTCGTTGCCGCCGGCGTTCTCCGGCGCCGCGCTGGTGTTGAACACGAAGCGCATGCCCTGCGGCGGCCGCGGCGACGCGATGAACGCGTTGAAGTACGGGCTCGACCACGCCGGCTGGCCGAACGCGCTCGGGCAGTTGGCGCCGAAGCAATTGTTCGGCACCGGCGCGTTGACGGTGTTCTTCGCCAGGTCGTTCAACGCCGCCAGAATCTTGTCGGACATCTGCGCCGAACCGGTGTTGACGACGCTGATGCCGTCCCTGCCGATCGAGGCGGTGATGTTCGTGCCGTCGGCGACGAGCATGTAGATGTTCCCCTGCACCGGCAGCACGTGCACCTGACCGTCGTGCGGGCTCTGGTCGGCAATCGCCTTCTTCTCGTCGTTCGCCGACTTCGAGACCGGCACGGTGAGGCTCGTCGGTCGTCGCCGTCTTGTTCAAGCACGGCGCGGTATTCGGGATAGATCGTCTTCACGCCGCCGCGAATCGCCTCGAAGGGAATCCAGTTCTCGGTCTTGATGAACTCGCCGATCGCGTTGTTCTGCCCGGGCAGGAAGTGCGGGACGTGATGACGATCGGTGCCGCCGTTCTCGGCGTACGGGTTGCCGCTGCAGTTCTCGGTCGCCGGACCGGCATTCGGATCGTAGGAATAGGTGATCGACAGGACGTACGGCTCGTCGAGATAGATGGGATCGTCCACCACCTGCACGATCGTCAGGATGTCGTCATGACGGGTGAGGTATTCCGTCATCGTCAGCATGTCGCTCGTCTGCGAGCCGCCGCGCTTGAGGAACCCGTCCTTCAGGTGCGTGGTCGTGATCTTCAGCGTCTGCCCTTCCCACTCCGCCGTCGAGAAACCGCTCCAGCTGTGCGGCGCCCACGCCGGCGGATGCGGGCGATCGTCGAGGTAGATCGGGCGATCCAGCGACCGCATGAACTGCACGCGGAAGCCGAGGATGTCGCGCGAGATCGGATCGAGCTCCTTGAGGATGCGCGCACCGCCGACGCCCCGCCACTGGTGCGGCGCCGAGTGCGGCCGGCACTGGTACTCGGGCGTGCCCCAATACGACTCCGGCGTCGAATCGGCGCGCAAGCGTCCCGCCTCATTGAGCGCGAGTCCGAGGTAGTCGGCGCCCGGCGGCTGTCCCGGGTCCTCACCCTGGTCGAGACGCCACTCGCCGGCGATGTCCGGCGGACGGGCGCCGCCTCCCTGGGCGTCGGTGCGAACGGTCATGACGCCGGCAACCGAAGCCGCCAGCAGGAGCGCCGTGAGAGTTACGCGTGTTCGTGGCACAGCGGGGATCGTCCTTTCAGAAACCACGCGCGGGGGTCGAAACTATGCCGCTCATGTACTCCCGCCAATCGACGCCGGATCACTTCTTGTCGCCGAACAGCGGGCGGTAATCGCGATTGTTCTCGCAGACGAACTCGAAGATCCGCTTGCGCGGCGGATCGGCCACCCGGAACTGGCGGGTCATCTTCCACGGCGCGGCGAACACGTTGGGATCCTCGATCGTCAGCTCGTAGTCGACGCCGCCGTCCACGCGCCGTCAGTCGCTCGACGGTGTGGAGGTCTTCGGTGTGGTGATAGCCGTTGATCTCGGTCTTGTCGTTGTAGCCGATGGTGTCGATCACCAGCGTGTCGCCGTCCCACTTGCCGACCGAATCGCCCAGCCAGGCCGGATCGGGATCGACCTGGTGCGGCTCGTCGTTGAGCGGCACGATGCGGAACGAACCCGGGTACTCGTGGAAGATCACCAGGTAGTCCTTGTTCTGGATGATCTGGAACTCATAGGGCACGCCGAAGGAGTTCGGCGGAATCAGCGGCATGCAGTCGGAGGTCGCACCCGTATCCTGCGGATTGGCTGCGCGGTTGACGCGATATTTCTCGGCTCCCGGCTTCAGCGTCGGCCCCGGCGCGGGCCCGACTCCGCCACGGCCCGGCTCCGCCGAACAGATTCGCCCAGCCGAACACGCCCGAAAAATCCGGTTTGCCGTCGGGCGTCCGCGGAATGCCGGGCCCGCGTGCGCCGTCGATGTGCCCGTGCCGGTGACGGGGGTCGTGCCGGGAATCGTCACCGTCACCGTCTTCGTCACCGCGCCCGCCGTCAGCGTGTAGGTCGTGGTCGCCTTCGGCGTGACGCGAATCGTGCCGCGCGGAATGACGCGGCCCACACCCTGATCGATCGTCCCGAAGCCGCCGAACCCCGTTGCCGACGGCGGGTTCTCGATCACCCACGAGAGCACCGCCGACTCGCCCGGCCGCGGATCGTCGCGGGACGTGCCTCGAAGCTGACGATACGCGTCTCGGGCGGCGGGGCGCCGCGGCCGCGGCCGGCTGGAGCAGGACCCTGAGCCGGCGCCGGCGGCTGCGCGAGCGCGGTCCCGGATGCGACGAGCAGGACGGCGAGGGCGACGGCGCCGACCGCCAACTCCCAACTCCCAACGTCTTTCGCTGGCCCAACTCCCAAGAGCTCCCGATCGGACGCGTCTGGTTGGGAATTGGCAGTTGGGAGTTGGGAGTTGTCGGATTTCCGCATCACGACCGAATCTCTCGCCCGTCCGGCAGCTTGACGCGGCTCGCGATCATCGACGGCGCGCCGCTCTTCGCCGGCGAGCCGGTGGCGAAAATCATGTCGCCCACCTTCACCGTCTTGCTCGTCCAGCCGTACGAGCGGAGGTGATTGAGGCTCATGAGCTCGATCTCCCACTCGGTGACCTTGCCGCTCTTGTCGTCCTTGACCTCGAGGTACAGGAACGCGTGCGGGTTGGTCCACTCCACCTTCTTCACCGTCCCGTTGACGGTGACCGGGTTCTGCGTGTCGTACATCGCGGTGGAGTGATGCGCGCCGGCGCCGGCCGCGCCGAACAGCAGGCCGAACGTCGTAAAGAGCGCCGTCCGTCGATTCATGTGTCCTCTCCTTGATCCGGACCAGTGCATGAAACCGGACCCGGTCTGGTTTTCGGGCTGATTCTACTGCTTGAACAGCCGCTGGTAATCAACCGTGCTTTCGCAGACGAACTCCGACACGTTCTCCAGTTCCGGCCGCCGCGGGAACGTCCGGGCGGCGATTTTCCACGGGGTTTGCCAGACATTCGGGTCCTCGACGGTCACCTCGTACTCGCAGGTTGCCGTCGGGCTGGAGCTGGAAACGCTCGACGACGTGCAATGCATCCGTGTGCATGAACCCGTGCACCTCGGTCTTGTCGTTGAACCCGATCGCGTCCACCACCAGGGTGTCGCCCTTCCCAGCGGCCCACCGAACTGCCCATCCACGTCGGATCGGGATCGACCTCGTGCGCCCGCCCGTCGGTCGGAATCCAGCGGATCGCATTCGGATACTCGTAGATGATCACGATCTGCTTTGGCCGTCTGGATGATCTGGAACGGGTACGGCGTGATGTAGGTCTGCGGAATTCCCGAGCGGCTTGCAGTCGTTGCCGGTGGTCAGCGTCGTGCGACCGCGGACGTCGTTCGGACCGCGCACGATCTGAAACTTCTCTGCGCCCGGCCTTCAGCGGTGGCGGCGTCGTCCCCTGCGGCAGTCCGGCGTTGCCATAGACACCGGTGAGGTCGGGAACCTGGCCGGTGGCGCGCGCCTTCTCGGGCTCGCGCGGCGGCCCTGACAAGGTCCGCCCCACGGTCGCATCCGCTGTCCCCGGCGCGGAACTGGTTCCCTGGACGGTAACCGTCACGCTCTTCGACGGACCGTTGCGCATCGAGAGCGTGTAGGTCGTGGTCGTCGACGGCGTGACCGTCTTCGAACCGCGAGCGGTCACCGACCCGATGTCCGGGGCGATCGAGACGCCCGCCGGGGTTCTCGGTCTGCCACACCAGCACGACGGGCTTCGCCGGCACGAATCGTCGCCGGTCGCGCCTCGAACGTCACGATCCGCGGCTCGAGACCCGGCTGAGCGCCGCGGCCGCCGGCAGGCGCCTGGGGCGCCGGCGGTGCCTGGGCAGACGCGCTGATCGAGAACGTCAGGAGTGCCAAAGCCACAACGCTCGCCCTCATGGTCCCTCCCGCCTCGACGGTGATTGCGGAGTGTTCGGATCGGTCGGTCTATCTCTTGTCGACGACGACCGCGCCGCCCTTCAGCACGACCTTCGTCTTCAGCATGTTCCAGTAACCGTCGAGCGGGTTGCCGTCGAGCAGCACGATGTCGCCGAGCTTCCCCGCCTCGAGCGTCCCGAGCTGCTCGCCCATGCCGATATACGACGCGGTGTTCGGTCCCATTAACTTGACGATGTCGGCCATCGAGAACATCGCGTTGTAGGTCTTCAGCTCGTGTTCGAGACCGGCCAGCGGATCGTAGGTAGAGTCGGTGCAGTAGCCGAGCACCGCACCGGCATCCCAGAGAGTGCGCGAGTTGACCATCGTGTAGCCGCCTTCGACGCCGAGCGGCACACCGTCGACGCGGACGCCGTCGACGATCGATGCCGGCCACGGCCGTCCGTCGCGGAATCGCGGCGGCATTGTCCTGGGCGAAGACGCCGAAAATCGGCGCACCGAACCCGATCGTGGCGAGGATCTTCGTCCCGCTTGCCGTCAGCTTGTCGGCGTTGGCCTTCGACACCCAATCCTTGTTGGGCACGTGAACCAGCAGCCGGGCACCCGCATCGACGGCTGCCATCATCGCCGCTGCACTCACCGCGTGCACCTGAATGGCGACGCCGACCTTCTTCCCCTCGTCCATCGACCGCCTTCAGGATCTCGATCTCCTCCGGCGGAGGACCGGGCACGGGGGTCAACGCGATTTCGCCCGTGAACCTGACGCCCTGTTCGGCCATCTTGCGGATTTCGGCGCGGGCCATGTCTGGCGTGCCGTTACGCAGTGTCACGCGGCCGGACGGGATGATGCGCGGCCCGTTGATCGTGCCTTTGTCGATATGCTCGCGAAGCGTGAGGTTGCCGTCGGCCGGGCCGCCGCCGGAAAGAATGGTCGTGTAACCGGCCTCGAGCAGCGCCTGCATCTGCGCCTTCTCGTCCGGGCCGGTGTTGATGTGGCGATGCGCATCGATGAAACCGGGCATCGCCGTCATACCCTTCGCGTCGATGGTGCGCAGGCCACCCACGTCCGACTGTCCAGGGACGACCGATTGGATCTGGCCGCGGCGGATGACGATCGTGCCGCGGTCGATGACCGTGCCGTTCCCGACAACGATCCGCGCGTTGGTGATCGCGACGTCCTGTGCCGCCGAAGACGACGGCGCGAGCAGCATGCCGCCAAGGGCGGCGAGAACCGTAAGGAACAGCTTTTTCATGTGTCGCATTTTCCGACTCCAGACTCCCCATGCCCAACGCCCAACGCCCAAGAACCTTCCGCCCATTGGGAGTTGGGCCACGTAACCCGTTGGGAGTTGGGCGTTATCGTGTTACCTGCCGAAACGTTGCGACGACTTCTCGTTCTCCACGCAGAACTCGTCGACGAGTTCGGTGTCGACGACCAACTTCATCTTCAGCGTAATGTCCCATGGCTTCGTGTACGCCTTCGGATCATCAACCGTGACGTCGAGCACCAGGTGACCGTAGTCGGGCCGGCGGATCCGCTCGGTGATCCTCGCCTTGTCGGTGATGAAGTTGCCCGCCATGTCCAGCCACAGGTCGTCGCGGAACCCGATTGACGTGACGACGAGCGTATCGCCCTCCCATTTCGCCGACGAGTAGCCGTTCCACGCCGGGGTCGGGTCGTCGGGGAGCGGCCGATTGTCGGTGAAGACCTGGCGGTACGCGGCATTGTCTTCGCTGAGCATCACCAGCAGGCCCGGCACGTGAATGTACTTACCGTAATGCGGCAGGCCGTAAGTCCGGAGGAAGGTGTCGGGCATGCACCGCGCGTGGGGGTCGTCCTTCGAATTCTCGGCGGAGCGCTTCCGCACGAGCGCCTGGGTTTCAGGCTTGTACGGCAAACCACCCTTGACGCCCTGCCCGATGTTCAAACCGTAGCGCGAGAACCCGAGTTCCACTCCGCACTCGAGGAACGCGTTGCCGCTGGCCGGCGGACACGGCAGTGCATCATCGGTAAACCACATCCCCGAAAAATCGGGCTTGCCGTCGGCCATCCGGGGCGTCGGTGCAGACAGGTTCGGCTTACCGTCAGGCAGGCGCGGCACGCCGGCGGTCGGAAACTTGATCCACTGCGCCGACATGGACACAGAGCCGCCGATCACCGCGAGTACAAAGGCCAGGGCAAGGGGACGAGCCAGTCGCGAACGCATCAACACTCCTGAGTCGGAGCATTCTACGACGCGACCGGCTCAGGACGTCGCTTCCCGATCGAACGCGGCGGCAGCCAGCATGTGACCAGCGTAATTCGCAATCGCGTCACCGAGCGGCGGCAGCAGTCGCCCGTGCGTGCTTCCGAGCGCACTGAAGGCAGGCCGTATGGCCGGCGACCATACCTGCCGGTATGACACCGCACGGACGAGGTCGGCGCGCAATCCACCCGCCGCGGCGAGGGCTCTTGCGAAATCACACCACGTCACCGCACCAACGTTCGCCAGGTGCCACACACCGCCTTCCCCGTCGATCAGCAGGTCCAGGGTGGCGTTCACCAGATCGGGCACATACGTCGGCGAGACGACGGCGTCGTCCGCGGCCTCGAACGGCTGACCGGCGGCGAGCGTGCGCCACACCGCGGTGGCGAAGTTTGCCTCGTCCCAGGGACCGAAGAATGCGCTGGTACGGATGACCAATGCCTGTGGCATCAATTTCAACACCCGACGCTCGGTCTCGGCCTTGCTCCGGCCATACACACTCAGCGGGTTGGGGAGATCGTCTTCAACATACAGACGCGATGCCGCACCATCGAACACCAGGCCCGACGAAAACATCGCCAGCGGCAGACCCCGGCGACGGCAGCGGCCGCGAGCGTCACCGGCGCCGTGACGTTGTCGCGCCAGCACGCATCGGTCTCGCGTTCCGCATCGTCGACGCGGACGAAACCGGCGGCGTTGACAACCGCCCACGGCGACACGCGGCGGAGAATCGCGTCCACCGCCGACGCATCGGTGATGTGGGCCTCGGCGCGGGTGACGTGGAAGCAGGGTGTTTCCCTTCGAGAATCGCGGCGTCGAGGTCGGGGTCACCTTGCACCACCCGCACGGCCAAATCTACGCCTATCCCTTCGTTCCGCCGGTGCCGGCGCGCGAACTCGCACAGCAGCGCGCCTATTTCGATCTGCACGGGCGAGGGCTGCTCGAAACGTTCATCGCGCACGAGGTCGCCGACGGCCGGCGCATGCTATACGCCGGTGACCACGCGGTCGCCTTCGTGCCGATCTGCGCTCGCTATCCCTACGAAGTGTGGGTCGCGCCTCGACGGCCTGCGCCATCGTTCGCCGCCATGACCACGCTGGAACCGTTGAGAGAGATCCACTGACTGCGCCGGAGTTGCGGCCGAGGGTAGCCGCGGCCGCCGACGTCGAGAGCTTCCGAGCCGATCCCCGCGAGTCGCATTGGATGCACAGCCTGCGTGCAAGTCACGTACTCGAATCGAGGGGACCGAGTTTGACGGCAAACTGCGGGCGCAGCCGCGGTTCAGGTCGGCTGTATGGACGTGAGCGGATCCGGAACGTCGAGGTAGTCCCGTTCGCGTGACCTGATGGCCCGATACCGGGCGAATGCCGCTTCGGAGTCTTCAAGGCCGACCAGCGTTCGCCAGGTCGAGCCGCGGAACGTGTGCGCCAGCATCTCACGCGCATGCCGCAGGATGAACAGGGGATCATGTTGGACGGCGGCGCGCATGTGCCGGACCTTGAGCCAGCGCTCCGCACGCCAGCGCAGGAACTCGACGCGCTCGGGCGAAAGATGTGCGGTCCGCGTCACCGCGGTCGTCCCGTCGTATTCGCTGACGTCACGACGGACGATGAGCCGTTGCCGCTCGAAGTCCGCGGTCATGGGCGTGCCGGGATACGGCGTGGGGTGCTGGATGTAGGGCCAGTCGACGTATTTGCGCGCGAAGTCCAGGTTCGCCGTCACCGACTCTTCGCGATCGTCGGGGTTGCCGACGATGAGCCCGCCGACGACGAACATCCCATGCTGCCGCAGAATCGTCGCCGCCGCAGCGGAGGCGTTCTCGCGCGACGCCGAATGGCGATCGATGTTCTTGGCCCGGGCTTTCAGGAACACGAGATCTTCGTCGAGCACGTTTTCGATGCCCAGGAACACGTAGCGGAATCCGGCCTGCCGCATCAACGGCGCCAGTTCGGCCCCGTGCGTCGCGATCGACGCCGTCATCGCCTGGACCAGATAGTCGATATGGGCGAGGCCAGCCTCGATGATGGCGCGACACAGCCCCTTGAAGCGCTCGACGTCGAGCGTGATGTTGTCGTCAACGAAGAAGATACTGCGCGCCCCCAGCGAGACGGCATCGCGGATGTCGTCGATCACGGCTGGCAGCGGCAGGCGGTGGAAGTTGCGACCGCGCATCTCGATGATCGAGCAGAAGCTGCAGTCGAAGGTGCAGCCGCGCGAGGTCTCGACGACATCGATGCGGCGTCCGAGGAACGTATAGCCGGACAGCACGCGCGCGCGACGATTGGGTGGGCGGACCGCACCGTCCGTCATTTTCGCCACCGTGCGGGGCGGGTTCCGGCGGAACGTGGGGCCGTCGCGATACCACAGGCCGTCGACGTGGACAGGCAGGTCGCCGCGTTCCCAGGCGCGCAGCAACTCGCGAAACGTGATGTCCCCTTCGCCGCGCACGATGGCATCGACGCCGAGCGCCGGATCGATCCATTCCTCAGCGGCCAGGCTCGGGTCGTAGCCGCCGACGACGATGCGCACGGAGGGGCGGATCTGGCGCACGAGGTTGATGATGCGGCGGGCGGTCACGCGCTGAAACGTCATCACCGACAGGCCCACCACGTCCGGCGCGTGCGACGCCAGCAGGCGCTCGACCGTCTGCCTGACAGTCGCCTGCACGAGCACCAGGTCCGCGACCGCGACCTCGTGATGTGAATCGACGTTGCCGGCGAGCGACGCGAGCCCGCCGTTGGGCATGCGAATCGCCACGGTCGGCGTGTGCTCGAAGGCATCCGGCATCGACAGCAGCAACACGCGCATTGGCGCGATCATACGCCGATTGAGAACTCCCAACTCCCAACGTCTGTCGCTTCCCCAACTCCCAACTCAGCTGCGGATGTCCCGGTGAGCGGCTTCGAGAAGCGACGCGACGCTTCGAGGTTGGGACTTGGAAGTTGGACGGGCGGACGAGGTTGGGAGTTGCGACTGGCTCTGCAGTCTGCCGCGAAGCAGTAGAAGAGCGCATCACCGAGGCTGGCGCGCAGCGCATCCTGACTGCAGCCGCGAGACAGGTGTGCCGAATTCCATGACTCGCCGCGGCCGCCGCCGTAACGATTGCTGTGACCGAGCATCGCGCGGCCGTCGGTCATGCTGGTCCATCCGCGGCAGGTCGTGTCGGGCGCGGCGGTCGACAGTGTCCCGTCCGCGTTGGATCCAGTCATCATGTCGTGCTTTGTCGGCCCGATCGCGTTGCCCTTCTCCGTCAGCACCGTTTCCTGCGTGAGATTGTTGGCGTCGCTGTGCAGGTTGGCGAGACTCGACGCCACTTGCACACCGGCGGCGTTCACCCACGGCCCCTGGCCGATCCGATCGCGTGCGTGCACCGCCGGCGTGCCGCCCGTGGCAGGGGCGCTGAGATAGGCACGCCAGGTATGCGTGCCGGCTCCTGCCGCGGTCGCCAAGCGAAGGCATATGGCGTCTGCGCCGGGGAGCCCGCCGAGATTGGCGCCGAACCCGCGCGGCGTGCTCGTGACGAAGAACGTCATCGCCGGATCAGCCCGTCGCGGCGACGCGCCAACACAGGCGAGCGCGACCAGGACTGTGAGCAGGCGGCGATCGATGGGCATCAGGCCGCGATGGTATCCCGATCGCGTTGCGCGCGGATATCGCGCCTCGCGCCTCGCGGAGCGCGGGCCGTCAGGCCCGCGAAACCGGCGCGCCGTTGCAGGTACCATGACCTCGAATGAACCCGCGCCTGGACAGGCTCCAACCGTACCCCTTCGAACGACTGCGTGCGTTACTGGCGGGCGTCGCGCCGCCATCAGATCGTCCGATCCGACTGTCAATCGGCGAACCGCAGCACGCGACCCCGGCGCTTGTTCGGTACTGCACTAGTGGACCATCTGTCCGGCTTGTCGGCCTATCCGGGCACGGCCGGCCTGGATGCGCTCCGCGACAGCATGGCGGCATGGTTCCGGCGCCGGTTCAAGCTCCCGCACCTCGACGCTGCGACGCAGGTGTTGCCAGTCAGTGGCACGCGCGAAGCGCTCTTCGCGTTCGCGCAAGCGACTGTCGATACCTCGCGACCAGGCGCGGTGGTCGTCTGTCCGAACCCCTTCTATCAAATCTACGAGGGCGCCGCGCTGCTGGCCGGCGCCGAACCGGCGTTCCTGAACCAGACCGCGCGCGAACGACTTCGCTCTCGACCTGGAGTCGCTGAGCGTCGAGGAATGGCGCCGGACGCAACTCGTGTACGTCTGTTCGCCCGGTAATCCGACCGGCCACGTGCTCGACCGGGACGCCTGGCGCGCCCTGTTCGAGTATGCCGACCGCTACGGGTTCGTGATCGCGTCCGACGAGTGCTATTCGGAGATCTACCCGGACGAGGCACAACCGCCGATCGGCGCGCTCGAAGCCGCGCACGCTCTCGGTCGCGACACCTTCCACAACATCGTCGTCTTCACCAGCCTGTCGAAGCGATCGAATGCTCCTGGTCTCCGTTCCGGCGGCGTGGCCGGTGATGCGCGGCTGCTGAAGCAGTTTCTGCTCTACCGCACGTATCATGGATGCGCGATGAGCCTGCCCGTCCAGCACGCCAGCATCGCGGCGTGGAGTGACGAGGCACACGTGCGCGATAACCGCGCGCAATATCGCGACAAGTTCGCGGCGGTCACGCCGGTGCTCGCACCGGTGCTCGCCGTGCGCGATCCCGACGCGAGCTTCTATCTCTGGGCGGGCGTGCCGGGTGGAGACGACGAGGCATTCGCGCGAGAACTGTTCACGAGGATGCACGTGACCGTGCTGCCCGGGCGCTACCTTGCTCGCGCCGCGCATGGCGACAATCCAGGCAACGGCTACGTCCGCATTGCCCTCGTGCCCGGCATCGAAGACTGTGTCGAGGCAGCTCGACGCATCGTGGAGTTCTGCCAGCAATGACCGAGCCGACCGTCACTCCGACACACCCGCTGGAACCGCTGATCGACGAGGCGTTCGAGCGTCGTGCCGAGATCTCTCCAGCGGCCGTCGACCGCACTCTGAGCCGTGCGCTCGACGAGATCATCAGCGGCCTCAACGACGGCCGGCTGCGAGTGGCCGAGAAGGTCGGCGGCAGCTGGGTGACGCATCAGTGGATCAAGAAGGCGGTGCTGCTCTACTTCCGCGCGCACGACAATGCCGTGGTGCCGGACGCGGGCTCACCTGGCGCGGCGCATGTCCTGTACACGCGCTGGTTCGACAAAGTGCCCCTGAAATTCGATCAGTATTCCGAGGCGCAATTCCGCGAAGGCGGTTTCCGCGTCGTCCCGCCAGCCGTGGTCCGCACTGGTGCGTACATCGGCCGCAATGTGGTGCTGATGCCGTCCTACGTCAACATCGGCGCATATGTGGACGAAGGGGCGATGGTCGATACGTGGGCAACCGTCGGATCGTGCGCGCAGGTCGGGAAGCATGTGCACCTGTCGGGCGGCGTCGGTATCGGCGGGGTGCTCGAACCGCTGCAGGCAAACCCGACCATCATCGAAGACAACTGTTTCATCGGCGCCCGTTCGGAAATCGTGGAAGGTGTGATCGTCGAAGCCAACTCCGTGATCTCGATGGGCGTGTTCATCGGCCAGAGTACGAAGATCTACGATCGCGCAACCGGCGAGATTCACTACGGCCGCGTTCCGTCGGGGTCAGTCGTCGTGCCCGGCAACCTGCCGTCGGCCGACGGCAAATATTCGCTCTACTGTGCGGTGATCGTGAAGCGCGTGGATGCCGCGACCCGCGCCAAGACATCCGTGAACGAACTGTTGCGGTCCTGAGCCGATGTCGCTCACTTCGGCTCTGTCCAGCACCGCAATCGAAGAGCGCACGCTCGACCTCGCCAAGCGCCTGATTGCCTGCCGGTCGCTGACGCCCGACGACGCCGGGAGCCTGTCGCTGATCGAGGCACGACTGGAACAAGCCGGCTTTGCCTGCGAGCGGATGGACCGCGGGCCGGTCCGAAACTTGTGGGCGCGGCACGGATCTGATGCACCGCTGGTGTGCCTTGCCGGACACGTGGACGTGGTGCCGCCCGGTCCACTCGATCGGTGGACCAGCGATCCGTTCACGCCGACCGAACGCAATGGGTTCCTGTTCGGGCGGGGCTCTGCCGACATGAAGGTGTCGGTCGCGGCGATGGTCACCGCCGTCGAACGGTTCGTGGCTGCGGTTCCGGCTCACCGCGGCTCACTGGCGGTGCTGCTGACCTCGGATGAAGAAGGCGCTGGAGTTGACGGCACCGCCGCGGTTGTCCGCGAGTTCCAGTCACGCGGCACGAGGATCGATGCGTGCATTCTCGGCGAGCCGACATCGGTCGATCGCTTCGGCGACACGATCAAGAACGGACGTCGCGGGTCGTTGAACGGCGTGCTCACGGTAAAGGGCGTCCAGTGTCACATCGCCTATCCCGAACGCGGGCGCAGTCCGATTTTGCCGGCGCTGCCGGCACTGGCCGAGCTTTCCGCGATCGAATGGGACCGCGGCAACGAGTACTTCTCGCCAACGAGCTTCCAGATCTCAGACATCCATGCCGGCACTGGCGCGAACAACACGATTCCGGGATCGATGGAGGTCTGGTTCAACTTCCGCTATTCAACCGAATGGACCGATGAGCGGCTGCAGGCACGGGTGCATCAGGTGCTCGACGCCCACGGGCTTGACTACGAGCTGAAGTGGGCGCTCTCCGGGCGTCCGTTCCTCTCGGCACGGGGAGGGCTGGTCGATGTCCTCAGTCGCGCGGTGGAAGCGTCCACCGGGGTCACGCCATCGCTGTCGACCAGCGGCGGCACGTCCGACGGCCGGTTCCTGTCCGCCATTGCACAGGAGGTCGTCGAGTTCGGCCCGGTCAGCGCCTCGATCCACGCGATTGACGAGCACGTCAAGCTCGCCGACATCGCGCCGCTCTCGATGATCTACGAGCAGACGGTTTCAGCCCTGCTGTCGTAGGGCGGGGCTCAGTCCTGTCCGGCTCACTGTCGAGGCGCGCCGGCGCCATGAGTCCCGCCATGAACGTGACGTGGCGCGGACCTTGTCACGTCCGCGAAGCGCTACTCCGTCGCACCGTACAATGTTCACCGTGCGCGTCCTGATCGCCTCGGTCGTACTACTGGCCGGCTCGCTCCTGCCGGCGCGTGCTGACGCCGGCGATCCTGTCCGCGATGCCGTCATTCGGGCACTCCCGTTGATCCAGCGGTCCGCGGCAACCTTCGTGGACAAGCGCGCCTGCTTCTCGTGCCACCACAACGGGCTGTCGATCATGACGCTGCGGCTCGCCGAACGTCACCGCTTCGTGGTCGACGCGAAGGCGCTGGACGCGGTGGAGACGAAGACATTTGGTGTGCTGCGCAGTCCGACCGCAGTGGACGTCGCCATCCAGTCGACGACGCTCTCGGATCCGACACCGAACGACAGCCTGCTGCTGATGGCCGCCGACGCATCAGGACTGCCGCCGGACGTCGCCACCGCGGTTCTCGCCCGGCGACTGTCACGCTGGCAACGTCCTGACGGTCGCTGGATGACGTCCGACTTTCGTCCCCCGCATTCGAGCAGCGAGTTTTCGGCGACCGCCACCGCCATTGCCGCAGTCCGCGCCTACCTGCCGGACGAGCTCGCGGCTGAACGGGACTCGACGCTTCGACGGGCAGTGACGTGGCTCACCACGTCGTGGCCGCACTCGACCGAAGATGCGGCGTTTCGCGTGCTCGGTCTGGTGTGGGCAGACGCTTCTCGGGACACGATCGACGCCGCGTCGCGGGTGTTGCTTTCGATGCAGCTGCCGACCGGTGGCTGGCCGCAGCTCGAGTCGTACGCTGCCGATGCCTATTCGACCGGGGAGGCTTTCTACGCCCTCACTGCCAGCGGCATGCCCGCTTCCGCTCCGCAGTGGCAGCGCGGCGCCCGGTTCCTGTTGTCCTCGCAGGCACCGGACGGGTCGTGGCATGTGCGCAGCCGCCTGGTTTCTCCGGCCGATGTCAGCCCGCCGTATTTCCACACCGGCTTCCCGTATGGTGACAAGGACGAGTTCCTTTCGTACGCGGGAAGCTGCTGGGCGGTGATGGCGCTGGTGTCGTCGTTACCGGAGACGCCGGCAACATCCGCTTCGACACGCGGGCCTGACAAGGCCCGCGCCACGTCAGTCTCGCCACGCGGGCTCGACAAAGCGGGCGCCACGTCAGTCTCACCGCGCGGGTCCGATAACGTCCTCGGCACACCAGTGTCTACGCGCGGGCGTGACAACCCGGCCACATCAGCCTCGCCACGCGGGCTCGACAACGCCCGCGCCTCCGAGGATGGGACGCCAGGCTGGCTGCGGATCGCCCTGTTCGGAACCGTGCGCGATCTGACGGCCGCGCTCGACGCCGGACTCGATCCGAACAGCAAGACCCCCGGGGGCACGACGGTGTTGATGGCCGCGGCGCTCGACGCGGACAAGACGCGGCTCCTGCTGTCGCGGGGCGCCGATCCGACAACGCGCAGTCAGTCGCGTGTGGACGCGCTGACCATCGCATTGCTGCACCCAGGCACAGCCGATGTCGTCACGATGCTGCTCGATGCCGGCGCCGCCGTCGAGCCACCCGAAGATATGCGGGTCCGCCGCACGCCGCTCGCGGCAGCCGCTCTGGCGGGCGATCTGCCGAACGTGCAACTCCTGCTGCATCGGGGTGCGAAGCCATCGCTCGACGCGGTCTCCGACGCGTTGACGTTTGGCCACACCGATGTCGTCCGCACCCTCGTCGAAGCAGGCGCCGACGTGACGGGCGTCGACAGCACCGGCATCAACCTGCTGCATTGGGCGGCGATCACGAATCGGGCGTCGATGATCCCCATCCTTGCCAAGGCCGGCGTGCCGATCAACGCGATCGACGACTTCGGCTATACACCCCTGATGTATGCCGCCACCGTCGACGAGGGCGACACCGATACCCTGCGTGCGCTGATCGCTGCTGGCGCCAACCCGACGCTGAAGAACGACGATGGCCGCACGCCGATGCAACAGGCAAAGAAGTTGGGGCACATCGAAATCGTGCGCGCACTTGGAGAGAGCGGGGATCACGGAGTTACCGGGATCACACGGAGAAACGGGGGAACGGGGACGAACGGGGCATCGAAATAGGCATTCACCGGTCCTCAGCGCGACGTTCCCGTTTTGCCGAATCAGGGCATGACGCGGGCAATGACGTACCGAAAGACTCCAGCACTGCTGGCCGCCGCAGGCGGCCCTGATGGTGAGATCAGCGGCAGATACAAGCCGCGCCAAACAAACAGCGGTTTGTATCTGCCGCTGATCTCACCATCAGCGACGGCCCGTTGCACGGGCCGTCAGCAGTGCAACACCTGCATCGACGTTATCCCTCCGTTCGTCCCCGTTTCCCCGTTCCCCCGTTTGTGAACCCGTTTCCTCCGTCGCCTTCTTCCCTCAGACCTCCGTCGCCTCCGCGCCGCGAGAATCGCATTCGCGCGCACGCTTCTCAAGGAATCGCTGTTCTGCCGGATTCCGCGCCAGCGCGGCAGCTTCCAGAAACAGCTGTCGGGCCACCGCGACGCGCCCGCGGCGTTGTTCGAATTCGCCGATCGCGGCTGGAAAAAACGGATAGCGGGCCAGCCGCTCGCTTTCCCGGATCCCGCGCAGCTCCTCCAGGCCCCGCCCGGGCCCGTCGCGCTGACCGATCGCGATCGCCCGATTCAGCGCGACCACCGGTGATGGCGCAACCGCCATCAGCCGGTCGTACAGCAGCACGATCGCATCCCAATGGGTCTGCGCCACATCCGGTGCGCTGACGTGAGCCGCGGCGATCGCCGCTTCGAGGTGATAGCTGCTGACCGTGGTTCCCTCGGCGGATCGATCGAGGAGCGCCAGGCCGTCTGAGATCAACTGCGAGTCCCACTGCAGGCGGTTCTGATCGAGCAGCGAAGCCAGGTCGCCGGCGGCGTCGAGCCGCGCGGGCAGCCGCGCTGCCTGCAGGCACATGAGTGCCGCGAGCGCGTACGTGTCCGGACGTCTCGCATCCGGCGCCTCCAGCAGCAGCGTGGCCAGGCGCATCGCCTCGTTGCACAGGTCGCTCCGCACCGCCGCATCGATCGACGCGCTGTGGTAACCCTCGCTGAACAGGAGATACAACGCGCGCTGAACGGCCGACAGGCGTGGGCCGAGATCCGCCGTGGAGAGATCGAACAATCGGCGGGACGAGGCCAGCGCCTTCTTGCCTCGACTCAGCCGCTTTTCGACGGCGGCGCGCCCGATCAGGAATGCGCTCGCGATCTCTCCGGCGCCGAACCCGCACAGGATGTTGAGGACGAGCGCGACCTGCGTTTCCTCCGGGACACGCGGGTCGCAGCACGAAAACATCATCCGCAGTTGCTCGTCCCTGATCGTGGCCGTCGCAAACGCCTCCTCGACGGTCGACGCGAGCGTCCATTCGGACTCGAGCACCCGCGTCAGTTCCGGCGCGAACGTTCGCGCCGTGCGCTGGCGCCGGACGATGTCGAGGGCCCGGTTGCGGGCAACCGCCATCAGCCAGCCGGACGGATTGTCCGGAACGCCGCGGACCTTCCACACTTCCAGCGCGCGGCAGAAGGCGTCCTGCACCACGTCTTCCGCCAGCGCCAGGTTGTGCACGCCGAAGATTCGCGTGAGCGCGGAAACGAGCCGGCCGGACTCGCGACGAAAGAGATGTTCGCTTACATCCACATCGATAGGAATCGTAATAACTCCCAACCTCTTACGCTGGCCCAACTCCCAACTCCCAAAGGTGCGCTTGGCTGGCGGCCCCGCCATAATTGCCGACGAGCGAGCCTCATTGGAAGTCGGGTGAGCGAACGCCGTTGGGAGTTGCGAGTTACCGCCTCAGACATCCATCTTCATGATGGGGCGCACTTCGACGGAGCCACCGCCTTCGAGGATGGGGCATCCGTGCGAGAGCTGGACGGCCTCGTCGATATCGCGGGCCTCGACCAGCGTGAAACCGCCGACGAGATCCTTGGCTTCCGTGTACGGGCCGTCGGTAACAGTCTTCTGCTGGCCGCGCACGACCTTGCCCGTCCGTTCGAGCGGCTGGCCGCGATCCGTCAGGTGACCGCGCTTCTCGAGGTCGTTCATCCAGGCCATCCACCGCTGCATGCTCTGCTGCGCCTGCTCGGGCGTTCCCATCGCAGCCTGGCGGGCGTCACCGGTCATTCGATACAGATAGAGAAACTGGCTCATCGCTGTGCTCCTTCACTGGTGCCCCGTCATTCTGCCGGGGCTTCAGTGATACGACGTTCGACCTGGGGTTTTTAGGACAAGCATTTTCTCGACGGAGATTACGGAGGGAACGGATTTACAAACGGGGGAACGGGGAAACGGGGACGAACGGGGATCATAGGTGTACCAGGTTCGGGCGATGTCACGGCAGAGCCGCCGCAGGCCGATGCGCAAAGGCGCCGGCAGTTACAGGTCGGGTCCGCCGCTGCCGGCCGCCGGAGGCGGCCTCGATCGGGCGACAAGGCGCAGAAACAAGCCACTTCGCGATCATGCAGTGGTTTGTTTCTGTGCCTTGTCGCCCGATCGGTGACGGCCCGCTGCACGGGCCGTCGGCAGCGCACCTGTCCGTCAGCAGCCTCAGCCCTCCGTTCGTCCCCGTTTCCCCGTTCCCCCGTTTGTTAATCCGTTTCCTCCGTCTGCCCCCGTCTCCCGCCCCCACCTAAGCACGACGGGTGGTATTTTTAGGGAGCCACCCACCTGATGAAAATCCTGTTTTCGATGCGTCATCCCGGGGCCTTGCGGAATTTCGCATCGACGCTGCGGGCGCTGGCCGAGCGACAGCACCGCGTCCACCTGGTCTTTGCCAAGCAGGACAAGGAGGGGGACGACCGTCTGCTGCGAGAGCTGACCAGCACCTATCCGAACATCACCGCCGGCGAGATCGAGCGCAAGATTCCGTGGCGCTTCTGGCTCGGCCTGGCGCGGGCGGCACGCTACACCGTCGACTACGTCCGCTATCTCACGCCCGAGTACGAAGGGATCACCAGCCTGACCGAACGGGCCCGCGCCAAGGCGCCGGCCGCAATGCGATGGCTGGTCGAGCGACCATTCTTTCGCGGCCGTGCCGGGAATCGGCTGCTCACGCGCGCGCTGCTCGCCGTGGAGCAGGCGATCCCGATCGACCGTGCCACGTTCGCGCTCGTGGAGAGCGAACGCCCGGACGTGCTCCTCGTCACCCCGCTCGTCGACATCGGCTCGGACCAGGTCGACTACGTCAAAGCCGCCCACGCCCTCGGTATCCGCTCGGTCTTGCCGGTCCTCAGCTGGGACAACCTGACCAACAAGGGACTCATTCGTGTGCCACCAGATCGCGTCTTGGTGTGGAACGAAGCGCAGAAGATCGAGGCCGTCACCATGCACGGCACCGATCCGTCGACGGTAGTGGTGACCGGCGCGATGGTCTACGACCAGTGGTTCGCCCGCCGGCCGAGTTCGACACGCGAGGAGTTCTGTGCCCGGGTCGGACTCGATCCGTCCAGGCCGATCCTGCTCTACCTGTGCTCGTCGCCGTTCATCGCGCCGGACGAAGTCAACTTCATCGCCCAGTGGATAGCGGCGATCCGGTCGGCACCCGATTCGCGCATCCGCACGGCCGGCATCCTCATTCGCCCGCACCCGGAGAACCGGCAGCCCTGGCACCGGTTCGCCGCGCAGGGCTACGGTGATGTCGCCGTCTGGCCACGCGGGGGCGCCAGTCCGGTCGACGCTGCGTCGAAGAACGACTTCTTCGACTCGATGTATCACGCCGCTGGGGCCGTCGGCATCAATACCAGCGCCCAGATCGAATGCGGCATCGTCGGGCGGCCAATCTTCACGATCCGGACGCCGGAGTACCGGCGCACGCAGGAAGGCACACTGCACTTTCGCCACTTGACGTCGGAAGGCGGCGGCCTGCTGCGGCTGTCCGACGACTTCGACGCGCACGTCCGGCAGATCGCGGCGGCGCTCGACGATCCGGAAGGGACGCGTCAACAGATCGAGGGCTTCGTCCGATCGTTCACGCGACCGTATGGTCTCGACGTGGAGGCGACGCCACGGATGGTCGACGCGATCGAGCAGTTCGCAGCCGAGCCGGCGCCGGCGCCGCACGGGCCGCCGCTGTACGTCTATCCGCTGCGCGCCGTACTGCTGCCCGTCGGTTTCCTGCACACGATCCTGCGTCGCGCCGGACGCGTGTCGCGCAAGCGCCAGCGTCAGCTGCGGCCGGTGACGGCCAGCAGCGCTCTCGTGAAGATGACGCTGACGATTGCCGACTGGCTGTTTCGGCTCCGTCCGATCCGCAACCTGGTGAAGCGGCATCTCCTGCCCCACGCGATGGCGCGGCTCTCCGCGGTGGACGCGCCGAGCGAAGAAGCCGTGGCCGTGGAACGGATGATCCGCCGGATCGCCCGTCGCGAACGCCCCGTCATCGCCGGCCCGTGGGTCAGCGAGGTCGGGGTCGAGCTCCTGTATTGGATTCCGTTCCTGCGCTGGGTTACCACCGTCGGAGGAATCGATCCCCGGCGCCTGGTGGTGGTGTCGCGAGGTGGATGCGGCGAGTGGTATCGCGGCGTCGGCGCCCGGTACGTCGATCTGTTCGATTACTACACGCCAGAACTCTTCCGCCAGAAGAGCGAGCAACGCCGCACCACTGGACGGGTGAAGCCGCGGACGATGACGGAGTTCGACCGCGACACCGTGAAGCTGATTCGTCAGACGCTGCACCTTGGCAACGCGGACCTGCTGCACCCGACGCATATGTATCGGCTCTTCCAGAGCTTCTGGCAGGGCAAGGCGCCGCTGGACTCGATCGCCCGGTTCGCGCCGCTCGAGGCGTTACCGGTGCTCGACACCGGGGACATCGCCGGTTCCCTGCCGGATGAGTTCGTGGCGGCCCGCTTCTACTTCAACGACGCCTTTCCCGACACCGAGTCGAATCGGCGGTTTGTGACAGAGCTGCTGGCGGCAATTGCGGAGAGCGCCGACGTGGTGCTGCTGAATCCAGCGACCCGCCTCGATGATCTGCAGGACGTTCCCGTCCCGCAGCGACGTCGCATCCATTCGATCGCTGACCTGTTGTCACCACGGACCAATCTCGAGATGCAGTCCAAGGTGATCGCGCGAGCGCGCGCGTTCGTGGGAACGTACGGGGGTCTGTCGTACCTCGGCCCCCTCTACGGCGTTCGATCGCTTGCGTTCTTCTCCACGACAACACCGGAAACTGCGCGTCACCTCGAGGTTGCCCGCCACGCGTTCGCGGCGATGCGTCCGGGCTCCTACGTCGCGCTCGACGTCAACGACCTCGGGACGCTGCAGGCCGCGCTCGGCGCACACCACGAAGCCATCGCCGGCGTGCAACGTCGCATCTGAAACGAAATCAATGCAAAATGCAAAGTGTCACTGCAACTCGAAGAGATGGCGCCTGACGTGACGCCTTCGTCCTTCTGCATTCTGCAATTCTGAATTCTGAATTCTGCATTGATCTAGACTGACTTCCGATGGTCGAGCACGCAGAGTCCCGGCGCTCCCCGACGCCCTTTCATTCCCTGTTCTGGTACTCGGTCAACATGGTGCGCCGCACCGCGCGGCACGCCGCCAAGAACGCCAACCGCGTGCGCCGGCACGCCTATCATCGGGCCAGGTACACGAGCGCCGGCCGCGCCGCGCTGGCGATTTCCGATGTCATGACCTCGCCCGGCGACGCCGTGCGGCGTCACCAGGCGGTTCGCGCCTACAACCGCGAGCATCCGACGTCGCGGATGGATCGGCGCGATGGCTACGCGCTGGTGAACCCATCTGAATTGCCGGGGGTGGAGCGGGTCATCCCGCTCGCGTTGAGCCTGTTCAACGAAAAGAAGCGACAGCTCGAGGCCTCAACCGGACCGGCCAGCGAGCTGCACGCGAAGAAGTGGGCGTTCATGCGGAGCGTCCTGAACAACCGCGACTCTGTACGAGCATCCCGGCCTTGTGGATTTCGCCCTGTCGGATGCCCTCCTCAGCCTCGTCACCAACTATCTGGGCACGATCCCGCACCTGAACCGCGTCGACCTGCTCTACTCGGTCGCGCACGGCGGCGACGAAGCGATCTCGAGCCAGATCTATCACCTCGATCCCGAGGGCCGGCGCCAGGCAAAGCTGTTCCTGAACCTGCGCGATGTGGGACCGGATGAGGGGCCGTTCACGTTCATTCCCGCTTCCGAGACCGAACGGATCGTGCACGCGATCAAGCGCCGGCGGTCGGCCGACGATGACATGCAGATGGCCCGGTACCTGGACGACGAGCTGACGGCGGTCAATGGCTTCGATCACGCGGTCAGCGTGACCGGACCGCCGGGCAGCGGCGTGCTGGTGGATACGTCACGGTGCCTGCACTTCGGCAGCCGGGTGAAACCGGGCACGTATCGGCTGTGCCTCTACATTCAGTACTGCTCGTCGCGCGAGCATGGAAATCTGTTCGACGTTGCCCGTTACGAGCGCGATCCGATTCGCCACCTGGCGACCGTGAACAGCCGGCGCGCCGCCACGTCTGGAGTGTTCGCGCCGCACCAGATGGGATAAGGGAGCCCCGCGAGAAGTGGAAAGTCGAAAGTGGGAAGTGGAAAGTGATGCACTTTGAACTTACTTTCTACTTCACACTTTCCACTTTTAACTTCACCTGATGACGTCCAGCCTGACCGTTGTTCCCTGTAAGTTGACGGACATTTCGTCCACCCGAATACGCAACGACACCGGAATGTCCAGCGCCGAGACCGACGCGCCAGTGTCGCGGCGCTTCAGGTCGAGCGTCACGCCCTGCCCGGTGACTTCGATCGCGCCCTGCACGAACTTCGCGTGGAGCTCGCCGGTCAGCTCCGGCCTGTAGCGCTGAAACAGTTCGGCGATCACGCCCGACACGAACGTGCGGACGGTTTCTGATTGTTCGTCGATGATGTCCTTGACCAGCTCGTTCGCGAACGCGGAAATGCGCGGCACATAGTCGGCGTGCGCTTTCGCACTGATCGCCTCGGCGAGCGTCTGGATCTGCGGGACGACGGTAGCGTTGACGTCTTTGCCGATGGTGTCGATGAAGGTGTTCACGTCGGACATGCGGGGATCTCCTCGCGCGGCGCGGCGAATCTGATTGAAAAGACGGCCCCGGGCCGCGCCTGCGCCAACCGGGTGGCGTGAGGGGCCCGACGCCCCTGTGACGCGCTTCTACTTGATCTGCGGGAGCGGGATGACCAGCTCGCCCACACCGATGCGCGCATCCACCGGCGCAGTCACCCTGAGAATGTCTCTCTGCTTCTTGTCGTCGCGGACCGTGGAGTTGAGGGTGCCCTTGACGGTGAGGCCGCCGTCGACGACCGCGATCTTGAAGCTGCCATTCAGGGCGATGGCGTTGCGCTCGACCAGGTTCTCGATCAGGTCATCGACGATGGACATGGAGGATCCTCGAATGGAATCGTGAATCGTGAATCGTGAATCGTGAATAGCGAATAGCGAATCGTGAATCGCGAATCGTGAATCGCGAATGATGCAGTCGTGTCTCCCTGGCTGCGTTCTCATTCACGATTCACCATTCACGATTCACGATTCTTAGAAGTCGATCTGCGCGCTGATCTTGAGGAAGCGCGGCGTGAGCACCGACGTCGGCGACAGCCAGGCGGCGGCGCCGGTGAGGATGTTCGGGTTGTAGGTCTGGTTGTAGGTCAGGATCGCATCCGAGTTCAGCGTGTTGACGAGGTCGACGCCGATCGTGTTGCGCGTGCGGCCGAACCGCAGCACCTTCGCGAACCGGAGGTCGAGCGCGTTGACGCGATCGCCCCAGACCTGACCGGGAGCCACGAGATTGACCGGCACGGTGGTGCCGACGACCGCAGCGGGACGTCCGAGCGCGGCCGACACCAGCGCGACCGGCGCGTTCCAGGTGGCCGCAAGTGGCGCCCCCTGGTCGCTGCGGAAGGTCCCGCTGACCAGCACGTCCACCTTCGGTACCGTATAGGCGCCCAGCGCGGTCATCTTGGTGATGAAGCCCGGGTCGCTGTGGCAATACGGGTTACCCGGGTTGACCGCCGGACTCGTGCCGGCACCGGTCGTCAGTTCCGGCACCTGGTCACGGACCGCGCAGTTGTCCTGGACGGTCTTTCCCGTATTGACGCCGGCCTGGAACTGCAGGCCGCTGCTGATCCGTGCGCTGACGTTGAGCAGGATGCCGTTGTACCTCTGGTACTGGTCACCGATGTCGTCGGCCAGCGTGATGCTGTTCTTCGCAGGCGTGGTAAAGCCAGCCTGCGTGACGTTGTAGAGACCGCTCACGACGTAGTTGCCGCCGCCGGGCAACCGTGAGTCCTGGGGCGCACTGATGCTGTACGGGGTGAAGTCGGCCGCGTTGAGTGCCAGGTTATCGGTCACCGTGAAGTTGTTCAGCCAGCGATGGAAGTAACCGACCTCCACCGACACGCGGGCCATCACCTGCTGCTGGACGGACACGCCGTACTGCCAGTCGTTGGAGCGGACGCCCCAGCCGGTGAGGATCTTCGGATCGATGTTCGCCGTCGTCTGCGTCGCCGTGCCGAACGTCGGGTTGTTCATCGCCCCGCAGGTGTCGATACTGCCGGTCGTCGTCGGGCTCTGGGCGGCCGCATTGCGCAGGTCGCAATCCGGAATCCAATTGCCGTTCGCATCCGTCCAGCTCCGGTTCGCCGTGGTCGCGATGCGCGTGATCGGGTTCGCCAGGATGTAGTTGTTGGCGTTGCTGGTCGGCTCGAGGTACTTGCCGAAGTTCACCTTGATGGCGGTCTTGCCGTTGCCGAACAGGTCGTAGGCGAGACCGCCGCGCGGCGAGATGTCCTTGTACGCATCGACTCCCTTCGTCTCCGGGAAGACGAGCGCCGTCGGGACGAACTGGCGACGCCGGGATCGTTTGCTCCGGCGAGAGGCTCCAGTTGCGATCGAATCGCAGCGCGCCCTGCAGCGTCATCCGCCCGCGCGTCCATTGATCCTGGACGTAGAGCGACATGTTGCGGGTCCGATAGCTGGTGGTGAACGGCAGCGCTGACTGCGTCAGCGATACCGCGACGCCGTTGTTCACCGTGTACGCCAGGTTCTTGTTGTTGGTGAAGTTCTGCAGATCGGACACCAGCGCGACGCCGCCGTAGCCGAACTTGAGGCTGTGCGAGCCGGTGACGTACGCCGCGGAGGCGCGCCAGGTGTACTGCGCGTCCCAGCTGTCCGACCAGTTCCCCGACCGATACACCAGGTTGGGAATGTTGCCGTTGCTCGGGCACCCCGCCGAACACTGCTCCGTCATGCGGACCAGGTCGCGGTTCGGGTTGCCGGGACTCTCGTACGGGCCGAACGGCGCCTGATACGCGCCGAACCCGGCCTCGAACAGCAGCTTGTTGGTCGCGGTTTCCGCCCAGGTCACCTGCCGGACGCGCGGGTGCGCGTATAGATACTGGGCGACCTCTGGCGATGTGTTCGAGCTCAGGCCGCCCAGACCGAGCGGACCGACGCGGTCGCCCGAATCCGGCTGATTGCGACAACCCTCTTCTGTCGTCCCATACGTGGCGCCATTGCACGGATGCTGTTCATCCCAGTGGACGTTGATCTTGTCCTTGCGCGTCGCCTGAGCCGTGATGCGCACGGTGTAGAGACGCCAGCTTTCGGCGCCGCGCACCTCGTGCGCGAGATCAGGCGCGTAGCTGTACTTCGAAGCATCGCCGGCATTGAGATTCGGATAGATGTTCGGGAATCGTCCGGTGCTGGCCTTCGTCGCGGATCGCGAAGCGGTACCACAGGCGGTCCTTCATGATCGGTCCGCCCATGCCGTAGGTGAAGTCCCACTGCTTGAGCAGAGCGCCCGGCGTGGTGAGCCCCTTGGCTTTCAGTTCGTCCGTGTAGTTGCTGCCGATCATTCCGCCGCCGGTGCCCGAAAGGTAGGCGTTGCCGGCGATCGTGTTGCCGCCGCTCTTCGGGATGATGCTGAGCGTGGGCCCGCCCACTTCGGCTTCGCCCAGGCCGCCCGACGTCGTCGTCACCACTTCCTGAGCGTTCGAGATGTCGGCGACATAGGTCGAGACGCCGCTGCCGCCGAGGCCGGCGCCGGTGTTCAACCCGTCCACCTGCATGCGCCCTTCGTTGTTCCGGCCACCGGCTCCGCCGAAGACGGTCATCTGCGGCGTCACCTGCACGTCCGTCGGACCGCCACCGGTCGTGATGATGCCCGGGATGAGCAGCGCAGTCGCCGCCCACGAACGCGCTGTCGGAATCGACGTCAGCACGTCGCTGCTGATCGTCGTCTGCCGCCGGATGCTCTGCACGTCCACGATCGGGGTCTCGCCGCTGACCGTGATGGTCTCGGCGACACCGCCGACCGTCAGGCTGCCGTCGATCTGCGCGGTGAAGCTGCCCGACAACTCGATGCCTTCGCGGCGGACGACGTTGAATCCGGGCAGCGTGAACGACACGGCATACGTGCCCGGGGGAAGGTTGACGATGCGGTAGACGCCGCTGCCGTCGGAGACGGCGGTGCGAACTTTTTCGATGAGCGCGGGGCTCGAAGCTTCGACGGTCACTCCCGGCAGGGAGGCACCGGACGAATCGTGCACGGTGCCGGCAATAGACGCCTGAGCCAGGGCCACCGCCGGAGCAAGGACCAGCAACAGCAGACAGAGAACACTCGAACGAGTTACACGCATCATGGCGCGCCCTCCAGTGCGCGTTCGACGGCAGCGACAAGCAGGGGACAGCAGAGCCTACACCGAATGGGACCGTGGACCTTGGACTTTGGACTTCCTGGACCTTGGACGGCGCGTCGCCGCCAGGGGGCGTTTTGCCCAAAGTCCAAAGACCAAAGTCGAAAGTCTTCGCCTTGCCCCGGCTCGGACTAGAATCCCTCTTCCGGAGGAGAGATGATCCTGAACAGAGCGTCGCTGGCGGTCGTGGCGATGGTGGCGTGCGGAGCGATGGCGTTACCCCAGGCGCAGGGGCGCGGCGGCGGCCGCGGCGGCGGTGGCGGTGCTCCGGCAGCGGCTGGCCCGCGGACCGGAACGGTCGAACGCATCAAGGTTCACGGCAAGTCGCTCGAGGGCAATCTCGAGGGCGACTCGCCCGACCGCGACGTCCTCGTCTACCTTCCTCCCAGCTACGCCGGCGACCAGGCACGCCGCTTCCCCGTCGTCTACCTGCTGCACGGGTATGGCGGTCAGGAGACACGTTCACTGAGCGACTCGCGACGCTGCCCGAGAGCGGCGATCGGCTCGACGTCGCGCAGGGATTCAGCTCCGCGATCTACGTGATGCCGAGTGCCTACACGCTGCACAAGGGCAGCATGTATTCCGACTCGGTGACGACCGGCAACTGGGAAAAGTTCATCGCCGAGGATCTGGTCGCCTACATCGATGGGCACTACCGGACGCTGCCGACGCGCCTGAGCCGCGGCCTGGCCGGACATTCGATGGGTGGCTACGGCGCGCTGAAGATCGGAATGAAGCGGCCGGAACTGTTTGGCAGTCTTTATCTGATGAGTTCGTGCTGCCTGACCGCGAACCGCAACCCGTCACCGGAGTCGATGGCCGCAGCGGCAGCGATCAAGACGCGCGAGCAGGCGGAGGAAGCGGCGAAGGCGCCTGGCTTCGGCGCATCGGTGACCCTCGCGTCAGCCGCCGCCTGGTCACCGAACCCATCGAACCCGCCGCTCTTCCTCGACCTGCCGGTGAAGGACGGAAAGGTCCGCCCCGACATCGTGGCGAAGTGGGTCGCGAACGCGCCGCTCGAGATGGTGGACAAGTACGCCGACAACCTGCGCAAGTACTACTCGATCGGGATCGAGGTCGGGACGAAGGACACGCTGTATCGATCGAACCAGCAGCTCCACGAGGCGTTGACGCGTCTCAACGTCCGCCACGGATTCGAGGAGTACGACGGCGATCACACGAACCGGATCAAGGAGCGGGTCGACCGGAACATGCTCCCGTTCTTCGCGCGCTACCTGGCGGCGCCGCCGAATCCGACGAACCCGTCGCCCGCCGCTGACCTGCTCGCGCCCGAGTCGAAGTAACGCCGCGCTGCCGCTGCCTCGCGACCCGCCGTCGACGGGAACAGCAGGCGTGTCGGCCGGCGGACGCGTGGTCAATCGCCAACAGGTCGGCGGCGTGGTCAGCGGGCAAGCAGGCGTGTCGACCGTTAACAGGTCAGGGCGCTACGGAAACCGCAGTCGGCCGGGCGCTCGTGGTCAACGGCACGCCTACTCGACCTTCTCCTTCGTCGACTCCAGCACCTTGAGCGTGCCCTCGACGATCTCGCTGCGGGCGCGATGGCGGATGAACAGGCCGGTGAGCCCGGTCAGCCCATCGGTCCGACTCCGGCTCGTCGTCAGCAGCCAGAAGCCCGGACCGCGCGCCGGGTCCGGAATCAGCACGCGCAGGTCGAGTGCGGTCCAGAAGTAGTGCGTCGCGTACAGCATCTTCGACGTGACGATCGTGTCGGTCGCGCCCTGTCGGATCGTGATGTGGCTGATGCGGATGATCGGCTTGAGCCCGAACTCCGTTTCCTGCCAGTAGAGGAACGAGGTGGAGTTCGGACGGCGTGACGCCGTGAAACTCGATCAGGTCGCGCCGCAGATCGGGACCGTAGAGCGGCAATTCCGCCATGTGGTCGAGCATGTCGCGGAATTCGGCAGCGGGCGAGATCGCCCGTGCCGCGATCGCGATAGACCGCGAGCTGCTGGTTGCCCCCCTTGAGATAGGCCGTGACAAGCTCGAAGGCCAGCTGGCGCATCACGGCGTCGACCGCAGGTCGCGGGTTGGCTGCCTTCCAGTTGACTTCGGACTGGAAGCGCTGGATGGCACGCGCGCTCAGTTTCAGCTCGCAGTCGCCGACTGGCGCAGCTGCGGAGATCGCGGACGTCCTCGTCCGACAGCCTGCAGCGCCGCAAAGTCGGACAGCTGCGGCGGCGAGCTGATGCGCCGGGTGAGCCTGAATCGACCGCCGCGCTCGAACTGTTCGATGTCAGTGAGGCGCTGGACGTAACGCTCGATCGGCGCCTTGATCCACGCCGCGCCGAAGACCGCCAGTTCCTTGCTGGCATCGGCCGGCAGCGCCCGTGCGACAGCCTCACCGGCCAGCAACTGGCGCCGGTCATCGGCAGTAAACCGCGCATTCACCAAAAGCTGCTCGACCGCGCACGGGAAAACGGGCTGATGCCGTCGGCCCCTGCACTGGCAGCAACAGGGTCGACACCAAAGCCGCGAACACCAGCCGCATGCATTCAGGTTAGACGAAAAACGCGCGGCCCGCGGCACCGCGGGTGATGGCTCGGCGGGACACGAGCGCGCGCTCGCGCGGAGAAGACGCCGGTGCCGTCATGCCGTGCGATCGCGGTCGTGCGCAAGCACCCCCGCCACATACGTCGCGCGCACCGCCCGATCGTCGCCGAGCACCATCTGCACGAGCAGTGACTCTTCGAGGTCCGGCTGTAGTCCATGCGGAAGTCGATGAGCGGCGTCGATCGCAGATCGAGGACGATCAGGTCCGCTTCGTACCCGGGCGCGATTGCGCCGATCGTGTCATCCAGGTACAGCGCGCGGGCGCCGCCGGCGGTGGCCAGATACAACAGCTGAATCGACGTCAGCGGCGCTCCGGCAAGTTGCGCCACCTTGTAGGCGTCACCGAGCGTCCGCAGCTGGCACAGGCTGGTACCGGCGCCGACGTCGGTGCCCAGTCCGACGCGCACCCGGCGCTCCCGGCGCGCGGCATCCTGCATCCTGAACAGCCCGCTTCCGAGGAACAGGTTCGACGAAGGGCAATGCGCCAGCGCCGTGCCAGTCTCGTGGCAGCGCTCGAAGTCCTGCTCATCGAACCAGACGGCGTGACCGAACACCGCCCTCGGTCCGAGCTGTCGATAATGATCGTAGACGTCCAGGTAGCCCTTGCGATCGGGATACAGCTCACGCACCCACTCGATCTCGGCGCGGTTCTCGCAGACGTGCGACTGCAGATAGGTCCCCGGATGCGCGCTCCACAGTTCACCCGCCGCGTGCATCTGTTCCGGCGAACTGGTCGGCGCAAAGCGGGGAGTCACGGCATACAGCTGGCGGCCGTGCCCGTGCCAGCGTCGAATCAACGCCTGTGATTCCTCGCAGCCATCGCCTGGACGATCGAGCAGGGCGTCAGGCGCATTCCGATCCATCAGGACCTTCCCGGCGATCATGCGGGTGTTCAATCGCGCCGATTCCTCGAAGAATGCATCGACTGAGTCGGCGAAGACGGTGCAATACACCGCCGCCGTCGTGGTCCCGGCACGCAGCAGTTCTTTCAGGAACAGCCGCGCCACCGCCCGCGCGTGGGCGGCGTCGGCAAACTGCCGCTCCGCCGGCAGCGCATACGTGTGCAACCAGTCGAGCAACTGCCGGCCGGGCGCGCCAATCATCTGCGTCTGCGGATAGTGAACGTGGGTATCGACGAAACCCGGCAGGATCAGCGAGTCAGCACCATAGCGCGTGACCGGCGTGACGTCCGGCAACTGCCCGCGAATCGAGTCGTAGCTGCCGAAGTTGGTGATTCGCCCGTCACGGATCACGATGAGCGCGTCGGATTCGTAGCGATAGGCGTGCGACGGGTCCACCACGAACGGATCATCCACAAAGGTCAGGGCTGGCCCACGCAGGGCGGTTACGGGCAGGTCGCTGATCGACAAATCGATGTTCCTCGCGGCTGACCTGATAGTCTTACATTTCGCCCGCGCCTGCTTCGGTCCGCCGTGTCGATGACGGACCGATCGCACGGGCCGCTGACTCCGATGACGTATGCCGCGATCACCGGGTGGGGCGCCTGCATGCCGCCGGCGATCCTCAGCAACGACGACCTGTCGACCTTTCTCGACACGTCGGACGAGTGGATCATCACGCGCACGGGCATGAAGGAGCGGCGCGTGTCTCGCACGTGCCGGCAACGCTGCTGGCCACAGTCGCCGCGCAACGGGCGCTGGCGTGTGCCGGACTGCCGCCCGGCGAGGTCGACCTGATCGTCTACGGCAGTTGCAGCAACGACGAACAGGTGCCCAACTCCGCGTCCGGCGTACAGGCCGCCCTCGGCGCCAACCGCGCCGCGGCGATCGATCTCAACACCGCCTGCACCAGCTTCCTGTACGGACTCTCGACCGCGTCGGCCATGATTCGCACCGGTGCGGTTCGGAATGCCCTCGTCATCGGTGTCGAAGTCATTACGCCGTTCATGGACTGGGAGAACCGCAACGTCGCGGTGCTGTTCGGCGACGGCTGCGCGTCCGTCGTGCTGCAGGCGTCCGAACACCGCGAGGGCCTGCTCGGCGAACAGCTCGGCTGCGCCGCCGATGCCCGCGCATCGCTGCGCGTCCGTGGAATGGGATGCGCCTACGCCAATCGAGACGTCACCTACGGCGACACGCTGTGGGACTTCGACGGCCAGGAGATCTTTCGCCGTGCCGTGCAGGCGATGACGCAGGCGAGCGTGGCCGTACTGGCCAAGTGTGGCGTGGAAGCCTCCGACGTCGACCTCGTCGTGCCGCACCAGGCCAACCTGCGCATCATCGAGGCCGTGGTCACCCGGACCGGCATTTCGATGGACCGCGTCATGCTGACGGTGCAGCGCTACGGCAACATGAGCGCGGCGACTGTGCCCGTGGCGCTGACCGAGGCCGTTGCCGAAGGGCGCGTCAAGCCTGGCTCTCTCATCCTGATGCCCGCGTTCGGTGCCGGGCTGACGTGGTGCGCCCACCTGGTGCGATGGGGCTCACGCGTCAGCGCTCTCAGCTCCAGCCAAGCGACGCTGCCGCCGTGCCCGCAGACGGCCCTCGAGCTCGTCAACCGCATTCGTGCGCACAAGAGCGATGCGAACGGCCGCTCGCGGGCCGGCCTGCACGCCGCGCTGCTCACGCAGGTGTGACCGCTCGCCGACGGGAACGCCGCTCCCCACAGACCAAAAGCGGGACGGCCGCAGGTCCGGTCGCGCCTCGAGGGGCGGGCCCGCCGCATCCCGGACGCGGCGGAGAGAAGCGCCCGCTCAAGACACTCGAACGTGTCCTGTCGAAAGCCGGTCTCGGATCGCGTGTCGATGCCCGTCGCTGGATTCACGATGGACGGGTCACCGTCAACGGCCGCACCATCCAGAACCCCGACCACTGGATCGATCTCGAGCGGGATCGCGTGCAGTTCGACGATCGGCCCCTGGCAACGAGAGAACGGGTCTACCTGCTGCTCTACAAGCCAACCGGGTACCTCACGACCTATCGCGATCCGCAGCAGCGTGCAACCGTCTACGACCTGATTCGTGACGTCGACACGTTCGTGTCGCCAGTGGGCCGGCTGGACCTCGACACCTCCGGCCTGCTGCTGATGACGAACGACACCCAGTTCGCTGAACAGGTGACGAACCCGGACTCGCACGTCCCCAAGACGTATCTGGTGAAGACGTCGATGCGGCTCACGGATGCGCAGGTGCAGCAACTGCGCGACGGCATCGAACTGAGCGACGGCCCGACACGGCCGGCCGAGGTCGCCGTCATCCGCGAATCCGCGAAGTACACGCACTTCGAGATCACGCTGACGGAGGGGCGCAACCGCCAGGTGCGGCGGATGGTGGAGGCGCTCGGCGCCACGGTGTTGAAACTGGTGCGCGTCCGCATCGGCAGCGTCGGTATCGGCACGCTGCACATCGGCAAGTGGCGTCTGCTGACGCCTTCCGAGGTGCGAACGATTACCGGTCGTAGCGCGGCCCTTCAGGGCCGCGGCGCAACCCGCGGCGCAAGGCGGGGCTGAAGCCCCGCCCTACGTGCTTCCACTCTAGAACGCGTATTGGAGGCCCACCTGCATCGTCCGGTTGCCGGTCCGTGACGTGATCAACCCGAAATCCGATACGTTCGGATTGGTCTGTGCAGTCCCCAAGTTGGAATGATTGAGCACGTCGAAGACGTCCCACCGGAACTCGAACCGGCGCGTGCCGAACGGGAAATTCTTCCTCAGCGACAGGTGCAGATCCCAGAAGCCGGGCTGCCGCAGGAGATTACGCGGTTGACTGGTGGCCAACGTCCCTGGGGCCGGAGCCTTGAACGCGTTCTTGTCGAACCAGACGGCGCTCGTCCCGTCCCACTCGGTCCGCGTCGCCAGCGGATCGCCGACCAGCTCGTAGTACTGGTTGCCGCTGCCCGGACCGACGCCGGCGATGTCCGTTGCAGTGCGCACGTCGAACGGCACGCCGGACTGCGACTGGAAGACGCCGCTGATGTCCCAGTTGCCCAGGATCGCTTTCGCCACCGCCGGAAGGCTGGCCGCGGACGGGAGGCGGTAACGCGCCTGCGACACGAACACGTGCGGACGATCGAGGTTCGAAATCCCGTAGTAGCCGCTGTCGTCGTACGCATTCGGAGCGAGGTCGCGGATGTCGCTGCCGTTGTCCTCCGTGCGCGAGAACGTGTACGCCACGTTGAAGCTCACCCCACGCGCCGACGGACGACTGACGTTCAATTGAAACGCGTTGTACTTCGACTCGCCCGTTGTTTCGTACAGCGTGATGTTGCCGTACCCCTTGTAGGGACGCAGCGCGTTGGCGTTGACGCCCGGATTCGCCTGGATCGTGCCCGGCTGCAGCTGATTGATGTTCCGCGCCCGCTCGAGATGCGACGCCGAACGGCCGACGTACGACACCTGCGTCCGCAGCTGCCAGAACAGCGCGCGGTCCACGGTGGCGTTCCACGCCCATGACGTCGGGTTGTGAAGATCCGGCGTCTGCATCGCCATCAGCAGCGGGAAGTCACGACGCTCGGCCCCGGCCGGGGTGTCGACATTGCCGTTGATGACCGTGCGCATCTCCGACAGCGGCGGGTTGAACCCGTATGCCGCCGTCGTATTGATCTGCACGCGGTTCAGGAATCGGCCGACGCCGGTCCTGAAGGTCGTCTTGTCGTTGATGGCGTATGCCACGCCGAGTCGTGGCTGGTAGCCGTCGGTCGGTGTGTCGGCGAAGCCGTAGGGCACGCCGCGATAGAGGCGGGTCAACTGCGCGAGCTGCGGGAATTTCTGCAGCGTCTCGTTCGACGGTCCGTCACCGGGTATGACGATCCCGTTGAACGGATCTCCTGAGTTGGGCACGACGAAACCGGCGCCCGGGTTGATCGTCACGGCCGCGGCCGGATCGTAGTACGCGGAGTTGAACGACGCGATCTCGTTGTTCTCGGCACCCCAGGGCTGCCAGAGCGAATACCGCAGTCCGAGTTCGACCGTCATCGCTCGCGTCACCTTCCAGCTGTCCTGCAAGAACGCATCGGTGCCCCACGCCTGCCACCGCGTCAGCGGCTTGGCGCCGAACTCCGTGTAGTCGTCGAACAGGCCAAGAAGAGTGTTGGCGACGGAGTAGCCGGTCCCGCCGGCGCGAGTGTCGAAGAACCGGAACGAGCCGTTCTGGTTGACCGTCGCCGGTGCCGTGGCGAACGACAACTGGATCTGGTCGTTCATCCCCGATCGCTCGACACTCAGGCCCGCCTTGAGCGTGTGGTTCCCTTTGATCTTCGTGACGTTGTCAGAATAGACGAACACGAAGTCGTTCCACGAGCCGGGATAGGCGTTGTTGTTGATCGCGGTGAATCCCTGCAGCGAGATGTTCGGGATCTTCTCCGGATCCATCTTCGTGCCCGGGAACAGATATGGATACGCCAGTCCGATCTGCGAGTTCGTCGGGTAGTCGACCGCCTGATCTACCGGGCACTTCGAACAATTCCGCTGTCCGTAGAAACTGGCCGGCTTGGTTGATCCCCACGAGAACGTGAACTCGTTGATCAGGGTGTTGCCGAACGTGCTCGACAACGTCGCCGCCAGCGTCCGGCCGGGATAATCCCACACCGTCGCGAACGTCCCGAACGGTTCAGGATCGTTCCAGATGTTCGGGGCCCATGTGTGACGGATGGAGACGCGGTGATTCGCCACCGGGACGAAATCGATCTTGATGCTGTCCTTCCGTTGATTGTTGAAGAACGACGGTGCTCCGATCCAGTTGTTCGCCCCCTGCTGGAAACCCGGAGTCGGCAGCGGCAACGCGTTCAACAGCGCCCGGCCATTCGGGCTGATGCGATCCTGCGGAATCTGATTGTTCGTAAACGGCACTCCCGTCACCGGATCGCGGATGACGCGGGCGGGCAGCAACGCGCTGAAGTCGCCGTTGCGCATCGCCGCCGTCGGCACGATGCCGGTCTGGTTCTCGACCGAGCGATCGCGAATCCACTCCTCACCGAGGAAGAAGAACAGTTTCTGTTTGCCCTCGTTGAAGTGTCCCGGGATGTAGATCGGGCCGCCCAGGGTGAACCCATACGAATTCCACTCGTGCGGCGTCTTCGGGAGCCCGGCGCGTTCACGGGCCCAGGTATTGGCATCGAGCGCATCGTTCTGGCCGTTCCAGAACGCGTTGCCGCGGAACGACTGACCCCCGCTCTTGGTGACGATGCGCAGCTGGCCGGCGGAGGATCGTCCGAACTCCGCCTGGTAGTTCGTCGTGAGCACCTGGATCTCTTCCACCGTGTCCATGTTCTGCATGCCCATCGTGAAGCCGCCCGCGGCGCGGACGCGAATCGACGGGGCTCCGTCGACCGTCGCCATGAACTCGTCGGCGCGACCACCGTTGATGGACGTGACGCCGGTCGCGAACGTGGCGGTGGCCGTCGGGAAGGCGCCGAGATTGCCGCCGACGGCGCCCGGCACCATCTGGGCCACCTGCGTGGGACGCCGGCCGCTGAGCGGCGCCTCGGCGATCTGCTCCGCCCGGACGGTCCGCGCCAGCACCGACGTATCCACCATCGTCGTCGCGGCCTGGACGGTGATCTCTTCGCTTACCGCGCCGAGTTCCATCTGGACGTCCACGCGGATGTTCTGGCTGCTGCTGACGCGCACGCCTTCCTGCGTGACGGTCCTGAATCCGGTGAGCGCGGCGGTCAGGCGGTAATCGCCGACCAGCACGTTGGCGAAGGTGTAGAGGCCGGATTCGTTGGTCACCGCATCGCGGGTGAGACCACTGGCGACGTTCGTCAGCGTGACAGTCACGCCGGGAAGGATGGCGCCGCTGGCGTCGCGGATGGCGCCGGAGACGGCGGCGGAGTCGAACTGGGCAAACACCGTCGTGGAACACAGCAGCGTGGCGCAGGCAAGAACGAGAACGCGCAGTTGTCTCATGAGCCCTCCAGCAACGTGGAACGACGAGCGAGATGCGGCCGGAGATTACGGCGAGCGGTTGATGCAGTGCAAGCGGAACAGGGGCCGGGGTGCTCGGTGACAGGCGTGTGTGAGTTCCTGCCCGAATGGGTGATCCACAGCGACTGTCGAAGCTGTCAGGATGCGACGCATGCTGACAGATACTTCCTCGCAACTCGCAGACGTCGTCGATGCCGCCGCGCCATCAGTCGTTCAGGTGCGTGCCGGCGGCCGCGCGTCCAGCGGAATCGTTTATGACACCGGCCTGGTACTGACCACGGGTCGGGCCATCGGCCGGGATGAGCATCCCGAAATCCGCGACTCCGACGGACGGGCGTTCGCCGCCGATCTGGCCGGCTGGGATCCCGCCAGCCGTCTCGTCCTCCTCAAGGTGCCGGAGCTCACGGCGCCGGCCCTGCCGGGACCGCTGCGCGGATCCCGGCCTACAGGTGACGCGTCGAGCGGATCCCGGCCTACCGGTGATGCGTCGGGCGGATCACGGCCTACGGGTAATGCGTCCGGGGGATCCGGGCCTACGGGTAATGCGTCGGGCGGGAACCGGCCTGCGGGTGATACGCCTCGCGGATCCGATCTCGAAGATGCGGAACCCGCGCGTGACGCGCTGCCACGGGTGGGCAGCCTGGCCATCGCGATTGGCCGATCGATCAGTAACAACGTCACGGCCACGGTGGGGATGGTGTCGATCATCGGCGGGCCGCTGCCGACCGGTCCCCGCCGGCAACTCGACCAGGTCATCCGGATCTCGGCACCGGTGCACTCCGGCTTCGCCGGTGGCGCCGTAGTCGGTGCTGACGGATCGCTGATCGGCATCGCCACCGCGGTGTCGATCCGGGGACTCACCGTCGTGATTCCCGCCGCCATCGCACGGGAGGCGGCAAAGACGATGGTCGAGCGAGGGAGCGCGCGTCGCGGTTACCTCGGGATCGCGGCTCAACCGGTACGCGTCCCAGAAAGACAGCGGGCGGGTCGTGCGGAAAGCAGCGCGCTGCTCGTCGTCGGCGTGAAAGACGGCAGCCCCGCCGCAGACGCGGGACTGCTCGTCGGCGACATCCTCGTGGCGCTCGACGGCGTCCCGCTCACGTCACCGGAGGAGCTGGTCGACCTGCTCGTCGGCGATCGTGTCGGACGGGCGCTGACGCTGCAGCTCATTCGTGGCAGTTCGCCGCAGAGCGCGCAGATCACCCCTGCAGAACGGCGATGAGAACGTACAGGTACTCGTTCGGACCTCCGTGGTTCGTTGTGACGCGTGGTAGCCGCGCATGCGCGTAGTTCTGATCGGCACTCCGCAGGAGCGGCGCCAGTTCCGCGACGAGCTCGAGCACACGTCGCTGGAGATCGTCGCGGAGTTCGCCTCGCGCGCCGAAGCGCAAGCGGCGGCGGTATCCGCGGACGCAATCGTCGAAGCGCTGGCCGATCACGATCGCGTGGACGAGATGGGCGAGCCCTTACCCGAACATCTCACCACGCGCGAGATCGAGGTGCTCGAGCTGATCGCGGAAGGGCTATCGAACAAGGCGATTGCAACCCGGCTTGGCATCTCCGACCAGACCGTCAAGTTCCATGCGAGCTCGATTCAGGGAAAGCTTGGCGCCGCCAATCGCACGGACGCGGTGCGGCGCGCTGTTCGTCACGGGCTCGTAACGCTGTAGGGCGGGACTCTATCTCGTTCGTGGGGCGAGCCGTGTCAGGCTCGCCTTCGCGGATCTAACAAAGGTCCGCGCCACGTCAACGTCCTGGTTCGCGCTACTGTCACGTAGGGCGGACCTTCAGGTCCGCCGCTCCAGTTCACGAGGGGTGACCGTCAGCTCCGACAGTCGGCCGCCGCGAATCACCACGACCGGCACCGCGCGATCGATGCGCTCCTCGGTCAGCAGCCGATGGAGGTCGTCGATGCCGCCAATCAGCTGACCGTCGAATCGGATCACCACGTCTCCCTCCTGCAGTCCTGCGGCGGCGGCGGCGCCGCGCGCTTCGATCGACACCACCAGCACCCCTGATCCTGTCGCGACCCCGGCGGCTCGGGCCAGCGCACGCGGAACGGGGGTCTGCTGGCCAGCCATGCCGATGAAGCTTCGGCGCAGCCGGCCATCGCGCATCAGGCGTGCGGCGACGAACCGGACGGTGTTGCTGGCAATCGCGAAGCACAGACCTTGCGCCGACATGATCGTCGCGGTGTTCAGGCCGATCACCTCGCCAGTGGACGCCACCAGCGGTCCGCCGGAGTTGCCCGGGTTCAGCGCCGCGTCAGTCTGAAGAATGTCGTCCATCAGCCGACCCGATCGCGACCGCAGCGAACGGCCGAGCGCGCTGACCACCCCGCTGGTCACCGAGTGATGGAATCCGAACGGATTTCCGATCGCAATAGCGACCTGGCCGACACGCACGAGCCTGGAGTCGGCAAGTGTGGCCCACGGCAACTGCGAACCGCCGATGCGCAGAACGGCGACATCCGTGATGGCGTCGGTCCCGATGATCTGTGCGGCGCTCGATCGTCCGTCCGGCAGCATCACCCGGATGTCGCCGCCGCGCTCGACGACGTGGCTGTTGGTGAGCAGGAAACCGTCGGGCGTAAAGAGAACACCGGAGCCGCCACCACCCGTGACGTCGACGCGGACGACCGCCGGGGCGACCTGCTCGACCGCACCGATCACCGCCTGCGAATACGCGTCGAGCAGCGAGCGATCCGAATCGGGAATGGGAAGTGCCGAGGGCATACGCGAGGGTAGCCGGCCACGCGGCCGTCGCACATCACCCGGATAGGGAGGGATCAGGGATCAGGGATCAGGGATCAGGGGTCAGGGAGCAGGGGCGAGGGGGCGCCCTGGGCCTCCAGGCTTTTCATCAGACCGAAGAGCGACCAGCCGTTCTCCCGGAACCGCTCGAGATCCTTCCGATACACGCGTTCGGCGTCGGCCGGACGACCGGCCTCGAGCAGCAGCGCGCCGAGCACCTGCCGCGGCGGATGGTGCCAGACGGGCGGCTCGTTGTAGGGAATCGCGTCTTCGAGCGAGACCGCCTCCTGGACGCTGCGAATCGCGTCATCCCACTTCCCACGCCGGCCGGACAGCTCGCCGGCCACGATGCGCGATGCGATCTGCAGGTTCTCAGCAGCGGCAGATCCTTCAGGAAGTACGGAGGGCGAGCCTTGTCGGGCTCGCCTCACGGACCTGACAAGGTCCGCGCCACGGTCCATCGAACGTTTGGCAGTTGGGGGAGCGAAAGCCCGTTGGGAGTTGGGAGTTATTCCCAATTCACCATCAGCCGTATTTCTTCACAGCAGGTGGTGTCTCGAACCAGTAGGACGTCAAAAAAATCTGACGTTTCGGCTCCGTTCAGCTCGCGGCCGACATCTTGCTGCGCGCCGAAGAATGCCAACCACCCTGACTCACAAAGACGTCGACAAGCTGTTTCGCGTACCCACCAACGGCCGCTTCCGCTTGAAGGATCATGACACCGGGTGGGCCGGCGGCGACTACTTCGACGACCTGTCGAAAGACGAACTGAAGGACCGCGCCAAGGCGTACCTGACGGAAAACCTCAGCGAGCTGGCGGCTGCCCAGAACGTCCTGTACGCCACCGATCGCCACTCCGTGCTCATCGTCCTGCAAGCCATGGACGCGGCCGGCAAGGACGGCACCATCAAGCACGTGATGTCGGGCGTGAATCCGCAGGGCTGTCAGGTGTTCTCGTTCAAGAAGCCGTCGGACGAGGAACTCGATCACACGTTCCTCTGGCGCTACATCGAAGGCGCTCCCTGAGCGCGGCCGCATCGGCATCTTCAACCGCTCGTACTACGAGGACGTGCTCGTCGTGCGCGTGCATCCGCAGATCCTCGCCGGCCAGAAGCTACCGGACGGTAAGCGCGGGGAAAAGTTCTGGAAGCAGCGGTTCGACGACATCAACCAGTTCGAGCGCCATCTCACGCGCAACGGCACGACGGTGCTCAAGTTCTTCCTCCACCTCTCCAAGGACGAGCAGCGCAAGCGATTCCTGGAGCGGCTGACGAATCCCGACAAGCACTGGAAGGTCTCGGACGCCGACGTCAACGAACGGCAGTACTGGGATGACTACCAGAACGCATTCGAAGACGCGTTCAGACACACCAGCACGAAGTGGGCGCCCTGGTACGTGATCCCCGCGGATCACAAGTGGGTCGCCCGCGTGCTCGTCGCATCGATCCTGACCCGGGCGATCAAGGACCTGAAGCTGAAGATGCCGACGGTGTCCGAGGACCGCGAAAAGGCAGCTGGCCGGGATGCGCCGTCGTCTGACCAAAGAGTGAAGCCGGGCCTGCTTCGCCAGGCCCAACCTACGTTTCGGTCCGCGCAGGCGAGCCTGACAAGGCTCGCCCCCCGCTTTACGGCTACTTCTTCGCGATCGACCGCAGGTAGATGACGACGTTCCAGATGTCGTCGTCCTTGAGGCGATCCTTGAACGGCGTCATGTTGAAGTCGGGCGCGATGCCGTTCTTGATGCTCGTGAAGATCTCGCCGTCGGTCGATCCGTGATCCCACGTGGCATCGGTCAGGTCAGGCGCCGCCGGGATCAGATCGTTGCCCGGGCCGCCCTCGCCGCTCGTGCCATGGCAGGGAGCGCAGCGTTCGCGTGTAGACCTGCTTGCCGGCCGCGATCGACTCCGGCGACGACGCGATCGGATTCTTGAGGGTTGCCGCAGGGCTCTGGGCGGCGCGTGTCGTCACGCCGCCCAGCCACACCAGCGCTGTCAGGATGATCAGGTGTCCTGTCTTCACTTCGCCAACGGGTCCGGGCGCATCTGGAACTTGATCAACTTGCTCGTCTCGCCCTTGCCGCCCTCCTGGTGGAACGGCGCGCGCGTGGCGATGGTCGTGATAGACTCCCTTCCCCTTCCAGCCGCCGTTCGGGTTGTCGATACGGCCGTCGATCCCCTTGGCAAAGAACCCCATCGGATACGGCACGCGCAGCGTCATGATCTTGCCGTCGACCAGCGCCAGCAGGCCTTCCGAGAGATTACCGGTAGCCAGCGGCACGTCCTTGCCGACGCCGAGCATGTCGAAGCGATCGACGAAGTCGTAGTAGGCCGAGTCGGCGCTGCCGCTGTCAGCGGCGTTCTTGTAATTGGGACCCGGCAGCGGATACAGCGTCCAGCCCTCGGGACAATGCTGTCCCGTTGCCATCGGGACCGTTCAGCACCTTGCACTTGCTGCGATCGAAGCTCGCCAGATGGCCGCTCGAGAGCACCGTCCAGACCACGCCCTTGCTGTCCACGTCCATGCCGCGCGGGGCGAATCCCTGGGCCGATGCGCGCGGGTTGTTCCAGGGAACTTCGTAGAACTCGGTCAGTGCCGTCTCCGGCGGATGTGAGCCCGGGACCAGACGCAGCAGACCACCTGGCATGCCCTGAACGCTGCCCCACACGGAACCGTCGAACCCCGGCGTGTCACCGTAGAGCGTCACGTTGAGGCGGCGATCCTTGGCAGGATCCGCTGGCGCATTCGGCTCGGTGTAGTCGTCACGCTTGCCGTTGCCGTTGTTGTCGACGACAAACGCCGTCCAGCCCTGTGCCTGCTTCTCGTCGTGCGTCTTGTCCCAGATCGCGCGTGTCGAACCAGCCCTCGACGCCGGCCGGCCCGAACGAGGACCACAGCACGTCGTTGTCGTCGATGTTGACGTGCCCCCACGTGTAGCAGGTGTCGATCGTCGTCGTCTGCTTCGTCTTCGGGTCGTACATGATCAGCCCGCGCTGGCCCTGGTTGATCGGCATGCAGCTTCGCGGACGGATGATCGGATCCGGCCCGGCAGAAGGCCGGCTGTCGCCGGCTTGCGCACGCGTGCCGCCGCCCACACCCGACCCTGCTTGTCCATGGCGAAGCTGTGCACGGTGGTCTTGCTGTTCCAGATCGACTTCGTCGCCCCAGTACGGGCGACGTCGCGGCCGGCGGAATGTCCGCCGCGCTCGGCGTATCGGGTTCGCGCGGAGCCACCTTGATCTGACTGGCCGTGTGCGTCGTCGGATCGAGCACCGCCAGATAGTCGGCGCTCTCCTCCAGTGCGCCGTAGATCGGCCCGTTCGGGTTCACCGTCGGATTGCGCTTGTCGCTCGCAATCGCGTCGTGCATGTAGGCCTTCGGATCGGACCAATCCCAGAGCGTCACGACGACGTTGCGTTCCCGCCCTTGCGGACGGGACGGTTCAGCCGACGGCAGCTCGCCCTTGCCGACGCGATCGGTCCAGTCCGCGTACATCGAGAGCACGCGATCGCGTCCGACCTGCGTGAAGCGCGCGCTCATTCCGCCGCCAGCCTGACCGGCCTGAATCCGCCGATCCCAGGCTTCCTTCGAATCCTTGACCGAGCCGAGGATGCTCTGCCGGAATCGTCCGCGTCGCCTCGTTGCCAAGCTGATGACACCCGGTGCAGCCGTCGGTGTTGACGACGTTGCGGATGAACTCACCCTGGCTGCGAACGTTGGGCGCGAGGCCGTTCCCTTCCGGACCGGTGCCCGGGAAATCGCTCTTGGGCGGCAGCTGCAGCATGGCGAACCAGTACTGCGCCGGGTAGTACTGCGCCGCGGCCTTCTTGTCCGGCGCCGCCTTCGCCGTCAGTGCGAGCGTCTGTCCCGGACTGGCCTTCACCTTCGCCGAGTCGACCAGGCCGTAGCCGCGGACCAAGACGTCGTATTCGGCCTTCGGCAGATCGGGGACGACGAAGCGTCCCTGATCGTCGGTGACGACGATCCGGATGAAGCGTGTCGGCAGCGCTCGTGTTTCCGCGATGACCCAGACGCCAGCTTCGGGTCCGCGCGCGCCGGTGACGACGCCACCGATGTCGTCGGCATCCACCGCGATCGACGGGCGTGGCGCCTGAGCGCCGCGCAGGATCACCATCGAGCTCACCGCAATCGTCAGAAACACCATCGCGCGAGCACTGAAGATCTTGGTCATACGTCCTCGCAACCAGGCAGCGGCTCAGACAACTCCCAACTTCCAACGTCTATCGCCCGCCCAACTCCCAGATATCGACTCGCAATTCCCAACGGCTGTCGCTTCCCCACACTGCCAATGGCGATCAACTCCCAACCCAACGTCTTTCGTTTGCCCCACTCCCAAAGGCTCGCTCGCGGTCAGCTTTGGGAGTTGGGGAAGCGTCAGTCGTTGGGCGTTGGGAGTTATGCGTTGCCGGCCACGGCGGGCCTGAAGGCCCGCCCTACGGCGCCGCCGGCAGAGCCGTCCGGCCAGGCCCTTCCTTCGCGCCGAGCTTCTTGAGTAGTGCGACCGTGGTGTCGTGCGGCACCGGCAGCTGCGAGGTGACTGACTTGCCCATGGCCATGTCGAGCGGAGTGAAGCCCTGGCGGCTCACCGCATTCAGGTCGGCGCCCTTGTCGATCAGGAACTGGACGATCGTGTCGGCACCCCGAAATGCCGCGCCGTGCAGCGGCGTCTCGTCGCGGCCGTTCTTCTGCTGCAGGTCGAGGCCGGCAGCAAGCGCAACCTTGATCGCCTCGAGCGCGTCGCTCTCGCTGCCCTTGGTGTTCTTGTCGCGGTAGCCGATGCCGGAGGCCAGCATCAGGGCGGTGTTTCCGTCCTTCGTGGTCAGCTTCGGATCCGCGCCCTTGTCCAGCAGCAGCCGCATGACCGTATGGTCGCCGGCGCGGGCCGCGCGCATCAGCGCCGTCGTCCCCTCGTTGAGCGTAGTGTCACCGCCGTCCATGCCGCTCCGGCCGGCTAGATTGCGCTTGAGCGGCACGTTGACGTTGGCGCCATGGTCGAGCAGCGCCTTGACCACGTCGAGCGAGGGCAGCGGATCTTCGAGCGGGCGGTTCGGCAGCGCGGAATAGTCCTCGTTGCGGATGTCGGTGACAGCGTAGAGCGCGGTCCGGCCGGCGGCATCGACCACGTTCACGTCGGCGCCACGATCGATGAGGAACTTCGCGAACGTGAACTGCTTGTTCATGATCGACACGATCAACGCGGTGGCGTTGTCCACGTCGCCATAGTTGACGTCGACCCCTGCGTCCAGCATCACGCGAGCGGTGTCGACGTCACCCTCACGCGCCGAGAACAGCAGCGCGGTGAAGCCGCCGCGCGCAATCGGCGAAATGGACGAGGCGGCGCTCAGCTTCGGCGGCTTGGTTTCGCGGTCGTGCGAGCGGATCTTCCAATCGGCACCACGTTCGAGCAGCAGCTTGACGACCGCCGGTATGCCGTTCGGCCGCCGCCCACATCAGCGCCGTCTGTCCCTTGTAGCGCTCCGCGCGTTCACGTCGGCGCCGCGGTCGAGCAGCATCCGCACCGCATCCGCGTTGCCGGCGCGGGCCGAGGTCATCAGCACCGTCTCGCCGTCGGCCGTCGTCAGGGCCTTCGCGTCGGCGCCCGCCTCGAGCAGTGCCGCGACCAGAGCCGCGTTGCCGGATGCGGCGGCTTCGGACAGCGGCGAGGCGCCGAACCGGTTGCGCGCCATCGGGTCCGCGCCGGCGCGCAGAAGCAGGCGTGGTCGATTCGACGTCGTTCCAGTGCACCGCCCAATGCAGCGCGGTGGTGCCGTCCGGCTGCGGCGTGTTGACGTCGACCTTCCTGCCCAGCAAGGCTCGCAGGCTCGCGGCGTCACGGCGCTCGGCGGCGTCAGCCGCATCCGGGCCTGCGGCGATGGCGAGGGAGGGCAGTGCCAGCAACGCCAGAACAAACCATATACAAGCGCGAATGCTTCTACGCATCGTCACTCCTGCGATAACGCCCAACTCCCAACGTCTGACGCTCGACCAACTTCCAAACGTTCGCACGCGGGCGCCGTTGGGAGTTGGGGATGCGACAGCCGTTGGGAGTTGGGAGTTGTCGTGTGGCGGGTCCGCCATGCGGAGCCCGCCCTACAGTTCCGACAACACCCCGGTCGAGTCGCCGACCTGCTCCTGCGTGCACGCCCGCCTTGTCGAGAATCGTCAGCAGCAGGTTCGACATCGGCGTCCCCTCGGGATACGACAGGTGCCGCCCACCCTTCATCCGGCCAGCCGGCGCCGCCGGCGACGAGCACCGGCAGCGGCGCGTGATTGTGGACGTTGCTGTTGCTCATCGCGCTGCCGTAGAGGATCAGCGAATGATCGAGCAGCGTGCCGTCGCCATCGGGCGTTGCCTTCAGCCGATCGAGGAAGATGCGTCACCAGCGACGACGTGGTGCTGGTTGATCTTCTGCAGCGTCTCGAGCCGCGTCGCGTTGTTCTGGTGATGCGACGCGGGGTGGAAGGCCTCGGCGATCCCGAGCGTCGGGAACGTCCGGTAGCTGACCTCGCGCGCCATCATGAACGTGGAGACGCGCGTGATGTCCGCCTGGAATGCAATCGCCATCAGGTCGAACATCAGCCTGGTGTGTTCCTCGTAGTCCTCGGGAATGCCGGCCGGCGTCGTCGGAACGTCGATGTTCGGGTTCGACGCCTGCCGTTCCGCCAGCTGGATGCGCCGTTCGATCTCGCGGACCGAGTCGAGGTACTCGGCCACGCGATTGCGATCGCGCGCGCCGAGGTCGCCCTGGAGACGACGCACCTGCCCGGTGATCGCGTCGAGGATGCTGCGCTGCGTCTCGATGCGCTGCAGCCGCTCCTGCGTGCTGGCGCCGTCGCCGAACATGCGGTCGAACACGACGCGCGGATTGATTTCCATCGGCAACGGCGAAGTCGGCGTCCGCCACGAGATGGTGTTCATGTAGGTGCAGCTGAACCCGACGTCGCACGAGCCGACGAGGCCGCTGTAGTCCTCGATCGCCAGTTCCAGCGAGGGCAGCAGCGTGTCCTGACCGACCTTCTGCGCCGCCATCTGATCGATGGTGATTCCGGCCTGGATGTCGGCGCCGTCCGTACGCTTCGGGTGCACGCCGTTGAGGAACACCGCCGGACAACGCGTGTGATCGCCGCCGTTGTCTCCCGGTCCCTGCGGTCCGGCCATCGCGTGCGCCGAGATTGCTGAGCACGACCACCTGTTCGCGATGAGCCGCGAGGGGCGAGAGCGTCGGTGACAGTTCGAGCGGCCCGACACTGGCCGGCGTCCACTGGTTCATCACCGCGCCGTGCGGGATGAAACACAGCCCGAGCCGGACGCGCGGCTTGGCCGCCGTCTGCGCCAGCGCCGTGCTCGCCGGGACCATCGCATCCAGCAGCGGCAGCGACATCGTCACGCCCATCCCGCGAAGGAAGGTGCGACGCGACAGATGGTTCTTGAAGATCATGCTCATCGACGTTCCATCCCTCCCGGAGCTCGAAACTCGCTCGTGGCGCGGACCTTGTCAGGTCCGGAGGCGAGGCTGACAGGCCTCCCCCCCACTTCAGTGTTCGAAGCCGTGTTCTTCGTCCCCGCCGTCGACGTGAGCTCCTTCATCTGGAAGGGAACGCTTCGCGCCACGCCGAGGACGATCGAGGAAAACTTGTAGTTGCTCGCTCGTGCGTCGCTGACGATCTTCCGGACCGCCGGCATGTCGTAATACTCGAGGCCGCGGCCGAGCGCGTAGGTCAGCATCTTTTCCGTGATCACGCCAACGAAGACGTCCGGACGCTTCGCGATCTCGCGGCGGAGCGCGACCACGCCGTCGACTGCTGGCGCCGGTGAAGAGCGTTCCGGACGCGTCGATCGTCAGGCCCTCTTCCTTGTCGCGCCAGCGGCCGATGCCGTCGAAGTTCTCGAGCGAGAATCCGATCGGATCCATCAGCCGGTGACAGCCCGCGCACGTCGGCGACGCGCGATGACGCTCCATCCGCTCACGCAGCGGCAACACCCGGCCATCGGCAGTCGTGTCCTGCAGCGGCGGAACGTTCGGCGGCGGCGGCTGCGGCGGCACGCCGAGCAGGTTGGTCAGGATCCACTTCCCGCGTTCGACCGGCGACGTACGGTTCGGATACGACGTCACCGTGAGGATGCTGGCCTGTCCGAGCAGTCCGCGACGCGCCTCGTTGCGTCACCGGCACGCGGCGGAAGCGGCTGCCATACACGTCTGGAATCCCGTAGTGCCGCGCCAGCCGCTCGTTCACGAACGTGTAGTCCGCGTTGAGCAGATCCATCAGGCTGCGGTCCTCGCGCATGATGCTGTCGAAGAACAGCTCGGTCTCCTCCTTCATCGCCTGCCGGAGGTTGTCGTCGAAGTCCGGGAACGCGACCAGGTCGGGATTCGAGTTCTTCAGGTTGCGCAGGTGCAGCCACTGCTCCGCGAAGTTGTCGATGAGCGTCTTCGACTTCGGATCGGCCAGCATCCGGCGAACCTGCTGTTCCAGGACGGCCGGCTGCTTCAGCTTGCCCTGCTCCGCCGCCTGCAGCAGCGGCTCGTCAGGCAGGCTGCTCCAGAGGAAGAACGACAGTCGGGACGCGAGCGCCAGATCGCCAAGCCGGTACACCGAGCCACCGGCAACACTGGATCCCGTCGGCAGCAACGCTCGCCACGGCCTGACTGGGATCCGGCTCGACGCGGAACAGGAACTCGGGGCTGGCCAGAACGAACTGAAGCGCCGACTCGATGCCGCGGTCGAAGCTGCCGCCACTCTCACGTCCGCGCTTGTAGAAGTCCATCAGCACGCCGAGCGTGGTGGCGTCCACCGGCTTCCGGTACGCCTGCCGGGTCAGCGTCGTGAGAATGCGCCGCGCGCACGCGACTTCAGCGGAATCGCTCGTACTCGTGGAGCGAGCATTCGGGGAATCAGGCTGGCACACCAGGATCTTGCGGCGCGACGGCGTGTCGCCGGGTCCGGACGGCTTGAACGGTCCCTCGACCGTGAGGCGATCGACCGACGGATCACCCATGATGTCGAGCCCGTCGACCGTCGTGCGCAGGAACGGCTTGATCAAGTCGTCGCGCGGCGCCTGGCTCTTGAGCACCGTCGTCGCCCAGATCTTGTGCGTCCCTGCCTTGACGGGCAGCCGCACGGTCAGGCGGCGATCGAGATCCGCGCCGAAGGTGCCCGGGTTCTCCGCCATCTTGTTGAAGTCGTCACGTCCGCCGACGGTGACCGCCTGCAAGCGGACACCGTCCATGGCAATCTCGATTTCGTGCGGATCTTCCATGCCGCGCATCAGGTCGAACGTGTTGCGCCACAGGCGAAGCTTGATGACGTACTCGGCGTCCACCGGAAACGCGTGCTCGATCAGCAATCCGCCCCGCGTTCCTGGCGGCATGCCGTCGATGTGCTGATCCTGCGAAAGGTCGGGCCTGACGCGATACGTGGCGGTGCTCGGCGTCAGCGCGACATTGCCCATCGCCATCCGGCTGATGTTCCAGGAGGCGGACAGGTACCGTTCCATCAGCGACGGCGACACCGTGAGCACGTCAGCGATGTTGTCGAACCCGCTGCTCTCGTCGTCCGGTGGCAGCAGCGCCGCCGTGTCGATGTCCAGCGCGAGCAGATCGCGGATAGCGTTCGCGTACTCGGCGCGATTCAGCCGGTGGAGAGCCGTGCGACCGGGGCGTGGGCTGGCAATGGCCGCGCGGTCGATCGAGGTTTCGACGTAACCGACGAAGCCGTCCAGCGCCGCCGCATCCGGACGGGGCATGCCGGAGGGCGGCATCATGCCGGCGCGAACCTTCCGAATCACCTTCTCCCACAGCGCCGCCGATCCCGGCACGTTCGCCAGATCAACGTGCTCGAGCGATAGATCCCCGGTGCGGGCGCGATCGTTATGGCACGTCACGCAGTACGTGGTCACAAGCGCGGCCTGAGGGGACGCTGACGCGGCCGTCGATGCCGGGACGGGCGCCTGGGCCGACCCGCGCGCCCCGGCAAGCCCGAGAGCAAGAACGAATACGAGAGCTGCCGATGACAGGACGGTGCGCAATGGATCTCTCCGACAGCGGATGATACGCGATTGGCTGGTCCCCGGGCAGGGATTTGGTCGCCGGGCCCAGCTTATTCCTGCCGGTTCTAAGTTGCCGATATGAATGGAGTTACAGTTGTGCCGCCGGCGGCATTGCGGGGTTTGCACGCCGATGTCGCGTTTACGGGCAACTGGGCCAGCGCCGCCTCCCGCAGCCCCGGCCATCATGCATTCAACACAGACAGACGACGCCCTGATTGCGCGCCTGCTCGACCTCAGTCCCTTCCCGATTGTGGTCAGCCGGCTACGGGACCATTCGGTCCTGGCGATCAACGACGCCACGGCCGCCCTGTTTCGGGGTCCGAAAGAGGCTGCGGTTGGTCGTCACGTGCCGGATTACTACGTCAACCCCGAGCAGCGGGAGCAATTAGCCGATCTCATCCGTCGCGACGGCCGCGTCGACCGCTTCCGCACCCATCTTCGCCGGGACGATGGCACCACGTTCTGGACGTTCTCATCCGCACGGCTGGTGACCTACGAGGGCGAAGCGGCGGTCCTCACCGCGTTCAACGAGGTGGAAGAGCAGCTCGCGGCCAACGACCGCCGCCTGACCGCTCAGAGCAACGCGCTCAAGGAACTCACCGAGCGGCAGGCAGACTCAGCCGCACGTTTCGAGGAGCGCTTGCAGGAAATCCTCGCGACGGCCGCGCGCACACTCGTGGTCGGACGACTGAGCGTGTGGCGCCTTGCCTACGACCAGCAGTCAATCAGGTGCCTCGATCTCTATACCCTGAGCTCGGACCGCCACGACGACCGGGGCGCGCTCGGCTACTTCGACGCGCCGGCGTACTTCGACGCTCTCGGCACCGAGCGGGTGATCGCTGCGCACGACGCGGCGACGGATCCACGCACCTGCGAGCTGCGCGACAGTTACCTGAAGCCGCTCGGAATCGGTGCCATGCTCGACGTCCCCCTCCGCAAGGACGGCGACCACGGTTGGCGTCCTATGCGCGGAACACGTCGGTGACGGCCGCACCTGGACGGTCGACGAACAGAACTTCGCCATCTCCGTCGCCAATCTGATCGTCGTCGCTCTCGTTGACGACGATCGACGGGAGGCGATCGCGAAGCTGGCGGACAGCGAGGCGCGGGCGCGGATGATCGTCGACACCGCACATGACGCGTTCGTCGGCATCGACTCCATGGGACGGATCGTTGACTGGAACGCCGCCGCAGAGGCCACGTTCGGCTGGTCGCCTGCGGAAGTGCTCGGCCGCACGTTGTCCGATGTGATCATCCCGACCGAATACCGCGAAGCGCACGTGCGCGGCATCCAGCGCTTTCTCGATACCGGGGCGGCTCCCGTCGTGAACAAGCGGCTCGAGCTGAGCGCGCTTCACCGCTCCGGACGCGAGTTCCCGATTGAGCTGACGGTGACGTCGCCGACTCGCTTCGGCGACGGCTATTTCTTCGGCGCCTTCCTGCGGGATATCTCCGAGCGCCGCGAGCGCGACCTGCAGTTGCGCACTGCCAAGGAGTCGGCCGAGGCGGCGACGCGCGCCAAAAGCGAGTTCCTCGCCAACATGAGCCACGAGCTGCGGACGCCGTTGAACGGCGTGCTCGGCTACGCCCAGCTCCTGCAGCGCGAGGCCGGACTCACCGCGCGGCAGCGCGAGGCCCTCGATGCGATCACCAAGTCGGGTTCGCACCTGCTCGACGTGATCAACGAAATCCTCGACCTCTCGAAGATCGAAGCGGGCCACATCGACACGGCGGCGACGACGACGGACCTGTTGCAGCTGGGAGCCGACCTGCGGCAGCTCGTGGCCGAATCGGCACAGCGCAAACAGCTGCGGCTGCGCACCGTGATCGGGCCGGACGTGCCGCGTGCAGTCTGCCTGGATGGCCGCCATGTACGCCAGGTGCTCCTGAACCTGCTCGGCAACGCGATCAAGTTCACCAACGAGGGCGAAGTCCGTCTCGGCATCACGCGCAGCGGCGATGATCGCCTGCTCTTCGAGGTGGTCGACACGGGCATCGGGATCGAGCCGGAAGGGCTCGCCACGATCTTCGATGCGTTCACGCAGACGGAGACCGGCGCGATGGCCGGAGGCAGCGGCCTGGGCCTGACGATCAGCCGTCATCTCGTCGCGATGATGGACGGCGACCTGCAGGTCGAGAGCGTGCCCGGCAGCGGCAGCCGCTTCTTCTTCTCGCTGCCGCTGGTGAACGGCGATAGGACATGTTCGGCGTGCGCGGAGTCGGAGACATCGTCCGAGCCGCCGCTCGATGCGGTGCTGGCGCCGGGCCAGACGCTTACCGCGCTCGTCGCCGACGACAGCACGCTGAACCGGCGCATCATCGGCGATCTGCTCGAGAGTGCAGGCGCACGGGTCATCCAGGCGACCGGCGGCGAAGAGGCGATCGCGCTTCGCACTCGAGCACCACCCCGACGTGATTTTCATGGATCTGCGGATGCCCGATCTCGACGGACTCGAGGCCACGCGGCGTCTGAAGTCAAGCCCGGTGACACAGGGGATTCCGGTGATCGCGGTCACCGCCAGCGCTCTCGGCGATGCGCCGCGCGCGGCGCGCGACGCAGGATGCGTCGACTACCTGACGAAGCCGATCCGCGCACAGGCGCTCTTCGCGGCGCTGCAAACGCATCTCGGCCTCCAGTTCGTGGCGCGCCCGGAGGGCCCGACCCATCCCGAACCGGATCTGCCTCTGCCGCGCCGGCAGGCAATCGCGAATCGGATCCGGAGCGCGGCGGCACTCGGTGACGTCACTGCCATGGAGACGCTCGTGACGGAACTGGCGTTACGCGACGACGAGGCACCACTCAGTCGTCGAATCGGTCACCTCGCCACTTCGTTCGACTTCGACGAACTGCTGGCGCTGGCGGAGACGCTGAGCGGCCCGGCGCCGACCGAAACGTAAGCCGTGCGAGCAGAGATGTGTCGAGCGGTCCGTCGAACTGATCGTGGCTCGGCTCTGGGTCGGCGCTGGATGGATCGTGAGTGGAAAGGAAGACCATGCTGGAACTGAAGCAGGCCTCGCCGGTGCACGCCGTTCCCCCGGCCACCATCCTGGTGGTCGACGACAACCCGGTGAACCTGCAGGTGCTCGTGCGGACGCTCGACGGCTTCGGCCATCGCATCCTGGCGGCGAAGAACGGACGGTCCGCGCTCGAAATCGCCCGCCGGATCCGTCCGGATCTCGTGCTGCTGGACGTGATGATGCCGGACATGGGCGGCTTCGAAGTCTGCAGGGCGTTGAAGTCGGACCCGACGACCCAGGACACGACGATCATCTTCCTGTCAGCCCTCGGCGACGTCGAAGACAAGGTGTCCGGCCTGACGCTCGGAGCAGTCGACTACATCACCAAGCCGATTCAACCCGAGGAAGTGCAGGTTCGCGTCTCGAACCACCTGACGCGGCTCTACCTCGAACGTGAACTGCGACGCAGCCGCGACCGGCTCGACCGCGAGCTGGCCAAGGCCGCCCGCCTGCAGCAGCAACTGCTGCCGCGTTCGCTCCCGGCGCATCCGGCACTGACGTTCGCCCAGTTCTATCGGACCAGTCGTCACGCCGGCGGCGACTACTACGACGTCCTGGAGCTTGGCGACGATCGCTTCGCGGTGATCGTCGCTGACGTCTCCGGTCACGGTGCCTCGGCCGCCATCGTGATGGCGATGATCCGGACGTTCATGCATACGCCGGCCGCAGCCGGGGCCGAACCGGCCGCAGTGCTTCACGAACTGAATACGCACTTCCGCTACTTATGGGACGATCCGATCTTCGCCACGGCGGTTTACGCGGTCATCGACGTGCGGGCCCTCACGCTGAGGGTCACCTGCGCGGGACATCCGCGTCCGCTGCTCCTCCGCGACGGCGAACGGACGGCACCGTTGGCGGTGGATGCGACCATCCCGCTCCTGCTGACCGACATCGGTCATTTCCCGACATCGGAGCACCGGCTGCGGCCAGGTGACCGGATCCTCTTCTTCACCGACGGCATCACCGACCGCGAAAACGCCGATGGCGCTCCGTACGACGTGGAGCGGCTCGCGGCGGCCCTCGACACCACGCGTGGGTTCAGTGCGCGGGCAGCCGTCGACGGCGTCGTCGCCGATCTCGAGTCGTTTGCCGGCGGTCAGGAACCGGACGACGACCAGACGATACTGATACTCCAATTGACGAATTGACGAATTGACGAATTGACGGATTTGGAGACACGGAGGCGATCGCAATTCAACAATCAATTCGTCAATTCGTCAATTCGTCAATCCGTAAATTCACGCATCATCATTGATGATTCCCGATTGGCTCGAACCGATGGCCGCGACGCTCACACAGGAACGGTTCGCCGGTGGCGACTGGCTGTTCGAGCAGAAGTTCGACGGTATCCGGCTGCTGGCGTACAAGGATGGTGACGAGGTGCGACTCTATTCGCGCAACCGTCTGCCGCAGCACCTCCCTGCGGTCGCCAACGCGATCGCACAACTGCCGATCGACAGCGCGATCCTCGATGGCGAAGTGACATGGGATGGCCACAGCGGCTACCACGTCTTCGACATCCTCTGGCTCGACGGTCAGCCGGTGACAGGATTGATGCTCGAAGAGCGTCGGGCACTGCTGCAGCAACTTCCCTTTGAACCGCCGCTGCGGCACGTCGATCTCATCGAGGATGCCGAACCGTGGGAGCGGGCGCGACGCGAAGGCTGGGAAGGCGTCATCGCGAAACGGCGCGGCTCGCCATACGAGCATCGGCGCTCCAAACACTGGCTGAAGATGAAGTGCGAGCTCTCGCAGGAGTTCGTGGTCGGCGGCTTCACGGATCCGCAGGGGGCTCGCGTCGGGCTGGGCGCACTGCTGGTCGGCTATTACCACGGCGACGATCTCGCCTTCGCCGGCAAGATCGGGACCGGCTTCGATACGAAGCTGCTGCTCGAACTGCGCTCCCGGCTGGACGCGCTCGAGGTGAACGCGACTCCCTTCACCAAGGCGGCCGGCCTGCCACGGCTGCGCGCCCACTGGGTCAAGCCAGACATCGTCGTCCAGGTCGCCTTCATCGAGTGGACGGTGCATGGCAAGTTGCGCCATCCGCGACTCATCGGCGTCCGTTTCGACAAGAATCCGCGCCACGTCGTCCGGGAACAGTCGTGATCACCCACCCCGACAAAGTCATGTTCCCGGCGGACGGAATCACCAAAGGCCAGCTGGCTGCGTATTACGAGGCGATCGCACCGGTGATGCTGCCCCACCTGCGCGGACGGCCGTTGACGATGGAGCGGTATCCGGCCGGAATCGGCGCCAAAGGGTTCTGGCAGAAAGACGTCTCCAGAGGGTTTCCGTCCTGGCTTCAGAGGGTCGAGGTCCCGAAAAAGGACGGCGTCGTCCATCATCCGATCGTCACCGACCTTCGATCGCTATTGTGGGTCGCCAATCAGAACACCATCACCCACCACGTGTGGACGTCCCGCGCCGCCGACTTGAATCATCCCGATGTCTGCGTCTTCGATCTGGATCCGTCCGACGACAACGTGGCCGACGTTCGTGCCGCCGCGATCGGGATGCGGGACCTGCTGGCGGAGCTCGGGTTGCCCTCGTGGGTCAAGACGACCGGCTCGAAGGGCTTTCACATCGTCGTCCCGCTCGACGGCAAGACCACGATGGGGGCGGCCGCACGGTTTGCCGGTGCCGTCGGCAGCTTCTTCATCAGCCTGGCGCCGGATCGGCTGACGGACGAGTTCAGCAAGATTGATCGCCACGGGCGAATCTACGTCGACACCGGGCGCAACGGCTATCACTCGACCTTCGCCGCCGCTTACACGGTGCGAGCGAGACCCGGGGCACCAGTGTCGGCGCCGTGCACCTGGGAGGAGATCGAAAGCGGCGCGGTCGGCCCGCGTTCGTTCACGCTGCTGAACATGGCGGAGCGGATCGCCACGACCGGCGATCTCTGGTCGGACATGGCGCGGCGTGGACGCGGCTTGACGAAGGCAACGACGAAGCTGCAAACCTTGCGCGAAACGCGGAGCCCGAAGCCGCGGCCGGGATGATCTTTAAACCATTGTGCCGAGGCGTGAGTACGACACATACTCATCAGCCGCGATCGATCGGCGTCTCGAGGGGCGGACCCACGCCACCAGGACGTGGAGGCCGGAACGGCTTCCCCCGAACTGACGCATATCGCCACAGATCACTCTTTACCAGGCACTGGAGGTTTCCATGACGCATTCTCGCTGGCTCGGGCTGACGCTCGTCATCTGTCTCGGGTTCGCTCATGTCACGCGGGCGGACGTTCGCTCGGATGAGAAAACCAAGTTCCAGCTGGGCGGAGTACTCGGGAAGGTCGCGGGTATCTTCGGCGGGAAGGCCGCTCGCGACGGAGTCGACTCGACCGTCATGGTCAAGGGCGATCGCATGGTCATGACCAATGGTTCGACGAGCCAGATCGTCGACCTGGCCGAAGAAAAGGTCTACACGATCGACCTGAAGCAGAAGACCTACACCGTGGCGACGTTCGCCGACATCCGGCATCAGTTCGAAGAAGCGCGGCGCAAGGCCGAAGAAGAAGCGAAAAAACCGGGCAACGACAAACCCGAGGCGGCGCCACAGAAACCAGACCAGCCGCAATACGAGGTCGATTTCGACGTGAAGAACACGGGGATGACCAAAACGATCAACGGCTTCGACACGCACCAGGCCGTGATGACAGTCACCGTACGGGAGAAGGGCAAGACGATCGAGCAGAACGGCGGACTCGTCCTGACGTCGGAGCTGTGGCTGGCACCGCGGATGCCCGAGATGAACGAGCTGGCCGACTTCAACATGCGTTACGCGCAGAAGCTGTACGGCCCGATGGTCGAGGGCGCGTCACCGCAGGACATGGCGGCCGTCCTGGCGATGTATCCGCTCGTCAAGCCGGCGGTCGAAAAAATGGCGACCGAGGGCAAGAAGCTGGAGGGAACGCCGATTCTGACGGTGATCAGCGCCGACGCGGTGAAATCGGCGGCGCAGATCGCCGAGGAGCAGAAGTCCAACTCGGCATCCAGTCCGACGAATGCGACGAGCGTCAGCGGCCTGCTTGGCGGCCTGGCGCGCAAAGCCGCGAAGAAGGACGAGGCACCTTCGCCGAAGGTCACCATCCTGACGACGACGTCCGAGGTACTCCGGATCAGCACCAACGTCTCCGCGATGGACGTGGCGCTCCCCGCCGGGCTGAAGCAGAAGTAGGGGGCAGGGGGAAAGGGGACGAGGGGGCAGGGGCCCCCTTCCTACCCCCTCCGCCCTGGACCTTCGTCGGCGATGTCGCCGGTGTCTTCCGCGTCCAGGCTGTCGGAGCGACCCAGCGGGGTCGTGGCAGCGTTCTTGTCGGTGAAGCCGCGCTCCACCGAATCTTCGGTCTGCGGTCCGGGCTCGTCCGAATCACCCCAACCAAATTCCGGCCATGGATTCCGCATCTGCGCCTCCCCGCGGTACGAATGTCCCTCCGACGTCGATCTGCGCAACACCACATTACTCTTCGCGACGCGTACGGGAAAGCCGATGCGAAGGCAGGTGTCGAGCGACGCGACAGCGCGAAGGGAGCGATGGGCTTACTGGACGGCCTGGCGAACCGGTGTCTGCACCGGAGTCACGACCAGACCTTTGTCTGTCATCAGCTTCTCAATCAGCTTGGCGGTTTCGGGGAACGCTTCGGCCTGGCCGCGGCCCGCGATGCCGGTCCCCCTCGCCATGTCCAGCGCCGTCCGGCCGTTGGCGTCCTTCGCCTGGAGGTCGGCGCCGTGCTCGACCAGGAACGTGACGAACGAGTTGAAGCCGTGCTGCGCAGCGCCATGGAGCGCGGTCTCGTGTGGTGCGGCGGTCGGACTCGGCATCTGACTGCCGCGTATCCCGCGCTGGGTCGAGACGACGTATTGATCCTGCGCCGAGGCCGCACCGTCGATGGCGCGGCGGCGAGCATCGGTCACCGATCGCGCGTTGATATCGGCGCCTGCGGCCACCAGCAACTGCATCGTCTTCAGCACGCCTTCTTCGCTGCGGTTGCGGCCACGCGTCACGCGCGTCCCGTACTCCACACCGGCGGCGGCCATCAGCGGCGTGACCCCTTCCTTGCTGGGCAAATCGACCAGCGCCCCGTGTTTGAGCAGCAGTTCGACGAACGGTGCATCGCCGCCGCGGGCGGCGCGCAGCAGCGGCGTCGCGCCCTGCGCCAGGATGGTGTCGCCGCCGCGATCCTGCGGCACGTCGCGGTACGGCGGACGCCGCTTGAGCTGAATGTTCGGGTTGGCGCCCTTCTCGAGCAGCATCCGGGCGACGTCCAGCGCGGTCAGCGCATCTTCGCTCGGGAGGACCGCCATCGCGCCGTTCCCCTTCATCGGCAGGGTGCTGACGTCCGCCGCCATGTAGACAGGCGAGCGCCCGTAGAGGTCCCACTTGTCGATGTCCGCTCCCGCTTTGATCAGTTCTGCGGCCACGTCGAAGTGGAGGTTGAACAGCGCCATGTTCAGCGGAGTCATGCGATCAGGATCTTCGAGGTCGAGGTCGGCACCGCCGGCGACGAGGTGCTTCACGCACTCGACACAGCCTTCACGCGCGGCATACAGCAGCGGCGTAAAGCCGCCATGGTTCATGTCCTTGGGGCGCGGCTCGGTGATCACCTTGCGCTCCCACTGATGGATGATGCCGCGCGCGTTGACGTCCGCTCCCGCTTCGACGAGCAACCTGACCATGTCGGCCTGGCTCTGCGCCGACGCCCACATCAGCGCCGACTGCCCGCCGAAGCTTTCCTTCGCGTTGACGTTCGCGCCTGCCTGGACGAGGCGCCTGGCCGCGTCGATCTTGCCGCTGCGCGCCGCCGCCATCAGCGGCGTTTCGCCTTCGGGATTCTTCGTATTCGGATCGGCGCCGGCGGTAATCAGCGCGTCGATCACCGGCGCGGCGCCGATGATGGCCGCTTCGGTGATCGCTGACGTGCCGAACTGATTCGTCGCCTTGACGTTGGCGCCGGCCTTGATGAGCGCGCGGACCAATTCGACGTCGTCATTGGCCGCCGCCCACATGATGGCGGTGGTGCCGTCCGGTGCGGGAGTGTTCGGATTCGCACCCTTGGCGAGCAGGCTCATCGCCGCCGTGCGCTCGCCTCGCTCCGCCGCCTGCAGCAACGTGGAGGGAATCGTCGCGGCGGGAGCGCTTCGCGCCTCCCGCGCTGCAGCCGGACGCGGAGTTTGCGGTTCCCGCCCGGCCGCGGTCCCGACTGCGCTCCCGACCACGCACAGTGCACCGATGAGCGACAGCCTTCTCGCACCTCGCGCGCAGCGCGCGATCGCACCCGCCCTCGTCACACTGAATCGCACTCTAGATCTCCGAAAGCGTGCCGCCGCTGTCGCCGAGCTTCTCGACCGGGATGTTGTTGCGGTCGAACAGCGTCACCAACAGATCGGAGAAGCGCGAGTCCTGCGGGTATTTCACGTGCTGGCCGCCCTTGATCTTGCCGTGGGCGTGGCCGAGGATCGCCACCGGCAGCGGGTCGTTGTTGTGCCGGTCGCTGTTGCTCATGTTGCTGCCGAAGAGAATCGTGGAGTGATCGAGCACGGTGCCGCCCGATTCCTGCGCCTTCGACAGCCGCTCCACGAACTTCGCGAACACCTCGGTGTGGTACTTCTGGATCTGCACCAGCTTGTCCATCTTCTGGGGATTGTTCCCGTGATGCGACAGCGGATGGAATCCTTCGGCGATTCCGAGGTTGGTGTAGGTCCGCATGCTGGCTTCGTGATCCATCGACATCGTCATCACGCGCGTGATGTCGGCCTGGAACCCGAGCGCCATCAAGTCGAACATCAGCTTGAAGTGCTCGGTGATGTCATTGGGGATGCCGACGGGCGCATCCGGAATCTCCAGCGACGACATGTCCTGCTGTGACGCCATCTGGACACGGCGTTCGATCTCGCGCACCGAGTCGAGGTAGTCGCTGACAATGACGCGGTCCTTGACGCCGAGGCTCGCATTCAGCCGCTGCGCCTGGCTCTTCACGCGGTCGAGGATGCTGCCGGTCTCGTGCAGGATCGCGGCGCGCTCCGCATCGGTATCGCCCTGGCCGAACAGCTTCTGGAACACCGCGCGCGGATTTCCTTCCTGCGGCAGCGGCTGTGTCGGCGTGCGCCACGACAATCGTGCGCCCTGTTGTGACGTCGTCAACTCCAGCGACGGCAGGCGCGTGTCCTGGCCGATGTGACGGGCAGCCATCTGGTCCGCGGTGACGCCCGAATCCGGACCGGCAACCCCGTGGTCCCATGGCTTGACGCAACTGAGCCACGTCGACTCGATGTAGGCGTGCGGCTCCGGCGTCTCGCCCATCTTGTTGCGCAAACCGGACACGATGGTCATGTGCGGCTGGAACGCCTTGAGCGGCAGGAGGATCTCCGACAACTCGTAGTCGCTGCCGGTCGTCTTCGGCGACCAGTGGTCCATGATGGCGCCATGCGGGAAGCCGATGAAGGCGATCCGCTTCGGCGGTGCGCCAGCCGGCGTCGCCGCCCACGCGGTTGCCGACGGGTTCATCGCATCGAGCAGCGGCAGCGCGATGGTTGCGCCCACGCCCTTGAGCACCGTTCGCCGTGAGATGTGCTTTTTCGACAGAAACATTGCGCCTCTCCGGTCAGAAATCAGAAATCAGAATGCAGAATGCAGAATTGAGAATTGAGAATGCACAATTGAGAACTGAGAAGTGAGAGTGCAGACGTCGCGATGCCGCGAAACCGTCTGCCTTCTGAATTCTGAGATTCTGCATTCTTGATCCTCACTTGTTCGCCGTCGTCGTCTCCGGTGTCGCGGGGCCCGCCGCTGGCACCCGCCGCATCCGGAACTGATCGCTTCGCACGACCGCCTGCACCAGGGTCGAAAACCGATAATTGCCGCCCGCGCTGCCGTGCACGATTCGCCGGACGGCGGGCATGTCGACGTACTCGAGTTTGCGCCCGGTCGCGTACGTCAGCAAGCCTTCCGCAAACGTCTGCACGAACTGCTCTGGCTGGCGCAGCAGCGCCTTGCGCAGGTCATCGGGACCATTGACGCGGCGTGCCGTCCGGCAGCGTGCCCGACGAATCGATGGCCACACCGGCGTAGCGATCGCGGTCGCGCCACATACCGGTGGCGTCGAAGTTCTCGAGCGCGAACCCAAGCGGATCCATGACCGCGTGACACGACGCGCACGTCGGACTCGACCGGTGCTTGGCCATCATCTCGCGCAACGTCAATGCCTTGGTCGTGCCGATGTCCTTCTCGTCGAGCGTCGGCACGTTCGGTGGCGGGTTCGCCGGCGGCACGCCCTGGATGTGCTTCAGGATGAACGAGCCACGCAGCACCGGCGACGTGCGGTTCGGATACGCCGCCGCCATCAGCACGGCGCCCTTGCCGAGCAATCCCCACCGCACCGAGTCCTTCAGCTCGACACGACGGAAACGATCCCCCTTCACGTCGTTGATCCCGTAGTGCAGTGCGACCCGCTCGTTCAGATAGCTATGACTGGCGCTCAGCAGATCGACGACGCTGCGGTCCTCGCGGAAGATGCTGTCGGCGAACAGCGTGAGCTCCGTGCGAAAGTCCTGGCGCGGATCCGAACGGCCCGATGCGTACGGGAAGACCGCCGCGTCAGGAACGATTTCGTCCAGCCGCTTCATGTCCAGCCACTGTTGAACGAAATTGCTCGCCAGCGTGATCGAGCGCGGGTCGGCGAGCATCCGCTTGACCTGGCGCTCGAGCATCAGCCGGGTCCTTCAGCTTGCCGTCGATCGCCGCCTGCAGCAGCTCGTCGTCGGGAATCGTGTTCCACAGGAAGAACGACAGGTTCGACGCGAGTTCGACGTCGCTGAGGCTGTAGGTCTCGCCCGGCTTGAGTCCGGACGGGACGTGCTCGCCGCGATACAGAAAGAACGGGCTTGCCAGTACGCCAGTGATGGCGCCGCGAATGCCCTCGTCGAACCCGCCGGCCTTCGCGCCGTCCGTGTAGTACTGCAAGAGCTCGTTGACGTCCTCTGCCGTCACGGGGCGACGGTACGCGCGTTTTGCGAGCGTCGCGATGATGTCCTTCGCACAGCGTTGCTCGGCATCGGGCGTCGCTGCCGCCGGCTTGCAGATGAAGATCTTCGAGCGGCTTGGCGTCGCGCTGATTCCGTGCGGGTTGAACGGTCCGCGAATCTGGAACGAGTTGACCCGGTAGAAGCGGTCCTGGCCGCCGCCGGCCGCGAACATCTGCTGCTGATCGTCGGACTCCGCGAACGTCCGCCGCTTGAACGCGACGCCGATCTTGTGCGGTCCCGCCGTCGTGGTGAACCGGATGTTCTTGAGCCGGGCGTTGACCCGATCCAGCGCGCCGTTCTGGACCTGGTCGTACGCTTTCATGTCTTCCTCGCCGCCGATCACCGTCTCGTACACCACCTTCCCGTCGACGGTGACCACGAGCGGGTTCTCGTACTCCATGCCGTTGCCCCAGATATGGGTGGCCATATCGGCGATGTCGATCACGTACTCGCCGTCAGCGGGCAAGTCGGCGTTGGCCAGGATGCCGCCGCGCGTCCCCAGCGGCAGCCCGGGGACGTGTGTCAGCTGCGTGCCCGGTCCGGCCCGGAATGTCCATCCACCCGGGCGCGCATTCGGCTGGCCGACCGCCTTCACCGCAACGGCGCGCGCGGCGATCACGTACTGCTCGATGAATGACGGCGATACCTGCAGCGCGTCGGCGATGTTGTCGAACCCGTCGGCGACGTCATCCGCCGGAAGCACCGAGGTCGCGTCGAAATCCACGGCGAGCAGATCGCGGACCGCGTTCGAGTACTCCTTGCGGTTGAGCCGATGCAGGACGAGCCGATCGGGGATGTGGGATTTCGGCTCGGCGCGGTCGAGTGTCGTCTCGAGGAACGAGACGAGTAAGTCCGCCGCCGCGGCATCGGGCTGGCGCGCCCCCGGCGGCGGCATGACGCGGCCGCGCACCTTGCGCACAGCTTTCTCGAAGACCTCGCCGCGCTGCGCGATGTCGTTCGCGGTCAGGCCCTCAAAGCTGACGCCGCCCGTCTTCGCACGATCGCTGTGACACGTGACGCAGTACTGATTGATCGTGGCCAGTTGCTTCTGCGCGTCAGCAGGACCAGCGGCCGGCGCCTGAGGCTCGCGGGCGGACACGGCCATGCAGAATGCAAAATGCAGAATGCAGAAACCGGAGAGCAGGCGGCCGCGGGTCAGATGCTTTTGCATGTTGAATCGTGCATTTGTCGTCGTTCTACGCGTCCGGCGACAAGTATGCCCACAGGCTCTCGAACGAGCGGCGCACGAACTCGTCCGGGTTCCCCATCTGCGCTTCGTAATCCTTGGCCGGCTTCGCCGCGACCGCTTCGTCGGGACTCCGACCCTTGTTCAGCATCTGCGTCAAGCGTTCGTACAGCGTCCCGTACATGTCCGCCTGCGTCTTCACCTGCGCCATGCTGAGCACTGGCCCGCGACTCGCGACGATGCGGGTCTGCTCGTTGCCAATGGTCTGCAGGCGCTGCAGGCCGCCGACGAGTCCGCCAATCCAGCCTCCGGTGATGTAGTCGACAACCGGCCAGCCCTCGCCTGACGCCACTCCACCTACGGCCAGCACGTTCTGCTGCGGGAAGTAGACGTACATGTCCCCGTCGGTGTGGGCGGCGTCGGCCACGTAGCCGTACTGCACTCCCGAATCGAGCTTGCCGGTCGTGTAGAACGTCTTGTTCGGTTGCGCGACTTTCGGCAGCCGCTTGAAGGTCTGGCCATTCCACGGCCACGTCACATCCGTCGTCAGCCACAGCCGCGTGTTCTCGTGCGCGACGATCGTGCGGCCGGCCTTCCCGACCTGTTCGTTCAGCCCCGTCTGTTCCGGATGCCAGTGCGTGTTGAAGAGCGTGGTGACCGGGCCTCCGCCAGGCAGGGCGGCGACGGCGCGGGTCAACGCCTCGGCCGCGGCAGCGGAACCGCCGTCGACGAGCACGACGCCGTCACGCGTGGTCTGCGCAACCACATTCTCCTGACCCGGAAGGCGCAGGACGAAGAGATCGTCCGCCAGCCGTTCGACGGCATCGCCCGCTGCAGTAACGGCCTGAGCAGCACAGAGTTCGCACGGGCATGCCCAGCGCGATACCTGCCGCACCCGCGACAGCCGTCTTCAGAAGCGCACGCCTGGTCTGCCCGGACGGATTCGAAGACATTTCGGAAGGCTCAGTGTAGGCTCCTTTCAGTTTGGGATCCAGCCCAGGAACAGCGGCAAACCGATGAAATCACTAGAATCGTCTGGCCATGAAACGTCTGCTGTGGTTTCTGCCGCTCCTGCTCGTCGTTTCCGTCTCGGCCGCGCCGACTCTGACCACGGCTGGGACCTCGTCGCTGTCAGCCTTGCTCAAGGACGCCACGGCCCGCGGCGATGTGCCCGGTGTCGTCGTGGCGGTCGTCAACCAGGACGGCCTGCTCTACCACGAGGCGTTCGGCCTCAGCCGGACGCTCGGATCGCAGCCGATGGCCCGCGACACCATCTTCAACATGGCCTCGATGACGAAGCCGATCACCTCGACGGCCATCATGATGCTGGTGGACGAAGGAAAACTGAAGCTGGACGACGACGTCGCCAGGTACCTGCCCGAAGTACAAGGATCCGGTCGTCATCAGCCGGTTCAACCTGGCCGATGGCAGCTACGAGACACGTCCCGCGAAGCGGCCGATGACGATTCGTCACCTCCTGACGCACACGTCGGGGATCGGATACACCTTCTCCAATGCGACCGTCGCGAAACTCGTCGAGAAGACTGGGAAATCCGAAGCTGATCTTCCGCTGCTGTTCGATCCCGGCGAGGGGTGGGCGTATGGCGCCAGCACACGGGTGCTCGGCGACGTCGTGGCGGTGGTCTCGGGCCAGAAGCTCGATGCGTTTCTGACCGCACGCATCCTGGAGCCGCTCGGGATGCACGACACCAGCTATCTCGTCCCGCCGGCGAAATACGGCCGCGTCGTCGCGACGAACGCTCGCGGGGCGGACGGCAAGTTCGTCGAGCGGCCGATGCCGGCGACGTTGCCGGCCAGCGTGGCGGGCGACGGCGGACTGTACGGCACAGCGGGAGACTACGCGCTCTTCCTGCGCATGCTCCTCAATCATGGGAAAGCCGGTAACGTGCGGCTCCTGAGCGAAGGGGCCGTGAAGGCGATGCTGACCAGCCAGAGCGGCGCGGTCACCGCGCAGCTGCAGCAGTCGACGAACCAGTCGCTGTCGCGGAACTTCCCGGTGGGCGTGGGCAGGGACCACTGGGGATTCGGGTTCCAGCTGGCTGCGGAGCGGGTCGCGAACCGCCGCTCACCGGGCAGCGGCACGTGGGCCGGTATCTTCAACACGCATTTCTTCATCGATCCGGTGCGCCAGGTCGGCGTCGTCGTGATGATGCAGACGCTGCCCTTCTACGACGAGCCGTCGATGAAGGTGTACGACGCGGTCGAAGACGCGGTGTATCGAAATTTGAAGTAGCTCCCGCAGAGAGATGGACGATTGACCAATTTGAAGATTGACCAATTGGATTGACCGATTGGATTGACTATTTGGGTTGGACCAGTTGGATTTGGAAGTTCATCAAATTTTCCAATCTGCCAATTGGTCAATCGTCAATGGAAGGATCAGCATGGCTTCGCTGCGATGCCGTTCATCTACTACGTGGCGCACGCGCTGAAGCTGGCGGGCGGCGGCACCGGCGGCTGGCTCGCGCAGCGAGCCGCCATTCGCACCTCGCAACCGGTCACGCGCGTCGGGTGATGCAGCTCCGCCCGTGGCCACACTCCTGGCCGTGCCATTCATGCTGGACCACGCCCGCCTATGGCAGACGAAGGCGCAAGGGAGCGTAGACCACGCCGTCGTGCGCGGCGGGCGACGTGCTCAACGAGCAGGTCGAGCCAATACTTGCACCACGTAGCCGCTGACGTTCCGGATCTGTTCCGGCGTGAGCGTCGACGCAAACGCCGGCATGCTGTTGCGACCGGACGTGACCGTCTGGATTGTCGCAGCCACATCCTTGATCGCGGTCAGCGGTGCGCCGACGCCATGACCGCCCGCTCCGTCAGCGCCGTGGCACAGCACGCACGCCTGTTCGAACACCTGCTTGCCCGCGGTGAGGTCGAGCGCCGTGAGGGTCTCCGCGGCGCCGGCGCCGGCCCTGGCATTCGTGCCGTCGGCCGGTGCGGGTATGGCGGTCGTGCGCGGGACGGGCGTTCCTGGCGCCGCGGGCGGCAACGTTCCGTCGAGCGCAAACAGCCAGACACTGTCGCCGCGTGGTGAGCCGAGCAGCGCGTTGCCCCCGGAGAACGCGATGACGTACTGCTTACCCTTGTACTCGAAGGTGCTGGCTGGCGCATGCATGCCGGCGCCGGTCTGAAACTCCCACAACTGAACGCCGGTGGAAGAGTCCAACGCCGTCAGCCGCCCGTCCGCGCGGCCGACGAACAACAGGTGTCCTCCGGTGGCCAGCGTTCCGCTGTAGCACTGGTCTGGCCATCGGTAGCGCCACTTGAGCCGGTTCGTCGTGACGTCGAGCGCGGCGATGATGCCGCTCCTCGACAAACGCGTGAACACCGTCGCACCGCCGTTGTACAGGTCGGGCGTGCGTCCAGGCTCGACGACAGTGGGATTGCCGCCACCGGTGTAGCCGTTGACGACTGACGAGGCGCAGACGAACAGGAGCTGCTGCGTCGGGTCGTAGGCGCTCGGCGGCCAGTTCGCCCCGCCCCAGATGCCCGGCTTCACGATCACCGGGTCCTTGCCGACAAAGGGCGTGAAGATGCGCCCGTCGTTGACGAGTTGCAGCCCTTCAGGGGCAATCTCGATCATCTGCGGCACCACCGCGTCGCCGCGCGGGAACGGCTGGGTGGCGGCGGTCGCTTGCCGCGGCTCCTGGGGGACAGGACGTTCGTCGATGCCGAGCAGCGGCTTGCCGGTCTCGCGATCGAGGATGTATGCCCAACCCGTCTTGCTGACTTCGGCGATTGCCTTGCGCACGCGCCCGCCCGTGGTGACGTTCATCAGGACGACCGGATTGACGGAGTCGTAGTCCCAAATGTCGTGATGGACCTGCTGGAAGTGCCAGCGGTACTTCCCGGTGGCGAGATCGACGGCAACGATCGATGCGGTGTACAGGTTGTCGCCGCGACGGGCCGCCCCGTTGTAGTCCGGACCGGCGTTGCCGGTGGAAAAGTAAGCAAGGCCAAGCTCGGGATCGATTGCCGGCGTCTGCCAGATCGAGCCGCCGCCGTACTTCCAGGCGTCGTTGTCGCCTGGCCAGGTCTCGTGACCGGGCTCGCCCGGTGCTGGAATCGTGTAGAAGGTCCAGACGAGGCGACCGTCCTTCGCGTCGTACGCTTTCAGCCGGCCGCGCGTGCCGCGATCGGCTCCCGCAAAACCGGTGATCACCATGCCGTTGACGTAGACGGGCGCGGCGGTAATCGAGAAGTTGTCCTGCCAGCGCTCGGCCTGGATCGACCACGCGACGGTGCCGGTGCGGCGATCGAGGGCGACGAGCTTGCCGTCGAGTTGCCCGATGAATACCCGGTCCTCGCTGATCGCGACGCCCTTGCTGTTCCAGCCGCAACAGACCGCGGTCACGATCGCCGGGTCGAGCCTGGCCTCGTATTGCCAGAGGATCTCGCCGCTGTCGATCGCGAGAGCGAACACATCGTTCGCGCCGGTGCTGATGTAGGCGACGCCGTCGTGAACGATCGGTTGGGCGTGCGCCGAGTACTGCGGAGCGGTTCCCGATCCCCGCAGTCGCGTCCGCCATACGCCTTTGAGCTGCGCCACGTTCTCGCGATTGATTGCCGCGAGCGGTGAGTAGCGCTGGTTGAACAGGTTGCCGCCATTGGTTGCCCAGGCGCCGGTCGGCGGCGCGGATAAAGCCGACGCGGAGAAATCAGTTCGACCGCTCTGCGCCGATGCCGCAGCCATCCAGAGCGTTCCCACGCAGGCGCAAGCCGCCGCGGACGTGACCAGACGCATGTTTGTCTCCACGCCGGACGTAGTCGGCAACGTCCGGCTCACTCTTCACCCGCCGGGGACCGCGCCGGGTTCACGGCCTGCGGTTCCCATCTGACCAATCGCGATGAGGATAGGCGAAAAGGATTGCGCCAGAACGCCCTGAGTTCAGGGTCGTTCGATCGGCAAAATTCATGGACAGGCGACGGGGAGAAGACTTAGTGTGCGTGTCCTGGCTCTTTCTGTCGCAGCGACACAACATCCGCGCGCCGTTCATGGCGTGCGCTACCTGGCCGACACGGTCGGCCCGAGGTAGAAGTATGAGCGATGAAGCTCTGCGCGTCGTCGCGGTGCGCGATTTGGCCGATCATGATTGGCGACGCCGGTCGATCCGGAGGATGCTTGCACCGCCAATTGCCGTCGGTGTCGCCTACTATCTCGGCTGCCTTGCCGGCTTCAGCCTGCGGTACCCCGCAAGCGGCATCTCGTTCTTCTGGCCTCCGACCGCCGTCCTGACGGCGGCGCTGGTGCTATCGGTGCCGCGCTGGTGGCCGGCACTGCTGGCGGGCTCGCTGGTCGCGCACGGCCTGGCCCACTCCGCCGATGGCATCGGGACCACCGCCTGGCTGATCCAGTTCCTCGGCAACGGCCTTCAGGCGCTGATGGCCGCCTGGTTCGTGCGTCGCTACGCCGGCATCAACGGGTTCTTCGCCGACGCTCGGCAAATCCTCATCTTCATTCTGGGTGGTTGCTGGCTGGCGCCAGCAGTCGCGTCGGTCGTGCCGGCTGTGGTCTACGTCAGCCTGGGCTGGGCCGAGGACGTCCGGCACGCCTGGAGTGCGCGGACCATTTCGAATGCGATCGCCACGCTGACGATCGTGCCGTCGCTGGTGTTGCTCTGGCCGTATGTACGCGACCGTCGACTGCCGGCACTTCCCCGCGTCGCCGAATTCGCTGGACTGCTGGTCGGCCTCGGTCTCGTGCATACCGCGGTGCTGCCGATCGACCGGCGCGACGGCTTCGGGCTGTTCGTCGCGCTCTACGCGCCGATGCCGCTGTTGCTGTGGGCCACCGTGCGTTTCGGCGTCGCCGGGTTGGCGTTTGCCCTGGTCTCGACCACGCTGCTGACGGTGACCGCCGCTCTCCAGGGACGCGGGCCGCTGGCCGGATTGCCGCCGGCCGACACGGTGATGGCGGTGCAGCTCGTGCTCACGGCCAACGCCATTCCGATGATGCTGCTGGCCGGGGTACTCGAGCAGCAACGACGGGAGCACGGCGCCCTCGTTGACGTCGAGCAGCAGAATCGCGCGATCCTGCGCGCGCTGCCCGATCAGATGTTGCTGCTCACCCGTGACGGGCGCTGTCTCGGGTCCGAGGCGTTGAACACCGAGACCGGGCACGTCCTCGCCATCGCGGTCGGCGACGACGTCCATGACGCGTTGCCTCAGGATGCACGGCGGTCCTTCTCGCGCGCCCTCGGCGCGGTCGGTTCACACCAGCCGACAGTCATCGAATACACGCGTGACGACAACACGGCACGCCAGCGGATTGAAGCGCGGCTGATCGCCGTCGACGCCGGCCGTGTCCTGGCCATCGCGCGCGACATCACCAGTCGCTGGCGCTCCGAGCAGGAACTGCGCGACACCCAGCAACGCTACACGCTGGCGACCACGGTTGGGGGAATCGGCGTGTGGGACCTGGACGTCGCCAGCGGCGAACTGCGGGTCATCGGCACGCTCCAGCAGGTCCTGGGGTACACGGACAGCGAGATCCCGGCTCGCCTCGAGGCGTGGCAATCGCTGATTCATCCCGACGACCGCGAAGACGTCATGGCGCGCCTGGTAGCGATGCTCGCGGGAAATGCCTCCCGTCTCGATGTCGAGTTCCGGATGACTCACAAGAACGGGACGGTCCGATGGATCGCCGGCAAGGGCGCGGTCACCGAAACCAGCAGCGGCAGCCCCACCCGTGTCACCGGCACCTACGCGGACATCACCGAACGTCGCGAGAACGCACGGTTACTGCGCGAGGCGAACGATGCGGTCGTCCGCATGAACCGGATCGGCACTATCGCCGAAATGAGTGCGTCGATCGCCCACGAGCTGAACCAGCCGCTGACGGCCATCTCCGCAACCGCCATGACCGGGCTGCAATGGTCCGAATCGGAGCCGGCCGGGCGTCGCTTCCACCCGCTCTTCCGCGACGTGCTGAACGACAGCCGGCGTGCGACGCAGGTGGTCGAACGCACGCGCGGAATGTTCAGCAATCAGCCCGCCCAGTCGGTCGATCTCGATCTCAACGACGTCGCGCGCACCACCGTCGAGATCGTCAGTCCGCGCGCACGCGAACTGCGCGTGCGCGTCCTGCTCGATCTCGATCCGCACGCCCCGTCCGTACGCGCGGACACGGTGCAGGTCCAGCAGGTGCTCCTCAACTTGATCAACAACGCGATGGACGCCATGCGGTCGTCGTCCGGATCGCGACGTCTGCTCACGATCCGCACACGCCGCAGTAAACGTCATGTCATCCTCAGTGTGCGTGACACCGGACACGGCTTCGGTGCGGACGGTCCCGATCACGTCTTCGACCGGTTCTACACGACCAAGTCGGACGGGATCGGGATGGGACTGGCCATCGCCCGCTCGATCGTTCAGAGCCATGGCGGCCGGCTCTGGGCGGTCGCGAACGTCGGCGAAGGGGCGACATTCCGGATGAAACTGCCGCAGCTCACGCGCGCCGCCTTACGGAGCCGGCGACTGCTGGTCGTCGACGATGACCGCAGCATGCGCCGCTCGATGGCACGATTGCTCCATAGCTGGGGACACCAGGTGGCGGTCGCGTCCGGTGCCACGCGCGCGCTCACCATCGCGGAGAGCTTCAAGCCGGACGTCGCCATCCTGGATCTCGCGATCGGCGACGGCTCGGGGCTCGAGCTTGCCAGGGCCCTGCGCGACAAACACGCCGACCGTCGCATCCAGCTGTATGCGATGACGGCCGACAGCGACGAAACGGTCCGCCGTGCCTGCATGGCCGTCTTCGACGCGTACCTGGTGAAGCCGAGCCAGTTGGCGGAGCTGCAGCGCCTGCTCGCCCAGTCACCAGACCCGCATCGCTTGCCAACGTGACGTCACGGACGAACCACACAGGCACGAAGACATAGAGGTCAGAGAAGAGGCTGTCATGGATCACGCCGGCGTCCAGGAACCTGGTGTCTCCCGCGTTGCGTGGTGGATGGTGTGGGCCGGCCGCATCATCTCTGTCCTGCCGGTCCTCATCGTGCTCACCAGTTCCCGCTGGAAGCTCACGCACGCGCCGACGTACGTCGCCGAGTTCAACCGGATCGGCTGGCCGACCAGCGCGCTGGAACTGCTGGCATTCCTGCAGCTCACGGCGATTCTCCTGTTCGTGATCCCGCAGACATCGGTGCTCGGGGCCGTGCTGCTCACCGGCTATCTCGGCGGGGCCATCGCCAGCTACGTTCGCATCGGCGAAGTCTATCCGCCGCTGGTGCCGCTCACCACCGCACTCCTCGCGTGGCTCGGCATCTTCCTCCGCGAAGAACGGTTGCGTGCCTTGCTCCCGTTGCGCCGCCGGCCCGCTCGCCGATAACCGCGGCGACACAGATCCGGTCCGCAGGGCTGTCGCCGCGATCCGCGGTCGTAAGTACAATGCGCCCGTGAACGGCGTGACGCGCCACGCAGGGTGCGCAGGCAGCGGTGTCCGGGAGGCGTGGCCGTAATGATGGAGGGTGGTCGATGACGGGATGTCGGAGCGGCGGTGTGTTCGTGGCGGGACTGCTCGCGTTGACGACGCTGAGACCGGTCCCGGTAGCAACGCAGGAACAGTTCCAGTTCGTGGTTGCCGCGCGCGACGCCGACGGAAAACCGCTGACGGATTTGAAGACCGACGAAGTCGTGATGACGGAAAACGGCAAGCCCAATCAGATCGTCAAGATCGAGCCGTTTCACCTGCCTGTGAAGCTGACCATCGCCGTCGACAACGGCATCCTGAGCCGCGACGGGCTCGCCCACTACCGCAACGGCCTTGAAGGTCTCGTCAAGGCGCTGCCGCCGGAAGTCGAGGTCGCGGTGATCTCGATGGCGCCGCAGCCGCGCACGGTGCAGGCCTTCACCAACGATCGGACGCGTGTGCTGAAGGGGATCAGCGCGATTGCCCCAGACAATGGAACGCCCCGTTTCGCCGACACGCTGGTCGAGTATTCCAAGCGGCTCAAGGACGAGTTCAACAAGACCAAACGGCTCGACTCAATTCCCGTGCTCATGCTGGTGTCCACGAACGCGCCCCAGAGCACGAGCTACCAGGCCACCGAAATCGATGCCGCCCTCCAGTTTCTCGAGCAGCGCAAGTCACGTGTCTACGTGACCATGTCGATGAAGTCGGTGGGCCCGAACGGAACGGAAGGCGATCAGGCGTTCATCGCCATGCCGCTGGCCAAGGGCACGCACGGCCGCTACGAGGCACTGTCGGATACCGCGCGCCTGGCGACACTGCTGCCGGAGTTTGGGTCCGAAATCGCCGCACTGCATCAGCAGCGCAACAACCAGCTGCTCGTCACCGCCGCCCGGCAGACGACGGGACCGCTGCAGGAGCCGCGCATCGAGTTGACCCGCCCGAACCTGACCGGAGAAGTTTCGATCGACGGCTTTCCTTCAAATTGAAGACTCGCAAATTCCCGACACCCAACGTCTGTCGCTTCCCCAACGCCCAACGTTGAGCGCTAATGCTCATTGGGCGTTGGCAGTTGGGGAGTTGGCGGTTGGCGGTTGGCAATTGGAAGTTGGCAGTCGTGATTTCTCTTGCGGCTCATTTCGCGCGGAGTGAGTCGGTGTCTACGGCCGTGTCGGTCTCGACGGTGAAGCGTCGGAAATTGCTGTAGGTCGCCTTGCCCTTCGGGTTCTCGGTGCGCATCTGGTCGGGCACCATGATCTGGAGACGTGGATCCAGCCTGAACGTCGTGACCATCGTCGTGGACAAGCGACCGTTCGGCACGATCAGTTCCGTCTGCAGCACCCGGCCGGTGGCCGGCTCGATCCACGCGGTCCCGCGAACTGGCACGTCCCACTCGCCCTGGAGACCGCCGCGAAGAATTGTCGGCCGCGCAACTTCTGTGAAGGCGACGGCCTTGACGCCTGCCGGCCACTCTCGACCCGCATCTTTCCCTTTCAACTCGAAACGCGACTGCAAGTCGGCCTGAAGAAAGGCAAGCACGAAAATCGGGTTGAGCAGAGAGGGGACCTGCTGTTCCGCGGCCTGGGTGATCCGTCGCACGCGATCGCGCGCCGGACCCGCCGGCGTCAGGAACAGATCGGTCAGCCGCTGCTCCCGATCGGCGATCGCGACGCCATCGACCGTCAACACATCGCGATAGGTCAGGAAGTCACCCGGCGAATCAGGATGCGGCACGAGGAGGAACTCCGAGGTCACGTGCCGCTGCGGTGCTGACAGTTCGAATTCCTCCTGGCCGACGACGTTGGCGAGGGCATGGACGAACGAGCTGACATACGCGGCAGTCCTGACGCGTGCATCGGGTGCGAGCGGCTCCGGGCCGGCCGGCACCGGCGACGCCAGCGCTGCGAACCTCGCGGCCGGCTTCTCGAGCACCAGCGACCTCGACACGGTACGCACCTGAACGCCATCGCGCCGCACGGTCGCGCGCGCCACGTACCGGCCCGGCAGGAGCGTTGAATCGAGAGCACCCGACGCAATGCGCACGCCCGGTTGAGTGCTCGCGGTCAGGTGGAGTGCAGCACTCGTCAGTGCCGGCGACGCTTCGCCCTCGGCAATCTCGAAAGTGACAGACAGGCGTGCGGCGTCCTCGTCCGCCGCGTACAGTTCAAGGTACGCCGCGACGCGGCCGTCCACATGCGGCTCGACGCTCGGATGCACCGTCTGGGCATCGCCAGTCATCGTCCCGACGATGAGATCGCTGGTGGCGAGCACGCCACCGGAGACGGCGGGGAGTTCGAGTCGGCGGAGCACCACGCCGCGCTTGCCGGTCGCATCAACCGCTGCGAACCTGACGTCATACGATCCGGGTGCCAGCGTCAGCGCGGCCTCGTACTGTGGCGGCTCGCCCGGCCGGCCCGAGGCGGCCAGACGAACGTGATCGGCGTTCGAACTCACCAACCGGTTCTGCTGATCGGTCACTGCATAGCCGATTGCGTACTCACCGTCCGGACCATCCGGCAGACCGACCTGCGCCGCCAGGGTGACACGGTATCCGCCTGACGAAGTGTCACGCCGGAGGAATGTCGAGAGGCGCAGGGCCACTCCGGCAATTGGCAATGGCGACGCGAGCGCTGCGCGCAACGTGTCGTCGGTGGACCCCTTGCCGCTTGCCACCATTCTGGTCGCCACCATCCGAGGTGAACGGAGAGTCACACCCTTGCGTTTCACCTCGACATCGATGCGCTGCCGCTCCGGATCTCCCTCGCGACGCTCGACCGCGATCAGATACGACGCCGAGAGCTCCGTCTGGAGCCGATCGAACACGCCCTCGGCAGGACCGATGGCGCGATAGATATCGCCGCCGGTCCGCTCGGCGATCGCTTCGAGCGATCGCATCTCCATGGAGCGATCCTGCAGCTTCAACGCGGACTGCCCGTTGGCGAGATCGGTGCGGTCCCGGTCGCGCTCGCGTTCGACGGCTATCACGTAGATGACGGTCCGCGCGTCCGCGGCAAGCCTCCAGACCTCCTCGAGCGCCGCGTCCTCGGCCACCAGCCCCGCTGACACGAGGATGAGGGACTTGGATCCGTCCACCGCCGCCAGTTCCTTGAGATACGACTCGAGACTTCGCAGCGACATGCGTGCGTCGGTCCGCGTATCCAGCGAGAGGTCGCCAGCCTCCCTGATCAGGTCGCGAAGGCACTGCTGCAGATCCCCGGCGTGAGCAGCGGTCTTCAACTCGTCAGCGGTCAGCGAGCGGCAGCCGCGCTCCATCACCCGGCGCATCATCGGGCCCATGCTGTTCCAGATGTCGTCGACCGATGCGGCCAGGATGTTGACGAGCGCCTTTTCGGAACCGTCGATCGCCTGCGCCTCTATCAGCGACAGATTGAAAATCGTCGTGCGCGTCTTCGCCGGCTGACCAACGATGGCCTGCAGCCCCTGGCGCACACGCGCCTTGTCCGTCGTGAAGTCCACGCGCGGTGCAGGCTCGGGGAAACCGATGAGGGCGGCGTAATCGGTCGAGGCCAGTCGGTCGACGAATCGGGAGGCCGTACGCATCAACGGCGTCATCGACCCGGGTGCGATCAACGTCTGATCGACGGCCAGGACCACACGGCGTCCACTTTGGATGCCGACGTTGGTCGAGACCAGCCGCTCCAACGCCGTCACCGGCGCGTCGTTGCCCGATCGACTCAGCTTCGCGAACTGGGCGGACACGACGGGCCGTCCCCGACCGTCCACCCTGGCGGTGAAGTCACTCGGCTTCAGATCTTCGACCGGCCGTCCCTGCTTGTCCACGGCCGTCACTTCGACGGCGATGACATCCAGCCGCGAGCGGAATGTCGGCGCGGCAACCTGAGACTGCTGCGCGGACGGGTGGGATGCTGCCACCAGAGCCACGAGCAGCGTCGTGCATGCCGGGAGTTTCCGTATGGACATGGCGGTGCGCGTCCGCCGATCGCACATCCAATCCAGCCGATCAGATGCCGTCGAAGAGAGTCGACCGCCTGCGAGAACGGGGCATTGTAGCGCCGTCAAACGGCCAGCGTTGCCGTGGCCCGGGCGTCCACATTCATCACCACGATCTCGATCCTGGTGCCGGCGCCGGGCGCGGACGTGATCGTCAGGGCGCCACCGACGGGATCGAGGCGCTCGCGCATGCTGATCAGACCGAGGCCCTCGCCGAGCGCCGCGTCGACATCGAAGCCGACACCATCGTCAACGATGGTCAGGAAGAGTGCGCCTGCCCGTCCTTCGAGATGGACCTGGACTTCGCTTGCGTCGCTGTGTGCCACGGCGTTGCTCAGCGCCTCCTGGACGACGCGATAGAGGGCCAGCGTCAGCTCATGGGGCAATCCGGGCGGAACGCTGTCGTGGCTGAAATGGACCGTCAATTCGCCCGTCGATACGTCGTGCTCGAGGCTGGCGATGGCGGGGACCAGGCCGAGCAGGCGCAACTTGGTCGGATAGAGCCGGTGCGAGAGATCGCGGAGGCTCTGGGCGATGCCGTCGGAATGGCCGAGCGCTTCGCGGGCGACCAGTTCGGCGTCCTCGTCGTGGTGCGAACCAAAGCCGCACAGCATCTGCAGGTTCATCGTCAGCACGGCAAGCTGCTGGCTGATGTCGTCGTGCAATTCAAGGGCGATACGCGATCGCTCGGCGTCCTGGGCCGCGAGCAGCCGCCCACCAAGGTCGCGGATCCGTTCGCGGCTCGCCTTCAGGTCCGCCTGGCCGTGGCGCACGGTGTCCTCCGCTTTACGCAATCGCCGGGCCTGCGTAAACAGGATCGCGATCAACGCGCTCTGCGCCAGAATCAGAACCGTGGCGACGACGATGTAGGCGCGGTAGCGCTCCCAGGCCGTGGGCGTTCTGAACACTACCGTTGCGTCAGCCGGCACCCGCGCTTCACTGATGTCCCATCGATGCAGCTCGCGCCAGTCAACCTGCTTCCGCATGGTGGCGGCGGTCAGCATCGGAATGGAGTCTGCCGGCTCGCCGCGCAACACGCGTCCGGCCACGCCGGCAACTGCCTGGAGCTGCAGCGACAGGCTGGCAAAGCCGCCCGCGAGGACGCCATGACCAAGCGACGAATCCACCCAGGAGTACAACGGGCGGTTCGTGATCGCGCTCAACCGATCGACATACTCGATCGGCGTGACGTTGACGCCGGCACTGTCCTGGTAGAAGAGCACGTAATAGGCGATGGCGTGCTCAGGCAGCGTCTTCAGCCGTTGCTCGACGGCGTCGTTGGATAGCCCCGATAGGTACGTGAACTTCAGAGCCGGCGAATACGACGCGAACTGCGCCCGTGCCATCCGTTCGGCCGCGAGATCGCGCGCGGAACTCCCGACAATGACGTATACCTCGCGCGTATCGGGCTGCAGGGCGCGCGCGATATCGATCGTAGCGCCATAGTTACGTGACGCGAGGACGCCCGCCGAGTTGGGAAAGCGCGAGGTCTGCGAGTCGTCGGTGAAAAAGGCGACCGGGGTGCCGGGGAACAACCTGTCGCGATGGGCCGCGACGAAGTTGATCGCCAGGTTATGCGTCGCGACGATCGCGTCGAAGTGATTGCCCCGATATTTCAGCTGGAGGTAGTTGGCAAACGCCTCGGCATACTGCGCCTCGGCAAAGCGCGCGCCGTCCAGGTACTCGGCGTAGTAGTCCACCTTGGCGCCGGCCGCGCGCGCGAGCAGGCCAGGCAGCTCGCGATCGCCGAGCGACGAGAACTGCGTGTCGCGGCGTGTGGTGTAGACGACCAGTACGCGTTTCTGCGCCTCGTCGGCGCCGGTCACGATGGGTATCCCCGCCGGCGCAAGCAGTACAAATGTCGCCACGACGAGACGAACGAATCGACCGGGTCGCCGCGCCTTGATTCGCGATCCCATTATCAGTCTCACAATCTGCGCTGAAGCGGTCGCGCCACGTCCGTCTGGGCTTCAGTAGTCGAACTGTACGCTGATTTTGACCAGACGGGCCGCCAGCATGGTCTGCGGCTGCAGCCACGTCGTGCCGGTACCCGCGTAGTTCACGTTCACCGCCGTCAGCGGACTTGCGTTGAGCGCGTTGTACACATCGAGGTTTACGGCCGCGCGCGAGCGCCCGAACCGCATCACCTTGGTCACACGAAGATCGACCTGGTTGAGCCTGTCCCCGTATGCGGTCCCCGGCGCCAGCAACCACACCGGCGCATTCGCCGCGGCAGTCAGCGGACGACCCAGCGACGGTTGCACCACCGCATTCGTCGCCACGTAGTTGGCCTGCAGTTCGACGCCAGGACTGCTGACGACGGTGCCCGCAAGTTGCACGTCGACCTTCGGCACGGTGTAGGTCCCGAGGAATTTGACCTGTGTCTGCAGGCTCGTGTCGACATGACACTGGTTCAGCGACCAGCCAATCTGCCGAGTGCCGAGCGCACCCATCATTCCGAGGGTCTCCGGCAGGTCATCGACGATGTCACAGACGTCAGTCGAGGAACGGCCGGTACTCAAGCCGCCCTGCAGCAGCATCGCGCGCAGACGAACGTCGATGGTCAGATCGGCACCATTCCAGTGTTCGATCTGCCTGCCATAGTGGCTGGCGGCGGTGACGTAGTTGCGCACCAGTCCGCGCTTGTCCGGATTGAGATCCACCAGGCCGTCGACCACGTATCCGCCGCCGTCCGGCAAACGGGGATCCGTCGGCGCCACGATGCGGTAGCGGGTATAGTCGGCGGCCGTCGTGGCCAGGTTGTCCTGAACGGAGAAATTGCCGTAGACGCGGCGGAAGAAGGCGCCGTTCACCGCCAGGCCGGGCCGCAGTTCGTGCTCGATCCCGGCCGAGAATTCCCAGTTGAACGGCCGGTTATTCCAGCCTGACAGGACGCCGGGGTCGAAGCTGGTGCTCGCCGCCGCGGTGCCGAAGTTGAGGTCCGAAATCGTTCCGCATTCACCGTTGGCCAACGGATTCCGGATGTCGCAGTCAGCCACATAATCGCCATCGTCGTCGGTGAATGTGCGCGTAACCGAGAGCGCCAGGTTGTTGACCGGGTTGCCGGCGTACGGCGCAAGAGCGACGACGTAGCGGTTGGCGCTGATGCGCACTGCGGTTCGGCCATTGCCCGTGAGGTCAACGACGGCACCAAGACGCGGTGAGAGATCCTTGAGTCGGTACCAGGACATCTGCGGAAACGTGATGTCGCGCGATGGCACCAGCGTGGCTGGACCGAGATGCGTCTCGGGAAACGCCGTGCCGTAGTAGTCGAAGCGAAGGCCGCCTTCGATCGCGAGCCGACCGCGGGTCCAGCGGTCCTGCGCAAACAGGCCCATTTCGCTGACGCTCCATGCCAGCTGATAGGGCGTCGCGAATTCGGTGATCTGATTGGGCGTACCGTTGTTGAACCGGTACTGGATACCGGAGTCGTTGAAGCTGTTGTGATTCGTATCGGTGCCGTGGAGAAAATCGGCGCCCGCCTTGAAGGCGTGCGTACTGGTCACGTACGACAGCGAGCCGCGCGTCACCCCGATGAATGGCATCTGCTGTTCCCCGTAGACACCGTTCTTGGCGCGATACATCAGGCCGGGCAAAGCACCGCCCTGCTCCAGGACGGGGATGAGCGACCGGTTATCGGCCAAGAGACTGTCGCCGCCGATGTTGCGCCACGTCTCCCCGTGATACGACGCGCGAGCTTCGGCGACCAGGCGATTGGTCAGCGGAGACGACCAGCTCACGATCCCAAGCTGGTTCACCGGAAACCGGAATCGCGAAAAGGCCTCGGGCGCACGGTTGACGTTTCCCTCGTCCCAGACGCGCGACTGCTGTTCGTAGAAGACGCCCAGTTTGTGCCGCGGCGTGGGCTGCCAGGTCAGGCGTGCGTTTCCGCTCCGCTGGGTGATCGCGAACACGCCCCGGCGAGCCGGGTCGGGATCATAGGACCAGGCCGACTTGTTGCCCGCGTTCCGATTCTCGAAGATGGACACGTAATTCTGGTTCGTCTGTGCCCGCGCGGCAGCGTAGATCCACAACCGGCCCGGCACGATCGGACCACCCCCGGTCGGGTTGATGTCGTAGGTCAGCTTCAAGGCGTCGGGCTGAATCAGTCCATTCAGGTCGCGCGTGAGGTTGCTGCCCTGGAACGAGGAATCCGCTGCCGTCGCGAACACCGACAGCTGCAGGCGATCGGAGCCTTCGCGCGGCACGTAGTTGGCGCGAACGCCTCCGGTCAGATCCTCCGCACTCGCTGACCCGTAGTCGATGGTGATCTCCTGCGCGCTGCTGGTGTCGGGCGTGAAATTGGTGGTGTAGCCCTCCGTCTGGATGTTGCGGATCGGGACTCCGTCGATCGAAACGCGCTGATCCGAAATCCGCCCGCCGTGGATGGCCATGAAGATGTTCTGAAGATTGTTGGTGCCGCCAACGTCGTACTGGCTGCGAACGCTCAGTGGCGTCATCCCTGGAATCAGGACGCTGAGGTTGACGAGGCTGCGCCCGGTCGGCAGCGCCGCCACCATTGACTCGGTCATCGACGCCTGCTGTCGCGTGTTGCGAAGATCGACGAGCGGCGTGGCCGCCTTCACCGTGACGCTCTGATCGATGGCGCCAATCGAGAGGGCAACCGTCAGGTCGGCGATGAAGGAGCCGGTCAGCTCGAGCCCTTCGCGCGTGAACACGTTGAACCCGTTTCTGGTGAACCGCAGGTCATAGGTGCCCGGCCGCAGGTCCAGGATCGCGAAGCGGCCCGAGGCGTCGGTGAGGACTGACCGATGTGATGCGACGCCATGCGTCTCGATGGCCTCGACGTGAACGCCGTCAAGCACCGCACCCGAGGGATCGAGGACGACGCCGGTTACGCCGGCCTGAGCGCGAGCAAGGGTGGGCAGCGACATCAACATGAAGATGACGGCAAAGACGAACCTCCGCTCTCCCGGAGCGCGCGCCTTTTCCGCCGCGAACTGTCGCTCCAGGGTCGGGGAGATGAAACGCGGTGCAAAACGAGTGAGTGCAGACACTCCGCACCGCAACGGACGATGGATCGGCCGATCGACCACGAATGGCTCTCCACCGCCGGAGAGCACCCCGGCTTTTTTGAGTGTCGGTAGTGTATCCACAGGTAATTCAGGGGATTGCCAATACTGGCAGAAATTTCTGACTCTGACTGTCATAAATGACAGGTAGCTGACCGGTACGGACGGGCTGGACGCGCAACGGTGCCTGGTCAAGGGCCGGGGTGGTCAAGGGAGCGCAGCAGACGAATCGGGCATGGTCACGTCAGGCGCTCGCGCAAGTCGGCGCGATCCGCAGATCCACCCGTCGTCATCGCGCCGGACCCGTCAATGCGGAGCGCCCGACTTCCGGAGGCACGGAGCTCAACATACCCGTGCTCCGTCGCCGAAGGCTGGAGGGACGGAGCATTGATGGGTCCGGCGCTTCAAGGGTCCCAGGCCATCGTCGACCACGCTGCCGGCGACCTTGCACCGAACGCCTAGAAGACCGATCGTTACGTGCGTGTGACACGCTGCGTCGCGTCATCCCACCGCCACATATCCCGGCGGCCGTGGAGGTGGACACCGCCAAGCCAGCGATCGATACCGCAGGACTCGACACGATCCATGCGTCCAGACAGCGTCGAGCGACCGGCGTCGGTCATGCCAAGCAGTGCGCGAAACGGATGCTCAGACGACGCGGGGCGCTCGATTGAGAGCAGCGGTGGAGAGATCCGGCTCATCTCGTTCACCGTCGTCAGCAGGGCGAGATCCGTGATGGTGAAAAAGCGGTCGTCCTGGCCCATCTGGGCGAACGCTTTTCCCAGCGAGATCGACCCTTCGCTTGCCAGCCGGAGCAGGCGGCGCTCGGTGCGCGACAGCCCGTCGCCGGTCCATGGATACTCCTGCAGGAAACGCGTGAGCGCCTCGGCCAGGTACGGGAGCGCCGCCGTCTCTTCGCGACGCAGCGTGTCGATCGCTTCCGGAGTCGGCTGGCGGAAGGCATCCCACGCCCGCCCCGCCAGTGCGTACTGCCCGTCCGTGACCGGCAGCCGCGTCTCGAACAGCGGCGCGAGCTCGCCTGCCGTGAGCTCGCCCAGCCCCTTGAAGTCTGGCCGCCCTGGAAACGAACCGATGCAGATGAGCGATACCGGCTTTCGGACGGGCACGTGTTCGTGAATCCACGCCAGCAACTGAATCAGGTTGAGCTGATCGAAGAGATCGTGCTCGAACCAGAGGACCAGCTCGTCGTACGACTGATGCCCTGCGATGACGTCACGCCATCGGCGCATGTCATTCACAGGATCCCGCCAACCCGATTCGGTCCCGCCAGCGTTGGACGAGTGGTATTGACGGCGCACGTCGATCAGCTCGGCGTCCGTCAATCCGCCCGGAACGGGGCCGTTATGCAGCGGGTCGGCCCAGATGGAGTACGTCCCGGGCACGCCCGCCTCTGCCAGCGTCATCGTGACCGACGTGCCGTTCGAGACGTGCAGATATCGCCGCGAGGGATTCGAGCTCGTGGATGGACCTCCAGTCCCCGGCGAATCAGCCATGGACCACCAGCGCTTTCATGCCGATTCACCTGCTCGGACCCGACGCAGAGCGGGTCACGTGGAATAGAGAGGTCCGACCGGGTGGAGTCCTACGACGGACCGGCGCGTAACTCCGCGATGAGGGCGTCGATCTGTTGGAATTGCAGACAGCCGGCGGTGGGCGGTGTCGGGGGACACCCGGTGGCCTTCCAGCCGTAGTCCTTCTCCATCATCTCGACGACAGCTTCGCGGCTGCCGCCTGACTTGATCAGCGCCGTCACGCGCGCGCGCATCGCCTCGAGATCGGCTTTGAACGCCACCACGTCCGCGCGTGCGGCGATCGGACCATGGCCGGGAATGACCGTGTCGAAATCCAGCCGCAGCACGCCATCGAGCGTGCGACTCCATTCGATGAAGCTGCCGCCCTGCGCGTAGTCGACGTAGATGTTCACGCCGCGCGGTCGCCCGGCCGGCAGCGGCATCGTCCTGGCGAGAAACAGATCTCCCGTGTGAATCACCTTCAGTTCAGGGAAATAGACGACCGCGTCGCCATTGGTGTGACCGCGCCCGAAATAGAGCGCCCGGATCTCGCGGTCGCCGAGGTGCACCGAGAGCTCGTCGGAGAAGGTCACACGCGGCAGGCCAATCGGCGTCCCCGGTGTGTCCTCGTAATACGGCTGGCGGATGTGGGACAGGTTGGCTCGCACGTTCTTGTGCGCGATCACTTCCGCGAGCGGAAGCATCTTCAGATCGCCGCCGGCGTGATCGTCGTGCTGGTGCGTGTTCAGCACGTAACGGAGCGGCTGACTGGTGAGCGCCCGCAGCTGCGCGAGGATGTCGTCGTGATTGCGATCGAACATGTCGTCAACGAGGACGACACCGGCGTCGGTGACGTCAACGGCGATGTTGCCGCCCTCACCGCTGATCATGTGGAGGGTGCCGCGTACCGGCTGTACACGCAACGGCGCCGGTCCCTTGGGTGTCTGCGACGCCGCCGTCCACGCGCCGAGGACGACCAGCGAAACAATCACGAGCGACCGCAGCGTGGCGCGACGCCCGCTTGGGTCACGTGGCGGGACCTGTGTCTGGTCCGCGGAAACGTGGTGATGGCGCCGCCAGCTCAGTGGACGCATGGGCGACACAGAGCATACGCGTGGCCGGCCACGAGGGGAACGATTTGTGAGTGTGGCGAAACCCGCCGGGCTGGTTTCCTGTCTGTCTAGACGTCGCTGAGGAATTCCGCGATTCGATGGCGCGCGGCGTCCGACGATTGATCGGGATCGAGCCTGAATCCGAATCCGGCGCCATCGCGCGCGTGCATGATGACCCCCGCGATCGTGACCGGTGTGCCGCCGAGTACGAATGTCAACTCGATCCGGTCACCCTCACGAAACCGCACGTCGGTATCGACGTAGCCGCCGGAGAGGCTCAAATCGGTCAGGCGCGCCAATTTGCGGCTCGAAACACCGTCAATGCGGCAATCGAGCATCACGGACCGACGATCGCCTCGACGTCGTTCCGGCGGTTGGTTCACGATCCCCTCACCCACTATCCCAGTGTGCAACATGGCTCGCCAGCTTCCATCGACGCTTATCGGAACAATCGCGGCTCCGCTTCATATTGGCCCGGGAGATTGACAATCACTGCAGATTCACCTCAACGGCACGGGGAAGAGTGGGGAACACTTGAGTTCAGTTTCGGGTTATCGGCCGATATACTTCGAAGCGGTGGTCGTATCGATCGTTCTCCTCCCGTCGTCCGCGCAATGATGAACCCCGCAGACGCTGTGACGCGACATCTCGCCAAGGTCGTCGAATCCTCCGACGACGCCATCGTCAGCAAAGACCTGAACGGCATCATCGCCTCGTGGAACCGAGCGGCTGAACGGATGTTCGGCTACACGGCGGAGGAGGCGATCGGACGCTCGATCCGGATGATCATCCCGGAGGATCGACAGAGCGAGGAGGACTTCGTTCTGTCCAATATCCGCACCGGTCGGGCCGTCTCGCATTTCGAAACGATCAGGCGCCGGAAGGACGGCTCGACGCTCCCCATCTCACTGACCGTCTCGCCGGTCTACGACGACGAGGGGACGATCATCGGCGCCTCGAAGATCGCGCGTGACATCACCGAGCGCCAGCGTCTCGAAGCGGAGTCGAAGGAACAATCGCTGATCACGGAGAAGCTGGCGGAAGTCGGTGCGGTGGTCGCCTCCTCGCTCGAGCGGGAAGTCGTCGTGCAGAAGGTGACGGACACGGCGACGGAGCTGACAACCGCCGAGTTCGGCGCCTTCTTCTACAACGTCGTCGATCCACAGTCCGGCGACAAGTATCTGCTGTACACGCTCTCGGGGGCGCCGAAAGAGACGTTCGCGAATTTCCCGGCGCCCCGGGCCACACCCCTCTTCGAGCCAACGTTTCATGGTCAAGGTCCGGTTCGACTTGCGGACGTGACGCAGGATCCCCGGTATGGACAGAACCCGCCGAACCGGGGGATGCCGCCGGGCCACCTCCCCGTCCGCAGCTATCTCGCGGTGCCGGTCACAGGCGTGGACGGCGCCGTGCTCGGCGGGCTGTTCTTCGGACACTCACAGGTTGGTGTCTTCACTGAGAAGCACGAGCGGCTGGCGCTTGGCATCGCCGCCTGGGCCGCGGTGGCCCTCGAGAACTCGCGACTGTACGACGAGGCCCGCACCGCCAACCGCATGAAGGACGAGTTCCTGGCGGTGCTCTCGCACGAGTTGCGCACTCCGCTGAACGCGATCGTGGGCTACGCGCGGTTGCTCCGGGGCGGAGTGCTGGGCGGGGAAAAGGTGACGCGCGGTCTCGAAATCCTGGAACGCAACGCCACCGCCCTGACGCAGATCGTCGAAGACATCCTGGACGTCTCCCGTATCGTCTCCGGCAAGATCCGCCTCGACGTGCAGCCGGTGGAGGTACCGCTGGTCGTGGACAACGCGGTCGCCACGATGCAACCCGCGGCCGACGCGAAGCTGGTCCGACTGCAGGTCCTGATCGATCCGCGGGTCGGGCCGGTCTCGGGTGATCCGGAACGCCTGCAGCAAGTCGTCTGGAACCTGCTGGCGAACGCGGTCAAGTTCACGCCGCGCGGCGGTCGCGTGCAGGTGCGCGTCGAGCGTGTCAACTCGCACGTCGAAATCGTCGTCAGCGACACCGGCATCGGCATCCCGCGTGATTTCCTCCCGCATGTGTTCGACCGGTTCCGCCAGGCAGATTCGGCGACGACGCGAAAGGCTGGAGGATTGGGGCTCGGGCTCGCGATTGTGCGCCACATCATCGAACTGCATGGCGGCACCGTGGAGGCGACGAGCAGCGGCGAGGGACAAGGGTCCACCTTCCGGGTCCGACTCCCGCTGATGATCGTGCATCCCGAGCGTAAGCCGTCGCTCCGTGAGCATCCACGCACCGGGCGAGCCGAACCGCTCACCGAACTCGGCGACCTGCACGGGGTGCGCGTCCTTGCCGTCGATGACGAGACGGACGCCCTGAGCCTGCTGAGAGTCGTGCTGGAAACGGCGGGGGCCGAGGTGTTCACCACCAGCTCGCCCGCCGAGGCGCTGGCGGCCATCGAACGACACGCACCCGACGCGATCGTCATCGATATCGGGATGCCCGAAACCGACGGGTTCGAATTGATCCGCCGCGTCCGTCATTCACCATCGGCCGCCGTTCGCCAGGTCCCTGCCGCCGCCCTGACCGCGTTCGCGCGATCGGAAGACCGCACGCGGGCGCTGCGCAGCGGCTTCGAAATGCATCTGTCGAAGCCGGTCGATCCCGGCGAGCTCGTCGCCTCGATCCTGACGCTGGTTCGCCGTCATCCCGCACCGTACGCCACGGCAGAGGCGCCGACCACATCGACGGAGGGCCGGACGCTCGGGCGTGAAGGATTGAACGCCACGTTGTTCGCCGTCGATTGACGCGCCTCGTCCCGACCACGTAACACGGCTGCAGCAGCGATGCTGCACAGTCACTCGCGAGTGCCCGTCCTCTTTCAGGGAGGACTCATCCCGGGAGCGAGCGTCGGATTGACGCGACATAACTTTGTGTTGTAGAGTTCTTTGCAACATGACGACACCGGCAGCCATCGCGTCCTGGCGGGCGCGGCCTCTGCGCCGCGTCAAGATGATTCTGCCGGCGCTGACCGAGGCCACCGGCCCCTACTGGCGGCCGATCAAGTACTCGCTCTTCCCGCCGCTCGGCCTCGCCACGCTGGCGGCTTATCTTGAACCCGACGTCGACATCTCCCTGCAGGACGAGCATGTCGAGGCGCTCGATATGAACGACCGCCCCGACCTGGTGGTGATCCAGGTGTACATCACCAATGCCTACCGGGCGTACCGGATTGCCGATCATTACCGCGCCCGCGGCGCGTTCGTCGCCCTCGGCGGTCTGCACGTCACCGCCGTCCCGGACGAAGCCGCGCTGCACGCCGACGCGATCTTCCTGGGGCCCGGCGAGCACACGTTTCCGCGATTCCTGCGCGACCTCGCGGCCGGCACGCCGCAACGACGCTACACGGCGTCGGAGCGCACGCTCGAGAACATCCCGCCGATTCGTCGCGACCTGATTGCGCGCCATCGTTACCTGGTGCCCAATTCCATCGTCGTGTCCAGAGGATGTCCGCACCACTGCACGTTCTGCTACAAGGACGGCTTCTTTGCCGGCGGACGGTCGTTCTACGTGCAGCGGGTCGACTCGGCGCTGGCGGAAATCGCGCGCCTGCCCGGTCGTCACCTCTACTTCCTCGACGACCATCTGTTCGGCAACCCACGGTTCGCCGCCGACCTGTTCCGGGGCATGCGCGGCATGAACCGGGTGTTCCAGGGCGCGGCGACGGTGGACTCGATCCTGCGGGGCACCACCGTCGAAGAGGCGGCACGGGCCGGGCTCCGGAGCCTGTTCGTCGGATTCGAAACGCTGTCCGATCGCGGCCTCGCGGGAACGGGCAAGCGCCAGAACCTCGGCCGCGACTACCGAGAAGTTGTCCGGCGTCTCGACAGCCTGGGCATCATGATCAACGGTAGCTTCGTCTTCGGCCTCGACGATGACGGTCCTGACGTCTTCGCACGGACCGTCGACTGGGCGGTGGAATCAGGCATTACGACGGCGACGTTTCACATCCTGACCCCGTACCCGGGTACTGCATTGTTCGCCGACATGGAGGCGCAGCGTCGCATCGTCACTCGCGACTGGGACGCCTTCGACACACGTCACGTGGTGTACAAGCCGGTGGGGATGACGCCTGAGATGTTGAAGCGGGGATACGACCGGGCCTACGAATCGTTCTACTCGTGGCGATCGATCATCAAGGGCGCGTCGGCACACGCCTCGCTGAAACACCGGTCAAAACACCTGTGCTACAGCGCCGGCTGGAAGAAGTTCGAACCCGCCTGGGACTTCGTGATCCGCCTCAAGCAGCTGGCGCAGATGCGTCCGCTGCTCGAGGCTGTCCTGTCGCCACTCAATTCGTCCCCGGACTACTACGAACCAGAGGAACCCGTGCCGCCACCAGTCTCGCGGTCGCCGCGGGACCTGCCAGCTGGCTCCGGCTGTGAACTCTGAGATTGCCGGTTCCGGACTTCGCGCTCGGCCTCCAACCAGTCATCCTGGTCGCTGCCATGGGAGCCGCCGCGCTCCTGGAACCGCTCGTAAGCGCGCCGTGAGATCTCATCGTGGTTGCGATCGTCCTGATCCGCCATCAAAGGGTCCTCCCGAAGGAGACACTTTGCAGCAGGAGTTGTGCCTAGGTGTAAATGACGGAATAAATTCAGGTATCGGGTGGGAGTGAGCCGATACCTGATTCCTTCGAGGGGTCAGAACACCCGGATGGGGATTTCGGCGGGCGCCATCAGCAGACGCTTGAGCTCGTCGTCCACCTTGCAGAGCGTCACGGACATCCCGTTCATCTCGAGTGAGGTGCAGTATTCGCCGACGTAGCTCCGCCATACCTTCAGGCCGCGCTTCTCGACCTGCTCGTGGGCCCGCCCATACAACACGTAAAGCTCGGAGATGGGCGTGCCGCCCAGTCCGTTGACCATCAACGCCACTTCGTCGCCACTCGCGAATGCCGGAGCGTCGTTGCCACCGTCGGCGGCCGGTTTCCTGTCCGTCATGATCGCGTCAACGACTTCGTCGACGATCTCGTTCGCACTGACCATCTTCTTTCGCGCACGGCCGGGCTCGCCGTGAATGCCGACACCCATCTCCATCTCGTCGTCGGCCAGCGTGAAGATTGGCGTTCCCTTGGCCGGAGGCGTGCAGCCGCTCAGGGCCATCCCCATCGAACGCGTGACTTCGTTCACCCGCTGTCCGAGGGCCATCACCTCATCGAGCGACGCTCCGTTCTCGGACGCCGCGCCGACAGCCTTGATGACGAAGAAGTTGCCGGCCACTCCGCGGCGGCCGACCGTCCACGTGCTGTTTTGCACCGCGACATCGTCGTTCACGAACAGCGTCTTGACCGTGACTCCGTCGGCCTCCAGCATCTCGGTGGCCATCTCGAAGGCCATGCGGTCGCCGCTGTAGTTGTTGACGATGTGGAGGATGCCCTTCGGAGAGTTGAGCAGCTTTGACGCACCGACCACGTAGTCCATCGGCGGCGCCGCGAACACGTCGCCCGGACAGGCGCCGTCGAGCATTCCGGGCCCGACGATCATCACGTGCGCCGGCTCGTGGCCGGAGCCGGAGCCCTGGATGATCGACACCTTGTTGGAGTTCGGCGCGTCGGCCCGCATGATCAGGTTGAACTCCGGGACGTACTTGACCTTCCCGGGGTTGGCGAGCGCAATCCCCTTCAGCATTTCCGGCACGAACTGCTTCGGATCGTTCACGAACTTCTTCATCACACGCCCCTCTCGGCTACGGTCGACGACCTGGTCCAGACTTCGGCGAGCTGCTCCGCCATCATGGCCACCGCGACGGAGCCGGCATCGTAGGTGCCGCAGCTGCGCTCGCCCGTGTACGATGCGCGGCCGCGCTTGGCCACCCACGGCTTGATCTCCTCGGTCTTCTGGCGCGCAACGACGCTGGCCGCGCGGATGGCGTCGCCCGTCGCGCCGCCGTCACGCGCGACTCTGGCAAACTCTTCCCACGCCGGAACGAAGGCATCGAGGAGCGTCTTGTCGCCGAGGTCCGACTGGCCGCGCTTCTTCATGCCCTCGGTCGCCGCTGTCAGCATCGCGACCACGTCGTCCAGCGTCAGATCCGTCTTGCTGCCGGCGACAACGCTCGCGCGAAGGAAGGCCGTGCCCCAGATCGCGCCTGAGACGCCGCCGACGCGACTCGCAATGGCCATCGACACGCCCTTGAGCAGCGCTCCGGGCGTCGAGTGATCGAGCGCATCCCACTGCTCCATCACCTTCGCAAATCCGGCGGCGAGGGAGATGCCGAAATCACCGTCGCCGCACACGCCGTCGAGATCGGCGAAGTATTTCTCGTTCTGCCTCGCGACGTCCGCGATCGTGCGAACGAACAGTTCGGTGCCTTCGATGCTCGTGCCCGCCATGGTGTCCTCTGTCGACTGAATGAGTGATGGCGATCTACCTGACCGGCGCTCCCGCCAGAATGACGTCGAGATCGGCGACGGTGATCAGTCCCGATGGACGTGCCTGGGACCGGTTCGCCGCGATCCGTGCGGGCTCGCCGGGATCGCCAAGGCTGCTGACGACGAGCGCCGCCTCCGAGAAGTCCTCCGTCTCGGTCAACGGGTTGTAGGTGATGACGCACGTCATGCCCGCCGCCGTCGCCGACTGCAGCCCGTTACGCGAGTCTTCGACCACCACGCAGTCGCGATGCGCGAGCCCGAGGTGATCGGCAGCGTAGTTGTAGATGTCCGGGGCCGGCTTCTTGGCCTTGACGATATCGCCGGCGAATACGCCGGCAAACCGGGCGGAGAGATCCTTTCCGACCACGCTGTCGAGCACCGCCTGCACGGACGCCTGCGCCGACGTCGAGCAGACAGCCAGCGTCCAACCCTCGTCGAGCGCCTCGCGCGTCAGCCGCTTCACGCCGGGGCGGCCCGGCATGGCGCCCGACATCACGAGCTCCTTGAAAATCTCACTCTTGCGTTTGTGCCAGTCGGCGACGATCGCCTGCCAGGCGTCGTCGGAAGCAGGCACTGGGAAGGCGGCACGGAAGTCGGCGATCCCGCGCCAGGCTGGCAATGCGCTCCTTGCCGCCGCCAATCTTCAGCTTCTCCGCGTATTGCTCGACGGTCCACTGCCAGTTGACGCCCTTCTCGCGCCACATCTGGTTGAAGGCGACCAGGTGGCCGTCGCGCTCGGTATCCGCGAGGACGCCGTCGCAGTCGAAGATCAGCACGCGGCTCATGCCTGGCCTGCGCTGCCAAACGTCTTCAGGAACCCCTTGGCCATCTCGGTGACGTCGTTCTGCACGGCGCCGATCAACTTGAGCGGGTCGTACTGCGTCGGATTCTTCTCGAGATAGGTGCGGAAGCCGTCGGCGTAGGTCTTCTTCAACTGGGTGGAGATGTTGACCTTGGCGGCGCCAAGCGCGATGAGACGCTCGTAGACCTCGGTGTTCAACCCGGTGCCGCCATGGAGCACCATCGGCATGTTGGTGTGCTTGACCAGATACTCCATGCGGTCGTAGCGGATCTTCGGCGTGGCCTTGTAGAACCCGTGTGCGGTGCCGATGGGCGGCGCGTAGCAGTAGATGCCGGTGTCCTCGATGAATTCGAGTTCCTTCTCGATTGGCGGCAGGCCTCCTTCTTCGTCGCTGCCCATGCCGTCCTCGACCCCGGCGACCGCCACCACTTCGCCCTCGACCGCGGCGTCCTTGCTCTTGGCGTAGGCGACGATGTCCTTGGTGAGCTTCTGGTTCTCGTCGAAGCTCATGCCGGAGCCGTCGAACAGCACCGAATTCCAGCCGACGTCGATGCAGTCTCTGGCCACCTGCGGATCGGGACAGTGGTCGAGGTGCAGCGTGATTGGAACCGTCGCGCGGCCGGCCATGTCGGTGAACATGTCGTGCACGACCTCAGCGCCCCAGAACTTCACGGTCTTCACCGAGATCTGGATGATGAGCGGCGATTTGGACTGCTCGGCGGCGCGGATGACGCCGTGCATCGTGATGTCGTCAACCGTATTGAAGGCGGCGACCCCGTAGCGCTTCTCGAACGCGCGGTCCATGATTTCTGGCAGCGAGACGACTGGCATGTTGATTCACACTCCCGGTGAGCGCCTCCCGGACGACGGGCAGCACGGGTTTCGTAGCCGGCGCAGGGTGGGGCTTCAACCCCGCCTCGCCCGCTTCGCCGCGACGCGGCGTTGAAGAGCCGCGCCACGTTGCACGTACGACCGCGGAGGCGGCTCAAAGTTTATGCGAAATCCGGCCGGTGGCGGAATGGAGGAGCTCGCTGGCGGGTGCTGAATGGCGACGCCCTGACGACTGGTCAACCCTTCATATGCGGTATAGCCAAATCCGAATCATCGACGAGGCCGGCGTGGTGCGGCGCGATCAGCGCGTGGTGACGTCGCGCGAGCGGCTGGTCAACCAACTCCGCTCGTCTCCGCTCCTCCGCTTGCTCCGTGTTGATCCGCTCCTTCGCCCCCTCCGCTCCTCCACCGCACGTGTCAGCACGTAGCAGCCCCGCTGTCGCGGTGACCGCTCGGTCCACTAGTCGGTGATTAACTGGTTATGGGCACTAAAACTGCGGCAGCTCGTTTCTGTCGAGCGGGATCGCGTGCAGAGGAGCGGAGTCAGGCCTTCGACGATCTCTTTCGCCCCTGAGGGCAACTCATCACGAATCATGGCCGCCCGGAACTTCGGGCGCCCCTGGACAATGGAGTCGCGACGCGAAGCGAGGTGACCTTATCCGATTCGCGCGAACACCGCCGCGACGATGCGGTCGCAGCGCGACTGATGGAACGAGAACGCGGATGAAGCGGCCAGGCCGGCGCGGTCGAACAGGTCGCGGCGAAGCGCCGCTTTGGCTCGCGAGAACCGTGTCTTGACGGCGTCCTCTGAAATCCCGAGCGACGCGGCCGTTTCGGCGGTGTCGAGGCCTTGCACCTGACGCAGCACGAACACTCCCCGCATGCCATCGGGCAGCCGGTCCACCGCCGCTTCGATGAGTCCAGCCAGTTCCCGTGAAATGGCCTGGCGTTCCGGATCCGGCGTGAACGTCCCGGTCATCTGGCTCTCCTGCGTCGACGCGGCATCGGAGTCCAGCACGTCGAACCTTTTTCGCCGGCGCACGCGGGCGAGCGATTCGTGCACGGCAATGCGGGTCAGCCAGGTGGCAAACGAGGCGCGGCCGTCGAACTGCCGCAAGTGCGCATAGGCATTGACGTAGGCCTGCTGCATCACGTCCTCGGCCTCACGGTCGTCGCGAAGGATCGCTCGCGCCGCGCGATAGAGTCGCTCGTTGTGACGCCGCATGAGGACCTCGAACAGGGCGGTCTGCCCATCCAGCACCTGAAGCACGACCTGCTCGTCCGGCAGGCCGTTCCACCGCGCCAGCATCGCTCCGCTGACCATCTGCATGGGTAATAGAGTCGCGTCCGGCCAAAAGGTTACGTCACGGCCGGGCCGGTCGATTCGAAACGCCCGATGCCGACCATTGCCAGTACGGACCTTCTTCGCCGACTGTAACGAGTTTCCCGCGCCGTAAGTCGTTCTTGGTCACGATTGCTTGCAATCGCATCGATTCGCGTCATTCACGCGTATCACGTCCGGCACGGACCTTGTCCTGGCGACACCGGCACTTCCCTCAGAAGTCAACGCAATCTCCTCGAGAGGTGACGAATGAGACGACGAAATTTCGTGGCGTCGGTACTGGCCAGCGGCGTAGTCGCGGCCCCGACGCTCATGGCCCAGCACGAGCACGACAAGGATGAAGTCAGCGGACCACAGTCGCACGATACGGTGGCCTTCGGGGAATGGAGGACTGATTTCCAACCTCCAATTAACCGGGTCACGGGAGCGGCCCCGAACGCGTCCAACAACCACCATCAGCAGCCGTTCGAGGCACAGATAAAGGCAGGAGGCTCGGTTACATTTGCCATCTCGGGGTTCCACGTCCTGGGCGTGTATGGTCCCGGAACGGATGTCGATGACATCAGCCTGGCGGTGACGATCCCGCTTCCCAATGCCCCACCTGGTTTCCCCCCGTCATCAACGATCCATTGAATCGTGTGTACTGGGGAAATAACCCGTGGGCTCTCGCCCCGGCACCGCTGCTGGATCGGGTGGAGACGGTCACGTTCGCGGCACCCGGGACGTATCTCGTGATCTGCACGTTTACGCCGCACTTCAGTAACGACCCCGCCCTCGGCAAGATGCACGGCTACGTGAAGGTACTCAAATAAAGAGAAACTCCCAACGCCCAACGTCTGTCGCGTGCCCAATTCCCAACCGTGTCCACGCGGGCTCGGTTGGGAGTTGGACAATCGTTAGACGTTGGGAGTTGGGAGTTATCAGCACTCCCTCGGCCCGCCCCTCTGTGGCACGATCGCTCTTGTGAGCGCCGCGTCCGTTCTCTGTCCCATCGACTTTTCCGATCCCTCCCGCGCAGCGCTCGTCTACGCGAACGCGCTCGCCGAACACTTCGGCGCGGAGCTCGTTCTCCTCGCGGTGGATGACCCGCTGCTGGCCGAAGCAGCCGGCGCCGGATTGGACACACCTCTCGAGGTCGAAACGCGAAAGGAACTCGAGCGCTTTGCCGCCTCGGTGATCGGGAGCACCATCTCCGCCGCTGCCCACATCACGCTTCGCGTCAGGACGGGCAAGCCCGCGGTGGAGATCCTCCATGAAGCACGCGAGCGCTCGAGTGACGCGATCGTCATGAGCTCGCGCGGGCAAACCGGGACGCGGAAGCTGTTTTTCGGCTCCACGACCGAGCGCGTCTTGCGCGAAACGCCGATACCGGTGCTCGTCACCCCCGCTGGACCGCCGTGGGGCACCACAATCGACCAGCTCGCCACTCGCATCGGCCGCGTCCTGGCTCCCGTCGATCTGAGTTCCGCGTCACCCCGCCAGCTCGCCATCGCCAGCGGCATCGCCACCGCCCTCGACGTGCCGCTTGTCGTCGCGCACGTCATGGAGCCGATTACGATCCCGCAGCGCGTCCGTCAACAGCTGACGGGTGCCGATGCCATGCGCCGCATGCAGGCCGAGCAGAAGCTCGACGCACTGGTCGCGCTGTCGGCAGCGAAGTGCGAGACGTTGATCGTCAGCGGCGATCCGGCCGAGGAAATCGTCAAGCTCGCCGAGGCCCGTCACGCGAACCTGATCGTGATGGGACTCCACTCGCCGGAATCGTCCGGGCCGCGAATGGGGGCAGTCACATACCGCGTGTTGTCGCTGACGCAGCGCCTGGTGCTGGCGCTCCCGCCGGCTGCCTGATCCCATTGCCTTTGTCCCGTGACCGATCGCCCCACCGAATCCGCGGCCCCAGGAACAGCGCATCGCCGCAGTGTTGCTGACGTCATCGACGCGTTCGGTACGGACAGGCTGCGGGGTCTATCCGATGACGACGCGAGGGGCCGGCTCGAACAGTATGGCCGTAACGAGCTCGCCGCCGAACCGATCACACCGGCCTGGCGCAGGTTCGCCGCCCAGTTCGAGGATGTCCTCGTCGTTCTGCTGCTGATTGCCACGGCGGTGTCTGCGGCGCTCTGGTTTTACGAGCGCGAGACCGCCCTCCCCTACGAGTCACTGGCGATCCTGGCGGTCGTGGTGCTCAACGCGATCATGGGATTCGCGCAGGAATCCCGCGCCGAGGCGGCAGTGGCCGCGCTGCGGGCGATGTCGGCGGCCGAGGCGACGGTCATTCGCAACGGACAGCGACGCCGCATTCCCGCCGCGGATCTGGTGCCCGGCGACATCCTGCTGGTCGAAGAAGGCGATCGGATTCCGGCCGACGGCCGCGTGCTCGAATCCGTGGCGCTCCAGACGGCCGAAGCAGCCCTGACTGGAGAGAGCCTGCCCGTATCGAAGGATTCCGCCGTCATTGCCGACTCGGTACCCCTGAGTGACCGCAGCAACACGGTGTTCAGCGGAACCGTCGCGACCTATGGACACGGCCAGGCGATTGTCGTCGCGACCGGCATGCACACCGAGATGGGACGGATCGCCGGACTCCTCGGGCGAACCGAAGTCGAGACCACGCCGCTGCAGCGTGAGCTGGACCGCACCGGCAAGCGACTCGGACTTGTCGTCGTGGCCATTGCCCTCGTCATGATCGTCACGATCATCGTCGTCGAGGATGTCCACGGCGCGTCGGCGCTCTTCGACGTCCTGATTCTCGGCGTCGCGCTTGCCGTGGCTGCCGTTCCTGAAGGACTGCCGGCTGTTGTCACCGCGGTGCTGGCGCTCGGTGTTCAACGCATGGCACGGCGCCATGCAATCGTGCGGCACCTCGCCGCGGTCGAGACGCTTGGCTCGGCAACGGTCATCGCATCCGATAAGACGGGAACGCTGACCCGCAATGAGATGACGGTGCGGGTTGTCGTGACCGCCAGCGGCCGCGTCGAGTTCGACGGGTCCGGCTATTCACCGGAGGGATCGATACGCGTCGCGGGAGACGGACCGCTCGACGGCCCGCTGCGGCTGGAATTCGAACGGGCCCTCGCCGTAGCCAACCGCGCCAACAATGCGGCCGTCGAGCAAGTGGACGGCCGGTGGACGGTACAGGGCGATCCGACGGAAGGAGCGCTGCTCGTTGCCGCCATGAAGGCCGGCGTCGAAGCGGCGGCGCTGGAGCGGCGGCTCCCGCGAGTCGCGGAAATCCCGTTTTCATCCGAACGCAAGTTGATGAGCACCATTCATCGCGACGCCGACCAGCAGGATCGCGGCATCGTCTTCACGAAGGGCGCGGCCGACGTCCTGCTGGGACGCTGCACGCGCGAGCTCGTGGGCGAAGAACGGCGGCCGCTCTCGCCGGAACGTCGCGCCGATATTCTCTCGACCAATGAATGGCTCGCCGGCCAGGCGCTGCGGACGCTGGGGGTTGCCGGGCGATGGCTCACCGACGCCGCCCTCGCTGAACACGCGGCGAAACCGGACGCGCGCGTGGAAGAGGACCTCGTCTTCATCGGGTTGATCGGCATGATCGATCCTCCGCGTGCCGAGGCGCGCGACTCGGTCATGAAAGCCCGTCGGGCCGGCATCAGACCGATCATGATCACCGGAGACCATCCGCGCACGGCGGCGGTGATCGCCCGGGAGCTCGGTCTCACGGATAACGAGCGCGTCGTCACCGGCCCGGAACTCGCGCGGCTGTCGGCGGAGGACCTGTCACGTACGGCAGCCGAGGTGTCCGTGTACGCCAGGGTCGATCCCGAGCACAAGCTGCGCATCGTGGAGGCACTGAAGCAGGCGGGTGAGGTCGTCGCGATGACCGGCGACGGCGTCAACGACGCGCCGGCGCTGAAGCGAGCCGATATCGGCGTAGCCATGGGCATCACCGGCACCGACGTGGCCAAAGAGGCAGCCGACATCGTCCTGGCCGACGACGACTTCGCCACCATCGTCGCCGCGGTCGAAGAAGGTCGCGCCATCTTCGCGAACATCAGGAAGTTCCTGCGCTACCTGCTGTCCTCGAACATCGGCGAGGTCATGACCATGTTCTTTGGCGTGCTGTTTGCCAAATCGCTTGGCCTCGACAGCAGGAACGGCGAACTCGTGCTGCCGCTCCTCGCCACGCAGATCCTCTGGATCAACCTGGTCACCGACGGGCCACCGGCTCTGGCGCTCGGCGTCGATCCTGCCGACGATGGGCTGATGGAACTGCCGCCGCGGCGCCCAGGCGAGGGCGTGCTCACACCCCGCATGTGGCGAGGGATCATCCTGGTGGGCACCATCATGGCCATCGGCACGCTGGCTGTACTCGACGCGTCACTGCCGGGCGGCTTCATCACCGGTTCCGGCTCACTGCCTTACGCCCAGACAATGGCGTTCACGACGCTGATGCTGTTTCAGATGTTCAACGTGCTGAACGCGCGCTCCGACGAGCGCAGTGCATTCGTCCACCTGTTCATGAATCCATGGTTGTGGGGAGCCCTGGCCGGCTCGGTTGCGTTGCAGGTACTGGTGGTCCACATGCCGTTCCTGCAGCGCGCGTTCGGCAGCGTCGGGCTGAGCGGTGGTGACTGGCTGCTCGCGGTGGCCGTTGCGAGTTCAGTGCTGTGGTTGAGGGAGCTCGACAAGGCGATCTTCGCGCGGTGGTGGGATGCACGAGTCCGAGCACAGAAGGCACAATGAGGATGCAGCGAGTGCTGGTGCGGCGTTGCTGCGTCGCAGGTGAGATGAACTCCATGATCTGCCGTGCAATTCGCGAACGACGCGTGGTTCGGTTCGCGTACGAAGGCGGCGAACGTGAAATCGAGCCGTACTGCCATGGCTTCAGCCGCGATTCGCAGGAGCTCGTCCGCGGTTACCAGATTGCCGGGGTCAGCCGGTCGGGAGCACCGATCGGATGGAAGACATTCCGCGTCGATCGCATGTCGGCACTCGCGGTGGCATTCACGACCTTTCCACCCGACCGCGAGGGTTACAACCACGCGGACAATCGCATGGCGACAATCCACTGCTGCCGGCCGTGACCCTTCGCCACACGGTTCCCGAACCGATCGAAGCGTTCCGCGATCATCACTGGCATCGCGACTCCCTGTATCCGATCGACACGGCAGCCGCGGCGGAACGGTTCGTCGAGCGTGTCGGCTTCTCGGCCTGTCTCAGCGACTCCCGCCGGCCGGGTCCGTCGCTCTATGTTGCCGTCTGCGGCCGACGCGACGCGGTGCTGCCGCGGCACGTGCGGCACGATCCGGAAGCGTCTCTGACCTGGACGCTCAAGGATCAGATCGCTCAGCGCGGAACTATCTACTACGGCAAGCTGGCCCGTGGGCGCGCGATGTTTCTCGCTCCGCGTCTGGTTCCGTACTATCACGCCATCTGGGGCATCCGCCGCGGCGAGGAATCGGCGCGCCTCAGCCGACCGGCACAGAAGATTCTGGGCGTCCTCCGTCACGAATGGGAGATGGCAACGGCTGACCTCCGCGCCGATGCCGGAATCACCGATCGAACCGCCTTCAATCGCGCCCTCGACGAACTGCAGGCGGCCATGCTCGTCATTCCAAGCGCGGTGTACTACGTGCCGAAGTTCACCTACCTCTGGACGCTGGCAATCAGCCGCTTTCCGGACGCGTTGCGACGCCGGATCAGTCGTAGCGTGGCACTGCGCGAAATCGCACGATGTTTTCTCGCCGGCGCCGGCGCCACTATCCCCGGTGAGCTGGCGCGCGTCACCGGCCTTTCGCGCCCGGAGGCAGGTCTCGGCAATCGCGCGCTCGTGAAAGAGGGCTTTGCCGTGATGACCGGACCCGGTCATTACCGGCTCGCTGGTAGCCGGTAGCTGGTAGCTGGTGGCTGGTGCCAGACGTTGCTTGATCGCATCAGCATCGGCAGGCGTAAAGCGTCGGGCGGCGGCACCGATGAGCGTCCTCATGACGTCCTGGCGCTCGATGATGCGCTCACCGCTCTTGCGGCGATCGATCCGCTCAAGGCCGCCATCGTCGAAATGAAATTCTTCGGCGGGTTGACCGGCGAAGAGGCCGCGCGTGTCCTTGAGATCTCGACTGACACCGTGACTCGCGACTGGACGCTGGCGAAGGCGTGGTGGTTGCGCGAGTTGAGCGGCGATTCCGCTGACCGGTGATCCCTGGAGGTCTCACGCGGGCGGCGAAACGCGTTACGGAGCCGCGGCGGCCAACCCTTGTGGGGCCCAGTTCAAGACTACGGTGATGGGGAGCGTCACCGGGATGGACGTATCGATCAGGAACTGCGTGCCGTCAGGTGAAACGGCGTAACTGCGGCTGAGAATGCTCTGCGGACTGCCGGTGATTGCCGCGGCGAACAGTACCTCGGGCATGCCGACCTTCGGTGTATCGCCGGCGGCATCGAGCCCTACGGATACGGCCATCAGTCGATTGTCCGGACTGAGAAAAAAGAGCTCCCGACCGTCATGACTCCATCGCGCCTGCACGCCACCGCCGAGCGATACGGGGAATGGACGCGTGGCGGTCGGAAAGCGCTGCAGGTAAATCTCGAACCGGCCAGATGCATTCGACTGATACGCGAGCCATCGCCCATCAGGTGAGAACTGGCCGCCACCATCCGTGAATCCGGAATCGGTCACCTTGATCAGTTGTCGACTTCCGTCGAGCGCCAGCGCGTAAAGACTGCCTGTCTCGATTTCGTCTCGATACAGCAGGTAGCGTCCGTCGCGCGACCACCCTTGTGGGTTCTGCGGCTGGGGCAGATCGAGTAGTCGCTGCGGATCGCCGGTTCCCGCTGCGGATTTGACATACAGATCGAACTCGGCGGGTTTCGCGCCGGAAAGGTAGGCGATGCGCTGGCCGTCCTCGGACCACTTGGGCGACAAGTCGAACGCCGAGCCCGCGGTAAACCGATCCCGTCTCCCGCTCTCGAGATCGAAAATCCAGATGTCGGTCGCGCCGTCCTTGGCCTGATCGAAGGCGACGCGGCGGCCGTCCGGCGACAGGTCGAACGTGATCCCCTCCTGCCAGTTCGAGTCCGGGATGCGCTTCAGCACCTTCCCGCTCCGATCAAACCAGATCAGCTCCCGTTCGAGTTGCCGACCTCCAGTGCGATACGCGATCGGACCGGCCGGTGACGCCGACATCGCCGCCACGCCGCGAATGCTCGCGGTGGCAATTTGCTGCGCAATGACGAGCGGCTTGTCTGCCAGCTGCAGTGCCGCGAGATTGAAAGGTTGGCCATACAGCGTCCCCTGATGCATGAAGAGGAGAAAACCGCCAGGGGCATACACGGCGGCGTCGGCCTCGAGAAGCCGGTGTGTATCCACGGTCCCGAGTTGGCCGATGAAAATCCCGGCGTCAGTGCCCGTGCCGTAATACAGATAGTGACGGCCGTCCGGCAGGAACTGCGGGAAGCGTCGGTCGATGATGTCGTCACCATTTGCGATGGACAGCGGTTCGCCGCTGGCGGTGACCTGCCGGATCCGGCTGCCGGGATACGGCGTAAACAAAATCGTGTCGTCGCGGTTCCAGGCACCTCCCCTCGGATCTCCTGCATCAGCCAGCGTCCGTATGGAGCCACTCTCCACGTCGACGCGCTTGAGTTTCCCCTCCGCGAAAAAGCCGATCGACCGCCCGTCGGGTGACCAGAACGGAAACCGCGCGCCCTCCGTCGCCATCAGCGGCTTCGCCGTCGTCGTGTTCAACCTCAGGAGCGACAAACGCGACGCCTCGCCCTCTCCGGCAGCGAACGCGAGCATGCGGCCGTCGGGAGAGATCTGCATCGAGGTGAAGTTCGGGGTTGCCGGAGTGGTGATCTCGAAACGCGTTTCGAACGGCGGTCGCGGAGCATCCGGCCACCACAACCGCATCCCGGCGACGCCGGCGGCCGCACCAAGCAAGGCGCTGACGGCTGTGCGCCGCGTGACGCTGCGCTCTCCGGTAACGGCCTTCTCGGCCGGGGCTGCTCCGCTCAGCGTGTCCTCGATGACGATGCGCGCCTCGCCGATATCGCGCAGCCGGCGGCCGCAGTCCTTCGTGAGGCACCGCGCCAGCAAACGCCGGATACTCGGATGCGTTCCCGCCGGCAGTGCCTCGAATGCCGGCTCGCGCTCGAGGATCGCGGCAATCGTGTCCGAGACTGTCGTGCCCGGAAACGCGGGATAGCCGGTGAGCATCTCGTGCAGTACGCATCCGAACGCCCAGATGTCGGTTCGCTTGTCGACGGCCAATCCACGAGCCTGTTCCGGACTCATGTACGTCGCGGTGCCGAGAATCGCCCCGTCGCGGGTATGGCCGATGGTCTCCGCCTGAGTCGTCACCGGAGTTCCGGCGACATCCGATTTCGCCAGACCGAAGTCGAGGACTTTCGCGCTCCCCTCGGGCGTCACCGTGATGTTCGCCGGCTTGAGGTCGCGGTGAACGATGCCCTTGTCGTGCGCCGCTTCGAGCGCTTCCGCGATCTGGACGGCCAGTGTCAACGCCTGGCGCATCTCGAGCGGCCCGCGGGCGATGCGATCGGCAAGCGCGGCACCGCCGACCAGCTCGAGGATCAGCGCGCCGGCGCGGACCCCATCGGCACGGACGTATTCCTCGACACCGTAGATGGCACCAATGTGGGGATGATTGAGCGAAGCGAGAATGCGTGCCTCCCGTTCGAACCGCGCAAGGCGCTCGCCGTCATCGGTGAATTCACGCGGGAGCACCTTGATCGCGACCTCCCGGCCCAGCCGCGCGTCGCGGGCGCGATAGACCTCGCCCATACCGCCCGCACCGAGCGGAGCGACAATTTCATACGGGCCGATGTGGTGTCCGACCATCGATGGTTCGATCCGCCGCTCGGGTATCGGTACTCGCCCATCGAGCACTCCCGGTGCGGAGACCGGCTGCGCCAGCAGAGACAACACCTCATGCGCGAGCGACGCATCCTCGCCGCAGGCGTCAGCGACGAACGCGGCTCGCTTGTCGACGGGGAGTGCACGCGCCCCGTGATACAGGCTGTCGATGGTGTGCCAGCGTTCGTGCTGCATGGTTGAGGAGTGCCTCCGGCACGCGCAGCGACTATACCGTTAAAGCTGCTCCTCACGACGCTCAGGACCGTGCCGGAGGCGCGGAGAGGGCGGAGGAGCGGATTAACACGGAGGAGCGGAGCAGCGGAGACGAGCGGAGTTGGTTCTTTGACCGGTTAGGCTGGCGTGTGCGCAGAGGCCTTCCTGAGCAGATCGTCGACGGCCTGATCGTCGTTGAACTAAGGTCGGTGACCACGCACTGCCAGTCCACCAGGCAGGTGCTACCTATCCGGACGCGCGGTGCAACGACCGCGAGGACGATCTCTACACTTAGATACTCTGCTGAACTCCGCTTCTCCGCTCCTCTGTGTTGATCCGCTCCTCCGCCGACAGGCGCGGTGCCGGAGGAGCGGAGGGGGCGAAGGAGCGGATCAACACGGAGCGAGCGGAGGAGCGGAGACGAGCGGAGTTGGTTCTTTGATCAGTCAGACTGGCTTGTGCGAAGGAGCTTTACTGACAGGATCATCGAAGGCCTGATCGTCGTTGAACTGAAGGCCGTGACCACGCACTGCACGTACACCACGCAGGTGCTACCTATCCGGACGCGCGGTGCAACGACCGCGAGGACGATTTCTACACTTGGATACTCTGCTCAACTCCGCTTCTCCGCTCCTCTGTGTTGATCCGCTCCTCTGCCGACAGGCGCGGTGCCGGAGGAGCGGAGGGGGCGAAGGAGCGGATCAACACGGAACGAGCGGAGCAGCGGAGACGAGCGGAGTTGGTTCTTTGACCGGTTAGGCTGGCGTGTGCGCAGAGGCCTTCCTGAGAAGATCGTCGAAGGTCTGATCGTCGTTGAACTAAGGTCGGTGACCACACTACCAGTCCACCAGGCAGGTGCTACCTATCCGGACGCGCGGTGCAACGACCGCGAGGACGATTTCTACACTTGGATGCTCTGCTCAACTCCGCTTCTCCGCTCCTCTGTGTTGATCCGCTCCTCTGCCGACGGGCGCGGTGCCGGAGGAGCGGAGGGGGCGAAGGAGCGGATCAACACGGAGCGAGCGGAGGAGCGGAGACGAGCGGAGTTGGTTCTTTGACCGGTTAGGCTGGCGCGTGCGCAGAGGCCTTCCTGAGAAGATCGTCGAAGGCCTGATCGTCGTTGAACTAAATTAAGGTCGGTGACCACGCGTGCCAGTCCACCAGGCAGGTGCCACCTATCTGGACGCGCGGTTCAACGACCGCGAGGACGATCTCTACACTTAGATACTCTGCTCAACTCCGCTTCTCCGCTCCTCTGTGTTGATCCGCTCCTCGGCCGACAGGCGCGGTGCCGGAGGAGCGGAGGGGGCGAAGGAGCGGATCAACACAGAGGAGCGGAGCAGCGGAGACGAGCGGAGTTGGTTCTTTGACCGGTTAGGCTGGCGCGTGCGCAGAGGCCTTACTGAGCAGATCGTCGAAGGCCTGACCGTCCTTAAACTAAGGTCGGTGACCACGCACTACCATGTCCACCAGGCAGGTGCTACCTATCCGGACGCGAGGTTCAACGACCGCGAGGACGGATCTCTACACTTGGATACTCTGCTCAACTCCGCTTCTCCGCTCCTCTGTGTTGATCCGCTCCTCGGCTGGCGCAGTGGATCTTTTTGATCGATTTAGCCTCGCGGTGTACGCAGAGATTGCCGGCTTCACCGTGAATCAGATGCTTGGCGGGGACTTTGGCGCGGCGTGCTTATTGCTCAGCACACGGCATGCGCGCTACCGCCAACATCAACGTTCTCACTCGAGAAATCATTGGCGCTCACATCGAGGTCCACCGTGAGCTCGGGCCGAAGCTTCTCGAATCGATCTATGCGACCTGTGTGCACCGCGAGCTCAACGCGCGCGGCCTGCACGTCGAGCGCCAGCGATCGATCCCGATCGTCTACAAGGGCGACACCCTCCCGTCCTTCTACCGGATCGATCTCATCGTCGAAGGCCTGATCGTCGTTGAACTGAAAGCCGTTGACCACGTGCTGCCAGTATACGAGGCGCAGGTTCTCACCTATCTGAGGCTGACTGACTGTCCCCTCGGGCTGTTGATCAACTTCAACGTCGCAAAGCTGACTGACGGAGTAAAGCGATTCGTCAATCCCGGACGACGGCAATTCATCGGCAGTGAGATCGACATCACACCTTAGAACTCCGCTCGCCTCCGCTTCTCCGCTCCTCTGTGTTGATCCGGTCCTCTGCCGGCAGGCGCGGTGCCGGAGGAGCGGAGGGGGCGAAGGAGCGGGTCAACACGGAGCGAGCGGAGGAGCGGAGACGAGCGGAGTTGGTTCTTTGATCGGTCAGGCTGGCTTGTGCGCAGGAGCTTTACTGACAGGATCATCGAAGGCCTGATCGTCGTTGAACTGAAGGTCGTTGTCCACGCACTGCCAGTCCACCAGGCAGGTGCTACCTGTCCGGACGCGCAATTCAACGACTGTAAAGACGATATCAACCCGTAGAAACTCTGCTCAACTCCGCTTCTCCGCTTCTCTGTGTTGATCCGCTCCTCTGCCGACAGGCGCGGTGCCGGAGGAGCGGAGACGAGCGGAGCTGGTTCTTTGATCGGTCAGGCTGGCTTGTGCGAAGGAGCTCTACTGACAGGATCATCGAAGGCCTGATCGTCGTTGAACTGAAGGCCGTTGACCACGCACTGCCAGTAACCAGGCAAGCGCTACCTATCCGGACGCGCATTCAATGCGCCGCGAAGACGATATCAACCCGTAGAAACTCTGCCTCAACTCCGCTTCTCCGCTTCTCTGTGTTGATCCGCTCCTCTGCCGGCAGGCGCGGTGCCCGAGGAGCGAAGACGAGCGGAGTTGGTTCTTTGATCGGTCAGGCTGGCTTGTGCGAAGGAGCTTTACTGACAGGATCATCGAAGGCCTGATCGTCGTTGAACTGAAGGCCGGTGACCACGCACTGCCAGTCCACCAGGCAGGTGCTACCTGTCCGGACGCGCAAGTCAACGACCGCGAAGACAATATCAACCCGTAGAAACTCTGCTCAACTCCGCTTCTCCGCTTCTCTGTGTTGATCCGCTCCTCTGCACGCGATCCCACTCGAAGAAACGAGCCGCCGCGGCTCAGTGCCGATGACCAGCCAATCAGCGACTAAGCGTGTGACGTTCGAGCATCTGTCGACGAACCACCGCGCCGTAGACGTTGCCGTTGGCGTCGACCCCGACGCCTTCGGCACCGGAATGATCGGCCCGCGTCGACTCCATGTCCTCGATGAAGGCAGTGACCTCACCGGTCTTGGCGCTGCCGATACGGATACCTTTGCGGATCCCCATCAGCTCGTGGGCGCCGGTGTCAGGGCCGGACTCGGAGTCGGCGACATAGATCGTGTCGTCGCGGGTGATGAAGATGCCGCTGGGCCGTCCGAACTGGCGCCATTCGGCGAGGTATCGTCCGTTCTGATCGAAGATCTGGATCCGGTTGTTCTCCCGGTCGCCGACGAACAGCCGTCCCTGCGAGTCCATGGCGATGGTGTGCGGCTCGCTCATCTCACCCGGCTTCGTGCCCTTGCGTCCCCACTCGGTGACGTAGGTCCCGTCGCGCCGGAACTTGACGACGCGATTGTTCTTGCCGTCGCGATGGCTGTCGGTGACGAAGATATCTCCGTCGGGCGCCACGACCACGTCGGTAGGCTGATCGAACAGACCGGGAGTGGAGCCGCTCTGGCCCGCCGTGCCGAGCGTCATCACGACCGTGCCCGTCGAATCGAACTTGAAGACCTGATGTCCTTTCCCGTTGGCGCCGCGCGCGTCGGTGACCCAGAGGTTGCCGTCACGATCGACGGTCGCGCCATGCGGAAAAACAAACAGCCCCTCACCGAAGGCTTTGAGTAAGCGGCCGTTCGCGTCGTACTTCAGGATGGGCGGCTCGCGGCGTCCCTCGCACGAGTTCTGGAAGCAGCGCTCGATGACGTAGATACTGCCGTCCGGCGCCGGTTCGATGGCGGTAACCGCCGGCCACGTCATCCCGGCCGGCAACCGACCCCAGCTTCGGGACGTCTGGTAAGGTTGCGGCAGATCGTTACGCGGAGATTGATCCTGCGCGATCGTCACCCCGCCCGTCGCGAGGACGGCGATCACCAACGCGGCTGGCCGCCACAGGATCCGCATGCTCAGGGCTTCCCCACCAGCTTCATCTTCTTCATTTCCTTGACCGTCCCCGATACCAGGTCGGTCATGAAGCGCTGGAGATCCTTGGGATCCCTGGTTTCGCTGGTGGCTCTCCACGCCAGGCGATCCCGAGTCGCGTCGTAGACCAGCGTTTCGACCACGATGGTCGTCGTTACACGCGATCCGACCGGCACCGCATAGACGGTGCTCCAGCCGTAGCCGTAATACCCCCAGAACGACGTGTCATAGCCCGAGGCGAACACGACCGGCGCTGTCCGCTCCTTCTCTTCGGCGAGCGGCCGAACCGCCACGACACCCTGGATGCCGCGCCGGTCGTACCATCCTTTGGCCTTCTCGGCACTCTTCAGTTCTTCGCGGGGGACGATGCGGTAGGTGGCGATGGCGTTCACGCCCAGACCCATCAGCTCGCTGACCAGTTTCTCCTCGGCCGAGACCTGCAGGGACTGGCTGTCGGTGATCACCAGCGCGGCGACGGTCTTGCCGACGAAGTTCAGGCTGGAGATATCCGGCGCCTTCCACACCGACCGGAATTTGGGCCCGGCCGCCACGACTGCAGTCGCCAGCAGCAGCGAAAGCACAACGCACAGAGCGCGCATGAACGTCCTTTCTGATCGGTCGGTTCGCGTTCGCAGGCGTCCAGGCCCGCATGTAGAGGGCCGCCTGTAGAGACCTGCCGCAGCGCGGCCCTTCAGGCCCGCCACCGGACCGCTGATACACGATGTCGCATTCCTTCGCGGGCGCGCTGTGCATTTTCGCCGCGCGAGAAAGCGGCAGAAGCGGCGAGCCTGAAGGCCGCCTCTACGGAGAACGCTTCTTCTTGTCGGCAGTAATCCGCTCGTTCTCCTGGAACCGCAGCATCGACGTGTGCGGCGTGCCGACGGGACTGGCGCCATCCCTCACTCTGGTCGCCGGAACCGACGTGAGCCGCTCCAGGCATCCACCGCATCCTTCATGGATGTCCGGCGGCAGGGCGGTCACACCGTGAATCACCTCCAGCGTCCCGCCACACCTGCTGCACTGGTACTCGTAAATCGGCATAACTGAACCGCGCGTCAGCTTCGAATCGAACCCTCTTCCAGGTCATGCGAACAACACGCTGCAGCCTGGACGCCCATGATCGGCCAGGACTTGCGTCTGCGGAAGACGCCAGCCATTCTACGCACAGGCAGGCGCGGACGCGGGAACCGTCGGGAGCATCAGCTGAACGCAGCGCCGGCTACGGGGATATCCCAGATAGAGACCATCACTTGATCAGTCGGGCGCTCACGTTCGCACTCTTCGTTTCGCTGCCGGCTGCAGCTCTGGCACAGGCGCCGCAACTGCCTCCAGGCTCGACCGACTTCACGGTCACGGTGGTGGGCACGACGCCGCTGCCCGGAGTCGAGGTTCCGACCGATCAGGTGCCCGCGCCGGTGCAGACGGCGACAAGCCGCGACATCGATCGAAGCGGTGCGCTGACGGTCGCCGACTTCCTCAACCGGCGACTCACCAGCGTCTACATCACCGAATCGCAGAACAATCCGTTCCAGCCTGACGTGAACTATCGCGGCTACACGGCCTCGCCGCTGCTCGGCACGCCGCAGGGCCTCTCGGTCTACATGGATGGCGTGCGCATGAACCAGCCCTTCGGCGACGTCGTCAGCTGGGATCTGATTCCCCGGCTGGCGATTGCATCGACGACGCTGATCCCGGGATCGAACCCGGTATTCGGCCTGAACACACTGGGCGGCGCCATGTCGTTGCAGACCAAGACGGGCGCGATGTCGCGTGGCACCACCGTGCAGGCGAGCTACGGCAGCGACGCGCGAAGGGCGGTGGAATTCGAACACGGCGGCGTGAGCGAATCCTCAGGGTTGGAGTGGTATGTCGCGGGCAGCCTGTTCGCCGAGGACGGGTGGCGCGACGCGTCGCCGTCCGACATCGGGCAGATCTTCGGCAAGCTCGGGTGGCGCGGGTTGACGGGCACCGTCTCGTACGCGAACGACTCGTTGACCGGCAACGGATTCCAGGACGTGCAGCTTCTCCAGAGCGATTACGACAGCTTCTACACCAAGCCGGACACGACGGACAACACGGCGGTCCTATTCAATACAACATATAGCCGGAGTCTGACCCCCACTCTGGCGCTGGTCGCCAACGGCTACTTCCGCCGCATCGACACGCACACGCTGAACGGCGATCTGAACGAGGATTCGCTCGATCAGTCGATCTATCAGCCCACCGCGGCCGAACGCGCCGCGCTTGCCGCAGCCGGCTACACGGACGTGCCGGCCAGCGGTCTCGACGCGAGCAACACACCGTTTCCTTACTACCGCTGCATTGCCAACGTCCTCCTCGAGGATGAGCCGGGGAAGCAGTGCAACGGGCTGATCAATCGCACGAACAGCAGGCAGAACAACGGCGGTCTCTCGGCGCAGATCACGCATCGACGCGCGATCGGTGCCGCGGTCAACCTGTTCACGGCCGGCACCGCGTTCGATCGCAGCGGTACGCGGTTCGCCCAGTCGACCGAGCTCGGCTATCTGACTCCGGATCGCGGCGTGAGCGGAACCGGTGCGTTTGCCGACGGCGTGAGCAGCGGCGAGGTTGACAACGAGCCGTTCGACACGCGCGTCGACCTGCACGGCACGGTCACCACCTGGAGCGCGTACGCGGCCGACACGCTGCCGATCGGCTCACGCACTCACGTCACTGTCTCCGGTCGCTACAACCGGTCGACGGTGCACAACGTCGATCAGATTCACCCTGAGGGGGACGACGAGTCGCTGACCGGCGATCACTCATTCGGCCGCTTCAACCCCGCCGCCGGCGTGACGATCGATGTAGCCAAAGGCGTGAACGTCTATGGCGGATACAGCGAAGGCAGCCGCGCACCTTCGTCGATCGAGCTGGGATGCGCCAATCCCGACGTCCCGTGCAAGCTGCCCAACGCCATGGCGGGCGACCCTCCACTAGACCCGGTCGTGACCCGCAGCCTCGAAGCCGGCGTCCGTGGGTTGCATCGGAACGTCGCCTGGAACGGCGGTTTCTTCCGTGCCGCCAACAGCGACGACATCCTCTTCGTGACCTCCGAGCAGACCGGGTTCGGCTACTTTCGCAACTTCGGGGAGACGCTGCGTCAGGGACTGGAACTCGGCGCGCAGGCACGACTCGGACGGGTCACGGTCGGCGGTGGCTACACCTACATCCACTCCACGTTCGAGACACGCGAAACGCTCAACGGCGGAAACAACAGCAGCAACAGCGAGGGGCGTGGGCTCGAAGGATCCATCGCGATCGAACCTGGTGATCGGCTGCCGCTGACGCCGGCGCACATGTTCAAGGCGCACGGAGAAATCGAGATCAGCCGCCGGATCGACATCAACCTTGATCTGCTCGCCGTCGGGCGCTCATGGGCCCGGGGCAACGAGAACAACGAGCATCAACCGGACGGGACCTACTACCTCGGGGAGGGCACGTCGGCTCCCTACGCGATCGTGAACCTCGGCGCCCGCATCGGCCTGACCTCATGGCTCCAGGCGATTGGACAGATCGACAACCTGTTCGATCAGACGTACTCGACCGGTGCTCAGCTTGGACCGGCGGGATTCACCAGCGCCGGCACGTTCATCGCCAGACCTTTTCCCGCCGTCAACGGCGAGTTTCCCCTCCGGCACACGACGTTCCTCGCGCCAGGCGCTCCGATCCGCGGCTGGATCGGGGCCCGGGTGCATTTCTGACCACGTCACGGCAGAGGCCCGCCTGACGCGGGCCCCTGCGCGTCACCTATCGGCTGGACTTCCGCGAACCGGAGCCTGAACGCGCTCCGCTGCGACCGCGATCGGCCGACATGGCGCGGGCTTGCGATCCCCGCGGCGCGCGACCAGCTCGCCCCGCCGGCGCTGCCTCAGCTTCCTCCTCTTCGTCCTCGCCCTGCGCAGCCTCGACGTTGACGACGCTTTCGGCGATCTCGGTCAGCTTCTCGTCGGCAGCCTTTTCTTCACCAAGCGTCTGTTCCAGCAACTCGACGACGTCGTCCAGCTCGAGCAAACGCGCATGTGCGATGGCAGTGCCGTAGGCGGCGATCTCATAGTGTTCGACACGCTGCGCCGAGCCGATGATCATCGCGTCGCGAAGATCGTCGTCGTCATAGTCTTCCTTCGCGTGCTCGTCGCCTTCTTCGATGAGCCCCTGCATCGCCTTGCACGGCTTCGCCTTGGCGCGCTCCTCCAGCAGTTCGAACACCTGTTCCAGGCGTGACACATGGTTCTGGGTCTCGCCCAGGTGCTCTTCGAGCGCGCTGATCAAGTCCTCGTTGGTCGACGCCTTCGCGAGCTTCGGGATCGCCTTGGTCAGGCGCTTCTCGGCGTCATACATGTCCTTGATCTGCTCGACGAGCAGGCTCTTCAACGAATCGACTGTGGCCATCCTCTGCCTCCTGATGCGAGCGTCAGCTCGCCTTCTTTGCGTTCTTGGCCGAGCCGGGCTCGGTCATCTTGCGGTGCTGCTCTGCGAGCATCTCGTTCGGGGTGACGTTGGCGACGCTCGATTGGATCTTGTTCTTCCACCCGCTTACGACATCCGCCTTGCCGGCCTGCATGGCCTCGAAGCCATCCCTGGCCACCACGGCGGGATCATCTTTCTCGTCCACGCCGACTTTCGTATCCATGAGGTCGGCCCGCTCGAAGAACTCCGTTTCGGTCGGGCCGGGCATGAGGCAGGTGACCGTAATATTCGTATCCTTCAGCTCGTTCCGCAGCGCGAACGAAAAGGAGTCGATGAAGGCCTTGGTGCCGTTGTAGACCGCTTGGAACGCTCCGGGCATGAAGCCGGCGATCGAACCGGTGATAAGGATGCGTCCCGCGTTCGCTGTCCGCATATCACGTCCGACTTTGTGTATCAGGTAAATCGTGCCGGTGATGTTCGTGTCGATCACGTGACGCGCTGCATCGAAGTCCTGATCCAGGAAGGCCTTGCCGAGTCCGTGACCGGCATTGGCCAGGAGCGCATCGACGCGTCGCCCTGCCGCCGCGCGGTAGAGCTCGTCGACGCCTTCGATGGTGGCGAGATCAGCCTGAACGACAGTCACTCCTGCGCCGAGCGCGCGAAAGCTCTCGGCTGCCTGATGAATGGCGGGATCATCTGCGGCAACCAGCAGGTCGTACCCATTCTGCGCACACAGCTTCGCCAGCTCGAACCCGATGCCGGTCGACGCGCCGGTAATGATGGCAAATTGACGATTCGTATCCATGCTCCCCGACGTGCAAGGGCGGTTCCGTTCGAGTTAGCGCGTGAAGCGGATCAGATGCGACGGCTGCGTGCGCCCCTTGAGTACGAGCTCAATCTGCCGCAACGCATGTTCATTGTCTTCAGCGGTGTTGGAGACGATGCAGTCGGACGGCGCGTAAATCCGCAAGCCGCGCATGTAGGCATCGTTGGCGGTAAACAGGACGCAGATGTTCCCGGCCATCCCGGCGACGATGACCCGCGTGATCTTGAGGCTGTCGAGCAACGTCTCGAGCGTGGTGTCGTAGAAGCCAGAGTGTTTGGGCTTCAAGACGAAATAGTCGCGCTCACTCGGCTTCAGCCGGTTCGACACGGCACGACCCGGTGACCCTTTCGAGGTGCAGTGCGCGACCGTTTGCCGGAAGTCTGACCGCCATTGGCCGAAGTTGTCGTTGACGTAGACGATCGCCACCCCCGCACGTGCCGCGCGTTGCTTCAACTTCGCCAGGGCAATCGCCATCTGCCCCGCCTGGTCAATGAGCGGCTCCGATCCTGGGAAAGCGAGGTCATTGATCACGTCGATAAGCAGCAGCGCTGTTCCCTTGGCCGGGATGCGCAGGACTTGTGGGCGAGACAGTTTCGGAGAAGAGGGCATCTCGTTATCGGTGGGGTGAAATCACGACTCGTTGTGCGTCGCAACAGCGGGGCCAATCCAGCGTTCTCCTGCCGGGCTGGCGTCGCGAGGTGCGCCTACGCACACCGCCTGTTCTCTCCGAAAGCGATACCAGTAATTGACATGGGCCAACGATACACGCTACATATGGCCGATCACGGTTATCGACCTCTGGTCGAGCGAAAGAGGGAATCCGGTGCGTCGCCACGGGCGACCATTCCGGAGCTGACTCCGCAACTGTAAGCGGCGAGCGATTCGCGCAGCAGCGTCACTGGTGGTTCGTCACCGGGAAGGCCAAGCGAATACGCGTTGACCCGTAAGCCAGGAGACCTGCCGTGTTCACGACGAACGTTCTCGGGCGGGGACCCCCGGGCGCGCCACTCACCGACCAACTGCATCCACGCGGCTGATCCGGCGTCGGCGTCCTCATCTTCCCGCTGCGAAAGCATGAAGGCTCCTTGGCAGTGATGGACACCAAGGAGAAGAACTTCTTCGCGACCGCGTCAGCAAGACCAGACGGGCTCGTCGTCGAAGTCGTAATCCGGCCGCTGGCCGGTTGCCAGCGTGATCAGAAAGGCGCGTCAGCGTGGAACGTCAAGCGGTACTGCGGGCATGGAAGGGAATACTCACCGGGTACTCTCCGAACCTCTCGATCGAGATCACCCGCGAATGTCCGTTGCGGTGTCCGGGATGCTACGCCTACGGTGACACGCACCTCGGCGGCGGCGTGGTGTTGCGCGAGCTGGCCGACTTCAAAGGCGCGGAATTGATCGACAACCTGCTGCGGGTGGTGCGCGAGCGAAAGCCGGTGCATCTCTCGATCGTCGGTGGCGAACCGCTCGTTCGTTACCGTGAGCTCGATGTCCTGCTGCCGCAACTCTCGACCATGGGTGTGCACACGCAAGTAGTCACGAGCGCGGTCCGTCCAATTCCGGCGGCATGGGCGACGATTCCGAAGCTGCAAATCGTCGTGTCGATCGACGGCTTGCAGCCCGAGCACGACATCCGACGGACTCCGGCCACGTACGAGCGCATCCTCAAGCACATCAGTGGACAACAGATCACTGTGCACTGCACGCTGACACGCCAGCAGGCCAGGACCGGCTACGTCACCGAGTTCACGCGCGTCTGGTCCGCCAATCCGGATGTGAAGCGGATCTGGTTCAGCCTCTACACGCCGCAACAGGGGGAAGACTCGCCCGAGCGGCTGCGGCGGGCCGATCGCGAATTGCTGGTCGAGGAAATCGCCGCGCTCCACAGGACGACGCCCAAGCTGAACGACATGATTCCGCCGGTGGTGCAGGGCTACCTGAATCCGCCGGAAAACCCGGAGGCGTGCATCTTCGCCAGGACGACCGACTGCCTCTCCGCCGACCTGAACAAGGTCATCACGCCATGTCAGTACGGCGGCGCCCCGGACTGCACGCAGTGCGGATGCATGGCGTCGGTCGGTCTCGCCGCCCTCGCTGACTACCGCCTCGGCGGCATCGTCCCGCTCAGAACGGTCTTCACCGGGTCGATCGCAGTGGGCCGCGTCGCACGCCGTCTGAGAGGGGCTCCCCCGGCCAGAAATTCTTCAGGTGCAGTCGGGCCCGGACTGGATTAGTTTGTGTCGCGTACGCGCCGGGCATGTCGAGCGGGGCGTCGTCCCGGTCGGGCGCCTGGCGGCCTGCCGCAGGCATTAGGGGCGCAGGCGTTTCACGACGCAGAAATATGGAAGGCGAAGACGATGAAGACACCATCGAAGCGAGCCATCGATCGCCGTAAATTCTTCAGGAATGCCGCGAGCGCGGCCGCTGGCACGGCGGCGGCCGGAGGTATCCTCGCCGGCCTTGGCGACAACGCCGATGCCCGTGCGCAGGAAGGCGGCGCCGCGGCCCCCGCCGGAGATGGCGCCGCTCCGCCGCCAACGCCGCAACAGGTCGCGCGCGATAGCGGCAACGTCCAACCGTCCGGGAACAAGCGCGCGGCGGTCCGGCCAGGCTCCGATCTCATGGTGCAGGTGCTGCGCGATCTCGGGATCGAATACGTTGCGGCGAACCCCGGGTCGAGCTTCGAGGGCCTGCAGGAATCCCTCATCAACTACGGTCAGCCTCCGAACGTCTTGCCGGAGTTCATCACCGCTCTGCACGAGGAGTCGGCGGTGACGATGGCGCACGGCTACGGCAAGGCCACCGGGAAACCGATGTGTGCGCTCCTGCACGGGACGATCGGCGTGCAGCACGCTGCGATGTCGATCTATCAGGCGTACTACGACCGCACGCCGGCGCTCCTCCTCGCCGGTCGTGACCTGGGCTTCATCGCCGCGCACTCGGCCAACGACATGGCCGGGATGGTCCGCAGCTACACGAAGTGGGACGCGCAGCCGAAGACGCTCGACGAGTCGCTGACCGCCATCCAGCGCGCCTACAACGAAGCGATCACTCCGCCATGCGGACCGACGATGGTGGTCGTCGACATCGATCTGCAGAAGGAAGAGGCCGGCAACCTCGCGGTGCCGAAACACCAGGCGCCGAAGATCACCGGTGTCGATACAACCGCGGCGCGCGAAATTGCCAAGTCGCTGCTCGATGCGCAGAATCCACGCATCGCCGTCGGCCGGCTGCGGACTCCTGAAGGCGTCAAGAATGCCGTGACGCTCGCCGAGCTGGTCGGCGCGTCGACGAGCACGGCCGCCACTCAAGGACCAATGAGCTTCCCGCAGCGTCATCCGCTGTGCGGACCTGGCGCCGACACCAACTACGACTACACACTCGGGCTCGAGCAGGGTGGCGGAAGCGTCGCGCTGGTCGGCCCGGGGCTGCAGACGCTGCTGGCACGCGATGTCACGAACATCGGATTCGGCGGAATCGCGCCAGGCGTCAGCCGCGCCGGTGGCGGCGGCGGCCGCGGGGGACGGGGCGGCCGTGGCGGGGCGGCCCAGCCGACGCGCACGATCGACGTGGACGCCGAAGCCAGCCTGCCGGCGATCATCGACGAAGTGCGGAAGCAGATGTCGCCGGACAAGCAGCGCCTGATCCAGGAGCGGGCCGCAAAACACGCCGACGCGAATCAGACGGCACGGATCACGGCGTTGACGATGGCGCTCGATCAGAAGAAGGCCGGCTGGGACGGCAGTCCCATCGCGACCGCACGTATTTACGCCGAACTCTGGCCGCTCATCGTCAACGAAGATTGGATCCTCTCATCGCCGTCCAATTTCTCGGGTGGACACAACGCGCAGCTCTGGGATCACGACAAGCCGTACAGCTATCTGGGCGGCCAGGGCGCAGGCGGCATGGGCTACGGCGCTCCTGCCTCGGTTGGCGCGGCGCTCGCCGCCAGGAGCCGCAATCAGATCGTGATCAACGTCCAGACCGACGGCGATCTGAACTACGCCCCCGGCGTCCTGTGGACGGCACAACACCACCGGCTGCCAATGCTCACCGTGATGCACAACAACCGCGCCTGGCACCAGGAATTGATGTTCGTGGAGTACATGTGCGGCGTTCGCGGCCGTGGCGGGGATCGCGGGCACATCGGCACCTCGCTGCGGGATCCATTCATCAACTACAAGATGATGGCGGCTGCCTACGGAATGGCTGGCGAAGGACCGATCGAGAACCCGGCGCTGCTCGCGCCGGCGCTGAAACGGGGACTCGCGTCGGTCAAGAAGGGGCAGCCGTACCTGATCGACGTCATCACCCAGCCACGGTGAGTACTATGTCCAGAGGATTCCTGATTATTGGAACGACCGCACTGGCGACGATCGTCGTCACCGCGGCCGTGATGGCGCAGGCGCCGGCACCCGGCGGGCGCGGCGCGGCCAATGCCGCCCCTGTCAGGGCGCCGACCAGCCCGGTCACCGGTAACGCCGTCAAGGGCAAGCAGCTGTACTACGACTACTCCTGCTACGGCTGTCACGGCTTCAACGGTGAGACCGGCGCGCGCGCCTTCGTGCCCAACTGGCCGGCGAACCTGGCCACCGAATCGAGCTTCCTTGCCTTCCTGCGGGGACGGGCGAACCAGGCACCGGCCCAGCCGTCCACGTCGATGCCGAACTACTCGGCCGAGACGCTGAGCGACGCGCAGGCCAAGGACATTTACTCGTACATCCGCACGTTCAAATCGAACGCTCCGCCGGCCGACAAGATCCCGACGCTGAACGCGATCCTCTCAGCGGCGCAGAAACCACGCAAACCGTAGTCATGCACAGCCGTCGTTTCGTTGCGATCACGTTGGCGTTGTCACTCTCGATCGGCGCCAGCGGAAATGCGGCTCGGGTGACGTTGCCCGAGCCGGCGGCCGACGAACCAGCGGCACACACGGCAGGCGCAGCGACGCTCGTCCTGGCCGGCGGCTGCTTCTGGGGCATGGAGGAGGTGTTCCAGCACGTCCGCGGCGTCGTCGACGTGAGATCGGGTTACGCCGGCGGCTCGGCGGGCGAGGCCAACTACGAGGACGTCTCGAGCGGCCGTACCAAGCATGCCGAATCGGTGGAGATTCGATACGACCCGACGAAGATCTCGATGGGTCGCCTGCTGAAGATCTTCTTCTCCGTCGCGCACGACCCGACGCAGCGCGGTGGCCAGGGGCCGGACGAAGGTCCGCAGTACCGGTCCGTCGTCTTCGCCGTCAGCGCCCGTCAGGAAGAGATTGCGAAGTCGTACATCGAGCAGCTCACCGCGGCGCACGTATTCAAGGAGCGCATGACGACGCAGGTGGTGCGGCTGCCGAAGTTCTACCCGGCCGAGGAATATCACCAGGACTTCGCCCGCAAGAATCCAAACCACCGCTATATTCGGCTGGTGGACATGCCGAAGGTCGAGGACCTGCGCCTGGAGTTCGCGGCGCTCTACGTCAAATAGCGGGGCGCTGCGGGCCTCGAATTCAGAATTCAGAATGCAGAATGCAGAGTGCAAAATGCATGTGCTGAGAAGAGGACTGGCATGATGACGTTCGCCAACGTACGGGTCGTCGGCATCTGTGCGCTCCTGGCAGCGACGCTGCTCGCCAGCCGAACCGCACAGGCGGAGCTAACGGAAAAGACGGTGAAAGTCGGTAACGTCACGGTGCACTACAAGGTTGTGGTGCCGAATGGCTACGACGCCTCACGAACATACCCTGCGATCCTCGCATTCGGCGGCGGACCGCAGACGATGAACACCGTCGATTCGGTCCTGACCCGAAACCTTCGCACCGAGGCCGAAAAACGTGGCTACATCGTCATCGCGCCGGCCGCTCCCGACGGCGCCCTGTTCTTCGAAGATGGCGGCCGCATCTTTCCTGAGTTCCTCAAACAGATGCTGGCCGACTACAAGATCGAAGGTGGTCGCTTCCACATCGCGGGTCCGTCGAATGGCGGCATCGCGGCGTTCCATGTTGCCGCGGCGTTCCCGCAATACTTCCGTTCTGTAACGGCGTTCCCCGGCTACATGTGGGAGCCGACCCAGGCCAAGCTGCAGGCAATCGATCAGATGTGTGTGTTCATGTACGTCGGCGAGAACGACGAGTATCGGTGGCACGACGAGATGAAACGCGAAGCCGAGTTCCTCCGCTCGAAGGGTGCCGTCGCGCGTTACACCGTCGAGAAGGGCCAGCCGCATCGCCTCGAAACGCTCGCCGGTGCGAATGCATCGCGACTGTTCGACAACTTCGATGAGGCGCGAAAGAGCTGCACCACCCGGTAGCACATGCAGCGGCCGGTTACGCTCGCCATCCTGGCGAGCAGGACGCTCGCGGATCAGGAAACACTACTCGCTGTTCAGCGCGGCAGACGGATCGATCGCGTGCGGCAAATCTGGCCTCAGACTCTGGAACATCGTGCGGACGCGCAAGCAGCGTACGTACCAGCGCGTGCCCGGCAGCCGTCCGAGGATCGCTGGCGACTTCCTGCCGCGGCGCGAGCTGTTGCTGCACGATTGCGGACGGACAGCGTCCGGGAACCGGACACGTTAGCCGTTCGATGGCGGCTTGGCCGCCAGTGGCCTCAGATCAGTTCTCGACGACGTCGATGTCGCCGGTGCGGCGGAGAACCGTCGCGCCGACGTCGTTTCGCGTTTTCGTGAGCAGAATGTCGACTGCCGCGTCGCCAACTGTGAGATTCGCAATCCGCAGCCACTCGACACCAGTCGGCAGGCGCGGTTTGTCGAGGACGACCCGATGCGCCTCGGCGTCAATGCGCAGGCCGAGGCAGGCACCGAGCAGCATGTACACCGCGCCGGCGGCCCAGGCCTGCGGTGCACAGGCGACCGGATAGAGCGTAGGAAATTCGCCCGGCCGCCGATGAAATCCGCAGATCAGTTCGGGCAGGCGATGAAGCTCCACGTCCGCGCTGAGATCGAACATCACATCGGTCACGCGGACTGCCTGATCGCGAAACCCGTATCGCGCGAGGCCGGCGGCAGCAAGCGCATTGTCGTGCGGCCAGACCGACCCGTTGTGATACGACATCGGGTTGTATCTTGCTTCCCCGGCCGCAATCGTACGAATCCCCCAGCCGCTGAAGGAGTCGTGGCCCAGGAGCGTTTCCGCGACTTGGGCCGCGTGCTGGTCGCTGGCGATCCCCGCAAACAGGCAATGCCCGGGGTTCGAGGATCTCACGCGGCAGGGTCGATTGTGGCCATCCAGGGCGAGCGCGTACGTTCCCAGCTCGGGGCACCAGAACTCGGCGTCGAAACGCGAGCGCAGCGACTCGGCCTGCCCCCGCCACCGCTCCGCTGACGCATCATCGCCGCGGACGACGGCGAGTTCCGCCGCGCCGAGCCATGCCGCGTACGAGTAACCCTGGATTTCCGCCATGGCAATCGGCGGCGTCGCCAGCTGCCCGTCCTCGTGGAACACGGCGTCGTACGAGTCCTTCCATCCCTGCTGCACCAGTCCGTTCTCGCTCTGGCGCGCGTACTCGATGAACCCATCATGGTTGGGATCCGCCTCACCGCCGATCCAGTCGAGCGCCGCACGGACATGCGGCCACAGGCGATCGAGAAAGGCACGATCAGCGGTGCGGCGAAAGTACGCGTGCGCGAGCATGACGAACAGCGGCGTCGCATCGGCGCTGCCGTAATAGCGGCCGAACGGGATCTCGCCCAGCGCCGCCATCTCGCCGTGACGCATCTCGTGGATGATCTTCCCGGGTTGCGCATCCTGCTCGGCCTGCGTGGTGACTGCCTGTGTCTCGGCCAGGAACGACAGCACCCCGCGGGCGATCGCGGGGTCTGCCCACAACAGCTCCAGAGCGGTCACCAGCCCGTCGCGCCCGAACGGGGTGCTGAACCATGGGATACCGGCATACGGGTAGGACCCATGCGCCGTCTCCGTGATCATCATCCGCAGGTCCGCCGCGGAACGGCGGCACCAGGCGTTGAACGTCTCATTCGAACTGGTGATCGTGCAGCGTTGCTCTCCACCTGCTCGGGCTTCGGCGCGACTGGTGACCAACAGCTCGCTGTAGCTGCGCGGCCTGGTGTGCTGGTCAGCGATCTCACACGTGACGGTCAGTTCGAGTGTTACGGAGGCATGGCGATCGAGCGTCAGCAGGAACGTGGCGACCCCGTTCTCCGTGCGATCAGGCGGTTGATTCCACCGTAATCGCGTCCGCCGTTCGACGTTGTCCAGTCCTCGGTACGCGAGCACGCTGACCTGTCCGCTCGTCGCTGACAGTCGCTCGCCGCGCCGGGCTCGCGACGTGCCGCGCACCTCGAACACGTCGGCAAAATCGGCGTCGGTACGGACGGTCAGCGGCAGCCGAACCGTCTGCAGGGCATGGTTCGTGATCCGGATGCACTCGGCGAATCCGCCCTCGGACAGCACCCGCGACCGAAAGATGTGAATCTCGCCGCGGGCGACGGCCACGCGATTGTCGCGCAGGATGTCCGGGTTGGTGAGGTCCGCCGCCAGGACGATGTTGTCGGCGCTGATGGTGGAGCTGAGGAACAACGGCCGGCGCGCCCCAAGCAGCAACTCGAGTCGCGACAGGAAGCGTGTGCCGTCGTGATAGAAGCCCTGTTCGCTCGTTTCGGCCGGGACGATGTCGCCGTATTGATCGAACACGCCGAAGCTGTCGCCCTGCTTCATCACCCGCAGCGGAATGGCCGACCGCTCGGCTTCCGCCACGATGTAGAACTGCTCGTCGAGACGAACGGTTTCTGGCGGTGCCATGCGTCAGGCGACAAGGTTGCGGGCCGGCACCCCGGCCAGCGCTTCGTAGATGCGTACGTAGTCGAGGGCCATACGCTGAACGCTGAAGCGACGCTCGAACACCTCGCGACACGTGCGGCGGCTGATCTGATCCAACCTGCCGACGGCGTCGACGGCCTCTGCCACAGAGTCGACGATGAAGCCGGTGACGCCCGGCTCGAGAATCTCCTGCACTGAGCCACCTCGGAAGGCAATCACCGGCGTCCCGCAGGCAAGCGCTTCAATTTGGACGAGGCCGAAGGGCTCCGGCCAGTCGATCGGAAACAGCAGGGCGCGCGCGCCTCCGACGAACGCACCCTTCTCCGCCTCGCCGATCTCGCCGACGAAATTGATGAGTGGATTGTCGAGCAACGGCCGGATGTCGTGGTCGAAATACTCTCGATCGGCAGCGTCCACCTTTGCTGCGATCCGCAGGGGGCAACCGGCGGCCGTGGCGATCGCGATCGCGCGATCGACCCGTTTCTCCGGTGAGATGCGACCAACAAAGGCGAGGTAGTCGCCGGCCTCGGGCTGAAACCGCAGCAGATCGAACGGCAGACCATGGTGCACGGTTCCGACCCAGCCCGCGTGGGGCAGCGGCTGACGCTGGGCGTCGGAAATCGACACCATCGGCAGATCGCGGTACTCGCGATACAACGGCACCAGCTCCGGCAAGTCGAGACGGCCGTGCAACGTGGTGACATGCGGTGTCGGCAGGCGTCGCGCTGTCGCGAAGTGCACGTGCGAGATGTGAAAGTGAATCAGGTCGAAATCGCCGGCGCGCTTCGCCACCTGCTCCACCATCAACACGTGCTCGGCGAGAAAGTCGCTCCGGCCATCGAGCCGCTGGGCGCGTTCACACACGGGCGCCAGTGTCGCGAGCGTGTCCGAATCGCCGCTTGCGAACAGGGTGACCTCGTGGCCCTGTTTCACCAGTTCGTCGGTGAGGAAGGCAACGACTCGCTCTGTACCGCCATACAGCCGCGGCGGGACCCGCTCGCACAGCGGCGCAACCTGCGCAATCTTCATCGGACAGGATCGCTGCTGCAAATGCTTCGCCTTGCGCATCCTCTTGCTTTCAACTCGATCGCCGGTGAATACGGGCGGAACCTCCGATGCCGCAGCTCATGAGCGGAATGGCTGCGTTTGCGATCCAGACAATGGTGACCGCAAAACCGTCGCCGTCGCCAGGTGGCGTGGTGCCGGGGATGACCTCATCGGAACGGGGAAGCGCTCGCGTGCGACGTGCGGCATCGCGTCTGCACCGGCAGTGCCCCAGGGAGACCATCACATGAGCACGACTCGGCACCCTGTCGCCTTTCTGGTCGCGCTGTTCACGCTGGTAGTTTGGAGCGGCGTGCACGGGGGAATCAGGGCTCAGCAGCCCAGCGGCATGACACCGCTTGGAGTCGGGGTGTCGGGAACAGCTGACATCGGCGGCTCGTTCCAGGGAACCCTGTTGTTGACGCGCTTCGAGTCGCTCGCCACCAGTGACGGGATCGTGGCGGTCGGAAGCCTGACGGGGTCACTGAACGGTCGCAACATTGCCACCAGAGTTGCGATCCCGGTGACGGTTGCTCCCTCGGCCGCGCCGAACGCCGTGACTGCAGGGGCAGGCTCCTGCGACAGCGTCCACCTGAATCTGGAGCCGTCAGCATTCCGCGCGCTCGGGGCGGTCGTCAGGCTGGGACGCTCCAGTGTCGATATCACCTCATCCCAACTGCAGACGTCCGGGGTCGCCGTCATGCCCGCGGCCGTGGGGATGTCAACGCCGACGGCGGTGGCGACGCCAGCGTCATCGGGCATCGGCACGATCAGCACCTTTCCGGGTGCGGATCTGCGGTCCGCCGCTTCGGCGACTTCGGTGCCTTCTGCGCCGGTCAGTTCCACGTTCCCCGGCGTCATCTCGCCGGCTCCGCAGACGTCTTCCACGGCGACCTCGACATCGGTGCAGCAGCTCGGACAAGTACTCTGCTCGGTCTCAGCACTGACGCAGACATCATCGTCGCCAGCACCGCTCGCCGACGCGCTGAACCGCGTGCTGGTCGCACTGGTGCAATAGGCAAACGGCGGGCCTGAAGGCCCGCCCCTACGCCGCGTGAAGGTCCGCTCTACTTTCGATGAGAGCGCGCGCCAATCGCGCCCCGCAAGGTCAGAACTGGCGGAATGTCAGGTTGAAACGGCCATGGAGATGCAACTCCGACGGGGCCGTTCCAGGAAGGATGCGCGACACGCCGTGGTAACGCAGACGCGCGGCGCCGCCGAAGACAAATGCATCGCCCGATTCGAGGAGCAGCGACTCGACGGGATCGCGCCGCTTCAGCCCGCCGAAGAGGAAGCGCGCCGTATCCCCGACCGAAAGCGACACCACTGGCCACCCCGCGGCAATCGACGCCGGGCTCTCGTCCTTGTCCTGATGCACACCCATCCGGCCGTCGCTGTCGTAGAAGTTGATCAAGCAGACGTCGGGCGTGCACGCGAAGCCGGCGTCTGCGGCCGCCCGCGATGCGAGATCGACCCAATCCGTCGGAACAGGTGGTACTGGAAGACCATCGTGATCCGCCCGAGTCGACTCGTACCGGTACGTGAGCGGATTCCAGTGCCGCCCGAGGCACAACATCCGCACGTGCATCTTGCCGCCGCCGCGAACGGCAGGTACGTAGCCGCCAGCGTCCATCAACGTGCGGCAGCGCGCGATGAGTGCCACCTGATCGTCCAACGATAACCAGCTCTTCAGCCAGACGGCTCCTTCGCCGACGCGGTGAATCGTCGGTTCGTTGGTGTGCGAAGAAAAGGGGAGCCGATCCATGTGTCCCTCGTCCATGGCTGTCTTCGTGGCGGCCGGAAGGCCTTCTCGCACAGTATCCGAAATGGCTGCACAATGGCGGCATCGGGCGCTGTCGCGCTGCCCCGGTCTTGCTCTTGTCGAGGACACCACGATGTCAACCGCTCTTCGCGTCTACAGCAACGAGGACGACGCGCTGCTGTTCTGGAACTCGTTCGAACCTATTCGCGATTGCCGCGGCTTTGCCATCGAACGTCGTCTGACCCGAAAGGGAAAGACGGTTACCGAGGTGCTCGTCAACCGCATCGGGTTTGCCGGCGAACACATCCAGCCCGACGAGGCCGATCACGGCAAACCCTCCACCGAATGGCCGTTCCAACGCTATTCGTGGATCGATCACGGCGCGAACACGGGGGACACCGTCTCGTACCGGGTTATCCCGATGGTCCGTCGCGCTGCCGGCGCTGCCTTGACGCGCCTGGACGTGCAGGCGAGCCCCTTCAGCGACCCGATCACGCTCGGTGCGGTCCCGCCGGGCAGCAAGTGTCAGGCCTTCTTCAACCGGGGGTTCGTCATGTCGCAGTTCATGGCGCGCTACCTCCGCGACAATCACCTGACGCTGGCCCAATTCAAGCAGCAGATTCAGCACGCCGAGCACGAAGAGACCGAGCATGTCATCCGGAACTTTCTGAGCGGCGATCTCCGCCTGACACTGCTCCACCTGCTCGACGATGCGGCAACCACCGGTGCCGACGTGTTCGCGGCGCTGTTCGAACTCAGCGACGACGAACTGATTGACGCGCTGGCCAAGCTCGGACCGCGCGCCCACGTCGTACTGGCGAACGGTTCAATCCAGAAGAAGACGGCCGAGACCGCGGCTGATGCGCGGACCCGCGACGAAAACCGGGCGGCGCGGGCGACGTTGCGGCGCGCCACGGTGGATGTCGCGCTGCGCGATCGGTTCATCTCACCGGGTGCGCTTGGTCATAACAAGTTCCTCGTCGTGGTGCGAAACGGCAAGCCGAAGCAGGTCTGGACAGGATCGACGAACTGGGCGCCGACCGGTCTCTGCACCCAGGTGAACAACGGCATCCTCATCACCGACGATCGCGTCGCCCAGATCTATCGCGAGCAGTGGCAGCGGCTGCGTGACGCGAAAAGCGCCTTCCCGACGGAACTCGTCACGTCAAACTCGCAGCCTCATCAGGCTGGCGACATGACCGTCTGGTTCACCCGCGCGCAGAAGAAGGCTGACCTCGACGCATTGAATGCGGAAGTCGAGAAAGCGAAGCAGGGTGTGCTCTTCCTGATGTTCATGCCCGGCGCGACGGGAGTGCTCGCGACGGTCATGAAGCTGACGGCGAATCCGCACCTGTTCGTCCGTGGCGTCGTCAGCACCCTTCCCAATGGCCGCGACGACGAAAGCGAAGCCGACGTCGACGTGATCGATCGCACCTCGTCGAAGCCGCTGCACCTCGAGATCGTCCAACCGGAAGGTGCCCATCTGCCGATGTCGCAGTTCGCGGCAGAAGTGACGCGGACGCAGTTCCTCGCCGGCGTCGGTCACGCGATCATCCACAGCAAGGTGCTGGTGATCGATCCGTTCAGCGACCAGGCGGTGGTCATCACCGGGAGTCACAACTTCTCGGGCAGCGCGTCGACTGCCAACGACGAGAATTTCGTGATCATCAGAGGCGACAAGGCGCTGGCGCAGGCGTACGCCGTCAACGCCGAGGCGGCGTACCAGCATTACCGGTGGCGTGCATTTCTCGCCGAGACGGACCGGCCGTTCGAGGGGCTGTCGGACGATGATCGATGGCAGGCGCGCAAGCTCCAGAACGCCGCGACCGAGCTCGCGTTCTGGGGGGTGTCGCCGACCGCGTAACATCCTGGAAGTCCGGTGATCGGCGTGCTCACGCGCTCAACTGGCGCCTCACAATCGCGACGGCCGGAACCGTCGATACGGCACCAATCGCGACCAGCGTGAGGCCGATGGCGCGGCGCTGCGCCTTGGGCAGTTTCCCCGAGACGAGCAGGCCCGCGCCGAACGCAAGCGCTGCCCGCGTCGCAACGATGAAACCGAGTGCCGGCATTGTGAGAGTGAGCTGTTTCATACCAAAACTCCTGTGCGTGTCCGGTCCTGCGAGAAGGCTGGGTACTTGAAATCGTAAATCTGTAGATTCGTCCATTCGTCAATTCACCGTCCGTCACATTTATATGCCTTTACAAGGCATACGAGACCGGCGGGGCGGTGACGAGAGACGGTTGTCAGTCCGACGCTCCGTTTGTGTGCAACCGGACGGGCGGCCAGTACAAACCCACCAGGTCACGGTGCCACCATTGGCCGCTCTGACGTCGCTCTGCCGGTGTCGTGAAGCGATACTCGTAGAACGAGGCTCTGATCCAGGTCGGCGGTCGATCTGGAAATGGATCGAACCGCAGGAGATCGCGGGTCTGACGGTCGCCGGCGAGCAACCTGGCAAGGAGCGTCTGGAACCACGGGTATTGTTCGGGAGAACCCATTGCCGCAAACCACATCAACCAGTCGAGGCGCAGGTGATATGGCGCGATCTGGGGCGGTCGTCTCGATGGATCACCGGGCTTGCCTGTGAACTCGTAGGCCTGCCAGCGGGTTGCGGATGTAATCGTGGAATCGCTGGTTCCTTCGATCACGATCTCCGTGCGATTACGGCCGATGCTCCCGAATGCGCCGTACGTGTTCACCAGGTGGACCGGGTTGAACGAGGCGTTCATGAGCTGTTGCGGCGAGACGAGGTTGAGCGCCGGCTTGATGCTCAGGGTGGCCGTGACGATCCCGAGGGCCACCAGCGTCCATCGGCGGACCGGCGTCTCCACTGCAATCTCCGGCGGCGACACCGGCAGCCAGGTCCACCATCGATCATCGATCAGCGGCAGGCAGAGGATGATGGTGATCCAATTGAGCCACGAGAGATTCCCGCTCACGATCAGAACGAGCTGAAACACGATCGTGATGAAGGCTGCAATACCGGCGACCGGCTGTGGTGCGAAATAGAGAAACGGCACGCCCAGTTCGACCACGTGATTGAACACGACGCCGGCGCGATGCACCCCGTGCGGCAGCCAGTGGAAGTACCAGCTCAATGCGTTAGGAATCGGCTGGGTTTCGAAGTAGTAGTCAAGACACGTGAGGTCGCGCCAGCATGAGTCGCCGCGCACCTTGATCAGCCCGGCGCCGAACATGACGCGAAACAGCATCCATCGCCAGATCCAGTTCAGGATCGTGCCTGGCGCTGTTGCGATACCGCCGAGAAAGATCGCGAAAAAGCCGGCCTCGAGCAGCAACGACTCCCATCCGAAGGCGTAGAACGTCTGGCCGACGTTCACGAACGAGAGATACAACAGCCACATCAGTCCCCAGACGGCCGCCGCCCACATCGCGCCGCCGCGCTGAGGAAGCGTGGTGACCACGGCGATGGCGAGGACGACACCCAGCCATGCGGCCAGGCGCAGCCAGCCGTCATGTCTCAGGAAGTAGAAGAGACTTGGCGAACTGCTGAACGGGACGAACTGGACGTACCGTGTGAACGGGACCAGCCCTTGTTCGCCGAGCAAAGGGACGAACTGGTTGGCCGCGTTCAGGAAGGCAACCAGATAGATGAGCCCGAGAGCCCGTTCGAAGACGAACCGTGAGTACCAGTAACTGGACGCGGCCATCGGCTGGAGCAACCTTTGCGGAGGCGGTCGAAGCAACACCTATGCTCGGATGATGAGGGAGAACCTCGACGCCGTCGTGATCGGCTCAGGTCCGAACGGCCTCGCGGCGGCGATCGTCCTGGCCCAAGCGGGACTTCAAGTGGTGGTGTTCGAAGCGGCTGCAACTCTCGGGGGTGGTTGCCGGTCCGCCGAGGTCACGCTGCCGGGCTTCGTGCACGACCTCTGTTCGGCGATTCATCCCTTCGCCCTCGCCTCGCCGTTTCTGCGAACGCTGCCGCTCGCGCGCTTTGGTCTGGAATGGATCGAGCCACCCGTCATGGTGGCTCACCCGCTCGATTCGTCAGCCGCCGGATGCATCTATCGTTCGGTCGACACGACCTGCGCATCACTGGGTATCGACAGCGAGACCTATCGGTCGATGGTGGAGGGGGCGCTCGGCAACTGGTCGAAGATCGACACTGCGATCCTCGGCCCGCTCCGTTGGCCGCAGCATCCGTTGGCGCTGGCCCGGTTCGGCATGCTGGCGCTCCGGTCGGCAGAACGCATGGCGCGGACCTTCCGGACCGAAGCTGCGCAGTCACTCTTCGGCGGCATCGCCGCTCACAGCATGTTGCCGCTCGACCGGCTCCCCACCGGTGCCGTGGGACTGGTGCTCACTCTGCTGGCCCATGTTGCCGGGTGGCCGATGCCGAAGGGCGGCGCACAACGGCTGGCCGACGCCATGGCCGGCTATCTGCGTTCGCTGGGCGGTGAAGTCGTCACCGGTGCGGCGGTCACATCCGTCGACGATTTACCGCCATGTCGCGCCGTGCTCTGTGACCTGTCGCCGCTGCCGCTGCTGCGAGTGGCCGGCCATCGATTTCCACCGTCGTATCGCCGTGCGCTCGAGCGCTTCCGCTATGGCAACGGGGTGTTCAAGGTGGATTGGGCGCTGGATGCGCCGGTACCGTGGCGAGACCCCGTGTGCGCACAGGCCGGGACCGTCCACGTCGGTGGCAACCTTGACGAGATCGCGGCCAGTGAACGCGCGGTCTGGAACGGGACACATCCGGAGCGACCGTTCGTGCTCGCGACGCAGCCGACGATGTTCGATCCGACGCGGGCGCCGGCAGGCAAGCACGTGCTGTGGGCCTATTGTCATGTGCCGAGCCGTTCGTCGAGAGACATGCTCGGCCCGATCGAACGACAGATCGAGCGATTCGCGCCCGGCTTCCGCGAACGTGTCCTTGCGCGAACGATCACGACCTCAGAGGAGATCGAAGCCCGGAATCCGAATTTCGTCGGTGGCGACATCGCCGCGGGCGTCATGGACCTGCGGCAGCTGTTCACACGTCCGACGTGGCGGACCTACTCCACGCCGGTGCGCGGCCTGTACATCTGCTCGGCCTCGACACCTCCGGGCGTGGGCGTGCACGGGATGAGCGGCTACTTCGCCGCCCAGCGCGCGCTGCGCGAGGTCTTCGCCTGAACAGCTGATTCCCTGGACCGGTGCCAAGCTGTTGGTGCAGTCAGCTCAGCCGCCGCATTCGGGAGTCTGGATTGCACCTGGATGTCGTGTGGATGAGGCAATCTCGGTCCCGGCCTGGCGGGCGAAACAGTCGTGAGGCCCACCCGACATCGGAGCTGGTTCACGCGGTTCACCAAGTGGACCGCTCATACGACTGGCCGGCCGGTGACATTCATGGTGGCTGGTCTGGTTGTGGTGGTGTGGGCGCTCACGGGTCCGGTGTTCGGGTTCAGCGACACCTGGCAACTGGTCATCAACACCGGCACGACGATCGTCACGTTCCTGATGGTCTTCCTGATTCAGGCGACCCAGAACCGGGACGGCGAAGCCGTGCAGGTGAAGCTGGACGAGATCATCAGGGCGATCGGGAACGCGAGGAACGAAGTCCTTGATCTCGAGGAACTGGAAGAGAAGGACCTGGATCGGATCAAGAAGGACTATCACGAGATGGCGCAAAAGGCGCGATCAAAGGGAGCGTGACCGGGGAACGTGAATCCGTATGGCGAGTACGGAGGCAACGGTTTTCACAAACGGGGAAACGGGGGAACGGGGACGAACGGGCGGTGGCGAGCTGGTGCGACGGGTCTGCGGGCTGCCGACCGGCCCGCTGCGCGGGCCATACGGGCGGCCGAAAAAGGCAAAGCACAAGCCGCCGCTGATGTCGTGTGCGGTTTGTGCTTTGTCTTTCTCGGCCGCCCGCGCCGCCGTAGGCGGCGGTCGGCAGCCCTCTCCGGTCGTCCCAGCGCGGTCCGTCCACAGCGGGCGCGTGGGTCGACCCGGCACGAAGGATCTATTTCATTTCGTCTTCCACGTGTGCCACACCAGGTACTGACGATGCCACGACGAACAGCGCGGGTCCGATCGGCCTGATTCGTCTGATCGCTGCGCAGCCACACGCGGTCGCCAAAGGCATCCACCGAGATCGGGATACCTCCGATCAACGCATCGGCGGTAAGCGCCGCCTTGACCTTCTGTGCCAGCTCCGTGTTGCGAAGGAGCATCTCGTTGTCAACCCGAACGACTCCGGGCGCGGACCGCGCCATTGCCAGGGCATGCTCCTGCTCCTGGCGCGATTCTGTCCTCCCACCGAGCGATACGACGCAGCCGTTCACGTGCAGAGACAGGCCGCGGTTTGCGATCGCGCGATCAGCGGCTGCCCGTCTCTCCAGATCGCGCTGGATATCGGCATCTGTTGGCGCACATGCCGTACACGGGCCCGCCGTCGGAAGCATCATGACCGTCACGCCCACCGACACGGGCCCGCTCCTGGTCTCGTACCGGCCAACCGTCGTCAGCGGAAGCCCAAGGTCCTCGAAACGCCTGGTCATTCGAGTTACCACATCGCCGTGCGTCTGCTTCGCCGAGAGCACGCCGACGCAGCGCTGTTCGTACAAATCTCCGCGCTCGAGCTGATCCATCGGGATCTGCTGACGGTCGTAGGCCATCGTGAGCAGGCTTCGCCGCCGTGTGGAGATAAAGCTTTCGAACACGGGAAACAGGTCGACCGGCCCATTGGGTCCTTGCACGACGTCTCGCTCACGCCAGTAGCGGATACCGAACAGCGATGGCTCGATTGCGGCTGTGTAGCGATCGAGCGAACTGATCACCGTCAACGCATCGCGGTTGACGCCCGGCGTTCGGATGCCGTACTGGCCAGGGTCCCTGCAGACCCAGGCATTGAGCACTCCGTAGACCGCCGCAAATGTGGCGATACGCGAGCGCTGTTCCTGCCGGGCCATCACCAGGACGGCGACCGCACCGATCATCAGCGGTACCAGCAGCGTCATCCTGGACGCCACCCCGAGCCAGGCATAGAGCCCGGCGGCGTATGCCGGCAGTGCTGACGGCAGCAACAGCAGGAGCGGTGCGACAATGGCGAGCGCGGCCGCGCACGCGAGCCACCACGGCGATCGAACCTGCGGTCGCCAGGATGCCAGGACCACTCCGAGCACCGGGAAGACCTGGGTGTACAACGGGTACGCAAAGAACGACGGGTCGAAGGCTGTCTGGCGCGCCACGAACTGCAGATAGATCATCAGCGCCAACGCCAGGACGCTCTGGCAAACGAAGACAATGGCAAAACGCATGGCTTGGGTTCTGCCGTCTCGACGCAGCGAGGTGAACAGCCACAGTACGCCAGCGGCAATGATGAGCGCAGGGAGAATCAGGTGGCGCGCCGAATAGATCCACGTCGCCGGTTCGCGAAACCAGCGATTGCCCTTGCTCATAACCAGCATCTGTTCGATCTGTGACGTGAAGAACATCGCCGGGCCTCCGGCGGCGGCGCTGATAAGCACCAGGACGGCTGTCAGGCCGATGCCGCCCACGACCCCCCACACGACGCCGTTGACAATCCGCGTTATCGCGACCCGCGGCGTGTCGGCTGCCGGCGCCGCATACAGGAGTGCGGCGATCGGAACGAAACCGGCGACCATGATATGTGCGTGGACCGCACACGCGAACAAGGCTCCGGCGGCGATCGACCAACCGCGGCTTGGTGGAACCGGAGCTGCCGCCGACCGGACCATCGCCCAGAGTCCCCACACGTGGTACGCACTAGCCCCGGCCACCTGGTAGTTCCAGCCGCCATCGCCGTGAATCCACGTGTAGCAGGACCAGGCCGCAGACGCGACCGCGGCAGCGGTTTTGTCCTTCAGCGAATCGCGCAGCAGCAGGTACAAGCCGATAGCCGACGCGACGAGCGTGATCATGTGAAGGAGCGGTTCGGCGGTCATCGTGTCGAACAGCTGATGCAGGACGAACCCGGGCAGGGTCCACGGCAGGCGGGAGGTCTTGTACGCTTCGAACGACGGGTTCTGCTCGGCGTAGTGCCAGAAGCGACCGAGCATTCCGAACGTGTCGACCCACCCCGGAGCGTCGAAGAGAAAGTCCCGGCCGCCGAGGAGCCACAGCAGAACGGGCCCGGTCGCCGGGATCAGCACGTACAGGTCGAGACGACGCGACAAGGGAATCGCCGAGAGTCTCACGGTCTGACTATATATGCCTCGGTGTGTCGCTTCGTGGTGGATCGGCGGTCATCCTGCGCTACCCGAATCCGTGAGGCGGGTTCGCGGCGTGCTCACGGCCTGTCCGTCCGGCGTACCTTGCGCGATCTTCGTGAGGAGGTCCGCCAGCGTCGCTGGAAAAAGCGGCTTCGTGAAGTGGCTGTCGCAGCCGGCTTCTCTCGCCTTGCGACGATCCTCCTCCTGTCCCCATCCTGTGACCGCGGCGATGTGGACGTGACGATACTGCGGCATGGCGCGTATCGCCTGCGCCACCGCGTAGCCGTTCATCACCGGCAGGCCGATGTCCAGGAAGATGACGTCGGGCGCGAACTGCTGCGTCGCGGTAATCGCGCTGGCGCCGTCGTGAACCAGCTTCGTCTCGTGGCCGAGCTGCGCGGCGGCGAGTTCCAGCATCTCGCCGGCATCGACATTGTCCTCGACGATGAGCACGCGAAGAACACGAGCGGGCGCCGTTGCAGGCCGTTCCAGCGACACCGTCGTCGGTCCGGCGGCAGCACTGATTGGCAAACGGATTTCGACTTCCGTTCCCTGGCCGGTCCCCGGACTGCTGATGGCGATCGCCCCATCGTGCATGTCGACCAACCGCCGGGCCAGAGTCAACCCGATGCCGAGCCCGCCAGTGGATCGCTCCAGATCCGGTTGCGCCTGCTGGAACATGTCGAACACCCGCGGCAGGACGTCGGGCGAGATGCCGATTCCCGAATCGCGAATGCGGACCACCGCGTAGTGAGCCTCCACGTCGGCACTGATGCCGATGTGGCCACCACGAGGAGTGAATTTCACCGCGTTGGTGAGAACGTTTGCAAAGACCTGCACCAGGCGTGCGCTGTCGCCGTTGACGACGACCGGTACGGGCGGCAGGCGCACGTCCAGGTGGTGACCGGCTATCGACGCGAGCGGGGCGATCGATTCAACCGCCGCTGACATCACCGGTGCAAGGTCGACCGGCTCACACCGCAATTGAATTTTGTTGGCGGTGATCCTCGAGACATCGAGGAGGTCGTCGACGAGCCGCACAAGCTGCTTGATCTGCCGGTCGATGACATCATGCGCCCGCGTCGCCATGGCTCCGGGGGCGTCCGCCTTGAGGGCCTGCAGCGCGAAGCGGATGGGCGCCAGCGGGTTCCGGAGCTCGTGCGCGAGCGTCGCCAGAAACTCGTTCTTGCGCTGATCCGCCTCCATCAGTTTCGCGGTGCGGTCGCGCACGCGAAGCTCCAGCTCCCGGTTCAGCGCTTCGGCGTCGTTCTTGGCGGTCTGGAGGCTTTCGATCAGGTCGTGGTTTTCGAACCGCAACGTGAATGAGGCGGCAATCTCGTGGTGAAACCGCCAGGTCGTAGCCACGGTCGCGGCGGTGAACACCCCGCCGAGGAATCCCATGATCAGGTGATTCTCGTCACCGACGCTGGCGAGACGCGCCGACGTGAGCACACCGGCCGGGAGCAGAAAGGTCAGGAACGCTTCAGGCCGTGCCGCCAGGGTCGATGCGCCGCCGAGCATGACACCCCCGACGGCGAAGACGACCAGGATCTCGCTCATCAACTGACCCGGCGGCGACAGCAGGATCGCGCCGAGTCCCCAACCGGCTCCCGCGAGCGCGCTGCCGAGGACGAACGCCTGGTTCCATTGCTGGCTGTCGGCGTCCGGTGCAGCGGCACGTCGATAACGCCTCGCCAGCAGGAATCGTCCTGCCGCCACCAGCAGCATGAATCCGAGCCACGCGATGACGATCAAGCGGGAACGGAGATTCCAATGGGCGTACGCCAGCACCGCGGCGATGATGACCGTGACGGCGATGCTGGTCGGGATGTTCTCGTAGAGGAGACGCGTTTCTGCCGCGTGGACTTGACCGAGCCGGCCATCTTTCCGTGGCACCGGCCGTGAGCGCTCGTCCTCCCCACGAACCGGGAGGGGCCCTTCTGCTGAACGAGAATCACGCACGGCGCTATGTGGAACCCGATCCTATGCGATGTTGGACGGACGGCGAAGCTCCTCTCTGTTGCCATAATGCGATGCGCCCGGCGCGCAACTCTGGGAGAATCCCTCATGAAAATCCACTGGGCTGGGTTCGCCGCGCTGCTGTGCCTCGCTGGCGGTTGCAGCCGGTCGGTCCCCCCCGCACCTCAGCTCGCCACGGCGGCCACCATCAAGGATCTGATGGACGCCATGGTCGGCCCCAGTGCCGAATACCTGTTCGACAACATCGTGGAAATCGTGGACGAAAAGGGCATCATCGACAAGACGCCGCAGACCGATGACGAGTGGAAGGAAGCGCGGCGCCGCGCCTTGATGCTGTTCGAAGCGCCCAACCTGCTCGTGGCGCCCGGTCGCAAAGTCGGCAGGCCCGGTGACAAGGCCGAATATCCGGAAGTCGAGCTCGGCCCGGAGCAGATTCAGAAGTTGGTCGACGACGATCGCGACGCATTCGTACGCCGCGCCCAGCGGCTCCAGGCGGCGGCCGCCCTGGCGCTCAAGGCGATCGATGCCAGAGACAAGAAGGAGTTGTTTGCGAAGCTGGGAGACGTGGACAAGGCGTGTGAGAGCTGCCACCTGCACTACTGGTATCCGAACGACCAGCGGGCCCGTGAGGCCGCAAAGCAAGACGGCGTTATCGACTGACGCGCCACGATTGTCGTCGCACACGTGTTCGGTGTGGGCGAGTCTTGTCAGGCTCGTCTCGAGCGTGTCCGGTGTGGGGCGAGCCTCGTCAGGCTCGCCTCAAGCGTGTTCGGTGTGGGGCGAGCCTTGTCAGGCTCGCCGAGCGGCCTGAAGGTCCGCGCTACACGATCTCCAGCGGCTGCAGCCGGCCCGTGCTCGACCCCAGCTTGTCGGTCATCGCCTTGCCCTTGTCATCGAGCCACTGATCGATGCCATACAGGTGCAGGAGGCTGACGAGCATGTTCGACGTCCGCTGCGTGTTGTCCGGGAACACCAGGTGCCGGTTGCCCTTGAACGTCCCGTCGATGCCGCCCACGAGGATGACCGGCACCTTCTCGTGTGCGTGCCGGTGCGAGTTCCCCATGTTGCTGCCCTTGTAGATCAGGATGTGATCGAGCACCGTGCCGTCGCCCTCCGGGATCTTGCTCAACTTGTCCACGAAGTAGGCGAGGTTCTGCACGTGATACCGGTTGATCTTCGAGTAGTTCATCACGTTCTCCGGCTTGTCGCCGTGATGCGACGACCCGTGCCAGCCGCCGGTGAAGCCGGATTCCGGGAAGCTGCTGCCGCTCAGGTCACGCCCCAGCATGAATGTCGCCGACCGCGTGATGTCGCCTTCGAACGCCAGCGCCATCAGGTCGTACATCAACCGGAAGTGGACGTGCTTGCTCTCGGGCAGGCCGAACGGCACATCGCCGGTCGGCTCCTGCAGCGAGCTGTCCATGGCGATGCGAATGCGCCGCTCCAGCTCGCGCACGTTGTCGACGTAGGTGTCGAGACGCGCCTTGTCGCCGTCGCCCAGGTTGTTCTTGAAGACCGCCAGTTCCTTGGTCACCGAATCGAGGATGCTGGCATTCTGCTTCCGGCCATTGCGGCGCTCCTCGGTGCTGCTCCCATCACCGAAGAGCCGCTCGAAGACGACGCGCGGGTTGACCTGGGTCGGCAGCGGCTGCGTCGGCGACACCCAGGAAATCGAGTTGGTGTAGGCGCAGCTGTAGCCCCAGTTGCAGTTGCCGTAGTTGCCGCTGTCCTCGACGCCGAGCTGGAGCGACGACAGGATGGTGTCCTGCCCGTATTTCTGGGCGATCAACTGGTCGATCGTGACGCCGAGATACGGGCTCACCGCATTGCGACGAGGCCGGGCGCCGGAGAGCAGCACCGCGCCGCGCGCGTGATCGCCGCCCGGCTCCTCGTTGGTCGCGAACGCTTCCGGCATGTCGAGGCCGCTAATCAGGACGGTGCGATTGCGAAACGGCTCCAGCGGCTTGGTGATGAAGGAGAACTCGAAGTCCCGGCCTTCCTTCGTCGGGCTCCAGTAGCCGGGCGCCGCCCCATGCGGATGCCAGATGCCGACGAAGCGACGCACCGGCGCCGCGGCACTCAGGCGCAACGGCGTCAGCGCCGGCACCATCGATTCCAGGAACGGCAGCGCCAGCGTGATGCCTGCGCCGCGCAGGAATGTCCGCCTGGGGATGAACTTCTTCGAGACGAACATCGGTCCTCCTAATTCGTGGTGTTCCGCGACGCGTCGTCGCCCTTGACGCGCATCTGGAACTGGTCGCTCTTCACCACCGCCAGCACGATTGACGAAAAACGGTTCTGATCTTTGGCCACGCCGCGGGTGATCGCGCGGATGGTCGGCATGTCCGTGTATTCCATGCCGCGGCCGGTCGCATAGGTCAACATCTTCTCGACGAACATGCGGGTGAACTGTGGCGAGTACCGCAGCAGCGCGTTCCGGAGGCCTGCCGGCCCGTCAACCTTCTGCCCGTCGAACAGATCGACCTTCGCGTCGATCGCCACGCCGCCGTCGCCGCCTTGTTTCGCACGGTACTTACCGTCCGCGTCCAGGTTGTCGAGCGCGAAGCCGATCGGGTCCATGATCTTGTGGCAGCCGGCGCACGTGGGTGCGCGGCGATGCAGCGTCATCTGCTCGCGCAGGGTCAGGATCTTGCCTTCTTCTTTTGTATCCTCGAGCGGCGGCACGTTCGGCGGCGGTTCCGGCGGCGGGGTCCCGAGAATGTTTTCGAGCACCCAGACGCCCCGCTTCACGGGCGAGGTCCGGAAGTTCTGCGTCCAGGTGACGGAGAGGAACGCGCCTTTGCCGAGGAGGCCACGGCGGTAGTCGAGCTCCGGCGGCAGCGTCACGCGACGGAACTGCGAACCGTAGACGTTGGGAATGCCGTACTGCTTCGCGAGCCGCTCGTTGACGAAGGTGTAGTCGGCCGTCAGCAGGTCGACGACGTTGCGGTCCTCGCGCATGATGCTCTCGAAGAACAGCTCCGCCTCCTTCTGGTAGGCCTGCCGCAGTTCGTCATCCCAGGACGGATAGAAGACGCCGTCCGGCGATGTGGCCTTGAGGTTGCGCAGATAGAGCAGTTGCTGCGCGAAGTTGTTCACCATCGCGGCGGATTTCGGATCGGCCAGCATCCGCTTGACCTGCTGGTCGAGCACTACCGGACTGCTCAACCGCCCCTGCGCCGCCAGCGAGATCAGTTGATCGTCCGGAATGCTGCTCCAGAGAAAGAACGAGAGCCGCGACGCCAGTTCGAGATCGGTGATCCGAAACGGCTGGCCCGTCGCCGCGTTCGCGGGTTCGCGTTCCACCCGGACGAGGAACTGCGGGCTCGCCAGCAGCCGCCGCAGACCCAGTTCGATCCCGTCTTCGAAGCTACCGGTCTTGCGACCCTCGGCGTAGAAGGTCATCAACGTCGAGACGTCCGAGGCGGTCGCCGGCCGGCGATAGGCACGGCGTGCGAGCGTCGTGAAGATTTGCCGGGCACAGGCGTCCTCTCCGAGCGCGGGCGACGGCTTGCACGCGAATATCTTGCGGCGGCTCTTCGAGTCCTCCGGCCGTTGCGGATTGAACGGTCCCGAGATCCGGAGAAAGCCGATGGCCGGGTAGTACTCGACTTGAGGAATGCTGTTGTTCTCGAGCGATTTCCGGTCGTACTGCCGGATCATGTCGAGACTGGGCCGGAAGTTGTCCTGCAGAAAGGTCGCGGCGACGGTGCGGGAGCCGGCCTTGACGGGGACCACCACCGTCAGGGTGCCATCGCCGTCCGACGTCATCCCCACGCTCAGCCCGACACCGCGATACGCGAACAGGTGCGCGCGTTCGCCGTCGATCAGGACCTCGAGTTGTTCGCCCGGAATGAAGCTGCCGATCCCGAAATTCTGAATCTCGAACTTGTACTCACCGTCGGCGGGAAAATCGTGGCGCGCCTTGATACCCCCTCGTGTTCCGAGCGGCAGCCCGTCGAGATGCATGTTCTGCGACGCATCGCTCGGCGCCAGATACGTCGCCTCGGTTGGCGTCTTCCAGTAGCCGACGGCCATCCTCGACACGCGCGCGGCCGCCGTGGTGTACGACTCGAGCAGCGTCGGAGAGATGGTCAGCGAGCCGGCAATGTTGTCGAAACCGTGCGCCCCGTCGTCGGGTGGCAACAACGCGGTGACATCCACCTCGAGGTCGAGCAGATCGCGAACCGCATTGGCGTATTCGATCCGATTGAGGCGGTGCAAGACCACCGCGCCAGAATTCCGATGTCCGGCGGCGTGGCGATCGAGTTCGGCTTCCAGGAAGTCGCGGACCCCTTCATAGTCGGCCAGGGCCGGACGCGGGATGTCCGGCGGCGGCATGACGCCGGCGCGCAGCTTCCGGACGACCTTCTCCCACAGTTCGGCATTGTCGCCAATGGCGTTGAAGTCAGCGCCCTCGAGCGAGAAGTTGGCCGTCTTGAGACGCGCGTTGTGGCAGGTGACGCAGTACTGGTCGATCAGCGCCTTCTGCTTCGCAACCGTCGCCGCGTCGGGTGCCACCGTCGCAGTGCGAACGGGACGCGCCGCAACAGTCGGAGCAGCTGGACGGGAGGCAACGGCCGGTGCGGGCGAACCAGGCGCGGCGTTCGTACGGGTCTGCCCCTGCATCCGAACGACGGAAACAATCGAGAGGATCGCAGACGTGACGATCAACCAGGGCGTCGCGGACCGGCCGAACCGCATTACGGACTTCTCCCTCGGCCGGCACCTGCGCCGACGCATCCGGGGAGAGTCTCATGTGCCCCGAATTCAATCAACTTCCATGACGACTATGCGCCCGGCGCATATCGCTGGCCCGGGACGAAGAAGACTGGGGCCGCGCATCCGGGCGCGACGGCTGAGGCGGGCCTGCTTCGCGAGGCCCGCTCTACGGAGGCAGGCCTGCTTTCGCGAGGCCAGCTACCGGAAGGCCTGCTCTGGCGGGGCCCGCTTTACCGAGGCCGGCGGCCTTCGCCAGCCCGGCCTAGAAGTGACCCGCCCTCACGTTCAGAAGTTCACGGCGAAGTTGAATCGGGCAAAACGCGGAGTATAGATGGCCGTCGGATTCGCCCAGGTTCCGCCCATCGCCGTGTTGCCGGTGCTGTACTGATACGTGCCGGCGTACGCCGTGCCGTAATTGGTGTTGAGCAGATTTTCGAGGTCTACGCCGATGTCGAGACGTTTCCCGGCAAAGCGGAAGATCTTCGCGAAGCGCATGTCGAGCTGGCTGCGGCGCTCGTCGGCATACAGACGGTGCTCGTTGTCGAGGAGGGTCACGTTCGTGTTGCCTCCCGCCGTTCCACCAGGAGGGATGCGTCCCAGGATCTGGGACACGACGCTGTTGGGCACCGGCCACGTGGCGGTGAGCGGTAGTGGCGGTTGTGAGCGAACGGTCGCACTCACCAGCACGTCGACACGAGGAACGGTGTAAGTGGCCAGCCCTCGCACTGTTGTTTGATACGGCGGCGTCAGGCGGCAGTCGCGCGGGTCGGGACTGTCGATCTTCACGACGGTGGCGCAGGTATCGTCGATCTTACGGCCAGTGTTCGTGCCGAACTGGAGCGTCAGCCGCTGACGCACGCGGGCGTTGAGGGTGAAGTCCACGCCCTGCCAGTAGCTGGAACGCGCCGGTCCGAAGTCGGTTTCCCACGTGATGTAGTTCTGGGCCGGAATCGCCGCCGCCGCGGCTGTTGGCGTGTAGAGGGTGATCGGGTAGCCGCCACCGCCTGGGAGACGCGGGTCGGACGGTGCGTTGATCGTCCACGCATCGTACTGCGACGGGTTCCTCGCCTGGTTGTCGGTGACGGTGAAGCTGTAGAACGAGCGGCGCGAAAACGCGATGTCTGCCGACACGCGCGGGAGCACCTGCTGCTGCAGGTCGACGCTCCACTGCCAGTCATAGTCGCGGGCACCCCATCCTGTGAGCGTGTCCTGGTTCACCTGGGTGATGTTGCCGGACACGGCGCCGAAGTTCAGGTCGTTGCCCGTCAACGCGGCACATTCCCCGTTGAGCGTGAGGACTGCAAGATTGCAATCGACGACGCGGTCGTTGTCGCTGTCGGTCCAGCCTCGGGCGACGGAGTTCACGATCCGGTTGGCCGGATTATTCCGCGTGTAAGCAAGACCGTTCGTCGCCGCACCCAGATATCGGCCCGCGCTGAACTTGAGCGCGGTCTTGCCGCTGCCGAACACGTCATAGGCGGCGCCGAATCGCGGCGTGATGTCGTTGAAGGCGTCGACACTGGGCGTCCGCGGGAACGTGATCGCGTTGAGCCCGAGTTGCGGCGCCGAGGCAGTGGTGCCGCTCAGTCCTTCGGGACTGTAGCTCCACGCGCGGTCGTACCGCACTGCGCCCTGGAGAGTCAGCCGGCCGCGGGTCCACGTGTCCTGGGCGAACAGCGATTGGGTCCACGTCCGATCGGCGGATCCCCACTCGGGAATGCGCACCGTGAAGCCGGTTGGAACACCCTGATTGAAGTTGTACGACAGCAGCGTCGGGTTGGCGTGGCGGACCGTGCTCGCCGCCTGGTACGCGCCCTGATAGCCGATCTTCGCGCTGTGCGATCCGGTCACGTACGACATCGACGCGTTCCAGTTGTTGGGACTGGCGGTGTCGTCCCGGTACTCGGACAGCGCGCGATAGGCATAGTTGGCGCGCGGTGCGTACGGCGCTCCGGTCGCGGGATTGACCGCGGTCGAAAGTTCGGTGACGCCGATATCGAAGATGCCGTCCGGCGGAAGCGACAGAAAGCCGCCGGCGTGCCGATACGAGTAATACGTCGCGCCGGCTTCCAACATCACGCGATTGGTCAGCGGGTTGGTCCAGCGGCCCTGCAGGACGTTGTACGGCACCGACAGGTAAGCGAGGTGTGCTTCGGGAGAGGTCGTCGCCGCGCCGGCCGCAACCCAGTTGTCCCCCCTCGTGTGACACCCGTCAGTCTCGACCTTGAGCGGTGAACCGTCGCACCGCTGCTGCCACTCCCAGCTGACTGACACCCGATGTTTCTGGGCTGCCTGCCCCGTGAAACGTCCGATGTAGATCGAGCGTCCCGCCGATCGCCGGGCGGTCAGGCTGGGATCCGCGACCCAATCCCACCTCGAGAGATCGAATGCGTTCGCGTTGCCGACGATGCCCTCGACCGCGGTTTCGGTGTTCAGCTTGCGATAACTGCCGTAGAACCACAGTCGATCGCGCACGATTGGCCCGCCATACGACACGTTGTAGTCGTACGCCTTGATGATGCCGGGGGTCTCGCGCAGGTTCGGCCCCGGCGTCGGCGCCATCAGTTCGGGCGTGAGGTTGTTGCCGCGCAGCGCGTCGTTCGAAAAATTGACGAACGCCTGTCCCTGGAACGTATTCCCACCAGAGCGCGGGATGATGTTGAGTACCGGTCCGCCTACGTCGGTCTCTCCCATGCCGCCGGCGACGGTGAATGCGATTTCGTCGACGTTCACGGTGTCGTAGACGAGCGAGGAGCCGCCGCCACCGGCGAAGGCGTTGGCGACCGGCATGCCGTTGATGTTGAACCGTCCCTCGCCTGACGGCCCGCCGCGGGCGTTCATGAAGACGAGTTGCGGCGACGGGTCGAGGGCGGCACCAGTTGTTTCCAGGCCTGGGATCATGGTGATGAGCGACCCCATCGACCGGGTGCCCGGGAGCGACGACACCACGTCTCCCTGAATCACCGCTTCGCGCCGCGTGGACTGGACGTCCACGACCGGGCTCTCGCCGGTGACGACCACCGTTTCCTGAAGATTGCCGACCCGCAAGTCGACGGGAATCGTGAGCGTCGCCGAGCCGATCAGCTCGATGCCCTCGCGCTTCACCTGACTGAAGCCGGCCAGCGTGAACGTAAGCGTGTAGACCCCGGGGTCGAGATTGACGATGCGATACACGCCCGAGCTGTCGGTCACGGCGGTGCGGGTCTTTTCGATGAGGGCGGAACTCGCCGCTTCGACCGTTACGCCGGGCAGTACCGCGCCCGAGCCATCACGGACGGTGCCGGTGAGCGTGCCGCGCGCCAGCGCGCCTTGTGCTCCGGCCAGAGACGGCAGCAGCAGCGTGAACACCAGGACGATTGCCGACCATGACCTGCGGTGCATGAGGGCTCCTTGGACGGCCAACGCGCGCGTCGACGTCACGACACAGCAATGGCCGATTGGCGCCGGATACTGCCTGCGGCGCGACGGCAGGTCAAAGGGTATGAGCGTTATTCCGCCGGCGCATAGAGGAGTGGAGACGCAGCACTGCCGCAACGCCGCTGGTGAATAGCACAGGTGGAGCCGTATCCGTTACCCTCGACCCGGCGCCTCACCTGGCAACCCGGCCGACTCGAACGACACCTCGAACGGCAACCCGACGTACTGCTCGGCGAGACTGGTCATTGCCGCACGCGAGCTGGTCAGATAATCCAGATCGGCAACCTGACGCTGACGGTCAAACGGCGTTTCATCGGGGAACCGGTGGAGCGTCGCCGTCATCCACCACGAAAACCGCTGCGCCTTCCAGATTCGCCGCAGGCAGACATCCGAATATCGGTCCAGCCCCTCGGTGCGCCCGGAGGTGAAGAACGTCCTGAACGCGCCGGCGAGCACCAGGACGTCAGAGGCGGCGAGGTTCAATCCCTTTGCACCGGTCGGCGGCACGATATGCGCGGCATCGCCCGCCAGGAACACGCGTCCGTATTGCATCGGCGCGGCCACGAAGCTGCGCATCGGCGTCACGCTTTTCTGGAGGATCCGGCCGACATGCGGCTGCCACCCGTCACACGTGCGCATGCGTCCGAGCATCTCCTCCCAGATCGCCGCGTCCGACCAGTCGTCGATTCGCTCCTCGGGAGGCACTTGGAAGTACAGCCGCGTAATCGTTGGCGACCGCATGCTGAACAGCGCGAACCCGCGGTCGTGGTAGGTGTAGACCAGTTCCTCAGAGGAGGGCGCAGCTTCGGCCAGAATTCCCAGCCATCCGAACGGATAGGTCCGCTCAAAGACCGTGAGCACGTCCGCCGGAATCGCTGGACGGCAGATGCCGTGGAACCCGTCGCAGCCGGCGATGAAGTCGCACACGAGTTCGTGATCGTCGTCGTCGTGACGGAAGCGAATGGTCGGTGTCGCGTCGATGCCAGCCACCGTGACGTCTTCCGCCTCGAAATACAGCGGTCGCCCCGTCGCGATGCGCGCATCGATCAGATCGCGGACCACCTCGTTCTGCCCGTACACCGTGATCCCCTTGCCACCGGTGAGCCCGGTGAGGTCGATGCGATGACGGCGTCCCTGAAAGGAAATGTCGACCCCGGAGTGCGGGAGTCCGCCGCGCCGGACTCCGGCGCCCACGCCCATGGCGACCAGGAGATCAACGGTGCCCTGCTCGAGGACGCCCGCTCGCACCCGATCGATCACGTAATCGCGGCTGCGGTTCTCGACGACGACCGAATCGATGCCGTTGAGATGAAGGAGCTGCGCCAGCATCAGGCCTGCGGGGCCCGCGCCGACGATACCCACCTGAGTACTGGAACGGCGCGCCACTAGAACCCGGTGCTGGAGGCGAAGGTGGCGACGGCGTCGGCACTGCCGCTTCCATTGTGCGCATGACGGACCGTGACGCTTAACGCGATTGCCGCGGCGCCAATGCCGAGTGTGCGATTCATGTTCTGCCTCTGCGATAACACAAGCTGGCCTACGGTTCGATGTACGGCGCCGGCCCCTGGGGTGCCGGCAGCCACGCATGTGTTTTGAGCACCGTCACCAGATGCTCGCGAAGCCACACGTTGCGGGGATCGTTGTCGAAGCGTCGATGCCAATGGATCTTCAAGTCGTAGGAAATGTCGAATGGCGGCAGGGCGGCGACGACCGTCGGCGTCAACTGGGTGAATCGTGTCGCCACGGCGTAGGGCAATGTCGCCATCAGATCGGACTCCATGACGATAAACGGGACACTCAGCACATGCGAGGTATATACCGCCGCCTTGCGGCGCATGCGCCGTCGCTCGATGAAGCGTTCGAGCACCTCCTGACTGCGGTTTTCCGGTCGGACGATGATGTGCTCCGCAGCCAGATACGCCGAGACCGGAAGCCGCGGCTTCCACAGTGGGTGCCCGGCGCGGAGGAGACACGCGAAACCGTGTTTCGACACTTTCCGGTGGCGAAAGCTTCGCAACGACAGCGTGGGAAAGTAACCGGCGGCCACATCGACCGCTCCGCTCTCCAGCTCGTTCGCCAGGTCGGTCCCCGAGAGCGACACCGTCTTCACCGGGCACTTCGGCGCCAGCTTGCGAAAGTGGTCGATCACCAGCGGAAAGAACGTCAGCTCGGCGACGTCGGAAATGGCCAGTGTAATCGGGCGCGTGCTGACGGCTGGATCAAAGACCTCGTCCTTGACGAGATCGTCCTGCAGGTGCTGGATGTGCGGCCGCGCGGCGCGCACGAGCGCGTGCGCACGCGGCGTCGGCGCGATGCCATTGGGGCGCCGCACGAACAATGGATCGTCGAACACCTCCCGGAGTCGCCGCAGCGCGCGGCTCACTCCGGGCTGGCTCATGCCGAGCCGCTGCGCGGCGCGACTCACGCTCAACTCGTCGTACAGCGCCACGGCAATCGGCAGAAGATTGAGGTCGAGATGCTGGCTGGCCACCCGGGCGCAGTCTACCGCGTGTGCCTGGGGAAGGACGCGAACACCTGTGCCGGGCGCGACGAAGCCTGGTCGGCGGACGCAATCCTGTCAATCCAGAATGTTCGATATGACGAAAGACAATAGGCCGGCGTCACGTTCTGGTGCATCCACGACAAGTAGCCGCGCGGCAAGGTTGCTCGCCACCATGAGCGCGTAGCTCAGATGAGAAGTTCGACTCCATACTCTTGAAAGCACCATGGATCTTGTCTACGCCCGCTGGCAGATGGGTCTTTCGCTGGCGTTCCACATCATCTTTGCCGTGATTGGGATGGCCATGCCGGTGATGATGGTGGCGGCCGAGGTCGCGTGGCTCCGGACCCGGCGCCGCGAGTACTTCGAATTGGCGACGCGATGGGCGAGAGGAACCGCCATTCTCTTTGCTGTCGGCGCGGTGTCCGGCACGGTGCTGTCGTTCGAACTCGGCCTGCTCTGGCCACGTTTCATGGCGTTCGCTGGACCGATCATCGGCATGCCCTTCTCGTTGGAAGGCTTCGCCTTCTTTCTCGAAGCGATTTTTCTCGGGCTGTATCTGTACGGCTGGCAGAAGTTGAGGGCAGGAGCGCATCTGTTCGCCGGGGTGATGGTGTCCATCGCGGGCGCGCTCTCTGGCGCCTTCGTGGTCACGGCGAACGCGTGGATGAACACGCCGACGGGGTTCCGGTTCGGTGACGGTCGGATCGTCGATGTTGATCCGTTTGCGGCGATGTTCAACCCCGCTGCCGGCGCGCAGGTCGTTCACATGCTGCTGGCGGCGTATGCGGCGGTGGGCGTCGCGGTGGCCGGACTGCATGCGCGGTTTCTCCTTCGCCATCCCGCGGATGCCTTCCACCGGCGCGCGTGTGCGATCGCGTTGACGGTCGCCGTGCCGGCGTCCCTCCTGCAGCCGTTCTCGGGCGATTGGGCGGGACGCGTGGTGGCGCGAACGCAACTCGCCAAGTTCGCCGCCCTCGAAGGCCACTTCGTCACGCAACCGTACGCGCCGCTGCGCATTGGCGGCCTTCCTGATGTGGAGGCGCGCGAGACACGCTATGCGTTGGAAGTTCCCGGGGGCCTCAGTCTTCTCGCGCATGGCGATCCATCGGCGCCAGTGAGCGGACTCGACGACTTCCCCCGCGAGCTGTGGCCACCGGTGACGGTGGTGCATCCGGCGTTTCAGATCATGGTCGCCATCGGGGCATGGCTGGCGGGGTTGGCCGTGTGGGCGACGATGCTGTGGTGGCGAGGGCGCCTGTTCGAATCACGACGGTTCCTGAAGGCTGCGATGCTGTCCACCCCGCTGGGCTTTGTCGCCCTCGAGGCCGGTTGGATGGTCACCGAGCTCGGCCGACAGCCGTGGATCGTTCAAGGTGTGATGAGAACCGCGGACGCGGTCACGCCGATGCCGAAGCTGGTTCTGCCCTTCGTCCTGTTCACCGTCATCTACACAGGATTGGCGATCGTCGTGATTGCGCTGATTCGACGGACGGTGCTCGAGACCACGCCGAGAAGAGCGCACTGATGATGGAGCCCGTGATCCTCCTCGCCTTGGCGCTGGTGTTGTCGCTCACGGCCTACGCGCTGTCAGGGGGCGCAGACTACGGCGGCGGGCTGTGGGATCTGCTGGCAACCGGAGCGACGGCGGAACGCCAGCGCGCCACCATCGCGCACGCGATCGGGCCTGTCTGGGAGGCCAATCACGTCTGGCTGATCGTGGCCATTGTCATCGTCTTCACGGGCTTTCCACGAGCATTTGCCGCCGCCAGCATTTTTCTCCACCTGCCCTTGCTGCTGGTCCTGGTCGGAATTGTTCTCCGCGGATCGGCGTTCGTGTTCCGCGCGTACGGACCTGACGATCCACGCCACGAGCGGTTCTGGGGACGAGTCTTTGCGATTGCCAGTACGGCGACGCCGCTCGGGCTTGGCGTGATCATCGGCGCCGTGACCGAAGGGCGGCTGCCGGCGTCACCTGAAGGGTCCTTCACGGCGGTGTACCTGGCCCCATGGCTCACACCGTTCTCGCTGGCGGTGGGGGCGTTCGCGCTGACGCTCTTTGCCTACCTGGCTGCCGTGTACCTGACGCTCGAGGCCGGCGACGGAGAGGAACGCGACGCCTTCCGCCGCCGCGGGCTGATGTCGGGCCTTGTCGTCGGTGGGCTGGCCGCGCTCGTGTTGTGGCTGGCCCAACCGGACGTGCGCATCGCTCTGCTGGCGTCACCGTGGGCCGTTCCTCTGCACGTGGCGACCGGCGCGATGGCGATCGCGGCGTTGATGTTTCTCTGGATCGAGCGCTACCAGCTGGCGCGGATGGCTGCCGCCTCACAGGTGGCCTTCATTCTGTGGGGGTGGGCACTGGCGCAGTATCCGTACGCCATTCGTCCGCACCTGACGCTGGCGGCAGCGTCCGCCCCGGCCAACGTGCAGATTCTGCTGCTCCAGGTGCTCGGTGTCGGCGCGGTCGTGCTGATCCCGTCCCTGCTGTACCTGTTCGGCATCTTCGGACCTCGCGGGCGGCCCGACACAGGAGCCGTCAGTCAATCTGAGCCGCCGCTATGACGGAGGAATGTGCAGCAGGCGGGCGAGGTTGCCTCCGAGGATGGCCGCCTTCTGCGCATCATCGAGGAACGGCGCGTCGAGCACCAGATCGACGGTGACCGGCCAGGCGTAAGGGACGTCAGTCCCGTACACGATCTGGCTGGAGCCGACCTCGGCGACGAGGTGGCGCAGACCCTCCTCCGAGAACACCATCGTGTCGATCAGGATTTGCGACTGCAGATAGGCGCGCGTCGGCCGGGCCGACGCGCAGTTGGCATTTGGCCGTTTGCACGCGTAATCGGACCTGCCAAGATACGACGGCAGATAGCCGCCCGCATGCGCTCCGATGACGCGCAGCGCGGGAAAGCGATCGAACACGCCGTCGAAGATCAGCCGCGACAGAAAGTAGGTTGTCTCGAGCGGGTTGCCGATGATGTTGACCAAGTCGGCGCGACCCGCCAATGCGCCCTCCCGCACGATGTTCGACGATCCGTTCGGATGCATGAAGACCGGCACATCGAGTTCAGCGGCCTTTGCCCAGAACGGGTCGTACTTCGGCAGCGACAGATCCTCACCGTTGGCGTGGCCGCCGACCGACGCGCCGCGCAGGCCCAGTCGCTTGACGGCGTCCTCCAGTTGCACGGCCGCGAGGTCCGGAAACTGCAAAGCGACCGATGCCAGCGCCACGAACCGATCGGGGTACTTCTGGACCCACGCCGCGAGTCCCTCGTTCTGCGTGGCGACGATGCGCCGCGCCAGATCGCGGTCGGCGGCATACCACCAGTAGAAGTTGATGCTGAGCGCCTGCATGTCGACGCCCTGCCGGTCCATGGTCTGGATCCGCTCAGGACCGAGGATGGTGCCCTCTGCTCCGCCGCCGCTGCCGGCGAGCGTCGTCCCGCCCAGCAAGTGCTCGACCGGGATTACGCAATGCGCATGGATGTCGATGACGCGGACACGACGCCCGCCGATCGTCACCTGACGGCGCGGGGCCTGCGCAAAGGCGGGGAGTGCCGGTGCCAGCGACATGCCGGCCATCAGCAGCCGCAGGAATCGACGCCGGTCCGGTGATGTCATGGTGCGCGCAGTGTATCTTGCTGGCGCGCGCAGTTCTCCAACGCAACGGCGTAATAGCCGGATCGGGTGATGAGACGAAGCACATGGGGGTTACTCGCGATCGCCGTCATCATCGGGCTGAGCGAGCCGCACGCCGAACTGGCATTCAAGTGCCGGGAGGGATTCGAGCATTCTGAAGCGTGTGTCTGGGGGCGCGCCTACCTGCCGCTGGGCCAGGTGGTGGTGCCATTCGTCGTTACGCCGATTGCGGCGGTCGGACTGCTGGGTGTGAGGTGGCTCGTGCATCTCGCGAAACGCTCGTTCGGCAGATAGCGTTTCCGAGCATTCCCGGTCCTCTTCTCAGGGCGCTTTCACGGTTTTTCAGCCTTTCTCAACAGAAGCATCAAGACTCCGCGGACAGAAAGCCGGATGCTCCGGGTGTGATTCGAGACCTGACAACTGCGGCAGCAAGCGGCACGTCTGGTCTTACGGACAAGCGACCGCGCCCGCCGCGATCGCTCCTTCAATGTGACGCCGCTGATTCGCGCATTTCTCGGTGCGGGAGAATTATGGATGAGGCCGTCGCCACGCGTCGTGGCATGTCGGGTCTATCGCTGGTGGTCGTTGTCATGAGCCTCTCGCTCGGGTGCAGTTCGCCTTCGGCGCCGACGACCAGTTCAACCCCGACGCCCGGTCCGCCATTACCCGGCCCACAACCGACGCCCAGCATGGCCGATGTACGCATCGAAGGTCGTGTCGTCGACGCCGAGACGGAGACATCCATCGGGGGCGCGAATGTTTCGACTGACGGCGTCTGCTATCCGGGAAGGTGCGGAAACGTCGATAAGCCGACGACCGCAGTGACGGGCGCGAACGGAACGTTTGTCTTGACGGCAAACATTCCACAGGACTGGCGCGAATTGCTCTTGAACGTGACCGGTGCCGGATACGAGACTACGAAAATCTACGTCAGCCCACCGGTGGTCATGGCCGCCGAGTTGAGGCTGTTGCGAACGTTGATCATCCGCCCCGGAGAATCAATTGCCCTGCGCGTGTTTACCGGGTCATACGTCTGTGGCTTTGAGAGCAACCTCTGCCGCCGAGTCCTCGTCGAGTCGCCGACAGGTGAATCCGTGAACGTAGAAGTCGTGCCGGCGAGCAGCGAGCGAGAGGCCGGACTGTTTACGAATCAGCCGTTTACCGTGACAAGTTTTCCGCGTCACGTGACGGTGCCGGGGGGCGAAGTCTGGATCTACCCGGCCGGAGCGGAACGTCCTGAGAAACGTAGCGGCAGTCTTGCGGTTTTCGACCAACCAATGACGCTGATCGCCCATACGCGTTGAGTGCTTCGCGTTCGAAGACTTCCCGCCCCGTGAGTACCTTCGTCGGGCCCTGCAATCCGGTCAGGGTGAGCGTCAGGGATGGGGCGACCGCCTTTGCTACGGTCGACTGCAGCTAGTGCGATTGTCAATTCGGTGTAGCACGTGGGGCGAGCCTCGCCGGGCTCGCCTCGCGGACCTGACGAGGTCCGCGCCACTGGCTCGCCCGCTCCCCTACGCCGCTCGCGGGCCAACCACCAGACCTGCTCGTTAGGGGTCGAGGCGTGTGTCCCAGTTCAGAACAACATAGATGGGCGATGATCCGACTTGCCGCTTCAACAGGAAGCGCTGGCCATCCGGTGTCACGTCATAAACCTGGTCGATGAGTCCTGTCGGCGCCAGACCCGGGGCGCGAAACAGCACGCGACCGGCGGAATCACTGGGTGTGCGCTGCGGATCGATCGGCACCGCGACGATCGACGAATCCTTCGACAGGTAGAACAGTTCCTGGCCGTCTGCTCGCCAGCGGGGCAGCGATGCCGCCTCGGCGAGCGCGCGACGGTCTTTGGTGAATGGCCTGGCGCTGACATAGAGGGTCTGCTCCGAGACCATGGCCGCTGTTTCCGGCATGCCATACGCCCACCAGCGTTCATCGGGAGATAGTCGCGCGTCGCTCGGGTAGAAGCCCCCGAAGCGCTCCAACGGTGCGGTCTTGCCGCGGTCGAGTTGCCAGACGTCGAACGGCAGCGTGGCTCGCTGCGCGGCGTAGATGACGCGCATCGACTGCAGGATCTGCAATGGTGTCACCGGGCTGTCGGTCTCGAGCAGCAGTTCCTCGGGGCCGACCGACGTAACCGGTCGACGATGGATGCGCCACCGCCCTGCGCGCTTCGAGCTGTACACCACATGGCGCCCGTCCGCAGACCAGACTGGATTGGTGTCCCAACCGGGATCATCTGTTACCCGCAGTTCACGCTCGTCGTCAAAGATCCACACGTCGCTGGTGCCCGTCCGCGGATCTACTCGCGCCGCGGCAACACGTCGTCCATCCGGGGCAATGGAGAAACTGAGGTATACCGCCGCTGCCGCAGCCACGTGCTGAGGCTTGCCGCCGCGATCGGCCCACACCAGCTCCGTCGTCAGCGGCTTGCGGAATGCCATGACGCCGGCGTCCGAGGTGGCAGCCAGTACGCGCCCAGTTCGGGCGTTCGAAGCCACGCTGTCCGACCAGGGCACCGGCTCGCCGATCAGGCGCAGGCGGCGCGTGTCGAACCGCTGCACGTACAGCGTTCCTGAACGTGCAAAAGACAGCAGCCCCGGAGAGACGTACGTGCTGGACGACACGGCATCGAGCAGGCGCGTTCCGTCCGAATCGCCCAACTGCCCGACGTAGATACCGGAGGCTGAGGCGTCAGACCCGGCGAGCGTATAGAGGAAACGCCGACCATCGGGCAGGAAATGCGGCCACGCAACGCAGCCTTCGCACTGCTCTGCCGGAGCCGGATCGATTCGCTGCGGCGATCCTCCCGACGCAGGCACCACGTAGAGTCCGTCGGCTGGCAGGCTGAAGAGGATCTCGCCCGTGCGACTCCATGTGCCGCCCAGCGATCGCGGACTGGCCAGTGAGGCAATCACGCGGACGGCGCCGGACGTCACGTCTATCGCCTTCAGCCGCCGCTCCGCAAAAAACGCGACCGTACGGCTGTCGGGTGACCAGAAGGGCTGGGCGGCTCCTTCGGTGTCATCCAGCCGGCGCGAGACTGTCGACCCGAGCGGCCGAAGCCAGAGCGACGGTGACCCGCTCGCGTCGACGGCCACAAATGACAAGTACTGGCCGTTCGGCGAGAGGGCCAGCATCCCGCCCGATGTAGAAAAACGGTGGGCCTCCGGCTCACCGACAGTGAACTGGACGAGGGCGCGTGGCCGCTCCTCGACGGACAGACGTTGCGCGACAAACGCGCCGAGAGTGGCCGTGAGAGCGCCGATGCCGATCAGCGCAAGAGCGCGGCCACTGCCCCCTCGTGCTGCGGCTTCCGTTACCGAAGGCGACGCTTCAGAAGTCGCTGCTTCGAGCGGTTCCCCCGCGGTGGGTGCGGCGACGGCACGGACCGCAGCAATGAATCGATAGCCCCGTCGCGGAACCGTCGCGATGAACTGCGGACGATTCGCATCGTCAACCAGCACGCGTCGCAGCGTCGAGATGTTCTGCGCGAGCGTGTCGTCGCCAACAACGATCTCTCCCCAGACAACCCGCAAGAGCTCGTCTTTCTCCACGACGCGTCCGGCGCGCTCCACCAGCGCGACGAGCATGTCGGCTGCCTTCGGCGTGAGGACGATCAGCTCCCCATCCTTGTAGAGCCGGCGCAGCCGTCCGTCGAACCTATACGGTCCGAAGTAGTAATCGATAAACGGTTGCTCGGGTATACCTGCTGCCATGGTCCAGAGTGGAACCGCAGCCGCCGACTTCGGCTTCGGCCGGCCAATCATAACGCCAAGCCGCAACGTCGGCGGCGCCGGGAAGTAGAATGGCAACACTCCTCGCCCACGACGGCGAAGGTGCGCGATCCAGCCGCCCTTGACACGACAACTGCACAACCCGATCTTCGCGGCGCTGGAGATGAACGTCGCCATCCTCGACCAGGATGGCGTCATCATCGACGTCAACGACCGCTGGATCCAGTTCGCCGCGGAGAATGGCGGATCGGGCCTGCCGGCCATCGGCGTCAATTACCTGGACGTCTGTCGCCGCGCGGCTCGATCGTGGCCCGAGGCGCAAGCGGTGCTCGACGGAATGCTGGCGGTGAGCCGCGGAGAGATTCCGAGATTTCAGCTCAGCTACCGGTGCGATTCGCCGACCGAACCCCGCTGGTTCACCATGACGGTGGTGCCGCTATCACCCGGTCCGGGCCTGATCGTGGCGCACCAGAACAACACCGAGGCGCACCAGACCGCCGAGAACTTCAGCACCTTGCTGCACTCCGTCCGCGCCATCATCTGGCGGGCGGAGGTACCGGGATTCCGGACAACGTTCGCGAGCCAGCAGACGGCCGAGATTCTCGGCTTCCCCGCCGAGGCGTGGTCGCGTGAGCCCGACTTGTGGCAGCGCCATATTCATCCCGACGACCGCGAGTGGGTGACGGCGTTCAGCTCCAAGGCGGTCCAGGAGTGCCGCAATCATGCGTTCGAGTACCGCATGCTCACCGCGGACGGCCGCACGGTCTGGCTGCGCAACATCGTCAGCGTGATCGCGCCGAACGGCGTCGCCACGGAAGTCATGGGGGTGTCGGTCGACATCACCGATCGCAAGCGCGCCGAGGAGGCGCGCGACGAATTCGCCCGCGCGCTGTGGAACGCGCAGGACAACGAGCGGGCGTTCATCGCGCGGGAGCTGCACGACGACCTTGGTCAGAGCATCGCGATGCTCGCGCTGAAGCTTTCAGGGCTCCGTCAACCGCATGAACCGCCCGCACGGCGCCAGCAGATCGACGCCGTTATCGAACTCGCGGACAAACTCGCGGTCGACCTGCGTCGCATCTCTCATGGTCTGCATCCGTCTTCGCTCGATTTGCTCGGCCTCGGATCGGCGATTCGGCAGTTGTGTGACGACGTCTCGGCCCGACAATCGATTGCCGTCGCGTGTGAGCTGCACAACGTGCCCTCGGCCCTCGATCGTGGCGTCGCGATCTGTCTCTATCGTGTCGTCCAGGAGTGTCTCCGCAACGTCCTGAAACACAGTCACGCTACTCATGCGCGCGTCCACGTGTCGTGCGCCGGCGGTGAGATCCGACTGCAGTTTGCCGACGATGGCATAGGATTCGATCGCGAGACGGCGAGGCGAACGCGAGGCCTCGGCCTCGCCAGCATGGAAGAGCGGCTGCGGCTCGCCGGCGGCAAGCTCGTGATCGCGTCGGCCCGAGGCAACGGCACGCAGATCGACGCGACGATTCCCTGCACGTGCTGACGTAAAGAGCGTGACGATTCGGGATCCACCGCCATTCCTGCGCACGCCGATTCCGACGATCGCGTGGCAACGGTGACCTCGGACACCTGACAGCTCAAGGCGTCACGAACGCCGAGGCGCCGACTAACCCGGTTCCAGTTCCCCCACCGCTTGACGGAGCGAGTTCAGAGCCTCTTGCACATGAGGAAAACGTTCCTCGATATCCCCGATGTGCCGCCGGATCTCGCTGGCCGCATGTGGATCGCTGGTCTTCCGGTAGTCTTCGATGCATCGCTGCATGGCCGTGAGGGATCGGAGTTGGGCTTCGCCCAGAGCGCGAAGATCCCAACCCATAACCGTGAGCATCTCTACTTTACCGGGGCGGTCCGTTGACACCAGCCGGACCGAAGCATGAATCGGGCCGGGGGCAGCGCCGTGTCGCGACCTGACGAGAACCGAAGCAAGCGAACGCGTCGCCGCGTGAATGCTTGACAGGTAGGTCCGACATGCAGGATCACGGCGTCGCGAAGGGTTGGATCGCTTCCGGCAGCGACGCTTCCGTTCCGAGTGGCACGTCGATGGTGAAGACGCAGCCTTTGCCGGGCATGTTGCGGATCCGGATGTCGCCGCCGTGGGCCCGTACCGCCTTGCGGGCAATCGACAATCCAAGGCCGAGGCCGGATCGATCGCTGCCGCGGCGGTCGCCAAATACCTGAAACAGATCGCCCTTGGTTTGCGGAATCCCGCCGCACTGGTCTTCGGTGTCAATCAGCAACCGGCCCTCTTCGGCGCGGGCCCGCAGCACCACGTGCCCTCCGGGCGGCGTGTTCTTGAAGGCGTTGTGCACCAGGTTCATCACCGCCGACGCGAGCAGCTGCGGATCCGCGTCGATCCACAAGGCCGGCTCAATGGGGTCGACCGTGAACCGAATCTGCCGGTACTCGGAATGCAGCATGCCGGTCGCGGCGATCTCGTCGATGAACGCGACGACGGAGAGGCGCGCGCGCCTCTGTTGGCCTGCCTCCAGGCGAACTTCGGACAATGTACGGTCGATGAGTTCGCGAAGGCTCATCAAGCTGCGACCGAGGACCGCGCCGGTGCTGCCGTTGATGGCGACTGCCCCGCGCTTCAGCGTGTGAAACGCGAGAATCGCGGTGTTCAGGCTGTCTCGGAGCTCGTGAGCCGCGTAGCCCAGACGGGCAATCTCGCCGGCGGATCGCGACTCCGCCGTCACGCGCGCGTGTTCCGTGACCGCTTCAGCGATCGCTGTGTCGAGACAGCGATTGAGGATGTGGAATTCTTCCACCGAGATCGGCGCCACTTGCTCGACCGCGAGCGCCGTGATCGTCTGGCAGATGTCGCCGTAGTCATGGACGACCTGGGACACCGTAAAGCCTGATCGCAGCAGATCCCCGCCGTGGCGCGCGGCGGCCGCCCCGATGGCGTCCGGAGGAAAGGGCGCCGACGTCCGCTCCAGCCGCAGCGTCTCGGACAGCTGCTTCAGGAACACCGGGACGGCATGCTCCACCTCGCCGGCGGCGACCGACGGCCACGGGCGGCTGCGCACTCGATCCCTGGTGCGAGCAATGATCACCTCCCGGTTGAGGTCGATGAACTCGTACAACATGAATGGATGCTCACACGATCGCGACTGGCAGCGACCCGTCCCCCACCCGCAGGTGGATGACGTTGAGGTGATAGAAGAGCCGCTCCGAGAACGTCCCCGCCGCAACCCGATCGAGGAGCGAGACAGTCGTTCCCGAGATGAGCCGCACCTCGTCGGCCCGTCGGCGCGTCGACTCGAGGCCGGCGAGCAGTTCGATCAGATCGTCCTGCACGGGCCCCGGCATTTCTTCCACCGCGGTCAGCAGCACGCTGCCGCCGGCGGCAGCGTCCAGGACACGAGCGCAGTAATCGCGCAACGCCTCAGGATCAACGGGAAGTTCGCCGGCGCGCGTCTGGACGAACGGTAATTCCGCACGCGGCCCGCCCCCATGTATGAGGCGCGCGAACGCGTCCACTTCTTCCTGCGACGACGCCGTGATTAGAAGCCGCGCCGGAGAGTCACTTGCCAGATAGGCGTCATCGACGGCGTGCAGCGCCACCGCATCGTCTCGTTCGGTCTCTACGCTATACATCGACACGCTCCTGAAGGGCCGGCCCGTGACGGGAACCAGTGGTTTACGCCGTTGCTAGTGCCCCGGCCGAGGCGTCCCCTTGGTGCGCACCAACGCGAATCCGCATGGGGGGTCGGCAAGTTGTTCGGGAGCAAACCAGAGAGAGAGCGCGAGCGAGAGAGAGAAAGAGAGAGAAACATCGTCACGCTCCTGCGCGGCAGCGATTCGCTGCCGCAAGCTCGGAAGCTGAGGCGACGTCACCCGAAGGCGTGGCACCAGTCTGGCGGGCAATGTAGTGTATCGCACATTGCGGTTGCCGCCTTCGTGATACTGTCGAAACCTACCTGCTTTTCTGAGCTGTGCTCGCAGACGGGCTGCTGCGGCCCTCCAGTCTCATCGAAGCGCCTGAGATCCTTCAGGCTCGCTCAGAGGAGACGTCATGACACCTGCAACGCTACCTTCGATCCGCCTTCTGCCCGACGGCACGCCGCTCCACAATCGTCTGCTCGCGGCGCTCCCGGCTGCTGACTACGCACGTATTCAGAAGCATCTCCGCATGAACACGGGTGTCACCGGCCGCACGCTTCAGGAGCACGGGACGCCCGTCACCGACGTCTATTTCCCGAATGGGGGGGTGTTCTCCGTCACCAACCAAATGCGTGATGGGGATCTCGTCGAAGTCGCCACGGTAGGTATCGAGGGCATGCTCGGGATCGGTGTATTCCTCGGCGATCGCTCGGGGGCGGGTCGCACGTTCCAACAGGTGCCGGATGGGCCCTTCCCGTCGATGCGCGTCGGTCGGTTTGTCAGAGAGAGCGCGACGCCGGGGCCGTTTCACGACGTCCTGGCGCTGTACGCTCAGGCCAACCTTCTGCAGATAATGCAAGGCACAGCGTGCAACGCGCTGCACGACGTGAGGCAGCGCTGTTGCCGGTGGTTGCTGCAGACGCAGGATCGCGTTGGCTCCAGGGAGTTCCTGTTGAAGCAGGAGTTTCTCGCCATCATGCTCGGCGTGCAGCGCCCGACCGTGACGGTCGTCATCGGCACGCTTCAGGACGCCGGGCTGATCACAAGCAGGTACGGACGAATTCGTGTGCTGAAGCGGAGCAGGCTCGAAAAAGCCTCCTGCGAATGTTACGCGGTCATCCGCGCGCACTTCACAAGACTCGGATTGTGAACAGGCCGGAGTATCGCGATCGGTTGGGCGCGAGCGCTCCGACCTCCAACCTCAGTCGCGGAGGACGACACTCAGCAGGGAGTTGTTGATCTTCAAGCCGCCGTTGTACTCGATGAACCCCAACTTCCGAAATTTGTTCATGAAGAAGTTCACGCGCGACCGCGTCGTCCCCACCATCTCGGCGAGCGTCTCCTGCGACACTCTCGGGAGCATCCGATGAGAGGCCTCAGGCTCACCGTAACGCGCCAGCAACAACAGTGTGCGCGCAAGCCGTTTTTCGCTCGAGTTGAAGAGCTGGTCGATCAGATCCTCTTCGATCCGGATATTCCTCGTCAGCATATGCGTGAGAAAGCGATCCGCGAATGCGGGGCGCGCGTGGAGCTGGCGCACCATGTCCGGCTTCTCGACGCTGATGACCGTGCACAAAGCCATCGCCGTCGCGGTCGCCATTCGCACCGGTTGGCTCGCCAGACAGCCCTCGCCGAAGAAACAGCCTGAGTCGAGCACGGCAATCACCGCCTCCTTCCCGGCGTGCGACACCACCGAGAGCCGCACCGCGCCGCTGTCCACATACATGACACTGGGGGCGGGGTCGCCCTGCGCAAAGATCGTCGCCGCAGGTTCGAACTGGATGCGTTGCAGTGGCACGCCCGTCCAGTCAACGACGTCGGCCATGGTGAGCGCGGGCGCACTCTTCGCTTTGCTCATTGGTGGTGCCTCATCGGGCCTGCTCGCTCACACAGCTCTTCGTGGCGCAGGCTCAGCCTCCACCTTGACATGAACGTCCGGTGGTAGCAATCACACACACACGAGCCCTGCACCTACGACGTGCCTCCCAATTTCCGCTTGAGGGCGTCGCGATCCTCCCTGGCCTGTCGTTCCGCTTGAGTCTGGTGTGTGTCAGCGTAACGGTGCTCGCCCCTGACCGACGAATCGTGGCTGGTGTCGAACACCGCACGCCGCGCGGCGCGTTCACCGCTCTCCTGTTGCTCGGTTTCGGCCTTCAACCCACGTTCAGAGGGCGTGGCTCCTCCTTCGTTGTCCCACCCGGCCACCGCAGACCGCTGCGACTCGTCCTTCACCTTCTGCGTATTTTTCTGTTTCATGTCTTTCCTCCGTTGTCTGAGCCTCGTCCGTGTTGTCGACCTGCGCCGGTCTCAATCGAGGTCTACCGCACGCGCCGATTCTCGGGCGTTCCCCGTACACTACCCCGCTTGGAGTGTGGTGATCGCGCCCGGCTCGGACCACGTGTGCGTTGTGGAACAGCGCCGGGAAGGCGAGTCCGCATATCGTGGAGGTCTCTCACCAGCCGCGAACTCGCCGCTCGGCGTCCGCTGATGAGCACGTCACCTTCCGGGCAGAGACCTTCCATGTTCAAGCAAACGATCACCCTCATTCTGTCGGCTGTCACGCTCGCCGGCGGCGCCGCCTTCGCGCAGCAGGCACCGAATCCAACCCAGCGGTCTGTGGACCCCGCCTCCGGGCCGACACCGATCTTCAGGGTCACCATCGTCGGCCGCACGACGGCGGCGATCAACTACCGTCCCCGGCGCGGAGACACCACGGTCGACATGACCGGCACTGCGCTGCTGCCGCTCGCACACGGCAGCGCCAAGGTAGCCGGCGAACAGGGGTACATGAAAATTGAGGCCCGGTTCGACAAGCTCGAGCCGGCGTCGCGCTTCGGGCGGGAATATCTGACCTATGTCCTGTGGGCGATCACTCCGGAAGGGCGTGCGGTCAATCTCGGCGAAATACAGCTCGATGATGCCGAGTCGAAACTGGAGGTAACGACGCAACTGCAGGCGTTCGGGCTCATCGTCACAGCAGAACCGTATTTCGCGGTGACGCAGCCAAGTGATGTCGTCGTACTTGAGAACGAAGTCCGGAACGATACGAACGGCAAGGTCGAGGTCATCCAGGCGAAGTACGAACTCCTGACCCGCGGCGCCTATCTGATGAACCAGGACGCGTCGCGGCTGATCACCAAGCCGCTCGACCCCGGATCGCCGCTGGATCTGGCGCAAGCGCGCAATGCGGTGGAACTGGCGCGGCTTGCCGGCGCCGACCAATTCGCAGCGGAGACGTTCGACAAGGCGGCTGGCCTGCTTGCCAGTGCCGAGGCAGCGAGGACGGCACGGCGCGGTGGCAACGCGGTCATGATGCCGGCCCGGCAAGCGGCGCAGACGGCGGAAGACGCACGGCTGGTGGGTTTGAAACGGCAGGAAGAAGCGTTCGCGGCGGAGCAGCGAAAGGCCGTCGCCGCTCGTGAACAAATCGCCGGGGAACGGGTTGAAGATGAAATCGCGCGGCGCCGGAACGCCGAGGCGGCCACCGTGGCGGCAACGGCCGCACGAGCCGCGGCGGAGCGCGAGGCGAATGCCGCGAACGACGCCCGAGTTGCAGCGCAGCGCGACGCCAGTGTTGCCGCCGATGCGCGCGTCGCGGCGGAACGTGCGCGCGCCACGGAGGCGGACAACGCCCGTCTGGCTGCCGAGACGGCGCGAGCGCAGGCTGATGCCGCGCGAGCTGAAGCGGACGCCGCGCGGGTAGCGGCCGAAGCGAAATCCAAGACCGAGGCCGCGACTGCAGCCGCACAATCCGAGCAGGAGAAAGCGGCGCTGCGCGCCCAGTTGCGCGAGCAGTTGAACGTTGTGCTCGACACCCGCGAGACCGCACGAGGCCTGATCGTCAACCTGTCGGACGTGCTCTTCGACACCGGCCGCGCCGAGCTCAAAGCGGGCGCTCGCGAGAAATTGTCGCGCATCTCGGGGATTCTCGCGCTGCATCCCGCATTGCGACTCGAAGTCGAGGGGCACACCGACAACGTGGGCACCGACGACTCCAATCAGCGACTGTCGGAGCGCCGCGGCGAGTCCGTACGCAGCGTACTTGGTGCAACAAGGGATCGCCTCGACCGCGGTTGGCACGATCGGCCTCGGAGAGACGAAGCCGGTCGCAACCAATGACACGGCAGCCGGCCGGCAGCAGAACCGACGCGTCGAGCTGATCGTCTCCGGCGAGAGTATCGGAACCCACTGAGGTTGCACGCGGGGATGCGCGACGCGGTGCCGGTGCAGCCCCTGCGATGACCCACGTCGACCGCGCGACGATCCGCGCAGTCTTCGGTAACGCCCAGGCGTGGTGGGATGACGACCCACTGCGGCTGGGTGCCGCGTGCGCCTACTGGCGCACCCCGGAATAGCATTCGCTCGTCACAATCGCGGCAGGAACGTCGGCGCGCTGAATCGGCGGCCGTGGCGCATCACCAACGCGAAGACGCAGGCGCCTGCGTCGCAGATCCGGAATCATGGACCTTATATGAACTCGCAACGGCCGCTGCGCTCAGCTGACCCTTTTGGAACAATGCCGCCTCAGACTCCTGGCGTACGCATCCGGATGACCAAGGATCATGAAGTGATCCGCGGCTGGGGCGCTGCGCATCAAGCGGTGCCGGCGACAGGCGAAGCAACCACCTCCGGTGCCGCGACGGTCGTCGTGCGGGACGGCGGCGCTGGTATACGGTTCAACTTTCCGGGGTTCGGCCGTTTTCGTCCGATCAGTTGGGACGAATGGTTCGCGCATTTCGACCAGCACCGGCTGCTGTTCGTCTTTGACGAGCGCAACGACGATGAGGTAGCCACCCGTGCTCATGAGATCTCCGTGTCGCGAGGTAGCGAAGCCGGACACGACCGTGACGATTGGTTCCAAGCCGAACGCGACATCCAACACCACGCGGGCGGCGCGTCACCATCCATCAGGTACCGATTCGTCCAAGAAGGCGCGGATGGCCTTCCCGCGTGGTAGATGGCCGGCGCCGAGTACTGGGCTGACCAGCGATTTCGCCTGTTTCAAACGGGACAGCTACTGTCGCGATGACACGCTACGTTGAGAGACATGCAGTGCCCAGCCGCTGTCGGTTCCCAGGGAGGCTCGCGATGACGTGGAGAGACAAGCTCGAGATCGGACTGAAGGAAAACGCCAGGTATCGCAAGGACAACCTGCCGACAAGCGAAGTCAGCGGTCCTGAATTACCGCAGGGTCCCGGACGATCGGCGGAGATCCCGCGGTCGCGTGAGCAGCCGCTACCGTCTGACGCGGCCGATAGCAGACCAGGGCACCGCCCCGATTCGAAGAGAAGCGATCAAGAAACGTAGACCGAGATCGGCTGTGCGGTCATCGCGGGCAATGCCGATGCCCGTGTCCGACACTGCAAACGCGAGCGTCACGCCGTCGGTCGCGACCTCCTTCGTCTTCACCGTCACGGTGACCGATCCTGCTGGCGTAAATTTGACGGCGTTGCCGACAAGGTTGCTCAAAATTTGGCGGATGGCGACCGGATCGCCGCACCGCGCCGGCGGAACCTTCGTTGCGGCGGGGCCCGCTTTGGCTGAGCTCTTGCGCGCAACCCGACGTGCGATGACTGAGATTAACCCCTGACGACTCAGTCCAGGATGGACGCCTTGGGCCGAAGAGGATTGACGCCTCTCTATCAGGGCGCTATCTCAATGCACGGGACTTCTGTCTCATCGCCCCATTCTCGAAATAGACAACCCCGTTTGGCATCCCGCTGATGAATTCAGCGACAAAGGCGCGGCCGATATCGTCCTGCTCGATCGTCCCGTATCGGCCCGGAATCAGACGCCCCAACCAGGCCGCATAGCCCGGCGTATGGACGTTGCCGCCGATGATGCCCGGCCGGAAGATGGCCAGGCGGCTGAAGCCAACCGCTTGCACGGTTTCTTCCTTCAAGCCCATGACCCGCACATAGCGAATCCGGCTCTTTGTCGTGCTTCCGACCGCGGAGAGCAGTGCAAACCGCGTGATCGCTCCAGAGTGACACCCACGGGCAAAGCCACCGACCACCCCGATTTCGAGAGCTTTCAAGTCCTCTTCGCTCCAGTGCAGGCTGCCCTTGCCGACGCCGACACAGGATGCCCCATAGACAGGATCACCTTGCGCAACCATGCTCTGGGCAAGCGCCGCCACTGCTGACGAAAACTGAGCCGCAGCCGAATCCATGATTACCTGCCGCACGGGAGGAACTGCGGTCAATGAAACCGGTTTGCGGTTGACCATCACGACCTCCGAGCAGCGCCGCTCTGCCGCCAGCGCACGCACGACCGCACCGCCGACCTGCCCCGTGCCACCGATTATCAATACGCGGAATGCCACTCTCTGGCTTCTCGGGACTAATGCGGCAGGTGCGTGAGCGTCTTCGGCAGCTCCATGATCTCGAGCGCGTTGCCTTGCGGGTCGACGAGCATCGCGATCTTAATCGGCGCACCACCGATCGACACGGTGGCCACGTCGCGATCGACCCTGGCGCCTGCGGCCTTTGCGGCGGCCACCGTGGCGGCAATGTCAGACACGCGCAGGATCGCGTGGTGCATCGGGTCGTTCGCAACGCCCTCGCGCTTCTGCACGAGGAACTCTGGCGAGTCGCCCGCCTTGGCTTCCGCCACGGTGGCGCCGAAGCGCATGATGATCTCAGTGGCGGGATTGCCGACGCGATCAATCTCCTTCAAGCCGAACGCCGCATCGTAAAACTTTGCCAGTGCGGCGACGTCGTTCGCCCCGAGCCGAACTGCCATGACCGTGACCTGGGCTCGTGCATCAATGACCAGTGCCGCCCAGAGTCCGACGATTACCGTGATCATCCGTCGCATGTGGCGCATTCTCCTCGCTGGACGTCAGCGCAAGCAAGAACTTAGGGCGGCGGGCTGGACTCGCCCCCCGCTCGCGCGAACGCGCAGCGACATGCGAGGTGACGAATCGAAAGGGCCCGGTACCCCCGAAGAGCTTCAGAAGATGATACGAAGATAGTCATGCAGCAGCGCGAAGATACGGACAGCGGCGCGAACCTCGCGGAAGTGTACGCGAGCGCATGGTACGATCCAGCTCTGAATCGTTGTCGGCCGACGTGGTCGCCGAGCCGATGGATACTTGCGTCACCCGCGGGCGTCGTTTGTGTGGATGTTGATGTTGAGCCGACAAGGCGAGAGAAGTGAAGCAACACTTGAGCGTCGCGCCTGGATTAGGCGCAATGCACGATACCCGGAGCCAGGAGCGATTGGGCTCGCTGAGCGGATCGGCCCGCGGTTGTTTCCCAAGGCTCGCCCGTCGCACTCAGCCGGTGGCTGCTGGCGTGCTCGAAAGACCGCGCGCGAATGTACTGAACACGTCTTCTCGATGACGACGAAACAGCGTGCTGTTACGCAGGCGCCCACAGCCGGTTGATCGCGAATGCGTATTCTTCACATCACACCGGACTACTACCCAGCCATGGGAGGTGCCGAGCTTCACATCAAAGAGTTCTCCGAACGACTCCTGGCACGAGGACATACGGTCAGCGTGTTGGCGATGAACAGCCGCTGCCTTCCGATACAAGGGAGCGAGCGGAGCACATCCTCCGAGGTGATCAACGGCGTCCATGTTCACCGTCTGAACAATGCGTACGCCCTTCACAACCGACTGTTCAACATACGGGGCGCTCACAGGGTGATGCGGACGTTATTGACGGCCGAGGCCATGGAGGTGTTCTCGACGAGCCCGTTCAGCTTGCGGGCGCTGCTGTTTACGTTGCGAGCGGGCGCCGATGTCGTGGCGGTCATGAACTGGTATCACGGTTCTTTGGCAGCGCAGGCATGTGTTGCGCGCAGCATGAGCAACTTTGCCTTGGTCGGCATTCCCTTGTTGCACATCGAACGCGACTGGGCGAACTACGGCCTCATCATGCGGATGCTCAGCAGATGCGATGCAGTCGCAACGAATACCGCTTTCGAAAAAGAGTTCATCGAACAACGATCGTCGCAACGCAACGTGCATGTCACAGGTGCGGGGGTCGAGCCGGCGGACTTCGCTGATGCCGACGGCGCGACGATCCGTCGGCGACATCAACTTGCCGACGCCCCCGTCGTCGGGTACGTCGGGCGGATGCAGGCGAGCAAAGGAACCGTTGATGTCATCGAGGCGATGAGGGTCGTCTGGCGTCACCGTCCTGACGCACGCCTGCTGCTCGCCGGTTCTCCACTGCCCCCGGATCCCAGGTGTGATGTTGAGGTTGGGGCGGCACTCAGCCAGTTGTCCGACAGCGAACGATCGAACGTCGTATGTCTGGGCGGCTTCAAGGACAGTGACAAGCCGTCGATTTTTGCCGCTCTCGACATATTCGCCATGCCATCGGTGGCAGAGTCGTTCGGCATTGCGTATCTCGAGGCGTGGTTGTGTGGAACGGCCGTGATTGGTGCCAGCATTGGTTCGACCAGTTGCGTGATCGACGACGGCGTCAACGGCCTGCTTGTTCCCCCGCGGGATCCCGATCGCCTGGCGAAGGCAATCCTTCGCTTGTTGGGTGACCCCGATCTACGCCAGCGGATGGGAGCGGCAGGCCGCGCGAAGACACTCAGCGATTTCACATGGGACAAGTCAACCGACAGGATTGAGCGGGTCTACACGATGGCGCATGACACCCTGTTGGCGAGCCGGGGCCGGGCTCGGAAGGGAGCATGACCAGTGACCGGATCACGGCCAGGGCGCCGTCGCCACGTTGCTCGGCTCGAGCAGTCGCCGCTACAATCGAATCGGGCAGGGGACCTGTGAAGGAGTGGCAGAAAGCGATGCGCGAAGACTGGGACGCCATGGCGTCTCAAAACGCGCATTACTACGTGCTGACGTGGGAGGACTTCGCCGACCCGGCGCGAATCGACGAAAATCGGTTCTTCGACACCGGGCGCGCAGTCGTCGACGACATGCTGTCGGCGTTGCACATCAGCCCTCGTCGCGAGTGGAAGGTCCTGGAAATTGGCTGCGGTCTCGGACGCCTGACACGTCGGCTGGCAGCACTCGCGCCTGACACGATCGGGGTTGATGTTTCTCCTGCGATGGTGGAGAAGGCGCGGCGTCTTACGCCATCAATTCGCTACGACGTGGTGTCGGGCGTCAACCTCGCCGCATTCGCCGACAGTACTTTCGATCTCGTGTTTTCGTTCATCGTCTTTCAACACCTGCCGAGTGCACAGTTGACGCTGAACTACGTGTCGGAAATGGCGAGGGTGCTCAAGCCGGGGGGACTGGTGGCATTTCAGGTACCCACGACACTCGTGTCGCCATGGCGCAGCCGGTTGACGTGGACTCGGCGTCGTCAGCGGCATCGCGACCCGAATGTCGATCGACCCTCCTTCCGTGGCAGTCTCATCAATAGCACCTTGCTGCAGAAGCACGCCGAATCGGTTGGTCTGTACGCCGAGGTGGTTCTTTTCCCAGGTACGCCCTACACCTATTACCGAATGGTCAAGGTGGACGCGGGTACACCGGCACATACCGATTTGGCTCGGCTACGAACCGGCGCCAATGGTTCCTGACGCTCGCAGGGCGCGCCGACAGGAATGCACCGCGACCGAAGTGCACTTCCCCTTAATGGCAGTCCGCAGGTGAAGCGGGTATTCCAGCTTCGATCGCGACGATGCTCGGAACGTCGATCTCCAAAGACCGTCGAACGCGGGATCGTCTCTGCTTAGCGGCTCACTGTAGCGGACCGGATTGAAAGGCGTCGACGACGACGGGCATCTCGGCTCGCGTTCCGTGCGTGTTCGAATCAACTGGACGTCGGATCCAGTGCTAGCTAATTCTCAGACGGCTTCTGCACCTTATCGATCACGTACACCTCCACGGGCGCCCTCGAGCTTTCCAGCTTCAACCCGATCTGCTCCTGAATGGCGGTAAAGAGATCGGGGCGCGCTTCGACGTCCGGAGGAAGCTGCGTTGGAGCGGCGCCCGGGGGGCCGAGCTGCGCGACATCCGGCCTCCACACCAGCGTGAAATCGAACTTGCCGGTGATGCCCGTCTGATCGACCACCGGCCGATCCAGGACTCTCGCCTGCAGGAACCCGGCAAACTCCGCCATCGTCGAGTTCTGCACGCCGATCGAGCCCGGGCCCCGTCCGCCAAAACCGGGAAGCAGGCCACCGTTCTCGTTTTTCGTCAGCTTCGGTGTGCCTTTGCCAACGGTGAGCACGTACACCGGCATCTCTCTCTTCTCGCGATGAAAGGCGAGACCAAACCGCTCCGCGAGGAGCTTCTGCACCATCGTCCGCAACTGCGCAATGTTGGGTATGCCCTGCTGTTCTGGCTTTGCGGTGATATCAAATCGATCCGATTCGAGCCACGACGGTCCGCCCATGACCTGACGCAGATGAATGTCGTAGGCGAAGGTGATGATGTCGTTCAACGTCGTGTTCGTGGTTGTGAAGAGATTACTTCCGCCTCGTCCCACGAGAATGGACTGTCCTCGCGTTTCAGGACTGGACGGCTTGATCGTGGCCACCTCGAACACCAGGTTGGCATTGGCGGCCATTGGCGCTGGCGGAGGCGGCGGCGCCGGGATCGCCCAGGCGGTGGCCGGCGTCGCCCGCACCAGATTCAGCGGCGAGGACGCGCCTTGCGTCCAGGTTCCCGCGATCGAGTTCCGATCGTCGCTCAATCGGCCTTCGAACGTGCCGCCAATTCCGGGAACAGCGATCTTCACCACCGACCCCTGGAGCGTCACCGCTCCGTTGATCGGTTGACCGCCCTGGTCGATGCTGTACATCCGCGCCTGCCACGTCTGGTCAGCCGCCTGTGAGAGCTGAACGACGAGCCGCAACGCGGGTCCGCCAGCGGCCGGCTGCAGCGTCCCCTGCCATGCACCAGCCATCTCCTGGCCATGGAGCACGCTGGCAGAAGTCAGGGCCAACACAATCATCAAGAGCACCAGCTTCTTCATCGCTCTCTCCTGGCAAGCTGTGAACGCGGCCCATGCAATCTACCATTCCGCCCCCGCTCACCGCAGGACCACCGACCCATGGGCGTCGGACCTACGCGCGTGTTCGGCAAATTCGAGGTGTGCAAGAGGTGACAGCGGATTCTGGGGCGCGTCGGCCACTCTCTGGGTTGGTTCCCTCTGTTCACTCTACCCATGCTGTGCAGTAGCCGCGCCCGTCAGCTCCAGGTAGAAGCCCTGATGCGCCTGAATCGCCGGAGAGCGACATGAATACAACTTGCTCAACGTTGCCGACTCCACGGGTCCGAATCCGCGGCGCTGCACGTGCGCGGCGCAACGGCGAGGCGGTACTCCGTTCGAATGACCGAGAGGCAGCTGTTCTGGCGGGGCGCCTCATCGCGGCGCAAGAATCAGAACGCCACCGCATCGCCCGCGATTTGCACGACAACCTGGGCCAGAAGCTCTCGCTGTTGTGTATGGAGATCGAGGGCCTTGGCGCGCAGGCTGGTGAGGTGTCCCCAGCGCTCGCCGAGGGTCTTGCCAGACTGTCCGAACGGGCCAGGGACATCGGTCGCGACGTCCACTGCCTCTCGCATGACCTTCACCCGCCGAAACTTGAACTGCTCGGGCTCTCGCCGGCCATCGCAGGTCTCTGCCATGACGTGGCCAGTCAACATAGCGTTCGAATCGAGTTCCGGCAAGGTGCGGGAAGCCACGGTGTCTCGCCCGACGCAGCGCTTTGTTTGTTCCGCGTGACGCAGGAGGCGCTGCAGAACGTCGTCAAACACAGCGGCGCGAGGACGGCGACGGTGTACTTGACCCGCGATCAGCAGCGTATCCATCTACATGTCGAGGATGACGGGAAAGGGTTCGCCGGCGGCTCGAACGGTAGCGCGGGTCTCGGTCTACTGAGCATGCGCGAGCGTGTAGACATGACCGGTGGGCGGATGGTCATCCGCTCGGTGCCCGGTCAGGGGACGCGCGTCGCAGTCACCCTTCCGACATCGCCGGCTCTCTTATCGATGGACGGTAAAGTCAGGGAGAGGCCCAGTGCAAGACGCAACGACTAATGACGCTGTCGGATTCAGTCGTGGAGCATGACGCTGGAGCAATGAGTTGTCGATCTTGAGGCCGCCGTTGTACTCGATGAGTCCGAGTCGTCGGAACGTGTTCATGAAGAAGTTCGTGCGTGAGCGTGTTGTCCCAATCATCTCCGCGAGGGTCCCCTTGAGAGAGCCGCGGCTGGGATGAACATCGCGACGACCGCTTCCTTGCCTGTGGGCGCCACAATGGAAAGCGCCACGCTGCCCTTCTGCAGATAGAAGACGCAGGCAGGTGGGCCGCGCCGCGCAAACACCCGGGCGCCCCGTGAGAACCGCTGGACGGGGCGCGACACTCCCGCCGAATCCAGAAACGCGTGGAGATCGATGGAACGGGCGCAGGTGGTGGCCGATGCAGCGCCATTCTGGCAGGGCGACAGCCGCCCAGCCGTGTGAACTCCGCCCGAAGGATCACGACCGTGGAAAGGTCAGGACATCCCTGAGCCCATCTCCAGGTGTGCGAAAGAAGACAGCGAATTGTGCCATGCGCCGCGCATCATTCAAGGATTTAGAGACCAGCTGCGGCCATTCAATGGCGAGTTCCGCCTGTCGAAGCTGGCCGCGCGTAGGAAGTGCCATGAGTCACGACGTGGGAGTATGGATCGACCACAAGAAGGCTGTCATCGTGTTCGTCGCGGCGGGTGAAGTCACCACCACAACACTTACATCGGATGTTGGGGCGCACCCGCACTACTCAGGCTCTCTGGAGGGTGGCGGGGAGAAGAAGTACGAGGAGCGCCACAACCAGGACCTTGGCCGGTATTACGACGATGTCATCGGTCAGCTTGGCGAGCCGGACGCGCTCCTGCTTTTCGGGCCTGGTGAAGCGAAGCTGCAGCTGAAGGAGCGTCTCGGTCGATCCAAGGGGCCGTCTGAGCGCATTGTGGCGGTCGAGAGCACGGACAAGCTCACAGATCCGCAGATTGTCGCGAAGGTGAAGGAACACTACCGAAGCGCTCGCTGAGTCGATCGGTATTTCCATCCACAGGTCAGCTCTGAGCCGGGCTGTCTTCATGCGGACTTCTGTTCGGTAATCCAGTGGGGATCACGCACACTTCACGGAGCGGCTGTACTGGCCATCATCGCGGTCGTGTCCGTGGGGTGGGTCGTCCACCGCACGGACCAGCGATCGCAAGCCTCCAACGAATGGGTCGTTCATACCCAGGAGGTGCTGACCGCGATCGAGAGCGTGCTCGCAACGATCGTGTGGCATCCTCCAGAAGATCCCGGGACTCTCGACGATATTGGACTTCATGTCCGCTGCGGACGTGCGTCTGGTCCGCAGTCCGCAACTCCTGTCGAGAGCGATCGGGCTTCAAGGCGCGATCGTGCTTCTCGATGCGGCGACGTTCCGGGTGCTCATTCGGGCGTTAGGCGTGACGGCGCCGCCCGGCGGCGTCTTCATTAGTTTCATGATCGCCAGCCTGTTCCGGACGATGGGGATCGTGCCCGGCGGGCTCGGGACATTCGAGGCTACGTCGGTGTTGATGCTACGGATGGTGGGGATCGATGTTGCCGTTGCCTTGTCTGCCACCTTGCACTTTCGGGGACTGAGCTTCTGGCTGCCGATGCTCCCGGGATACTGGTGCTCCCACCGCCTGCTGATCGCACCTGAGCCTACGTGATGGAATTGGATTAGCGGCGAGTGCTCCCGGAAATCGTCCCCCAGTCGTCAGGCGGGGGTTGGGCCGCTGGGCCGGAAGAACCAACGCTTCGTCGCCTCGGTAGCCGCCAGGTAGGCCGCCACGATTCCGGCGACGGTGCCCATCTCCAGAGCCGAGAGCGGCACAAACCCGAACAGCGTCGACCACGACCCAAAGAACGGCACGGCGAGGGCGAACACCGTGGCCGCGACCGTCGTCCACAGCAGCAGCGCACTCGGCCGGCTGCGCCACGCGGGCCCGCGCGTACGCAGGATGAGCACGACGCCGAGCTCGGTGAGCAGCGACACCACGAACCATGTCGTCTGGAATGTGGCCTCACCGGCGCGGAACACCAGGAGTAGCGCGGCGAAGGTCAGGAGGTCGAAGATGGAGCTGACGAGCCCGAACACGATCATATAGCGACGCACCTGCGTGATGTCCCAGCGCTGCGGGTGCGTGACGCGCTCGCGGTCAACGCGGTCGGTCGAGATCGCCATCGACGGCACGTCGGAGAGGAAGTTGTTGAGCAGGATCTGCTTGGCGACCAGCGGCAGGAACGGCAGGAGCGGCGCCGCGATCGCCATGCTGACCATGTTGCCGAAGTTCGCGCTCGTCGTAATCGAGATGTACTTGAGCGTATTCGCAAACGTGCGGCGGCCGTCTTCGACGCCTGTGCGCAGGACATCGAGGTCACGCTTCAACAGAATGATGTCGGCGCTTTCGCGGGCAACGTCCACGGCCTGATCGACCGAAATGCCGACGTCGGCCGCATGCAACGCCGGGGCATCGTTGATCCCGTCGCCCAGGTAGCCGACCGAGTGACCCGTGCGCTGGAGCGCACGGACGATGCGCTCTTTCTGCTGCGGATCGATTTCTGCGAAGAGTGAGGTTTTGGGCGCCGCGTGCCAGAGCGCTTCATCGTCCAGCTTCGCCAGCGCGTCACCGGTGAGCATCGACGTCGGGTCGAGCCCGACGGTCTCGGCGAGATGGCCCGTCACAAACCGGTTGTCGCCCGTGATGACCTTCACGTCGACATGCAACTTCGCGAGGTCGCCGAGCACGCGGGCGGCGTCGGCCTTGGCCGGGTCGAGGAAGAGCAGAAAACCCGCGAAGACCATTCCCGTCTCGTCGTCGCGCTGATAGGCGCCCTTCGCCAACACGGCACGCGTCGCGAGCGCCAGCACGCGGAATCCCGCTTTCCCTTTCGACTCGTAATACGCGGCAAGGTCGGCCGCCACGGTATCCGTCAGCGCGAGCGTCGCGCCGTCCTGCTCCACCTGGGTGCAACACGAGAGCACGTTCGAGAACGCGCCCTTGGTGACGACAAGATGTCGATCAGCGTCGCCTCCCTCAGCCATCACGATCGTCAGGCACTTCCTGAGGAAGTCGTAGGGGATCTCGTCAATCTTCGCGTGGCCGGCGGTCGACAGCCCCGCCTGCTCGCCGGCCGACACGATCGCCGCGTCGATCGGGTTGTCGATGCCGGTCTCGAAGGAGGCGTTGAGGAACGCGAGTTGCCGGACGGCGGCCGACGGGCGTCCCGTCGGATCGGTGGCGTCGGCGAGAACAATCGTCCCTTCGGTCAGCGTGCCGGTCTTGTCCGTGCAGAGGACGGTCATGCTCCCCAGGTTCTCGATCGCGTCCAGGCGGCGGACGATGACGCCCTGCTTGCTCATGGCGCGCGCGCCGGCCGCGAGCGTAACGCTCACGATCGCAGGCAGCAGTTCAGGCGAGAGCCCGACGGCGAGGGCGACTGAGAAGAGCAGCGACTCGACGAGCGGACGGTGGAGCAGGAGGTTCACCGTCAGGACGGAAAGGACGATCACGACCATTGCCCGGATTAAGAGGTAGCCGAACTGCCGAAGTCCGCGGGCGAAGTTGGTTTCCGGCTCCCGCGCGCGCAGCCGTGCGGCGATGGCGCCGAACGCTGTGCGCCGCCCGGTTTCAGTGACCAGGACCCTCGCCGTGCCGCTGCGCACCGACGCGCCGAGAAAGACGACATTCGTTCGCTGGGCGAGTGGCGTGTCAGCGGGTACGACGCCGGGCTGCTTCTCGACCGGAAACGACTCGCCGGTCATGCTCGCCTCGCTGACGAGGAAGTCCCTCGCCTCGAGGATTCGGCCGTCCGCGGGAATCAGGTTACCCGCCGAGAGCACGAGGAGGTCACCAGGCACGAGCACGTCGGCGCGCACGGTCCCTTCGACGCCGTCGCGCACCACGCGGCAGGTGAGCGCGAGGCGCTTCTTCAACTCCTCGACCGCCGCAGAAGCCCGGTACTCCTGGTAGAAGCCGAGGAGCGTCGAGCCAATCACAATCGCGAGGATGATCGCCGCGTCGACCCACTCGGCAAGGCTGAGCGAGAGCGCAGCGGCGAAGATCAGGATGAGCACGAGAGGGCTCTCAACCTGCCTCCAGAGCAGGCGCAACGGGCCGAGACGCTGTGCGTCCTCCACGCTATTTGGACCGACGACTGCGAATTGCTCCGCGGCACGCGCCGCCGTGAGCCCGTTCGAACCCGATCCCAGCGATGTGCTGAGATCGTCCAGGTCGCGACTCCAATACGGTGCGGCGGTGTCAGGACCGCTCACGCTGCCTCACCGTCGAGTCGCCGAGAGGATACGCATCATTTGGCAGGGGTCGGGCAGCATGCCCTTCTGAACACAGGATGTTATCCGGTCGCCCCGTTGCGGTTAGCGTCGGCGTGCGGAAACCCGGTCACGGCCACGGCGTTTGATCTCTGCGGCGATGGTTCGCGGAATCTCGCGACATCCGCACGCCTTCGCATGCGCCAGATGCCAGCGCACGCGCTGTTCGAGAGAGGGGCGGGTCGGCATGACATGCCGGCGATGCCAACTCGCGTTCATGGTTCACGGTTCATCTGGGAGAACGCAGGTCGATAGCGAACCGGCCGGTACGTCGGAAACCACATCGCGTTGCGCACGGTGTCATCGAGGCTGGCCAGAAGCCCCGGCGACGCGTGGCCGTCGGCCACAGCGCGGCGGATCACGGCGCACGCGACCGCATGTGAGCAATCCCGAATGCGCGTGAGCTCGGGGTAGACCGCCCCCTGATCCAGAGCCGACGGACTCACCATGTGCGCCAGTACGCACGCGTCGCCGACGCCAGGCGTGTAGACGACCGGCATCATTTCGTCGATGTGGTCATGGAGGAGACGGAAGAACAGCGTCTCGTTCCGGTCCTGCAGGTTGGCGAGGTGGATGTAGCGCTCGAGCGGTGTCGGTTTGCGACGATAGTTCTCGTACACGCGGGCCAGTTGCTGGTCCATGGTGCTGACGGCCGCCGGCACCAGCCCGTCAAACCCGAGGTCGGCGCGCTCGCCCTCGGTGAAGGCCGTGCCTTTGTTCGTCAGCGGATCGCGGAGCAGCGCTTCACCGCGCGTGTCGACGGCGATATATTCCTCGCCCGTCACCCCATCGTGCTCGGTCAACCACGCCATGGCTCACGTCGTGGCGCCTGCTGCGCCGCTTCAACGCAGATGCGTTCCCTCACGATGCGCCCGGGGGCTGGGATTGCCTCTTGCCCAGCGAGCGCACCATCCGTTGCGTGCGTTCGCCTGGCCCGTTGACGTGCTGTTCGCCGGAAGCGAGCCAGCAGCGTGAAGCCGCTCGGGTTCTCTGAAAACCACAGGTCGACTCCACAGCGTCTGGCGCAAGTCCGCGCTACCCGTTCAGCCTCCCGACGGGTTGCGCAACCGAACTGGTCCGGTCCGGGAACCGCACGAATGGCGAACGACGGAGTCTCCTGTGACCCGCTGCTGTGGATCACGACGTCACCCGTCTCAGGGATATTGTCTGGCATAGTCGCCTCGCGGAAGAGTCACCTGAAAGTCCGGCTAGTTCGGCCCATGGCCGTTCAGCACGACCTTGAGCGCAGAGGTCCTGGCAGCGTCAGCGAAGGTGTCGTAAGCCCGCATGATGTCGTCGAGACCGAATCGATGCGTGACGAGTCCTGCGGGACGAAGCTTACCGGTCTGCACCAGTTTGAGCAGCAATGGCGTGGTGACGGTGTCGACCAGGCGCGTGGTGAGCGCGATGTTGCGATCCCACAGCTTTTCGAGGTGCAACTGCACGGGCGTGCCATGGACGCCAATGTTCGCGATGCGTCCGCCCGCGCCCACAATGGCCTGGCAGGTGTCGAACGCCGCCGGCGTGCCGACCGCCTCGATCGCGAGGTCCACTCCCGCGCCCTCGGTGATCGCCAAGACTCGCCCTACGGTATCTTCAGCGGCGCTATTCACGACAGACGTGGCGCCGAATTCCTGCGCTCGTTTCAGACGATTGGCGTCGAGGTCGATCATTAGAATGGCGCTTGGGGAGTACAGCTGCGCGGTGAGCAGTGCCGCGAGCCCGATCGGTCCGGCGCCAACGATCGCGACGGTGTCGCCCGGCTTGATCTCGCCATTCAGCACACCACATTCGTACGCCGTCGGCAGAATGTCGCTGAGGAGGACGACCGCCTCGAGATCAAGATCCGGTGAGATCCGGTACAAGCTCGTGTCCGCATGAGGAATGCGCACGTACTCGGCCTGCGTGCCATCGATGGTGTTCCCCAAGATCCAGCCGCCGGTTCGGCAATGGGACGGCATGCGCCGACGGCAGAAGTCGCAGATCCCGCAGGCGGTAATGCAGGAGATGAGCACGAGATCTCCTGCATGAACGGACGTGACGCTCGAGCCGACGGCCTCGATCACGCCGACGCCCTCGTGTCCAAGAATGCGGCCCGGGCTCACGCTGGGAACGTCACCCTTCAGGATATGAAGGTCCGTGCCGCAAATAGTCGATCTGGTGATGCGAACAATGGCATCGCCCCGCTCACGAATCGTCGGCTTTGGTTTGCTCGCCCATGCTCGCTGACCGGGGCCGCCGTAGACCAGGGCCTTCATGACGCCGTTCACGGTCGAATCACTCGGCACCGGTTCGGTCAGGGCTTCAATGCTCATGGACCACTCCCTCGACGACGCTTAATTCGCGCATCCGATGAAGTGTGTATGGCGCACGTCCGAAGCGCTGTCCATTTGTGCACAGGTGTGTGGTGAGAGGCTTGGCCGGAGGCCAAACCAGGAATGTGTCAGACCTATCATGGGGACAGCACTCGTCGCCGATTCTGCCTACGGCACGACCGTCAACGCCCGCACGCCGGATCGCTCTGGTACTCATCGCCGATCAGCGCTTGACCAACTCTCTATGTGGACAGTCATGGCCATGGATGGACGTCGTTACGTCCTGGGGCGCGGCGAATCGTGCGTGAGCCGGTCGCGGGTGCCGTTCCGCACTAAGAGCGGGTGCCGTTCCGCACTAAGAGTGGTGCGTCGGGGTCGTCATCCAGAACAATTCTCTGAGCTCACCAGTAACCACGCCGGCTCCACGTCAAAGCAATTCGGCGGATACGCCAGACTTCACTTGGCCGATGCTTTGTTCACAAGCGCACAGACAGTCACCTTGCCGCATGTCAGGATTACTGATACGCCGACCTGATTGCGGCGACAACCATGCTGTTCATCGTCGGCTTCGCCATCTTGTTGATCGCGGGCGGCCTAATCCCCCGAATGCGGGTGCCAGGTGGGGTGAACTCCTCCAGCCTCGGCTGGATGAGCGCGCAATGGCTCGCTGAACATCGCGCGTCGCACTCCGTGTAGGCGCTTCATCGGGCTCCGTCGCGGATTTGCTCTAAGGGGTACACCATGTTGTTCGTCCTTCATCGTAAGCTGGCGATACCACTGTGGGCCGTTGCGTTCTTCACGGTTGCCTTCACGACACCGCCGACCGCGACGCTGTTCCTGATACCGCCGGCCACAATATTCGCGGTAGCCGCCGTCGGGTTCGCAGCGATCATCTTCTCGGTGCCGGGTGCGATTACCCGATGGCGTGAGTCTCGCTCACTCGTTCGCGTGGTTCCATCTGAAGACCCGATCCGGCGAGTGCGCCAATCGTGGGCAGCCAGCACCGGCGTGTCGAAGGCTCTGCGAGTCGAACGCGACCGAAGTCCACGCGCGCTGGATCCAATTCGCATCGACGACGACGGAACCGCGAACTAACGCCGGTTAGACGGTGCACGCGTCGGCTTGAAATTGTTTGTGGTTGATCACGCGAGGCCAGAGGTTTGGAACCGTCCCCGTATCGCAAACCGGCGCGGCGCCCGCGCAAAGGCTGACGAAGAACCGCCGGTTCCAACGGCAACGGGTTCCTCAGCCGAGGCATCAGCGAGGAGGAACTCATGGCAGTAGATCCACACATCGACGCTCACGAAACCATCGCCGCGATGCGGGCGGTTCTGGATGCGGTCCACGACTCATTGCGGAGTGTCGGGACGTGCATTGCAATCAGCCGTGAGCAGATCGCATCGAGCCGCGCGCTGCTAGCCGCCGTTACCGTGGCTGTGCCCTACCCCACCCTCATGCAGCGATGATGTCACCTGGACGCGAAGCGGCCAGAAGAACACCGGAACCGGCGAACGGGGACGAATTGGCAAAACGGCCCTCTACAGGACGCGGCCGGCGGGCCGCCACCGGCGTCAACCGCGGCTGTGAACCGGATGCTCAGCAGGGGAGCTTGATCACAAGCCGATTTGCGTAACTCTTGAGAGGACTGCCTCCTCGGGCTGGACTCGAACCAGCCACTCGCCGCTTAACAGAATCACACAGGTGATGTGCTCACATCAGAAGTGACGCGAGGAAGGTGCGGCTGAAGTTGTGGCGGCACGCGTGTCGCCGCGATCGCATCGTCCAGGCATTTCGTCCAGGCATCGGCTGATGTGCGAAACGGCACACGCGCTGAAGAAGCGTGTTCCGAACGGGATAGCGCGAATCACCAGAGCGGTCCACACTGGCGACGTGCCCAATAAGAATCCCGAGTCGTTGTCGAAACTCAAAGCCGGCGACGTTCTCGTCTCGCATCCTACGGCCGTGCGTGAGCACGACATTAGCGTTATCCCTAACGCGCCCCACGCGACGTCTCCGACGCACGACGAGGCGGTAACCGAAGGACGTTCAGAAGCAGACGTCTTGGGCGTCGATGCGTGGCTGACCGAGGACCACACGCACGTCGTGAAGATCGCCGCCCATCGCGGCCCAGACGAGTAGGTTCAGGCGCCCGCCGTGGGCCGAACGGGCAGCCGTCGCTCGCTTCACGGTTCACGCTGGTGCATGCAATCAATCGGATTCTCAAAGCGAAGCGCCACTGCAGAAGCCGTGGAACAGGAAGATCCGCGTGAGCCTGCGGCGGCTGACCAACACCGCGCGGACGCACGCGCTTGGTCCATCGGGGTCTGGACCGTCGCGCCTGGGAGCCCGTCCGGTGCTCAAGGACGAGAACGATGGCGCCCGGTCGACACGACCACCACACGTTCAATAGCCGCACACTCTGGTGCAAACCGGTACAGGCGTTTTCGCGGCGGATCGGACAACCTGTCTGAGATGCGCTGGATTCCAAGTGCCCTGATAGGGATGCACGGTCTCATTCACTTGATGGGATTTGCGAAAGGCTTCGGTTACGTCGATCTTCCTCAGCTCACTCAGCCAATCTCACGCCCATGGGGCTTGGCGTGGCTGGCGGCAGCCGTGCTCGTGACGACGAGCGCGGCCATGCTCGGCGCAGGAAGTCGGAGCTATTGGATCCCCGGAGCGTTTGGCCTCGTCGTGTCCCAGGCGGTGATCCTTTCGGCCTGGGGCGACGCCTGGGCGGGGACCGTCGCCAACCTCCTCCTGCTTCTGATGGTGGCGTTCGGCTGGCTGACGGAAGGCCCGCGAAGCTTCCACGCGCAGTATCTCCACGACGCACATGCCGGTCTCGGACGGTTGGTGCCGACGCCGATCGTCACTGAAGCAGATCTGGCCCGGCTTCCCGATCCGGTGAAGCGATACTTGCGCGTGACCCGAAGTGTGGGGCAGCCACGGGTGCAGAGCTATCACCTGCGCTTCCGAGGTCGCATCCGGAGCGCGCCCGGTTCCCGGTGGATGCCATTCGAAGCCGAGCAACAGAGCTTTGCCGACCAGCCCACGCGACTATTCCTGATGCGGGCCCGCATGTTCGGCGTGCCGGTTGAAGCGTTCCATCGCGCGGTCGGCGGACACGCCACAATGCAAGTCACGGTCGCAGGCGCCTTTCCGATCGAAGAGGCGCGCGGGGACGACATGGATCGGGCCGAGACTGTGACGCTGTTCAACGACATGTGCCTGCTGGCCCCAGGGACCCTCATCGATCCCGACATAGCCTGGGACGCCGTCGACGCGACGACTGCCCGTGCCCGCTTCACGTACAGAGGCCAGACGATTGCGGCAACGCTGCTGTTTGCCAGCACCGGTGAGCTGGTGAACTTTCAGTCCGATGATCGAGCGCGCGCTGAGTCAGACGGCACCTTCGCCCCGCGCCGGTTCTCCACCCCTGTCCGCGACTATCGCGATTTCGGCCCCGTGCGGCTCATGTCGTTTGGAGAAGCGCGGTGGCTGCTTCCAGACGGGGAGTTCACGTACGGCGAATTCCACCTCGTGGACATCACGTACAACGGGCGTTGATGACACGAACGGGGCTTGTTCAACCCCGTCGTGTGATCACTTAACGTCCGCCGCCAGCACCGCTACCGGATCCCGAACCGCTGCCGGTTCCGGAGCCGGTACCCGGCGTGCCCGTTGCCGGGGCGCCGGTACCAGGCGTGTCCGGTCCAGTGGGCGGCGGTTGGGGGAACGTGGGGCCCGGCCCAATGGTGCCGGGGCCTGGCCCAATCGTGCCGGGACCTGCGCCAATGGTACCGGGGCCTGCCCCGACTCCTGTACCCGGGCCGCTGCCAGGGGTTCCGATTCCCGTTCCGCCGGCTGCCGGCGTGCAGGGGTTCGTATCAGTGCCGTTGTTCCTCGTCGTCGGACTCGTCGGCGTGGCTGCGCCGCGCGGCGTATCAGCCGCGGTCGATCCCGTGACGGTTCCCGTCGTCCCCACCGCCGGCGAACCTGACGTCGCGCCGTTCGCATTCTGCGCCGGCGTCGAGCCTGGCTGAGCGCCCTGTCCAGGCGTGGCAGCTCCGATCGACGGTGTCGCGCTGCCGGGGATGGTGTTCATCGGGGCGCTGGTCGTACCGGCGGGGCCGCTGGCCGTACCGACCGACGGCGCACCACTTCCCTGACCCGTTGTTCTCGTGCTCGTCGTATCTGAACTGTTCTGCGGCGTCGTTCCGATTCCGCCAAGGCCGTTGGGGGCGGCGGTCGGACTCGTCGGCGAGCCTGCCGGGCTGCCGATTTGCGCGCCCGTGTTTGCGCCGGGTGCCTGCGGACTGCAGGGATTGAGAGGCGTGGCACGCTGTCCTGTCGGCGTCCCCGGCGATGTCGGCGACCGCTGCTGCTGGGCAGTCGGCGTGCTGCTCGTGGTCGAGCCGGTGCTCTGCGCCACTGCTGGCCCCGCGAGCGCAGCCGCAAGCGCTGCTCCGCTGAATGAAGTAAGGAGCGCTTTTCGTGTCATCTCTGGTCCCCTTGATTTTGGCTATCCGAGATCACTGCAAGGCGGTGGCCGCGATAGAGAGCACCACGAATGTATGGTCGGACCTGTCACTCGAAGAACACGTCATGTGTGATGCCTGGTAAGAAGAAGATGTTGTTCACGCCGTTTATCACGAGCGCGCCGAAGAAAAGGCCCATTACCCACCGTTGGTGCTGTGTGATGTTGCCCTTCAGTGCTCCATCGATCGCCCGCCAGCTGGCGAAAAGCACAAACGGGACGAACAGATGCGTGGAGCTCATGCCGAACAGCGCACTCTCCGGCGTGCGACGGTGGATGAAAAGCGAAATAACGGCAGTAATGACTATGAGCGCCAGAAACACTACGCCAAGCGTCCGATGCCAACGTGAACCCTTCCGGCTGAACAGCAGGAGCCACGCGCCGAGGACAAATGCGGGGACGACGGTCACCACGTGCGCTTGGACGACGAGCGGTGCATGGATGAGCGGTTCGATCGTCATCGAAATCAAGTGTGCCGCCCGGAACGTCCGGACGCTGTTCGAAATCGGACAGTTCTCTCCGTCCAGCAACTTCCAACGGCACCTTCGGCACGGCCATTCAGCGCTGACCGTCGCACCTGGGTGGCGATTGCGCACGCGTCGCCGGCAGAGGCCGATCGCGAGTTCGATTCGAGCCACGGCGGGATGCACTGCTATGCCCGCCACGGGTTTCACCGCGAGCACGCGATCTTTGCCGCGGATCGCTCCTACGTGGTGTCGCCATCGGATTACAGGATCGCTGACGGACAGGCCGACCTCACACCCAGCTTCTACGTCGTCCGCTGCCGATGCTTGCGCGCAATCTGACGCGCCACCAACAGCCACACGAGGGTGAGGAATACGTTGAGCACCGCGAAGGTGGATGTGGTCAGCGCGGCGATCTGGCCGACGTAGACCGCGCCGGCGGACACGATGTCGCCCACCCGTGTGAAGAACGTGTCGATCGCCGCCTTGGCCTTGTACTTGGCTTCCCGCGAGGTCGGCAGGAACAGTGCCTGCCGCAGCGTGTTCTGGATCGAATAGTCGGTGCTGTTTTCCAGGATCTTGCCCACGCGCACGACCGCCAGGATAGGAGCGACGGCGATCACCGAGTAGTTGATCAGGGCGATGACCGGCAGCACGAACAGGGCGCCGCGAATCCCCATGAACCGGATCACACGTGCGGTAGCGAAGAGTTGCAGGAGGAGTCCGACCAGGTTGACAGCGGCGGTAATCGACCCTGAGAAGGCGGTGACGAACTGACGGCTGGCGACGACGGCGGTGGCCCCTGTCCCGAACCGAGTCGTCGCCTCGGTCACGATCAGGCGGTTCAGCACGTACCCGCCGGTGGTATTCACCACGTTGAGGAGCACGATCAGCACGGCGATCCACAACAGATATCGATCGCGGGCGATCAGTTCGAACCCGCCCTCCGGTCCTAACGGTGTGGTCTCTGCCTGGTGCGGTTCCGCCCCCGGCAACAGCGCCGCGCGGCGGTTGACGGCCAACGTCATCGTGAGCGCGATCATCAGCACACCGGCGCCGAGCAGCATCAACGTGTAGGGGGTGTAGTTCAGTCTCTGGACCAGCGGGGCGACCGCCGCTGCGCCCACCCACGCACCCAGCGACTGCCCGACTCCGATGAACGGAAACAGCCGGCGGCCCTGGCTCTCGGTGAACAGATCGTTGGCAAACTGCCAGAACTGCGATACCAGGAACACGTTCAGCAAGCCGATCCAGATGTAGAAGGCCACGCCTTCACGAAGACCCGCGACGCCACCCGCATAGAACAGCACCAGCGTCGCAGCAAAGAACGTTGTGACCAGCGTCAGCAGCCTGATGCGCACGACCTTCGTGCCCAGCCAGCCGTAGAACGGCACCAGCCCCATGAGCAGTACGCCCTGCGCCGCGGCCGAATACGAGGCGATTTCGGCGCCGCCTTCCGTGAGGATCAGCCCATCGCGCGCCGGTTTCATCACCGAATAGCCGGCGAGCAGCAGGAAGACGTTGACCGTGAGCAGGATGGTCGCCGCCCCTTCCCCGGCTCGGACGTCGGCAAAGATCGAGAGCGCACGCTCCAGCGCGTTCTTGGGCGGTGCGCCGAGGACCTTGAAGATGGGGAACGAGTGATGTGAAGGCGTTTCCGGTCGCGTCACGGTTTCCGGCCGAGAAGACGTGATCATCGCCCGTGCACCTTATCGCGGGTCCAGGCGCCGGGCAACGCCAACACCTAGGCGTGCCGGAGACCTCGCCGACGGCGCGGCGCAGGACGGCTCCATCTGCGCGGTTCATTTCGGTCAGCAAAGACGTCAAAAAACGAAAACGACTTGCGTCACGCGGTCAATGCGAAGAGGATGCGTTTGGCAGATTGTGTGGAATCGTACATTCTGCTGCAGCCGCACAATTGAGTCCGAGCCTGGCCCGCTGAACCCAGAACACCAGCGAGATTCATCGCGAGCATGCGCCTGCCCTCATGCACCGCGCTTCGTCGCGCATCGGCCACCGCCTGACCGACAGGCCCGAAGACGACACCATGCGTAATCTTGCCTATGCCGCCGCCTTGATCACTGCCGCCTCTCTTGGTGCCCTCGTGCAACCGGCGTCAGCACAGTCCACCGACAGCACGTCACGACAGGCCGTCGTCGAGCAGGCACAGGCCGAGAAGTCGGCGGCGCTCAGCCCCTACGTGCCCGGCACGTTCGAGCGCGTCTCGACACAGATCGAGAACATGCTCGTCAACGGCACCGCGAAGTGGCACCCGTTCTTCCAGAACGCCTACAGGGGCGGCGGCTTCGCGCCAGGCCTTGGTTACATCCAGCACCCGAGTGCGTACAGCACGCTCGACATCCGCGGGAGCTACAGCATCCGCAACTACAAACTGGCGGAAGCGGAGTTCGTGTCGCCGCGCCTCTTTCACCGTCGCGGCGAGCTGGCCATCATCGGTGGGTGGAAAGAGGCTACCCAGGTCGGCTTCTACGGGCTGGGCATGGATACCTCCTCGTCCCAGCGCACGAACTTCGCCTTCCAGCAGCCGTACGCCGGAGCGCGGCTGACGCTTCGGCCGACGCGGCGCATGCTGACCATCCGAGGAGGGATGGACGTGGCGCACTGGTCATTCACAGACCCGGGTGGCAGTGCTCCAGCCGTCGATGACGTCTTCTCGCCGGAGACGCTCGTCGGTGTGGGCAGCGAGACCACCTACCTCCATTCGGCCGCGTCGGTCGGGTTCGACTGGAGGCCGGCTGCGGAGTACACGCATCGCGGCGGCTACTACGGGGTGACGGTTCACGACTACAAGGACAACGACAGTCGCTTCGGCTTTCGCCAGCTGGATTACGCCCTCATCCAACACGTCCCGATCCTACGGGACACCTGGGTGATCTCGCTGCATGGCCTCGCCAGCACGACATGGGACAAGGATGACCAGGCGATTCCGTTCTTCATGATGCCGTCACTTGGTGGCGGTTCCAACCTTCGCGGCTACTCCAGCTGGCGCTTCCGGGATCGCAACAGCCTGCTGCTCCAGGCCGAATGGCGGATCATCGTCAACCGCTTCGTCGACACCGCGGTGTTCTATGACACCGGCAAGGTGGCAGCGAACGCGCGGGACCTCGACTTCAGCGGCCTGAAACACGACTACGGCTTCGGCGCGCGGTTCCACACGCCGTTCTCGACGGTCCTCCGCATCGACGTGGCCAGGAGCTCCGAGGGCACGTCCCTGGTGTTCGCCACGTCGCCCGTCTTCTGAACAGGGTCATCATGCGCAACCGACTGCTTGTCCTCCTGGCGATCACGATGGCATTCGTGATCCCCGCGTCCGTATCGACCACGAGTCCGCGCTTCTACGGCGACGATCCGTTGCCGCGAGACCCTGAGTCCCAGAACGCAGCGGCGGCCGCGGTCTCCGAAATCGGCAACCTGTTCGAAATGGTGAACAACCTGTTCGTGCAGCCGGGCTACATCCCCTCGGGCCGCCGTGCGCAGAACATCAACACCATCGACGAGTTGCCCGATTCGAGCTGGTTCACCAATCGCATCGGGGCCCGAACGCTGACCACAGACGAACTGGTCCGCGGCCCGCTTGCAGGTCCGCCACCTGACCCATCCCGATGGGTCATCATCCGGGAGAAGACCGCCGGCGTGCACCCTGGCGTGACCGCTCGAGACGCGCGTGGGGAAACCTGGTTCCTCGAATTCGACCCCACCTACTACCCCGAAGGGGCCACAGCGGCCGTCATGGTGGCCAGCAAGTTCTTCTGGGCGCTCGGGTATAACCAGGTCGAATCGTTCCTCACGACATTCGATCCGAGACGCGCGGAATTCGATCCCAAGGCCACCATCAAGCGGCCCAACGGCAAGCGGACGCCATTCGAGCGCGACGACCTCGCCGAGATCCTCGAGAAGGTCGCGCGCAATCCTGATGGCACCTACCGCGTCGTCGCCGGCCGGCTGCTGCCGGGCAAGATCCTCGGCAACTTCCGCTACGAAGGGACGCGCCCGGACGACCCGAACGATCTCGTGGCGCACGAGCACCGGCGGGAATTACGCGCCCTGAGGGTGTTCGGGGCGTGGACGAATCTCACCGACCTGAAGGCTGCCAACACGCTCGACACGTTGATCGAGGAGAACGGCCGCTCGATCGTGAAGCACTGGCTGCAGGACGTCGGCTCGACCTTCGGGATGTGCAACGACCGCTACGAGTGGGATCTGAGCTGGGAGCACTTCTACCAGGGCGACACCACGATGAAGCGCCTGGTGTCGTTCGGGTTCGCGCTGAGTCCATGGCAAACGGTCGACTACGTCGAGAATCCGTCGATCGGCAAATTCGAGGGTGACCGTTTCGATCCACGCACGTGGCGGCCGCAAACGCCGACGACTGCGTACATGGAACTGCGCGATGACGACGCGTTCTGGGCCGCACGACGCGTCGCAGCATTCAATCGCGAGATGATTGCCGCCATCGTTCACACGGGGCAGTTCAGTGACCCAACCGCGGAAGCGGCGCTCGTGGAAATCCTCCTCAAGCGGCGCGAGAAGATCCTGCAGACATACCTGACAGCGGTGAACCCGGTTGTGTCCCCACGCCTGCGCGACCGCGAATTGACCTTCGCCAATGCGGCAGTCGATGCCGATGTCGCCAGCGCGCCCCGCCAGTATCGCGCCGCCTGGTTCGAGTTCGATAACGCGACAGACGGTCTGCGGGCCGTTGGGGAGAGCACGAGCGCAGTCACCACGCTCGTTGCGCCTGCAGGATTGCCGACTGCGCTTGGCAGCTTCGTCGCCGTCCAGATCACGGCGGATGGGAGCGAGCACGAGAGCTGGCGTGTGCCGGTGACGGCTTACTTCCGACGACAGGCGGACGGATGGAAGCTGGTGGGACTCGAACGTCTGCCGGAGGAAAGCCCGGCACGCGTTGCCGAATCACGTTGAGCCGGTGAGCGCGACGACGTCATCGGTATGGGATCGGTGAAGTTGCGGCTTGGTGTCGTTCAGGCCCCACGCTCGACGAGGACGGAGAAGGGGTAACGGACGGCAGTCTTCCATAAAAGATCGCCCGATCGTGGAGAATGGGCGACGCGCATTCAGTGATGCAGGTCCCAGGACTCATCCGGCCTCCGACCGAAGCGACTCCCGCGGAGGTAGCGGTGGCACGCGGACGAGCGCGAGCACTTCCCGACGATTTCCTTCGGGAAGCGTCGACTCGCCTCGGCATCATGTGCCTCGTCGCCGCCGGTTTGTGGATCGCCGGGACCATCCTCGGCCGCATCGCCATGCGATCGATGCAGGCCACTGGCCCGACGGGCTCGGGCGTCACGTTGGGCGATGCGATTGCCGCGGTCAGCGTCGTCGCATCGCTGCTGCTGTTCGCGTACACGCGCAACGCCGACCGGGACCCGCAACGGACCCTCGATCTCGGGGTGGCCTACATGCTCCTCACCGCGCTGGCGCTGGGGCTGACATTCCACTCGGGGCCGATCGTCCCGACGCTGTCCGTTTCCCCGCAGATCTCGTGGATCGGCGCAGTCATCCTGATGTTCTCGGCCATCATCCCGAGCACACGGACGAAAACTCTACTCGCGGGGCTGATCGCCGCCTCGATGAATCCCATCGGGATGCTCTGGGCCCGTGCCCAGGGCTACTGGGATTTCGGTCCCGCGAGCAACGCGCTGTTGATGCACTATCCCGACTACCTGCTTGTTGGCGTGGCCGTCGTCATCTCGCACGTGGTCACCACGCTCGGCCGGCAGGTGGCGAAGGCGCGCGAGATGGGAAGCTACCAGCTCGGCGAACTGCTGGGGCGCGGTGGGATGGGTGAGGTCTACAAAGCGTCTCATCGGATGCTGGCCAGGCCGGCCGCTATCAAGTTGATTCGGCCCGAGATGCTCGGCGGCAGCGACCCGGCAGCGGCCACTCGGGCGATTGCGCGTTTCCGGCGCGAAGCCGAGGCGGCGGCGCATCTGCAGTCGGCGCATACGGTGGGCCTCTACGACTTCGGCGTGACGGAAGACCAGACCTTCTATTTAGTGATGGAATTTCTCGAAGGCATGGACCTCGAATCATTGGTTCGGCAGCACGGGCCGATGCCGGCGTCGCGTGTGGTTCATGTTCTTCGCCAGGCTTGTGAGTCACTCGAAGAGGCGCACGCGCGAGGCCTCGTCCACCGCGACATCAAGCCGGCCAACATCTACATCGGGCGCGTCGGCTGTCGAGAAGACTTCGTCAAGGTGCTCGATTTCGGCCTCGTGAAGACCGCGGCGAGTGGTTCGGCGCAATCGCTGGGCACCCTCGACGGGGTAATCGTGGGTACGCCCGCCTATATGGCGCCAGAGATGGCGACTGGCGATCGCGTCGATGGCCGCGCCGACGTCTACGCGCTCGGATGTACCGTGTACTACCTGCTCACCGGAGCGCACGTGTTCACTGGCGACACGGTGCTCAACGTGATCACTCAGCACCTGCAGGCGGTGCCGGTTCCACCATCAGAACGAACCGAGCTTCCGATCCCTGCAGGGCTCGAACAGGTCGTGTTGACGTGCCTGGCCAAGAAACCTCAAGACCGGCCGCAGAGCGCGCGACAGCTGGCCCGGTCACTCGACGCGATCGACGGGATCGCGTGGGGCGATGAGGACGCGGCGCGCTGGTGGAGCCTGCACTACCCGCGGCAGGTATCGGCAGCCGACGCCGTCACGCTCTGAAACCCCCGGACTCTCTGCAGACGGTCACACCGTCGAGGCGGGCGTCCCGGCGGCGCTGTTTCTCACGCGGGTGTTCCAAATTGAGGGAATCAACATCCGGCAACAGTACATGCCGTCCCCGAACGGCCAGCACTTTCTCGTCGATTCGCTCACGGAAGCTCCTGCTCAGCCGCCGATTACCCTGATCCTGAACTGGAAGCCCAGGCCGTGATCTGCACGCTGGTCTCGCGCAGGAGATTGCCCAGCGGCACAAGGCGGGGGGGAACGTCCAGGCCACACGCTGTAGACGACCATCCCTCGGGCCGCTACCGCAGCGCCCGCGTCGGCGCTCCTTGCGGCGAGCGAATCAAAGCCGGGTATTCTACGCACCACTCAAGGGAGAAACACCGATGAGAATCGGTCCGTTCGTCATCGCGGTCCTGCTGACGGCATCGTCTGCCCTCGCGCATCACAGCAACGCGGCATTCGATGGGGACAAGGTGGTCGTGCTCAAAGGCACGGTGATGCAGTGGAAGTGGAGCAACCCACACGTGTGGATCGTTCTGTCGGTCGACGATGACAAGGGTGGCAAAGCGGAGTGGGCCATCGAGGGACGGACGCCAGGTCAGTTAGTCCGCGCCGGCTGGTCGAGGAGCACCCTGAAGCCCGGAGACGTCATCACCGTCGACTTCAGCCCGGCAAAGGACGGCACGCTCACCGGCCTCCTCACTCGCGTCAGGCTCGCTGATGGCACCGTGCTCGGACAGGCGCCGCCAGCCCAGTAGGCACGCATCAGGAGGACATCGTGTCGAAGACCATGGCTTTGCTCTCAGCGGTGCTGATGTGCGCGGTGCCGGGATCGACGGCACTGCTTCGCGCGCAGCAGCCACGTCCGGATTTCACGGGTGTGTACTACCCCATCAACCCGTTCGGGAATGTAGTACGAGGACCCGCGTCGACGCCACCGCCGCCGGCTGAGAATCGCGACGAAGCCTTGCCGCCGCCGCGGCCGGTCCTGGTGCTCGATGGACGGGAGGGGCGGCCGGAGAATGCGCCGAAGCTGACGCCTGAATATCTAGCCAGGTGGGAAGTGATCCGGAAGTCGCGCATGGCCGGATCGCCCGAATACGATCCAAACGTCCGCTGTCTCTCCGGCGGCATGCCCAACATGATGAGCATGACCTACGGCATGGAGATTCAGCAGACGAAAGACCGGCTCACGATCTACGGCGAGCTGAACGACGTGTATCGCCGGATCTATCTGGACGGCCGCAAGGCGTCGCCGAAAGTGCTCGACGACCCGACGTTCGCCGGGTATTCCACCGGGCGCTGGGAGGGGGACACGCTCGTCGTGGACACGGTGGCGATTCGCGAAGACGCGCTGTTCGATACGTTCTCGCCCCACAGCGATCAGTTCACCGTGCGCGAGCGCATCAGGTTCGCGTCGCCTGGTGTTCTCGAGGATCAGATCACGTCCATGGATCCGAAAGCGCTGGTCGAACCCTTCCACTCCGTTCGCACGTATCGAAAAGCGGCGCCGCCGAACGACGAGCTGCGCGAATTCTCGTGTGCGGAGGGATTGGGGTCGGTGAAGTAAGGGTCGGAGGTACTCGACCAGCAGCGTCTGCCCAAGATCGAAGCGAAGCAAGGGACGCTCGAGCAGTGGGCGGCCCGACCATCGTGAAGGCCGACGCTCCTCAACCAGGGGTGTTACAGAAGCCCTGTTCGTTTGAAGGAGGAGGCGGTCGTTCGGATGCCGTCAGCGTACGGCGTGCCGGCGAAGCCAAACTCTTTGGCGAACTTGCTGGAGTCAAAGAGGTACGGCGAATCGCTCTGGTAAAGCATCTCGTAGGATTCCGCAACGACGGGATCGAACCATCCTGCCATCCGAAGTACCGGCCTGCTCAGAACACGATATTTTGGCGCAACGCCAAATTCGTTCGCGGCACGGGCGACGAACTCTTTTCCTGTAAGCGGATTGGACGCGGTGGCAACATGCCACGTTTGATTCCAGGCAGTCGCTCGTTCGGCAAGCTGCACCAGGCTTAGCGCCGCGTCCGGCGTGTAGGTGAAGGAATGCGGAACTGAATCGTTTACCAGCCATGAGGCTCTCTTCTTCTTGGCAAAGGGATCGAAGACAAGAAGATTTGGGACACCGTTCCGCGTGTCGGGGCCGTAGAAGTCAGCGGCGCGTGCAATCATGGCGACGAGACTGCCTGACTTCCACTCATTGACGAGTGAGCTGGCAATCTTCGCGCGGATTTCCCCTTTCTTGCTGCATGGATTGAAGGGCGTCTCCTCGGTCATGGGACCGGTGACCTTCCCATACATGTACACGTTGTCAAAGAAGAGGAGTTTTGCTCGGGCGCGTTTGCAGGCTTCGATCGTGTTGCTCATGACCCGTGGCCACACTTCCTGCCACACATTGCGATCGTACTTGAGGCCGACGAGTAGATGCACGACGCTCGAGCCTGCGACGGCGCGAATAGTCTGATCTTTGTCCGTGAGATCGGCCGTGAGTATTTCAGTCGCGCCAGGAGTCGCCTTCGGATTGCGGCCGACAAGGCGCAGCGGCTGATTTCGTCCCGCGAGTAGTTTGGCGAGCTCATTCCCGATAGCGCCGCCGGCTCCGAGGATAGTGATCATGCAAATCCTTTTCTTCAACGCACAGCACGGCGAGTCAGCGGCCGTCCTCGGGGCCCTTCGCCTGAAGCGACCGCCGGAGCAGCGGCTGAACTACGTGATCAACTCCATCGTCAGAGTGCCAAACGCGCAAATGGGGGCGGCGCTGTCGTCACGAAGGCGTGAACGCCTCTGCCCGGTGTCAGCGCCGGAGGATGCCACGTTTCGTCGCGATCGTCACCGCGTGCGTGCGATCACTCGCTGCCAGCTTGGCGAGGATGCTCTTCATGTGCGTCTTGACCGTTTGTTCTGAAATTCGCAGTTCGTCGGCGGCGATCTTGTTCGAGCGACCCGCGGCGACCTGCTGCAATACCTCAACCTCTCGCTCCGTCAGTTCGTCATCGCCGCGGTGTTCGGCGATGTCCATGGCGACGGTCGGCGGAATGTGGCGACGCCCGGCATGCACGCTCCGAATGGCTTCCAATAGAAGATTTCGCGGGGTGCTCTTCAACAGATAGCCTGAGGCGCCCGCCTCGAGCGCGCGCTGCGCCTCGACGTCCCCGTCGAACGTGGTCAAGACGACAATCCGGGCGAGCGGGAATTCATCGCGGATCGCGCGAATGGCATCCGTGCCCTGCATCTCCGGCATCTGCAGGTCCATCAACGTCACATCCGGCCGAACGGATCGAAATCGTTCGATGGCTTCGGCGCCATTGCTCGCCTCACCCGCCACGGTCATGTCTGACTGCGCGGCGACGACGGCTGCGATGCCGTCGCGCAGCAGCGGATGATCGTCAACGATCAAAATGCGGATGTGGGAGTTATTGCCAGCCATCGCCTGGCTCTCGGCGTGAGAGCTCTTAGTCGTTCCTATTATGGCGATCGCCTGGACAGAGTGCTAGAGTCCGACGGTGACGACGGGAACGGCATGACCATCCGTGAGAGTTCAGAGAACCCGACTGGAACCGCGGCGTCCCTGCGGGCCGAACTGGCGGCGTGTCGACAGCAGCTGGAGGAATGCCAGCGCCATTCAGCGCAACTCGCCGAGGAGAATGATCGGCTGCGCCATATCGGCGAAGAGGCGCTCCGCGAAACCAAAGCGGCGCTCGAGTTCACCCTGAAATCTGCGCGGATCGGCGATTGGGACCTCGATCTTGACACAGATACCTCCCGCCGCTCGCTGCGCCACGACCAGTGCTTCGGATATCGCGAGCCCATTCCCGAAGCGGACTGGGGCATCTCCGTGTTTATTCAGCATCTGCACCCCGACGATCGCGTGCGTGTCGAAGCCAGTCTGCGCGGCGCAATTGCCGCGTCGGAGGACTGGGCCTCGGAGTTCCGTGCTGTCTGGCCCGATGGCAGCGTGCATTGGCTGGATGCGCGCGGCAGCATCTATCGAACGACGGCGGGTCGCCCCAAGCGCATGCTCGGGACCGTCATGGACATCACCGACCGCAAGCAAGGCGAAGAGGGACTGCGCGCGTCGGAGCAAGTCTCGCGCGGCCAGGTGGACGCGCTCAAGAGTACGGTGGATGCGCTGGCGACGGAGCCTTCCCCCGAGCGACTGGTCGGCCACATCCTGCGCATCATGACGTCGCAGTTCGGCGCCCATAGCTGCAGCGTGTGGCGCCGCGACCGCGCCAGAGACATGATCGGTCTCGCCTACGCGTTCGAGGACGGCCACCTTGTGCTCAGCACCGATCCGAGATTCGCGGGTCTGGACCGTTGGCTACCGATGGCCGACACCTGGCCGTGGCCGGAATTCTTCCGGGTCGGCAAGCCAAGCCTGATCGAGGACATTCGCACCGTGCCGGCCTTTGCGCTGCGCGATCGGCTGCTGCCGATGGGCATCGTGACCGTGCTGCTCATCCCGATGTCGATTACCGGCCGTCTCGAAGGTGCCATAGGCCTTCGCTTTGTCGAACACCGGACGTTTCGTGCCGAGGAAATGGAGCTGGCTCAGGCGCTCGCGAATCAGGCGATGCTGATGATTCAATTCACCCGTCTGTCGGCGCAAAGCCGACACGCGGCGGTGATCGACGAGCGCAACCGCATGGCGCGCGACATGCACGACACGCTGGCACAAGGCTTCACCGGCGTGATTGTGCAGCTTGAAGCGGCGGAAGACGCCAGCAGCCGTGGACTGCACGACGAAGCCGGCAAGCATCTGGTACGCGCGCGCGATCTGGCCCGAGACAGCCTCAAGGAGGCGCGCCGCTCCGTTCAGGCCCTGCGACCTCGAGTGCTCGACGACGTCGGTCTGGGCCACGCGCTGGAAAGCCTTTTCAAGACAATGACCCAGGGCACCGGCCTCACCCCGGCGTTCGACGTGTTGGGCCAGTCCCGACCGCTGCCGCTTGACATGGAAGAACACGTGTTCCGCATCGGTCAAGAGGTGCTGACGAACACGATCCGGCACGCCAACGCGAGTCGCCTCACGGCACGATTGATCTTCGCTCCTGACGAAGTGCGTCTGGACATGCGTGACGACGGCCGTGGCTTCGAGCCCTCGCGTATTGGCCAGGGGTACGGACTGTTGGGCATCAAGGAGCGTGTGCAGGCGATGGGCGGCCAACTCACCGTTCGCAGTGCCGAAGGTGACGGCACCTCGATCGTCGTGATCCTGCCTGCCCTGGATCCTGGCAGGATCGAAACGGTATGACTGAGGCGCCGACCATCGGAGCGCCACCCAGGATCCGTATCCTGATTGCGGACGATCATGTGACCGTTCGCGAAGGCCTGGCCGCAATCATTGGCCGCCAGACCGATATGGTCGTCGTTGCCGAAGCGGCGACGGGCGCCGACGCCATCGCGCGATGGCGTGATCATCGTCCCGACGTGACGTTAATGGACTTGCGAATGCCGGGGCTGGACGGCGTCGGCGCCATGATGGGTATCTGCGCCGTCGATGCATCGGCTCGAATCGTCGTGCTGACGACGTTTGACTCCGATCACGACATGTCGCGCGCCATGACCGCTGGCGCGAAGGGATATCTGCTGAAAGATGCGGGGCGGGAGGACCTGCTCGATTGCATTCGCAGCGTGCATGCCGGCCGCACGTGCCTTCCACCAGCGGCACCGCCGACACCGACCGCCGATACCCAGCCGTAGCCAGCCGGCGACCGACACACACCGATCGCGTTGCGCTCCGTCCCTCCCTCCAAAGAGGGAGCCGTACCGGCCTCCAAGGGGGCAGGCGCACTCGCCAAACCGCCACTACAGTGCCAACAACTGAGCGGCGGCCACGAATGCTGCGTACAGGAGATCCATGACTATGCGAGAAGAACGATTCAAGACAGGAGACGGCTTGGGCATCTTCTACCGCTCATGGCGCCCCGCAACGGACACACGCGGCGTCGTCGTGATCGTTCATGGCTTCAACGCGCACAGCGGGTACTACGCATGGGCGGCCGGGCAACTCGCCGGCGCCGGTCTCGCCGTCTACGCCCTCGATCTCAGAGGCCGCGGCCAATCCGACGGCGAGCGATTCTTCGTGGAGACGTTCGCCGACTACGTCGCCGACGTGGCCTCATTCGTCACGCTCGTGAAATCGCGGGAGCCAGGCCTGCCGGTGTTCCTGCTCGGCCACAGCGCCGGTGGCATCGTCGCCTGCCTCTACACGCTCGACCATCAGCAGCAGCTGAGCGGCCTGATCTGCGAGAGCTTCGCGTTTCGGCTGCCGGCGCCCGATTTTGCCCTTGCCGTGCTGAAAGGTCTGAGCCACCTCGCACCGCATGCGCACGTGCTGCATCTCAAGAATGAAGATTTTTCCCGTGATCCAAACGTCGTGGCCGCGATGAATGCGGACCCATTGATTGCGCACGAAACACAACCTACGAAGACCGTGGCGCAATTGGTGCTCGCTGACGAGCGTCTCAACGCAGGAGTTCAGCCGGATCACCCTCCCTGTGCTGATTCTCCACGGGACGGCCGACAAAGCCGCGAAACCAACCGGCAGCCAGACCTTTTTCGACAACGTCGGGTCAACCGACAAGACGTTGAAGTTCTACGACGGCCATGTTCACGATCTCCTCAATGACATCGACAAGCAGGAGGTGATGGCCGACATCACGACGTGGACCGGGGCCAGGCTCACGACGAGCGCGAGTGGTAAATCAAGAACCGTCAGCGTTCGTTAGGAGGACTCATGATCGGTCACTGGCGCGTCTATTGTGGTGTCGCAGTACTTGCGTTGGTCTCACAGACGTCTTCCCCGGGGGCCGGGCAGCGGCCTGCATCGGACAATCTCGCCGTGGCGACCCGCACGGCGATCGTCGATGGACTCGAGTTGCAGTACCTCTCAGCCGGCCACGGCCCGGCGATCGTCCTGCTCCACGGCTATGCCGAAACATCGCGCATGTGGCGGCCACTGATACCGCGCCTGGCGGAGACGCACACCGTGATTGCCCCCGATCTGCCCGGGATCGGCGGATCGGCGATTCCGTCCGACGGGCTGGACATGACACAGGCCGCCGTCCGCATGCATGCGCTCGTGAAGAGCCTCGGCGTGAACAAGGCGGCCGTCGTCGGACACGACATCGGGTTGATGGTCGCCTACGCGTACGCCGCCCAGTTTCCAGACGACGTCGATCGACTCGTGCTCATGGACGCGTTTCTGCCCGGGGTCGATGGCTGGGAGGCGATCTACAACAGTCCCGCGATCTGGCACTTCCGCTTCAATGGCCCCACGCCTGAAGCCATTGTTCGCGGTCGTGAGCGGACGTACTTCGAGCACTTCTGGAACAACTTCGCCGCTGATAAGAGTCGGTCGCTCCCCGAGGCCGATCGCCAGGCCTACGCGGCGGCGTATGCCCGCCCGGGGCGGATGCGGGCCGGGTGGGCATACTTCGTGTCGTTTCAGCACGCCGCCATGGATTTCGCGCGCCTCTCACAAACGAAACTCACCATGCCCGTGCTGTCGATCGGCGGAGAGAAGGCCAATGGCGTGGCGCTTGGCCGGCAGGTGCAGCTCGTGGCGACGAATGCCCGATCGGTGACGCTGCCCAACACCGGCCATTGGGTGATGGAGGAAAACCCGCAAGCGACGATGGACGCGCTCGTCGAGTTTCTGAATTCATCGCCGGCGACAATGACAGCCTCGCCAGCGAGCGCACAGCCAACCACGCCCGCGTCGACGTCCACGCTCCCGCAGATGCGTCTGACGCCCGATGAAGTCCGCGCGAATCAGACAGGCACAGAACAAGTCGGCAGTTCGTTCCTCTCCGGCGTGAGCACGACAGTCCTGGCCGGCGACCCGTCGAAGCCTGGCTTTTACACGATCGTCCTGTCGGTGCCGCCGAATACCTCCATTCCGGCTCATTCCCATCGCGACAACCGGATGGCGACCGTCGTGTCAGGCACGTGGCAATTCGGGTACGGCGATCAATTCGATGCAAACGCGTTGAGGCGCTTGCCGCCTGGCAGCGTGTACTCGGAACCAGGCGGCGGGAATCACTTTGCTCGCACCGGCGCCGAGCCGGTACTCGTGCAGATCACGGGACTCGGACCGACAGACACGCATTACGTCAATCCGTCGGATGCGCCGCAGATGCCCGTTCGGTAGGTGCATCGTCTTTCTCGGAAGAGCGGCGAGCGATTGATCACAAGTTGATCACCGTCGAGAGTCGAAGCGCTTCGCCCGGCCGAACTGGGGTCGATGTCTGACCCGAGTCCGGTCGGCACATCCTGGACGGAGTCGCGACGAACGCTCGTACCCCTCACGTGGCAGAGTCCGCAGGCTCTCACACCAACGCCTGGGCCCCACCGCTTTGAGCCGAGGATGCGCGCGCTCGGCCTGACCCAGTCAGGCGACGTCGAAAGAAGTTGCTCGAGCGACCCGCTCCCGACGAACTCCGGTCATGCGGCCCGCGAATATCAGAACGTGACCGTCGCGTTGAACCGCACGAGTCGAGGCGCGGTGATTGCCGTTGTGTTCAGATACGTCGAACCCTCCGGATACACGTACGTCTCGTCGTACGCCGTGGGCGTGTTCGAATTGAGCATGTTGTAGAGGTCGATCCCCAGGTCGTAACGCTGCTTGCCGAGCCTGAGTATCTTCGCGAACCGCATATCGAGCTGGGTGCGGCGGCTCAAGGGGTAGAGAGACGTGGGCGTATTCAGGTTCACCGTGGTCGTTTGCGTCGCGGTCGCTCCCGCGGGCAGACGTCCGAGCAGGGTCTGCACGTAGGTATTCGGCATCTGATAGTTCGCGTCAAGGGCGGATCCGTTGCTCGCCACGTCGCCGCTCGCGTTCGTCCGCGTTGAACGCACCGTGGCACTGATCAGCACATCCGCCTTCGGGAGACGGTACGAGGCAAGGCCGCGAATCGAAGTCGTCCAGGGCTCGACCACATCGCACGCGTCAGACCGGTTGCTCCCTTGGAGGTCGGGGCGCACCTTCCAGAGCTCGCAGGTGTTCCGTACGCCGCGACCGGTGCTCCCGCCGCCTTGCAGGGTGAGGCCATTGGTCAGCCGAGCGGTTCCCGTGTAGTCCATCCCGTGCCAATACGCCGTCCGGGCAGGGGCGTAAGCCGTTTCCTTGGTCTGAAACGTGCGCGATCCGCGCGCAGATGCCTCGGAGGTGATCGCCACGAACGACTGCGTGGACCCGGCATCCGGCAGCCGCGGATCGTTCGGCACCGGCACATTCCAGACCTGATAATCGCTCGCGTTGACCAGCGTGTTGACAGTGCTAAAGAAGTTGCCCCACCACCGGCGGTTGTAGCCGACATCAACGGACACGCGCGGCAGCACCTGCTGCTGCACGGATGCACCGAACTGCCAGTTATACGGACGGACACCCCAGCCGCTCAGAATCTCAGGGTCGATGACTGTCAGCGTCGGGTTGAGGTTGCCGAAATTCAGGTTGGATCCGGTCAACGCCGCGCAGAGGTCGCCTCCCGATGCCCGGAAGTCTTGCTGTGCGGGATTCAGCAGGTCGCAATCGACGACGTAGTTGCCATTGTCCGTCCACCCGCGGCCATTGCCCCCTACCTGCGTGACCAATTTGAGCGCCGGGTTGTTCGCAGAATAGATTCCGTCGGCCGTCGCCGCCGCCAGGTACCTGCCGGCGTTGACCTTGAGGGCTGTCTTGCCGGTCCCGAACACGTCATACGCGATCCCGACGCGCGGATCGAGGTCGTTGTATCCGCTCACACTCGTCGTCGTCTCGAACGTGATGGGTTGTGGGTTGAACGGCGATGTACCGCTGTAGCCCTGCTTGTCGCCGGGTGCCCAGCTCGTCACGTGGTCGTACCGTAGGGCTCCCTGCACCGTCAGGCGGCCGAGCGTCCACTGATCCTGTATGTAGAGCGAGTTCACCTCGGTGCGGTCGCTGAAATCGAAGTACGGCGTGACGAAGTAGCTGACGCCGGTCGGAACCGCGTTGTTGAAGACGTAGCGCAGCTGCGTCTGGTTGGCAAAGGTACGCCGGTCGTACATCTGATAGGCGCCCTGATAGCCAATCTTCACGTTGTGTGCACCGGTCACGTACGACGCCGATGCGCGCCAATTCCACGGCACGTTGTCGTACTTCGAAAAGGTGAACGGTGCCCGATAGGAAAAACCCGTTCGGCCGTAGATGTTCGACCGCTCGGTGACGCCGGGAATGTTCATCACGGCATCTTCCGGAACCTGGCCGCTGCCGACGATGCCGTACACGAATCGCGACACCGCAGCGTCGACCAGCATCCGATTGGAGACCGTCGACGTCCACGTGCCCTGCGTCAGCGTTGAGGGATCGCCGCTGTACCCGGGACCGGCTTCCGGCGCCGTCGTCGCGCTGCCCATTCCGATCCAGTCAGCCGTCCGCGCCCGGCAGTCATTGCCATTCAACGTGAGCGACGATCCGAAGCAGCGGTCCTGCCACTGGTGAGAAAAAGACAGGCGGTTTTTGGGAGTGACCTGCCCCGTGATGCGTACGGACAAATCAAGTTTGGATTCGACGCGGCGAACCTCGACATCGGTATCGGGGACGTACACCCATTGGGTCGCATCGCCAACGTTCTTGTTCGGATGTGCACCTTCGACGACTTGCGCCAGGCCGTACGTCCGCGCGCTACCGAAGAACCAGATGCGATCACGGACGATGGGACCGCCGGCACTGCCGCTGCCATCCCAGTTCTTTCGGACCGCGGGCGGTTCGGTGATGCCCACGGCGCGCAGCGCGTCGTCGACATTGTCCGACTGGAAATGCGAGTTGGTGCCGCTGTAGAAGGCCACACCGGCAAATGTGTTGCCGCCGGACTTGGGTACCAGATTCGCCAACGGGCCGCCGGTTTCGGATTCGCCCAATCCTCCCGAGACCAGCACTTGCAGTTCGTCGGCGTTGTTGATGTCGTATCCGAACTGGGCGACGCTGTTGCCAGAGAAGGACCCGGCGACCGGTACGCCGTTGACCATCATCCGACCTTCGGTACTGTTGCCGCCGTGCGCCGTAAACACCGACATGCTCGGCATCAGGTCGTTGCCGCCGACGCCCGGCGCCACGTTCAATCCCGGTACGGCGTAGAGGACCGAGCCGTAGCTCCGGGTGATTGGCAGCGATTTGATCGTATCGGCGTTGACGACCACTTCACGGCGCGTGCTCTGCGTGTCGACCAGTGGCGCCTCGCCGCTGACCGTCACCGTCTCGGTGAGATTACCGACGCTCAACTCGACGTTGATGGGAATGACCCCGGTGCCCGAGACGGTGATCGTGTCGCGGCGCAGCGTGGTGAATCCGCTGAGCGAGAAGGTCACCGCGTAAGTCCCGGGAGGGAGTTCCGTAATTCGATACTGGCCGGTGCTGTCGCTCACGGCGGAGCGAACCTTTTCGATGAGGGCGGCGCTCGTGGCCTCGACACTTACGCCGGGAAGTACCGCACCCGAGGCATCACGAACAGTACCCGCCACTGTCGCTTGCGCATGTGCGAGGCTTGGCGTCAGGAGCACTGCGAGCAGAACAAGAAACCGAGATGTGACACGCATGGACATCTCCTTCGTCAAACCATTTTCTTGTCACTCACGAGCCCCGTCATCATTCGACCTACTGGCCCGCGAAATGCTGTGAGTCGCGCTCGTTGTCGATGCAGAAGTACTCGTGGATTTCACCCCCGGGGGAGCCGTCGTAGTTCTCGTACTGCCATCGGATGTTCCAGCCGCCGCTCCACGGACGTGTGTAGGCGCCCTTGTCGTCGATGGTGACTTCGTACTTGAGCGTGTCGAAATCCGTCCGAGTAAACCGCTCGATCAGGTGCACCGATCGAAGACGAAGGGCGAGCATTGGCAAACGAATTCTACGCCTGGGTCTGACGTTGGTCCCGAAACGAGACAGCCGGCGGTAGAGAGAAGCGGATGGCTCCTCGGGCTGGACTCGCCCACGCTCGCGCGGCGCGCAGCGGTGCGCGGCGTGACGGAGTCAGGCCGATGGAGACAAGCCCGAGCGAAGCGAGGTTTGGCTCCTCGGGCTGGACTCGAACCAGCAACCCTCCGGTTAACAGCCGGATGCTCTGCCATTGAGCTACCGAGGAATAGGGGCGGCCGGCTGGCGCCAAGCCACTCTGTGCGGGATGTCCGCCGGTGGGCGAACCGGACGATCGTAACGGAAGAGCGGCGACAGCCGCAAGCCCGCGGCGCGGCGCGGACCTTGTCAGGTCCGTGAGGCGAGCCTGACAAGGCTCGCCCCACGGTCGTCACTTTACTTCTCGATCTTGATCTGCATCAGCGCATCCTGCTTGGCCGCCAGCTCGGCCTGCCCCGCAGGGAAGTTCGACTTGCTCAGCAGGAACGCGATGATGTCGCTCGTCTGCTGCTCGCTGAGCGAACCGGGCGCGCTCGCCGGCATCGAGGTGTGTGTTTTCTCGAACAGATCGCCGACGGTCTTCCAGTTGGCGATGAAATCATTGCCTGCGAGTGCCGGCATCGGACCGCTGCCGGCCAGATCGTCACCATGACACGCGGCGCAGTTTTCCTTGTACAAGGCTTCGCCGCGCTTGGCCTGATCGGCCGTGTAGACGCCTTCCTTGACCGACTTCGCGGCCTGTGCCCCCATCGTGGCGTACAGGCCCGACACCATGAATCCCGTGACTGTCAGTATCGCGATGCTCTTCTTCATGTGACCTCGAACGCCCCGTTGGGCCGGGCTGGCAAGCGCCTCCCGAATATTGTCCCCTATTTTTTTCGGCTGCGCTTACTTGCGCGCCCCGTCTCGCCGCCAGTCCAACCGAGCTGAACCGCCATCCCCGCCATGCCCAGGACTGCCCAGGCCCAGAACACCCAGGCCTGTCCCGGAGCAGGATTCAATGGATATACCACCCACACATCCCCGGTGGCAGCGGCCGCCATGGCCTTCTTGTCCCCCAGCACGGCCAGCAGTCCCACCAGCATCGTCCACGCCCCGCCGAAGCCGGTGCCGACGATGATGAACCAGCGCTGCAGGTAGGTGGCTGCCGCGGCCCCGGCGATCGAACAGAGGACGACCACCAGAAAGCGCGGCTGGCTGCCCGCGGCAGCGAACGCCATGTTGGCGACGACCGCGCCGAGCCCGGCGCCAACCAGGGTGACGCCGATGAAATACGCGGTGAAGAGGATGGCGGCGCCGATCAGACCCCCGACGCCGGCGGCAATCAGCATCGCCGTCGAATTGCTCGCCGCCATCAGCGAGCTCGCGGCCAGCGCGCCGATGATGAACCCGAAGAGCGCCAGAACGATCCGGAACAGCCGGTAGCCGAAGAAGCAGGAGACCACGCCGCCGATCAGCAGCACAGCCGCGGCAGGCACCTGGTAGGAAGCAGGAAGCATTCAGAACATTTGCGATTGACGATTTGTGATTTGCGATTGGGCAAGAACGGAGGTGGTCCTCGCGCTCGCAATCACAAATCGCAAATCACCAATCATAAATCTCTTCGTCCTTCCATCGCCCGCGTCATCGTCACTTCGTCCGCATATTCGAGATCGGAACCGACGGGAATACCCATCGCGATCCGCGTCACGCGGACGCCAAGCGGTTTGAGCAGGCGCGCCAGGTAAAGCGCGGTCGCCTCGCCTTCGACGGTGGGGTTGGTGGCGATGATCACCTCGTCGACCTGCCCGTCGGCGACGCGCGTCAGCAACCCCTTGATCTTCAGGTCGTCAGGGCCGACGCCGTGCAGCGGCGACAGCGCCCCCATCAGCACGTGATACAGGCCGCGGAACTCACGCGTCTTCTCGACGACGCTGACGTTCTGCGGCTCCTCGACGACGCAAATCAGGCGCTGATCCCGCGTGGTGCTCGTGCAGAAGACGCAGGGGTCGATGTCGGTGATGTTGTTGCAGGTCGAGCAGTAGGTCACCTGCTCCTTGACGTCGCGGATCGCGTCACAGAGACGGTCGGCATCCTCGCGCGGTGTCTTCAGGACGTGAAACGCGAGGCGCTGGGCGCTCTTGGCGCCGATACCGGGCAGCTTCTGGAATTGCTCGACCAGTCGCGCCAGAGGCTCCGGAAGAGAGGAGGGCACTTCGGTTAGTTAACTCCCAACCGCTTTCGCGTGTCCAACTCCCAACTTCCAAACCGAGCATGTTGAGGGGTAGCAAGGACCGGTTGGGTGTTGGACAAGCGTCGATTGGGAGTTGGGAGTTATCAACGGGTCCGGAGCGTCAGAAAAGACCGGGGATCTTCAACCCGCCCATCATGCCGGACATCTGCTGCCCCAGCTGCTCGTCGACCTTGCGCGCCGCGTCGTTGATCGCGGCGACGATCAGATCCTCAAGCATCTGCACGTCTTCCTTCGACACCACTTCGGGATCGATCTTGAGCGACTCCAGCTGTTTCGTCCCGCTCATCGTCACGGTCACCATACCGCCGCCGGCGGTCGCTTCGACGCGCAGCTCGGCCATCTGCTTCTGCATCTTCTCCTGCATCTGCTTGGCCTGCTGCATCATGGCTTGGATGTTCATGATCGTCTCTATCTGGACTTCAGACTTTGGACTTTGGACTTTGGGCCGCCTTGTAATTCACAACGCAGCAGCTGCTAATCTCGCCTCTGGCCAAAGACCAGAGACCAAAGACCAAAGTCCTCACATCTCTTCTACGTCTCTGATCTCGGCCGGAAAGACGTCGAGCATCGCCTGCACGGCGGATGACGACATCGCTTCGGCCTTCAGGTCGCGACCGCCTTTCGGCTTGTCCGCGATCGCTGATGCCGCCGGTTTCGGCTCACTCGCAGCGCCGGCGGCACTCGCACCGGGCACGGCCGGCGCCTGCGACTGAACGACAACGATGTTGATGCGCCGCCCGGCCAGCCGCTGCGCGGCGGCCTCCATCCATGGGCGGCTCTGTTCCAGGTTGCCGCGGGCGGCATTCTGATTCATCCCGAACGTGAACGTCACCGCATCGTCGCTGACGTCGATCCGCTGGGCAGTCGCGATCGAGAGCTCGTACAGAATCTTCTTGCCGTTCCGGATCTCGGTGAGGAACGCGTCCTTCAGTGCCTGGCCGCTCAGACTCGCGCCGCTCGACGGTGCGTCGCTCGAGGGTGCGGGCTTGCCGCTTGAGGGTGCGAGTGTCGCGTCGCTCGAGGCGAACGTGCTTCGTGGTGGTGCGATGGGAGCTTCGCGGGTTGGTGCGGGCTTGCCGCTTGAGGGTGCGAGTGTCGCGTCGCTCGAGGGTGCGATCGTGTTTCGTGCTGGTGCGGGCTTGCCGCTTGACGGTGCGAATCTCGCGGGGTCGAGGTACGCCGTTCGAGGGTGCGATCGTGTTTCGTGGTGGCGCGATGGAGGACTCTCGCGTCGCTCCGCTCTTGCCCGTTGGCGCGGGCCGGCTGTCGCCGGTCGGAGCAGCGATGCGCGGAGCTCCGGCTCCGCCCAGCTGCTCCATCAACTCCGTCAGCGGCACGAGCTTGCGGACGTGCATCCAACGCAGCAGCGCCATCTCGAAGTGATAGCGCGGATGGGCCGCGGTGCGGATGTCGGTTTCGGCTTTCGCCAGCACGTCAAAGGCGCGCATCAGGTCCTCGCGCGAAAACCGCTGCGCGAGTGCGGCGAGCCGTTCGTGTTCTCCTTCCGCCAGCTCACCGTCACCGGCACGGGCGGGATCGACCGAAACGATCATCAGGTCGCGCACCAACGCGGAGAGCTCACGGCATACGAGCTTGAGGTCGTGACCCGATTCGATCGCGCGGTCGGCAAGTGCAAACGCACGTGGCCCGTCTTCGTCGATGACTGCTTCGACCAGATCGAACAGGAGGTCGCGGCCCACCAGTCCGAGCACGGTCGAGACGTCGTCAACCGTGATGGTCTTTCCGGCAAAGGCGATGACCTGATCGAAGGCGCTCTGCGCGTCGCGCATGCTGCCCTCGGCGGAGCGGGCGATCAGTGCGAGTGCCGCGTCAGGTACGTCGATCGTCTCGGCATCGGCAATCCGTCGCAGCTGCGCGACGATGGCTTTGGCCGGGATCGTCTTGAACTCGAACACCTGTGAGCGCGACAGGATGGTGTCTGGAATCTTGTGCAGCTCGGTCGTCGCCATCATGAAGACGACGTGGGCCGGCGGCTCTTCGATCGACTTGAGCAGCGCGTTGAACGACGCCGTCGAGAGCTGGTGCACCTCGTCGATGATGAAGACCTTGTAGCGATTGCGGACCGGCGCGATCGCCAGGCCGGCAATGACGACCTCGCGGATGTTGTCGATGCCGGTATGACTGGCGGCGTCGATCTCGAGCACGTCCATATCGCGCCCCTGCGCGATCTCGACACACGCGTCACACACGCCGCAGGGGTCGGCCGTCGGACCCTTGTCGCAGTTCAGCGCCCGGGCGAGAATCCGCGCCGTCGTGGTCTTGCCGCAGCCGCGCGAGCCGGCGAACACGAACGCCTGCGCGACGCGACCGCTGGTGATCGCGTTGCGCAGCGTACGCGTGACCGCCTGCTGGCCGACGACGTCGTCGAAACGCTGCGGCCGCCACTTTCGGGCGAGAACCTGGTACGCCATGGCTGGAAGTGAAGCTTGTCGAGCGGGGTCCGCGACCGTCCGCCGAGTCGCGCTGCGACAGCGAGTCGACTGTGGCGAAGGATAAGCGGTCCCGCCGGATTGGATTGGCGGGCCGAACCGCGACCCGGTGCACCTGCGGCACACCTCAGGGTCTGTTTAGCGCTGCTGCCTTCCGGCCCTGACGCGGTTCGCAGGCTGGGGTTGCACAGGGTCCGGGCCGCGGTACGACCCGCCAACGAGCCAGTGTAGCGTACGGGCGGAAATTGAACCGGGTTGAATTTTCACGCGCTCTGCCTGCCGAAAATTCAACCCGGTTCAATTTCCGATGAGACGCTGGGCCAGGGACTGGTAGATGTCGACGGCATGCTGGAGCTCGTCGATGGCGAGGTGCTCGTGGGCAGTGTGCGCAACGTGAATCGAGCCCGGGCCGACCAGCAAGGGCGATCCCCACGAGGTCAGCAGTGGAACGTCGGTCGTATATGGAAAGACCGCTGTCTCGAAGCCGTCAACCGTGTGCATGCGGACGGCAGGCACCTCGAGAATCTCCTCGAGCGCGACGAGGCCGTCAACGACCCTGATGGCGTCCATCACCTCGGACCCTGCTCCGACGATCCGGAACGTCAGTTCGGCTGAGGCACTTGGCGAAACGACGTTGGGCGCGACGCCACCCTCAATCAGTCCGACGGTGTAATGCGTCCGCCCGAGCAGCGGATCGTCTGGCAACGGCACTCCCCTGACGACCATCAGTGCGTCGAGCAGCTTGTCGATCGCCGATTCGCCAAGTTCCGGGAACGACGAATGCGCCGCGCGACCGGTGGCGCACAGGCGGACGCGCACCATCCCGCGAGTCGCGGCCCCGAGCCGGTTGTCGGTCGGCTCACCATTGATCAGGAACCGTACGCCGGCCGGCGCCTGCTGGTTCGCGACCTTCGCGCCATCGCTTCCCCGCTCTTCGCCGACGACGAACAGCAGCGCGAACCGCGACTCCCCGGTCGCCCGGAGTTTCTCAGCGGCCGCGACCTGCGCCGCCACGATGCCCTTCGCATCGCAGGCGCCGCGTCCGAAGATCAGGCCGTGCTCGATACGGCTCGGAAAAAATGGCGGCACGCAGTCGTAGTGCGTCGAAAAGGCCACCACAGGATCGGCGTCGAGCCTGGCGAAGACGTTAAAGCGCCCATCGCTGACCGGCTGTTCGACCACCTGGTAGCCGAGCTCGCGCAGGCAGGCAGCCAGCCACTGACCGGCTGCGCCCTCACGACCGGTCGTCGAATCGATATCGACAAGGCTGCGGGTCAGCGAGACGGGATCGAGAGCTGTCACCTGCATCGCGGAATTGGTCATCCAGCTTCAGCTCTCAGTTCGCGCCGCGCCTCGCGCCGGGCTTTCCGACACCGGCGGCCACTTCACCGCGCACCCGCCGCGCGCGCCGAAATCGTGTTCGGCTGCAGGCGCAGTGGTCACGGGATAGCGGCTGCGTGGGAGGCGCGGATACCCGCCGGGCCGCCTGCGCGACGAACGGCAGCGGTCCCGACTCGGGATGAGTCAGATGCGCGCCGCCGCGCCGAGCATCTTGAGCTGCTGCAGCACACCGATGATCTTGTCGCGCGACGCTGAGGATGGCGTGACGAGCGGCAGGCGCACGGTTTCCTCGCTCAGGCCCATCGCCGCCATCGCGACCTTGCAGGGGGATGGATTCGACTCGACGAAGTTGACTTGAATCAAAGGCAACAGCCATTGCTGCAGCTTCCGGGCGCCACTGAAGTCGCCGCGCTCGCACATCTCGACCACCTGGACCGTCTCCGACGGCGCTTCGTTCGAGACCACGGAGATGACGCCGCGTCCGCCGATAGCCATGATCGGCACCGTGAGCGGATCGTCACCGCTCAGGAGAATGAACTCCTCCGGCGCCTGACCGACAATCTCCATCATCTGCACGACGTTGCCCGACGCTTCCTTGATCGCGACGATGTTCTTGATCGCCGACAGGCGAACGACCGTGTCGACGTTAAGGTTGATGCCGGTGCGCCCCTGAATGCTGTAGAGAACAATCGGAAGGGGCGTGCTCTCGGCGAACGCCTTGTAGTGCTGGAACAGTCCTTCCTGTGTGGGCTTGTTGTAATAGGGCGTCACCGACAGGAACCCGTCGACCCCCACGCGCTCGAGCTCGCCGGCCGCTCGGATCACCTCGCGGGTGTCGTACCCGCCGCAGCCGGCAAGAACCGGCACCGCGCCGTTCGACTCTTCGACGACGAGCTCGCAGACCCGCAGCTTCTCTTCGTCCGACAGTGTCGGCGATTCCCCGGTCGTGCCGCATGGCACAAGGAAGTGAACGCCGCCTTCGATTTGACGGCGCGCGAGTCGCTTCACGGCCGACTCATCGACGGATCCGTCCTTGCGGAATGGCGTGATCAACGCAGTGCCGACGCCAGTGAAGCGAGTGCGCATAGTCAGTTCTCCGAAATCGTGAATCGTGAATCATGAATCGTGAATACAGAACGAAAATCGCGAAAGGGCACGCACGCCTCATTCACGATTCAGGATTCGCTATTCACGATTCCGCAACACGTCCGCCATCGAAAACCACCCCTGGCGTCCCTGCAGCCACTCGGCCGCGGCGATGGCGCCGCTGGCGAACCCGCGGCGGTCGCGGGCAGTGTGGGTCAGTTCGATCGTATCCGACGCCGAGTCGAAGCCGACGGTATGAATCCCCGGGATCATACCCGCGCGCGTGGACGACATGTCGAGCCCGCGTTCATACCCGGCCGCGGTCATCGCATCGCGCAGCAGGAACGCCGTCCCGGAGGGCGCATCACGCTTGGCGGCGTGATGGGCCTCGTGAATCCACGCGCCGTACTGCGGCTGCGACTGCATGAGGCGGGCGGCCTCGGCCACGAGCATCTCGAACAGGTTGACGCCAATCGAAAAGTTCGCCGCCGCGACGACGCCGAGCCCCGCCGCCGCCGCCTGGGCCTTGTAGTCGGCAAGCCGCTCCGCCCACCCGGTGGTGCCGATCACGACCGGCAGGCGCCGGTCGACGTACTTGGGAAAGTTGACCGCCAGTGCCTCGGCCGTCGAAAAATCGACGGCGACGTCAGCAGCCGGCCAGGTGTCGTTACCGGCATCGATCCGGCCGGCAATCGTGTGCTGCCGCGCCGCCGCCATCTCCTCAACGAGACGGCCCATCTTGCCGTAGCCGACCACCAGCAGCCTCATGCGCCGACCCCGCGCGCGGCAGGTGCCGCCGCACTGCTCACCATCATGATGCGAAGAACTCCTCGTGCAGCCGCTGCATCGCCTTCGGGAGATCGGCCTGGCGCATCACGACGGTGATATTCCGCCGCGATGCGGCCTGCGAAATCATCCGCAGCGGCACTTCCTCCAGCACCGCGACCACCCGGGCGCCGATCTCCGGCTCGTTCCGCAGGCGATCGCCCACCGCGCACAGCAATGCCATCTCCGGTTCGACCGACACCTGCGCGTACTGCTTGAGCGCCTCGACAATTGCATCGAGGTGACGACGATCGTCCACGGTCACCGACACGCTGACCTCCGACGTCGTCACGACGTCGACCGCGGTGCGGAACCGTTCGAAGACTTCGAAGACCTGACGCAGGAAGCCGTAAGCCATCAGCATCCGGCTCGAGGTGATATCCACGACGGTCAGGTCGCGTTTGCAGGCGAGTGCCGTCACCTGCGAACCGGATCGGGCTCCGGCCGCCGTGATCAACGTCCCGGCTGCATCCGCTTTGCGGGAGTTGAGAATGCGCACCGGAATGTTCCGTTCGACCGCAGGCAGGATCGTGCTCGGGTGCAGCACCTTCGCTCCGAAGTACGCGAGCTCGGCCGCTTCGTCGAACGACAGCGTCGGCACGAGCCGTGGCGCGTCGATGACGCGCGGATCCGCAGTCAGCATCCCATCGACATCGGTCCAGATCTGAATCTCGCTGGCGTCCACGCCGGCGCCCGCCAGCGCGCCGGAATAGTCCGATCCTCCGCGCCCGAGCGTGGTCGTATGGCCGTCGGCGGTTGCGCCCACGAAGCCGCCGAGGACGGGCACGCGCCCGGAATCGAGCAGCGGCACCACCGAGGCCCGCAGGGCGGCGTTGGTCTCGCGCATGCGCGGGACGGCGCGCGTGTGGTCGTCGTCGGTCACGATGACGCGGCGTGGATCGACCCACTCCGCCGGAATGCCGGCCTGCTGGAGCGCCGCCGTCACCAGCCGCGAACTGAGAAGCTCGCCCATCGCGGCGATGACGTCCAGCGTACGCGGCGACACTTCGCGAAGCACGGCGAGCGCCCGTACGACGGCTCCCAGCTCGTCGAAGTGGCCGCCAATCTGCGCGTTCAGTTCTTCGGGCGCGCCGGCGACCGCGCTGGCGGCCTCCAGGTGCCGATGTCGCAGCTGTTCGATGCGCTGCAACGCGTCCTGTGCGTGCCCCGACCCTGCGGACGCCGCGATCTGGAGCAACGCGTCGGTGACACCGTTCATCGCCGACACGACGACAACCGGGCCGCGTCCGTCACGAACGCGCGCACTACGAACGATGTCGATTAAACGCCGGATTGCATCCGGGTCGGCGACGGAGGTGCCGCCGAATTTCTGGACGACCATGAAGGTGCGGGATGTCTGGGGAACAACCCTTTATACACCGAAGTTCGGCTATTCCGCCCGCATCACCATTCTCAGGATCCGGGCAAGCTCGCTCGGATAACAGGGCTTCGTCAGAAACGCGGCGCACCCGGCCTGCTCGACTTCATCGCCCAACGCAGGCGAGGCAGCGGCCGTCAGGATCACAATCGGAATGCGCACCGTACGAGGATCCGACTTGAGGCGGGCGCACACCTGCCAGCCGTCCATGTCAGGCATGCGCAGGTCCAGAACGATGGCGTCAGGACTGGCGGACTGTGCCTGTGCAATCGCCGCCGGCCCGTCAGTCGCGTCGATGACGGCGAAGCCTTCCTCTTCGAGGCCGTACCGATACAGGTCGATCTGCTCCGCCTCGTCGTCCACCAGCAGGACACACGACCGCACTTCGTTCATCAACTGGTCCGGGGGGGACGAACCAGTATGGATCGGGCGGCACCTTCATCGTTCTGACGTTCGCGGCTGGCAGGCGAGATCGATGGCGCGCTCCAGTTGTGAGAGGGTCGTCGGCTTCGTGAGCAGTGAGGCGCCGAGCAACTCGATGCGCTCGACGACGCCGGGGACGGTGCCGTAGCCGGAGAGGAACAGCAGTGGCAGATCAGGCCGCACCGAGCGCACTTCGTCAGCCAGATCAATCCCGTCCATCCCCGGGCCGAGCACGATGTCGGTCAGGAGAACGTCGGCCTCACCACTCTTTTCGAAATGCTGCAGCGCCTCAGCCGGCGAGGTTGCAGTGACGGCGCGGTGGCCGAGACTCTCCACCTGACGGGCCAGAGTCGCGCGAACGGCAAGCTCGTCTTCGACGATGACCACCGTTCGGGGAGAGAGCGTTCCGGCTGATGGCCGCGAGTCGGGTACATCCTCGACATCACGATCGACGAACGGCAAATACAGCGTGAAGCACGACCCCGCCCCCGGCGTCGACGTCACCGAGACGGCCCCTCCCGACTGGCGCGCGAAGCCGTAGACCATGCTCAGCCCGAGTCCCGTTCCCCCGCTCGCACCCTTCGTCGTGAAGAACGGTTCGAACACGCGCGACGCAATCTCGGGTGTCATGCCCTGCCCCGTGTCCTCCATGTCGATCCGCACATACGTCCCCGGCGAGGGGTCGTCGGCGGCGATCGGCGGCGCCGTGACCATGGTTCGCGACGTCCGGATCCTCAGCGTCCCGCCACTGGGCATGGCGTCGCGGGCGTTGAGCGCCATGTTGACGATCGCCGCTTCGAGCGCGGCTGGATCGACCAGCCCGATGCCGGCGTCCGGGCTGGGATCCACGGTGGTCGCGATTTTGGACCCCAGCGTCCGCTTCAGAAGCCGCATGATCCCATCCACCAGCGCGTTCACGTTCACCGGCCGCGGATTGAGCTGCCGCTGCCGAGAGAAGGCGAGCAGGTGACCGGTCAGCTCACGGCCGTGCAGCGACGCGCGAAGGATGGCGGCCATCAGATCGTCCGCGTACGGTCCTCGCGGCAGGTGATGCCGGAGCAATTCGATGTTGCCGATGATGACGGACAGGATGTTGTTGAAGTCGTGCGCCACTCCGCCGGTCAGCTGACCGACGGCTTCGAGCTTCTGCGCGCGGAACAGCGCTTCCCGCGCCTGCTCGAGTTTTTCGTGCGCCTTACGAAGCTCGGTGATGTCGTGGGATATGCCGTAGAGGCCGAGCACCGCGCCCGCGCGGTCGCGATAGACGCCCTTCGTCACGAGATAGGCCTGCGTCCCCGCTGCGCTCGTCGCGACGCCTTCGAACGACTGCGGCACACCGGTCTCGAGGACGCGGCGATCGTCCTCGACGAACTGGCGGGCCGTCGCCTCGGGGTAGAGCTCGAAGTCGTTGCGCCCGACGATCTCTTTCGACGAGCGGCCGAGAAAGCGGGCGGCGGCAGCGTTGACCAGGACATAGCGGCCTTCGAGATCCTTCACGAAGATCGCGTCGGGCGTCGCCTCGATGACCGCCTGAAGGATGTCGAAGCTGTTGGGGATGGCCATCGTTCGCCTCTACTGGACCGTCTTCACTGGAAACTCTGCGGACCGGTTTCCGGTCGCGAACTGCCGGACGCGACAACAGAGCGCCGGTCCTGATTCAGCACGGACATCCCGCTAACCGCCTGCGATCGCGCCGATCACCATGAACGGCTCGGCACCGGCGCGCACCGCGTCGGGCAGCGGCGCATCGACGGCATCGTGAGACAGGTCCTCGCCGCACGCGAAGAAGCGCAGGAACGGGCGTCGCGCCCGTGTCTCGTGATCGCGGATCGTGCCGCGCAGCACCGGAAAGTCGCGCTCAACGGCGTCGAGAACCGAACGGACGGTCGCCGGCGAGTCGGGCTGCACGAGAATCTCCTCTCCCACCCCGGCGAGCGTGCGGAGATGCGCCGGCAGCACCACCCTGACATCCGCGCCAGCACCCACGCGGTGACTCACGGCAGGCTCTGCACCTCGACGGACACCACTGCCGGCAGATCGCGGACGATCGGTGCCCACGAGTCGCCGCTGTCGGCCGATCCATAGACCTGACCGCCGGTCGTGCCGAAGTAGATACCGCAGGGTTCCAGCGAATCAACCGCCATCGCATCACGGAGGACGTTCACGTAACAGTCACGCTGTGGCAAGCCGTTCGTCAACGGCTCCCAGTCGTGGCCACCGCTACGGCTGCGATAGACGCGAAGCTTGCCCTCGGGCGGGTAGTGCTCCGAATCGCTCTTGATCGGGAGGACGTAGATCGTCTCGGGCTCGTGTGTGTGCACGTCGATGACGAATCCGAAGTCCGTGGGCAGGTTACCGCTCACTTCTTCCCACAATTCGCCCCCGTTCGTGCTCCGCAGCACATCCCAGTGCTTCTGCATGTAGAGCACGTCAGGCCGCGACCGGTGCATCGCGATCCGGTGCACGCAGTGACCGACTTCGGCGTTCGGATCAGGGATGTACTGGGAGTGCAGTCCCTGATTGATCGGCCGCCACGTCTGTCCCGCATCGTCGGTCCTGAATGCGCCCGCGGCGGAGATCGCGACGAACATCCGACCGGCGTTCACCGGGTCGAGCAGGATGGTGTGCAGGCACATGCCCCCGGCGCCGGGCTGCCAGCGATTACCGGTACTGTGCGTACGGAGACCTGGCAGTTCCTGCCAGGACTGGCCACCGTCGGTCGTCTGGAAGAGGGCGGCGTCCTCGACACCGGCGAACACGGTATCGGGATCCGTCAACGATGGCTCGATGTGCCAGACGCGCTTGAATTCCCAGGGGTGCGGGGTGCCGTCGTACCACTGGTGCGTGCCTGTGGTCCCTTCGTAGGCGAACTTGTTGCCGATTGGCTCCCACGACTTGCCGCCGTCGTTCGATCGCTGCATCACCTGGCCGAACCATCCGGACGACTGGGACGCGTAGATGCGATCGGGGTCTGCCGGGGAGCCCTTCATGTGGTAAATCTCCCAGCCCCCGAAGTGAGGACCGCTCACGTCCCACGACTTCCGCGTGCCATCCGCGGTCAGAACGAACGCGCCCTTGCGCGTGCCAACCAGTACACGAACGCCGCTCATCGGAGCTCCACTCAGGTCAGATGGTAAATGTCAGACGTACAGGAGTACGTCGCAAAGTACGCCAGCAGTGGATTACGTGTCCGGCACGCCCAGATCGGCCGGAATCCGGTAGAACTCATCGAGCCGATGATGGTGCCGGAGTCCCATCGACTCGCGCTGCACTTCAAGGAACCACCGGTACTGGACGGCGTGAGCACGAAGCGCACGATACGCCCGTACGGCACGCACGCGTTCTGCCCCCTGCGCCATCGCAACGGCGTCGCCAGCGGTCCGGAGCTGCGCGATCAGCCCTTCCAGGGTCTGACTGATACGTCGCAGCGCCGATACGCGCTCTTCGTTCAGTTCCCAGGCGATGCGATCGTGGGTTTCGACCGTCCGTCGCATGTTTCAACTATAGCCGTTATGCTGTCGAGCCGCCCCGACCCAAACTCGACGCTATAATTCCGCTCGTGGCAGACAAGAAGGTCGCAAACGGGGTCGTCGCGCTCAGCTCGGCCGCCGTGCTCGCGGTTTACGGGGCGGGCTACGCGCGGACGCGCGCCGCTGCCGACCGCTTCGCGCAGCAGGCTACGGAACGGCATCCCCGAGTCCCGGGAACTGCCACCGAACGCGAAGCCATGGCACTTGGCGTTGCCGATGCTCCGGCAGCCGTCCCGGACACGCCCGCCAGCGAGTCGCCGCGCGACGCCAGGGCGCTGTCCGCCGATACTGCCGCACCCGAATCCCGCCGTCCTTCCGCACCTGGTGAGGAGAGCACCCCGGCGCCGGCGAAGGAGACCAAGCGGCCTCAGGCCGATGTCACGGCGACGAAGAGCTCACCGCCGACCGCCGATGCCGTGATCGATGAGGCGCAGGCCCAGACGGCGACGCCGGAGCCCGCAACGATCGCTGCGGCAGCTGAATCGAACGCCCCAACGGTTCCACCGCCACCCGCTCCGGTGACCCCTGTCGAACCGGCAAAGGTTGGATACAAGGACGGCACGTACTACGGGTGGGGCAGTTGCCGGCACGGCGACATCCAGGCCGCGGTCGTCATCGAGAGCGGACGCATTACGGCGGCACGCGTCGAGCGCTGCCTCACCCGCTATGCGTGCAACTGGGTCGATCCGATCCCGCCACGAATCCTGCTGAAGCAAGGCACCACTTACGACTACGTCTCGGGCGCGACCGAAAGCAGCGACGCCTTTCAGGACGCCGTCGCCGAGGCGTTATCCCAGGCCAAGTAGCCCGAGTGCCGGTCCGCGCCGAACCGCTGATGGGGACGACGGTCACCATCGAAGCCGTGGGCGCCGGACATGACGCGACCATCGAGCGTGCCTTCGAATGGTTCCGTGTCGTCGAGAGCACCTGCACACGCTTCAACGAGCAAAGCGAGCTGTACCAGCTGACACTGCGATCGGGTTCACCCGTGCCGGTCAGCCAGCTGCTGTTCGAAGCGATTCGCTTTGCACTCAGCATGGCGGAGGCGAGCGACGGCGCGTTCGATCCGACGGTCGGCGCCACCCTGCAGAAGCGCGGCTTCGATCGCGAGCATCGAACCGGCACGGCAATCGCCACCATCGTGCAGCCATCGAGTGACGTGAGCTTCCGCGATGTGACGATCGACGAGTCGGCGCAGACGGTCACGCTGCATCGGCCGCTCCTGCTCGACCTCGGAGCCGTCGCCAAGGGATTGGCCGTCGATCTCGCTGCGCGTGAACTGTCCGTCGCCCGCGACTTCGCGATCGACGCTGGCGGCGATCTCTATCTGGGCGGAACGAATGTCGAGGGGGAACCGTGGTCGATCGGCATCCGCCATCCACGGGAGGCCGGAGCGTGCATCGCGGCGGTGCGCGTCTCGGATCGCGCAGTCTGCACATCGGGTGATTACGAACGTCGAGCGCCGGCGGGCCCGACCAGGCCCGCCCCACACGCTTTAGATGCGCCCCCGCTGCCACAGACGTGGCGCGGACCTTGTCAGGTCCGCGACGACGACTCCGAGGCTCGCTCCACTACTGAACGTTCGCCCGACACAGAACATCACATCATCGACCCGCGCACGGGCGCATCGCCACAACGCGTCTCGAGCGTGACCGTCATCGCAGACTCGGCGATGCTCGCCGACGCCCTGGCCACGACCGCGTTTGTGATGGGACCCGATGCGGGGCTGCCGTGGCTCGAACAGATGGGTGTGGAGGCGCTGATCGTCACCAGCACGCTCGAATCACTCACGACACCAGGGTGGCCCGGTGCCTAGAGGCTTGAGTCCGGGCCGGTTCATTCGGACACCCAAAGGTCTGCTGCTTGTCGTCCTCGCGATCCTGATCGCCATCGCGGCCGCTTACGAGGGGTGGCGAGTCGTGGCGCCAGGACTCGGCAGCGCGATTCTGTGCGCCGCCGCGATAGACGGCGTGATCTTGCGATGGCGGCGCGGGCGGTGGGAATTTCCTGACGGCGCCATCCTGAGCGCCATGCTCGTCGCGATGGTTCTGAGCGCGCAACAGCCGTGGCACTACGCAGCGATCACTGCGGCCGTCGCCATCGTGAGCAAGTATCTGCTTCGCTCACGCGCCGCCAACGTCTTCAATCCTGCCGCCTTCGCCCTGGTAGCGACTTTCTACGTCTTCAATACCGGTCAAAGCTGGTGGGGAGCGCTGCCATCCGCGCCACCGTATGTCGGAGCCTTCGTTCTACTCACCGGAGTCTTCATCGCCGACCGCGTCAACAAGATGCCGCTGGTGCTGGCGTTTCTCGGCTCGTATTACGCGCTCTTTACCGCCACCGCGTTCATCGGATCTCCGGGGATGGTTGCAGAGGTCTTCCGCACACCCGACGCCCAGGCGGCGCTCTTCTTTGCCGCCTTCATCCTCACTGATCCGCCGACTTCTCCTGTCCGCTATCCCGATCAGATCCTCTGCGGCGTCATCATCGCCGCGGTGGGTTACGCGGTCTTCATCTGGATAGGTGCCGCCTACTATCTGCTCGCGGGAGTGCTGGTCGGCAATGTATGGGAAGCGTGGCGTCGCGTCAGTCGCCGTACCGGTGCCACCTTCCCTGCCGGCATCTCAGAGTTTCTCCGCGAACTGTCACCCTGGCGCCGTCCGACGCTCACGCCCACGCGTAGCTGAAGCGCCAAAGCGCACGTAGGCCAGGCACGAGTCACGAGTCCTGACCTCTGCGGGTCTCACCCGATCCGCGGGTTCTGTCACCTTTCACGCCGTCGGCACTCTGATGGATGAAAGGAGCAGCCATGCGACTCATCACGGCGGCCGCGGCGACGTTTGCCGTGGCACTGGGGCTCGGCATTTCGCTCTCTGCCGGGCCGGACCAGGATGACCACGGGGGAACGTCGAGCTCGCAGTCCCCACGTGCACGTAGCAACGGGCATCGTGACGGACGCGACATCTTCAGATTCGACACCTTCGGTGACGAACAGTTGTGGACAGATGTGCTGCGGATGCACGAAGTCCTGCCGAACGTCGATCCGAAGACAGCCCTGTCCGTTGGATTAAAGGTAGACGCGGAGGCATTGCCACGGGAGGTTGTGCAGGCCCTTCAGGCAGGCACACTCGATCTCACCAACCCGGCAGTCACCGTGGAACTCCTTCGCCTGAACGCCGTCGTCGGCGTCCAGGGAACGGTGGACGAACAGGGCCGACTGACAAAGGTCGGCATCACCTGCGCCCTGTGCCACTCGTCGGTGGACAACTCTGTGGCGGCCGGTGTTGGCCGACGTCTCGACGGATGGGGCAACACGGACCTGAACGTCGGGGCTATCGTCGCGCTGTCACCGTCCCCCGCGCTGGACGCCGAGACGAAACGCGAGTTCAACTCGTGGGGACCCGGCAAGTACGATCCGCGTCACCATGCATTCGACGGCGCGGGCCTCATTCCGTTGAACAGCCCGTCGCTGCCGATCGTCATCCCGCCCATCTACGGCCTGCGCGGCGTGGGATTCGAAACGGTGACGGCCGATGGCCCGATCTCGGTACTGGAACAGCTATGTCGGTGTCAGTCAGATGGGAGGGCATGGCAGCTTCAGCGATCCACGCATCGGGTTGTCGATTACGCAGACGCCCGATCGCGTCACGCCAAAGCTGGAAGCGCTGCTCGATTACCAGCTGAGTCTCCGCGCACCGCAACCGCCGGGTGACAGCTTCGATCATCGGGCTGCGGCGCGCGGAAAACAGCTGTTCCGCCGCGAAGCGGGCTGCAGCCGGTGTCACGAGGCGCCGCATTTCACCGACGTGCTGAGCGGCGCCAATCCGAGCGTACCGCTGCTGCATACGCCGGCTGAGACCGGAATGGATCCGCGATACGCGAACCGCTCCGCCACGCGTGAATACCGGACCACCCCGCTGCGCGGCCTGCAGTTCCACGCACCGTATTTCCACGATGGGAGCGCGCCGGATCTTCCCGCTGTGGTGGACCACTACGACACGCTGTTCAAACTGGGCCTGAGCAAGGCGCAGAAGCGCGACCTGGTGGAATATCTGAAGTCGCTCTGATGGTGGCGGGCCTGAAGGCCCGCCCTACGGGTCGGTTCAAACCTTCACGGGTCGACGCGTGCGGTTTTCGACGGCCTGGAGTCGAGCGCGAGCCCCTCGTGCACTTTCGCCTTGATCTTGGTGATGTAGCGGCGCGCTTGTTCCGGCGTGTATCCGCCGGCACGAAAGGCGTCGCGCCACTGCCGGTCAGTGATCTGCTGCAGCCGCCGGCACGTCCAGACCACATCGTCGCGCCTGACGCTGTCAATCAGCGGCTCGTCGAGCCCCCGATAGGCAAAGCGGACGCGATCGCCGTCGACGCCGGCGATGAAGTCCATGGACTCGAACGCCTCGAGGTCGTTCCTCGTTCCCTGCATCTGGCGAATGTTCAGCCATTGCAACAACGGGAACTGACGTGCGCCACCGAGCGACGCTCCGAGGTCTCGAACGACGTAGCGTTCGGTGCCGGGTCCGCCATCGCTGACGTAGACCTTGTTGTTGACCGTCTTGAGGTCCCAGTTATTCAGGATCAACTGCAGCACGAGGAGTCCCCGGAAGGCCTGCATGCCGACGAAGGGATTCTCGTACCACGACCAGTCGCGGGCGACGTCCTGTCCGTCCGACTCCAGACGGAATCGCGCCGGCTCCTGTGGGCCGGCGACGGCGCCAGTCATCGACCATTCGGCGACGTAGTAGGTGGCTGGCTGGTGGTAACCGACTGCCCACAGGATGCGCGACGCGACCACTTCGGTCTGCGCCTCTTTGCCGAGCTTGACGCTCCACTTGCGGCCGCGTGCGTCCTGAACTTCGTAACCCGGGTTGGTCCCCGCCGACTTGCGCTCGACGAAGGCGAAGCGGCCGCCGCGCACGGGAGGAGCGATTCGTGCGCCTCCGACACCGCGGAACAAATCCCGTGTGGCGATACGCGAGTCGACCCACAACGACGAGATCTTCTGAGGATTCTCTGCCGGTTTGACCCTGGTGTGAATCGGGCCGCATGCGACGACCCCGGTCAGCATGAGCAGAACCAGCACATCCCGCATGCTCCACCCAGGGTGCAAGCCAGCCGCCAATACTGCCCAGTATGAACAGCCTCAGCCGTGTGACACGACGCCGCGGCGAAACCGCGATCGTGTTCCGGCGGGCTCGGGCCTCAAATCAGACCAGCCGGTCGCGTGTGCGGCGAGCTTCCGTCCTGTTCAGGCGCGGGCGCGTCAGGAGCGGAGAACCCTGTATGTGCGGCGAGCCCGGTCACCGACGAGATGTCGGATCCGGAGCGCCCGAAGTACGGACGGTCGACGCACCTGCTTGCCCGGCTGCGGGACCTCGCGCAGCGATCGCGTTCCGAAGAATCTCGGCGGACCCGGGCGACGTCTTGTGAGCGTTGGCGATGTACAGGCCGCCGGCGATCATCAGCGGCGTCCATCCCAGCCTGTTCTTCGCGTTCACCTCGGCCCCCTGCTCGATCAGGTACTTGACGATCGATGGTTGGTTGCAGATGACGGCGCCGTGCAGCGCGGTCATGTCGGCGAAGCGCGGGTCGCCGACGCCGAGGTCGAGCAGGTCCTGGAAATTGTCCGGATATTGCAGCAGCGTGGCCTCCGGCGTACCGATCATCGGGTAATCGCCGAACGCAGTGCGCGCATTGATCTTGTTCCCAAGGGAGAGCGCGAGCTTCACCGCTTCGAGTCGCTCCGCTTCGGGAACACCCGAGAACGGGCCGGCCGTTTCGCCTTCGTAGTAGTCCATGCAGGCAGCGGCCATCAGCGGCGTGACGCCAAAGCGCGTCGCCTTCGTGCCGTCGGCGCCGCCGGCGGCCAGCACGCGCATCATCGGCTCGTCGCCGTTGCGCGCCGCCAGGTAGAAGGGCGTCGCCCCCTCGTAGGCGAGGTAATGCCGGCCGATATTCAGATTGACTGGGTTGCGCGCCAGGCCACCGCTGTCGAAGCGTCGCTCCTGCCAGGTGATCGTCGCGTTCGGATTGGCGCCTTTGGCCAGCAGCAGTTTGGCGATATCGAGGTGGGACAGCTTGCCGCGCGGGCGTGGGCACCGGCTGCGGGTCTTCGCCATTCATCGCGAAATCGGGCGGTGCACCAGGCTGGTGCAACCACACCACCACGTGCAGCGGAGTGCCGCGCGGATCGGCCACGTTGGGATCGGCGCCGGCGTCCAGCAGCTGTGCGGCGAGATCGAAATCGGCATTCAGAATCGCCAGGCTGAGAGCGGATGTGCCGTCGGGTATCTTGTCGTTGACGTTGGCACCCTGCGCCAGCAGGAACTTGACCATGTCAGCGCGGTTGTTGCGCACGGCGAAGAGGAACGGCGTGTAGCCGCCTTCGGAGCGCGTGTTGACGTCGGCGCCGAATTCGACGAGCAACCTGGCGGCGTCGGTATTGCCTTCGCCCGCGGCGAACATCAGCGCCGTCTGCCCGCGGAAGGATTCAGCCAGACCGACTTTCGCGTTGCGCCGGAGCAGCGCGCGGACGGCGGCGACGCTGCCGTTGCGCGACGCGGTCATCAGCGCGGTCTGCCCCTCCTCGGACACCGTATCCGGATTCGCGCCAGCCGCCAGCAGCCGCTCGATGATGGCGGCGTTGCCGTTCTGCGCGGCCAACGTGAGCGGCGCGATCTTGTAGCGGGTGACGAGGTCGGGCTTGGCGCCGGCCGCGAGCAGCGCGTTCACCATCTCGAGGTTGTCGCGATGGACGGCCCAGTGCACCGCCGTGGATCCGTCTGGCGCTGCGCCGTTCGGGTCGGCGCCGCCCTTGAGCAGCGTGCGTACCGCGGCGAGATCGCCGCTCTTCGCGGCGTCGACCAGTGTCGGCCCGCCTGCCGCGGAGAGCGACACGCAGACGCACAGGAACCCGAACGCGATGGAGATTAGTCGTCGCATGATTCGACGCTCCGCGCCCCATTACGGCAACTCCGCGCGCTTCAGTCCCGAGCCTACGCACTCTACGCGCGCGCCCGACGGCCTGACCGTAATCGAGCAGCAGCTGACCGGTGCTGTCCCCCAGCTTCGCGATCGGCACACCCACGTGATCGAGCAGCGTCACGAGCAGGTTGGCCATCGGCGTATCCGGCGAATAGTCGATGTGGTAACCGGTCTGGAATTTCCCGTGCAGCTTGCCCGCCATCAGAACGGGAAGGTCATTGTGCCGGTGCAGGTTGCCGTCGCCCAGGCCGCTGCCGAACAGGATCGCCGAGTGGTCCAGCAGCGAGCCGTCGCCGTCGGGCGTGTCGCGCATCCGCTCGAGGAAGTAGTTCAGCAGGCCCATGTGATAGGTGTCGATCTTGGCCTTCTGCGCTTTGAGCTGGGGATCTTCGCGGTGATGCGAAATCCCGTGATGGGCGCCCGGCACGCCGATCTGGCTGTAGGAGCGCCCGCTCAGCTCGCGCGCCACGATCAGCGAGAACACGCGGGTGACGTCACTGCGGAACGCCAGCACCTGCAGGTCGAACATGAGCTTGGCGTACTCCTCGAACGAAGCGGGAATGCCAAGCGGACGATCCGGCAGTTCGACCGATTCCTCGAGGCCCGATTCGGCGTGCTGGATGCGCTGTTCGACTTCCCGGACCGAATCCAGGTACTCGCCCAGCTTGGAGCTGTCTGAACGGCCGATCCGCGCGGTCAGCGAACGCGTTTCTTCCAGCACCGAATCGAGGATGCTCGCCTCCTTCTTGATCCGGGCGCGGCGCTGATTCGCGTTGCCGCCGTCGCCAAACAATCGCTCGAAGATGACGCGCGGCTGGATCTCGGGTGCATTCGGCGATGTCTCCGAGCGCCACGAGACGGTATTCACGTAGAAGCAATCACCCGAATCGCACGCCCCTTGCGTCGCCGGGTCGAGCGTCATCTCGATCGAGGCCACGCGGCTGTCCTTGCCCAGGTGCCGGGCGGCGATCTGGTCGGCCGACGCGGCCAGACGGATCTCGGCACCCGGCTGCGTGCGGTCGTAGGCGTGCACACCGGTGAGCCATGCCGCCGCGGCGCGGTTGTGATCGCCGCTGCCATCGCCCTTGCTGTCGGCTTCCAGGTGCGACAGGTTGGTCAGGATGTTGAAGTGATCCCGGACCCCGGCGAGCGGTTGCAGGTTGGGCGACAGCTCGTAGTTGCGGCCGGTCTGGCGCGGTTTCCACTCCGAGTGGATCACGCCGTGCGCCCCGTAGACGAACCCGAGGCGCATCGGGGCCTGCCGCGTCTGTGCCGACAGCACCGGCATCATGGAATCGAGCAGCGGCAGCGCGACCGTCGCACCCACGCCCTTCAACACCGTGCGCCGCGTCAGCATCTTTCTCGTGAGGAACGTCATCTCTCTCCCCTTGCCGCTATCGGGACGCGCTCTGACTATCAGGCGCCCGCTGCGTCATCCTGCTGTGGAACGGAACGCTGTTCACCACCCCGAAGACCAGCGAGGCAAACGAGTAATTTTCGCGAGCCGCGTCCCTGGCGATGACGCGAATGGTGGGCTGGTCGAAATACTGAACGTTGCGGCCGAGCGCGAACATCAGCAGCTTGCTGGTCATCGCTTCGACGAAGAGCGAGCGGTCGCGCAGTACCAGCTGGCGGACGCCGTCAACGCCGTCGACCTTCGTGCCGTCCGGCAGCGCGCTCGATACCTCGATCGGCCGGCCGTTCTCCTCAGCGCGCCACCGGCCGAGGGCGTCGAAGTTCTCCAGCGCGAAGCCGATCGGATCCATCTTGGCGTGGCACGAGGCACAGGCCGGACTCGCGCGATGCAGCTGCATCGCTTCCTTCATCGACAGCGGCTGCCCGGACCGTTCCGTGTTGAGCGACGGCACGTTGGGCGGGGGCGGTGGCGGCGGTGAGGCGAGCAGGTTCTCGAGCACGTACTTGCCGCGCAACACGGCCGACGTGCGCGTGCTGTACGCCGTGATCGACAGCAGGCTTCCCTGCCCGAGGAGACCTCGGCGCGGACTCCCGGCCGGCAGCGTGACGCGCCGGAAATGGCTGCCGGTGACGTTCGGGATGCCGTAATGCTTCGCCAGCGATTCGTTGAGGAAGGTGTAGTCGGCCGTCAGCAGATCGAGGACGCTGCGGTTCTCGCGCAGGATGCTGTCCAGGAACAACTCGGTCTCACGCACGAAGGAGGCGCGCACGCCCTCGTCGAACTCCCGGAACATGTAGACATCCGGTTCCTTCGTTTCGACGTCGCGCAGGAACAGCCACTGCGCCGCAAAGTTGGTCACGAGGGAACGGCTGCGCGGATCGGCCAGCATCCGGTTCACTTGCCGCCGCAGCACGGCCGGCTGGTGCAGGGTTCCCGCCGCAGCGGCATCCAGCAGCTCGTCGTCCGGGATGCTGGACCAGAGGAAGAACGACAGACGTGAGGCCAGCTCGGAATCGCTGATGGTGTAGACCGAATCAGGCGCGGCACCGGCCGGCTCCTGCTCGATCCGGAAGAGGAACTGCGGGCTGACCAGCACGCGTTCCAACGCCCGCTGGATGCCGAGATCGAAGTCCCGCTCGGCGCGCCCCGCGTCATAGAAGGGCCGCAGGCGGCGCAGATCGTCGGCGGTCACGTTGCGCCGGTACGCGCGCCGCAGCAGCGTCGTCAGAATGCGATCCGCGCAGGCGGATTCCTGGCTGACGTTAGCGGGCCGGCACACGAACAACCGGCGGCGGCTCGGCGTGTCCCCGGGACCCGTCGCGTTGAACGGACCGCTGATGCGTCACCGAGACGATCGATGGCAGCGCGCCACGGTTCCGCCCGGGCGGCCGCAACGGACTTTCCGACAGTGCTTCGCTGTGCTCGATGAACGCGACACCGACACTATGCGGCCCTGCGGGCACGGCGAAACGAAAAGCGCCCGACTCCGACGCCGGCCCCCCGTCTGCGGCTGGAACGGCTCCCCTCCTCGACAACGTCCTGATCGACTTGCGCTCGCCGTCGACGCTGATCTCCAGCTGATGGACGTCGGCTCCCGTGAACGCCGTCTCGACCTTGAACTCGTATTCACCATCCAGCGGGAAGTAGCCGTCGATCTTCAGCCCGCCGCGCGTGCCGAAGGGCAACTCCTCGTTGCGTCCGTCCTGTGGTTCGCGAACGGGCGTCATGTGGATGTTGACCAGCGGGCCCATCGCCGGATCCCCGACGGCGACGCGACTGATCTTCTGCGCCGCTGCCAGATATCGCTCCATCGTTGCGGGCGAGACGAACAGCGTGTCGGCAAGGTTGTCGAAGCCGCTGCTCGCGTTGTCGGCCGGCAGCAGCGTCGTGTACTCGAGTTCCTTCGGCAGATCCGGCAGCGCCAGCAGATCGCGGATCACGTTGGCGTATTCGGTTCGCGTCAGGCGATGGGCCAGCGGCAGTGAACCGGGATTCGGGTGCGCGGCGGCGCTCGCTTCGAGCTCGCGCGCAAGATAGGTGGCGGCGCGCGTGTAGAACGTCTGCGGTGGGCGGGCAGCACCGGGAGGCGGCATCGTTCCCGCCACGCAGCTGACGCAGGACCTTCTCCCACGTCTCGGACTGGTCACCGGGATGCGCGCTCGCCGCTCGGGTCGAGCGTCAGACCGGCCGTCTTCAGACGCGCGTTGTGGCAGGTGGTGCAGTACTTCTCGAGGGTCGCCTGGGTTTCGACGCGCAGCGTCCGCCGCGTTCTGCGCCGGCGTCGCTGCGGGTGTCACGGCGGCCCGCGGGGGTCTGCGTCCTGCGTGGACGACGTGGTTGGCGGCGTCGCGGGCGGCGTGTTGCCCGCGCGACTCTGCGACAAGCCGTGGGATTGCCCCATCAACAGGGCTAAACCCAACCCAGCGAACGCGATACCGCCGCGCACCCGCGCTCGAGCCATGGCCGGCGGATTATATCGGCAGCTCGGGTTGGGAGTTGCCTCTCAGGCCCCGCGAACCTCCACAGTAAAGCCGTCCGAATCACGAAAACGCAGCTGCTTTTCACCGGTCGACGGCAGCAACGTCACGCCGGCACCCTCGAGTTTCCGGATGACCGCCTGGCGGTTGAAGGCGGCCACGCGTATCCCGAACCGATCGATGTGCGGCATCTGTCCCGTCGCCGCTTGCTCCAGCCCCAGCCGGGTCCGCGCCGCGGTGAACCAGATGCGCTCCGGAGCGCGTTCCCGGGCGGTCTCTTTACCGAAGAACGTGCGATAGAACGCAGCCGACTTCTCCAGATCCGGCACCTGGACGATCACATGGTCCAGGCCGATCGCCTCACAGATCGCATCGTCCTGTGTGACGCGCGTCGACGCGATGATCGTCGGCAGCAGCCCGCCGGGCGTCTGCATGAACTGCATGCGAATGCCGTCGGGATCGGTGAGCGCGTTGAAGTCGGGCGAGCCCGGTCAGCCGGATGCTCCGGGTGGCGAGTTCCGCGCGCATCTCGTCCAGACGGTAGTTCTCGACTGTCGCGCAGAAGTGATCGATCCGCGCCGGGGCGGTGGCGTTGGGGCCGAAGGCGACGTAGCCGATGCCCAGCCGGCAGTAATACCGGAGCGGCGGACTCATTTCCTGGAAGATCTGCGGATCGAAGATCCGGCCGTAGAAGGCCGCAGACTTCTTCGGATCGGGAACGGTGAAGCCCGACATGTTCCAGACCTGACGTGTCTGAGCGGCAACTGCGACGCCTGCGCGGCGAGCGCCGCCGGTGCAGCCGCCATCATCGCCAGGCTTCGCGACGGGTGAAAGACATCGATACGCCGGACCTCCTGCGGCAGGATTCTAGCGCGCCGCCGATCACGTCGCCTGCATGACCGTTCCGAGTCGTGCGCCCGCGCCTGGGACTCGTGAGCCATCTCGCCGTCATCCGGCTCACAGGCTAATCGTTCGCACGCCGGTTGACGCTACGCGATGGCCCGGAGTTCGGTGGCGGGATTGCGCACCGAACCGGGCCGTCGCGTCGGCACGTCATCAGAATGCGTAGCGGAAGCCCGAAACTGAAGAACCGCATCGCGCCGGCCGCTGACGCCGCCGCGACCACCTTGCCGAAGTTGGTGTTCGTCGGATCGGTGACCGGATGTGCTGTAGCCGGCGTAGTTGAACAGGTTCTGAACGTCGACCCTGGTCTGTAGCGTCTGCCGCCCGGCCAAGATTGAAGGTGCGCGTGATGTTCAGGTTCACGTACTGGATCCCCGGTCCGCGCAGGTCGTCGATGTAGAACGGGAACGCACGCGTCTGGAACGTTGTCGGCGTCCTGGCGTGCGTTGGTTTCGAACCCGTCGACGTTGAACCAGTTCTTGGCTGGGTCGATCTTCCCGTCCGGCGCTGAGGGCAATCTCCGGATGATCCTTCTTGATCGTGCTGACGTCGCCGTAGAAGAACAGGTTCGGGAACATGATCAACGCGCCCGGCTGCGCTTCGAAGGTTCCGGCGACATTCCAACCGCCGGCGAGTGCGGGCGCAGATGCCGTGATGATTCAACCACGGCTTGCCGTGCCGAACGGCAGCTCGTAGACGGCGCCGCCGGAGATGCGCCACGGCCGCGAGTTGTTGTTCAGCACCCACATCGTCGGCTCGCGGTCGTACTCCTCGACCGTGCGCGTGTTCTCGAACCTGGTGAATGCCAGCGCCACGTTGGCCGTGAACCCGTTGGCGAAGCGCCTGGTCCCGTTGATCTGCAGGGCGTGGACCTTCGCCTCACCGAGCGGCTGATCGCCAAACACCAGGCCGGTGCCGGTGGCGTACTGCGAGCAGCGGGCGCAGCAGGCGATTGCGCGGGACCGTGGTGGCGGTGAAGAAGCCGTTCGTCGCGATCCAGTTGTACAGGGTCGGATTGCTGGCTGCGAGCGACGACAGGTTGGCGATGTTGTACGGATTGGGCACGTTGGCGTCGAGCGCGGCCTGCGCCGCCGTGTCGCGCGGTTCAAGCTGCCCGGGATCCAGTATTCCGCCGGCAGGTAGTCCTCACGGATGTCGACCGGGACGCGATCCGAGTAGATCCAGTCGTAGGAGACTTCCACCGACGTGTTCTTGAACACCTCGCGCTGCAACGCGACCCGCCACCGCTGCTGCCGTGCGTGCTTGAGATTGAATCGCAGTGTCTGCGCCGTGCCGCTCGTCGTATCGGCACCGAGCGTGTCGTCGACCGGCTCGATGAAGCGGACGCCGCCACGCAGCGGAAATGGATCCGCGTTGGCCAGTACACCGGTATACGGATTGCCGAGCGTAAAGGTCTGCCCGAAGTCGGTGCTGTTCGTGTTCGTCGTCGTCGAGCTGTAACCGGTGGAGTTCTGCGTATAGTCGGCCGCATTCAGCGTGTCGAAGTACATGCCGTATCCGGCTTTGAACACCGTCTTCTCGGTGAGTTTGGTACGCCAGCGATGCGCTCGGCATCCACATCGTTTCCGGCTTCCAGGTCGCGCCCACCGGCGAAGCGCTCGAGTAGATCGGCCCGCCCGCGACATGGAAGCTGGCCGCCGGCAAGTTGCGGCAACGGCGACCTCGCGTAGGCGGCTTCGACCGGCCCGGCGATCGCCAGTGATGCCGTCGGGTCGAAGCCGACAATCATCCGGTCGTTGTCCTCGGAGATCCCGTCCTCCCACTCGACCCGCAGACCGTAGTTGACCGTGAGCTTCGGCCCGATCCGCCACGAGTCCTGGCCGAACGCCGCGAAGTAGTGATTGCGGAGATCGATCTCGGGCTGGATCGTCGCGGTGACGGTAGACGGGATACCGAGCATCGAGCGCGGCGAGCGACAGGCCGAGGTTGTTCGGGCGTCAACTGCGACGTGTCGCTGGCCTGGCGCGTGAACTCGTTCGTGTAGGTCAGCGCCGACGACGGGTTGCCGCCAGGACCCGCGGTTCCGCTGCGCCAGTCGCCCATCGACGACCGCCGCGCAGCGTGTGCTCACCGGTGATCCGGGTCACGTTGAAGGTACCCTGATAGTTGGTGGCGGTGTCGTCGGAGCTCCGAGGTCCGCTGATCGACTGGTAGGCGTTGGCGCCGGTGCCGATCGTGACCTGTGGCAGCATGCAGTCGCCCTGCGCGGCACAGAATTCATCCAGGTACGCCGGGAATCCCACATCGGTCGGCGTGTAGTCGTGCAGCCGCTTGCGCAGGTCGCCCTGGAAGAATCGGTTGCTGGCCACCTGAGTGTCGAACACCGTTTTCCCCGTGGTGTGCGTCCAATTGCCGACTATCGCCCAGTTGTAGCGCGACCGATCAAACGAGTGGAGACCCTCGTATTTCGGCACTTCGTACGTCCAGTCGTTGACGCCCTCCAGAAACGTGTTGCCGGAGAAGCGCACGAACAGACGATCGGACGACGACAGGTTGGCGTCGACCCGCGCCGGCATACAGATGGCTCACCGGGCTGTCCGGCTGGCCGCCCTGGTAATAGTTCGCCGGCTGGCGTCGTCCCGTTCTCGACGAAGTTCTGGTTCGGCGGAGGCACCATGTCGCGATAGAGCGCATACAGCGGGTTCACGATCCGGTTCCCAGGGATGACGTTGTTCGGAAATGGATCGCGAATGAACCGGTTGGGATTGCTCGGGTCGCGGTGGACGCTCAGCGGATCGTAAATGCGGTACTGTTCCGGATTCGGCAATGTGAGCAGGTCCGAAAAATCACCGGCAAGATGTTTCGCATTGGCTGGAACCGTGCTCGCGCCCTGGTTCTTCCCTGGGATGAAGTCGTTCACGTACGAGTAATTCAGGAAGAAGAACATCCTCCCGCCCGGAACGAGGCGCGGAATGTGGAGCGGCCCGCCGAGCGTCCACGCCGCATTGTGCGATCGGCCGGAGTCGTACAAATCCTTGGCCGTGTCCGTGAACGTGGCGCGTTGACTGGGGTTGAGCGCATTCAATTGGTTGGTCCAGTACCTGGTAGTTCCCCGTTCCGCGATACTGGCTGGCGCCCGCTCTCGTCAACATCGAGATTTGCAGCCCGAGGCCGTGGCCGACCGATGCGTCGAAGTTCGACGACTCCACGCGCATCTCCTCGATCATGTCGGCGTTGGGCGACGCCGCGAGGCGTCGTCCAGTACCGCTGTTGGTGGCGCCGTCGATCGAATAGGTGTTGCTCCCGACGCCGCCGACCACCTCACCGGCCGCCGTGGTCGTGCCATCGGCGAAGCCCTGCGACACCAGCGTCTGCGTCGGCGTCGGGTTCACGCCGGCCGCAAAGCGCGTCAGCATGATCGGCATGTTCGAGATCATCGGCAGCGTCTCGACCATCTTGGCGTCGAACGTCTGCGACGACGACACGGCCGACGTGTCGAGCAGCGGAGATTCCGCGCTGACCGTGATCGTCTCGGCGATTCCTCCGACTTCGAGTTGGAAGGGCAGGCTGACCTGCTGACTCACCCCGAGCACGATGCCCGGCCGGACCACCTTGCGATAGCCCTCGAGCTGCACGGTGACCTGGTAGTTGCCTGGCTGCAGCAACGGCGCTTCGAAGTAGCCCGTCGCGTTGGTGACCAGATGCTGCGAGATGCCGGTGTCGACGTTGGTGATTTCCACCGAGGCACCTGGCAGCACGCCGCCCGCGTCCTTGACCGTTCCCGAAATGTTTCCGCGGACTTCCTGGCCGCTGGCGGGCAGCGTGACGAGCAACAGCAGCACAACGCAACCGACGATCTTCATGAGGTCCTCCATCGGTGACGAGCGACGCCGCCTGTCGGGCGGCGTCAACACGGAGTGTCGAAGTCGGTGTGATGTCTCCTGACCGGAGCTGTGGCTAGAAGAGGGTACGAACGCCGAACGTGAAGAACCGCATCTGGTTGAGCGCGACAGTCGTGACCTGGCCGAACTGCGTGCTGGTCGGATTCAGGTTCGGGCCGTTCCACTGCTGGCGGTTGAACAGGTTCTGCGCGTCCAGGCGGAACTGCAGCGAGCGCGCTCCGCCGAGGCCGACGCTGCGCTGGATCGACATGTTGACGAACGTCAGCGGCATGCTGCGGACGCCGTCGATGCGGAACGGGAACGCCCGCTTTTGGAACGCGGCCGGGATCTTCGCCGGATCCTTCTCGAATCCCGCGTCGGTGTTGAACCAGCGTTCGCGCGTCGGATTATCGACCGCGATGTCGTCGAGGTTGCCGTAGAAGAAGATGTTCTGGCCGCCCCAGTCGAGCAGCGCGCCGGGCTGGAATTCCCACGTGCCGCTCACCTGCCAGCCGCCCGCGACCGCCGCGCCCCAGCCGCCCTGGTTGAGGAACTGACGGCCGCGGCCGAACGGCAGTTCATAGGTGCCGGCGCCGGCGAGCCGCCACGGACGCGCGTCGTTGCTGCCCTGCCACAACGTCGGCTCGCGATCGTATTCCTCGACCGTCCGGTTATAGCGGACCGAGTTGGCGTTGAACGAGAAGAACCCCGTGAAGCCGCTGCTGAACCGGCGATTCACCTGCACTTCGAGGGAATGGACCTTCGACGCGCCGAGCGGCAGGTTGGCATAGGTCAGGTTCGTCAGCGCGCCAAATGGGCGCAGCAGGCGGTTGCGCTGCAATGGTCGGCGACGAGAACGTCGGATTGGACGCCAGGCGCTGGTACAGGACCGGATCGGTCGTTTTCAGCGACGCAAAGTTGTTGATGAAGAACGGATTCGTCACGTTCGCGGTGAGGAAGGTGTTGGCGGCGGTGCTGCGCGTGTTGCTGCCGTCCCAGTACTGCTCCGGCAGGTAGTCGGTGCGGATGCTCACGGGCAGCTTGTCGTTGTAGACGCCGGCATACGCCACTTCGACACTGAGCTTCGACACGAGCTCGCGCTGAACCCCGACCCGCCAGCGCTGTTGCCGGGGGTGCTCGCGGATGCCGTTCTCGGTGCTGAGGGCTCCGCCCAGCAGCGAGTCGATGCCGAGCGTGTCGCCGAGGATCGGGTCCCACCGCGTGCCGTCGGCACGGACCGGGAACGGATCGAAGCTCTTGCTGCCGGTCGCCACCGTCGGCCACTTGAACGTGCGCCCCAGATCATCCGAAATCGTCGACGTCGTCGTGACCGAGTAACCGTTCTGGGCCGCGAGGTAGTCCGACGCGTTCAGGGTGTCGTAGTAAAGGCCATAGCCTCCCTTGATGACCGTGCGATCGCCAAGCTGGTACGCCCCGGAGACCCTCGGCATCCACATCGCCTGGGCGGGATACCCGAGCCCGGACGTCCCGGAATCAGTCGCGTAGATCGGTCCCCCGACGACGCTGAGCGTTGCCGGCATACCAGCCTGGTTCTGCAGCCCGCTCGCCAGGTACGCCGCCTGCGCCGCGTCGGTGATCGAGTTCTTCGCCGTCGGATCCCAGCCGACGATCATATGGTTGTCGTCCTCGCGAACGCCCGTCTCGTACTCGAAGCGCAGGCCCGCATTCAGCGTGAACCGCCCCAGTCGCCAACTGTCCTGGGCGAAGGCGCCCGTCCAGTAGTTGCTGAAACTCGAAGGCACCGTGTCATTGATCGACGCCGACGTCGGCAACCCCAGTTCGAATGCCGCCAGCGACAACCCGAGGTTGCTTGGTGTCAACGTGTTCTCGTCGCTGAACTGCCGGGTATAGGTGCGGTCGAACGTCATCTGACCCGAACGGTTGCCGCCGCCGGTGCGGTCGCGCTGCGCGCGGCGGAGGTCGATGCCGGCGTGCAGCGTGTGCGCGCCTTTCACCGATGTCAGTGACGATTGCCCCTGAATGTGCGTGGCGGTGTCGCCGTCCGACAGCCCGCCGCCGAACGGCTGATATGCGCCGGCACCCACGCCGATAGTGATCGCGGGCAACGTGCAGCCGCCCCTCGTCGAGCAGAAGTCGTCGAGGTACGACGGCAATCCAACGTCAGTCGGCTTGTACTTCTTGAGGCCGTTGAACTCGTCGATTTGATTGAAGCGATTGGTCGCGAACGAGCTGTCGAGCACGGTCGAACCCATGACCCGCGTCCACGTGCCGGTGTAGGACCACTGATAACGCGACCGGTCCGCCGAGTGGATCCGCAGCGCCGGATCCTCGGCCAGGTAGGTCCAGTCGCTCACGTATTCGAGGAACGTGATGCCGCTGGTGCGGAAGAAGAACCGATCCTTCGCCGACGCGTTGAAGTCGAGCCGGAAGCCATATTGCTGACTCTTCGGCGAGTCCGGCTGGCCGCCCTGGTAGAAATTGCCGGTCGGCTGCTGGCCGTTCTCGACGAAGTTCTGATTCGGCTTCGGCACCATCTTCGAGTACAGGGCCATCAGCGGATTCTTGTAGCTGCCGTCCGGGTTGAAGATGCGATCGCGCGGGATGATGTTGCCGGGAAATGGATCGCGGATCATCCGCGCCGGGTTGGCGGGATCCGGCCGCGTCGTCAGCGGGTCGTAGATCTGGTACTGCGCCGGGTTGGGCAGCCGGAGCAGATCGGAAAAGTCGCCCTGCATGTGCTGCTGGTTGGCGGGAACGGTGATCGATCCCTGGATCTTTCCCGGGATCGCATCGTTGGCCATCGAGTAGTTGGCGAAGTAGAAGAGCTTGCCGCGGCCGTTGACGAGGCCGGGAATCACCACAGGTCCGCCGTGGGTCAGCGACAGATTGTGCGAGCGCCCCTTCTCGAATTCGCTCTTGGCGCGATCGTCGAACGTGGTCTTCTGCTGCTCCGTCAGCGCATTCAGCTTGTTCGTCCAATACTGGTAGTTGACGGTGCCGCGCGGCTGGTTGGCGCCGGCGCGCGTCATCATCGAAATCTGCAGGCCGAGGCCGTGACCGACCGAGGCGTCGAAGTTCGACGACTCGACGCGCATCTCCTGGATCATGTCGGAGTTCGGCGAGGCGGCAATGCGGCGGTTGCTGCCGTTGTTGTTGGCCCCGTCCAGCGTGTAATTGTTGCCACCGACCGGCGGTGTCAACGGGTTCTGCGTGCCCGCCAGCGGCAGGCCAAGGAGCGAACCGGCAGACAGGGACGTGTTGTCGACGTAACCCTGCGACACCTGGGTCTGCTGATCGTTGACGTTGACGCCCGGCGCGAACCGCGCCAGCGTGATCGGCATGTTCGAGAACATCGGCAGCGCTTCGACCAGGTGGGTGTCGAAGTTGGCCGCCGACGACACCGAGTTCGTGTCGAGCAGCGGTGCCTCGCCCCGGACCACGATCTCTTCGCTGAGCGCGCCGACTTCCAGCGTGAACGGCACGGTCACCTGCTGGCCAACACCGAGCGCCACGTTGGCACGCGTCGCCTTGCGGTACCCGTTCATTTCGACCGTGACTTCGTAGTTGCCCGCGTTGAGCAACGGTGCCTCGTAGTAGCCGGAACCATTCGTCAGCAGGCTTTGGCTGACGTTCGTTTCGACGTTCCTGACTCGTACGGATGCACCCGGAACGACGCCGCCGCTATCTCGAACTGTTCCGGAGATGTTGCCGCGGGTTTCCTGCGCCGCCGCGGCCAGGGGCAGTGTCACCAGCAGTACGACGAGCCAGAGCAATCGTTGCATGCGGTCCTCCTCCGCTCGAGTGCCTACGCTCCCATCAACACCTTGACGACTTCATCGAACGCGGGCTTCGGCTGCCGCTGCCGGTCCCACAGCAGCGGATGGTTCACGCGCCCGCGATTGAGCCACGAGTCGGCGTCGCTGACGCCCCAGAACGTCACGCGCATGATGTCGTCGCGATGCGCCAGCAGCACGCGGAATGCCTCGGCGTAATAGCGCGCGAGTGCCTGCTGAATGTCATCCGGCAGGCCGTTCGCGTAAGGATTGGAGTCCGGTGAGGCTGGCTGCCCGGGTGTTGGCGCGCCGGCCGGCGGCAAAAGGTTCACGTCGAGCTCGGTCATCATCACCTTCACGCCGGTCGCGCGCAGGTCGGTGATCGCGCCATCGAGTTCGTCCGGCGTGGGGGTGTCGAGCCGCCAGTGTCCCTGCTCACCGACCGCATCGATCCGGATGCCGCGCTGCTGCAGGTCCTTGATGATGCGGATGGCACCGGCGCGCTTCTCCGGTCTGGTCGCGAGGTTGTAGTCGTTGTAATAGAGCTCGGCGTCCGGATCGGCCTCGTGCGCGAACTCGAACGCGCGTGCAACGTAATCGTCACCGATGCCACGACGCCACGGCGAGTCGCGCAACGTGCCGTCCTCGCTCAGCGCCTCGTTCACCACGTCCCAGCCGCGAATCTTTCCCTTGTAGCGGCCGACGACGGTCGAAATGTGCGTGCGCATCCGCGCCAGCATCGTGGCGCGGTCGGCCAGGGCGCCGTCGGGACCGTCCCATACCCACCGTGGCGTCTGCGAATGCCACACGAGGTTGTGGCCGATGACGGCCATGCCGCGCTCGCGGCCGAACGCCACGTAGCGATCGGCCGCCTCGAACGTAAACCGATCGGGCTCGGGATGAAGGCTCTGGAACTTGAGCAGGTTCTCCGGGCTGATGGTGTTGAACTGGCGCGTCACCAGGTCGACCGCAACCGTGTCGCGCGCATCGCTCTGGTTCTGGTTGATCGCGGCGCCAATCAGCCAACCGCTGGGGACCACGTCCTTGAGGGCGACGGCCTGTGCCGCCAGGGCCGGCACGAACAGCCACGGCAGCGCGTCGGCGCGTGCCGCCGCTACCCCCGCGGCGGCGGTGGCCACCAGGCCGGTGAATCTGCGGCGACTGATCTTCATCGCTGCGCCCGTTGCATATAGCGAAACAGCCATTGCATCCCGTCCGGGTGCGGCGGAACTTAGCACTGGTCGGTCGGCAAGACAACGGCAAAATTTCACGTGCATTCCGGGGTATTCTTGGAACACACCTCGCCACAATGAACGGCAAAGCGGTACACGACACCCCGGCAATCCAGAGCCTCGACCGCGGGTTGGCGATCCTCGAAGCGGTCGCGGCGGCGTCGCACCCCGTGCCGCTGAAGCAGTTGACCGACCTGATCGGGATCAACCGCAGCAGTGTCTTCAGGCTGGCGAACACGCTCCGGCAGCGCCGGTTCCTCGCCAATCCGAAGGGCAGCAAGGACTACATCCTGGGCCCGACGGCCTGGCGGTTATCGCGGCGCTACGGGCGCAGCGTGCTGGGCTCGTTCTTCCACCACTATCTCCAGGAGCTCACCGCCACGCTGGGGGAGACGTCTCACTTCGCGGTTCGCGAGGGCGTCGAGGTGTTCTTCATCGATCATCAGATCCCGATCGGTCAAGTCGTCTCAGTGGCCGGGCAGACCGGAGAATTCGCGCCGCTGCACTGCACCGCACACGGCAAGGCCCTGCTCGCCGATTGCGATCGCGCCACCCTCGAGCAGTTGCTCGGCCGGGCGCCGCTCCAGGTGTACACGCGCACCACCATTGCCTCGCTGGCGAAGCTCGCCCGCGCCTGCGCGCAGGTTCGGCTCGAGGGCTTCGCGCTCGACGATGGGGAGTACATCGGAGAAGTCCGGTGCGTGGCCGCACCAATCCGCGATCCGCAGGGCGAAATCCTCGCATCCGTCGGCGTTTCCTCACCGGTGACGCGCCTGAACGCCCGCGCCCTCGCGCACGCCGCTGCGGAAGTGAAGAAGACCGCTCACGCCATCAGCGTGTCACTCGCGGTCTGACCGACCGCGTCAGAGTTCGTCGTACAGCACGACCGGATAGTCCTTCTGCGTCGTCATGGTCCGCTCGACCAGCGGCCACACGCGCTGATGGGCCGGTGACGCGATCCACTTCTGTCGCAGCTCCTCGCTCTCGAACTCCAGCTCGAAGCGATAGTTGTGTGCGGCTGGCGCCGTCCCCTGGACGATGGTGCGACGCTTCAGCATCTTCACCCGGATGTATCCCTCGTGCTTGACTGCTTCCGGCACGAAGGTGTTGTGGAAGGCGTCGAGCATCTCGCGCTCGCGCGCCGGCGCCACGTCCATCTCCACGTAGAGTCGAATGTGCTTCGTCTGCGCACCGGCCGGCGCGGCAAAGCGCCCGACGCCAAGTGCGGCAGCCGTCGCGGCGAACGCGGACCGCAGGATCCCCCGTCTGTTCACGTCTGCTCCCTTCGCTCCAGGCGGGTCCGCTGCGCGGAACCCGCCCTACACTCGTAGGCCGGGATCCGCGTAGCGGTCCCGGCGTTGCGTCCTGGCGTTCCGTAGGCCGGCGTCCGCGGTCCCGGCGTCACTCGTCGCAATCAGCGCGGCCCGCCGGTGAGCAACTGTGTCTTTGCCGCCATGTCGCGCGCGACGCCCATCACGAACAGTTCGAGCGGCACCGAACCGGCGTTGGTGAACTGCGTCGATTCGCCCAGCCGGATCGGGATCGCATCACCCCCACGAACCGGCGCCGTTCCCGCTGCCGCACCTGTGACGCTGATCGTTCCCTCGCCGGCAAGGACGTAATAGGCCTCGCCGACGCCGTCGTGCGCGAGTTCCGGCGTCGTGGCGCCGGGAGGGACGACGACGTGATCGATATACGACCAGGTCGTCGAGAACACCGCCGGTCCGAGTACGCGGCGAGACAAGACGGCCTTCGGGTCGACCGGTGGCGGCGCAGCACCCCGGCCGCGCCCGGCGGCAGGCCGCAGCAGCGCGGAATCCAGCCGCATGACCATGAACGTAGGGATTGGATCGAGTGTGGCGCCGACGCGCGTGTCGCCGAGATCGAAGTTGTCGTAGACGCCGGGGATCAGCGAGACGTTCAGGTTCATCCACTGAACGGGCGCAGGACCGGGATTGTAAATGGCGTGCGAATGACCCGTGCGACAAATGACGCCGGCGGGCCCCTTCACCGTTGCGGTCCGCCCGTCGATTGTGAACTGCGCTTCGCCGTCGAGGATCACGAACATCTCCTCGACGACGTTGTGGAAGTGATGCCCGATGCCGGCTCCCGCCGGAATCACGCCGCGGTGGAGGAAGTTGAACTCAGGCGTGACTGCACCGCGATTCAACAACGCGGTGAACGACATCGTCCCGGCGCCGCCGTGCACGGCCGGTGACGGCCGGTACGCCGCTGGATCCGTATGCACGATCCGCTGCGACAGCGTGCCCGGCGCGGGGCTCTGCGCCCGCACCGAGATCAGGGTGAGTGCCACGAGGAGGACAAGCAGGAGCGTGTGTCTCATTGTCTGGCCCTCGGCCGGCTTTGCCGGCTCACACGCGGAAATTCGAATCGTTGCCGCGAATCCTTAAGCGGTTCGCCGCGCAGTGCGGCAAAAGATACCGGGGAACCAGTCACGGGTGCTAGTGGGTTTGCACACCCCGGGGCTGGTTGACGTCCTGTGGATGACGAAATCCGTGAACCCTGGTCTGGATCGACCACACCGAGGATTCCCCGACCATGTAGAGCACGTCGTTGTTCGGTCCGCCGAACGTGACGCTGACCGGATATTGCGGGGTCCAGATGGTGCCCGCGGCGGTACCGTCCGGCAGGAAGATCTGGACACCGGTTCGCGTGGCCACGTAGTAACGGCCATCGGTATCCACCGCGCTGCCGTCCGCACCCGAGTCGAAGCGATCGGCCGGGTTCGACGCCTCGAGCACTTCCGGCTTCCGGTCGACCATCGCGAACTGCCGCTTGTTCGAGAGCGACCCGTCCGCCGCCACGTCGTAGGCCCAGATGAAGTTCTCGCCTGGCTGCAGCCACGTGTTGTTCACGTACAGCGTCCTGCCGTCGGGTGACAATTCGACCCCGTTCGGCATCGCGTACTCGCCGGGACCGATGACGACCCGCGCCGAGCCATCGGCGGCGAGATAGTACACCTGCTTGCCCGGCTGACTCTTCTTCGCTTCGGGGGTGAATTGTGGATCGGTGATGTACACACCGCCTCTTGCGTCCATCACCAGATCATTCGGTCCGTCGATCGGTATGCCGTTGATCGTGGCGAGCAGCACGCGAATCACGCGGCCGGTCGCTGGATCCAGCTCGACGACGCGGTGACCGAACATGTCGCAGACGATCAGGTTGCCGCCCTTCGCCGCGATCGTGCCGTTCGATTGCATGCCGTGCGCCAGCACCCGGTAGCTGCCGGCCGGGTCCATCGCGATCAGCCGGCTGCGCGCAGGACTGCCGGTGTAGTCACCAGCCGCCGCGTTCTTGAACCACATGTCCGAGAAGTACAGCTTCCCGTCCAGCCATGTCGGCCCCTCGGTGAACGTGAATCCCTCGGCCAGTTTGTGCGGCTGTTCACCCGGCGCGACGATCTGCTCGTAGAGGGCCCGTTGCTTCTTCGCGCGATCCTCGTAATCCGGCCGCACCGGCCAGAAGACATCGAGCTGATCGACGCCGACGTCTCCGGCTTTGCCGGAGTGGGCCATTCCGCCTGGCAGAAACAGGACGTGACCCGTCGTGCCGGATTCGGTGTACGTGCGATCGATGACGCCCTGCTCGATGGTGCCGCGGAGCGTCGTGGTCAGCTGGTCTTCGGGATGAATGTGCAGCGCGATCTCCGATTGCGGATCGATGCGCACCAGGCTGATCTGTGCGTTGCGTCCCCACAACAGACGCGAGTACGTCGTCGCGCGGCGATACGACTTGCCGGGAGCCGGGTCCGTCAGCGGTGTCCACTGGATGTCGTTCAGATTGACGGCCACCCCAGGATCGAGCGACGGTGTCACGCCTTGATCCGGAAAGCTGACGGTGACGCCTGCCGTGCGCTGTCCCGCCATGGCGAGGTGATCCAGGCGTACCGGTGAGTAGATCTCGAATGCCCGCAGACCGTTCGCACCGGCCTTCATCGACCGCACGGCGCCAGGCTGCAGGTAGAGCGCGTGGTCCTTCGCCAGCTCCGTTGTCTTTCCGCCGACGTCGATCGTCGCGGACCCGTCCTGCACGATGACGAAGAGCTCTTCGTTGAGCGTCTGGGCGGGGTAGGTCGCGTTCGCCTGCATGTCGAGGCGTTCGACGAGCGCGCCGCGGCCCCAGCCGAGCGTAGCGGTCACGCCCGGCGCGATGGTGATCGCTGGACAGGGCGCGGCGTTCCACCGGTTCGCCATCGGCGAGGACCATCGGCACCGATACGCGCGGAAGATCGCGTGTCCGGCCGGTAATGCTCGTGCGCCTCGATGACGCGCTGGTTCCGATCCGCCCACGGTTGGCGACGGTCCGCGCAGCCGGCGACGAGGAATAACAGAAGAAACGGGGCACTACCGCGGCAAACGGGCCGGACACGATTCATCGGGCGCCATCCTACCCGCACCGGACCGAGGCCGGCGCCAAAAATATGCAAAGCCTGTTTCGCAATGCGCAACAACTCTGCCGCCGCGGCTATGATAGCGCCCGCCATGTCCGACACTGGAGCCCCGTCGCCGCGATACCTGCTCGTGGTCGCCGCTCTGGCCGTGTATGCCGCCGCGATCGCAACCACGACAGCCCAGTCAACGACCGACAAATGGTGGACCGGCTACGGCAATGGCGCCGACAACTCGCGCTATCTGGCCGTCGACCCAGATCACCCGCAGCAACGTGGCGCAGTTGCAGGTGGCCTGGACGTATCCCTTCGGCGACGCGGGCAGCAGTCCCGTTGTCGTGCACGGCGTGATTTACGGGCGCGGCCGCAACGGCTCACTGGTCGCGCTCGACGCGGCGACGGGAACGCGAGCGGTGGGTGCGCGAAAACATGACCGGGATGACCAGCCGCGGGATGAACTACTGGGAGAGCAGCCGACGGCCGCGACCAGCGCCTGATCTTCGCGATGAACAGCCTGCTGCAGGAGATCGACGCGACAACCGGCAAGTCGATCATGTCCTTCGGCACCAACGGCGTGGTCGACCTGCGCGTCGGACTCGATGGCCGCGACCCGGAAAGCATCGGCAACATTCAGTCGAGCATCCCTGGCGAGGTCTTCGACAACCTCGTCATCGTTGGCAGCGCGACGGGCGAGGGTTACATGTCGCCGCCGGGCGACATCCGCGCCTACGACGTGGTCTCGGGCAGGTTGGTGTGGACCTTCCACACCGTGCCGCGGCCGGGCGAGTTCGGATACGACACCTGGCCGAAGGACGCCTGGAAGTACATCGGCGGCGTGAACAACTGGGGCGAGATGACGGTCGACACCGCGCCGCGGCATCGTCTACATCCCGCTCGGATCCCCGACGTACGACTTCTACGGAGTCGATCGCATCGGCAGCAATCTGTTCGGCACGTCGATCGTCGCGCTCGACGCGCGTACCGGGACGCGCCGCTGGCACTTCCAGTTCGTGCACCACGACCTGTGGGATCTCGATCCGAGCGCCGCGCCGCAACTGACGACCATCCGGCACAACGGCCGCAATCGCGACGTGGTCGTCGTCGGCGCGAAGACGACGTGGCTGTTCGTGTTCGACCGCGTGACCGGCGAACCGATCTGGCCGATCGTCGAGCGACCGGTGCCGACGTCCGACATGCCGGGCGAGCAGAGCTGGCCGACACAGCCGTACCCCACCAACCCTCCGCCGCACGCGCGTCAGTCGTTCGGGGTGGATGACATCAGTCCGTATCTCGCCGACGATGAAGTCGCCAGATTCAGAACGCGCCTGCTGGCCGCGAAGAATCTCGGGCTCTTCACGCCGATCAACTACTCCGACACGGTGCACATTCCCACGAGCAATGGCGGAGTCCTGTTCGGCGGGATGGCGTCCGAACCGGCGACGGGCGCCGTCTACGTGGTCAGCCACGACAACCCAGGCATCCTGCGGCTGTTGCGCCCGGGCGAAACGGCCGGGCGCGGCGGGCCGCCGCAGCCGCCGGGACAGGCGATCTATCAGCAGAACTGCCAGACGTGCCACGGTCCCGATCGTCAAGGATCCGACAGCGTGCCGGCGCTCGTCTACACCGCCGCGGATCCGGCCAACAACATCGCTGCCGGTGCGCCTCGCTTTGGCGCGGACGCCATTCGAACGGTGGTCGCGGCCGGCAAAGGACGGATGCCCTCGTTCCCGCATCTCACGCCGGCGGACGTCGACGCACTCGTCGCCTTGCTGACGACCGCGCCGGGAGCGCGCGGTCAGGCGATTGGCGGACGCGGGCGCGGGGGGCCAGTGGGATCCGGTGCGCCGCCGGAGTTGATCGTCGGGATCCGGCTCGGCCTGGACACGGCCGGACGCACCGGCCGGACGCGGACGCGGCGCGTTGCCGCCGTATCCAGATGGAGTTGCGCAATACGAACGACCGGTCATCAACGAATACAACACGGTCGGCAACCGGATCAGGCCGCCCTTCACCTCAATCGTGAAGTACGACCTGAACGTGCCGTCCATCAAATGGCGCGTCGGCTTCGGCGACGACCCCGAGCTCGCCGCCCGCGGAATCACCGGCACGGGCGCGCCCGGACTGCTCAACGGTGTGATCGTCACCGCGTCGGGTCTGCTCTTCGGCGCCGGCCGCGACAACCAGATTCGCGCGTGGGACAGCGACACCGGTCGTCAGCTGTGGTCGTCGCGATTCGGCGGTGACTTCGTCGGCTCGCCGGTGATGTACGAGATGAGCGGGCGTCAGTACCTGCTCGTCCCGGCGGCGAGCACGCCCCCGCGCGGCAGTCGGCCCCGGCGGGGCGACCCCCCTCGGCTGGGTGACTTACGCGCTGCCGGCGAAATAGCTGGATTCTCGGTCTTTGGTCTTTGGTCTTTGGGCGTTGGTCTTTGGGAGTTGGGAGTTGGACGTTGTGACTCTGGATTCGAAGTGATACAAGCCCAAGGATGAACGCACGTTCATTCGCGCTTCTTGCCGGTTCGCTCGCGGCGCTCACCATCGCCGTGGCGGCGCAGCAGTCCGACACGACCCGCAATCCACTCGGCGCCGATGCCGCCGCGGTCGCCGCCGGGCAGCGGCTCTACGACCAGGGATGTGCCGGGTGTCATGCTGCCGCTGGCCAGGGAAGCGATCGCGCGCCGGCGCTGACCGGGACGGTTTGCGCACGGCAGCGAAGACGGCGATCTCTTCCACTCGATCCGGGAAGGCGTGCCCGGCACGGCGATGACGCCGCACCGTGAGCTGAACGATCAGCAGACGTGGCAGCTCGTGTCGTACATCCGCAGCCTCGCCGGGAGCACGCGGGTCGCGCCGGCGACCGTCTCCTCCGCTGGTGACGCGACGGCGGGCGCCGCCGTGTTCGCGCGCGCACAGTGCGTCGACCTGTCACGAGATCGACGGCGTCGGCGGCATCGTCGGCCCGGACCTGTCGACGGCGGGGCGATACGGCGCCGACGCGCTGCGCCGGAAGATTCTCGATCCGGATCAAGCGATTGAGGCGCCCGCCGCGGCGCGGGCCCCCCGCGCCCCGCGGCGACGACCGCAGACGATCACTGCACGACTGAAGGACGGCACCACCATTCGCGGCGTACGACGCGCCGAAGACACCTTCACCGTGCACATCGTCGGCCTCGACAATCGGCTGCACCTGCTCGACAAGAGCGCCGTCGCCGAGCTCCGCGTGGAGAACACGTCGGTGATGCCGCACGACTTCGGCGACGCGCCTGCCGGCGGCGGATCTGGCGAACCTCGTCGCGTATCTCGCTTCGCGTCGCGAGCGGGACGGATCGCACGCGCCGGTGCGGTCCGGAGGCGTCACGGCGGAGCGGCTGGCGAAAGCGGCGGACGAGCCGCAGAACTGGCTGACGTATTGGGGCAACTACCAGGCGACGCACTACTCGGGCCTGACGCAGATCACGCCGGCCAACGCGGCCACGCTTCGCGCGGCGTGGACATTCGCCATGCCGGGCGACGCCGTCCTGCAGACGACGCCCGCTCGTCGTCGACGGCGTGATGTACGCCACGCAGCCCGGCGCGGTGGTCGCCGTGGATGCGCGCACCGGGCGGCTGCTCTGGCGTTCGACGCGGCAGCGGAAGGTGCGCAACCCCTACGAGATCAATCCGTTCAATCGCGGGGCCGCCATCGCCGGCGACCGGTCTGTTCGTCGGCACGCTCGACGCGGCGCTCGTGGCGCTCGATGCCAGGACGGGCAACGTGCTCTGGGAAACGCAGGTCGCCGACTCGATGCTCGGCTACAGCCTCACCAGCGCGCCCCTCGTGGTGAAGGACAAGGTTCTCGTCGGCATCACCGGCGGGGAATTCGGCGCGCGCGGCTTCCTCGACGCGTACGACATCGCCACTGGCCAACGGGCGTGGCGCTGGTATTCCGTTCCGGCGCCCGGCGAGTTCGGCAACGACACGTGGAAGGGCGACAGCTGGATGCGCGGCGGCAGCCCGATGTGGCTGACCGGCTCCTACGATCCCGAGTTGAACACCGTCTACTGGGCGGTCGGGAATCCCGGGCCCGCAGATCGATCGCAGCGCGCGCGGAGACGGCGACAACCTGTTCAGCGACTCGGTCGTCGCCATCGATCCCGACACCGGCACGCGCAAGTGGCACTACCAGTTCACGCCCAACGACGGTCACGACTGGGATTCGGCGCAGGCGCTGGTGCTCGTCGATCGCGTCTGGCACGGGCAGCCGCGGAAATTGCTGATGCACGCCGATCGCAACGGCATGTTCTACGTGCTGGATCGGACCGACGGCAAGTTCCTGGCGGGCACGCCGTTCGTCTACCAGAACTGGAACACCGGCTTCGATGCCGACGGCCGGCCGCGCATCGTTCCCGGATCGAACTCCAGCGCCGAAGGCAGCTTCTTCGTCTACCCGACGCTCGGCGGCGGGACGAACTTCCAGGCGCCGTCGTACAGCCCGCTGACCGGACTGTTCTACCTGGCCTATTCGGAAAACGGTCAGCGCTACGTGAGTCAGCCCGTCGCGTTCGAGCAGGGCCGCCAGTACATCGGCCGCGGCCAGGCGGGCCCCGGCGTCAGCTCGCCCGGGTGAGCCAGCCGCCTCGTCGGGCATCAAGGCGATCGATCCGGAGACCGGCGAGACGAAATGGGATTTCAAGACGTCGCAGGGCTCGCTGCAGAACGGCGTGCTCGCGACCGCCGGCAACGTGCTGTTCGCGTCGATTCGCGACGGCAACCTCGCCGCGCTCGATGCGCGGACCGGCGCCACCTGTGGCACTTCCAGACCGGCACGACGCCCGCCGCCTCGCCCATCAGCTACGCCGTCGACGGCAAGCAGTACGTCGCGATCGCGGCTGGCAACACGATCTACTCGTTCGCATTACCGTAGACGATTGTCAACGCCCAACTCCCAAGATCCAACTCCCAACCCAACGACCACCGCGGCCAGCGTTTCGGTTGGGAACTGGGAGTCGAGAGTTGGGATTTTGCCTGTCGGCGCCGGGCCTATGGTGCCACCTTCTGCAGGGCCGCCGCCAATATGGCCGTCATGATCTTGTAACCCTCCGCGTTTGGATGCAGGCCATCTGCCGAGATCCCGTCTTTCAGCCACCCCCGGTCATCGACCATCGCACTGAAATAGTCGACATACGTCGCGTTCACCTTCGCGGCATAGTCCTTCATCCACGCATTCAGCTTCAGGATGTCTGACGGCGGACGGCCCTCGGTCATCTTCTGGCGCGGCGGCGCACCGCGGCCGCCGGGCACGACCGGAGCGGGCGGGCCGTTCTGCTGACTCAGATACGGATAGTCGCTGATCGGCATCACCGACGAGAGCAGCACCTTGATCCCGTGCAGCTGCGCCAGCTCGGTCATCGCCATGATGTCCTCTTCGATCATCGTCAGCGTGACAGGACCATTGTTGCGCGCCACGTCGTTGGTACCCGCGAGCAGCACCATGGCGGCCGGCTTGAGGTTGATGACGTCGGGATACATCCGTACCAGCATCTGGGCCGTCACTTGCCCGCCGATGCCGCGGTTCACGTACGGTTTGCCCGGAAAGGACTCGGGCAGGTTCCAGAAATCGGTGATCGAGTCGCCCATGAAGACGACCCGGCCGGACGGCACCGGCTGCTGTTTGAGCTGCTCGTTGGCCTGGTGATAGCGTCCGAGTTGATTCCAGTCCTGCAGCTGGTCGGCCAACGAGCGCGCGGTGTTGAGCAGGCAACAGTTCGCGCGCGGCGGGTTGTATTCCTCGACCACCTGCGCGCTCGCCGGTTCAGCCTCGCACAGACACATCATGGCCACGACGACCACACAGGTCAGGCCGGCAGGCCACACAGACATCGCGGATCGTTCAGTGCTCATCGCCAACTCCGGAAAAGGTGGGGCGGATAATACCTTGACGCGCGAGAGGAACCTGCCTATACCGCTCGTCATGACTGCCGTCATCAAACCGCACGTCCTGACGATCCTCGTCATCACTGTCGCCGTGAGCACGCTGTCGGCGCAGGCGCCGGCGCCGGCGACGCCTGACAGCCTGCTGGTCGCCGCCAAGCGCGCCGCCGGTCAGGAGTATGCGGGCACCTTCCTGCGCATCTGCGTCGCGCCCGACAACGCGCCGGGCGGCGGTCGCGGCGGTGCCGCACGGGGCGGTCCTCCTCCCGGCGCGGCCACGGTCCCCGATCGCGCCACGTGGTACGCGCAGCCCTACAAGGTCTTCGACAACCTGTATTTCGTCGGTACCCGCATCCACTCGGCATGGGCGCTCACGACGACTCAGGGCATCGTAATCATCGACACGCTGTTCGACTATGCGATCGAGCCGGAAATCGTCGACGGCCTGACGAAGCTGAAGCTGAATCCACGCGACGTCAAATACGTCCTGATCAGCCATGCGCACGGCGATCACGACCAGGGCGCGGCGCTCCTGCAGAGCCGCTATGGTGCCAAGGTAGTCATGGGCGAGGCCGACTGGGCCTCGACGCTGCACCGTCCGGCGACAGCGGCAGGCGGGGTGCCCCGGCGCGACATCTCGGTCGGCGCCGACGGGACGACGCTCACGCTTGGCGACACGACCATTCAGGTGATCGCAACACCGGGTCACACACCCGGTACGCTGTCGTATCATCTTTCCGGTGAAGGATGGAGCGACGTCGATTGATGGTCGCCTACTCCGGCGGCACGGCCTTCAACTTCCCTCGCCAGGCGGACACCTTCGCCGTGTATCGCGACAGCCAGCGGCGTTTTGCCGACGCCGCGCGTGCCGCCGGCGCGACGGTGCTGATGTCGAACCACACCGAGTTCGACCGTGCCTACGATCGGGTCCGCCTGGCGCAGTTGCCGCGCACGGCCGGCGACAGGCACCCGTACGAAACGGATCTGCCGACGGTGCTGCGCTACTTCGAGATGACAGCCGATTGCGCCGAAGCGCAGCGTCTTCTGACGAACTGATCGGCGGCCACGCCGGCGTAGACACGGCCCCGTCGCCGGCCTCAACGCATCGTCACGCGAGCTGCGCCGCCGTGGCGATCTGCCTGACCGCGGCCTCGCCGAGCCGCTCGCGCAGCTGCGTCAGATACAGGCTGCGCGGGCTGACGTGGCGGTCGAGCGATTCGAGGTGGCCGTTCTCCTTCGTCGAGTCCTGCAGCGGGATGTTGAACACCACCGCATTCACACCCAGGTGGCCGAATGAGTAGTTCTGCGCCGTCGGCGGTTTCTGCACGAGGAAGCTCCCTTCGCAGTTCCAGAACACCGTGTTGGCGCCCGCCCATCCGATGTTGATGTCCTTCCAGAAGCGCGCGGTCAGCGGCGCCTGCACGTTGTCGTAGAGATTGCCCGTGGCCCACTGCTCGTGCGGCTCGCTCGACGAGTACGGGTTGGTCGCCTTGCAGTCGAGGAAGACGTTGCCGCTTCCGGTCGGCTGGCCGGTCATGAACGAGTGACGCCCCTTGTCCGACTGACAGCGTTGCACGAGTGCGAGCTGACCCCGCAGCGCGAACGTGAACCGGCGCGCACCCATGCGCCGTGAGATCGGCTCGCGCGACACGCAGTCCTGCACGGTGATCCACTTCGCGCCGCGCTGCGTGCCGACCATGCTGTTGACGAAGTGGAGCGACGTGGCATTCCGCACCCAGCCGTTCTTCGCGTTGTCGAAGATGACGAAGTTCCGGTAGTGATCTTCGTCGGCGTAATACTCCTCCGCGACATAGTTCTGCCGGTCCATGTTGCCGTATTCGGTCGTGCGCTTCGTCGGATCGAACTCCGACATCGCGCGCAGGTTCTCGACGCCGACGTCGCTGATGCGGCCGGAGTCCTCATACTTCAGCACTTCCCCGCCGCCCCAGCGCTTCTCGATCGCGCAGGTGATCGGCGCGTCGACGTGATCGCGTTGCCCCGAACGTCGACGACCACGCGATCCCACTCGACGTCGAACGGCCGCCATCGGCTCGCCGGCGTCTCGCCGTTCATGCCGACTGCACTGACCCACTCCTGGTTGCCGATGCGACGGACGATGACCGTGTCGCCCGGCGTGAAGCCTCTCGCGGAAACGATCGGGATTGTGCGTGAGCCGACCGGGACGTATTCGTCGGTGACGAGCTGCTTCGTCTCCTCCTTCGGGGTTGTCGCCGGATGCGCCGCCGACCACGATCAAGGTTCCGGCGGTTGGACCACCTGGACCACCGGGAGCAGCGGGCGCGCCGCCAGGAGCCGCAGGCCGTCCGGTGCCGGTCCCGATGAGAATCGTGCCGGTGTCGCCCATCCCTTCGCCGCGCAGGACGACGCCGCTCGCCTGAATCTTCAGTGGCGCGCCACCGATAGTAGCCGGCGCGGAGGAGCACCGCGCCGCGGAATCCCGTCGGCGTCGAGCGGACGGGCCGATACCTTGTCGATGGCTGCCTGAATGTTCTCCGTGTTGTCGCCCGCGACGGGCCAGATCGTTTCACGCACCGGCACTGGTGGGGAGGGCAACGCCGCCGCCGCGATAGCCCGCGTACGATGCGTCGTGAATGGTGTTGCCCTGATCGTCGGGCACGTAGACCAGACGGCCGGACGGCCCCGGATACACCCGCGACACGGTCGGGTCGAGGTCCTGGCCGCTCGCGCGGCCCGCAGCGAGGACTGCAGGCGTCATCGCCAGTTGCAGGATGGTGCGGCGGGTAATCGCCACGCTCGCCTCCACGAAAAACCAGACCGGGTCTGGTTTTTTCAGTTTGCGTAATAACCAGACCGGGTCTGGTTTTCAGACGACAGTTACCGGGTTCTCGAGGGTGCCGATGCCAGAGATAGTGATCCGCACGCGATCGCCCTCGGCGAGCGTGAATGAATCCGGCGGGACGATGCCGGCGCCGGTCAGCAGCATCGCGCCACGCGGAAACGCCTGCGAGCGGAACAGGTGCTCGACCAGCTCACCGAAGGTGCGCTTGATCTGATCGACCCGCGTCGTGCCGGCGAACACGGTGTCGCCGCGGCGATCGATCTCCAGCCGAATCGCCCACTGCCGTGCCTCGTCCTCTCCCGCGCCCACGACTGACCCACGGACCGATTGCGCAGGAGCGCGCGTAAATCTTGGCCTGCGGCAGATAGAGCAGATTCTCGCCCTCGATGTCGCGCGAGCTCATGTCGTTGCCGATGGTGAACCCGACGATTGACCCGGACGAGTTGATGACCAGCGTCAGCTCCGGCTCCGGCACGCTCCACCGGGCGTCGCGGCGGATGCCGACCGCGTCTCCGGGGGAGACCACTTTGTCCGGCATCGCTTTGAAGAAGATCTCCGGGCGAGCCGCCGCGTAGACGTGGTCGTAGGCGCGCGCGCTGAAGTCCGATTCCTCCATCCGGGCCTGCTTGCTCCGCAGATAGGTCACGCCAGCCGCCCAGACTTCCTGGGACTCGACCGGGGTCAGCAGCCGCACCTGGTCGAGCGGCCACGCGGGAAGAGCGTCCCGCCGGGCACGTTCGAGCTGCTCCGGCGAGATCCTCACGTTCCAGCAAGTCGTGCAGACGCTGCACCCCGGCCGCGGTCAGATCGCGGACGGAACCGGCGTCACGCAGCCCGACGCGGACGTCCGGATGCGGCGGCGCCAGTGAACCGGCACAGCGTGGCTGGCTGGAGTGGCATTTCGTCTAATTCACACGCGAGTGCGCATTATGCAACGGTTCGGTCGGATCCGATGGGGCCCGCAGGCGCATCGTTGATAGACGCGCTCCAGGCGCACGCCCTACTCGTGCGTGAAGGCGAACGTCGTGCGGGCGAAGTACCGCTGGCCGGGACGGACGACCGCGGTCGGAAATGTCGGGTGGTTGGGCGTGTCCGGGAACTTCTGCGTCTCCAGGCACAGACCGGCCCGTTGAACGAATGGGCCCTGAGGACCGCGCAGTGTGCCATCGAGGAAGTTGCCTGAATAGAACTGGAGGCCGGGCTCAGCTCGTGAACACATCGAGGCGCCGGCCGCTGCGCTGCATGCCGGACCGTCGCCGCATACGACAGTTGCTGATCGTCGGCGGACCGCTGATCACGATCGAGCACCCAGTTGTGGTCATAACCGCGACCAACGCGCAGCTGCGGATGCGGATCGTCGATGCGGTCGCCGATCCGTCGCGGGGTGCGGAAGTCGAACGGCGTCTCAGCCACGGCTGCGAGCGCTCCGGTAGGAATCAGTCGTCGCGTCGATCGGCGTGTAGCGGCTCGCCGCGATCGTGAGCTCGTGATCCAGCACCGGCATTGTCGTGCCGGACAGGTTGAAATACGAATGCTGAGCCAGGTTGACGATCGTCGGCGCATCGGTGTCTGCAGTGAACGAGCACTGCAGCGCACCGACTGCGCTCAGCAGATACTCGACCGTCACCTGCAGCGTTCCCGGAAATCCCTCTTCGCTCGCCGGACTTACCCGGGTGAATCGGACGCCTTGATCACGACCGCGGGTAAACGGCTCGCGCGTTCCAGAGCCGTTTGTCGAAGCCGCGCGCGCCGCCGTGCAGCAGGTTCGGTCCGTCGTTGGGCTGCAGCTGATAGGTCATGACCGTCGAGCACGAACCGTGCGCGCGCGATCCGATTGGCGTAGCGGCCGACGACTGCGCCGAGAAACGCGGTCTGCGACAGGTATGGCGCGACCGTCTCGAACCCGAGCACGACATTCGCGCGCGTGCCGTCCCGTCCGGCCGTCACGATCGACGTGATCGTTGCTCCGTACGTGCAGGCACTCACCTCGACGCCGCTCTCGCTGCGCAGTCGGTACAGCTGCACCGGTTGCCCGTCGGGCAGCACGCCGAACGGTTCCGGGTCCGCCATCGCGGTGAAGTCTACTTCACGTTCCGCGTCGCAGATCGGCCGTGATTAGCGGGTAGCGTTGGCGGCCACCCCGTTCTGGAAAAGACGCGGCGCGAATTCGCGGAAGCACCGGCGCCACGTCAGCCACTCATGGGCGGTGCCCGGTGACTCGTAGTAGACATTGGTGATGCCCGACCGAGACAGCTGCTCGCTGAAGGTCTTGGTGTTTGGTCCCTCGGCGCCGCCGATACCGAGAAACAGCAATTTCACCTTCTTGTTGAAGGCCGCAGCGTCGGCGTAGACACCGCCGCTCGTCGTCTTCGGATCAAAGCCTGGTCCACCACCGCTGCTGCCGCTGAACCCGCCGATGTACGCGAACTTGTCCAGATGCGCCAGTGCCGTACCGAACGTCTGTGCGCCACCCATCGACAAGCCGGCCATCGCGCGATTCTCCCGCCCCGGTGCGACGCGATAGCTGCGCTCCACCATCGGGATGAGATCCGTGAGCATCATGTCCGTGAATACTTCGCTGGCAAGCGGGCCGCCGCGTCCCGGCGCCGCACCACCGGCGCGGCCCGGACCGCCGGTGCGGGCCGGGGCACCAGCCGGTTGCGGCGGCTCGACTACCGCCTGCGTCAACGTGCCACGCGCCGCATACAGGGCCGCACTCTCGCCTGGTCGGACCGCGTTCAGGTTGTCCATCACGATCAGCATGGGCTTCGCTTTGTTCGCGGCGAGCAGGTTGTCCATGATCAGGTCGACGTGCCCCTGCTGCGGCCAGCCGGTCTCGTCCTCGCCCCAGCCGTGCAGCAGATAGAGCACGGGATACTTCGCACGCGGGTTGAGGTCGTAGTCGGGAGGCGTATAGACCGCGGCACGCCGCCACTGCCCCGTCACCTTCGAGAAGTACGAGAGCTGGCGGACCTGTCCGTGCGGCACGTCCTTCGACGCGTAGAAGTCCGCGTCCTTCGCCGGCACCTCAATCGCGCTGTTGTAGAACCCGGAGCCGAAGAACGTCCGCGTGGCCGGATCGGCGACCGTCGCCCCATCGATTGACAGCGTGTAGTAGTGGAATCCTTCTACCAGCGGCGTTGTCGTCACAGACCACAGGCCGTCGGCTCCCTTCGTCATGTCGAAGCCCTGGCCCGTGCGCACGCGCACCTTCTGGGCATCTGGAGCGGCGACGCGGAACATGACGCGACCGTCCTGGTAGATGCAGGGAAATGGCGCACCTGGAACGTTGAGTGGGTTCGGTGTGCAACCGGCTGGCACCTGGGCCGACACCGTCGCGCTCACGGCAATCATCACGACTCCGGCCAGAATCACCACAGGCGGCGTTCGCATCACAGGCTCTCCTTTCCCGAAACAGTGAGAGGCTACTACAGCAAGGGTGGACGTCCCGGCAAATAATGCACGAAGTCGTCTCGTGACGCGCGGGGTGCTCGTCACTTCGGCCGTAAAGGGGCTTGGAGGCGCGCCGGGCCGCGGTTGATGGCGACATTTGCGGCTTTTTTGGCGCAAACAGGATGGGCGCCTACGTAGAATCCGTCGGACACGTCCCGCTCGCAGCGGGCGTTCATCGTGAAACGGTGGCCATAATCTGAGGATGACCATGTGCGTGCGACCCTCGACCGGTGGAGTGAATGGTAAGTGGCGTGCCGCTCTGGTGACCGTGGCGCTGCTGTTGGTCGTCCCGATCGCTGCGCAAGGACCTCCCAACAACGGCCGACAGTCAGGACCGGCGGCGCCGGTCAAGTTGCCACTCGACAACCTCGGGGTCGAGCATCTCGACATCGTCGTGCCCGACACCGCGGCCGCCGCGCAGTTCTACGCGCGCATCTTCAAGATGCCGCTGCACCAGCAGCCGGTTCGCGACACGCTGCGATACTTCATCGTGCTCGGTGACGTGCCCGCCGATCGACAGGTGGGTTACATCGCAATCGGCGCAGGCCAGGGCCGCCCGCCGGCGATCGGCCACTACTGCGTCCTGGCGAAGACGTACAACGCCGCCGGTTTCGCCGCGTCGCTCGAGATGGCCGGCCTTCCGTCCAAACCGACGGCCGCCGGACCAATCGGCATGTGGCCGGATCCGGACGGTCTCGAACTGCAGTTGTTCCAGCCGCCGGCGGGACTCGTCACGGCTGCCGTGCCATCGCCGCTATCCGTCGACACTGGCATGCTGGCGCCAACTGGCGTCGACCACATCATGCTGAACGTCTCCAGTCTCGACAAGGCGCTCCCCTACTATCGCGGCATCTACGGGACCGCGCCGGAACGGCCGCCTGATCGCAACGGCCGCGTCTGGTTCATGATGGAGAAGAACACGCGCATCGGCCTGCAGAAGGCGCCAGACGGAAAGCCGTCGATCGATCATTTCGCGATCAAGGTCGCCGCGTTTGATCGCGCCGCCTTCACCGCCCGGCTGAACCAGATCGGCGCGAAGATCCTGCCGTCCCCGGACGAACCGGACGTCGTGCGCTTCCTCGACAACAACGGGATCACGGTCGAAGTACGGCCGCAGTAGTCAACAACGGGCAAGCAGGCGTGGCGAGCGTGGGCACGTCAGGCGACTCCGGAAACCGCGTCTCGCCTGTAATCTGGCTCGCAGTACAAACACGGTTTCCTCCGGCCTGACATGCCCACGCTCGCCACGCACACATGTGCGCTGGATTCGAATACGCGGCCGGCTGCCCGTATGTGAGGCCCGTAGGAGGCGTATTTGTACTGCGACCGAGCGGCGCCGGAGGCGCGCAGGGAGATGCGGCTCCGAAGCGGCCTCACGTGCGGGCAGTCGGCCGTCCAGTGCGTCATGAATGTTCACGAACCGGCGGGCGTCGTGAACCTCAGCGGCGTTAGCCTCTGCGCCCGGTGACGTAATTACATGCTGGCGGCGACGTGCGCAACCGTGTAGGAGCCGGCCGGCAGCTTGAACGTCATGCGTCCGCCTGCCGCGGGTGCGTCCAAGGCGCTGCGGCGCCACCTTCCGCGGCTGCTCGAAGGTGTTGAACGCCTTCAGGTCCGCACCGGTGAGCGTCTCGCAGGCGAGCACCCGCGTCGGCTTGATGTCGCCCCAGTCCAGCGTCACTTCGCGCTCACCGCAGGTGTCACGATTCAGCATCAGCACCGCCGCCTGACCATTCGGCGCATCGAGCGTCGCGGCGATGTCGACGAACGGCACCTGATCGTTGCGGGCGAAGTCCGCCTGCAGGCCGGCGGCGCGAATGGGATACATCTCCGACTCGACACGCAGATCCAGCACGCGCCCCTTCGCGTACTTCAGCGCCCATGAATAGGGATAGTAGGTGCTCTGGCGCAGCACGCCGGTGTCGTTGGTAACGATTGGCGCGATCACGTTGACGAGCTGGGCGAGGCACGCGACCCGCACCCGATCCGAGTTCCGCAGCAGCGTGTTGACGAACCCGCCGACCAGCAGCGCGTCCTCGAGGTTGTAGACCTCCTCGAGCAGCTTCGGCGCGAACTGCCGCTGGCCGTTCGGTGGCGTTGCCGCTGCGGGCGCGATACCAGACGTTCCATTCGTCGAACGAGAGCCACAGCCGCTTGCTCGATCTTGCGCAGTCCCTGGACGTAATCGCAGACGGCGGCGCTCTCGCGAATCTGTCGATCCATGTCGAGGTTCATCGCCAGATAGCGGCCGATGTTGTTGCCGGTGAGCGGCTGGGTGTTGCCGTAGTAGGCGTGCAGCGACAGGCCGTCGACCATGTCGTAGCACTCCTCGAGCACCTCGCGGTCCCAGGCGAGGTACTGCGGCATCTGCGTGCCGCTCGATCCGCACGCGATCAGCCGCAGGTCGCCGTCGATCACCCGCATCTGCTTGGCGGCGTCGCGCGCCTTGCGGCCGTACTCGCGCGCCTGAAGCTGCCCGATCTGCCATGGACCGTCCATCTCGTTGCCCAGGCACCAATACTTCACCCCGTGCGGCTGCGCGTAGCCGTGCGAGCGGCGCAGCTCGCTCCACTTCGTTCCGCGCTCGACGTTGCAGTATTCGACCAGCGCCGCCGCCATTTCGGCGGAGCCGGTGCCGAAGTTGAGTCCCGAGCAGCGGTTCGCTCCCGGTCAGACGGCACCACTCGATGAAATCGTTGGTGCCGAACTGGTTCGACTCCATCGAATTCCACGCCCGATCGAGCACGGTTGGCCGCTGCGCCTTCGGTCCGACACCGTCCAGCCAGTTGTAGCCGGAGACGAAGTTGCCGCCCGGGTAGCGGACGATCGGCACCCCGAGTTCCTTCACCTCGCGGACAACGTCGGTGCGGAATCCTTTCGCATCCGCCAGCGGCGATCCCGGGTTGATAGACCCCGGTGTAAATCGCGCGTCCGAGATGCTCGAGGAACGAGCCGAGCACCCGGCGGTCGAAATCGCGCCGCCAATGGCGGTTGCATCCTGACGCGCGCGGGGCCGCGGCTCACCTGCGCGTAGCCGATGGTCTCGAGCCAGGAACCAGCCGCCAGCGCCGCCCCGGCCTGACCCAGGCTGGCCAGGAACGTCCGGCGATCGAACGACGTCATCATGCGCATATCTCCCGATGCCGGTCCGCTTCCCGGAAACGCCGCCTACTCGGTGCGGCCGCGAAGCTCCTTGATCCTGTTTGGTGAACGCCTCGACATTGCCGCGATTCACGACCATTGTCGGGACGATGATCTGTTTCGACGGCGGGATGAAGGAATGGTCGCCGCGCGCCGCCTGCGCCATCTTGTGAATCGCCTGATAGCCGAACTCGTACGGCTGCTGCACGACCGTCGCCTTCGATCGCTCCGGCACTGATCCCGGCCAGGGTCTCGTCCGCTTCGTCGAAGGCGATGATCTTCACGCTCCCCGACCTTGCCGGCTTCGCGCACCGCATTGAGGATTGCCGGTCCGTTGTAGCTCCACAGCCCGACCAGCGCCTTCACGTTCGGATAGCGAACCAGCGTGTCGGCAGCATTGGCCTTTGCCCTCACGTCATCGACGTCGTCGGTCCGGACGTCGAGGATGCGGATGTTCGATTCCGCCAGTGCATCGCGGATGCCCTGCACGCGCTCCTGCGCGTTCTGAGCGTCGAGCTTGCCGACGAACAGCATCACGTCGCCGCCGGCCGGGAATCGCATCGCGAAGAGCTGGCCCGCCTGCCGTCCGGCCGCAAGGTTGTCGGTGCCGATGTACAGCGTGCGCTGCGACTGCGGCGCGTCACTGTCCTGCGTGAAGACGATCGCCTGCCTCGCCGCTGCGTCGATCATCGCGACCTGGTTCGCCGGGATCGACGGGTGAGATGGCGATGCCGGTCACCCCCTTGGTGAGGAGATCATCGACGATCCGCTGCTGCTCGGCCGCGGTGCCGTCGGAAGTGAGGCGGAACTCGGTTTCGACGTCGGCGAAGCTCGGCGTCCGCCTTCTCGACGCCGCGGCGCGCGATCGTCCAGAAGTCAGCCGAGTTGTTGGTGACGAAGGCCAGCTTGATGGTCTTCGGGTTCTCCGCACCGTTGTCGGTTGCCTGGCGGCAGCCGGCACTCACGAACATCAGGCACACCATCGACGCGGCGACCCGCCGCACCACGCGCTCGTTCATGGCGGCCTTGGATTTCACGTGAGGACATACCGCGAGAGACGCGGCGTGTCAAATTTCGCGTTACAGCGTCACCAGCTGGCGCCCACCGCCGCAACGCCGGGAGACGAGCCGGCGAAAACGTAGGGACGATGACCTGTCTCGCGCTCGTACTGGTCGGCAATGCGCGCAATCGGCGGCCGACGCGTCGGGCCGGCCGAGCACCGCCACTGTTCCGCCGCTGCCACCACCGGTAATCCGGGCCCCATACAAGCCGGTATCTGGACCCGCAGATTTCACCAGCTCCACCAATCGATCGGTTCCCTGCGAGCCCAGCCCGCAGCGGCCGTAGCTTGCGTGCGACTCGTACATCAGCGTGCCCAACGCGACGCCCGCCTGATCACCGCTCCATTCGATCAGCAACTTGCGGAATGTTTCGGCGCGTCGGCGCTCGTACACCGGGTGGGCCGTCGCGGCGCGGACCCGATACCGCCGCTCCGGCAGCACCGTCGTGACCGTGTCGGACGTGCCGTCGTAGCGCGCGAGGAACTCTGCGCCGCTCATGTCCTCGCGGAATGTGGCAGGTGACGCGTTCGAATTCGTCGGGGTCGATGTTCGCCAGGTATCCGCCCGGGAATCGACATGTGGTCGGCCAGGATCCGCAGACCCATGAAAGCGCCGGCGCGAACCGACTCGTAATCCGAGCCGCTCACCGCGTGACGCTCTCCCGAGTCGATGCCCCAGAACGCCAGGTCCGCGGGAACCGGCACCGGCTCCTGGAGTTCAGCCGGTTGGCACAACAACGCCATCAGCGCGTCCGGCTCGCCGAACACACACGTCATCTGGTCCATGACGCCGCACGGCGCGCCCGCCACGAGGTTCTCGGCCTGCTGGCACAGCAACGCGAGGTCGCGCGGATGGATGGCAACGTCGAACGCAGACGCGGCGGCCTGCATGACGGCCGTCTCGACGGCAGCCGACGAACTGACTCCTTTTCCTTCCGGCACCGAAGACGCGATCACGACGCGCGCGCCCGAGTCGAAACGCAAGCCGCGCTCGCGCGCCAGCACCAGGAACACACCGATGACGTAGGCCGCCCAGCGCTGATCGCCCGCGGCAAACCGCCGCCGGGCAACCTCATACGCCATCGGCTCCTCGTCAGGAACCAGCGTCGCGACGGGAACGCTGATCGGCGGCCGACCGATGCTGACCACCTCGAGGACCGGACGATCGATCGGCTGCACCGCCGCGCACGTGCCTTCCGCGATCGGCCGCTCGAGCACGAGCGAACCCGGAGTAATCGGCAATCCCGCCCATCACGTCGAGTCGGCCGGGTGCTCGCGCAATTGCGATCTCGCGCGCCCGGTTCGAACAGCCGGCGCGCCGCGTAGCATCTCGACGAACTGGCCGAGATCATCCGGGACGTTCATGCCGGGTCCTTCGGGCGCGAGCCAGCCCCGCGCGCGCAATTCCCGCTGCAGCAGTGGTTCGATCGCGGCCCGGATCTTCGCGTTCGCATAACCGACCCACGCCACGTCGGCATCGACCGTGAGCGGCGCATCAAGGGGACGACCGGAAGGGTCGGTCACGATCACCCCGCCTCCTCGGCGATCAATGCGCAGCAGATGTCGTACGGATGGCAGGCGAGCGGCCGCGGCAGTCCGCGTTCCGCGAGGGAAGCGGTGGTCAGCGGCCGCAGGTCGGCAACGAAGCGATCGTGCCCGGCGATCAGTTCGTACAACTGGCCACCGGTTGACGCGTACTGATCCTCGAAGCAGAGCGCCTTGCCGTCCGGCTGGGCACCGAGCGATCCGCTCACGATCGCCTCGTCGAGCGCGCCGAGCAGATCGCGCGCACCCGGGAAGAAGCGGGCGACCGTGGCGAATCCGTGGGCAATGCTGCCGGCGTTCGACGGACGAAGCCGCACCGGCACTCGCTCACCGGTCAATCGATTGAGCCGCACGGCCTCGACGCCGCCGCCCCGCACCGCCCAGAGCTGATCGGCAAGGTGCTGCTTCACCAGCGGGATCTCGGTCTGCACCGCCAGGACGATGTCGCGCAGCGACGTCGTCGGGCCCCGATTCGGCGCCACGCCGGTGAGAATCCAGGCGCTGCGCTTCTGGTACATCAGGCCGCGCGTGCCGTCGATCGGGTCGACGATGATGCGCCAGGTCGCGGCGTGCTCGTCGATCGTGTCCGGAACGCATCGCTGGCCGCCCGGCAGCCCTTCGGCGATGAGCACGAACGACTGCTCGCGCCCCAGCACCTCCGCTAACCGTTCGATGACGGTCTCGCTGACGACGTCGATCGCGTAAATCGTGTCGCCGGCTCTCATCGCGATCCACGGCGGCCAGCGTCTCGATCGCCTGCTGCTCCGTCGCGGCGACGACAGCGTCGCGGACATGGCCGTGCCACTCGAGAATCGTCGTCAGCAGTAGGCCGGGATCCGCGAAGCGGTCCCGGCGTGCGGGATCCGCGAAGCGGTCCTGACCCGACTCGCCTGCATCAGACATCGTCGTCCGTCCGGTAGTGAACGGCGGGAAGCGCGCGCAGTTCGCGCCGCCTTGACCTCAGGCAGCGTGTCACTCAGGAAGTTGCCGCCGCCAACCTCCGGACCGGCAAGGTACTTCAGCAGCTGCGGCTTGCGCAGCGGTGGATGGCATTCGATGTGGAAGTGGAATCCCCGGTAATCGCCGCCATCAGTTGGCGCCTGATGCAGCGTCAGCACATACGGAAACGACATCTGCCAGAGGTTGTCATAGCGCACGAGCAGCCATTTGAGCGCCGCGGCAAGATCGGTCAGCTCACCGTCCGACATCGTCGCCAGGCTCGGTGCGTTTCCTTCGGCGCCACGTAGCACTCGTAGGCGTAGCGGGCGAAGTACGGCAGGAACACGATGGCCGACTCGTTCTCGGTCAGCACGCGGCGGCCATCTGCCAGTTCCGAGCGGATGATGTCCTGGAAGAGCACGCGTCCGTGTTCGGCGTAGTAGCGACGGCTCGCGATCGCCTCGGTCTCGATCGTCTTGAACACGAAGTTGGTCGCGTAGATCTGACCGTGCGGATGCGGGTTCGACACCCCGACGACCTCGCCCTTGTTCTCGAAAATCAGGACGTGCCGCACCTCCGGCCGGGCAGCCGAGCTCGACGTACTGCTCGCGCCACGCAATCAGCAGGGTCGTGATCTCGCTCGGATCGAGTTCGGCCAGCGTCACATTGTGCAGCGGGCGTGTAGCACACCACCCGCGCGACCCCGGTTGCCGGCGAGTTGCGGTAGATTCCCGACGGTGCCGCGAGCGGCTGCGGCGCGTCGGGACCGACACACGGATGATCGTTGTCGAACACGAACACCGACCGGTATTGCGGGTTGCGGGCGCCGCTCACACGCCGATTCCCGGGACACAAATAGCAGTCCTCGACGTATGCTGGCGCGACGCGACGCGGCTGCCAGCGCCCGTTCGCCCGTGCCAGGGGCGATCGTTACGATGGGCAGCCACGATCACCCATTCCTCACGGAGCGGGTGCCATCGCTGCTCCCACATCGCCGCGCCGGAGTTGCTCATTGACGACGGTTCCTTTACTGCAGATGCGGGCGATCGCCAAACGCTTTCCCGGCGTCGTCGCTCTGGACCAGGTGGACTTTGACGTCGAACGCGGCGAGACTCGTCGCGCTCGTCGGCGAGAACGGCGCCGGCAAGTCCACGTTGATGAAGATCCTCGCCGGCATTCATCGTCCCGACGCCGGCGAAATCCACCTTGACGGCGTCCCGGTGACGCATCGACGAAGCCTGCCGCCGCCACCCGGCTCGGCATCGCCGTCATCCACCAGGAGCTGGAGATGATCGATACGCTCGACGTCGCCGGCAACATCTTCCTCGGGCGCGAGCCGTACCGTGCCGGACCGTTGCGCCTGCTCGACCGTCGTCGCATGGAGGAGCAGTCGGCACAGCATCTCTCCCGCATCGGCGCGGCGATCTCGCCACGGGCGATCGCGGGTCGGCTCTCCACCGCCCAGCAGCGGCTCGTCGCGATCGCCCGCGCACTCTCGGTGGACGCACGGATCCTGATACTGGACGAGCCGACCGCGAGCCTCGGGGCCGACGAGGCCGAACGGCTGGTCGGTGTCCTCACGGAGCTGCGAGGAACGTGGTACCGCGATCGTCTACATCTCGCATCGTCTGTCGGAGATCGAAGCGATGGCAGACCGCGCGGTGGTGCTGCGTGATGGCCGGAATGCCGGTACCCTGGCGCGCGGAGAGATTCGGCGCGACCGCCTCGTGCACCTGATGGTCGGCCGGACGCTCGCGTCGGAATACGCGTCCCGCCTGGCGGCTGTCAGGCTGCCGGCCACTCAGCCCCGCAGGCCCGGGCTGGAGATCGACCGCGTGCGCACCTCGCGTTACCCGGACGTCGACGCGTCGCTCACGGCACATCGCGGCGAGGTGCTCGGGATTGCGGGGCTGATCGGCGCGGGCCGCTCCGAGTTGGCCGAAGCGGTGTGCGGGATCGGGTCGCGGCTGTCCGGCCGCGTGCTGCTCGATGGCGTGCCGCTCGTGATCGAGACGCCACGCGATGCCATCAGCCAGGGCATCTGCCTGGTACCGGAGGACCGGCGCGGGCGTGGCGTGATCGGGGAAATGACCGTACGCGAGAACATCACCCTTCCCAACCTCTCGACGCTGTCGCGACTTGGCCTCGTGAACCGGCGTGCCGAGTCGGCGGCGGCACGGGAGATCGTGACGAAGCTGTCGGTGAAGACACCGTCGATCGAAGCCGCCGCCGGCACGCTGAGCGGAGGCAACCAGCAGAAGGTCGTGCTCGGCAGATGGCTCGCGCTCGATCCGCATGCGATCGTCTTCGACGAGCCGACGCAGGGGGTGGACGTGGGCGCCAAGGCGGAGATTCACCGCCTGATCCGCCAGCTCGCCACCGACGGCGCAGCGGTGGTGCTGATCAGCAGCGACCTCGAAGAGATCGTCGCCGAATGCGACCGCGTCGCGGTGATGCACGACGGTCGGGTAACCGGCGTGCTCGAGCGTCCCGACTGCACGCCGCAGGCGATCATGCAGCTGGCGGTGGCCTGAGCGTCGGCGCGACCAGGCGTCCATGACACGAAAAGACATCGGTGTCGCGCTGCTGCTGATCGTGCTCTGCGCGGTCGTCGCGCTGGCCAGCCCGCAGTTCCTCAGCGTGACCAACCTGCAGAACGTCAGCCGGCTCGTCGGCACGTACGGCATCTTCAGCATCGGTGTTGGCATCGTCATCATCACCGGCGGCATCGACCTGTCGGTCGGGTCGATCTGTGCCCTGCTGGGGGTGCTGCTGTCAATGATGCTGGTCGAGTGGCGCTGGCCGGCGGGCGTCGCGCTAGCCGCCGCCGCTGACCGTGGGCGCGTGCCTGGGCGCGATCCACGGCTTGCTGGTGGCGCGCCTGCGGCTGCAGCCGTTCATCGTCACGCTGTGCGGTCTGCTGCTGTATCGCGGCGCGGCGCGCTACATCGCCCGGGACTCGACGAAGGGATTCGGCACCGGCGAAGGATTCGAGTGGGTGCGCACGGTTGCCTCGGGAAGTATCGGCGGCGTACCGATGCCGTTCATCCTGCTGGGTGTCGTCGCCGTGGCCGCATGGCTGCTCCTGCACCGCTCCGTATTCGGCCGTCACCTGATCGCGATCGGCCGCAACGAGGAGGCCGCGCGCTACGCCGGCGTGCGAACGCAGGCGGTGATCGCCTGGGCGTACGTGATTTCGGGAACGCTGACCGGCGTGTCGGCGATCATCATCGCGTTCTATACGAATTCGATCTCGCCGGCGTCGCACGGCAACTTCTACGAGTTGTACGCGATCGCGGCGGCGGTCGTCGGCGGCTGCAGCCTGCGCGGCGGAGAAGGCTCCATCGCCGGCATCGTGATGGGCGCGGCGCTGCTGCAGGTGCTGCGCAACCTGGTGAACCTGCTCGACATTCCCGGTTCCCTGGACTTCGCGGTGATGGGCGGCGTCATCCTGCTCGGCGCGATCGCCGACCAGATCGTCGCGCGGCGATCCCGTGCCCGCAGGGCAGGCCCGTAGGGCGGGCCTTCAGGCCCGCCGCGCCGCGACGTCGAGCCAGCCCCTGATCCTCGTTTCGTCTAATTCACCGACGATTGCGCATTACGCAACGTTTCGCGATAATGCGCCGCTCAGGCAATACCTCATGCCTTCCATCGCGCGCCGGTTGCTCCCTCTGCTCGCCCTCCTTCTCTGTGGCACACCCGCAGTGGCGCAGCGTGGGCAGCCCATTCCGCAGCAGCTCACCTTTACGCCCTATCACGCCACCGGTATCTACGACGTCGGCGAGACCGTCGGCTGGATGGTGACCGCGGGACCGGTTACGCCGACGTATCGGTATCGGTGGACGGTCCGGCAGAACAACGCGGTGGTGCTGAAAGAAGCGGTGCTCGATTTGTCGCGCGGCCAGGCGGCGATAGAGATGGTCGCAACTGAGCCAGGCATGCTCTACGTCGCGGTGCAGGCCTTCGAAGAGCTGACGCCGTCGGCCCCTTCCGCGGCTGGACGGTTCACCGGTGGGAACGCTGGACGCGATGAAGGGTTCTACGCCGTCGGGGCGGCAGTCGCGCCGGCCAAGATCGGACTCTCGACGCCCAGGCCGGCGGACTTCGACGCGTTCTGGAGCGCCAAGCTCGCGGCGCAGGCCGCCGTGCCGATCAATCCGGTGCTGGCGGCGGTCGACAGCGGCGTGCCCGGCGTCGAGCTCCAGTTGTTTCAGCTCGATGCGCTCGGCTCGAAAGCACACGGCTGGATCGCAAAGCCGGGGCGACCCGGAACATTCCCGGCCCTCATCCAGCTCCAGTACGCCGGAGTCTACGCGCTGCCGCCTGCGCCGATCGCGCGGCGGGCTGCGGCGGGTTGGCTGATGCTGAACGTCGACGCACACGACAAGCTGCCGACGGATCCGTCGGGCAACGTGCCGCGCGGCTACCAGGCCATCGGCAACACGGACCGCGACACCTCGTACTTCCTCAACATGTACCTGCGCGATTCACGCGTCCTCGACTACGTGCTGTCGCGGCCGGACTGGGACGGCAGGACGATCGTCCTCATCGGCGGGAGCATGGGCGGACAGCAGAGCCTCGCGCTGGCGGGCTTGCGTCCCGACAAGATCAGCGCGGTTCTCGTCTGCGTGCCAGCCGGCGCAGACAGCAACGGCGATCTGCACGGCCGCAAGGCGGGCTATCCGAATTGGGATTCCAGCAATCCTGCGGTGATGCAGGCGGCGCTCTACTTCGACACCGTCAACTTTGCATCGCGCATCACGGCACCGGTGATGGCCGGCCTCGGGTTTATCGACACCATTTCGCCTCCTGCCGGTGTCTGGACGGCGCTCAACCAGCTTCGTGGTCCGGTTGAAGCGCTACCGATGATCGAGTCGGAGCACGATAATCTCACTCCGGAAAAGGGGCGAGCCTGCCCGGCGCGGCAGGATGAGATTCTCGATCAGGTTCTCCACGGGGCTGCGTTCACTCCCGGTGGAGCCCGCCGTCCGTGAACACCGGTGCGTTCGTCGGCGATCGCCTGTCAGGATCTCGTCGGCAGGGCCGCCCGCGGACTTCGACTGGTTCGACCAGGGGAAGGCCCGACTCGGTGCCGACGTCACTCTGCTCGACGAACCGTTGCGATCACCACGAGGACCGCCATGCGTAGAGCTCTACTGGCCATCGCCCTGCTGCTCGCTGTCACTCCGATCGCCGGGGCGCAGCCTGGGGTGCTGACGAAGCAGCAGCTGATTGAGTACACGCCCGATTGGAAAGGCGAGCGGTTCACCGACGGCCGTCCCAAGGTCCCGGACGCGATCCTCGATCGCATGAAGAACGTGACCCTCGAGGAGGCATGGGCGGTGGTGACCGGGGCGGGGTTTTCGCATCAGTACGACGACCAATGGCTCTCGATTCATCCGGAGAAGGTCCTCGTCGGCCGCGCGCTGACGTCGCAATGGCTGCCCGGCCGGCCTGACATCCTGCGCGTCATCGAAGCCAAGGGCCGCCAGGACGGGCGCGTGGGCGGAACGAACGCCTGGCCGGTCGACATGCTCCAGCCCCGCGATGTCTACGTGTCGGATCATTTCGGACTCAAGGAGAACGGCGCCTCGGTCGGCGACAACGTTGGCAGCGCCATCTACGCGAAGACGGGCAACGGAATCATCTACGACGGGGCCGTACGCGACATCAACGGCCTGCGCGACATGGAGAACTTCACGTCGTTCGTCCGTTACTACGACCCCTCGCATCACATCGGCAATGCCAGCGCCGGTGCCCGGCTCAACTCGACGATGATCGGGATCAACGTGCCGATTCGCATCGGCGGCGCGTTCGTCATGCCCGGCGACGTCGTGCTCGGACGCGACGGCGGCGTCATCTTCATCCCGCCGCAACTCGCGGAGCAGGTCGTGCGCACGTCGGAGATCACGCGACTGCGCGATGAATTCGGACACGCCCGGCTGCGCGCCGGCGTCTATACGGCGGGCCAGATCGACGGCCGCTGGACTGACGCCATCGAGGCGGACTTCACTCAGTGGCTGCGCCAGAATATCGACCGCCTGCCGGTCGCACGGCAGCAGATTGAGGAAATCCTGAAGCAGCGATAGGCCACCGCCGCCTTGGCGTCCGTGCACATCCCGTGCGTTCTTTGCGGCGTCGCGTGAGACTACTCCGCGCCATCAGCAAGCCGCGCCCAGTGGCCGGTGCGATAGCCGAGCGACCGGAGACCTGCCCCAACAACGGTTCCTGCTCAGGCTGCCAATCATCCGGAGACAAGGTCAGCGCCGGCGCACGTAGGCGTTCGGCCTTCCGGGTGTCGGCAGATCCGTCGCGATCTGCGTCCCGATCGGCGTGCGCTCGTGTCAGTGCGGTCGCGAGCGTGATGCCGCTCCCGGCGATCTCGACTGCCCGACGAATGTGGTCGCGCGAGCGGCATCGTGACAGTGATCCGCGGCCCGCCCGGACCGCCGGCGATCGACGCGATCACCGCAGTCTCACGACCCGCGCCGGTGTCGATCGTGATGGTCTGTCCGGCGCTGAAACCTGCCGTGCTTGCGACCGGAATGATGCCGTCGCCCCGGCATCGATCGCGCGCGACCGTCGTTGTCGCGCCTGCCGTGCCGACAGTCGCGATCGTCCCCGTCTCGCGGTCGGCGCCGCTGCCGATCAGCAGCGTCTGCCCTGGATTGAAGTCGGCAACGCTGGCGACCTTGATGTTCGTTGCGCCAGCGGGGACCGGGGCGGCCATCGTCGTGGCCGGCTGCAACAGGAAGTCGCTGCAGTTGCTATCGGTGTCAGCGCCGTCGGGGAAGCGTCCGGCACTCCGATGCGGTGTGGCGATGGGCGGAGCCGCTGCACCACCGAACCCCCCGCCGCCGCGCCCCGCGGACGGCGTCGACACGCGGCACCCGCTCTCGCCTGCGCCGGACGTCCCGTGATAACCCTCCGAGGCCCACGGATCCACCAGGCCGCCGTAATTGAGACTGTCGACAACAACGCCTGCCGCATCGCGGAGCACCATGGTGCCGGCGGCCGGAGACAGCACCGGCCCGCCGAACCAGTGGTTCGGACCGGGAGATCCCTGGTAGCCCGCCGTCGTGACCGCCGCATCGCGCACCACCGCATCGATCGGATGCGCATTCGCCAGCGGCCGATCGATGGTGATGCCCGTGCCGAGCGGCAGGACGGGCTCGTTGCTCGAGTGAGCAAACGCGGTTGCCGGCGTGATGCTGATGCCGGTACCGCGGGCGCTGAACGGGATGTTGGCCGCGTGATGGAATTTGAGCGGAGCCGCCAGATCGAGTCCGGTGCCGTGCGCCACCACATCCTCGCGACCAAGGTGCACCTGGGCGAGGGCAGGCGTTACGTCGACGCTCACTCCCGCCGGATTTGCGGCACCGATCGAGACGACCGTCACCATTTCCCGGTTGGCCGGAGTACCTACCGTCAGCTTTTCGCCAACGACGAACCCGTTCGCACTCCGCACTGTCACGCTGGTTGCGCCAGCACTCGCGTCGGCGGTGAGGGCGGTCCGGCTCGACGCGGTCCCCACGCTGGTCACGGTGACGGTCTCGATCCCGTGGCCGACGCTGTCGATGTCGAGTCGGATCCGATCGCCGGGAGAAATATTCGCAACGGAGGTCACCTTGAGGTTCGTCGCGCCGACTGGCGCATCGACACCGAGAAACGCCTGAGTACCTGGCTTGCCAACCGCAGTGATCGTGACCACTTCGTATCGCTCGATGGCTTTGGCGACTGTCGGATACGTCGCGCCATACCCGAGACCGATTTTCTCGCCGATCGCGAAGCCGGCCACGCTCGTGACCGGAAGGCTCGCCGACGCCACCGGCACCGTCAGAACCGGGCCGTCCGGTACCGGCTGCCACACGGTGGTCGGGGTGCCAGCCGGCGAGCCGATGTTGACCACCTTCCGCGTCTCCGCGCCAGCGCCGGTGCCGATGGTGATCGTGTCGCCGGCCGACATGCCGGTCGTGCTCCTGACCTGAATCACTGCATCACCGGCACGCGCGGGGGCCGCCAGCCCTGAATTCGACAGTCCGAGGAGATAGAAAGCATGCGGCGCGAGCGTCGTCCCGGCCGGGATCGTCACTGCCGAGAAGATTGGCTGCTGCGTCTGGTGCTGCGTGAGCGTCCAGTTGGAAAGGTCGACGCCGCGCGCGTCGGCGTTGAACAGCTCGATGAACGAGTCGGTGGCGTTGGTTGGTGAGCCGGCATTGACGCGGAACTCGTTGATGGTGACCCGGCTGTCGTTCCGCACCTTCTCCGCCGTCGTTTCGCTGTGGGCTCGCGCCGTTGTCTGAACTGTCCAGGACACCCGGCCGACGAGATCGCCATTGAACGGCGCCGGTCCCGATGTCACCGTGAAGGTGGCGCTCACGGTTTCGCCGGGAGCTACGGTGTTGGCGATCGTCGCCGCGGGCTCCGACGAGCCGGCTACCACGGCCCGCCATTGGCTCGGCACGCCCAGGGTCAGGTTCACACCGGTCACTGGTGCGCCGGTCGTGTTCGTGAACGTCAGCGTCGTCTGCTGCGAGGACCCTGGCGAAAACGTCTGCAGTCCTGGTGGTGCCGCCGTAGCCGATGCCGGCGCAATCTGCACCGGTGCCACGTTGTACGCGGCAGCCACGACGTTCGCCTGCACCAGCTGGTCGGTCGCGTCGCTGGGGAATGTTCCTGCGGCAGTCATAGCGCCTTCGTAGAAGGTGCCCTGCGAGCCGACGCTGTTGTCCCCACCGTTGCCCAGGAGAATCGCTCCCTGCTTGCGCATCGGGTCGTAGGTGTGATCGACGCGTGGCCCGTCGAACATCACCGACAGCGGGCCGCGCTGCGCGTCGCCGCCCATCGAGGTCCAGTGATGCGGTTCGCCCTTGGCCATCGCCGTCACGAAACGCCATGTGATATTCGGCAAGTCCGGACACAGCTTCGAGGCGGTGGTGGTCACGCAGCCGACCAGGTTGTTCTCCTGGTCGGTCATGATCCACGGCCCCGGCGGGTTTCCGTGATACCACGCGGTGGCGTTGCCGTAGTACGTCGTCTCCATCGTGCCGTTACCGTCGTCACGGCTGTCCGTCTCTGCGTTGCCGTAATCGAAGCAGCAGCCGGAGTTGAAATGGTGACCGTCGATCACCCAGTACTGCCCTTCGGCCTGATCGTCGACGGCAGTGCCCTTCGCGTCGTTCTGCCGAAGGCCCATGCCAGGCGCGATGAACACGCCGTACACCTTGTGGCCCATGACGGAGACCGGCGCGATGTCGGCCATCGGCAGGTTGTTGAACCCGCCCATCGCCGGCCCACTGAATCCCCCGCGCGGTGCCTGAATCAGATCGTTGTGCTTCGGCGACTGGTCGTAGATCGCCGCGATCCAGCAGTAGGTATTAGCGCAGAACGCGTCCTGCGCCAACGCGTTCGCGTATCCGCCCGGGTCCGGCACAGGCGTCGCCGTGGGTGGAACCACGCCGATGTCGAGCGTCCTGCCGTCGGACTGTCGAAGGATTCGATACAGCGGGCCGTTATAGGCTGCGTACAGCGCACGCGTGGTGCTGTGGGCGGCGACACACGGCGCGCCCGCGGCGGCGTAGATGTCGCACGGACCTTGCGGCCTGGCGCCGGGTGCACTCCGTGCCGTGCCGTTTTGCGCGGCGATCGTCCAGACGGCGTCACTCGCAGACAGCGACACCGCGATGATCGTTGCCAGAGTCGTTCTCGTCATCATGCCCTCTTGCCAGCGCCAGGCGCTGTCTACTCGACGAAGACGATCTCGCCGAACCGCGAGGGAACGTGCGGCCACGAATCATTGTTCTGCGGGTCGGACCAGATGCTCATGCGCCGGTTCGGCTCGACGCCGTCCCAGCGATTGATATTTACTTTCCAGACGGTGCCCGCGACCGGTGGACGACGCGACAGCTCCTCGAAGTTGGGCCACGGGATCAGCGCCTCGAGGCTCCAGCCGCTGTCGGTGTCGGTGCGAACGTTCAGCGAGCCTCTCAGCGACGTCGCGATCTTCACACCAGTGGCGTCGAAGCGCTTGAAGAGCGTGCGGCTGTTGTAATTCAGGTAGTCGTACAGCACGCCGCGCGCGTTCATCTCGAACCCGTAGTAGACGACCTCTTGCTGCGGGTTGGGGTTGATGAAGATCTCGACCGCGTCGTCACGATACGTCGGATCGTCGTGCTGCTGAAATTGCGCGGTGATGTCGGCATCGTCGGCATCGAAGCCGACGTAGAGACCCTGCGCATCCCATAGCAGCCGGGCACGGGTCATCTGCTTGGCGCCGGTCTGAGATTCCCAGAGGAACTGCAGCGAGACTGTCGGCGCCGCCGTCCACGGCGCTTCATCGAGCTTGCCATCAATGGTCAGCGGAGTCGACGTGCGCTTGACCTCGTAGCGCGGAACCGGTGACTGTGCCGCGACGAGTGAGGCGGCCACGCTCACCGCGATCACCAGGCTGAGGGAACGAGAGCGTATCTGGAGTGGCGTCATGGTATCAGCGACGGAAAGACGTAGGCGTATGTCAGCACGATCAGTCCGACGAGGCATGCCAGTGTAATGCTGTGGACGAAGACGGCCTTGAAGATCGCCGCTTCCTGTCCTTGCTGGTTCGTGGCGGTGCTCGCCACCACGATCGACTGCGCGTCGATCATCTTCCCCATCACGCCGCCGGTCGAATTGGCGGCGCCCATCAGGATCGGGCTCAGGCCGAGTTGCGTCGCAGTCACGGTCTGCAGGTTGCCGAAGAGCGCATTCGATCCGGCATCGGTGCCGGTGAGCGCAACACCCAGCCAGCCAAGCAGGGTACCGAAGAACGGGAAGAGCACGCCCGTGCCGGTGAGGCTGAGGCCGAGCACCGTGTCCATCCCCGAATAGCGCGTCACGTACGCCAGACCGACCATGAAGCTGATCGCCAGCGTCGATGGCAGCGTCTGGACGAGGGTACGGCGGAACAGCAGCAGTGTGCGTGCGAGCGGCAGCCGCGCGAGCGACGCCGCCGCGAGACCGGCCAGCAAGACGACGGTTCCAGGAATGGCGATGAAGTTCAGATTGACGATCGCGTCTTCGGGCGTCGGCTGCGGCACGACCGGCGGCATCTTCAGCACCGCGCGATGCAGGAGCGGCATCGGCATGCTGAGCGCCGGGAAGTTCAGGTACTTGGCGATGCCGGGGAGCGCGGTCACGAAGATCAGCACCGACGCAATGATGAACGGCGACCATCCCTTCAGCACGACCAGTGCCGACTGCCGCGGCATCGCCGCGCTCGACACAGCCGTGCCGGTGGCGGCGGAGCCGGCGACAGCAATTGGCGCAGCGGACCCCGGCGGCGTGCTCGCTTCAATCGGCATCACCGCTGGTGGCTTCCAGACCTTGAGAAACGCCACCATCACGAGCAGCGAAAAGATCGCCGCCACGATGTCGACAAGTCCAGGGTCCTGGTAGTTGGACCAGTAGAACTGCATTGCCGCGAACGACGCGCCGCTCACGAGCAGTGCCGGCCACACCTCCATCGTCTCGCGCCAGCCCACCATGCTGCGGACCAGCCAGAGCGGCAGAATCAACGACAGCGGCGGCAGGATCCGTCCGGCCATGGCACTGAATTCCGCTTCGGGCAGGCCGGTGACGCCGGCAAGCGTGCGAATGGGATTGCCCACGCCGCCCCACGCGACCGGAGCCGTGTTGGCAACGAGACACAGTGTCGCTGCCTGGAACGGGTTGAAGCCGAGCCCGATGAGAAACGATCCGGCAATCGCCACCGGCGCCCCGCCGCCACCCGCACCTTCGAGGAACGCGCCGAAACAGAACGCGACGAGCACCAGCTGCAGGCGTTTGTCGGACGACAGTCCGGCGATCGACTCCTTCATCACGTCGAACTGCCCTGTTTCACAGGCGACGTTGTAGAGAAAGATCGAGCCGACGACGATCCAGGCGATCCGCATCAGGCCGAAGAGCACGCCGTGGACCGCGGCCGTGCCCACCAGAACCGCCGGCATGCCGAAGATGAACAGCGCCAGCGTCACGGCCACCACGAAGCCGCTCAACGCCGCCACCCACACGCGTTTCTTCAGCACCACCAGGACGAAGAAGAGCGTCAGGACCGGCAGTGCCGACACCGCCGTCGACAGCGGTTGGTTGCCGAACGGGTCGTACAGTTGCGACCAGGACATGCCGGGCGCCGCTTACGGCCGCGGCCGATACGTCTTGGTGAATCCGTTGCGGGTGTTGGTGACGCTGAAGCTGCCGTCCTGCTGCGCTGTCACCTGGATCAGGTATGCGGGCATGTGGCCGGCGGCACCGGGCCCGCCGGGACCGCGCCCAGGCCCGGCGCCTGGCCCGCCAGGCGCTCCAGGTCCGCCGGGGCCGCCAGGACCCGCAGGTCCGCCGGGACCAGCAGGTCCGCCCGCTCGCGGCGCCGGTGGCGCCCCCGGCGTCGGCGCCGGTGTCGTGAGGATCGTCGCGATCGTCGCCGGATCGTCGACGTTGGCGATGAACCGCGCCGGCGCGTTCTCGAGACCGACGTTGTACGACCAGTGCAACTGCCACAAGTCCTCGATGCCGACCGTCTCCTGCAAGCCGGCGAACGCTTCCGGCGTTCCTCCCTTTCGCGTGCCGTTGTTCATCACCACGACGCGCGGGCGCAGCGCCTGCACCAGCGCCGGCGACCCCGACTTCTCGAGGCCGTGATGCGAGGTCAGATACAGATCGACCGTCCCGATGCGATTCACCGGACACATCAGGTCCAGCTCACCGTTCCAGGTGAGGTCCCCGAGATCGACAGTGCGAAAGCGACCGTACGCGAGCACGAAGCCGGCCGACTCGCCGTTGTCCGGATCCGGATAGGCGCTCTCGTCTTTCTGCTTCACCCCGGCGCACGACGCATTCTGACTGCCCCCGCCAGGCAGATTGGTCCGGATGAACTGATTGGCCGATGCCACCGCCGTGATGTCCAGGCCGGTCATCTTCACCTTGTCGCCCGGCTTGACGACGGTGCGCTTGCCCTCGCTGAGCGACTCGTACGCGGATAAGAACTGGGAGGAAACGATGCGATCGTTCGGGTGCGGCTTGCCGTGATCGTAAAAATGCGCGACAGGGAATTGCTTGGCCAGTTCCAGCAGCGCCCCGACGTGGTCGCCGTGGTAATGGGTGATCCACAGGTGATCAATCTTCGTCAGCCCCGCGGTGCGCAGCGTATCGGCGATCCGGCCAAGGTCACGGGCGCCGGCGTTTCCGGTATCCACCAGAAGCGACTCCCCGCCCGGGCCGACGAAGAGGGTCGACTGGCCGCCTTCGGTATCGATGTAATAGATCGTCAGCTTGCCGGTGCGGACCTGTGCGGCCAGTCCCAGAACGGCAACGATGACGCAGCAGGTAGTGACGACGACGGCGCGCATCCTGAACCCCTCCATCACGCCGCGAGGCCCCTTCGGGGGTGCCGAAGCGCGGTCGCTGGCCATTTCGCGTTATTCACTCGAGCGTGCGCATTATGCAACGGGCCGGGCATATAATGCGCCGCTCGGCCACCAATTTCGTGAGGAGAAGCATGCACACGACGCGAACCCTGATCGGTGCGTTCTGTATGGCGCTCGGGGGGGCAGTGCTCTCCGCGCAGGCGCCGGCCGACATCGACGCGCACGTTGCCGCCGGAAGGGCCGCAGCCGGACTGGATTACCGCGCCACATTCGTGAACCTCTGCTTCTCTGGCGCTCCTGCACCCGCCCGCGCCGGCGGCGCGGCACGGGGGGCGCCGGCGCGTGGCGCCGGACCAGGGCGCGGCGCGGCTCCGGCGACGCCGGATCGCGCGACCTGGTACGCCTCGCCGTACAAGGTCTTCGACAATCTCTATTGGCTCGGCACGCGCCAGCACTCCTCGTGGGCGTTGCGCACCAGCGAGGGGCTGATCATCCTCGACACGAACTTCGCCTGGGCCACGCAGCCTGAAATCATCGACGGCTTGACGACGCTGGGCCTGGACCCGAAGGAGATCAAGTACGTCGTCATCAGCCATGCGCACGGCGACCACGACCAGGGAGCCGCCGAGCTGCAGCGCCGGTACGGCGCGAAGGTGGTGATGGGCGCACCTGACTGGGAGTCGACGCTGCAGCGACCGGAGACCGCCGCCGGTGGCGTGCCGAAGCGCGACATCTCGGTCGGTGCCGAGGGGACGAAGCTGACGCTCGGTGATACGACTGTGACCATCATCGCCACCCCCGGGCACACCCCCGGCACGCTGTCGTATGTGTTCCCGGTCAAGGACCAGGGGCGAAGCGTCATGGTCGCGTATTCGGGCGGGACGCTGACGGGCAACTTCGGAGCCGATGCCGCACGGTGGGATGAGTACATCGCCTCGCAACAGAAGATCGCCAAAGCCGCGGGCGACGCGGGCGCGACGGTCATCTTGTCGAATCACAGTGAATACGACAACGCGTACACGAAAGCGCGCCTGATCAGCGCGAAACGTGAACCCGGCGAGAGTCATCCGTTCGTCGTCGGCGCGGATGGCGTGCAGCGGTACTTCACGGTGATGACCGAATGCGCCACGGCTTCGAAGCTCCGAGCCACCGCAAACCCGCGATGAGCGGGCAGCTCAGGACGGGGATTCGGCAGGCCTGAGTTTGCCGGCTGCCGGGGGGCGTTCACTCCCGCCGAGAGGGTGCGTTCGCTGAAGACCAGGGCAAGACGTTGTTGTGCGATGATGACGCGCCAAAAAAGCCAAGAAGGGGTCTCGATTATGCGCATCGTGCGTTTTGTAGTTGCCGCGTGCCTCACCGGTTGCGTCGCGTTCGGCGTCCACGCCCAGCAGGGCACGCCGCAGCCCGCGGCGGGTGCGCGCGGACAGGGCGGCGGCCGCGGGGCACCCGCCGGCGCGCCAGGCCAGTTGATCGGCGGCACGGGCACGGTGGCGATGACGCCGCTCGATTCGCGCGGCTGGGGCTGGCAGGTGAAGGCGTCGATCAGTCCGCAGACGCCGCGGCCGTTTTACAACCGGGCCAAGGAACTGCTGTTCCAGGACAAGCAGGTGACCAGCTACACGGTCTCCTCCTTCAACCCCGATCTCTACTGCGAGGTCCGCAAGCATTTCGATTTCATCTGGTTCGAGATGCAGCACAGCACGATGTCCTGGGACGAAGTGCGCCGCATGATGCTGACCTGTCCAGGGGTGGACGGCGCGGCGCCGATGATCCGCATGCCCGACGCGCTAGAGGCGAACATGCAGAAGGCCACCGATATCGGGGCCGTCGGCATCATCGTCCCGACCGTGGACGATGCGCTGGAGGCGCGTGACGCGGCCCGATTCGCGCGCTACCCCCCGACCGGTCGGCGCAGTTCCGGCGGTGGTTCCTTCGGTCAGATGTGGCCGGGGATCAACTACCGCGCGACCATCAACGACAACATGCTGGTGACGGTGATGATCGAGACGCTGGAGGGTGTGGCGAACGCCGAAGAAATCGTCGCGACCGCAGGCGTCGACGTCGTCATCTTCGGCAACAACGATCTGTCGTCCTTCTCCGGATGGCAGCAGAACGACCCGCGTTATCAGGACGCGCTGATCAAGGTGCGGAACGCCGCCAACAAGTTCGGCAAGTTCTACGGCAACGCCGGCCAGCAATATCTGAGCGGGTATATCGTCAGCGCGGATACCCGCATGGTGCAGGATGGCCCCGCACGCGATGGCTGGCAGCGGCCGGCGCGCGGCGGCGGCGCCGGTCGTGGCGCAACGCCCGCACCCGCCGGGCGCGGCCGCGGTGAAGGCGCACCCGAAGAACCGGAACCGGTCATTGGTCTGCCCGGCGGTGCACCGCCAGCGACGGCTCCTGGTGCCGGCGGGCGCGGCCAGTAAAGCAGGAGAACGAGATCGATGGGTCACACGCGCCGTGTCATAGGGGGACTCGTCATCCTGGGGTGCGCCACGCTGGCGGCGCAGCAATCACCCCAGGTGCGATCGTCAGCGTCCGGGGTCTATACCGCCGCACAGGCCTCGGCGGGCGAGAAGATCTACTTCGAGAAGTGCGCCACGTGTCATGGCGACGATCTCGGCGGGCGCGAGCGCGCGCCGGCACTCACGGGCGGTCCGTTTGTCGAGTCGTGGTCGGGTAAAGACCTGCGACGGCTGATCGAGCGGATCGAGGCGATGCCCCCGACCGCGCCGAACAGCCTGTCGCCCGCGGACTCCTCCGCCATCCTCGCGTTCATTCTGCGCAATGCGGAGATGCCAGGTGGAGCGACGGCGCTGCCCACCGATCGTGAACAGCTGGCCAGGATCACGTTCGAACGTACGGCCACTCCGGCTGCAGCAGCTGCTGCGGGCAATAACGCCGGTCGAGGTCGCGGTGCCCCGGCTGCGGTCGCCGCGCCCCCGGCTGGCCGTGGCGCGACACGAGCGACCACCACGGGTCCAACCACGACGTGGACGACCTACGGCGGCGACCTCGCCAGCCACCGGTATGCGACCGCCGATCAGATCACGAAGGACAACTTCAACAAGCTGGAAATTGCGTGGCGTCTGAACACCAACTTCCTTGGCCCGCGTCCCGATACGCTGTATTCGGCGACGCCGCTGGTGGTCGACCGCGTTCTGTATACGACCGCCGGCATGCGGCGCGCGGCGATCGCCCTCAACGCGGCCACGGGCGAGATGCTCTGGATGCATACCGAGGACGAAGGCCGCCGCGGTGACAACGCCATTCGCAACGGCGCGGGCCGCGGACTCGCTTACTGGGCCAGCGGCGACGGCGCCGATCGCCGGATCATCTATGTCACTCCTGGCTACCGCCTGATGGCGCTCGACGCCAAGACGGGTCATCCGATTCCGGCGTTCGGCAAAAACGGTGCGGTCGATCTGAAGCTCGAGGATGACCAGGAAATCGACCTCGACACCGGCGAGCTGGGATTGAATGCCACGCCGCTGGTGGTCGGCGACGTCGTCGTGGTCGGTGCGGCCCTTCGTCCCGGGGGCAACCCGCGGACGATGAAGAATGCCAAAGGGTTCGTCCGCGGCTACGACGTCCGCACCGGCAAGCGCCTGTGGATCTTCCATACCATTCCGAAGCAGGGTGAGTTCGGATACGACACCTGGCTGGAGGGCTCGGCCGAGTACAACGGCAACACCGGGGTGTGGGCGCAGATGAGCGCAGACCCGGAGCTTGGTCTCGTCTACGTGCCGACGGAGATGGCGACCGGCGATTACTACGGAGGACATCGACCGGGCAACACGCTGTTTGCCGACACGATCCTCGCGCTCGACGTCAAGACCGGCCGTCGCAAGTGGCATTACCAGACGGTGCACCACGACGTGTGGGACTGGGACCTGCCCTGTGCGCCGATGCTCTTCGACATGAGCATGAACGGCCGCACGGTGAAGGCGCTGGCACAGCCGACGAAGAGCGCGTTCCTGTTCGTTCTCAATCGCGAGACGGGAGAACCGATCTGGCCGATCGAAGAACGGCCGGTGCCTCAGTCCGATGTGCCGAAGGAAAAGAGCAGCCCGACGCAGCCGTTCCCGACGAAGCCGGCGCCATTCGATCGCCAGGGCGTCACCGAGAACGACCTGCTGGACCTGACTCCAGAGCTGAAGGCCGAAGCGCTGGAAGTGGTGAAGCGTTACAAGATCGGCCCGATCTTTACGCCTCCCGTTGCCAGCAGCCTCGAAGGTCCGCTCGCCACGTTGCAGCTGCCCTCGGAAGTCGGCGGCGCGAACTGGCCCGGCGGCTCCATGGATCCGGAGAGCAACTACCTCTATATCCACTCGCACACGAGTCCGTTCTTCAACTCGCTCGTCCCGGGCAATGCGGCGCAGTCCGACATGGCCTATGTGGCCGGGCAGGCGCGAGCTGCCGGGGCCGGACCGCGTGGCGCCGGTGCCGGCGGCGCGGCAGGCGGTGGCGGCCCGGCGGGTGGTGGCGGACGGGCTGCGGGCGGGGGCGGTGGCGCGCGAGCCGGCACAGTGCAGGGCCTGCCGATCATCAAGCCGCCGTATGACCGGATCACGGCTTACAACATGAACACGGGAGATATCGTCTGGCAGAAGACACACAGCTCCACGCCTGACGACATCAAGAATCATCCGGCGCTCAAGGGCTTGAACCTGCCACGCCTCGGCCAGCCGGGTCGCACCTTCATCGGGGTGCTGACGACGAAGAACCTGGTGGTCGCGGGTGAAGGTGGCGTGCACACGAACGATGCAGGCAAGCGTGTGGCGCTGCTGCGCGCCTACGACAAGCGCACCGGTGAGGACGCTGGCGCGGTTGACATGCCGGCCAAGCAGACCGGCTCGCCCATGAGTTACCAGATCGATGGCAAGCAGTACATCGTGCTCGCCGTCAGCGGCAACGACGGCGCGGAGATCATCGCGTACGCGCTGCCTTGAACTAGCTGGTAGCTGGTAGCTGGTAGCCGGTAGCCGGTAGGTGGTTGCTGGTTGGTGGTTGATGGTTGGTGGTTGGTGCACGACGCTAGGGTGCCGCTCGGGGTGGGATCAGCTGTCGCAGACGAATATCGGCTCGCGACCAGCCACTCAGTGGCCCTACCGGCCGGTCATCGGCTACCGGTAGCAGCTACCGCAGCTACCAGCTACCAGCTACCGGCTAGCTACAGGCCACCAGCTACCAGCTACCAGCTACTGTTCAGGAGTCCTATGGCTCTCAATCGCAGGGGGTTCGCGAAATCGCTGACGGGCCTCGTCGGTGCCGCACTCGCCGGCGTTCCGGCGCGCGCGTTCGCTCAGGGCAGGGCGGGATCCCCGCCAGCGGTCCCGCCGACCGGATCCGCGCCAGCGCCCGCAACAGCGTCGCCATCGCCGGCCCCATCAGGCGCTGCGCGCGCGTCTGGCCGTCTGGCCCCAACGAAAGTGACGCGCATCCGGCTCTTCTATCCGCAGAACTACGACCGCAACGGGCCGCAGGCGTTCCCTCAGAGCAACATGGTCGTGCTCGTCGACACCGAAGCCGGCATCACTGGCATCGGCCAGGGCGGATCGCCAGACACGGTTCGCAACGTGGCGCGCAGCGTGATCGGCCGCAACGCGTTCGACTCGGAGATGATCTGGCAGGCCGCGTTCATGGACGGCTTCTATTCTCCGGGCAAGGAGCGGCTCCACGCCCTCGGTGCGATCGACCTCGCGCTCTGGGACATCAAGGCCAAGGCGCTCGGAGCGCCTCTGTACCAGCTGTTCGGCGGCAAAGCGCGCGAGCACATCGAGCTGTATGCGACCTCCGGTCTGCCCCAGGGGCTCGTACCCCCGGCGGAAGCGGCAGCGATGACTCTCAAAGAGCGCGCGGCGCGAACGATGGCGGCAGGGTATCGGGTGTTCCGCGTGGACAGCGACATCCTGCCGAATCCGGGGGGCCCGGCCGGTGCGCGCCGTGGACCAGCACAGGGCGCCACCTTCGACTCCCGCTCGCACATCCGGCTGATTGCCGAGGCGGCGGCGCAGATGCGCGAGGGCGTCGGCCCCGACGGCAACTGGATGATCGACCTGCATCAGAAGTTCGATTTCCATGAGGCGGTGGAAGTCTGCCGCGCCATGGAGCCGCATCGTCCGTTCATCGTCGAAGACCCGCTGCGCGAGGAGCAGTTCAGGACCCAGTTGCCGAAGCTGCGGGTGATGACGTCCGTGCCGCTCGCACCGGGCGAGGAATGGGGAACGCGTGCGGACTTCAGTCCGCTGGTCGAGAACCGCGACATCGATTTTGCCCGCGTGTCGTTGCCGAACGTCGGCGGCATCACCGAGATGCTGAAGATTATGGCCGTCTGCGATACGCACCGTGTCGGCATCGTCCCGCATTTCACTGGTCCCATCGCAACCGCCGCCCACATGCAGACGATGATGGCGTTTCCTGGACAGGTGCTGATGGAATACAACCTGGGCGAACGTCCGGTGCCGTATCTGCCCGAGTTCCTGGAGTGCCGCGATGGCAAGGTGTGGCCCAACGACCGGCCGGGCCTTGGGGTCACGATAGACGAACGCCAACTCGCCTTTGTCGAAGCGATCACAGAGGGTGCGGCCGGTGCGACTCAGCGGCGCCTGGATGGATCGCTGACCCATTGGTAGGTGGTCGTTGGTCTTTGGTCTTTGGTCTTTGGTCGTTGGTCGTTGGTCGTTTGGCAGTTGGTTTGGTAGTAACGGCGGCGGTCCGCACCGGACTTATGCGGTCACCCTGGATGCACTCCCTGAGGTTGGGATGACGAAGAAGAGAATCGCCACATGGCCGGTCGTGCTCGGCGTTCTTGCGGTGAGCTCGTTGGTTGTAGCGCGGGCACAGAACGGTGGCACCGCTCCTGTCACTGCCGCACGCGCCGCCGAATGCTCCTCCGCTCGTGCCGGTGCGCTTGAACTCGGACGGCAACTTCCGGATTGCCCCACCCTACGTGGCGGATCCAGCATTCACCGCAAAGCCGGACGTGCCGAAAGGCCGCGTCATCCGCTTCACCATGAACTCGGCGGAGAGCAAGCTGTTTCCGACGGCGCCGGTGGGACGGGGCGGTGGACCGGGCGGCGGCCGCGGCGGACCGGCAGCGGCGGCTCCGGCCGCCCCGGCGGCCCCAGTAGAGCCGCCGCAACATCAGACGTTCCAGCGCCAGATCGCCGTTTACGTTCCCGCCGGATACGTCGCCGGGAGCCCATCGCCCTTCATCGTCGTCCAGGACGAACGCTCGTTTGTCCCCGAAGACGCACCGCCGGCCGCAGACGGGAAGCCGCGCACCGACCTGCCGTTCATCCCGGTGATGCTCGACAACCTGATTCACGAGAAGCGAATACCGCCGATCGTTGCCGTCCTGCTCTCGCCCGGTCCCGGCGGGCAGCGCACGATCGAATACGACACCGTCTCCGATCGCTATGTGAACTTCGTGGAGACCGAGGTGCTGCCGCGCATCACGCGTGAGTATCAGGTGGCATTCACCACGGATCCGGATGGACGCGCGACGTTGGGCGAAAGCTCCGGCGCCGCGGCAGCGCTCACGATGGCGTGGCTGCATCCCAACCTGTACCGGCGGGTGATCAGCTACTCGGGAACGTTCGTCGCGCTCCAGCGCAACGCGACCGCACCGAACGGAGCGTGGGATTTTCATCAGACGTTCATCCCGAACTCCGAGCGCAAGCCGCTGCGCATCTGGCTGCACGTCAGCGAGAACGACATCGGCGCCACCGCACCGGTCGAACAGATGCGCAACTGGGTTGCCGCCAACAACCGCATGGCAGCGGCGCTGAAAGCGAAGGGCTACCCGTACCAATTCGTATTCTCAGAAGCGGCCGGGCATGTCGAACGCAGCGTCGAGATGCAGACGATGCCAGAGGCGTTCGAGTGGGTGTGGAAGGGCTACAAGCCGAGTGGTCCTCGCGTAGTGCCGAGATCCTTGCGGTCCGTAATCCGCTTGTGCACGCCAGCGCGAATCCGTATGGCGCTCCGGAAAACCGCCTTGATTCGGGCCCCTCAGCTCCGCCGCCGGCGAGGGCAGCTGTGCCAAAACACTTGCCACGGTTTTCCTCCGCGCCATACGGACTCGCACTGTCGCGCTGGCACGGTGGCACCGGGCACATTGCCACGGTCACAGCACTGGCATGATCACTCACGCACTTACAACGTCTGCGATTCGAATTGATGACACTGCGTCCCGTTTCACTCGTCATCCTGCTGGCGTTCTTCGTCAGCCACTCATCCGAGCGCGCTCTCGGGCAAGGTGCGACGCTGATCGTGCCGCACGCCTCGTGGAACTGCGGGATGCCGGACGGCATACCCAGCACCTGAAGCCGGCCGACTGGTCTTCGAGGCTCAACTCACTCTCGCCGCCGTTCATGATCTCGGCAAGACGCCGTACGGCCGCCGCCACGTCGCCGTGGTGCAGGACGGGACGTTCACCGGTCCGCAGATGTCGGGGACCGTTGCTCCCGGAGCGCTGGATCTTGAACTGACGCTGGACAACGGTGTCGTCGAAGTCGAACAGATATTCGTGCTCAAGGGCAGCGACGGAAAGTACGTGTATCTGCGCAGCGCCGGCACGGGAGCGGACCCGAAGGATGTCCGGCTTGTCTCCGACTTCGAAGCAGGCAATGCCAGTGACTCCGCCTGGCTGAACTCGGGCAAGTTCGCCGCCCGGCGAGTCGTGAATGCCTCGGCCCGGACGATGACGTTGCGCGTTTACGACGTGTCGGGCGTCACAACGGCCGCCACTCCGGCCAACGTGATCCGAATCAGCAAGCCGGCGAGGGTTCCGGAACAACCCTGGGACTATCGAAGAGCGGCCCCGGACGAGAAACAGGGGAACCAGCTGATTACCGAGCGGGTCACGCTGAGCCCGAGCCAGTCTGTCGGTGCCAGCAAACGTGGCAACCGGAACATCATCCCAATCACCGGCGGCGAGCTGACCGGCCGCATCACCGGCAAGGTGCTGTTCGGCGGAGCGGACTATCAGAACCTCTCGGCTCCTGCGACCATCGATGCCCGGTACCTGTGGCAGACGAATGAAGGCGACATCATCCTGGTACGGAATGGCGGCGCCTTCGGCTCGCTGGTTCCCACATTCGAGGTTCGAACGGATAGTGCATATGCCTGGCTGAACAGCGGCCGATTCCTGAGCTCGAATCCCGGACCTCAAACGGGCGGTGTAGGGATCACGATGTACGACAGCACACGATGACGTTTTCAGGATGGACTGACATGCAGCTGACACGACACTTCTCACGCATCTTCCTACTCGCCATCGTCGCGGGAGTGGCGCTGTATTCGTCCGCGCCGAGCGCGCAGACGCCTGGCCAGATCGAGGTGGTCAACTTCGCCCAGCGGGGCGCGCCGCCATCGGGTCCGTTTCCGGTGGTCATCGAGCACGATTCGAAGCTGGCGACGCATACGATCTACCGGCCCGTCACGCTTGGGCCCGCGAAACACTCGGTTGTCGTGTGGGGCGAAGGCGCGTGTGTCAAGAACGGCCTGACGTTTCCTGAATTCCTGTCCGAGATCGCCTCGTACGGTTTCATCGTCATGGCGGACGGACCGCCGGTGATGCCGGCAGCGAACGGTCCGCGCGGCGGTGGCGCCCCGGGCGCCGCTCCGCCCGCGAATGCCGCACCCCGCGGACAAGGCGCTGGCGCTCCGCCAGCCGGTCGCGGAGGCGCTCCCCTGACCATCAACGCAGACGGCACGCCGTTGACGGCGGCGATCGACTGGCTGACCGCCGAAGCGGCCGACCGTAACAGCCGCTTCTACCAGAAGGTGGACACCAGTCGGGTCGCGGCCATGGGCATGTCGTGCGGAGGCCTGATGGCCTACAACGTGTCCGCCGACCCGCGGGTCGCGACCGTCGGCATCTGGAACAGCGGTTTGCTGCAGCCCGACGAGAAGATCTTTGCGGGGCTGCACTCGCCGGTGATCATCGTGACTGGCGGTGAAAGTGACATCGCCTACGCCAACGGCAAGCGTGACTTCGAAACCATGCCGGCCCGGGTGCCCATCTTCTACGGCGTATACCCGTCAGTGGGCCATGGCGGCACGTACAACGAGGACAACGGCGGGGCGTTCGGTAAGACGGCGGTGGCGTGGCTGAAGTGGCAGTTGAAGAACGATACGAGCGCAGGCGGCAAAGGGTATTTCGTCGGCACGACGTGCGGCCTGTGCGGAAATTCGCAGTGGAAAGTCGACTCACGCTCCCTGCGCTAGAGAGCCGCGGTCATTGGCGTCGTTCATGTTCGCCAGGGCGATGGAAGCTGCCACCGGACGAGCGGCAGTAGCGATCGTCAACGAGCCTACAGCGTCAGTGACAGGTCCCGCCCGGAGGTTGCATTCCTAACGGATTGGCGAGCCCTGATCGTCGTTCAGAAACCGGACGCCACGACGTGGCGCCCGGCTTTGTGTGGCGTTCCTCGGCCGCACCGGACCTTGCCAGTGCACATTAGAAATCAATCTGCGCGCTGATCTTCACGTAGCGCGCCTGCAGAACGGAGGTCGGGCGCAGCCACGCGGCCGTCCCGGTCGTGATGGCCGGGTTGAACGTCTGGTTGTAGGTCAGGACCGGCGCCGCATTGAAGGCGTTGTAGAGATCAACGCCGACATTGCTCCGCACGCCGCCGAACCGCAGGATCTTCGCGAACCTCAGGTTCACTTCGTTCACCCGGTCGCCGTAGAGGGTGCCGGGCTCGATCAGGTTCACCGTGACCGTCTGCCCGGCGATGCCCGCGAACGGCCGGTTCAATCCGACGGTCGCCGAATTAGGCGCCGCCCAGTTGGCGGCGAGCGCCTGCCCCTGATCGCTGCGCACCGTGCCCGACACGAGGACGTCGATTTTCGGAACCGTGTAGGTGGCAAGCGCGGTGTAGCGCGTGGACCATCCCGTTGACGTGTCGCACCACTGGTTGGTCGGCGCCGTTTCGGGCAACAGGTCGCGCAAGGCGCAGCTATCGCTGTGGGTGTTGGCGGTGTTGAACCCGCCCTGGAGCGTCAGCCCCGAACGCGGCCGGGCGGTCACGTTCAGGCTGATGTTGTCGGCGGCCTGTGTCTGGCCATCGTAGTTGCGGTCCAGGGTGAGGAAGTTGTCGTTCAACCGGGCCGCTGCGGTGGGCGTCACGTTGTAGAACCCCGGAAGCGTGTAGCCACCGCCTCCCGGCAGTCGTGAATCGGTCGGGGCGACAACGCTAAATTGCGTGTGATCCTCGGGGGCGCGCGCCCGGTTGTCGGTCACGTTGAAGTTGACCAGCCAGCGACGCAGGTAGGACACCTCCACGCTCACCCGCGGCAGCACCTCCTGCTGAACCGCGGCGCCCCACTGCCAGTCGCCGGATCGCACGCCCCACCCGGACAACAACGCCGGATCGAGTGTCGAGTCGAAGATCGGGGTGCCGAAGTTGGCGTTGGTGTTCGCGCCGCAGGTGTCAATCGACCCGGTGGTCGCAGGGCTCTGTGCCGCCGCGTTGAGCAGATCGCAGTCCGGAATCCAGTTGCTGTTGTTGTCCGTCCAGGCGCGGCTCGCGGTGGTCGACAGCCGGCCGGTCGGGTTGAGTGCCACGAACAGGCCGGCGTTCTGCGCCGCCTCGAGATACCGTCCGAAGTTGAACTTCAACGACGTCTTCCCGGTGCCGAACAGGTCATACGCCACGCCCGCACGCGGCCAGAGGTCGTGGTACCCCTCGACGCCATTGGTATGGGGATATGTGACGGCCGTCGGAAAGAAACGCACCGGCCCGACCGTCTGCTCGGGGAAATAGCTCCAGGCATGGTCGTAGCGAAGCGCGCCCTGGGCCGTCAGCCGGCCGAGCGTCCACTGCTCCTGTACGTAGAACGCGTCCGACCGGACGCGTTGCCGAATCGGATACTGCGAGATGGACTCGGTCAGCTGGTCGGGTATGCCGTTTTGCGTGCGGTAGGAGAGGAACTGCGAGTTCGTGAAATTCTTCCGGTCGTCGTAAAGCAGCGCGCCCTGGTAGCCGAACTTGATGTTCTGGGTGCCGGTGACCCATGACAGTGCGGCGAACCACTGCGTGTTCCAGTTGATGTTCGACGACCAGTTGGGGGACCGGTAGGTCAGATTGGCGATATTTCCGTTCGCGTCGCACCGTGTGGCGCACTGTTCCGTGATGCGAACGAGGTCCGCCGTCGGCAGTCCCGGTATCTGCTTGCCGCCCCAGCTGCTCTTATAGGTGCCCTCGCCGGCTTCGATGAGCAGGCGATTGGTGACGGGAGAGGTGTACTTGACCTGGTACACGCGGTTGCCGTAATCGCGATACGCGGCGGTCTCCGGTGCCGCCGTCGCAGACGCCGATGGCGTCGGCGCAGCCGTCGAGCCCGCATAAATCAAATCGGATCCCGACGTGCGGCAGGCGCTTCCCGAGTAGCCGGGCGCGGCGCCGCCTTCGCACGGCTTCTGTTCGTCCCAGTAGACCGTCACCTTGTTCCTCGGCGTAATCTGCGTGGTCAACCTGGTGGTCAGGATGAAGTACGACGCGGCCAGCACTGCCGGCCGGCTGGTGTCGGCCTCATAGGTGAACTTGGTCGGATCGCCCGCATTCTTGTTGGCGAACATGCCGGGCACGCCGCGCTCGCTGCCCTCCTCGCGGACCGTCGAGTAGAACCACAACCGGTCTTTCAGGATGGGGCCACCGACGGCGCCGTTGAAGTCCCAGATCTTCCGGATCTTGCCCGCCACCGTCAGCCCGCGGTTGCGCAGGTCGTCGCTGTAGTTGTCGCCGATCATCCCGCTGGTGGTGCCGGCCAGATACGCGCTGCCGTGGAACGCGTTGCCGCCTTCACGCGGCACGATGTTGAGCGCCGGTCCGCCTCCCTCGACTTCGCCGAGGCCACCCGACGCCGTCATCACGACCTCGCGCGAGTTACCGACGTCCGGGATGTAGGACGAAACGCCCGCGCCGTTGAACGCCGAGCCGACGCTGATGCCGTCGACGTTCACACGCCCTTCGTTGCTGCGCCCGCCGCTGCCGCCAAACACCACCATGCCGGGCACCGTCTGGACGTCGCCGGCGGTGCCGCCCTGGGTAATGGTGTTCGGCATCAGCTGCATCAGGCTGTTGTACGACCGGGTGACGGGGATCGACGTGATTACGTCGTTGTCGATCACGGTCTGCCGCCGCACGCTCTGCACGTCGACGATCGGCGTCTCGCCGGTGACGGTGACCGTCTCCTGAAGCGCCCCCACGGTCAGCGTCCCGTCCACGGTGGCGTTGAACGTGCCGGAGAGCGCGATCCCTTCGCGGCGTACGGTGTTGAAACCGGCCAGCGAAAACGTGACCGCGTAGGTGCCGGCGCGGAGATCGACGATTCGGTACCGTCCCGATTCGTCGGTCGTCGTGGTGCGCGCCTTTTCGATCAGTTCAGGACTGGATACTTCGACGCTGACACCGGGGAGCACACCGCCTGAAGCATCCTTGACTACGCCGGCGATGGCTGCCTGAGCCGATGCAACCGAGGGAAGGGCGACCGCGAACCCGATGACCAGAGACGCCGCGAGCAATCTGCGCATGGAACTCTCCTTTGTGCAGACGGGGAAGGCTGGCGAAGCGAAACCGACACGGCCTGGGGCAAGCGCGAGCAACCTGACGAATGCCGCACACGGACGCTGGGAAGTGTGCGGATGAACACTCCCGTGGCGGTGCGCGAGGCGGCTGCCGTCCGCGCCTGCTGGTGCAGGCGCGATTGGGGCGCGATTATCGCGCCGACCGACCGCTGCCGGCATCAAAAATCCGTCAAAGAACGAACGAGGATGATTGGGCGAGCGCGGGCGAGGACAGCAGTCCCCGCGCCAGAGACGATCAGCGTGACGTCGGTGCCGATGACGTCGGTGCCGGTGACGTCGGTGCCGGCGTCGCCGGGAAATACGTGGCGACCCGATCGTTCAGCGTGAACTCCATCCCGAGCAGCGGGTATTGCGCCAGCACGTTGGCTCTCATCTCGGCGGCCGTCTTCGACTTCGCGACGTTCGCGTCCCAGTCGGCCATGTACTTCTTCATCCAGTCGATCGCACGCATGTCGTGCGTGGCCGCCGGCCCCTCGTGACCCGGGATCACGATCGATGGATTGAGCGCCGCGATCTGGCCGACGGTCTTCGTCCAGTTGTCGCGTGCCGCATCGCGGGGAACGCCGAAATACACCTGATCGAAGACGATGTCACCGGTGACGACGGCCTTGAGTGACGGAATGTAGACGAAGCTGTTGCCCGGACCGTCCGCGCCCTGGACGCCCCCGGTAATCGGAAACTGCTCGCCTTCCAGCGTCAGCACCGGCGTGGCGAGCTCTTCCGGCAACACGGGATCGGGACCGGGGATGTTGGTGCCGTACGTGGGGAACCAGAATTTCTGCCGCGCCGGCCAGCCGGTCTTGGCGCCGGCGACCGTCGCCGGCAGGGCGACCATCTTCACGTCCGGGAACGCCTGCTTCAATACGGCGAGGCCGAACAGATGATCCGGATGCGGATGGGTCGAGTAGATCGTGGCCAGGTGCTTCTTCGATTCGATGATCTCGGCGGCCAGCCGGTGCGCTTCGCTGAGCGAGAACTGCGGATCGATGACCAGGACATCCTTATCGCCGATCACCATCGTCGAGTTGACGTCATAGCCGATCTGACCGCGGCCGGTGTGGACCTTCAGGGTGAATTTGGTCTCGGCGTGCGGTGCGGCCGTGAACGCGAGCGCCAGCAGCGCACAGCCCAGTCTTTTCAGCATCGAACGGCTCTCCTTGGTGACAGGGCCCGAAGTATCTCTGCATCTGGACGGGCCCGTATTCAAATTTCCAGCAAAACCCGCTCAGGCGGCCGTACGGAGGCCGGCGCATTCCATACAATCGGGGGACGGAGGCAACGGCACATGCGCACCCGCATCCTATCGGCGTTCACCGCGGTAGTCATCGCGCTCACCGCATCGACGTACGGTGCGCAGGCGACGTGGACGACGCGAACAGCATGGGGCGACCCCGACTACCACGGGGAATGGACGACCGAAGGCGAATACGGCGTACCGTTCGAGCGGCCGGCACAGTACGGCACGCGCGCGTTCCTGACCGACGACGAGTACGCCAAGCGACTGGCTGACGTTCGCGTGCGCAACGAGAAGGACCTCGAACGCGTCGACGTGCTCGCCGGATCAGTCGCGGGAGCGAACGCACCCATCCCGCACTGGCGCGAATACGACACCAGCTCGCGCCGCACGTCACTGATCGTCGATCCCCCCAACGGCCGGTTTCCGCCACGCGTTCCCGGTGCGAAGCCGTGGCCGGTTCGCCAGAAATGCGGGAGCCTCGCCGGTGGCGAGCCGTGCGACACCTACGAGGATTACGGTCTGGGCGTGCGTTGCATTGCCCATGGTGAAGGCGTTCCCGACGCGATGTTCCCGGCCGTCTACAACGCCAACCTGCGCATCGTGCAAAGCCCGGGCGTGGTCGCGATCAGCTACGAGCTCATTCACGACACGCGCGTGATCGCGATCGACCCGCCACCGGATCGCGACCCGCTCCGCTCATCCATCCGCTCGTACATGGGGGCCTCGCGAGGCCACTGGGACGGAACGACACTCGTGGTCGAAACCGCCAACCTGAAGACCACGCCGCGCGGCTCGACACCGGGACTCAAACTGGTCGAGCGCTTCACGCGCACCGGCAAGGACACGATGTCGTACCAGGCGACGTTCACCGACCCGGCCACATGGACCGCGCCGTGGACGGTGGCGCTCGACATGAAGTCGCGGCCGGATGAGGCCGGCGTATTCGAGTACGCCTGCCACGAGGGCAACTACGGATTGCGGCACATGCTGGAAACGTCGCGGCTGTTCGACAAGCCGGGAAAGTAGATCGCGCCGCCAGCGTGGGTGTCAGGTCCCGTGTTCCACCGGTGCGCACGCCGCTGACGGTTGTCGCGTTGCTGGTTGCGGTGTCCGCGATCGTGCACGGGCAGGGCCCCCGTCTCTTTTCGCGCGAGTGGTACGCACAGTTCAGCGGGCCCTACAGCCAGCCGGTGGAGCCGTTTCGCATCGTCGGCAACATCTACTATGTCGGCGCGTCGAACATCGCGTCCTATCTCATTGCCACACCGCAGGGCCACATCCTGATCGATTCCGGAACGGTCGAAATGCACGACGGGATCGTCACCGGGGTCGAGCGGCTCGGCTACAAGGTGTCGGAGGTCCGGATTCTGCTGGCGAGCCACGCCCACTTCGACCACATCGCCGGTCAGGCGCTGATGCAGCGCACGACCGGAGCGCAAGTGATGGCGATGACCGGCGACGCGGAGGCGCTGGAAAGCGGACACGACACGTCGGCGCTCGGCGCGATCGGGTGGGAGCCGGTTGCGGTGGCGCGTCGATTGAAAGACGGGGATACCGTCACGCTCGGCGGCACGACGCTGCGAGCCATCCGTGCGCCGGGCCATACGCAAGGCGCGACGATCTGGATGACATCGGTCGAAGACGCGGGGCGCCGCTACAACGTCGCATTCCTCACCACCACGACCCCGAATCCCGGAGTGCCGTTGCGCGACAATCCGCGTCACGCGAACGTGATCGAGGACACCCGCAGAACGTTCCAGAAGTTGAAGGACGAACGAGAGCCCGACATCGTGCTCGTCGGCCACCCGCAGGCGATGTTTGCGCCAGCGATGGAGCGGCTGCGCAGAGGCGAACGGCCCCATCCGCTGCTGAATGGCGCCGATGCGTGGACCCGGCAACTGACGATGAGCGAAGCAGATTTCGAACGGCGGGTGACCCAGGAACAAGCGCAACGCTAGCAGTCGTCGATCGCGATCACCATCCGGCCTTCGTCACTTCACCGTCAACAAGGCGCCAGATCCGGCGCGGGTTTCCGTCCTGCAGTTCCGGCGGCAGCAACAACTGCGGAAAGCTCTGGTAGGCCACCGGTCGGGCAAACCGGTTGATCGCCGCGGTGCCCACCGAGGTCGAGCGTGAATCCGTCGTCGCTGGATACGGTCCGCCGTGCTGCATCGACGGGCAGACCTCGACGCCCGTGGGAAAGCCGTTGACGATCAACCGTCCGGCCCGGTCTTCGAGAATCGAGATCAGCGACGCGTACTCCTCGAGGTCGGCCGGCGTGCCATGGATCGTCGCGGTGAGCTGGCCTTCCAGGTGCGTGGCCACCGCGTGCAGCTCGTCGCGCGAGCTGCACCGTACGACCACCGTCGACGGACCAAACAGTTCTTCGCTGATCTCGCGCTGTCGCAGCAACACCTCGGCCTGCGTGACGAAGAGCGACGGCAGCCCCTGCGACTCCTGTGGCGGCGCCGACGATCGCCGCGCCGACACACCGTCGATGCCGCTCAGACGCTGGACGCCGGCTTCATACGATCGGCAGATCGACGGCGTCAGCATCGTGCCCGGCGGCGCCGCGCGCATCAGGTCGTCGAGCTGACGCACGAAGGCGTCGAAACCAGCGTCGCCAAGGCCGATCGTCAAGCCAGGATTCGTGCAGAACTGTCCGACGCCGAGCGTGACTGAATCTTTCACTCCTGCGGCGAGTGAGGCGGCACGCTCGGCGACCGCACGCGGAAGGACGAACACCGGGTTCACGCTGCCCATCTCCGCGTAAACCGGAATCGGTTCGGGACGCCGGGCTGCCGCGTCGAACAAAGCGCGTCCGGCACGCAGACTACCCGTGAAACCCACCGCCTTGACGTGCGGATGCTCGACCAGCGCCCGCGCGATGTCGTTGCGCGTGCTTTGCAGCAGCGAGAAGGCGCCCGAGGGGATCCCGGAGGCGTCGGCCGCAGTCACGATGGCGCGGGCGGCGATTTCGGAGGTCGCGGGATGCGCCGGGTGCGCCTTCACGATCACCGGGCACCCGGCTGCCAGGGCGGACGCGGTGTCTCCGCCAGCCACGGAGAAAGCCAGGGGGAAGTTGCTCGCACCGAACACGACCACCGGGCCGATCGCTATAAGCATCCGGCGGATGTCCGGTCTCGGCAACGGTGTGCGATCCGGGAGGGCGCGATCGATGCGGGCGTCGACCCACGAGCCCTCCCGCACCAGGCTGGCGAACATCCGCAACTGACCGGCCGTGCGGGCGCGCTCGCCGGCCAGGCGCTGCGTCGGCAGCGACGGTCTCAGCATGCGCCGCGGCAATCAGATCGTCGTCGGCCTCGAGCTCCGCCGCGATGTGCTCCAGGAAGACCGCACGCACCTCGGCAGACAAGCGACGGTATGGCAGGAACGCGGCGGCGGCCTCCTCGACGGCACGATCGACATGGGCGTTCGACGCTTCCTCGAACTGCGCCAACGCGCCGCCGGCGGTGAAACGTCCTTCACCGGACTCGACCGGTCTACCCGCAATCAGGCTTCTGCCGATTAGCATGCCGCGATCGTCTCCTGCAGATGTCAGCGGGCGCACTCGTAGGACGCGGCCACTGCCGCGGGGCCAGTCTTGTACCGCGGGTACGCGGGATACGAGCAGAGCGGCAGGCTCCTGTCGCCGGCCGTGACGGTCACCGTCATCCCCGGCGCCTTGCCGTTTTCCACCCAGTCGAACAGCAGGCCAACCTGGTCGAAGCGATTGGGAATCGGCGCCGTCGAAACCGTACGTCCGTCTCCCGTGACGCCGTAACTGGTGCCGCTCAGGCCATGCCCGGTCTGCGGCATGACGAAGAGTCGCGCGAACCGGTCGACGGTCGACCGCCCCATCCGATCGAGTAGCGACTGGTAGTAATCGAGCTGCGCTCCTGGCGAGGCGAGGGTATCGTTCGTGCCGATGGTCACGATCATCTTGCTGCGCTTCGCGAATGCTGAGAGATCCGGATTCGTCGAGTCGAGAACCGCCGACAGCTCGTGCCGGCGCGCCTCGAACGCACCGCCTTCCATGTAGTCGAGCGGATTCGCGGCAAGGTTCTTCATCAGGAAGCCGGTAACGCCCAGCACGCCGAGGTGCGTATGCGGCGGCGCATCCGGAGCGGCACCCTCCTGCCCACGGAATCGCGTCGGCAGAATCAATCCGCTGCCCGACGGATCCGTGTTCGGCACCCACATGCCGAACGCGCGGACGCCATTCGCCAGCGGCGAGGCCAAGCGGTAATGCGAGTAGGTGAGCTGGAGCGTCGAGATCTGCCCGTCGGTCAGGCACGCGGCGGCGCTCGTGTCGGCCGGATCCGGGTCGACGTTGTTCGGGCACCGCTTCGATGTCCACGGGTTCCGGTTCGCCGCCCCCTGCGTCACGTCGAAGATGGCACGACACGCCATGTAGTTGTTGATGATGCCATCGGCCAGGCCATCGAGCGCATCGCACTGCCGCATGAACTCGCCGCGGATCGCATTGACCTTGGCCGGTGTCACCCAGTTGGCGACCGGCTTCTCGTGAATGCGAATCAGCTCCGGCGCGAGCATCAGCGTCGAGAAACCGACGATAGGAACGGTGGCCGAAATGCCGTCGTAGTCGGCGGGATAACGCTGCGCCACCGTCAGCGCTTCGCGTCCGCCCTGCGAGCTGCCGATGTAATAGTTGAATTGCGGTCGCATGCCGTAGATCCGCTGAATGATCACCATGGCGGCGTCATGCGTCTTCTTCATCTGCATGTAGCCGAGATTCGCAATGGCTTCCTCATTCAGCGCCCAGTCGTCGGAGGTCGCGGCCGCTGGCGGAGGACCGCCGCCGCGACGGGCGCCGAACGAGAGCTGGTGGCCGGAATCGCTGCCATAGGTGGCGAGACCACGCGCAACCATCGACGTGTCGCCCGGTCCGCCGGTGAGGTTCGGAATCACCCCGTTGATCCCGCCACCGCCGAGTTGTACGGCCCGGCGCCCCCACGACGCCGGCAGCACGACGCTGAAATTGATCGCGCGCGACGTGGGAGCTGTATCGACCGGCGCCATGCTGCCGTTGACCCGGCAATGAGCGGGAACGTTGTTCGTCGCCTCCACCCACGAAGGCTCGGCCAGCGTGACCACTTTCACTGGCTCGCCGATCGCCGACGGCTCGATCGACATTCCGACCTTCGCGGCCGTGCAATCGGCAGCCGTCACGCGTACCTCGGTGGCTTCGGCCACCGCCGTCTGGCGGCCGCTCCGTTGCAGGGGCGCGGCCGTGGCGAGCAACTGGGCCACGACAACGCCAACGGCCAATGCTCCGACTTTTCTCAGCATGCGAATTTCTCCGGCTTGCGCGGGCGGCTCGTGGCTCACCGGCGCTGGAGTGGTTATTAAGGTGGGGATTATCAGCGATCTTCGACGCTGGTTGCGACCTCGTCATGCCAGATCGCTTGAAGGCGCGTTCGATCTCAATCACTCTGGCGAGTTCATCGGTCACGGCATGGATCCGGGCAGATCGAGGAGCAAGGGAGCATCACCGCGGCGGGCGCGGGAACCAGGGGAAGAACGCAGGGGTGCGCGTAATGTACTCGCGATAGCCCGGCTTCGACGCCTTCAGGCCCGCTTCGAGCAGCGTCACCCCGGACACGCGCATCAGCAGGAACGACATCAGCGCCGGGCTCAGTATCGTCAGCCATCCGCCCGGCGTGGCACACGCGATGACGTATAGCCCCCACCAGAGCGTGGCATCTCCGAAGTAGTTGGGGTGCCGCGTGTAGCGCCACAGCCCGCGATCGAGCACCTGCCCGCGATTGGCAGGCTCCGCCTTGAAACGCGCGAGTTGATGGTCGGCCACGACCTCGAAGGCGAACCCGACAGCGACGAGCACGGTTCCCACGCCGTCGACGGCCGTCAGCCCGGCCGGTCGCGCGGCGCGCACCGCGACGAGGACCGGCAGGGCGACAAACCACAGGATTGCACCCTGGAGCCAGAAGACGGTGAAGAGACTCCGCCACCAGAACGCCGGCCCGTGCGACGCCCGCATGGCACGGTAGCGCGGGTCTTCGCCGTGGCCGTGATTGCGCAGGACGATGTGCAGCGACAGACGCGCGCCCCACACCGTGATCCAGGACACCACCAGCCACGATCGCGGCGTCAAAGTTGGTGACAGGACGCAGTACAACCACGCCAGCAGCGCGAACCCAGAGCCCCAGCAGACGTCCGCGATACTCGCATCCCGCCGCTTGACGCTGACGACCCACACGACCGTCGAAGCCGTGAGGATCGCGGCCAGACCGGCAAGCGCCATGGTCGTGCCGGTCACGCTCGCCTCCGCTTGCGGTATACCGGCGCGTCAGCGCTCACGCGCGGCCGTTGGAGGCCCGCCGCGCGATCTGACGCAGCATCCCGCCGAACATCAGGGCGTGCACCGGCAGCAGCACGTACCAGTAGAGCAGCCCCGGCAGTCCGGCCGGCTCGAACACGGCGGTCTGGTGGAGGACTGCGCCGCCACCGTCCGGCACGACCTCGAACTCGAGCCACGCACGGCCGGGCACCTTCATCTCCGCGGCGAGGCGCAACCGGCGGCCCGGTTCGTACGCCTCGACACGCCAGAAATCGAGGGCGTCGCCGACTGCGGGCGCTTCCGGATCGCGCCTGCCGCGACGCATCCCGACGCCACCCATCAGCAGGTCCATCGCGCCCCGGATTCGCCACAGCCACGTGGCGTAGTACCACCCCTGACTGCCGCCGATCGTCGCGATGGGGACGAACGCCCGATCGGCATCGACCGCCACGTGAATGTGGCGCCGGTCGATCAATCTGCTGCCAAATCGCGCGTCGGCGGGCGACGGGGTTCCTCCTCCCGACGAGCGGGCGTCCGACCACCGGGTCAGTGCGAAGGTCCGATCCTCGTAGCGAATGGCGCGACCGATCGCCTCACGCAGTCCGATCGGTTTGATTGGAAACACCGTGAGCGCGGCGGGATCGGTGACGACGGACCGGTTCTTCAATCCCTCGATCAGTTCACGCCCGACGCGTGCGTAGACGGGCGTGACGAGGCCGAGCCACAGACTCGACAACCGAGGGGTCAGCAACGGCACCGAGATCATCAGGCGTTTCAACCCGCGCTGCCGCGCGTACTCGCGCATCACGTCGCCGTAGCTCGCTTGACCGGCGCCGCCGATTTCGAACGTACGACTCTCCCCGGCCGGCAATTGCAGCGCCGCCGCCAGATACGCGAGCACGTCGTCGATGCCGATCGGCTGCCCCAGCGTCGAGACCCAGCGCGGGCAGATCATGACCGGCAATCGCTCGACGAGCGCACGGATCAATTCGAACGACAGGCTCCCCGACCCGATGACAACCGACGCGCGAAATTCCACGACGGGGACGCCGCTCTCGCGCAACGCCTGGCCAGTTTCCATCCGACTCTTGAGATGCTTGCTGAATACTTGGTCGCCCGTGGCGAGGCCGCCGAGGTACACGATCCGGCGAACGCCGGCGCGGCGTGCTGCCTCACCAAAGTTGTGCGCGGCGGTGCGATCGATGTCGCGGTAATCGCCGTGCGCGCCCATCGAGTGCACCAGGTAATAGGCGACCTCGATGCCCGCCAGCGCGCGATCGAGTGACGCCGGGTCGAGAAGATCGCCGGGGACGATCTCCGTCGCCGGCGACACGCGCGATGCGAGGGCGAGCGGTTGGCGCGCCAGGCAGCGGAGCCGGACGCCCGCGGATTCGAGCACGGGCACCAGCCGTCCTCCGATGTAGCCGGTGGCACCGGTCAGGAGAACCGCAGGGCCTTGCCGCGAGCGCGGTTCGCATGCGTCAGCGATGATGGGGGACATCGTGCTCAGAAGCGCCAGTCGAAGCCGAGGATCGGAAAGATGCCTTGCTGCTCGCCGAACTGCTGGCTGTTCGTTCGCCGGTTCCAAGTGTAGCTCGCGAAGTTGCGACGATTGGTCACGTTCTGCACGCCGAAGAACACATTGAGTGGTTGCCCGCTCACGGTGAACGTACGGTCCACGCGGATGTCGACGCGACCGTAGTCAGGAGCTCGCTCGGCGTTGACCCGCGTGAGGTCGTAGACGCCGCGGCGCTGTACCGATGACGTCGCCTGGTCGTATGGAGTGAACGGCCGGCCCGACAGAAATGAGACGCGTGTTGATAGCTCCCATGCCGGCGACAGCCGATAGCCGCCGATGAGATTGAACACCAACGGGTAGTCGAACGACCCTGGGCGGAGCACGCCGTCGAGACCGGCATGCCGGGTGCGTGACACCGACAGGTTCGCCTGACCGTAAATCTTGGAGGTGAGCCGCTTCTCGACCAGGAGTTCAACGCCCTCGGAGTAGCCCTTGCCGGCGCTCGTGAGCGGAAACAGAATCTCGCGCACGGCAAACGTGTCCCCGATGTTCGCCAGCGACACGGTGGGCAGTTCGCTGGCCACCGGGTAGTCGCTGTACGTTTTCCGGTATGCCTCGGCGGTGACGCGGAGGGACGTGTCGGGCGACCACGCCAGCCCCGTCACGTAGTGGACGGCGCGCCAGGGCACGAGCGACGCGTTCTGGGGAAACGCCGACACGAAGAGAAACGCCGGCTGCTGATAGTACGACCCGGCGCTCGAGTTCCACGACAGCGTGTTGGTGAGGCGCACGTTGACCCCCGCCCGCGGGCTGAACCTCGCCTGCGACAGCGACGGCGTAGTGATCGACCCGTCCGCCCAACGTGAGGTTCACGCGTGAGGCCACCCGTTTCGAAGCCTGCAGGTAGGCGCCGGTCTGGTACGACCGGAACCGTGTGTCGAGAAAGAACGGATCGATGCCCGCCACTGGGGAGTACGGCGTGTCGTTCCCGTAGGGTGAATCGACCACGTAGCCGACGTCGAACACCTTGAAGCTGCCGCCGGCCTGCACCACGTCGAACAGCGGCAGGTGGAGCGTCAGGTCGTACTTGAGGGTGGTCTCGTCCTCGTGCGAGTCCTCGCGATACACGACCGGACTCTGCGCGATGACCGCCTCGGGCGGCAGATCCGACGGGGGCACACCCTGCGCGACGAGGTCTTTCACCTGCTGCCCGACCTTCGCCTGAGAGTGGCTGACACCGAGCAGCCCCACGCCCCGTGAGAAGGTCCGCTGCCAGTTGAACCCGGTGGCGCTGCGCCAACCGTTGTAGCGGATGTCGAAGTTGGCGATCTCGTCCTCGGGGTCGCTGGACTCGGTGAGGCCGAGGCGAATCTCGTCGATGCCCGCGATGTTGACCAGCCAGATCCGATCGCGGGGTGTGAGGTCGTAGACGGCCTTGGCGTTCAGCGCATACAAGACGGGAACGCCGCCGATGCCGACGTCCTGGGTGAACAGATCCAGAAAGCTTCGTCGCGCCGATACGATCCACGAGCCCTTTCCAGCGTTGATGGGCCCTTCGAGGATTGCGCCCGCGCCGGCAAAGCCGAGCGTGGCCCATCCGCCGAATTTCTTGCGGTTGCCCTCGCGTTGGCTTACCTGCAACACGCTGGATGTGCGGTTGATATAGGGAGCGGGATAGCCGCCGGTGAGGAAGGTCACGTCCTGCAGCAGCTGGGCATCGAGCAGGCTCGCCGTGCCGCCGGCGGACGCGAAATTGGCAAAGGCGTTGATGTTGGGGATCTCGACGTTGTCCACCACGAACAGGTTCTCGAGCGGGCTGCCGCCGCGGACGATGATGTCGTTGCGGAAGTCGTTGGTGCCGATGACGACGCCCGGCAGGCCTTGCACGTAGCGCGACACGTCCTGCAGCGCCGCCGCGCTCTTGAGGATCTCGCGAGGGGCGACCAGAAAGCCCGAGGTCTTCACGGCCTCTGGCGTCTGGAACGCCGGCGCCGTGACTGTGATCGTCTGTCCGAAGTCCTGCGACGCGGGCAGCGTGATTTCCACGCTGCCTTCTACTCCGGCGCGCACGTCAACAGGGTCGCTGGTGAACGGCAGCCCGTCCACCGGCAGTATCTCGAGACGGTATGCGGTCGCGCGCAGGTCGGCGATGCGAAAGGCGCCGCGGTCGTCGCTGGTGGCACAGGATGCGGTATCCAGCGCGCACACGCGCACGCCGGCTGCCGGCCGGCCCTCTGCGTTCACCACCACGCCGGTGATCGCACCCACACCGGTCGTGTCCTGTGCGGCCACCGGCGTGCCGACGAGAATCAGCGCGAGTGCGGCCAGCGCAAACGAGACGCATGAGTGCAACGTGAAATGGTGACGTCTCACGCGCGTCACGCCTCGCGCCCGCCGATGCGGACGAGTTCCTGCTGGTAGGTGGCGTAGTCGGAGAGGATCAACCCGCGCGGCTGGATGATCGCGGCGTGGCGCTCGGCGCCGCGTCCGCCCGCCCACAGCTCGACGTCGTCGGGCAGATCGCGGACGATCGTCTTCAGCTCGCGCTCGCGCGTCTTGTCCGCCGCAGCCGTCGTCAGGCCGAGCACCAGCACGCGGGCCCCCGCGGGCCCGACGCTGTCAACGATTTCGCGCGCGGGGAGATCGGCGCCAAGGTAGGAGACGCCAAGCCCCGCGCTCGCGGCCAGCATCGCCGCGCCGAGCGTCGCGATCTCGTGGCGCTCGCCCGCTGGCGTCGCAAACAGCAGCCGCGCCGATGTCTCGCGGCGCGCGTACAGCCGGAGAAACGCGCCGAGCAGGTTCCTCATCGTCGACGACATCAGGTGCTCGTGCGCGATGCGCGTCCGCCGGCGTTGCCAGTCGTCGCCCAGCTGAGTGAGCACCGGCATGAGCACGTCTTGCAGCAGATCGAGCGGACGCAGAATTGCCGCCAGGCGCGAGAGCTCCTGGTCGAGGCCGACGGCGTCATAATCGCGCAGCGCCACCATCAGTGCGGCCGTGTCGAGTGGCAGCCGCGGTCCCGGAACCGCCGCGGACCGTCCGGCGGGGTCAGCCGTCGCGCCGCAGAGATCGCGCAGTTCGTCGTCACTCAGACCGGCCAGCCGTCCGATGCTATGTCCCCGCTCGACCGCGCCGCTGAGGAGCCGCAGACGGGCGACGTCGGCTTCCGTATACATGCGGCCCCGGTCGTCACGACTCGGCGTGACCGCGCCGTATCGGCGCTCCCAGGCACGCAGCGTGTCGATGCCAAGCCCGGTCATCTTCGAGACGACGCGGATCGGATAGCGCGCCAGGTCGGCGGGTCGTGCGCTCATCGAGCCAACATCCGGACCGCCACCGCCGCGGCGGCCGACGCCAGCGCTCCCCACGCCGTGTCTGCGAGTGTCAGCACGAACGGCCACTGCCGCAGCGTCGAGTAGTTGGTGAAGTCGTAGACGCCGTACACAACGAACCCGAACACGGCGCCGAGCGCCGCCGCGGAGGAAAGGCTCGATGCCCGCGGAATGACGAAGAGCGCAATGCCGGCCCCGAGCAGCACATAGACAACGAACGCCGCCGGCCAGTTCGGCGCAATGCCGCCGTTGGAGAGGCGGACGATGGGCGCCAGCTGCTCCCGGTAGAAATTCTTCATCAGCAGTCCGAGCCACACACCATCGAGCACCATGAAGGCGACAGCGCCCACGGCGGCAAGCTTGATCGTCGTTCCCATCGGTAAATCCCCACCCTTTCCAGGGCCCAGCCTAACGCGACCGCCAGCCTTTGTCAATGAGTTGTCATGGACAAATGGTTGACAACAACGCGTGAGACTGATAGGTTTGGACATCGATGAAGAGCATTGCAGTGATTGGCGCCGGCATCTCCGGGTTGGCCGCCGCCTATTTCCTGAGCCGGCGACACCGCGTGCACGTGTTCGAGAAGGAGCCGAGGCTTGGTGGCCACACCAACACGGTGGTGGTAGACGAGGCCAACGGCCCGGTGGCGCTCGACACCGGTTTCCTTGTCCACAACGACCGCACGTACCCGCACCTCGTGCGGCTGTTCGGCGAGCTCGGCGTGGCAACGCGCGATTCCGACATGTCGTTCGCGGTGTCGTGCCGGCGCTCCGGGCTCGAGTACAGCAGCCGCGGCGCGAACGGCTTCTTTGCGCAGCGCCGCAACCTCATTCGACCGTCGCACCTGACGCTGCTCCGCGACATCGTGCGCTTCAATCGTGAGGCGCCCGCTCTGCTCGATCGGCCGGATGCGGAAGGCCAGACACTTGGCGACTTTCTCGACTCGCGCCGTTTCGGTGAGGGCTTTACCCACCGGTATCTCTTTCCCATGGCGTCGGCCATCTGGTCGGCGTCGCTCGACGCGATCCGATCGTTCCCCGCGGTGACGCTCATCCGCTTCTTCGATAACCACGGACTGCTGTCGCTGAGCGCGCAGCCGACGTGGAAGGTGGTGGCTGGCGGCAGTCACACCTACATTCCCAGACTGATCGAGCCGCTCTCGGGCGACATTCATCTGGGCGCGTCGATTGATGCGGTGCGGCGCCGGCAGGACGGCGTCACTCTGACGTTCCGCGATCGGCCATCGATGCGGTTCGACGAGGTCGTGTTCGCCTGTCATGGAGACGAGGTATTGCCGCTCCTGGCCGATCCGACTGATGGCGAACGCGACCTGTTTGCGCGCTTCACGACCACTACCAACGTCGCCTGGCTACACACGGATGCCTCAGTGCTGCCGGAGCAGACACGGGCCCGCGCATCCTGGAATTACCAGCTCGCGGGTGATCCCGATGCGCCACCGACGGTGACATACGACTTGAACCGCCTGCAGGGACTCACGACGGTCGATCAGTACTGCGTGACCCTCAACCCGAACGGCGGAATCGACGACCGTCGCGTGCTGCGGCGGTTCGTCTATCGTCACCCGCTCTATACGCAAGCGGCCATCCGCGCGCAGCGGGAGTGGCGTCAGGTGAGCGGCGTCAACCGCACGCATTACTGCGGCGCCTACTGGCGCTACGGGTTTCACGAAGACGGATTGCATTCCGGACTCAGGGTCGCGCGCGCGCTCGGAGTCGAGTGGTGATCGACTCGGGACTCTTCGTCGGCACGTTGCGTCATCGGCGGTTCGCGCCCGTCGCGCACGCCTTCACCTATCCAATCTTCATGGCGTTGCTGGATATCGATCGCGTGCCGGAGCTGATGAACCGATCCCGGCTGACCAGTCACAATCAGTGGAACTGGGCCAGTTTCGACGATCGCGACCATCTCGGCGATCCCACCCGCCCGCTCCGGGAACGGCTGGGTGTCGACGCGGCGAACCACGGCATCGAACTGCCGGAAGGCCCGGTCTTCCTGCTGGCACATCTGCGGTATCTGGGCTACTGCTTCAATCCCGTCTCGTTCTTCTACTGCTTCGATCGCCGCGGACAGCTGCAGGTGGTTCTCGCCGAGGTCAGCAACACGTTCGGCGGAACACACAACTACTGGCTGCGGCCCGATCCCGCCTCGCGCACGTTTCGCGCTGCCGCCACCAAATCGCTCTATGTCTCGCCGTTCATGGCGCCTGATCTCGAGTACGCGTTCGCGTTCACGCCGCCCGCATCCCGTCTCGTCGCACACATGGAGACCAGCCAGTCGGGCTCGGTCGGCTTCGACGCCACGTTGTCGCTCGAACGCCGAGCCTGGGACGCGACGGAAATCCGGCGGCTGCTGGTGCGGTATCCGGCCATGACGGCGAGCGTAATGACAGCGATCCACTGGGAGGCGTTGAAGTTGTGGTGGAAGGGCGTGCCTGTCGTTCCGCGTGCCACGGCGGACGGTGTGGGCGAACGTGCGGCCCCGTCGGCCGTGCGCGCCGGATCGTGGATGGAGTAAGCACGTGTTGAAGCAATGGGCGAAAACGGCGTTTCTCTCGACCCTGGACGGCGGCATGAGCGGCGGCAGGTTGCGCGTGGTGTGCCCGGATCGCACCTACCAGTTCGGTGATCCCGGCGAGCTGGATGCGATCCTGACGGTGCACGACGAGCGGTTCTTTCTGCGGGCGCTGACCGGCAGCGACATCGGCCTGGGTGAGTCGTTCATGGATGGTGACTGGACGACGCCGGATCTCGTGAGCCTGGTGCGCCTGATGCTGCGCAACCGCAGTGTACTGGACGGGCAGAACCATCTGACGGGAGCGCTGCAGCGGTGGGCGGGCGGGCTCGCCCGCCGCCTCCGCGACAATTCACTCTCCGGCAGTCGCCGCCATATCCGTCGTCACTACGACCTTGGCAACGATTTCTTCCGCCTCTTTCTCGATACCGAGTTGCTCATGTACTCCTGCGGCTTCTTCGGATCACCCGCCGACACGCTGGAGGAAGCGCAGATCCGCAAGGTCGATCGAATCTGCCGCGCACTGAAACTTGCGCCGACCGATCATGTGCTGGAGATCGGCAGCGGATGGGGAGGCTTCGCAGTCTGGGCGGCGACGCGGTACGGATGCCGCGTGACCACCACGACCATCAGTGACGAACAGTACCGCCATGTGTTCGAGTGGCGCTCGCGCATCGGCGAAGCGGGCTCGCGCATCGACGTGCGCCGGGCTGATTATCGGGAATTGACGGGACAGTTCGACAAGGTCGTCAGCATCGAGATGTTCGAGGCCGTCGGTCTCAGCCACTACGACGAGTACTTCGCCGCCGTCAACCGCCTGCTCGCGCCGGATGGCGTCATGTTTCTGCAGACGATCACCGTCAATGATCAGTGGTTCCCGAAGTATCACGGCACGCCCGACTGGATCGAGAAGTACATTTTTCCGGGTGGCGAGCTGGCGTCGGTCGGTGAGATTCTCAAGTCGCTGGCGCGAACCACATCGCTGTCGGTGTATCACGCCGAGAATTGCGGCACCCACTACGCCCGCACCTTGCGGTCGTGGCGCGCGCGGTTCCGTCATAACCTGGCGCGAGTGCGTGAGCTCGGGTTCGATGATCGCTTCATCCGCATGTGGGACCTGTACCTGGGATCGTGCGAAGCGACGTTTCTCGAACGCCACACCGGACTGTTCCAGCTCCTGCTGCTGAAGAACGGCGCACAACGGGTCCTCTTCAACGAGCCGTGGTCCGAGTCAGCCGCGGAGCCGGCTGCAGCGACTGCAACTGAGTCGGCGGCCTGAATGGCCACCTGCACGCTGTCGGAGCACCTGGATGTAATCCAGTCGATGGAAAAGGCGGTCGCGGACAACCTCAACCTGCTCGCCCCCCGCGACAAAGCCTGGCAGCCCGCCGACTACCTGCCCGACCTCGAGTCTCCAGCCTGGCGGGATGATCTCGAACGCTTCCGGCACTCGGCCGCGGCGATCTCCGATCAGTTGCTGGTCGTCCTCGTCGGCGCCATGATCACGGAAGAAGCGCTGCCCAGTTATTCCATGTCGCTCAATGGCCTGGTCAGGGACGACGAGGGCAACAGTCCTGCTCCGTGGGCACGGTGGCTGCGAGGATGGACAGCCGAGGAAAACCGGCACGGCGATCTGCTCAACGCCTACCTCCGTCTCGGCGGGCGCGTGCACATGCGCGCCGTCGAACGGACCATTCACTCGCTGATCGCCAACGGCTTCAACCCGAAGAACGGGGCCGATCCGTATAACCTGCTCGTCTATACGTCGTTTCAGGAGCGCGCGACGCGCATCTCGCACAGCAATGTCGGACGCATTGCGGCGAGAGAGGGCGACGTGAACCTGGCCAGGATCTGCGGGGTGATTGCCGGAGAAGAAGCCCGGCACGAAACCTTTTATACGCGCATGATGAACGAGGTGCTCGATCGCGATCCGGCGGGCGGCGTCCTCGCCTTCCGATCAATGCTCTGCGGCCCCATCACGATGCCGGGTCGGTTCATGGACGATGGTCGGGATCTCGATCTCTTCGATCGCTTTTCGATCGTCGCCCAACGCGCCAACGTCTACACCGTGGCTGACTATGCGTCGATCATCGAGCACCTCGTGAAGGTGTGGGATGTCGCCCACCGTCCGGTGACCGGAGAGGCGGCCCGGGCACAGGAGGAACTATGCCGTCAGTCGGAACGGTACGAGCGGCTGGCGGAACGGACCGCGGCCGCGCTGGCGAAGCAGCCGCCCAGCGCGTTCAGTTGGATTCGCGACCGGGCAGCATGAAGGCGGCGATGACTTCCGAGCGCATTCGTCTCGGGATTTCCGCATGCCTGATGGGGCAGCGCGTGCGCTTCGACGGCGGTCACAAACGCGATCCGTTCCTGGTCGAATCGCTGGGAGCATTCGTCGACTGGGTGCCGGTGTGCCCTGAGGTGGAATCCGGGATGGACGCGCCGCGGGAATCGATGCGGCTGGTGCAGGCCGACGGCCGGATTCGCCTGGTGACCAACAAGACCGCGCAGGATCAGACAGAGCGCATGCATGACTACGCTCGCCGTCGCGTCGAGGAACTGGCGGACGGTGATCTCTGCGGTTTCGTGCTCAAGAAAGATTCGCCAAGCTGCGGGCTGGAGCGCGTCAAGGTCTATGGCGCCGCCGGCATGCCGGTGAAGTCAGGACGCGGGCTGTTCGCCGACGCCCTGGTCACGCGCGTTCCCCTTCTGCCGGTGGAAGAAGAAGGGCGGCTCAACGATCCGCGGCTGCGCGAGAACTTCATCGAGCGCGTCTTCGCCTATCGTCGACTCACCACGTTGTTCGTTGCACGCTGGTCGATGGGCGACGTCGTCCGGTTCCACACCGCGCACAAGCTCACGCTGATGGCCCACCAGCCAGCCGCCTATCAGCGGCTTGGACGCCTTGTCGCGTCGGGCAAGACCCAGGCGCGACGCGAATTCCAGGAGCGCTATTCAACCGAGTTCATGAGTGCACTGGCGGCCATGGCCACACCGCGCCGCCATGCGAACGTGCTGCAGCACATGCTCGGATATTTCAAGCAGTCGCTCGACCGCGAGAGCCGGGCGGAGCTGCTTGCGCTGATCGGCGACTATGCCGGCGGGCGCGTTCCGCTGGTCGTGCCACTCACGCTCTTTGCCCATCACATCCGCCGCTGCGGTGTGCCCTACCTCGCTGAGCAGATCTACCTGGCGCCGCATCCGGTCGAGCTCATGCTGCGGAATCACGTCTAGCGGTGGCCGGTAGCTGGTAGCCGGTAGCCAGTTCACGTCTCGCCACGCTAGACGCAGCCGCCGCCGCGGGTCGGGGCAACAGCATCACGCTGAAACCTGAGCGCGTATCAGACGAGCTGCTGAAGCAGGCGAATCGATGAGGTGACGCATTACAATTCAGCCCGGTGGATTCGCAGGAGGCGCTGGCCGCGGAATACGAGGAACTGCAGCTCCAAACCGAGGCGCTACGGCGCGAGCATAAGGACCTGCAAAGCCGTCCAGTGGATCTGGCCGAACACCAAGCGCATCGGGCCAGGCTCCGCGCGCACATCGAGCAGCTTCACGCACACATCGACCGGTTGCGAAACGCTTCGAAAAGCGTGTGAACGCTCGCCGGCTACAAAGTCAACCGTACTGCCCCGGCGCGTCGGTCATGGCCAGGTGAAGATCGGCCGTTACACGTCTGTTTCGGCCCGCTGTTTCGATTTGAACTGAAGCTGTTCCGCAAGCCGCATTACGGTGTACTGGTGGTTACGCTAACGCCTGTTCGCCTCTGTCCCAAGTGCCGAAAGCCAGATCGCGTCGTCGTCTCCGGCCGCGATTCGCCAGTCATCCTCTACGCCTGTAGAGACTGCGGGCATATGTGGAAGGACCAACTGTCGAACCCGAACGATCGGCGATAGCCCGGCTTGCCGCGACCAGGCACAACGTCGACGGCACGGGCCAGCTCGCATGAAGCGGGCCGTGCCTGACCAAACGCCTCGCCTACCTTCCGACCATCTTCAGCAAGGGCTCCGGATATCGCGCACCCTGCACGTCGATCTCTGACGCCGCGTGATCAATGTCCCGAAGATCCTCATCGCTCAACTGAATGTTCAGGGCGCCGAGGTTCTCGTCGAGCCGATGACGCTTCGTCGTGCCTGGAATCGGCACGATCCATGGCTTCTGCGCCAGCAGCCAGGCGAGCGCGACCTGTGCGGGCGTCGCATTCTTGCGCGCCGCGAACGTCTTCAGCCAGTCGACGAATGCCAGGTTTGCCTTCCGGTTCTCCGCCGTGAACCGCGGCACCACATTGCGAAAATCAGTCGACTCGAACGTCGTTTTGTCGTCGATCGTACCGGTCAGAAAGCCTTTGCCGAGGGGGCTGAACGGCACGAACCCGATGCCCAGTTCCTCGACCGTGGGGAGAATCTCGCGCTCGGGCTCACGCCACCAGAGCGAGTATTCGCTCTGCAGCGCCGCCACCGGCTGCACGCCGTGAGCGAGTCGGATCGTCTGCGCGCCGGCCTCCGACAATCCAAAGTGCCTGACCTTGCCGGCGGTGATGAGGTCCTTGACCGCACCCGCGACCTCCTCGATCGGCACATCGGGATCGACGCGATGCTGGTAGAAGAGATCGATCCGGTCCGTGCGAAGCCGTTTCAGCGACGCGTCGGCGACTTCGCGGATGTGGTCAGGCCGGCTGTTGAGGCCGGCCATCTTCCCGTTCTCGATCTTGAACCCGAATTTGGTGGCGATCACAACCTGACTGCGTACCGGCTGGAGCGCTTCGCCGACCACATCTTCGTTGGTGTATGGACCGTACACTTCGGCGGTATCGAAGAACGTCACGCCGCGATCGACAGCGGCCCGGATGATTGCGATGCCGTCCTCGCGGCTGCTCGGGCGTCCGTAGCTCTGGCTGATGCCCATGCAGCCGAAACCGAGGGCCGACACCTCGAGGCCGCTTTTACCTAACATCCTTTTCTGCACTTCTTCTCTCCTCTGATCGTCAGAACAGCCGCACGCCCGTCAACGAGGCGAGTGCGGCCAGCAACTGGTCCTGGAACCCCGGAACACACGCTTCCTTCGCCGGCGCTTGCGGTCGCCGATAATGCCAATACTGGCCGCGCGCGGTCACCGCGGGATCATCGCTGACGGCCAGCCACGTCTGCGTGAGATATCCCTTCTCGAAATCGTCCGGCGCACCAGGACCGCCCATCTTTGTCGCAACCCAGCCGGGATCGACAGCATGACTCAACACGGCGGGCCAGTACCGCGCCACCGCCAGGGCGAGTGCTGTCACATACAGCTTGCTGTCCGAGTACGCCTGGGTGGCGTTCCACCGCCGCTCGGTCCAGTCGATGTCACGCAGCGACGTGACACCACTCCGATGCATCCCGCTACTGAGGTACACCAGGCGGTCGGGACGGTCGATGAGCGCGGTGAGCATGTACGGCGCAAGGCTGTTGACCGCAAGAATGGTGGCGTGGCCCTCGGGTGTGGGTGACCGTCCCTTGGTGGCATAAGTCGCCGCGTTGTGGATGACCGCATCCATGCGTCCAATCGCATTGACGTGGTCCGCTACGCGTCGAGTCTCAACGGCGCTGCTCAAGTCGCCAATGACCACCCCGTCGGACCGTGCCGCCAGATCATCGACGGCCGACGCGCGCTCACGCGAGCGCGCATGCAATACGACCCGATGGCCATCGGCGATAAGCGTCCCCGCGGCCGCCCGGCCGAGCCCGTCCGTGCTGCCGGTGATGAAGATGCGAGCCACTACGGGCGCAAGAGCGTCTTGATGGCGCGGCGCTCGTCCATCGCGCGATAGCCCTCGGCGACTTGATCGAGCGGCAACACCAGATCGAAGACTCTCCCCGGATTGATCGTTCCATTGAACACGAGCTCGATCAGCTGCGGCAGGTACCGGCGTACCGGTGCCGGACCGCCGTGCAGGTGCACGTGTGAGAAGAACAATTGCCGGCCGTCGAGCGCGACGCCGTGCGGCACGCCAACGTAGCCGATGTGGCCGCCAGGACGCGTGCAGTTGATCCCCTGCATCATCGACTCCTGCGTCCCGACGCACTCGAGCACCGAATCGGCGCCCACACCCCTCGTCAGCTGCTTGACGCGCTCGACGCCTTCGTCACCGCGCTCCGAGACAATGTCCGTGGCGCCGAATTCGCGGGCGAGCTGCTGCCGTGAGTCGTGCCGGCTCATCGCAATGATCCGTTCCGCTCCCATTTGCTTCGCCGAGAGCACACCGAGCAGTCCGACCGCGCCGTCGCCGACGACGACGACCGTCGCGCCCGGCTTCACGTTGGCCGCTTCGGCGGCAAACCAGCCCGTACCCATCACGTCGGACAGCGCGAGCAGGCTCGGGATGTGATCGGCATCCGGGCACTTCGCGCGTCGCCACCAGCGTGCCGTCCGCGAGCGGGACTCGAAGTCGAGGTGCCTGGGCAGCGTTGACCGGCGTCGCCTGCTGGCAAGAAGTCTGGTACCCATGGCGGCAGTGCGGACACGTGTTGTCGGAGGCGAAGAAGGATCCGATCACGAACTGGCCGCGCTCGAGCGAGGTTACGCCGCGGCCGACCTCCTCGACGACGCCGCAGTATTCGTGCCCCATCGGCGTTGGTGTCTTGAACGAGCCGATGCCGCGGTACGGCCACAGGTCTGATCCGCAGATGCACGTGGCCGGCAGGCTGATGATCGCGTCCGTCGGCTCGAGGATGGCCGGTTCGGGCCGGTCTTCGAACCGGATGTCGTGGGCGCCGTATAAAACCGTTCCTTGCATGTCACCCCTTCTGTCAATCAGCGGCGCGCTGCCGCTCTCACATCGTGTAGCCCGGCTTCGTCCACAGCTTCACAATGACGTGCGGCATCACCGACCCTCGTACTGGTCGTCGCTGACATGCTCCAGCCACTCGACCATCTTCCCGTCGAGTTGCTCCTGCACGGCAATGTGGGTCATGGCCGTCGTCGTCGACGCGCCGTGCCAATGCTTTTCACCCGCTGCAAACCAGATGACGTCGCCAGGTCGAATGTCTTCAATCGGTCCGCCCCAGCGCTGCACGCGTCCCGCCCCCGCCGTGACGATCAGCGTCTGACCCAGCGGATGGGTGTGCCACGCCGTGCGAGCGCCCGGCTCGAATGTCACAGCTGCCCCGGCAGTTCGTGCTGGAGCGGACGGCTGGAAGAGCGGATCGATCCGTACGGTCCCTGTAAACCAGTCAGGCGGTCCTTTCCCGGATGGCTGCGAACCTGCTCGCTTGATGTCCATGGCGCAGTCCTTTCAACCTTCAGTCCAACCCGCGATACGGCGAGCCGATCGCCGCGCCAGATCGGAAAGTCAGCTAAGGCTTATGAGGAATTCAGAAAGGGCGCGCGACGAGCTCAACGTGCTCTCGGCATTCTCGACGATGCCGAAGAGCGGAGCTTCACGAAGGCGGCGAAACGGCTGAGCGTGTCACAGTCGGGCGCTCAGCCACGCCGTGCTGCGGGGTCGAAGAAGAATGGGGCTTCGCTGGGAGGATCGGCCTCAGTGAAGCGGAAGATCACGTACGCAACGTTGGCGCCGATCGACGGCGCCATGATTGGCGCTCGGCCTCGCGACTCCCCACCACGTGTCGCGCGAGGCAGTGCTCCCTCAGTGCGAGCTCCCTGCGGCAAGGGAGATCGCGCCGTCAATCGCGCCGCTCGTCCTTGTATTGACTGGGTCGAACACACGGTCGATCACGAAACTGCCACCGACACCTGCGAAACGCCCGGTCCCTCCCTTGATGGTCGCCTCCTCCACGATAGTGACCTGTGGTCCCAGCTGCGCTTTGCCGTCAAAGGTCCCCGACACGGTGTCCCCGTTGGCTGCGGTCAAGACAAAGGTTCCTGTCGCCTCGCCTTTCGACAAATCCACCGTTTCATCGATCGCCAGGGCATACCGGCCCAAGTGCGTCGCGTTGCCCGAACCGGTGATCGTCTCATGGCAGATTGGAAATTGGTTGCAAGGGTCGCCGTATGTGCCCTCGAGCCGGCCTTTGAAAGGGACCGTGGCGTCCGCACGACTCGATCGGGTCGGATCACTCGCTGCGGCGGCGCCGCTCGCGCTGGCATCGAGCGACACCAGTGCAGGGTTCCCTCCTGTCGGACCGGTCAGTTCACGCGACTCGCTGCACCCCATCGAGAGAATTGCGACCAAGTCGCTCGGGGAAATCGGCTCGCAACTGCGCGCACCATTCATTGTCGAGGGGTCCCTGCGCGTGGATGGTCCGACCCTGCGGATTCGCTACACGCTGAATCGGGTTGCCGATCAAGTGCAGGTCTGGTCGAAGTCGTATGACCGCGACATCGCCAGTATGGCGAGTGTGTCACGCGAGATGGCCGCAGCCCTGATCCAGCAGATTCACCCGCCCTTACCTCCCCAGAAGATGCATTTGGTCTCGCCACGCCAGAGCAGCGATGCGGCCGCGTATGAGGCGTACTTGCGAGGTCGCCGTTTCTGGTATCAGCTCACGGCCGCCACCACCCGAAGAGCCGTCGACTACTACACTCGAGCGACGGACATCGACCCGCAGTACGCACTGGCCTGGGCCGGCATCGCCGAGGCGTTAGCATCCGCGCCAATCAACGGTGACGCGGAGCCGCTGGTGATGTGGCCGCGGGCGCGCGACGCCGCGCAGCGTGCGATGGAGGCGAACCCGCAGCTGTCAGAGAGCCACACGGTGGCGGGGCAAATCTGCTGGTTCTTCGACTGGGATTGGCTGCGCGCTGCCGATCATCATCGTCAGGCGATCGCGCTCGATCCCAGCAACGCCTGGTCTCATACGATGTTGGGTCATATCCTGTCGCAGCTGGGACGCCATGACGAGGGATGGCGCTACATGGAACAGGCCTGCACGCTCGAGCCGATGAGTGCCCTGCACCATGCCATGGCTTCGCAGGTGGCGTTCCAGGCCCGCGACTTCCAGGCGGCGAGGCAGCGCGCGCGCAGGGCCATCGCCATCGATCCTGAGTTCTGGGTCGGGCACATGATGCTCGGGCAGGCCTGCGAGCAACTCGGCGACGTTGACGTCGCACTCGATGCCTTGGCGACGGCGTCGCGGTTGTCCGACGGCAACAGCAAGCCGGTGGGATTGCGGGGCTACTGTCTCGCCAAGTCCGGCCAGACAGCTGCCGCCCGGGAGGTCCTGTCGATGCTGGAGGATCTCTCGCGGATTCGCTACGTTCCGCCGTTCGCGATGGCACTCGTGCACGCCGGGCTCGGCCATGATCGCCAGGTCTATGAATGGCTGGGCCGTGCGGTCGCGGTTCGCGACGTGCATCTGGCGTTTGTCACCGTCGACTGCAAATGGGACCCCTATCGGGGGCAGCCGGAGTTCGGCGCTCTGATTGAGCAGTGTGCGTTCGACGTTCGGCGGCAGCCAGACAGTGTTGGATCTGAAGCTGTCACGAGACTTCGATCCGCCGGATCCTGAGTCGCTCCCCGGGCGGAGCACTCCACTTCGTGCTCCACGAACCTTTGCAGAACGCTGTCAAAGAGAGTGGCACCGCGCCGACTGTGTTCTGGCTGACCACCCGCTCATAGGAGCGGCGTGATCTGCAAAGCCATCCAGATACCCAGTCCGAAGAACGCGTGACTGGCCAGGCTGCTCACCAGCAACCGCGTCCCCGGAGGGCCGTGCGCACCAAAGAAGCCGTATCCCATCGCCGGAAACATCACCAGCCATGGGAATACGTTCGTGGACACGCCGAAGGCCAGCGCGGGGGACAGGCTCACCGGCGAGCCGACGCGCTTCGCCATGATAACGAAGAGCGCGGTCAGGAAGACGCCGATCGCATAGTGCCCGAGGAGGGCGACCGGGAGCTCGTGCCGGCTCGGAGTCGAGCGCGCGATGTCATCGTGCAGCGGATGAGCGCGCGCGACGGAGGCGAACCAACGGCCGATCAGGTTCGGCGGTAGCGGCGCGATCAACCGTACTCGAATGGCAACCATACTCAGCACGTCCATCGATGCCGTCGCGATCAGACCGGCGAGCAGCACCTGCCACCATGTCAGCGTCATGCCCAGCTCTCCGCGGTGGTGGCTCCGTCGATGGGTGATGTCGGTCCCGGACTCTCCAGGAGAAACGCCACCGTCTCCAGCCACGCCGCCCGATTTGCGGCCGCCTGGCCCGCCGGTGTGCCGCCCAATGCGAACTTGCCGTCGAGCACGCTCGTCGGTGCACCGGGTGGGCGCATCAGGTGACCGGCATTCGGGTAGTGAACATGACGTGAAGGAAACGGATGTTCGTGAGCCGCCAGTCGCTCCATGATCTGGTGTGCCATGCGTGAGGCCGGCCACATCGCGTCGCCATCTCCCGACACCAGAAGAATCGGACCGTTCGTCTGTTCGACGGGAATGAAGGCGTCAGCCGGAAGCGATCGCGCGAGCGCCGCGTCAAATATCGGCGCGAGCGGCACCGGCGATTTGGAGAACGCCTGATCCCGCACCGGCGAGAGTACCGGCGTCATGAGCGAAAAGAACGGAATCGATCGGCCGTTCGCCGTCCAGGCCGGCAGATCGCTCGGGCGATCACCGAATAGTCCGCTCCAGACCACGCTGCTCGGACAGTAGGCAACGACAGATCGCAGGTACGGAAGGCGGGAGCCAAGTGTCAGCGCCAATTCGGCGCCACGCGAAATACCGACGACGCTGAGAGCATCCGCTCGTACGTCGGATTGGGCGATCAGCCACTCGAAGGCGGCAACAAAGTATTCCAGCGGAATCTGTACGAGCTGAGGCGGCAGCTCGTCGACACCGAAATACGCAAGCGCGAGGGCAGCAAAGCCGCGCCGCGCCAGCAGAGCGGCCACCTGGGACGCCCAGGCCAGCCCGCCAGACGACCCGCCAAGGACGAGGACGGCCGGCTTCGGGTGAGCCGACGCCGGCTGAAACAGCACGCCTGAAAGACCTCGCTCATGCACACGCCTTGTCAGCACGTCGTCAGCAACGAAGAGCCGCCGGACCTCGGCCGCGGTCGCGACGGTGCCGCCATATTCCACCGTCAATTCCACGACCAGCGGCAACGTGCTGGTGATGTCGAACGGACGGCGCACAGCATTCGGGCTCAGCGTCAGGGATGCGATCAAGTGGTCAACATCGATGGTCGCCACGCCGTCATTTCCAGCGGTGAGCGTCAGCTGCGATGCCCACGGCAGGTCGCGCGCATCGCGCATCCGTGCGCGCACAGTCACGCACGCTCCCGGCGGCAGGCCGCGCACAAAGCCGTGCAACGGGTCGTCGATCGGTCCGGTCGTCGGTGTCAGCACCAGGTCGATGTCCATGGCCGCATGATGTCTCGGCCATGCCCGACAGACGATGATTCCGCACGACAATCCGCTGACCCCAGGCGCCACAAGGGTGTCGCGGAAGCGGCCGTCTCTTCGCGGCCGCTATCGTCGGAGTACCGCGGGATTCACGACGTTGATCGGACGACCGTCGGCGTACGCCAGGATCTGTTCGAACACATCAACTTCGGTGTCCTTGAGCCGGTCAGCGAGCACAGGCACATCGGTTACATGGTCGGTCCAGATCGTCACGTCGTGTCCATCCAGCTTCCGGAAACACGGCAGCGTTCGCAGCGTATCGAAATAGTCGTCGAGAATCGTGATGTTCATCGTCCGCTCTTGGAAGACAAGGCCGCCTGCGCACGAAAGGCCTGCGGCGTCGTACCGTGCCAGCGTCTGAAGGCACGGTGAAACGCGGCTGGCTCCGAGTAGCCGAGCAAGTAGGTCACTTCGGCAATCGTCAGCGTCGTCGTACTCAGATACAGCTCCGCCGCCTGTCGTCTCGTATCGTTGCGCAAAGCCTCGAACGACGTCCCACCGCGTGCGAGGCGACGCTGCAGCGTGCGAGGAGTTGTCGAGAGCTGCCGCGCCACCGCGTCGATTGTCATCTCGCCGGCGGTGACTTGCGCCGAGAGGACGCTGCGCACCTCGTCGCACGGGTCGCCGCCGGCCGGGAGACGGGCGAGAATCGCGGCGGCCTGACGATCGAGCCAGCTTCGCAGCAGCGGGTCCCGGCGTCTGAGCGGGATCTCGAGCGTGCGCGTTGCGACGGCGACGCCATTCCACGATGCCCGCGCGCGGATGGGACATCGCAGGACCTTCGCATATTCGATGATGTCATCGGGTTCGTGGGTGAAACTGACGTACGCCGCTCTGAAATCGCCGTCAGTCTCACGCGCAAACCGAATCACGCACAACGAGAGCGTCAATTCGGTGAAGAGCGGCGCCTGTGAGCGCTCGACCACCACTCGCACCGGGCTGCACTCTCGTCGAATGGCAAGGCCGATGCTCGGGTTGACGAGGCGAAGATATCTGGTGAGGCGGTCGAGTCCCTGTCCGACGGAATCGGACGTGACCAGCAGATAGTCGAGCAACGGATTGGCCCCGACGGGCGTGCGCTGAGCGAGCTGCAGCGCCAGATTCTTCACACGCCGTTCACGATGGGCGTTCTCGAACACCGTGGCACAGGCCTTCGGCGACAGGAACGCGTCAGGATCCTCGACGTCTCGTCGCTGAAGGCCGGCCGAGGCCAGCAGCGCGTCGAGATCGTAGCCCAGCTGCTCGAGTCCATGCAGCATGCCGCGCACTTCGCGGACGTCGTGGGTATCGGCCGACGGTGGAGGGGAGAGGGTCTTCGTGGTTGCTCCTGGCAGTGCGTTGACTCGAGCGGTCATCGCAAGCGGCGCCCGTTCGCGCCAACCCTGATTCTAAAACGGAGACCGGCCGATTAGCCGATTCGTTCAACGACAATAGCTGCTCGATCCAATCCCCGATCGCTGTCCGGATGAGAGACTCCGTTTCGTTGACATGACGTCAACCTCAGAAAAGGAGCTTCTCATGACGACTCAATCGAATGCCTGTGGATGCGAGACCTGCGTCGGGACCCGTTGCAGCTGCGGCTGCCAGAACTCAGCGCCGGCGCCGACCGCTTCGTGTCAGTGCGGCGACGTCTGCAGTTGCGGCGAGACGTGCAACTGCACCAGCTGTCAGCACGTGACCGCCCGCGCCTCGGAGGCCCGGTGATGCACGCGGTTCGGCACTCCGATGGTGCGCAGTCTCACCGCCACCGTCGTCAAGCAGGGGTGCGCCACAACTTACGTGGCGCACACCATCATGCACAAAGGAAAAACTTCCTACCCGGCAAGGTATCGCTTGAACGACTGCCGCGGTGCGTCGAACACCCGCCCGTCGCTGATCGAACGACGCAGCTTCAGGTACTCGCCGTGCGCAGCGTCGACCACGTTCGCGAGCTCTTCATGCGGCTTGACGACGGTGATCAATCCGTCCGCCCAGCTCCCGACCCACTCCGCTGTGTCCGCAGAGACCGCCGCACCGATGATTGCCGGCGGCTCCTGCGCGCGTGTGTAGAGCTTCGCGTGACTGACTCGCACGCGGTCATGGTGCGTGACCGTCTCTCCCGCCCACAGCCTGCGGATGATCTCGACACACTCGAGCAGCCGTGCTTGACGTTCTTTCTTCGGAATCCACGCGTCGGCGGTGATGTGCTCGTTCAAGAGCTGCCCGCTGCCCAGGGCTATCCAGAAGCGCCCCGGGAACATCTCGACAAGCGTCGCTGCCGCCTGCGCGACGATCGCCGGGTGATACCGCTGTCCCGGGGCATTGACGAGGCCAAACGGCAACGGGCTCGCCTGCATCGCGGCGCCAAGCCAGCTCCAGGCGAATCCGCTCTGTCCCTGCCGCTCACTCCACGGATGAAAGTGATCCGAGCACATGGCGGCTCGAAACCCCACACGATGTGCGAGTGACACCAGGAAAAGGAGTTCGCTCGGAGGAAACTGCTCGTGCGAACAGTGATATCCAATCAACGCCATGAATGCCCACAGATAGGAAGAGTCCGACAAGACTGCGATTTGTACGGCACCGGAGCAGGTGACCGGAGTGTCGAATCAGGCCAGCGGTTGATGTCCGCTCGTTTGTCGGATGCACGCGCATGGCCGTTGCCGCCAAACTTCCATCAACGGGCGGTCGGGCCAACCATCCGCGTTGGAGGATGCGGGATGAACGTGGGTTCCCGCTAGGCGTCGGGCACCAGCCAAACCGAATGATTACCGACGAGCTGTGACTCGGTCGCACGCGTCGCATTCCAAATCGACCGCGTCGGCGACAGGAAGCAGAGCAGAGTGGTGCGTAAAACTGCCCGAGCGTGTCGCGCAAGCGAAGGCACGGAAACGGAACAGCGAAGACGCGGTAGCTGATTCTCCTGCCAGACAGCCATCCCGCGAGTGTTCGAGCCCAGCTGCGGAGTCCAAGCTCTTGCACGCATTACGCTTTCAAGGCACGGGGTATGCGTCTCACGGGAGTGGGAGCGGCGATGTCACGACCGACACGCGGCGCGCTTCCGATGAATGAGGATGACATGAAGAAGACCCTTCTCGGAAGTGCCATTGCCATCGCCTGGTGCATCGCTGCGCCCGCGGCGCAGCAACAGCCGGCGCCGACTCCGACGGCAGAACCGGCGCACAATGTCTCCGTGATGAGTGGATGCCTCACGGCAGGTAGCGAGGCAACACCCACCTTCAAATTGACGGACGCCGTGTCCATCGACCAGCCGACTCCGGGTCGAGCGGCCGAAACAGGTGCCGTGGCCACGTCGGGCGAAAAGGAATCCTACGAGCTGCGGCCGGTGTCGGGTTTGAGCGAGCAAGGACTGGACGCCGACGCGCTGAAGGCGCACGTGGGCCAACGGCTCGAAGTAGTCGTGCGCCCCATCGAATCCCCCGCACCGGCACCGGCAACGGGCCTCGCCGCCGCTCAAGCCGCCAAGCCCAACGAACCGGCGCCCAAGCGGTTCTCGGTGACCGAAATCAAGCGCGTGATCGGCACCTGTTCGTAATGAAGAGGCCGACGCGAGTCGGCTTCGCCGCGCACCCTCACGGTCTCCCCGGTCGGTTCACCGACGGCGATGCAGCCCATCATCCGTTCCGTGCCCTGTCCGATACGCTTCGATCGTCTTCACTCACGACGTTTCAGGAGAGCGAGCGCCGGCTGGGGAGCGAGGTCACGGGATCAGCACTCCTCAGCTGCCGCGTGGTCGATCGTCCAGAAGTCTCTCGGCAGGCTCGATATAATCATGCGTCTACCAGCGCATACGATGCGTCCTTCAGCGCCTCCCCAATGGGGGAATCCCGGATTTTGAACACTACGCAGCGACTGAAACCCCGCGTCCTCGTCGCGGATGATCACTTCGCGTTCCTGGAAGCGGCCCGCGATCTTCTTGACGCGGCGTGTGACGTCGTCGGCCTTGCGAGCGACGGGCGTCAGGCCTTGGAGATGGCCAAGGAACTCCGGCCCGAGGTGGTTGTGCTGGACGTGTCCATGCCCGAGCTCAATGGATTTCAGACGCTTCAGCTCCTCCGACGAGATCTGCAAGATACTCGGGTCGTCTTCTGCACGATGCACGGCATGGACGACATCGTCGCGGCCGCACTCAACGCTGGTGCCCACGGGTATGTACTGAAGTCGCGCATCCACGTGGATCTGAGCAGCGCGATCGAGCACGCGCTGGCGGATCGTCTGTTCGTGCCATCCCTCGCCTCGTTACGATCGCTCGCTGCCATGCGGCACACACTCGTCTTACATACCGAGAACGACCGCTTTCTGGAAGACGTGTGTCAGCTTGTCGGACCCACGCTGCGGTCGGGGGATCCGGTCGTCGTGGCTACCTGCGAAGCAACCCGCGTCGGCATCGCCCGGCGCCTGCGAGCGCGGCACAGCAACCTCCCACTACTGGCGGACGGCGGACAGTACGTGGAGCAGGACTCCGCAGTGGCCTTGTCACAGGTAATGCGTGACGGGACTCCCGACCAGGAGCGCCTCATGGAGATGATCTACGCCTTCGACCGGTTGCGCCTGTCTGCCCCAAACGGGCCACGAAGTCGCCTGACGATCGTCGCCGACCTGACGGTCGCGCTCTGGCGACGCGGCGAATTCGAAGCGGCGTTGGCGCTCGAACGGATCTGGGATGAACTGACACATCCGTTCCCGTTCTCCACCGTGTGCGTCATACCGACGGACTGCTTCGCGCGCTCAGAAGCCGGCCTTCACTTTCCGACACTCTGCGACGCGCACAGCGCAGTCACCGTAGGCGCGTCGTACAGTCCGCGCATCAACCACCCAGGATGAGCATGGACGCCCTCACGACGTCGTTCGGGCACAGCAACGAACTGTTACGGGTGGTGGCGGACAGACTCCCGCTACTCGTCTGGGTATCCGGCACCGACAAGCGCTGCACGTATTTTAATAAGGCGTGGCTCGATTTTACGGGTCGCCCTCTCGAGCTCGAGGTCGGGGATGGCTGGACGGAGAGCGTACACGACGAGGATCTTCCGCATCGTCTCGACACATACAGTCGTGCCTTCGATGATCGTGAACCGTTCATCGTCGACTATCGGCTACGCCGCCATAGCGGCGAGTATCGGACGGTTGTGGACCACGCCGGGCCGCTGTTCGATTCCAACGGAGCGTTCGCGGGGTATATCGGCACGTGCGTCGATGTGACAGAGTTCCGTCGCGCTGAAGCCGAGCGCAATTTTGCCAACGATCGCCTCCGTTTGGCGATGGAATCGGGCAAGTGCGTCAGCTGGGACTGGGATCTGGAGACGAACCGACATTCCTGGTCTGGCGACCTGTGGACCATGTTCGCCATTCCGTCCAACGTCTTCGTCAGCACCATCGATGATTTTCGTCGCTATTTGCATCCTGACGATCGTATGGCGGTCCAGCAGGCCATCGACAACGCACTGGAGAACCGGGCACCGTATGCGGCGGAGTTCCGCGTTTTGCGGACGGACGGCACACTGCGCTGGGTCTCGGCCAAAGGGCAGTTCTACTACTCCTCCGCTGGTACGCCGCAGCGGATGCTTGGCATCAACTGGGATATCACGGAACGCAAGAACGCCGAAGAGTTGCTGCGGCGCAAGCAGATGGAGCTCGAGGAGGCCCAGCGCCTCGCGGGGGTGGGCAGCTGGCGTTGGGACCGGGCGAGCGGAAAGGTCACGTGGTCGGAGGAGCTCTTCCGCCTTGCTGCCCGCCATCCCAGCTTACCGGCCGTGAGTTACGAACAACACCCACAGCTCTATAGTCCCGAGAGCTGGGGGCGGCTGCGGTCTGCGGTTGAGACGAGCCTTCAGACGGGCGCACCCTACGAACTCCTTCTCGAGATGATCTGCGGCGATGGGTCGCACCGTTGGGTGACGGCGCGTGGAGAGGTGGAGCGAGATTCCACAGGTGACATCACGGGACTGCGGGGCACAGTTCAGGACGTCACGGAGAGGAAGCACGCGGAGGAAGAATTATCCAACGTGAACGGGCGACTCCTCGACGCGCAGGAAGCCGAGCGCACCAGGATTGCCAGAGACCTGCATGACGACATCGGTCAACGACTTGCGTTGCTGGCGGTGACGATGGCCCCCTTGAAAGACCTGCTGTCGGATTCCTCGCCTGACGCCGCACGCCTCTCGCTCGACACGTGTCAGAAGCAGCTCTCGGAGATTGCAGCTGATGTGCAGGCGCTGTCACACCAGCTCCACCCACCCAATCTGGTGTATGTGGGGCTCGAGTCCGCGGCGCGCAGCTTCTGTCAAGGACTCAGCGATCAGAAGGGGGTCGGGATCGATCTCCACGTCGACGACGTCCCGGCCAGTGTCTCGCCTGACGTGTCGCTCTGCCTCTTCCGGGTTCTCCAAGAAGCCCTGCACAACGCCGTTCGGCACAGCCGGTGCGAGCACATCGAGGTTCGTCTTCGCGGAACCGGCGACACCGTCGAGCTCACCGTTCGCGATGAAGGTGTCGGCTTCGACGTTGCGGCGGCGACCCATGGTTTCGGCCTGGGCCTGACGAGCATGAGGGAGCGCCTGAAACTGGTTGGCGGGGAGCTGTTCATCGACTCGCAAGCAGCAGGTGGCACCACGATCCGGGCTCGGACGCCGGTTCGAGAGGATGCGGCGAGGAGTGCCAAGCGTCAGAACAACATAATCACGAGTGACGAGAGATTCTGATCCCTCTCCTGCGCATGGGGATCGGCGCACGCGTGCCGACTGCAGAGAACGGGGCGCATCGCCCGTCATTTTACGCGGGTCGCGGAGGCTGGATTTCAGGCAGCGGCGGACTGGTCACCGTCCTTACGCGTGTGGCATCACCTTGGCCGTGGCGAGATTCTTCCAGAACAACCGCGCGATCCCTTGGCCGTTCACGCCATGGTTTCGACGTGTACGAGATCTCGAACTGTTCTTGCGAGTTGTCTCGCGTCGATGGGTTTGGCGAGATACGTCGAGAAGCCGCTCTCCAGCGCAGTCTGTCGATCGTCCGATCGGGCGAACGCGGTGACGGCGATTGAAGCGATTCGACTGCCAGACGCACGTACGCGTCGTATCAGTTCGTATCCGTCAATTTTCGGCATGGCAATGTCGGCGATCATGACGCGCACCGAACTGTTCTGAAGGGTCTCGAGCGCGGACTCCGCCGAATCGGTCTGCAACACCACGGCACCCTGTTGCTCCAGCACCGTCGCGATCATCTCGCGAGAGTCGCGCTCATCGTCGACCACGAGTATCGTGACATCGTCCAGCCTCACCGACTCAGCGGATGTAATGGCAATGGGGACGGCTGGGTCTGCGCGGCTACCGACGAGCGTAGTTCGTGAACACGAAGTCTCGCGATTTCACCCGAGTGTGGCAGGTATATCCGCAACCCGACCCGGTACCGGATGGCGTCATCGTATCGGTAGCCGCGTTGTACTCGAACTTCCCATAGCCCCAACCACCCGAATCGGCAAAGCGCCGCGAGTCTTTCACCATGAACGCGAGCGACTTCAGCGCGCCCGGGACGTTGACGGCGTAGGGCGACGCAGGGTTTGCCTTTCGACCATTCGATCTTGGCCATCATTGCGCCGTCAGGGACGGCGCGGCCGTTGTCGGGGAATCCGTCCTTGTAGGTCTGGATCATGGCCGGATTGCCAAGAATGGCTTTCAGTCCGTCTTCCGTCTGGCTTGGGGCAATCACCTGCCACCCTTCGTAGCCCTTCACTTCGGTGAACGCGAGGCCGTTCGGGACTCGCAGTGTCGTGCGGTCCTGTGCGGCGACGGCCAGGCTGACGAGGACGATGCCGGTAGCAAACGTAAGACTGCCGATGTATCGGGACGTCTCTGGCCTCTTCTATCGAATGCGCGATTTGAATTCGTTACCCTGACGCGACAACTCGCCTCATCCCTGGTGGCCGGGTCGCCGTTTATAGCGTGGGCGTTTTCACCCCTACCGAGATCTCGAGGGCGTCCGCGTGTCTCCGGCAATAGGACGTCCACGGGACGGCCTCCAGCCGTTTCTCTTCGATGGGCTCGCCGTCCACGGAGCAGCGGCCGAACGTCCCGTTGTCCACGCGGAGCAACGCGTCGATGACCTGCTGCAGTACCAAGGAGTCCCTGTCCGCTTCACTGAACGCGTCAGACGCCGCTTCGTCGGCGATGCTGGCATCGCCTGCATCACGCGCGGCATCACGGACCTGCTGACGCCCCTCGGACACTGCGCGAGCGGTCCGCGCCGACAGTTCCTTCTCCAGTCCGCTCAGGCGATCCTTGTAGTGCTGAATATTCATCATGAGTGTCGATGCAATCACACGGCGCGGGTCAGCGGCGAGTCGACGAGGTGTTCGGCGACGAACCTGACCTGCAATTCATTTGTTCGGATGACATCCCTGACGATCGAATCATTAGTACCGTCGCCATCGAACGCGCCTCTTTCAACACGACCCGTGCGCGTGAAGCAGGCGCGAGATCACCGGTGGCGTGCATGGCGAATCCCGATGCAACCGCTATTCGTTGAAGAACGCCAGCAGATCAGGATTGACCTGCTCGTGATGGGTGGCGAAGAGGCCGTGCGAGAGACCGGGGTAGACCTTGAGCCGCGCCCCTTTGACCAGCTTGGATGAGAGCATCGCCGAGGCGGCGATCGGCACAATCTGGTCGTCGTCACCGTGAATGATCAGCGTCGGCACGTCGAACTTCTTCAAGTCCTCGGTGAAGTCGGTCTCAGAGAACGCTTTGATGCAGTCGTAGGTGGCCTTGACGCCTGCCATCATGCCCTGTCTCCACCAGTTTCTGATCAGACCTTCCGAGACCTTGGCGCCTGGCCGATTGAACCCGTAAAAGGGACCCGTCGGCACGTCCAGAAAGAATTGCGCACGATTGGCGCGGTGGGCAGCGCGAAGCTCGTCGAACGCCTCTATCGGCAGTCCGCCCGGATTGGCCGCGGTCTTGAGCATCAACGGTGGCACCGCGTCGAGGAGTACCGCCTTCGCAATGCGCCCCTTCGCGCGTCCGGCGCCGTGCCGGCCGATGTAGCGCGCGACTTCTCCGCCGCCGGTCGAATGACCGACGTGGATCGCGTTCTTCAGGTCCAGCGCCTCGACGAGCGCCATCAAGTCGTCGGCGTAGGTGTCCATGTCGTTACCGTCCCACGTCTGGCTGGATCGGCCGTGGCCGCGGCGGTCGTGCGCGATGCAACGAAACCCCTGCTCGCCGAAGTACTGCATCTGCGCGTCCCAGTCGTCGGATGTCAGCGGCCACCCGTGGCTGAAGACGATCGGCTGGCCGGCGCCCCAATCCTTGAAATAGATCGTCGTTCCGTCTGTCGTCGTGATCGTGCTCATGGACGTATCTCTCCTCCTGTCGCAGGGCGACCAGCGACCGATCGTTCATACCTTCGGTGACGGGCCAACCCGGCTGCGCAGGGCCGCGTTCTCGGCCTCGAGCTCGTGCAGCTGCGCTTCCAGCGTGCGGACCGCCTCTTGGATCTCGTCCGTCGTGTACCGCGGCGTGATGTGCTGGGGGCAGTTCCAGTCAAACGCCTCGACGTGGATCACGAAGACGCGCTCGATGACCGCCTTGTATCCAGGTGTTCGCAGGCGGTCCATCCACGCTTGCGCCGGTTCGCCTTCCAGGACATCCACGCGACCGAGGATCTTGAGACGGGCTTGCGCGGGATAGTCGACCGTGATGATCGCAACCCGGTTGTCGGACAGCAGATTCCCCGTGCTGACGTACTGCTTGTTCCCGCGAAAGTCGCCCAGCGCGAGCGTGCGATCGTCCACGACTTTCACGAACCCCTTGGGGCCGCCACGGTGCTGCACGTACGGCCATCCAGTGGCGCCTATCGTCGCCCAGTAGAAGCTGTCACGCTCGGCGAGGAACGACTGTTCCACCACCCCCAGCCGCTGGTCGCTTTTGTCCGCGCGTTCCATCCGCTCGTATTGGCGGCGGCTGCCGTGACGCTCCTGAAGCATCTTGACGACGGGTGTGAACACCAGCGATCCGAAACTCATCCTGATCCCTTTGGCAGGCTCTCTATCGAGGCCAGAACATGCGCGGGGCAGTGTCGCAGCTCCACTCCGGACGCCTTGAACGACGCCAGTACGACAACCGCGTCGCGATCGACCTGGACGACGTCATCGAGATCGATGATCAACGTTCGGGCGGACTCGGCTGCCACCGTCCGCCGAAGATGGTCGAGGCGATCGATCGCGACGTGTCCACTGAGCGTGATGACCACGAAATCGCCTTTCGTGGTGCGATCGATCCTGAGCACCATGGACGAGCGGTGTGCAAGGCAAGGACCGCGACGAAGTGCCTGCAAACGAGGTGGTCACCAGGCGATGTGTTCCCGTTCTTCGGAGATTGTTACGAGATCTCGGGAGCGGAGGATCGACTCAATAGACGCGCTTGAAGGCGTTCTTGTCGATGCCGAGCGCTTTGATGCGCGAGTCGAGCGTCGTGGACGCCATCTTCAGTTTGGCCGCCGCGCCCGATTGCCCTGAGACGCGGCCCTGCGTCTCCCGCAGCGCGGCCTCGATGAGGGTTCTTTCTTGATGGGACAGTTGATCGGGGAGCGCCAACGGGACTGCCGCGGGCTCGCGGAGGAGCCATGCGGCATCAATCGATACGCCGTCGGCGTCGGCGACGATGACGGCCCGCTCGAGCACGTTCTGTAGCTCACGGATGTTGCCGGGCCACGCGTAGGCCTGCAGCAGCGCCAGGCTCTTCGCGTCGATCGTGGCGAACCGCTTGCCGACATTGCGAGCGAAGCGGCTGACGAAATAATGGACGAGGAGCGGAATGTCTTCCCGGCGTTCACGCAGCGGCGGCATCGCGATAGGAAATACGTTCAGACGGTAGAAGAGATCGGATCGCACGGCGCCGGAATCGACCGCCGTGCGGAGGTCCCGATTCGTCGCGGCGATGATGCGCACGTCCGCCCGGATGGCACGGCGCCCGCCTAACCGCTCGAACTCCCGTTCCTGGATGACACGGAGCAGAGACACCTGCGTCTCGGCCGGCAAATCGCCGACCTCGTCGAGAAAGATCGTGCCCCCTTCGGCCTGTTCGAATCGGCCGATTCGCTGCTCGATGGCGCCGGTGAACGCGCCTTTCTCGTGTCCGAACAGCTCTGATGCGATGAGCGAGACCGGGATCGCCGCGCAATTGACGCTGACGAACGAGCGCGAAGACCTCCTCGACCGCTTGTGAATCGCGCGAGCGATCAGTTCCTTGCCGGTGCCCGTTTCACCGGTGATGAGCACGGTCGAATCGGTTGGCGCGACTTTCGAGACCTGCGCCAGAACAGCGCGCAGCGCCGAGGACGTGCCGACGATCTCCTCGAACATTGCGACGTGATCGATCGCTTCACGCAGAGCGACGTTTTCGGTGCGTAGCCGCTCTTCACTGCGCTTGCGATCGTCGATGTCCACCCCGGTGCCGTACCAACGCACCACGCGCTGCTCTTCGTCGCGAACAGGCTCATAGCGGACCTGGTGCCATCGGTATTCGCCATCGTGCCGCCGGACTCGCGCTTCCAGCTCGCACGGCACACCACGGCGGAGCGCGTCACCGATCGTGGCCCTTACGGTATCGACGTCATCCGGCGAGTACACCGCCTCCAGTTGGTCTTCGGCGCCCGTGAGCTCATCCAGGGTTCGCCCCAAGTATTGCAGTCCCGCTTTGTTGATGTAGTAGACGTGGCCGTCGGCCCGGATCGCACCGACCGAGTGCGGGAGCGAGTCGATCAACAGCCGGAGCTCTCGTTCGTTTTGCCGAACCCTGTCGTTGGCCTGAATCAGCTCAGAGAACGCCCGCGCACTGGCCAGCGCGGCGGCCGCTTGATCGGCGAACATACGCAGCCAGCGGAATTCGTCTTGATCGATCGGCTGACGTCGGAAGATGGCGAGCACGCCGAGGGTTTCATCCTGATAGGTCAACGGCTGCCCGGCAAAGCTCTGGATGTGTTGATCGCGGACCCACGAGGGATGCTCCCAGAGGTCCGACGACGGATCTGTCAGCAGGAGTCCGGCGCCCCCAGTGGCAATCGCGCCAACCTTCAGGGCATCGATCGGAATCCGCCGAAAGCGGCCATCCGTTCGCGCCCACGGCTCGCCGGCGAGGGACGAACCGGCGCTGGCCGCGAGATGCAGGCAGGCAGTCTGATTCGCACAATGCGGTCGCATGTGGCACGCCGCACAGACGTCTCCGGGACGCGTGACCCAGACCCGCGCCAGTGCCACACCCGGCTGCTGAATCAGGCCGTCGACGATGTGCCGCAGTACGCTCTCGGCAGAGCGCTCTGCCGAGATTCGCAGGGCGACGTGCTGTAACGCCTCGAGATTCATCGGGCCCCTGCTACTGCTCGAAGCCCATGTAGGACCGCCTCGAAACCCGTCAACGAATCCCTTGTAAACGTCACCGCAGTTTGGGGAAGCTCGCAACTAGTTGATTCTAAATACGGAGAGATGTCCGAGTGGTTGAAGGAGCACGCTTGGAAATCGAATCCGGCGACGCTCCCCGAGTGATACCGAAACACCTCTACGCGCAATCGGTTCAACGACTTCCCGCTGCAGAATGCTTCTCGATGTGAACCCGTAAACGTCCGTATTTGTTGGCCGTTTCGAGGGGACCTTACACGGTTTCTACACAGTTCTGAACCGCACTTGCTCTCGTGCTCCGTGATATTCGTCGGTAATTCTCTCGCGCGTGACAACGATCGCGCTTCGTGATGCGAGTGATCGGTCGAGACATCGGCAACGCGACTGCCCTTCCGCCTTTTCCTCAACACTCCTCCCGCCTGTCGCCCAGCACCTCACTCAACCTCGGTCGTCACACAGCCGTTTGACGGTCGACAGCAGGTCGCCCGTCCCTTTACACACAAAGGCCGATGCTCCGGCCTCGATGGATCGTTGTTTGACGTCCGGGTCGTTCATCGCCGAGAACACGACGACTTTCGCGTCTGGGTTGTCGTGCTTGATCTGACGACAAACATCGAATCCGTGGACGTGAGGCAGGTTGAGGTCGACCACAACCACGTCCGGTTGGAGTCGTTGCGTGGCGTCTAGCACGGCGCGGCCGTCGGCGACGTTTCCCACGATGTCGCACTCCAGTGCCAGCAGCCGGCAGATGGCTTTCGCCACTCCAGGGTGATCTTCGGCTATGAGCACGCGTGGTCGCTTGGGCAACGTCACGCCACACTCGCGCGGCCTGACTGGATTTCCTGTGTTCCGCTGCGGCGCAGGGTAACAGTGAATGTGGCTCCCCCGTCGGGATTGTTGCGGGCATCGATGCTGCCACGGTGCGCCTCGACGATTGTCTGCGTAATCGTGAGTCCGATCCCGAGGCCGTGCGCTTTGGTCGTGACAAATGGTGTGAACAGCGCGCCGTCAATCTCCGGCGGCAAGCCGCTTCCCGCATCGCGCACCGAGACCGCGACATCGGCGGCTCTGACTTCGGTGCTGATGGTGACGCGCCGACGCATCGGAGGGGTCTCGGCCATCGCGTCCATGGCGTTGACCAGCAGATTCACCATCACCTGCTGCAAGAGCACTTCGTCGCCGGTGATGATGCACGGACTCGATGACAGGTTGACGCTGGCCTCGATGTGCCGCGTCCTCAGGTCGTGAGCGACGAGAGCAAGACTCTCATGGATGACGATGTGGAGGTCGCTCGGTTTCGTGTCCAGTTGACGGCCTCGGAGCATGGTCCGATGGCGATCGATGATCTGTGTGGCCTGGATGCCTTCGGTCTCGATGTCGGAGAGGATCTCACCCATCGTGCCGGGCGTCGCCCGATCGGCGGTGAGCATCATCCGACCCGCCTGGGCGTTGTGGATCATCGAGCTGAGCGGTTGTCCGAGTTCATGGGCAATCGAACTCGTCAACGCCGACATCGTGAGGCGACGACTGGCGTCGGCGGCGAGCGCCAGGTTGTTCCGGCTCTCGAGTTCGGCCCGTCGTCGGGCGCGGCGCTGATAGAGCAGTCCGATGATCAGGAGTGATTGAATGGCCAGCACGCCCATGGCGCTCAGTACGGTGTTCCGTAGGCGCTCCACAGGCTCGGAGTGCGATAGCGCACGAGACTCCCTGGCGACAACCGGCTCTCGGGGATGCTCCACCGTTGGAGCTCGCGCCAGTCGAACGTCGGTTGCCCGGGAAGCCGCACCGGTACGTCGATGCTCGTCGGCGCCGCGCCGTGCAACAGCCGAACAGCCACATCGGCCGTGTCGCGACTCATCTCGTCGATGGACAGCAGTGATCCGCCGACAATTCCGTGTCCCAGGTAAACACTCTGCCCGCCAAATAGGGGGGCATTCGCCGCTTCGCGAAGCTCGGCGAACAATTGCTCGTCCGGGAACGCGGCCCCCGCCGCGTCGGTGCCGAACGAGACATACAGGATCGCCGAGTGTTCCGGAAGGCTCGAGCAGCGGCGCAGGATCTCCTGAAGGGACAGATCATTGGACCACACAAAGGTCAGCCGGTCGTGAAATCGACCGAACTCGCTCTCGAGTTCACGACGCCAGAACCGGCCGAGTGAGCCAGACCCCATCACCATGAATACCTGCGTGGTCTCAGGCCGCAGTTGGAGAATGGTCTCGATGGTCCGCGAAAACTGGTTGTCGACGGCGACCGCGGCTTCCTTGTCTCCCAGCGGAGCGTCATCGAGAAACCGTCGATCGACGGACGCGAACAGGATCGGCGTGTCGGGAAACAGTTGCTGTCGAAATCTGCGCGCGAAGACCGCGGCCGGGCCGGCGACCGCGACGACCAGGTCCGGCTTCGGACGGTCAAGGAAGGAGGATCGGATGTAGTCGACCACCACTTGTTCTGGCGCACCGACAAACCCTGTTGGCCCCACCACGATCTGCACGACGTTCACAGGCTCCGGCGCGCGCCGGACCAGTTCGATGCGGAAGTTGTTGGTGAACTGGTCAACCGGGAACGTCCCCCGGTCGAACGATTGCAGCATCAGCACCTGGCGGACCGCCGGCTGGGCGTCGCTCGGGGCCCCGCTGAGGAGATGCAACAGCGCGAGCAAGCCCGTCAGTACGAGCCGTAGGAATCTCCGACCGGGGCCGGCTTTGCTCACGCTGCTGGGTAGGGGACGCGACACGGTCTGGCTCCGTGCAAGGATATACATCTCCCCTCGAACCATGAAGACTTTGCTGGCTATCGCACTGATGGTCTTCGGCCTGGCTGGTCCTGCGGCCGCACAATCCGGGGCAGCGGTGGTCGGTTCCATCGGTGATCAGACTGGAGCCCCGATCGCGGGTGTTCGCGTGACGATTCGGGGTGTCGTGGTCCGGATGGTGGCCACCGATGCCGCAGGCGACTTCGCGTTCTCAGACGTCCCGGATGGCGACTACGAGATATCCGCGGAATTGAGCGGGTTCGAGCGCGCGCGTCGTGCGGTGCGAGTGCTGGCGGGCGAGCGGGTCACCGTCTCCCTCGCCTTGCGCGTCGCCATCCTCGAAGAGACGATTGTCACGGCCACGAAGGGGGGTGAGCGCGACCTTCAGTCGGTCCCCATGGCGGTGAGCGCCGTCTCTAGCGCTGAAATCGCCCGCCTGGGGACGCAGACTATCAGCGACACGCCGGCGCTCGCTCCGTCAGTCACGTTCTCCCAGAACACGGGGTGGGGTCAGCTCACGATCCGCGGGATTGGGGCGAGCACGCTGCTCGCCGGGTCGGATCCGAGTTCGGCGATGTATCTCGACGGCGTCTACCTCGCTCGACCGACGATGGCGTTCGCGCAGTTCCTCGACTTGGAGCGCATCGAAGTGCTTCGGGGCCCGCAAGGCACCTTGTACGGACGCAATGCAGTCGGGGGGGCGATCAATCTGATACCGAAACCGCCAACCAATGTCCTCCAGGCCGCCGCCGGGTTCACCGCCGGAAACTTCGGAGCCCTTCGCGCCAACGCGCGGATCAGCGGCCCGCTCAAACGCGACAGGGTCATGGGGGCGTTCGCGTTCGCGCGGGGCGTCCGGAACGGCTACGTCCGCGATCTCGAACATCCTGACAATCCTCTTGGCGGCGATGACGCCACCACGGCACGAGGCCAGCTACGCCTCGTCTTCGATCGCCGGACGAGCCTGCTGCTGTCCAGCGACGTCGATCGTCAGAGTGGCGAGCCACTCACCTACAACAAGGTGCTGGTGGTGAAGCCCGGATTCGAGGTCGACAACCCACCCGACTTTCACGACGTTCGGTCCTCCGCGTCCGCGTGGAATCGCACGCAGCATTACGGCGCGAGCGCGCGTCTGACGCTGGCGCTCACGCCGTCTACCACGCTGGTCAGCCTGACGGCGTTTCGACGATTGGACCGCGAGTTCGTGGTGGACTCCGACAGTACCCGAACTCGATGTGCTGACGACGCATCAGGACGAGGGGCAGCATCAACTGTCGGAGGAGATCACGATATCGCACCAGCAGGCCGGGCTGACCTGGGTCGGTGGTGTCTTTCTCTTCGACGAAGCCGATCACCAGACCCTCTGGATTGATCAGCCGCCGACCCGATCCCAGATTCGGTTCGACCCTCGTGTCGATGCGGCCAGCCGTGCGGCCTTCGGACAGGCGACCATGGCACTGACGTCCCGGCTCTCGGCGACCGCTGGCATTCGTTATACACACGAGCGGAAGGAGATCGACAACGCCGGAGGCCGCTACAGCCTTGATGTTCCGGACCAGGCGGTTCTCGGTTCGGTGTATGGCTATTCCGATTCCGTGACGCACAGCGCCTGGACGCCGAAGATCGGCCTCGAGATGAAGCTGCCGCATGACGCACTCGGGTACGTGTCGGCAACACGAGGCTTCAAGAGCGGCGGCTTCAACCCGTTGTCCACGGCGGGCCGCGGCTACGCTCCGGAAGGGGTGTGGAGCTATGAGGGCGGCTGGAAAGGCGCGGTCAGGGACGGCCGGACCAGATTCGGCGTGTCTGCCTTCGTCATGGATTACACCAACCTGCAGGTGCAGACCCCGATCGCGCCGGGGGTTGTGGACATTCGCAATGCCGCCGCCGCCACGATTCGCGGCGTCGAGGTCGAACACACATCGCGGATCGGCCGCGGCGTCGAAGCGGGGGGCCACGTGACCTGGCTTGATGCCACCTATGATCGATACATCGCGGTTGGGCTCGGCGGCGCCACCGGTGACGTGGCAGGCAACCGATTGAACAATGCGCCGGCATCGGCCGGGCGCCTGTGGATCGAGTGGTCTGGAGACATCGGGGCAGGAAGTCGACTGGCGGTCGTCGCAGACGCCACGGCGCAGTCGACGGTCTTCTACACACCGTTCAATGACAGCATCCAGCGACAGAGTCCGTATGGGCTGCTGGGCGCCCGGATCGAATACGGCCCCAGTCATCGTCGCTGGGCGCTCGCCGCCTACGCCCGCAATCTCACCAACACGGAGTACGTCACGGCGACCTTCGGGACGCCACCCACGGCCTTTGCGGGATTTCCTGGACCCTCGCGTCAGTTCGCAGTGGAGTTCAGCGTGCAGCGGTAGGAGTGGCACCGCGAGACTGCGCTCGTCAATTTCGCAGATGGCACGGGTCCCCGTTCGCCGAGCAGTAACCAGGCGGCTATACTGAAAACTGGTAAGTGATCGCGCCCCATTAGGAGGTTGTATACAAATCGCGTTATTTCGAGTGAACCCCTTGCTGTAACTTGTTGATTTTAAAGACGGAGAGATGTCCGAGTGGTTGAAGGAGCACGCTTGGAAAGCGTGTGTAGGGGAAACTCTACCGTGGGTTCGAATCCCACTCTCTCCGCCAAACCATGAGATTTCAATAGGATTACCACCCTTTCGAGGCCCCATGTCTCACTCGCACCATCATGGGACAGCTTGTGGCGACACGCGCTGTCGCTCCTCGACGGGTCCGGTTGTGTCCTCGCAGTGCCTTTTTGCTCTCCGACGGCGCGTCTTTATCTAGCCTTACCGTTAGCAGCGCAAGTTTCGGTCCGCTTGTAATCACGACACAGTCGCCGTCGGTCGCGACGCCGCCCCGGGTCAGTAGCATTCCACCCTTCAGAGAGCGTTTGCCATGAAGGGCGCGGCGCTCCGCCGCACTGCTGCGAGAGCACGAACAAGAACAATCGTCGAGCCTCGTCGGACACATGGGGGACGCGCGTCGCAAGGCCACGCGATCGAATGCCTCTTGACTCCCATGTCTATTAACCGAGCCTGCTTCAGCGCGCTTTCCGGGATTCCGATCGCGGCGAATTGTTTTGGAGTGAGGACAGCAGCTGGATGGCAGACATTGAGAGCCTCAGCTCCCTTCCGAGAGAGAAGGCGGTCCCCGAAGCAATCGGCTCGGAACCCGCGGACCTCCGGTCCGCCGAAGGCAAACTCGTTCGAGGGTCACATTGAGTTCAGCATGGAAGGCCTAGACCGCAGGCTCGTGCATGTCGAAACCGGCGTCGTCAAAAGCGTGCAGCGTCCCGGTCGGCGATGAATGGACTCATTCGATCCGCATTCGTCTCGGAACCCGACGGTGTGGAACTCGAGATCCTCGAGGCCGGACAGTAGAAAAATGGGGCCGGGGCAGCCTCAGTCGCTGGCCGCGTCAAACCTGCTGACGCCTTCGACGTCCACTAGAAACGTGAATGGCGTCCGCGCCGCCAGTCCGATCCGAAACTGGACGGTCCTCGACTCGCTTGGCGCGAGGGCGTTGTCGTCGCCAACGTCGATCTGCTGCCGACTGCCGCTCGTGCCGCCGCCCTGCGTGGCGCTCAGCAGGATATTGCCGCCGGTCAGTGTGTTCACGACGGCGCTCACGGGGGTGAGAATCCACGTCGAACTCGGGTTGGTCAGGGTCGCGCTAATGGTGAAGACGCCGGCGGGTCCACCGGCAACCGGTGCCGGATTGAATGACGTGCTGTTGACCACGAGGCCGACGCGGTCGTTGGCGATGTCGATGGGCAACGGCGCCGCCGCGGTGTAGCTGGCAATGAACATGTCGATTCCGCCGGCGCTCGTGAGCCGCACTTCGCCCGGCTCGCCCGAATTGAATGTCGCGGTCTGTTCGAAGCTACCGGACAGGTACAGCCCACCGTGCGTATCGACTGCCACCGACGGTAAGGCGAGGAGGATATCTCCTGCGATCTTTGCCAGCCTCACGAACAAACCATCGCTCGTATACTCGGCGAGGAATCCGCCGCGTCCTGCAGCGACCGTAGCGGTCGGCTGACCCGGTCCGAAGGTCGCGGCATCGTCATCATCAAGACCGTAGGCACCAGTCACGTAGATGCGGTCCTGCGCATCGACTGCGACGTCCGCCCCGTTGCTGATGCCGGTGCCTGCAGCGTGCCTGGCCCAGATCACGGTCCCGCCGGGAGCGTACTTGGCGACGAAAAGATACGCTCCGTAGTCCCCGGTGATGTAGGCGTTGCCGCTGCTGTCTACTGCAACGCCCGACGCACTGTCTGCGTCCCCCGGAGGTGGGTACCCGGTTCCTCCGACCAGCACGGCGAAGGACACCTCGCCCTCGGCGGAAAACCTGGCGAGAAAGAGGTTTTGGCGATCGACGGGGCCCCTTAGAACCATGTCATCGAACGTCGCGTCGCGGCGGAAAGAGCCCACCACGTACGTGTTGTGCCCAGCGTCCACCGCGATATCACCACATGCGACAGCGGTGGTGCTGGTTAACTGCCTCGACCAGATCAACATGCCCGCCGGGTCGTATTTCGCCAGGAAACACGAAGAGATGCCGGCCAGGTAGATGTCTCCCTGTTCATCGACGGCTACGCCTCTCCCGCCGCCGCCGCCGACACTCTTGGCCCACACCAGCGTACCGTCGACCGCGTACTTGGCCAGAAACGAGCCGCTTTCGGCGAGCGTCGTGGCGTTGCCTTGGCCAGCGCCAAAGACAGCGCCAGGCGCACTTGTCATGCCCGTGACGTACGCGTTGCCCATTTGATCGAGCGCTATTCCCCGCCCGTTATCCAGACCGGTCGATCCCGCCTGTTGTACCCACGCCAGGCGGCCGTTGCTTGCATACTTTGCGATGACGACATCCCGTTCGCCGGCTGAGGTCAACACCGTCTCGTTCGTCTCGCCAGGCCCAAAAGTGCCGGTTAACATGAACTCGCCGGTCACATAGGTGTTGCCTGCCGCGTCTGCGGCAATGGCCTCGAAGTAATCCCCGCGGGGGCCACCGACGTACGGACCGCCGGCACGCTTCGCCCAGTTGAGCGTCTGCGCGTCGGTCGCTGTTGCTGCGATGTGCTGAAAGGCCAGGAAGGTAACGAGCAGCAGCAACCGCTGGCTCGTTCGCGGGAGGTGTGCGCAAGTCATGACGCCATTCCCTTCGTACGCCGGTTGTCGAGGTCCAGCAACTGCACAGCGCGATATTCGAGCAACTGCCGTTCCTTTGGGGCGGGTGCGGTTTCAGCCGGGCGCGCTCAGTTGTCCGACGGGGCACCGGACCATCGGCCGGCACGATCGGGAATATCTCGTGGGAACCGCGGATTAGTCCGCGGCTCCGAGCGACGCGTGTGGAACCGCCGATCGTCGGGATGGGAAGGACGGGGATCGGCCGCGAGTCACGTCACGACCTGAGTCTTGTTCCATCGGGGTCGCGTCGACGGCGCTCCGGTCTGAAGAGTACTACTAAGTCACGAAAGGCATCGAGGAGCTGAACGGGCAGCCGCTCGCGTTTCCGCCCGTTGAACAAAGAACATGCGCCAAAAGAGCTCACGCATTTCCGATGGGGGTGCGTGACGACGTTCATCAGCCGTTACCACAACCGCAACCCGCAGCACGCCTGTGATCTGAACACCGCCAGCTGCCGCGTCACTCTCGCCGTCGGCGGTCAAACAAGAACAACGGATACGGTTCGACTACCTCAGGCGGCTCGACTTGTCGCAGTACGCTCTCCGCCGCTTGCACCGCACCCCGAATCCGTTCCGCCGCGTCTGGGGCCAGCTCACGAGAATGGCGCGCCCTCTTCCGCCATTCGTCTTGCCGCAGCATCCACACCGACTCTGACTCGCGCCGATTGCCTTGCGGTGACGACGACGGGAGCATCGCGTCGAACCGCGCACCGATCTTGTGCATCGCCGCGTGGGCGCGGCCGTTGCGCAGCGCAATGCGCGCTTCGAGCCGCTCCACGCCCATCGTCGTGAACGCAAAGTCGATGAGCACGGTGGCCGCGTCCGCAAACACGCCCGTGGACCAGAAGTGAGTACTCAGCACAAAGCCCCACTCGGCGTCTGACGAGGCCGGCTCTAAGCGCACTTGGAGGATGCCGACGGCCACCGTCATGCCGTCCGGCACGATTCCGAAGCACACGCCATGACCTTGCGCGCGTTGCTGGTGTGACCACTCGACAAATCCCGCAAACTTCGCGAGCGTCGGGGGCGGCGGAGCCATATGCGCCGTCACCGCAGGATCAGAGAACAGGGTGAACAGCGTGTACACGTCCGATGCCGCGACCTCGCGCAGCGTCGTAAAGTCGCCGTGCAGTGACGGCACTGCGGTTGTCCATCGCTCGCGCATCAGGATTCGATACTAGCGGACTGCCATCGTGCACGGATCAACTGGTGGTGTGATCAGATCCGTTCTATCGGTCGGTCTTTCGCCCACGCCTCACCTCTGCCCAACCATCGAGGCGGCGCCGGCCAGGTCGGAGTTTGTATTTTACTCGCGTCACCCGATGCCGCCGGTCCGCATCGGGTCGCCCGAGAGGGCAAGGCTGACACGGCCCGAGCGGACGATACGGCGTGCCGAAGCCTGATCTTCGCAACCCGACTTCGGCTGACGCGGTCACCAGCCGATCGTCCGCTTTGCGCGGCATTTCGCTGGACCATCTCGTGAGCGACGAGGCCCCAAAGGTTGAGGCGCGACAGCGACGCGGGTTTAACTTTACATTGCAAAGTTCTCTGAGTAAAGTGATCCCATGCGCATCCTGCGAGCCGCCCATCTCGGCATGTGCTTCGGCGTCCGCGATGCGATCACCCTCGCATTCGCGCATGCAGACGCCGGGCCGCTCACCATCCTCGGTGAGCTGGTTCACAATCCAGCGGTCCTGCGCGCCCTCGACGCCAGGGGGATCGCCGTGGCCCACGACGCCACACAGGTCACCACCCCGACGCTGATGGTCACCGCGCACGGCACCTCCCAGCGCACCCTGGAACGGAGCCGCGCCCTGGGACTGACGGTCGTGGAGGCCACCTGTCCCCTGGTGCGCGTCGCCCATCGCGCCGTCACAGCGCTCGCGCGCGACGGCTATCACGTCGTCATCGTGGGACAACGCGACCACGTGGAGGTGCGCGGCCTCACCGGCGACCTCGATCGCTTCGATGTCGTGCTGGACGCCGCCGACGTCGCGGCGCTGGAGGAACACACCCGCTTCGGGGTCGCGGCCCAGACGACGCAGCCCGTGGAGCGGGTGCGGCATCTGGTCGAGCTCATTCGGCGTCGTTTTCCGGAATCGGAGGTGCGCGTCGCTGATACGGTTTGCAAACCGACCAAGGATCGCCAGACCGCGGCAATCGAGATGTCACGCGAGGCCGACGTCGTCATCGTGGTCGGCGGCCCGTCGAGCAACAACACGCGGGAATTGGTGACGACCTGTGCGCGCTACTGCTCCCACGTGTATCACGTGCAATCCGAATCCGACGTCAGCCCCGAATGGTTCGATGCGGCGAACGTCGTGGGACTGACCGCCGGCACGTCGACACCAAACGACGTCATCGATCGGGTCGAGGCGCGCATCCGGCGATGCGCTGAGCGCTCACCGGGCCCGGTCCATCAAACCGAAGCCGGGATGCCAGCCAGAGTTGGCGTCGTGGACGGGCGACGATGAGCGGACATCTGTCTGACCGTGCCCGCTGGGGAATCGTCGTGGTCTTCGCGGTCGCGATGGCCTGGGTCGAAGCGGCATCCGTGTTCTACATCCGCACGCTCGTCGATCGCATCGAGCCGTACCAGACAAACCCGCTGCCGATCGACGGAGCGCTGGGCAACGTCGAATTGTGGCGCGAGGCGTCGACGCTGGTCATGCTCACCACGCTGGGAATGCTCGCCGGACGCACCTGGCGGCGGCGCGCCGGCTACGCTGCGCTGGCGTTTGGCGTATGGGACATTTTCTATTACGCCTTCCTTCGTCTCATTTCGGGGTGGCCCCGGACGCTGCTCGACTGGGACATCCTGTTCCTGCTACCGCTTCCGTGGTGGGGACCGGTACTCGCGCCGGTCACCATTGCGCTGGTGATGATCGTATGGGGCACGCTCGCCACCCGGTCCGGTGCGGATGATGCGGTCAACACCCGGTGGACGTGGACGCTCGCGTGGGCCGGTATCGTGGTGGCGCTCGCCGTCTTCATGATCGACGCGTGGCGCGCGTTACCGCAAGGACGTGACGCGGTCTTACGTGTACTGCCAACGACCTTCAACTGGCCGCTGTTCTCGGTGGCCGTCCTGTTGATGGCGTCTCCGGCTCTTCAACACATCGCATTTGCGACGATGAAGAAGGCGGTGACCAGGCGGCTGTGAGTCCGTGCGGGATCGTGTTGGCGGACCCGCAGTCACCCGTCTGGCGACACATTTCTCGCCGCCATGTCGTACTCAGCTGTCGCGTGACGGCACGATCAGGTCCATCAGCATCCGCGCTGACGGAAGCGCCTCGACGTGCGCGATGGCATCGGCGACGGCATCGCGCTGGCGCGCGGAGAGAACTCCCCCGGCGTTGTCGTCGAACTTCGCCCGCAGCTCCGCGCTGGTCATGGGGTTCTCGGCCGATCCCCGGTTGTATTCTTCGACCTCGTCGATCACGCGTCCATCGTGCAACGTCACTCTCACGGCGCCCTTGAAGCGGCCAGGCCCGGGGTAGGCCGGGTCGACGTGATAGCGGACCTTGCGGGCCAGCGCCAGAACGTCGGGGTTCAGCCGGGTCGGATCTCCGTAGGCGCTCTTCCCCAGCTCCCCGGTAAACATCGCCTCGGCCAGCGTGTACTGCAGACACACGCGACAATGGGCGCGCGAGGCGGGCGCGGATTTCTCGTCGACCGGCTCGCACACGATGGACACGTTGAACTCCGCGACGGGACAGTCGATGCTGGCCACGTCCTCGGGTCTCACGCCATGCTGCTGCCGCACGCGCAGGATCGCCGACACGTATGGATGGAGCACATGGGCGGTTGGAAAGGGCTTGAACGATGAGTTCCGGCTTTCCCACTTGTCACCGAGTCGATCCGTGATGCGGTCGAGACTCATAGGGATCTCGGCAGGGGAGCCGCCCGGTTGCACCGGGTGTGAGTCCTGCAGGTGCGACGCGAACAGGCCGAAGCGCCCTTCGAAGATCCTGGCCGGACCAGTGACGCCGTTCTTGGCGAGGATCGCCGCCGTGATTCCGCTCTGCGACGCCCATCCCGAATGCAGGAACTTGGTGTCCGTACCGTCGACCCAGCACTCGAGCAGGCCAGCGGCGAAGCTGCCACACGTGCCGGCCGCCGACGCGAGTTGCGTCGCATCGAGCCCAATCAGCTTGCCGGCGCCGAACGTGATCCCGAAGGGCGCAAACAGCCCGGTCGGGTGAAATCCGCGCCGATGAAACTGCCCTGTGGCCACGCTGCCGACGCGACAGGACACCTCGTTGGCGATCGCGATGGCCAGAATCAGATCACGTCCGGAAACCGGCCGCGTCTCGGCGAGTGCGAGCGTCGCGGCGACGGCCGGACTGCTCATGTGAACGATCGACTCGTTGTGCGTATCGTCGAATTCGAGCGCCTGCGGCAGCGCCGCATTCGCGAACGCCGCAGTCGTGACGCCGACGCGATCGCCGGTGCCGATGATTCTGCACATCCCCGGCGGCGAGATCTCGGCCGCCGCGGCGATGATCGAACGGCCGAACGTCGTCTCGGCGCCCGCATAGGCGAGGCCGATGACGTCGAGAATGCGCCACCTGGTCGCGTCGACGACGTCACCTGGGAGATCGTCGAAGGTCAGGCGCGCAACCCAGTCGGCAACGCGACTCGCGAGCGCAGTCATCATTCTCCCGGGGCAAACCGTCGCAATGACCACGCCATCCCGGCAGCGAGGACAAGAAAGCCGCTCATGGCCAGCAAGCCAGCGGAAAACGATCCGGTTTCGTCGGCGAGCCATCCCATGATGTAGGGGCCGACGAAGCCGCCGCTTGTGCCGATTGAGTTGATGAAGGCAAGGCCACCGGCCGCGGCCATTCCGGTCAGGAAGCGAGGCGGAATTGTCCAGAAGATCGCCCGCGCTCCGTTGACGCCGATCACCGCAAGCGCGATCCACACGACCGAGACCCAGAAGTGATCGCGGAAGACAATGGCGCCGAGGAATCCGCACGCTGACAGCGCACACGACAAGGACAGGTGCAACACCTTACTGGCGCCGCGATCGACATGTCCGGCCCACAGAATCATGGCGACGACCGCGGCCAGATAACACGCACTGCTGGCGAAGCCGACCTCGATCTCGCTCAGCTTGCCTGCCCGGAGGATCAGCGGGAGGAAGATCCCGATCCCGTACGAACCGACCAGAAATCCGAACTGCACCAGAGCCAGGATGAGTACGCGGGGGTCGCGGACCGCCGCACCGAGATGTCGCACCTCGCGTGGCCGGGACTCCGCCGCCAACCGGGCGCGCACGAGGCGACGCTCTTCGTCGGTGAGCCAGGCCACATCTTCTGGGCTGTCGGCCAGCACATACAGCAGGGCGATCCCGATCAGCACGACCGGCAGGCCTTCGATGATGAACATCCACTGCCAGCCCGCAATGCCACCCACCCCGTTCATGGTGAGGAGCCACCCCGATAGTGGACCGCCAATGACGGACGACACCGGAATGGCCACCATGAACCACGCGATCATGCGCGTGCGATATTGCGCCGGAAACCAGGTCCCGAGGTAGAACGCCACCCCCGGAAAGAATCCGGCCTCGGTGGCGCCGAGCAGCAGACGCAGTGCGTAGAAACTGTTGGGCCCGACTGCCAGCGCCGTCGCCGCCGACACCAGTCCCCACGAAATCAGGATGCGCGAGAGCCAGACGCGCGCCCCGATGCGATAAAGCGCGATGTTGCTTGGGATCTCGAGCAGGCAGTAGCCGACGAAGAAGACGCCCGCTCCGAACCCGAATTCGGTGGCCGTCAACCCGATCGCCTGGTTCATCGTCAACCCGGCGAAGCCGACGTTGTTGCGATCGAGGTAGTTGAAGATGTAGGCAAGGATCAGGATCGGCATCAGCCGCCACCCGATCTTCGCGAACACGCGGCGTTCTGCGTCGGTGGTCGAGGCGGCGGCGAGCACGCTCGGCGTTCGTACGATCACAGACCGCATTCCCTCCGATAACAATCCGCCAGCGCGGGTGGGGATCCGAAGAGTGCCCGGCCGGACAAAGCCGGGCCCTCCGAAGTCAGCGGGTAATGCTACTGTCGATCGTAGAGCGCAACGTTGTGGATCGTCCGGCCTTGCGCGTCCTTGCCGGCCGTGGTGATCGTGCGCGTCTTACCATCGGCGGCCACCACCGTTCGCACGGTGGTCGTTACCTGGCCGGCCACCGATTGCACGTACTCATACGTGCGGCCGTCGATGCGCTTGTAAACCCGGGTCGTGTTGGCATCAGATGCTCCCGCAATCATGGACGACGTGCCGTCGAACATGGTCTGCGTCTCGGTATGCGTGGCCTTGCCCTGGGCGTCCGCGCCATCGGTGGTGATCTTCGACCCGCCACCAGGCACTGCGGCCTGGATGATGGTCTGACTGTTCGGTGCGAGGTTGGCTGGTTCGTACATGGATTTCGCGAGGTTCAGCTTCCATGTGCCAACCCAGGGGTCTTGAGTCTGTGTCATCGCGGGCGTCGCGATGACCAGGGCCGCAATCGTGACGAGGAGGCTCGAAAAGAGTCGGTGACGCATTAGTACCTCTTCCTGCGCAATACGCGTGTGCCTTCAGCCACCAGGATTAGCGGCAGGCGCATCGTAGTCGACCCGGAGGAGCGGCGTCCGTCCCTTTGGGGACATCACTTCCGCATGGCGCGATGAGAGTCGAAAGCTGACGCAACTGCGCGGGACCCGCGTTCCACTGGGTCATCGGCTACAGCGTCTCGAGATCCTTGCGCAGCCGGTCGGCGACGGCCCACACCTGGCGGGATTGCTCGGCGGTGACCATCACCCCGAGGTTCGCCACCAGCGCGCCCTGGCGGGCATCGCGTGCACCGCAGATCACGCCGGTGAGGCCGGGCGTCGCCAGCAGCACGCCGACGCACAGCTGGGCACAGCTCAGGCCCCCACTCCGCGCGATCGCCTGAAGTTCGTCGACGGCGTCGAGATGACGCTGGAATCGCGCGCCCACGTAATCCTTGTGGGCGCCGCGCGCATCGTCTTTGCCGAAAATCTTGTCGCGTGACCACGTGCCGAACAGCAGGCCACGGAAGAGAGGCGAATACGCGATCGCGCCGACGTCGTGCGCAGCGCACCACGGCAGAACGTCCTCTGCCGCCGCCGGGCGGAGAATGCTGTACGGCGGCTGGTCGGAGTGCAGCGGCACACCGGTCGCCGTCCATTCCTCGAGCTGAGCGGCCGAGTAGTTCGACACGCCGATCGCGCGAATCTTGCCCGCCGCCAGCAACTGAGCGCAGGCGCCAGCCGTCTCGGCAATCGGCTGCGGCACGGGCCAGTGCAGCTGGAAGAGATCGATGCGGTCGACGCCGAGCCGGCGTAAGCTCGCCTCGCACTCCGCGGCGACTTCGCGCGCGCCGGCGGATTTCACCGGCGCGTCGATGTCCACGCCAAGACCGAACTTCGTGAACACGAGCGGCCGGCGCGATGGCGGCAGCATCTTCAACGCGCGGCCGACGATCTCCTCGGAGTGTCCGGACCCGTAGATCGGCGCCGTGTCCACCCAGTTGATCCCGTGATCGAGCGCCGCGTGGATGGCGCCGATGCTCGCCTCGTCATCCTGCGGGCCCCACTGCCGTCCGCCGATGGCCCACGTCCCAAGGCCAATCGTCGTGATCTCGAACTCCGTCTTCCCCAGACGCCGTTTTTCCACTCAACCCTCCTGCAAACAACCCACGAGAATTCCGCAGCAGCCGCTGCCTGGACAGACTGGCCGGACGCCAGGGTCACCCTCGTACGGCCTGATCAAACCGCTGCCGTGCGGCATGTTCTCGTATGAGCTCCGCATAAAACTGGAGCGTCTGACGCGCGATACTCGTCCACGAGAACTGGCCTTCGACCCGAGCCCGAGCCCTGGCCGCCATCGATGCGCGCAAGGCCGGATTCCGCAACAGAGAATTGACTGCGCCAGCGAGGTCACGTGAGAACTGCTCCGGGTGACGAGGCTCCACTTCGGTTGCGCTGATGGCCTCAGGGACAACCAGCAACCCGGTCTCGCCGTGGTCAACCACTTCGGGTATGCCCCCGACCGCGGACGCGACGACCGGCGTTTCGCACGCCATCGCTTCGAGGTTGATGATGCCGAACGGTTCATACACGGAGGGACAGACGAAGATCGCCGCGTGCGTGTAGAGCGTGATCACCGTGTCCTTCGCGAGCATCTCGCGAACCCAGACGATCGTGTGTGTGCTGTTCTGTCTTGCGCGCTCGACCGCCGCGGTCATCTCCTGCTCGATTTCCGGAGTGTCGGGGGCCCCGGCGCAAAGCACAATCTGGGCACTCGCATCGATGTACTTGATGGCGTTCACCAGATGGATGATGCCCTTCTGCCGCGTGATCCTGCCGACGAACAGGACGAAGGGTACCTCCGGATCGATGTCGTAGCTTCTGAGCACGTCCGCGTTTGGCGTCGGCCGATACTGCTGCAGGTCGATTCCATTGTGAATGACGTGGACACGTTCGTGGGGGACGCCGTACAGCGCCTGAACGTCCGTCTTCATCGATTCGGAAACCGCGATCACACCGTCGGCATTCTGATAGGCAGTACGCTCAATCCAGCTGGATACCTGATAGGCGGTGCCGAGCTGCTCGGCTTTCCATGGGCGATGTGGCTCAAGGGAATGCGTGGTGAGGACGAGCGGTACGGTCTGGAGGTATTTGGCGAGGCATCCCGCCAGGTGTGAATACCACGTGTGGCAATGGACCACGTCGACGGCGGGAAGCGCCGCCGCCATCGCAAGATCCTGCATGAACGTGCCGAACAACTTACCGTGACGGGGATCAGCGGCGGCGAGGGGGGCGGCTGACGGCACGCCGCGCACGCGTAGGGTACCGTCCACGTCATATTGGTCGCCAAAACAGACCACTTCGACCACGTGTTCGCGTTCGTCGAGATGCGCCAACTCCCGCGAGAGGTACTCGACGTGGACTCCGGCGCCGCCATAGACGTTTGGCGGGTACTCGTTGGTGAGGATGCCGATTCTCATGCACCGACAGATTATCCCGAGTGCCACTCGGGTCGGCCGGCGAACATAACGGTACGGGTCTTCGCTCAGGAATGCGCGGCGTCGGCGCGCTCCACCTGTTCTTTGAGATGCTCCAGGTAGTGCCGAACGCCCTGTCGCGAGCGGCGGTTGACGACCGACCGCAACAGCGATCCGCTCAGGCCCGACGTGCCGTCGATCCGCGATCGTGTGATTGATAGAAGGTAAAAGCCGACATGATCGGTCGCAGGGGCGGCATCGGCGAGAAATCGCAGCTCGAGCGTCGAGTGAAAATAGTGGCTCGCATAGATCTGTTTGATCGCGATCACATGCGAGACGCCAGACGGTCTACCCGCCAGCGGATAGATGATGACGTGGTTGACCCGCACCGTCGGCTTGAGGCCGAAGTCCACCACCGACCAGTAGAAGAAGTCCTCGGCGCCAGCCGGGCGGCCGCGCGGATACGTCTCCAGATAGGCCATGAGCTCCGGCACCGCGACCGGGAGCGGGTGACGGTTGGTCAACAGGGCGCGAAACTGATCGGCGGCCGGCAATGGCTCCGCGGCGTCGGCGTAGGAGCCGAGTGCCGCGTCGCCGTTCGCCTCGTAGGCGCGAACGATCGCAAGAATCATTTCGCGGGTGACGAGGTCGGCCTCTCGTGATGCGCTCGGCGATGACCAGTTCACGCGTTTCTGAAACTGCGCGATCGCCGCGGCCGAGAGCTTCACGTCACAGTCGCCGGGATGGCACATCGCCAGCGCGGTCACGTCCTGCGGAGGCATCGTCAGCGACGCCAGATCCTCGAGTCGCGGAGGAACGCTGAATCGCCCGATCTGGGGAACGCCAGGACCGCGCTCGAATCGCTCGATGTCGTCGAACCGCTCGATGAAGCGGCCGGGTGTCGCCTCGATGTAGACGATCCCGAAGTGCGCAACCTCGCGGCGAACCGGCGTGTCGAGGCTCTTGACGACGGCTTCGCCTCCGTCGCGGGCGCGAAAATCCGATGCGGAAAAGCCTTCGCGCCTCGACAGCTCATTGACGAACGCATTCGAGGGCGCGCCCGGCGACGCGACGAAGACGGGAAGCCCCGCCACCACGATGAGGCCGAGCAACGCACCGGCGTGTCTCCAAGGATGGCGTGTGCCCACCACAGATCCCTTTCAGCGGAACTTCTCAGCGCGGCTCGGATGCCGTCGACGACGGCTGGGTCCGGTGAGGATGGGGACGCTGGCTCGTGCCACCGCCGCCCTCCTTCTCCCGCTCGAGAATCGTCTCCGCGTCGAGGGTGCTGCCCACGTTCGGCACGGCGCCGGCGCCGAATGCGCCACCGCCCATTGAACCGGGCTGTCGAGGTGTCGGCGTCTTGCGCTCGTACGCGCCAGGAATCATCGACGGAACCGTGCCGACCCCAGCGAACAACTGCGCGCCGCCGAGATGCTGTCCGACATCGTCCGGGCGGGATGGAGTCGCGACCGCTGAGTTCCCGTGTATTGGTTCCATGTCACGAGTCTACGGACACGTGTGACCCGGCCGCTGTTCCCAAAGGCACAGCATTGCGACCCGGCGTCGCCTCGCACGCAGACTATTTGCCCCCTTGGCCTGCGACCTCTTCCGCAGCTTCCGAATCCCTGATCGACGTTCACCCCACGCCTGCCGGTCGTTGCACGCCGCCGCACGCACACCGCACCGCGCGTACGGGCACATCGGTTGCGAATTGCGGCGACGACCGTGCACAGATCCAGACGGAGCACACGCCCAACCCGGTGGCATCCTGGCAATCAGTGCCACAACTCGCTGCGCATGGCGGTCGCCGCGGTTGTGTTGTTGAGCGCCGCCGTGCTCGCCGCGATTGGCATGGCGATCTGGACCAACCGCAGCGACGCGACTCCGCGTGCACAAACCGATGCACCGAACTCCCTCGACGGCATCGGCGTCCTCGCCGCGACAGACGCAGGAACTGGAACTTATCCGGTCTACCGGTATTCCGTCATTCCAGGTGGAGCGCACAATCGAGCGGAACTGGTGGATGCGATCAGCCGCGACGAAGTCGTTGCGGATCACTATCGGGCTGTGTCCCTGGAACGCGTGCGCGCCGAACGATTGACCGAGCCACGTCAGGCGTATGTGTCGTATCGCATTGGCGACCGCGTCTACTGGACCAGGCACAAGGTGACCATCCCGGCGGGCGAAGCAATCCTGACCGACGGGATCACGACGATCCGGGCGCGCTGCGGGAACTGCATCGCCAGCACGCCGCAACTGCCGACATCAGGCAGCGAGCCACTGGCAACCGAGTTCGAAGCGGTGACACCCGCACGGTTGTTGCCGTCGCTGGTTCACCCACCTGGCGAAGTGCCAGGGCTGGCAAACCAGCCAGCCTCACACCCGGAGAATTCAAGCGGTTGGGCGGGTCCGTTGTTGCCGCTGATTCCGTTCGCCGCCGCTGCATCCTCCGGATCCGGACAGACGCGTTCGGCCAGCGAGTTCGAGCTCCACGCATCGCGTCTCGGACGTAGCGGCGTCGAGCGAACCCGAACACCGCGATCGCGGTGACACTGCTCCCGGGGACCTCATTCCCGGAGGACTCTTTCCCGGAGGCTTCGGTTCCCCAGCGCCTGGCCCGGGCGAACTCATTCCCGGCGGGTTCATTCCCGGCACCCTGATCCGTCAGACACTGCCCGGTGGTGATCCGCCGCTCATCGGAGAGGACTGGACCCGGAATGGGCCGGATCAGCCCGCGCCCATTCCAGAGCCGTCAACGTTTGTGCTGCTCGGCAGCGGCGTTGCCGGAGCACTATGGCGAGGTTGGCGTTCCCGTGACCGTCGGTAAGAACTGTTCGGGCGGGTCCACCCGAGCATCTGCGCGCCCCAGATGCGTGTCAGAATCGCGCGCGAGCGATGGCACACGTCATTTCATTCACCACCTCGCGATTCGACATTGCGGCTGAGAAGCCGAACCCGATCAACCCGATTGCTGGACAAGGCGTGCTGCTATGGCTGAAAGCAGAACTGGTGCGCGCCAGCTATCGCGTCACCGAGCCGGACACGGAAGACTGGGGCTGGTACATGGACGTCCAGGATGCCGACGCGGCTTACCTGGTCGGGGCCAGCGCTGATGCGGAGCCGCAGTCGTCGCCGGTCGAGTGGACGGTCCAGGTCCACAAGCATCGGTCGATGACCGAAAAGCTCCTCGGTCGAAACAAGATGACGGACGAGGACCCGCTCTTCGCACTCATCGAACGGCTTGTCCGGGCCGACACTGCCATCGAGCAGGTCTCCGTCACGAAGGGTGAGTGACGCCATGTGCAGCCGCATGCCGGCCGGTCGTCCGTCCACGCTGGTCTCTCTAACGGAGGTGCACCGTTCTACCGAAAAGCAGTCGACGCTTCCAAACACATGCAACCAGAGGCTGATTTCTACGAGTTGTTGCAGGTAAGCCCGTCGGCGGAACCGGAAACCATCCACCGGGTCTACCGCCTCCTGGCGCAGCGCCTTCACCCGGACAACCAGACGTCCGGCAGTGTCGAGCGCTTCCGTGCACTGCACCAGGCCTATTCAGTGCTCAGCGACCCCGAGAGCCGGGCGAAGTACGACATCACCCACGCGGAGCGTCGGCAGCAGCGATGGCGCCTGACCGCGGCGCCGGCAAAGATCGAGGACGACTATCAGCTGGAACAGATCATCCGGCTGACCGTGCTCGAAGTGCTGTGCGCGAAACGGCGCACGGAGCCGTCGCAGCCAGGGGTCTTCCTGACGGATCTCGAAACGCTCACCGGCAAGCCGCGCGAGCACCTGGAGTTCACGATCTGGTACCTGGCGCAAAAGAAGTTCGTCACGCGCGGTGACAGCGCCCAGCTCACGATCACCGTTGACGGTGTCGACTATCTGGAAGAGCACCTGCCCGCGCAGCAACGCCTCCTGCCGCGCGCCAGCACCGTGACGATGTAGTCGACGCGGACGGGAGCGGTCCTGCGGGACAAGGTGCCTGTCGTGTCAACGAGCGGGTTGAGGCACGCTCTCGACGGGCGTGATTCGAACGCCCATCAGCGACCACCGTTGCTGCTCACCGCGCACCCAGACCTCGGACAACATCGATTCGGTCGTCACTCCATCAACGGTCGTCCGCAGCCGCGCGGTCAGGACAGCGCCCACACCCGCGACATCGATGTGCACGTCCGACACCTGCATCGGCGTGCCCGTGCTTGCCGCAGCATTGGCGCTTCGGCCGATTCGCTCGTCACGGAGAGAAAAACCAGTTGCGGTCAGCGTCGACATCGCACTCTGGTCACTGCGACCGTACGCGTCGAGCCATTGCACGTGCCTGGCGAATATGGCCGCCTGCTGCTCGGCGTCGAGCGGCTGCGGTGGCGTGCTGCCCTGAGTTCGCTGATCCGTCGTGGGCGTCCCCGGAGTGGCCCCTGGCCTGGTCACCGCACCGGCAGCCGGAGCCGTCGCGCGGGCGGCTGACGGCGGTGATGGCGCCGTCGCTCCACGTCCAGGCGGACTGATGGACGCGACAGGCGCCCCGCGTCCAGCAGGAGCGGGGGACGGGACCGACGCCGCGCGCCCAGGAGCAGGAGCAGGAGACGTCACCGGTGGAACGGGTGTCACCGGCTTTTCCGCAACCGGCACGGAGGCGGCGGGCTTCGCTGCGTTGGGAATCGCAATCTGTCGCGTCAGCACTTCACCCGGCGCGCCCAATACCTTCGGCGGAGCGCCGTCGACGGAGAGCAGCACTGCTCCGGCGTCGCCAACTCGCACTGTCACCGATCGGCTCGGGTTCAGCTCCGTGGTCTCGTCAGCCGGATGGAGGTGACCGCCGTCTCGGTTGCCGTCCACGTCGACACGCATCCACACCGGCCGAGTCGTCTGCAACACAACGCGAGATGGCGGAACGCTGCGATTGCCAACGGTCGACGGCTGCGCTGGTGCCGATGTGAGCCGCTCTGCCTGGGCTCCGGCGTTCGCATTCGCCGACGCGTCCGGACCGGCCTTGCTCGCAACGGTTTCCTGAGGCGGGATAGACCGTGGAGACCGGCCGCCGTATCTCCAACCGATCAGGCCACCCGCAATCGCCAGAACGATCACCACTGCCGCAATGAGCCATGGCGTTGCGGCGGCGGAGAACAGCGGTGGACTGCCGGAGACGCCGACAACCGGCGTGGCGGTGATCGTGCTCTCCTCGCGCTCGCGTACCTCGGGCACCGGAGCCGGCAGATCATCGAGCTCCGTAGCGGCCTCTGCCACTGCGTGGCGGAGGGCATGAGTGCGGTTCACGAGGATCGCGTCGCGAGGCACTTCCTGCGGCCAGGTGTCAGGCGATGCTTCGTCATGCAGCGACGGCGTCGGCGTGACGTCTTCGAGCGAAGCGGTCTCGAGCCCCGCGTCGGCGATCTGCCGCGGCTCGAGACCGATGAGCTGAAGCTGAGCGCGAATCAGCAGAAGGTCGCGTCGGGCGCGCCGGACCGTAACGGTAATTTCCCGGCGTGCTTCTTCGACGATCGCCGCGGCTTCCTCTTCGGCGGCGGCAAGTAGATCCGCCTGAAGCCGCTCACGCCTCGCGGCGACACCCGGATTCGCGGAGGACGGCTCCGGAGCACCGCCGGGCGGTGACGCGGGCGAGCGCCGGTCCGTCAGGTCCTCGGAATGCAACCCGACAATGATACTCGCCTGACGGCGGTGTTCGGCGGTTCGATTCCAGCAGCTGGCCTGAGCAGATGGCGCGGGGCGGCGCTGCCCGTCAGGTCGCCGCGTCAGCCGCAGACAGCACAGGGTTCGCGGCAATTAGGGTATGGACCCGGCGGCGTCAGGCGAACAGCATGTCGTGGTGACGGACGGCGCGAATCGGCGTCTTCCGCTGCACGCGCACCAGATCGAACGCTTTGTACAGCGACTTCCCTTTCACCAGCAGGCCGTAGAAGCACTCCTCCCAGTCGGCGGCCTCCCGACCGCTGATGTCCTGGTCACTGGCCGCCATGTTGGCCACCGTGGCCACTTCCACGGCCAGCAACAGGGCCTTACAGGTTGCGAGCACCACGAGCTGGGTCTTCGACTCGCCGAGCAGTGCGGCAAAGGCGCCCGGCGCCATGACATCGGCATCGCTTGCCGGCATGCGCGTCGTCGGATCGATTGGATCGAAGATCAGCGAACCGCTCTCGGGATCAACCGCTGTGACCAGGTGCACGATGTCGAAGGCTTCGGTGGTGAGCCGATCGAGCAGGCCGGCAGCGGTCAGGGCGCGGTCCACCGTCACCCGCCCGGGGAAATGCTTCTCCACGACGGCAACGTCCATGTCGAACCCATACTGCGGCTGCGCGTAATCGGCGCTTGCGGCGCACAGGACTCTCGGGTTCGCAACCACGGGGAGTCTCGTCGCCGCACTCCGATGTGTCGCTTCCAGTTCGCGGGCCTGAGCGGCGAGCGCCGTGAAATCGGGCGTCGGCGCATTCAGCAGGAGCGTGCGCGCGACCACGTCGTACAGCTTGATGAGACCGTCAGCGTCGCTCAGCGCAATCCCCTCCAGCATGCTGAGCGGCGGCGGCAGGTCGTCCACGGGCAATCCCGAGTGGCAGATTGGTACTACCGGGATCCCGCGCAACCAGACGGCACCGGCCTCGAAGTTGACCCACGGCCGCCCCACCGATTCCCGGCTGCACAGGACAATCTGCACATCAGCTCTTTTCAACGCCTTGTCCACCTCGTCGAGCCAGCGCCGGCCGGCCTCGATGGTCAGGCGGTCGGACGAGACGAAGATGTCGAGCATGCCGAGAAAGTCGCGCGCCAGCGCCGCCTTCAGCCATTGCGCAACGTCGGTCTCGTCCGAGATGTGACTGATGAACACGCTCTGCTTGGCGACGGCGCGTTTCGGCAACTGTCCCTCCGGTGGCCGGTATCTTACGCGGGAGTCGCGATTCCACTTTCGAGCGATTGCCGGTTGTCGATACCCTAAGGTGAATGGCCATCGCCGACGTCGACCGCGCCGCGCTCGCGCTTCTCGACACCCGTCTCAACACGCTCCTTCCCGAGGAGTATCAGGGCGCGGACACCGAGCCGACGCCGATGGGGTCCGCAGGCCTGCGCTTCGATGCCGACGGGCGCGTCGCGTGGGACGAGATGTGGGAATCGTTCTGCGATCTGGCGATGGCCGGCGGACCGCCACACAAGGGCCGCCTGCTGCAACCGGGAACGCGCGTCGAGATCGATGCGACGCCGGAACGCTACACCGAGGTGGTGCAGGAGATCTGTCGCGGCCTGGAGCTCGCCGCGGATCTCCAAGCCGCAGCGGCCCCGGAGCCGGGATGGGTTCGCGTGCGATGCTTCACCGATGCGATGGCGGACTGGCTGCTGCGGGCGATCACGATGGAAAACGTCGCCGTGCGCGGCAGCACCCGTACCATCGAGTTGCCTGCGGGCCCGAACTACCGCGTCGAGAAAGAAATCAAGAACGTCATCACCGTCACGGCCAAGACCTGTCATTACTGGGTCGGGCACATCCCGCGGGCGCAGCAGAACCAGATCGCCCGCCTGTTCGGGACGATCGGGGAAGAGACGCCACTCATCGGGCCGTCCGATACCGACGCGACCGCGTCGGATGCATACGCGCCGCTGGCGACGGCGATTCTGCAACGCACCGGGCTTCGCACGATGGGTCGCCACTACACCGGGTGGCTCGGGATCGAAATTCCAGATGTCCGCGCCGCGATCTGGATGATGCGCGCGCTCGTCGTGAGCAACGTCCTGGCACGCCGGGAGGACACCGTCCTCTACGTGCCAGTTCATCCGTCGGACGATCCCGGCGGCGAGCAAGTCGCGGCTCGGCTGACTCGCGTGTGGCAACTCGCTCGCGCCAGGAATCTCCTTTCACAATTCTCATAGGCGGCCTCGAGGGCCACCGAACTCAGCTTCCGACGGTCGGCCGCGCAAAGAACCACTGGTTGCCGGTGTAGTCTTCGATGCCGCCAACGCGCCCGTACGGCTCGTCGCTCATCGGCATGATCGACGACGCTCCGGCATCGACTGCACGCTGGTAGGCTGCATCAGGATCTGCCACGTAAACGATGAACGAGCCGGGCATCGGATCGGCCTCACCCAGCTCGATCGCCGCATCGCCGACGCGAATCCGCGCGTAGCGGAACTGGCCGCCTTCGTCGTGCCGCATCTCTTCGACTGCGCCGAGGAGGCGCTGCAGATACTCGTCGTATTGTCCGGCCTCCCGGGCGTGCAGGAACGGCGTCACCGTCCGCAGCGCGCCCGCAACCGACTGCGGCCCGAGCGGCGTCGCGATGTACCAGTGGTTGCCAAACCGGTCGGCCACGAACCCTGAGCGCTCGCCATAGGAACGGTCGGCCGGTTCGCCGAACGAGGTGGCACCGGCGGCGATTGCCCGCTGGAAGGTCGCATCGGCGTCTTTCACGAAGACATGGAACGCCATGGGCCTGACCGGCATGACCGCGCCGCCGCCGCCTTCGCCAATCATCACCATCGAGTCGCCGATCCGGACTTCGCGATGCGTGCCTCCGCCGCCACCCCTGCCACTCATCGTTTCCTGCGCGTCGAACACGCGCACGAGGAAGTCGACCAACCCCTCTTCCGGCACGCGCAGATAAGGCGTGACTGTCGAAAATCCCGTTCGCACTCCCGTTTCAACTGCTGTTGTCATCGTCGTCCTCCCTCGAAGCTGCGTGCGGAGGCGGGCCTTGAAATCCGCATCCGGATAATGTCGAAGTTCCAGCGCGATGCGCGCCAGTGGCGCCACCGCATCGTCGCGAAGAGCGGCTGTGGCGTCGCGACGGTCGAGGATCACGCCGATCGTTTCGTCGAGACGGTCGGGAAGAGGTCGCTCAGCCATGACCACCCATGCTCTTGCGGAGGTTCTCGAGCGCCCGCAGCTGCAGTTGCTTGACCGCACCTTCGGAGCGATTGAGCGCCGCCGCCACTTCGCGAATGCTCTTCTCCTCGACGAAGCGCATCCGCACGACCTGACGCTGCAGCTCGGGCAATCGATCGACGTGTCGATAGAGCGCGAGACGCCGCTCGATGTCTTCGACTTCCCTGGCGTCGGGCACATCCGGCAGCGCGTCAGACGACTCGGGACCGCGACGTCGCCAGTGGTCGGCCAGTGCATTCGCCGCGATCCGGAACAGCCACGCCGCTACTGGAACACCACGCCACTGGAACTGACCGATCGCCCGCAGCGCCTGCTCGAACACCTGGGACGTGACGTCCTCAGCATCCGCCCGATTGGCGGTCCGGCGGCTCACGAACGCGTAGACGCGATCGACGTATCGGTCGTAGAGCTCGACGAAGCGCGCAGGATCGGCCTGCGCGGCCTCGACCAGCAGCCGCTCATCATCCATGGTGTGCGTCACGCCGACCCGGACATCTCGATCCTAGTAACGGGAACGCACGTGGAAAGTTACGGGGCTGCCGTAGGGCGGCCCTTCAGGGCCGCCGGCGGCGCAGGGCGGGCCTTCAGCGCCGCGCGATCTAACGGGTAAACCCGAATGCCAATCCAAAGGCCAGCTGGTGCACGTTGGCGGTGGTCTGACCGGTTCCATCGAAGACGGTGATCTCCGGGCGGGCATGGCCGAACTTGTAGTCCACCAGTGCCGACAGGCGCCCCGCGATCCGCACATCCACGCCTCCCGCGAGCTGGTATCCGATGCCGGCCACTTCGTACTGCTCGACGATCTGGCCGCCAATCTCGCTTTCGCCATGCGGCACCATCGGACCCGCACCGGCGCGGCCGGTAATCGCGACACGCGACGCGACACGCCCCGCCTCCGACGACAGCGGAAACCGCACGACGCCGTTGATCAGGGCGAAGTTCATTCCGTGGGACATGGAATAGCGCTGCACGATGGCGTCCATGCGCGCCGTGGCGTCGACAGGAGTGTTGGCCAGCCTGCCGGTGACGTGCACAGCCGCTGACGTGTCGGCGTATACCTTGGGATGGAGCCACTCGAACTCAACCCCAAAGCGCCGGCGCTCCCCGAACAGCCTCCCGACTCGGACACCGTAGTACTGCGGCGACTCGAACGGCCTCGCATCGAAGGCAACGTCGTTGAATTCGAGAGATGTACCGAGTGCAGGCTGATCGATCGAGACAGTCGACGACAGTGTGTGATTCGTCCCGAGATAGCCGGCGACGTACCACTGTGCGTGGGCAGCACGCGGAAGGAGAACACAGGAGATCAGCAGGACGACAGCGCGAGACGAAGACATGACAGAAGAATAAATGAGGCGGGAGCCCGGTGGGCCTGATGGCCCGCGCTACGTTGCCGGGCCTTGTCCAAGTCGGTAGGGCGGCCCTTCAGGGCCGCCATTCAGAACGTGATCATCGCGGCGTCAAACATGATGCTCCTCTGGGTCGGGGCACGCGTCGCGCGTCCACGCGATCAGTCGTGTTCGTGAACGATCTGGCTGACGACGGCGAAGAAGAACCCGGCCGACCAGCCGCACATCAGAATTCCCGTCAGCGCCTCGACGGCACCGACCAGCCGCCACTCCATCGGCAGCACCAGGTCGCCATACCCGGTGGTCGTATAGGTCACCGCGCTGAAGTAGACGGCGGACTGCAGATCCGGCATCGCCTCCCGCCAGAGATACAGGAATGCCCACAGCGTGATCTCGACGAGGTGGAGAAGGACGATCAGCCACGCGAGCCGGATGAACATCCATACCCATTGGCTGAACCGCGCGGCCTGAACGATGGACAGGCGCCGCGCCGCAACAGTAACGCCGACTGCATGCGCCAGTACACAGAGCGCCATCGTCGGACCCGCGAAGAGTAGCTGTCTGATCACCGCGTGCGATCACTGTTGGCGGCTGAACGATGCGGCGCCTATGCAATCCCGGCAGAAAGTTGTTGCGATACGGGATCTTCTATGGCACAAACAAACTACCTCGACCATAACGAATGTTTGTTTCCGGATCGGTGCCCTCTTGGAAATAAATCCACCCAGCCAGCTGGCTGGCAATCCGGCAGCGGATTTCGACGACCCGATCGATGAGGCGGAACCATCAAGCAAACGCGAGGGGCTTCCCGCCGACTTCCGGATGCGCAATGCGCACTACGTCGATCAGCTCGAGACGCCACCACGTCCCGTCCTGAAGCCGCTCGCCATCGACACGATTGACGCCGGGACGCTGCGCGACGCGCCCGCGTCGCTGATCGAGTCGATCCGGAAGTACGGAGTGCTGGAGCCGCTGCTGGTTCAGCAGAGCCTCCGCGGACGACACTACCGCCTGATCTCGGGCCGTCGCCGTCTGGTCGCCGCGCGGGCCGCCGGCCTGCGCGAAGTGCCCTGCGTGGTGCACACCATCAGCGATGCCGAAGCCGCGGAACTGATGGACGCCACCCGTTCAGGCGGCGAGCGAGTCGAGGCCGCGATCGCGCCGCATCCGACGGCGGTCGTCGCCCTCTATCCCGCGCAGCGCGATCTCGAGGCGGCGCTGACCACGATCGAGTCGTGCGCACCGCTGCTGACGCAGCCGTCCGCAACGGCGCGGCGCGGGGCGCTGCAGGTGATCGAGGTCGAGTGCCGGCGCGCGCAGCGGCTGCTGAAGGCGATGCGAGTGCTGACTGACACCGTCGCCATCCACCGCACACTGCTGAAGCCAGCAGACCTGTTCGATCGGCTGACCGAGGTGTTCCGGGACGAGCAGCGGCTGCTGGGCGTCGAACCGGCCATTCAGGTCCATTCCGAACCGCAGCTCGCGTTCTACGGCGATGACCAGCTGCTGCTGACCGCCATGGCCGGTGCGCTGGCGGCACTGACCGCTGCGGCTGGTCATCACAGGCGCGAGGTGACGTTCATGGCGACCGGCAGCCCGGCCGACACGGTGTCACTCGCGCTCAGCGATCGCAGCGTGGTGTTGCCGGACTCGTTCGTTCGCACCGCGTTCACCACGTCATGGCCGCTACCGGACGGTGACACCGTCCTGGTGCTGCTGCAGTCGGCTCGCCGCATCGCCCTTGCCCACAATGGATCGCTCACGCTCGCCGCTGACGGAACGCGGACGACCTTCCGGCTGGAGCTACCGCGCGAGCCAGTGCCGCGAGCACCAATGCACCCGTCAGCCAACTGAGGGCGTCGCAGCTCGGCAAGCGTCGTCAAAACATCGGGATAGAATCCGGACCCGGTGAAGGTCTTCATCAGCTACCGGCGGGAAGACTCCGCCGGCTACACGGGACGCCTGTACGACTCCCTTCGGGTGCGGTTCGGTGACGATAACGTCTTCCTCGACGTCAGCGGCATCGACTCCGGCCGGAAGTTCGCCGATGTCATACAGGGTGCGATTCACACGTGCGACGTGCTGCTCGCGATCATCGGGCCCGATTGGCTGACATGCGCCGCCAATGGCAAGCGCCGAATCGACGATCCCGGTGACCTCGTTCGCACTGAGATCCTCACCGCGCTGAACGGCGGCATCGGCGTCATTCCGGTTCTCGTCGGAGGCGCCACCCCGCCTGCCGCCAGCGCTTTGCCTGCCGCCCTGCAACCACTTGCAGCGCTCGACGCGCACGACATGACCGACGAACGGTGGGCCTACGATGCCGATCGCCTGATCCGGGCGATGGTCAGGCTTGCGGGCACCAGGAAGCGTCCTTCCATTCTGCGTCCAGTCAACCTCGTGGCAATCGCAGTACCTGCTGATTTGTGTGGTCACTGCAGCACGCTATGTGTCGCAGCGACGAAGCGCGACACCGACGTCGCAAGCCGCAGCCGGCGAGGTCGGAACATCGAGTGTCGCCGGCGAATGGCAGGCCGAGGTGACCTACGAGTGGGGAGCGAAGTATTCGGAGACGCTGTCTCTGACGATAGAGGGTCGGGACGTGTCAGGCACCGCATCGTTCCTGGGCGTCGCACGTGGTATCACGACGGGCACGATCGAGGGCGATCGCATCAGCTTTGAAACGAGATCACAGGAAGCGATCGGAGATTTCTCCCAGCCGCGCGACGTCGTTCATCGCTATCGCGGCCGGATCGACGGCGACACCATCGCGTTCACGATGCAGCCCGAAGGCGGCAGCTCCCCGGTGCCGGCCACGTTCACCGCACGGCGGCGGTGATTGACTTCGAGTCAGACCGCCGGCCGTTCGTTGCGCGCGAACTTGTTCCAGCCGCGCTCGCCGCGCATGAACTCGATCATCCCTTTGAACTGGGCCCAGAACATGACCGGACGGTAGAAGAACAGTTCGAGTGGGGTAAGCAGGAGCATGTAGATGAGGTCGGAACCAGAAAAGGTACGCGAGTGGCGCTCCTGCAGGAGCAGCGCCAAGTTGGTGAGCAGCGCACTGCCGCAACCCAGGATCAGCATCGCCTGGATGACTTCCCGCACGCTGAGGAGGCCCAGTGCCGCCCCGAGGACGATCACCAGTACGGACAACGCCTGGAAGACCGGCGCCAGGATTTCGCCAACGATGTAGTACGGAACGCCAAAGCAGCCAACCGTTCCAAAACGCGGGTTGCCGAACATGTGACGGTAATGCCAGACGGTTTCCGAGATCACGCGCTGCCAGCGTGCGCGTTGACTGATGAGCCGCGCAACCGAGTTCGGCCCTTCCGTGACGCCGACGATGTCGGGCAGCGACAGGATGCGGTACGGGAGCTTCTTGGTCCTGAAGTACTCGTGCACCCGGAACGTGAACTCGATGTCTTCGCACGTGAACTCGCTCGACATCCCCCCGAGTTCCAGGACGATGTCCTTGCGCCAGATCATGAAGGCGCCAATCGCGCACAGCATGTAATTGCCGCGGCTCCACGCCAGCCTGGCGGTGCCGAACGATCGCAAGTAGTCCAGCCACTGGTAGGCAATCAGGGGATTGCGGTCCACGCGTACCAGACCGTCCCGCTGCCGGGCGTGCTCGGGACGCCCGCTGATTGCGACCTGGCTGGTCACGCCGATCACCTCGGCCGGGTTCTGCATCGCCAGCCGCATGCCGTTCAACAGTGCGTCCGGGAAGAACACCGTGTCGCCGTCAACGCAGCAGATGTAACGATACCGGGCGAGGTTGATGCCGCAGTTGAGCGAATCCGCCTTGCCGCCATTCGGCTTGTCGATCACCAGCAGCCTGGGATCGCGGTCACTCCGATACAACTGCCGGATCGGCGTGGCCGCAAGCGTGCGCTTGTAGAACGTCCCGATCGGCTTCAGCTCGAAGGTCGTGATCAGCGTATCGAGCGTCGTATCCGAGGAGCCGTCGTTGACGACGATGACCTCGTATTCCGGATACCTCAAGGCGAGCAGCGAATTGACGGCCGAAACGATGCACACTGCCTCGTTGTAGGCAGGCGCGATGATGCTCACCGGGATCGTGAACGGCGACTCCCGCAGCGTGTCGAAATCTTCGTTGCGCGACTGGCGTGCGCGAATGCGCCCTTCGATCGCTGCGGAGCCCGCCATCAGCAGGTACATGGTCGCAACGGTCAGCAGGTAGACGAGGGCGGCCATATAGGCCCACCACAGGATGGTCGTCAGTATCGCGGTCATCGCGCCCTCTTACGGACGACTGCCAGAGCGTCGCTCAGGACCCGCTCCAGCTCCGTCTGGTGATCCGGTTCAAGCTGGTCGTAGACCGCGCGCGCGATCTGCGGGCCCGACGCCGTCATCAGGCGTTCGACCAGCCGTCTCAACTCGATGTCGTCGGGTTCCGCCAGCAGACGCCCGATCAGCGTCGCCGTCGCGCCGGTCTGAAACAGGACCTCGGCGGCGTTGTTGGCCGCGAATGGATCGCCTTCCCACAGAACGCGCGTGACCGCCGCGGTCGCGACGTCGCCCATCCGGCACAGGCTGTCGCGTGCCGCGGCGCGAACGATCCACTCGCGGTCGCTCAGCAAGCGTGCGAGCCCGGTGGCCATCGTATCGAGGGCGAAGGAGCCGGCGGCGCGAGCCGCGTGCACCCGCACCATCGGCTGCGGATCGGTCAGGCACGCGAGCACGTGCGAGTGATCCTCCGGGTTCGCGAGACGACCGAGTGCTTCGACGGCGGCGCGACGTACCTGCGGCGCCGGGTCGGTCACGAGCCGGCGAACGTCAGCGGCCCACTGAGAGGCGCCAGTGCGCCCACACAGGAGCAGTGCCCAGAACCGCACTGTCTGGCTTTCGTGCTGCAGCAAGGGACCGAGATAGGAGGCGCGCTCCACGGTCATCCGGTCGACTGCCGCGGCGATACGCGACGGCAGATAGACCCCGGCGGCGAGCGCATCGACCAGCACCGCGACGGCAGCCTCGTCGTTGAGTTCCTTCAGCAGCCGTAGCGCCATCGCGGCCACCTCCGGCTCGGGCGCTCGCAATGCCGCGCCGAGAGCCGCGTACATCTCGGGATGGCGCCCCGACGTCACCACGTGCAGCGCCTCGATCCGATCCTCGATGCTGCCGTGCCGCGCTCCGTTGGCAAGGGTCAGCAGCAGGTTGTCGCCGTCGTGCGATCGCACCTGCTTCGCCAGTGCGGTTTCGACTCGTGCCGGCAAACCGGCATGAGACAGCGCCTGGAAGTCCGAGCGCGTCACTTCGGGCAGCGCGGTCTGAGCCCCTCGTCCGGTGGACGTCAGTTGCTCCGCGAGGTCCGATGCGCGCGCGTTTCGTTTGACGCGCAACTCGAACTCGATCATCACCAGCGCGGTCGTCACCGCCCACGCCCCGATCACCGTCCACATCACGACGGTCAGATGTGCTGCCGAAATCATGGCCGCCTCGCGAACGTGCGCCGGACACCCAGCGTGAGCATGCTTTGTGAGAAGTACGGATTCTCGCGGGCCCGGCCGAGCGCCACGTCGAACGACCACGCCGGAGTCGCGGTCAGGTGCATATAGCCGTAACCGACCCAGGAGTCGGCCGTCGGCGTCTGCAGCGACACGACGTCGAAGATCCGCTCGCCGAACGCACCGCCGCCGCCGAGGCGGACGCGCGGATTGAGCGTCACCGTTCCCTGCACCTGCAGGGTGCCGGTCGTCGTGTCGCGGGTCGCGTTACGGACGATGAAGTAGCGCAGGCCGACGTCACCGTGCGGCAGGTAGAGCGTCGCACCAGGCTGAATCAGGTGAACGTCGGTCGTCGTGAAGTTCAGGTAGCGATAGCCGCCCTGCGCGACCAGCGTCCCAACGACTCGACGCGCGAGCTCGCCTTCGAATGAGCGCCGATAGGAGAACGTCGGGTCGGCGCCAAGGCCAAGGCCGCCGCTGAACGTCCAGTCACCGGTGCGCCGGAAGCCGCGGGCCCAACCGCCCCAGTCGACGAGGTGCTCACGCTGTTGGCGCTCCATGGTGACGGTCCACCCGGCACGGCCGTCCTCGAGGAATCCGCCCGACAGGCGCGCCGACTGCCAGGTCTGGCTGGTCGTGCTGATCTCGACTGGAAAGTAGTCTCCGGAGGCTTCGACGAAGAAACCGCCTTGCGCCCTGGCCGGCGCCGCAACGAGTGTCAGCGTCGCGACACACGCGGCTCCGACGATGCCGAAGCGGACGGCGACCGCTCGCCGACGCGATGCGCAGCGTTGGTGCATTGCCTTTAGCTCTCCCTGGAATGCCCTGCGGGTCAGCAGGAGTAGTCCCGCATATGTTTTCGGCGTAGGAGGGGATTTCTTCAGGACGAAAGGCATGGCGCCGGCGCCGTAGGGGCTAGTGCCGTGCAGAACTGTGCGGATGGATTCAGCTAGAGATCGAAAACTCCCAACGGCTTACGCCCGACCAATTCCCAACTCCCAATGGTTCGCTCGATTGGGCGGTTCTTGGGAGTTGGGGATGCGACAGACGTTGGCAGTTGGGAGTTGTTGTCGCGAGAGCGCGACGAGAGTCGTCGTCACGAGAGCGCGACGACCGGGCGGCGATCAGGGAGCCAGCAATGCGATGCGATCGCCGCCGAACGAGCCGACCCACAGGCGGTCGCCAACTTCAGCGGCAACGGTGCCGGCGCGGAACGACGCGTCGTCTCGGCGCTGCAGCACCTTGGTGACGGCAAGCGTCTTCGGATCGATCTTGACGATATCCGACGTGCCTTGACCCTGCCCGGTCGCCAGCAGCGATCCATCGCGGGCACGATGCAGGTTGTCGACGCGGAACCCGAGCGGAATCTCCTGCCGTTCGACCGGCGTCTTTCCTCGCGACAGCCGGATGAACGACTGGCTGCCCCACGCGGCGACATACAACGTCTTGCCATCGTCGGATAGTTCGAGGCCATTGGCGCCGGAGGCTTCACTGCCGGGCACCTTTTGCCAGCCGCTCGCGGCGTGCCACTCCCAGAGTTCACCGTTGTTCGCACCCGCCATCATCTTCTGGGTCTCTGCGGGAGGAAGGCCACGCGGCAGGAAATTACTGGCAATGAATCCGCCATCCGGCAGGCCGCGAACCGAATTGAGGCCGATGGGATCGGGGGCGACGGCGCACCCGATCCAGGTCAGCACCGGTGTCGCCGCCCGCGAATCGACAGTGAATACCTCGATCGATTCACGCGTGCCGTGACCGACGACATAAAGACGGCGGTTGTTGCCGTTGCCAGGCTCGAGCCACAGACCGTGAGTCGTAAAGCGCGCATCGGCCGTCGCCGCCGGGGGGCCGGGACACCCGGGATAGTTCTTCGCATCGTACTGCTGCCTGGCTGCCGGAGACGGGTACCATCGCGTCGAGTTCCGATCGCTGACGCGGATGATGTTGATGCCGCCGGTTCCTGTATACGCGCCCGCGATCACCCAGCGGCCATCGGCCAGCGCATAAAGGTCCTCCGGGCCCTGCTGCCCACAGACCAGCGTGACGTCCGTGACGGTGGCGCACGGTGTTGCCGGCGCTGCCGGCGGTCCCTGGGCGATGAGCGAACGGGTGACGAGCAGCACAGATGCCGTGAGCAGGCCAAGGAGCGATCGCATGACGGGCAGTCTAGCAGGACGCCGAAAGCCTGCGGCAAGGGCCAAAACTGCCCCTGCCCCCTGCCCCTGCCCCCTGTTACGCACCTATAATCCGCGGCACCGCCGTCCGTTGGGGCGGCGGTTGGTGGGGTAGGTGGTTGGTGGTTCGTGTAGGGACAAGCCGAAGGACGTGAAGATGCGGAAGCAGCTGCTCGTTGCCGGAATGGTTCTCGGCATGATCACGCGTGGCGACCTCGTGCTGACGGCGGGTGGCAACGGCCTCACGCTCAAGGATTTCGTCGTCGAGCCGGCGACGCTGATCAATCTCGGGTTCGAGTGGTTCGTCGAGGGCGACGACAACCGGAATGCGTCGATCGCGGTCTCCTATCGGCGAGTCGGAGAGACGGCGTGGCAGGATGCGCTGCCGCTGCTGCGGCTCCAGGGCGAGCGGATCGCGCAGGGAAAGCAGATCGACGTGACGTCGCCGAACATGTTTGCGGGCAGCATCCTCGATCTCGAACCGGATACAGAGTACGAAGCGCGATTCCAGGCGAGCGATGCCGACGGCGTCAGTGGTGAGCGCACGAAAGTCGTCCGCGTGCGCACCCGGGCGGAACCGAAGCCGGCCACCGACGGTCGTGTGTTTCACGTCTATCCGCCGAACTTCAAGGGCACGAAGATCGAGCCGTCGTTCGAAGGGCTGATGTGCGCCTATAACTTGACGTGCGCCGGCACCGACTGGGCCACGGCCGGCCGCCCACGCGTCCGTCCCGGCGACACGATCCTCGTCCATGCAGGCCTCTACCAGTACAACCGCCTCGAGTACACCAACGATCCCGCCGTGAATCGCACCGTGCCACTCGATGGCACCTACTACCTGACGGCCGACGGCACACCGGAACGACCGATCGTGATCAAGGGCGCCGGTGACGGGGAGGTGGTCTTCGACGGTGCCGGCAACTTCACGCTGTTCGACGTCAAGGCCGCGGACTACAACTACTTCGAGGGGATCACGTTCCGGAACTCGGACTACGCCATCTGGGCAGGCACCCAGTTCGCGATCGGCGCGAAAGGCCTGACGGTGAAGCATTGCCGCTTCGAAGATGTCGGCGCGGGCATCTTCACGAACTATTCAGGGTCGAGCAACTTCTACATCGCCGACAACTGGTTCGTCGGCCGCGACGATCCCAATCACGTCATCGGCTGGAACGGTGCCTTCTGGCAGCCGTTCAATGGTGTTGAGGGACAGAAGTTTCCGCCCGTCATGGCATCGTACGTGGCCGTCAAGGTCTATGGCCCGGGTCATGTCATCGCCTACAACTACGTCGCGAACTTCCACGATGGCATCGACATCGAAACCTACGGCAACCCCGACGGCTCCGCTGCCGAAGGCGGCCCGGCGTATCCGCCCAGGAGCTACTGGGACAAACGGCCGGTCGCGATCGACTTCTACAACAACTACATGACCAACTTTCACGACAACCCGTTCGAGACCGACGGCGGGATGCACAACGTGCGAGTGATGCGGAACATGATGATCAACTCCGCGTCGCACGCCTTCTGCAACCAGCCCGTGATCGGCGGGCCGACTTACTGGGTGCGCAACATCGCGTATCACCTGCCCGGTGGCTCGACGCGGCTGACGGGCGGATCGGCCGGCGTGATCTTCTACAACAACACGATCCTGTCGGAGACGGCCGCGCAGGGCGCCTCGAACGTCCACTGGCGCAATAACCTGTTCCTGGGCGAGAACTCGGCGCCGGCGATCTTCAGCATCAACACCTACACGAACTACTCCTCGTCCGACTACAACGGGTTCCGCCCGAACCCCGGTGCCGCCACGTCATTCCAGTGGAACTCCCCGCCCTTCGCCGTCGCCTCCGACTTCACGCTCGTCACTGCGAACCCGCAGGGCGCAGGCGCCGCGACCGGCGCGGGAACCGGGGCAACCACGCCCGCACGCCGCCTCGAGTCGCGCACATTCCAGTCGCTCGCGGATTACAGCGCCGCGACGAAGCAGGATCAGCACAGCGTGCTGGTGGATTACGACATCTTCACGAAGGTCCCCCACCTCGACGCGCAGGATCGGTCGAAGGTGCAGAAGGTCTATAAGGCGGAAGACTTCGACTTCAGCCTCCGGCCGGGGTCCGCGGCACTCGATCGCGGCATCGCGCTGCCGACGGTGACGACGGGATTCACCGGCAGCGCTCCCGACCTCGGCGCACTCGAACTCGGCAAGGCGGCGCCACACTATGGGCCGCGGTAGGAGCCTCTGGTCTTTGGGTCTTTGGTCTTTGGTCTTTGGTCTTTGGTCTTTGGTAGTTGGAAGTCGAATTCGGGTGAATCAATGCGCGTACTCATCGCCTTCGCCGTTGCCTCGTGTCTGCTGGTGCCGCACCTGCTCGCCCAGCAGCCGCCGCGCGTTTACACGATCCAGGAACTGTTCACGCGCAATGTCGGCTCCGCCGAGCAGCAGAACAAGCAGTTCCCGCCGCACAAGATCATCGGCAACGTGTATTACGTCGGCACCGAGAGCCTGTCGTCGTTCCTCGTGACGACGCCAGCCGGCCACATCCTGATTGATTCGATTTACGAACGAACCGTCCCGACGATCCAGGACTCGGTGCAGAAGCTCGGGTTCAAGTTTGAGGACGTCAAGATCCTGCTGGGCAGCCACGCGCACGGCGATCACCAGGAGGGCGACGGGTTGGTGGTGAAGCTCACCGGCGCACGGGCGATGGCAATGGCCGAGGACATTCCGCCGCTGATGGCGATGCGGTCACCGGGTGGGATTCCGCGGCCGATGTACGAAGCCCTTCACGACGGCAGCGAGGTGACGCTTGGCGGCGTGACCCTGACTGCGCATTTCACACCCGGTCACACCCCGGGCTGTACGACGTGGACGATGAAGGTGCAAGACGGCGGACGGTCCTACGACGTGCTGATCATCGGGAGTGTCGGGGTGAATCCGGGGACGAACCTGGTCGGCAATCCTGAGCTCGTTGCCAAGTACAAGCAAAGCTTCGGCTACCTGCACTCGGCGCACGTCGACGTGCCACTGGGATCGCATCCGGCGATGTATCGCATGGCGGAGAAGTACGCCCTGTTGAAGCCAGGCGGGCCGAACCCGTTCATCGATCCCCAGGGATATCAGGACGAGGTCACTATTCAGGAGACCGCGTTCAACAACGAGCTGCAGCGGCAGCAGAAGGAAGGACCGCCACCTCCGCGCGGTGGCGGAGCCGGCCGCGGACCCGCTACGCCGCCCACTCAGAACTGAGCGGCGACCTTCAGCCACTTTTGTCTGGAATCGCCGACAAAACTGCCCGTGGAAGTCGCCGGACTGTTCGCATCACAATGGCCGGAGACCTCTCCTCTTTTCGACCCGACATGCCGATCACACCTTCTGACGCGCGCGGCACCGAGCTGCAGGCGCTGGTTGACGACGTTTACGAGAAGTGCGCGACGCTGAATGAAGGCGCGGTCGCCACCTACATCCCGGAGCTCGCCAAGGCAGATCCCGACGCGTTCGGAATCTGCGTCGCCACCGCCGAAGGACAGGTGTTCGAGGCGGGCGATTGCAACCGGCCATTCACGATTCAGTCGATCTCGAAGCCGTTCACCTTCGGCATGGCGCTCGAAGAGCTCGGCCCCGACACCGTGATGCGGCACGTCGGCGTCGAGCCCAGCGGTGATGCCTTCAACTCGATCGAGCTGCAGAACCACAGCAACCGGCCGTTCAACCCGATGGTGAATTCGGGGGCGATCACCGTCACGGCGCTGCTTCACCGGATACACGGCTCGCGCACCTTCGAGCATCTGTTGACCCGGTTCAGCACGATCGCCGGCCGCCAGCTCGAGATGGACGAATCGGTCTACGAGTCCGAGCGGCGGACCGGCCACCGCAACCGGGCGATCGCGCATCTGCTCCTCAATTTCGGCATCGTGCACGAAGAGGCCGAGGAGGCGCTCGACGTCTACTTCCGGCAGTGCTCGATCCTGGTGACGTGCCGCGACCTTGCCCTGATGGCGGCAACGCTGGCCAACATGGGACGGAATCCGATCACCGGCAAGTCGGCGTACACCATCGCGTACGTCAAGGACATCCTGTCGATCATGTTCACGTGCGGGATGTATGACTACTCCGGGCAATGGGCGTTCCGCGTCGGCGTGCCGGCGAAGAGCGGGGTGGCCGGTGGGGTCATCGCGGTCGTCAACCGGCAGCTCGGAATCGGCACCTACTCGCCGCGGCTCGATGCGTTCGGCAACAGCCGGCGGGGGACCGAGGTCTGCGCCGACATGGCTGCGCGCCTCGGCTTGCACGTGTTCGACTGCCTGAACGTCGGATCGAGCTTCCTGAGCGCGGTCCTCTAAGGCCATTTCTTAACCACGAAGGTCACGAAGAGCACGAAGAGCATCCGAATACTGCTTCGTGGCCTTCGTGGTTAATTCCTGCCAGGGCCATCGGCGTGCCCCTGAACCAGTTACACTTTTCTCACGATGTTCCTGAGAAAACGTCGCGGGAGTATCACGAAAGCGGACGAGCTCACCGCACTGTGCCAGGCATTGCTGTCGCATCGGGGCGAGGTGTCGGGAGCGCGGCTCGCGGCCGACGTGATCCGGATGTATCGGTCGCTCGACACGATCGAGATCGAAGCCTTCCTGGACCGGCTGGTCAAGAAGTTCTCGGCGGACCTCACCGTGATCCGGTCTGCGGTCGCACAGTTTCAACAGGATGAGTCGCTGGCCTCGTTGATGCGGCTGCAGCGAGCGGTCGAGCCGCCGCGACAGGAACTGTTTCGCCGCTGGAATTTCGCGCCGGGCGGCACCGCATCGATGGTCGACATGCGTCGCCGCCTGCTCGGCACACTCAAGGCGCATCCGGAGCGTCTGGAAGTGGACGCGGACCTGCTGCACCTGTTTCGTTCCTGGTTCAACCGCGGCTTTCTCGTGATGCAGCGGATCGACTGGCGAACACCGGCCGTCATTCTCGAACGCCTCATCGAGTACGAAGCCGTTCACCAGATCCAGGGATGGCGCGATCTGCGTCGGCGCCTCGAAGCGGACCGACGCTGTTATGCCTTCTTCCATCCCGCCCTTCCCGACGAGCCGCTGATCTTCATCGAAGTGGCGATGACGCACGGGCTGCCCGGTGAGGTGCAGCCGCTGATCGACCCGACTTCACCAGTCAGCGATCCCGCCCGCGCCGACACGGCGGCGTTCTACTCGATTACGAACTGTCAGGAGGGGCTCCGCGGCGTGTCGTTCGGCAATGTCCTGATCAAGCAGGTGGTTGACGATCTCGGCGGCGAGTTCCGCCGCCTGCGCACCTTCGCCACGCTGTCGCCCATCCCGGGCTTTCGCGACTGGCTGCTCGCACGCGATAAGCGCTGGGCCGAGGTCGACGCGGTGAACGCCAGCGAGGCGATGAAGCGAGAGCTCAGCCGGCTCGGCGCCCAGTACCTGCTTCACGCCAAGCGCGACCACGAGCCGGCCGACTCGGTGGCACGGTTCCATCTGGCCAACGGCGCATCGCTCGAACGCCTCAACTGGATGGCCGACAAATCTGCTGCGGGGTTGCAGCGCTCGTTCGGCCTGATGGCGAACTATGTCTATCGACCCGAGGATCTCGAGCGCAACCACGAAGCCTACGCTGGTGAGTACCGCGTGATCGCTTCGCGGACGATCGAGCGGATGGGTCGTCTCCAGGAGTGAAGGGTTGACGTCGGACGCGTATCCAACTACCAAGAGCGCGGGAACGCTTGGCAGTCGGCGCTGCGCAAGAGGTTGGCAGGCGGGGGTTTGACGAGAACGGCCCTGATCGTCGGCGCCGGCATCGGCGGCCTGTCGGCCGCGCTGGCCCTCCGGCGCGCAGGTTGGAACATCCGTGTGTTCGAACGCGCGTCCTCTCCGCGCGAGCTCGGGTTCGGAGTGGGACTCGCGCCCAACGCGATTCGGGCACTGGCCGCACTTGGCGTGGCCGACTCGGTGCTGGCCGGCGCATACGCTCCGTTGCACGTGCTGGGCGAACTGCGGCGAATGGACGGTACCGTGATCAAGCGGGTCGACTTGCCGGTAGCGGCCGCCCTCGGCGGCAGGATGGCAATCGCGCTGAGGCCCGCGCTTCACGGAGCGCTCCTCGCAGCGGTCGGCACGGACGCCATCGCCGCCGATCACGAAGCCGAGCGATTCGCGCAGAGTGGCGAGCGGGTGACGCTGCGCTTTCGCAACGGCGAACTGGCCGACGGTGACCTGCTCGTGGGCGCTGACGGGATCGGCTCGGTGATCCGACGCCAGTTGCATCCGCGCGAGCCGCCGCCACGTTCGAGCGGAATCGTCGCTGTCCGCGGCGCTGTTCACGATGTCATTCACCACCTCGGACCCCTTGGCGCGATCTATTACCTGGGGCCGGGGGTCGAATCGGTGATTGCCAGGGCCAGCGACACGGGGATCTACTGGTTCCTGTCGCTCGCCCGCGAGCTGGTGCCGTCTGGCATGACCGATCCGCCCGCGCTGCTCGCGCACATGTCTTCGCAGTTCGACGCCACGTTCCGCGCCGTCACGTCGGCGACCGACGACCTTCGTTTCGACGAGCTCTTCGATCGCGATCCAATCGCCGTCTGGAGCCAGGGAGCCGTGACGCTGCTCGGCGACGCGGCGCATCCGCTCCTCCCTCACACCGGGCAGGGAGCGGCACAGGCAATCGTCGATGGAGTCACGCTCGGGCGGCTGCTGGCCGGCAACGCCGACGTTCCCAGCGCACTCCGCGCCTATGAAGCCGAGCGCCGACCGCACACGACGACGCTGCTGGGGCAGGGGCGCCGCACGGCGAGGGTGATGCGCATGACCAACCCGATCGGATGCGCCATTCGCGAAACGGTCGTTCGCGCGATTCCTGCCGATGCGATCGCGCGACTGGTGGTCAAGATCAATCGTCGCGCCGGAACGGACGTCAGGGTCGACTCGGCGGAGATTGGAAACTAGCGCTGCTCACTTGTCACGAACGGACATCACGACGAACCGGACGATCGCGAAGGACACGACGTTGCAGGACGCCGCGCGTCGCGCAGCTGCGCGTACGGGCTCGTCAATGCATCGCTCCGATCACGACACTCGAACAGTTCGCGTATTGTGAAGTGATGCGGCGCAAGATCGTCGTCAACGACCTGATGCAGCAGGGTTACGTCTACTATCGGACGGAGCCGTCAGGCAGCAACTTCGCTCCGGAGTTCCGCCCGCAGCTCACGCCGAAGGAGATGCTCGAGCTCGGCGTCTTCGGCGGCAAGTACATGACCGACTGCCGGAAGGAGTTCCCAGCCAGCTGGTTCGCGAAGGCCAGGCTCTGTCACGAACGGCACGATCCGCGGCTGAACTACTTCGGCGTCAACGCGTCACAGTCGCTCGGGACGTGGTGGCGCAACGGCTGGATTCACCGGCAGGATCCGCGTGGCTGGTTTCAGTGGTACTGCCGCTATTACACCGGGCGGCGCACGGCCGATGACGTCCGCCAGATCCGACGCTGGCGGGCGATCGTCCGGCACGTCAAGGCCATCACCAACAATTGCGAGAAGGGCGACCTCGAGTGCCGCCGGCGGCAGCGCCAGGCCGTTCTCCATTGGGCCTACGACAGTCGAAAGATCTGAGTCAGGTTCGACGCACAGGGTGGCGGGGGTGAAGCTGGAACGGGGCGGGGCTGAAGCCCCGCCCTACGGCAACGCGGGCCGGTTACTTCGGCAGATCCTTCATGAACTGACGGGCGATCTGCACGTCGCACTTCTGGTTCGAGAACGGCATCGTCGGCCGGTACTCCCAGGTGGCACTGAACTGACCCGGGCCGGTCAGATAGACCGGATCTTCGACCGTACCCGGAGTACTTCAGCGTCTTGCCGTCCTCGGCCAGTTCGAACCGTTCGATCAGCTTCTTCTGCGTGCTGCTCGGCATCGTGGTCGAGAGACCACTCTGATGCTCCTTGAAGTTGGTGGTCTCGACCACCAGCGTCTTCCCTTCCCAGTGGCCGATCGAGTGACCGTGCAGGAACGTCTGCGTGGGCGCAGGATGCTTGCGATCGTCCAGATACACAGTCCGCTCGGTGTCCATCCAGTCGGTCCTGATGACGACTTTGTCCTTCGACACCTTGATGTTGTTCGCCACCGGGTAGACCATCACGACCGGCTCACCGATCGGGATGCAGTCAGCCTGCGACGACACGTTCGGGTTGGCTGCCTTGGCGGCCGCCTGCCCCTTCTCGCTCTTCGGCGCACGTCCCATCGCGCCCATCACGCCAGTGAAGCTGCGCATCGGCGAAAACCAGGTCCCTTCGATCGTCGTGGTGGTGGCGTTCGTCTTGGCTTCGTAGATGCTCTTCGATCCGATGTAGAGCGGCAGGTAGGCGCCATCGGCCTTCTTGTAAAGATCCTTGCCCAGCATGTGGGCGTCGGGATTCTGGCGCGCGGGGTTGCCGGTGACCGTGACGATGTCGCCGACCTTCAGCGAGTCCTTCGAGAACCCGAGGCCGTTCAGCACCGACGCGGCGCCCGCTTCCACGTCCATGTCAACCGCCAGATCCGTCGTCTTTCTTGACCGTGAGGACGAGCTGCACGTGCGGGTTGGCGAAACGGTACGACTTCACGGTGCCATTGACGGTGACTTCCTTCTGGGTGTCGAAGGCGGCGGCACTGTGATGCGCAATCGCGGTGACGCTGCCAAGCGCCAGTGAAGCCGCGCACGCGACGGTCAGTCTGGAAAATGTGTTCATAGCGGTCCCTTGATGAACGAGGAGAAAAGGGAATAGTCGGCGAATTCTCTTACGGAGTGGCGCGGGGCGCAAGATGCCGAATCACTCGGCGTGCTCGGCCGCCAGCCGGGTGGTGCCTTGATCTTCCTTCTTAATGCCTCTGAAGTCCAAACGACGGCGGTATAGTGGCCCGTGTGCGCCGTCTTGCCCTGCTTGCCCTCGTGATGTTGACCGTGCCCGCAGGCTCGACCGCGACCGCCCAGGCGGCCTGCGATCGCCAGTGCCTGACCGGTATCCTGACCGGCTACCTGAACGCGATGGTAGCGCACGACCCCGCCGCTGCCCCGCTGGCAGCCTCCGTACGCTTCACCGAGGATGCGGCGCCTCTCAAGGTTGGCGAAGGTCTCTGGAAAAGCGAAATCAAATTTTCGTCCTATCGCCTGGACTTCCTGGATACCCGGGAAGGCACCGCGGCCCTGCACGCCGTTTTCGAGGAAAAGGGCGCCCCAATCCTGTTCGCGGGGCGCCTGAAGGTGGTGGACCGGAAGATCACCGAGATCGAGACGATGGTCGTCCGGTCACAGGCGGAATCGATGCTGTTCGCCCCTGCGAACCTCAAGACGCCCAGCGCCACGATGACCTATGCACCACAGCCCGCCGAACGGATGGCGCGTGATCAGATGATCGCCATCGCCGCGCGCTATCCGGCCGGACTCCGGGCCGGCAGCTTCGTCACGGCCGATGTCCCGTTCGCGCCGGACGCCTACCGGTTCGAGAACGGGGTCCGGATGGCCGGACCTGGCTGCACGTTCCAGCCGCCCGGCTGCGTCGACATGAGGAACCAGCGAATTCCGACCCTGCCCGATGTGAAGCAGCGAGTCGTCGCGGTCGACGAGGAAATGGGCACCGTCCTGTTCCGCCTCGCATTCGGCCGCGGCTCGCTGGTCGGACCGGCGTTCGAAGGCAAGGAACTGGTCACGTTCGAGGCATTCAAGGTCTACGGTGGAGCAATCCATGCCGCCGAAGCTGTCTTCAAGGCGGCGCCACTCAACCAGCCATCCGGGTGGGACTAGCGATTGTCGTGGTGCGATAGCGATCTTCGTGTGGTGCGATTCGGCGATCCTCGTTGGTGCGGTCGCGATTCTCGTTGGTGCAATTGCGAGTCGTGTCGGTGCGACGCTGGTCACACTGAGTGCACCGACGCGCGACAGCATTGCACCGACAGGGCGCGCTATCGCACCAGAGGATGTCATCCGCCTGCACCTGCACCCGCGAGCCTGACAAGGCTCGCCCGACACGCTGCTATCGGCGGAGCGTCGACATCGCGCCGCCGGCTTCCTGCTGCGGATGCTCGAACGAGACCTCGCGCGGACGCTCGCGTGCCAGCCAGCCGCTCAGCGTCTCCATGTAGGTGTAGAACACCGGCGTGAGATACAGGGTCAGCGTCTGCGACACGACCAGGCCACCGACCACCGCCAGGCCGAGCGGACGCCGCGCTTCGGCGCCGGCGCCGATGCCAAGCGCGATCGGCAACGTGCCCGCGAGAGCTGCCATCGTCGTCATCATGATCGGCCGGAAGCGGACCAGACACGCTTCGTAGATCGCGTCGACGGCAGCCTTCCCTTCGTTGCGGCGCGCGTCGATCGCGAAGTCGATCATCATGATCCCGTTCTTCTTGACCAGGCCGACGAGCATGATCACGCCGACGAAGGCGTAGAGATTCAGATCGCTCTTGAAGATCAGGAGCGTCAGCAGGGCTCCGAAGCCGGCGGCCGGAAGGCCCGAGAGAATCGTCAGCGGGTGGATGAAGCTCTCGTAGAGGATGCCCAGCACCACGTAGATCACGAAGATCGCCATGATGAGCACCAGGCCGAGACCCTTGGTCGAAGACTGGAACGCCTGCGCCGTTCCCTGGAAGCTGCCGACGATGCTGGCGGGTAGCGTTTCGCGGGCCGTCTGTTCCACCGCCGCGACCGCGTCGCCGAGCGCGTAACCCGGCTTCAAATTGAACGAGATCGTCACCGACGGCAGTTGTCCGACGTGGTTCACCTGCAGTGGGCCGACCGACGGCTTGACGGAGGCGACCGCGGACAGCGGCACGAGTTGGCCATTGCCGCCACGCATGTACAGCATGTCGAGCGCCGCGGTGTTCGACTGAAACTGCGGCGCCACCTGCATGATGACCTGGTACTGGTTCTGCGGAGCCAGGATGGTCGAGATCTGCCGCGTGCCGTACGAGCCGGCGAGCGCGTTCTCGACCTGATCCACGGTGAGTCCCGCCGCGGCGATGCGGTCGCGATCGAACGACACGTCGACCTGCGGGCTGCGGATCTGCAGGTCGCTCGTCACATCCGTGATCCCCTCGAGGTTATGCATCGCGTCCTCGAGTTTCGGCGCCACGTCATAGAGCTCGGCGGTGTCCGGGCCCTGCATGGTGAACTGGTAGATGCTGCGCGTGTTCTGCGTCCCCAACCGGATCGGCGGCTGGTTGACCAGGATGACGCGCGCTCCGGGAATCCGCGCGAGCTTCGGCCGCAACTCTTCGATCAGTTCGTCAGCCGACAGCTTGCGCTGATCGCGCGGCTTCAGCTGAAGGAACATCCGCGCCTGGTTCCCGCCCGGGACCATACCGGCGACGCTCTCGACATTGGGGTCCTGCGTCATGATCCGCGACGCTTCCGCGAACTTGTCCATCATCGCGGAGAAGCCGATGCCCTGCGCGCCCTCGATCTGCGCCTGCAGCTGACCCATATCCTGTGACGGGATGAACCCCATCGGCACCTTCTGAAACAGGACGACCGTTCCGACGACGAGCAGCGCCGAGATCACCATGGCCACGGCGCGGAATCGAAGCGTCAGCCGCAGAGACCAGGCGTACGCCGCCAGAATCGCATCGAAGCCGCGCTCGGTGATCTGAAACAGCCGGCCGTGCTTGATCGAGTGCGGTGGCTTCAGGAAGCGGCTGCACAGCATCGGCGTCAGGCTGATCGACACCACGCCCGACACCAGGATCGCTGCCGTAATCGTCACTGCGAACTCGTGCATCAACCGGCCGACGATGCCGCCCATGAAGAGCACCGGAATGAACACGGCCGCCAGCGACAGCGTCATCGACAGAATCGTGAACGCGACTTCGCGCGACCCGGCATACGCCGCTTGCAGCGGCGTCTTCCCCATTTCCATGTGCCGGACGATGTTCTCCAGCATGACGATCGCGTCGTCCACGACGAAGCCGACCGCCAGCGTGAGCGCCATCATGGACAGGTTGTCGACGCTATAGCCGAACGCGTACATCACCGCGAACGTGCCGAGGACCGATACGGGCAGCGCCAGGCTGGGAATGATCGTCGCCGACAGGTTCCGCAGGAAGATGAAGATGACCAGAACCACCAGCGCCATCGTCAGCATCAGCGTGAACTTCACGTCCGCGACCGACTCTCGGATCGGCTGTGACCGGTCGTTTCGCACGCTCATGGTCACCGACGCGGGCAGCTGCGCCTGCAATGACGGCATCAGCTCCTTCACCCGATCCACGAGCTCGACCACGTTCGAGCCCGGCTGCCGCTGAATCGAAATGAAGATGGTGCGCTGGTTCCGGTACCAGGCGGCCACCTTGTCATTCTCGACGCCGTCGAACACGTTGGCGAGCTCATAGAGCCGCACCGGCGAGCCGTTCTTGTAGGCGACAACCACCGGCTTGTAGTCCGCGGCGGTCATCAAGCGGCCGTTGGCCTGGACCACGAACGACTGGTTCGGCGCGCCGGCGAGTGTCCCTGTCGCCCGGTTCGAGTTCGCCTGCTGCACCGCCTGCGCGACCTGATCGATGCCGATCTGGCGCGCGGCCAGCTCGCGCGGGTCCAGGTCGATGCGGACCGCGAACTTCTGCGCGCCGTTCAGGGTGACCTGGCCGACGCCCGGAACTGTCGACAGACGCTGGGCGATCACCGTCTCCGCGTACTCGTTCAGTTGCGAGAGCGGCAGGGTATCGCTGGTCAACGTCAGGAACACGACCGCCTGGTCGGCAGGATTCTGCTTCTGCAGCGACGGCGGTGTCGGCATGTCGGGCGGCAACTGTCGTTGCGCCCGGGCAATCATCGACTGGACGTCCTGTGCGGCGGCGTCGATGTTGCGATCGAGGTTGAACTGCAGGGTGATGCTCGTGCTGCCCTGACTGTTGACCGAACTGATCGAATCGACGCCGGCAATCGCCGAGAACTGTTTCTCGAGCGGCGTCGCCACCGCGGTCGCCATCGTCTCGGGGCTGGCACCTGGGAGCGAGGCCTGGACCTGGATCGTCGGAAAGTCGATCGTCGGCAGGTCGCTGACCGGCAGCTGCCGGTAGCCCATCACGCCGAAGATGGCGATGGCGAGCACCAGCAGCGTGGTCGCCACCGGGCGCTTAATGAAGACTTCGGACAGATTCATCGCGCCTCTCCTGCAGGGCCGCGCCCCGAATTCGTCGCCGCCCCGCCACCGGATCCGCCGCCGGCACGTTCTGCACTCGCCCCGGCGGCATTGCCGGCACCAGTATTCCGCGGGGCGACCCGCGCATTTGGTGTCAGCCGCAACTGTCCGTCGGTCACCACGACATCACCCGGCATGACGCCGGACGTAATCACGGACTGATCCCCCTGCACGCGGGCGATCGTCACCGGTCGAATCTGCGCACGTCCATCGGCAACCAGGAACACGTACGAACCCTGCTGCCCAGATTGCACGGCAACGGATGGGATGACGACCGCTTTCGGATCATCGCGCAAGTGGAGCGTCACGTCGGCGTATTGCCCCGGCCACAACCGATGCGACTGGTTCGCGAATGTCGCCTTCATTTTGATGGTCGCGGTCTGCGGGTCCACCGCGTTGTCGATGAACGTCAGTCGCCCATCTTCGGTGGCGTCGTCTTCACCAGGAAGGTTGGCGATGACCTTGAGCGGCCCGTTCCGCTGCGCACGGCGAATCTCGTCGAGCAGCTTGCCGGGGATCGCGAACGACACATAGATCGGTGCAACCTGGTTGATCACCACCAGTGGAGCGGTGCCGTTAGCCTGGACAAGGTCCCCGGGATGGACCTGCAAGGCCCCGGTTCGACCGGCTGTCGGCGCAAAAATCTTCGCGTACTGCAGGTTCAGCTTCGCAGCCGCCACCGCCGCTTCGTCGGCAGCGGTCGTGGCCTTCAGCGCAGCCGCGGTCGCCATCTGCGTCTCGTACTGGTCGCGAGAGATGAGGCCGCGATTGAACAGATTCTCGAACCGATCGACCTGCGACTGGGCGTTTTTCGATTGAGCGGTGTCGCGGGCGAGCACGGCCGTGGCCTGATCAAGCGCGACCTGGAACGACTGGGGGTCGATCGTGAACAGGGGCTGGCCGGCCTCGACGTCCTGTCCTTCCGCGAAATGCACCTCGGCGATGCGTCCGGTCACCTGCGACCGCACCTGCACCGTCGAAATCGATTCGCCAGTTCCCACCGCCGTCACCGTGACCGGGACGGAACGCTGGACTGCCGTTGCCGTGACCACAGGCACTGGTGCCCCGTCGCCGCCGCGACCACGGCCGCCAGCCGGAGGCTGAGGAGAGGCCTGCTCCGCCTGCCCAGTACAAGACGCGCAGGCGAGCAAGCACAACAATGCAATGAGGACAGGGAAGTATGTGAAACCGCGCTTTAAGCGCGGCAATAGGAAGAAGCCCACGATGAAGAGTCCTTAGGAATTACGGCGACGCGGCCGACCGTGCTTACCGCCGCGCCCTCCACTCTATCGCGGGCAGCACATCGAACGCACGCGCGTCTTGCCTCCGGACCCGGCGGGGAGCCTCAGCGCACCTGTACAGCGACGGTTGGCTGCCGGTGGGTGTTGAGAATTGTCAGGACGGCGTCCTCGTCCCCCGACCCTCGCGCCACACTCAGCGCCCGCGACCGGAGCGAAGCGCTGAGGACGGCGCCACGGTCCAGCAGGTGATCCAGCGCGACGAGTTGGTGCTTATGGATGGCGTGGACGACAGGGGGCCAGTCGTTGACGCCGGAGCCGGCGTTGATGTCGGCGCCCGCCGCCAGCAGCCGATCGATCTCGGCGAGGTCGCCGGTCCGGGACGCGGCCGCAAGTGGGGATACGGCGTAGGCCGGGCCATAACCGCAGCCACTCACGGCTCCCAACAGGATCAACGCGAGCGTCAGCCTGGACACTGAAAACTCCTTGCCGGGCCCGCTCGGCGGAACCGGGACGGACGAGGTGACTACGCGCTACCGGCCACCGGCTGACTTGCGCGCATGGGAAATGATCGCTTCCATGTGATCGAGGTATTTCTGCAGGGCTTTCCGGCCCGCGGCGGTCAGCGCGTACTCGGTCCGCGGTGTGCGCCCCTCGAACCCCTTCGTACACGACACGTATCCGGCATCTTCGAGCTTGCGGGTATGAACACTGAGGTTGCCGTCCGTCGTTTCCGTGATCGCCTTCAGAGCGGTGAATGTCAGCGGCTCGTTGGCGGCTAGCGCACTGACGATAGCGAGACGCGTGCGATCGTGCACCAAACGGTCCAGTTCCCGAGCCTGCGCGCGCTTCGGAGTGGCCACGGGACCACTGTGCACGTCCCGCCCTGCCGACGCGCCGCTACGCGTTTCCCGCGCGACGGTGTCGCTGGCCGGAGTCCGCGCCGCGGCCCCGGCATTTTTTCCTCTACCCGCCATGTTTCCTCGCGATCACGAATCCGAAGACGATGTGCAGCGCGCCGAACCCCGCGCCGAGCCACAGGTTGCCCCACGCCGGCGCGGTCACGGCCGCACCGGTGCCACACACGAAGAACGCGACGCCAATCAGTGTCAGCACCGGCACGCTGCTCGCTGCTCCAGCCATGACCCCGGCGCCATAGAGCAGGAGCCACGCCGACGGCAGCAGGGCGAAGTGGCCGTCGCGGACCAGCAGCACCGTGACGATGGCGGCCGCCAGCAGCGCCGGGAGGAATGCCTGCGCGAACCGCCGGCCGGCTGGTGACCAGAGCGGCACGGCGTGACGCTGGGCCTTCGCGATCATCGCGACAAAGCCGACCGGCACCGCAACCGCGGCCGCGCCGAGCCAGACCGCCAGCCAGGTCATGCCGTCCGACTGACCGGCGCCCACCACGGCGGCGGCGATGCCGACCAGGCCCATGCCGATACCGCCCCAGCCCGGCACCGCCGTGAACGACGCACTCCGCGCCATCGTGTGGCGGATGTAGGCGAGCGACTCGGCGGCCTGCTGGTCGAGGCTGGGCACCATGCAAGTATAGGCTGAAGAACTTTGAAGTGTAAAGTTACGCAACCACCTGCTACGTCCCGCCACCGGCTACCGGCTACCAGCTATCGTCTTCCCCTGCTCGGGGGACACCAAACGGTCTCAACGGGTGACGTCAGCGGCCAGGCGGCCCCCTACACTCTCGGCTAATTGAAGCAGGGAATTGTCACGGTCGATGAATTGACGGATCGACAAGCAAGCCTCTCCGTTCCTCCCAAATTCGTCAATCCGTCAATTCGTCAATCCGTCAATTCACGTATCTCTAAAAGTTCACTGTCGCGGCGAACCGCACAAACCTCGGCAGGTAGACAGCCGTCGGCCGTAGCCACGTGTTGTCGCCGGCCGCATTCACACCGAACGTCTGGTTGTAGGTGGTGGCGACGTTCGTGTTGAACAGGTTGTAGAGATCCACGCCGATGTCGGTCCTCGTGCGGCTGAAGCGGATCACCTTGGCGAAACGCATGTCCACCACGCGGATCTGCTTCGGATACACCTGTCCCGTCTCGACAAGGTTCACGGCCGTGGTCCCGTTTGCCGTGCCATTGGTCGGCAGACGTCCGAGCGACTGCGCCACGGTCAGGTTCGGCACCTGGTAGGTGGCATTCAGTGACGTGCCGTTCGTACCCGCGGCACTGTCGCCAGTGACGAAGAAACCGGTCGCGGTGGTCTGGAACCGGACGATGCCGCTGACGAGGACGTCGATTTTCGGGACGGTGTAGGTCGACGCGCCTCTGAACTGTGTCAGCCACTTTTCGGTGACATGGCAATTGCGCGGGTCGGGGCTGTCGATCTTCACCTGCGTCTCACACCGATCAAGGACGCCGCGGCCGGTCGTCGTGCCACCCTGGAAGGTGAAGCCGCTGCGCGGGCGCGCGTTGACGGTGAAGTCGAAGCCGTGCCAGTACTGGGTTCGCGCGTCACCGTAGTCGGTCTCGAACGTGTAGTAGTTCGAGGGGCCTCTCGCCTGCGCCGCGGGCGTGATGTTGTACTGCACGATTTCGTAGCCACCGCCGCCCGGCAGGTCCGGGTGGGCCGGCGCGACGAACGACCACCGTTCGTAATCGGCCGGGCCCGCGTTGCGGTTGTCGGTGACGAAGAAGTTGCCGTACCAGCGCCGGTTATAACCCGCTTCCACGGACACGCGCGGCAGCACTTCCTGCTGGACGTTCACCCCGAACAGCCAGTCGTAGGGCCGGATCCCCCAACCATGAAGAACGTCCGGATTGACCGTCAGCGGGTTGTTCAGATCACCGAAGTTCAGGTTGTTCCAGGCGCCGCAGCTGTCCCTGGCGGGATCGAACGCCGCGTCGGTCGGCTGGTTCTGCGCGTTCTTGTCGAACAGGTCGCAGTCGGGCAGGAAATTGCCGTTGCGATCCGTCCAGCTCCGGGAGGAGTTGCTCTGAAACCGCGGGCCGCCGCGGCCATTGCGGCCGTCGAGCGCCGGGTTGTTGATCACGTACTGCGTCTGGTTCGTCGCCGCCTGAAGATACTTGCCGATGTTCACCTTCAGGCTGGTCTTGCCGGTGCCGAAGACATCCCACGCGCCGCCCCATCGCGTCGTGATGTCGTTGTAGCCGGTGACGCCGTCGGACTTCGGGAACGTGATTGGCGCGGCGTTGAAGCGCGAGGGCTGCGGCGCGCCGTTGTGTTCGGCGGGGAACCAGCTCCACGCATGGTCGTAACGGATGGCGCCTTGCACCGTCAGTCGTCCGATCGTCCACTGATCCTGTGCGAAGAGCGCCTGCGACACCGTTCGGTTGCTGGTCTGCCACGGCGCGATGCGGAACGCGAAACTGGTGGGCTGCGCCGCCATTGAACGTGTACGTCAGTTGGGTCGCGTTCGCGAAGTCGGTGGTTTCCTCGATGTAGTAGTTGCCCTGATAGCCGAACTTCATATTGTGCGCGCCAGTCACGTATGACAGGTTCGCCTTCCAGTTGTTCGGGCTCTGCTTGTTGTCGAAGAAGTTGTCGAGGCCGCGATACGTGTAGCCGACGAACGGGACAAACGCGGCGTTCAGTTCCGTCACCGGGGTCAGGTCGGTGAGACCTCCCGGCGGCGCCATCCAGCCCCAGCGGCTCAAATACGTGGAGAAACCGGCATCGAGCAGCAAGCGATTCGTCTGCGGACGCGTCCAGGTGGCCTGAATGATGCGCTGGCGGGTATTGTCGTTGTAGGTGGTCGTCGCTTCCGGAGCGGCGACGGCGCTGCCCAGGGCAACCCAGTCGCCTTCGCGATCCCGACATCCGCCGCCGTTCTCCACCAGCGACGTGCCCGTGCAGACGTACTGCTGATCGATGTAGAACCCGAGCTTGTCCTTTTGCGACGCCTGTCCGGTCAGGCGCAGCGACAGCACCTGCGTCGCCGTGGCGTTCCGCACCTGGACATTTCGATCCTGAACGTAGTTCCACTTCGTCGGATCGCCGGCGTTCGCGTTCGCATACGCCCCGGCGACCACGTCGTGCTGCCCGAAGTTGCGGACGTTGCCGAAGTACCAGAGGCGATCCTTCTTGATCGGGCCGCCGAGGGAGAAGCTGCCGTCCCACGCCTTGACGATGTCCGGCGGATCGACGATGCCGTAGCTGCGCAGCGTGTCGTCGAGGTTGCTGCCCATCGACCACTTGCCCGCGGTGCTGGCAAAGCCGGTGCCCGCGAGGCGATTGCCACCCGTGCGCGGCACGATGTTCACCGTCGACGCACCCACTTCGGCTTCACCGAGACCGCCCGACAGTGTCACCTGCATCTCGGCGGCGTTCGCGGTGTCGAGCGCGAACCCGGACACGCCGCCGCCGTTGAAGGCCGATCCGACGTTGATGCCATCCAGCTGCACGCGCCCTTCGTTGGGACGCCCGCCGTACGTGTTGAAGAACGTCATCGCCGGCGTGATCTGCGACTGCGTATAGCCACCCTGCAGCGCCGGGATCGCGTTGAGCAGCGCGCCATACCCGCGCGCTGCCGGCAGTGACTGAATGACCTGGTTGTCCAGCACCGCCTGTCGTTTCGTGCTCTGCACGTCGACCACCGGCGTCTCGCCGGTGACGGTGATCGTCTCCTGCACGCCGCCGACGCGCATGTCAGCGTTGATGGTCGTCACGGCAACACCGCTGACCTCGATGCCCTCGCGCTTGACGGTGGTGAAACCTGGCAAGGTGAACGTGAGCGAATACGTGCCCGGCGGCAGTTCGGTCACGCGAAACTGGCCAGTGCTGTCGGTCGTGGCGCTGCGAACCTTTTCGATGAGCGCCGGACTCGCCGCTTCGACGGTGACGCCGGGAAGCACGGCACCCGAAGCATCGTGCACGGTTCCGGAGAGCGTCGCCTGAGCCAGGGCGACCGAGGGGAAGAGCAACGCGGCGAGTACAACAGTGACTCGCGCGACGTGAAGACGCACCACACGATTCAGCATCGGCTGTCCTCCCGGTGTAGAGCGAGACGGTTGGCGGTTCACATCACGATGAACGAGCGCGTCGACGCGCACAACATAGCGCCGGATCCTAGCGCCGATCTCCCGTGAGTTCGTTGCGGACGACCTGCTGTATGCAGCGGCCGGGCACATCAGTCGAGGTGCCAGCGTGAGTTGCATGCAACCAGCGTCAAGCGCTGAGTTGGCGCGCCGGTGTGCGCCCGCAGAACGACATCTCACCTCATCAGATCTTGCATGCAGCGCCTCAGCTGCTTGTATGCAGCGAGCATCTCCGCGTATGAGTAGTTGGCGTTGCGGCCGCTCGGATTGGGCAGCACGAACACACGGGACGCGCCGAGCTGTTCGTCCTGCATCCCCAGCGTCACCGCATCGCGGCGAGCGGGAAACATCGCGCGGAAGACCGTGACCCCCACCATCGCCACGATCGGCGGACGATACCGGCGGATTTTGCGGACGAGTGCGGCGCGGCCGGCGACGTATTCCTCACGTCGCAGATCGATCGATTCCCGGCGTGGGGCGCGCGACGATGTTGGTGATGCCGAACCCCCATTCGGGCAGACGGCGATCGTCGGCATATCCGATCGCCTCCGGCACCAGCCCGGATTCGAACAGCAGCTTCCAGAACCGGTTCGAAAAGCCAGCAAAGTGATGACCGGTCAGCGATGATCGTACGCCCGGGATTGATCCCGACGAACAACACCGTCACACCTGGGCGGATGCAGTCACGAAGCCGTGGCAGGTCGGCCGGTATAATTCGAGGCATAGGTGCGCGTCCGCTGGTCTCTTCTCCTTACGCTACTGCTCATCGCCATCACGCCGGCTCACGCTGATCCCCCCGTCGACGAGATCCTCGTCTCGCGCCAGCTGGCCGAGGCCGAGCACTTGCAGCCTGGAACGATCGTCCGGCTCGGTACCTCGGTCGACGGGAGCGACGCGCGTGAGTTTCGCATCGCCGGCATCTACGAGCCGACGCCCGACCCGCAACGACTCGGCCAGGTTCCTCGCGAAGTGCGGATGCACCTTCCCGATCTGCTGCAGCTTACCCGTCCGCAGGATGCGCTCGCCGGGGCGGAGCCGGTCGAGGGGATCAACGTCCGCCTGAAGAATCCGGCGGAGGCACGCGCCTTCTCAAAAAGCGTGCAGGCGGCCCTCCCGGGCGTGCTGGCCGTTCCGGCGAGCGAGAGCCTGCCGCCCGGTCCCTTCCGTGTGCTCGAACGCTTTCACCTGGCGATCGCCATCGTCACGATTGCCGCGGCAACGGTCTTCCTGCTCGCGCTGACGATCATGCTGGTCGACGAACGCCGCGAAACGGTGGGCGTGCTCCGTCTGATTGGCCTGCCGGTGCGCCGCATCCTCACGCAGATTCTCATCGAAGGCGTCGTTGTCGCCAGCGGCGGCGCGTTGTTCGGCCTTGTCCTGGCGCTGTTGTCCCAGGGACTCATCAATCGGTTCTTTCAGTGGCGCTACGACACGGCGCTCGTGTTCGTGCACATCACTCCGTCGGTTGCCGCCACCTGCGTCTGGATCGCCGTGCCGTTGGGTGCATCTGCGACCGTGTGCGCATCGTGGGCGCTGTTGCGCCGCAGTGGATTGCGCCTGGTGCGGCGATGAACGCCCTGGCGTTCGCCTGGCGCAGCCTGGTGCGGCAACCGGCCCGCTCGACGCTTGCCGTGCTGGGCGTGGCAGCCGTCGGCGCGTTGCTTTTCGACATGCTGCTGCTGTCTCACGGACTGATCGTGTCGATGCGTGATCTCCTCGAGCGGCGCGGCTACGACATCCGGGTGACTTCCACGACGGCGTTGCCGCGATCGGGTCCGCTCGTCGCGGATGCGACCGCCACCGTCCGTGCCCTCGCCGCGCTGCCCGGTGTTCAAGGAACAGCTGGCAATCCGCTTCGCCGACGCGGTCTTTCAAGACGCAGCGGGTGAGCCGATTGCGGCGACGTTCGAAGGAATCGCCGGTAATGCCGAGCGACCATGGTCGCTCCTCAGAGGCCGTGACCCGGTGGATCTCACCGATGTTGTCGTCAGCGAAGCCGCGGCGCGCGTGCTGCGCATCGACATCGGATCGACGGTGCCGCTGCTCGTGCGCTGCCGGGAAGCAGACGAGGCGTTGCCGGCGCTGCCGGTCCATGTGACCGGGATCGCTGAACTGACGTTCGAAATGAGCGACGAAATCACCCTGGCGGGATCACTCGCGACGCTGCAGCGGGTCTGCGGCGGCTCCGATCAGGATCGTGCGGACGTGATTCTGGTCGTGTCGTCCGGCGACCCGACGCGTGCCGCCGCGGCGATCCGCGCCGCGCGGCCCGATCTGGAAGCGGCGACGAACGAGCAGATGCTGGGCCGGATCGAGGATGGCGGGTTCACCTACTTCCGCCAGATTTCAACGGTGCTGACGACAGTGACGGTGGCGTTCTCGTCGCTGCTCATCACCGTGCTGCTGACCGTGTCGGTCAACCAGCGACTCGGCGCGATCGCCGCCCTGCGAGCGCTGGGCTTCTCGAGAAAGCGAATGGTGGCCGATGTGCTCTCCGAATCCGCGCTGATCGTCGGCCTCGGCGGCCTGTTGTCGCTGCCGCTCGGCTGGGTGCTCGCGCTCGGCCTCGACGAGATCCTGCGCCGGATGCCCGGCATTCCGGCGCGGCTGCACTTCTTCGTCTATCAGGCGGACGCGCTGGCGCTGCACATCGCATTGCTCGCCGCTACGGCCATTCTCGCCGCCCTCTACCCGATGCGCATCGTCGCCCGGCTGCCGATTGCGGCCACGCTGCGGGCCGAGGTGATCGACTGAACGTCATGTGTGTTCACACTTCGACGTGAACCGAAGCGGAACACGAACTGAGAACTGAGCACCGAGAACCGTGAACACAAGTGACGCCATCATCCTCGCCGACCGGGTCAGCCGCGTGTTCCAGATGCCGGCGGGGCCAGTGACGGCCGTCCGTGAGGTGACGCTGACGATCGGCGCCGGCGATTACGTGGCGGTGCGTGGTCCGTCCGGATGCGGCAAGTCGACGCTGCTCCACATGCTGGGCTGTGTCGACACCCCCTCCGCGGGCATCCTGCGATTCGACGGCAGCGACGTCACGAAGCTGTCCGATCGGGCACGCAGTTTCCTCAGGCTCCGCCACATCGGGTTCGTGTTCCAGCGGTTCTTCCTGCTGCCGATGCTCACGGCGTGGGAGAACGTCGAGTTGCCACAATCCGAAGCTGGTGTTCCGAAGTCGGAGCGCCAGGCGCGGACGCGCGAGCTGCTCGCCTACGTCGGCCTCGAGGCGCGGGCTGAACATCGACCGTCGCAGCTCTCCGGCGGTGAGATGCAGCGCGTGGCGATCGCGCGGGCGCTCGCGAATCGTCCACGAGTGCTGCTGGCCGATGAACCGACCGGTGAGCTCGACAGCGCTACCGGCGAGCAGATCTCGTCGCTGCTCGATCGCGTCAACGCCGATGGCACCGCGCTGATCATCGTGACGCACGATCCCGATCTCGCCGGCCGGGCGCACCGCATTCTGATGATGGCGGACGGCCGCGTGGAGAGGGAGATCGCAGGGCGATGATCGGACGTCTGGCGCTCCGATCGCTCACCGCCCATCCGGTTCGAAGCGCCGTGCTGGCCGCAGGCTTCGGCGTCGGCGTGGCGGTGATGGCCATCCTGCTTGGCGTCGCAGCCATCGTCCTGCAGCAGGCACAATCACCCGCTCTGGTCGGTGGCGGCGACGTTCTCATCCGCCTCAGCGAATCGGTCCCAGCGCGGATGATGCTGGCGGGCACGCTGCAATCCCGCGCGTTGCAACCGCAAGTGGCGGTGGCATCGCCGTTCCAGACCGGGTCCCTCTATCTCTTTCACGAGGGTCGCTCGTCCAGAGTCGACGTCCGCGCCGGCATTCCCAGCCTCGAGCGATCGCTCGGCGATCCGGAAACGTCGCAGGTCCAAGCCTGGCGCGACAGCGAAGCCGATACGGCGTGGACCGCGGCGAGCGCCGGCAGCGTCCTGCGTCAGATTGATCGGTTCCACCCGATACCCGACGTCCCCAGGTGGCAGAGTTCGTGGGCTGAGTGGCTGTACTTCAACGGCCGCAGCCAGGACGTGCGCTTCTACCTGACCTTCATGGTGGGCCCGCGCACGACTGGCGATCGGCGTTCGGCAGGTGTCCGGCTGCAGCTCGAACGCAACGGCCAGATGGAAAACTACAGCGGGGCGGCGGACATCACGGAGGCGGAGGCATTGCGTGCCCCGGACCTGACGATTGGCGCGAACCAGGTCTCACTGCGCGATCTGACCTACACCCTCCATCTGGATCTCGTGAGCGCGCGAGGCGAGCGCGCGCGCGCGTGACGTCTCGCTGGCGGCGGAGCCAGGCAAGCTGGTGCCGCCGATTGAGATATCAGGGAGAAACGGCTGGCGGACAGGATATGTGGTTCCGGTGATGGCCGGGATGCTCGATGGGTCGATCGAGGTCGGCGGGACCGTCCTGTCACTGCGCGACGGCATCGGCTATCACGACCACAACTGGGGGTTCTGGGAAGGTGTGTCGTGGCAATGGGGACAGGGACAGAGCGGCGATCTGTCGCTGCTCTACGGTCGGGTCTTTGCTCCGGGCGAGGCCGCCGATCCCGACCGCATTCCGGGCTTCGTCGGCATCCTCGGACCTGACGGGCCGATCGGCTATGCCACCAACGTGCGCATCACCGAGGAGAACGATCGCACCGGCAGGCCGCAGCGGATCGCGATCACCGCGCGGGGCCCGTCGCTGGATCTCAAGGCACAGTTCGACGTTGCGACCGTCGTCACGACGCGATCGCAACAGGGACCGCTGGCGAACCAGATCGACTTCCTGCAACTCCGCGGTGCGTATACCGTGACCGGCACCGCGGGGACCCGTCAGTTGCAGTTCACCGCGCCCGGCGCGGCGGAAACGTTCCGGGGACGATAGCCGCGTGTCACGTACGTCAGCCACTGAGGCACCGAGACACGAAGGTCAAGCTCATTCTTCTCCTCGCCGGTGAGGCGCAACGGTCGTAATTCCGCGTCAAGGGCTGGATTCACATTGCCCCCTCGATCGTAGTAATCGACCACCTCACGCAGCGTCAGCAGACTGCCGTCGTGCATGTAGGGCGCCGTGCTGGAGATGTCGCGCAGCGTCGGCGTCTTGAATGCGCCGCGATCGGCGGCGATGCCGGGAGATTTCCTCACTCGCGACTCCAACCCTGCCGGTGGCCTCGAGTAGCGTCAAATCCCTTTCGTTGGGATCTTTCGCCAGCAACCTGGAGACGATCGCGACGAGCCAGTTCGGCGCGTCCGCTCGCACGGTGTCAAGCGACGGGGGCTCCGACAAGTGCAGGGCACGCAGACGCTCGCTGTTGGTCGCGCCGCCGAACGGCAGCACACCGGCAAGCATCTGATACAGGATCACTCCAAACGAGAACACGTCCGACCGCGCGTCGGTCGGTTCGCCGAGCGCCTGTTCCGGAGACATGTATCCCGGGGGCCCGACCGCGGTGCCGTCGCGCGTCAGCATCAACTGCGTCTGTCGATTGGTGGCATCGGGATCGGCGTTCGCATCAACGACCTTGGCCAGCCCGAAGTCGAGTACCTTCACCAACCCGTCGTCATTGATCATGACGTTCGTCGGCTTCAAATCGCGGTGGACGATGCCGGCGCGGTGGGCGCGACCGACGGCGTCCGCAATCTGCGTGGCGATATCGAGGACGTGCTCCACGCCGATTCGGCCGCGGGAGAGCAGCGCCGCGAGTGTCTCGCCCTCGACCAACTCCATCGCGATGAAGTCGACGGCCCCTACCGAGTTGATCTCGTAAATCGTGACGATATTGGGATGGTTGAGCGCGGAAGCCGCGCGCGCTTCGCGGAAGAAACGCTCGCGGCGCACCTCGCTGTCACCCTTGTCGGCCGGCAGCACTTTGAGGGCGACGTCTCGTCCGAGGATGTGCCCTCGCCCTCCACACCACTCCCATGCCTCCTTCGCCGAGCTTGGAGGTGATGACGTATTGTCGGAGTGTGGAACCGATCATCCGAAACTGCCGAGCCCCATGCCGGCGGATTATATCGGCCGGGCTTGCACCGTCGAGCGGTTCCGCGCGTCGTGCGCGCGTCACTGTGGGTGCGCGTCGCGAATCACGGCGCGCCCCAGCGTCGCGGTGAAGACTGGAGAATCAGGCGTCCAGAATCGGCGAAGAACCCGCCGCGCCAGGCTACAGCCCGAGCGCCTTGCGCGCCGCGATCTGGGCGCGACGGCGGCGCCGCGTCAGGTCGTTAAGTGTGTCCTCCAGCGGCAGCGAAGCCTGCGACGCGTTCCAGCCGCGCGCGAGGCGTGCAGAGATCGCCTGCCGGTGCGTCAGTTCCATGCGGAAGCATTCGAAGCACAGCGTGCGGGGACGATCGGTCGTGGAGTCATCATCCGACTCGCGGAACCCGTAGCGGGCTTCTTTCGCGCGGCAACCGGCGCACAGCGGCACACCCTGTCGCGTATCCGACGGACGAGCCGGCGCTTCGCGGCGCACCGGTGGTGCCAGCACCTCTCCAAAGAATGCCAGTTGCCCTTCCTGATCCGCGTGCTGCAGTGCCTGCGCCATTCGTTGCCTCCTCTACGCCGGCCGCGCCATGGGCCGGGCTCCGTATGACCGAGGATAGCGGGCGCCTGTGACAGACTAGGTCAGGGCGCAGGGCGGAAGTCAGAATTCAGAAAGTTCAGAAGTCGGAAGTCAGAAGTCAGAGTCGAAAGTCAGAAGTTCGGACGCTGGTGGCCGAGGTCGGGAGAACGCGACGTGAGCAGGAAGCGCGCAGCAACCGGGGACGAGGCCGCGGCCGACGTCGACGCCCTCTATCAGTTATCTCTTCCCGAATTCACGGCCGCCCGCAACGCGCTTGCGTCCCGGCTCAAGAAGTCGGGGCGCAGCGAAGAAGCAGAGGCAGTCAAGGGGCTGCAGAAGCCACCGATCTCGGCATGGACGGTGAATCAGCTGTTCTGGAAGCATCGCTCCGGCGTTCGACAAACTGCTGGACGCCGGACAGCAGTTTCGCACCGCGCAGGCGGCGCAATTGAGTGGCCGGTCGACTGACATCCGCGGCCCGCTGGAATCAAGGCGCGAAGCACTGGCGGACCTGTCCCGCCTCTCCGCGCAGGTGTTGCGCGACGCCGGTCACTCGCCGTCGCCTGACGTGATGCGCCGCGTCACGACGACGCTGGAAGCGCTCGCCACCTACGGCGGGTTGCCGGACACGCCCCGACCAGGCCGCCTCTCGGACGATGTGGATCCGCCTGGATTCGAGACGCTGGCCGCGCTCGTGCCGAGAGTCGGAGATGGGGGCACGACCGGACCTAGCCGGGTACTGCCGTTCCAGCAGGCGGCGCCGCCGAAGAAGAAGACACGCAGCTCAAAGGCGGACCCCAGGGAACAGGAACGTGAACGCGAGGCGGAGCGGAAGGCGCAGCTCGCGGCGGCAAAGGCGGCCGTGCAGCAGAGCGAGCAGGCTTTGCGCGGCGCGCGCAAGCAGGCGGAGCAGGCAGAAAGCCACCTGAAGAAGGCGGCCGCGCGGGCGAAGGAAAGCGAACGGGACCTGCGCGAGATCGAGAAGGAGAAGGCCGCGATCGACAAGCGTTACGAGAAGGCGGCGGCAGATGCGGAATCCGCCCGCCAGGAGGCGCGCGCCGTCGCCGAACGCGCAGAGGCCGCTGCCGAATCGGTCGAAGACGCGGAGCGCGAACTCGACAAGGCGCGACGCGAGCTGACGACGCTCGCCTAAGAAGCGCTCTCCTTCCCGACGCCCATTTCGCCGGCCCACCGGATCGCCGACGGCACCTCGATGCCGAACTGATCGAGGATCCGCGCCACCGTGTGCTCCACGATGTCGTCGACGGTCTGCGGGTGATTGTAGAAGGCCGGCACCGGCGGCAGGATGACTGCACCCATCCGCGACAGCCTGAGCATGTTCTCGAGATGGATCTCGCTCAACGGCGCCTCACGGATCGCGAGCACCAGGCGTCGGCGCTCTTTCAGGACGACGTCGGCGGCACGGTGCACGAGGTTGTCGCCGTAGCCATGGGCAATGGCGCCAAGTGTCTTGGCGCTGCACGGCGCGATGATCATGCCGTCGGTACGGAACGACCCGCTGGAGATGACGGCGCCCATGTCAGCCGGAGCATAGGTGGCAGACGCGAGTCCCTCGACCTGTTCGCGCGACCAGGATGTCTCGTGCAGCAGCGTACGCGCACCCCATCGACTCAGGACAAGGTGTGTTTCGGCGCCGACCGCCCGTAGCCGCTGCAGGATGCGCACGCCGTAGATGGCGCCCGTGGCGCCCGTAATCGCCACGATCAGGCGGGTGTTCACTCCCAACTGCCAACCCCCAATCGCGGACCTGACAAGGTCCGCGCCACGATCCCAAGCACCCGGGTCACTCGTCGGACGTCACCCGCACGTTCGCACTTCCAACTTCGACCCCCCACCGCTCAGGCTATCATCGCTGAGCGTGTTTCAACGAAAACGGGAAGGATCCGTCATCTGCGCGTCCTGCGGCGTGCTGGTGGGCGTCAACGACGATCGCTGTTACAACTGCGGCCGGCGGAATCCCGGGTTGTGGGGATTTGCCCCCGCCTTGCGCGCCCTGGGTCAGGATCTCGGGTTCACCAAGTTCGTCATCGGGACCTGCGTCATTCTCTGGGGGCTGACGCTGGTCGCCTCCCGCGGCAACATCGGGATGAGTGGCCTGTTCTCGCTCCTGTCGCCATCGCCGCTGGCGATGTTCCTCTTCGGCGCGAGCGGTTCGGCACCGGTGTTCGAGGATGGCCGCTGGTGGACGGTGCTGAGCGCCGGCTGGCTGCACTGGGGTGCGCTCCACCTGCTGTTCAACATGATGGTGCTCAGGCAGATGGGACCGGCCACCGTCGAACTCTACGGCCCTGGGCGTACGGTCATCATCTATACCGCCGGCTGCGTGCTCGGCTTCGCGCTGAGCTCGTTTGCGGGCGCCTACCTTCCGCGGCTCCCCTTCCTGGCGGGCGCGCCGTTGACGGCCGGCGCCTCAGCACCGATCGCCGGGCTGATCGGCGCGATCTATCACTACGGCAAGCGGGGCGGCAGCAGCATCGCGCGCAGTTACGCCACCAGCTACATCACCGCCATGGTGTTCTACGCGCTGTTCCTGCCCGGAATCGACAACTACGCCCACGCCGGCGGGCTCGCCGGCGGGTATCTGGCCGCCGTTTACCTCGACCCGCTCAAGCCAGAGCGCGTCGATCACCTGGTCATCGCGCTGGCCTGCATCGCCGCCTCGCTGCTCTCGGTGGTGGCATCAGTGTTTTCGATCCTCAGACTCTCTTAGAGGGCGATCGATCGACAACTCCCAACTGCCCAACGGCTGACGCTTCTCCAACTCCCAAAGAATTGGCGGCGACGTTTGGGAGTTGGACAAGCGGAAGCCGTTGGGCGTTGGGAGTTGACGATCACGCGATCCGAGCGTGCCAGTCAGTAGCCGCGATCACGCCGATTTCACTCATCGCCTGGCCGTAGAACGGACGCGCCTCCGGATCGTTCGCAAAGCCCATGGCCACGGGTCCGAATCCCGCCACCGCCGCCTGGACGACGTCCAGCGCACCGTGCATCGGAAAGCTGATCTTCTTCCACAGCCCGCCTGGATAGTCGGTCAAGAGCGACATCCCCAGCACCATCGCGCCGTTCATGAACGCCAGCGCCGCGGCGCCGCGGTGCGTGTCGCGATACTTCATGTACAGCGCAAAATAGGTGGCGGCCACTCCGTAGTCGAGCATCGCGTGCTGCGCGGGGTCGATCACCTTCGGAACCTGCTGCATCGAAACCTGGTCAACGAAAGCCATGCCTTTTCCTCCCATCCATCCCGAACGCAAGGCACGAGCCGCGATAGACTCATCTGAATGCAAATGGCGCGAAGCGGCCTTGCGGTGGCGGCCGGATTCGTGGTGTTCTCGATTCTGTTCACGGTGATTGGCCCGAGCCTCGGTGCCATCCTGACGACGGCTGCAGCCGGGCTGATGGCGGGCTACCTGACGGCGAAGATTGCAGCCCGCCGCGAGATGACGCATGCCGGCGCGACAGCCGGGCTCGTTGCCGCTTCACTCGTGGTCCAGCCGGTGCTGGCGCTGCCGGTGCGGATGTTCGTCGCTGCGCTGGCGCTGCTGGCGATCTCGGCCGGCGCCTGGGTCCGCGTGCACGCGCGCGTCGATCCGCCGGACCATGCACAACCGCGCGGGGCCGTGTCGGTCCCGCCCCGCGACAGCCGGGGCCCCCACGGTCACGGCGGAGAGGAACGTTCGTGAGACTGGCGTATCAGGGGGAGCCGGGGGCGTACAGCGAGGCGGCGGCGCTGCAATTCGGCGGTCCGGCCGCAGAAACGCTGCCGTGCAAGTCGTTCGACGAGGTCTTCGAAGCGGTGGTGAAGAAACGCGCCACACACGGGGTTGTCCCGCTCGAGAACTCGATCGGCGGAACCATCCACCGCAACTACGATCTGCTGCTCGAACACGAGCTGTCGATTACGGCTGAAGTCGAGCTCGATGTCGTGCACTGCCTGCAAGGGCTGCCAGGGACGACGCTGGCGGACGTGAAGACCGTGTATTCGCATCCGCAGGCGCTCGCGCAGTGCGAGCGCTACCTGAAGGATCTCGGAGTGCAGGTCGAAGCCGTGTACGACACCGCTGGCGGTGCCAAGCTCGTGGCCGAGCAGAAGCTCTCGGGCGCCGCGGCGCTGGCGTCGCGGCGCGCCGCGGAGGTGTTCGGGCTCGAGGTGCTGCAGGAAGCGGTGCAGGACTACGAGTTCAACATCACCCGCTTCGCCATCATCGGCGGCGTTCCGCCCAAGGACGCCAACAAGACCACCATTGTGTTCGCGCTCCGCAGCACACCTGGCTCGCTGTTCAAGGCGCTGAGCGTATTTGCGCTGCGCGACATCAACCTGACCAAACTCGAGAGCCGTCCGGTGCGCGGCGCCCCGTGGGAATACCTCTTCTACGTGGAAGTGGAGGCCAATCGGGAGGATCTCCCGTTCGGCCGTTCGCTGACCCACCTCGCTGAATTCGCGCGGTGGACCCGCGTGCTGGGGACCTACAAGGGTGCCGAGCGTCGCGTCTCCGAGGTCGCGTCGACAAACCCAATGCCGTAGCGCTTCTCGCCTGTCACGTTTGCCACGGAGGCACAGCGACACGGAGATAACAAAGGCAAACCGTGCCTTCGTGTCTCCGTGGCAAACGTGACAAGCCGCCTTATTTGAGATCGAGGTTGTTCGTAATCCGCGTGCCGTCCTTGCGGAACGCGTCCAGATACAGTCCGATGCGGCGCTCGGCTTCCGCCAGATCTTCGTTGTTCAGATTCAGATTGAGCAGGTCGATGTACCACGGCGCCTTGACCGGTTCGGCCACATAGCGCGCAACGATCGCTCTCGCAATCGGCAGCGTGGTCTGCTTCGAGTCGTCGTGGACGTCGCGGTCGCTCGCCTTCAGCAGCTTGTCGTACTCCTCGTCCAGCAGCTGCCCGAAAAGCTCGGGCGTGAACGTATCGCCTGCCTTGACGCCCAGCGAGGCATCGTCTTCGGTCAGCTTCGCGCCCTTGTGCAGCCATTCCCACAGGATGCTCAGGCGGATCTCGCCGGTGGCCATGTCCTCCATCAGATACAGGACATCGTCGTTACCGAAGAAGTCGGCCGGCTTGAGGGCCGCAGCCTGAAAGCCCTGAGCGAAGGCATTGCCATACTGGAGCGCTACGCTCAGAAGATCGCGGGCCCCACGGATTGTGCGCGGCGCCTGTTCGAGCTGCAGCAACGCGTCGGCATCTGCCGGCTCATAGCCGAGCGGGGCGAACTGGCGACCGAGCTGATTGTCCTGACCCGCCTTCTCCCACACCGGCCGGACGATGTGCACCATCTTCCAGTGGGCAACCCACTTGCCGCTCGCCCCGGCCTGCTGTTCACGCTCGCCACCGGCCACCGCCCGCTTCATCGCCGTCTCGACGCCCTGCTCCGACCCGACCGGGATGTTCGGCTCCATGCCGCCTTGCCACAGCGCGAACCGGCCGTTCCGGTCAGGCATGTTCACAGCGCGGCGCACCCGGTCCTCGTAGTTGCGCATGTAGCCGTAGGTCATGGTGATCGCGTCGATGTTCGGATTGACGAACGACGGATCCCAGGCCATCGCGTCCGACACGCTGTTGATGTAGTCCCAGCGGCCGGTATTGAAGCCGACGAAATGCGGCGACAGGGCGGCGCGAATCTCCATCAATTGATGGCTGGCTTCGAGCTGCTCGACGAGCACGTAGGTCTTGATGGTGCCGACCGCGAGCCCCAGGTGTCGTTCCAGGGCGGTGATGATGTCGTTCCAGAGCGCCGCTTCTTCGGCCGTCTGGATCTTCGGCAGGTAGATGACGACGCTGCGACCGCGGCCGCGCAACGCTTCGTGGTTGTGCACCACGAACATGACGAGATCCGCGATCGACGCGGAGAAGCCGGATCCGTCGGCGGCCTTGATGTGGCGATCGTCGAGGTGCAGACCGCGGGCGCGGAAGATCACGGTGGTGAAGTCCAGCTGGCGCCGCCAGTCGTCGATGATGGTGCGACCGAAGAACTTCTTCGCCCACGCGTTCATCTCATCGGCGACCTGCTCGGCGACGTTCAGGAATGACGGATCGCGCGCAATCGCCAGCCGCAGGTTGCGCTGGTTGTCGAGCGACATCGTCTCGATCTGGCCGAGCGCGTCCTCACCGTCGAACATCCAGCCATCGGCACCCGACAGCAGCGCGTAGGCGACATTGCGGATGCTCTTCTCCAGCGTCGAGTGCGGCTTGGTGGCGGGTCCAGTGCCCTGGATCCACTGGCGCTGCAGGTCGGCCGGAATCTCGCTGCCGTCGAACTTGCCGGCGCGGGCGTCACGCACGGTGATGGTCGTGCGACCGATCGTGGCGTCGGGATCCAGGAACGCGATTCGCTGTCGGTTCCGCGAGCGGGCAGCCCTCCGCTCAGCGCGCGCGCGCATCAACGCCTTGCGATCGACGTCGAACTCCGCGAGCGCCGCGAGTGCAGCGGTGACCGCCGGGGTATAGACGTCCTGGTATTGCGCTTCGACGGAACGAGTGATCTGCAGCAGGGATTGGGTCGGCACGGCCGACTACTTTACCGCGGCATACGAGTTCCGTTACCAGCCTGGGTGCAGATTTTCAGGAATTTTGACGGTGATCGATATCCCGCGATCACTGAGGACCGGACTGACGACACACCGAGGCACTGAGGCACCGAGGATCATCGTAATTCCGTACGGGAAGAACTCAGTGCCTCGGTGCCTCGGTGTGTCGCGTTAGTTTCGAGCGGCTGTCGCGACCTATACCGTCGCGGTCGCGCCGAAGAGCTGCTCCGACGCCATGGCCGCGCCTTCAGCGAGCGTCTTCAGCTTGGCCCAGGCGATGTCGGGGTGCACGGGACCGAAGCCAGCGAACGTGCCGAGACCGCAGTCCGTGCTCGCGATGACGCGCTCGCGGCCGAGGGCGTTCGCATAGCGAACGATGCGCTGCGAAACCAGCCTGGGATGCTCGACGAAGTTCGTGCTGGTGTCGATCACGCCGGCAATCAGCACCTTGTCGTCGGGCAGCTTGTTCGTCTTCCACTCCTCCCACTCATGCTCGTGCCGTGGGTTGGCGCCCTCGATGAGCAATCCCTTCGGCTTGGCCTTGAACAGCAGCGGCAGCACGTCGGTGAGCGGCAGATCGTGCGTGTGGGGGCCCTCGTAGTTGCCCCAGCAGATGTGCATGCGGATGCGATCGGCGGGGATGTTCCGTACCGCGTGGTTGAGCGCATCCACCTGGACGTGTGCGTGGCGCAGGAATTCCTCTCGCGAAAGGCTCTTGAACCGGGAGTGGCGTCCCATCGCCAGGTCGGGGCAGTCGAGTTGCACAAGCAGGCCGGAATTCGCGATCGCCTCATACTCCTTCTGCATCACATCGGCGAGCGCTTCCATGTACTTTTCGTGCGAGGGGTAGTACTCGTTCGGCTGGAACACGGCGATGGTTCCGGGCGACACGGCGGTCATGAAGCCTTCCGTGACGTTGACCTTCGCCAGCGCCGCTTTCATCCGCGCAATGTCGTTCATCAAGGGCGCGTCGTCCTTGATCGCGATGGGACCCGTGCAGACCGGTCGCTTGTAGGTGGCCGAATGCCCTTCCTTCACGAGGCGATCGCGAAACGCCGGGAAGTCGTCGAGGTCCTGCGGCGTCGGGCGCGACGAGTCGCCCTCGAAACCGGTCAGGCGATGACGGATATACGTGGCGTAGCTGATCTTGCTGGTCTCGCCGTCGCTCACGATGTCGACGCCGACCTCGGCCTGCTTGCTCACGACTTCATCGACCCCGCGCTGCATCGCCGCGTCGAACGCCGCCTGCTCGAAGGGCTCGCCGCGATCCTGGGTGAAGAGAAAGTCGACCACTTCCTGCGATCGCGGCAGGCTGCCCACGTGCGACGTCAGAATCCGATCTGTGCTCGTTTTCATCCGTGATCTCCGCTCTTGGTCTTTGGTCTTGGGTCTTTGGTCTTGGGTCTTTGGTCTTTCGTCGCGGTCAGCCAGCTGGGGCACTTCCGCGACGGGACTACACTTGCCAAAGACCAGGGACCAGAGACCAAAGACTGCGTCAGACTCGCTCCAACTGCGCGCGCACGAGACGCGCGCCGTCGACCATCGCCTTCAACTTGCCGAACGCCACGTCGCGCGGAAGGTATTTCAGTCCGCAATCGGGAGCGACGATGATGCGCTGCGGTTCCACGTACGGCAGCGCCCGCTTGATCCGGTCCGCCACCAGTTCGGGCGTTTCCACCTGCTCGGTCGACAGGTCGAGCACGCCGAGCATGATCGTCTTGTTCGGCAGCTCGCGCAGAACGGAGCAGTCGAGCGACGGCTGCGCCGTCTCGACCGACACGTGCTTCACCTGCGTCGCCGCGAGCTCCGGCAGGAAGTCGTAGCGCGCCGGCTTTCCTTTGACCATCGAGCCGTACCCGAAACAGATGTGCACCGCCGTCGTGCCGCTCACACCGTCCAGCGCCCGTTCGAACGCGGCCAGGCCGAACTCGCGCGCCTCAGCCGGATGCGCCTGCATGTACGGCTCGTCGATCTGCACGACGTCCGCTCCGGCGGCAAACAGATCCTTGATCTCCTCGTTGACGGCGGCAGCGTAGTCGAGCGCCAGCTCGGCATTCGACGCATAGGCGTCGTTCTGCGCCAGCTGGGTCATCGTGAACGGGCCAGGCACCGTGATCTTGATCAGACGATCGGTGTTGGCACGGAGAAACTGCACGTCGCGGACGTTCACCGGGCGCATTCTGCGCACCCGCCCGACCACGCGTGGCACCGGCACCTGCTTGCCGGTGCGGCTGGTGACGGTCCCCGGATTGTCGAGATCGATTCCTTCGAGCGCCGTGGCAAACCGATTGAAATAGCTTTCGCGGCGCATCTCGCCATCGCTGACGATGTCGATGCCGGCACGTTCCTGATCGTGGATAGCGATCAGCGTGGCATCGTCCTGCGCCTGTTCGAGAAACTCGGGGGCCACGCGCCACAGCTCGCGCATGCGCACGCGCGGCGGCGTGCTGGCTCCGAGCAGGCCTCTATCGATCAACCAGTCGGGTTGCGGATACGAGCCGACGAGCGTCGTCGGCAGCAGCGGTAGTGACCTCACGCGGGAACCCTGTCTCTTCTACGCGCGGTTGGCCGAGGCCAGCACGCGATCGGCGATTTCGCGGAACTCCTCCGGCGTGATCAGCCCGCGCTTTTCGATGCTGCGCTCCTTCACCATCTGCAGCATCTCGTTGACCGCTTCATCGCTGGTGCCAGTGATGCCCATCTGCTCGAGCGTGTAGGTGATCGATGCCTTGCCGCTCTTCTTGCCGAGCACGACGTCGCCCGATCGACCCGTCAGCGCCGGATGGGTACCGAACATGGCGAGCGGTTGCTTGACGACCAGATCGACGCCGATGCCCGATTCGCGGGTGAAATTGCGCGAGCCGAGTATCGGCTTGTTCACCGCGATCGGCAGGTCGCTGAGACGGCGGACCAGATCGCCGAGCTCGGGAAGCTTGTCCATGCGGTAATGCGTCTCGTAGCCGTACAGGACGTGCAGCGCCACGATCAATTCCTCGAGCGCCGCATTGCCGGTCCGCTCGCCCAGGCCGTTCGAGCAGCTGTGCACCACTTCGGCACCCGCTTCGACGGCGGCGAGCTCCGTGGCCACCGCCATGCCGAAGTCGTTATGGGTGTGCGCCTCGACCTTGAGACCCTTCGTGAGCTTCTTCACCAGTCGCACCATGTACTTCATGCCTTCTGGAAGGATGCAGCCCATGGTGTCGACGATGCCGATTGAATCGGGTTGGCACACGTCCATCAGGCGCGGCAGCAGGTTCTCCAGATCCTCCTGCCGGGCGCGCGTGGTGTCGTAGGGGAAGTACACCACTTCGAGGTTGTGCTTCTTGGCGTAATTGATGACGTCGACGCTCTTGCGGAGCACGTCTTCCCAGGTCCACTTGAACTGCCACATCAGCTTCGGATAGCCGATCGGGATCTCAAGGATGACGCCGGTGGCTCCGCACTCGACCGACTTGTCGATGTCGGCGGTCATGGCGCGGACGAAGGTGTAAATCTTCGATTTCAGCCCGAGGCGGGTGATCTCCTTGATCGCCTTGAAGTCCTGATCGGAGACGGCCGGCATACCCGCCTCGATTCGGTCCACGCCGATTTCGGCCATCTTTTCGGCAATCGCGACCTTGTCGGCGATGCTGAAGACGACACCGGGCGTCTGTTCCCCGTCACGCAGCGTCGCATCGTGAATCTCGACGCGGGGCGGAAGGCTGAACGTGTTGCGGACCTCAGGAACGAGGTTGAACGGGCTGACCCACCACTTGTCTGGAACGTGGAACTCGGCGCTCAAGAATCCCTCCGATTGATAACAGGCGAACCGACGGATTCTAGCTCACCGGAGGCGGCCGGGGGCAGGGGAAAGGGGGCAGCCTTTCCTGCGACTCAGATCCTGCCGAGCTGATCCTGCAAGCGATCCCGGTAGCCGCGACTCAGGGTCAGGCGGGTGCCGTTGCGCAGCACCACCACGTACTCGCCGTTGAACCACGGCTGCAATTCCTTGATCCGCTCGGTGTTGACGATGCGGGAGCGATGGATACGGACGAAACGGCGCGCGTCGAGCCGCGCTTCCATGCGGTTCATCGTCTCGCGGAACAGGTGCGACTCGTCCCCGAGGTGGAGGCGTACGTAATTGCCGGCGGCTTCGATCCAGTCGATCTCATCGGTCCTGAGGAAGAACACGCGACCTCCCGACTTGACGATCAGGCGCTCGAGGCGGGCCGGGGCCTCCGGCTTGATGTCGTTGACGAGCGCCAGCAGGCGGCGGCCGAGGTCACCGGCCCGACGCTGTTCGAGCGAGGCGCGCGCGTGCTTCAGCGTCTCCTGGAAACGGTCGCGATTGAACGGCTTCAGCAGGTAGTCGAGCGCGTGGTACTCGAACGCCTTCAAGGCGTATTCGTCGTACGCGGTGACGAAGATCACTTCGGGCATGCGCTCGGCGCCGACGGCGTCGATGACGCCAAAGCCGGTCGATCCAGGCATCTGCACGTCGAGAAACACCAGGTCAGGCGCATGCTGCTGGATGGCCGCGATGGCCTGACGGCCGTCGCTGCACTCGCCAATCACCTCGACGTCCTCTTCCTGCTGGAGCAACGAGAGCACACGCTCACGTCCCATCGGCTCGTCGTCGACCACAAGGGTTCGAATCTTCGTCACGCCACACTCTCCATGGCCGTTGAACCGGCGGGAATCGCCAATGTCGTCAGCGGGATCAGCACGGTGACTTCGAGCCCGCCACCCGGCGGGACCCGGAATTCGAATCGATACCGCTCACCGTAGAGCAGGGCCAGGCGTGATCGCGTGTTGCTGACCCCCACGCCCTCGTTCAGCGCTTCCAGTTCGTCATTCGGCACGCCGTATCCGTCGTCGCGAACGACGAGGACCAGGTGATCATCGTCGCGCCTGGCGATGATGTCGATGCGACCGCCCCCGACTTTCGGCGCGATGCCGTGACGCAGCGCGTTCTCGACGAGCGGCTGCAGCACCAGGCTCGGCACCGCCGCATCGAGCAGCGCCGGGTCGATGTCGAACACGACCCGCAGGCGATCCCCGAATCGCGTGCGCTCGATTTCGAGGTACTTGTCGACGAAATCCAGTTCCTCTTTCAACTGGAGCTGCTGCGTGCCCACCCGGTCGAGCGTCAAGCGCAGCAGGTCGCTGAGCCGCGCGAGCATCTCGTCGGCGGCGTGGGCGTCGCGATGAATCAGGGCGGAAATGGTATGCAGCGTGTTGAACAGAAAGTGCGGATGCAACTGGCGCTGGAGCGCCTGCAGGCTGGCTTCCGCGAGCCGGGTCTCGAGGTGTGCCGCCGTGAGCGCGCGCTCGGCAGACTGACGGCGATAGTTGACGGCATGACTCAGGCCGATGAGGAACCAGTAGGTCATCATCGAGAAGTCGAAGTTGAAGAAATACTGGTTGCGCAGCACCATCCAGAACGGGTCCGACGCCGGACCTTCGAACACCCACCGCGTCAGGAACCGGCACGACGTGGCCAGTACGGCGTGCGCCACCGTGAACACGAGAACGCCGGGAACGTGCGCGGCCACCGCCCGGCCCCACGTATGTCGTTCGAACGGGTAGCGCCGCGCCAGCCAGAGGATGCCCGGAACCAGCACCGCCCACGAGTACCAGTAGCTGAAGTTCAGCGCGACGAGCGCGCGGTAGGGCGTCTGTGTTTCGGCGAAGAAGAACTTGTAAACGAACGCGATGAGGGTCGAGAACGCGCCCAGCCCGCTGGCGACGCCGAAGATCCACGCCATGCGAATCTGCGGGGTTGGCCGCTCCACACCGGAACTATCGACGGTGACCGCCGACGCGTCAAGGCAAGCGACGCCGTTCGTCACTGCCGGCTGTCGATTCGTCCCATGACTCGTCATCGGCAGTACCATCCTCGCGTGGCTGTCGTGCCCGTGACCGACCCGGACGATCCGCGCATCGGGGACTATCGCAACATCCCGGATCCGGCGCTCCTGCACGAGCGCCGACTGTTCGTCGCCGAGGGGCGACTGGTGGTTAGACGATTACTGGCGGCAAACGGGTTGGCGACACGGTCGGTGATGGTGACGACGGCAGCGCTGGCTGCCCTGGGTGACGACATCGATCGCGATGCGACGCTGATTTTCCTCGTGCCGCAGGCCGTGATGAACATGGTCACCGGCTTCAACATGCATCGCGGCTGCCTGGCGATTGGCGAGCGACCCGCTGCCCTCGACTGGCGCAGACTGGCGCGGCGCGCCAGCCGGCTGGTGATCCTCGAGCGTATCGCCAATGCCGACAACGTCGGGGCGATCTTCAGGAACGCAATGGCGTTCGGCGTCGATGCCGTTCTGCTTGGACCCGACTGCAGCGATCCGCTGTACCGCAAGGCGATCCGGACGTCGATGGCGGCAACACTCGCCGTCCCCTTCGCGTACGTCGAGCCGTGGCCGGACGGGCTTCGGGAACTGCGGAGCGCCGGACTGACGGTCATCGGGCTGTCGCCCTGCGGGTCCGCCTCGTCAATCCGCACGGTCGCAACTGCCACGCCCGGACGCGCTGCGTTCGTCGCCGGCCATGAAGGCGAAGGGCTGACGCGCGACGCGATGGACGCGTGCGATCACGTGGCGCGCATCCCGATGGCTCCAGGGGTCGATTCGCTGAACGTCGGGACTGCGGTCGCTATCGCGCTGTACGAGTTAGCGGTTGGCGGAGACGGAGGAGACGGAGGCAACGGGATCACAAACGGGGAAACGGGGAAACGGGGACGAACGGAAAGAAAGTTATCAGAAAGTGATCAACGTACGAAGAGTTGATTAAGAATCCGAGGGTGTCAGGAATTTCGTGGGCTGACCGACGACGGGGCGCTGGCGATGGAGGTCCCGGGCAAAGCCATGTACCTCGCGTTGGCGGTATTGCCGGATGGCACCCGCGATCCTCGGCCTGTGGATTGAGCAGACCGAAGGCGCGAATCTTCACCCGCAGCGCATCGAAGAACACCACCGGATACATCGGCTCGAGCGGGCGGCGTTGCCACGCCGTCACGTCGCCGACGATGCCATCGGTGACGGTGCTAATCAGATCGGTGAGACCTCCACGTCATACATGTCGGCGAGGAAGCCCTGCATCTCTCGCACCGTCATCCCGCGGGCGTAGAGCGCCAGAATCTTGTCGTCGAACCCGGTGAACCGCCGCGCGTGTTTGGCGATCAGCCGCGGCTCGAAGGTGCCTTCGCGATCGCGCGGGACGTCGATCGCCAGCGCCCCGTCGTCGGTCAGCACGGTCTTCTCGCTGGTCCCGTTCCGATGATTGGTCGTCTCCTCGGGCTTGGCGCCACCCGGCGGGTAGCCGAGGTGATGCGTCAGTTCGCCGCCCAACGCCCGCTCGATGATCGCCTTCTTGAACCGCCGGACGGCGGCCTCGAGCTCTCCCGCGGAGATCGGCCCTTGGCGAACGAATTGACCCAGAATCTCGGCGGGGACAGGCGTCAGCGGAGTGTCAGGGGTCAGCGTCTTGCGTCGGGCACGGGGCATAGTCGCTCCTCATCGTATGCCCCACACACAAAATTCCTGACACCCTCGCCGACGATCTGATCTACAGATGCCAGGTGTGGTTACCCTAAAGACATTGATTCTATTGAAAAAGGATCGTGCCTAGTTAACGTACCAAGAGTTGATCAAGAATCCCCGTTCGTCCCCGTTCCCCCGTTTCCCCGTTTGTGAACCCGTTGCCTCCGTCTCCCCCGTCTCCGTTACCTCCGCCTTCTCCGCTCGTCGTCGGCTTCGGCGAGAACTCCGTCGATCACGTCTATCGTCTTCCGCGGTACCCGCAACCAGGCGGCGCGACCACGAAGGTCCGGATCGATCGCCATGACGTGCGCCCGGGTGGACAGGTCGCGACGACGCTTGCAACCTGCGCGCGGCTCGGACGGCCAACTCGCTACCTCGGCACGCTGGGTGACGATAATCACGGCCAGCTGATCAAACGCGAACTCGAGCGGCGCGGCGTTGACGTGCAGTACGCGATGGTACGGCCAGGACCGAACCGGTACGCGCTGATCCTGATCGATGCGACGCATGGCGAACGGGTGGTGCTGTGGCAGCGGGACGCCGCGTTGACGATAACCGCCGAGGACGTCCGGCCGGAGTGGCTCGATGGCGCCGCTCTCGTCCACGTGGACGCGACTGATGAGGAGGCCGCGATTGTACTGGCGCACCTCGCTCGTGAGCGTGGACTGCCGGTCACGTGCGACGTCGACCGCCTGACGCCGCGCACCCCGGCTCTGCTCGACGCGGCGTCCATTCCGATCCTGGCGGAGCACCTGCCATTCGAGCTCACGGGCCACAACGATCCTGAACAGGCGCTGCGCGGCTTGCGTCACCGGCACGGCGGCCGGCTGGTGGTCACTCTTGGCGAGCGCGGGGCGGCCATGCTCGACGGCGACCGCTACGTGCATGCGCCGGGCATTCCGGTGCGTGTCGTTGACAGCACCGGTGCGGGCGACGTCTTCCGTGGCGCGTTGATCCACGCTCTGCTGCGTGGTGACTCGCCGGAAGATCTGCTCCGCTTCGCCAACGCGGCGGCGGCTGTGAGCTGCACGAAGGACGGTGCCATGGATGGGACGCCGACACTCGAGGAAGTCGAGCGGATGCTGAGTTAGCGAGGAGACGCGCACCCGTCCCGCCTCACCGCGGCAGCCATTTCCCATCGTGCGGTGTCTAACCGACGGACGGTATGGACTTCGGCCACTTCGTTCGGCTGGTCGCGATTGGCCTGCAGGCGCGTATTCCCCTGCACATCACCGGTTTCCCCGGAGTGGGCAAGACGGAGTTCACGAAGAGCCTCGAAGGTGCCTTCACTCGCGCCGGCATCGCATGCAAGGTCATCATTCTTGTCGGGTCGATTCGCGAACCGCAGGACTTCGGTGGGTTTCCCGTGTCGACGCCAGACGGCGTGCGGTTGCTGCCGATGGCGTGGGCGCGCGACGCCAAACGCCTGGCGGAGGACGGTGCCCTCGTCATCGTGTTTCTCGACGAGCTGACCACGGTGCCGCCGACGACGCAGGCGGCAATGCTGCGGCTGCTGACGGAGAACGTCTGCGGCGAACTCCAGCTGCCGGACTACGAGCCAGGCCGAGGCGGGATCGTCTATCTTTGCGCCAGCAACGCGGTGGACTGGGCGGCGGGCGGCCAGGAAATTCAGCCACCGATGGCCAACCGCTTGTGGCACGGCGAGTTCCCGATGGACCACGAGACGTGGTGCGAGATGATGGTCAGTGACTTTCCCGAGCCGTCGAACCTGCCAGTCCTTCCGGCCGATTACCTGAGTCGTCATCACCATCGCCAGCGGTCGCTGATCGCCGCGTATGTGAAGGCGGCAGGACGCGATGCGTGGCTGGCGCCCCCGGACGATCCGGCGCGTCGCGGCGGCGCGTGGCCGTCCGGCCGGACGTGGTATCTCGCATCGCGATTCCTTGCCGCCATCGAATCAGTGGCGCCCGGCGATCGCCTCCTGCAGGGCGCCGCGCTTGCCGGACTCGTCGGCGACCAGGCGCTGCCGTTCCTCGAATATCGCGAAACGCTGAACCTGCCGGACCCGGAAGAGATCCTGAAAGCGCCGCGTAGCCTCGTGCTGCCGGATCGCACCGACCGCGCGTATGCAGTCTGTTACTCGCTGGTCGGAGCGGTCTTGAACAACCGCACACCGCAGCGCTGGGAGGCGGCGATGATTGCGCTGGGCGTAGCCTGCCGCACCAATGCCGACATTCCCACCGCCGCGGCGCGAACGCTCTGCGACAAGCGGAATCGACCGGACGGTCACGTCAAGCTGCCCGACGAATGCCGGCCGTTCTATGAGCTCATGCAGCTGGCGAAACTGATGCCGCGCGACTGAACCAAGCGCGTGAACGTCACTGAACATGTCAACTCCCAGCTCCCAACTCCCAATTCCCAAACCGCGGCCGCATCCGGCGAACTTTGGGAGTTGGTCATTGACTCAGCGACAGCGGTTGGCGGTTGTCAGGCATTGTCAGGTGCCTGATCGATGATTGGCCGTCTTGCCGAGCTGATTCGCGGACTGGATCGGCGCAGCGACAGCTACTCGCGCGCGCTGCAGGCGGCGCGGGTGCGCGCGTCCTATCAACGGGCGTACTTCGCCCCCGCCCTCTTCAACCTGATTCCGGTGCGAACCGAACTCGTGGCCAGCATGGCGGTAGACGCGCGGTGGCGGCTGTATTACAACGAGCACTGGGTTTCGGCCCACTCCGTCGAGGAGAACGCGGCGGTCCTCATTCACGAGGTCAGTCATCTGCTGCGACAGCATGAAGCGCGCAAGCTCGCGGCATCCGTCACCGATATCCAGTTGTGGAACACCGCTGCCGACTGCGAGATCAACGACGATCTGGTGGCCGAACGTCTGCCGCTGCCCGACCACCCACCGCACCCCGACGACTATGGCCTGTCGCGTGGCGAGAACGCGGAAACGTACTATCGTCTGCTGTTGCGCCGGCGGCAACCGGGCGACGCCGGCCGGCGACGCGAGTCGCGAGACGACGAGCACCGGGATTGCGGGTCGGGCGCGCACGGGCAGCGACGCGCATGGGAACTGTCCGATGACGGCGATCCGGGAGGCACAGCCGGCGTCGATCCGGTAAAGGCGGAACTCGTGCGGCGCGAAGTCGCGCATCGCATTCTGGACCGATCGGGTGACGCTGGTGACGTGCCGCTCGGATGGAAGCTGTGGGCCCGCCAGGTGGTCACGCCGACGATCGATTACATGGCCACGCTCCGTCAGCTTGTCCGCAAGGCGCTGCGCGACAGCACCCTCGGGCGATACGATCGGACGTACAGCCGCCCCCACCGGCGGCAGGCGGCATACGGCGATTTCATCATGTCGTCGTTCCATCAGCCACGGCCGCGGCCAGGGTTCCTGATCGATACGTCGAGCTCGATGCAGGACCAGCAGTTGTCACGCGCGATTGCCGAACTTGCCGGTCTCACGCGTCAACTCGGCTACCGCAGCGAGGTCGTGGTCGCGTGCTGCGATGTGGCGGTGCACGGCATCAAGAAGGTCTTCAGCCACGCGCAGGTGGAGCTGTACGGTGGAGGAGGGACCGAGATCGGCACCGGCATCCGCTGGTTCGTCGAGACATGCCGTCCGATGATCGACCTCCTGGTGATCGTCAGCGATTGCCAGACGGCCTGGCCCGACGCGCCCCCGCCGTTTCCGGTGATCGTCGTGCGGGTCGGCGACGGCGAGCCGCCGGTGTGGGGCCGCCGAGGCGCCAACAAAGTGATCACGATCGTCGACAACGATCCTGGTCCGCGATCGCCCCGGAGGCCGGCATGGCGGGCGTAACGCTGCCGGACATGCGGCCGTGGGGCCGCACGGCGCTGACGATTCCGCCGGACTCGCGTTCGGCGTGGATGCGCCTCGCCTTGTGGGAACTCTGGATGGGCGGACTCGTCGCGATGACGGCGGGCTTCGGCGCGCTCTTCATCTCACGCGCCCCCGGACGGATCGTGACCGTGCTCGACCTCTCTGCGTGTTATCAGGCACCGGCGCGGCTGCCGTGCGATCGCAGCGTCTACGTCGGCGGGGCATTGGACGCGGCGTTCACGGGCTTGTGCGGATTGATGCTGATCGGCGCGGCGTGCTGGTTCGTCGTGGAGCTGTGGTTTGCCGTGGAACCGAAACCGATTACCGATGATTTCCTGCGACTGCTGAACGACTCGTTCGGCCGCAGCTGGCGCAACCCGCTCAAATGGCCGTGGGCGCGCGTGTGCTACGCCTACGGGTTCGCCGCAGTGGGAGTGGCGCTGACCCTCACGCTCGCCCTCTCGATCTGGAACGCAGCCGCAGCGTCGGTTCAGGTCAAGCCACACATCTTCAACGTGTCCACGTCGGAGGGGTTTCGGCTGGGACCGTAGACGGACTTTGGTCTTTGGTCTTTGGTCTTTGGAGAGGAGCGGAGAGTGAGGGCCGGAGACCTGAAGACTCAAGTCGAGCGTCGACACGCCAACGTCCAAAGACCAAAGACCAGAGACCAAAGACCAAAGACCAAAGACCAAAGTCCGGTGCTAGCGTTTCAGCATCACGAACCCGAGCGGCGGCACGGTCAGGCTCAGAGAATGATCGAAGCCATGATCGGCAACGGGTTCAGCCATCACACCGCCGCCGTTTCCCATGTTGCTGCCGCCGTAGATCTCGCCATCGCTGTTCAGCAACTCGCGGTACCAGCCGGCTTCGGGTACTCCGATCCGATAGGCCGGCCGCGGCACCGGCGTGAAGTTGACGGCCATCACCGTGAAGTCCTGCGGATCCTTGGCGCGGCGGATCATCGACACGACGCTGTTCTCGTTGTCGTTGCAATCGATCCAGCTGAACCCAGCGGGATGGAAGTCCACCTCGTGCAGCGACCGCTCGCGCTGGTAGGTCTCGTTCAGATCCTGCACCCAGCGTTTGAGTCCGGCGTGCTCGCGGTTTTCGAGCAAGTGCCAGTCGAGGCTGCCTTCGACGTTCCACTCGTGCCACTGGCCGATCTCAGCGCCCATGAACAGCAGCTTCTTGCCCGGATGTCCGAACATGTAGCCGAGCAGCGCCCGCAGCGTGGCGTGCTTCTGCCATAAGTCGCCCGGCATCTTGTCGAGCAGCGATCGTTTTCCGTGGACGACCTCGTCGTGTGAGAACGGCAGCACGAAGTTCTCGGTGAAGGCGTAGAGCATCGAGAACGTGATCTGACCGTGATACCAGCGGCGGTGGATGGGGTCCTCTTTCAGGTAGTGGAGCATGTCGTGCATCCAGCCCATGTTCCACTTGTAGGTGAACCCGAGGCCGCCGACATAGGTCGGGCGGCTGACTGCCGGCCAGGACGTGGATTCCTCCGCCACGGTGATCGATCCCTCGGCACGCGCGTGCGTGACGGTGTTGAGCTGCTTGAGGAACTCCACCGCCTCCAGGTTCTCGCGCCCGCCGTATTGATTGGGAATCCACTCGCCCTGATTGCGTGAGTAATCGAGGTAGAGCATCGATGCCACGGCGTCTACCCGGAGCCCGTCGATGTGAAATTCGTGCAGCCAGTAGACCGCGTTGCTGAGCAGGAACGTGCGCACTTCGCTGCGCCCGTAGTTGAAAATCAACGTGCCCCAATCGCGATGCTCGCCCTGCCGCGGATCGGCGTGTTCGTACAGCGCCGTTCCATCGAACCAGGCCAGGCCATGACGATCTTTCGGGAAGTGTCCGGGGACCCAGTCGAGGATCACACCGAGACCGTGCTGGTGGCAGCGATCGATGAAGTAGCGGAAATCATCGGGCGTTCCATAGCGGCTGGTGGGCGCAAAGAACCCGATCACCTGGTAACCCCAGGACCCGGAGAACGGATGCTCCATCACCGGCATCAGTTCGATATGGGTGAAGCCCATCTCGCGCACGTACGGGACGAGCTGGTCGGCGAGCTCGCGATAGGTCAGGTAGCGATTGTTTTCCGCCGGAACGCGCCGCCACGACCCGAGGTGCACTTCATAGATCGACATCGGCCGCTCGTGCCATCCGCCAGCGGCGGCACGATCACGCATCCAGTTACTGTCGTCCCACGCGTACTGGCCGTCGGTCCAGATGATCGACGCGGTGTTCGGCGGCACCTCGAACCGGCGTCCGTAGGGATCCGCCTTCTCGAGCAGATGTCCCTCATGCGTGCGGATTTCGTACTTGTAGCAGTCGCCGTCCCTGAGGCCGGGGACAAATATCTCCCAGACACCGGAGGGGACGAGATGGCGCATGACGTGCGCGCGGCCGTCCCACCGGTTGAAGTCGCCGATGACGCTGACGCGCTGCGCGTTCGGGGCCCAGACGGCGAAATGCACACCCTGAACACCATCGATCGTCAGGCAATGCGAGCCGAGCTTTTCCCAGGCTCGGTAGTGGGTCCCTTCGCCGAACAGGTGCAGGTCGAAGTCGGAAACCACCTGTCCGTACCGGTACGGGTCGACGATCTCGCGAACGCGATTGCCTTCGTGGATGCGGAGGCGATACTGCAATTCGTGCGGCGGCTGATTCGTCGCGACCATCGCCTCGAACAGTCCGTCGCGGCGGACGCGGGTCATCGGCACGACCTGATCACGCGTGACGATGTCGACGGCAGAAGCCGGGGGCTGAAATGTACGTATGACGATGGCCGGACGCCCGCTGCTCGCGTCGCGATGCGGCCCGAGTATGACGAACGGATCGTCAAAGGTGCCGCCTGCCAGAGCGTCGAGAGCCCGGTCCTGTGGAGTTCGAACGGCACCACTCATGTCAGGAAATTGTACTGCGGCAGGGTGATATCCTCTGGTCCCCGGACGTGGTCGTCCGGTCGAACATCTTGCACATAAGGAGCCAACGGTGGCGGTCTACGCGGATTTCACGACGAGCGAAGGCAATTTTTCCGTCCGTCTCTTCGACAAGGAGACGCCCAACACAGTCGAGAATTTTGTCGGGCTCGCTGAGGGCACGAAGGAATGGACCGACCCGCGCACGAACCAGCGCGTCCGGCAGCCGTACTACGACGGCATCATCTTCCACCGCATCATCGACGGATTCATGATCCAGGGCGGCGATCCGCTCGGCCGAGGTACGGGTGGACCCGGGTACGATTTCGCCGACGAGTTTCATCCATCGCTGCGTCACAGCAAGGCCGGCATTCTGTCCATGGCGAATCGCGGTCCCAACACCAATGGCGGCCAGTTCTTCATTACGCTCGGGCCGACACCTCACCTCGACAACCGCCACAGCGTCTTCGGTGAGGTCGTTGACGGGATGGATATCGTCCGGAAGATTGGCAGCACGAGGACCGGCGCCCAGGATCGTCCCATCAAGGATGTCGTCATTCAGTCCGTGAAGATCCGACGCGAGTAGAAGATGGGATCGGACGTCATGGTCGGCGGCCATACCCTGCCGCGAGGGCGCCGTGTCCTCTGAAAATGACCTCCGACCCGAATCCCTCATGCCGCTCGTCTACGACGAGTTGCGCCGCATCGCCGCCCGCTACGTCAGCCGCGAACGCAAGGGCCGGACGCTCCAGGCCACCGCGCTCGTGAACGAGGCGTTCATCCGCCTCGCCGCCGAACGTCCGCGCGAATTTCAGAATCGCGCCCATTTCCTCGCCATCGCCGCGCTTTCGATGCGGCAGATCCTCGTCCAGCGGGCGCGCGCCCGTGAGGCGGCGAAACGCGGCGGTGAACGCGAACGGATGACGCTCGACGATGACGCGGCTGTCGCTGCCAGTGGCTTCGGCCACACGGCGGGCGGGCCGGACGCGGTCGATCTGCTCGCGCTCGACACGGCGCTCTCGCAGCTGGCGGCGATCGATCCCGAGCTGGCGCGCCTCGTTGAGCTTCGCTACTTCGGCGGAATGACAATCGAGGAAACCGCGGAAGTCATGAAGACCTCTCCCGCTACCGTCAAGCGTCAATGGGCGCTCGCGCGCGCGTGGCTCCGCCGCGCGATCGACGGAGACGCGACGTGATCACGAAATTCCTGACTCGAATTGACGAATTGACGAATTCAGAGGAACGGAGCGTCCGGTGGGTCCGTGTCAAGGCGCTGTTCGAGCAGGCGCTGGAACAGCCAGCCGGGAGCGCCTTGCAGTGGCTCAGCGCTGCCGCCGGCCCCGATACCGCGTTGTTCCGCGAGGTCGATTCGCTGCTCGCCGCCCACGAGAGCGGCGGGGAATTCCTCCGCGAACCGCCGGCCGTGCCGCCAGCCGATATCCACATCTTTCCGCCTGGAACGCGTCTCGGTCCTGTACGAAATCATCGACGAGCTCGGACGCGGTGGAGGCGGGATCGTCTACCTGGCGCGCGATCATCGGCTTGGGCGCCAGGTTGCGCTCAAGCTGGTGGCGACCGGCGCGAATCCCGAACTTCGCGATCGCCTGCGTCGCGAGGCACGCGCCGCCGCCACGATCTCGCACCCGTCTATCGCCACCGTTCACGCGCTCGAGGAATTCGACGATCAGCTGTTCATCGTTTCCGAGTACGTCCGCGGCCGCACGCTCCGGGCGGAGCTCGCCGACGGGCCCGCTCCCGCGCGATCGGACGGTCGCAATCGCGCGCGACATGGCGAAGGCACTCCGAGCCGCGCACGACGCCGGCGTCGTCCATCGCGACCTGAAGCCGGAGAACATCCTCCTGTCCGACACGGACGGCGTGAAGATCGTCGACTTCGGCATCGCCAGAATGGCGGACGATGCCGTGACTCAGTTGACGCGCCATGGAGCGCTGCGCGGAACGCCCGCCTACATGGCTCCGGAGCAGCTCCTCGGCGCGGTCGTGGATGCCCGCACCGACATCTACGCGTTCGGCATCGTGGTCATCGAGATGCTCACCGGACACCATCCGGGACGCAGCGACGGGCCGCGGTAGACGTCGGGCCGGGGAAGTTGATGGAGGTCGCGCACCGGGCGACGCAACTCGAACCCGGCGCCCGATTCCAGTCGGCCGCGCTGCTGATCGACGCGCTCGAGCACGTGGACCGGCCGGCCGGCCCGGATCGTTCCCGGGCGCAGTGGTGGTGGGAGTTTCACCAGGTAACGGCAGCCGCCATTTACGGGCTGACACTCTGGCCGGCCTGGATTGCACGCCAAACCATCGGCGAGCACCGCTGGTCGGACCCTTTTCATCGTGATCCTCGCGGCCGTGGTAGTGAGCGCCTGTCTGAGGCTGCACATGTGGTTCGCCAGCCGTTCCTACACGGATGAGCTGACCTGGGTGCGACACCGCTCGGCGCCGTGGATAAAGGGGGCCGATGCGGTTTTCTCGCTGGGACTGGCGGCTGGAGGGCTCATCCTCCGAGCAGAACATTCCTCCCTCGATGTATTGCTCCTGTCCATTGGCGTCGGCGCCGCAGTTGCCTCCTTCTTCATCGAACCCGCAACCAGCCGCGCCGCATTCGGCAAAAACGGCTAAACGAATCCCGCTGACCACGATGGCACGGGTCATGGAATCAGTCACAGGCACCCCCCGTCTCGGATGAACCCATGTCCCAGGGAACCACGGTCGCGACGACGAACACGGCTATCGAAGGTTTCTCCCCGGAGGTCGGTCCGCGCCGGGGCGCCATTCTGGTCGTCGAAGATCGGGACGACGTCCGTCAGGGCCTGGCGCAGCTGCTTGAACTGCACGGATACGTCGTGTTCGAGGCCGCCAACGCCGACGAAGCGCTGGCGCAACTCGAAGCCGAGCGCCAACGGCATCGCGTTGATGCTGCTGGACCTGATCCTTCCAGGCCGAGGTGGCGCCGAGGTCCGGGCCACCCAGCTCGCCAACCCCCAGCTCTCCCACATCCCGATCATCGTCGTCAGCGCCAACGCGCCGGAGACGGTGGACACCGCCGCGCTTCGAGCGGCCGCCTGGCTCGAAAAGCCGTTCCGGTTCGATCAGTTGCTCGGCGAAGTCAAGAAGCACGTCATCCCTTGAGTTCTCCGGCCTGAAGATTCGGCGATCTCACGCGGTTCTGACGCCGCGAATCCGTAAGGCGGCCATTCTGTCGCGTTAAGATCGCAGTGCCATGCGGATACAAACAGTCGTCTGCGCTACCGCGGTTCGCTCTTCTCACGGTCGCGGTCATCGCTCAGGAGCCGCAGGGCAACCAGGCTCAGCAAACCGCCCCGCCCATCTTCCGCAGCGAAGTCGAAAGCGTCGAAGTGGACGCCATCGTCACAGACAAGGACGGCAAGTTCGTCCGCAACCTGACCAAGGACGACTTCGACATCTACCAGGACGGCAAGAAGCAACCGCTCGCGCTCGTCACGCTGGTCGAACATCCGATCCCCACGGCGACGACGCCACCAGAAAACATCCCGGCGGATCCTGACGTGGCCACCAACGCCGGCGCCAACGAGGGCCGCATCTACGTGCTCGTGCTGGACGGGCTGCACATCCGGGAAGAAAACCGCGAGCGCGTCGTGGCGGCAGCGAAGCTCTTCGCCGAGCAGTATCTCGGCGACAGCGACATGATGGCGGTGCTGCACATCGGCGGCACGGCGCCGTACAGCCAGGACCTGACCCGGAGCCGCGCGCGTCTGCTGACGTCGATCGACAAGTTCCGCGGCGGCAACATGCTGCCGACGGAGAGTCGATCCATCACCGAGACGTCGCAGAGTACTCAGATCACCACCACGAACGACGACGGGTCGACGACCACGTCATCGCTGATCGTGGCTGACCTGTTCGAAACCGAGCGGACGCTGCAAACCACGCAGACGCTGAACGCGCTCGAGCAGATTTCGAAACGGCTCGGAACGATCCGCGGCCGCCGCAAGTCGCTGGTGTTCATCAGCGAGGGGTACACGTCGCCGCAAAACACCGGCACCGATCCCCTCGACCCGGATATCACGCGCAGCCGCGCGATGCGCGACTCGATCGAAATCTCCCTCCAGGATGCGACGCGCGCTGCCACGTTGAACGACGTGACGATCTACACCGTGGATCCGCGCGGGATGCTGGCGAACGCCGGACGTGGCGACATTCTCACCTCTGACGAAACGATCATGCAGGGCATCGAGGACGCCCGCATGGTCCAGAGCATGCGCGACGTGGCCGCGCTGACGGGCGGCACCGCGATCGTGAATACCAACAACATCGCCGCCGGCCTGCAGCGGATGGTCGTCGAGAACAGCTCCTACTACATCCTCGCGTTCACGCCCACGCCGCTGCCGCGCGATGGCAAGCTGCACAAGCTGGACGTGCGGGTGAAGCAGAAGGGCCTCAACGTCAAGTCGCGGCGCGGGTACATTGCCGCGTCGAGCGCGCCGCAGGCGGTGCCGAACGCGAAGAGTGGAATGTCGCTGGCCACCTATGATGCGATGCGCCGTCCCGTGCCGACGGTCGGCTTGAGCATGCAGGTGTTCGCCGCCGCGTTCCGGAAGGACGCGTCGAATACAAAGGTCGCGTCGGTGCTGATCGGGACGGAGTTGCAGGGCCGCGAGCTGAATCTGGCGAACAACGCTCCCATCGAGCTGCAGTTCGCGCTCATCGACAACACCGGCAAGGTGAAGGCGAGCCGCGCCCTGAATCTCAACGCCAGCCTTCGTCCCGAAACGCGTACCCGCGCCGAAGAAGGCGGGTTGCGCGTCCTGCAGCGGCTGGACGTGCCTCCCGGCCGCTACCAGATCCGGGTGGCCGCCAATCAGCCGGGCAGTGCCACCGGGTCAGTCGTACATGACATCGACGTTCCCGATTTCGGCGTGACGCTCGGCATCAGCGGCGTCCTCCTCACCTCACGCACGGCCGCGGCGGCAGCCACCGTGGTTCCCGACGCGGACCTGCGGACCGCTCTCCCGGCCCCGCCGGGCGCAACCCGCACCTTCACCGCGGATGACGTCGTTACCGTGATGGCGGAGGTTTACGACAACCGGCAGACGCCCGGCTCGCTCCTGACCAACGTGACCGTCACAACACCCAACGGCGACGTCGTCAAGCGCATCGAGGCCATGAAGGAATCGGACTCCGACACGCGCTACACCGCGACGATACCGATGCAGGGCATCGCTCCCGGCAAGTACGTGCTGGTGATGGACACGAGGGCCGCCGAGAACGCGCCGCCGGTGCTGGCGCCGCCGGTGCCCATCACCGTGAAGTAGAAAGTTCAAAGTCAAAACTTAAAAGTGAAAAGTGAAAAGTGAAAAGTGAGTGCAAAAGTGGCAGCGCACTTCGAACTTACTTTCAACTTCTAACTTTCAACTTTTAACTTTTAACTTTTAACTTTTAACTTGTTCAGGGTGCGATGACTCGTCCGCTGGTCTGAAATCTCCGGTAATTACTGTACGTGGCGTCCCCGGAGATTTCGTCGCCGTTGCGGGTCGTGAAGCGCTCGAACATCGTGATCGGGACCGGAACGGCGATGCCGGGCACGCGATCGTAGGCGACGATGATCGACCCTTTCACACGTTCCCACGACACCGTCGTCCGATGGACCTCGCCGGTTGCGGGGTCGACGAGCGCCTCGATCCGCGACGGCTGATCCCGCCCTTCCGGGGTGCGCACGATCGTCGGACGATCGCGTTCACGAAACTCGATCAACCACGCGGTTTTTCCGTCGACGATCTCGCTGCCGACGCGGCGGGCCGAGAACCGATCGCGATACCGCGGCTGCAGCAGGTCGAGCGCAAACGTCGGGACGTTGACCGTACGCGGCAGCAGGTCGTTACGGAGGTTGAACCGCGCGTTCTGCTCCGCGATGCGAGCAGCCTGACCCGTCGCGCCGCTTTCGAGCAGGCCGCGCAGCCGCTCCTCACGGTCGCGGACCGCAAGGCCGTCGATTTCAAACGTATCCCGGTAACCGACCCACCCTTCACGACCGCCGGCCCAGGTCAGCGCGTAATCCGAGCGCAGCGTCCGGGACTGATCGTTACCTGACGCACTGGGCGCACGCTGCCAGTAGCTTTCCTCGACCACCACGTTGGCGAGCTGGGCGCCATACCCCGCGACATAGGCAAAGACGCGTGCAACCACATCGTCGATCTTCGGCGCCTGTGCGGAGATGCTCGGCGGCGCAAACGACAGGATTGCAGCGGCGAGTGCGGCAACCCATTTCACGCGTGCGATCCTCTCTCTTTCGCTGGCGATTTTCTACTTCCCCCCACCGTCCACGATCGCCTCTGTTTCCTGTTCCCTGTTCCCTGTTCCCTGTTCGTCCCCTCTCCCCTGCCCTGCCCCCTGTTTCTGTGCGAACATTCGCCCGCCGACACCTCCACAGGAGCGACCGATGAAGCGATTGACGTTTGCCGTGGCAAGCCTGGCCGCGCTGGTGGCCGCCATCGTTGGCGCGCAGGTTCCGCAATCGACGGCCGCCCGTCCATTTACTCCGGTCACCGACGCGATGCTGGCCAAACCGGAACCGGGTGACTGGCTGATGTGGCGCCGCACTCTCGACAGCTGGGGTTACAGCCCGCTCGATCAGATCAACCGGGGCAACGTCGTCCAGCTGAAGCAGGTGTGGTCGCACGAGATGGGGCCCGGCCGCGCCGAGGCGACGCCCCTCGTGCACAGCGGGATGATGTTCATCCCGAACGGCGGCGACTTCATCCAGGCTGTCGACGCGCGGACCGGCGCCGGCATCTGGGAATACAAACGCAAGCTGCCGCAGGGCGTCGGCGCCGGCGGCTCGAATCGCGCGATCGGCATCTGGGGAACAACCATCATCGACGCCAGCGCGGACAACCAGATGTACGCGATCGACGCGCGGACGGGTGAACTCGTCTGGGAGACGCCGGTGCTGGAGGCGACGAAGCGTGCCAGCGCCAGTTCGGGACCGCTGGTCGCCAACGGCAAGATCTTCACGGGCCGCCAGTGCCAGCCCGATGCCGGCAACGATTCGTGCGTGATCACCGCGCACGACGCGAAGACCGGCAAGGAGCTGTGGCGCACACGCACCATTCCACGGCCGGGAGAGCCTGGCGACGAAACGTGGGGGAACGTTCCGCTCGAACAGCGGTGGCACGTCGGCAGCTGGATGGTACCGAGCTACGACCCCGAACTGAACTTCGTCATCATCGGCACGTCGGTGACCATTCCCGCACCGAAATACACGCTGGGCGGCAACGACAAGAAGCACCTGTACCACAACTCGACGCTGGCCCTGGACGCCGACACGGGCAAGATCGTGTGGTACTACCAGCATCTCGTCGATCACTGGGACCTCGATCACCCGTTCGAGCGCCTGCTGGTCGAGACCGCGATCGCGCCCGATCCGCGCGAGGTGACCTGGATCAACCCGAAGGTGAGACCCGGCGAGCGGCGCAAGGTAATCACCGGGATTCCCGGCAAGACCGGGATCGTCTACACGCTCGATCGCAAGACCGGCGAGTTCCTATGGGCGCGTCCAACCGTCTTCCAGAACGTGGTCCAGAAGATCGACGGCGCGACGGGTGAAGTCACCGTCGATCCGAAGCAGGTGTTCAACGCGATCGGCGACGAGCGGCTCGTCTGCCCCGGCACCAACGGCGGCAAGAACTGGCCGGCCGGCGCCTACAGTCCGATCACCAACACGATGTACTACCCGCTGCAGAACATGTGCATGACCGCGGTGTCGAACACCGACCAGCGCGACCCGTCCAAGGTCTACGGCCTGACCACGAAGTACGTGATGGCGCCGGGCGCCGACAAGGTCGGGACGGTCTGGGCGATCTCGGCGGAAACGGGCAAGACCACCTGGAAGCACGAGCAGCGCGCCGGCATGATGCCGCTGGTCGCCACCGGCGGCGGACTGATCTTTGTCGGCGACGTCGAAGGAAAGTTTCAGGCGCTCGACGACAAAACCGGCAAGGTGCTGTGGCAGACGACGTTGCCCGATTCGATCAGCGGCTACCCGATCTCGTACTCGGTCGAACGGCAAACAGTACGTCGCCGTCAGCACCGGCACGTCGCTGGTCGGCAACGCCGCAGCCGGGATGACGCCGGAGATCAAGACCGAGCGCAAGCCGCGGATGTACGTCTTTGCGCTCCCGTAGATCGCACCTCGCTGAGGACGCCTAGAAAAGCGACCAACCACGAAGGACACCAGGAACAGACAGACGCTTTCGTCTACCTTCGTGACCTTCGTGCGCTTCGTGGTTCACGGCGGAATCAGCGGCGGATCACCAGATACGAGACGGGCAGGCCGAGCGCGATGATGGCGGCGCCGATCGCGGTTTCTCTCGGTTGACCGGCGGCGAACAGCACGATCATCGCGACGATCAGCACGAGGAAGAAGAGAATCGGCAGCGGGTGCAGCGGGGCCCGGAAGATGCGCGGATCGTCGACCGCTCGCGGCAGGACGAGCACCGCGGCCGCTGACAGCCCCAGGAAGAACACGGCGCCTGGCACGAAGAACCCGAGAATCTGGTTGAAGCTGCCGAGCAGCCGCCAGCACGCTCGCCAGCGACGCCTGGATCAGCGTGGCACCGACGGCGACGCCGCGACGCTCGTCGAATCGCAGCACGCGCGCGGGGAACAGATCGTCGCGCGCCATCGCGAGGTACACGCGCGGCGCGCCGAGCATCACCGCGGCGAGGCTCCCGGCAACCGCTGTGACCACGATCACCGCGAGCACGCGAGAAGCCGCGGCACCAAACAAGCGGGCGCCCGCAAGCGTCACGAGCGCCTCGTCCGATCCAGCGGCCGATCCGCCGAGGATCAGCGCCACGCTGATCAGGACGTAGATCGCCGCCACCAGCGCGACGCCTCCCAGCATGGCGCGCGGCAGCGTCCGCGATGGCGTCTCCACTTCCTCGCTCATGCGCCCGAGATCCCACCACCCGCCGAACGCGAAGAACGCTGCGATCACCGCCGGCGCCACCACCGCCGGCGTCAACGGGACGGCAACCGCGATCTGCGACGGTGGATTGCCTATCCACTGAACGATCGCCGATCCCGACGAACAGGCCGACGGCCGCCAGCTTGGCGGCAGCCGTCCACCGCAGCACGCGCGCGCTGACGCGAATCCCCAGCAGCGTCAGCGATGCGAAGCCGACGATCAGTCCGATCGCGATGGCGATCTGCCACGTCGGCGATGCACCGGTGACAACAATCAGGTACTGAGCACCACCAATGCCGAGCGCCGCGGTCAGCCCGGGATCCATCACGAGCAGCGACATCCAGCCGTAGACGAAGGCGCAACGTCGGCCGAACGCTTCTTCGAGGTAGACGTAGGTGCCGCCAGCGCGAGGAAAACGCGTCGACGAGCTCGGCGTAGCAGAGCGCGCCGGCAAACGTCAGCGCGGCCATGGCGCCCCAGAGCACCAGCGCGCGTTCGATGCGTGCCGAGCGCACGCATCATCGCGGCAGGGGTGAGAAAGATCCCGACGCCGACCACCTCCGCGACGATCATCGCCGTCGCGCCCCAGGGGCCGAGTAGACGCGTGTTGGTCACTTCGATTTGTGAGTTGTAAGTTGTGAGTTGTGATTCGTGGTTCCTGGTTCCTGATTCCTGGTTCGTGATTCCTGAACCCTGATTCCTGATTCCTAGAACGTCACTCGCACCCCCAGCTGCATCGCGCGCGGCCCGCCGGAGCCGAACACGCCACCGGCGGTCGTCACCGGCGTGCCGAACCGGCTCGACCTCAGGTAGCCGGGCATTGGCCGGATCTTCCGAGTCGCGCACCAGCACATTGGCGAAACCGGAGTAGTTCGTATTGGTGGTCCCGAGGATGTTCTCGGTGTTCAACAGGTTGAACACCTCGATCATCGGTTCGATGCGCGCGCCGCCGAGGGTCAACGGACGTGACACGCGGAGATCGATGGAGCTGAAGCCGTCGCTGAAGCGTGCGGTATCGGAGACGAGCGGCAGTTTCACGCCGTTGATCCCGCCGGACGCGTTGGTCGCGGTGATGAACGCATTCAGTTCGGCCGGCGTCTTGAACTGGCGGGCGCCGGCGTTGCGCTGAATCGTCGGAATCCGTGTCGAGCCGTCCGGCATCATGATGTCCATCGGCACCTGCGACGACATCGTCCACAGGCCCGACACGTTGACGCCGCCTGGCACGCGGTAGAGCCCGGAGACGACGACACGGTGACGGCGGTCGTTGGGCGTGGGCCCGTTCTCGCGCGCCAGATCGTTGGGATCGATCGGGACCGCCGAGGAACGGGATCTGATCGTCGTTGGCGTAATTGAAGGCCTTCGACAGCGTGTAGGCGGTGTTCAGCGTGTAGCGCGAGCCCGTCGTGCTCCATCGAGACGAGCAGCGCGTCGTACTTCGTCCTGGCGCTCGACTCGATGTTCACCACGCGATCAGGCCCGCCGACGACCGGGTTGAAGACCTCACCGACGGTACGGCCAATCAGGAAATCGCTGCCGTCATCGTGCAGGCCGTCGACGCGGACGCGCAGTCGCGGAAAGACCCACTCAGCGCCGAGGTGAAATTGCTGCACCTTCGGACTCTGCAGGTGTGAGTCGATGATGTTGATGCCCGACGCGCCCGCGCCAGGGAGGATGAAGCCGGTGAACGGGTTGCTCAACGTCGGCGCAAACGGGGGAAACCGGCCGGTTGCGGGATCGAGGAACAACACGTTGCCGGCCCGGACTTCGATAGGAAGGGAGCGGCCGTCGAGCCCGCGCTCCAGCGACTGGACCTCGAGCACGATCCGGTCGTAGTAGATCCCGTAGCCGCCGCGGATCGTCAGGCGGCTCGCGGTCGGCAGGCTCCAGGCAAACCCGACGCGCGGCGCGACGTTGTTCAGGTCTCGCTCGCGCTCGCCGTCCACGAACGGCAGGACGATCGGGTTCAACTCGTCGAACCGGCTCTGATTGTTGACCTCGGTATCCATCTCGTAGCGCAAGCCGAAATTCAGGCGGAGATGGTCGGACACCGCGCCAGTCGTCCTGGACGTATCCCGCCACGTGTACGTTGTCGGCGTCCGGCTGGACGAGCGGCTGATCGGGATGACCGCTGCGGAGCGTGACCGCGAACAACAGATCGTTGTCGTCGATGCGGCCGTCGCCATTGTGATCGAACGACGGGAAATCCTCGATCAGCTCGATGCGGCCCTGCTGGAACACGCCAAGGTTGAACAGCGCGTCGATGCGTTCGATCGTGCCGCCGACTCCAAGCGTGTGCGCCCCACGGACGAACGACGCGTTCTCGGAAACCTGCAGGCGGGTTTGATCCGTCTCCTGCGGCATCCGGAACGACGCACCGTCCTGAATGCTCGGAAACGTGTATTGCGGGAGCGTCGCCACCGGCTTCGTGTCGTTGTGGTACGTGCTGACGCTCACCTGCAGGTCGTTGACAGCCGTCGATCCGCTGCGCGTCCACGAACCGAGCACGCCGTGGTAACGGTTCTTTGCGGTCTGCCGCTGCGTCTCGGACCCGATCGCCCGCTCTACGGCACTGGCGGCCGTGTCGGTGGCCTGCTCGCCGGCATAGCGCACCATGAACCGGTTGGCACCAATGCTGATATCGCTCCGCAGGAGCCAGAGCCCATCGTCGAGCGGCGCCGGCGCGAAGGATGTCGGGATAGTTCGCGTCGCCGTGTCACGCCTGCCGACCAGCACCGCGCCATCCTGGTTGCGGAATTCACCCGCGGCAAACCAGAACGCCTTGTCGCGCACAAGCGGCCCGCCAATGGAGCCGGACACCTGCTGCCGATCGAATGGCTGCGACGGCGATGCCTGGTCGAGCGTCGCGGGGCGCGCCGTCCAGGAGTCCTCGCGTGCGAACAGCGACGCGCTGCCGCGCAGCGGTTGCTCCCGGAACGCGTCACCACGTTGATGGCGGACGACGCCGACCGCCCAAGCTCCGCTCCGAACCGGTTGGTGGCGATCTGGAATTCCTGCACTGCTTCGATCGGCAGGTTCATGAGCGGGCCGCCGACCACGTCGTCGTTGTTGTCCTGCGCGTCGATGCTGATGTTGCCGCCGCGACCGAGCTGGCCGGCCGACGAAATCAGCACGCTGTTGGTCTTCGTCGGATCGAAAGTCGGTGTCGGCTGATTGCCGGGCACGAGCAGCGACAGTTCGAGGAAGTTGCGACCGTTGAGCGGCAACGACTCGATTCGGGCCGCGTCGACAACGCCGTCTACAGTGGTGGTGACGACGCGGCCAGGCTCGGCGACGACGACCGTCTCCTGCACCGCGCGAAGCGTGAGCGGGACGTCGAGCTCACGATCCTGCGCGACCGCCAGCACCAGCCGCTCGACGCGGAAGGTCGAGAAACCATCGACCTTCACCTCCACGTCGTACACACCCGGTGGCAGGCTCGGTAGCGCAAATCGACCGTCAGTGCCGCTGGTTGTGGTCGTTTCAAGTGCGGTCGCAAGGTTGCGCGCGCTGATTGCGGCGCCGGCGACGGGCGCCTGCTGCGGGTCCGTGACGCGTCCGCTCAAGCGCACGGTTGCAGGCTGGGCAGCCGCGGCAACGGCAAAGGACAGCGTGATGAGCACACCGAGGACGGACAAGCGGCGTTTCATAAGCAATAGGAACATGTCGGGAGGAGGAAAACTGTACGCTACTGCGTGCGGCGAGTGGAATAGTACAGAACCATTAGGCTCTGGTCGCGGACTTCGGAGTGCCTCCCTCTTCGATGATCCATTCCTGGCCAGTCCGGATCGCGCGGAATTCCTGGGTGGCGCCGCTCGGCCAGCTGACGACCACCCGATCGATCTGGTCGCGACGACCGACTCCGAACGTCACCGGCAGTTCCGATTGCGACAGGTAGCTCGAACCACTCTTCACCATCCGGGTCTGTGAAATCCCTCCGTGCTCAACGCGAACGGTGGCACCGATGGCATCCCGATTCGACCTGGTGCCGATCAAACGAAAGCGAAGGCTGCGATTGCCCGCGCGCTGATCGTTTCGAAACAGCACTGCCCCGCCGCCGTTGGTCGTCATCAGCAGGTCCACGTCCCCATCGCGATCGAAGTCGCCGCAGGCAAGACCGCGGCCCACCCGAGGACGCGCGAATTCCGGCCCAGCATCAACAGCACTCTCCCGAAAACGGCCCTTCCCGTCGTTCAGGAACATGAGCGGAGGCTGCGCGTACCCGACGTTGCCGCGGATGTTACGCACCGTGTCATCGATGTGACCGTTGGCGACGATGAGATCGAGGGCGCCGTCGAGGTCCAGATCGGCGAAGACACAGCCGAATCCCAGGCGGCTGCGGGAGGGAGAACCCACTCCCGAACGGGTTGCGATGTCCTCGAACAATCCCGGGCCCTGCCATCGATAGAGCCCGATCATCTCGTTGTCGAAGTTGGTGATGGCGATACCGGGACGGCCAGTGTTCGCAAAGTCGCCGACATCGATACCCATGCCGGCGCGCGCGGCACCGTCCCGGCTCAACGCAACTCCCGCCGGGCAGCGCAACGTCACGAAACCGGCCGTTCCGGAGGTTGCGATACAGCTTGTTCGGCTGCGTATCGTTGGCGACGACCAGATCGATCCACCCATCCTGGTCATCGTCGATCATCGCGACGCCGAGCGATTTCGAGCTGGAGTCGAAGATCCCGCAGGTGGCCGTCACGTCCTCGAAGGTGCCGTTGCCGCGGTTCCGGAACAGCCAGCACGTCTCGCCACGATACGCCTCCGGCGTGCAGTACGACTTGGCCTTGCCGTCGAGGCTGCAGAACACGTCGTGGTCCGGTGACCACTTGACGTAGTTGCAGACGAACAGGTCGAGCAGGCCGTCGCGATCGAAATCGAACCAGAGCGCAGACGTGCTGAACGCGGTGCGTCTGTCGAGCCCGCTGCCGTTCGTCACGTCGATGAACGTGCCCCGGCCGGTATTCCGAAACAGGCGGTTCTGCCCAACGCAGGTGATCAGCAGATCGGGGAAGCCGTCGTTGTTGTAATCGCCGACGGCGACGCCCATGCCGTACATCTCGACGTCGAGGCCGGCCGCCCGGGTGACGTCGGTGAACGTTCCGTTCCGGTTGTTGCGATACAGCCGCAGCGTCGAGCGCTGGCGCTTGTGGCCCGGCCAGTCCATGCCGTTGACCAGCAGAATGTCCTGCCACCCGTCGGCGTCGTAGTCGAGGAACGCACAGCCGGCACCCAGTGTTTCCGGCAGCAGCTTGCCGCCGTAGCCGCCGGTGTTGTGACGGAAGGCGATACCGGCCGCCGCGGTGACGTCGGTGAGCTGGAATGGCAGCTCGGCGGCGGCGCTGTCGCCGACCGCTCGCCACTGCCCGGCGCTGGCAGCCAGGCCGGTGAGAAACGTCCGCCGGTTCACAACGGATTCACCAGGCCGTTCTGCAGCGCGTAGACCACCAGTTCCGCCGTCTTGTGGATGCCGAGCGCGTTCATGATGTTGGCGCGGTGCACGCCCACGGTATTGACGCTGACCTGAAGCGTCGCGGCGATCTGTTTGTTCGACAGGCCGTCGCAGATCAACTGAAGAACATCGAGCTCCCGCGGCGTCAGTCGCGTCCGCTCACCAGGGGACGTGGCCGGCTGCGCCAGCACCGGGTCGAGCACCGTCGCGCCGGCGGCGATACGCCGGACGGCCGACGCGAGATCGAGATCAATTGCATTCTTGAGGACATATCCGCGCGCGCCGGCAGCCATGGCCTGCTGCACGACCGTTTGCTCGCTGTGCATGCTCAGCATCAGCACGGAAGTCTCAGGGAGCCGCTCGAGGATCGCGCGCGTTGCCGCAATGCCGCCTCCACCGGGCATCGCGGCATCCATCACGACAACGTCAGGCCGCGTCTCCGCCGCCAGCCGCACCGCTTCGTTGCCGTCCGATGCTTCGGCGACGACGCGAATGTCGGGATCGTCCTCGAGCATCCGACGGAAACCGCGCCGGACCAGGTGATGATCGTCGGCCAGCAGAACGCTAATCATGAAGCGGAACCCGGAGACGGATGCGAGTGCCGCCCGCCGGCGACGTCTCGATATCGAGCGTCCCGTCGACGAGAGCGGCGCGCTCGCGCATGCCGGTGATGCCGGTAGTCGGGCGCGATCCGCGAGCCAGTTGCGGTGATCCCGCCACGCCATCGGCAGCAGCGATCCCGCCTCCCGCGTCGTCGACGATCAGCTCGAGCCATCCGGCGAGGCTGCGCAACTGCACGGTGGCGGCATCGGTGCGGGCATGCCGCGCAACGTTGGTCAGTGCCTCCTGCAACACTCGATACACCTGAATGCTGACGGCGGGATCGAGGGGCGGCAACGTGCCGGTGCGCGTATACGTCACGCGGACACCAATCTGACGTTCGACACCAGCGAGATAGGATTCGATCGCGCTCTCGAGACCGAGCTCTTCGAGGATCGACGGGTGGAGCGTCTGTGACGAGCGCGCGGACGTGGTCGAGCGCCGACTGGGCGATCTCGTTGATCTCCCGGAGATCACTCTTCAGCGCCGATCCTTCGGCGAGGCGGCGGCCGGCGCGCGTCAGCATCGACCCCATCGCGGTGAGCAACTGCCCGAACTCGTCGTGGAGCTCGCGTGAAATTTCCCGCAGCGTCGATTCGCGGGCGGTGATCAACTGACGCGCCAGGTCGCGACGGTCGTCGGCAAGCGCAGCCACCTGCGCGAAGACGCGGCGATTGCTGCGGATCACATACAGGCCGGTGGCCATGATGATCAGCAAGGACACCGCGAGGAAGCCGTAGACGCGCTGCTGGACGCGATCGTAGATGGCCCGGACCTGCTGCGCGGCGCGCTCATCGGTCGCGTTGTTCTGAATCAACAGCCGCGCCACCGCCGTGCTGAGCGCCGCCTGCCGCGCCTGCAGCGACAGCTGAATCTCGGCGCGCGCCTCCGTCTCGCGGCCGCCGGCCGCCATCACGAAGATTCGATCGGACGCGTCCCAGAACTGGGCGACCGATCGTGCGAGGTAGGTCGCCTGCTCAGGCGTCCGCTGCGCGATCGCCACTTCCGCCTGCCGGTGGAGCGCGGCATCGAGATCGGCACGAATGCGATCGAACTGTGACGACCAGGCCCCGAGCGGATAGGCGTCGGTCTGATCGAGCATGTCGCGCATCGCCAGCCCCAGCTGGTTCAGGTCGTCCTGAATTCGCAGCAATTGCAGCGACTCCAGCCGATTCCGATCGGCCAGGTTCGATTGCCGCTCGCGCAGTCCCGCAATCTGCCCGGTGACGTACCACGCGCAGGCGACGACGACAGCAAGGGTGAGCAGCAGACCCAGCAGCAAGGCCGACGCGGGCGAGCGTGGGGTGCGAGTGGGCACGCGCCGCGATTATGACGAAGAATTCAGAAACTCTTCAGGGGTACACCGTTTTCCCTTTCCGCTAGACTGGCGCCTCAAGGAGACCTCATGAGCAGACTGCTGATTCCATCCGCGGCTATCCTGTTGATGGCGACGAGCGCGTTTTCGCTCGCCCAGTGCAGCAAGGCACCCGCGGCCCAGCCGACGTCGGACTACCAACTGATCGGCACTGTTCACGACATCATGGAGGGCATCGTCGATCCGTCTTCGGACGTGCTGTTCGACGCCGTCGCCACCGACATTACCGCCGCCGGTGTGAACGAGAAGCGGCCGCAAACCGACGAGGAGTGGAAGACGGTCGAGAGCAACGCGTTGATGCTGGCGGAAGCCGCGAACCTGCTGAAAATGCCGGGACGCATTGCGGCCAACCCGGGTGACAAGACGAAGTCGGAAGGTCCGGACGCTCCCGAACTGACGCCCGCCGAGATCCAGGCGAAGATCGACGCCGACCGGGGCAAATGGCTGATGTACGCCACCAACCTGCAGGAGCAGGCGCGCAAGACGCACGACGCCGCGAAGAAGCGCGACGCCGACGCCGTGTTCGCGCTCGGTGAGGATATCGACATGGCCTGCGAGGACTGCCATCTCGAGTACTGGTATCCGAACGACGCCGCCGCCAAGACCGCAGCGCTGCAGGCGAAGGCCGACCGCGAGAAGGAACGCCAGCAGAAGGCTGCCGAAGCGCAGCAGAAGAAGTAGGACGCGGCCGGCACCGTAGGCCGGTTCCGCGGAGCGGACTCGCCGTAGTAGCAGTCGGCACGGTGGGCCGGGTTCCGCGTAGCGGACTCGGCGTAGTAGTCGGCACGGTAGGCCGGGTTCCGCGTAGCGGACCCGGCGAAGCCCGGCGTGAACGAGACCACAGGGAGCAACCATCATGACGCGCGGCATCGTTTCCGGTACCTTCGCACTCGGACTCGCGGTCGGACTCGTCGCGACCGTCGTTCCGGTCCACGGTGTGCAGAGCGCCGCCAACCAGGGAGCTGCAGGGACCGGAACGATCCAGGGGCACGTCAAGCTGACCGGCCCTGCTCCCGCCAACCCTCCGATTCGTATGGGCGCCGATCCGCTCTGCGCCAAGCTGGCGCGCGAGTCCGGCAAGCGTCCGGTTCAGGAACTCGTCGTAACGAATGGTGCCGGCGGGCTGGCGAACGCGTTCGTCGAGCTGCAGGGAACCTTCACCAACGTGCCGGCCGCCCCGAAGGATCCGGTCGTGATCAGGCAGCAGGGCTGCATCTACTCACCGCGCGTCGTCGGCATCCGCGTCGGCCAGACCCTCCGCCTGGTCAACGGCGACACACTTCTCCACAACCTTCACGCGATCTCGGCGAAGGGCAACGGGTTCAATCACACCCAGCCACAGTCGGGTGCCGTGGACAACTTCGTGATGAAGGCGGCCGAGACGATGGTGCACATGACGTGTGACGTGCACTCGTGGATGAGCGCGTGGATCGGCGTGGAAACGCACCCCTATTTCGCCGTGAGCGGCGCCGACGGAAGCTTCACGATCGCCAACGCGCCGGCCGGTCGTCATACGATCCGCGCCTGGCAGGAGCGGTTTGGCTGGATCACCAAGACTGTCGATGTAAAGCCGGGCGCAACGACGACGGTCGAGCTGAGCTACACCGGGGCCGAGAAACCCGCGCCGAAAGCGCAGGAGCTCGTGATCCCGGAAGGAACGCTCGCGCTCCTGGTCCGCCAATAGGACTGGCGGGGCAGCCCCCCGACGCGCCATAATCCGGCCGCACACTGATTCCTGAATCGAGCTGATTCCCGAATCCTGACCCCTGATTCCTGTTCTTCTGGAGGCCTGCCCATGCGCAGCCGAGCACTTGCCCTGACCGTCTTCGCGCTCTTCGGAGCCGCTTCAATCGCCGCCGCGCAAGCGCCACAAGGTGGGGGTGGCCGGGCGGCGGGCGCTCCTGCTGCCGGCGCGCGTGCCGAAGGAGGCCGTGCCGAAGGAGCCCGTGCCGGTGGCGGTCCAGCCCGGCGTCCGCCGCTCTTCTTCCGCGAGGAGTGGAAGCAGAACGAGAAGAATGACGAACATCCCATCACGCAGGCGTCGGTCGCGAACGCGAACCTCGAACTGAAGACATACGGCCCGAACGCCGCGGAGATGGCGATCACCGGCAAGGCCGGTGACGAAAACAACCCGATTCACGTATGGACCGGCCTCTGCACCGGCCCGTGCGCCGTGATGCTGCGCGACAAGGCGAACTACGCCGACCTGTCGGGACTGGCGCGCATCCGCTGGAACACCAAGATGTCCGGCTATCACCAGATCCGCCCGATCGTGAAGCTGGCGGACGGCAACGTCTACGTCGGGGATCAGTCCGACGGATCGACGCGTGACTGGATCGTGAGCGAGATCAGCTTCGCCGACCTGAAGTGGCTGAAGGTCGACCCCGCGCGCGCGGTGACCACTGGCAACATCGTCGACAAGATCGATCTGAGCAAAGTCGACGAGGTCGGGTTCATCGATCTCATGCCCGGCAGCGGACACGGTGCCGGCGGCTGGGTAGACGTCGCCGAGGTCGAGGTCTACGCGAACAAGGTGGCTCGTTAGGAAGTTGAATCGTTAACTCCCAACGCCCAACGTCTTCGCTTCCCCAACTCCCAAAGCTGTCCGCTCGGGCGCTTTGGGAGTTGGGATGTCAGTTGTTGGGAGTTGGGAGTTATCGCTGTTCAAACGTTAAAGCCACCCCGTTGATGCAGTAACGCAGTCCGGTCGGCGGCGGCCCGTCAGGGAAGACATGACCGAGGTGACCGCCGCACTGGCTGCAATGCACCTCGGTCCTCACCATGCCGTAGCTCGCGTCCTTCGACTCTCCTATCGCACCCGGGAGAGGCGCGAAGAAGCTCGGCCAGCCGGTGCCGCTCTCGAACTTCCGATCGGCCACGAACAGCGGTTGACCGCATGCTGCACAGCTGAACGTGCCCGCCCGCTTTTCCTGGAGCAGCGCACACGACCCCGGCCGCTCGGTGTCGTGTTCACGCAGCACCGCGTACTGCTCCGGCGTCAGGATGCGACGCCACTCTTCGTCTGTTTTTTCGATGGGAAAGGGCATTGGTCCCGGTCCTTGGTCCTTGGACTTTGGACTGCTTGGTAGTCTACGGTCTTCGCGGACTACGGCGAATCAGAGAGCCTGAGGCGCCGCGATCCCCGAGACCACGACCAAAGACCAAGGTCCAAAGACCAGCGACCCGCCTCAGTGGCTCCCCGTATGCTGCGGGATCTTGAGCACCTGCCCGGGCTTTATCTTGTCCGGATCGCTGAGCTGATCCTTGTTCGCGTTGAAGATGTCCATGTACGCGTTCGCGTTACCCAGGACCTTCTTGGCAATGCCGCTCAGGGTGTCGCCCGCCTGGACCGTATAGGTGTCATTGGCCTGAGATGCCGGCGCAGCCTGGGAAGCGGGCGCTGGCGCCGCCGCCTGTGGCCGGGCTGACGGACTGACTTTGATGTCGGCGACGATGTCCTTCTGCCAGTCGGGAACGGTCTTCAACGCATTCCAGATCTGATTGGCTTCGTCCTGACTGTTGACCGTTCCGTGGAAATGCAGCTTCCCGTCACGTTCGTCGGCGGCACCCTGGAATTTCAGCCCCTTCGCCGTCTGAATCGCATCATTGTACTTCTCTCGTAGCGTCATCCTGTTCCTCCTCTAAGGGTCACGGAATGACATGCTGCAACTCGCGGTCCCTCATGCATACGCGAACAGGATGGCGGGACGGATCACAGAAGCTCGAGGTCCGGCATCGGCTGGCCGGCGAACAGCCGTCGGCAAGGGATCGCCATCATTCGGGCGCGGCGGGCGGACCGCTGCACACGGGCGCTGTCCGTGGCAATCCCGGTGTTGGCGTACATCTGCCGGTAGAGTTTGGAGATCAGGACGAAGGCCAACCGCGCTTTGAGCGATTTCACCGCGCCTGCACGCTGCCAGATGCTGCTGAACGAATAAAACCGGTCCCAGACGCCTTGCGTCCGCGCTCTGATCTCGTCGCCTGACATCACCGGATGGTCCATGTACACCTTGGGCCGCTGATCCTGCGGGATCAGCCAGTGCCGCGTCAGTGGAATGCCGCCGACGCGCGGGGGATCGTCACCCATGGACTTTTCCCACGCCTGGAAATCGAGCGTTCCCGGGAACGGCGTCAACATGACGAACTGCGCAAACGTGACGTCGGATCGCTCGGCGACCGAGAGACACGCGTCGAACGTCGCCGGCCGATCGCTCGGCAGTCCAAAGATGAACGAGCCGAGAACGTGGATGCCGTGCCGCTTGAACGCCTGCAGCCGCGCCACCAGGTCGTCTCCGCTCTCGTTGAAGCTCTTGTAGACGTCCTTGAGCCCTTCAGGTGTGACCGACTCGACACCGACCAGAGCACCTTTGATGCGCGCCCGCCGCATGGCATCGAGGAACTCGGGATCCTCCGCCGCTTCCATGGTGATCTGCGTGAAGAACACGGTGTCCTCCGGCAGCTTCTCGAGCGCGGCCATCAGCGCGAAGCGCTCGGCGCGGATTTCGGTGAGTTGCGCCAGGTTCGACTTGTCCTGACGCCGATCGGCCATGCGCAGATCGTCGAGCGTTACCGGGTAGAAGTTGTCGTCGGCCAGCGCGATGAACCGGAATCCGCGGCGCCGTAAGTCGACGATCTCGTCGAGAATCCGCTGCACGCGACGCTGACGCGGCTTCTGGCCGTCGGTCCGCCAGACCGAACAGAACGAACAGTGCTTCGGGCAGCCACGCACCGTCTGCACCGAGGCCCACATGTAGCGGCCGTTCGGCAGCAAATCCCAGCGTCCGGGCATGAACGCGTCGGCATCGATTCGTCCGCCGTCGTAGTGCGGCAACGGGCGGCCGTCCTCGCAGTCGGCGAGAACGCGCGACCAAATCTGGTCGCCGTCTCCCGACACGACGGCGTGCGCGCCGCCCATTTCACGAGCCTCGTCCGGGTACAACGTCGCGTGGATCCCGCCGTAGACCACCCACGCCCCGGCGGCCCGCGCCGCGGTGCCGACTTCGTAACCCCGCAGCGCGTTGCCGGTGTGAATGCCGATGCCGACGACATCACCCTTCTGGATCCGCAACGGATCCAGAGTCTCGAGCGTCTCATCGGTGAGCACCGGATCCCCGTATTTGGCGGGGGTTGCCGAGGCGAGGACGTACAACCAGCGCGGCGTGATAACCCCGATGCCGAACGACACGTGGCTCGGGTTGATTAGATGAACTGTCATGAAGTGTGCAGCCATTGTATCGGCCAACGCCACCTGCGCGTCGGATTCGTGGACGGGCTGCATGGCGTGCCGGTCCGCGGAAGTGCACCGTGGAACTCCCCGTTTCCCCTGACAGACACGCAGAGCACATAATGAGCCCAGTTCTTCTTTCAGCGGTTACGCCGCGAGGAGCCGTGTATGCGACGTTCGATGCGATTCGCCCTGGGACTGTCGGCGGCAGTGCTGCTGGCACCGTCCGTGGTTGATGCGCACTTCACCCTGATGGCGCCAGCGTCGTGGCTGGTCGAGAACCGGCTGGGCGACCCGCAGAAGGCGGGACCGTGTGGCGGAACGTCGGCAGACGCAGGCACGCCGAGCAACGCGATCGGCAAGGTGCAGGGCGGCCAGACGCTGCACGTCAAGGTGCAGGAGACGGTGTTCCACCCGGGCCATTACCGCATCGCGCTGGCCGTCAACTCCCGCACCGAGCTGCCCCCGGACCCTGAGGTCACCACGCGGGACACCGATCGCGGACCCTGGTCGGTGTCGGCCAAGATCCAGAACCCGGTGCAGCCGCCGGTGATCGTCGACGGACTGTGGGCGCACACCGAGCGCGACGCGATCGCGCAGCCGTTCGAAACCGACATCACCATCCCGAACATCAACTGCGAAAAATGCACGCTTCAGATCGTGCAGTTCATGGCGGAACACGGCCGCAACCGCGACGGCGACTTCACCTATCACCACTGCGCCGACCTGAACATCACCGCCGACCCGTCGAAGCCGGTCGACACCAGGTGGCCGGCTGGGAAGAAATAAGGGGGCAGGGGACAAGGGGCAGGGGGACAGGGGCACGGGGCTGGCCGGTGGCCGGTAGCTAGCTGGTAGCTGGTACCCAGTAGCTAGCCAGTAGCTGATACGCTGTAGCCGGTAGCGTTCACTTGTTTGCTACCGGCTCCCAGCCAACTACTGGCCACGAGGAATCGGCCACCAACTCCCAGCTACCGGCTGGCGACGAGCGACCGGCTACCAGCTACCAGCTAGCTAGCTACCGGCCACCGGCTACATCCATGGCTCTTCTCTACCGATACCTCCGCGACTACAAGGGTCTGATTGTCCTGGCGCTGCTGCTGGCGGCAATCAATCAGATCTTCTCGCTGCTCGACCCGCTGATCTTCCGGCACGTCATCGACGAGTACGCGACCAAATTCGAGCAGTATTCCACTCGTGAATTCTTCCGCGGCGTCTCGCTCCTGCTCGGCGCAGCGGTGGGCGTGGCGTTTGTGTCGCGCGTCGCCAAGAACTTCCAGGACTACTTCATCAACGTCATCACCCAGAAGCTCGGTGCGCGCATCTACGCCGACGGGATCGAGCACTCGCTGACGCTGCCGTATGCGGTCTTCGAGGATCAGCGCAGCGGCGAAACGCTCGGCAAGCTGCAGAAGGTGCGGACCGACGTCGAGCGGCTGATTACCGCATCGATCAACGTGCTCTTCACCTCCATCATCGGCATCCTCTTCGTCGTGGTGTACGCCTTCAGCGTCCACTGGCTGATCGCCCCGGTCTATTTCGCCACCGTTCCGCTGCTCGGCATCCTGAGCTCGGTGCTGAGCCGAAAGATCAAGACCATCCAGAAGGTGATCGTCGCCGAGACGACGGCGCTGGCCGGTTCGACGACGGAGTCTCTCCGGAATATCGAGCTGGTCAAGAGCCTGGGCCTGGCCTCGCAGGAGATCGCCCGTCTCAACGCGACTACGGGGAAGATTCTCGACCTGGAGCTGAAGAAGGTGCGGTACATCCGCAGCCTCAGCTTCGTCCAGGGCACGACCGTCAATGCGCTGCGGACGAGCATCCTCTTCCTGATGCTGTACCTGATCTACACGCGCGAAATCACGGTCGGCCAGTTCTTCTCGCTGTTCATCTACTCGTTCTTCATCTTCGGTCCGCTGCAGGAGCTCGGGAACATCATCAACGTCTACCGCGAGGCAGAAGTCTCGCTGAAGAACTTCCAGGACATCCTCGACATCCCGAAGGAGCCGCGGCCGGCGCGGCCGGTGCCGATGCTCGACCTGCAGCGTCTCGAGTTCCGCGACGTCACCTTCAAACATCAGTCGGCGTCGAGTCCGGCGCTGAACGGCATCTCCTTCGCGGCGAGGCGCGGCGACACGATCGCCTTCGTCGGACCGTCCGGCGCCGGGAAGACCACTCTGGTCAAACTGCTCGTCGGACTCTACCCGCCGCAGGCCGGCGAGATCCTCTACAACGGCCACGCGTCATCAACGGTCGACCTGAATCAGCTGCGCGAGCGAATCGGATTCGTCACGCAGGACACGCAGCTGTTCTCCGGGACGATTCGCGAGAACCTGCTGTTCGTGAATCCCCGAGGCCACCGACGCAGGAGTGTCTCGACGTCCTGCGGCAGGCGGCGTGCGACAGCCTGCTGGCGCGAGCGGACCGCGGACTCGATACGGTCATCGGCGAAGGCGGCGTCAAGGTGTCGGGCGGTGAAAAGCAGCGGCTCTCGATTGCCCGTGCGCTGCTGCGCCGTCCGCACCTGCTCGTCTTCGACGAGGCGACTTCGTCACTCGACTCGCTTACCGAGGAAGAGATCGGCGCGACCATCCGCGAGGTGGCCGATCGACAGGACGTGATCACCATCCTCATCGCCCACCGACTTTCGACGATCATGCACGCGGACACCATCCACGTTCTCGAGCGTGGCCGCATCGTCGAATCCGGCACCCATGACGAACTGCTGGATCAGAAAGGCCTGTACTACGCGATGTGGCGGCAGCAGATTGGCGAACGTCGCTCGGATCAAGCCGCCGTCGCGGCGCCGGCGCTCTCAGGCGCGCGCCGCTAGCGGCGCCCGACCGAGGCGTCGGGTTTTCCTCCGGCCATACGGACTCGCGCTGTCATGTGGCACGTGTCGCGGCGAACGCGGTCACAGCACTGGTGGTAGCACCCGGCTGAACCGCGCCACCAGCTACCGGCCACTGGCTACCGGCCGGCAGCTAGTGCGTCGGCTCGGTCCAGCCGAGCTCCCGATAGGTCTGCCAGATCTCGTTGGCCCTGGCGAGCGCTGAGTCATCGCTCGGATGGCGTTCGGCGATCAGCATTTCGCGCCCGCGCTGCACGACCAGTTGCCAGCGATGGTCGCGTTCGGCGACGACGCACGCCGCCTGGCGGCCTGACGGATCGCGCAGTCGCCACACTGTTACGGCCAAGCTCACGGTGCCCCCCCGTTCCCAGAAGCTGCCGTCAATTAGTGCAACCCGCGCGCCGAACATAGAAGGAACGCCCAATTCCCAACGTCTGCCGCTTTGATCAACTCCCGATTGCGAATGGGGGCCGGACAGCCGTTGAGAGTGGGAGTTTCAGAAGCTCAGCGCGCTGGCTTGGTCACGGCGGAACCGTAACAGCCGGCACGATTGGCCGAGGTATCATCGGCGGCCATGACGCACCGGATTCGACTGCTCTGGCCGGCCGCGGCAGGTCTGACTGTTCTCGTCCTGGCAGCAACGGCGACGGTATCGGCCCAGGCACCCCAACGGCGCGGACCGCGTGTCGATATGCAGGTGGTGGCCGAATCGCTCGGCGTGGAGTGCGAGTACTGCCACGCGCCGGGACAGGTGACCGACGCCGGCAGGCCGCGCCTCCAGGTCGCGCGCGAGATGATCGACATGATGCTCGATCTCAACACCCGCGTTCAGTTCGTGTCGGGCAAGAGCGCTGCGGAGGCGGTAAACGTGGACTGCGCCACCTGCCATCGCGGCGTCGCCGTGCCGAAGCCGTTGCGTGACCTGATGCTCGAAGCGGCGGTGCGTCAGGGACCGGACGCAGCCTCGAAGCTGTATCGTGACCTCCGGGCGAAGTATTACGGAAGCCAGAGCTACGACTTCAGCGAGCAGACACTGCTCTCGGTGGCCGATCGTCTGGCGCAATCACGCCCTGACGTCGCCGTGGCGGTCGCCGACCTGAACATCGAGTTCTATCCGAAATCGTGGCGGAGTTATCTGGCCAGAGGCATCGCACAGAGCCGTCGTCTCGACACCACGCCCGATGCGGTCGCGAGTTTTCGCAAAGCGCTGGAGATCGATCCGGACAACGGCGTCGTGCAGGGCTGGCTGGCGCAGACCGAACCTGTCGCCCGGCGGGTACGGTGACGTAATCGGGTGACGTAGTGACGTAGCGGCTTCAGCCCCGCTTTCGTAATACGGTGACGTACGGCGCGGCTTCAGCCCGGGGTTTGATGGCGGGCCTGAAGGCCCGCCCTACTCGGCGCGGGACTCCGTATCGGCCCGGGACTTGCTCTGACATACAGCGTTATGGACGAGCAGGATCCACGCTCCACTCCGCGACACGCCGACGATCAGCCAGCAAAGCCCAGGATCAAGACCGCTGACACCGCGCCGCCTCGGCCGACGATCCTGTGGCGGATGCGAAGCGCGAGCCTGGACAACCAGGCGAGTTGCTCGGTCACCGAGGACGAGCACGGGTGTCACGTGCTGGTGGTGTTCGCCAAGGGCCTCGGCGTGCCCGAACACTTCGCTGACGTGACCGCCGCGATGCGCCATTCGATGGAAATTGCCGGACGGCTCACCGCGCAAGGGTGGGTGGACGTTGACCTGAGTGACTGACAGGGGAGGACAACTCCCAACGTCTGACGCTTCCCCAACTCTCAACATCTGACGTACGCCCAACGCGCGAGTCTGACGCTCGGCTGATTCCCAACGTCTGACGTACGCCCAACTGCCGACGCCTCAGTCGATCCCAACGTCCGCCCGATCTTCAAGAACTTCTCATAAATCTCCCTTCACGCACGGTAGGCTAGCCGCGTGGCAGCAGCCGCTAGAACAATCACCTTCCTCGTCTCCGGCGACTCCGACGCATCTCCCGCACGCGAAACGGCGCGCCCCGCCGCCGTACGCGGCCGCGTCAAGCATTCGGTGCGCGTCGCAGCCTCGCGCGGCGCCGGAACGCCAGTCACCATCGCAGCCACGCCGGGCAAGGACGTGGTGGTCCTTCACATCGCCGACGGCCCCGAGCTCGTGCTGCACCCCGAGAACGCGCGCGATCTGATGCTGGCGCAGGCCGGGCCGGGGCGCCCCGGAAGCCGTACCGCGACGTCGACGAGTCGCGGCATCCACGTCCCCGTTCGACTGCAATGGAGCGGAGTCGCCGAGGTTCCGACGGCGGGTGGCCAGGCGCGCGGGCTTGCCGGCGTCCTCCTTTCGAAAATCGAGGTGATCACGCCGGCGCTGAAACAGGGAGCGGCCGATGTCGTCGCATCGGAGGTCGTGCGGCGGGTAGACGCACAGGTCGATCCCGGTGTCTACCAACTGAGTCCCGATGCACTGCTGCCGCTGAAGGGAAAGCCAAAGGCGTCGAACCTCGACGCGGCGGCTGACGGCGCGCCCATTCTCGTTCTCGTGCACGGGACGTTTTCGACGACAGCGGGGACGTTTTCGCAGCTCTGGGTCCACCATCCGGACCAGGTCCGGACGCTCTTCGCGCAGTATCGCGGCCGCGTCTACGGCCTCGATCATCCGACGCTGGGCGCCAGCCCGATCGACAATGCGCTCACGCTCGCCAGGGCGCTTCCGCGCGGCGCCCGCGTGCACCTGCTCACGCACTCGCGCGGCGGCCTGGTCGCCGAAGTGCTGGCGCGGATCTGCGGCGATCCGGACGACGACTTCGCTGAGTTCACCGGGACGGCATACCAGTCGCACAAGACCCAGCTGCGCGCGCTCGCCGCACTGGTGAAGAAGAACCAGCTCCAGGTCGAGCGTGTTGTGCGGGTCGCGTGCCCCGCGCGCGGAACGTTGCTCGCCTCGAAGCGCGTTGACGCCTACGTCTCGATATTCAAGTGGACGCTCGAGCTCGCCGGCCTGCCCGTGGCGGCCGAGATTCTCGACTTCCTCGCCGCCGTCGCGCGTAAACGTACCGACCCGACGCTGATCCCGGGCCTGGCCGCGCAGGTGCCGGACAGTGCGCTGATCCGGTGGATCCACTCGATCGATCGACAGGTCAGCGGCCAGTTGCGCGTCATCGCCGGAGATCTGCAGGGCGACTCGATCAGCTCGTGGCTCAAGACGCTGCTGACCGATGCGTTCTACTGGACCGATCACGACCTGGTCGTGCAGACACGCTCCATGTACGGGGGATCGCCGCGACGAACCGCATCCACGTTCGTGCTGGACCAGGGCGGCACGGTCACCCACTTCAATTACTTCTCCAACGAGCGCACGGCGCGGGCGATGACGAACGCGCTGATGCAGGACGCGCCGCAGGAGTTCACGGTCATCGGACCGATGTCGTGGGCCGGCGAGTCCGCCACCGGCGCCAGGGCCAGAGTCTCCAAGTCAACGGCATCGGCAGCGGCATCGCTACCAGCGGTCTTCATCCTCCCGGGGATTCTCGGGAGCAACTTGAAGGTCGGCGCCAACCGCATCTGGGTCAGCTGGCGTCTGGTCAACGGCCTGCAGCAGCTCGCGTTTACCGGCAAACCGGACCGGATCGAACCTGACGGACTCGTCGGATCGACCTACGACAACCTCACCGACTTTCTCTCGTCGACGCACGAAGTCATCCAGTTCGCGTTCGATTGGCGACGTCCGATCGAAGAGGAAGCTCGCCGGCTCGCCACCAGCGTGACTGCTGCCCTGGACGCACGTGCGAAGAGCAAGGCACCGGTCCGCCTCGTGGCGCACTCGATGGGCGGACTGGTCGCGCGGACAATGCAACTCGAAGCGCCGGACGTCTGGTCGCGCATGCTGTCGCAGGACGGCTCGCGCGTACTGATGCTCGGAACGCCCAACGCCGGTTCGTTCGCACCGATGCAGGTGTTGTCGGGAGACGACACGTTCGGCAACCTGCTCTCCCTCGTCGGTGCGCCGTTCCAGGGTCAGACGGCTCGAAGCGAGATGGCCGCCTTCCCGGGTTTCATCCAGTTGCAGGCCGGCCTCACGGATCGGCAGCCGCTCTCGAGCGCCAGCACCTGGCAGAAGCTGGCAGACGAGGACTGGCAGCGGGCGCAGGCGCATCAGGTCTGGCACAATCTGCGGATCCAGCTCGACGCGCTGCGGTGGGGCGTACCCACACAAAAGGTGCTCGACGCGGCGATCGCGCTTCGCCGCCGTCTCGACGCGCAGCTGGCTGGGCTCGACGCGTTCGCCGATCACCTCGCGCTCGTCGTCGGCACTGCCCCATTCACACCATCCGGTTACGTGATGAGCGATACCGGTCTGGTGTATTCGGGGAACGCGACTGGAGATGGCCGGGTCACGCTGGAGGGCGCGCTGCTGCCGGGCGTCCGCACCTGGCGCGTCGCCTCCGATCACGGCAGCCTTCCGGATCGACGGGACGCGTTTACGGCTTACCAGGAACTGCTCGACAAAGGATCGACGACGCTCATTGAGGCGCTGCCCGATCCTGGGATCGCGCGCGGAGTGGCAGCGCCTGTCGTGCTCTACAGCCGGCCGTCGCGATCGCCGCAAAAGGGAAATCCGCCGCGGGTGGAACGTCAGGCGCTCGAATCCGCTCCGCTCTCGCCCGCCATCGAAGTCTCTGCCGCTCAGCCCGCGCTGCGCGTGACCGTTCAGAACGGCGACCTCACCTACCTGCAGCAACCGTTGATCATCGGGCACTACCGTTCGATGCGCCTGACTGGAACCGAAGCCGTCGTGGATCGCCTGCTCGGACACACCATGCGGCAGTCGTTGCGCGTCGGCACCTACCCCGACGAGGTCGGCACAAACCGGATCTTCACGAACCTGAATCCCGCGGCCCGCGCCGGCACCCCACGTGGACCAGACGCGGTCATCGTCATCGGCCTTGGAGAAGAGGCGAAGCTGCGGGGCGCCAATCTCGTACGGGCCGTCCGGCAGGGCGTGCTCGCCTGGGCCGAGCGTCTGTCCGAACAGCGCGGTGAGGAGACTCGCGACATCGTGCTGGCGGCGACGTTGATCGGGAGCGGTGGCACCGGCATCTCGGCGGGACAGTCGGCGCAGCTCGTCGCCCAAGGTGTGTTCGAGGCCAACGAGCGGCTCGCCGGCGAGCACGAGACGGCGGGTGCGGCTGATGGCGGTGGACGGGCACTGTCTCGCGTCGGCCACCTGGTGCTCAATGAGCTGTATCTCGATCGCGCCAGCGAAGCGCTGCGAGCACTGCAGCTCCAGCAGGAGGCTGCTCCCGGCCGTTTCGCCGTCGACGCCGTCGTCCAGACGGGAACCGGCGGACTGGAGCGGCCGGTTGACGCGAGCTATCGCGGCGCCGATTACGACTTCATCACCGCTGTCACCCGTGTCGATCCCGAAGCGGGCAATGCGATCGAGTACACCCTGGACACGAGGCGGGCGCGGACGGAAGTGCGGGCCCAGCATGCGCAGAGCGAGTTGCTGAGCCACCTGGTCGCGCTCGCCTCGAATGACACCAGCACCGACGTGCGGATCGGACGCACGCTGTTCCAGCTGCTGGTGCCGATTGAGATCGAGCCGTACCTCGCGGGATCGACTGAGATGCTGATCGAAGTCGACCGCGGCACCGCCGGAATTCCCTGGGAACTGCTGGACACCGACGCCGACGCGGCGCCGGGGAGCGCCCGGACACACGTCGGGACCGAGCCATGGGCGGTCCGGACGCGACTGTTGCGCAAGTTGCGCATCGAGAACGCGCCCGAGCGTCCGGACGCCGGCGTTGAAGGAAGCGCATTGGTCATCGGTGAACCGAAATGCGATCCCGACAAGTACCCACGACTGGCAGGCGCGCGCGCCGAAGCGAGGCAGGTGGCCGACTGTCTGTCGGCAGCGTCGGCGCTTGGGACCGATCGCGTCGAAGGACTGATCAGCCCGGACGATCCCCAGCAGTTCGGTCCGGACGCCCGGCAGGTGCTCAACGCGCTGTTCGATCGCGATCGAACGTGGCGAATGATTCACATCGCCGGGCATGGCGAGCCAGCCACTGACACCGATCCCGGAGGCGTCGTCTTGTCCGACGGCTTCCTCACCGCCACCGAGATCAGCGCCATGCGGAAGGTCCCTGAGCTGGTGTTCGTGAACTGCTGCTACCTGGCGGCGCGCAGTCCCAACCAGTTGCTGCGCAGCAACTACGATCGCGTGCGCTTCGCCGCCGGCGTCGCCGAGGAGTTGATTCGCATCGGCGTCAGGTGCGTCATTGCCGCGGGATGGGCCGTGGACGACGAAGCGGCCGGCGCGTTTTCGACGACGTTCTATCGCTCGTTGCTGGGAGGCCGGCGGTTTCTGGATGCGGTACACGACGCCCGGCACGCGGCACTCACGTTCGGCGGCAATACGTGGGCCGCGTACCAGTGTTATGGCGATCCGGACTGGATGTTCCGCCGCGACACGCCGGATGCACAGCGGCCGTCCCTCGACGATCAGTTCCAGGGCGTGCTGTCGGCGCCTTCACTCGCTCGTGCGCTGAACACCCTGGCGGTGCAGAGCGAATTTCAATCCGCCCGCCCTGAGATTCAGCGCGACCGCATCCGCTTCCTCGAGGACAAGGCGCGTCGCGCCGCGCCGGACTGGCTGCACAGCGGCTGTGTCGCCGAGGCATTCGGCCGGGCCGCCGCCGCGGCCGGCGATCGGGACGCTGCCGTGCGTTGGTACGAGGAGGCGGTAAAGGCACCGGATGGGACCGCGTCGCTCCACGCCCTGGCGCGACTCGAGGAGCTGCGCGCGCCGGCGAAGCGCTCACGCGCGAAGCGATCCGCATCCCGGCGACGCGTGCGAACAGCGAAGCGCTGAGCGCTCGCCACAGATAAATCCCAACGCCCAATTCCCAACCTCCAAAGCCGACGGCGACGCCTGGGAGTTGGGAGTTGGGTGAACGTAGCCGTTGGGAGTTGGCGCTGTAGGGCGGCCCCTCAGCGCCGCCTACTCCTACACCGTAAAAGGCCGTTGCGCGGCAAACGCGGCCGTCGAGCCGAGCGTGAAGAGATTCGGCGTCTGCGTCTGCGGCATCGCTGCCTTGATCGCGGCGTGGAACTGCGCGTAGTTGCCCTTGAACTTGGCGTTGTTCCAGACGTGCAGCAACTGCTCGGTGAACGCGCCATTGTGGTCGCCGTCCATCGAGGTCTGGTTGTCCTGGCAGCCCGAAATCAGGATCACGGCGGCCTTGGCGACGCCGGCGATCGCGGTCAGCCGGTTGCTCACGTTGGCGTGCGCTGCCGCCAGCATCGCATCCGGATCGACCGAGGGCGTCGCGCGGGATTCACGCTCGACGGCCTTCTGCAGATCGTCGTAGAACTGCTGGTGCTTGTTGTAGGTGCGCCAGGCGACCGACGGCGGCATCATCTTCGAGCGCCCGGCCGGTGGCGTGGTCAATCGCGCACGCGTGACTGTGCCGCTGTGACAGCTGTCGGACAGCACGAGAATGCGGACGCCTTCGGCGAACTTCGTCAGCTCCAGGTACAGCTCGTCGTCAATCAGTTCGCCGTCGTACAGGCACCAGGTTTCGTCGAGCTTGTCGGTCTCCTCGCCGCTGACGTCGGGCATCTGTCCGCCGTGTCCCGAGTAGGAGAGGAACAGCAGATCACCGGCTTTCAATTGCTTGGCCGCTGCCTGAATGGCACCGAGCGCCTTGGCTCGAGTCGCGTTCTTGGTCAGCAGGATCGTGGGCGTGATCCCTGCCGCGCGCGCGAGAGCGGCCATGTCCTTGGCGTCGAACTCACAGGCCTGAAGCTCACCGCTCCAGCCCTCGTAGTGAGCCGGGCTCACGGCGTTGAGCCCGATGTGAATCGACAATCCATGGCCGCGTCGAATCGCCGCCGTTACCCCTCGCGCATTCTTCGCAACCTTCGTTGCGCTTGACCGTCTGACGATCCTGGAATTCGCTGCTCGCTTCGCGCTCTTCGTCTTCTTTGCCATGTCTGCCGTCCTGTGGGGGAGGCCAGCACGGCGATTCTAGCGCCCGGCTCAGCAACCTGACGAAGAATCGGAAGGTGAGACTCCCAACCTCTATCGCTTCGCCAACCCCCAAGGTCGAACGTGCCCAAGCGAAAGTCGAAAATCAAACGTCAAAAGTTCAAAGTCCAAAGTCCAAAGTCCTAGAAGGGACTGGAGTCGCTGCTCGTTCCGCCCGCGGCGGGAATGTAGGCACGTAGGACATAGTCCATGACCATCCGGTCGGCGCTGAACCGCCACCCGAGTGTCCGGATCGCTCGCTTCATGCGGCCGATCCACTCGCGCGGCAGGCCGTCCCGGTCGCGGTCGTAATACAGCGGTATGACCTGGTCTCTCAGCACACGGAGGAGTGACGAGGCGTCGCGCTTGTCGTGCACGTCGATCGACGAGTGCGTCTCCCCAAGCCCGATCGCGAATCCATTCAGGCCGTCGTAGGCCTCCGCCCACCAGCCGTCGAGGACCGACAGGTTGAGACCGCCGTTGAGTACCACCTTCTGTCCGCTGGTGCCGCATGCCTCGAGCGGCCGACGCGGATTGTTCAACCAGACGTCCACACCCTGCACGAGGAAGCGTCCCACGCTGATGTCGTAATCCTCGATGAAGACGAGCTTGCCGACGAACTGCGGGTCACGGGCGAGTCCGGCGATTTCCTGCAGCACCGCCTTGCCCGGACCGTCCTGCGGATGCGCCTTGCCGGCGAAGACGATCTGCACCGGCATCTGCGGATGGTTGATGAGCGAGGTCAGCACTTCGAGATCGCGCAGCAGCAGATTGGCGCGCTTGTAGGTCGCGAAGCGGCGCGCGAACCCGATCGTCAACGCGTCCGGGCTGAGGACCCGCTTGATCTGCGCAAACGACTCGGGTGATTCCCCCCGTCGTTCCGCCTGCGCGATGATCCGGCGCCGCGTGAATTCGATCAGCTGCGCCTTCAGCGCCTGGTGCGCCTCCCACAGCTCGCCGTCGTCCACGTTGTCAATGGCGTCCCAGAATCCTTCCTCGTGACTGTGGTCGGCCCAGCCCACACCGAGATGACGCGCGTAGACCTGACGCATCGGCTGCGCCAGCCAGCTCTGGACGTGCACACCATTGGTCACGTGGCCAATCGGGACGTGGTCCTCACGCACTCCCGGGTACATCCCTGTCCACATGGCGCGTGAGACGTGGCCGTGCAGCGACGACACCGCGTTGGCCCGCCGACACGTCTTCAGCGCGAGGACGGTCATGCAGAACTCCTCGCTCGGGTCCCGTGGATTGACGCGACCGAGCCCCATGAAGGCGTCCCACGACATCCGCATCGCATCACGCAGCGGACCCAGATGCTCTTCGACCAGGTGCGGATCGAAGCGATCGTGGCCGGCCGGAACCGGCGTGTGGGTCGTGAACACGACCTGCGGCGCGACGCGCCGCATCGCTTCCGAGGCGTCGATCCCTTCGGTGTCCATCCGAAGGCGAATCAGTTCGAGCGCCGCGAACGCACTGTGTCCCTCGTTGAGGTGGATTACACCGGGCGTGACTCCGAGCGCCGCCAGGGCCTTGGCGCCGCCCACACCCAGCAGCAGCTCCTGGCGGACTGCGCGTCCGATGATCGCCGCCGTACAACCGCGCGGTGAGCTCACGGTCCTCGGCGCTGTTGCCGTCGACGTTCGAATCGAGCAGCAGCAGGGTGTTCCGCCCGACCGCGACCTTCCAGACGCGGGCGACGATGGGACCCGTTCGCGTCTCGATCTCGAGGACGAGCGGTTCGCCATTGCGCAGCGCCGGCTCAATGGGCAGCAACTGGCTGTCGACGTCGAGATAATCCTCGTGCTGCCACCCTTCGTGATCGAGCCGCTGACGGAAGTATCCCTGGTCGTAGTACAGGCCGATGCCGATCAGCGGGATGCCGAGATCCGACGCGCTCTTGAGGTGATCGCCTGCCAGGATACCGAGGCCACCTGAATAGATCGGCAGCGACTCGTGCAGACCGAATTCGGCCGAGAAGTAGGCGACTGGCCGCGCGCCGAGCACGCTGGCGTGGCGGGCTCCCCATGTGTGCTTGGAGCGCAGGTACTCCTGCATCCGCCGGTAGGTGTGGTGGATGCGGCCGTGCAGCGCCAGTTGCAGCGCGCGCGCTTCGAGCTGCGAAATCGGCAGCTCGCGCAGCAGGACCAGCGGATTGTGATCGCACTGCCGCCAGCGCACCGGGTCCAGATCGCGGAAGAGACTGTTCGCCTCGTGATCCCACGACCACCACAGGTTGCCCGCCAGGGCGGCCAGGCGCTGGTGAATCGGCGAGACGATGTGCCCGACGGTCCTTGCCTCCGCGACGATCGGTGCGAGCTGCGCGCCGGCCGTTGCCAGCAGCTGCACTTCGTCATCCGTAAACAGTCGCGACTCGGTGGTCTGCACCACCAGGACGCCCTGCAGCAGCCCGCGATCGACGATCGGAACGCCGACGAAGGTGCGGTACGGATCCTCGCCGGCCTCATGGAAGTACTTGAAGCGCGGGATGCGTGGCCGCGTCCTGAACTACCACTGGCGAGACGATTTCGGCGGTCAGGCCGACGAGTCCTTCCGTGGTTCGCATGCGCACGCGGCCGATGCCGTCTTCGCGAAGGCCGATGGTGGCGGCGAGCACGAGCGTGCTGCGATCCGGTTCGAGCAGGTACACCGAACAGACGTCGGTGGCAAACACCCGCTGAATGAGCCGGACGATGTTCGACAGCGTTTCCGAGGGGTTGCCGCTGTTGGAGACGAGAAGACCGATCTCCTCCAACGTCCAGAGGAGCGAGGGCGCCGGTTGCATAGGTGTGAGAAAGAGCGAGCAAGATCGTTGCCCCATCCGGATAGTGCAATCAGGCCTGATCTCTGCACGGACGATTGACGATTCAGACGAATACGTCACCAAAGACGGTGAGTCGAACGAATTCGTGTCGTGCTCCGCGTTCGCCACCGCTCGTGCCGGCCGACGCAACTCGTCGACACGGCAACGACATGACGCCGGACGACAGGAGCGTCGCCAATGGCGCTTCGCTTGCTGAAGTAAGCGCATGCGTTACGCAGAAGTGGTCGATCAAATTCGCCGCGACTTCGACGAGACGCCGGCGATGGAACTGACGCTCGGCCAGGCCGCCCGCCTGTGGCACATCGGGCCCGACGACTGCCGGTTCGTGCTGGACGGCCTTGTCGACGCAGGATTCCTGCACTGGACCGCACGAAGAACGATTGTCCGCCGGCAGCGCCCGTCGCGGCCAGCCGCCGGCCAGCCCGTCGGACCGCCTGTCAGGCACGCGAGGCGGATTGCGTAGGCCGCGCAGGACGGCCATCACACGTCGTGCGCACACCGGGTCTTCAGGCCCGCCAATCGATGGACGTTTTCGTAGGAACTCTGGGAGAGGCGAACATCGGCGTCGGAAGTAAGGGCAGGGGACACGGGGGCAGGGGACAGGGGCAGGGACGGCTCAGGCCGTCGTGATACGTTCGCCGCGTGAGTCACGACACGTTCATGGCGGCCGCGCTCGAGCAGGCCCGGCTGGGACTGGCAGCGGGCGAAGTGCCGATCGGCGCCGTCCTCGTCATCGACGATCAGATCGTCGCCCGCGCCTTCAACCAGCCGATCACGGCTGTCGATCCCACGGCGCACGCCGAGATCCTGGTGCTGCGGGACGCGGCGAAGACCGATCGGCAACTACCGGCTGCTCGACGCCACGGTCTACGTCACGGTGGAACCCTGCGTCATGTGTGTCGGCGCACTCGTGCACGCGCGGGTGCGCGAGGTGGTGTACGGTGCGCCGGAGCCGAAAACCGGTGCACTCGTCTCAACCGCCAGACTGCTCGACATTCCGCAGTTGAATCATCGGTTCACGGTGTCGCCGGCGGTGTTCTGGAAGCGGAATGCCGCGACCTCATCCAGCAGTTTTTCCGCGAGAGGCGGCAGGCGGTGAAAGGCGTGCCGCCGCTGGCCGACCCAGCGGCACGGCAGGTATAATGACGTGTTCGCGTGCTCGCCGAGCACGGCGACGAGCGTGCTGTCTGCGATCCGCGGATGGCGCACCGACCCGGAGAGGTACCGAAGTGGTCGTAACGGGGGCGCCTCGAAAGCGTCTTGTCGGGTAACCGGCACGGGGGTTCGAATCCCTCCCTCTCCGCCATCCTCCCTCGCTCCGATCCTTTCTGACTGGCTGATGGGCCGTCTTCCGGCCGCCTGCGGCTCGCGCCGCATCTGCGCCGAATCGCCCTCTCACTACCGTCCCACTGTGTCTGAAAGTCCTTGCAATAGAAGCTTACTCAGGCTGGGAACACATGCCGCGCTGAGTCCAACGAAACAGCACCGGCGACGGCTCCGGTGATGGAAAAGCGCAGGCGCTTAGAGCAATGCCCGAGGGGTCCAGTCTGGCGCTTCGAGAATCGTCAGGTAATCCTCGTGGGAGATTCTCGCGGTACCCCCGTACTCGCAGGCCACGATGAACATGCTGCTGTGTTCGTCCCAGTTCCGCTGGATGACTTTGCACGGGAACGTGAGCGAGCCGGCTGACATCGGGAACGTCTCGCCGACCTTGGGAAGCGTCTCGACCTCTGTCTTCTTGCTGAAGCGGATATCACCGACGCCGTAAGGAAAGGCAGCAGACTTGATTTGCGATCGGACAGGAAGCCGGAGCCTCACCTCTATCGTTTGGGACATGTTGCATTGTATCAAGCGACTGTCGGAGCAAAGGCGAAGTCGCGATGGCGCGCCGGATGCATCCCCATGGGCAGCATTGCTCGACACGGGAGGTGAGCTCATGCGGCACGGTACCTTCGCTTTTCTGTTGGCGTCACTGCTGGCCGGCGCGGTCGCCGCGGCCCAGGACGCGAAGACGACGACGAATACCAAGGTGAAATCCGACAACGGCCAGGTGGTCACGGTGACCGGTTGCGTCATGATCGGCGGCGCCACCAACTTCCTGCTGACGAACATCACCTCGGAACGAGCGACGCCGGACAAGCAGGGCAAGACCACGCCCTCCGGCGAACCGGTCTACGCGCTGGTCGAACGCGACGGGCTCGACCTTGGGTCGTATATCGATCACCAGGTGGAACTGACCGGTGTCGTCGTGCCGGCCGCCACGAAGGGCGACCGCGACGACAAGATCGAGATCAAGGAAACCACGAAGGTCGACGTCGAGAACGGGCCGGACAAGACGTCATCGACGGCGAAGACGGTGAAGGTCGCTCGTGGTGCGACGAGTCAGTTCCTCGTCGCCTCAGTCAAGACCGTCGCTCCGAGGTGCGAAAGGTAAACGACTAGACAAAGGGCGTTCGAAATGGCTTTGGCTTCGCCGTTCGAATCGGGCCTGGAGGTCGGGGCTCCCAGCGACACGCGGTGGCAACGATGATGAGAGCGGAGATGGCGGCGGTAACGGGATCACAAACGGGGCAACGGGGAAACGGAGACGAACGGGGGCTGTCGACCAGCCGACGAAGTCGGCTCTGCACGTCCGAATGGCCCGCATGCAAGCCGCTGCACGAAGCTCCGGCGGTTTGCGTGCGAGCCTTTCGGGCATGCAGGTGGCTCCGCGTCGCGGAGCCCGGTCGACAGCCTCTGATTCCGGCTCCAGCTCGATGATGCGGTGAGATCGCTGCTTCCGTTCGTCCCCGTTCCCCCGTTTCACCGTTGGTGAACCCGTTGCCCCGTGTCCTCGACGCCTCCAGTCTCCGAGGCGTGCCGAGCACCTACCCGTCGGCTAGGCGTTCATGATCGCTCCGCTGCCCAGATTGAGCATGGCCAGCAGACCATTGGCCTTGTTCAACAGTTCGCGCCGGTGGGCCAGGCCGTTCAGCCCGCCATTGATCCTCGTCGTCAGGCCAACGACGTCGTCCTTGTCGGCAAACTTGTTCAGATCGTTTCTGACCCAGAAGAAGACGGCTGAATGCACCGCGTACTCGCTGGACACGAGGTCGGGTTCGTCCATCACCCGCGGGTCTCCGATCCATTCCGCGAAGGCCTTGTAGTTGGTCCGGCCGGTCAGCTGAATCAGTCCGCGACCACGGTACTTCCAGCCGTCGCCGCTCGTCTCGTCGCCGTTGCCCATGCGGTTGGCGTAGACGCGATTCGCGATTTTCTCCGGGTTGCGCGCATATCGATCGGCCTCCTCCTTCGTCGCGAAGTACTTGCCGAACACCCTTTGCAACGCGTCGGAGGAGTAGTTCAGGTTCTCCATGTCGAATCGCATGCAGCCGGACTCGTGCAGGACCTGAGCGAAGAAGTGAGCGAGGCGTAACCGCGAGTCGGCGATGCCGTGCTTCGGCAGCGAATCCTCGAGAGGGTGCAGGTATTGCTCGGCGTCAGCGTCGGACACGCCCATTTCCTTGAGCATCTCGATGTGTGTTTTCATACCCGCCATCCCGTCATAGTCCCTCCTGTGTCGGAGTCACTGCTCCAGCTGGTAGATCTCGCGCCGGCCGGTGTCGATCAGGTCGTGGTACCCCTGCATCGCCTCCTGAAATTCCTTCATGCCCATCGACTCGCGCGACTTCTGCGCGTACTCCTCGAGATTGGGGACCTCGATTTCCGCAACGACGGTCCAATAGCGTTCGGCACTCACGTCCGTCATGATCCGCATGGGACCAAACCCCAGTTTCTGAACGAGCTTCGACAAGGCGAGAAACTTCTGCACCATCGGCCTGACCTGCCCTGGCTTGCAGTACATGATGTCGCGCACGATGAACATACTGCCTCCTTGCGTACCTCAGTAGATCTAGCGATTCTTGATTCCTGATTCCTGATTCCTGAATCCTATGATCCGCCTTGCCTCCGGTGTTGGCGTTGAACACCGGGGTCGGCACTTTCCCGAATACCCGCCAAGATCGGGCGCATGCCCAAGCGCGTCGCGTTGCCCGGCACGATCGGGTCGATACCGGGAAATTACTGGCATCACCCGCTACCTCATCGATTTTGTGGACGGCAAGGCTAAAATTACCGGGTCCCGGAGTGTCCATCCAGTGATTCGCTCTTTGCTCGTCGGGCTTTGTCTCGCCGCCGTTGCCGCGTGCGGGAGTACGACTGTCTCTGAGCTGTCGTCTCCGAGCAACCAGCGATGCGCATCATCGGTGACTGGGGTGCCCGGCTCGGTCACCGCTGGCGGCGGAGAATTCGCGGCCACCGTCGCAACCGCCAGGGAGTGTGCCTGGACGGTTGAAACTGACGCCGCATGGGTTCAGATCACGCCCCACACCGGCCAGGGGGAAACCGCGGTCGCCGTGATGGTGGCAGAAAATCCGAACGGCATCAGCCGCAGCGCCACGATTGCGGTGAACGGGGCGAAGCTGCCGGTACAGCAGGACGCGGCGGCGTGCCGGATCGCCTGGAATGCGCCGTCGGTGGACGTGCCGGCCGCGGGTGGCACGGTAACCATCGGGGTGGCGGCAACTCCCGGATGTCCGTGGCAGGCGTCCCCCAGCCCCCCGTGGCTGCGGGGGACTCGAACGAGCGGAACAGGGAACGGATCCGCGGAGTACGTGGCCAGTGCGAACCCCGATGCGGAGCGAACGGCGACGCTCCGCCTTGGTGACACCCTCGTCGAGGTGAACCAGACGTCCGCGAGTTCGGGTGAGCCGTCGCCTCCAACGCTTCCCGGGTCGCCGACGGATCCGAATCTGCCACCGCCTCCGCCCCCGCCGCCCCAGCCATTGATCGCGACCTACGCGGGGACGAGGGCCGGCATCCATAACTTCGACACGTCAGGGACCTTGAGCCTGGACCCGGGCACCTATGTCATCACCTTCAATCGCGCCGGCACCATTGTCGTGCGCGGCGTCGCCGGCGGGGGTGGCGGTGGAGGCGGCAAGCGACGTGACGACGGTGGCAGCGTCACCGCAGGCGGAGGCGGAGGCGGAGGCGGAGCCGCGAATGTGTCGGGGCAAACCATCACTGTCGAGCCCCTCACGAGCTATCAGGCGGTCGTCGGCACGGGCGGAACGGGCGGCGCTGGCGCCACTGAAGGGAGTGGCAACGTCGCCGGGAACGGATCCTCGGGCAGTCAGAGCTACTTCCGTACCCTTGGGGGCACGTTCTATGTCCAGCTGGCCGGCGGCAGCGGCGGCAGCGGCGGGACGACGGTATCGGGACCCGGTGGTGGTGGCGGGTCGGTCTCGGCCGGTGCCGGTGTCCCCGGAGGTGCAGGTGGCAACGGCGGTGCATTCGGTTCGGCGGCCGCCCAGCCAGGCGGTGGCACATCCGGATTCAACACGGGTGGTGGTGGCGGTGGCGGCAATTCCAACGAGCAATCCTCGAAAGTGGGGGGCGCGCCTGGTGCCGCGGGTGGTGCATCCGGCGGTGCCGGCGGTAACGGTGCGTTCGGTGGGCCAGGAAGCAGTGGAACCAGCGACTCGGGCGCCGGTGGAGAGGGTGCCCGCGACGTCAACAGTAACGATTCGGCCGGTGGCGGTGGCGGCGGCGGCAAAGGCCTCACCGTCGCCGGGGGGCCCTCGAATCGAGGCGGTGGCGGCGGAGGTGGCGGTGCGATCAACACCGACAATTCGGCGGATCGCGGGGGCGGGGGCGGCGCCGGCGGCAACGGTGGGATGAGCATCGGAATTCGTTGAGGAGTAATGAACAGACGTTTCTTTTTCGCCACTCTCACTTTGCTGACGGGCCTGGCCGTACCGGCCGCCGGCCAGTCAACCGCCCCGGCGTCTCAGACGACCGTGCAGGATATCGTGACGTTCCTCGTGACCAACCAGGGGGTCGCCACCAGCGACTTCGACAAGGATCGCGCGGCCGCCGATGCCACCCGGGAAACGCTGTCGAACGCGCTCCTGGCGTCGATCGCCACCGTGCCGATCAGCAGTTCGTCGAGCGGATTCAGTTATCGCTTGAACCCGACGCTGGGCACGGTCGAACGGGCCAGCCAGACGTTCGGCCCGCTGTACGTCGAGCGCGCGCTCACGGCCGGCGCCGGCCAGGCGTCGATCGGATTCAACATGCAGTACTCGAAGTTCACGTCGCTCGACGGCAGCGATCTCAGGAACGGAACGCTGGTGACCACCGCCAACAAATTCCGGGACGAAGCGACGCCGTTCGACACCGAGAGGCTGACGCTCGACATCGAAACCCGCACTGCAACGTTCGTCGGAAACATCGGCGTCACCAACCGCATCGACGTCGGTGCGGCCGTGCCACTGATTCAGCTCAACATCAGCGGTTCGCGCGTCAACGACTACAGGGGAACGGAATCACTCCTCGCTCGAGCCACTGCCAAGACGACGGGACTTGGTGACATCGCGCTGCGCTCGAAGATCCGGCTCACGCCCGACGGGCCCGGCTCCGCAGCCTTTGGAGTCGAGGCGCGCCTCCCGACAGGACGCGAAGAAGATCTGCTCGGAACCGGCGAACTGGCTATGCGATTCACCGCCCTCGGTTCGTATGAAGCGGGCGTGACCAGCGTGCACGGCAACTTCACGTATGGAACCGGCGGCATCGGCCGGGAGATCTCCTACAGCGGCGCGGTGGCGGTGGCAGCGTCGTCGCGAATCACCCTGATCGGCGAGGTGCTGGCGCGAAACATCGACGGCCTCGATCGGATCGAGCCGGTGGCCGCGCCTCACCCACGCATTACCGGCGTCGATACCATCCGCCTCGTGCCAACGGGTGATGCCGAGACGACGGCGTTCGGAGTGGCCGGAATGAAGTGGAACATCGCCGGGACGTGGCTCCTCCATGCCCATGTCCTGCTGCCGATCGTCGAGAACGGACTGACTGCGCAGTTCACCCCGACGATTGCCATCGAACACACCTTCGGGAAGTAGGAAACTCCCAACTCCCAAAGGGCCAACTCCCAACTGGACTTTGGACTTTGGACTTTGGCAGAGCGTGCCTGAACGCACACTCTCAGGTCCACAGTCCAACGTCCAAAGCCCACCTCATCGCTCACCGCAGGACCTCCGCACCGCTCGACGGTGCGGTCTCCATCTGGCGCAGGACCATGTCTCGGTAGGCTCCGCCGGCAGCCATCAACTCGTCGTGCGAACCCCGCTCGATGATCACGCCGTTCTCGAGCAGCAGAATCAGCGTGGCGCGGCGAATCGTGGACAGGCGATGCGCGATCACGAACGTCGTGCGCGCGGCCAGCAGTTCCTCTGTCGACGCCTGGATCAGTTGCTCGCTCTCGGTGTCGAGATTGCTGGTGGCCTCGTCGAGGATCAGAATCTGCGGCGACGCCAGCATCGCCCGCGCGATCGCCAGCCGCTGCTGCTGGCCGCCTGAGAGCTTGACCCCCCGTTCACCGATGAACGTGTCGTAGCGTTCGGGAAGGCGTTCGATGAACTCGTGGGCGTTGGCGCGACGCGCGGCGTCTTCGATATCGGCGTCGCTGGCATCGTGGCGGCCGTACGCGATGTTGTCGCGAACACTGCCGTCGAACAGGAAGACATCCTGCTGGACGATCGCCAGCAGATCGCGATAGCTCCGCAGCCGGAACTCGCGGATATCGGTTCCATTGAGGAGGATGCGCCCGGCCGTCGGGTCGTGGAACCGTGCCACCAGATCGGTCACGGTGGTCTTGCCGGCGCCGCTGCGTCCGACCAGCGCGACGACGGAACCGCCGGGCACCACCACGTTGAAGTCGCGAATGACCGGGTGGCCGATTCGGTATTCGAAGCTCACGTTCTGGAAGGTGATCTCGCGGACCACGCGCGGCGCGTCGGTCGCTCCCGGCTGGTCCGGCTTGTCGTCGGGCATCGCCAGCGCCTCGAAGACACGCTCCATGGCGGCGAGCGAACGCTGCAGCTCCGAGAATGAATTCACGATCTGCCAGACGGGGTTGAGCAGCAGGAACGTGTACCACTGAAACGCCATGATGTCGCCGATCGACGCCCGTCCGGCCAGATTCAGATAGCCGCCGTACCACACGATCACGACGTTGACTGCCCCCAGCAGGATGCTCCAGGTCGTCCACAGCACCATCTCGCGCCGATGGGCGAACATTTCCTTGCGGACGACGCTGTGCCGTCCCCGCATGTACTCGAGGAGCTCCCGCGCCTCGCGCCGGAACGCGCGCACGACGCGGATGCCGGAAAATATTTCGCCGACGCGGCCGTCGATCTGCTCGGCATCCTTGCGCAGCGATCGGTAGATTGGCCGGACGCGCCGAGCCGAGATGAAACTGATGACCATCACGCCCGGAACGATCGCGAGCGCGGTCAACGCCAGGCGCCAGTTCAATCTGAAGAGCACGCCAAGGGCGATGATCAGGCGCACGATCGAGACCGAGGGCGTGACGAGCGCCATCTGCAGCAGGCCGGTCGTCGTGTCGACGTCCCCGGTCAGCCGCGACAGGATGCCGCCCGTCTTCATGTCCCACAGCCGTGGCAATGGCAGGTGCAGGAGCCGGTCGAACAGCGATCGACGCAGCGACACCATCACGTGCACGTTCAGCCGCCGCTGGCGGTAATCGCGCACGGCGCCCATCAGGTTCGAGACCAGGATCACCGAAAGAAACGTGGCTCCGGCCGTGTGGAGCCGCGTCAATCGCGCCGAGGTTTCCAGCCCTGGATTCAGCAGGACGCGATCGACGATGAACCGCATGAACAGCGGTTCGAGCATCTGCAGCCCGGCGGCAACGAATGCCAACGCGAGCAGGCCGGCAATCGCATAGCGGTGAGGCGCAAGCCACCGTAGGTAGTCCCGTATGTACCGTCGGCGCTCTCCCGCATCGGCGCCCGTGGGCTGCTGACCGCCCACGGCGGCGGTGGCGTCGAGCCGACCGTGACGATAGTCCTCCACGAACACGCGGTAGCGTCGGCGCGACGAGCGGGCGTGGTCGGCGGGCACGGGCATGGAGCAAAGGGTACCGCAGCGCTCCTGCCGTGGGATTGCTCGCCGACCCCGGGACGCGGTTAGTATTGCGCTCGGCAGAAACGCGAAGGAGGTCACGTGAAGAGCTGGATGCGGCCGGTTGCGGTGTTCGTCATCTCGGTGTTGATCGCCACGCCCGCGCGGGCCGAACAGATTCGGCTGGTTTCATCGGTCGCCGCGAAAGCCGTGGTGGAAGCGCTGCTGCCAGGGTTCGAGCAGTCCACCAAACACACCGTGACCCCGGTATTCGGCATCGCGGCCGAGTTGAAAGCCACGCTGGAGGCCGGCGACGCGTTCGACGTGGCCATCCTCACCGCACCGTTGATCGACGACTTGATCGCGAAAGGCATGGTCGACAAGACGTCGCGATCGGTGATTGCCCGCAGCGGCCTCGGTTTGATGATCAAGGCCGGCGCTCCGAAACCCGATGTCAGTTCGGTCGCGGCATTCGAACGCGCGCTGCGCGCGGCGCGCACGATCACGTATGTTCCGACCGGCGCGAGCGGCATCGCGTTCGTGGCGACGCTCGAGAAACTCGGCCTCGCCGACGCGATGAAGCCGAAGACGAAAGCCGCTGCTTCGGGCGACGAGGTCAACGCCAACATCACCAGCGGCAACGCGGACCTGGCCATTCTGCCCGTCAGCGAGATCCTGCCGGTGCGTGGTGCCGAACTTGGGGGCATCTTCCCCGCCGAGATCCAGAGCTACGTCGTGATGACGGCGGCCGTGAACCCGCGGTCTCCACGAGCAGCGGCCGCGCGCGAGCTCATCGCGTTCCTGATGGACGCGAAGAACACGCCGGTGATCAAGTCGAAGGGGATGGAACGGTAGCACTCGATGACGGCAGCAGTCATGGCCTCCGAACTGCCGCTCGGGGAACGCACGCTGCGCCGCGTGCGCTGGCGACTGCTCCCCTTCCTCGGCCTTCTGTACATCGTCTCCTACCTCGATCGCGTGAACGTCAGCTTTGCGAAGCTGACGATGAACGCGGCCATCGGGATCGACGATGCGACGTATGCGTTCGGCGCCGGGATTTTCTTCATCGGCTATTTCCTGTTCGAGGTCCCCTCCAACCTGATTCTCGAGCGCGTGGGAGCGCGGCGCTGGATCGCCCGGATCATGATCACCTGGGGCCTGGTCTCCGCTGCCACCGCATTCATCACCGGCGCGACCAGCTTCGTGGCGATGCGCTTCCTGCTCGGGGTGGCCGAGGCCGGTTTCTTCCCCGGGATTCTTCTCTATCTCACCTACTGGTTTCCCTCACGTGAGCGCGCCAGGGTCGTCGGCCTGTTCATGACCGCGTTGCCTCTATCCGGATTGATCGGAAGCCCGCTCTCGGCCACATTGATGGGCATTCAGGCGTTCGGACTCATGGGATGGCAGTGGCTGTTCATTCTCGAAGGGTTGCCGGCAGTGCTCCTTGGGGCCGTTTGTCTCGTGGCGCTGCCCGACGGCCCGCGCAATGCCGGCTGGCTCAGTGGCGACGAGCGGCAGTGGCTCGTTTCGACGCTGACCGCCGAGCGGGAGGCAGTGGCAACAAGCGGCCACGTGACGCTGCGAGCCGCCATCGTGCAGCCGCGCGTCTGGGCGCTGGCGCTCGCGTACTTCGGTGTTGTGCTGGCGCTCTACGGCTTCAACTTCTGGCTGCCCAGTCTCATCAGCGCGCATGGCGTGCGACTGCAGTACACCGGGTGGATCGCCGCCCTCCCCTTTCTCTGTGGCGCACCGTTCATGGTGTGGTGGGGACGACGGTCCGATCGTCTGGGCGAGCGTCGCGGCCACCTGATAGCCGTCGCGGTGCTCGGGTTCGCCGGCTTCACGGCCGCAAGCGCCTTTCAGTCGCTGCCCGGCCAGATCGTCTGCATCTGCATCGCGGCGATGGGCGTGTACGCGTCGTTCCCGATCCTGTGGACCTTCCCGACGACGTTTCTCGCCGGGACGGCCGCGGCGGCCGGCCTCGCCGTGATCAATTCCTTCGGTAACCTCGCCGGCTACCTCGGTCCGCAGGTCGTCGCCTGGCTGACCGGCGCGAGTGGAGACTACCGCCGTGCGCTACTCGCGCTCGGCCTGTCGATGCTGACACCAGCCGTCGTCGTGCTCGGGCTACGCCCGCCATCCAGAATCGTGAATCGCGAATCGTGAATCGTGAATGATTCCTGATTTACGATTCGCAGGCTGTGCCATGATCCGCACGCTGCAGGAGCTTCTATGACTGATTCGCCATTACGCAATGCCACGTCGTCGCTCTGGATTCTGGCCGTTGCCGTACTCGTGGGAACCGCGGCGGCATCATTGATGGCGCAGGCTCCCGGCGGGCAGGCACAGCCCGGTGCCTCGGCGCGCCCACCCGCGCGCCAGAACGCGCCGCTGATCGTGCTGTCGCCCAAGGCGAAGTCGGCAGGCTGGACCGGTGTGCACAAGCCCCATACGAAATTGGGCGACGTGCTGGCGCGGCACAAGGGTCAGGTCGACTGGGCCGAGACGATCGTGGACGATGAGAGTCTGTTCGCACAGTGGATCTCGATGGCGCCCGGGCAGAAGACGCCGCGGCGCATGAATGGCGATACGCGCGAATGGTGGATCGTTCAGTCGGGCATGCTGCGCTTCACCGTCGAGGGGCGGGAGCCCGTCGTCGCGACGAAGGGCGTCATGGTGCAGGTGCCGTATCGGACGCTGTATCAGATCGAGAACGTCGGCAGCGAGCCGGCACTTCGCTTCGAGGTGAACGTCACGCGCGCACGCAAGCTCTATCCGGTTGACGAGTCGCCGACCCCGCTGCCAGGTTTCGAGTTCGTCAAGACGCGCGTGGACGGCGGACGCGGTCAGCTCGACGTGCAGAACCGGCCGATGGTGGACTTCAACAAGGTTGTATCAGGCGAGGAACGCGGGGGCGCATTCGTCACCGACGATCGCAGCTTCGCGAACATCATCATCGGCAACTACCAGCAGCCGCAGCCGGGCAACAAGGGCCACTATCACGAGGAAGGCGGAGAGTTCTGGCTGGTCATGCTCGGCCACATCCGCTACAACATCGAGGGGCTTCAGGAGTTCGAAGCAGAACCAGGCGATGTCGTCTACGTGCCGCGGCAGACGTGGCACCTGGCCAGCTTCGGCGGGAAGGAAGGCGAGCGCTCGTGCCGCCTGGCGATGAACGGCTTTCCCTACCAGGCGCACATGTTCGAGGCAGACTGAGATGCGAACGTTGCGTGCGACGGGACCCTCTAGTAGGCCGGGCCTCGCGAAGCAGGCCCGTCGATGGGGCCCGCCGTCGTTAGCTGCGGTCGGATTCCTGTCGGCGTTAGTGGTTGCTGGATGCAGCACCGCGAACGCGCCGGGCAGCGAGTCGCCGGTGCCAGCCGCATCCGCACCCGCGTCGGCGCCGGCCGCCGCGAACCCGCCAACGGGCGCAGTCACGCTGCCGCCCGGTTATCCGGAACGCCCGTTCGTTCGCGTCAAGTTCGACGAGCTGACCTGGCGGCCGACGGAAGGCAACACGCTGGGCGTCGAGACGGCGGTGGTCGAAGGCGATCCGGCCAAACCGGGTTACTACCTGACGATCAATCACTTCCCCAAAGGCGTGATGAGCCGCCCGCACTATCACCCCGACGAGCGCTACATCGTGGTGCTCCGCGGTACGTGGTACACGGACGAAGGCGACGTGTTCCGCCCGACGCAGGCTGTCCCGTTGAAACCTGGCGACTTCATGCGGCATCCGAAAGGCGGTCCCCACTACGACGGCGCACTCGACGAAGACACGTGGGTTGCGATCAGCGGCTACGGGCCGACAAAGGCCACCGTTGTCGACGGCGGCGAGCTGTTCGGACACTCGCGGTAGACCGCCGGCGCAGCGCGAACCGGTGCGCGCGACGCGTGCTTGTCATCGCTACCAGGTCCGCCCTGGCCAGATGTGCTCGAGGTACGCGGACAGCGCATCGCGCCACTCGACGATTGACGCATACCGATTGTCCGGTTCCGGATCCACCGCCTTCAGCAACAGGCGCTTGAGGCCGCCGCTCACGTCGGGGTCGCGGGCGATCGCGCGGCCGACATCGCTCGACCACGTCCATCCGAAGCCCGCCAGCAGCGTGTACAGAACCGCACCCGCCGAGAACACATCCGCTCTCGCATCTGGCGGCTGACGCGCCACCTCCGGCGCAGAGTACCCGGACGTCGTCGGCGGGTTGTAAAACACGCCCGTCGAGTGGCGCGCGACCTCGTACGACGATTCGAAGTCGACCAGCCGGATCACCGGCTTCCCGCTTTGCCACCGCGCCATGATGTTCATCGGGTTCAGATCGACGTGCCAGATGGGCACACGGTGCAGCTCGGTCAACGCTCGCGCCACTTCGATCGACGTCCGCAGGTGCGTGACCTGCCGCGCCGGCAGACGCTCCGCGCTGATCGCGGTTGCCAGCGGCCATTCGTCGAAACAGGTCATCGTCAGGTAAATGCGACCGTCGCGCAGGCGGCCGTGCTCGCCCAGGATCGGGAAGTACCGCGACTCCGGCAGCTCGCGGTTGATGGTGGTCAGCGTGGCGATTTCGTTGAGCAGGTCGTGCTCGTAGACGACTCCAGGCTTCGAGGTCACCTTGATCAGCACGTTCGTACGGGTGCGACGGTCGCGGGCGACGTAGAGCTGATGACGGGCGTGCTGGCCGGACGCGTGGCCGCTGCGCGCGGAAGGCAGGCGCTGGACGCCGCTGAAATGCTCGAAGGGCGGCGACTTCCAATCGAGGTCGATCGTGGGCGCTTGAAACATGGGCTTTGGCCGCGACAACGGGAGCGCGGTTGGAACCGCCGCGACTGACACGATTCCGCTGGAATTCCTGTCAAAGGGGCGAAGTCCCGGTGATCTTATCGTCTACAAGCGAAAGATACCCTCAACCCTCGGTCCCGGGCGTCAATCGCGGTGACATAATCGGCACCGCTCGACCCGCAGAGGCGCGGGCCGTCAGCGACCGCAATGCGCATTGTCGCCCTGAGCGATCAGCACGGGTTTCTGCCCGACGTGCCACGCTGCGATCTCCTGATCGTCGCCGGCGACGTCTGTCCGGATCGCGTGGACGGCAAGCTCGCACAGGATCGACCGGATCGCCAGAAAGGCTGGTTCGACACGGAGGGGCGGCGCTGGCTGGCCAGCGCGCCGGCCGCGCACCGGTTGCTCACCTGGGGTAATCACGACTGGTGCGGCCAGGCGTTTACCTTCGACGCTGACGTGCCCGCGAACGCAGACTCGTGTGGACTGCACATCGTGGTGGACGGCGGCGTGACGGTACCCATGGCGGGCCGGGCCGGTTCGCTGTCGGTGTGGTTGACTCCGTGGTCGAATCTGTTCATGCAGTGGGCCTTCATGAAGCCGTTGCCGGACTTGGCGACGGTGTACGCCGGCATCCCATCCGGGATCGACATTCTGGTCACACACCAGCCGCCGCTGGGTTACGGCGACCTTCACGATCCAGCCGGTACGGGATCGCCCGAGCACCTCGGCAATCCTGATCTGCTTGCGGCGATAGACCGCGTCAGGCCGCGGCTCGTCGTCTGCGGGCACATCCACGGCGGCCACGGACGCTTCGAACGCAACGGCACCACCATCTACAACGTGAGCGTCGTCGACGACTGCTATCGGCTGAAGCATGCTCCGACGATCATCGATGTTCCGGAGTGGTAGGCAGCAGGACTGGGCACCTCATGTCAGACGCTCCTGAGCCCGTTCACAACCCGCTGCGTGGATCGCCCGCGCTGGCACGGGCGTCCGCGTCCGCACTGCAGGATCTATTCGAGGCCGCAGAGCAGCGCCACTACGTCGCGGGTGACGTGCTGATCCGTCAGGGTGAACCCGGGGACGGGTTGATGGTCCTGCTGGACGGCCGCGCCCACGCCCTGCTGCGCAGCCGGGACGGCGATCATCTGCTCGGCGAATTCCGCAACGGCGACGTGTTCGGCGAAATGGCGCTCGTCACCCGCGAAGCCAGAAGCGCCGACGTGATCGCCGACAGCGATGTCCACGCGCTGTTCATCCCGGCACGCGAGTTCGACCGGCTGGCCTCCCGTCACCTCGAGCTCGGTGGCGTTCTCACGCGCCTGATCTCAGATCGTCTCGGCCAGGGAATCCGCGATGGGTTCGGCGACAAGAAGGTCGAGGGCTACCGCATTCTTCGCTCCCTGGGACGCGGTGGCATGTCGGTCGTGTATCGAGCTCGCGACGAGCGGACGGGTGAGCTCGTGGCGCTGAAGATGATGAGTTATCGGTTGATCTACGACGCCCTGGCGCTCGCCCGCTTTCATCACGAAGCGGAGCTGATGCAGCAGCTCGATCACCCGAACATCGCCCGTCTGATGCGCCTCTTCCCCGCGTTTCATACCTACTTTCTCGTCATGGAACTGTGCGAGGGCGCCGACGTGCAGCGGATCGTCAACTTCCGCGGCCCGTTGCCCGAACGCGAAGTGCGCCCGATCCTGGGACAGCTCGCGCATGCGCTCGAGTACATCCACAATCGCGGCCTCGTGCACCGGGACCTGAAGCCGGCCAATGTCCTGATCACGCGCGGAGGAACAGTTAAACTCGCCGACTTCGGCATCGCGACGGCTGTCGACGCGTTCAACGATCGCCGATCCATCGAGGCTGAAACCGGTTTGATGGGAACGCCGGTGTTCATGGCCCCGGAGCAACTGTCGGCGAGTCCCCTCGATCACCGGACCGACATCTACGCGCTCGGGTGCCTGGCTTATGAAATGGTGCAGGGCGCGGCACTGTTCTCGGCGAAAAACGTGTTCGACCTGATGCAGCAGAAGCTCTCGACGAAGCTGCCGCCACGCGAAGAGATCGGCCGCGGGATCAGCGAAGAGCTGTACGACTTCCTGGATCGCGCTCTGCGTGTCGAACCGGCCGAACGACCCTCTCTGGCGCTACTGCTGCCGTGGGTCGGACCCTGCACCCCTCCGCCAGACGAACTGCTCAACACACCTGCGTCCGGCGCGTCGACGACCGCGCCCACCACCACTGGACACCACATCACTGGCGCGGAAACCTCGTGGGTCACACAGGATCGCATTCAATGACGCACACCGCCGCGGCGGAGGCCCGCCGTTGTGCGCTCGAGTCGCGCCCGAGATCCCCGCACGCGCATCTGATCCGGCTGGAACGGTCACGGCACCTGTTCGTGCCCGACGGCAGTCGCCTGTTCGACGCCGAGACGTCCCTCTTCGATCAGATCGACACGGCGATCGGCGATACGACGGTCGCGGCGCTGCTCGAGCGCCTCGGTATCAAGGGACGTCCGTTCATCGATGACACCCCGCTCGAGGACCCACCGATCCATGCTCTGTCACTGGCGGTCGCGCAGAAGTGCAACCTCGGGTGCACGTACTGCTACGCCCAGCAGGGAGAGTTCGGCGGCGTCGCCAGCAATATGTCGCTGGAGACGGCGACTCGCGCAGTCGAATGGCTGATCGAGGGGGCGACTCCAGGCGCGAAGCTGAACCTGGCGTTTCTCGGCGGCGAGCCGCTGGTGAACCGTCACGTCCTGCAGGAAACAACCAGGTGGGGCGCCGCGCTGGCGGCGCGTCGCAACGTCACGCTGACGTTCTCGATCACGACCAACGGGACGCTGGTGACCGAGGCCGACGCCGATTTCTTCGAGACGTTCGGTTTTGCGGTCACGGTCAGCCTGGACGGCCCGCGCGACACACACGATCGGCTGCGCATGTATCGGAGTGGTGCCGGCAGCTTCGATCGGATCATGGCCAACCTGCGGCCGCTGCTGGCGCGCCAGCGGCGGATGCAGGTGTCGGCGCGAGTCACGGTCACGCCGGCAAACCTCCAGCTTCGCCAGACGCTAGACCAGTTCGTCTCCGCGGGCTTTCACAGTGTCGGTTTCTCGCCCATGCTCAGCGCGCCGAGCGGGATGGGCGAGATGCAGGCCGCGGATCTCGAAGAGATGCTGGCGGCGATGATCGACTGCGGTCACGAGTTCGAGCGCCGAACGCTCGCGGGGGAACGCTACCCGTTCGCGAACATGACGAACGCGATGCGTGAAATCGGGAAGAGCACGCACCGGCCGTATCCCTGCGGGGCTGGGGCCGGATATCTGGGCGTGTCGGCCGACGGCGATCTATCGGCCTGCCATCGCTTCGTCGGCGATGAGAGCGGCGCGATGGGATCTCTCGAGTCTGGTGTGGACGTCTCCCGCCGCACGCTGTGGCTGTCGGATCGTCACGTGCATCGGCAGGAGCCCTGCCGCGAATGCTGGGCCCGGTATCTGTGCGGCGGCGGCTGCCATCACGAGGTGATCCACCGCGGTCGTCCCGCCTGCGACTACATTCGCGGCTGGCTGCACTACTGCCTCGAAGCCTACCTGCGGCTGGGATATCGGTGAGGGATCTGAATTCGAATGCAGAATTCAGAATTCAGAATTCGCAGAATGCACGAATGCAAAATGCGCAATGAAGAGACTGGCTAGTTCGACCATCGTCGCCATACATTCGCGGCTGCGCCTCACCGAGTGCATCGCGGACGTGCGAGTGTTGCCGTCCTGCATTCTGCATTCGAATTCTGCATTCTGAATTCTGAATTCTGAATTTCCCATGTCGTGCATCGCGGTCATCGGAGCGGGCCCGGCGGGGTGCGTGTTTGCCGCACGCATGGCCCAGCTCGGCCACGAGGTGACGCTGGTCGAGCGGCTCGCGTTTCCGCGCCGGCGACTCGGCGAGTCCCTGAGCGCGGGCGTACTGCCGCTGCTCGAGACGATCGGCGCCCGCGGTGCGGTCGAGACCGCCGGGTTTTCGCGCGTTCACGTCGTCAGGACGGCGTGGGTCGAGGACGAAGTGGAACGACGCGATCCAGACGGGCGCGGCCTTCTCGTGGATCGCGGGCAGTTTGATGCGCTGTTGCTGGAGCGAGCGCGTGCTCTGGGCGTTCGCGTCCTGCAGCCCGCCAGCGTTGAGCAATTCCGATACATCGGCGGGCGGTGGCAGTTGCGAGTTGCGTCCGGAGGCGGACACGTCGATCTCGCCGCGGACTTTCTCGCCGATGCTACGGGTCGCGTCGGTTTCCTGCGACGACGACGTCGGCGACAGCCGGTCACGACAGTGGCGCTTTACGGCTACTGGCGCGGCTCACGCCTGCCGCGTCAGCCACGCATCGAGGCGGGCGCCGACGCATGGTACTGGGTCGTCCCGCTGCCGGGCGGTGTCTGCAACACGCTGGTCTTCGTCGACGCGGCTACAGTCCGCGCGCACCGGGGCCGTTCGCTGACGACTCTTCTGCAGTGGTATCTCGATCGCTCACGAGTCCTGACCAACGGCGTCGAACGGGATTCGGGCAGCGATCGCGCCGCGGCCGATCCGATCGGCGGTGCCACTTGGGAACCGCCCGACGATCTCGACGCGGATGTTCTGCGTCGCGGACCCGACGTGTCACCGATGCTGGCAGGACCGGCGCGCGCAGTTGACGCCACTCCGTATGTCGACGAGGAGAGCGTGACGACGGCCAGCATCAAGATTGGTGATGCCGCGATGGCCCTCGACCCGCTGTCGTCGAGCGGCGTGCAGAAGGCCGTACAGACGGCCATGGCTGGCGCCATTGTTGTCAACACCGTGCTCCGTCGGCCGGAGTCTCGTGAGGCGGCGCTGCAGTTTTATCGTGCGAGCCTCGCACGGGCGGCCGCGCAGCACGCCGGGTGGTCAGCGGCCCAGTACGCACGGGTTGCGGCGCAACGCGGCGGCGAGTTTCTGGACGGCGCGGGCGGCGGGCGCAACGCTCTACGAATCCTCGCGACGCGAGCGACCCGGTGCCGATGGGTTCGCGGACACGGTCGAACTCTCACCGCAGGTCGCCCTCGTCGACGTCCCGTGCATCGATGGCGACTTCATCGTCGTCAAGCAGGCCGTTTCGCATCCCACTCTGGACGAACCGGTCGCCTATGTCGGCGGGTGGGAGTTGGGTCCGCTGCTGGCCGACGTCCGCGCCGGCATGACGGCCCTCGATCTCGCACGGGCGTGGACCGATCGCATGTCGCTGCGAACGGCCGTGCAGATCGCCAGCTGGATGCTCGAACACGGGTTGGTGATTCCGATGCACGCCGGTGGCCGGTAGCTGGTAGTCGGTAGCTAGTGGCCGGTGGCCGGTAGCTGGTGGCCGCTATCGTTTTGGCCGCGCCGTGGTGCCGTGGAACGGCGGCACGCGGCAGCGCGAGTCCGTATGGCCGGAGGAAAACCGTGGCACGTGTTTGGCATAGCCGCCCTGGCCGGCGGTGGAGCTGAGAGGCGCGGATCAAGGCGGTTTCCGGAGCGCCATACGGATTCACGCTGCCGCGCACAGCGGATCAGAACGCGCACATTGCAGCGCGAGTCCGTATGGCCGGAGACCGTGGCAGTGTATTGGCCTAGCCGCCCGCCGGCGGTGGAGCTGAGGGGCGCGGATCAAGGCGGTTTTCCGGAGCGCCATACGGATTCGCGCTGCCGCGCAGACGTGGATGCCGAGAGCGAGTTGGTATACTCCGCCACGCCGAGGAGGCCCATCGTGAGCGACCGCTACCAGTACTCTCTCGACGAGTCCCGGCTGCCGAAGGCCTGGTACAACGTCAACGCCGACATGCCGGTGCCTCCCGAGCCGGTGCTGCATCCGGGGACGCTCGAACCGGTCACGCCAGATTTCCTGAGCGTCCTGCTGCCGATGAGCCTCATCCTCCAGGAAGTCAGTACCGATCGCTACATCGAGATCCCTGATCCAGTCCGCGACATCTACAAGCTGTGGCGACCGACCCCGCTACGCCGGGCGATCCGCCTGGAGAAGGCGCTCGATACGCCGGCGCACATCTACTACAAGTACGAAGGCGTCTCGCCCGTCGGCTCGCACAAGCCGAACACGGCCGTGCCGCAGGCCTTCTACAACAAGGAAGCGGGGACGAAGGCGCTCTGCACGGAGACCGGCGCCGGGCAGTGGGGCGCGGCGCTGGCGATGGCGTGCGACTTCTTCGATCTCGGCCTCGAGATCTTCATGGTCAAAGTCAGTCATCAGCAGAAGCCGTATCGCCGGATCATCATGGAGAACTTCGGGGCTACCGTCTATGCGAGCCCCACCGAGCGAACCCACGCCGGCCGCGCCGCGCTGGAACAGGACCCCGACAACCCCGGGTCGCTCGGCCTGGCCATCTCGGAGGCGGTCGAAACCGCGGCCACGAGCGGCGGGACCAAGAAATACTCGCTCGGTTCGGTGCTCAATCTGGTCCTGCTGCACCAGACCGTCATCGGACAGGAGGCGCTGCTGCAGATGGAGATGGCCGGTGAATACCCCGACCTCGTCATCGGCTGCGCCGGCGGCGGATCGAACTTCGCCGGCTTCGCCTATCCGTTCCTCCATCAGAACCTGACCGCCGGGAAGAAGAGCCGGATCATCGCCGCCGAGCCGGCGTCGTGTCCGAGCCTGACGCGCGGCAAATACACGTTCGACTACGGCGACCTGGCGGCGACCGCGCCGGTCATGAAGATGCACACGCTCGGGCACACCTTCATCCCGCCGACGATTCACGCCGGCGGCCTGCGCTATCACGGCATGGCGCCGAGTGTCAGCGCGCTCGTCGAGCACGGCGACATCGAGGCGCGTGCCGTCAAGCAGCTCGAAACGTTCGCGGCCGCAGTCCAGTTCTCACGCAGCGAAGGCATCATCCCGGCGCCGGAAAGCGCACACGCCGTGCGCGTCGCCATCGACGAGGCCCTGGCCTGCAAGGCCGCCGGCGAGAAGAAGGTGATCGCCTTCAACCTCTCCGGCCACGGTCACTTCGACATGATGGCCTACGAGGCCTACCACCACGGCAAGCTGCAGGACTACGAGTACCCGACTGAGAAGGTCGAGGAAGCGATGACGCATCTGCCGAAGGTCGCATTGACGAATTGACGAATTGACGGATTGACGAATTGATCAATTCATCGATCGAATTCAATCTCTCGATCAATTCGTCAATTCGTCAATTCGTCAATCCGTCAATTCATGATCACGCATTCGGTCTCTGCGCTGAATTGAAGTTCCAGATGTCGCGATACACCAGGAACTCGCCATTCGCCTGCTTCTTGTAAATCAGTATGCCCTTGACGGTGTAGCGGGCGATCGGCCCGCCGTTGCGCGGCTGGTCCACGGCCTTGTCGACGCCTTGATCGAAGCCGTAGTCACCGGCAATCCACATGACCTTGGACACCTTGTCCCAATGGGTCTTGGTGGACTTGAAATAATCCGCCACCCACTTGCGCACCTTCGGCAGGCCGGTGACGAGCGGGCCATCCGGCTGCATCACGGCAATGCCCTTGTCGTAACAGGCCATGACGCGATCGGTGTCGTTGGCATTGATCGCATCCACGTACATCTTGTGAGCCTTCACCAAAGCCGGTGGAAATTTTGTCGGCGTCCGCCGAGCGGCGGCTTTCTTGGCCATGAGCGTCTCCTCAATTGACGAATTGACGGATTGACGAATTGACGAATTGATTGACGAAGTTGATGGGCGACATCGATAAACATTGACACTCAGAAATCCCCAATCAATTCGTCAATTCGTCAATTCGTCAATCCGTCAATTCGAGCATCTCTCTCGCCTCGATCAGGTCGGCAGTGTCGAACCCTTCGGTGAACCACGTGTACACCGGTAACAACACGTCTCGCGCGGCCGCATGTTCTCCTTGGGCGCATAGGAGCCGCGCCAGCATGGTCGCGCTCCGCAGCTCCCACGAACGGGCGCCTCGTTCGTGCGCGCAGTCGATCGAGGCTCGCAACTGCGCCTCCGCATCCGCCGGCCGGTTCGCCTGCATCAGCATCCAGCCTTTGAGCCGGAGCACTTCGGGAAGCCAGAGGCGCTCCTGCCAGCCGGGTCGCGTGATCTGCTCGATCGATTCGTCAATCAGGTGGAGGCCGCCCGCGATGTCGCCGTCGAGAGCCAGCGCCTCGGCGAGCGCGGACTTCAAAAACGGGATGCGCACGTTGCCGCCGACGCTGGCCCACCGCTCGATCCCGTCGCGCAGCAGCGGTATCGCGTCGCGCCGCCCGGCGTTCCTGGAGATGCGCCACGCCTTCAGCCTGCGGAACGGACACCTGGTAGATGAACGCCAACCCCTGTTCCCGCGCCAGCCGGTCGGCCTGCGCGACCCCTTCACGAAAACGGGCCGGCTCGCGCCGGTACGCGAACACGTACGAACTGAAGGTCAACGCCCAGACCAGGTTGAACGCGTGACCGACGGAACGCGCCTGCACCGCGCATTGTTCACTGAGCCGCCTGGCCTGATCGGGATAGCCCTGCATCCATAACAGCTGGCACGCATACACGTCGATGAACGTGCGCAGGTCGTGACCGGTCAACTGGATCCACTGTTCAGCCCGCTGCGGGTCATAGAGCTCGCGAACGCGATTCGTTTCCTGTCGCGCCGCCTCGAGCTCTCCGAGGAAGAAGTGCGGGACCATCGCCGCGGCGTTGCCGAATATCTGAAAATCGACATCACCGGTCGCACGCCCCTCGTCGAGCAGTTGGTTGGCCCAGGCGACCGAGTCGGCGATCCGTCCCTGGGTCACGGTGTTGGTCCACATCCACCACAGTCCCAGCAGCAGGCTGCGGGCGTTGCGTGGCTCGCGCGCCAACCCGAGGATCGAGGTCGTGTTGACCGCGATCTCGGGGGCCGCCCATCCGCGCAGCCCGACCCACGCCGCGTTGAGCGGCTCGCGGATCGTCAACTCGAGCCGGTCGCGTTCGGGACACGCGGGCAACTGCGCCATCAACGTGAGCGCCTTCTGGAAGTGACCGACCGACTCCAGCAACGCCACCCGCGCCAGCGCCAGCTCACCGGCCCGTCGCCAGAGCGGGATGGCCACGCTCAGGTTGCCAGCGTGCGTATGGTGATGCGCCAGCGACTCCGGCCGGCTCGCTGCGTCCGCCGCAAAGTCCTGCTCCAGCACGCGCGCGATCGCTGCGTGCAGCTGCACGCGGCGGCTTTTCAGGAGCGAGTCGTACGCGGCGTCCTGCACCAGCACATGCTTGAAGCTGTACGTCGCCGCGGGCAGCATGCCGCGTCGAACCACCAGGCCGGACTCAGCCAGCTGCTCGAGCGCGGTCTCGAGCTGGCGACCGTCCACGCCGGCCACGCGCGCCAGCAGCTCATACGAGAACTCGCGGCCGAGGCAGGCGCCAATCTGCGCAATCTCCTTCACCGGGGCGAGTCGATCGAGGCGTGCCACCAGCGAGTCGCGCAGCGTCGTCGGAATCGCCAGCGCGGAGAGTGGGGCCTGCAACTCGTACCGATCGCCGGCGTCCCGCAACAGCCCGGACTCGAGCACCGATTTCGTCAGCTCCTCCACGAAGAGCGGCACGCCGTCCGTTCGCAACAGGATCTCTTCGCGCAGGTCAGGTGGCAGTTCGCGACCATCCGTCACCCGGCCGATCAGCTCGGCGCCGTCCCTTCGTCCGAGCCGGTTGAGCGTCATCGTCGTGATCCCGCGGCGAGGCGTCCACGGCGGCTCGTATTCGGGGCGATGCGTCGCCACCAGCAGCACCGGCCACGACAGCAGACGCGGAATCAGCGTGTCGAGGAGCTCCTGACTGGTCGGGTCAATCCAGTGCAGGTCCTCGACCAGGATCATCATCGGGCGGTCCGCCGTCAAGGCCGCCACCTGACCGATCATCGCCTCGAACAGCTTCTCCTTCTGCCGCTGTGGCGACAGGTTGAGCGGCGGATAGCGCGACACCGGCAGCGACAGCATCCCGGCAAACAACGGCGCCCATTCCGCAACCTGTTCGGCGGTGCCGGCGATCACCGCCTCCATCTTGTCGAGCCGCTGCTCGGTGGAGTCGCCACGCGCGAACCCGCCGACGAACTCGAACTGCTCGATGAACGGGTGCAGCGCGGAGTTGACGTGATAGGGCGAGCACTGATAGCGCCGCGTCCGATGCGGTTTCGACGCCCGCTCTCGCAGAACCTGCGTCAGCCGCGACTTGCCGATTCCCGGCTCGCCGCCGACCAGCACCACCTGTCCGGCCCCGTGTCGCGCCTGGTCCCATCGCTGGAGCAGCACACCCGCTTCGTCGTCCCGTCCGACCAGCGGCGACAGGGGACGGCCGATGTGCCGCGACTCGAATCGCCCCCCTGTGCGTTGCACCGCATCGACGCGAAACGCCTGGACCGGCTCCGGCAATCCCTTCACGGCGCGCGGGCCCAGTTCGGTCAACTCGAACGTGTCGCCGATCAGGTGACGGGTCGCGCTGGCGATGATCACTTCGCCGGAACCGGCAAGGTCTTGCAACCGTGAAGCGAGATTCGGTGTTTCACCAACGGCCAGCTTCGCCTCGTTGTTGGCTGTATCGCCGACGACCACCGGCCCAGTTGCCACGCCAATGCGAATCGCCAGCGGCGAGGTTTCACCGATTGCCTTGACCGCCTCCACGACCTCGAGCGCGGCGCGAATCCCGCGTTCGGCGTCATCTTCGTGGGCCGTCGGCCAGCCGAAATAGATCATCAGGCCGTCGCCGAGGTATTGCGCCACGTGGCCGTCGTAGCGCTCGACCACCTCACGGCACGTCCGCCGATACCCTTGGAGCAAATCGCGCAGTTCTTCGGGATCGAGCCGCTCGGCCAGTGCGGTGGACCCGACGATGTCGCAGAACATGACGGTGAGCTGGCGGCGCTCGGCGCCGCCGCTGATTGGACGAGACTCCGCCGGCCCACGGCTGGCATCCAGCGACCGTGCGGCAACCGCGAGCTTCTCGAGTTCGATCTTCAGCCGCCGCTGCGACCCGATCGGAAGGTGGAGGCGGTCGACGTCCGCATCGGTCAGGTGCGGCAGGACGTCCAGCGTAATCTCGTGCTCCTCGAAGAGCGGCGCGTACTTCGCCAGTCCGACGCTCTGCAGCCATTCGGCAATCGTCATTCGGGAGCTCGGGCCCTATTCTGCCTTGACACGCCTTCGATCCGCCTCATAGCCTTGCGCCACCGCAACACAGCAAGGATCGACCGGTCGCATCCGTGCGCGGCACGATTGGCGTGCCGGTTTCGACTGACGAGGGCAGCGTGCGACATCGATACGAACGACATCTGGCGGCGGTGGCTCCATCCGGCGCACCCAGGCTGAAGCGCGTCGGGCCCGAAGACAGGCCGCAAACGCTGCCTCCCCGTCCCGCCGAAATGTCATGGCGAGACTACCTGATTTACCTGCTGCACATCGCGGCGGAGATCGAACATGCGCTGATGGTCCAGTACCTGTACGCCGCCTACTCGCTGGGGGGGCGCACGTGCCGGCCCAACATCGCTCGATGGTCGAAGGTTGGCGCAACAGCCTGCTCACGATCGCCCGCGAGGAAATGGGGCACCTGCTGTCGGTGCAGAATCTCCTGTGTCTGATCGGCGGCCCGATCACTTTCCAGCGGGAAGACTATCCGTGGGATACGCCGTACTTTCCGTTCCCCTTCCGGCTCGAGCCAGTCACACGAACGTCGCTTGCCTGTTACGTCTATGCAGAGATGCCGATCGAGATCTCGGCGGCTCCCGGCAGACGACTGGCGAAACGGTATCGGGAGTTCGAGGCGAAGGACAAGGCTCGGATCGTCGAAGCTGTCACGAAGCTGGCGGCCGGGACGCCTCACCAGGTGGCCAGCATCTATGACGCCATCATCCAACTGCTCGGTGATACGACGCAGATTCCGGACGCCTGCTTCGATCCAACGACCATGGGGCGTCAGGCGTCTTTCGATGACTGGGGCCGCAATTATCGGCCAGGACCGCGCTACCTCGATCCCGAGGGCAGCCTGATCAAGGAGGCAAACGCGCGGGGTCCTCGCGTCATCGTTGCACCGATGGTGACTCGCACCCAGGCAATTGCCGCCCTGCAGGAGATTGCCGGCCAGGGTGAAGCGCCCGAGCTCGGGCTTCCGAACAAGGAACCATCCCACTTCGATCGCTTTCTCGAAATCTATGACGACTTCGAAACTGTCGGCGACTGGTCGCCAACGCGGGAGGTTCCGATCAATCCGCACACCGGATTCGGCTCGTCAAAAGAACGGACCCCCATCGAACACGCCGAGTCACGGCTATGGGCGAATCTTTTCAACGTGCGGTATCGCATGCTCCTGACCTACCTGACGCATACGTATCGCCTTGCGCCCGACTCGCCGCGTCCGCAGCAACCGGACGTCAGGGGAACCGTTATTCATCGTGCGTTCGGGGAGATGTACAACCTGAAATCGATCGCTGAGCGGCTCGTGACGTTGCCGCTGGGAAGTGCCCGCAGTGAGAAACGAGCCGGCCCGCCGTTCGAGATGCCGTACACGCTGGCGATGCCCGTCGAAGACGTCAACTGCTGGCGCCTGCATCGCGAGAACCTGGTTGCCTCACAGGCGTTGTGCGCCGATCTCGGCCGGATGGCAACGGGGGACGCGGCCCGGTATCTCGCGGCGCTCGCCGATCTCGATCGCCAGGCACTCGAGTGGCTGGACGCGATCATCAGCGGCTTTGCCGGCCGGAGGCACAGCGCATGACGGTCAAAGAGTTGCGGATCCTGCCGCCACTGGCCATCGGCCGACTCGGCAGCGCTCCCCAACCGCAGGACAACTACACGCTCGAGGACAACCCCGACGAGCCACTCGGCTTCCGTCGCATCGTGGGCGCACCCACGTTGATCGTCGACGACGAGACCGGCGAAATCGTCGAGGCGAGAGTGCCTGATCCGGTCAGCTTTACCGTCGGCGAGCGCATCAAGCCCGTTGCCCCATTCCTCGAGGTGTTCGTCGTCACCTCGGACGATCGGATGGAACCGCTCACGCTCAGTCTGTTGCGCAAACTGGGGCTGGGACCGGACGCGGTCTCATGGCGCGTCCACGTGGCCAATCGCAAGGCCGTGCGACGGACGGGCAATGCCGACAACCTCGTGTCCGCCGATACTGGCTGGTTCTCGAGCCACGAACCGCGACGGCTCGAAGGGCATTGCCCGAACTTCGTGTCGAAGGATTCCTTCATCGACTTCGGTCGCGTCCGCTACATCCACCCGAACGAACTATTCCCCGAGATTCGCCTGCGCTTCACACCCGGTCCGGGGCACATCTACGGACCGAAGGTCACGCCGAACGATCCGTGCATCCCGCAGGACCGCGAGATCTATGACCCGAAGGGCGATTGGGTGCACTACGAACTGCAGGCGGACGGAGACCCGGCGAAGACGGGCGGAGACGAAACGCTCCCACCCTCGCTGTATGCGATCGTGCCGCCGGCGCCTCCCTGGCTGTACGACAACGTCGCCGCCAGCCGCGGGTACCTGGACGACGCCTGTGACGGCTTTGTCGAGGTGGTCCTGACCGTCAGGGACGAGCGCTTCGAAGCGGCAGCGCGCATCACTGCCGGACCTCCGGCGATCGTCCCGGACTCGCTGTTCGTCCGTTCGCTCGCGGACGACCTCGACCAGGTCATTCACGGGCCGAAGGTGAACGCCGACGAACCGGACGGCATTACCCGTGCGCGGGCCGAGGACATCGTCCGCCGGGCCTTCGAGACCGTGCGATTCATGAACCTGGTGGTTCTCAACGGGAACTCCGTCGATGGACGCGATCCGCTGACGCTCGACTCGATGCCGGAAGAGGAATCGGCCGACACCGAGCGTGCGATCCGTCCGATCATGTCGCCGACCAGTGTCGACACGCGCGCGGTGCTCGCGCTGCACGAACACGTCTTCACCGCCCTGCGCAGCGGCGCCGCCCCGTGGTTCGTCGATCTGCTGCGCAAGCCGGACGAGGTGGCCGATTACACCGATCACGGCCGACGGAAGATGCCGGCGCTCATGTGCGCGGCCGACAACAGCTACCTGGCGCTGACCTGGCGTCAAATCGACACGATTCGCAAAGCCGCAACCACTGCGATCTTCGCCACGCCGCCCGAGCCAGTTGAATCCGCTGCTACGGGAACGGCGACCGGTCCCGCGCAGCTGACGCCGCGCAATCTCGCCGCGCAGGTCCATTACGCCGCCGCGGGCAATCCGATCTCGTCGCGGCCGGTCACCGCCGTCGCCAACTGCTGTCCCGGTCTCGAGATGGACTTCCGCGCGGTGTGGCGCCGCATTCTCGAAGGGATCGTGCTGCGCGAGTACGACAACCTGGTAATGGATATCGACCCCGAGGTTCACGATCCGAAGATTCGCGCATTGAAGGGACGTCGTCTGCTCCGTGTCGCCGGTATGCCGATGACGACCGAGATGCGCGGACCAGCGACGTCCGATACCGACGGAGCGATCCTGCTGACGACCGAGGACAATCCCTACGGCCTCGCACCGCTCGAATGGTCCAACGCACTGGCCCGCGTGTTACGCGCGCACGCGGGCGAACTGGTGCGCTGCGATTTCAGCAGGGACGAGGGGTGGAAGATCCCGCAACGGTTCGACGAGAAAGAGCCCGGCAATCACGTCACGATCGAGTTGAGGGTCCGGCCGTTTTTCGAGGACACGACCGCACTCATCTCGCGTGTGCTCGCCGAGGCGGGCGAGCTCACGCAGGGGCTGTGCTCGCCCTGGCAGAACGACTATCGGGAGTGCTCCTGTTACTACTGGGCGTCGGCGCGGCCCGACTTCGTCAACGTCGAGGTCGCCCCGACCGGCCTCAGCGTTGGCGACAACTTCTTTCAGAAGGAGCGAACCGGCCGCTACGTCGTCGACGACTACCTGGATCAACGCTTGGTCATGTACGACGACCTGTTCCTGCAGTGGGAGAAGTGGCTCCGCTTCCAGATTCGCGGCCGCGACGTCCCGCGGGACGATCCAGACGCCACGTAGCGCGCGTCTTCACACCGCCGCGCTGTTGCGCCACGCCGTAGAGCGGGCCTTCAGGCTCGCCGCGCTGACTTGCGAGGGGCTCCCAAATTCCGTGGCGCGGACCTTGTGAGGTCCGCGAGGCGAGCCCGACAAGGCTCGCCCCACACGCCTACGGGCCTGAACGCCCGCCCTGCCGCGACCCTCAAGCGACCCCTGCCGGTGGAGCGGGCTGCGCTCTCCGCCGCAGCCGGTACAGCGCCGACGCAACGGCCAGCGTAATACCGGTCGCCGCGAACTCCTTCAACCGCGCGCTCGACAGGATCAGCAGTATCGCGACCACGGAGAGGGCGACAATCACCGTGGCGCCGGGTACAACGAACGGCGCTCCGTCGGCGCGTACGTCACGGTGGACGAGGCGCATCGAGGCCAGGCACGCGAACAGGTACAGCCCGAACGTCGCGACGTTCGTCACGATCGTCACGAACTCGAAGGTTCCGGAATTCGCGACGGCGAACACCAGTGCGGCGTTGGTCCAGATCGCGACGTGCGGCGTGCGCGAAACGGGATGCACACGGGCGAACACGGACGGGATGAAACCGTCACGAGCGAACGCAAAGATGGTGCGGGGACTGCAGAGTGCATCGCCGCTGATGTAACCGAGCATCGAGATCAGCGTGCCGGTCAGCATCACGGACGCGCCGGCGGCGCCGAGCATCCGGCGTCCTGCCTCGGCCAGCGGCGCGTCGGGATGCTGCACCAGCGCGCCCCCCATCACTCCCTGGGCGACGAGCTGGATCGCGATGTAGAGGGTCGCCGTGATCGTCAGCGCCAGGTAGATGGCCCGCGGAACGGTCTGCGCCGGCCGGTGTATCTCTCCGCTTGGCGTGAGCGCCAACTCGATGCCGGCGAACGCAAAGCCGAGGAGAAGCACTCCTCGTCCGAGCGAGGCAAACGACGGCATTCCCGGCCAGGCCAGCGACGCAGGTTCGACGAAGAATGCACCCACGATCACGAAACCCAGTAGCGGTACGAGCTTGGCCGCGGTGAGACACTCGATGGTGCGGGCGCCCATCCGCACGCCGCGGGTATTGATCCACGCCAGTGCCGCGAGCAGCGCGCCGAGCGCGGTGACTCTGACCGCAGGCGCGTGCAGCGCCGGCCAGATCACGCCGGCGGCGTTCATCAACGCAATCGCAACGCCGCCCGCGCCGCCGAGGCAGCTGAGCCACAGCAACATGCCGGCGAGAAACCCGGCATACGGCCCGAACGCCACTTCGACGTACGCAAACAAGCCCCCCGTCTGCGTCACCCGGCTTCCCGCCATCGCGAACGTCGTCACCAGCAACGTCATGGTTGCAGCGCAGATCACGAAAGCCAATGGAGCGGCCGCACCGAGACCCTGAGCGACGAGCGCCGGCAGCACGAAGATGCCGGCACCGATCGTCGAGTTGACGATGGACGCCGCCAGTTGCCGCACACCGATGCCGCGAACCAGATCTTCAGAGCGCTGTCCCGCCACTATGTCGCCTTCCGGTGTCCAGGAGAGATGCGTAGCGTAAGCGAATGTCGGCCGCCCATCACCGCCTATATTCGCGTCGTGGTGTTCAAATCCGCCTGCTCGGCCCCGGGCCGCGGTCGCAGTTGAGAAAGGTCGGTGCCGAGCACCGCGCATAATTGGACGTTGGGAAAACGACAGCCGTTGGGAGTTGGCAGTTGACGACGACCTCCTCGAGAATCGAGACACTCCTCCTGGACGCGGGCGGCGTCCTCGTCTTCCCGAACTGGGATCGCGTCAGTACGATTCTCCACCGGCACGGCATCGGTGTTCCGGCGGATTGCGTTGCGGCGGGCAGAGCCGCAGGCGAAGTTCGCTATCGATTCGGCGTACAGCACGGCAACGGGAAATGATGCCGATCGTGGCAGCCGCTACTTTCAACTCACGTTCGACGCTGCCGGCGTGCCGGCCGGTGATGTGCGGCAACCAGCCCTCGACGAGCTCTGGACCTATCACCAGCAGCACAATCTCTGGGAGCACGTGCCTCCGGACGTGATTCCCACACTCCAGCGTCTTCGAGCGGCCGGCCTTACGCTCGCGATCGCCTCGAACGCCAACGGCGTGCTGGAGCGCATGTTCGACCGCCTTGGCCTGACGGCGTACTTTCACGCAATCTGCGACTCGCACGTGGAGGGTGTCGAGAAACCCGATCCCCGCTTCTTCCAGATCGTCCTCGAGCGCGCAGGCGGTCGCCCTGAAACGGCGATGCACGTCGGCGACCTCTACCACGTCGACGTCGTCGGAGCCCGTCACGCCGGCATCGAGGCGCTGCTGCTCGATCCCCACGGGCTGTATGCGGATTTCGAAGCCCCGCGAATCAGATCCCTGAGCGAACTGGTTTCGCTCGTCACGGAGGTTAGCCACGGAGACGCGGAGACACAGAGGTAAAACAGGATCATCCGCCTTCGTACCTTCGTGGCCTTCATGCCTTCGTGGTTGACGTACGTGACTGTCAGGCGCTCCCCCCATGTGCGATACGCTTATAGCGTGTCTTCGTTTGTCTCCGACGGGAGCTCTGTGCTGACGCAGCTGCTGCACGACATCCTCACCAGCCGCGTCTATGACGTCGCACGGGAGACCCCGCTCGACACCGCCCCGCGCCTGTCGCGGCGGCTCGGCAACGAGATCCTGCTGAAGCGCGAGGACCTGCAGCCGGTCTTCAGCTTCAAGCTGCGCGGCGCGTACAACAAGATCTCCCACCTGCGCGAAGACGAAAGGGCCCGCGGCATCATCACCGCCAGCGCCGGCAACCACGCCCAGGGCGTCGCCTTTTCTGCTCGGCGCCTGGGCGTCCACGCCGTCATCGTCATGCCGCAGACCACGCCGCGGATCAAGGTCGATGCGGTGCGCTCGATGGGCGCCGAAGTCGTGCTGAACGGCGACAGCTACGCCGACGCGAAGGCCCACTGCGACATGCTGATCGCGGAGCGCGGGATGACGTTCATCCATGCGTTCGACGATCCGCTGGTCATCGCCGGGCAGGGCACGATTGGTGCCGAGATCCTGCGCCACAGCCAGGATCGGCTGTCGGCGGTTTTTGTTCCCGTTGGCGGCGGCGGACTGATTGCGGGGATCAGCGGCTACATCAAGGCCCTGCGTCCCGACGTCAAGATCATCGGCGTGGAGCCGTTCGAGGCCGACGCGATGTATCGCTCGCTCGCCGCCGGCTCGCGCGTGCGTCTCGATCAGGTCGGCATCTTCGCCGACGGCGTCGCCGTGCGCGAAGTCGGCGAAATGACGTTCCGCATCGCCCAGCAAACCGTGGACGAAGTCGTGCGCGTGACCAACGATGAGATCTGCGCCGCCATCAAGGACATCTTCGACGACACGCGAACGATCATGGAGCCGGCCGGCGCGCTGGGGCTCGCCGGCTTGCGGTCATGGGTGGAGCGCGAGCGCGTCCGTGACCTGTCGCTGGTGGCGATCCTGAGCGGCGCCAACATGAACTTCGATCGGCTCCGCTTCGTCGCCGAGCGCGCGGAAGTCGGCGAGGCCCGCGAGTCACTCATCGCCGTCACCATTCCGGAACGCCCGGGTGCGTTTCGCGAGTTCTGTTCCGCACTCGGACGCCGGGTCGTGACCGAATTCAACTATCGCCTGAGTGGCCGGAACGAGGCGCACATCTTCGTCGGGATCTCGACGCAGTCGCGTCAGGATGGCGCTGCGCTCGCCGCACAGCTGCGGGCCGCGGGGTACGAAGCCGAAGACCTCACCGACAACGAGATGGCCAAGCTCCACGTTCGCCACATGGTGGGCGGGCGGGCGCCGGACGCACGCCACGAGCGCCTCTGCCGGTTCGAGTTTCCGGAACGTCCCGGAGCGTTGACGGAGTTCCTGGAGAAATTGGGTGGCCGCTGGAACATCAGTCTGTTCCACTACCGCAACCACGGGGCAGACTTCGGCCGCGTGCTGGCGGGATTCGAGGTCGAGGACAACGACGCCGGAGCCTTCCGCGCGTTCCTCGACGCACTCGGCTATCCGTACACACCTGAATACGACAACCCTGCGTACAGGTTTTTTCTCGGATAACTCCCAACTCCCAACGTCTTCGCCTCACCAACCCCAATCGTTCGTTGCGGTGCGCGAGAGTTGGTTTGTGGAACTTGGGAAGTTGACATTCACGCCCGGCAGTCGCCTGCTGCCGGTCAGGAGCGCGAGCCTGCGACCGAGAATCGATCACCGCGCAGGCGCGGGCGCCACAGGTTCTTCACGTCACCGGAAAACATCTGGGCCATCACGCAGGTGGCGGTCACCCAGGACAGCGGCTGCGCCACCAGCGTCACCCGGTCCTGACGGACCGCGGCGCAGATCGACGCCGGATCCGGCGCGGCATCGACCAGCGTGAACGTCGAACCAAGCTGTCGCAACCGATGGACGTCGCCGCTGCCGACGATCGGCTTGCGATGGGCCCGGGCCCACCGGCGCGCAGCGACATTGAAATTCAAGCCGCGCGTGAACATGGCATTGCATTCGACGGCGTCGACGAGGTGAGCGTGACGCTCCATCAACTCGTGGCCGAGACACGTTCCGCCGGGAAAGAACGGGTGCGGAGCAATCACCAGGCCGTCTTCGTCGCGCTTCAACGCCGCCAGGTCGGCGAACGAGCCCACCTGTTCGGCGCGGGTCGAAAAGTTCAGCAGCAGCACATGCTTCCCCTCGATCGTCCGTTCGATCCCGGGGATGAGGACGACGCCGCGATCGGTCGCCTGCCGCTGCCAGGGCGAGAGATCGAGTTGACGGTCGTGCAACGTTACCGCGACGGCGTCATACCCGAGCGCCGCCGCCCGGTCGATCAGTTCCGCCGTGGAGTGGGGGATGCGATCCGCCGGATCGTCACTGGTATGGGCGTGGAACTCGACCTTCAGCACGCGTCCACCTACTCAAAATGCCTGCCGCGCCGATGGATGGAAATCGGCAGGCAGTCGCGTGCCGTTCTGCGCACGGGGTGGCCGGGGAACAGGACAACGTTCCACTAAAGGCCCCACTCTGCCGCCAGCAGTTCGTACGACCGCAGCCGTTCCGCCTTCCCATACACCATCGTCGTCACCATCAATTCATCGGCACTTGTGTCCGCGGCCATCTGTCGGAGGATGGCTGCGACGCGCGATGGGGTCCCGATGAACTGGCGTTGACGATTCGCTTCGATCAGGGGCCGATCCTCGGGGCGGAATTCGAATCGCGACGCATCGGCCGGGCTGGGGAACGGCTGCATGTCGCCGCGATGGCGGCGCACCCACACCACGTCGCTGGAGGTGGCCAGGTACTCGGCCTCTTCGTCGGTGGGTGCACAGATCACGGCGACACCAAGAATCACGTGCGGTTGGGGGAACTGCGGCGATGGCTTGAAGGCGGCCCGGTATGCCCGAATCGGCGGGCCAGGAGGAGCGGGGCTGAAGTGCCTGGCGAAACCGTAGCCGAATCCCATCGAGCCGGCGAACGCTGCCGTGGCGCCGCTCGACGCCAGCACCCAGACGGGCGGCAACGGGACGCCCTCGGGGATCACCCGCACCGTCGCGAACGGATGGCCGGCGGGAAAGCCCTGCCGCGACAACGCGAGCAGTTCCTGCAGCTGCTGCGGAAACTGTTCGGCATCGAACGGATGGAGCGCGCGTGACGTTGCCGGGTCGGTCCCGGGCGCGCGACCGATGCCAAGGTCGATCCGACCGGGATGGAGAGCGGCCAGGGTGTGGAAGTTCTCGGCCACCCGTAACGGAGCGTGGTTCGGAAGCATGATGCCGCCGGAACCGACACGAATCGTCGACGTGGCCGAGGCCACGTGCTCGATCAGGATTTCCGGCGACGAGCAGGCGATGTTCGGCATGCCGTGATGTTCAGCGAACCAGAACCTGGTGTAGCCGAGCCGCTCGCACAGTCGCGCGAGGTCGACGGCATCGCGCAGTGCGTCGCTCGCGGTCGAGCCGGCGCTGACAGGAGCGAGGTCGAGGACGGAAAGAGGAATCACGCCGCGGTCCGCCTTGTGTGGGTTGACCTGAGAATTGGATTTCAGACGCCAGGATTCAGTGTAGTTCGAGGCGGGTCGCGGTAATGTTCAGTCGGAAAGCGAGCGCAATGCGGGCATACTTTGCAAGAGAGCGCACCTACATGCGGACACCCACGATCATCGCTATCGCAACTATCCTGTTCGTCGTCACCGTCTCCTCAACGGAGGCGCAGCGCAAGGCGGCGCCGCTGGCGGCGCCGGTCGAGACCGGCGTCCTGCCACCGGGCAATGTCGAGCACGGACGTTATCTGGCCGAGCACGTCGCCATGTGCGTCGAGTGTCACTCGACCCGTGATGCCGAGGGGCGCATCATCGCCGCCGACATGTACCTGGGCGGGAACATCCCGTTCGCGCCGCCCTGGCCGAACGACTGGGCCACTCGCGCGCCGCGAAACCGCGGATTGCCCGGCTACGACGACAAGATGGCGTTGCGGCTGCTGACCGACGGCGCGATCGGACGCGACGGCCGGCAACTGCGTCCGCCGATGCCGCGCTTCCATATGACGCGACAGGATGCCGCCGACGTGATCGCGTTTTTGCGATCGCTGCACTGAGACGGACTTGGTCTTTGGTCTTTGGTCTGGTCCTGGTCTTGGTAATGCTCGGGCGAGCGTTCCGAAGTCCAAAGACCAAAGTCCAGCGACTCAGGCCGTTCCGCCGCGCAGCGCCTCCGCTTTGATCGGCAGCGTGTAAACACGCTTGCCGGTCGCGGCGAACACGGCGTTCGCGATGGCACCGGCGATTGGCGCGGTACTCGGCTCGCCGATGCCGCCCGGATTTTCGGTGCTGCGCACCAGGTAGACGTCGATCTGCGGCGCCTCGTTGTGACGGACAACCTGGTAGTCGCCGAAATGGCTCTCGACCGTCCGTCCGTTGCGGATCGTGATGCCGCTCTTGAGCGCGGCCGACATCCCGTAGAGCAGACCGCCTTCCATCTGCGCCTTGATCGTGTCCGGATTCACCACCCAGCCGCAATCGACGGCACACGTCAGCTTGTGCACGCGGACGTTGCCATTGTTCACCGACACCTCCGCGACGAGGCCGATGATGCTCTCGAACGCCTTGTGCACGATGATGCCGCGGGACCGTCCCGCCGGCGGCGGCGTCTTCCAGCCCGATTTCTCGGCCACGAGATCGAGCACGGCGCGATGTCGGGGCTGGCTCGCCAGCAGGTCGCGACGGAACTCGTACGGGTCCTTTTTCTGCGTGGCCGCGATCTCGTCGACGAACGCCTCGGTGACGTAGCCGTTGACCGAGTTGCCGACCGAGCGCCAGAAGCCGTAGGGAACACCCGGGTCGGCTTCCGTGTACTCGACGCGGATGTTCGGGATCGCATACGGCAGATCCGCGGCGCCATCCACCGAGATGCGGTCGATTCCGCCCATCGCGTCCAGGCTGCCGCTCAGGCGCTTGAGCAGCGACGGTTGCACGATGTGCTCCTTCCAGGCGATGGGATTGTTGTTCGCATCGAACGCCGCCTGGAGGCGGATGTAGGTGATCGGCCGGTAGTAGTCGTGGTGCATGTCGTCTTCGCGCGACCAGATCACCTTGACCGGCTTCCCCACTGCCTTCGACGTCTCGACCGCGTCGGTGACGAAGTCGGTCTCGCCGCGACGGCCGAAGCCGCCGCCGAGATACGTGGTGTGGACGAATACCTTGGCCTCGGGCAAGACCGGAGGCCGCCATCGCCGCCTGCTGCGTGCTCGTCTGCGACTGTGTCGGCACCCACACGTCACAGCGATCGGCCGTGACCTCGGCGGTGCAGTTCATCGGTTCCATGGTGGCGTGCGCGAGATACGGCAGTTCGAACACGCGCTCGTAGGTCGTGGCCGCTCCGGCAATCGCCTTGTCGGCATCGCCGTCGTTGCGCGCGACCTTGCCGGTCTTCTTCGCGAGCTCCGCGAACTGCTTCAGGATGGTGTCGCTCGACACGCTGGCCATCGGGCCGTCATTCCACTGGACCGTGAGCGCCTGCGCGCCTTTCGTCGCGGCCCAGTAACCATCTGCGACGACGGCGACGCCCGTGCTGATCTGAACGACGTTGCGAACGCCGGGAACGGCCTTTGCCGTCGTCGCATCGAAACTCGCCACCTTGCCGCCGTGAACAGGCGCGCGAACGACGCGCGCCACCAGCATGCCCGGGCGCTTGACGTCGATCCCGAACTCGGCCTTCCCGTTCACCTTCTCGGGAATGTCCATTCGCGCCAGGTCCTTGCCGAGAAGCTTGAACGCGGTCGGCGGCTTGAGCGGAACGTTCTCCGGAACCGGCAGGGTGGACGCCTTGTCGACCAGCGCGCCGTACTTGAGACGACGGCCGCTCGCCTGGTGGATCACTTCACCCTTGTCGGTGGTGAGCTGGCTTTCAGGAACGCTCCACGTCTGCGCGGCGGCGGTGATCAGCATGGCGCGCGCGCTGGCGCCCGCGCCGCGCAACACGCGCCACATGCCGCGCGTGCTGTTGCTGCCGGCCGTGGTCTGCGAGCCGCCGAAGTTCGGATTGCCGTAACGGCGGTCGGCCGGTGCCCACTCGGTGGTGACGTCGTTCCAGTCGAGATCGAGTTCCTCGGCCAGCAGCATCGGCATGGCGGTCATCACGCCCTGCCCCATCTCGAGCATCGAGAGCATGATGCGCGCCTTGTTGTCGGGCGTGATCTTCACCCAGACGTTCGGCTCGAACGCGGTTGCCGCCTCGAGCGTCGCCTCGTCGGCGCCGAGCGACGGCAGATACGCGCCAATCATCAGTCCACCACCCGCGGCAGTGGCCGTCTTCAGGAAGGTGCGCCGGCTGGTCATGGTCGTGTCCATCGGAGACCTCCCTTACGCGCGCTGGCCAGCCGCACGTTTAATCGCACGGTGGATGCGCTGATAGGTGCCGCACCGGCAGATGTTGCCGGCCATGGCCGTGTCGATGTCGGCATCGCTCGGGCGCGGGTTCTTCGCGAGGAGCGCCGCCGCCGACATGATTTGACCGGACTGGCAGTAGCCGCACTGCGGCACCTGTTCGGCGATCCAGGCCACCTGGAGCGGATGATTCGACGCCGGCGACAGCCCTTCAATCGTCGTGATCTTCTTGCCAGCGACCGTGGACACCGGCGTCGAGCACGACCGGACCGCCGTGCCGTCCACGTGCACGGTGCAGGCGCCGCACTGGCCGAGCCCGCAGCCGAACTTCGTGCCGGTCAGGCCGATGTTCTCGCGGATCACCCACAGCAGCGGCATGTCGGGGCTCGCATCCACGTCGTATCTCTTGCCATTGACCTCGAGCGAGACCATGCTGGACTCCTTGGAAATCGTGAATCGTGAATCATGAATCGTGAATCACGAGTTGGGGAATTCTACCAGCCGGACCAGCGGTATCATACCGGCGCTTTCATTCGCGATTCACGATTCACCATTCACGATTGGCGGAGGCTCGATGCGCTTCGGGACCGGATTTGCTGCATTACTCATCGCGCTGGGCACCGTGGCCGGCTCGGCTCAGGCCCCGCAGGCACCGCCGCCGGCCGGCGGCCAGGCGGCCGCGACGGGTCAGGCGGTGTTCAATCGCTCGTGCGCCACCTGCCACTCACCGGACAACACCCTCAAGGCGCCGACGCCCGACCAGTTCCGCCAGATGTCGCCGGAGGCGATCGTCAACGCGCTGGTCAACGGCAAGATGACGGTGCAGGGCTCGTCGCTGTCCGATGCGGAAAAGGTCGCGGTGGCCGAATTCCTCACCGGCCGCACTGTCACCGTCGCTGCGAACTCGATGAATCCCACCGTCGGTCGCTGCACGACCACGAAGGCGATGACGGATCCGGCCAAAGGGCCGGCATGGAGTGGCTGGGGCGCGGCGATTACCAACGCCCGCTACGCGCCCACCGGCGGGCTCACCGCGGCCGACCTTCCGAAGCTCAAACTGAAATGGGCCTTCGGCTATCACGACGTGGCGGCCGCGCGCGGTCAGCCGGCGGTCGCCGGGGGACGCGTCTTCGCCGCGAACGAGAACAGCGAGGTCGTCGCGCTCGACATGAAGACCGGTTGCTCGTACTGGACCTTCAAGGCACGAGCCGGCGTCCGCACGGCGCTCTCGGTGGCACCCTACAAGGCGCGCGGCGCCAGCGGCTACGCGGTCTACTTCGGCGATTCGAAGGCCAACATCTACGCCGTGGACGCCAACAGCGGGAAGGAACTCTGGGTGACCAAGGTGGACGAACACGCGTCCGCCGCGATCACCGGCGCCCCCACCGTGCACGACGGTCGCATCTACGTTGGCGTGCAGGGACTGAGTGAAGAGGGACAGGGAGGGCGCGGCGGTTACGCCTGCTGCACCTTCCGCGGCAGCGTCAACGCGCTCGATGCGAACACCGGCAAGGTGATCTGGAAGACCTACACCGTCGAACCGAACAAAGCGCGCGGCGTGAACAAGGACGGCGTCCAGATGTTCGGCCCCGCCGGCGGCGGCATCTGGTCGTCACCGACCATCGATCCCAAACGCCGCATGGTCTATGTCGCCACCGGCAACGGCTATGCCGACCCGGTCCAGAAGACGACCGACGCGGTGCTCGCCCTCGACATCAACACGGGCGTCATCAAGTGGGTGCGCCAGGCCACACCGGGTGACAGCTGGACGATGGGCTGCCCGCAGAAGAACGACGGCAGCAACCCGGCGTGTCCGGAGGCACTCGGGCCCGACTTCGACTTTTCCGCCCCGCCGACGCTGGTCACGGTCAACGGCAAAGATCGCCTGGTCCTGCCGCAGAAGTCGGGCATGGCATTCGCCCTCGATCCCGACAACGAAGGCGCCATCGTCTGGCAGACACGCATCGGCCGCGGCAGCGGGTTCGGCGGCCAGTGGGGCGCGTCGAGTGACGGGACCACGGCGTACATCGGTGTCGGCGACATGCAGTCACCGACGCCGGGGGGGCTGAAGGCACTGCGCATGGCCGACGGTGAGATCGTCTGGTCCGCACCGCCGCAGCCGGTCCTGTGCAAGGGCGGTCGCGGCTGCAGCGCCGCCCAGGGCAGCGCGACGACGCTGATTCCTGGCGCGGTGTTATCAGGCTCGATCGACGGCGGCCTGCGCGCCTACAACACGGCGAACGGCGACGTGATCTGGGTCTACGACACGAACAAGGATTTCGAGACGGTGAACGGAGTCAAGGCCGCTGGCGCCAGCCTCGAAGGCGCCGGTCCAATCGTCGCCGGCGGCATGCTGTTCATCAACTCGGGATACGGCGGCATCGCCGGCCGGCCTGGCAACGTGTTGCTCGCGTTCGGGCTCGACGGAAGCAATTGACGAATTGACGAATTGACGGATTGACGAATTTGGAGTCAGCGGAGGCGAGGAGCTGGCCCTTCGCCGGCGACGGGATACACCACCTGGGCTCGTCAAACCCCGAGTGCGCAGCAGTCGGCAATTCCACAATCAATTCGTCAATCCGTCAATTCGTCAATTCGTAAATTCATGAAACGTACACCGTTGCTCGCCGGGCTCGTCGTCACCGCCATCGTCGCGATCGGACTGCATGCGGCGCCGCAGGCTCCCGCCGATCCGGTTGCCGCGATGCTCGCGCAGAAGCCGTCGCTCGAAGCGTTGAGCGTGGAGAAGGTGCGCGACAACCTGTTCGTCATCCGCGGGGCGGGCGGCAACGTCGCCGCGTTCGTCACCGGCGCTGGCGTGGTGATGGTCGACTCCGGGCTCCCGGGCTGGGGCCAGTTGATTCTGGACAAGCTGAAGACGGTCACCAGCAAGCCGGTAACGACGCTGATCAACACGCATGCGCATTTCGATCATGCCTACGGCAACGTCGAGTTCCCGCCGACCGTCGACATCGTGACGCACGCCAATGCGAAGCTGGCCATGCAGCAGGTCAAGCAGGTTTACGGCCTGGCCTCGTCTCCCAGTAACAACATCTACTCCGAGCACGGTGGACGCGGACTGCCGAAGCGGACGTACACGCGCGAGCTGACGATCGGCACAGGCAACGACCGGGTCGAACTGCGCTACTACGGACGCGCCCACACTGGCGGCGATACCTTCGTGATCTTCCCCGCCCTGGGCATCGCGCACGTCGGCGACGTCTTCGCGAACAAGGGGCTGCCGATCATGGACCGCAACAACGGCGGCAGCGGCGTCGCCTACCCGGCGACAGTGGCCGCGGCGGCGAAGGGATTGGCGGCGATGAACGTGTCCACGCTCATCAACGGTCATACCCCCGCCCAAACCACCCTGGCTGACCTCCAGACCTACGCCGATTTCATCCGTGACTTCGTGGACGCCGTCCGCGCCGCGAAGATGAGCGGTCAGACCGTCGCCCAGTTCGCTGCCGGCTGGAAGGTGCCGGCGAAATATCCCGGCTACTCGGCGGGCCTCGGCGACAGTGTGAAGAACAACGCCCAGGTCGTGTGGGACGAAACGAAGTAGATTCGTGAATCGTGAATCGTGAATCGTGATTGGAGAGACGGCGACCCCGGAGCTCACGAATCAGGATTAACAACCATTCACGATTCATGATTCACCATTCACGATTCAAGAATCACGAATCATGAATCACGAATGTGATGTTCTGGTCATCGGCGGCAGCCTGGTCGGCATGTCGACGGCGCTGCTGCTGGCCCACCAGGGTGTCCGTGCGACCGTGGTGGAGCATCACCGCGGAACCGCGATCCACCCGCGCGCGGCGCAGATCACCCAGCGGACCATGGAGATCCTGCGGAGCGTCGGCATCGAACAGATTGTTCGCGAGAAGTCGGGCGAGCAGTTCGTGCAGGACGGCGCCATCATGGCCGTGGACACGCTCAACGGCCGCGAACTGACCCACTTCATCGCCAACCTGAACGAAGGGATTCGCGACGTCAGTCCGTGCGAGCGGGTGTTCATCTCGCAGAGCCTGCTCGAACCGCTTCTGCGAGAACGCGCCGAAGAGCTCGGCGCCGACCTGCGGTTCGCCACCGACGTCATCTCGTTCACCCAGGACCAGTCCGGCGTCACCGCCACGCTGCGGCATCGTGATTCCGGCGAGGAAGCCGTGGTGCGCGCCCCGTGGATGGTCGCCGCCGATGGCGCGCACAGCCGCACCCGCGATCGGCTCGGCATTGCGATGCACGGCCACGGCACCTTCTCGCGCAGCATCACGATCTACTTCCGGGCCGATGTCACGGGCCTGCTGCGCGGCCGCAATCTCAGCGTGATCTACGTGAACAACCCGACACTGCGCGGGTTCTTCCGGTTCGAGAAGCCATTCGACCGGGGCTTTCTGGCCATCAATGCGCTCGGCGATCCGGCGCACCCGATCACGGACGTCGCCACCGGCCTGACCGAAGAACGGGCGCGCGAACTGGTGGGCATCGCGCTCGGCAGCGACGCGGTCCCGATCACGATCGAGAACATGATGCCGTGGAATGCCTCGGCGGAGGTGGCCGACCCGATTCCGGTCCGGCCGCGTCTTCCTGGCTGGGGATTCCGCCCATGCCATGCCGCCGAACGGCGGGTTCGGTGGCAATACCGGCGTGCAGGATGCGCACAACCTGGCGTGGAAGCTCGCCATGGTGCTTCACGGTGAAGCCGATGACGCTCTGCTCGAAACCTACGACGTCGAGCGCCGACCCGTGGGCGTGTTCACGACCGAGCAGGCGTACTCACGCTACGTCACGCGGACGGCACCGTACATCGGCACCGATGGCATGCAGCCGGTGGCCGGGGACCTCGACGTCGAACTGGGCTACGCCTACGACTCGCGTGCCGTATGCGGCGGCGCCCCGCCGGCGCACGAACATCCGCGCGAGTCGCGCGGCCGGCCGGGCACGCGCGCGCCGCACCTCTGGATCGCCCGGAATGGCCAACGGCTGTCTACGCTCGATCTGTGTGAACCGCGCTTCACGCTGATCGCCGCCCGCGATGGCGGTGCCTGGTGCTCCGCGGCAACAGCAGCGGCGTCGCGTGCGCGGGTCAGGTTCGCCGGCTACCGCGCCGGCGTCGATTTCGAGGATCCCGATCGCGCCCTGTCCGACGCCTACGGTATTGGCGCGGATGGCGCAGCGCTGGTCAGGCCAGATGGTTTCGTCGGGTGGCGCAGCGCTGAAAGCGCCGGCGCCATGGCCGATGGAGCCGTCGAGACGATTGCGGCCGCCTTGCGCGCCATGACCGGACGATAGACGCTACGCCAGAAGCGGGGCGCTGACCGCCCGCGCGACGAATCTGCCCCGGGAGTTGGCACGCGGACCGCTTCTATCCGCGCGTGCGACTCTCGGTCATTCTCAACGCGTCTCGTGACGACGCCCCGGACGTTGCCGCTCGCGTTCGCGACATCTGCGGCAATCGTGCAGTCGAGCTGCACGTCGACATCTGCCGCGGCGCTGATCTGGGCAGGGCGGCCCGGGCCGCCCTCGAACGAGGCAGCACGCACGTCGCCGCGGGCGGCGGCGACGGAACCATCAGCAGCGTGGCGTCGGTGCTCGCTGGGACCAACGCGGTTCTGGGAGTGCTGCCGCTCGGGACGCTCAATCACTTCGCCCGGGATCTGCACGTCCCGCTCGACGTCACCGAAGCGGTCAACGCCATGATCGACGGAACGGAAACACGCGTGGATGTCGGCGAGGTGAACGGCCGCACGTTCATCAACAATTCCAGCGTCGGGCTGTATCCGCGCCTCGTCTGGGAACGGGAGGCGCGACAACGCCGCGGGCAGCGGAAATGGCGCGCGATGGTCGCGGCATCCTGGACGGTCTGGCGGCGCTACCGGCGCGTGAAAGTCGCCATCCAGTGTGAAGACGGTAACGCCGCGACCGTCAGGACGCCGTTCGTGTTCGTCGGGAACAACCGGTATCAGCTCGGCGGACTCGATTTCGGATCACGTGCCGCGCTCGATCAGGGACTGCTGCATGTGTGCACGGCGCCGGAGCTGAGCGCGAGCGGCGTGATGGGTGTGCTCGGAGCGACGCTCCTGGGGAGGCTGGTCAGCTTCGAACAGTTCGAAGCGCTCGAGACGACCGCCGTGACGATTGACGCCTGGCGCCCGCGCCTCGGTATCGCGATCGACGGCGAGATTGTCACGCTGCGCACGCCGCTGCGCTTCCGCACCAGGCCGGGCGCGCTGCGCGTCGCGGTCCGGCGCCAGCAAGAGTAATCGTGCTTTCGACTCCGTCACGTGTGATCGTCCATCTCTCGGACCTGCACTTCGGGCGCGTTGATGCCCGCGTCGTCAACGCGCTGCACGATGCCGTGTGGGCGCTCGCGCCGCACGTCGTCGCGGTCTCCGGCGACCTCACCCAGCGTGCCCGCCGGGCGCAGTTCCGCGCAGCCCGCGCGTTCATCGACCGGCTTCCGTCACCTCACCTGGTCGTGCCCGGCAATCACGACGTGCCGCTGTATAACGTCATGGCGCGCGCCTTCGACCCGCTGGGAGGCTACATCCGCTTCGTAACCGCCGATCTGGCGCCCACACATACGGACGAGATCACGTGGATCGCCGGCATCAACACGGCGAATCCCGGCACCTGGAAGAGTGGCCGCGTCGACGACATCACGTTGCGGCGGGTCGAGTCGTCGATCCGTGCCCTGCCGCCGCTCATGGTGAAAATCCTGGTGGCGCATCACCCGTTCGATGCCCCGGACGGGGCCGGTGCGACCGCCCCGCTCCACACTTTGACCGCTGCGGGCATCGATGTGTTCCTCACGGGCCACCTCCACGCCAGTTACACCGGGCACTCAGCTCAGCGCTACAACACCGGTGGACGAAGTGCGGTTGTCGTCGAGGCCTCGACTGCCACGTCCACGCGCCTCCGCGGCGAGGCGAACGGTTTCAACGTCATACGCGTGGCCACTGACCGGATTCAGGTGGAAAATCGCAGGTGGGATGGTCGGACGTTCGTTCTGACCGATGACCAGCAGTTCAGCCGTGTCAACGGTGGCTGGCAAAGCGACTGACCAGAACCGCGCCCGGAAAACAATTCGGGCATGCAGGCACCAACGTTGCTGTGTAACCAGATATGGATCGCCGGGATACCGCACGACGCGCCGAGCTCGTCCGCAGCATTGTGGCGGGAATCGTGCGCAATCCATATGCGGTGGTCACCCGGGAATCCTTGCAGCACTGGCTGCATGTTCCGCGCGCCGTAGCCGAGCGAATTCTCGACCGGCTGGTCAGCTCCGGCCTCATCCGCGAGGTCGAAGCGGGCGTCTGGGCGCGGTCGCCACAGGGGTAGCCACATGTCCGATCAGAACAAGCCCGACTCAAAGAAGCCGGACGTCGTAGGTCTCACGTTGGAAGAGCGGGCTCGGATTTTCGAACGGGAAATCCTCAACGCATTCACGGTCAAACGGCAGACGGGCCTGGCCGATGGCGCCGGCGCACCGGGATCGACCGCTGCCGGCACGAACAGGGCTGGTCTCGCCGACGCTGACCGCGAACGAGGGAAGCGGGACTGACGAAGCGCTGAATCGACGGAGACTTCCTACTCTTCGTCAGTCGCGAGCAAAGCGGCGATATCTCCGCGGATCGTGTCGGGGCTATCTGCAGGCGCGTATCGCCGCACCACGTTGCCCACCCGATCGACCAGGAACTTCGTAAAGTTCCACTTGATTGACTCCGTTCCCATCAGTCCTTTCCGTGACGTCTTCAGCATCCGGAACAAGGGGTGCGTCGCTGGTCCGTTGACATTGACCTTGGCGAACATCGGGAACGTCACGTCGTACTGACTGCTGCAGAAGCTGGCAATCTCCTCGTTGCTGCCCGGCTCCTGCGCACCGAACTGATTGCAGGGAAACCCGAGCACCGCGAAGCCGCGATCCTTGAATTCACGGTAGAGCGACTCGAGGCCGGCATACTGCGGCGTGAACCCGCACCTGCTGGCGACGTTGACAATCAGCAGGGCCTTGCCGCGGAAGTCGGCCAGCGAGCGCGGCGTGCCATCGATGTCGTTCACGCTGATGCCGTAAACACTCACGCCTTGATTGTGCCGCGTCAGACATCCGTGCGCCACCTGCGCCACGCCACCTGCGCCATATCGCGGCTCCATCCACGTTTCGGAACGAGACGGGGAAGTTGATAAGATTCCGCGGTCCCCGGAACCTGGTCGCCGCCTGTGCCGTCCTCTGACGGGCAAGGATTCCCATGAAGCCCATGACAAAGATTGCGCTGAGGCTCGGCGTCGTGATCACGCTTGCGAGTGGCGCCGCATCGTCGGCCCTCCACGCGCAATCGCCGGCGCCGCTCACCTTCGAGGTGGCGTCGATCAAGCCGAGCGCGCCGCCGGACCCATCGAATCCTCTGACCATGGTGCCGATGCTCCTGCCCGGCTCCGGCGGCAGCATCCGCGCGACCAACCTGCCATTGCGGCTGCTGGTGCGTGCCGCCTACAAACTCGAGGACGATCAGATCATCGGCGGACCGCCGTGGCAGCTGTCATCCAAGTTCGACATCACGGCAAAGCCGGAGGACGGTGCCGTCGTTTCAGAGGACGCCCTCCGCGAACGGCTCAAGGCGTTGCTCGCCGACCGCTTCAAGCTGAAGACGCACACGGAAACACGCGAGATGACCGTTTCCGCCCTGATGCTGGCCCGTCCGGACGGCAAGCTCGGTCCGAACCTGAAGCCCTCCACAGCCGACTGCTCGAACGCGCAGGAAGAGGCGCAGAAGCTGGCCGAAGAAATCCGCCGCAACCCGGCCAACGCCATGTCAGCGATGGCGCAGGTCAAATGCGGCATCGTCCCGATGCCGACGCCCGGAGCAAACGGTGCTCCCCCGCAGCTCATGGTTCGCGGCATGGGACAGCCGATCTCCAACCTGGTCTCGCTGGTCACACAGTTCACCGGGCGGCAGGTGGTCGACAAGACGGGACTGACTGGTAACTACGACTTCGAGCTGGAACTGCCGCTCGACATGGAAATCCTGCGGCGGGTAGCCGGACAGGCCGGCATCAACCTCCCTGCGGGTCCTGCGCCGAACGCACCGCAGTACGACGGCCCGGCGATGACGACGATCATCAGCGAGCGACTCGGGCTGAAGCTGGACACACAGAAGTCCGCAGTTCCGGTGCTCGTGATCGACAGCGCCGAGATCCCGGTTGCAGACTGAGCCTCGCGATAACTCCGAACTGCTAACCTCTGTCGCCCAACCAGTTCCCAAGAATCTGTCGCCCGCGACCAGCGCCGAAGGTCCCGGCGGGTTCCTTTGGGAGTTGGAGAAACGACCGACGTTGGAAGTTGGGAGTTATCGTGTACCACCTATTTCCGATCGGCCACCACCACCGACAAGTCACGATTGGCGGTAGCCTCGTTCCCGCTGAAGTCACGCGCGGTGATGCGGACGATGTAGCGGCCGGGGAGCAAACCGGCAGGATCCCAGACACCCTTGGCCGCTCGTCCGCCCTGCAGGGAGTTCGTCACTACATACAGGAAGTGCGTGGCGCGGCGACCGTAAAACGGGATGCCGCTGCCCGACGCGTAGACGAGCGATGGCGCGTCGGGTTCCGGCGAGAGCCGATCGAACCGGATGGTCTGACGCGGTTTTTCGAAACCCGGGACCGGCACGCCGTTTTTGTCCAGAATCTGATATCCGAGCGAGTACACGCCGAGTCTTCGCGTCGGCTTGTTGCCGTCCGACTGATCCCACGCGTCCACGACGACCTGCACGGGCTGATCGACCACGACGGGAGCCCGTCGCTGCGCAGTCAGGCGGTGACCGTCGAGCGTCAGCAGGTGGACAGCAGAGATCGTCGGTGCGACGCCATCCTGGAATTGCACGAGCCGGAGCCGCAGCGGATTGATCTCCTCGCCCGGCCAGCCGACGTTCAGGTGCACGTGGTTGAATGCGTTGACGGTTCCGATCGGTTCACCGGTCGTGAAGCGGGAGCCCCGCTTCACACGCACATGCTTCACGCGCCCGGTCTCGTCGCGCGATGTGACGAAGCGGGTGTCGGCGAGCGGATCGTTGCGACGTGTACGGCCAGCGCGCAGGTGCACGTACGCGACGGGGCCGATGCGGAGCGATTCGTTCAGCGTCCCGAAGTCGGACGTGGCCACCGGACTCGTGACGACACCGTCGCGCACGACTCTGACCGGTGTCCCCTCTGGCGCCTGGACGTCGAGGCCGGCGTGAAATCGTCCCGCGTTCTCTTCACCTCTCGCTTCACCCATCGTGCCGGTGATTTCGTGCGGACCCTCCATCGGGTCTGCCGGCCAGAGCAGTGGCCGCGCGGCAAACAGCCGTTCGTCGAAGACCGGCGCCAGGCTTGGCGGCGAGGGCGGACGGACGTCGGCCTGGCTGACCGCTGATACGAGACGGATCAACGCGTTGCGCGGGTCGGTGACGACGAGTCGACCGCGCCCGGCAACGGCGATGGCCGCGGCGCCCCGCATCCGCGCGGACTCACCGCGCCCGTTCGCGAATCCCGCGATCGAGCCGGCGAGGACGCGCGTGCCTCGGCCGGGTGCGATCTCGACGACGCGACCACGATCATCAGTGGCATAGATCACACCGTCTTCGTCGACCGCGACGCCGAGCGGTCGCAGGAGGTAAGAACCCAGGGGTGAGAGCTCGACGGTGGAGACGTTTCCAGACGCATCGATCTTCCGAATCACGCCGTTGCCCGCGTCGGCTACGAAGATATTGCCGGCGCCATCGACCGCAAGCCCACACGGCGTATCGAACTGCGCGTCGAGTGCTGGACCGTCGACCAGTCCCTGCTGCCCTGAGCCGGCGATCGTCGTCACTGACCCGCCACGTTCGATGGCGCGGATACGATCGTTGTAGGTGTCGGCAACGATGATGCGTCCGGATGGTTCGACGGCAACACCAACCGGTGCATTGAACAGGGCGTCGAGGACGATCCCATCACGGTAGCCGGCACCTCGCCCTCCGGCTACGGTGGACACCACTCCTCCAGCGGTCACGCGCCGAATGGCGTTGTTACCCGTGTCCGCAACGTACAGCGCCTCGTCACTCCCGAGCGCAAGGCCCGATGGGGTCTCGAATCTGGCGGCAGCGCCGACACCGTCCGCGTACCCCGCGGCACTTCCGGCAAGGGTGGAGACCGTGCCGTCGATACTCACCTGGCGGATCCGCTGCGACTCTCCGGCGTCGGCAACGAACACGGTGCCGTCCGCCTTGACTGCGATTCCAAACGGGTCCGAGAAACGGGCGCTGACTGCCGTGCCGTCTGTGCTTCCGAGGTGCCCATCACCCGCAAGCACGTCGACGACGGCGGGCCACCCGGCCTGGAGCGGCGGGCGCGGGTCCGGAAGAATCGCCTTGCCGTAGAAGTAGCCGAAGACGACGACGCCGGTGAGAATCGCCATCACCAGGATGAGAACGGCGCGCGCCGCCCGGCGCGACCAGATGACGGCATTTGCTAGCGGAGGGGGCACACTCCAATTGTGCGCTACGCTCCTAGTGTTGTGGCCGTGTCATGGTGCTCGGGACTAGCTGGGAGCTGGTAGCGGTGGCCGGTAGCTGGTTCACGCCGCGCCACACGGCAATGCGAGTCCGTATGGCCGGAGGAAAACCGTGGCACGTGTTCTGGCATAGCCGCCCCTCGCCGGCGGCGGAGCCGAGGGCGCGGATCAAGGGGGTTTTCCGGAGCGCCATACGGATTCGCGCTGGCGCGCTGGCGCGCAAACGCGGATCAGAACGCTTCGATCGGGGCACCAGCAGCGAGGTGGAATGGAGCAAGAAACGAGAGCAACACCACGCCCCCAGGTCGTCATCATCGGAGGCGGCTTCGGCGGACTGTCGGCCGCCAGGGCGTTGCGTGGGGCGGACGTGGACGTCACCGTCATCGACCGCACCAACCACTATCTTTTCCAGCCCCTGCTTTACCAGGTCGCGACGGGCGTGCTCTCTCCCGCTGATGTCGCCGTCCCCATCCGCTTTCTGCTTCGGCGCCAGCGCAACGCGACCGTGTTCCTGGCCGACGTCGATTCGGTCGACCTGGTTGCCAGAACGGTGCAGGCCGGCGCGGCCGGCGTCCGGTTCGACTTTCTCATCGTCGCGACCGGCTCACGACATTCGTATTTCGCGCATCCTGAGTGGGAACCGATCGCGCCGGGCCTGAAGACACTCGAAGACGCACGCCATATCCGGCATCGATTTCTTCGGGCCTTTGAACTCGCCGAGGAAAGTATCGACCCGGACGAGCAGAAGGCGCTGATGACGTTCGTCATTGTCGGCGGTGGACCGACCGGAGTCGAGCTGGCGGGTGTGCTGCCGACGATTGCCGCGAAGGGGCTGCGTCCCGATTTCCGGCGAGTTGACCCCGCGTCGATTCGCGTGCTGCTGCTCGAAGGCGGGCCTCGCCTGCTGCCGACTTTTCCAGAAGCGCTGTCCGCACGCGCGCGCTCGGATCTCGAGCAACTCGGCGTCCAGTGCCGCACCAACGCCCTGGTCACACGTATCACCACCGAGTGCGTGTACACCGGCGAGGAGAGAATTCCGACGCGGACGGTGTTTTGGGCTGCCGGCAATGCCGCATCGCCCCTTGTCCGCACGCTGGGCGTTCCGGTCGATCGCGCGGGCCGGGTGTTCGTCGAACCCGACCTTTCGATCCCCGGCATGCCCCACGTGTTCGTCATCGGCGACGCTGCGGCAGCGGTCGATATCACGTCGAGCGCCGCGCCACCGATGTCGCGACGGCGGCCTAACGAGCCTGACACGGCTCGGTCCACAGGTGATTCGGCCCCGAGTTCACCGCGCGCAGCGCCGGTCGTGGCGCGCACCTTGTCAAGTCCGCGTAACGAGACTGCTGAGACACCGCGCTCGAGAGGCGCTGCCGACTATGTTCCGGGGGTGGCGCCCGCCGCCAACCAGATGGGCACGCATGCAGCGCGGATGATTCTGGCCACGTTGGCGGGGCGGCCGCGTGAACCCTTCCGGTACTGGAACAAGGGAGCGCTTGCGGTCATCGGCCGGAACCGCGCCGTCGCGGACTTCGGCCGCTTCAGCCTCACCGGCCTGATCGGCTGGTGGACCTGGGTGCTGGTGCACATCGCCTATCTCGCCGGCTTCAGGAATCGCGTCAGCGTCATGCTCGAGTGGGCGTATGCCTACTTCACCTTCCGTCCGGGAGCGCGGCTCATCACGGAGGAGGAGCACTCGCTCAGCCGGCGACAGGGATGAATGGTGAATTGCGGACGGTGTCGATAGAATCACCGGCGCGATTCGATCATCGGCCGGTCCGCGGCGCGGGCCTGGCCATTCAGTCATTGACTCGTTCTCGAGAGGTACGGACATGCGACGAAAGATGTTGGGAGCCGGCGCGATTGCCATCGCGCTGACGTTCAGCGCGGCGGTGATGACGGCGCAGGACGCGGCACGCGGCGGCGCACCAGGTGGTGGGCAGGGTCGGGGCGGTGGCGGAGCCGGAGGACGCGGACCAGCCGCGCCGCCGTTGGTCATGACCACGACGGCGTTCGAGGATGGCGGCGTCATCCCGGCGAAGTTCGCCGGCCAGATGGGCGTCTCACCCGAGCTGAAGTGGACACAGGTCCCGATGGGGACACAGAGCTTCGTGCTGCTCATGCACGACCCCGACGTCGCGCTTCAGCGCAGCACGCTCGACGTTACCCATTGGCTCGCCTGGAATATTCCCGGGACGTCGACAGGTCTCCCCGAGGGAGTGATGCCGGTTGCCGAATCGCCGGACGGGATGCGCCAGGTCAGCCTTCGTGCTGCCGGCTACATGGGACCAGGCGCCCCGGCAACGGGACCGTATCACCACTACACGTTCGAGCTGTTCGCCCTCGACACCAAGATCGACGTCCCCGCCGGCACGCCGCAGGACGCGGCGAACACCCGCGCCGCGGTGATGAAGGCGATCGACGGGCATGCGCTGGGCAAGGCCGTGGTGGTCGGCCGGTTCCACCAGTAGAGCAGTCGTGAATCGTGAATCGTGAATCGTGAACGACGGTTCATGGTTCACGGTTCACAATCGCAAAATCACAAATCACAAATCGCAAATTCGATGGCTGTTTCAGCAATGACGGATCTCCCTGCACGCGCGAAGGTCGTCGGCGCGATTGCCGACGAGCACGCGGAGGCCGGCGATCGGCAGGGATACCTGGCGCAGCCGGTCGTCGACGCCTTGCACCACGAAGGCATCCTCGGGATGTGGACGCCCACCGCGGTCAAAGGCGGGTTCGAGCTCGATCCGATTGCCTCGCTGCAGACGATCGAGAACGTGTCCTACGGCGATCCGTCCGCCGGCTGGGTGACGATGGCCGCGGCGCTGGCGATCGGCACAGGGGCGGCATACCTCCAGTCATCGGCCGTCGATGAGCTGTTCGGCGGCGAGCGGCTGCCGGTGATCGCGGGGCAGGGCACGCGTCCCGGCACCGCGGTTCCGGACGGCGACGGATTTCGCCTGAGCGGCTCGTGGAGCTTCGCGTCGGGGATCAGGCACGCAACGCATATCCATACGCTCGGCGTCATCACGACCACCGGCGAGCCACGCATCTTCGTGCTGCCCGTGGGCCACGCGACGCTGATCGACAACTGGGACGTGCTCGGCCTCCGCGCCACCGGCAGTATCGACTACACGATCGACAGCGTCTTTGTGCCTGATGCGTATACGCACTTCGCGGTGACCGAAGCGCCGCTCCGAGGCGGAGCTCTCTACACGCTCGGCATCATCGGGTTCGCGGCGATGGCGCATTCGGGATGGGCCGCGGGCGTCGGACGACGCCTGCTCGACGAACTGGCGAAGAAGGTACACGGCGGCGTCGGGCGGACGGGAACACTGGCCGAAAGCGAATCGTTTCACGAGCAGTACGCCAGGGCGGAAGCCACTTACCGGTCGGCGCGCGCCCTGGTGCACGACACCTGGAGCGGTATCAGCGACTCGTTGAACGGCGGGCATCCCTTGACCACGCGTCAACAGACGCTGATGAGGCTGGCCATGGCCAACATCACGTGGTCGTGCCATGACGTAGCGGAGTTCGTTTACAAGTCGTCCGGAACGATTGCGCTCCGCGCCGGCACGATCCAGCGACTGTTCCGCGACATGCACGCCGGTACGCAGCACATCACCTCGGCACCGCTCGTCTTCCGTGGCGCCGGCCGGGAGCTGTCCGGGCTCGCCACAGGCAAGAAGTGGGTCTTCCTCGATCTCGTCAACGAGGCATAGCGACATGAGCGTAGTCATCGATCCCGCCACCGACGCGTTCCTCGCGCAGGTTCGCGACAGCGGGGGCAAGCCGCTGTACGAGCTCCCGGTGGAGGAAGTGCGCGCCATGATCGGAGCGAACTCCGAGATGCTCGCGGGCACGCCACTCGAAGTCGGCTCTGTCCTCGACCGGACGATCGATGCGGGCGGTCTGTCGATACCGGTGCGCATCTACACGCCGTCGGGCGAGCACCGTGGGGCGCTGCCGGTCGTCCTGTACTTCCACGGTGGCGGCTTCGTCGCCGGAAGTCTCGACACGCATAGCCCCACCGCCCGGTATCTCTGCCAGAACGCCGACGCCATCGTCGTGGCGGTCGGGTACCGGAAATCGCCCGAGCACAAGTTTCCGGCGGCGGTGGAGGATGCGGTGACCGCTACCACCTGGGTCGCCGAGCATGCCAAAGAAATCGGTGGTGACGGCGCACGCCTGGCAGTGGCCGGCGACAGCGCCGGCGGTAACCTGGCGACGGTCGTCTGTCAGCTGGCCAGGCAGCGCGGTGGCCCGCGCATCGCGTTCCAGGCGTTGTTCTACCCGCTCGTCGACTTCACGCTCACCAATTCACCCTCGCGCTCGCAGTTCGGCGGCGGCGACTTCTTCCTGTCGAACCGCGAGATGGAATGGTTCCGCGACCTGTATCTGGCCAGTTCGTCGGAGGCGAGCGATCCCAAAGTGTCGCCGCTGCTGGCGTCGGATATGAAGGGCCTGCCACCCGCGCTCATCATCGCGGCCGGCTGCGACCTGCTGCGCGACGAAGGCCAGGCCTACGCCGACCGTTTGCGGCAGGCCGGCGTGGCGGCGGAGTACCGCTGCTTCGAGGGGACTATCCACGCCTTCATGTCGTTCTGCGGCGCCATCCCGATGGGCCGCGAAGCGCTGGCGCTGGCGGCGTCGCGCCTGCGCGCTGCGTTGCAGTAACTCCCCGCTGTTGTGCCGCGGGCGGCGCGACAGGTCCCTACGCACAATGCCATCGAAACGCGTCGCCGCACTCTACGACATACACGGGAACCTGCCGGCTCTTGACGCGGTGCTCGCGGACGTCCAGACCGCCGGCGTCGATCACATCGTGGTAGGCGGTGATGTCGTGCCGGGGCCGATGCCCCGCGAGACGCTGGCCCGTCTGCTCGATCTCGATTGTCCCGTCTCGTTCATCCAGGGCAACGGCGAGGTCGCCGTCTTTGCCGAACGCATCGGCTCGTACTTCGAGCGGCTCCCCGATCACGCACGAGCGATTGTCCGCTGGACCGGCCACACTCTGCGCACAACGGAAGCCGAGTGGCTGGCGAGCTGGCCGATGCTGCTGACACTCCACATCGACACCATCGGGCCGGTGCTCTTCTGTCACGGCACCCCACGACACCACAACGAGATCGTCCTCGCGACGACCAGTGAGTCTCGCTTGCGTGCCCTCTTCGATCCGCTGCATGTGCCGCTCATCGTGTGCGGTCACACGCACATGGTTTTCGATCGCCGGATCGGTGCGACCCGGCTGGTCAACGCCGGGAGCGTCGGGATGCCTTTCGGCCAGGCGGGCGCGGATTGGCTGCTGCTCGGGCCGGACGTGCAACCGCGGCACACGCTCGTACGACCTCGACGAGGCTGCGGCGCGCATCAAAGCGTCGGATTACATCGACCGTCAGGCGCTCGCCGTGCAGATCAGGGAGCCGGCGTCAGCCGCGGCAATGGCAGAATTGTTCCGCCCGTCCGAGCTCCAGTATGGACCTTGAGACAGGATCGCCCTGCGCGCGCGGGCAGCCTGTATCGCCGCCGTGCCCCGAGGCTTGAGGATTGTGCATTGAGTAACGCGTAAGTAGGATTGCGCGAATGACGAGGGGACTTGGTGTCGTCGCGGTGCTGGTCGTCGCCAGTTCGGTGGCGATCGGGGCACAGTGGCCGAAACATCCCGCTGCCGGCGCGCCGCGGGATCCGCAAGGCAACGTCCAGATGGACGCCCCGACGCCGCGAACAGCCGACGGAAAGCCCGATCTGTCGGGGGTTTGGATGCGGGCGGAGAGTGGTCCGCCCCGGCAGGGTGGTCCCGGACGTCAGGGCGGACGTGGCCAGGCGCCCGGCGGCGGGGGCGCGCCGAGTGCGGCTCCTCCAGCAGACAGTGCACCGCCGGCGGCCGGCGGCGGTCCGCCCGGTGGCGGGGCGGCACCGGCTGCGGCAAATGGCAACGCCGCGTTCAGCGGCGGACGCGGCGGCGTACAGCTCGAACCTCCGACGGAACGATTCCCGTTCGATCCAAATGGTCCGCCGGTCGCGACGTTCTTCGAAGCTGGCGCCAACATGCAGGGGGGCCTGCCGTACACGCCGTGGGCAGCGGACCTGAAGAAGCAGCGCATGGCAGTGATCCAGAAGGACAACCCGGACGCGAACTGCCTGCCGATGGGATTCCTGCAGTTTCACATGCAGCCGCAGCCGCGCAAGATCATCCAGACCCCGCAGCTGATCCTGATCGAATACGAAGCCAACTACGGCATCCGGCACATCTACACCGATGGCCGCAAGCTGCCGGCGCCGGGCGACGTCCAACCCTGGTGGTACGGCTACTCAGTCGGGCACTGGGAGGGCAACGATCTGGTGGTCGAAACCAACAACCTGCGTGGCGCCGAGGAGAGCCCCAACGATGGGTGGCTCGACGTCAACGGCAGCCCCTACAGCGGCCAGGCGAAGATCACCGAGCGGTTTCGACGACCCACCGTTCGGACATCTCCAGATCGACATGACGGTCGAAGACGCGAAGTCCTACACCAGGCCGTGGACCGTGCGAGTGGATCAGCGCATCCTGCCCGACCAGGAGCTGATCGAGTTCGTGTGCAACGAAAACCAACAGTTCCGCCGCAAGATCAAGATCGATTGAGGTGACCGCGTGGACACAGGCATGACACGGCGGGAAACGTTGAGGCGAGGAGCGGCTGCAGCCGCGCTGCTCGCCCTCGTTCCCGAATGGGCACTACCAGCGCTCGCGCAGGGTGACGTGGACGTACCGTTCACCGACATTCCCGCCACCTTCACTCCCGCGCCGGCCAACGGCGCCCGGCGGATGCTGGACATCCGGACGATCGACGGGAGCATCACGCCCAACGATCAGTTCTTCTTCATCCAGCACTACAACCGGCCCGAAGTCGACGCCGCGACATTCAAGCTGAAGTTCACTGGACTCGTCACCAAGCCAACCGAGCTCTCGCTGGCGGACCTGCAGGGCATGCGATCCGTGGAGCTGGTGAACGGCTACGAGTGCTCCGGCAACAGCGGCGGCGCGATCCAGGGGCTGTCGTCCAACGGCAAGTTCACCGGCGTCCGGCTCCGCGACGTGCTCCGCCGCGTCGGCGTCGACGATGCCGCCCGCGAGGTGGTGTTCTTTGGCGCCGACAAAGGCAACGAAGACGTCGTGTTCCGGCAGAACACCTTGAAGGTGCAGCAGCAGTTCGCGCGGAGCATCACGCTCGAGAACGCGATGAAGCCGGACCCGATGCTGGCGTGGGCGCTCAACGGCAAGCCGCTCGACCGCGATCACGGTGCGCCGCTGCGCCTGATCATGCCGGGCTGGTACGGAGTCGCCAACGTGAAATGGGTCTCGGAGATTCACCTGCAGGAGAACCGTTTCCTCGGCAACTTCCAGGCGCGCTGGTATCGCACGGTCCGCGCCGTCGGCGGCAGCGGTGAACTGACCGACGCCGACACCCAGTTCGTCGAGACCGAAGTAACGCACATGAACCTGAAGTCGGTCATCGCCCGCGTCCGAAAGCAGGGCGACAGCCACCAGGTCCTCGGCTTCGTGCTGAACGACGGTACGCCGCTCAAGTCGGTCGAAGTGAAGATCGACGAAGGCCCGTGGCAGAAGGCGACGCTGGACCCGTCGAACACGCAGTTCTCGTGGAAGCTGTTCTCCTACAAATGGGACGGCGCCACGCCGGGCGATCACACGATCGTGTCGCGCGCCATCGATGCGAAAGGCGCGATTCAGCCGACGTCGGCGGAGCTGTCGCGCAAGAAGACGTTCCTCGAGGACAATTCGCAGTTCCCGCGGAAGATACACATCGGGTGAACGGAGCCGGCGGAGGAAGCGGGACGGAGAGGCCGGAGGCAACGGGATCACAAACGGGGGAACGGGGCAACGGAGACGAACGGGGGCGCTGCCGCCGGCCGCCTCCGGCGGCCTGGGCACACGAGCGAAGGAAACACAAGCGGCACCCCGCTCAACGAGCCGCTTGTGTTTCCCTCGCTCGCGTGCCCGGTGCGGCCCGCGAAGCGGGCCACGGCGGCAGCGCGACACACGCCACCAGCCTCGATTCCCCCCGTTCGTCCCCGTTCCCCCGTTTCCCCGTTTGTAAACCCGCTTCCCCCGTAACCTCCGCTCCCGTTGCCTCCGTCTCCCTCCGCTCCACGAACACGAAATCCCCGAACTCGTGCCCCATATAGCCGCGGGCCTCGGCTTCGGCGGTCATCGTCCGCAGTATCGATTCATCGGCGAACGCCTCGAGCAGTTCGTAATGGCTGGTGCCAGCCTCGTGCATCCCCGACACGATCGCGTCGACGACGGCCAGGTGCGAGCGTGGTCCGAGCCGCAGCGTCGCCAGACCGGCACCGGATTGGACGTTCCCGTCATCGGCGACCGCGGATTCCAGCGCCCGCACGACGGTCGTGCCGATGGCGATGACGCGGCCGCCACGTGCGCGGGTCCGCGCGATCAGGTCGGCGGTCGCTGGCGGAATCTCGTATGGCTCGTCGAGCGGCAGGCGGCGATCGAGATCGGGATCGCCGGTCGACGAGAGACCCGCCGCGTGGGTGATCGTCGTGAATCGGGCACCTCGTTCCTTGATGGCCTTCAACATCGACCAGTCCAGCAGGAAGCCGGCCGACGGCGGTTCGAACGCCACGGGACGCGCCGCCACGCGCGTCCAGGTATCCCAGATCTCCAGCCGGTCCGGCACATAGGCATACTGCACCGGCCGGCCGGCAGTCGCCAGCCATTGCCAGATTGAATCGACGGTCCCGCTGAATTCGAGTTCGGCGAGTCGGGGATGACCACACATGTTCACCACATGCGCGATCAGCGTGTGCTCACCTGGCGAGAGGCCGGTCCGACGCGCGGGCGCAGGCCATGCGCCGCCCGGACGGTGTCCTGCCGTTGACGCGCGTGGTGCGATGAACTGCAGTTGATCCCCCCGCTCGAGGCGTGGCGGCAACGGCCGATCTTCTGTCGGCGTCCGATAGTCGCCGGCTCCGAACACCACCGCGACGAACCGACGGACGCCCCGCGCATCCAGCGAGCGGCGGGTGGCCAGCCGCACTTCGATCGGCGCGCTGGTTCGCACGTGCGTCGCGGCCAGGCTCGCGGGCAGTGTTGCGGCGTCGTTGGCCACGACAAGGTCGTCCGGATGCAGCAGCGACGGAAACCCCGCTCGCGGCAGATGCGACACGCCTGCTCGGGTGATGGCGAGGAGCCGTCCCTCGCGTGCGGCGATGATCGGACGAGCGGCTGCTTGCATCACCGCACCTCGACGAAGGGTCCGACGATCGACGGATTGGTGTCGGTCCGCTCACTTGCGTGTGGAGCGACATGGGCTTCGATAAGCTCCGCGATCTCGCGGGCGGCGGCTTGCGGAGGCTTGAGGCCGTCCCGACTGGCGTCGGGCACGGCGAGGGCGTGAAGCGGCGTATCCATGTCGCCAGGATCGATCGAGAGAACGCGCACCCCCTCCGGTTCGAGTTCCTGATCCCAGATGCGGCTCAAGTGCTGCAGCGCCGCCTTGCTGGCGCCGTAGGCGCCCCAGTTCGCGTACGGCGTTACCGCCGCGTCGCTCGAAATATTGAGGACCAGTGGCCGTCGACCGTCACGGGCCGCCGACGCCAGCGCCCCGAGCAGCGCCTTGGTCAGCCGGAACGGCCCGAGCAGGTTCGTGGCGAGCGCGAGTTCCAGGTCCTCGCACGCGGTATCGGCGAGTGGAACGAGGGGCACCGGCCCGAGTGACGAAGCATTGTTGACGAGGACGTCGACGCCACCGAGCAGGCCAAGCGCCTGGATGGCGATCGGGTAGACGTCTTCCTTGCGGGCGACATCGCCGGTGATGCCGTGGCTGGCGCGAAACGCCCGCGCGGTGCGTTCGACGGCATCGGCATGGCGGGCGACGAAGGCGACATGCGCGCCGCGGCCGATCAGTTCGGCGACGAGGGCGCGCCCGAGTCCGGACGTGCCGCCGGTGATCAGAATCCTGTACGCGTGAAGCGGTGGGTGGCTCATGGCCGGTCTCCTGGGTGACGAACGTTGACTGGAACCAGCCTACAAGTTAAAGTTAACTTTAAGTCAAGTGGAAATGTCGCGACCGATGACCATCGCCGACGTCGCCCGCCGCAGCGGCGTCGCCGCCTCGGCCCTGCGGTTCTATGAGCAACGCGGGCTGATTGCGTCGGAGCGCACCGGCACCGGTCATCGCCGGTTTCCCCGCGCCGTGCTCCGCCGCATCGCGTTCATCGTGTTTGCGCAGAAAATCGGGCTGTCACTCGACGAGATTGCCGGCGAGCTCGAGCGGCTGCCGAGCAATCGCGTTCCCGAGCGGGCCGACTGGGCGAAGCTGTCCGGCCGCTGGACACGCCGCATCGAGGAGCGCATCGCGGAACTGGAGCGGCTCAAGGACGGGCTCACGCAATGCATCGGCTGCGGCTGCCTGTCGCTGCAGCAGTGCCGCCTGGCCAACCCTGGCGACCGTGTCGCCCGGGCCGGTCCGGGGCCCCGCTTCTGGATACGCGACACCGAGCCCGGACGGAAAGGCCCGTAAACGCCGAGTACCACGGTGAACACGCCGGAAACGCATGGCCTGGGCAACCGGCAACATGAGACGGTCGGCTGGGACATGGTCGCAGGCGTACCGCTCCCATTGGTGCTGGCCGTCGCGCTCGCCACCGCGCCGGTTCAGGCCGGGACGGCCCCGCCGGCGGAGTCGCGGGAAAACGGCATCGTGCTGCTCGCGGGTGACGACCCTGCCCAGCCGTACGTCCAGGAGATCTACGAGGGAGTCCGCGAGGTGCTGGCGACCGCCGCGTCGCGGACTCTCCTCTTCCGGGAGTTCTTCGACATGGTCCGCTTCGGCGACAGACCCGAGTACGCGGACGCATTCCACGGATGGCTGCTGCAGAAGTATCGCGATCGGCCTATCGACGTCCTGGTCGCGACGCAGTCACAGACGCTGGATCTGCTCCTGCGCCACGACCCGGGGCCGTGGGCTCGCGTGCCGATCGTCTACGGCGGGTTCGGTCCGCTGCCGGCCAACTTCGCCACCGAACACCCCGAGGTCTCGAGCGTCATCCTCGAAGACCACTTTCCGCAGTTCCTCAGACTCATCACCTCCGTTGTGCCGGGCACAAGACGGATTGCCGTCATTCGCGGTTCATCACGGGCTGAACGAAACCGGGACGAAGCGTACCTGGCACTGATCGAACGGCAGGGTCTGGCGGTCCAGGATCTCGGCGGCCTCTCGATGAACGCAATCCTGCAGCAGGTGGCCGAACTGCGTGACGACACCATCCCGATCCTGATGGGTTTTCAGGTCGACGCTGACGGCCGGACGTTTCAAGCCGACCAGGCGGTCAAGCTCATTGCGGGTGCCACCACCCGTCCGGTGTTCTCGATCAACCCGTCCGACATGGGCAGCGGCGCAACTGGTGCGCTGTTGTTCGGCACCAGAATGCTGGGGCGCGAGCTCGCTGCGGCAGCGCTGGCGCGGCTCGCCAACGGACCGTCACAGACGATCACGATTCCGGCCCAACGCCATGCGTCGGCCGTCTTCGACGCGCGCCAGCTGGCGCGGTGGGAAGTTGCCGAGCGGCGGCTTCCCGCGGGAAGTACGGTGCTGTTCCGCCAACCGAGCCTCTGGCGCGACTACCAGAGGACGGTGATCGCCACGGTCGCCGTCCTGACCTCACAGACGCTGCTGATCGCGGGGATCCTCGTGCAGCGCCGTCATCGCGCACGCGCTCAGAGCGCCCTCGGCGAAAGCTATGCGCAGCTCCGGGATCTGACCGGGCGACTGATCAACGCCCAGGAAGAGGAGCGCGCGCGGATCGCGCGCAACCTGCACGACGACATCGGCCAGCGCGTCGCGTCGTTCTCGATCGCGCTGAGCGGGGCGAAGCGGATGGCCGGCTCCTCGGACCCGCTTCGATCCGAACTGGGATCGTTGCAGGAGGCCGCCACGTCGCTGTCGACCGACCTGCGCGACCTGTCGCACGACCTGCATCCCGGCATCCTCGAGCACGTCGGCCTGGTCGAAGCGCTGCGGTCACGGTGCGACGAGCTCGCGCACGTCGCGAAACTGGCCTGCCGCCTGGACGTCTCCGACCGCTGGTGCGATGTGCCTGATCCGATCGCGTTGTGCCTGTACCGCGTGGCCCAGGAAGCCCTCCGCAACGTCGAACGCCATGCGGACGCGCGCAATGTCACGGTGTCGCTCGATCAGCGCAACGGCCTCGTCGTCGATGCAGGTGGCCGACGATGGCCGCGGATTCACGGCGGGACGGAAACCCCAGGGGCTCGGGCTTCTGAGCCTGAACGAGCGCGTCAGTCTGCTCGGCGGCGACCTGAAGGTCAAGAGCCACGCGGGCACCGGAACCACGCTCTCGGTCACTCTCCCGATGGGTGTCTCACATGCGGCCTAAGATCCTCCTTGCCGACGACCACGCGATGGTGGCGGACGGACTGGCGCGAATCATCTCGGAAATCGGCGACGTCGTCGCCATCGCGCACGATGGCGTGGAACTGGCGGACGCCGCCCGGCGCCTGCACCCGGATATCGTCGTGGCAGACGTGACCATGCCGGGCATGAGCGGCATCGATGCGATGCGTCAGCTGAAAGCGGAAGGCAGCGAAGCGCGCTTCATCTTCCTGACGATCCATACCGAGGCCCGCCTGGCGGCGGAGGCACTCCGTGCCGGTGCGTCTGGATACCTGTTGAAGCACGCTGCCGGCGAGGAACTGCTGACGGCGATCCGGACCGTGCTCGACGGCCGGACATTCCTGACGTCGATGGTGACGAAGGAAGTGCTGCAGAACCTGTCCGCACCCGACGCCGCTGCCGGACCGAAGATCACGCCGCGACAGCGCGAAGTGCTGCGGCGGATCGCCCAGGGAGAGCGGCTGAAGGAGATCGCATTCGCGCTCGGAATCTCGGTCCGCACGGTCGAGGACCACAAATATCAGCTGATGCGGACGCTCGGCGTGGAGAGCACGGCAGACCTGGTCCGCTTCGCCATCAAGCAGCGCATCGTTCCCGAATAACGCCGCAGTTCCCCGCCGCGTGGCCCCGTGGGTTTCCCGGGCCGCCGCTCCGTAACACTGCCGATGGCTCCAGCCGCGCGCGCTGCGTAAGGTGGATCCCATCAAGATGTCTACTCGCTTCTGCGCCGCCGAAGGCAGTGGGAGCGCGCCGATGATCGGCCCTCCCGGAAATCGACCAACGATCGTGATCGCCGAAGACAGCGCACTGATGGCAACCCGCCTGCAGATGCTGCTGGAGCACGAGTGCGAGCTGCTGGCCGTCGTCGGCAACGGCGCGGAGCTGGTGCAGGCGGTGAGAACACATCACCCCGATGTCATCGTGTCCGACATCGACATGCCGGTGATGACCGGCCTCGAAGCCGGGCGCATGATTCTGCAGGAGCACCCCGGGGCGCGCATCGTCTTCGTGACGGCCCTGACAGATCCGGCGATCATCAGGGCGGCACTGTCGCTCGGCGCTCTCGGATTCGTGGGCAAACGCGACGCCGGCCGGGAGTTGATTGCCGCCGTTCACTCGAGCACGGAGGGCAAGATCTACGTCTCGCACAGCGGCTGGAATTCCTTCGGGAAGACGGTGGGAACGAACTGGGACGGCGGAGAACATCAGTAGGGCGATTACAACGCCCAACCCCCAACCGCTAACCGCCAACTGCCAACTCTGGATCCGGCTGCGCGACCTGCGAGTTGGCTCGTTGGGAGTTGGCTCTTTGGGAGTTGGGAGTTGGGAGTTGATCTAATCACTCCTTCGCAGCGACGTCCCGCGTCTTGATCAGCCACTTGCCGTTCACGCGTTCCATCGTGTCGAGGCTCTGGCCGGCAGCGACGATGCGCGCCGGTGTCTCCTGGCCGAGTGCACCTGATACCGTCAGGTAATAGGCGTGATAGCGCACGTGGTCCTTGTCCGCGAACTCGATCCAGTGGTTCAGCTCCATGTGGTAGAGCGGCGGACGTGCCGGTGCACCTGCGGCAGGGCGCTGCACCACGAGCTTGCTTAGCGCGTCGCGTCCTTTGGTGGGGTTGCCGCCGGCGCCGAACTGACCGTCAGCGGTGTATGTGGACGCGTAGGTGGCGCCATCGCCGCTGTCGAGCGCGCGGGTGTACTTCCACATCAGCGCCTCGATCTCGGCGCGGTCTCTCGCCTCACGCGCGGTATTGTCCTCGCCGAACAGCGTGGTCGTGGCGAGCGCCACCGCACACACCACCAGTGTCGTCAGACCCCATCTGATCGCGTTCATCATCAGTCCTCCATACCGGTGAGGTGGAGCGTTCGCTCCCGCACATGCGACATGGTCATCAGTTCGACGCCGTCGCCGGCAGCGTGCCGACCAGTTCCAGGTTCAATCCATCCGGGTCCTTGACGAACACATTGCGCGTACGTGGATCCCATTCGACCAGCGCTCCGTCACGGGAGAGCACCGGCACATTCATCGCCTTCAGCCGCGGCAGCAGCTTCTCGATGTCGGCCACGCGGATGGCAAAGCCGGACGATCCCGGGTCGGGCACGCGGAGCGAAAACGGCTTACCGGCCCCGGCACCCTTGATCTCCATGAACTCCATCCGTACCTGGCTTCCCGGAATCAGCCCGCTCGTCATGCGGTACTCGGCGCCGTCGGGCAGGCCCAGGAAATCGAGCATCGCCTTGTCCCTGGCGAACTTCTGATCGCCGGTGGCGTGAAGCCCCATGATGTCGCGCCAGAACTTCTGAGACTTCTCGAGATCGGCAATCGTCTCGCCAGGCATCGAGCCGATCAGGTTACCGTCCGGCGCTCCGGCCGGCGGCGTCACCTGCAGCACCTCCACGAGGTACCCGTCAGGATCGCGAACCATGATCGCGGTGGCCGGCCCGAGAAGCGTCTGTACCTTCACTGGCGCCTTCGACCTGGTGATGATCGGAACGTTGTTCGCCTTGATGGCTGTCATCACCGGCGCAATGTCCTTCACCAGGAACTTCATGTGGGGCGCGCCAGGGTCCCAGACCTGCGGCTGCGCCGGGTGTCGCTCGACATTGGAGAACTCCGTGAGCTCGAATCCCATCCCGCGCGGCTCGTCGCTTGGCAGCCGCAGCATCGACAGGCGCAGCGTGACACCGGGCGAGTTCGTCAGGATCGGAACGTTGGGATTGGTAAATGGCTGCACCTGCCCCATCACGCCGAACAGCCTGGTGTAGAACGCGAGCGTCGTGTCGACATTGTTGGTGGCGTGGATGGCGTGCATCAGCCCGGTGATCGCACCAGTGGTGGGCGCCGCCCCGGCCGGAGGCGCCTGGGCTCGCATGGTTCCGCTCACGAGCAGCGCAACGATTCCGACGACTGCGAATACACGCATGGTTCCTCCACAGCGAGAGCCTTGACCGAGGCGTTCTAATCCGCTTGAGCAGCAGCGCGAATCCGTCTGGCGCTCCGGAAAATCGCCTTGATCCATGCCCCTCAGCTCCGCCGCCGGCGCTGGCGGCTATGCCAAAAGACTTGCCACGGTTTTCCTCCGGCCATACGGACTCGCACTGCCGTGTGGCGGCACTTCGCCCGTGCAGGCCGGGCCTCGCGAAGCAGGCCCGGCCTGCACGGGTGGCGCGTAACGATACTCAAACATGGTGGGACGTGGAAGGGGAAATCAGTCAACTCCCAACTCCCAACGTCTATCGCTCCCCCACATCCCAAGGCGGCCGCGGGGGACCGTTTGGGAGTTTCCGTTTGGGAGTTGGACAAACGTCAGTCGGTGGGAGCCGGGAGTTATCTCAATACGCGCCCATCAATGCTTCAATGTTCAAATTGGTCAATCGTCAATGCGGGTCTCCTCTTCAACTCACCTTCATACCGTTCTGCCGCGTACCCGTCGCCGGATCGTTACGATCTCGACGCCACGTCGGATGCGTGAAGTGGAGCACCGCGTCCCCGTTGTATGACGCCACCGCGTTGTCGAACGTAAGCTCGCCGATCTGGCGCCAGTTTGCGAACGTTCGCCGCACCCGGAACGGGGTGCCGCGCGTGCGTTCCCTCGTCGGTGACGTTGATCGTAAAGGTCAGCGTACGTTTCGGCGCCGGATCGCCAGGATCGAAGATGTGCGCCATCACCTCGTCGCGGTAGTCGAGATCCTCGCCCGGAATAACCGGATGCCGGGGAGCCACGAGGAGTTGCATGAACGCCGGCGCACGTGTGGGCTGGTGGGACGGCTTACCCAGTTCCGCGATCTGATAGACCTGCCGGATGGTCGGTTCCTGATCCACACGCCGGAAGACCGAAGCGACCTTCACCAGCAGCGTGCCGGCCGGGCCGCGGCGGAATACCGTGACATCGGGGGCATTCCGGAGGACGGCGTCGTTGATCGACGTGGTGCGCGCCCCACCGATGTCCTCCTGGGTGATGAAGTTTGCGGTCCGTAGCGGTGTCGCGTGATCGGGATCCGTCGTGGGAAACAGTTTGCCGACCAGGGCCAGCGAGCGGATCTGGCCGCGGCGATTACCGCTCGCCCCGCTCGAATAGCGCGCCACGACGAGCGCGTCGCTGCCGCGCGAGAAATAGCCGGAGTATGGCGACTCTTCGGTGATGCGCCACCGACCGGTCAAACAGACGCCGTTGGGGTGCAACAGGCGCCGGAACCCCTTCCGGTCCGGGCCCCACCGCAGGTCTGCTCCCGAATCGACCGCGCGCGCCGACGCGTGTTCGAAGCGGCGGTCCCACAGGTGCGACACCAGTCCGCCAAAGACGCTTCGAATCGTGGCCACGTCGTTCGGCAGTTCCGGTTCCCCAGCGCGCCCCCACACGTGCTGGTAAGGATTCGCGAACACCGCGTCAACGACGTCGCGATAGCGTGAGCCGGCGTAGACGCGATCTTCATCGCTGAATGGCTCGTAACCCGTTTCGACTTCTGTCATGTGGCGCTCCGCGATCTCGAGCTCTCGGCAGGTGATGTCAACGCATGCGTGGCCTATTAGATACCGATCTGCGGTGGCCGGCGGAAGGCAACCTCAACCGCGAAATCGCTTGCGGTCTCGTTTTCGCGTTGACCACAATGCCTTGCCTCCACGGCTTTCCGCGCTGGATTCGGCATCGAGGCCCCCCTCTCGATCGACGGAGCTCATCGCGGGTGCTGCCGAAGCTGGATGGTGCGACAACACGCAACCGCTGCTGCGACTGGAGGCCGACGAGTACGCCGACGGTCGTCTCGACTGGCATACGTTCAACCTGACCGCGGCGCAGGCACAGCCCGGGCCCGATGCCACGCCCGACCGCTCAGCGCCAGCGCCTGACCGACCGGCGTCCGCGGGTGGTCGCAGTTCCTGAGTCGTCGAGAGTCGATTGCTTTCGAACTTGCGATCGAGCGGCTCGCCCGACGTACCCTGCACGCGCTTCCAGAACAAGGGTCGGATAACAACCGGCTGCAGGGGTTCATGTTCCATCCGCGCGGCAGCCTGCTGCGGCTCGATCCGAATGCCGCGGTCGACAGCGATTACCTCCGTCTCGAGGAGGAAGAGGTGGCGCGCGACGGCATCGAGCTCACGCGCGCGTTCAACTACGCACCGGGATGCGAGCGGCCGCAGCGTGCTCTGGATCGGACGTCGCAAAGTCACCGGGCGCGGCGAGGGTTCGAGCGGACTGCGGTTCGACATCGTCAAGAGGGGTCGGAGCTGAAGGGACACAGAGACTACGGAGGAAACGGGATCACAAACGGGGAAACGGGGAAACGGAGACGAACGGGGGCTGAGCCGACGGGCGGCGCGCGTACGCGCGCCGCCGTGATGACACGAAAGGCCACAAACACGAGCCCGCCAAGCGATTCAGACCCGGCTTGTGTTTGTGGCCTTTCGTGTCATCACGCCGCCTTCGGCGGCCCGTCGGCGTCTGTCACGCGAGTCACACGCAGCCCCGTTCGTCTCCGTTTCGCCGTTCCTCCGTTTGTGATCCCGTTTTCCCCGATCTCCTCCCGTTCTCCGCCTTCTCCGTCCTCTCGTCGTCGCTCCGTTCCCTCCTGTAGACTGTCGCCGGCTTCTACACATCAACGCGGGAGGACTCCTTGACCGATACGCGTGTGCTCGGCTTCGTCGGCGTGGGCCGGATGGGGGGACCGATGGCGTCGCGCCTGCTCGACGCCGGACATCAACTCGTGGTGTTCGACACGAACGCAGACGCCACCGCGCCGCTCGCCGCCCGTGGCGCACGGGTCGCGGCGTCAGCCGGCGAGGTCGCTTCGCTCGTGCCCATCGTCTTCGTCAGCCTGCCGACACCGGCGATCGTGCAGTCGGTGGCGCTCGCACCCGGCGGCATCATCGACGGCAGCGCCGTTCGCATCGTCGTCGACGTCTCCACGACCGGTCCTGGAGTGGCGGGCGCAGTGGCGAAGGCGCTCGCCGGGAAGGACATCACCTATGTCGACTCTCCGGTCAGCGGAGGCATCGCCGGCGCGGTGAAGGGAACGCTGGCCGTCATGGTGGCATGCCCGCGGACCGTCTATGACGAGCTCGAGCCGGTGCTGAAGAACTTCGGCAAGACGTTCTTCACCGGTGAGAAAGCCGGCCTTGCCCAGACGGCCAAGCTGGCCAACAACCTGCTCGCCGCCGCCGCGATGGTCGTCTCGTCAGAAGCCGTGGTGATGGGCGTCAAGGCCGGCCTCGATCCGAAGGTGCTCATCGACATCATCAACGCCGGCAGCGGCCGCAACAGCGCCACGCAGGACAAGTTCCCGCGAGCGGTGCTGACCCGATCGTTCGATTTCGGCTTCGCCACGGGCCTGTCCTACAAGGACGTGCGTCTGTGCGTCGACGAAGCGGAGGCGCTGGGTGTCCCGATGGTTGCCGGTGCCGCCGTGCGCCAGATGCTCGCCGTCACGCAGGCGAGGTTCGGCGCCAATTCAGATTTCACCTCCATCGCCCGTGTCGTCGAGGAGTGGGCGGGGGTGGAAATCAAATCTCAGGGAAATTGACGAATTGGCGAATTGACGGACTGACGAATTGATTGGGCGATTCGTCGGCTGTTTATCAATCCTCGATAAATTCGTCCATTCGTAAATCCGTCAATTCGTAAATTCACGCGCGGGGGACACTTGGACAAAGCTACCTTCGACAAAGGTTTGCAGATTCGCAAGGACACGCTCGGAGCGGAGTTCGTCGAGAACGCGTTCAAGAGCGCGGACGACTTCAACCGGCCGATGCAGGAGCTGGTGACCGAGTACTGCTGGGGCTATGTCTGGGGACGCGAGGCGTTGTCGCGCAAGACGCGGAGCATGCTGAACCTGGCGATGATCAGCGCCCTCAACCGGCCGCACGAGCTGAAGATGCACGTCAAGGGCGCGCTGGTGAACGGCGTCACGCGCGACGAGATCCGCGAGATCTTCATGCAGGTGGCGATCTACTGCGGCGTCCCGGCAGGAGTCGACTCGTTCCGCATCGCACGTGAGGCGTTTGCAGAAGTCGATAAGGAGCAGAAGGTATAACGGCGCGCAAACTCCCAACCCGCTGACGCGGGCCCAACTTCCAACTCCCCATCGCGTCACTCACGACGGGATCAGCCTTGGGAGTTGGTCGAGCGACAGCCGTTGGGAGTTGGGAATTTGAATCCTCACATGCAGCACTATCAGATGTACATCGACGGGTCGTTCACCGACTCGTCATCCGGCGCCACGTTCGAGACCGAGAATCCGTTTACCGGTAAAGCGTGGGCGACGGTGGCACGCGGGAATGCGGAGGACGTGGACCGGGCGGTGCGGGCGGCGCATCGGGCGTTCATGTCGGGTGAGTGGCGGACCATGACGGCGTCGCGGCGCGGCGAGTTGCTGCGGCGGCTCGGCGACCTGATCACGACGCACTCTGCCGCGCTTGCCGAGACCGAGGTGCGCGACAACGGCAAGCTGTTCGCCGAGATGAGCGCGCAGACGGCGTACATGGCGCAGTGGTACCACTACTTCGGGGGACTCGCGGACAAGATCGAAGGGAGCGTCATTCCGACCGACAAGGCAGAAACGTTCAACTACACGCGCTACGAACCGCTGGGCGTGGTCGCCGCCATCGTGCCGTGGAACTCACCGCTGCTGCTGACGACGTGGAAGCTGGCGCCGGCGCTGGCAGCAGGCAACACGGTGGTGATCAAGCCGTCGGAGTACACGTCTGCCAGCGTGCTCGAATTCATGAAACTGGTCGAGCAGGCCGGCTTCCCTCCCGGTGTGGTCAACGTCGTTACCGGATTCGGTCCTGACGTCGGAGCGCCGCTCATCGAGCATCCGCTGGTCGCGAAGGTCGCGTTCACCGGGTCGGACGCCACCGGGCAGCGTGTGTACGAGTCGGCGGCGCGCGGCCTGAAGCGGGTGAGCCTGGAGCTCGGCGGGAAATCGCCGAACATCGTCTTCGCGGACGCGGAGATCGAGAATGCGATCAAAGGTGTCATCTCCGGCATCTTCGCCGCGACGGGCCAGACATGCATTGCCGGATCGCGGCTGCTGGTGCAGCGCAGCATCCACAAGGATTTCCTCGAGCGTCTCGTCGCGTTCGCGAAAACGGCCCGGATGGGAAATCCGATGCACCGCGAGACGCAGATCGGGCCCGTCACCAACCGGCCGCAGTTCGACAAGATCCTCAAGTACATCGACATCGCCAAGGCCGAGGGTGCCGTCGCCGTTCTGGGCGGATCCGTGGCGACGCGCCCCGAATGCGGCGACGGCTGGTTTGTCGAACCGACGATTTTCGACGGCGTGAACAACGCGATGCGGATCGCGCAGGAGGAAGTCTTCGGCCCGGTCCTCGCGGTCATCCCGTTCGACGACGACGAGGAAGCGATTTCAATCGCGAACGATGTCGCCTACGGCCTCGCGGCGGGGGTCTGGACGCAGAGCATGCGCCGGGCGCTGAAGATGGCCGAACGCCTGCAGGCCGGCACCGTGTGGATCAATACGTACCGGGCGGTCAGCTACCTGTCGCCGTTTGGTGGCTACAAGCGATCAGGCCTCGGCCGGGAGAGCGGGCACGAGGCGATCAAGGAATACCTGCAGGTGAAGAGCGTCTGGATCTCGACGGCGGCGGATGTGGCCAACCCCTTCATCCAGCGATAACTCCCAACGGCGGTTGCCCGTCCAATTCCCAACTCCCAAATACCATCTGAATTCGAACGTTTGGGAGTTGGACGAGTGGCAGACGTTGGGCGTTGGGAGTTGATCTATTTCTTCTGCCCCGCCGCCTTCTCCTCCGCCCTCGTTGCGCTCAGGATGTTCGGCACGCCGTAGTTCCCTTCGTGGCACTCGTAGGCCTGGAACGGCTGCGAGTCGTCCTGCGTCAGCGGCATCGAGAACGTCCACGGCTTGGTCCACGTGGTCGGATCGTCAACGGTGACCTGCCAGCGCACGGTCGCGGGGCCCGTGCGGGTGAACCGCTCGACGAGCGTGAGCCGGTCGGCGTTGGCAGTTCTGATAGACGCTGCGATCGCGAAAATTCGTCGACTCGACGACGAGCGTCTCGCCTTCCCAATGACCGCGGGCATCTCCCATGTCGAGATGGACGTCCCTGCCCGGGTGCGGCTGGCCGGTGAGCGCTATCACGCGTGTTTCATGAATCATTTCCATCCGGATGGCCACGACGCCGGGCCCCTGGACGATCTGATAGGCGTTGCCATAGATGGTCGGCAACATCGACGTCGGGTAGCCGCGGGTGATGCAACGGTCGTAGAGGTTCAAGTCGGTGACCCAGTCCGGGTGATCGCGTTTGTAGGCGCGATCCCTGGCGGCCGGCGGCCGCGGCGGTACGCCGCTGCTGCGCTTCGGGAGTCAGCGGCGGAATGCGCCCGTCGGCGGGATCGGTGACGAACCAGAGCTGCGACCCCTTCTCGACGAACTGTCCGTAGGCCGGCTGCCACCAGTTGTCCGGCGCCTCCGTGGGACCAAGAAACGCGTTGATCGTTCGAGCCGCCAGCGTCTTCTTGATCTCGGGTGAGCTCCTCGCGGCTGAACTCGTTCATGTTCTTGCCGACGTACTCGGCCGGGCGCTCCATCGGCGTGCCGGCTTCGCTCAGGTTCGTGTAGTTGCCCTGCAGGTCAGGATCGCCCCAGGGGGTGCGCGGGGCTTTGTACCCCGCGGGCTTTTGTGCCCCGACGGTCACCGCACCAAAAGCGAGCGCGGCGGCAAGCGCCATCGCACCTGACCGCTTCATGTTCGTCTCCTCTCGACTGCCCGCTGATAACTCCCAACTCCCAACGGCTCTCGTTCTCCCAATCCCCAATGCCCCATCGTCCACCCGTGGCCGTGGCTCCGTCATCGGGTTGGGAGTTGGACAAGCGACAGCCGTTGGGGATTGGGAGTTGTTCTATTTCTTCTGTTGCGCGGCTTCCTCAGCGCGCGCCGCCGACAGCACGTTCCGCAGCCCGTAATTGCCCTCGTGGCAGGCGTACTCGAACGGCGGCTGCGATTCGTCGTGAATCAGGTTCATCGCGAACGTCCAGGGCCGCGTCCACGTGTGGGGATCGTCGAAGGTGACCGACCATTCGAGCGTGTCCGGTCCCGAGCGGCGTGAAGCGCTCGATCAGCTTCAGGTTCTCGCTCGAGCCGCGGTACGGCACCTTGTCGTTGAAGTTGGTGGTCTCGACAACCAGCGTGTTGCCGTCCCAGTGACCGCGTGCGTCACCGAGATACTGACGAATTCCGCTGGAGAGGTGCGGCCGGCCATCGAGCGGGATGACGCGCGTATCGTGGATCATCTCGTAGGTGATCGTCACGACGCCGGGACCCTGCTGGATCTGGTACGAGTTGCCGTAGATCGCCGGCATCATCGAGCCAGGGACGCCGCGCGTGATGCACCGGTCGTAGAGGCTGCGGTCCTCCCACGAGTCCGCCGGGCCACGACCCTGCCGGGCGGCAGTGCGAGCCGCAGTGCGCTGCCGCGCTTCGTCAGTCTGCGGCGGTACCTTGCCGTCCGGCGGATCGGACACCAGCCAGGCGCGGCTGTTGGCCGCGAAGTAGTTCTCGAACCAGTGCATCGGGCTCGTCGCGCCAGGGAATTCGCTCAACGTCGGGTTCGACTCGATCGTCCGCTCCTGCCGCTGCTTCGTCAGCTGTTCGAGCTCGGTCGCGGTAAAGCTGTCGAGCGTGCGGCCGGCGAACTCGTTCGGCCGCTCGAACGGGATGCTGCTCTCGTCGCTGTTGTTATAGGCGCCGGCGATGTCCGGATCGCCCCATGGCGTACGCGGCGGCTTGTAGGTTCCCCGCGGCGGATTCGGCGCCGGCTTCTTCCGCTTCGGCACTTCGTCCGGGTTGATCGGGTTCGTCCGCCGGACGGTGCCCACCTCGACACCGCTCGTATTGCCACGCTGCCCCTGCGCCAGGGCCGCGGTGCCGGCGACAAACAGGCACGCGGCGGCGATCAGCACTCCACGATGTCATCACGACGCATTGCACGCTCCCGCGGAATCGTGAATCGCGAATGATGAATCGTGAATCGGAAAGCCAGGCAGCATCGCCATTCGATTCACGATTCACGATTCACGACTCACGATTCACGATTCACGATTAATCGAACACTTTCCCGCGCGTCTCCGGTCCCGACCAGATCGCCGCGAGCGCCACCAGCGCCGACACCACCATCGCGGCACTCATGGCATTGACCATCGCGAACCCGCGATCCTGCAGGAAGCCGAGCAGCGTCGGCATCGTCGCCCCGATCGCTGCACCGGCGTGGTAGCAGAACCCCGGGCCGACGCCGCGCGTCTCCGTCGGGTAGCGCTCCACCGTATAGGCAGGGGCCATTCCCCACACACCCATGCCGAACGCCCCCATCATCGCCGCCCCGACCATGAGCATCGTGGTGTCGGTTGAATACAGATAAAACCGCAGCGACACCAGGCCGAGGATGACGGTCATCGTCACCGCCCCGCGGCGGCCCAGTCGCGTCTCAGACAGCCTGCCCCACACTGCGGTACCGACGATCGCGCCGATGTTGAACAACGCCAGATACGGCAGCGTCTCCCGTTGTCCTTCGCGAAGGAACGTGGGATACCAGAAGTTGACCGAGTAATAGATGCACATGAACGACCCGATCACCAGGGTCGTCTGCACGGTCGTCCAGAGCAGGTCGGGCTTGAAGATCCGCGCCACCGAGCCGGGCGAATCGGGAAGCGGGCGCCCGACGCGCTTCGCTTCGGCGATCGCGCGCTGGCGGGCGAGCCACACCGGACTCTCCGGTACGTTCCGGCGGATCCAGAGCGTGAACAGCGCCGGCACGATGCAGATCCAGAACATCGCGCGCCAGGCGATGTCGGACTGCGTGTCGAACATCGGATACACGAACTGGAACACCGCCGCCGACAGCAGGTAACCCCAGTACCAGCCGCCGAGCATGAGACCGGAGGCGAGACCGCGCAACTTCGTCGGCCAATGTTCGAGCACGAGCGGCATGCCGGCGGCCCACTCGCCGCCCATGCCAAGGCCGAACAGCGCGCGCAGTCCGAACAGCATCGCGTAGGACGTGGAAAAGCCGCTGAGGAAGGCGAACACCGAGAACCAGAGGACCGACAGCATCAGCGGGAGCCTGCGGCCCCAGCGATCGGCGGCCGCGCCGGCGATCGTGCCGCCGATCAGCCGCATCATCAGCGTCACCGTCCCGAGCGCGCCAGCCAGCGCCTTGTCGACGGTGAAGTGGTTCTGGATGTCGATCAGGATGAAGGCCAGGATGTTGAAGTCGAATGAGTCGACAATCCAGCCGAGAAAGACCGCGAAGAAGGCCCGCCACTGATCGCGCGTGACCTCTCGCCACCACGGCAGAACCGAGGCGGTGCGAACAGAAGTGCCTGAGATTACTCCCGATGAACTCAAACAGTGGCTCCCTGTTCGACAACTCCCAACGCCCAACGTCTTTCGCTTCCCCAACTCCCAAGTGTTCGTCGATCAGGTTTGGGGAGGTGGACTGGCGTCAGCTGTTGGGAGTTGGAAGTTATCGTGAACTACCTCGTTGAGCGATCAGACGGTTGATCAGCTCCGCCGTGTCCTTGTGGACGATCGGCGGACCGCCGGCGCGGCCGCGGCCGCCGACGCCCATGGCCGAATCCGCCGGCACGCGCCCCTGCTTGTCCTTGGCGTCGAGCACAGCGCCGTAGTCAGCCAGCAGCTGCACGACGGAGTTGAGGCCGGACTGCGCCGCGTAATGAAGCGCGGTCGCGCCCTGGTCGTTGGCCGATGTGGCGTCCGCACCGTACTCGAGCGCCAGCTTCGCCGCGCGGAACAGATCGCTTTCGCTGCCGACGTCCTCGGCAAACGCGCTCGTGCCGCGACCGAGGCCGCTGGCATACATCAGCACGCGTGCTGTTGTTCTTGATCTCTGGTGGTGACGTCGGCACCGTGCGCGAGGAGCACTTCCATTGCACGATAGTCACCATTCTTGGCGGCGCGCATCAGCGGCGTCGCCCCCTCGCCAAGGACCGGGTCGCCCGGTGTGTGCGCGCGCGTCAGGAGCGGCGTCTTGAGGCGGGCATTCGGATCAGCGCCGTGCTGCAGCAGCAGCGTGACGATGTCGACGGCGGTGTGCGTGTCGTTGACGCGCCGCGGCGGCCGGCCGTAGACCTCGCCGAGCGAGCTCATGTCCACGGCCGCGTATAGCGCCGCCATGCCGGCATTGTCGGCGAGGTTCGGATCTGCGCCCGCCGCGATGAGCGCGGCTGCCGTGTCGTAATGGCTGTTGGTGATCGCGCGTATCAACGCCGACGTCTTCTCCGCGTCAACCGCGTTGAGATCGGCGCCGGCCTCGGCCAGCGTTCGCGCCGCGTCCGTTGCGCCTTCGCGCGCGGCGTACATCAACGGCGTCCAGCCGCCCTTGGGCAGGAACGTCGGCACCCCCTCCAGACCGAAGCTGTCCTTCGGCCACGACACCGACTTCGATCGCTGGTTCGGGTCAGCCTTCGCCTTCAGCAGCAGCGCCACGATGTCGGCGTGGTTCTCTGCGGCTGCCCAGGTCAGCGCGGTCTCGCCGAGCAAGTCCTCCTGCGCGTCCACGCTGCGCCCCGTGATCCAGCAGGGCCCTGACCGCGGCGACATGGCCGCTGCGCGACGCCGTCATCAGCACCGTCTGCCCGCGCGAAACGACGGTGTTCGGATCGGCACCCGCGGCGAGCAGCGCCTCGATCATCGTCGCGCTGCCGTTGAGCGCCGCCAGCGAGAGCGCGGTGGCACCGTAGCGATTGGCCGCGCTGACCCGGGCGCCGTTCGCCAGAAGCAGTCGCACCATCTCGATGTCGTCGGCCTGCGCCGCCCACTGCAGCGCCGTCGTGCCATCCGGCTCTGCGACGTTGACGTCGGCCTTCGCGCGCAGGAGAGAACGCACGGCCGTCCGGTCGCCGCCGCGCACGGCGTCAATCAGGCGGACTCCGTCACCGGCCAGCGTCACCGTCATCGCGAGCAGTACCGCCAATGGCGCGAGCCTTGTCAGATTCGCTCTCGCGGACCTGCCGCCTGCGCGCGCAGCGCTTCGGCGCGCCCCGCCGGAGTCAGGTGACGCAGGCGCGACAACGCCCGCGCGACGATGATCCGCAATCGGCGGTCGCATCTCAGGCAAACAACTCGTCGACGCGGCCGTTGCTGTCGCCGAACGTCGTGAGATCGCTGCCGTATCGATTCGCGATCGAGAGCCACAGGTTTCCGACCGGTGTCCGCGTCGGGACCTGGATGTGGCGATGCCCCTTGCCGACGGCGCCGCCGATCGCAGCCACCGGCAGCGGATCGCTGGCGTGCGGGTTGGGGTTGCCCATGCCGCCGCCGTAGATGATGAGCGAGTGATCGAGGAGCGTAGCCGTCGCCATCCGGTGTCGAACGCAGCTTGTCCAGGAATCTTGGCGAACAGCGTCGCGTGATAGGTGTTCACCTTCACGTTCTGCGCGATCTTCTGGGCGTCGTTGCCATGATGCGACACCGAGTGATGCTGTTCGGTCACGCCGATCTGCGGATACGTCCGCTGGCTCAGTTCGCGCGAGAGCATGAACGAGAACACCCGTGTCACGTCGGCCTGGTACGCCAGCGCCAGCAAGTCGAACATCAGGCCGACATGCTCCTCGAACGAGTCGGGCACGCCGACAGGGGCATCGAACGTGACGTCGCCGGCCGCATGTGCCTCCGCGCGTTCGAGCCGCCGTTCGATCTCACGGATGTTGTCGAGATAGTCCGACACGCGGGCGCGATCGCGAACCCCGAGCCCCTGCTGCAACCGGTTCGCTTCTTCCGAAATCGAGTCGAGCAGGCTGCGCTGCTCGCGCATCCGCGACGCGCGCTGTGCCGCGGTCGAGCCGCCATCGAACATCCGCTCGAACACCACGCGCGGATTGATGTCCATCGGCAGCGGCGTCGACGGGCGTCTTCCACGAAATCGTGTTCAGGTAGGCGCAGTTGAATCCCGGGGAACAGGCGCCCACATAGCCGGTGAAGTCCTCGGTGGCGACTTCCAGCGACGGAAACGGCGTCTCCTGGCCGATCTGCTGCGCCACCGCCTGGTCGATCGAGGTGTTGGCATAGACGTCTTCGGCTTCTGTCCGCTTCGGCCAGACGCCGGTGAGGAATCCGGCAGCGCTCACGGCGTGATCGCCGACCTGGCTGCCCGGGTGCGACCGTGTCAGGTTCGTCACGAGGACCATCTGGTCCTTGAAGGCTTCGAGCGGCTTCAGGATCGGCTTGAACTCGAACCCGGCGCCGACCTGGTCAGGGATCCACTGTTCGACGATGGCACCGTTCGGGAAAGTAGACCGCACCAAACCTGGGCTTCGGCTGTGCCGCCGTCTGCGCCAGCGCCGTGAACGCCGGCACCATCGCTTCGAGCAGCGGCAGACCGACGACGACACCCATGCCGGAGAGGAACGTGCGACGGGGGATGAACTTCTTGCTCACATACATGGTGGTTACCGAATTCAGAATTCAGAATGCAGAATGCAGAATTAAGTCAGGCGTGCCCGAAGTCCGCATTCTTTCTTCGGCATTCTGAATTCTGCATTCTGAATTCTGAATTCGAATCACGTCTCCCTTTTCATCCGCATCTGAAACGGCGTGCTGCGGATGATGCCGCGCACGATTGACGCGAAGCGGTAGTTGTCCTGCTTCGCGTCCGCCACGATGCGGCGTACGACCGGCATGTCGTAAGTGTCGACTCCCCGCCCAAGCGCGTAAATCAACAGCTTCTCGGTCAGGGTTGACGACGAACATCTCGGGGCGCGCGAGGATCGCCTTGCGCAGCTCGACGACGCCGTTGATCTTCGTGCCGTCAGCCAGCTGACCCGACGCGTCGATCGGCCCGCCCGGCTCACGCGACCGCCACGCTCCCGGTCGGATCGAAGTTCTCCATCGCGAAGCCGATCGGATCCATCACGCGATGGCAGCTCGCGCAGACCGGGACTCGATCGGTGCGCCTCCATCTGTGCGCGCAACGTCTTGGGTGCGTCGCCACTCGGCTGCAGGTTGGTGTTCACGTCCGCCGGCGGCGGCGGCACCGGCAGACCGAGCAGATTGTCGAGCACCCACTTGCCGCGCAGCACCGGCGACGTGCGCTCCGCGTGCGACGTCACCGCCAGGATCGACCCCTGCCCCAGCAGTCCGCGTCGCGCCTCGTCCTTGATCGGCACACGGCGGAAGCGGCTGCCGTAGACCCCGGGCATCCCGTAGTGCCGCGCCAGCCGCTCGTTGACGAACGTGTAGTCGGCGGTCAGCAGCTCCAGCACCGGCCGATCCTCGCGGACGATGCTGTCGAAGAGCAGCTCCGTCTCACGGCGGAAACCCTGGCGCAGGTTGTCGTCGAAGTCGGGATAGAGGTCCGAATTCGGCTGCACGCTGCGGACATTCCGGAGCTGCAGCCACTGGCCGGCGAAGTTCGTGATCAGCGCGTCGGCCCGCGGGTCAGCCAGCATGCGGGCCACCTGTTTGCCGAGGACCACCTCGTTGCGCAGGCGACCCTGCTCCGCGAGCCCGAGCAGTTCCTCGTCGGGGATGCTGCTCCACAGAAAGAACGACAAGCGCGAGGCGAGCTCGACGTCGCTGACCCGATACGCCGTGCCCGCAGGAACACGCTCGGGATCCGTTTCGACCCGGAAGACGAACAACGGGCTTGCCAGGATTCGCTCGAGGCCGCGCGCGATGCCGGCGTCGAAGCTGCCCTTCGCGCGCCCTTCGTCGTAGAACTGCAGAATCGGCTTCAGCTCGGCTTCGCCTACCGGCCGACGGTAGGCGCGCCGTGCCAGCCGCGACAGAATCTGGCGCGCACAACGCGCCTCCGTCATCGTCGCACTGGGCATGACAGGAGAACACTTCGGCTCGACTCTCGCTGTTGCCCTGGTCCGGTGACGTTGAACGGGCCCGCGATCGCGACCGTCTGAATGTGCGGCCGGCCGGTCCAGTCGAAGTTGTCGGCCGAGCTGCGCAGGAATGTCTGGAGCCGCTGCGTGTCTTCGACCGGCAGGTTGCCGATGAAGGTCACCGTCACCTCGTGCGAACCGGCAGTGACAGGCACCTTCACGCGCATCCGCGCTTCGACCGCATCACCAGTGTCGGTCGGCTTCTGGAACAGCGCGGCAAGATCCTCCTGCCCGCCGATCGTCACGTGATGCACCGGCTCGCCATCGATCGCGATCTCGAAGTCGTTCGGATACTCGAGGCCGCGGACGATGTTCAGGTTGGTGCGGTAGAGGGTGGTCTTGATGTCGTAATCGCCGTCGACGGGGAAGAAGTGGCTGATGCGGATGCCGCCGATCGTCCCCAGCGGCAGCCCCTCGATGTGCTGGTTCTGCGACAGGTCCTGTCGCACGCGATACGTCTCGCTGCTCGGCCGGATGCCGACGTCGCCAACGGCCAGCGCGCTGATCTTCGACGCCGCGGACGAGGTAGCGTTCCTGCAGCGACGGCGAGACACCGAGCACGTCGGCGACGTTGTCGAAGCCGTAGGCCGAATCGTCCGGTGGCAGCAGCGTCGCCGTGTCCACGTCGAGATGCAGCAGATCGCGAATCGCGTTCGCGTACTCGGCGCGATTCAGCCGGTGCAGCATCGGACGGCCCGGATTGGGCGACGCCACGGCGGCGCGATCGAGTTCGTCCTGCGAGAAATCCGGTCAACGCGTTCGAGCGCCTCAGGCGCGGGCGCGGCATTCCCTGCGGCGGCATGAGTCCCGCGCCGACCTTGCGGACGACCTTCTCCCAGACGTCGGCGTGTCCGGCGACGTCGCCGAGCGCCTGCGGATCGAGCACGAGTCCGCCGGTCTTCAGACGCTCGTTGTGACAGGTCACGCAGTACTGCGTGAGCATCGCCTCGTTCGCCGCGCGCGTTTCCGGCGAGGCGCGACGCGGCGCCGGCGGTGGATGCGGCACCGTGCGGGGGTGCGCTGCGGGCTCCGCCTGCAGCACCGACCGCGCCAACCCAGACCAGCGCCAGCAGGATCGCCGCGCGCCGTGTCATCGGACGCCCGCCATCACTTCGAGCGGACGCGGTGCGAGATCGAGGCGCGCGGCCACGCCGGCGAGTTCCGGCGACACCGGTGGATAGAGATCGAGCACAGCCGGATCGTGACCTGGGATCACGTGCTCGTCGGACGCGGCAAGCTGCCGAAGTGTCCGATAGCCCTCGAGCACTTCGCCGACGTTGTAGGTGACCGGGTACACGCGCCCTTCGGTGAAGTGCGAATACAGATGGCAGCAGTCGGACGCGAGCACCACCGGACCGCGCCGCGTCGTCACGCGCACGCCTGCAGTCCTTTCGAGTGGCCGCCGATCCTGTGGACCGTAATCCCCGGCGCGATCTCGTCGGTGCCGTCGTGAAACACGCACGCGGCCCGCATACACGTTGCGAATCAAGCGGACGACGTCTTCGATCTCGAACGGGATCCGCATCAGCGGATGGCACATGTACCGGCCGGTGGCGTACGCGACCTCGGTGTCCTGCACGTGATAGCGGGCGCGCGGGAACGCGTCGTAGTTGCCGCAGTGGTCGTAGTGCAGATGCGTGAGGATGATGTCCTCAATCGACGACGCGGCGACGCCGAGCGCGCGGAGCCCGTCCGTGACCGGACGTGTGATCGTGCGGCGGCGCTTCTGCGCCATCGTTTCGTCGAAACCGGTGTCCACGAGGATCGTCCGGTCGTTGCCAGCGATGACCCAGACGTAATACGCCAGCGGCTGAGGCCCGTCGTGCGGGTCCTCCACCAGGAAGTTCTCGCGCGAATGCCGGTCGTGATGAGCGTATTTGAGCGCGTAGATCTCGTACACCGGGTCGCTCATGCGGCGAAGTTTAACCGACGGCGGCCCGCTGGGCGAGCCTCGGTTCAGTTGGTCGAAAACGTCACAGATTGCACACCCGGTACGCCGGAGGCCAGCTGCCGCGCTCGCGATTGTTGCGCGTCGCTCATGCCGGAACCGATAATTTCCACGATCCCCGTCGCGGGCGAGCGGTTCGATCAGCGCGTCGCCGAACGCCGAATCAGCCTCGAGCCGGTGCCGGACAGCATCAGCAATCCGTTTGTCAGCGTCCGACAGATTCGACATCTCGATGCGCTGCCAGGCGAGGAACCGGCGGAACGCCGCCTTCCGATCGGTCGAATCCCGGAGCATCCAGATACTCAGCGTAGGTCACGCGCAGCTCGTCGACGGGTGAAGTGCCGGCGTAGTCGAAAGACCGGGGCGGCGGTGCACCCGACGCCTTCTGCCGCTCGGTTCGAATCGCCAGCCTGGCGAACAGAATCGCTTGCATCGCACAGACGGCCAGCGCTGCAATCAGCACCACCGTGGCGCGGGCCTGGTCAGGCCCGCCGACGTACCGTCCCGCAGGCTCGGGCTTCTGTCGCTCGGAGGCAAGGCGGCCGATCTCCATGTACGCATCGGCATGCGGCGAGCGATCACGCGATACGTGGACGGCGACGCCTATCATCGCCGCCGCCACGAGTCCCATGAGGAGCCGTGCGGCCAGCGCCGGAACCATCGTCAACTGCCACACGACGTACGCGGCAACGGCCAGCACGCCGGCGACCGCGCCAGCGCGTACCGTGACTGACGTCACCGCGGCGCGTGATGGCAACGTCGCACTCGCATACAGGAAGAATGCTGAGAGGGTGAGGATCGCGACGAGCGCCGGGCGCTGTGCCGCGAGCAGCGCCGGCCACGAGAAGAATTCGGTGTATCCGCGCAGCAGCAACGGATAGGACCAGGCGCACGCGAGCACCGTCAATCCCACCCACACCGCCGCCCGCGTGCGGCCGTCACGATCGTCCTGACGGATCGCCGCAATCAGGCCGGCAACGAGCGGCAACGCCGCCGGCGCCATGCCGCGCATTCCGAACGACGATCCGCCCAGCCACCAGATATACCACCCGGCCTGAACCCAGACGTGCGCGACGGCAGCGAGAAGCGTGACCACCCAGAGCGGCCGCCACACGCGGGCTCGCCACGCCTGCAGTGCGAGCGCCGCGAACGCGACGAGCATAGAGAGGATGGTACGAAAGCAGGCCGTGCCATGGATGGACGAGCACGGCAGCGAGCTCCGGATGCCACAGGTCGACGGACGTGAAGCCGGCGCCGCCGTAAACGTACGGTGGATGCAGCAGTGAACCGGTCATCCAACGATTCACCCACGCGTACTCGGCCGACCGCAATCGCGAGCGGGATGCCCGTGGCTGCCATCCTGGCGACATCAGCCGTATAGAGCGGTCACTGGCAAAGCCACCGCCGACGCGATGATCGGGCGCGCGTTTGACCGCGTTCTTCGGCGCGGCGACGGCAGTCACGCCAAATACGGCCAGCCACAACGCCGGCAACGCGTAGAGCACGACGTGTGCGCGGACCAGCAGCGAGCATGCCGGCAAGGCACCGACACCCGCCGCGTCGAGCACACGCCATCGCACGCGAGTCAGTGACAGCGCCCACAGCGCGGCAATCAACGCGTCGCCGAAGACCTCGGTGGCGTACACGTGTGAGTAGAACCCGGCGTGAGTGCCGAGGAACAGCGCGGCCGCACCGAAGAGCGCGAGCCATTGGTCGCCGTCGGCCACGCGGCGGAGCACGACGAGCGCCGAACACCAGAAGACGACCGCCGCGACCCACCCGGTCAGCAGCGACGCGGCCCCGAGCGTCAGCGGCACGAGCAGTGCCTTCGCGACGCCGAACAACAGGCCCGGCCCGGCGGCCGCCAGTGTGAACGGGACACCGCCCGGCGACAGCACGTTGCCGCGGAGCGTGAAGATGTCGCCCGGACAGCGCCGCGGCAGCCCAGTCGGTGTAGTGGCCGAAATCAGGTCCCTCGCCCGCGATGGACAGGAAGAGGCCGGCCATGACGGTCAAGGCCACAGGAATCGCGGGGGGCAGGCGCGTGCGGCGGACGTCGGGCTCATCAGTGTCCGCCCTGGTGGTCTGCTCGTTCAGCAACGCTGCTAGCGTATATTGGCGCCGTATGCGTCTGCTGCGTCCCGCCGTTCTCGCTCTCTGCATGCTCGCCTGGACCACGTCAGCTCACGCCCAATGGCCGAAGCACTTGCCGCCGAGTGTCCCCGAAGAACGCCGACGGGAAGCCGGACCTCACCGGACCGCCACCGCGCACGGCGGACGGCAAGGTCGACTTCTCTGGCGTGTGGGAGACGACCTTCTCCGCGCCCGGCAGCTCCCCCGCAGCCGCAGGTGGCCGCCGCAGGAACCGGCGCCGCCGATTCCATCCGGCAACGTGTTCGGCAACGTCGGCGCACAGGTGCAGGGCGGAGCGCCGTATCAGCCGTGGGCGGCCGATCTGGTCAAGAAGCGAATGGCCGACAACAGCAAGGACAACCCTGACGCTCACTGTCTGCCGATGGGCGTCATGCAGATGACGTCGCATCCCTATCCCAAGAAGATCATCCAGACACCCACCGAGATCGTGCTGATCTACGAAGGGTCCGGGACGACCGTGCGCGAAGCCTTCATGGATGGCCGGCCGCTGCCGGCCGCCGACCAGGTCGAACCCTGGTGGAACGGCTACTCGGTGGCCCGCTGGGAGGGCAACGACACGCTCGTCGTCGAAACAACCGGGTTCATGGACGATGGCTGGCTCGATGTGCGCGGGAGTCCGCTGACGAGCGCGGGGAAGCTGACGGAGCGCTTTCGCCGGCCGACGTTCGGCACGCTCGAGATCGAAGTGACCATCGACGATCCCGAAGGTGTACACCCGGCCGTTCACCGCCAAGGTGACGAATCGGCTGCTGGCTGACACCCAGCTCATCGAGTTCGTCTGCCTCGACAAGGATGCCGCGCACTACGTCGGCGGGGCGAGCGGCCGAGCGGGCCACCCAGAAGTACGGCGCCGACCGAAGGTCGTCGTACGCAGACTACAGTCCTTCAGGTAGGGAGTAGCGACCCGCAGGAGCGGGTGGATCACGCCGTCAGCACGGAGCTCAGCTCCCGGCGTATCCAGCGCGTCTCACTCGCCGGAACCCGCACCCGCGGGCGGCGAAAGACGCGCAGCGAGACTGCCACGAAGGAGATTCGTGGTGGTCGTGTGGCTTGGCTTCGCTGCTCTCATTCTGTTCCTGCTGGCCCTGGATCTCGGGGTCTTCCACCGCAAAGCTCACGTCGTCTCGCCGCGCGAAGGGCTCGCGTGGTCAATCGTCTGGACCACGCTGTCGCTCGCGTTCGCCGGCTTCATCTTCCTGGCGTACGACAACCAGTGGTTCGGCCTGGGAACCATCCCCGATCCCGTCGATCGCAGTGCGGCGAACCCGTACGGGAGTGTCAACGACGGGGGGTCGGCGGTCCTGAAGTACCTCACCGGCTACGTCGTCGAACAGTCGCTGAGCATCGACAACATGTTCGTGATCGCGATGCTGTTCCGGTTCTTCGCGGTGCCGGCGGCGTATCAGCACCGCGTGCTCTTCTGGGGCATTCTCGGGGCGCTGCGCTGCGAGGCGTGATGATCGCCGTGGGTGCCGCGCTGGTCACCCAGTTTTCGTGGATCCTCTACATCTTCGGCGGCTTCCTGATCCTCACCGCCGGCAAGATGCTGTTCATGGACGTCGAGGAAAGCGATCCCCGTCAGAACGTCGTCGTCCGATTGACTCGCCGACTGTTCCCGGTCACGAAGCGGTACTACGGACAGAAATTCGTCGTGCGACGCGGTGGCCGGCTGCTGCTGACACCGCTCGCCCTGGCACTCGTCATGGTCGAGACGACCGACGTGATCTTCGCGGTCGACTCGATCCCTGCCATCTTCGCGATCACGGCAGACCCGTTCCTGGTATTCGCGAGCAACGCGTTCGCCATCCTGGGACTGCGATCGCTGTACTTCGTGCTCGCCGGGGCGCTCGTGGCGTTCCGCTATCTGAAAGTGTCTCTGGCGATCGTGCTGGCCATGGTCGGCATGAAGATGCTCGCGCACGACTGGTTGAAGGAGGTGCTGGGCGAGTACTTCAACCTGTACATGCTGGCGGCTATTCTCCTGGTGCTGAGCGCGGGCACGATTGCGTCGCTGCTGGTCACCATCGTGGAAAAGCGTCCGGCCCACGATGAGGGCTGACGCCAACGATTGTGCTGTCCGTCGTCACATAGATGAGCTACGCTCCGCCTTCGCGCCAATGCGCAAAGGAGCAGACATGCCGAAGTATCTGATGGAAGTGTCGTATACGTCTGAGGGCGCCAAGGGAGTGCTCAAGGACGGCGGGAGCAAGCGGCGGGACGCGGCGAGCGGAGCGGTGGGCTCCGTCGGTGGAAAGCTGGAGGCGATGTACTACACGTTCGGGGATTGTGACGTGATCTGTCTCGTGGACGTGCCTGATGCGGCCTCGATGGCGGCGGCTTCGCTGAACCTGTCGGCCAGCGGTGCTGTGACCTGCCGGACGCGCGCCCTCATCACCGTCGAAGAGATCGACGCCGCCAGCAAGAAATCGCCGACCTATACGCCGCCCGGCCGTTAATCGCGCGACCCCTCCCGAGACCGGGCCCGCAACGCGTGAGCCTGTAGGCCGGGCCTCTCCTAGCAGGCCCGGCCGCCGCCTCGCGAAGCAGTCTCGGCGCGTGACCTCACAACGCAGGCCCGGCTCGCCGAGTGCCCACGCCGGCGGGCAACTCTGACCAAGAGTTCAGAGAATCTTCAGTTCACACCTGCCCGGCCCGGGCGTATGGTGTCCCCCAGGGACTTTTCGATGACTCGCCTCGGCCTGGCCATCCTGTGTGCAGCTGGTCTTGCGTCAGCATCGGTACGGGCGCATCACGCCCATACGGATTTCGCGCTGGACCGCGACGTGACCCTGTCGGGAACGATCGAGAGCGTTCATTTCCAGAACCCGCACGTCCTGCTTGTCGTCAGGACGATGAACTCTACGTTCTATACCGCGGAGTGGCAGGGCGCCGGTTGGCTCCAGTCCCACCAGGAACTGGTCAGCTCCGGGGCGGCGCCGCTGACGAGCACCACGTTGAAAGCGGGCGACCGGGTCGTGATCGTCGGATCGCCCTCCCGCGACAGCGCGCTCCGCACGGTGGTCAACCTGAAGGAAGTCCGGCGTCCGAGTGACGGCTGGCTCTGGAGCTGCCGTCAGCCCGGCATGCAGCCGACCTGCTGAACACCCCACGGGACTCGAGGGTACGCCCACGCCGACTCGTCGATCCAACTCCGGGAGTCGGTTTGAAGAATCCGCGACTATTCCACGAGGCCGGTCAGTCCGAAACTCAATCCATGAAGCATCAGATCATCGCGGGAGCGGGGCTCGCCGCGGTCATCGCGTTCTGCAGCTACATGATTGTGCAGCTCGATGCACGACGTTCGTCGCAACCGGGCGCGTCAGCGGCTTCGGCCACAATCGACCGCCGATAAGCGGCACCTCGTGACGCGTCAGGCGGCCAACCGCGAACGGCGACGCGCTCGCAGCGCGGAGTAGACCGCATTGCGCAGGGCCACCTCACGCGGATCGCCGGTCAGCCGCGTCCCCATCTTCGACGTCACGTAGGCATAGCCCACCCGGTTTTCCGGATCGGCAAATCCCATTGCGCCGCCGGCTCCCGGCGATCCGAACGAGCTTGGAGTCCCGAACGCAATCGTCGGCCCCGGTTTCATGAAGCCGAGCGAGAACTGCACTCCCCAGGTTTTCATGCACTCGTCGTAGAAACCGTGCAGCGGGGGGATCGCCGGCGCGGCGAGCAGATCGACGGTCTCCCGTCGCAAGCCAAGCTCACGACCTCCCGTCGCAAACGCGCCGTACGCCCGCGCCATCGCGCGAGCTGTGCCGACGCCGCCGCCGGACGGGACTTCGACATTGCGCGCATATACCCGGTGCGGGTCGTGCGGCAGTTCCGAACCCCGGAGCGCGCGCGATATTCGGGAGCGGCGATTCAGCGCCTCGAGCAGGAACCGCGGCGGAAAGCCGCGCAGCAGGTCCACGAAGCGCGGCCGGGACATCGTCGCCAGCCTCGACGTCGGAATCTCCTCCGGCAGACGGATGTAGAGGTCCAATCCCAACGGCGTCGCCATCTCGTCCTCGAAGAACTGACCGATGCTGCGGTGCATCGGATCGACACGGCGTAGCAGTTCGCTCTCGTAGTAGCCGAGCGTGATGGCATGGTACGCCTGCCGCGAACCGGGCTCCCAGGCAGGGACTTGTCGTGCCAGGATCTCGGCGAGCCGATCGAGATTGGAAATCGTCGCCAGATCGACCGGCTGATCGAGCGCGTACAAGCCGGCCTGATGCGCGAGCAGTTGCCTCACGGTGATGCCGCCCTTGCCATGCTGCGCGAACTCCGGCCAGTAGGCGCTGACCCGTTCGTCGTAGTTCAGCCAGCCTCGCGAGTGAGCGAGCGCCAGCGTCATGGCGGCGAGACCTTTGGTTGCCGAGTAGACGATCACCATCGTGTCGCGCTCCCAGGCGTCGCCGGTCTCCTCGTTGCGCGTTCCGCCCCAGAGATCGACGACCTTCTCGCCATCGACATAGGCGCAGCACGCACCTCCGAGTTCCCGTCGGCGCGCGAAATTCTCCGCAAACACATCGCGCACCGATTCGAATCCCTGAGCAACCTCACCGTGTACCTGCCGCGCAGTGATGCCGGACATGACGGCCTCCAACCAAAACCAGACTGTTGCCTCGCCGAGTTCGGGAGGCACGAGCCGCCAGGAGCCAGGCGAACGTGTCGCGGCTGCGTTACCGGGCGGCGTCCCGAAACTGGAAAGCGCAATCGCCGTACCGCGACGCCGTCGTCGGTTCGTCAGGAAAGTCGATCGCCAACGGGTGGGGGCTGCGGAATCGTCCGCGGCCGTGGCGAAACTTTGGGGTTGGGAAACTCGAATCGTCGCAGCTTGACCAACTCCCGCCCGCGGAGCGCGGCCGGGAGTTGGCAAAGGGTCAGTCCCTGGACGCGGGACTGAGCTCTGGTTCAGTTCGTGGCGGCTCCGGGGCGCCGGGCGGCGGCCTTCGTCACGCTCGGTCGGGTGGCAACCGTCGACGACGTGTAGACGTCGCCTGTCGTCGGATCCACGGCAAGACCGTGCGGCCGGCCCTCGACCTTGATGAAGTCAACAATCTGGTCATTCTTCATCACGGCGACGGCGCCGGAGTTCACGTCGCTGATGTAAAACGTCCCGTCCGGTGACATATACGAACCGCCGCGGCCGGGAATCGACATGTTCTTCAGGAACTTGCCTTGCGGGTCGAAGACGACCACGCGCTGGTTGTCGCTGTCGGTGGCATAGACGCGGCCCTGGGCGTCGATCGCCACGCCGTGCACCATCGCCATTTCGCCGTCGCCCTTACCCTTCTTGCCGCCGAAGATCCGGACGAACTTGCCATCGGGCGTGAACTCGACGACACGCTGGTTGGCGTAGCCGTCCGAGACGAAGACGTTGCCGGTGCGACCGAAGGCAACGGCGTTCGGCCGATTGAACGTGTCCTGCGACATGTTGTCACCGGCCATCTTCGCCTTGCCGAGTGTCATCAACAGCTGGCCGGTCGGCGAGAACTTGCGAACGGTGTGATCGGTGGAGTCGGTGGCCCAGATGCTGCCGTCGGGACCGAAGTGAGCGCTATGCGCTTCCCCGGTAAAGAGATCCTTGTCACCCCACTGACGGATCGGCTCCCCCTCCGTCGTGAAGAACCGGAAGTACGGCGCGACCCGCACCATGACCAGGACCGTCCCTTTTCCATCCGCGGCCACCCACGTCGTCGTGCCGCCCCAGTCCTTCGGATCCTTGACGCCGAAGTCACCTCGCATCGTGTAGCGACCGAAGAGACTGGATAGTGTCGAGGTAGGCGGCGCATAAGGCGCGGCTGTCGCGGTCGCCGGGGCCTGCGCAATCGCGGGCGTGACGGCGGCAACGAGGGAGATGGCAGCGACTGCAACGAGAATGCGACGAATCATGATGTCCTCTGAGAAGCCTCGAATACGGACGTGATGAGGCGTCGATAATTCTAAGGGGATCCGGGGCGGCAGTAAGCGGAACTCGCCTTGCACCGCGTGCGGTCATGACGCAGTCCGGGCGAACCGCCTGGCCATGGCTGGCGTTGATCGTTGCTCTTGCCACCGCGTACGTGTGGTGGCTCTCGCTGGGCGCGTTGCACATGGCCTCGGCCGGCCACTGACGCGCGTCGAGACGACGCGGTTGACCAGCGAGGGACGCTTGAGCGATCCCCGGTCCTGCCGGGAAAGCGCAGCGTCAGGGCTCGATCAGCAGATAGCTCTCGCCTCCGTACGCACCAACGATCACGCACCGGGCATTGCGAGCAATCGTGTCGAACATCACCGGTACGATCTCCTCGTCGGGGCGGACCTGCCACACCGGTGGCAACGACGACAGCGCCCCGATGAAGATGGGTCCGGCATGGGCCGACCGCACGATCTGCGTCAACCGTTCAGGCGAGGTCGGAGCAATGCCGAGGTGGTACACCTCGCGATGGTGGTACGCAATCCAATCGCAGCTGTCCAGACGGGCGTCCCCGCGGAACCGGTTGAAGTCTTCGAAGATGGCCAGATGGGTGGGCGAGCCTCGCAGGAAGGCATCGATCATCGTCGCCAGGCTCGCATCGGAACTGCGGGCGCCTTCCGCCGAATCCAATCCGTCGCCGCCAGGGAACACACCGCCGGTCAGAAAGTTTGCGGCGAGTTGAGGGGCGAGGTCGAAGGGCAGCAGAGCTGAGGCGCGAGTAAACCGCGACCATTCGCGGCGCAGCGCTTTCGAGAGTCCCCCGTCCGCCGCCATCACGTCTGATGCGTAGCGCAGTCCCGCGTCGCCAACATCGACTCGACGGATCGAGCTCATCAGTTGGCAAAAGGTAGTCGAACCTCATCATCGATTCAAGGAGTAACGATGTGCTGCCCGAAATTTCTCAGTCCGGCACTGGCCCTCTGAGCTCGTCGAGGCTGCTGCCACCGTACAGGATTCGACCGGCAGCTGATCGCATCCCACATCGCACGCGATCGGGCGGCGACGCATCGAGCTTCGCCACGATGTCGTAACGCTCGCTGCGCGTCCACGCGGGCAGACCCTCGAGTTGATAGTCCTGTATCAGGAATGCGGCCTGCACGATGTCCGACACGCGTCCGTTGGTCACGGTGAACTGGCCCGTCGGCCGGGGATTGAGCGACCAGTTCTCCACGCCCGAGACATTGCGCTTCATCGTGGCCGCTTCGAACGCAGCGTCGGTAAGACCTTGCGCGGCCGAGAGGACCGCTGTGCATACCAGCATCGCCCCCGATGACGATCGAGCATCGTCCAGACGTCCCGCGCTTCTCCAGGAACATTGACGGTCGAATGCACCAGAACGTTGTCACTGCTCGTGGAATAAACCGTCCGCGAGACTGTCCGGAGCTCTCCTCGGCGGAGCGGATGTGGAGGAGTCTGGCGGGCGTCGATGACGCAGGCTGGTCGTGCTGGGGTATCGTTTCCGCGTGGAGCAACTGGCACCGTCGATCGCCTCGGCGTTGATGCACCGGAGATGAGCAACTGAGACTGATTCTGGTGATCGTGTCGCTGGTGGCCGGTTGCGCCGTGTGTCTCTGGATTCTTCGAGCCAAGTGACACGCTGCCGGCGGGACCCGAAGGCCGCGCGGCCACATACCGTATCCAGCCTCACATCGCGTGACCCCAGCCTCGCCCACGCTCAGACAGCCAGCGGCGCGTCGGGACATCCGATGGTTCAAAACGTTGAAGTTGTTGCATGATACGCGCGCGCCAGGCTCTGAACATCCTTCCTGGTGGTTATAGCGCCAACGCGGGACTCGATTCTCGGCGGGAGTTTACTGCCATGCGAAAACGTCATCGTCTGATCGTTCCATTGCTCGTTCCTGCCCTCTTCGTGCTTGGCGGATGGGTCTACGTTGCGGGTCAGGAAAAAACGCCCTCGGCTGGCCGGACGACGCGCTGGTCTGATCCGTCCACCTGGCCCGGCCGAAAGGTCCCGGGCAAAGGCGACGCCGTCACCATTGGCCGTGACATGGACGTTGTTCTCGATGTGAGTCCGCCGGCGCTGCGCAGTTTGACTGTCGACGGCAAACTGAGCTTCTCGAATAGCGCCGACCTCGAACTGACCACCGAGTGGATCCTGTTACACGGAGAGTTGAATATCGGCAGTGAAGCCAACCCCCACACGCGCAAGGCCACCATTACCCTCACCAACGATGTCCCGGGTGAAGACATCATGACGATGGGTGATCGCGGGGTCATGCTCATGGGCGGAACGCTGAGCCTGCACGGTAACCGGAAACATTCCTGGACCAAGCTGGCAAGAACAGCTGCCGCGGGCAGCAACTCGATCGAAGTTCTGGATGCCGGTGACTGGAAGAAAGGTGACGAGATCGTTGTCGCCTCAACGGATTTCGATCCCCACCAGGCAGAGAAACGAACCATCGCCAGCGTCTCGGGACAAGTGATTACGCTGGATCAGAAACTCGAATACATGCACTTCGGCCAGGTCACCTTCGGCGTGGATGAGCGTGGTGAAGTCGGCATGCTCACACGCAATATCCGTATCCAGGCTTCGCCCGACGCAGACAGCTCATTCAGTGGCGGGCATGTCATGGCGATGGGCGGCTCGAAAATGCAAGTCTCTGGCGTCGAGTTCCTGCGAATGGGCCAGCACGAGAACCTGGCGCGGTATCCGATCCATTGGCATCTGGTTGGTGACACGCAGGCCCAATACATCGAGAACTCTGCGATCCACGACACCTTCAGCCGTTGTGTCACGGTGCACGGGACGAACAATGTGCGGGTTGAGAACAATGTGGCCTACAACAACGTCGGCCACTGCTATTTCCTTGAAGATGGCGTGGAGCACGGCAACCAGTACGTCAACAACCTGGGGATCCTGACCAGGTGTCATACGACCCGGCCCTGTAGTCCGACCAATGCCGTCGTCGGAGTCTACGGAGGGGGCGGTCAAGGTCAAAATGCGTCCGACCAGTTGATCCCTTCCGACAACACGGCGTCGACTTTCTGGATCACCAATCCTGACAATACCTATCGCGGGAATGTGTCCGCAGGTTCCGAGGCGACAGGCTTCTGGATCGCGCTGTCAGAACACCCAACCGGTAAGTTCGAAGGCACGGAGATCGCTGCGAAGACCTGGCCCCGTCGAACGCAGATTCGCGAGTTCTCCGGCAACGTCGCCCACTCCAACATCGAAGGGTTGATGTTCGATCGCGGAGCCAATGCGCAAGGCAAATTCAACCTTGGCGGGAACACGCATCTGCCCTATACGGATCCCAGCGACACCAACAGCGCACGGCTGGAATCGGTGATCAAAGACATCACCATCTACAAGAGCAGGGGCGCTGCGATCTGGGCCCGTGGCGAGAATCATGTCTTCGACGGCCTGAAGATTGCCGACAGCGCGATCGGCTACACGCATGCCTACCCTGGCGTGGCCACGTATCACGGCGACTACACCTCAAAAGTCGTGAACTCCCTGTTCGTAGGCGAGAGCGACAATAAAGGGACCCCCACAACGGACGCGGAGAAAGCGTACGGTCGCACGTTGCCTCGCGCTGACGCGGATTATCCGATCCGTGGCTACGAGTACTACGACTTCCTCCACCACGTGGCGAACACCACGTTCGTCAACTTTCAGGACAATGCCACTCGCAAGTCCGGGGCGCTCTCGTATCTGCTGTACACCAGCTTTCCGATCAGCACCCACAACTCGGTCGAGAAACTGACGTTTGAAAATGCCAAGCCGGTATATTTCCCGCCGCAGGAGCGCCGATGGTCCTTCTCGGGTGAGTTCGGAAGTTTTGCAGGCTGGAATGGCGCGGTGTTTCACGACATCGACGGGTCGATCGGCGGCGTCCCCGATTCCTACATCGTGATCGACAACGGGATCGCGGACGATGACAAAGCCTGCGAACTCAAACCGTCCTGGAACGCTGCCGTGTGTCGGGGAGATTTCGGGCGCGTCAACTTTGGCGGCGTCGGCGGTCCCGGTGGGGCGCGAGGCGGCGCCGCCGGCCCTGCCGGTGCTGCAGGGCGGGGTGGACCTGGCGCACCTGGCGGTCCTGTTGGACCGGGCGCGGCGGCCGTTGCTGGCGGAGCTGCCGGCCCGGGCGTCGCTCCTGGTACCGGCGCAGCTGCCGGTCCTGCCGGACCTGCCGGCGGCGCTCCTGGTGGGCGCGGAGCTGCCGCTCCTGGGGGAGCCGCCGGTAGAGGAGGTTTCGGTGCCCCTCAAATGCCGATCACTCTCAGCCGCAATGGCAGGGAGGTGAATGCCACGACCACCACGATCCGGAGTGGCACCGAGATCAAGGCCGTCACCGAACGGCCGTCGATGTCCATCAGCGTGAGCGAACTGGACCCCGGCTCCTGGGTTATCTTCGAATTACCCGGATTCACCAGCGCAGCCACCGGCACGGCACAAAACAGCCTGGATGCACTCCGCAGCGCCAGCAGCACCTCGTACTACCGCGGCGACGGCGCACTGTGGGTCAAGCTGGTTTCGACCGGCGTCACCGGCGCAGGCGGTCGTGGCGCCGGCGGCAGTATTCAGGTTAGTCGGTAGGTGGTAGGTCGTCGGTGGTTGGTACTCGGTGGTGTTGACACTGATACCGCCGGCTACGGCAACTACACTCCCGCGAGGACCGGCACCGCGACGAGGACCGCGAGCAGGCGCAGCGGCGAGCGAATCACGTTCAGGAATCTGGAACTGACAAGATTTCTGTGAACGCGAACCTTAGCGACGCGGCGACAGTGGCTTCACGCATGAGGTGCGAGCCATGGCGCCACATTGCCGGATCACGCCCGCGACGCACGCGATGGCCCCGGAACAGTACCCAGGTTCCCGATACCCGATTTCTCGCCGCTGCCGCAGGCGGAGGATGTCGGCTCAGGGGGCGCCGCTGACCTGCACGAGCAGGCCGTCGGGATCGCGGAAGGATGGCGCGCCTTGGATCTCGGGGCGCTCGACGGTCGCGCCCAGCGCATGAAGACGCGCAACGACGACGTCGTAGTTGAACGGCTCGGCAACAACGCCGAGGTGATGCACGCCGCTGTGCGCACCTCCCGTCGTCTTCTGCAGTCCAAGTCGCGAGCGGCCCACCTGAAACCAAATGCGATCGTCCGAGCGCCGTGATTCGATACCGAAGACCTTCTCGTAGAACCGGGCCGCCGCGTCCGGATCCGTGACGTTCAGCAGGGCGTGCTCGATGCCGGTTGCACGAAACACGGGTTCCTCGCGCAGGACCGCCGCATCGGGCAGGAAATTCGGGGGCTTCAGCAGGCTCCAGCCGTTCGGCGGCGAGAGCTGCGTGCGGATGCCGTCCCCGTCGAGGATCGCGGTGTCGCGGCCGCTGGGATAATCACGGTAGGCGATCCCCTTCGCGTCGAGCAGCGCATGGACCCGCGGCATCTCGATGTTGCGGATCGCCATCGACACGTGGTCAGTGGTGAGCGGCCCGCCTTCGGTGCGCGGCCGCTCGAAGGCGAAGTAGCCGGAGCCGACCTTGACGTAGTTCTTCGCCGCCGTGGCGTTCACGAGCACCGTCGGGCCGAAGACGGCTGCCAAGAAGTCGCGCGTGCGTTGCACCTGCGACACGTAGAACTCGACGTGATCGATCCCGTCGAACTCGAGCGCTGCCTCTTGTGCCGAGGTGCGTGCGGCCGAGAGCGCTGCCGCTCCAACAAAGTAGAGCGCCTCCCGGCGCGTGAGCCGTTGCCTCATGTCTCGCCGTCCCCGGTGTGAAGTCTAAGCCTGACTCACGCCCGGTGGCGATCGAAACGCGACTCAGGACGCCCTATCATCGTGACCTTCGTGCCATCGTGCCCATCGTGGTTGCTAACGCCTTCCCCCTCGGTTCCTGCTCTCGACGATTTCTCCCTGGTGGGGTCAGGTCTTGAATGTTTACATTTTTCATGGTGTGACCCCGTCGCAATCGGTGGGGTCAGATCGTGAAAAATGTAAGCATTCAAGACCTGACCCCTACCCTACGGATGGAAGGCGAAAAGCACGTCGTCGCTCATCTCACCGGGCCTTCGCGCGTGAACCCGCGTATTCTTGACGCGATGGATCGAGACGAGATCGTGCGCGTGCTCCGTGCGTTCCATGATGCCGGCCTCGAATACACGCTCATCGGCGCGACGGCGATGGGCGTGCATGGACTCGTGCGCGCCACGGAGGACATCGACCTGTTCATCAAGGCGACTCCCGAGAACGTCGACCGGCTGCGTGCGGCATTGGTCGCGGTGTACGAACAGGATCCGAGCGTGGCGGACATCTCCACGGCGGACCTGCTCGGCGAGTATCCGGCGATCCGCTACTACCCGCCAACCGGAGACCTCTACTTCGACATCATCACCAGACTTGGCGACGCCGCAACCTTTGAGACTGTGGCTCGTGAACTCAAGGAAGTGTCCGGAGTCATGGTCTCCGTGGCGACGCCTGCTGCGCTCTATCGAATGAAGAAAAACACGGTGCGGGCGAAGGATCGGCAGGACGCAACCGCTCTCCGGGAACGATTTCAGCTGGAGGATGACCAATGACCAACGGACGTGTCGAGCGATTCCGCTCGATCGAGGACATGAATGCAGCGGACGTCATGGTTCGCCGCGACGGGGACTTCGACCAGTTTCTCCGGCACTGCGCACGGTACTGGCAGCTCGCGCCGCGGCTCTACCCGCGCGGCGTCTTCAGGTTCCGTTCGATCGAGGAGGCCGAGGCGGCCAGGTGCAAACACCGGGCGCGGTGAGAGACGTCGTCATCGACAGCGTTGTTCGACAGCCGCCACACTGTGGTGGCCGGTATTGGTTGGCAGGTCGAGCGCCTCCGCAAGCTCTTCGTATTTTCGCCCATCAAGATAACCGACGCCCGACGCTGCTTCACTTCAAGAGCGACGGCCAATTCACGACAACATCTAACGGTGCGCGCGTCGTCGCACTCGCCGCCAGCAGAAGGAATCGCTTGCCGTCGGGCGCCATCTGCCAGCGATGACTATCCGCCGTGAAGCCAGGCTGCACCGGCGCGGTGAAGAGCGCGGACGGTCGGCCGCTTGAAAACGTAGGCAGGAGAGTTACAGGGACGGACATGAGCGTCTGCCCCGCGAAGTAGAACAATTCTTTGCCGTCGCGACTCCATCGCGGCTCGACCCCGCCGCCATTCGAGACCATCCATTTACCGCCGGACGCGTTCGGAAACGGCTGCACGTAGATTTCAAACGTCCCAGACTGGTCGGATCCGTAGGCTACGAATCGTCCATCAGGTGAGAACTGCGCCTGTTGTTCGAGCGATGGTGTCGCGAGATACGACGAGGGCTTCGCGTCGGGAGTGCCGGTGTTCACGAACCATAAGTCGTTCCCACTGGTCGTGCCGGCCCGCGGGCCCGAAAAGATGATCCATCGCCCATCGCGGGACCAGTCATTGATCCATGCGTGACGGTCATACGAAAACAGCGGCGTCTCCACGCCAGTACCGTCGACGGCTCGCTGAAGCGGCAGATTCGTCCCCTCTCGGTTCGACGTGAACGCCAGCCTGGCTCCGTCAGGGGACCAGACGACGGTGGAGCCGCGGTTGAAGGTGAGACGCGTGCGGGCGTTAGTGGCGAAGTCCAGCAGCCAGATATCGCTCCTCGACTCACCGGCACTGGCGTTCTCCGACATGGCCAATCGCCGCCCGTCGGGAGACAGTGCGACAGACTCGAGGATGCCCTCCTCACCAACCTGTCCGACGGCACGGCCGGTTCGGTCGTACCACGTGGGAATCGTCCGCGGGCGGCTGAATGCCGGAGTGGTGGCCAGCACGCCGTTGGCTGACGCCGACGCCGCGACGGCTCCGCTGACCAGCGGCGTACGCGGGCCACTCACGCGCACTGTCTTCAGATCAAAGGGCTGCGCGACGAGGCCGGAGGCATCGATGCCGAGCAGGTAGGCGCCCCGCGCGCGTGTGGGTGGGATAAAGATCCGCAACGAGCCGTCCGCGATCCGCGTCGCCGCCGTGCCGTCGAGGCTGCCGAGATACGTCGCGACGTCGCCGCCGGCGACCGACCGCGTGAAGAAAAACTGTCGCCCGTCTGGCAGGAACACCGGCCACGTATCTTGCTCGCGTTTCGACGCGTCAACAGTCGTGACGGGAACTGGCTTGGACTCGCGAGTCGAGAGACGGGAGATGCCGACGAAGGCGTCACCGAAGGCGCCGATCAGAATCGTGCCCTCGCGATTCCATGTTCCGCCAATGTAGCGACACGCGCACAACGATCGCGCAGCGCCGGTGGCCAGGTCGAAGACTTCGCCGCCGCTGGCAGTGGCGCGCGCCAGTTGGCGGCTGTCGGGCGACCAGAACAGCGAGTCGCGCACTGGTGCCGCAGTGGCCGATCCGGCCAGCTCGCGGACGTCGCCCGTCGGCAGCGTCCGGATGAACAGCTTCGGCACACCGTCGGCGCCGGCGCCGTAATAGGCGAGCAGCAGCCCGTCCGGCGACACGGCGAACGCGGCTGCCGTCCGGTTGTAAACGTCGGCAGGCCGGTCGATCTGAAAACGGACGATGGGTGATGCAACGTTGTCGACCGTCGCCTGCCGCTGCCACGGGAACACCGCGATACCAACGGTGAGCGCAGCGGCGACCACCCATCCGAGCACGAGCCAGCGTCTCTGTGCCGGTGAGCCCGCACCGCTGCCCGGTCCCGCGTGAACGACGTCATCACTGGCAACGAGCGCCATCGCGTCGCCGATGTCGCGCAATCGCGTGCGCGGATCTTTGTCCAGGCAGCGCGTCAGCAGCATCCGGACACGCGCCGGCGCGACGCTGAGGTCGGGCTCACGCGTCAGCACCGCAGCCAGCACGTGCGAAATCGTCTCGCCCTCGAAGAGGCGCTTGCCGGTGACCATTTCCCACAGCACCACGCCAAACGCCCAGATGTCGGCGCGCTTGTCCACCGGCTTGCCGCTGGCCTGCTCGGGCGCCATGTAGGCGGCCGTCCCGAGGATGAAGCCCGCCTGGGTCGCCGCGATCGACAGCGTCGGCGACAGCGTCATCGCCGGCGCCCCGCTCGACGTGGCAACCACGTTCGCGTCGTGCAGCTTCGCCAGGCCGAAATCGAGCACCTTGACCGTGCCATCCGGGCGAACCTTGATGTTCGCCGGCTTCAGATCGCGATGGACGATGCCCTGCTCGTGGGCGGCGGCGAGCGCGTCGGCAATCTGCCTGGCCAAGAGCAATGCTTCGGCCACTGGAAGTGGGCCAGCCGCGATTCGATCCGCCAGCGTCGGGCCCTCGACCAGCTCCATCACGAGCGCGTGCGTGTCGCCGGAGTCTTCGAAGCCGTAGATGGCGGCGATGTTCGGGTGATTGATCGCGGCGAGCAGCTGCGCCTCGCGGTGGAGTCGCGTCAGCTGCAGCGGATCGGCGGCGCCGAGTACCGGCAGCACCTTGATCGCGACGTCGCGGCCAAGCTTCGTGTCCCGAGCGCGATAGACCTCGCCCATTCCGCCTGCGCCCAGCGCGGCGAGGACCTGGTAGGGTCCGAGTTGCTGCCCTACCACTGCGGCGCCTCCTGGGCTTCGGCGAGACCTCGCCGCAGCTCGCGATTGGACGCCCCGCGAGCGGAGGCGGGCCCACCGGCGCCGATGGCCTGTTGAATGTCGTATGGGCCGAGACGTGTGCCTGGGGTGACGGGCACGGGCGCCGGCGATTATAGGTCGACGCTGGCGCATCTTGGAGGACAGTCAGCACACCGAGCCCACCGCGATAGTCGCCATCGGAGTGGCCCGGCCTGGGCCATGGGGGCATGGAGAGTGTGAAGGGTGCGAGCTGATGGATGAGTGCCGCAGCCTGGAGGAAGAACGGGCGCTGGCGCAGCGAACGTCGCCTGCCTGGACTTCGCCCTGGAAAGAAATTGGACGGCGCGGGTGCAACTCCTGGCGGACCCGCAGGTCGACGGCGGTCCCGGTAGAGGACGTTTCGGTGGCGGTAACCCACCGGTGACTCTCAGCCGCAATGGCGGGAACTTAACGCCAGCGGGGCCACCACGATTCGGGGCGGTACCGAGATCAAGGCGGTCACCGAAAGGCCGTCCATGTCCATCAGCGTGGGCGGCTTGGCGGCCGGCTCGTGGGTGATTTTCGAATTACCGGGATTCACGAGCGCAACCTCCGGCACGCCGCAAGACAGCCTGGATGCACTGCGCAGCCAATCCACTGCTTCTTCCACCAAACCTCGACGCGTTGCCGGTGGCTGCAAGTGACCCTCTTATAGCTCCATCGCCAGTCGCGAGGGTCACTACCCACCGCAATATGGAGAAGGGCTGGTCAGAATAGGAGTAGCGCGAGGTCGCTCGGTCGTTGGAACGCATCGCCCGCAGCGGATGAATGGAAGCCTCACACGCGCGATTCGGCGTGTGTTTGGACCCCGCGAATCCGAAAGACGCGGTGCTCGAATGCGCGAACCTCACGGAACGGTTCATCGCGCAGTTCGACGTTCCTACGCGCCTGAGGGATGCCGGCGTGCCGCGTGACGAGCTGAAAGACATCGTCGGACTGATTACGCGCGAGCTGCAACACAATGGCGTCGTTGACCGGCCACTGACCGAGGAAGAAGTGCTCGCGCTGCTCGAGTCGTGCTACTGAGGGCCCGCCAGTAATGCGCGGCGGGCGCTTCTTCATACCGCAGCAGGCACCGCCGGTATTGACGCGCGAGCCGCGCCCTTGATTAACAGCCAGATGCAGATCCCGAACTCGCCGATCATCGCCGGCACGCCGAGGCCGGCGCTGACGATCCGATAGGCGAGCATCTGATCGAGGCCGGGGACGAAGGCTGTGGTGAACAGCAGCACGTACCCGAATCCGCCCACGAAGAGACACGCGCCGAGGAACCGCGGCGCCACGCGGGTGCGCACGATCAGCCACCCGACCGGGAACAGCCAGAGGCCGGAGAAGATCTGGGCCAGGAGCAACAGGCGCCGGTAGCTATCGACGGCCGGCGCGAATGTAGCGACAGCGACCGCAAATGATCGGACCATCGGCCAGAGCTGCAGGAAGGCAAAGGCGTTCGTGACTACGCCGCCGGTGATGAAGATCAGCATCAGCACACCTGCCGTCCGATTCGCCTCGCCCATCAGGCGGTACAGCAGCAGCCCCACCGCGACCCACGCCGCCAGGCCCACGAAGTTGGAGGCGAATGCGGCCGTGAACAGCGTGTGGTTGGCGGCGACGCGCTCGATCGCCCCGGACGCCATGCCGTCGAGCAGCCTCGTCACCGTGGTGTACCCAAAGATCGAGAACACGATGATCCCCAGGTAAGCCAGGCCGGCAAGACGGCCTGGAGTTGTGGAAGTGGAGTGCCACTCTGACGACGATTGCATGGGCGCAGTATAGTTGCCGCGATCCGGGACTGTAGCGGAGGTGCGTCGCCTGCCCTCCCCGGTTTTTCGCGCCGGCTGTCCGGCGGCGGTCCGCCCTGGCCGGCGACTTACCTTCGTTCTGTTTGGTACGGGTTGTTGTCGTCCACGCGCAGGAGGAAGCACTCGAAGGGAGGAGAGGCCGTGCGGGAAACAGTGTTTTCGCTCGCGATCGTGATGGTGGTAGGCACGATGGCCTTCGCGCAGTGGCAGAACGTGCCGCGATCCGACATGCCGCGCACGCCGGACGGCAAAGTGAACATGTTCGCGCCAGCACCACGGCTGCCGGACGGCAAGCCGGATTTGTCAGGCGTGTGGAATCCGCCCGTCGGCTACCTGCGCGACCTGTCGAAGGATGCCAAGGACGCGATCGAGTTTCTGCCAGCGGCGAAGGCACTCTACGACGAACGGGCCGCAGGCAAGCACTGGCTCGAGGAACCCGACGCGAACTGCCTTCCACAGGGCGTGCCGAAGGTGCTGTTTGCGCCCGCACCGTGGCGCATCGTGCAGACGCGGAACATCATCTTCTTCGTGCATGAGGCATTCAATCTCTGGTGGCAGGCGTTCACCGACGGCCGCCGCTTCGTCGTCGGGCCGGACATTCAGCCCACGTGGCACGGCTATTCGACGGCCAACTGGGACAGCGACACGCTCGTCGTGGACAGCGTCGGCTTCAACGGTCGGGTGTGGCTCGATCAGCTGGGCAAGCCGTCGACCGACGCGCTCCACGTGACGACACGATTGACACGGAAGGACTTCGGCCACATGGTCATTCAGGCGACCATCGACGATCCGAAAGCGTACGCGAAACCGTGGACGACGGCGGCTGTTGAAGTCGGCCTCGTGCCCGATGCCGAGCTGATGGAATTCATCTGTCTCGAGAACGAGAAGGATACGGGTCCGCGGAAATCACGATAGCGATCGCACTGCTACGTTTAGTGGCCCAGACCGTGGAGCACACTCAGCGCGAGACGCGCGCTCATGCCGCCTGTCCTCAGCCGGTTGCAGCACCGGGAGGCCGCAGCCCGGGCGTCAGAACAGGTATTTCACGGCAAGCTGCAGAATTCGCGGGTCCGTCGACGTCGCCACGATTTTGCCGAACGTCGGGCTGTTCAGCGTGGTCACCGGGTTCGCCGGGTTGACGTGGTTGAATACATTGAACGCCTCGAGCCGGAACTGCACCTGCTGTTCGGCGAAGCGGAATGAGCGCGTCAGTCCCATATCCATGTTCCAGCGCCCGGGACCCTGAATCGCGTCGATCGGCATCGTTCCGTAAGTACCCGTCGCCGGCACCTGGAAGGCCGCTGGGTTGAGCCACTGCGCGAACGAGCGGTTGGGCACGTAAGGGTCTGAGAGCACCTGGTTCACGCGTTGGTTCGGCTGCCCGGTCAAGGCAGCATCCACACCCGATGTCACGGTCACGTACGTCCCCGAGCGGGCGGTGAAGATTCCCGACACCTGCCAGTCCGTGGTGACCGCGTGCAACGCACCGTTGCTGATCCCAGGGATCTCATACACCGTCGTGACGTTGGCAATGTGGTCGGCGGAAGTCGCGCAACGGCCCCGATCCGCCGCCTTGTTGCCGGGTATCGTGTAAGGCGCCCCGGCGACACCCGGCTCGTAATTCGCGAGATCGGTGATGCATCGGGAAAACGTGTAGTTGCCCTGGACGGTCAGCCCGGCCGCGCGGCGTCCCTGGGCCGACAGCAGCAACGCGTTGTACTCAGCGGTTCCAGTGGGATCGAGCTGCTGAATGCTGGCGTAGTAGGCGCCCTGTGCCTGGTTCGCAAGCGTCAGCACCCGTCGTGCGTTCGTGTTGGCGACGGTCGCTCCGGGGCCGAATACCGCCGGGTTCATCTGGTCCGCTCCCCAGATGTGGTGGGTGCGGTTGCCGAGATAGTTGATCGATGCCATCCAGTTCGCGCCGAGCTGCCGCTGATAGCTGACGTTCCATTGGTCCATGTTCGTCGCCGGCAGGTCGGTCGGGAAGGTCGTGTACGCCGCTGCCTGCGGGAACTGCATCGTGGAGGTGACCTGGATCGGAATCGGATTGCCCCCTGGATAAGCGGCCCACGGGTCATCCCATCCGTTCGGCAGGTTTGTCACGGTAATCGTGTTGCCCCATGGAGCCATCTGCGAGAGGGCCACGAATGACTGCAGGTGCGGCATGTCGTAGAACCGGCCATACGACGTGCGGAGCGTCTGGCGACCGTCGCCGCGCGGATCCCAAACCACCCCGACACGCGGCGCAAAGTTCCAGAGTGCATTGCGCGCGATCTTATTGCCCGGCATTCCCTCGTCGCCGGCAAACACCAATCCCGCCGGCGCGTTCGGGAAGATGGTGCTGCGGGTGCCCGCATCGAACCGGGCCCGATCGAAACGTGCAATCTGGCCGTTGCGCGACTCGACCGGCAGGTACGGTTCCCAGCGGATGCCGCCGCTCACCGTCACATTCGGCGTCACGCGCCAGCTGTCCTGGGCGTAGAGCCCCACGTAATTGCTCGCAAGGTCCAGCCCGGTGATCGTGCCCTGCGAAAACGAGGCGGCACGGCCGAGCATGAAGTCGGCAATTCCCAAGCCGGTGTTCTGTCCGGTGAACGAGATGTTGCCGGACGCAGCGAGGTACGACACCGAGGTGAACGTAGACCGGATGAAATTCGCCCCGACGCCGAACTGGTGATCGCCGCGGAGGATGTTCAGATCGTCCGACGCCTGGTAGGTCCATGTCGGCGTCTGACCCGGGAGGGCGGGGCCGCCGTACAGGCTGAAGCCGCCAGTGACGGTCATCCGCATCACGCCGGGGACGAGCGGCGTTGCCTTGATGCCGACGTCGCTGTAATCGACGAGCGGCGTCGCGTCCTTGCCGTAATCCCCACGGTTCACGGTCAGGCGCACCGAGTTGACGATATCGCGGCCGAGCACCAGCGAGTCGCCGCCCACAAACGAGGAGACGCGATTGTGGAAGGAGGCCTGGCTGGCCGACATGATGGCGGTGCCGTCGTAAGACCCCGGCGTATCGAGCCGTTCGAACTGGTAGCGGCCGAAGATCGAATGGTTGTTGGAGGCCGTGAAATCGACCCGGCCGAGCGCGATGTGCTCGTCCCCATCGTCATTGCGATCGAAGAAGACCTGGCCGCACTCGTTGCTCGGCGTCGGGAACATTCGGGCGAGCGTGACGGAGGCGGGCGACAGCCGGGCGGCGTCCACCCGGTTGTCGACGAACGGCGCACGCAGCGCGATCGCACCGCCGCTGTTACACGCGGGCGACGCCACCGCCGTGAAATCGCCCGCCAGCATCGCCGCGGTCGGCGCGAACTGGAACTCGGTCGGCACCGTGCGACGGATACGCGTCCGCTGATAGCCAGCGAAGTAGAAAACGCGCCGCTGTATTAGCGGCCCGCCAATTGTGCCCCCGAACTGATGCCGATTCAGGCCGTCGCCTCGCCGTTTGCCGTCGGCGTCGAGCGACGCGAACGGGTTCGTCGCATTCAGCGCCTCGTCGCGGTAGAACTCGAAGACGCTTCCGCTCACGGTGTTGGTGCCCGATTTGGTCACGGCATTGATCGCGGAAGACGAGTGTTGTCCGTATTGTGCCGGCAGCGCGCTCGTTTCGACTTTGAACTCCTGCAGCGCCTCCGGAAACGGGAACGGCATCGCGGCGTTGTTGAACGGATCGTTGTGCGTGCCGCCGTCGAGGAGGTACGTCGCACCATTGGCAAGGCCACCAGCCACCGAGATGGTGGAAGGTGAACCAAACGAAGTGCCGCGGGCGCCACCCAGGGTGCCGCTCGGAGTGGCCATGCCGGTCAGGTACACGAGGTCGAGCGTCTGCCTCCCATTCAGAGGCAGTTCGACGACGCGCTGGTTGTCCATCACCTGACCGATACCGGGGTTTCGGGTCTCGACGAGCGGAGCCGCCGCCTGTACCTGGATTGTTTCGGCAATCTCCCCCAGCCCCAGGGTGGCGTTGATTGTCGGATTCGTGTTCACCTGCAGGACGATGCCGGTCTGCACGTACGTGCGGAACCCCTGTAGTGAGAACTCGAGGCGATACGGCCCGACCGGCAGGCTCGGAATCACGTAGTCGCCGTCCTGATCGGAGACGGCGGTGCGCGTCAGCCCGGTGGCAGTCTGAGTGGCTGTCACGTTCACGCCGGGAAGCACGCCGCCGCTCTCGTCGTGCACGGTGCCGGCGATTGACGCAGTGGACACCGCCTGACCGAATGCGGGCACGACGCACGCGAACACCCACGCCCCGATCAACGCGACGAGCCCCGAGACTGGCCGGCTCATTTCGTCACCTCAGGTTCGTACCGGTAATCCAGGTTCGGCTGGTTCGGCCGCAGGTGCTCGACGTCCTTGTTATTGTCCGTGCACGTGTAGGGCATGATGCGGTCGGTCGACTTTCCGGGCGTAAACGTCCGGGTGATCGACCACGGGCGCGCAAAGAACTTCGGGTCCTCGAACATCGCCGACCACTTGATATTCGGACCGTCTTTTTCGAAGCGCTCCACCACGTGGAGCTTGTCGCTGTGCTCGTGTCCGGCAGTGTCGAGCCACGACCGTTCGTCGATGCCGACGGTATCGACGACCAGCGTGTTTCCCTCCCAGTGCCCGATCGAGTGCCCCATGAAGTCCGGGTAGTCGGCGATGTCGGCCGGATGCGGCCGGCCATCCATGTAGATGACGCGCCAGATCGTGAAATACTCGTACAGCAGCGCGATCATCGTCGTGTGCTGGACGAGGAGGAACGGAAAGGGCGCGGTGAACGCGCGCGTCGGCCCCGGCGGCAGGCAGCGGCCGGTCGGATCCTTGGCGGTATCCACCGTGCGCCAGCGCTCCGCCCCTTCGGGCGTGAACGGCGGCTGCTTGCCCAGGACTCGCGACAGATCCGGGGTGTACTGGTTGATCCAGAACCCGGTCAGATCAGGTTGGGTGGGGGCGGGCTGAGCAGTGACGGGGGCCGGTGTGACAATCGCGGCGACGATCACAGCCGCTCCGGCGAGCAACGTCGAAACGCGCTGAAACATCTGGACCTCCGACGATGGGATCAGTTCTGCTGGTCGCCGGCGGAGGATCCGCCAAGCACCCGGCTGCCGTCGGCGAGCACGACGCTCCGCATGTTGGCGAGCTTGGCGCCGCTCTTCGCCAGCCAGCCGTCCACCGTGACCTGGTTGCCCGGCTGGACCGAGTCCTTGCGCCACCCGGCGCGATAGAGGGTGTTGGGTGCCCCGCCCTCAATGGCCCAGTTCTCCACCTTGCCGTCGGGGCTCTTCACGTCGAGATAGAAGTAGATGTGCGGGTTTTGCCACTCGACCTTCGTGACCGTCCCGCTGATTGTGACCGGCTTGGTCCGGTCGTACTCCGCAGCGAAGGAGTGGTGAGCCCCTACTCCGGCGCTGAACCCGAGAAAGTGGGCGACGCAGAGCGCCGCCACCGCTGCACGTAGGCGCATACGACCTCCAATTGTGACCGGCGGGAGGGTCGCACAGACCACGTCGGCTTTCAAGTCGGCGATCGTTTCGATCCGGACGGCCCACCCGGAGGCGCCACATGGACAGACGTTCTCGATGTCGAGGTTCGGTGAGAACTGGAGACACGCCGTCTGGTCGACGCACGCGGTCGAGCGGAGTCTCTAGCGGCCGACGAGGTGCTCGACGTCACGGTTGTTCTCGTTGCACACGTACTCGATCAGTTCAGTATCCGCCTGGAAGCGGAACTCCTGCGTGACGGTCCATGGCCGCGAGGTACATCTTCCGATCTTCGATGGTGATCTCTACGAGCAGATGGCCAAAGTCCGGCCGCCGGAACCGCTCGGTCACGCGCATCGCGTCCGAATGCGGGTGCCCGACGTCATCCAGCCATGTGCGATCGTTAAACCCGGTGGTCTGAACGACCCGGCCCGCAGAGTTGCGCGGCGCCGGTGCCGCAAGGTCGATGGCGTTGCTGGTGGTTCGCGGTGCGTCGGGTATCCGATACATCCATTGCGCCGTCGTTGGCGCCGGAAGGATACAGAGGATAGCGGCGCGCCAGCGGATGGCATCGCATGCGGCGAGTATTGGCCCTACGGCAGCGGCCGCGACCACTCCGTGAGCGACCGAAATGGTGGCGCTACCCACGTTCATTCGCTCCCGGCGCATCGCATGGCGGGGTATATTTGCCGCCGATCCGGGACTCTTCAAAGGTGCCTATGAAGCAGACACGAGATGCCGCCAGGCCTGATGCGTCGCCCGGCAGGCGCGCGTTCGTCCTGGCCTCGCTGGCGGCTGGTGCCGCCGGCCTGACGTCGAGCGTAGCAGTGGCGGCGCAGTCAGACGGGACAGCACAAACGGCTGCCCGGCTTGTCACCGAGTTCTGCGCGGCGGTCTCGAAGCTCGATCCAGCCGCCATGCGACCGTTCCTGGCGAACGACGTCGCCTATCGGATGACGGAAACCGCTGCGCCGATAATCGGCGCCGAAGGCGTTCTCGATGCGTACCGCAAGTTGAACGCGACGAGTATCACGTTCGAGGTGCTGGAAACATTCACGGCTGGTCCGCTCGTCATCAACCGCCGCATCGATCGCTTCGTCTCGCCGCGGCCGTTCACATGGCAGGGCGTGGGCGTCTTCTTCGTCAAGGACGGGAAAATCAAGGAGTGGTCGGACTACACGATCCGCTGATTTCGCCTATCGTGACCGGCGTCGCTCGGTGAGCGATTACAAACGTCAGCGACAGCGACATCCGGCGTCTCACGTCGCTGGCCAGGCGACGGCTCGGACTCTTTCGATCTCAGGGCGCATGATGATCGAGGCCAAGGTCCAAGCCGAACGCTAATCGACGCACTTCCGCCACTCGGTCGAACGATGGCCGGCTTGGCAATCCTCACGGGCCTGCGCCGAGGCGAACTGTTCGCTTTGCGCTGGAGGAACGTCACGCAGCCGCCCGTCTCGTCACGATTCGCGAGGCGGTTTACGATGGCAAGTTCGATACACCTAAAACCGAGGCCGGCTCTCGACAGATTCCGGTGTCGGACGTCGCCTTTCAGCTACTCACGGACTGGAAGGCCCGGGTGTCCCAACATGCAAATGTCGACACGACCCTGAACGTGTACACGCAAGTGCTGGACGGATCTGTGCGTGAAGCCGTCCAGAACGTCGGCGACCAAATGTTCACTATTGTTCACCGCCCGGCCGCTATCGACGCCGGCGGCACGTTGATTTCTTAAGGAAACTGGCGCGCCCTGCAGGACTCGAACCTGCGACCTCCTGGTTCGTAGCCAGACGCTCTATCCAACTGAGCTAAGGGCGCTTCGGGTTGATTGCTTCGCAGCGAAGCGGTAACTCCGCTGGTGGTGCGCACTGCCACCGCGGCGGCTCAACGCATAAACATTGACTATATCACACGGCTTTTACGGGGACGGACGCCCTCCGGTCGCGTCCGTGGGCGGGATTTTCTTGCCGAGCCTGCTACCGAGGCCGGGCCTACACCGTCCCGGCCTGCACCGATTCGGGCCTACCTCCGCCAACACCTCTGGCGCGGATCCCGGCGTACTCCGACGATGAACCGATTGTCGGGTCTATCGCACACTACACGGTATGCACCTGTCGCTGCGTCTGGCCATCATCGCGCTCCTGCTCGTTGCTACTCCCGCTCCTGCCACCGCGGCAGACCTGCAGCCGCGCACCAACATGGCCTTCGATCGCTACGTCCAGGCCATCGAAGGTCGCATGCCGCAGCGTGCGGCGTTCCTCTGGATTGACCGTAGCGCCGAGCCGGACAGGCGCAAGGCTCACGACGGTCTCGCACGTGGCGAACTGCTGATCGACGCCATCGATCGCGACGACACCGGCGTCGACCGTGGCGTGCCCGACGGCCTGATCCATCACTGGCTCGGAACCGTGTTCGTCCCCGGCGCCACCGTCGACTCGGCGCTGGCTCTCCTCCAGGACTACGACCGCCATGCGTCGATCTACGCGCCAGCGGTCACCGGATCGAAACTGCTGTCGCGCACCGGCAACGCCTTCCGCATGCATCTCCAATTCACCATGACCCGCGTCATCACCGTCGTCGTCAACACCGAGAACGAGGCGGTGTTCACACGCGACGCGCCGGATCGCGCGTCGAGCCGGATTCACAGTACGCGCATCGCCGAAGTCGAGAATGCCGGAACGCCGCGACAGCGCGAGCTGCCGGTGGGCCACGACGGCGGATACCTGTGGCGCCTCAACACCTACTGGCGCCTGCTGCAGGCCGACGCCGGCGTCTACGTCGAGTGCGAGTCGATCTCGTTGACCAGGGATATTCCCTTCGGCCTTAGTTGGATCGTGAAACCGTTCGTCACCAGCTTGCCGAAAGACTCGTTGACGTTCACGCTGGAGACCACTCGCAAGGCTCTGATGAAGAGAGAGCGATAACTCCCAATTCCCAACGGCTGGCGCTGCCCCAACTCCCAACCGCCGAAGCGCTCCCAATTCCCAAATGGAGGGTCCAACGTTTCGGAGTTGGCGTGCGACGAGCAGTTGGGAGTGGGGAGTTTTCAACCTCGTATAATCCCAGAGTGGGCGTCAGCGACCATAAGGCACAGGCTCCGCATTCGGTCGGGTGCTTCGTGCTCACCGTCAGCGATACGCGCACGGCAGAGACCGACACCAGCGGTCGCGCGATCCGGGAACTGCTCGAGGCCGCGGGTCATGACGTCATCGCGTCCGCACTCGTCCCCGACGATCCCGCGCAGGTCACGACGATTGTCACGCGACAGCTCACGGACCCGACGACGCGCGTGATCATCACGACGGGAGGAACCGGCATCACGTCGCGTGATGGCACGTTCGAAGCCGTCGACCGCCTGTTCGACAAGCGTCTCACCGGCTTCGGCGAGCTGTTCCGCATGCTCAGCTTCGACGAGATCGGTTCGGCCGCGATGATGAGCCGGGCGGCGGCTGGGACGGTCGGCACCAGGGCGATCTTCGTCCTGCCTGGCTCCGAGAGCGCCGTGCGGCTGGCGATGACACGACTGATCGTCCCCGAGCTCGGTCACATCGCGCAGCAATTGCGTAAATGAGCACGAGGATGCGGCCGATCCGCGACACCATCTCGCTCGCCGACGCGCGCGAGATCATCCACGCCCGTCTCGAGCCTCTCCGCCGCGTCGAACGCGTACCCCTGGGCGACGCGCACGATCGCGTGCTCGCGCACGACGTGACGTCGCCAGCAGACGTTCCGCCGTTTGCGCGCGCCGCGATGGACGGCTACGCGGTACGGGCGGAAGACACGTTCGGGACGAGCCGCGCCGAACCGGTGATCCTGCGCTGCGTCGAACAGGTTTTCACGGGCCAGATCGCCGTCAGGACAGTCGGAACAGGTGACTGCGCCGAGATTGCCACTGGCGCGCCGATGCCCGCTGGGGCCGACGCCGTGGTGATGGTGGAGGAATCCGAGACCGGACCGGACGGGGTGCGGATCCTCACCCCGGTCTACCCGCGGCAGAACGTGGCGCGCCAGGGTGCAGACATCCAGCAGGGTCAAACGGTACTGCGCGCCGGAGATGTACTGACGCCGGCCAAAGTCGGCGTCCTCGCGGCGCTCGGACACCCGGATGTCGAGGTCATCGCTCGACCGCGCGTGGCCATTCTTTCCACCGGCAACGAGATCGTCGCGCCAGGCCAGCCGCTGGCGGCCGCGCAGATCTACGACGTCAACCGCTTCACGATTGCCGCGCTCGTTCAACGGCACGGCGGCATCGCCGTCCCCTACCGCACCGCAGCGGATACCATCGAGGACCTGTCACGCGCGATCGACGAATGCCTGCAGGATGACGTGCTCGTGTTTTCCGGTGGCAGCTCTGTCGGCGAGCGCGATCTCATTCTCGACGTACTCGCGGCTCGGGGCGAAGTGCTGTTTCACGGGATCGCGGTCAAACCTGGAAAGCCGATGGCATTCGGGCGCGTCGACGGGCGTCCGTTTTTCGGCATGCCCGGCTACCCGACCTCGTGCCTCACGAACGGGTACGCGCTGCTCATCCCGGCCATCCGTCAGATCGCCTCGCTCCCCCCATGGTCACCGCGCGTCGCGACGATGCCGCTTGGCGCGCGGGTGATTTCGACCACAGGACGCCACCAGTTCTATACCGTGCGAATCGAGAATGGCGTCGCCGTGCCTGCCTTCAAGTCGTCCGGGGACATCACCAGCATGTCGCGGGCCGACGGCTACATCGAAATCGGCGAGCACACCGACATCGTCGAGAAGGGCGAAGTGGTGGAGGTGAAGCTGTTCTGAAGCGGGTCAACTCCCAACGCCCAACGACTGACGTCTCCAACTCCCAAGAAGTAACCACGAAGCACACGAAGGCTAAGAAGATCTTCGTGACCTTTCAAGTCTTTCCTGACTCGGGTTGGGTGTTGGACGAGCGAAGGAGGTTGGGAATTGGGAGTTGTGAGTTCAGCTGTCCCGGCTGGCTTTGAAGTCGCCCTTGACGGTTCCCTGCGTGAAGGTCCCGACCAGCGAACGATAGCGGTTGGTGATGTCCTGGATGGTCACGTCGATGATGATCGGCGCCGGCTTCGGCGCACCTTTCGGCGTCGCCTCCATGTGCACGCTCCAGTTACTCGGATCGAGCGTCACCTTGTCGAAGCGGACCGAATCAGGACCTGGGTTCATCATGCCGGTGATCGCTTTGCCGTCGTACTCGAGCACCAGGGTGACGTCGTGACGTTCCTTCGCGTTCGGTCCCCACGTCCCATGCCAGGTGCCGACCAGCGGGTGACCTTCCTGGGCCAGTACGAACGAGCCCAAGCCGCCGCCGGACACGGGCAGCATGAACAGCAGCGCCAATACTCCAAGCAGCCGTCGCATCGTCATCACCGCAGCTTCGAGTAATCGCGTTCGTTGTCCTGACAGAGGTACTCGTGCATCTCTCCGCCCGGCGACCCGTCCCAGTTGGTGTACGTCCACGGCACCGTGAAGCCGCCGGTCCACGGCCTGGTGTACGCCTTGGGATCGTCGACCGTCACTTCGTATTTCAGTGTGTCGAAATCCGGACGTGAGAAACGCTCCGTCAGGTGCAGCGCATCCGTGTGCGGAAGGCCGCCGCGATGGAACCAGAACTTCTCGTTGTACCCGGTGGACTCCACCACCAGGGTGTCGCCCATCCACTTGCCGGTTGAATAGCCGAAGTAGGTGGGAATCAGATCGAGATCGTCGAGACTCGGCAGCGGCCGGCCATCGAGGTAGATGAAGCGCCAACTGCGCGGTCCACCACCGAAGATGATCGTGATCCGTTTCCGATCCGGCTGCTCGATGAATTCGAAGCCGTTCGGCGTCTGGAACTGACGTGGTCCCCCCGGCGGCAGGCAGCGCGCGTGCGGATCGTCCTTGTCGCCGACCTTCTGCCGCACCTCGTACAGCGCCTTCGCCCACGGTTGAAACGGAACCTCGCCCACCTCGGGGTTCGTTGGCAGACTGCTTCCGCGCTTCCCGACGATCGAGCCACCCCCGCCCCAGAATCCGGAGCCGCCGGCGGGCGCTCCCAGGTTCACGTGACCATCAGACAACCGCGGTGTGGGTTTCGTCGGACCGGCGGCCGCACCGCGGCCACGTCCAGGTCCGGGAGTGCCGCCGCCACCACCGCCGCGACCTTGCGCGCCGCGGCCGGGGCCAGGCGTTTCCTGCGCCGCAACGGGAATCAGCAGCAGACAGAACAGACCCGAGGCCACGATGGTGAGTGGCAGGTGCCTGGTCACGACGCGGATCACTGCCCGCCGTCTCCCGCGCTGGAGCCGGCGCCGAGACGCTCGCCGGTTGCGGCGATGGTCACCGTGCGCGCGTTGGCGTGATGAGAACCATCCTTGGCCACCCATCCTTCGACCGTCAGCACGTCACCGATCTTCATGCTCGATCGCTTCCACCCCGAACGCTGCAGGACGGCCGGTGCGCCCATCTCGAACGCCCAGTTCACCGTGCGTCCGCTCGCCGGATCCTTGACGTCCATGTAGAAATACGCGTGAGGGTTCTGCCATTCGATGCGGGTGACGGCGCCCGTCAGCGTGAGCGGCTTCTCGCGGTCGTACTCGGCCGTGAACGAATGATGCGCCGACGTGGACACGACTCCACCCAGCAGGCCGACGCCGAGAATGAATGATGTGAATCGCATAAGGAGCCTTTCAATCAGTCGTGAATGGCGAATCGTGAATCGCGAATGGAGACATCGGAGACGACCGTCATCTCCGTGCCTCTCATTCATGATTCACGACTCACGATTCACGATTTTAGAACGTCAGCGTCGCATTGAAGCGCAAGAGCCGCGGGCCCATGATCGCCGTCGGGTTCAGGTAACCAGCCCCTGCCTGCGCGGGATCCGCGTTGTAGACGAACGTCTGGTTGAACGACGTCGCCGTGTTCGCGTTCAACAGGTTGTAGAGGTCGACACCGGCGTTGAGCCGGCGTGACCCGAACCGGAAGATCTTCGCGAATCGCATATCGAGCTGCGTACGGCGATCCGGCGGATACAAGGTACCGGGTATCACGATGTTCACCGTGGTCGTCTGCGCGGCCGTGCCGCCCGCCGGCAGCCGGCCGAGGTACTGCTGCACGACGGTGTTGGGCAGCTGGTAGTTGCCATTCAGCGAGGTGCCGTTGCTGGCGTTGTCGCCGCCGGCGGACGTGATGGTTGAGCGGATCGTGCCGCTGATCTGCACATCCACCTTCGGAATCACGTACGAGCCGAGACCGCGGAACGACGTCTGCCAGGGCTCGGTGATGTCGCACGAGTCGGAGCGATTGCTGCCCTGCAGGTCGGGACGAGCGGCCCACAGATCGCACGTGTTGCGCACCCCTCGACCAGTGGACGTGCCTGCCTGGAGGTTGATACTTCCGCTGACGCGCGCGGTCACGTTGGCGTCAACACCGTGCCAGTACGCCGTGCGCGCGTCGGCGAACTCCGTCTCTTTCGTCTGGTAGTTCAAATTCCCGCGCGCCGACGCTGCCGACGTGATCGCAACGAACTGCGCTGTACCACCGCCGCCGTCCGGCAGTCTGGGATCGCTGGGCACGGGTACGGTCCACTTGTCGTAGTCGGCTGCCGTCACGAGCTGGTTGACGGTGGTGAGAAAGTTCCCCCACCAGCGGCGGTTGTAGGCCACGTCGACGGACAACCGCGGCAGAATCGCGTGCTGGACAGAAACGCCGAAATTCCAGTTGTACGAACGCACGCCCCAGCCCGAGAGCACGTCGGGATTGATGACCGTGTTCGGAACGACGCTGGCGAAGTTCAGCTGAGAACCGGTCAAGGCGGCGCACGTCGTCACCGCCGCCGGTCGCGGTCGGGGCTCTGCGCGCCGCGATTCTGCAGATCGCAATCGATCTGGTAGTTCCGTTGTTATCCGTCCATCCGCGCCCGTTGGTCCCGGGCATCGTTCGGACGTACTGCAACGCGGGGCTGTTCGACGAATAGATGCCGTCGGCGACCGCCGCCGCGAGGTACTTGCCGGCGTTCACCTTGATGGCTGTCCGGCCGTTGCCGAACACGTCGTACGCCAGGCCCATGCGCGGGGTGATGTCGTTGTAGCCGGTCACGCTGTCGGTCTTCTGGAAGCGGACCGGAGTCGGGCTGAACGGCGTGATTTCATCGGTGCCGTTGTGCTCGGCCGGCATCCAGCTCCACACGGTGTCCCACCGCAGCGCGCCCTGCAGCGACAGACGGCCCTTCGTCCACTGATCCTGGACGAAAATCGCGTGGGCTTCGGAGCGGTTGGCGAATTCGAAGTAGCTGGTCGTCGTATAGCTCGCACCGATCGGGACGGCAGCGGTCGCTGTCGCCGGCGTGTTCATGTAGTACCGCATCAGGCTCGAGTTCGAGTAACTCGTCCAGTCGTACTTCATGAGCGTGCCCTGATAGCCGATCTTGGCGTTGTGCGCGCCCGTGACGTACGCCCAGGACGCGCGCCAGTTCCACGGAACCGCGTCGTACACTCGCCCAGCCGCCCGGGGCCCGATACGAGATGCCGGCGCGGTTGAAGTAGCGATTGGACCGTTCGGTCACGGCGATCAGGCCGTTGGGCGCATCGGGCGGCTGTCCTGCCGAACCCAATCTGACCGTACGCGAAACGCGACAGCGCCGCATCGATCAGCTGCTTGCTCGAAATCGGCGAGGTGTAGGTCGCCTGCATGAGCGTCGTCGGCTGGTCCATGTAGTTGCTGCCCGCTTCCGGCGCGGTCGTCTCGGCCGTCTGCGGCGCGCCGATCCAGCCGTCGCCAGGCTGGCGGCAGCCGCCACCGTCGGCGCCGAGCGATGAACCCTGACAGCGATCCTGGAACTGGTAGGAGAAGCTCAGACGATTGCGCTTTGTCGCCTGGCTGGTCAAGCGGATCGACGTGTCGCGCTTCGATTCGACCTGGCGCACCTCGATGCCGGAGACCGGCTCGTACAGCCACTGTCGTGGCATCGCCGGCGAACTTGTTCGGCGGAAGGGCACCGGCCACGACCTGCGCCACGCCGACAGTGCGGATGTTGCCGTAAAACCACAGGCGATCCTTCTTGATGGGACCACCGAGGGCAAAGTTCGCATCCCAGTTATTGCGGACCACCGGCGCAGCGCTGATGTTGAGCGCCGCCAGCTGGTCGTCGATGTTGTCCGACTGCAGCTTCGATCCGGTCCCGCTGTAGAACGCGTTGCCGCTGAAAGTATTTCCGCCGGAGCGCGGGACGATATTGGCGATCGGCCCGCCCGTTTCGGCTTCGCCGAGACCGCCGGACACCAGGACCTGCATCTCCTCGGCGTTGGCGACGTCGAACGCGAACTGCGTCACGCTGTTCGAGCCGAACGGCCCGTTCACGGAGACGCCGTTGACGAAGACGCGTCCTTCGGTACTCTGCCCGCCGTGGGCGGAGAAGGTCGCCATGCTGGGCATCAGCTCGTTGGCGTTCACGCCGGGCTGCACGTTGAGGCCTGGCGTGGCATACAGCACGCCGCCGTAGTTGCGCGTCATCGGCAGCGACGCGATCGCCTCGTTCGAGATCACGGTTTCGCGTCTGGTCGTCTGCGTATCGACGAGCGGCGACTCCCCCGTCACGGTCAGCGTTTCGGTCAGCGTCCCGACCGCGAGTTCGATGCTGATCGGGATCACGCCGGTGCCGGAGACGTTGATGCCCTGCCGCTTCACCGTGTTGAAACCGCTCAACGAGAACGTGAGCGTGTATTCACCGGGCGGCAGGTCGGTGATGCGGTACTGACCGCTGCCATCGCTGGCCGCGGTGCGAACCTTTTCAATCAGTGCGGGGCTTGACGCTTCGACGGTGACGCCCGGCAACACGGCGCCCGACGCATCACGAACAGTTCCGGAGACGGTTGCCTGGGCGGACGCGATCGCCGGCAACGAGAGAAGGCAGAAAAGTACACACACAACACGCGGCAATCTCTGCATGGAGAACACCCCTTGCGAGTAGGCCTGAACAACGGCGGAAAACCTGATGAGGGCAGACGTTACGGCACCCGGAGAGCTGAGTCAATGCCGATGAACGATGCGCGGCACGCATCAATCGAGTCGGCTTCGGCCGACGGGCGGTGGCGAACGGGAGTAGCTGGTGAACTGGACTATTGGCCCTGTTGAGCTCCTCCCCCGGTCAGCAGCAATCCAGTGGGAAGCTTGGCGCTGACGAACATGCCTCCCGGTTTCCCGTCCTTCAGCGGCCGGTATTGAACCGTGACCTTCATCCCGGTCTGAAGCGTCGTTCGTGACCAGCCCCGCCGGGCGAGGTAGTTGGGACTCATCCCTTCGAACCCGTACGTCTCGCTAGCGCCACCAGTCGTCGGGACGTCCACCCACACCCAGACATGCGGATTGGTCCAGTCCACCTTCTTCACAGTTCCCTCGATGCTCTTCTGCGCCGTCATGTCGAAGACGGCGAACGAGTGATGAGCGGACACGGATGCGCCGGCAGCAGCGATGAGTGCAGCGAATGCGAACGTGGTCACCGGTCCCGAAAACCTGCGGATCATTGCGGCTCCTTAACTGCGGCGGGACTACTTTCGTGTATCCCGGCCTACTTGTCGAGTTTCACGCCTGCCTTGCCGGCCGCGTCGACATAGTTCCGGTTGTTCTCTTCGCAAATGTATTCGGAGATCGTCCAGTCGCGATGCCGAACCAGGGTGCGAGACGATGTCCAGGGTGCGGTGAGCGCTTCGGAGTCGGTCACCGTCGTATCGATCGTCATGACGTCGGGCGCGGTCAATCGGAATCGCTCCGTGATGCGCATCTTGTCGCTGTGGGGTGTATTGGCCGCCAGCAAGGTCTGCGGTGAGAACCCGACCGTCTCGACGACGAGCGTGTCCCCTTCCCATTTGCCGACGGAAGTCCCGAAGAATTTCGGATCGGGATCTGTCGGCAAGGGCCGTCCATCCGTGTAGATGTGCCGGACCTGCGTATACGCCTCGATGACGATGGTCACCTTGCCCGGCGTCATCAGGAATTCCATCGGATAGGGCTGTCCCATGATCCCCGGCATGCCCGGCGGCAGGCAGTTGGCCGTGTTGTTGTCCTCCGCGCCTCGGGACGCCAGTTCCTGACGCTTGGCCGCGTAGGCTGGTGTGAGTTGCGGACCTGCTGGCGCGCCACCGGCCCGTCCGCCGGCACGGCCAGCCGGGGCCGCCGCGCCACCCGCGCGGCCGGTGCCATTACCCGCCGCGGGCGCTTGTCCCGCAGCCTGCGTCCCCGGGGCCTGTTCCCTGCCCCCTGCCCCCTGCCCCCTGTTTCCTGCCCCCTGTCCCCTGTCCCCTGCTGTCTGCGCCGCCGGAGGCCGGCCGGTTTCCCAGACACCGCTGAAATCAGGCAGCTTCGCCAGGGCCGACCAGTCAGCGGCGGTGGGCGCTTTCGTCTTCCAGTCCTGCGCGCCGGCGCTGAAGGCCATACCGAGCGCCAGACCAGCTGCCACGACACACGCCCGCGCGGATGAAGAATGGGTCATTCAGGCTCCCGTATCGTTTGGCCGCGAATCATAACAACGAATCGTGAATCTCGACTCACCGATTCACGATTCACTTCACGATTACCGAAACCGCTGCTGCAGTCGCTCCAGTTCCGCGCTCCCGGGACAGAGCTGCTCGTACGGCATCGTCGTCAACGCCGCCGGGACGGTGTTGCTCTGGTCGTGAAGGTCCCGCGACTCGGCTGAGAGGAACAGCAGTCCGGTGACGATCTCGCCTTCGCGCTGGCGCTCGCGGATGTAGGCGTAGGCGCGATCACGATCCGTCGGGTCATAGTCCTCCGCCACCTTTCGGAGCCGGACCCAGCCGCCATCGTGGAGCATCACGCTGCGGACACCGCCCGCCTCGTACTCGGTGGTGATCTCCTTTGCCGGCGGCACGAAATCCGCTCGGACGATCTCGACGTTGTGCTCGCGTGTGTAGGCATAGCTCTTCATCGAGCCTTCGTGATCGTTGAAGGTCACGCACGGCGAGATGACGTCCACGAACGCAAAACCGCGATGCGCGATGCCGGCCTTGATGATCGGCACCAGTTGGGCCTTGTCACCAGAGAAACTGCGGGCGACGAACGTGGCGCCGAGCGTCAGCGCCAGCAGGCAGCCGTCGATCGCCTCCATCGTGTTCGCTTCGCCCTTCTTGCTGAGCGAGCCGCGATCCGCCGACGCCGAGAACTGACCCTTGGTCAGCCCGTAGACGCCGTTGTTCTCGAGGATGTAGAGCAGGTTGACGTTGCGCCGGATCGCGTGCGACAGGTGACCGATGCCGATCGACAGCGAATCGCCGTCTCCGGAAATGCCGATGTACGTGATCTCGCTGTTGGCCGCATTGGCCCCGGTCACCAGCGCCGGCATCCGCCCGTGCACCCCGTTGAAGCCGTGCGCCTCCTTGAGGAAATACGCGGGAGTCTTCGACGAGCATCCGATTCCGGAGAGCTTTGCCACCCGATGCGGCGCGATCGCGAGCTCCCAGAACGCCTGGATGATCGCCGCGGTAATCGAGTCGTGGCCGCACCCCGCGCACAACGTGGTGATGGTCCCCTCGTAGTCACGACGGGTGAGACCGATCGCGTTCTTCGGCAGGGCCGGATGATGGACTTTCGGCTTGGGTAGAAACGTCATAAGACCTTTGAACCACGAAGGGCACGAAGATCACGAAGAAAACCACAGGCAATCCTTCGTGTCCTTCGTGTCCTTCGTGACCTTCGTGGTTGAATATTCAGGCAGCCTTCTCGAGCTTTGCCTTCACACCCGCGATCACGTGATGAGCGCTCATCGGGAAGCCGCCGTAATACCGCACCGACGCGAGTTTCTCGATCGCCACACCGGTCTCCAGGAGCAGCAGACTGCGGAGCTGCGCGTCGCGATTCTGTTCCACGATGAAGTTGATGTCGTGCGCCTCGAGGAAGTCGCTGACGTCATCGCCGAACGGGAATCCGCGCACGCGCATGTAGTCGATGCCGATGCCGTCGCGCGCCAGAACGTCCATGGCCTCGGCGCACGCGCCGTGGCAGCCACCAATCGTCACCAGGCCCAGCTTGTGTCCCGGTTTCGCCTGGACGAGTGGCGCGGGGACGGCCTTGCTTGCCCGCTGGATCTTCCGGTCGATGCGATCGACCACGTCCGTGTACTCGTCGGCGTCTTCCGTATAGCCGCCAAAGCGGTTGTGGCCCGATCCGCGCGTGAAGTACGCCCCCTTCGGATGTGTTCCGGGCAGCGTCCGGTAGGGAATTCCATCGCCATCGACATCCAGGTAGCGGTAGAAGGTCTTCGCGGACTCCAGTTCTTCCGCGCTCAGCACCTTTCCCCGATCCGGTCGATACCCGTCGTCCCAGGTGAGCTTCGGCACGACCCAGTCGTTCATGCCGATGTCGAGATCGCTCAAGACGAATACAGGCGTCTGAAACCGTTCGGCGAGGTCGAAGGCCTTGACGGCGAACTCGAACGCTTCACGCGGATCGGCGGGATACAGGCAGATGTGACGGGTGTCGCCGTGGGACGCGTAGGCGCACATCATCAGGTCGCCCTGCTGCGTGCGGGTCGGCATACCGGTTGAGGGGCCGGTGCGTTGCACGTTGAAGATCACTGCCGGCACTTCACCGTAGTAGGCAAGCCCGATGAACTCGCTCATGAGCGAGATGCCGGGGCCGGCCGTGGACGTGAACGCGCGGGCGCCTGCCCACCCCGCCCCGACGACCATGCCGATCGCTGCCAATTCGTCCTCCGCCTGGAGGATGGCGAACTTGTGTTTGCCCTGCGCGTCGACACGAAATTTCTGGCAGAACCCGCGGAACGCATCCATCAGCGATGTCGACGGCGTGATCGGATACCACGCGGCCACGGTCGCCCCGGCATAGACGCACCCGAGTGCCGCCGACGTGTTGCCGTCGATGAGGATCGCGTCCTTGTTCAAATCCATCGGCTGCAGGCGGATCGGCAGCGGGCACGAGAACGTTTGAGTCGCGTAGTCGTAGCCGACATCGACCGCCTTCTGATTCGAGTCCATCAGCGCCGGTTTCTTCCCGAACTTTTCCTTCAGCAGGATCCGGATGATCGCGGTGTCGATCTGCAGCAGCGCCGCGAGCGCGCCGGCGTAGGCGATGTTCTTCATCAGGATGCGCTCGCGCACACCCGTGAACGCGGCGTTGCACATCTCGGCGAGCGGCACGCCGAGATAGGTGATGTCTGGCCGGTGCAGCTTGTCGTCGAGCGGCCAGCTCGAGTCGAACAGCAGGTACCCGCCGGGTCGCACCTCCGCAACGTCCTTCACATACGTGGCCGCGTTCAGCGCCACCATCAGGTCGAAGTACGGCGTGCGGGCGGTGTAGCCGTCCTTGTTGACCCGGATCTCGTACCACGTGGGCAGGCCCTGGATGTTCGACGGGAAAACGTTCTTGCCGGTGACGGGGATCCCCATCCGGAAGATCGCCTGCATGATCAGGCCATTGGCCGACGCCGATCCTGTTCCGTTGGCAGTAGCGATTTTGAATGCGAAATCGTTGGTTCGGTCCATTGGTTTCCACTCGTCACGGACGTAGCCACGAAGGCACGAAGACACGAAGGTCTTTTGAGGTTTGGCTCTCCGTGCCTTCGTGTCTCCGTGGCTAACGTAGGCCTTACGCGCCCGCAAGCGCGGGGATTGTTACGGGTTCTCCCGCCAGCGGGATATGAATTACCGACTTGCGCATGTCCCAGGCGTACGTTGGACAGCGTTCGGCGCACAGACCACAGTGGACGCAGACGTTCTCGTCCTTCACCATCACGCGGCCGGTCTGCTTCAGCGCCGCCGACACGAACAGCGGCTGATCCGGTTCGATCCGCGGCGCGGTCAGCGCGGCCTCGAGCGCCGGCTGCTCGTCGTTGCGGACCATGGTCAGGCAGTCGGTCGGACAGATGTCGATGCACGCGTCGCACTCGATACAAGCGGGGGCGTTGAACGCGGTCTGCACGTCGCAGTTGAGACAGCGCTCGACTTCTGCCGCCGTCTGCTCCGGCGTGAATCCCGTTTCCACTTCGATCGTCATCTTCGAGAAGCGCATCGGCATCTCGACGTGCACCATCTTCTGCCGCTGGACGGGGTTGTAGTCGTTGCTGTACGACCACTCGTGCAGCCCCATCTTCGTGCTCGTCATCGTGACGCGGTGGCGCGGTCGCTGGTCGAGCGGAATGCCCAGACAGTAGTTGTGGATCGAAATCGCTGCCTGGTGCCCATGCTCGACGGCCCAGATGATGTTCTTCGGTCCGAACGCCGCATCACCACCAAAGAACACACCCGGGCGGGTGGACATGAACGTCCGCTTGTCCACGATCGGCATGTCCCATTTGCCGAACTCCAGGCCGATGCTGCGTTCGATAAACGGGAAGGCGTTGTCCTGCCCGATCGCCAGGACGACGGTGTCGCAGGCGATCGTCTCGCGGCCGATCACCTCCTGCTTCAGCCCTGACGGCGTTTCCTCGGAGCGGAACTTCTCGAATTCCATCCCGGTGAGCTTGCCGTTGTCGACGATGAACCGGATCGGTTGCAGGTTTTCGAGAATCTCCACGCCCTCTTCTTCGGCATCTTCGAGCTCCCAGGGCGATGCCTTGAAGTACTTGCGCGTCTTGCGCGCGATCACCTTGACGTCGGTCGCGCCCAGCCGCTTCGCCGAGCGGCAGCAGTCCATCGCCGTGTTGCCGACGCCGATGATCAGCACGCGCTTGCCGACCGAGTCCACGTGACCGAAATGGATCGACTCGAGCCAGTCGATGCCGATGAAAATCTGAGCGGTGTCCTTTCGGCCGGGAACGTCGAGTTCCTTGCCGCGAGGGGCGCCGGTCCCGACGAACACGGCGCTGTACTCGCCGCTGTCGAGCAGTTGCTTCAGGCTGTCCACGGGCGTGTTGTAGCGCACGTCGACGCCCATGTCGGTGATGTACCCGATCTCCTCGTCCAGCACTTCTTCGGGCAGCCGGAAGGACGGGATATTGATCCGCATCAGGCCGCCGGCGCGCGGCAGCTTCTCGAACACCGTGACGTGATAGCCGAGCGGCATCAGGTCGTTCGCGACAGTCAACGACGCCGGTCCGGCACCGATGAGCGCGACCTTCTTTCCGTTCTTGCTGTCGGGCGCCTTCGGCAGGAGGTGCTTCACCTCGCCGCGGTGATCCGCGGCGACGCGCTTCAACCGGCAGATCGCGACCGGCTTGCCGTCCACGCGGCTGCGGCGGCACGCCGGCTCACAGGGCCGATCGCAGGTTCGACCGAGGATTCCGGGGAAGACGTTCGAGTCGCGGTTGACAAGGTAGGCGTCGGTGAAACGACCCTGGGCGATCAGGCGGATGTATTCCGGGACGTTCGTGTGTGCCGGACAAGCCCATTGGCAATCGACGACGCGGTGGAAAAAGTCAGGGTTCCCGACGTCCGTGGGGTTCATCTGGCGCGATTATAGGGCTCTCCCCAGATAATCGCGAATCGTGATTCGTGAATGGTGAATCGTGAATCGTGAATCGAGGAAACGGCGCATCTGCCTCCGTGCCTGCCCGTTCACGAATCACGATTCGCGATTCACGATTGATTAGAGGCTCTTGTTGACCTCCGCCCAGTTCACGACGTTCCACCAGGCGGTGATGTAGTCGGGACGGCGGTTCTGATATTTCAAGTAGTAGGCGTGCTCCCAGACGTCCAGGCCGAGAATCGGCGCGGACTTCCCATCCATCAACGGATTGTCCTGGTTCGGCGTGCTGGTAATTGACAGCTTGCCACCGTCGTTGAGCAGCCACACCCAGCCGCTGCCGAAGCGGCCGCCACCCGCCTTGGCCCATTCCTCTTTGAACTTGTCGAAGCCGCCAAACGAGCTGTTGATAGCGTCCGCGATCTTGCCGGTCGGATTGCCGCCAGCGTTCGGCGCCATCCACGTCCAGAACTTGCTGTGATTCCAGTGACCGCCACCGTTGTTGCGGACCGCGGTGCGGATGGCTTCAGGGACGCTGTTGATGCCCTTGCAGAGCTCGTCGACGCTCTTGCCCTGGAGTTCCGGCGCCTTCTCCAGCGCCGCATTGAGATTGGTGACGTATGCCTGGTGGTGCTTCCCGTGATGGATCTGCATGGTCTGCGCATCGATGTGCGGCTCGAGCGCGGCGAAATCGTAGGGAAGCTTCGGAAGTTCGTGAGCCATCAAGGGCCTCCTCGGTCGTCGATCGGGAGAAACACGGAATCGTACAACAGAAAAACTCCCAACTCCCAACGGCTATCGTTGGACCAACGTCCAAGCCCTTGAGGGTGACGCATGGATCGGACTTGCAGTTGAGAGCGAGCCGCGACTTGCCACCGGGGCACCGGGCCACCAGCGACCGGCTACCGGCTACCGGCTACCGGCTACCGGCTACCGGCTACTGAATAGACAACATCCGGTCCAGCGCGACCCGGTTCCAATGCTTCTGCTCGTCGGGCACGACGATGCGGTTGTGGACGCGGCCCTCTACCAGCTCTTCAAGAATCCACAACAGGTGATTCGGCGACACGCGAAACATCGTCGAGCACAAGCACCCGAACTGGTCGAGTGAGATGACCGTCTTGTCGGGCGCCACCTCGTTAGCCAGACGGTTCACCAGGTGGACTTCGGTGCCAACCGCCCAGACTGATCCCTTCGGGCTGTTGCGCACAGTCTTGAGGATGTACTCGGTGCTGCCGTTGTCGTCCGCGGCATCCACGACCGCCCAGGGCACTTCGGGATGCACGATGACGCGAACGCCGGGGTGCTGCGTCCGCACGGCTGCAATCTGCTGGACCGTGAACCGCTCGTGTACCGAGCAGTGGCCCTTCCACAGGATCATCCGCGCGCGCCGGACCTGCTCGGCGTCGAGGCCGCCAAAGATCTCGTTCGGATCCCAGACGACCATTTCGTCGAGCGGGATCCCGAGCTTGTAGTACGCCGTGTTGCGACCCAGGTGCTGGTCGGGAAGGAACAGAATCCTTTCGCCGCGCGCGAACGCCCAGCGCAGGGTCGCCTCTGCATTACCTGACGTACACACCGTGCCGCCGCGCTCGCCGATGAAGGCTTTGATGGACGCTGCGGAATTGATGTAGGTGACCGGAATGACTCCGGCTTTCGTCGCCCCGTCGCCTACCCCCCTGCCCCCTGCCCCCTGTACACCCATCTGCTGGAGTTCTTCCCAGCACGTGGCGAGCTGATCAGGATCGGCCATGTCCGACATCGAGCAGCCGGCAGCGAGGTCGGGCAGGATCACCTGCTGGTGCGGATGGCAGAGCACGTCGGCACTCTCCGCCATGAAGTGCACGCCGCAGAACACGATGAAGTCGGCTTCGGGCCGGCTGGCGATCTGGCGCGACAGCTTGAACGAGTCGCCGGTGAAGTCGGCAAACTTGATGACTTCATCACGCTGATAGTGATGACCAAGGATGACCAGCCTCGTCCCGAGCTTTTCCCTGGCGGCGGCGATGCGGATCTCCATCGCGGCGTCGGAGAGGCCAAGATACTGCTCGGGCAGCCCTTGACGCTCGCCAATGCTCTTCTTTTCGAAGTCGGTCAGCAGCGGGATGATTGAGGCCATCGCCAAACCCGATTATAACGGTCGGAGTTCGCCAGCGATAGATCCGAGCTCGACTTGGTCGCGCCGTAACGATTCCGGTGTGGCGGGACGCCTTCCGGCCGCTATCTGGCCGCGTACGTCAGGTTCGGCGTCGCCGACCCTGCGTCGTCGAACGTATTCACGATGTTGTAGAGCGTGTCGCGCTCGAGCGGTACCCGGCCCGCCGCCCTCACCAGCCGAGTGAGCGTGGCGGTGGTCATCCCCTCAGGTGTCGACGACCCGGCCATGTGGTAAATCTTCTCTTCCTGGACGGTTCCGTCCAGGTCATCCACACCAAACCAGAGCGACGTCTGCGCCAGCTCGACGCTGGTCGCAATCCAGAACGCCTTGATGTGCGGAATGTTGTCGAGCACCAGCCGCGAGACGGCGTGCACGCGCAGCGTGTCGGTACCGGTGGGAGGCGGCAGCTTGCGCATCTGATTGTTGTCGGGATGGAACGCCAGGGGAATGAAGGCCTGGAACCCGCCTGTCTCGTCCTGCAGGGCGCGCGCCCGCAGCATGTGGTCAACCCGCTCAGCCATCGTCTCGATATGGCCGTAGAGCATGGTCACGTTGGTGCGCAGGCCCATGCCGTGGGCAAGACGATGAATGGACAGGTAGCGCTCAGCGTCGGCCTTGTCGTGGCAGATCTTCCTCCGGACGCGTTCAGCAAAGATCTCCGCGCCGCCGCCTGGCAACGAATCGAGGCCCGCCGCCTTCAAGTCGGTCAGCACCTGCTCATCCGTCATGCGGTAGAGGTCGGCGAAGAACGCGATTTCGACCGCGGTGAACGCCTTCAGGTGAATGCCCGGACGGATCCGTTTGTACCCGCGGAGCAGGTCGGTGTAGTAGCTGAACGGGAGGTCGGGGTTCAGCCCGTTGACGATGTGCAGTTCGGTGAGCGGCTGGTTGCCGCGTTGCCGCAGCTTGTCCCAGGCCTGCTCGAGCGACATCGTGTACGCCTCGGGCATGCCGGGCTTGAGGCGCGCGAACGAGCAGAACAGGCAGCTCGCCTCGCAGACGTTTGTCGGCTCGAGTCGCAGGTTGTAGTTGAAATACGTGCGGTCCCCATGGCGCTTTTCGCGTTCGCGGTTGGCGAGCCAGCCGACCGCCAGCAGGTCGGGCGCCTCGAACAGACGAACTCCGTCCTCGAACGACAGCCGCTCGCCCGCCTGCAGTTTCTCGTCGATTCCGGCCAGACCGGCCGCGCGTAAACGTGATTGCACGGGAACCAACCGATTATACTAACCGCCTAATCGACACCGCCGGGTGACAGGGGAAGTGGGTGCAAAGCCCACACGGTCCCGCCACTGTAAGCGGGTGGGCGGTTAATTGAATCGGGTTGAATTAAGAGAAGCGCAAGGCGCCTTAATTCAACCTGGTTCAATTAACCGCCCACCGGCGAGTCAGGAAACCTGCCCCGGTGCTTGTCCTTCCGGTCTGGCGCGAGTGACGCCAGGGAGGCGACGTGCTTCTACAAGCCGACCATCTTCATTTCACGTACGACGGGACCCGTTCGTCCGCCGCCGGTTCGGGCAGGACAGCGGTGGTGCGTGACGTCAGCGTCGACGTGGTCCCCGGCGCGATCACCGGCCTGCTGGGACCGAATGGTTGCGGCAAGACCTCGCTGCTGAAACTGCTCGCTGGAATCGTCACCCCGCAACACGGCCGCGTCACCCTGGACGGCGTGTCGCTCGCCGATCGGCCGCGACGCGAGGTCGCCCGCACGATTGCCGTCGTGCCCCAGGAAACGCACCCGGCCTTCGACTACACCGCTCTCGAGATGGTCCTGATGGGGCGTCACCCGCATCTTGGCGCGTTCCAGCTCGAAGGTCCCGACGACGTGGCGGTCGCGCTCGAAGCGCTGCTCGCCACCGGCACCGCTCACCTGGCCGACCGTGCGTACGTGACGCTCAGCGGCGGCGAAAAACAGCGTGTGGTCATCGCGAGCGCGCTCGCGCAGCAACCGCGCATCCTGCTTCTCGACGAGCCGACCGCATCGCTCGATCTCGGCTTCCAGCTCGAGATCCAGGCGCTGCTCACGGCGCTCAACCGCGACCGGGGGGTAACGATGGTGCTGGCGACGCACGATCTGAATCTTGCCGCGTCGATCTGTCAGCGACTGGTGCTGATGCGTGGTGGCGCCGTCCTCGCGCAGGGTCGGACGGAGGAGGTTCTCACACCGTCACACATCCGCGATCTGTACGGCGTCCACGCCGAGGTGTCGCTCCATCCAGCGGCCGGCCACTTGACCGTCGTGCCGGTGAGGCGCGCCTGATGAAGGCCGTTCACGCCGCCCTGGACGGCGACTCGCGCCAATCGCGCCACACGCTCGCGGCGCGCCGCCCGCTGCGCGTCCGCCTCACGCTCACCGTGACCGGCTTCGGAATGCTGGCGCTCGTGACGTGCCTGCTCGCGCCGCTCGTGGGCAGCACACAGATCAGCCTGGCTCGCGTGTTCGACACGTCGATCCCATTCGCCGACAACGTGGATGCGCAGATCTTCTTCGTGGCGCGGTTGCCACGAGTCCTCGCCGGAGCGCTCGTCGGTGGCGCCCTCGCGTCTGCCGGAGTCGTCTTCCAGGCGATGCTGCGCAACCCGCTGGCGACGCCGTTCACTCTTGGCGTGTCGGCCGGCTCCTCATTGGGCGCGATGCTCGCGATCCTCTTCGGCGCGTCGGCATCGCTCGGGCCGCTGTCACCGGTGCCGCTCGCCAGCCTCGCCGGCGCGATCCTGGCTGCCGCGATCGTCTACTGGCTGGCGACACGGCCCGGCCGCCCTATCTCGACGTCGGTGTTGCTGCTGGCGGGCGTCACGCTCAACTCGTTCTTCTCGGCGCTGATTCTGTTCGCGCAGTTCCTGGCGGACTATGCGCAAGTCTATCGTGCCGCCCGCTGGCTGATGGGCGATCTCGACGTCGGCGGACTCTCGCCCCTGCTCGGCGCGCTTCCGCTCGTCATGGCGGCGTTTGCGCTGTTTGCCTTCCTGCCCGGGGCGCTGAATCTGCTCAGCCTCGGCCCTGATGCAGCCGCAGCGCGGGGCGTGGACGTGGCGCGGACTCAGCGCATCGCCTTCGTGAGCGCGTCGCTGGCGACTGCCGCCGCAGTATCGCTCGCCGGCCCAATCGGCTTCGTCGGCATCGTCGTGCCGCACCTCGTGCGGCTGCTCGTCGGCGTCGATCACCGGATCGTCCTGCCCGCGTCCGCACTCTTCGGAGCGTCGTTCCTGGTTGCGTGCGACCTGATCGCAAGGACGTTCATCGCGCCGGTGGAAATCCCCGTCGGCGTGGTCACCGCCATGATTGGAGGGCCGTTTTTCTTATGGCTGCTGGTACGACAGGGATGACGACCCGATCTTCTCGACGCGGGCCGATCCTGGCCTTGACGATCCTGATCGCGGTACTGGTGATCGCAACCACGAGTGCTCAATCGCCCCGCACACAGCGGATCGTGTCGCTGGTTCCGAGCCTCACCGAGACGCTCTTTGCGATCGGAGCGGGATCATCGGTCGTCGGCGTCGGCAGCTTCGACACGTTTCCACCGGAGGTGAAGCAGCTGCCCCGCGTCGGTGCGCTCCTGGATCCTGACGTCGAGCGGATCCTGTCGCTGAAACCGAACCTGGTCATCACCTACGGATCGCAGACGTCTCTGGAGGCACAGCTCGCGCGCGCGAACATCCGGACCTACAGCTACCGGCATGGCGGCATCGCCGAGGTCTTCGAGAGCATCAAAGGCGTCGGGCGAGCCAGCGGGCATGCTGCGGATGCCGACGTGCTCGTCTCGCGCCTCACCAGCCAGTTGAACGCGCTTCGCGCTCGGGTGAAGGGCCGGCCCCGCCCGAAAGCGCTGCTGGTCGTCGATCGCCAGCCTGGGTCGCTGCGCGAGATCTATGCAAGTGGGGGCATCGGCTTCCTGCACGACATGCTCGAAGCCGCCGGCGGTGACAACGTCTTCGCCGACGTCAAGAAGGAGTCAGTGCAGCCCACGACGGAAACGCTGCTCACGCGAGCCCCGCAGGTCATCCTCGAAGTGCGCGCGGAAGGATTGATTCAGCCAGCCGCGGTGGCAGCCGAGCGGAATGTGTGGGCGGCGCTCGCCGGCGTACCTGCAGTACGCGACGGACGCATCCACTTCCTTTCAGGCAGCCACCTGGTCGTGCCCGGCCCGCGGCTCATACAGGGCGCAGAGGAGTTTGCACGTGCGCTGCACCCTGAACTGTTCGTGGCGAGCGGCGGTGCGCGGGCGCAATGAAGATCCTCCTGTCCTGGAGTTCGGGCAAGGACAGCGCGTGGGCGCTGCATGTGCTCAACCAGAAACGACCGGGAGCGGTCGCGGCCTTGCTGACGACGGTGAACGAGTCGGTCGATCGGGTGGCGATGCACGGCGTGCGGCGCGAGGTGCTGGAAGCTCAGGCTCTCGCCGCAGGCCTGCCGTTACGGATCGTCCAGATTCCGCATCCCTGTCCGAACGAGGTGTACGAAGACCGCATGCGTTCGGCGGTGGAGCAGGCGGTCACCGACGGTTTCACGCACGTGGCCTTCGGAGACCTGTACCTGGAAGACGTGCGGCGCTATCGCGAACAACAACTGGCGGGTTCGGGACTGGCGCCCCTGTTCCCGATATGGGGCATTCCCACTGAACGGCTGGCGCACGACATGATCGGCGCCGGCCTCAAGGCGCGGGTGTCGTGCGTCGACACGCGCCTGATCGGTCCGTCATTCGCCGGGCGCGAGTTCAACGCGACGCTCGTGGCGGACCTGCCGCGGGGCGTCGACCCGTGCGGAGAGAACGGCGAGTTCCACACCTGCGTGTGCGACGGCCCGATGTTCGCAGGGCCGGTGCGCCTGCACGTCGGCAGACTCGAGAAGCGGGAGCCGTTTGCGTGGGCCGACCTGTTGCTGGCGAACGGACACGACGCGCAGACCTCTGATTTCCGCGCTGAGAAATTCGAGGAACTGCATCGGAAGGCAGTGCCGCAGGCCCGACCGCGTCTGCGACTCGAGAGATGACGTGACGTACCCGTCGCGGATCGTTTGCCTCACGGAAGAGACCACCGAGACGCTCTACCTGCTCGGCGAGGGCCACCGCGTCGTCGGTGTGTCGGGCTACACCGTGCGTCCACCCGAAGCGCGCCAGAAGCCGCGCGTGTCCTCGTTTCTGAACGCCCGTCACGAGAAGATCGTCGCGCTCGACCCGGATCTGATCCTCGCCTTCTCCGACCTCCAGGCGAACATCGCGGCGGATCTCGGCCGGCGCGGTTATCCGGTGATGCTCTTCAATCAGCGGACGGTTGCCGAAATCCTGCAGATGATCCGCATTGTCGGCGGCCTCGTCGGCTGTGCCGATCGAGCCGAACGTCTGGCCGCGGATCTCGAACACGGGCTCGACGTCATTCGCGGCGCCGCAGCCGCCCTGCCGATGCGGCCGCGCGTCTACTTCGAGGAATGGGATGACCCGTTGATCTCCGGCATTCGCTGGGTCGAAGAACTGGTCGCCATTGCCGGCGGCGAGCCGATCTTTCCGGAGCTCCGGGACGCCCGACTTGGCAAAGATCGCATCGTCGATCCAGCGGAGGTGATCCGGCGCAATCCTCAGGTCATCATCGCGTCCTGGTGCGGCAAGCCGGTCCGGCCGGCGCGCATCTCCGGGCGCGCAGGCTGGCACGCCATCGACGCAGTCCGCGACGGACAGATCTACGAGGTCAAGTCAGCGTTGATTCTGCAGCCCGGTCCAGCCGCCCTGACCGACGGTGTCCGGCAGCTGCAGGCGCAGATCAGCCGGGCGGCAAGGATGGCGGGGGCGGCTCGAACCTGAGCACGTACGACAACACGTCCTGCCTGGCGGCGCTCAGGTTCGGGAACACGTGCGCCTTCCTGGCGCGATGGGCGAGCACGAAGCCGCACTTTTCAAGCACGTGGATCGACGCCTGATGTTCAGGATGACAGTGGGCCTGCAGCGCGTGCAGCCCCATCGCGCGCACCGACGTCGACCATGCTGCGCAATGCTTCGGTGGCGTAGCCGAATCCCCATGCATCGCGCGCGAAGATGTAGCCGGCCTCGGCCTCGTTGACTTGAAGCGACAGGCCGGTGCCGCCAAGCACCGCGCCTGAATCGCGCGAGAGTACGAGGTAGGGTCCGCAGCGATTGGCCGCCCATTCGACGTTGGAGAAGTCGAGAAACATCTCGGCGTCTGCAATCGATTGATGGCGGCGAAAGGACATGTAGCGCGTCACGTCCGGGTCCGACGCGTAACGGCTGAAGATCTGCTGCGCATCACCCGCAATCGGACGGCGCAACAGGAGGCGTTCTGTCTCGATCACTTCCGGCGCGGGCCGCAGTGACACGTGATCAGGCCTGTTGTGCCGTCGACAGAAACAGCGGCTCGCCGACTGACGGAATCAGTCCCGAAGCGGCCGCCTTGTCGAAGAGCAGCTCGATCGCGCGCCTGCCATCTTCGCCGAGGTCGACCGAATACTGATTCACGTACAGGTCGATGTGCTTGTACATCACCGCTTCATCCATCTCCTGCGCGTGCGCCCGCACGTACGGGAGGCTCGCGTCACGATGCGCGAAGGCATACTCCACGCTCCGACGGAGGACACGATTCACCGCCTGTTTCACCGCGTCGGTGAGCGAGCGGCGGATGACAATTCCACCGAGCGGTATCGGTGCGCCGGTCGTCGACTCCCAGTACTCGCCGAGATCGATGATCTTGCGGAGCCCCTTCGCCTCATACGTGAAGCGGTTCTCATGAATGATCAGCCCTGCATCGTAGCGACCGTCGAGGACGGCAGGCTCGATCTCGGAAAACAGCAGTTCCGTCTTGTCGGTCGCCAACGGAAAAGCGTAACCCAGCAGAAAATTCGCGGTCGTGTACTTGCCGGGAATGGCAATCCGAAGCTGCCCGGCCGTCGCCTCCGCGGTCGTGATCGGCCGCTTCGAGATCAGCAGGGGACCACAGTTGCGGCCGAGCGCACTGCCGGCGTCGAGCAGCACATAGCGATCGGCGCAATACGCGTAGGCGTGAAAACTCAGCTTGCTGATGTCGACCTCGCCATCGAACGCGGCGGTGTTCAGCGCCTCGACGTCGGCAAGCCGCACGTCGAAGTCGAGTCCTTCGCGGTCGACGCGGCCGTGGACCATCGCGTCGAAGATGAAGCAGTCGTTGGGACACGGCGAGAACGCAAGCGTCAATCTCATGATCCGTTCACACGCCGGCGCAGTCGATCACGGTCAACAGCGTCATGCTGAGCGCGTCGATCGCCTCTTGCAGCTTCCATGCGGGGCGGTTGCGCCGCTCGACGATGTTGGAAACGGCACGCACCTGCGCAAAAGCGAGGCCGTGCACGAGGCAGGAATACATGAACGCGGCGCCTTCCATGCTTTCCACGTGAGGATTGTAGCGTTCGACGGCGGCGGCGATGGTGAGGTCATTGCCATGAACGGTATTGACAGTGATCGCATCGGCGACGGGAAGCCCGCCCAGCGCCTCGTTCAGCGGCGGAGCGCTGTTGACCAGACGGCCGCGCGTCCAGGGAAACTCGTCGTCCCCGAGCAGTTGCAGTTGCTGCACGCTCAGTAACGCGTCCCCATCCTCGGCCCCGAGATCGGCAATCCTGTCGGTCGTCACGTGCACGACCGTGCCCGGCGGAAGCGCCGGCCGGAAACTGCCGCAGACGCCGCCGTTCAGGACGAGGTCGTATCGTTCGCGCGCGAACACGCCGGAACACCAGGTTGCGGTCGCAACCATGCCGACTCCGGTCGTCAGGATGTCGACAGCGTGCCGCTCATGCGCATAGGACTTCAGGCGTGACGACCGTCCCGCCAGCGGCTCGAGTGACGTGACGAGCGGTGCCAGTTCCGCGTCGGTCGCCGTCACCACCAGGATGCGCATTCAGCGTCTCAACAAGCGCCTTTGGGAGTTGGGGAAGCGAAAGACGTGGGCAGTTGGGAGTTTGATTATTTGCGCGACGGCACCGACGCGCTGAAGACCGGAGTGCTGAACTCCTTGGGCGTCATCTGACGGATCATATCGCCGTGCGTCGGTGCGGAGTTGGGGACGCCGCCAACGAGGAGATTGTCGAGAGGGGTCACCAGCTTGAAGCGGGGTGCCTCACCGTAAACCTGAATGTCATAGCGCAGCCGCAGGCCGTTCCGCTCCTCGCGAACCTCTGTCTGACGCAACTGCCGTCCGATTCTCGCGACGTTCACCGGCAGCCGGTCGAGCTCGACTCCGGGTGTGACCGTCACGACTGTCCCGTCCGCGGATTTGGCCTGTCCGGCCAGCGCGGGCACCGCAAAGCCACTGACGAGAGCCGCCGCGATCAGAAATCGGACGCGCATGGTCCTAAGACGCTACCACAAGCCTATTGGCTGTCTTTCCATTCTTCGTACCAGGCCATCTGGATGGCTTCGAGCTTCGGCTCGTTGGAAGACTTCGGTTCGTCATCGAACCCGTCGAGCGCCAGGACCCGTTCCCGCAGGTCGGTGAACCGGACGGTCAGCGGGTCGGTGTCGGGGAATTTCTCGGTCAGCGCGATGCCGATGTCTTCCGCGTCAATCCACTTCACGGTCGTACCTCCTCTTCCTTGGGTTCGGCCTTTTTCACGTCGCCGAGCTGGATGCCGCCACCCTCCTGGACATAATTTCGCGTGTACAGCGGAAATTCCGCGACGATGTGGCCGTCGCCCTGAATGACCGCCTGACAGCCGAGCCGCGAGCTGGTCCGCAGGTCCCACGCGGTGTCGAGCCGATCCAGTTCCTTGTCTTCCGGTTCGCTGAGCTGTTGCTCACCCTGGCGGATGTAGAGATGACAGGTGGTGCAGGCACAGCTGCCCCCGCACGCGTGCTCCAGGTGGATGCCGAAGTTCAGGGCAACATCGAGAAACGACTGCGGCAGCCCGTGCTCGCAGAACGGCAGTTTGCCGCGCTCGAACTCGACGGTCTTTTCGGTGCCGTCGCGGAGGATAAAGGTCACTTTAGGCATTGGCGATCCTGGTGTTCACGCTTCTCGGTTCTCGGTGCTCGGTTCGTGTTCTGGTTCGGTTCGAAGTTCGAAGTTCGACGTTCGAAGTTCGAAGTTCGGCGTTCGATGTTCGGCGTTCGAGTCGACGTTGGGCATTCGACATTCCGTTGAAGCGTGCGGCTGCCGATTGCCGCGCCAGCACGCCAGCCGAACTCGAACGTGAACACGAACCGAGAACCGAGAACCTCGAAGCGCGAACCGTTCGATATTCAAACGTCCTTGACGTTCTTGCCGGCGAGCGCCTCGCGGATGCTGCGGTTCATCGTGATCTCGGCAAGATGCTGCGTCGCGTGGTTCAGCGCGTGCGTCCGCTTCTGGATGACATCGCGATCCGTGCCACTCACCGCGTCCTTCAGCACCTGCAGCGCCTCGTCGATCCGCTGCAGCTCACCGGGCAGCAGTTCCTGCTCGATCGCCTCGAAGTCGCGCCGCCGCAGGTGTTTCTCCGTCGCTGTGACGACGGCCTCGGCCTCGTTGCGGGCGTCGATCAACAGTCGCGCCGCGAAATCCGCTTCGGCATGCTCGAACGACTCGATCAGCATCCGCTCGACTTCCTGGTCGGTCAGGCCGTACGACGGCTTGACCTCGATCGTCTGCTCGAGGCCGGTGCGCAACTCACGCGCCGCCACGCTGAGGATTCCGTTGGCGTCGATCTGAAAACGAACCTCAATGCGCGGGAGGCCGGCAGGCATCGGTGGGATGCCACGCAGCTTGAAGCGCGCCAGCGAGCGGCAGTCCGACGCGAGCTCGCGCTCACCCTGCAGCACGTGCACGTCGACGGCGGTCTGGTTGTCCACGCCCGTGGTGAACATCTCGCGCCCGGTCGCCGGAATGGTCGAATTGCGCAGGATGATCTTCGACACCACGCCGCCCATCGTCTCGATGCCGAGTGAGAGAGGCGTGACATCGAGCAGGAGCATCTCGCGGCGGCCGCTGATCAGAATGTCGGCCTGCACGGCGGCGCCGAGCGCCACGACTTCGTCCGGATTCAGATCGCTGTGCGGCGTCCGCCCGAAGAGATCCGCCACCGCGCGGCGCACCATCGGAATCCGGGTCGAACCGCCGACCAGAACCGCTTCGTCGATGTCCTTCGGGAGGAGTCCGGCGTCTGACAGTGCCTGACGGACCGGCGCCATGGTTTTGTCCACGAACGGCGCAATGAGGTGCTCGAACTCGACGCGCGTCATCTGCCGGCGATACCCGGCTGGCAACGCTGGGGAGGGCCCGATACGGATCTCGGTCTCATCCTGCTCCGACAACTCGAGCTTCGCCTGGATCGCCGCCTTGCGGACCGCCTGGACCAGTTCGGCGGTAACGGTGTGGCCACTGAGTTCGAGATCGCGCAGCAGCAGCTGAATGAGCAGGTTGTCGAAGTCGTCGCCACCGAGGTGCGTGTCGCCGCTGGTCGCGAGCACTTCGAAGACACCGTCTTCGACCTTCAGGATCGAGATGTCGAACGTACCGCCGCCCAGGTCGTAGACCGCGATCGTGCCGCGGTTCTTCTTGTCGAGGCCGTAGGCGAGCGACGCCGCCGTAGGCTCGCTGATGATGCGCAGCACCTCGAGTCCGGCGAGCCGACCGGCATCACGCGTGGCGGTCCGCTGGGCGTCGTTGAAATACGCCGGGACCGTGATCACCGCCCGGTCCACCTCGAAGTCGAATTCGCCCTGCTCCTGGAAGAACTGCTCGGCGCGATGCCGCAGCTCGCGCAGAACGAACGCGGAAATCTCAGGCGGCGTGAACTCCCGATCCGCGATACCGATGCGGACGACGCCCCCTGGTTCGCCGCCGACGCGGAACGGCAGCAGCGCTGCCTCATCGCCGACGTCGTCGATCCCGCGGCCCATGAAGCGCTTGACCGAGTAGACCGTGCGCTCCGGCGTCACCAGCAGTCGACGCTGTGCCTCGCGGCCGACGTAAACCGTCCCGTCCTCGCCGATCGATACGACCGATGGGACGAGCCCGTCTCCAGACGCATCGCGAATGACTTCAGGCCCCTTCGGGCCGGCGTAGGCGACGAGACTGTTCGTCGTGCCGAGATCGATGCCGACAACCTTAGACATTCGTGATTGGCGATTCGTGATTCATGATTTGCGAGCTGTGCATCGTCGACTCCGTGTCTCCAATCACTAATCGCGAATCACGATTCACGAATACTCGCCACCTCATGTTCGATGGTGGCGAGCAGGTTGTTGATGTAGTTCCGTTCCAGCAGAACGGTGCGCAGCGCCTCGAGCGTTTTTCGCTTCTGTGGCGCGGCCGCCGTGTCGCGCTCCGCGTCCCATTGCGCGCTCAATGTTTCGAGCTGTGCTTCGTGCTCCTCGCGCTTGCGATCGATCGGCTCTCGTGCCGCTTCCAGTCGTTTGTGGAGCGTCGCGGGATCGGCGCCGCTCTCGCGCGCTTGCCGGATCTCGTCGAGCTCCTCGTTCAACGCGAACACTTCCTCGAGCAGCGCCGGCGGAACCTTGGTTGCGCTCTCCCCCGGCGACGCGGCGTCGGATTTGACGGGTGCCAGCCCTTCGATCGCCAGCAGGTGTTCGATGCGCGTCGCGGGATTCTTCAACGCGCGATAGGCGTCGTTCAGATAGGACGAACGCTCCAGGCTGGCGAGCCGTTCCTGCGGCGTCGCGTTGTAGTAGTAGTCCGGGTGAAACTTGCGACTGAGCTCGCGGAAATTGCGCTCCAGTTGCTGCAGGTCGATGTTCAGCTGACGCGGCAGATCAAGAAAGGAGAAGAAGTCACCATGCCGTCCCAGGGCCAGGATCCGGCTGCAGTTCGGGCAGAAGTGCTCGTCCACAGGGGCGCCGGCGCCGCAGGTGCGGCATTCGAGCGTGTCAGCGGAGCGAACAGGAATGGAGTCGGGAGACATCAGAAACAATCGTGAATGGTGAATGGTGAATCGTGAATGGAGACCCGGAGCGTTCGCTCCGCAGGGCTCCGGTTACTCGTGATTCACGATTCACGATTCATGAATCACGATTACGCTCCGAAGGAACTTCCGCACCCGCACGTCTGTTTGGCGTTCGGATTGTTGAAGACGAATCCTTTCGTCAGCAGCGCTGTGTCGTAGTCGAGGACTGTCCCCTTCAGGAACAGATAGCTCTTGCGGTCGACGAAGATCCTGGCGCCGTGCCCCTCGAACACCTCGTCCCCGAGGCGCGCGTCCTTTTCCCAGGAAAAGGTGTAGCTCAGTCCCGAGCACCCGCCGCCCTTGACGCCCACGCGCAGACCACCTTCGCTGATGCCCTGCTTCGACATCAACGACTTGATCTTCTCTGCCGCCCCTTCCGTGATCTCGATCATGGTCCTCGACGCCGGGACCGCTTCGCGGATCCCGGTCTACGTCCTTTGACGTCTCTACTGCGCTCCCAACGCCCGTCGGGCGGGATTCGCGCAGCGGTCCCGCCTTCAGGCATTGGGTTGCGCATGTGCACCGGCAACCGCTCCCTCACCCTTCGACTCCGTCTGCTTCTTCTTGTAGTCGGCAATCGCCGCCTTGATCGCGTCCTCGGCGAGGACCGAGCAGTGAATCTTCACTGGCGGCAGCGACAGCTCGTTGACGATGTCGGTGTTCTTGATGGCGAGCGCCTGATCGACCGTCTTGCCCTTGAGCCATTCGGTCGCCAGGCTCGAGCTCGCGATCGCCGACCCGCATCCGAACGTCTTGAACTTGGCATCGTCGATGACGCCGGTATCGGGGTTCACCTTGACCTGCAGCTTCATGACGTCGCCGCACTCCGGCGCGCCGACCAGTCCGGTGCCGACGTTGAGGTCGTCCTTCGGCAGCGAGCCGACGTTGCGTGGGTTCTCGTAGTGATCGATGACCTTGTCTGAATACGCCATTTTCGAGTTCCTCGAATTCAGAATGCAGACTTCAGAATGCAGACACGATCGTGCTCTGCACCGCCGAAATCCGATCTGAATTCAGAATTCTGCATTGTTGCGCGTTAGTGGCTGACCCACTGCATCTTCGTGAGATCGACCCCTTCTTTGACCATCTCATAGAGCGGCGACATCTCACGTAGCCGCCGCACGACCGTCGTCAGCTTCTCCACCACGTAATCCACTTCTTCATCGGTCGTCCAGCGGCCGAGACCGAAGCGGATCGACGAATGCGCCAGGTCGTCGCCAGCACCGAGCGCCTTCAGCACGTAGGACGGTTCCAGGCTGGCGGAGGTGCAGGCCGACCCGGACGAGACCGCGACGTCGTTGATACCCATCAGCAGCGATTCACCTTCGACGTAGGCAAAGCTGATGTTCAGGTTGTGCGGCAGTCGATGCTCCATCGAGCCGTTGACGTAGATCTCGTCCAGGTTCGCATGCAGCTTCGCGTTCAGCGCGTCGCGCAGCGTGCGCAGCCGCTGACTCTCGGTCGCCATCTCCAGCCGGGCCAGCTCCGCCGCCTTCCCGAACCCGACGATGCCGGGAACGTTGAGGGTGCCCGACCGCATGCCCCGTTCGTGACCGCCGCCGTTGATCTGTTCTGCGAGCAGCACCCGCGGATTACGACGTCGCACGAACAGCGCGCCAACCCCCTTCGGGCCATACAGCTTGTGGGCGGTGATCGACGCGAGATCGACCTTCGCCTCGTTGACGCTGAACGGCACCTTGCCGGCGATCTGCACCGCGTCGGTGTGGAAGATGATCCCCTTCTCCTTCGCGATCGCGCCGATCTCGGCAATCGGCTGCAGGACGCCGATCTCGTTGTTGGCGGCCATGATCGTGATGAGGATCGTCTTGTCGGTGATCGCCGCGCGCAGGTCGTCCAGGTTGATGCGGCCGTCCTTCTGCACAGGCAGATACGTGACGCGGGCGCCCTGCTTTTCCAGCTTCTTGCACGTGTCGATGACCGCCTTGTGCTCGGTCACACACGTGATGATGTGATTGCCCTTCTCGCGGTACATCTCGGCGACGCCCTTGATCGCCAGGTTGTTCGATTCGGTCGCGCCGCTGGTGAAGATGACCTCCTTCGCCGTGGCGCCGATCAGTTCCGCAACCTGCTTCCGCGCGTTCTCGACGGCTTCTTCGGCCTCCCAGCCGAACGCGTGGTTGCGGCTCGCCGGATTGCCGAAGTGCTGGTTGAAGAACGGCATCATCGCCTCGAGCACCCGTGGATCGACGGGTGTCGTGGCGTGGTAATCCATGTAAATCGGAAGTTTCATCGTCGTACCACTGCTACGGGCGTTGGGGCCGAGCCGGCGCTGTCCGTCCTCAAAGCGGGGTCCGCTTTCACGGTGTCAGACGCCATTTCGGCGATGGTCACGGTGCCGAGCGCTTCCACGATGCGCTCGCGAATCTGCCAGAGCGGATCGCGGATGCTGCACTTGCCGTACTGCTCGCAATCGCTCTTCTCCGTCGAGCAGGCGGTAACGGTGAGTGGCCCGTCGATCGCCTGAATGACATCAGCCACGCTGATGGCGGTCGGGGGACGGCTCAGCGCATAGCCGCCACGAGTGCCCTGCGTCGAGAGCAACAGGCCGGTGCGTACCAGGCGTTGCAGGACCTTGGCCATCAACTCGATCGGGATGTCGTACTGTTCGGCAATTTCACGCGCGCTGGTCGAAGACGCCCCGCTCGTTTTCACGGCAAGGTGCCGCATCGCCATCAGCGCGTAATCCGCCTTTTTCGACAACCTCAACATTGCTGCACTGCTATGGTCCCAGCCGGACTGATATCCGACTTCAACAGTCGTAGTTTAACGACTCACCCGATGTGGGTCAAGAATGGTCGGATTTAGCCGGCCGGCAGGTCGCCGGTAGCCGGTAGCCAGCGCTAGCCGGCTAGCCACCGGCTACCAGCCACCGGCTCACCGGCTACCGGCTACCGGCTAGTACTTGGGCTGGCTCGGGTCCACCTTGTCGATCCAGTCCCGGATGCCGCCTTTCAGATTCTTCACTCTGGCGAATCCGACGGACTTCAGGAAATCCTGCGCCCGGCCGCTGCGCGCTCCCGTCTTGCACTGCAGGATGATTTCGCGGTCACGCGGCAGTTCCTGATATCGCCGTGGCAACTCGCCAAGCGGAATCAGCGTCGACCCGGCAATCCGGTTGATCTGGTACTCGTTCGGCTCGCGCACGTCGACGATCAGCGGCGTCTCTCCGGCGTCCAGCTTCTTCTTCAATTCGACCGCAGTGATCTCCCAGTCGTTCGCGCCCACGCCGAGAACCTCCGTCAGTTCCGGCTCTGGCCTGATGCCGCAGAACTGTTCGTAGTCGATCAGTTTCGTCACGGTTGGATGCGTGCCGCACACCGGGCACTCGGGATCTTTCCGCAGCTTCAGCTCGCGAAATTTCATCTTGAGCGCGTCGTAGATCATGAAGCGCCCGATCAGCGGCTCACCGATACCGGCGATCAGCTTGATCGTTTCGGTCGCCTGGACGACGCCGATGATTCCAGGGCAGTACTCCGAGCACCCCACCTTCCGCGCAGCTCGGAACGAGTCCCGGGGGCGGCGGCTCCGGATACAGGCAGCGGTAGCACGGGCCGTCCTTCGTCGCGAACACCGAAGCCTGTCCTTCGAAGCGAAAGATGCTGCCATACGCGTTCGGCTTCCCGGTCAGCACACACGCGTCGTTCACCAGATACCGGGTCGGGAAATTGTCGGTCCCGTCCAGGATCACGTCGTAGTCCTTGAACAGGTCGAGCGCGTTCTCCGAAGTGAGCAGCGTCTCGTAGGTGTCGACCTGCACGTGCGGATTCAGATCGTTGAGGCGACGCTTGGCCGATTCGTTCTTCGACGTGCCGACATCGCTCGTCCCGTGCAGTAATTGCCGCTGGAGATTGCTGAAATCGACGACGTCGAAGTCGACGATGCCGATGCGGCCGATACCGGCAGCGGCAAGGTACATCGCGGCCGGGGACCCGAGCCCGCCGGCGCCGATACAGAGCACGCTACCAGCCTTGAGACGCCGCTGCCCGTCCATGCCGACCTCCGGCATGATCAGGTGACGGCTGTAGCGTTTGATTTCGTCCGGCGTGAGCGTCGGCAGTTGCGTCGGGGTCTCAGTGGTCATGGTCAATTTCCTCGTGGGCGAGGCTGTGTCAGGCTCACCGCGCGGACCTGCCGCCTACGATTCGCTCCGGCGCGCCGGGCCGAAGGTCTGCCGAAGGCCGGCCAAGGCCCGCGCCACCTGCGACGGATGGCACGATGCTGAGCGTGTCGCCGGTCTTCACCGGCGTCTGCTCCTTCTGCAGGTAGCGGATGTCCTCGTCGTTCAGGTACACGTTGACGAAATTCCGCAGCTTTCCCTCGTCTGTGTAGAGGTGCTTGCGCAGTCCGTCGTACTTCGTGGTCAGATCGGACAGCAGTTCGCCGACAGTGGCGCCGCTGACTTCCACGGATTCCTTCTTGTCGGTGAACGGACGCAGCGGGGTCGGGATGTTGATCGTGTTAGCCATGTCTACTCCGCCGGGTCCGCTTCGCGGAACCCGGCCTACTCTGAGGCCGCTTCGTCCCCCGGCCTACGCACTCCACAGTTCTTCAGGGTCGAACACCGATCGATCCTCCCGCAGACGCCACGACGTCATGTCCTCTGAGACGCCTTCGCGGACGGAAACGATGACGTACGAAAAAAACGGCCAGGCGTGATCGAGGTCGTACTGCGACGGCCGGGCCGGATGATCCGGATGCGAGTGATAGAAGCCGAGGAGGTCGCCGCCCGCTTCTGATGCACGCTTTTCCGCCTCCCGATAGTCGGTCGGCCGCACGAGGAACCGCCGGCGAGGTCCTTCCTCGGTCGTGTTGGGCAGCGCGTAGGTCGCGGTCACGATCCCGTCGCGACCGATGAGCGCGCCGCAACACTCGTTCGGATACGTCTCGACGCCATGTGCGCGGATGGCGGCGTCCACTCCCGTCTCCGAGCGATAACGACATCAGGACGCCGCTCCGGTTGACGAGTTCTCGTCCCAGAAGCGTTCGGACAGGTATTTTTCGCCGCCGTCCGGGAAGATCGCCACGATGACGGCATCGGAGGCGTCGCGTGCGACACGCAGCGCTCCCGCGAGGGCCGCACCGCTCGAGATCCCGACGAACAATCCCTGGCGCGCCAGCTGCCGCGTCAGTTCGAAGGCCTCCTCGGTGCCGACGCCGATGTCGGCATCGGCAAGCGCCGGCTCGTAGATGCCCGGCACGATAGCCGTTTCCATGTGCTTCAAGCCTTCCAGACCGTGCAGCGGCGAATCCGGCTGGACCGAAATCAACCGGATGGCCGAGTTGTGCTCGCGCAGACGCCGGCCCGCGCCGATGAAGGTGCCGCTCGTTCCGAGACCGGCGATGAAATGCGTCACGCGTCCGCCGGTCTGCTCGATGATCTCAGGCGCGGTGCCGTCGTAGTGGGCGCGCCAGTTGTTGTCGTTGTTGTACTGGTCCGGGTAGAAGTAGAGGTCGGGACGCTCGGCGTAGAGCTCCTTCACTCCGAGGATCGCGCCGTCGGACCCCTGCATCGGATCGGTGAACACGACGTCCGCGCCGAACGCCTTCAAAATCTTCTTCCGCTCGGGCGTGACGTTCGCCGGCACGCACAGCCGCACCTGGTAGCCGCGCGCCGCGCCGATCATCGCGTAGGCGATTCCGGTGTTGCCGGACGTCGCGTCGAGGATGATCTTGCCTGGCGCCAGCGCGCCCGAGCGCTCACCTTCGAGAATCATCCGTGCCGCCGCCCGGTCCTTGACCGACCCGCCCGGATTGCGCCACTCAGCCTTGGCGTACAGCTCGACCCGCCGCAGCCCAGCCTCGAAGCCGGACAGGCGGATCAAGGGCGTATTTCCTATCAAATCGACGATAGAGGCTGCCGTGCGGGGAAGTCCGGGGATGGCGACTGGCATATCCGACTGAGACAGTCGGAAATTATACCAACTCCTTCGGAGTTGCCCAGCAACTCCCAACTGGATGCCCGTCCAACTCCCAACTCCCAAGCGAACATGCCTTGGGAGTTGGGCGAACGAACGCCCTTGGGAGTTGGGAGTTTGGCGGTTACTGGATCAGCTTCCCCTCCGCGTCCCGGTACTCGATCGGGAGGTTCAGCTTCTTCAGCTCCGGCTCGATCTTCGACTTGTCGCCGACGGCGACGATGACCAGCCGATTCGGAACGATGTACTTCTGAGCGACGGCGGCGGTCTGCGGCAGCGTCACCGCACGGACCTGCTCCGCATAGTTCGCGTAGTAATCGAGCCCGAGGTCGTAGGTGAACACGTTCGAGTAGTTGCTGACCGCGTTGGCGTTGGTCTCGAACGCGCCGGGGAGCGAATTCGCCAGCCCGTCCTTGGCGATCGTCAGTTCCTCGGGCGACAGCGGCTTGTCGACGATTCCCTTCAGCTCGTTGAGGATCTCGGTCACCGCCGGGCCGGTCACATCGGTGCGGACCCCGCTACCGACCTGGAACGAGCCGGCGGCGCGGCGGAACGTGAACTGCGAGTTGGCGCCGTAGCTGTACCCGTTCTTCTCTCGCAGGTTCATGTTGATGCGGCTGGCGAAGTTACCGCCGAGCGGGATGTTCAGCAGCTGCATCGGCCGGAAGTCCGGTGTCGAGCGAGGCGCACCAAGCGTCGCCACACGCAGCTGCGTCTGCGGCGCTCCAGGCGTATCGACGATCACGATCTTTGCGGAAGTGGTCGCCGGCGCCTGCAGGGTTGGCCGCGCCGGCGTGCCCCGCTGCCAGCCGCCGAACGCCTTCTCGGCGAGCGCGCGGAGCTGCGGCATGGTGATATCGCCGGCCACGATCAGGGCGGCGTTGTTCGGGACGTAGTTCTGCCGCCAGAACGCCGACCAGGTCGTCGCGGCTCATCGCCTTGAGCGATGCCTCGGTGCCGATCTCGGGATGGCCGTACGGATGGTTCAAGCCATACAGGACCGCCGAGGTCACCCGCGGCGCGATGTCGCGCGGGTCTTCTTTCGCCTGGAGCGAGCTGTGCGATGCGGCTCGTCCGCTGCCGTTCGAGCTCCTGCGCCGGGAACGACGGATGGAGCACCACGTCGGCCAGGATGTCCATCGTCGGCGCGAAGTTACGCGTCAGAGCCCGCGCCGTGACGTTGCTCGAGTCCACGCCGCTTCCTGTCCCCAGCGACGCGCCCAGCCTTGCCACATCGTCAGCAATCTGCAGCGCATTGCGGGTTGCCGTCCCTTCGTCGATCATCGCGGCGGTGAAGGCGGCGAGCCCTGGCTTGTCCGCCGGGTTGGAGTCGCTGCCGTTCTTGAATACCAGGTTCGCGGCCACGATCGGTACCGCATGGCGCTCGATCAGGATCACCTGCAATCCATTGGAAAGCGTCGCTGACAACGGCGTCTCGCAGCACCAGCGCTTTCGACGATCCTGCCTTCGGCGGATTGGCGCGCCACGCTTCGTCCGCGTTGACTGATTCGGTGCCCTCACCCTCCGCCGACTTCACCGGCTGCCGGCGTCGGCACCTGCGGACCAAGATCGGGTTGGCCGGAGACGGCATGGACAACCGCCCGCGCGTTCTTTTTCAGGTTGTCACGCGCCCACGCCTGCACGACGGCTGGAGTGACAGTCGCGTAGCGGGCGAAGTCCTGCTGGATGTAGTCCGGTGTCTTCAGATAGTGGTTGTAGATGTTCAGCCGATGGGCGAGACCCGAGATGCTCTCGAGCCCGCCGACAGTGGACGTCTCGAAGGTGTTGCGGGCACGTTCCACCTCGCTCACGTCCGGCGGCGCGGCCACCAGCTTGGCGATCTCGCTGTCGATCGCCGCCTCGAGCTCTTCGGCGGTATGACCGGGACGCGCCGTGGCGTCGATCTCGAAGATCGACTGCAACTGGGTCGACTGCTGGTACGCCGACACATCCTGCGCAATCTGCTTGTCGTAGACCAGGCTCTTGTAGAGACGGCTCGAGCGGCCGCCGCCCAGGATCGTCGCGGTGATGTCCGCCTCGGCGTCGCCCGGCTTGAAGAACGGTGCCGTCAGGTATGCAATCGACACACGGGGCAATTCGACGCGCGACGGAACGACCTTGCGGCGCTCGGAGGTAATCGGCGGCGTCTGGACGTTCGGCGTCGGGACGGGATCGCCCTTCTTGAACGTGCCGAAGTACTTCGCCACCAGCTGACGCGTCTGCGCTTCGTCGAAGTCGCCGACGATTGCGAGCGTCGCGTTATTCGGAGCGTAGAACTGTTTGAAGAACTTCTTTGCGTCTTCGAGATTGGCGGACTGGATGTCCTGATGCGAGCCGATGATCTCGCCGTAGTAGGGATGGCTCTCCGGGAACAACAGGTGGACCAGCGCCTCCTCGGCGGGTCCGTATGGCGTGTTCTCGTGCGTCTGGCGTCGCTCATTGCGGACAACGTCCTGCTGGTTCGCAAACGACGCCCGATCCAGCGTGTCGAGCAGGTACCCCATGCGATCCGATTCGAGCCACAGTGCCAGTTCGAGCTGGCCGGACGGGAGCGTCTCGAAATAGTTGGTGTAGTCGAAGTTCGTCGTGCCGTTGACGTCACTCGCGCCGGCGGCCTCGAGGAACTTGAAGTAGGTGTCCTCCGGCACATGCTTGCTGCGCTGGAACATCATGTGTTCAAAGAGGTGGGCGAAGCCGGTGCGCCCTTTGGCCTCGTTGGCGGGCCCGACGTGGTAGTAGAGATTCACGGCGACCATCGGGATGCCGGTCTTCCGCGAAAGAATCACCTCCAGGCCGTTGGGGAGGCTGAACTTCGTGGCCGTGACCCGCGGCACGCTGGAGGTCGCCGCTGGCCGCGCGGCCCCCTGAGCCGCCGGCGCGGTCTGGGCGACCATCCTGCCGAGCCCGGCAGTGGTCAGGAGAACGGCCAGGAAAAGGGCGAGACGTTTCTGCATCGGTCATTCTCCGACGGGCCGGCTTCCCCAGGCCCGTCCTACACGGCACACCGGCGGGTCCGCTACGCGGAACCCGCCCTACAGTTCACTACCGGCGGGTCCGCGTCGCGGAACCCGCCCTACAGTTCAACTACCCACGGGTCCGCGGCGCGGAACCGCGTGCTGCAACGGTCTACGGTTTGTTGTCCAGGCTGGCCCACAAATACCAGCAGGCCACGGATCTATACGGACGCCACTGTTCGCCAAGTTTCGTCAATCGATCGGGCGAGGGAATCTTCCGCAGCCCGTACGCCCTTTGAACGGCCTTGATGATGCCGAGGTCTCCCACCGGGAGCACATCCGGTCGATGAAGGCGAAACATCAGAAACATTTCCGCGGTCCACCGCCCGATGCCTTTGACGCTGGTCAGTGCGCCGACGACTTCTTCGTCCGTCATTGCATCAAGATGGTCGAGGGCCAGTTGTCCACTGCTGACGCGATTGCACAAATCCCGGATATACGCGATCTTCTGGCGACTCAGCCCCACGCCCCGCAGCCTTTCATCGTCGATCGCCGCCAGCCGACGAGGCGTCAGCGGACCACCGGCAAGATGATCCAGCCGCGCCTTGATTGTCGCAGCCGCCCTGGTCGACAGCTGCTGCGAAATGATCGCTGACACGAGCGCCCGGAACGGATCCGTGTGCTGGGCATCGGCGAGGCCGCACGGCCCGTGCACGCGCATCAACTCTCGCAGCACCGGGTCGCGGCGGGCCAGCAGACGACGAGCTCTGGCGTAGTCGGTGGACATCGGTGATGTGGACTCGGACTCTGGACTTTGGACTTTAGTGCACCTGTTTCAGTGCCTGAAAAACCGCAGTGTCGCGTGGGCCGGTTACCCCCAAGACTAAAGCCCAAAGTCCAAAGTCCAAAGTTCTACTTCAACACCGCCGTCAGCGTGACCTGTGCCCGCAATTCGGTCTGACCGGCTTCGATGGGCGGCGCAGACGCGGCGGCGACTTGCGCCGCATCCCGCCGGTACATCACCGGAACCGGACCGCCTGATACGCCCTGTTCCTCGATGCGAACGATGCGGTCGATCGAGCGCCCGGCGCCGGTGGCAATCGCATCCGCCTTCGCGCGGGCGTCGGCCACGGCGAGACGCAACGCCTCCCGCTCGAGGCTGCTCCGGTCCTTCAGATCGAAGCGAACCCCACCAAGCGACGTCGCTCCCGAGCCGCCGGCAATCTCCAGCACGTCGCCGACGCGATCGATAGCATCGATACGCACTTCGATCGTATTGCGGGCCACGTAGCCCTTCCCCACTCGTCTGTTGTTCGCGTAGTCCCACTCGTACTGGACGTCGTACCCGACTGTTTTGATAGCGTCGGCGGGAATGCCGGAGGCGCGAAGCTTGTCCTGAATCGGCGTCATCGCGGCGGTGTTCAGCCGCTGCGCTTCCCGCGCGCTTGAAGCGCGAGACTCGGCGCCAATCGTCACGTAAGCGCGATCGGGCACCGCCTGAACGACGCCCTGCCCGGAGGTGACGACCAGGGGTTCCGCGGGTGGCTGTTGAGCGAACGCGACGAGCGGAACGGACAGAAAAACTGCGAGCAGCAATCGGGTCACAAGGGTCCTTTCGGCAGGCGTACCGATTCTGACGCGAAAAGCATGCATCAGGTTGGAGCCTACAATTCACTGATGACGTCGCGAGGACCGCTGGACGGCCTGACCGTGCTCGACCTGACCCGCGTGCTCGCCGGTCCGTACTGCACGATGCTGCTCGGTGACATGGGCGCCCGGGTGATCAAGATCGAGCAGCCAGGCCACGGCGACGACACCCGCGCATGGGGTCCGCCGTTCGTCAAGGGCGAAAGCACGTATTTTCTGAGCGTCAACCGCAACAAGGAGAGCGTTACCCTCGATTTCAAGTCGCCAGAGGGCCGCGGAATCCTCGACCGCTTGATCGCCGATGCCGACGTGCTGGTCGAGAACTTCCGGCCCGGGACGCTGGCACGGATTGGTCTCGATTACGCCTCGCTGCAGGAGTTACACCCGCGTCTGGTGTACTGCTCGATATCGGGATTCGGGCAGCATGGGCCGCGGGCGTCGCAGCCGGGCTACGACGCAGTCGTCCAGGCCGAAGGCGGACTGATGAGCATCACTGGCGAGGCCGGCGGACCCCCGCTCCGACTTGGCGTTGCCATTGCCGATCTGACGGCCGGACTACTCGCCGCGCACGGAATTACGCTCGCGCTGTTTGCGCGCGAGCGTAGCGGGCGGGGACAGTACGTGGACGTCGCCCTGTTCGACGCCGTGATAGCGCTCCTCAGCTACCAGGCGTCCGCGGCACTGAACGGATCGACCCCGCCAGCGCGCCTCGGTAACCGGCATCCGCAGATTGCACCGTACGACGTCTTCCCTGCGTCCGACGGAGATTTCTTTCTCGCCGTCGGTAACGATCGACAGTTCGTACGACTCTGCCAGGCCGCCGGACTCAACGGCCTGGCAGGCGACGACCGGTTTGCGACCAATCCCGCTCGCGTGGCGAACTACCCGACGCTTCGCGACCGGCTGGTTGCGGCGCTGCGCGAGCGCACACGCGCCGAGTGGATCACGTTGCTCACCACCGCCGGAGTGCCGTGCGGGGCAGTGCGCGACGTGCCGGACGCGCTGGCCGATCCCCAGGTCGAGGCGCGCGACATGATCGCCGCGGTCGAACATGTCGCCGCCGGCATGGTAAAGGTGCTCGGTGTCCCGGTGAAGTTGTCCGATACTCCAGGGTCGGTGCGAGCCGCACCGCCGGCGCTGGGTCAACACACCGAGCAGGTCCTCGCCGAGCTCGGCATGACCCCACACGACATCGCGGCGCTGCGATATGCGCACATCGTCTGAAAGGATCACGTGGAAGTTTCGCAGGTTCGCAAACGACTGAAGATGGCGATCGACGGCTCGCGCGAACGAGCCGCCCGACGCCGCGAACGTGTCGCCGAGGCGCAGCGCGCCTACGAACAGTTCCTGACCGAGATCGCGATCCCCGTGTCCCGGCAGCTGGCCAACGCGATGAAAGCGGAAGGTTACGCCTTCACCGTCTTCACTCCCGGCAACGGCTTGAGACTCGCCGCCGACCGCGGGCGCGACGATTTCATCGAGCTGGCGCTCGACGCGACCGGCGACCGGCCGGAGGTGATGGCCCGCATCAGCCAGCAGCGCGGGTCACGCACGCTGGACGAGGAAGTTGCAGTCAAGCGAGGCGCTGATCCAGCCGCGATCAGCGAGGACGAGTTCCTCGATTTTCTGCTCGGTGCGCTCGAGCCGTGGTTCGAGCGATGACGGTGACTGGCGTCGACGGGGGTGTCAGCGGCTCGGATTTGCTGTTACCGCTTTTCGTGCGACGTGAATCGCCATCAGCCCGAAGAGCACGTGGATGACACGCACGTCTTCGAATCCGTCGGCTTCGAGCAGCCGCGCCACGCCCTCGGCTCCAGGGTAATTCCTGATCGATTCGGGAATGTAGCGGTACGTGTCGGGATCCCGATGCAGCGCCAGTCCAAGCAGCGAGCCGACGATAGTGAGATAAGCGAGGTACGCCGCGCGAAGGGCTCGGTTGCCGGGCCGGTTGAAGTCGAGCGAGAGCAGCCGGCCACCGGGGGCGAGCACCCGGTGAATTTCCCGGATCGCCACCTGCAGGTGCGGGACGTTCCTCAAGCCATATCCGGTCGTGACGACGTCGAAGCCCCCCGCGCGGAACGGCAGCGCCAGCATGTCACCCACCAGGAAGCCTGGATGAACAAGACTCGGTCGGGAATTATTGGGAGTCGGCCGGGCGTCGGACGTTGAATCCGGTAGGGAGGGATCCGCATCGAGGTCCCGCCGCCGGGAGTCAGCCAGTTGAATCATCCGGAACGTCAGATCCAGGCCGATGGCACCAGCGGGGTGGTATCGAAGCGCTTCGAACAGAATGTCGCCCGTCCCGCACGCGAGATCGAGAACGCGATCCGAGCCGCCAATCTGCGCCAGCCGCACCAGCCTTCGCTTCCACCGCCGGTCCTGGCCGTACGACAGGAACTGCGTGATGAAGTCGTACCGATCGGCGATCGTCGCGAACAGCCGGCGGACGTAGCGCTGTTTGCCTTCGGGAGTGGAGATGGCGGCGCGGAGTGACCGGGACCGCTCCGCGGAACCCGAACTGGTGTCGACGTCGCCTGACGCTCTGTTGTCGGGACTGCGGGGCAGCGGTTCCGCCTTATGTCTTGAAGAGCCGGATCGGCGCGAGATCGCACCGAGCCGCGGCCGTCACGTCTACTGCGCGCGCAACAGCAGCACCGGAATTTTCACTTCATGCCGGACCCGGCTCACCGTCGTTCCCCTGACCAGATCGTTGAACAGCCGGTGGCCGTGCGTGGCCATGGCAATCAGGTCGACGTTCCGTTCGTGCGCCAGCCGGATCAACTCGGTGGCGGGATCGCCCATCGCCAGCTCGGTGGACGTCGCGATCGACGCCGCCGCGAGCTCGGACGCGAGGCCGGCCAGATATTCGCGATCGCCACGGATCTCATCCGATTCGCGCAGGTTCAGATCCTTGAAGTGGCGCGCCGCGAAGCCGTCAGCAACGTGGACGAGCAGCAGTTCAGCGCCGGTCAGGGCCGCAAGCGAACGGACGTGCGCCAGGATCGTCCGATCCGCGGGCGAGTTCTCGATGGCCACCAGAATCCGTCGATACATGCGTCAGCCGGCGAACGTTCGATACAACAGATAGACGTTCAGCGCTGCAATGATAAAGGCCACACCCCAGGCCGTCACTGCGACCCAGCGCGGGGCGGTGAACTCGCCCATCTTGTGCCGATTCGTGGTGAAGCTGACCAGCGGAAACACGGCGAACGGCAGCTGCAGGCTGAGAATCACCTGGCTCAGAATCAGCAGCGCGCCCGTGCCCTGCTCACCATATAAGGCGACGACGATTACCGCGGGGACAATCGCGATAAGGCGGGTGATGAGCCGTCGCAACCACGGGCGCAGACGGATGTTCACGAAGCCTTCCATGACGATCTGGCCCGCGAGCGTCCCGGTGAGCGTCGCGTTCTGGCCCGAGCAGAGCAGCGCCACGGCGAAGAGCACGCCGGCCGCCGATGTGCCCAGGAGCGGCGACAACAGCTTGTACGCGTCGCCGATGTCGGCCACCTGCTCGTTACCGCTGCCGTGGAACGCTGCCGCCGCCACGATCAGGATTGCCGCATTGATGAAGAGCGCGGACATCAGCGCCACCGAAGAATCGATGGTCGCAAACCGGATCGCTTCGGTCTTGCTGGCCGCGGTGTCGACGTACTTGCGCGTCTGCACGATCGACGAATGCAGATACAGGTTATGCGGCATCACCGTGGCGCCGAGGATGCTGATGGCGATGTAGAGCATCGCCGGATCGGTCACGATTTGCGATCGCGGGATGAATCCGAGCGCGACGTCCCCGAGGTCCGGTGCCGCCATCCAGATCTGGACAGCGAAACAGGCAGCGATGCTGATGATGAGACCGACCACCAGCGCTTCCACGTAGCGGAATCCGCGGTGTTGCAGGAACAGCACGATCAGGACGTCGAGGGCGGTGAGACAGACGCCCCAGATCAGCGGCAATCCGAACAGCAGGTTGAGCGCGATGGCGGCGCCGATGACTTCTGCCAGATCGCACGCGGCGATGGCGATCTCGCACACGATCCAGAGCCCAATCGTGACCGGCGTCGAGTAGCTGTCCCGGCACGCCTGCGCCAGGTCCCGGCCACTCGCAATCCCCAACCGCACGGCGAGCGCCTGCAGCAGGATCGCCATCAGGTTGGAGATGAGGATGACGCTGAGCAGCGCGTAGCCGTAGCGCGCACCGCCCGCCAGGTCCGTCGCCCAGTTGCCGGGGTCCATGTAACCGACCGCGACCAGGTACCCCGGGCCGGCGAACGCAAAGAGCTTCCGCCAGAATCCGGCGTCGATCGGAATCGGGATCGAGCCGTGCACCTCCCTCAGGCTCAGCGCCGAAGGCTGGCGCCGCCACCCGCGGGGCGACTTGGACACCTGTGAATCAACTGACACGACGGGGCCTCAACAGCATTTTTGAGTAGTCAAAAAATAAGCGCTGGCTCTTCAAAAGTCAAGTGAATTGAGGCAAAATACGCCACATGCTGGCCTCGGCCACCGTCGAGAACTATGTCAAAGCCATCTATCTCGGCGCCGCCGCCGCGTCCTCACGCCGCCTCATGCCGATGGGGGAAGTGGCCGCTGCGTTGAGCGTGGCGCCAGGCACGGCCACCACGATGGTCAAGACCCTGGCGGACGCCGGTCTGGTTGAATACGAACCGTACGCCGGGGTTGCACTGACCGCGGCTGGGGAACGGCTGGCCGCGCTCGTGCTTCGCCGCCACCGGCTGATCGAGCTCTTTCTCGTCCGTGTCATGGGCTACTCCTGGGACGAAGTTCACGAAGAGGCCGAGCAGCTCGAGCACGTCGTCACCGACCGGCTTATCGGCCGGATTGATGAAATGCTCGGTCGACCCGAAACCGACCCGCACGGAGATCCCATTCCGAACTCCGACGGTCTCGTGAAGCGACAGGATGCGCAGACACTCCTGACATGTCCGATGCACACGCTGGTGACCGTGACGCGCGTCATCGACCAGGACAAGACGTTCCTGCGGTTTATCGAAGGTCATCAACTGAAGCCGGGTGAGTCGATCGAAGTCGAACACCGCGACACGGCCTCTGATAGCGTCCGTGTTCGCGGCAAGGACGACCAGCGGATCACGATGGGGACACGCGCCGCCTCCAAGCTGCTCGTGCAAGTGGCGCGCGGCGGGTCCTGATCGCGGACCGCTGGCCCCGCTGGATGGAACGCGGCGGACTGTGGCGGGAATGCGGCGCCGGGACAGTTTGGCTCGCCATTCAACACCGGACCGGCGCGTAAGTCGTTGATATTCGATCGGTCACGACTCAGATCGCATGGCCTGCATGTTGCCGCGTGCGACGATACATGCGACGGCTTCCTGCAACCATTGCGCTGCTCTCGATCGTAGTGTCCGGCTGCGCGTCACGGGCCGAAGAGAACTCCACGCCTGCCGCTCCCGCCCAAGCCCTTCCCGACGGGATCGTGCAGTTGAAAGAAGCGTCCCGATCGTTCATCGGCGTCGAACCGGTCGGTTCGGCAAAAAGCAACTCCAACGTCACAGCCGCCGCACATGTGGATTTCAAGGATGGCGCCGTCTCACAGATAGGAGCTCCGCTCGACGGCCGCGTCGTTGCCGTACACGTGGCAGTCGGCAGCCGCGTCAAGATCGGCGATCCCCTCGTCACGATCGACTGTCCCGAAGCCGCCGAGATCAGAGCCCAGGTCGAAACCGCGCGCGCCAACCTGCGCGAATCACGGGCTGCGCTCGATCGCCAGGAACGCATGCTGCAGCAGGGTGTCGGCATCGAGCGCGAAAAGATCGCCGCCGAGACGCGACTGCAGGAGATACAAGCTGAAGTCGAGCGCGTCGAAGCCGACGCCGCATTCATCGGGACGGGCACTGGCACGAGAGTGGTTTTGCGCGCCCCGATGGGCGGAACCGTCATCAGTCGCAAGGCGAATGTCGGCCTCGCCGTCCAGAAGGGCGCGGAGCCGATCATCGAGATCGGCGATCCAGCCGCGGTCTGGATCATCGCCGACGTGTTCGAGCGCGATCTTCCGCGCATTCACGAGGGTGCTCACGCATCAGTGACGCTGCCATCCCTCGACACACCACTCGACGGACGTGTCGCATCGATCGGCGCGATCGTCGCCACCGGCTTGCGCGCCGCGCCGGTTCGCATCGTCCTGGCGAGCCCGGTCGCGCCGCTTCGTCCGGGCATGTACGGGCAGGCGGAGCTGCAGGCATTCGAGGGCGACTTGACCGTCCCGACCGAGTCAATCCTCATCAAGGACGGAAAGGAATCGGTCGTCTACGTACAGAAAGACGACCTGACCTACGAGCGGCGCACCGTGACGGTCGGCCAGCACGTGGGCGGCCGCATCCAGATCACATCGGGCCTGGCCCCCGGCGATCGCATCGTGGTCAAAGGCGCCCTGCTGCTCGATGGCGCCGCGGAGCAGTTGCTGTGACGGCAAAGCGCGCGTCAGCTTCCGACTCTCAGGCAGCCCCGCTTCGCTGCGACCACGGTTCAACGCCGGCTACCTAGGCGCAATCGCGTCTCACACCTCTGCGGAGTTCTACGTGCGGGCCCTCATCGAGTTCTGCGTCAGGCGCCGCCTGCCGGTCATCGTCGTCACGCTTGCAATTGCCGCCTACGGAGTCAAGGCCTATCTGGATCTTCCGGTCGAGGCCTATCCCGACGTCACCAACGTACAGGTGGAGGTCATCGCCCAGCTGCCTGGACTCGCGCCCGAAGAAATCGAACGACAGGTCACCGTGCCGGTCGAGCGGGTGCTGAACGGCACGCCGGGCATGCTGCTGATGCGCAGCGAGAGCCTGTTCGGGCTGTCGCTCGTCACCTTGACGTTCGACGACGATGCGGATGCGTTCAAGTCGCGCGCGATTGTCACCGAGCGCCTCGGCGAAGCCGATCTGCCCGAAGGCACCATCGTTGAAGCTGGCGCCAGAGGCCACGCCGCTCGGCGAGATCTACCAGTTCCGGGTCGTCAGCGATCGCCATACGCTCGAAGAGACCCGATCGGAGCTCGAGTGGACGATCTCGCGCGTCCTGCGGCAGGTCCCCGGCGTCGCCGACGTCGTGACCTTCGGCGGCTATCTGAAGGAGATGCACGTCGAAGTCGATCCGTCGCGGCTGCTCGCGCACGACCTCACGCTGGCCGACGTCACCGACGCGCTCGAGCAAGTCGAACCGGAACGTCGGCGGCGGCTTCCTGCAGCACGGCGATCAGCAGCTGGCCGTCCGCGGCGTCGGCTACGTCGCAGACCCGCAGGACGTGCAGGCGATCGTGCTCAAGAGCGACGAAGGAACGCCGGTCACCGTCGGCGACGTCTCGCGGCTCGTGCTGTCGCATACGCCGCGGCTCGGGGACGTCGGCTACAACCTGGAATGCGAGGTCGCCGAAGGCTTCGTGCTGCTGCGGCGCGGCGAGAACCCGAGCGTCGTGCTCGACGGCATCCACGACAAAGTCCGCGAGCTGAACGACGAGCATCCTGCCGAAAGGGCATGCAGATCGAGCCGTTCTACGACCGCACCCGGTCTGGTCGGCGAGACGCTGGGCACGGTCCATCACAACCTGCTGTTCGGCGCGCTGCTCGTCGTTTCGGTGGTCTGGCTGTTCCTGCGCAGCCTGCGCTGCTCGCTGATCGTCGCCGTCGATCATTCCGCTGGCGCTGCTGATCGCGTTCATCGGCCTGCACGCTGATTCAGCCTGCCGGCCAACCTGATCTCGATGGGCGCGATCGACTTCGGCATCCTGGTCGACGGCGCCGTCGTCCTGGTCGAGAACGTCCTGCACGAAGCGCACACGCGCCGAAGCCGCAGACGCCGGCGCGAGCTGCTGCGAGCTGATCACGCGCGTCCGCGGTGGACGTGGCGCGGCCGACGTTCTTCGCGATGGCGATCATCATCGCGGCGCTGATCCCGGTGTTCACGCTGCAGCGCGTCGAAGGACGCATCTTCCGGCCGCTGGCGCTGACCTACAGCTTCGCGCTGCTGGGTGCGCTCGTCTTCGCGCTGACCGTCCTGGTCCCGGCGCTGTGCGCGGTCGTCCTGCGGCCGAGCGACGCGAACGTCCGGGAGCCGAAGCTGCTGGCGCGGCTGCGGGACGGGTACACGCGCGCTGGTCAGACTGGCTGCTCCGCCGCGCCGGCTATTGTCGGCGCCGGCGTCGCGGTGCTGGTCGCTTGCAACGGTGATCGTCGGCGGCGCGGCTCGGCAGCGAATTCCTGCCCGAGCTCGACGAAGGCGACATCGTGATCTTCGTCGAAATGCCGCCGAGCATCGCGCTGGAGCGCGGCGGGCAGATCCTGACCGAGGTGCGGCGTCGGCTGCTGGCCTTTCCCGAGGTGCTCGGAGACGCTGAGCGAGCAGGGCCGGCCGGAGGACGGCACCGACGACGAGGGCGTCAACATGAGCGAGACGTTCGTGCACCTGCAGCCGAAGGACAAATGGCGCCAGCGGCTGGACAAGGATTCGCTCGTCGAAGCGATGCGCGCGTCGCTGACCGAGATTCCGGCGTCAGCTACAACTTCTCGCAGCCGATCAAGGACAACGTCGAGGAGGCGGTCAGCGGCGTCCGCGGTCAGGTGGTGCTGAAAATCTTCGGCACCGATCTCGACGTGATGAAGAAGACGCTCGAGGCGTGCGTCGCGACGCTGTCGGCAAGGTGCCGGGCGATCGTCGACCTCGGGCCTCTATCGCGACGCGAGCGTGCCGCAGCTGCAGATCGTTCTCGATCGGGCGGCGCTGGCGCGCTCCGGCATCAACGTCAATGCGGCGCGAGGACGTGGTCGCAGACCGCGCTCGGCGGCACAGGTCGACGACCGACATACTGGGAGAACGAGCGTCCCGTGCCGGTGCGGGTCATGTTCCCGGTGGCCGACGCGAGGACGAAGCGGAGATCGGCGACATCCTCGTGCCGTCGGCCAACGGCGGACACGTCCCGCTGCGTGAAGTCGCGCACGTCGAGAAAGCGGATCGGCAAGGCCGCCATCAACCGCGAAGCCAACAGCCGCGTGCTGGCGCTGAAGTTCAACGTCGAAGGTCGCGACCTGGGCTCGGTGGTCACCGACGCGATGGCGGCCGTCAAGCGCGACGTCAAGGTGCCGGAGGGTAACTTTCTGGCGTGGGGCGGCGAATTCGAAAACCAGAAGCGCGCGCTCGCGCGGCTGGCCGTGATCGTCCCGTTTTCGTTCCTGGTCGTGTTCGTGCTGCTCTACATGGCGCTCGGATCGCTGTCGGAGCGCGCTGGCGGTGCTCGCTGGTCGCGCCGCTGGCGATGAGCGGCGGTGTGTTCGGGCTGTACGTCGACGCGACATCCCGCTGTCGGTGAGCGCTGCCGTCGGATTCATCGCGCTGCTCGGTCAGGTCTGCCTGGCATCGCTGCTCGTCGTCAGCGCCGTCGACGAGCGACGCCGGGCGGGTGAGTCGATCGTGACGGCCCTCGCCGAGGGCGCCGGCAGCCGGTTCCGCGCGGTGCTGATGACGGCGATGCTCGCGATTCTCGGCCTGATGCCGGCCGCGGTCTCAACCGGAGTCGGCAGCGAAACCCAGAAGCCGTTCGTCGATCGTGATCATCAGCGGGCTGGTCACGGCCGTGGCCGTGACGCTGTTCGTGCTGCCGACGGTGTATCGCCTGCTCGTCCGGGGCGTGCCGATGCTGGCGACCGAGGAGGACGCATGACGCGCAGCGTATCCGCGATCGCGCTGGCCCTCCTGTTCCTGGCGCCAGCACGCAGTGTGGCGCAGAACGTCGGCGCCGCGCCGCTGCCGGCCGAGGTCACGCTCGATCAGGTGCTCGTCATCATGAACGAACGAAGCCCTCGCGTGGCCGCCGATCGGGCGTCGATCAAGGTGGCGGAGGCCGAGCGGATCACCGCCCAGACGCTGCCGAACCCGTCGCTCAGCTACGGAGGAACCCACCTCGTTTCGGGGCTGAGCACCGGCGCGGTCACACAGCACCAATTCGTCTACGAACAGCCGCTGCTGATGGGGCATCAGCGTCCGGCGCGGGAAGCAGCGGCGGACCTGAACGTCGCGGCGGAGCGCGCGCGTGTGGACGAGACACTCGCGCAACGGCGACTCGCTGTTCGCCAGGCGTTCGCAAGTCTGCTGTCACGGCAGCAGCAGCTGCAGGTATCGCAACAGAGCCTGTCAGACCTGGAACGTGTGGTCCAGGTTGTACGCGGCCGCGCCGAGGCGGGTGAAAGGAGTCGTTACGACGTTGCGCGCGTTGACACCGAGACGGAAACGCTTCGCGTCGAGATCATGAACGCGGAAGCGGACGTCGCCGAAGCGGCGGGCCGCCTGGCGACGCTGCTTGGGCTGCCCGGCTGGTCACCACGGGCAGTCGGAACACTGGAGCCTGCGGATATTCCGACCGAGCCAGATCAGTTGTGGAGCATCGCGACCACACGACGGCCGTCGCTGGTGGCGTTGCGTCAGCAGCAGGCCGCATCCCAGGGTGGAATCCTGCTGGCCCGGCGGGAGCGGTCGCCCGTTCCGGTGGTGAGCGGAGGCGCGCAGCTGACGCACGACGTCTCCGGCACCTCCGCGTTCTTCGGACTGTCGCTTCCGCTGCCGGTCTTCGACAAGAACCAGGGGGCAATCGCCAAGGCGGAGGCCCAGCTGGACGCCGATACCCTCACGCTGACAGCGGAGCTCGAAGAGACACGGGCCAGCGTGGAGCAGGCCGGAAAGACCCTGCTCGCGCGCCGCCAGGCGCTTGAACGTCTCGAGGGAAGCGTCGTGCAGCACATCCCGGTCCTGCGCCAGATGGCCGAGGACGCGTATCGCGAAGGCAGCGGTGACATTCTCGATCTTCTCGATGCGATGCGATCACAGCGATCGATCCAGATCTCCCACGTGCAACAGTTGGAGAGCGTCAAGCTTGCAGAGGAGGCCGTGCGGGCGGTTACGGGGCTGGAATAAGAGCAAAACGCCGGACGAACTCAGCGAGTTCTCCGGCATCCGAAGCAATCGCGGCGGCCTCGAGAGGCTGCCCGGGTCCGAAGTTGCGGAAACCGAAGCCGAACGAGACGAGACAGCACTGCACCCCGGCGTTGACGGCGGTCCGGTAGTCGATTGGGGAATCACCCACCAGCAGCGTGGATGCAGGATCGGCGGCGGCGGCATCCATCAGCGCCAGCAAGGCCGCGGGATCCGGTTTGCGCGGCAGCGGACCGTCGCCGCCGACGACGTCGTCGAACAATTCGCGCAGTCCCATACCCTCGAGAATCCGTTCGCTGGGTTGTCGCGGCTTGTTGGTGAGCAGCGCCACGCGCGCGTGCTCACGCGCCAGCCGGATGACGTCGACCATGCCCGGGTACGGCCGCGTGTGATTCAGCAGCCGCGCGTCGTAGAAGGCGAGAAATCGCGCGACTGAGTCCGACGGCTCCGCCAGACCGGCGGCGGTCAGCGCCCGCTGCACGAGTAGCGACGCACCTTCGCCAACCATGGCGCCGATCGTCTCTTCGGGCAGCGGTGATCCGCCAAGTTGAACGATGAGGTCGTTGGCCGAGTCGGCGAGGTCCCGTCGGGAGTCGACGACCGTGCCGTCGAGATCGAATGCAATCAGGCGCTGTACGTTGCCCACGAAGTTGGCGTCTCCCACACGGTAATGCGCGCGACCGGCAGCCCCTGCTCGCGCGCGACGTCGAAAATCAACCGCGCAATACGCTCCACGGTCGGATTGCTGTCCACGACATGGACCGGCTCACCCAGTTCCTGCAGCACCCGCGTCAACGGATCGTCGGCCCGCAGGATCATCTTGTGATCGAGCTCGCGGTCGATCCAGGTTTTCATCACCCGCTTGATCTCGGAGAAATCGGCCACCATGTTGCGCGCATCCAGGGTCTCGGTCCCGATCTCGATCTCGACGATCGCATTGTGGCCGTGAGGATGCTTGCAAATACCCTCGTAGTCGAGCAGACGATGCCCGTAGCAGAAGTCGATGCGCTTGGTGACCGAATACATATGATCGGTATCGTACCCTCAACTTCCAGCCGCCGGCCGCCGTCGCGCGACTATCCGAACACGCGATCGTCAGAACCAGCGGCGAGAGCCGACGGACCAGAGGCCAGAATCGAGAGACGATGATCAACGAGGCATCCACCGTCGTGCTGTTGTCTGCAGGCCTCGACAGCGCCGTACTTGCCGCCGCCGAAGCACGGGCGTTTCGCGTTCACCCGATCTACGTCACCGCGGGCCTTGCGTGGGAAGACGAGGAGCTGGCGATGGTGCGCCGCCTGCTGCAGGAAGCACCGTTCCGGCGTCTGGCACCGCTCACGATCCTTTCCTTCAGCGTGCGCGACCTGTATCCGCCTGGACACTGGGCGCTGCAGGGCGCGCCGCCCGGGTTCGACACGCCCGACGAGGACGTATATCTGGCGGGACGAAACCTGATCCTGCTGACGAAGGCGGCCATCTACTGCGCTCAGCACGGGATCGATCGGATCGCCCTCGGACCGCTGGCGGGCAATCCGTTTCCCGACGCCACGCCCGAGTTCTTCGCGGCGCTCGCACACGCGCTGTCGCTCGGCCTGGCGTACCCGCTCGCGATCGCCACGCCGTTCGCGGCTCTTCACAAGGCAGACGTGATCAGACTCGGCAGCGATCTCGGGGTTCGATTCGATCTGACCCTGTCCTGCATGAACCCGCAGGCGGGTCAGCATTGCGGCCGGTGCAGCAAGTGTCGCGAACGACGCGATGCGTTCGTGGGCGCCGGCGTGGCCGATCCGACTCCATACGCCGTGGCCCCACTCAGGTGAAGTCGGCGGCGCGTCATCGCTCCGCACGATAGACGACTTCGCCCGCGATCATCGTCTTCGCCACGCTCAGGTCGCGGTTCAGGATCGCGAGATCGGCGGTTGCGCCCTGCTCGATCGCGCCAAGTCCCTCGAGGTTCAGCTCGCGTGCCGCCGTGGTCGCGCACAGGTGTGCCGCGTCGACGATTGAACACTGGAGCTTCGTCACCACGGTCCTGAATGCCCGGTCCATTGTGAGAGTGCTGCCGGCAAGGGTCCCGTCCTCGAGGAAGGCGGCAGCGTCTCCAACGCGAATCGTGCGGCCGCCGAGACGCGCGGTTTCGCCGGGGGCAAGGCCGGCCCCGGCGGTCGCGTCGGTGATGACCATGATGCCGCGGGCGCTCTTGGCGGCGATCGCCACCTGACAGATCGCGGGATGGACATGGTGCATGTCGCAGATCAGTTCGGCGGCGACTTCGGCGCGTGACAGAACCGCTCCGACCAGCCCAGGCTGGCGGTGCGTCATCGCCGGCATGCGGTTGAACAGATGCGTCGCGTGGCGCGCGCCCGCTTCAATGGCGGCAATCGCCGTGTCGAAGTCCGCTCCGGAGTGGCCGAGCGAGACGCGATGCCCCCCGGCGGCGAGCTGCCGCACAAGCTCGATGCCGCCGGGCAGTTCCGGAGCTACGGTCACGATTCCAACGTCGCGCCGTCTTCCCGCTATCACCGCGATGATGTCGGCCGCCGCGAACGTCGACACTTCGGCGCCGACTACAGCCGCCGCAGGCGACCGCAGGCAGGCCAGCGGCTGCGCGCCGCGATACTCGGGATTGATGAAGTTGCTTTCGAGGTGCGCGGGCAGGACGCGGGCCGCCGGTGCCGCACGCTCCCGGCGGCATCCACCCACCTGTTCGAGGAACCCCGTCAGTGCAACGGGATCGCAGGCGACCGTCGTCGGGCAGAACGCGGTGACGCCGTAACGCGGAAGGCGAGCGGCAATGTCGGCCACCGGTGCGCCGGTATCGAGAGTGTCGACGCCTTCGACGCCGTGGACGTGGACGTCGATGAACCCCGGGACGATGTACTTGCCGGTCGTATCAATCAACCGGGCGCCCGCGGGAGATATCGACGGCCGGTCGTCGATTGCCACGATGCGATCGCTGTCGATCAGCAGCGATCCGTTGGGGATCACGCGATCCCGCAGGACGATATCGCCGCCGGCGAGCACGATCATGTGGCGATGGTGGCGTCGATCACGGAGATGGTGCGTGCTCGCCGGGCCAGTCGACGTGCAGGTGCAGCTTGCGGCCGATCAACGGCGTCGGCGATGCATCCGCCTCGACCGGCTGGCGGAAAATCTCTCGATCCAGCCGGGCCAGCAGTCCAGCAAACCCGCGCTGGTCCGGGGCTGTGAGCACCAGCACGCCGCCGCTTTGCGCCGGCGGGAACCTGCGATCGTCGAGGTAATCGCGATCGAGCGTGATCAATGTGCGGCGCAGCTGCCGCGCCATCACGTAGTGCTCGTCGTCGCGCGCGCGCCGCAGGTCGTCGTGCTCGATCACGAACAGCACGTCCCACTTCAGGTTGTCCCGCATGAAGGCGACCAGGCCCGCCGGCAGGTTGGCGTCGACGTAGACGCGTGGCTGGTCGGCGATGCGCGCCGCGTGCGGAGCGAGGGCGTCTGAGAGGGTGCTCATGAATGAGGAAATGCCTTACCGGTGTCGCTCCAGATCCGGCATCGTGTCGAGGGCGTCATCAGGGGCAGGATGTTCCTGCCGGGCGTTCCTGGCTTCGGTGCGCAGCTGCGCGACGAGCGCGTCGCGCTTGTGCACGAGCTCCTTGCGCGGACGTCGCCCGTGTTGCGCCCCGACGACGTACTCACAGAACAACGGGAACGCGATGGTCGAATCCGCGTAAGTCACCACTGTGTCCGGAAGCACGCCGGGATTCACCTTGCCCCAGCTGACCGCCTCCGCCGGCGTGGCCCCTGACAGCCCTCCCCAGACCACCTGATCGGTCGTGATCTGGATGAAGTAATCGTTACCGCCCTTGGGAATGCCGTAGACCTCCCACAACGTCGGTTGCCCCTGGAGGTAGAAGTTCTTGGGCGAACCGCCGCCGAGGATCACGCATCCGTTCTTCTTGCCGGCCAGGATAAACGCGCAGATCTCGTTGACGTCCTTGTTCGGATCCACCATCAACCGGCTGTCGTTCATCAGCTCGTGATACGCGACGTTCATCCCGATCGAGCTGTCGCCGGGTGACGAGGTATAGAGCGGGACGCCGGTTGCCGCGGCCGAGGCAAGCACCGAGTACTGCTCACAACCCGGATGCGTTTCGAGAAGATGCCGTCCGAGGGCGTAGTGCAGTTCGGCCGTTGACACCGGCCCGTTGACGCCCCACGCCACCAGGAACTCCCGAATATACGAATCGGTTTCGAGCAGGACCGTCGCCGGGAAGAGCACGTCGTAGATGCGAATGACACCTTCCTCGTAGAGCTCGACGTCGTTGACGAAGGGCGAGCCGCGATGGAGCGTGAAGTTCAGTGCGTAATGCAGATCGTGATAGAGGTTCGCTCCGGTGCTGATGATGAAGTCGACGAGCCCGCGTTCCATCAGCTCGACGACGCAGCCGCCGAGCCCGGCCGGGGTCATCGCTCCGGCGATGGTCAAGGCGATCGTGGTGTCGTGCTCCGGCAGGAGCATCTTGTCCGTGAAGATCCGACAGGCCTCGCCGAGCCGGGCGGCGTTGAAGGCCTGGAAGCCCTCGTCGATCAGGTGCCGGATGTCGGCGCTGCCACGCGGCCGGTAATAGCGAATCGGTTTGCCTGACAGGTAGTTCGAACGGGACTTCTCGGGGGCACCGGGCGAGCGATGCGGCATCGATTCACAGCTTAGCACTGTCCTCCTTGACGGGTCTGGCCGATAACCGGGGCGATCTTCCTATGTCCTCGGCAGGTTACCGTCCCATTACCGGCATGGCACTCGGCGGTGGAGATCTGGAAGCGCGCTTCCGGATGCTCGTGCAGTCACCGCTGCGCGCCGGTCTTCTCCGCTTTCTGAGCGCGCGCTCGGACGAAACGTTCGATGTCGAAGCGCTGATGTCCAGCAGCGGACGCATGCGGCTGGACGTGGAGAACTGCCTGAAGGAACTGACCGACTTCGGTGTCGCGCGGCGCATCGTCTCGGGATCGCAGGTTTCGTACGCCGCGCACCGTCCGGACCAGGCCGAACTCAGCCGGTTGCTGGACACGTTCCTCGAACGCCGCGCCATCGTCAGCACCGAGGATCAGTCGCCGTCGGTGCAGCGGTTCCGCGAAATGATCGGCCGCGACGAGAAGATGCTCGTCGTCTTCGAGTGGATCCGCACCGCCGCGAAGTCGGACATCTCCGTGATGATCCTGGGCCCGACGGGATCGGGCAAGGAAGTGGTGGCGCGGATGATTCACGAGCTGAGCCGCCGCGGCCGCGAGAACTTCCAGGCGGTGAACTGCGCCGCGCTCCCCGACACGCTGTTCGAGTCGGAAGTCTTCGGCTATGAAAAGGGGGCCTTCACAGGCGCCACCGATCGTAAGCCGGGACGTGTGGAGCTCGCCGATCGAGGCACGCTCTTTCTCGACGAAATCGGTGACCTCTCGTTAGTCGCCCAGGCAAAGCTGCTACGGGTCCTCGAGGATCGCCGCTTCGAACGGCTTGGCGGCCAGAAGCTCGTGCACGTCGATTTCCGTCTGATCTCGGCGACGAATCGACCCCTCGACCAGTTCGTCCGCGACGGGCGATTCCGCGAAGACCTGTATTACAGAGTCAACGCGTTCGCGATCCGCCTGCCGTCGCTGCGCGAACGACCGGTGGACATCCCGGTGCTGGCAAATCGGTTCGTGGCGCGCTACTGCGCGGCCAACGGTCTCCCGCCGGATGCGAAGTCGTTTGCACCGGAAGCGATCAACCGCATGCTCGCGTATCCATGGCCCGGCAACATCCGCGAGCTCGAAAGCACCGTGTCGCGCGCCGCCCTGACTTCACCAGGCCGTGTCATTCGCGACTCCGACATGGAATTCCTGCATCCGCACAGCGAGGCCAGGACAGACACGTCGCCGCGATTGCCGACTCTGGCCGACGCCGAGCGCGCCCACATCGCGCGGGTGCTCGAAGCCGTCGGCTGGAACAAGAAGGAAGCAGCCCGCGTGCTCGACATCAGCCGCGGCACCCTCTACCGGAAGATTCTTGAGTTCAGCCTCGAGCCGGACACACGTTCCAGCACACGTTCTGGATCTGCACACGATCTCTGATTCACCCTGCTGGCCCGGGTCACATGTGCCGATGTTGAACATTGCGGGTGACAACGGAGCTTCTCGCTGGCAGTCAGCAATTTCCGCGATCTCCAAGCTGTTTCCGCTGTGCGAATCCTGCACACACGCAGTCGGAACACCCGCAGACCCAGGTTCGCGACGCGCTCGCAAGTAACTGAACCGACTCAAGTTAGAGGAAAGGTTCGAGGCAGCTCTTCCGCGGCAGGCCTCTTGCCATGGTTCAGGTAGCTACCGCAACTATGACTACTTCACTCGATCGCCCGGCCGGGTCCCTCTGTATCGCGCTCGTCACAGCCGCGACGCTCTCGACGGCATCTCCGGCGCTGGCTCAGAACAGCGGCGCCTCACTCGACCCGGTCCTGCGCACCCGCGCGCGGCAGTTGACCGGCCGCTCGCGCGTCATCGTCGAATACCGCGGCATCGCCGACGGGCGCGCGGTCACCGCAGTGCGCGGCCGCGTCGGGCGGAAGCTCGCCGGCGGACAGCTCCAGATCGCGGACGTCGACAACATCGGGCTCTCAGCGCTCGCCGCGGATCCGAGAGTGGCGCGCATCTCGCTCGATCGCGACACCTTCACCACGATGGAGCGCACCGCCACGGCAGTCGGAGCGCAGTCGGCGCGAACGGACTACGGTGTCACGGGTCGCGGCATCGGGGTCGTGATCATCGATTCGGGCATCAGCGGGATGAACGACGACCTGCTCGTCGATGCGAGTGGCAACCCGTCGCCCGCGGTAGCGCACTTCAAGGATTTCACCCGGGCTGACAACTCGAATGTCTGGACGCCGGATCTGCCGGTCGACGACTTCGGGCACGGAACGCATGTCGCCGGCATCATTCGCGGGTCCGGCTACGACTCGAACGGCCGCCGCCACGGCATCGCACCGCGCTCCAGGCTGATTGGGCTCAAGGTGCTCGACGGCGACGGGCACGGGCACATCAGCGATGTGATCGATGCGCTCGACTACGCGGTGTCGCTGAAGAACAGCTACAACATCCGCGTCATCAACGTGTCGGTGGGCGCGGCCGTTGTCGAGTCCTATCGGGTCGATCCGCTTGCGCAGGCGACCCGCCGCGCGGTCGAAGCGGGCATCGTCGTCGTCGCCGCCGCAGGCAATCTCGGCCAAAACAATGACGGCGAGATTCAGTACGGCGGGATCACGGCGCCGGGCAACGCCCCGTGGGTCATCACTGTCGGCGCCTCGAGTCACCATGGCACCGCCAGGCGCAGCGACGATTCAATTGCCGCGTTCAGCTCGCGGGGCCCCACCTGGATCGACTTCGCGGCGAAGCCCGACCTGATCGCACCCGGCGTCGGGATCGAGTCGCTCTCCGACCCGCACAGCCGGCTCTACACCGACCTCCCCGATTTTCGTCTCGCCGGCACGCGCAACACGCCGTTCGATCCCTATATGAGCCTGAGCGGCACGAGCATGGCCGCGCCGGTGGTGACCGGGGCCATCGCACTGATGCTGGAGGTAAATCCGTCGCTCACGCCGAACGCGGTGAAGGCGATTCTCGAATTCACCTCCGAGCGGCGCGCCAACGAGCCGGCGCTGTCGCAGGGCGCCGGCCTGATCAACGTCCACGGCGCGATCCGCATGGCCGATTTCTTCCGCTTCCCGACCGGCGGACGCGGTCTGCCGGGCGACACGATCGAGGGCGAATTCGTTCCCTGGTCGAAGGAGATGGTGTGGGGCAACTACCGCGTGAGCGGCGGAATCCTCATGCCCGGGGCGAATGCATGGTCGCGCACGGTCGAATGGGGCACGTTGGAGGCCAACCGCAAGAGTGTCGTGTGGGGCACCAGCGACGCGGACAACATCGTGTGGAGCACTCGCGGACATGACACCGACAACATCGTCTGGAGCACCGGCGGACGCAAGGTCGACAACATCGTCTGGAGCACCAGCGACGCGGACAACATCGTGTGGAGCACCCGCGGCCGTGACGCCGACAACATCGTCTGGAGCACCGGCGGACGCAAGGTCGACAACATCGTCTGGAGCACCAGCGACGCGGACAACATCGTGTGGAGCACCCGCGGCCGCGACGCCGACAACATCGTGTGGAGCACCGCCGGCTACGACGCTGACAACATCGTCTGGAGCACCAGCGATACGGAGAACATCGTGTGGAGCACCAGCGACGCCGACAACATCGTGTGGAGCACCTCGTACGCGCAGAACGTCGTCTGGGGCGCCGACTGCAAGGGGCGCGACTGCACCCGGACGATCTGGGGTGCCTACAGCGGCGGCGTCACCTGGGGAACGGCCGATTCGGACAACATCGTCTGGAGCACGGCTGCCCGCAACGCCGGCAACATCGTGTGGAGCACCAGCGATACCGAGAACATCGTGTGGAGCACCAGCGACGCGGACAACATCGTGTGGAGCACGAACATTCCTCGGCCGGTCGTGTGGCCGGCTCCCGCGATCATCGAGACCGAGCGGCCGGAAGCCGCCCGCAATTAGGAGGCATCATGAAAGCACGCATCACCATCATCTGGCTTCCTTAGGAAGGAATCAGGTATGAGGTATCAGGAATCATGGATCAGGTCTTTGATCCTGATTCCTTGTCCGGCTGTTGATACCTGAAACCTGATACCTGATCCCTGATTTCTGCGGGTAAGCTGTGGCGGAATGGTCACGGCTCCCGTGCTGGAGGTTGCTGCGGTCACGCCCCGTTCGCGTCTGCTGGTGGTAGACGTGTCGGGAGGAGCCGTAGGCTTCAGGGCAGGACAGGCCGTGCTGATCGGATGGCACGGTGAAGCGGAGCGACGGCCCTATTCCATCGCCTGTTCGCCGGAATCGGCCGCCGAGCGCGCGCGATTGGAACTCCTGATCTCGCTCGATGCGCCGGGCGAAATTGCGCGTCGCCTTCCCGAAGCGACGCGGGGCACTCTCGTCGACCTCGAGGGCCCGCTGGGCACGTTCGTTTTTCCGGAAGTGCCAACGCAGAAACGACTGCTGTTCGTGGCTGGTGGCACCGGTATCGCCCCGCTGCGGGCGATGATCGATCACGCGCTCCGGCACCATCCAGACGGACGACTGTCACTGCTCTACAGCGTCAGGCGACCCGATGAATTCGCCTTCATCGACGAGTTGCGCGACCATGAACAGTCAGGTCGCCTGTCTATGCACGTGACCGTCACCCGCGACGACGGCGGTTCGACCTGGGCGGGTGGCCGCGGCCGGATCAGCCGGACTCATTTCGAACAGGTGCTGCACGAACCATCAGGAACGCTGTGTTTCGTGTGCGGACCTCCGCAGATGGTTGCTGAATCCGTCGCCACGTTGAGGCTTCTCGGCGTGCCGGATACGCAGATCCGCACTGAAGGCTGGAGCCGCTGATCTAACGTGGCGGCTGGTTCTGCGGAGCGCTCGCTCCCGCGTCCGCCGGGATCACCTGCAGCGCGTCCTTCACCTCGGTCACCCCGGACACGCGTCGGGCCAGCGTAATCGCCTGTTCCTTTTCGACCTGACTCTTCACTCGACCGGAGAGCGTGACTACGCCCTTGAAGGTGTCCACGTCGATCCGCAACCCGCCGACCGACGGATCGTTCAGCATCGCGGTCTTCACGCGAGTGGTGATCGTGGTGTCGTCAATCGTTTCGCCGACGGTCTTGCCGCACCCGGCGACAAGTGGAGTCGCCAGCACCAGGGCCAGCGTCAGCGATTTGAAATAGTTCGGCTTCATCGCAGCCTCCGTGTGGACGAGGCTGCAACCAGCAGGCCACTACATGCCGGTGACGTGGAATCCGGCGTCGACCATCAGCACCTCTCCGGTGATGCCTTTGCCGGCATCGCTCAGGAGGAACGCGGCCGCTTCACCGACTTCGGTTGTGTCCACGTTGCGGCGAAGAGGCGCACGGTCGCGGTAGACGTTCAGAATGCTCGAGAACCCGCTTATTCCCATTGCCGAGATCGTCTTGATCGGACCAGCCGACACGGCGTTCACTCGGATGTTGCGCGGACCGAGGTCGGCCGCCAGGTAGCGCACATTCGCTTCGAGCGCGGCCTTCGCAACGCCCATGACGTTGTAGTTCGGGAACACACGCGTGCTGCCCAGGTACGACATCGTCACGATGCTGCCGCCGCCGCGCTTCTCCATCAGCGGTGCCGCGGCGCGTGCCAGCGCGATAAGCGAATAGGCCGAGATGTCCATCGCGAGGCGGAAGCCTTCACGGGATGTGTTGACGAACGGCTCGGACAGCTCTTCCTTCCGGGCGAACGCAGCGCCGTGGACGACGAAGTCCAGTTGCCCGAATTCCTGGTCGATTCGGGCGAACACGGCGTCAATCTCGGCGTCGGACGACACGTCGCACGGGAGCACCAGCGGCGGTGCGGGCAACCCTTCTGACAGCTCCTGAACGTTCTCCTCGAATCGCCCCTGATAGGTCAGCACCAGCCGTGCGCCGCGCGAGGCGGTCGCCTGCGCGATCGCCCAGGCGATCGAGCGCTTGTTGGCCACGCCGACAATGAGGCCTGTCTTCCCGGTGAAATCGGTCACGTGTGTGGAAGGTTAACGCCCGCGCTTGCGGCCAGGCCCGCGGTTCTGGCCGGCGGGTCTGGCGCCCCCGCGATGCGAGGAAGGCTGACCGGGCCGATTGCCCTGACGATGCTGCCCCTGCCCGTGCTGCGATGCGCTCGTCCCCTGACGCGATGCGCTCGCGCCCGGACGTTGCCCGCCAAAGCGATTGTGACCGTTCTGCTGACCCTGGGCCGGACGCGCGGCGCGATGGCCGCGTGGACGCTGGCCGGGGCGGTTCCCGTTGGCTTCGCGGCCGGGCTGCCGCATCGTGAATTCCGGCTCCTTGCGCTCGGGAACATGCCCTTCAGGACGCGGCAGCGTGGCGCGGATCAATCGGCGATGCACCGGCCCCTCGTCGTCCGGCCGGTCGTCGTCGAGCGCATCATCATCAGTCGATTCGGCAGGAGCGGCAGAGAGGGCGCTGCTGTCATCTGGAGACGCCGGCAGTGAATCGACATCGACGGGGACATCGTCCGGAAGCGGTTCGTCGACGGCCACAGGGTGATGGTTCACCGCGCGCGGCCGGGCGTCGTCGGGAAGATCTTGGAATAGCGCGCCCACTTTCTTGCGACGTGGAGCCGGCGCCTTGCCCTGCTTGTATTCGTGCTCGGCATCACATGTCGAACACCGCGTCTGCCTGACGTCGTCATCGATCATCGCGACGATGACGTGATTGGTGATGCGGCGCTCGCGCGGACAATAGTCGTCCAGAATGTCACCGAGCCGAAGCCGGCGTTGCTGCATGAACTCCCCCGGAGCGTTCCTTTCGGTTTGGGAATGAAAAACGGGCGCAGGACGGGCCGTCAGAAGTGTAGCAGATTCTGACGCGCCCACTCGCGGCACTCCGCCAGGGCTGCGCGCACGTTCTCCGGATTCGTCGACTGTGGCGACCGTTTCGCCTGCACCGACGCCAGCGCCGTGGCCGCGAGTGGGGCGTCGTCACCGAACATTTCGCTGGCATCTCGCCACTCAGCCAGAGAAAGGTCGCTGAAATCGCGGCCTTCCGCCAGCAGCCGTCGAACCATGGCGCCGACCACTTCGTGCGCGCGGCGGAAGGGCATTCCGCGCGCGACCAGGTAGTCTGCGACATCGGTTGCGAGGAGCAGGCCCGATGCGGCGCGCCCGCTCTTGTCGGCGTTAATCGACAGCCTGGACACAACCGCGTGCGTCGCGGCGACCGACGCCGCCAGGGTCTTCTCCGCGTCGAAGACCGCTTCCTTGTCCTCCTGGAGGTCCTTGTTGTAACCGGTTGGCAGCGCCTTCATCGTGGCCAGCCAACCCGTCAGCCGGCCGATCGCGCGGCCGGTCTTGCCACGTACGAGCTCCAGGGGATCCGGGTTCTTCTTCTGCGGCATCATGCTGCTGCCCGTCGCCGAGGCGTCGGACAGCTCGAAGAAGGCATGCTCCTCGCCGGTGAAAATAATGAGGTCCTCGGCGATTCGACTCAGATGCACCATCGCCAGCGAGCAGGCGTACAGAAACGACGCCACGAAGTCCCGATCAGACGAGGCGTCCATGCTGTTGAGCACCGTTCGGGAGAACCCCAGCGTCGAGGCAAGCAATTGGGTGTCCACCGGGTAGCTGGTGCCGGCAATTGCACCCGAGCCGAGCGTCAACGCGTCCGCCTCGGCCGAGGCGGTCGCCAGACGAGCGACGTCACGGCGGAGCGCCGCCGCGTGCGACAGGAAGATAGTGCGCGACCAACACTGGCTGGGCGCGGCGAAGATGCGTATACGACGGCATCAGCGCGGCACCGGCCGCTTCGGCCTGGTCGGCGCACGCCGACACCAGTTGCGTGAGCGCACGCTGCAACGGCGGAATGCGGCGGCGGAGATAGAGCCGGAGATCGAGCGAGACCTGCTCATTGCGGGAACGACCGGTATGCAGCCTGCGCCCGGCGTCGCCCACGCGGGCGATCAGCTGCCGCTCGACGAAGCTGTGAACATCCTCATCCGGCCCGCTGACCCACGCCGGATCGTCGCGTCCCTGCTGCAGGATGTCCGTCAGCGCCGCCGTAATGGCAGCGCCATCGTCCCGCGACAGCACACCCGCCGCGGTCAGCGCCTGCGCCCAGGCGAGACTGCCGGTGACGTCGTCTTCGAACAGATGCCGATCGAACGCGAAGGAGATGCCGAAGTCGAATGCGGCGGGATCGGGAGCGGTATCGAAACGACCTGACCAGAGTGTCACGCGTGATTTACCAGGTCCGGAGTGCGATCGTCGGCCGAGAGCACGCGCTGCCGGCCGTCGAGCAGTTCGATGCGCACGATTCCCGACAGCTGATCGTGATCGAGCGCGCGATAGGCGGTTTCAAGCACGAGTGCACCCGGGGCGTCCGCCGACTCGGCGTGGCCGATACCGTGCTGGCCGCCAATCAGCGACAGGCTTTCGATGAGTTCCGCCGGCGTCAACGTCACGCCGTTGATGGCGACAGGAACTGCCGCATCGAACTCGATCTCGACATTCGCGACGACCCCTCGCGCTGCCGCCGGGTCGGCCACCGGTCGCTGCAGCAGGTGGCGCGCGGCCGCAGCGTCGCCGCGCGCTGCGGGGCGGATCGACTCGAGGCGTGTAACCTGCAGCGCTGGGTCAAGCGCGTGGATGGCCGCCGTGAGTTCGTCGCCGCCGCCGTGTGCCACCAGGTGCGTCTGCTCGCGGTGAGCAGCCTGAACCAGGCGGTCCGCGATGATGGGATGGGCGAGCCGGGTCGTGCTGCCCGGCAGCGGCACGCCACCTGCCGACGACTGAACAGCCGGCAGGACGCACAGCCGCACGAATTCGTCGACGGCGTCGACGACATGAGCACGCACCGCTCCGGCGGCGAGCGCAATCTCGCGCACGGCTCGCACGTCGCGCGACTGCCCGACGTCGATCGTGAGCGTGACGATATCCGTCGACCACTGCCGCGCCAGCGCGGGAATGATCGCTGCCGCAAGCTCGCCGTCGTAGGCAAGCACCATCACCGGTGTCATGATGCGATGCGCTCCCCCGCCATCTCCTCGAGCCGCTTGACCAGCGCCCGCGCCCGCCGCACGTCGGCGCTGATCACCAGAATCGTGTCCTCGCCGGCCAGCGTGCCGACCACTTCGGGCAGGCGCGCGCTGTCGAGCAGCGCACAGAGCGAACCAGCGTGCCCGAGTCCGGTCCGCAGCAGCACGAGCTGCTGGACACGATCGACGTGCAGCAGCTGCGTCGCCAGCGAACGCTGCAGCAGCGCCTGTGCGCCCGGCGCGGTCCGCGCCACCGGCGCCAGTCCCGCCTGGTAGGCGCCATCGACACCGCCCTTGACCAGGCCGAGCTCGCGGATGTCGCGCGACAGCGTCGCCTGCGTGACATCGAATCCGGCCGCGCGCATCCGCCGCCGCAGCTGCTCCTGGCTGCGCACCGGCTCGCGCTGAATGACCTCGAGGATCTGCGACTGACGGCGTGCCTTCATCAGAAGAATCAGCATACACGATTGCTTGACTGTTTATACATGCGCCTGTATAAATATTCTTTTGCCCAGGCTGCGAGGACGATGACACTGGCTACGCCGCTTACGTCGACCGCCGGCGACCCCGCGACCGCCGCACTCACCCGCGTCGGTATCGCCGGAGCGACCGGCTTTGCCGGCCAGGAGCTGGTGCGCATTCTGGCGCGCCACCCGCGCGTGCGGTTGACCACGGCGATGTCGTCGGCGGCGACGAGTACGCCGCGCGCACTCCCGGCGCTGGCGCGGATCTGGGACGGCGCCGTCGTGCCGCTCGACGTCGAGCGGCTGGTCGCCGACACCGACGTCGTCTTCCTGGCGCTTCCGGAGGCGGCGTCCGCGGAGCTCGCCCCGCAGCTGGTGGAGCGCGGCGTGAAGGTCATCGACCTGTCCGGCGCGTTCCGTATTCGCGATGCGGCCCAGCGGCAGCGGTGGTATCCCGCCACAGCGACGCTGCCGGAAGGAACGGCCTACGGGTTCTCGGAGCATCACGCGTCGGCGATCCGCAGTGCGCGTCTGGTCTCGAATCCCGGCTGCTATCCCACCGCGGCCCTGATGGCGCTCCAACCGCTCACCGTCGCGGGCCTGTTGCGCGGTCCGATCGTGATCGACGCGAAGTCGGGGATTTCCGGCGCCGGCAAGGCGGCATCCGAGCGGACGCATTTTTCCGAAAACCACGGCAGCGTCGCCGCCTACTCCATCTTTTCGCATCGGCACACCGCCGAGATCGAACAGGAACTCGGCACGACGGTCACATTCGTTCCGCACCTGGTACCGCTCGATCGCGGCATCCTCGAGACGATCTACGCGTCGCTGACCCCGGGAACGACGGAGGGGCAGGTCGCTGCCGCCCTGCAGCACGCCTATGCGGATGCACCGTTCGTCCGCCTCACCGGGGGAGCGCTGCCGGAAATCAAGCATGTCGCGCACACCAATTTCTGCGACATTGGCTGGAAGGTGGACGCGGACGGCGGGCGGATCGTGCTGGTCGCGGTTCTCGACAATCTAGTCAAGGGTGCGGCGGGATCGGCGGTGCAGAACCTCAACCTGCTGCTCGGATTGGACGAGCGAACGGGGCTGCTGTGAGCGCGCGCCGAATCAGGCCGGCCCTGGTTTTGAAACTCGGTGGCGAGCTGCTCGAACAGCCGGAGGACATCGATCGCGTCGCCAGAGGGATTGCGGCGCTCGCCAGGACATCGCGTCTGGTGGTCGTCCACGGCGGCGGAAAGGAAATCGACGCGGCGCTCGCGACCGCCGGAATTCCCAAACAGCAGGTCGACGGCTTGCGCGTGACCGACGCGCGGACGCTCGACGTGGTTGTCGCCGTGCTCGCCGGCGCGATCAACACCAGGCTCGTGGCGGCCGTGCGTCGCGCCGGTGCCAGGCCGGTGGGCCTGACCGGCGCGGACGCCTCCGTCGCCACCGTCAAACGGGCCGCGCCGATCACGAGCGTGGCCGGGCAGCAGGTCGACCTCGGCCTCGTCGGTGCGCCGGTCAACAACGGCGCCCCGCAACTGCTCACCGATCTGATCGCCCGCGGGTACGTCCCAGTCGTTGCCTGCATCGGCGCGACCCGTGACGGCCAGTTGATGAACGTCAACGCCGACACGCTCGCGTCCCATCTCGCCGCCGCCCTCGGCGCTCGCCGTCTGGTGATCGCCGGCGGGACGTCCGGGGTCCTCGACGAGCAGGGCGGCACCATCGCCAGGCTGACAGCACGCGATGCGACGCGCATGATCAAGGCCGGAACCGCCAATAAGGGTATGGTGGCAAAACTGCAGGCGTGCACCACTGCGCTCAAGCGCGGAGTGGGAGATGTCCTGATTGCCAACGGCCGCACAATCCAGTTCGATCAGCTCGCCGCCGCGCATCACGCGCAAGACGGCACAACCCAGGTGGTAATGCGATGACAACGACTCTCGACGAAATCCAGGCGCGGGAATCCCGCCACGTGCTGCAGACCTACCGGCGTCAGCCGGTGGCGTTCGTACGCGGCGAGGGCCCGCGTCTGTATGACGTCGATGGTCGCGAGTACCTGGACCTGGTGTCCGGCATCGGTGTGACATCACTCGGTCACGCGCATCCCGGATTGACCGCTGCGATCAGCGAGCAGGCGGCAACGCTGATTCACACGTCCAATCTCTATTTCCATCCGTACCAGGCCGAGGCTGCCGCCCGTCTCACCGCGCTCTCGGGTCTGAGCCGCGCGTTTTTCTGCAACAGCGGCACAGAGGCAAACGAGGCCGCGCTCAAGTTTGCGCGCCGCTACTGGCACACCACAGGGCAGCACGACCGTGTCGCCTACGTCGCCGTCGAAGGTGCGTTTGCCGGCCGGACGATGGGCGCGTTGTCGGTGACGTGGGACGAGCATTACCGCACGCCCTTCATGCCCCTGTTGTCCGACGTCACCTTCGTCGATCCCGACCGCCCCGAGTCCCTGGCGGCAGTCGTGAACGACCGCACGGCGGCGATCATCGCCGAACCGATTCGAGGGGAAGGCGGGATTCGGCCGCTGCCGCAGGCGTTCGTCCATGCGGTCGCCGACGTTTGCGAGAAGACGGGAACACTGCTGATTGCCGACGAGGTGCAGAGCGGCCTTGGTCGGACCGGATACGGTTTCCACTTTCAGGCCCTGGGCTGGAACCCGGACCTGGTATCAGTCGGGAAGGCGCTCGGCTCTGGCATCCCGGTCGGAGCGGCGCTCGTGTCGGAACGCGTGGCTCAGACGATCTCGGCCGGCGATCATGGCAGTACGTATGGGGGCAACCTGCTCGCCACACGGGCAGCCGCGTTCGTGCTCGAGCAGTTGGTGGACAAGGGACTGATTCAACACGTCCGCGCGGTCGGTGACCACTTCGAGCGCCGCCTTCGCACGCTCGCGCTGCAGCACCCGCTCATCCTCGAAGTCCGTGGAGCCGGCTTGATGCGCGGCCTCGAGCTGTCGATCGACGCGGCTCCGGTCGTCGATCTCGCCCGTCGCAAGGGACTGCTCGTGAATCGGACCAACGAAAAGGTCGTGCGGATGCTGCCGCCCCTCACGATTGAGGCGGCGGACATCGACGCCGCGATTGAGATCCTCGATGGCGTGCTCGCCACCGTCGGCGCGGAGGTGACGGCATGAACGTTTCGGCGCCACAGATCAACGTCACCCGTGTGAACGGCGGGGTGACCGCCGCCAAGGGATTCCGTTCCGCGGCAGTCGCAAGCGGCATCAAGAAGAAGGCCGGCGCACTCGATCTCGCGGTCATCGCTGCCGATTCTCCGGTACCTGCGGCAGGGATCTTCACCACCAACCTGGCGCAAGCTGCCCCCGTACTCGTGTCGAAGCAGCACCTCGAGGCGAGTGGCGGCGTCGCGCGCGCGGTCGTGGTCAACGCCGGCTGCGCGAACGCCTGTACCGGCAACGAGGGCCTGGCTGACGCCAGGCGCATGACGACGGAAGTGGCGGCGGGAATCGGCTGCGACCCGAGCCACGTGGTGGTTGCATCGACCGGCGTCATCGGTGTTGCGCTCCCGATGGACAAGGTCGTCGCCGGCGTTGCTCAGGCGGTAGTGGCGTTGAGCCGCGATCGTGGCAGCGACACGGCGCTGGCGATCATGACCACGGACCCGTTCCCGAAAGAACATGCCGTTCAGGTCGAAACGGCAACGGGTACTTTCATTGTGGGAGGCACGGCCAAAGGCTCGGGCATGATCGAGCCGAACATGGCCACGATGCTCGCGTTCCTCACCACCGACGCGCAGGTGCCGCCGGCGCTGCTCCAGCGCGCTCTCGTCGAATCGGCACGTGACACGTTCAACGCGATTACCGTGGACGGCGAAACGTCGACGAACGACTGCGTCTTTCTGATGGCGTCTGGCGCCAGCGGCGTTGCCATCGACGCGGAGAGTTACCCGGCCCTTCTTGAAGGCCTGCTGGCGGTTTCACGTGAACTCGCCATCGGCATCGTCCGCGGCGGCGAGGGCGCCACCAAGCTCGTCACGGTCACCGTCACGGATGCGCGATCGATCGACGACGCGCAGCGAGTCGCCAAGACAATCGCCAACTCGCCGCTGGTCAAGACGGCCATTCACGGTGCCGATCCGAACTGGGGGCGCATTGTGGCCGCCGCCGGGCGGTCCGGCGTGCTCTTCGACATCAACCGGGCGACTGTGCACGTCGGTGGGATCCTGCTCTTCGAAAACGGGCTGCCACATGACGAGGCGTCTCCTGACGCCGAAAAGCACCTGCGCGGAACGGAGATCCGGATCGATGTCGCGCTCGGAACCGGCGGCGGTCATCGCGCCACTGTCTGGACGTGCGACCTGAGCGCCGAGTACGTGCGCATCAACGGCGAATATCGTACCTAGCGCGATGGACACGTCGCCTCCGCCGGTGAGCTTCGCGAAAGATTTCTTATCGATTCTCGACCTGGGCGAGCTCGATCTCGAGCGACTCCTCGCGATCGCGGCGCAGATGAAGGCCGACCGGCGACTGCGCCAGCACGCGCCGTCCGCGCAGGCTCTGGCCGGACTGCACGTGGCGCTGCTGTTCGAAAAACCGTCGCTGCGAACGCGTTCCACGTTCGAGATTGCCATCCGCGAGCTCGGCGGCGACGCCCTTCACCTGCCGTCGCACTTCGCCGAGGGCGTGCGCGAACCGCTCGAAGACGTCGCCCGCAACCTCGAACGCTGGGTCACAGCCCTGGTGATACGCACCTATGGGCAGCGGAAGGCGGCGATTCTTGGCGCGGCGGGACTGCAGCTGCACGTGATCAACGCGCTCACGGACGAAGAACACCCGTGCCAGGCGCTGGCCGACATGCTGACGCTGCGCGAGCGATGGCGCGATGTCCGCGGCCGGACCATCGCCTACGTCGGCGACGGCAACAACGTCGCCACGTCGCTGACTCATGCCGCCTGCATGATGGGCATCAGCGTGCACGTCGCCACCCCGCCCGGCTATTCGCTTCCGGCTCACGTCGTCAGCGACGCCGCGCGAATCGCCAAGAACGGCGCGTGTGTCCGTCAGTTCACCGACCCGTGGCAGGCGGTGGCCGGAGTCGATGCCGTCTACACGGACGTGTGGACGTCGATGGGCGAGGAGCACGAAGCCGCCGAGCGCCGCGCGATCTTCACGCCGTATCAGGTCAACGAAGCGCTGATGGCCGCCGCCGGGCCGGAGGCGCTGTTCATGCACTGTCTTCCCGCCCACCGCGGCGAGGAAGTCACCGCCGCCGTCATCGAATCACCACAATCTGCGGTGTTCGATCAGGCCGAGAACCGGCTGCATACCCAGAAGGCGTTGTTGTTGATGCTGTTAGGGAATTAGATCGTTCGGGTCGTTCGGATCGTTCGAGTCGTTTTGTTCGTCGCAGTTCCTGCAGCTCGTATCCCTTGTCCTCGGTTCCAAACCCGCAATGGTTCGCGCCCCGATCGGCGGTTTTCCGGGTATTCCGGGCGGCATGTGAAGTGCGATACGGCGGTGCATGCATGGTGTCGAGCGGTTCGAGGATCTGCTGACGTGGCAGCTCCTGCACGAACTCGAGGGGGAAATCGCACGCGTTACCCAGCACGAGGCCGTCAAACGAGAGTTGCGGTTTCGATCGCAGATTACCGATGCCGCAGGGTCGGCAGTTCGAAACGTCGCTGAAGGATTTGGCCGATACAATCCGACCGAGTTCGCACGGTTCCTCGACGTCTCACGTGCATCCGCATTGGAAGTCCAGGCCTGCCTTCAGACGGCACTGACCGCTGGTTGGATTGCGCGCAGCGAATTCGATCGTCTGTACTCACTGACCAATCGAGGGTTGCAGGCCGTGGCGCGCTTTCAACGCTACCTGCGCTCGCCGCAGGCGAAAGCCAATGCCAGGCGATTCAGGTACAGCAAGTCTCGCGGCACTCGAGCTGACGGTTAGCCGAACTCCCGACAAGAACGATCCGAACGATCCGAACGATCCGAACGATCCGAACGATCCGAACGACTAGAATGACTCCCGTGAAACCCTGGCTCGCGCACTATGACGACGATGTCAGGCGGAGTCTCGAGCCGTATCCGACCGACACTCTCCTCGATTACCTCGAGCGGCTCGCCCGTCACCACGGATCGCACGCGGCGCTGCTGTTCAAGGGCGCGACGATCACCTACCGCCAGCTCGAGGACCAGAGCAACGCGTTCGCGGCGGCGCTCGTCGCGCTCGGCGTCCGCAAGGGTGACCGCGTCGCCCTGCTGCTGCCCAATTGCCCGCAGTTCGTCATTGCCGAGTTCGGCGCGTGGAAGGCTGGCGCCATCGTCGTCGCCCTCAACCCGACCTACAGCGAACGTGAGTTGCAGCAGTCGCTCGATGCGACGCGCACACAGACGGTGGTCACGCTCTCCTTGTTTTACGAGCGCATCAATCGCGTCCGTGGTCGCACCGGCGTGCGTCACGTCATCGCCACCTCGATCAAGGAATATCTCCCGCCGCTGCTGCGCATCCTGTTCACGCTGTTCAAGGAAAAGAAGGAAGGCCACCGCGTCGAACTGAAACCAGGCGACCACGCTTTCCCCGCGATGCTGAGGCGGCATCGGGCGCCTGCGCGGCCCGACGTAGCCGTGGGTCCGGACGATCGCGCCGTGATCCTGTCCAGCGGCGGCACGACCGGCACCCCGAAGGGAGTCGTCGGCCGCCACAGCGACTATGTGGCCGCCGGGCTGCAGCTGTGCGAGTGGACGAAGTCGGCGAAGAAGCCATGGACGGATGTGGTCATGCTGCCGCTGCCGCTGTTCCACGTCTACGCCAATGTCGGCGTGCAGCCACTCGCGTTTCTTGGCCCGCACCCCTTATCGCTCGTGCCGAATCCACGCGACATCGGCGACCTGTTGAAAACGATCCGCCAGGTGAAGCCGGCATTCTTCAACGGCGTGCCGACGCTGTATACCGCCATCCTGAACCATCCTGAAGTGCAGGCCGGGAAATTCGATCTCAGCTCGATCAAGTTGTGCTTCTCCGGCGCCGCGGCGCTGATGGCCGAGACCAAACGGCGGTTCGAAGAGAAGACCGGCGCGCGCATCATCGAGGGCTATTCGCTGACGGAAGGAATGATGGCCTGCTGCGTCAACCCGGTGAAGGGACCGAACAAGATCGGATCGATCGGTCTGCCGCTACCGGACGTCGACGTACGGATCGTGGACGCCGATACGGGAAGACGGGAATTGCCGAGTGGGCAGGTTGGCGAAATGATCATCCGCGCGCCACAGCGGATGCTGGAGTACTGGAACAACCCGCTGGAAACCGGCGAGGCGCTGCGGGCGCACGATGACGACGTTCCCTGGCTGCACACCGGCGATCTCGCGTCCATGGACGAAGACGGGTACATCTTCATCGTGGACCGGAAGAAGGACCTGGTGAAAACAAGCGGCTTTCAGGTCTGGCCCCGCGAGATCGAGGAAGTCATCTCCGCCCATCCTGCGGTCATGGAGGTCGGCGTCGCCGGCATTCCCGATCCCGTGAAAGGCGAAGTCGCGAAGGCGTGGGTCGTTCTGAAGCAGGGACAGCAGACGACAGAGCAGGAACTGCGTGCGTACTGTCGCGAGCGTCTCGCCCCGTACAAGGTTCCGGCGCGAGTGGAATTCCGGACAGAGTTGCCGAAAACGATGGTCGGCAAGGTGCTCAGACGGGTGCTCGTCGCCGAAACCCGTGAGAGCGTCAGCGAATCGCGCTGACCTGCACCCCCGCTGCCTCGAGCGCCTGTCGTACGCGACGGGCCAGCGTCGCCGCTCCAGGCGTATCGCCGTGAATACAGAGCGTCTCTGCCGTTACGTGAACAGGTGTGCCATCGAGCGCTGCGACGAAGCCGTCACGAACAATCGCCACGGCGCGGCTGGCAACTCGGTCGGGGTCTTCGACGACTGCTGCCGGCACGGACCGCGGCGCCAGCGAGCCGTCCGCGAGGTAGGCCCGATCCGCAAATGCCTCTGACGCGGTGCGCAAGCCCGCGGCCGTTCCCGCTGCGATCAATGACGAACCGGCCAGGCCGTACAGCAGGAGCTCGCTGTCGAAGGTGACGACCGCTGCTGCCACCGCGTCCGCAACCCACCGCTGACGAGCTGCCATGTTGTACAAGGCGCCGTGGGGCTTCACGTGTCGCAGGCGAACGTTGGCTCTGGCGGCGACATTGGCGAGCGTCTCCAGTTGCGACGCAACCAGGAGTCCGATCTCCTGGGGGGAAAGCGCCACCTCACGCCGTCCGAAGTGGTCGCGATCGTCGAAGCTCGGATGTGCGCCAACTGACACACCCTGCGTCGCGGCGAGCTCGACCGTGAACGACATGGCGGTGGGACTTCCTGCGTGCATACCGCACGCGATATTGGCCGACGAGACGACGGTCATCAGGTCAAGTTCCCAAGATGGCGGATTCTCGTCCCACTCGCCTACATCGGCGTTCAAATCGATGACAGTCACACCATGTAAAAGCGAAACAGCCGTGTAATTCCTCCCACCTTACTGTGGGCGGCGAATTAGCGAATCCTGCGCTTTTCCACGGAATTTGCTCCGGCACATCAGTTGCCCATAGGCGGGGGTCGGCCTGTGGTTTACGGCAGGGCGCCGTAAATGCTGGGGGGAGCCAGGTCGACGGTCTCGGACGGGGCGTCTTCGGACGCCCCGACCGGAACTCTCAACTCCCAATTCCCAAACGGCTCGTGGAACCGCCTTGGGAGTTGGACATCTAGACCCCCGCGCCTTCCGGATATTCCAGCGCCAGCTTCAACTCGCGGGCGAGCGTCTCGACGGTCGTCCCTGCTCGCTTCCAGGCGCCCTCGCTTTCGAATCTCAGGTCCCCGATGCGGCGCCCCCAGGGAGCTATCACCCGCCCGATGGCGCGGAAATCAGTCCTGTCCGCATGCTCCTGATCCAGCCGGCGGACCACGTCGGGCGCCACGCGGATGAAGGCCCGCAGGGCCGTCGCGGACTTGATGCTGTACTTGCGTCCGTTCCAGGCCGCCCCGAAGACGACGGAGACCTGCTTGAAGTAGTTGACGAAGAACTTCCGCGAATCGTCGCGGAAATCGGCCGACTTGCGCGGACCGCCAAACGCGTCCGACGCGAACAGCTTCTTCAGTTCCTGAGCGAGCGGTGCCTGGGCCACGCGCCCGTGACCGACGCCGAGCAGCTTGATTTCGTTGTGCAGCGGCGAGTCGTCGCGATCGTTCAGGGCCCGCACCACGTCGTGAGCAGCCGCCAGCGCATCGTCGCGATACAACTGGCGACCGGAGAGGCTGACCAGATGCGACGCGTTGAGCCGGGTGTGCTTGGCGTTGATGGTGACGAACATCTGGACGACATGATCTTCGGGCAGCCGATCGAAAATGATCGCCGGTACGGTGAAGTCCTCGCTCCGAATGTTGTCGATGTCGGCATGCAGCGCAAGAAGGCGATGCTGCCCATCGATCGCCCGCAGAATGCCTTCGCGTTCAGGCACCTTGAGCCGCCCCAGCGCTGAACCGCTCTCGACGGGTTCGAACGCCAGCTTCTCGTCGCAGGAAATGATGACGGCGCCGGCAATCGACGGGAGGTCGCGCGCGGTGCGGCACTGTTCGTAGTACTGGACCAGTTCGTCGATCTTTCGCCTGATGATCTGACGCTGGTACGCCTTCTCGTTCGAGGCGATGCGGCGTTCGAGCAGGTCCCAGTTCACCTTGGAAGTGCCGCCCGCCTTTCCCCCCCGCACCCCCGACTGGCCGGCGTCACCATAATTCAGGACTTCGAACCGCACCAGCTTGTCGATATCGGCGGCAGTCAGCGAGGCCTGATAGAACTGCACGCCGAACTGCTGCATCCTGATCGCAGCCACGTTAATCATTCGTATGTGTCCCCGGCAGGCTACGGCCCGCCGAAAGAAGAGGCGAATTGTAGTAGGCCGGCCCCCCGAATCTCAACCCGATTGTGGCCGATTGGACGCGGGACTTGCACGATATGACGTGAATTGTGTCGATTTTTCGGCAGCGCGACGCCAGGACCAGCGCTGTTTGAGCTTGACCAGCACGTACAGGAAGCACGTGAACGCCGCCATCGCGGCCAAAGCCGCCTCGAACGTCAGTCGCCGATGCAAAGGCGTGCTCAGCACTCCGTAGACCATCTCCACGTGGATCCAATACACGAAGAGCGACTCCACCCCCATGACCCGAATGGGCGACGTGGCGGTTTCCCCCGGGACGATGCGCGACCATAGATAGGCCAGCGGCACCAGAGACGTGATGATGCCCAGCCGGATGAAGAAGAAGGTGGGAGAACTGGTCCAAAAACTGGATACAGCGTAGATCGGCGGTAGAAACGACGCGCCGTACGCCGTTGTCACCACGATTATTCCGACCAGCAGCAGGATCCCGTTCGACAATCCTTCACGCCCGCGCTGGCGCTCGATCCAGAGTCCCGTCACGGCTCCGCCGAAGAGAAATCCCGCCCATGGAAAGAACGTGAAGGTTGTTCGCCCGGGCAGCGGGCGGATGTAAGCCTCAACGGCGTCGGGCAAGCCGTCGAGCCATGACGCCGACCGAATGGGGGGAGTGAGCAGCGCCACCAGCAGCGTCGCAGACACGAGCAGAACGGCACGTATCGACGATCTCCGACCCAGCCGCCACAGCCACGCCGCGCCCAGCATGGACACTCCCATGATGTTGAGGATGTCCACTTTCAGCAAGGCACGTAGTCCCCCGCCGCTGATAACCACCGATTGCAGCCGGAACAGAAACGCAAGTCCGAAGACCTGCCAGGCGCGCTGCTCGGCCCGTCGCGATACCTCGGATTCGCTGAGGCCCCGGCGACGGCGGGCGTTCGCGGCGAGGACGAGGGCGACGCCGGCCAGAAACAGGAAAATCGGGGCGCCGAATCCTCCCAGCACGATCGCCCACTTGTAGGACGCTCGCTCGCGATCGGCCAGGCGCGTCCAGGAATCGAGGGTGTGCGCCTCGATCATGATCAGCACGCCGATCCCACGCAGCCAGTCGAGGTAGGCGCGGCGCGGTCCGCCCCGTCCCTCCAGACTCTGGTGCGGCAGGCGTTCGGCGTCGCCCTCCGGCTTAGGGCGAGCCAAAGATGTCAAAGGCCGTCGTCAGTTCGATGTCCTGCCGCAGGGACTGCCACACCGAACAGTACTTGTCGCGAGAGAGGCCGATGGCGCGCTCGACCGCCCGCTCCGGTACCGCGCCATGTATCGCAAAGCGCAACTCTGCCTTGACCAACCGGCGCGGCGGATCCGGCGCACGCTCCCCAATGAGCGTCGCGTGAAAACGAGTCAGCGGGTGACGTCCCTTCCGCAGGATGTCGACGACGTCGGTAGACATGCAGCCGAGGAGGGCCATGCCCAACAGTTGAACTGGAGATGCTCCGGCGCTGCTGTGGCCGTCGATGACCAGGGCGGCGTGACCGCTCGTCGCCCCGAACTGCAGCTCGGTGTTCCAGACAATCTCAACTTGAAGGGGCTTCGCGCCAGGCATGCCGCGGGATTGTAGCGGACACCCGCGGGTGAAATATGGTGCCGACCACTTTGCGACGGGGCGAGGTGAGGTACGGCCCCGTGTTCACCCAACTGCTCACACGGGTGCCGTACCTCCGCGAGACGCTTCAGGATGACAGGGAGCTCTTCAGCGCGCTGCCGGTGCGGGCTCCGGCAGGATCGGTGTCGTCCACAGATACACCGTCCGGCCGTTCACGTTCCGGGTTTCTTTCGGCGCGCGCATCACACCGTCGCTGCTCATGTCGAAGGCGTGCGACACGATTCGCGTCCCCGGTTTCAGCTCCTTGTTCAACTTCGGGATCAGCCGCAGGTTCAGCGTCGGCAGCAGGTACATCGTCACGACGGTGGCCTCGCTGATGTCCGTCGCAAAGAGATCCTGCTTCAGGAACTTGACCTTGTCACCGACGCCGGCGGTTTTCAGGTTAGCGGTCGCTTCCTGAATGCGGACGTCGCAGATGTCGATGCCCACGCCGCGGGCACCGTAAGTCTTGGCAGCGGTAATCGGAATACGCCCGTCGCCAGACCCCAGGTCGTACACGACATCCCGGCCGCTGACGTTCGCCACCTTCAGCATCTCGTCGACGACCTCCTGCGGCGTCGGAACGAAGATCACGTCCTTCTGCGGGCAGTTGTCGTCCTGGGCGGCGGCGGGGAGCGCGATGAACGCGAGGATGAAGCCCGTAAGGGCGAGACGTCGCAGCATGTCGAGCCTCCTGCATCCCGAGTGGGACGCCACGAAAGGGAGCGATTATAGCTATCCTTTGGCCATGGCAGTCATCGTCCAGAAATATGGCGGGAGCAGCGTTGCCGACGTTGACAAGCTCAAGTACGTCGCTCATCGGGTGATGCGGACCCTGGACCAGGGTCACCAGGTCGTGGTCGTGGTCTCCGCCATGGGTGACACGACCGACGATCTGCTGGCGATGGCCAAGAACGTCTCGCCCAATCCCGATCGGCGCGAGCTGGACATGCTGCTGTCCGCGGGTGAGCGGATCTCGATGGCCCTGCTTTCGATGGCCATTCGCGAACTCGGCGGGGACGCGATCAGCTTCACGGGTAGCCAGTCCGGCATCATCACCAATGATCGCCACGTCGACGCGCGCATCATCGAAGTCCGGCCCTTCCGCGTTCAGGACGAGCTGGCGCGCGGCAGGATCGTCGTCGTGGCCGGCTACCAGGGCGTGTCGTATCGCAAAGAAGTAACCACGCTTGGTCGTGGCGGCAGCGATACGACGGCCGTGGCGATGGCAGCGGCGCTGGATGCCGAGTATTGCGAGATCTGTTCGGACGTGGACGGCGTCTACTCCGCGGATCCGCGCGTCGTTCCGACGGCGCGTCGAATCGGCGTGCTGTCGTACGAAGAAACACAGGAGATGGCCGAAGCCGGTGCGAAGGTGCTGAATGCGCAGGCGGTCGAGTTCGCCAAGGAGAAGGGGATCGCGATCTATGCGCGGGCAACGCAGGGATCGCTGCCTGGTGTCGATCCGTCAGCGGATGGAACCGTCGTGCGCCGCAATCCGCCGCGGCTGCCCGGCATGGTGGTCGGCGTCGCCAGCGAGCGTGACATCATCATGCTCGAATCGGCCGCCGCATCTGGCGAACTGCTGGCTCTCCTCGAGGAGCGTCAGGTCTCGGGGAAGCAGCTGCATGTCTTCGGTGACCGCACCACGGTAGCCATCTCGCGCGAGAACCTGCACGACGAATATCGGCTTCGCGATCTGCTTCAGACCAGGCTGGGTGGGCACGCGCGGCTGGTTGACGGCCTTGCCGCGGTGAGCGTCGTGGGCGCCGGCATCAACGCCACCTACGCGAATGTCCTCGCCGGTACTGCGACGCTCAAAGGTGTCGGCATCCGGCCGGCCGGCACAGCCACGTCGTCGTTCCGCATCACGTGGATGATCCCACGAGAGAAGACGGCGGAGGCGGTCCACGCCCTCCACGACCGGTTCATCGACTCGAAAGAACTGCTGCCGTGAACATGGCGGGCGCCTGCGACGGCGAAGGCCGGCGTCTGTGGTGTTCGCGTGGACGTTTAATTCAAGCCGCCGCGAACAGTCTTCCCGGCCGGAGCGACCGCCATCACGCGCAGCCACAGGGGCCGCAGCGCATTCACGACCCAGGCGTACCACCCCATCGGAGCTGATTGTGCGGCCAGCGTCGGCTCCAGTGTGCTCTCCCCCGTATCGCTGGAGCGTCGGCGCCGGTCGGCATGGGGAAACTCGTCCCGGTACTCTGCCGAGGCAGCGACAATGGCGGCCATGCCGACCATCGTGTTCTGAGCACGACGGTCGCCTTGCTGGTAGAGCCGGCAGAAGCTGTTGACCGTATCGTCAGGGTCGAGGCCGACGATCGCCGCATAGCTGCGGATCCAGGCGCGCGCGTACAGCCCCTGCGGCCAGCCCGTGAGATCGTTGTTTTCGAGTCCTTCGAGAAGCTCCCGCTTCACCCGCGTGGCCATCGCCATGTACTCGAGCGAGATCTGGTTCCGCTGGCGGTGGCGCCGGAGCCGAGTTACAAACGATTCCTGAGAGGTCATTGCGGTCTCCCGTCCGCGAGGAGCAGAGCAATTACCAGGCCCGGCGCCCGCGAAAAGAGCGTCCCCGTTTCTCGTTCAACTGACGGGACTTAGCAACGCGACCGATTCTGTCGTTCCGACGAATGTTCCAGATCGTTGACGGTGGATCACAATTTCGTGCTTACGTAAGACAGCCGCTTCGGGCTTACTCACGCCAGCCGTCCCTGCGGACGTATCCCTAAAGTGCAGGCACCGCCCCGCCAAGGAACGTCGCCAGTTGGCCCGGTCCAAATTGCAATCCTGTGTAGAACGGGCCGAACTCCGCGAACTTCGCGCTCGCCTCGTCGAAGCGCATCTCGTAAATCAATTTCTTGAACACGAGCGGGTCGGCGGCAAAGAGGTCGACTCCCCACTCCCAGTCGTCATATCCAATCGAGCCGGAGATCACCTGTGTGACGCGGCCGGAGAATGTCCGCCCGATCATGCCGTGTTCCCGCATCATGCGGGCGCGACGCTCGAACGACTCGGAGTACCAGTTCAGCGTCTCGCCTCGCCGCTTGTTCATCGGGTAGAAGCAGACGTAACGAGCCTGCGGCACCTCGATGAACAGCCGGTTCATCACGCGGCCACGCTGCGTCTCCATCTCCGCGTCGAACGCCTGTTCGAACTCATCGCTGGCGGGCTTGAATTTCGCCCCGAGCTGCTCGTGGATCTTGGCCGTCATTTCGTACATGCCGAGCTCGACGATGGAGACGTACGACGTCGTTGCGTCGAGATAGTCGTGCAGTTCCGTCCGCGAGAGCGCCAGCTGCGCCTGCGCCAGCTCCTCGAAGTTACGCCGGAAGCAGATGATCATCAGGTCGGCCTTGTGGCCGAGCATCTGCACGTAGGCTGTGGCCCCGGCATCGGGGACAGCGAGTGCCCGCGTGGCCTCGTCCGCCAGGCGTGCCACCTCCGCGGCATCGACCAGGCGCAAGCGGTCCCAGCGCACCCGATACATCAGGTGCAGGACGCTCCACCCCTCCAACGTTTCAGGAACAAACGGGTTGTGCATGAATCAATTAAATCCCAAAAACCACCTCCGAACCCTAGCCGCGGCCTGTCCCCTGCCTACGTGGCCGCTGTCGGGCGTGGATGGCCCGATGGGGCCTGGGATTCGGGATTGGCGACGTGGGACTTCCGGAACCTGGCGCCGAGCCAGTCGCGCATGTCGGCGAGCGTCTCGTACACCGTCGGGATGACCAGCAGCGTCAGGAGGGTCGAGGTGATGACGCCACCGATGATCGCGATTCCCATCGGCGCGCGGAAGTCGCCTCCCTCGCCCTGTCCCATCGCGACCGGGATCATGCCGGCGATCAACGCGAGCGTGGTCATCAGAATCGGCCGCAGCCTGACGCGTCCGGCCTGAATTAACGCCTCGCGGCGGTCGACGCCGGATTCCTCCGACCATTTGGCGAAGTCGATCAGCAGAATCGCATTCTTCGCGACGATGCCCATCAGCAGAATCACGCCGATCATGCTCATGATGTTGAGCGTCTGACGTGTGAGCAGCAAACCGACCATCACGCCGATCAGCGAGAGTGGCAGGGACAACAAGATCGAGAACGGCTCGAGGAACGATCCGAACTGCACGACCAGCACGAAGTACATCAGCATGATGGCGATGCCGAGCGCGAGCAGCACCTGCGAGAAGATCTTCTGCTGGTCACGTGTTTCGCCGCCCTGTGTGAGAACGTAGCCAGGCGGCAGCGGCACGGTCTTGTTGACGCGCGCCATGATGTCGTTGACCACCTCCGACAGCGCCCGGTCCTCGGTGTTGGCTTCGACGGTGATGACGCGCTCGCGATCGAGGTGATCGATCCGGGCCGGCCCGATCGCCGGGCTCACCTGCGCCACCTGACCGAGGGGAATCGTCCGCGGGCCATTCTGGCCGCCGCCGATCACCAGCGGCAGCGACTGCAGGTCCGCGACGACGCTGCGGGATTCCGGCGCCAGCCGGATTGTGACATCCCGCGTCTCGCCCGAGGGATCGACCCAGTCGCCGACGTCGATGCCGGCGAACGCCGGGCGGAGCGCCTGGGCGACCTGACCGACCGTCACGCCAAGTGACCCTGCAAGCCCGCGGTCTACCTGAACGTCGAGCTCGGGCTTCTGGCCCTTGGTGGACAGGCCGACGTCAACCGCACCCGCCACCTGTTTGACTTCTTCGACGATCTTGTCGGCCAGCTTGGCAAGGGTGTCCGCGTCCCGGCCCTGCAGCTGCAGTTGGATCTGTTTCTGCCCCTGGTTGAAACCGGTGCTGATTGATGCGGTGACGCCGCCCAGGGTGTTCAGCTTCCGCCGCACGTCGGCCACGACCAGTGACTGGGAGCGCGAGCGAGCGGCCTTCGGCACCAGACGGACGAACACATTACCGGTATCGACAGAGGAGTCACGTCCGCCGATCGTCGTGTAGGTGTACTGCACTTCCTTCTGCTGGCGGGCAATCCGGGCGATCTCCTGCGCCTTCAACCGTGTGTAGGACAGGTTCGATCCCGGTGGGGTGTCGAACGTGACGTTGAACTCGGATTCGTCCTGCTCGGGCACGAATCCGGCGCCGACAAGACCCATGGCGGGCAACGCCACTGATGCGGCGAAGACGACAATCGCCAGCGTGATCATCGCGAACCGATGATCGAGCGCCCAGGCAATGATGACCTTGTAGCCGTCCGCCTGGCGGTCGAACCATGTGTTGAAGCGTCCCAGCAGGCGTGACAGCAGCGGCCGCCGTTCCATCGCCATGTGCGGATCGGGCCAGTACGCCGACAGCATCGGGTCGAGCGAGAACGACACGAACAGCGACACCAGCACCGAGCAGGCGATCGTCAGCGCGAAGGGTTTGAACCACTGCCCGGCGACACCGCCCATGAAGGCGATGGGCACGAACACCACCACGATCGACAGGGTTGTTGCCGTCACCGCCAACCCGATCTCGTTGGTGCCGTCGAAAGCGGCGCGGTAATGGTCCTTGCCCATTTCGACATGGCGCACGATGTTCTCGCGCACGACGATCGCGTCGTCGATCAGGATGCCGATGGCGAGCGACAGGCCGAGGAGCGACATCGTGTTCAGCGTGAAGCCGAACGCCCAGACGGCGACGAACGAGGCGAGCACCGATACCGGCAGGGCCAGCCCGGTGATGACGGTCGAGCGCCAGGAGTTCAGGAACAGGAACACCACGAACACCGTGAGCAGCGCGCCTTCGAGGAGTGCCTCTTCGACGCTATCGACCGAGTTCTCGACGCGCGTACCGCCGTCACGCACGACGCGGAGGTTCACGCCCCCCGGCAAGGTCTTCTGAATGTCCGCGACTTTGAGCCGGACCTCGTCCGCAACGGACGTCGTGCTGTATCCGCGTGACTTGATGATGTCGATGCCGACGGCCTCCTCGTCGTTGTACATCGCCGTGGACCGAGCCTCCTCGGTGGCGTCGCGGACGTTGGCGATGTCGCCGAGACGGACGATCCGGCCGCCGGACTCGGTCACGACCAGTTGCGCAAAATCGGTGGGACCCTGCAAGCGGCCCTTGAGCCGGATGGTCCGTTCCTGCAGGTCACCCTCGAGCCGCCCGACTGGTGCCGCCAGGTTCTGCGCCTGCATTGCCTGCACGACCTGCGCGACGCTCACTCCCGACGCCTGGAGATCTCGCGGCCGCAGTTCGACGACGAGCTCACGCTGGACGCCGCCGACCACGTTCACCTGGGCCACGCCCGGGATTCCGCGCAGCTTGCGCGTCATGTCGGGATCCGCCATGCGCGTCAGCTCGGCGCTATGGAGGCCCGGCGACGAGAGCGTCAGCGACACGATCGGCTGATCCGCCGGATCGAATCGCGTCAGGACCGGCTCCTCCATCTCGACCGGCAGGTCGTTGCGGATGCCGGAGATCTGATCACGGATTTCCTGCGTGGCTTCCGCCGGGTTCTTCTCGAACACGAACTCCACGATGATGTTCGCGAAGCTGTCGAGCGAGTTCGACGTCATCCGGTCGACGCCGCTGATCCCGCCGATCACTTCCTCGATCGGCTCGATCACCTCGCGCTCGACGGTGTCGGGGGAGGCGCCTGGATACGGGATCGAGACGACGACGACCGGCGCGTTGATCTCGGGAAATTCATCGGTGTCGAGCTGCATCAGCGCCGCGACGCCAAAGACGACGATCCCGAGCATCGCCACGACTGTCAGGATCGGGCGCTTGATGGCTGTGTCTGATATGAACATAGAAGAAGCCCGTAACTCACTGGGACACGCTCACTGAAACGGGCGTCCCTGGGGTAATTCCCTGCGACGCGCCGCGCAGCACGGTATCGCCCTCGGCGAGACCGGACACCACCTGCACCTGTTCGGTGCGCGGATCGCGAAGACCAAGCGTGACGTCGACCTTTTCCGTCTTGCCGTTGTTGACGCGCAACGCCCACGCCGGCGTTCCCGTCGTGTTGACGGCGTTGGACGGAACGACCAGGCCTTCGGCCGATTGGCTGACCACGCGGCCTTCTGCGTACAGGCCGGCGACCAGTCGCCCGCCGGTATTCGGGATGGCCACGTAGATCGTCACCTGTCTCGTCGTCGGGTCGGCCTGCGGCGCGATGCGCTCGACCCGTCCCTCGAACTGCTGTGTGTAGCCACGCACCTGGAACAAGACGGTGGCGCCCACCTTCAGCTCCGACAGACTCTCCGACGGCACTGACGCTTCGAGACGCATGGATGAGGGGTCGATCACGGCGAACAACTCGGTACCGACAGTGACGACATCGCCGCGGTTGACGGCGCGACGGGCCAGGACGCCATTGATCGGACTGCGGATCACCGCATCCTCCAGCTGCCTGGTGGCGGACATCAGCCGGGAGCGCGTGTCGGCGACCTGCGCCTCGGCTGCGGTGACGTTCTGTTTGGCGACGTCGACCTCACGCGCCGCGACCGCACCGGCGTTCACCAGCGTGTCCGCGCGCTCGAGTTCCCGCTGCGCAACCGCCAGCTGGTTCTCCGCGGAACGGACGGCGGACGCCGCCGAGAGCCGGGCATCCTCCAGGGTCCGCGTGTCGATGCGTCCGAGCAGCGTCCCTACGCGGACCGTCTGCCCTTCCTCCACCGTCACCTCGGTGACCGAGCCGCCGAGTTCGGCGCGAATCGTCGCTTCGCGCGCCGGCTGCAGTTCGCCCGAGATGATCGGACCGCTCACGATGGTGTCGCGCTTCACGACGACAACGTTTTCCGCCCCGACCTGAACCGCCGCCGGCGCCGCCGGCGCCGGCGTTGCCTTGTCAGCGTCAACGCGACTGCAGGCCGTCAGGAAGAATGCAGAATGCAGAATGCAGAATGCAGACAGCACCGTCCGGGAGCGCACAAACGAGGCCCACCGCGCCTCCGATCGGTCACCACGGCTCCGCGTCCCGTCTGCATTCCGCATTCTGAATTCCGAATTCACGTTCGCTCTCATCTCGTCACCGTCTGTCCTGCGCCCGCCGTCGACGCCGTTCTGATCTGCTGCTGTCCTGGTGACGGCTGCTGCTGCGATGGGGCGTTCGGCGTCACCTGTTGCGTCGTCGGACGCGCCGCGGCCGCCTGGGTCGCGCCGGTAAGCGGCAGGTCCGGCAGCAGCGCCACGCGAGCCCGCGCCACCTGCAGGTCTCGCGCGGCGACCGCCCGGTTGGCCTCCGCCTGCTGCAGCAACAATCGTGCGTCCGTCAGTTCGAGTTGCGTGGAGACGCCGTTGCGATAGCGGACGTCGGCGATTTCGTACGCACGGTTCGCCTGCTGCACCGTTCCGCCGCTGGCTTCCCAGGCGGCGCGCGACGCCAGCAACTCCGCCCAAGCCGACTGCGTATCTACGGCAGCCAATTCCCTGGTCTGCTGCAACCGCAGGCGCGCGCTGTCGAGGTCGGCTTTGGCCACCACTTCGTCGCCGCGCTGTCGGCCGCCAGTGAGAATTGGGACCTGCAAGCTGACGCCGACCGTCCAGTTCGAACGATCGAAGATCGGAAACTGATCGTTGGCCGGGTAGGCCAGTCGCGTGTAGGTCGAATTGAGTGCGACCGACGGCTTACGCGCCGACTCGGCCAGCTTCAGCGCGGCCTCGCCCTGTCGCACCGCCGTCTCCGACTGCGCGACCACGACGCGATCTGGCTGCGGGATGCCGGAGTTCAACGACGACAGCGTGGCGCGGCCGACGTTCACCAGCGACTGCTCGACCGACGCGATGCGTGTAGCGAAGACTTGCGGGGGCGGCAGCGTCTCGTCGCCGAGCGCATCGGCGAGTCGTACTTCCGTTTCGGCCGGCAGATCCAGCAGCTGCTTCAACCGGAGGAGGGCGATGTCACGGTTCATCCGCTGGCGAATCAGCACCGGTTGCTGGTTGTCCCGATTCACCCGGGCGCGCAGCACCTCGAACTCAGGCTGAGTGCCGGCGTCGAATCCAACCTGCACCTGCTGCAACGTCGCGCCTGCCTGTTCCACCGTGGCCTGGGCAATGGCAACGAGGCGGTCGGCGAGGGCGGCGTCGTAATACGCCTGGGTCGCGTCATAGAACAGTTGCGCGCGCGCCGTCGTCAACGTCTCGCCTGCCGATTCGGATCCCAGGGCGGCAATCTTCCGTTGTGCGTCCACCCGTCCACCCGTGTAGAGGTTCTGCTGGAACGCGAGCGACAGCCGCCAGGTATTGGCCCGGCCGAACGGCAGCCGGGAGAAGTCGGTCGCGACCTCCGAACCGTCACCCGAGTTCCCTGAACCCGGCAGCGAACTGCTGTCGAACAGCCCGCTGAACTCGGAGGCCAGGGCGCGGTCGTAACCGGCAGACAGCGACAACTGCGGAAACAGCTCGCTCCGCGCCCGCACTTCGTCGCCCGCGGCACGGCGGATTCCGGCCTGGGCAATCCCGATGGATTCGCTGCGGGCCGCGGCGATCTCGAGAACCTGTTCCAGCGACAAGGCGCCCGTGGGGACGGGTGGTGGTGAGGCCTGCTGGGCGCTCGCCGCCACGACGGCCGTCAGCGCGCAGACCGCTGTCATCAGCGCCGTACGCGCACCACACAGATAACGATCAAGACACATCTCTGAAGAATTCCTTCCCGGCCGGTCGCGCAGGTAAGACGCTTACGCGCGCCGCCGGGTCCCGGCGGCCTGCGTCTGCAGCCAGGCGACGTGTTCGGCGCCAGCTTCCAGCGCCTGGGTCATGTAGTCGACGACGGCCGCCAGTTCTGCGTCACTGAATTGACGATTGAGCTGGTTGACACGCGCTTTAATCGGCGCATACAGGGGCATGATCCGATCGATGCTGCTCTTGACGATTTCGACGAGGACACGGCGCCGGTCGTTCACGTCGCGTCGACGCTTGACGAACCCGGCCCGTTCCAGCCGATCGATCACCGCCGTGGTCGCGCCGCTGGTCAGGCCGGTGTGCTCCCCGAGCTTTCCCGCCGTCGTAGGTCCCGCCAGCAGCAGAAGATCGAGACACTCCAGGTCAGTCGAGTTCAGTCCGACCAATCCCGCGACGAGGTCGCTGATCAGTACCGACTGAGCGCTGACCTTCCGCAGCGTCTCGTCAATCCTCTCCAGCAAGTGGGCGCGTGTCCGTCGTGGCACATTTGTACTGTAACCATGAATATCTTGATTATCAAGATAGTTGACATCTGAGACGTCGTGAGGCATGCCAGATGGCGAAATGCGGCAGACTCTGGAACGACAAGCGGCAGTGCGTCTGACGGGTTCGGCTTCACGCCGACGCGAGTGCCGGCAGAATGTCTTCGGCCGCCGCTCGAATGACCAGATCGACGAGATCGGAGGCGGGTGTCTGGTCCGGGTTGATTTCGACCGTGAAAGCGCCGCGGCGGGCAGCCTCATGAACGAACCCGGCGGCCGGATGGACGAGAGAGGATGTGCCGATCGTGAGGAACAGGTCGCAGTCGCAGGCCGCCAACGCGCTGTCGACGTCCGCCGGATTCAGCGATTCACCGAACCAGACAACCGCCGGACGCGCCAGGCCTCCACAACGCGGACACCGCGGACAGTAATGAACATGATCCGTCGCCGTTCCGCGAGACTGACCGGTGTCGGCAGGCCATGACTGTTCGTCGCGCCATATTGGTTGCCCGCAGTCGTCCCAACACTTGAGTTCCCAAATCGAACCGTGCAACCGGACCAGTCGCCGCGTGCCTGCACGCACGTGCAAGTCATCCACGTTCTGCGTCAGCACGCAGCTGCCGTCGCGTGCCGACCACCCGGCGATGACGTCGTGGGCAGGATTGGGGTGGCACTGAGCGATGCGCTCGCGCCGCCAGTGATACCACTCCCACACGAGCGACGGGTGGCGCCGGAACGCAGCGGGTGTCGCAAGATCTTCGGGGCGGAAATCCCGCCAGAGTCCATCGGCACCGCGGAAGGTAGGAACGCCGCTCGCTGCCGATACTCCTGCGCCGGTAAGGATGGTCAGACGGCGGGCGTCACGGAGCCGGCGCGTGAAGGACGTGAAGGACGTGAAGGACGTGAAGGAATCAGGTATCAGGGAGTGGCTCCGTAGTAGATGGCGTTGAACAGGAATTTGAAGGTGCCATGCGACTGGGCACGGAACGTCACTTGCGGCCCGAACATCGCGATGCGGCCCTTCCCCATCCTGACGTCGGCAATGGCCACCCCGTTCGCGAGGTGGCCCTGACCGAGCGCCCATCCGCTGCGTAGCGGCGACGCGCTTGCGAACCAGGCGACGCGCTGGGTTGTGACCGTCCGTGCACGCGCAGCATCACGCCCGTCCCTCACGTCCAGTCGAAAAACGGGGCTGCTGTCGAAAAACACGTCGGTGCGTGGCTCGAACCCGTAGGCCAGCGGTGTCCGGTTGTCGACCTTCACCTCCAGAATCGATCCGGGAACGTAGAACTCGTCCCGCCGCAACGGCCGGTCGTCCCGTCCGTCGCCTACCACGAGCGCATTCCTCATTGGGACCCCGAGCCGTTCCCCGATGACCGTCGCTCCGCCAATCAGGATGAGCGTCCCCCCGTCGTTCACAAACTGCTTCAATTGCGGCAGCGTCCTGCTCCACGTCAGGCTGCCCGTGGTTGAACGGTATTCGACCGGCACACTCTCGATATCCGTCCCGTCCTCGCGCCGTGACAGCCGTGAAGGAACCGCGTCGTCCGGCAGGATGAGCACGTCGAAGCGGCGGGCAAGGTCCCCGGCGTCGAGAGCCTGGGCGAACACGCGCTCGAACGGGAATTCATATCGCTCGAGCAGCCATCGAACCCAACCACTGGCGACCGAGCCGCCATATCGATCCCAAAGCCCGACGCGTACCGGCCTCAGCTTGTCGGCCTCACCGGCGGGCGTTGCCGCCACGCCGCTGAATGAGACCCCCAGATCGGCCGCCGCTTGTCGCAGAATCGGCAGCGTCTGTGGACGCGCGGACACGTACATGGACCCGGTGCCGTCGGTGGAACCGATCCGGCGATCGCGAAACCAGTAGACACTCTCGCCCGCAGCCAGCAGCCGGTTCAAGACAATGAAGGCATCGTTCTGACGATGACTGAACAGGTACCCGGCGGCGGCGGCGGGGCCGGTGATGTCACCGGCGGGCACCGGCGCTTCCGTGATCGATTGGAACGGGCCGGTGAGTGCGTCGAGCACCCGATCGAACTTGATCCCCATCTGGAACGCGAGGGTCCACCCCGTGTTGTCGTAAGGCGCCGCTGGTCGAGCGCCAGGGCGTGCCATGTCATCCGGATGCTCCTGCGGTTCGAACATGTCGAGGACATGAGCCCGGAATGCCTGGTCCGTCCTGACGACGTACGATCCGGCGGGATACGTGCGCGTCCCAACGGCGAACGGCCCTGTCGCCCGCAGAACGCGGATGCCGTTCTTCAGCAGCGCGTTTACGAATCGAACCGCTGTCGGAAGATCCGGCTGGTCCCCTGGCAGAATGAACGCGCGTGGGTCCCGCAGCTGCGGATCGCGCTGACGCGTTCCGCCGAGGGGCGCCGACGAGCGCCACGAGTCATGGCTGCCGCGCTCGATCGCGTTCTTTCCCATCCGGTAGATGTTGAACAGCAGCTCTTCCCGATGCCGCGACGCATAGTCGAGCACCGCGCGATCGGCGGTGAGCGAGTAGTCGAGCGACTGCCTGAAGTGCCACGGCTGCGGTCGGATCGGGTGGGGAAGATCGAAGGAAGGTTTCTGCCGATCGGCGACGTAGGGAATGTCGATCGGCGTCGGATCACCAATGGTCTCGGTCAGCAGTCCGACTTGATTGTGGAAGTATGCCGTCGTTCGCAACCCGCCGTTCCACCAGGTCGAGTAGGTGGATCCAGACCGCATCGTCACGCCAGCTTTGTCTTCGGCCGCGAATCGTGTGTGCATCGCGTCGCCGACGGCGTCGATGCTGACCGGCAGCAGCGGATCGAAGAGGGGGCTGAACTGATCGCGGAACGGCGGCGCGAACATCACGGTTCCCGCCGGCCCGGGCTGGTGATGGTCGTAGACCACCTGGGGAAACCACTGCTGATAGAGGACGCGGTCGATGTTGATCGTCTCCGCCTGCGTCGCCATGTAGAAGTCGCGGTTGTTGTCGTGGCCTACGTATTTCTGGTACAGCCGCGGAATCCCGTCGAGCGATCGGCGGCGCGGGTCCTTCTCGCGCATGTACCAGCGCGTCACCAGTTCCTGGCCATCCGGATTGGACGGCGCCGCAAGAAGAATGGTGTCGCGCAGGATGCGCAGCGTTTCCGGATCAGAGCGGCTCGTCAGCTGGTAGACCAGCTCCATCAACTGCTGTGCGCCGAGCACCTCGTCGGCATGCAACCCGCCGTCAATCCACACGATCGCTTTGCCGTCGCTGGCGAGTGCGCGCGCCTCGTCGTCGTCGAGGCCCTCAGCGAGCGACAGGCGGCGTGAGATGTCGCGATAATGGTCGAGGCGGGTGAAGTTCTCCGGCGCCGTCAGTACCGCCATCCACTGGTGCCGGCCTTCTTCGGTCAGTCCGATGTCGACGAGACGCATGCGATTCGACTCGCGATCGAGCGTCTGCCAGTACTCTTCGAGCTGGGTGTAGCTGGCCAGAAAGTAGTCGTCGCCGAGGTTCGCGCCGAATTGCTGGCGCGGCGATGTCACCGGCAACGCGCTCTGCGACAGGATCCGTGCCGGTACGGCGGCGGCAAGTGCGAACAGCAGCGTGAGGGCGAGGGCGCGTCTGTTCATGAAGCGGCTCAGATCATAGCGCCGCCCGAGAACTCCCACCCGCCAACGAATGATTCATCCCCAACTCCCCACGACCCCCACCGCACGTATTACCCGCTCGTCTTTCTCCCAAACCTCCGGTACAGCCAGGTTGCGGCAAACGCGCCCGCGGCCACGCCCGAAAGCGTGCCCCATCGAACTCCACCGGACCGTACGGGCGGTGGCAGGGACACGATGCCCTCTTCATCCGTAGCGACCGGCTGACTGACGTATCGTCCGCGTCTGGGCCGTTCGCGCCGATCGAATTCCCGCGCGAGCGCCGCCAGTTCGCGGGCGGCCGTGGGTCCCTGCATCGGCTGGCCATGCCCCGATGCGATGACGGTGGGCTGAAGAGCTGCGAGCACGAGCACTGAACGGCGCGCCTTCTCCCAATCGATGGTGAAATACGCCGGCGGACCGTGTAATTCCTGCTTCTGAGTTACGACGGAGTACAGCGACTCCTGCTTGGTCGTCGTCACGGCGTCGCCAGCGATCAGAAACCGGCCGTACTCGCGATAGAGCGACACGTGACCCGGCGCGTGACCGGGAGTGTGCACCCATCGCCAGCCGGGCATGCCGGGCACAACGCGGTTCGTCGGTAAGGGGCGAACGCGATCGCCGAGATCGAGGCCGCGCTCGGGGAAGAGAGGCGACAACCGCGCCATCAGTCCGCCACCGACCGTCGGATCGGGCGGCGGGTAGTCCGCATGGCCCGTGAGGAACGGCACCTCGAACGGGTGGGCGTACACCGGCACGTCCCAGACATTCAGCAGTGCTTCGAGCGCGCCGACATGATCGAAATGGCCGTGGGTGAGGATGATCGCAGCCGGTCGGGCATCAGGGCCGTATCTCGCAGCCGCGACGTCAAGGATCTGTGCCGCTCCCATCGCCAGCCCCGCGTCGACAAGCGCCCACGGGCCGGCAGCCGAGTCCGGTTCTTGCGCGCCAGGTGCGCCGACGAAGTAGACATTGACGAACCCGATCCTGAGCCGCGCCACGTTCGCCGCAAGCTCCTCGATGCCGTATTGCTTCACGTCCATGCGAACGGCGCGTGCAACCCCCACGCCGCGCGGGCGTGCGCGCCGGCATTCACGTTTCGATTCCGTACAATGAAACGGGGTCCGATTTCGTGAAGATCGCAACCTGGAACGTCAACGGCATCCGCGCTCGGCAGGCGCAGGTTCAGGAGTTCATCGAGCGCGAACAGCCCGATGTCCTCTGCCTGCAGGAGATCAAGGCCGCGGTGGACCAGCTGCCGGTGTGGCTGTGCGACATCGAGGGCTACTGGTGCTATTGGCACGGCGGCAAGGGATATTCGGGAGTGGGGTTGCACGTCCGCAAGGACGCGTCTCCCGAACGGCCCGCCTTCCACCATCCCGAGTTCGACTACGAACACCGCATCGTCACGGTGCAGCTTCCCCAGGCGACCGTTGCGTCGATCTACGTGCCCAACGGCGGCAAGGACTTCGCGGCAAAGATGCGCTTTCTCGAGGCGATGGACCTCTACGCGGCGGAGTTTCAGTCGGCGAAGGGGCCGCTCGTCATGTGCGGGGACTTCAACGTCGCGCGCACCGACATGGATGTGCATCCGAAGGAGCGCAAGCCACGCGCGATTGGACAACTACCCGAAGAGCGCCAGCTGATCGAGCAGATCCTTTCGCGTGGCCTGATCGATGTCCACCGCAAGCTGGAGCCCGACAACGCCGACCTGTTCACCTGGTGGGCACCCTGGCGGAATATGAAGCAGCGCAACATCGGCTGGCGGCTCGACTATGTCTTTGCCAGCCAGGCGCTCGCGGATCGTGTGACGTCGTGTGTGGTTCAGCGCGAGGTCGGCACCAGCGATCACGGCCCCGTGGTCGCCGTCTTCGACGTGTAGGTGCCCCGGAACCGTCGCCCCGCGGCTCGAGCTCAATCAGGGCACGTTCGCGACGCGCGACCAGTTCTCCGCGAGATCTTCGCCCACCGCGAGGTGATTCAGGAGGAAGTCGGCACTCCGGAATGCCTCCAGGAGCAGATCTGCATCCAGCGGCTTGTGAGCGTCACGACACTCGCGCGCTGACTCGACCCGAACCAGCCCCACGGCCGCCTCGATGCCCCGAACAATCGCGGCGACCCCGCGGCCCTGGTAGGCGGTCCAGGAGGCGAACGCCTTGGCGGCGATATAGCGGTTCACCGGCGCATGAAACCTCGGCCACTCGGTTCGAACCCAGCAGGTGAACGCTTCTTCCAGGCCGTCTTCGTCGGGAACCGGCTTGAACTCGTCAGGCACGGCCGTCATCGCCTCACGAAAGAGCTCCAAACTCGGCGCCAGGCGAACCTGCAGCGGTGCGTCGACGAACTCCAGGGGCAGCTGCTCGACGGCTTGCGACAGCGTGATCATTCCGGGTTTCCACCGCGCCACGAGATCCGCGTCGCGTTGCAACGTAGCGAGGATCGACTCAGGCTGGCGTGTCACGTCCTCGCACCGGTGCACCATGTGCCGTTCCCACGCGCTGTAGCCATCCAGATCCATGAGCATGCGGGGATGAAGCAACGGCGGCAGGTCCTCGTCCGTGACGTCGAGTCCCTCGTAGTCAGCGGGCGGAAACGCGCGCGGCTGCTCCACGATCTGCAACTTGACGTCGTCGCGAAACAGCATCGCGGCTGCGGTCGGACAGAAGTGCGAGAGCGCGATGAACGTCCCGCGTCGATCGCGAATCGCCACGCGCGGGAAATGACGGCAGGTCGATGCGAGCGCGGTCTCGCCCAGGTCGCGATGAACGATGCAGAGACGGGATGACCGTTCCAGGAAGACGCAGTGTCCACCCTCAGTCCGCTCGAACATCGCCGCCGTATCGTCGGGAAGCTCAGGACCGAGAATGAAGGGAGACAAACCCTCGGTACCGCTGGCCATCTCGAGCCGACCGGCCGTGAGCGCTTCGGTGAGCGTCTTGTAAATCGGTAACTCGATCGGCACGTCCCAGTTCGTCGAACAGCACTGCCCCGAATGCCGGCACCGGTAATCGGCATGAATGCTGAGGGACCGGACCTTATCCATTCCGCATCAGCATAACGTTTGCACTGGTTCGGCCGTATGCGATGGATGAAGCTTGTGCTCGTGCTTCCGGTGCTCGTGTCACCTCAACTGCGGGCGCATTCCCAGGAGAACGCGGCGGGCCGCGTCACGCAAGAGCAGAGTGGTGGCGATGTTGCCGCACCGGTACTGTCGGAGGCATTGGCGGCTCAGGTGATGCTGGACCGGGCGGGCTTCTCGCCGGGAGAGATCGACGGCGAGCCGGGCTCGAATCTCAAGCGGGCGCTCGTTGCCTTTCAGGCCAGCCACAGTCTTCCACCGACTGGCACGATGGACCAGGGCACCTGGCAGCGCCTGCAACAGGAGGCCGGCAGTCAGCCGCCACTGACACGCTACACGATCACCAGCGACGATGCGGCCGGGCCATTCACGCCGGACATCCCGGCGGATCTGGTGGAGCAATCGAAGGTCGCCGCGCTCGACTATCGATCGCTCCTGGAGTCTCTCGGAGAGCGGTTTCACACGAATCCTGCACTGCTGAAAACGCTGAATCCATCGGCAACCTTTACGAAAGCCGGAGAGTCGCTCACCGTGCCCGCGGTGAGCAGCCTCAAGTCGATCAGCCCTCCATCCGGCGGCGTGACGGTTGTCGTGACGAAGGCCACCAGTTCGCTCACGCTGGAGGACGCAGACCACCATGTCCTCTTCCACGCACCCGTCACGACTGGGAGCCAGCACGATCCGCTGCCGCTCGGGCAGTGGAAGGTGAATGGCGTGCAACAGGATCCGCAGTTCCACTACAACCCCGCCCTGTTCTGGGACGCCAACCCGGCGAATTCGAAGGCGCTTCTGCCGCCGGGTCCCAACAATCCGGTGGGAACGGTGTGGATTGACCTGTCGAAGGAGCACTACGGCATTCATGGGACGCCCGAGCCCTCCAAGATCGGGCACGTCGAGTCGCACGGCTGTGTGCGCCTGACCAACTGGGATGCGGAGTACGTCGCGACCGTTGTCAAACCAGGAACGAGAGTGATCTTCGAATGACGCTCGCAGGGCGTGCGCCTCTCATGGGCGCCCGCCGAACGATCGTCGTCGTCGCGCTTTCGTTTGCCGCCGGCGCGCTCGTCGACGCCGGACTGGCCTGGCGTTCCGGCGGAATCGATCGCGGTATCGGCCGCCTGTCCGTCCTGGCACCGGTCGTAGACGCGGCGCCAACGCCGGTACACGACACGATTGACTCGCCAGTCGAGCGCCCGGGGGAGAAGGGCGACGCGCCGGCTGTCGGCACCACCGGTGCTGCGGCAGACGCGAGGGCAACCGCGGCGCTGCGGGCCCGGCCGCTGCAATTGCCGGTCGAGGGCGTGAAGCCGTCGGAACTGCGTGATACGTTCGCCGAGTCGCGCGGCTCCAGCCGCCCTCATGAGGCCATCGACATCATGGCACCACGCCGCACGCCGGTGGTGGCGGCTCAGGACGGCCGCGTGGCCAGGCTGTTCACCAGCAAGGCCGGGGGGCTCACCATCTATCAGTTCGACCCGTCCGGCACCTTCTGCTTCTACTATGCCCACCTCGATGGCTACGCCGACGGACTGCGGGAGGGCCAAACTGTGCATCGAGGTGACGTGATCGGCTATGTCGGCAGCACCGGGAACGCCTCGGCGGACGCGCCCCATCTTCACTTCGCGATTTTCAGGCTGACATCCGACCGCCAGTGGTGGAAGGGTGAGCCGATCAACCCCTACCCGGTACTTCAGTAGCCGCGACATTACAGAAGTATTACAGTCGCCGTCCTGCCGCACTGGTATCGTTTTCTACTGACGTGTGGAACGTCCGCCCCGCGGCGCCCTCCACGTGCACCGATATTCACCTCTCTTACTGGCGTTCGACTTTCTCGCGGAGCTCTCGTTGGCGAAGCCTACTCTCATGTACGGCCGGAAATATCAGCACGGCTGGAACCCGATTACGACGGTGGCGATGGTCGCCTTCCACGTGCTGGCCGTGGCGGCACTCTTCAGAATCAACACCGGCGCGATGCTGACCGCGCTGGCTCTCTACTTCGTTGGCGGATCGTTCGGCATCGGCATGGGGTATCACCGGTTGCTGACGCACCGCGGATACAAGACGTATCCCTGGATCGAATACTTCCTCACCTGGTGCGGCACGCTGGCGCTGGAAGGCGGGCCGATATTCTGGGTGGCGACCCATCGCGTCCATCACCAGAAGTCCGATCGCGAGGGCGATCCGCACAGCCCGCGCGAGGGTACCTGGTGGGCGCACATGGGATGGATTCTCACCGGCCAGGGTCTCCACCACGACGCCAGCGTGCTGTCGCACTATGCGCCCGACCTGAAGCGCGATCCGGTTCACCGGTGGCTGTCCGAATGGCACTGGACGTCGAACGTCCTCGTCGGCCTGCTCCTGCTGGCGGTTGGCGGCTGGGACTACGTGCTCTGGGGCATCTTCTTCCGTGTCACCTTTACTCTGCACTGCACCTGGCTGGTGAACTCCGCCACCCACCTGTGGGGCTCGCGCCGTTTCGACACACGCGACGATTCCACGAACAACTGGTGGGTCGCGCTCCTCTCGTTCGGCGAAGGCTGGCACAACAACCACCACGCCCATCCCGTCAGCGCCCGGCACGGCCTCACCTGGTACGAGCTGGACATCAACTGGATCGGCATCAGCCTGCTGAAGGCGTTCGGCCTGGCCTGGGACGTCAAGGTGGCGAAGACGCAGCAGCCGATTCCCTATGAAGAGAACGATCGGCTGGCGATCGTCGAAGAGCAAGAAGAGGCGGTCGCGTAGCGACAATCTGAATTCAGAATGCAGAATTCAGAATGCAGACATGGTGGTCTGCATTCCTAAGGGGTGAAAGGCGTGAAGCCGGTCACCCCTTTTCTGTGTACGCGCTTGCCGTCCCGTTCTGCATTCTGAATTCAGAATTCTTTTCTGCATTCTGCATTCTGCATTCTGCATTGTTAGAATCGCCCCGTGACCCGGCGGCAGAAGGCCATCACGATCATCATCGCGTTCTGCGTCCTGCTGGTCGCGGCCGCGATCTCGCTGAACGTCAGCTGGATCCTGATCACCGCCCGGCGCGACGCCCTGTTGATCCTGGGCGTGATCCTGTTCGCGCTGATCATCGCCGGCATCATCGTCTACACGGTGTTCCTGGTCATGGAGATCCGCAGGAACGAGGACCACGACAGCTTCATCAACGCCGTCACCCACGAGTTGAAGACGCCGATCGCGTCCATCCGGTTGTACCTGGAGACCCTGCAGTCGCGGCCGGTCAGCGAGGAGCAGCGGCACCAGTTCTACGCCATCATGCTGGCCGACGCGCAACGGTTGCACCAGACCGTGGACCAGGTGCTGCGCGCCGGGGTGGCGCGCGAAAAACCACGCGGCGCGGCGCGAACGGCAGTCGTCGACATGGCGGCGATCGCCAGTGAGTGCGTGGACGTCGCGCTGGCGCGCCACCACCTTCACCCCGGGTCCATTCAGCTCGAATCACACGAGGGGCGAGGTTTGGCCGTCCGGGGCGATGCGGAGGAACTGCGCACCGTCATCACCAACCTGCTGGACAATGCCGTGAAGTATTCCGGATCCGACGTGCGGGTGACGGTCGCCGTGGCATCTCCGGCGCCAGACACGGTCTGGGTCCGCATCCAGGATCGCGGCGTCGGGATTCCGAAGAAGCAGCTGAAGCGAATCTTCAACCGCTTCTACCGCGTCCAGACGCGCACGCTCAAACAGGTCAAAGGCACCGGTCTCGGCCTCTACATCGTGCGATCGATCGCGCGCGCACATGGCGGCCGGGTCTTCGCGCAGAGTGAAGGCGAAGGCCGCGGCGCGACGTTCACCCTCGAACTGCCCCGCCTTGCCAGCTGACATGAGCCGGATACTCGTCGTCGAGGACGAGCAGCATCTCGCTGAGGGCCTGCGCTTCAACCTCGAAGCCGAAGGCCACCAGGCGGTCGTCGCCGGCGACGGTGAGGCCGCACTGCAACTGGTGCTCACGGATCGCGGCCGTTTCGACGCCATCGTCCTGGACGTGATGCTGCCGGGCAAGAACGGGTTTGCCGTCGCGACGGAACTGCGGGCCGCCGGCAAGTACATGCCGATCCTGATGCTCACCGCGCGCGGCCGTGCCGAAGACGTGCTGAAGGGATTCGAGGCGGGAGCCGACGACTACCTCGCCAAGCCTTTCGATCTCTCGATCCTGCTGGCGCGGCTGAGCGGCCTGCTGCGCCGCAGCCGGTGGAACGAACGCGACGTCCCCGCTCCGGCCGAAGCCGTTCCCGACGTCTACGCCTTCGACGGGGGCACGATCGACTTCACCACGATGCACGTGCACGCACGGGGCGAATCGCACCCGCTGACGCTGATGGAATGCGAGCTGCTGCGCTACCTGGTCCGGAACGCGGGACAGCCCGTCTCCCGTGCGGCGATCCTCGAAGACGTGTGGAACCTGCACGAGGGCACCGACACCCGCGCCATCGACAACTTCATCGTCCGCCTCCGCCGCTATATCGAAGACCGCCCCTCGGCACCTCGTTTCCTTCTCACAGTCAGAGGCGTCGGCTACAAATTCAATCCCGACCCGGACCCTGATTCTTGATTCCTGTCCCCTGTCCCCTGTCCCCTAACTCAGTACACTGTCCCTATGAAGCGCCCGCGCAAGGCGATTCGCATCGGCGGGCCGATCCTCGTCATCGGCGTGCTGGCCCTGCTGGCGCTATGGCGAATCGGCGTACCGGCTGATGGGTCGCGCGCATCCGGTCCTGGCGAGCGCCTCGAGCCGCTGACGAGGATCGGCGACGTCACGGCGGCGACCAGTGTGTTGCGGCGGGCATCCCTGGAGAACGTTCGGGTCCGGGAACTCCCGAGCGAACGCACCGCCTGGATAGACTCCGGTTCCACTCCGCTCGTGCCGGCCTCCGCCGACCGCATCTTCGCGGTGCTGGACCCCGACGTGAAGCGCCCTGCCGGCCTCGTCTGGCAGCCCGGAGACCGCGTAACGCTCATCGGTCTGGTGCGCCCGTCGCCACCGGCGGCCGACGCGATGCGTCAATGGCACATCGACGAGGCGACGGCCGCGGAGCTGCAACAACGCGGCACGTACCTCCATGTCACCGAAATCAGATCCGTGAATTGACAATTGACGAATCTGCGGATTGACGAATTGATTGTGGGATCGATCTCGTCTTCCTTGCAGGAACCAGCCTCCCTCCGTTCCTCCTAATCCGTCAATTCGTCAATTCGTCAATTCGTCAATTCCTCAATACAATTTCCCCACATGTCTGCCTCGGATACGATCGCGGCGGAGGGGCACCTGATCGACTCCGGCCTCCTCTCGGCCATCTTTGACAAGATCATCGAGTTCAAGGGTTCTTACGAGATTCTCCACTTCGACATCGGCCGCACGAACGACGACGCGTCGCGGATCGAAATGCGCATCTCGATTCCGGATCCGGCAGCGCTCGACGATCTGCTCCAGCAGCTGACCGGCTTCGGCTGTTACCCGGTGGGTGAACGTGACGCGCTCGTCAAGCCCGCCGAGAAGGATCGTTGCGTGCCGGACGACTTCTATTCGACGACCAATCACCGGACGCACGTCAGGATCGCCGGCAAGTGGGTCGAAGTGGAAAAGCAACGCATGGACGCCGTCATCGTGGTCTCCGGCCACAGCGCCGCATGCCGGAAGCTGCGCGACGTCCGCGCCGGCGAGCCGGTGGTCTGCGGCCACGAAGGCATTCGCGTGACGCCCGAGTTCAAGGAACGCGACCGCCTCGGCTTCGCGTTCATGAGCAACGACGTCTCGTCGGAACGTCGGGTCGCGGGGAGCGTTGCCCGGATCGCCGCGATGATGCGGGACGTGAAGAAGGCCGGCGGCCGCATCGCCGTCGTGGCCGGACCGGTCGTGGTGCATACCGGCGGTGTCGAGCACTTTTCGGAGCTCATTCGCAACGGCTTCGTCAACATCGTGCTGGCGGGCAACGCGCTCGCCGTTCACGACGTCGAGTTCGCGTTGTCGGGCACATCGCTCGGGATTGATCTGCAGGCCGGCGCGCCCGTCGAGCAGGGACACCGGAATCACATGGCGGCCATCAACACGATCAACCGTGCCGGCAGCCTGCGCGCGGCAGTCGAACAGGGCGTCCTGAAGTCAGGCGTGATGTACGAGTGCATCCGCCACGACGTGGACTTCGTGCTCGCCGGCAGCATCCGCGACGATGGCCCGCTGCCTGATACCGAAATGGACCTGGTGGTCGCCCAGGAAAAGTACGCTGCCGCCCTCGCCAACAACGTCCACCTGGTGCTGATGCTGTCGTCGATGCTTCACAGCATCGGCGTCGGCAACATGCTGCCGTCGTGGGTCCGCGTCGTCTGTGTCGACATCAACCCTGCCGTCGTCACGAAGCTGAGCGACCGCGGATCGCAGCAGACCGTCGGCGTCGTGACCGACGTCGGACTGTTCCTGCACCGGCTGGCCGAGGCGCTCCGGTAGATAGGGGGCAGGGGACAAGGGGGCACGGGACGGGGGGCAGGGGCAGAGCGAGGGGACAGGGGCTAGGGCGAACTGCACGGAATCAGGCTCGTCCCCTGCCCCCTGCTCCCTTGTCCCCTGCCCCCTACACTGCGCGAGCGGCAGGGGCGCGATCCGCGAGCGCGGCGACGACGCGGGCGAGTGCCTGTTCGAGGCCCGCGCGGGTGCGAGGCGTGCCGATGCACAGCCGGACGGCACGGTCGTACGTGTCGGTCACCGCGAAACTTCCGGCGCCGTTCAGGATGACGCCGAGCGATCGGGCGTGGGCGACGAACGCCTCCACCGACCAGCGCTGTGGCAGGAACAGCCAGATGTGAGGGCTGTCCGGGTGCGTCTGCAGGCGTTCGTCACGCAGGAGGCGGAGCGCCATCTTGTGACGGGCCGAAATCTCGTGCCGCTTCCAGTCGACGATGCGGGTGGCGGTGCCGTCCTCGATCCAGCCGGTGAGTAGATCGGCTCCGATCGGCGAAGCCATGATCATCGTCGACCAGACGACCTGCGCCACCTTCTCCAGCAGCACCGGCGGCGCGACGGCGCATCCGAGTCTCATGCCGGGAAACAGGCTCTTCGAAAGGCTGGTCACGAAGATGGTCTGCTCCGGAATGAGCGTCGCCAGCGGTGTACGTTCCGGCGACAGGAATCCGTAGACGTCATCTTCGATCACGGTGAGACGATACCGCTGCGCAATTGCCGCGATCTGTCGGCGACGCCGCTCCGGCATCACCGCCGACGTCGGATTGTGGAGGCGCGGCATGCAGTAGAGCACTCGTGCCGGCGACGTACGGCACGCCTGCTCGAGGGCCTCAGGTTTGAGTCCCTCCGCGTCGATCGCCACTCCAGCCGTCTTGAGCCGGAGTTGCTGTGCAAGAAAACGCGCGCCCGAATACGTCAGCTCCTCCAGGAGCAGCGTGTCTCCGGGCTGGAGCACGGCCGAAAACGCTGCGGCGATGGCATGCTGCGCCCCACCGGTCAATACGATGCGGTCGGCGTCCACCGGAAAGCCGTTCCGCCCCAGCCAGGCGGCCATCCCCTGCCGATGCCGGATGTGTCCGCGGGTGGGGACGTACCCCAGGATCTGGTTCCAGGGGAGTACCCGACGTTGAAACAGACGGCTCTCCAGCCCGGCGATCGCCTGATCGGGCATCAGGATGTTGATGCTCAGGTCCAGCACCCCGGTGTCGTTACCGAGATCTTCCGGCTCGCTGCCGCGAATGAACGTGCCGCGTCCGACATGGCCAGAGGTCAGTCCCCGGCGCGCTGCCTCGGTGTAGGCGCGAGTAATCGTGGTCACGGTGACGCCGAGGTGGTCAGCCAGGTCGCGGTGCGGCGGCAACTTCGCACCGGCTCTGAGCGTCCCATCCTGCACCCCCTCGTCGATGGCGTCAGCAATGGCGCGGTACACGGGGCCGCGCCGTCCCTCGAGATTCGGCAGCCACATGGTCATGGGGGCCATTGTGGCACCGCAGGGCTGGAGCTTGTGAGACGTACAATGTCAGAGGAATTGACGGATTGACGAATGGGCGAATTGACGAATTGATTTCTAATTCTTCTCCCGATGGATTCGTCAATCCCATCCGTCAATCCAAATTTGTCAATCCAATCCGTCAATTCGTCAATTCGTCAATTCGTCAATTCGATTGGTCTCCTTCATGGCGAAGCGCATTGCTCTACTAATCGTCACCAACCTGGCGGTCGTTTTCGTTCTGTCGATCGTTCTCAGCCTGCTGGGTATCGGGCGGTACACCGGCCCGAACGGCCTGAACATCGGCGCCCTGGCGACGTTCTGCTTCATCTGGGGCATGGCGGGCTCGTTCATCTCGCTGCAGATGTCTCGGTGGATGGCCAAGCGCGCGATGGGCGTACGGCTCGTCAACGGCCAGACCGGATCCGAGGAGTTCGACTGGCTCTATCGGACGGTCGAACGTCAGACGCAGCAGGCGCAGCTGCCGATGCCGGAAGTCGGCGTTTACGATTCGGACGAGATCAACGCCTTCGCCACGGGACCGAGCAAGAGCCGGAGCCTGGTGGCGGTCTCGTCAGGTCTGCTGCGCGCGATGCGCCGGGACGAAGCCGAAGGCGTGCTGGCGCACGAAGTGACGCACATCGCGAACGGCGACATGGTCACGTTGACGCTGCTGCAAGGCGTGATCAACGCCTTCGTCATGTTCCTGGCCCGCATCGTGGCCTATGCGATCGCTTCACGCGGCAACTCCCGAGACGACCGCTCGCCAATGCTGGAGTACATGATCGTCATCGTGATGCAGATTGTCTTCGGCATCCTCGGATCGATGATCGTGGCGTGGTTCTCGCGACAGCGCGAGTTCCGAGCGGACCGCGGCGGCGCCCATCTGGCCGGACGAGACCGGATGATCGGCGCGCTGCGGCGACTCGCCGCGAACCGCGAAGCCGTGGATCCGTCGCACCAGGAGCTGGCGGCATTCAAGATCAACAACGCCTCGCGCTGGGCCGGCCTCTTCTCGACTCACCCGCCGTTGGAAGTACGGATCGCGGCGTTGGAGCAGGGGCGGTAGGTGGCTGGTGGAAGGTAGTCGGTGGTAGGTGGTGAGGAGTAGGTGGTGGTAGGTGGTAGATGAACGGCGCTCAGCTACCTACGCCACCTACCACCTACTACTTACTACCTGCCACTCACCACGTACCACCAACTAGCCGCGCGTCCACGGCTCGTCGCGGCGCAACTCAGCAAGCCAACGCGTACTCACGACACCAGCGTCCCAGGTGCGTCGCTCCGGCATACGGCCGACCCGACGGAGGCCGAGAACGATGACGCCAAGGGCGACAACCGCGGCGAGCAGGAGGAGGATGGTGGGAGTCATGGAGGGCGTCAGTATTCGTGATCACCGACTGCGGATCAAGGTGATCCCGTTGAGGGCGTTCGCCCTGAATCCTGATTCCTCGTACCGCCCTCGCTGTAATCTAGGCGAGTGCCCTATAACACGCTGATCACGACTGAAACGCTCGCCACCCATCTCCACGCCGGATGGCTGATTGCGGATTGCCGGTATGACCTGCAGTCTGGAACCTGGGGCGAGGACGAATACGTGGCGGGCCACATTCCGGGCGCGGTCTACGTCAGCCTGTCACACGACCTGTCCTCCACTCCGACCGGTGCCAACGGACGGCATCCGCTGCCATCGCCCGAGGCGATGGTCGCCACGTTCAGCCGACTAGGATTGGAGAACGGTGTCCAGGTCGTCGCGTACGACCAGGACTGCGGAATGTTCGCCAGCCGGCTCTGGTGGATGTTGCGATACGCCGGGCATCAGAACGTCGCGGTGCTCGATGGCGGATGGGCGAAGTGGATCGCGGAAGGCCGCCCGGCCCGCAGCGGCAGCGAAACTCGCGCGGCCGCGACATTCACTCCCCGTTGGCGGTCCGACTGGCAACTCGACCTGAACACCGCGGTGGCGGCCCAACGGGACGCCGCCACCCTGTTGCTCGACGCCCGCGCGGCCGAACGCTTCGAAGGCCAGGTGGAACCTGTCGACCGGGTGCCCGGTCACATTCCCGGAGCGGCCAACCACCCCTACCGTGCCAACCTCTCCGCCGACGGCACCCTGCTTCCGCCCGACCAGCTGCGGGAGCAGTTGCTGCAGGACCTCCGCGGCCACACTCCGGCGCAGACGGTGATGTATTGCGGCTCCGGCGTCAGCGCCTGCCACAACCTGCTGGCCATGGAGCATGCCGGCCTTCCGGGTGCACGCCTCTACGTCGGATCCTGGTCCGAGTGGTCGGCCGATCCCGAGCGCCCCGTCGAAACCGGTCCGGGCCGGCGAGAGACAAGCGAAGGGTGAATCGTGAATGGTGAATCGTGAATGACGGCTTCCAGTCCGGATTCACGAATCGCGATTCACGCGTCGCCATTCACGATTCGCCATTCTCGATTCACGATTCTCGATTCACGATTCACGATTAGAAGCCAACCCTTCTCCTCTCGTTCCCGTCCAACCCGGCGGAGGACGAGACGATGATCCGCTCGACGATTGTGCTGGCATTGGTGGCTGGCAGCGTTGGACTGTCGGCGCAGAGAAGCGGTGGCGACTTCTGGCGACCGTCGGAAGCCTGGTGTGCCGACGCTCGCGGCGGCAACCGCAATGACCAGTTCACCTGCGACGTCCGCGAAGAATCGCTGGGGAGTGTCCCTTCACTCGACATCGATACGGGCGGGAACGGCGGCATCACCGTCCGCGGCACTGGGGGAAGCGCGCCCCGGCTCCGCTTCCGCGTCATCGCCCGCGGCAGATCTGACGCCGACGCGCAGGACATCGCCCGTCAGATCGACATCTCGAGCTCGGACGGTCGCGTGCGCGTGCGAGGGCCGCGGACCAACGGCCGCGAAGGGTGGTCGGTGGATGTCGAAGTCGAAACACCGCGCGATCTTCCGCTCACCCTCGTCACCGCCAACGGCGGCATCGACATCCAGGACGTCACCGGTCGGACCCGTTTCGAGACCGTGAACGGCGGCGTATCGCTGAGCAACGTCAGCGGTGACGTGCGCGGCCGAACGGTAAACGGCGGCCTCAACGTCAGGCTCGATGGTCCGCGGTGGGAAGGGCCGGACTCGAAGTCGAGACGACAAACGGTGGTGTGCGCATGACGCTGCCCGACGGCTACAACGCGGAGCTCACCGCCGAAACCACGAACGGGGGGCTCGACGTGGACTTCCCGATCACCGTTCAGGGCCGTATTTCCAGCGTCAATCACCGGATCTCGACCACGCTGGGTTCTGGCGGGCCCGCGGCTCCAGGTGCGCACGGTAAACGGCGGCGTCACCATCGCCCGGCGGTAGCGCCGGGATTGGTGGACAATCTCGGTCTTGGACACCGATACCCACACCGAGAGCGCTCCGCTCCGTCTGCATGGGCGACGGTCCGCGAGGCGATTCGCGGAACGCATCAGGACTTCACCGAGGCCCCGGTCGGGCGTGCCGTCGTGCTGCTCGCTGTGCCGATGGTGCTCGAGATGCTGATGGAGTCGGTGTTCGTCGTCGCCGACATCTTCTTCGTCGGCCGGCTCGGCGCCGAAGCGATCGCGACTGTCGGAATCACCGAGTCTCTGATGACCGTCATCTACGCGGTGGCCATCGGCATGACGATCGGCGCCACGGCGATTGTCGCCCGGCGGGTCGGTGAAAAGAACATGGACCAGGCCGCCCGGGCGGCCATTCAATCCATCCTGCTCGGTCTTGCCGTCGCACTGATTGTCGGCGCGATCGGCGTGACCCTGGGGCCCGCAGCTCCTTGCCGCGATGGGGGCCGACGAGGGCGTCCTCCGTATCGGCTCGACGTTTCCGCGCGTCATGGTTGGCGGCAGCGGGACCGTGCTGCTGCTCTTCCTGATCAACGCCGTGTTCCGTGGCGCCGGTGATGCGGCGATCGCGATGCGGGTGCTCTGGCTCGCCAACGCGATCAACATCGTCCTCGGACCGTGTTTCATTTTCGGCGTAGGGCCATTCCCGGAACTCGGCGTGGTTGGGGCGGCGGTCGGAACGACCATCGGGCGCGGGTGCGGTGTCCTGTATCAGGTGTATCACCTGGTCCGCGGCGATGGCCGGATCGTCATTCGCCGCCAGCACCTGAGAGTCGATCTCGACGTGATGCGATCCATCCTTCGAATTTCCGGAACGGCGACATTCCAGAATTTTGTCGGGACGGCATCCTGGATGGGACTCGTCTACATTCTCACCAGCTTCGGCAGCGATGCCGTGGCGGGCAACACTATCGGGATCCGCATCATCATCTTTGCCTGCCTGCCCGCGTGGGGCGTGAGCAACGCGGCGGCCACGCTCGTGGGTCAGAACCTGGGTGCCGGCAAACCCGAGCGAGCCGAAGCAGCGGCGATGAAGGCCGCCTGGTACAACGCCGCATGCCTCGGCGTGGTCGGCGCCGTATTCCTGGCATTCGCCCCTCAGATCGTGTCGTGGTTCTCGAACGATCCCGAGGTTGCCGGATACGGCAGCCGCTGCCTGCGCATCGTCGCCGCTGGTTTTCCGTTCTATGGTTTTGCCTACGTGATGATCGCGGCGTTCAACGGAGCCGGCGACACGCGGACGCCGACTTACATCAACATCGGTTGTCTCTGGCTGTGGGAGATTCCACTTGCCTGGGCGCTGGCGCATCCCGGCGGGCTGGGGCCCACAGGTGTGTTCATCGCAGTGGCGGTCGCGTTCTCGACGATGGCGATCGTGAGTACCGCATTGTTCCACCGTGGCTACTGGAAGACGCGGCGCATCTGAGCCCGACGTTATAATCACGTCATGAGTAGAGTCACCTACACGGACATGACGGCCACGCACGCGCAGGACGCGCTGCGGGGCACGAACACGGTTCGACTCGTCACCGAAGGCGAGGAAGGAACGGGAGTGAACGCGCTTCCGACGGGCGTGTACGGTTTCACCTATTCACCCGGGTTGGCAAGTGCACCGCTGTTTGCGGTGCGACGATACCGGACGTTCGAAGTCCACAAAGTCCCCGGCGAAACGCTCATCGTGGCGTTCGCCACGGCAGAGGAGGCGGCACGACTCGAGGCGGGCAGCGAAGAGCTCACGATCCGCGTCCAGCCGCAGCCGGAAGACGGACGCGAGGCGCTCGTTCAGATTCCCTACTCGCGGATTCGGCAGCACCGCCAATACGCCGCGCCGAACCAGCACGGATTTACCGTCACGGTGATGGCTCGATAGTCGATAACTCCTAACGACTGAAGCTCAATCCGACTCCAAAATCCCACGACCGACGCTCGTCCAACTCCCGACACCGTACGCCGCCGACGTCCAAGCGGCATCCCCGCGCAGGCGCGCTCGTTTGGAAGTTGGAGAAGCGACAGACGTTGGGCGTTGGAAGTTATCGGGCGTCAACGCCCGCCGGGCAAGTCACTCCAGTTCCACCGATCCCGCAATATCCGTCAGGATTCTTGGCGAGATACTGCTGGTGATAGTCCTCCGCGTAGTAGAAGGGCGGAGCGTCAGCAATTTCTGTGGTGATCGGTCCGTAGCCGGCGGCGTCCAGCCGCTGCTGGTAGCGATCGCGGGACGCTTCAGCCAGGCGACGTTGTTCGGGCGAGAACGTGTAGATCGCGGATCGATACTGCGTGCCCACGTCGTTCCCCTGGCGCATGCCCTGGGTCGGATCGTGGTTCTCCCAGAAAATGCGCAGCAACGTCTCATACGAGGTCTGCTGCGGGTCGAACACGACGAAGACTACCTCGGTGTGTCCGGTCATTCCGCTGCAGACTTCGCGATAGGTGGCATTTGGCGTGTAGCCGCCGGCGTAACCGACTGCCGTGGAGTAGACACCTGGCGCCTCCCAGAACTTGCGTTCGGCGCCCCAGAAGCAGCCCATCCCGAAGACTGCCGTCTCCAGACCGGCGGGGAACGGAGGCGCGATGCGGTTCCCGTTGACGAAATGAGTCTCAGGCACCGGCATCGTGTCAGCACGGCCGGGTAGAGCCTGCTGCGGCGGCGGCAGGCGCAGTTTCATCGGGCTGGAGAAGATCGGCATGACGGGTAGGATGCTTCATCGGGTGGACAAGATCCAGAGAACGTCGCCGGAACCGCGCCGCCGGCCTCAGCCGGAAGAAGGGTCACTCTCGATCCTCTTCGAGGACGAGACCGTGGTCGTTCTCGACAAGCCTGCCGGCGTCGTGGTCCATCCGACCTACAAGAACACGTCAGGCACGTTGTTGAATGCGCTGTTGTGGCGCTACCGCGATCGCGACCTGATTCAACCAGGCATCCTGACCCGTCTCGACAAGGACACCTCAGGAGTGGTCGTGGTCGCGCTGACTCCGGCGCTGCACGCGGCGATGCAGCGCGACATGAGCGCCGGCCGTGTGAAGAAGGAATATCTTGCCGCGGTCCGAGGCGTGCCGGATCCACCATGCGGTCGTATTTCGCTTCCGCTCGGACGTTCCGCCGAAGATCGACGCGTCGTGGTCGTGCGCGATGACGGTGCGCCGTGCGAAACCCTGTACGACGTGGTCGGCGTCAGTTCGGGCGACGAGACGTCGATGTCGGTGGTGCGATGCGAGCTCGTGACCGGACGAACGCACCAGATCCGTGTACATCTCGCTGCCCGGGGCTGGCCGATCGTCGGGGATCGCGTCTACGGTGAGGAATCCGCGCGTATCCCGCGGCAAGCGCTGCACGCGTGGCGAGTTACGTTTCCGCACCCCGTGACGCGCGAGGCGATCACGGTTACGGCCCCGATTCCGCCCGATCTGGAGTCGTTGTTGCGACGCGTGGCTGGTCCGTAGCGCGGGCCTTCAGGCCCGCGGGCGCCTGATCGTCGCGCGCCTTCAGGCCGGCGGAACGCTGCGGAGGCAACCGGCGGGGCTGAAGCCCCGCCCTACGCACGTCGCCCTGCGCACGTCGCACGACCTTACGCGACTCGCTGGGCGGCGGGCGCGATCGAGCTACGGATCATTGGGCGCAGCGCCGCCATCACCGCCAGCACCACACCAAACGTGACCACGATGGTGGCGCCTGTCGGCAGATCAAGGACGAGCGACAGATAGACGCCCACCGCCGACACGACCGTTCCCATGGTCCAACCGATTGCCAGCCGCCGGCCGACGGTCTCCGCATACAGCATCGCCGCCACCGACGGCACGATCAGGTAACAGAAGACCAGGAGGACACCCGCGATGGCGACCGACGAGGTGACGACGAAGCCGAACGACGCGTAGAAGAGAAAATCCCAGAACCGCACGGACACTCCGCGATCGACGGCACCGGAGTGATCCATCGAAATCGCCAGGAACTTCCGGCGGAAGACGTAGTGGAACAATCCGATCGCCCCGTACAGTGCGGCCGTCTTGGCCACCTCCGGCCACGAGACAGCGAGGATGTTGCCGACGAGCATGTCCTTCAGGTGCTCGCTTTCCGACGTCGCCTTGCTCATGGCCAGGATCGACGCCGCAGACGCCACGGCGTAACAGATGCCGATGATCGCTTCCTGCGGGATCCGGGCGCGATGACCCCGCACCGTCGAGAAGACCGCAGCGCCGATGAAGGTAAACGCCAGGCTGATCCAGTAGACCACCGGGGCGTGAGGATCGCCGCCGGTGATGGGCATGAGGATCGCGATCGACGCACCCAGCGCCGCGATCTGCGCGAGCGACAGGTCGACGAAGATCACGCCCCGCTCGACCACATGCACACCCAGATACGCGTGCATGCCGGTCAGGATCAGGCTGGCCGCGAACGGGGCGGCAAGAAACGCCAGCGTTGAGTAATCCAGGATCATTTGGCCGGCGCTCCAGTCTTTTTCAGTGCGCCGACGAGCAGGTTGATGTCGTAGTCGAAGAGCGCGAAGTAATCGGTCACCTCCTTGACGCCACCAACCGACGGGGGCAGAACCAGCACCTGCGCTCCCGTTTCACGACCGATCGAGTTCGGCGTCTTCAAATCGAAGTACGGCTCGACGAGCACCAGCTTCACGTTCTGCCGCTTCATGTCGTTGATCAGGTCGAGCGTATGCTGCGGCGACGGCGGGATGCCGGGCCGCGGTTCCACGTATCCGACGATATCGAGGCCGAACCGCTCCGCGAAGTTGGGAAACGAACGGTGATAGGTGACGACCTTCACACCCTTGTAGGGCTGCATCGCGGCGAGCCATCGTTTCTCCGCGTCGTCGACGCGGCCGTTGAACGCCGTCAGCCGCTGGTCGAAAGTGGCGCGGTCGTTTGGCCGCAACTCGGAAAGCTTGTCGGCGATTTCCTTGGCGACCGCTTTCCCGTTCTCCGGATCGAGCCAGTAGTGCGGGTTCCCCTGCGGGTGGACGTCACCTTCCGCTCGCGTCACCTGGCCGGTTGGAATGTCGAGAATGCGTGCCCGCTGCGATGCGTCCAGGTAGCCCTGCGCGCCGACCTGCACTTTCGCGTTACGGCTTTGCTGGATCAGCGGCGGCAACCATCCGATCTCGAGCTCACGTCCGACCACGATGAGCAGATCCGCCTTCTGCAGCTTCAGGATGAAGCTTGGCTTGGCTTCGACGAAGTGCGGATCCTGGTATCCGCGGGCGATCGACTCGACCGTGATGCGATCGCCGCCAATCTCCCGCGCAATCGCGGCCAGGTCTTCGGTCGTCGTGACGACGTTCAGCTTGCTTTGTGCGAACGCCGGCGACGCCGCCGCGAACAGAGCGCCGACGAGGAGAGCGGTCAGTAATCTGCGAGTGCCCATGTGACACGTCCTTCAGAACGGATGCGCACCATGCGCTCCGATCGAAAACTGGAACTGGAACAGGAATTCGTTGGCGGTATTCGTTTCGGCGTAACGCGTGCGGCGATACTGGCCGCGAATCTGGCTGAACTCACTCGGCCAGTAGGTCAGCGTCAGCGATTGACCCGAATCGACGGTCGGCGAATCGGCCCGCTCCGAGCGGTCGTAGCGACCGCCGCCAAACCATCTCCGCGCGAACTGGTAGTCGCCCGAGAGGTAGAAGCCGGTGCTGTTCTGCTCTCCATCGGGCTGCTGCCGCCGACTCCACACCACTTCCGAGCGTCCGATGAACGAGTGGTAGATCGAGCGCTGCAGCGGCCGCCACCGCAACGTGGCGTCGAAGCCCCCGAGTTGCGTGATGAACCGGCCGAGGTCCGAGCCGTCGACGACGCCAGACGCGTTGTGCCCGCGGGCATACGACGCACCGAGGTCGATGTTCGTGTTCTCGGTGAAGTCGTGATACCCGCGCAGGTGGCCGACGTATGACAGGTCGCCCGGCTTGCTCGAGGTGAACAGGTCCCCTGAATCCCCGCGGAACACCTGACCCGTCGCCTCGAGGAAGATCCATGGGTTCGGAATCAGTCGGGCGACGGAGAGACCCGCGTCGTCAATACCGTCCTCGCCGTTCACGAGGTTGGCCGTAACCAGCGGGCGATCGGTCCATGGCATCACGTGGTTGTGCAACGTGTTTACTTTTCCGAACGCTGCGCGGATCCTGCCCGCTTTGACCAGCAGACCGCCGGGCAAGGCGGGAAAGGTGACGAAGCCTTCCTCGAGCTCAACGCCTTCCTCACCGAACGAGATGAAGAAGTCGGCGCGCGCATACGGATCGACAACGGCCTGGAACGACGCCTCCGCCTCGTGCATCTCGAACGCCGGGGACGGGTTCACCTCGTTGTGTCCGGCCGCACCGAGAACGTCGCCGATGACGGCGATGTCGGGATTGAACACCTTGGAAGAGGCCGCCCCAGCGCCGTACACAGGCAGCGTTCCAGACGGACCGCCGGCCCCTTCCGCGCCGGGTGGCACCGTGGCGGTCTGCGCCGGAGCCTCCGCTCCCGCCGCCGGCGGCGGCGGTTCGGCAGCCGCTGGCGCGGGCGGCTGCGCGCTGATCTTCGAGAGCTGGTCCTGCAGCGCCTGGAGCTGCTGTTTCAATTGATCGATCTGCTGCTGGATCGCCGCCAGGTCTGGTGTCTGCGCCGCCGCCGCGCACGGCACTGCCACCAACGCGATCGCCAGACATCCGCGCGCGACTGAAGAACTCCACATAGCTCCTCCGGAAAACGTTCGAGGCGTTCGAACCGTTCGAGGGCGTTCAGTCGTTCCACTCGATAGCGTCGGCATTCGAACCATTCAGCCGCCTGACAGTCAGGCGCGAACGCTGCGAACGATTCCGAACGTCTCGAACGCTTCGAACGTTCTCGAACGTTACTCGAACGCTTTAGAACTACGCGGGCGGGGCGCGGGAGGGGACGTCGACGCGGACGAGGAATTCGTGCGGGTTGTGTGTTCCGGTTTGCAGCAGGCCGCGTGACGGTGTCTGCCGCAGCGACCGTTGTGCTCGGAACCGAGTCGGTGCGGAAGCCCTGAAGCCAGTGGCAGATGGCGCAGTGGGTCGGGGCCTGGACCGGGGTCGACCTGGTGAGGCGTTCGTGATGGGCGGAATGGTCGTGACTGGCGGGCAGGGCACAGTCAGGATCGTCGTCCGCGACGTGCCACGCCCCGGTCGTCCCCATGAACGAGAAGAGGACGAGCACGCACGCCACGATCCGCGAGCGAAGCGCCGAAACCATCGATCGCAGAGTAACACGCCGTCGGCGGGTCAACCGTTTACATCAATCGCCGCAGCTGATCGACGGCATCCCGTGCCAGCCCGACGCCGGCCGGCACCAGCAAGGCGGCGCCGGCCACCACGACGGCGTCGACCAGCGCGCGTACGCGCGGGAGGTGCAGCCACCGCTGGACGGTCGCCAGGAGCGGCAGCGCCGCAAACGCCGGGGTGACCAGCGCAAGCCATCCGGCGACAGCTCCCGGCCATCCCGCGGCCAGGTAGCCCACGGCCACCACGTACGCCCCCATCGGGCCAGGCGTCGCCCGTCCGACCAGAACCGCCTCGCTGAGTGCATCAGCGGAGACAAGATGGTAGCTGTCGACGAAGTCCTGACGAATCTGCGGCAGCGATCCCATCCCGGCAAACGAGGTCACAGTCGCTTTGAGCAGCAGCAGGTAGATGACGGCGATGTTCATGTGCGGGCGGTCTCCCGTGTATCGCCGCGCCGACCCGCCGCGAACGAGCGACGTTCCGGCATCAGCGCGCCGACCACGGCGCAGATGAGGAGGATGCGCACGGGCGTCAGATCGAGGGCATACAGCACGCCGGCAGCCACGGCAATCATGAGCGCGAATCGTATCCGCCCGGCGCGTGCATAGGGTTTCAACAGATTCCAGGCGCTGGACAGCACGAGCGCCGCGGCGATGAACATGCCGGCCGACAGCGCCACGCGCACGGCGGGATAACGATCGAGCCGAACGAGCGTGGCCGCCAGCCCGGAGATGACGAGCGAGGCCGGAACCGACGCGGCAGCCAGGGCCGCCAGTGTGCCGCGCCAGCCCCGCAGCCGCCATCCGACTGCGGCGCAATACGCGAGGATGTTGGTCCCGGGAGTGAGCCTCGATACGGCGACGAACAGGCCGTGGGTCCGGGCGTCGACCCACTCCCGTGCTGCGAAGCTGCGGCGGAGCAGTTCCATCGAGGCCATGCCGCCGCCGACGGTTCGATTGACATCGCGCGCCACGATCCACGCAAGCTGCCGGACTGACGGCGTCATCGGGCAGTGATCGTCGTCGCCCGCGGATTCACCAGTGCCGGATAGCGAAGGGCGAACGCGCGCAGCGGTTCGGCGGCGAAGCGACCGTATGCGTCGGTGCCGCTGAAGCTCCACGGCCACGCACCGGCGTAGCCGCTGTGAACGGCGAACTCCAGATACTCGTTCAACGTCCACGATGGCGGCTCGACACCCGCAGGATGCTGATCAGGGCCGGCCCCTGGAAATTCGCCGAGCACGACCGGACGATGAACGTCCAGTGCCTGGGCGGGAGTTCCGAAGACGTCGGTGTCTAGCTGTGGCCGACGCAGATCCGGATAGCTGTGCAGCTGCAGCAGGTCCAGTCCGAGCGTGGGATCATCCCAGGCCCACAGGTTGTGCAGCCTGGCGCATCCGATCGTGGTTAGCGCCGTCGACGAACGGTGCACCAGATCGCTGACGTGTGCGATCAGATCGCCGAGCAACTCGAATGGGATCGGCGTGGATACGTGCGGGCTGACGTCCCGCTCCCATTCCTCGATCACGAAGTCCGGTTCGTTCATCAACTCGTAGGCCAGCACGGATTCCCCCAGGTCGGCTCGGTCACCAGCGTGCCCGTATCGGGTGACGAGGGGCGCGATCACCTGCTGCAGGAGCGCCTGCCGACCGGGCGACGAACGCAACACACGCGCGCGTCCCTCTGGAAGCCGTGCTTCGAGAAGCGTTCCGGTCACCGGGTCGGCATAAGTGTCGCGAACACCTTCGAACATCCACCGGTGATCGAGCAGGACGAGCACGACGCGGATGCCGGCATCGCGGGCGCACTCGAGCCCGGCGTCGAGGTCAGGAAAGAAGTGCGAATCGAGACCCGCGGGCACGCCGCGTTCGTCATAAACGATTCCGGAGCGGCCGTCGGCGAAGACGAACCAGCGGGCAGCCGTGAAGCCGAGCGAGGCCATGGTCGCGAAGTCCCGCGCCACCGCCGGCCGGCGGCTCGATACGCCCAGATGCGAGCCCCAGATGTTGGCGCCAAAATCGAGGCCATAGAAGACCGTCTGGCCGTCTGTGGACCACGGGTAGTTGCAGCCGTGGATGAACCGGATCGATTGGTCCGAATACCCGGGAAGATTGTTCACAACGGCATCGAGAACCGCAGGGGCCTGGACGCAGGCCGGGTGATCACAGGCCCGGGAGCGTCGGATTGGAAGCGTTGTTCATTCTGCATTCTGCATTTTGCATTCTGCATTCGCTTTGATGATGAGCCCTCCTCACCGAGCCCCCATCGTCTGCAGGTACTTCTCGAGCAGCGCGCTTTTTTCGCCCCGGTAGGCGTTCGACCAGCGACGGACGCGATCGCGGTCCGCGTTCGACAGCACCGAACCGGCACGTACCACTTCGTATTGCGAGACCACGCCGGCGAACAGGAAGTCCTGATCCGTGGGATGCCGGGAGAGGTACGCATCGACGATTGGGAGTGCCTCGGCGTAGCGGCTCGTCAAGAGGTACGCCAGCGCCAGTCGGCGTCCGACCTCGTCCTCCATGGGCAGGCGCTGGTACACCGGCTTGAGGATCTCGATCGCGGCCTCCGGTTGGTTGTCGCGTATGCGTGCGTCGGCAGTCAACGTGTAGGCGACGGTGGGACGCGGTTCTGTCCCGAGGGCCAGTTGCCAGGTGCCGGCTGCGTCGCGATCGCGTCCAGCCGTCGCGAACACGGCGCCGAGATAGAACGCCGCCGGAAAGAACTGGCGACGCGGTCCGGCGGCAAGCTGCAACTGCGCCGCCGCCTGATCGAGCTGTCCCTTGCTGAACAGGTCGAAGCCGCGGAGGAACGCGGCGGCTTCCTGGTCGCCGGCCGAGAGTGCTTCGATCGCCGCCGGACCGTAGCGTCCGGCTCTGGCCTCCGCCATCGCGGTCTTGAGCGTCGGCGATCGCTTTTCCATGGAGTCGAGCATCGGCGCCACGAACTCGGGGCGCAGCACCGCGTCGCGATCGAACTTGCCGAGGGCCGACGGGACGAACAGCGCCGGCGGTGTTGCCGGCATCCCGTTGAGCGTCGTCGTCGCGCGTTCCAGCACGAGCGGCCGCGACAGCAGCGTCAGCCGCTTGCCGTCACGGGTGATGTCGACGCGCGCGACGTAGCGGCCGGGCGGCAGCGCCAGCGTCGGGATGAACGCCTGCGCGATCCGTACTCCCTCGCCGCCGGTGCGGATCGTCCCCGGATAACGGGCGAGCGCCGGCGAATCCGCATCGTCGGCGATCTCGAAGGTTGCCGTCACCTTCTCGAGGCTGGGCGGCGCGGTCGAGTACATTTCGACGAACGCGGCAATTGAATCCGCGTCGAGATGCGGTTCGACGGCGAGCCGCAATCCGTCTGCTCCGCTTGGCGGGTTGCCCACGACGAGATCGCTGACCGCGAAGTCTTCGTCCTTCAGCTTCCACGCGCTCACCTCGCGGATGACGCTACCCCGCCGGCCATCGCGATCGACCACCGCCAGGCGCAGCGTGTAGATGCCGGGATCGATATTGGCGGTGCTGACGAATGGGAGCGGTTCGGTCGTCGGGTGCGACGGACCGCCGAGCGTCAGCTTGCGGGCGAAGGTCGCGGCGATGCGGTTGTCGCGATCGACCAGCACGTAGGCGACGTTGTATTCGCCGGACGGCGTCCCGGGCTGGCCCACGTCGGCCGCGACCGAAACGCGGACCTTGGAAGACGCGGGATCCTGCTGCGCGAAGGTCGTGACCCGAAGTGGAATCTCGGAAACGGCAAACGGCGCCGTCAGCGCGGACTGCAGGTTGTCTTCGGGCGAGCGCTTGGGCCGCGATGCCTGTGAGAGTGCGAATGCCTGAGGAGACCGGATGGTGACGCCGCGCCGAGCCACTTCGACGTCGATTCGATGCCGCTTGTCTTCCGCGTCACCCGGCTTCTGCTCGACACCGAGCACGTAATAGGCGGATATCTCGCGCAGGAGGCGCTCGAACACGCCCTCGGCGGTGCCGACGGCGTGGAACACCGCCCCTCGGGAGGCCGCGGCGATGTTCTGCAGCCCGGAGGTTTCGCGTCGGCGATCGGCTTCGGCGGTGGGCCCGACGCGCGCGACCGTCACGTCGCCACGCTGCTCGTCGACGATCAGTACGTTCAGCGACACGCGGGCGCGTCCGGCCAGGATCGACACCAGGTCGAGATCGGCGGCATTCGAAACGGCCACACCCTCCGACAGGAGAATCAGCGTCTTGGCGCCGTCCACGTACGCCAGCTCGCGCAGCAGATCGAGCAGGCCGCGCAGTCCCATCTCGGCGGTCTCGCGGGCGTTGAACGCGATGTCGCTCGCCTCCGAGGCGATCTCCCGCTTGCACTGTTCCAATGCATCGGCCGACTGCGCGCCGTTGCATTCGCGCCGCGCGACCTCGAGCAAGGTCTGCTCGTCACGCTTATCGTCGATCTGGATCGCCTCGGTCACGCCGATGTTCATCCGCGGCTGCGACTTGACGTCCTGATGGCCGATCAGCGAATCCATGGCGAGCTTGATCCGGAGGCGATCCGTCGTGAACCCCACGCGGGCGCCGGGCTCGGGATACGCACGGAACGCGACCTCGTCGAGCGGACTGAGCTTGTCGACGAACTGCGACGCCGTGCGCATCAGGACTTTGAGCGTGCCGGGACGCACGTTCACCTGGTCGATCGCGAAGATGATCTGCCGGCCTTCGGGCGGCGTGAGATTGGTGGTGAAAAAGGTCTCCTCCTTGTCGGCAAGCTTCTTCTTCGCCGCTTCGGGATCGATGCGTACGAGATTCGCCGACTGGACCCGTCGGACCTGCCCGTCGATCTTGACGGTGAAGTCGGCGGCATGCAGATCGTCCACCGGCTTGCCCGTCTGGTCGATGACGCCGACGTCGACGGTGACGAGCTCGACGCCGCTCCGGAACGTCGGCGCCTGCTGCGCCGGTGGTGGCGATGGGGCCGCCGCCGTGTCCTGCGCGCGTGCAGCCGAGGAAAGGCCGGAAAGAATCGCCAGAACGACGAGCAGCTTCCTCATGGCGCTGGATCTTAGATCCGGAAATTGAACCGGGTTGAATTTTTCCAGAATCGTAAAATTCAACCCGGTTCAATTTTCTCTTCAGATATACCCAAGCTCGAGCGCTTTCAGGACGGCGCGGGTTCGATCGCGGACGCCCAGCTTGGACAAAATGCTCGACGCGTGGTTCTTGACGGTTCCCTCCGCCGTGCCCAGCGCGCTCGCGATCTCACGGTTGCTGTAACCGCCGGCCATCAATCGAAGGATCTCCACCTCTCGCCGCGTCAGTGGATCCGGCGGGCTCAACGATTCGAAATCCGCGACGAATATGCTCCAGGCCGCGCAGGACCCGCTCGGTCACCGTTGGCCTGATCACGGTCCCTCCCGCGGCGACGTCCCGGATGGCCGCCGTCAATTGCTCGAGCGACACGTCCTTCAGCAGGTATCCCTTCGCACCGGCGCGAACGGCTTCCAGCAACGCGACGTCGTCGTCGAATGTGGTCAGGACGATTGTCGGCGGACACGTCCCTTCCGCCTGCAACGCCCGCAGCACGGCGACACCATCCATCTTCGGCATCCGCAGATCGAGGAGGACGACATCCGGCGCCGCGTGGCGGATGACGGTCAACGCCTCCTCGCCATCACGAGCCTCGGCGACCACCAGCACGTCGCCAGCCAGCTCGAGCAGCGAGCGCACACCCTGGCGAATCAGGTTCTGGTCGTCGACCAGCACCACCTTGATCATGCCGTCGTCAGAGGCGGCATCGACGCGAACACCTCGAACCCGGCGCCACGAGCGCTCCTCACCTGCACTGTGCCGCCGTGGTGTTCGAACCGTTCTCGCATGCCCTTCAACCCGTTGCCCGACGTGACCGTATCTGCTCCTTCGCCGTCGTCACGGGCATGCAACGTGATCCCCGCTGACGTCGAGCTCAACTCGATCCATATGTTGGCGGCACGCGCGTGCCGGGCGGTGTTGGTCAGAATCTCCTGGACCGCTCGCAGCAACGCCTCGGCCCGGGTTGGCTCGTCGACGATGAGTTCGTCCGGAACGTCCAGATGAATCTGCAATCCCACCGGCTGCATCACGAGCGCCCGGATCGCGTCAGCAAGGTTGAGACCGCCGTTTTCGCGTAACGTGCTGACCACGGCGCGCACATCGCCCAGCAGCAGCCGGGTGATGGCATGGGCCTGACGCACGTGCTCGGCCACTTTGCCTTCAGAGAGTCGCGCGGCGACATCGAGCTGCAGGCTGAGGGCAGTCAGGTGATGGCCGAGCGTGTCGTGGAGATCCCGTGAGATGCGCAAGCGCTCCGAGGATCGGCTGTTCTCCGCCAGTAATTCCCGCGTCGCCGTCAGCTCGGCGTTGGCGCGCGCCAGGCTCGTGCGCGCGCGACCCTCGTTGATCAGCAGAATGGAGCTCTCCGCGGCAAACACCTGAAAGCCGAGCGTGGCGAGCGCAAACGTCGCCACTTCGAGCGCGCTGACCGTGCCCATCGTACCGATTACTCCGGTCAGCACCAGCGTCTGCATCGCGATCCACGCCCACGTCTGAGGCTGTGCAAGAAAGTACGGTAGTTGGGCAGCCACAACCACGATGAGCCCGATGCCCATGCCAGTGCCGTTCAAATACACCATCGTGTCCACGTTGATGCCGATGCTGGTCGCGCTCTGCACCGCGATCGCAGTCACTCCCATCCAGCCGGGAACCGGGCGCTGCTGTCGCGGCAAGCGAAGGATCGAGACGAGCGCGACGCCGTAAACGACGAACATCACGACGCACGCTGCGGCAGGGATGCCTGAAAACCGGCCGGTGACGATCGACCCGATCGGCCACAAGGCACAGGCGATCCAGGTCCCGATCGCGGCGGCAGCAAACCAGTCGAACGCGCGCGCAACCGCCGGCGTGACATTCGGCGGATCGACGGTCGGAGGGCGATGCGTGACTGCGACAGTCTGCCGGTCGCTCATGGCACCGCATTGTAGAAGTCCGGGGCGTTCAGGAGGGGGTGCCGGAAGTCACGGTTATGGCCGGTGACCTCCGGCACATGTGTGCCGGCGCGTCAACGTTCAGACTGGCCGCATGATGCAAACACTACTCAGAATCCATATCGCGGGCGGGAGCCTCGCGCTGCTCGCCATGCTCCCGCCGTTGTTCGCACGCAAGGGCGGCCGCCTTCATCGCGGGACCGGTTGGGGGTTTGTCGGCGGCATGACAGTCGTGTGCGTGACGGCACTGCTGATGTCGGCCTTTCGGTTCGTCACCGACCCGAGCCCGGCGGGCCATCAGTTCTCGATGCTGCTGTTCTACATCTCCATCCTGACCGGCTCTGGCATGTGGACGGGCTTGCGAGTCCTGCGCGCGAAGACCCGGACGACGCGGGGTCCGGCCGTCGATATCGCTTGGGCAGCGCTGCTCGCGGGTTCGGCCGGAGCAACCGCCGCCTATGGCGTCGCTACCCGCAATCCACTGTTCGTGGCGTTCTCGACCATCGGTCTGATCAACGGCAGCGGTGAGCTCATGTACTGGCTGCGGCGACCGACCGTGCCGATGCACTGGTGGCTTGCGCACATGGGCAACATGCTGGGGGCGTGCGTTGCCGCGACCACTGCATTCGCCATCGCCGGAGGCCGACGTGTGGGACTGCCGGGAGACTCACTGCTCACGTGGCTCGGACCCACTGCCATCGGACTGCCAGTGATCCTGATCTGGGTCGGCTATTACCGCCGCCGCTTCTCGTCGCGCGCCGCATCCATGGATATAGGGAAGGCCGCCGCGATGCAGCCCGTGTCGGGATGATGGATCCCTGTCACACGATTGCCATACTGTCGCTCAACCACCTCCGATAGAATCCGCTCCCTTGCACTTAAACAGAGGGGGACTACATGCGACGGGTCATCACGTTGGTAGCGGCGGCGGCGTTCGCGATCTCCACTGCCACCGCCGTTTTCGCGCAGGCCAAGCCTGACTTCTCGGGCAACTGGACACTCGATCCGGCATCAGCACCCGCTCCGCCTGCCGGTGGTGGCGGTGGCGGTGGCGGCGGCCGGGGTGGCGGCGGACGCGGCGGCGGCGCAGGCTTCGGCCAGGAGTTCACCGCGAAGCAGGACGCGAGCACGCTGACGATCAGCCGGGACCAGGGTGGCAATCCGGTCACCGCCACCTACAAGCTCGATGGATCGGAAAGCAAGAACACGGTGACCGGACGTAACGGTCAGCAGGAACAGGTGTCGAAGACGATGTGGATGGGCAACAAGCTGATGATCACCACCACGATCAACGCAGGTGGCAACAACATCGAGCAGTCCCGAACGCTGTCGCTCGAGGGCGGCAACCTGGTGGTCGAGCAGTCACAGCCGGGCCGCGACGGCGGCGCGCCGCAGACGCAGAAACTGGTCTACAAGAAGAACTGACGCCGTCACGGAAGGCACGCACGAACCACACGAAGACCTCGAAGCACACGAAGGCGATCTGACGACTTCGCGTCCTTCGAGTCTTCGTGCGCGTCGTACTGTTGCTGGCGTGACCGTCAGATTCCGTACGTCTCCGGATCCCACTCCAAGCCAAGTTCCGACGGTGGACCCATGAAGCCAAGGAGTGCGGATGCTGCCACGACCGCGGGACTGGCGAGGTAGCCTTCGCCCCCGACTCCCATGCGGTTCTGCCAATTGCGGTTGAACGACGTGATCGCACGCTCTCCCGGCCGGAGCGCGTCCGGACCCTGCCCGAAGCAGGGACCGCACCAGGATTGCCGGATCTCACCACCGACGGCGCGAAAGACGTCCGCGATCGACTCGCCCCCGAGGCGGTGATCCGGTTTCTCGATCTGTCGGCCAACGCCGCCACTCCCCGGAAACACGACGAACGGCCGCGCGGTCTGCGTCAGGCCCGACCGTCGCGCGTGATGAATCACGAGCGCAGCCTGCAGCAGATCGTCGTAGCTGCCATTGGTGCACGAGCCGATCAACGCCTTGTCGAACTCGATTCGCTCACTGGCCACTTCGTCGGCGGGGAACGCGTTGCCGGGACTGAACGGCTTCGCGATCATTGGCCTCACATGGTCGAGCGACAGCTCTTCATCGATCTCGTAGCGCGCATCCGCTCCCGGTGTCACCCGTGGATACGGAAAATCGGCGACGCCTTTGGCTTCGTACCATGCGCGGGTCACCGCATCGGCCGCGAAGATGCCGTTGAGCGCTTCCGCCTCCGCCATCATGTTCGCGATCGTGTTTCGATACGCAATCGGCAGCTGCTGGTTGACGTCGACGAACTCGACCGACATCCCCTGCGCCTGCCTGGGGCCCCAGCGTCGGAGTACTTCAAGCACGATGTCTTTACCGCTCACCCATGGCTGCAGTGCGCCTGAGAAGACCACACGGCGAGCCTTGGCCAGCGTGAAATAGACGTAGCCTGTCGACCAGCCGAAGCCGAGCGTCGTCGAGCCGACGCCGATGCCGACCGCGCCGTACGCACCATAGGCGCGACTGTGGGAATCCGCTCCCGGAATGAACTGACCCGGTACGATCAGGCCCTGTTCGGGAAAGTAGAAATGGAAGATGCCGTCGCCGGGGGTGGCGTAATACGGCGGCGTCAGCTCCTGGGCCGCAGCGAAGGCGCGCCCGATCGCAGTCTGCCGATCGTCGTCGTCGCGCCCCGTGAAGACGAAGTGATCGTTGGCGATCGCCGCCTGTCGTGGATAGATGGTGTGACCGCCGGTGATCTGGTTGAACGTGTGAATGGCGAAGGGTGCCGTCCCGTCCGACGCGGGCAGCAGATCCGCGAACACTCGCAGCGTGTCGCCCGGCATCACCTCGCGGCGCTCCTTGTCCACGCGATGCGCCCAGATGATCTGCTCGGTCGTGGTCATGCGGCGGGCGACTGACTCCTCGGGAAATTCGATGCTGATGGCACGAGTCACCGCGGACGGGAACTCGCGACGGCCCACGGTGATGATGCCGCCGCTGCGGCGGATGTCGTCCTCCTTCGGCGTGAGCGGCACTGGCTCGTAGGTCTTCCCCTGGGTCAGATTGGCGATGCGTCGTGTCGCTGTATCGAACGTGAATTCGTCGCCATCGCGTGCATCCGCCACCGCCTCCGGGCTCTGGACGACGTGGAGCCCGAGGTTGAGGGCGTTGCGGCGGAAAATGTCGCCAATGTTGCTGCCGCAGATGATCACCAGCTCGCGACCGGCTTCCTCGGCAATCCCCTTCAAGCCGGCCGGACTCATCTCCCGCGACGAACCGATCGCAAATCGATCGCCGGCAATGACAAAAGTCTCTCCACGATGGACGCGCTCACGGAAGTCGGGCATCAAATACCGGAATGACCCCGCCTTCCAGCGTTCGTCGAGCGTGTCCAGGCTCTCGGAGACGCAGTCGGCCGCAGGGGTGATCTGGTCCGTGTCAATGGCGTCGAGCTTGCGCCGATATCGGCCGCCCGGCACTTTCTGATCCCAGAAGATCAGCGCCGTTCCGCGAATCAGATGAGCTGGGCGCTCTTCTTCCGGGCCCGCTTCCCGTGACAAAGAGTCGCGTACCGCGTCTTTTTTGAATCGAGCAGGAGCGATGGTCTGCATTCGCACATGGTAGACCGCCGTGAAAGGATGGCATCTGTCCTGCAGAGGTTCGAAGGAGAGAGAGTGGCGAAGAGCCCAGCGGGACTGTTGTTACAAAGGTGTGATAGATAGAAGGGCTCTCTTCCGCACACATTCGCGCAAATGGACACCCCTCAGCAGTCCTCGGCCGCCGTGCGGCGACCGGCACCGGAGCGGCGGCAGCGTCGGCCCCCTCGCCGGCCGGCCCTGCACGTTCTTCCGCCGCGCGAAATCGATCCGGCCGACCTCAAGAACCCGGCGCTGTACATCAATCGGGAACTCAGCTGGCTCGAGTTCAACGAGCGCGTCCTGACCCAGGCGCGCGACACCACGCATCCGCTCCTCGAGCGCGTGAAATTTCTCGCGATCACCGGGACCAACCTCGACGAGTTCTTCATGATTCGCGTCTCGACGACGCTGAAGAAGCTGAGGGAGGGCATCGAAGACGTCGCGCCTGACGGGTACAACACCGAACAGCAACTGGACGCGATGCGGGCGCGCGCCAAGCGCATGCTGCTGGATCAGGCGAGCGTGTGGGACGATCTACGGGCGCTGCTCGCGACCGAGCACATCACGTTCCTCGAGCAGGAGGACTGGTCGCCGGAGGTCCGCGAGTTCCTCAGCGGCTACTTCTCACGCGAGATCTGCCCGGTGCTCACGCCGCTGGCGTTCGACCCCGGGCACCCGTTCCCCTTCATCTCGAACCTCAGTAAGAACTTCGCTGTCGTCGTCCGACACGGGAACCGCACCAAGTTCGCCCGCGTGAAAGTACCGGACGTGCTGCCACGGTTCGTGGCCATTCCGGCCGACGTGCATGGCGGCACCGATTTGATGTTTGCGTTCGTCGAGGACGTGATCCGCGCCAACATTCACGAACTCTTTCCCGGCACGCTGGTGAAGGGCGCTCACCTGTTCCGGATCGTGCGCGACGCGGATCTGGAAATCGAGGAAGACGAAGCCGACGACCTGCTCGAATCGGTGGACCGCAGCCTGAAGCAGTTGCGGCACGGGGCGATTGCGCTGATGCAGGTCGAAGCCGACATGCCGGCGCGGATCCTGAACATCCTCGCCGAGAACTTCGAGGCGACTGAAGACATCGTGGTCCGTACTGGCCACCGGATGGGATTCGGCGACTGGATGGAGCTGACATCGATCCATCGACCCGAGCTGAAGGACCCGCCGTTCTCACCGCCCAACCTGTGGCACGCCGAGGAAGATCCGAACGTGATCTTCGACCAGCTGCGCTATCAGGATCTGCTGGTCCACCACCCGTACCAGTCGTTCGCCTCCTTCGAGTCGTTTCTCAGCGCCTCCGTCCGCGATCCGCACGTCGTCGCGATCAAGATGACGCTCTATCGGATCGGCGCGAACTCACCGCTGATTCCGCTCCTCATTCAGGCGGCTGAAGCGGGCAAGCAGGTGGCGGTGCTGGTGGAGTTGAAGGCGAGGTTCGACGAGCGCAACAACATCCTCTGGGCGAAGCGGCTGGAGTCACACGGTATCCACGTCGTCTACGGCTTCGCTGACCTGAAGACCCACGCCAAGCTGTGTCTGGTCGTCCGCAAGGAGCCCGACGGCATCCAGCGCTACGTCCACACCGGAACCGGCAACTACAACCCGCATACGGCGAAGGTGTACACCGACATCGGACTGTTCACGGCCGATCCCGACATCATGGCGGACGTGTCCGACATGTTCAATTACCTGACCGGCTATTCGAATCAGAAGGAGTTCCGCAGCATCCTCGCGGCCCCCGTGCAGCTGCGTGCTCGGCTGACGGAACTGATCATGCGGGAGGCGGAGCACGCCAGGGCCGGCCGGCCAGCGCGGATGATCATCAAGATCAACGCGGTCACCGACGACCAGATGATCCGCGTGCTGTATCGGGCGTCACAGGCGGGCGTCTCGATCGACCTGCTCGTCCGCGGCATCTGCAGCGTGCGACCGGGCATTCCGGGAGTGAGCGACAACATCCGCGTCCGCTCCATCGTCGGACGGTTCCTCGAACATTCACGCATCTACTGGTTCGAGAATGGCGGTCAGGACGAGATGTACATCGGCAGCGCCGATCTGATGGAACGCAATCTCGATCGCCGCGTCGAAACGCTCACCCCGGTGCGCGACCCTGAGATCCTGCAACACATCCGCGACATCGTGCTGCACGCCTACCTGCGCGATACCGACCGCGCGATGGTCCTCGATTCCGCCGGCAAGTACCAGCGACCCGAATCGGCCTCCGGCACGTTCAACGCGCAGCAGTTTCTGCTGCAGCACTACACCGAAGCCGGGACGGACTAGCGGACCGGAGCGTCGCCCGTAGCGCCGGGCTTTCAGGACAGTACCAACGTTCGTGGGCCGTAGCGCGCGGTTCAGCCCCGCGACTCATCGCGCGTACATCAACGCGTAAACCACCAAATCAACCCAGCGGCCAGCACACCCGCCACGCCTACCATTGGAAACAGCACCATCGCCGCGAGCACAAGGGCAGTGATGGTGACCACCGCGGCGACGATGGCAAGGGGCCAGAGAAGCGCGATGGTGAGACGCGCGGCAGGCGATCCGTCGACGCGCCACAGTCCCACGGCGACGCCGGCGGCGTAGACGATCAAGGGTGTCACCACGTTCGAATTCTAGTTGCGAACGCGGTCCTCGACGATCATGGGCATGCCCGTGCGCTCTCTGCTTCACATCACGCCGTCCTGCCTGCGGCGATCACAATCTCATTCGCCAATGGGCATTGAGGCTGCCGGTGGGCTACGCTCTGTCCGCTACGGAGAGGTGATCGGGCGGGTGAGATGGTGATCCGGCCTCATCGTGGCACCCATCGCGCTCACGATCGGGTGAGCGCGTAACGCCAGCAGAATCGCCGCATGATCAACGACGCTCACTGTCACTTCTTCTCGAACCGCTTCTTCACCGCCCTGTCGGCCCAGCGTGGCCGATCGCAATCAGTCCCGGACCTGTGCCGCGAGCTCGGCTGGGAACCGCCGGACTCGCCCGAGGCGCTCGCGGCGCGATGGATCAAGGAACTCGACGCGAACAGCGTGGCCCGCGCGGCGCTAATCGCGAGCATCCCGGGTGACGAAGAATCCGTCGCTGCCGCCGTGCGCAGCCATCCGTCACGTTTTGTCGGCTTCTTCATGCTCGATCCGTCGAAGGAGGACGCGCCCGAACGGGCTCGTCGGGGGCTGATCGAACTGGGGCTACGCGCCGTATGTCTCTTTCCGGCGATGCACCACGTCTCGCTGTACGACGATCGCGTGACGCGGATCGCGGAGACCGTCGCGCAGGTCCCGGGCGCAGCCATGTTCATTCACTGCGGGGCGCTGTCCGTGGCTGTACGGCAGAAGCTGGGCCTGCCGAGTCATTTCCATGTCCGTCTCGGCAACCCGATGGAAGTGTCGCGGCTGGCGCTCGCCTTCCCAACCGTACCGTTCATCATTCCGCATTTCGGCGCCGGCCTATTTCGCGAAGCGCTGATGGCGGCCGACCTGTGCCCGAACATCTACTTCGATACGTCGAGCACCAACAAATGGATCCGCTACACGCCCGGCCTGACACTGGCCGAAGCGTTCCGAACCGCGCTCGCCATCGCCGGCCCGTCGCGGCTGCTGTTCGGGACCGACTCGTCCTTCTATCCGCGGGGCTGGCACCGTGCAATCTACGAAGAGCAGAAGGCGATCGTGGTCGGGTCGCACATCGGGTCGAGTGACGCCGGGCTGATCTTCGGGGGGAACTTCGATCGATTGTTTCCGAGGTAGTCGAGAGCGCGGGGATCAACACAGAGTCGCAGAGCGCGCGGAGACGCGCAGAGTTTTAACAGGTTGCTGAAAGAATAAGAGAAAGAGGATCGACACGTCGATCCCCGCGTACTACGATGCTCCCACTCAGAAGGGAGCCGACCGATGCGTGGAGCCGACGAGCAGCCGGGGTCGATGTTCAGCTACGTGTCCTTGGAGGAGCGCGTGCCCGCGGATCGCCCGCTGCGCGCCGTTCGCCGCATCACCGACCAGGCGCTGAAGCTGCTCTCGCCGCGATTCGGCACGATGTATGTCAATTTCGGGCGGCCATCGATTCCGCCCGAGCGCCTGCTGCGTGCGTTGCTGCTGCAGGCGCTCTATACCGTCTGAACACGCTGGAAGCACGGCCATCGCGAGCAGCATGACAATACCGACACGAGATCACATGAAAGGTAAACATCGAACGCCCAGCAGACACGAGATATTGGCGCGCGTGATTGCTCCCCTGTTCCTCCTCGGAGTGGCAGTGCCGTGGCAGGCGCAGGCGCAGGATCGCGCCGTTCCCGCAGACGCGACGCTCACGTTCGACGTGGCCTCGGTGAAGCCGAACAAGACCGGCGATAGGCGTGTCTCGGTTGTGAGCGAGCCAAATGGCCGTTTCACGATGACCAACGTTCCCGCCCAGCAGATGTTGGTCATCGCGTACCAGTTGCAGCCGTACCAGATCGTCGGCGCACCGTCGTGGCTCCAGAGCGAACATTACGACCTGATCGCGAAAGCGCCGGACGGCCGGACCGCCGCCAGCGATGGCACCGCTGGACCGGGGCCGCTTCAATTCATGCTGCGCAACATGCTTGCCGATCGGTTCAAGTTGAAAGTGCATACCGAAACCCGCGAGACGCCGATCTACGCGTTGGTGCTCTCGCGTGGCGATGGCAAGCTCGGGCCGAAGTTGCAACCGTCGACCGTTGAGTGCGGCGCCCCTGGCCGCGGCCGCGGGGCGGCTTCACCATCGGGCGGCCTGTCGCTCGAGAATCTTCCTTCGTGCAGCATCCTCGCCACGGCTGCCAGCGTCGGCGGTAAGGGGCTGCCGCTGACGCAGCTCGCATCGAATCTGTCCCAGCACGTCGGCGGAGGAGCCGCCGGTGAGCGGGGGCGGCAATCCGGCCGTCGATTTCCACGGGCAGCGCCGCACCAATGCCACGCATCGGTCGACCACCGATCCTGACGCGCGGCTCTATAAAAAAGCCCGGCGCCGCGAATCTCGGCTCGGGTATCTCGGGCATCTGCTGATGGAGCATCGATCCGGGCTCATCGTGCAGACCCGCGTCACCCCGGCCGATGGCCATGGCGAGCGTGACGCCGCCCTAGTGATGGTCCAAGCCCTCGCCGGGGATCATCGCGTCACCGTCGCGGGCGACAAGGGCTACGATACGCGCGATTTCGTAGCGGGCCTGCGCGCGAATGCGCGCGACGCCCCACATCGCGCAGCACACGACGAAGCGCCGCAGTGCGGTCGACGCGAGGACGACGCGTCATGCGGGTTATGCGATCAGCCAGCAGAAGCGGAAACTCGTCGAGCAAGGATTTGGCTGGATGAAGACGATCGGCGGGCTGCGCAAACTCCGCCACCGCGGTGGGCGACTCGCCGAGTGGATCTTCAGGTTCACCGCCACGGCCTACAACATCGTGCGGATGCGTCGGTTGTTGGCCCCGGCGACGATCTGATCGCGGACCGGGCATCCTGATGACGTCACACCTCCGTGTCTTCGTGCCTTCGTGGCCCGTACAAGCGACGAAGGCTCGCGTCCACACGACTGATGGAATCGTCATGAACGTCACTTCTTCAGCAGCCTGTTAAGGATCGGAAGCCGGTCGAGTGGAGGGTGAACCTCGATGCCGCGTATTCACTCGTCGCATCACACCATCGCTTAACTTCGGCACGTTGAAGTTGATCAACAGACCGACGGGGCGGCCGGTCAGCCGAAGGTAGGTCAGTAACTGTGCTTCGTGGATCCCCGCCAATTGATCCACACACTTCAATTCGACCACCACTGCATCTTCCACAAGGAGATCGATGCGATATGACGCTTCCAGGACCGACCCCTTGTACACAAGGGGAACGGGATGCTGGGTGACGAACTTGAGATTCCGAGCGGTCATCTCACGGCGCATGCACAAGGCATAACTTGATTCGAGGAGGCCGGGGCCCAGATGCCGATGCACTTCGATCGCCGATCCGATGATCTCCCCGGTCAGTGCATTCAGGTAGGGCGGAAGGTCCATGCATCTTTTCGAGCAAGATCGCCGCCGCGCCAACCCCGAGGACAAATCGATTGTGCCTCGCGACGGTACGCAGAATTCGCGTGTGCACCCGCCTGGATATGAGCAGAAATCACCTCTGCGCGTCTCAGCGCCCTCCGCGTCTCTGCGGTGATCCACCGGGTCCGCCGCATCCACCGGAGTAAGATCTCTCCCCATGAAAGCGATCCGCGTCCACGAATTCGGCGGGCCCGACGTGATGAAGATCGAAGAGGTCCCCGATCCCTCACCGGGGCCAAAGCAGGTCCTGGTCCGGGTCAGGGCCATCGGGGTCAACCCGGTTGACCACTACATCCGCACGGGAACCTACGCTCGCAAACCGGACCTGCCCTACACGCCCCACACCGACATCGGCGGCATCGTCGAAGCGGTCGGCAGCGCCGTAACCCGTTTCAAGAAGGGCGATCGCGTCTACGGCTTCGCGGTGGTCGGCGGAGGTGCCGAGCTCGCCGTCTGCGAAGAGTGGCAGGTGATGCCGCTCGCGGACCAGACGTCGTTTCAGCAGGGTGCGGCCATCGGCGTTCCGTACGGGACCGCCTGGCGCGCGCTGTTCATCCGCGCGCACGCGAAGGCCGGGGAGACGGTGCTCGTCCACGGCGCGAGCGGCGGCGTCGGAACCGCTGCCGTGCAGATTGCGCGAGCGCACGGCTTGCACGTGCTCGGCACGGCGGGAACAGCAGATGGGTTGCGGCTGATTCGCGAGCAGGGTGCACACGAGGCGTTCAACCATCGCGACGCCGACTACGCGGCGGCTATCCTGGCAGCAACCGGCGGCAAAGGCGTGGATGTCGTGCTGGAGATGCTCGCCAACGTGAATCTCGATCGCGACCTCGACCTGATCGGCATGCGTGGTCGCGTTGTGGTCATCGGCAACCGCGGCCGCGTCGAGATCGATCCGCGGAAATCGATGGGCAAGGACGGCGCCATCCTCGGCATGACGCTGTTCAACGCCAACGCCGACGAGTTCCGCGAAATTCACTCCGGAATCGTGGCGGGTCTGGCGAACGGCACCCTTCGTCCGGTGATCGGAAAGGAAATGCCGCTCAGCGACGCGCCCAAGGCTCACCAGGCGGTGATGGAGCCCGGCGCGTTCGGCAAGATTGTGTTGATCCCGTGATCGCCGGACCTGACAAAGTCCGCCCCACGGCGATGGACGCGCCCCCGAGCGCGAGGCATGCGTGGATCTGACAAGGTCCGGCCCATGACGACAGGACGCCCCGACGGCACAGGCGTGGCGCGGACCTTGTCAGGTCCGCGACCGTCGGGCTACTTGGCCAGCTCCTCGTCGATGACCGACGAGAACACTTCGTAAGGCTGGGCGCCTTCGAGCATCCTGCCATTGACGAAAACGGTCGGCGTCGAGCTGACGCCGAGCTGTGACCCGGCGGCGACGCTGTCGCGAACGCGTTCGGCGTACTTCGACGAGTCCAGGCAGGTCCCGAACTTCTCCGCATCCATCCCCGCGTCCTTCGCGTACTGCTTGAGAAAATCCGGCTGCAGCGCCTGCTGGTTCCCGAACAGCTTGTCGTGGTACTCCCAGAACTTGCCCTGCTCGGCGGCACAATGTCCGGCTTCCGCCGCCTTGAACGCCTGCGGATGAATCTGCGTCAGCGGAAAGTCCTTCCAGACCACTCGTACTTTGTCGCCGTAGGTTTCGCGCAGCCGCTTCAGCGTCGGTGCCGCGCGAAGACAGTACGGGCACTGGAAGTCCGAGTACTCGACGATAGTGACAGGAGCCTTGGCGTTGCCTAATGACGGGTCCGCGGCGTCGACGACCACTGCTGCCCTCGGCGCCTCGAGCAGTATGCGCACGGGCGGGCCGGCCTTCTTCAACTCGGTCACCAGCGCCTGCCTCGCCGACTGCTCTTCCTGCTGCTCGAGGAACCGGGAGATCGCGGGTGACATCTGTTCCAGCGATCGCCCCTGCATCTGTCCGGCGTTGGACTGATAGAACGCCACGACATCCGCCTCGGTGACCTTCTTGGCGCGCTTCGAGACTTCAGCCTCGGTGTACGCCTCGGGCGTCATGTTCCTGGCCTTGGCGGCCTGCGTGATCAGCATGTCAGCAACGATCTCGTCGAGCGCATTGCGCCGGCCTTCGTACAGCTTCCGAATGGCCTCGGAATGCTCGGCCGGATCGCTCTTCGTCCAGCGATCCTCGAGCTCCTTGACGGTGATGGTGCGATCGCCGACCCGGGCCGCGACCTCGTTGCCCGAACCCTGCTGCGCCGGCGAGGACGAACACGCCAGGATGGTGATGACCGCCGTCAGGGCGAGAACTTTTGCCATGTGCTTCATCTTACGGTTTTCCTGCGCCGTCAGGCGGCGCCAGCTCCTCGGTTGTGCTTACCTGGAACCGCCGGAAGCGTGAGTAGGTGGCGACGCCGCGCACCTCCGACGAGTCGCCGCGACGCTTGAAGCGATCTTCCATGCGCTTCGGCAGCCATCGGCCGATGCTCGCATCCAGCTCGAACGTCACCGTGACCTCGGCCTCGACGCTGGTGTCTTCGGCGCGCAACTCGGTCCTGACGATCGTCCCAGTGGCGTCATCGACCCACAATCGCCCCTTAGCGGGCAGGTTCCGGCTCCCGGTCGTCCCGATCAGCGTCGGGCGCTGCACTTCGACGAACTCGATGACGCGTCCGTCAGCTGCCCGATCGGCCTTGCCCTCGGTGAACCGCACCCCGCTTCTGGTATCGGGACCGAGGTACATCAGCGCCAGCGTCGGCACGTTGATGTTTCTGGTGCCGCCACCGATGTTGTAACGCGCCCCTTCGTCCATGATCCGCCGCGCCTGGTCGAGTGCGTCGGCGGTCGTGCCCGTCAGGAACAGCGACGTCAGTCGATCCTGTCGATCGCGGACCGCCCGACCGTCAGCCTCGAACACGTCACGGAAGGGCGTCCAGCCCTGACCGGGCACGTTGACCAGTAGAAAGTCCGATTTCAATTCGCGGCGCGTGTCGCCACCGCGAGTGAAGGCGGCCGACGAACGGACCGACTGGACGTATTGCTCCTCGGCCACCATCGCCCCGAGATCCCGCAGGAACTGGTCGACGTAGGCGAACATCCGCGGAAGCACGGTGTCGAGTGGTTGCGCGATCGCCGCCGTGGGCGACTGCGCCGAGGCAGCCGCCGCGGCAAGGCAAAGTGCGAAAGGCAAGACGCAAAACGGAAGTGCCCGCGTCATCGAGCGGCTACCGTCAGGCGTTGACATCGGCATTTCGCATTGTGCATTTCGCCAGGCGTAAAGGCCCCGCCTACGTCATCCGACGGGGCCGCCCTACTTGCCGGAGAATTTCACGCGCAGGCCACCATTGATCAGCCGCGGCGTGCCGACCGTCGTCGGCGCCAGGCCGACAAAGTATTCCTCGTCGAACAGGTTCTGCACGCCGAAGAACACGTCGAAGTTCTTGGTCACCGCCCGCGACGCCGAGAACTCGACCGTGGCGTAGGCGGGCAGGCCCGGCTCGCTCTCCCCCGGAACGGTCCCGGTGTTCGTGTCCTCGTTGTATTGGCGGCCGAAGATCAGCACGCTCGCGGAAAGAGCCGCGATCTTCGGATTGTTGTACGAGGCGTGGATCGAACCACGATTCTCTGGCACCTGCGGCAGGAACTTGCCGACGAGCGCCGGATTGGCCGCAAACTCCTTCACCTTCGCCTGGTTGTAGAGGTAACCGGCGCCGACGCGCCACTGTGTGCCGAGCCGATAGTCGACGTCGTTCTGCCAACCCCAGATGCGCGTCCGCCCGAGGTTCTGACGCTGTTGGCAGGTGGTCCCCGCAGCCGCACACGCGGTCGACAGCGCGACGGCCGCTGCACCGGTGACGGTCACGTTGGCGACCGGGTTCTCGACCCGGTTGTCGAACCAGACACTGCGGATGGCGAAGCCGTCGCCCGGCAACAGGCTGACGCCAATCTCTCCATTCTTGAGACGCTCCGGCCCGAGCTGATCGTTGGCCAGCGTCAGGATCGTGCCGACACGGAACTGCCGATAAAGCTCGTTCAGTGTTGGCGCACGGAAGCCCGCGCCGATGCTGCCCCACGCGCTGATGCGGTCAGTCGCCTTGAACAGGGCCGCGACCCGCGGACTGAAAACGGTGTCACTGTTGTCGGGAAGCTCGCGATTGTTCGCGGTGGGCAGCCCCGTGGCCGCCGAGGTTTCGAAGTTGTGCGCGTCGTAATTGCGCCAGTGGTCAACGCGACCGCTCGCGGTCAGCGACAAGTTCGGGAGCAGCCAGGCCTGGGCCTGCACGTACGCGCCGCCGATGTTCTGCTGGCCGCCGGAATTGCGGTAGGTCGTCACCGTGGTACCCGTGACCGCGTCCATCGCCTGTTCCTGGCTCTCGCCGTCGACGTGACGAAGATCGAACCCGGCCGACAGCAGGTGCTTCGTCGACAACGGCTTCGTCCACTGGCCAATCGTTCCCACGCCGGTGGTGGGCACGGTCTGCCAGAGGGTCATCCGGCCAATGGCGCGGGTGGTCAGGTTTGGCACGGCGAGGAAATTACTGTGAAAGGTTTCGAAGTCGCCGAACACACGAACCTGGAGATCGCTTTGATCCGGCAGCGACGCGCGGATGCCGCCATTGACCGTCTTCCACAGCGTGTCATTGGCCTCGGGCTGACCATCCGCGGGCGGGACCGGCTGTCCGCTTGAATTGAAGGTGCTCGACTTGCCGTTGTTCCGATCCTCGGTGAAATAGCCGACGCGGAAGAACGCGCTCAGCCGGCTCGATGGGCTGTAATCGAACTTCACGCTGGTGTTCTTGTAGTCGACCGTGGCGTTCGTATCGATCGGTCCGCGCTCGTTCTCGACGACCGTCGGGAAACCGTCGGTGGAGAAATAGCTCCCCTCCACTGACGCGCTCACTTTCCCCCAGACGTCGCTGGCGAAGAAATCGCCTTTCGGACTGGTCAAATTGCCCATCTGCAGCCGCACCTCGCCCGTCCGCGGCTGGGCACGGGTGCCGACCACGTTGATGATGCCGCCCATCGCGTAGTTGCCGTAAACGTCGGAGGTCGGGGTATCGACCACTTCGATGCGATCGACGCTCTCGAGAGGCACCCGCGTCCAGTAGACCCAGCCGCCGAACGGGTCGTTGAAGGGAATGCCGTCATAGAGCACCAGCGTGCGGCTGACACCGCTCGGGCCGATTCCGCGCAACGACACGCCCTGCGAGGTCGGGTGCGAGGAGAGGCTGCTGGTGCGCCGGAACAGGCTGAACGTCGGCACCAGCCGAAGGATGTCGTCGGACACCACCGCCGGCGACCGCTCAATCGTCTCGCGATCGACGATGTTGACGCTGGCTGGCACGTCGGCCAGGCGTTGCTCGGTGCGATCGGGCGTGACGGTGACGGAATCGAGGATCGAGGCCGGCTTGAGCACCACCTCGACGTTCCCGGGTCCGGAGACCTGCACGGTCGCTTCGGCAAACCCGCCAGCCCGGACGACCAGGGCGGCCGGACCGCCCGGAGGCTCGACGCTGAACTGCCCTTGCGGGCCGGTGACGGTCTGGCGCACCACGCCGGTGCCGCTCCGCAACGTGACGGACGCGCCCGACACGACACCGCCGGACTCGTCCTTGACCGTGCCGGTCAGGCCACCCTGGCCGGCCTCGGCGACTACGGCCGCCAGGACCAGAAGCAGAAAAACTACGGTTGTCCGCATGGCCGAAATATTAGCGCGAGACACGCATACAAAACCGGTCGCGTCGACGCGCGCTACGGCATCCGGAGGCGGCGCGGAACCTCGCCCGTTGCGTGAAGGGGAAGCCTGCTCCGGCGAACCCGGGAGGTGCTAAGCTCGAATCGATGCGTCCCCTGTTCGCCCTGGCGTTTGCGCTGCTTGCCGCGACGGCCGTCATCGCCCAGCAGGCACCCACCTTCAAATCAGGCACCCGGATCGTGCCGGTCATCGCGACCGTGACCGACGCCCAAGGTCGGCTCGTCCCGAATCTCGAGCAGGACGATTTCACCATCTTCGATAACGGCAAGCAGCAGGAGATCACGTTCTTCGAAGACGAAGTGCGGCCCTTCTCCGCGGTGGTGATGCTCGACTTCAGCGCGAGCATGACGGCGAATCTCGAGCTCCTGAAGCGGGCGAGCGAACAGTTCCTGATCCGCATGCTGCCGCAGGACAAGGCGCAGGTGGGCGCATTCAGCGACAAGATCCAGTTCAGCGGACGGTTCACCAGCGATCGCGACGATCTGATCGGCGCCTTGAACGACCTGCAGTACGGCAACCCGACGCGGCTCTACGACGCCACCTATCAGAGCATCAACGAGCTGAAGGAAGTGGACGGGCGTCGCGTGGTCGTCGTCTTCACCGATGGCGACGACACGGACTCGAAGCTTGGAGCCAACGACGTACTCAAGAGCGCGTCCGAGCACGAGACGATGATCTACGCGATCGGGCTCGAGTCGACGTTCTTCATCGGGCCGGGTCGCACACAGCGGACCCACCCCGATCGTGTGCTTCGGAAGTTCGCCGAAGAGACGGGCGGCGGCTATTTCGAGTTGAAGAAGACCGACGAGCTCGCACCGACGTTCACCCGGGTCGCCCAGGAGCTGCACAGCCAGTACACGCTCGGGTTCACGCCGACGGCCCTGGACAACAAGGAGCACAAGCTCGAGATCCGGATGAAGCAGGCGGGCATGACCGGCCGGGCGCGCAAGACCTACATCGCGTCCCAGGACCGGCTGCAGTAGTTAATTGAACCGGGTCGAATATTTCAAGTTACGTAAAATTCAACCAGGTTCAATTAACGACCCGCCATTCACGATCCATGAGTCTCACTGAACAGGAATTCCGGCTGCAGGCCGACCATGCGCTCGAGGCGTTGCAGCGTTCGCTCATGCCGCTGGCCGACAGCGACGGAGTAGAGGTGGAGCTGCAGAACGGCGTGCTCCAGGTGATCTTCGAGGACCCGCCCGGCAAGTTCGTGGTCAGTCCCAATGCGCCGGTGCGACAGATCTGGGTATCAGCCCTGTCGCGCAGCTTCAAGCTGGCGTGGTCGCCCGACGCGTCTGCGTTCGCGCTCGATGGCGAGACGCTCGACGCACTGGTTACGAGACTCGCGCGCCAACAGCTGTCGTAAGGCGGATCTGCGTTGGACCAGACGGACCTGACAAGGTCCGTCCCACGGGGTAACGACGGGGCGTGGCGCGATCGCGACGTCATTCATGACCCTTCAGCAGCCAGCATGCGTTACGGCTGCGGCGTCGTCTTCGGTCGCAACGGGGTCGTCCGGCCCTCTTTCATCAACTGCAGCTGACGTGCGTCGAGGCCGTACGGATCGTCCATATACGTGACCGTCTTCCCGTCCGGCTCCACCCATGCTGTCCAATAACCGATATGCACGGGAATCGGCGACTTCAACTTCACCGTCTGCTCTTCGTTTTCGTGCATCGCGGTCTCGATGCGTTCAGGCGTCCACTCCGGCCGGTCGCGCATCACGTAATGCGCGAGCGCGACGGGCTCTTCGACACGGATGCAGCCGTGGCTCAACGCGCGCCGCTCCTTGAAGAACAGCTTGTCGGTGGGCGTATCGTGCAGGTAGACGCTGAAGTTGTTGGGAAAGATGAACTTCACCAGGCCGAGCGCGTTCTCGGGGCCCGGCGCCTGGCGGATGCGCACGGTTTTCACGACGTCTTCGTCCGACCAATCGACTGCCGCCGCGTCGACGACATCGCCCCTCGTGCCGACCACTTCCATGTTGTTGCGGTGCAGCCAGCCCGGATCCGTGGCCAGATGCGGGAGCGCCTCGTTCTTGAGGATATCCGGCGGGATGTTCCAGTACGGGCTGAACACGACGTACGTCATCTTGTCGCTGAAGAGCGGTGTCGGCGCATCGGGCTTGCCGACGATGACACGCATGGCGAGGACCGGCTTGTCGCCTTCCATCACCTGCATCTGGTACGCGGGCACGTTGACAAGCACGTACCGATCGCCAAGGTCGTGCGGCGCCCATCGCCACCGCTCCATGTTCATGCGAATCTGATCGGCATGACCGCTCGGATGCTGCCGCTCGAACGCGAGCGCCGCCTGCAGCCCCTTGTACTGCTGGTGGGTGGGGGCAAGCGATTCGAGTGACTCGCGGACGCTGCCTTTCGACACAGCGTCAGTCAGTTGCCCGGCAAGGTCCACTTTTCTCGAGGGAACGATCCAGTCCTCGTAGATCGCCTTGGGGTTTTCGTCCCAGCCCAGCAGATCCGCCGCGTAACGGAGATACGCGAACGTCATCTTCGCGTCGAGCTCGGGAACCTGATCCAACGGAAACCGCGTGCCCGAGGTCTTCGTCTGAGACTGTTCGCGGAACTGCTCGAATTCAGCGACGTGATACTTCGCCGGGTCCAGCCCGTGGCGCTCCGAGTATTTCAACTGCTGGACAAGGTCCTTCCACTGCGCAGTCGTGCGATCACCGTCCACCCAGGCCGGCGTGAACGCGCGCTGCTGGTAGAACGCGCGCTCGATACGCCACAGGCGCTTCGCGAGGGCATCGCTGCGGACCCATGAGGGTGTGGACGCGGTGACGGCGCGAATCCGGTCGACGTGCTGTGAGTTATCAGGCTTTCGGTCGCAGGCGACGGAGACGAGAGTGACGGCGGCGAGGAGGGGCACCAGGGTTCGAACGTTCATGCGACGAGCTACAGCAAAGGCGATACCTGAATCGATGCCGAGGCGAAGTGGCGTCAGTCGAGCTTCCGATGCCCGATCCGTCGCTCGACTGAGCGGATCAACCAGCGCGGCGCAAAGCGGACCAGGACGGCAATCGCGCGATTGACCCCGCCGGTGATGTGCAACGGGACGCCGGTCATCACCGCGTCGTATCCTTGCCGCGCCACGGCAGCGGCGTCGAGCCACATCCACGCCGGCAGGTTCTTCATCCGTTCGCGGGTCCCGGTCACGTCGTGGAACTCGCTGTAGGTGAACCCCGGACAGAGTGCAGTGACGTATACGCCGCGAGCGCCCACTTCATGACCAAGCGATTCGGAGAACTTGATCACGAAGGCTTTGGTCGCCGCATAGAGCGTGTGCCCGCCGGGTGACGGCACCAGGCCGGCCAGTGAGGCGACGTTGATGATGCGGCCATAGCCGCGTTCGATCATCGCCGGCAGCAGCAGGTACGTGAGTTCGGCGACGCTGTTGACCATCACCTGGAGCATCGCGTCATGCCGCGGCCAGGACGACTGCAAGTACCTGCCGGGCACACCGTAGCCGGCATTGTTGACCAGGGCGTCAACATGAATCGCCCGCTGCTCGAGTTCGGACACGATGCGCGCCGGCGTCTCCGGGTCGGCGAGATCGGCAACGATGACGTGGGCGCCGACGCCGTGCGAGTGGCGCAACCGGGCAGCCAGCGTGACCAGCCGCTCCTCGCGGCGGGCAGCCAGCACCACGTCCCATCCCTCCGCGGCGAATACCTCCGCGAATGCTGCACCGATCCCGGCGGACGCACCCGTGATCAGAACGGTGCGGGGAGCGAGCCTCGGGTTCATGGGTTCAAGGGTTCAAGGGTTCGCTGACTCACGATACACTCGCCGGGACGCCGATGGCCGTCGATCGCGCGGCTCACAAGTCCTACGACCATAAGTCACGGGCCGAAAAACTCGGCCTCAGGCCGGGGCACACCGCGTTAGTGGTGGGCATTGCCGACCCGCACTTCATCGCCGAACTGCAGCAACATGGCGTCCGCATCAGCAGCACCGCCCCCTCCGATCTGATCTTCTGCGGCGTCGAATCCCGTGCCGCGCTCTCCGCACTTCCCGGGCTCGCCAAACGGATGAAGCGGGACGGCGCCTTGTGGACGATCCGACCGAAAGGCAGCCCGCACGTGTCCGAGGCGGACGTGATGAAGGCCGGAAAGGCCGCCGGCTTGGTCGACGTCAAGGTCGTCAGGTTTTCGGAGACGCACACGGCAGAGAAATTCGTCATCCCGAAGAAACTGCGTACGGGGACCCGTTCATAGGTTCAAGAAGTGCAAGGGTTGGTCGGTCTCGGTTCGTGAGTTCTTTGAATTTCCGAGTTCTCGGGCCGCTTCACCAGTTCATTCCGGTTCGAAATGCTTCGTGCTCGTGGCGCTCCGTGCCTGCCGTCCGAGCCTACACAGACCTTCATGGCTGGAAGCTCGCCAATGAACTCAAAATTGGCATTGACGCGCTGATCCGCCAATACCTCCACGTGGCAAACGGCCCGCTGATGGACACCGCCGGACCCCTATTCGATCCTCCGCAGAATGAAGCACTTCAAATAGTACGTCTCTGGCACGCCGACCAGCACGGGATGATCGCGGCCCTGCATCCGTTTCTCCACCATCGTCACCGGCGTGTGGCTGTCGACCGACGCCTGGTGGATCACCTCGGCAAACAGCTCCTCGTTGACGTTGTACGAGCAGCTGCAGGTGATGAGATAGCCGCCGGGGGCGAGCAGGCGCATGGCGCGCAGGTTGATCTCCTTGTAGCCGGCAAGCGCGTTCGGGATCGACGCCTTGTTCTTCGCGAAGGCGGGTGGATCGAGCACGATGGTGTCGTAGCGCCCGCCGGCGCGTTCGAGCCGGCGCAACTCGTCGAAGACGTTCGCCTCACGGGCACGCACGTGGGGAACGCCATTCCGTACCGCGTTCGTCTGAATACGGGCCACCGCATCGGCGGAGATATCGATTGCCTCCGCCTCGGGACACTCGCGCGCGAGCCGGAGCGCAAAGCCGCCGTTGTAGCTGAAACAGTCAAGCAGCCGCCCCCGCGCATAGCGCGCCGCTGCCTCCCGGTTCTCACGCTGGTCGAGGAACAAGCCGGTTTTCTGTCCGCGCCGGAGGTCCGCGTCGTACTCCACCGGACCTTCGCGGACGACCACCGACTCGGGGACGTCACCGTACAGCACCTCGATTTTCTGATCGAGCCCTTCGAGCGTCCGCACTTTGGGATCGTTGCGCGCCAGGATCCCGACTGGCTGCGCCAGCTCGACGAGGAACCTCGTGATCGTCGGCAGCAGTCGATCCATGCCCTGCGACAGTGCCTGCACCACGAAGCAGTCAGCGTAACGATCGACCACCAGGGAGGGCAGCAGGTCGCCCTCACCATGAACGACGCGATACGCCGTGGCGTCCAGGTGCATCGACTCACGAAAGCGCAGCGCGCGTTCCAGGCGGGCTCGAATCAGCGTGTCGTCGCCAACCTGTTCGCCGTGGGTCAGCATCCTGATCGCAATCTGCGATCGGTCACTGAACAGTGCCTCGCCGATCCGCCGATGGCGGGGACCGATCACTTCCACGATCTCGCCGCCGGACGCGTGAACGTCGACGACGTCGGCGCGGTACACCCATGGATGGCCGCTGCGAACACGCTGCTCGCCGCGAGCCGAGATCACCACCTGCGCACGAGGCTCGGTCATACGGGATTCGGGATAGTACAATTTCCGCTCCATGCCCAACGTCGCGTCCTCCTCGCCCATGCAGCGTTCGCTCGTCGAAACGGACCCGGAGATCGCCGCAGCCATCCGCAGCGAGACTCATCGACAGTCCGAAGGACTCGAACTCATCGCCTCAGAGAACTTCGTCAGCAGTGCCATCCTCGCCGCCGCAGGCTCGGTGCTGACCAACAAGTACGCCGAGGGCTATCCGGGCCGGCGCTACTACGGCGGCTGCGAGTTCGTCGATATCGCCGAATCGCTCGCCATCGCGCGCGCGAAACAGCTGTTCGGCGCCGAGCACGCCAACGTCCAGCCGCACTCCGGCGCGCAGGCCAACATGTCGGTCTACTTCGCCGCCGTGAAGCCTGGCGACACGGTGCTCGGCATGAACCTCGCCCATGGCGGTCATCTGACGCACGGCCACCCGCTCAACTTCTCTGGCCTGCACTACCGGATCGTGCCCTACGGCGTGCGGCGTGACGATGAGCGGATCGACTACGAGGAGGCGGAGCGGCTCGCGCACGAGCACAAACCGAAGCTGATCATCGTCGGCGCCAGCGCGTATCCGCGATTCATCGATTTTCCGCGGATGGCGACGGTGGCGCAGGATGTCGGTGCCCTGCTGATGGTCGATATGGCGCACGTCGCCGGTCTGGTCGCGGTCGGCCTGCACCCGACCCCGGTTCCGTACGCCGACTTCGTGACGTCGACCACACACAAGACGCTGCGCGGACCACGATCCGGCCTGGTGTTGAGCCGCGAGAAGTGGGCGAAGGAGCTCGACCGGGCGGTGTTCCCGGGCGTTCAGGGCGGGCCGCTGATGCACATCGTCGCGGCAAAGGCGGTGTGTTTCAAGGAGGCGATGGAGCCGGCCTTCAAGGAGTATCAACAGCAGACGCTCGCGAACGCGCAGCGGCTTGCCGCGGCGCTGGCGGCGCACGGCTATCGCCTGGTCAGCGGCGGCACCGACAATCACCTGATGCTTGTCGACGTCTTTTCGAAAGGCATCACCGGAAAAGTCGCGGAGGCGGCTCTCGGCAGGGCGAGCATCACGGTCAACAAGAACGCGATCCCGTTCGACCAGAATCCGCCGATGGTGGCAAGCGGCATCCGGATTGGAACCCCGGCGCTGACGACGCGAGGAATGCGGGAGGCCGAGATGGATCAAATCGCCGGCTTCATCACCCGGGTCCTGGCTGCACCGGAGGACGAGCACACGATTGCGATGGTGAAGACGGAGGTCGAACGTCTCGCTGCCCGTTTCCCGTTGTACCCGCAACTCCAGGCATGAAATGAATTGACAATTGACCAATTTGAACATTGAAACATTGGATTGCCGAATGGGCAGCCAATTGGATTGCCGGATGGGCAGGCAATTGTCCAATGTTCAAATTGGTCGATCGACAATGGTCCTGTCGTGTCGGATGTAGCAACCGCATTGCCGGCGATAGTGGCGAGCGTCTTCGCGCCGGATGGCGCGCTCGCCGGAACGATGAACGGCTACGAGCCGCGCGAGGGGCAGCGCCGAATGGCCGAAGCTGTAGCCGCCGTGGTCAGCGGCGGCGGCACGCTCCTCGCCGAAGCGGGCACCGGCACGGGCAAGACGCTCGCCTACCTGATACCCGCGATTCTCAGCGGCCACCGAGTGCTCGTCTCCACCGGCACCAAGAACCTTCAGGAACAGATCTTCTACAAGGACCTGCCCGCGCTCCAGGAGGCGCTCGGGCGGCCGTTCACCGCCACGTTGATGAAGGGACGCGGCAACTACCTGTGCCTGCATCGCTGGGAGATCTACAAAGACGGGGTCGACGGCGACTCGTCACAAGGACCACGTCTGATCGAAGTGGGCGATCGCACCTTTCTTCCAGTGGTCGACGCGTGGGCCAAAACGACGCAGACGGGTGATCGCGCCGAGTTGCGCGACGTTCCCGAAGATCTGCCGATGTGGAAGGAGATCGGCGCGCATGCCGACTCCTGTCTCGGCAGCCAGTGCCCGCGATACGGCGATTGCTTCGTCACCCTGATGCGACAGCGCGCGGCCGACTCGGACGTGGTGATCGTCAACCACCACCTGCTGTGCGCAGACGCATCGGTGCGTCAGGGCGCCTACGGCGAAGTTATTCCCGCCTGCCCCACGCTGGTCGTCGATGAAGCGCACCAGCTCGAGGACGTGGCCACGCAATATTTCGGCATCGCGTTCAGCAATTCGCGCGTGGACGACCTCGTCCGCGACGGCGCGCGTCTGCTTGCCGCGAAGCCGTTCGGCGACAAGGACGAAGAAGTCCATCGCGCGCTCGGGCGAGTCGCCGACCGCAATCGCACCTTCTTCGCGGCACTCTCGGGAGCGCCGGTGTTTCGAAACAGCGGGACCGAGCGCCGTGCGCGCTACACGGCCGATGCACTCGCCGATTATTTCGAGGACGGGTTGATGCTGGCGGGCGCCCTCGAAGGTCTCGAAGCCACGCTGGCGTTGTTGAATCGCGCCGGGTCGATGTCCGCGAACGGCGGCGGGTCCGCTTCGCGCCACCCGCCCTACAACGACAACAATCCGTCCCACAATGACAGCGATCTCCCCTACAGCGACACCGATCGTAGGCCGGGTTCCGCGAAGCGGACCCGGAAGGCCGATCCCGAGCCGCGTGCGCGGCAAACAGACGAGGAAATCAGCGAGGAAGCGACGACGCTGCAACGGCGCGCCAACGAACTGCGCACCGACCTGCGGATCTTGATGGCGGCCGATGACGATGATTACGTCTACTACGTGGAGAACCGCGGCCGGACGCTGGTCATGCGCGCGTCGCCGATCGACGTGTCGCGAATCATCAGCACCGCCTTGTTCGATCGCTTCCGGACCTCCATCCTCACGTCAGCGACGCTGGCGATCGAGGGCGGTTTCGACTACCTGAAAGGCCGGCTGGGCATCCGCCACGCCGATGAGCTGTGTGTCGCCTCGGAATTCGACTACCGCAGCCAGGCGCTCCTCTACCTGCCCAGACGCATGCCGCCGCCGAAGGCGCCGAATTTCACCGAAGCCGTGGCGCGCGAGACGATCCAGATCCTGCAGCGATCACGGGGGCGCGCGTTCGTCCTGTTTACAAGCTACGCGGTCCTGCGCGGGGTGCAGCAGTTCCTCCAGATGTCGCTGCCATACCCGTTGCTCGTGCAGGGGACGGCGCCCCGGTCGGCTCTCCTCGATGAGTTCCGGAGCACGCCCAATGCGGTGCTCCTGGCCACGTCCAGTTTCTGGCAGGGTGTGGACGTCGTGGGCGAGGCGCTCAGCTGCGTCATCATCGACAAGCTGCCCTTTGCCTCACCGGGGGATCCGGTTACGGCCGCCCGGATCGAAGCGCTCAACGCCGGCGGGCGGCGACGCCTTCTCCGACTATCAGGTGCCGCTGGCCATCCTGGCTCTTCAGCAGGGTCTTGGCCGGCTGATCCGTCACCGGACGGATCGCGGCGTCCTGGCAGTGCTCGATCCGCGGCTGCGGACGATGGGGTACGGCCGCAGATTCCTGGCATCGCTGCCGCCGGCGCCGGTCACCAGCGACCTCGATGCAGTCGCGAAATTCTTCATGTAGACTACAGGTCCGGTGCTGCCGACTCGTTCGGCGCCAGGTCGTACTTCGTCCAATTTCGCTTATTTTCCGGAGGCATTTGACATGCGGACCACCTTGTTCCGCGGCGCACTCGCCCTGATGGTGGTGCTGACCATGTCCGTCGCCCCAGCCCTCGCCCAGAGCCTGGTCAAGGGCAAGGTGGTGGACGCGCAGGGCAATCCAGTTGACGGCGCGGTCGTCACGTTCGAGCAGCAGGGCGGCAGCGCCAAGCGCGATACCAAGACCGACAAAAAGGGTGAGTTCCTGCAGGTCGGGTTGCAGTCTGGTTCGTGGAAGGTGACCGCGACCAAAGACGGCGTCGGCACGGCAACCCAAACTGGGAACGTGACGCAGGGCCGGCCCGTCGAGCTGTCGTTCAAGCTGGCGCCGGCTGGCGCCGCTGGCGCAGCCGCTGGTGGTGGTGATCCGAAAGCGGCCGCGGAACTCCGCGCCCTCGCGACAGCGGCCACCGCTGCCCAGACTGCGGGCAACTGGGACGAAGCCATCTCCAAGTTCAACGAGCTCATCGGGAAAATCCCGACCTGCGGAGAGTGCTATTCGAATCTCGGCGCAGCGTATGCCGCCAAGAAGAGCTACCCCGAGGCCGAGGCCGCGTACAAGAAATCGATCGAAATCAAGGAAACGGCTGACGCCTACAACGGCCTGGTCCGCATCTACAACGACCAGAAAAAATTCGACCTTGCGGCCGAAGCCGGCGGCAAGGCGGCCGCGCTCTCGAGCACGATCGGCGGAACCGGCAATCCCGAGGCGACCTACAACAACGGCGTCGTCCTGTTCAACGCCGGCAAGTTCGCCGAAGCCAAGACCCAGTTCGAGGCTGCCACCAAGGCCGACCCGGGCATGGCGCTCGCCCACTACTACCTCGGGATGGCCAACCTGAACGGCGGCGACCTCCCGGCGGCGACTTCCGCGTTCGAGGCCTACCTGAAGCTCGATCCGGAGGGCTCGAAGATTCCGGCGAGCAGCCCGGTCAAGGCGAACGAGCTCAAGGCGTTCCTGGCGAGCCAGAAGAAATAAGTTAGAAGTTCGAAGTTAGAAGTTAGAAGTCCAAGTAAGTGTCCATCGCCGATCGGTTGACCGAGGTCCGCGCGCGTATCGAACGCGCGGCCCGGTCGGCCGGCCGGGACCCCTCCTCAGTCACCCTCGTCGCCGTTTCCAAGACATTCCCGCTCGCGGCCGTGCGCCAGGCGTATGAGGCCGGCCAGCGCGATTTCGGTGAGAACCGCGTTCAGGAGGCGCTCCAGAAAATCGCGGCGGCCTCGGACCTCGAGATTCGCTGGCATCTCCTCGGCCACCTTCAGACCAACAAGGCGCGTAAGGCTGCTCCCGCCTTCGCGATGATTCAGTCGGTGGACAGCGTCGAGCTGCTGGAGAAGCTCGACGCCGCCGCCGCCGAGTCCGGCCATAGCCCGCAGTTGCTGATTCAGGTCGATCTGGCCGGTGAAGCGACCAAGTTCGGGCTTCCACCCGCTGATGTCCCGCGCCTCTTCGATGCCGCGCTCGCCTGCCGGGCCGCCCGCGTGGTCGGATTAATGACGTTGCCACCATTGCCCGAAATATCAGAAGACGCCCGTCCGTGGTTCCGCCAGCTGCGGGACCTTCGAGATGGGTGGCTGGCGTCGGGCGTGCCGGCGGCCATGCTGCGTCACCTTTCGATGGGAATGAGCGGCGATTTCGAGGTCGCCGTCGCGGAGGGCGCCACGCTGGTACGGGTGGGAACGGCAATCTTTGGAGAGCGACATGTCGAAGACCGATGAAGCGGTGACCTTGACCTTGACCGATGCCGCGGCGCCGCAGACGCGCCTGCTGCCCGGCGCGGAACGTCAGCTCGGCGTCTCGCCCCTTGACATGCGCCAGGCGAAGTTCAGCATCGCGATGCGCGGGTTCGAGCGCGGCGAGGTGGCGGCCTTCCTGCTGGAAGCGGCCGAAGGGTACGAGCAGTCTTTGCGCGAAAACGAGCGGCTCCGCCAGGAGATCAGCCGGCTCGAGGCATCGCTGCAGCAGTTCCGCGAGCTCGAAGGCGGGTTGCGGACAATGCTGGTGAGCGCGCAGCGGGTTAGCGACGACATGCGCGAGAACGCGCAGCAGGAAGCCGCCCGCATCGTCCGCGAAGCCGACGGACGCGCCGAGTTGTTGATGCAGTCCGCTCAGGCGCAGGCCGAAGACGTGCAACGCGATCTCGACGGCCTGAAGATGAAGCGGCGCGAAGCGGAGAACGCGCTGGAGGCGACCATCGCGTCGCTCCAGAGCACACTCGAATTCGTCAGGGGTCAGGACGGCCGAGAGATGAAGGTCGTGGCCCATCGCGCGCGGCTGGAAGCGGCGTCAGCCTGAACACAGCACGACACGTCTTTCTCGATGCCTCGGTGCCTCAGTGTGTCGTAGTTCGCCGACGATCCTACGGGTTCAACGCCAGCTTGGATTCCACAAACGGCGCCTCCTTCACGGACGGCGCCTTTTTCTTTGCGGCAATCAGTACCCATTCACGCGCCGACGCCACCAGGATGACGACGACGATCGCCATGAAGAACAGGGCCAGGGCAGCGTCGAGCCTGTCGTTGAAGATCATCCGCGCCGCATTCGGATTACCCGAACCCGCCACCGAAGCGGCGTGCGCCAGAAATCCGAGCGCCGGATCGGATGAGAACACTTTCTGCCAGCCGGCGCTGAGCGTGGCGGCGGTCAGCCAGACGAGCGGAACCACCGTGACCCACGCGTAGCGCAGCTTCGCCATCTTGATCACGATCGTCGTCGCCACGCACAGTGCGACGGCGGCAAGCAACTGGTTGGCGATGCCGAAGAGCGGCCAGAGCGAATTGATTCCACCGAGCGGATCGATGACGCCCTGGTACAGAAAGTAGCCCCAGCCGGCGACGACGATGAAGGAAGAGAGCAGGATGCTTGGATACCAGGATGTGATCCCCAGCGGCTGGTAGATGTGGCCGAGCATCTCCTGAAGCATGAAGCGGCCGACGCGCGTGCCGGCGTCGATCGTGGTCAGGATGAACAGCGCCTCGAACATGATCGCGAAGTGATACCAGAGGGCCACCCCGCCGCCGGAGAACACTCCCGACAGGATTCCGGCCATCCCGACCGCCAGGCTTGGCGCACCGCCCGTGCGTGAGAGCAGCGATGCTTCTCCCATCTGCTGCGCCAACGCGGTCAACTGCTCGGGACGAACCATGAAGCCCCATTCGGCGATCTTCAGAGCGGCGCTGTCGGCGGTGGTGCCGAGGACGCCGGGTCCGACGTTCATCGCGAAGTAGACACCGGGATCGAGCGTGGCGGCCGCGATCATCGCCATCAATCCGACGAACGATTCGGTGAGCATCGCGCCGTAGCCGACGAGCACCGCGTCCGATTCGACTCTGAGCATCTTCGGTGTCGTCCCGCTCGCGACCAGCGCATGGAAGCCAGAAACGGCGCCGCACGCAATCGTGATGAAGGCGAACGGAAACCACTTGCCGGCGAAAACGGGACCCGTGCCGTCGATGAATTGCGTGATCGGCGGCATCTTGAGCGGCGGCAGCAGGAGGAGAATCGCCGCCGCCAACACGATGATGGTGCCAACCTTCATGAACGCCGACAGGTAGTCGCGCGGCGTCAGCAGCAGCCACACCGGCAGCACCGAAGCGGCGAAGCCGTAGATCATCACCGCCCACGACAACTGCGTACCCGGCCACCGGAACGCAGCCGCCCACGCGGGATGCTGCGATACCCACTGCCCGCCCCACAGGGCGGCGAACATCAGGATGACGCCGATCACCGTCGCTTCGGCGACGTGCCCGGGACGAATGATGGTCATCCAGACGCCCATCAGCAGGGCGATTGGAATGGTCGCCGAAATCGTGAACAGCCCCCACGGGCTGTCTCGCAAGGCGTTGACGACGACCAGGCCGAGGACGGCGAGGAGGATGATCATGATCGCGAAGATCGCGATCATCGCCGCCGTTCCGGCGAGCGGGCTGACTTCGTCCCTGGCCATCTGGCCGAGCGACTTGCCGTCGCGGCGCATGGACGCGATCAGAATCACGAAGTCCTGGACCGCGCCGCCGAAGATGACGCCGGCGATCAACCACATCGTCCCGGGAAGGAACCCGAACTGCGCCGCGAGCGTCGGCCCGATCAGCGGCCCGGCCCCGGAAATGGCCGAGAAGTGATGGCCGTAGAGCACCCACCGTTGCGTCGGGACGAAGTCGCGGCCGTTGTCGAGCCGCTCGGCCGGCGTGGCCCGCCGCGGATTCAGTCCCATCACCCGGTAGGCGATGAACCGCGCGTAGAAGCGATAGGCGATGACGTAGGAGCAGACGCCGGCGATGACGATCCACGCCGCGTTGATCGTCTCACCACGCGCGAGCGCGATGACACCGAACGCGACTGCACCGAGAACCGCGACGACAAACCAGACGAGTGCTTGCGCTACCTTTGCCATGTGTCACGTACGTCACGACACACGGAGGCACGAAGCACCGACGGAGTTGCTGGCTGTCGAAGATTGGCGAAATCAATCCTCCGTGCCTCGGTGGCTCCGTGGTCTAACGGACAAGAGTCAAGCCTCACGCGGTCATGATTGCCGTGATGGTGGTGCGGTACACCACTTCCTCGTAGGCCTCGAGCATGCGTTCGAGCGGGACGATGCGGGTCGCGAGCGATTTGACGTCGAACTGCCCTTTCTCCATCAGTTCGACGAAACGCGGAATGTCCCGCATGGCGTTGGCGCCACCGTACTGGCCACCGTGGTGCGAGATGCCGCCGATCGCGAACAGCACTCCGGGCAGCGTGATGTTGCCGCGGGCGAGCCCGGTGGTGATCACATCGCCGCCGGTCGCGCACATCTGATACGCCTGCTGCATGGGGAGGACGCCGGTGGGATCAGGGCCGGCCTCGACGCGGGGCGTCACCGTTGCCGCGCCCGCCGCCTCGACGACGAAATCCGCGCCGGAGCCGCTGCGCCGGCCGCCAGTATCGCGTCCGCCGGCCCAGTAGCGATCACCGGCACCGCGCTCCATCGAAATGTCGCGAACGCGATCGATCACGCGCTCAGCGTCCACATTGGGATCGAGGACGTGTGTCGCGCCGACCTTCGTGGCGACGTCCCGCCGCGCCTTTACCGGATCGATGGCGATGATTCGCGAAGCGCCGGCGATGCGCGCACCCTGAACCGCGCTCAGCCCCAGCGGGCCGCAGCCGACGATGGCCACCGTTGCCGACGGCGGAATCTTCGCGAGGGTCCCGGAGACCGTCGCGCCAAGACCGGCCACCGCCACACAACTGCACGCCATCCCCAGATCGGCCGCCGCGGCCTTTGAGAAGACGGGCACCACCCACTCTTCCCACGTCACCATCAGCTCGGCGAGGCCGCCGATGTGTGAGTTCTCGTATACGGGTGAGCCATCGCGCAGGTCACCAATCGCCACCAGGTCCGCGGGACCGATGCGGCTGAGGAACTGGCAGACATCGGCACGCCCGCGCAAGCACTGGTAACAGGATCCGCATTGAGGGGTCCCGGCCACGCAGACGCGATCACCCACCCGTACGCGCCTGACTTCAGGTCCGATCGCCTCGACGGTTCCGACACCGCCATGCCCCTGAATCACCGCCATGTCGGCCAGGTTGCGGCCGGAGGCGTTGGTGCCCGTGATGGCGGCGGGCTGTGTGAGTCCGAGCACGGCTCCGGCGTTCGAATAACAGAGGTTGCAGGCCTCGGTGCGTACCACCACTTGCCGGCCGCTGATCGGCCGGAGCGCCACGTCCTGCAGCGTCGTGCGTCCCTGTCCCACTCCCCGGCCGATCCAGGCGCGGAAGCGACGAGCCGTGATGACGGTCGGAGCCTGGGCGAATGCGGGGCTCGCCGCAAGCACCGCGCCTGCGGCGGTGGTGGATCGCTTGATCAGCGTGCGCCGCGAGATGTGCTTGTCAGTCATCGGGGACTCTGGACTTTGGACTCGGACTTTGGACTCGGACTTTGGACTTTGGACTTTGGCGCTCTTGACTCCTGACTTGGGGGCTCCGGTTGTCGACGGCTTTCACCCTCCGTTGCCTCACCAAAGTCCAAAGCCCAGAGTCCAAAGCCTCAAGGCCTACCGGAAACTCAAGAACGCTATCTTGTTACCCTGCGACTCTGCCAGCCACAGTCGGTTCGTCAGGCGCGTAGGCGGTTGACGGTCGCTGCCGGCGGACAGCCCGGTTGCGCCGGCGTTCGCTGCCGGCAACGGGAACTCGCTGATCGTCCCGTCGCGCGTCACGCGTCCCACGATGCCGCCCTTCGTATACCAGACGTTCCGGTCCGGACCGACGGCAATATTGATCGGCGATCCCGTCACGCTGGGAATTGGAAACTCGGTCACCTTCCCGTCCATCGTGATTCGGCCCACCCGGTTGCCCTCGGGCTGGCGATTGTCCATGCGCCCGGCCAGCTCCACGAACCACATGTTTCCATCGTCCCCAGCCGTGATGTCGCCGGGGCCGGAATTCGGACGAGGCAGATCGAATTCCATGATCTGACCGGTCGGAGTGACCCGCCCGATCTTGCTCGCATTGAACTCAGAGAACCAGATGTTCCCGTCGGGCCCGGCCGCCAAGGCACGCGGGCCGCTGTCCTGGGTGGGAATCGCGAACTCGACAATGACGCCCTGAGGGGTGATCCGGCCAATCTTGCCGCCGGCGAACTCACCGAACCAGATATTGCCATCCGACCCGAGCGCGATCGCGCGCGGCATGCTGTTCGGCGTCGGAATCGGGAATTCGCTGATTGTCCCATTCGCAGTGATCCGCCCCATCCGGTTCCCGGTGTGCTCGGAAAACCACATGTTGCCGTCGGCACCGAGGGCAATGATCCGCGGCGCGCTGTTGGGGTTCGGGAGAACGAATTCCCGCAGGTTTGTGCCGTCCGGTGCCATTCTCCCGATCCGGTTGCCGGCGCTCTCGGTAAACCACACGGTGCCATCCTGACCGATGGCGATGGTGGTCGGACCGCTGCCGGCATTGGGCAGCGGCACCTCGAATACCGAGGCGTCCGTGGTCAGGTTTCGATCGGCCGGACCCAGCCACCGCTGGGGCGCAGGCGCTTCGGTTGCGGGCCCGTTTCCGGGCCCAAACTGCTGCGCTCCAGGCCCGGCCGTTGTCGCGACTATCCCTAGCAAACAGAGCCACTTGCGGTCCATAATTGATCGCCTCGCGACGCCCGGACGCGCCGGGGTCGCCATGTTATAGTTCAGCGCCCTTGGCCGAGGCCAGCGCTCGAGCACGTGGTGCTTCCGCCTTCGCCGTTCCGGCATGGCGACACAGGTTCGTAGGAGGGTCGATGCGCCGCGTGTGCGTGCTCCTGGCTGCTGCTGCCGTCCTCGTTGCAGCGGCGTCCAGTAATCTTCGGGCCGACCGCCCTGTCCCGCAATCGCCCTCCGCCGCGCGGTCAGCCCAGACGTCTGCGCCCGCACCTTCGGCGCCTCGATCGGCATCCACCTCACTTGATCAGCGCGACCTGGTGCAGAAGTACTGCGTCACTTGCCACAACGAGCGCGCCAAGACGGGCGGACTGGTGCTGGAGAACCTCGACCCCCAGAACACCACCACCAACCCGGAGCTCTGGGAGAAAGTCGTTCTGAAATTGCGCGGCGGGATGATGCCGCCGCAGGGAATGCCCCGGCCAGACGCCGACACGATCGACGCGTTCGCAACGGCCCTCGAAGCGTCGCTGGATCAGCAGGCGACGCGCCAGCCGAACCCGGGCCACAAGCCGGTGCATCGCCTCAACCGCACGGAGTACGGCAACGCGATTCGCGACATCCTCGACCTGGAAGTGGATGTCGCCGAGTTGCTGCCTCCCGACGATGAGAGCAACGGGTTCGACAACATTGCCGGGGTGCTGCGCATCTCTCCGTCGCTGCTCGAGCAGTATCTGGCAGCCTCTCACAAGATCAGCGCCCTCGCGGTCGGCACCGACAAGGACCTGCTGACCACGCCGTACCGGGTTCCGCCGGACGATTCGCAGGAAGACCAGGTCGAAGGGCTTCCCCTTGGCACGCGCGGCGGGTTCAAGTTCCGCCACACGTTTCCTCAGGACGCGACCTACCAGTTCAACGTCTTCCTGCTCCGCAACATCGTCGGTTACATGACCGGTCTCGAGTTCGCGCACCAACTCGAGATCTCGATCGACGGAGAGCGCGTATTCCTGGCACAGGTCGGCGGAGCCGAGGACAACCTGGCGTCGGACACCAACATGTCCGAGACAGCGGACAAGATTGACGAGCGCCTGAAGACGAAGGTCCCGGTGAAGGCTGGTCCTCACGCTGTGGCGGTGACGTTCATCCGGCGCAATTTCGCTGAATCCGACGAGCCGCTGCAGCCGCACGAGCGCGACCACGATCTGCAGAACATGAACGGGCTGCCCTTGATCGATCACGTCACGGTCACCGGCCCATTCGAGGCAACAGGACCTGGTGACACGCCGAGTCGCCAGCGGCTGTTCACGTGCAAGCCGGCAAGCGCGGCTGACGAAACCGCGCCCGCCTCCGCAGCCGCTACGGCGCGGTCGCGTCGAAGCTCGCCTGAGGCGGACGCGAGCGAAGTCGGATGCGCCCAGAAAATCCTGTCGACCGTGGCTCGGCGCGCGTATCGCCGGCCTGTGACCGATGCCGACCTCGCGCCGATCATGGACATGTACACGGCCGGGCGGAAGAAGGGCACGTTCGACGCCGGCATCGAGCAGGGGCTGCGACTGGTGCTCGCGAGCCCGAAGTTCCTGTTCCGCACAGAGACATCGCCCGCGAGCGGCAGCGTCAAAGTCTCGGATCTCGAACTTGCGTCGCGGCTCTCGTTCTTCCTGTGGAGCAGCGTTCCGGACGACGAACTGCTGACGGTGGCGGCGGCGGGCAGACTCAACCAGCCGGCGGTGGTGGATCAGCAGGTCAAGCGCATGCTCCGCGACCCGAAAGGCCGGGCGCTGGTCGACAACTTCGCCAGCCAGTGGCTCATGCTGCGCAATCTGCGCAGCCACCAGCCGACACCCGGAGATTTTCCGAACTGGGACAACGAGTTGCGCCAGGGGTTCCGGACCGAGACCGAGCTGTTCTTCCAGAGCATCATGAAGGAAGACCGCAGCATCCTCGACCTGATCAACGGGGACTACACCTTCGTGAACGAGCGGCTGGCCCGTCACTATGGCATTCCGAACGTTTACGGCAGCCAGTATCGTCGGGTGAGGCTGACGGACGAAAACCGCCGCGGCCTGCTCGGTCAGGGCAGCATCCTGACGGTGACCTCACAGCCCGACCGCACGTCCGTGGTGCTGCGCGGCAAGTGGATTCTCGAGAACATCCTCGGCACGCCGCCGCCGCCGCCGCCGCCGAACGTCAATACCAACCTGCCGCAGGATGCGGCCGAACCGAAGTCGCTGAAACAGTTGATGGAGCAGCACCGCGCCAGTCCGACGTGCGCGAGCTGCCATCGGGTGATGGACCCGCTCGGGTTCGCGCTCGAGAATTTCGATGGCGTCGGCGAATGGCGAGCCAAGGACCGCAGCGGCGCGATCGACGCGACCGGGCAGCTGGCCGACGGCTCTCGTGTGGACGGGCCGGTGTCGCTGCGGAACGCCCTGCTCAAAAAGCCGGACATGTTCGCGCGCGTGCTGACCGACAAGTTGATGACGTACGCGCTCGGCCGCGGCGTGGACTACTACGACCAGCCGACGATTCGGTCGATCGCGCGGGAGGCCGCGCGCCAGAACTATCGCTTCTCGTCGATCGTGGCGGGCATCGTGAAGAGCCCGGCATTCCAGATGAAGACGGCGGCAACCGGCGCCGCCAATGTAACGGCGATGGCCGCGCACTAGCAATCGTGAATGATGAATCGTGAATCGCGAATCGTCGTGATGACTGAAGCGGAACGGTCCGCGTCTTTCATTCACGATTCACGACTCAAGATTCACGATTAGAGGCAAAGATGTACATCACTCGCAAAAGTCTTCCGCGGCGTACCTTCCTCAAAGGCGTCGGTGTCACGCTGGCGTTGCCGGTGCTCGACGCGATGATTCCGGCCAGTACCCTGTGGGCGCAGACTCCCGCGAAAGCACTCCCGCGCCTCGGCTTCGTCTACGTGCCGCACGGCGCCATCATGGACAGGTGGACGCCGGCCACCGAGGGCGCCGGTTTCGAGTTCACGCCGATCCTCAAGCCGCTCGAGACACATGCGAAGTACATCAACGTGGTCTCCGGCCTGGGTCATCGCGCCGCCGACACGACCGCGGTCCATTCGCTGAGCCCGACCACCTGGCTGAGCGGCGTGCGGCCAAAAGCGACACAGGGAGTGGACGCCTTCGCCGGCGTGACGGCGGACCAGGTTGCCGCGCAGGCAATCGGCCAGGACAGCATCCTGCCGTCGATGGAACTGGCGACCGAAGACCATTCCGGCCTGATCGGCTCCTGCGACCGCGACTACGGTTGCATCTACATGAACACGTTGTCGTGGCGGACGCCGACCACGCCGATGCCGATGGAGATCAATCCGCGCAAGGTGTTCGAGCGGATGTTCGGCTCCGGCGGCAGCGCCAAGGACCGGCTCGCCCGAATCAGCGAGGACCGCAGCATCCTCGACGCCATCGCCAAGGAAGCCAACAGCCTGCAGATGCAGGTCGGCGCGCAGGATCGCGGCACCCTCGAGCAGTATCTCGAGAACGTACGCGAGATCGAGCGTCGCATCCAACTGGCGGAAAAGAGCCAGAACGACGAATCGCTGCTGTTGCCGGATCGTCCGGCCGGTGTACCGTTCGACTACGAAGAACACATCAAGCTGATGTACGACCTGCTTGCGCTGGCCTATCAGGCGAACATTACCCGGGTCTCGACCTTCATGGTGGCGCGCGAAGTCAGCAACCGGACCTACCCGCAGGTGGGCGTCACCGACGGTCACCACGCCATCTCTCACCACCAGAACCGCCCCGAGAAGATGGACAAGAACGTCAAGATCCAGACCTACAACATCGGTCTGTTCAAGTACTACCTGGATCGGCTGGCCACTACCCCTGACGGCGACGGCTCGCTGCTGGACCACATGGTCCTGATCTACGGCAGCAACATGAGCAACAGCAACGCGCACGATCACTTCCCGCTGCCGAACCTCGTCGTGGGCGGCGGCGCTGGCGCGCTGAAGGGCCACCGTCACCTGAAGTACCCGGATCACACGCCGATGACAAACCTGCTGGTCTCGGTGCTGGCCAAGGCGGGTGTGCACGAAGACAAACTCGGGGATTCGACGGGACCGTTATCGGATTTGTGATTTGTGATTTGTGATTTGCAATTTGTGACTTGCGATTGATCACGACACACCGAGGCACTGAGGCACCGGGCAACACATGGTGATCTTGATCCTCAGTGCCTCGGTGTCTCGGTGTGTCGTAAAGGCATTGACCCCGATGCGCGCAACGATTCTTCTCCTCCTTGCGGCCGTGTACGCCGGACCTGCGGCCGCGCAGACGGCGGCGCCGAAGCCACGGGATACCCGACTCGTCGAGGCCCTGAAGGGTGGCGACACCGCGGCAGCGCTTTCGTTGCTCCAGAAGCGCGTGGACGTCAACGTTCCGGAAGCGGACGGCACCACCGCGCTGCACTGGGCCGTGCGGATGAACAACCTGGACCTGGTCAATCGGCTGCTGCGCGCCGGCGCGAATCCGAAGGCCGCCAACCGCTACGACGTCACGCCAATCCAGCTTGCCTGTCTCAACGGCAGCGCCGAGGCCGTCGGCCGGCTGATTGAGGCGGGGGAAAACGCCAACGCCACCGGACCGTACGGCGAAACGGCCTTGATGGTGTGTGCACGCAGCGGCAACCCGGAAGCCGCAAAGGTGTTGATCGCACGCGGCGCCGCGGTCGACGCCGTCGAGAGCTGGCGGGGGCAGACGGCGTTGATGTGGGCGACGGCGCAGCGTCACCCGGACATGATGAAGGTCCTGATCGCGGCAGGAGCCGACGTCGATGCCCGCTCCGCGCTGCAGCACTGGGAACGCCAGCGGACGCTCGAGCCTCGCGACAAGTGGCTGCCGGAGGGTGGTTTGACGCCGCTGCTCTTCGCCGCCCGCGAGGGCTGCGCCGACTGTGTCACAGTGCTCCTTGACGCCAAGGCCGATATCAACGTCATCGATCCCGACCAGCAGACAGCGCTCATCCTTGCGCTGATCAACGGACAATACGACGCCGCGGCGGTGCTCATCGACCGGGGCATCGACGTGAACATGGCGGACAAGGTCGGACGCACCGCTCTTTACGCCGCCGTCGACGATCACACGATGCCGTCTTCGAACCGGCCGTCGCCCCGGGAAATCGACAACAAGCTGACGAGTCTGGACGTGATCCGGATGCTGCTCGATCACGGCGCGAAGGTCGATGCGCCGCTGCGGGCGCAGGTTCCCTATCGCACCAAGCTCGATCGCGGCGGCGATGGCGCGCTCGGGATCGGGACGACGCCGCTGATTCGGGCGGCCAAGGGTGGCGACGTGGTGGTGATCAAGCTGCTCCTGGAGAAGGGCGCCAATGCGAAGGCGACGACCCGCAACGGGGTCTCGGCCATCATGATGGCCGCCAACGTCAATGCGCGCGAAGAGGACATGACCGGTCGCAACAAAACCGAGAAGGACATCGTCGAGTCGATGAAGCTGCTCGTCGCCGCCGGCGGCGACGTCAAGGCCGCCGAGGCCCAGGGGCGCACGGCCATGCACGGCGCCGCGCAGTGGGGCTTGACCGACGTCGTCAAGTTCCTGCAGTCGCAGGGGGCGAACATCAATGCGGCCGATCGCCGGGGACTGACGCCGCTCGATCACGCCGAAGGACGCGCCGGCGGCTTCGGATTCGACGGCAAGGCCGGTGTGACCCGTGAGGCGACAGCCAAGGCGATTCGCGAGCTCGGCGGCACCGAAGGAAAGCTCAGTGGCGAGGCGTTGCCCGAGCGGCGCGCCAACGGCGCACAAGACGATCCCAACTGAGTCGTCCGGAGTAAAACCACGCAGGCCACCACGGTCACGAAGATTAACTGGGTCTGGTTCTCCTTCGTGCCCTTCGTGGCTAATCGACCGCGCCGCGCGTCTTCAGCCACTTCACCATATCCGGCAGCTCGCTTCGAGCCGCCCACGCCAGCGGAGTGAGTCCGTCCTTATCTATTGGCGACAGGTCCGCCCCGAACTCCAGCAGGATCGTCGCGCACTCGGTCCGGTGCTTCATGGTCCGGCCGCGGACGTCCCGGCTGCACAGCTCGTGCAGCAGCGTGACTCCGTCCGCTGTCGGGTAGTTCGCATCCAGGCCGCCCCGCGTCAGCAGCTCGCGCAGCATGTCGAGGTGCTCGAGGAGGTACGAGTGGCAACCGCCCGCCTGCGGGTGAACCTTGATGCCGGCGTCGAGGAGGCGCCGCATCAGCCTGCGGTTTCCGTTCGTGACGACCGCCGGAAAAACGCCACCGCACCCCGCAAGCGCCGTATCGCGATTGGCGGTCACGAGGCGCATGACCTCGTCGTCTTCGCGCAGGAACACCAGGTCGTAGGGATCGAGATATCCGCCGTGGTCGATCAGCAGCTTGCGGATCGCCGGCGAACTCGCCGCGAACACCGCGTTGCCACCGGCATCGACGAAGCCGTTTGGATCCGCGCCATGGCTCAGCAACAGCTCCACCATCGGTCGGTTGCCGGCGCGTGCGGCCGCATGCAGCGCCGCACCGCGTTCGGACCAGTCCACGTCCGGCCACGTCGGGTCCGCGCCCCGCTCGAGCAGAAGGCCGACGATTTCAAGTCGGCCGAATTCGGCGGCGGCAGTGAGCGGTCGGCGATCATCGGGACGTTGCTCGCGGATGCGTGACGGATCGGCATCGAGCAGCGCGCGTACCGTGGCCTCGTCGCCAAGCGCAGACGCAATCGTCAGGTCGTGTGTCGCGCCGCGCGCGATCAGCAGTCGTGCGATCGGCACAGAGTACGGAACGGCGTGGCCGCTCCGGCGGCGTTTCCTCCACAGGTGCCACTGCACCGCCGCGAGGGCGCACCGCCACTTCTCAGCGGTGGACATCGGACGCTGGCGGGGGCCGCCCCAAATGGCCAGATCGATCGGCTGCCGGTCCTGCGGCGCGTAACCGTTCGCGGAACCGATACCCGCCCCGTGAATGGCGTGGATGTCAGCGCCACCATCGAGCAACAGGGAAACCACGTCGCTGGAGCGGCCGATCACGGCGCGGTGCAACGGGTGGCCTCCCGCACGGTTGATGTCGTGCACCAGCGAGGGCTCGGCATCGAGCAGCGCGCGCACCGTCGCCACCCGGCCCGCTTCCGCGGCGGCGTGGATCGGATGATCGGTTTTCGCTTCGGAGGGGCGGAGCCGGCGACTCTCGTCGACCATGCGCGCGGATCATATAAGCTCACGCCCGGCGGCGATTGTCGTGTGCCCGATTCGGCGCAGGTCGCCTACCGAACCGATGGCGACCTCGGGTGTCCGGAATGCCGACGTTCGCCAGACGCCGGCGATCAGATAAGCTCTGGCCATCCAGGAGGATCGAGTGGGTCTCTCACGTCGCGCGCTGCTGAAGCGCATTGGCGTCGCCGGCACGGCCGCCATTGCGCCTGTCCCGGGAGCCGGTGTTCTTACCCACGAGCATGCCGACGCGCAAGCTCCCGCTCCGGCCGCGCCACCGCGCGAGGCCTACGAAACGTTGACGGCCGCCGAATCGGACGTGCTCGAAGCCGTCACCGCGCGGCTGATTCCATCCGACGAGAATGGACCGGGCGCAAAAGAGGCCCGAGCCGCGCACTACATCGATCGTGCCCTCGCCGGACCCTTGTCCGGTTTCCGCGCCAACTATTCCGCCGGACTCGCCGCCGTGGACGCCTATGCGCGCGCGAAGAAGGGGGCGCCGTTCGCGCAATTGACCGCCGCCGATCAGGACGCTGTCTTGACGGACGTGCAGGCAGGCACGGCGACCGGATTTTCAGCCGCGTCGAGCATCTTCTTCGCGCTGGTGCGCAACCACACGATCGAGGGCACGTTCAGCGATCCCTACTACGGTGGGAACGCGAACTTCGCCGGCTGGGACCTCATCGGATACCCCGGCGTCCGGACGTCGGTCACCGCGGCGGAACAGCAGATGAACACGAAGATCGCGCCGAACCATCGATCGGCGTACGACTTCGCCATGTTCCGGAAAGGCGGCACCGATGCCCGTTGATCTGAAGAAGACCGACGTCGTCATCATTGGACTCGGCGCCGCCGGAGGCGTCGCTGTCCTGCCCCTGGCCCAGGCAGGGCTCGACGTGACCGCGCTCGAGGCGGGACAGTGGCTCGATACGCGCGACATGGCGCCGGACGAATTGAAGCTGAATCGCGGTCTGTGGCCGCCGGGACCACAGAAGGTGCAGGGCGAAGCGCCGACCACGCGCGCCAACGCATCGGTGACCGCGGCGCGCGCCGCCCGCCACCCGATGATGAACGCGGTCGGAGGCACGTCGATTCACTACATGGCGCAGGCATGGCGGCTGAATCCCTGGGACTTCAAGGTGGTCAGCGAGACGACTCGCCGCTATGGCGCGGCGCGGATTCCCAAAGGCTCCTCCGTCGAGGACTGGCCGTTTGGCTACGAGGAGCTCGAGCCGTTCTACGACAAAGTCGAATACGCGATCGGAGTGTCAGGCAAGGCGGGCAACGTCGGCGGGAAGAAGGATGAACGCGGCAACGTCTTCGAAGGAGCGAGGGCCCGCGAGTACCCGATGCCGCCGCTGCGGTCGACCAGTTTCATCGACCGGATGGCGTCAGCCGCGAAGTCGTCCGGCTGGCACCCGTTCCCCGGTCCCGCGGCGATTACGAGCAAAGGCTACGACGGCCGGCCCGGCTGCGCCTATCACGGGTACTGCCTGGGCGCGGGATGTCACATCAACGCCAAGAGCTCGACCGCGGTGACAACGATCCCGAAGGCGCAGGCCACGAAACGCCTGAACATCGTTACCGGTGCCCACGTGACATCCATCGAGGTCGACGGCAACGGCCGCGCGACCGGCGTGAAGTACGTCAAGGGGGGTGAGGAGTTCTTCCAACCTGCCTCGGTGGTGCTGGTCGCGACGTACACCTACGAGAACGTTCGCCTCCTGTTGCTGTCGAAGTCGAAGGCGTTTCCGAACGGCCTGTCGAACAACCACGGACAAGTCGGCCGCCATTACTTCAGTCACAACCAGGGAGGGGGCGTCAGCGCGCTGTTCCCGTTCGACATCAACGTCTGGTACGGCACTCCCGGGCAGGGCGTGAACGTCGACGACTGGGCGGACGACAACTTCGATCATGGCGGGCTCGACTTCATCGGCGGCGGGTCGATGTGGGTCTACACGGAAAGAAGACCGATGTCCGCCGTGAACGCCATGGGCGGCTTTCTCCAGGGTCGGCCGACGTGGGGCTCGACGTGGAAGGCATTCGTCAAGGAGAACGCCGGTCGTGTCCACGGTTCGTATCTGCAGAAGACCACGCTGCCGTACGAGGACAACTACCTCGATCTCGATCCGACGGCGAAGGACCCGCTCGGCATGCCGGTGATCCGGATCACGGCGGAATACAAGGACAACGAGAAGAAGATCGGCCGCTTCGTCGCCGAGAAGATGCGGCAGTGGTACATGGACGCGGGTGCTATTGCCGTCCAGGGCGACGGCAACGTTGGCACCACCATGGGTGTGAGCACGCATGCCTACGGCGGCACGCGGATGGGCACCAACCCCGAGTCCAACGTCGTCAATCGCTGGGGCCTGTCGCACGAGGTGCCGAACCTCGGGGTCCTCGGAGCGTCGGTGATGGGAACCAGCGGCGCCCGCAATCCGACGCTGACGGCACAGGCGCTGGCCTGGCGGACGGCAGACTACATCGCGAAGAACTGGAAGACGGTCGCGTCCTAGCTCACGGCCGCCCGCGGGCTGCCGCGGCGGCCCGCAGCGCATTGCGCCGCCGTTTCAGGATGGCGTCCGCATCCGGCGCTTCCATGACCACCGATTCCAGGTGCTGACAGAACGTCGGTTCCAGGCTGACCGCGCGAAGTTCGGCCAGAAACGGTTGGACCTTGCCGAACGTCCCGAATACTTCGCTGTGCGCCGCAAGGAAGGCCTCGGTGTCGATGGCTCCCGTGGTGACGAGCGAAGCGGCCATGTCCCAATAGCCGAGGACCATGCGGAACGACGCGTTGCGCCCGCCGGCGAGGGCAGCCATCACGTCCTCGATGGTGTCTGGATTGAAGTCGGCAAGAAACCAGGCTCGCGCCTCGCGCAATACAGGCTCGCGGCGAAGGTCGAACAGCTGAAGGTTCAGCCGGGCGCTTTCGAACGGTGTGGGCATGGGTCCTCCCGCGGGGGTTGGGGTTGACATGAGTTTACACATAGTGTGTAAACTTGCCTCCATGAGCAACCTGAGGCCGCAACGTCAGTTCTTCGCCGAAGAGATCGCGGCAGTCGCCAACCTGCGTACGCGACGCCTGATCGAGGCCCTGGCGTCGGTTCCACGCGAGCGGTTTCTGCCGCCGGGGCCGTGGCACGTCGCCAGCGAAGGCACCATCCCCGCAGGTCCCCGCACAACGATCGACGCCGATCCCCGGCACGTGTACCACAACTACGCGGTCGCCATCGATCCGGCGCGGAGCCTCTTCAACGGCTCACCGGCACTGCTGGCAGGCACGATCGATGCGCTGCAGCTGACGGACGGCGCGCGCGTTTTGCACATCGGCGCGGGCCTGGGCTATTACTCCGCTATCCTCGGCCACGTCGTCGGGCCCGCCGGACGGGTACTGGCGCTCGAGGTCGATGCCGCGTTGGCGGAGCGCGCGGCGAGCAATGTCGAGTCCATGCCATGGATCGAAGTCCGCGCCGACAGCGGTGTCACCGTGCCTGAAGCGTTCGATGCGATTCTGGTCAATGCCGGCGTGACGCATCCTCAGCGCGCCTGGCTCGATGCGTTGGTCCCCGGTGGCCGTCTGATCCTGCCGGTCACGGCCACGATTCCGGCGATGGGGCCGATCGGCAAGGGCGTGATGGTGCTGGTCATCAACACCGGTGCAATGGACTGGAGCGCGCGCGTGCTGACATTCGTGGCAATCTATTCAGCCGTCGGACTGCGCGACGATGAGGTGAACTCCCAGCTCGGGCAGGCGCTGATGCGAACCCCGTTCCCGAGGCTGTCGCGATTGCGGCGTGATGCGCACGAGCGCGAGACCGCGTGCTGGCTGCATGCGCCCCATTGCTGCATGTCCCAGAACTGAGATGGCCATTCTGCGTGACTCGACCGAGGAGTACCGGCGTGCGCTCGAGGCAGCGGCGAAAGAATACGAGGCGCTTGGAATCGAACGGCAGCGGATCGACAAGCGGCTGCACGAGCTGGCGCACTCGATCAGCACGCTGAACCGGCTCTGCGGCTACACGCCGACGGTGACCTGGGGTCTGACCGACGCCTGTCGAACGGTCATGCGCAACGCTGGCCAGCCGGTGACCCCGTCAGACGTGCGCGACAGGCTGGGATCGGTCGGCTTCGACCTCGACGCCTATTCGAATCCACTGGCTGCGATTCACACGACGTTGAAGCGCCTCGCCGAAGCCGGTGAACTCCAGCCGGCAGTGATCAACCCGCCAGGCAAGATTGCCTACATCTGGCATCGGCCGCCCAAGACCGACATGCTCGCCCGCATCCAGGCGCGGGTGAACCACGACATCGAAAGACAGGAAACGCGGGCAAAAGAACGGAAGAAACGCTGATGGCCGCACCCATGATCTCCGCCACCACCGATGGCATCGTCATCCTCATCCGCGTGATTCCGCGCGCCGGCCGGTCGGAGATCGCGGGAACGAGGGATGGCGCACTGCTGGTCAGACTCAAGGCGCCGCCGGTGGACGGCGCGGCCAACGCCGAACTGATCGACGTGCTCGCGGACGTCTTCGACGTCCCGAAGCGAGACGTGAGCATTTCCGGCGGCGTCACTTCGAACCAGAAGCGCGTCCGCATCGCCGGCATCACCGTAAATCGTGCAGCCAGCCGACTTCCTCATTGAGCACGCGGACCTCGTCGCCACGTGCGCCGGGCCGGCGCCACGACGCGGTCGCGCGCAGGCCGACATCTCTCCTCTCACTGGCGCAACCGTTGCCGCGCACCAGGGCGTCATCGTCTACGTCGGGCCAGCGGCCGGGCTCACCAGTGCGGTGCAGGTGCTGCCGGGCGCGACTCAGGTCGACGCCCGCGGCTGCACGGTCGTACCGGGCTTCGTCGATGCCCACACTCACATCGTCTACGCCGGCAATCGTCGCGGCGAGCTGCAGCGTCGCCTCGCCGGCGCGACTTACGAAGCCATCGCGGCAGAAGGCGGCGGCATCCTCCACACGGTCCGCGCGACGCGCAACGCCTCGGAGGAGTCACTGGCGGCGGCGACGCGACACCGGCTGGACGACATGCTCGCGTGCGGCACGACCACGTGCGAGGCGAAGAGCGGCTACGGGCTGACGACGGAGTCCGAGCTGCGCCAGCTTCGCGTGCTCCGGTCGCTCGATCACGATCATCCCATCGACATCGTTCCGACCTTTCTCGGCGCGCACGAAGTGGCCCCCGAGTATCGCCATCACCGCGACGCGTATGTGTCACTGGTCGTGAACGAGATGATTCCGGCAGTCGCGTCCGAAGGGCTGGCGGACTGGTGCGACGTGTTCTGCGAGCACGGCGTGTTCACGCCGGCCGAGTCGCTGGCGATTCTGCGGGCCGGGCTTGCACACGGTCTGTTGCCGCGCATCCATGCCGATGAACTGGCGCGAAGCGGCGGCTGCGAAGTGGCGGCAGATGTGGGAGCCCGATCGGCGGACCATCTCATCTTCGTCGACGAACCAGGCGCTGCCAGGCTCGCGGATGCATCGGTCGCGGCCGTGCTGCTGCCGGCAGCGGCTTTCTATTTGAAGCTCGGTCGCTTCGCCCCGGCACGGATGCTGATCGAACAGAGCGTACCGGTGGCGATAGGGACTGATGTGAATCCAGGAGCGGGTCTTTCGCCGTCGATGCCGTTCGCCATGGCGCTGGCGTGCTTTGCCATGAACATGACGGTGGAAGAGGCGCTGGTTGCCGCAACGCTGAACGCCGCATGGTCCATCGACCGCGCGCCAGTGGTCGGCAGCCTGGAGCCCGGAAAGCTGATGGACGCCGTGATCGTGAACGGTACGCTGGTTGACCTCCTGCGCGTCGGCGCTCGGTTCATTCGTCATGTCGTCAAACGCGGACGGGTGGTACATCCCGGATAGTACGTCCTGAGCTATTCTTCGAAGCGTGCTCCGCTGCAGGTCCCACGAGGGCGCCTACGACTCGCGTTTTGCCAACCATCCACTCTCGAAAGTCCGCCGGGTTCTCGCCGCGCTGCCCGAGGCGGTGCACTTCAGCTGATGCTTGATTTCAGGACCGCCGCACTCGATGACGTTCTCGACGCGTTCGCCTCGTCTGAACCGCTGCCTGGTGGCGGTTCGGCGGCGGCGCTCACCGGTGCGCTCGGCACGTCGCTGTTGTTAATGGTCGCCGGCATGGCCAGGACGCGCACGGGGTCGCCAGAGGAGACGGCCGACCTTGCCGCCGCGGCGGCGCGCCTTCTGCCGATCCGCGACGAACTCATCACGCTCATCGAGCAGGACAGCCGCGCATACCTGGCTGTGATCGCAGCCTATCGAGAGCCGCGATCGACAGATGAGGAGCGGCGGCGGCGAGGCGAGGCGATCGACGCAGCGATGCGTGCGGCCATCGACGCGCCGCTTCGGACGATGCGGGCGTGCGAACGCGCACTCAGTGAGGCACCGCTCGTCGCCCGCCTCGGCAACCCGAACGCGGTCACCGACGCGGCCGTTGGCTCGAAGCTTCTTCTCGCCGCGATCGAGGGTGCTGCTCTCAACGTCGACGTGAATGCGCCGGGCGTTGCCGACCAGGACCATCGCACTCGCGCCGTCGAGGAACGCGGCGCCCTCCTAGCGAGTGCTCGCGATCGCGCCCGCGAAACCCTGGAAACGGTACAGTCGCCCAGTCGCTGACGTTGACGTTACATCCGGCATCGCGGCACCCCACGTCCTACGCGTCCACGGAAACCCTCTATGTCGTGTTCCGCGGAGAACGCTCGATTGTCGATTGGATCACGGTCTTCTTCGTGCCGGCGTTCCTCGGCAGCTCGATCGGAGGGTCGGGCTGGTCGCGGCGCTGGCTCACGTCCAGCATGCGCCGGAGGAGTCGCGATGACCGGCCGGGGAATCAACCCGTGGGTTCGTCTTCCTCAGTGGATCTGGTGGAACATCCGCGACCAGCGGATGTTGCTGAACAGGCCGGCCTGCTCTTCGCCGAACGAGAAGTAGACGAACAGAGCTTTGCCCTTCACGTAGTCGCGAGGCATGAAGCCCCAGTAGCGGCTGTCCTGTGAGTTGTCGCGGTTGTCACCCATCATGAAATAGTGATCGGGCGGCACCGTGACCGGTCCGTAGTTCTCGCGCACGTCGAAGCTGGTGAAGTCGGCGTCCCCGGGTTTGTGGTCCGATGCCGGGTAGAGGAAGTGCACGTACGATTCGTCGAGGGCCTTGCCGTTGACGTAGACCTTCTTGTTGCGCAGTTCGAGTGTTTCGCCGGGCAGCCCGATCACGCGCTTGATGAAATCGCGATCCGGTTCTTCCGGGTACTTGAACACCAGGATGTCGCCGCGGCGGATAGGATCGATCGGCAGCAGCTTGCTTTCCCAGGGGAACAGCGTCGGCGCGAAGACGAACTTGTTCACCAGCAGGTGATCGCCGATGAGGAGATTGTTCTCCATCGAACCGGTCGGAATCTTGAACGCCTGCACGACGAAGGTCCTGACGAACAGCGCCAGGATGACCGCCACGCAGATCGACTCGAAATATTCGCGGACCGTTGACTTCCGGTACTCGCTGGTCCTGGCCGCGATCGTCATTCGGTGCCCACCTTCAACACGGCCAGGAACGCTTCCTGCGGGATCTCGACGCGGCCGACGCGCTTCATCCGCTTCTTCCCTTCCTTCTGCTTCTCGAGCAGCTTGCGCTTGCGGGTGATGTCGCCGCCGTAGCACTTCGCAAGCACGTTCTTCCGCAAGGCCTTGACCGATTCACGCGCGATGACGCGGTTTCCGATCGACGCTTGGATAGCGATTTCGAACATCTGTCGCGGGATGAGCTCCCGCATCTTCGACGCCAGGGCGCGGCCGCGCTCATACGCCGCGTCGCGGTGGACGATGACCGAGAGGGCATCGACCGGATCCCCATTCACCAGAATATCCATCTTGACCAGCGGGGACTCCCAGTAGCCGGTGACGTGGTAGTCGAGCGATGCGTATCCGCGAGAGATCGTCTTCAGCCGGTCGTAGAAGTCCATGACGACCTCGTTGAACGGCAGTTCGTAGGTGATGAGGACGCGGTCGGACTTCAGGTACTCGAGTTTCTTCTGGACGCCCCGCTTGTCCTGGCAGAGCTGGAGGATTGGGCCGACGAACTCGGAGGGGGTCAGGATCATTGCCGTGATGACCGGCTCTTCCAGCCTGGCGATCAGACCGGCGTCAGGCAACTTTGCCGGACTGTCGATCTCGTGCACCTGGCCGTCGGTCGTCGTCACCCGGTACAACACGCCCGGCGCCGTCGTCACCAGGTCCATGTTGTATTCGCGCTCGAGCCGCTCCTGCACGATCTCCATGTGCAGCAGGCCGAGGAAACCGCATCGGAACCCGAAGCCGAGCGCCGCCGACGTCTCCGGTTCGTAGAAGAACGAGGCGTCGTTCAGGCGCAGCTTCTCGAGTGCCTCCCGCAGCTCGGCGTACTGGTGGCTCTCGACGGGGTAGAGACCGGCGAACACCATCGGCTTCAGTTCCTTGAAGCCGGGAAACGGTTCCGTGGTCTGACGGGCCGTCTCGGTGATGGTGTCGCCAATCTTCGCGTCCGCCACCACCTTGATGTTCGCGACCACGAACCCCACTTCGCCGACGCCGAGCTCGTCGACCGGCGTCGCCTTCGGCGAGAAGACGCCGAGCGCATCGACCTCGTAGTCCTGCTTCATCGCCATCAGCCGAATCTTCGATTTTGTTCGCAGCACGCCGTCGATGACGCGGACGACGATCACGACGCCGCGGTAGGCGTCGTACCAGGAATCGAAGATCAGCGCCTTCAGTGGCGCGTCGGGATCGCCTGCGGGACCATGAAACCGTTCGACTATCGCTTCGAGAATGTCGCGAACCCCGGTGCCCTCCTTGGCGCTGGCGAGAATGGCGAGCGAGGCGTCGAGGCCGATGATGTCCTCGATCTGGCGCTTGCACTCGTCCGGCTGTGCGCTCGGCAGATCGATCTTGTTGATGACGGGGATGATTTCGAGGTTGTTTTCGACGGCGAGGTAGGCGTTGGCCAGCGTCTGCGCTTCGACGCCCTGCGAGGCGTCGACGAGCAGCAGCGCTCCTTCGCAGGCCGCCAGCGATCGGGTGACTTCGTAGCCGAAGTCGACGTGGCCGGGCGTGTCGATCAGATTGAGAACGTACTGCTCTCCGTTGACCGCCGTGTAGTTGAGCCTGACCGGGTGGGCCTTGATAGTGATGCCGCGCTCGCGCTCGAGATCCATCGCGTCGAGGACCTGCGCCTCCATCTCGCGCGCCTGGAGCGCACCGGTGAGCTCAAGAAAACGATCCGCGAGTGTCGACTTGCCATGGTCGATGTGCGCGATGATCGAAAAATTCCGGATATTTCGCTGGTTCATATGAAGGGAACGCCGTCGCAGCGTTCCACGCCGACCGCGGACCGCGCCCGAGCGTGCCATCCGACCCCAGGCACGCGATTACGGCGTTCCGGTAGACAGGCTCGCGACCACCGAAATTATAGCTGACCGCTTCAGTGCCCCCGTCCGACCAGGCGCCGGACGGCCGGCGTCTTCCCGCCATTCCAGGCGTATTCGTAGTGAGCCGCCACCCGGACCTTCTTGACGAGACGGGGCCGGAAACAGGCCAGACAGGTCCCCCCCTTGTGGCGGACGCTGTCGTAGACGATGCCGTTCGCACCAGCATCGAACAGGCCGCGCGCAATCTGTTGAGAGTAAACGTAGGAATCCGGGTCGTGCAGCCGCGCTCGCGCGGGCCCGTTCCCACGCACGTCGTGGAAGACGGCGGCAAAGTCCGCATGGTACAGCCGCATCTGGACACGGACGTCGAAATGGCCGATCTCCTCGAGCTCACGCGTCCGGTGGAACGTCGACTCGGCGAGCGCGGTTTCCTCGGTTCGAGCGGCATACCACGCCCCGCGATCCGGCCATGAGAACCGCGCGCCACCTGGACGGGGATGGCAGAATGCGGCCATGACCACCGACGCCATCGGCTCACCGGTCACCCATTCGTCCTGAGGGATCGTGCTCAGGATCCCGAGCTCGGTGCTGAGGCGATCATTCGTCCACGCCTCTACTTCCAGCACCGCGTCGAGGTCGGCCGGGCTGGCGATGCCATCGAGAACACCGACGGAGGGATAACGGCTCGGCACGAGGCGGCACATTGCCGTCCAGCGGATTCGGACCTGGGGAAAGGTGTCCATCAGTGGTCCACCGCTATCCGCGTCGGGAATCGAGCAGCCGGCGCAGCTGGAACAAGCCGTCAATCCCGGCGTCCAGCAGGAAACCGATGGGCGGCCGTCCCCCGAATAACGCGTTGGTATTCGGCATCCGCAGCCAGTGATCCGCGAACGGCGGTTCGGCGTAGAGGATGTGGAGCGCCTTGTAGACGCCGAGGACTAGGGAGATCCGGGTGAGCGTGTCGAATGACAGGACGCCGGCGTCACCGCTCTTGTACTTGTGAAACGTCGAGGAGGGTGGCCAGCCGAGCAGGCAGCGCTCTTCGGCAACCGACAGCTGCCAGGCCTTGGCGACGTTGAAGAATGCCCGCAGCGCCGGCCCCGAGAGCTTGCGGCGGACAGCCGGATCCTGGCGCTGCTGGATCGGGAGCGGGCGCCACTCCGGACCGGAGGCGGAGGCTGGCCTTCTCTGCATATGGAGATGATACTCCATATATGGAGAGTTGGGGTTCACACTTCTTCGTTCTCGCTTCTCGGTTCGTGTTCACGTTCGGTTCAGGTTCGGGGTTCGGGGTTCGGGGTTCGGGTTCGGGTTCGGGTTCACGTTCGGCGTCGTCAACCGCAACCGACCTTCAAACCCCCAACCTCGACACCCAGAACTGCGAACCACCTACGAACCCAGAAGTTCGAACTTCGAACTTCGAACCGAACGTGAACACGAACCGAGAAGCGAGAACGGAGAAGTGTGAACCGCGGTTATCGCTGTTCCAGCGGCACGAATCGCTGCGGGTATTCCGGCCCCGTATAGTCGGCGCGAGGACGGATCAGGCGGTTGTTCGCATACTGCTCGAGGATGTGGGCCGTCCAGCCGGACATGCGGCTGACTGCGAAGATCGGGGTATACAGGTCGATGGGAATCCCGAGCGTGTAGTACATCGACGCCGAATAGAAGTCGACGTTCGGGTTCAGCTTCTTCTCCGATTTCACCAGCGCCTCGATCCGCTGCGACATGTCGAACCAGCCGGTGCTGCCGGCCTGTTTGCCCAGGTCGCGAGACATCTGGCGGAGATGGGTGGCACGCGGATCCTCGGTCTTGTAGACACGATGGCCGAAGCCGGAGATCTTTTCCTTACGCGCGAACTTGCCCCGTACGAACTCGTCGATGCGGTCGCCGCTCGCGGTCTGACCAAGATCGAGCAGCATCCTCATCACTTCCGCATTTGCTCCGCCATGAAGAGGACCCTTGAGTGTGCCAATTGCGGCGACTACCGCCGAGTAGATATCGGTGAGCGTGGCTGCAGCCACGCGCGCGGCGAAGGTTGAGGCGTTCAACTCGTGGTCGGCATGGAGCGTGAGGGCCACATCGAACGCGCGGATCGCGGTGGCGTTAGGACGCTCGCCGGTCAGCATATAAAGGAAATTCGCGGCGTGACCGAGGACCGGATCCGGGGCAATCGGGCCACCACCGGCCTGCAGCCGGCCCCACGTTGCGACGAGCGTTCCCGTCTGCGCGGTCAGCTTCACCGCCTTGCGGTATTGCGCCTGCGGCGATGCGTCATTCGCGTCCGCGTCGTAGTGCGCCAGCGCTGACGTCAGGGTACGCAAGGCATCCATGCCATCCACCGGCGGCAGACTGCGCATCAGCCGGATGATTGGCTCGGGCAGGGCGCGCGCCGCCGCGAACTGCGATTGCAAGTCACCGAGCTCCGCCCGCGTCGGCAGCCGGCGATGCCACAGCAGATAGCAGACCTCCTCGAACGTCGCAGACTGCGCGAGGTCGTGGATGTCGTACCCGCAATACGCGAGTACTCCTCGCTCCCCATCCAGATAACAGATCGCCGACGTCGTCGCGACGACGTCTTCCAGGCCGCCCTTTGGTTTGTCCGCTGCTGCAGTTGCCATATAAGCCGATCCTAGTGATCCGACTTGCGAAATTCAAAATGCAAACCGCGCATGAACGCGACAACCGTCCCAGCTCTGCTACGATCCGCCGCACTCATGGCGGAGTTTTCCTTCGGTCCGTTCGTGCTGAATGACGCGGCGAAACGGTTATTGCGGGACGGCGTGGAGGTCTCGATGCGGCCGCAGGCGTTCGCGGCCCTGCGCGCGCTGGTCGCCCATAGCGGACAGTTCCTCAACCACGATCAGTTCATCGACGAGGCCTGGGGAGGCACGCTCGTGTCGCGGCATACGGTCAACGTGACGATCGGTGAAGTGCGCAAGCTGCTCGACGAATACGGGTCATGGATCGTGTGGCGACCGAAGGTCGGGTATGCGCTGCGGGTTCCGCAGTCGGACACCCTGGTGCGGCTCGGCTGGCACTTCGTCAATCTGCGCTCGCGCGAAGCGTTCGAGCGGGCGCTCGAGTGCTTCCAGAGCGCCGCTGCCCAGGCGCCGCGCGATCATCGGGCGTTACGAGGGGTTGGCCAATTGCTATCTGATGATGGCCTCGTTCGGAGCGCGGTCGGGACGCGAGATGTTTCCGGCATTTCTCGACGCCCACGAACGGGCGGTTGCGCTGGTTGGCTGCACACCCGAGATCCGCTGCAACTTCGCCCACGCGATTCACATGTATCAACGTCGTCTTGGCGAGGCACTGGCCGAATTCGATCGCGCACTGGCCGAAAAGCCTCACCTGGCGATGGCGCATGTCCGGCGGACGCTGCTGCTCGTCACGATGGGTGACCTGGACGCTGCCCTCGCGGCGGCGAACCTGAGTCAGCAGGCAGATCCGCTGCAGCCGCTGACCGCCGTCGCTGAAGTGAACGTTCGAATCTGGAGACGCGAATTCGCTCAGGCGGTGTCGCTGGGGGAGCGGGCCGTGCAGCTGCACCCCTACTTCATGCTGACCCGCGCCTATTACGGCATGGCGCTGGAGTCGGCCGGCCGCCCCGAGAAGGCGCTGGAGCAGTACCACATTGGCGCGATCATCACGCAAGGACTGGCATGGATGCGCGGGCTTGAAGGCACGTGCCTGGCCAAGCTCGGGCGGGTGGCCGAAGCTCGGGGCGTGCTCGACGAACTGATGGAACGCCGCCGCGGTGAATACGTCGACGCATACGCCGTCGCGCGGTTGCTGCTCGCCCTCGACGAGGTGGACGCCGCGTTCGTCGAGCTCGAGCGTGCCATCGACGAGAACGTCAGCGGCCTGTATGCGCTCCGTTTCGACCCGACGGCCGACGGCTTCCGCCGTGATCCCCGGTTTCAGCCCTTGCTCGACCGATATCTCGAGCCCGTCTCCGCCGCCGCGGAGGCACGCGCGGAGACGCCGGAGTTGACGCCGGCGTAGCTATCGTGATCGCAGCGTCCTGCGAGGATCCTTCGCCAGCGGCTGAAAGAGCCCGTGCTCAATTCATCGTCGCCGCGAGCTCCTCGCCCCGGGGCGCCCGGTGCGATTGCACCCACCGCTGCAGCTGCGCCATGTAGGTGAACACCACGGGCGTCAGATACAACGTCACCAGCTGCGAGAACAGCAGACCGCCGACGACGACCAGTCCCAGCGGCTGTCGCGCCTCGCCGCCAGCCCCGTAGCCAATCGCGATCGGCACCGCGCCGAGCATCGCCGCCATCGTCGTCATCATGATCGGGCGGAATCGGATGAGGCACCCCTGGTAGATCGCCTCGTCAGAGCTCAGGCCGCGGCGTTCCGCCTCCAACGCAAAGTCGATCTGCATGATCGCGTTCTTCTCGACGATGCCGATCAGCATGATCATCCCGACGAAGGCGTAGATGTTCAGGTCCATGTGGAAGACCATCAGCGTCACCAGGGCACCGAACGCCGCTGATGGCAGCCCCGACAGGATCGTCAGCGGGTGGATGTAGCTCTCATAAAGGATCCCGAGGACGATGTAGACCACGAACACCGCAATGACGAGCAGGATGGCGAGATTCGAGAGAGCGCCCTCGAAGGCGCGCGCCGCTCCGAGAAACTGGCCGCTGACACCCTCCGGCAACGACTGATCGGCAACTGCCTTCACATTCGACAGCACGCTCCCGAGTGACGCTCCTGGCGCCACCCCGAACGAGATCGTCGCCGAGGTCAGCTGTCCGAAATGATTGACAGTCTGCGGCCCGACCTGCTGTTTCACCGTGGCAAGCGTATCGAGCGGCACCACCGGACCGCTTCCCTTGAAATACAGCATCGACAGCGCCGCCGGGTCCGACTGGAACTGCGGCCCCAGCTCGAGGAGCACTTTGTATTCGTTGACGGCAGCGTAGATGGTCGAGACCCAGCGGGGACCGTAGGCGTCGTAGAAGGCGTTCTCAATCGCACTGGCGGTCACACCGAGTGCCGCGGCCTTGTCACGGTCGATGTTGACGTTCAGCTGAGGGCTTGCGATCTCGAGGTCACTCGTGAGCGCGTCGATGCCGGGAACGTCGGCCAGCTTCGTCACCAGTTGTTTGGCCGTCGCGTACAGCTGCTTCGTGTCGGCGGACTGAATCGTGTACTGGTACGGACTCTTGCTGACCTGCCCGCCGATGCGGATCGTCGGCGGGTTCTGCAGGAACACTTCCATTCCCGGCAATCCCTCGACCTGCGGACGCAGCTTCGCGATGATCTGATCGACGCTCTCATCGCGATCGCCGCGCGGCTTGAGCGTGACCACCAGTTGGCCAAGGTTCGGTCCGCCCAGCGTGTTGGCGGTCGCGCCGCCGACGGTGGACACAATGCCGGCCACGTTGGGGTCGCGCTGGATGATCTGGGCCACTTCGCGCTGGTACTTCACCAGGTTGTCGTAGGACGTTCCCTGCGCCGCCTCGGTGATCACGGCGATCTGGTCGGTGTCCTGGTCGGGAATGAAGCCCTTGGGAATGATCACGAACAGCAACCCGGTGGCAGCGAGCACGAGCCCCGCGGCGGTCAGCGTGACGCCGCGATGATGCATGGCCACCCGCAGCGTCCGCTCGTAGAAGCCCAGCATCGCTTCGAAATAGCGCTCGGTCGCGGCGCCGAATCGTGACATCCAGCCGTGGCCGGAGCCGTGATGTGGCTTCTTCAGGAAGCGGCTGCACAACATCGGCGTCAGCGTCACCGAGACAACCCCTGAGATCAGGATCGCCACGCAGATCGTCACCGCGAATTCCCGGAAGAGGCGACCGAGCACGCCGCCCATGAACAGCACCGGGATGAAGACCGCCGCCAGCGAGAGCGTCATCGACACGATCGTGAAGCCGATCTCGCGCGAGCCGATCAGCGACGCGGTCAACGGCTCCTCGCCTTCCTCGACGTGCCGGTAGATGTTCTCCAGCATCACGATCGCGTCGTCGACGACGAAGCCGACGGAGAGGATCAGGGCCATCATCGACAGGTTGTCGAGGCTGTATCCGAGCAGATACATGACCGCGAACGTGCCGATGATCGAGAACGGCAGTGCGAGACTTGGAATGACCGTCGCCCAGACGTTCCGCAGGAAGATGAAGATGACGGTGATGACCAGCCCGAGCGTCAGCACCATCGTGAACTGCACGTCGCGGTAGGACTCACGGATCGTCTCGGACCGGTCGTAGAGCACGTCCATGTGGACGCTCGTCGGCAGTTCGGCCTTGAACTGCGGCAGCAGATCCTTCACCGCATCCGCAACGGCAATGGTGTTGGTTCCCGGCTGGCGCTGGATACCGAGCGTAATCGCGCGCTGTTCGCCGCCCTGCGAGTAGTACCAGGAACCGGTGTGCGGATCTTCGGCGCCGTCGACGATGGTCCCAAGTTCCTCGAGGCGTACCGGAGCACCGCCGCGGTAGTTGACGATCATGTCGCGGAACTCGTCGGCGTTGGTCAGCTGGCCGGTGGCCTGCAGCGTATACGCGCGGTGCGGGCCGATGATGTTGCCGGCCGGCACGTTCACGTTCCACTGCCGGATGGCGTTTTCCACCTCGTTGATGCCAATCTGCCGCGCCGCCAGCGCGTGCGGATCGAGCTGGGCGTGCACCGCGTATTTCTGGCTGCCGAGCACCTGGACCTGCGCGACGCCGCTGACCTGCGAAATGCGCTGCGCCAGCCGCGTCTCGGCCCATTCGTCGAGCGACCAGGACGGCAGGGTCTTCGACCAGACGACCAGGTAGAGGATTGGCTGGTCCGCCGGGTTGACCTTCGTGAACGTCGGCGGCGTCGGCATGCCCTGAGGCAGGAGCCGGCTCGCCTGCGTGATCGCGCCTTGAACGTCGACTGCGGCGCCGTCGAGATTGCGATCGAGATTGAACTCGAGCGTGATCTGCGTCGACCCGAGCGAATTGACCGACGTCATCGAGTCGAGGCCAGCAATGGTGGAGAACTGGTTCTCCAGTGGCGTCGCCACCGACGCGCCCATCGTCTGCGGGCTCGCACCGGGAAGCTGCGCCGTGACCAGCAGGGTCGGGAAGTCGACGTTGGGCAAATCGCTGACCGCGAGCGAGCGGTAGGCGACCGCACCAAACAAGGTGATCGCCGCCATCAGCAGGCTGGTGGCGATGGGTCGCCTGATGAATCCCTCTGAAATGTTCATGACTCGAAACCGTGAGTGCGTCAGGCGGTCGCCGGGCGGGGAACGGCGACGTCGGAAATCTTCCTCGTCTTCACCAGTCGCGCGAGGTAGACGTAGACGACCGGCGTCAGGTACAGCGTGATCAGCTGGGACACCAGGAGACCGCCGACGACGGCGAGGCCGAGCGGGCGGCGCGCCTCACCGCCAGCGCCGTACCCGAAGGCGATCGGCAGCGAGCCGAGGAGGGCCGCCGCCGTCGTCATCATGATTGGCCGGAAGCGGATGATGCAGCCTTCGTAGATGGCGTCGAGCGGCGCTTTGCCGTGATTGCGCTCCTGGTCGAGCGCGAAGTCGATCTGCATGATGGCATTCTTCTTCACGATGCCGATCAGCATGATCAGGCCGACGAAGGAGTAGATGTTCAGCTCGTTCCCGAACAGCCACAGGGTGACCAGCGCGCCCAGTCCCGCTGACGGCAGGCCCGACAGGATCGTCAGCGGGTGGATGTAGCTCTCGTACAGCATGCCGAGGACGATATAGACGACGCCGATAGCGATGACCAGCAGCAGCGTCAGGTTCGACATCGATTGCTGGAATACCTTGGCTGACCCCTGGAAGGTCGTCGTCACCGTCGGCGGCAGCATGCTCTTCGCCACCTCGGTGACGTTCGACACCGCGTCGCCCAGCGAAATGCCCGGCTTGACGTTGAACGAAATCGATACCGCCGGCAACTGGCCGATGTGGTTGACCGACTGCGGGCCGACCGTTTCCTTGAAGTTGACCACGGATTCGAGCGGAACCATGCCGCCGCCCGGCGCCTTGAACGAGATCTTCTGGAGCGTGTCCGCCTGCTGCTGATACTGCGGAGCGAGCTCGAGCAGCACGCGATACTGGGACCGCTGGCCGTAAATGGTGGTTGCCCAACGTGGGCCGAGACCGGTCCCGAGAGCGTTGGCAATCGTCGACGCGCTCAGACCGACGGCGGCGGCCTTGTCGCGATCGATCTGAAGATCGACGCGCGGACTGCGCGATTCGAGATTGGTGGACACATCGGTCACCTCTGGCAGCTGTCCGATCGCGGTCATCAGCCGGGGCGTCCAGGTGTAGAGCTCCTCGCTGTTGAGGCTCTCCACCATCAGGTTGTAGCCGCTGTCGCCGCGGAACCCGCCAATCTGCAGCGACTGGGGCACGTTCACGCTGCCGCGGAATTGCGGGAAGCGATTGACGATCTGGCGCAGCTGCTGCGCAATCTGGGTGGCTGCCACCGGCCGTGTCGCCCGCGGCGTGAGCTGGATGTTGATCCGGCTCTGGTTCATCCCGTTGGCGGCACCGCCTCCGGTGTTCACCATCATCGCGTCCACGTATTGATTGCGGTTCAGGAGATCGGCGACCTTCTCCGTCATGCCGACCATCTCGTAGTACGAGGTGCCCTGGGCGGCGCGCATGTTCACGAACAACGCGTCGTTGTCCGAGTCGGGGATGAACCCCTTCGGCACGACCCCGAACATGTGCACCGTCGCCCAGACGACCAGGCCGAAGACCACGAGCATCACGAAGCGATGATTGAGCGCAAGCCGCAGGCTGCGCGCGTAGCCACGATGCATCGCGTCGAAGCCGCGATCGAACAGCCCGGCCAGCCCCTTCTTCGTGTGCTTGATCTGCAGGAAGCGGCTGCAGAGCATCGGCGTCAGCGTCACCGACACGATGCCGGAGATCACGACTGCGGTGGTGATGGTGACGGCGAACTCCCGGAACAGCCGTCCGAGAATGCCGGCCATGAAGAGAATCGGGATGAAGACGGCTGCCAGCGACGTCGTCATCGTCAGAATCGTGAAACCGATCTCCTGTGAACCGCGCAGCGACGCCTCGAGCGGCTTCTGTCCCGCCTCCATGTGGCGGACGATGTTCTCGAGCATCACGATCGCATCGTCGACGACGAACCCGATCGAGAGGATGAGCGCCATCATCGACAGGTTGTCGAGGCTGTAGTTCAGCATCGCCATCACGGCGAACGTGCCCAGAATCGAAAACGGCAGCGCCAGCGCCGGAATCAGGGTGGCGGATCCGTTGTGCAGGAACAGGTAGATGACGCCGATGACCAGCACCAGCGTGATGAGCATCGTGACGCGGATATCGGAGAACGCTTCGCGAATCGTCTTCGATCGATCCTGCCTGATGCCAAGATGGACTGACGGGGGCAGCTGCGCTTCCAGTCCCGGCAGGATGGAGCGGACCGCGTCGGTCACCTCGATCACGTTCGTGCCGGGTTGCTTACGCACCTCCAGAGTGATGGCCCGCTGGCGGCCCTTTTTCGTATAGACCCAGGCGGCCTGCGTGACCGTCTCCACGCTGTCGATGACGTTCGCCACCTGCTCCAGGCGAACCGGTCGGCCGTCCTTGTAGGTGATGACGATGGGACGGAACAGTTCGGCGGTGCGCAGCAGATCGCCCTCCGGCTTCTGCAGCAGGCCGTTGGCGGTGAGCGTATACGTGGCGGCCGATCCATAGAGCTGTCCCGTCGGCTCGTTCACGTTCCAGTTCTGCAACGCCGTGTCGATTTCGTTGATGCCGACGTGCTCGGTCTGGAGCTTCTCCGGATCGAGTTGCACGCGGACGGCGTACTTCTGAGCGCCCTGCACCGTGACCTGGGCGACCCCGTCGACCTGCGAAATCCGGGGAGCCAGGATGTTCTCGGCAAATTCGTCGACCGCGGACATCTCCAGCGTTTCCGACGTGAGGTTGATCTGCAGGATCGGCTGGTCTGCTGGATTCTGCTTGCGGAAGGACGGCGGCGCCGTCAGGGTCGACGGCAGGAGAGGCATGGCCGCCGAAATCGCCGTCTGCACATCGACGACGGCACTGTCGATGTTTCTTCCGAGATCGAAGGTCAACGTGACCTGGCTGCTGCCGGCGCCGCTGCTCGACGTCATCTCGTCGACGCCGGAAATCGTCGTGAACTGACGCTCGAGCGGACTGGCGACGGTCGCCGCCATGGTCCCGGGGTCGGCACCCGGCAACCCGGCTTGCACGTTGACCGTGGGGTAATCGACGGCGGGCAGGTCGCTGACGGCCAGGCCGCGGTAGGCGATCACGCCGAAGAGCGCGATCGCCGTCATCAACAAGCTGGTGGCGATCGGACGCCGGATGAAGATGGCGGAGATATTCACCGCAGACCCGGTGGCCTAGGAGCTGGCGCGGCCGCCGGGGGCACTGCCGCCGGTGTCGCCCGCCGAATTGTTGCCGCTGCCGGCCTCACCGCCATTGCGGCGACCGCGACCGCCGCGACCGCCCCGGCCGCTGTTGGCGCGACCACCCCCACCCTGCGGGTTGCCGTCGGCGTCGGCCAGCTGCACCTGCGTGCCCTGCTCGAGACGCAGCTGCCCTTCCTTGACGACCGTTTCGCCGGGCGACAGGCCTTTCTGCACGACGATGTCGTCGCCGACGCGCTGACCCACCGTGACCGGCCGCTGCTCGGCGCGGAGGTTGTCGCCGACAACGAAGACAAACGATCCATCCTGACCGGCCTGAATGGCTTCCTGTGGAACGACGGTCGCGCCGCTGACCATCGACAACTGCAGCGTCACGCGGGCAAACTGCCCCGGCCAGAGTCGGCGGTCCTTGTTGTCAAAGGTGGCTTTGAGCTTGATGCTGTCGGTCGTCGGGTCGACGACGTTGTCCCAGAAGGTGAGCCGGCCGGTAATGGTGCGCGGATCGCCGTCCTGCGGCGCCGCAATGACCGATAGCGGCATGCCGCCGCTAGCCGCTTTCTTGATCGCCGGCGAGATGGCCTGAGGGAACCGAGAAGGTGACGAAGACCGGTTCGAGCTGCGCAATCGTCATGAGCTGCGTGCTGTTACCGGTTACCAGATTGCCCGCCTTGACGGAGAGATCGCCGGTCCGTCCGTCGATTGGCGAACGCATGACGGTGTAACTCAGCTGAACCTTTGCGGCGTTCACCGCCGCCTGCTGCACCGCCATCTGCGCCTTCGCGCTATCCACCGCAGCCTTGTCGGCCTTGACGGCCAGCGCGGTAGCATCGGCCTGGGCGCGCGCCTGGTCGCCAGCGTCCTTCGCGACAATCCCCCGCTCGACAAGCTGCGATTGACGGTCCGCCGAGACGTTCTGATATTCGGAGTTCGACTGGTCCCGGGCGAGCTGGGCTTCAGCCTGCGTCACGAGCGCCTGATCGCGCACCAGGTTTGCCTCGGCCTGCTCGAGGGTCGACTCGAGTGGGCGACGGTCGATCGTGAACAGCGTGTCCCCTTTGTGAACGAAGTCGCCTTCGCGGAAGCCGACCTGCTCGAGGGTCCCCGTTACCTGTGATCGGACCGCGATCATCGTCGAGGCTTCGACATTGCCGACCGCGGCGATCTCGATCGGAACGTCGCGCTGTGTGGCCTTGGCGACGACGACCGGTTGGGCTGCCGCCGCGGCCGCCGCGTCCACCGCGGCCCCCGCGTCCGCCGCCACCAGAGGCGGTCGCCGTGGCCGTGCTTGTCTGATTTGAGCTAGAGCTGCAGGCTGACGCCGAGATGAGGATCGCGACACCAAGAACACAGACGACGAACGACGATCGGCACCGAAGAGAAGCTGACATCCAGATACATCCGCCCCAGTTAGTTGAAGGGATATACGGCCGCATGAAAACGGGCATTTACGGCGGCGTCACGTGGCACATAGACGCCTCCGATTTGCCGCACGGATGTCACATGCCCAGCAAAAAGAAACTCCCAACTGCCAACGACTATCGCTCGTCCAACGCCCAATCAGACGCCCTTCAAGGCACGATTGGGAGTTGGACAAGCGAAGTGTTGGGAGTTGGGAGTTTTAGACCTCTTCCTCGGTCGCGGGCTTCAGCACGACGCTTTCGCCCGCGTATTGCTGGATCATCGAGAGGAGGCCGGTGTAGAGGAAACCAATCTGGAACAGCACCAGGAACGGGAGCGTGCCGTAAATCCCGTTTGCCAGCGCGTAGAACACCGTCGCCGTGAAGTAGAGACCGAGTGCCAGCTCAATCAACGGCTGGACGACGAAGCTCTGGCGATATTTCTTGCCGACCCACTCGTCGCCACTGACCTCGATGCGATATTTCGGTGTGCGCGCGAACTCGCTCTGCTTGTTGAACAGCGCCTCGAAGACAGCCTTGGTGTTGTTGATCGCGAGCCCGATCCCAATCGACATCAGGAACGGCAGGTACTTGGTCCGCGTGATCCAGTCTTTGTGCAGCTCGCGCTGACACACCATGTAGAAGTTCGCCACCGACGCGGTCGCTGCCAGGAATAACGGCACGTCGATGAGCAGCATTTCGTACCAGCCCATGTTGTAGCGGATGACCATCGCCGGTGCCATCAGCACCGACAGGACGCACATGAGCGGATAATTGAAGTTCGCTGACAGGTGGAAGAACGCCTCCGCCTTGACGCCGAGCGGCAGGTCCGATCGCAGAATGCGGGGCAACAGCTTGAGACACGTCTGGATGGATCCCTTCGCCCACCGGTGCTGCTGGGACTTGAACGAATTCATCTCGACCGGCACTTCAGCTGGAGCGATCAGATCGGGCAGGAATATGAACTGCCAGCCGCGGAGCTGTGCGCGGTAGCTCAGGTCGAGGTCTTCCGTCAGCGTGTCGTGCTGCCATCCTCCCGCGTCGACAATGGCCTCGCGGCGCCAGATCCCGGCCGTGCCATTGAAGTTGAAGAAATGGCCGGAGCGATTGCGGCTTCCGTGCTCGAGGACGAAGTGCGCGTCCAGGAGAATCGACTGGACCTTCGTCAACAGCGAGTAATCCTGGTTGATGTGGCCCCAGCGCGCCTGCACCATTGCCACTTTCGAGTCCGCGAAGAACGGGACCGTGCGACGCAGGAAATCGGTGGTGGGAATGAAGTCCGCGTCGAAGATCGCGATGAACTGGCCGGTCGCGACCTTCATGCCGGCCTCGAGCGCGCCGGCCTTGTAACCGGTGCGGTCGGTCCGATTCAGGTATTTGATGTCGATGCCCTGATCGGCATTCCGGCGAACAGCACGTTCGGCAACGCTGCGGGTCTCGTCCGTCGAGTCGTCCAGCACCTGGACCTCGAGCAGCTCGGGTGGATAGTCGAGCTGGCAGACGGCGTCGATCAAGCGATCGGCAACGTACATCTCGTTGTAAATCGGCAGCTGGATCGTGACGCGCGGCAACGCGGCGAGCGTGCCGTTGGGAACAGGGACGCGGTCCTTGTTCTTCATGTACAGATAGATCAGGTAATACCTGTGCCATCCGTAGACCGCGAGAATGACGAGAACGAAGAAGTACGTCGCGAGGATCGCTGTCTCGGCGGGGGTCATGCGATGTGGGAACCCGCTATGAACACAATCGATAATTATATTGTCGCCCTCCGCGAATTCAAAGAAACCGGCCCCATTACGCCAACATTTCCATGAATCTCACCGAGCTGCGACAGTTGCTCGACGCCGTCAGGGACGGCGCGGTCGACGCGTCCACCGCGTCCGACCGGATCCTCCATGCCCTGCGCGCCGCGCCGTACGACGATCTCGGCTATGCGCGAGTCGATACCCATCGACACTTCCGGCAAGGCTTCCCGGAGGTCGTCTTCGGTGTAGGCAAAACTCCGGCCCAGATTGCCGCGATCGCCGAACGCATCCTAGCCGGCCGTCATTCGCTGCTGGTCACGCGCGCGACGCCGGAAGCATTCACCGCCGTGCGGGCGATTGCCCCTGACGCGACCTATCACGCTGAAGCGCGGGCAATTACGCGCGCGGCCGGCGACGTGATGCCGGGCAAGGGGACCATTCTGATCGCGTGCGCCGGCACTTCCGATCTCCCAGTGGCCGAGGAGGCGGCGGTCACCGCCGAGCTGATGGGGAACGCCGTCGATCGCCTCAATGATGTCGGCGTTGCCGGCATTCACCGTCTGCTCCGTGAACGCGACCGTCTTCAATCTGCGCGCGTCATCATCGTGGTTGCCGGCATGGAAGGCGCGCTGCCGAGCGTCGTTGGCGGGCTGGTCAGCGCTCCCGTCGTCGCCGTGCCCACCAGCGTCGGCTATGGGGCGAGTTTTGGCGGAATCGCGGCGCTCCTCGCCATGCTGAACAGCTGCGCCAACGGCATCTCAGTGGTGAACATCGACAACGGATTCGGTGCGGCATGCGTCGCGTCGTCGATCAATCACCTCTGAACCCATCCACCACGCACCATCGAACCTTGAACCTGTAAACTGAGTGGTTCCTTCATGCACGCCGGTACGCTCAGAGCGCTCGAATTCGACCGGATCGTCTCCGTGGTCGCCGGCCTCGCCGTCACCCCTCCGGGGCGCGATCGGCTGACACAGCTCCATCCCCTCACCGATCCGGCGCAGGTGATTGCGACGCTTCGTGCGACGACAGAGGGCGTGAGGTTCCTCGCGGACTATCCCGGCTTTCCGCTCCGCGCACCGTCGGACCTCGAAACGATCCTCGAATCGCTCAACGTCGACGGCCGGGCGCTCGAGCCGCTCCGTCTGCTTGGCCTGTCCGAGTACCTCGAGTCGGTCGAGCAGTCACGCCACGCGGTCCAGAAGCTGATCGGCTTTCCGATCCTGGCCGGTCTCGTCGCCACCGCCGCGTCGTTCAAAGGCGAGATCGCTGACGTGCGTCGCAAGATCGATCCGTCCGGCGACGTCGCCGACAACGCGACTCCGGCGTTGGCCAGCATCCGTGAGCGCCTGCGGCGGCAGAAAGCGAAACTCCGCAGCACGCTCGATTCATTCGTCCGCGGGCGTGACACGTCGAAGTACTTGCAGGATCAGGTGGTCACCGACCGGAACGGCCGATTCGTCCTGATGGTTCGTGCCGAACATCGTCATTCGATCCCGGGAATCGTGCACGGCGGCTCCGCCAGCGGCGCCAGTCTTTACGTCGAACCGCTCGAGACCATCGAGGTCAACAACGACATCGTGGCGCTCGAGGAACAGGAAGCGGAGGAAGTGCGGCGCATCCTGCTGGCGCTCACCGACAATTTTCGCGGCCGGCCGGACGACCTCGCGCGCACGGTCACGGTGGCGACCGAACTCGATGTGATTCAGGCGCGAGCGCGTCTGTCGCAGATGGTCGGGGGGATCGAGCCGGGCATCTCGCAAGACGGGTCGTTCGAGCTGCACGGGGCCCGTCATCCGCTGCTGATGGGTCGAGTGCAGCAGCGTCTTAATTCAACCGGGTTGAATTTTACGAATTCCGAAAAATTCAACCCGGTTGAATTAAGAGAACCGGTGCCGGTCGACGTTCTGCTGTCCGCGCCAAACCGGATCCTCGTCATCACGGGGCCGAACACCGGCGGCAAGACGGTCGCGCTCAAGACGGCAGGCCTGTTCGTCGCGATGGCACAGGCCGGACTCCATCTGCCGGTCGAAACGGGCTCGCGGCTCCCGGTTTTCAAGTCGATGTTTGCCGACATCGGTGACGAGCAGTCGATCTCGGCAAGCCTCAGCACCTTCTCGGCCCACATCACCAATGTCGTGTCGATGGATCGCAACCTGCGGCTCCCCGCGCTCGTCCTGCTCGATGAAGTCGGAGCAGGCACCGATCCGGCGGAAGGGGGCGCGCTCGGCACCGCGGTGATCGACCATTTCCGCCAGCGCGGCGCTCATCTCGTGGCCACCACGCACTACGATTCGCTCAAGTCGTACGCCTCGACGACCGACGGTGTGATCAGCGCGGCATTCGGCTTCAACCCGGGCACGTTTGCGCCGACCTATCGCCTCGTCTACGGTTCACCCGGGCGCAGCCTCGCGATTGAAATCGCCGCGCGGCACGGCATGCCACCCTCGGTGATCGCGGCAGCGCGCAACAATCTCAGCGAGCGGGAAAAACAGCTGGCCGAGCATCTGGCCAGAATGGATCAGGAGCTCCACCGGCTCCAGGAAGACCGGCGGGCGGCCATGAAGGAACGCATGGCGGTCGCCGAATCGGAGCGTCAGCTTCGTACGCGTGAGGAGTCGCTGCGCGATCGCGAGGCCGCGCTTCGCCGCCGGATCGACGCCAAGGTCGACGAGCAGGTCCGGCAGGCCCGCAAGGAGATCGACACCGTCATCGAAGGGCTGAAGACCCGCGCCGCCCAGCTGTCCGAGCAGGCGGCGGTGCGTCTGCGCACGGGCGATACAGTCCGCGCTGCCGGGATCACGACGGGCGATACCGGCGCGGTCCGCGCAGATGCGCGAGCGGCACTCGACGACATCATGGGGCGCGTGAAGGACGGCACCACGGCGACCAGCGTCGCCGTCCCGCCGGTGCCGTCAGCACCGGTGGCGGTCGGTTCGCGCGTCGCGGTCGGCGGCCTGGGACTGGAAGGCGTGGTCGTCGAGATCCACGGCAAGCAGGCGGAGGTCGATGTCCGTGGAAAGCGCTTGCGCGCTGCGGTGAAGGATCTGCGTGTCGTCGGCACCAGCGTCGGCGGCTCCGCGGGTGCCGGGGCTGCTACGCGAGGCCCGTCCCACGAGACCGACAACGATGCTGTCGGCCGGGGCTCGCGCAGCAGCCCCGGCGGCTCCGGCAAGATTCACGTCAGCGTCGATCTGGCCCCGCGGGAGGGGTCCCTTTCCGAACTGAACGTCATCGGCTGCACGGTGGACGAAGCGCTGGACCGTCTCGACAAGTTCATCGACGAATCGACCATCTCCGATCAGCGGGAGCTGCGCATTGTCCACGGTCACGGCACCGGGCAACTACGCCGCGCCGTCGCCGACTTCCTGAAGGACCATCCCCTCGTCGCCCGCATCTCGACCGCGCCTCAGAATCAGGGCGGCGGCGGCGCGACGATCGTGGAGCTGAAGGACTGACGTGGTAACTCCCAACAGATCCGCGAGCCAACTCCCAACTCCCAAAGGATCTCGCTGCACACATATCAGCCTGCCGACTAGAGCCACCGTTGGCAGTTGGGCAAGCAACGCCATTGGGAGTTGGGAGTTCTAGTTGGCCCTCTACCCGACCGCGTTCATCGAGGAGCTGAAACAGCACGCCGACATCGTCACGGTGATTCAGGATTACGTGTCGTTGAAGAAGGCGGGGACGAAATACAAGGGACTCTGTCCGTTTCACGGCGAGAAGACGCCCTCCTTCACCGTTGACCGCGACAAGGGGTTCTTCCACTGCTTTGGCTGCCAGGCCGGCGGGGACGTGATCAAGTTCATCGAGCTCCACGAGAAGCTCGGGTTCATGGACGCGGTGAAGCAGCTGGCGCAACGCTTTGGCATGACGCTGCCCGAGCCCGAGCAGTCCGAAGAACATCGGGCCGGCACAGCGGAGCGCGAGAGCCTCCTCAAGATCCACGAGGTCGCGGCCGCCTGGTTTCGCGACCAGCTCGCCTCACCGGCCGGCACGCGCATCCGCAAGCTCATTACGGAGCGCGGGCTGACGCGAGGAGACCAGCGCGGCGCTTGGTCTGGGCTTCGCGCCGCCCACGCGCGACGGCCTGACGCAGGCGCTTCGCAACCAGGGGTACTCGCCGGCGCTCCTGATGCGCGCCGGCCTGACGGTGCAGCGCGAAGATGGCAGTGTCATGGACCGGTTTCGTAACCGGCTGATGATTCCGATCTGCCGGGATACCGGCTCGGTCATCGCGTTCGGCGGGTCGGGCGCTCGACGCCGACCAGCCAGCGAAATACCTGAACTCGCCAGAAACGCCGATCTACTCGAAGAGCCGGACGCTGTATGGGCTGAACCTGGCCAAGACCGCCATCCGCCAGGGTGGCTTCGCCGTCCTCGTCGAGGGCTACTTCGACTTCGCCCAGCTTTTCCAGGCCGGCTACCAATCGGTCGTCGCGTCGTGCGGTACGGCCCTGACCCCGCAGCAGGTCCAGCAGCTGCGCCGGTTCACGAGCAAGGTCGTCCTGAGCTTCGATCCGGACGCCGCGGGTGAGGGAGCGGCTGCGAAATCCTGTGAAATGCTGGTCAGCGCAGGATTCGACGTGAACGTCGCGATCCTGCCCGCAGGCGAAGATCCCGACACGTTCGTCCGGCGTCACGGCCGTCAGGGCTACGCTGATCGCCTCCTCAGTCACAACCGTATCTGGAATACCTCCTTGACCGCTCGGCACGCGGGCTGAACCTGAACACCGACGAAGGGCGGGTCAAACTTCTCAGTGAAATGCTGCCGGTTGCCAGTCGTATTCCTGATGCGGCCATGCGCGATCGGTTCGGCGATCGCCTGGCGTTCAAGGCGCGGGTGACGGACGAAGTCGTGCGGGCGGAGATTCGGAGGGCGGCGGTGCAGCGGCAAACGACCGTGGCGCGGCTGGAACTGCCCAGCTTGAACCGGGTCACCAAGGCGGAAAAAGGGTTGATCTGGTTCCTGGTCCACGACCCGGCACGCTGTTTGACGCGCGATCCGTTCGCTCGACGTCGCAGATTTTGATGCACTTTCAACCCGCTCGGTGCTGGATCTTGTGCGAAAACTGGATGAAGATAGCAGTTTCTCACCGTCAGTGCTGCTCGAGCGTCTAAGCATGGGGGAGGCCCAGCTCGTCACGGCCATTGCGAGCGAAACCGAGCCGCCCGTCCACCAGGCGGAGGACTGTGTCCGCGCGCTGCGGCGCACGCGTTACGAACGGGAGCGCGGCGCCGTGCAGCGCGAAATCGATCGGTTGCAGCAGCTCGGGGCGGCCGACCACGGTGAGGAAATCAACGCACTGTTGGTGCGAAAGCATGATCTGCAGCAGCGGATCGCGGAATTTGATGCAGCCCCGGGCCTGCGCGGCAGTCTCGGAGGGGTGTAGGCCGGGTTCCGCGGAGCGGACCCGACGAACCGGACGCCACGACGCGCCGGTGCCTTAATAGCGGTTTCGGAGGTTCAGGCCTTGTCCATCGAAGAACGTTACGACGAAGTACGCCAGATGATCACCGTCGGCAAGGAGAAGGGATATCTCCTGTACGACGAGATCAACGAGCTGCTGCCGTCGGAGATCACCTCGGCGGAAGATCTCGACGAATTGTTCAACGCCTTTGGCAGTGCGGGCATCGAGATCGTCGATTCCGACAAGGCCTACCGCGGCGACAAGGACTTCGATCGTGATGGCTCTGAGGACGGTCCCGAACTGGACCTGACCCCGGGCGCCCTCGACAAGACCAACGACCCCGTCCGCATGTACCTCCGCGAGATGGGCACCGTCCCGCTGCTGACCCGCGAAGGCGAAGTGGCGATTGCCAAGCGCATCGAACGCGGCAAGCTCGCCGTCATCAAGTCCATCTCCCGCACACCGACGATCGCCAAGCGGATGTTGATCATGGGCGATCAGCTGCGGGCGGGTGAACGCACGGTGCGCGAGCTGGTCATCTTCAGCGACGAGGAGATCACCGAAGAGGTCATCGACGAACGCAAGGTCGAGGTCCTCGAGCAGATCGAGGACGTGCGCAAGACGCGCGTCAATTTCGTGAAGCTGGCCGAGAAGCTGGAGAGCGTTCCCCGCAAGGAAAAGGCAAAGTACCGCCGCGCCCGCTGGAGGACGCTGCGCGCGCGCATCGACGTATCGCGATCCATCCGCCGGATCGAGTTCACCGAGACGATCAAGCGCCGCCTCATCGAGGAAGTGAAGGACGCCGTCGACGCGGTCCAGCGCGTGCAGCGCGAGGCCGACAGCGTCGAGCGCGTGCTCAATCCGCGGGTGAAGGTCAAGGGGCCGAAGCTGAAGGAAGAGGAGAAGAAGAACCTCCTCAAGCGGCTCAAGGACATCAAGACGATCGTCAAGCAGATGACCGACGATCTGGAGGAGACGCCGGAGCGTCTCCGCCGGACGATCGAAGTCATCCAGCGCGGCGAGGCGCAAGCCGAGCAGGCGAAAAAGGAGCTGGTCGAAGCCAACCTCCGCCTCGTGGTCTCGATCGCGAAGAAGTACACCAATCGCGGCCTGCAGTTCCTCGACCTGATTCAGGAAGGGAACATCGGCCTGATGAAGGCGGTCGACAAGTTCGAATATCGCCGCGGCTACAAGTTCTCGACGTACGCGACCTGGTGGATCCGTCAGGCCATCACGCGCGCCATTGCCGACCAGGCACGCACGATTCGCATCCCGGTGCACATGATCGAGACGATCAACAAGCTGATTCGCACCTCGCGGGCGCTGGTGCAGGAGCTTGGCCGCGAACCGACGTCGGAGGAAATCGCCAAGCGGATGGACATCCCCGTCGCCAAGGTGCGCAAGGTCCTGAAGATCGCGCAGGAGCCGATCTCCCTCGAGACGCCGATTGGCGAAGAGGAAGATTCGCATCTTGGCGACTTCATCGAGGACCGCAACATCGTGTCGCCGGCAGAAGCCGTCATCAACCTCAATCTCAAGGAACAGACGGAGGCGGTCCTGAAGACGCTGACGCCGCGTGAGGAGAAGGTGATCAAGATGCGGTTTGGCGTCGGCGACGGCAGCGAGCACACGCTCGAAGAGGTCGGGCAGAACTTCGCCGTGACCCGCGAGCGGATCCGTCAGATCGAAGCCAAGGCGCTCCGCAAGCTGCGCCACCCGTCCAGGAGCCGCAAGCTCAAGGCATTCCTGGAAGGACGTACTTAGGAAGTTAAAAGTTGGAAGTAGGAAGTTAGAAGTAAGTAGGAAGTTAGGAGTAAGTAGGAACTTCGAACTTACTTTCGACTTCGAACTTCTGACTTCTAACTTGGGAGCGCAGCTCCTAGGGGGGGCCCGTAGCTCAGCGGTTAGAGCGGCCGGCTCATAATCGGTTGGTCCCTGGTTCGAATCCAGGCGGGCCCACTCAACGCTTCGCGTTGGATGCAAAAGGCGAAATGACAAATGCAAAGCGTTGGCGCGGGTGGTTGAAGTGGTAAACGCAGCGACGAACCCTCGCTGCTGCGCTGTCTCTCAGCGTTTGCCTTTCGCATTTTGCATTTTGCATTTCTGATGTCGCCCGCCCTCGAGTCCCTTGTCAAGCTTCAGCACATCGAAACCCAGATCGCCGAGGCGAAGAGTGCGATCGCCACGCATCCGCAGCGGGTAGCCGACGCCGACGCCCGGCTGAGCGGAGCGCGCGTGGCGCTCGACCTCGCCAGAAAACGGTTCACCGACAACCAGGAGACGCGACGCGCCTTAGAGAAAGACGTCGCCATGTACCAGGGGCGCCTGTCGAAGTTCCGCGATCAGCAGGCGGCGGTGAAGACCAATCGCGAGTATCAGGCCCTGGGTCACGAGATCGAAACCGCGCAGCACGAGATGGGGGCGGCCGAAGAGCGCGTCATCGAACGCATGGTCGAGGCCGATGCCGTTGCGGCGGAGGTCAAAAGCGCGGAAGCGACGTTCAACACGCAGCAGAAACAGGTCGAGGCCGAGAAGAAGACGCTCGCCGAAGACCTGGCCAGCGTCGAAGCGTCACTGGCTCGCGCCACGCAGCAGCGCGCCGATATCGTCGCCAGCACGGAGCCGCGCCTGGTTGCCCTCTTCGAGCAGGTCTCACGGGTGAGAAAGGGCACAGCCGTGACGACGGCCACCCGCGACGGACTGTGCTCCGCCTGCCACGTCCGCCTGCGCCCGCCCGTGTTCCAGCAGGTGCGGACCAACGAACAGATCATCCAGTGCGAGAGCTGCCAGCGGATTCTCTACTACGTCCCCCCACCGCCGCCGATAGAACAGCCAATCGTCCGTACCGGACCGGCCTAGGTGACCCGTGCGATTTGTGATTTGCGATTTGTGATTTGTGATTCGCGATTTGGAATTGACAGAGCCGTGGCGTCCGTCCTGAATCGCGCGTCGTGAATCGCCAATCACAAATCACAAATCACAAATCACAAATGAGTGACTCCTCCCAAGGCTCGTTGTTCGACGACAGCGTGCCACGGGACCGCCCGACCAGCGCGATCGCCAACATCGACGGCGGCTCACGCGGCAATCCGGGACCTGCCGCGTTCGGTGCGTACATCACGTTACCGGACCGTCCGGCAGTCGAAGTGAAGGGGTTCATTCCGCACTGCACGAACAACGTCGCCGAATACAACGGGTTGCTCGCCGCACTCCGGTGGGCCGTCGAGCACCGCATCTCCAAGCTGCACATCAGGGCCGATTCCGAACTGCTGGTCAAGCAGATGAAGGGGGTGTACCGCGTCAAGCATCCCGGTCTGCTGCCGCTCTACGAAGAGGCGAAGCGACTCGCGCGCGTGGTGGGGCAGGTCACGTTCGAGCACGTCCGGCGCGAGCTGAACAAGGAAGCCGATCGCCTCTGCAACGAAGCTATGGATGAGGCAACCGCAAACCGGCCCGAGCCATGAGCTAATTGCGGAGTACCGATTGGGCAGGGATCTTGCTCCGTTCAACGGTGAGATGGGAACCGGCGAGCCGAAGCCACCGTCGTGGGAGGAGATACAGCACCTGATCGAGCGGGTCGACCAGGTCTGTCGCGAGTCTGAGGCCGTGCGCATGCACGCGGAGCGTTCGATGCGCCGGCGCGATTTCTGGCCGGATTACCGCCAGCCCGCATCTCAGGAGGATCGGCGCACCGACGCGGCCCGGGGCGAGTCCGACAATTCTTCAGAAGATACCGGCGGGACCCTCTAACCGCCGCGCCACAATCACGCCGGCGATTCGCGTCGCCCGCTCGCCTTCCGCTCTGAACGAAGTCAGAACACCCAGGTTCATAGCTGTGCAGAGAGCGGACAGATGAATGTTCTGCTGAGGCACCCCAGCCAATGCCAGCTGATCGCGGTTCGCGCCGGCGACATCGAGCTGCAACGGCGCCCGTTCCCGCGACGCCCGCCCACTTGGACGGGTGAGGAACCAGCGTTCAATCAGATACCGCTCGTGACCGGCTGCGGCAAACGCATCGACCAGTTCCGAGCCCACCTCGTAGCAGCACGGCCCGATGCTGGGCCCGATCGCCGCGACCAGGTTTTCCGCCTCCGATCCGAACGCATTCCGCATCGCGTCCACGGCGGCACCCGCGGCCCGAGCGGCCGTCCCACGCCACCCCGCGTGGACCGCGCCAACTGCTCCGGTCATCGGATCGGCCAGCAGAATGGGGACGCAGTCGGCGGCGCGTACGGCAATCGCGGTCTGGGGATCGTCAGACACGAGGACATCGGCTTCGGGGCGATCCTCCCCGCGCATTCCCTTGCGCCGGATGACCACGTCTGCCCGGTGCACCTGCGTGACCATCGACACCCGCTCGGCACCGAGCGCGACGGCGAGACGGTCCAGATCGCCGGGGTCCGTTAACCGCAGTTGACGCGTCGTGAACAGATGCGGCGCGATGCGCTGAAGGGGAGCGCAGCGCAATGCACTTCCCCACGACTCGGTGGTCCAGTAGAACGGCTCGGGAACCGAACGGAAGCGCGGGCTGCGCCGCGGGCGGCTCCGGCATCATACGATCAGGATCGCATGGACATCATCGGGACAGGACTCGACGCCACGGAAATTCAGAGGATTGCCGAGACGATCGAGCGATTCGGCGAACGTTTCGTCCAACGAATCTTTACCGAGGGCGAAATCGCCTATTGCCGTCGCAAGCGCGATGCGGCGTCCTCGTTCGCGGCGCGATTTGCCGCGAAGGAGGCGGCGATGAAAGCGCTCGGCACCGGCCATTCCCGCGGTGTCTACTGGACCGGAATCGAAGTCGTGCGTCGGCCGGGAGGGCCACCACAGTTGCAGTTTCACGGAGGCGCCGCCGCCCGGGCGGAAAAGATGGGGGCGACCGGGTCCCTTCTGACGATCACGCATTCACAGGAGCTGGCGATCGCCCACGTGCTGCTGATCCGCGAACGCGCCGGCTAGCGCTCCTCAACTGGCTCGAGCAACTCCAGCCTGTTGCCGAAGGGGTCGAAGACATAGAAACGGTCGAACCCTGGCAGCGGTTCGTCGACGACCGGCTCGAACCCGGCATCGCGACACCTGACTGCCAGTTCGGCGAGACCACGAACGATAAGGGCGGGGTGCGCCTTACGCGCGGCCCGGAACTCGCGTTCGACGCCGAGGTGCAGGCGGGCCCCGCCCCCGCGGAACCACACGCCCCCGCGGGCGGCAAGATTCGCCGGCTTCGGTTCCTCGGTCAGCCCCAGCACGTCGGAATAGAAGGCGCGCGCCAGGTGTTCCTGTCCATCGGGCATCGCCAGTTGAACGTGATCCAGTTCGAGTATCTGAAAGTCACCCATCGACCCGCAACACCCGTCTGGAAATTGTGGCACGCATCTCTGGTTGTCGTGCTCCTCGGTGCGGGCTGCGCCGCCAGGTCCGTGACCTGGAACCTCGCCCCCGTAGGCACCGCAGCGCCGACGAACGGCCCGGTGTTCGTGCTTGCACCAGTCGTCCGGCCCAGCGAACCTGGAAATGTGGGTCGCGACTTCGCCGTGATACGGGCAGCCGTCGCCGATCGGATCCTGGCCATCGTCAGGCAACGATTTCCGACCGCGCAGCTTGCAGTCGCCCGCCCGGTGCCGGGGATCAGGTATGACCTCTATCGCCGCGCGGTCGGTGAGCCCGTGGTTTCAGTCGACGAGATGAACGCCGCAGCCAGCGCGCTGCGTGCCGGGGCCACACACCTGCTGGTGCCTACCATCTCCGAGTGGAAGGAGATGCACACCGACGATCCGGTGGGTGCGGTCATCCTTCCGCACAACAGCGTGACGCTGTCGCTGCGACTGATGCAGCTCGAGCCACCCGCCGTAGCCGGCCGAGTCACGTTCCACAACCAGGCGCGACTGACCCTCAACCAGTCGGCCATCGGTCTCCTCGACGGAGAATTCCAACGAGCGACACTGAAGCTGATCGCCAACTGAGTTGCCACCATCAGGCGCGCCAACGCCCGTGGTAGTGTCTCAGTTCGGTTGAGCGGATAAAGCTCAAGCTATGGATAGTTAGGTCTGTGTCGCGAACGATTCAAGATAGCCGCAGCCCTCGCATCGGAACGTCGTCACTGGCAGGGGCTCTCGCCCCTCCAGGTTCACACCACGGGACCAGAACCGAGGAATTGGCTCGCCCTCGACCCACCTCACCTGTTGCTCTCCGGGACCGTATCCGTGTTCGATCATGAATCCGTTTTCCATCTCGCCGGAGCATTTTGGGCAAATCATCGGCTGCGTCATCGTCAATGTTGGATCGCGTGTGGGACATGCGCGACGTGCTGGAATTAATCGAGCAGTCCTAAATGTTAGTCCCGGCCGCTCATGCGAACTGAGACACTACCTCAGGCTTCAAACTGAGACAGTGCCACGCCCGTTGACGCTTTCCACATGCAGCCCGATCGTCCCATTGGAGGCGCGACCGCAACATGTTCGTTCCTCTGCGCTTGCAGTCACAACCGGCATCGCCGTGGACCGGCGGCGGCTTTGCTCGAACTGTCGGCGGAGGATGTGATGGTCGTGAAGATTGCTCCCAACGACAAGAACAGCCCGCCGGGCAAGCTGGCGGACGCCGAACTGCACTTCACCGAAGGGCTGCTGGAAGGGCTCAAGCTGATTGGCTTCGCCGTGTGGGAGAGCCGTGCGAAGGGCGGCGGCCGCAACGTCACCTTCCCGGCGCGTCAGTACTCAGTGAACGGCGAACGACGATCGTTCTCGCTGCTGCGCCCAGTCCAACGGTGACGCCACGGCGCATGACAAGGTGCGCGAGCTGATCCTGCAGGCCTACGCGGAGTTCGAGGAGAATGCGGCAGTGTCTTCGTAATTCAGAATGCAAATGCAAATTCAGAATGCAGCGAGACTGCCTCGCCCTCGCCTCTAATTGGTTTCTGAATTCTGAATTCTGAATTCTGAATTATTGAAGCACCGGCAGCAGCCTGGCGTTTTCCTTCTGCCGCTTCGGCGGCAGCGTCCATTCTTCCCGCAGCGCCTTGTCGAACTCGGCCCGGAAGAACGTGGACTTCATGCCGCCGTCGATGATGTCCCAGGGCAGCACGGCGTCATCGCTGCGGTCCCGGAACACGAAGTAGTCGGCATCGACGCCGGTTTCCGCCACGGCGGCGCGCCAGTTGCCCCCGTTCCGTTCCGCCGCCTCGATGGCCGGGGCGACGCGACGATCGCCGAGCGACAGCAGCGCCTGGTAAAAAGAGTGCCGCTCCGATTTGATCGTGAAGTAGACGTTGTCGATGCCGGCGACCAGCTGGCGCAGACGCTTGATCTTCCGATCGATCGACTGGTCCGATTCCATCGGCAGCCATTGATAGGCGGTGGCCGGCTTGGGCACCAGCGGGTTGACGCTGGCGACGATACGACCGACGTGGCCGCGTGCGCGCGCGTGCTGCATCATCGTGTCGCGGAGCTGCAGCGTCATGTCGCGGATGGCCGTCAGGTCGTCGTCTGTTTCCGTCGGGAGCCCGATCATGAAGTACAGCTTCAGGTTCTCCATGCCGCTCGCAAAAATCATCTCGGCCGCCGAGAAAATTTCGTCGTTGGTCACGGTCTTGTTGATGACGCGCCGCAACCGATCCGATCCGGTCTCCGGGGCTATCGTGACCGTCTTCTCGCCGCTCTGTCGCAGCAGCCGGAGAATCGTCGGCGTGAGATCGTCCAACCGCAGTGACGCCGGGCTGATGCCGAAGCCCATGTCCACGAGTGCCGTCAGGATCTCCTCGATCTGCGGATGGTCGCACAGCGCGATCGACACCAGGCCGGCGCGATTCGAATATGGCTGCGCCCGGCTCGCCAGTTCGAGGATGCGCTCCTTCGGAAACGCACGCACGGGCAGGTAGTTGTAACCGGCCCAGCAGAAGCGGCACAGGTTCGCGCAGCCGCGCACCACTTCGACCAGGAAACGCGAACCAAACTCGGTGTCCGGCGTGAAGATCGTCGTCGCCGGGGGATCGACAGCGTCGGTCGTCTTCAGCGCTGCTTTCTTCACGACGGCCGGCGCTCCGGTGCCCTCACGCGGCACGAACGCCTCGAGCTGGCCGGTCGCCGAATAATGAACGTCGTAGAACGACGGGATGTAGAACCCACGCGCCTGAGCCAGGCGGGAAAGCAGATCGCTGCGGTCGGACGCGGACTGAAACGCCTGAAGCAACGATGGGATCAGCACTTCACCCTCGCCTGCAGCGATCACGTCGGCGAACGGAGCGAGTGGTTCGGGATTGACGAAGGTAACGGCCCCGCCGATGACGATCAGCGGGTCGTGATGGGTGCGTCGTTCGGCCCACGGCTGGATCCCCGCCAGGCGGAGCATCGTCAACACGTTGGTGTAGTCCCATTCGAAGGACACGGAGAAGGCGAACACGTCGAAGTCACGGACCGGCGTCTGCGATTCGATGGTGATGAGCGGCTCGCCGGACGCAAGCTGCGCCTGCAGTTCGGTCTTCGGCGGCAGGAAGACGCGCTCGCAGACGATATCGGGTTCGGCGTTGAAGAGCTTGTACACCGTCTGCAACCCGAGGTTCGACATCCCGACGAAGTACGTGTTCGGGAACGCGAGGGCCACGCGCAGCCGCCCGCCGTGCGGTTTGCGCACGAATCCCACCTCCTTCGCCAGGAGTTGACGAGCACGCTCGCGCTGCGATTGGACCTTCATATGGTGGTGGTACTGCGACTCAGGCGTCGCCGATCGCGACGGCCGGGGGTGGTTCTAGTGTACGCGGTGAGGAGGCGCCATGCGAGGCGACTGTCGAAAACGGGCTACTGACGTCCGATGAACGGTGGAAACGGCGCACCAGACGCCAGCCGAGGCCGAAGCCTGTTGCCGGCGCCCGGTTCCGAGGCTGCACTCGAGCGCAAACCCGTTCCGCACAGGCTGCTGCCTCCCGGTCGCCGCAGCACGTGCGGCAACGCACCGGTCCTTCGGCCGCGGACCGTGGCACGGCGTCCGGGTCTGGCGCGGCAGACCCGGCGACGCGAGTCCCGCTCAGTTCTGCCGGCGAAGAAACGCGGGCACGTCGAGCGGCTGTGAGAAGTCGATCTGCGAATCGTCGGTGCGGCCCGCGCTCTGACTGCCGCCGTTCACGGCAATCGGGAGCGAGACGTCGACCGGCTGGCGGCGGCTGACCACGACCGACGGCTGCGCGTACGACGCCTGCCTGCCTTGACCGTTTCCGGCGTAAGGGTTGTCCAGACCCATACCGGGGTCGTGAGCGGACGCATGTTGACCGGAAGCAGCACCACTCCCGTCGGCGGTCCGACCCAGGTGCGCGGTGTAGTTCGACAGATCGACGGGTGTCTGCGTCACCACTGGAGGAACACTCCGGATCGCGCTCTTCCGCTCAAACCCGGTCGCGATGACGGTGATCTTGACCTTGCCGACCAGCGAGGGGTCTTCGACTGCGCCGAAGATGATGTTGGCGTCCTCGTGCGCCGCCTCCTGGATCACGCACGAGGCCTCGTTGACTTCCATCAACGACAGGTCCGGACCGCCGGTGACGTTGATGATCACGCCGCGCGCCCCGTTAACGGAACTGTCCTCGAGCAGCGGACTCGACACGGCGCGCTGAGCTGCCTGCAGGGCGCGACCCTCGCCGTCCGCCATGCCGGTTCCCATCATCGCGACGCCCATACCCGACATGATCGTCTTCACGTCGGCGAAATCGAGATTGATGAGCCCGGGCACGAGGATCAGGTCGGAGATCCCCTGAATCGCCTGCCGCAGGACGTCGTCGGCCATCCCGAAGGCGTCGCTCATCGGCGTCTTGCGGTCGATGATGGACAGCAATCGCTCGTTCGGAATGGTGATGATCGTGTCCACGCACTCGCGAAGCGCCTCGAGTCCGGCTTCGGCGTGCATCCGACGCTTCTTGCCCTTCGAACCCGAACGGCTTCGTCACCACCGCAATCGTCAGCGCGCCCAGTTCGCTCGCCAGGCTGGCGATGACCGGCGCCGCCCCAGTTCCGGTGCCGCCGCCGAGGCCGGTGGTAACGAAGATCATGTCGGCACCCGAGAGCGCCTGAATGATGTTGTCGGTGTCCTCGAGCGCCGCCTGCCGGCCGATGTTCGGGTCGGCGCCGGCGCCCAGCCCCTTGGTCAGCTTGTGACCGATCTGCAGCTTGACCCCGGCGCGATTGTGATCGAGGGCCTGCAGGTCGGTGTTCGCGACGATGAACTCGACGCCACCCAACCCGACTTCCACCATTCGATTCACGGCATTGCTGCCGCCGCCGCCAACGCCGACGACTTTAATCTTCGCGCCGCGGCGCGCCTCACCGTCAAGCGTCAGTCGAAGCTTCTCATCGCGTCCGTTGGGACCGTCGAAATCTTTCATGTGTCCTCCTGGCCTGGGCTGCAGGGCATCTACGTCCTGAAAACCAGACCGGGTCTGGTTTTTACCTCAGAAAACCAGACCCGGTCTGGTTTTCCCCTCAAAAGAATTCTCGAAAAATTCCGCGCAGCGCACCGCGCATGCGCACCAGCGCGTTCGAACTGCGACGCTCGACGGGTGCACGGTTCCGGTGCGCATACAGGACCAGCCCGACGGGGGTGGCGAACTCCGGGCTGCTCACGTGATCCGCCAGTCCGCCCACACCGATCGGCGAGCCGCGCCGGATCGGCAGGTCGAAGATCTGTTCGGCGATTTCCGGCATCCCTTCCAGAATCGCGCCACCGCCGGTCAGCACGATCCCTGAGTTAAGTGACTTCTCATATCCGGCCCGCCGAATCTCATCCCACACAAGGTGAAAAATCTCCTCGGCCCGTGGTTGCAGGATCTCCGAGAGGATGCGGCGCGCCATCAGCCGCGGCTTGCGGCCACCCACGCTGGCGACCTCGATCGTCTCGTCTTCGTCAACCATGGATGACAAGGCGCATCCGTTCTTTCGCTTGACCTTCTCCGCATCCGGAATCGGCGTCCGCAGACCTACGGCTATGTCGTTGGTGAAGTGATCACCGCCGACGGCGATGACCCCGGTATGCCACAGGCTGCCGCGCTCGAAGATTGCCACATCCGCGGTCCCGCCGCCCACATCAACCAGCGCTACGCCCAATTCTTTTTCGTCCTGGGTGAGGACCGCCTCCGACGCCGCCAGCTGCTCGATCACCGTATCGACCACCGCAACCCCGGCCCGGTTCACGCAGGCCACGATATTCTGCGTCGACGAGACCGCACCGGTCACGACGTGAACGTTGACCTCGAGGCGGGCGCCCGTCATCCCGACGGGCGCGCCGATCCCGTCCTGCTCGTCCACGACGAAGTCCTGCGGCAGGACATGCAGGATTTCCCGGCCTGTCGGCAGCGCCACGGCTTTTGCCGCGTCAATGGCGCGCCGGACATCGTCGCGCGAAATCTCGCGAGTCTTGCCGGCCACCGCGATCACTCCGCGACTATTGAATCCCTTCACGTGCGGTCCCGACAGGGCCAGGTGTACGGAGTCGATTTCGATGCCGGCCATCAGCTCGGCCTCTTCCACCGCCTTCTTGATCGACTCGACGGCCGCCTCCAGATTGACGACGACGCCCCGTTTGATCCCACGTGACTCGGCGACGCCGATCCCGACCACATCGAGGCTGCCATCGTCCAGGCTCTCGCCGACCACGCAGCATACAGTCGACGTCCCGACGTCGAGCCCGACGATATACCGTTCTCTCTTGGCCATTACCCGCCCGATCCCTTCTGAGCTTGCTGCGGCTTCGTCCGGGTGGCCTGAGGCCGCACGTAGATCCGCTCGTCGAACCGCAGGTCGACGTAGTCGATGTCCGGAATGCGTGCACGAAGCGCCTCTGCCAATTCCAGATATGCCCGCACCCGGTCTGCGAAATGGTCCTCGCCGACGCGGACAAGTACGGTGTCGTCCTTGAGGATCAGCACGACGTCGTGAGCGTCGGAGACATCGATCTGCGACACCCGCCGCGCGAGGTCGGGCGTGGTCGCGAGATCGCTCAGACAACGTCCGGCCAGCGCCGCGCGCATCTCGTCGACGAGGAGCCGGTCGGCGCCCGCGTGGCCTCCCAGCCCGTCGATAATCGGCAAGTCGACGTCGGCGTAGTTCGGACCGTACTCATCGATGACGACGCCCCGGCTGTCGACGAGATACAGGCTGTCGCTGATGCGGCCGATTCCGAGCGGCTGGCGTTCGCTGATGGTCACGGCCACCGTCCCCGGAAACTCGCGGCGGATAGCTGCCTCGGACACCCAGGGCGATCCAAGCAGCTTGCGGCGCCACGAATCGAGATCGGCCGTCAACATGTTGGCGCCGCGCAGGCCGTCGAGCAGCGCGATCACTTCGCCACGCGACATCCGCACGTTACCGCTGACGGTGATTTTGGAAATCGTCAACGACTCGGCCGAGATCACGCGGTCCGTCACGAAATACACGGCGGCGATCCCCAACGCGCACGCAACCGTCAGTCGAACCAGCCGAGGCCACGCGTCGCGTAGCCTGACCCGCTTCGCGGGACTGACGTGTGCGCGCCGGAAGCGCTTGTCCGCTGGAGCCGCAACCGGCATCAGTGACCGCCTGTCCGATCCTTGAGGGCTGCGAGCAAACGCTTGGGCAGGGACCCAATCGAGCCAGCCCCGAGCGTAATCACCGCGTCGCCCGGCTGCGCGAGGTGAGCCACTGTCGCCACCACGTCGTCCAGCTGTTTGGCGATGCGAACCGGCCGGCCACTGCCACGTGCGATCGAATCCGCGAGCGCCTCGACTGTCACGCCTGGAATCGGATCTTCGCTGGCAGCGTAGATATCGGCCAGGACGATTTCATCGGCGTCCCTGAGCGACGGGCCGAACTCGTGCAGCAGCTGCTGGGTTCGTGAGAACCGATGCGGCTGGAACGCGACAACCAGCCGGCGGCCGAGCGTCGCGCGAGCGGCGGCGAGGACCGCTGCGATTTCGGTCGGATGGTGGCCATAGTCGTCAATCACCATCACTCCGTTCACTTCGCCGTGTCGCTCGAAGCGGCGCTCGGCGCCGTGGAATCCGCGCAGCGCGGCGGCGATCCGGTTGAAATCAAGTCCGACGAATTCGCCGACGGCGACGGCGGCGAGCGCGTTCTGCAGGTTGTGGCGACCCGGCACGACGAGCTCGAGCATGCCCAGCCGTTCGAGGCCGTGGTGCGTCCGTCGCTCGACGAAACAGCGGCCTCCGAACCCGCCGAGCTCCACGCCGCTGCCCACGTAGTGGGCGTCACGGCTCACCAGCCCGTAGGTGACCACCTTCCGCGTAAGCCGCGGCAACACCGCCACCAGACTCGGGTCATCGGCACAGGCCACCACGCCACCGTAGAACGGCACCTTGTTGGCGAAGTCCGCGAACGCCTGCTGCAGGTCGGCGAACGTACCGTAGCTCTCCATGTGCTCGTGATCGATATTCGTCATCACCGCGATCGACGGCCACAGCATCAGGAACGACCGGTCGCTCTCGTCCGCTTCCGCCACCATGAAGTCACCATGTCCAAGCCGCGCATTGCTGCCGAACGCGCTCAGGCGCCCACCGATCACGGCCGTCGGATCGAGCCCGGCCTGCTCCAGCACCAGTGCGATCATCGACGTCGTCGTCGTCTTGCCATGCGACCCTGCGACGGTGATCGCGAACCGCAGCCGCATCAGCTCGGCGAGCATCTCGGCACGCGGGATGACGGGGATGCTCCGGCTCTTCGCTTCCACGATCTCCGGGTTGGCCGGCTTCACTGCCGACGAGAACACCACGACGTCCGCCTCGCCCACGTTCGACGCGGCGTGCCCCTCGAACACCGTCACTCCGAACTTCGCCTCCAGCCTTGCCGTCGTCTCCGACCGCTTCGCGTCGGACCCGGTAACCAGATAACCGAGGTTGGCGAGCAGTTCGGCGATCCCGCTCATGCCGATGCCGCCGATCCCGACGAAGTGAATGCGCCGCGTCCGCCCGAGCATTACTTCTGGTTCGTCCGCCCGTCGCCAGCCACGCGACCCGTTCGCGCCAGCTCCAACAGCTTGTCGACGATCAGCCGCGCCGCGTCCGGTCGCGCCAGGGCACGAGCCTTGTCACCAATCGCCACGAGCTGCCCCGCATCGCCCGCCAGTGCGAGGATCTCGGTCGCCAGCCGCTCGCCGGTCAGCGCCCGCTGCTCGAGCATTCGCGCCGCACCCTGCCGCACCAGCGCCTCCGCGTTCCTGCGTTGGTGATCGTCGGTCGCCGTCGGTAACGGAATGAGCAGCGACGGCCGGCCCGCGGCCATCAGTTCGGCGAGCGTCGTAGCGCCGGCGCGGCTGACGACGACGTCCGCGGCTTTCATCTCCCGGTCCATCGCGAAGAGGAACGGCTCGACCCTGGCTTCGAGGCCGGCGCGCCGGTACCCGTCGCGGACCATCTCCAGATCGCGCTCTCCTGTCTGGTGCGTGATCGCCAGTCGTGGTGTGGCGGCTGCCAGCCGCGGCGCTGCCTCCACCATGGCCACGTTGATCGCGTGCGCGCCCTGAGAGCCGCCAAAGACTAAGACCCGAGCCGCCATGGGCGGCGTGCCGTGCTGGTCATAACCCTCCGCATGTTCGTTCGGTGTTGGTCCCTCTCGCCCCGAAGCGTCGGCGGAGGTGGAGAAGAACGCCGCTCTCACCGGATTGCCGGCGATGAACGCCTTGCTCGCCGAAAAACGGAATGCTCTCCTCGTATGTCACCGCAGCCGCATAGACGAACCTGGCCAGGATTCGGTTGGTGATGCCCGGCACGGCGTTCTGCTCCATCAGCAGCGTCGGGAGTTCCGCGCATCGCCGCGAGCGCCACGACCGGGCCGGAGCTGTAGCCGCCGACGCCAAGCACGACCGATGGGCGGCGACGCGACAGCACCCGCCACGCATCGAGTGCGCTCAGCGGCAGCAGAGCCGATTCCGCGTAGCCGTGACGGCAGCGACTTCCCCTTCAACCCCGCGCTGCGAATCATGTCCAGCGTCGAGGCCCTCGCGAGGTATCACGCGAGCCTCGATCCCCGCCGGCAGTTCCGACGAACGTCACCTGCGCGTCCGGCACCCGGGCCAGCAACTCGCGCGCGACCGCGATCCCCGGATACAGATGACCACCGGTCCCGCCGCCGGCGATCACGACGGACAACGCACGCACCTTCGAACCCGTCCACGCAATGCAAAATGCAAATGCCAACGGCGCACGAGCCGTGAAGCTCTCGCTTCGACCCGCGCAGCTCGATTCTGCATTGCCTTTCATCGCTTCACCGGGCTCTCGTGCTGCGAGATGTTCAGCAGTACGCCCATGCCGAGCAGGTTGATCAGCAGCGACGATCCGCCAAAGCTGACAAGCGGCAGCGGGAATCCCTTGTTCGGCAGCAGCCCGATCACCACGCTCATGTTGATCAGCGCCTGCACCGCGATCATCACCGTCAGCGCCGAGCGCGACGAAGGAACCGAACGAGTCTTCGGCCCGCATCGCAATTCGCAGTCCGCGCCAGGCGATGACGCAGAAGCACAGGAGCACCGCGGTCGCGCCGATCAGGCCCAGTTCCTCGCCGATCACCGCGAAGATGAAATCGGTGTGCGGCTCCGGCAGGTAGAACAGCTTCTGCACTCCCCCCATCAGCCCTTTGCCGAACACGCCGCCCGTTCCGACCGCGATGAGCGACTGGATGATCTGAAATCCGTCGCCGAGCGGGTCTGACCAGGGATCCAGGAACGTCAGAACCCGCCGGCGTCGGTACTCGGCGCTCATGATCACGATGTAGGCAGCGGGAATAGCGGCCAGAACGGTTGCGGCCAGGATGCGGTAGTCCAGACCGGCGGCGAACACCATGCTGCCGACGATCAGCAGCAGCGCCACGGACGTCCCGAAGTCGGGCTGCAGCATGATCAGGCCGACGAGCACCCCGGCGACGATCGCAATCGGCAGCAGCGCGTACTTCCACTCGTTGATGCGGTGCATCCGTCGCTCGAGCATCAGCGCCGTGAAGAAGATGCAGGCGAGCTTGGCCAGTTCTGACGGCTGCACGCCGAGCCCGCCCACGCCGAACCAGCGCCGGGCGTTGTTGACGGGACGGCTGAACAGCACTGCGACCAGCATCAGACCGACCGCGCCGAGCAGGGCCCAGATGAAGCGGTCGTTCTTGTAGGTCCGGTAGTCCACCCGCATCGTGACTGCCAGCATGGCCAGGCCGAGCATCGTCCAGAGCGCCTGCTTGGTCAGGAACAAATACGGCTGGTGATACCGCTGGTCGGCGAGCACGGCCGAGGCGCTGTACACGATCACCACGCTGGCGCAGACCAGGAGCAGCGTCGCAATGAACAGCACCTTGTCGGACTTGAGCTTTCTCGCCACTAACGTCTCCCACCCGTCATCAGCGCCAGGGCTGCCAGCCGTCGCCGCGACGCTGCCAAACCACTTGCAAACCAGACCCGGTCTGGTTTTCCCTATAGGGCCGTTTGGCTCGGCCCGAAATAACCTCCTGCCGTCACCGGGACGGCAGGAGCGACAGTCATCAGTCGGCGCGTGGGATGGGACACCGACCTCGCAGACCGGGGTAGTCTGCGTTCCCAGCGGCAGGCTCCCAACCGCGCCGCGCCGACTGATGACTGTCAAACTCTCGCGTAGGCGCGAGACCTTCAGCCTCGCCTCGCGGGCCTGACAGGCCCGCTACTCACACCTGTTCCTTCAACCGCTCGATCGCCGCCTTGAACGCCTCGCCGCGCGCCGCGTAATCGCGTGAACCAGTCGAAGCTCGAACACGCCGGAGCCAGCACGACGACACCGTCCGGACTGGCAGCGTCGAAGCCGCGCGCCACCGCCTCGTCCATCGACGCGGCGTCGACGACCGGCACCGTGCCTTCGAGCGCATCGTCGCACCAGCGGTGCGGCTTCGCCAATCGCGACCACGGCCCGGCCGCGGACCGCGAGCGGCTCGCGCAAACTCGCCGAAGTCCCCACCCTTGTAACGGCCGCCGACGATCGCCACGACGCCGGACGTGAAGCTCTCGATCGAACGGCGCGCCGCCTCGACGTTGGTCGCCTTCGAGTCGTTGACGAAGCGAACCCCGCGTACGTCGCCCGCCGGCTCCATCACGTGAGGCAGGCCATGGAATCCGCGCAGCGCCGCCACCATCGCTTCCGGCTGCACACCGGCAATCGCGCTCACCGCGACGGCGGCGATCGTGTTGTGCAGCATGTGCACACCGGTCAGCTCCACGGCGGACACCGGCACCATCCGGTCTTCGCCGGTCGTCGTCCGGCGGACGATCCAGTCGCCGCTCGCGACGAATCCCTCGGCGATTCGGCCAGACGGCGAAAACCAGACGCGGTCGTGCATGCGTGCTGTCGCTGCGCGCCGTCACGACTGGATCGTCGGCATTCACCACGGCCCAGTCGTCGGCAGTCTGGTTCGCGAAGACCCGCTCCTTGGCCGCCGCGTACGACGCGACGTCGGGATGGCGATCGAGATGGTCGTCGGCAAAGTTCAGCCACAGCGCAATCCACGGCCGGAAGGTCGTCGTCGTTTCGAGCTGGAAGCTGCTCGTCTCGATCACGTGCACGGATTGCGGTGTCGACGCATCCACCTGCGCGCTCAGCGGAACCCCGATGTTGCCGCCGACGAGCACCTGGCGGCCGGCCGCCGACAGCATCCGGCCAATCAGCGTGGTCGTCGTCGACTTGCCCTTCGTTCCAGTGATGGCGATCACCGGTCCGCGTAGCCAGCGGGAGGCCAGCTCGAGCTCACCGATGATCTCGACGCCGTTCGCGCGGGCTGCGTCGAACACCGGTTGCTCGACCGGCACGCCGGGACTCGTCACGATCAGACTCGGCGCCTGCCAGCGTCTCAGCGCGGTGGCCGCCGAGCTCGAGCGTCACGCCGGCCTCGCGGAGTTGCGGCCGCCGCATCGAACGTCGGACGCGATTCCGTCAGCGTCACGTGCGCACCCCGACTGGCGAGCAGACCTGGCGGCGGCAATGCCGCTTCGTGCCGCACCCACCACGACCACCGACGTCCCGCCACGGTGAAATCCGCCACGCCATCACCGCAGCTTGAGCGTTGCCATGCTGAACAACGCGAAACAGATCGCCAGGATGATGAAGCGCGTGATCACCTTCGGCTCTTTCCATCCGAGCTGCTCGAAATGATGGTGGAGCGGCGCCATCTTGAAGAGTCGCTTGCCACCGGTCGCCTGGAAGTAGCCGACCTGGAGAATCACCGACAGCGCCTCGAGGACCCACACACCGCCGACGATCGGCAGCAGCAGTTCCTGCTTGATCAGAATCGCCACCGTGCCGAGCGCTCCGCCGAGTCCCAGCGACCCGACATCGCCCATGAACACTTCCGCCGGATACGAGTTGAACCAGAGAAATCCAAGGCTGGCGCCGACCAGCGCCCCGCAGAAGATCGTCACTTCGCCGGTCGGAGGGAACCGCACCAGCACCAGGTAGCTCGCGAACACCGCGTGCCCGGTGACGTAGGCAAGACCGGTGAATGCCGCGGACGCGACCGCCACTGTGCTGATCGCAAGGCCGTCCAGTCCGTCGGTGAGATTGACGGCGTTGGTCGAACAGAGAAGGACGGCGACGGCGAACACGGCATAGAACCAGCCCAGATCAGGAATCAGGTTCTTGAAAAACGGGAAGATGAGCCGCGTGTTGTACTGGCCTTTGGACGCAAGGTACAGAACCGACAGGCCGACGAACAGACTGACGATCAACAACCCCGCCATCTTGTAGCGGGGCAGCAGGCCATAGTGTGAACGCCTGATGATCTTGAGGTAGTCGTCGATGAACCCGACGGTTCCGAAACCGGCAGTGGCAATCACCGCGATCCAGACGTACGGGTTCAGCAGATCGGCCCAGAGCAGGGTCGGAACGATGACGCAGCCGAGAATAAGCACGCCGCCCATCGTCGGCGTTCCGGCTTTGGAATGGTGCGACTGCGGCCCTTCCTGACGGATGATCTGGCCGACCTTGAAGTCACGAAGGCGTCGGATCACAAACGGGCCGAACAGGAAGCTGAGCGCCAGCGCGGTGACACTGGCCGCCGCCGTACGGAACGTGATGTAGCGCGTCACGTTCAGCACGCCGACGTACGGCGAGAGCTGCGGCAGCAGCAGGTAGAGCATCAGCTGCGCTCCGCCAGGATCCGGTCCGCGATGACGTCCGTGCGGATGCCTCGAGACCCCTTCACCAGCACGACATCGCCGGCGCGCACGTCGGCGACGATTGCCGCCGCCGCATCGACGCTCTGTTCGAAGTGGCGGACCGACGACTCCGGCATGCCGGCCGTAATCGCCGCCGCCGCCATGGCGCGCGCGGGACCGCCGCCGACGGTCACGAGCAGCGTGACCCCGGCCGCGGCAGCCGCAACACCGCAGGACTCGTGTAGCCCCACCGAGTGTGCGCCGAGCTCGAGCATCTCACCGAGAACGGCGATCTTTCGACGCCCTCCTTCGTGCCCGATGACCTCGAGCGATCGCTTCAGGGCCGACGGGCTCGAGTTGTAGGAGTCGTCCACCAGCACCACGTTGCCGCGCAACTGATGGACAGCGCCGCGCCGCTCGGGGGCATGCAGCTGGCCGGCGCGGGCGGCGATCTTCTCGAGCGTCACGCCGAACTGGATGGCGACGGCCGTTGCAGCCAGCACGTTGGCCAGGTTTCCACGACCGAGCAGCGGCGTCGCGATGACGGCGTCGCCATCGGGCGTTGTCACGTGTGCGCGCATTCCGTTGAGGCCGAGATCCTCGAGGCGTGTCGCTCGCACGGTCGCACCCGGGGCCTCGCCGAAGGTGACGGTACGGCCGCTGAATCCACGGACCCGCCGCATAATCCGGTCATCGTCGGCGTTGCAGACGAGTACGTCGGTCGGCCGGGCTCGTTCCAGGATCTCAGCCTTCGCGTCGGCAATCGCCTCCGCAGACGCGAAGAAGCCGATATGCGCATCGCCGACGTTCGTCCAGACGCGCACGTCCGGTTCGGCGATCGCCACCAGCGTTCTGATTTCTCCTGCGTGATTCATTCCGAGTTCCATGACCGCGACGTCGGGCTCCGACCGGAGCTGCATCAGCGACAGCGGCAGCCCGATGTGGTTGTTCAGGTTCCCCTTGTTCTTCACCACCCGGAATCCTCCGGAGAGAAATTCCGCGATCGTTTCCTTCGTCGTGGTCTTCCCGGCGCTGCCGGTGATCGCCACGACGCGGGCTGACACTGCCGTGCGCACCGCGTGTGCCAGGTCCTGAAGCGCCTGCACCGTGTCACCCACTCTGATCGCCGATCCGCCATCGACCGGCGACGCACTCATCACGGCGGCGCCCTTCGCCAGCACCGCGGGGATGAAGTCATGACCGTCGAACCGTGGACCCTGAAGCGCGATGAACAGATCGCGTGCGGCTGCCACCCGGCTGTCGATGACAATCTCGCCGACGCTCATCGCGGGATCACCCCCGGTCACCCGTCCGCCGACGGCGCGCGCAATCCACTGGAGCGTCAGTTCCAGCGTCGTTACCCCGCGTGCGACTTGACACGGCGCGCTGCCAGACGCTTCCCGCGCAACCGCCACGTCGTCGAACGGCTGCGCCGACCATTGATTTCCTGGTACTTCTCGTGTCCCTTGCCCGCAATCAGGACCACATCGCCGCGGTTGGCCAGGTGAATGGCGCGGCCGATGGCTTCCGCCCGATCCGGAATCGACAACACCTCTCGCGTTGCTGCGACGCGTCTCCGGCTCGGCACCGCGCTTGACCTCCTCGATGATGCGAAGCGGATCTTCGGTGCGCGGATTATCCGAAGTGATCACGACGACGTCGCTCAGCCGCGCCGCGACCATCCCCATCAACGGTCGCTTCGTGCGATCGCGATCGCCGCCGGCGCCGAACACCGTGATCACGCGGTGCGGGGCCATGGCCCGCGCCGTCTCCAGCAGGTTGCGCAACGCATCGTCGGTGTGGGCGTAATCAACCACGACGGTCACGTCGTCGTCGGAAGTCGATGTGACCTCGAAACGGCCAGGCACGCCCGGGAGCGCTCGACAGTCCCTGTTCGACCGCATCGACGGGAATGCCGAGCGCCGTGGACGCGGCGATGGCCGCGAGGATGTTGTAGACGTTCGGGCGGCCCACCAGCCGCGAATGCACCGCGATCGTCCCCTGCGACGTGCGCACGTCGAACCGCAAACCGGTCAACGAGTACGACAGCGGTCCCGGCGTCACGTCCGCCGTCCGGGCGATGGCGTACGTAATCGGCCGGCCGGCAACCTCGACGAGTGAGGCACCCCGCGGATCGTCGAGGTTGATGACCGCCGGCGACTCCGGCGGCAGCATCTCGAACAACCTGCGCTTGGCGGCGAAGTAGCTCTCCATGTCGCCATGGAAATCGAGGTGATCGCGAGTCAGGTTGGTGAAGATGCCGGCGCTGAACCGGATGCCGTCGACGCGGTGCAGCGCGAGCGCATGCGACGACACTTCCATCACGCACGCTCCGCATCCGGCGTCGACCATCTGGCGCATGAATCCCTGCACCTCCGGAGCCTCGGGCGTCGTCCTCGTCGCGTCGAACGCACGATCACCGATCCGATAAGTGACGGTGCCCATCAGACCGCAACGGATGTCGAGCGGCCTCGAAGATCGCGTTGCAGCAGGTAGCTGGTCGTCGTCTTGCCGTTCGTCCCGGTGATGCCGACAACCTGCATCTGCCGGCTCGGATCACCGAAGAACTCGGCGGCCAGCAGCGCAAGTGCCTGCCGGGCGTTCTTCACGACCACCCAGGGCACACGGCTCATCGCCGGGGCCGGATGCTCTGACACGATGGCCGCGGCTCCCGATGCCGTTGCCTGCGGAACGAACGTGAGACCGTCGCCTTGAGTCCGCGAAGCGCGACGAAGATCGAGCCGGGCACGACGCGACGGGAATCGTACGTGACGCCCGCGCATGGCACCTCGAGCGCAGCGGCATCGGCCACCATCTCGGGCCGATCCGATACCGGCAGCGTGCGCGCAAGCGCCCTGAGCAGTTCGCCGACGGTCATTCGTCCGCGGCTGCTGCAAGGTGAACCGCGTTGCGGCGCTCGCAGCTGCAGGGTGGCCGTCGCGGCGGAGTCAATCGGTGATCCCGCGGGCGGATCCTGTTCGACCACCAGGCCGGCACCGATCATGCGCGTCGACACGCCAAGCTGTCCCAATGCCCGCAGCGCATCACGTGCGCTGAGGCCGACCAGGTTCGGGTAGACGACATCGGTCGTCGACGACGTGGCGCGGTAGCTTCACGACCGCCGGAACGCTGCTCGTCATCGACACGGTCGTCTCGCGGAAGTCCGTCGAACGCCGGGCCACCAGGATCGGCGGCTGCGGATTGATGTTCGGCGGTATGCCGCGATACCGAAGCGCCAGTTCCGCGATGCGCTTGAACACCGGCGCGGCGGCAACCCCGCCGGTGTGTCCCTTCGTGTGCGGCGCGTGAATCACCACGATGATCGTGAAGACTGGTGCGCGCGACGGCAGGAACCCGACGAACGAAGCGTTGTAATCCGACGTCGAGTAGTGGCCGTTGACGAGCTGTGCTGCCGTACCGGTCTTTCCGGCAACCGTGTATCCCTCGACCTGGGCAGCGCGACCCGTACCATCGGTCACGACTTTTTCCATGATGGGCGTCAGCTCCGCCGTGATCTCCTTCGCGACGGTGCGTCCCGACGACTTTTCGCGGCACCGGCAGCCGGCGTCCGTTCCGGATCACCGCGCGAACCACGCGTGGCTCGAGCAGTTCGCCGCCGTTCGCAATCGAGCTGGCCGCCGCCGCCATCTGCAGCGGCGTAACGCCGACCTGGTATCCCATCGACATCGAAGCCAGCGCGCTGTCCTTCATGTCCTCCGGTTTCCAGACGATTCCCGCCGTCTCGCCGGGAAAATCGGGAGACGCGCGACGGCCGAATCCGAACTTGCGAACGTATTCACCCAGCCGATCGCGGCCGAGCCGGAGGCCGACGCGAATTGCCCCGATGTTGCTCGACTTGACGATGACGTCGGTGAACGACAGCACGCCGTAGTTGTGCGTGTCGTGGATGACGCGGCTGCCGAAGCGGATGGTTCCGCCGCTGACGTCGATCAGATCGTCGGGGTGAACGACCTTCTGCTCGAGCGCCGCCGAGGCGGTGACGATCTTGAACGTCGAACCGGGCTCATAGATGTCCTGGACCGCGCGGTTGCGGCGATGCGTCGTCCTTGAACTCGCGATAGGCGTTCGGGTTGAACGTCGGGTAGTTCGCAAGCGCGAGAATTTCGCCGGTCCAGGGGTCCATGACCAGCGCGGCGCCACCGTCGGCGCCATTGTCGCGGACACCAGCCGCCAGCTCGCGCTCGACCACGTGCTGCAGGTACTCGTCGATGGTGAGCTCGAGCGAATCTCCCGACGTCGGCGGGGTCTCGACGCGTCCGTACGCCCGCCGCCGTGCATCGGTCTGCACGAAGATCGTGCCGTTCTTCCCCTTGATCAGCTTGTCGTAAGTGGCTTCGATGCCGGCGAGGCCATCGTTGTCCACACCGGTATAGCCGAGAACGTGGGCGGCGAGGTCGCGATTCGGGATAGTAGCGGCGGTTTTCCTTGATGAAGCCGATGCCCTCCATCTGCAGATCGGCGATCCGCTTCACCTGTTCCGGCGAGACCAGACGACGCACCACGGCATACGGCCGTCGCTTGCTGAAGCGCTCGATCAGCTTCTTCCGCTCGTCCGCCGTGCAGTCCTTTAGAGCGCCGCAGAGCGTGGCCACCACTTGCGCCGGATCCTTGCCGGCGTCGAGCAGCACGGTGGGGACGCCGTATGACCGACTCGGCGTCAACGCTATAGGCGAGCAGGTGACCGTTGCGATCGAGAATGTCGCCGCGTTTACCCGGAGCCGTGATCTGGCTCGACTGCTGGCGTTCCGCCCGCGCCGCGAGATCCGCGCGTTCGACCACCTGCAGGTAGACGAGCCGCGCCTCGATGGCACACGCCCACAGGACCACCACGACAGCAGTGACAGTGAGGCGGCGCTTCAGCGTCGTGCGCCAGTCGTTGGTGGGCTGGTCGGCCACCGGTTTCTCCCGAAGACGAAGGTTCAGCGATGCGCGACGACAGATTGCGGCGGCGGCGAAGCCGGGATCACTCGCTCGATCACCGCCGCGTCCTCATTGCCCGGCGCCACCATGTGGAGCCGGTTGATCGCCAGGCGCTCGATCCGCGCCGGCGAGCGGAGCGTCTCGATTTCCAGACGAAGATGCCGCGCGATCTCGGCCTCGGCGGCGCGTTCCTTCTGCATCTCTTCCAGCTTGTAACCGTGCCGCAGCAGCTCGACGCGCTGCCACGCCGAGAAGAGAAAGGCCACGACCAGAAATGCGCCGACGGCGACGGAACGCCACATCTCGCGATGCCGCTCCTCGTCGACCTCCCGGACGATCGGGTTGTTACGGACGTCCTTCTTGATCGCGTATTCGAAGGATTCCCCGGTCATGATTGCTCCGCTCTGTGCCCGGCCTGCTACGCGAGGCCCGGCCGACGGCCGTTTCGCCCCTACGTCCGTTCCGCCACTCTCAACTTCGCGCTCCGCGCTCGCGGGTTGCGCTCGACTTCCGCATCGGTCGGTACGATCGGCCGCTTCGTCAGAACCCGCAGGCCGACGTCGCCGGCGGCTTGAATCTGCCGCAACGTGTGCTTGACGACACGATCCTCGAGCGAGTGGAACGTGATGATCGCCATCCGTCCGCCAACGTCGAGATGACGAGCCACGTCGGCGACGAACCCATCCAACCCCTCGAGCTCCCGGTTGACCCAGATCCGGATCGCCTGAAACGTCCGCGTCGCCGGATCGATCCTTACGAACCCCTTGCGTGGAACCGCCCGTCGGACGACATCGGCAAGCTGCCCTGTCGTCGCGATCCGGCCGGACTTGCGCGCCTCGACGATGAAGCGGGCCACGCGACGGGCGTGGCGCTCTTCGCCGAACTGGTAAATCACGTCGGCCAGCGTCCGCTCGTCGGCTTCGGCGATCAGATCCGCCGCCGTGGGACCGGCGGTCGTATCCATCCGCATGTCGAGCGGATCATCCCGACGAAAACTGAACCCGCGTCCCGGCGAATCGAACTGCATCGACGAGACCCCGAGATCCGCGAGTACTCCGGCAACAGCGCCGATGTCCATGGCGCTGAGCACACGGGCAAACTCGCGATAGTCCGTGTGGACCAGCTCGACGCGATCACCGAATCGCGCCAACCGTTCCCGTGCGATCGCGAGCGCGTCGACGTCGCGATCGAACCCAATCAGCCGGCCGGCGCCGCCCTCGAGCAGCCGGAGCGCGTGGCCGGCCAACCCGACCGTGCAATCGATGAAGACGCCGCCCCGCGCCGGTGCGAGGTGCTCGATCACCTCGTCGACCATCACCGGTTCGTGGCTGATACTGGAACGGGATTCCGAACTCACGGTCGGCCACTAAATGCCAAATTCCGAGAGCTTCAGCCCGTCCTCATCGGTCCACGTCTCGCGCTGGAGCTTCTGCGCGAACCGTTCTTCATTCCACACATCGAGGTAGTCGATGCGTCCGAACACCCGCACGTCCCCCACGATAGAGGCGCTCTCCCGGAGCAGTTGCGGGATTACGACCCGCCCCTGGCTGTCGAGCTCGCTCGACTGGCCGTAATAGTTCACGCGGTCCAGGAACTTGAGTCTCGACGGATGATTCGCGGGCATGGCGGAGAGCTTGCGCTCGATTTCCAGCCAGACGGGCATCGGATAGATGCGGACCGAGTCCCCCGCGAGGCTGGTGACGAACACGTCCGGCCCCGGGCCATCGTGAAACGCCCCACGAAAAATCGTGGGGACCTTGAGCCGGCTCTTCTCGTCGATTCGAGCCGGAGCGCTGCCTCTGAGGCCCTTTTGCTCCACCTAAGTCCACAAAAATCCACCCAGATAGTAAGACTCGGGCCTCCGCTTGTCAACGCAAGCCTTTCATTTGCTGCGACTTACGTCAGACTTTCGCCTAAATCAGGCACCTGGGCAGTGCTATGGTGGGAAACTGCATGCTACGCGCGGCCCTCATCGGCTTCCCCTCAACCGGCAAGACCACCCTGTTTCAGCTCATGACGAGCGCCAAGGACGCCCCCAAGGGCAAGGGCGACGTCAACATCGGCATTTCGAAGGTGCCGGACCCGCGGCTCGACGTGCTGACCGGCATGTACAACCCGAAGAAGCGGGTGCCGGCGACCGTCGAGTTCACCGATCTGATCGCACCGCCGCGGGCCGGCGCCCAGGGACTCGTGGATGTCGCCGCCTACAAGAACGCCGACGCACTGGTGCACGTCGTGCGCGCCTTCCGCGACCCGGCGATCGCGCACCCGGCAGGGTCAATCGATCCAGCGCGCGATGCGCAGGCGATGGAGGACGAACTGATTCTCGCCGACCTGGGGATCGCCGAACGCCGCCTCGAACGTATCGAAAAGGATCTGAAGAGAGGCAAATCGACCGAACTCGACAAGGAGCGGGACCTGGTCCAGCGCTGCAAGACGGCCCTCGAAGAAGGGAAGCCGCTGCGATCGCTGGGGCTCACCGGCGATGATCACAAGCGGCTCAGTGGCTTCCAGTTCCTGTCGGCCAAGCCGCTGCTGCTGGTGATCAATCTCGACGAGAGCGACCTCGCGGACGTGGGCGCCGACGTCCAGCGAGCAGCGCAGAAGACGGGCCTGACCGCGTTCCTCGCGCACGCGGAAACGAAAGCGGTCGCACTCTGCGCCAAGATCGAGCTCGAAATCGCGCAGCTCGATCCCGAAGACGCGAAGGTGTTCCTCGCCGAACTGGGGCTCACCGAGTCCGGTCTCGACCGCGTGATTCGGACCACCTACGACCTGCTCGGCTACATGTCGTTCTTCACGGTGGGTGAAGACGAGTGCCGTGCGTGGTCCATCCATCACGGCACCGCCGCCCAACTTGCCGCAGGCGAGATCCACAGCGACATCCAGCGCGGCTTCATCCGCGCCGAAGTCGTCGCCTATGACGCGTTGACCGGCCGCGGCTCCATGCAGGCGTGCAAGGAACACGGGGAAGTGCGCCTCGAAGGCAAGGAATACGTCGTCCAGGACGGCGACATCATCAACTTCCGCCATGCGACCTGAAGCCAGGACAGTTCACGCTTCCCGGTTCTCGCTTCTCGGTTCGTGTTCAGGTTCGGCGTTCGGTTCGGGGTTCGGGTTCGGGGTTCGGGGTTCGGGGTTCGGCCCGGCTGCTGGTCGGCCGCGCGTGAACTTCGAACGGCACTTCAAACGGAACTCCGAACATCGAACCCGGAACTCCGAACATCGAACATCGAACCGAACTTCGAACTTCGAACTTCGAACCGAACCTGAACACGAACTGAGAAGCGAGAACTCAGAAGCGTGAACACAGAGATCAAACGCATCCTCATCGCCGAAGCGCAGGTACCGTTCGTCCGCGGCGGCGCGGAGATGCACGTCGATGCGCTGATCGAGCAGTTGCGCATGCGGCGTTTCGAGGTGGAGAAGGTCGCGGTTCCGTTTCGGTCCCAGCCGAAGTCGGATTTGCTGGCGCAGGCGGCGGCATGGCGGCTGCTCGATCTCTCGTCGAGCAACGGACAGCCGATCGACCTGCTGATCGCGACGCGTTTTCCGACGTATTTCGCGCGCCACCCGCGCAAGGTCGCGTGGGTGATTCACCAGCATCGCGCCGCCTACGAATTGTGTGGCAGCGAGTACAGTGACTTCGATCACAGCGAGGCCGATGTCGGCCTGCGCAAGCGTCTCGTCGAGCTCGACGCGCGCATGCTCGGCGAATGCCGGCACGTGTTCGCGAACGCGCGCAACACCGCCAACCGTCTGGCGACGTTCAACGGAATCCAGGCGCGTCCCTTGTATCATCCTCCTGCGCTCGCCGGCCGGCTGCACCCGGGCCGCTATGGCGACTACCTGCTGACGGTCGGCCGACTCGAGACGGTCAAGCGCGTTGACCTGGCGATCCGCGCCCTCGCGCGCACGTCGTCGCGACCGCGGCTGATCGTCGTCGGCGACGGATCGCAGCGTTCCGCCCTGGAGCGGCTCGCGGCACAGACGGGGGTCGACGATCGCGTGAGCTTCGCGGGCACCGTCTCGGGCGAGGATCTGATCGGCCTCTATGCCAATGCCGGCGCCGTCATCTACGCGCCTTTCGACGAGGATTTCGGCTACGTGACGCTGGAAGCCTTTCTCAGCGGCAAGCCGGTCGTGACCGCCAGCGACTCGGGCGGGCCCCTCGAGTTTGTCGCCGACGGCGAGAACGGTTTCGTGTGTGCCCCCGCGCCCGACGCAGTGGCCGCCGCCGTGGATCGACTCATTGCCGACCCGGCCCTCGCGGAGCGACTCGGCACCGCCGGTCGCATCCGCGCGCAGTCGGTGACCTGGGACGGGGTCGTGGAGCAGCTGCTTGGCTGATCCGGCATCAATCTCGATCGTGATTCCGGCGATGAACGAGGAACACGCGATCGGCGATATCGTCCTCCAGTTGCGTGACATGACGGCCTGGCGCGAAGTACTGGTCGTCGACGACGGCTCGAGCGACGCGACCGGGGTGCGGGCGGCGGCGGCGGGTGCACGCGTGGTTCGTCATCCGTACAACAAGGGGAACGGCGCGGCGGTCAAGACCGGAATCCGTCATGCCGCGGGAGAATACGTGTTGATCATCGATGCCGACGGCCAGCACGCACCCGCCGACGCGTTGCGGCTGATCGCACCGCTCGGTGAGTACGACCTCGTCGTCGGCGCGCGGGAAGCCGCCACCCAGGCGAACGGCGCCAGGCGCAGCGGCAACACGCTCCTCAACTGGCTGGCCAGTTATCTGACCGGCCGGCACATTCCCGATCTGACCTCGGGATTTCGCGCCGCCCGCACCACCTGCCTGCGCGAGTTCCTGCACCTGTTGCCCAATGGCTTCTCAACCCCCACGACGACCACCCTGGCGTTCATCAAGGCGGGATACAACGTTGCGTTCGTGCCGATCCAGGCGCGCCGGCGATCCGGGACGTCCAAGATCCGCTTCACCCGCGACGGGGCGAGATTCTTCCTGATCCTGCTGAAGATCGTGACGCTCTTCAGCCCGTTACGCATTTTCCTGCCGATCAGCGGCATCGCCTTCCTCGCCGGGGCGAGCTACGGCGCGTGGAATGCGTTGGCGCACGGTCGCATTCCGAATGGCTCCGTCCTGCTGGTGCTGTTTGCCGTCGTTGTTTTTCTCGTCGGCCTGGTGTCCGAACAGATAGCCGCGCTGCGCTTCGACGGGCCACGCCCCTGATTCTGGTCGTCTTTGCAGCTCGCATGGGTCCGCGGATCGGACGCGCCGGCTTCCGTCGGCGAACGCGCAAAAGAGGCAGTTTTTCGCGTCCGAATTCCTTGCTGGAGCCGGTGCGGCATGGTACGGTTTATAGTTCCCTCCAATGCCCGAGAGCCCCACGAGGACGCAGAGTCTGAGCGTGTTCTTTCCCGCCTACAACGATGCGGGGACGATCGCGAGCCTCGTCATCCAGGCGGTACGGGTCGCCGCCCGTCTCACGCCGGACTTCGAGGTGGTCGTTGTCAACGATGGCAGTCAGGACGCGACGGCCGTCATCCTCGATGAGCTCGCGCGGACGTACCCCCAGGTGCGGGTGGTGCACCATCCCACCAACCGCGGATATGGCGGCGCGCTGCGCACCGGGTTTGCCACAGCGTCCAAGGACCTGATCGCCTACACCGACGGGGACGGCCAGTACGATCCGAGCGAGCTCGACGTGCTCTGGAACGCGCTGACGCCGGACGCCGACATGGTGACCGGCTGGAAGATCAGTCGCTCCGATCCGATGCATCGGATCGTCATCGGACGGGTCTACCACTACTTCGTCAAGTTCCTGTTCCAGCTCCGGGTGCGCGACGTCGACTGTGACTTCCGCCTGATGCGGCGCGAAATCTTCGATCGCATCAAGCTGGAAAAGGACACCGGCGTCATCTGCCTCGAAATGATGCGCAAGATTCAGGACGCGCGATTCACGGTGGTCGAAGTCCCCGTCCACCATTACCACCGCGCCCACGGCAAGTCGCAGTTCTTCAACTTCCCGCGCGTGTTCTGGACGGGCATCGACGTGATGAAGCTCTGGGTGAAGCTGGTGGTCCTCGGCGGAAGCCGCCAGAAATCGTCGGTGTTGTTCAAGGACCCGACGGCCCGCCACGCCTCGCCGTCGCAATCGCTCAAACCGTGAGCGCGGCATCGGCGGCGGACGCCGCCAGCAGCTACCGCGCGTTCTACCGCGGCCGCTCCGTTCTCATCACGGGCGGTCTCGGTTTCATCGGCAGCAATCTCGCCCGCGCCCTGGTCGCTCTCGGCGCCGACGTCCTGATCGTCGATTCGCTGATTCCGGATTACGGCGGCAACCTGTTCAACCTCGCCGGCCTCGAGAACCGGCTCCGGATCAACATCGCCGACATCCGGCAGCAGACAACGATGAACTACCTCGTGCAGAGGCAGGATGTCATCTTCAACCTGGCCGGACAGGTGAGCCACATCGACAGCATGCAGGACCCGCACACCGACCTGGAGATCAACTGCCGGGCGCAACTCGCGATTCTCGAAGCCTGCCGGCGCAACAACCCCGACGTGAAGGTCGTGTTCGCCGGCACGCGACAAGTCTACGGGCGAGCCGACTCGCTGCCGGTGTCGGAGACGCACCTGGTCCGGCCCACCGACATCAACGGGGTCAACAAGGCGGCTGGCGAGTACTACCATCTCGTCTACAACAACGTGTTCGGCGTCCGCGCCTGTTCGCTGCGGCTGACCAACGTCTACGGTCCGCGGCAGCTGCTGAAGCACAACCGCCAGGGGTTCATCGCCTGGTTCATCCGGCTCGCGATCGAAGGACGCGAGATCCAGATCTACGGCGACGGCCGGCAGATGCGCGATTTCGTGTTCGTCGACGACGCGGTGGAGGCATTCCTGCGCGCCGGCGCGAGCGAAGCATCGAACGGGCAGGTGTTCAACGTCGGCGGATTCGAGCCGATCTCGCACCGTGATCTCGTGCACCTGCTCATCGCGACCGCCGGCTCCGGCAGCTATCGATTCGTCGAGTGGCCGCCCGACAAGAAGGCGATCGACATCGGCGACTTCTACGCCGACTGGCGGCTCATCGCCGACACGCTCGGCTGGCGGCCGCACACGACGCTCGCCGACGGCCTGCACGAGACCATCGCCTTCTATCGTGAACACTTTGCTCACTACGTCCCGGCCGCGGATGGGACCGCAGTCCGGTGAGCGGACCGCCGGTTCCATTCAACGACCTGCACCCGGGTGAGGACGCGGCCGATGTGCAGGCGGCGATTCAACGTGTCATTCGAAGCGGCTGGTTCGTTCTTGGCCCTGAGGTCGAAGCGTTCGAACACGAGTTTGCCGCTGCATCCGGTGCCGCCCACGCTGTTGCCGTCGGCAATGGAACCGATGCGATCGCCTTGCTCTTGCGGGCGCTCGCCATCGGGCCGGGCGACGAAGTGATCGTGCCGGCAATCACCGCCGCGTACACGGCGCTGGCAGTGACGTCGACAGGCGCTGCCCCGGTGATCGTGGATCTGAGCGACGACACGCTGACGCTTGATCCCGTTCGCCTGCGAGGCCGCCGTCACCAGCCGCACCAGAGCCATCATCCCGGTGCACCTGTACGGACAGGCGGCGGCGATGACCGCGATCAGCGCGATCGCAGCGCGTCACGGGCTCGCCATCGTCGAAGACTGTTGCCAGGCGCATCTGGCGACGAGCACTGGCGTTCCCGTCGGCACCATCGGCGCCGGCGGCGCGTTCAGCTTCTATCCGACCAAGAACCTCGGAGCCATGGGCGACGGCGGCGCCGTCGTCACGGGAGACGCACAGCTCGCACGCCGCCTCCGCCTGCTGCGCAACGGCGGGCAATCGGACCGCTACCATCACGACATCATCGGCGTGAACAGCCGTCTCGACGAGATGCAGGCCGCGATCCTGCGCGCGCGTCTGCCCCGCCTGAGGGCGGCAACGGCGCAACGGCGCGAGCTGGCCACGCGCTACCGCGCGCGGCTCACGCGGGCGGTCGTACCGGTCGCTCAGCGCGACCCTGGACACGTCTATCACCTTTTTCCGGTGAGGGTGGCTACCGGCGAACGCGGCACCAGCCGAAACTCGTTACAGGCTCACCTGCGGGCCCGCGGGTTCGAAACGTTGGTTCATTACCCCGTCGCCCTCAATGACCAGCCGGCGTTTGCGCCGTATCGACGGTCAGCATGCCCGGTGGCCGCTGCGGCAGCGCAGGAACTGCTGTCCCTGCCGCTGCACCCCCGCGTCCGGCCGGACCAGGTGGACGAGATTACCGCGGTGATCGCCGACTGGCGATCGTAACGTCTCTTCACAGAGGACAATTCAGCACGTGAAAGCATTCATCACCGGCGGCGCAGGTTTCGTGGGCTCGCACCTGGCCGAGCGCCTGCTGCAGCAGGGACATGAAGTCTCGGTCCTCGACAACTTGTCGACCGGATCCATCGACAACATCTCGCACCTGAAGGCGAAGCCCGGGTTTTCCTACGTCATCGACACGGTGACCAACGAACCGCTGCTGGCCGAGATGATCGATCGCAGCGACGTTGTGTTCCACCTGGCTGCCGCAGTGGGAGTCAAGCTCATTGTCGAACAGCCGGTGCACACGATCGAGACCAACGTCCACGGCACCGAAGTCGTGCTGAAGCACGCCAACAAGAAGAAGAAGCTCGTGTTCATCGCCTCCACGTCGGAGGTGTACGGCAAGAGCACCGATGTGCCGTTCCGGGAAGGACAGGATCTGGTGCTCGGCGCCACCGCGAAGCACCGCTGGGCGTACGCATGCAGCAAGCTGATTGACGAATTCCTCGCACTTGCGTACTGGAAGGAACGGAAGCTGCCGGTGGTCATCGTCCGCCTGTTCAATACCGTGGGTCCGCGGCAGACCGGACAGTACGGAATGGTGCTGCCGACGTTCGTGCGACAGGCGCTCGCCGGCCACCCGATCACCGTATTCGGTGACGGGACGCAGTCGCGCAGCTTCACCTACGTCGGCGACGTCGTCGACGCATTGATCAAGCTCACCCAGGAACCGCGCGCGGTCGGTGAGGTCTTCAACATCGGCAACGTCGGCGAAGTGTCGATCCTGCATCTGGCCGAGAAGGTCAAGGCGATGACGAGCAGTTCCTCGACCATCCAGATGGTCCCCTACGACGAGGCCTACGAGGCCGGCTTCGAGGACATGCCGCGACGGGTGCCCGATATCTCCAAGATTCGCGCCCTGATTGGCTACGAACCGAAGCTGGATCTGGACCAGATTATCTACAGCGTGATCGAGCACATCCGGGCGAGTTGACGCGCGTATACTTGGGAAACAAGCGAGGATTCAGATGACCTTTACTCGTGTGGCGACAGTAGCCGCGCTGCTCTTCTGTTGCGCGGGACCGGCGAGTGCGCAGGCGGTCAGGCTCGAGTTTCACGACGGCAAGGTCAACCTGACCACGCAGAACGCCTCTCTGCGCGCCATTCTCGTCGAATGGGCGCGCCTGGGCGGAACGCAGGTCGTCAACGCCGAACGATTGACCGGCCCGCCGGTGACGCTGCAGCTGACCGACGTGCCCGAGACGCAGGCGCTGGACATCATCCTTCGCGGCACGGCCGGTTACATCGCCGGTCTGCGCGAGGCGTCGGCCGCGGCGAGCCAGTCGTCGCTCGATCGCATCATGGTGATCCCGACTGCGGGCACGGCAACGCCGGTCGCCGCACGGCCAGTCGGGGCCGCGCCACCATCATTCCAGCCGACTCCGCAGGCATTCGTTCAGGCGGATCCGGACGATGCCGACGTTCCCGAGGATGGTCGGCCGAACCGCGTCCCACGACCCGGCACTCCTCCGGTCATCCGGATGGTCGCGCCGAATGGGCAGGGGCAGGCAGTCGCGCAACCGTTCGTGATCGAAGAGGACACGCCGCAAGCGCCGGCTGCAACACCGCCGTCGAATCCCTTTGGCGTCACCGCGGGTTCGGCTCGTCCCGGGATGCCCCCGCCGCAACCGCAGCAGCCACAGCGCCCGCCGAACTCGCGCGATCAGGAACCCTGAAGACCGTTCGAGGAACGGTCCACGGCCGTTTCTGATGTCGGAAATCGATCGCTTCAAACCGGAAGACCGTCGCGGCCTCGATCTGCTGTATCGACGGACGCGTGGGTCGGATGCGGCCGACGCGCAGCGGCTGCGCTGGGACTGGCAACACCGTCGCAATCCGTACAACGCCACCGGTCAACCCGACATCTGGGTGGCGCGCGAGGGACCGACGGTCGTGGGTCAGTACCCGACCCTCCCCGTCCGCGTATCGCTGAAGGGTCTGGAAGTGAACGGTGCCTGGGGCGCCGACGTCGTGGTCGCGCCGGAACGCGATCGTCAGGGACTCGGCGAGGCCCTGGTCCGGGCGTGGGATCGGCACAGCGGCGCCGTGCTCGCGCTCGGCGCTTCGGCCGGCGCGCGTGCGGTGCTCGATCGCCTGCACGTTCCCGACTCGCGAGTGGTGCCCTGCCTCGTGAAACCGCTGACCCGTCGCGCGGTCCGCTTGCCGCATCTGCCCACGTCAATCAATCGCCTGATCTCGGCCGTCACACACCCGATCGTGCAGATCGTCGCGCGATCACGCCCGCTGCGCGCGGAGTGCGAACCGATCCGCCGCTTCGACTCGTCGTTCACCGCGCTGTGGGAGCGCCTCGCGCCGAAGTTCGACCTCGCGGTCAGGCGGGATGCGCCCTATCTGAACTGGCGCTACATCGAACCGCCGCATGTCAGGTACTCCGTCGTCGCGCTCAAACGTCAGGGGGAAGTGCACGGTTACGCCGTTTACCGGCACCGTCACGAACCGCTCGGCCGCGTCACGATGCTCGTGGACCTGCTCGCGGATCCCGACGACGTGTCAGGCCTGAAGACGCTGTTGCGCTGGGTCGATCGGGCGGCGCGGGCCGAGGACTCCGACAAGGTACGGTGTTACGTGATGAACGGAGCCTTCCGGCGCGTCCTGAAACGCAACGGCTACTTCAACGTGAGATCCACCATCGAGGTGGCCGTCAAGGTGAACGCCGTGCAGGTACCGCGCGGTTTCTACGATGATACCGATGGCTGGCACATTACGTATGGGGATTCTGATCAAGATCATTGACGGATTGACGAATTGACGGATTGACGAATTCGGAGGGCACGGAGGGACGGGAGGCCACCGTGGGCCAATGGCTAATCCTGTCAATCGCATCAGTCACAATCCCGCAATCAATTCATCAATCAATTCGTCAATTCGTCAATTCGTCAATTCGTCAATTCCACTGTCACTTATGTCTCTCAACGAACAGATCGGCACTGACATCGCCGCGGCGATGAAAGCCAAGGACGCGCCGCGCCTGTCGGCGCTGCGCATGCTCAAGGCCGCGGTGATGAACAAAGGCGTCGAGAAGGGGCGCGATCTCGATGACGCCGAGGTGCTGCAGGTCGTGACCTCCCTCGTGAAGCAGCGACGTGACTCGATCGAGCAGTTCACAAAAGCGGGCCGGACCGATCTCGTCGACAAGGAGTCGGGAGAGATCACCGTGCTCGAGGCGTATCTGCCGCCTGCCGCATCGGCCGAGGAGATCGACGCTGCCGTGTCTGCCGCCATCACCGAGACCGGCGCGTCGACAGTCAAGGACATGGGCAAGGTGATGAAGGCGGTGATGCCGAAGCTCGCGGGCAAGCACGCCGACGGACGCACGGTCAACGACGCCGTGCGCCGCAGGCTTGGCGCCTGAACCCGGGCCGCCGGGGCTGGCGCACGAAGACGCGTCCCTCCCTACGGGCGCGGAGAATGTTTCCGTGCCCGGCGTGACTGGCACACGCACGACGGGCACACTGGCCCGCTCCGCGGCGGCAGCCGGTATCGCCACCATGACGAGCCGGGTCCTCGGCCTGATCCGCGAACAGCTGCTCGCGGCGCTGTTCGGTGCCGGAAACGTGATGGACGCCTACGTCGTGGCGTTCCGCCTCCCCAGTCTCCTCCGTGACCTCTTCGCCGAAGGGGCGATGAGCGCCGCATTCATCCCCACGTTCACGGGCACGCTGACGACCGCCGGCAAGCCCGCCGCGTGGCGCCTCGGCACGAGCGCCATCAACGCGTTGCTCGTGACGACCGGAGTGCTGGTGATTCTCGCGATGGTGTTCACAGAGCCGCTGGTGCGGCTGCTCACAGCTGCAGATTTCGCCCTCGTGCCGGGCAAGGTCGAGCTCACCGTCACGCTCGCGCGAATCATGCTGCCCCTCCTCACCCTGATCGCGATCGCCGCGGCGCTGATGGGGATGCTCAATTCGCTGCATCACTTCTTCGTGCCGGCGTTGTCGCCAGCGATGTTCAACGTCGCGACCATTCTGTGCGCGGTCGCCGTCGTCCCATTCGCGGGCTCGATCGGACTCCAGCCAATCACGTTGATCGCGATCAGCACGCTCGCGGGCGGGGCGGCACAGCTCGCCATCCAGGTTCCGCCGCTCCGACGCGAAGGCTTCCGCTGGCGGGCGGCGCTCGACTGGCGTGATCCAGGGTTGCAGCGGGTCCTCAGGCTGATGGGGCCAGGTACGATTGGCCTCGCCGCCACACAGGTGAACCTCGCGGTCAACCAGTTGCTGGCAACGCGGGAAATCGGTGCCGCGTCGTGGCTCAATTACGCGTTCCGGATTATGTACCTCCCGATCGGACTGTTTGGGGTTTCGATAGGAACGGCCGTGCTGCCAACCGTGTCGCATCACAGCGCCCGGCGGGACACCGCCGGTGTCCGTCACACAATCGCCGACGGTCTCTCGCTGATGATGATGTTGAACGTGCCAGCCACCATCGGACTGTTCGTGCTTGCGACTCCCATCGTGCGACTGCTGTTCGAGCGGCGGGCGTTTACCGCAGCCGATACGGCGGCAACCGCGTCAGCGGTCCAGTTGTATGCGCTCGGGCTGCTCGGCTACTCGGTGGTTCGCATCGTCTCGCCGACCTTCTACGCGCTCGGCAAGAACCGGACGCCGGTCCAGGTGAGTGCCGTCACCGTCGGCGTCAACGCCGCGCTGAACGTCGCGCTGCAACAGTTTCTTGGCTTTCGTGGCCTGGCGCTGGGCACGTCGCTGGCGGCGCTGTTCAATGCGACGACGCTGCTGGTGCTGCTCCATCGCGAACTGGACGGGATCGACGGGCGGCGACTGGGGGGTGCGTTCCTTCGAATCACTGCGGCGGCGGCGGTGATGGGCGCCGTCGCGTGGCTCGCCAATGGGCTGCTTCCCTCTTTGCTACCCGGAGCCGGAGCCCTGATGCAGACCATGCGGCTGGCCGCCTCGATTGGTGCCGCGCTGGCCGCGCTGGCGGCCACCGCGCGGGCCCTTCGGATCCGCGAGTTCGACGAGGCGTTCGCCATGGTCGCGCAGCGGCTCGGACGAGTGGCATGAGCCGCCGCCTCTTCGGCCTGCATCCGACCGTGCTGGTGCTGGCCAGCACGCACTTCATGGTGGACGGGTTCGGCAACATCCTGACGCCGTTGTTGCCGGTGATCATTCCCCGCCTCGACTTGTCGCTGGCGGCCGCGGGCACGCTGCAGATGCTGTATTTGATGGCAAACTCGGTCTCGCAACTCGGGTTCGGCCACATTGCCGATCGCTGGCGGCCGCGAGTGCTCCTGATGGCGGGTCCACTGGTTGCCGTCAGCGTGGTCACGCTGATCGGCGTCACGCACAACGTCTGGACGCTCGGCGCCGTCCTGATCCTCGGTGGTCTCGGCGCCGCGGCGTTCCACCCGCCGGCTGCCGCGCTGGTCCATCGCTATTCAGGCGACCGTCGCGGCCTGTCGATGTCGTTCCATATCACCAGCGGGACACTGGGGCAGGCGATGGCTCCGCTCGTCTTCGCTCCCGTGGCGCAACGGTTCGGCCTGTCGATGGTGCCCTGGTTGATGGCGCCGGGACTGTTAGTCGTCGGCCTCGGACTGCTGCCGCGACTGCCCCGCATCGATCGGCTCCAGGAACAGCACGAGGCATCCGGCGGGTTCCGGGCTCTGGTGCCATACGCCAGGCCTCTCACCCTGCTGTATCTGATCGTCGTGCTGCGGACGATGACCGCCGCAACGTTCACGACGTTTACGCCCGTGATGCTGGTGCGTCGGGGGATGTCTGTCGCGCAGGCGGGCACGGTGGCCGCTATTTTCTACATGGCGGTCGGCGCCGGCGGATTCTTCGGTGGTCCCCTCGCTGATCGGCTCGGGCCCCGGCGGGTGATCGTGCTGTCGCTGCTTTCCGCAGTTCCGTTCCTGTTCGCTGCGCCGTGGCTGTCGGGGCCGTCCTTTATAGTCGTGGTCGCATTCGGCGGATTTCTCCTGCAGTCCACCCTCCCGGTCAACGTGACGTTCGGTCAATCGCTCGCGCCAATCAGCGCGGCTACGGTGTCATCGCTGATGATGGGCTTTGCGTGGGGCATGAGCGGACTGAGCGTCCCGTTCACCGGAATGCTCGCCGATCGCATTGGGATCGAACGTACGATGATGGTGATGGCGGGCGTCCCGCTGGTGGCGGCGGCGCTGGCGTGGCCGCTACCGGCCGGAAAACGCGCGCATACACCACGCCGGCCGTCCGAAACTGCCCTGCCAGAAGTTACGGGTACAGATGTTGCTGACTGACGGATAATTGGGACAGACTGGATCGATGCGTTCCCGGTTTCCTTCGACATCAGGCATTTCATATTCGTTCGGCCCCGGACCGCTGACGCCGGCCATCAAGGCCATCGTCGTGGTCAACGTCGCCGTGTTCCTGGCGACGCTGGTCGTCCCCGCGATCACCCTGCAGTTCGGACTGCGCCCTGCGGACGTCGTGGCGAGATTGCATGTCTGGCAGCTCGTCACCTACATGTTCGTTCACGCCGGACCGACGCATCTGCTGTTCAACATGCTCGCGCTGTGGATGTTCGGCACCGAGCTGGAGCGGATCTGGGGAACGACGGCTTTCACCAAGTTCTACTTCGCGTGCGGAGTCGGCGCCGGACTCTTCCAGGTCGTGCTCGGCCTGCTGCCATTCGGCTTCGCCAGCCAGTTCTACTACCCATCAGTCGTCGGCGCGTCCGGGGCCATCTACGGAGTGCTGGCCGCCTACGCGCTGTACTTCCCGTCACGTCCGATCGTGATGTTCCTGCTCTTTCCGGTGCCGGCGCGATACGCCGTCATGATCATGGGCGGGCTCTCACTCGTGTTCGCGATGAGTGGCGGCGGCGGCGTGGCGCATACGGCGCACCTTGGTGGCCTGCTGGTCGGCTATTTGTACCTGAAGCGGAACAACGTCCACTTGTTGTCCGAAATCCAGTACCGGTTCCTGAAGTGGCGCATCAACCGGATGCGGCGCAAGTTCGACGTCTACTCGGGCGGCCGCGCCAACGACGTCGACCGAAGAGTGCATTGAAACGCCGGGCCCGAGCGGGCCTCGGCCCGACTGACAATTCCCAACTCCCAACGGCTGAAGCTCGTCCAACTCCCAAACCGCTTCGATGCAGGTGCCTTTGGAAGTTGGGCGGGCGGAAGGTGTTGGGCGTTGGGAGTTATCACTCTTCGAGATCTCTCAGCCAGTCAGCCCGGATCGGCGAGAAGATGTCGAGCTCGAACGTGTCCTCGAGCGCCTCGGCCTGATGTGCCACGTTCGCCGGGATGTGCAGCACCTCTCCCTCGCGCACCGTGACCTCTTCACTGCCCACCAGGAACCGTAACGCTCCCTGCAGGATGTATGTCATCTGCTCACTCTCGTGCGAATGGCGCGGGATGAGCGCGCCGCGCTTGAGATAGATCTGCGCAATCATTTCGCGCTCCCCGGTGATGATCTTCTGGGACATCATCTCGGTCACTTTTTCGAGCGCGATTTCATCCCAGCGGTGCAGGCGGACGGATGGCATACCGCGAGCGATAGTGCCATAATTTGCCACGTCATGAAGGGCTCGACCGTCGCCAATGGCGCGGAAACCCGCGCTGGGAAGGCGCGCGGACGGGACTACGAGGGGCTGAACAAGGACGATCTCCTCGCCGCCTACCGTCTCATGCTCCTGTCGCGGAAGGTCGACGACAAGGAGATTCAGCTCAAGAATCAGAGCCAGGCCTTTTTTCAGATCAGCGGCGCCGGCCATGAGGCCATCCTGGTCGCCGCCGGTCTCAACCTGCGCGCGGGTTACGACTGGTTCTTTCCGTACTATCGCGATCGCGCCCTCTGTCTCGCCCTCGGCATGACGCCGCTCGAGATGCTGCTCGCGTCTGTCGGTTCGAAGGACGATCCCGCCAACGCCGGCCGTCAGATGCCGTCGCACTGGGGGCACCGGCGCCTGAATATTCCGTCGCAGAGCAGCTGCACCGGCACGCAGTGTCTGCACGCGATCGGCTGCGCCGAAGCGGGCCTCATCTACGAACGCGTCGACGAGATTCCGGACCGCCACGAGCACTTTCATCCCGACGAAGTGACGTACGTCTCGGTAGGCGAAGGCGCCACCAGCGAAGGGGAATTCTGGGAAGCGCTGAACACGGCCTGCGTACGGAAGCTGCCGGTGATCATCCTTGTCGAGGACAACGGCTACGCGATCTCGGTGCCGGTCGAAGTGCAGACGCCGGGCGGCGACATCTCACGTCTGGTCGAACACTTCCCCAACCTGCGCGTGCTCCGCTGTGACGGCACGGACTACCTGGCCAGCCATCGCACGATGCGAGACGCCGTCGCGCACACACGCGCGCGCAAGGGCCCTGTGCTGGTCCATGCGACCGTCGTCCGCCCGTACTCACATTCGCTGTCGGACGATGAGAAGCTGTACAAGCCGGCAGCCGAGCGCGAGGCCGAAGCCCGCCGGGATCCGCTCGTCCGGATGCGTCACTTGCTCCGCCAGGAGGAGCTGGCGACCGACGAAGACCTCGCCGACATCCAGGCGTCGATCGAGCGTGAAGTGAACCAGGCGGCCGACGCCGCACTGACCGCGCCGAAGCCGGACCCGGCGACGGCGGCGCTGTATGTCTTCTCGCCGGACATCGAACCGGCGTCCGACGCCTTCGCTTCAGAACCGGCGCGCGGCGGTCAGGCCGACACCATGGTCGCCGCGATCAACCGGACGCTGAAGGACGAGATGGGCGCCAATCCGCGCATGGTCGTCTTCGGCGAAGACGTCGCGGACTGCAGCCGCGAGGAAGCGCTCGACAGCATCGCCGGCAAAGGCGGCGTCTTCAAGGTGACGCACGGACTGCAGCGCCAGTACGGCAGCACGCGCGTCTTCAACTCACCGCTCGCGGAAGCCAACATCATCGGACGCGGCGTCGGCATGGCCCTGCGCGGCCTGAAGCCAGTGGTGGAGATTCAGTTCTTCGACTACATCTGGCCGGGGTTCATGCAGATTCGCGACGAGATGTCGATGATGCGGTACCGCTCGGGGAACCACTGGTCCTGTCCGATGGTGGTGCGCGTCCCGATCGGCGGCTACCTGCGCGGCGGCGCCCCGTATCACAGCCAGTCCGGCGTCTCGATTTTCGCCCATACACCAGGCATCCGCATCGTCTTCCCGTCCAATGCAGAGGATGCAGCCGGCCTGTTGCGCACGGCGATCCGCTGCGACGATCCGGTGCTGTTCCTCGAGCACAAGCATCTGTACCGCCAGACCTACAACAAAGGACAGTACCCGGGACCGGACTACACGATTCCATTCGGCAAGGCCGCCGTCGTGCGCGACGGCAGCGACGTCGTGGTGTTCACGTGGGGCGCACTGGTGCAGCGTTCGTTGCTCGCGGCGCAGCAGGCGGAGAAGGACGGGATCAGTGTCGCGGTGGTCGACCTGCGCTCGCTCATCCCCTACGACTGGGACACGATCACCGCCTATACGCAGAAGACAAACCGCGTCGTGATCGCGCACGAAGACCAGCTGACGTGCGGCTTCGGAGCCGAAATTGCCGCGCGTTTGTCCGAGGAACTGTTCGAATACCTGGACGCGCCGATCAAGCGCGTGGCGGCGCTTGATTGTCCGGTGGCCTACGCGCCGGTGCTGGAGGAAATGATCCTCCCGGGCTCCGCCGACGTGCTGAAGGCGATCCGCACGCTTGCGGCCTATTAGCGCGCTCCTCACCGCGCTTCTTCTCTCTTTCGGCGGGTCTGAAGGCGTGCCCTACGGAGCGCGGCCCGGCGGGCCTGCCGGCGCGCCGTACGAAGCCTGGTCAGGCGGACCTGCAGGTACGCCGGGCCGCGCCCCCTACGCGCCTCCATTGCAGGTCGACGTACTGCGATCGGTCGGTGGGCTGCCGCCGCACATCGTCGGGATGTTCGAAGAGCCCGTCAGCTTCCAGCGCGTCCCCAGCGGTCTCTACTACGTGTTCGATCGGCGGGCGCAGGTGGTCTGGACGATTGATCCGGGCCGGACGATCGCCCGCAAGGCGGTCGACATCGGCGGGGAGCCCGGTCGCATCCTCCAGCCCTCCGGGTTCGACGCCGCTGCCGACGGGACGTTCGTCGTAGCCGACGTGCCGCGCGCTCAGGAACGTGTCCAGACCTTCGACGCCACCGGTACGTGGAAGTCTGGATTCTTCCTCCAGACCAGACCGGTGGCACGCGTGACGATCGGCAACCTGGTTCTCGGCGGCATCAGCTCGATCGAGTACAGCGGGCGCTCGCTGCTGGTGAGTGAGCCGGAAACCGGAGCTCTCTTCACCGAATACTCCGTATCTGGAACCGCGATCAGAAGCGTCGGGCGTCTGCGCGCCACCGCGTACGCCCAGGAGCCCGATCTCCATGTGGCCATGAATGCCGGGGTCCCGCTTCTCGATCCGTCCGGTGGGTATTACTTCGTCTTCATTACCGGTCATCCCATGTTCCGCAAGTACGACGCGGAGGGAACACTCGTGTTCGAGCGACACATAGAAGGTCGCGAGATCGACGAGCTCGTCGCAAATCAGCCGACGCAATGGCCCCGACGCACGGTGGCGGATCACGAAGTCCCGTTCGTGACTCCGGTCGTACGCGCTGCCGCCGTCGACCCGCGTGGACAATTGTGGATATCGCTGGCGGTGCCATTCACGTACGTGTATGACCGCGATGGCGACAAAGTGCGTACGGTCCAGTTCAGCGCTGCCGGGATCGTCAATCCAACGAGCCTGTCGTTCACTCCCATGGGCCGCCTGCTGATCACGCCAGGGTGCTATGAGTTCGACGCGTCCTGACGCCGCCTGCTGCCGGTAGGCCATCGTGCTGTCCGCCGTCCACATCACCCGCCGTTTCGGACGCCGCGTTGCGGTGGAAGATGCCAGCTTCGAGATTGCCCGCGGCGAAATCTTTGCCCTGCTCGGCCCCAATGGCGCCGGAAAGACAACAACGCTGCGGATGCTGGCCGGATTGATCGAGCCCTCGGCCGGCGAAGTGCAGTTGTCAGGACATCGTGTCGAACGGGGCAACGCCGATCGACTGCGAGCGCGTGTCGGATTGCTGACCGAGTCGCCCGGACTCTGGGACCGGCTCACGGTGCGCGAAAACCTGATGACCTACGCCCGGCTGCACGGGCTCAGCGATCCGGGTCGCGCCGTCGATCAGTCGATGGCGACGTTCGGGCTCACCGATCGGGCCGACGATGCGGCTGCGCTGCTGTCGAAAGGGCTGAAACAGCGAGTGGCGCTCGCCCGCACGCTTTTGCACAATCCCGACATCGTCCTTCTGGACGAACCAACCTCGGGACTGGACCCTGAGAGCGCACGCGAGGTGCGTGAGCTGATCGTGAAGATGCGGGCCGAACACCGCGCAGTCGTGTTGTCAACGCACAACCTCGATGAAGTCGAGCGGATCGCGACACGCGTCGCCGTGCTGCGGCAGCGGCTGCTGGCGGTGGACACGCCCGACGCGCTGCGGGAGCGCCTGTTCGGCCACCGCCTCCGGGTGGTCGTCAGCGGGCATGCCGGAACGTTCATTCCAGCACTGCGCGAGAGCGGGCATCCGGACGTGGTTGCGGATGACAACACGCTATCGATCGCCACCCGCGATACCCTGCGGGATACGCCCGATGTCGTGCGGGTGCTCGTGCAACAGGGTGCCGACATCATTTCAGTGGTTCCGGAGGAGCATTCGCTCGAGGACGTGTACCTGCGGCTGATCAAGGAAGGAACCGCGGCGTGACGAGGGTTCGCGCGCTCCTTGCGAAAGAATTCGCCGACCTGCGCCACAACCCCGGCGTCTTTCTGCCGGCGTTGCTGACCGCCGCGATTTCGATGGCGATTCCGTTCTTCGTCGCCGTCGTCGTTCCCGCCTGGACGGGCGAACGCCTGTCCGACTCGAGCGACCTTCGGGTGGCGGTGGAGATGTATCGGTCGCAGCCGCTGATGCGCAGCCTCGACCCCGAAGCGATGGTGCAGGCGTGGGTGTTCCAGCAGTTTCTGTCGCTGCTGGTGCTTGCACCTGTCGCGGCGTCGATGTCGGTCGCGGCCTACACGGTCATCGGAGAGAAGCAGGCGCGGACGCTTGAGCCGCTGCTCGCGACGCCGATCACCACCTTCGAGCTGCTGCTGGCCAAAGTACTCGGCGCGCTGGTTCCGGCTGTCGCGCTCACGTTTGCCAGCTTTGCCGTCTACGGCATCGGCATCGCGCTGCTCGCGGATGCGGGAACGGTGCGAGTCCTCCTCGCGCCACGCTCGCTCGGGATGGTGTTCGTGCTCGGTCCGCTGGCAGCGCTGGCGGCGCTGCAATTGGCGGTCTGCGTGTCGTCACGCGTGAACGACGCGCGCAGTGCGCAGCAAATCGGCGCGCTGATCATCCTGCCGCTCGCCGGTCTGCTGGTCGGCCAGCTGACCGGCGCGGTCGCGTTGACCGGTTCGCTGATCGCCGGATTCGCGATGGTGCTCGTCGCGTTGAACGCTGTCCTCATGCACGTCGGCATCGCTCTGTTCGATCGCGAATCGATCCTGACGCGATGGAGATAACGGGGGCGACGGAGATAGCGGGATCACAAACGGGGGAACGGGGAAACGGGGACGAACGGGAAAAGCGTGGGCTCTGAGGAACGGAGCTCACGGAGATCGCTGCGGCGACGTGGCTGAAGACGCGTGAAGTCATCGCGCAGCTCTGAGGATTGCCGACGCCGCCTTCGGCGGCCTGGCTGCACGAGAGCGACAGACGCAAGCGGCGGGGAATCAATGCGTCGCTTGCGTCTGTCGCTCTCGCGCAGCCAGTGCGGCCCGCGAAGCGGGGCCAGTCGGCAATCCCGAAAGGCGCCAAAACCAATCAGGTGCCCCCCGTTCGTCCCCGTTTCCCCGTTCCCCCGTTTGTGAAAACCGATGCCTCCGTCTTCCTCCGGGATGACACTCACCTATGAACGAATACGGCCGCATCACCCGCATCGTCCTCAAGCACCCACGCGACGCGTTCGTCGATCGGGCACGGATCGAATCGCAGTGGCGCGACCTCCGCTTCACCGCAGCGCCCGACTTGAACGAGGCCTGCCGGGAATACGACGCGTTCGCCGGCATCATCGCGTCCACCGGAGCGGCAATCGATTATCTGCCCGCTGATGAGCGCACCACGCTCGATTCGATTTACGTCCGCGACGCGTCGATTGCCAGCAGTCAGGGCCTGATTCTGTGCGCCATGGGGAAACCGCAGCGGGCGGCCGAGCCCGACGCAATGGACGGCGCCTGCACGCGTCTCGGCTTGCGCGTCGTTGGCCGGATCGTGCCGCCGGGACGCATCGAAGGCGGCGATGTCGTGTGGCTCGACGCCGGCACGCTGGTCGTCGGTCGTGGCTACCGCACGAACGACGCCGGCATCGAGCAGCTGCGGGCGATCGTCGGCCGCACGGTCGAGGTGGTCGTCGTGCCGCTCCCGCACTGGACCGGTCAGGGCGACGTCATGCACCTGATGTCGTTGATCAGCCCGGTAGACGCGGACCTTGCGGTGGTCTATTCGCGTCTGCTGCCGGTCCCGTTCCGGGACTGGCTGCTGACGCGCGAAATAACGCTGGTCGAAGTGCCGGATGACGAATTCGAGCACCATGGGCGCGAACGTGCTCGCGCTCGGCCCGCGTCGCTGCGTCACCATCAGCGGCAATCCGATCACCCGGGCGGCGCTCGAACGGGCAGGTGCGACGGTCATCGAGTACTCAGGCGCCGAGATCAGTGTCAAGGGCGCCGGAGGGCCCACGTGTCTCACGAGACCCGTATCGCGAGTCGAATCCTGAGGCAGCAATCGTGAGTCACGATTCAGGATTCACGATTCAGGATTCACGATTCACGATTCACGATTGATCCGACCGGGAGATACACTGCCCTGGTGATCCGTTCCGTCGCGGTGCTCGGGGCTGGCGTGATGGGTTCGCAGATCGCCGCTCATTTTGCCAATGCTGGCGTGCCGGCGCTGCTGCTTGATGTCACGCCAGATGCAGCGGCCGCGGGACTGAAGCGCTGTAGAACTCTCAAGCCCGACCCGTTCTTCACCGCCGAAACAGCCGCCCTGATCACCACCGGCGGGTTCGACGACAGCCTCGGCCGCATTGCCGACGTGGACTGGATCGTTGAGGCGATCGTCGAGCAACTCGAGGTCAAGCGAGATCTCCTGGCTCGGGTTGACGCGGTCCGCCGGGCCGGTTCCATTGTCAGTTCGAATACGTCGGGCATTCCGATTGGGCTTCTGGCGGAGGGCCGCAGCGCGGATTTCCGCCGCCACTGGCTCGGAACACATTTCTTCAACCCGCCGAGATACCTTCACCTTCTCGAGATCATTCCAACGACGGAGACCGATCGAGGCGTTGTTGATGCCGTTCGTTCCTTCGCCGATCGCCACCTCGGCAAGGGTGTGGTGATCGCGAAGGACACGCCGAACTTCATCGGCAATCACCTGGCGCTGTTCGGGGTGATGCGGATGCTGGAGAAGGTCGCCTCGGGCGAGTTCAGCATCGAAGAGATCGACGCGATCACGGGTCCCGCGATCGGCCGCCCGAAGAGCGCGACGTTCAGAACGCTGGACCTTGCCGGTGTGGACATCCTCGGCCACGTCGTCCGCAATCTGCACGAGCGTCTCGAGGACGACGAGGCGCGACGAGGCTTCGTGCTGCCGGCGTTCGTGGAACGGATGCTGGAGCGAGGACTGGTCGGAGAGAAGGCGGGACAGGGATTCTACAAGCGGGTGAAAGGACGGGACGGTGAATCCGAGATCCTGACGCTCGATCCTGTCACCCTCGAGTACCGCCCGCGAACGGCTGCCCGTTTTCCCTCGCTCGATGCCGCGCAGTCGATTGCCAGCGTTGGCGAACGGGTCCGCGCGCTGTATCAGGGAAAAGATCGTGTCGGCCAGTTCCTGCGTGACACGCTGGGACCAACATTGCTCTACACCGCTCGCGTCGCATCACAGATCGCGAACTCACCAGAGGACGTCGATCGCGTAATGCGCTGGGGATTCGGCTGGGACCTCGGGCCGTTCGAGCTGATTCAGGCGATTGGACTCGAGATACCCGCAGGCGCACCCACCATCGTTCCAGCCGCGGCCGACCAGACCCGAGTCGTGAGGAAGAACCCTGGAGCCAGTCTCGTGGACATGGGCGACGGGGTTCTCAGGGTGGACTTCCACTCGAAGATGAACGCGATCGGCGCCGACACCATCCAGATGCTGCAAGCCGGCGTGCAGGAGGCGTCGAAGAACTTCGCCGCGCTCGTCGTCGGGAACGAAGCGACCGAATTTCACCGCCGGGGCCAACCTGATGCTCGTCCTGCTCGAAGCGCAGGAGGAGAACTGGGAGGATCTGGACCTGATGGTCCGTGCGTTCCAGCAGGCCACTCTCGCTCTGCGATACGCGAGCGTGCCGGTGATTGTCGCTCCAGCCGGGCTCGCGCTCGGCGGTGGCTGTGAAATCGCGCTGCATGCCGATCGCATCCAGGCGGCGGCCGAAACGTACATCGGCCTGGTCGAAGCCGGGGTTGGCCTCATCCCGGCGGGCGGGGGTACGAAGGAAATGACCGCCCGGGCAGCCGATGCGACGCCTGCCGGCGGCGACCTGCTGCCACAGGTACAACGCGCCTTCGAGTCGATCGGTTTTGCGAAGGTCTCGACGAGCGCGGCGCACGCGCGCCAGCTTGGCTATCTGCGCAGCGTGGACAGCATCACGATGAATCGGGATCGGCTCCTTGACGACGCCAAGGGCAGGGCGCTGCAACGGGTTGCGGACGGCTACCAACCCCCGGTGACCCGAACCGCCATCCGTGTTGGAGGCGACGCGGTGCTGGCGCCGCTCAAGCTCGGGATTCATCTCGCCTGGCGGGCCGGCCGCATCAGCGATCACGATGCCTTGATCGGCCGCACGCTGGCGACGATCATGGCCGGAGGGCTGTTACCGCATCCATCAGTGGTTTCCGAGCAACACCTGCTCGACCTGGAGCGCGAAGCGTTCCTCAGCCTGCTTGGCGAGCACAAAACTCGAGAGCGGATTCAGCACACGCTGAAGACAGGCAAGCCGCTACGCAATTGATAATTGACCAATTCGAACATTGAGCAATTTATTGAAGAATTGGCAATAAATTTCGCGATATTCAAATTGGTCAATCGTCAATTTCACATATGAAGATCGTCGACATCGGACGCGGCTCGCCCATCGTGCTCATTCCCGGCGTCCAGGGTCGCTGGGAGTGGATGAAGCCGGCCGTCGATGCACTGTCTCAGCGATCGCGCGTGATTACGTTTTCACTGGCGGATGAGCCCACGGCCGACAGTGCGTTTGACCCGGCGCATGGATTCGACTGCGTACGTGGAACAGGTCCGGGCGGCGATGGATCAGGCGGGTGTCGACATCGCAGCCATTTGCGGGGTCTCGTATGGAAGCCTGATCGCGAGCGCATTCGCCGCGAGGCATCCGGACCGCGTGAGCTCAGTTGTCATCGTCTCCGGCATCCCGCCGTCCTGGAAGCCCGACCAGAGGGTCGAGTTCTACTTGCGGGCGCCGCGGCTGTTGTCGCCGCTCTTCTGCGCAGCCTCGGTTCGACTGCACCGGGAAATCGCGGCGGCCACTCCCGGCGTCTTTAGAGGTATCGCGGCGTCACTGCGTCACGGCCTGACCGCCTCGTCGCACATGTTCTCGCCGAGCCGGATGGCCCGCCGCGTCACGATGCTCCGCTCGGTGGAACTCGAAAGCGAAGTGAAGGGCGTCAGGGCGCCCGCGCTGGTGATCACGGGCGAGGCAGAGCTCGATCGTGTGGTCCCGGCGGAGCTGACGCGTCAGTATCTTCAGCTTTGGCCTGGCGCGCGGACAGCGACGCTGCCGAGGACCGGTCACCTCGGGCTGATTTCGCGACCGACTGAATTTGCCCGACTAGTCGTTCCGTTCGTCGAGGAGACAGCCGGTATGACAGGATCGAGGAGACGCATTGGCTGAGGTCGTTCGTGAAATCCCGGGAATTCTCGGGCCGCTCGAAGCGTTGCTGGACCTCCCGGAGGGTACACCCAGGGCCGCCGTGGTGTTCGCACATCCGCTGCCGACGGCGGGCGGAACGATGCATACCAAGGCGTGTTACCAGGGCACCAAGGGTCTGACCCGCATCGGCTGCGCGGTGCTTCGCTTCAATTTCCGCGGCGTCGGACGCAGCGCCGGCCAGTGGGACGAAGGAGACGGCGAGAAAGACGATTACCGCGCCGCGCTCGATTTCATGGCGCAGCGATTTCCCGACCTGCAGCTCTGGGCGGCGGGCTTCTCGTTTGGCTCTTTCATCGCGTGGTCAGTCGGCGTCGAGGATCCGCGGGTGTGCGCGCTGATCGCTGTGGCACCACCAGCGAGCAAGTGGCAGTTCCCTGACGCTCTCTATACGTCAAGCAAGCCGAAGTTCATCGTTCATGGCGAGGAGGACGAGCTGATTCCCCTGAAGGCGGCGCGCGAGTTCTACTCGCGCTTGCAGGAGCCGAAGGAGTTCGTCGTGATCGATCGAGCCACTCACCTGTTCGAGGGTCAGACGTCCGAAGTCGGCGACGCCCTCGAGGAACTGCTGGTGGATTTCTCATGCCCGACGCGGTAATCGTTTCCGCCACGCGAACGCCAGTGGGAAAGGCGCCGAACGGATCGCTGCGGACGGTAAGGCCCGACGATCTCGCCGCGACGGTGATCGCCGAAGCGCTCCGGCGCGCTCCCGGCATCGACGGCAGCGACATCGACGACGTGATCCTGGGGTGCGCGATGCCGGAGGCCGAACAGGGCCTCAACGTTGCGCGGATCGCCAGCCTGCGCGCAGGCATCCCGGTCAGCGCGTCGGCGGTGACGGTGAATCGCTTCTGTTCTTCGGGCCTGCAGGCAATCGCGTTTGCTGCCGAGCGGATCATGTGCGGTTTCGCGAGCGCCATCGTTGCCGGCGGCACCGAGTCCATGAGCCTGGTGCCGATAGGCGGCAACAAGGTGTCGCCCAATCCGGAACTCGTCGATTCGTATCCCGACGTGTACCTGAGCACAGGTCTCGTCGCCGAGAATCACGCGCGTGACTACTCGATCTCGCGCGAAGAACAGGACGCCTTCGCGCTGCGCAGCCATCAGCGCGCGATCGCCGCGATCGACTCGGGTCGGTTCGCCGATGAAATCACCCCGATCACTTTCGACGTGGTCGACTCGGGTGCTTTACCGGCAGGGCTGCTTCAGCCTTCGCCAGCGCTGCGGGCGGCAGATCGCGAGGCCTCGCGCCGGACGCAGCAGGGTCGATCGGCAGCCGGCAATGGACCGCAGATACGTCAGGTCACTCTGGCGCAGGACGAAGGGCCGCGGCGGGACACCTCACTCGACGCCCTGGCCAGACTGCGGCCAGCGTTTCATGCGGCGGGGACCGTCACCGCCGGGAATTCTTCGCAAACCAGCGACGGCGCAGCGGCAGTGATCGTGACGTCGGCCGACTTCGCCCGCGAACGCGGACTTCGCCCGCTCGCACGGTTCGTCACCTTTGCCACTGCCGGAGTCGAACCCGAACGATTCGGCATCGGCCCCGTCCCCGCCGTTCGCAAGGCACTCAAGCTCGCCGGCCTGACGCTGGACCAGATCGACCTGGTGGAGCTGAACGAGGCGTTCGCGGCGCAGGTGCTCGCGTGCCTGCGCGAGCTGCCGATCGACCCCGATCGCCTGAACGTGAACGGCGGAGCTATCGCGCTCGGGCATCCACTTGGCTGCACGGGCGCGAAGCTGACGGCGACGATCCTGCACGAGTTGCATCGACGCAACGCCCGCTACGGCCTGGTCACGATGTGCATCGGCGGCGGCATGGGCGCAGCCGGCATTCTGGAGCGACTATGACTCCGCCCGCCACCACAGCGTCGAAAGGCGGCGCGTGGCTTCTCGAGGAACCTCCGTCCGGCCGTCTTCGCCCCGGAGCAGCTGTCCGACGAGCATCGCATGGTGGCACGGACCACCGACGAGTTCGTCGGCGCAGAAGTGCTGCCGAACCTCGATCGACTCGAGAACAAGGATTGGGAACTGTCGCGCCACCTGATTCGCCGCTGCGGCGAACTGGGCTTGCTGGGCGTCGACGCTCCGGAAGAGTACGGCGGCCTCGCACTCGACAAGGCTTCCTCGGTGGTCGTCGCCGAGCACATCTCGCGTTCGGCATCGTTCGCGGTGACGTTCGGAGGTCAGACCAACCTGAGTATCCTGCCGATCACGATGTTCGGGACCGAAGACCAGCAGCGACGCTACCTGCCACGGCTCGTGACCGGCGACATCGTCGGCGCTTACGCCTTGAGCGAGTCCAGCTCCGGGTCTGACGCGCTCGCCGCCCGCACGCGTGCGACGCGGCAGCCGGATGGCAGCTGGATCCTCTCGGGCGAGAAGATGTGGATCAGCAACGGCGGTTTCGCTGACCTGTTCATCGTCTTCGCCAACGTGGACGGCGATAAGTTCACGGCATTCCTCGTCGAACGCAGCTTCCCTGGATTTTCATCCGGAAGTGAAGAACACAAGATGGGCCTGCACGGCTCGTCGACGACGCCAATCGTGCTGCAGGACGTGCCCGTGCCGGCGAACAACGTGCTCGGCGAAATCGGTCGCGGTCACAAGGTCGCGCTCAACACGTTGAACTTCGGGCGGTTCAAGCTCGGAGCGATGTGTGTCGGCGGCTGCCGGATGACGATCGCCGAGTCCGCTCGATACGCGTCCCAGCGGAAGCAGTTCAACCAGTCGATCGCGTCCTTCGGCGCGATCAAACACAAGCTCGGTGAGATGGTGGCGCGCACCTACGCGCTGGAGAGCCTCGTGTACCGCCTGGCTGGCGTTGCCGATGGCGCACTGGCCGACGCCGTTGGAGCCGAGAAGGGCATCGCGGTCGCGCGGGTGTTCGAGGAGCTCGCCGTCGAGTCGGCGATCGCCAAGGTATTCGGCAGCGAGGTGCTTTCGTACGTCGTCGACGAAACCGTGCAGATTCACGGTGGCAACGGCTTCGTGAGCGACTACCCCGCCGAGCGCCACTACCGCGACGCCCGCGTCAACCGCATCTTCGAAGGCACCAACGAGATCAACCGCCTGCTCATTCCCGGAATGCTGGTTCGCCGCGCGCTGAAGGGGGACCTCGGGCTGATTCCCGCCGCGCAGCGGCTTCAGGATGAAGTGCTCTCCCCGTCGATGTCCTCGCTGGTCGATGACGATGAGCGTGCTGGCGCCGGAACTGCGGGCGATTGGCGGCTTCAAGAAGGTCGCGCTCATGGCCCTGGGGACCGCGATGCAGACCTACGGCGACAAGCTGACGGAGCAGCAGGAGGTCCTCAGCTTCTGCGCGGACATTCTCATCGACATCTACGCCACCGAGAGCGCCGTCGTCCGGGCGCGCCAGGCGCGTCTGGCCGGACACCATGCCGCGCAGCAGCACGAAGCGGCCGCACGCGTCTATGCCGACGGAGCGGCGACGCGGATCGACGCGGCGGCCAAAAGCGCTCTTGCGGCAATGGCCGATGGCGACACGCTGCGGACACTGCTCGCCGCCCTGCGCCGTCTGCTGAAAGTTCAGCCCGTCAACGCCGTCGCCCTGCGCCGTCAACTCGCGGAGGCAGCGACGGCCGCGGCGGGTTATATCTTTAGCTAGTGAATCCCGTGTCCAGATCCATCATCGCTGCGCTCGCTGTCGTCGTTGCCGCCGCGTGCTCCTCGAATCCCGCCATCCCCGACGACGACGCGACCGTCGTCAAGGAGATCGAGGCGTACCGCGCCGACCGCGACGCGTTCATGCGGCAGGATGCCGAATCCCCGATTCCGCCGAACAAGAAGACTGTGCTGCTGCCGCTGCCCTACTACCCGCCGGATCCGGCGTTCGCGGTGCCGGCGGTGCTCAACGTCTCGTCGGGAACGCGACCGGTGATGGAGGTGCCGACATCGAAGGGCGTGCCCCGTCGGGTCGAGCTGGTCGGCACCCTCGAGTTCTCGTTGAAGGGCCAGAAGCTGACGCTTGGCGCGTTTGTCGAGGAGGGCACGCGAACCATCAGCTCGCTGTTCGTGCCGTTCGCCGACCTGACGACCGGAGAGGAAACGTATCCGGCGGGCCGGTACCTCGACCTGCAGCCGACTGCGACGGGCGTTTATACGATCGACTTCAACAAGGCGTACAACCCGTTCTGCGCCTATAACAACAGCTACGAATGCCCGCTGCCGCCACCGGCGAACCGCCTGAAGGTGGCTATCACCGCCGGGGAGAAGAAGCCGGCGGAACACGCCGGATGAGCCACTCCCGCGCTCGAGGCGGACTCGGCGATCGCCCCCTCCACGCAATCGTCTTCGACTTCGACGGCGTCATTGCCAACAGCGAGCCCCTTCACCTGAAGGCCTTTCAACAGGCACTTGCCGACGAGGGCGTCGAGCTCTCCGCCCGCGACTACTACTCGCGTTATCTCGGGTTCGACGATGTCGGGATGTTCCAGGCGCTGGCGCGCGATCGTGAAATCGCGATGAGCGACCGGCGGGTGACGGAGCTGGTCGCACGCAAAGGCGTGAAGCTTCAGGCAATGCTCAACGCCGGGTCAGTGCTATTCCCCGGTGCGGCGGAGTTCATCCGTGACGCGGCAGCGGCTGTCCCCATCGCGATCGCCTCTGGTGCCCTGCGTCACGAGATCGACGAGATCATCGAAGCCGCGGGGCTGGCGTCGCTGTTCGCCGTGATCGTGGCCTCTGGCGACACACCGGAGAGCAAGCCGTCGCCGGCCCCCTACCTGCTCGCGTTCGAACGGCTTAGCCAGGCGGCCGGCCGCCACCTCGACGCCCAGCGGTGCGTCGCGATCGAGGATTCGCACTGGGGCCTCGAATCGGCCCGGGGAGCCGGGTTACGCTGTGTAGGGGTGACGAACAGCTATCCGGCTCAGGAGCTCGGCGAGGCGGAACTCATCGTCAGTGGACTCGATGCGCTGACCCTCGAGCAGCTCGATCGGCTATGCACCCCGGACGCATGAACAAGGATCTTGTTCCGGCGCTCACGCAAGCGATCAACGCACCGGGCACGAGCCTGGCTCCCGCGGCGCTCGTCATCGCTCGACTCGAGTTTCCGCGTCTCGATCCGCAGCCCTACTTCGATCGCCTCGACGCGCTCGGCGCTGGCGCGACGCTCGCGGTCCAACGCGGCGTCGGCGGAGGGGGACACGTCAACCGTCGCCCAGGTGAACGCGTTGAACGAATTCCTGTTCGAGGAAATGCACTTCTGCGGCAGCAATGATTACGAAGACCCGCGCAACAGCTGCTTGAACGAAGTGCTCGATCGGCGGACGGGCATCCCCATCACGCTGGCCGTGGTCTACATGGAAGTGGCGCGGCGCGCCGGGATTCACATCGAGGGAGTGAATTTCCCGGGCCACTTTCTCGTTCGTTGTCCCGACATCAACGACGCCATGGGCGCCGACCTGATCATCGATCCCTTCCATGGCGGGGCGCTTCTCTCCGAGCATAAATGTCGCGCGCTGCTCCAGAAGCATGTGGGCTCGAAAGTCGCGTTCAGCAAGTCGCTCGTGTCGCCCGCGACCCGGATGGAAATCGCGGTGCGGATGCTGCTGAACCTGAAGCTGCTCTACGTGCACATGCGCTCGTTCCCGCAGGCCCACGCCATTACCGAGATGCTGCTGGCGTTGAACCCGTCAGCCTTGAGCGAACTGCGCGATCGCGGACTGCTCGCGTATCACCTGAACGACGTCACCGGCGCGCTGCGCGACCTGCAGACCTACCTGAAGCTGTCGAATGTGCGCGACATGGACAAGGACGCGCGCGACGAACACGAGCAGATCTGGGAGCACGTGAAGACGCTGCGCCGTCGCGTCGCATCGTTGAATTGAAGGTCGCCCACACCACGAAGCAGTCACGAAGACGCCAGCTGCTTTCTTCGTGTGCTTCGTGAACTTCGTGGTTTACAAGTCTCGCGGGCTGCGCGATGTCCAAGACCGCTGACACCATCGTCCTGAGCGTCGCGGGACGCGACGTCGCGATCTCGAATCCGCAGAAGGTGCTGTTTCCCGAGGCGGGGATCACCAAGCTCGATCTTGCCCACTACTACCTGTCGGTTGCCGACGGCGCCTTGCGCGGCGCGGGCGGCCGGCCGAATGTGCTGGTGCGCTACCCGAATGGCGTCGGCGGCGAATTCTTCTTCCAGAAGCGGGCGCCCGCGGCGCGGCCAGCGTGGATCGAGGTGGTGGAGCTGTCGTTTCCCTCGGGACGCCGGGCGGAGGAAGTGGTTCCGCGCGACGTCGCGACGCTGCTGTGGATGGCGAACCTCGCCTGTCTCGAGCTGCATCCGCACCCGGTACGGGCCGACGACCTGGATCATCCGGACGAGCTGCGCATCGATCTCGACCCGGTACCTGGCGTCGAATGGTCGCAGGTGCGGACCGTTGCGCAGGAGGTCCGCGGCGCGCTCGCCGACGTCGGTCTGGTCGGGTGGCCGAAGACATCTGGCTCGCGAGGCATGCACGTGATCGTGCGGGTGGAGCGGCGCTGGACGTTCGACCAGGTTCGACGGGCGGCGTTGGCCATGGCGCGCGACGTCGAACGTCGCGTGCCGCAGCTCGCGACCAGTAAATGGTGGAAGGAGGAACGCCACGGCGTGTTCCTCGACTACAACCAGAACGCGAAGGACCGCACCGTCGCCAGCGCCTACTCCGTGCGGCCAACCGCGGACGCGCGGGTCTCGGCCCCGCTGGAGTGGGACGAGATTGCCGAGTGCGATCCGCGCGACTTCACGCTCCGGTCGATGCCGCAGCGGTTCGCGACGATCGGGGACCGCCACGCCGAAATCGATCGGCACGCCGGATCGCTCGAGGCGCTGCTGGAACTATCGGCCCGGCAGGAGCGCGAGGGACTGGGAGACGCACCGTGGCCGCCGCACTACCGCAAGCAGGCCGGCGAGGGACCGCGCGTCGCTCCATCGAAACGGCGCACGCCGGTGCATCCGCTCATCGAGATCGGCCGGTCCCGCGACAAAGCCGCGGCGCTCGCCGGCGTCGAGCGCTGGAAATCACGACATCCCGAGGCGGCGACGCATCTTCAGCCGGCGGATGTTCTCGTTGACGCGATGCGCGGCCGCTTTCGCACGTGGACGCGCGTGCGCATCAACCTGCAGCACGTCCCGGAGGATGCACGGCCGCCACAGGAACCGCTCGATCCGGACGAGAACGTCAACGACTGGAGCGAGGCGCCGGACGGCCCGCCGCGCCGAAGACCTTCTCGAGCTCGTAAGGAGTCGTGACCTCGAGCTGATCGTAACGGCAGTCTTCAGGTCGACGATCCGGCCGCCACCGCAGGAACGTCGCCGCATGACGGAATCGATCGCCCTGCATGTGGTCGTACTTCACCTCGCACACGCGTTCGATGCGCAGCGGTTCCCACGACAGATCCTTGCCGGCGCTCCAGCGGCTCTGGCCACCGGGCATCCGCGTCATTTCCGCACCAGCCTCCGCCCACTCCTTCCAGGGATGCGACATGAGCGCGTTCTTGCGCAGCGGCTCCAGCTCCCCGACGAGCGCCTTTCGCGTCGCCATCGTGAACGACGAAGTGACGCCGACGTGATGGAGGCGGCCCTTGTCGTCGTAGAGGCCGAGGAGAAGCGAGCCGATAAGTGTCTGCGGTCCGGTCTTGTGCCACCGGAAACCCGGCGACGACGCATTCCGCGGTTCGCGCGTGCTTGATCTTCAACATCGCACGCTTACCCGGCTGATATGGGGCGGCGGCGGGCTTCGCGATGACACCATCGAGGCCGGCGCCCTCGAACTCCGCCAGCCAGCGGGTCGCGAGCTCGACGTCCCGTGTCACCGGCGTCAGGTGAAGTGGTGGCACTGCGTCACGCGAGCAGCGCTTCTCGAGCCGTTCGCGCCGCTGGTCCTGGCGCTCGTCGCGTAGATCGCGACCATCCGCCGCGAGCACGTCGAACGCCACGAAGGACGCGGGTGTTTCACCCGCCAGCTTCGTGACTCTCGACGCCGCCGGATGCAGCCGCATCTGCAGGCGATCGAAGTCCAGGCCCTCGGGCGTGACGATCACGATCTCACCGTCGATCACGCAGCCGTCCGGTAACCGCGCCAGCAGCGCTTCGTGCAGTTCTGGAAAGTACCGATCGAGCGGCCGCAGATCCCGGCTCTGAATGTAAAGGTCGTCGCCGCCGCGAAACACGAGCGCGCGAAACCCGTCCCATTTCGGCTCGAACAGATACTCGCCGTCCGACGGAATCGCATCGCTGATCTTGGCGAGCATCGGCTCGACCGGCGGTTCGATGGCAAAGGATGATTGGGTGCGCATGGCTGCACGGTAGCCTTTCGCCGGCCTGGTGGCTAGAGTGTTCCCGTGCGTGCGGCACAGTCACCGGCGATGGAGCGCGGACCCCTCACAACGATCGCGGGGGCTCGCCCCCTCTATGCCCGAATCATGGGCGACACCTGGTTCCTGCTGGCCGAACCGGTTCGTGCATTACATACGACTCACGCGACGACACGTGCCCGCGGCTTCCTGCGCATCGAGCACGGCGGTCATCAGTTGGCCCGCGTCATTGTCCGCGCCTTTCGACTTCCTCCTGCCAGCGCCGCCACCCGCACGGAGCTGGCGGTGATCGCGCATGAAGATGGCGAGCGATGGGAACGGACGTTCGGCGGCACGCGCGTCGGAACGTGCCAGTCTTCGGATGGCTCGGCGCTCGTCGAGCGCTACGGCGCTCTCGAATTTCGATTTCACCTGCACGAATCTGCGGGCCGTCTGGTTTATCTTCAACGGGAAGCGGCGGTGCGAATCGGGCCCCTCCGGCTGCGATTGCCCGGACACCTCGCACCTCACGTCGAGGCATCCGAGCATGCGGTTGCGCCGGCACGTGTGAGCGTCTCGGTGAGGATCACGATTCTCGGGGTCGGGCTGCTGATCGCCTACGACGGCGTGGTTGACATCGCGGAGGCGTGCGCGTGAACGTCGCGCTCTGGCTGCTGGCGGTTCAGGGCGTGATCGGTGCCTTCGACACGCTCTATTACCACGAATGGCGGGCGCGTCTCCCGCACGCGGCATGCTGTCGGCGCCCGAGTTGAAGCTGCACGCAGCACGTGACTGTCTGTACGCCGTGCTCTTCGGCACGCTCCCATGGCTCGCCTGGCAAGGTCGCTGGACATGGTTGCTGGTCGGGGTGCTCGTAACTGAAATCGTCCTCACACTGACCGATTTCGTCGTGGAGGTTTCGGTTCGCAAGACGCTCGGCGACGTCTACGGAGGCGAGCGCATCACCCACGCCATCATGGGCATCCTGTATGGCGCCATGATCGCGAGCCTGATTCCAGTCCTCGTCGAATGGTCCGCCTGTGCCTCACCAACGATTTCATCTGGTGGATTCCGTTCGCCCTCTACCTGCGCGACGCGTGGCCAGCCTTCACAGGGGACGGGGGGCAGGGGGCAGCGGACAAGGGGGAGGCGAGAGTTACCGGTGGCAGTTGAAGTGGGAGTTGGCAGTTGGGCAGTTGGGAGTTGGGAGTTTGACCCCATTCCTCCCCTCTCAATCCCATCCCCACGTCGTGGGTCCTGTTCCGTCGGTGTCGGCGGTCAAGACCGCCGGCAACGACGCGTCAAGGGTCAGGCGGTCGCCCCGGTCGTCGACGAACAGCAACGTGTAGGCATCGATGCGGGAGTGGCGGGGAATGACGTTGGTGGTGGTGAACCGCAGCGTCGTCGTGGTGGTCTCGCCCGCAGCGATCACGATCGGCTCACGCGACGTGAGATCGACCGCGCCGAGAAAGTTGGCTCGGGTCCGGTAGGTCACCCGAAGCGCCGGTTCGGGAAACCGGCGCTCGGTATTCGAGCGATTTCTCAGGTTGACGACGAACGCGTACTCACGCGTGTCCGAGGCGATGTCGCGTCGCGTGTGTCCCTCGATCACCTGTGCGTCTGCGGGCGGCGCCGCGGCGTGACTGGCGAGCACGGTTCTGGCGACGAGAGCCGTCGCCCGAACCGCCAGCGCGGCGGCGAACACCGCCACCGCCGCAGCGATCAGCGCGACGATTTCAGCCGAGAGGGTCAGAGACTCGCGATCTCCTGATACAGATAGGCCGACGCGATGATCCCGTTGTGGAAGTTGCCGAGATCGAGCTTCTCGTCCGGCGCGTGGGCGTTCTCGTCGGGCAGGCCGACGCCGAACAGCACGCTCGGCACGCCGAGCTCCTCCTGGAACGTCGAGACGACCGGAATCGATCCGCCTTCGCGGTTGAACACCGGCGGCTTGCCGAAGCCCTGCTCGATGGCGCGGCCGGCGGCACGGACGTACTTGTTGTCGAACTCCGCCATCCACGGCTTGCCGCCGTGCATCCGCGTCAGCTTCACCTCGACGGTCTTCGGTGCGACCTTCTTCAGATAGTCCTCGAACAGCTGCGCGACCTTGTCGGGATGCTGGTCGGGCACCAGCCGCATGCTCACCTTGGCCATCGCCACCGCTGGCAGCACCGTCTTCGCGCCCTCGCCGGTGAACCCTGACAGCAGGCCGTTCACTTCGAACGTCGGCCGCGCCCACACACGCTCGAGCGTCGTATAGCCCGATCTCGCCGAACAGCTTCGGCGCGCCCAGCTCCTTGCGGTACTTCGTCTCGTTGAACGGCAGCTTGCCGCCACTCGGCGCGCTCCGCCTCGCTCAGCTCCCGCACGTCGTCATAGAACCCGGGAATCTTGATGCGGCCGCTGCGATCCTTCATCTGCGCGAGGATCTGCGCCAGCACGAACGCCGGGTTGGCGACGGCGCCGCCGAACGAGCCGGAGTGCAGATCGCTCTTCGTCCCGCGCAGATCGATCTGGAAGTAGGCGAGACCGCGCAGGCCGTAGCAGATCGACGGGACGCCGCGATCGAACATCGGCGAGTCCGAGATGACGACGACGTCGGCGGCAAGGTCCTGCTTGTGATCGCGAACGAACTGATCGAGGTGGACGCTGCCGACTTCTTCTTCGCCTTCGATGAAGAACTTGATGTTCAGCGGCAGGCTGCCGGCCTGCTTCATGAAGGCTTCGACCGCCTTGATGTGCATGAACACCTGGCCCTTGTCGTCGGCGGCGCCGCGCGCGTAGATCTCGCCGTCGCGGACCGTCGCCTCGAACGGCGGGCTGGTCCAGAGATTCACCGGATCGACCGGCTGCACGTCGTAGTGACCGTAGAACAGGATCGTCGGCTTGCCCGGCGCGCCGAGCCAGTCGCCATACACGACCGGGTTGCCCGGCGTGTCGATCAGCCGGACGTTCTGCATGCCCGCGGTCCGGAGTGCGTCGGCGGTCCATTCGGCGGCGCGACGGGTGTCGGCGGCATGCTCCGGCAGCGCGCTGATGCTCGGAATCGCGAGGTACTGCTTCAGTTCCTCGACGTAGCGATCGCGGTTGACGTTGATGTAGTCGACGACCTCGTTCATGAGCCGAATGATAGATGAGGAATTGTCGGATTGACGAATTTACAGCCTGACGATTTGCCAGCCGTCCCCGTCACGCCGGATTCGCTGCTCGCGCTCCAGCTTGACGAGGTGCGCGACGACGCCTTCGCGTGCCATCGGGCAGCAAGTGCGGCTTCAGGCCGCGGTAGACACGCGCGGTGATCTCGTCCGGCGTCGACTCACCCTGCCTGCATCGCATCGAGAATCTGCTGCTCGCGCTCGAGGCGATGCTCGATGTACCCGCGCAGCACGGTCTCCGGGCTCGTCGATGACCGGGCCGTGTGCCGGCAGCAGCCGATCGGGCTGCGAGTGCCAGGACGCGCTCCAGTGACGCCAGATAGGCGGCGAGATCCCCTTGCAGATTGGCCGGAATCCAGACGGTCGTGCCCTTCACCGCCAGGTCGCCGCAGAACAGCGTCCGTGTCGGCTCGTGCCAGAAACACAGGTGATCGGGCGCGTGACCAGGTGTGTGGACGACCATCAGCGTCGTCGTCACCGGCGTCGACGATGTCTGCCGTCCGACAGCGGCTCGTACGGAACCGGCCACTTCGCATCCCGCTCAGGCCAGAGCATCTTGCGGAAACGCGCTGATGGCATCTGCGCCGCGAGTCGCCGGAGCACCGGCCGCGTGGTCGGTGTGCGCATGGGTGACCAGCACCTGCGCCAGCACCGATCGACCGAGCGCCTCGTCGAGCGCCGCCAGGTGCGCCGCTTCGCCGGTGCCCGCGTCGATGAGCGTCGGGACGCGACCGGGGATCAGCCACGTCCAGTTGCCATCGCCCGTCATCGGACCCGGGTTGGCGGCATGAACAGGGATGGGATTCACGGTCGTCAGGGGCTACGGCCAGACCTGCACGCGCTGCGTCCCGGGACGTGCGCGCATGCCGGTCAGTTCGTAGAATACCGCGCCATCCCGACCGCATCCAGAACGGGAGTGTGCCGGTCACGCTTACCCGGTAGCCGGTAGCCGGAGCCGGTAACTGGTGGCCAGGTTCTGTGACGCGCGGGCATACGGCAGTGCGAGTCCGTATGGCCGGAGGAAAACCGTGGCAAGTCTTCTGGCATAGTCGCCCTCGCCGGCGGCGGAGCTGAGGCGCGCGGACCAAGGCAGTTTTCCGGATCGCCATACGGACTCGCGCTGGCGCCATCGCGCGCACAAACGGATCAGAACGCCGCGGGCGCCGCGCACTACTGATTGGCGCGGCCGAAGGAGCGCCTTGAGGCTGCGATCGAGAGCACCACGTAGTAGACGGGGAAGATGAACGAGGCCAGAAACAGCGGACGCGACACCGTGGGGTATTGCCAGATCATCACCAGCATGGCGATGCCCCAGAACGCGCCGAGCACGTTCGTCGGAAGCGCCAGACCGGCGTGCGGGACGGGATAGATGTAGCGGATCGGCACGAACACCAGCACAGCGAACGCCAGCAGCAGCGCACGCGTTGACGACCGGCGACCATCCGGCGGCCAGCAGGTAGAAGACGACGATGTTCCAGTACGACGGGAAGCCGGTGAAGAAATGGTCCTCGGTCTTCGCGTCGTCGCGATTGAAGCCGTAGCCGCTCGAGATCAGCATCGCCGTCGGCGACGAACAGTCGCCACATCGGCGGAACGAGCTCCGCCGCGCCAGACGATCAACGCCGGCACGAACACGTACGTCAGGTAGTCGACGATGTCGTCGAGCTTGGCGCCGTTGAACCAGGGAATCTTCTCCGACACACGTGCCGCGCGTGCGAGCACCCCGTCGGTGGCGTCGACGATGATCTGGAGCGCAAGCCAGAAGAACGCGGATGCGGTAGTCGCGCTCGAAGACGGCGATGGTGGCCAGGAATGCGAGGAGGAGCCCGCTCGCCGTGTAGAGATGCGCCAGCCAGGCGAGAGCACCAAGTCTAGAGCCGGCGGACGACAGCCGGAAAGTCACGCCAGACGGGGACGCCGCAGAAATGCGTCCCCTCGGTGCAGCGCGGCGAGATCAGACCGTTGCGAATGACGCATGGCGGGCCGATGTGACGGCCCAGTCGAGGATGCGCGGAGCGCACCTGCTCGATCTCGTCCATCGAGGCGAGATAGATCTCCTCCTGCGCGTTGAAGCAGGTCCGCAGCGTCCACTTGTGAAGCAGCGCCAGCAACGACCCGGATTCGACGAACCGCAGCGTCTTCGCGTTGGGCAGCACGTAGAGCGCGAACTCGATCGGGCACGCCGAGCGCCAGCAGCCGGTTCTTCGCCTCCCAGGCCTCGCGCATCGACTTCGTCGTAGACCGCCTTGGCCCGCGGGTTGGCCGCGATCAACCGTGGCGTGATGTAGTCCGGCTGCGACGTATCGGCGAACGTCATCAACGGTCGCGACGCCGGAACCATGCGGTGCCGCTGGTCCTGCGAGTCGGCCGTGTGACTCAGCCGCTTCTCGAACACGTACGACGCGTGATGCAGCGACCGCATCAGCGGCGAGTGATACGACACGTTGAGGATGTCGAGCCGATAGCGGTTGCGGGCCGGGTTCATCACCCGATCGATGCGCCTCGTCGTCGCTCATCTCGTCGGCCGTCAGACCGAACGTCGAGCGCACCGACTCGGCGACGATCTCTTCGGCCTCGGGCGAGGTGTCGCGGAGACGCGACCATCGGCCGCCGAGCCGGCGATCGAATTCCTCGGCGAAGCGATCGCCGTCACCGCGTGGCCGCGGAAAGGCGGCCTCGGGCACATGTTCGAGCGGCGATCGGCGCCAGGCCGACCTTGTCGAAGAAGAACGGGATCCCATTCCTTCACCAGCCGCACCATCTCGGTGATCACCACGCGCGCCTCGTACGGGCGTGTCGCTGGTGTTCACCATCCGCAGCAGGCGGTGCAGCACGATGCCCGAGACGGTGTGAACCATCGAGGTGAACGCCGCGATCGGGATCACGTAGCGCGCCGTTTCGATGGCGCGCTTCTCGGCGTCCTTCTCGATCTGCTTCAGTCGCTCGGGGTTCGTCGTCGGCCGGACGTAGCGCAGTTCCTTCAGGATCGCCAGCGCGTCGTCCTTCAGCAGCGCCGACAGCTCGGCATAGCGATCCCAGGCGCGAACGACCGCGGCTTCGTAGACGTGCAGCGCCTCACCAGTGATCGGCGGCACGAACGCACGCGGCTCGCGCAGCTTGACGTAGCGCTGGCTCGACTGCTCGGAGTTGTAGAACGGATACGAGTGGAGGAACGTCCAGACGAACTGACGCGAGACGTTCTCGAGACCGAACTCGAAGTTGGCGTGCTGGTAGACGGTGTGGTGACCGGCATCGAACGTCAGCGCGCCGATGGTGTTGCGCTGCCCGTCCGTCACCTCGTTGGCGCCGATCACGCGCGGCGAATAGCAGGTCCGCGCCGCGGCAATCGCGCCGTCAAACGGCGACGTCGGTGCGGTTCTGAGCGTGATGATCGGGGAGCCGCTGTCGAGCACGGGAAGCTCGGATTATAGCGATTCTTGATTCTTGATTCTTGATTGGTGAGTCAGTCGTCGTCCTTCGAATGGAAGCGGGAGTATTCGTCGAGGAATGTCAGCGACTGCATCGAGGTCATGCGATCGAAGAACAGGACGCCGTCGAGGTGATCGGTCTCGTGCTGGGCGACGCGAGCCGCGAAATTCTTGAGGCGGCAGCTCGATCTTCTTGCCGTTGCGGTCGAGTGCCCGCACGGTGATGTCGGTGAAGCGCGGCACCATGCCGCGGATGTCAGGAATGCTCAGGCAGCCTTCCCATCCCTCTTCCTTGAGGTCGCCGTTCGGGATGATCTCGGGATTGATCGATCGCCACCGCGTCGCTGTCCTTGGACGGCTCCTCGTCGAGCAGCGCGACGAACAGGCGCATGCCCTCGTGAATCTGCGGCGCCGCCAGACCGACGCCGTGATACTCGTGCATCGTCTCGATCATGTCGTCGATCAGCTTCTGCGTGAGCGGATGGCGCAGGTCGGCGGCGGACAGGACTCGAGCGGGCGCGCGCAGCACCGGATGGCCCATGCGCGCGACTTTCAGAATCGACATCTAGCAAGATTATAGAGTGCACTCGTCATCACGAGCCCGCGTTCCGGTTCTGTCCGCGTCTGCGGCGGCGCGCTCGAAGCGCGTCTGCTCAAGGCCGGCGAGCCCGAGCGGCTCGTCTGCACGCGGTGCGGATTCGTCTTCTACCTCGATCCCGAAGGTGGCGGTCGGCACGATCATCCGCGACGACGCCGGCCAGATCGTGCTGGTGCGGCGCGCGATCGAGCCGGGCTACGGCAAGTGGGTGTTTCCGGGCGGATTCGTCGACCGTGGCGAGGAAGTGCTGGCGGCGGCCATCCGCGAGGCGCGCGAGGAGACCGGGCTGGAGATCCGGATCGATCGGCTGGTCAACGTCTACTCGTACGCCGGCCGGGCGCCGGTGATCATCGTCTACGCGGCGACGATGATCGGTGGATGCCTCGCGCTGTGACGAGGAGAGCCTGGAAGCGAAGTTCTTTGCTCCGGATGCGATCCCGTGGGACGAGCTCGCCTTCCGGAGCACGCACGAAGCGCTGCGAGAATTTCTGGCGTACTGAAAACCAGACCGGGTCTGGTTTTTACGAAGATCGAATCTTCAGGCGATCGTGACGTCCTTCGACAGATAGACGTCCTGGATGGCGTTCAGCAGGCCGACGCCGTCCTTCATCGGTCGCTGGAAGGCCTTGCGACCGGAGATCAGTCCGGCGCCGCCGGCGCGCTTGTTGATCACGGCGGTCTTCACCGCGTCCTTCAGGTCGGTGTCGCCGGCCGACGCGCCGCCGGAATTGATCAGCGGCGACCGTCCCATGTAGCAGTTGGCCAGCTGGTAGCGCGTCAGGTCGATCGGGTTGTCCGACGACAGCTGCGAGTAGACCGCCTTGTGCGTCTTGCCGAAGTTCACCGCGTTGTAGCCGCCGTTGTTCTCCGGCAGCTTCTGCTTGATGATGTCGGCCTCGATCGTCACGCCGAGATGATTCGCCTGGCCGGTGAGATCCGCGGCGAGGTGATAGTCCGCTTCCTTCGTCTTGAACGCCGGATTGCGCAGGTAGCACCACAGCACGGTGAACAGGCCGAGCTCGTGCGCCTGCTGGAACATCTCCGACACTTCCTGGATCTGCCGCTTCGATTCCTCCGACCCGAAGTAGATCGTCGCGCCGACGCCCTGCGCGCCCATGTCGAACGCCTGCTTCACGCTGGCGAAGCGGATCTGGTCGTAGGTGTTCGGATACGAGATGAACTCGTTGTGGTTGAACTTCACGATGAACGGAATCTTGTGCGCGTAGCGGCGCGCCACGGCGCCGAGCACGCCGAGCGTCGACGCCACCGCATTGCAACCGCCCTCGATCGCGAGCTTCACGATGTTCTCCGGATCGAAGTAGGCGGGATTGGGCGCGAACGACGCGCCGGCGGAGTGCTCGATCCCCTGGTCGACCGGCAGGATCGAGACGTAACCGGTGCCGCCCAGCCGGCCGGTGTTCGAACAGCTGCTGCAGGCTGCCGAGCACGCGCGGCGAACGGTCGGTCGCGGCGAAAATCCGATCGACGAAGTCCGGACCGGGCAGGTGAAGCTGCTCCTTCGGAATCGTCCTGCACTCGTGCTGCAGAAGGCTTGCGTCGGGTCCGAGAATCGCTTCGATGCTGCTCGCTGCCGTGCTGCTCACTGTCGCCACGCTGCCACCTCTCTCAACGCTGTTCGCGATCCTACCATCGCCGCGCGGGAACTCGGGAAGTCCTCGACAATGGCGTCCCGAACCGCGCGCTCGACCAGTTCGTCGATCGGCAGCGCCTGCTCCGCCGCTTCGATCTCCGCCAGCTTCGCCCGCGTCAATGGATTCCGCGGCGTAAACAGCGTGCAGCAATCCTGGTCCGGGATGATCGAGATCGGGTACGTGCCCAGCCGATGCGCTTCCGCCATGATCTCGTCCTTGTCCATCCCGATCAGCGGCCGGAAGATCGGCAGCGTCGCGACGCTGCCGACCACGGCAAGATTCTCGAGCGTCTGCGACGCGACCTGCCCGACGACGTCACCGGTGACGAGCGCCTGCGCGCTGCCGCGCGCGGCGCGATCCGCTCGGCGATCCGCAGCATCAGCCGCCGATAAACCACCACCCGCATCGGACCGGGCACCGACAGTACCACCTGCTGCTGGATATCGCCGAACGCCACCAGATAAAGACGCGACCGCAACTGCCACTTCGTCAGCAGCTGGACCAGTTCCCGCGCCTTCTCCTGCGAGGCACGCGACAGGATCGGATAGCTGTGGAAGTGGACGAAGGTGACCTTGCAGCCGCGCTTCATCATGCGATGCGCCGCCACCGGCGAGTCGATGCCGCCCGACAGCAGGCACGCGACGCGTCCTGCGGTCCCGCTGGGAAGACCACCCGGCCCGCGTTCCTTGCCGAAGAAGTAGAACGCGTCGTTGGTCAGCAGCTCGACGTGAATCGTGAACTGCCGGATTCGACAGATTCACCTGTCCAGCCACGCGCTTCCTTGATCCGGCCGCCGATCTCGCGCTCGGCCTGCGGTGAGGTCATCGGAAACCGCTTGTCGGCGCGGCGGACCGATACACGGAACGTCTCGCAGGTGCGGTCGCCGAGGTCCGCGAGGATCGCCGCCGCAATCGCGTCGACATCGAGCGGTGCCCGCCCTGCCAGCGAGAAGTTGGCGATGCCGAACGTCTGGCGCAGACGCGCGCTGACGTCTTCAACTGGCGCCGAAGGTCCGAGCACGATCTCGATCCGTCCCATCAGGGCGCGCACCGACTTCACATCGAGGTCCGCCAGTCCATCGCGCAGGTTGCGGACGAGCCGGGCGAGAAACCACGGCCGGTTCTTTCCCTTGAGCGCGATTTCCTGGTAGTGGACGACGATCGAATTCATCTGGCGAGATATTCAGCAGCCGCGACCGCCGCGGCATGGCCGCTGACAACGGCGCTCTCGATCGTAGCGGGTAGCCCGGTGTCGATCCAATCGCCCGCCAGAAACAGCCCGGGCACGGCCGTGCGTGTCGCCGGGCGCGCCGGCAGGCCGGACGCCACCGAAAATGTCGCGCGTCTTCTCGCGAACGGCGATGGCGCGACGGACGGCCGCTCCGCGCGCAGCCGGCAGCGCATCCCGTAATTCCGTCAGCGCCACATCGATGATCTCGGCATTCGAGCGATCGACCAGTCCGCTGGCGGCACTGGCGATCAGCGACAGGTGCGATGCGTGCTCGCCGAACATCACCCGCTTGTCGAAGACCCACTGCATCGTCCGCCCCGGCAAACCGAGAAACGTTGTCTCCATTACCGGCCGATCCAACCAGACGTTCACCGTCACGATTGGCGACTGCGGGCGTCCGGCGGGCGGCATCGAGGGTGTGCGGCAAGTGGGCCTGGAGACGCAATCGCATCGGACAGCGCGTACCACGGGACGGCGCAGATGACGGCGCGACATGGGACTGCGTCTCTCCGCGAACGGTCACGCCGACGCCAGATCCGCAGCCACGATCCGCGCCGAGGCGTTGACGTCAACAGTGCATCCGCGGCGTTCCGAGGTAGCGACGGGCGGGTTCGGCGTACACCTCGTCGAGCGGCTTGGTCGGCAGGCCGAGCGCCGAGTCGGTGGTGCGTGTCCCGAACATCCGGGCCAGAACGCTGACGAAGGGCCCGGCGCGGCGACATCGATCGATTCGTTCAGCGTCGCCACCGCCAGCGGCTCCCACAGCAGCTCGATCAGACGCGGCGTCTGCCCGTGCTGCTGCAGCCACTCTCGGACGGTTCCGCGCCAGCATCCGAGCGGTCGCGGCTGCCGCGTTGGCGACGAACCGCGGGACCGATGCGGACAGCGGACAGTCGATCGCGCCAGTCGAGGGCGCGCCAGGTCATGATGCCGCCGAACAGATGCAGCGGCGCGGGCAGCGATCGCGAACGCAGCCGCGAAGCGCGCGCCGTTCCGATCGACGAAGTCGACGGTCAGCCGTGGCTGGAGCGTCACGGCGTCAGACGGCGCCGATTCGGCGCAGGAATCTGAACGTCTCGTGGTAGCCGCCGATCAGCAGATGCTGCCCGTTGTCGACGCGCTCGCCCGTGGCCGGGTCGGTGAACGAGGATGGCACGGCCGCCGAGTCGCGGACGCGCTTCGAGGACGATGACGCGCCGCCCCTGCTCGGCCAGCGCCGTGGCTGCGCTGAGTCCGGCGAAGCCGCCGCCGACGATGGCGACGTCGTAATTCGGGTCTGAGGTCATTGATGGAAGACAGTTAATTGAACCGGGTTGAATTAAGGCCAGCATCGGCGTCTTAATTCAACCCGGTTCAATTAAGGCGACACCAGGGCGCGCAGCCAGACACGCAGGGCGATCGCGGCGCGATGCGGTCGCGGCACGCGGATGCGGCGGCTGAAGACGTCGTATCCGGAGCGCTCGATCCGGCGCAGGATCGCGAAATAGATCGCGCCCATGATTTCCGCCGCGACCAGGCTGCGGCGGTCGCCGGGAGGCAGTTGCTGCGCCGCGCGGGCGTAGAACGTCGCGCGCTTCGCCGCACTCGAACCGAAGCAGCTCGCGGACCGCCGGCGTCACACGGCCGGCCGCGAGAGCGTCCACGGTGACGCCGAAGCGTGCCAGATGTTCGGCCGGCAGATACACGCGGCCGCGGCGCAGATCGACGGCGACGTCGCGGATGATGTTCGTCAGCTGCAGCGCCATGCCGAGACTGTCGGCGTAGTCGCGCGCCGCGGATCGCGATAGCCGAAGATCTCGAGGCAGATCAGTCCAACTGCCGATGCGACGCGACGGCAGTACTCGGACAACGCCGCGAACGTCTGGATAGCGCGCGTGATCGAGGTCCATCTCGACGCCGTCGATCAGCGCCTCGAACTGCGGCCGGGGCAGACCGAACTCGCGCGACGAACGGCTGCAGCGCCTGTCCCTGCGGCGATTGTCGGCGCTGCCGCCATAGATCGCGGCGAGCTCGCGCCGCCAGCCGGCGATCTCGTCGCGGACGCCTGCGCGCGCGCCGCCGCGGTCAGGCCGCCCTTCCATTCGTCCTCGGGCACGACTTCGTCGACGGCATCGTCAACGGCGCGGCAGAAATCCCAGACGGCGATGATCGCGTGTCGCTTGCGCGGCGGAAGGACGAGAAAGGAGTAGTAGAAGCTGGTGTCGCGGCTCATCGCGGCGCCCACGTCAGCAGCCGCCACGCGAACCAGGGCGCGTCGCCGGAATCCGGAGCGGCCGGGCGCGATCGGCAAGCCGCCCGACTCGCAGTTGCTGCTCCACCGATCGAGGATCCGCATGCCGCCGAGCCACGTCGCGCGCAGCTCGTACCGCAGTCGGCCGCTGACGGCATCGCACAAGCGGCCGTCCCGCGACAAACAGCTGCCGCGTCCGGCCGACGGCCGAGCGCACGCCGTCGGTCACCGACGCAACGCCGCTCGGACCAGCTCGGCGTCCGCCGCGCCCTGCGGCACCAGCTCGCTCTGCGGGCAGATACATGCGACCGCGCGCGCAGTCGACGTGAAGTCCTGCCAGAAGTTGGTGAACTGCAGCGCGGTGCAGATCGAGTCGGACCAGGCGTCGAGGTCGTCGGTCCGGTGGCCGGCGATGCGCAGCACGAGCCGGCCGACCGGATTGGCCGATCGGCGCGCGTAATCGAACAGCGCCTCCCAGTTCTGGTAGCGGTGCACCGTGACGTCCTGCTTGAAGGCGCTGAGCAGATCGTCGAGCAGCTCGGGCGGCAGCGAGCACTCGACGAATCGTGTTGCCGAGCGCCTGAAAGATCGCGACGGCATTCGTCCGGTTCGCCGGGCTGCTCGCGGCGGGCTGTGCTTCGTCGCGACGCGCATCGCCGCAACCGATCGCGCCATCCGTCGAGCAGGCGGATCCGCTCGCTCCGGGCGTCGCTCGCCTTCGTCGGCGAAATCGTCCGCGGCGCGTGCGAACGCGTAGACCGCCGCGACGTGACGGCGCATCCGCGCCGGGCAGCAGAACGAGGCGACCGGAAAATTCTCGTAGTGCGTCCGCGCCGATCTGCTCACACGACGCGTACGCCGCGTCGAGACCGGCAGTCACCACTCGGTCTCGGGCACGCCCGATCGATGGTTGGCGGCACGCGCCATCACGAACAGCAGATCGGACAGCCGATTCAGATACACGACGACGATCGGATCGACCGGCTGCGCCAGCGCGACGACGCGTCGTTCGGCGCGCCGGCAGACCGTCCGCGCCAGATGCAGCAGAGAGCCGCCGGGCGAACCGCCCGGGCAGGATGAACCGTCGCAGCGGCGGCAGTTCCGCTTCGAGTCGATCGATCGTCGACTCGAGACGCGCGATCTGCGGCGTCGACGATGTCGGCCTTGGTCACGCGGGCGGCGATCCGATGGGACGGATCGGCCAGCCGGGCACCGATCGCGAACAGTTCCTTCTGGATCTCTTCGAGCATGCCCGACAGCTCGGCGTCGAGCGCCGGCCGCCCGCGCCGCTCCCAGGCACGGCGTTCAATTCGTCGACTTCGCCGTAGGCGTCGACCCGCGGCATCGCGCCTTTGACACGCGCGTGTTGTCGAAGAGCGACGTCTCACCGGCGTCGCCGGTCTTCGTGTAGATCTTCAACGAATCGGTGCGAAATTATAGGGGCGGATGACCACCGCTCCCCTGCCCGCTTCGGCCGCCCGACAGCGCTTCCGCCGCCGCCTTCTCGACTGGTATCGCGCCAACGGACGCGACCTGCCGTGGCGCACGACCGACGATCCGTATCACATCCTCGTCTCCGAGGTGATGCTGCAGCAGACGCAGGTGGATCGCGTGCTGCCGAAGTATCACGAGTGGCTGGAGAAGTACCCGTCGCTGACGCGCACTCGCCGCGGCCGATCAGGACGAGGTCACCGAGACCTGGCGGCCGCTCGGCTACAACATCCGTCCGCGGCGGCTTCATGCGATCGCGCGCGAGTCGGTGGCGCGCTACGGCGGCGAGCTGCCCAGCGACGAAGAGACGCTGCTGTCGTTCAAGGGCATCGGCGCCTACACCGCCGGAGCGATTCGCAGCTTCGCCTTCGGCCAGCGCGCGGCGATTCTCGACACCAACGTCGCCCGCGTCCTGCACCGCGTGTTCGTCGTCACGGGCGACGTCAAGGCGCACGCGATGAAACGACACCTCTGGACGCTGTCCGAAGCGCTGGTGCCGCGCAAAGCATGTCTTCGACTTCAACCAGGCGCTGATGGACTTCGGCGCGACCGTCTGTGTCGCGCGGAAGCCGCAGGTGCGAGGCGTGTCCGATGACGCGGCTTGTGCGGCTCTTATCCACGTGCTGCACCGAGCATCGACCGCGAAAGGCTGAGCCAGGTACGCACTTCTGCCAGATATCGGTGCAGCTGAGGTTGGAATGCCGGTGTCAGCCATGGTAGATATCTGTCGCGATGATCGCGGATCGCCACCGCTGACTCGCCGGAGCGAGTTGGCCACTCAACGACTTCCGCGACCTGACGATGGTCCGGATTCTCGCGGTTGACGACGACCCGCAGGCGCGAGCGCTGATCGAGATGGCGCTCGCCGACGCGCCGTTCCAGTACAAGCTCGAGGTCGCTGACCACTGCCGCCGTCGGGCATTCGCCGGATCGCGTCCGGACGAGCACGACGTCTACCTGATCGATCAGCAGCTTCCCGGACGGCAACGGCGTCGACCTGATCCATCGCGCCAAGACCGAGGGCATCACCCAGCCGTTCATTCTCATGACCGGGCACGGCAGCGGCGCGCTCGACGAGGCGCGCATCGCGCGAAGGCGCCGCCGACTACGTCGAAAAGCACATGGTCGGCGCGCATCTCGAGCGGTCGATCCGGTATGCGCTGCGCAACTGGCAGTCGGCGCGGGCGCTGTTCGATCGCGAAGAGCAGCTGCGGCAGGCGCAGAAGATGGAAGCGATCGGACGCCTCGCCGGCGCCGTCGCGCACGACTTCAACAACCTGCTGACCGCCATCGTCGGCTACGCCGACATGATCGCGGAGCGGACGAATCCGGACGAGACACTCCGCGACGCCGCCGAGATCCGGAAGGTCGCCGACCGCGCGGCCGCGCTGACCCGTCAGCTGCTCGCCTTCAGCCGCAAGCAGTTCCTCGATCCGGTCGTCCTCGATCTCAACGAGGCGATCGGCGGACTGCTGCAGGTGCTGCCGCGCGTCATCGGCGAACGCATCCACACGCAGATGCGACTCGGCGACGGATCTCGCGCCGATCAAGGCCGACGCGGGCCAGATCGAGCAGATGCTCCTCAACCTCGTGCTGAACGCGCGCGACGCGATGCCGGACGGCGGAGACCTCGTCCATCGAAACCGCCAACGTCGTGCTGGATCGTCGACCGCCTCGCCAGCGAGGGGCTCACGCTGCCAGCCTGGACGCTACGTGATGCTCCGCGTGTCCGACACCGGCACCGGCATGGACGACTCGACGCGCGCCCACGCCTTCGAGCCGTTCTTCACCACCAAGCCGAAGGGCAAGGGCACCGGTCTCGGTCTCGCCACGGTCTACGGCATCGTCGATCAGAGCGGCGGACAGATCGCGCTCGACACGGCACCGGGCCGCGGGAACGACGTTCCGGATCTACCTGCCGGAAGCGAGCCTGCGACACGACGACGTCAAGCCGCCGCCGGTCCTGACGCGGGAGGACGGCGGAACCGAAATGCTGCTGCTGGTCGAGGACAACGACTCGGTCCGCGAGATCTGTCCGCACGGGCGCTGCGACGCCGCGGCTACACGGTCTACGAAGCTGCCAGCGCGGAGGAGGCGATCGAGTGGGCGCTCGCAGTCCGGAGCTGCGGCCGGACCTGCTCGTCACCGACGTCGTGATGCCCGGGCTCGAGCGGACCGGAACTGGCGCACCGCCTGACCGAGCACGATCCATCGCTGCGCGTGCTGTTCATGTCCGGCTACACCGACGCTGCCGACGAGGCGCACGGGCGCTTACCTGGGCGGCGTGCCATTCCTGCAGAAGCCGTTCACCGCCGGCCAGCTCGCCGAACGCGTCCGCCTCGTCCTCGACACCACCGGGCGTGATCACCGTCGTCGCCGCGGTCGTCGAACGCGACGGACCGTTTCCTCGTCACGCGCCGGCAGGAGGACGTGCACCTGGCCGGCATGTGGGAATTTCCCGGCGGCAAGATCGATCCGGGCGAAACGCACGTCGAGGCGCTGAAACGTGAGCTGCTCGAGGAACTCGACGTCGATGTCGACGTCGGCGAGCTCGTGTTCGAGACCACGCACGACTATCGGCGAACGTGCATCGTGCGTCTCTACTTCTATGCGTGCGCGCTGACCGGGCACGCCGCGGCCGCTGCTCGGTCAGGAGATGCGCTGGGTTGCGCGCGCCGAGCTGTCCGCGCTCGGATTTCCCGAAGCCGACGCCGAACTGATCAAGCGGCTGACGGCATCGGCCGCTCGGTGACCGTCGCCGCGCTGCGTGCGCGTCGCCGCGGCGACGGCGACGCTCGGTGCCGGGTGACGGTGAAGTCCCGGTGCACGTAGCCGAGCGCGATCGCTCCCGAGGTCGGGTGATGCCGCCGCGCTGGTGATGAACCCGATGTCGCGATCGCCGGCAGCGAGCTTCGTGCCCCGGGCTGCGGCACGGCACCGTCGATCCGCAGCCCGACCAGCCTTCGCGCCACGCGGCCGCCGCCGCGGTGCAGCACGCGGATCACGATCTCCTGTCCGACGTAGCAGCCCTTGGTGAACGAGATCGCGCGATCCTCGATGCCGGCCTCGAGCGGAATCGTGTCCTCGGTCATGTCGACGCCGAACACCGGGTAGCCCGCCTCGATCCGCGAGCAGCGTCGATCGCCTCCTGACTCGACCTGGCGCGCGCCGCCGTGCCGCGCAGCGCCGCGTCGAAGCATCCGCATGATCGGGAGCGAGATAGGCGCAGAACCCGGGACACCCAAGCTGATCGATCGCGGGCCATCACGACCGGCGCGCCGGCGAATTCGAATCGCGCGTGCTGATACTCCGACCAGGCGTCGAACGCCGGGGCATCGTCGATCGCCTGCCGCGAGCGTCCGCGCCGCCGCCGGACCGTGAATCCAGACGGCGCGGAGCGCATCCGCGAGCGACGCGAGCTGCACGTCCTCGCTGAACAGAAACTGATCGAGCCGCTGCAGAATCGCGTCGACCAAGCTCGGCCGGCACGTCGAGCAGGATCATGTCGCCCGACTCGAGCACGTGGAGGTCGGTGATCATCCGCCCCTGCGGCGTCAGCCACGCCGCGTAGCAACCGGTCCCCGGCGTCAGCGCCTGGATGTCGTTGGTCAGCAGACCCTGGAGGTACGCCGCCCGGTCCTTCCCGGCCACCGCAATCTGAGCTCGAGCAGAAATCGCGCCGATTCCGGCGCCTTCGCGCAGTGCGTGGTGATCCTCCAAGCTGATACGATTGCCTGACATGCGTGTTGCTCTTCATTGTACCTGGGCGCTGCTGCTCGTCCTGGCGGTCGCCCGCACACGCGCAGCAGGCGCCGGCTGCGTCCGGCTCCACCGGGTACAGCGTTTTCCTTCGCGGCATGCCTGCCGGAGTCGGAGAACGTCACCGTCACCACCGACGCCACCGGTACGACTGATCCGCAGCGACGCGCGCTTCAACCCGCCGCTGAACATCACGCTGCGCTCCGCGGAGATCCGGTATACGCCCGACTGGACGCCGATCGCCGTTCTGCGCCGACGGCTCGTTCAACGGCAGCGACGCCAGCATCCGCACGACCTTCCAGAACGGCACGCCACGATCCAGGGGACCGAAGCGGCACGCCGATCGACCCAGACGCAGCCGTCTCACCGCAAGATCGTCGTGCTGCCGAACGATCGTGTTCGCAGGCTACATCGCGCTCGCCAAACGGCTCGCCACCGACGCGCCGGGAGTCGAAATTCGCGCGTTACATCCCCACGCAGGTCGAGTTTCCGATTCGCGTCACCGCGGTGCACAACGACAGGCGCAGGTCGGCACCACCTCTTCCCGGTCCGCCGGTACGACCTGATCTTCGCGCAGCCGAGCGGCGACCTGCCGGTGAAGCTGACCGCGACGCAGCAGGGAGATCTGATCCGCGTCAGCGTCCCGTCGCAGTCGCTCGAGATCATCCGCAGCGACGTCGCCTCGCCGACGTCCCGGACGCAGGTCTTTTCGAATCCCGGTGACGAGGCGGTGATCATCCCGCTCGAGGGCTTCAACCTCGGCGCGACGATCACGCATCCGCGCGATGCGAGCCGCGACGACGAAAGCTGCCAGCGGTCATCCTGCTCGGCGCAGCCGAACGTCAACGATCGCGACGGCGTCATGTCGGGCGTGCCGACGCTCGGGCAGCTTGCCGGCGCGCTCGCCGACGCCGGCTTCCTCGCCGTTCGCTACGACAAGCGTGGCTACGGCCAGAGCGGCGGCCGCTCCGAATCGGCGACGCTGTCGGACCAGGCCGAAGACGCACGGGCGGTCGCGCGCTGGCTGTCGAACCGCAAGGACGTCGACCCGAAGCGGATCGCCGTCGTCGGTCACGGCGAAGGCGCGATGGTCGGGCTGCTCGCCGCCTCGCGCGATCGCAGATTCGCGGCGGTCGTGTCGATCGCGAGCCCGTCGACGCCGGGCACCGAGCAGTTCCTGGAGCAGCAGCAGCTGGCGGTCGAATCGTCGAACCTGCCGCAGGCGGAGCGCGACAAGCGACTCGCGCTGCAGCGACAGGTCCAGCAGGCGGTGCTGACCGGCAAGGGCTGGGAAGGCGTGCCGGCCGACGTGCGCCGCGCCGCCGACACGCCGTGGTTCCAGAGCGTGCTCGCCTACGATCCCGGCAAGGTGCTCGAGGACGTCCGGCAGCCGCTGCTGATCGTGCACGGCGAGATCGACCGCGAGGCGCCGGTCGCGCACGCCGAGAAGCTCGCCGCGCTGGCGCGACAAGGGCAAATCGAAGTCGGTCGATCTGGTCATCGTCCGCGGCGTCAATCACCTGCTCGCTCCCGGCGGTGACCGGCAACATCGCCGAATACGGAACACTGACCGATCGCAGCGTCAGCAAGGACGTGACCATGGCGGTGACCGACTGGCTGACGCAGAACGCTGCCGTCCTCGACACGCTGATGCAGACCATGACTCCACGTCCCGTCCGTGCTCCTCATCTGAGGGAAATGAAGCGGCGCGGCGAGCCGATTGCCGTGCTGACCGCGTACGACGCGGTGATGGCGCGTCTGTTCGAACGAGTCGGGCGTGGACGTCATCCTCGTTGGCGATTCGGTCGGCATGGTCGTGCTCGGTTACGCGAGCACGATTCCGGTCACCGTCGACATGATGGTGCACCACACGCAGGCGGTGGTCCGCGGCACGTCGCGCGCGCTGGTCATCGCCGACATGCCGTTCCTCGCGGCGCAGGTGAGCGTTCCGGAGGCGGTCGCCAACGCCGGGCGGCTGATGCAGGAGGGCGGCGCCGCCGCGGTGAAGATCGAAGGCGGTCGAGCCGGTGCTCGATACCGTGCGCCGCCTCGTCGACGTCGGCATTCCGGTCATGGGTCATCTCGGCCTGCAGCCGCAGTCGGTCCACCAGATCGGCGGATTCCGGAAGCAGGCGACCGAACGCAGCGACGCGGACCGGCTGCTGGACGACGCGCGAGCGCTCGGAGGACGCGGGCGCGTTCGCCATCGTCCTCGAGTCGATTCCCGCCGACGTCGCCGCAGCCGCCACGCGCACTGCTGTCGATTCCGACGATCGGCATCGGTGCCGGGCCGTGGTGCGACGGCCAGGTGCTGGTCGGCCACGACATGCTCGGGCTCTCCGATCAGGCGCCGCCGTCGTTCGTCCGCCAGTACGCGCGACTGGCGGAGACGATCGCCGCGCGCCGCCGCCGACTACGTTCGCGATGTCAAGGACGGTCGCTTTCCCGAACGCGCGGTTCCGGCCGGCACTGCTCACGACCGCGAATGACGCGCGTCCAGCGCGTGGAGCGCATCGCCGACCTCCGTCGGACCGGCTGGCGCCTGGCGAGTCAGTCGGACCGGTCGGGTTCGTGCCGACGATGGGCGCGCTGCACGCGGGGCATGAACGGCTGATCCAGCAGGCGCGCGACGAATGTGCGCGCGTCGTGGTCAGCATCTTCGTCAACCCGCTGCAGTTCGATCGCGCCGACGACCTCGAGCGCTATCCGCGGACGCTCGAGGCCGACATCGACCGCTGCGAGCGGCTCGGCGTCGATCTGTTGTTCGCTGCCGTCGGTCGACGAGATGTACCCGACGCCGCCGGCGTGCACGGTCGATCCCGGTCCGCTCGCCACTCACCTGTGCGGCGCGTATCGACCGGGACATTTCCGCGGCGTCGCGACCGTCGTCCTCAAGCTGCTGAACATGCGTCGGCGCCGACCGCGCCTACTTCGGCGAAAAGGACGCGCAGCAACTGGCCATCGTGCGGCGGATGGTGGCCGACTTCGATGTGCCGGTGACCATCGTCGGTGTGCCGACCGTGCGCGAAGCCGATGGCCTGGCGCTCAGCTCGCGCAACGTGCGACTGAACGCACACGAGCGGACGCTGGCCCCGCGGCTGTATCAGGCGCTCCAGGCCGCGAACGCGCCTGATCGCGCGCGGCGAGACCGACGTCGACGCGGTCAAGCAGCGCGGCCATCGAGGTCATCGGCACCGACGACGTGCTCCGGCTCGAATACCTCGAGGTCGTCGACCCGCGAGCGCCTGCAGCCGGTCGAGACGATCGCCGCGCCGGTGCTGATTGCAGGAGCGCTCTGGGTGGGCGGAACGCGCCTGATCGACAACTGCCAGAGTGTCCCGCCGCCTCCAGCCGTGCGCTCTGCTTCTGCCGCGGCGAGTTGCCGACTCCGGTGCACCGGCTCGGCGGGTATCATCGCCAGGTGGCCCGCGGTGCCGGCGCGAGGTATCATCGTCCCGTCCGCGCCTGGCGAACACGTCGGGAGACTTCAGATGCGCCGCACGCTTCGCCGTCCTCGCTGTCGTGCGCCGTCGCTCGCGGTCGGTGCTCGTCGCACAGCGTGCGCGGCACGCGCCCCAGGCGCGCGTCCAGCACGCCGGCATCACCGCCGTGGCCGGCATCAAGGTCGGTCAATACACGATGCCCGGACGGCCGACCGGCTGCACGGTCGTGCTCGTCGACGGCGAAGGCGCCGTCGGCGGCGTGTCGCAGCGCGGCGGCGCGCCCGGCACGCGCGAGACCGATCTGCTCGATCCGACCAACATGGTGGACAAGGTCAACGCCATCGTGCTCTCGGGCGGCTCGGCGTACGGCCTCGACGCCGCGACCGGCGTCGTGAAGTACCTCGAAGAGCACAAGATCGGCTGGAACGTCGGCGCTGCCGGCGTCGTGCCGATCGTCCCCGCGGCGATCCTGTTCGACCTCGGCTTCGGCGGTGATCCGAAGATCCGGCCGAACGCCGACTGCGGCTACCGGGCCGCGGCAAGCGGCGCACGATCGGTCCGGTCTCCGAGGGCAACTTCGGCGCCGGTGCGGGGCGACCGTCGGCAAGATGGGCGGTGGTCGCGGCGCGATGAAGGGCGGCATCGGCACGGCGTCGATCACCCTGCCCAGCGGCCTCGTCGTGGGCGCCATCGTCGCGGTCAACGCCGTCGGCGACATCATCGATCCGGAGACGAATCGCGTGATCGCCGGGGCGCGATCGCGCTGACGGCAAGGTCGCTGCGTCGATGTGCGCAAGCTGATTCGCTCCGGTGCGCTGGAGCGCGCCAGCCGCGCCACGCGCCGGCGAGAACACGACGATCGTCGTCGTCGCGACCAACGCGAAGATGACCAAGGCCGAGATCAGCCGCGTCGCGATCATGGCCGACGACGGGTTCGCGAGAGCGATCGCGCCGTCGCACACCGTCGGCGACGGCGACACCGTGTTCACGCTGGCCACCGGTCGCTGGAGCGGCACCGCCAACCCGACGATCATCGGCGCGCTCGCCGCCGACGTGGTGACCGAAGCGATCGTCCGCGCCGTCAGCAAGGCGGAAGCACTCGGCGGTCTGCCGGCCGCGCGCGACCTCGGCACCGTGCCGGCGCGCATCAAGTAGCCGGTTGAATCTCCAGCTCGCGCTGCTGATCGTCTACTCGACCGGCGTCATCGGCCTCGGCATCTGGACGGCACGATTCGTCCGCAGCAGCAGCGCCTTCTTCGTCGCCGGCCGCAGTCTCGGCCCGGGCCTGATTCTGTCGTCGATGCTGGCCGCCAACATCGGCGCCGGTTCGACGCTCGGCGCGACCGGGCTGGCCTATCGCGACGGCCTGAGCGCCTGGTGGTGGGTCGGGTCGGCCGGCCTCGGCTCGCTGATCTTTGGCGCCATCGTCGCTCCGCGCTTGTGGACGCTGGCGAAGGAGCACGACTTCTACACGACCGGCGACTACCTCGAGTTCCGCTATGGCCCGGCCGTGCGCGGCGTGGCGACGGCGCTCGTCGGCGTCGGTTCGCTGGCGCTGCTCGCGGGGCAGCTGATCGCCGGCGCCGCGATCCTCAACGTCATCACCGGCATGCCGCGCTGGCTGGGCGCGGCGACCGGCGGCGCGATCATGACGGTCTACTTCACCGCGGGCGGGCTGCTCGGGACGGCGTGGGTCAACACGCTGCAGCTGCTCGTGATGCTCGGCGGTTTCCTGATTGCCGTCCCGGTGGCACTGCGTGCCGGCGGCGGACTTCGGCGTGTCTTCGCTCGCCGGCCTGCCGCCGTGGTTCGGCGACTTCACCTACTCGGCCGGCCCGGGCTCGGGCTGGACGCTGCTGCTGCTGCTCGGCCCGGCCTTCATCATTTCGCCCGGCCTGATTCAGAAGGCGTACGGCGGCGCGAGCGCTGCGGCCGTCCGCACCGGCGTCCTGCTCAACGCGGTGGCGCTGCTGCTGTTTGCGTTCGTTCCGGTGCTGATGGGCAGTCGTGGCGCGCGCCACGCATACCCGGCATCACCGACCCCAACGCCGTGCTGCCGACGATCCTGACGCAGGGGCTGCCGCCGTGGCTCGGCGCCCTCGCGCTGTCCGCGGTCTTCTCGACCGAAGTCGACACCTGCGACGCGATCCTGTTCATGATCTCGACGTCGGCGTCGCAGGACCTGTACCGCCGCTTCATCAATCCTGCCGCGTCCGATGCGCCAGCTGCTGCGTGTCGGCCGGACCACCGCCGTGATCGGCGGCGCGATCGGCGTCGTGCTGGCGATCTGGCTGGACACGGTCATCGGCGCGGTCACCGTCTTCTATTCGCTGCTCGTCGTGACGATGCTCGTGCCGGTGCTGGGCGGGCTGTACGTCCGCCGTGCCGGCACGCGTGAAGCGCTGGCGGCCATTGCGGCTGGGGTCGTCGCGTTGTTCCTGGTGCGGTTTGGCCTGGCAGCCCGCTTTCCCTGGCTGGACCCGGCGCTCGCCGGGATTGTCGCCGCGGCGGCTCGCGTACTGCCTCGTCCTCGTTTTTCGGAGAGAATCGGATCCCGTATGAAGACTTATCGCATTGCAGTGATTGCCGGCGACGGCATCGGCAAGGAAGTGGTCCCGGCTGGCATCGACGTGCTGCGCATGGCGGCCGAGCAGGGCGGCTTCGCGCCTCGACTTCACCGACATCCCCTGGGGCTGCGACTACTACCTGCAGACCGGCCGGATGATGGATGCCGACGGCGTCAGCCAGCTGATGAAGTTCGACGCCATCTACCTCGGCGCGATCGGCGACCCGCGCGTGTCCGACGCGATCTCCGCGCGCGAGCTGATCCTGCCGCTGCGGCAGCGGCTCGGGCAGTACGTGAACCTGCGCCCGATGCGGCTGCATGCCCGGCATCACGTCGCCGCTCGCGAACCGCGGCGCGGCCGACATCGACATGATCTGCGTGCGCGAGAACTCCGAGGGCGAGTACTGCGGCATCGGCGGCCGGCTGCACGGCGGCACGCCGCAGGAACTGGCCGAACAGACCGGCGTGTTCACGCGGCACGGCATCGAGCGGATCGCCCGCTACGCCTTCCGGCTGGCCGAGACGCGACCGCGGAAGATGCTGGCCAGCGCGACGAAGTCGAACGCGCTGCAGCACGCGATGGTGCTGTGGGACGAAGTCGTCGCCGACGTGGCGAAGGAGTTCCCGCACGTCGAGTTGAAGAAGTATCACGTCGACGCGCTGTGCGCCCGCATGGTGACGCATCCGCACACGCTCGACGTCATCGTCGCGTCGAACCTGTTCGGCGACATCCTGACCGACATCGGCTCGGCGATCTCCGGCAGCCTGGGCGTCGCGCCAGGCGGCAACATCAATCCCGGACCGGACGACGCCGTCGATGTTCGAGCCGATTCACGGCTCGGCGCCGGACATCGCCGGCAAGGGGATCGCCAATCCGATTGCCGCGATCTGGGCGGGTGCGATGATGCTGGACCACCTCGGCGAACGCGCCGCCCACGATCGCATCCTGAGGTCGATCGAAACGCGTGCTCGCCGACGGCAACGTCAAGACGCCCGACCTCGGCGGCCGCGCGACGACAGCCGACATGGCCAGGGCGGTCACGGCCGCCATGAGCTCAAAGGCGGCCGTGTAATTCAGGATTCAGCGATTCAGGATTCAGGATTCAGAATTAAGGAGGAAAGCCGACCGCCAGCTTCACCGCGGCGTACTCCGGGTGAACGGTACCATCAGTGGCGCGGATGATCAGTGGTGGTTCCACCCAGGTTCGTTCCGCATGCGCTCGGGTAGATCGGCGGCCCGCATCATCGCGAACAACTCGATCAGCGGCGGTTCGCCTTCCCTGAACACCACCGGACGGCGCCGGACAATGACCAGGGCCGCGGCCCGCGCCGCTCGCTCGACCCGCTCGCGCTGCTCCTCCGGAAAGACGCAGGCGAACGTAGCCGCCTGTCGCGAGGTGGGCCGCGGCCACGCGTGCGTAATCGGCGATGTCGCCGCGCAGCTCGAAACGGCACGCCACCTTCTGCGGATGATCGCCTTCGATGCCCGTGCCGAGCGGGAAGTATGGCGGGCTGCCGAGCACGAGATCGAACCGCTCGTCCGTCGCGATAGCGACTTCGGCGTCGCGGAAATCGCCCTGGCGAATCTCGTAGCGATCCGATCAGGCCGTTGTAGGCTGCCGACTTCCGCGCCAGGGCCACGCTCTCGTCCTGCGCCTCGACCGTCACGAAGCGTGGCGCCCGGCAGGCGCCACGCCGCGATCATGCCGACCGATCCGATCCCCGATCCGAGATCGAGCACGCGATGCGCCGACGGCGCCCAGCTCGTCCCGTACCACGCGGTCAGCACATCGTCGGTCGAGAAACGATGACCGTCGCGCAGCTGATAGATCCGGAAGTGGCCGCTCAGCGCGTCGAGCGTCTGACCGGCAGGGACGATTGGCGGGCCGTGCGGCGCCGGGTGGAACGGTCCGGGCTTCGCCCAGCCTTTGAAATGGGTGTCGTGGTTCACGGCTAATATCAGCGTATGCGGAAGACGCTGCCTGTCGGTGCCAGGCATCGCCGCGAAGCTCCTGGCCTTCGTCCTCGAGCGATTTCCGCTTCGCTGTCGCCTGCGGTTCGGCGTGCGCTCGAAAGCAGCACAGTGCCGGCGGAGCGGACCGCCGATGCTATCGACTCGTTTCGACGCGGCTTCCTGCCTCGCCTCGATCAGCGCGCTGCTCGAACTTCGAGTCGACGACGTACCCGATACGACGCCGCGGCGTCAGCGCCGGCGACCGGCTCGACCAGGCACGCGGCGAGCTGCGCGACGCGTGCGACGGCTTCTTCGCCCGCGAGGCGATCGCGGCGTCGCTGACGCCGAGGAACGCCGCGAGATCCTGCGCGGGATGGTGCTCACCCGCGCCGTCGACAACCGTCTGAAGCGCTTCTTCACCAGCGGCGAGGTCACGTTCCGCGGCTCGCCGTTCCAGGGTAAAGGGCTTCCGGTCGCTCGGCCAGGAAGCGATCTACGCCGCCGCCATCCGGCTGCGTCGAGGCGCTGACTATCGCGACGGCCGACGGGACCTGGCGAGGGGACGTCGTCGGTCCGATCATCCGCGACCTCGGCGCGGCGCTCGCGATGCGCCACGACGTCGATGCCGTGCGGATGGTCCTGAACGCGCAGATGGGCAAGGACGGTCCGCCGATGGACGGCAAGGACCTGCACACCGGCGACTTCGACTGGGGCGTTCTGCCCGCCTCGGCGCCGCTCGCGATCAGCACGCTCACGCTGGCCGGCATGGCGATGGCGTTCGCGCGCGAGCGTTCGCCGCGCGTGGCGCTCTCCTTCATCGGCGAAGGCGGCGCGTCGCTCGGCGAATGGCACGAAGCGATCAACCTGTGCGCGGCGCGACGGCTGCCCGATCGTCTTCTGCATCGAGAACAACCAGACCGCGCTGTCGACGCCGGTTTCTGCGCAATCCGCCGTTCGCGTGTTCGCCGACAAGGCGGCCGGGTACGGCATCCCGGGCGTCACGATCGACGGAACCGATCCGGACGAGATCGCCGCGTCGTTCGCGTGGGCGGCGAACGGGCCCGCGGTGGGCACGGGCCCGCGCTGATCGAAGCTCGTGGCGATGCGCATGTGCGGGCATGCCCATCATGACGACATGCTCTACCTGGGCAAGGAACCGGCGCTCTCCTGGGATTATCCGGCGCTCGCTGAACAGGGCGCGTACGCCGACCGAGAGCTGTACGCGTTCTGGTCGAAGCGCGATCCGATCGCGACCTATGCCGCGCGTCTCGAGCGCGAAGGCGTGATCTATCGCCAGGCGACCTGCAGCGATTCCAGAACGACGCTCACGATCTTGTCGAGACCGCCGCGCGGCAGGTGATCGACGCGCCGTGGCCGGATCCGGAGGCGGCGGGCGCCGGCGTGTACGCTGACGAGCCGCCGCGCTATCGCGTCGAGGTGCTCGATCCGCAGGTGCGACTGCAGGTCGACCTCGAATCCGGCGTTGCCACCGCTCGAACCCGGGCTGCCGTTCGATCGCCAGGGGCAGACGTTTCTCGAAGCGGTCGCAATGGGGATCGCCGACGCACTGCGGGCCGACCCACGCGTATTCGTGTTCGGCGAGGACGTCGGGGGCAAGTACGGCAACGCGTTCCTGCTGCTGCGGCCGCTGCTGGCCGAGTTCGGCGATCGCATCATCGACTCGCCGCTCGCCGAAGGCGCCGTACTCGGCGTCTGCGTCGGCGCCGCGCTGGCAGGGCAGCGGCCGATCGGCGAAATGCAGTTCAACGACTTCGTCGCGACCGGATTCAACCAGCTCGTCAACAACGCCGCCAAGATCCGCTATCGCTGGGGCGGCTCGGTACCGATGGTCCTGCGGATGCCGTGGGGAGGCCTTCGCCACGCAGGACCCTATCACTCGCAGAACACCGAACCATGGTTCTACCGGACGCCGGGACTCAAGATCGTCACGCCATCCACGCCGGAGGATGCACGGGCGCTGATGGCCGCTGCCGTTGCCGATCCCGGATCCGGTGCTGTACTACGAACACATCGCGCTCTATCGCGATCCGCGGATCAAGCAGATGCTCGACGCGGAACCGCCGCAACCGCTGCCGCTGGGCCGCGCCGCCCTGCGGCGAGCCGGCGACGATCTCGCGATCATTTCCTACGGCGCGTACGTGCACGTCGCCATGCGCGTCGCCGAACGGCTGGCCGATGACGGCATCGAGGCGAGCGTGCTCGATCTGCGGAGCCTCGCACCGCTGGACAGGGACGGCAGTCCTGGCAGTGGCCCGTCACTGCAGCCGCGTGCTGATCGTGCACGAAGACTCGCGCACGGGAGGGATCGGCGAAAGCCTGGCCGCGATCATCCAGGAGGAAGCGTTCGAGTCGCTCGACGCGCCCGTCCGCATCATCGGCGCGCTCGACACGCCGGTACCCTATTCACCGCCGCTCGAGGAGTTCTTCCTGCCGTCCGAAGAGGAGATCGAGCGCGCCGCGCGGCTGCTGGTGGAGTATTAAGTCAGATCGCGGGTCGGTGACAAGGCACGCCCGAGTCGGAACGACTGGCATCTCGAACGACCGTCGACCGCCTTATTCATACCGCAAGCGCCTCGATCGGATCCAACCGCGAGGCGCGTAGGGCCGGCACGAACGAGCTGATCAGACCGACCACCATCAGGATCCCGGTGCAGATTCCGACCAGCTCCAGCGACAGCACCAGGTAGATGTCGGCGCTCCGCGCGGTGTCGTCGAGCAGTTCCGACAGGAACGGGCGTGGACTGAACAGCCACACCAGTGCGTATGACACCACGACGCCGGCAGCGCCACCGGCAAACGTCGTCACCAGGCCCTCCAGCAGGAACTGCATGAGGATGGCGCTGCGACGCGCGCCGAGCGCCTTGCGCAGCCCGATCTCGCGGGTCCGCTCGTTCACCGACACGAACATGATGTTCATCACGCCGACGCCGCCGATCGCCAGCGTCAGCACGCCGATGAACGAGAGCACCAGCTTCAGGCCGAGCACGATGCCGGCAGTGATCTGTTGCGTATCCGTCGAGCCGAACGTCCGGAAGGCTCGCTCGTCCTTCGGGATTGAAGCGCAATCGCTTGCCGAGGACGTCCTTCACCTGCGCCATCGCTCGCGGCTCGAGCGTCGGGTCCATCACCTGGATCACGAGATCGCTGAGGAACTCGGTGTTCCACAGCTGACCGGCGGTGGTGTACGGAATGAACACGCTCTCCTTGTCAGGACGCCCGTAATTCGAGAGCTGCACCTTCTCCTTCTGGACGCCGATCACGTCGAAGGTCATTCCGTTGATGCGGACCTGCTGGCCGACCGGCGGCATGTTTCCGAACAGCTTCCGCGCCACCTCGCTGCCGATGAACACCACTTTCCGCTGCAGCCGCACGTCTTCGGCGTCGATGAACCGGCCGCTGGCTGCCGGCTGCGTGCGAATCGTCCCGTAGGCTGGCGCAACCCCGCGGGCGCGATAGCTTGCCTGCTGCGCGTTCCAGGCGACGGTCACCTCCTGCATGTACTCCGGACTCCACGCCTTGATCAGCGGGAGCTGGCCCACCGCTTCCGCGTCCGTCAGCCTGAGGCGCAGGCGCTTGCCGGCGCGCTCGCCGCCGGCCTGCATGCTGGTCTGCTGCGGGAACATGATCGAGACGCCGTCGCCGAACGCGCCGTGGAAGCCGCGAATGAGCGCCTGGTTGAACCCTTCACCGTACGCGAGCAGCATCACGACGGAGACGATGCCCCAGGAGATGCCGAGCATCGAGAGGCCGGCGCGCACCCGGTTGCGTACGAGACCGACGGAAGGCCTCGCGGCAGATCTCGCCGAACAGCTGTCCGAATCTGGCGGGTCCGCTGTGCGGAACCCGCCCGACGAGCAATCGATGTCGGCCGTGATCCGCAGCATCCGTCGCGCGCCGGCCGGCATCCGCAATAGCGGTCCCACGTAGGCCGGGATCCGCGACAGCGGTCCCGGCGGGATTGACTGCCTCGTTCATCACATCTCGAAGCGCAGCGCTTCCACCGGCGGAAGCTGCGCTGCCCGGCGGGCGGGATACGTCGAGGTGACCACGCCGACGAACGTCAGGATCACGACCGCCCAGGTCCCCGACTGCCAGGTCAGCACCATCCCCTGGAAGCGCGGCGGCATCGGCAGCTGGTTCACAGCGGCGCACAACGCGAGCGCCACCGCAAACCCGATCGCCCCGCTCAACATCGTCAGGATGAAGCCCTCGAGGAAGAACTGGCGCTGTATCTGGCCGATGGTCGCACCGAGCGCCTTCCGGACGCCGATCTCGCGCGTCCGTTCCCGGACAGCGACCAGCATGATGTTCATCACGCCGATGCCGCCGAGCGCCAGCGTCACGATACCGACGATGCTGAAGAAGTTCTTCATCTCGACGATCATGCGGCCGAACATGAGCGACTCGAGCGAGGTGTCCCACATCGCGATCGCGTTGCGATCGTCCGGATCGAACCCGTGCTGGCGCGACAGGACGCGCCGGACTTCTCTCTCGAGCGGCCAGTCGATGTCGTCGATGCGGCCGGTGCGGGTATTGAGCACCGTCGTCAGCTCGTTGACCACCCACGGATGCGGCGCCACGACCAGGTTCGACAGCACCCTCACTCCGTCGCTTCGGGGGAAGTCCCGCACCATCGCGGTGTAGGGAATCAGCACCCGTTCGTTGTCCTGCCCGTTGTAGCTGCTGTCCTGGTCCTTCTTCCGGATGCGGCCGATGACGGTGTACGGAATGCCATTCAGGTTCACCGTCTGACCGATGCTGTCACGCGTGCCGAACAGCTGGTTCGTCGCATCCAGGCCGATGACCGCGACACGCAGCGCGGCGTCGTTGTCGGTAAAGCGCAGCAGCCGGCCGCGATCGACTTCGATCGTCCGGATGTCCTGATATTGCGGTTCGATGCCATTCACGTTCAGCGTCGCGGCGTTGTAGGCGCTCTTGACGGTGATGCCGCCGCGTCCCAGCTCCGGGCTCGCCACGGCCACCATGGTCGACTCGCGTTCCAGCGCCCGGACGTCGTCGATGGTGAGCAGGATCGGGCCGGCCGGCACGCTCCCCGCCGGCCTGAGTCGACGTCCGCCCGCCCCAGACGATCCCGACGTTCTTGCCCAGCTCCTCGAGCACGTGCTGATTGCCGCGCCGGAATCCCTCACCGGTCGCCGACAGGATGACCACGGAGATCACGCCCCAGAGGATCCCGAACATCGTCAGGAAGCTGCGCAGCTTGTTGGCGCGCAGGTTGGACAGCACCTGCACCAGAATTTCGACCATTGCCTAGCCCGGAAGGACGACCTTGTCGCCAGCCTTGAGGCCGCTCAGCACCTGCATGCGCGTGCCGTTGCCGACACCGACCTTCACTGACACGCGACGGCGACCGGTCTTCGCACCTGGATCGACGACGTCGACGAAGGGACGCTTCTGCGGGTCGTAGACAATCGCCGCTTCGGGGACGAGCAGCGAATCCGGAAACTGCTCGAGGACGATCTCGGCGTTGGCGCTCATGTTGGCCTTGAGCTCCTTGCCGGGGTTGTCGATCGACACCTCCACCTGGAAGGTCGTGACGTTGTCCTTCTCGACGCCGATCGGCGAGATCTCGGTGACGCGACCTTCGAAGACCTTGTCGCGGAACGTCTCGGTGGTGATGCGTGCCTGCTGGCCGAGCCGGACGCGGCCGATGTCCGCCTCGTCCACCTTGCCGCGAACGAACACGCGGTCGATATCACCGAGCGTCAGGACCAGCGTGGCGTTGGCGCCGAGATTGAGAATCGACGAGACCGGGCTGCCCACTTCGACGTCGCGCGACAGGACCGTCCCGCGAATCGGCGCTCGAATCGTCGCGTTCGCCAGTTCTTCCTCGGCGCGCTCGACCGCGGCGCGAGCCTGGGCGACGTTCGCGGTCGCCTCGGCGACCCGTGCACGGGCGATGACCAGCTGCCCGCTCGCCGCCCGGTGACGGTTCTCCGCCTGCTCCAGCGAGCTCTTCGCTTCATCGAGCTGCGACTGCGACACCAGCTTCTGCTCGGCAAGCTGCTGCGCGCGTTCGTAGTTGCGGCGCGCGAAGGCGACGTCGGGCGATTCCGCCTCGATCTCGTTCTTCTTCAGCTGCGCCACTGCGGCTTCACGCGCAGCTTCCGCGGCCTGCAGGTTGGCGCGGGCCTCGCGGAGACGTGCGGTAAGATTCTCCTTGTCCAGCTCCGCCAGAATCTGGCCCGGCTGCACGACGTGATCGACGTCGACCAGCAGGTGCTCGATGATTCCGTTCGCCTTCGATTTGATCTCGACCTTGGTGATCGGTTCGACCTTACCGGTCGCCACGACGGAGCGCACCATCGTGCCCCGCTCGACCGTGGCAATCTTCGACGAGTCGATGTTGGTGGACGCGCCGTTGAGCGTCGAATAGCCCCAGACGCCGCCGGCGAGGATGACGATCGCCGTAACGGCAATCAGGACGCGTTTTCGGGACTTGTTCATGTGGACCCCTAGCGCAGCCGCCCCGTGGCGGCGGACCTGCACTGTTGACGAGCGCACGGGGGGAAAAGTTGCCGGCGAGCTATGTGGATTCTGAGAACCGTGACGGAAGACCTGCCTGAAAAGACCTTCCGGATCATGCCTGGCGGCAGTAAAAACCATCGGGCGGGCCATCGGCGCCGACTTCATCGTCGACGCCGCGCTCGTGTCGCGCGTCCATTGCCGGCTCACAGCGCTCGCTGACGGGCAACTGGAACTGCGCGACCTGGAGAGCACCAACGGGACCTACGTGAACGGCGTCCGCGTCGGACAGCCGCTGCGTCTGGTGTCCGGGGACCGGGTCCAGGTCGGCCGGGTCGAGCTGGTGGCGCTAAGAGATGAGGATTGACGAATTGACGAATTGACGGATTGACGAAATGGGAGTGTCGAATTCGTCACGATTCGTCAATTCGTCAATTCGTCAATTCGTCAATTCCTCTAGCTCCCTTGTTTTGTAAGTACTCGAGCACAAACGGGTTCGTCGTGCGCTCGCGCTGAATGGTGGTGTCAGGCCCATGCCCTGGGTGTACCGTCGCTGCATCCCCGAGCGGAAACAGCACCTCGGTGATGGAGCGCATCAGCGTCGCGTAGTCGCCGCCTGGCAGGTCGGTGCGACCGATCGATCCCGCGAACAGGTGTCGCCGACGAACAGATCGTTACCGCGATCTCCTTTCCGGCCGATCTGCAGGCAGACGCCGCCCGGGCAGTGGCCGGGCGTGTGGTGAACGGCAACCTCGTAGTCGCCGAAGTAGATCGGGGTCAGGTCGTAGAACACATCGGGAGCCGGTTGTGGCCGTACCTTGAACCCGAACATCTCCCCTTGCTGCACGACCTTGTCGTACAGGAACAGGTCGTCGCGATGCAGATAGATCGGCGCGTCGAACATCGCCTTGGCGGAGCCGACACCAGTGATGTGATCGAGATGTGCGTGTGTCAGCAGGATGTATCGCACGTCCAGTTCTGAATCGCGAACAGCTGCCAGCAGTTCGTCCACCTCGTCGCCCGGATCGATCAGGACTCCTTCGCGCGTCCGTTCACAGCCGACAACGAAGCCGTTCTTGTAAAACGGAGCCACGGCGCGCGTCTCGAGAATCATTCCTGTACCCTCTTCTTATGATCCTTTGCGTCATGGACGACCTGATGTTCTCCATCAAGATCCAGACTGCGGCAAAATCCATCGGCGGTATAGACCTGTTCTTCGAGCGTACCCCTGATATGGTGCTGTCCCGAATACGAGAAAAGCAGCCCTCGCTGGTCATCTTCGATCTGAACAGCAAGCGCATGAATCCGCTGCGAGCCATCGGGCAGATGAAGGCGGACCCCGATTTGGTGGGAATCAGGACGCTCGGATTTGTCTCGCACGTTGATGCCGAAACCATCGCGGCGGCTCGAGCTGTGGGCATCGATCAGGTGCTGGCGCGATCCGCATTTGCGGCGCAACTCGGGGACATTCTCACGACCGCGTGAGCCACCACGCGGCCGCGGCGAGCGCAATCAGGATGGCCAGCGCGAACACGCCGACCCGACTGATGCCGGACGCCGCGGGTGCAGAGTCATCAATCATCGGCGGTACGTCCGGCAGCTGCAGGCCTGGAACGACGGCGCGAAGCGCAGCCGCCAGTTCTGCCCCGCTCTGGTACCGGCGCTCCGGGTTCGGTGCGACCGCCTTCAGGACGACGTCGTCGAGTTCCTTCGACACCATCCGGTTCACCGCGCCTGGCGCCGCCGCCCCTCGAGGCACCGGTCGCCTGGTCGTCAGCATCTCGTAGAGCACCGCGCCAATCGAGTACACGTCGGAACGCTCGTCGGCTGGCCCACCGCGCGTCTCCTCCGGCGATTCGTAGTCGATGAGCCGCAGATCGTCGCCGCCGCTCACGACTCCGAACGTGGTTCCGAGATGGAAAGCCGCAATCTTGCTATGACCCTTCTCCGTGACCGCGATCGCATCAGGGCTGAGCCCCGAGTGGAGAAAACCGAGCGCGTGCGCCTCTGCCACGGCATCGGCCATGCCGATCGCGAGCTCGACTGCACGTCTCGCATTCATCTGGCGTCCGGCCATTTCGGCGCGCAGCGATCGCCCCTTGACGTGCTCGAAGGCGACGTAAATGCGTCCGTCCTGGATGCCCGACTGGTAGATGGTGATGGCGTTCTGGTGTGACAGTGTTCCGAGCGAGTGGGCCTGACGGAGCAGTGTCTGCTCCTCGGACTGGCTGACGGGCGGGAGAAGCCGGACGATCACGGTGCGACCGCGTCGCGTGTCGCGAGCACGATAGAGGTCGCCCGGTCCTGCCGGTTCCAACCGCTCCAGCAGGTTGTAATCGGCGACGACACCGATCGACGTCGGTTCGTTCATCCGGAGGCAGGCTTGTCCAGCTCGATGACGGTCTGGACCAGTTCCTTGGCATCGCCGATCTGCTCGACGACCAGCGCGATGTCCAGAGACGGCTGGCCCGGGACCCTGCTGCTCTGGCAATAGACGCCGTGCTGGCCGACCATGGCGAGCGCATCCGTGAGCAGGTCCATGGCCACGGCCAGCCGGCCGCGGGCGATGCCCATCATCGTCTCGTGCACCTCGAGCTCGCGCTGGTGCTTGTCCAGTGCTGTCACGTCAAGCCTTTCGTGGCGGTTGCGATGGACGAATCTCGACCCGGCTGGGAAGGCTGCGCGACGGGTGAGCGACGAGATCTCCGATGACCTGGGCGACGTCATCGGGCAGCAGGGCCCCTTGCGCTTTCGTGTTCTGCAGCGCGCCGCCGCCGAAGCCGGTATTCACCGATCCGGGCAGCACGTAGGCGACGCGAATACCCTCGTACCGCACTTCCTGCATCAGCGACTCGCTGAACGCGTTGAGCGCCGACTTCGAGGCGCAATACGCTGCCCCGTTGACGAACGCGTTTCGGCTGGCCAGGCTGCTGATGTTGATGATCCATCCGCCGCCGCGCTTCCGCAGGTGCGGCAGCGCCGCGTGGCAGCAGTAGAAAACGCCGGTCAGGTTCGTGTCCATCACCGTGTGCCACTCGTCGACGGTCATGTCCGCGACCGGCTTGAACACGCCCACTCCGGCGTTGTTCACCAGGATGTCTATGCCCCCGAGCGCAGACGCAATGCGGCCGAGGGCGGCTTCCACCGCCGCGTAGTCGCGCACGTCAGCGGGCTCGGCGATGACGCGATCCGCGGATGCATCGCGGAGCAGTTCGTCACGGGCGGCGTTCAGCGTCGCGGCCGTCGTGCCGGTGATCGCCACGGCGGCGCCCTGCTGCACCAGCGCCCGAGCCGTGGCGAGGCCGATGCCCCGGGATCCCCCGGTGATCACCGCCACCTTTCCAGTGAGTGAGCTCATGTTCATTACAATACCGCACGGAACATGGCCGTTTACGCTGGGTCCAGTCGGGGAATCCAAGGGTGACGACGGCGGCGATCATCGGAGCCGGAGACATCGGCGGCGCCGCCGCTCATGCACTCGCACGCCGCGAGTCGGCCTCCCGCATCTGGCTCGTCGACGACGCCGGCGCTGCGGCCGCCGGAAAGGCGCTCGACATTCAACAGTCCGGAGCGATCGAGGGATTCGGAACCGAGCTCGGCGGAACCGCGGACATCTCGAGCATCATCGGGTGTGACGTCTGCATCGTCGCGGATCGGTTTGGTCCGGCCTCTCCGGAGTGGCAGGGTGACGAAGCCCTCGCACACCTGGTACGTGTGATCGCGACCATTCCCGGCATTCCGATCGTGTTTGCCGGCGCGACGCAGGCCACCGTGATCGCACGGCTCGCGCGTGAGGCCGGCGCGGCACCGTCACTGCTGGTGGGATCGTCGCCCGAAGCGTTTTGCTCTGCCGTTCGGAGCATCGTCGCAATGGAGGCTCGATGCTCGCCGACCGAGGTCATGCTGAACGTCCTCGGCACGCCGCCGGCCGGCTTCGTCATCCCGTGGAGCGAAGCGTCGATCGGCGGTTACGCGCTCGAGCGGGTGCTGAGCCAGGTTCAGCTCACACGACTGTCGGCGCGGGCGGCTCGTTTATGGCCGCCGGGACCATTCGCGCTCGGGCAGGCCGCCGCCAACGTCGGCGCCGCCGTGCTCAATTCTTCCCGCCGGGCCTTCAGCGTGCTGACGGTGCTCACCGGAGAGTTCGGCGTGCGTGACCGCGTGGGAACCCTGCCGGCGATCCTGTCATCGACCGGCATCGTGCACACACGGGTACCGTCCCTCAACGGGCGCGAGCGGGTCGAACTCGAAACGGCGTTGGCGCGCAGCTAAAGCCATTTCCAGTCGTCCGTGCAACACGACAGTGAATGCGGACCCTGTCAGGTTCGCGGGACGAGCCTGACAAGGCTCGCCCCACGTGTTGCCGGTGGATAGTGACATGTGCGAGGGCGAGTCTTGTCAGACTCGCCCCACATACCGGAAGTGGCGGAAGTTCCGTTAGTTGGAGAATGCGGGCGTCGGGCCGTGCAGATTGAGCCCCGACGTAAACGCGTGCAGTCGTTCCCGCAGCATCAATCGGCCGCGGTGGAGTCGGGATTTCAGCGTCTGGTCCTTCAGCCGCAGCCTGCTGCTGGCTTCCTCGGTGGTCAGTCCCTGAATGTCACGCAGCACCACCGGCTCGCGGTAGATTTCCGGGAGATCGGCGATTGCCGCCGCCACAGCCTGCCGCAGCTGCAATCGGAGCAGTTCTTCGTCCGGCATGTGAGACCAGTCGATCAACTGGCGGGACACCCGGGCGCGTTCCTCCGCGTTCGAGGGCGATTCCAGTCGATCGCGTTCCTTTTCGGCGGCACGAGCCAGCCGGCCGTTGCGCAGGCGCGACATGGCGGTGTTGAACGTGATCCGGTAGATCCATGACGACAGGGCGGAGTCGCCCCGGAATTCGCCTACCTTGCGGTAGACCTTGACGAGCACGTCCTGCGTAACCTCTTCCGCGTCCTCTCGATTCTTCATGTGGCGCATCGCCAGCTGAAAAATCCGCGGGGTGTACCGCTCAGCCAGCTCCTGCACCGCGGATTCGTCCCCGGCCTGCAGCCGGGAAATAAGCTGGCGATCCTCGGTTCTGTCCATTTGGGTCCTCAGGTCGTAGAACACCGACCAATCCGGTCTTATTCCCGCTGCCGGCGCTCGCTCCCGCCGATCTGCCTGTCGGAAGTCCCGTTCGCTGGCGAGCCTCCGGGCGAGCCGCGTCCAATACCGGCGCTCTTGCTCGGAGAGCTTCCGCCGACCGGCGCCAAGGCTCGCTGTCGGCCGGGAACTCTCCGCCCTCGGCATCGAACAAGCCCAGCCGTTACAGGCCCGGTCACCACCGACCCGAACCCCCGACACGCCCGGAACCTGCGGAACCGCCCGAACCCGTGTTAAGTACAAGGCCTCCGCATGGGCCTCGTGGCCGCCATCGTCGTCGTAGCCCTCATCCTCGTTAACGCCGTCTACGTTGCCGCGGAATTTGCGGCGGTCAGCGTCCGCCGGAGCCGCGTCCAACAGCTGGCGGCTGATGGCAATCCCTTCGCGGCCTGGCTGGTTCCGATACTCGAGTCTCCGGCCGCCCTCGACCGCTACATTGCCGCCTGCCAGATCGGGATCACCCTCTCGAGTCTTGTGCTCGGCGCCTACGCGCAGGCAACCCTGGCCTCATGGATCCAGCCGTACTTCGAAGATCTCGCGGGGATGCAGACGGTTGCGGCACAGTCCACATCAGCCGTGGTCGTGCTGCTGGTGCTCACGGTCGGACAGGTGATCTTCGGCGAGCTGATTCCAAAATCGCTCGCCCTGCAGTACCCGACGCCCACCGCGCTCTACACGCTGGTCGCGATGGTGCCGTCACAGTGGCTCTATCGCCCGTTCATCAAGTGGCTGAACGGCACGGGCCTGCTGATCATGCGTGCGCTCGGCGTGCAACAACATGGACACCGTCACATCCATTCACCCGAAGAGATCGCACTCCTCATCGCAGAGAGTCGCGATGGCGGCCTGCTGGAACCGGACGAACATCTGCGGCTCCAACGTGCCCTGCGCCTGAACCTGCGCCAGGCGCGCCAGGTCATGGTGCCGCGCCGGAAGATCGCCGCCATCGACATCAACACCCCATTGAAGGAAGTGATTTCCGTCGTCGCGCTGAGTCCGTATTCCCGGCTTCCGGTCTATCGCGATTCGATCGACAACGTCGTCGGCCTCATTCATACGAAGGATCTCGTCCGCTGGCTGGTCAGCAACGGAAGCGCCGCCAGCGTCGCCTCTTTGATGCGCCCTGTCACCAGCGTGCACGAAAGCGTCTCGGCCGACCGCGTGCTTCGTCACCTTCGCGAGCGCAGAGCGCATCAGGCTCTTGTCGTGGACGAATTCGGCGGCACGGCGGGGTTGCTGACGCTCGAGGACGTTCTCGCCGAAGTCCTGGGCGATGTGGGTGACGAGTTCAAAGCGGGCGACCCGGTACCAGAACAGCTTCCGAACGGCCGCGTCCGCGTCCCCGGCGGGATGACGGTCGATGATGCCGCGGCACTTCTCCGCACGACGTGGGAAACCGAGGCGACAACTGTCGGGGGAATGGTAACGGCGGCGCTTGGCCATCTGCCACTTCCGGGAGAGACGGCGGTAATCGGCGAGTACGAGTTCGAAGTCGAACGCGTCGCGGAGCGCGCGGTTGAAACCGTGGTGACACGCCGGATCGTGCCGGCGACCGCCGGAGAAGACGAGAGATGACCATCGTCGTCTCCGTCGGCATCGTGCTGCTGCTGGTACTGGCAAACGCCATCTTCGTGGCGGCGGAGTTCGCCATTGTCGGCGCACCGCGGGCGAGCCTCGAGCACCAGGCGGCACAAGGCAGTCGACTCGCTGCCCGGGTAACTCGCATTCTCGACAACCCGACCCTGCAGGACCGCTACATCGCGACGACGCAGATCGGCATCTCGGTCGCGAGTCTTGGCCTCGGCATGTACGGTGAACACGGCCTCGCGCTGTGGCTCGAGCACGTCATCGAGACCTACGACGTGAGTCGCGTCATCGCAGTGCACACGCTTTCCAGCGTCATCGCCATCACGCTGCTCACGTACCTGCACATCGTGCTCGGCGAGATGGTGCCGAAGGCGCTCGCGCTGCAGAGCGCCGCGACGACCTCGCTATATGTGACGCCGCTGATCCAGGCGCTCGAGCTGCCCATCCGGCCGATCGTCATCGCTCTCAACGCGGCCGGCAACGGCTTGCTGGGGCTCTTCGGCATCCGCCGGCAGGAAGTGGATGCCGAGCGCTATCACACGTCGGACGAGCTGAAGTTCATCATCCGGGAGAGCCAGGAAGGCGGAATGCTTCGCGGGGAAGCCGGGCGAATGCTCCGCGAACTGTTCGAGTTCGGCGATTTGACGGCGGTCGAGGTAATGGTCCCGCGTGTGCGGCTCGTCGGGATCCCGGCCGGCACGGAGGTCGACGAGCTCCGGCAGATCGTGCGCGCCCATCCGCACACCCGATACCCGGTTTATGACGGCGATTTCGACAACATCGTTGGCAGCGTCCACATCAAGGACCTGCTCCGGCACTTCATCGCCAACCGGCCGGTGACAGCGAACGACGCACGGCCCCTGCCGTACGTACCGGAAACGACTGCGCTCGACGAGCTGCTCGGGTCGATGCGCCGCCACCGCTCGCAGATGGCCGTCGTCATGGACGAACAGGGCGGCACCGCCGGCATCGTGACCATCGAGGACCTGTTCGAGGAGGTCGTTGGCGACATCGATGAAGGTCGTGGCCGCCGCCCGATCGTCCGGGTCGCATCCGGTCGCGTCATGGTCAGGGGCACGGTGCGCCTGAAGGATGCCGGAGATGCCATCGGCGTCACGCTTCAGCACGACGACGTGCTGACGGTGAGCGGCCTCGTGCTTGCGCTGCTCGGGCGCCCGGCCGTCGTCGGCGACGTCGTCACCTGCGGCCGCGCCCGCATCGAGGTGACCGCCGTCGCCGGCCACGGCGTCGCGGAAGCGACGATGACGCTGGCAACGCGAACCGAGCCCGAGCGAACGCCCGAATCTGACCGCCGCCCGTGACCGCTCGTACGCACTTCCTGCAATTTGTTAATTAGACCGGGTCTAATTAATCGGGCCGGAAACTAGACCGGGTCTGGTTTTCTGGGTCACCGACTCCTCCTCCACCGCGGTGCGTGCGAACACGTCACAGAAATGACGGACGAGCGCATCTTCGACCCCGGGGACTGGAATGGTCATCCCGGTCGCCCGCTCGAGCGAGGTGACACCGTGGTCCGATATTCCGCACGGCACGATCAACCTGAAATGATCGAGATCGGTGGAGACGTTGAACGCGAAGCCGTGACTGGTCACCCAACGCGAGATCCGGACGCCGATGGCACCGATCTTCTCCGCACCGATCCACGTTCCGGTGAGCCCTGCAATCCGCCCGGCTGACAGGCCGTACTCCGCGCAGACGCGGATCATGACCTCCTCGACATCGCGCACGTAGACGTGGACATCGCACCGGTCGGGCTTGAGGTCGATGATTGGATACCCAACGATCTGCCCGGGTCCGTGATACGTCACATCGCCGCCGCGTCCGGTCTCGAACACGTCGATCCCGAGCTCACTGAGCCGCTCGCCCGTGGCGACGATGTTGGAGCGACCACCATCACCACGAACGCCAAGAGTGATGACCGCAGGATGCTGAAGGAGGAGGAGCAGGTCGGGAACCCGCCCCGCCTTGCGTTCCTCCACCAGCGCGCGCTGGAGGGCGAGCGCCTCCCCGTACGGAACCATGCCGAGGCGCCGAACCTCAAGGAGACGCATACGAGCAGCGAATTGACGACTTGACGAAGTTACGGATTGACGAATTGATTGGGAGATTGGCACTCCCGTTTCCCCCAAATTCGACAATTCGTAAATTCGTCAATCCGTCAATTTCCTCACACCTGGTTCGGATCGAAATGTTCCAGCTGGTGCTTGATGTCGGCCATGAACGCGTCGGCAACGGCGCCGTCGATCAGGCGGTGATCGAAGCCGAGCGTCAGATACGCCATCGTCCGTATTGCGATCGCGTCGTCGATGACGACCGGTCGTTTTTCGATGGTGCCGACACCCAGAATGGCCACCTGCGGCTGATTGATGATCGGCATCCCGAACTGCGCGCCGAACTGTCCGGGATTGGTAATCGTGAACGTTCCCCCGTGCACTTCTTCCGGCTTCAACTGCTTATGTCGCGCACGTTCGGCGACGTCTGCAATCGCGCGTGACAACCCGAGCATGTTCTTCTCGTCGGCATCCTTGACGACCGGCACGATCAAACCGGTATCGAGGGCAACCGCGATTCCCAGGTTGATGTTCTTTCGGTAGATGATGTTTCGATCGTCCATCGACGCGTTGACGATAGGGTGGCGACGCAGAGCGTCGATAGTCGCCTTGGCGATGAACGCCATGAACGTCAGCTTTGCCCCGACCCGCTCGTATTCGGATTTCTTCTGGTCGCGGATCCTGCCGACCAGTGAAAAGTCGACATGGAAGACCGTATGCACATGAGCCGACGTACGCCGGCTCATGATCATGTGCTCGGCGATCTTTTTCCGGATCACGGAGAGCGGCTGAAGCTCGACGCGCTCGTCCGCATGTTTGCCCATGGGGCGAGACTTGTCAGCCTCACGCGATGGGCCGGCCGCATCCACGTCGCTTCGGCGCGCCAGTCCCGAACCTTCGCGAAGCCCTGGCGAGACCGGCCCTGCCGATGGTGAAGGCGGAGCCTGCAGATACTCGAGGATGTCATGCTTGGTGACGCGGCCGCCGATCCCGGAGCCGTGCAGTTCGCTGATGTCGACGTTGTGTTCGCGCGCGATCCGGCGAACGAGGGGAGAGGACTTCTGACGTCTGAGGTCGTCCTTCGACAGCACACCGCTGCCGCCGTTGTTACCCTCGTGCGAAACGTCCAGCTGCAGCTCGCCACTATCCCGACCATCGCTGCGGTTGCCCGTCGCCGTTGATGGGACAGTTGCCTTTCGTGACGCAACCGGATCCTCACCGTCGGGCTGGCGCTGTGTGGAAGCGGCGGCCTTCTCGGCCCCGTCGTGTGTCACGCGTGCGGACGATTGCGCCGGAGGCGCCACCACTTCCTTGCCGTCGCCAATCGTCGCCACGACCGAGTTGACGGCCACGGTTTCGCCTTCGCTGACCTTGATCTCGGTCAGCACACCGGCCGCCGGCGATGGGATCTCGGCATCCACCTTGTCGGTGGAGATCTCGAATAATGGCTCGTCGCGATCGACCGACTCGCCAACCTTCTTGATCCAGCGGACGATGGTCCCTTCCGCGATCGACTCCCCCATCTGGGGCATCACCACTTCTGTAGGCATAGGTCGTACGAACCGTGCGAGCCGTGCGAGCCGTTCGAACGACTCGAACGCTCTACATGTGTATCGCCGCCCCGTGGGTCGCGTGGGCGGCCTCACCCACTGCTTCCGCGAATGTCGGATGCGCGTGCATGGTCTTGATCAGCTCTTCGACCGTGCACTCGAGCCGCAGCGCCAGCACCGCTTCGGCCACCAGCTCCGTCGATCGCGGTCCGATCATGTGTACGCCGAGCACCTCGTCGTATTTCTTGTCCGCGACGATCTTCACGAACCCTTCGGTCTCGCCGGCCATCTTCGCGCGACCGAGCACGCCGAACGGGAAGGTGCCGATGCGCACGTCGTATCCGCGCTCCTTCGCCTGCGCCTCGGTCAACCCGACGCTGCCGATCTCCGGGTCGCAGTAGGTGCAGCCGGGCACGTGATCGTAGTTGATCGGCTGCACTTCCCTGCCGGCGATCCGCTCGGCCGCGAGTATGCCTTCCATCGACGACACATGTGCGAGCTGTGGATGGACCCGGGTGCCGAGCGTGATCACGTCGCCAATCGCTGAGATGTTCGGTACCGAGGTGCGGTACAGCTCGTCGACCTTGATGTACCCGCGATCCATCGCGATCCCCAGGTCCTCTGCGCCCAGTCCCGCCGTCACCGGGCCGCGTCCCGTGGCAACGAGCAGGATCTCGGCAGCGAGCTTCTGCGTCTTCCCGTCTGGTGTCTCCGCTTCAATCTCGACGCCATTCGCCGACGCCGAGGCCTTCGACACCTTCGTTCCGGTCAGGGACTTGATTCCCTGCTTGCGGAAGGACTTCTCGAGTTCTGCCGAAATCGCCGCGTCTTCGACCGGCACGAGCCGCGGCAGCAGCTCGATGATGGTGACCTCGCTGCCGAATCGGCGGAAGATCGACGCGAACTCGACGCCAACGGCACCGCTGCCCAGGATCACCAGTGACTTGGGGATCGCCTTGAGGTGAATCGCCTCGTCACTCGTGATGATTCGCGTGCGATCGATCGTGATGCCCGGAACGCTGCGCGCCTGCGAACCGGTCGCGATGATGATGTCCTTTGCCTCCAGCGTCTGTTTCTCGCCCTCGACGACGTCGACCTTTCCCTTGCCGGCAAGACGCGCGGTTCCCTTGATCCAGTCGATCTTGTTCTTCTTGAACAGGAACTCGACACCCTTGGTGAGACCGGTGACGATCTTGTCCTTGCGCGTGTGCACCTGACCCATGTCGATGGTGGGTGCCCCGGCCGGAATCGTCACTCCCCATTCTTTCGCGTTGGTGATCACCTTCAGTGCGTGGGCATGCTCGAGCAGGGCCTTGGTCGGGATGCAGCCCCAGATCAGGCAGGTGCCACCGAGTGCCTTCTGCTTTTCGACCACCGCAACCTTCTTGCCGAGCTGCGCGGCGCGTATCGCGGCGACGTAACCGCCAGTGCCTGCGCCGATAACGACGACATCGTGTGAATGGGCCAAGTCGAGGAACTCCGAATCAACGCTTGAGGGAGGCCAGCGGGATGAACGCGTCGGCCGGCGGCGGGACCTCGTCAGGCATCGCGCGTGGAGAGCTGCCACCCGAGAGCTGCTGCACCTGCGCGCGCAGCTCGCCGTGCTGATATTTCAGCTCCCAATACATCTGCGACAGTTGCGTGACGCGACGCGCGCTCCGCCGCGCCAGCACCCAGGCCGAGACCGCGACCACCAGCGCGGCGACTGCCACGGCCACCGGGAGGATCATGGGGCTATCATACTTCCGCCTCCATGCCAGACAGCCGGAAGACGCTCCTCGTCGTGGACTGCGACGCGGACATACGAGACACGCTGAACTCGATATTCCGCCAGGACTTCCGCGTCCTGCGCGCTGCCACCGGAGAAGCCGCGCTCCAGATGATGGAGAAGGAGGGCGTCGATCTGATGATGCTCGACGTGCGGCTGCCTGGCGTCAGCGGACTCGAAGTGCTGCGGATCATCAAGGAGAACTACCCCTTCGTGGAGGTCGTCGTCATCTCCGCGATGCAGGAAGTGGACATCGCGATCGAGGCCATGCGCTTCGGCGCCTACCACTACATTTCGAAGGACTTCGATCGCCAGGGCGTCCGCTCGCTGATGACGAACGCCAGCGAGCGTCAGGATCTGAGCCGATCGGTGCTGCGGCTGCGGGCCGAGGTGGCGGAGCAGACCGAGCGCGAATTCGTCGTCGGACCCAGTCGGACGACGCGCGACATCGTCGACCTCGTCCACAAGGTGGCCAAGCTGTCGGCAACGGTACTGATCCTGGGCGAGAGCGGGACCGGCAAGGAGCTGATGGCGCGCATGATCCATCGCGAGTCGGGAAAGCCGGACGCGCCCTTCGTTGCGGTCAATCTCGCCGCCATCCCTAAGGACCTGGTCGAGAGCACGCTTTTCGGACACGAAAAAGGATCGTTCACCGGGGCGATTCGGCAGCAGATCGGAAAATTCGAGCTCGCCAACGGCGGCACTCTGTTCCTCGACGAGATCGGCGACCTCCGCTACGAGCTTCAGGCCAAGCTGCTGCGCGCGCTCCAGGAGAACGAGATCGAACGCATCGGCGGCACCCGTCCGATCCGCACGAGTTTCAGGCTGATCGCGGCGACGAACGTCGACCTGCAGAAGGCGGTCAAGGAAGGACACTTCCGCGAGGACCTGTTCTTCCGGCTGAACGTGATCCCGGTGCGGATGCCGGCGCTGCGCGATCGCATTGACGACCTGCCGGAGCTGGCGCGCTTCTTCCTCCGCCGCTACAACGTCAAGTTCCGCAAGAACGTCGACGGCATCGCCGAGTCGACGCTGTCGATTCTTCGCAACTACTGGTGGCCCGGGAATGTCCGCGAGCTCGAGAACCTGATCGAGCGGCTGGTGGCCATCTCGGACAAGGAGTGGTTGACTGACGAAGACCTGCCGTACGAGTTCCACATGGCGCGCATCGACGCGAACCGCCCGGCCTCGAGCAACCTGCTGGAAGAGGCGGTGTCGACGTTCGAGCGGAACTACATTCTGCGCGCGCTGGAGAAGGGCGGCTGGAATGTCACCGCGACGGCGCGCTCACTCGGCATCCCGCTGAGCACGCTGAAATTCAAGATCCAGAAGTTCGAGCTCCAGGAATCAGTGCGGAAGATCCGGGGCGGATAAAAACAACCCGGCGCGCACGGCGCCGGGTCGGGAAGGGGGAGTCAGCCTGGGCTACTTCTTCGGAAGGACCGTGTCCTTCAGCTGCTTCATGATGCGCGCCTTGACGACGGTTTTCGCCGGGATCTTGATGGCCTCGCCGGTCGCCGGGTTGCGGCCCATACGCGCTTTCCGCTTCTGCACCACAAGCTTCACGACGCCGGGCAGCACGAACTCACCCGAACGCTTCAGCTCCTTCTCGGCCAGTTCACTCAGCGCATCGAAGAACTCGCGCGCCTGAGTCCGCTTCATTTCGAAGCGCTCGGCAAAGTGCGAGAAGAGCTCCGACTTGCCCATTCTCCGGGCGTCTGCCATTACGTCCCCCAAATCCTGTGCGCGCCGAATTCGGCCGCGTCGCAGTCATGCGCGCCTCGTCCACAACTGCCGCGGAATGTCTTGGAAAATCGCAGCCATGCTAGCGCGCACGTCCGAAGGTGTCAACGAAGCACGCGGCAGAATCCTGTGATTTCGGCCCAAAGTGCTAGAATTTTCGCTGTATGTCAAGCACCACGACTCTCGAGACGTTTCCCAATCCGCGACCGGAACGGGACTTCGAGATCGCGATCAACTGCCCCGAGTTCACGTCGGTCTGCCCCAAAACCGGACTCCCCGACTTCGGCGAAATCCGCATTACCTACACTCCCGGCGATCGCTGCATCGAGCTGAAGTCATTGAAGTACTACTTCGTCGAGTTCCGCAACCGCGGCATCTTCTACGAGACCGTCACCAACCAGATCCTCGACGACCTGGTGGCCGCCTGCCAGCCACGGCGGATGACCGTCGTCGGCGACTTCTCCGTCCGCGGCGGCATCAAGACCGTCGTCACCGCCACCTACACCGCGGCCTGACCTCCGTGGCGCACCAGGTCCCGATCGAGGGCACGCTGGATCTGCATGCGTTCGCCCCCCGGGACGTCGCCTCGGTTGTCGCCGAATACCTCACCGTCGCGCACGAGGCAGGGCTTCGCGAGGTCCGCCTGATTCACGGCCGCGGCAAGGGCGTCCAGCGCGGCATCGTCCAGCAGGCACTCGAGCGACATCCGCTCGTCGAGGAGTTCTGGGACGCGACGGAGACCCATCTGGGCGCGACTGTCGCCAGACTGCGCGGTTGACGCCGAGCCCGCACCGCGACCCTTCAGGCCGGGAGCCGTAGCGCGGGCCTTCAGGGCGAGAGCCATAGCGCGGCGATCCGGGGCGACGCGGACTAGCTGGACGTAGCCCTTTCAGGGCCGCGACTCCACGCGCCGGATCTCACTTTCCGCATGCACCCGGCGCCGCACTGACGCAATTCCTTCCGCCCGATCGCGCTAAATCCATGACCTGCGCTGGCAAACGAGCGGAACGTCCCGTGCACTCGCGGCCAGCGTGCGCGCGAACGATCGGCTTCAGCCCGGTGACGCGGTCAGGATCCGCGGTGAGCGGTGGGTGGTGCACCGTCAGGGTCTGCACGACGAGGTGGCGACTCTCGACGTCCGTGGCGCCGACCGCGGCAACGCCGGACGCACGGCGCGGTTCCTCCTTCCGTTCGAACCGATCGAACGGCTCGTCGCCGCTCGCGAACCGCGAATCGTTCGTCCTGCCCGCTGGCGGCTCCTCGCCCGGAACGCGCTCGCGCTGGCGACACCCCGGATAGATTCCCTCAGGACCGCACGGTCGTCGCGTTTCGACGTCATGCCCTATCAACTGGAACCGGCATTGGCGGTGACCGGCGGAATCGGCTGTCGCCTGCTGATTGCCGATGACGTCGGCCTCGGCAAGACGGTGCAGGCAGGTGTGATCATCGCCGAGCTGCTCGAGCGGCAGCCCGAGGGCCACGCCCTCGTGGTCTGTCCGGCCGGTCTGCGATCGCAGTGGCAGGAGGAATTGCAATCGCGATTCGGACTTGCCGCCACGCTCCTCGATGCCGCGGGTCTCGCTCGGGTCGCGGCCGATTTCGACGCGACCGCCAATCCCTGGTCGGCGTGCCGCCTGATCATCACGTCGATCGACTTCATCAAGCGTCCGGAGGTGATGCTCGCCGTCGAAGGCATGGTCTGGGACGTCGTCGTATTCGACGAGGCCCACAACCTGGCCACGCGATCGGACCGGGCCATGGCTGCCGGCGGGCTGGCCTGGCGTGCCCGGACGCTGGTGCTGCTGTCGGCGACGCCGCACTCGGGCGATGAAGCCGCCTTCACCCGTCTCTGCTCGCTTGGCGACAGCGGCGACAGGTTTCCTCTCGTGCTTTTCAGACGTACGCGAGCGGATGCGGCCATGCCCGTGAATCGCCGTACGCGATGGCTCGAAGTGCGTCCGACGGCTGCTGAGAGTCGGATGCAGGCCGCACTCCTCGACTACGCGCGAATGGTCTGGAGCGTCGCCTCCACGGCAGACGCGGCGCGACTCGCGATGACCGTGCTGCTGCGACGGGCGAGCAGCAGTCCTGCCTCACTGGCGCGATCGCTGGAGCGGCGCCTGGCGTCGATCGCCGATACGCCAGCAGCTTCGCTGGACCAATTGGGACTGCCGTTTGCGGATCCCGCTGCGAGTGACGAGGAGCCGATGCTTACCATCGCGGCTGCCGGACTCGCCGACGTCGAGGAAGAACGGCGTCGGCTGGACCACGTCCTCTCGCTGGCGCGACTGGCCGCCGCCGGCGAAAGCAAGATTGCCGCGATTGTGAGATGGCTGTCCCGCGTACACGAGCCGGTTCTGATCTTCACCGAATACCGCGACACGCTCACCCACCTGCACCAGGCGCTCTCCAGAACCGGACTCCCGGACGATGCGATTGTCGAACTCCATGGGGGCATGACCCGCGCGGAACGGCAAACCGTGGAGTCGAGCTTCGTGAGGGGACCGGCGCGGGTGCTGCTCGCGACGGATGCGGCAAGCGAAGGACTGAACCTGCATCAGCGCTGTCGCTGCGTCATCAACCTCGAGATTCCCTGGAGCCCGGTACGGCTGGAACAACGGATCGGGCGCGTCGATCGGATTGGCCAGACGCGACCGGTACACGCCGTGAATCTTGTCGCGGGCGGCAGCCACGAAATCACTATCGTCGGGCGAGTGCGGGAGCGGCAGCAGCGCGCCATCGAAGCGCTGAGAGCGGCGGCGACGTCCGACTTCGCCACCGCAGCGCTGATTCTTACGAGTGCCACAACGGCGCAGGAGCAGCCGGCGGCGATGTTGCCGGTGCCCACACGACGACCGGACCTCGCTGATCGGGCGCGTGGCGAAGCCGAGTGGATCACCATAGCCCGCCGAATCTCCACCCCACCCATCGATACGAACCGTCGACCCTTTGTCGCGATCCTCGCCCGCGGACCACGACGCGTGCTGGGTGTCGTCGAAGTGTCGACGTGCGATGCGGATGACCTGCCGGTCTGGACCACGTTGGCCGGAGTAGCGCTGGCCGTTTCGGGTACCGGTACGGCGATCTCCGCGCCATTGTTCGGGATCTTGGCGATCGGCTTGACGATGTCGCTGTCGGACTCCGCCAGCCCGCCATCGAGAGCATCGATCGCCTCAGACAGTTCGTCACCCTCACTACGGAGCGGGAGCGCGCCATCTGCGCCTCCATCCGGATCCGGCACGCCCGTATTGCCGCTGAACTGCTGCAGCCCGGGCTCTTCGATCGCCGGACCGAGCGACGGGCCGCCGTGCAGAGCAGCGTCTTCGAGGACGCGCTGGCGCAGTGTCAAAGCCGCCTCGACGAAGCGACCCGTCTGACGGACGCGAGGACCGGCTCTCCCATCATCCGCTTCGCGGCGGTCATTTGAGATGGCAGCGGCGCTCCGTGGCCGGCTGATCAGCGGGTCCTTCGCCGCCGATATCCTTCCGTCGCTGCCGTTCTTCCAACGGCCATCGCTCGCTATCCGCCGGGCGATGGAACGATGTGCCGAACAGATCTCAGACCGGCTGGGGCCGGCGGCCAGCGTCCGGGCGGTCGCAGATGTCGCGGTGCTTCCGTCGCTCGCTGTCCTGGGTTTCACCGCCGTAGCGCGAAGCGACACCCCCTCCAGTTCACATATGGAGACCGTCAGCGGAACCAGGCCCGGCCCGCCCGTGTTGATAACCGCCTACGGAGCCTCACTGGAGCGCGTCTGGCGAGCCGCCGTGCATCGTGCGATCGTCACCGATGCCACCTGGTGCTTCTGCTGCAACGGCCAGCAACTCCGCCTCGTGGATGCGCGCCGAACGTGGTCCCGTGCCTACCTCGAGTTCGACTTGCGTACGGCGCTCGAGGATGTGGACGGACAGGCGCTGCTGTGGTCATTGCTGCGAGCGGACGCACTGATCCCTCCCTCGTCGACGCTGGAGGAAGCGATTGAACAGTCCGCGCACCACGGCGCCCTGGTGTGCCGGGCATTGGGACGTGGAGTGCTGGATGCGATCACCGTGCTGCTCGGTGCGCTGAAACCAACCGATCGGCAGGACGCCAGCATCGTGTTCGATCACTCGCTCACCGTGGTGTACCGCGTGCTGTTCCTGCTCTTTGCGGAGGCGCGGGGGCTTGTTCCGGTATGGCATCCGGTCTATCGGGATCGTTACAGCGTAAACACGATCGTCGCCGCTCTGCTGACAGCCCGTCCATGCCACGGGCTCTGGGAGGCGATCCTTGCCATCTCGCGCCTGGCGCACGCCGGCTGCGCCGCCGGCGAACTGAAGGTCACCGCCTTCAACGGACGGCTGTTCGCGCCATCACACGCGGCCACCTTCGAGCGTCGACCAATCGCGGATGCGGTGATGCGACAGGCGATCGTGTCGGTGAGCTCGACACCGGGAACTGCCGGCCGGCCGCGGGCGCGCATCTCCTACCGCGATCTGGACGTCGAACAGCTCGGCACCGTGTACGAGCAGGTGCTCGATTACGAGCCCGGCACCCCCTCAGGGCCCGCGCTGGTTCGCACCCGCGATACCAGGAAGTCGAGCGGCGCGTTCTACACGCCACGCCCACTGACCGCATCCCTTGTCCGCCGTGCACTGGAGCCGCTGGTGAATGGGCGAACGTCGGACGACATCCTCCGACTGCGCGTGGTCGATCCGGCGATGGGCAGTGGGGCATTCCTGGTGGCCGCCTGCCGGTATCTCGCCTCAGTGGTGGAAGACACGCTGATTCAGGAAGGACGTTGGCATACCGCCGACGTGACCGACGGCGACCGCGCCCTGCTGCGCCGTGAAGTGGCGACGCGTTGCCTGTACGGCGTCGATCTGAATCCCATGGCCGTGCAGCTGGCGCGCCTGTCGCTCTGGCTGGCAACGCTTGCGTCCGATCGCCCCCTCTCCTTCCTCGATCACCATCTTGTTGCGGGCGACAGCCTGATTGGGGCGTCGCCGAGCGACGTTCAGCGCCAACCTGCCGGCCGGCGGGGACAGCGCAGCCGGCTGCAGACACTTCCACTGTTCGAAGCTGCAGGGCTCGACGGCTCTCTGACAGAACACGCGCACATTCGGAGCCGGCTGGCGTCGGAACCCGACGACACAGCGGCGATCGTGCATCAGAAAGAGCGAACACTCGCGTCGCTGGCGGAACAGTCATCGGCCGCGAACCGGTGGCGACGCGTGCTCGACCTGTGGTGTGCGGGGTGGTTCTGGCCTGACGCAAACCCGCCAGACCGCGGAACCTTCGGCGACTTGATGCAGCAACTGCTGCATGACCGCAGCGGCCTGCCCCAACCTACGTCGAGCGCGCTGCTTGCTCGCGCCGCCGACGTCGCGAAACGACAGCGCTTCTTCCATTGGCGTTTCGAGTTCCCGGAAGTGTTTGCCACCGGTGGGTTCGACGCCGTCATCGGCAATCCTCCGTGGGACATGGTGCGGGGCGATAGCGGAACCGGCGATGCGCGCGACGACCGACGGCGGATGGCGCGCGCCACGACGGACTTCTTCCGCGGCTCGGGGGTGTACGTCGTCGAACCTGGAGCGCACGTCAATCGTTATCAGCTGTTCCTCGAGCGCAGCCTCCAGTTGCTGCGTGACGGCGGTCGCCTTGGTCTCGTGTTGCCGGCCGGCGTCTTCAGCGATACGGGAAGCGCGGCGCTGCGACGCCACCTGTACGACCGCGCCCGAATCGACTCCATCATCGGCCTCGACAATCGTGCCGGCATTTTTCCGATCCACCGAAGCGTACGGTTTGCGCTGGTCACGGCGTCCGCCGGCGCGCGCACCGACAGGATCGCGACGCGATTCGGGCTGACGAACATCGATGAGCTCGACTCACCGGCCGGCGAGGTCCTCGACATCTCGCGCGAGCTGTTGAATCGACTCTCCGGCCCCGACGACCTCGGCATACCGGAGTTCCTGTCTGAGCGCGACCTCGGGATCGCGGAACGCGTCGGCGCTCACGTGCCGTGGCTCGGCCATGCCGACGGGTGGGGAGCACAGTTCGGACGGGAACTGAACGCCACCGACGATCGCGGTGCATTCCGCGCACGGTCGGGATCCACCGACAGCCGACCCGTGCTCGAAGGAAAGCACCTCCACCCGTTCCGTGTCGATGTCCACGCGTGCCGCTGCGAACTGCCGGCCGTTGCGAAGGCGGCACGCCGCGTTCCGTGTCGAGCCCGGCTGGCGTATCGCGAGGTCGCCAGCGCCACTAACCGGCTCACGCTCATCGCGGCAGTGATCCCGCCCGAGGTGGTGACCACACACACCGTCTTCTGTCTCAAGACGTCGCTGCCGCTGGCTCACCAGCGGGTGTTATGCGCGCTCCTGAACAGCTTCGTCGCGAACTACTTGATTCGCCTCCGCGTTCATACTCACGTCACCGCGAACCTGCTGGCCCGGCTTCCGGTCCCCTGCATAGGCCCGGATCACCCCGCCTTCGATCGGCTCGACAGGATCTCGCAGCTGCTGTCCAGAGCCACCAGCGTCGAAACAAGCCCCGAATACGCCGAGCTTCAGGCCATCAGTGCAGATCTCTATGGCCTCACCGTGTCTGAGTTCGAGCATGTCCTGAAAACATTCCCACTGATCGCCCCGTCCACCCGCGACGCGTCACTCCAGCGCTTCAGGCGAGACGGCTTGTCACGTTAGCCACGAAGACACGAAGGCACTGAGATCAACATGTTGATTGGCAATCCGAAGGACAACGCTGTTAGCGAAGCAGTCATCGGATGCGCGATCGAAGTTCACCGTCACCTTGGTCCGGGCCTTCTGGAGAGTGTCTACGAAGCGGCCATGGCCGTGGAACTCGAACTGCGCCAGCTTGCCCTTCCAACGACAGGTCTCAGTATCCGCTGTACTACAAGGGCGTCTTGCTGTCCGACCATCGTATCGACCTGGTGGTCGATCGTCGAATCGTGGTCGAGCTGAAGTGCGTATCGAGACTGGACCCGGTCCACACCGCTCAGGTGATGACGTACTTGCGCGTCCTGAATCTGCGGCTTGGGCTGTTAATCAATTTCAGCGGACCAGTGCTCCGCCAAGGGATCAAACGAGTGATGCTCTGTAGCCTTCGGTCTTCGTGCCTTCGTGGCCACGTGACTGCGGACAGACGTTCACTACGGGCCACGCAGCGCCCAGCGCTCGATGGCCTGCGCCAGGCCGGCCTCGTTTTGATGGCCGGTGCGCTGCCAACCGGGGCGGTGCAGGGCAGGATCGGCATTGGCCATGACGACGGCGATGCCGGCGGCTTCGAGCATATCGAGGTCGTTGAAGTTGTCGCCGACGGCCATCACCTCCTCACGGTCGATGCCCAACTGCTCGGCACGCCAGAGGAGCGCGCGTCCCTTGGTGGCGTGCGGGGCGGTGATGTCGACGAGCGAGAAGTCGCGGTGAAGGTATTCGGTGAGCGACACGGCGTAGCCGTCGAGTGCCCCGTCACACTCCCGGGCAGACGCGCGGAGCGACTCCGACAGCGCACGCATGGCGGCGGGATCACCATTGAACATCACCTGGATCGGATCTTCGACCAGCGAATCTTCGAGCGGGGCGGCGCGATCGATCAGCCGATGGTTCCGGTCCCAGTAGCCCTGCCGGTTCGGATGGCTCCAGTCCATGGATTCGAAGATGATCTGGCGCTCTTCGTCGCGGTCGAAGATCACCGCCGTGTGCTCGCGCACGTGACGAGTCGATTCCAGGACGCGACGAGCCACATCGCGATTGAGAAGCCGCCGCGCCAGCGTGGCGCCGTCCATCGCACGCTCCACGGCGCCGCTGCTGACGATCAGCGTGAGCGCTGCCGGCAGCGGGTCCGCCACGGGCCGGGCGAACGGGTAACTGCGGCCGGTCACCAGCGACACGTGAATCCCGGCCGCGACGGCGGCGTGGATCGCATCGCGGTTCGCATCCGGCAGCTGTCCGTCCGTGTCGAGCAAGGTCCCGTCGACGTCGATACCGATCAGTCGAATCATGTCCGATAAGACTATTGTCTCCTGCAGTTTGCCGCGACGATGGACGTCTCTGGCAGAGCCGCTGGAGTACTATAGGAAGGCTATGAATCTGGACCAGTTCGCGGGTATCAATGCCGCGTACAGTTCTCGAGCTTTATGAGCGCTACCGGCAGGACCCCGAGTCGGTCGACCCCGCGACGCGCAACGCGTTCGAATCCTGGACTCCCTCCGATCCCGCAACCACCGACAGGACTCCGACTTCCGGCGCCAGCCTGCACGTGGTGGTCGGCGCCGCGAACCTGGCGGAATCGATCCGTCGCTACGGGCACCTGGCCGCGCACCTCGATCCCATCGGCTCGACGCCAATCGGCGACCCCTCGCTGTCACCGCGCGCCCATGGCATCACCGACGACGATCTCAAGCAGCTGCCGGCCGCGGTCGTCGGTGGGCTGGTCGCAGAATCGTCGAACAGCGCCTTCGAGGCGATTGAAAAGCTCCGCCGCGTGTACTGCGGCACCACCGGGTTCGACTACGCGCACGTGTTCGTGCCCGAAGAACGTGATTGGCTGCGCAACGCTGCCGAGTCCGGCCGCTTCCTTCCACCGATGGACGAGAAGCACTCGACGGCCCTGCTCGATCGGATCACGCAGGTCGAGGTGTTCGAACGATTCCTTCACCGCACGTTCCCCGGCAAGACCCGCTTCTCGATCGAAGGTCTCGACGTGATGGTCCCGGTGCTGGACGAGATCATCTGCGGCGCCGCCGACAGTGGAACGCGCCACACGCTGATCGGCATGGCGCATCGGGGACGCCTCAACGTCCTCGCCCACATTCTGCAGAAGCCGTACGCGCAAATCCTCGCTGAGTTCAAGGACCCGGTGAACGCGCAGACCCTGCGGCTCGACCAGGGCTGGATGGGTGACGTGAAGTACCACGCGGGAGCCCGCGCGGCGGGGCCCCGGGGCCAGATGCACATCTCGATGGCGCCGAACCCGAGCCACCTGGAGGCGGTCAACCCGGTGGTCGTCGGCATGGCGCGCGCCGCGGGTACGGTGGCCAGTGCACCCGGCAAGCCCCGTTTCGAAGGTGCCAGCACGCTGCCGATCCTCATTCATGGTGACGCCGCCTTCCCCGGCCAGGGGATCGTCGCGGAAACGCTGAACCTCTCTCGCCTGGCCGGGTACGACACCGACGGGACGATTCACATCATCGCCAACAATCAGGTCGGCTTCACGGCGACTCCGGCCGAGTCCTACAGCACCAGCTACGCCAGCGGCCTGGCCCGCGGGTTCAAGATTCCGATCGTCCACGTCAACGCGGACGATCCGATCGCCTGTCTCGAGGCGGCGCGCCTGGCCTGGGAGTATCGCGCGCGTTTCCGCCGCGACTTCCTCATCGACCTGATCGGCTATCGCCGACACGGTCACAACGAAGGCGACGAACCGGCGTTCACCCAGCCGGTGATGTACAAGAAGGTCAACGCGCATCCGACCGTGCGGGATCTGTTCGCCAAGACCCTGGTGGCGCAGGGATCGATCGCCGCCGAAGCAGCCGACGGCCTCGTCAAGAAGCACATGACGACGCTCGAGCAGACGTTTGCCTCGCTCAAGCCGGAGCGTGACTTCGTCGCGCCGATTCCCGAACCGGTGCCGGCAGGAATCGCCGGAAAAACCCAGACGGGCGTGCCGCTGTCCCGCCTCCGCGACATCAACGACGCCCTCAACGCGTCGCCGGACGGCTTCTCGTTCCACAAGAAGCTGGAACGCGGCCGGGAACGGCGGCGGACGATCCTGAACGCGCCGAACGAGCGCTCCATCGACTGGGCCACCGCGGAGGAGCTCGCGTTTGCGACGGTACTGGCCGACGGGGTGCCGATCCGCCTGACCGGCGAGGATGTCGAGCGCGGCACCTTCAGCCATCGTCACGCGGTGTTCCACGACGCGAACACCGGCAAGGTGTTCATCCCGCTGCAGGACTTCTCGCAGGCGAAGGCCTCGTTCGAGATCCATAACAGCGCCCTCAGCGAGAACGGCGTCATCGGCTTCGAGTTCGGGTACAACATTCAGGAGCCCGGGCGGCTGGTCATCTGGGAAGCGCAGTACGGCGATTTCATCAACGGCGCCCAGGTGATGCTCGACCAGTTCGTCACCTCCGGCCGCGCCAAGTGGGGACTGAAGCCATCGCTGGTGTTTCTGCTCCCGCACGGATACGAGGGAGCGGGACCAGAGCACTCGAGTGCCCGGCCTGAACGCATCCTGCAGGCAGCCGCCGACATCAACCTGCGGCTGATCAACTGCACCACTGCCGCGCAGTACTTCCACCTGCTCCGCCGGCAGGCCGCGCTGCTGACGATCGACCCGCTTCCGTTGTTCGTGCTGACCCCGAAGAGCCTGCTGCGCAATCCGCACGTGTTGTCGTCGCCGCGGGACCTCGAGGAAGGTCGCTTCCAGTCGGTTATCGACGATGCCGATGCGCGCACGCAGGTGAAAGGCATCAAGCGACTCGTGCTGTGCAGCGGCAAGGTCTACGTCGATCTGATCAGCAGCGAGCGGCGCGCCACGGCAACCAACGTCGCGATTGCGCGCGTCGAGCAGCTGTATCCGTTCCCGAAGGCGGCACTCACCGAGGTGATCGAAGGGTACCCTGCGCTCGAGGACGTGGTGTGGCTGCAGGAAGAACCGGAGAACATGGGCGCATGGGAATTCATGCGGCCGCTGCTCGAGGAGCTGCTCGGCGATCGCGCGCCGCTGCGCTACATCGGCCGGACCCGCAGCTCGAGCCCGTCAGAAGGGTCGTCAGCCTGGCATCAGCTCAATCAGAAGGTACTCGTCGAGCAGGCATTCGATCTTGACAGTCACGCCTCTGAAGGGTCGATGGTTCTGTCGAAGCCGGTGCGGCGTCTTACAGGCTCGAAGCGCTAAAGAGGTCTCCAGGTTTTCACGGTTTTCATCATCCTGACTATGTCCAATATCGTCGTTCCGGAACTGGGTGAGTCGGTCGTCGAGGCGCGCGTCGCCCGCTGGTTGAAAAAAGAAGGTGACCGCGTCGAGCTCGGCGAGCCCGTTGTCGAGCTCGAGACGGAGAAGATCGATCTGGAAGTCAACGCCGATCGCAGCGGCGTGATCGCCAGCATCAAGCGGCAGGAAGGCGAGGACGTCAAGATCGGCGAGCTGCTCGCGGTCCTCGAGGAGGGTGCGGCAACGGCATCCGCCGCCGCGGGCGGGAACGGTTCCGGAACACAGGAAGCGCCGGCAGCCGACGCCCCACGCGCAGCAGCGCCTGCAGCTGAAGACCCGCGCTCGACACCGACAGCGCGCAGCATGGCCAAGGCGCACGACGTCAATCTCGGCGCCGTTCAGGGCTCGGGAAGCGGCGGCCGCATCATGAAGCAGGACGTGCAGGCAGCGCTTGGTGGCACCAGGGCACCGGCCGGCGACGCCACACCGGCACCCGCAGGAAACAAGGCTGCGGCACCGGCACGGGATGCCGGGAGGACACCGGCGACTCCCCGGATCGCCCCTCGCGCGCCGGGCGATCGCAGTGAGACACGCCAGCGCATGTCGAAGCGACGCGCGACGATCGCGCGGCGGCTCGTCGAGGCACAGCGCACGGCCGCTATGCTCACGACCTTCAACGAGGTCGACATGACGGCGGTAATGGCACTGCGTTCGCGGCGGAAGGACGCCTTCCAGAAACAGCACGGCGTCGGTCTCGGCATCGCCTCGTTCTTCGTCAAGGCCAGTGTCGCGGCGCTGCGCGCATTCCCGCCGGTCAATGCCGAAATCCAGGGTGACGAGATCGTCCTGAAGCATTACTACGACATCGGTATGGCCGTCGGCGCCGAAGGCGGTCTCGTCGTGCCAGTGATCCGCGACGCCGATCGCCTCTCCTTCGCCGATATCGAGCTGGCGATCCGCGATTTCGCCGGGCGCGCGCAGAACGGCACCTTGACACTCGAGGATCTGTCGGGCGGCACATTCACGATCACCAACGGCGGCGTGTTCGGATCGCTGATGAGCACGCCGATCCTGAATCCACCGCAGGTCGGCATCCTCGGCCTGCACAAGATCCAGGAGCGGCCGGTGGCGATTGCCGGCAAGCTCGAGGTGCGGCAGATGATGTACATCGCACTCTCCTACGACCACCGCATCGTCGACGGCCGCGAAGCGGTGCAGTTCCTGGTCAAGATCAAGGAATACATCGAGGACCCCGGCCAGCTCCTGATCGAAAGCTGATGCGAGCACTACTTCTTCCCATGGCGTGTCGTCGTCGCCGCGATCGCCGGCGCCGCCGCACAGGCGAACAACCAGACGCCACTGCCGCCGGCTCCCCAGTCGGCGGCACTGCGCCTTCGCGCCGCCGCCGGATCTGACGATGCCCCCGGCCGACGCCGTGAAAAGCGGATCCGGTCTGATCTCGAAGGTCATCAAACCTGGCGACAGCACCGAGAAGCCCACGCCGAACGACGTGGTCACGGTGCAATACACGGGATGGAGCAGCGACGGCCGGATGTTCGACAGCACGCTCAGCCGCAACGCCCCGTCAACGTTCCCGCTCAATCGCGCGATGGCCGGCTGGAAAGAATGCGTCGGCCTGATGGCGCTGCACGAGACACGGCGCTGCTGGGTGCCGGAGTCGCTGTCGTGGAAGGGACAGGCCGGCCGGCCGAAGGGCACAGTCGTATTCGACATCGAGCTGCTGGACACCAGGCTGTCGCCGACAGTCGCTCCTCCCGACGTGAAAGAGCCGCCGGCCGATGCGAAGAAGACACCCGGCGGCGTCTCGTACAAGGTGCTGCGGCCGGGCACGGGCACCCGTCATCCCACCGCATTCAGCAAGGTGACGGTCCACTATTCGGGTTGGACGACGGATGGCAAGCTGTTCGACAGTTCTGTCGCTCGCGGAATGCCCTCGACCCTGGACCTGGGCGGCGGCGTGATCCGTGGCTGGACCGAGGGCGTCCCTCAGATGGTCGAAGGCGAGCGGACCCGTTTCTGGATCCCGCAGGATCTCGCGTACAAGGGGGAAGCCGGGAGTCCGCGCGGCATGCTGGTGTTCGATATCGATCTCATCAAGATCGAGTAAAGAAATTGACGGATTGACGAATTGTCGGATTGACGAATTGGAGGCGCGGAGAGCAGGCGAGCAAATCCGGCACTAACTTCGTCAATTCGTCAATTCGTCAATTCGTCAATTCGTCAATTCCGTTCACTCCTCAGTCATATAGGAATACCTGAAGTCGCGAGGCGGTGAAAACGTCTCCTTGATGGTCCGGGCGCTCACCCACCTGACCAGGTTCAACTTGGAACCGGCCTTGTCGTTCGTGCCCGACGCGCGGGCGCCGCCGAACGGCTGCTGCCCGACCACCGCGCCGGTCGGCTTGTCGTTGATGTAGAAGTTGCCGGCGGCGTTCCGCAACGCTGTCTTCGCTTCGACGACCGCCCGCCGATCGCGAGCGAACACCGCCCCGGTTAACGCATAGGGCGATGTCCGATCGACCAGCGCCAGCGTGTCGGTCCATTGCGCGTCGGGATACGCATACGCAGTGACCACCGGGCCGAAGATTTCCTCGCACAGCAGCCGGTAGCCAGGTTCCCTGGCCTCGACCAGCGTCGGGGCGACGAAGAATCCCTGCTCATCGTTCAGCGTCCCGCCGTGGATGACCGTGGCGTTCGTCCGGGCATCGTCGAGGTAGCCGCTGATCTTCGCGAACGACTTTCTATCGATGACGGCGCCAAGGAACGTGCGGAAGTCCTGCACGTCGCCCATGCGCATCTCGCGCATCATCGCCACGACGCGGTCGCGAACCTCGGGCCAGAGCGACTGCGGCACGTAAACGCGGCTCGCCGCCGAGCATTTCTGCCCCTGGTACTCGAAACCGCCGCGGGCGATCGCCACCGCCAGTTCCTGCACGTCCGCGGACGCGTGCGCGATGATGAAGTCCTTGCCGCCGGTTTCGCCGACCAGGCGAGGGTACGAGCGATACCGTCCGGCGTTCTCGCCGATCGTCTTCCACATCGAGTTGAAGACTGCGGTACTGCCCGTGAAATGGATGCCAGCCAGATCCGGTGAATCAAGCAGGAGGCGGGAGATCTGGACGGCGTCGCCAGGGACGAAGTTGATGACGCCCGGCGGCATGCCGGCCGCCTCGAGCAGGCGCATGATGTAGTACGCGCTCAGCATCGCGCTCGACGCCGGCTTCCACACCACTGTGTTGCCCATCAGCGCCGGCGCGGTCGGCAGGTTGCCGGCGATAGACGTGAAATTGAACGGCGTCACCGCGTAGACAAATCCCTCGAGCGGCCGGTATTCGAGCTGATTCCACGCGCCATGGGTGCTCAGTGGCTGCTCCTCGAACAGCTCCTGCGCGTAAGCCGGATTGAAGCGCCAGAAATCGATCATCTCGGAGGCCGAATCGATCTCCGCCTGGACGGCTGTCTTCGATTGTCCGAGCATGGTCGCGGCGTTCAGCCTGGCGCGCCACGTCGTCGTCAGGAGTTCCGCCGCACGGAGCAGAACCGCCGCCCGCTCCTGCCACGGCCACAGACCCCACTCCTTCTGCGCTTCAACCGCCGCATCGATCGCCTGCTGGACATGAGCGGCCTCCGCCACATGCCATTGCGCCAGCACGTGCCGGTGATCGTGCGGCATCACCGTGCGCTCGATCCTGCCCGTCCGGATTTCCCTGCCGCCGATGATGATCGGAATGTCCACCTGCTCCGACGACATCTCTTTCAGCGCGCTCTTCAGCGCCGTCCGTTCCGGCGAACCGGGGAGATAGGAGAGGTTGGGCTCATTAACCGGGACAGGGACGCGAGGGGTCATGGTGGGATCTTAACGTTAACTCCCAACTACCAACGACTGACGCTTGCCCAACTCCCAAACGTTCGGGATCGCATCGGCGCCGCTCATGCATCTCATATGACCGCAGACCGATGGCGCTCTTCAAAGCCCTACGATTTACGTGAGCGACTGTTCGAGTTCGCTTGCCTGATCGTCAGGGTGGTGCAATACCTGCACACTCAAGGACCGATCGCATCAGCACTTTCTTATCAACTGCTGAGGGCGGGCACGTCGGCGGGCGCCAACTACGAAGAGGCGGACGATGGGTCGAGCGATAAGGATACGCTCGCCAAGCAGAGAATTTCGTTGCGCGAAGTGAAGGAAACTCGATTCCGACTACGTGTGCTTCGCCGTTGCGACCTTCTCGGACTGGAACATGAGCCGGTCATTCAAGAGGCGGCAGAACTCACGCGAATCCTGGCGACGATCATCAAGAATGCTGGCGGCTGATTGCTTGGGAGTTGGGAAAGCGAAAGACGTTGGGAGTTGGGAGTTGACCTACGGCCGCGCATGCTCGATGTCGACCCGAATGCTCCTCCACTTGCCCTGGCGGAAGCGCATCCAGCTGAGGGTGCAGCGCGTCATGTGGCCGATCACGATCGCCATCCAGATGTCGGCCGGCTGGAGGCCGCGCGTGGCCTGGAAGATGGTGCACAGGCCAAGCGGGATGATCACCTGCGAGATGATCGAGATGTAGAGCGGGCTGCGGGTATCGCCGGTCCCCTGCAGGCCGCCGGTATAGCTGAGGGCGACGGTGATGAACAGACCGGAGAAGCTTAAATAGAACAGCAGTTGCTGCGCGAGCGCCTGGACGGCCGGATCCTTCATGCCGAAAATCGCGAGCAGCAGGTGGGGCGCGGTGACGAAGATGACAGCCGACGACGGCCGCGACGCAGAAGCCGATTCGTGAGGCGACGCGCACGCCCTCGACGGCGCGGTCGGGATTACCGGCGCCGAGGTTCTGACCGGCAATCGTCGCCGCGGCGCCGAGCAGGCCGTTCGACGTCCACGTGATCAGCGAGAACAGCTGCGTGTAGCACACCGCGTAGGCCGCCTGTGCGGCGGCGCTCTGTTCGAGCGAACCGATGAACCGCAGCATCAACACGCCGCCGACGTTCATCGCGATCCCCTGTACACCGGTCGGCAGGCCGAACTTGAAGAGCGATCGGATGATCGTGAAGTCCACGCTCCGGTCCATACCGCGCTCGAAGTGGATGACCGACGACGGCCTCGTGAATCGCCACAACCCGTAGAGCGCCACGCTCGAACTGCTCGCGATCGTGCCGAAGGCGGCGCCAATGGTCCCGAACCTCGGAATCAGGATCACGTTGAAGCAGATCGTCAACACCGTCATCGACACGCCCAGCCGCAGCGGCGTGTGCGCATCACCGGCGGCGCGAAAGGCGCCGCTCAGCATGAAGAACATCATCATGCCGAAGATGCCGATGAACATCGCTCTCAGGAACGGCAGGGCCTCGTGCTGCACCTCAGGCGCGGCGTTGATGATGTCCAGCAGCACGGGCGAGGCGAAGTAGCCGATTGTCGCCAGCAGCACCGACAATCCGAACGCCGTGAGAAACGCCTGGTAGACGACCCGGTTGACCTTCTCCGGCTGGTTGGCACCGGCGAATCGCGCCACCAGGACACCCATCCCGGTGAACAGCGAGCTCAGGAACACGACGACGATCAGGATGATCTGCCAGCTGTCGCCAAGGGCAGCGTTGCCCTTCGAGCCAACGAAATTGCCGACCATTGCCTGATCGATCACGCCCTGCAGGCCGGCAAGGACGTTCTGCAGCATCGTCGGCCAGGCAATCCGCCAGACAGCGGCACCGATGGGACCTTCGACTATCGAGCGATCGAACGTGCGGGGTTTCGGGACGACCTGGGCCACTACGACCGAAATCTTAGTTCATCCCTAGACGTCCAGCTCCTGAGCTTCTTCCGCCCGTTCCATGATGAATCGGAATCGTGCGGACGCATCCTTCCCCATCAGCTCGTTGATCACGCGATCCGTCACGATCTGGTCAGCGATGTCGACGCGCAGCAGCCGACGGGTCCTCGGATTCAGCGTCGTTTCCCAGAGCACCTTCGGCATCATCTCGCCCAGACCCTTGAAGCGCGTGATCTCGGGATGGCTCCGACCGTTGCCGTGCAGCTTCAGCAGTCGATCCTTGTGGGCGTCGTCGAGTGCCCAATGGGTGTCCTTGCCGATGTCGATGCGATAAAGCGGCGGCTGCGCCAGGTAGACCTTGCCGCGGAAAATGAGCTGCGGCAGGTGGCGGTAGAGGAACGTGAGGAGCAGCGTGGCGATGTGATGGCCGTCGGAATCGGCGTCCGCCAGGATGATGATGCGGCCGTAGCGCAGCCGGCTCAGGTCGAAGTTCTTGCCGAGACCGCAGCCGAGCGCGGTGACGAGATCGGCCAGTTCCTTGTTCTCCAGAACCTTTGCCAGCGTCATGCCCTCGGTGTTCATCACCTTGCCGCGGAGCGGAAGGATCGCCTGCTTCGCCGCGATCGCGCCCCTGCTTGGCGGATCCGCCGGCGGAGTCGCCCTCGACGACGAACAACTCGCGTGTCTTCGCGGCCGGCGTTCGTGCAGTCACTCAGCTTGCCTGGCAGGTTGAGGCGGCCGGTCGTCGCGGTCTTGCGCGTGACCTCCGCCTGCGCCGCCCGGCTGGCCTCCCGCGCGCGCGCCGCCAGGATGATGCGGGCCACGATCGCTTCAGCGGTCGAGCGGTTGTGATTCAGCCAGTGCTCCAGCGCCGGACGCACCGCCGAATCGACGATCGACATGATCTCGGGGTTGTTCAGCCGATCCTTGGTCTGCCCCTGGAACTGCGGTTCTGCGATGAAGATGCTGAGCACGCCCGTCAATCCCTCGCGAATGTCCTCAGCGGACAGCGTGACGCCCTTCGGCGAGAGGTTGTGGGTGTCGATGTAATTGCGAACGGCCTTCCCGAGTCCGGCACGCAGACCGTTCTCGTGGGTGCCGCCCGACGCGGTCGGAATGCCGTTGACGTAACTCCGCACGTGTTCGTCCGTCGCCTCGGTCCACTGGAGCACCAGATCGAGTCGCGGGACGCTTTCGCGCTCGAGCGCGAACGCCAGGTCGTGAACCGGCTTGGCGCCCCGCTCGGCCACGATCTTCTTCACGTAATCGGAGAGACCCTCCTCGTGCTGGAAGACCTCTTTCGTGCCCTCTGCTTCGTTCTCGAACGTGACCTTCACACCCTTGTGGATGTAGCTGACGACCTCCAGGCGCTCACGAATGAGCGACGCGTCGAACTCAACCTTCGGAAAGATCGTCGGGTCGGGATGGAAATACACCGTCGTACCGGTTCCCTTGGCCGCACCTGTCTTCCTCAGCGGCCCGGTGGGCTGTCCGCGCTTGAACGACATCTCCCACAACGAGCCGTCGCGACGGACGCTGGCGCGCAGCTCCGTGGAGAGTGCGTTGACGACGCTGGCGCCGACGCCGTGGAGGCCACCGGCGGTCTTGTAGTTGCCCTGCTCGAACTTCCCGCCGGCGTGGAGCACCGTGAAGATCACTTCCAGTGCGCTCTTCTTCGTCGTCGGATGTTTGTCCACCGGGATGCCGCGACCGTCGTCGGCTACCGTGATTGAACTGCCGTCCTTGTGGAGCGTGACGGTGATGTTCGACGCGTAGCCGTTCATCGCCTCGTCAACGGCGTTGTCGAGCACCTCCCACACGAGGTGGTGCAGGCCGGCGGTGCCGACGCCACCGATGTACATGCCGGGACGTTTGCGGACGGGGTCGAGCCCTTCGAGGACGGTGATGTCTTTGGCGGTGTAGGTGGACACGGTAGAAATCAGGAATCAGGTATCAGGTAGTCAGGTAACAGCGGACAGGGAACAGGGTACAGGTTACTGCTGACCGGGTGTAATCTCTCGACGGTCTGAAATTCATCATCGCCGGCGCGGTGGCTTCGTCGATCGTGCTGCTGCTGTTCGGTGCGGCGGTGCACTACTCTGCCTCGGCGCCGCCGCCGGGACCGCGATGGAAGGTGACCGGATCGATCGGCACGCACCACATGCTCGTGGTAGACGTGACCGCGCATCCCAGCGCCAGCCTGCGCGACATTGGCGAGTCGATCGTGAAGCCGGTCATCGGGCAGTACGACGAGGTGCTTGATCTATGTGCGCAGCGGCAAGTCCACGCTGCGGCGAATCCAGTGGACGCCGCAGCATGGCTACGTGGAGCTCCTGATCAGCGGCTAGCGGGAGGACTTCCGGGCACGCGGGCGCGCCGTCTTCGTCGGTACGCGCCGTCTTCGCGACCCGCGGACTCGAGGTCTTGCGCCGCCGGGCAGCAGCCGGCTTCCTCGGCATCAATGGCGCAGACACGTTTGCCCCCTCGACGTTGAAGTTGACGTCGTCCTCATCATGGTCGGTGTCGTCGTCTTCGTCGGTCGACCTGATATCGGCATCGACGATGGGCGGTTCGCCGACCGGCTCGGGCTCGAATACGGGCTGCTCCCCGAAATCCTGCATCCCGGCCCGGTGACCCGCTGCCCTCGGTCTCCGCGGTCGCCTCGATCACCGGTTCCATCTCTTCCGCTTCGTCGACCACCGATTCGGCAACGGGCGGCTTCGACACCAGGTTGGCACCGGGGAAGACGCGAATGGCGCCTTGCCGATCGCGCTCGATCCTGAGCACGCCTTCCTTCCCCGCCGCGCGCAGCAGATCGACCACCGAGGCGAAACCGTACTTGCGTTCGTCGAAATTCTCGATCGCGTTGCGCAGGTACTGCTTGGCCTGACGGACGTACATCGGCCAGCGGAGGGGCGCCGAGGCCTGCGTGAACGCCTGCTGCACGGCGCGAATGCCGTCCTGCATCGTCATCGGCGATGGCGGCAGTGATTCTTCTTCGTCGTCGTTCGTTCTCGCGCGTCTCGCGCGTCTCGCGGGTCTCGCGCGTCTCGCGGCTCTCACGTGTCTCGCGCGGCGGGGCCGCGGGCCTGACACTCTCTTCGGCGGGCGTGTCCATTTCCGCCGCGGCAGCGGCAGCCGCGGCAGCAGGCGTGCTGCCAGTGACAGTTGCCAGCACCTCGTCGTTCGGCTCCACGAGCATGCTGCGACCGGCATGACGCAGCGTCACGGCGCCGGTGTGCGCCACCTTTTCCATGAAGTCGCGGAAGCTGCTGGCGCCGTAGTCCCGCTCGGAGAACGTGGAGTCGAGCTGGAGCAACGTGCTCTTGAGGAGGCCAAGCTGCGGCGTCACCTCTCGCTCCGACAGGACCTTCAACGCCCGCTTGATCACCGGGAGCGCATTGAGGACGCGGCCGTCGCTTTTATCGTGCTTGCCGCTGCGGTCGGCCTGGCGCGGCGGCCGGTTGATGTTCACGAGGTTCTCGTAGGCGATGAACTCGTGACAGTTCTTCTGCATCGTCAGGCTGGTGAACTGCCGCCCTCCGACCACGATGACCTTGCGGCCGTACTGCTTGAGTTTCTCGACCAGCGAAATGAAGTCGCTGTCGCCGCCGACGATGACGAAGGCATTGATGTGGTCGTGCGTGAATGCCATCTCGAGGGCATCGAGCGCCATCGTGATGTCGGCGCCGTTCTTGTCGCCCCCCGGGGTGAAGCTGCGCTGCACCATGCGGATGGCGTGCTGCGTCAGGATGCGGCTGTAGTCGCCGGCGCGCTTCCAGTCGCTGTACGCGATCTTGGTCACGATCTCGCCCCGTTCCTTGATGGCTTCGAGGACCAGGCCGATATCGAACTGACCGCCGATCGTGCTCTTGACGCCAATTTCGACGTTGTCGAAATCGATGAAGACGGCGATGCGCGTACTGCGTGAGGTAGTTGTCGTGTCTAACGTGCTGTTCATGTAGTTGCTGGCCCGGCCGGGCCGGACCTCAGAGGTCCCGGAAAGTTTTTCGTCAACTGCGGCTCAGGGCGCCCACGTTTTTGGTAGCACGAGGCTTCAGCCTCGCCCGTGACGCCGGTGAAAGTGGTCGAGCAGCAGGAATCCGGAACGGACGCGACAGTATAGCGCGAGGAGCGGGTTATGGGGAATTTCTCGGGATGGACTCACGCGGTCACGTCAAAGACACCACGAAGGACACGACGGGCACGAAGATCAGGCCGAAACCCTGCGGGTCGGCCGGTGTCGAACCGTAACCTGGATGCGTCTCGCCGCTCGACCTGGATCGGTCTTTCGAGTGAATTTTGTACAAAACTGAGGCTCAAATTGCTCGCCATGCGAGCGGCGTCCGTGGCATTTGTACCTTCGTGAACGTCGTGGTGTCCTTTCGTGACGGTGAAAGGCGGGCTATTCACCCAAGGGTTGCGGGTTCTCCACCTCATTCGGAATGACGCGGGTGAATTGGCCGCGTTGGAGAAGTTCGCGGCCCTTCCCGCCGCGACCGGTGACCTCGTACTTCGCCGTACTGATCGTCTGCTCCGCGCCCCGGCTGGTTTCAACGCGCAGCAGGTCACGATCGCCGCGCGAGGCAATGAAGCCGAGCACCCTGTCCTCGCCCTCGTGCAGCTTGATCAGGATCACGCCTTTCCCGGGTCCGGACAGGTAATTGATCTCGTCCGCACGGCACAGTAGGCCGCGCGCCTCGGCAGTCGCGGCGATCACGATTTCGCTCCCGGTAACCTTATTTACCCCTACCACCTCCACGCCATCCGAGGGTCGTGCGAAACGACGGCCGGCCCGTGTGCTCGCTTCCACGAACGGCTCGAGGCTGAAGCGCAATGCGTAGCCGTCGCTGGTCACCGCGACCGCGTGCACCGGTGGAGGCTCACCTTCCTTGCGCGTCGTGATGTCACCGGCGACCCTCGCGTCGAGGCTGAACGCCGCGATGATCCTCTCGGCGTCGCGCAGCTTGAACAGCTTCTGGATCGGCTCGCCGTACCCGGTCGACGCCGGCACGTCGATGACACGGGCGGTGTATGCCGTGCCGAAATTCGAGAAGAACACGACCGTGGCCCGCGTGCTGCCGGGCAGCACGGCCAGCACCGAGTCCCCCTCGCGCAACCTGGTCGTCGTCAGATCGCGCACTTCCTTCTGGCGCTTCACCCATCCATCCCGGGACACGATGACGACGTTGTCCTCCTCCACGATGAAGTCGTCGGCGGTGAACGCCACCTCCTCTTCGGACTCGATCAGGGTGCGCCGGCGATCGCCCTTGCCATACTTGTCCTGGATCTCCTCGAGTTCGTCGCGCACGACCTTCCAGCGGTCGTCCTCGTTCTTGAGCAGGCCGGTGATCTGCCGCGCCCGCTTGCGCTTCTCGGCAAGCTCGTTCTGAATGACGAGGATCTCCAGGCGGGCCAGTCGATACAGCTTCAGCTCGAGGATCGCGTCGGTCTGCTCGGCGTCGAGCTCGAACCGCTTCATGATCTTCTCGGCCGAATCCGCCTTTCCTTCCGACTTGCGGATGATCCTGATGATCTCGTCGAGCGCGTCGAAGACCTTTTCGAAGCCCTCGAGCACGTGCATGCGCTTCCGCAGGGCCTCGAGCTCGTGTTCCAGCCGCTTCGTCACCACTTCCAGGCGGAAATTCAGGAAGTAGCGCAGCATCGAGTGGAGGTCCAGCCGCTCGGGTCGGCCGACCTCCTCGTTCTCGGTCGGCACCAGACACGTCAGGTTGACCGCGAAGTTGATCTGGAGCGGCGTGTTCTTGAACAGATACGCCATCACCATCTGAACGTTGGCGTCCTTCTTCAGCTCCAGCGCAATCCGGACGTCGTCGGTCGACACGTCCTTCACATCCAGGAGCGGTGGTAACTTGCGCGACAGGACAACATCGGCGATGCGTTCGACCAGCGCAGCCTTGTTCACGGTGTAGGGAATACTGGTGACGTAGACCGTCTTCGACCCGCGTGCCTCAGGGCCCTCTTCCCAGGTGGCGCGAAGGCGCACCGTTCCCGACCCGCTTTTGTAGATCTCCTTCAGTTCGTCCGGCGTGTTCAGGATCTGGCCGCCGGTCGGAAAGTCCGGACCTTTGACCCAGCGGCACAGCTGCAGACTGCTCAACTCGGGATTGTCGAGCAGCCGGACCAACGCCGTGCAGACTTCCGACAGATTGTGCGGCGGGATGTTCGTCGCCATGCCGACGGCGATGCCCGTCGTGCCGTTGATCAGCAGGTTGGGGATGCGGGCCGGTAACACCACCGGCTCGGTTCTGGTTCCGTCGTAGTTCGGACGGAAGTGCACGGTGTCGCGATCGAGCTCCGCCAGCATCTCGTCAGAGATGCGGGCCAGCCGGCACTCGGTATAGCGCATCGCCGCGGCGCTGTCGCCGTCGAGAGACCCGAAGTTGCCCGAGCCGTCGACCAGCGGATAGCGCAGCGAAAACGACTGCGCCATGCGCACCAGTGCCTCATAGAGTGCTGCATCGCCGTGCGGGTGATATCCGCCCATGACATCGCCGACGACTGTCGCGCACTTGCGATGCTTCGCGTCCGCCGTGAGGTTCTTCTGCCACATCGAGAAGAGGATGCGGCGCTGCACAGGCTTGAGGCCGTCACGGACATCCGGCAGGGCGCGCGACGTGATGACGGAGAGCGCGTAGTTCAGGTACCGGCTCTGCGCGGCTTCGTGGAGTGCGACCGGCTTCGGTGGAACCACCAGTCGGCGGCGGAGGAGTCGCGGCGTCGGTCTCGGGTGCGTCGAACAGCGAGGGGGTCTTGCGGGACTTGGCCATGGTCTGCCGGTCATCTTAACGGGCGCTGCGGGGTACGGGCTACCTGCTGGCCACCGGCTACCAGCTACCAGCTACCAGCTACGATGACTTCATGACCAGCCCCTTCACCATCAAAACGCTCCGGTTCCTGCGGGCGTTGAAACGCAACAACGATCGCGAATGGTTTCGCGCTCGCAAGGCGCAGTACGAGGCCGATGTCCGCCAGCCGATGATCGCGCTGATCGAGCGACTCGCCGCCGACTTCAAATCGTTCGCACCCGAATTCGTGGCCGAGCCGAAGGTGTCGCTGTATCGCATCTACCGCGACACGCGCTTCAGCGCGGACAAGACACCGCTCAAGACGCATGCGGCGGCGCACTTTCCGATGCGCGGAATGCCCAAAGGGGAAGGCGGCGGCCTGTATTTCGAGATCGCGCCCGCATGGGTCTGGATCGGCGGCGGCCTGTACATGCCGTCCAATCCGCAGCTTCACGTGATTCGCGCCCACATCGCCGCCTCGCATCCGCGTTTCCACCGGCTGGTCACCGCCCCCGCATTTCGCCGGACCGTCGGGACCCTCGAGGGCGAGCGGCTGTCGCGCGTGCCGCGCGGCTACGACAGGGACCATCCGGCGGCGCACTACCTGCAGTTCAAACAGTTCCTGGCCGGCCGCGAATTCGCAGGCGGAGTTTGCGACGAGCCGCACATGCTACAAAGAGCTTCTGGCAACCTTCCGCGCCGTCGCGCCGATGGTCAGGTTTCTCAACGGCGCCCTGCTCGCGGCGGACACTACGCCAGCGCCGGAACGGCCGTCCCGAGCGCGAGCGCGAGGTCAGTCGCAAACCGCCGCGCATCGTCCGGTGCCAGCGCCGATGTGGTGACACGGATTCCCGGGCCGGCTTTGCAGACGGAATCGCTCACCGGCCGCTACCGCCCAGCCTCGACGCGCGAGCTGCTCGACGACATCCGCCTCGTGGCGCACAGGAATCCAGACGTTGAATCCGGATGCGGCTGTGACCTCGGTGCCGGCCGCCGTCAACGCCGTGATCACCCCCTGGCGACGACGGGCGTAGGTGTCGGCGGCACGTGCGAGATGGCGTCCGCTCGAGGGGTCGGACCAGAGGGCCAGCGCCAGGTGTTGGAGGAGATGGCTCACCCATCGCGTACCAACTGACTGACGAGCGCGCACGCGTGCAACCGTCAATTCGTCGCCGGCAACGATCGCCACCCGCAGGTCGGGGCCGAGGAACTTGGTCAGCGATCTCACGATTGCCCACTGGCTTCTGCCGCCACCGGTCAGCGTCACGGCGCGCGCGCCGGAGACGGGGCCGAAGCGGATCGTTTTCGATCAACAGCAGGTCAGGGTGTCGCTTCAACACGGCGCGCAGAACGCCGGCGCGCGTTTCGGTGATACAGGCGCCGGTAGGATTCTGGGCTCGTGACGGTGACGACGAGCGCGGCCACGCGTCGTTTGAGCACTGCGTTCAGCGCATCGGGCGTCGGCCCCTCTGGGTCGGTTGCGACCGGCTCCGGAACGAGACCGCTGGTGGTCAGCAGGTCGAGCAGCGCCGGGGACGTGGGATCTTCGACGGCAACGCGATCGCCGGGACGCAGATGCTCGCGAAGTACGCGTTCGATCGCATCCAGCCCGCCGCCAGTCACGACGACGTGCTCCACGTCGATGCCGTCGGCGGCGAACTCGCCCCTGGCGAACCGGACCAGACCCGGGACGTCCGCGGAACCGCCATAAAGAACCGGGTCGAGCGGTAGTGATTTGAGCGCGGCGCCGAGTGGAGGCAGCAGGTCGGGATCGGGGTTCCCGCTGGCCAGATCGACCAGATCACTGCCGGCACCTGCACGCGCCAACGTCGAAGGCCTCGTCTCGCCCTGAGCGCGAACTCTGGTTCCTCGCCGCCTGTCGCCAGTCGCCAACCCGCGAACGCGTAACAGACGGTACGCCGTCGCGACGGTCGCCGGGCTGACCCTGAGCGATTTCGCCAGGTCGCGGACGGCGGGCAACGCTTCACCTGGCCCGAGACGGCCGGCACGAATCCGGTTTTCCAGCGATGCCGCGATGCCTGCGGCGGTCCGACCCGTCATCGCGTAATGTGTCAATACATCATCATATTTTGTACCAATACAAAACTCGATGCCAGACGTACGAGGGGTGAGCCACAATGGCGCGTGGCCGATCCCGCCCGCGTCGAATACCCCGCCCGCCGCGCTCGATGGGCCGCCGCTCACGAGAGCCTCGAGCAGCAGGATCGGCGGCTCGCGTTTGCCAGGCTGGCGGTGTTCGGCACCGGCGTACTCGCGCTCGTGCTGGCAGTCCGGGGGAGCATTCCGCTGTGGTCGCCGGTCGTCGCGATTGGCGCGTTCGTGCCGCTGCTCAAGCGCCATGAACGGGTGATCCGGGCGCGCCGTGCGGCCGCCAACCTGGTCACGTTTTATGAACACGGGCTGGCACGCCTGCAGGACCGCTGGGTCGGAACCGGCGCCACCGGCGAACGATTCCTGGACGAGGAGCACCTGTACGCAGCGGACCTGGACCTGTTCGGACGCGGGTCACTGTTCGAGTTGCTGTCGCTGGCCCGGACGCGGACGGGCGAGGAAACGCTGGCCGACTGGCTGAAGCATCCGCGCGCCGCTGCCGCAATCACGGCGCGGCACCAAGCCGTCGAGGAACTGCGTGAGGCCCTCGACTTGCGGGAAGCACTCACGCTCGCGGGTGCCGAGATCCGGGCCGGCGTTCATCCGGACGAGCTGGTGGCGTGGGCGTCCGCTCCCTCAGGAGGGAAGGACGCCACCTGGGAATACATCGCGGTGGCGCTGACCATGGCGATGACGCTCCTCGTGCTGGCGTCATGGCTCGCCGGTTCCCTCATCTACCTGATCGTCGCTGCCATTCTGCGCGCCGTCTATCAGCAGATCGACGGCGACCGCGTCGAGAAACTGCTGCAGCAGGCGGACACGGCCTCGCGCGACCTTCGACGTCCTCCGTCCTGCGCTCGAGCGACTGGAGCACGAAGTGTTCGGCAGCGCGCCACTGCAGTCGCTGCAGGCCGACGATCCGGGGGTCCACAGGTGCCGGCGTCGGCGGCCATCCGGGCGCTACGCCGCTACGTGGAGATGCACGACTGGACACACAACATGGTGTTCGGACCGATCGCCGCGGTGCTGATGTGGAACACGCACCTGGCCTGGGCGATTGAGCGCTGGCGGCAGACGCACGGCAAGCACATTGGCGCGTGGCTCCGCGGCGTCGGCGAGTTCGAGTCGCTCTCGTCACTGGCTGCGTACTCGTACGAGCATCCGGACGATCCGTTTCCTGTGCTTCTCGACGGCGAAGCTGAAGCGGCGGTTGCGACATTCGCCGGCGAGTCGCTGGGGCACCCGTTGCTGCCGCCCGCACAGATGGTGCGCAATGACGCGTGCCTCGATGAATCGACGCGGCTGATTGTCGTCAGCGGCTCGAACATGTCGGGCAAGAGCACCTGCTTCGTACCGTCGGCATCAACGCGGTCCTCGCGCTCGCTGGGGCTCCCGTGCGCGCCAGCGCCCTCCGCCTGTCACCGCATGGGCATCGGCGCGACGCTGCGGATCCAGGACTCGCTGCAGCAGGGGCGATCGCGGTTCTTCGCCGAGATCACGCGCATCCGCCACATTGCCGACCTCCGCGGCGTCAGGACCGATGCTGTTTCTGCTCGACGAGCTGTTTCATGGCACCAACTCGCACGATCGCCTCACCGGGGCTACCGGCGTCCTCCGCAACCTGCTGGATCGCGGCGCCATCGGACTCATTACCACGCACGACCTCGCCCTCACGGCGATCACCCGCGATCTCGGCTCCCGCGCGATCAACGCCCACTTCGAAGACACATTCGACGGCGCAGAAATCCGATTCGACTACCGCATGAAACCGGGCCCGGTCACACGCAGCAACGCGATCGCGCTGATGCGGGCCGTCGGCCTCGATGTCAGCGAGGACCCGTCATGAGCGACGAGCCGGCCGTTACATACAGCTCCTACCTGCGTCTCGACGAGCTGCTGGCGCTGCAGCAGCCGCGCTCGACCGGACCGGAACATGACGAGATGCTGTTCATCGTCATTCACCAGGTCTACGAGCTCTGGTTCAAGGAACTGCTCCACGAGTTCGACCGCGTCATGAGGCTGCTGACCGATGATGATTCGCACCGTGCGCAGCACACGCTGAAGCGGATCCTCACCATCCTCAAGGTGATGGTGGCGCAGCTCGACATCCTGGAGACGATGACGCCGCTGGAGTTCCTGTCATTTCGCGAGCGACTTGCTGCCGCGAGCGGATTCCAGTCCGACCAGTTCCGACAGATCGAATTCGTCCTCGGCGCCAAGCAGCGAGCGCGCCGCTGCACGGTTTCCCGAAGGCACCCGCGCGCGCACCGCGCTCGAGCGCCGCTACCGCGCAGCCGACGCTCTGGGACGCGTTTCTGCACTACCTCGCGCGCGAAGGCTACGCGATCAGACCGGCGCACCTGCACCGCGACGTGACGGCTCCGCTGGCGCCGGACCCTGACGTGCAGGCGATCCTCGTCACGATCTACCGCACCGATCCGAAGAATGCCGAGCTCTGCGAGCGGCTGGTCGATCTCGACGAAGGCTTCCAGGAGTGGCGCTACCGTCACGTCAAGATGGTGGAACGCACCATCGGCGCCAAGCCAGGCACCGGCGGGTCCTCGGGCGCAGCAGTACCTTCGCGGCACGCTGGGGCGGAATCTGTTTCCGGATCTGTGGGAGGTGAGGGGAAGTCTGTAGGCGCGTCTCTTGGTCTTTGGTCTTTGGTCTTTGGTCTTTGGTCGGACTTGGGCGGAGTGGTTGTTGCTGGATTCGAGCGCATGAGTAGAGACCACCGGCGCTTGCGTGTCTTCGGTGACGCTCACACACTGGCACTGGCTATCTATAGAGAAACAAATAATTTCCCTAAAGATGAGTGGTTTGGGATACGCATGCAGATGCGTCGCGCGGCGTTGTCGGTCCCAACCAACATTGTGGAAGGATGTGCGCGATCGACGACCAGGGATTGTTGCTCTTTCTTCAACGTCGCTGTCGGCTCAGCGTCGCGAACTGGCTTACTTGCTGCGCGTCGCCAGCGAGCTCCGCTTTTTGCCGAGCGATTCTGGTGTGGAATTGCAGATCCAGGCAGATGCTGTCGTGCGTCAACTCAAACGGCTGCATAGCCAGATGGACACGCTCGCGCGCCTCGAGACTAATCGATCTCCACGAACGTCGAACACCATAGACCAAAGGCCAAAGACCAAAGACCGGTGAACCCACTCGCCCCCCACTACTCCCGCTTCCGCGTCTCTGAACGGCTCCTGCTGACCGGACACTCGCACCAGGCCTGGCCCGACGTCGGCTTCGCGGCGCAGCAGCAGGCATGGCTCGATGCGGCCGAATTCGTCGACGCGGAAGTGGGAGCGTGCCGAGGCGCGAGCGGCGAGCGTGCGCGCGGGATTTGCCCGGCTCCTCGGGTCACGAGCGGACGAGATCGCGCTCGGGGCAGAACACGCACGAACTGGTCACGCGATGGCTCTCGGCGTTGCCGCTCCGTATTCGGCCGCGACTCGTGACGACCGACCGGCGAATTCCACAGCCTGCGGCGCCAACTCGATCGTCTCGCCGAAGAACCGCTCGAGGTCGTCGAGGTGCCCGCCGCACCCGTGGACACCCTGGCCGAACGGGTCGCCGCCAGCGTGAACGATCGCACCGCCGCAGTGCTCATCTCGTCGGTACTCTTCGAAACCGCGGAGATCGTTCCGGACCTCGCATCGATCGCGGACGCGTGTGAGCGGACGGGCGCCCGGCTTCTCGTCGACGCCTATCACCACCTGAACGTCGTGCCGTTCGACCTGCGCGCGATGCACCTCGAAGCCGCATTCGTCACCGGTGGCGGTTACAAGTACTGCCAGCTTGGCGAGGGTAATGCGTTCCTGCGTGTGCCGCCGCACGAACATCTCCGCCCGGTACTGACCGGATGGTTTGCCGAGTTCGGCCAGAAGCAGCGTGCTCACCACGGGCGGCGTGAGTTACCCGGAGGGCGCCGCTGCCTTCATGGGAGCCACGTACGACCCGACCTCGCATTACCGCGCCGCCGCCGTTTTCGAATTTCACCAGGAACAGGCACTCACGGTCGCACGGCTGCGCGCGATCAGCCGTCATCAGGTGTCATTGCTCAAAACGCGGTTCGAGGCTCTCGATGCGGATCCGCATGTCGCCCATGTGGTCGCCATGCCCGACGAGCGGCGTGGTGGATTTCTCGCGATCCGTTCACGGGACGCATCCGGACTCGCCGCCGCCCTGCGGCAACACGGGGTCTGGAGCGACGCGCGACGCGATCTGCTCCGTCTCGGACCGGCGCCGTATCTCAGCGACGAGCAGCTGATCGCGGCAGTCGACATCCTCGGCCGCGTCCTCGACACTGCCTGATCGAGGAACCGGCGCGACAGGGTTCGACCGCTGGACGAACTCCCCGCGCCCAACCTCCAGGTCCCAAGTGCCCGAGTCGCAGATTGTCGGGACTCGTCAAGGCTTGCGGTTGCGCAGGGTATCGAGGCTCAGCGGCCCGCTTCCTCGTGCGGCCATGTAGAGGAACGCGAAGCAGTTCATCACGGCAGGCTCGCCCCGGTTCACGATCGGCCACGGCCCGATCTGCTGGTGCACCGTGAAGTAGGCGTACGCCATCATGCCGCTGGCGATGAACGCCGCGGGCTGCGTGAACAGTCCCAGCATGATCAACGTCCCGGTCACGCATTCGATGATGCCCGCAACGCCGAACAGGCTGTCGAGGGGAACCGCGGTGCCGTCACCCGACATGCCGCCGAACATACCGGCCAGCTTCTGCAGGCCATGCATCAGGAACAGCGCGCCAAACACCAGTCGAAATACGGAATACACGTGTGGTGCGTAATGGATCGACATCATGCGTCCTCGTCACCTCGAATGAGATCGCGTACGGGCAGGATCGAAGGATTATAAGTGCCGGCCGTGGCTCACTACGACATCGTCATCATCGGCGGCGGACACAACGGGCTCACGGCAGCCGCCTATCTCGCGCGAGCCGGCCGGTCGGTGCTCGTCCTGGAGCGTCGCCACGTCGTCGGCGGCGCCGCCGTGACCGAGGAGGTGTTTCCCGGGTTTCACTTCTCGGTGTGCTCGTACGTCGTGTCGCTGCTGCGTCCCGAGATCATCCGGGAGCTCGACCTGGCGCGCCACGGCCTGCAGTTGCTGCCGCTGGACGGCACATTCACGCCGTTGCCATCAGGCGATTACTTGTGGCGTACGGACGATCACGCCTTCACTCACCGGGAGTTGACCCGCCACTCGCGGCGCGACGCCGAGCGATACGACGAGTTCGGCGCCCTCATGTCGCGCATGGCCGGGTTCGTCAAGCCGCTGCTCGGCGTGCTCCCGCCCGATCCACAGCGGCTTGGAATTCGCGGAGCACTCCAGCTGGCTGGCCTGGCGCGTCGCTTCAAACAATTCCCGGCGAGCGATCAATCGCGTTTCATCCAGATGATGTCGATGAGTGCGGTCGACTTTCTCCATCAGTGGTTCGAGACGGACGCGCTGGTCGCAACGATGGCAGCCTCAGGGATCATCGGAACGTTCCTCGGCGTCCGCTCACCCGGGACGGCGTACGTCCTGCTGCACCACTACATGGGTGAAATCGACGGCGTGTTCCGTTCGTGGGGTCTGGCCCGCGGTGGCACCGGCGCTGTTTCCAATGCGATCGCTGCCGCTGCGCGCGAAGCAGGTGCGCGTATCCGGACCAATGCTGCAGTGGCGCGCATCCGCTCACGGAATGGCACCGCCGACGGCGTCGTCCTCGACAATGGCGACGAGGTCGACGCCCGCGTCGTCGTCTCCAGCGTCGATCCGCACGTCACGTTTCTGCGTCTGCTGGAGCCGTCGCAACTACCGGAGGAGTTCATCACCTCAGTTCGCAACTTCCGGTTCCGTGGCGCTGCCGCCAAAGTCAACCTCGCCCTCGCCGATCTGCCGCGATTCACGTCGCGCCCGGATGGGACTGACCACCTCCGTGGCGCCATCTCCATCTCTCCGAGCGTGAACTACATGGAACGGGCGTATGACCAGGCCAAGTACGGCGAATTCTCACGGCGACCCTATATGGACATCGTGATCCCATCGCTGAGCGATCCGACGGTGGCTCCCGCGGGAAAGCATGTCATGTCCGTGTTCGTGCAGTACGCGCCGTATCACCTGTCATCGGGAGACTGGGACGAGCAGCGCGAGTCACTCGGAGATACGGTGATCGACACGCTGGCGGAGTACGCGCCGAACATCAGGAACATCGTGCTGCATCGGCAGGTGGTCACACCCCTGGATCTCGAACGCGAGTGGGGCCTCACGGAAGGCAACATCTTCCAGGGCGAGTTGTCCCCCGATCAGCTGTTCTTCATGCGGCCCGTGCCTGGATGGGCGCAGTATCGAACGCCGCTTCGCGGCCTCTACCTGTGTGGTGCCGCCACACATCCCGGCGGCGGCATCATGGGCGCACCGGGACGAAACGCGGCGCGGAAGATCCTCGCGGACACGTGAGGCGTCGGCCTGCAGCCTCGCGGACCTGACAAGGTCCGCGCCACGCTCGTTGCAGGTGGGGCCGCGCCGCGCTGTTGTGGGTGGGTCCGCGCCATGCAGTTGCACGGCGGGTTCCGTGCACGTGAGTAGGGCGGGTTCCGCGCAGCGGACCCGCCGCATCAGAAATAATCCCCGCGCCAGTAGAAGACGTCGTCCGCGGTCAGCGGCCGTGACAACTCGATGAACGGCCGCACCATCAGCAGATCGCGGGAATCGCCGCGGTCGGTGAGCCGCCATTGCGGCGGAACCGTGAACGACCGCGGCCACCAGGTCCGGATCAGCGGCAGCTGACGCGTCGGCTCCCGGGCCGCCAGCACCTGCAGCATCGCCCCCAGACGGGCGGCCGCCGGGTCGCGGTCGCCAGCCGCCTCGAGCGTCCATCCTTGCGGCGACACCGAAAGCACGACGTACGCAACCGCGCTGGCGCCTTCCTCGGCCACGAAGAACTCGATCTGGCGTGCACCCGGTGGCCCGAGGCCCGCCTGCATCCTCTTCTTGGCGATCGAATACTGGATGAGCGGCGCGTCCCGACGCAGGGCGAACCGTGCATTCGCGATGCGGGCCTGCTCCATCGTGGCCACGTCGGCCAGGTCGCGATCATCGCCGGCGCGAACGAGCATCGCCGGCGATCCTCCCTTCAACTCGACGTTGACCGTGACCTCGTCGAGTGGCACCGTGGCGAAGCCGAGGCGGGCGTAGAACTCCGGCCCGATCTCGGAAAACAATGCTGCGGCAAGAGCTCCGGCGCGCTGTTCTTCCTCGATCATCCGCTCGAGCAGCGTCGTCGCGTACCCCTGACCGCGAAGGTCCGGTGGCGTGAAGACCGCGGCCAGTCCGGACACGAGACCGTCACGTCCATCAACGCGCGCGTCGAATCGATAACGCTTCGCCGTCGCCAGCAGTCGTCCGGCGGCGTCCACCAGCGCCACGCGGGCAAGGTGCTGCCGGCCCCATCTGGTTCGCAGTTGCGCCTTGTTCCACTGCGCGTACGCGGTGCGACTCAGCCCCTCGTTCCAGACGGGATATGTGAAATCGAGAATTTCTTCGAGCAGTGAACCTTCAGCGGAAACCAGTCGCATGATGAGGAAGCGGCGTGATCAATCCGACGACGATTGTAACGCTGCCAATGTGGCCGCCTACAGGTGTACAAAGCGACATGAGCATCGACCCTCGGTATCCGCTGGGGCCATTCAGCCCCACCCTCGAAACGACGGACGTGATCGAGGCCGCCATCCGCGACATCGAATCGCTTCCCGCGGCGATGCGTGCAGCCGTCAACGGATTGACCGATGAGCACCTGGAAAGATCGTACCGGCCGGAAGGCTGGACAATCCGGCAGGTCGTTCATCACGTCGCCGACAGTCACATGAACGGACTGATACGCACCAAGCTGGCGCTGACGGAGAACAATCCAACCATCAAGCCTTACGACGAGACGGCGTGGGCGCAGCTTGCTGACGCCAGGTTGCCGATTGACATCTCATTGGCGATCATCGACGGCGTTCATCGGCGCTGGGTCCACGTGCTGCGATCGCTGGCACCGGAGCAGTTGGGACGCACCTTCGTCCATCCCGAACATGGCCAGACGATGAGGATTGGGTATCAGGTGCAGGACTATGCGTGGCACGGCCGCCATCACGTCGCGCACATCACGACGCTGCGGCAGCGGGAGGGGTGGTAAGATCCGCCCGTGCCCAACGAGAAAGTGGATATCGGGGACGCGCTCGGAATGATCGAGACGCGCGGCCTCGTCGGAATGATCGAAGCCGCCGATGCCATGTTGAAGACGGCCAACGTCGTCCTGGTCAGCTGGCAGAAGGTGGATGCGGGTCTGGTGACCGCGATCATCCGGGGCGACGTGGGATCCGTCAAAGCCGCCACCGACGCTGGAGCAGCGGCGGCCCGCCGGGTCGGCGAGCTGGTTGGCGTTCACGTCATTCCGCGGCCGGCCGACGACGTCGAGCGAATTTTTCCGATCCGGTAGTCCGCTTCCGACGTTCCCGGGCGGCCAGGGGCCGCATAGGCAAATCGTCGCCTACCACCAGCAGCGCCTGGCTCGGATCGTCCAGATTGAACAGGCGTCCGTCAATACCGCGCGCGAACAGCTGATTGCCTCCGATATAAAGCGTCAGGGCACCACCCTCACCGATGGCTTCGTACAGGCGGACGCCGAACGTGTCTTTGAGCGTGGTGAGCAGACGCCGAAGGCGCGGCACCGAGAATCCGCGGCGACGCAGATCGGCGAGCACCTGGAGCTCGAGCACGTCCATCGGCGTATAACGTCGCTCGGTGAATCCCCCTGCCTCGGTTCGGTGTGAAGCGATCGCCGGCGCGAACACCCGTCGCGCGTCCCACCATTGCAATTGCCGGGCGGTGAGCCCGGTCAGGTTGGCCACCTCGCGGGATGTGTAGAACTTCTTGAATCTCATACCGGTCAGCCGCGTTGGTGCCGCTGCCAGTACCTGCTCACAGGCCGAATCTCTCTGGACGGGTCAGCGCCAGTTCCGAGTGCTCGCGCTGAGCCAGGACGAGATCGGCGACGAGGTCGGCAGTCAACGGCGTCAGCAGGATCCCGTTCCGGTAATGGCCGGTGGCGTGAAACACGCGGCGCATTGTGGACGAAGGTCCGATGATCGGCAACTCGTCGGGAGTCTTCGGACGAAGCCCCACGCGCACTCCTTCGAAGGTGGCGCTCTCCAGCGCCGGCACAAGGTCATGCGCGGCGTTGAGAAGGTGGCGGACTCCATGAGCGGTGGGCCGCTCGTCGAACCCGGCATCCTCCACGGTGGCGCCAACGATTGTCGTGCCGTTGTGCCAGGGCACGATGTAGCAGGAACTGCCCCAGAGAACGTGTGACGCGATGCGTGACGGCGCCCGCAGGTGCAGCAGTTGTCCGCGGATCGGCTTGACGGGCTGAGGCCACGCCGAGACGCCGGCGATCGCCGATGACCAGCTGCCCGCGGCGATTACCAGAGCGTCTCCGTCGATTGGATCCTCGGGCGTGGTCACTCGAACACTGCCACCACTCGTCTCAATGGCGAGGACGCGCTCAGTGGTGAAGTGAACGCCGCGGTGCTGTGCCGCGGCGGCGAGTGCCCGCGTCATACCAGCGGCGTCGACGTAACCCTGCATGGGCAGCAGCAGTGCCGCCGTGGCGCCCGCCGCGAGCGATGGAGCGACCACGCGCAGCAGATCGCCGTCGAGCCATTCACCGGCGACGCCAGTGGATTCGTAGTTCCTCGCCTGAGCCTTCAGCCGCGCGGCCTCCTCAGCCCCCATCGCCACCTGCAGTGTGCCGATTCGCTCGTACTCGAAGGCGAGCCCTGATTCGTGCCGTAGTCGAGCAACGAAGCCGTCGTATCTGGACAGACTCGCCAGGCCGAGCGTGAGCAGTGCCGCGTGATGTCCCTCGCTGTACGGCGCGAGCATGCCGGCGGACGCGTGCGTCGCACCGGCCCCGATCGCCCGTGGATCGACCACTTCGACGCTGGCACCCCGCGACGCCAGCTCCCAGGCGACGGCACAGCCGATCACGCCGGCGCCGACGACAACAACCTTCACAAGGGAGATTCTAGTGAAGTACGAAGTGAGAAGTGAGAAGTGAGAAGTAAGTTGGAAGTGGGAGCTGAGTTCGACGTGGGAGCTGAGTTCGCCGTGAGATGCAGGGAAGTGAGAAGTAAGTGTGATTACGCAAAAGGGGCCGGCAGATTGCTCCGCCGGCCCCACTTTCCACTTTGCAGTTTTCAGTTTCGACTTAGAAGCGGAATCCCATGCCGATCTGCACGCGTCGGGCGGCCTGGGCCGTCGTTGGCTGGAGGTAGAACTTCGACAACTGGTTGCCGCTGTAGCCGCCGTAGTTCACGTTGTTGAACAGGTTGTCGGCCGAGACGAACAGCTCCATGTTGTAGCGCGAGTTCTGATTGTTGTTGCCGCCGTTGAAGTTGCCGCCGCGGTTCCCACCGCCGCCGCCACCACCGGGGCCGCGCTGTTGTCCAACGCCACCACCGCCACCGCCGGGACCGCCACCCCGGGGACCGCCGCCACCACCTGGCAAGCCACCGCCACCTGGGAAGCCACCGCCGCCGCCATTGCCGCTGTCACGACGACCGAGGGCGAACTGCTTCTGCAGGCGCATGCTGACGGTCCAAGTGGCCTGGCCACGCGCCGAATTCCGCGTGTACCCAAGGGGCCGCTCGTTGAACACACCGTCCCTGTTCGTGTCGAGGCCGGTGGTGATGTTGTAGGGCGCGCCGGACTGCGCGTTGACGTTGCCGTTGGCGCGAATGCCCCAGCGAAGCGGCAGATTCACCTGCGCCTGGATGCGGTGACGGATGTCCTGCCGCGACGGTCCCCACTCTGCATCGGGATTGAGGCTGTTCACCGGCAGCGCGGTGGCGCTGTCGGCGTGATTCTTGGCGAACCCGAGCGTGTAATTGCCGCCGAAGAAGATCGCCTTCTGCGGCACGCGGTAGTTCCCCGTGAAGGTGATGCGATCGCTGTCCGACTTGCCCGTCGAGTCGTACTGCGTGATGTTGCCGACCGTCGGGTCTGGCCGGACGAATGTGATGAGGTCCTGACCGTCTTGGTCGGTGCCGGTGATCATCGGCACCGGCTGATTGATGTTGATCGACCGCATCTGGTTACGGCCGCGCAACATCTGATACTGGACCTGCGTGTTCAGGTTTGCGCTGACCTGACGCTCGAGACCGATGGAGAACTGGTGCACCATCGGCATCTTCAGATCCGGCGCCGCCTGGATGCGTCCGCTTGGCTGGATGTCGGCCTGGACACCGGTGAAGGGGAACGGATAACCCGCGTTCAGCACCAGGATGTCCTTCTGATCCACGCCATTGACGCGCAGCGTCTGGTCATACAGCCCGGTGTCGTACCAGTCGTAGAACAGGCCATAGCCGCCGCGCAGCGTGGTCTTGTTGCCGCGTGGCGTCCACGTGAAGCCGACGCGCGGCATGATGTTGACCTTGTCGCTGATCAACGACTGCGTCTCGTTGCGTACCCCGACGCTGTAGGAGAACCGCGCGTTGACGCGGATGTCGTCCTGCCAGTAGAGGCCTACCTGATAATTGTCGAAGTTGGTGGTTACCTGGCCCTGGCGGACACGATAGGTCGGCAGGATCGGGTTACCGAACCTGTCGAGCAGGGGCACACCGGCGAGGACCGCGTTGTACGCGTCGAGCGACTGGAACGTGAACGTGCCGTTGGCGTTGGTCTGGTCGAAGTATTCGTAGTGCCCGCCTTCGAGCAGCGCGCCGACGCGCATCTGGTGCTTCTTGCCAACATTGAAGTCGAAGTTGTCCGCCAGCTCGAATTGTCGGTTCGAGTTGCGATTGTTCGCCCCCGACCCGCCCCGGCTGAACGCGTCTTGCACGACGAGAGCCGGCAGCTGGGTCGACGAGATGGTCGTGCTGGTCTGTCCGGTCATTTGCAGGCGAAGTTCGTTCAGCGAATTCTTGCGCACGATACCCTGCAGTTGCGCACGGAACGAGTAGTTCGACCCGTCGCGATTCGACCCGCGCTCCGGCAGGTTGAATCCACCCGCGCCGACGTTCTCGCTCGAGCTGGTACCACGGCGCCCCTCGAACCGGAGCGTATTGTCGTTGTTGAGGCCGTGCTCGATCCCGACGGTGTAGTTCGTCGTATCCGACGGCAGCCGCACGTTGCCACCGAACGGGTTGCCGAATTCGTCCACGGCCACGATCGGGCTCGCCGTCTCGTCGCGGCGGCCGTCCACGTTGAAGCGGATCGACGTCTTGTTGACGACGAGCGGGCCGCGCAGGCCGAGGTTGAACTGCCGGTTGACTTCGGGTGGCTTCGTCATCGAGAACGCATTGCGGGCGTTCAGCGCATCGTTGCGGAACTGCATGTTCGCGTTGCCGCTCCAGTCGCGCGTGTTCGGCTTGGTGATGATCTCGATCTGGGTGCGGCCGGCGTCGTGGTTGTCCGCGGCGAATGAGTTCGTGCGAAGCCGGATCTGCCGGATTTCATCGCGCGACGGCAGGCGACCGCCGCGGAAGCCGTTCACCTGGAAGATCGCCCCATTGCCACCCGCGAGCTGCGCCAGGTAGTCCTGCAGTTCATCGGGATCGTCAGGCAGCGCGTCGATCTCCGATTGCTCCAGCGTGGTCGTCATCGAGTTGCCGCGGCGATCGTCGACCGACGCGGTGTCCTGCACGACCACCTGCTCCTGGAAGCCTTCGATCTTCAGCTCGACGTTCTGGTTGTTCGCGCCACGCCGCAGGGTCAGCTGCGTGTCGGTCGGCAGGAAGCCGGGGAACTCGACGTGCAGTTGGACGTTACCCAGCGCGAGGTCTGGCAGCGTCGCGAGACCGCGCTCGTCCGACGTGGCCGTGACCGGTTTGGCCCCGGCGCCCTGAGGCGTCACCGTGATCATCGCTCCCGGGATGCCGGCACCCGTCTGGTCGACGATCACGAGGCGCAGCTGCGCCAGGTTGGCGTTCTGCGCGAAGAGCGGCGCCGCGACGAGCAGCGCGAGAACAGTAAACAGAATCCGTTTCATGGTTTGGGCTGAATAAAAGTGTTCGACTTGAAGTTCGGATTGAACTTGAAGTTCTTGATGACGACTTCTTCCTGAATTTCCCCGTTGACTTCACGAGTGATGTGGTGCGGCATCTTGACGCCGTTCTCCACCTTGTAGTCGCCGATATACATTTCGACCGTGGCCTGAGCCTGGGCGGCACCGCCACCACGACGACCGCCTTGAGCGGCATCGCCGCCGGGAGCGCCAGCGGACGCGGCACCCTGCGGTGCGTTCGCGGCATTGGCACCGGCGTCACCGCCACCCTGACCACCCGGCTGAGCGCCGCCCGGCTGACCGCGCCCGCCCTGGCCACCCTGGCCGCGGCGGCCCTGACCGCCACCGCCGCGCGGTGCCGGGCCCGAGTAGGTCATCATCAGCGGCATGTGCGTCTCGATATCGAGGAAGATGCGCGTCACGGTGCCGTCCGCCGTCGTCATCTCGAGGACGTCGGCCTTTTCATCCTTCGGCGTGACGGCGGTGCCGACCCAGGCCGGCGCCTCAGACGTCGCCGCCAGAAACGCCACGAGATAACGGGCAAGATCCGTCTGACGCGTCTTCCGCTGCAATTCCTTCAACGCTGCCTGGCGTGCGGGATCCACTTGCCCCTGCGGTGCATTCGGATCGTTGAGCGCGCCCAGCACACCCCCGAGTCGTCCGCCCGGGTTGCCGCCACCGCCGCGGCCACCGCGACCGAAGTTGCCCGGCAGGTTGCCGCCTTCCGTGACGTCCCACGCCTCGGTCCCGTTGAGTCCCTGAGTGCGATTGATGGTGATGGCGCCGCCAGGGAGACTGATCTCCTCGTCGATCCGCAGCTTGTCCGGCGTTTCGATCTGCATCACCAGATCGCCATCGAGCGTCTGGTTCCCCGCGAGTTGTGTGATGCTCCCCTTGAGCTCGATGCGCTTGATCGCCGCCAGCTTGTCTTCACCGCCCAGCGCCTTGCGCGCTTCGGACAGCAGCGACGCACCTTTGGCCGTGTCCTGAGCTGGCGTGCCGGTGACGGTCAGTGCGGGCGGCTTTGCGGGTGACGGAGTCGGCGTCTGTGCCGAGGCTGTGCAGGAGACGACGAGCAGAAGACCGCCGGCAGACAGAGATCCGGTAAGGGGACGCAAAAACATACCGTTGCATTATTCCCGTCCGGCGGACAGCGGTCGTTAAGCCGGGGCTAAGAGTTTGTTAAGAATGTAAAACCTTCACTTTCAGTGGTTTAGGGCAAATTTCCACGTGCTATAGTCCGCCGCGTGGGTTGGATAAAGCGTCCTTCCGGCCTGACGCTGGTCACGGCCGCGCTACTCGTGCTGCTGCCTGCGCTCGCCGTGCTCCAGTACCGGTGGGTCGGCCAGGTCAGTGCGGCCGAACGAGACCGCATGGAACGAAACCTGCGCGTCGGCGCCTACCAGTTCCGCCAGGCGTTCGATGGCGAGCTGGGGCGAGCCAGCCTGCTACAGGTGGGGCCCGCAACCGTTCGCGACGGCAGCTCCGAGCGCTATTCCGATAATTACGATCTCTGGCTGAGCACGACCGTCCATCCCCGGATGGTGGCGAACGTCTACCTGCTCGACGCCGACGGCAGCGAGCTGCGTCTCCGACGCTGGAACGCCGACGCCCGGGTGTTCGAATCGATCGCCTGGCCAGCCCAGATCGAGAACTGGCGATCGCAATTCGAGCAGGAACGGCGGGAGTACGACGCCGCTCGACAGGATCGACGGCCACCCGCGATCCGTGACGATGCCTTGCTGGTGTTTCCGGTACGCAACTTCGACGGCCCGCGCGGACCCGTCGGCCCCGATCGTCAAGGCGGAGGGGATCGCCAGGCCACCGCCAGTCGTCAGGCTTCGCGCGATCGCGCGGCCGGATCGAATCGGCCGGCCGGACTGCCCGACAATCGACAGACGCCGGCCGCCACGCGTCCGCCGTTCGGCTTCACGATCGTCCAGCTCAATCTCGATTACATCACGAAGCAGATGCTGCCGGAGCTCACCGACCGGCACTTCGAGCACAGTACCGGGCGATGCGTTCCGCGTCGCCGTGACCACCGCCGACCCACCGACGCGCGTCATTTACCGGTCGGAGCCCGACGCCCCGATCGATCCGGCACGTGCCGACGCGGTGGAATCTCTGTACGGCCGCGATCCGCTCGGCTTCTTCCGCGGCATCCGGGGCGGTGACGACTCACGCCTGAACATCACGGTCAACGTGATCGAGGGTCAGGACGGCGCGCAGAACTCCGTGCGTCCCGAGGTCCAGGTGTCTGACTCCGGTCGCTGGCGTCTCCTCGTGCAACATCAGAGTGGTTCGCTCGAGGCCGCAGTCGGACAGGTGCGCCGGCGCAACCTCGCCATCAGCTTCGGCGTGCTGTTGCTGCTGTCGGTCAGCGTCGGCATGCTGACGCTCACCTCGCGGCGCGCCGAGCGGCTCGCCCGCCAACAGATGGAATTCGTCGCCGGCATCTCCCACGAGCTGCGCACGCCGGTCGCGGTCATCAAGTCGGCCGCCGAGAACCTGTCGCAGGGTGTCGTCGGCAACGTCGATCGCGTCAAGCGCTACGGCAACATGATCGAAAGTGAGTCGCGCCGGCTGGCGGAAATGGTCGAACGCGTCCTGCAGTACGCTGCGATCGAATCCGGATTGGGGATGAATTCCCGCAGCGCGCTCGCCCCGGCGGACATCATCCAGGGCGCGATCGACAGTTCGATGCCGCTGCTCGCACCCGACAACGTGCAACTGCACCGGGACATCGCCCTGAACCTGCCTCCGGTCATGGGCGACGCGAATGCGCTGCGCTCCGCCGTGCAGAACCTGATTGCGAACGCCGTGAAATACGGTGGACCCGATCGCTGGGTGGGCATCCGGGCTGAACAAGTCCGCGAGCGGCGGCACGGTGAAGTGCGCATCACCATCAGCGACCATGGCAACGGCATCGACGCGGCCGAACTTCCGCACATCTTCGAGCCGTTCTATCGCGGCGCCGACGCGATGGCGCAGCAGATCCACGGCAATGGTCTGGGGCTATCGCTGGTGCGGCGGATCATCGAGGCGCACGGCGGCAAGGTGAGCGCCACCTCTCGGCCGGGCGCCGGCAGCGCCTTCACCATCTCCTTGCCCGCAGCCGAAGGGCAGCCCACGACCGCGGCAAATGCCGCATCCACTCTGAGCACCGCACCCCAGGCCTAAGCTTCAACTCCCAACTCCCAACGTCTGCCGCTTCCCCAATTCTCAAAGACGTCCCAACAAAAGCTTGGGAGTTGGGCGGGCGTCAGCTTGGGAGTTGGGAGTTAACCCCAGTAGGATCCCCCAGTGCCCAAGGTGCTACTCGTCGAGGACGAGCCCGGCCTCGTCATGACGCTGACCGACCGTCTGATCGCCGAAGGCTATGACGTCGAGAGCGCGATGGATGCGCGCACCGCGCTCGACACGGCGGCAACCGGCGGGTTCGACGTGATCCTCCTGGACGTGATGCTACCCGGAGGAAACGGCTTCGACGTGTGCCGCACGCTGAGGCAGAAAGGCGTGCAGACGCCCGTCCTGATGCTGACCGCCCGAGGACAGGTCCTGGACAAGGTCGTGGGCCTGAAACTCGGCGCCGACGACTACCTGGTCAAACCCTTCGAGATGGCCGAGCTACTGGCGCGAATCGAAGCACTGCTCCGCCGCGGCAGTTCGACGACCGCCTCGGCTCCTGGCATGACCGATGGTTTCGTCTTCGGCGACATCACCGTGGACTTCCGGCGGGCTGAAGTCACCAAAGGCGGCCAGCCGATCGAGCTCTCCGCGCGAGAGTTCAAACTGCTGAAATATTTCGTCGAGCATCGCGGTGCAGCGTTGACCCGCGACGAACTGCTCAACGAGGTCTGGGGCTACAACGCGATGCCGTCGACGCGCACCGTGGACGTCCATGTCGCATGGCTTCGGCAAAAGCTGGAGGACAATCCCCGCCACCCGCAGTACATCCTCACGGTGCACGGACTCGGGTACAAGTTCGTGGCCTGACGCAGCTCTGCCGCTCAAAAAATCCTTCAACCGATCGTCAAGCCGTTCAACTTCGATCAGTTCCTCCCGCAGATTCGCGCGATCCTGGCACATGGAACTGATGGGTCCAGACATCAAGACGGCGTACCGCCCAGCCGAACGCGGAGAGGCCGATCGTGACATGGCAACCCAGGGTCGAACTGGTGTTGTACGTCAGTCCCGCATCAATCGCCTGCGCCAAGGCGCAGCGCGTCATGGAGAGCATTCTGCGGGGCTACGCTCCCGCCAGCATCGACTTCCAGCTCCGTGACTTGACGGCCGAGACCGAGCACGCGGCGCGCGACCGCATTCTCTTCACGCCGACGCTGGTCAAACGCTCTCCGCCGCCGAGCGTCTGGGTCCTCGGCGACCTGTCGCGGCCGTGGATCGTGACCGATCTCCTGCAGATGTGCGGAATCAGTCCGCTGACCGCCGCATAGGCGGTGAGAACCATCAACTTTGTGATTTGTGATTTGTGATTGGTGATTGGTGATTGGTGATTGGTGATCGGGGGCGGGCCGGTCGCGTTTGACCGGCAATCACGAATCACGAATCATGAATCACGAATGACCCGGATCTGTGTTTTCTGTGGCTCCAACGCAGGCAGCCGGCCGGCGTATGCGGCTGCGGCCCGGCGGCTCGCGGCTGAACTCGTGGCGCGGGAGATCGGGCTGGTGTTTGGCGGCGGCTGCGTGGGACTGATGGGCGTCGTTGCCGATGCCGTGCTCGCCAGTGGCGGCCACGCGATTGGCGTCATCCCGCATGCGCTGGTCGCGCGTGAGCTCGCCCACCGCGGGGTTCCGGATCTGCGGGTCGTCACGTCGATGCACGAACGTAAGGCGCTCATGGCCGACTTGTCGGATGCCTTTATCGCGATGCCGGGTGGATTGGGCACGTTCGAAGAGCTGTGCGAGGTCATTACGTGGACGCAGCTGGGGTTGCATCGGAAGCGCTGCGGACTGCTGAACGTGGAGGGTTTTTACGATCCTCTCCTCCAGTTGTTCGGGCATGCGGCCGGCGAAGGGTTTATCCGGCGCTCGAACCTGGAGGCCGTCAGCACCCACGATGACCCGCACGTGCTGGTGGGTCAGGTCCTGCAGCCGATGGCCGACTCCGAACCCAAATGGATCGGGCCGGATGAGACGTAGGATGCGTCCGACGTTCCGGCCTGGCGACATGAACTGAGGACGGGTCCGACTCCGGGCGAGGGCAGCACGCGCCCGCTTTGGGTGTAAAACAGGCGTAAAGCGCGCGGCCGGCGAGGCATGCTGCTTGCTCACCCGGTCGGTAAGGAGTTTCCCCACCATGGAAATCAGCAAGGGGGCCATCGGAATTCTCGCCGCTGTTTGCGTCGCCGGGGGCGCCGGTACGGCGTACTACTCGAGCCGTGATCGCTCGGTCGCCGAGCCGGTCACAGCCGCCGCGCCGGCCAACCCGGGGCAGGCGTCCCCCGCGGTCGAACAGTCCGAAGAGGTGGTGAGCGACGTGGCCGCCCCGGCGGCGCCTGTCGCGACCGCTGTGGCCCCGCCCGCCGCGCCGGCACCGTCCGCGACCCGTGCCGCTGCACCCGCGTCGCGCCCGCGGCCCGCCGTGCCACCGGCCGCCACCGCTCCACATCCCGAATCGGCACGACCGGTCGATGACACGCCGGCGCCCTCGGCCACGCTGGCCCGCACCGAACCGGAGCCCGTGCGGCCACCGGATCCGCCCGAGCCGAAGTACCTGGATCTCGTGATCGCGTCGAACTCGGTCATTGGCCTGCAGGTCGAGACACCCGTCAGCACCGAAAAAGCGCGCGTCGAGGACGAGGTCATTGCCCGCGTCACGCGTGATGTTCGCGTCGGCGATCGCGTCGCCATCCCGGCCGGGTCGAAGGCACACGGCGAAGTGACGCTCGTCGAGAAGGGCGGGCGGCTGAAAGATCGGGCTCGCCTGGGCGTGCGATTCACCTCGATCGTCCTCGCTGACGGAACGACCGTCCCGATTACCACCGAGACGATTTATCGCGAAGGCGAATCGCCGACCGGCAGCAGCACCGCAAAGATCGGTGGCGCCGCGATCGGCGGCGCGATTCTCGGCGGCATCCTGGGCGGCGGCAAGGGCGCGGCGATCGGCGGAGCGATCGGTGCCGGCGGCGGCTCCGCGGCAGTGATGGCGGGTGGACCCAAGGACGCCACGCTGTCATCGGGTTCGCCGGTGACGGTCAGGCTCGAGGAGCCGGCGACCGTCACTGTGGAGAAGGAATAGGATCGACCCACGCGCTGCCGGAATTACCGACTGATCCAGGGCCGTGGGCGCAATGAATCGGGGCCGGCCGTGTCGCCGGCCTGTTTTACGTACGCGGTCGTCGGTCCCGCCTCGCGGCGCACGGCGGGGTCGTTCGATGAACAGCGCGGTAACATGCCGCCGCGATGGACAGCGACGAATTCAAGCGCCACGGTCACGCGCTGGTCGAGTGGATTGCGGATTATCTCGATCATCCCGAGCGCTACCCGGTACTGTCACAAGTCCACCCGGGCGACGTCCGCACTGCCCTTCCGCCTTCGGCGCCTGCCGTCGCGCAGCCGTTCGAGACCATCTTCGCCGACGTTGAACGCGTGCTGGTCCCGGCACTGACCCACTGGAACCACCCCGGGTTCTTCGCCTACTTCGCGACTTCGAGCAGTCCCGTCGCCATACTCGCGGAATTTCTCTCCGCAGCCCTCAACCAGCAGGCGATGTTGTGGCGCACGTCACCGGCGGCCACCGAGCTGGAGGAGGTGTCGCTGTCCTGGCTGCGCCAGCTGCTCGGCCTTCCGGATGCGTACGAGGGCGTGATTTACGACACGGCGTCGATGTCGACGCTGCACGGACTCGCCGCCGCCCGAGAGGCGGCCGTGCCCGGCATTCGCCAGCATGGCCTGCCCGGCAGGCCCGACGTGCCGAGACTGCGAGTCTACTGCTCGGAGCAGGCGCACTCCTCGGTCGACAAGGCGGTCATTCTTCTCGGCTTCGGCCACGACGCGCTGTGCCGCATCCCCGCCGACGAGGCCTTCGCGATGCGCCTCGACCAGCTCGAAGCGGCCATCGATCGCGACCGCGATGACGGCGTGCTTCCGGTTGCTGTGGTCGCCACGATCGGAACGACGTCGACGACCAGCAGCGATCCCGTCAACGAGATCGCGACGATGTGCGCGGCGCGGAAGATCTGGCTTCATGTCGACGCCGCGTACGCTGGTGTCGCCGCCGTTCTTCCTGATCATCGGCAGCACTTCAACGGCTGGGAGCGCGCCGATTCGATCGTCGTCAATCCGCACAAGTGGTTGTTTGTACCGGTGGATCTCAGCGCCTTCTATTGCCGGCGCATGGACGTCGTTCGGCGGGCGTTTGCGCTGGTTCCCGAATATCTGCAAACGGCGGACGCCGAGCGCGGGGCGCGCAACCTGATGGACACCGGCATCCAGCTCGGTCGGCGGTTCCGCGCCTTGAAGCTCTGGATGGTCCTGCGCGAATTCGGCGCGACTGGCGTTCGCGAGGTGCTGGCGAGGCATATCGCGCTGGCGCAGCGCTTCGCAGCCTGGGTCGATGCGCACCCTGATTTCGAGCGCATGGCGCCGTCGCCTTTCAGTGTGGTCTGTTTCCGGGCGCGCCCCGTGACAGTCGCCGATGATCAGATTGACGTGCTGAACCAGCGGGTGCTCGAAGAGGTGAACGGATCCGGGCAGGTGTTTCTCTCACACACACGCCTCAACGGGGCATTCGTGCTGCGGCTGGCGATCGGGCACCTGGGCACGACGGAGGAGCACGTCAGTCGCGCCTGGCAGCTTCTGCAGCGTTCGCTGGGGTCTGAGACGCGCGCAATACGGTCCCGGTAAACCTCGTAGTCACCGTCACTTACGGCTAAGCTGAGGCGAACTGCGGTATCGCGCTTGCTATCACCTCCCGCCGGACCCCGCCGCGCGCCGTTGCGCCGGTTGTCGGGTTCGGGAGGATTTATGGCGAGGAAATACCTTTTGGTAATGGCTGTGCTGCTCCTGTTGCCAGGTGTGGCGCGCGCGGACTGGCTCTTTACGCCGTATGGCGGCATGACCTTCGGAAACGACGCGAAGAATCTCGAGCACTTCAACTGGGGCGCGAACGCCGGCTGGATGGGCCACGGCATCGTAGGATTTGAAGTCGACTTCAACCACACGCCCAACTTCTTCGAGCCGAAGGACACGAACACGACGAGCACGAATCTGTTCGGAAAGAACAACGTGACGTCGTTGATGGGCAATGTGCTGGTGGGCGTGCCGATCGGTGGCCAGACCGGCGGCGGCATCCGGCCGTACGTCTCCGGCGGCTTCGGCCTGCTCAAGCAGAACGTGCCTGGATCGAGCGACTTCCTGTCCGTCAGCCGTAACGACTGGGGCATGAACGTCGGCGTTGGTGCCCAGGTGTTCGCCTCGGACCACGTCGGTTTCCGTGGCGACATCCGCTATCTCCGCTCGCTCCAGAACGACGAGGGCACCCCGAACGACTTCGCCCTCGGGAACTTCGATTTCTGGCGCTGGACGGTGGGCGTAACGTTCCGGTAATCGGGCTTTGGGCCGCGGGCTTCGGGGCCGGAGAGGCCGACGGCCGGTCGCCAATGGCAAGTGGCCGGCAGCCCGTGGCCCCGTATCCCGTAGCCCACGAGGATCAGTTATACTTCCCCGTTTCGTAGCCGCGGCGATTTCACCGACTTGATGGGCCGCGCGGCCGGTATCCACCCCGGCCTCCGCTATCTAAGTCGCGAACCCGGGCCCGCGACACTGTCGGCGGGCCTTTTTTGTTTTCGAGGAGCTTCAATGTCGCGTTTCACGTTCACGTCTGAATCGGTGTCCGAAGGTCATCCCGACAAAGTCTGCGACTTCATCTCTGACTCCGTGCTCGACGCCTGTCTGGAACAGGATCCGAAGAGCCGCGTGGCATGCGAGACGCTGGTGAAGAGCGACACGGTCGTCCTCGCGGGTGAGATCACCACGAACGCGAAGCTCGATTACGACAAGATCGTCCGGGGCGCCGTGAAGGAAATCGGTTACACGGATGCGACGGAACCTTTCTGCGACACAACGCTGAAGATCATCTCGCTGATCACCAAGCAGTCGAATGAGATTTCGCAGGGCGTGACGGAAGCCACCAGCCAGAGCGGCGACCAGGGCGCGGGTGACCAGGGCATCATGTTCGGCTACGCGACGGATGAATCCGCCGAGCTGATGCCGCTGCCGATTCTGCTGGCGCACAAACTGATGCGCGCGATGGCCGACGACCGCAAGATGGGCAAGTACACCTGGCTCCGCCCGGACAGCAAGTCGCAGGTCTCGCTCAACTACGATGGCAACGATCCGCTCGACGTGACCGCGGTCGTCATCTCCACCCAGCACACGCCCGACGCCGACCAGAAGAAGATCACCGAGTACGTCCGCGAGGAGCTCGGTCCGAAGGCGCTCGGCCACTGGTGGAATAACAAGCTGACGCTGTATGTGAACCCCACCGGCAGCTTCATCCACGGCGGTCCGTCGGCCGACGCCGGCGTCACCGGTCGCAAGATCATCGTCGACAGCTACGGCGGCTGGGGCCGTCACGGCGGCGGCGCCTTCAGTGGCAAGGACCCGTCGAAGGTCGATCGCAGCAGCGCCTATTTCTGCCGTTACGTCGCCAAGCAGGTGGTGGCGAACGGGCTCGCGAAGAAAGCGGAAATCCAGGTGGGTTATGCCATCGGCATGGCGAAGCCGGTGTCGGTGAAGGTCGATACGTTCGGCACCGGCGACGAGCGAGCTGCCGCCGAATTCGTCATGAACGCGTTCGACTTCCGGCCGCGCGCGATTATCGACAAGCTGGACCTGCTGCGTCCGATCTTCCGTCAGTCCACCAACTACGGACACTTCGGCCGGCCCGGCCTCCCGTGGGAAGCCGTCGAGAAGGCCGCCGCGGTCGCCAAGTAGATCTCCGAAGGAATCAGGTATCAGGGGGCAGGTATCAGGGCTGGTTTAGGAATCAGGCCTGCTACCTGCTACCTGATACCTGATCCCTCTCTTCATGCGTCAGAACATCTCGAGCGGCCGTAAGTGGGAACCGATCGTCGGCTATTCGCGAGCCGTCCGCGTTGGTCCCTATGTCCACGTGTCCGGCACGACCGCGACCGATGCGGACGGGCAGGTGGTTGCCGTCGGGGATGCCTACGGCCAGACCGTGCAGTCGCTGCGTAACATCGAATGGGCGCTGCGCGAAGCAGGCGCGACGCTCGAACACGTAGTACGGACCAGGATCTACGTCACCGACATCCTGCGCTGGGAAGAAGTGGGCCGGGCGCACGGCGAGTTCTTCAAGACCATCCGTCCGGCGGCGTCGATGGTGCAAGTCGACAAACTGATCGACCCGGACATGCTCGTCGAGATCGAGGCCGACGCGTACGTGGGTAACTAGCTGGTAGCTGGTAGCCAGTAGTTGGTCCGTGACGCGGACCTTGTCAGGTCCGCGAGTCAGCCTCACGGGTTGCGGCTCGCAACCTTTTCTAGTAACCTCAGAGGCGCAACATGATGGGCCTTCTCCAGCACGCGCATCACCACCACGGCCACCATATCGGCCGGCTGGCAGGCTTGCGCGTGTGACGGATTAGGACCGCTTCAGCAGGACTATTCGACGCAGCAACCCCGCCGGCAACACCCGTGGCGGGGTTTTTCTTTGTACCGACTTATGGACTTTACGAAACTCGATGGGCTGATTCCCGCGGTGGTGCAGGACTACCAGTCGGGCGAAGTGTTGATGGTGGGCTTCATGAACCAGGACGCCTGGAACATCACGAAGACGACCGGCTATGTCACGTTTTTCAGTCGCACCCGCAACAAGCTGTGGACGAAGGGCGAGACATCCGGCAATCGCCTGGCGGTGCGCGACGTGTTGATCGACTGCGACGAGGACACGCTGCTGGTCAAAGCGGAACGGCTCGGCGACGGGAACGTCTGCCACACCGGAGAGCGCACCTGCTTCTTCGTGCGAGCCGAAGGAGTGACGATTCCATGAAGCTGAAGCTGGGCATTCCCAAAGGATCACTCCAGGACGCGACCATCCAGCTGTTCGCTCGCGCCGGGTTCAACATCTACATCAACTCCCGCTCGTACTTCCCGTCCGTCGACGACCCCGAGATCGACTGCATGCTGATTCGCGCGCAGGAGATGGCGCGGTATGTGTCGGACGGTGTGCTCGACGCCGGTTTGACCGGGCTCGACTGGATCGCCGAGCACGAGGCGGGCGACGGCATCACCGGCGTCATCGAACCGATCGCCGACTTGATTTACGCGAAGCAGAGCTTCGGCAAGGTCCGCTGGGTCCTGGCCGCACCAGAAGACTCCGACATCAGGTCGGCGAAGGATTGCGAGGGCAAGACGATAGCCACGGAGCTCGTACGCGTCACGAAGGCGTACTTCGCGCGGCAGGAGATTCAGGTGAAGGTCGAGTTCTCGTGGGGCGCCACCGAGGTCAAGCCGCCGATGCTTGCGGACGCGATCGTCGAGGTGACCGAGACCGGTTCGTCGTTGCGCGCGAACCGGCTGCGGGTCATCGACACGCTGATGGAATCGAACACGCAGCTTGTCGCCAACAAGAGTGCGCTGGCCGACCCGTGGAAGCGGACCAAGCTCGATAACATCGCGCTGCTGCTCAAGGCCGCCATTGCGGCCCAGGGCAAGGTCGGCCTGATGCTGAACGTGCGCTGTGACGATCTCGACAGGATTCTCGCGCTGCTGCCGGCATTGCAGCGCCCGACGATCTCGTCGCTGAGCGACCAGCAATGGGTGGCCGTCAACACGATCATCGAAGAGCGCACCGTGCGCGACCTGATGCCGAAGCTGAAGGCCGCCGGCGGCCACGGCATCGTGGAATACCCGTTGAACAAGATCGTGGTGTAAGGCGCGTCACGTACCAAGCCACGGAGGCACGAAGGCACAGAGGCTGACGACATTCTTTACTCCGTGTCTTCGTGTCTCCGTGGCTGACGTCTGTGAGAGTGAAAGTTGCTGCGAATGCTGAGAATCGTCGAATCCATCAATCGTCGCGCTGTGCGAGCGCTGCTCGCGCCGGAACGGGTGCGGGATGCCGCCACCGAGAAGCGGGTCGCCAGAATCGTCGGCGACGTACGCACGGGTGGCGACGCCGCACTGGTCGGTTACGCGAAGACGCTCGACGGCCTGGATGGAGCGATTGAGATCGGCAGCGACGAAATGCGGGTTTCCGCCAGAACCGTCGACGCCTCGGTTCGACGCGCGATCCGCGATGCCGCCCGCAACATTCGCGTCGTCGCCAGGCGTCAGGTGCCGCGTGGGTGGCGGGTGACGGTCGCCGCCGGCGTCACGGTCGAGCAGAAGATCGTTCCGCTCGACCGCGTCGGCTGCTACGTTCCGGGCGGACGCTACCCGCTTCCCTCCTCGCTCCTCATGACCGCGATCCCAGCCGATGCCGCTGGCGTGACCGACGTGATTGCCGTGTGCCCGCGTCCTGAACCGGTGGTGATGGCGGCCGCACTCGAGGCCGGCGTCTCACGGCTGTTCCGAATCGGGGGCGCACATGCGATCGCCGCGATGGCATACGGCACCGAGACGGTTCCCCGGGTGGACAAGATCGTCGGGCCCGGCAACCGGTGGGTGGCGGCCGCCAAGGCGCTTATTGCGGCGGATTGCGGCATCGACTTCTATGCCGGCCCGACCGAGATCGTTATCGTGTCGTCCCGTGGACCGGCCGCGTGGATCGCCGCCGATCTGATCGCTCAGGCCGAACATGATCCGGACGCGCGGGCCGTCCTGATCACCCCCAATCGCCGGCTCGCCGAACGCGTCGCGACGGAGGTGGACAAGCAGACTCCATCGGACGGACCGGCACGGCCATCCTTGCGTTCGCATGGCGGCGTCATCGTCACGCGCACGATCACCGAAGCGATCGAGCTTGCCAACGCGTCTGCCGCCGAGCACCTGGTCGTCGACGATGACCAGATGGCGAAGCAGGTGAGGTGTGCGGGCTCGTTGTTCGTGGGACAGTGGTCGGCACAGGTCGCCGGCGATTACGCGATCGGGACCAATCACGTGCTGCCGACAGCCGGCGCCGCGCGCGTCCGCGGCGGCCTGTCTGGCGCGGATTTCGTCCGGCAGATTACCGTGCAGCGTCTGACCAGGGCCGGCCTTCGACGCATCGGCGACACCGTCGTCACGCTCGCAAATGCCGAAGGACTGCACGGACACGCTGAATCGGTGGCGGTGCGGTTGAGGGCAGCACGATGAAACGAGTGCGACGCGCTGTGTTCGATCGACGGACCACCGAAACACAGATCGCCGGCGAACTCGCGGTCGACGGAACGGGACGGTACGCCATCACGACGGGCATCCGGTTCTTTGATCACATGCTGGAGCTGTTCACGCGGCATGGCGGGTTCGATCTGACGCTGCGGGCGAGCGGCGACCTCGACGTGGATCAGCACCACACCGTCGAGGACGTCGGCATCGTGCTGGGCGAGGCCGTGTCGAAGGCGCTCGGCGATCGCAAGGGCATCAATCGCGCCGGCTATTTTGTGATGCCGATGGACGAAACACTGGCGGTCGTGGCCATTGACCTGAGCGGGCGTCCACACTCGGTCGTCGATTTGAAGGTGAAGGTTCGTCTGGTCGGGGACCTGCAGGCTGAACTGGTTCACGACTTCTTCGATGGATTCGCCATGGGCGCGCGCGCCAACGTGCATGCGAAGGTGCTGTACGGACGCTCCAGCCACCACCATGTCGAGGCGATCTTCAAGGCGTTCGCCCGCGCCTTGCGCGTGGCGTGCTCGCGCGACGAGCGGCTGGCGAAGATGCTGCCCAGCACCAAGGGGCTGCTATGAGCAATGCAGGACGGATCGCGCTGATCGACTACGGCGCGGGCAACCTCACGTCCGTGCGGAAGGCACTCACTGCGCTGGGCGCCACCTTCTTCGTGCCTTCGACGCCGGCGCAATTTGCCGGCGCCGCCGGTGTGATCGTACCGGGTGTGGGGAACTTCGCGGCGACCGCGGCACTCGAAGGAACCTGGCGCGACGAGATCTATCGCGCCGTCACCGGCGGAACGCCTCTGCTCGGAATCTGCCTCGGCATGCAATGGTTGTTCGAGGGCAGCGACGAAGCGCCTCTCGTGCAGGGCCTTGGCGTGTTGCAGGGCCGAATCACCAGGCTGCAGGGCGATCCCGCCAGACAGTTGAAGGTGCCTCATGTCGGCTGGAACAGCCTCGACTTCGCCCGATCCGGCCGTCTGCTTGAGGGGCTGCAATCGGGGGCGCAGGTGTACTTCACGCATTCGTTTGCGGCACCGGTCACCGACGTCACGGCGGCGGCGACCACGCACCGCGACACGTTCGCGGCGGCGGTCGAGCGCGACAACATTTTCGGTGTCCAGTTCCATCCCGAGAAGTCGAGTGACGCCGGACTGCAGATTCTCCGGAACTTCCTGAAGGCCGCCGCGCAGGCGTGGGAACGATGAGACGCGGCTACTTCCTCGACAACATCGAGGGGATGCACGGCTATGTCCCGGGCGAACAGGTCAACGACGCCGACGTCATCAAGCTGAACTCGAACGAGAATCCGTATCCGCCATCGCCGAAGGTGCTGGCCGCGGTTGCGACAGCCGCGGACGGTGCGCTGCGGCGTTATCCCGAGCCGACCAGCGACACCTTGCGGGCCGCCGCGGCCCGTGTCTACGGCGTCAGCACCGATCAGGTGATTGCCGGCAACGGATCGGACGAACTGTTGTCGATGCTGATGCGCTGCTTCGTCGGGCCCGGCGATCGCGTCGCCTACGCCACTCCCACCTACTCGCTCTACGCCACGCTGGTGGACATACAGGGAGGAACGAAGGCGACGGTCCGTTACTCTGACGACTTCTCCATTCCGCCGGCGCTGGCGCGCCAGCGCGCCGCAGTGACTTTTCTCTGCAACCCGAATGCACCGTCGGGCACGCTCGTGTCGCGTACGGCGATTGACAGACTCGCCGGCGCGGTGCGCGGCATTCTCGTCGTCGACGAGGCGTACATCGACTTTGCGGACGGCAAAAGCGCCACCGCCATTCCGCTGGTGCGCCGGCACGACAACTTGATCGTGCTGCGGACGTTTTCGAAGTCGTTCTCGCTCGCCGGCCTGCGGATCGGGCTGGCGTTCGCGTCGGAGAGGCTCATCGGCGGCATGATGAAGGTGAAAGACTCCTACAACCTGAACCGGCTCAGCGCGGTTGCGGCCACGACCGCGCTGCACGATCTGCCGTGGATGGCCCGCAACATCCGGCGGATCCAGCGCAGCCGGGCGACGCTCAGCATCGCGCTGGCACGACTCGGATTCCAGGTCTATCCGTCGCAGGCAAACTTCGTCCTTGCCAGGAGACTGGACACCGATATGGGGCGCCTGCAGCGCGCATTGAAGACGCAGCGGATCCTGATCCGCCACTTCGATGTTCCAGGCCTGGCAGACTGCCTCAGGATTTCGGTCGGCACTCCCGCCGAGACGACAGCGGTGGTGCAGGCGCTGCGAACCGCGTTGCGCGGGGACGCCTGACATGCTGACCAAACGCATCATCGCGTGTCTCGACGTCCGCGACGGGCAGGTGGTGAAGGGCGTGCAATTCCAGAAGTTGCGGCACGCCGGCGATCCCGGTGAGCTGGCGCGACGCTACAACGTGGAAGGGATCGACGAAGTGGTGATTCTCGACATCACCGCGACCCTCGAGCGTCGGCAGGCGCTGGCCAGGACGATCGAGTCGGTGGCGCGCGAGATCTTCTTGCCGCTCACCGTCGGCGGCGGCATCCGGTCGGAAGAGGATGCCGCTGCAGCAATCGAGGCAGGTGCCGACAAGGTCAGCCTGAACACCGCCGCCCTCAAGAACCCGGAACTGATCGCGACGTTGGCGCGCCGGTACGGGAGTCAGGCGGTCATCGTCGCGATCGACGCGAGGCGCCAGGGGACCGGATATGCCGTGTACGTCCGAAGCGGCACAGCCGATGCGGCGCGGGATGCCGTCGAGTGGGCGCGCGAAGCTGAATCGCGTGGCGCCGGGGAGATTCTGCTGACGTCGATGGATCGTGACGGGACGCGATCCGGGTTCGACTGTGCGATGACCGCCGCCGTTTCGGCAGCGGTCGACATACCGGTGATCGCCTCCGGTGGTGCGGGCACGTTCGACCATTTCACCGACGTGTTCACCGCCGGGCGTGCTGACGCCGCACTCGCCGCCTCGATTTTCCACTACGCCGAATCGAGCGTCACCGCGCTCAAGCGTCACCTGCAGGCCCACGGTATTGCGGTGCGCTTTTAGTGGACGCTCAGAAACGTGATAACTCCCGACCGGCTTCGCTGACCCGATTGCCAACTCCCAACCACCTCAGCGCATTGGAGTTGGGCCGTTGGAATTGGGAGTTCACATTCCGAGTTCATATGCTGATACCTTCGATCGATCTCCAGAACGGCCACGTTGTTCAGCTCGTGCAGGGCGAGAAGCTCGCCATCGAAGCGCCCGATCCTGAACCGTGGATCCAGAAGTTCTCCGCGTTTCCGCGGGTGCAGTTGATCGACCTCGATGCGGCGCGTGGCCGCGGCGACAATGCAGCCATGGTCGCCGACATCTGCCGCCGGCTTCCTTGCCGCGTCGGCGGCGGGATCCGCTCGATCGAGCGCGCGCGTGAGGTCCTCGCCGCCGGCGCGCACGCCGTCATTGCCAGTTCGGCCCTGTTCCGGGATGGCGCGGTGGACGTCGAGTTCGCCCGCCGGCTCGCGGATGCGGTCGGGCCTGAACAGGTCATCGCGGCCGTCGACAGCCGTGGCGGCCAGGTGGTCATTCACGGCTGGAGGGATGTGCTGCCCGTCACCGCTGTCGCGGCCGTCAGCGCGCTCGAGCCGTACTGCCGCGAGTTCCTGTACACCCACGTGGACAAGGAGGGCCTCCTGCAGGGCACCGACCTCGGCGCGATCATGGCGGTGCGGCACGCGACGGCGAACCGAGTCACCGCCGCCGGCGGCATCACGACCTGGGACGAGATCGATACCCTCGATGCGGCCGGCGTCGACGCGGTCGTCGGCATGGCCGTGTATACCGGGCAGCTGCCGCTCAGAGATCCCGCACGGAAATAGCGGAGGACGCGGAACGCGTCGTTCTGGTGGTGCCAATGGTGCCGAAGGTGCTGTTCCGTTCGGTTCCATGAGTGCAGAACCGTATTGCACGTGCAGAACTGAACCCCCGGCACCCTCGGCACCTTCTGAACCACAAACGATCCGCCGAAGACGGTCGGCAGCCGCTCCGCGTTTCCGTCACCTCCGCTGCTCCGCGGTGGACTCCGGATCTCCGCACATCTCCCGCTTCTTGGCCAGTTATCGATTCGGCCGCACGGCCGCCGGCGGCATTTGCGGCTGCTTCGCGATTACGCTAATCTACGTAATCATTACGTCGATCTACATAACGGTTATGTAAATATACGTAACGCGCCAGGCATGGACAACCCCTTCGTCTACGGCGAGATCGCTCCCGGCGACTCGTTCGTCGACCGCGAGACCGAGCTCGATCGTCTGATCACCGACCTGAGTGACGGGCAGAAGGTCTTCCTGATCTCGCCCCGCCGCTACGGGAAATCATCGCTGATCCGTCAGGCCCTGACGACGCTCGCGCGGCGCGGCGCGCTGACGATTGAGTTGACCGTCAGCAGCCACAGCTCCTATCTGTCGTTTCTCGAAGGCTACGCCCGTGCGCTGGCCACCGTGGAGACGCGCGCACAACGCGCCCGGGCGTGGCTCAGTGAGGCGCTCGGGGCGATGCGGCCGGAATTCCGGCTCGACGCGAAACTGACCGGCGGCGGCCTGTCGGTTGCCTTTCCTGCGGTGCACAGCGCGCGCGACGTGGCCAAGCTGGCGAACGAAGTGTTCGCGCTGCCCGGCCGCCTCGCCGCGGAGCGCAAGCGTCGGGTGATCGTCGCCCTCGATGAATTCCAGGCGATCGACGCCTACAACGGCGGCTCGGTCGAGCACGCGCTGCGTGCCGCGGCCCAGCAGCAACGCCAGGTCGGATACGTCTTCGCCGGATCGGAGCCGAGCCTGATGGAAAAGATGGTCGGGCCGAAGCGGCCGTTCTACAAGGCAGGACCGGTGATGCGGTTGCAGAAGATCCCGCCACGCGTGTTCTCCGAGTGGCTCGAGCTACGCTTCCGTCGCAGCGGCATCAAGCCGGAGCCGGGACTGGGGCACGCGATCGTCGAGCTCGCTGGCAACCTCCCATACGACGTGCAACGGCTCGCCCATGAGACGTGGGACGACGTCCGCGTCTCCGGCGGCCGGGCGGTGCGGCTCGAGCACCTGCACGACACCCTGTCGCGGCTCCTCGCCGAACAGGACACCGTGTTCGAGGCCATCTGGCAGCGACTCACGCTGGCGCAACGTGGCGTGCTCCGCGCCGTCGTCCTGCAGGGTGGCCGCGAGCTGCTCGCCGCCGACACCCGTCTCCGGCATCGACTCGGCAGCCCGTCGACAATTCAGACCTCGCTCTCGCTGCTGATGAAGCAGGACCTCCTTCACAGGGAGGACGGCCAGTTCGTCGTCGTCGACTCCCTCCTGCGCGAGTGGGTAGCGCGGACGACGTACTAATGAGATTGATGATTGACCAACGTCGACATCGAGCATTGTCTTAGCGAACTGCCCGGGAATCCCTCAATGAATGTTTCAATGCTCCAATTGGTCAATCGACAATCTCACGCCTGAAGCAGCGGGCCCAATGCGACTTCTCGAGCGGCTCGGACTCCATCGACCGGAACTGCGGGCCTGGGCGATGTACGACTGGGCGAATTCGGCGTTCCAGACCACGGTCATCACGGCGGTCTTCCCCCGCTTTTTCGCCGATTACGCAGCCGCCGGACTGCCGGCGACGGCGGCAACCCAGCGCTTCGCATGGGCGAGCACGATCGCCGCCGTCGTGGTTGCCATCCTCGGCCCTGTACTCGGTGCCATCGCCGACTATCGCGCCGCGAAGAAGCGGCTCCTCGGTTTTTCGCTCGCCGTCGGGGTGACCGCGACGACGATGATGGCGTTCATCGGACGCGGTGAGTGGGAATTTGCGGCGGCCGTCTTCATCGTCGGCAACATCGCGATGGCGGCGAGCCTGGTGTTTTACGATTCGCTGCTGCCCCACCTGGCGGCGCCCGAGGAGCTCGATCGTGTTTCGACCGCCGGCTACGCCGTCGGCTACGTCGGCGGCGGGGCCCTGCTCATCGTTAATCTTGTCTGGATCCTGTCGCCGCACACCTTCGGCCTGCCCGACGCCGCCGCCGCCACGAAACTCTCCTTTATCAGCGTGGCAGCGTGGTGGCTGCTATTCTCGATTCCGTTATTCCGCCGCGTACCCGAGCCGCCCGCCATTGCCGGACAGGCACCCGCCGGCAGCCTGCTGACCGTCGGGTTTCAGCTGGCGTGGCGAACCCTGCGTGAACTCCGCTCCTATCCGAACGCGCTGCTGATGCTCGTCGCGTTCCTGCTCTACAACGATGGGATCCAGACGATGATCCGGATGTCGTCGATTTACGGAGCCGAGGCCGGAATCGACGCGAACGCGCAGATCGCCGCGTTCGTGATGGTGCAGTTCGTCGGCATTCCGTTCTCGTTTCTGTTCGGCTCACTCGCCGGACGGATCGGCGCGAAGCCGGCGATCTTCCTCTCACTCTTCGTCTACACCATCGTCAGCTTCATCGGATACTTCCTGTCACAAACGTGGCACTTCTTCGTCCTGGCGTTCCTGGTCGGCATGGTCCAGGGCGGCAGCCAGGCGCTCAGCCGATCGCTCTTCGCCAGGATGATCCCGCGCGACCGGTCGTCGGAGTACTTCGGATTCTTCTCGGTGTTTGAAAAGTTCGGGCAGATCTTCGGGCCCCTGGTCTTTGCCGCGGCGGTTACGATGACCGGCAGCAGCCGGGCCGCAGTCATCTCGGTGATCCTCTTCTTCATCGCCGGCGCGGCGGTACTCTCGCGCGTCGATGTCGCCGCGGGCGAGGCACAGGCGAAGGGAGTGACGGTGCCCCGCCCTACAGGACCATCAAGTCACGTCCCACGATGACCTGACCCTGGAACGCTTTCCTGACACCTTCGATGTAAGAGCTGTCCGGGTACTCGGCCGTGCTGTTGCGGTTGCTACCGGGCAGAAGATGCGACAGCACCACCGTCTTGACCCCCGCCTCGGCGGCCATCCGTCCAACGTCTGCGTTGTTCGAATGCGTCTCGACGACGTGCTGCGCGATGCTGTTCTCGCGACCCTGCGCCCGTGCCTGCTGCGCCGCCGCGAGGTTCGTTTCGTATTGCGGCTGATCGATGATCTCGCAGACGAAGAAGTCGGCATTCCTGGCCAGTGCCACGAGGTTCTTCGAGTAAGCGGTGTCACCGCTGATCACGATCGCCCGCGTCTCCGTCTGCAGGCGATACGCGACTGACCGGTAGCGCATCGCGGCCTTCGCGCGATCCGGGAAATGTGTGTTCTCGGCGGCAGTGACGATCAATCGATCGTCCTTGAAAACCTGCACGGGTGCGGATTCTGCGCCGATGTCGTGGCCGTGGAACAACTGCTCCGGGCGGAGCGTTCGACCCTCATCCGTGACACGGATCTCCGTATTCGCTTTCGTGAACGCAATCGCGGCCTCGACCATCGCCGCGGTGCCGAACGGTCCGTAGACGTCGGTCGGCTGGGACTTGTTGCCGGTCCACTGCAGCGACAACAGTGCTGCCACGTCCGCCATGTGATCGTCGTGAAGGTGCGTGATGAACGCGGTGCCCAGCTGCGCGTAGCCGATTCCGGCGGCGACCAGCGCACGCACGGCGCCGTATCCACAATCGACCAGGTACGGCCTGCCGTCCACGATCACCGCGTTCGATGCCTGGCTCCGGCGCAGGTTCACATTCGGGCCACCCTGCGTTCCAAGCAGCACGAGCTGCGTTCCGCGAGCTGGCGGCGGCGGGGCCGCTGCGGCTCCCCCGCCCTGTGCCCAGGCACGGGTTCCATCCGAGGCGGCAGCGGCCAGCGCCGCCGCCAGACCTGTCACACTACGAAGCACGTCACGACGGCCGACGATGCGGGCGTTTCGCATCTGTGTCTCCATTCGACGATTCGCGTCATGATGGCGCAGAGCCGGGAGCTTAGCGCAAGCGGGCCGAGGTACTGGCATCCTAAACGACGGGCGCAACCCCTGGGCAGCGACATCTACACATGCGCATTGTGATCAGCGGCGGCAGCGGGTTCCTGGGTCGGGCATTGACCAGCGCGCTCCGCGCCGGCGGACACCAGGTGATCGTGCTCACGCGCCGACCCGCCGGCGAGGGCGAGCTGCTGTGGTCTGCTGAAACAAGCGGCGGCGCATGGGCTGCTGCGGTTCAGGCAGCAGACGTCGTGATCAACCTCGCGGGCGAAGGCATCGCCGACCGGCGCTGGTCGCCGGCACGTAAGGACGCGATTCTGCGGAGTCGCGTTCAGGCGACCCGCGCCATCGCCAATGTTCTTCGCGACGCGGTACGGCCCGCCGTATTCGTCAGCGGTTCCGCTGTCGGCATCTACGGCGATCGCGGCGATGACATCGTCACGGAAGCAGATCCGGCGGGGTCCGACTTTCTGTCGCACGTGTGCGTCGCGTGGGAGGCGGAGGCGAATGCGATCGCTGACGTGACGCGCGTGGTGCTGCTGCGAACCGGCATCGTGCTGGCCGCCGACGGTGGTGCCCTGCCGCAGATGGCGCTCCCGTTCCGGTTGTTCGCCGGTGGTCGAGTCGGGTCGGGCCGTCAGTTCGTGTCGTGGGTACATCGGGACGACTGGATCGCGATGGTGATCTGGGCCATGGAGCGGACCACCGTGACGGGGCCGTTCAATCTCACGGCGCCGGAACCGGTCAGGAACAGCGAACTCGCACGTGAACTCGGCACCGCGATGGGTCGGCCCTCTTTCGTCCCCGCGCCCGCATTCGCACTCCGACTGGTTCTGGGCGAATTGGCGGACACGGCTCTTCTGAGCAGCCAGCGGGTCAAGCCGGCAGTCGCAATGGCTGGTGGGTTCATGTTCCGCTATCCTGCGTTGCACGAAGCGTTGCGGTCGATCTACGGCGCGGCATCCGGCCGGCGGCCCCGAGAGTAGTCGCGCCCAGCTGGTGGCCAGCCGTCGTCAACGCCCTCGAGGCGTCACGTCCCAGGTCAGCGAAACAGCGCTTTGAGAAGGCCACTCGCCGAAAACAGCGTCGCGCCGCCGCGTTCGGCGACCAACGCCTCGAGTTCTTCCTGGACGTATTTGCCTGCATTTGCCCGCCGCGCCAGGAAGTTGAGGATGAGTGGGCGGCACGCCCATCGCTGGGCGACGCGATACGCGCGATACCGACCCATGAATCGCCGCGTGAACTCTTCCCGGTAGTGATCTTCGAGCCGATCGATCGGTCGCTCGCCGCGCAGCGCGTCGATCGCCATCTCCGCCGCCAGGATTCCGCTCTCCATCGCCTTGCCAATACCTTCGCCGGTGGCGGAGTACGTGGTGGCTACCGATTCACCGACCGCAAGCAGCCCCGGACGGCCGAACGATGACTGCTCGAGGCCGCTCCGGACTGGGGCACCCCGAAACGGGCGCACGCAGGTCGCGCCGGCCAGCAGCCGCGTTGCCGGTGGAAAGGTGCGGCAGAAAGAGTCAAAGAACTGATGCAGTCCTCCGCGAGCGGCCGTGGCGCCGAACAGGCCGACGCCGATATTGAAGCGTCTTCCAGGGGCCGGGAAGATCCAGCCGTACCCGGGACACCAGTCACGTTGATACGCAATGACGAGGTGCTCGATCTCGCTCCCGAGCGTCGCCGGCGCCTGGAAATAGGCGCGGCCGGCCACGGCCTCCGGTTTCATGGGCCCTGGCACTCCGAACGCCTTCAGCGTCGTCAGGTTGGCTCCAGCCGCGAGGATCGTGACGCGTGCCCGTATCGGCCGCTCGACGCGTTCCGCCGTCACGGAGGCGCCGACGACTCGCCCTCCGTCGAGCAGCGGCGTTCTGCCGGCGCCGTGCACGAATCTCGCGCCAGCGGCAACCGCGGCATCGAGCAGGATCGCGTCGAGCCGTTCGCGGGGCAGGCAGGCGAACTCCCCGTGCAGCGACACGTGAGTGCCGTCGGGCGAGTAAAGGCGCAGTTCGGATCCATACCAGGCCTCGCGACGCACGTCCTGATCAAGGCCGAGCACTGAAAGCGCCTGCAGCGAGTCGCTGATCAGTCCGTCGCCGCAGACCTTGTCGCGCGGGAAGGTCCGTTGATCGACAAGAACGACGTCGACGCCTTCACGGCTCAGAATCCGCGCCGCGGCGGATCCGGCGGGTCCCGCGCCGATGATGAGGACGTCGCAACGGTCGTTCGCGCGCGCAGCGTCCTGACGAAGCAGGCTGGACGTCGATGACACCGGTCACTATCATCCACGGAATGACAGCGCGCCGACGCGCCACACCCGCCTCCTCCAGAAAAACGGCAGCCGGCCGGGCGAGCCGCACATCACGACCGAGTCGACCCGTCGCGACCGCTTCGACGTTGCGAGCAAGACCTGAAAGCAGCGGACTTGCACCCGGAATGCATGCGGTCAACAGCTATCTCGCCGTGGAAAACGTGGGAGCCTCGATCGAGTTTCTCGAGCGCGCCTTTGGATTCGCTCGGGGCGTCGTCCTGGGCGAGCCGGGCAGCCAGCCTCGCTATGCCGAAATGCGTCACGGCAACTCAGTGGTCATGTTGATTCAGAAAGGCGATCAGGCCACGGCGACCAACGGCGCACCAGCGCTGTACACCTACGTCGAAGATGTCGATCGCGCTGCCGCGCGCGCACGCGAGGCCGGCGCCGGCGTCACTGAGGCCGAGGACAAGCCGTGGGGCGACCGAGTGGCCTCGGTGATCGACCCCGACGGCTATCGCTGGATGCTGGCAACGTTCAAGAAGCTGGTGCAGTTCGAATAGATCGTGCGAGCCGTTCGAGGCGTTCGAGGCGTTCGCGGTTACGAATCGACGGCGTCCGCGTAGCAGCGCTCGTACATCGGGACGACGCGCTCGACGCAGAAGTGATGGCGGACGCGGCGGCAGGCGGCGGCGGCGATCCGGGCGTGCAGATCTGGATCGGTCAACAGGTTGACGCCGCTCTCGGCCATCTCGTCGAGCGCGTCCGGCGGATGCAGGAAGCCGGTCACACCGTCTTCGATCACTTCGGGGAGGCCGCCGACACGCGAGGCAATCACCGGAACCTCGCAGGCCATCGCTTCGAGCGCGGCGAGTCCGAAGCTTTCCTGCGCCGAAGGCAGGAGGAAGAGATCGCTGATCGACAGTAATGGCAGGACTTCCTCCTGCGCACCCACGGCGTCAACCAGGTTCCAGATCCCGAGGTCGCGGGCGAGCCGATTGGCGGCACGGAGGTCCGGGCCGTCGCCCACCAGCAGCAGCCGCGCCGGCACCCGTTTCCTGATGGCGTCGAAGATCCGCACGACGGCGTCGGCTCGCTTCACGGGGCGGAAATTGGAAATATGCACGACGATCTTCGTTCGATCGTCTCCCTGTGTGAATCGCTTGCGGAGTTCCGGCCGCGGGCTCCGATGGTGAATCGCGCAGTCGAGAAAGTTCGGGATGACGTGGATCTCGCGCGCGACGCCGAGCTGATCGTAGGTCGAGGCGCGCAGGCTCTCGGACACCGCCGTCACGCGGTTCGAGTGCTGAATCGAAAACGCGACGATCTCCGAGTACGACGGATCGCTCCCGACCAGCGTGATGTCGGTGCCGTGCAGCGTCGTGATCACCCGCGGGGTCCGGCCCGGCCGTCCGGCCAGCACTTGCTGCGCCAGGAACGCCGCAGTGGCGTGCGGCACTGCGTAATGCGCATGGACCACGTCAAGCTCGAACTCTCGCGAGACCTGCACGATCTTGTTGGCCAGCGACAACAGATACTGCGGCTCGCGGAAGAGCGGATACGTCGGCGTCAGGACCTGGTGGAAGGAGAGATCCGCCTGAAACTCACCCAGCCGGAACGGGGTTTCGGTGCTGATGAAGTGAACCTGGTGCCCTCGCGACGCGAGAGCCTTGCCGAGTTCCGTCGCGACGATGCCACTGCCGCCAACCGACGCGTAACAGACGATCCCGATGTGCACGATTCCTCAGTAACGAAGCAGGTTCCGCCGCACGACCGGTTCGCGGACGACGATCCCCTCGGCGAAGGCGACGCCGGCGAGCGCGCCGAATTGCGCGTCGCGGCTCTCGATCAGTTGCGAGAACGTCGCAGCCGTCAGCCGGGTCGGCACGGCGTCCGGTGCGGCAGGACGGAACTGCGAGACGTGGGACGCCAGCGCCCGGCGTTTGGTTTCGTAATGATCGCTGACGTCAACCACGAAGGAGGGGGGCACCGAGTCGTTGATGAAGTAATAGCACACCCACTCGGGCTTCCACGCCGGACCGTCGGCCTCGAACCGCCGCAAGCCGGCGTTGAAGACGGCGTTCGTCAACACGTGGCTCGAGGTGACGTGGTCGGGGTGGCGATCCGACCAGTACGGCAGGGCCACCACGCGTGGCCGCGCCTGCCGCACCAAACTGGCGATCTGGACTCCGTGCGAAGAATGAGACCCAATGGCGCGATCGGGTAGCCGCAGGTTCAGGCGCCAGTGCGCGCCGAGGACGGCGCGTGCGGATTCGGCTTCGGCCAGCCGTTCCTCGACGGTTCCATTGCTGCCCATTTCACCGGCCGTGAGATCGCACAGCCCGACGCGCCCGCCGAGCGCGGCATGTTTGGCGACGATCCCGCCGATGCCAATTTCGATGTCATCGGGGTGCGGACCGATTGCGAGCAGGTCGACCGGTTCGACGCTCACCGTGTCCACCCGAAGACCTCGTCTCCCCTGGCGGCCGTCCCGGTTACCGCCCGCGCGAGAATTCGTGCCGCCAGGAACGCACCGGTGACCGAGTCGCCCGACCCACCAAGCGCGAACAGGTGGTGCGGGTAATTGCGATGGGGCCCGATGTACGGAAGGCCGTCCGCCGTTTCACCGTAAGCCGAATCCCACCCAAACTCCGGGCGCAGCCCGGAGATCGCCGGATACATCGTCAGCAACTCGTACATCAGCTGACCGGTGCGCTGCACCAGGACTGCCGGCCGGTTCCGCGGCGGCGTCTCAGCCTGATCCGCGCCGGCCACCAGCAGGCGATTGTCCGACGTCCAACGAATCCGGTGGGATGGCGTATGGGCGTCCCGCACGGTCATGCCGGCCGGCAGCAACTGTTTACGGATCTTCGCCGGGACTGGCTCGGACAGTACCAGATAGCGCTCGCGCCGATCGAAATGACGTTTCAGCGGCTTGAATTCACTCGTGGCAATTCCTGTCGTCACGATGACGGTCGTCGCCTTGACGACGAGATCGTCCGCAACGACGTCGACGCCGTTGCGGCCGAACGTCACTTTTCGAACCGGAGTCTGCTCCGCGAATTTGACACCGCGCCTCCGCGCCGCCAGCGAGAGTCCCACGCAGGCGCGGTAGGGATCGAGACCGGATGCGTCAGCACGCTTGATTCCCGCGGCAGCGTCGAGTTGCAGTGACGACCGCAGCGATTTCGCGGGCAGCCAGCGCCCGTCGAGACCACCTGCTTCCCGTGTGTCGAATTCACGGCGCAGCGTCTTCTCCTCCCGGGAGATCGTCACGCTCTCGAGCGGCTCGAGCGCGCATTGAATCGACAGGCGTCGCAGTAAGGCCGCCGCGTCGAGTGACGCGCGCCGCCATGTCTCGAACACGGTTCTCGCCGCCCGGAGGCCGTGCGCCTGCTGCAGGACCCGGAAGGAGGGCCCGGGCTCAGGCAGCAACAGGCCTGCGCTTCGCCCGGCGCTGCCGGAGCCAAGGCGGTTCGCCTCGAGCACCGTCGTGTTCAATCCAGCCATCGCGCACGCGTAGGCCGTGGCGATACCGGTGAGACCGGCACCGATGATCACCACATCGCGTTGAAGACTGCCGCGGAGTCTGGGGTAATTGGGCCGTCGTGAGTCGGGAAATGCAAACGACCAGGGGCTGTCACCGTACCGCGTTTTCGTCGGCATCGTTAAGATGCACATTATGCGTCGGCACGCCGCAAGGGCGGTCGCGGTCGTCCTGCTGCTGGCTGCCGGCGGCTGCGGCGCCGGCTGGTGGTGGTTTCGCGGACAGCTCCACAACAGCCTGCCTATCCTCGATGGACGGGTCCACATCACGGGCCTGCATCAACCGGTCACGATCACACGAGATGCGCTTGGCATCCCGACCATCCGCGGCACCTCGCGCGAAGACGTGGCGCGAGCCACGGGCTTCCTGCACGCGCAGGATCGATTCTTTCAAATGGACCTGGCCCGGCGCCGCGCCGCGGGTGAGCTTGCCGAACTGGTCGGCGCGCGTGCCTTGCCGGTAGACCGGCGAGCGAGACTGCACCGGTTTCGCGCCGAGGCGCGACAGGCGGTCTCACTGCTCCGTCCGCAGGACCGCGACGTCCTGCGGGCCTACGTCGGCGGAGTCAACGCCGGCCTCGCCCAGCTCTCCGCTCCGCCGTTCGAATATCTGCTCCTGCGCCAACGGCCGGCGAACTGGGCCGAGGAAGATACGCTCCTCGTCGTGCTCTCCATGTTCCTGACGCTGCAGGACAGCGAAGGCTGGTACGACACGACCGCGGCAACGATGCACGAGCTGCTGCCGGCTCCCATGGCCGAGTTCCTGCTGCCGCGAGGCAGCGAGTGGGACAGCCCCATCGAGGGCGATGCGCTCGAGGTTCCGCCGATTCCCGGGCCGGAGGTCTACAACCTGCGTGCGCGTCGATACGGCAAGCCTTCCATCGAGCTTCCGCCGCCACGGCCGGAGCCTTCCAAACTCCCAACTCCCAACACCCAACTCCCAACGTTGCTCGCTGCCGTTATTGGGAGTTGGTCGAGCGAAAGTCGTTGGGAATCGGGAGTTGATCGTGATGCCGCCGTTGGCAGCAACAGCTTCGCAGTTGCCGGCCGCTTGACCGAGAGCGGCAACGCACTGGTCGCCAACGACATGCATCTGACCGTTCGCGTCCCGAACACGTGGTATCGGGCAGCCTACGACTGGAGCGACCCGCGTCCGCACGCGCTGGTCGGCGCGACACTGCCGGGCCACCCGGCGATGGTCATCGGCAGCAACACCCATGTGGCCTGGGGATTCACGAACAGCTATGCGGATCTCGCCGACGTCCTGCTGCTCGAGACCGATTCGATGCACCCGGATGCATACCGCACTCCCGGCGGATGGCAACGCTTCGAGCACTTCGACGAAGTCATCAACGTGTCCGGCGCCGGCGCCGATCATCTGCCGGTCGACCTGGACGATCTGGGGACCGGTCATCCAGCCGGATTTCAAAGGAAGGCTGCGGGCACTTCGCTGGGTCGCGCATTCAGCCGAACAGCTCGCCAGCACGATGACGCCATTCGAGTCGGCGCAAACGATCGATGAGGCCTTCGACGAAGCGAACGGCGCCGGCGCCCTCGGTCAGAACATCGTGGCGGCCGACCGCACCGGTCGGATCGGCTGGAGCATCTTCGGAGCCCTTCCGCGTCGCTTCGGGACGGACGGCGAGGTGCCGCTTTCGTGGGCTGACGGAACCGCGGGATGGGCAGGTTGGCTCTCGACTGCCGAGGCTCCGCGGCTCATCGATCCCCCATCAGGCCGAATCTGGACGGCGAACGCAAGAGTGGCGGGCGGTGAACACCTTCGTCCACTCGGTCATGGAAACTGGGAAATCGGCTCGCGGGCCCGGATCATCCGCGACCGGTTGTTCGGACGCGAACGATTCGGCATTCGCGATCTGCTCGACATCCAGCTCGATGCGAGTGCGACGTTCCTCGACCGCTGGCACAACCTCGTTCTTCGGACCCTCTCGTCCGCGGCGGTGCGCGATCACCCGGACCGGGCGGAATTCCGCTCGGTCGTCGAGCACGGCTGGATCGGCCGCGTCACTGCGGACAATGCGGCGTACCGTCTGACCCGGATGTTTCGCGAGCAGGTTTCGGAGCGCATCTTCGGTTTCCTGCTTTCCGAGTGCTACGCAGCCGACGCCGAATTCGACTACCGGACCATTCGGCTGCGGGAGGGGCCAATCTGGAAGCTGATCGCGGAACGGCCGTCGCACCTGCTCGATCCAGCGTTCGCAACCTGGGACGATCTGCTGCTTGCGAGCATCGACGAGGTTGTCGCCCGGGTGCATCGCGATCACAGCGGACCGCTGGTCGATCGGCGATGGGACGAGTTCGACCAGACGGCATATCGTCACCCGCTCTCGAGCGCGCTGCCGTTCCTCTGGCGCTGGCTCGACATGCCGGTCGAGCCTCTCCCCGGTGATCTCTACACGCCGAACATGCACTGGAACGCGAACGCTCCGTCGGAACGGATGATCGTCTCGCCGGGACGCGAGCAGGAAGGCGTGATGCAGATGCCGACCGGGCAAAGCGGCCATCCGCTTTCGCCGTACTACGGCAACTCACATCCGGCGTGGGTACGTGGCGACGCGACGCCGTTGATGCCGGGACCGAGCGAGCACTCGCTGACGCTGGTGCCTTAGGGAATTCAGAATTCAGAATTCTGAATTCTGAATTCTGAATTGAGAGTTACTCGATCGTCACTCCATTCACCATTTCGTAGTCATACACCACCGACATCGTCGAGGCGCCGGCGACCCGGATCTGTGCCGTGGTGTCGAGGCGAATCGGTACGCGAATACCACTCAAGCGCTCATATCTGCGAACGACGTCAACCCGCGTGGTCCAGAAGGACGGGTTCTTGGCGAGTCGGCCTTCTACGCGCACCAGGTCGGCATCATCGCTCGTGACGAACACCGATCCCTCCACCAGTGAGATGTCGCGGCGTCGCGGCTTGGCCAGCAGCCTGACGAGGCCCGGTTCGGCAGGCGCGGCCGCGTTCAGCTCGTAGTTGAGCGGCGTGAGCGCGGCGCGGGACGGATCCGTTGTGGCAAACAACTTCTCCTCGTTCTCGAGGATGGCGCGCAATACCTTGTTGCGGATGTAATCCGATCCTTCCTCACGAAGGACCGTGTAGCTGAACCGGCCGTCCGCGTCGAGCGAAGTGACGGCGTCGAGGCTGCCACGCAGGTTGAAGCGGTGATTCTGCGCCTCCATGTGGCGAATCGCGCGGTATTCCTTCACGGGTTCGTCCGGTCGCGAGATGAAGCGCGCCAGGGCCGGCTCGACCGCATCTGCCGGCGCGCTGGCGATCGGAGTCCCTCGCCACCAGGGAAGGCTGACCACGATCGCGGCGACCAGAACGACTACGCGACGCATGCCGCCGCTCAGTGCAAACGCGACGCCCGAATCGGGTCATCTGAACCGCACGCGCCAGGCGACCGACCCCTGTTGAGGGTGGGCCGAACTGTAGAGCGAGTCTCTGTTCGTGTCGATCGCGTCGATCGCCAGACCGAGCAACCCGTAGCCAGCCGTAGTCCGCAGGATGCACTGCGCCGGGCAACCAAATATCAGCGGCAGCAGCCCGAATGCCGCCCCCTTGAGCGCGCCGTCCCAGATGGGGTCCGCCGCTTTCCTCACTTTCCAGACCTCGTCCAGATGGAAGCGGTTTACCCCGGCCTCCCCTGCCACCATCAACTCGTCCGCGCCGATGCACAGAAGCGAGCCCCGCCGGATCGTCCGATCAGCCATCGTCACGATCACTTTGTCGACATGACTCGATGGCACACAGGGCGATGAAGGCGCCGCCTGTGCCGCCGCCGGTGAAGCGATCGCCAGAAGTGAAAGGACCAACAGGATGCGCATCGCGACCTCCTGGCCACCAGCGTGCCCGAAGGGCGGATCGAAAGTCCTGACGGGAGACTGAAAAAATCTGAATACGACAAATTCACGCGGCGCGGGAGCGCAGCAGAGCGAGCACAGGGCTCCAACCGACGTCGTTCGTCGGCCGCAGCATCGGGTCGACGGGAAGGTGCCAGGCAGCCGCCCCGGGTGGCGCCTCATGGAGGGCGGTGCGGACGGCGAGCACATCCGGCTCCTCTCCACGTGCAACCCGGCGCACCGCGCGGGCGAGCATCGCATCGACGGCGTGACCTCCACCCGCGAGCGATTGGAGCCTTTCGACAAGATCCTGATCGGACGGTCCGTTGCTGGATACATCCGCCGCCATCGCCATCGGATGGCGCGGGATGCGCCGCATCACCTCCGCGAAAGCGAGGCCTGCTGCCGCAGGATCGCCGCGATGAACGGCCTGGCACCCCTTCGCGTACCACGTCGCAGTGCAGCACTCGCGCGCGTACAAGTGCCCGGCGTCCTCGAACTGCAGTTCGCGATCGAAATGGTGTTCGGCGGCGGCGGCGTCGCCCTGCGTCAATCGCAGCAAACCGGTCAGCCAGTGCAGACCGACTCCTCTGAACATGGCCCCCGTCACCTGATCGTCCTGAGCGGTCACGCCGGCTGACAGCTCGCGATCGGCGGCGTCGAACGCCTGCCGCGCAACGTGGACGCTGGCAGCGAGCCAGTGCGCCAGCGCCAGTCCTGGCATCAATTGCAGCGTGCGCTGAGCCGCGCGAAGGCGCGCCTCGCCCCAGCAGACGAAAGCCAGACGCAGATGATGCCGCCAGTTGTCGGACTCGAGATCGACCGCGCGCCGGACGGCGGCAATCCCCTCCTCGCGTTGGCCCGCCCGGTGAAGCACGAAACCCAGAGTGGCCCATGCCTCGGCCCACTGCGGTTGCAATCGACAGGCCTGACGCGCAGGCGGCATCGCCGCCGCGAGCGCGACCTGCATCAGGCTGTTCATCCAGTCGCGACGCCTCGAACCGGAACGCCAGAGCGTTGGCAAGGCCGACGTGGGCTGACGCATGGTCGGGCGCGGCATCGAGAACGATGCGGAATGCGCGCTCCGCGCCAGCGACCCGCTGCACCGACAGGGTTTCGAGGGCCGCCCGCCCTTCGAGCCACGCGCGGTGAGGAGCCAGCAGCGCGTCGAGTTCGGCGTCGCTGTGGCGGCTCGCTTCACGATCGACGCTGCCGGTGAATCGATAACCGCGGCGCGGAGCCGTGTCGATTGACACGCCGGCGCGGCGCAGATTCGAGATCGCCTGTTCGAGGCTGTTATCGGTGACCGCGACGTCGGACCACGCCGCCTGCACGAGCGCATCCTTTCCGACGACTTCGTTCGGGTGTGCGAGCAGGCACAGGAGGACGTCGACGTGGCGATCGGAGAGCGGCAACACGGCGCCGTCGCGTGTCAGCTGACGCGTCAGGGAATCGAGCGTGAAGTCTCCGAACCGGTAGTTCAAATCAGCAGCGCGTCCCGAGCCGAGACCACTCGATCCATCGCCTCGTCGACGGAGCGACCCATCGCGGTCAGGTGGCCCATTTTTCGCCCTGGACGCGGCTCCTCCTTGCCGTAGAGATGCAGCTTGACGTCAGGGTTGCGACATGCCGCCGCCCAGTTCGGTTCGCTGTCGCTCCACAGTTCACCGAGCAGGTTGGCCATCGCCGCGGGACGCAGCAATTCGGTCGATCCAAGCGGCAGACCGCACACCGCGCGCACCTGCTGCTCGAACTGGCTCGTCACGGACGCATCGAACGTCAGGTGACCTGAATTATGCGTGCGCGGAGCGAGTTCGTTGACCAGCAGCTCACCATCCGTGCTCAGGAAGAATTCGACGCAGAGGATGCCGATGTACTGCAGGCTTTCGAGGATCGTGCGGGTGATCTCCACGGCCTGGCGCGCCACGGCTTGAGAAACGGCCGCGGGAGACGTGGTCACGTCGAGGATGTGATTGCGATGACGATTCTCGAACAGCGGATAGTGAGCGACCGCCCCGTCGAGTCCACGCGCCGCGATCACCGATACCTCGGCCTGCAGCGAAATGAGCTTCTCGATCACCGCTTCCTGACGACCGATGGCGGTCCAGAGGTGCTCGACGTCCGCCGGCGTGGTGATCTTGTGCTGGCCCTTACCGTCGTAACCGAAGGCGGCGGTCTTGATCACAGCCGGCGTGCCGATCCGGGCGACGCCGTCCCAGAGCTCGTCGAGCGTGACCGCGCGCGCGAACGGCGCCGTGGGAATGCCGTGGGTGGCGAGAAATTCTTTCTCGCGCGCTCGCTGCTGCGACACATGGAGCGCGGCTCCAGAGGGCCGGACCTGGACGATCGCCTCGATCGCCGAGACGGCTTCGGCCGGCACGTTCTCGAATTCGAAGGTCACCACCGAAACCTGACGGGCGAAAGCACGCAGCGCGTCGAGATCATCGTAGGACGCAGTCACTTCGACATCCGCCACCTGGCCGGTCGGCGAGAGTTCGTCGGGAGAAAACGTGTGGACTCGATAGCCCATCCGGCGGGCCGCAATGGTGAACATGCGTCCGAGCTGGCCGCTGCCCAGCACGCCCAGCACCGCCCCAGGCGGAATCACGCGCGCATGCGCACTGGAGGTGCGCACGGTCACGGCAGGCGTTCCTGCAGGACGGTCTGCGTCTGCGCGTCGCGAAACGCGCGCAGCCGTTCGCGCAGATCCTTCCTGGAGTTCGACAGGATTGCCACCGCCAGCAATGCCGCATTCGTCGCGCCCGCCTTGCCGATGGCCAGCGTCCCGACGGGGACACCGCCGGGCATCTGGACAATCGAGAGCAGCGAGTCGAGGCCTTGCAGCGCGCCACTCTGGACCGGCACCCCGAGCACCGGCAGGACGGTTTGTGCCGCGACCATCCCGGGCAGATGCGCCGCACCCCCCGCGCCGGCAATGATGACTTCGACGCCGCGTCCCTCCGCCCCGCTGGCGAACTCCGCGAGCCACGCCGGCGTGCGATGCGCCGACACGATATGCCGTTCATGCGGCACGTCGAGGCGCTCCAGCATTTCAACGGCGTGCCTCATCGTCTCCCAATCAGACGAGGAGCCCATGACGACGGCGACAAGGGGTGTGGAATCGGGCATCGGGAAGAGGAGCAGTTCACCCTTCTCGGTTCTCGCTTCTCAGTTCGTGTTCAGGTTCGGTTCGGGGTTCGGGGTTCGGGGTTCGGGTTCCAGGTTCAGGTTCGACGTTCGATCGCGGATCGCTTCGGCCGCATAGTTCCGAACCCCCGAACCCCCGAACCCCCGAACTCCGAACCCGAACCCCGAACTCCGAACTCCGAACCGAACTGGAACACGAACCGAGAAGCGAGAACCGCGAAGCGTGAACACAAGGATCGTCAAATGTTACCCGCAACCCCGACTTGAAGGACAATCTAGGTTTGTCCGGAGAGACATGAGCACAGCCAAGATCATCTACACGCACACCGACGAAGCCCCGGCGCTCGCCACCTATTCCCTGCTGCCGATCATCCAGGCGTTTACGCGAGCGGCCGGTGTCGTGGTGGAAACCCGCGACATTTCGCTGGCAGGACGGATCCTTGCCAACTTCCCCGAGTACCTGCCGGCGGACCGGCGTCAATCAGACGACCTGGCGGAGCTGGGCGAGCTGGCCAAGACCCCGGAGGCGAACATCATCAAGCTGCCGAACATCAGCGCCTCCGTGCCCCAGCTTCAAGGCGCGATCAAGGAGCTGCAGCAGCAGGGCTATCCGCTGCCCGATTACCCCGAGGACCCGCAGACTGACGAGGCGAAGCAGATCAAGGCGCGCTATGCGAAGGTGCTCGGCAGCGCGGTCAATCCGGTGTTGCGGGAAGGCAACTCGGATCGCCGGGTCGCGACGCCCGTGAAGGAGTACGCCCGCACGCATCCACACTCGATGGGCAAGTGGAACAAGGACTCAAAGACGCACGTGGCGCACATGTCTGGCGGCGACTTCTTCGGGAGTGAACAGTCGGCCGTCATCACAACTCGAGGCACACTGCGGATCGAGCTTACCGATAGCCATGGTCAGACGACGGTGCTGAAGGAATCGGTCGCCGTAGACGCTGGCGACATCCTTGCGGCGCAGACGATGAACGTGCGCGCATTGCAGGCGTTCTACGCCAAGGCAATCGATGAGGCGAAGGCGGACGGGGTGCTGCTCTCGCTGCACCTGAAGGCGACCATGATGAAGGTGTCCGATCCCATCATGTTCGGACACGCGGTGCGGGCGTTCTACCGGGACGTCTTCGACAAGCACGCCGCCACGTTCGAATCGCTCGGCGTCTCACCAGACAACGGCATCGGTGACGTCTACGCCAAGATACGAAGGCTGCCTGATGAGCAGCGTGCGGCAATCGAAGCCGACCTTCAGGCCGTCTATGCGACTCGCCCGGCGCTGGCAATGGTCGATTCGAGCAAGGGAATCACCAACCTGCACGTTCCCAGCGACGTCATCATCGATGCGTCGATGCCGGCGGCGATCCGCGCCTCCGGTCAGATGTGGGGGCCGGACGGCAAGCTGCACGACACGAAAGCGCTCATCCCGGATCGCTGTTACGCCTCGGTCTACCAGGCCGTCATCGACGACTGTAAGGCAAACGGTGCCTTCGACGTGGCCTCGATGGGAACGGTGTCGAACGTCGGCCTGATGGCGCAGGCGGCAGAGGAATACGGGTCGCACGACAAGACCTTCGAAGTCCGCGCCGCCGGACGCGTGCACGTCGTCAACCAAACCGGACAGGTCGTGTTCGAACATCCGGTCGAAGCGGGCGACATCTGGCGCATGGGCCGGACCAAGGATCTGCCGATCAGGGATTGGGTCAAGCTCACGGTCAATCGGGCTCGTGCCACCGGCCATGCGGCGATCTTCTGGCTCGATGACCAACGTGCCTACGATCGCAATGTGATCGCGAAGGTGCACGAGTACCTGAAGGATCACGACACCACCGGGCTGGATCTCACCATCAAATCGCCGGCGGAGGCCACCACCGCCACCCTCAAACGGGTCCGCGCCGGGCTGGACACGATTTCGGCGACTGGCAACGTGTTGCGCGACTATCTCACCGACCTTTTCCCGATCCTCGAGCTCGGCACGAGCGCCAAGATGTTGTCGATCGTTCCGCTGCTGGCCGGCGGGGGTCTGTATGAAACCGGCGCCGGCGGCTCGGCACCGAAGCACGTCCAGCAGTTCCTGCAGGAGAACTACCTGCGTTGGGACTCGCTCGGCGAGTTCCTCGCACTCGCGGTATCGATCGAGGACCTCGGCACGAAGACCGGCAACGCGAAGGCGCTGGCGGTGGCCACGGCACTGGACCGTGCCAACGGAAAGATCCTCGAGAACGACAAATCGCCGCAGCGCAAAGTCGGAGAGATCGACAATCGCGGCAGCCACTTCTACCTGGCCATGTACTGGGCGCGCGCGCTCGCGGATCAGCAGAAGGACGCCGACCTGCGCATGGCGTTCGGGCCTGTCGCGGCGGAACTCGAGAACAACGAAGCGACCATCGTCGGCGAGTTGAACGGCGTGCAAGGCAAGCCGGTCGAGATCGGCGGTTACTATCACCCCGATCCCGCGAAGCTGTCGGCGGCGATGCGGCCGAGTCCCACGCTGAATCAGGTCATAGATCGGGTGAGATGAGAAGGGGGCAGGCGGCGGCGTGCTTCATGCCTTCTCGAAGCGGCTGACCGAGGCATACCCCGCGCCTCGCCCCTCGCCCCTCGTCCCCTGCCCCCTCGTCCCTTGCCCCCTGGTCCCCTGGTCCCCTGCCCCCTTCCTAATCGAGTGTCGCGGCGAAAATAGCCAGGATCGCGAGGAACGTGCCGGCACCGGCGGCGATGCCGATACCGGCCGCCTTTGCCGCGCCCATGCCGTGGTGGTCGCGCCGTTCGAGCACCACGATGGCGTCGTAGCTGATCGGCTGAACCGGCACCGGCCGACGCGTGCGCGGCTGCAGAACGAGCGCGTCGGGTCGCGCGTCGAGCAACGTGGCAGCGAAACGCTGGCCGTTCTGTAAGCGCACGTTGACTTCAGTCCCGGCGCCCAACTGCTGCGCCAGGCCTCGCCACACGTCTCCACTCGCCTGCTGCGCCAACGCGGTCCAGGGCATCACGACAATTAACCCCGCCGCACACAGTACCCTCGAGACAGCGGACACCGGTGGAAGCGCACGTTTCTTCGCTCGCATAACACTCTCCTCAAAAATCGACGCCAAAGCCGGTGCGCCATGACAGCTGCGCCACGCCGGCTGAGTCGAACGTCGTTCGGACGTCGCTGCGAATGAACGCGCGTTCGCTGACGAACCACTTGAAGCCGACCGAGCCGAACGGGCGGGTCTGCCAGGACGCGGTCGTGCCCGGGGGGTCCAGAGGAATCGCTGCGGGGAGGACCGGCCCAACGGCCGGAGAATCAATCGTCCTCGTCTCGCGAGCGGCTTCCACGCCGCCGCCGGCGACGGGGTGGAACCAGCGGTTGTCGAAGAACTGATACGACACACCGCCCGAAAGCGTCGTCATCCGCAGTCGTTCAGGCTGGGCGTAAAAGATTGGATAGGGCTGGGTGGGGACGGTGACGGTGTGCTCCACGTACACGTCAGCGGCGGTCGAGGTAGCGGCGTCGAATTCGACCTTGACGTGCGATCCGATGAAACGCCCGGCCGACGCGCCGACCGTCGCGACGTCGTACCAGCGATTCCAGGCCGACACGCCGGGACCGTTGTCCACCGTCAACCAGGCCATGTGGCCGGCAACGTCCCACCCGGGCGGATCCGGATCGCGCAAGACAATCGACTGATTCCCCTGCGCGGCGGCAGCAGCCGGCAGGAACAACGCGAAAGCCAGGCAGGTGGCACCAACGCTGACACGGACGACGCTCTGCATACATCCCTCTGCCGTGGAATGTGCAGACCGCAAGAATGTCGGCTCACGACGTGGAACGCGAGCGACGATTAGAATGTCGGGCATGGGAGCGCTGCACCCGGAAGTCGTCCACTTCGCGATCGCCTTGCTGTTCGTTGGCGTCGCGTTTCGTGCCATATCGCTCCTGACGAGGGAGCGCATCGCGTTTATCGGGCCGATGGCGTTCACGCTCCTGGCGCTCGGGATGATCGCGGCAGTGGCCGCCGCCTTCACCGGGGACGCGGCGCATGGGCCGGTCGAAGCCATGCCCGGCTTGCGCGCCGTCGTGACGGAACATGAGGAATGGGGCGAACGTGCGCGGAACATCTTCGTCATCGTGTTCCTGATCGAGCTGGCCGCCTTGCTGCTGTCGCGCAATGCCGCACGGATGCGCTATGCCCTCATCGCGTCTGCTCTCGTCGGCGTAATCGGACTCGGGGCGCTGTACGAAGCCGGCGAACACGGGGGCGAGATCGTGTACGGCTATGCGGGTGGAGTCGGCACGCGCACCGGTGACGCCGCCGGAGTTGGCAATCTGCTGAAGGCGGGCTTGTACCAGCAGGCAATGGTCGAGCGGAAGGCCGGACGTGGACAAGCAGCCAATGCTCTGCTCGAGGAGGCGGCGCAGCGGTTTCCCGACGACCTCGAGGTGTCGCTGGCACGCGCCGAGTCGGTGCTGATCGACCGCAAGGACGCCGCCACGGCACTGGGTCAACTCCAGGCGATCCATCCGCCGGCTGACAACCGGTTCATCCGCGTGCGTCACGCGATGTTGACCGCCGATGCGCTGGTCGCCACCGGCCAGCGTGAAGGGGCCATCGCATTGCTCCAGCAGGTACAGACGGACGCGCCAAATCCGCGGGTGCAGCAGAAGATCGACACCATCAAGCGCCCGCCGGCCGGCACCTCCCAACCGTGACGAAATGCCCGGGCACGAGTGCTATCACTGCAAGCAATGGGTGGAGTCGGGCGAGCCGCACGACTGCTGGACGACAACCGAAGCCGCGCTGACCGCAGACTTGCCAGAAGACCTTCGCGACGCGTGGGAACGCCTGCGTGACACTGCGATCGAGTTCGGCGAGCAGAGAACCTACGCGTCGCTCAACTCGATCATGTTTTCGCGGAAGGCGTGCTACTGCTTCGTCCGACCGAAACGCAAGTACCTCGAGGTCTGTTTCTTCCTCGGCCGGACGATCACGGCACCTCAGATCACGCGCGCGACCCCGGCGTCGCGCGTCAAGGTTGCGCACATGGTGCGGGTGCGACATCGCGACGAGGTCGAGGCCCCGCTCACCGGCTGGATGCGCGAAGCCTACGAGACTTCAGATGCGCTGAGCGCGCGGGCGAGGACCACGCCGGCGGCAACGAAGCCGGGTCGATCCGCGACGACGAGATCACCCGCGAAATCAAAGCCGTCTAAGGGCGGATCCCATAGAAAAGCACGTATCCGAGCACGAGCGCCAGCACGATTACGGCGACGATGACGGGCCAGCCGAATGTCCGATGCCGGATCCGTTTGTGTCTCATCCATGAGCAAACCCCGTCTGCGTCGAGTGCAAGTGGGGTACCTTAAGGTCTTCAGGAGGCCTCGATGCGCCGTCCTCACATCTTGCTGGCGGTCGTGCTGGCGGCAATACCGCTGAGCGCCCAGTCGCCGACTCCTTCATCTTCCGCGTCTACTCAGAGCTCGCCAACGGCCGACGTGGGGAGAGCGTCCGATACCGCGGCCACGCCATCGCCGCCGCGACTCGCAGTCCCCTACCGCTTGTTCACGCTCGCGAACGGCCTGACGGTGATCCTTCACCAGGACAGACGGTTCCGGTCGTGGCCGTTAACGTCTGGTACCACGTCGGCTCCGCCAACGAGCGCCGCGGCCGCACCGGCTTTGCTCATCTCTTCGAACACCTGATGTTCGAAGGCTCGAAGAACGTCAAGGAAGGCGAGTTCGATACGCTGCTCGAGGGCTCCGGCGGCAACAACAATGGATCGACCACCAACGATCGGACGAACTACGTCATCGACGTGCCAGCGAACGCGCTGGAACTGGCCCTCTACCTCGAATCCGACCGCATGGCCTACCTGCTCGACGCGATGTCGCCTGAGCGTGTCAACGGCCAGCGCGACGTGGTGAAGAACGAGCGCCGACAGAGCTACGAGAACCGCCCGTACGGCATGGCGGAAATCGAGCTCGATACGATGCTCTGGCCTGAAAATCACCCGTACAACTGGCCGACGATCGGATCGATGGAGGACCTGACCGCCGCCAGTTACCAGGACGTCGTCGACTTCTTCAAGAAGTACTACGCGCCGAACAACGCAAGCCTCGTGCTCGCCGGAGACATCGATCTCGATCGCACCGAGGCGCTGGTGCACAAGTGGTTCGACGAAGTCCCGCGCGGCATGCCCGTCGAACCGGTCGCGCCGCCGGCAGCCATTCTGACGTCCGTGAAGAAGAAGACGATTACCGACAGGGTCCGCTTGCCGCGCCTGTATCTCGCCTGGATCACGCCGCGCGCATTCGCACCCGGAGACGCCGCGCTGGACGTCGTCAGCTCGGTGCTGGCGGGAGGCAAGAATTCGCGGCTCTACAAGCGTCTCGTCTACGACACGCAGATGGCGCAGACGGTCAGCGCGTCCCAGCAATCCGGCGCGCTCGGCAGCACTTTCGTGATTACCGCGACGGCGCGGCCGGGCAAGTCCATCGCCGACATCCAGACGGTCATCGACGAAGAGCTGGATCGCCTGCGGCGACAGCCGCCCGACACGCGTGAGGTGGCACGCGCGGTCAATGGCATCGAGGCCTCGTTCTACCGCGCCATGGAGCGCGTCGGCGGATTCGGCGGCAAGGCGGACCAGCTGAACGCCTACTACACCGCGGGCGGTGGTCCCGACTACTTCGCCGAAGACCTCGCGCGATACACGTCGCTGTCGCCGAGCGACGCTCAGGCCGCAGCAATCGGATGGCTGCCGGCCGACCGACGGGTCGAGCTCATCGTCGAACCGGAGGCGCAGAAATGACACGGGCGAGAGTCGCGTTAACCGTCTGTGTGCTGTGCCTGGTGACCTTCGCGTCGCTGCCACAGGCGCAGCAGCGCCCGGACCGGTCGAAACCGCCGGCGCTGGGTCCGGCACCCTCGGTGAATCTGCCGCCAATCCAGAAGCGCATGTTGTCCAACGGCCTGCCCGTGTGGATCGTCGAAGCGCACAAGGTTCCGCTCGTCCAGGTGAATCTGCTTGTCATGGCTGGAAGCGGCGATGATCCCGTCGGCAAATTCGGTGTCGCCAGCCTCACGGCCGCGATGCTGGACGAAGGGGCCGGGACGCGATCGTCGCTCGAGATCGCGGATGCCGTCGACTACCTCGGAGCCGACCTCGTCACCACGAGCTCCCCTGATGCGTCAGCGGTGCGGCTCAACGTTCCGGTCAGCCGGCTCGCGTGAGGCACTGCCGATCATGGCTGACGTTGTGATCCGTCCGACGTTCCCGGCGCCGGATCTCGAACGGCTTCGCCAGGAACGGCTCACGGCGCTCCTGCAGGCGAAAGACGATCCGGCACAGGTCATCCCGTATGCGTTTCAACGGGTCGTCTTCGGTCCGACGCACAGGTACGGCACGGGCCAGGTCGGTACGGAAGCGACACTCAAAGCGTTGACCGCCCAGGATCTGAAGGCGTTTCATGATTCCATGTACCAGCCGTCAGACGCGACGCTGATCGTTGTCGGCGACATCACGGCGGAGGCGGCGCTGCCGCTGCTCGAGCAGCAGTTCGGTGGATGGAAGGGGACTGGCGCAGTCCGCCGCTCGCCTGTGCCCACCGCCTCACAATCGACCGCGACGCAAGTCACGATCGTTGATGTGCCGATGGCGGCGCAATCGCAGATCCGCATCGGCTGGGTCGGCGTTCCGCGCTCGACGCCCGACTATTTCACCCTGGAGGTCCTGAATACCATCCTCGGCGGCTCGTTCACCTCGCGACTCAATCAGAACCTTCGCGAGGAACACGGCTATGCGTATGGCGCCAGCTCGCGGTTCGACATGCGGCTGTCGGCCGGTCCGTTCATGGCGGCTGCCGGCGTCCAGACTGACAAGACCGCCGAGGCGTTGCAGGAATTCTTCAAGGAGCTGAATCGGATTCAGGAGCCGGTCAGTGCCGACGAATTGGCGAAGGCAAAGAACTACGTCGCCTTGTCGTTTCCAAGCGAATTCGAGACACTCAACGATCTCGGTGCTCACCTCGAGGAACTGCTCGTCTACAAGCTGCCGGACGATTATTTCGAGCGCTATGTCGCGAACGTCCAGGCCGTGACCGCCGCCGCAGTGCAGAAGGCGGCGTCAACGTACATCCAGCCGAAACGAATGTCGGTGGTGGTCGTCGGCGATCGCAAAGCGATCGAGTCGAAGATCAGGGCGCTCAACCTCGGTCCGATCCGGTTCCTCTCCGTCGACGAGGTCGTCGGCTCGTGAGCGTCGCCGTCGCGCTCGCACCGCTGATCGCCTACTCGGATCACGAGCGGGAGAAATGGCGGCAGTGGATTGCCGCGGATCCGGCGCGGATGCGCATCCCGTTTCAGACCGGCGGACGATTCGCTGACGTGGCGGCGTTGCTGGACCACGTCTTCCTGGTCGAACGCCGGCATCTTGCACGTCTCGAGGGGGCAACGCCGCCACCGGCAACCGGCGTTCCGTCCGGCGACTGGGGAGCGATGTTCGAGTACGGCGACCTCGTGCGCGCCGACTTCCGCGCGTACCTCGATGCCCTCGACGAAGCCACGGCGAGCCAGACGATGGTGATTACCGGATTGCAGTCGAGCGCGGATGTCGTCATGACGCGGAGGCGGCTCGTCACGCACATCCTCCTGCACGAGATCCGTCACCTTGCGCAACTGGCGTACGCCGCCCGGCTCGCCGGTGTCGAACCGCCGGGCCAGCACGACATCTTCTATTTCGATGGATTCGCGTGAACCTTCTATGAGTGCCGAAGGTGCCGGAGGTTCGGTTCAGCGGGTGCTGAACGTTCTGAACTGAACCCCCGGCACCCTCAGGCACCGCCTCAAACCGCCTCGAACACGCCTGTCTCGCGGTTCTTTCGCACCCTGTCCCAGGGAAAGTGCTGCCCGTTCATCGCGATGTAGACGCCCGCAGGAAGGACCTGCGCAAACGACAATGCGCTGCCCAGGTTGAAGAGGCCATCCGAGCTTCCGAAGGCGTACGGGATCATCGCTCCGGTCAGGACAATCGTCTTGCCGGGCGCACCGTCGGCCAGCGCCGCGGCCGTCTCGACCATCGTGTCGGTCCCATGAGTGATGACGATGCGGGTTTCGTCGCACTGGGCGCAGTTGCGGACGATCAACTCCCGATCCGCATCGCGTCATCTCGAGGCTGTCGACCATCATCAACGTCCGGACCGACACCGGGACGCGCGAGCGCCCAAGTCGCAGCATCTCGGCAAGATGCGTGTCGCCGAACGACAGGCGGCCGCGAATCTCGTCGTACTTCTTGTCGAACGTCCCCCCGGTCACAAAAATACGAATCATCGGTTTGCGCTCGTGATTTCCGCCCGCGGGCGGCGTTGTCGGGCCCGCCTTGTGATGGTCAGCCGCGCCTCCGGTTCCTGAGAACTCCGCCGAGCATCCAGGCGACCACCATCACAATCACGACGAGCAGGACCGCCTTGCCGAGCATCAGGCAGCCTGGCCTCGCGGCTTCGCCGGATCGATGGCGCTGACGATCAGGCCGGCAACGACCGCAGTGACGGCACCGGTCACGTTGTGCCAGAGGAACGCCACGTCGGTATACGTGGCCGCCAGACCAACCGCCGTCATGCCGGCGATGAGCCCGACGAACGCGCCGTTCGCCGTCGAGCGACGGAAACCGATCGCCAGGATGAACACGCCGAGAATGGAGCCGTAGAAGTACGAGCCGAAACGGTTGACGACCTCGATCAGCGATCCGAGCTCGACCGCCCATACGGCGACAATGCTGGCGAAGATGCCCCAGATCACGGTCGACACGCGTGACACCATCAGATAGTGGGCATCGGTCGCTTCGGGCTGAACGAAGCGGCGGTAGAAGTCGATGACCGACGACGTGGACACGGCCGACAGTTCGCCGCCCACCGCCGACATCGCCGCCGCAAGGATCGCGGCAATCAGCAGCCCGACCAGTCCGATCGGCAGTTGCGTGGTGATGAACGTCGGAAACACGTAGTTCACGTCGTTGTAATTGCGATCACCGATCGTCTCGCGGATAAGTGCGAGGGTGTCGTTCCGGGTCGCACGGGCCTCGTCTTCCTGACGCTTGAACTCCTGTGATGCCAGTTGCGAGCTGCCTGTCGTCGCCGGAATCGCGCGCTCGAGACATCACCGATGCCGCAGCAGAGCGCGACGCCGCCGCTGCTTCGAACCGTTGTTCCAATGCCTTGTAGTCGGCCGCGCGCGGGCCGCTCCGCATGCTGGCGTCCATGCGCGAATCGAAGAGCAGCTTCGATGGACCGAACAGGTAGAACAGGAACAGGAACACGCCGACCAGCAGGACCAGCGCCTGCAGCGGGATCTTCCAGTAGGCGCTGACCAGCAGCGACCCTCTCGCCTGGTCGACCGAGGGCGTGGTCAGATAGCGTTGCACCTGGCTCTGATCGGTGCCGAAGTACGACAGGAACAGGAACAGCGCCGCGATCGTCCCGGACCAGAACGTATAGCGGTTGGTCAGATCGAAGGAAAAGTCGAACGTCTGCAGCCGTCCCGTGGCGCCGGCGACGAACAGCGCGTCGGGGATGCTGACGTCATGCGGCAGCTTGAATATCAGGACGATGACCGCAGCCACCAGCGCGCTCACCACCAGGACGATCTGCTTGACGTCGTTCCAGGCCACCGCCTGCACGCCGCCGAACATCGTGTAGGTGATCGTCGGCACCGCCGTGAGCAGCACCGCCTGCGTGACGCTGATCCCGAGCATGACCGCGAAGACCACGGCCGGCGCCGACAGCACGACGCCAAGTGACATGCTCCGCGAGATCAGGAAGAGGAAGGCGGTGAGTGCACGCGTCTTGGCGTCGAAGCGGCGCTCCAGGTATTCGTAGGCAGTGAAGACGTGGGCGTTGTGGAAGAACGGGACGAAGGTGACGCACAGGATCACCATCGCGATCGGCAGCGCATAGTAATACTGCAGGAAGCGCATGCCGTCGACGATAGCCCTGGCCGGTCGTGCCGATCATCGTGATCGCACTGAGCTGCGTGGCCATGACCGACATACCGGCGGCCCACCAGGGCAGGCTGCGGCCGCCGAGGAAGAAGCCTTCCAGCTCCTTGCTGCGCCGCGACAGCCGGATGCCGTCCCGAACCATCCAGGCCAGGTAGATACCGATGATCGTCCAGTCGATCCAGTGCATCAGCTGAAATACTGCTGGAAGGCGAACAGCGCCGTCAGCACGAGGAGCCACAACACGAGCACGCGGATGTAGCTGCGGGTCATGGAGTCATGATGATCAGGAATCCGGAATCAGGATCAGGAATCAGGGCGCAGGGACAACGGATCACACGTTCGCGACGCGCGCCTTCAACCTGAGTACCGCCGCCCGCCACGTGCGCTTCTGCGTCCTGGTGCCACTCGTCGATCGGCCGTGAGCTCGTCGCGCGATCGTGCGATCGCCGCCGACGTCTGCGCGGGTGCCGGTCCGCCGGGTGTGGTCCGAACCTCGCACGAAGTGGTGAGCACTCAGAATCGCCGCGAGGTCCGCATCCGTGTAGTGGAGCGGCGTTCCAGTCACCTCCTGTGACGCCCGGGCCATCGCCGTCGACAAGGATGTGCCGTCGGTCACAGCCGGAAGCAATCGCGACACGATGGCGTGTGCCTTCTTGAACGGCAGACCGTGTTCCCGGACGAGGTGATCGGCAAGTTCCGTCAGCGTGGTCCCACCGGCCGCGGCTCGTGCCTCGAGTCGGGCCACGTCGAACGTCGCACTCCGCAGCGTCGCCGCCGTGACCAGCTGTACCGTCCGCAGGCTGTCCGCGAACAGCGACGCGACCAGCGGCTGCAAATCGTCCTCGGTATCCACGATGTCTCCGAACGGCGTGTTGTGAACGGCCGCGAACAACGCGTGCGCCTGCCCGGCGGCCTTGCTGGCGATCGAGCGGGCGTGCTCGAGCGCCACCGGATTGCGCTTCTGCGGCATGATGCTGCTGCACTGCACGAAACCATCGTCGAGACGCAGATACCCGAATTCGGCGGTGCACCAGAGCAGCAGGTCCTGGAGGACGCGTCCGAGCCCGGTCACCATCACCGCGGCGGCGGAGACGCTTTCGAGCAGGTAGTCGACAGTCGCGATGCTGCCGTAGGTGTTGCCGGTCGGACCGTCGAAGCCGAGCAGGTCACTGGTGAGCTCCCGGTCGATCGGAAAGCCCGTCCCGGTGATGGCGCAAGCGCCCAGCGGACACCGATTCGTCGCCGCATAGGCGGAACGCAGCCGCCGGGCATCGCGCTCGAGCTGCTCGACCACCGCCAGCAGGTAATGCGCCATCGTCGTCGGCTGCGCCGGCTGCGTGTGCGTGTGTGCCGGAAACACCGTCTCGAGATGACGATCGGCCTGTTCGAGCAGCACCGCCCGCAGTGTCGTGTGACGCTGCGAGCAGGGCCGCGACAAACTGCCGCTGCCGCATCCGGTACATCGTCATGTCGATGTCGTTGCGGCTGCGGGCGGTGTGGAGGCGGCCGGCGATGTCTTCGCCGCAGGCGTCCGCAATCAATCGCTCGACGTGGAAGAACAGGTCCTCGCAGGTGCCGTCGTATGCGGCATGGCGGACGTTCTCAACAGAAATCGAGTCCAGCGCGTCACGCGGATCCGTCGCGCGTCGGCGCTCGAGAGGATCCCCGTGTCCGCGAGCATCACCAGGTGCGCGTAGTGGATCTCGATGAGTGGCTCGAGGAACAGTACCTGGGCGTCCTTGAAGTTTTCTTTCAGGACATTCGCCACGTACTGGGGATCGAATGGCACGCGCGAAGTATAGCTGCCTGTAACGGTCACCTGCAGAAAGGGCCGTTAGGCGACCACGTCCGACGGATGTCGCGAACCATCGGTTACGTGCAGGTTGTGGGATTCATCTGCCTCCGAGCAGATTGATCACCGCCGGGAACAAGACAACGGCACACTCGGAGCGCAAAAAATACCGGACTCCACGTCAAGGCCGCCTTCGCGTGCCTCGGAATGGACGTTGCTTCGGGTTGATTGCGCCAGTTCTTATGTTGCCCCGCTCCGCCAAGTCACTCTCTCGAGGGGAGCTTCGAGTCGTGGTGTTCGCACTGGCGCTGTCGCTTTGGGCTATGACCGTCATGGTCTGGGCCAGAGCACCTATCCCGTGCGGTGACTTCGTGTGCCCGTACACCATGGGCTCGCTCGTGCACCATCCCGAGCGAATCTACAACGCTGACGCTTTCCACGCTGCGCAGATTGCGCTGGTCCCCGCATCGGCCTCGCTCTTCTATCCCCCCGTCTACCCGCCGCAACTCGCTGTCATGATGGCGCCGCTCAGTCGTTTGCCGTTCGGGATGGCGGCGACCGTATGGTCGCTAATTATGGTCGGTCTCTATGCGTTGATCATTTGGGGGACATATCGTTCCCTGGATCTCCGTGTTGACGCCGTGATCGTTGCGTTACTGGCCGCCGCATTCCCACCGTTCGTGGCAATGGTGCAGTACGGCCAGAACACGGTTCTGTTGGTGGGCGCTTGTTTCCTCGCCTGGAGGGCTCTGGAAGCCGAGCGGTCGCTCCTCGCCGGAGCAGCATTGGGACTACTCGCGATCAAGCCGCAGTTCGGCCTTCCGTTTGCGGCAATCGTGCTCGCCGGGCGTGAATGGCGGATGTTCGTTGGCGGGGCGTGCTCAATCGCGGCCCAGGCCACTATCGTCTTGTTGGTGATGGGCCCAAGGGCGTTTACCGGACTCATCGCTACCCTTCCCGATACTCTCGCGAACGTCGATGCACTCGAATGGACGGCTGAGCGCGTCCACTCGCTTCGCTCGCTCACCCGTCTCTTGCCCGACGCTCTTCAGATGCCGGTTTGGATAGCGGCCGTAGGAATCCTTTTGATCACCGTCGGCCTCGTGTGGCGCTCGTCAGTGCCCGTGCGCGTGCGCCTCGGGTTCGCCGTTCTTGCGGGCGTACTGGTAAGTCCCCACTTGATTACCTACGACGTCACGCTTCTCGCCCTGCCGTTGCTGTGGCTAGCAGACTGGGCGAAGGGCCGCGGCACCGAGCGTGAGGTACGGAACGGCCGTCGGATGGTTGTTCGTGACACTGGCGTTGCCATGGTCGGCGCTCGTCCATGTGCAGCCGTCGGTGCTCGTCATGCTCTGGATTGCACATCAGGTCTGGCGATCAGTGCCTTCGAACAAGGAGCTTTCGGAACACGTGCCTGCGCAGAGCACGTTGACAGGATGACGGCAGCCAGCCACGAGGCGGAGTCCAGCCTGTCAGTCGCCGACTATCCCGATTAATGCTCTCTGGTGAGGACCAGACCAATGTGCGGTGCTACCAAGACTTATTGACGATCTTTCAGGTACTGGTACGGAGACTATTGATCAGGACGAGAGTGCCCTTGGCATCGAAATAGCTGGCTGAGCCACATTCCACAGATGTTGCACTCAACTTCATCGCGGGGCTTTCTCGGTTTCCACCGAGCCACTGCTGCTTTCGTCGTCGTGCAAGTCATCCTGCTCGCAATCAGCGTGACGGGATTTCTACAATTAGGACTCGATTTCGATTGGCGCGAACTCCTTACCGGTCAGATCTGGGTAATTGGCCTTTTCTGGGTCATGTGGGCGTTGCATGCCAGGACCCCGGCACGGGACCGACGCGAATGGGTTGTATCGGAAACGTTTCTCGTGATCGCGCTGCTTCTCACGTTCAGCCTGATTGGGTCACCATTGCAGTACGTCATCCTCGAGATGCGGATGCCGCTAGCAGATAACTGGCTGGCTGGCGTGGATTCGCTTATCGGTGTGCATGTTCCGACACTCGTCGCATGGACGGCGGCACATCCCCGGCTTGCCTTCGTCCTTGTTGCCGCCTATGGCTCGCTGCTGCCTCAATTCGTTCTGCCCCCGTTGTTACTCGGCTGCTGGTACCGCGACCGAGGGGCGCTCTGGGAATACGCTTGGCACTTTCAGGTCTGCCTGATCGCAACACTCCTCGGTCTGGTGCTCCTCCCCGCAGCCCACGTTTTCAGTCACTACAGATTCGAGCCTCTCATCGACGAGACGCGTTTTATTACGCAATTCGCGGCAATTCGCAGCGGGACGATGACGATTATTCACCCTCACGAACTCGAGGGCATGATTGAGTTTCCCTCCTTCCATGCCGCGGGCGGGTTGCTGATCACATGGGCGTTTCGTCGTTACCGGCCATGGGCGGTGGCGCTGGGTGTCTTGAATCTGTTGATGATTGCCGCAACCGTCCTGTGCGGCGTGCACTACGTTGTGGATCTGCTCGCATCCTTTCTGATTTTCGCCGCCAGCGTCTGCTTATGGCGTCGCCTCGGAATCCGGTGGATTGAGCCAGCGACAAACATCGACCGACTGCTCGACACGCGTGTGATGGCGGCCTGATGCGGCCCGCCGTACGTAGAAGGGTGCGCAGCGTTTAGAGGGCGCTTGCCTCGGCACGCTCGCACTTGCGGCATGGTTCGCTTTTTCACAGCGTTTCGACTTCTTTCCATCGACCTTCGAATCAATCCGGTCGCCTGTACCAATCGCCGCTCCTGACACGTGCACTCAAGTTGCGCGAGTCACACGATTGGCACTGAGACCTGCGGCTTGCGCCTCATTCAGCCGATACGTGTGAAGAGCTGTACGCTTGTCATACCAAACCGCCGCAGACACACTCATCGAAGCTAGCGGTGCGGCTCAAGCACGCGTCACCTTCGGGCTGCGCGACGCCCTACTGCGGGCCAGAAATTCGGACGGAGGATGGGCGTATGCAGCGGGGAAGCGAACCCGACTCGAGCCGACCTGCTGGGCACTTCTCGCGTTGGCGACGGTAGACGATCAACCCGTCAACGTGGAGCGTCTGCGCACCTGGCCGCAACACGATGGGTGGCTGCTCGACCTTGCCGGCACACCCCCCAATCAGGCGTTCAACGCGTTGGCGGCGCTAACACTGCTTCAGGATCCGTCGGGTATTCAGGTGGCGCGACCTATTCTGGTCAATCTGTTGTCCGCGAAGGGCGAACGCTATGCCCAAAGCGACTACTCCCCGCAGGACAACAGCCTCCAGGCCTGGTCGTGGGTCGAGGGCACGGCGAGTTGGGTCGAGCCGACCGCATGGTCGTTGCTGCTTTTGAAGAAACTCCGCGGCGACGGCTTGCTACCCCCCGCGGGGTTCGCGCGAACCCAGGTCGGAGAACGAATGCTGCTCGACAGAGTGTGTTCGGTCGGCGGCTGGAACTACGGAAACGCGCGAGTGTTCGAGCATGACCTGTGGCCGTACGTTCCGACTACAGCGCTGGCCCTGCTCGCCTTGCAGGATCGCCGCGACCTGCCGAGCGTCACGCGCAGCCTCCAGCAGATGCAGAACGATCTGGTGACCGAGCGCTCGGCGGTGGCGCTCGCGCTGGCGCTTGTCTGTTTGAATGTCTACGACCGCCCTGCCGGACCTGGCGGCGACAACAACGCTGCGACCGCGCTCTCGAGCCCCATACGCACCGTGGCAGGCGATCTCGTAGGGCTTGCGGCTCGTGATCTCGAGACGCCGGCTGACAACGTGCTCGGCCAGGCGATGGCCTTGTATGCGCTCTCCGAATCGTCGCGCACCCCACGGATATTCTCGCTTCTGAGCCGCTGATGTCACTGGATCCGCTGTCACGGCCGCGTCGCGTCACGCGTCGAGCCTTCGTCGCAACGGCCTCAATCTTCGCAGCCACGGCGTGGTGCGGCCGCCGTCCATACGATGCCAGCCAGTTCGCGGTCCCGACATCCTCTGCTGTCGGTCTGTTTCCGGTTAGCAGCTACGCCGCGGATTTCAGTGACACCGTCTTCAGGGGGTTTCGCGAGCTCGGCGTCGTCCTTGAAGGCCGACGGGTGCTGCTCAAACCCAACATGGTGGAATACGAGGCAGGCACGGCGATCAACACACATCCCAACGTCGTTGCCGGGGCAGCAATCGCGTGTTATCGGGCGGGAGCGGCGCAGGTGATCGTGGGCGAAGGACCAGGCCACCGGCGCGATATCGAATATCTGCTGACGACGACCGGCCTCCAGGACCAATTGCGCGAGCAGCGCATTCAGTTCGTGGACCTGAACCATGACGATGTCCGCCTGGTGCCGCTGCGAAGCTGGTTCACTGGTATGCGCGAGCTGGCGTTGCCGGCGGCGATTCTCGACTCCGATTTCGTCATCTCCATGCCCAAGCTGAAGACCCACCACTGGGCCGGAATGACGTGCAGTATGAAGAACCTGTTCGGAACAGTCCCCGGGGCGGTCTACGGCTGGCCGAAGAACATCCTGCACGCGCACGGCATCCCGAACTCGATCGTCGACCTCGTCGCCACCATACGGCCGCAGCTCGCGATTGTCGACGCCGTGACGGCGATGGAAGGCGACGGGCCAATCATGGGAACCCCTCGGCCCCTCGGTTTCATCGCCATGAGTCAGGACCTCGTGGCGTTGGACGCCACCTGCGCGCGGATCATCGGCTTGGATCCGGGCAAGATCGACTATCTCGTTCAGGCCGCCGACTTCCTCGGTGTATCGGACGCGAGTCGCATCACCCACCGCGGCGAGTCGCCGTCGCGATACAGCACCAGGTTCGACCTCGTCCCCGCGCTTCAGCACCTGCGCTTGACGTAGCCTGGCATCTGCGGTCGAACCATCCGTTGTGGTCTGCAAATTTTCGCGAGAGCATTGGTTAGTCGCCGCGGCGCTCTTCATAAGCGTCACGATTCTCGGCGCGTTGAGAATGGCACCGGGCGTCGTCGGCGTGTTCCATGACGACGGTATCTATGTCGCGACGGCGAAAGCCTTAGCCGAGGGCAGGGGCTACCGACTGATTGATCTACCCGGCGAACCGCCTCAGACCAAGTACCCCTTCCTGTATCCTGCGGTTCTTGCCATCCTTTGGCGCCTCTGGCCAGTGTTTCCCGACAATCTGGTCCTTCTGCAGGGGTTTTCGCTCATCTGCACCGCCAGCTCGGTCGCAATCGCATTCCTGTATCTGGTGCGCTTCGGCTACTTCTCCAGTAGGCGAGGCAGCCTCGGCCTCGCTGATCAGCGCGACCTCACCGGTGCTGTTGTACTTCGCGACCCAGACGTTATCGGAACCGCTTTTCGGCCTGCTCCTGATTTGCGGCCTTTGGTGCGACGGAATCTGCACTGCATCGCTCCACCCAGCATGAGTCGCTCGACAGCTCTCTTGTCCGGTGTCACGCTTGCGTTATCCTTCCTGACGCGCGTTGTCGCTGCTCCTGTCGTCGCCGTCGCTTCACTGCTGGTTCTCTGGCGCAAACGGAACGTCTGGCTCCTCGTCGGAGCCGTGGGTTGTGCTTCATTGTGGGTCTGGTGGGTTGTCAGGCACTCCGTCGCGCCGTTCCTGACGGAGACGTCGCCTCCTACTACACGGTGACGCCGTACATCAACTGGTGGTCTCAGCGGACGTCTCGAATCCACTCTCGTGTTCCTGCCTGGAACACGCTGTTTCTTCTCAGCGACACGATCACCGTTCGCACTGCCGGCGATTTGCCGCATCGCGTCGCACTATCTTTGGATTGTTCTCGTCGCCGGTCTTGCAACGTGGTGGTTGATCGCGAAAGGGTGGGTCGAACAGGACTGGTTTGGTGGGATCGCTTGCAGGGTACGTGGTCTTGATCCTTCTTTGGCCGTGGCCACCCGCTCGCTTTCTCGTTCCGTTCGTTCCGCTGATTGTGGTGTTCCTGGTCAGAGGCATCAACCGAGCGTCGCTGATCTGTCCGGCGCCGTCTGTCAGGACGCCGCTGCTCGCCACGGCTCTAGCAGTCGCCGTTGCTTCGAATCTCCGTCGTGCTTCGGCGAGGATATCGCCAGCACCCGGCGGCTCAGGTTACCCTCGCTATCCGGGGATCAGCGACTCGCTGAAGTGGGCTCATTTCGAAGAACTGTTCAATTGGGTGCGCCAGTAACTCGTCGCCGACGATGTGGTGGCGTCCGGACTGGACACGATGCTGTTCCTTTACACTGGACGCCACGCGGTTCGACCATTAGAGCCGCGACCTGCTGCCCTGTTCTACGGTGATTCTGCGCGAGGCAACGGGCACGGTCGAAGAGTTCGTTCGAGTTCTGAACCGATATCAAGTCAGGGTATTCGTGCGGTTCCCGATGCCTGGTTTCGCTGAGGAGGAGGATTGAACGCGTTCTGAGCGACACGATGCGGAAGTTCCCAGGATGTCTCGTCCGCGCGCCTACAGCCTTCCCGTCGATTCGCGTTTCGCCGCATTTGCGATCGATCAGCGCTTCTGTGCGGCCACGCAATCCCCAACGAACAGTCAAAGCGAATGAGGGAGGAGACGCCGGTTGGCTCATTGCACATAGACAATTCGCGACGCCGTGGCGCCCGGGTACGCGCTAGTGCGTAATACTGATATCCGCTGGCGGCGCGTAGTAGCCGCCGCGGCTACGAATGACGACCGCACCGTCCCGGGTGCGGATATCCAGCTTGCGCCAGCGGCCGTCGCGCTGTCCGTTCGTGGACTCGTAGCCGATGACGTATCGGCGCCGCAGTTCATCGACGATCTTCTGATAGCTCGCTGCCAGCGTGGAGGCATCCGCCGGGAAATACGCTGCACCACCTGATTTGTCGGCGAGGATCTGGAGCCGGGTCCGGTCCACGTTGGTGCCAATACCGATCGCGTAAACGGTTGCATCGGTCTTCGCGAGCTCCTGCAGCACGTCGTCCCAGCTCTGGACGCTGCCCGGCCCCGTAGACGCGGCGTTCTCGTCGCGGCCGTCGGTAACGACCACAATCGCGCGTCGGCCCTCGGCTTTGGCCACCTGTGACAGCGACTCGTAGAGCGCATCGTTTAGCGCCGTACCGCCGGCGGCAACGTACGTGTCGATCGCCTTCAATGTCTCGTCGCGCTGGTCGGTGGGGCCGTGAACCAGCACGGACTTGTCAGCGAACGAGACCATCGCGATGCGATCTTCCGGCCTGAGCGCACTGACGAACTCCCGCGCCGCCGCCTGCGCCTGCGCCGCCGACTTCTTCATGCTGCCGCTGGCGTCCAGGGCCAGCACGACGGTGACCGGATCGATGGCTTCTTCGAAGGTCTGGATCTCCTGCTCGACGCCGTCCTCGATGACTTCGAGATCGTCTTTGGTCACGGATGCCGGAACCTGCGACGCGCCGACCGCCGCGAACTCGATGACCGGATGCACCGGAGGTGCTTTCGGCGCGTTATACCCTGCGCGCGCCCGAACCGTCAGCCCAGGCTTGGTGACCTCCACCGAGATCTTGCGCCACGTCCCGTCGCGTCGCTGGTTGTGCGGCGTGTAGGTCAGGAAGTACCGGTGCTGGACTTCGGTGGCGATCGTCTCGTACGCCTTCCCGAGCTGCGGCTGATCCCGCGGGAACCAGGCGCGGCCACCGGTGTCGCCGGACAGCGTCTTCAGGAGCTTCTCGCCATCGAGCGATATGCCGGCAATGCCGCCGAACCCGATCACGTACACCGGTACGTTGCCAGCATTCAGCGCCTCGATCGCTGCATCGATTTGCGACTGACTGTGCTCGTCGTAGCCATCGGTAATCAAGACGACAGCACGACGCCCGCCGACCGTCGAGAGGTTCTGTACTGCCTCGCCAAGCGCATCGAGAATCGCGGTCCCGCCGTCCGGTTTGATCGCCGCAATCGCCTGCAGGACCGTATTGTGATCCGTGGTCGGTCCGGTGAGCGTCGTGATCGACCGGTTGAACGGCGCGACCACCACCTGGTCGTCCGGCGCGATCGCGTCGAGGAACCGCCGCGCGGCGGCGCGGACCTCGTCCGCACGGATGGCCATGCTGTGGCTGCTGTCCACGAGCAGCGTAAACAGCGCGGGGTCGCGCTGCTGCCGGAAGAAGTCGATGGTTTCGGTATTGCCGTCTTCGCGGAGCACGAAATCTGACTGCCCGAGGTCGGATACGAAACGGCCCGAGGCGTCGACGACGGTCGCCTCGACGGCCACGCTCGACACGTCGGCCGCCTCCGTGATTTCGAGCGGCTTCAGGGTGACCGCGTCGCGAATGCGGTTGCCTTCCGCGAACGTCGCTTCGGCGGTGATTTCACGCGGCTCGAAGGGGTTGTCGTCAACCCAGAGCGCCTCGTACGGTGCGCCGTCGGTGTCGGTCGCCAGCACTGTGCCATCGACCGAGAAGGTCACCGATACCGGTTCCGCCTTCGCTGCCGCGTCGACTCGCGCCACAATCCTGATCTTTCCAGGCAGACCGGAACGGCCAAGCGGCGAGGTGATCTTGATCGTTGGCCTGGCAATCGGCTCGTGATCCTTTGCCGCCGGCGCGACACCGGCCGCAAGCAGAATCGCGGCGGCTACGCCGGAAGCTGTGCGTCCTCGTCGACGAAGTAGCTCGCGCATGCCGCCTCCAGCAGGTCAAGCGTCAGGTGCCGGGGCTCGCCAAGGTAAGCGGCACGGGCCAGCGACTGGCCGATGAGATCGCGCGGCTGGCAACCGCGAAGCGCAATCCCGCGCGGTTTGAAATAGAGCTCCAGGAGCGCGCGGACCAGGCCGTGGTCGAACGCCACCTGCTTCTCGCGACAGACCCGCTCGAAGATCTCGATGAAGTCGTCTGGTGTCGGGCTCTCCGCCAGAATCTTGTAATGAATCCGGCGCAGGAAGGCCTCATCCACGAGCTCCGATGGCCGGATATTGGTCGCGAAAACGACCATCACCAGGAATGGCAGCTCGAACTTCTGACCGGTCTTCAGGGTCAGAAAGTCCACGCGGCTTTCGAGTGGGACGATCCAGCGATTGAGCAGGTCGCGTGGCGAACAGGCCTGCCGGCCGAAGTCGTCGATGACGAGAATGCCGCCGTTGGCCACCATCTGCACCGGCGCGCCGTAAAACCCCGTGTCCGGCGAATACGAAAGATCGAGTGCCGCGAGCGTCAGCTCACCGCCGACCATGACCATCGGCCGCCGGCACCGGACCCATCGTGCGTCGCGCGATCGGTCGGGCGCCAGGAGAGCCGAGTGATCGGGCTCAGCAAGCGGTTGATGGTTCACGGGATCGAAGACGCGGATGATGCTCCCCTCGACCTCGATGGCATGCGGCACCGCGATCTCGCCCTCGAGCAGATTGCGGATGGCCTGGGCGATCACCGTCTTCCCGTTTCCGGGCGGCCCGTAACAGAACATCGAGTGGCCGGCAGCGACCGCCGGACCCACCTGATCCAGGACTCGATCGCTCAACACCAGATGCGAGAACGCCTCGCGAACTCGAGGCCGGCTGACCTGCAGCGCTCCGGCCACGCGGTACTCGTTCAGGTAGCGTTGATATTGGGCGAGCGGAACCGGCGCGACGCCGACGTAGTGGTTCGCTTCGAGCAGCATCTGCGCACGCGCGCGGCCCGCGTCGGTAATCCGGTATCGATACGACGGAGCACCCAGGATCGCGCCGCCGACGATTTCCACGTGCTGCAGCTGCTTGATCATCGCCAGCGCCGGTTCGATCACGCCGAACCCGACACCCAGTCGCGCGGCGATATCGGTCCCTGGCAGCTCTCCCGCGAAATGCAGCACCTTGAGCATGAGCTGCGTGACCAGGTCCAGCGACAGCCCGGATTGTTCCAAGGTCTGCGGGGCGAGTGGATGCAGTGCCGCTGTGGGCTCGATCGCCGCGTCGGTCATCACCGGACTGCTCATCACTTCTCCTTCGCACCCAACTGGGCGCGGGCCTGCTCCGCGCGCGCCGCGGCCAGCGCCAGTGACGGCTTTTCTGCCTGTGCCGCCTGGAACGCCTCGACCGCGCTGCCATATTCCCCGCGCGCCATGCGGGCGACGCCCATGTTGTAGAGCGCTCCCCCAGGATCGACCGACAGGTTGAATGCGTCGAACGCCGCGTCCATCCGGCCGGACGCCGCATACGCGAGCCCGAGATTGTTCTGAGCCGCCCGCAACTGTGGATCCGCCGTGAGTGCCTCGCGGCACCGCTGGATGGCGCGCTCGCTGCGTCCGTCCAGGATGTCGCTGTAGCACAGGTTGTTCAACGCGTACGCGGCCGACGGCTGCAACGCCAGCGCCCGTTCGTACTCGATGCGCGCGTTCGCGCGCTGTCCCATCGCCTGGAGCAGTGTGCCGAGCGTGTTGTGAGCCACCGGCCAGCTCGGCGCGTAGTACACCGCGCGATGGGCGTCGCTCAGACCGAGGTACGGCATCTGCACATCGCGCCACAGCCGCGCCAGCGCCTCGTAGTTCGCCGCATCCTTCGGATCGTTCTTCACCGCTCCCTGCAGGTATTCGTGCGCCTTGTCGAAGATGCCGTGGCGGGCGTATGCCGCCGCAACGCGCCGTGCGGCGGCAGACGTCGGGTTCACCTTTGCGGCCAACAGGGCGGCGCCGAGCTCGTGGTCGAATGTCTCCAGAGTGGTTCCCAGGACCTTCACCGGCTGCGTCGACGCGTGCGTCTGCACTTCTCTCGTCTTCTCGATGTACGAAGCCATCGAGTCCTGCGGCGGCGCCGGTTGCGGTTGCTGAGGCGACCCCGCCGCTGACGAGAAGTGACCCGCCGAGCGGCCGGCACCACAGCCGGCCGCCGTCACGGCGGCGAGAACACAAACGAGAAAGCGCATGACTGGATCCGATCTCCGTTTGCGATGCGAGGTTTATTCTTCGTCCAGCTTCATGCGCGAGCTGCGACGCATGAAGTACAGAACACCGGCAATCGCCGCGATTGCCATGAACAGGTAACCGGCCATCAGAAGCCTCCTCCGCCAAAGCCCGACATGGGCGAGTGATTTGCGAACAGGTCGATCAGCTTGATCACCGCCGCGCCCAGGCTGACGACGAAGAACGCGGGGAACAAGCAGAACACCAGTGGAAACACGAGCTTCACGCCCAGCTTTGCGGCTTTTTCCTCGGCCCGCTGCCGACGCTTGGTGCGGGACACCTCGGCAAAAGTGCGCAGTGCCTGCGCGATACTCGTGCCGAATTTATCGGTCTGGACAAGCATCGCCACCAGAGAGCGGACATCGTCGACCTGCGTCCGTTTCGCAAAATTTCTGAAGGCTTCCAGGCGCGGCTTGCCGGCACGCGTCTCGATGTTGAGCATCCGCAGCTCCTCGCCGAGCGCGGGGTACGGAATGCTCAGTTCTTCGCCGGCTTTCAAGAGAGCCTGATCGATGCCGAGGCCAGCTTCGAGGCACACGATCAGCAGGTCGAGCGCATCGGCCAGCCCGTTCTGGATTTCCTTGCGACGGAGCATCGCCCGTCGCTCGAGGAAAAGGTGGGGCAGCATGTAACCCATGAAGCCGACGGCAGCCGCCATAATCAGCCCGCTCCGTCCGAACACCAGCAGTACGCTGGACGCTCCGAGCAGCGCGAGCACCACTTCCGCTGCGGCGTAGATCGCCACCGCCTTGGTTCCGTGGAACCCGGCCTTCGCGAGGCGCTTCTGCAGCCGGCCCATCTCCTGGGCTGACTTTGGAATGAACGTCTTGGAGCGACTGACGGCAACAGCGGCACCGGTCAGACTCGGGCCTGTCACGACGACACCGGAAGCCCTGCCTCCGTCGGCGAGTTCGATCAGACGACGGCGTGTCGGCGACACCCGCGTGAGAGCGTAATTGAGCGCCACACCGGTCAGGATCGCCAGTGACGCGAATATGGCCAGGCTGGGAAGAACCAGAGCAGTCACGATCGCCTCCTAGTACTCAATCTGCACGAGCCGGCGGATAATCATCGCGCCGGTGATCTGCAGGAAGATCGCGAGCGCGATCATCTTTATGCCGAGCGGGTCGTGCCACAGCACGCGCATGTTCTCGGGGCTGATCAGGAACATCACGAAGGCCAGCACCGGGGGCACCGACGAAAGCACCCAGCCGGTCATGCGCCCGTGGGCCGAGATCACCTGAATCTGACGTTTGACCTTGAAACGATCACGGATGACTGACGCCAGATTGTCGAGGACCTCGGCCAGGTTGCCGCCCGATTCTCGCTGCGTCATCACCGCCGTCACGAAGAACTTCGCGTCGAGCAGTGGCACCCGGTCGGCGAACGACTTCAAGGCATCGCCCATTGGCATGCCGTAGTTCTGCTGGTCGTAGATCGTCCGGAATTCCGGGCCGACGGGTTTCGGCATTTCATCGGCAACCATCAACAGCCCAGTCGTGAACGCGTGCCCGGCCCGCAGGGCTCGTGCGAGCAGGTCGAGCGACTCCGGGAACTGTTCTTCGAACTTCTTCACGCGACTGTCACGCTTGTGTTTCATGACGATGACCGGCACCGCGCACGCCACCAGCGCAACCGGCAGCGCGATCAGGGCGTATCGCGTCAGCACCATGACCACGGAGAAACTGACGAACCCCGCGAGGCCGCAGATCATGAGGAAGGAACCGACCGTCAGCCCAGAATCCGCCTGGGTCAGCAGCTTCTCGACGGGCCCGAGCATCTCGCGCCCGTGCGACAGGGCCGCATCGACGGACGGGACTGCGCTGAGACGCTCGGCTGCCTTGATGAGTTCGGCGCGGACCGCCGCCGGCTTGCGTGACACCCGCAGTCGCTTCAGTACTTGCCGCTGCGCCTGCGATTCCGGCCGGACGACGAACAGCCAGTACGGGATCAGGAGAACCGCGAGGATGACGGCGAACGTCAGAGCGATGAGCATCACCATGTCCTCCGCGGCTGGTTCACCGCTTCCTCATGCTCGAACATGTCCATCGGCAGTACGTTGCCGGCCGTGGTGAGCTTGTCAGCGCACTTCGGCCGGATGCCGGTTGCCTTGAAGCGTCCGACCACCTTGCCCTCGGCATCGATTCCCGCCTGCTGGAACGTGAAGATTTCCTGCATCGTGATGGTCTCGCCTTCCATACCGGTCAGCTCCGCGATGGAGGTGACCTTGCGGGTCCCGTCGGTCATGCGGTTCACCTGCACGATGACGTTCACCGCCGAAGCGACCTGCTGACGTACCGCGCGATCCGGCACGTTCAGGTTCGCCATCGCCACCATCGTGTCGAGGCGATACAGCGCATCGCGCGGGCCGTTGGCGTGAATCGTCGTCAGGCTGCCGTCGTGGCCGGTGTTCATCGCCTGCAGCATGTCGAGCGCCTCTTCACCGCGAACCTCGCCGACGATGATCCGGTCCGGGCGCATACGCAGCGCGTTGATGACGAGCTGCCGCTGTCGCACCGCCCCCTTGCCTTCGATGTTGGGCGGTCGTGTCTCGAGGCGCACGACATGCGGCTGACGAAGCATCAGTTCCGCGGCGTCCTCGATGGTGACCAGGCGTTCCCGAGGCGAGATGAAGCTGGACAAGACGTTCAGCATCGTCGTCTTGCCGGCGCCGGTGCCGCCAGACACGATGACGTTGAGACGGGCGCCGACGGCCGCTTTGAGGAAGTCGAGCATCGGCTGCGTCAGCGACTGACGCCCGACCAGATCCGTCGCCGCCAGCTTGTCGGTGCGGAAACGCCGAATCGACATCGACGGGCCGTCGAGGGCAAGCGGCGGGATGATCACGTTGACGCGCGACCCGTCCTGCAGGCGGGCGTCGACCATCGGGCTGGATTCGTCGATGCGGCGGCCGACGGCACTGACGATCCGTTCGATGATCTGCAGGAGGTGACGGTCGTCACGGAACACGACGTCCGTCGCCTCGAGCCGGCCTTCGCGTTCGATGTAGACCTGGTCGGCCCGGTTGACGAGGATGTCCGAGATCGACGGATCCTTCAGCAGAGTCTCCAGCGGCCCCAGGCCGAACAGTTCGTCGAGGACGTCGGTGATCAGGCTCTCACGCTCGAGGATCGACAGCGGCGTCGACTGCGCCTCGCGATCGAGCATGTTGTTGATCAACGACCGAATCTCGGGTTCCGCCTCGCGACGCGAGATCTGCGTCAGGCGATCGAGGTTGAGCCGGTTCAGCAGGTCGTGGTGGACCTTGCCTTTGATCGTCTGGTACTTGGTGTTGCGCGTATCCAATGTCGACGCCGGACCAGGCGTCATCAGGGTGAGCGTCTGTGACATCTCGGTACCTGCTCCTATGCGCGGCGCAGCGCGAGCCGCGACAACATGCCGCCGCTGCGGACTTCCCGCACCGGCTTGGCGATTCCGGCCAGCTCCGATGCGAACGACCGGAACGCACGGCTGATCCGCTGTTCCTTGTCGAGCACCACGGGGCGACCGGCATTCAACCCGTCAACGGCGGTGCGATAGTCGCTGGGCAGGAGATGGGCAGACACGCCCACGACCTTTTCGATCTCCGCCTGGCCGATCTCCGCGTTGCTGTCGAAACGGTTGACGACGAACTTGACGCGTGCCGAGCCATAGCGATGACCGAACATCTGGGCCATGCGGGCGGCGCTCTTCAAGGCACCGATTTCCTGGCTGGCGACCAGGACGAGCGACGATACGCTTTCGAGCGCGTCGAGCGTCGACACGTCGGACCGGGGCACGTCGAGCACCACATAGCGATAGCGGCGCGACACGAACTCAATCAGCGCGCGGGTACGGGCGCTGTCGACGGCGGCATGCAGTACACGATCGGAAGACGCCAGCAGGTCGATTCCCGCCTTGGTCTGCTCGACCATGCTCCGGAACAGCGCCTCGTCGAGGCGATGGCTGTTCTCGAGCGCGTCGATGACAGAGAAGCGCGGCTCGGCACCGAGGAAGATCGCAGCGTCGCCCTGACTGTGGTGAAGGTCGATCAGGAGCACCTGCCCTTTGTTATCGCGAGCGAGGCTGGCGGCCGTATTGACTGCGAGCGTCGATGTCCCCACGCCCCCCTTGGCGCCGATGAACGCGAACACCTGGCTGGCGCCTGCGTCGGTGTCCTTCATGACCCGGCGAAGAGCCGCGTCGAGGGCTTGACTTGTCAACGGCTCGACCACACATTCGGACACTCCTGCCCGCATCGCTTCGAGCATCATCTGACCGTCGAGAGACGACGTGATGAGCACGATTGGCGTACCGCTGTAATCGCGGCGGAACAGGGTCAAGGCGGCCGGGAGCTGAGACAGTCCGCGGACATCCAGGAGAAGCGCCGCAGGGGCGCCGTTGAGCGATGCCGTTGACCACGACTCGCGCGCGAAGCGCTGTGTCGTGAGGCCCGACGGCTTGAGCAATTCCTCTACGCGAGGATCCGAACTGACGATAGCGACGTGGAGCACGGTTACCTCACCAGCATGATGACTTTGGCGAAGCCGGAATTGACGCCGACACTGCCCTTGCCAGCCACAAAGAGACCAGGAACGTTCGTGAAATACCCGACAACGTCATTGCCCTGCATCTTGTCGATGAAGAATCCAAGGATGTTGACCAGCTTGACGTTGACGTTTCCGTTCTGCTTACCCTGTTCGTAGGCCAGGGTGTCGTAGACAGGAATCGCGACGATGCGCGGGCTGCGTGCGGCGCAAGGCGTTGCTGCCTGCGCGCAGCTGTTGATCACCTTCTTCGTGGTGGAATCCCACTTTGCGTTCGGGTCCTGCGCGATCAGCGCGTCCACACCCTGTTTCGTCGGGCCGACCATGTTGCCGTTCTCGACGCTGAGGCTGTCTGTCTTGCCCACGGCGACGCCGTTGCAACCCGCAATCGCAGCGCGATAATTGGCGCCGCCGACCTCGGGGTCACCACTCGCGTTGGGCAGGTCGATCGGCAGAAAGACGCCAGGGGCCGGCGAGTCCTGCGGGCTGCCGTACTTCAGCGTCACCTTGAGGCCGATGTCGTACCGAACGTCGAAGCCGGTGCCCGGGTCCGTATCCGTTGGCGCAACGTAGACGTCCGGGTTGGGAAGAGGAACTCCCTTCTTATCCGCGATATCAAACTGAGAGTTCAGATCCCACGGCTTGGGCGTCGGGATAGATTTCGGTCCACTTGTCAGGAATCGCCCACGGCTTCAGGCAGTCGCTGGCATTCGCCGCCGCCGCGCGCGCGATCGCCATCGCACGAACGCCCTGCGTCGACAACCCGATCGCCCCCCCGAAGAGCGCCGGCAACGGATTGCCGGCGGGGACGTTCCGGTAGACGTTCACCCGAACGCACGAAGTGTCTGCACACTGATCCGCAGGGACCGTCGGGAACGTGACGTCGTTGGTAATGCTGAGGGCCGGCACCTTGCCCCAGATCCAGTTCTGCTGCGTCGCTTGATACGCGAAGGTCTTCGCCGGGCCCGAGTCGGTGCGGTTGCTCCAGTTGTCGTAGGCCAGCGCGATGGCTCCGGCCATCGCACCCGCGTCCGCCGAGTTCTGTGCCTGGTTACGACCTACCCACATCACGCCGTAGTCGATGACGAACGTGTTGATTCCGATGAGCAGAATCATCGCGACGATCACGTGCAACAGGACGGCGCCGTTCTCCGATGAGAGTCTTCGCATGACTGCCTCGTTAGCTGCGGCCCTTCACCCGGGCGGGAGCCGTCGTTGCCGGCGCATCGACCGGCCCACCGCCCCCCTGCAACTGCTGACCAACGTTGTCTTCAGGCGGCAGGAACCGACCCGGCATCGTCGGCAGCGCCGGCACTTCGTCGGGATTCAGTGGACGAACCAGGCGCGGCGTCACGAGTACCAGCAGTTCCGTCTTCTCTTTCCGCTCCGCCTTGCTCTGGAACAGATACCCGACAATCGGAATCTGGCTGAGAATCGGAATCGCCGCCTTGTCGGTCTGCGAGGTGTTGTCCATCAGGCCGGCGACCGCGAACGATTGCCCGTCGCGCAGTTCCACTTCCGTTTCGGCCCGACGGGTCTGCAGCGCCGGAATCCTCCACCCGCTGAGGGTGACGCCGTTGTTGAAGTCGAGCGAGCTCACTTCCGGCCGGATCTTCAGGCGAATCAGGTCGCCGGCAATCGTCGGGGTGAAGTTCAATCGCACCCCGAACTCCTTGAACTGCACGTTGACCTGTCCGAGCCCGGTGACGACAGGGACTGGGAATTCGCCGCCGGCGAGGAAACTGGCTTCCTTGCCGTTGTAGGCAATCAGGTTTGGTTCGGCCAGGCTCTGGAAATATCCGGTCTGCTTGAGGGCGCGAATCAGCGTGCCGGCGTTCCAATTGGTATTGAACAGGAAGATGTTCAGGAAGTCGCTGAACTCCATCGACCCGCTCACCGTCGTGCCGCCTGGCGTCTCGGTGCGTGACAGGTCTTTGTAGTTGACGGAAGGAAACTGCTGCGTCGTGCTGCGACCAACCCAATCGCCGACTCCGGTGGCGCCAGTGAAGAAAGAAGTCCCGAGCTCGGTGATCGCTTTGTGATTGACCTCTGCAATCCGGACCTGCAGCATCACCTGCTGCACGCCGCTCGCGCCGGGCACCTGCAGCATGTTGATGATGTTTGCCTTCGGCGCAGCCGCCTGGGCTACCTCGGCGATGCGGAGCATCGTCTGCGTGGACGACGCACGGCCCGAAAGCACGATCGCGTCGGCGTTATTCGTGACGGTGACGCTCTCGCCGGGGAACAACTGGTGAATCTGCTGCTCGAGCGCACTGATCGGCTGCTCGACAACTACGTCGTACTGCACACGCTCGTCGCCGCCCCAGATGATCAGGCTGATGGTACCGGGCGCCTTGCCGTCGATCAGAATCTCTCGAGGCCGGACGACGGTGGCGTCAGCGATCGCCGGGTTTGTCACGGCGATTCGCGTGACGTCGAAGTCGGTGGTCAGAATCGTCGACCGCCCAGTCGTCAGCGCGACGCTGCGCTCGCTGGGCGGCTGCTGCGCGAGCACACCGGACTGCGCCGTACCGAGAATCAGAAGGATAGCCACGGCCGCGGCAATGCCGCGGCACAGACGGAACGACGACTTCATTTGTTGACCTCTTCCTCACTGCGCTTGGCTGCGCGAATCGTTTCTACCCGGTAGGTCGTTGCAATCGGAGCCACCACGACCGGGGCCGGCGTCTTGGCTCGCGGCGCCGGAACCTTCTTCACCACCTTGTTGGCCACCGGATCGATTTCCGGCTGCGTTCCCGCCGGTGACAGCAGCGCCGTCATGCGGATGCCCTGTGTCGTCGTCGGCTGCACGTCCAGTGGATTGCGCAGTGCCAGGTTCAACTTGCCTTCGTTCTGCGCCAGGGTGATGCGCTCGGCGTCCTCAGGCAACACCATCAGCGTCACCACCGAGCTCTCCATCGGCTTGCCGTCCTTGCGCGCCTGCTCCTGATCGAACTTCGTGCCGGCAGTCAGCACCTGCACGTTGCTGACAACGGTGCGGGTCATTGGCTGCTTTTCCTTCTCGGTGGTCACGGTGACGACGACGTCCACGCGCGTGCCGGGAACGACGAAGCCGGCAACGCCGATGACTTCGTTGACCCGGACCGAGATGGCTCGCATGCCGGACGGAATGACCGGCGGAAGGCCAGCGCCCGATTCCGGGCTGGCCACCTTCATCAGCGTCACCGGCTCGTTCGCCCCAATCGGCACGATCACTCCGCGTCCGATCAGCTGCTTCGGGTCGGCAACGCTCCCGTCCACCGGGCTGCTCTTCGGCCAGGCAGTCGTGCGGAGGTGGCGTTCCTCCAGCAGCGTGCCGACGGGAATCGTCTCGGCGGCGACGACCACGGTCGCCGTGGGTAGTTCAACCTGTCGTGCGGGCATCTGCTGCACGACACGGAACATCGCGAAGGTGGCGACGGCGGCCAGCGCCACCGACACCGTGACAACAATCAAAGTGCGTTTCTGACGGTTCATCGAATCACTCCTATGGCGCGGCCTGGGTTTCGGAACGCATGATGGAAACAGCCTCCAGCGGGACATTTCCGATACCCCCGCCAAACAGCTTGGACACTCCGCTGAGCACGAGCATCTGGTAGGTGTAGGTCACGCGGACGCCCTGCGCCGTGAACGTGCCGACACCGGTCGTCACGGGGATTGACTTGAGCTCGGTGACGACGGTGGACTTCAGGCCAGCGGCATCCAGGTACTCCTGCACGCGCAGCTGAACGTCCGCGAGCTGTGTAGCCGGGAAGAATCGCAACACGTGCGCCCTCGCGCGATGCGTTGGTGACCACTTCGAAGCTGCGGAACATCATCCCGAAGTCGAGGATCCCGGCGAGAATCAGCATCAGGATCGGGAAGACGATCACGAACTCGATCAGCTCCGCGCCTTCTTCAGCGCGGCCGCACGCGCGCAGACGCCGGATTAACGCAGCCACAGTGTCACCACCGTTCCAAGGAGAATGGGGATTGCGTAAGGAAGCCGCGGCCGCTCCGTGTTCTCGAGGGTGATCCCGGGCACCGGCTGGAAGCCGCTATACATCCAGTGATTGCCGATGACGCCGAGATTCGAGAGTGCCGTTCGCAGGTAGCCGCGGGCGAACGCGTAGCCGATACCGATGATCCCGCCGGCGACCGCCGTATATAGCGCGAGCCAGAGCGCATCCACCGGGCCGAGCCAGGCGCCGAGCGCCGCTACCAGCTTCACGTCACCGGCGCCGAGGCCGCGCACGAAGAACAGCGGGAAGAGCAAGATGAATCCAGTGACCCAACCGGCGCTGGCTTCGAAAACTCCGGACAAGCCGAACAGGCCGCCGCGGACCAGCAGTGCTCCGGCAGCTGCGCCGAACGTCAGCACGTTCGGAATCCGTCGCGTCGTGACATCGGTGATGCACGCGGCCGCCGCGATGGCGAAGACGGGAAGGATGAATTGGTTCTGCATGTCAGTTTTAACGCGTTTTGCGACTGTTCTTCAGTGGCACGTCGACGACGCACCGGGATCACAGGGGTCCCAGATGACCTGTGTGCCCGCGTCCCACGATTGATAGACGGCCTTGAGAATTCCTGGCATCAACGCCAGGGCGGCCGCGGCCATGATGCCGACCGTCGCGGCCAACATCGCGTATTCGACCAGGTCGCTACCGGATTCGTCGAAGAGCCAGTTGGACACGAGATTCCTCTGTTTGGTGTGGGCGAGCATCGGTAGCCGCTATATGCAACTGACGACGCTCGCCACGTTGCGACCCGTTACGATCCAAACGCCGACTTCTGCGTCGACGCCCAGCTGCCCACTGACGAATACCAATCGTTCAAGTTGGTGCCGAGGAACGTCGCGCCGGTGACGACGCCGGCCGCGATGAACGACGCGAGCAGCACGTACTCGATCAGATCCTGGCCAGCTTCCTCATTCACGAATCGAACAACCAATTGCTTCATCTCTGTGTCCTCCTCAGTCCGCTCCGTCTCGCGTCGTCAGTACGCCTTCGCGCCTGACGACGCTCGCCGGTGTGTGTGCTGTCTACGATCCGAACGCGCCCTTCTGGGTCGACGCCCAGGTACCGACCGCCGAGTACCAACCGTTCAGCTGCGAGCCGAGGAACGTCGCGCCCGTGATCACGCCCGCCGCGATGAACGACGCGAGCAGCACGTACTCGATCAGGTCCTGGCCGGCATCCTCACGAACAAAACGAACAACCAACTGCTTCATCTCTGTCTCTCTCCTGTTTGCGCGCCCAAGTGCGCGTGTCAGTTAACGTCCGCGGCTTACTTGAGCAACGGCACTGCCGAGTTCGATGGACGCGACAAGGGGCTCGACGCGCGCTGATTTCCTCAGCGAAATCGCGCGATTTCAAAAGCGAGTGCAGATGTGCGACGAGGAAAGTCGGGCGGCAGTCAGACAGTTCTCCGGCCGACAGCAGAGCCGGGCGGAACGACACGAGCGCACTCCGCCGCTCACGGCCGCACGCGGTGTACAGACGGGGACGCACACGCGTTCTGCCACGCAGAACTAGGGCGCCCCGGAGTCAGACTGTTAGTGAATGAAGGTGATGATCAGTTCCGCGCCGGCAGACAGACGCGAAATGACCGCACGAAGCGAGTCCGTGCCGGCGGGCGTCAGGACCAGGAACTCGAGACCGACCTGGTTGCGCATCGTGATATGACGCGCCGGGACAACGCGTGCAACCCGTACCGATTCACGGTACGAGGTCCCGTCGATCACCACATCCAACGTGCCCACGGTGCCGGGTGCGAGCGCCGCGTCCACCTCGATCAGACAGCCGGCGACGCTGACGTCCAGCACACGCGCCTGGTATTGACGGACCAGCGTCATGGCTGGCCTTCCCGGAGTGGTGTCGCGAATCATCCCAATAGGTGCAATGAGTTCACTGGTGGCTCGGTGAAACCATCGACGTGCAGCGCGACCAGGAACTGCATCACGCCACCCTCGACAACGGGCGCCGTGCTGAGAACCCGGGCTGGCAGACTCGCCACTTCCCCCGTGGCGCACATGATCTGCACCACAAGCCGATCACATCTGGCCGGCATCGTCGGCGACAACACGGTCACCTCGTTGCCGTTGGCAGATTGAATCGAGACGTCCTGCAGCAACCCGAGGGTTGCGGGAGCAGTACGGGCGAGACTGTAGCGCGGCGCGCGGCGTCGATCGGTCATGGGTATACGGAGTCGGTTGGGCAGCAACCGCGGTACCGCTACGTCGTTGGATAAGTGGAATCGCGATTAGTTGAGAGATGTGGCCGATTTGAGGGCCGCTCGCGGGACCGCGCCTGGCGATCGTCTGGCGCCGGCCAGACAGAGTTCCCGGCCGAACCGAAGTTCAGCCCAGGTTGGGCCTTCCGGAGCGGCCCCAGCTCACTCGCCGGCGCTCGTCCTGACCACGAGGCGATCGCCAACAGCGACCGAGTCGCGATCGATGCTGCCGGCCTCGAGCTCGATCGCACAGAATGCCCGCACGGTCATCGCGATCCGCCATGGCGGAACCGTCCTGCGCAGCGCGACCACCGTGCCGTCCTGTGCCGCGAACACGACGTCGATGGGGAAGCGCATGAAGAACGTGTGGATCGCATTGGTGGGCGCGATCACCACCGCGTGCCGGCGCGCCAGGCCGTCACGCCCGAGCAGACCCCGCTTACGCGATGCCGAGTCGAACGCCGCCTCCACCGTCATGGCCAGCGGCACGCCGGTATTGGTATTGACGATCATGGCGGCGGTGGCGGACCGCCCTGCCAGCGGTTGCACGAACGGTCGTTCGCGCACTGCTGTGCGACGCGGAAACAGCAGCGTCCTAGTGGACATTGCCGCCTTGCAGTGGCGGGCGGTGAATCGGGCTCGCCGGCGCGCCAACGACCGCGGGTCTCTCGATTGGAGTCGCGGTAACGCCGGTGCGGAACTGACGGAAATCGACGTTGCAGTCGTGCGCAGCCAGGAAATTCAGGAAGCGCTTGTAGTCACGTGAGTCGATCCCGAAGAGATGCAGCATCGCGCGGTAGTTGCCGCTCGTCGCGGTCAGGCCGCGGCGAACGAGCTCGCGCATGTCATGACGGGTGATGTCACGGTTGAGAAACAGCGTGTAGACGTGATCCCAGAATTTGTGCGATCCCGAAGTCAATGTCTGGAACAGGTCATCGGCCACCTGCCGGCGACGCTCGTGCTTGCGCATGATCGCCGACGGGGCCGCCGCCAGCAGCGCCGGAGGCAGATCGGGCACGCCGACGCGACCGTCGTGTCCGAGCCACGCGAGTTGCTCGACCACGTTCTGGAGCTCGCGGACGTTGCCCGGCCAGCGATAGCGCTCGAGCACCTGCATGGCTTCTTCATCAATGATGACTTGCGAGCCCGTACGGGTGATCGCGTGCTGCACGAGCAGACGGATGTCGTCGGCCCGCTCGCGCAAAGGCGGCACGTGCAGATGCACGACCTTGATGCGGTACATCAGGTCTTCCCGGAATTGCCCCGCGGCAACCATTTCCGGCAGGTTGCGATTGGTGGCGGAGATCACGCGCACGTCGACCCGGGCGGCCGGCGTGTCGGCACCCACCGGCTGGATTTCGCCGTTCTCGAGGAATCGCAGCAGGAGCGCCTGCATCCGGAGGCTCATCTCGCCAATTTCATCCAGGAAGATCGTGCCGCGATGGGCCAGCTGCAGCTTGCCAACCTTGTCGCGATGAGCGCCGGTGAAACTGCCTTTGACGTGACCGAACAGCTCGGACTCGAGCAGCGTTTCAGAAACGCCGGCACAATTCAGCGCGACGAATGGTGAACGCGCGCGCGGCGATTGCGCGTGCAGGTAGCGCCCGAGTACGTCCTTACCGACGCCGCTTTCTCCGGTAATGAGCACTTTCGCGTCGCCACGGGCAACGCGATCCGCGGCAACGCGGACGCGTTCGATCGCCGGCGCATTGCCCAGAAATACAGGCTTCGCGATGACGCCGCGATTCGACTCGGACTGCATGTTCTGACGGTCCATAGACCTCTTCCCGGTTCCGGAAATCCCTCGATTGGATGTCTTCTTTGTCTGGCCAGTCTCTGAATTGCGCTGTTTGCAGCCAGACAGCCGAGCCGTACCGCAAGGGGTATTCCGGCGTTGCGTGCACACAACGTCGCGCGTGCCGACGCGCGACCTGGAATCACGCCCGTCGGCCAACCACGCGAACGGCAGCCACATTAGTTATCGACGGGTACAGGCCCGCGTGCAGGTGAAGGATTTCCTGAAGCTTCGCGCGGCGTCAGGCCGCTTCCGAGAGTCGACGCCGACGTTCTCTTCTCGATGTCTCAATCGCCGGCATCAGGCCGCGCGCCTCCGCGCGCAGCATCGCGTCGATATGGCTGGTTGACCCGTGATCGATCACCAGCCGTCGGTGTGCTGCTCGAGGCCAGTGAGTCCCTACCCAAGTCGCAATCCTGACAAAACGCCTGGATTCCTCAGGGTCTCAGCCAGCGATTGAGCTGCTGTGCCTGCTGCGACGAGGACGCCGGCGCCACCTCCAGGCGCCAGGAGCGGGCAGGCTCGCGCTCCAGCGTGACCTCGATCCGCATCAGCTGCTCCCGTCGCGCGATCAGCATCGTCACCTTGTCCCCGGGACGATACTGCTGCAGTCGCTCCTCCAGCCGGTCGGCACGAACCCGAAACTCGTCCAGCGCCAAAATCTCGTCGTCAACGTTGATGCCGGCCTTCAGTGACGGACCGTCGGTTCGGACCTGTGACACCAGCAGCCGGCCGCTGTCGTTTCGCGTGGCGATGCCGAGCCATGGTCGCCCGGACGATGCCGCCGCCCGGAACCGCAGTCCGAACGTATCGAGCGCATCGGCATAGTCCAGTTCGGCCGTCCCTTCGACGGCCGTCTCCCAGAAGGATCTTCAGGGTTGTCCCGGCCACGCTTTCGGCGACGGCGCGGAAATCTGCCGGCGTGTATCCGCGCGTACCGGCGTAGCGCTGGTACGCCTGCCGCATCACTTCGTCGAGCCCTCGTGCTCCGCCGGTGGCCTTCCGAATCTTCGCGTCGAGCAGGAAGCCGAGTACGGCGCCTTTCGTGTAGTAGCTGATCGATGTGTTCGCCGAGTTCTCGTCGGGCCGGTAGTACTTGATCCACGCGTCGAACGACGCCTGCTCGGCCGACTGCACCAGTCGACCCGGCGTCGTCTGCAATTCCTCGATGTTGCCAGACAGGATGTCCAGGAATTCCTCGCGCGACGCCAACCCGGCACGGTGCAGGTTCAGAGCCCCGTAGTACTCGGTGATGCCCTCCGCGATCCAGAGGCTCCGAGTCTCGTTCTCCTTTTCGTAATCAAACGGTCCGAGTTCGATGGGCCGCAACCGTTTCACGTTCCACGCATGAAAGAACTCGTGGCTGGCGGTATCCAGCCACGACAGGTAGGCACGCCGGGTGCGAGTGGCCCAGCGGCTCGTCATGATCACAGTCGAGTTCTTGTGCTCGAGTCCTCCGCCGGCCTCGGTGATCATGTTGAGGAACAGGTACTTCTCGTACGGCAGCGTTCCCCACAACCGCAGGTTCTCCTGCACGACCGCTTCGAGATCCTTCGCCGCACGTGCCCCGTCGAAGACTCCGGCTTCGCCCTGGTTGACCAGGTAATGCTTCTTGCCACCGACCGTGAACTCGTAAACGGCGGGGTTGCCCACGACGATCGGCGAATCGACGAGCGTGTCGAAGTCGGGAGCAAGATAGTGATGTTCGCCGCCCGCCTCCGCCAGTGACGTCAGCGATCGTGTCCAGCCCGCAGCGGGAACGACGGTGACATCGTGCGGCGAGTCCAGCGCGTCGGAGACGGTGATGAAGGTCGGCGCTCCGTTGAGCAGCGCAAATCCCGCCTCGATCCAGTTGGTGCGCACCGACATCTCCCGGCCGTAGACGCGGTACTTCAGATCGACAGTCGCCGCTCCGCCTGTGGTCACGCGCCACCGGTTCTTCTCGGACTTCGTCACTGGAAGCGTGCCGGCCGTTCGCGGAGACGCTGAGCGCCTCGACGTTGCGCTCGTACTCGCGCACCAGGTAGGAGCCTGGCGTCCAGACGGCCATCATCAGGTCGAGTTCGGCACGGCCTCGCGTCGGGATCGACGCGGCGACTTCGACGTAGTGGGTCTGGGGGGCCGGAAACGTGAGGGTGTATCGGATCGGGCTGCGGCCGGTCGCCTGCGCATCGCGGGCAGCCTGGGCCTCGGCAGGCGTGCCGATGGCGGTGATGACGGCGGCGGCAAGGACGGAAGCGACAGCGACATCCATCCGCGCATTCTAAATAAAAAGGCGGAGCGTCCCCCGGAGAGACGCCCCGCCCCGCGGCCGCGTGGAGGTTAGGGTGCGTGGACCGCGGCCGTCCCTTTATTTCTTGGCCGTCTTCGTCGACGTCGGCGTCACCGTGACCGTCGTCGCCTGTTTCTGACCGTTCGATTCGGTGTAATGGACCGATACGTGGGATCCTGTGCTGCTGACAGCTGCGACGCCTGAATCGCCTTGCCGTGTTCGGTGATGTGCGTACTCGGTCCGAGCATCACGGACTCGGTCTGCGTCGACGTCTTGATAGTCAGCGTCTGGCCGTCGACCTTTTCGAGCGTGCCGGCGATCGCGTGTGACTTCGTGCCCTTCGACTTGGCTCCGGCTGATGCCGGCGTCGCCGCAAGCACGAGCGCCGCCACGCACGCGATGGCTGCCATGGTGACCGAACGGAACATATGCCTTCCTCCTGAGCCGGTGCCACAAGCTCTGTCGCGTGGCACGTGCCATGGGTATCCTCAAGGGAGGTGCCACGTTCTCGTGAAACGGGCCGATGCCGGTAACTGCTTCAAATCCCGTGATTTCGTTGCGATCCGACGCTCCTGGTGATGCAGCCGCCCAGGTGCAGGACCGCCACACACCCGCAGAAACGCCACGGTCGCCTGTGGCAGGACACACCAGCCGCGCGCTGACGCTGGGGACGCGGCTAGCTCTGTCCGTGGCGCTCTCGGTCGCGACGGTGATCTCGCTGGTCGCGATGGCCGGGGCGTTCGTCGCCGGCCAACAGCTCGAAACCGACCTCCGCGAAACGGCGCGTGTTACCGCCGTTGCGCTCGCTGACGAGATTGAGTTGCGCACTGCAGCCGCCGACACGCGAGTCGCTGCTGCCGATGCTGCGCAACTTCATGAACGCGGCGGTGGACCTGAACGACATCTCCGTTTTCGACGCCACCGTCGATCCGCCGCAGCTCATCGTCCGGACCTCTGAACTGGCCAGCGTCCCCGATTCCGTGGTTCGCCAGGCGATTCGCAGCGACGATGCGGCCTGGTCCGCGCCTGATCACAGCATCGTCACCGTGGCCGCTCCATTCGAGCGGGGCAGCAAGGTCGTCGGCATCGTTGCAGTCTCGGTGTCGCTGCGAGGAATTTCCCAGCTGCAGCGTGCAGCGGGACTGGTCGCTCTGGTCGGCGTCATTCTGGCGATCGCCGGCATCACCCTACTGATTCACCTGCGCGCCCGCCAACTGATCCTCGAGCCGCTGGCCTCTATCCGCCGGGTGATGGCTCGTGCGCGCAGTGGCGATCTGGCGGCGCGAGCAAGGGTGCCGCACGACGACGAGCTCCGCGAGGTGAGCTGATGGTCTCAACGCGATGCTTTCCGAGCTGGAGGATCTGCATCGAACGCTGACCGAACGTGTCGCCAGCAAGACGGAGGAACTGCGCGAGCGGAACGCACAGCTGGTGCGCTCCTACGAGAGCGTCCTGCAACTGCGCGAAACTGCGGCGCGAGCACAGGAACTCGCGGCCGTGGGCCAGACGATGGCCAACGTCGCTCACCAGATCGGCACGCCGCTGAACCTTGCGTCGGGTCACGTGCAACTGCTGCAGCGGGAGCTCACCGATCCGGCGCTGCAGCGGCGACTCACCATCGTGCATGACCAGATCGAACGCGTCGCCAGCGCCGTCCGCGATCTGCTGCAGCGCGCGCGTCCGCGTGGAGATGTTCACCCGATCGATCTGGTCGAGATGCTGCAACGCATGGCCGAGGCCACGCGGCTGCGGCTGTCGGCGGCACACGTCACGCTCGTTACCAACCTGCCGTCGCACATGCCCCCCGTGAGCGCGGACGAAACACAGCTCGAGCTGGCGGTGCTCAATCTCATTACCAATGGCGTCGATGCGATGCCGAGTGGCGGGACGCTGACGCTGGCGGCGTCAGCGGGACAACGGCGGGGTGCGCATCGAAGTGACGGATACAGGCACAGGTATTTCGCCGGAGATGCTTCCGCACATCTTTCAACCGTGGGTGACGACGAAGCTCGCCGGAGAAGGAACCGGGCTGGGGCTCAGCATCACCCGTGACGTTGTCAGCCGGCTGGGCGGTACCGTGAGCGCCAGCAGTACACCAGGACGCGGCTCCTCGTTCATCATCGAACTGCCCGCCGCCCGTCAGGAGAACCATGGCTGACCGAGCCCCCCACTCCCGAGTGTTGATCGTCGACGACGACGAGGAGACGTGTCGGCTGATTGCCGAACTGATCGCCGAGCCCGAACGCGACCTGCACCAGGCGCACACCGGCGACGACGCGATCGAACGGGCCAAGTACGAGCCATTCGACCTGGTGATCTCGGATATCAACCTGAATGGCCCCGACTCCGGTCTCGACGTTCTGAAGGCGTTCAAGCGCGCCAACCCACAGGGCGAAGTCGTACTGATCAGCGGGTTCGGCACGCTGGACACCGCCGTCGAAGCCGTCAGGGCCGGCGCCTTCGACTACATCTCGAAGCCGTTCAACATCGGGGAGGTGCGTGGAACCGTCGCGCGCGCGCTGGCGCGGCGGCAGCAGGCAGCGGTGCCGCAAACGGCCACAGCCGAACCGGTGCCCGCCGGCATCGTCGGCCGAACGGCGGCGATGCTGACGGTCTACAAACAGATCGCCTACGCGGCGGACTCGGTGGTTCCCGTCCTGATTCAGGGCGAGAGCGGGACCGGCAAGGAACTGGTCGCGCGAGCCGTCCACGAACATGGCCGACGGTCGTCGCGGCCGTTTGTCGCGCTCAACTGCGGGGCGGTGCCGGAGACGTTACTCGAGTCGGAGTTGTTCGGGCACGCGCGCGGCGCGTTCACCGGCGCCATTGCCGAACGTAAAGGTTTGTTCGAGCAGGCGCACGGCGGCACGGTCTTCCTCGACGAGATCGGCGAGACCTCGCCGGCGATGCAGGTGCGGCTACTGCGCGTGCTGCAGGACGGTGAAGTGCGACCAGTCGGCGCCGGCCGGACGGTGCACGTCGACACGCGCGTCATCGCCGCAACCAACGTCGATCTGGAGCGCGCCGTCGCCGAACAGCGCTTCCGGCAGGACCTCTTCTATCGGCTCAGCGTGATCGTGATCGCCCTGCCGCCGCTGCGCGAACGGCGCGAGGACATCCCCCTGCTGGTAGAGCAGTTCCTGCGCAACGCCTCGGCGCGAACCGGCCGGCCCACGATGATCGAGCCGGATGCGCTCGCAGCGCTGGCCGAGTACCGCTGGCCCGGCAACGTTCGCGAGCTCGAGAACACGATCGAGCGGCTCGTCGTGTTCACGCGCGGCCGGATCACGGTTGACGATCTGCCGGAAGCGCTGGCCGGAAAGCCTCGCATTCTCGAAGAGCAGATGTTCCGCGACCTGCCGACGCTCGACGAGCTCGAACGGCGCTACCTGCAGCATGTGCTTCAAGCCGTCGGCGGTAATCGCTCGCGCGCCGCGGAGGCGCTTGGCATCGACCGCCGCACCCTCTATCGGATGGCCGAGCGTTTCGGCATCGATCTGAAGGAGGAGACGTCGAACTGAGCGTGTTGGGCGATTTCGATCGCGAGGGGCAATCTGCCCCACCACAACACGCGCTCACCAGCAATTCACGGCCGATCGCCTCGGCACGACCGTTGCCCTCAGTGCCGCGACACGTCTTTTATGTGGCAACGCCTGGCGCCGATCATCGGCGTAGTACTCTTCTGCACCTCGGTCGTCATACTCGCTCGTGAGCTCCAGCAGATAGGATTTGCTCAGCTCACAACAGCACTCGAGTCGATCCCGGCCGGCGCGCTGCTCGCTGCGCTCTCGCTCACAGCCCTCAACTACGCTGTCCTCACCCTGCAGGACCAGCTCGCGGTGACGTACGCGAAAGTGGACATCCCGAGAGGACAGGTCACCCTCGCCTCGTTCATCGCGTACGCCGTCAGCAACAGCGTTGGCTTCGCGATGCTGTCGGGTGCGTCGGCCCGCTATCGCTTCTACTCACGATGGGGCGTCGGCGGCGCCGATCTCTCCCGCATCGTCCTGTTCTATTCGATCGGTTTCTGGATCGGATTGGGTCTGGTCGCTGGCGGCAGCCTGGCGGTTGCGCCGCCCCCGGCGATCCGCGCCTTGATGCCGGTGTCGATCGCGTCGGCGTTTGGCGTCGCGATCGTTCTGGCGGTCGGCCGTGTTCCTCGCCCTCTGCGCGCGCGGCGGAATGATCGTGCAGTTTCCGGCAGTTGACCATCCCGCTGCCGACGTTCCGTCTGATTGCCGCGCAAACGGTGGTTTCGGTCGTCGACTGGCTGCTGGCAGCCGCCGTGTTCTACGTACTGCTGGATGGATCGCGGCCCTCGTTCCTGTCGTTCACCGGCCTGTTCGCCGCGGCGCAACTGGCCGGACTGGCCAGCCACGTTCCCGGCGGGCTCGGTGTATTCGACGGACTCATCGTCCTGTTCCTGCGCGGCGCGGGAGTATCGATCGACGTCGTGGCACCGGCGCTCGTGGCATACCGGTGCGTGTACTACATCGCCCCGCTGACGGCAGCCCTCCTCCTGCTTCTTGCCGACGAGACGTCGCAGCGCCACGACGCAGTTGTCGCGGTTCCGCAAGACTTGTCACACGCTCGCAACCTGGGCGACGCCCAATGTCCTGGCGTTGTTCACCTTTGGCAGTGGCGTGCTGTTGCTGATCTCAGGGGCGACACCCGCCGTCCCGAGCCGGCTCCATTGGCTGTCGACGGTGATGCCGCTGCCGTTGCTGGAGGCATCGCACTTCAGCGCCAGTCTGGCCGGCCTGATGTTGCTGGTGCTGGCCCAGGCGATCGCACGACGGGTGGATGCCGCGCTGTACATCACTGCGGGTGCACTCGCGTTCGGCAGTATCGCCTCGCTCTTGAAAGGTGGCGACTACGAGGAGGCGCTCGTGCTGCTCCTGGTGCTCGCCGCTCTCTGGTCCGCACGACGTCGCTTCACGCGACGCGCGCGGATCGTCGAGCAGCCGTTCTCGGCCCACTGGCTCGCCGCTATCGCGACGGCCGTGGCCACGTCGATCTGGCTCGGACTGTTCGCCTACCGGCACGTCATCTACGCCAGCGATCTCTGGTGGCAATTCGCGATCGACGGCAACGCTCCCCGGTTCCTGCGCGCATCGGTCGGCGTCACGGTCGGCGCGCTCGTCGTGGCGGTGCGGGTGCTGCTGGGGCCGGTCAGGCCGCGGACACCGGTTGTTGACGTCACGCGCGAGACGCCGGACATCGATCGCGTCATCGCTTTGCAGCCCCGCACGTTGCCATATCTGGTCTATCTCGGCGACAAGTCCATCCTCTGGAACGAGGACCGGACGGCGTTCGTGATGTACGCCATCTCTGGCACCACCTGCGTGGCACTCGGCGATCCGGTCGGCCCTCTCGATGCGAGACGCGACCTGGTGCGCCGGTTCGTCGCCATGGCTGAGGGCCTGTCACTGACTCCCGCTCTCTACCAGGTGTCGCCGGACCTTCTCTCGACCTGCGCCGACGCGTCATTGACGGCCGTCAAGCTCGGTGAAGAAGGCGGCGTGCCCCTCACCGACCTGTCATTCGCCGGCTCTCGATACAAGGACATTCGCACGGCGATGAACCGCCTCGAACGGGAAGGCTATCGCTTCTCGGTGATTCAACCGGAGCAGGTCGCGGCGCGGCTGGACGAACTCGAGGACGTCTCCGACGACTGGCTCGCCGACAAGCGAGCGGCCGAGAAGGGGTTTTCCCTCGGCTCCTTCGACGGTCAGTACGTCGCCAGGTTTCCGGCGGCGATCATCGAGCGCAACGGCGTCGTCGAAGCGTTCGCGACGCTCTGGCCGGGGCCGGGACGCGTGGAGCTTTCGCCAGACCTGATGCGACACCGCGCCGACGCGCCTCCTGGAGTGATGGACGCGCTGTTCGGCCACGTGATGCTGTGGGGACGTGATCAGGGCTACCGCTGGTTCAACTTCGGTATGGCACCGCTGTCCGGTATCGAGGGAATCCGACGCGCCGATCTCTGGTCGCGACTGAGCCGATTCGTCTACCGTCACGGCGAACCGCTCTACAACTTTCACGGCTTGCGCGCCTACAAGGAAAAGTTCAACCCGGCCTGGAGTCCGCGCTACCTCGTATGTCCGGGCGGCCTGACGCTGGCGCGTGTGCTGGCCGACGTCACCGCGCTCGTCGCCGGCGGCTACCGCCGGATCCTGCTCGGAGGCGCCAGGCGAGCGGCATGACACCATGAAACTGCTGGTCGCGACCGTAACCCTCGCTTCGATCCTTCCGTTCGGTTCCACGGAAACGGTCCGCACCGTCAATCTCGGCGGTCACGAACAGAAGCTGCACATGTACGGCGCCGAGACCGGACGACCGGTGATCCTCGCAAGCGGCGACGGCGGCTGGATGCATCTGGCTCCTCACCTGGCGGACGCTGCTGGCCAGTCGCGGCTACTTCGTCATCGGCCTGGATGTCACGGAGCTATTTGAGCAGCGGCAGCGGGCGAAGCAGGCGCTGTCGACGCACGGAATTGCGAGCGATTACGCGACGCTGCTCTCCACGTTCGCCGGTCGAACGGCGCGCCATTCTTGCGGGTGTCTCGGAAGGCGCCGGGCTGTCGGTCGTCGCCGGATCCGACTCGAACGAATCAGGACCGGATCGCCGGTGTCATGACCTTCGGTCTCGGCGAGCTGCAACGAGCTGGCGTGGCACTGGAAAGATTCGCTGATCTACATCACGAAAAGCGTCCCCTCCGAACCGACGTTCAATGCAAGCGATTTCCTTCCTCACCTGACGCCGCTGCCGCTGGCTTTCATTCGCGCGACGCACGACGAATTCGTTCCCGCGGCGCAGAGCGATCGTCTCATCGCGTCGGCGTCAGCACCGGTACGGGCGTGGACCATTACCGCAAGCGATCACCGCTTCTCGGACAACCTCGTCGGATCTCGATCGCGCGACGATCGAGGCTTTCGACTGGATCTTCGCCACCCGTCGCTAAGCGCATCCATCGCTGCGGCACAGTCGGCGTATGGCATGGCACTTGATGACTCCTCCCCATGAAGGGCGACTGGCCCATGAGGAGGAGCTTGGAATGGCCAAGCAGCTACCGGCACGACGGCAGCGCAACGAGCCTGAGGACGTCGATTCAATCCTCGTGCGCTCCGCCGAGTCGATCGGGCGTCTCATCGGAACGTTGCAGCGACAGTTGGATAGCGCGCGTAACCAGATTGCGAGTCTGAGTAACAGCAAGAGCAACGAAGAATCGCAAACCAACTCGAAAAGCCGGCGACCAGCGGAAGCGAAGGCAAAAGCGTCGCGTCCTGCGCGGCGAGCGGCAAGCGGCGGCCGAAAGACAACGGCGGCGAAGACGGCCTCGAGCTCGCGGTCCACGCGTTCCGTCGTTGCGGGGAGGCGAAAGAACGTGTCCACGGGCAAGGCAAAGGCCAAAACGGCGCGCAAGTCCCGCTGACAGACCCGTCGCGGCGCGCGAGTATTCTGGTGCGGTGACCTGCCGGATTCATGCGCGCGAACCTCGCCTGGTTTCCTCTTACCCTTTCAGCGACGACGGCGCCATCGTGTCGGCGTTCCTGAGTGACGCCGCTCATGTGCCGGGAGGGTTTGCTTCCGGCGTGGCCTTCCCACGGACAGAAGGCGAAGTGGCAGCGGTGGTCTCCAAGGCGCATGCGGTGCTGCCGGTTGGTGCCCAGTCATCGCTGACAGGAGGGGCGACGCCGCGGGGTGATCTGGTGCTCAGCACCCGCGCCCTGACCGAGATCACCTTTCTCGAATCTCATCGCGTGCACGTGGGGGCAGGCGTAACGCTGTCGCAGTTACAGCTGCAACTTGCCACGCACGGCCTCTACTACCCACCGGTCCCGACGTACGACGGCGCCTTCATCGGCGGAACGATCGCCACGAACGCGGCCGGTGCCGCCACCTTCAAGTATGGAACGACTCGCCAATGGGTCGAGGCTCTCACGGTGGTACTGGCGGAGGGGGCCGTCCTGGAGGTCACGCGTGGCGAAACCGTCACGACCGACGGCTCCTTCGAGGTGATCACGCCTGACAGCGTGCCGAACGCGATTGCGATTCCAACCTACCGCATGCCTGCGGTGCCTAAACTCTCGGCCGGCTACTTCGCGGCGACAGACATGGACCTCGTCGATCTGTTTATCGGGTCTGAAGGCACGCTGGGCATCATCACCGGCGCCGTGCTTCGCGTCATCGATCGCCCGGTTCGCATCGTCGCACTGGTCACGTGCGCCGACGATCGCCAGGCGCTCGCCGTGACCGGTCTTCTGCGTGAACAGGGCCGCCTCGCGTGGGCCGGCCGCGGTCCTCTCGACGTTTCAGCTATCGAATACATGGACGGCCGATCGTTGCGCCTTGTACCGGATGCGGCGTTCGACAAATCGGCCATCGATCGACCGCCACAAGGGACGGTCCTCCTGCTGATCCAGATGGAGGTCACTCAACGCGAGGAGGTGATCTGGGCCGCGCTGGCCGACGTCCTCGATTCGGCCGGCGTCACCGGCGATCCGTTGATTGCCGCAGCTGGCGATGACCGCGGCGCCCAGCGCATGTTCGATCTCCGTGAAGCGGTCCCGGCAAGCGTCAACGCGCGAGTCGCCGCGGCCAAACAGGGCGACGACCGCATCGAGAAGACTGCCGGCGATTTCATCGTGCCATTCGACGCGCTCGCGCCGGCACTGGCGACGTACCGGAGCATCCTCGAAGATCGTCGACTTGACTACGCCATCTGGGGCCACGCCTCGGATGGCAACCTTCACGTCAACGTGATCCCGCGAAGCTTCGACGATGTCGTCGCCGGTCGCGAGGCCCTCATCGCAATGGCGCGGAAAGTGATCGCAACGGGCGGATCACCACTGGCCGAACATGGTGTCGGTCGGAGTGCGATGAAGCAGCGGCTGCTTCGGGAGTTGTACGGCGATGCGGGAATCGATCAAATGCGCGCGGTCAAGCGTGCCCTCGATCCGGGAAACAAGTTGTCTCGCGGCGTGCTGTTTCCGGCGGCGAACGACGGCTGGTGACATCCGCGCGCGAGGCGTGATGACACGCAGGCTCGGAGGCTGACAGGGTCAACTGTCCGCGCCGCCAGTATCGACCTGTTCAGAACAGGATGGCGATCGCTGAGACCGCAAGGCCGGCGATCAGCAGCCAGAGTGCCAGCGCTCCAGCAGTACCCGCATCAATCGGCGCCGACGATTCCGTCGCCGCTGCGCTCAAACTTCTCTGGGCAGAGAACGCAGCGCCGAGCGACCCAAGGAGCAGCAGCCAGCTGGCGGCGGAAAGGCCGCGACCGACTGGCGACAGCGCGCCAAGGCGGACGACCACCAGGATGACGGACGCGATCCATCCGACCAAAGCGGCGCCGCCAATGAGTCGAAGGCGCGCCAGTTCCCGATCGGCCGCCTGCCGTCTCAGCTCCAGACGCAGCGCCTCTTCGGCTCGTCGCCGCTGTTCCTCGAGCTGCGCCCGCTCGAGCTCCATGCGAGCGTGGTCCCGGTCGAACGCTTCCTTCAGGGCAGCAACGACGACGTTCGTCAGCCGCGTCTCGATTTGACCGACGAGCGCTGAACCAGGTGCTGACACCGGCGACAACGTCGTGTCGGCAGGCTGTGCGGGCGGCGCGTCGCCGCGAAACCGCTTCGCCGCATCTCGCAGGGCCATGGCCGCGTCGAACGCGCGGAAGATCGTATTGAAGTTCATCGGCATGGTGCTGATATCAAACCGTGTTCCTGACCTGTGAACTCAACCACGCCTCACGGAACCGGCGCTGGGCATCGGTTGGCTGACCGCCGGTCTGCTCGACCGGCAGTAATTCCCGGCGCGGATCCTCACCGACGGTCAGCATCGTCGTGGCACGCGTGCCGTGCCGTTCGAAGGTCAGCGTGATCTTTTCACCCGGCTTGTGCATGCCGAGTATTCGGACGAAGTCCGATGCGGCTTTGACCGGCGTGTCGCCAACCGCAACGATCACGTCATCGCGATCGAGTCCGGCCGCATACGCGGGAGAATCGAACGGAACCGCGGCGGTAATCCGGGCTCCGTTCCCACCATCCTGAATGTGGATTTGGCCGACAAATGGACGTCCAGGCGCGACTCGACGCCAGACGAGCCCGGCCCGGGCAAACAGCGACTCGTAATCGACGACCTCGTGACCCTGAATGTATTTTCGGAAGAAGTCATCGGCGAAGGCCTGATCGCCAACCAGTTCCCCCAGCGTCTTTCGTACGTCATCAATGGAGTACGGGTTGTCCACGTAGCCGATCTGTCGCCCGCCGGGTTTGCCGAACTTCTGCCAGAGGGTGCGCATCAGATCGTCGAGTGTGAGGCGCTGATCCGAACGCACGCGGAGGGTGAGGTCGAGCCCGAGTCCGATGGCGCTGCCCCACGTGTAGTACGAGATGAACGTGTTGTCGAAACTCGTGCGATCGACGGACGTGGCCGCATCGACGAAGGGAGCCATCTGGCTCATTTCTTCGGCGGTACGCACGTGACGCGCCGGACTGTTGAGGACGCTGTCCACCGCCGACCCGGTTTCGGCAGCGAACTGCGTCAGCGTTGTCAAACCGGCGCGATGAAGAATCAAGGGACCGTAATAGTTGGTGAATCCTTCCGCCAGCCAGAGTTCGCCCGAGAGGTTTTGATCTTCGAGGTTGAACGGTTCGAGCGAGCGTGGACGGATGCGCTCGACATTCCACGAGTGGAAGAACTCGTGGGACATCGCATCGAGAATATCCGCGCGATCCGCGCCGATGGCCCTTGCGCCGGTAAGAATCGTGCTGTTCCGATGCTCCATGCCATCGCTGTTCGCCCAGGGCACCCAGTCGCCGATGAACGTGTAGGTGTTCGTCTCGTAGGCCGGAAATTCTCGGTATACCCCGCGCGCTTCGCGGACGATTCGTTCCGCGTCGCGGGTGAGCGCCGCGAGATCCGCGTCGGTCCCGGTGTGATGAGCGGCAATGCGGAATGTCGGCATGCGATCACCGTCGGGAACGGTGAAGGATGTGATCGTCACGGCGCTGACTTCCGACGGGCTGTCCATCAGGTACTGCAGCGTCGGCGCCGTGAATGTCAGCGGATCGCTGGCAGGGTACAGCTGTGTCGCAACCCGCCAGCCAGAATTTTGCGGAACGTCGAAACGAACGGATACCGGTCGCAGTTCCAGTCCTTCAGCCCACATCAAGGCCGCTGGCATGTTGATATGCGCATGCGTCGAGTCGATCGCCAGGTAGGTGCCGTCGACCCAGTCGCCGAATACCTTGTAGCGCACGCGAACGACGTCGCCATGCGCAGTGACATCCCAGCCATGTGGGTTCGGTCGGACGACGGGCAGCGAGGCGCCGTTCGCGTCGGACACCTGGACGTCGAACACGTTCTTGGCGAAGTCGTGCAATGCATACCGGCCGGGTGACGCACGGCTCATCCGGAGGAGGAGCGGTTGTGCCGGGAGTTCGGTGAACGTCACGTCGACATCCATGACGCGATGCTCCCGTTCCGCGAACGACAACCGGTAGGCAATCGGCGTCTGGGCGAACGCGGCGGTGCCCGCGCTTACTGCCCAGACGACGATCATGATGACGCGCAGACGGCGACTCACTGAGCGATGCTAGCGCATCCGCGGACCAGCACCGAGTGAGAATGACTGCATGGAACCGCTGATCGCTGTGGACGTGGCGATCCTGCCGCCGCCGATGGTGGCGGACGCTGCCCTCCAGCTCAGCGCCGCCTTACCGGCATCTGAGTCGAAAGGTTTGCGGCTCGACGCCCGACACTTACCGCATATCACGCTGACGCAACAATTCGTGCGCGCGGAAGACGTCGGGGTCGTCACGGAGGCCATCCGGGAAGTAGTGACTCGGGGCACGGCCCTTCGACTCTCCATCCTGGGACCGGGCCGCGGTTCCAGTTCGGTGTGGATGCGTGTCGGCCCTGCTCCAATGCTGCTCGACCTGCATCGGGACCTGATGCATGCGTTAGAGCCGTTCGAGCGCACGGGCGGAACCTCCTCCGCGTTCGTCGACGGAAATGCCCGCCCCGAAGATGTGAGATGGGTCTCCAGCTTCCGAGGCACGTCCAGCTTCAATCGTTATCAGCCGCACATCACGCTCGGACACGCGACCGGACTACCGCCCGTGACACCGACGGACTTCAGCGCCGACACCGTGGCACTGTGCCGGCTCGGCCGGTTCTGCTCCTGTCGCGATGTCCTGATGTCGTGGCGTCTAGCGGTTCTGTGACCCGCCCGTTGCCGACGGACACGGGTTGCCGGTCGGCGTGACCGACAACACCTTGAGGTCGCGAACTGAAAACCGCAGCGACTCTTGCGTCTTGACTCGCGGCTCGGTACCAGGCCTGACATCCTTGCCGGCGTCGGCGCCAGTCGTTCCAACCGCAGGTGTGGGTGCATTGCGCACGTCAGCCACCTTTGGTGCGGCACGGTCACGTCGCCTGTTGCCGCCGCCGGGTGTCGAGTTCGTCGCCCGAAACGTCCGCCACGGTCGACCTCGTCGCGTGACCGTCGGCGATTGTCGCTGTTCAGCAGCGGTTGTTCGCGTTGGTTGTCTTCTCGCCGGGCGTCCGGGTCCCGCCACTGCAAGCTGCCAGCAGTGCCGCGCATGCGACGGCTGCGCCAAGCGTTCGTGGATGCCTCATCGCTTATTCCTCCCTGACGACCACGGAGCAGAAACCGCGCCACATTCGGCGTATAAGTGGCGGATGGCTGCGCTGGCGAGTCCTGCTTCAACCGTCGTGCTGTTGCGAAACGAAGGTCAGGGGCTCGAAGTCTTTCTCGTTCGCCGCCACGATGCGGCCGCGTTCATGGGCGGCGCTCACGTGTTCGCAGGCGGGCGCGTCGAGCCATCGGACGCGGACGCGCGGTGGCTCACGATCACGGATGGGATCCCGCTCGCAACCGACCTGATGCCGGATGTCACGATCGATGCCGCGCTCGCCTTCCACGTCGCGGCTGTCCGCGAGACCTTCGAGGAAGCCGGTGTCCTGCTCGCCCGTGACACCGAGGGTGGAATGGTCTCGCTCGCAAGTTGGGACGAGACGGAATTGCTTCGCCAGCGCCACGCCATCGCCAGTGATAGCACGAGACTGTTCGAGCTCGTCCAGTCGCGGAGGTGGCGACTAGCCGCCGACGCCATCGTCTACTTCGCGAATTGGGTGACGCCAGCCATCGAGGCGCGACGGTTCGACACGCGGTTCTTTCTCGCCGCCGTTCCGGCGGGACAGGTTCCTGCGCACGATGCCGCAGAAACCACCGACGGGGAGTGGCTTCGTCCTGGCGACGCCATCGCCCGGTGTCGCGCCGGCAGGCTCGCGCTCCCGCCGCCGACGTGGACGACGCTGCGCTGGCTCGAGCCGTTCTCCGATGTCGCCTCCGCGCTCGCGTGGGGACGCCAGCAGCGTATTCCCCGGATCGAGCCCGGCTTCATTCAGCAGGGCGAGACGCGGATGGTGACACTGCCCGGAGACCCGACGATGCCCGACGTGGACGGGTTCGAGGCGAAGGAGACGCGGTTTCTGCTCGACGGCGGCCGATGGAAGCCAGTACCAAGTTCAAAGTTCAAAGTTCAAAGTTCAAAGTTCAAAGTTCAAAGTAAGTGGAAAGTGGGCCTTTCTACTTTCCACTTGCCGAAACGGGCATCGCGAACGAGAGCGGTTGCCGGTCGCCGTAGCGCTGAACCGTCCTGCGCACGACGTCGGCCATCATGTCGAGGAACAGCGGGTCGTCATTCACGGCTTCGGCACGCGCCATCGGTAATCCGACGGATCGGCAGACGTCGGCCGCCTCTCGGTCGAGGTCGTACAGCACTTCGATGTGATCGCAGACGAAGCCGATGGGACAAATCACCGCCGCCGCAAGTCCGGTCGCGTGTTCCTGCCGCAGATAGTCACAGATGTCCGGCTCGAGCCAGGGATCCTCGGGACGGCCGCTCCGGCTCTGATACACGAGCGCCCACTCCGTGATTCCCGCCGCGGCGGCGACCCGGCGTGACGACTCGAGCAGTTGTTCACGGTAGCGCGAACGCGACGCCATCGCCGCGGGAATGCTATGCGCTGTAAAAATCAGCCGCGCCCGCGCACGAACGTCCGCCGGCAGCCGCAGCGCCGCCTCGCGCACATGCTCCGCGTTCGCCGCGATGAACAGCGGGTGATCGAACCAGCTCTCGACGAACACCACGTCGATGTCACCGGCGTCCCGCGCCCTGAGCTCGACGCGCGCGGCGAGCACGTTCTCACGGTACTGCTGACAACTGGAGTACGAATGCTGTGCGGCGGCAATGAAGCCGACGACCCGTCGGACGCCGTCCGCGTACATCTGGTGCAGCGTGTCGGCAAGAAACGGGTGCCAGTTGCGCATCCCGACGTAGACCGGAAGCGGCAGGCCCGTCGCCGCAAGACGGTCGCGAAGGCCGTCTGCCTGCCGCCGGGTCAACTCGGTGATCGGTGAGACCCCACCGAACAGCTCGTAGTGACGGGCCACTTCCTCGATGCGCTCGGGAGCCACCCGTCGGCCGCGCAGCACGTTGGCGAGAAACGGCCGTATGTCGTCCGGACCCTGAGGGCCGCCGAACGAGATCAGCAGGACAGCATCAAACATCAGCCACTCGTCTCCGCGGTCTCTCAGTCATAGTGTTCTTCGGCCCAGACGAACGGCGTCTGCTTGTTCTTCTGCAACGCGTCACCGGGTGGCAGCTGCTGCAGGTCTGAAAACCCAGGCAGGCTCTTGTGAATCGCCGCTTCGGCACCCATGATCCGCCCCGAGCGGTCGATGTTCAGGCGTGCCACGGGATGTTCGAGCAGATACAGGTTCCCGTCCGATGCCATTGTGGCGACGCGGATGCCGAGGAAGGCGCCATCCTGAAACTGCACGAGGCGTTTCTCGGCTTCTTTCGCATTCAGCAGCGTGGAGAGCCTCACCACTTCGACACCGCCGGACTTCACGACCAGCGGCACGTGCGGCGTGACGACCGGAAGATCGGGAGCGACGGGGGTCATGATCGGCACCCATTGGGCCTTGCCGCCAGACCCGTGCGCCCACAGCGCCGATTCGAGCCGGAGCACGGCCGCATCGCGGTTGCCCCCGTTGGAGAAGGCCACGGTGATATAAAGCTCGCCCGTATTGGTGCCGTACGACACCTCGGTGACCGTAAGATCCAACTTCTGGTTCACATAGACATAGCTGCGATAGAAACTGAAGAGCGACAGGGCCAGCGCAATGATGGTCGCGCTCTGCCCGATGTCGACCCATTTGCGTAAACTCCATCGCCGCGGCGGCGTCGTCTCGTCACTCATGCGTCTGGGACCTTCTGCCGAAGCTAACACATCGCGGTCGCGGCCCTGGCCGCCCGGCGCGTATCCTGCTACCCGTCAATCGCCACCTGTGCGCGACGTATCGGATGCCTGATTTCCTGGCGCGGCTTGCCAAAGCGGAACAGTCACAACTCTTCGAGGAAATGAATTACATGAACCTCGAAGAGATTCGCGGCTTTTGCTCCGAACGCAGCATCCCATATCGGATCGTGATCGCGTACCCGGACGGAAAGGCGAGAGCCACGACGGATACCGATCGAAAGCCGATCGTGCTCGCACGTGTCCGCCGTTACCTGACGACCGGCGAGGCGGGTTCACCAACCCGCATTCCTTCCGATATCGTCCGCTGGGAGAATCCGCCGGCGCGACTCGGGCCTGGCGACCGTCTGTACTATCGCTGGTATGCCAAGGAACACGTTCGAGTCCTGCGGCAGTTGCGCGACCTGACCGACGGCCGGTTCAAAGACGGCGCCGTCGCCCGGGTAGTGGCGATGGAGTTCTGGACCAGCGGTGAAGCGCCAACGCTGGAGGAATTCGCTCGAGCGTGGACGACGGCCAAGGCTGACGAACACCGGCTGCTGACACCTGATTACGCGTACCTCACCGACCTCCGGCACGGGCGAGCCGATGGAGACTGGAAAGCCGTTCGCGAGGCCAAGGCCGCGTCGGCGCTGAAGACGTTGGCGCGAATCACCCGTCGACGTGATTGAGGCCGGCCGTGGCGTCACGTCGGCCAGCGCATCTTGGTCGTCCGACGCGAAGACTACGTGTTCCTGGTGCCGTTCCTGGAGGACGAGCACACGGCCTTCCTGAAGACGATCATCCCGACTCGAAAGGCCACGAAGCAATACGTCCGTGAGGAGTCCGACGATGAAGCTTGATGCTGACGAGAAGGAACTGCTCGAGTCGGTCGAGCGTGGCGAATGGAAGTCCGCCGCCGGTGGTAAGCGCGAGCGAACTCGCTACAGTCGCTATGCCAAGGGCACGTTCCGGAAGGATCGTCGGCTGAATATTCGTCTGTCGAGCAAGGACCTGGAGGCGATCCAGAAGCGGGCGCTGGCCGAGGGTTCGCCTTACCAGGCGCTGATCGCGAGCCTGCTGCACAGGTCGCGTCCGGCCGTCTGAAGGAGATCTGACAAATCGCAACGCGGTGCGGTTCACCGATCGACTTATGAGTCTGTCGATTAGCGTTTGCCAGCGATTGACGGTCCTCGGCCCGGCTTGGGCACATTGGAGCCGACGCAATCTGTGCCTATACACAGCATCCCCTCGCAGTTACGGCGTGGGACTTCCATCTGAATTTAAACTCCTCCTGAAAAAGCGGTGAGGCTCGTCTTCAACCCGATGGGCGACGGGAGCCGACCGGCCTGTGGGCGCTCGAGAACGCGCTGTCGTCGGCGATGGCAAGGAAATAGTCCGTGACACAATCCTGACACTCGTCACATCGCGCCGAGACACCGGTCGCGCTATCCTCGTGCCCCGTGGACCTTCGCCAGTGGCTCCGCCCGCCGCGCCAGATGCTCGCCGTGTTCCTCGGCGTGGCTTTGGTGTCCGCGGGCGCGCTCGTTTGGCTCGGATCGCTGCTGCTGCAGCAGGACGCGGCGCTCGAAATGCAGCGCCGACGCGACGCGCTCGAGCAGGCGGCCGACCGCGCGACCGCGACGATGCAGCTGGCCGTCGCCGAGCTGCAGACGCGTCTCGCGGCGTCTGCGGAAAGAACGCTTCCGTCCGGCGTCTCGCTGATCGCGATCACACACGATGCCGTCAGCGTCGTACCGCCGGACAGCCTTCGCTACTATCCGAACGCGCGGGGCCATGACGTGCCGCCGCCGTCGTTCGCCGAGGGCGAGCAGGCCGAATTCGCGCGCAACGACCTCGCCGCCGCCGCCCGCACTTACGCGCGAATGTCGGCCGCGTCGGATCGCGACGTTCGCAGCGGTGCCCTCGCGCGGCTGGCAAGAGTCCGGCGGAAGCAACATGACATAGACGCAGCCCTGAACGCCTACGAGCAGCTGGAGACACTCGATCAGGGTGACGTTGACGGCCTGCCTGCGCCGCTCGTCGCCCTCACGGGCCGAGCCAGCATGTTCGAGGAGTCCGGCAACACGGTCGATTTGCGACGTGAAGCCGCGGCGCTCCAACGGGACCTCCAGCTCGGACGCTTCAGGCTCGTGAAGGCGGAATACGAGTTCTATTCCAATCAGGCGAGCGCCTGGCTGGGCACGGTGCGCGCTGACGATCGCGATGCGCTGACGGCGGCGGAAGCCGCCGAGTGGCTGTGGCAGAACCGCTCGTCAATGGGCGCCACTCTGCGCCGCATCCTGTCGTTGCCGAGCGGTTCGGCGCTGATCGTCGCCCAATCGACGACCGGAGAGCTAAAGGCAATCATTGGCGCACCATCGTTCGTCGCCGGACTGTGTGCGCGCGCCGTGCCGACCGAGGTCCGTTGCGGCCTCACCGATCCGGAGGGCCGTACGGTGGCCGGCGATCGTCTTGACGGCCGCGACACGGCTATGCGAGCCGCGTCCGCTACCGGGCTGCCGTGGACCTTGCACGTGTCGACGCGGACGCCGGCCGCCCCGGGCGCGTCGCCGCGCCGACGTCTCCTGATGCTGTCGTTCATCGTCGTCGCGTCCGTGCTGGCCGCGGGCTGGTATTTCATCCTGCGCGCGATGTCGCGCGAACTGCGGGTGTCGCGCCTGCAGTCGGAGTTTGTCGCCGCGGTCTCGCACGAATTCCGCAGTCCGCTCACGTCGCTCGCGCACATCGCCGAGCTACTGGCGACCGATCGGCTGGCGTCCGACGATCGACGCCGTAAATCGTACGACGTGCTGCAACGCGATACGGATCGGTTGAAGCGCCTCGTCGAAGGCCTGCTCGATTTCGGCCGTTTCGACGCGGGCGCCGCAGCCCTCCGTCTCGAGCAGCTGGACGTTGCGGCGCTCGTGCGGACGACCGTCGCCGATTTTCAGGAGCGCGTCGCAGCCGATGGATACTCCATCGAGCTGACCGGTGCGGACCAGACGATGCCGGGATCCGCGGATCGCGAGGCGATCTCCCGGGCGCTCTGGAATCTCCTCGACAACGCCGTCAAGTACTCGCCGGAATGCCGGACGGTCTGGGTGGCGCTCGACAGGCGTGACGAAGCGCTGTCGATCGTCGTGCGCGATCAGGGGCTCGGGATTCCGATTCACGAGCAGCGCGAGATCTTCGACCGCTTCGTCCGCGGCGCCGAATCGACGGCGCGCCGCATCAAGGGCACCGGCATCGGCCTCGCGATGGTCCGGCAAATCGTGCGCGCGCACGGCGGAGAAATCCGCGTGGCCAGCGAGCCGGGAAAAGGCAGCACGTTCACGCTGGCGCTGAGGGTGAATGGCTGACGCGCCGAGGATTCTCGTCGTCGAAGATGAGCCGGGCATTGCGTTCGCGCTCGAGGCGGACCTGCAGGTCGAAGGGTACACCGTTACCGTCGAAACTCGAGGCGACACAGCATCACAGAGAACTCGCGAGGAATCCTACGATCTCCTGCTTGCTCGACGTGATGCTGCCCGGCAAGGACGGTTTCGACGTTTGCCGCGACATCCGCCGCGCGGGCGTGCGCACGCCGATCATCATGCTCACCGCGAAATCGCAGGAAGCCGAAAAGGTGATGGGTCTCGAGCTCGGCGCCGACGACTACATCACGAAGCCGTTCAGCCCGCGAGAGCTCCGCGCGCGCGTCAAAGCCGCGCTGCGGCGCGCCGCACCGGAGGCGCCGGAGGTCTTCTGCTTCGGCGACGCCGAGGTCGACTTCGCGCGCTGCGAGGTGCGTCGGGGCGGCCGCGCGATCGATCTGAGCGCGCTCGAGTTCAAGCTGCTCTCCGCGTTCGTCAAACGTCGTGGCCGCGTCCTCACGCGCGAGCAGCTGCTCGACGCCGCCTGGGGACGCGACGTCACGCTCAACGATCGCGTCGTCGACAACCACATCGTCAGCCTGCGGCGGAAGATCGAGCCCGATCCTTCGCGCCCGCGATTCTTATTGAACATCAGAGGCATCGGATACCGATTCGATGCGTAGAACGTGCACGAGCGTGACTGTTCACCTGACGCGAATCGTACGCGTGTTCCCTATTGTGTCGTGCCAGGGAGGACACCTCATATGAAGTTCAGACTCACATGCCTGGCGATGGCGGTTGCCGCCGCGGTCGCATTCGTATCGGCCGAGCAGCACGACGCCGCACGAACGCAGATGGAAGGGGCGCGAAAGAAAGAAGTCGTCGACGGCGATCTCAAGGGTGCGATCCGGCAATACCAGGCCATCGCTGAGAAATACAAGAACGATCACGCCGTGGCTGCCGATGCACTTGTCCGTCTCGCGGCGTGCTACGAAAAGCTCGGCGATGCCGAGGCGCGGAAGGTCTACGAGCGGATCGCTCGCGACTACTCCGACCAGAAGGATGCCATGACGCTCGCGCGTGCACACCTGGGCGTCCCGGCGCTCGCGGAACGTGGCGCCAGCATGACCTTCCGGAAGGTTTGGTCGGGCCCGAAAGTCGATACGGAAGGCACCGTTTCCCCGGACGGCCGCTATCTCTCCTACGTCGATTGGTTCACGGGCGAGTTGGCGTTGCACGACTTGACCACCGGCACGGATCGTCGTCTCACCAACAAGGGAACGTGGCTCGACTCGGACGACTTCGCCGAGGAGTCGGCAATTTCGAGAGACGGCAAGCAAGTGGCGTACGCCTGGTTCGACAACAAATCACTCCGATATCAGCTGCGCCTGACCGGTCTGAGCACCGCGCCGACGTCACGGATCCTCTTCGACAGCGAGGAGGTGGATTGGATTGCGCCTTACGACTGGTCGCCCGACGGCAAGTGGCTGGCCGTCCAGTTGCAGCGAAAAGATCGGAACGCTCAGATCGGTCTGATTGCGCTCGAAGACGGTTCGTTGCGCGTCCTGAAATCCGTGGATTGGCGCGGCGCGACCAAGGTCCTGTTCTCGCCCGATGGCAAGCACCTGGCTTTCGACCTGCCGGTGAGCGACACGACCGAGCAGCGCGACATCTTCGTCCTGGCGGTTGACGGCACGCGCGAGATTCCCGCCGTCGTGCAACCGAGCCAGGACGTGGTGATGGGTTGGGCGGCGGATGGGCGGCTGCTGTTCGCGAGCGATCGGACCGGCTCCATGGGCATCTGGGCGACTGGGTTTGCGGATGGACGCCTGCAGGGAACGCCCGAGTTGATTAAGGCGGACATCGGCCAGCCGCTGCCGATCGGACTGAGCCCCTCCGGCGCTCTCTACTACGGAGTCCAAGTCGGCAACCGGGACATCGAGATCGCCTCCTTCGATTTCGGCACGGGGCAATTCCTGTCGAAACCGGTCAGGCCGATACAGGGCTTCGTCGGGGTGCACCGGCAACCCGACTGGTCTCCGGACGGAAAGTACCTCGCCTATGTGTCGCAACGCGCCGCGGCGGGATCCGCAACCTGGCCCTCGCAATTCGGTCGGTCGAGACCGGAGAGACTCGCCAGCTTCGACCCGCATTGAACTATTTTCAGGTGCCTCGATGGTCTCCGGATGGCCGTTCCCTCGTTGTGGGCGGACAAGACCTGAAGGGTCGCCAGGGCTTGTACCGAGTCGATGCCCAGTCCGGTGATGCTTCCCCGATTAAGCTGAGCGATCCGGGAGAGGGCATTCAGTGGTCGCAGTGGTCGCGGGACGGACAAAAGCTCTACTACCGGCGGTTCGGAGCGAAGGATGTCGTCATCATGGAACGGGATATGGCGTCGGGACAGGAGCGCGAAGTCATTCGCAGGGCCAGCTTGAACGTCAACATCGACCTCTCGCCGGACGGCCAGTACTTCGCCGCGATCAGCGACGATTCGGCTTCGAAATCGTCAACGTTGATTTTAATTCCCGTCGCCGGAGGCGAGCCTCGAGCGATCACCCGTGTGACCCACCCACACAGCCTTCAGGTCATGGCGTGGGCGCCGGACGGTCATGCCGTCCTCGTCCGCAATAGTCTGAGCACCGACGGGATCGAGAGCGAGATCCTGCTGGTGCCGATCGCGAACGGTCAGCCCCGCAAGGTGACTTCCGCGCCGAACATCGCGGGGGCGTTCGTTCGCGTGCACCCGGATGGACGACAGATCGCCTTCATGACGGGATCGGCGACGCTCGAAGTCTGGATGATGGAAAACTTCCTGCCGCAGATGCAGACGCTGCGCGCGACGAAGAAATAATAGATGCGTTTCATCGTGGCCTTCGCGCTCGTGATTCCTCTGGGACTGGACCTCTACATGCCGGTCCCAGAGGAGAATCCGATGACGGCGGAAAAGATCGCGCTGGGGCGGCGGTTGTTCAACGACCGCCGACTCTCGCGCGACGGATCGACGGCGTGCGCGACGTGCCACGATGCGTCGAACGCGTTTGGCGACGATCGGCCGATTGCGGTCGGCGTGTTCGGCCGGATCGGCCGCCGCAACGCGCCGGCGATCGTCAACCGCGCCTGGGGCCGCGCGTTCTTCTGGGACGGCCGCGCGCATTCGCTCGAAGAGCAGGTGCTCAAGCCGATCGAGGATCCAAATGAGATGGATCTGCCAGTCGTCGAAGCCGCTACCCGTGCGGGGGTCTCGGTCGCCGATCTGTCGCGCGCGCTCGCGACGTACGTCCGATCGATCCTCTCGGGCGATTCACCCTACGATCGATTCGTGAACGGCGATCGCGCCGCCCTCACTCCCGAGGCGCTGAGGGGCCTGCAGGTGTTTCGCGGCAAGGGCAACTGCACCGCCTGCCACGTCGGACCAACCTTCAGCGACGAGCGATTGCACAACACCGGCGTGGCCTGGCAGAACGGACGGCTGGCCGACGAGGGCGGTGGCCGCGGCGCCTTCAAGACCCCGACGCTGCGCGAAGTGGCGCGCACGGCGCCGTACATGCACGACGGCAGCCTCGCAACCCTCGAAGACGTCGTCCGATTCTACGACGAAGGCGGCCGCGTGAACCCCGATCGCGATCCGGAACTTCGGCCGCTCCAGCTGTCGACCGAGGACAAGCAGGCGCTCATCGCGTTCCTGCAGGCGCTCTCGGGATCCGTTCACGACGGTCCGTCGTAGCGCGTACCCGACACACGACGCGCTGTGGAGCTTGACGCAATCGTGAAGAAGTCGATGGTGCAGACGGCGCCCATGTCCTCGAGGACCACGCCGACGGCGAAGACATCCCGTCCGCGGATCGTCAGGGAGTACCGACGAGAGAATTCCGGCGCCATGTAGCGCAGCGTGCCCGTGACCTTCCGATCCGCGGCGATGGTCCGGACGTCCTGAGATTTTGCGACACCAAAGTCGATGACCTTTAAGCGTCCATCGGCCGCGAACAGAAGGTCTTCCGGGACGAGACCGACCGCGTCGTCGGGCTCGAGATCGGCGCGGACGATTATCTCGTCAAGCCATTCGGCCAGCGCGAGCTCGTGGCGCGCGTCCGTGTGCACCTACGCCGCGCCTACGACATGGATGCGTTACGGCGCTTCGTGCTCTATCACCGCGAAATTCGGCGATTTTCCAGTCAAATTTGACGAAGGCGGCGGTTTGAAAACCCGTTGCAGGGTGCGGAAGAAAAAGTGTCGATCCAGCAAGTGCTGATTTCACGTACACTTAGCGCCTGCGGTGAGGTGGCCGAGAGGCTGAAGGCGGCGGTTTGCTAAACCGTTGTAGGGCCTTAAAGCTCTACCCAGGGTTCGAATCCCTGCCTCACCGCCACTTCCTCCAGCGCCAAGCGGCCTTGCCGCCGCGACGCCAGCCCGCGGGCGACCGTCCCTCGCTCCGCTACCTCTCCTCATCGAACTCGCTCGCCGACCACAGCGCATCTCGCGTGGTATCGGGAAGGCTTGCGTGTGACAGTTCCAATCCGCCCCGCGACACGGGACGGATAGCAATTCACGGGCGGCGGCCTACCCACATGGATCAAGAATGGATCGACGATTCAGTCGATCCGGAATTCGTGGGCGAGGAACATTCGTGAGGACGCGTCGGTCGAACCTGCTGATTGTGGGCGGCGTCCTGCTGTTGCTCGCCGTCGTGTTCGCGGTCGACCTGAATACCGGCGGCGCTCCCTTCCAGCATCTCTACTACCTCCCCATCATCCTCGCCGGCGTCGAACTGCCCTGGTTTGCCGGCCCGGGGGTCGGCGTCGTCGCCGTCATCCTGTACCACGTCGCCAATCCATCGCTTCTGAGCTCGCGCTATCGCGAATCGGACATCGTGCAGATCGTCCTGTTCGTTGTCATCGGTGTCATCACCGCGCAGCTGGCCGAGGATCGCCGACGCCTGCAGCGGCTGTCCATCACCGACGACCTCACGGGACTGCTGAACCTGCGCGGGTTCGAAGATCGACTCGGCAACGCCGTCGGCGTAGCCCGCGAACGGAACGAGCCGATAGCGGTACTCGTGCTCGACGTCGACCGGCTGAAATCGATCAACGACACGCACGGACACCGTGCCGGCGCGGACTCGGTCAGGACCGTCGGCAAAGTGATCGCGGACGTCCTGCCGGCCGGCGGATTCGCCTGCCGGTTCGGCGGCGACGAGTTCGTCATCGCATTGCCTCAGCACGACGACAACGCCGCGGAGCATGCCGCGGAGAAGCTCCGGCGCGCCGTTCACGCGACGGCGCCGCGACTTGCCGGGACGCCATTCCCGGCCGGCACACTGTCCGTGAGCATCGGCGTCGCCTGCCGCTCGCTCGGCGACGACAACGACGGGAGCGAACCGCGAGACTTGCGCCTCGGCGAATCGCTGTTTCGCGCGGCGGACAGAGCGCTGTACCAGGCCAAGGCGGCCGGGCGAAACCAGGTCGGCCGGGTCGCGTCGTGAGACGCTGGGCTTCCTGCCTCAAAGTCGTCCTGCTCCCGCTGCTCACGGTTTCCTGTGCGCACGCGGCGCCGAACACACATCCCGTAGTGCCGATCAGCGAAACGTTGACGATCGCAACGCTCCACGGGAAGCCGCTGGAACTGCACCTCGCGCAACCGGCGCACGCGGCAGGCACCCCGCTCGTGCTGTACGCCAGCGGCGATGGCGGCTGGTTCGGCGCAGCCGTCGACATGTGGCGACAGATCGCCCGCGACGGGTACGTCACCATGGGTTTCAGCGCCCGGGCGTTCCTGAAGATCGAGCGTCCGCGCGGCAGTGTCATGACCCCGGCGCAGATCGCCCGCGAGTACGAATCACTGATCGAGCAGACACGACGGCTGGTCGGGATATCTGCTGATACGCCGGTCATCCTCACGGGATGGTCACGAGGCGCCGCCTTCGCCGTCCTGGTCAGTTCTGAGCCGCCCCTCGACAAAGATGTCCTCGGCGTCGTCGCCATCGGACTTGCCGAAGACGAGGACCTGTTGGTCAACGGGGCTGAGGACGAGACCGACGACGGACCGGCGCCCGGCAGGACGCGGTCGCGCGCATTCGACAACTACGCGCACATCGCGATGTTGCGGCAGCGTTGCGCCGTCATCCAGGCCACTCGCGACAACTATTTCCCGGCGGCCAGCGCGCGGCAACGGTTCGGATCCGACACGCCCCGACGACGCTTCTACGCGATCGAGGCCACGAACCACCGCTTCTCTCACGGCACGGCACGCTTCTACGAAGCTCTGCGCGATTCATTGCAGTGGGTTGCAGGCGGGACGCCGGCGGGAGCCGATGGCGAATGACGCAGCTGACTGCATCCCCGGCAAACTCTCGGTGCATGCTGACAAGACCATTTGCAGCGTTGCCCTGCTTTCGCTCTCCGCTGCGTGACCTGCCGGCGAATACACTAGGCGCGTGAACGTCGTGCAGAACCTGCTGCCGCTGGAACCGCAGGCGCGAGAACGGGTCTGGGGTGGACAACGGCTGCTGCCGCATCACCCGCCGATCGGTGAGCTCTGGTGCGCTTTCGAAGACAGTCGCATCAGCTCTGGTCGCCAGGCGGGCCGAACCGTCGGTGAACTGACCACTGATCTCGGCGCCAGCTTCGTCGGCAGCGTCGTCGCATCGCGATTTCCGGGTCGCTTCCCGCTGCTGATCAAGCTGCTCGACTGCGCCGACTGGCTGTCAGTGCAGGTACACCCGAACGATGAACAGGCCCGACAGCTCGAGGGAACCCAACAGTGCGGCAAGACGGAGGCGTGGCACTTCATCGAGGCCGATTCCGGTGCCATGATTCTTTCCGGCACTCGCCAGGGCACGACGCCGGACGAACTCGCGGCCGCCATCCGCACCGGCCGAATCCTGGATGTGTCGCTGTATTCGGCCGTCCATCCGGGTGAGACGTATCTCCTCCACGCGGGGACGATGCACGCGCTCGGTCCCGGGCTGGTGCTCTACGAGGTGCAGCAATCGAGCGACATCACGTATCGCGTTTTTGACTGGGACCGTCCGGCCAGCGCAGGACGTCAGCTTCACATCGAACAGGCTGTGGCCGTCACTGACCCGCAGCGCCGCGCCGTGCGAACATCACCAGCGGTCTCGAGCGCGGCCGCATCCACTCTGGCGGTCGGCTGCTCGTACTTCGTGCTGGACGTGCTCAATCTGGCAGACACTCCCGCGAACGCGGACACCGCGTTCGCCACCTTCCATGTCCTGACGGTCAAGTCGGGATCGGTGCTGGTCGCGTGCAGCGGCGAGACAATGCGGCTGAAGAAGTACGACACCGCACTGGTGGCGGCATCGGCCGGAACCTACGCGATGCACGCGCTCGACGGATCGGCGGCCGTCCTCCGCGCGCGCGTGCCAGACCGCTAGAGACGCGCGATCAGCGCAGCGGGACCGTCGGAACGAGCGTGATCTGCACCCGCTTCTGATACTTCACCGGCTCGCCCTCTGCTTTCGCAGGCTGGTACTGCCACGTCTTGGCCGCGGCAACCACGGCACGATCGTAGAGCGGGTCGAGCGGCGACAGCATGGCCGCGGACTCGACTTCGCCCTTCTCGTTGACGAGAAGTTCGACAACAGCCGTCTTCCGCTGGGCCACGGGCTTCGTGAAGGTCGGAATGCTCTGGCGAATGGCGACCGGCGCAACGACGCCGGTGTCGGCGGCCGAGTAGACCCGCGGCGCCGACTTCGCGGCGACCGGCGTCGGCAGCATCACGGCATTCTTGGGAGTCGGCGCGGGGAGCGCGGCCTTCTCAGCCAGATCGCGGAAACCGGAAGCGAGCGTCGCGAGGTCGGCGAGCGGCGGCTGCGCAGCGGCCGTCGCCAGGTCCGGATCGGCCAGTCCCGCCATCACCTGCTTGAATCCGGCCGAGGCCGTCGCGTAATCCTGCCGCTCGTAGGCGGCCTTCGCGTCGGCATACTGCCGCTGCAGGATCGCCGGCAGCATCCGCTTCCGCGTCTCGACGACGGTCGTGCGCATCCGCGGCGACAATTCGTCGAGCGGCGGCCGGAACATCGGATGGTCCGACACCATCGCTTCGACGGCGCGATCGCCCTCGACATTGCGATTGAGCGCATACAGACACAGCGCCCGATACAGTGCGACCGTACTGGTATCGGTGATCGCGTCTCCATGCGACGCCAGCGCATTCAGGGCGTTGAGCGCCTCGTCATATGCGGCTGCCGCATACAGATCTCGCGCCGCACTCAAGGTGCCTTGCGCGTGTGCCGCACGGATGCTGCCCAGGGTTACAGTCGCCGTCAGCACGGCGACGACACAGTTCCTCGCGACGCTCATGGCTTTCTCCGGAGATCGGCAGTGACGCGCGCCGGCGCATTCAGGGTGACCGTGGACATGAAGCGCTGTTCCCCGAGATCGGGATGGCGGAACACGACTTCGTGCGAACCGAGGGTGATGGCGAAGTTGCCGATGGGGGTTTCACCCACACGGTCGCCGTCGATCCAGACTTCGGCCCAGGGAACTGCGTTCAGGGAAATGGATCCTTTCGGAGGATCGATCCGCATCGACGAGACCTGCCCGGCAACGACCGTGATGCTGCGGGTGACGCGATAGCCGAGTGCGTCGTTGCTGATGTTCAGTTCATGCCGGCCGACCGGCGCCATGATCTTTTCCGATCGATTGGTCCCGAGGAGCTGACCGTTCTCGAAGATCTGGACGTCGATCGGCGCCGTAATCGCGATCCAGCCCGAGACCGGCGCCGCCGCTGCGGCCGGCGCCGCCAGCGGCACGACCAGCGACGCGGTCACGCCGCTCTCGATGGTGACGTCCTGGCTGACTGAACCGCCCTGACCTTCGACGGTGACGTTGTGGGACCCGGGGCTCAGGTTGTCGATCTTCACCGGCGATGTGCCGCGCTTCTGGCCGTCGACGAGCACACGCGCGCCCGAGGGTTCGGTGCGGACCTGGAGTTGCCCGTTGGGCGCGTCGACCTTCGGCAGATCGATCACCTGAGACACTTCCGCACCCGGAGTGACCTTGAACGGTACTGTCCGCGACGACCCGTTGAGACCGACCTGCAGGACGTGCTCACCGGCGACGAGCTCCAGCGTCATCGGCGCACGGCCGCGCTGTTGGCCATCGATCACCACGTTCGCGCCCGCTGGGTTGGTGGTAACGGCGAGCGTTCCCTTACCTTGCGCAACCGGCTGCGTCGGCGTGAAGTACCGCTTTGCTGCGAAGGCGCCGCCGGTCGTCAGCAGCATCAGCACGCCCGCGGCGGCGGCGATCGTCCGCCTCGTCATCGGAACGAAGAACCGTCGCAGCGGGCTCACATAGGCACTGGCCGTCGCCGCAATGGTGGTGTGGTCCTGCCAGGCAGCGTCGTCGGTGCCGTCGTCGGTCCCGAACGTGGAATCCGTTTCCGCCAACGACGAATCGACGGCTTCGGTAGCAGCGGTTGGCGTCTGTGCCGAGGCTTCGGCAACGACGGGCGTTGGCGCCGCGGACTTCGGCGCGATGTTCTCCGCTTTAGTATTGGTTGCCACACCTGCTGCAGGAGCTGCGGCCGGCCGCCCTGGCCCGGTCGTCGCTGCGGAGACAGGCTCGCCGGAATAGAACGCAAGCACGGCCTGGCGGGCGGCAACGCGATTGATGTTCACCAGCAGTCCGGCGAGTGCCTCGCGCGCGTCCGCTGACGATGTGAATGGGTCGTGAGCGGGACGACGAATCGTGCGGGATATCCAGGAAGCAACGTCCGGAGGAACAAGCTGGAGCGCTGCGGAAATGGGAAGCGCCGCTCCACCCGTCTTGGAACCGATCCGGCTCGGATACCCCGGGCCCAGCGTCCTGCCAAGGAGCAGCGCCAGCGCCACAGCGCCGGCTTGAAGAATATCGGTCTGCTGGTCGAATACAGGGCCAGACGCGGGCACGGTGATCTGCAGTTGCTGCCACAACGCGCCCGCATCGAGCGACAGCTTCGGCAGCGCGTTGCCAAACACGTGGTCGGCGACCACGAGACGACCATCGGCTTTCAGAATCAGCCGTTCCGGCCCGATCGCGCCGTGACCGCCCGGGACCATCTGATGGAAGATCGTCAGGGCGTCCATCAGCTGTCCGACCAGCATCAGCGCCCCGCTGATATCCAGCGAGTGCTGATCGGAATCGAGCAGCTGCGAGAGACGTTTGCCCTCGATCAGATCCGAGACCAGGACGAGTCCCGCGTTCATCTTCGCGAGTCGAGCCAGGCCGCGAACCCGGGTGAACGAGTCGTGACGGAAGCGTCCGACCTGTTCGATGCGTTCGCGAACCGCGGCCTCGAAGCCGGGAACCGCGAGCAACTCGCGCTTCAGCACGAGCACCTCGATCGGATCTTTTGTGCCGGTCACCACCTGCTGGCGGCGGCCGAAGCCATCTCCAAAGGTAGACGCGGGCTGCGTTCGCGCGGGTGTCTGTGCCGGTTCCATGGTGTGCAGGTGTGTGCGAGTTCTGTACCTCGCGTCAAAGGTCCTGCCACCACCGGCCAAGTCGTTCTTTCGAAAGGCATCTAGCATCGATCTGATGCCCCGCGGCCGGCGAATGCCGATTACAGAATTCGCGAGCGTCTTACAGCTTCGTTATGCGGCGATAATCCGAGCGTGGTCCCCCGCGTTCGCTTCGCACCCTCGCCCACCGGCTACCTGCACGTCGGCGGTGCCCGCACTGCGCTTTTCAACTGGCTGTTCGCCCGCCGGCACAACGGCGTGTTCGTCCTGCGCATCGAGGATACCGATGTCGAGCGGTCCTCGGCCGACATGGTGACCGGCATCCTCGACGGGCTCCGCTGGCTCGGAATCGACTGGGATGAGGGACCGGAGATCGGCGGCCCGCACGCGCCGTACTTTCAATCCGGGCGCCTCGAGCGCTACCGCGCTGCGGCCCACCGGCTCCTCGGTGAAGGTCACGCCTATTACTGCTTCTGCAGTCCCGAGCGCCTGCGAGAGCAACGCGAACTCGCCGAAGCGAGGGGCCACGCGTGGCAATACGATCGTGCCTGCCTTGCGCTTTCACCGGCGCGCGTGCTCGAACTGCTCGCTGCCAACACCCCGCACGCCATCAGGTTCAAGGTGCGCGCCGGCAGCACATCGTTCAACGACGCCGTGAAGGGGCCGATCGCGTTCGACACCACGCACATCGAGGACCTCGTCATCCTTCGCTCGGACGGATATCCCACCTATCACCTGTCGGTGGTCGTGGACGACGTGGAGATGGGAATCACGCATGTCGTGCGTGGCGATGATCACATCTCGAATACCCCGAAGCACGTGCTGCTCTTCGAAGCGCTGGGCGCGGCGACACCGGTCTTCGCTCATGTGCCCCTGATTCTCGGCGCGGACAAGAAGCGCTTGAGCAAGCGGCACGGCGCCACGTCGGTCACGGAATACGAGCGCCTTGGTTATCTGCCAGAGGCGATGGTCAATTTCCTCGCGTTGCTGGGATGGTCACCGGGTGACAACCGGGAGCTGATGTCGCGCGAGGAATTGATCGAGCATTTCACGCTCGAGGACATCAGCGGCGGCAACGCGGTGTTCGACACCGACAAGCTCGATTGGATGAACGGCCAATACATCGCGGGCATGGCCGTTGACGACCTCGACCGTCGCGTGCGACCACTTCTTAACGCCGCAGGGTTTTCGAAGTCAGCGTTGCTGGAAAACACTGCCTCGTTTCACCGGCTGCTGGAATTACTGCGCCCGCGCGCCAAGCGGCTGACCGACTTCGTCGAGCAATCAGCACCGCTCCTCGCCGATACGGTCGAGTACGAAGCCGCCGCCGTCGAAAAGCATCTCGTGACGCCCGGACTGGTCGGGCATGTCGCAGCGCTGGTCACGGCGCTTCACACCACGTCGCCTTTCGATGAGCCACATGTGGAAGCCGCAGTGCGCCGGACGGCGGAAGCGCGAGGGCTGAAGGCCGGACCGCTGATCCACGCGACCCGAGTGGGGTTGACCGGAAGGACGACCAGCCCTGGGTTGTTCGAGCTCATCGTTTTGCTCGGTCGCGAGGAGTCGGTGCGGAGACTCCAGCGGCTGGCCGCATTCCTGGACCGCGAAAACACGCAAATTTCTGAGCAAAGTGGCTAGTTCCGCTACATTCACGCTGGTTCGCACTGCTTCACGAGCCCTCAGCCGTATCCACCAAGCTCACCACCGGGCGGCCGATACGGCTAAGTTCTCCCGTATCAACGCTATGAGAGATTTGCCTCTCCTGAGCCGTGGCACCTCGGTTGCAGCCCAACCTGTCAGGACGGAACGGGGCTCTCCAACGGTCGCAGAGGAGACGCGCACTTCGGATGTGCGTGCGGCGGCCAAATGGCCGGCTGAGCCGCGTCAAGCGCCTGCGTGCCGGAATCGGGCGGCGGGCCTGGAGTGATCAGGGGAGGTCAGAGTGGCAAAAGAGGATCGCGGATTCGCCTCGATGGACCGCGCCAAGCAGCGGGAGATCGCGAGCAAGGGCGGCAAGGCGGCGCATCAGAAGGGTACCGCCCACGAGTGGACCAGCGATGAAGCGCGCGAGGCCGGTCGCAAGGGCGGCATGGCCAGCCATCGTCGGCGTCGGGAGATGACGGGCACCTCCGGCGAGTCGTCGCAGGCCGAGGGGGATGCCCAGATGTCGAACGCGTCGGGTGGCGGCGACCAGAACGAGCAGATGCCGTAGTCGCGCTCGTCATCCTCGCGGTTTCATTTCAGCGGTCCGGCGCCCCTGGTGTCGGGCCGCTTCTTGTGTCGGCGCATTCACACCCGCTACAATCAGATTTTCCTGCCCTCGACCAGCGCGTCACAGAGCCCTCCGCCCGCTTCCGGCGACTGCGGCTCGGTAAAGCCATACTGGGAGGTCGTTCAACGGTAGGACACGGCGCTCTGGACGCCGTTATCGGGGTTCGAATCCCTGCCTCCCAGCCACTTAACTCGTTCTATCGACTTCACCTTACGATCGACGGCCCTCGGCCGTCTCCAGACTGTCTCCACCCGGTCGAATCGCCGGCCGCCGATCGAGTAACCGAATCGTCTCGACAACGCCGCGGGCGTCAGGTGCGAATACCGCTGCGTCATCGTGAGGTCCTGATGCCCCACCAGCTCCTGGACGTCGCGCATCCGCGCGCCCTGCATGACCAGGTGGGAACAGAACGTATGACGGAGGATGTGCACGCCGGTCCTCAGGTTCGCCCGACGCGCCGCATAGCGGACCCGCGACCAGGCACCCTGCCGCGTGAGCGGCCTGCCGTCATCCTGGTAGAGCACCCTCGGGCTGCGAAGGTGACGCGCCGACCTTAGCTCCACGGCGAGCCGCTGGGTCATGCCGACGAACCGAACGCGTCCGTTCTTCGGCGACGTCAACTGCCCCCGCCAGTCTGAATGACGGACACACAGCTGGCCGCGCCCGAAGTCGACGTCGTCCCACTGCAGGGCCACGATCTCGCCGACACGAAGCCCACCATCGCCCCCGAGTAAGACAATCAGCTGTGTCCGCCAGTCAATGGAGCGCGCCGCGTCAACGAGCCGTTCGTAGTCGTCGAAATCGAAGAACGCCGCCTCCCGCCGCACGACCGGCAGCAGTTGAATCGAACACGGCATCCGCTCGATCACGTCCCACGCCACGGCCTGTTTAGCAGCACGCTCAACACCGTCAGCACGTTGTTCACCGTCTTCGGCGCCTTCGACGCGCGCGGGGTGCCGCTGGCCCGTCGCGAGCAGGACGCTGATGTCCACGTCCCATCCGCCGCGGAGTGCGGCCTTACTTTCACGCTCCGTTCGCTCCTGAACGGCGGCGTGCTGTCGACGCCGGTCATCGCGATCCGGTCGCCCGGTTTGCCGATCATGTGGGCCCACTTCGCGTACAGATCGGGATAGCCTTCGCGGACGAACGCGTTCGTCGGGCCCGCCCCCTCCACGAGATTTCCGTGATCGATGTACTGCCTGATCGGATCCGTGAGGCGACATACTCCATCGCGCCAAAGTGATCGCCATGCCAGTGTGTGGTGATCAGGTGATCGATCTGCGTGAGGCCGGCGTCCTTGACGGCGCCAGAATGCGTCTGCCGTCGCGCCCGGCCGCTGGCCCGCCATGGCCGGTGTCGATCAGCACTGACTGGCCGGACGGGGCGACAAGCAGCGTCGCGTTGCCGCGCTGCGCACGCGCGCCTGTGGACGCGAGGGCCAGCACAAGCGCAACACCGATCACGAACCGAGGATGCGTAAATCGTCCTCCGCACCCTCAAGCCATGTGTCTTGGCTCGGCGAGGTCTGCCCCTTCTACGCGGCAACGCCACGCCGCGTTGAGCGCGTATTCGATCAGGCGTCCCGCCGCGTGCCCTCCAGCACGGCGAGTTCCAGGGGCGTCGAGCTGACGCGCGTGAGCTCGAAGCCGGCCGCCTCGAAGAGCGTGCGGTACTCGTCTTCCGTGCGCTCGCGACCGCCGGTCATCACGAGCATGTTGATGTCCATCAGCTTGTGCATCGACGGTTCGTTGCGACCGGGCAGCGGCGCCTCCACCACGAACAACTTGCCTGTCGGCGACATCGCGCGGTGGATGTTCTTCAGAATGGTCGTCGATCGTGTGTCGTCCCAATCGTGCAGGATCCACTTCAGAAGGTAGGCGTCGCCGCCGCTCGGCACTTCCGTGAAGAAGTCGCCGGGGATCAGCTCGCAGCGGCCCTGAAGGCCCTGCTCGGTAATCAGCCGCGTGCCGAGTTCGATGACATGCGGCAGGTCGAGCACCTTTCCGCGGGCGGCAGGATAGGCGCGCAGTATCGAGGAGATGAGTGTTCCGCGCCCGCCGCCCACGTCCACGATGGTGTCGAGTCCCGAGAAGTCGCAGATGGCGAGCACGGCCGGCTCGACCAGCGCGGTCATCTCGGACATGCCCTTGTTGAAGATCTGCGCGTGTTCCTCGTGCTGCGCCCAGTACTCCCAGTTCGGCATCCCGAACACATCGTCGAAAGCGAGCTGGCCGGTCTTGACGCTGAAGAGCAGGTTGCCCCACGCGGGGTAGTGCTCTTCGCCAAGCTCGGTCGTCGCCAGCGAACGCAGCGAACCGGGCGCGCCGGTCTGAATTCCTGACGTGATCGCCGTTGGTCCGAAGCGGCCGTCGGCGCGTTCATACAGCCATCCTGTGCTGGCGAGGGCGCGCAGCACGCGATAGAGGGAGGGCGCATGCATCCCGGTCAGCACGGCGAGCTCGGCGGGACTCTTCGGCGAATCCTGCACCAGATCGGCGAGACCGAGTTTTGCGGCGATGTAGACGCAGCGAGCGGTCCAGTAGCCGGCGATCACCTGAAGTACCGCTTGCGTCGGCGAGATCGATGTCGTGTTCGTTATCATGGTTTGCCGTGCCTCGGCGTATGCGGGTTGGAATGGCGGCGCTACTATAGCCCGCGAGTTCCTTCGACAGTGCAGGGAACGAAGACGGTCAGCGACTATACCCGGCGGCGTTGTCCCAGGACGGACCCGTGCTGGTCCGCGACGTCTTCAAGGCGCTTCATGCGCCGCCTATTTGTTGCTGTCACCCTCGTTGCCGCCGCCTTGGGGTGTATCGTCCAGGCCGCCGACCGCTCGACCATCCTTCAGCGACGGCCGGATCCCGGTCCATCAAGGCCATGGGAATTCTTGTAGGGCGTCGAAGTGGGCTCCGCGGCATTTCCTGTAGAATCCACTGCCTAGCCCATGAGCGATCTGCAAAGCGCCAGTCTAGCGACCGAGGCGTACTCGGTGGTCCGAGGCCGGATCCTGCGCGGCGACCTGGTGCTCGGCCAGCCGCTGTCTCGCCGCAAGCTCGCGGCCGAGCTCGGCATGAGCTTCCTGCCGGTCACCGAAGCGTTGCTCAAACTGCAGTTCGAAGGTCTGCTCGAGAGCCGGCCGCGCGCGGGGACGCGCGTTCGCGTCCCATCGGCTGAAGATGTGAGCGGCCATTACGTCGTCCGCGAGGCGCTCGAAGTACAGGCGGCTCTTCTTTGCGGCCAGCACGCGACAGTGGCCGAACGAAGTGAGATCCGTCGCTTGGCGGCCCGCGTCGATGCGCTCTCGCTGCAGCCGGACCGCGCGATGTATCTGAGCCTGCACCAGAAACTACACTATCGGATCGCAGAGTGCGCGCGATGCGAAGCGCTGCGCGAAGCCATCGAGAAGACACACGCGCTGGCGTCGATCTGGTTTTGCGTGATGCGCAAGCCGGCGCCGGAGGATTCGCCGACCCGGCACCAGGATCTCATCGAGGCGGTGTTGTGCGGCGATGCCAATCGCTCCGCTGCCGCCGTTCGTGAGCATCTTGCGGTCGGCCGGCAGCGGGTGTTGCAGGTAGTCGAACCGTACCTGCGGCTCCGTGGGAAGGCGACACACTTCCACCGCAGCGAGCGACCGGCCGACGCGCCGGCTGCCTCGTCTACCCGCTAGTCCGCCGCACCGATCCAGGGGCCTCGCGCACAGGAGCCGTCGGTTGGCGCCCGTCGTGCGTCACGGCCATGGCCCTTCCGAGCGACGTTCCTATCCCCCAGCGCAAGGTGAACATCGCCACCGCCGATATCGCAGCCGGAATGGCCGCCGCCAGGAACATGTCGCGGGTGCTCCATTGCGCCGCCATGAACAGGCCACCGATCACGGGCCCGATGATGGCGCCGATTCGGCCGATGCCGAGGCCTGCGCCGACGCCCGTCGACCGCACGTACGTCGGATAGTAAGCGCCGGACAACGCATTCAAACCAGGCTGACTGCCGACCACGCACCAGCCCGCGACGAAAACCAGCGCGAAGATGAGCGATAGCGGGACGCCTCGTTGTCCGATCAGCGCAATGCTAACGCAGGCGACGGCGTAGGTAGCGGTCAGGACCGGAACAAACCCGCGGCGGCCGACGAGCCAGGCGAGGCCGAACGTGCCGATCGTGCCGCCCACCTGCAGGACCGTGCCGACGAGTACCGCGGTCTGGGTCGAATACCCGGCGTCCCGAACGACGGTCGGCAGCCAGCTGGCCAACGAGTAGAGGTTCAGCAGGTTCATGAAGTTGACCACCCAGAAGAGGAGGGTGGCGACGCTCCGGCCTTCGCGGAACAGGCGGAAGATGGGCACACCGGCCTTGTTCTCCTCGCGGACTACGAAGCTGGTGTTTGCCGTCACGTGGAGCGATGGATCGATCTGGCGGAGCCATGTGGCCAGCCGTGACCGGCTCTTCCCCCGAAGCACCATCAGCTGCAGCGACTCGGGCAGTGCGATGAACATGGCCACGGCGATGAGCAGCGGAACGGCGCCGCCGAAATAGAACACCGACTGCCATCCGTAGGTGGGAACCAGAGCCGCCGCGATAAAGCCCCCGATGGCCGCACCCGCAGTGAATCCGACGCCGACGAGCATGATCATCGTGGCGCGCCGGTGCTGCGGGCTGTACTCACCGACCAGCGAACTGGCGTTCGGGATGATGGTGCCGAGTCCGGCACCCGCGACGAATCGCAGCGCCAGCAACTCCTCGATCGACGTCGCACGCGCCGTGAGGATGGTCATGGCGGAGAAGAAGAGCGTGGCCCCGACGAGCACCGGCCGGCGCCCGATGCGATCGGCCAGCATGGAGCAGAACAGCGCACCGATCAGCACGCCGAAGTTGCCGGCGGCAAAGACTGGCCCTAGCGCGGCGCTCGGCACTCCCCACTCCCGGACGATTGACGGGGCGGTGTAACCCAGAGCCTGGACGTCGAAGCCGTCCATGATCAAGCAGAGGAGGCACAGCACAAAGGTGGTCCGCTGGAGCGAGCCGAACCGGCTGCGATCCACGACTTCGGTGACGTTGACGACGTTGGCGACCGCAGGAGCTGAGGAGGGCATCGTGAATCCCGTCATTTGTGTGGCATATCAGAACGGCCGCAAGTATACTCACGCCCCGAAATCGGCTTGGCCGTCGGGGTGACGCCCTGGTATGAGGTGTTCAGATGCATGCCGTCCGGCGCGCGACGCTCGCGCCAGCATTCCTTCTTCTCTTCATGGCGGCGCCGCCCGCGCACGCGCAGGGCGTTGACTTATCCGGCGAGTGGACGCCCGTTCGCGAAGAAGACAACACGGGGAACACGGAAATCGGCGACTGGGTTGGCATTCCGATGAACGATGCCGCGAGGGCGCGCGCCGCCGCGTGGTCTGCTTCGATCCAGACGCTTCCCGAATGGCAGTGCCGGCCGCATGGCAGCGCGTATATCTCCCGCGGACCGTCGCAACTCCGGATCTCCAAAGAGGTGGACCCGTCCTCACGCGAGGTCACGGCGTGGCACATGGAGTGGCTGCGCTCCGTGGATCGCCAGGTCTACATGGACGGCCGCCCGCATCCGTCGGCCAATGCACCCCACTCGTGGGCCGGCTTTTCGACGGGCGAGTGGGTGGGCGACATGCTGAAGATCGACGTCACCCACCTCAAGGAGGAATACCTGAAGCGGAACGGAGTGTTCCACAGCGATCAGACGACGCTCGTGCAGTATCTGATTCGGCGCGGCAACTACCTCACATGGCTCACGATCACCTACGACCCGGTGTACTTGACCGAGCCGCTGATCCGGAGCACCGAGTATCAGCTCGCGCCCTCCCAAAACATTCCTCCCTATCCGTGCACGATGGTCGAGGAAGTCGATCGACCGAAAGGCGTGATTCCACACAACCTGCCTGGGACCAACCCATGGGTTACCGATTTCGCGGCCCGGTATAACCTCCCCTTCGATGTCGTCGTTGCCGGCGCCGCGTCGATGTATCCGGAGATCCGCGCGAAGATTGCCGCCGGGACGCCGCCGCCGAAGCCTACGCTGACCTCGGTGCCACCCCCGGTGCTGACGGCGCCAGGCGCTCCGGTGCAGACGCCCCCCGCGACCGCGACGCCCCCGAGGAGCCGCTAGCATGAGACGTCGTTTGTGGTGGGGCATTGCCGCGGCGCTGCTCCTGTCCTGGTCGGGCATTGCCGCGCAGGGCCGCGTGGAACCGACGGTTGCGGCCGCCACGATCGAGGTGCTGCCGGTTCGCGGCAGTGTGTTCGCCTTGTTCGGCGCCGGCAGCAACGTCGTGGTATCCGTCGGACGAGACGGTGTTCTGGTGGTGGACCCCGGCGCTGCGGAGTACGCGGACCGCGTGCTGGCCTCGATCCGGCAATTGCAGCGCGATGTCGAGTTCGAGGACGTGCGCCGTGCTCGGGCTGCGAGCTTCGGCGCGGAGACGCGATCGACATTGCAGGACAGCCTCAACCCTGCGGCCCCGCCGCGCCCGATTCGCTACATCCTGAATACCCACTTCGACCCGGATCACGTGGGCGGAAACGAGCGGTTGCGGGAGGCGGGCCGCACCTTCACCGGAGGGAATGTCACCGGCCAGCTCGCGGATGTCGCCGAAGGCGCCGCGATTCTCGCGCACGAGAACGTACTCCTGCGCATGGGTGCCGAAGGCCCTGGCCACACGCCCGCACCGACGCGCGCCCAGCCAACCGACACGTATTTCGGCGAGACAATGAAGATGAGCCACTACTTCAATGGTGAAGGGGTGCAGCTCATTCACGTGCCGGCGGGCACGACAGACGGCGACTCGATTGTGTGGTTCCGCGGCAGCGACGTGATTGCCACCGGCGATCTGTTCGAGATGAGCAACTATCCGCAGATCGACGTCGCGAGTGGCGGCACGATCACCGGAGTCGTCGGCGGCCTGAACAGGATTGTCGACCTCGCCTTCGCGGAGTTCCGTACCGAGGGCGGCACGCTCGTCGTGCCCGGGCACGGACGCCTCGCGGATCTCGGTGATGTGGCGTATTACCGCGACATGGTCACTATCATCCGGGACCGCGTGCAGGACCTGATCGGCCGGCAGTTCTCACTGGCGGATGTCAAAAAGGCACGGCCCACGCTCGACTGGGACCCACGCTTCGGTCCGGCCAATGGCGATGCCTTCGTCGAAGCTGTGTACAAGACGTTGGCGCCGCCCCGGCCGGCGCCGAGCCGACGCCCGTCGGGAAGGACGGAGTGATGACAGCCGGGAGGGTGCGGGATGCATTATTGCGAGGATCGCCGCTCGCAGCCATGATGCTCCTGCTCGTCACGACCGCGCTGGACGCGCAGGGGCGGGGACAACAGTCACCCGCGTTGGCGCCGCGCGCCGGCGCGCCGATCGACGTGACCGGCTACTGGGTCGCGCTGGTGACCGACGACTGGCGCTGGCGCATGATGACTCCGCCGAAAGGCGACATTCTGTACCTCCCGGTCAACGCGGAAGGAAGACGTGTTGCCGAAGCCTGGGACCCCGCAAAGGACCTGGCGGCAGGTGAAGCGTGCCGCGCGTACGGCGCCCCCGGGGTCATGAGCCTTCCTGGCCGTCTCCACATCACCTGGGACGACGACACGGCGCTCAAGGTCGAAGTCGACACGGGCACGCAGATCAGGTGGTTCCGGTTCGGCGAACCGCCCGCGGCGGCCGCCGCTCCCGACTGGCAGGGAACCTCGCGCGCGACATGGGAATACGCGTCTGGCCGTGCGCGCGACGGCGCGAATCGCAGCGGTTCGCTGAAAGTCGTGACCACCAGGATGCGGCCGGGATATTTCCGGAAGAACGGCGTCCCGTACGGCGCAAATGCGGTGCTCACAGAATTTTTTGCGGTGGTCACCGGTACCCGTGGTGATGTGTACCTCGCGGTCACCAGGATGCTCGAGGATCCGCAGTACCTGAACGCGCCGTACGTGCGGACGGTGCAGTTCAGGAAACAGAACGACGGCAGCGGGTGGAATCCGACCCCGTGCTCTGCCAATTGAGGTAGTGATGCCGACGCTTCCATGCCGCGACCGGCAGGCCGTTTCCCGGCGTCGTTGATGTTGTTACCGACGACGCTGGTCGGCAGTTATCCTCAACCCGAATGGCTGATCGATCGCGCCGGGTTGGGGAAGCGTTTCCCCCTCGCGTTCGGGCGAAAGAGCTGTGGCGTATCGCTGAGCCATTCCTCGCCGAAGCACAGGACGACGCGACGATCCTAGCGATCAAGGCCCAGGAGGACGCCGGCCTGGACATCATCACGGACGGTGAGATCCGGCGCGAGAGCTACTCCAATCGGTTCGCGACCGCGCTTGACGGTGTCGATCTCGATAATCCCGGAACGGCGCTCGACCGATCGGGTCACCCCAATCCGGTGCCGCGAATCACCGGCAAGATCCGGCGTCGCCACGCCGTCGAGGTGGCGGATCTCAAGTTCCTTCGCCGGCACACGACACGAAAGATCAAGATCACCGTGCCGGGCCCCTACACGATGTCGCAGCAGGCGCAGAACGACTTTTACCCGTCCGCCGAAGCAGCCGCAATGGACTATGCCGTCGCGGTGAACGAGGAGATTCAGGATCTGTTTGCCGCCGGCGCCGACGTGGTGCAGATCGACGAGCCGTACATGCAGGCGCGTCCGGAGAACGCGCGTCGTTATGGTCTCGACGCGTTGAACCGGGCGCTGAGGGGAATTACCGGCACCACCTGCGTGCACCTGTGCTTCGGCTACGCCGCGATCATTCACGAACGACCGTCGGGCTACTCGTTTCTTCCCGAGCTCGCCGGCTGCTCCTGCACGCAAGTCTCGATCGAGACGGCGCAATCGAACCTCGACTGCTCGGTGCTGACCGCGCTGCCGGGGAAACAGATCCTGCTCGGGGTGATCGACCTTTCGAACATGACTGTCGAGTCGGCCGAGACGGTCGCGGCGCGCATTCGCCGGGCGCTGCCCTACGTGGCGGCGGAGAACATCATCGTGGCGACCGATTGCGGCATGAAGTACCTCCCTCGCGCCGTCGCCGACGGCAAGATGCGGGCGATGGTGGAGGGCGCCAACATCGTCCGGCGTGAGGTCACCGGGTCGCCCGCTGGGGGATGAGGAGCCCGGGCCTCGTTGCGTCGCTGGTCGCCGTGAGCGTCGCCGCTACGGGTGCACAGCGTGGTGGCGAACCGTCATCGTCGCTGCGCGACGTGCAGGTGACGGCGATTCCCGGGGTTGTTGCAGAGGGCGCGCGGTGGACGCTGGCGTGGCAAGGGACTGACAACGCCGACGGCCTCGTTGGCATGGCCGACGGCAGCGTCCTGTTTGCGCAGGAGCAGCCGAACCGGGTGCGAAGAATCGCGACGGACGGGATGGTGTCCGTGCTCGTCGAGAACACGCACGGCGCCGGCGCGTTGGCGATCGACCGTGCTGATCGCATTCTCGCCGTGCAACGCACCTGCACGGATCCCGGGCGGCGGGCGCCGTGCACCGAACCCACCGCCGTGGGGATCATCCATCCACTTGAGGCCCGGCGGACATTGGCGAGGTCTTTCGGAGGACAGCCGCTCGGCCGCGTCAACGATCTCGTGGTCGCCCGCAACGGTGACGTCTATTTCACGTCCGATCGTGCCTATCACCTGAGCCCGCACGGTGAGGTCGCGGCAGTGGGTGATGGGCTTCGGCCCAATGGCATCATGTTGAGCCGTGACGAGCGGACGTTGTACGTCACGAACGGGGCGGCGGTGGCAGCATTCGACGTGGTCGCAGACGGCACCACCCGCAATCAGCGCGAGTTCGCGAGACTGAATGCCGGAGGGAATGGCGATGGCCTGGCCATCGATGCGGAGGGGCGCCTGTATGTCACCTCCGCGGCGGGAGTGCAGGTGTTCAGCGAAGGCGGGGTGTACCTTGGGCTCATTCCCACCCCACGCAACGTTATCAGCGCCGCGTTCGCCGGTCGCGGTAAGCAGACGCTGTTCGTCGTCGGCAGTGGGGCGTTGACCGCCGACGGCACGGAGGCGACTACGCCACCAGGCGTTCGCAACAACGCGAAGACGATCTTCAGCCTGACGATGGTAGCGGCTGGCTTTGCCGAACGTGCGAAGTAACCCGGCCGTGGTCGTGGGCAGCCAGATCTGATGTGTCACGTCTATTGACAGCCCTGCACTGCCGGCCCATACTCCCGCGTCGTTCCCGTCTTCACCGCGTGTTGACAAGCGGCGAGGCGAGGCTCGATGAGGCGGCCACACGCCGGGCCATTACTGGCATATCACACGTGTCGCGCCGGGCGACGAGGTGACCGATGCGGCTGTGCCGGTTCAATGATGATCGATTAGGCGTCGTCGACGGCGCACAGGTGCGCGACGTCACGGCGGCGCTCGACGTGCTGCCGCCAGCCCGGTATCCGCTGCCGCGTTATGACCTGCTGGTGGCGCATCTCGACGAGGTCGTCGGCCGCGCCACCAGACTGGCCGCGAGCGTACCGCCGGTGCCCCTGTCGAGCATTACGCTGCTGAGCCCGATCGCGAATCCTGGCAAACTGATTGCGGCCCCCGTCAATTACCAGAAGCACCTGGACGAAGTCCGCGCCGATGCGGACCTGCATCATCACACCGCCAGTCACACGGTGACCATCCACTCGGCCGGCCTCTTTCTCAAGGCCACCAGTTCACTCGTCGGTCCTGGCGAAGGGGTGGCGGTGCGGTTGGCGGATCGCCGCACGGATCACGAGGTGGAACTCGCGTTCGTGATCGGGCGTGAGGCGCGGAACGTCGCCGCTGCCGAGGCTCTGGAGTACGTAGCCGGCTACGCGATCGGCTTGGATATCACGATCCGAGGGTCGGAGGATCGCAGTTTCCGGAAGTCCTGCGACAGCTACAGCGTGCTCGGGCCGTGGCTGGTGACGGCGGACGAGATCCCTGACTCCGGCTCCCTCGACCTGGAGATTGTCGTCAACGGGGAACGCCGCCAGAAGTCCAACACCCGTTATCTGATCCTTGGCGTACGGCAACTGGTCGAGTTGGCCTCGTCGTTCTATACGTTGTATCCGGGCGATGTCCTGTACACGGGAACCCCGGAAGGCGTGAGTCCGATCGATCCCGGCGATCGCATCGTTGCCACTATCGAGAGGATCGGAACAATGGCGGTCGACGTGCGCGCCTTTCAGGACGCACCGCGTGCCGCGGCGTCGCTCAGTCGGGTCTCCGCATCGAAATAATATGGATACCTCCACGACTTTTCACGTCAGCCCCGCGACGTCGCCGGAACGCCTCGATTTTTACCGGCGACTGGATCAGAAGAGCACGGCGCCGCTGTGGGAGGTGTTGAACCGTCTGGTGACACCTCACCCTGAGTCGAATGCGCAGCCCTATCTGTGGAAGTACGACGAGCTGCGCCCGCTGATCATGGAAGGGGGCCAGCTGATTACCGCCAAGGAGGCCGAACGCCGAGTGCTGGTTCTCGAGAACCCCGGGCTCCGCGGGCAGTCGCAGATCACGCAGAGCCTGTACGCAGGCCTGCAGCTGATCACGCCTGGCGAGATCGCCGCGACGCATCGCCACACCGCTTCGGCGCTGCGCTTCGTCGTCGAGGGCCGCGGTGCCTACACGGCGGTCGACGGCGAGCGGACCACGATGCAGCCGGGCGATTTCATCCTGACGCCCTCGTGGACCTTTCACGATCACGGCAATCCCGGCAACGAACCGGTCATCTGGCTGGACGGGCTGGATGTGCCGATCGTGAACCTGTTCGAGACGAGCTTTGCCGAGCACCACCCGATGGAAACGCAGCCGGTCAGCCGCCGTGAGGGCGACGCGAACCTGCGCTACGGTGCCAACCTGCTGCCGGTTGACTACGCGCCTACCAGTCTGTCAGCGCCGGTGTTTGTGTATCCGTACGCACGGAGCCGCGAAACCGTCGAGCAACTCTACCGGAATGGCCCGGTGCATCCGTGCCATGGCGCGAAGGTGCAGTACATCAACCCCGCCACCGGCGGTTATCCGATGCCGACAATTGCAGCGTTCCTGCAATACCTGCCGAAGGGGTTCCGGGGCGAGGCGTACCGCAGCACCGACGCCACGATCTACACGGCGATCGAGGGTCGCGGTGAAACGCGCATCGCGGATCAGATGTTCCCCTGGGGGCCGCGCGATATCTTCGTCGTGCCCTCGTGGGCGCCGGTCTCGCACATGGCCTCCGAGGACGCCGCGCTGTTCAGTTTCTCAGATCGCGCCGCACAGAAGGCGCTCGGCCTGTGGCGCGAGGAGGCCCCCGCGCGACGATGACGACCCCCGCCCCGGAGACTGGCGTGTTGCTTCACGACTGCCTTGCACCGGGCGTCCGCGGTACCTACCGCATCGGCCAGATCGTTCCGAGCTCGAACACGACGATGGAAACGGAGATTCCCGCCCTGCTGCGGATGCGCGAGAGCGTCGCGCCGGAGCGGTTCACGTTCCATTCGAGCCGCATGCGGATGAAGAAGGTCACGAAAGAGGAGCTGGCGGCGATGGACGCCGATTCCGACCGCTGCGCCGCGGAGCTCTCGGACGCGCGCGTCGACGTCCTTGGCTACGCGTGCCTTGTCGCGATCATGAGCATGGGGAACGGCTATCACGGCGAATCGGAGAAGCGTCTGCACGAGGTGACCAAGCGCGAAGGGCATCCCGCGCCGGTTGTCACCAGCGCAGGAGCGCTCGTCGAGGGCTTGAAGACGCTCGGCGCCCGTCGCATCGCGATGATTGCGCCGTATATGAAGCCGCTGACGCAACTCGTGGCCAGCTATATCGAGCACGAGGGTATCGAAGTCGCAGACGCCATTGCGCTGGAGATTCCGGACAACCTCGACGTCGGGCGCCGCGATCCGCTCGCACTCTGCACGATTTACAAGCGTCTGCGGCTGGACCGCGTGGACGCCGTGGTGGTGTCGTCGTGCGTGCAGATGCCATCACTCGCGGCTGTGCCGATCATCGAGGAGCAATGCGGGCTGCCCGCGGTATCGGCGGCCATTGCGACCGCCTACCAGATGTTGAAGAAGCTGAGCCTCGACACGTACGTGCCGAACGGGGGCGCACTGCTATCGGGCACGTACTGACGGAGCACGCGTTTCGAACTGCCGGCGCCCTCTCGCGTCCGTCGCTCGCTGACGCGCACGTGACGTCGCCGCAACGGGAGTACGAATGATCAGGACGACGGGATGGTTACGAGTGGTCGCATTCCTGCTCGCGTCGGTAGCGGCACCAGCGTACGCGCAGGTCGATTTCTCGGGTGAGTGGGCGCCGCGATTCTGGGAGGATCAGCCGGAGCGCGTCCCCGGACCGGAACTGGGCGACTATCTCGGCATCCCGATCAACGAGGCCGCGCGGCTGCGCGCGGCGGCGTGGGACGCCTCGATCCAGACGTTGCCGGAGTGGCAATGCCGGCCCCACGCCGCCGACTACATCTGGCGCGGTCCGTCCAATCTGCGAATTTCGAAGGAAGTCGATCCCGTGTCCCGCGAGATCACGGCGTTTCATGCCGAGTGGCTGCGCTCGGTCGACCGCCCGGTGTACCTGGACGGGCGCCCGCATCCGCCTGACGAGGCCCTCCATACGTGGGCGGGTTTCTCCACTGCGCATTGGGAAGGCAACATGCTGGTCATCAACACGACCCACCTGAAGGAAGGGTATCTCCGCCGGAACGGCCTGCCGCGCAGCGAGAAGGCCACCCTCAGTGAGCGATGGATCCGCAACGGGGACATCCTCACCGTGATGACGATCGTGTATGACCCGGTGTATCTCACGGAGCCATTTGTTCGCACGACCGACTACGAACTCGACGTGAGACAGAACATCCCTCCCTATCCGTGCGACGTCGTGCAGGAAATCGATCGGGCGAAGGGCCAGGTGCCGCACTACCTGCCGGGCGCCAATCCGTATCTTTCCGAGTTCGCTGTCCGTCACAAATTGCCGACCGAGGCGACGCGCGGCGGCGCCGAGACGATGTATCCCGACTTCCAGGAGAAGCTCCGTACGATGACGCCGGCGACGGCGCCGCCGGCGTCGGTACCGGCCACTCCGGCGGCACAGCGCGGGGGGCGGGCGCGATGAGGGGGCGAGCTCTGGTATCGGCCGTGGCGGCGAGCGGCGCCCTGTACGCCGGGGCGGGCTTCGTCTCGGCGCAGCAGCCCTCGGCGCTCGAGCAGGCGCAACAGCACGCGGGCGCCAACGAGCTTCGGGTGCTCCACGTGCGCGGCAACATCTGGATGCTCGTGGGCGCAGGCTGCAACATCACCGCGTCGGTGGGGAAAGACGGTGTCCTGCTGGTCGACACCGGTGTCGAGGAGAACGCAGCTCGCGTGCTGGCGGCGCTCGAGCAGTTGCAGCGACGGGTGGACGACCGCCTCGAAGTGCTCGAGGGGATCGCGCCGAAATGGGCGGCGGAGACACGCCTCTCGGTGCTTGGCGAACGCGACCCCAACGCGCCGGTGAAGCCGATCCGCTACATCGTCAACACTCAGGTTGATCCGGACCACACGGGCGGCAATCTGAAGCTGCGCGCCGCCGGCCGCACGTTCACCGGTGGAAACGTCGCCGGCAACATCGCGGACGCCGGGGAGGGCGCCGCCATCCTGGCGCACGAGAACATCGTGCAGCGCATGACCAACCCTTCGGCGGGTCAGCCACCGGCGCCGTCGGGCGCGTTGCCGACGGATACGTACTACACCGAGGCGATGAAGTTGAGTCACTTCTTCAATGGCGAGGGTGTGGAATTGCTTCATCCACCCGCGGCGCACACCGACGGTGACAGCCTGGTGTATTTCCGCGGCTCGGATGTCATCGCCGCGGGCGACGTCTACGTGACGACGAGTTATCCGAGGTTCGACGTGCAGCGCGGCGGATCGATCAATGGCCTGATCGACGCACTGAACCGGATCCTCGATCTCGCCATTCCAGAGTTTCGAGCCGAGGGTGGAACGCTTGTCATCCCCGGACATGGCCGCATTTCCGACTCCGCCGACGTCGCGTATTACCGCGACATGGCGACCATCATTCGCGACCGGGTGCAGGACATGGTGCGAAAGGGCCTGACATTGGAACAGGTGAAGGCGGCCAGGCCGACCCTCGACTACGACGGACTCTACGGGGCAACCACCGGACCGTGGACCACCGACCTGTTCGTCGAGGCGGTGTATCGGAGCCTGAGCCTGACGCAGCATCAACCGGCCGCGACGGCGAAATCAAGGCGCCAGTGAGTGTCTCGATAGCAGACATCGATATGAGGAAGCTGAGTGTTCCCACGATAGCCCTGGCGCTGGCGTTCGGCGCGGTGGCGTTTGCCCAGGGAGGGCGCGGCCAGGGAGCGGGAGGTGCGGCACCGACGCCACGCGCAGCGGCGCCGATCGATCTGACGGGCACGTGGATCTCGGTCGTGACAGAAGACTGGCGATGGCGGATGGTGACACCGCCGAAAGGCGATTATCCGAGTGTGCCGCTCAATGCGGACGGAACCAAGATCGCGGAGGCCTGGGACCCGGCGCGCGACACCGCTGCTGGTGAACAGTGCCGTGCGTACGGCGCCGCCAACATCATGCGCGTACCGGGTCGCGTTCGCATGTCCTGGGAGAACGACTCCACGCTGAAGCTCGAAACCGAGGCCGGCACGCAGACGCGTTTGTTCGTCTTCAGTCCGGTGCAGCCGGCGCCGGCTGAACGCTCGTGGCAGGGCTTCTCGCGCGCAGAGTGGCAGATGGCCGGCGGCCGGCGGGGCGGCGGTCCGAGCCGAGGCGGGCAACTGACGGTGGTCACGACGAATCTTCGGCCGGGGTACCTGCAGAAGAACGGCGTGCCGTACAGCGAGGAGACCCGCGTGACCGACCACTTCAACGTGACCAGCGAACCCAACGGCGACCAGTGGATGGTCGTGACCACAGTCGTGGAGGATCCGCGCTACCTCACCACTCGGTACGCGCGAAGCTCGCATTTCAAGAAGGTCAGCGACGGCGTCTGGCGACCGACGCCATGTGAAGCGTCGTAGCCGGCCTCGGTGAAGCTGACGTGCGGCACCTGACTCCACGCTCGCATATTTCTTCGATGCTCTTTCTGAAGGGACAGCTGTGACTTCAGTCGTACGCAACATTTCCGCAGTCGTCGCAGTCGTGCTGACCGCTTCCGCGACTGCAAGCGCACAGAATCTGATTATCAACAATGCCCGGATCATCGTGGGCGACGGATCCGTAGTGGACCGCGGAACCATCGTGGTACGGGACGGTCGCATCGTGTCGATCGGGACGACGGCGGGCAGCTCCGCGCCGGGGTCGCCGGTCGTCGATGCGCGCGGGATGACCGTGATGCCTGGCTTCATCGACGGGCACCGTCACGTCAACACCGGGCCCGATGAGAAGCAGCAGATGCAGGAACTGCTCGAGGCCGGGTACACCACCGTCCTCTCCGGCGGAGGCCCGGCCGATGGCAACCTGACGCTGCGCGACCATATCGAGTCCGGGATGATCAACGGTCCGAGGATCATCCCGACCGGTTCGATCCGCCTTCCGAACACCACGCCGGAGCAGGCTCGTGCCCAGATCCGGCAGATGGCGCAGATGGGAATCAAGTTCACCGGCGAAATCTCGGTGACGCCTCGGCCCGGCCCGACGCCGCAGGAGCTGGAGACGCTGCGTGCGATTGTTGACGAAGCGCAGAAGGCCAACGTCTTCGTGCAGGTTCACGCCGTCAGCCCGCAGGCGATGAAGGCGGTTGTCGATCTGGGCGTGCGGAAGCTCGTTCACACGCCGCACTTCGGCTGGCTCGACTTTGCCGAGGCGCAGAAGATGGCCGCTGCCGGCGTCAAGCAGCTCTCCACGATCGGGTTCGGCGCTCCTGTTTTTGGGGTGTTCGCGGACGACAACAAGCCGCGCTTTCGCGATGGGAAACCCTGGCCCGAGGCGATCATCGATGGTGAAGGCCGCGGCCAGGAGGCGGGCTACAAGCCGGTCAACGGGCGCACGTCCTGGGATGCCGGCATCGTCTACGGCTACGGCACTGATACCAGTTATGCCCCTCGAGCGGGCCTCCAGCACGAGCTGAAGACGTTGAACCTGATGTTCTCGATGCCGGACATCATCAAGATGATGGGTCCCAACACCGCGTCGTACTTCGAGATGAGCGACAGCCTCGGCACCCTCGCACCAGGCAAGCTCGCGGACATGGTCATTCTGGACGGCAATCCGCTCGAGGGTTTCTGGCACATGCTGAACGCCAAGGTCGTGGTCAAGGCGGGGAAGATCGTTGTGGACAAGCGGTAGCTGTAGGCTGCCCTCGTTGGCCATGGCCGTCGTGGCCCGTCGGACCGTCGACGTGACCGCGTGTGAGATATATCAGTTCTTTGCAAATGCGCCGCCGGTCGGTATACTCCCGCGCGTTTCGCACAACGACAACCCCGGTCAGACGCCCACGCCGCACCGAACGTCGTGGGTCATCCGCACCCACTCGCGAGGAGACACTTGATGAAACGTGTACTGCGTGGGGCACTGAACGCGGCCGTCGTCGTTTTGGTGGCGACGACCCTGATCCAGGCCCAGGCTGGTTCGACCGCGCAGATCTCCGGGACCGTGAAAGACGCCAGCGGCGGCGTGCTCCCGGGCGTCACGGTGACGGCCACTCAGACAGAGACCGGGTTCGCGCGCGAAGCGTCGTCACCGACGAACAGGGGCGCTACACCCTGACCAACCTGCCGATCGGGCCGTACCGACTCGAAGTGACGCTCTCCGGCTTCCGCAGCTACGTCGCAGACCGGCATCGTGCTGCAGGTCAACGCCAATCCCGTCGATCGACGTCGAGCTGGCGCTCGGCGATCTCACGCGAGACGGTGTCGGTCGAGGCGGCGGCGCCGCTCGTCGAAACGCGCAACCCGAGCATCGGCGCGGTGATCGACAACGAGCGCATCGAGGAGCTGCCGCTCAACGGCCGCAATGCCGCTGACCTGATTCAGCTCGCGGGCGCGGCCGTCGGCCCGCAGGCGCGTCGAGCGCCGTCGAGCCGCAGCATGCAGGGCGGTCGGGGCGATCTCGGTGGCCGGCGGCCAGTCGTTCGGCGTCGCGTACCTGCTCGACGGCGCGACGCACAACAACCCGTACGACAACCTGAACCTGCCGCTGCCGTTCCCCGACGCGCTGCAGGAGTTCCGCGTCGAGACCAGCGCGCAGAACGCGCAGAACGGGTTTCACTCCGGCGCGTCGGTCAACGTCGTGACCAAGTCCGGCACCAACCGTGTGCCACGGCGACCTCTTCGAGTTCTTCCGCAACCACCGCTTCAACGCCACCAACCCGTTCGCCGCCGTCGACCCGGCGACCGGCAAGCGGCGCGACGACGGGCTGAACCGCAACCAGTTCGGCGGCACGCTCGGCGGTCCGATCAAGACCGACAAGCTGTTCTTCTTCGGCGCCTATCAGGGGACGCAGACCACGCGAGACGGCCGGCCGACGACGTCGCGCTTCGTGCCGACGCCGCGATGCTGGCGGGCGACTTCACCGCCGTCGCGTCGGCCGCCGTGCAACACGCGCGGCGCCGGTCACGCTGCGCGCGCCGTTCGTCAACAACCGGATCAATCCGGCGCTGTTCAGTCCGGCGGCGCTGGCCAGATCGCGAGAAGCTGCCGGTGACGACCGACCCGTGCGGCCGCATCTCGTTCACGACGCCGCGCAGACATCGACGAGAAGCAGGCGATCGGCAAGATCGACTGCCAGATGAACCAGAACCACTCGATCTTCGGCCGCTACATGGCGACGACGTACTTCTACGAGCCGCCGTTCGCGAGATCGCCGGACAACATCCTGGCGACCACGCTCGGCGGCCGCGACAACCTGGCGCAGTCGCTCGCGATCGGCGACACGATGGTGCTGAGCAACACGATGGTCAACAACATCCGGTTCGCGTTCAACCGGACCGCGATTCACCGCACGCACATCGACTTCTTCGGCCTCGAGGATGTCGGCGTCAACATGCTACAGCTACCTGCCGAGCACTACATGCTGCTCACCGTGACCGGCGGCTTCAGCCTCGGCGGCGGCACCGAGAACGACGCGATCTTCCAGACCGAACAGCTACTCGTTCAGCGACGACCTGACGATGATCCGTGGGCAATCACCAGTTCGGCTTCGGCGCGAACGTGGCGTTCTGGGATTCGCTCTCGCAGCGCGAACGTCCGGTCGCCCGGCACGTTCACCTTCGACGGCGGCGTCACCGGTCTTGGCGCTGGCCGACTTCATGCTCGGCCGGCCGTTCACGTTCATCCAGTCGGCGCCGAACACGCTCGACATGCAGCAGAGGTACTTCGGCCTCTACGCCCAGGACACCTGGAAGCTGTCGCACGAGATGACGCTGAACTACGGGGTGCGGTGGGAGCCCTGGTTCCCGCAGCAGCATCGCCGAACGGCGCGATCTACAACTTCTCGATCGACCGCTTCAACGCCGGGACGGCGCAGCACGGTGTTCCCGCAGCGCGCCGCCGGGCTTCATCTACCCCGGCGACGCGGGCTTCCTCAACGGCAAGGCGGGCGTGCACAAGAACTGGGTGAACTTCGCGCCGCGCGTCGGGGTCGCGTGGGATCCGACGGGCGACGGCCGGACGTCGGTGCGCGCCGGCTACGGCATGAACAGCGAGTTCGTGAACGGCCAGTTCTTCATCAACACGGCGAACGCGCCGCCGTGGGGGTCGGAGGTGCGGCTGACCAGCCCGGCATCGGGCCGTTCGACAACCCGTTCGCCGGCACCGGCGTGGCCGAACCCGTTCCCGATCACGTTCGACAAGAACGCGCCGTTCTCGCTCGAACGGGCCGTACCTGGCGCCGCCGTCGGATCTCGACGACCACCCGGGTGCACTCCTGGAACCTCAGCGTGCAGCGGCAGTTCGGCGACAACATCGCGGTGTCGGCGAGCTACTCGGCAACTACGACGAACCACCTGTGGGACGTCGTCACCGGCAATCCGGGCATCATTCCCGGCGGCGGCTCGCCGACCGGGCCGTGCACGATCAACACGTGACCGGGCCGCAGACGTTCGCCAACTGCTCGACCGCGTCGCTCGATCTCGCGCCGCGAGCTGACGCAGGTCAATCCGGTCGACGGGCCGGTTCATCGGCTTCCTCGACTACTTCACCGATCACGGCACGCAGACGTACAACGGGCTGCTGCTCTCGTTGCAGCAGCCGCGTCAGCAACGGGTTCAGCGAGCAGCGTCAACTACACGTTGTCGAAGTGCGACGGGCTATCCGACGCAGGGCGGCAGCACGCCGAACGTGGCGAGCGGCTACATGATGCCGGTGTCGCTGGTGAACCCGCCGGCCAACGCCGACGCAGCTGCTCGATCGCGACTACGGGCCCGTGCGACAACGATCGCCGCCACATCTTCAACCTGACCGCGACGGTCGAGACGCCGCGGTTTCGACGGCACGGCGTGCGCGCATGCTGGCGTCGGGCTGGCGCCTCTCGGGCATCTTCCGCGCGCTCTCCGGCACGCCCGTTCAGCGTCACCACCGGTCGCGGATCGCGCGCTCACCGGCAACCCGGGCCAGCAGCGGGCCGACCAGGTGCGCGACGACCCGTACGGCGACAAGACGCTGGACAACTGGCTGAATCCGGCGGCGTTCGCGCAGCCGGCGCTCGGGACGTTCGGCAACGTCCGGGCGCAACGCCTACTACGGCCCGGGCAGCAGGGTGGTCGATCTGTCGCTGGTGCGGTCGTTCCGGTTCGGCACGCATCGGATCGAGGCGCGCGTCGAGGCGTTCAACGCGTTCAACTGGTTCCGCTGGAACAACCCGGTGAACGAACTTGACAGCATCGCCACCTTCGGCCGCATCCTCGAGCGCGGGCGATCCGCGGATCATGCAGTTCGCGCTGAAGTACTCGTTCTAGCGCGGGAACAACATCTCGATCGCGATCGCTGAGATCATGACGTATCACGCGTCAGAAATGCCGGGAATGGCCGCCTCTCCCGGTCAGCACCGCTCAGGCCCATGCCGGTGAGCAACGATACCCGGGTCGATCTCGTGTCGGCCGGCTACGATGCGGATTCAGTTCGGGGAGTACATCGCGCAGGACATGGTGGCCGTTCGGGTGTCGCCGGACCTCCGGCCAGCCGTCGTTGGCGCACCCGCCTACTTCGAATCACACCCGAAGCCGGCGTCGCCTCGAGACGTGCTGAACCATCGATGCATCCGCTTCCGGCACCGCGGCGAGAGTATCTACAAATGGGAACTAGACAGGGGCGACGAGTCGCTCACGATCGCCGCCAATGGGTCGCTCCTGCTCGATGACGTTGATCTCGTGATTCAAGCTGCGCTTGACGGAGCGGGCCTCGCGTGGGTCACGGAGGATCGCATCACCCAACACCTCGAGAGTGGAGCGCTGATCCGCGTGCTCGAGGATTGGTGTCCACCGTTCCCCGGCTTCTTCTTGTACTACCCGACTCGCAAGCAACAGCCCGCCGCTCTCACGGCACTCATCACCACACTGCGGCTCGTCGCGTGATCCGACAATTCGTTCCGGTTTCAGCGACTGTTGCAGTCCCACCCGAAGTGACGGAGTGTCCGGCCCATCGGAGGCCTTGTGAATCGCGGCGCGGCCATCTCGACCGGTTGACGGATCCAGCGCACGATGGCTGGTTCCTCGAGATCAAGTCGCGCACCTGGTCACGTCGCGACGCGCTCGACGAGGGGACGATCATCACCGAGCGGCTCGAACTCTTCGGCACTCGCCTGACGACACCTGGCGGATGGTTACGTGGAGTTCGCCGCCGGGGATGATTCGCTCGGACGGTGATCGGCGCGACCGCCGCCGGAGGGCTTTCGAAAGCACGTGAGGGTGTCCTGATAGAGGCCGGCCTCGAAAGTCCGGCCATTATCGTCCCAGTTCTGCAGTTGCCGCTCGACGATTAATCCCTGCGAACGGAGGAAATCGCCCACGTCGGCGGTGGTCACGTCACTGCGCCACCCGCCGTGGGTGCCAGCCGACGAGCCGTGGTGCAGAACACCCACTCCGCCCGGCCTCAGAACGCGAGCGATCTCGGCGACATAGGAGCTGAACTGCGGTTTGTTGATGTGGACGAACACGTCGAAGGACCACACGCCGTCAATTGATTCGCTGTCGAGGGTGTGCAGATCCTCGCCGTTGCCGACAGCGAAAGTGGCATGGGGATGGTTGCGAAAGCGGCGCTCGCATTCACGCACGCAGGCCGCGGAGATATCGATGCCCATCAGTCGATCACACTTCTCGACGAGGTCCTCGGTCCATCGGCCGGCGCCGGGACCGATCTCGAGGACGACGGAGCGGTTGGTGAACAGCGGATCGACAAACGTCCGCACGACCGACGCCTTCCACTCGGAGCTCGGCGTCCATTCATCGCCGCGACCGTCCCAATTCCAGTGTTCCCAAATGAACTTATTCGCCGATTTGCTGTTCATGCCAGGAAGGTTGCTCTTCGTTCGCAGGGCGGCGGCTTTCTGGAAGGTCGCTTCGGCGATGCTGCTGGTGGCGTAATACAGGCCCATCAACGCCGACCAGAGAACGCCATTTTCCCGGACGGTGATGCCGGCAAGCTTCAGTTTTGCACTCAGCCCAAGCCGACTGCGGTTCTCAATGATGTCTTTCACCCGTGCGTCCTCGAGATGAAGGCTCTGCTCGCAGCCGATGATGCGTTGTTGCTTCGCCGGTGAATGATCAGCAAGAGATTGCTCGGCCATCCGGCAAGCGCAACCGTGTCGACCTCGAATCGGAACATACTGGCGTCGAGCGCAGTTCTGGCGGCCGTCCGGAGTTCTGCCGGCGACATCAGGTTGAGATTCGCTTCTTCGGCGAAAAACTCGCGGCCTGTCCGCCGCATCACCGTTCGAAACGTCGCTTTCGGAAGCCAATGCATGATCGGCAAAGATGTATGGAACTCGACGGGGAACCAGCGATTCGGCGTCGTCAGGAACGCGACTTTCCTCGCGATCCTGGCACACTCCGCGATGAAGCGGACCTGGTTCGCAAAGGCGCCCACGTGCTCGAGGACCGCCGAGGAGTGCACCACGTCGAACGCCATGTTCTGGAACGGTAGGGCCAATCCGTCAGCGCGCACGAAACGCAGGCCCGGATACAGCCGTTCGAGGAACGTGGCATCGTCAATTCCGGCGGCTGTGATCTTGTCCTTTCGCGGATACCAAGCCTCCACGTAATTCGAGCTGGCATACGTCTGGTCTGAGGTCACTCCGACATCGCACAACGTGTCCTGCACCTCGATGTTCGAGGCGTCGAGGAAACGGCGGTACATGCGTTCGCGTTGGAAGGTCGCAAGCCGGATCGCGATGCTGTCGGGGGCCGCAACATTGTACTGGCTGTTCGGGTTCCTGTTCATCCAGACACACCTAGTGCACTGCACCGGGCGAACCGGCCCTTGATCCTGCAACGCGTCGCGCCAATCATTTACAGTCTGTCGGCCCGGTGCATCCGAATCCGGTAGCCGGCGGACTACGAACTGCACCGTCATCAATCGAGCGCGGGACGCGTCTCGCGAAGGCTATTCTCTCGAACGAGAACCCTCGACGATGACTGTCGGACAACCTGACCCGATCTGGCGTCGTCGACGCCTCACGCACCGAGCAGCTCGAGCTCACGATCCTGATGCCGTGCCTCAATGAAGCCGAGACGCTGGCGGTGTGCATCCAGAAGGCACGTTCGTTTCTGGAGCGCTCCGGCGTACACGGGGAAGTCGTGATTGCGGACAACGGGTCGACCGACGGCTCGCAGGAGATCGCACGACGGTGCGGGGCCCGCGTAGTCGACGTCGCGATGCGAGGGTACGGCGCCGCGTTGTATTTCGGGTCGCGCGCAGCGTTGGGCCAGCTACATCATCATGGGAGACGCGGACGACAGCTACGACTTCGAGCACCTCGAGCGATTTGTCGCGCTCCTGCGCGAAGGCTATGACCTGGTCATGGGCAACCGTTTCGCCGGTGGCATCAAGCCGGGCGCGATGCCGTGGAAGAACCGCTATATCGGCAATCCCATCCTGACGGCGATCGGACGCCTGTTTTTCAAGTGCCCGGCCCGGGACTTTCATTGCGGATTGAGAGGGTTTTCAGCCGACGCGTTCCGGCAGGATGGACCTGCGAACGACCGGTATGGAGTTCGCCTCGGAAATGGTCATCAAAGCCACTCTGGCGCACATGAAGATCGCAGAGACGGCCACCACGCTGAGCCCGGACGGTCGCTCGCGGCCGCCTCACCTTCGCCCGTGGCGGGACGGCTGGCGCCACTTGCGGTTCATGCTGCTCTATAGTCCGCAATGGCTGTTCATTATTCCCGGCGTGGCGTTGATGCTGATTGGCCTGGCGATGTGCGCCGTAGCTGCTTCCGGGCTCGTTGCGACTAGGTGCAGTGACGCTGAACGTCAACACCATGATGTTCGCATCGCTGGCGGTATTAATTGGTTTCGCGTCCGTGAGCTTCGGCGTCTTTACGAAGATCTTCGCCGTTGGCGAAGGGCTGTTGCCGCCCGATCCGAGGTTGAGCAAACTGTTTCAGTATGTCACGCTCGAGGTCGGACTCGTGATCGGGCTGATACTGCTGTGTGCTCGGTGCCGTGGGCGCAACCATCGCCGTCGCGGACTGGTACGCGGTAGATTTCGGGCCCCTTTCGACGGACCGGGTCACTCGTCTCGTCATACCCTCGGCGCTGTGTCTCGCACTGGGCGTGCAGTGTGCTTGACGAGCTTCTTCGTCAGCGTTCTTGGTCTCCGCACCAGAACCTACGAGGTCAAGTAGGCGGCGAACTGGCCGCCTTCGCTTCTGTCCGGAGTTCCATAGTGCAAACGACACCGAACCCGAGCGCTCAGCCATCTGGGCGGCACGACTGACGACACGACGCGACCGAATGTGAGCCTGGCATTCCGCGAACGGCATCGTCATCGATCACGAATTCATGGAGGTAGCGACGGTATCCTGCTGGCGCCGCTCGACGGCGGCTGGCTCGACGATCCACTCGATGGGAGGCCGCCCGACTCCGTTGGTCGGAGTACCCGCCGGCGACTGCAATTGAGGAGCAGGGTCACGGACGCACTCTCGATATTGCCATCAACTGTTCATGTTCGACAGTCTTCTTGCTGATGATGTTGCTGGGCCGCTCGCACCAGAGTTTCGGAAGCCAGATCCTCGGCTTCAGCAACGGCGCGAACGCGACGCACCAGGTTGCGATTCGGGATCGGTAAATCGTGAGAGCTGGTGTTCGTGCTCCTCGTTCACGAGGTACGCGACGGTGCGCAGCCCCAGCTCTGGGAGTTCATGAAGAAGGGCGACGATCGCCAACATGTGCTGAAGGATGAAGGACGAGAACTTGATGGGTCAACTCGTAACTGCGAACCTGAACACGACGGACGATAAGGATGCCGCATGCATGACTGGTTTCGTCATGTTCCCCACGCCGCTGTGCGCGGCGTTGTCCCCACCGACGCCGACGATCGCTGGTGATCGGGATCGTCGCCGGTGTCGAGCACGCGCTGGAAGTTGTCACGGTGTTCTCGTAGGCGTGCGCCGCGCCGCCGAGCGGCACGGCGACTACCTGGCGAAGGGATCGAGTGGGGCTGTAGATACAGGTGACGCGGAAGTCACGGCCCCGGCTCCGGAGCGCATCCTCCGGAACCGTAGCGGCTCGTCGAACATGAACGTGTACGGCGGCGAGCGCGCGGACCCCGCCGCCGATCGGCGACAGGAACATCGGCAAGCGGGTCGTCGTTGAACTGCTCGCTGAGACGTGGTCGTGCGCGGTCAGTCGGTACTCGCGCGGCTTGCGCGCGTACCTGGCTTGGCGCTGAGGTCGTGGCAGGTGATCTGATGATGCGTAGAGCTCTGGATGGTGGCGTGACAGGCGCTCGGCGCGCGTCTTCTGGTCCCTGGAACAGCGCCGCTGTGATGCCTGTGAAAGCAATTGCTGGCATCGCTCAATAGATCAACCGCCTTGTTCATCCGTCGGCCCGGATCCAGACGATGATATCCGTTCTTCAGCAAACGAATTCGATGGCCTCGATGCATGTGGGGGTGTAGCGCGATCAAAGCTGCTGGTCTGTGTACACATTGATGCGTCCAGGGATGTTCTGCTTCGAAATGGCGCGCACTGGTGGGCGCTGGAGATCCGTAGTGGGAACGTCGTCGCTGGCTGGGGCTGCCGCTGCGCGATGGCGCCGATCGACGAACGCGACGTCGCCGAGGTGGCTGCGCGCAACGTCCCTACGAAAAGATGGCTTCGCGGGCGGCGATCAGGTCCCGACCGGTCCGAAGTCGCCACGCCATGCTCGATCAGGTGCGCGTTATCGGCGAAGCCGCTCGGCCGA
>CAVUKN010000004.1:0-871468 GCA_963742105.1 uncultured Acidobacteriota bacterium | reverse complement strand
ACTCTCACGCGACCGCGCCGACCAAAGCGAGCACGGGCCCGAGACGTGAGAGGTTGCGCATAAGCCTCCGACTGGAGAGAAGGTGACAGCTTCGACGACGGCCGCACTCCGGATCGACGAGCCGCCAAACGGCGTTCACGATGGATCCGTCGCTGACCGCACGGCACGGCTCTGAACTCAGTGACTCGTCGGTCGCGTCGCGCCCGCGTCACGGTCCCGAACGCACGCGGTGGCGGCGTCACGTTTCATGAGCGGGTCTCACGCGACAATCGCGATGACAGGAGCGCCGATTGGACGCCGGCACTCGCGACGACGCGCGTTGGTCACACTCGAAGTCGGACCGTGTCGAGGTACGCGCGTCGAGCCGGGCAGGTGGTCCGAGTGGCTGATGCTACAATGGCTTGTTCGGCCGCGCCCGCAGGGCCCGGCAGTGGTACCACCGCACGTCCCCATCGTCCAGAGGCCTAGGACGCGGCCCTTTCAAGGCTGAAACCCGGGTTCGAATCCCGGTGGGGACGCCACATTTCGGCGTACTTTGGTGAGGACACCACGTCCGCGACTCCCTCAACCAATCCGGTCAGCACTGCGTAGCCGCGGAAGCGATAGCCGCGCGCCTCTGGTTCCTCGAACGGCGTGAAAACGATCGGGCCCTCGAGCAGCGCGCCAAGCAGCTTGCGGCCGTCGGCGACGTGCCGCGTCGCGAGCGATCGCCACGATGCCAGCTTCTCGCGCGCCTGGCGCTCGAGGGCACGCCAATCGAGTCTGATGAGGGGTGACGTCGCCGGGCAGCTCCTCGCGTTGCCTGGTGAGGCGCTGGCGGGCTTCCTCGAGCTGCTGCAGCCGGGTGACGAGCATCGGCAGGTTTCCGCCCATGGCGACTGCGTCGGTGAGGTTGGCGATCTGACGCTCGAGCGCCGCCAGGTCAGCATCGACGGCCGCGCGTGGATCCAGCCTGTGCGGCTCGAGCAGCTCGCGCACCGCGACGATCACTTCGTCGGCCAGGCTCGGCGTCAGGATCTCGCCGATGCGCGCCATAACCGCCTCGTCGACGGTCTCGATGCGAACTCGAAGATCATTCGCGCACACCTGACGGCCACGGTTGAAGTGCGTGGTGCACGCGTAGAACCTGGCGCGGCACGCGATTGCCAGGACTGCCGCCCTGCTGCGACCGGACGTGCAGGCCTCCGTTGCAGCAGCTGCAGCGCGCAAAACCCGTCAGGAGGTACCGCGGCTCGACGGGTCTTCGGTCGGCCCGATCGTCGGACCGACGGTGCCGTCGCGACGCAGCAATCCGCTCGTGAGCGGCCGACCAGAGTGCCTCGTCGACGATGCGCAGCTGCGGCGCGTCCACCCTGAGCCAGTCGCTGCTCCGGGCGATCGGTGCGTTCCTTCTCGCCCCACCGATTCCGCTTCCGCGTCCGATTCCAGACGATCGACGCCGCGATACAGCTCGCGGAAGAGGACTTCGTGCACCGAGGAATGGGCCCACGCGGCCGGCCGATTCTGCTGCGCTCGAGGCGTCGGCGCCGCTCCTCGTTGAGCAGCTGCGCGATCCGCTTCTGCCCCACGCCGGCGGCAGCGAGCTCGAAGATGCGACGCACCACCGCGGCCTCGTCGTCGTTGATGCGCCGCTCGGTGTGCGACGCCTGACGGACGTTGTCGTACCCGAACGTGCGGCCGCCGGTGACGTGACCGGCGCGCGCGAGCTGCAGCGCCTTGTCGATCGACCGCTGACTGGCCAGGGCGCGGTGCATCTCGTCGACGCCCTGGAGCACCGAGAACATCAGCTTGTCCGTCGGGTTGTCGACGGTGCACTCGCGGTCCTCGAGGTACAGGAACACGCGCACGCCAGCCTTCAGCAACCGCTTCAGCGCATAGCCCGTCTCCCACGCCTCGCGACCGAGGCGCGAGCTCTCGCTCATGATCAGCACGTTGAACGCCGGTCGCTTGATCGCGTCCATGAGGCGAACGAATCCCGGACGTCGATCGAACTCGGCGCCTGAGATCCGTCATCGATGTCGCATCCCGCGCCTCATTCAACGCGCTCGCTTCAGGCGTGAGCTATGGTTGTGGCGCGCGACGGATTTCAGTTCGTCGGCGAACCGGCCATCTGCAAACAGTTCAGATTCGGCCGATGACTGAACTCGCGCATTCTGGCTGACGTTGCGCCGGTAGTGGTCACCATATATGTCGCCGGTCCGTCATTCCTTGTCGACAACGAAAGGTGTTCACGTTGTCCCGGTGCTACACCTCGCCGGGAGCACCACTTCCCCACCGGGCGAGCAGTGACACGCGTGAGATAGGTCGGACACGCTAACGCTTGGAAACACCGCTGTAGCGCGTCCAGCTTAGCCCCAGCGACCTCCCGCCAGCCGGAGTTTTGCGTAAACAACGTGGCTGAACCCAATCCTCAGTTCGCGATACCGGAAATCTTCCCGTTAGCTGCGTCGATGATCATGCCGCGTCAACCAAGAAGAGCCGCGGCTCGACGTCGACGATATGCTTTCAACGGTTGCGCTAAAGTCCTCGGCTACTTGGAGTGCGCACCGAACCCTTTCAGGCCAAAGCCTTCCAGCACCGGCGCCTGCGTCTCCAGCGACGCTAACGCCGCGTCTGTCGCAGCGCCGGTGGCGGTCCTTGCGATGGTCACCATGCCACCAATCTCAGCGTAAACTCGCGTTACGTGTCGGACACCTCCAAAGATTGCGTCCTGAGTTCCATCGGCGGAGACATCCGCTCGAGCACTACATCGACCGTCGTATCGGGGATTAGCCGGGTTCGGATCCGTTCGCGAATGAGGCGTTCGAGGATGTCAAATTGAGCCACTTGCAGGACGCGTAAGTCTGCCGCGGCCTGCGCCTCTGCGGGGATGGCGTTCAAGGCCGAGCCCGCATTTGCGAGCGTCCAGTTCATTTTGCGCCCGGTTGTAGGGTCGGACAGGTCACGCATCTGTAGGATCTGGTGAGCCAGTTCGTCGAGCGCATTCCGCCCTTGGTCGGGCGCAAGACCTGCGTGCGCGGCTCGCGCCCAAAGTACACTCGTTTATCGAACGCTTCCCGCTGGAAGTGATGATGTGAGCAGTCCACGCACGTGGGCGGCTATGGCTTCCGCGCCGCTGTCGGTGTTGCCTAGCACGACGAGGACGTACCCCAGATCGGGGTAGAACTCGACCTGGTTCGATGAACCGGCAAGCGAGCCGCGGTGCCCGGCCGTCTTCACACCGTTGACGATCCGGGTTTCGAACCCGTAACCATCGCGCCCGCCATAATCTGCGTTGACGTAGCCCGTCAGGACGCGGGCCGTTGTCCCCGGGCTCAGAAGCTCGTTGGCTACGAGCGCGTCTGCGAATCGCGCAAGGTCGTCGACCGTTGAGTAGCCTCCACCCATCGGGGTGGCGGCGATGAACCCGTCCCCCGGCTTTGGCTCCTCCCAAGCTGGAAACCAGCGAGCAGAATTCACGCTCGCGCCGGCAGGCGGCGTACGCGTATAACCGAGCGCCGGCTTACGGGAGGCGTCAACCTTGTAATGGGTGTTCGCGAGACCAAGTGGCCGGAAGATCTCCTCCTCAATCACCGACGTAAACGCGCGACCAGTCTGTCGCTCGATAATCGCGCCCAGGAGAAGGAAGTTGGAGTTGCTGTACGCCGATTGTGTACCCGGGCCGAATTGCAGCGGCGCTGTCGCGAAGTACTTCCAGAAGTCCCGCAGCGTGTTGATTGTCCCGATTTCGGCCCAGAATGCCGGTACGCGAAACAGATCGGGGATGCCCGAACTCATGGTCAGAAGGTGATGCACCGTCACTTGATCACGTGCTTCGGCAGATGGGTACTCCGGCAAGAGCGAACCGAGGGTGCTCTCAAACGAGAGTTGCTTCCGCTCGACAAGCTTTGCGATCGCGACGGCGGTGAACATCTTGCCGACCGACGAAAGCATGAAGGGAGTCTCAGGCGTATTGGGCCGTCCTGCCTTGCGATCGGCCAAGCCGTAGCCTTGCCTCACGAGCGGCTGACCGTGAAGCGTCAGCAGCACGACTCCTGAAAATTCGTCATTAGCCGCTAGCCTCGCGGCAAAGCCTTCCACGTCTGCGGCCAATACCGCACGGGGCGCGTCACTCCCCACGCTCCGGCCACCGCTGCAGGCCGTCAGAACAGACGTCGCGACGATGGCCACGATTAGGCTCGGGTTCATGGGAGTTCGCGCCATGGCGGGCGGGTCATAGGAGATGTTCCTGGAGTAACGCCGTACTCTTTCAGGACCAAGAGCCGACCAGTGTGACGAGCCGTCGATCATCAACGGTGACCATCGTACGAGAATCACTTGATTTCCGCACACATCGAGCATGGTCACATTTCCTCGATATTCGAGTGATTTTCGAAGATGTGATGGCGAGGGTTTTCCGCACGCTGTTCAAGGGCGTTGCGGGCGGTGGTGACTCCGACACCCAAATCACGGCCGATCGCACGCCACGAGCGGCCCTGCGCCCTCAGTTCCGCCACACGGTCGATATCGAACCGGCGTCGCGGTCGTCCCAGCCGCGTGCCCTTGGCTCGAGCAGCTGCGAGACCGGACCTGACACGTTCCCGGATCAGCTCCCTCTCGAATTCGGCGATGGTTGCGAATATGCCGAACACCAGGCGCCCGTTGGGTGTAGACGTGTCGACGCCTTCGTTTACTGACACGAATTGGATGCCAAGAGCGTCGAACTCCGCGAGCGGGTTTACCAGGTGACGAACACTTCGGGCGAACCGGTCATAGCGATACACGACCACCACGTCAAAGAGCCGTCTACGGCAATCAGCCAGGAGGCGATCGAGCTCCGGCCGCCGCTCCTGGGTGCCGCTGACACCGGTGTCTGTGAATACACCTCCTACGTCCCATTGACGCCGCTCACAGAAGCTGCGCAGCTCGCGCAGCTGCACTGTCGGGTCCTGTCCCGCGTTGGTACTGACGCGCGCGTACAGTGCGGCTCTCATTTCGGCAGACCGACCATTCGAGTGCGCAACCACACAAGCCGGTCCACCCCGCGACTATTTATCCGGTAATGCAACATCCCGTGTTCATCAAACGCACGATCCAGCAACTTCTGCTTGCACAGGAATCTCAAGTACGAATATGCGGCCCGCACAGGCTCGAATGTGGCGAGCATCGCCCACGATCGAGGAGACAACCAGCCGCGACGCTCGAAGACGCTGAGCGCTTGCAATTTGAGCCGGTTGTATCTTCCACGCATTTGTCGTTGCAATGTCATGATGGCGCCGCGTTGGAACCGCACTCGGGACGCATTAATGGTGCTATGTTTTGCTGTCGTCAGGAATGCTGGGCGAGCATCCCGCTGGTAAACGTCTCTCCTTCCCTGCACCGCGGAGTCGTTGGTGCGAGCGTCACTCGGCTATCCACATCGATGCTGAGTATCACCTTGGCCCGCAATTCGTACGTGCCGGAAATGGGCACACATTCAATCGGTCGACCGGAGCCACTCTTTCCAGCATTCGCAGCGGGCATATCGGGTGGTTTTTTGCTGGGCGAGCAGTTGTCCGTTGAGACTAACCGGCGTGCGGTACCAGGCGACCTCTTCGCGCCAGCCTGTCCCACCGCACTGGTCGCAGCCAGCAAATGGCGCTGCATTCCTGGCCGCGATCCGCTGTTCGTTGAGTACGGTCTCCACCTCCTCCACCAACTCGGCGACGGTCGGCAAAAACTTTCGGTGGCGGATTGCACGAGTGATCGCTAATGCGAGCACCTCGATCGGAACGTCGCCCAACGCTTGCGAGTACTCGAACTCCATTTCGTCGTTGATTGGCCGTCCGTAGCCGCTCACAAGCCTTCCGATTTGTTGGTCAAAGGTCATGCGGTTCGTCTCCTTAGTCGAAGAGCCGCATTCGCCGCACGTCTTCCTTTCAGCACTGGCTGCAAGACGTCCGGCGGCGGCGAAGCCGCCAGGTTCTTCCCTTCCGTTCTCACTCCGTTCTTACGTTCGTCGGCAGTAGTACGCCGAGCTGGCGCCTCGATTTGCCGATCTGGATTCGCAATTTGCCGATCTGAAGGTTCAACTTTGCCGACCTGGATGGGCGCCAGATCGGCACCTGTGTAGCGAGCTGAAGGCCCGGGCCAGGCGTCGTCGACTCTCTGAAGGTCGTGGGGGTCGATGAGTCCCCTCATCCGTTCCACGTTGATGCGCCAGGTGCGCGGCCTGCGCTGCGCCGGCGGTGCCTGTTCGCAGATCAGACCCACCTGCTGAAGGTCGAATAGGCATCGATCACCTGTCTTGATGCAGATAGCCGCCTCGAGGCAGATCGTCGTCATCGACGGGAAGGCGCATGAACCGTCATCGCGGCAGTCATCCGCGAGCGATAGAAGCACGGCCTTCGCGGCGGTGCGACGTTTCCTGAAAGGCAGGCGCACCTTTCGCGCAAGGTCGCTCACGTACCGGCTCATGCGGACTCTCCGCGGCTTGGTGCCGGCGTAATGGTTTGGGTCGAGGAAGGTCGGTGCTCGAGACTCTGGCGGAGCTCTGCGACGATCATGCGCGCAAGGCTCGCGACAACAGTCGCGCGTCGGGCGCCATTGAGTTCGTCAGGTTTCGGCTGTGGAAGTATGCTATCCATCGTTCTCGCTGCCAGGCGGGACGGTTGGTTGTTGGCCATACGAGAAGAGGCCATGGCTGTGGGAGCCATGGCCTCTTGTCGTCTTCAGGCGATACGGCGCGCGAGCCTTGCCGCCTCGCGTTGTGCAGCCAAGCGCTCAACATCGACGCGCTTGAAGATCCGGACGCCGCTCTCGGTTCGCTCGGCTGGCAATTCGCCGCGAGCTTCCCTCAATCGAACCGTCGCCGGTGTGACGTCGAGAATTTTGGCTGCCTCAGCGGCGAGGCAATGTGAGGTCGATTCGTCATGCAGAAAATGTTGCATGTGACAGATCGATGCGGAAGGAAGTTCGAATCCCGGAACTAGCAGATGTTTAAGAACTCCGAGCAATCCTGGAAATACCCACAGTTCCAGGATTCGATTTTTAGCTCGGTGGTATAACCAGTGGCGAACCATGGCCTTGGTGCATTTCCATCCAGATGGAAAATATTTCTGTCCTTGCTTCACCGACGATTCGAAGAGGCGATTGATCCGGTCGGCGGCTTCTTCGCAGGCAGGCTCTAGCTTTTCTCCACGTGCCATTGCCTCCCGCGCAACGCTGCACGCCAGGTTCGGCGCCATACTCTCCTGAACAGCTCGCTGACATGGGTGACACCTGGGTGCGGCGGGCGACCCTGACGAGGCTTCACAAACTGTCGAAGCGCCCTATCCGACTGATCCTCCAACAGGCGCCGTAAACACTCGGCGAGAAACGTCCGCAATTCTGGCGTCAGCTCGGGCTTGTTTTCCTGCACCGCGCCGTGCACCAAAGCAAGCAGTTGCCGAACCGCTGAGACGTGGCCCTGATCTGCCAACGCGCGAAGCGACCGGAAGTACCCCTCGTAGCCGTCGCCAGAAAGGGTCGTCATCGAAATGGCCGTCGTGTCCATTTACTGCCTCCGCAGAGCAACTCCGCGAGCCGCTCTAACAGCGAGGCAGGGGGATGCTCTTCATGCACCCCTATGCTGCATGAAGCATCCGTGTTGCAAAAAGCCTTCAAAACAAAAGCATATAAATTAGGACGAATGCCCTGGATCGTGACGGCCTTGGGGGTGCGGGCCGCAGCCTGAACGTCCGACCGGTGCCCCTGCCACGCGTCATACGCGTGATTCTTTGCCGGTCGGACGACGGCCCACGTCGCAGCAGCCGTGGCGTGCGTTTTCCGTCGTTCCGGCTCGCACTCCGGCTTACAGTTGCTGCGGAGAATGGCCATGCAAATTGCCGCGAGACTTATCGTCGCACTGATTGCTCTGTCGCCGGCGCTGGGAGCCGCCCAACAACCTGTCCCACTCCCTGCAGGCGCCAAATACGTCGCCATGGGTAGTTCCTTCGCCGCAGGAGTGACCATCACCAGCTCCGCCGACACCCCCGCCAATCGCTGCCGGCGCTCGACCGACAATTACTCCCACCAGATCGCGCGCAAGCATGGGCTGCATCTCGTCGACGTCAGCTGCGGCGGCGCAACAACGGCGCATCTGCTGGGCCCCTGGGACGAACTGAAACCGCAACTCGACGCAGTCGATGCCGACACGCGACTGGTGACCATCACCGTCGGCGGCAACGATGTCGGCCTGTCCCGCGGACTGGCCGCGCGCGGGTGTCGCACGGCCGCTGCGACCGCACCGGCTGCAGCATCAGCAGAGACTTGCGATGCCCTGCCGCCCCTGCCAACCGAAAAGGATTGGGTGGAGCTTGAGACTCACTTGCGGCAGATAGCCGAAGAAGTGCATCGCCGGTCCCCGGCGGCTCGCGTGATATTCGTGGACTACACCACGATCCTACCGCCCACCGGAACGTGTCCCGCACTATCCCTGACAGCCCAGCAAGCTGACGAAGGCCGTTCAATCAATCAGCGTGTCGTCGAGATCACCGCGCGTGCCGCCCGCGCGACCGGCAGTGAGTTGGTGACCGCCTCGGCGTTGACTGCGGACCATCATGCTTGCGCTGCCGCCCCCTGGTCGGCAGGCTTCTTCGGTCGTGAGCCGGGTATGCCCGCAGCTTTTCATCCGCGGTTAGATGCACACACAGCCATCGCGCAGGCGCTGGATCGATTGATCTGGAGGTGACCTTCGATGATTGTTCGGAAACAGTGCGGTGACTCGCAGGACCTTCTTCGGATCATCGCTGCGAGGCGCGGTTCTTCGAGTCCGCGATTTCTGGCTGCCGAGCTTCGAATCGCGCCACTTACTCGCGTTGCAGTTCCGGCTACGACCCTCTTCGCCAAGGCGGCACGATAGTCGCTCGGGAACTTCTGGGCGGTTACGGTGCCTAATTTCAGCGGCACGCACGCTGGTCCTGTTTTTCTGCTCGTAACAGACCTTGGGACTTGTATGAACGCGAGGCGAGTGCTCTTTCCTTGTATGCGCAGTGCCCATCGTATGCGCCGTACCCATCTTCGCGCAGTGGATTAACTATCCATCGACCACCATTCCGCGGACAGCGGACGGAAAGCCAGACCTGGCAGCGCCTGCCCCTCGTGACCCGGATGGAAAGCCGGACTTGAGCGCAGCGCTACGCTGCGCGCGCCAGAGCCTCTCCCTCGATTTCGACGTGTAGCTTTTCGAGTACAGCGTTAGTGTGGGGTTCCCGGTGCCGGCTCGCACAAGGCGTGAGCCCTTGCTTTGGCGACGGCGCGAACTCCCGATTTACGCTGCGCCGTTGATCGGGATTCAAGAGCATCCATGACACACCATCACGGAGCGGCAACTGCCGGTAGCGTGCGAGCTACTGCTGCTTCGTTCCCGACCACGCGAAGGTCAGCGTTTCCGTCTGGCCCGAGTCGAGTCTGAACGACCATGTGACGGTCGCCGTGAACGAGGTGCGGTCCGAAGAGAAAATCCCGCTGATGCTCGATGACTGCGCGTAGGTGGCGCACATCCCGTTATACGGTCCGAAGGCGACTGGGGCGTTCGAGCCGGCGAAGTTCACGCCACTGATGCTAGCGGTGAACGAGTCCCAATCAATCGGGTCCGGCGGCACGAACTCGACGGCGTCGCCGCCGAACACCAGCCCGTAGGTGGCGTGGAACGTTGATCCGACCGTCGGCTGATTAATGCAGAAGCTCGGCCCACTGTCGGAGAGCGTTTGCATGGTGATGTTCCAGGCACCGGGCACGGCTGCGGGCGCTGGCGGAGCCGCCACTACCGAGGGCGTGGCCCTTGGTGTCGGTGCGGTCACCGCGGGCGAACCGCACCCGGCCGCGAGGAAGCCAATGACGCCGACGACGAAAAGCCTCGACATGCTTGCCTCCAGCGGGCACATTCTACGCTCCGGTCGCCGCAACAACAATCGACCCGTCGACAAGAATATGGGCGCGAACTTCAGGTGGATGGGTCACGAAGCCGCTACGTGCGGGCTCGTCTCCGCCTCTGCAGTAGCTGATCACAAGCGACAGAACACGATTCGCTGAACGGCACCCTCATAGCCGACTGCGATGAACGTCGAGTGTCGATTACACGGGGAACGATGCTATCGCCGTAATTCCTGGCTAGTCGCCAAGTGTGTAGTAGCGACCGTTTACGCCGCTCGCGTCCGCGCCTCCCCGACGATTTCCGCCTGTAGCCTCGGGCGTACATCAGAAGTATCCAGTCCCCGGTCGGGATGCCAAAACTCTCCAAGTCCTTCGATTTCCTTAAAGAGCCGCATCGTTTGACGAGAAGGCTTAGCTGTCAGGTCGAGCGCATTCAACGGAAGGACGCGAACGTCTCCTCCCACGGGTGTGCCGACGCAGCTTGTCCATGGTCACGCGGAATGCTCGTCAAGAATTGCAGGACTGCTTCAGCTCGGTCCCCCGCTGTTCGAGAATCGGCTTCACGATTGACGCCCAGAGCGCATAGCCCTTGTCATTCAAATGAATGCCGTCCCACCTGAAGACGTCTCGTCTGGGCTTACCTTCCGCATCAAGCATGGCTGGAACAACGTCGACGTAGTGGAGCCGGCGATCGCGTGTGCACAACTCGCGAATCAATGTGTTTGCCCGCTGCATCTCGGGCCATGACTTCAGGCGCGCCCTGGGCGGCTTGATGGAAATGAAATAAATCCATACCTCAGGTAACTGCTGATGAATCTTCTGACAGAAGGTCGCGTACGCGTCTCTCACTTCGGCGGCGGTCTTCCGTTTGGAGAACATCACACCGGCAATGTCGTTCTCACCGGCGTAGAAGACGATGACCGTCGGTTGATACGGAACCAGGATGCGATCGGAAAAGTGAGTGACCTGATGAATCTGAGCCCCGCCAAACCCGCGGTTCAGTACCGGCCCAAGTGCGATGTCCTTTTGAAGCGATCCCCATAAACGGATGGTGGAGCTTCCAGTAAACACAATCCCTCCGGCACGTGGAAAGCTTTGTCGATCGGCTTTCTGAAACCGGCGAATCTGCCGCTCCCAGACCGCTGGCGCACTGCTGCTCATCCTGACCACGTAGAGCGCCAGGACGACAAGGACACCTACGTTCAGGGCGAGGACGATCGCTATTCTGTGCAGACCGTTGCCGACCATCTTCCGCTGTCACCCTCCGGAAGAGACTACCGCATCACTGATTTAGGACCCTGCCCAGCGATGAGTGGCTCACGCGGCTCGCGTCCGCGCCTCCCCTTCGATTTCCAGGTGTAGCCTTTTGAGTACGGCGATAGAGTCCGGTACCCGGTGGGGACGTATCCTCGATTCGATTCGCGAGCTTTCTCTGAGCTCGTTCCAGAACCGGCTTCTGTACGGGGAACGGCGTGTCCTCCGGGTCGATCGGCTCTCTTCTACTCGCCCTACTCCGCGACCGATTGCTCCTTAAACCGTGCCTGGGGCGAAGCCCGAGAACAACCGGTCGAATCGGGTGAGGTTCGACCATTCGGCAGCTTTGAAATTTCGGCGCGGATCTATAGCTGACCGGCGGCTTTTCGGTTCGAGATGCCTTCGTCGAAGGGAACGCTCGGCACCGTACAGGCGTCGACGTGCTTGGGTCTAAGGCTGAGCCTCGTCAGGTCATCCTGCCAGCACTCATCGAAAATGGAGCAATAACAGATATTCAGTTGTAGATCGGGGCTGAGAATCGCTCGCTGGAGTGCGCTGAACACCGTCGGGTTGGCAACCTTGCTGAACTCGAGGAATCGGCTCTGTTCGCCTGCTCGCACCACAAAACCCGGCACAACACTCGAATCGAATGGCGTGTCAGACGCTGGGTCAAAACCGCAGCACGCCTCAAGAAACTCTCGATCACTGCGATACGACACACCCATCCACTTCAGTTCGGCGGATTCGATTTTGGCCGGACCGACGCCGCTGTTAAACACCCGCATGTGGACTTTGGTGACACCGTCGGTTGTGACGGTTCCAGCGCCGTACGACATGAATGGCCAGGAATTCGCAGCAACAAGACGGGCGTTTTCTTCGGCCATCCGCTCCATCGTGCGACCGTGAAGGACGCCAATGCCGAGTGAGACCACGGAGACAAACAAAGCGGAAATGGCGACGGTTAAATCCACCCAGTTGTGCCCAGTCTTATGCACATGCGGCGCGTGTGTCTCGACGTCCACGGTCGTCCCTTCTGTCGTTTCGATGCTTGATTCCGTCACGTGGTCACCAACAGGGTCGAACAATCTCTGTCAAGCGCAAGCGACGTTGCCTTCTCCATGCGCCGTCATTATTGCCCCAAGTTTACCGTGGCAGTCTGTCTAAGCCGCTCGTCTCCGCGCCTCACCCTCGAAGACAGGTTGTAGCGTTCGTAGGACAGCATCAGGTGCAAGACCCGGTGGGGACGCCACCGAAGTTGGATGGCCAGTGCTGCCCGTCAGCAGTCGCCCCAAGGCCGCGTCTCCCTCAAACTCGAAGTAACCGGATACACGCTGTCCAATCGGAGTCATGCGTAATGGCTCCGGCAGGAGCTTGCGAAGAATTTGACGCGCCTGCGGCACATGACGGCTGAACAGACCGCGCCAGTCGTCCAGTCGGCGCAGCAGGTCTCTCTCCAGCAATTCCGGGTCGACCGAAGGCATCGACAGCCTGTTCACGTCGGCGTTAGCTGCCCGAAGCTGTTCCTCCCGTTCCACGAGTGCGGCGCGGACGACGTCGGATGAGCCGAAACCCGTGGCGTGCGCTTCCACCAATCTCGCCGCCTCAGTCTCCAGGCGCCTGATGCGCTCCGCCAGCGCACGGCGCTTCGCCTCTGTCGCGACGGCGCTGGGCCGGATTGCGTCCACTACCCGCTTTACAGCGGCAGAGACAACGGCCGGATTCAGGACCTCGTTTTGGATGGTGTCGAGCACGGCGGCGTCAGCGACTTCGACGCGCACTTCGACGTTGTTTGGGCACACCGTCTTGCCGCGCTTGTGATACCCGCCGCATGCATAGAACTGCTGCTGCCGGGTGCCATGTTTGCGGGGTTTGACGATGACGTGGCCGAACCGTCCGCGTGAGCGGTCTCGTGATATGCCCGCGCCAGCGCGCGTTCGCTGTCTGGCGGATCTTTGAGCACGTTGCGATAGAACCACGTCGCGTCGCGCACAAAGCGGGTCTTCGCCCACGATGGTGCCTCGTGGGCGTGCGCCGCTCCCGCGAAGCGCTCGATCGGTTTCCCGATACCACTGCTTCAAGCGTTGCCGCGCCGCGTCGGTCGATTCATCTGGACCCTTCTGAAATTCCACCTGAATCGACTCGCTCGGTTCCGTCGCCACAAAGACGAGCATCGTCGCCTTCCCGCCGGTCGCGACCATGCGGAGGGTCAAATTCCACATGGTCACCACGTCGGCCACGAGCCTCGCCCAGTGCTCGCGTGGATGGGTCGCGCGGTAATCGCGACGTCACGTGCACCAACTGACTGACCGCCCGGTGCATCTCCTCGCTGGCCTCGGCGTCGGTGGCGGCCAACTGATCGACAAATGCAGTCCCCTCGTCGGCATCGAGCACGTCGTCGTCACCGGCAATCTCATTCGGGGCGAGTTGGAGCCGCGTGTCGGCGAGCAGCGCGCGACGATCGGCATGACCCGTGGCGGCGGCCGTCTCGAGCATCAGTGCGACTTCGACGCATCGCTCCCAGAAGGGACCGTGCGTCTTGAACAGATGCATCACCCGGAGTCATCGAACAGCAGGTTCAGCAGGGTCGCCCGGGACTCCACATGCCCAGGTACGTCACGGTTCGCGGGCCAGCCGCGAAAGGAACGGAAGGTCTGACGACGGGGTGGTGTCGGATCAGCCACACGCGGTCTCCGCCTCCGCGATGAGAATGGGAAGAGAGAAACGGCGGCCGGCTGGGCGGAGTGCCAGCCGTGTTGTCGCAGGGAGCTACCCTACGCTGGCCGCCGTGGCGGTAATTCTACGCGCCGCGTCCACCCAGCGGGGACATGCGAAGTCCCCTCTTGAATGCCGGTCCTGCATGGCGGTTGCGGACTCATCAAAACTTAAACTTGCGCCGCACACATGATCGAGAGGCACCGTTGCACTGGTTCTACACCGTCTGGCCGTTCATAGGGGCGGGAGGGGCGATTGTGATGGTCGCCATCCTGCTGACGACCGACACATTCCGTGGCACCACCACGGTATCGCGCTGGCGTGATCCAGTGTGGCTGGCGTGGCTCGCCGCGCCGCTCTACTGGGTGCATCAACTTGAGGAATACAGCCTGCCGGTGATCGGCCTGCCCTACTCACTCCCTGACATGGTTTGCAAGCAATTTGACTTTCCGCCGTATCCAGATTGCCCTATCCCCCTGTCGTTCTACCCAGTGGTGAACATCTCATTAATGTGGTTCGGAGCGCCACTCGCAGCGTACATCTGCAGACGCAACGTCCTCATCGGCCTCAGTTCCTGGGGATTGATCATGGCGAACGGATTTGTGCACAGCGCGGGCGGCGTCGCGGAGGGCGTCTATAACACCGGACTATGGACCGCCGCCGTCTTGTTTATTCCGTTGTCACTCTGGGTGATTTACGCCTGCGCGATTCGCGGACCGTACAGCGGCAAAGTCGTCGGCGCGGCATTCGCCGCCGGGGCCGTCACTCATGCCGTTCTTTTCGTCGGCTACGGACTGTTCAAGGCCGGGGTGATCGGCAATGCGGGCCTGCTGGTCTATGCCGCCGTGGTCGGTTTCACGCCGATCATCTTGGCGGCCCTTGCAAGCCGGTTGTTCAAGCCTGAGTTGCTGACCGTTCAGGCCGATTCGAGCGCGGGCCGTTCGCTGAAGAACTAACACCTCACCGCTGACACCAGCGGGCGACGGCAAGGCGCGAGGCGCGAAGCCGGAGCCCCGTGCGGAGGTTCGGCTCACGGTCGGGGTTCACGCGGCAATTCCCGAAAAGCTCGTTTCCACCTTTTCGCGAATCCCGGTGGGGACGCCATCCCGATTACCTCGAGAGTCCCCTCGCACAATCCCACCAGCGAGGCGCTTCCTTTGAAGCAATAACCGCCGCGACCGTTCTCCTCGAAAGGCGTGAACAACACGGGCGATTGCAGCACTTGCCGAAGCACAACGCGGCCTTCGGAAGCGTACCGCGTCAGCATCCCCCGCCAATTCACCATCACGGAGCGCGCCTGCGCCTCGATTCGACGCCAATCCAGCCGAGGCACCGGTGCGCAGACAGCGCAAGCCGATGACCGCCGCACAACGGAAGGCGGTCGGAGCGAGGATGAAGAAGTATGGGGCGGCGAGAAGGAAGGCAGCTGCTCGGAAGTCCTGATTAGCACTCCTTCCAGCCATCCCGCTGACACATCAAGCGCATCGTATCGGCGCGGAGCAACGCGGCATCAACACTGTGACGCCGCTCCGTGTGAATCACTTGATCCTCTTGCTCCACGCGCAACTCGCACGCATCACTCTCACCTTGCGCCACCACGCACCGGGTTTCGATACCTGCCGGATCCTTCAGCCGCCACACGGTCACTCGCATGAGAGTTGGAGTAGCAAAGGCAGCGGCAGCGCAGGGGTGAGAGGAAGTGGAAAGCACCGGGAACGCAACTCTGGCGCGAAGCAGACGGATCTCGGGGCTCCAGCAGAGGGTTACGCGACGTTCGGAAAGGTTTCTTGCTCCGCTCGCGTCACCGGCCATTCGCGTTCGCAGGCACTGCATCGCCATTCCAGGGTGGCTTGTTCTCCACGAATGACATGCTGCAGGCGGATTACTCCTTGGCGCCCGCAATGCGGGCACTGGCGCGGGATGCGTAGCGCGATGGGGGTCGTGGGCATCGCCGCGGAGATCCTCGACGTTATACCACCCTCCGACGTGGCGGTCGTTGACACACCAGGCGACATGACTACAATGTAGACAATACTGGGTTCTGAGTGGCAATATCCTCCCGATGAAGGTGGGCGCATGAGTGAAATGAATCCCCCAAAGGCGGCGGAGGCGGTGGTCCGCCAGTTCCTTCGCGAGCAGGAGATCGAGCCGGTTACCGGCGACCTCCTCGAGGAATACCGCGCGGCCAAACGCCCTGCACTCGGGAAGCATGGCGCGAATGTGCGGTATGCCCTTCAGGTTCTCCGCGTTGTGGGACGCGTCGTATGGCCTGGAATCGTGGCCGTCATCGGGCTGCGAATTCTATCCTTTCCCCTCTCACAGGGCTGGAACCCGAGCATCGTGCCCTCACCAGGGACCTCCCTCCTCGATGCGGTGATTCTTGTGTGGGCCGCGTATCACGGCGCGAAGCGAACGGGCCGAGTCATCACCGGTGTGCTGACCTCGATGGTGACGGCTTGCGTCGGGTTCGCGAGCTTCTTTGTCTATGCGGTGGTCACCCAACCGTCCCTCGTGATGGCACCGCTGACAACCCCGTTCGTGATCGTCATCCTCTGCGTGCTGCTCATCATCGCGATGACCTTTGCTGTCGTCGCAGGCGCCACGGGTGCAGCGGCAGGGCGGTGGCGGCACGCGACCATGCAGAGCGCCGGATAGACGGTGTCAGCCTACCCAGACGTGCGACAGGACGTTCGACGCGCCTCTTCTCACTACATCAACCACCAGCAGATGCGATCAGCGACGTATTCCGCTGGTCCGAACATCACGACTGCGAGCACTATCAGGATCTGCACCGGACGCGTCATAGACGAACCTCCTAAGCGCACCACAATACGTCAGCGACGACTGGGATTCTCGTCGTCCCGGAGCCGTCGTCCCCAAAAGGTCAAGTTCCTTGACCGGCCGCTTCCCATGTTCACCGTCTACTCTTGCTGCAGGTTCACGTGCCTCCCCAAGAAGAAGGCGGGTGAGGGCGTCCAGTGATCCTCCACCACCTTCACCAGTCCTCTAATCGCCAAGGGTTTGAGAATGCGACCCGCCACCACCGCTGAGACCTCCGAAGGCAGTTCCGCGAGCGTCAGTCCATCCACACGGGAGGTGAGCAGTTCAAGGATTGTCTGCGCGTGGGCAGCTCGCGATCCGTAGTCCCGACGTTCCATGTTTCCGCTCCCACCGGCGAGATAATCGTCATCTCTTTACGAGCAAGCCCTCCGCGTTGATGGCGACGATGCCCCGCGCCACCAGCTCGGCCAAGATGCGCTCAAACTTGTCTCCTTCTATCCCGAACAGCCTACGGGCCTGCGCTTGGGTCAGCGACAGACCGGCCATCTCGCGATACTCGGCGGCAATCGTCGCGATGAGTCGCTCCCGCTGCTGCTGTTCTCGGCGCTCCCTCGGGACGACGTTCGCGGAATCCAGATTGATCACGTCAACACGACGAGTTGCAAACGTGCGACCGGACGAGGGGACGGGCGATGGGGGGAACTCCCGAAGGCCACCCCGAGGGTGAATGAGATGGGACGGTCTACGGCTTCACCGGCACCTCGGTTGCAAAGCCGCACCGGAGGAGGATTGCCATGCCCAAGAAAGACGCGAAGCGCGAGCTGATCAACACCGGGACGGATAAGCGGTATGTGCGGCGGGATGCGACGGGCCAGTTTAAGGAATCGGATGACGCGGGCCGCTCCCTCGCCCAGGATCGGCGTCGGAAGGCCAAGAACAAGGCTCCGAAGGGGCAGGGGGATCGCGGGGATCGCTGATGGACATCAGCTTGGAGGCGGAGGAGCTGGAGGTGATCTGCAACAGTCTCCAGTCGGCCGAGGCGCAGCTGGCGGAATCGGAACCCGACAGCGAACGACTGAAGGAGGTGCGAAGAATCTTTCAACGACTGCAGACGCTCAGGTTCGCGAAGTAGATCGTCTACGCGCATTGCCAGAATTCATCCGGTACCTTCGCGGCAACGCGCTTAAATTCTCTTATCGACCCACGTCGCCGACAGCTTCGTCGAACGGCCGTGCCTGCGGTGTTTGGACCAAGCCGCTGGCGCGGCGGACGCTACGCGTGAGGTGCGCTCGGCCAGAGGGGTAGCGTGTGGGTCACACGGAGGTGCCTTGTGACCCATTGTCGCCGCGTCATGCTGGAGGAGCTCCAGCGCCGTAACTTCGCCCCCACAACCATCTCGACGTATCTCCACGCGGTCGAGCAATTCGCCCGACATTTCAAGTGCCGGCCTGACCGGTTGAATCAGACGCATTTCCGGTCCTACCAGGCGTACCTGCTTCGCGAGCGGAAGATGCGCCCGCTGACCGTCCGCCTCCACGTCGCAGCCTTGCGCTTCTTCTTCGTGAAGACGCTGAAGCGTCGCTACCTGCTCGATGACACGCCGTATCCCAAAGCGCCACGTCGGCTGCCCCAAATCCTGAGCATCGAGGAGGTGGCGCGGGTGATCGACGCCGCCGACAGTCTGTCGCATCGCACGATGCTGATGGTCCTGTACTCGACCGGCATGCGGAACGCAGAGTTGCGCCAACTGCAGGTCGCCGACATCGACAGCCGACGGATGCTGATTCACATCCAACGAGGCAAGGGGGGACGTGATCGGTACGTGCCGCTGAGCCCCACGTTGCTGACGACGCTGCGCGTGTACTACCGGTGGATGCGGCCGAAGACGTGGCTGTTTCCCGGGACCGTCAACGGCTGGCGCGCCGACAAGCCCATCACGCCCAAGGTCCTGTGGGATGCCTGTGTCGTCGCCGCCCGGCGCGCCGGCCTCCGCAAGCGCTGCAGTCCGCACCTGCTACGGCATTCGTATGCCACCCACCTACTCGAGAGCGGCGCGGACCTCCGGACCATTCAGCTGCTCCTCGGCCACGTGGAGATCCGGCACACCGTGCTCTATCTCCATCTCTCGCAGAAGCATCTGCAGGCGGTGGCCAGTCCGCTCGATGCCCTCACACTCGCGGGTCCCGAGACGGCGCGCCTGACGCGCCTGAAGCACCAGCGGTGACGCGGCCACCCTTTGAGGTGGCCGACATCGTGCGCCAGCATGGCGATCAATTCCTGGAGACGCACCGCGCGTGGGTCACCGGGCAACATCGACGCGTCTTCCGGGCCATCGCCCAGTGCCGCACGGCGGCGCTCGGCGGGCACCGGGATCGCTGTGACCAGTGCGCACACCCCGCCCTCTCGTATAACAGCTGTCGCGATCGGCATTGCCCCAAGTGTCTGACTGCGGCCCGGAACGCGTGGGTGGCCGCGCGTGAGCAAGAGCTCCTGCCGGTCGGGTACGTCCACCTGGTCTTCACCGTGCCAGAGCCGCTCGCGCGTCTCGCGCTCGCCAACAAGCGCGTGGTGTACGACCGGCTGTGTCGGGCCGCCGCGGAGACGCTGCAGCAGGTCGCCGCGAATCCGACGCGCTTGGGCGCGGACGTCGGCGGGCTCATGGTCCTGCACACCTGGGGACAGCGGCTCCAACATCATCCCCACGTCCACTGCGTCGTGCCCGCGGGTGGCCTGTCGCCCGACGGGACACAGTGGATCCACGCGCGCCCGACCTTCTTTCTCCCCGTGAAGGTCCTGCGGCAGGTCTTTCGCGGGAAACTGATCGCCGGGCTTCGCCAGGCGCGGACACAGGGCCGCCTCGACTTCCCCGGCGCCCTCGCCGCGCTCGCCCCGGAGATGGCCTTTCGCGCGTGGCTGCGGTCGCTCTATCGTCAGTCGTGGGTGGTCTACGCCAAACCGCCCTTTGGCAGCCCCGCCCACGTCCTGCACTACCTCGCGCGGTACACCCACCGCGTGGCCATTTCCAATCACCGGCTCGTCGACGTCACCACCGACGCCGTCTCGTTTCGGTGGAAGGACTATCGCCACGGCAACCAGATCAAGACGCTGACGCTCGACGTCGGCGAGTTTCTCCGTCGCTTCCTCGTGCACGTGCTCCCGAAGCGCTTCGTCCGCATCCGGTATTTCGGCTTTCTCGCCTCGCGCACGCGCACCCGCGAGCTGGCTCAATGTCGGCAGGCGCTCGCCGTAGCACGACCGTCGCCCGCGGAACCGCCCGCCACGGTCGCGCCCCGCCCGTCGTGGCCGTGTCTGGGCTTGATCCGGTTTCGTGGACATCTTCCAAGAGGTGGATACGATGTCGACCATGCCAGACCGGAAATCGAAACGATCCCGGCGCAGCTTCACCGAGGAGTTCAAGGCCGGCGCCGTGCGTTTGGTGCTGGATGAGGGCAAATCGGTGTGCGCAGCGGCCCGCGATCTCGACCTCACCGAATCAGCGCTGCGCAATTGGGTCGAGCAGACCCGCGCCGATGGCGGTACAGGCACGCCTGGCGCCCTGACGACCGGCGAGCGCGAGGAGCTCGGGCGCCTGCGAAAGGAGGTGCGCGAGTTGCGCATGGAACGTGACGTGCTAAAAAAGGCCACGGCCTTCTTCGCGAAGGACCACCTGTGAAGTTTGCGTGGATCCAGACGGAGAAGGCGCACTACCCGATTCACAAGCTCTGTCGGTGGCTGGCCGTGACGCCGAGCGGCTTCTACGCGTGGTGTAAGCGGCCGGCGTCAGCGCGCCTGAAGCGCGATCGGACCCTCGCGGTCCTCGTGCAGGCGTCGTTCGACGCGAGCAAGCACCGGTACGGCAGTCCGCGCATTCACAAGGATCTGATCGAGCAACAGGAGCGCGTCAGCCGCAAGCGAGTGATTCGCTTGATGCAGGCCAAGGGACTGAAGGCCCGGCTGCGGAAACGCTTCAAGGGGACGACGGTCAATGATCCCGCGCTACCCGTCGCGGCGAATCTGTTGGAGCGCCAGTTCAGGGCGGCGGCGCCTAATCAGCGCTGGGTCAGCGACACGACCGAGTTCATCATCGGCGACAGCACGAAGCTGTACCTGGCCGGAGTCCTCGACCTGTACTCGCGGTTTATCGTTGGCTGGGCCGTCAGTCCGGTCAATGATCGACACCTGACGATCAAAGCGCTGGAGATGGCGCTGAAGCGGCGGGCACCGGCGGCCGGTCTGCTCCATCACTCGGACCAGGGTTGCACCTATGCCAGCGAGGACTATCAGGCGATCCTCGACGCGCGAGGCATCACCTGCAGCATGAGCCGGCGCGGCGACTGCTACGACAACGCCGTCATGGAGAGCTTCTTCTCGACGGTCAAGAACGAGCTGGCCGACTGGTTCGCCAGCTTCGGCGAGGCCAAGATGGAGCTGTTCGACTACATCGAAGTGTTCTATAACCAGCGACGTCGTCACTCGACGCTTGGCCAGATCAGTCCGGCCGCCTTCGAACGACGAACGGCGGCTGCGTAGTAACTACGGGGGGGCACTCAGTGGCAGCCATTCCCCGGCGACAGACGACGACGGGTACGCCACCGAGCGCCCGTCGACTTTCTTCGGCGACCGCAGCACAGACTTGAGAACCTGACAGCCGACCGACTTAATTAACCCGTCCACCGAACCGGATCAAGCCCAGCCGCGCTGTGGGGCGCCCATGCGGCTCGTCGAACGACTGACCGCGCGCCAGATCTTCCTGGCGGCCCTCCTCGCCGACATACTCCATGACACCTCATAGCCAGGACCCGCGCTCCGCCAGGCGGCCCACATCACGCGTGTGCGCGCGAACGCCGGAGGTCTATCCGCGGGCCGGAGGTAATGTCCGCACAGGCCGCGGCCACGATCGCAAGCGCGTCGTCGCCACCGCGATCAGACATCCCACAGGCCGGCGCACGCTCGACCGCGGTGGTCCTCACGATTGAATACGCATAGCTGAGAGGGCCGCGTCCGCCGCAAACGTCAGCGGCTTGGTCCAAACGACTCTATCGAAAGTGACCCGGCGCTCCGCATCGGAGCCGATAGGGGCGTGTGTGCGCCGGGTCACTCCCGATAGAGTCCTACCGTTGAGCGTTACTAACGTCTGGCATCAGCGCGGCGCTCATGGTGCTTCCAGCGCTCCCGGCTGCATGCCCGACTTAGACGTGGTGGTTCTTAACGCCTTCGTTGGCGCAGGAGCCATACCCACAGGTCCTGACGCGCATATGCCGGGTCCCATGCATTGTGATCCACACCTGGGAACTCGGCGTATTGCACGTCGGCACCGAGCGTCTTCAACGCTGCGGCCATCTTCCGTGATTCGTCGACAGGCACCACGGGATCGGCATCACCGTGGAATATCCAGATCGGCACCTTCGACACTCGGGCTGCAACCCAGGCAAATGGGTCAGCCGTGTCGGCCGGCGCAAGCGCCGGATAGGCCACTCCACTTGTAGTGCCCTTGCGCTCGGAAATCCAACCGCAGACGACCACCAGCGCCGCGAACCGCTCTGGATTTTGGGAACCCAAATACCAGACACCGTTGCCGCCTGCCGAGAAGCCGGTCAGATAGAGGCGACTACGATCACCGTTGAACTCCGCGACTGCGCGCTCGAGTGCGGCCATCGCGGCACGCCCGCCTGCACGCTGCCACCCGGGAGTTCCGTCGGCCTTGCTCTGCGGGATGACGATGATCGCCGGAAATCGTTCGTGGTGCAGCCGAATCGCCCGGGCAATGCCGACGTCTGTTTGCTTCAGCCCATCGTCGCCGTAGTCACCGCCGCCATGAAGCGCCAGGATGACGGGCCAAGAGCTTGACCGCTGAAAGCTCACGGGCACGTAGACCTGATACCGGAACTCGACACCATCGACATTCACTACTCGGTTCAAGAATCCCGTCTCGACGGTCTGGCCGGCCGCCCGCGTCGAGCACACAGTGAGCACGAGGGCGACGACGCCCACGTACAATCGCAAGTGCTCCATACACATCCTCTTGACCCGCTAACTTGCTGTCGACCTGCGACGTCGTGTCCTTCGCGGCCAAGGACAGACATCAATCCGATTGTCGGCGCCCGAACACCACGCATCTTACAGCTGCGGATGCGCGGCAAGTGACGCGTTTCTAAACGCGGCAGGATGGATGACTACAACAACGGGCAGCCAACGCCCCGCACTGTGACGAATTTGCCTGTTCGAGGTTCGGCAGTGCGAGGACGCCCGTCCGTGGCTTCTTCATGTGAGTTTTCGACTTGGCATCGGCGACGGCCTCCATCGCCGAAAGCTTCAGCACACTTCATCACTGCGGCGTCACTGAGGACCGATCGGCTCGCCACACCGCTCCGCTGGTATGATTTGGAGCGACGACGTGTTGCTTCACGTCACATCGGATCTATTCGCGACCCCGATCACGGAGGTTCATATCATGAGTATCGTTGTCCGCTTCAGTCCCAGCGCTCTCACTGCCAAAACGTACGACGAGACGATTCGCCAACTCAAGAACACTGGCGAATGGCCACCGGCCGGGCTCGACTACCATGTCTCCTTCGGTTCCGATGGCAATCTTAAGGTCAGCGAGATCTGGAACTCGCGGGAGCAGTTCGAGGCCTTCGGCAAGCGTCTGATGCCTATCCTCGCCAGCGTCGGCATCCAGTTCACCAACCCGCCGGACATCTTCGAGGTTCACAACATCGTCAAGGGCTGACCATCGCGCGGCGGCCCGAACGAGAATCGTCAATCGTTCGGATCACGACCGCCTCGCCGTCGGCGACCTCTCGGCACACCCAGTATTGCCGCTCAAATAGGAACTGCTCCAATAGTCAACGCTGTGAGACACGACCGTGCTGCCTTGGCCACGTGTTCAAGGCACAACGCCGAACTGGCGGTCCGATCGGTCCTGGGTAGTCGCCCAGTGTTGACCTATCAAGGCCGCGGCTTGTCCGACTGAAGCGTTCCATTTATAAGACAGCTTCTACTCTCCTATCAGGCAGCAACGACTGGCGCGGGCAGGGGCGGTCGCGCTACGGCCACGTCACCTCGATGATGCAGCAGGCGGATGCGGAGGGCTTTGGCAGTTGCTCGAAGGCGAATGCGAGGCCGTGCGGCCCAAGGAGATTCCGAATTAGGTATTCTGCCCGGCCACGGCCATAATCCGCGTGGGCTGTTCGCCATGCCCCGGAAACTTTGAGCGAAATCTTTCTCAGCTACGCCAGTGCAGATCGTGCGCGCGTCGCGCCGCTCGTGCATGCTCTCGAAGCCGAGGGACTGCAGGTGTGGTGGGATCGCGACATTGACTCCGGTCAGAGCTTTCACAAGGTGATTCAGCAGGCACTGACCGCAGCGCCTGCCGTGATCGTCGTATGGACCAACGAATCGGTCCAATCCGAATGGGTATTGAACGAGGCGTCCGATGCGCGAACGCGCGATCGTTTGGTCCCGGTGCTGCTCGATCCGGTGACGCCCCCGCTTGAGTTTCGTCATCTACAGGCGGCCGACCTCTCAGGCTGGGAGGGCGACTCGGCCGATCCACAGTTCATAGGGCTCCACAAGGGGGTGTTGGCCATCCTTCGCCAGACCCCTGGCTCACCCACCACCCTCGGGGCTCGGCCCACACGGCAGTGGTGGCAGACGTGGCCGGGGCAGGCGCTCGGTGCCGGCGGACTCCTGCTTGGCCTATCCGTGCTGCTGCTTACACTCAAGCAGGTGGGCGTCATCGGCCCTCAGGACAGCACAGTCGCGAAGCCATTCCCACCGTCGTCAGCCCAGGCCCCGACCGGAAGGCCCGAGGTGAAGTTCGACGACTTGAGACAGACGCATGTGCCCCCGACGCCCGGCGCGTCACCGGTTGAGTCGGTGAATTTAGTGGATACCGATGCGGGAGCGCAGCTGCTGACCGCTAATCAGGCCGCCTGGAAGCCCCTCTTCAGCGGACCTCCAACCTCCGCGGTTCTCAGTCTGAACGGCTTCGCGGTGCTCGCTCTGCGCGGCGACAAGCCGGTGGCGTTCGACACACTCGCCATTCATGTGGAGGCAACAGACATTTTCAACGTCAAGGAGTTGGCCATCCACGTCAGCTCGACGTCCCCCGAGGGGCCGTTCGTCAAGGCCGCACAGATCACCGTGCCCAACTATCGCAACATGCAGAAGCCATTTCACGAGCTCCATTTCGAGCCGGTTCAAGCCCGCTTCGTCAAGCTGCAAGTGCTTTCGAGTCAGGGAGACATCCCTCTCGCTAGAGTGGGTTCCATTCAGCTCTACGCCAGCAACAGCGTCAGATGAATGTCAAATTAATTGAACATGCCGGTCCTGATGGCTGGAGCTGGCCCTCTCGCTTGCCGTCCGTTCCTGGCTTTGGCAGTGGCGGTCGGAATCGCCCTGGCGGCGGGTCCGACGCTCGCCCACCATTCCCGCGCGATGTTCGACATGAGCAAGAACCTTACGCTTCGGGGAGTCGTGGAGGAGTACCGGTGGCAGAACCCCCACAGCCAAATCGTGGTCAGAGTCGCGGCCGGCGCGGCGGATCCGTCCACCGTGGGGACATGGACCGTGGAGGCCTCGGCTATCGGCGTCATGACCTCCGGCGGGTGGACTCCGAGGACGTACAAGTTTGGCGAGCCGATTACTGTGGTGACTCATCCGAATAAAGGTGGGTCCACCCTCGTGTTGCTCTTCTACGCGATCAAGGCTGACGGGACACGGCTCTACCGCGCGACGCATCGATATGACGAAGAGAAAGAATAGTTCGCCATCTGACTGCTCATCGTGAGCGTGGTTTGCCGTACTTCAGGCGTGTACTTTCAGCCTGAACCGATCGGCAAGCAACGTCTTTAGTAGATCAAACAACTGACCCGTGCTGGCCGAGGCATCAAGCGCCTTGGCATTGTCGAATCTGGGTTACTCGGCTTAATTGAATCTGCGCGGTTACTTCGGGCGACCCGAGAAGCCTGCGGCATCGCGCAGCGCATCCGCGTCGAGCAGAGTGCCATCGAGCATCACGGTGCGCGTCTGCCTCAAGTCCGCGATGCGAGTCGAAGGGTCCCCTTCCACGAGCACCAGGTCGGCGGTCTTGCCGACTTTGATGGACCCGGTACGGGCATCCTGGCCGACGAGCCGGGCCGGCGCGATGGTCGCCGTCGCCAACGCCTCGGCCGGTGTGAAGCCTGATTCGACGTAGATCTCGAGTTCGCGGATGATCTCGATGCCAGCCCCATCGGTGCCCGCGACGATCGGGATGCCGGCCGTGTGCATTTTTGCGAGCAGTTGGACGAGCGTGGCCCAGCTCTTTCTGTAGTCGGCTCTGGTCAAGTCCTTCGGCACCGCGAAACCGCCAACGCGAAAGCTGCGCTCGACGATCGGCGGCAAGGTACCGGCGAACGGCGCATAGGCAGGAGACAGGTCGCCGTTTTCCGGTACGTAGAGATTCTCAAACGTCACCATCGTCGGATCGCTGTAGATACGCTTCACGGCCATCATCGAAATGAGTTCCTGGAGAGCCGCGTCATGATCCAGATCCAGGTTTCTGGCGTAGCGACCAGGGCCCTCGAACCGCATGATGCCGTTCGACTGCTTGATGACGCTGTCGGGCATGGCCTGCATGACCACCCAGTTGATGTGCGTGATCTCGTCGTAGCCGGCGTTGATGGCGTCGATCGGCCGGATCCCCTGCGGGACATGTCCGTGTACGTGCAGGCCGAGTTTGTGTGCCGCGGCCGTCGCTGCTGGCAGCCACGCCGGATTGAACGTGCCGTAGAACTTAACGCCGGTAAAGCCTTTCTCCCGGGCCTTCTCCACCAACGCGACGGCCTCCGCCTGGCTGGTCGCGACGTTCGCGACCTGCGCCGTGTTGGGGCCCTTGCCATCAATGAGCGATGACGGATAGACGTGCGGCGTCAGGAGTTCACCTTTCGCCGCACGAGTGCGCCGACCGATCGTGAGGGAATCATCGTTCCCTGGATCGCGAATCGACGTGATGCCCATCGAGAGCTCGACGAGGCCGCTGAAATCATCACTGACGTGCAGGTGGCAATCCCAGAGACCCGGCAGCAACGTCTTGCCCGCGCCCGCGACCACTTGTGCACCAGCGGGGACCCTTGCCGAGGCCGCAGGCCCGACACTAACGATGGACCCTTTGTCGACCACCACTGTCTGATCGGCGAGAAACTGCAGCGCATCCGCGTCATACAACGTGACGTGGGTAAAGGCGATCGGACGGGCAGGTATTGTGCGCAGCGACCGGCTCAGTGCCGGTGCGCGCGCAGCGAGCGCGGTCGTCTGAGCCTGGGTCAGGCGCGCGTGTTCCCCCGCGTACCGTTCTGGCAGCCAGCTAAGAAACTGTACGAAGCCAAAGAACTTGCCGTTGGCATCTGCCCAGACGGGGATCGGTGAATTGCTCATGCCGGTAATGGCCCATGCCGTCACCGTCTGCTTGTTCTGCTCATTTCCGAGCTCAATCGACGTCAGCTGCTCGGCCCGAGCCAGGCCGCCCGGCAGCAGCCTGAGCGTGTGATCGGGGCTCGCGAGGAGGCGTTCCATGAGCCAGGCGATGTTGTCGAGTGGGCCTCCCTGCGTCGAGTAGAACGCGGGCGCTGAATAGCTCGCTTTACCGGCGTCGACCGGACTCTTCCAGGCGGCCTGACCGCCGGCGATTGAAAAGGACTCCGCCGCATCGCCGCTGGGATTGAAGCCGTGAACCGCAATGCTGGAGGGCATGCCATCTGCCCCTGTCCTGCTGCTCGAGTCGTACTCGAACACCTGCCCCCGCAAAATAATGCTTTCGCGCGCCATCCGTGTGCCATCCGCAGTGACCCACAGCCACGAGTCACCGTGTTTGCCGGCGGTCGATTGGATCACGTAGTGCACAGCGTCGGCAGGCGGTTTCGCCAGATCTGACACCGCCGTCCGGGCGCAGGCCGACGAGGCGAGTGCGATGACAATCGCAGCGGGGGTTATGGGTCGAAACACGGCCGCTCTCCTATCGATGAGTGGACGCACATCCTAACCGTTCAGTGCGCTTTTCAGAGCAATGGCTGCGAGATCAGCGCACATCGATCAGCGATTCACTGCCAACCAACTGAAGGACGCGGCCATTCTGGTTATTGCCGGTGCCGCCGTGGGAACACGGATGAGACGTTGGCGCATCCTGCCTCAAGACAGAAATGATGCCCGTCGCGCGTCACTGGAACGGCTGCTTAATGGTTGAGACCCGCCGGCGCTTGCACCCCTCCCGTTTGACGTCGCGAGCACCGTGCATGGCATCTGGCGTGCTGCCCCGCCTCCAGCAGCGCGTTGCACGCGTTCATTTGGAGGTGACTTCGATGGCAACACGAGTGTGGATATCGACGGCTGTCCTGACGTTGACCCTCGCGACCACCGCGGCCGCACAAGCCCAGGGCGGTGCACAGCCGCCGACCAGCGGCGGTTCTACGGCCGCGGCCGCAAGTACAACCGCGACGCCGACATTTGAGGTCGGACTCGGCTATCAATGGCTGCGTTCCGGAGAGGTGTGTACCAACGACACCCTTGAGGTCTGCTCCGGATCACTGACGTATCCGCTTGGATTCGCGGTGGACGGCGTCCGTAACTTCGGGCACCTCGGCGTGGTGGGCGAAGTCGGGTGGTCGCGTCACGCGGAGGACGTGACTCGCAGCAACAGTCGGGGCACCGATTCCGAAAACATCTTTCATTACGCCGCCGGCGTGCGCTGGACGGGTCACAACGCGGCGCGATTCTGGCCATACGGACAGATCCTGCTCGGCGGGGCGACCGTCCATACCGCAATCAGCTACGACGATGACATCCTCGACAACACGCTGGGGACCAGCGACACCACCACGCGGTTCATCCTCCAGCCCGGAGTCGGAGTCACCGTCGTCGTCGGCGACGGATGGGGTGTCTTCGGGCAGGTCGATTACCGCCGGATGTTCCTGGATGAGAACGACGACGGCAGCTCGGGGCGTAATGACGTGAGGGTGTTTGCGGGGATTCGATTCATCCTTGACTGACGCGTCTTCTGCGTCAGTGCCGAAAGCGGCCTCGACGGCGAGCCCCTCCCTGTGCGACTGCAGTGTTGGCGCCAACGGGCAACCGCCAGTCGCCACAAGCGTCGATGTGGAAAGACGCACCACTCTCACCGCTGTCAGTGTGCGAGCTCCGAGGCAAATGCCTTGACAGCGCTGGTCACGTCTGCCCCGTTCGAGAGGAACATGAAGGAGTCAGGACCATGAGCGCGAGGACGGGTAAATGAAAGGAGACGGCGTGATTGCCGAAATGAAGATCGATACCCATTGCCAGGATCCGTCAGGAGCGAACCTGGGTGAAGCGCAAGGTATTCCCGTCGGGATCATCCACGTAGAACTCGCGCGTGCCCCAGCGACGGAAGTCCAGCATCCCGTGTAAAAGTCCAGCGACGTCTTCAGATTTCGGCATCTCACGGTCGGAATGATCGCGATGCTCACCTCGGAGTGCACAGTTATTGGAATAACGGCCGGTCAATCCGGTCTTGTCGCGCACCGCGCGGCCGGTCAATTGCGACAGTATCTCGGCTCTTCGTGTCGACGGAGCAGCCCTGATACAACTCATGATCCTTGCTCGAGTCCATCCAGAATCACCTTTGCGACCCCTGCCGGGTCCGCCCACATGGGAACGTGTCCCCAGCCGCGGATCGTCAACCACCGCGCGTGATCGGGAAGCGCGCGTCGCGAGCGTGCGCGCTTGGTCAGGATGAAGTCCCGATTCCCAAACACCACCGTTACCGGAACGGCAATGTCGCGAGCCGCGAACGACGGCCCGGTGTTTTCGAACGTTTCATCGAACGTCGTCGCGCTCGCGAGATCGTCGATCGTGCGGAGTGCATCCTCGTACGGCATGCGGCGACTACCGATTGAGAGCGGCACCGAGAGCAGCAGCTCGCGCATGACGGAACTGCGCAACGCGGTCGCGAGCAGCGCGTGGCCGTGCGTCGCCAGGAATCGACAGCCCCGGAACACGTACTTCACGTGAGCGGGCGGCGTGGAGCGCCAGAGGCCAGCCGGAGAGATGGCCACGACTCGACGGGCGATGCCGCGACGTGCCGCTTCGAGCGCCAGCGTCCCACCGAGCGAGTTGCCGGCGAGGTCAATCGGGCACGTCAGACCCAGGTCACGAATTGACGACTCCAGAGCGTCAACGAGGTGCGCGATAGTGGGCGCGGTCCCCTCCGGCAGCGGCGGAGAAGCGCCGAAGCCGGCGATGTCGAACGCGTACACCTCCCGGTGGGCGCCGAGGTGAGGCCGCAGCGGCCTCCACACGGCGTGCGACATACCGATGCCGTGAAGCAGCACCAGAGGAGGCCCCGAGCCGTCCCGCGTGTAGTGCCACATGGCTCAACGCGTCAAGGCCAGCGACACGATGACGCATGCGAACGCTTCAGAATGACAATCCATACCGTGTAGACGATATGCGCGGACAGAACGTGACAACACCGGCCCGCTCATGCACCTGACGGGCTTGGAAGTTGCCGCAACAATCCAGAGAAGTCCACTTCGCCCCAGACCTCGCGGATCCGGCCATCGACGACGCGATAGATCACAATCGCCGTGAACGTCACTTCCCGCCCACTGGGGGGCCGCCCGTAGAACTCCCCGACGTGGATCGCGCGGGAAGTGATTCTCGCGACGACCTTCTCGCCCTGAACGATCAGGTCATCGATCGTGCGCTCGACGGTGAACGCCGCCGCGAACCGAAGCTCGAGCCGGATCAACTCCGCGAGGTCCTGATGCTGTCCGGAAAGATGCCCGCCATATTCGGGGCTGATGAACTGGAGAAAGTCCCCATTGAACCCGCCATTCGCGAACTCGATCCACCGACGCACGACGACGACAGGATCGAGCGACGGCTGATCCGGGTCTGAGGACATGGGCGGAGTCGATTATAGGAGAGGCGGTCGATGGGTCGGCGCCCGCCACTGCCATGGCGATTGACGCCGTCATTTCAGCAACGGGAGAGTGATCGTCGTCAAATGCAGGCAGAAATTTGCTCGCGTTGCCGCCGTTCTTCACACTGGTGGTGTGCCACTCACAGAGGAACTGATCGCCGAGTCGCGCCGCCTGCGCCGACAGCTGTCAATCCTTCGGCGGGAGCTCGAGCGCGAGCGGCTTCGCAGTCTGGAACTGCGATTCGCATCGCGGCGGAAGAATATCTCTAATGCGAAGGTCTCTTCCGCCGAAGGGAGAGTCAAGAGGCTTCCAGCTCCCCGGCTCCCCCACCATCAATAGCGCGCGGTGCAGCTTATTGGCACCCGCGAATCGCATTGACGATCCATACCACTGAATTTCAGACCTCCGCAGACCTGACGTGTGCTGTTTGACACAGGCGATGGCCAGGTGACGCAGGTATCGTGTCAGCGCCCCGATGGCTCTCTCCGCCGGCACGCTCGTTGGCCCATATGAAGTTGTGTCTGCTATCGGATCGGGCGGTATGGGCGAGGTCTATCGCGCCCGCGACTCAAGACTGGATCGCGAAGTCGCGATCAAGGTGCTGCCAGAGGCGTTCGCGTCTGATCCGGAACGCATTGCCCGCTTCCACCGTGAAGCCAGAACTCTGGCGGCGCTGAATCACCCGAACATCGCCGTCATTTACGGACTTGAACACGGCCGTGATATCCACGCCCTCGTCATGGAACTCGTCGAGGGTGACGATCTGTCGAAGCGGATCGCGCGCGGGCCGATTCCGCTCGACGATGCGCTGCCCCTTGCACGTCAGATGTGCGAGGCGCTTGCGGCGGCGCACGAGTTGGGCGTCATTCACCGCGATCTGAAGCCCGCAAACATCCGGGTCACGCCGGATGGCGTCGTGAAGGTGCTTGATTTCGGGCTGGCGAAGTTGACGGAGGCGGCTGCCGGAACCGCTGGCAGTGCGGACCGGTCGATGTCGCCGACGATCTCTTCGCCCGCGATGCTGACGGGCGCCGGGATGATCTTGGGCACCGCCGCCTATATGGCGCCCGAGCAAGCGAAGGGGCGTCCGGCAGATAAACGCAGCGACATCTGGGCGTTCGGTTGCGTCCTGTTCGAAATGCTCACGGGGAGGCGCGCGTTCGATGGCGAGGACACGGTTGATGTGCTCTCGCGCGTGTTGCAGCGGGAACCTGAGTGGGCCGCGTTGCCGGCAAGCGTGCCACAGCCACTTCGTACGCTTCTGCAGAGTTGTCTGGCCAAGGATCGCCGCCAGCGCATGGCAGACATTGCGGCGGCCATGTTTGTGACTCGATCACCTCGCTGGCCTCACGACCGCGGACCGCCAGTCAGCGGCCCTGGCGCGCCGATCGCTGGGCCTGCGCATCGGTGCGTCCATCGCCGTCCTCCTGGCGACGTCGACGGTTGTGGGTGTTGGCGTCTCGCTGGCCATGCGCCCGGACGCGCCGCGCGTGACACGAACCGCCATCACGACGACCGGCGCGGCAGCGCTGATGATGACCGGCTCGGATCGCGACCTCGCGATCACCCCGGACGGGACGCATGTCGTCTACATCGGCAACAGCGGCACGCAGCTCTTCGTCCGCGCGCTCGATGCGCTTGAACCGGTAGCGATTGCGAACGGGCAGGCGCAGTTGCGTGGACCCTTCATCTCGCCCGATGGCCGATGGGTTGGCTACAGCGATAGCGTCGGCGGCACGCTCACAAAGGTGGCCATCACCGGCGGCTCCCCGCTTACGCTTACGCTCAACGCCTCTATCGATGGCCCGGACCGCGGCGCGACCTGGGCCAGCGACGACACGATCATCTTCGCCACGGGTAACCCGAAGACGGGGCTGCAGCGCGTGCCGGCCACAGGTGGGACGGTGGAAGTACTGACTCACCCCGACCGCGCGCACGGCGAAGCCGACCACCTGTGGCCGGAGGTTCTGCCAGGCGGACGCGCCGTCCTCTTCACGATCACCTCTGAGGCAGGAGGCCTTGAGGCAGCCCAGTTGGCGGTGCTTGATTTGCGCACTGGCATAAAGAAGGTGGTGCTGCGCGGCGGGCGTGACGCGCACTACGTGGCCAGCGGGCACCTGCTCTATGTCGCAGCTGGCACGCTGCGCGCCATCCCCTTCGATCTGGATCGGCTGGAGACGCACGGGACGGCAGTGCCCGTTCTCGCGTCACTCGGTGTCACGAACGTCGGCGCCGGTGATTTCGCCGTGTCCACCGACGGAACGCTCGTTTACCTGGACGTACGCGGAACGCTGGGGACAGCGGTGCGCTCGCTGGTGTGGGTCGATCGTATGGGCCACGAGGAACCCCTCGCGGCGGAGCCGCGCGCCTACGAGCATCCCCGACTCTCGCCGGATGAAACGAAAATCGCCGTCACGAGCGCCGATCAGGCGAGAGACATTTACATTTGGGACCTGATACGGAGTCGGCTGAGGAATCTGACGCTCGATCCAAGCGAGGACAGGTTTCCCTCGTGGAGGAACGGCCACCAGATCGTCTTCAGCTCGAGCCGCGGTGATGGCCAGGTCCATCTCTGGTCGCAGGAGGTCGACGGCACCGGCGCCGCCGAACCGCTGACGACGAACGGCAATCTCCAAGTAGTTACCGGCATCACGACCGATGGCGCGACCGCGATCTATAGCGAACTGACGCCGTCGATGGGCCGCGACCTGATGGAGGTCGCGCTCGACGGGACGCGACGCGTGACGCCGCTGCTGTCGACGGAGTTCGAGGAGCGCAACGGAACCGTCTCGCCCGACAATCATTGGCTTGCTTACGAGTCGAACCGGAGCGGCTCGTTCGACATCTACGTCCGGCCTTTTCCGAACGTCGGCGGCCGGGAGTTTCCAGTCTCGACAGCCGGGGGGAGACAGCCGCTCTGGTCCCGGGACGGTAAGGAGCTCTTTTACTTCGGTCCTGACAATGCCCTGATGGATGCCGCGGTCGAGGCGAGCGGCGCAACGTGGAGCGCCGGCACGCCCGTGAAGCTCCTGGAGCCGCGCTACTACACCGGCACCGGTACCGGACGCGCGTACGATGTGTCGAAAGACGGTCACTTCCTGATGATCAAGGGACCAGCGGGCGACTCACCGGCCGCGTCGCCGAGCATAATCGTGGTCCAGCACTTCGACGACGAGCTGAAACGGTTAGTACCGACGAATTAAACCGGCGTCGGTCACGAGGGACGGGTGCGGTCCCGGTTATTGCGGGGTCTCGCAGCGACGAAGAGGGTGCCGCTGTGGCAGGCTCGATCAACCCTCTCCTCCGGTTTCCGTGGCGGCTGCGGCCCTGTGACAAGCCCGCGCTTCCAGTTCGAGTATGACATTCGGGTTTCCGTGTGGACCCACGCTGTCACCGTCCTCGCTATGCTGATCGGATGAACCCCGATCAGCCCGACCTGTTTGCGATTTTCAAAGCCCCACCGAAGCCCCCCAAGATCATCAGCACCCTGTGGCGGATGCAGGGGCCATCACGCGTGATGGTCGGCAGGATCGAACGACATCCCTATGGTCGGGAATTAGTCATCGCGTTCGAGGATGGTGACGACGTGATCGAGACGCGATTGGCGCGATCCGGAAGCGCCGCGTTGGAACAGCGCGCCGAAGAAGTGCGTGAGCTGCTCCTCCAAAAAGGTTGGGTGGCGACGAGCGCCTGATCACCCGCTCCGACGCCGAAATCAGGAGGCGTCACGCCGCGATCCACACTCACCGTCTGCGTGAGCCTCGAGACGGTCAGTACAACGCGGCGCACCCATCGATGCGCCGCGTCTCCTGACTTCGGCGACGGAGCGGTGATCGGATGCTCCGCGCCTGCGTAAGTCGACGCAGCACATCGATGGGCGCGCCGCCGTGACCCGCAGATCCGCCTCGCACGCAGACGGCGGGTGGACCCCGGCGTGGCGCCGACTTATGGAGGCGACGAGCGCCTGATCACCCGCTCGGACGCCGAAATCAGGAGGTGCAACGCCGGGATCCACTCACCGTCTGCGTCAGACTCGAGACCGTCGCGCAACGCGATGCACTCCTCGATGCGCCGCGTCTCCTGACTTCGGCGACGGAGCGGTGCTCGGATGCTCCGCGCCTGCGTAAGTCGACGCAGCACATCGATGGGCGCGCCGCTGTGACCGGCGCATCGGCCTCGCACGCAGACGGCGGGTGGACCCCGGCGTGGCGCCGACGTATGGAGGCGACGAGCGCCTGAATCACTCGCTCGGACGCCGTAATCAGGAGGCGCACGCCGGGATCCACTCACCGTCTGCACGAACGCGTGAGACGGTCAGGGAATGCAGCCAGGACATGAATGGCGCGTCAGTCGCCCAATGCGAACACCCACACGGTGCCGCCTTCCGGCACCTCCGGAAACTCTCCCGGGCGAATGGCATTCAGGCGCGTCTGCATCGCGCGCGCGTCGATGCCCCATCCGGACTGCACCGCGACATACTGGCGTCCGTTGAGGCTGAATGACGAAGGCTGGCCGATCACGCCGGAATTGGTGGGGTACTCCCACAGCACCGTGCCCGTCCGCGCGTCGAAGGCGCGGAACATACGGTCCGACGTTCCACCGCCAAAGACGAGTCCACCGCCGGTCGCAAGCAGCGGACCCCAGTTGGACGATCGGGCAAAGGTGTGGGTCCACGCCCGCGTGCCCGTATCGACGTTCCACGCCTGCACCTCCCCGATGTGATCGGCGCCCGGCACGATCGACATCACCGTCCTCGCGCCGGTAAACGCTGAACCGGGCGAGTAGGTGACCGGCATCCCTTCCATGGACGCGCACAGATTCTCGTTCGCTGGTACGTAGACGAGTCGCGTCTGCGGGCTGTAGGCGATCGGCGGCCAGTTCTTTCCGCCCCAGTGCGATGGGCAGAAGTCCGCGGTCTTGCCAGTGCCTGGCTTGTGCGACGGATCCAGATCAGGCCGGCCGGTAACGGGATCCAGAGTGCGAAAGACAGTCTGTCGTACGTAGGGAACGCCCTGGACGAACCGGATCGGTCCGGTCCCGCGATCCAGAAACCACAAGTACCCGTTGCGGGCGACGTCGATCAGTCCCTTCACGGTGCGGCCGTTGCGCTGGAAGTCCACCAGTATCGGCGGCGACACTTCATCCCAATCGAACGACTCGTTGGGGGTGTACTGGAAATGGCCCTTGATCTGCCCCGACCGTACATCCACGGCAATCGTCGAGGAGGTGTAGAGGTTGTCACCAGGGCGCTGGTCGCCCATCCACGGTCCGCCGTTGCCGGTGCCCCAGTAGGCCAGGTGTGTCTCGGGATCGTAGTTGCCCGCCACCCACACGGAGCCGCCGCCCGTTTTCCACTGCTCGCCGCCCGCCGGCCACGTCTCGCTCCCGGGCTCTCCCGGCGCGGGCACGGTGTAGGTGCGCCACAACTCCTTACCGGTGGACGGGTCGTAGGCGGCGATAAATCCGCGGACACCAAGTTCGCCGCCAGATGTACCGACCAGCACTTTGCCATCGGCCACCAGCGGCGCCAGACTCATGTAGTGGCCGCGGCTGTTGTCGGCGACGGTCGTGGACCACACCGTGCGTCCCGTGCGAACGTCGAACGCCATCAGCACGGAGTCGCTGGCGGCGAGAAACACGTTGTCCCCGAGGAGACCGACGCCGCGCGTCGTTGGATGCCGGTTGATGACCGATGCGGCGAGCGGCCGGCGATACCGCCAGAGCACCGTACCGGTCGCGGCCTCGATGGCGATGACCTGGCTGCCCGGGGTGGCGACGAACATCACGCCGTCGTGCACGATCGGCGCGGCCTCGTGCCCGTTGATGGCACCGGTGGAGAACGACCACACCGGCTTCAGGCGGCCGACGTTGGCGGGCGTGATCTGGGTGAGGGGGCTGTAACCCCACCCGTCGTAGGTCCGCCGGTTCATCATCCAGTCGCCCTCGTCAGGCTTCTGCAGCCGCGCCTCGGTCACCGGCGTGTAGTTGCGAAGCACGAGCGGAATTGGCGTGGGACCGGACGGCGCTTGCGGCGGCGTCGATGGTGGCGGCGACTCCTGGGCCCAGAGCGCGACCGCCGCGACGAGGGCGAGGGCGAGCGAAGCGGACGCGAGGGGCCTCGTCATGGCGGCGGATGGTACCACGCAGCCATGCGCGAGCCCGCTTGCTCAGGGTATTCTTCGGGTCTGGTGCGCGGCCGGCGACAACGGAGAACAGGAGGCGGCGGTGGGCGGCAGCGTTGATCGGCACAAATGGTGGCTGCTAGGCGGCGCGTGCGCCATCGCCTTAATGACGACCGGCGCGTGGGGCGCCACGGCACTCGCGCAGGCGGCGATCCCGTCGGCCGAAGACGTGGCGGCCGGCATGCGGATCTACCGGCAGAAGGCGGACTGTCAAGCGTGTCATGGCTGGGCCGCCGACGGGCACAAGATGGAGAGCCAGATGCCCGACGGCGCCAACCTGCGGGCAACGAAGCTGGATCGCGAAAAAGTGGTGATGACGATCAAGTGCGGGATTCCGGGCAAGAACATGCCCGCCTTCGATCGCCTGGCCTACAGCGACGGCCGATGCTACGGCATGACGCAGGACGCGCTGAAGAAGCTCGGAGGGCTGCCGGACGCGGGGGCCACGCTCCAGCCTCGCGAGGTCGAGCAAGTGACAGACTTCCTGTTCAGCAAAGTCATCGGCAAGGGCCCGATGGACCGCGCCGCCTGCATCGAGTACTTCGGCGCGGCGGTCGAGGTGTGCAGCGAGCTGAAATAGCTCTCGGATCGCCGGCGAATCGATTCAATCAGTTCAGCGCGAACACGAAGATGTAGCTCGAGTTCTGCAGCTTGTCCCAGTTCACTGGGTGCAGGTGCCGGCCGCTCGATTGCACCGCCAGGTACTGCTTCGGGCCGATGGCGTAGGTCACCGGGGCGCCCTTGAGCGGAGTGCCCACGTTGAAGCGCCAGAGCTCTTCGAGCGTCTCGTCGTTGTAGGCCACGACCCACCCGTCCTGCAGCGCAGTGAAGACCACGCCCCCTGCCGTATCCGTGGCGCCGGAGCGGATCTCGATGTCGGTCACCGCCTTGCCGATCACCTTGTGGCCGGCGGCGTCGAACGCGGTGAGCGCGCCGTAATAGAGGTCGCTGCTGAACTGCCGCGGCTGGCTGTTCTTGGTATCGATTCCCCCGTCGCTGCCGAGCGATGCGACCGCGGCGCCGTTCTGCGTGAAGCATCCCTCGACGCCCACGCCGTAGGCGATCCGCTTCACCGGGTTGAAGGCGAGCGGCTGGTGCGCGACGCCGCCGTGCCACGTTGGACACGACCGCTTCTTGCCGTCGCCGCGGAGGGCACGCGCTTCCGGGTTGTAGATCTGCACATCCAGCTTCGGGTTGTACTCCTCGGGCTTGCCGGTTTCGGCGTTGATGCCCTTCGTCCAGTTCAAGTCGTTGACGTACTTCTCGGCCTGGATGAACCGTCCGTTCGTCCGATCGATCGAATAGAAGAAGCCGTTGCGGGCGAAGTGTCCGACGATCTTCCGCATCTGGCCGCGGATCGGCAGGTCGTACAGCAGGAAGGCGCCGGTCTCGTCGAAGTCCCACGAGTCGTTCGGGGTGTACTGGAAGTACCACTTCATCCGGCCGGTGGCGACGTCGAGCGCGACGACCGAGTTGGTATAGAGGTTGTCGCCCGGACGAAACTGCGGATCGAAAATGGGCACGGGATTGCCGGTGCCGAAGATATAGAGGTTCTGGGCCGCGTCGTACGAACCGGTCTGCCAGACGCCGCCGCCCCCGGTCTTCCACGCGTTGTGGTCGTCCTTCCAGGTCTCGCTGCCCGGATCGCCCGGCTTCGGGATGACGTACCAGCGCCACAGCTCAGTGCCTGTCTGCACGTCGAGCGCGGCCACCCAGCCGCGTGTCGCGCCGTCGCCGGCGCCGTTCTGGATGATGACCTTGCCATCGGCCACGAGCGGCGCCGTCAGGAAGCGCTCCTGGTTGCCGAATTCGTTCTTGACCGCGATCTTCTTGTCCCAGACGATCTCGCCGGTGTCGCGGTTGATGGCGATGACGCGCCCGTCGGGAAGGTTGGCGATGACCTTGTCCTCCCAGAGCGCGATCCCGCGAGTACGCGACGTGTTTCCCTCATGCGGCACGCCGGGATCGGCAATCCACGCGAACGTCCCATGGTTCCCGGATCTCGCGTCGATCTTGTAGATCGTCCCCCAGCCGTCGCTCGTGTACATGAAGCCGTTGTCGATCAGCGGGTTCATCTCGGCCTCGGGCCCGTTCTGTCCGACGTCCTGCATGCCGCCCAGCGCCATCGCCCAGACCATGCGCAGATCCTTCACGTTGGTCCGGTTGATCTGCGTGAGCCTGGAGTAGCGGAGCGCGTTGTAGTCGCCGTTCATCAGGAGCCAGTTCTGAGGCTCGTTCTGGGCGTTGAGCAGCCGTTCCTTGTTGACCGTCAGCGAGTACTGCCCCAGGACCGTCGACGAGGCCGTCGCGATGGCAACTATCAGCGCGCATCCCAGGGTGGTGAGGAAACGGAGGTAACCACGCATCGGTGTCTCCCTCGGCAATGGACGTGACGACAGTGGGCAGTGATGCTACAACACCACGGGCCATCGCGGGGTGTCGCCGGCCGTGGGGCAAAACCCGCGCATTTGCGAACGGCGCGGCTTCGTCTCGAACGAAGCAAGCAGCGGAGGGCGGACTAGTGGCCACGGTTTTCCTCCGGCCATACGGACTCGCACTGGCGCCGTGTGGCGCGGTGCCGCAGGGCACCACGCCACGGCCACAACACTAGCCGCTTAGAAGTAACTGAGCCAGGCGCCGTTGCGTCGTTGCTTGAGACGTCCGAACCACTGGCAAAGCGGATACGTCGCGAGCACCACGGACGCCCACCAGAGGTACACGACAGGCAACGTGAAGCCCCACCCCGGCGGCGGGCTGAATGGATAGTGTGCAAGGTCGGGCGACTCGAACATCCAGTGCGCGGTTCCGTACCGCCCGTAGCAGACGATAACGGCAAGCACGTGGAGCAGCGCGAAGTGCGCCAGGTAATAGAACAGCGGCACCCTTCCGAATATCAGTGCCGGCCGGAGCAGCCGCGGCGTCCGCCCATCGATGGCCCACAAGAATAGCAATGCCGGGCCTAGCGTCATCAGCAGGTACAGCAGTGACGGCGGTTGCTTGGTCGCGTTCAGGAACGACAACGCGGTAAACAGCGCGGTCGGTTGCGCCATCCAGTGCGCCGGATCACCATACGCGTTGATGCCACGGATGAGGACAAATGCCGCACTGGTGGCCAGCCCCAACCGCAGGAGCCAGGCTCGACGCGCGTCAGCGGCCCGGGAGTACAGGTGTCCGAGCCCGTATCCCACGGCGGTGACGCCTATCCAGGGAATCAGCGGATAGGCCACGAACACCACATGATCGCCGCTCAGCACAGCTCCCTGTCGATGCAGGATCGTCCAGAACGGATTGGCCGTCCGTACCGAGTCGAACAGGTTGTGCCCGGCGATGAGCAGTGCACCAGTCGCAGTCACGAGCGACACGGGGAGATGGACCAGCGCCGCCAGCACGATCATCGCCCAGCCCGCCGTCCACAGCACCAGCAACAGCGTGATCCGGTAGTCGAGGTTGAACTGATACACGAAGCAGCGCGCCAGGACGAGCTCCGCCACGATCAACCAGAGGCCGCGGGTCAGCAGGAACCACGACAACTCCGGGAGTGATCGTCGGCGAAGACCGAGTCGCGCGCCCGTACCGGCGAGCAGGAAGAACACCGGCGCACAGAAATGGGTGATCCAGCGCGTGAGGAACAGCGCGGCAGACGCCTGCGCCAGGTTGGTTGGGCTCGGTCCTGGTATTCCGAAGAAATCGCGCGTGTGATCGAGGGCCATCACGATCATGATGACGCCCCTCAGCACGTCGACGGCTTCGAGGCGGGCGCGCGACGGCGCGCCGCTCACGACGGACGGATGGCTGACCGCTTCCTGACCCGTGTCCACCGACATACGATGCGACGAACCGCGCCCCCCGTGAGCATCGCCTGGCCGACCGCACAAGGTCCGCCGCACGACACCCCCGACCAGAATATCCTGGGTTGCGCCACGGATCCCTGCGCCCTTCCCGGGTCGCCTTGGTGCTACAACTCCGTCCACCCGTCACGCTGACATTCGATCCGCATCGAACTGGCGCGCAGCAACGCGACATCGACGTTGGGGTAACGGTCGTTGTAGATGATGTCCTCGCCCCGCTCAAGCCTCAACTCGCACAGCGGTCCTTCAAGTGCCACGAGCGCACAACGGGTCGCGATACCCGCCGGATCGCGAAGCCGCCACAACGTGACCTGCATCGGCGAACAGAACAGCAAAAGCCGAGGTAGCGCAGATCCGAGACCGGCAGGGAAAGTTCGCACCGCTACTCTGCCCGCGGACAGACGGATCTCTGCCCGGCAACAGATCCGTGCCGCTCAGCGTTCGGTGCGGGTGCCCGATCGATTACGTGGACGACGGCAGCGGCGCGGCGGGAGGCTTCGTCGAAATGACATCAGCCGTCGCGTCGTGGCTCCGACAGGCCGCTCAACCACGCAATCGCCTCGGCACGCGTCGCGAATACTTCGAGGCGATGCGGCAAAGCAGGGCGAACCGTATCGACGTAGGCACGTCCCTCCTCGTAGAGTTCGTGATTCGCCATCACAATGGCGAGAGGACCGCGTTGCCCGTGCTCACCAATCAGCTCTCTCACCGACCGGGCGATGACGGCAGCCGTATGCGCCATCGATAGCTCCGCGAACGGATCGCAGATGTCGAAGACGGTTGGCGACTGCCAATGGCCGTCCTCGATCTGAGCAGCGATAGCCGTGGCCCAATCATCCAGATTGAGGTGGCCACGACCCTCGATGAGCACGTAGCCGGCGCCCGTATCTCCCTGGTAGACCAGTGGCACGTCAGCCGACATGCTACCCCGTTCGCAGTGAGATGACGCGGGAAGCGTTTGTCACGTTCGAGCCGCCTCTGTAGGCTATCCAACATGGATGTGCCCCGCCAATCCAGTCGGCGATGGCTGGCGCTGATTGTCGTCGCCCACCTCGCCATCTCCCTCGTGCACGGTGACATCCACCGGCGGGCGCACGTGCCGCTCGCTCCTGCCGCGACGCTGTTCGTCTTCATCGTCATTCTGGCCGGACCCGTGGTCGGTCTTGCGGTAACGCGAGTCAGGCCACGCGCCGGATATTGGCTGATAGCGGTGACACTCGCTGGCGCCTTCGTGTTCGGCGTGATTGCGCATTTCCTGGTGCCTGGAGCCGACCACGTGAGCCACGTCAACCGCGGCTCACGACTGTGGTTTGCGATCACGGCGATACTGCTAGCCGTCACGGAGGCGATCGGAACTGCGGTGGCCGTGTTTGTGGCTAAACGGCCGCTGGCGACGCCACATAACAAATAACGCGTGATCCCAATTCACTGGGCGCGACTCCCGCCTCGATCCTCCAGGTCGCAGCGCGCTTCGATTCCGGCGATAGAGGACGGCGAGCGTGACGATGTACGCCAGCCTCTCGCCGTGGCCACGAGCATGAACGCGCGATGACGCGACGCGTTCGATGCGCATATTCGTCTTGTACGTCTCAGGCAATGCGGCGTGGTAGCCGGCTAGTACCCGGCAGTCGGGGCCGAGCTCGTCCCCGTCGATTCGGCCTCCGATTCAGTGACTCCGCGTGTCAGCATCCCGACCATGGTCGGATGAATCGAACAATGGTACGGAGTGGCCGCCCGGAGCGTCATCGGAGCGCTATACGCGCCTGGCGCGATGTTGCCCGTATCCAGCTGGCGATCATCGAGGACGACGCGATGAGTCTCCCCGTCGGCGTTGTGCCAGACCACAGTCGTTCCCGCCGGTACGGTGGCGGGGTTGGGTGAAAACGAACGGTCGCCGTGCTCGCCGAGAACGTCGATGACCACCGCGCCGGCGGGCGGCGGCGATCCGTCGCCAGGGGTCGTTGGCGAAGAGGCGTAGCTGCCGCAGCCGGTGATTCCGATGCTCGTGGCGACCAGACCGGCCGCAACTAGAACTCTGTACATGGTGTGCCCTTTCTCCGTGACGAGCCGCCCAATCGCGAACCGTCTATGAAGCAAGACCACATTGCGCACCGGTGTATTCCTGACGCTGCCGCATCACTGCACCAGGACCTGACCGGTCATCCGCGGATGCAGCGTGCAGAAGTAGCTGTAGGTGCCGGGGGTGTCGAAGCGGTGCGAGAACTGATCGCCCGTGTCGAGGACGGTCGATTTGAATTGCCCGCCCGTGCTCACGACGTTATGCGGGACGTCGTCGTGGTTGATCCATGTAACCGTCGTGCCGATTGTGACGGTCGTGGCGACCGGTGCGAAACTGAAGTTGTCGATCATCACCGCTGACGCGTCGGCGGCCGGCATCTCCGACTCGAGGGGAACGTCGGTAATCGCGATCGGATGGTTGACGTCATGGAACGTCATCCGCGACAGGCCGAGGATCTTGCGCAGGCGATCCTCCGGCACCTTCAGTGGTCCTGGCGACGCCGCCGCACCGGGCGCAGGTTGCGGAAAGGCGGTCGACATCGCCGTGTGGAACATGACGTGTCCCTCGACTTTCTGCATGACCTGGTGAATGTGGCCATTCAGCACCGACACGGATCCGAACCGTTTGAGATAGGACAGCGCCCGCTCGCTGTCGTCAGTGCCCCAGCCCCACTCGGGGTATATCGACCATAACGGAATGTGCGCAAACACAACCACCGGCGTACTGCTCTTGACGTGGCGAAGGTCCTTCTCCAGCCATTCGAGCTGCTCCGTCCCGAGTGTCCCCAGGCCGCCGGCTTTGAGATTGACGACATTGACCAGGCCGACGAAGTGCACGCCACCATGATCGAAGCTCCGCCAACCCGTGCCGAGCGTTCCTTTTCCGAACCGCTGCAGGTAGCTCTTCCCGTCGTCCTCCAGGATGTCGTGCTCCCCCGGCACATAGAACACAGGAATCGACAACTCGGAGAGCACCTGCTCCAGCGTGTCGAATTCCGCGGCCTTCGACAGGTGCGTCAGATCTCCGGTGTGCAGAAGGAACGCGGGTGGGTCCGGCGCCTCTTTGATCCTGAGCATCGCCGCTCGCAGCGTGGCGACAACGTCGGTGTTCGCCGGCTTGTCGAATCCGATGTGGGTGTCACTGATTTGGACGAAACGAAGGGCTCCGCCGCCGTTCATCAGTCGCGCGCCTGGTCGGAAGTGTTCGAGCGGTGCCCCTGAGAGTGACCCGCCGGACATGGTCCACACCGCTCCCGTTCCAACCCACGCCATACACTTCAGGAAATTTCTTCGATCCAAATCGTTCTGATTTCGTTCCACGTTGCCTCCTTTACAGGCGCAGGAAGTCCGCACCCCATACCAGCACTCCCCCGAGATGGCCCGCGGCGCTCATGAGCGCCGCGGCGGCGAAGAGCGTTATGCGGTAGATGAGCGCGGGCGAACCGAACGCGTTCTCCCGCGTCGAAGTCGCCAGCGCAGCGACTGCTGCCAGAGCGGCGGCGACCGTGCCGAACCACCGGTGCCACTCGAGGACGGACGAGCCCCCCAGTCCGATAGTGGCCGCCAGCTGCCAACCGGCGAATACGGCCACGACAGCGAACAGCGCTGCCCCGCGGACCATGACGACGGCAACAAAGCGCCACCGTGCCGCTTTCGTGGTCAGCGCCACGGCTTCGGCGGCAGCGGCAAGGAGTAGCAGGGAGATCGGGAAGTGAATCAGCAGCGGGTGCAGGCGTCCGACAACAGTCATGTCAGTAAAGACCTGCCGCCCCTCGTCTGTATTCCGGGAATAAAACCACGGCTTCCGGGGTCTTTTACGGAAGACCGATGGCAATGGGTACTTTCGAAGAGACGGTCGTGCCACACCTCGACGCGGCCTTCAATTACGCGCGCTGGCTGACCAGAGACGACGCCGAGGCGGAAGATGTCGTCCAGGACGCGTGCGTGCGCGCAATGCGTTTTTTCTCATCCTTCCGGAACGACAACGCCCGCGCGTGGCTGTTCACCATCGTCCGCAACACCTGGTTCAGCCGCCTGTCGCGGCGTCATCAGGGTCTGCCGCAGACGATCGCCGCAGACTCGCCGCACGTCGTGCTGGTCGACGACGAGCTCGATCCGGAGGAGCGACTGGTGCGGCAGCACACGGTGCTGCGGGTCAGGGAGGCGCTCGAACAGTTGCCCGGCGACTTCCGTGAGGTGCTGGTCTTGCGCGAGCTCGAAGGACTCTCCTACAAGGAAATCGCGTCTGTAGTCGGCATCCCGGTTGGAACGGTGATGTCGCGCCTCGCCCGGGGGCGGGAACGCCTGATGGGCGTGTTGAAGCTGACCGCAAGCATGGAGACACTGCGTTGACGTGCATCGACCTCAGGCAGCAGCTGGACGCCTTCATTGATCGTGAGCTCGACGCGCCGTCAACGAACGCGTTGAGCGACCACGTTCGAGATTGCCCGGACTGTCGGCGACACCTGTCCGAGCGTGAAGCGCTCGGTCACCTGATCCGCAGTGCTCCCATGTACCGAGCTCCCGAACGATTGCGGAGTCAGCTGATCGGACGTGCCGAGCGTGTCAGGAGCGTTCGCCGAGCGACCATGTTTGCTGCCGCAGCGCTGCTGGTGCTGTCAATCGGCGCGGGCGTCATTGTGTTCCGGTCCGACGCGATCCGTCGCGAGGCTGTCGTGGCCGAAGTCGTGGACAGTCACGTGCGTTCGCTGATGGCCGATCACCTGTTCGACGTGGAGTCGACCGACCAGCACACCGTCAAGCCATGGTTCCTCGGCAAGCTGGACTTCTCGCCGCCGGTGGTCGACCTTGCCGGCAGAGGGTTCCCGCTGCTCGGAGGTCGCCTCGATTATCTCCAGGGACGGCCGGTGGCGGCGCTGGTGTATCAACACCGCAAGCACACCATCAACGTCATGGTGTACCCGGACGACGGGCGGCAGCCGAACGAGACCGAGTCATTCGTGGTCCGTGGATTTCACGTGCGGCGATGGCACGCTGCGGGAATGTCCTTCTGGGCTGTCTCCGATCTGAACGACGAAGACCTTGCGCAGTTCGTACGCGGGATGCGGGAATAACTTTCACCGCAACGAACGAGTCTGCGAGCTGCCGGTGTCTGACGTTCGATCACGAAACTAACCGTGTGACGCCAGAATCTGAACTGCCCGCGCAACCTCCTTCACCCGCTCGACAGCACGTTGCCGATCGTCATCCGCTGTCAACGGCTGACCGGACAGGAGTTTAGGGGGCACAAGACGGGCTCGTATGCAATCAGGCACGCGACGTGATAGCAGCGCGTCTGGATGTCGTGGCTCCTTGTCGTTCTGCCCGATTCGGCACATGCCGACGCCTTGCGGAACGCGCTCAGCACGCGCATATCCGACGAGCTCGTCGTTGCCGGGTCACTCGAGGCAGGTCTCGCCTCGATTGATCTGAGCATCCCGGACGTCATCCTCGTCCCCCCTCTGATGCCGGCTGTGGAGGACTACCTCGTCGCCTATCTGGCGACCATACCCGGTGCACGACACGTCCAGATTCTCGGCATTCCTGATCTCGTCGTCGCTGACGGGAACAACGACCAGAACAAGGCCGCCCAGGTGCAAAAGCGTTCGCCATTCCTGTGGAAGCGCCGGCCGGTGTCGCCGGCCTTTGAGCCACCGGCGTGCCATCCCGACGCGTTCGCCGAGGACGTCGTCACGTATCTGGCACGCGCCAGGGAACTCCGGGCCGAGCTCGCATCGGCACGCACCGATGCGGAGCGCCATCGGGGTGTGGAACGTCGCAGCGATCCGCGTTTCGCGAATCACGAGGTGCCGTGGATCTCGCTCGTGCGGTTGGGGAACGAACAGGCGCTTCTGCTGGACGTGTCGTCGCGTGGCGCGCTGCTTCGAACCGAAATCCGCCCGGAGCACTACCTGTTGAAACGCGCGGACCGGAGCATCCGAACCGGTGCGCGCCTGACTCTTGAACTTGCCTTCGAACGGCAAATTCACGCCGCCGGCCGCGTCGTCCGGTGCGTTCCGTCAACCACAGGGCCGCGCACGCAGTACGACGTCGCGTTCCTGTTCGATGAATCGGTTGGCCTGCACCTTCCCGCTCCCGCTGCGCTCGTGCACGCGACGTCCGCCGACGGCCTCCGGATCGAACCGTTGTCGACACGGGACCGCGCTCGGCTGGATGGAGCGCGTGGCGATACGGCTGGCTGATCATCCGCTCCGCGCCATGCAGGCGCGGCACGTCACACTCGTTCAGTGCTTCCTGAGGTCCTGCACTTTCCTTTCGGCGTTGCGATACTTCGGTGACGAAGGCGGAACCTTCGAGTAGGCGTCGAGGGCGGCGGGCTTGTCCTGCAATCGACGTTCGCGCACTTCGCCCAGCTTCCAGTACGCGTCGTACTTCGTCTGCGGAAACCGAGTGACCAACTCGGTGAGCGCCTGCGCCTGCAGCGGATAGCGATCGAGGTCCTCGAGAATCTCGCTCATCTTCCACAACGCGTCTTCCGACTGAGCCGGATAGCGCTCCGCGATCGCCCGATAGGTCTGCAGCGCGATCGGCACACTGCCCATCGACGGATCCAGAACGCGGTCGCGCGTCCGCTCCTCGATCTGCGCCCGTGCGAGCAGCGCCCGCAGCGCCCAGTCGGACTTCGAGTACTCCTCCGCGACCTGCGTGAACAGCTGTCGTGCGGCCGCCTCCCGCTGCGGCTGCCGCGACCGGAGCACCAGCTGCGCCTGCTGGAACAGCGCCTCCGGGGCGCGCGCGCTCGTCTTGAACTTCTCGACCACCGTGACGTACGACGCAGCGGCCTCGGCGTTGCGATTCGATGCCTCGTATGCGTCGCCGAGCACCATGTACGCGTCCGGCGTCAGGCGATGCGCGGGGTATCGCTCGATGAACGACTGAGCCGACGCGATCGCGTCCGCATATTGCCTGGACGCCATCCTGCCGCGAATTTCTTCAAGCTCGCTCGCCACGGCCGTGGCTGCCGCTCTGGCCGCCGCGTCATCGGGCGCCACGGTTGCCGGCGGCATGGCCGATCGACCCGGCGCCGGTGCCCGCGCCGCTACTGCCGGCGTCGTGGGCGACAGGACCGCTGGTTGCGGCGCTGCTACTGCCGGGACTGCTGCCGGCGTCTTGTCGGTTCCGGTCGGCACAGCGGCCGCCGGCACCGAGGTCGGAGGGCTCGCCTCGGACGGTGGCGTCGTCGCACTGCGTTCCTGGATCCGTCCGCTCAGATACGAGATGGTGGCGATCAACACGATGATCACGAACACCGCGCCGATGGTGATCGTCTTCGACCAGCCCGACGCGCCCGCAGTCATGACCGCACCGGAAGGGGAAGGCGGAGACTGCGGAATCGCCATCGATGGCGACGAACCAGGAGGTATTGCAGATGCGGATGCGGCGGCCAGGCCCGGCGCGGAGAACCCGCCCGACGGCGCGGCGTGGACGCCGGATGCATGCGCCACCGAACCTGACGCGCTGATGCGCCCGGACGACTCGGTTGCGCGCTTCAGGCGCTGCAGGTCAGTGCCGAGATCGAGCGCGGTCTGGTAGCGCAGCTCGCGTTCCTTTTCGACGGCCTTGCTGATGATGCGATCGAATTCGGCCGGAACGGACGCGCTCACCTCGATGGCCGGCGGCGGCATGCGATTGAGGATCGCGTCGAACACGACTGCCGTGGTGGTACCGCCAAAGGCACGTCGCCCCGTCGCCATCTCGTAGAGCACGACACCGAACGAGAACAGGTCGGTGCGGGCGTCGAGTTCCTCACCGCGCGCCTGTTCCGGCGACATGTACGCCACCGTCCCGACGGTGAGTCCTGGCGTGGTGGTCAGCAGATCCGCGCCCATCGTCACCTCGTCCGTGCGATCGTCGCCGGCCTGACCGGCCATCTTCACCAGTCCGAAATCGAGAATCTTCGCCTGGTGTCGCCTGGTCACGAAGATGTTCGCCGGCTTGATGTCACGGTGGAGGATGCCGTGACGATGAGCGGCGTCGAGCGCATCGGCGATCTGCATGGCGAGCGGCAGCAGCGTCGCCATCGGCATCGGTCCGGCCGCGATCAGGTGCGACAGCGGTTCTCCGTCGAGCAGTTCCATCGCGATGAACTGCTGGCCGTCGACTTCCTCGATCGCGTGAATCGTACAGATTCCCGGATGGTTGAGAATCGACGCGGTGCGCGCCTCGCGCCGCAACCGCTCTATCGCGTGGCGATCGTTGGCCATCGCCGGCGGCAGGAACTTCAGCGCCACCAGGCGGCCGAGCGAGAGGTCTTCCGCCTTGAACACCTCGCCCATCCCGCCAGCGCCGAGTTTTTCGAGAATCCGATAGTGCGCGATGGTGCGCCCGACCATAAAGCAGCGATTCTAGCGTTGCTGCGCTTCCCGGGCCAGTCACCTGTCAGCGACCGTCAACCCGCAAACGTGGGTGACGCACCGCTGCCACGACTTTCGCGTTTTGGCATCGTCAGTAACGTCCTGAGGCTATGATTCCGGTTCATCGCGAGGCCGCCGGAGAAGACCGGCACATCGAGGAGAGTTGATGATGCGCATCGTCAGCATGGTTCTGGGCGGTTTGTTGCTCTGCGTCTCCGGCGCCGCCGCACAGACATCCCGGACGACGCCGGCAGCGTGTGACGCACTCCGTCAACTTCGGGTCGAGGGCGTCGCGCTGGCCGTCACGAAGACCGAATGGATGTCCGCCGGCGCCCCCTTGCCGGCAGGCCGCGGTGGAGGCCCGCCGGTGGCGAGCAATCTACCGGCATACTGCCGGATGGACGGAGTGATCGATCGTCGCGCCGGCGCGGCGGGCGCAACCTATGGCATCGGGTTCGCCGTCGCGTTGCCAGAGAACTGGAACGGTCGATTTCTGTTCCAGGGCGGCGGCGGGCTCAATGGAACGGTCGGCGCCCCACTGGGTACATCAGCGGCGGGCGATCAGTCAGCGCTCGCCCGCGGCTTTGCTGTCGTCAGCACCGACACCGGCCATCAGGGCACCGGCACATTCGACGGCAGCTTCATGCAGGACCAGCAGGCGAACCTCGACTTCGCGTACGCGGCGATCGGCCGCGTGGCCGAGATCGCCAAGCGAATCATCGCGCTGCACTACGGCAAGGCGCCCGACCGCTCGTACTTTGTCGGCTGTTCTACTGGCGGCCGCGAAGCGATGCTGATGACGCAGCGGTATCCCCTGCTGTTCGACGGCGTCGTCGCCGGCGCGCCGGCGATGCGGACCGACTACTCCGGCATCGGCGATCGCTGGGTTGCGGTGACGTTGAACGAGATCGCTCCAAAGAACGCCCAGGGCCAGCCGGCAACGCGCGACGCCCTGTCCGAGAGCGACAAGAAAACGGTGATCGACGGCATCGTCAGCGCCTGCGACGCCAACGACGGCATCAAGGACGGGCTAATCTTCAACGTCAACGCCTGCAAGTTCGATCCGAAGACTCTCGTGTGCAGTGGCGCGAAGCAAGATGGCTGTCTCTCCATGGCCCAGGCGACGACGCTCGAGAAGGCGTTTGGCGGCCCGAAAGATTCAAAAGGCCGGCAGGTGTATCCGGGCTTTGCCTGGGATACAGGTCTGGCGAATACGCAGGGGTTGCCTGGTCTGCTGCACGGCGGCCAGGTGATCGGCGGCGCCGCGAACACGATCGGCATGGACGTCGACGCCGCCGTCGAGCAGGCGCAATCCAATCCGGCGAGCGGGCTGAGCACGTCATCGCGCTGGACCAACCTGAACACGTTTTCGGGCCGTGGCGGCAAGTTGATCTTCTGGCACGGCGTGAGCGATCCCTGGTTCTCGGCGCTCGATACGATGGACTACTACCAGCGCATGACACAGGCGAACGGCGGGCCCGATCAGGTGAGGAACTGGAGTCGACTGTTCCTGGTTCCGGGGGCGGGACATTGCGGCGGCGGCCCGTCGCTCGATACGTTCGATGCGCTGTCGGCGCTGGTGCAATGGGTCGAACAGGGGACGCCGCCCGAAAGCCTGAAGGCTACCGGCCGAGCGTTCCCCGGCCGCAGCCGGCCGCTCTGCGCGTATCCCCTGCACGCGCAGTACAAGGGACAGGGCAATCCGGAGGATTCAGCCAGCTTCGAGTGCCGCCCCTGAACGAGGCCACGCCACGGTCGTTTGCATCGCGCGCTGGCACGCGCTGCTACGGTCGGTCACTCCTCGGGGGCACGATGCCGTTGAGTCGCAGGTACACGGCCATCTGGCCGTAGATGTCCCACGTGTGCCCAATCAGGAAGTAGATGACCCGGGCCTTCGATGACGGCCCGAGAAACTGATTGGTCTTCACGATCTCGAGCATCGAGGCGTCGCTCTGCTCGCGGATCAGCGCCTCGCCAAAATCGAACGACGCCGCCAGCGCCTGCATGATGTCGGCTTTCGATTTCGCGTTGGCGTTGAAGGCGGGCGCGACGGCTTTGCCGCCGAAAAAGCGCAGATACATCATGTTGCCGCCGGCAACGTGCATGATCTGCTGGCCGTAATCGCGCTGCGCCGGCGTGCTCTTGTAGGTGAACTTCTCCTCCGGCATCGCCGCCGCAATCGCCATCATCACGGGTTTCAACTCGGTCCAATCCTTGAGCAGTTCGCTCTTCAGACTGGCCGTCTGTGTGTGAACCGTCTCCGGCACCCCCAGTGACGCGGCGACGGCGAACAGAGTGACGACGATGACGCGTCTCATGGCAATCCTTTCCGCCACACGATACGCGCTTGTGGGCCCGGCGTCGACATCTGCTTGCCCCTCGAGGCGCACCCGGCGCGATCGGCGTTTCGGGCGTATGCTCATCGGCATGCCGCATCACACGCTCCGGCTCGCGCTTGCGGGTGCCCTCGCCTGTTGCGGTGCTGCCGTCGCCTTACAGGCGCAACTGCCGCAAAGCGGTCCCGTCCCCACGTTCGCGCACGACATCGCTCCGGTGTTCTTCGCCAATTGCGTGACCTGTCATCGTCCGGGCGAGATCGCGCCGATGTCGCTCCTTACCTACACGGACGCCCGCCCGTGGGCGCAGGCGATCGCGCGCCGTGTCGCCGACGGCACGATGCCGCCGTGGCACGCCGATGCCCCGCCGGGCACGTTCGCCAACGAGCGGCGCCTCTCGCCAGCGCAGAAGGATCTGATCGCCCAGTGGGTCGCGGGCGGCGCGCCGCTCGGGAATCCGGCAGAACTGGCGCCACCACCGACCTTCGCGGACGGCTGGCGGATCGGGACTCCCGACCAGGTCTTCGAGCTTCCCGAACCATACGCCGTGCCGGCCAGCGGCACGATCGAGTACGAGAATTTCTACGTCCCGACCGGATTCACCGAGGCAAAGTGGCTGCAGGCGGTCGAAGCACGGCCCGGCAACCGTGCCCTGGTGCATCACATCCTGGTGTATTACGAAGCCCCGGTGGAACCGGGCGCGCCGGCTCCGATCCTGCAATTGAATCGCGAGGACAACCAGCTTCCGCCGCGACAGGCAGGGCTGCGGCCGCCGCAGCGTTCCCCGGGACCGAGCCGGCTGATCGCCACGTACGCACCCGGTACGGACCCGCAAGTATTCCCGGTCGGCACGGCGCTGCGGTTGCCGCCGGGTGGCGTGCTGCACTTTCAGATGCATTACACCGCGATCGGCAAGGCCGGGACGGATCGCTCGAAGGTCGGATTGATCTTCGCGAAGCAGCCGCCGGCGACCGAACTGCGGGCGACGGCATTTCTCAACACCAGGCTGCTGATTCCGGCCGGCAGCGCCAGCCAGGCGGTGTCGACCGACGTGACGTTCGCACAGGACGGCATCGTCTGGGGTCTCTTCCCGCACACGCACGTCCGCGGCAAGCGCTGGAATTACGAGCTGACGCTTCCGGACGGCACGTCGCGAACAATCCTCTCGGTCCCGAAGTACGACTTCAACTGGCAGACCTTTTACATGTTCAAGGAACCGCTGCGGGTGCCACGCGGGGCCCGGATCGTCTCCACCGCGTGGTACGACAATTCGCCCGCCAACCGCGCCAATCCGGATCCGTCAGTCGACGTACGGTGGGGCGATCAGACCTGGGAGGAGATGCAGTACACGGGCATCCTCTACTCGGCAAACCGTTGATCAGCGTTGGCCTGGCGACACGCCACACGTAGCGAGGCTGCCACCTGGTGTTGTGGCCGTGGCGTGGTGCCCCGCGGCACCGCGCCACACGGCGCCAGTGCGAGTCCGTATGGCCGGAGGAAAACCGTGGCAAGTGTTTTGGCATAGCCGCCCTCTCCGGCGGCGGAGCTGAGGGGCGCGGATCAAGGCGGTTTTCCGGAGCGCCATACGGATTCGCGCTGGTGCGCCGGTGCGTACAAGCGGGCAGAACGCCTCGGTCGGGGCACTAGCGTGGGCCTTCAGGGCCGGCGAGGCTATCGTAGCGCGGGCTTGGCCCGCGGCACCGCGCGTGACGCTCGGGGCGGGCGTTCAACGAGCGCTACGAATCTGCGCGCGGGCGTCGTCCAACGTGAGCGGACCCTCGTTGAGCCGACCGGCCGCGTCGATTTTCATCACTCCACTGCCGCGGCCAAATGGCATCCATTCGCCGCCGGCGGTCCGAGCGAGGAAGAACAGGGCGCGATCGCCGCGTCCCAGCGTCGGCATGTCCGACACACTCAGCACCAGGCCGCCAACGTCCCCGCCTTCGACTGTGATCGTGATGCTGCCGCGCAGCTCACCCTTGAGGGTGTCGGACACGTCGACGGCCAGGTCCGAGTAGATCAGGTGATCGCCGTCGGCGTTCGTGCCCATGCGGCTGGTCACATCGGTAATGGTCCCAACCACCACGTCTGACGCGCCGCGCGTCAGGGCGGCGATGTCGACCTCGAGACTCTGGCTGAAGGCGTCGAGGGTCGCGCACAGCGAGAACACGAACAGCAGCCGGCAGGTGCGTGAGAATGCGGCCGCGGCGAAGCACATAATGGGATCACCTTCCACCGACCGCAATCGACGCCACCGTTCCGATCGTTCGCAACCAGCCGGTTCGATGTCGCTGCGTGCCGCACATTGTAGGTCGTCGGACCGCACCCTCAGTTTTGGACGCCAGGAGGTCTGATGCGGCCTCGTTTGTTGTTACCTGGCGGCGACACGGCCCTGCTACACTCTCGACATGTGGCTCGTGGGAACAGTGGCAGTAGGGATTGTCGCGATCGGTATCCTCCTGCGAACACTAGGAAGACGTAAGGCGGCGAATCCCGTCGACGGCCTGTCGGTCAGCCAGAGTTGGATCGTGTCGCAGCGCGGCAACTCGGATCACTCGCCGTAGCTGGTCTCACGAGAGCCAGTCCGAGATCGACTCGACTACACAAATCCGGCCGCCGAGCCAACTCCACAATCCCATCCGCGACAACGGATGGGCTATCGATGGCAACCAGATTGCTGCGTCGGTGACCATGGAATGTGAATTCCAGGTGGTCGAGCCGGATGAAGTAGTTATCGCGGGATTGCGCGGCACCGACATGACGGTTTGCGGAGCCGGCCGGACCTTGGGTCGCCTTCGCGGCTTCGTCATCGACCGGACGCAGCAGCGCATCTGTTACCTCATCGTCCGTGCGTCAGGCCTGTTCGGCAAGTCGACCTTGTTGCCGTTCGCCGAGCCGCGCGTCGATGTGAAGGCTCGCGCGATTGAGCTGGCGATCGACGAACAGCAGGTCTGGCAGTTCCGCAACTTCACTCCCGAACAGTTGCTGGCCTCATAAGCAGCGCATAACCAGACTGGCCACCCCGCCGCCACACTTGTGACTCGCCGCGAGCGTGTCCGCGGCGCGGCGCGCAGTCTTTGGCTGGCCAACCTTTTGTTCGCCCCAGCCAGGTTGTTGGTCGTCAGGACCGCGTGCTCGTGATTAGATCGATACACGCATGCGTAAGCCGTTCACGAAGGACCCCGATCCGGACGTCGATGATGAGTCAGAGGATGGGGCTGACGAAACGGGTCCTGCCCAGGTTACCCCCGCGAAGAACTACATCACCCCCGGCGGATTGCAACGCCTGCTCGACGAACGAAAGTTTCTGCTGACCAGGGAACGCCCGGCTGTCACCCAGGTGGTGGCATGGGCCGCCGCAAATGGCGATCGCAGCGAAAACGCCGACTATCAGTACGGCAAGCGGCGCCTGCGCGAGATCGACCGGCGTATTCGCTTTCTGACGAAGCGGATCGACGCCGCAGAAGTGGTCGACCCGGAAGCGCCGCGGCAAGGACCGGCAGCGGCGCGCGTCTTTTTCGGCGCGACGGTCACATACAGCAACTCCGCCGGAACCGAACGGGTCGCACGAATTGTCGGCCTCGACGAGATCGACCTGGACCGCCACTACATCAGCTGGGTGTCGCCGCTGGCGCGCGCGCTCATGAAGTCAGGGCCGGGTGACACCGTCGTCCTGCACGCGCCTGGCGCCGTCGAAGAACTCCAGATCATTGACGTGCGGTACGAGCGTATTCCGCTGGAGCCGTTCAAGGAACCGCCGGGCGCCGAGTCCGCGCCGAAAGGTCCACGAACTGGCACCTAGGGCGCGTCAGACGCCGAGCGGTGTTTCGCGGGGCGACGGTTCGGTGGGCGCCGGGCCTGTATTGACCCATTCCCGTGCAAGTGTATAAGTCACAGCCAGGACGACGGGCCCGATGAACAGGCCGACAACCCCGAAGGTGATGAGTCCGCCGATCACACCGGCCATGATCAGCAGAATCGGCAATTCGACGCCGCGGCGGATCAGGATGGGACGCAACACGTTGTCCAGTGAAATCACTGGCACTGTCCACACCAGCAGCGTGATCGCCCACCCGGAACTGCCAATCCAATACAGCCAGAGTATCGACGCGGCCAGCACCGGAAGCGGTCCGATCTGCGCGATGCCGAGTACGAACGCGAACGCGCTGAGCACGCCAGCGTGCGGAATGCCGCACACCCACAGGCCGATGCCGGCGAGGATTGACTGAACGAGTGCGGTGAGAACGACGCCGAGCGCGACGCTGCGGATCGCTTGACCGGCGAGCACGACGGCCCGCTCGCCGGTATCGCCGGCCAGCCGGTGAGCGAACGCCCGCGCGCCACGCGCGGCGGTGTCGCCACCGGAATACAAGAGCCCGACCAGAATCACCGTAAGCAAGATCAGCACGACGGTCCGACCGATGCCGCCCGTCGCGCCAATCGCCACTGCGGCGGCCGACCGCGCGTACGGTTGAACCCTCGCCCGCAGCTCGTCGGGTCCGCTTGCGGCGAGCGACTGCCAACTCTCCGACACAGAGTCGCCGACGAACGGCAGTTTCGCCACCCACTCCGGCGGCGGCGGCAGGCCGCGTTCAAGAAAATCGGTGATGACTGCCGGACTGCTTTGAAACGTCTCGAAGAGTGTGCTGATCGACACGACGACGGGGGCAATCACCGCGAGGAGCACGAGGCAGGTCATCGTGGCCGCGGCGAGCGACCGCCGGCCGCCGAAGAGCCGTTGCACCCATAGCAGCAATGGCCAGGTGGCGATGACTATGGTCGCAGCCCAGATCAACGCGCTGAGGAACGGCAGCAGCGTCCAGATGCTGCCGATCAGGAGGGCGCCGATGACGAGCACGGACAACAGCGTTCGCGTGATATCGCTTGAGGCGCCAGGTTGCATCGCTTCCTCAGACAGTGGGGGATCACCACGCCGCCACGACATTTGGTGACCCCGGTCGTCACGCCACAGGATTCGGGCGCAGATCGGGCATGGATCGACGCTGCCGGGATCGGCAGCACAAAGAGTGCCGGTGGGGTGTGCGACCGCCGACGAAGGGCGACGCGGAGGCGTCAGAACCGGATGCCGGCGCCGGTGCGCCACATCGTCTGGGGCGTGAAGTTGACCTGCGCATCGCGGGCCAGCTTCACGAACCAGCGATGCCAGTCGTACTCCACTGCCTCGGCCGACCCGCGTACGAACTCGCCGGTGTTTCCGTGACCGGACTTGTACGAGAGGTCGAGGGTCAGTCGCTCGGCGTGCGGTAGGTAATGGCGGATGACGAGGTGTGAGTTCTGCTGGCCGGTATCGAGACGGTTGTCCCAGATGGTGAACACGGCGACGCTGTCAGTATTCCCGTAGTGAAGACCGCCGCCGAGTTGCCACGACTCGTTGGGATCGAACGTCAGGTTGGCGTAAGGCTTGAGATTGGTCCGGGAAGCGCCCGCCACCAGATACCAGCGGGTTCCGATCTCTGAATAGACCGAGCCGCCGACGAACGACCGTGACGCCAACTGCGCGGAAGGGACGAGGGTCAGCCAGGACCGCTTCAGATCGTACTCGACGCCCATCCGGCTCTGATGAACGTCGCTCTGGGGACCGTACCAACCGATCCATCCGGTCACGTGACGCGATGAATAGCGGACGTTGAGATCAGTGGTGACGTGATGGTCTGCCGCGTAGACGCTGGCAGTGAACTTCCCCTTGTAGTCCTGCGCGTCAGCGCCCGTCACCAGAGCCAGGATGATCGTCACGGCCCGGGCAGCCACCCGTCCAAAAAACCAGACCGGGTCTGGTTTTTCTCCCGAAAAACTAGACCCGGTCTGGTTTTCGGTACGCAATTTCTGCGATCCCGCTCGCGACGACGGGGACACTCTACGGCTGCGTGGTCGGTGGCGCGCCACCGGCGCGACCGCCAGCGCCGCCGCCCCGGAAGTTCGCCTGCAGGAGGTGGGTCAGGGTGTGCACATACCGCAGCTTGCCGTTTTCGATGCGGAACGTGTGCGTGTCGGGAGCGCCGCTGCCACCATTGGCATTGCCAGCGCCGAACGTGCAGAACACCGTGACCACGCCCGTCGCCTCGTCGACGATGAACCGGCGGTTGGCGATGTTCACGCCACTCGGGACGCCAACGTCGCAGCTGTCCATGGGCGAACCGTTTCCGGTATGGGCACCTCCCTCGGTTCGGTTGCAGGGATAGCCCCACGGCACCAGATCCTTCTTCCCTTCGAGAAACGCATCGAGATACGCGTTGGCCGCGGCGACGAGCGTCGCTCGCGTGTCGCGCTGACTGGCCGGGATCGGATCCCACTTCTCGGACGACGACCACTTCAGATACGCGTCGGCGTTGAACAACCAGTACCCGGTCGTGGTCCAGAGAATTTCGATCTCGGCAATCTTGTCGTGATTCACGCGAAGGCGCGTGCCGAGGACGTACGGCTTCGCCTTGTCGGTCACGATGACCTCCGTGAACGTCTGGCAGGTCGACGGATCCACGATGCTGCGGCGGTGATCGATCTTCATCGCCGTTTTGATGACGCCGTCGGCGATGTTCGCGGGTGCCCCATTCTCCATGTACCCGAGCCCCGTGGCGAGCGGGAGGCCCGAGGTGTCTCCGCTGGTCTGGGCCGTGACGTAGAGATCAGCCGCGCGTTGCAGGCCCTCGCGCGTGCAGGCCACCTGAGCGAAACTCGCCTTCGCGGCGAACAGTATTGCTGCGAGCACAATGGCGGTGACGGTCCTGCGTATCATCGAAGCTCCTCCGAACGGCGGTGAGACTGCCAGGCGCCGCGCCGGGCGCCATGATCAATACCACTAATCGGAGGACGACCGGCTATTTCGATGAATCGAGGGCAGCCGCCTTCTGGGCGAGGCGTTCGACCCCGGCGGCGTCACCCTGCAATTGTTTGACGCGCGCGTGAACGGAGAGCAGTGTCCGCAGGGTCATGACCGACACCCGGCGGTCGCCGGGACTTGTGGTCATCAACGCGTCGACATTCTCGATCGCCGCGGTCGCGGCGCGATCGGCTTCCACGAGGTCGCCAAGGTTCAAGTACGCAACCGCTGTCAGCCCCATCAGCTCTGCGGCATGCACACCGCCGCTCGCCGGATCGATCCTGATCGCAAGCTGGTATTCATCAATTGCGTCCTGCCATTGCCTGGCCAGCAGCAGCGCATCGCCAAGGTAGCCGTGCGCCGCGCTGCGCTCCCGCACCGCGTCTGGCGGCAGCTGGTTGACAGCCTCAACCGCTTCGCGACAGACGCGAATGCCTTCTTCCGCCTGTTCCGGAGACCGCATCCGGACGCGCTTGCAGTCGGCAGTGACGGTAACGTCGCGCCGTACGCCGACGACCGCGTCAGTCGCCTGACCGTGGATGGACGACGTAAACAATGTGCACAGGACAACGACGACGATCGGATGTCTCATTGGCGATTACGACATTGAAACCGACCCACGAAAAACGACAGCCGCCCGTCAAAGAAACGACCGTGTTTGTCGCGATCGGATGGAATCACCATCAATCACAGCAATCGCCGCGCCGGCACGCCTGCCATACGGGCGCGCCCGTGTCGGCGCCGCGATGGCACGATCGCTCGCCACGGATGGCCGACGGGCGGGACCGGCAGACGCGCTATTCTGCGAAACGTGAGTGTCGCAACGGCCACGCGCCGGGCTCCCCTCGACTGGCGTCTGATCATCGCCCTCGCCGCGTTGCTGGCCGTCGGCGCCCTTGCGTTCGGGTTCAAGGTGTCGCCGGGAATGCCCGACTTCGAGGTGTACCGACTGGCTGCCGCCCGCGCGCTGGCCGGCGAGCCCTTGTACCGTCCCGAGGACGGGCACTGGCTGTTCAAGTACCTCCCGAGTTTCGCTCTCGCGATCGCACCGATCGCAAGGGTGCCCGTGCAGGTCGCGAAGGCAATCTGGTTCACGGGCTCGGTCGCCGCGTTGCTGATCCTCCTGCGCCTCAGCCTGTCGCTCCTGCCTCGATTCGAGAAACCGGCCTGGTGGCTCATCGTCGCCACCGTCGTCGTCATGGGCAAGTTCTATGCGCACGAACTGACGCTCGGCCAGTCGAACCTGCTGCTCGCAGCCGCGGTGGCCGGAGCGCTGCTGGCGTTGAAACGACAGCACGAAGGGCTCGCAGGTGCCCTCGTTGTAATTGCAATCGTGCTGAAGCCGTACGCGGTGATCCTGTTGCCCTGGCTGCTGGCGCGGCGCCGGCGTGCGTCGATCGCGGTCGCGGCGTTCGGGACGGTCCTGGCACTGCTGGCGCCAATAGCGCGATACGGAATCACCCCCGCCATCCAGCTGCACCTCGATTGGTGGCGGACCGTAGTCACGTCTATCGAGCCGAACCTGCTCAACGCGGACAACGTGTCGTGGGTGGCGATGTACAGCCGCTGGTTCGGTGCCGGACCGCTGGCCCGGTGGCTTGCGCTAGCGACGGCGCTGGCGGCGCTCGGTCTGGTGATCGACGTCTACCGGCAACGCCGCGCCGTGCCCTTCCCGGAACTGCTCGAGGGTGGACTGCTCCTGACCCTGATCCCGTTCCTCTCGCCCCAGGGCTGGGATTACACGCTGCTCGTCGCGACACCAGCGGTAATGTGCCTTGTGAATTACGAGCAGGAGCTGCCACCCGCGCTGCGAGCGGCCGCGATCGCCGCCATGGCGATCGTCGGCCTGACGATCTATGACGTGATGGGGCGAGCGATGTACTCGACGTTCATGGGACAGTCAGGCATCACGATCGCGTTCATGGTCATCATCCTCGCGTTAGTCCGCCTGAGGCGACGACAGGTCGCGTGACGCGTCAGTTCTTTGCCGGCAGAGCGAACGCCAGCAGTTCCGCGCTGTAACCCGCCCCGGAGATCGGCACGATCACGTACTGCCGGCCGTTCAGCATGTACGTCATCGGCGAGCCTGTCTGCGGTGCGGGCATGTAGACGGCACCGACTTCGGTTCCCGTCCCCTTGTCGTACGCGCGAAGCATCGCACCGCGCTGTCCGCCCGGCGTTGTCCCGAACCCCGACTCGCCGGCGATGACCAGCGTCTTCGTCACGAGCACGCCGATGCGTCCGTTCGCGCGTCCGGTGCGCGGAATGTTCATGCCCTTCAAGGCGGGATTGTTTTTGACTGCGTCCGGCGTCTCGCCATGCGCGACCTGCCACGCCATTGAGCCGCGATTCAGATCGATCGCGGAAATGGTTCCGTATGGCGGCTTGAGGAGCGGAAGCCCCTGCACCGTGACCGTGTTACCAACGGGTTCACCGGCCGGAGCAGGTGCACCAGCAGCGGCAGCGGCGGGAGGTGGCGCACTGGGATCAGGCGCCACGCCGTTGACGTACGCGAAATCGAGCGGTTTCGGTCCAGGCACCAGCCCGATGACCGACGGATTCCTGAACGAGTAGACGTAAAGGAAGTTCGTTTCGGGGTCGAGCGCTCCGCCCGGCCAGTTCGCGCCTCCGGTGGACGATGGCACCATCAGCAAGGCGAGCGGTCCCTCCCACTTGCTGACTGGAGGCGGCGTGAACAGCGGGCCCATCTTGTAGCGCGACACGAGCTTGACGGCTTCCGCCCGCAGCGCCGGCGTGAAGTCGATGAGATCGTCGACACCGATCCCCTGCAGGTCGTACGCGGGAGGCTTGGTCACGTATGGCTGCGTTGGCGAGTACCACTCCCCCGGCACGTCGCCAGCGGGTACTCGCCGTTCTTCGATCGGCCACACTGGTTCGCCTGTCTCCCGATTGAAGACGTAGAGCCAGTTCTGTTTCGTGGGCTGCGCGATCGCCTTGATTCGGCGACCGTCGACGGTGATGTCCGCCAGAATCGGCGCAGCGGGAATGTCGAAATCCCAGATGCCGTGGTGCACCAGCTGGTAATGCCAGCGGCGCTTCCCCGTCTTGATGTCGAGCGCCACGAGGCTCTCACCGAACAGCCCGGCACCCGGCCGATGTCCTCCGTAGTAGTCGCCGGTGGGCATCTCGACAGGCAGGTACACCAGACCGAGATCCTCGTCCGCCGTCATCTGTGCCCACACGCCGGTGTTCCCGGTATAGGTGGCGGCATCCTTCTCCCACGTGTCGCGTCCGAACTCGCCGTCTTCGGGGATGGTGTGGAAGGTCCAGAGCCGCTTGCCCGTTCGCACGTCGAAGCCGCGAATGAAGCCCTTCTCGTGCACCTTGTTCTTCGGCGCACCGCCGGGCAGATGCGCGGCACCAACCACGATGACGTCCTTCGCGATCAGCGGCGTGGCGTGCAGACCGATTTCGCCGGTCTCCAAATCAACGATCTGATCGTCGTCACGCTTGAGATCGACGATTCCCCTGGTGCCGAAGTTCTCGACGCGTAATCCGGTCCTGGCGTCGAGAGCGACGAGCTGATAGCCGGGCGTCACGTAGACGATGCGGCTGTCGCGTCCGTCCGACCAGTAGGCCACGCCGCGACCCGACAGCTTGCGGGGTGCGGCGTCGGCGCGCTTCCCTTCGTCCTCGCGATGCATCCACAGCATTTCACCGGTGGCGGCATCGAGTGCGACCACGTCGCGGCGAGTGCCGAATGGTGTGTACATGACGCCGTTCACGACCAGCGGCGTCGCCTGGAAGTTGAACTCCGGACGAGGCCCGAGCGCATCGGCCTTGAACCGCCACGCGATCTCGAGGTCCGTGAAGTTGTCCCGCGTGATCTGGTCGTAGGGGCGATAGCGGCGGCTGGCGAGATCGCCGCCATACGTGGTCCAGTTGTCCGGGGAGGCGTTCGTGCCAGCCCGCGCTTGTCCTGGCGAGGCGGGCGCGTAGGCCGGGCCTCGCGGTGGTGTGGGCGCGGTTGCGTAGGTCGAGCGTGGCGAACCAGCCTCCGTGACGTAGGCCGGGCCTCCCGAAGCAGGCCCGGCTGAGTACGCCTGCCCTCGCGATCTATCCGTCGTGGCCATCATGGAGGTGGAGGCAGACCCGGCTGCGATCAGGAACAGAACAGCAGCAAGAGGGACGAACACGCGGACGCGCGTCATGCAGGCTCCTGGAATAAGCCCGCGAAGTGTAGTCGAAATGCAGAGCCCGGTGTTCGGGGCCGGCAACACCGGGCGATCCGCTCCCCGAGTCGGCTAGCAGGCTCTGCGAGCAGGATCGGGAGTCGGCGCTAGCCGCCGCCCATCCAGGGGCTGTCCTTCCCTCTGGACGCAGGGGGATTGTCCTGAGCGTTTTCAGGCTTGGCTTCGTCCCGCTGCTTGTCGATCGGCTGATGCCGCTGACGAACATCGCCGCGTTCGCGCTGCTCGACGTCTGATCGTCCGGACTCCTTCTTCTCACTCTCAGGCATGGCGCACTCCCGGTAGACGCTGTGCAAGCGCAACGCCGGCCTCCTCACTGCGCCGAGCTCAGCAGGGTCGGCGGCAGTTGATTAGGGTTGGGGATGTTTTCGTAGATACGCACGCACGAACGGGCACACCGGGATGATGCGGAGCCCCGCGGCACGGCCGGAATCGAGCGCGGCGACGACGAGCCGCTCGGCCAGATGCTGGCCGCGAAGCCGTTCGGGGACCTCGGTGTGCACCAGCGCCAGGGTCGTGTCGGTGCGCTGGTAAGCGAGAACCGCCGTTTCGCCGTCGATGTGAAGTTCGAACTGCTGCGCCTCGCGGTTGTCGACAACGTCGCTCGTTTCCACGGGTTCTCCAGTGCCGTGCCTGCTTCGCGAGGCCCGGCCTACGACACTGCCGGGACCGCTGCGCGGATCCCGGCCTACACCAACGCCGAGCCTGTTCACGCGATCCGGCCTACGCCACGCCGGGCCGTTGAGCGGATCCCGGCCTACGACACTGCCGGGACCGCTGCGCGGATCCCGGCCTACGCCGACGCGGGGGCCGACATGTTGCGCAATCCCGGCCTAGCCAACCACGCCGCTGCGCGGATCCCGGCCTACGCCATTTCCCGACCGACGCCAACCCCGGAACGCTGCGGACCGGGTCTGCTGTTGCGGACCGGTGGGGCCGCATCTGTGACAGTATTCCCGCAATTCCGCGGAGCCGCGATGCCCGACACCACCTTTATATTGAACGGCGAGCGAAGAACGGTTTCCTCCGACCCCGGCACGCCGCTGCTATACGTGCTGACCGACGAAGTGGCGCTCCAGGGGCCCCGGTTCGGCTGCGGCCTCGGCCAGTGCGGTTCCTGTTCGGTCCTGATCGACGATACCGAGGCGAGGTCCTGCCAGACATCGTTGTCCGCGGTCATCGGCAAAAAGGTGACGACACTCGAGGGGCTCCCTGGGTGGTACGCCGTCAAGAAGAAGCTGGCGGCCGTTCCGGCCCTGCATCCGCTCCAGCAGGCGCTCATCGACGAGCAGGCGCTGCAGTGCGGCTATTGCTTCAACGGGATGATCGTCAAGGGAGCCGAGCTCCTCGTCAGGACGCCGCAACCGACCGATCAGCAGATCCGCACGGCGATGAATGGACACTTGTGCCGCTGCGGAACCTACCCGCGGATCCTGAAAGCGATCCGTCGGGCCGCGTCAGCCATGGCGGTGAACGCATGAGCAGCCGACGCCAGTTCATCAAGTCGGGCGGTGCGTTGATTGTCGGCTTCTCGCTCGGCGACGTGCTCCATGCGCAGGCGGCGGCGCCGGCCGCCACGCGAACGCTCGACCTCAAACAGGTCGACACCTGGCTGGCCATCCACGCCGACAACACGGCGACCGTGTACATCGGCTTTGCGGAGCTGGGACAGGGCGCCTCCACCGCGCTGTTGCAGGTGGCGGGTGAGGAACTCGACCTCGACATGAACCAGATGAAGACGGTTCCGCTCGACACGACCGTGTCGCCGAACCAGGGGGGCACGTACTCGAGTGCCGCGATCAATCGAGGGTCGCCGCAGGTCCGCACCGCGGCGGCCGAAGCCCGCCGTTCGCTCCTGCAGCTTGCGTCGGCACGACTGAACGCGCCGGTGGATCAGCTGACGGTCACACGCGGCGTGGTGTCGGTCTCTGGGAATCCGCAGCGATCGATCTCCTACGGGGAACTGCTCGGGGACCGGCGGTTCGACCTCGAGGTCAGCGGCACGGCACCAACGAAGGCGCCGGAGTCGTATCGCCTCGTCGGCAGCTCGCCGCGCCGTAACGATCTGCCCGACAAGGTCAGCGGCCGCTATACCTACATGCAACACGTTCGCATGCCTGGAATGCTGCACGGCCGCGTGATACGACCGTCAGGTCAGGGCGCTCTGGGAGTCACGCCCAAGGCGATGCGTGTGGACGAAACGTCGATACGCGGCATTCCGGCCCGCATTCTCCGTCGCGGGGACTTCATCGGCGTGGTCGCCGAACGCGAGTGGGACGCGGTGCGCGCAGCACGCGCCCTCACCGTCGAATGGGACATCCGGGCCGCGCTTCCGGGCACGTCACAACTGCACGAGCGAATGCGTGCGGATGCGACGCAGGATCGAGTCGTCACGGAACGGGGCGACGTCGACGCGGCATTCGCGGCCGCATCACACGTCGTCAAACAGACTGGACGCGGTCCGTATCAGGCTCACGCGGCTTTTGGACCGAACTGCGCCGTCGCCGACGTGCGCGCAGATAGTGCCGTCGTGATCTCGCCGACGCAGGACATCTACGGCACCCGCACCATGCTCACGCGGCTGCTCAACCTGCCGGCGGAACGGATCCAGGTCCGCTACCAGGAGGGCGCAAGCAACTATGGTCACGGGTGTCAGGACGACGCGACGCAGGCCGCGGCAATTCTGTCGCAGTTGGCCGCCGCCCCGGTGCGCGTGCAGTTCATGCGGGCGGACGAGCACGGGTGGGACAACTACGGTCCGGCGCACCTGGGCGAAGTTCGCGCCGCCGCCGACGCCCAGGGTCGCATCGTCGCGTACCAGTACCACGGCTGGCAGCACAATTGGAGCAACGTCGAAGCATCGGCTCAACTGACCGGGAACGCGCCCGCCGACCGTGAAGGCAGCGCGGCACAGCAGGTGAGCCCTTTGAATCTCGGGTCGATGTACGACGCTGCGAACCTGAAGCTGGTGAATCATCGAGTGCCGGCGATGGAGTACCTGCGCGGCGCCTGGCTGCGGTCGCCGCTGGATCTGTCGTTCTCGTTTGCATCCGAACAGGCGATCGATCAGCTCGCCTACCTGCTGAATGCCGATCCGTGGGAATTCCGGCGACAGAACATCAAGGATCCGCGGTGGCTCGGTGTACTCAACGCCGCGGCGGAAGCGGCGAAGTGGCAGCGACGCCGGGCCGCCAGCGCGCTGTCCACCGGGCGTGTCGTGCGTGGCCGGGGCATCGGGGTCGGGACCCACCTCGCGTCATACGGCGGCGCCGTTGCGGAGCTCGAGGTGGACAAGCAGACCGGCCGCGTGACGATCACGCATCTATACGGCGCCATCGATGCGGGCCTGGCGGTGAATCCGGGCAACATCGAAAACCAGATCAGCGGACAGCTCGTACAGACGGCCAGCCGGATGCTGCTCGAGGAGATCAGGTTCGACACCAGACAGGTCACCAGCCTGGACTGGAGCACCTATCCGATTTTGCGGTTCGCCGATGCCCCGGAGGTCACGCCGATCGTGGTGCAACGGGTCAACGAACGTTCGACGGGGGCGGGCGAAGAGGTGATGGCGGCGGCCGCCGCGGCGATCGCCAATGCGTTCTTCGATGCGACGGGGATGCGCATGGAGCAGTACCCGTTCACGCCGACGAGGGTGCTCGCGGCGTTGCGGCGGTGAGTTTGGCCGGATCCGGCGAGATTCGGCGGGCCTGAAGGCCCGCCCTACGGTGGCCTACTCTACGCTGGCCTACGAGTCTGTGATGCCGGCTTGTCCACATGTGGCGCCTCCGAAAGATCACGGGTTGTCGGTACCGGTCAGGCGGGCAACCATTTACAATCCCGCGGCATGGAGGAGTCATGCGACTGCTGATTGCTGCTTTCCTCGTCGTCATCGCGCCCGTTATCGCCCTCGCGCAACAGCCTCAGCCCGGGCCCGCGGGTGCGGCGGCCGCGCTCAAGATGTTTCAAACGTCCGCGGACGTCGCCGCGATCGTCGAACGGGCGAAAGCGCAGCCGCCGCAGCCACTCCGGTCCACGCCGCTGTTTCAGTCGCCTCCGTACACGGTCAGTGTCGAGTACCGTACGGCGGTCGCGACTTCCGCGGTACATGAGACGGAAGCCGAGCTGTTCTACGTGATCGACGGGGGCGGGACGATGGTGATTGGCGGCCAGCTGACGGAGCCGCAGCGAACGAACGCGCAGAACCTGACGGGAAAGGCGATTACCGGCGGCACGTCACAGAAGGTGGCAAAGGGAGACTTCATGTGGGTACCGGCAGGGTCGCCGCACTGGTTCTCCTCCATCGACGGGACGCTGACGCTGATGTCGCTGCATCTGCCGGTTCAGAAGTGAATAATGGCCGACTGAACCAAATTCAGGCGCGCCAGCGTCCTTATATCCGGACGAAGCCGATGACGCGCCCGTCCACACCGGCGCGCAACCGCCCGTTTTGCCTGAGCTTCGCAGGCAACGGCCTTGCACATTAGAGAAACGTGGCCAAGAAACCGTCCGGAACCGCAATCGCGTTCAAGCCGAAACGCGGACGCAAGTCGCTGATCGAATGGAACGACTCCTCCCGGCAGGCGCACGTCCTGGATTGGCACCACCGCGCCCAGGAGTTCGGGCTGGCTGTCACCGATCACGACGAAGAGGAGTCCGCGCCGTTTGCCGTCGAACCGAAGCGACTTCTCGAGCACGACGAGCCCGAAGCGTTCACGTCGCAGCACGTCGAAGAGGATCGGGAATTCGAGCAGGAGGAGCCGGAGGACGAAGACGAACGACGGCTCGAGCCCGGTGTCGGGCGCGAGGACGTCGACCTCGTCCGTGTCTACCTCCAGCACATCGGGCGACGGAAACTCCTGAAAGCCCATGAAGAGGTGGTCATCGGCGAGCGCATCGAGAAGGCGCAGCGCGATCTGGCCGCCGCTCTGGGCGACATTCCCAGCGCGATCCAGACGCTGATCGCGCTTGCGGATCGAATCCGCAGCAAGGGCGACCCCGCGGCGGAACTGATTCTGCTGCCGGAGGGTGGCGAACTCCAGGAAAGCCATATCGCCCCGGTGTTGCGCGCGTTCAATCGGATCAAGAAACGTCGCTGCATCATCGACGAACTGCGGGCGAAGCTCGAGAACCCCCGGCTGGCAGCACGGACCAAAGCCACGTACGAGGCCCAAATCGCCAAGGAACGTCACGCCATCGGCGACGAACTGGTGACGCAGCCGATTCGCCCGTCGCTCATCGACGACATCGTCGCGGAATTGCAGAAGTTCGACCAGGAGTTCCGGGCACTGGAGTCGCTGTCGCGAGCCGAGCGCGCGGACAGGTGCAAGGCGCTCGAAACGCAGATCGGTATCCCCAGGGCGGAGTTCAAGCGGCGGTTTACGCGCGTGCAGCAGGCCGAGGACATCGTGCGCGAGGCCAAACGCGAGCTGATGGAGGCGAACCTGCGCCTGGTCGTCTCGATTGCCAAGCGCTATCTGAACCGCGGTCTCTCGTTCCTCGACCTGATCCAGGAGGGCAACATCGGCCTGATGAAGGCCGTGGACCGTTTCCAGTTCCGCCGCGGCTTCAAGTTCTCCACCTACGCCACCTGGTGGATCCGCCAGGCGATCACCCGCGCGATTGCCGACCACGGACGCACGATCCGGCTGCCCGTACACGTCATCGAGTCACTCAACCGGCTGGAGAAGGAGCGCAAGGCGCTGCGGGTCGAACATGGCCGCGAGCCGTCGCCGGATGAAATTGCGGATCGCCTGAAGATGCCGGTGAGCAAGGTTCGGCTTCTGCTCGACGCCCAGAAGACGCCGTACTCCCTCGAAATGAAGATCGGCGAGGACGAGGGCACCGAACTGGGCGACATCCTGCGCGACCAGAGCGTGCAGACCCCGGAGGACAGCGCCCTTGAAGGCGACCTGTCGAACGAAGTCGAGCGTGCGCTGGCACCCCTCTCCGACCGTGAGAAGGAAGTGCTCCGGCTCCGGTACGGTCTGGGCGCCGACCGCGAGTACACGCTGGAAGAAATCGGGAAACGTCTCGCCGTCACACGCGAGCGTGTCCGCCAGATCGAAAGCCGCGCCCTTCAGAAGCTCCGCGCCACCAAACAACGCGAAGCCGTCGCCCTGCTCACCAGACGGCCGGCCTAGCTAGGATAGCGATCAGGGATCAGGGATCAGGGATCAGGAATCGGCATCGTGAATCAATAGCGGTCCAGCGGGACCCGATTCGCGATTCACGATTCGTCATTCTCGTCCTGATCCCTGATCCCTGATCCCTGATTCCCGCTTAGCTCCAGCTCACTGGCAGCTTCCTCCGACCGAACGGACTGACGTAACCGTCACGTGCGGCATGACAGCAGCCTGTCCGGCCGCGCTGCGCGCCGACGAGTTGCCCGACGCCGTCGCCGTACTGCTCGAGGTGCTGCCCGTGTTACCGGGAGTCGAGTCGCTCGTGGATCCCGCAGCCGACGTACCCGATCCAGGAGTGCCGGTAGCGCCCGCGCTCGAGGTCGAGCCCGGCGTCGAAGCTGCCGCGCCGCCGCCCGAGTTGGACGAGGTGCCCGCGCCGCTCCCGGACGCGCCGAGGCCAGGGGTGCCAAGGCCAGTACTGCCGGTCCCCGGTCGCGCCGATGTGCCGCCAGGAGTGGTGCTGCCGCTGTTCGCATCCATCCGCCCGACCACTTCCACACGTTGTCCCACGTATTCAGCCAGATCCCGTTCGCCGCTCAGTCGATACCGGGTTGCGGACGAACCGATCCCCGCAGTCGCCGACGACGATGCGGAGCCCGACGTGCCGGTGGCGCCAGTCGAGGTCGATCCGGTTACACCACCGGAAATATTTCCCGACGTTCCTGACGGCGATGCGCTCGCCAGGACGAAGTCACTGGGGCCCTCTCGCATCACGCATCCGGTGAGCGTGATCTGCTGGTCGGCATTCGTCCGTGGGGCCGGCGCGGCCGCGCGATCCGCCGGCCGTTGCTGCGAATTTCCCGGAGTGGGCGCCTGCGTCGGCGCCTGGCTCGACCCCTGCGCCGCTGCCACCGTCGCGGCGAACACGGCTGCTGCACACGTGCTCCCGAGGATTCGTCGTGTCATGTCGCCTCCTTGTGTAGTGACGTGTCGGGGGAGGTCGTGCAATGACGGAGCCGAATCCGCCGGCCGGCGGAGCTGAAGCGCGCTCGGCGGGGCTGGAGTCCGGCCTACCGTCGGCGACGTTCCCGCTGGGCTGAAGCGCGGTGCGTTCGGGGGGGCTGAAGCCCCGGCATACGAGTGGCAACGTTCGGCGGGGCGAAGGCCCCCTACGTTCATGATGGTGTGCCCGCGAGAATGCGCGCGGTGGTGATCGCCTGACCGAGATGCCGGGTGGAGTGTTCCGCGGCGTGAAAGATAAGCCCGGCCACCGTGGAAGGAAGACTGCCGCGGCCGACCGTTCGCGGTTGCAGCAGCAGTTCAGGAGTGGTCGTGCGCAGCTGGGCACACGCCGCCTCGATCGAAGCGTCGACACTGCGCCCGATAGAGTCGAGCGGTTCTCCAGGCTCCTCCTCTGAATGCAGTCGCTGTAACTGTTCAGCCGTCAGAGACTCCCCGCGCGCGTACGTCAGCAGGCGATCGAGCGCGCCGCCGGTATGGCGTAGATGGAAGCCGATCGACGCCGCCCCACCTGGACGTGCCCACACATGCGCTGCCGGAACTGTCGCCACAAGGTGACGCAGGTCTTCCCGTACCTGGAGCAACGCATGCACCGCCGGCATGACGGATGGATCAAACCCGTCGATCGGGCCGCGCAGCCACACTTCGGGCAACGAAGGACTCATCAAATACCTCCCATCGGACGCTCGATCGTACCCGAACGAACGTCATCGCTGGCGTCACCATCACTCACCCTGATCGGCCGCTCTACCCGCAGCCATTGATCACGAAGATCGATCTCGCGAGGTACTACGACGCCATTGCCGAATGGGTGGTGCCGCATGTCGCCGGGCGACCGCTGACGCTGGTGCGCTGCCCCGAAGGCGTCACCAGCGACTGCTTCTTCATGAAGCACTCGAAGGTGTGGGCGCCAGCGCCGCTGAAACGAGTGCGCATCCAGGAGAAGACCAAGCTCGGTGAATACCTGATTGCCGACGACATCTCGGCCATCGTGGGACTCGTGCAGATGGGCGTGCTCGAGATACACACCTGGAATTCGCTGTGGGGCGATATCGAGCGGCCAAATCGAATTGTCATCGACCTCGATCCTGGCGAAGCCATCCCGTGGACGACCGTGGTCGACGCGGCCCGCACCGTGCGCGAGGCGCTGGCAGCTCTCGACCTCGAATGTTTTCCGAAGACGACCGGCGGACGCGGTCTGCATGTTGTGATTCCGCTCGTCCCGCACGCGGACTGGTCGCAGTGTCTCCTCTTCGCGCGTGCATTCAGCGAAGCCCTCGAACGAGCGATGCCGAACGTCTTTACGACAGCGTTCGCTCGCGCCGGACGCACACGAAAGATCCTGCTCGACTACCTGCGCAACAACCGGACCAATACGTCAATCGCCGCGTACTCGACCCGCGCCCGTGAGCGGGCGCCGGTGAGCGTGCCGCTGACCTGGGCACAGGTGCGGCGCGGAACTGATCCCGCCTCCTTCACGATGCTCAACCTCGAGTCGCGCCTGCGGAGGCTCGCGGCCGATCCCTGGAAGGACTACTGGAGCTGTCGCCAGAAGCTAACCGAGCCACGGCTCCGCGCTGTGAGCAACAGCCGAGCTCCGAACCCCTAGAACCGGCCACCAGCTATCAGCTACCGGCTACCGGCTACCAGCTATCGGCTAGCGATTGGGAACGCCTCATGCACTACATTCCGCCGGAGGACTGCCCCATGGCCGAACAGCGGTACGACGAGTCGCCTCGTCGCGACGAGGAGACCACGCATCCGAAGAATCCGCCCAACAGCGTGATGCACAAGGGCGCCCGGCGGGCGGCCGTCTGGAGTTATTTCGTCCCGATCGTCGTGCTCTTCGTCGTGATCGGCGTCGGTTTGCTCTACTGGTCGAACCGGTCTGCGCGCTCCGATGGCAGCGAGATCAAGCGCTCGGAGGTCGGCACCGTCGGCAGTACCGAAGGCGGCTTCGATCCGCACCCGCCGCCGGACAATGCTCGCGACGAAATCAAGTTCCGCGGCGGCGACCTGACGCCAATCACCAGCGTGTCCGAGTTGCACACCCTCAACGCCGAGACAATGGCGGGCCGGCGGGTCCGAATGGACGACGCGACGGTGGACAGCACCAGCGGCAACACGTTCTGGGTTCGCGACGGTGATCGGAAGTACGCCGTGATCACCAGCCAGGGGGCGCCTGCAGTCAAGCCCGGTGCGAAGGTCGCGGTCTCCGGCACCATCGAACCTGACTCGAACGGCGCGCCCCGCGTAATCGCCGATCGCGTCCAGGTGAAGTGAGTCGGGTGACAAGACCGGAGCTTTGAGACGCGCCCGCGCCCGCCGGCTGGCGTAGCGGGCGTCACCTCACGTGCCAACGCGAGCAAAAGCGGCCGTCGCTTTCTGCGGCATGAACCGTTCGGCTGCACGCTGAGATAGACTCGAATCCTGGTGCCTACGGTTCTGATCGCGGCCTCCGCCAACTTGAACTCGATCAAGCAGCGCGGCGACTTCCCGGATGCGATGACGTTCGCCGACAACGACGCGTTGCGCGCCCTCGAAGCGATTACGCGTCATCGCCCGAACCTCGTCGTCCTCGAAAGCGCCTTCGCTTCCACCTCTCGCGGAACGGCGCTGATGAACCGCATCAAGGCGGATCCATTGCTGGCGACGTGTGAGATACGGGTGTTGTCGCCGGCCCCCGAACCAGCGCCCGTTCCGGTGGTCGCCGCGGCCGATCCGGCAGTGCGAGAAGCGCTCGCACCGACGGGGAGCGTTCCGCCAGTGACGGTCGCCGTCACCGAGGAGCGCCCGCTGGCTGCCCAATTCCCGCTCGACGCCGGAACCAGGCGAGTGCCGCGGTTCGACATGGCTCCGAACGTGGAAGTGCTGGTGGATGGGAATCCGGCCGCGCTGATCAACCTGTCGCACGCTGGTGCGCAGCTGGTCTCGCCAACCACGCTCAAGCCGAATCAGCGGGTACGCGTCACGCTGCCCATCGGCCTCGTTCCCATTCGGGTGACCGGCGAAATCGCGTGGGCCATGTTCGAAATGCCGCCGACGGGGCCGCAATATCGCGCCGGCGTGGCGTTCATCGATCCCGACACCGCCATCCTGCAGCGGTTCATCGAGACTCACGGGAAGTAGCGCCGGCACGACGTAGGCCGGGTTCCGCCAAGCGGACCCGGCAATGAGCACCACGGTAGGCCGGGTTCCGCGAAGCGGACCCGGCGTGAAATCAATTCAACCAGCCGGACACGATCGAATCCTCGCGCACGATCGTTTCGGCGCGATCGGACCCGGTCGAGATAATGGCGCACGCCACGCCGCTGGTCTCTTCGAGTCTCCTGATGTACTGCTGCGCTTCGCGCGGAAGCCGATCGAAGACGGTCACGCCCTTCGTCGGCGCCGACCATCCGGGCATCGTCTCGTAGATCGGTTCGGCCCCGACCAGCAGCCGGAGATCCGCGGGGAACTCGGTGATCGTTCCCGTCGCCGTCTTGTAGCCGGTGCAGAGTTGCACCTCAGGCAGGCCATCGAGCACATCCAGCTTCGTCAACGCGATTCCGTCGAGGCCGTTGATTCGCGCAGAGTAACGCACGACCACCGCGTCGTACCAGCCGCAGCGACGCGGGCGGCCAGTGGAGGCGCCGTATTCCTGGCCGCTCTCGCGCAGGCGATCCGCCAGCTCGCCCGACAATTCGGTTGGCAGCGGTCCTTCTCCGACCCGTGTCGTATAGGCCTTGGCCACACCTAGCACGCCGCCAATCGCCTTCGGCGACACACCGAGACCGGTGCAGACGCCGCCAACCGACGCGTTCGACGACGTCACGAACGGGTACGTGCCGTGATCGATGTCGAGCAGCGTCGCCTGGGCTCCCTCGAACAACACGTTCTTACCGTCGGCGATCGTCCTGCTGATGTGCAGCGAGACGTCTGCGACCCACGGCCGCATCCGCTCGCCGAACGCCACCACCTGATCGAACAGTGGCTTCCAGTCGAGCGTCGAGTCGATGATCATCCGGTTGCGCGCGCTCACGTTCTCGCGCACTTCCTGCGCCAGCGCGTCCCGATCGCCCAGCAGGTCGCACACACGGATGCCGCGACGCCCGATCTTGTCTTCGTAAGCGGGACCGATACCACGAGACGTGGTGCCGATCTTCCGCTCGCCGCGGCGCGCCTCGGACAACACGTCCAGCTCGCGGTGATACGGCAGGATGACATGCGCCTTTTCACTGACCAGCAGGCGACCGTCGACGTCCACGCCCATGCGTGCCAGCTCGTCGACTTCCTTGAAGAGCGCCTGGGGATCAACGACAACACCGTTGCCGATCACGCAGACGACGCCCGGATGGAGGATGCCCGACGGAATCAGGTGCAGGACGAATTTCTTTCCCTGCACATACACGGTGTGTCCGGCGTTGTGGCCGCCCTGGTATCGCGCCACCGTCGCGAAGTGCGGCGTGAGCATGTCGACGATCTTCCCTTTACCCTCGTCGCCCCACTGCGCACCCAGGACGGCTATATTCGTCTTCGCCATTCGGGGTATATCGTACTCCAACGATGATCACGCTCGATGGTCACTCGCTGACGCTCGACGCATTGGTGGCGATCGCACACGGCGAATCGATCGAGTTATCGTCCGCCGCGCGTCAACGCATCGTCACATCGCGGCGAGTCGTCGACGAGTTCGCCGATCACGACGATCCGACCTATGGAATCAACACCGGTTTCGGCAACTTCGCCGAAGTGCGGATTCCCCATGACTCGCTCTCTGAGCTGCAAGTCAACCTGCTGCGCAGCCACGCCGCCGGCGTCGGTGAGCCGTTGCCGGTTCCCGTTGTCAGGGCGACGATGGCGCTGCGCGTGAATGTGCTGGCGAAAGGCTTTTCCGGCATCCGGCTCGATACCATCGATCTGCTGATCGCCATGGTGAACCACGGTGTGGTCCCCGTCGTTCCGTCGCGAGGGTCGGTCGGTGCGAGTGGAGATCTGGCGCCGCTCGCCCATCTCGCTTTGGTGGTGATTGGCGAGGGGTACGCGACGATCGAGGCGGGACCGCTCCGCGGATCCCGCCCTACGGACAGCACGTCGGTAGGACGGGATCCGCGGAGCGGTCCCGTCGGACGGCTGGCCTTGTCAGCCCGCCATCTCCGGCGCCGAGGCGCTGGCGCGCGTCGGGCTGCAACCGGTCGCGCTCGCGCCGAAGGAAGGACTGGCGCTGATCAACGGCACCCAGCCGTCCACGGCGCTGCTCGGTCTGTCGGTCGCGGCGGCCGAGCGGCTCGCGCGCGCGGCAGACATCGCCGCCGCGCTCAGCATCGACGGTCTGCAAGGATCGACGAAGCCATTCGATCCCCGCATTCATGCAGCGCGCCCGTTCACGGGCCAGGCGATCGTGGCAGCGAACCTCGCCAGGCTGCTGTCCGGCAGCGCCATCAACGCCGCGCACGCCAACTGCGGCCGCGTCCAGGATGCCTACTCGATGCGCTGCGCGCCACAGGTCCACGGCACGGCCCGCGACGCGTTCGCGTATGCGCACGCGGTGTTCGACGTCGAAGCGAATGCCGCAACCGACAACCCCATGGTGTTCGCGGACACGCGCGAGATCGTGTCCGGCGGCAACTTTCACGGCGCCCCGGTGTCGGTCGCAGCCGATCTGCTCTGTCTGGGACTGGCACAACTCGCCACGATCAGCGAGCGTCGATCCGACCGCCTCGTCAATCCGGCGTCCAGCGGACTACCCGCGTTCCTGACGCGCCACGGCGGCCTGCAGTCGGGACTGATGCTGGCCCAGGTCACGGCGGCAGCGCTCACGTCGGAATTGAAATCCCTGGCGCATCCCGCGAGCGTGGACTCGATTCCGACGTCCGGCAACCGCGAGGACCACGTCAGCATGAGCATGACCGCGGCTCTGAAGGCGGCGCGCGCCGTGGAGCTCGCGCGACACGTCGTGGCGATCGAGTTGCTCTGCGCGGCGCAGGCGATCGACCTGCTGCAGCCGCTCGAATCGTCGGCGGCGCTGATGCCGGTGCACCGCGCGCTGCGCCGGCACGTGGCCGTGCTCGAACACGACCGTCCGCCGGCGCCAGACATCGCGGCGATTGTTCGCATGATCGACTCTGGCGAACTCGAACGCGCGAGCGCGAACAAAGTCAACTGAAACGTTTTTCGATCGAACGTTGACAAGCGTGCGCGCGAGCCATAAGTTCTGATCTTCCGTTCGGGGACGTTCTTCTGCATCGAAGCCATGTCGATCAGTTCGCGTACCATCCGGGCCCCTCGCGGCACCGCCCTCTCGTGCAAAGGGTGGCCGCAGGAAGCGGCGTTACGCATGCTGATGAACAACCTCGACCCCGATGTCGCCGAGCGGCCTGATGACCTGGTGGTCTACGGCGGCTCGGGAAAGGCCGCGCGCAACTGGGAAGCGTTCGACGCCATCGTCGCCGCGCTGCGCGATCTCGAACACGACGAAACGCTGCTCGTGCAGTCCGGCAAGCCGGTCGGGGTGTTCCAGACACACGACGGCGCGCCACGCGTCCTGATCGTCAACGCGCTGCTCGTCCCGGCGTGGGCGACGTGGGAAACGTTCCGCGATCTCGAGCATCGCGGCTTGACGATGTACGGCCAGATGACCGCCGGCAGCTGGATCTACATCGGCACGCAGGGAATTCTGCAGGGAACCTACGAAACGTTTGCCGCAGCGGCACGCCGGCATTTCGGCGGTTCCCTGCGCGGGCGGATGGTCGTGTCGGCGGGGCTCGGCGGCATGGGCGGCGCGCAGCCGCTCGCAGCCACGATGAACGGCGCGGCGGCGTTGATCGTCGAGGTGGATCCTCATCGGATCAGACGCCGGCTGGAGACCCGGTACCTCGACGAGGCCACCGACAGCCTGGATGAGGCGCTGGCGCGCGTCACGCAATGGCGGCAGGGCGGACGCGCGCGATCGATCGGCCTCGAGGCGAATGCGTCGGAGGTGCTGCCCGAATTGGTACGGCGCGACATCGTACCCGACGTGCTGACCGATCAGACATCGGCGCACGACGCCCTCAACGGCTACGTGCCGGGCGGCATGTCGTTCGCCGATGCGCAGTTGCTCCGCGATCGGCGGCCTGATGACTACATCGATCGTTCGCGGCAGTCGATGGCACGGCATGTGGAGGCGATGCTCGCGTTGCGACACCGCGGCGCGGTGACGTTCGACTACGGCAACAACATTCGCGCGCAGGCGCAGCGCGCGGGCGTTGAAAACGCGTTTGACATTCCCGGCTTCGTGCCGGAATATGTGCGTCCTCTCTTCTGTGAGGGCAAAGGTCCGTTCCGGTGGGCCGCGCTCTCCGGAGATCCTGACGACATCGCAGTGACAGACGAGGCCGCGCTCGAGATGTTCGCGGACGACACGGCGCTGCGCCGCTGGATCGAGCTTGCCCGCGAGCGCGTCGCCTTTCAGGGTTTACCCGCGCGGATCTGCTGGCTTGGCTACGGCGACCGCGCCCGATTTGGATTACGGATTAACGAGCTGGTGCGACAGGGACGGATTTCGGCGCCGATCGTCATCGGTCGCGATCATCTCGATACGGGATCGGTCGCGTCACCGAATCGCGAGACGGAAGGCATGCGCGATGGCAGCGATGCGATCGCCGACTGGCCGATCCTCAACGCGCTGCTCAACGCCTCCGCGGGTGCGACCTGGGTCTCGGTTCACCACGGTGGCGGCGTCGGCATCGGCTACTCGCTGCATGCCGGCATGGTGATTGTCGCGGACGGTACGCGCGAAGCCGACGAGCGGCTGCAGCGTGTGCTGACCTGCGACCCTGGGATTGGCGTCGTCCGACATGCCGACGCCGGATACCCGGAGGCAATCAGGACGGCTGAGCGCCACGGCATCAGGATGCCGATGCGTTACGCCAGTCATTAGTTCTGGCGAACGCGCGACGGTTCGCACTCCGGTCCGCCTGCGAAGGCGGGCCTTACGGGAAGCGGGGTATGGGGAAATGACGGGTTCACAGCCTGGGTTCGACCGGCGGGTTCATGGCGCGCTCGACGCCGCACCTTCGCGGATTCCGGTGGTGCTCGGGGGGTGCGGGAGCGGCCGCACCTGGCTGCTGCAGCGTCTGCAGGAGCGGGCCGGACGCGGTGCCGCGCAGTACATAGATGTCGAGCGGTGTGCGACCACACCGGAACGATTCCTCCAGTCGGTCACCCAGGCCTCCCCGTTCCCCTGGCACCAGGGCGAGCGCGCTCCCGCCACCGCGCGGGAAGCCTTCGATGCGCTGCTGGCCTTTTTCAGCACCGCGCGCGGTCCCGGAGGCGAACCCTGCACGTTCCTGCTCGACGACGTGCTCGAGCTGCGTACGTTCGAAAGCTTTCCCGGGCTCCGTCACGTGCTGCGTGATCTGCTGCAGGGCCTGGCGGAAAGCCCGAACCGGTTCGTCCTCACCACGCGCTACGTGGCACGCGCGCATCGGCTGCTGCGCGACGCCACCTCGCGGTTCGAGGTGATGCATCTGCCACCGCTGTCTGCCCCCGACATCACCGATCTGCTGGCACCGGCGTTCAACAACTACGAGCAGATGGCGACCGACGATCGCGACTTCCTCGGCCGCACCGTCCAGACGCTGACCGACGGACGCGCGTCCTACGTCCGCGCCGTCGGCGAAGCCATGGCCGACCTCGGTACCGCCGATCCGATCAGTGCGTTGACCGGGCTGCTGTCGCGCGAGGGCGCGCTGACGCAGGAGTGCCGCTTCTGCTATGAACTGCGGCTCCATCGCGCCCGCGGCTACGGCGCGCTCAAGGCCATCCTCGACATCCTCGCCGAGGAAGAACCGCTCACGCTGACGGAGGTCTCGCTGCGCCTGCGGCGCACGCCCGGCTCGACCAAGGACTACCTGTCGTGGCTGGAAGACGTGGACCTCGTGACCTCGCGACAGAAGCGCTACAGCTTTACCGATCCCCTGTTGCGACTCTGGGTACGCCTCAACTGTCACGCCACGCCGCCGACAGACGAAGACGTCGCGCGCGAAGTGCAGCACTACGCCCTGCTGCGGATGCCTCAGCCGGAACCGACACCCGCGCTGGCGTACGCCGGTGTCGACGCCACGCCCGAAGAGCGAAAGAGCTGGGGAATCATCGAGATCGATTAACGTGAATTCACGAATCGTGAGTCGTGAATGAAGGCACGGGAGCACCAGCTCGCTTGCCGCCATTCACGATTCACGATTCACTATTCACGATTGATCATGAACGTCGCCACGCCGTCGAGGAACTCGTGGAGCGGTGGCCTGACGTCTGCCGGCACTTCCGCCACGTCGAGCGCCCGCTCCATCAACTGCATCCAGCGATCTCTCGCCGCCTGATTGATCACGAACGGGGCGTGCCGCATCCGCAGCCGCGGATGCCCGCGCTGCTCGATGTAGCGCGGCGGCCCGCCGCAGCGGCCGATCAGAAAGTCACGCAGCCGGACTTCCGCGCCGGCCAGATCGTGCTTCGGATACATCGGTCCAAGAATGTCGTCGTCGGGCACCTGCGCGTAGAACGCATGAACGAGCCGCTCGAAACCCTCTTCTCCGATGCGGCCGTAGATCTCCTCGATTTCCATCAGGCCAGCTTCTCCAGCGCGAGGCGTGCCGCCTCCTGCTCCGCTTCCTTCTTCGTCTTTCCTGTTGCCGCACCGAGCACGTCGCCCCGGCACACCACTTCGATGCTGAACAGCTTGCGGTGATCCGGACCCGCTTCGCCCGCGATCCGGTAATCGGGCAAACCCTTCCCGAGCGCCTGCAACCGCTCCTGCAGCGCCGACTTGTAGTCGCGAGCAAACGTCTGGGCGCTGCCGGCGTCGATCGCCTCCTTCAACTCGCGCCGGAGGAACGCGCCGGCGGCCTCCAGGCCGCCGTCGAGATAGATCGCCGCAATCAACGCCTCGTAGGCATCGGCGAGCAGCGCCTGCTTGAAGCGGCCGCCGGTCTTCTCTTCCCCGCGCCCCAGGATCAGATGATCGCCAAGCCGGATCTGCTCGGCGTGCCGCGCCAGCGACTGCGTCGAGACGACGGCTGCCTTGACCTTCGACTTCTGACCCTCCGTGTAGGTCGGGTATTGCCTGAAAAGCGCGTCGGCGACGACCAGCCCGAGCACCGCATCGCCGAGAAATTCCAGCGACTCGTTGTCAGCAACGCCGCCGGAGACGTCTTCGGCGGCGCGCGACTTGTGCGTCAGCGCGTGTTCGAGCAGCCCGCGGTCGCGAAATCGGTAACTGATGCGCGCCTGCAACTCGTCGAACTCGTCGCGCAGCCGGATCACCCGCGATCCGACGTCCTCGCGATGCTGGTCGATGATCCGCACCGCGGCGTCGGCATCCGCCTCGGCCACGGCAATGCGAATCGCGCCGAGCATGTTCACCGCCATGGGCAGGATCGCCTGGGTGTTGCCGGTGCTTCTGAAGCTGTCGATGCCGTGGCTGTCGAGCAGCGCCATCACGACGCTCGCCTCGATATCGGACGCGGTGGTGAAGATGACGACCGGTGGCATCAAGACGCGGCGACGGCACCGGCAGGACTTTCGACTGCCTCCGGCACATCCTGAATTCCGAGCAGCAGCATGGTCATATCGTCCTGCTGCGCGGCCGTTCCTGCAAAGGCCTGCACGTCGCGCAGGACGCGCTCGCGGATTTCGGCGGGTGGCAAATCGGCATGGCGCTCGAGCAGCTGCGCCAGGCGCACGTCGCCGAAGCATTCGCCCTCAGGATTCATCGTCTCACTGAGCCCGTCGGTGTAGAAGAGGAAGAGGTCACCCGTCCCGAGCTGAATGGTGGACTCTTCGAGCGCCTGCTCGAACATCGTGCCGTCGTCCAGCTGGAGACCCAGGACCATGCCGTCGGGCACGAGGATCTGCGCCGAGCGCGACAGCGCGTGAGGGCCGGGCACGTGAATCAACGGGCAATGCCCTGCCCGTGCATAGGTCAGAGTACGGGCGCGCAGGTCGATCACCGCGTAGATGATGGTGATGAAGCTTCGCGTGTCCAGGTGCTTGGAAATGATCTGGTTGGCGTTGATGAGCAGCTGACGTGGTGACGTGTGCCGCTGACAGAGGGAGAGGATGATGCCCTTGAGCTCGGCCATGTAGAGCGCCGCAGATGTGCCCTTCCCCGACACATCAGCGATCAACAGGCCCATGTGATCGCGATCGATGGTCACGTAGTCGTAGTAATCGCCGCCGACCTCCCTGGCCGGTTCGCAGTGCGGCACCAGCGCGAGACCCGGCACCTGCAGCGGTCCCTGCGGGAGCAGCGACATCTGAATCGAGCGGGCGATCCGCAGCTCCTGCTCGAGCCGTTCCTTCACCGCCTTCTCCTGCAGGAGGTACTCGATGCTCGTCGTCATCGAATTGAAGGACGCGGCCAGCTCGCCAAGCTGATCGCGCGAGCGGATGGCAATCTTGTGAGTGAAGTCGCCGCGCCCGACCCGTTCGGTGCCTTCGAACAGCTCGTGGACAGCGCCGGTGATCGAACGCGCGAGAGCGAGGCCCATGCCGACCGCCACCAGCTGAATGATCAGGAACAACGCGCCGACGCTCCCCATCAGGATCAACAGCACCTGGCCCCAGGTGAAATTGCCGATGTCGCGGAGCCGTGTGCCGGAAATGCGCGAGTACACGGCGGCCGGCGAGACACTGAACGACATCAGCACCGTGCCGGTCACGCCGTTGTCCCAGTTGACGTGATCGAGAAACGCGACCCAGACCAGTCCGGTCAGGCCGTCAGCGCGACCGACACCTTCGTCGGCGATCGGGCGGTCGATCTGAATGCGGGGCGCCGTGTTCGATCCGTTCGAGTCCGACTCCCCGCGGTCGGTCACCGTCATGCCACCCAGCTTGATGCCGATGTCGTCGCCGATGTCGTCCAGCATCGACCGGGACAGCGGCACGTCGACAATCACCGCGAGCCCGGGACGCCCAGGGACCCAGGCCACGCCGCGTACGGCGAGCTGCGTCGTCTCGCCGACCTGGTTGGCGATCACACCGGAGAAGCCTTCGCACGGCACCCAATCCGGCAGCGATTCAGGGCTGCGGACATGACTCCAGGGACCGGCGAGCTGCGGCCGCCCCGCGGCGCCCGGCAGTTGCACGCTGCCGGACGGACAGAGTTTTGTCGTCGGCACCGCGACATAGGAGATGCCGGGGTATCGAGCCGCCACCGCCTGTCGCCGCCGATCCAGCGCCTCCGCGACGTCGCCAGGGTTCGATCGGCCCACGTCCACCGCTGCACTTTGCGCGATCAACTGGGCGCGGTCGACGAGCGAATCGAGGTGCAATCGAACCGAGTAGGCGCTGACGTTGAAGAACAGCAGCAGCCCGGCGAGCACGAAGAAGCAGATGATGAGGATCGCCGGGACGAACGCGATGAAGATGTACGACAGCGTCAGCTTGCGGCGGACCCGCCACAGAATCAACCGCTTCGCGTCCACGAACAGGTAGTAGCCGATGATCAGCGCGGCAATAACGATCAGCAGGTCGCCGAACGTGTCGAGGACGGACGTGACGCGCGCGCCGGTCACCGCCACGCGGAGCGCCAGCGCCGCGAGCTTGAGCAGCACGCCGGCGACGAGCGTCCGCCCCGCGAACGAGTTCGTCAGCCACTTCCACGCGACAGCAGGACGGGACGACGGTTCCACCTCACGGAATTCTAGTGGACAGCCGTTCCTGGCGTGCGATCCGCAGGTGTTGTCCGCGCTGTTGCCAGTCGCGCAACAGCCACGGACGGGCCGTGCGTTCCGGAGGCACCGCCGTCTAGTGGTACCCTAGCTGTCATCGTGAAACTTCGGGACAACGCGGGATTCAGTACCGATTTGCGTGCATGCCGGCCAGGAGCCGGACCCTTCGACGGGCGCAGTGATCACGCCGATTTATCAGACCTCGACCTACAGGCAGGACGCGCTGGGCGAACACAAGGGCTTTGAATACGCCCGGACGCAGAACCCCACACGCAGCGTCCTCGAAGCCAACCTTGCCGCCATTGAGGGTGGCAAAGCGGCATTCGCGTTCGCGTCCGGGATGGCTGCCGAGAGTGCCGTGATGACGCTGTTGCAGACGGGCGATCACGTCGTCGTCACCGACAACACCTACGGCGGCACGTACCGCCTGTTCGAGCGCATCCTGCGCAAGTACCAGCTCGACTTCACCTATGTCGATACGTCCGACATCGATGAGATTCGAGCGGCGTTCAGGCCAGCGACCAAAATGCTGTTCCTGGAAACGCCGACGAATCCGGTTCTGAAACTGACGGACCTGGCCGCTGCCTGCCAGGTAGCGCACGAGCATGGCGTGTTCGTCGTCGTCGACAACACGTTCGCCAGCCCCTACGTGCAGCGTCCGATCGAACTGGGCGCTGACATCGTCGTGCATAGCACCACGAAATTCCTGAACGGCCACAGCGACAGCGTCGGTGGTGTCGCCATCGCGATGCGTGACGACCACATCGAATGGCTGCAGTTCGTGCAGAACGCGGAGGGCGCCATCCTTGGACCGATGGATGCGTGGCTGGTGCTGCGCGGAACGAAGACGCTGCCGCTGCGGATGGAACGGCACAACCACAACGCGCAGGCGATTGCCGAATACCTGGAAGCCCACCCGAAGGTGACGCGCGTCTTCTATCCCGGTCTGGCCAGCCATCCCCAGCATGCGCTGGCGAAACGGCAGATGCGAGGCTTCGGCGGCCTCATTTCATTCGAGCTCGGCTCACTCGAACGCGCCCGGACCTTCCTCAACAGCCTTGAACTGTTGACCCTGGCGGAAAGCCTGGGCGGCGTCGAAACGCTGATCAGCCATCCGGCCACCATGACGCACGCGTCGGTGCCACCAGAGCGCCGCGTGCATCTCGGCATCGGTGACGACATGGTCCGTGTGTCGGTCGGCATCGAGGATGTCGACGACCTTACCGCCGACCTCGCCCAGGCGCTCGCTCGTCTCTAGCCCATGCTCCGTCTTTGATTCAGGATGCGCGACTTCATCGATCTGCTGCTGCACGTCGACCGCTATCTCCTCCAGATCGTCGACCAGTATGGCGCGTGGGTGTACGCGCTGCTGTTCGTCATCGTCTACGCGGAGACGGGGCTCGTCGTCACGCCCTTTCTTCCGGGAGACTCACTGCTCTTTGCGGCCGGCGCGCTGGCCGCAACAGGCGCCCTGGATGGCTGGCTGCTGTTCGGCCTGCTCGTCATCGCGGCCGTGGCCGGCAACACCGTCAACTACGCCATCGGCCGGGCGGTCGGTCAACGATTGATCGATCGGGCCGCGGCCGATCCGCGGTGGGGACGCTGGATCAATCTCGACTACGTGGGCCGGGCGCGAGAGTTCTTCGAAGCGCATGGCGGGCGGGCCGTGGTCCTGGGCCGGTTCATGCCGATCGTGCGCACGTTCGTCCCGTTCGTCGCCGGGATCGCGGAGATGCCGTACCGCGCGTACGTGACCTACAACATCATCGGCGCCGTCGCCTGGGCGGGCTTGTGCATCGGCGCAGGTTATCTGTTCGGCAACGTGCCCGTGGTGAAGAACAACTTCTCGCTGGTGGCCATCGGGATCGTCGTCGTGTCGCTGCTGCCGGCGGTGATTGCATGGCTGCGCGCACCGCGTCGGGCAGCCCCGTAGGCTGGCCGTCAGGAACCCGATTCACGATTCATGATTCACGATTCACGATTCGCTGAATCCTGATTCCTGATTCCTCTGCTTCCACCGATTCCGTGACCCACGCCCCGTACATCGCCGATACATCCGTCGGGTGCAAGACGACGAACTCGGGAAGCTCGTAGGGGTGCAGCGTGCGAAAGCGCTCGCGCAAAAGCTCGACGCGGGTGAGCGTCGTCTTGATCACCAGTTGCTGTTCGCGAGCCTCTTCAATCGATCCTTTCCACCGATAGATGGAGCTCATCGGCGGAAGCACGCTGACACAGGCGGCGAGCTTCTCGTCCACTAGCGTCCGCGCGAATGCGGCGGCGTCGGTATCGGCGCCGAGGGTGGTGAGGACAAATGCGAGTGGCGAGCCTGCAGTCGGGGTCACGAATTTTCTACTTGTACTCGGCGCTTTTTGCCTGTACTTTGCGGTATTTGCCTTGTACTCTGAGGCGAGCGGCGATATTCTCGCACGGTCACACAGTGAAAAAGACGCGGACCACCCAACCAGAACCAGTCGGCGCCATCGGCTCGCCGCGACGGCGGCGGCGTCGTGCGATCCAGTATGTGGTCGTGCTGATCGGTTGCGTGATCATCGTGGACGCGCTGGTTGGCGAAAAGGGCCTGGTGGCGATGCGCAAGGCACGTCAGCAATATCAGGCGCTCGAAACCGCGCTGGCGGCCGAGAAAGCCGAGAACGACCGTCGTCGCGAGGAAGCGCGGCGGCTCCGCGAGGATCCGTCGGCGATCGAGGACCTGGCGCGCCGGGAGCTCGGGTTGATCAAGCCCGGCGAAAAGCTGTTCATCCTCAAAGACGTTCCGCCTCCGGCCGCCAAGAACTAAACCCCACCGACGCCCGAGCACCAGGCCACCTTGACGGACCGCTTCCCTCCCCTGACGATGGGGAAGGTGACGGCGACCCGATTCACACCAGAGATCAACCGGTTTCGTGCCGCCCTGCGCGGCCATCGCGGCACTGAACTCCTCTCCACGCTGCGCCGTGAGATCGAACGGCTCACCGTCGCCGCGCTGGTTGCGGACAACTTCCAGCAGTATGTGGCGGGCAACGCCGCCGCCCGCAAGTTGACCGGATACACGCTGGCGGAGCTGTATAAGCTGACGGTGATGGACCTGACGCCGCTCCCGAACAGCGAAGCCGGGCGCCAGTTGTGGAAGGACTTCATCGGCAGAGGCGCCCAGCGGGGCGACTACGAGCTGGTGCCGAAACGCGGTGCACCCCGGCATGTGCGCTACTGGGCGTACGCGAGCGTCGCACCCGGATTTCACATGTCGCTGCTCGTGCCTATGGACGCGGAGAGTGGGGACGGAAACGGCTGACGCTTTACGCTCCCCCGTTCGCGTGTTACATTGAGGTGTTCGGTTCATACGAACGACGCCGACAGTGTCCTGATGGTCGGCGCATGCCTCATGTCGCGGGGTGGAGCAGTCCGGTAGCTCGTTGGGCTCATAACCCAAAGGTCGGGGGTTCAAATCCCCCCCCCGCAACCAAAGCGGCATGCCTCTCCCAATAGGCCGGCACCGCGGCCGTTAACATAGCCGCGAGGTTACCTTTCACATCAATCGCTAGGGCTCCATCACGGGGCGTCAGGCGAATCTCCTTCACCAACTGACGGAGACTCTCCTGCGCGTCCGTCGGGTCAACGCGGGTCTGCGTCAGGGCCGCGCGCAGGCCCTTCACCTGTTTCGCGAACACCGCCCATGTTCGGCCCGAGCAACGGCGCAGGGTCGCCCGCGGTCGCGAGGGTCGTCATGAGCGCCTGTTTGCGCGCCTGGAGGCCGTCCATCCGCAGACGAAGCTCGGGGTCGCCCATCCCTTGGTCACCGCGTCGATGATTTGCTCCGTTTCCTTCCGCACCTGGACAAGCTGGCGTTCCAGGGCGACGACGTTTGCGCGCCGTTGCATCCGAACTTCGTTCTCCATCGACCAGAACATCCGGCAGAACTCGTCGAAGGCTGGGCCCTGCAGGAACCGCTCTTCGAGTGCCGCCAGCACCCGCGCTTCGACGACCTCGCGCTGGATCGTCAGGTCGTTGGTACAGATGCCGCGCTCGCGGTGCCCGCTGCACACGAGCCGACGCCCGTTGTTGGTGTAGGTATGGCCGCAGACGCCACACTTCGTGAGTCCCGAGAACATATACAGCGGTCGGTTCGCATGGCACATGCCCTTCGTCCCGCTCGACGAGCCGACGACGGTCGCACCCATCTGCTGTTGCCGCGTCTTGACCTTCCGCCAGACCGCATCCGGCACGATGCGCAGGTCCGGCACCTCCGTTACCACCCAGGCCTCCGGCGGATTGAGCCGCGACACGCGCCGCCCTGTATCGGGGTCTTTGACGTAACGCAGCCGGTTCCACACAATGCGTCCGATATAAAGTTCGTTGTTGAGAATGCCTGTGCCGCGCTTGGCGTGGCCGTGAATCGTACTCGGGCCCCACGGACGACCAGCGGGGCCATGCAGACCCTCGCCGTTCAAGCGTTTCGCAATCGTCTGCGGTGAGCCCCCCGCGGCGTACTCAGTGAGGATCCGAACAACGACGGCCGCCTGTTCGTGGTCGACGGCTCGTTCGCCACCAGGGCGCACAACATAACCGAAGGCGTTACCCCCGCCACTTTTTCCCGCCTCGACGCGCCCGCGTAAACCGCGCCGCGTCTTGTCGGCCAGGTCCTTGAGGTACATGGCGTTCATCGTGCCCTTGAACCCCACCTGCAAGTGGGTAATCTCGCCCTCGGCGAGCGTGACGATCTGCACGTTGATGAACGAGAGCCGCTTGAAGAACGCCGCGGTGTCTTCTTGGTCGCGACTGAGGCGATCGAGGGATTCGGCGACGACCACGTCGAAGTAGCCGCTCGTCGCGGCCTTCATCAGCGCCTGGAAGCAGGCCTGGCCGTCGCACGCGCCCGCGGCAACCAGCTCGGTCGTCCGAGGCGAGTGCCGCGGCTCGTGGCACCGGCTCGGTCTCCAGGCCGCTGAAGTCGCGCCGTTCGTCCACGTCGGCAACGACAACGCTCGGCGGGGAGGCCTGGTGTTTCTTCCCCATGTCGGTGCTCTCCAGATCGGTATCGGTTCACCTCCCGTCGTGCTCGTTGGTGTTCTGTGCGAGGTCACGCGTCAAGGACGTTGCGCGGGATTCTTCCCACCCTCGTGGGCCTCAGGCCGTTTCGGGCTCGCGGTGGCCTGTGCGGTCGGAGGACATCAGTGGCTGTCCCCTCCGCCCCTAACCGCGTTTTCCATCGCGAACGCTGCCTCGATGCGCCGATCGATCGGGCAGGCAGCGGATTGGTGCCGAAGAGCCAGGCACAAGGGCGGCCCACCGGCTGAAGCGAGACGATCCGCGAAGCGCCACAACCACGGTCAGGGAGTGACTACGGATCGCAAGGGTCGACAACCGCCGCGGGGTCGCGCTGTCGAGCGAAACTGCCCATGCACCCAGGTGCCCCGCGGTCGTCTTTAGGGGCGCAGTGCCTTCAACGGCGGCGTCCGAGCGGCTCGCCACGCGGGGATGACCGTGGCCACGACCACGGCTCCGACAACGACCGCCACGGCGCCGGCGAACGACACGGGATCGGTGGCGCTCACGCCGTAGAGCACGCTGCCGACGAGCCGCGTCAACACCAGCGCGGAAACGGTACCGACGATGACGCCTATCCCCCCCAGGCGCAGCCCGCGCCGCAGAAAGTGCCATACGACGTCGACCCTTTGCGCGCCGAGCGCCATTCGGATGCCGATCTCGTGCGTGCTTTGCTTGACCGCGTACGACACCAGTCCGTAGATGCCCATCGCCGCCAGCGCCATGCCCGCGGCGCCGAAGATGAACAGACCGTCAGCGGCCATTGCCAGGATCGTCAGCGTCGCCCGAGCCTGATCGCTGAGCAATCTGGTCTCGAACATCGGCAGGTCGGGATCGAGGGCCTGAACATGCGCCCGCAGACGTTCGATCAACGGTGCGACGCTGGCGAAACCGCGCGCGTGGAGCATCATGGTCGGTTGATACGTCTGGAAAAACGGCAGGTAGACGTACGGCCGTGGCGCTTCTGTGACGCGCGAATACTTGACGTCCTGCGCGACACCGATAATCGTGCGCCACTCGTCCGATGCGACGCGCACGCGCTTGCCGATCGCCTCCGTTCCGCCGCCCCAGTACCGTCGCGCCAGCGTCTCGTTGACGATCGCGACCGGCATCGCCAACGCATCATCGCGGCTCTCGAACTCGCGGCCGGCGATGAGCCGGATCTTCAATGTGCGGAAGTAGTCGGGCGCAACGATGTTCGACAGAAACGTCAAGTCCTCATCACGACGAGGGATGTAGCCGTCGATCGTTACCCGTTGCGCCCCTTGATCGACCATCGTCAGCGGTGGGTTTCTTGCCAGCGTCGCTGATGCAGTGGCCGCGTCGGCGCGCACGCGGTCGAGCAGCTGTGCGAAAAACGCGCGCCCGCGGATCTGGTCGTACCCGTTCGACGAGACATCGATTCTCGACGAGATCACATTGGTGGCGTCGAATCCCGGATCGGTCTGTCGCGCCGCGTCGAGACTTCGCACGACCAATCCCGGCACCGACCAGCAACAACAGCGACACCGCCACCTGCGAGACGACGAGCCCCATGCGAAAGCGTCCCCGCGCCGCCCCACGAGGGGACAGATCGTCTTTCATCATCGACAGGAGATCGACGCTGGAACTCCGCAGGGCTGGCAACAACCCGAAGACGAGTGCGCTGCCGCAGGCTGCCAGCACCGAAAACGCGATGACCAAGTGATCGACGGACAGGTTGAGGTACAACCGAATCGGCGTCACATCGGAAATGCCGGACAACAGTGCGGGGATGGCCAGCGGCACGAGCGCAATCGCGACCAGGGCGGCGGGCACCGCGAGCACGACGTGTTCGACCAGCAGCAGCCGAAGGACTCGACCACGACCGGCACCGAGGGCGAGACGAAGAGCGATTTCTCCGCGCCGCGAAATGCCGCGCGCGAGCACGAGGGCCGTGATGTTGGCGCAGACGATCAGCAGCAGCAGCGCGCCCATCGCGCTCAACACCATGACGGCCGGCAGCATGTAGGTCTGCGCGCCAAACGGTGACCGCCAGATCGGAATGACTTCAAGCTCCATGGGCGACGGTGTCGAGAGCCCTGTCGCGGCGCAATTGCGACGACAGCACCGTCATCTGAGCCGACGCCTCAGCATGCGCCGTGCCCGGCCGGAGGCGGCCCATCACGATCACGAAGCTGGCCTGCCGGTCGGATAACACGTTCTGCGGGTCGATGCTCCCACTCCGCAGGACTTGCGGCGTCATCATGATCGGGACGAACACCTCGACGTCGAAGCCGACGATCGTGCCGTGAAACCCACGGAGCGGCAACCCCGACGACGGTCAGCGGATACGTGTTCACCCGAATGGTCTTGCCGACGATATCGGGGTCGCTGCCGAACTGCCACTTCCAGAGCGTGTCGCTCAGGACGACGACCGGGTGCTGTCCGGGCGCGACATCATCTGAAGGCAGCACCGTCCGGCCGAGCTGTGCGCGCACGCCGAGCTGGTGAAAGTAGTTGCCCGTCACCAGTTCGCCCATGATCGGCGCGGTGCGGTTGCCCGATCCCAGGTTCACGTTGAAGTTGCGCGATCCGAACAGGCCGACGAAGGCGCGGTCGTGATCGCGCACGTACTGGTAGTCCGGATACGAGAGCGACGTCTGTCGGCCGGCTGTCGTCTCGTTCAGGACCACGGCGAGGCTCGCCGACCCGTCGATGCCGGCCAGCGGGCTGAGCGCGAGACTCTTGAGCAGTGTGAACACCGTGGCGTTGAGACCGATGCCGAGCGTGAGCACGGCGAAGACGGTCAGCGAGAATCCGGGGTTCTTGGCGAGCACGCGGATCGCGTGGCGCACGTCACGCAGGAGATCGCCCAGTCGGTCCATCCAGCGCGGAATCCAGACCGATCGGGCCGCTTCCGTGGTCAATGTGACGTTGCCGAAATCCTTGAGCGAGGACAGCCGGGCGCTGTCTCGATCGGCGCCGCCGGCGACGCGTTCGTCGGTGGCGATCTCCAGGTGCGAACGGATCTCGTCCTGAAAATCCTCTTCGTCCGGTCGCCGTCCTTTCAGCCAGCCGAGTCGAGCCACGCCTACTCCGTCGGACCAGTCGCCGGGTTCAGGATCCGGCCAATCGCCGCGACCAGTTCGGTCCACCGCGATTCCTCGCGGAGGAGCTGCCGCTTGCCTTCGGGAGTGATCCGATAGAACTTCGCGCGCTGGTTCGCCTCCGTCTGGCCCCACTTCGAGGTGACCCAGCCGCGCTTCGCCAGCCGCTGCAGGGCTGGATAGAGCGAGCCGGCTTCGACTTGCAGCACGTCAGCCGACTGGGCGCGGATGGTCTGGCCGATCGCGTAGCCGTGCTGCGGTCCCCACTGGAGCGTCTGCAGGATCAGCATGTCGAGTGTACCGTGCAGGAGTTCGGTGCGTGCGGCGCGGTCGTGACGAGTGAAGGGTCATAGCTACAGACAGCCTATAGCCTTAGGCCGTAGAATGTCTATAGCCTCGCGCGACGGGGATCTCGTAATGTGTCGTTTCCTGAAATTGTTTGGGGTTTCGGTCTCGAGCGACTCTTAACCTGCCGCCGTCTCGGGCGCGATCTCCTGAACGTCGCCATGATCGAGCGCTCGGTCGCGCGGCGGGTGATGTCGACCAGCCTGTTGTTCGTCCGCGTGCGGTTGCAGATGCCGCCGGTCGTGCGTGACCTGCTGGCCGAACGGCACGTGGCTCATGCGGCGCCCCGCACCTTCGCGGCGGCCATCGCCGCTCGCACGCGCGCCCGGATCAACGCCCGTTCGTATTCGGAGAAGGCGTCGAGGATCTGGCGCATCAGGCGTCCGGTGGGCCCGTCGTCGTCCGTGCTTTCCCCTGCCCCCGACTGCACGCGAGCGCCCCAGGTTGCAGCGTCAGGCGGCGAGCCACTCAGGCATTTGGCTTTGGCTTCGATGCCCCGCAACCAAAGCCTCAGGCACGTCGGCTGTCAAATCTGGCGAGGTTGGTCCGCGCCACAGTTTGTCAGTCATGGCTCGCAGCAGTTCGTCATCGGAGACCTTCGGCTTCGCCGCCTACATTGACACCCCGTCGATGCTGGCGGCGCTCGGACGGTCGCAGCTGGGATGATCAGTTCTCCGAAGGCCGCTCGACGGTCAATCACCAGGACTGGAATTGCGATCTTGCGAAGCATCGCAACGTGCGATTGATGCGCGAGGCAAATCTTCGCGCGTGGCACCGCTATCGTACGCGGCGCTCGCCCGTGGGTAAGCCGTCTGTGCTGATTCCCAATCTCGTAGAGCGGCAATTCACCGTGGCCGACCCAAACACACCTTGGGTTACGGACACCACTGACCTCGGGACCTGACAGGATTGGCTCGGCAGGGTTGCCCCTGGCTCGATTCAGATCGAGCCCGTCGGGCCGACCCGGTGGACTTGCGGCCCGGCGAGTTCCGGAACGTTGAAGATCTGTGCCACGATTGGCCTGAGCGCCTCAGCGTTGGCGTTGTACGAGTCGAGCAGCTGCTGTATTGGCGCGCTAACCACAGTCCGAAACGGTCGTTGTTCGGGAGCCATGTCGATGAGCGCGACGAGGGCCTCGACGACCTCGCTGGGGCCTGGTGCATCCGGCGCACCGACAATCGCCTGAAAGACACCGTCGACCCGTTGCGCAAATTCGGCGCCGCTGCCGTATGCGGCGAGCCGCGCACCATCCGCCGGGTCGATCCACCGGTCGTGAATGCCCGTTCGATACACCCCCGGTTCCACCACGATTGAATCCACGCCGAACGGCACGAGCTCGTATCGGTACGCGTCCGCGATGGCCTCCACGGCGTACTTGCTGGCGCAGTACGCGGCCAAGGCTGGAATGGTCACGCGCCCGGCCCCGGAACTGACGTGCACGAGTAGTCCGCTGCCCTGCCGCCTCATAGAGGGCAGGACCGCACGGTTGACGCGAACGATCCCATGTACGTTCACGGCGAAGATCTGCTCGAACTGTTCGGCGGTGAACGCTTCGGTCACTCCGAGTGCCGCCACGCCGGCATTGTTGATGACGACGTCGAGAGCTCCGGCCTCTTCGAGCGCAGCAGTGATCGCGCCATCCACTGACTTCTGGTCTGTCACGTCGAGTTCGAGCACTCGCAGCCGCAGGCCCGCCTGGTTGGCAACGCTCTCCAGCGCTTCGCGATGTGCAGCGTTTCGACCCGCCACATCGCGCATCGTGGCGAACACGTGATCACCCCGGTGGGCAAGTCGCTCGGCCGCAGCACGGCCGAATCCGGTGCTTGTTCCTGTAATGAGTACGCGTTTCGGCATTCTCTGTCGCTCCCGCAACAATCGAATCGAACGGGCGAGTGAAGAAGGAAAGGGATTATGCCAGAGCAGCGACGGACGTCAACTCACGGCCGGTCACATCCTGCCCGGCAGACCGGCATTCACGCAACCGATGTGCGGTCGCCGCGCTCCTGCAGGTGGCTTGACGGTGATGTCATAGAACTCCATCGCCCAATCGGAGACATTCTCAATCTCCCGGACCGGCTGCGCAGCCGCACGCCCGAAGATCCTTCTGATCGGCTGGTTCGTGATCACCGTTGTGCCATCGGGCATCGTGCGGCCTCCCCCGGCTCGCGCAGGGGGGTCACTCTTCTTGATGGACATGACTATCGAAGGTCGCGGTTTCGACGGAGAGGACAAGACCCATGCAGCACGCAAGGGAATCACGCCGAGGTGACGCATCGCTCTTCCGTGAACGAGAACTCCGAGATCGGCGGATGGTGGCACCGGAATCAAGAGTGGGAATGTTGCGCCTGTCCGCATGTTCCGGGTCTGAAGAACGAAGCCGTTCCCGACCACCGCAACCTTCTATCATCGCGACAGAAGGGCGACGACTGCGGCATCCATCCCTTCGGGCGTCGTCACGACGAGAGGGATCGTCATCCCAGTCGGCTCCGTCTGGCGCGCCGTGACATAAACAACCGCATCGGGCCACATCGCCGCGAGGGATCGCTGCAGCACCGTCTGGGCGGTGCTTTCCCGACGGACCACATCCGACGCAACCGCTGGCGTCGGATTCGCAACCTCACTCGCTTTCAGACCCGCCCCAGTAATCCGATGCATCCCATCAGATAACCTCATGTTGTCGGTGGTTGGTTGAATCACCACCGCCGAGGTGCCGTCAGTTACCAGCGCAACTGATCGCCGAGACGCCAGCAATCGCTCGGTGGCTTGTCTGAGTCCGGTGCGTAAGCTCGGCGTATAGGCGAAGTCGATGTGGAGGTCGTCAATGAAGATCAGCACCGTCTGCGGAATGGCGCGGTCCTGAGCTGATGTATCCGCGCTCAATCCGAGCGCCAGCCATGCACTGGTCATCAACACAGACACGACGAGCGTCCGCCGCGGTGGCATACCCTTCCTCCGCCAGTTTTGACGCGCCAGCTGCCAGCGTGGCCGTGAAAGCACCCGCCTGAAAAGCGTCCTGTATGGCGTGACGGAGGGTAGCGGCGGGGGTTCGTGCGCCTCGGTCTGTGAACCCGCCCATAATTTCTGAACACCGATCAACCGGAGGCATTTGGTCTGAGGCGAGCGGGCGCCCCGTGACAAAGCGGCTAGAATCACGCCCCGTATGAGCGACGACTGGACACGTCGACGAGCGCTTCAGCTGGTGGCCGGCGGCACCAGCGCCCTCATGGCTGGCTGCTCCCGCGGAAACAGCGGCGACAAGGACATCCTCCGTCACTGGTTTCACACTCGGCACCAGCTCGACGTGTCCGACACCGATTTGGACGCGGTGCTCGATTACATACAGCACCTGCCTCGAAGCACCGATCCCTCCTTGCAACCGCCGCTCCTCTTCGACCCCGAGGTGGACGCTGGCTGACGACTTCGCCTTCCAGACGATCCGGGAACTGGGTCTCCGCATCCGGCGCAAGGACTTGTCGGTCGAGGAGTTGGTCCGTGCGACGCTCGATCGGACAGCACGATTCGACCGCCAGCTCAACTCCTACATCACCGTGGCCGGCGATCAGGCACTCGACGCGGCCCGCCACGCGGATGACGAGTTACGGCGTGGTGTAGACCGTGGGCCGCTCCACGGCATTCCGGTTAGCGTGAAGGATCACATCGACACCGCTGGCATTCCGACGAGTGCAGGCTCGAAGGCCCTCGCTGGCCGTATTCCGGCGACCGATGCGCCGGTCGTGCGCCGGCTGAAAGACGCAGGCGCCATCGTGATCGGGAAGGCGAACATGAATCAGTTCGCCGGCGGCGAGAGCGGCTGGAACCCGGATTACGGCAAGATGCCCAACCCCAGGTTTCCGGAATTTTCGGTCGGCGGGTCGAGCGGAGGATCCGCGTCACACGTCGCGGCCGGACTCGTGCCGCTCTCGATCGGTTCCGACAACGGGGGCTCGATTCGCATTCCGGCCGCCTTATGCGGCGTCGTTGGTCTCAAGCCGACGTTTGGGCGCGTCAGCACGGATGGAGATCGCACCACGAAGTTTTTCCACCGAGCACGTTGGTCCGATCGCGCGCTGTGTCGATGACGTCGCGCTTGCGCTCCAGGTGATCAGCGGTCACGTCGCAGGCAGTCGCTCGACGCACCGAAAGCCGGTACCCCCTATGCCGAAGACACCGCCGGCGTCAGCGGCCTGCGGATTGGCGTCGATCGTGACTACAACGCGCTGGGCGATCCAGCGGTCATCAAAGGCTTCGCCGGTGCGCTTCAGGTGCTCGAATCGCTGGGATGCTCGATTCGGCCATTCACGATGCCATCGTCCGACAACATCTTCCAGGTCGGTAACGTCATCTTCCAGCCGGAGATCGGCCTCTGGTTCGATGCGCTCGGGCGTGAGCGCGCGGACCTCGCGGGCATTCGAAACGCGATGGTTCTCGGAGCCGCGATTAGCGCAATGGATTATCTGCGGGCGAACCAGCGTCGTCGGGAAATCCAGATCGACTTCGCAAAGCAGATCCGAGACGTCGACGTGGTGGCGTCACCGACGTATTTCCTCGCCAGGCGGCCGTTTCCTTCCGACGCGAACATGGGCCTTGGCGGATATCCGGACCTCGGCACCTACCGCCCAGCCGAGACCGACGGGCTGCGATACACCCTTCCCTTCAATGTGCTCGGACTCCCAGCCATCAGCGTGCCCTGCGCGATCGGGGACGATGGGACGGTGGGATTCCAGGTTGTCGCGCGGGCCTGGGATGAGCCGACGGTGCTCAGGGTGGCTCGGGAATACGAGCGGGCGACCGCTTGGCACACACGGCGCCCCAAGGCATTCGACGAGTGAGGGTTCTACTTCAATCGATCAGCACTCTCGCGAGCCCTACCGTTCGGCTGACAATCTGCTGACAATCGGGAGTGGAACCCGGTGGTCAGCAGTTGCCACGCGTCTGCGAATTTCCTCAATAAAAGCGTGACCAGCGGTTTCGGGTGGTCACCAGTTGCCCCGCTCCCGGTGTCTCATAACCCAAAGGTCGGGGGTTCAAATCCCCCCCGAAACCAAAGCCGTATACCTCTCCCAATCACTCAGAATCGCAGCCGTCAGCCTGGCCGAAGGTGCCCTGCCGATCGAACCCAGCAGGCCGTCCTGATGGGTGAGCTGAATCTCGTCGTCGACTAGCTGACGCAGGCTCTGTCGCGCCTCGTTGGAATCTACCCGTTCTGCGACAGCGCCTGCCGAAGCCGGTTGACCTCCCTGAAACAGCTCGCCCATGTCGGAGCCCAGCAACGTTGGTGGATCGCCGTGGCGTCGCGAGCGTGGAGACGAGCGTCTCCTGTAACCCCATCCGCAAAAAGGTTTCTCAACACCACTCGTGTGCCGTCGTGTGCCTATTTCGGTGACACTCGCCGGTTCGGACCCTGCACCAGAACGACCCCGGGCGTGGTGCCGAAGACGATGACCTCTTCACCGTCGGGGGCCACGAACAAACCAAACGATGCGCCATCTGCGAGGACGGTGTATGTGCCCGAACAATCGGGGTTCACCGTGTAAGTGATGTCGAACATGCTCCGGTCCGGCTCCGAAAACTGCCGCTCAATGCTTTGACCGTTGATGCTCGCGGCGACGAAGTCCTGCCCCGTCCCATCACCGTTGAACACGTGATACCCAGCCACGGCCAGCAGCGCCTGCCCTCCGGAAGCTGGAGGCACCAGCGTGGCGATCCCCCCAAACAGATATCGCCCTTTCAGCGTCGCCAGCGTGCATTTCGGCGTGCGGGCTGCGTCGATCGGCCTTTGTGGCGCGGCGAGGACTCCTGCCATCGCGCACAACACAATGGCAATTGTTGCGAGCATATGTTTCATGTTCGTTCTCCTTAGCTGAAGGATGTTCGAGGATGGGGAGTCTGTCAGAGGACACGAGGCGATACCTGACCGTTGCCTGGCAGGACGCTGGTATTTGGCCGGAATGAGGTGGTCTCTGGTAGACTCGCGGCGGCATAGCGTCCGCTGACACCACAACAGCAAAGTCGATCCGCGATCGATCAGCTTGCTTCGCCTCGCCTCGACTACTTTCAGGCACGGTCGGTCAGGTGTAACCGCGACCGATCTTCACGACGAAAGCGAACTCACCGTGCCGAGAGGGACGCGTTCATCCAGACAAGGCGCCGTCGATTCCCGTCGAAAGAGTTCGCCATGTTACGCGTTCGCCGATTGCCGGCTCGACACGCAGGCTTATCTGCTTGACCGCGCGGGTCTGGCGATGTCGCTGCGACCCAAGGTGTTCCACGCACTTCAGTTTTTGATCGAGCATCGCGACCGTACCGTGACGAAGGACGAGTTGTGCGCGCACGTCTGGCCCGATCAATTCATCACCGACGCAACAATCGAGAGCTGTATCAAACATGTCCGCCAGGCAATTGGGGACGATGGACGTGCGCAGAAGCTCATTCAGACCCGCAGGGGCTTTGGCTATCGGTTTGTCGGTGAGGTGGAGGAACAAAGTGCGCGGACGTCGACCGAGGCGATAACGGAGACGTTGCCCCGCTTCATCGCGGTGCCGATGGAGAGCGGCACCGACGAACCGGTTTCGGCGCCACAGGCTGAACGGAAACTGGTCACATTACTCGGCTGCACTCTCGCGACAGGTGGCGCAGAACTGGATGCGATCCACCGTCAGATGCGCACCCTGTACGCCGAGGCGGCAAAGGCTGTGGCGCGGTACGGAGGCACCATTCACGCTATCGCCGGATCGCGCCTTCTCGCGACTTTTGGCGCTCCGATCGCCCTTGAGAATCATGCCCACCTCGCGCTCCGGGCTGCCTTGCAGCTGCAGGAGCGGTTCGTCGCGCCCTGCGCCGATCTGTCTGAAGCGTCGATGTCAGCGTGTCTCGCCCTGCATACGGGGTTTGTCGTCGTGGGAGAAATCGGCGACGGCCGGCCATCCACCATCGTCGGTAACCTGACCCTTGCGGTCGAAGCACTTCAAGAGCATCGCCTTCCCGGCGTGCTGCTTTGCAGTGAGGCGACGGCACAACTGATCGGTGACGATGTACGACTCGAAGAGGTTGCGCCTGTTTCGATCTCCGCGGAGCCGGGTTCCATTCGTACATATAGGGTGACGGGACCATGCCTGCGCGATGCGTCGCGCGCATCGATGGACGTGCGGACGCTCAGTCCGTTCGTCGGCCGCGGCCGCGAGCTCGGTGTCCTTCACGCCATCCTTGATCAAGTTGCCTGCGGAAGGGGACAGAGTGTCGGCATTGTCGGCGAATCCGGCATCGGCAAATCCAGGCTGCTGTTCGAATTTTCTCAGCAGCTTCATACACACGGTCCGGTGACGTATCTCGAAGGACATTGCCTGTCGTACGCCAAAGCGACGCCTTATTCGCTGGTTCTTGAAGTCCTGCGCGCGCATTGCGGGATCGTGACGGCGGATGGCGATCAGGTCATCGCTGAAAAGGTACATCGAATCCTTGGAGGGCTCGAAGTCGAGGGCGACGGAACGGCGGCGTATTTACTGCATCTCTTGGGGGTTAGGCGCGCTGTCGACACGCTGTCGGGAACCAGCCCGGACACTCTGAAGGCGCAGACGTTCGCTGCCCTGAAGCGGTTGTGGATCAAGAGCGCTCACCACCGGCCGCTGGTCATCGCTGTCGAAGACTTGCACTGGATCGATCCGACGTCCGAGGCGTTCGTTACGACGCTCGTGGACGGGCTCCCTGGTGCGCCCGTCCTTCTGCTTGAAACCTACCGGCCGGGGTATCGGGCGCCCTGGATGGAAAGATCCTATACGACGCAGTTGCCTCTGCCGCCGCTCTCCGCTCGTGAGAGCGCGCACGTCGTTCAAGCGGTGCTCCATCACAAGACAGGGCTGTCGCCGCTGGCTCATGAGGTTCTCGCGAAGGCGCAAGGAAATCCGTTCTTTCTCGAAGAGCTGGCTCGCATGCTGGGGCAGCGGCTGATGCCACCGGATGGGTGGCCTGACCGGTCGGGCACTCGGCTGCAGTCGATCGACTTGCACCTTCCGCCGACGGTGGAGGCGGTACTCGCGGCACGCATCGATCGTTTATCGATCGAAGCCAAACATCTCCTGCAGACCGCAGCGGTCGTCGGCGTCGACATACCGCTCTCGCTGTTACGGCTCGTTGCCGAATCAACGGAATCGGCGTTCGCTGCGCATCTGGCGGAGCTTCAGGCTGCCGAGTTGCTCAACGAGAGTCACCGCTTTCGCGACGCCGTCTATACCTTCAAGCATGCGCTGACCCAGGAAGTCGCCTACTCCAGCCTGCTAAAGGAACATCGGCAAAAACTGCACGCCCGGATCCTTGGTGCGCTCGAAATACTCGGAGTGAATCGCGACGCCGAACGTGATTCCAGCGCAGGGCCCTCGCATCCGCGACCTCAATTCTTGGAGCAGCTCGCCTACCACGCCATCCGCGGGGACGCGTGGGCCGAGGCCCTCGTCTACTCTCGCCAGGCCGGAGAGAAGGCGATGGCGCGATCCGCGCATCGCGAGGCCGCGTCATATTTCGATCAGGCGATTCATGCCCTCGCGCATTTGCCGGACACTCGTGACACGCGCGAGCAGGCCATTGATCTCCGGCTCGCCCTGAGATCCGCGCTCCATCCATGTGGCGACCTTAGCCGCGCGATGACGTGCGTGGGCGAGGCGGAAGTTCTCGCGAAAGCGCTCGACGATCCTCCCCGGCTGGCAGAAGTCTCCGTCGCGCTGTCGCTGCATTGCTACCTGTCGGGCGCATACAGCGAGGCAATCGCCGCGGCCACATGCGTCGCGACGCTCGCGCCTGACAACATCGATCAGCGCCTGCGGGCAGCGCTGCATCTGGCCATGGCGTATCAGGCGCGCGGGGATTATCGCCGCGCAATCGACTGCCTCTCGACCATGGCGGCGCGTGTCGACGAGACGCGTTGGGGTGAGGTCATTCCCGCTGTGTTCGTCCCTGCGTATCTGGCGGCGTGCCACGCCGAGCTCGGCACGTTTGCCGAAGGAACATCGATGGGCAACTCGGCCCTCACGATGGCGGAGGTTGTGGATCACCCCATGAGTCGCGCGTTTGCCGCATGGGGCGCCGGTTTGGTGGCGCTTCGTCAAGGCAAACTGTCCCGGGCCGCGTCAGTGCTCGAGCGCGTCGTCCATCCATGTCAGGACGACCGGCCGGCATGGTTCCCGTTGCTGGCTGCGACTCTGGGCGCGGCATATACGGGCGCGGGGCGCATCGACGACGCCCGGGTGCTGCTGAGAGAGGCGCTGGATCTTGCGGTTACGACAGAGATAGTTGTCAATCAGGCGGTTTGCAGCGTCGGCCTTGCGAACGCGGAACTGCAGGCTGGACACCTGGACGAAGCGTATGCTCTTGCAGATCGAGCACTGTCGCTCGCCCGTGCTCACGGCGAACGTGGCAGCGAAGCGTATGCGTTGCACGTGCTCGGCGAGATTTGCGTGCGGCGCGTCCCAATCCAGGGAGCGCAAGCCGAAGACTATTACGTCCAGTCACTCGCCCTGGCTGAAACACTCGGCATGCAACCGCTTCAGGCGCACTGCCGTTACAGCCTTGCGACTCTCTTCGCGGTCACCGGTCGGCGCAAGCGGGCGCGAACGGGGCTGTCCAAGGCGATCGAACAATACCGGGCGATTGAGATGAACCTATGGCTCGGCGCGGCGACGGCAACACTCGCACGCATGCAGTGATCTGCCTGTTCTCGGTCCCCGCTCTCCGGGCGCGGTCTTGAAGCTGAATGTCGTTCAGCCGATCCTTACATTCCGGGCGGCGCGGACTCTCGTCACGGTGGGGATCGGTCTCCAGCGAGGGGATGACAGTTTCTTGATCGCCTTTTCGCTCTCTTGATCAAGGGGGCCGAAGATGGCACGAATGATCGAGCACAACTGGAGAGTACCCGTCTGGGCTTTGACCGCGCTGGTCCTGGCGGTCGGGCCGATTGCACTCGCCGCCGCCCAGAGCCGCCAGGCCGGCTTGACCGCCGCAACCCACCAGGAAGTAGCGGCGGCACGCGCCGCAACGGCCAAGTATCACGACATCGCGCAGGCGGAGGCCGACGGCTATATCGATTTCGGTCTCTACGAACCAGGCGAAGGATTCCACTGGGTGAACCTTTCGCTGATCGACACCCAGTTCGATCCGGCTCACCCGCGGTGAGCCCCTCCCACGGCTCTGCGTTTGCGCGGCCCTGCAGATCAACGGTCGGCCTGCGCCAGTCGCGATCGTCTGGCCAGCAGCACATAGCTTCCTGAAGATGCGCCCGGAATGGCGTGCCTCCTGTGGGCCTCTTAGGCGATGAGGACGCTGCTAGGAGGTGGGAGGCCACTGACTGTGCGCGACCCGCTGCGGCCGGTCCCGGTCGAGATGTAGAGGTTCCCCCCGCGATCGGCAATCGCGACCGTCGAGCCGACTGACGCGATGCAAGCGGTGTCCACGATGCCGTCGGTCTGCGCGGGCAGGCCTTCGCCGACGGCGACCAGCGAATCGCGGCCATCCACCCTTCGCCGGTAGATTGCGCCGTGCGCCGCGAAATGGTCTGTCGATGCGGACACAAGGACGTCGTCGCCTACAAATGCGACCGCGGAGCAATAGGAAGCATGCAGGCCCTCCTGTTCGATGTTCCATGTCGCCCCACCGTCGCGGCTGGCACCGAGCCCGACCGCGGCTGCGGCCATCACGATGCCTGAACGGTTCGGGTGCGCGCGAACCTCGTGAACGTCGCTATCGACGTCGATAGTGGGCTGCCACGTCACCCCGCCGTCGGTCGACCGAGCGACACCGCCGACGTGGACGTTGGCGAGGAGGACGGCGCCGTCTGCGGTTGCGGTGATCGAACGGATCCCGAGCGGCGGTCCCACGCGCTGACCGTTGATGATTGCCGAGCCCGCATACCAGGTCTCACGTCCGGGGACCTCGTCGAAGCCGCGGATTTGCTCGAGTTTTCCCTCAGCGTCTAGGCGCAACAGGCGGGCGTCGTCGGTTCCGATGTAGATCAATGTCGCCGACCGCCACGCAACAAGCGAGATCCATTTCCGTGGTCGCTATGATGCTCCATACACCGTCGGGCGCACGCCGGCGAAGTGAGCGCCCGTCGACAATCGCGAGCGCGCCGCCCTGACCGTCGGGAGCGAGCGCTCTGACCGACTGAGCGCCCAGCTCCTGATCGCGCGTCTCGTCCGAGACGACGAACAACCCGTCGCCCCAGGTGGCCACGAGCACTATTGGAGGCGTCATGAGGACCGCGTCGCCATGCGTCTACGTGTTCTGACAGGACGCGTCGGCCACGATCGGCGCGCTGGAGATTCGCAGTGATCGGCGGAGTCCACCGCGTAACCATTGCTCCGACGGTAGCCAATACTCACAAGTCGCCAGTGTAGACCTATCGAACGCCAACGAACGGACTGAGTTGAACGGCCGCCATCATCACCCGACTCCAGGAGTTGCGCCTCTGCCGCTCGGTGTGTGTGCGACGCTTCTCCCGGGGTTGACGCCCGTAACGTTATCCATGGGGTTTTTCGTGCGGCGGTGACTGTGTCTCGTATTCCCTGAGCGGGGACGCACCGCAGTACTCGGCGACGCTGACGTAGACACCCTCGCGCGGCAGTTCGCCACTCAACATCCGGAGGACAATCGCGCCCTGACCCTCAGGACGATGTGAATCGATCGCAGCGTCCGCTCCTATTTCAGCGAAGAGCTCGTGTCCGCGCTTATCGTCGACTTTTGGCTCTCCTCGGACGTGCGGCAGAAGCGCTCGCCCATGCGCTGGCGGATTCGTTCTCGGTCCTGCGGCGACATCCGGTTCGGGTGACCGCCGCCAAACCCGAATCCGCCGAACAGAATGCGGGACAGTGCCAGGAGCCCCAGCGCCTGCCAGAAGGTGATCATGGACAGTCCGAAGAGCGGCGGCAGGAGCCAGTTCCACAGTCTCATCACAATCCAGCCACCGATGGCGATGAAGAGGGCGAAGCCCGCCAGTGCTACGGGAGCGATGAGGTACCACTTGAAAAGCCGTCGGATGGTCATGGGCAGATCCTCATGGATTAGTCACGTCGTCATACGCTTGGCGCAGCCGCTCGCGCAGTCGCAGCACCGCATACCGCTTCCGCGACAGCAGCGTGTTGATGGGCACTCCGGTTGCCGCGGCCATTTCCTTGAAACTGCGCCCTTCGAGCTCGTGGGCGATGAACACGTCGCGCTGTTCCGGTGGGAGCTCGCTGATCGCCTGCTCGAGCGCTTGGAGCAACACGGCGCGGGCGTATTCCTCCTCCGGCCCGGCACTTGTCGACGGCAACACGTCCTCCAGCTCGAACTCTCGCGTCCGCGCGCGGAACAAGTCGCTGATACGATTGCGTGCCACACGAAAGAGCCAGGCGGTGACGTGATCAATCGGCATCAACAGCCGGTTCGCTTTGACCAGCGCGGAAAAGACGTCCTGCAGGATGTCCTCCGCGTCGCGCGGGTCTGGCACGCGGCGGCGAATGAAGCCCCGGAGCCGCGACTCCTCGCGGCTCACGATGTCGGCGACCTGTTCGTCTCGGCTGGTCGGCCTCCGGTCGCGGCTCGCTGTGTCGTTCACCTATGGCTGTAGACGGAATGAGCGGGCGAATATTGTAGGGGCCTGCGGCCGACCGCTCGGCAGTCCCGAGCGACGCACCCGGCCGGTCGGTATTCTCGGAAAACGGTTCTCAACCGCACTGTGCGTCAGGCGCGAAGACTCGCCCGCCGAGCATCGTGCCTCGATCGCGGTCGGTCACCGCAGCCGCAATCTGCCGAAGGCAGGCTGGTCGCCACCGCGACCATGCCACTGCGAATACCGCGCGCCATTTCCCTGGCGAGGGTGGGGGCGGTGATTCTCCCGAGGTCAAAACGATGCGCAGCGATTCGGGCGGGGCTGAAGCCCCGCCCTACAGCCGGTTTGATTACTTCAGTCCGAGAAACCGAGCCGGATTCCGCCTGGTCATCAGGTCGATCTCCGCCTGAGTGAAGCCCGCGTTGGCGAGCACGCGTAGCGCGATGCGGAACGCTTCCGCGTGCGTGACCCGACCGGGCTGGCCGAGGTCGGAACCGATGACGACGTTCTGTGGCCCGAGCGCGCGAATGTCCGCCAGCTTCTGCGGCCCGAAGTCCTGCACCGGGTTCACAGGATCGACCGTGGCGGGCCCTCCACCGGTCAGCCCCTCATCGCTCAGGACGATCTCGATCAGCGCCCCCAGACGGACCGCCTCCTGCATCGCCGCCATCGACATCACGATCCCTGAGTGGTTCGGATGCTGCACGTACATCTTCGTCACGCCGGCGGCCCGTGCGGCGCGGATCAGCATCAAGGATTCCTCCGGACTCGAGTGTCCTGTGGACAAGCCGAGATCATGCTTCGCCACGATTGCGAGCACGTCCAGGACTTGCGGCAGCAATTTGCCATTGCGCGCGATCGGCACGGCATCAGGCGACCCGGGGTTCCGGTATTCGCGAGTCGACGGTCGGCATATACACGACACGACCCCTACCCTCGCGCGTCAATGCCATCGCCTCGACCGCCACTGGATTGATGCCGCCGACAGCGCGGTTCAGCACGATACCCCCGAATAGTTCGATACCCGGGACCATCTGCGACACCAGATACGCCCATGACGCGGTCTCGGTGTGGTGTTCCTTGAACACCATGCCCCGCATCCCGGAGATGCGAGCAATCTGCGCCGCTTCCACCGCATCGAGCGAGCGCCGGTAGCGGAACAACGTGGTCTCCGGCCCCACATGGGCGTGCAAGTCGATCACACCGGCAAGGCTCGGCCCGTCGTCCATTTGTCCGGCGACCAGGCACGGGATAAGAAGCAGTACCGCCAGAACACCTCGTAAGATCCGGCTCCGCCATGTCGTCGTGTCCCGACGGCCATCATGCGCAGATGACCAGTTCGCGGACTTCTGTCGGACACAATTCTGCGTGCCAGCGGAGCGCTCGTTCCAGTCATGACTCATCGCAACGATCTTATGCGTTTGTCCCGGAGCTTCATCGGGATGGAAGGACGGCAGCTACACGCCGCTGTAACGGATCAGTTGCAATCGCATGCGTCGCCCATGACGCTCGACGACGCGGCGCCTGCACGTCCGGTTAGCGACCAAGAAAGGTGAGAGGCGGACGGGAACTCAGTGCCGCGGCTATGTCGCCGGCCGCGCCGACCAGGAACCGGACACGCGGTCACAGGAAGCCACCCTTCGCACGCTCGCGACGACCCATTCTGTTCGTTCATGGCTCGCCGCTCACACGGCCGCAACGTGCTGCGCGTACGGATTACCGCCGAGCGCGTTGGAGATGGCGGTGATCGCGCGTTGCGCGCGCACGCTGTTGCCGGCGCTATCGAGCGGCGGTGAGATCGCGGCGATACCGAATCTGCCCGGCGAGACGGCAATGATGCCGCCGCTTACGCCACTCTTGGCCGGCAGGCCGGTGCGATACAGCCACTTGCCGGAGTCGTCATAGAGGCCTGCCGTCGCCATGACCGCGAGCACGCCATGCACGCGTGTGGCGTCGATGATCTGACTGCCCGTCACCGGGTTCCTGCCGCCGAACGCCAGCGTGGCCGCCATCACCGCCAGATCGCGTGCGTTCACGCCGATGGAACACTGGCGCGTGTAGAGGTCGACCGCCTGTTGCCAGTTGCTCCTGATGTAGCCGTAGGCGAGCATCAGGGCACCAATTGCCTGGTTGCGTTGGTTGGTCTTGGATTCGGAGTCGTACACGTCTGCCATGACGCTCAGCCCGCGGCCGGCGGCAGCGCTGTGGAAGCCGAGGATTCTGTTCCACACCTCGCCGGCCGACCCTCCGAGCACCATGCTGGTCGTGGCGATGGCTCCGGCATTGACCAGCGGATTCATCTCCGGCGCGCCGGCGCCGACGACGGTACGGATCGCCTCCACGGCGATGATCGAGTTGAACCGGGCACCCGTGGCGTCCACACCGACCCGTTCCTCGATCGACGAGAGCCCCTGCTCTGCAATCACCTGCGCCATCGTGAAGACCTTGGAGATCGACTGAATCGAGACTTCCGTTGTCACATCACCAGCGGCATGGACGCTGCCATCCGCCGTCACGAGGGCGACGCCGAACAGGTCGGGATCCGCCTGCGCGAGCACCGGAATGTAGTCGGCGTTCGTGCCCTCGTTCACGCCGCTGAACGTCAGGTACGCGGCATCGACCGCCCGTCGAACATCACCGTCCATCGATGACACCTGCGCGGCATTCTCCCGGCGCCCGGATTGGCAGAACTATGCGAATCCGGTTCGTGACCGCCACGAATCACCGCGCGTGTCGTCGCGCGTGTCGATCGAGGGGAGTACGGTGAGCACCGTTCCGGCGTGATGGCTGAGACTCGCGTGGGTGCGGACGGGTCAGTCGCCTTTGACGTTCACGAACTGCTTCAACACGTACCTGATTTCCACCAGATCCTTCGCGTTCTCCATCACCTGGTCGATGTCCTTGTAGGCGCTGGGAATTTCGTCGAGCAGCACCTTCGCGTGGCGATACTCGATCCCCTGCATCTCGCGGCTCAGATCGGACATGGTGAACAGCGCTCGCGCCTTCGTCCGCGAGTACCGCCTGCCGGCGCCATGTGGCGCGGAATGGAAGCTGTCCGGGTTTTCCCTGCCGACCACGATGTAGCTGCGCGCGCCCATCGACCCGGGAATCATGGCCCACATACCGCGGCGCGCCTCGATCGCTCCTTTGCGAGTCACCCATACTTCACGGCCGAAGTGAACCTCGCGTTTGGTGAAGTTGTGATGGCAATTGATTCGCTGCTGTTCCAGCTGCGGTTGATGGTCGCCGTCGCGGTGCACCGCGTCGCTGACCTCGGTCAGCACGCGATCCATCATCTCGTTCCGGTTCTGGAACGCGAACTCCTGTGCCCAGCGAAGCGCGCGCATGTAGGCCGCGAAGGCGGGATGGTCCTCCGGCAGGTAGGCAAGGTCGCGGTCCGGCAGTGAGACCCCCTGCTGTCGGCAGACCTCCTGCGCTACGCGGATGAAGTGGGTGCCGATTTTGTTGCCGACGCCGCGCGACCCCGAGTGCAGCGTCAGCCAGACGGTGCCCTCCGAATCCTCGGCCAGCTCGATGAAGTGATTGCCGCCGCCGAGCGTGCCGAGTGCGAGGCGCCAGTTCTTGTCGTACTGATCGGGGTTGAGGCGCTCGGCCAGGGCGAGCGCTTCGAGGCGGCGAACCCGCGCCGCGGCTGTCGAAGTGAGCTTCGCGTTGTTCTTGCCGGCGCTCATCGGAATGCGCCGCTCGATGCCCTCGCGGATGCGCTGCAGGTCTGGGACGTCGTCGCGCCGCAACGGCGTGCGCACGGCGATCATGCCGCAGCCGATGTCGACACCCACCGCCGCGGGAATGATCGCGCCATCGGTCGGCAGCACCGTGCCGACCGTCGCGCCCTTGCCGTAATGGCAATCCGGCATTACCGCGACGTGCTTGAACACGAAGGGCATCCGTGCCGTGTTCGCAATCTGCTGCCGTGCCTCAGGCTCAATGCTGTCCCAAGGTAAGAAGACCACAGCTTTGTCGAGCGGCCGTTCCATGTCGGCGACCGATTCAACGCCAGTGCCAATCTCCCGTTGAACCCTGACCATGGTCGTTGCGTTTTCCTCAGCGGACCATTACGATCCGCCGCCATAAGAACCTCTGACACCAGCGGAAGCTGCACACCTGCGACTTCTGCGTGATGGGAGAACCGATGACTGCACGTTTCGTCAACAGGACCGGCGTCCTGACGGCGCTGGCCGCTGGCTTTCTGATCGCGTCGACACAGGTCCCATTCGCGCAACAGCCTGCTCAACAACCGGCGCCCGGTGCCCAGGCTGCGGTCGGTCAGCGCGGCGGACGCGGGGCGATCGATCCCCGCGTTCAGCAGCGCACCTACCTGTTCACCGACACGAACGAACAACTTCCCTATGCCGTGTTCGTGTCATCGAAGGTCAGCAAAGACAAGAAGAATCCGCTGATCGTGGCGCTTCACGGGCTGGGCGGCGATCAGAACACCATGATGCGCCCGAACGCAGTGCAATTGGCGGAAGAGGGTGGCTACATCATGGTCGCCCCGATGGGTTACAACTCGGGCGGCTGGTATGGAACGCCGGCACGATACAACGGCAGCCGGCCCGGCGGGCCGCGTGGCACCAACGGCGCCGCTCCGGCAGGCACCCCTCCTGCAGCAGCACCTCAGGCCCCGGCAGCAGGACGAGGCGCACCACCGATCGCAGGAGGAACTGCGCTGACCGATCCCGTCAAGCTCCACGAAGCCAGTGAAAAGGACGTGATGAACGTTCTCAATATGATTCGGAGCGAATTCAACGTCGATGAGAACCGGACCTATCTGATGGGTCATTCCATGGGCGGCGCTGGTTCCATCTTTCTAGGGGTGAAATATCAGTCCATCTGGGCCGCCGTCGGTGCTGAAGCTCCGGCAACGTCGCCTGCGGGTCTCACGCCGGATACCTTCAGCCTCGAGCCGGCCAGGAACATTCCGGTGATCATCGTCCAGGGCGACATGGACACGCTGGTCCCGGTTGCCGGGACGCGACTCTGGATCGAGAAGCTGAAGGAACTGAACATGACGTATCAGTACGTCGAAGTCGCCGGCGGCGATCATGGAAGCGTGCTCACCACCGGTGCTCCGGATATCTTCGCGTTCTTCGCGAAACACACCAAAGCTGGCCACTGAGCCGATTCAGGAGTTCCGCGCCGACTACCAGCCGCTGCTCACGACGCCGAGCGACCTGGCCGGTAAGAATTTCGAGAACGCGTTGGCACCTTTGTCAACGCGCTGCGGGGTCCGCGGCGCGTTGCGACTCGGCCGCGCGGGCGGCCCGCAGGATGTTGGCAAGCCCGTAATTCCCCTCGTGGCACGCGTACTCGTAGATTGGACCCTGCCAGCGATGGAACGTCGATTCGCCGGACCAGGAGCGGGTCCACGTCTTCGGGTCCTCGACGGTGAATCGATACCGGATTGTGCCCGCATCGAGCAAGGTGAGGCGCTCCACGACACGAAGCGCGTCGCTCGCGAAGATATCCTGTCGTGTCGTCTGCGGCGACCCTCTGAAGTTCGTCTCGTTCGTGAAGTTCGTCGTGTCGATGACGAGCGTGTCACCTTCCCACCGTGCGCGAGAGTCGCCGGCAAGCAACCGCACTCCGGCAGCAACGTGCGGCCGGCCATCCAGATAAATGATCCGCGTGTCGTGCACCATCTCGTGCCGCACGATCACCGCCTCCGGGGTCTCCAGTATCTGGAAATTGGCGTTATAGGTCGGCGGCAGCATCGGGGGTCCCACGTTCCCCCATGAGATGCATCGTTCACCAAGCGTCCGGCTTTGTGCGCTGTCCGCGGGTCCGCGGCGGGCGGCCGCGTCTCGCCGCGCGGCGTCACGGCGCTGCGCCTCCGCGGTAAGCGGCGGCAGCCTCCCGTCCGGCGGGTCGAACACCATCGACGTCCGCAGGTTCGGCTGCTTCGCGTACGTTTCCGCCTGCCACAGCGCATCGTCGTAGTGGATGTCGTCCTTCGACTGCCCGTTCAGACGATCGAGGCGCTGCTTGAAATAGGATGCCGCTTCTTCGGGTGTGAAGAATTCCTTGTTGCCGAGCTCGGACGAACGTTCGAGCGGTGTGAAGCTGTCGTTGGTCCAGTAGCCGGTGAGATCCGGATGCCGATCGGATTCACGCCCAATCAGCGATTGGGCGCCGACGGCAAGCTGTGCGACGACGAGCGTCAAGCCGACGGCAAGGGCTGGAGACCGCATGCGACCCTCCTGCGACAAGGATTCTACCGGTTTTCCTCCGGCCATACGGACTCGCACTGCCGCCGTGTGGCGCGGTGGCGCGGTGTCGCGGGGCACCATGCCACCGCCACAACACCAGTTCAACGCACGCTTCGACTACCGCGCAGTTGCGGATACTTCAGAAACACGTCGCGCCACCGCTTCGCTCAGGCCCGACCGACCGTCGTGCCTGACGCAATGATCGGGGGCGCGTTGTTCAGCGTTTCCATCGCGAAACCGGCTGCGGCCTTGTAGCGGCTCATGAACGCGGCTCGCTCTGCGGCCGGGATGACGGCGTCGATGTCGTCGAACACGCCGCCGCAGCGCTCGTCGAGTAGATTGAGCAGCCCGAACGGGCCGGCCCCACGGTTGCGCAAGACCACTGCCGAGACCTCGCGGCACAGTCGTGCGTCGTAGGCCTGCAACGCCAATCCCGTCGCGCCGTGCTCGAGGATTGCGGCGCCCAGCACACGCGCGTCCACCATCGCCTGGCTCGCACCGTTCGAGCCCGTCGGATACATAACGTGGGCCGCATCGCCGAGCAGTGCCACCCGGCCATCCACCCACGTGGGAACAGGGTCGCGATCGATCATCGGATATTCGAACACGGCGGCGGCGCCGCGGAGCATGGCCGGAACGTCGAGCCAGTCGTAGTTCCAGCTTTCGAAATGATGGATGAACGACTGGACATCGACCTGCCGGTTCCAGTCCCCGGTCGTCCACCCGCCGGAGTTGTCGACGGTAATCTCCGCGATCCAGTTGATCGGCGCGAGGCCGGTGACGGGATCCGGCCTCGCGATCGGGTAGAAGACGACGCGATGGCGATGCGTGCCGAGGCCGACAAACGATGCGCCGGTCCGGATCGGCACGCCAGGGGTGATGCCGCGCCACATGATCGCGCCACCCCACTGAATTGGCGGCTGCCCGTGATGCATCTGCGCGCGCACGGCCGAATGGAGACCATCCGCCCCGATCAAAAGCGAACCCGAGACCTCCAGACGATCCCCGTCGTGCGTCTCGATCAGCGCCCGGACGCCGAGCCCGTCGGCGTCGTTGCGGTAGCCGGTGACCGCCATGCCCGTTCTGACGGCGCCAGTGCCGAGGCGTTCGAGGACGGCCCGGTAGAGAAGCATTTGGAGCCGCCCGCGATGCACGGAATACTGCGGCCACCTGTAACCAGCGTGCAGACCCCGTGGTTCGGCGTAGACCTCCTTGCCATTCAGTCCGACCAGCGCCCATTCGCGCGTCTGCAACCCGATGGCATCGAGCTGCTCGGGGCCGATTCCGAGCTCGTAGAGTTCCCTGACGGCGTTCGGTTGCAGATTGATGCCGACACCGAGCGGTCGGAGGTGCCGCACGGATTCCAGCACGACACACGGCACCCCGATCTGGTGCAGGGTCAGGGCGACACACAATCCTCCGATGCCGCCCCCGGCCACGAGGACAGGCCCACGATCCATCAGCGGGCTAGGATATCAGGCAGGAACGAGCATGAACGGCAGCTCCATTGCGGATGGCCAGGCACCCGGGAGGACACGTCACGTCGCCGGGGGTAACATTCCCCTTGGGTCGTGGGCGGCCATCGCCATCTCCCAGAGCCCATCAGGTCGTGCGCTACCGGGCTGAGCGCTCCATGAGCAGGATTTTCACTCCATGGCTCTGGCGGCTGATTGGTAGCCATGCGGAGCGTCCTTGCGATATCCTTCGACGTCGCCCGTATCCGATAATAAGGTATGCACAGCGCGATCACTGTGCACGGCCGACATGAACTGGCGATCGACAGGCGGCGGAAGTAGCGACCGCGTCAGGAGACGATGGTGACAGGCAAGATTCGCACTCTACGAGTGGACAAAGGATTCGGTTTCATCAAGGACGACAACGGCAAGGAATACTTCTTCCATCAGAGTGCCGTTTACGGTGAGGGGCTCGACAGTCTCCGCGAAGGGGACACCGTCGAGTTCGACGTAGGCGAGGGACCCAAAGGTCCGCGCGCCGAAAACGTCCGGCGCACTTCCACGTAGTCGCGTCGCTCTGGGCCTGCCTCGATTCACTGGACCGAACTGGTTAAGTCGGTCGATGCAGGCACCTCTTCGAGGAGCCGGCCGGTCCTCGACCGTGCGTGGCGGTCGTTTCAGCCCCCGTTACTTCGCGCCGGCGCTGACGAGCATGTCGCGGATTTCCGGCTTCAGTGACTTGGGAACCTTGCCGAAGCCCGGATAGTGACCTCCCGGACCGGTCGGTGCGTTGTGGAGCGGTGTCTCACCGTCGCGGCTGGCGGCATTTGGATCGGCGCCTTTCGCAAGCAGCGCGTGAACAACGTCGGTCATGCCCTTGTTGGCGGCCACGGTGAGTGCCGTCGCTCCGACGTCATCGCGGCTGTTGACGTCCGCTCCCGCTTCGATCAGCGCCACCGCCACTCGGGGCAACGACCGCGCGAGCGCAAAATGCAGCGGGGCGAGATGCACGGCGCGGTTTTCCGTCTCGATGCTATGGGTGGCCCCCCAGGTGCTGTTGGGATCGGCGCCAGCCTTGATCAGTTCGAGCGCCCGCCCTTCGTTCCCATCCCAAATCGCTCGATACAGTTCGGAGTTGCCGAACGGAACGACGGCCGCCAACGCGAGCCCAAGTAACAAGAGCCCAATTCCGATCGTCACAGGCGTCGTCGCCTTGCCGCTGTCCGCGGCGTGCTGACGCCCACGGTTGCGGCGAGCGGACCACCGGGTTTGGAACAGGTTGAAGACCATCCCTCGGTGCCTCGAGTGATCGCTGCGCTCGACCAGGGGACCACCAGCACCCGGTTCCTCGTGTTCGACGACGGCGGCTGCGAAATCGTGAAGCAACCGCTCGAATATATTGTCGATCTACTGGGGTCGGAATCGATCCTTCGGGGTATTCCGATCGCACCTGAGTACATGTAGAGTCAGGCGCTTCGGCCGCCAATCCACGCGTACACCACTCTGCGAGGTTGCTCAATGCGACATCTACTGATCGCGAGTCTCGTTGTGCTGCTCGGTGTGTCCATGTCGGCGGCGGACAAGATCAACCCGGCGTTCTTCGGAACGTGGAAGTTGAACCCCGCGAAGTCGAAGGCCGACCCCGGGCCAATGGTGAGGAGCCAGACGGTCACGATCGAGCCACGAGGTGACGGGTTCACCCTCACCGCCGATACGGAGAATGCGGACGGGACAACGAGCCACACGGTACGCACCGCCGCGTTCGACGGGAAGGAAGTGTCGGTGCAAGGCACGACCAATCCCAATGCGAAGGAACTGTACACCAGCATCAGCGACCGCTCATTGAAGCGTGAAATCAGAATCGACGGACAAGTGACGAACACGCTGACGGCTACACTCTCGGCCGACGGGAAGAGCTATACGAGCGACACGACCGCCACGAACGCTCAGGGTCAGCCGGTGCACAATCAATTCGTCCTGGAAAAGCAGTAGCGACGCCTCAGTCGAATCCGAGAGCGCTGCCATGATCCGATCGGCTGGCCGGGCTACACTGGGTTTCGCCAAATGGACGCAGGCAACCGCAGTGCCTCAAGTGCGCTGCCGGCAGAAATGGAGGAACAACTCCAGTTGATCTGCAGCAGCCGGGGATTTCGCCGTTCCCTCCGGCTGCAGCGTTTCCTGCGTCATGTCGTGGAGCGAGGCGCGTCAACGCCGCACGATCCGCTCACGGAACGCGAGATTGCGCGAGCGGTATTCGACCGGCGTGCCGACTTCGACCCGCAAATCGATCCGATTGTCCGAGTGGAAGCTGGACGCCTCCGCTTGCGCCTCACCGAGTATTTCGCCGGACAGGGGCAGCACGACAACATCATCATCGAGATCGGCCGGGGCGGCTACCTGCCCGTCGTCCGGCGACAACGCCAGCCCGGCGGCAGGATGGATCGCGGTGACGCGGCGTATCGGCTCTACCTCAAAGGCCGATATTTCTGGAACAAACGCAACGCCGAGAGCCTCGCAAGGGCCACCGACTATTTCCGGCAGGCCCACGCGGTGGACTCGGCATTGACGATTGCCTTGGCTGGCATCGCCGATTGCCATCTGGTCCTGGCGACATTCGAATTCACGGATCCAGGTCCGCCGATTGCGAACGCGAGGGCCGCGGCGGAGTCGGCCTTGCGATATGACGCGCCGCTCGCCGAGGCCCACGCCACGCTCGGGTGCATCCAGGCCTTGTACGACCATCGCTGGAATGATGCGGACGCCCGCTTTCAGCTCGCGATCGAGATTGACCCGAGCTATCCCCCTGCCTGGCAGTGGCGTGGCATGTGCTGCTGTGCGCGCGGCCGGTTCGATGACGGCCTTGCCGCGCTGCACGCTGGCGCCGAGCGCGACCCGTTGTCGTTGATGGTCAACACGCAGGTTGCTTGCGGCCTCTACATGGCGAGGCGGTTCGCTGAAGCCGACGAGGCGTGCAGCCTCGTGTTGGAGATGGATCCCAACTTCTGGCCGGCGCGCTATTTTCGAGGATTGACGTCCGAACAGCAGGGGAAATTCGCGCAAGCCGTTCGCGACCTGCAGGCGGCTGTCGACGGATCCGGCGGCAACTGCCTGCCTCGTGCGGCACTGGCGCATGTACACGCGCAGGCCGGAGGGCAACGAGACGCGCGGCGAATTCTCCGTCAGCTGGAGCGAGGCACGCCGCCGTACGTCTCCTCCTGGGCCCTGGCCCTCGTGTACGCAGGCATGGAAGAGGCTGACCGCGCCCTCGGATTGCTGGAAGACGCCATCAGCCGTAGTTCGCTCCAGGCCGGGCTCTTCTTGAAAACCGATCCCCGACTCGATGGCTTGCGGTCCGTTCCGCGGTTCAAGAGCCTTGAAGAGAGGCTATACGCGGACGCCCGCCACTAGGCCGGCCAGGAACGCCTCCATTGCCGCGGCTGCCTGTGCCGGCCGCTCGACTGGAATTTCGTGGCCGCAATCGATCCGTACCAGCCGCGCGCCTGGTATTCGTGCCGCGATTTCCTGACGCAGGAATTCCGGGGACAGGATCGGGTCGTGTGCGCCGGCCAGCACCAGCGTTCCTGCTGTCGTCGCTGTCACGGCGTCTGAGAAATCGTCGCGGCAGAGCATTCTGAATGTTTCCCGCTTGGCGTGATCTGACGCACTGGATACGTCGTTGAAATACGCGTCGACGATGTCGTCGGCCAGCGGTTCGCTCGTGAATTGATTGACCCACGGCCCGAAGCCCGTGCGCGTGCGGGTCGCACGCATCCAGCCCTCCAGGAGTTCATCGCTCAAGGGGAGCACACACGCTGGACCAGGCGCGATCAGGATTTGCCCCAGGACGCGCTCGGGAAAGTGGCAGGCGATCCACTGGCTCCAGCGCCCGCTCATGCTGTAGGCGGCGAGAATGAACTTGCCGACACCCGCGTGATCGGCGACGGCGAGCACGTCGCGGCCGAACCCCTCCAGATCGAAGCCCGTCTCTGGCCGGTCGGACGCGCCGTGCCCGCGGAGGTCAACGGCAATGAATCGAAGCCCGGTGAGGTCGAGGTGTTTGAGGAGTTCGCGCCACGAATGGCCCGAGCCGGCGCCGCCCCAGCCGTGCAGCGCAATGATCGCCGCCGGCCCGGTACCGATGCTCGTGTATGCGATCGCCACACCGTCGATGGTTCGGACTCGTTGCAGACGCGGCGTCAGCTCGGTGGCCATTGCGGTACTCCCCTCGCTTCAACGGACTTCCTTCAGATCACGGCAACGCCAGCTCGATCGCGGTGGTTTCCGTGAATCCGCAGACCACGAGCTGAGCCACGCCCTGGCACGGCGCACTCGGGTTCGAAGAGCCGGTGATGTGAACCGTTCCGGTTGCTTTCGCGAACCGGCCGGTGCCGCTGACGACGGGCCCATCCACGATCCACGTTATTCTCGTAGGCTCGAACGACGCGGTCCCTGTGTACGTGCCGAGAACCGTATCGCCGTTCGCAGCCGTAATCACAAACGCACCCTCGCTGATCTCGTGGGTCACGGGGTTGATTACCTCGCGGGCAACGAGAGTGTACTTCCCCAGCCGGGGCGCAATACCTTCCGCGAAGTCGTTGGTGATAATCGGGTCGGTGGGCAGCGCACCCAGATTGCCAATGTACTGGCCGCTCTCAACGCCTTGCAGACTTACCTGCCGTTCACCGGCCAGGGCCACCAGAGCACTCACGGCCACCAGACCTGCGGCTCGCATCGCGTGGAAAAACATAGTTGTTCTCCTTTCCGCGCAGGATGCCGCGTTCAAACCGCGTTGAGAAGTAAGTTACGTCGCGCCGGACAAGCGGACAGGACCGACCGCTCGTGGCATTGGAACAATAACCGGGGTATCAGTCGCCGAGGCGCCGCAGTAACTCCTTGAATCGTGGATCGTCGCGACACCAGTCAAAAATAGGATCGACTTTCGTCCAGATCGCGAAGGGCGAGCCCTCCTCCAGCGTTTCGTAAAGTCTTTCGACAGTCCTCAGCCGATCGCCACGCCCGGCGTGTACGAGCGCAAAACAGATTGGGGACACGTACTCGCGCACTGAACGCGATCGCAGCTCGTCGAGCACCTGCTCGGCGTCCGTGATCTCTCCCGCGGCCCCGAGCGCCCACCCGAGCGTCGCGAGAAAGACTGTCCCGCGGTCAGAGGAGGCGACCGCCATTCGAAGTTCCGCCACGGCGCTGTCGAAGGCGCCCTGCTGACCGTAGACTCTTCCGAGAAACCAGTGAGCCGGGCCGAACCCCCTGTCGAGTTCGAGCGTCGTGCGTAAGATGTCGGCGGCCTGTTCGTCACGTCTGGCGAAGTAGTAGCCCGACGCCAGTTGAACGTTCAGCATGGCCGAGAGCGGGTCCAGCTGCTGCGCGCGTTTCAGCTCGTGAATGCCCTCGTCGAAGCGACCCCGCACGCACAGGTGGAGGCCGTACCATTGTCTCGCTTCCGCGTACTTCGGGTTCGCGGTGATGGCCTGCAGGTACTCTCCATCGCTCACCGCATAATTCCTGTCGTACCACGCCGAAACCGACGCCAAGGTCACCCGTGCAGCGACCATCTCGCCGTCCAGGGCGAGCGCTCGTTGCGCGGCTGCTCTCGCGCGCGGGAAGACGTCGGCGGGCCGCAGGACGGCGAATGTCCCAAGCACGTTGTAACAGTCGCCTAAGCCGGCGTACGCGAGCGCGCAGGTCGGCTCCAGCTCTATCGCCCGTCGGTAGTAATCAGTCGCGCGATCGATCGACTCGCGCGTTCGCTTGTTCCAGAAGAATCGACCTTTGAGGCACAGCTGGTAAGCCTCGACATTGTCCGAAGACCGACGAGCCAGGCGCTCGATCGCACTGGGCATCAGTTCCAATCGCAACGCGGCGACGATCTCACGCGCGATGTCCTCCTCGACGGCGAAAATGTCGGTGAACTTGCGTTGGTACTTCTGTCCCCAGAGCTGAACTGCCTCATCCGGTTTGATCAGCTCGACTTGAACGGTGAGCGTGTCGCCACGCTTGAATAGTCTGCCGGTGACAACAGCGCCCACTCTCAGCTCGCGCCCGGCCTTCTGGACGTCCACTTCTCCCCGATATCGGAAGGCGCTCGTGCGCGCGACGACACGAAGAGGCGAGACCCGCGAGAGATGATTGATGAGCGTCTCGGCGATTCCGTCGCAGAGATATTCGGTGTCTTCGTCACCGGCGACGTTCACGAACGGCAGAACCGCTACCGAGTCCGTTGGGCGCGTCCGTGATTGCGGTTCGCCTCCGGCCCCAACGAGCGCTAACGCCGCAACGACTTCCCGGGCGGTCTGGAAGCGCTGCCGAGTGTCTTTTTCCAGGCAGCGGCGGATGATGCGATCCAGTTCGGGCCGACTGGCGAGCGGCGGGGGGTCATCCTTCAGAATGGCCGCCATCGTCTCGGCAGCGGACGGTCGAGCAAACACCCGCCGACCGCTGATCGCCTCATACAGAAGTGACCCCAGGGAAAAAATGTCGCTGGCCGGTTCGGCGTTGTCACCGCGCACTTGCTCCGGAGACATGTAGGGGAACGTGCCCATCACGGTTCCCGGCTGCGTGATGGCAGGTCGATACGTGGTCGTAACCGCGTCGTCGGGAGGTCCCGATTGCGGAGGAGTGATCATGGACGCCAGGCCAAAGTCCATCAGCTTCACGCGATCGTCCGGCGTGATCAAGACGTTCTCCGGCTTCAAGTCGCGGTGGACGATGCCCCTGGCATGTGCGACAGCCAGGGCTTCGGCAATCTGCGTCCCATAGCGCTTAACCGCGTCCTCTGCAACGGGCCCAGCACGGAGCTGGGCGGCCAGGCTTTGTCCCTCCACAAACTCCATGACCAGATAGTTCGGCCCGATGTCATACAGCGTGCACACATTCGGGTGGTTCAGCGCGGCGACGGCTCTGGCCTCCCGCTCGAATCTCGCACTGAATTGATCGTTCACGATCTTGATCGCGACAAAGCGGTCGAGGCGGGTGTCCCTCGCCTTGTAGACCTGGCCCATACCGCCCGAACCGAGCAGCCCGAGGACCTCGTACGAGCCGAGATGCGCACCGGTCACGAGTCGCGGCCCCGCACTTGTGTCATTACCTTTGGATTGCACAGCGCGTCCGCGCGGATTGTGTCATCTATTCGATCGATCGAACCTCCAATTTGGCTGCTGACGATCGTGCGCCGCGTCGCCGTCTGGCGACCACTCCATTAGTATTCCTGCGTGTCACGACTGATCGGGGCGCTTGACCAGGGGACCACCAGCACCCGGTTCCTCATTTTCGACGAGGGCGGCTGCGAAATCGCGCGGCAACAAGTCGAGCATCGTCAGATCCTTCCGGCGCCCGGCCATGTGGAGCACGATCCACGGGAGATTTGCACCAACGTCACTGAGGTGATAGCCGGCGCGCTGCGAACCGGCGGCCTCGACCCAGGCGACCTCGCCGCAATCGGGATCGCCAATCAGCGCGAAACCACGGTGGTGTGGGATCGCCGCACCGGCCGGCCTTTCCACAATGCTCTCGTCTGGCAGGACACGCGCACCGATCGGCTACTGCCAGCCCTCGAGCCGCATCGCGAACTCCTCCACGATCGCACGGGACTGCCGCCGGCCACGTACTTCTCCGCACCGAAGGTGCACTGGCTGCTCGAACACGTCATCGGACTGCGGGGCGCCGCCGAACGGGGTGACGCGCTGTTCGGGACGATCGACAGCTGGGTCATCTGGAATCTGACTGGAGGGGCGGACGGCGGACGCCATGTGACAGACGTCACCAATGCGAGTCGCACGCAGCTGATGAACCTGCACACGCTGGAGTGGGACGACGAGCTGCTGGCACTGTTTGGCATTCCTCGCACGATGATGCCGCGCATCTGCGACTCGTCCTCGGCGACGGCGTTCGGCACCGCGTGCGTGCGTGGCAGCCGTCCCGCCGAGGTGCCGATCGCCGGCGTCCTCGGCGATCAGCAGGCGGCGATGGTGGGACAGGTGTGTTTCTCGGCTGGCGAGGCCAAGAACACCTTCGGTACCGGCAATTTTCTGTTGCTGAATACCGGGGCGACGATCGTCCCATCCACGCACGGCCTGTTGACGACGGTGTGCTATCGATTCGCGAACGCGTCACCGGTCTATGCGCTCGAAGGATCGGTGGCGGTAACCGGGTCCGCCGTACAGTGGCTCAGAGATCAGTTGGGAATCATTGCAACCCCTGACGATATCGAGCCACTGGCCGCGTCGGTTCCAGACAGCGGGGGCGCGTATTTCGTCCCCGCGTTCTCCGGGCTCTTTGCCCGTACCTGGCGTCCCGACGCGCGCGGTGCCATCGTCGGCCTCTCGCGCTTCCACACGAAGGCACACCTGGCGCGCGCGACCCTGGAGGCGACGTGCTTTCAGACGCGCGATGTGCTCGACGCGATGATCGGCGATGCGGGCGTGCCACTGGCGCTGCTCAGGGTAGATGGCGGCGCGACGGTCAACAACCTGCTGATGCAGTTGCAGGCCGATATCCTCGGCGTGGCGGTTGTTCGTCCCACGGTCATCGAAACCACCGCTCTCGGCGCCGCCTATGCGGCCGGCCTCGCGTGTGGCCTATGGGAGAGCACCGACACACTGCGCGGGCAGTGGAGGATCGATCGCGAGTGGCAGCCTCAGTGGAGCGCCGACCGCCGTGAGGCTGCGTATCGTGGATGGCAGAAGGCGGTCCTCCGCAGCCTCGATTGGATGTAGCTGTCGAATCACTCTTCGTTCGGGTCACCAGTCAAACTCAGCGGTTGAGGAGCGTCCCGTCAGCGACAGGTTGCCTTGAGACCTCAACCACGGCACGGTTCCTGCTGCGGTTCACGCCATAGCGCTCAGCCGACACAATGCTCGAGCGCGGAGGGTCGAAAAAATGTTGCATTACGCGCTGGTGTTTCTGGTGATTGCGATCATCGCAGGTGTCCTCGGAGTCTCAGGAGTCGCTGGAGTGGCGACGAATATCGCCTACGTTCTATTCGTGATTGCGATCGTGCTGTTCATCGTGCACCTCGTGACCGGGCGTCGAACGCTTACCCCCTGAGAACTCTGCTACCCACGGGGCATTCCAATGACCTGGTTCACGGCGCTGATAGGAGTGGCCCTGCTCATTGCGGTAGCCGCGGTGATGGGGATACAGCCCAAGGGAGGGCGCAAGGTCAGCACCACGCGGCTGCTGTCTGTCGGCCGCGTGGTGCTGATTCTCGGCTTCTTCCTGGTTGTCTGGCTGATCGTCAGGAGCTGAGACGTCCTACTTGGGTGCGCCGAACGGACGGCCAGACGGCGCGTCCGTGCGGATCGCCCACTGGTTGTCCAGACGCTTCGTCAGGTCAATCGGATCGCCTACCCCCACCGTACCCCGCGCCACCTGGTATGCCCAGACCTGGAAGTACGTCAGCGTGGCACCGCCGAAGATGGTCGAAAACGCGCCGTCCACCGCGTCCTGTCCGCAGGAGACTTTGATGCGGCCGATCCGCGGCACGTGGAAGCGGGCGTCCGTGGTGAACCAGGTGCCGCCGATGTACACCTCGGCGTAGGCGTGGAAGTCCATGTGGCCATCGGGATCGGGCACACCGATGTCCGGCAAGTGGCCGGTCACGTAGCGCGCAGGAAGATTGAATGCGCGATTCAGCGCGATCGCGAGGTGAGCGAAATCACGGCAGACGCCGTAGCCGCGCTGCAGCACGTCCCACGCCGACAAGTCCGGACGGCCGGACAGGTAGCGGTATTCGATGTTCCGGTGCAGCCACTGGCTGATCGCGTCAACCCGCGGCAGGCCGTGTTCGATCTGCCCGAACTGCTGCCAGGCGAAGTCGGTCAGCTTGTCGGAGTCGCAGTAGCGGCTGGGCAGCGTGTAGCGCAGCAAGGCCGCGGGCAGATCACCCGGCGCCTGCGGATACGTGGGGACGAGGTCGTGATTGTCCGGCACGGACGGCACCGCGACGATCGCGTCGTGCCGGAAACAATTGGTGCCATACGCAAGGGCAACGCGACACACATGATTCCCGTGGCTGTCGACGAAATATTCCGCCGGCAAGTTGTTGCCCAGCGTCAGTGCTTCGAAGACCAGGGCGTGGTTCCGATCGGGATGCAGCGTCAGGTTGAGGAGCAGCGAGGCCGCGCCGGTGACTTCGTACACCAGGCTGCAGCCGACCCGCACGGTGATGTCGAAGTTCGGCGGAATGTTCTCTGCCTGCATGCTCGACGGTAACACGCAACCGGGCTCCCCGCCGAGAATGCGACGATCGACGGGGAAGAAAGCCTGGCTCGCCTATCGGCGCTTGGCGGGCCTGACGTTCTTGCCGACCCAATCGATCATGATGTCGGCAATCTCGTTGCTCTTCTTGTCGAGCATCATCATGTGCGTGATGCCGAGCATCCCCATCTCGTCAAGCTTCAGGTACTCCGCCTTCGTGCTCCCCTGCTTGTCCGCGCGGCGTGCGTTGATCGCGTCGACGGTCTCCTGGCACTGCTGACTGATGGCGGTGTAGTCGCCCTTGAGCGCAAGGTACGGAATGTTGTCGAAGTCGGCCGCGGAGAGGCCGCTTTGTGGCAGCGAGCAGCCGCCCTCGATGGTGATGAGTCCCTTCACCAGGTCGAGGTGACCGCGCTCTTTCAGAATACGCACCATGTGGTGACCCATGATCCCGGATTGGGAGTGCGTGGCGACGACCGCGCCGCCGAGGCGCTCGACGAGCAGCGCCAGGTTCTGTGGCGTCCACGTATTGGCGGGCGACAGCTGCTGCGGAGTGCAGGAGGCGCAGGTCGAACCCGGCAGGGTGACCTCGCCATTCGGTACGAGCTGCTTGTAGTACTCCGCGACCGCGTCGAGCGGAAATTGCGGCGCGACATGAGGCCGTCCGTCCGTCGGTTTCTCGGGATCCTCCGGATCGCCGTGACGAACCAGCTTCCCGTTTGTGACGTTGGCGCCTGGTGGCACCAGATGGCCAAACCAGGCCTGCCACGCGCCGTTGTCGGTGATGCGTCCGAAGTTGGGGATGAGATCCGCGGCCGCTTTCGTGTCTCCCGCCAGCATTCGCGCCTCGGCCTCCTGCAGCACGGACTGGTCGAAACCCGATCGGCCGCGCCCGGACTGGTCGACGACATACGTGGCGATACCCTTGCGGACGAAGTAGGGGAACCATCCTTCGCGTCCGTCAGGTGTCGACTCGAGCGCAGCGCCCGTGTGAGTCGAGCCGTGAACCATGATGACCGGCCAACCAGGTCCCGACCCCTTCGCCGGAATCTGGAACTGCACGTACATCTGCCCGATGGTGATCTGCTGGGGGGTCGGCGCCGGCGTTGGCTGCCCTGGCGGCGCGACCGGTACAGCCGCGTAGTTGCTGACTTTCTGCACGCCGCCAATGAAGAAACTCCCCTGGTCTTCGATGGTAACGGGGGCCGCCATGAATTTCTTTTGCGGCGTCTGCCCGGCGACGCTCTCGACGACCGCGACACAGATCACGGCGACCATCATGCTCCGGCGGTTCATGCATTCCTCTCTTGTTCAGTGACTCGAGAACCTGACCTGTGTCGGACCGGACGGCCACCGGTCCTGAACGCTTGATCGGGTCTGTCGCTTGTCGGGCTAACGCTCCGATGCCTGGTTCACCGTGTCGACCAGCCGGCGGGGGGCACCCACGGACCACCTTTCGGTCCGACTTCGTCCGGCCGTCCAGCCGGTAGCACCTTGTCGGTTCGAGCTTTCACGTAGAGATAGATCTGACCGAGCTGCTTGTCGTCGAGCAGCTTGCTCCACCCCTGCATCGCGGTGTCCGCGACACCGGTACGAGCCGTCTTGAGAAAGCCGGCACGAGTGAGCTTCAAACTGGGATCGGTCAGGTTGGGCGCGGTGGTCGTCCCGTTTGCGTCGACGCCGTGACAGCGGTAACAGTACACGTGCCACCACTTCCATCCGTTGTAAACGGTCTGGTACGTGTCCGACGGCGCGGTCGCGACTTGACGCGCCGCGCCCTGGACATTGGAAAGGCTGACCACGAGCCAGAGAACTGCTGTCACTCCGCACCACGATCGCGTCATGGCCGGGGGCTCGTCTTGATGTCGAGGAGCGGTACACCGTAATCCTTCAGGATCTGGGTGATCTCGGCGTGCCGCCGATCGATCACACCCTCCAATCGCGTCCGCAAAGCCTCGTTTCCCGGCTTGACGCCCATCGACATGTCGAATGCGAACGGCAGGTCTCCCTTGCCGGAGGGAATCGGCACCACGTCGAGCGGCACGCGGGCGCGACGTGCGAAGTACCCGGCGGCCGGTCCCCACACAATCGCGAGATCCACCTTCCCACCTGCCACCGCATCGATGATGGCGCTCGGCGGGTTGCTCTCGGAATAAAACGTGCTGAATCCCACGACGTTGTCGACGACGCCACGCTTGGCGAGCTCGTGAACCGGAGGTGGATTCGTATAGTCGTCGCCGAGCAGATGCACGCCGATCCTCAGCTTCTTCAGCGCCGGGTCATCGAGCGTCCTGATTCCGAAACCCCGGCTCCTGGGATAAACGAATACATAGGTGGACCGATAGTACGGTTTCGTTGTCCGAACCAGGTCGTACTTCTCTGGCACACCGATCACGACGTCGCACCGGCCCGACTCGAGCGTCGCGTTCATCGTGTTGCGAATGAACCCGCGGCGCTGACCCCACCAGATGTAGCTGACGGGTACACCGAAGTCCTTCGCAATCAGATCGGCGATGCGATTCTCGAGGCCTTCCATCTTCTCGTTCGAGAACGGCATGTTCTCCGGATCGGCGCATACGCGGAGCTGGTTCTTGCTCTGCGCGACGGCGATTCCGGAGAGCGTGACGGGCGCGGCAATCAGCGCCAGTACGACAGGTCGTGCCGCATGGACCCACATGGACACGCCCGTTCGCCGATCCGGGACCGGACTGTTGGCGAAGAGAGTCGTCACGGCAGCGCAAAGACCGTCAGTACGCCGCCCTGATTACTGAAGTTCGCCAGGTCTTTGAATGCCCCGATCGCGCCCAGACCCGCCGTCGGATCCTCCAAGCCCATGTCCGCCGCGACGCCGATGCCCGACCAGCCGCCGACGCCTGAGAGCACCGCGACGTACTGTTTGCCGTCCGGACCGACATACGTCATCGGGTTGCCGATGATGCCCGACGGCGTCTTGAACTTCCACAATACGGTGCCGGTCTTGGCATCGACCGCCTTCAGCCATCCCTCCATCGTCCCGTAGAAGACGACGTCACCGGCAGTGGAGAGCGCGCCGCCCCAGGCCGAAAGCTGCTCCTTGATGCCCCAGACCTTCTTGCCGGTCTTCGGATCCCAGGCGATGAACTCGCCCCGGTTGCCGCCGGGGCCGGGCTTGCTCACCACGATCGCGCCGACGTAGGGCTGGCCGGCCTGATACTTGACCTCGACCCCTTCGTAGTCCATGCACAGGTTATTGGTCGGCACGTAGAAGTATCCGGTGCGCGGCGAATACGACACCGGCTGCTGATTCTTTCCGCCCATCGCCGACGGACAGATGTCTTTGGTGTTCTTCGTCGCCGACGTGCGCTTCTCGGGATCCTCGACGGGCTTGCCGGTTTTCAGGTCGACGCTCTTCGCCCAGTTGACGAAGACGAAGGGCTCCGCCTGGAGCAACTCACCGGTCTTGCGATCGAGGACATATTCGAATCCGTTGCGATCGAAGTTCACCAGCACCTTGCGCATCTGCCCGCCGAGCTCGAGGTCGACCAGCACGTTCTCATTGATCCCGTCGTAGTCCCACGCGTCGTGCGGAGTCTTCTGATACGCCCACGCCGCTTTGCCCGTATCGGGATTGCGCGCGAAGATCGTCATCGAGTATTTGTTCTCGCCCGGCCGCTGATCGGGATTCCACGAGCCGGGATTGCCTGTGCCGTAGTAGAAGAGATCGAGCTCGGGGTCGTAGCTGTACCAGCCCCACGTCGTGCCGCCACCACGTTTCCATTCCTCGCCCTTCCACGTTTCGACCGACCCGGGAAAGCCGACTTCGGCTTCGGGACCGGTGCTGTACATCCGCCAGACCTGCTTGCCGGTGTTCACGTCGTTCGCGGTGACGAACCCGCGCACCCCGAACTCGCCGCCGGAAATGCCGGAGATCACCTTGTCCTTGATGACCAATGGCGCCGAGGTGACGGTCATTCCCTGCTTGTAGTCGCCCTGCTTGACCTTCCACAGCTCTTTACCCGTCTCCGCATCGAGCGCAACCGTGTTGGTATCGAGCTGATTGAGGAACAATTTGCCGTTCGAATAAGTCACACCCCGATTCACCGTGTCACAGCACGCCACGGGAATCACGGCCGGATCCTGCTTCGGCGCGTACTTCCACTTCACCGGCGCGCCTTCCTTGCTCAGATCGAGGGCGTAGACGATGTTCGGGAACGGAGTGGCGAGGTACATCATGTTGCCGACCACGATCGGCTCGCCTTCATGTCCCCGGAGCACACCGGTCGAGAACGACCATGCCGCTTTCAGGGTCTTGACGTTGTCCGTATTGATCTCGGTCAGTCCGCTGTAGCGAGTCGACGAAGCGTTCTTGTTCGGCATCGTCCATTCCCTGTCGGCCGCTGCCAGCGAGGATGCCGATTGGGCGCCCTGGGGCGCCGCCGGTTGCGACGCTCTATTGCAGGCCGACGCGAACCCGGCTCCCACGACGGCCACAGCCATGAACAGCCACGATCTCTTCATATAGGCGCTCCAGTCCTCCAGCGTGCGAGGACACCAAGACGCGTGAGCAAGGACTTGCGCGGACGTTTCGGTGGACTCAGTTCAACGTGATGTCGGCGATTGCGAGGAAGGGTCGATCCGTCGTGCTCCTCCGACGGCGCGTAACTCGGCGGCGATTATGGACCGAACCGCCATCGCTGGCGCGAGAATCTGAGCTGAGCTGGGTTCAGTCAGCCGAACCGGTGTTTCATGCCGCGCCGTTTTGTCAGTGGAGGAGCGCACGCCAGCCCGTAACGATGCCGACGCTGTCGCGCGCCTGCTCCTCGTCGTGTCGAAGAAAATACACGCGAGCGCCATCGGGCGAGACGTCGTACTGCGTGCTCCCGTGCCCCGAGCCGATCGGAGGGATGTTCACCTGCACGGCCGGTCCGAACGTCAGACTCGCGTCCCCCGCGGTTCGAACCGCGACGCTGCGCAAATGCCCGCTCGGATCGACGAAGAACAGCTCGGTGCCGTCCCGTCGCCACACGGGCTGATCTCCGCCATCGGCCGAGATCACGATGCGACGCGGCACACCCGACAGATTACGGACCGATACCTCCGGCCGTCCCGATTCATTCGATACATACGCCACCCAGCGACCGTCGCGCGAAAAGCGCGCGTCACGTTCGACGAACGCCTCCGCCAGCACGGGATGCGCCCCTTTTGCCGGATCGAGTGGAACGATCCACACGTCGCCGCCGCGAACGTTCACCAGCAGTGCCGTGCCGTCTGGAGACCAGTCGGTTGGCTCGCAGAACTGCTGCGGACACGGCAGGACGCGGACGACGCCGGTGCCGTCGGCAGCAGCAATACTGATCTGGCGGGTGGCAAACCGACCGGACAAGTGTGCCAGTTGTCGACCGTCGGGGGACCACACGGGCAAGGCATCCCGGTCCGGTGCGGTTGTCACGCGCACGCGCGTATGGCGGGTGAGGTCGTCAACCCAGATATCCGGATTACCTCTGAGCGGGTCGATGCGCTGGCGGGCCAGACGGGTGCCATCCGGCGACAGCCTCGGGTTGTTCTGGGCTTCGCGCTCCTGGGAAATCTCGTACCCAGCGCCGGTTCGCTCCACCGATGCCAGGCGATCGCCGTACGGGATCGGCGCCGTGGCGAATGCGATGACGTCTCGCGAAGCGCTGACCATGGCCGCCTCATACAGCGTGTTGCCGCCAGCGGCCACGCCAACCATCCTCGCATTTCCGACCAGCGCGAGACGCGCCGCATCGAATCGCTGCGCCTCGATCTGACCGTTCATGACATAGAGGAGGATGCCGGGATCGTCCGGCGCCCTCGGCGGTGCAAACACCGCCCCCGATTCGGAGCGAATCAGCAGCGTTCCCGGGATTGCCGGCGGCTGATCGCTGCGCCCGACGTAAACGCCTCGGCGGGCGTCGTCGGTCGACCGGACGAAGTAGAGAAAGTGGATGCCATCGGGCAGAAAGATCGGCCACCGATGCGAGTTCTCGCCCTGTGCGACGTCGAGACGTGTTACCGCCTCAACCCTGCCGCCACCTGCGGACACGCGGGAGATCGCCGCTTCGGTGAGGTCGGGGGCAAAGACCATTTCATCTGACCGACTCCAGGCGCCGCCGCGTCCATCCGGCGCGTCGGCGATCTCGACCGGCGCGCCGCCGGCAACTACGATCTTCAGCAGCTTTCCGTGCGCGAAGAACCCGACGGACGCGCCGTCTGGCGACCAGAACGGCTGCTTGGCGCCGTCGGTGCCCGCGATCGCGGTTGTCTCGAGCGAGTCGAGTCTCCTGGTGAAGAGCCGGCTCTCCGACCCATCGAGACCGGCAAAGATGAGCGTCCGTCCATCCGGGGAGATCGCCGGCGCAGAACTGAGGCTCACGCCGGTCGGGAGCGCTGACGTGAACCGGGTCAGCCACGGGTCCTCCGCCGGTCGCGGTCGGGTGTCCCGCCAGCCGACATAACCAACGGCAGCAAGCACCGTCGCGACCGCGATCCACAACGGCCGTCGCAAGCGCCTCTGCGCGGCGGGGCGCGAACCTGATGGCGGACGTGGCAAGGCATCGGCGGACTCTCTGCCGCTGTGTGCCAGCGCCCACGCGAGGTCCGCCGACGTCTGAAAGCGGTCGCCAGGCGCTTTTTCGAGAAGCCGCATCACGATCGCAACGAGAGCGGGCGGTACGCTGGCAGCTTCGATCAGCAGGTTGGGCGGAGCGTCGTGGACAATGGCGTGCAGCGTGTCGACCGTGTTCTCGCGCGCGAATGCGCGCCGTCCGCTCAACATTTCGAACAGGATCGAGCCGAGGGCAAAGAGGTCCGCCCGACTGTCGACCGCATCCCCGATCACCTGTTCAGGGGCGAGGTACCCTGCCGTGCCGAGCAGTACGCCGGTCAGAGTCGAAAGCCGGGCACGCCCAACGGTGTCCTGAGCAAGCTTGGCGATCCCGAAATCGAGAATCTTCGTCGGCCCGCCGCGGGTGAGGAAGATGTTCTCGGGCTTCAAATCGCGGTGGACCAGTTGCGCGGCGTGGGCGGCCATGAGACCGTCGGCTATTTCTGCGGCGATGCGTTGCGCAATCTCGGTCGGCAGCCGGCCCCGTTCAACCCGCGTCCGCAGCGTCTCACCGTCGAGCAGTTCCGTCACGAAGTAGGGACGGCCGTTGAACAATCCAACATCAAACAGCCGGACGACATTGGGATGGTCGAGCGATGCGGTGACGCGAGCTTCCTGAAGGAAGCGATCGACACGCTGCGGATCACCCGCATCGGCGCCGGAGAGGACTTTCAGCGCCACATCCCGCTTCAGTCGGACGTCGGTGGCGACATAGACATCGCCCATTCCGCCGTGCGCCAGGAGGCTGGCGATTCGGTATGGTCCGACCATCGTGTCGACCGCGAGCAACGGCGATTCGTCAGCGAGGTCACGTGCCGCGAGGACGAACGCCGATGTTTCCAAGAAACCGGGCAAGCCGACGCTGGCCGCGGCCAGACTGTCGGCCTCGTCGAGCAGGTCCGGCTGATCCTTGCCCAATTGCCTCCGCAGCTCGGCACGGGTGTCGGCGTCAGCTTCGAGCCACTGGTTGTGCCACGCGGAGAGCACGCTCCACCGTTCAGTCATCGGGTCCCGTCTTCGAGAGCTCGCGACGAAGCCACGCGCGCGCAGTATTCCAGTCGTTGATGACCGTGCGGACGGAGATATCGAGGGCTTCGGCAGTTTCTTCCACACTGAACCCGCCGAAGAAGCGCAATTCAACCACCTGGCTCGCTCGGTGATCCACGTGGGCGAGCCTTTCGAGTTCCACCTCGAGCGCCACGACATCCACCTCGCGCTCCGGCGCCGGCACCTCCACGTCGTCGAGAGCTACCAGGTCCCTTCCAGGGTCGCGCTTGGCACATTGACGCTGGCGGGCCGCATCGACCAGAGCACGCCGCATCATGCGGGCTGTGGCCGCAAAGAAGTGCGCACGGTTCTGCCAACGCACGATGCGCCAGTCGAGGAGGCGCAGGTACGATTCGTGGAGGAGGTCTGTCGGCTGCCACCCGTCGGCGCGACGCTCGGACGCGAGCATCCTCCGCGCCATATGCCGCAATTCGTGGTGCACCAGCGGCATCAACTGATCGAGTGCATCGGCATCGCCTCGACTCCAGGCCTGTAACAGGTCGGTCATGTCTCCCTGCGGTGCCACGGGCGAAGTCTATCCCCGCCTGCGGGCCCGGTTGCACTTATTCGCCACGAATACCGCCTGTACCAATGGGCGATGGTACGAGCCCGTTCGACCGCCGACCGCCGACAAGGTCGGGACCGGCCACGCGAATACCTGCAGATAGAGAAGGTGAAGAAATGTCAGGAAAGACACAATCCGTTTTGTCATTCGCCGCCGCGGCCATTGCGCTTGCACTTGTTCCCATCAACGCCGCTGCACAGACTACGTGCGCCGCGACGCCGGTCGCCTCGGGCCTGGCGCGACCGATTGGCCTCGTCCAATCCAATCAGGGCAACCTCCTGGTGTCCGAATCGGGAACCTCGACACCGAACACCGGGCGTATTTCCATAGTGGACGTCGCTGGCCACCGAAATACGTTCATCGACGGCCTGCCATCAGGAATCAGCGATGTCGGTGACCCGTCGGGACCCAGCGGACTCTATCTGAGAGGGCGCACGCTGTATCTCGTCATCGGCAGCGGCGACACCGTCTTTGCTGGAGCGATACCGAATCCGAACCCATCCTCGCCTCTCTTCAGTTCGGTCCTGGCGATCCACTTCAGCGCCGGAGTCGAGAAGAAGGCATTGCACGGCTTCATGCTCACGGCCGAGGACACCCAGGCGATCGCCGACGGGAGCAGGGTGACGCTCACCAACATCGACGGTCAGCAGATCACGATTGAGTTGCTCGTCAACTTCCCCGATTACACGATCGATGCGACCTCGCCGTCCGGATTTCGCAACGTCACACCCTTCACGTCGCTCGCGATCGGCGATCAGCTCTACGTGTCAGATGGTGGGCAGAACAAAATCTGGCGGGTGGATCTGCCGACGGCCACGTACTCCGTGCTGGTAGCCTTTCCGCGGATTCCCAACCCGTTGCCGGGCCCACCGCTGATCGAAGCGGTTCCCACCGGCCTGGCGTACGCGGACGGTCAGCTGCTTGTGGCGCTGTTCCGTGGTTTCCCGTTTCCTGTCGGTTCATCTGTCGTGGAGCAGGTCGATCCTGTCACCGGTGTGCACAGTCCGCTCATTACCGGTTTGAAGACAGCGATTGCCGTGCTCCCGCTCAGGGAGGGCGCCGGCACCGACTATCTCGTGCTGCAGCACGCGTCACGCCCGGGCCCGCCGCCGTCGCCGGCGAGCCAGCCGGGTCTGGTCCTTCGCTTCGACGCGCAGGGGCATCCTCCGACCATCCTCGCCGATTGCCTGATGCGTCCGACGGCGATGACGCTCGACGAGAAGAGCGACATGCTGTACGTGACCGAGTACAGCACGGGGCGTCTCGTCGTGATCCCGATGCGATGACTGGGAATCATTCCGCGACGATGACATCACGTCGCTGATCAAGGTGCGGTCGTCAACGGCAGCGAAGCCCTGGTGCGTCGCGACCGTTGACGCGTTGGCGCGGCGTTTCTGCATAGTGGCCGGAGACGGGTTCATGGTGTTCTTCCTCTGACCCATGAGCTTGGGCAACGTCGTACCAGTCGGACAGGAACGCGTCAGCCGCAGGCGCGTCCTCGAGCCAGATGAGAGAGTGGCCGAAGTGCTCTTCGGCCTGATCATGGTGCTCACCTTCACGGGCTCCCTCAGCATCGCCGAGGCGGGGCGCGACGACGTGCGTGCCATGTTGATCGGGGCGCTCGGCTGCAACATCGCCTGGGGCATCATCGACGGCGTTCTCTACTTGATGGGCTGTCTCGCGGAAAAAGGCCGCGACCTGTCCACCTATCGCGCCGTCATGCAGGTCTCCGATCCGACGCAGGCCAGGCGCCTGATTGTCGAGACGTTGCCGCCGCTCCTCGGGTCGGTGATTCGGGCCGACGAAATCGATCGGTTGCTTCAGCGAATAGTGGACCTGCGCCAGCCGCCGGAGCGGGCGCGATTGAGCGGGGCCGACTGGCGTGGCGCGTGCGGCGTGTTTCTCCTGGTCTTTCTCTCGACCTTTCCCGTGACGGTGCCCTTCATCTTCATGAGCAACGCGATGTCGGCCGTGCGCACCTCCAATGGCGTGGCCATCGTGATGTTGTTCGCCGCCGGAGTGATCTACGGGCGAGTCATCGGTCGGACTCCCTGGATCCTCGGCCTCTCGATGGTGGCGCTGGGCGCCGTCCTGGTGGCACTCACGATCGCGTTGGGAGGGTAAGACATGCGCCTCGCCACCGCCGTGCTCGTGATCGTCCTGGGCGTCGCGTCGTCCGCGTCCGGCCAGGACGCGGACGCAGAAGCGCCCGAATGGTCGTTTTCGGCCTCAACCTACATCTATTTCCTGCAAGACGAGGCCAACTACGCGCAGCCCACGGTCATGGCCGACCGCGGGTGGCTGCACCTGGAAGCCCGCTACAACTACGAAGACCACGACACCGGGTCGCTGTGGGCAGGCTACAACTTCAGCGGCGGCGAGAAGGTGACGTGGGAGCTGGCCCCGCTGCTCGGCGGCGTGTTCGGCAACACCACCGGCCTCGCTCCTGCCTACAAGGGATCACTGAGCTGGCGGAAGCTCGAGTTCGCGAGCGAGGGTGAGTACGTCTTCGACGTCAACGACTCGTCGAACAACTTCTTCTACAACTGGTCAGAACTCGCGCTGGCGCCGGCGGAGTGGTGGCGCATCGGCATGGTGACGCAGCGGACGCACGTGTATGCCACCGAGCGTGACATCCAGCGCGGCGTTCTCGTCGGCTTCACCTTCAAGGCGGTGGACTCGGTGGCCTACGTGCTCAACCCGGACGACAGCAAGCCGATCGTGGTGCTCGCGTTGAGCGTCGGCTTCTGAGTGTTGCGAATCAGACTCCGCGATCGCCGGGGCTGCTCATTCTGATCGGACCGGCAGGTCCGCGGTCCACTCGTCCTGATTCCAATCGGCTGCGCCGCTTGCATCCGGGAGGGTGTTCTCGAGGACCGGTGCCTTCTCTGCCGCCGGCGCGCTCGTGAGCGTGCGCGCGCGGCGTGCGGTCGGCGCTGAAGCCTTCTTCCTGGACTTCTTCTTCGATCTGGCCGGCCTGTTCGCGGCCTTCGCCGTGGCAGCAGCCGCCTGCTTCACGACCCTGGCGGCCTTCGGCTTGCTGACCGGTTTCGCATTCTTCACCGGCTTCGTCGCCGGAATGGGTATGGCGACTATCCGCGTCGCCGCGGACGATGTCGGCGGTTGAGCGGGTTCGACTGCAGCTTTGTCGGCAGCCTTCGCCGCCTTCCGTGCCCGGCGAGCCGCCTTCGCGGCACGCTTGGCCAGCTTCTTGGCCAGCTTCAGCTCTGATTTCACTTCACGCGCAGTCCGTTTCAGTGCATCGACCCGCTCCCGCGCTTCCTGAAGCGCGGCGTCGAGATCGTGGGTGCCGGTGGCAGGTGCCGCGGATCGTGGCCGTTTCATGGGCCCGATCATAGATCATTGGACGATCCTGAGCCCGGTCGGCGTCGCCGGCGGAGAAACCGACTGGCTCACGATGCGCATGACCTGTCCGGCGGAGTAATTGAGGATGAACAGCTCGCCCCGCCCGTCGATGCCGAAGCTGCTGATGTTTCCGAGTGCGGCGCCGCCGAGATCGGCAGTGTGCTCGAGTAATCCCGTTGCCGTGGCCTCCCCGTCGCCACCGATCGACAGCGCGAGCGACCAGACACGGCCGCTGACGAAATCCGCAAAGAAGTAGCGCCCGACATAGGCCGGACCGAGCGCTGTGCCGCGGTAGACGAAGCCGCCTGACACAGACTGTCCCTGCGCGTGCCCGTATTCGAAGATCGGCTCGGTCAGCGGCAGATAGGCGGGCGGCAGACCGGTCACGTTGTCGTGGGCGCCCTCCCGATTGCGCCACCCGTAGTTGCGGCCGCCCCGTCCGCGTGGCTCGTAATCGATTTCTTCGTACGCGTCTTGTCCAACGTCGGCGATCACGAGGGCGCCCGTCCCACCGCGGGCCGGATCGTCGAAGGAGTAGCGCCATGGATTGCGCAGGCCGAACGCCCAGATCTCGGGACGCGCTCTGAGGGCGTTGCCGGGCGGGAAGGGATTGTCGGCTGGGACCGTATAGCCGACCGGGTTGGCGTCGGGCACGTTGACGTCGATCCGCAGCATCTTGCCGAGCAGTTCGGCCGGGTTCTGAGCACGATGTTGCGGATCGTTTCCGGACCCTCCATCGCCCAGGCCGACGTAGAGATAGCCATCCGGTCCGAACGCCAGGTGGCCTCCGTTGTGGTTGGCGAACGGTTGAGAAATAAAGCGGGTGCTCCCGAACTGCAGATCGAAGCGCGACGCCGGGTCCGCTACGAGCGGGTTCGGCGGAGCGCCTGAACCGGGCGATCACCGTGTTGCCGGAGCGATCGGTGAAGTTCACGAAGAATCGGCCGCTCGTCGCAGAATCGGGCGCGAAGGCCAGGCCAAGCAGTCCTCGCTCGCCGCCGGCGCTGATCGCCGGGCGCAGGTCGAGAAAATCTACCGCGAGGACGGCACCGTCTCGAACCGCGCGGATACGGCCGCCCTGCTCGACGACGAACTGGACGTCCACGTTGACCGGGTCGGCAACGATCGCCACCGGCGCAGAGAATCCGCTGGCGTACGGGATCGTGCGCAGTCCTTCGATGTTCGCCGATGGCGGGTTCTGTCCGCGGAGAGCAGCGGCACTCGCGAACGCAAACACAGCGAATGAGACGAGATGGCGCACGGCTCGCACATTCCGTGGTTTTACTTTCCTGACGTGGCGTTCTCGAGCAAGGCACGAACCTCGGCGATGTTTGCCGCTGTCGCCTGGGCATCACCGCGGCCGCCACCCCGTCCGCCAGCCTGTCCCCCGGCGCCGGCTGGAGGAGGCGTGCCGGCCGTCGCAGGATTCGTGGCCGGAGCTGGGTTGCCCGGCCTGACGCCCACCAGGTCGATCGGCTTGCGGCCGTCGCTGTCGACAATCGCGGGATTCGCGCTCTTCGCGAGCAGGTAACGAACGAGATCCGCGCGGCCCGACTGCGCCGCGACGTGAAGAGCGGTCATGCCTTCGTTGGTGGATGGCGAGCGGGCGATCCGCATCGAATAGGTCTGCGTGCCGGTCACTTGCGCATTCACGTCCGCGCCGTATCGCAGCAACAGGTCGAGAGCCGCGAACGGCTCGCCACCCCCTCTGGCGCCGGGCCCACCTCCACGTTGACCACCGCCTCCGACACCGGCCGCGGCCAGAAATGGCGTCACACCCATGGCGCTGATATTGGGGGAAGCGCCTTTGGCCAGAAGCGCCTGCATCACGTCGATGTCGTTAGCGAGGGTCGCGCGCAGCAGCGGCGTGGCTCCCACGTCCAGCAGCGGCTCGCTGAAGCGACCCGTATACCCTCCGCGCGTGGGGCGATGCATGCGGAGCTCGGGATTGGGATCGACATTCGCGGCAAGCAGCGCCTTGATGATGTCCATCGCCGAATTGCGCGCGGAGTGGCTCGCGTCGATGGGGACTCTGATGCCGCCGCCGCTGCTGCCACCGTCTTTCCTGTCCACAGCAATGTAGAGGGCCGTGCGCCCATACCAATCCCAGACGTGAGGATTGGCTCCGCGATCGAGAAGGAGTCTGGCCACGTCGTTGTTGTCGTTGTCGAGCGCAATCAGCAGCGGCGTCACACCTTCCACCAGCGTCGGGACATTCACATCCGCGCCTTTTGCGATCAGCGCCTCGACGCAGTCGTAACAGCCGTCGCGTGCGGCGTACAGCAGCGCGGTCAGTCCCCCGAACGGATGGTATTGAACGCGGGGTTCCTCCGAAATATGGGTCGGCCAATCATAGGAGAGGCTCCGCGGCGTGACGTCCGCGCCCTTGGCGAGGAGCAGCTTGACCATGGCGCCAGCGTTGCGCTTGGCCGCCGCCGCGTACATCAACGGCGTCTGATTGTGCTCCTTCTCCACCGTATTGACGTTGGCGCCGGCCTCAATCAACATCTGCATGATCGGCACGTCGCCGGTCTTGATCGCCAGCATCAGCGCCGTCTCCCCGTCCAGATTCGCGCCTTCCACTCCGGCTCCTGCACCCAGCAGTGCCTTCACCATGCGGCGGTCGGCGACCTTGACCGCTTCGGCGAGCGGCGTATCGCCGAACTCATTGGTGACGTCGGGTCTGGCTTTCCTGGCAATCAGCGCGTCGAGCAGTTCGTAATCGACTTTGAAGACGGCCCAGTGAATCGGGCGAGTGCCATCGGGCTGTGGTTCGTTGACATCCGCCCCGGCGCGGATGCTGGCGAGCGCGCCCTTGCGATCGCCGCGTTGGATCATGCCGGCCAGGGCACCCTGCGGCCTGGCCCCCGGCTGTGACACCACCGTTCCCTGGCGCACCTGTGCCTGCGTCGGCAGCAACGCCGTGATGACGCAGAACGCCGTGAGGAAGACACGCCTAAATGACACTGGGGTCCAGCTTGTTGTGGTGAGCAAACATGCCCTGGGCGGCGTCGTACAGGAACTTGTGCGGATCCTTCCAGCGTCGACGCAAGCCGTCCAGTACGCCGGCCTTCAACATATCGTCGGGACTGTCGCCTTTGAGAGTTCGGGCCCACACACGGCTGCGAACTTCCTCCATCATGTCGCGCTCTTCCTTGAACTCGGCCCGGGTCATCGGAAGACCGGCAGCAGGAAGGATCCGGGTCTGGTCGTTGCTCAGCTTCAGGATCGTGTCCATCGCATCGACGCGACCACCAATCCACGCGCCCGTGAAGTAGTCGAGCGCGGGGTCGCGAAGGGGCGAGGCAACATCACCAACCGCGAGCACGTTCGAGTCTCTGAAAAAGACGTAGATGTCGCCGTCAGTGTGAGCCAGCGGCAGGTGGCCATAGTCGATCTGCTCTGTTCCTGTTTTCAGCGAGCCGGTGACGCGGAAGGTGTCCGTGGGCCAGGCCGCTTTGGGCCGGGCCTTGTCGTAGCGATTCCTCGCCGGAACCCAGTGATCGGTGCACATCCACTGACGCGCGTGCTCGTGTGCAATGATCCTGGCTCCCACCTCGGCGAGCGTTTCGTTGTTACCCGTCTGCTCGGCGTGATAGTGCGTGTTGAAGACGGTTTGCACTTTCGCGTCCTGCCGGACACCCTGCAGTGCAGCCCTGAGCTGACTTGCCGGCACGGCAGCGCCACTGTCGACCACGACGAGGCCTTGCGGATCCGCGCTCGAGCACAGCACGTTGCTGCCTCCCACATCCAGCACGACGAGACTGTCGGTCAGGCGACCAGACGCGACCACGGGTTGTTGCGCAGCGAGCAGGCGGGCCGAACCCCACAGGGGAAGAGCGACTGCTGCAGCGGCCTTGACAAAGTGTCTGCGATCCACGGTCGGTCCTGGCACCGTCACGGAAACGAGATCACGACGACCACGACGATGACGATGGACACGACGTTCTTCAATGCGATTCGTCCTGCAACCATCATCGTCGTGGCATCGTCTGTCGTCCGTCGTGTGCGTCGTGGTTGCTCTTGTGACACGTGAAAGAGTTCTCTAGATGTCCGCAATCGCACCAGTGCTGTCGCCGAACTTGTCGCGCTCGACACCGACCTTCTGCAGTAGCGTCAGGTGGAGATTCGCGATCGGTGTTCTCTCCGGCAATACCAGGTGCTGGCCGCCGAGTCTGACCTTCCCGTTTCCGCCCCCAACCAGGATGTTCGGCTCCGGATAGTTGTCGTGCCGGTCGCTGTTGCTCATGTTCGATCCGAACAGGAACATCGAGTGATCGAGCAGCGTGCCCTCCCCGTCCGGCGTCGCGGCCATCTTGGCGACGAACTCGGCGAACTTCTCCACGTGCCAGGTCTGGATCTTCGCCAGCTTGTTGAGCCGCTCGAGATCGTTGGCGTGATGCGACATGGGGTGGAACGCGTCAGCGATGCCGATGTGGTTATAGGTGCGGTTCGTGCCCTCGGCCGCCGTGACGTAGGCCACTACGCGCGTGAGGTCAGCCTGGTACGCGAGTGCAATCAGATCGAACATCAACGTGACCTGCTCGCCGAAGTCCTCCTGTTCCCCCACCGGCGCGTTCGGAATCTTGAGTGCCGACAGATCCTTGGCTCCCGACATCTGCGCACGTCGCTCGATCTCGCGAACGCTTTCGAGATATCCGTCCAATACAACGCGGTCGCCGTTGCCGAGGCGGCCTTGCAGCTTCCTGGTGTCGTCCAGAATCAGATCGAGGATGCTGCCGGTCTGATCGCTGATCGCGGCGCGCTCCTGCGGGGTGTCGCCCTCCCCGAACAGCTGCAGAAAGACCTTGCGCGGATTGGTTTCCATCGGCAGCGGCGAGTCGGCGTCGCGGAACGACAGCGTCGTATAGATGCTGTTGTTGCCGGCCGACGTTTGCACGATGGTTTCCGACGCCACTTCCAGCGATGGCAGCGGCGTGTCCTGGCTGATTACCTTCGCGATCACCTGATCGAGCGTCACCGCCATGTGCGCCCGTGCTCCGCCGGTGTCGGGGCGAGTGCAACTGAGCCACGTCGACGGCGTGAAGCTGTGAACCGAGCCCGCCGTCGCGGCGTTCTCGAGATTGCCGAACGACGATACGTACTTTTTGTACGGTTCGAGCGGAGACAGAATCGGACTGAGTGTGAAATTCTGGCCGGAGCCGCTGGGCGTCCACTTGTCCATGGCCGGGCCATGCGCGGTGTTGCCCATGATGGCGCCGTGGGGCATGTAGAAGAAGCCCACTCGGAGCTTCGGAGCCGCCGCGGTCTGAGCCAGCGCCGTGCGCGCAGGGATCATCGCGTCGAGGAACGGCAACCCCAGCGCCACCCCGGCGCTCTTCAGCATCGTCCTCCGCGAGATGTATTTCCTGGTGATGAACATAAATTCCGCCCTGCCCCTGCTCCCTGCCCCCTCGTCCCCTGCCCCCGTGTCCCCTCGTCCCCTGCCCCCTCGTAGCGTCAGTTCGCCTGCTTACGGAAGGCCTCGCTGTTGACGATTCCAAGCACGATCGACGACAGCCGGTAGTTGTCCTTCGCCGCGGTGCGAACGATCCCCCGCACTTGCGGCATGTCGAAGTATTCCAGTTTGCGGTTGATGGCGTACATCATCAATCGCTCGGTCACCGCGCTGACGAACATCGCCGGTCGCGCCACGAGTTGCTCCCTGAGCTCGGCCACGCCATTGATAGCGACTCCATTCGGCAGGACGGTGCTGGCGTCAATCGGCGCCTTCGCCTGAGCGTCGACGGTCCGCCAGGCGCCGATGGCGTCGAAATTCTCCAACGCGAGACCGGTGGGGTCGATGACGCCGTGGCACATCCGGCAGCTGGCTTTGTCACGATGCAGCTCGAGCCGGGCCCTGACGGTCCTGGGCTGCTCGCCAGCTTTTTGCGAGAGATCGGTGGCGGTATCCGGTGGCGGTGGCGTCGGCGGCGTGCCTTGCAGCTTGTCCAGCACCCAGGCGCCCCGCAGCACCGGAGACGTGCGATCGGCGTAGGACGTCCGCATCAGCACGGCACCTTTGCCCAGGAGCCCGAAGCGCTCCTGATTCGTCAGCGTAATCCGGCGGAGCTGGGAACCTGAGACGCCTTCGACGCCGTAGTGCCGCGCCAGGCGATCGTTCAGGAACGTGTGGTCGGCCGTGAGGAGATCCACGAGCCCGCGATCGTCCAGGAAGATGCTGCTGACGAACGCTTCCGTCTCGGCGAACAGGTCATGTCGCAGTTGATCCGTGTAGCCAGGGAACAACACAGGGTCCGGCTTCACCGAGTCCAGGCTGTCCAGGTTCAGCCACTTCATCGCGAAGTTGCTCACCAGGCTGGAGGCCCTGGGATCCGCCAGCATGCGGCGGACCTGCTTCTCCATCGCACCCGGCTTGCTCAAGCCCTGCGATTCCGCGACCGCCAGCAGTTCCTGATCCGGGCCGGTGTTCCAGAGGAAGAACGACAGGCGAGACGCCAGTTCGAGATCAGTAAGCGCGAGCTCCGTGCTCGCGCCGGTGCGGGCGGCGACGGGAGCTCCCCAGATGGCGCGATAGAGGAAATTCGGGCTGGCCAGCACCGCCGCCACGACCTGCTCGATCCCTTGATCGAACGTCCCTCCACTTTTCCTTGCGGCGTCGTAGAACTGCAGCAGCCGGGTCACTTCCTCCGCCGTCACCGGCCGGCGGAACGCGCGATGTGCGAGATTCTCGGTAATCTGGCGGGCGCAGGAGGACTCGTCGTTTCCTCGCGGCCCTGACAATGGCCGCGCCACTGCATCCGGCTTACAGACGAAGACGAGACTTCGGCTGAGCGTGCTCGACACACCCGTGGGATTGAACGGACCACTGATCACCACGCCGTCCACGAGCTTGTTCCTCCGTCCCGGCGGCGCACACGAGCAGCTCTTCGTCAATTCGTCGAAGAACGGATCCGCGATGTTATGCGGCGACTCCACGTGCGAACGATCGACGAATGCCACGACGACGTCGTGGACGCCGGCCTCGGCGCGCACGGGAATCTTCGTGAACCGCTCCATGATCCGGGCGCGGCCCTGCGGGCCTTTCGCATGAAGCTGCCAGTCGTCGGGCCCGCCGATCGTCTGGCGGAACACGATCTTCCCGTCGATCATGATCACGACGGTGCTCTGGTTTTCCAGCGTGGAGTTGTAGATGCCGACGCCGAGGTCGTTGATGGTGACGCGATACTCACCATCGGCAGGAAAATTGTGTCTGAACCCGATGCCACCGCGCGTGCCCAATGGCAGCGGCACGTCGGGGTTGGCATTGGCGGCGATGGCGTATTTCGTACTCGCCACGGGTGGATTCGGATTGCCGATGGCGAGCCTGGCGACCTGGCGGGCGGCAGTGATGTACTGCGTCAGAAACGCCGGCGACACGGTCAACGCGGCGGCGATGTTGTCGAAGCCGTCGACCTGACCGTCCTGCGGCAGTACGTCGGGCGCCTTGAGTTCCACATCCAGGAGCGCCTTCACCGACGCGACGTACTCAGTGCGGTTCAGGCGCTGGATCGGAACATGTCCCGCCTTCGGGCCCCGTCCCTGCGTGTCGAGCGTGTTCTCCATCCACGCGACGAATGCATCCACGTCCTGCTGCGACGGCTGCGCGCTGCCGGGGGGCGGCATCAGATGCCCGCGCAGCTTGCGCAGGGCCTTCTCCCAAATCTCCGCGTTGTCCCCTGCCGCCTGGATATCGACGTCATCCAACGCGAGCCCGCCGACTTTCGCACGGGTGTTGTGGCAGCCGGTGCAGTAGGTGTTCAGCATCGCCTGATGGTGATTCACCTGATCTGCGGACACCGCTCGTCCGGCCGTCTGTCCGGCAACTCTGGTCTGGACCAGTGCCGGAGAGACGATCACGACGAGAACAGCGCTGGCGTAAAGGAGGCGCTTCATAACTGCGGCGCTATACCGCCGATCATCTCTATCTTGGTTCCCCATGGGACGGCAATGAACGCGGTGCGTGTCGCGCACACTCTACCCCGGAACTGACGCCGCCACGAGCGGCAAACGGGCTGGCACCGGCGCAGAACTGAGCCCGCGTGAGACGGGCCATGCATGAGGTCTTGCGCTCATCCCGTTGCTCTATCGATCCGTGGGGTCGGCCTTTCGGTGCCCCGTACGTCGACATGCATGCCTGTCCGAAAGCGCCGCGATATTTCCCGGAACCGGACAGCTTCCGCTGCGACCTTGCCCGAAAAGCGAATGATTTTAGCCCGTCCGTCGGCATCGCGTTTGATTCTGCCGTCCACCGGCTATGACTGATCTGCGCGTCGCCCTCCGCCACCTGCGTGCCACACCGGTGATCACGGTTATCGCCGTGCTCTCGCTAGCACTCGGCATCGGCGCCAACGCGGCGATCTTCTCGTTGATCAACAGCCTGATCGTGCGTCCCCTGCCGGTCGCCGAACCGCAGCGCCTGGTCATCGTGTCCGACGCGCGCGCCGGCCGCCCTGGAGTCGCATCGTGGACTTACGCCGCCTGGGAGGCGATGCGTCCGTATCTCACCCAGTTCAACGGATCGGCCGCATGGTTCAGCGAGCGCCTCAATCTGGCGGAGGGGGGCGGTCCACTTGAGCCGACCGACGCCATCTGGGTCACGGGACACTACTTCGACGCGCTTGGCGTGCCGGCACTGCTCGGCCGGGTGATCAGCGCGCGCGACGATGCGCGCGCTGCAGACGGCCCGGTCGCTGTGATCAGCTACCGCCTCTGGCAAGCGAGATTCGGCGGGGCCGCCGACGTCATCGGCCGTCGTCTCGTGATCGAGCGCGTGCCGTTCACGATCGTCGGCGTGACACCGCCATCGTTCTTCGGCGGCGAAGTCGGCCGGAGCTTTGATGTCGCGCTCCCGATGAACACCGAACCATTGATCGCGGGCCGCCCGAGCCGGATCGATCGAGCCGGCGGCTTCTATGCCCTGACCGTGATCCTGCGGTTGAAGCCGGCACAGACCGTCGATCAGGCAACTGGGCTGCTGCGCGGCGTCCAGCCGCAGATCCGTCAGGCCGCGATGCCCGCCACCCTGCCGGCGCCGTTTCAAGCCGAGTTCATGAAGGATCCGATCGTGGTTGTGCCGGCCGGCACGGGCACCTCCGATCTGCGTCTGCGATTTCGAGAGCCGCTGGTATTCCTGATGGCGGTGGTCGCGCTCGTTCTGGTGATCGCCTGCGCGAACATCGCGAACCTGCAGATCGCTCGCACGGTCGCGCGCCGGCACGATGTCAGCCTTCGCCTGGCGCTCGGGGCCGCCCGGTGGCGGGTGATCCGCGAAACCCTTCTCGAAAGCCTGCTGCTCTCCGGCGCCGGCGCGGCGCTCGCCCTGATCTTTGCGGCGTGGAGCAGCCGCTTCATCGTGTCGAGGCTGGCGGCGGCCCGTCAGCAGATCTATCTCGACCTCTCGATCGACTGGCGCGTGCTCCTGTTCACCGCCACCGTCGCGATCGTCACGACGATGCTGTCGGGCGTGCTGCCGGCAGTGCGCGCGGGGCGCGGCACACCCATCGATGCGCTGAAGGAACGAAGCCGTGCAACGGATCCTCGAACCGGACGCCTTGCCAGCAGCCTGATCGTGGCGCAAGTTGCGCTGTCGCTGGTGCTCGTCGTGGCAGCCGGGCTGTTCGTGCAAACCTTCCAGCGTCTCGCCAACGGGCCCCACGGATTCGACGCCAATCGCGTGCTGCTGGTGACCGTCAACCTGGTCAGGACGAGCATAGACCCCGATCACCGAATCGAATTCGTCCGCCGGCTCGTGAATGAGGTCGCGGCGGTGCCGGGTGCCGGAACGGTGAGTGCCTCGATGGTGACGCCAATCCAGGGCTTTGGGATCGTTGACCTGGTGCGTGTGCCGGGCGGTCCGACGTCGATGATGCCGATGCAGGGCGGCCGTCTTGGCGAGCGCAGCACGTTCGTCAACAGCGTCGCTCCCGGATGGTTCGCTACGTACGGGATGCCGCTGAAGGCGGGCCGCGACTTTACCGATGCCGACGCCCAGGCACCATCGGCCGTGATTGTGGTCAACGACGCCTTCGCCAAGAAGTTCCTGCGCGGCCGCGACCCGATCGGCGCGACCGTGGGCTTCGACGGCGCGGCGGGACCGCTCGTCAAGACGGTCGTCGGCGTGGTCGGCGACGCCGCCTACAACTCAGCGCGCGAGCAGGACGTTCCGATCGAGTACATCCCGCTGGCACCGGGGGCGATGCCCGGCCCAGCCAACGAATTGACCATCAGTGTTCGGGCCGCGGCCGGATCACCCACGGTGCTGGTCCGCTCGATCACGGACGTACTCACTGCCGCCGACCGCAATCTCGTGTTCTCGTTCCGAACGATGAACGATCAACTCGACGCCTCGCTCGTGCAGGATCAGCTGATCGCGCTGCTCTCGGGATTCTTCGGCGCGCTGGCGCTGCTGCTGGCAGGTCTCGGACTCTACGGCATGACGGCGTACGCCGTGGCGTGCCGGCGTGGAGAGATTGGCATCCGCATGGCGCTCGGGTCCACCCGGGCGGGCATGATGCGGTTCGTTCTGTCGCACGCGGCGCGCGTGGTGCTGGCCGGTATCGTGATCGGTACGGGCATGAGCGTGTGGGCCTCCAGGTTCGTCGCCACGCTGCTCTTTGGGATCGAGCCTCGAGACCTGCCGACGCTTGCGATGGCGGCACTCACGCTTGCCGCTCTCGCATTCGCGGCCACCTGGCTGCCGGCCTTCCGCGCGTCTCGACTCGATCCGGCGGCGGTGCTGCGCGGCGACTGAGATCGAATCCGCAACCCACCATCGCTAAGGGCTATACGCGCTCGAGCGCCTTCACGGACCGACCCCGCAGGCGTAGGGGAAACGCGTCATGGCTGCGGCGCGATCCCCTCCGTGATCTCCATCTTGGTGCCCCACGGGTCGGCAATGAACGCGACCCGCATCGTGCTGACGAAGTTGCTCGGCGTCAGCCCCTGCGTGATGGTCACGCCTTCGGCTTCCATGCGCTTGAGAAACTCGGGCAGGTTCTTCACCTCGAAGCCAATGTGATCGAGCGATCGTCCTGCGGTTGGGTCGAGCGCCGTGTCACTCTTCGACATCGCGAGACTCACCCCGGCCACGTCGACGCAATCGGCTGCATCGGGCGCTCCCCCGCGCGCGCACGGCCCCGGGACGCCACCCAGAACCTTCGAGTACCACGCGCGCATCGCCGGCACATCCGGGGGATACAGATGCACGTGACCGATTTTGACCGGCGTCTGGAGTGACGGGTCACCGGAGAATTCCAGGCGGATACCGTCGGGGCCAAGGATGTAGCCGTGGTTGGCGTCGCCGCCCGGCTCGGTCATGTATCCCGCGGCCTGCCATTTCGCCTTCGCCGCGGGCAGATCCTTCCAGACGAAGCCGAGGTGATTCACGATCGACCCGACCGTTCCCCCCTTGGTCTCACCCCGGCGAAGCAGGATGAAGACGCCGGGAAACTGGATCATCTCCAACCTCTGGTTGGCGACCGGCGTGCCACCCAAAGTCGCCCAGAACTTTTGCTGAGCCGCGACGTCGCTGACGTACAGATGGATATGGCCAAGGCTGACCCCCGCAGCGTTCGGGGCGGTGAGCTGTCCTGACGCAGGGAGCGCCAACGCCATTGACAGAAGGAAAACGGACGCGACCGTCGGCTTCATGGCGGAAACTCTACCCCGGACGGGGTCAGGTCCTGAATCGATAGTTTTCTGCGGTCCCGGCCGAACTGTGGCGTTCCCAGGAGCCCTGCTCAAGAGCGAGAGGCCGACCGGCCGACACAGCGCCAGCTATTTCCGCCAGCTATTTCCGCCAGCTATTTCCACTTGGCGGCCAGGCTCGCCAGGCCCGCTTTCTGAAGATCCTGCGGCGTCATGACGGGACTGAACCTGACCGTCGCATCGAAGTAGAGGAACCACGGCTCGGCGAATTTGGGAATCTCTGACGTGTCGTTCATGTTGATGATCAGCACGCCTCCGCGCTTGCCCTCGTCGACCGCGAAGAAATAGGCGGCCTCGGGCTTCGCGTCCTCGAGGATACGGCCCATCTTTTCCTCGATGGAACCGTCACGCACAGCCTGACTGAACTTCTCGAGAGGCATCGACACTTCCATAAGAAATCGCATGTGACATCCTCCTGTGACGAGCGTCGGATTATATAGGCTCGATCGTGTACCCCGCAGATCGAGATTCACCAGACGGGGCACTCGGCTCAGGCCGCGGTCACTCGAGATCGATCTGCACGCCGGCGGGGGTAAGTGACGTCGGGTCGATACCCGAGCATCCGCCCGATCGGGTTCAGCACCGCAAAGAGCAACCGCTGAATCGCCCATGGCGGGCGGGTTCCCCGAATGATATCCGCGTACGCGGCGAACGTCGCGGCAAGCTGAAACAGGTTGGTCGGGATCCCGCGCCGGTTCACCCGGCCGGCGCGCGCGAGGGCGAAGAAGGTCGTGATGAACTCGGCAAACCGACCGGCAGGGCGGAACTCCACCAGGACCCGCAACTCCGATTTTCCGCTATTCCACCAGACGTGCGGCGTCCCGGCCGGGATCGTGATCGCCTCACCGGCCACGTAGCGCCGTTCCTCGCCATCGATCCGCAGCGTGATCTCACCGTCCGCCACCCAGAAACGCTCCTCCTGTCGGGGGTGGAGGTGTTCGCCGGCGACGAACCCGTCTGGGCGGACGCGCATGGCGATGCGCAGGAGTTCTCCGTTCGTTTCCCGGCCGGTCAGCAGAAACGTCATCGTTTCGCCGGTCACCGGGTTGTCGATCGCGTCGCCGACTCTAATCATGGATAGCCTCCAAAGGACCTCGCCTCTGAGGCATTACGCGTCAAATCCGCATCGGCACCGCAAACAAGCTGAACGACCGAGTCACCGCGCGGTCCGCCCGCGCGGTCGCCCTCAGCAATCAGCTGCCGGACTGAGCGTTCCGATCGTCCACCTGGACGCTTCCGAGAATTCGCGTGAAGAAGCCCCGACTCTCTTCCAGGACAAGCTGGTGGAGGATCTTGAGGTCGTTCTCGGCGTCGCTGCGCGTCACGATGATCCGGTCGCGTTCCCGTTCCAGTTTTTCGGCCGTCAGCACCATCTGCTGCCACGCCGCGCCCCATTGGAACGACTGTGACAGGCCACCGATGATCGTCAGGACTGCCGCAGAAATGGGCGTCGCCACATTGATGGCGATTTGCCAATAACCGCTCATCGCAGACGCGGCCGAGAGTGACGCGAGCAATGTCACGAGTGCACCGATCACCACCACCAGGTAGCGGGTCCACTTGTAGAACCGCCGGTTCATCCGGCTGGCTTTCCAGTAGTAATCGATCGCACGGTCGTACCGCTCGAGCACGAACTCGCGCGACCGCGACGCGTCGCCGATATCGACTGGCTTCGGCGTGTGTTCGATGATTTCACCCATCACGCCCTCCTGGCTGGCTAGGCCCTCGCAAACTTGCCGATGCCAATCCCCTGGTCATCGACGATCACCGCGCCGGACGGCGGATTGTTGTATGTCCGGTCCGGATTGAAGACGACCGACGCATGCACCGAGTCGTTCCACCTGACGACGCGGAACCGGTTCTTGATCACGTCGTACCACTGTCCGGTCGAGTCCGGCGCGCCCGGTTTCATCCGGGCAGCATTCTCCGCCATCTTCGCCGGGTCGACGGGAACCCCGCAACTGACGGCCCGCTTCAGCATCCAGTTCAGCGCGATGCTCGACAACCCCGCATTGTCGTTCCCGCCGCCGACATCGGAGTGCACACCGCGAAACCAGACTTCAAAGAGCCGCCCCTCGGCTTCGGCGTCCTCCACTCTGGCATTCAGCCGGTGAAGATGGAACGTGTCGCGCCGTTCCTCCAGTGCCATCGCGTGATAACACTTCGCCACGTTGTCGGGCAGCTCGAGCTCCCATGACGGGTCGAGATCCACGCTGGCGATGCCGAAGGAGGGCACACAGTCCCAGATCCCGAGAAAGCGGACGGTCGGACTGCCTGGCAGGTGGTTGACCCGATTGCAGAAGTCAACCGCCAGCGCCGCGCCTCGACTGAAACCGACGACGTCGATGTCGGCGTCGCCCGCCGCGACATGGTCAGCGAGTTGCTGCATGGCTTCATGCACGCGGGTGTGACCGCCGGCGCCGGTGATGCCCCCAATGGCCTGACCGAACGGTCCGAATCGGGTGCCCACGCCCTCACGGTAGAAACACTCCTTCATGTAGGCGCGGCGGAACCACAGGACATTCGTATCGTGCTGCGTGCCTGGCTTGTCGCTGTTCCAGGTCCCGTCGAAAGCATAGAGAGCCATTACAGGTCCTCAAGAATGATCCCGGATTGACCAGCGCTTCATCAGAGGTCGATTCGTGCGCGGGCGGCACACTGTAACCGAATATGCGGGCTGGACAGCACGATTCATCAGCCGTCACGTGGAGGTGAGCGCGTTGCCCCACTCTCGGGGACAAAGCCAATGCGCTGAATCCCCGATCCGACTGAGGCTGGCGACGGCAGCTCGACAGCATTCCACGTGGTGAACGACGCGCGACTCTGTGGCAAAGTTGTCCCCCATCGGAGCCGGACATGACACGCATTGGCATCATCGGAGGAGGCGTTGCGGGACTGCACCTGGGGCTGTATCTGCGCTCGCGCGGCATCGCCACGACGATCTACACGAGCAAGACCGCCGCGCAGCATCGTGCCGATCGCCTACGCAATGTGGTCTGCCGCAATGGCGTGACGCGACAACGAGAGCAGGCGCTCGGAGTGAATCACTGGGACGATCAGGCGCCGGACCTCGGCGAGCTTGCCGTATCCGTACCCGGTCCTCGCCCGATAGCGTTTGCGGGCGCTCTGACGCCGGCGTCGCAGGTCGTGGACATGCGGATCTACTGGTCGCGATTGCTCGAAGATTTCGGTGCACGGGGTGGTGACGTGATCACCGGTGCCGTACAGTCTCAGGACCTCGAGGCCATCTCCGCCCAGTTCGACCTGACTGTCGTCGCGTCGGGTCGGGGCAGCCTGTCGAACCTGTTTCCGCTGCTTCCGGATCATTCGCCGTTTCAGGCACCGCAGCGAACGGTCGTTGCCGCATTGCTGCGCGGAATCGCCTACCGTGAGCCGCTCGGGTTCGAAGTGGTGGTCGTCCGGGGTGCCGGAGAGATTCTCACGTTCCCGATGTGTTCATTCGAACCCGGCTTGACCGCTGTCGGAATCGAGATCATCCGTGGCGGTCCGTTCATGCCGCTGACAGCGCTGCACTACCGCGAGGCCCCTGGCGAGGTCGAAGCATTCATCCTGGGACTGCTGCGCGACCACGCGCCGGCCGTCTACGCACGTATCGATTCCGGGCGGTTCGGGATCGCCCGGCCGCACGACATCGGGCACGTGGCGATCACGCCGGCCGCCCGACGGGCACGCACGCGTCTCTCGAACGGTCGCACCGTACTGGCGCTCGGAGACGCCCACGTGGTGATGGACCCGCTCACAGGTCAGGGCGCCAATAATGCGTCGCACGCCGCCGTGGTGGCCGGCGAGGCGATCGCCGCGGGTGGGCCGTACGACGACGCCTTCTGCACAGACGTGGAGCGCCGCATGTCGAGCTACGCCCTGCCGGTGAGCGATGCATGCAATGCGCGGCTGCGGCCCCCACCTGCACACGTGCAGCAACTGTTTGCGGCGGCGACGCGGCGACAGAGCGTGGCCGATGCTTACGCGCACGGCTTCAATCATCCGGACCAGTACTGGCGGATCGTGTCGGACGAGAGCCGGACCGACCTGCTCCTGCAGTTACTCGACCGCGAAACCCCGGAGACCGCGCAGGATGCGATTCAGGCCTGCCTCGGGCAGGCCGAATCGCTGTAGCAGCGACCGGTCAGCGGCTGAAGGACGGCGACGGCGTGCTGCTGCTGGTGCCGCCGGTTCCCACGGCCTCCACGACGGCCACATAGCTTCCCGCTGGCAGGCCCAGGATGGCGTTGGTGACATCCACCGTGATCTCGCCGTTGGCCGGCGTCGGCTTGCCAAGATTCAGCGTCAGCACGGCACTTCCGGACTGGTTGTCCGACCTGAAGATCTCCAGCTGATAAAACGCGACGAGCGAATCGTCCGATGAGGCCGTGAACATCAACAGGCGCGGCGTCGGCACCGGAGTTGGCGTCGGAGTGGGGGTCGGCGTTGGTGTCGGATCCGGAGTTGGCGTTGGCATCGGATCGGGAGTCGGTGTCGGCGTCGGATCGGGCGTTGGCGCCGGGGGCGGCGGTGGCGCCGAGATGCTCACCGTGAGGGGCGCGGACGTCGCCGTCGCTCCCTTGTCGTCCGTCGCGGTCGCCGTCAGGACGTAGTCGCCGGCGGCCGGCGTCCAGATCGTCGTATACGGTGCCGCGCCGACCGTCGCCACGACGGCGCCATTGACCAGCAGGTTCACCGACGCGATTGAGCCGTCGGAATCGGACGCGTTTGCGGCAATCACGATGGGCGTTCCCGCCACGACCGTCGTGCCCGCGATCGGAGATCCCAGAGAGATCAGCGGCGTCACGTTCGGCTTGCTCACCGGCTCCGGCGCCCTGACGCTGACGTTGAGCGGCGCGGACGTTGCCGTCGCACCCCCGTTGTCCCTGGCCACCGCGGTCACGACGTACTCGCCGGCCGCCGGCGTCCAGTTGGTCGTGTAAGGCGCCGACGCCACCGTCGTCAGAACGGCGCCATTGACGACGAAGTCCACCGCGGCGATCGAACCATCGGAGTCAGATGCCGTGGCCTGGAGCACCAGCGACGTCCCGGCGGTGATGGTCGAACCCGTTGGTGATGAGAGCGTCACGGTCGGCGCGGCATTGCTCGGCGACGAAGTGCCGGTCACCGCCTGAACGTCGATGCCGTCGAAATTGGCCGACGCCATCTGGGTGGAATCGTGGCTGGTCATGACCAGCCCGACGAGGATCTCCTCACCCAGTGGAACCGTGTCCTCCCCAACCGGCGTCCACGTCAGCCCGTCGGCGGAGCGCAGCGCGGCGATGTGATTGCCGCGACGTTCGAGCTTGAGCCACACCGGAGCTCCATCGTTGCCCCCCTCGGAATCGAGGCTGCTCGTGTTGGCCAGCAGTCGCCGCGCGAACGTAATTCCTCCGCGAGGAGTGACCAGGATCGACGCGTTCGCGGCGGCGGGGTGCAGCGACCGGCGAATCATCAGACCCGCCGTGCTCATGCGGTTGGTACCGCGGAGGCTCGCCACGCGGGCGATGATGTCCACGTCAGTGGTGACGCGCCGGAACGTATAGCGGAAGTCGTCCGACACTCCCCCGATGCCCTGTCCGGCGGAGACGACGACAAGACGTCCACCGGCCTGATAGGTTGCGCCACCGGGATTGCTGCCGACGTCGGCGGTGTCCCACCCGCTCGGCAGCTTGCCGGTCAGGCTCGTATGGCTGAACTGCTCCAGTGTCTTGCGGGCGGCGCGGCCGCTCACGGCAAGCCCGACCCGCACCGTCGGCGCCATGACGACGGTCGCTTCTGCAATCACCGTCCACTCGGCGCCGTCGTCAGAGCGAGACATCCTGAACTGACTGCCGATTCGCTGCAGTTTCAGCCAGACCGGGAGAACGGTTCCCGGCGCAAACCCCGTGCTGCGCGCGCCGTTCGTCGTCGCACGCGTCTGGAATCCGAGCCCGCCGCTGGCAATCGCATAGGCGAAGACATGCTTCGATCCGGCGGTCAACGCCTCTCGCACCATCAGGCCGGCGCGCAGGTCGTTGTCGGACCGGTCGAACGCCTCAACCCTCGTGACCACCGTGCCATCGCCGGTCAGTGTCCCGTTTACAAACGTCAGCCTGTCCGACGTATTCGACGTGTCGCCGCCGGCGTCGGTAATCGTCGTGATGCACTGCAGGCCACTTGCACACTTCGGCTGCTTGCCACCGGACGCGCCGGTTACCGACAGTTCCCACACGTCGGGTGCGGACTGTGCATGAGCAGCACGCTCGAACTGCGTACCGATCAGAGCGAAGACGAGCGCAAGAGAAGCCCGGGCGACAGCGTGGGTGCGGCGTATCATGTGAAACATTTCCTGTCGTTGGAGGACCCTAAAACGCGATGCGTGTGCCGGCGCTACACACGGACGTTCCAGTCACGCACACCCTGTAGGTGTACGAGCCGGCGGCCTTCGTGCCCGGTTTGTCAGTGAACGCTCCGTCATTTGGCGTGGTGATCACTTTCGTGCCGTCGCGGAACACGTCGACCGTCCGCGCCGCAAATCCTGACCAGGTGAGGTCCACGCGGGGCGATCGATTGATCGTGTAAGCGGAAGCCGTGGCGGCCGGCAGCGGCGCGGCGAAGGCGAGCGGCGGCGGCGCGACGCCTGCCACCGGAACCGTCGCCGGCACCAGCGTCGGAACGGACCCGACGACGCGGATGGTGACTTCCTGTGTAGCGACGGCGCCGTTCGCGTCCGAGACCGTCGCCGTGATGACGTGCGTGCCCTCCGGAAGCGCCTTGGAGAACTGACCGCCGACGCCAATCTGCCCGGCGACGCTCGATGTCCACACCAGGGAGCCGGTGAGTTTGCCGTCTTCGGCGTCCACCGCCATTCCGACGAACGTCACCATCTGCCCGCCGCGGAAGGAGGCGCTGGTCGGGCTCGTGATCGTGATCCAGGGAGGTGTGTTGACTGGGACGTCGGCAGCCGCCGGAGTTTCCCGATCATCCGCGCCGTTGCTTCTGCTCGACGTTCTTGCCGGCGAACGATCGCCCGTGGACGGCCGGGCGGCGGCCGACGGGCTCACGCGGGCCGGGCTGTTGCTTCCGGTCGGCGGCGCGTAATTGCTGTTCGATGCCATTTGCGGGGAACTGCCTCCGCTCGGCGGCGTCGATGCGGTTTGTGTCGCGGGCTGGCGCAACGACGCGGGAAGCTGCGTATCCCGCGGACCGGTGGCAGAGGCCGCCGGTGAGGTCCCGCTTGATGGCGACGGCGGTCGCGACGTCGAGGTCGACGTCGAAGCTGGCGCCGACGCCTTCGCAGGAGCGCCTGTTGCAGGCGCTGTGGCCGGTGCCGCGGTCGTGCCGGTCGGCGCCGACGGTGCCGCCGCTGCGCCATACAACTGCTGCAGCCCCGCAACGTCATCGGCATCGAGCGTGCGCGGCGACTGGCTGCAAGGAGGTGCATCGGCCGCCATGGTGGCGCCGATCACGCGCGAATCGAGCAACCCGAGCGCATGACCGAGCTCGTGGGCTCCGACGTCTTCAATGTAACCACCCTCGCCCGCTTCCTCGCATCCGCTCGTCCCCGTGAAGAACGTGAGACGAACGTCGGAGAACACGATGTCGGCGTCGATGATGGTTCCGTTGAGCGACCACACGTAGGTGCGGGCAATCTCACTGGCGTCCGCGTCGGTCCTGAACACCGCCACGTTGCGGCCGTCGTAGCCAAGGCTGGTGTCGTCGACCCGGCCGCCATAGCTGTAGCTGAATGGGCTCTTGGTCGCATCGCTCCAGGCATCCAGCGCGGTCTTGAACGCCTTCTCGGCGTCGTCGGCACTCACGGAACCGTTCTGCGGATTCAGATAGAACGGGACCGACGTCGACGCCCATTTGCCGAACGTGCTGTACGCCTGACCCGAGACCCCGGAAAACATGACGATCCCGACGAGCGATGCCGCCGCAGTGAGAGCTCTCAAACGATTCATCTCTGAAACTTCCAAATCCAGCGGACGCTCCACGACCCTGAGCCGGCGAACACGAACGGCGACCAGAGCACGCCCGGCGTTCTGGGGCAAGCGCGAGGCCACGCCTGAGCTTGTCGCGGGAACCGGGCGTAAGCGGCTGAAGTAGCGTTGGTTACAGGAATCCGGCGACGAACCCGACGCAGCCCACGGAGGAACAGTGGTTACGGTTCTGAAACTCCAACACCAACAAGCGTCTGATTGCGATTAACGCGGGCGGGCGGAGCCAGCGCGGTGGCGGTGAGCAAGGCTAGCGCCACAGCTTTCAATCAGTTGTTTCAGAAGAACTTAGGCGAGACCGACGGCCGTCAATGACAATTCGGATTGGATCTGAGTTGCGGTTTTTGTGTAGTTCCCACTCAAGTCCAGTTCAAGGCTGTGAAAATCTGACACGAACCGCGCATTTCCGCTGAAATCGGACAGGTAAGTTTTGCAGCTATCACCTGTCACATCGTGAATCGAGTGGCGGGGGTCCGTGGGCCAGACCCCGAATCCGATCAGGCAACGGCAAATGTTTTTCAGCACCACTCGGCCTAGTCGCGCAAGCCGACGTCGAAGCGCTTTTCGTGACGCTTGGTGGTCAGCCAGTGCCGGTCCATCTGGCTCGCCAACGCGGCCGTCTCGACGCGGCGTCGCGCCTGCACGTCGGCACGTTTGCGCAAGAGACGTGGTAATCCGAGGAACGCCGCGAGCTTGCCGCTGGCGTACGCGCGAAAACATCCGATGCGAGCGAAGTGAACCGCAGCCACCGCGGCGTACACCAGGTGACCGGGAAGCGTACGCACCAGGAGGCCCGTCGGCGTGTTCTTCAGGTACGTCCATTCGAGGTTGCGCTGACCATGAAAAACGGCGAACGGGCTGGTCTTCCCCGAGGTGCCACCGCCATAGTGTCTGACCGTCGCGGTCGCCACGTATCGGCACCGGTAGCCAAGCAAGCGGGCTCGATACGACAGATCGACATCCTCGTGCGAAAAGAAGAAGTCCTCGTCGAACCCGCCGAGATCATCGAAGACACGCCTGGGCATGAGAAACGCCGCCCCGCAGACGCCGAATACCTCTCGCGAAGGACCCGCCGCGTCGATCGACCCGCCGTGCCCGCGCTTGTAGGCGCCACCCGCGAGCAGGAAACCGTCGCCGGCGCTGTCGATCACGGCAGGGTCGTGCATGTACACGATGCGTGCCGTCGTCAGCACAAAGCCGTTCTCTTCGTCGAGGCCCGCGAGCAGTCCGCGAAGCCAGTCGGCATCGGCGACGGTGTCGTTGTTGAGAAACGCGACGTAACGACCGGCTGCGGCGCGGACGCCGGCGTTGTTGCCACCGGCGAACCCACGATTGCTGTCCAGGGCAACGAGGCGGACCCACGGAAACCGTTCACGGACGTACGCGACCGTGCCATCAGTGGAAGCGTTGTCGACCAGAATGGTCTCGTAGTCGACGCCCGCCTGCGCCGCGACCGCTGCCAGGCAGGCATCGAGATGCTGCCGGCCGTTCCAGGTGACGATGACGATGGAAACGGTCGGCGCGGGGACGACGAAGGAGGCGGAGATTAGCGCGACTCCATCGCTTCGGTGGCTCGGTGCATCGCCAGCTCACCGCGATCGGCGCGTTCGAGCAGTTGCTGGAGGGTGCCATGACCCTGATCCCGAGCCGACAGGATCGGGTCCTTGACTGGCCACGGAATCGCCAGCGCCGGGTCGTTGTACGCGATTCCGACTTCGTCCTTCGCATCGTAGAGTTCGGTGCACTTGTATTGCACCTCGGCGACGTCACTCAGCACGCAGAATCCATGCGCACAGCCGGGCGGCAGATAAAGCTGCCGGAAGTTGTCGGCCGACAGGGTTGCGGCCGTCCATCGCCCGAACGTGGCGCTGTCACGCCGGATGTCCACGGCGACGTCCCAGATTTCGCCGCGGACGACGCGAACCAGCTTGCCCTGCGGTTTATGCCATTGCAGGTGCAAGCCTCTCAGGGTGTCCTTGACCGACGAGGAGTGATTGTCCTGGACGAAAGCGGTCGCGACTCCCCCCGCCGCGTACTTCCCGGCATGAAAGGTCTCCAGAAAGAACCCACGCGGATCGCGGAATACCTCCGGCTCGATCTGAATGACGCCGGCAATCGCGGTCGGCAAAAACCGGAGACTCATTCTTCCTCCAGCAGGCGCAACAGGTACTGCCCGTACGAGCTCGACTCCATCGCGCGCGCCAGCCGTTCGAGATCGGCAGCGGTGATGTAGTTCATCCGATAGGCGATCTCCTCGATCGACGCGATCAGCTGACCCTGCCGCTCTTCGACAGCCTGCACGAAATTGGACGCCTGCTGCAGGGCGTCGTGCGTGCCGGTGTCGAGCCACGCGATTCCGCGCGCTAGCTTCTCGACGAACAGCTGGTCGCGCTGGAGATAGCAGCGGTTCAAGTCGGTGATTTCGAGCTCCCCTCGCGCGGACGGCTTGAGGTGCGCGGCCAGGTCGAGCACGTCGTTGTCATAGAAGTACAGACCCGTCACGGCGTAGTGCGATCGAGGATGCCGCGGCTTCTCCTCGAGGCTGAGCACGCGCCCATTCGCATCGAATTCGACCACCCCGTACCGCTCGGGATCGCGGACCTGATAGCCGAATACCGTGGCGCCCGCCTGGCGGGCGGCGGCCAGACGCAGATAGTCGGTGAAGTGCGCGCCGAAGAAGATGTTGTCGCCGAGCGCCAGCGCAACGCGGTCGTCCCCCACGAAATCGCGCCCGATGATGAACGCCTGCGCCAATCCTTCAGGCTTCGGCTGCGAGGCGTAGGACACCCGGAGGCCGAGTTCCGTGCCATCGCCAAGCAGCCGGCGGAAGCCCTCCTGCTCGTGCGGCGTGGTGATGACCAGCACGTCGCGAATGCCGGACAGCATCAGCGTCGAAAGCGGGTAATACACCATCGGCTTGTTGTAGATGGGCAGCAGCTGCTTGCTGATCCCACGCGTCACCGGATGGAGCCGGGTCCCCGACCCGCCTGCCAGGATGATGCCTTTGAATGCTCGCTCGTTCATCGCGTTGCGTGATGCTCCTAAATGCTGTTCGCGGAAAGCCCCAGGCGGCCACGATCGTAGCCGACCCGCTCCGCCTCGTACCAGGCGCGATGATCGAGATACCAGCGTGCCGTCGCCTTCAAGCCTGCGTCGAACGTGTGCTGCGGCGCCCACCCAAGATCCCGCCGAAGCTTGCTGGCATCGATGGCGTAGCGGCGATCGTGACCCGGTCGGTCGGTCACGAAATGCTTCAGGTCGGCGTAACGTTGGACTCCGCGCGCCTGCATTGCCGGATTGTCTCTGGCCGGAAACAGCTCTTCGAGGGCCGTGCAGATGCGATCGACGATGGCCACATTGGGCTGTTCGTTGTCGGCGCCCACGTTGTAGTTTTCCCCCGGCCGAGCGCGGTGCAGAACCTCCATCACCGCCGCGCAGTGGTCTTCGACATGGAGCCAGTCGCGCACGTTTCCGCCGTCACCGTAAATCGGCAGTGGTCGCGCATCCAGCGCGTTGAGAATCGTCAACGGAATCAGCTTCTCGGGATGCTGGAACGGCCCGTAATTGTTCGAGCAGTTCGTGATGAGCGTCGGCATCCCGTACGTATGGAAGTACGCCCGGACCAGGTGGTCCGCGGCCGCCTTGCTGGCGGAGTATGGCGAATTGGGCGCGTAGGGTGTCGTCTCGCTGAAGAACCCCTGCGGACCAAGCGACCCGTAGACTTCGTCGGTCGACACGTGCAGAAAACGGAAGGCGTCCTGCTGTGCCGGCGCGAGCCCGCGCGTGTACCGGCGGGCGACCTCCAGCAGCGTGAAGGTGCCGATCACGTTCGTATCGAGAAATGCCTGCGGCGAATCGATCGAGCGGTCAACGTGGGTCTCGGCCGCCAGGTTCAGGATCGCACGCGGGTGGTGCTGTTCGACGACGGCCTCCATCAGCGCCCGATTGGCGATATCGCCTTGGATGAAGGTCACGCGCGGCTCTCTCGTCCAACCTTCTATGCTGTGAGGGTTGGCCGCATACGTGATCTTGTCGACGACCACGATGGCGTCCGCGGTGTGCGCGAGCGCGTACTGGACGAGATTGGAGCCGATGAACCCGGCCCCGCCGGTAATGAGCAGACTGGACATATGCGTCACGTTGACCCGCGAAGACTGGCGTGGATGTCAACAAGGACTGGCCTCGGTCCCTGCCGCCAGAATCGCATGGTTCCGGGGCGGGAGTCCGGGCGAACGATGAGCTGGAGGCACCAAGCCATTTTTGCATGGCTCGACCACCGCCCGCAGTTGTCCAATCCCCTCGTGACAAAAAGCTGTTTGGCGCTGTCGCTTGTACTAGCCGTCGCGTTCATGGGTGGGGCGGCATGCCGCAAGGGTGAAAATCCCCCGCCCAGTCCGGCCGAAGGACAGCCGGCTGCCGCCGCGCGCGCCGCAGCCGACCGGGTCGATTCCGCCGACCAAGCGCCTCCTGATGAAGCGATCGCCGCCGCGCTCGCGCCGGCCAACGGCGACATCGATGAAATGCAGGCGAATCGCCGCATCCGGATGCTCGTCACCTTCTCCAAAACCAACTACTTCCTGGACAAGGGCCGTCAGATGGGCATCACCGCCGAAGCGGGACGGGCCTTCGAAGAGTTCGTCAACGACCAGCTTAAGACCCGGAACCTGGGCGTCCATATCGTGTTCGTCCCAATGCGCCGCGATGAGATTCTGACGGCACTGCGGGATGGCCGCGGAGATCTCGCGGCGGCGAACCTCACGATCACCGACGACCGGCGCAAGCTGGTCGACTTCTCGCGCCCGGTGACCAGCGACGTGTCGGAAATCGTCGTCACCACCCGAGGCACACCGGCACCAGCGTCGGTGGACGATCTCTCCGGACGCGATGTCTACGTCCGCCAGACGTCGAGTTATTACGACAGCCTCAGGCGACTCAACGCCGCGCTCACCGCCAAAGGCAAGCGGCCCGTGAACATCATTGTCGCCGACGAGCAACTCGAGGACGAGGACATCCTCGAGATGGTCAACGCCGGCCTCATCCCCGCCACCGTCGTGGACGATCACGTCGCCAACCTGTGGAAGGACGTCTATGACCAGATCGAAGTCCACCCCGCCGTGGCGGTGCACAGTAACGGTGACATCGCCTGGGCAGTCCGCAAGTCGGCGCCGAAGCTCCGCGCACTGGTCGATAAGTTTGTCGGCAAGTCGGGTCGGGGAACCACTTTCGGGAACGTCCTCATCAAGCGGTACTTCGGGAACGCGAACTACCTCAAGCGCTCGACGTCGGCCGAGGAGCAGCGAAAGTTGCGCACGCTGGTCAGGTTCTTCCGCCAGTACGGCAGCCAATACGATCTCCCCTACCTGCTGCTCGCCGCCCAGGGCTACCAGGAATCACAGCTCGAACAAAATCGGCGCAGCAGCGCAGGGGCCGTCGGCGTGATGCAGATCAAGCCGAGCACGGCCGAGGGGCCGCCGGTCTTCATCAAGGGAGTCGATAAGAGCGTGGAGTCGAACATCCATGCCGGCGCGAAATATCTGCGGTGGATCGCTGACGAATACTTCAAGGACGAACCGATGACGCAGATTGACAAAGCGTTGTTCGCGTTGGCGTCCTACAACGCCGGTGCCGGACGAATCAGCGACCTGCGCCGGAGAGCGAAGAAGATGGGGTTGGACGAGAATCGATGGTTCCAGAACGTCGAGATCGTCGCCGCCCGCGAGATCGGCCGTGAAACGGTCCAATACGTCGGCAACATCTACAAATATTACGTCGCCTACGATCTGCTCGTCCGGCAGGGATTCGTCGTCCCTGAGGAGCGCGCGAGCAAGAAGAAGACCTCCGCTCTGGCAGCCGAACGACCGGGTCCCCGTAGAGGAGTCTGACCCGGACGTTCGTTCCGGGTCACAGGCGAGGAGCTGCGAGGCTGCTTCGGCCTAGTCCGCTACTTCCCGAGATCCACCGAGACTCGCGTGGGTGCCTGCGCGCTCACCACCACCCGTCGCGTTTCCTCCCCGAGCTGCGGGTGCCGGAAGACGATCGTGTGGGGACCGAGTGTGAGCGGCACGTTCCCAAGCGGGGTGTCGCCCGCACTGGCACCATCGATGGTGACTTCTGCCCAGGGCACGGCATTCAACTGCACCAGCGCCGTGGGAATGGCCACAGACAAGCGGGTAGTCTTTCCTGCGGTGATAGCAACTCGCTCGGTGGCGCGGAATCCCAGCGAGTCGTTGATCAGCTGCAATTGATGCGTGCCGCCACTGAACGCGAGATCGCCGCCGTTGAGACCGATGAAACGGCCGCCCTCATACACCTCTAGCTGGAACGGCATCGGAATGGACAGATATCCGGTTTGCACGGATTGGGGCACACCCTCTGCGCTGGCTCCGTGCGATGCACCCGATCTGGTGGAGGGGACAACAGCTAAAGGGGCGGTCAACTTCGCCGGCGACGGTGCAACAGCAGCACGCGGAACCAGGGGACCGGCCGACGCTTGCGCCGGCAATTCAGTCGGTAATCCAGCTGGCGCCGATGGACGATCGACGGCCACAGCCGCAGGGGCAGGCGCGACCGGCGCGACAGGGATCGAGGTCGGCGCCCGAACGAACCCGGTCAATATCCATCCCGTTTCGACACCGGCGACCAGCGCCAGGATCGGCAGGGCCCACCGCGAGATACGCGACAAATCGAATCGCGGTATCGCTGACGTCGTACTCCGCTCCGCGTCGCCCGTCGTGACCGGGACCGCAGCTTTATGGACGTCGGTCAGGGCATGGAGCTGACGGACCGGTTCGAGCTGGCCGCGCGATTCCGACAGGAACCAGGTCGCCGGCGAGTCGGCACGCGGAGGGACAGCGACTGGCGGGGAAAGTGTGACAGGCCTGCGACCGGTTTTTCCATCGGACGCAGACGTCGGCCGCGGTGATGCGTCAGTCGCGCCGCCGGTGAGGGTGGGCACATCAAGACGCGGGTTGTTGTCAGACGACAGAGAGTCGGCCACCGAATAGCAGTCCTTCGTCTAGGCAGAAGTTCTCAGGGTTGCGTTTCTGCGCATTTCTGTCTCGGTTATGCACATGAGCAACGCGCGCACCATTCCACCAGAGCAACGATCCTGCCGCTCACGCCGCGTCGCGAGCACATGAATCACCGCGCAGAACGTTCGATCGTCCGGCAGAATCGGTCCTCGCATGTCGCACCGGCGCAGACTTTCTTCAGCGATGTAACGATCACGACGTGATGATGCAGCGGCGACTGGGAGGTGCTGCCGAAATGAAGATGGGATGCAGCATCGCGGCTGCTGACCACCGCCGTAGCAAATGAAGACGACGAAAGGTGTGATCCTGCCCGCACGAATCTGGTATTCGCCGATCAGAATCGTCGCTGGCAGTGCGCCAGAATGAGACGCGCCTGCACGCTGCCGACGCTTTTCTTGGCAAGTGACGGGACTCCAGCCGCACATCTTGCGGCTCGTGTCTTGCTGCCCGACACAGAGCGTTCCAAAACCGTACTTCCCGTTCGACTGGATTCGAGATGACACCACCGACCGCGGCTGATGCCAGGAAGAAACCCGACCTGCATCTGGCAGCTTCCCGCCGACTGCCATTGGGTGAAGTGCTGGTTCGCACTGGCGCGATCACGCAGGAACAACTTCAAGAGGCACTGAAGCAGCAGAAAAACGGTCACAAGGAGCGCCTCGGACGCCTGCTGATCACGCTTGGGTTCGTGAAGGACGAGACGATGCGGCAGGCACTCAGCACGCAGCTGAATGTGCCGTTCGTCGACCTGGAACGGATGCGTATCGATCCGGCACTGGGCCGTTTAATCAACCAGGCGTATGCCCGCCGCCACAATCTCCTTCCAGTCAGTTCGATCGGACGGAGCCTGACCGTCTGCATGGACGACCCGACGGATCAGTCGGTCGTCACCGAGCTCGCGCGGCTGACCGGCTACAGCATCTCGGTGGTCACTGCCTCGCATGAGGCCATCAAGACTGGTTTCGCGCGGTTGTACAACGAGTCGATGCAGGGCGACTCGAATGGTCCGGACACCGTGAACCTGGAATTCCAGGACGAGCCGACCGACCCGGGCGGTCCGATGTACGGCTTCGAGTCGAAGACCGCGGATGTCCTCGTGCGCCGCGTGCTCGGGGCCGCGATCGAACAGCGAACCAGCGACATCCACCTGGAGATGCTGAGCAACCGGATGGCGATTCGCTTCCGCGTCGACGGCTTGCTGGTGGAACCGCAGCTCGGGGAGTTGCAGGACTCCTGCAACACGCTCGCGCGCGAGATGGTGTCTCGCTTCAAAATCCTGGCGAAACTCGACATCGCCGAGCGCCGCCGCCCGCAGGACGGCAGCTTTCGCATCAACACCGTGCATGGCGACTCGGTCAAGTCGATCGACCTCCGTGTCTCCGTCGTCCCGAGCATGCACGGCGAGAGCGTCGTCATCCGTGTTCTCGACAAGACGCGGCTGCCGAAATCGATCGACGGCCTCGGCCTCCCCGCACAGATGGTGCAGCAGTTCGGCCAGCTGCTGAAACGAACCAACGGAATCATCCTAGTCACCGGTCCGACCGGATCGGGCAAGAGCACGACGCTCTACTCCGCGCTGAAGACCGTCTCCGCGCCGCACCTGCGCATCCTGACCGCCGAGGACCCGATCGAGTACGTCTACGAGCAATTCTCGCAATGCGAGGTGAACGATCAGATTGGGAACACCTTTGCGACCTTCCTGCGCGCCTTCCTGCGGCACGATCCCGAAATCATCATGGTTGGCGAGATCCGCGACCATGAGACGGCGGAGATGGCATTCCGCGCCGCGCAGACGGGGCACCTGCTGCTCAGCACCCTGCACACGACGACGGCGGTCGAGGCGGTGACACGGTTACGCGACCTCGGGATCGACTCGAACACGATTGCATCGACCCTCACGGGCGTGCTTGGCCAGCGCCTGATCCGCAGGGTGTGCGACGGGTGCAAACAGCCGTATCAGCCGTCCAAGCAGTTGCTCGACGAACTGCCGCTGACACGGCACCTGCCGCACTGGAAGCTGTACAAGGGAAACGGTTGCGGGAAGTGCAATTTCACCGGCTACAGCGGACGGTCGATGGTGGGTGAACTCTGGGTGCCCAGCCAGGAGGATGCGCTGCTCATTGCGAAGGGCGCGAACATCGATCAGATCGCGGAGTCGGCGGTGGCTTCCACGTTTTCGATGGCACAATGCGCCGCGCGGCTGCTGGTCGACGGCATCACCAACATCGAGGAACTCGTGCGCGTCATGCCGTATACCGCCATCCGGCAGATGGCAGAGTCCGCGCCTGAAGCCATGGCGGTCTGACCGCCGGCGCCGTGTCTTCGCCCGGCCGGCCGACGGTTGCTAAAATCGCAGCGTGCTCCTGTTCGAGTTCTTCCCCGCGATCCTCGCCGTCGTGGTGGTGATCGTCGGCGTCACACTCTTCGCGATTAATCAGCGCGCCCGTAGCGACCCGGACAACCAGGAGGCGCCTCGCACGCCATCACAACCGCCCGTTTCGCCCGACGCGGCCGCCACCAATGCTTCGAACACCAGTCGTCGTCCCAGCATGCGCGCGTGAGCCCCGGCGGGCCTGGGCCCGCCCACGCCAACCCCCCGACGGCCCTGGAGGTCCGCCCTACCAACTCCGGCGCGGCCTGCAAGGCCCGGACGACTGCCATCCCAGGCGGCCTGAAGCCCCGCCCTACTGCCAGCGTGCGCGTTCCTCGTCTATGAGCTCCCGGGTCAGTCGCTCTGCATCGGGCCGCGTCAGCAAGCCGTCGGCGCGAAGTTTCGCGATCGAGGCGCGAACCTTCGTGGCGTAGCTGTCGAAGGTTCCGTACAGCATCTTCAACTTCGCCGCGTCGAACCGTTCCGTATGGCCAATCTCCGGGCAGTTACCCGGTCCCGGACTGGACGTCACGTACCGTGCGACCGGGACCTCGAGGTACGGTGTGCGCAGGCCGCCGCGGCCATTACCGTGGTCGTCGGTCACGACGGTGAATGCGCTGTTGCCGCCTGCACGTGTCTCGACGCGCGGTATGCGCTGCGGCACGGTTCCCTTCCGCGCCCAGTTGTCGAGCGCGTCGAGCGCGACGTCATATCCGCTCCGGAGCACCGATTCGTCCATCAACCGCACGGGCGGCGTGCACGGCGCAGTGAACGGCCACTCCGGTGTGCCCTGCGCATTTCCGGCCTTCTCCTGGTCAGCCATGCTCGGAAAACCAAGATACGCGAAGCGGTCGATGTGGCCGGCACCGGCCACTTCATAGAGTCGATACCGATCCGTAGGAGAGTCGCCATCCTCGCGGCGCGAGACAAACGTGTTGACGAGATCACCTTCGCCCGCGACGGCGATGACCGGTACGGCGACGTCCCGGACGACCTGCCGGGGATCGTCGGCCGCCGGCGCGGCCGCGCACCGGTTGATCGCGGTCAGATTGAACGGTGCCCGCGCGAGGAAGCCATCGTAGATGCGAGCGGCCGGCTGTATCGCGTTCATGTAGGTTTCGAGGTCGCCAGCCTGCACGGTCAGGTACACCGCACCGACCCGCAGGGCCGATAGCGGCCGGCCCGGATCGTTGCTCTTCAGCAGCGCCGCCACCTGGCTGAGCGCGTCCCAGCGGAGGCCAGGCTCGATGTCAGACTTGTTCTGCGTCCCAGGACAGGCGACATCGGGCGTCGGATTCGCGAATGACAGAGCCGCATACCGTTCCTGATTGAAGCGCTTGAGGCCGGCGAGATTCGCGCCGGGCATCGTGACGCCGATCCATGCGTCGCCGCGCGCGATCATCCCGTCGCGAAGATAGCCCCACATCATCGGCCAGTCCCAGCGTCGGGGCGTATAGAACGGCTCGACGAAAACCGCGCCGCTGAAGGCGCTGGCCGATTGCGGACGGCGCACCAGGATGCGGGTTGTGTAGGGTGCGTTTGCCGTCATCACTTTCAGCGCCCGATCGGTCCCCCACTCGTACACGTTTGCCGTTCCCGAAATCAGGAACTCTTCCTCGACGTAGCCGGCTCGGGCGAGATCGAACGGGATCATCGCGTGATCCGATGCCGCAAACGGATACGACTGCGCCGTGACCGGCATCGGCGTCGCCTTGGGCACGGGCACCCGATTCCCCTGGCCAGCGAGCGTGACTGCAGACGACACCGCGACGAGGACGACCACGGCCAAACGCAAATTCCTGTACCTGTACGGCATGAGCCCTCCGGGTGGCGCGATTCTACCTTCCCGGCGATTGATCGCCGTACAATCCTGGCCGTCAGCAAACCTCGATGCCCGGCGACCCCTCGCGCCCCCCGGTCGATCCGTCCCACCTCATGAATGCCTGGCACCGGTTACGGTTCGCGCTCGAGGCGGCCGGTATCGGCACCTGGCATCTGGATCTGCAAACGAACGTGGCGACCTTCGACGAAGGCCTCAATGCGATTTTCGGCCTCGAACCGGTGGAGACCCGGGCGCCGCTGGACGAACGCCTCGCCAGCCTTCACCCCGACGATCGCGAGCGTATCCGCGCGGCCATGGATGCCGCGATCGCGACGCGAGGCCAGTTCTCGCTGGAGTTTCGCATCGTCCGTCCCGACGGCTCGATCCGGTGGCTCCGAGATCGTGGACGCGTCATCGCCGACGGCAACGGCGAGGCGACTGCCGCGACCGGCGCCGTGGTGGATATCACCGACCGCCGCCGGGTGGAAGAGCACGATCGGCTGTCGGCCGAGGCGCTGCAGGCGCTCGCGTCGACCGGTTCCGTAGAGGACGCGCTGGCGGCTCTTGTCGACATTCTCGCGCCACGGTTCGTTGCGTCGTGCGCCGCGTACCTGAAAAGCGGCGACGGCGTATCCATCGCTGCAGTCGCAGGCAGAAGTTACCCTCCGGACGATCAGGTGCTGGCGAACGCGGTCCGGAGCGGCCGGCCCGTTCACGTTGGCCACCACCTGGTGCTTCCTCTCCGCGCCGGCGGCACCACGATCGGGCTGCTCGCGCTGACTGACGCCGATCGGACCTTCGACTCGACCGACGTGGCATTTGCCATGGAGCTGGCCGATCGTGCCGCGCTCTCCATCGATCACACACGCCTGTTCCGGGATCTCGAGCGCGCGAATCGCGTCAAGGACGATTTCCTGGCGACGTTGTCGCACGAGCTGCGCACGCCTTTGAACGCGGTGCTCGGATGGACGCGCATGTTGCGTCAGGGCGCCGTGGCGCGCGAGCGAACTCCGGCAATTCTCGAAACGATCGAGCGCAACGCGACCGCCCAGATGCAACTCGTCGAGGAACTGCTCGACTTGTCCGCCATGGTCGCCGGTGGGCTACGTCTGACCGTCACCCGCGTCGACCTCCGTGATGTCGTCGGCGGTGCCATCGAGACAGTCCGACCAGCGGCAGACGCGAAATCGCTTCGCATCAATCTGGTGATCGATGAGTCCGTCAGCGAGCTCGCGGGTGATCCGGCGCGCTTGCGTCAGGTGCTGTGGAATCTGCTGGCCAATGCCGTCAAGTTCACGCCGGCGGGCGGCACGATCGACGTCCGCATGACCGACGGACCGTCGGATGTCGAGATCATCGTCCGCGATACCGGACCGGGCATTACCTCGGACTTCCTGCCGCACGTGTTCGAGCCATTCCGGCAGGCCGAATCGGGCGTGTCGCGGGTACCCGGCGGCCTCGGACTTGGACTCTCGATCGTGCGCCATATCGTCGAAGCGCACGGCGGCACCTGCGCGGTCCACAGCGACGGACCCGGTCTCGGCGCCACGTTCTCTGTCCGCCTTCCGTCCGGTCGCAGTGGACAACCGCCGGGCTCGTCGTCGTACGTGCCCGGCGATCTGCGGGGCCGTCGTGTCCTCGCGGTCGATGACGACGAATCGACCCGCGACCTGGTCGCGACGATGCTCGTGATGTACGGCGTGTCGGTGCGCACGGCAGCACGAACCGCGCAGGCATTGCAGATCGTCTCGGAGTGGAACCCGGATGTGCTGCTTGCCGACATCGCGATGCCCGGCGAGGACGGCTATGCGCTCATTCAGCGCGTTCGCGCCCTGCCGGCGCCAATCGGCGCGATTCCCGCCGTCGCGCTGACTGGCTACACCGACCCACAGAGCGTCCAGCGCGCCTTCGCCTCAGGCTTCGACGCGCATCTGGGCAAACCGCTCGAGCCGCATGTGCTCGCGGATGCGTTGCTCAAGGTATTGAGGATGAAACGGAAGTGACGATGTCAACGGGCCGTTCAGTGGCAGTGCGAACGGACCGCCGCGAGAAGCTCCTGAAAGTCCACGGGTTTCTGCAAATACTTGTCGGCGTGCATGCCCGCCGCGCGCTCCTTCCCATCGTGCGCAGCGGTCATGCAGATCACTGGAACATGTGCATACCGCTCGTCCGCCAGTTGCCGCCGGCGGAACTCGTCGCCGCTCATCACCGGCATCATCAGATCCAGCAGGATGACGGACGGACACTCATCCCGGAGCCGTTCCAGCGCTTCGGCGCCATTGGACGCGGTCGCCACCGCGAACCCCTCCCCCTCGAGCATCACCGCCAGCATCTCGCGAAGGTCGAGATGATCTTCGACGACGAGGATGCGGCTGGCCACGTGCACTAGCGTCGTGCTCCGGCGATCCGACAGACGAACCGTAGACGCGTACGAGCGCTGACGACGCGCTGGGAGGGCGTCGGCTGGCAGTTGCGGCCAATCATCTATGCTGTGTCCTTTCCGCCTGGGACCAGCGGCGCCGTTCGCACGTTACGGCGCGTGCGTGCGCAGCCGGGTCACCAGGATTGTCGCGGTCCAGTGTGCGCGGCCGGAACGTTCCCGTCCGTCCTACTCTTCACGTCGATCGAGTCCACTAGCCGCGCAGCGACGCTGCGCTGGTTTCGATCAGTCGCCGAAGTTCACGCGCGATCGCATCGGGTTCGCACGGCTTGAGAAGCACATGCGAGATGCCGGCGTGGCGAAAACGCGCCGGATCATCCAGATACTCGGAGTGACCGGTAACTGCCAGGATTGGAATGGCACGTGTGGCGGCCGACTGCTGGAGGGCGCGACAGAATTCGAAACCGTCCATTCCGGGAACCGCGAGGTCGGTCACCACGGCATCGGGCCGTTGTTCACGCGCCTTTTCGAGAGCCTGGAAACCGTTATGAGCGTCGATGATCCTGAAGCCCGCCCTGCGCAGGTACTCGCCGTACATCAAACGCAAACTGCGATCGTCCTCGACAATCAGCACCAGTGGGTCGGTGGCGTTCTCCTGGGGGGCCGTCATCCGTGACCAGCGAAGAGTAGTCCGGCGTGGATGACGCGGACAAGCCCTCGGTCAGCTCAACGGACTGCAGGAGACGGTTTTCCGCCTTTTATGAAGAACTGCCGTTTTCGCGCCGCCCACCAGACCCGCATTCCGAGCAGCAGTCCGAGGCCGGCGGCCCATCGCCGTGGCTCGGTGGTGTCGGCCTTCACCAGCCACCAGAAGTGGATCACCCCGCCGATTCCAGCGGCATAGGCGAGTCGATGCAGCGACTGCCACTTCCGCTTGAGCTTGCGAATGGAATACTGGTTCGACGTGACCGCGAGTGCCAGCAGGATCACCCAGGTCGCCATGCCCACGGTGATGAATGGACGCTCGCCGACGTCCTTGAGCATGGCATTCCAGTCGAAAAAGTGGTTGAACACCACCCACGTCAGCATGTGGAGCGTGCCGTAGAAGAACGCGAACAGGCCCAGCATTCTGCGCAGCCTGATCACCTCGTTCCATTTCGTCAGGCGGCGGAGTGGGGTGACACAGAGGGAGATGATGAGAAATGCCAGGGTCCAGGTCCCGGTCTGATCAGTGATGTAGTCGCCCGGGTTGGCGGTGAGAGCGTTCAGGTCGATGCCGTAATACAGCTTGTAGAAGCCGTACGCGAGCGCCGCGGCGGGGATAAGCGCCGCGGCGAATACCAAAACCTTGATGGCCGAGATGCGTTTCAAAAATTCTTTTTCAGGTCCATGCCCGTGTACAGGCTGGCAACCTGATCGGCGTATCCGTTGAACATCTGCGTCTTCGTCGTCGCAAACAGGCTCGGCAAGCGCTTTTCACGCGCCTGGCTCCATCGCGGGTGATCCACCATCGGATTCACGTTCGCGTAGAACCCGTATTCGTTCGGCGCCTGCTGCTGCCATGTGTTCAGCGGCTGCTTCTCGACGAACTCCATTCTGACGATCGACTTGATGCCCTTGAAACCGTACTTCCAGGGCACGACCAGGCGGATCGGAGCGCCGTTCTGCGCGGGCAGGACTTCGCCGTAGAGACCGACAGCCAGGATCGTCAGTGGATGTCGCGCCTCATCGAGCCGCAAACCTTCGACATAGGGCCATGACAGCAGATCCGTCCGCTGCATGGGGAACCGGGTCGGGTCCACGAGTGTGGTGAACTTGACGAACTTGGCGCGCGACGTCGGCTGCACGTGGTCGACGATGTCCTTCAGCGGAATGCCGACCCACGGGATCACCAACGACCACGCTTCGACGCAGCGGTGGCGATAGATGCGTTCTTCGAGCGTGTAGGGCTTGATGAAGTCCTCGAGCAGGTAGTCGGCGGGTTTTGCGACCTCACCGTCGACCTTGATCTTCCAGTTACCCGGTTTGAAATTCTTCGAGTTCTGCTTGGGACCGTCGCCGGCTCCCGAAGCGAACTCGTAGAAATTGTTGTAGCTCGTGATGTGCTCGTAGCTGTTCGGCGCCTCTGACGTGCTCAGCGGACTGCCCTTCTTGACATTGGCGAGCTTGGGCAAACCCCCGCCTTGCGCGCCGGCTTCGTCGCTACATGCCGCGAACCCAGCCGCAACGAGCCCGGCACCCGACACCTGGATGAACTCACGGCGGCGCAGGTACAGGCTCTTCGGCGTGATCTCCGACGACCGAATATCCGACGGCTTCTTGATCAACATGGCCAGATTATAGGGCGAGCCGGGGAGACAGGACATCCCGGCGCCACCCGATGGTTTTGACGCACGAAGCAGGCCAGCGGATGGCATCAGAATGCAACGCGTCGCCCGTGTCCTGAATAGTGACGCGCCGACACATCTTCCGAGCGGTCCGAGACGTCATAGATGTCGCACGCCATAGGCGACGGAGCCGTTCGTGGCAGCGGCCGCGACCGATGCCGCGGGAACCCCAAAAGTCGGGGTGGCTTCGCCAACCGTGCGTGATAGCCTCCCGGAATGGCGTCTTCCCCTGAGTTGCTTCCCCGTGTCATGTCGCTGGCGGTTCATGAATTGCGGACGCCGGTCACGGTGGTAGGCGGCTATCTCAGAATGCTGCTCAGGGAACAGGCCGGGCCACTCACGGAACGCCAGCGGAAGATGTTGGAAGAGGCCGAACGGTCGTGCAGCCGTCTCGGGGCGCTCGTGTCCGAGATGAGCGATTTTGGGAAACTGGAGGCGGGGGAGCTCACCTTTGCCCGGCAGGAGGTCGATATAGCCGGGCTCATAGCCGAACTGGCGGGCGGTATGCTTGAGGGTGCGGATCGCGGGGTGCGGCTAGAAGTGCGTGGTGTCGACGAACCGGTGCCGATGACCGGGGATCGGACGCGGCTCTCGGCTGCACTGAAAGCCTTGCTGCATGCGGCCTTACGTGAGCGCGGCGAACCGGGCGCGATAATCGTCGAGTGCTCGACCGAGGGCCGCAACGGACAACGATACGCGTTGGTCAGGATCGGTGACGAGACAGCCCTGCCGCTGCTCACCGCGCCCCCGGATGAGACGATGCCCGCCTACGATGTCTGGCGTGGCGGACTTGGGCTGGCGCTGCCGGTGGCGCGCCGGGTGATAGAAGGCCACGGCGGAACGCTGTGGTCGGCCGACGGCGCGCACTCGCGCTCGGCGTCGGCCCTTCGACTTCCCTTAGGGACTTAGGACGAAAGCATGGCCACAGTAGCGGGTGCTGCCTCGGATCAGGCATCAGGAATGGCAGCGGACGGGCGACGCCCTCTCATCGCGGTTGTCGATGACGACTCCGGTTTCGCGGGATACCTGCGAACCTTCCTGGCGCTGCGCGGGTATGAGGCCCGCTCGTATACGCGCGGCGACGAGATCGTTGCCGCAATCAAGCAGGGCGAGCCGCCAGACATCGTACTGCTCGACGTCGCGATGCCCGGCATGGACGGCCTGCAGACACTGAAGGCGCTCAAGTCGGCCAGGCCGGAGCTGCAGGTCATCATGCTCTCGGGTCGCGAGCAGGCCCAGACCATCGTCGAAGCGGTCCGCCTTGGCGCCGCAGACTACGTGGTTAAACCCGGCGATCCCGAAGGCCTGGGTGAAATTGCGCTCGACGCGGCCATCAAACAGGCGATTGAACGAAGCCGGCTGGTCACCGAACTGACCGATCTGCGCCGCCAGCTCAGTGACGACCAGAACGAGGCCTTCATCGGATGGGGCGACAGTCCGGCGATGCGGCACGTCGCCCTGATCATCGAGCAGGTTGCGGACAGCGACGTGACGGTTCTGATCCGCGGTGAGAGCGGTGTCGGCAAGGAGCTGGTTGCGCGCGCGATCCATCAGCGCTCGACCCGCAAGGCCCGACCCTTTGTAAAGGTGAACTGTGCCGCGCTGCCAGCCGAACTGCTCGAAAGCGAGCTGTTCGGTCATGAGAAGGGTGCGTTCACCGGCGCGGCGACCACGCGCATCGGCAAATTCGAGCAGGCGAACCTGGGCACCATTTTCCTCGACGAAATCGGCGAGATGAAGCCGCCGCTTCAAGCGAAGCTGCTGCACGTGCTCCAGGACGCGGAGTTCACGAAACTTGGCAGCAATAAGAAGATCACCGTCGACGTTCGCGTCGTGGCCGCCACCAATCGTGACCTCGAGCAGATGATGCTGCGAGGCGAGTTCCGCGAGGATCTGTATTACCGGCTCAAAGTAATCGAAGCGGCGGTTCCCCCCTTGCGGGAGCGGAAGGACGAGATCGTCTCGCTGGCAGAGTTCTTCATCACCAAGTACTCGCAGCGCTACAACCGGCCGATTCGCCCGCTGTCCGAGCAGCTACGCAACCAGTTTCTGCAATACGAGTGGCCGGGAAACGTGCGCGAACTGGAAAACATGATCAAGCGGTACGTCATTCTGCAGGACGAACAGCTCGTGATGGGCGAGCTCACCCGGCCGCGCGTCGTGCCCAACCCGGCCGGCGTCACGGCACCACAGTCGGTACCGCACGATTGGACACCCGCTCCGCCCGCGTACCACTCACCGCCACCGATGCGGGCGCCGGAACCCGTGGACGCCGAGGGCGACGACGAGGCTGTCGAGGACGTTCCCGTTGCCCCGGCGCAGGACGGACGCCGCCTTGCCGAGGTCGCGCGTGAGGCGGCGCTCACGGCTGAACGTGCGGTGATCTCCGACACACTGCGGCAGGTCCACTGGAATCGACGCAAGGCCGCGCAGATACTCGGCGTGAGCTACAAGACGTTGCTCAACAAAATCAAGGAAACGGGAATCGAACGACCGTAGCACCAATCCGAGCGAATCATCGTTGCGCCAGGGGCCGCGGTTTGCGCGGCCCTTGTCATTTCCGGTCCTCTCTTCGCCAATTGCGGCCCATGGCGCCGGCAAAGCGGCTTCAGCACGCAACGCTGTGGCACCTCGCTTGCTCAAATACCGCCGGATTGACCAGCTTCTTCAGCTCGTTCTTTACGTTCTTCCTCACCTGGTGGGGAGCATTCGTACTCGGCGCCCTTGATTCGTCGATGCTCTTCTTCCTTCCGTTCGGCATCGACGCGGTCGTGATCTACCTCGCCGCGAGGAATCACGAGCTGTTCTGGCTCTACCCTGTGCTGGCCACCGCCGGATCGATGACGGGTGCCGCCGTGACGTTCTGGATTGGAGTCAAAGGCGGTGAGCACGGCCTCGAGCGGTTCGTTTCTGAAAAGCGGCTCGAGCGAATGCGCGACAAGGTCAAGGACAGCGGGGCGATCGCACTGGCACTGCCGGCGCTCCTGCCCCCGCCCTTTCCCCTGACGCCGTTCATCCTGACCTGCGGGGCACTTGCCGTCGACCGGTGGCGCTTCTTCCTCACCTTCGGCAGTATGCGCCTGGCCCGCTTCGGCATCGAGGCGCTGCTCGCCCGCCGTTACGGCCCGGGGATCTTGCGCGTCCTCCAGTCCGACACCTTCCAGATGGTGATTGTCGCGTTCGTCGTGGTCGCAGTGCTTGGCACCATCGTCTCGGGCGTTCTGCTCTGGCGCAGCACGCACAGACGACGCGTGCAGCCTGCGTAAAAGCGAGGACGGACACCACCGATCGGCTTCCTGGGCTAGAATCCGCCAGTTTCTCAGGAGGCCCCTATGTCCGTTGTCGTCGCCGGGCGGCCCGCTCCACACCGTTCGCTCCGTGGACCCGCGATCCTCATCGTTCTTGCCTCGCTTGTCGCGTTCGCCTTCTTCGCCGCCGCCGCGGCGCCGTATCTCCTCTCGGCCAGCTTCAACGCGCACCAGTACGCCGGCCGACGGGGTCCGTTGCTCGTACACATCGTCTTCGGCACCGTGGCGCTGTTCTCGGGCCCGTTTCAGCTCTGGTTCGGTATCGCCGATCGGCGGATGGAGGTCCACCGGCGGCTGGGTCTGGTCTACATGGGCGCGGTCGCGGTCAGCGCGACCGCGGCGTATGTGATTGCCATGAGTCCGAGTGCCGGGTGGGTGTTCGGGAGCGGGCTGGTAGGACTCGCCACCGCGTGGCTGACGACGACCGGACTGGCGTTCCTCGCGATCAAGCGTCAGTTCCTCGAGCAGCACAAGGAATGGATGATTCGGAGCTACGTGGTGACCTTCGCGTTCGTTTTCTTCCGGATTGGCGCGGCTGTCCTCGGGGCGTTGAACCCGGCCGGACAGTTGGCGGAAGTATCGGCGCTCGCGTGGGCCTGCTGGGCCCTGCCACTGCTCGTCACGGAACTGGTTCTCCAGGGACGGAAGATCCTGGCGGTGCCGGCGGCTTGAAACGTCCAACTCCCAACGACTGACGCTCTATCAATTCCCAAGGACCATAGTCTTCGGCCGTCAGTCCCTGGCGTTTGCGAGTTCCTCGTCTACCTGACCAAACGCCAGTCCCCGGCCGCCGCGAGCGCGCGGGCGAAGCAGGCCTCGGCGCGGGACTCGGCATCGCGCTGCGCTGCGGCTGAAATCGCCAGCGTCAGTTCGGCGTCTGCCGGGCACTTCAGCTTCGCTTTGCGATCCGGCAGAGCGATGGGCGACAGCCGCGAAAAGTAGCGTCCGGCGCCAACCCGCATCCATTCAGGCCGGCCAGTGAACTCGCTGGCGACCACGGCCTGCGCGATGGCGTTGCGCAAGGTCGCCTCGACTCCATCACCCTGAACGAGCAAGGTGGGCGGCGCCAAATCCACGGTCTGACCGCTAACCGACGCGCTGACCCACCAGGGCTTGCCCGTCGCCTGCCGGAAGCTTTCGACCGTATCGTGCACGTCGATGACAATCGGAGAGACGCTCACCTTGAGCACCCGTGCTATTGCCGCTTGCGCCCGTACGGCTGTTTGCTGGAGATCCAACGCGGCAATGCCTGCCCCACGGATCGTCACCAGCGAGGGCAGTGTCGGCGCGGAGGGAGCCGCCACAGCAAGAGGGCCGGCGTTCGCAGCAGGCGTGGAGACCGAAGTACCGGGGTCCGGTGGCCGGGAGCCGGGCACCCTCGGAGTCAGCGCAGGCGGATCTGGACGTCCGAGGCGCGTCTCGCCAGGGGCGGACGTCGGCAACGGTTCCGTCCTGAAGCGCGGCGGCAGCGAGTCGAGCGATGTCAGCGCCAGTCCCGGGTAGTACTGCGCCAGGATCTCGCGAACGCTCTCACCACGCCGGGCGCGGCGACCCGCCCCGACGACGCACATGCCCACGCCGTGGCCGTATCCGCGGCCGGTGAACTCGAGACGATCGCCGTGCCTCTCGACAGCGAACGCGGTGCTCTTCAGATCGCGCGGACCCACCAGTAGCCGGAACTGATCGCCGGCGATTACATCGGGTTCGAGGCCGGTCACACGAAGACTGGCGACACGCCCCGACTCGGTGTGCGACACGACGCGCACGTCTTTGAGCCGGTGACCAGCAAAACCCTTCCGGGCCAGCACCATCTGCAGGTCGGACAGCGCCAACTCGTAGCGCCAGGGCACGTCGTCCGCGTGCACGTCGTCCTTGACTGCTTTCAGGTACGGCAGATCGGCACCCGGCCAGACCGCCGACGCGCTCTCCGACCGCCCTCCGCAATTCGCGGAATAGAAGATCTCGGCCGGTGCCCCGCGCCACGTCAGTACCTGTCCGGCCGTCGCGAGAGCGGCCCGCCGGGTGGCGGCACTTGCCGTGCGCATCACCTGACAGTGCGTGGTGTCGCACAGATCGAAGCCGTCGCGCCCGTGTCGCCCGGCGTTGAAGGTGGCGTACGTCCGGATGGCAATCGCCAGCGCCTCCAGTTCCCCGTCCGGTGCGTTCTGCTCGGCCTCGCCAGCGAGGACGCGGGCAACGTACGTTTCAAGCGACAGCCGCGTGATGACGCGCTCCCCGGTGAGAGTACCGATGGCGATGGTGCGACCGTTGTTCGCGCGTTCCAGATCGGCATCGGTCACGTCGGACTGCGACGATGCCCGGATGACGAACGAGATCACCGATGCCGCCATGACGATCGCGACGACACCTCTACTCCGCGAAACGACGGTGCGGGGAGCTCCCCGCGGCGTGACGGTCGGTCGTGCTCTCCGGCCCACTACAGTGTGCGCTTACATCCCGGACGGCACTTGCATTGAATGATCTTTTCGCCGTCGGTGTAATAGTCGTAGGTCAGTTCCTCGCCGGGTTCGATGTTCCGGCCGGCGCGGATCCAGATGTCCTTGCCGACGATCTGGCTGTAGCAGTTCGGCTTGCAGGCGTGATTGATGAAGCGCGCGACGTTGCCGCCGACCATGGCGTCGCGGACCCAGCGGCGATTCACGGTGAAGCACCAGATTTCGCCGCGCTTCAGGTACTTGGTCTCGCGCTTGTAGCTTTCCTTGTGATCGATCAGTTCGCCTTCGTAGCGGATGATGCGTGTGTTCTTGTTGATTGGCTCGAGGGCGAAAACGCCGAATCCGTGGACTCTGGACTTACGACGGACGATCCGGGGTAATTGAGGGTCACGAGGCATGCGATCACAGAATAGCCGATAATACTTGTCACATGAGCCACACGGCTGTTGGCGCACGCGAGATCGTCCGGGCGTGGGGCCGGATTCTCTCCGGTCATCGTCCGAACCTCTCGATCGAAATCACCAAAGAATGTCCGCTCCGCTGCCCGGGATGCTACGCCTATGGCGATGAGCATCTGGGCGGCGACGTCACGCTGCGAGGCTTGTCGGATTACAAGGGCGACGAGCTCGTCACGCGATTCATGGCGATGATCGATCGCCATAAGCCGATGCACGTTTCAATCGTCGGCGGCGAACCGCTGGTCCGGTATCGCGAGCTCAACACGATCCTGCCGCAGACTGTCGGAGCGCGGCATTCATACGCAGATCGTGACCAGCGCAGTGCGGCCGATCCCGGCTGAATGGGCACGCATCAAACGCGTCCAGATCGTCGTCTCGATCGACGGCCTGCCGGCCGAGCACGACGCCCGCCGCACGCCGGCGACCTACAACCGCATCCTGAAGCACATCGAGGGGCACCAGATCACCGTCCACTGCACGGTGACACGACAACTGGTCCGCCGCGAGGGATATCTCGAGGAGTTCCTCAGGCTCTGGCAGGCGAACCACAACACGCGACTGATCTGGATGAGCCTCTACACGCCTCAGATCGGTGAACTCTCGGCAGAGCGCCTCACGAAGGCGGATCGTGGCCACGTCGTCGACCGAGCTGAAGCGACTCAAGCCGCTGTTCCCGAAGCTGCAGATGCCGGAGGCGCTTCTCAACGTCTACACGAACCCGCCACGCTCCCCCGACGAGTGCACCTTTGCCCGGACGACGGCGTGCTACTCCGCGGACTTCGAACACACCATCACGCCATGTCAGCTGGGCGGGCGTCCCGACTGCGCCAACTGTGGCTGCATGGCGAGCGCAGGCCTCGAGGCGATCGCCCGGCACAAGCTGCGGGGAACCATTCCGGTCGGCGCCATCTTCACGGCCTCCCTCAAGGTGGGAAACACGATGGAGCGCCTGCGCAAGGCATCCTCTTCTTAAGTGAGCGCAGGACCGGTTCCGCTCAAGCTCGCATTCCTCGGCTGTGGGTTCATCACCGCGGTCCACAGCCGTCATCTGAAGGCGCGTGGAACGGGTATCGTCCGCGGTTACGCCAGCCGCGACGATCGCTCGCGCGGAGGAATATCGCCGGCGGTTCGGCGGCACATTCACCCACGAGAGCTACGAGGCGGCGATCGACGATCCGACGGTGGACGCGGTGGTCGTGGCCGTGCCACCGCGGTTCCACCTCGACCTGACCCTGCGGGCCCTTCGTGCGGGGAAACACGTGCTGGTCGAGAAGCCGGCGTTCCTGCGGCTCGAGGATTATCTGACCGCTCGCGACGCACGCGATCGGGCACGCCGGGTCGTGCTGGTCGGCGAAAATGATCACTACAAACCGCTGGCGATGTCCCTGCGTTCGCTGCTCGCGGCCGGTGTCATCGGCGAGATGGTCTTCGCCCAAATCACGACCATCGCGCACCGGTTGAAGACGGCGGATGACTGGCGCAACGACGAGTCGATGTCGGGCGGCGATGCGTTCTTCGAGGAGGGTATTCACTGGCTGCACCTGGCGGGCAGCATCGGTCCCGCGGATCGTGGACGTTCATGGATTCCGTCCATCGGTGTCGCGCCAGGGCCCCGACCGCCGGGCCAAGAGCATGATGGTCGCTTTCCGGTACGACAACGACGCGGTGGGAACGCTTTACTATTCGCGCGAGATCCCATCGCTGTTCAAAGGACTGCGGCTGTCCAAGCTGTTCGGACGGGAAGGCATCATCACGTTCGAGTCGAACGGCGCATTCGTGCTGGTGCGGGGACGTAGCGGCGTGCGCCTGGTGCTGCCCGGCTACCGTGACATTCGCGGCTACAAAGCGATGTACCGGGACTTCCTCGGTGCCATCCGTGAGGGACGAGCGCCCCAGATGAGCCTGGAGCGGGCGATTGAAGACCAGCGATTGATGGACCGGATTTACGAAACGGCGGCTGGCGTGGAGCGGGACCTCTCAGTCTCGACCTCGCGGGCCTGACAGGCTCCGCGCAGAGCAGATGGAAATCCGTCACCTACCACCTCGTGCGGCCTTCGCCGGCCCGCCGCGCGACGCCGAGGGGAATTGCGCCGACGGGAACGGGCTGTGACCAGCCGTAGCGATCACTTCGACGTCGTCATCATCGGCACCGGCGCCGGCGGCGGCACGATGGCCGCTGCACTGGCGCCGACAGGCTGCCGCATCCTCGTCATCGAGCGGGGTGAGTCACTGCCGCGCCACGCCGACAACTGGGATCCCGGTATCGTCTGGATGGAACAGCGATACCGGACGAAGGAGCGGTGGTTCAATTCCGACGGCGCCACGTTCCAGCCCAACGCGCACTACTGCGTCGGTGGTAACACCAGATTCTGGGGCAGTGTTCTGTATCGTCTGCGCCCGGAGGACTTCGAACGGACGCGCCACGCGGACGGCGACTCGCCGGCCTGGCCCATCCAGTACGACGACCTCGCACCCTATTACGATCGCGCCGAAGCGCTCTATCACGTGCACGGACAATCCGGGGTGGATCCGACCGACCCGCCCCGGCCGCCATTCCCCTACCCGCCCATCGGCCACACCGGCGGCATCGCGAAAATCGTCGACGCCGTACGCGCCAGAGGACTGCACCCCGTCGCCGTTGCCACTCGGCCTGATCCGGCCCGGTGAAGAGGGAGGCTGCCGGTTGTGCGGCACCTGTAATTCCTTCCCGTGCATGATCGGCGCGAAGGCCGACGCCGAATCGTGCGGGATCAGTTTCGCCCGTCAATGGCCGAACGTGGAACTGCGCGAGCGAACCCTGGCGCTGCGCCTGGTGACCAATGGGGCCGGAAACCGCGTGACTGCTGTCGACGTGGACACGGAAGGCCAGGCGGAACGCATTCACGCGGACGTCATTGTGGTCGCGTGCGGGGCGGTCAATTCCGCGGCTCTTCTGCTTCGATCGGGTGATGCGGGTGGCCTCGCCAACAGCTCGGGACTGGTCGGCCGCAATTACATGGCGCACGTGACGACCATGTTCAGCGCGTATCGCTGGGATGACGCGGACACCGGGCCGCATGCGTTTCACAAGACGATCGCGATCAACGACTTCTACCGCGCGTCGGCATCGCGGCCCTACCCGCTTGGCCACATCCAGTCGCAGGGTTCGATTTACCCCGCGATGGTGCGCGGCGGCGCACCACCGCTCCTGAAGCTGGGACTGAAAGCGGTGCTGACCGTGTTCCCGGGATCCTTGAAGCACTGGACCGATCACAGCATCCAGTGGCTGGCGATGACCGAGGATCTTCCGCTGCCGGAGAACCGCGTGACGCTGCAGGACGGCCGGATTCGGCTCGACTATCATCCGAGCAACCTGCGGGCGCATCGGGAACTGAAGCGCGTCCTCGGAACTCTGCTCCGCGACCTCGGGTTCAGGTGGATCTTCCCGCTGTCGTTCGGCGTCGGTAACACGACCCATCAGTGTGGGACGCTGAAGTTCGGCACCGACCCGGGCACTTCCGTGCTGGATCCCTACTGCCGGACCCACGACGTCGAAAACCTGTTCGTCGTCGATGCGTCGTTCTTCCCTTCGTCGGCCGCCGTCAACCCCGCCCTGACGATCATCGCGCAGGCGTTGAGCGTCGCCGATCACATCGCGGAGAAAGAGTTGAGAGCCGCACCGACCGTCGCGCAAGTCACGCCCGGCTAGCCCGTAGCCTGTAGTCCACAAGCATCATGAAGGTCCGCTCGTTCAGCCACATCGGCATCACCGTCTCGAACTTCAAACGGTTCGTCCAGTTCTACTCGGACGTGTTCGGGTGCCGCCTCGTCGGCGTTGCCGATCATCCGGCCGAGCGGGTCAGATCGTTCTTCGGTGTCGAGGGAGCGATCAGCCTCAAGGTGGGGTGGGTGCGCGTGCCCGGAGGCGGCATCCTCGAGATCTTCGAGTTTCATCCGCAGCAACCGCCGCAGGCCATCCCGTGGAACCGCATCGGCCTGACCCACTTCTCGTTCAACGTGCGGAACACGCACAAGTGGCACGATTATCTGGTCAGCAAGGGAGTCGAAATCGTGACGCGGCCCGAACGCTCACCGCGCGGCCAGTGGTTCTTCTTCGTTCGCGACTTCGACGGCAACCTGATCGAGCTGATCGATCTCGGCTTCATGCACTACGTGCTGGCCTGGGGCGGGGCGCTGGGCGGCTGGCTGTTCAGACGTGGGATGTATCGGCAGTATTACCAATCGTGAATGGTGAATCGTGAATCGTGAATGGATGGCACGGAGCAGCATTCATCATTCTTGATTCGACGATTCACGATTCACGATTCACGATTAAGACGCCACTTCCGCCAGCGCGAGTTCCTTCTCGTGCGCCTTCAGCTCCTTCTTCCCCAGCTCCGTCTTCACCCAGTCGGCCTCGAACGTATCGAGCAGTCCCTTGACCACCTTCGGATCCTTCGTGATCAAACCGACCTCACGACGCGCGTCGAGCTCCAGGGCACGGAGGCTCTGGCTGCCGACGAACGCCGCTTCGCCGTCCCGGACGATGGCGCGGACGTGGAGGCGCATTCCGGGCATCTTCTGCACCCGCAGGTCCCCGCCCCGCTTCCCCACCTTGCCGATGATGCGGATGTCGACCCCTGTCTTCTGCCGCTGAGTCAACAGACGCAGCATCTGGGTGTCGGTCACCTTGGGGTCCCAGATCACGAGCTGCTTCTTCGTCCGCTTGATGAAGGTGGCCAGTTCCTCGCGGGCGTTTTCCGGGCTGACCACGAAGCCCTGGTTGTTCGGCTCGAAGTCCTCGCGCTGCGCATCCGATTCGAACAGACGCAGCGCCTCCTGCACGATCCGGCGGTCGCGGGTGACGAGGCCGAAGCTACGGCTGGCGAGATCGCGGGCCGTAAAGTTGAATCCGTTTACGTACAGTTCCTCGCGGTCGACGATCATCATCTTCCCGTGGTAGCGAACCAGGTCGCCCGCGGTGCGGCTGACGGTGACGCCTGCATTCGAGCATCCGCAGTTCGAGCTGGCGGAGCCCCTTTTCGCCGCCGCTGTTGGTGTGCGCGATCAGCGCACGCACCGCGACACCCCGGCCGACGGCCGCTTCGAGGGCTTTCTCAAGGGGTTTGAGGTCGAATCGGAAGATGATTATGTCGAGCCACTTGGTGGCGGCCTCGACCGCGTCGACCACGGCCTTGATTCCGTCGCGGGGCTGAACGATGAGTTCCAACATATCCTCCTAACAGTCGAGCCTCAGCCGTACGGGGCATGGCTTTTGAAGAAGCGCAGACTGTCGCGGTTGATACCAGCAAAGAGCTGGCCGACTTCAGCCGCAACCGAGGGACCAGATGATGACCCTTCATTTCGCCGCCGTCGCACGAATGAGCATGCTGTTCGCCCTGGTCAGTGGTGTCGCGGCTGCCCAGACACCGCGCCGCGGGCAGACGAGGGGGTCGCGAAACGGCAGGCGGACACACCGAACGCCAACCCGCAGGCGACGGCGCTCGCCGAGTTCCAGCAACGGCTCCAGGGTTACATCGACCCTGCGTGCGCAGTTGTCGGGCAAGCTGAAGCCACTGTCGCCGACGGCCGATTCAGCCGAACTCGCGGCGCGACAGGACACGCTGGCGGCAGCACTGCGCGACGCGCGCACGGGCGCCAAGCCTGGCGACATGATCCCGACCAGGGTTGCCGATCAGATCCGCAGCGCGGTAGCCGAGGACTTCCGGCATCGCACCGCGGACACCAAGCGCGCCGTCTTCACCGAAGTACCCGACGGCGTGCGACCGATCATCAACAAAGCGATGCCGGATACCGCAGCGCTGGCGACGGTTCCGCCGCTGTTGTTGAACAACCTGCCGCGGCTGCCCGACAACCTGCAGTACCGGTTCATGGACCGGCACATCGTGCTGCTGGACGGCGACACCCGGCTCATCGTCGATTACATCCTCAACGTTCTTCCGACTCACTGAGGTCCTTGCCTCATGCCTCTGACACGCCGCACGCTTCTGTCGCTGACCGGTCAATGTCTCGTCGCCGCCGCGGCTGAAAGTGTCTTCCCGTTCCGCGCCGGAGCGCAGGGTCTTCCCGGGGATCACATCGGTACCGGCACAACCACGCTACCGAACGCGAAGGACTCCATCAAATTCGCCGTGATCGGAGACACCGGGACCGGCGGCCGCGAGCAATATCAGATCGGCAAGCTGCTGAGTGACGCGCGGTCACGGTTCCGCTACGACTTCGTCACGATGATGGGCGACAACATGTACGGTGGACAGGGTCCGTCGGACTTCGTCAAGAAGTTCGAAACGCCCTACAAGCCAATCCTCGACGCCAACGTCAGCTTCTACGCCACGCTTGGCAACCACGACGATCCGGCGCAACGCTTCTACAAGCCATTCAACATGGACGGGAAGCGTTACTACTCGTTCCGCAAGGGCGACGTCGAGTTCTTCGTCCTCGACAGCACCTATATGGCGCCGGTGCAGGTGGACTGGCTGAAGGACGTTCTGCCGAAGTCGAACGCCAAGTGGAAGATTCCGTACATGCACCACCCGCATGTACTCGTCGGGCGAGAAGCACGGTTCCGAAGAGGACCTGCGGACCCTCGTCGAACCGCTGTTCCGCGACAACGGCGTCGATGTCGTCTTCGCCGGGCACGAGCACTTCTACGAGCGCGTGAAGCCGCAGAAGGGTATCTACTACTTCACCGAAGGCGGGTCAGCGAAGCTGCGCGAGGGGAACATCAGGGTCGGCTCACCGATGACCGCAAAGGGGTTCGACACCGACAATACGTTCATGCTCGTGGAAATCGACAAGGATCAGATGTTCTTCGAGACGATCTCCCGCACCGGCAGGGTGATCGACTCGGGTAGCGTGCCGCGGCGCGAGACGGCACCGGCGATCAAGGCGACGAACTGATCACATCCTGCGCCCGGCGGAGCGCAGCGGCCAGGTTCGGCAGGACGTTCTCGTCGCCGAGGTGGCGATGGAACTCCGCCTGTTCCATCAGCTTCGAGGGCTGCGACGGCGCCCCGCAGATCAGCAGCGTCCGACCGGAGTCGTGCAGTTGGTCGGCCAGATCCTGGATCGCCTTCAAGCCGGTGGCGTCGATCGCCGGCATGTAGCGCAGCCGCAGGATCACGATGGTTGGCAGTTCGCCCGCATGCGCGACCGCAGACGCCAGCTTCTCCGTCGCACCGAACAGGAACGGGCCGATGATCTTGAAGATCGCCACGCCTTCAGGAATGTGCTTGTCGTGAATCGCATGCTCCCTGGCGTTCTCGACGAAGTCCCTGGTCACGTGTGACACCGTTGTGGTCACCGCGACGCGGCGGATGAACAACAGCGCCGCCAGGATCATTCCCGCTTCCACCGCCACCGTCAGATCGGCGACGACGGTGAGCACGAACGTCACCAGCCACACCATCCGGTCCGTCCAGCCCTGGCGCCAGAGTTCCGGAATCTCGCGCCATTCACCCATGTTGTAGGCCACAACCAGGAGAATGGCCGCGAGGACCGCCATCGGCACCAGCGAGGCCAGCCGGGCGCCGACGAGCAGCACGATCAGCAGCGTCGCCGCGTGAATCATGCCCGCCACCGGGGTCCGCGCGCCGGACCGCACGTTCGTCGCGGTGCGCGCGATGGCGCCGGTGGCCGGCAGCCCCCCGACCAGCGGTGACACGATGTTGGCGACGCCCTGCGCAAACAGCTCCACGTTCGAGTTATGCCGGGTGCCGCTCATACGGTCGGCCACGACGGCCGAGAGGAGCGACTCGATGGCGCCGAGCATGGCGATGGTCAGAGTCGGCGACAGCAACGTGAGGACGAGGTCCGGCCGGAAGCGCGGGAGGTGAAGCGGCGGGAGGCTCGACGGAATGCCGCCAAACCTGCTGCCGATCGTCTCCAGCGGCCAGCCGGTGAACGCCACGTAGAGCGTTCCGGCAAAAAGCGCCACGACGTAGCCGGGCACCCGCGGCACGAGGCGGTTCCACGCGATGATCAGGACCAGGACACCGATGCCGACCCCTGTCGTCAACGGCGAGAACGCGTCCGCGTGACGCGCCAGCAGCTCGAGGCGTCCGATGAACTCTCCAGGGACCGCTTCTGCGGTCCTGATCCCGAAAAAGTCCTTCAACTGCGTGCTCGCGATCACCAGCGCGATGCCGTTGGTGAACCCGATCACCACCGGGCGAGGAATGAACCGGACGGCGGTGCCTGTTCCGGTCAGCCCCATGATCACGAGCACGACACCGGCCATCATGGTCGACGTGTAGAGCCCGTCGATTCCGTAGCGGGCGACGATGCCCGAAACAACGACCACGAACGCGCCGGTCGGCCCGCCAATCTGCACCGCCGACCCGCCGAGCGCCGAAATCAGGAAACCGGTGACGATGGCGGTGTAGATGCCCGCCTCCGGCGGAACGCCCGATGAAATGGCAAACGCCATCGCGAGCGGCAGCGCCACCAGCCCGACGGTTACGCCGGCGAGCAGGTCCTGCGTGAACGTCTGCAGCGAGTAATGCCGCAGCGTGCGTATCGAGTACGGGAGAAAACTTCTACCGGCCATCGTTCCACAGCCATGCGGCCCCGCGAACACCGCTCGCGTCGCCGTGACGCGCGCGCACCAAGGGCGTGCGGATGCGTTCGGCCGGACCGCCGGCGAACACGAAATCACTCCAGTAGCGCGGAACACTTTCATAGAGCCGCGCGATGTTCGACATCCCACCCCCGAGCACGATCACGTCCGGGTCGAGGATGTTGATGATGGACGCGAGGGCACGTGCCATCCGCCGCTCGTAGCGAACCAGCGCGGCCTCGGCGGTGGCATCTCCACGTTCCGCCAGGGCAACGATGTCCTCCGCCTGCGGGGCTATGCCGGCGGCTCCGCTTCGCGCGACCCGCCCTCCAGTTGACTCCGTACTCGTGCCAGTGGCCTCCGGATTCACGAGCGAGGCGCGGGTTCCGTCCAGCGCGCCGGTCGCAGCCGTAAGGCGGGTTCCGTCCAGCGGGGTGGTCGCAGCCGTAGGGCGGGTTCCGCGCAGCGGACCCGCCGCAAGGCTCGGACCGCCAAGTCCGGCCGTCGTTCTTGCGAAATCGGCGACCAGGCCCGGGCCGGATAGAAACGTCTCGATACAACCCGTCCGGCCGCAGTAGCACGCCGGTCCAGGCCACTCGTCAGGCTCGGGCCAGGGCAGCGGGTTGTGTCCCCATTCGCCGGCGATTCCGTGCGGGCCGGTCATCACCCGGTGTCCGACGACAATACCCGCACCAGTTCCCGTGCCGACAATGACGCCGAACACCACATCGGCACCGGCTGCGGCCCCGTCCGCCGCTTCCGACACGGCAAAGCAGTTGGCATCGTTGGCGATGCGCACCTCGCGACCGAGGATCCGCTCGAGATCCTGCTGGAGCGGCCGTCCGATCAACCAGACGGAGTTGGCGTTCTTGACCAAGCCCGTCGACCGGCGAAATCGTGCCGGGAATGCCGACGCCGACGGTATCCGCCGTGCCGGCGGTGCGCTCCAGCTCGCTGACGAGCGTTGCAATGGCGGTGAGGGTGGCACCGTAGTCGTCGCGCGGCGTGCGAACGCGTGCGCGCGCGCGCTCGTGACTGCCATCCAGGGCTATGCCCTCGATCTTCGTGCCGCCAAGGTCGATGCCGAGTTTCATGCGATTGCCGATTGATCGGTTTGACCAGCGAAACTATTTCTCTGGTCAATCTTCAGATCGGTCAATCGTCAATTCCTCGGGATGATAATCCCTTCGTCGATGGGAAGCTCCGCTGCCTGAGAGCAGTCGTGCTGTGCGCAGAAGGCCGCCAGTTCATCGTGCACCATCTGACGCGCCTCAGCCTCGGCGTGCTCATAGCGGATGCGCCTGATCTTCGTGACCAGCGACACCAGCGCGGGCAGGACGTCCACCTGTCCGATCACGCCGGGCGTGTAATGGGCATTCTCCCACGGGTGCAGCCGGGCTTCTTCACGCAATTCGCGGCGGATGACGTCGAGCGGGGTTTCGAGCCGTTCTGTAACGCCGCTGCGGAAGGTGGGTTCCTGGAAGGTCACCATGGGAATGACCAGTTCGGGCCGCCGCAGACCATCACTGACGTGATCGGCGGAAACGACGGCGCTCTGCGTTGCCACCGGGAGGTCCTGGCCCATGACGGCCGCCGGGAAGATGCTCCCGACAGCGATCGCCATCATGACGCTCAGCGACAGCCTGTTGACCACGGTCTTTTGGACGAGCCAGCGGCAGGCTCGGTCTCCCTCATCGGCTCGTTGCCAGTCGCGCGCCAAGTCCGACGAAGATCACGCCTGTCGCTCGTCGCAACAATATCGCGACCGATGCGCTCTGCCGGAGACGTCGTCCGATGGCGGCCGCGCCGGTCACGAGGACCAGGCACCACAGCGTCCCGTTGACGACGAACACTGTTCCGAGAAAGAGAAACGGGAGCGCCCGTGAGCCTGCCGTCGGATCGACGAATTGCGGCAGGAACGCCATGAAAAAGAGCGCGACTTTCGGATTCAGCACGTTGGTCAACAATCCAGCGCGGTAGACCGCCCAGCCTCTCTCGGCGGTAAACGCCGGCGCAGCCGTGGGCGTCGCCTCCCGGTGCAGGAGCATTCTGATTCCGAGGTAGACCAGGTATGCCGCACCAGCCAGCTTCACGATGGTGAACGCCATGGCCGACGTCGCCAGAATCGCGGACAGGCCGAATGCCGCCGCCAGCGTGTGGATGATCGAGCCGGACGCGATCCCGAGCACCGACAACAGGCCCGCTCGCCGCCCCTGGGACATCGTGCGGCCGACGATATACAGCGTGTCCTGGCCGGGCGTGATGTTCAGCAGCAGGCCGCTGAAGACGAACAGGCCAAGGTGGTGAACGGCGATCATTTGGGCGATTTGTGATTGGTGATTTGCGATTTGTGATTTGTGATTTGGTAGCTGGCTGTACTGTAGCCGAATCCTGAAATCCTGGGCCGGAGCCGGTGGCCGGTGGCCGTAGCGTTAACACTACGAAGGTCGCGAAGCGAATCCGTGCTTCGTGTTCTTCGTGTCCTTCGTGGTTGGTGATGGCCCGTGGCGAGTAGCCACTCGCGGATGGCCGGTAGCCCTGGTCGGTAAGCGAGAGCGGAATGTCCTCGGCTTTAATCGGCCAGCCAACCGCTGCCGGCTATCGGCGCTCGAACAATTCGTTCAGCTCGGTATGCGGAACGGTGGCGGCAAAGGCGTGAAAGGTGCCGGCGCCGGCGATCTCTCTGGCCGCTGCCAGGAACGCGGTCCAGCCGGTCCGGGCGAGAGCGCCGCCGACGCTGATACGGCGGACTCCGATCTCGGCCAACTGAGCAACCGAGGTGAAATCGCCGCCGACGAGCGCGTTCACCGGTTTCGGCGCCACAGCCTGCACAATCTCGGCAAGCTGTTCGGGCTGACGGATGCCGGGGGCGTACAAGCAGTCGGCGCCGGCTTCACCGTAGGCGACCAGACGCCGGATGGTGAGGGACAGATCGGATGGCCCCACCAGGAACGCCTCGCAGCGCGCGGTCAGCAGGACGCCGGTTCTACTCGAGTCGATCGCCTGCCTGGCCGCGCGGATTCGTTCAATCGCGAGTCCTTCGTCGTAGAGCGACACGCCGGGTCCGCCAGGCGCGTCCTCGATGGAGAGACCGGCAATGCCGGTATCGACGGCGGCGGCCACATTCGTGGCCACGCCCGCCGGATCGTCGGCCAGACCATTTTCGAAGTCGGCGCTGACCGGCACGTCGACGCTGCCAGCGATGTCGCGCAGGTGCGCCATCAGCCGCGGCAGGGTCATTCCGTGGTCTGCCTGCCCCGCGGCCCACGCCACGCCCGCACTGGTCGTCGCCAGCGCTTTGAAGCCGAGGGCGACGAGCGCGCGCGCGCTCCCCGTGTCCCACGGATTGGGAATGACGAAGCAGCCGGATGTGTGCAACTGATGAAAGAGCGCGGTACGGGACAGCATGGGCGGACACTCCAATCGGCGCTTGACGATTGACCAATTTGAACATTGAAATACGCCAACGGATCACCATCAGCGCCGTTTACCACTTCGCGGACCAGTAGAGGCGGTCGTCGCCGATCACTGCGAAGAAGTACTCGCCGCTATGTAGATTCCGACCGCGCCGACCTCCGCTTCGCCCGAATCGCGCGGGCTCGCTGATCCCGTTGCTCGAGGACGACATCGTGAAAACTGTCGGTGACGGACTTCGCGATGCTCAATGCCGGATGCATCTGCATTTTGCATTTTGCATTGATTAGACCTCATCGAGCGTCAACGGCCGCGGCTGCTTTCCGTCGATGTCCGTGACGCCGTACGCGGCAGCGAGCGCAGCAACGACGAGCCACTGACCGGTGAAGCGGGCGACATCCGGGTCTGCGGCTAGCGCGGCGACGACCCGGCCGGTGAATTCAGGGCTTTCCGAGTTGCTCAAATCGAGATACGCCGCGAACTGCATCACGCTTTCCGTTCGCACCAGTCCGGGGTAGAGCGACACCGACGTGATGCCGTGGGGATGGAGGTCATGCGCCATGTGCGCCGCCATCTTGTCGGTGGCCGCTTTGGCCACGCCGTAGGCGACGTTGCTCTGATGCTTCTGTGCTGCCCAATGCGACAGGTGCACGATGAGGCCGCGGCGATTCGGCACCATCAGACGCGCTGCATTCTGGCTGGCGACGTAGGCCGCGCGTACTCCGGCATCCATCATCGCGTTCCAGCGCCAGAGCGGCTGGTCCCAGAACGGCAGTGGCCAAGTGAACTGGCCGTTTTCCATCATCTGCTCGTAGCCGCCCCACACACCGTTGACCAGCACGTCGAGCCGATTGCCGTCGCGCGACAACCGCTCGAACACCTGCATCACGTGAGTGTCGTCGGTATGGTCGCACTGGATACGGATGACCGCCCCCGGCAACAGCGCGTTGGCGATCGTCCGGCCCGTCGCATACACCGTGGCACCCGCATCAGCGAGCACCTGTGCGACGCCACGGCCGATGCCGCGACTCGCGCCCGTCACCAGCGCTGTTTTTCCAGCAAGCGGAGTTCCGTCGGTCATGTCAGTGCCTTTCGTCGTTGGGTGCGAATCCTGATTCTGATTGGTGTCAGCAGGGCCGTGCGTCCGTAGGGCGGGGCTTCAGCCCCGCCTCAGTAAAAGTCGTGCGCGTCCACTGACGCGCCGCCGTCAATGGCTTCGAGCCGCTCGGCGCGAACCGACAGGACGCCTTCCTGGTTCTGCAGGATGCCGTCGACAACCAGGAAGGGTTGGCGAACAACCATCATCCGCTCACGATCGAAGAGGTCCGGGCGGACGATCACGTTGGAAATGCCGGTTTCGTCCTCGAGCGTCAGGAACACGAACCCCTTTGCCGTCCCAGGACGCTGCCGCGTGATGACCATCCCCGCGACGCGCACGCGACGGCCGTCACGGGTGCGCGGCAGGTCCGACGCGCGGACGACCCCGCGCAGCGCCAGCTCGTCGCGCCGCAGTGCCAGCGGGTGAGGTCCGATCGTCACACTCGTCCCCGCGTAGTCGGCACGAAGGCGGTCCTGATCGTTCATTGGTGGCAGCGGACTCGCTAATTGCGAATCGTGATTCGTGGATCGCGAATCCATTTGCGCGGTCGCGCCGAAGCGTGTTTGAGTCTCAGCACGCGAAGGCGGAGGCATTGGACGTTGAGAGTTTTCTTCGGCCGGCTCGAACAGCTCGCCGGCGGGACGCACCGCCCGTTCGACCTGCCACAGCGCGCTGCGGCGCTCGTTCGTAAAGGCATTCAGCGCGCCGATGTCGGCGAGCGTGGTGAGCTCGTCACGCCGCAGGCCCGTGCGCTGGACGACCTGCTCGATCGAATCGAACCGGCCGCGCGGCTGCAGCTGCACGGTCCAGTCATGCGAGCAGATGTTGCAGTAGTACCGGCGGCTGCGGGCACCGCTCCGTTCCTCGTCAGAGCCCGAAGCCTGAAGCCCGAAGCCCGGTTCAATCTCCTCAATCATCGACTCGTCGTCGCAGCCGCATTTCGCACACAGCAGCGGCGGAGTCATCGTCCGGGTTCGATCGAACGTTGCCATGGCCTGACCCACGTCCTTCCGTAAGCCGTTCACGTACATGAAGCCGATGCGGATACCGCCGTCCGCTTCGACGCGACACAGCCAGTCGGACTGCTGCACGTCGATCGGATGGAAACGGACGCCGCGCCGCTGCGCGTCCTTGACGAGCGACGCCGGGTGATAGAACCCCATCGGCTGGTTGTTGAGCAGCGCCGTGTAGAACGCCGCCGGGTAATAGACCTTGAGATACGCGCTGGCGTAGGCCAGCAGCGCAAAGCTGGCCGCGTGCGATTCGGGAAAGCCGTAGAGCGCGAACGAAGTGATCGACTGGATGATCCGCTCAGCCGTCGCGCCGGTGATGCCGTTCTTGGCCATCCCCTCGCGTAGCTGCACTTCAATCTGCTTCATGCGCTTCTCGGAACGCTTGAAGCCCATGGCCCGGCGCAGTTCCTCCGCCTGCCCGCCGGTGAAACCGGCGGCCACCATCGCCATCCGCAGCAGCTGCTCCTGGAACAGTGGCACGCCAAGCGTCCGCGCCAGCACCGGCTCGAGGCATGGGTGCAGCGGCTCGTGCGCCTCCTTGCCGGACCGGCGATTCAGGTACGGATGAACCATGTGGCCGACGATCGGGCCGGGCCGGATGATGGCCACTTCGACAACAAGGTCGTAGAACTTCTCCGGCTTCATCCGCGGCAGCGTCGCCATCTGCGCCCGGGACTCCACCTGAAACACGCCGATCGTGTCGGCCTGCTGCAGCAGCTCGTAGACGCGCGGATCGTCCTGGGGAATGCGGGCGAGGTCGAATCGGGCTTCGGACCTCGGGCTACAGGCTTCGGGCGAATTGGAAATTGGGAGTTGGGAGTTGGGAGTTGATGCATTCACCAGCTCAATCGCATCTTGGAGCACGGCCATCATGCCGAGGCCGAGCAGATCGACCTTGACGATGCCCATCTCGGCACAATCGTCCTTGTCCCACTGGATGACGACGCGGCCGGGCATCGTGGCGGGTTCGAGCGGCACGACCGAATCGAGCTCTCCCTGGCAGATCACCATGCCACCAGAGTGCTGGCCGAGGTGACGCGGCAGGTCCTGGATACGCAGCCAGAGATCCGCAAACGTCTTCACGCGCGGCATGTCGAACGACAGGCCGGCCGCGGCGAGATTGCGGCCGAGCGTCTCGTTGGGATCGGTGAACTCGAAGTTGTTCATGACCTTCGCGAGCCGATCGATCTCGTCGTCGTGCAGCGACAGCGCCTTTCCGACTTCACGCGCGGCGCTGCGGCTGCGATAGGTAATGACGTTGGCCGTCATCGCCGCGCCAAGCCGGCCGTACTTCTCGTAGACGTGCTGGATGACACGCTCACGGCGATCGCCGCTCGGCAGGTCGAGATCGATGTCGGGCCATTCGCCGCGCTCTTCGGACAGGAACCGCTCGAACAGCAGTTCCATCTTGATCGGATCGACCGCGGTAATCCCGAGGCTGTAGCAGACGGCACTGTTCGCCGCGGACCCTCGCCCCTGGACGAGGATGTCCTGCTGCCGGCAGAAATTGACGATGTCCCAGACGATCAGGAAGTAGCCCGCGAGATCGAGCTTCGCGATCAGGTCGAGCTCCCGCGCGATCTGAGATCGCGCCTTGTCGCCATACGGCCGGAAACGCTCATGCGCACCGACCTCCGTGATGTGGCGGAGGAACGACATCTCCGTCTCGCCGTCCGGCACCGGATATTTAGGGAAGCGATAGCCGAGGTCGGCCATCGTGTATTCGAGCCGCTCCGCCAGCGACGCCGTCCCGGCAAGGGTATCGGGACGGTCGGCAAACAGTTGCGCCATCGCGTCCGGCGACTTCAGATAGCGTTCGGTGTTACGCGCCAGCCGCCTCCCCGCGTCGTCGAGGGTTGTCTTGTGATGGACGCAGGTGAGGACGTCGAACAAGGGGCGATCGGCGGGCTCCGCGAACCGGACGCCATTGGTCGCGATGATCGCCACGCGATACGCCCTGGCCAGCGACGTGAGCGCAGCGTTGTCCGACTCTTCATCCCGCAGCAGATGACGCTGCAGCTCGACACAGACGTTGCCGCGCCCGAACAGACCGACCAGACGATCCAGCAGGCCACCGATGCCGTACTGCCGCGAGTCGAGCAACGGGCGGCCGCAGATGGCGACCAGTCCGGCCGTGAACCCGTCGAACTCCTCGAGCAGCAGCGCGCCTTCTCCCTTCGCGGCGCGCAGCTTCATCGTCGTGACCAGGCGGCACAGGTTCTGGTACCCGGCCTGACTGGCCACCAACACCGGCAATTGCCAATCGTGAATCGTGATTCGTGAATCGCGAGCGCCCGCGTGCCGACCCTGCGCGGCGAGGGCCGCGCGCCGGGCCTGCGGTGCGAGGCCCGGCCTACTGGCCGTGATCGTCAGCTCAGCCCCGATAATCGGACGGATCCCGGCCTGCTTCGCGGCGCGGTGGAATCGAGGCGCACCGTACACACCATCGGCATCGACCAGCGCGAGCGCTGGATAGCCGAGCGTGGCGGCACGCTCGACCAGCGTTTCGGGAAGCGACGCGCCGCGCAGGAAACTGAACGCGGAAGCGGCGTGGAGTTCTATGTACACGTGAACAACCCGATAACGCCCAACGCCCAACGACTGTCGCTTCCCCAACTCCCACGGTGTTCCCGCGTGAACGAACGATTGGGAACTGGTCGAGCGTCAGATGTTGGGAGTTGGGAGTTGTCCTCAATCAACGATCCCCTCGAGGAACCAATGGTCCGAGTCGCGCTCACGAAACACGCGATACGTCGCGCCATCGTTGAGCGTCACGTCCCATTCGTCACGATCCCATTGGGAATTGGCGGATGGACGCGCGTCTTCCAATCGGCCCTCTCCAGTCCACCACGCGCCCGATGTCCGCCACGGCCCGGCGCACTGTTCCACCCGCCCTCCACTCAACCCCCGCCGGTCAGTCGTCAACCGCGATGGCTTGCCCTGTTCGACGTGCACACGCGCGGGAATCGGGAGGCGGAAACGTCGAAGCGCAACGATCGGGGTCATGGTCTCGCCTGTTTTCACACGCTGAGGCACTGAGGCACTGAGGCCGGTATCCGCTCCTGGTGAGGCAATACAGGATTGAAAAGCAACCTCGGTGTCTCCGTGCCTCCGTGGCTGCTGTTCGTGACTGCCGGGTGTCGCATCCTTTGGATTGAACGCACCCATCGCGAACGCGCCGGGCCGCCAGGAATCGACGATGGCGGGCGCACCGCAACGTGCCGTCGCCCATCAGTGCATTCAGGCGTGCCATGAGCGTGGAGATCTGCTCCGGCGATGGCAGCGGCCGGGTCAGCAGCGAATACTGGACGATGCGACCCGGGGTCGGATCGACGGCGACGACGACGCGATCGATGGCGGCGGATGGAGGATGCGATTCCAAATCGAGCAGCGCCAGCGTGCGCAGCGTACGCGCATCTCGAATCGGCGTCGGCAACTGCAGCGTTCGCTCGTGAACCCGACGCGTCCCGTTTTCTGTTTCCCCTGCCTCCTTGTCCCCTGCGCCCCTGTCCCCTGCCCCCTTCACCAGATACAACCGGACGTGCAGCACCGCGGCACCGCGATCGCGCTGCTCGAGATGCCGCTCGAGCGGTTCCATCAACCGGCCCAGGACGAACGAGAGCGGCTCGAGTCCATCGATCGGCCATTCGAGCTCGAGTGCCTGCTCGAACCGTTCCTCGGGAACCGATGGGACGAGCGGCAGCGGATCCTCACCGGCGGCGACACGCTGCCACCAGACGCCTTCCTGACCCAATCGCGCCGCGACCGCGTCTGCCGGCAGCGCGGCGAACTCGCCCAGCGTGCGCAGGCCCCACCGACGGAGTGTCAGTACAAGATCGTTCGAACCGTTCGAGGCGTTCGAGGCGTTCGGGTCGTTCGAATCGTTCGAATCGTTCGAGTCGTTCGGACGGAGGGGACGGAGGGTACGGAGGAGCGTCAGCGGGAGCGGCGCAAGGACCTCGGCCTCGGTCCCCGGAGCGATGACCGTGATACCCGCGCGATGGTGGACGAGCAGCCGGGCCGCGGTGCGCGTGTCGGCAATGGCCACACGCACCCGCAGGCCGCGATCAGCAGCGGTCGTGCGGATCGCTGCGGCAATTTCCCGGCCGTTGCCAAACAGTCGCGCGACCCCGTTCAGATCGAGCGCAATCTCTCGCTTGTCGAACACCTCGATGCGCGGCGAAAACTCCCGCGCCACGCCCTCGAGCACGGCGCCATCACTGCCCTCCGCTGCGTAAATGGCGCCAAACATTTTCAAACTCCACACGTTCACTCGTTACGGACGCTAGCCACGGAGACACGAAGGCACGGAGTAAAAATCATTCAAAAACCTCCGTGTCTTCGTGTCTTCGTGGCCGACGCGTAACTGGTGGCTGTCGCTGGCGACCGCACGCAGCGTCACTTCCCCATCAACGCGGCGGCGGGGTGAAACGAGGCGGGTGGTCAGGTCGAGCGATGCGAGGCGGCGGCTGCGATCCGAATCGCCGGCCCACGACGAACGGCCGGTGAGCGCCAGGGTCAGGCCACCGGCACTCCGCGAGAGCGGCTCCGGCGTCAACAGCACGCACGCGGTGTCACTGCCTTCGATGATCCGCTGCACACGCAACCATGTCGTAAAGGGGATCCGCTTCAACGCGAGCGGTGGGACGTCGGCGAGATCAATCGCGACCACGCTGAACCCGCCGGCCTGCAGAACCAGGTTGAGTGCCTTCAGGGCACGGTCGATGGTGCGATCGAACAGCCCGGACGGTCCCGGCGTCGCATTCCACGTATCAGGATGATTGCGGAGTCCGGCTTCCTGCATCCTGGTGATCGCCTGGCCACGCACCCACAGCAGCCGGTCGAGAAGGATGCCGGCCGCATCGGCGGACGCGACGTCGAGTCGATCGAACGTGTCGATGAGTGCCGCAATCTCCCCGCGCCGGGTTGCCGCAGCGATCACCTGAAACAGCAGCGACGTGCGACCGGAGGAGCGCGGGCCGGCGATCTCCGACAACTGCCCGCGCGGCAATCCCCCCCGCAGCGCGACATCAAGGGCCGTCACATCCGTCGCGACCACCGCTGACGGATCGGCGCGATCCATCGGGGCGAGCGCAGTCGTCAACGTCCGGTCCAGCTTACGGACCCGCAAGGCCGATTCGAGTGCCGCGCGTGCGCTATTCGCCATGTCTTCGCCTCGTGGCGAAAATATAGCGAAGACACGCGGCATGATCAAGCGGATAAGATCGTCGGGCTTCGTGAGTACAGCGCCAGTGCATCCTGGCGAACCCGACAAGGTTCGCCCCATGTCGGGCGGGCCGGACAGGGATCCGGTGATCGGCCCACCTGACACGCCATCCGGCGGGCCCGACAAGCCCCGTCCCACAACTCCTCAGCACACCGGCCTGCGCCGGATCGGCGCGGCGCTCCACTACCGCGATTTCCGCGTGCTCTGGTTCGGCGCTTTCACGTCGACCATCGGCACCTGGATGCAGAAGGTCGCCCAGAACTGGCTGGTCCTGACGATCACCGGCTCGTCGTCGGCCTTCTTCCTCGGGCTGGATTCGTTTCTCGGCGAGCTCCCGATCCTGCTGTTCACGCTGGTCGGCGGCGTCATCGCCGACCGTCACGATCGCCGGCGGCTGCTCCTGATGTCGCAGTACATCCAGATGACGACGGCGTTCACGCTGGCCGCTCTGGTCTACTTCAATCGCATCCACATCTGGCAGGTGCTGACGCTCTCGGTCATCACCGGCCTGGCACAGGCGTTCGGCGGGCCCGCCCACCAGTCGCTGCTGCCTTCGCTGGTCGATCAGGACGATGTCCCGAACGCGATCGCGTTCAATTCAATTCAGTTCAATCTCGCGCGCGTGATCGGCCCGCTGCTCGCCGGCGGTGCGCTGGCTGCCTTTGGCATGGCCGCGTGCTTCGGCCTGAACGGCGTGTCCTTTCTCGCGGTGATTGCCGCCATCCTCTCACTGCGGATCCGTCATGCCCCGCCGGCCGGCCCGTCACGGCTGCGCGAGGAGTTCCATGAAGGTCTGACCTTCGTCCAGAAGCGGCCCGCGTTTATCGGCCTGACCGTGCTGGGCTTCGCGACGACCTTTCTGGGCAATCCGTTTCTCACTTTCCTGCCGCTGTTCGCACAGAACGTGTTTCACGGCGACGTCTCGCTCTACACGAAGCTGCTGGCATGCGCGAGCGCCGGCGCGGTCACCGGCGCCCTCTTCGTCGCGTGGAAGGGGCGGTTTCCGCATATGGGACGCGCGGTGCTGCTCATTCAGCTGGCTTACGCAGGTCTGATCCTCGCGTTTGCCCTGACGCGCATGCTCTGGCTGAACGCGATCATCCTGTTCTTCGCCGGCATGTGCATGGTGACGGTCGCCTCGATGATCTCGTCGCTGGTGCAGTTGAACGCTCCCAACGAGATGCGGGGCCGGGTGATGAGCCTGTACATGGTTGCGTTTCGTGGCGGGATGCCCCTCGGCAGCCTCGTTGGCGGGTGGATCGCCAGTCGCGCGTCCGCGCCGGCTGTCCTGATGGTCAACGGCGTCCTGATGAGCCTGGTGGCGGCATGGTTCCTGCTGAAGAGTCACGGAGTGCGAGAACTATAGAGTGACACCAGCGACGAAGCACCGCGTTCGGGCCTTCGTGCTGGGCTCGGCGGTGGTGCTGATCGCGACCACGGCTCAGGCCCAGCAGGCCCCTGAATCGACTCCTCCGGAAAAAGTCGCCGTCACCAAAGCGACGAACGAGCCGGATGATTCGAGTTTCATCGACACTGCCCGTGAGTGGGCAAAGGAAACCCGGATCATCGATCGCCTCCAGGGGGATATCGACGGCTGGTATCCGCGTCTCGGCATCACGCGCGGCAGCGGATTCGCCATCGGCCCTGGCTACCGCATGCGCGTCTTCGGCGACCAGGTTCTGCTCGACGTGTCCGGAGCCCTCTCCTACCGGCTGTACAAATCGTTCGACGTCCGTGCGCGATGGGTGCAGGCGTGGCACGAACGCGCTGCGCTGTGGACCGAGTTCAGGGCGGAAGACTATCCGCAGGAACATTTCTACGGCGTCGGGCCCGACACGACCGAAGACACGCGGACCAGCTACGATCTCCATGGTTTCGACCTGCGTGTGCGGGGCGAGGTCACCCCGCTGCCGTGGCTGAAGACCGGCATCGTCGGCGGGTATCTCAAGCCGCGGATCGGCCGCGGTCACGCTCCTGACTATCCCTCGACGGACGAAATCTTCACCGATGTCACGGTGCCGGGACTGTTGGAACAGCCAGACTTCGTCCGCGCGGAAGCTTTCGTCGACGTCGATTTCCGCGACAGCCGCGGCAATCCGACACAAGGCGGCTTCTATCAGGCGTCGTACGGCGTCTGGAACGACCACACGCTCGATCGATACGACTTCCAGCGGTTCGACGGCTCTCTCACGCAGTACCTGCCGCTGACCACCGACCACAAGCATGTCGTCTCGGGTCGCGTGAATACCAGCTTTGTCAACAATGCGTCAGACAGCAGGGTTCCGTTCTACGTGCTTCCGTACATCGGCGGGCACGACACGGTTCGCAGTTTTCGCGAGTTCCGTTTCCGGGATGAGAACGCCATGTCCTTTGGCGCCGAGTACCGCTGGATTCCACTCAAGTGGGTCAGCACGGTGGTGTTCGCCGACTTCGGCAAGGTTGGCCGCAACTGGCAGGACATGAACCTGTCGGATCTGAAGAAGGGCTATGGCTTCGGCCTTCGCGCCCACACGGCCAAGCAGACGTTCGCCAAGCTCGACTTCGGCTTCGGCGGCGGCGAGGGCTGGCGGACGTTCCTGACGGTGGGCATTCCCACGTCTTAGAACCACGAAGCACACGAAGCCCACGAAGAAGACACCACGCGTGTTGATCGCGACACAAGCGAGCCGACCAACTCGAACTACCTATTTCAGGATCGCCGCGAAAAAGTCGACGGCCCGCTGATCCTTCGACTGCCCGAGCCAGAAGAACGCCTGCCGACGGACCTCCGGGTTCCGATGACTCTTGGCCAACTCGATCAGGCGGGGTACACCTTCGTCTTTCGGCAGCTGTGACAGCGCGAACACCGCCTGCTTCTTTACCTCCGTGTCCGGGTCGTCGAGGGCCGCCGCAATCGTCGGCACCGCTTCCTCCACCGCGCGCTGCGCCAGCCAGAAGAGGGCGCGTCCCTTCAACTGCGCCGTCCGCCCATTCCGCGCGATGTCGACGAGGACCGGAGACGCAGCCCCCGACGCGTGCAGCGCAAGCGCTGTCAGCGCTCGATCCGCCAACCGATTTCCCGGTGCGGCCTCGCGCGCCACACCGGCCAGCCAGCCGACAGAGTCCTCCGGACTTACGTTGTCGAGCCAGATCAAAGCCGCGCCGGAGGCATCGATGTCACAGTCCACCCCTTCGGAGCGCAGCTCCATCACGCCAGTGCGATCGACCCGCAGGAGCATGACGAGGTCGACCGGCGGTTCCAACCGGCACCGGCCGCAACACGTCTGTGTCGAGTTCAGCCGGTCGCCTCGCGATCGCACGATCGGCACCCGGTACGCGACCCACACTGTGCGCCCCTGCTGCGCGATCGCCTGAATCTCGCGAGCCACCCCATTCGCAGCCGGACGATGCTCGACGACGGCATTGACAACCGGCGCCTGGGCAGCTCCCATGGTCAACAGTGCCGCGACGACAGCGGCGCCAACAAGCCAGGGCCCATGAGGAACGTCGAACGTCATTGCGAACTCCGAACTCCGAACCGCGAATACACGGTTCTACTTCAGCAGCTCCAGCATGTAATCACGCGCCTCGCTGCAGCGATTGGCCTGGTTGGACAGCCGCTGGACGATTTCCTTCCGCAGGTCGGGATTCTTCTCGGACTTCGCCAGTCCGACCAGTCCGGAGCAGTTCTGGTGGATCGACAGCGCCTGGATGACCGACCGCTTGGTGTCGAGCGGCGCATCCGACTGGTAGATGGACATCAACGCGTCGAGCGCTTCCGGTCGATTCGTCGCCCCGAGGCTGCGAATCGCGGCCCGCTGCAGGTCCGGATCCTTCTCGCTGCGCGCGATGGCCGCCAGCTTGTCGGTGGCGTTCGCGGCGACGAACGAATTGAGGATGCGCTGTTTGACGTCCTTGTCGGTCTCGCTCCGATAGAGCTCTTCGAGCTCGGCACCACCGCGTGCGGCACCCAGTTGCTGCACGGCGATCGCCCGCAGTTCAGGTGACTTCTCTGACTTGGCGACGCTGAGAAGCCGATCGCGAGCGTTGGCCGCACCCAGGCTGCGGAGGATCTGACGACGGACGTCGACGTCGTTCGTGGACGCATACATGTCAGCGAGCATCTTGATGCTCTCCGGGTCAGATCGCTGACCCAGATATTTCACTGCGGAGAGGCGCAGTTCCGGGTTGGAAGCATTTCTGGCGACGCCGGTGATGATGTCGCGCGCCCGCGGCGAGCGATTCTGATTCAGCACGAAGAGCGCGCGGTCCTTTACGCGAACGCTCGAGTTGCCTTGAAGGATCCGCTCGATCGCCGGTACCGCCACCTCAGGGTCACTCTGCATCAGGCCGCGCAGCGCCAGCAGCTTCACATCGTCGTCGGCCACGTCGGTCGACACCGATTGACCCGACGCCTGGCGGATCTCGACTTCGAGCGCGCGTGCGTCGCGCAGCCACGCGCCGTTGGGATACTCCTTCTGCAGGTCGCTCAGCACCGTGAGCGCCTCAGGCCGGCGCGCCAGTTTGGACAGGCTGTACGCCTTCCAATACATCGCCGCGTCGACACGATTGCCCTTCGCCTGAATCACTCGGTCAAGCACCGCGAGGGCGCGATTGGTACTGGTCGCGCTCGATAAGCGCCCGCGCCTGGTCGTACGAGGCCTCTTCCGGTGGGCCGATGCGAACAAACGGGGCGGGCTGCGGTGGAAGCTGTGCGAGGGCGAGCGCACCCGTGATCTGCCCTTGCAATTCGAACTTCTGCGCCTTGATCGACTCCTTGAGATCGTCGAGCCGCTGCCCGATGCCCCACAACGACGGATCGATGTTGACGTGGAAGTCATCGAAGACCTGGAAGTCCTCGAAATGCAGATCGAACGGCTCAAGGATGGGCGCCGGTGGTGCCGGCGGCGCGGGTGTAACTGTGGCAGATGGCGCCTGCGCGGGCGGAGCTGGTTCCGGAAATGGCCCGGGGCCCGGCACGGCCGGTAATGGCGACGGCGATGGGACGGCCTGCGGCGCAGGTGCGGGTGCGGGAGCGAGCCGGGGCGGGACAACGACGGATTGCGCCATCGCCATATGGGTGGCGGCAATCAGAGCGACAGTGAGCGAAAGGGTCTTGGTCATGATGGTCAGCTGATGGGAGTGGTGGAATTCTTCGACGGCGCATCGGGCCCGAGTTCCCGCTGCCGCAGCTCGTTGCCGAGCACGCGCACCTTGAAGAGCAGAGCGGCGGAATCGATCCGACGCCGGATCTGATCGAGATCGGCAGGCGCGTCCGACGGCTGGTGAACGACGTCGAGCAGTGCTCGTTCGAGTTCGTCCAGCACGTTCGCAACCGACGCCTCATTGGCATCCACCGCGTCCTGCCGGAAGAGGCGATTGGCGGCAATGAGATCGCCCGCCCACTGCTGCTCCACCGACAGATCGGCGGCCGGCGAGTTCATGATGTCGGTCAGCACCCGATCGGATCGCTCGAGATGATCGGCGACGCTGAGGAGCAGTACTCGGCGCGCGAGCTGCGGATCACTCGCGTCAGCCGAGGCCGTGCGTGTTGGCGCCACAGCCGGCGCGGAGGTGGAGGTCATGGACAGGCGGCCGGCGACGAAGGAGGTTGCGACGAGCGCCACCGTTGCCGCAGCAGCCAGCGCCCAGCGGACGCCTGCGGACCTGACAAGGTCCGCGCCACGAAATCTGCGATGTGGCGCGGGCGTTGTGAGGCCCGCGTCAAGGCTCAGGACTTTGGCGGGACTATCGTCGGCGGGCCTGACAAGGCCCGCCCCACTAGTGTCAAGGTGCGGCTGCACGCGCTCCCAGACCTCGCGGCCGTACTCGTCGCCGCGATCAGGAACGGGTTCGTCGACCGTTTCGAGCAGCGCCGCCAGATCGCGGGCGCGCTCAGCACACATCGCGCATGCCGCCACGTGCTCGCCGGCTTCCGGCGACTCGCCGTAATGGTGCAGGACGAGATCGTCGTCGGAACAATGGGTCATGCTTCTCTCCGCAAGGGCGCCAACGCCGCCCGCAGCTTGCGTACGGCACGGAACACCGCGTGCTTGGCGGCGCTGTGCTGGATGCCGAGCGTCTCGCCGATGTCCTCGATGCTGCGTCCCTCGTGATGGCGCAACGTGAAGGCGACTCGCTCCTGCATGGTCAGCATCTGCCATCGACTGTTCGAGGCGCCGCCGGATCTCGCTGCTCCGCGCCAACCGTTCCGGGGACGGTCCCTGGAATGCCAGCGACTCGGGAATCTCCACTGGCTCCTCGCGGCGGTGCGGGCCACGGCCGTCGCGCGTTCGCAGCGCGTCGAGGGCGCAGTTGACGACGATGCGGTGCAGCCAGGTGCCGAAGTTGGAACGAGCCTCGAAGGCGGGAAGACGGCGGTGCGCCCGGATGAAGCTTTCCTGCACCACGTCCTCCGCATCCCGCTCGTCCCGCATCAGCCGGAAGGCCAACCGGAACGCCGCCTGGGCATGGAGCTCGACGAGCACACGGAAAGCGTCCTGGTCTCCCTGACGGGCGCGCGCCAGGATGACTGCTGCCTCGCCGGCCTCCATCCGTTGAACTTAGACGGCGGGTGCGTGAGGGTGGTTAGGCGGGACTATTTTGAGCGTTTGGCCACGGCGTCTTCGGGACTGCCCTCGACTACGACCCGAGTGAGCTTGATTTCGTCGGCACCGGAAAATGTCCCGGTGTACGTAATCCGGAGCGGCATGTCCTGGAAACTGCCGTTCTCGACGAAACTCACCTTGTCGCCGTCCACCTTGATTTCCGACAGTTTGGTCTCGCCTAACAGGGTGGATTTGGCCGCGCCGGCCACCTGGGCGCCGCTGCCGGTGAAGGTGAACGTGTATTCCTGATCTCCGACCTCAGTCACGAACTTGGCGGTCCAGGTTCCCGCGAGATCCGCAGCGCGCAGGTTCAGAGTCAACGCGACCAGCAACAAGACCACCGTGGCGAGCATCCGATGGCGCATGGCAACCTCCTGGTAGCCGGTTCCACACCGCGAACCCGGCGAGGGGCAGTCTACACACGCGCGCATACGGCGGATCGGCTTTCCTGACAGCTCGTACTTACCGCCCGGACGCCCGCCCATTCACATGATCCGGTACACGAAAAAGCCCGGCGGCGACGCCTCGTCTACCGAGGCGGGCCACCGGGCCGAACCGCAGATTCTGCATCGCGTCGCGACCGCGACACTCCATCCGCGACTCGCTTACCGGCGCTTGGTCGATTCGTAGATCGACGCTGCACCACCGCCAATCGCGGCTCCGATCAGGGCGCCCTTACTGCCGCCCATGATCGCGCCCACACCTGCACCAGAGGCCGCGGACCCGCCGATGATCATCGCGGTCTTCTTCCAGGTGCGCTGCTCCGGTGCGTCCTCGCGGTAGACGACGTCACGCTGACTCTGAACCGGCGCTGCCGACCGGCTTACCGTGCGCCGCGCTACTGGCGCCGTCCGCACCACCGATGGCGAACTCACCAGTTGGGGACGCGCTGTGCCGACCAGTTGCGATGCCGGCACCGTGACCAACTGAGTCGCCGGCAGGTACTGGCCGTCGGCCGTCTGGACCAGGGCCGGCGACTGGGTGAATGCATCGACGGTGGCCGTCTTCGCCCCCACGGTGTACATCGCGACCCCGGAAATCAATGCTCCCGCCACTCCTGCCGCAATCGGTTTCATCGTCATCATGTCTCTGGGCCCCCACCGCCCTGCCCTGCCGATGTCCAAGCGTTGTGCCAGCTCAGTCCATGCAAATAAGCCGTGTATTTGCAGCGACTTACAACTGCGTAATCAGTGAACGCGGCGCGAACTGTCCTCGTGAGGGCTCAGGCGTCCAGTGAACCGGGGACACTGCGCGTTTATCGAACCGCTCCGTCCGCGATACGATGCATCGTTTGTCGAGGTGACATGGCGCGCTTCAGTCTGGTTCCACGTAACGAACAGTTCTTCGACGATTTCGTGCGGCTCGCGGAAGAAATCCGTACGGGTGCACGCTCGCTCAGGCAGATGCTCTCGACCGACGCTCCGGACATGTCGAAGGCGGATGTCATCAAGGACACCGAGCACACCTGCGATGGGCTGACCCGCTCGATCATCGACCGGCTGAATCGCACGTTCGTGACCCCGTTGGACCGCGAGGACATCCACACCCTGGCCATTTCGCTGGACGACGTGATGGATGCGATCGATGCGGCGGCTGCGGTCACGCGCCTCTACAAGATTCCGCAGGTCCGGAAGGGGGCCCGCCGGCTGGCCGAAATCGTCTGCGAATCGATGGACCGGATCACCGAAGCGCTGGCTGCACTCGACAAACGGAAAGGCGTGCTCGAACTGGTCGCACGCGTCAACCAGCTCGAACGGGAAGCCGACCGCGTGCACCAGGATGCCATCGTGGCGCTGTTCGAGCAGGAAAGCGATCCCATCGCCGTCATCAAGTGGAAGGAAATCTACGACTTCCTCGAGGCCGCCACCGATCGCTGCGAGGACGTCGGCAACCTGCTCGAAGGGGTCGTCGTCAAGCACGGCTGACGAATGGATCCGATGCTGCTGGCGGTGATCGCGCTCGTCGCGGTCGGCCTGGTCTTCGACTACATCAACGGGTTTCACGACGCCGCAAACTCCATCGCGACGGTGGTGTCCACGCGCGTCCTCTCGCCTGGGAAAGCCGTCGTGTGGGCGGCATTCTTCAACTTCATCGCGGCGTTCGTCTTCGGCACGGGCGTGGCCCAGACGATCGGCAAGGGCACCGTCGACATCGCGATTGTCACGCTGCCGGTGATCTTTGCTGCGCTGCTCGGCGCGATCCTGTGGAGCCTGCTGACCTGGTGGCTGGCGCTGCCGACCAGTTCGTCGCACGCGCTCATCGGCGCCTACGCCGGCGCCGCCGTGGCGAAGGGCGGGATGGTAGCGGTGCTGTGCGACAGCTGCACGGCGTGGGGGAAGACGCTTGCCTTCATCGTGCTGTCGCCGCTCATCGGGATGGTCGTCGGTCACCTGCTGATGGTGGCGATTCTGTGGATCTTCCGCAGCACGTCACCGCGACGGGTCGATCACTGGTTCCGCCGGCTGCAGCTGCTGTCAGCGGCGTGGTTCAGCCTCAATCATGGTGGTAACGACGCGCAGAAGACCGCGGGCATCATCACCGCCGTCCTGTTCAGCGCGAACTACATTCACAGCTTCGAGGTCCCGTTGTGGGTGCGCCTGGCCGCCTACGTGGCCATAGGGCTCGGGACGCTCGCGGGCGGGTGGCGGATCATCCACACGATGGGTTCGAAGATCACCAAGCTGCAGCCGGTCGGCGGTTTCGCCGCCGAGACCGGCGCGGCGATGGCGATTTTCACCGCCACGCACTTCGGCATCCCCGTCAGCACGACGCATGCGATCACCGGCTCGATCGTCGGTGTCGGCGCGACACAGCGTCTGTCGGCGGTCCGCTGGGGCGTGGCCACGAAGATCGTCTGGGCCTGGGTCATCACCATTCCGGCCGCCGGCACGATCGCCGCGATCGTCTACGAGATCCTGCAACTCTTCGATCTGCACTAGGCTTGGATGCACAGAGAACGCGTCAACTCCCAACTCCCGACATCTGACGCCCCGCCAGCCCCCAACTATCGGTGGGACCCGCGTTGGGAGTTGGGGACGCGAAAGCCGTTGGGAGTTGGGAATTTTTCCGGCTCTGCCTCACAGTGAACGTCCTCATCGCCGAAGACGACCGTGACATCGCCGACCTGATCGCCCTGTATGTCGAACGGGCCGGCTGGCGGCCGCACGTGACCGCCGCCGGCGACGCGGCGCTGAGTTACGCACGCACCCAGCCGGTGGACGTCGCCATCCTTGATGTGATGCTGCCCGGAATGAGCGGCCTGGAAGTCTGTCGTGCGCTCCGGGCCGTCCCTGGCACCGCAAACCTGCCCATCATCATGGTGACCGCCCGGGGCGACGAAGGCGATCGGATCGTCGGACTCGACATCGGCGCGGACGACTACATCGCCAAGCCGTTCAGCCCCAACGAACTGGTCGCGCGCATCCGTGCCGTGACGCGCCGGTCACGCCGCGCGGACGAACTGCCCTCTCCCGATTCGCTCCTGACGTTCGGCTCACTGGTCATGGACCTGTCGCGGCACACGGTCACGGACAACGGCCAGGAGGTCAGGCTCACCGCCAAGGAGTTCCTGCTGCTGCAGTACCTGCTGCAGCACAAGGGGCGCGTGCTGTCGCGGGACCTTCTCCTCACCGACGTCTGGGGCTATCACTACACTGGCGGCACGCGGACGGTGGACGTGCACGTCCGCCGGTTGCGCGAAAAACTCCCGATTCTGGTCGACGCCCTCGTCACCGTGAAACAGTTTGGTTACAAGTTGGTGGAATCCTAGAAGAAGACACACTCCCAACCCTGTGCCCGTCCAACTCCCAACTCCCAAGTCTCGGGATTTTGGTGACGCCCGGGTCTTGGGAGTTGGAAATTGGGAATTGGGAATTGGGAATTTCGAGATTTTGAGGTTCCGCACCAAAGTTTTCGTCAGCGCCGTCGTCGCCGCGACCGTGTCGCTCTCGGTTATGGCGCTGCTCCTGTCGGTTCAGGTCCGACAGCGGCAGCGCGTGCTGATCGCGCAGCGGCTGACGGACGAGGCGCGACTGATTGCGGACCTGCTCGCGGCGGCGCCCGCGCTGGCTCCCCCGGCCCTCGATCGCGAAGCCGACCGCCTCGGCACGTTCAGCGCGAGCCGCGTCACCCTGATCGCCGAAGACGGCACCGTCGTCGGCGACTCCACGCAGACCCAAGAGCAACTCAGGACGCTGGACAACCACGCGTCGCGACCCGAGGTCATCGCGGCAAAAGAGAGCGGATTCGGCGAGAGTCAGCGGTACAGCACCACCGTCAGCACCGACATGCTTTACATCGCCGTGCGGGCGAATCACCCGATCGTCCGCTACGTGCGTCTGGCGCTGCCGCTGACAGAGATCGACGCGCAGCTCGCCGCCATCCGGAACCTTTCACTCTTGTCGCTGGCACTGGCTGTACCGATCGCGCTCGTACTCGCGTGGCTCGTCTCGGCGCCACTCGCGGGGCGCGTGCAGGCGATCGCGCGCGTCGCCAGCCGCTATTCGTCCGGCGACTTCTCGCAACGTCCCTACGATTACGGCGGCGACGAGCTCGGCACGGTTGCGCGCGCACTCGACACATCGGTGCAGGAGCTTGGCCGGCGACTGGAAGAACTCTCGCGGGATCGCGCCCGGATGGAAGCCATCCTTACCGGCATGGTCGAGGGCGTGCTGGTGGTCGACAAACAGGGGCGACTGCAGCTCGTCAACCAGGCGGCCCAGGCGATGCTGCACGTCCAGAGCGACGCCGCCGGCCACCACTACCTGGAGGTGATTCGCCATCCCGACATTACGGCGCAGGTCGGCGCGGCGCTCCAGGGTCAGATGGTCGACCCGCGGGAGCTCCCGCTCGGCCGTGACACGACGCGGTTGTTCATCGCGCGCACCGCTCCGGTGTCGTCAACCGGCGGAGGCGGCGCCGTCGTGGTCCTCCACGACATCACCGACCTGCGGCATGCGGACCAGATGCGACGCGACTTCGTGGCCAACGTGTCGCACGAACTCCGGACACCGCTCACCGCCATCCGCGGTTACGTGGAAGCCATCCGTGACGATCCGGACAACGTCACCAGCATGCCGCGGTTTCTCGACATCATCTGGCGTCAGACGACGAGGATGCAGCGGCTGGTGGCGGATCTCCTTCGCCTGGCCCGGCTGGATGCCCGACAGGAACCGCTGGAGCGCGCGCGGATCGATATCAGACACCTGTTCGAATCGGTGAGTGCCGACCTCGGGCCGTCGGCCGCGGAAAAGGGCCAGCGCATCGTCATCACGGTGTCGAACGACTGCCGCGACCTGCAGGCCGACCCGGCCAAGCTGCACGACGTCATCCGCAATCTCGCGGAAAACGCGGTCAACTACTCGCAGCCGAATACCGAGATCGAGCTTTCCGCCACGCGGCACGGAGCAGACTGCGTCCTGTCGATCGCGGACGGGGGCCCCGGCATCCCCACGGAAGACCTCCGGCGCGTATTCGAACGGTTCTACCGGGTCGATCAGTCGAGGGCTCGTCCCGGCGGGACGGGCCTGGGCCTGGCGATCGTGAAACATCTCGTCGAACTGCACGGCGGCAGTGTGAAGGCGGCAAACCGTCCCGAGGGAGGCGCGATCTTCACGGTGACGCTGCCTCAAACATAGAACTGGCGGGTGACAGCCGCGGGATGTGCAGGAACGCCGGAGCACGTAGCGCGTTCGCGAAACCGCCGAGACCTATCGCTGTCGCTTGCGACGTTCCGACAGCGGCTGTCCGGTCGATCGGTTCTCCCGGCGTACCTTCCTCAAATGGTCGGTGATTTCCTGCTGGAGTAATTGCGCATCCTCGATGAGTCGTTCGAGCGCCTTTGCCTGTTCTTCCAGATCGGTGGGATTGGGGCCTTTGGGGGAAGGCATGCGCTTGAAAATATCAGAGCTTTGGGTACTGCGAAAAGCTCAGCGGTCCGAACGCGCCGCCGCGCTGGGCGCCGGGCATTGTCTCGGACTCTGCCTTTCCGTCAGCGGCGGTCGTCCAACCAATCGAGGAGCCGGCCGATCTCCCAACAGTTGATGACGTGGGCCGACGAGATTGCGGCGAGGCGGGCGTGCGCCATCGATGTCTCGGCGTAGACGAACGCCGCGCTGTCGTGCGCGTCGCTGTCGAGCGCGAACAGGCACCCGGCCTCGCGGGCACGATCGGCGAGCGTGTAATCGAGATCCTGCCGTGACGGGTCGCCGTCGATCTCGATGGCGACCTGCCGGCGTGCGGCCTCCTCGAAGACCCGATCCCAGTCGGCGGTAATCCCAGGGCGCGAGTCGGACATCCGGCCGCGCGGGTGAGCAAGGACGTGGACGCCCGGGGTGCGGATCGCGGTGAGCAGCCGCCCGGTCTGGTCGTCGAGCGAACGCAGCTTGGAATGCGGGGCCGCCAGCGTGATCTCGACGCCTGCCAGATCGTCACCGTCGACATCGAGCCGTCCATCGGTGAGGATGTTGGCTTCGATGCCCTTCAACACGCGGAAACCGTCGCGAGCGTCCCGATTAAGCGCGTCGATTTCGTCGTGCTGCTCCCGCATTGCCGCCACGGACATGCCACTGGCAATCGGCAGCCCTTTCGAGTGATCGGTAATGGCGATTCGCGACCAGCCGCGCCGCCGCGCCCCATCGGCGAGCTGCGTGATCGTCTCGACACCGTCGCTCCACGTCGAGTGCATCTGGAAGTCTCCGCGATATTCCTCCACGGACACGAGGCCCTCTACATCGAGCGCGAGGACGCGTACCACCTCCGCGCGGCTGAGGAACCCGGTGCGAAGATCGCGGCGGCGGGCGATCTCCGCCATCTGACCGCTCGCCGCGATGGCGCGTTCCACCGTTGGAGAGAACCCGTGCTCCAGAACCTCGAAGATGATCCGCGAGGACGCGGGACCGATCCCGTGGATGCGCGGCAATTCGCCGGCGACGACCAAGTCGGGTAGCGGTCGTTCGAGCCGCCGGATGGCCGCCGCGGCACGTTTGTAGCCCCACCGCGACGGTGTCGACCGTTGAACGGCGGCGAAGTCGCGGAGCGCAGCCGTCACGTGCGCGTTGATGTCCGTAACCGCCATGACCACGAAACGTGCAGGGCAAATACCAGGCGCCAATGCCTCAGCTAACGATCTAGGGCGCGTTAGGTGTGGGGCTGGGAGCAGCAGGAAGGACGGGCTGCGCTGCCGGCGCATTGGAAGGGTCGGACGATCGAGCCAAGCTGACGGACGCCGGGTTCGAGGCCGTGGAGGTGGCGGACACGCGTCCATCGGGCGGAGGACGCGAAGCTGGTGAGGAGAGCAGGTTGCCGAGACCCGAATTGCCGGCGCAGATTGATGGCCGGTTCATGAGCGGGGTGAGCGAAGTGCTCGCGCCCGCCGCCGGCGTCACCACGCGCTGCCCCGGTCGACCGTGCAGTCCGTAGGCACGCTGCCGACGGCTGGGCTCTGAGGTGACGCTGCTGCTACGAACCCCAGTTCGCAACCGAGTTGATCACGAAACGCGGCCGTCCTCCATAAAAGAAGGGCGAGCTCGGAAGCTCGCCCTTCTTTTTTTTGACTGCTCGTCCGCGCTTGTTAGAACTGGAAGCGGACGGCCAGCTGAATCTGGCGCGGCGTGCCCAGGCCGACCGTGCGGCCGACCGTGCTCGTATACCGACCGAACGTGCCGGCGGCGGCCGAGGTGTACGCCTGGCCCGGCTGGACCTTGCCGGCCTCGGTCAACGCGTTGTTGGGCAGTGCGTTCGGCAGCGTGCCGACCGGCAGCGCGAAGTTCGTGATGTTGAGGATGTTGAAGAACTCCGATCGGAGCTCGACGTTGCGGCCCTGACCCATCGGAATCTTCTTCGACACGACCAGATCGAGCTGGCGCATCCACGGCCCGTGGATCGAGTTGCGTTCGAGGTTGCCGAAGGTGCCGGGCGCCGGCGTCGCAAACGCCGCGGGGTTCAGATACAGCAACCCGCCGTCCTTGATGAAGGGATCCACACCGGGAACCAGGTCCGGCCGGCGCGTGCTGCGCGTCGTGCCGCCGAACGGGGTGTTGATGACGGCCACACGATCCGCCGCGGCGTTGTTGAATACCTGGCCGAGCGCGTCGACATACACGATGTCGTTGCGCTGAATCAGGACCGGCACCGGCAGACCGCTACGGCTGTTGAAGATGCCGCCAACATCCCAGCCACCCTTCCAGGCGCCCTGGCCGGGCAGCGTGTAGAGCGCGCTGAAGTTGAGCGTGTGCCGGACGTCGAAGTTGTTGTAGCCGTTGTCGTAGTCGAAGTCGGCGATGCTCCGCGCGTTGTTACCCGCCGTGGTCGCCTCGTTCGAGCCGCCAGTGTTCCCCTTGCTGTAGCCGAGGGTGTACTGCGCGTTGAGGGACAGGCCGTGCACAGACCGCTTGTTCAGCGCCAGCTGCATCGCATTGTAGCTGTCGTGCCCGCCGCTGGTCTTGTAGTCGATTTCGGCGTAGGGCGACTGCTTGCTGGCCGGGGTCGAGCCCGGGCAGAGGGTGGCGCTGGTGATCGGCGCCACGCGGCCGTCCGAGACCGTGCCGTTCGCGCACGTCACGATATCGAACTCGCGGATGTTCGTCGCCGTCGCCGTCGGGCTCGTCTGCAGGATGCCGACGGTCCGGTTGGCGATGCTGCGCAGGAACAGGTTGTGGCCCTGGCTGCCGACATACGCGGTCGTCAGGGTCATCGCGCCGGGCAGTTCCTGCTGGACCGACGCGGTGTACTGGTAGATCCGCTCCGGCAGCGTGTAATTGTCGTCGTAGGCACGCGGCTGGTACGACCGGTTCGTCGGGTTGTTGATGAAATTGGCGCGGACAGCGTCGGTATTCACCGGGTAGTTGAACGCGTTGCCGCCGGTGACCGTCGTGCTGATGCGCTCGGCCTCGATCGGCTGGATCTGGTCTTCGGTCTGCCCCGGGCCGACGAAGATGCCGAACCCGCCGCGCAGCACGGTCTTGTCGGTCAACGAGTAGGTCGACGACACGCGCGGCTGGAAGCTGTTCTTCTTCGACTGGTAGAACGGCGTCGTGTCGGGATCGAGCGCACCGGTGTAGATGTTGAACTTGACGATACGGTTGTCGGCTTCCTGCATCGGCGTGTAGTAGTCGTAGCGGAGGCCGTAGTTGAGCGTCACCTTCGGCGACACCCTCCACTCGTCCTGCGCGTAGCCGACGTAATACTCCTGCTCGGTGTGCTTCGGGCCGGTGGCACCGTTGTGGAACGGGCTCGGTTCGCTGAGGTCGCCGAAATACTGGATCGTGTTCGGCGTGTTGGCGAGGAACGAGGACTGCGAGCGAGTACGCATAGGTGACGCCGCCCAGCTGGTCCGTCGTCATCCTGATGATGCGGGCCTCGCCTCCGGCCTTGACGTAGTGGCTACCCGAGATCCGGGTCACCGAGTCGGCGAATGTCAGCGAGTACGGGTCGTACGGAGCGCCGACGGCCATTGCCGGCGCTGTTCACGCGGACCAGGCCGCCGGGGCTGGCGAGACCGGTGGTCGCGCCCTGGCCGGCGATGCCGGCGTTGGCGACGTTGCCTCCCAGGTTGAGTGCGATACCGTTGAACACTGGGTCGCCGGCTACGCCGACTTCGGTCGACTTCGCGGCGTTGTAGCCGAACTTGAATTCGTTCGTCGCGCCGCTCCCGAGGATCCCCTGCAGGTTTTCGACGACGTTGGTCGGCTTCGAGGTGGTCTGGAAACGACGGCCGGTGACCCCCTGGGGTTCGTCATTGGTGCCGTTGTCGCGGAACACGCGCACGTAGTTCGACCAGTTCTGGGTGAGCTTCAGGTCGAGCCGCGCGCTGAAGGAGTCTTCCTGGACGCTCTGAGTCGCCTGCAACTGCGCGATGTCCGACAGGGGATCCTTTGACGCTCCGGCCAGGATGACCGCGCCAGGTGCCAGGAACTTGGACTGCAAGGCCGCAATCGCCGGGACGGCCGTCGCCCACGCCGCCGCGCTCGGCACGGCCTCGATGAAGTTCGAGCCAGCGTCGAGGCGGTAGCCCTCGTAACTGCCGAAGAAGAAGGCGCGATCCTTGGCGATCGGGCCGCCGAATCGAGCCGCCGAACTGGTTCTGCTTCAACGGCGACTTGCCGAGATCGGCGATCACGCTGCCGTCGGTATTGCGCTGCTTGTCGAAGTAGTTCGACGCGTCGAGCTTGTCGCTGCGGAAGTATTCGAACATTGCGCCGTGGAAGGCGTTGGCACCCGACTTGGTCACGACGCTGATCTGCCCGCCGGTGCCGGTGCCGTATTCAGCCGGATAGTTGTTCGACTCGACGCGGAATTCCTGGACGTTCTCGAGGCTCGCCTGCAGCTTGAACGGCGTGTTGTTCTCGCCGTTGACGTTGCCTGGTGCCGAGTCGATGATCGCCGATCCCTCGATGCCGTCGTAGCGGATCACGTTCTGCTCGACGGCGCGGCCGGAGAACCGGATGTCCTGCCATGTCCCGGTGCCAGCGTTCTGCGAGCCGGGCGCCTGCAGCAGCAGCTGCGACATCTGCCGGCCGTTCACCGGAAGGTTGAGCACCTCGCGCTCCGTGACGTTGACGCCCATGCGGGCAGAGCTCACGTCGACGGTCGAGAAGGTCCCCTGTACGGTCACCGTTTCCGTGAGACCGGCCGGTTGCAGCGTCAGATCCAGCGGGAACTCCTGCGCCGCGGTGAGGTTCAGTCCGGTGATTTCGATGGGAGCGAAGTTGCCGAATGTCACACGAATCGTGTACACCGACGGCTTCAGGTTCGCCACCACGTAGACGCCTTGATCGTTGCTCTTGACCGTCCGTTCCTCACCGGTCTTTTCGTTCTTGATCGTGACCGTGGCGCCTGGAACGAACGCGCCGGTGGCGTCGATGACCACGCCGGTAAACCTGCCGTCCGTCTGTGCGCCCGCCGCTGCCGGGAGCGCCAGCAGGATTGCCGCGAGCAGGACAAGTCCTGTTCTTTTCAAAATGTGCATGCACCCGAGGTTAGGGAGGGCATGTAACGACGGCATGTCGTACTCGGATCGCTGCAGTTAAAACGTCAGCACTGGCGAAATAGTCAGCCTTTCACGAGGATGGGGCCGACCAGCGCTACGTCAGCGACCTCGTCTCGCCGGCACAGACGCTTCGGCGCTTATTTGGCGGAGCCGCGGTGAACGCGCGATGATCGGATCGGATGACGGCTCGAGACCTGGAGCATCGACGGCTTGGACAGACCGGACTCGACGTGCCGGTGATCGGGATGGGAACCTGGCGTACCTTCGACGTACACAGTGCGGTGGCTGAGGCAAACGCCCGCGCGGTGGTCGATGCGGCGCTGGACTCTGGTGTGCGCGTCTTCGATTCCTCGCCGATGTACGGCGAAGCTGAGCGCGTCCTCGCCGACGCACTCGGAACGCGCCGTTCAGATGCGCTGGTCGCGACCAAAGTGTGGACGACATCCGTTGCGGACGGACTGAGGCAGGTGCAGAAGGCATTGCACCGATTCGGCGGGAGGCTCGACCTCTACCAGATCCACAACCTGGTGAACTGGCGCGGGCATCTGCCGGAGCTCGAGCGCATCAGGGACACAGGGGCGATCGCCGCCATTGGCGCCACTCATTACAGCCCGTCGGCATTCGGCGAACTGACACAGGTGATGACGTCCGGTCGCATTACGGCGATCCAGATCCCGTACAACCCGCTCGAACGCGAGGTCGAACGGATCGTCCTGCCGCTGGCAAGCGACCTCGGGCTCGGTGTGGTCGTAATGCGCCCGTTCGGCGAAGGGCACCTCCTGCGGACGCCGCCGCCAGCGTCCGCTCTGGGGCCATTGTCAGCGTTCGGGGTTCGCACGTGGGCGCAGGCGCTGCTGAAGTGGAGCCTGAGTGATCCGCGATGCCATGTTGTCATCCCGGCGACGTCACATCCAGAGCGTATGAGGGAAAACGCGGAAGCCGGTAGGCCGCCGTGGTTCGGACCCGACGAACGCCGTTACGTCACCAGTCAGTTTCAACGATGATGGGGCGACGCTCGGTCTCAGGTCGTCGCGGGATACTCACGACGACCTGAAGGCCGGCCGCTCGCTCCGGGTATCATCGGCCGATGCCGCGAGGCCATGTCACGGCGCTGTTTCTGTTCGATATCGCGGATGCCATCGATCTCGATGCCGTCCGTCGCCTGGTGACGACGGCGACCGCGCCACTCAGTATCAAGCCGCCGGCTCCGGCGTATCTGCAATACGCACAGCCGCCGATCGTCATCGACGGCGCGGCAGTAGGAGCAGCGGACGTGCACGGGTTTCGCGTCCGCTTCAAGACCTTCGACTACGGCGTCGTGTCGGTCGCCTTGTCGCGGCCGCTGCCAGAGACGTGGGACGAGCTGCTCGAGACCGGAATCGGGTGGCACGACAGCGCCATGCTCCTGAACGACGCCGAGGCGCTGTGCCGTCAACTGGTCGAACGCGTCGGCGCCGCCATCTCACGCGGGCGACATGCCTTCCTCAACGAGGATTACCTCGTGTTCACGCTGCATCCGGATGGCGAGTGTCCGGATTCGACGACGCTCGTGACCACGCACGGGAGCGAGATCGCCCAGTTGCTGAGAGGCGAACGGACTCGGTTGAGCGAACAGGAACGCGATAACGTGCTCGATCACAGCATCTCGTATTACACGACCGACGTGGTCATCCCGACGTGGAGCAGCGCGCTCGTCTACGACACCGAGGAAGGCGCCAGCGGTGCGCTGGAAATCCTGGAGTTCGCCAACTCGCAGCTCCTCGAGTTCAGGTACTACGATCAACTGCTCGACGCGGAGCTGGCCAGGATTTACGCGGGACTTCAGCGGGCGGGCGTGGTGCGCACGCTGCTCGGTCGCCGCTACATCCGGGCGGCACGGCAGGTGCACGCGTTCTTCATCGACGTCAACGAGCTCACCGACAAGACCGAAAATGCGCTCAAGATCGCGGGCGATGTCTACGCCGCGCGCCTGTTCAATCTTACCGCCGCGCGCCTCGGCCTGGATCGCTGGAAGGCGAACGTGAGCGAGAAGCTGAAGACACTCGATGACATCTACCGCTTCGCCGTCGAAAACACCGGCATGGCCCGCGGCGAGTTTCTCGAGCTGACGGTGGTGCTGCTGATCCTGTTCGAGATCGTGCTGCTCGCGCTCGGAGTGGGGTAACGGAGACGAGAAGACGGTTTATATGCCTTGCCCTTTCCGCGTTTCCCCAAAGTGGCGGGAGCGCTACGCGGATCCCGCCCGCACAGCTGCGCCCGTTCCGCACAGCGGGGCGGGCGCCGCTCTCACGGCTCCCGGCGCGAGAATGCCGCGCGACGGTTGCGCACCAGGAACTGCGATTCCACAAGCGATTCGAGTACCGCGCGGCACGCCACCGGATGGCACGCCCACAGCCGCACCGCCTGCTCGTAGGTCAGTGACAATCCCGGCATCTCGATGAAATCCGCCTGGATGCGTCGCTGCAGTTCCTGGAAGTCGTAGTCCTGCTCCGTCAACGTGGTGGTCGTCGGCATCTGGCCCCTCATGTCATTTCCACAGTAACGGTGACACGCGACCGCCGTGCGACATCGCGAACACGTCGGGGTAAAAACCGCCTTCTGAGCTTGATCAATTCGCCGGCCGGTTTGTGCGGGACAAGCCGCGACGGTCAGGAAGCGCTGCTCTCCACGGTGAAGAGCGCCCTCGCGATCGGTATAGGAGCGCGCAGCAGCTAAGATGCATCCCGCTATATCGAGGTGTCGTGTACCCGGGCGACGCCGGTGTTCAACACGATCGGGTAGAAGTCCAGCGCCACGCGAGACTGCAGCAAACCGGGTGATGCCGATGACCACCGGAGAGAACATCATCATTCGTGAAGCGAGACCGGCGGATGTCGCCGACCTTGCCCGGCTTCGATGGGATTTCAGAGTGGAAGGTCAACCCGGCGCCTCTCGAGGGGACTTCCTTACCGAATGCGAGGCATGGCTTCGCGACGCGCTGGCATCTCGCCGCTGGATTGTGGCTGTGGCCGAATCGCGACCGGCTGCCTTGTGCGGCTGCATGTTTCTGCAGTGCGTCGAGAAAGTCCCGGCTCCAGGCGCGACACGGCGAGCCTGGGGCTATGTCACCAATTCCTTCGTTGATTCACAGCTACAGAACCGCGGCGTCGGACAGAAGCTGCTTCAGCTCTTGATCGCGGCCGCCCGGAATCGTGGCCTGGAGTTCCTGATCGTGTGGCCTGGTGCAGCGGCTGTCCCGTTCTATCGGCGCGCAGGATTTCTTTCAGTGTCCGACGTGCACGCAGGAGTCGATGATGAACCGCCGCTCGAGTTGAGGCTGCGCAGCACCAGCGCGGTCCTGTGAAAGGACGGACGTGTCGAAAGCCAATGCCCACGTGCGATGACCCGCGGTACGGAGCCGAAATCACAATCGGATCAACGAGCGGAGACAGCCGTTGGCGCCCCGTGCGGCGATCGCGGCCCCGAAAGGCCGCGCTATGACCCTCGTGTGTGGGGGGAAACCAGGAATTCGGGATCTGCATCAGGAATGAGAGGCCAGACGCCACATCCCTATCGATTCGGGACGCGTTCGATGGTCGCGGTCCTGACGAAATCGAGCTTGGGATATTCCTGCTGGAGGTAGGCGTTTCCCTCCCGAACGATGCGGCGCTGGTCGGGCACATTCGTTCGTCCGTAGCCGCTATACAGCTTGTCCACCGCGTCCATGCCGGCGACGACCTGACCGAAGGGTGCGAACCCATCGGCATCCAGGTAGCTGTTGTCCTTGTCGTTGATGAAGACCATCGTGTAGCGCGAATGCGCGCCGGATTCGCGGGTAAACGTCACGTACCCGCGCCGGTTGCTCTGTTTCACCGGCTCGTCGGCGAGGCTGGCCGTTTGCCAGGCTGCCTGGATCTCCGGATCGCCGTTCAACCCGAACTGCGCCATGAAGCCGTCGAGCACGCGGAAGAACCGGGTGCCATCGTAGAAACCGTTCTTCACGAGGTTGTAGAAGCGATCAGCAGCGAGCGGGGCCCAGTCGCGATGCGCCTCGATGACGAACGCGCCGATGTTGGTCGTGAATCGCGCTCGGAATACGTCTGGCGCCGTCTCGGTCAGCTGCGTCGGGTCCTTCAGTCTGGAGGTATCCGCACCACCCGCGCGACCACCACGCCCTGCGCTGCCAGTCCTGGACTGCGCAGCAGCCACGACCGCCGCCAGCATCACCGCACCAGCAACGACCACCAGACGACGCCCCTGACCACCAGTCGAACGATTCATGGTGACACCATACCCGGACGCGACCCTGCCCCTGGTCCCCTGCCCCCTTGTCCCCTGCCGCCTTCCCGTTAGTAACGCAGATTTAACCGCCACGTCACCAGCCGGAAACGGGCGTTCACTACCGTCCAAGGGGTGACGAAGACACGGGTATTAGTGGTCGAGGACGAGCAGGACATTGCCGACCTCATCAAGCACACGCTCGAAAAGGGCGGGGACACTGACGTCGAGATCGTCAACTCCGGCGACGCGGCGCTGAAGTCTGTCAGCGGCGAGGAACCGGATCTGATCGTGCTCGACCTGAACCTGCCGGTGCTGAGCGGCGTCGAAGTATGCCGCATCCTGCGGGCGCGGCCGGCCACGGCGCACCTGCCGATCATCATGCTGACGGCACGCTCGACCGAAGCTGATCGCGTGATGGGACTCGACGTCGGCGCGGACGACTACATCACCAAGCCGTTCGGCCTGCGCGAGCTCTCCGCCCGCGTGCGCGCCGTGCTGCGCCGCGGTGGCGCCGAGCAGACGCCGCGGGTGAAAGAACCGCTTGTCTATCGCGGCAAGTTCCTCACCGCCGACTTCGACGCCGTCGTCGGTGGCGGTGAACGGCAGTCAGGTGCGGTTGACGCGTCGCGAGTTCGAACTGCTCCGCTATCTGGTCGAGAACCGGAATCGCGTCATCTCACGTGATCGGCTGCTGGAACAGGTGTGGGGCTACGACCGGTTCGTGGAGACGCGCTCCGTTGACGTGCACGTCGGACGGCTGCGCGGAAAGCTTGGCGATGCGGCCGGCCAGATCGAGACGGTCGTGGGGCTCGGGTATCGATTTGTTGAGTAGAACCCGGGAACAAGAACCCGTTCACACTTCTCAGTTCTCCCTTCTCAGTTCGTGTTCAAGTTCGGTTCCGGGTTCGAGGTTCGGGTTCGAGGTTCGGGGTTCGGGTTCGGGTTCGGCGTTCGTCGCAGTTCCACTTCATTTCCTTGCCGAAGACCGGCGCCGCGATGCGGGCCCGTCGAACCCTGAAGTCGAACCTGAACACGAACCGAGCACAGAGAACCGCGAAGTGTGAACCGGCTTTATGCGTCCGTCCACCCCTCGTCGACGAGCGAGTCAACGGCCAGCGCAAAGCCCATTTGCGCCCGCTCGACACGGTGCCAGTCCGTGTAGATGTGCTGTCGCACCAGCTGGCTGTTCTCCTCTTCCCGGACTTCCCATCCGGAGTTTTCCGACGCGGTGATCGTGAAACGGCGAGTCTGAGAGTTCTTGCGGAGAGTGACGGCGTACATGCGACCTCGATCTATACCTGCGCTCGCGTCTGGCGCAGTGTAAACGTTGTGTAAATCTGGAATCGCGGGCCGTCGTCAGACTATGCAACCGGGAGGCCGCGGACACCGCTTCCGTTTACATGGAATTTACAGCACGGAAACGGCTGTGAAATTCCCCGCCGATAGCGTGAAGGTTATGAGAAATCGGCTGATAGCAATGACGGGACTCGTCGCGACGGTCGTCGCGGCGGCCTGTGGCGGCGGCGCCCCGCCGCAGTCGGCGCAAGCCGGCGACGCGCCGTCCACCGGCGGCAAGGTGCAAATCAACGGCGCGGGTGCAACTTTTCCCAACCCGATTTACTCGAAGTGGTTTGCGGAATACACACGGCAGCACCCGGACGTTCAGATCAACTACCAGCCGATCGGATCCGGCGGCGGAATCAGGCAATTGACCGCGCAAACCGTCTTCTTCGGCGCGTCCGATACGCCGATGACGGACGAACAACTGAAGGGCGCGCCGGGACCGGTGCTGCACTTCCCCACGGTCCTTGGCGCAGTGGTCCCCATCTACAACCTCGCCGGTGTCAGCGACTTGAAGTTCACCGGTCCACTCCTTGCCGACATCTACCTCGGAAAGATCAAGAAATGGAATGACCCGGCGATCGCGAAGGTGAATCCAGGGACGAGGCTGCCAGCCACTGACATTGCCGTCGCTCACCGGTCCGACGGCTCGGGAACCACGTTCATCTTCCTCGATTACCTGTCGAAGGTGTCGCCGGAATTCAAGTCGAAGGTCGGGGCGAACGCCTCGGTCAACTGGCCGGTCGGCGTGGGCGGCAAGGGTAACGACGGCGTCGCCGGGCTGGTCTCCCAGACGCCGGGGGCTATCGGCTACGTCGAGCTGATTTACGCCATCCAGAACAAGATCGATTTCGGCACGGTGCAGAACGCCGCCGGCGAATTCGTCAAGGCCTCGCCCGACGCGGTCACGAAAGCCGCCGCCGGCGCGGCGATTCCGCCTGACTTCCGCGTGTCGATCACCAACGCTCCTGGCGCCGGCGCGTATCCGATTTCGTCGTTCACCTGGCTGCTGCTGTATCAGTCGCCGCCGGACACGGTACGGGCAAAGGGAATGGTCGATTTCGTCAAATGGGCGCTGACGGACGGACAGCAGTTCGCGACCGATCTCGGCTACGCCCCGGTGCCGCCTGCGGTGGTCCAGCAGGAGCTCATGACGCTCGGCACCATCAAGGTTTCCTGATCGGATCGCGACGTGCGCGGCGAATTCGGATTCCGTCTCGTCATCGGCGCCGTCGCGGTCCTCGTCGTGGTCCTCGTGGCCGCGATTGGCGTGGAACTGACGCGGCAGTCATGGATGTCGATCGAGAAGTTCGGGCTGAGCTTCTGGACGACGCAGACGTGGGATCCGGTCGCCGGAGAGTTCGGCGCGTTCCCGTTCATCTGGGGCACGCTCTACTCCTCGATCGTGGCTCTGCTGATCGCCACGCCGATCGCGCTCGGCATCGCGGTGTTCATCTCGGAACTGAGTCCGGGCTGGCTGAAAGGTCCGCTGATTTTCCTGACCGAGCTGCTCGCCGCGATCCCCTCGATCGTCTACGGCCTGTGGGGCATCTTTGTCCTCGTCCCCGGCGTGCGGCAGCTGCAGATACACACGCCCGAGTTCCTGCGCGGGCTGCCGGTGTTCTCGGGGCCGCCGCTCGGACTGGGGATGCTGTCCGCCGCGCTCATCCTGGCGGTGATGGTGATCCCGTTCACGTCGGCGATCGCTCGCGAGGTGCTGAAAACCGTACCGGTTGCGCAACGAGAGGCGGCCTACGCTCTGGGCGCCACCCGCTTCGAAGCCATCCGCGCCGCCATGTTCTTTGCCCGGACTGGAATCCTCGGCGCGGTCATGCTTGGGTTCGGCCGCGCCCTCGGCGAAACGATGGCGGTGACGATGGTCATCGGCAACACCCCGCAGGTGTCGACGTCGCTGTTTGCGCCTCAGCACACCATGGCGGCCGTGATTGCGAACGAGTTCACTGAGGCCTCGGACCAGCTCTACTTGAACGCGCTGGTCGAAATCGGTCTCGTGCTCTTCATCATCACCCTGCTGGTCAACGCGGGGTCGCGCCTCCTGATCTGGGCGATGAGCCGGACGCCGGCGCGGGCCGCGCGGCCCGTCGTCGCTCCGGCAACCACATGACCCGGACCGCCTGGCGCCGGCTCGTCTCGAATCTGTTCGTCGTCGCCTGCGGCGTGTCCGTGCTGGTCGCACTGGTACCGCTCGTGATGATTCTGTTCTTCGTCGTGAGCCAGGGCGTCCAGGCGCTGAACCTGGAATTCTTCACGGGCATGCCGAAGCCCGTCGGCGAACCGGGCGGCGGCATGCTCAACGCCTTCGTCGGTACGCTGATCCTGATCGGGCTGGCAGCGCTCATCGCAATCCCGGTCGGTGTCATCAGCGGCATCTATATGTCGGAGTACGCCGGCACCAGGCTCGCGACGGCCGTGCGGTTCGCTGCCGACACGCTCAATGGCGTGCCGTCGATCGTGATCGGCATCTTTGCGTACGGGATCGCCGGTACTGCCCTTTCGGCAGTTCAGCGCGCTGGCCGGCGGACTCGCTCTCGGCGTGATGATGATTCCGATCATCGCGAGGACGACCGAGGAACTGCTGCTGCTCGTCCCCGGCAGCCTCAGGGAAGGCGCCCTTGCGCTGGGCGCCACGCGCGGGCGAGCGGTGTTCTCGGTCATCGTTCCCGCCGCGCTGCCCGGCATCATCACCGGAATCGTCCTCGCGTTGGCCCGCATCGCCGGGGAAACCGCGCCGCTCCTGTTCACGTCGTTCAACAACCAGTTCTTGTCGACCGACATCCGCCAGCCGATGGCGTCGATGACGGTCCAGATCTTCAACTACGCCACCTCGGCCTACGACGACTGGATCCGCCAGGCGTGGGCCGGAGCGCTGGTCCTGGTGACGTTTGTTTTCATGTGCTCGCTGCTCGCCCGGATGGTGACCTCCCGGCTGCAGCGGCTGCGCGGATAGGCTGCACGATGGCTGTATCGCCTCCCCATTTCAGACCGACGCTTCCCTCTGTCACGCCGCGCGAGCGCGCGCGCGAGGCGACGATGCCAGCAGAAACGCCGAAGATTGACGTGCAGTCGCTGTCGTTCTATTACGGCGCCAAGCGCGCGCTCGAAGGGATCACGCTGCAGATTCACCCGCACCTGGTGACGGCATTCATCGGCCCGTCGGGGTGCGGCAAGAGCACCTTTCTCAGAACGCTCAACCGCATGAACGACGTCCTCCCCGGAACGAGAGCCGAGGGGAAGGTGCTGATCGACGGCGAGGACGTCTACGCGCCAACCGTTGACGTCGTCCAGTTGCGGCGGCGGGTCGGCATGGTGTTCCAGAAGTCGAACCCCTTTCCGAAATCGATTTTCGAGAACGTCGCGTATGGACTGCGGATTAACCGGATGGCCGCCAGCCGTTCGGAGCTGTCCGGCAGAGTGGAAGAAAGCCTGAAGCAGGCGGCACTCTGGAACGAGGTCAAGGATCGGCTGCATGAGTCCGCGCTGGCGCTGTCGGGCGGGCAGCAACAGCGCCTGTGCATCGCGCGGGCGCTGGCCATCCAGCCGGACGTCCTGCTGATGGATGAGCCCGCGTCAGCGCTCGATCCGATTGCGACGCAGCGCATCGAGGAACTGGTCTACAGCCTCAAGACGAGTTACACGATAGTAATCGTGACGCACAACATGCAGCAGGCGGCGCGGGTCTCCGATCACACCGCGTTCTTCTGGCTGGGCAAGCTGATTGAATACGAGCGCACGGATCGGATTTTCACCGCCCCGCGCGAGAAGCTGACCGAAGACTACGTGACCGGGAGATTCGGCTGATGGATCGATCCGTTCGGCATTTCGAGGAGGAGCTCGGAACGCTCCAGACCAGGCTGCTGGAGATGGGCGGTCTCGCGGAAGAGCGCGTCCGCGCCGCTGTCCACGGGCTCGTGGCGCGCGAGGTGGCCGTCACCGAGCGGGTGCTTCGCGGCGACGAACCAATCAATCAGCTGCACGTCGAAATCGACGAGCGCTGCTTCCGCCTGCTCGCGCTGTACCAGCCGATGGCCACCGACCTGCGCAGCATCGTTGCGGCCGTGAAGATCAACAGCGATCTCGAACGCGTGGGCGATCTCGCCGTCAACATCGCCGAGGCCGCGCGCCGATACGCGATGCACCCCCCGGTCAAGCAGCTGATCGACATCCCGCGAATGGGCGACATCGCCCAGGAGATGCTGCACGACGCGCTCGACGCCTACGTCCGGCGCGACACGACACTCGCGCGATCGGTACTGCACTGCGACGACGAACTCGACGGACTGAAGACCCAGGTGTTCCGCGAGCTGCTCACCTACATGCTGCAGGACGCCTCGACGATCGAGCCGGCGCTCGACCTGATTCTCGTCTCTCGTCACCTGGAGCGAATCGGTGATCACGCGACGAACATCGCGGAGGACGTGATCTTCATGGTGTCGGCACAGGACGTACGTCACCACGCGCCGCACGCGAGCGAGGGGTAAGTGGGGATCGCGGGGTGACCGGGCGGAGGTTCCGGAGTTCTCGGGCGGAGGTTCCGGAGTTACCGGGCTTACAAACGGAGAAACGGGGAAACGGGGACGAACGGGACATACCCAGTCCGCAGAGTCACTGCGAGGAACGTCGTTCGGGCATGAGCGCTGCTGGCCGCCGGAGGCGGCCTCGCGCGAAGGACGTGACTCGAACACAAACCGTTTCATGACTCGCGTGACGGCTTGTGTTCGAGTCACGTCCTTCGAGCGACGACGGCCCGCTGCGCGGGCCGTCCAGCAGCGCGCGTAACCATGCATTGCCGTTCGTCCCCGTTACTCCGTTCCCCCGTTTGTGAATCCGTTGACCCCGTCATCTCCGTCCCGTCATCTCTGTCCCGTCATCCGTCGTCCTCCACCACCGTGAACTCCTCCGCTTCCGTTAACGCACACGTAACAGCGATGACACGTTCCTGAAAAACGGGCGTTATACAAGTAACGGCTGTATGACCATCCGTCCGCTGACCCTCCTCGTCATCTGCTCACTGACCGCTCCGGCGGCAGCTCAATCACCCCAGGCGCCGGCCGCGGCACCACCAGCGCAGACGTCTCCCGCGCCGGCGCAACCGGACTACCCGATTATCCGCGTCGGTGTGCTCTCATACCTCCAGTACGACGCGGAACTGGAAAACCGTTCCGGCTACAACACCTTCGACGTCACCCGCGCCTACCTGAACATCAACGCCCAGATCTCGAAGAACATCCGCTTCCGCTTCACACCCGATATCCGTCGCGTCAACGACAGCAGCCTTGCGGGCAGTCTCGTGGTCCGGGTGAAGTACGCCTACGCACAGATCGACAACGTCGGACCGCGCAGCTGGATCCGGATGGGCGCGCACCAGACGCCGTGGCTCGATTTCGAAGAGAGCATCAATCGCTATCGGGTACAGGGAACGATGTTCGCCGAGCGTGAAGGCTTGATTCCGGGCTCCTCAGACTTCGGCGCCAGCTACTTCGCGGCGCTGCCGGCGGGATACGGCGAGTTCCACGTCGGCGTGTTCAATGGCGAAGGGTACGCGCAGCCGGAATTGAACAAATACAAGAGCGTCCAGGGACGACTCACGATTCGTCCGTTGCCGAAGGGCAACGCGCTCGTCAAGGGGTTCCGCGTCTCGGGGTTCTTCAACGCCGGGTGGTACGACGCGGACCATCCGCGCAATCTGGGCATCGTGATGGGGAGTTTCGAACACCCGCACCTGGCGGCGACCATCGAGGCGCTGAAGGCCACCGAGAACCCACTGACCCAGGCGACGTCACGCGACATCGACCGCAGCGGCTGGTCAGTGTTCGTCGAGCCGCGACAGGGCACGGCGGGGCTGGCCGGGATCTTCCGGTACGACGCCTACGATCCGGATCGCGACACACCGGGAGTGGAGCAGAACCGCGTGATTGCCGGCGGCGCCTACTGGTTCGTATGGCCGCGGGCACGGGTGGGCGCCGTCGTTACCAACGAGCAGGTCCACTATGATCTGGCGTCGCGACCAGATGAGAACCGGATCCTGGCGCAGATGCACATTGAATTCTGAACCCCCAACTCCCAGGCGCCAGCGCAAGCGCGACGTCTGAGGGAGCGCGTCACAATCAATTTCGAGGAGGCACGCTGATGTCTCGTCTGCGAATCGTTGTCGGTGCCATCGGCATCCTCGTGGTTGCCGCGATCGCGTTGGCCGGACGAGCGCCGGTGTTCGCCCAGGCGCCCGTCCCGCCGCGTGCGGAAAGCGGGGACGCGGCCGTGGCGGCGCTCGTCGCCGAAGTACGAGCGTTGCGCGCCGATCTCGCGGCGGCCTCACGTGATCAACTGCGCGGACAACTCCTGCTCGGGCGCGTCCAGATGCAGGAGCAGCGACTCGCCGACCTGGACAAGCAGCGGGCCGACACCACCACTGCGCTGGCGGTCCTGTCGCAAATGACCTCGGCCATGCGCTCCGGGTTCGGCAACGGTGACGGCAAGGGATGTGAGGTCATGCCCTCTCCCGACGCGCGGCGTGACTGCGAAGTCAACCTCGCAACGCACAAGCAACAACTCGCAGACCAGGAAACCCGCGAGCAACAACTGCGCAACCAGGAGAGCGAGCTGACGAACGCCCTCTCCGCCGAGCAGGCGCGCTGGAGCGAGTTCAACACCAGGCTCGACGAACTCGAACGCGCAATCCGGTAGTGATTGAGGCGGGCCGAGAGAGGTTACGTCGCTAGAGGCGGGGCTGAAGCCCCGCGCTACTTCCAGCTTCTTACTTCGAACTTTTCACTTCCGTTCTGTCCCACCACTTCGACAGGCTCTGCTGCGTCATCGGCAGTTGTGTCGTGTAGTGCGAGGTGTCGTTGAACAGGATCAATCGCGCCCGCACGGCATCGCGAAAATCGAGGACGTTGAGGCACGCAGGATCCTGGTCGAGGCGGTCGCGATACCCCCGCGCGTCGAAGCCGAGGACGCTACTGAGCAGCAGGCGGATCGTCGCCTTGTGCGAGACGATCAGGATACGGCCGCCCGCGTGCGCCGTGACGATCTGACGCAGTGCCGGAAGGGCGCGCGCCAGAACGGCAACACCGGATTCGCCGCCCTCAGGCGCGAACGTGAACGGGTCCTCTTCCCACGCGGCATACTCTTCCGGGAACCGCTCTTCGACTTCGGCCCGCGTCAGCCCTTCCCAGTGGCCATGGGAGATCTCGCGCAGCCCGTCCAGCCCCTGCGTCACGAGCCCGCAAGCGCCGGCAATGATGGCAGCCGTGTCGAGCGCACGCGACAGCGTGCTCGCATACGCTGCCGTCAAGCCCTCACGGCGGAGCCGTTCTCCGAGCCGCTGCGCCTGCCATCGACCCTCATCGGAGAGATCCACGCCAACGCTCCCGGAGAACCGCCCTTCGATGGTTCGCTGCGTGGCACCGTGACGAACGAGAAACACCCGGGTAGTCGGTACAATCACCAGGTGATTCTATTGGCGATCGCGGTCGGCGGCGGGACCGGCGCACTCCTCCGCCATCTGATGAACCATGTCGTCCAGGCGCGGTTCGGGGCCGCCTTTCCCATCGGCATCTTCCTGATCAACGTGGTCGGCTGCCTGGCGATCGGACTCGTCGCCGGCCTGATCGCATCGGCGCGCATTCACGTTGGCGAAATCGGCCGCGCGTTCATCGTTGTCGGAGTGCTCGGCGGGTTCACCACGTTTTCCTCGTTCGGACTGGACACGTTTACGCTCGCCAGGGGCGGTCAGCTTGGAGCAGCGGCGTTCAATGCGATCGGGCAGGTCGCGCTCGGCTATGCCGCCGTGTGGGCAGGGTATGCGCTGGCGCACGTTGGCCAATGAACTGTCGCGGGGCTAAAGCCGCGCGCTACTTTCAACTTTCGTACTTCTTCACTTACTTTCCACTTCAAACTTCGAACTTTCCACTTCGCAGTACACTGGTACCGATGCACCCCTGGCACGACAGCTATGTGGACAACTCGATGGCCGGATCGGCGTTCCCGGTCGTCATCGAGATCCCCAAAGGCAGCAAGAACAAGTACGAGCTCGACAAGGAAACCGGCCTGCTCCGTCTCGATCGCGTGCTCTACAGCGCCGTCCACTATCCCGCCGACTACGGCTTCATACCCCGCACCTACTGTGACGATGGCGATCCGCTCGACGCGTTGGTACTCGGTCAGGAACCGGTCTATCCGCTGACCATCGTCGAAGCACGCGCAATCGGTGTCATGCGGATGCGCGACGAGAAAGGCATCGACGACAAGATCGTCGCCGTCAGCGTGCACGATCCGGCGTTCTCACATATCGTGGACAAGGCGGAGCTGCCGGGCCACCTGCTGCGTGAGTTGCGACGATTCTTCGAGGACTACAAGGCGCTGGAACACAAGCAGGTCGTCGTCGAAGACCTGCTCGGACCCGAAGAAGCCGTGAAGATCATTCGCGAGGCGCTCGACCTGTACCGGCGCCTGCGCCGCGGAGAACTGCTCAAGGTCTGAACCCATCCTTCGGCGGGAGGATCCTCATCCGCCTTGACGCCTCTACGGTTGGCCGGCACGCGTGATGCGTTACTCGACCGCCATGCGAACTCGGCCACGACATCGCATCAGTCGACGCATTCTTTCTGTCATTGCGGTCGCGGCGGTGAGTATCTCGGTACCCACCCGGGCGCTCGCGCAGGACGACGCGCGACAGCCGACACAGCCCGAAGCCCAACAGGATCGCCCTGCCGCCGCGGGAGAAGAACCCGCCAAGCCAACGCGCGGATTTTTCTCTGCGCTCGGCCATAATCTCGGCGACGACCTCAAGCACGTACCTCGCCGGAACAGTGCCTACTGGCTGGCGGGTGGCGGCGCCCTGGCGCTCGCGGTCCATCCGGCGGATCACTCAATTAATGCGCACCTGGTGAACAAGAGCAGCGACTCCTGGTGGGTCCCAGGGCACATCATCGGGTCTACTCCCGTGGTGCTTGGCGGTGCGTTCGCGGCATATTTCGCGGGACGTATGTCCGGCACGCGCTGGGTACAGCACCTTGGCATGGACGAGATTGAAGCGACCATCCTCGCCTCCGCATTCTCGGAAGGGATCAAGCTTGCGGTGCGGAGAGAGCGACCCGTCGAGGTCAATGGGAACCAGAGCCCGACCTATTCGTTTCCGTCGGGACACGCCACGCTGACATTCGCGGCGGCGACCGTGCTGCAGCAGCACCTGGGTTATAAGGCCGCCATCCCGACATACGCCGTGGCGTCCTACGTCGCGATGTCGCGGCTCCACGACAATCGACACTACGCCAGCGACGTCGTCTTCGGAGCGGCCCTTGGCATCGTCGTCGGCCGCTCCGTGACGTGGCACGGGCGCAACTTCTATGCGTCCCCGATGCTGCTGCCCGATGGTGGAGGCATTCAGGTCGCGCTCGCGCGGCAGCCGTGAGTCGTGCAGCTCTGAAGGACCGCCCGCGACGCGGCCTCAAGGGTCCACGCCCCTCACTGCGCCGCCCGGTTGGCGCTTCTGAAACAAATACGCTCGACGGGTGCGTCGCCGTCTTGGCGATCCACGTCGAACACAGACGGTGCGTGGATCCCGGCGTGGCGCCGACTTAATGCAGGCGACGAGCGCCTGATCACCTGCTCGGACGCCGAAATCAGGAGGCGCCATGCCGGGATCCGCTCACCGTTTGCACCACGAACGGGTGGGACGGTCAGTGCAACAGCGGTGCACCCGTCGATGCGCCGCGTCTCCTGACTTCGGCGACGGAGCGGTGAGCGCATGCTCCGCGCCTTCGGAAGTCGACGCCACGCCTCGACGGGTGCGCCGCCGTCTTGGTCATCCGCGCCGATCGCAGACGGTGGGTGGATCGCGGCGTGGCGCCGACTTATGGAGGCGACGAGCGCCGCCTGATCACCCGCTCGGACGCCGAAATCAGGAGGCGCGACGCCGGGATCCACTCACCGTCTTTATCAGGACAGCGGTGCACCCGTCGATGGGCCACGTCTCGTAACTAGGCGACGGAGCGGTGATCGCATGCTCCGCGCTTGGGAAGTCGACGCAAGACCTCCAAACGCTGTTGCCGCGGAACAATCCGCGGCGATCCGCGGGAAAGTTCCCGGTGGCCGCGCTTACATGTCGATAGATTCGACGAATTCACTAGCAAAATCGCTGACCTTACTCCGGTGAATACCCGGCCTGGCCCTTGCGCTTCCGGCGGCGGAGGCTATCACCCATGCAGGTCATTGCACCGGCAGTCGCGCCCGCAGCGCAAATCATCCCTGATGACCAGATTCCAGACGATCCGTTTCACGACACGCGCCTGAAGTTCGTGGGACTGCTGCTCCTGCTGTCGATCCTCGCCGGACCAGTCGTGCTCGGCGCGATCTTTCTGGGCTCGTCATACGGCGCCCCGTCGTGGAGTGCCGCGAGCGTCCCGCCGCCGATTGTCCACGGGATCAAGTAGGAACTTCGGGAGCCGGCTCGACGTCGTGCAGCCGCGCCAGATCGATGCCGACCACCCCGCCGTCGAGCGGCACGAACACGGAGGCGAACCGTGCGTTCCAGACGATTTCTTCCGGTCGATACGACGACCGCGCATGCACGGTCTGCGCGAACGCTTCGTCGACGCCGGACAGGAGCACGAGGATCTCACCCTCCTCCTGAACGAGGTCGTCGTGCGTCCTGGTGGCCAGAGGACTCTGGCTGTCGATCGGGTGAACGATGGTCCAGGACAGCGGGAAGAACGTCACCTTGTTTCGTTCGAGCGGCAGCACCTGGTACCGGCGCACCCGGCGGCCTCGTCCGTCGTTCTCGAGATAACTGTAGAGCACCTGCGCTTCGAGCTGGATGATTTCGCCGCGGCGGCGATTCGCGATGCGGAACTGGAGGGCGCGCCGGCCTGCATACGGCGCAATCACCGCGTTCCGGCTGAACGCGATCGAAGCGGTGGGTCGGGCGAAGCGAGCGAACAGCAGGCCGGTCGCAAGCGCCTGGTACATCAACCCGACCAGGGCTTCGAACGTGACCAGCAGGTTCGGGCCGAGACCCTGAGGGGCAACCTGGCCGTAGCCGATCGTCGCGAACGTCTGGACGCTGAAGAAGAACGCGCGGGCGAAGGTGCCGCCGTGCTCATGCTCGAGCGCGCCGGTCAGCGCGTCCGGGCCGAACGCGGCGAACATCGCCGCGAAGAGCAGATTCACGCCGACGTAGACCAGGGCGACCAGCGCGAAATAACGCGACCAGGTCATCGTGAGCAGCAGGTGGTACGGCGCCCACGCGTCGCGGACTCCGAAGCCGCGCCGCACCACGTTGAACGATCCGTCGCGGTTCAGCAGCCGCCGCCGGCTGTCGCGGCCGACGATGGACCCGAAGCCCAGATCGCGGTCGCGCAGATCACGCTGGTCATTCGAAACCTGTTCGGCCAGCGGACTCGCTTCGAATAGCTCGGTTGCCATCGCCCCTGAGACATCACGATACATGGAATTCGCGCAATCGCGAGGGCGTGGTGGCAGCGCCGTCCGGCCGAATGGCCGGAGTTTAGATTTCCTGCGTCTGCGAATTCGCTGGTGCGGCCAGCAACGCCACACCGGCGGGAATGAGCAAGGCGGCAGCCGCCCTCGACAGGATACGAACCCGCCGCCCTCTCGGATGTGCAGCAAACCGCCGGCACGCCTCGACGATGGCAAGCAGCCGATCGCGTTGCGCCAGATAGGACCGGTGCCGGTGCGCGAGGTCAGCGCGCAGTGTCGCGAGCAGAAGGGGATCGGTATCCGTCGCATCGAGTCGCTCGAGCAACACCTGACGATCGTGCATCTCTCCTAGCAGGTCCTGCACGCGCGCCGCATCACGTCGCAGATGTGCGGGCCGCCAGACACCCGTGTCGATGGCGATCTCCGCAAGGTACCGCAGCTTCTTCAAATGAATGCGGACACGGTGCAGACGATTGGGCATATAGACGCCGCTGCCATGCACCACCGCGTTCCCGAGTTTCGTCGCGCGGGTCTCCATCCGTCCGCCGAGTTCACGATGCCACTCCCTGCTGGCCGGGCGCTGATGGCCGTGGGCAAGCGCGTCCTCGCGCAAGTGCTCGAGGTCCAACGTCTCCAAACGCTTGATCAGCCTGCGAGCGGCGTTCTCGCGTTCGAGCAGCAGCCTCGAGCGCGTAGTCGCGAGCGGTCCGGCAGCACGCGGATAGAGATCGCCGAGGTCGGTACACAGCGAGATCAGCACATCCAGCTCGCGCACCGTGCCAAGTGCGCGCCCGGCATCACCAACGACCTCGCATGCTTTTCGCGTGGACGCTCCTGTTTCAGCGGCAGCCAGCGGCAGCAGTTCGCGCAGCCGGCGGGTGGCCACACGGGCATCATGAATGTCGGCAACCGTTGCGTCACGAACACCCGGAAGGTGCGATAGGAAGACGGCAATCTGGCGGGAGGTCAAAGTGACGGGTGACGTGTGCATTGCGTTGATACCTGTGTGGCGGTCGTTCGTTACGCGTGAAAAAGGTTGCAACCCGTGAGCCACCGGAAGCACGATCGCCTCGTCCTGCTGGCACGATGTCGCACGTGCGTTACATCGCCGCCTTCCACATCGTTGCTTCCCGCACACACCGACTCGTTGTGATGTCCGCGATCGCGCAGGACTCCATCGAAAGCTCGAGCGTGGTGGCGACCGGCGATTGGCTTGCACTAACTTTGTATGCAGACCATGACGAGCGATACCATCGCAATCATCCTGGGCGGCGGCGCCGGCACGCGTCTGTTTCCGCTCACCGCGCGGCGATCGAAACCGGCCGTGCCGATCGGCGGCAAGTACCGCCTGATCGACGTCCCGGTCAGCAGTTGCCTGCACGCGGACATCCGGCGGATTTACGTCCTGACCCAGTTCAATTCGGCGTCGCTGAACCGGCACATTTCCAACACCTATCGCTTGGACCGGTTCTCGGGCGGGTTCGTCGAGATCCTGGCCGCCGAACAGACCCCAGACAATCCCAACTGGTATCAAGGGACCGCCGATGCGGTTCGACAGGCGGCCCGGCACTTCACGCAACAGGACGCCGAGCACTACCTCATCCTCGCCGGCGATCACCTCTACCGCATGGATTACTGCGAGCTGGTCGACGCGCATAAAGCGGCGAAAGCGGATATCACCATTGCCGCCCAGCCGGTCGACCCGGACACCGCGACACAGATGGGCATCTTCCGCTTCACTCAGGACGGCCAGATCAGCGCCTTCGAGGAGAAGCCGAACGCCGCCCGCCTGTCAGAGATCGGCCGCAGCATCCCTCCCGACGCGACGTTCGCCGAGCACCGGGACGAGCAACCGTTCATGGCGTCGATGGGGATCTACGTGTTCTCCCGCAAAGTTCTACTGGAGATGCTGGATCGCGAGCCGGGGCACGACTTCGGTCGCGAACTGATTCCGAACGCGCTCGGAAAGTACCGCGTCAAGCCGTACCTCTATCGCGGCTACTGGGCCGACGTCGGAACCATCGAATCCTTCTACGAGGCCAACGTCATGCTGGGAAGACCGGCGGCACCCTTCCGCTTCTGGGATCCGCGCCGGCCGATCTATACCCACTTGCGTCATTTGCCGGCGTCGCGTTTGACCGACTGCCGACTCACCGACTCCGTCATCGCCGAAGGCTGCTTTCTCGATCGCTGCGATGTCTCGAGCTCGGTCGTCGGCGTCCGGGCGCTGGTGCTCTCGGGCTCACGCATCACGAACTCGGTTCTGCTGGGGGCCGATACCTACGACGAAGTGGGCGCCAACGGCCAGCCAGTGATGGGCATCGGCCGCGACTGCGTCCTCGACCGAGTGATCGTCGACAAGAACGCGCGCATTGGCGACGGGTCGCGCCTGGTCAACGAAAAAGGCATCGAGCAGGCGGACGGCGATGGCTACTACATCCGCGGCGGAATCATCGTCGTCCCCAAGTTCGGCACGATCGCGCCGGGCACGGTGGTGTGAGGGGCATGGGATTGACGATTGACCAATGTCACGATTGAAACATGGCAATGTTTCAATGTTCAGATTGGTCAATCGCCAATTTCATTGTCAGAATTGCGGGCGCCCGCCGAGTGATTCGGTGATGCGCTGGCGCAGCGCCATCAGCGTTTCCGGAGAGCCTTCGAACAGCTGCTCTGGATAACGGCTCTCGCGAATCATGCTCTTATAAATCGGATCGCTCTGATACAGGTTGAGCCCAAGACCCGCGAGGTACTGCAGCCGCAGGTTGCGGTCCGTGTTGATCGACGCATCCTTCAGCCAGTTCTTCATGTCACGCGTGCCGCCGGCGTACGTGCCGAACAGATCGATGGCGTTGTAGATCCCGATCTCGCGCAGTGAATTCGCAATCGCCGCGTTCGCCGGATCCGACAACCGCTTCTGCACGTCGTCCACATTGATTCGGCCGCCGCCAAGCTGCCCGAACAGCACCAGATCGTAGCCCTGACCATTGGCGGTGTTCGCGAAGACAGCGCCGTCCGGGAATGCTTCCAGGAAGGTCGCCACCTCGCTCTTGACTGCTGCCTCGTTGCTCTCGTACAGCTGCACGAACAACGTCACGACTCCGCCGGGATTGAGGTGATTCTTGACCACCTCGAAGAACTCGCGCGTGTAGAGCGTCGCGGCGCCCTTCACCCACGGATCGAGCGGGTCCGACGTAACCGCGTCGAACTTCTCGTCGGTCGTCAGAAGGTAGTGACGGGCATCATCCAGATGGATGTGTACTTTGGGGTTGTCGACGACGTGGAAATTGTGTTCGCCGAAGTATTTCGAGACGACATACGGCACCAGCGGCTCGATCTCGGCGATCGTCTGATTCTTCACCAGCGGGTCGACCGACACCGCGCCGGCCGTGACTCCCGCTCCGCAGCCAATCACGACCACCCGCGCCGGGTTCCTGGGCACCAGCGTCGTAATGTGGCCGAGCATCCGCTGCAACCGCATGTCCTGCGGTTCACTGGAGGCCTGGACCTTGCCCGCGTTGTGGTAGTTGAGGACGCCGTTCGGCGTACGTGAAACGGCGACGGACGCGGTGACGCCTTCGCCCGAGTAGATGATCTCGTTCTGGCCGACCCACGTGGCGGCGTAACGGCCGTAGGCGACGAGGATGCCAGGCAGCGCCGGCACCATTCGCGCCATCAGTCCTGCACCGAACGCGACCAGAATCACCAGGGCGGGAACCGGCAGCAGCGGCGCCGGGATCGCCATCAACATGATGACGCCCGACAGCGCAGCCACGCCGATCAACGCCTGCGTCGCGACCTGGCTGCCGACCCATGGCACCAGCACCAGGCCGACGACAAGCGAACCAACGATGGCGCCAACCGTGTTGGCGGCGTACACCCCGCCAACCAGTCGTGCCGGATCCTGCCCTGGCTCCGCGGCCGCGGCGAGCGCCAGCGGGAAACTGGCGCCCCAGAGGATCGCCCCCGGCAGCATCACCCAGAAGCCGCGCACGAGATCGAGCTGGAAGTTGTAAAAGAGGTTGGTCGAGATCGACGGATTGATCGGCCAGAACGGCAGCGACGCGTTGGTCTGAAACCCTGCCCACGCAATCGCCACGCACAGGCCGAGTTGGCACCAGCCAAGGGCCGATCGTGCGCCGGTCGAGTTGCGCGCGAGCGCCGACCCGAGGGTGCTGCCAATCCCGAGCCCGACCAGGAACACGGCGAGGATGAGCGAGAACGTGTAGGCGGTTGCGCCGAATTGCAACGACAGGACACGCGTCCAGAGCACCTCCGAGCCAAGCGCCGTCAGACCCGAAAGCGCGATGACAACGTAGACCGTGCGGTTGCCGCCAAGCACGATCGACTGCCGCTGCGCTCCCGCCTCGCCGTCGTATGGCGCCATGGACGAGATGCCCAAAGCGATCAGCGATACGAGAACGTTCAGCCCCACGGCGACATAGGTTGCCGTGGCCATGTCGTACAGGCGGAGGAGGTAAAACCCCGCCAGCATCGACCCAGCGACCGCCCCGACGAGATTGCCGCCGTAGAAGAAGCCGAGCCACGACACGCCGCGCGGCGTGGTTTCGACCCACCGCGCAATCGCCGGCAGGGTCGCCCCCATCAGCAGGGTGGGCGGCAGCAGGCAGATGCCGGCCACGACGGCGCGCAGCAGCAGGCTCACCTGTCCGGATCCGGCGAGCTTCGTGTAGACATTTCCGATCGCCGGCACCAGGAACAGGACGATGATGCCGAACAGCCCGATGCCGAGTTCCAGAAATGCGTAGACGCGAAGCGGATGCTGACGCGGATCGATGTACTTCGGCAGCAGCAGGCTGCCGAGGCACATGCCGCCCATAAAGATGCCGAGCAGAATCGCCACGGAGACTGCAGACGAGCCGATCGAAAGCTGCAACAACTGGAGCCAGACGACTTCGTAAATAAGGGCCGCGCAGCCAGACCCGACGAACAGTAAAAGAAGCGCCGGCAACCAGCGCTGTACTCCCTCGAGGCCGGCTGCGGGCCTCAAGGTCTCTCCGATATTGGTCATGTGGACGCGATACTACCAGAGCTTGGTACCCGTTGACCCGATGAGGTCCGAGCGACACAGCACACATGGGATAATCGCCCGATGGCCGCGTCATCCGTGCACTCGACCGAGCGCGAGCGTCCGCTCATTCTCGTCGTCGAAGATCAGGAGGAACTGCGGCGTCTGTACGTCGAGCAGCTCGCCATCGGCGGTTTTGAAGTCATCGAAGCGGCCAACGGCGAAGACGCGATCTCATACACGTCCGCGCATGCGCCTGATGTGGTGTTGATGGACCTCAGCCTTCCCGTGCTCGACGGTTGGGAGGCAACCCGCCGCCTCAAGGCCAACACTCACACGGCGCACATACCCGTGGTCGCGCTGACCGCGCACGACGGCGCCGGTGAGCTGCAACGCGCTACCCTGGCCGGCTGCGACTGGTTCGTCCCCAAACCCTGTCCGCCGGACGCGCTCATCGCAGAAGTGCGGCGGGTTCTCGAGGGCAGATAGGGCTGTTAGCTAACAACTCCCAACTCCCAAAAAAGCCAACTCCCAATAAGCACCCCTCCTGCCAGGCGCAGAGAATCTTGGGAGTTGGACCGTTGGGAGTTGGGAGTTGGACTCCGCGAAGCCCGTTGGGAGTTGTCACGGTTTTTCAACCTCGTGCCGGCGGCACCCGGACGCGCAGCGCTGCGCGATGGACGCGACCGTGCAGCGCGACGCCGCCGACGAACGGTTCGCCATCGACGTGGAAGATGACCGGCCGACCCGACGTAATCGAGATCGATTCACCCCGCAGCATCGTCACGCCGGGCACGCGCGCGATCCGGCCGGAGAATACGTAGGGCACCTGGAACAGCGCGCGCCAGGCCGGGCGGTCTTCGATCACGACAACGTCGAGGGCGCCGTCGTCCGGCCGTGCGTGCGGCGCAATCAGGGCGCCGTTGCCGTATTGCCTTCCGTTGGCGATGACAATCATCAGGGCGCGCAACCGCATGACGGTGCCGTCGACTGCGATGGTATGTTCGTCCGGCACATACCGGAACAACTCGCGACCGGTGATCTCCAGGTAGCGACGGAAACCGCGGCGCGTCGTGGTATGCGCCGAAAATTCGTGAGCGACACGGGCGTCGAGCCCGATGCCGCTGACGTTGAAGAACAAGTGACCATCGAGCTCGCCGCAGTCGATCGTCCGCTCCGACCGTCCCAGCGCGACGGCGAAGGCTTCACGCGGGTTCAGCGGAATGCCCAGTTCCCGCGCGAGTCCGTTTCCCGAGCCGCTTGGAACCACGCCGAGGGTGGCATCGCGGAACGCCAGTACCGATGCCACTTCGTTGAGGGTGCCGTCACCGCCCCACGCGAGCATCGTCGTCGCCCCGGCCGCCAGCGCTCCTTCGGCGAGTTCACGGGCATGTCCCCGGTAACCCGACACGAGCACCTGCACGGGGATACCGTGATCCCGGGCGAGTGATTCAGCCAGACGAATACGCTGGTCGACCACGTCGCGCCGGCCGCCGGTGCCGGAAATCGGGTTGATGATGACGACGAGCGGAGCGGTCACTCGCCGATGTGGCGGAGCATCCGGGGTGTCGCAAACCAGATCAGCGATCCGGCGCGGCGCGACGTCAGCGACTCGACGTCGATGCGACAGACGCCGCCCTTCTTGAACGGGATGGCGCGTTGCGCGCCGACCAGGTGCGCAGCAAGCTCGCCGAGATCGGGTTCGTGACCAACGAGGGCGATTCGCCGCCGCTTCGCCGATTTCGCGAGCTGCGACATCACCTGGACGGCCGTGTGCCCGGGCGCGAGCGCATCGAGCAGCTTGACCGTCGGCTTTCCGGTGATTCCGGCCGCGAGGAGATCCGCCGTCTGTTTCGCGCGGATCAGGGGACTGGTGAATACCTCGTCGATCGCCACGTCGAGTCCGTTCAGACCCTTGGCGACTTCCTTGAACCGGGCCATCCCGCGCTCGGTCAACGGACGCTTCGCATCATCCGGCCACTCCTCGCCACGTTCGGCGGCGATCGCATGCCGGACCAGATACAACTCGCAGGGAGCGCTCATCTCAAAGACTCAATGCAAGATGCTAAATGCAAAACGATGGAAAGTGGCGTTCGGCAGTCTGCATTTCCCAATTTTGCATTTTCCATTTTGCATTTTTGCATTTTGCATTGTTCACGCCACCTGCCTCGGTTCCCCGGCGGCGACGACGCGGTTGCACAGATCGAGCAGTGCGCGCCGCTGCGCCAGATAGCGGCCGTGCAGTTGGCGCGCCTCTGTTTCCAGGCGTCGCACCAGCTGATCGAGGTCGGCGGACAGCTGCAAATCGTGCACGGCGGCGGCCTGCAGCCCGCGCGTGCGGGCAATCAGCACCTCGAGATCGTGCATGCGACCAAGCAGGGCCTGCATCCGTTTGAGAAAGCGAATGCGGGCTTCCGCGCGCGAACGGATCAAGTCGCGGACGATTTCGAGCGCATAGCGCAGCTTCTTCACGGCAATCCGGACTTGGTGGAGCCGGTCGGGCAGGTAGATGGCACCCGCAGCATCGACAGCCGCCTCCACGAGCTGCGCCCGGCGAGCCGCTCGACGACGGGCCGCCAGCACCCGCGCCTGGCGATCGACCGGGTCCGCGCCCTCAACCGCCCTGCGCTCCAGGACCTGCACCGCCTTCCGCTCGAGCCGCTCCATGTCGATCGCGTCGATCTGCTTCGCTGCGTCGCGCTGCAGGATCAGGCGCTCATTGCTGATCGCGCTGCGCAGTGCGGCGATCGCGCTCGCAGGTGCGCCGTTGCTCCTGGTGAGCTCCTGAAGCATCTGCAATGCCACATCGAGTTCCCGCACGGTGCCGAGCACACCGGTCAGGCTCCTCGCCACCCGTTCGAGGCGTCGGCCGGCCTTACCGGCGGAGATCAGCGGCAACGCTTCGCGCAGGCGACGGGTGGCGACGCGCGCCTGGTGGATGGCGCGGACGTCGCCTTCGCGCGCGCCGGGCAGCATCCGCCGGATCGCCGTGACCCGCTGCTGCAGGAGCAGCGTCGACCGCGAGCGTCGGGGCGTCGTCATTGCGACTTACTATAGAACGATGAGATCGACGAATTTACACACGGGCGAACCGTCGGCTTTCTAGCCGTCGCCTCCACATTTCGTCATTTCGCGAATTCGCCAATCCGTAGATTCCTTCGCTCCCTTGCGCATCGCGGCTATCGACATCGGCACCAACTCCATCCACATGATCGTGGTCCAGGTACGCCCGGATCTCTCGTTCGAGGTGATCGATCGCGAGAAGGTGATGGTAAGACTGGGCGCCGGCGGGCTCGGCGGACGGGCGCTGTCGCGCGAGTCGATCGAGCTTGGGCTGCAGACGCTGGTTCGTTTCAAGAAGCTAGCGGAATCGAACGGCGTGGAAGAGGTGCTCGCCGCAGCCACGAGCGCCACGCGCGAAGCGCGCAACGGCGGCGAATTCCTCGCCCGGATAGCCCGCGAGACCGGAATCCGGCCCCGCGTCATTCGCGGATCCGAGGAAGCCCGACTCATTCACCTGGCCGCGGTCTATGGCGTCGACGTCGGAGCGGGGCGTGCAGTGGTGATCGATGTCGGCGGTGGAAGCGTCGAACTCACAGCTGGCCCAGCCACCGGAAGCCAGATCGCACGAAGCTTCAAGCTCGGGGTGCTTCGTCTGACCGAGCGGTTCGTGAAATCCGATCCGATCAGCGAGCGCGACGAACGCAAGCTGACGCGTCACATCCGCGACACCATCGGCCGTCACTGCGATCAAATCACCGCAGAAGGTTTCGACCGGGTGATCGGCACGTCCGGGACGATTCTCAGTCTCGGCGCCGTCGCCATGGCGGCCGCGCGCGGAGCGGCGCCTGAGGAGCTGCGCAACCTGCGCGTTCCGGCCAAGTTGATTCGCCGCATTCGCAAGGACATCGTCGCCAGTAACCTGGAGGAACGGCTGGCCATCCCCGCCCTCGATCCGCGCCGGGCCGACCTGGCAGTGGCCGGCGTGATTCTGGTGGACACCATTTTGCGACGGCTCGGTGCTGACGACCTCACCTTGTGTGACCTGGCCCTGCGCGAGGGACTGATCCTCGACTACATCCGCCGCAACCGCCGCCACATCGCGCACGCCGGCTCGATTCCGGACGTGCGCCGGCGCAGCGTGCTCGAACTGGCGGAACGATGTCACTACTATGCCGACCACTCGCAACATGTCGTGCGGCTGGCGCTGGCGATCTTCGATCAGACTCGCGAGGTGCACGGCCTCAGCGACCGCGAACGTGAATGGCTCGAGTACGCCGCGCTGCTCCACGACATCGGCGCCCATATCAGTTTCGCCCGTCACCACCGGCACTCGTACTACCTGGTCAAGAACGGCGACCTGCGCGGGTTCTCGCCGGACGAGATCGAGGTGATTGCGCTGATCGCCCGATACCACCGTCGTGGCGTGCCGCGGAAGTCGCACGCCGAATTCGCCCGGCTCAACGCTGGTGGACGACGGGCGGTCCGCGCCTTGGCGTCGATCCTGCGCGTGGCTGAAAGCCTCGACCGCAGCCATGGCCAGGTGATCACCGGCCTCGAGCTGCGTCAGGGCGAGACGGACCTGGTGATGCAGCTGCGGGCCAACAGCGACGCGGAGCTCGAAGTGTGGGCGACCACCCGCCATCTGCAGCCGTTCGAGCGGCTGATGGGTAGCCCGGTCAGGCTGGTGTGTGAGAGCTGAGGCTTCACATTCGTGATTCGTGATTCGTGATTCGTGATTCGTGATTCGGGTTCGGGGTTCGGCGTTCGGGGTTCGGGGTTGGACAATAACGGGCGATGAGCCGGGCGCCGCCCCAATCAAGAATCAAGAAATCACGAATCACGAATTGATTAGAATGGGTCGGATGGGCGAGGCTCCGCTGTGCGTCCTGTGCCGTCAGCATCCAGCCGACCCCCGGTGGCGGCCATTCTGCAGCGAACGCTGCCGCAACGCGGACCTGGCGCGGTGGGCGGACGGACGGTATAGCATCGCCGCAGAGCCGGTCCCGGAAGCCGATACGGATACCGACGCTGATTCATGACGGTTGGTGGTTAGTGGCTGGTGGTTAGTGGTGAACGCGCGCCGCAGCGGTCACTCGCGACCACGAACCACTAACCACGAGCCACCAACCAATATATGGCCGACACGCTCACGATTACCGACAACCGCACAGGCAAGCAGTATGAAGTCGCCATCAAGGACGGAGCGATTCGCGCCACCGACCTGAAGCAGATCAAGGCTGGCGAGCACGACACCGGTCTCATTACCTACGACCCCGCGTTCATGAGCACCGCGGCCTGCCGCAGCCGCATCACCTACATCGACGGGGACAAAGGCATCCTCGAGTATCGTGGCTACCCGATCGAACAGCTGGCCGAGCATTCGACCTACCTGGAAACGGCTTTTTTGATTCTGTTCGGCGAACTGCCGACCGACATGCAGCTGAAGGAGTGGACGAAGCAGATCATGCTCCACACGATGCTGCACGAGAACATCAAGAAGCTGATGGAGGGTTTCCAGTACGACGCGCATCCTATGGGCGTCTTCCTGAGCACCGTCGGCGCGTTCTCGACGTTCTATCCCGACGCCAAGAACATCTTCGACGAGCAGTCGCGGAAGAAACAGATCTACCGCCTGATCGCGAAAGTGCCGTCGATCGCCGCCTACGCGTATCGGCACAGCATCGGCCGGCCGTACGTCTATCCGGACAATGACCTGAGCTTCACCGGCAACTTTCTGAATATGCTGTTCAAGATGACCGAGCTGAAATACCACGTCAGCCCGGTCCTCGAACGCGCCCTTGAAATCCTGTTCATCCTCCACGCCGATCACGAACAGAACTGCAGCACCAGCGCGATGCGCGGCATCGGCAGCTCCCACGTCGACCCGTATTCGGCGATGGCGGGCGCGGCGGCGGCGCTGTACGGGCCGCTGCACGGCGGTGCCAACGAGGCCGTACTGCGGATGCTCAACGAGATCGGCAGTGTCCAGAACATCCCCGGCTTCATCAAGCGCGTGAAGGCCGGCGACGGCCGGCTGATGGGATTCGGCCACCGCGTCTACAAGTCGTACGATCCACGGGCGACGATCATCAAGAGGACCGCGGACCAGGTGTTCGCGGTCACCGGCCGCAACCCGCTGCTCGACATCGCGCTGGAACTGGAACGGATCGCGCTCGAGGACGAGTATTTCGTTACCCGCAGGCTGTATCCGAACGTCGACTTCTACTCCGGCCTGATCTACCAGGCGATGGGCTTCCCGGTGACGATGTTTCCGGTGCTCTTCGCGATTCCGCGGACATCGGGCTGGATCGCGCAGTGGGAAGAGATGCTGCTCGACCCCGAGCAGAAGATCGCGCGGCCGCGCCAGCTCTACGTCGGCGCGACGCGCCGCGACTACGTGCCGCTGGCGAAACGCTCATAGATGGTGCGGGGCTGAACCTGGCGGGTGCGAGACTCGACACTCGTGGGGTGCGAGGGCGACACTCGATGGTGCGAGGCTGAACGACGCTGGTGCGAGGGCGACACTCGATGGTGCGAGACTCGATACCCATTGGTGCGAGCGTGATTCATGTCGGTGCGAGACTCGACACTCGTGGGGTGCGAGGCTGAACCTGGCGGGGGCGAGACTCGACACTCGTTGGTGCGAGGCTGAACGACGCTGGTGCGACGGCGACACTCGATGGTGCGAGACTGATGGGTGCGGGTGCCAGCGCGCGAGACCGTGGGTGCGAGACTGATGCTTGCGGGGTGCCGGCGCGCGAGACCCGCGGGGGCGAGAGTGATTCAGGTCGGTGCGCAACCGAGCAGCATGGTGCGAGGCTGATGCTCGTTCATGGGAATTTGAATCATGTCGGTGCGATTCACGGTTGACGGCCGCGTCCGTTCGCGCCATGCGCTCCTGGGGGGCATGCGCCGATCGCTCGTGATCGCTGCGTTTGTCGGCGCGGCGGGGGCTCACGCTATAACCGCGCCAACAGAACCCGTCACTGCACCCACGCCCGTCGTTCTCGCGCCAACAAGCGAAGTACAGGCCGCACCACCGAGGGTCAGCCCCGCACCAGCGAGCGCCACTATCGCACCGGCTAGCGTCAGCCCTCGCACCCGTCCCGCGTCAGCCTCGCACCAGCGAGCATCTCCCTCGCACCGACCGGCCTCACGTTCGCACCGACCAGCGAAGTCCGGCTCGCACCAGCGGGCAACACGCTCGCACCAGCACGGCGTCAGCCCCGCACCAGCAAGCGTCAGCGTCGCACCGGCTAGCGTCACCCTCGCACCCGCCCGCGTCAGCCTCGCACCCTCGAGCATCTCCCTCGCACCGACCGGCTTCACGTTCGCACCGACCCGCGAAGTCCAGCTCGCACCTGCCGGCGCCGCCGGCCTTCGACGCGGCGCGTGCCTGGGCCCACCTCCAGAAACAGGTGTCTTTTGGACCGCGGCCTTCTGGTTCGGCGGCGCTCAAGCAGTGTCGTGACTACATCATCGCGGAACTGAAGAAAGCTGGCCTCGAGGCCCGTGAGCAGGCCTTCGTGGCGAAGACACCGGCCGGCGATGTTCCGATGATCAATCTCGTCGCGACGATCCCGGGGCGGAGAGCCGAACGCGTCATTCTCGCCAGCCATTACGACACCAAGCGGTCGCCGGCGTTCAAATTCGTCGGCGCCAGCGATGCCGCGTCATCGACCGCGGCGCTGCTCGAGATCGGCCGCGTCCTCAAGGCCGCCCGCCAGAACGAGTTCACCATCGAGTTGCTGTTCCTCGACGGCGAGGAGGCGGTGAACTGGGAGTGGCGCGATCCCGATAACACCTACGGAAGCCGCTACTACGTCGATGCGGCGCGTAAGTCCGGCACGCTGGCGGGAATCAAGGCGCTGGTGCTCCTCGACATGATCGGCGACCGCGATCTGCTGATCCGCCGCGATGCCTCCTCCACCCCCTGGCTGGTGGACATCGTCTGGGACGCGGCCGGGCGTACCGGACACCGCGGCACCTTCTCCAACGAAATCACCGCCATCGAGGACGACCACATGCATTTCGTCAATGCCGGCGTGCCCTCCGTGGACATCATCGATCTCGATTATCCGCAGTGGCACACGGCGCAGGACGACCTCCAGCACGTGAGCGAGAAGAGCCTGAAGATCGTCGGCGATGTCGTGCTAGCCGCTTTGCCCGATATCGAGAAGCGTCTCTCCCGCTGAACCGGGCTTCCCCGCACGCGTGCAGCGAGCCGTTCCAGAACTATCAGCGCGGACCTGACAAGGTCCGCGCCACGGTCGGATGGCCCGTTCCACCCCACCTACCACTGACCACCTACCAGCCACCAGCTACCGGCCACCGGCCACCGGCTACCGGCCACCAGCTACCAGCTACCAGCTACCGGCTACTTGTCCTCCAGATGAAAGTGATGCAGGACGCGATGGAACACCGGCGCCAGCATCAGCCCGGCGAGCAGAATCAACACCAGGCCCGAATACAGCGCGAACAGCGCGGCGAACAGCTTCGCCTGATCGTTCGGCAGGTCGCCGATCGGCCCCATGCCAGCGAGCAGCATCGACGCGTTCAGGAACGCGTCCACCCAGTTGAAGCGGGCGAAGTGGTGATAGCCGAGCGTACCCAGCGCGTCAGACACGGCGATTGCCACAGCTCCCCAGGCGGCGTGCACCACCAGGCGGCTGAGAAAATGGCGTGGGGGCAGCACCCGCTCGGTTCGATGCTCGTACTTCATGTCAGCCGGTACTCGTACCGCGCCACGTAGTATGGGCCCACCTGGCGGTAGCTGTGCAGCGTAAACCCGAAGCGCTCGTACAGCGCCTTCAGCTTCGGCCGGTCGTTATCGGTGTCGAGCCGCAGCCATGTCTTCCCGACACCGCGGGCGTGTTCGACCGCCCACTCGAGGAGCGCGGTCGAGACACCGGCTCCCTTGAATTCACGTCTGACCACCAGGCGGTGTACGAACGCCGACGACGCCTGCTCGATGTCGGGCCAGAACAGCAGGTCCTCCGCCTGGAATCGGATCGCTCCGGCCGCGCGGCCGTCCACGTCGGCGATGTAGAACTGCCCCGCCGCAACCTCGCCGGCAACCGCCGCAAAATCGAGCTCGCCCGCTTCCCACATGACCACACCAAGAGCGTCGACCCATCCCGCCGCTTCGAGCAGCATGTCATGGACGATGTCCGCTTCGGAGGGAGCCGCAGGGCGGATTGAGATCATGCAGGATCAGTAAGATTGGCGATTGATCAATTTGAACATTGACCAATTCATTGAAGTGACTCCATCAATGATTCGATATTCAAATTGGTCAATCTTCAATTTCCTCTCTGTTGCCAGCTCTCCACCGCGAACACTGCCAGCGCCGTCCACACCAGGCCGAACCCGACCAGCTGGCTTCGGGAAAACGGCTCGCGGTACACGAAGACGCCGAGGACGAACTGAATCGTCGGTGCGATGAACTGAAGGATCCCGATCACCGAGAGCCGCACGTGCCTGACCGCCGTCGCAAACATCAACAGCGGCACGGTCGTCACCACGCCGGCACCCGCCATGAGTATCGTCGGCAGCACGCCGACGTGGCCGAAGGCCCCAACTCCGCGCATATCAGCTGACACGCAGGAACGCGACCGCCGGCACGAACAGCAACCCGGTCTCGAGCGTCAATCCCGGCAACGGCGGCATCGGCGCCTTCTTCTTCACCAGCCCATAGGTCCCGAAACTGATCGCCAGCGCCAGCGCGATCCACGGCACCGCACCGTACACGGTCGTCAGGTAGGCCACACCAGCCGCCGCCAGTCCGACTGCCGCCCACTGGACCGGCCGCAGCGATTCGCGCAGCACCGCGACACCGAGGAGCACGTTCACGAGCGGCGTGATGAAGTAGCCGAGGCTCGTCTCCACGACGTAATCGTGGTTGACCGCCCAGACGTACGTGAACCAGTTGACCGCGATGAGCAGCGCAGCGACGGTGTAGACGACCACGGACGCACCGGACACTGCCATGCTCGCCGATCCGGAGCCGCCGACCCGCAATCGCCAGGTCGACCCGGCCAGTCACCGGGATCAGCACCACGAACGACCAGGCGATCCGGTGCGCGATGATCTGCCCTGCGGGCATGAATTCCAGTTGTTTCCAGTAGAGCGGGAACAGACCCCAGATCGTGTACGCGGCCGCGCCGAGTCCAGAGCCCGCGGGCGGAACCGGCACTCACGCGTCGAGGCGCGTGCTCGCGTAGGCGCGCGCCGCCTCGATCTCACGCATGATTTCCTGTTCGGTCAGGACGGTGATCGAGGTCTTGGCGCGGCGGAAGATCCGTTCGACGGTCTCGTCGTCCGCCGGCAGCCCGTGCCGCTCCAGCCAGAACACCACGTTGGACTTGCCGGACATCGGACCGACTTCGATCTGCTGACTGCGGCCGACGAGCCGCGCCGGCACACCGGAGTAGACCGTGTCCGCCAGCTCCGCGTCACCCTTATGAAAGGCCTTCACGACCGCTGCGGCATGGACACCGGTCGCCGTCCTGAACGCGTCACGCCCGAACACGGGATAGTTGTCCGGGATCGGTTCGCCGGTCGCATCCGACACCGCCTGGACCAGTTCGTTCAGGCGCGTCAGATCGCGATCGATCCAGCCCATGAGAACCAGATTGACCATCAGCAGGTCCATCGGCGTGTTCCCGACCCGTTCGCCAATGCCGAGGATCGTGCCGTGCACGCGCGACGCTCCCGCCTCGAGCGCGGCGAGCGCGTTGATCGTCCCCATGTCCCGATCGTTGTGCCCGTGCCAGTCGATACCGACGTCGGCTCCCGTGTCTGTCACGACCGAGCGGGCAAACCGGACCACCGCTCTCGCGCCGGCCGGCGTGGCATGACCGACGGTGTCGGCGATGCAGAGTCGTGACGCGCCAGAATCGAACGGCGGTGGTGAACAGGCGCCGGATGGTCTCGGGGTCCGACCGAGTCGTGTCCTCGGTGACATACATCACGCGCAGTCCCTGCCGCACGGCGAACCCGACCGCTTCTTCGGTGCAGCGCTGCAGGTGATCGACGGTCCAATCCTCGGCGTACTGACGGATGGGACTCGACCCGATGAAGCAACAGCACTCAATCGCCACGCCGGTGCGCTGGACGATGTCGGCAATCGGCTGGATGTCCGCAATCACAGTGCGCGCCGCGCAGTTCGGCCGGATGCGAAGACGCGACTCGACAATCGTCCGCGCCAGCATCTCGACGTCTCGCACCACGTGTGGTCCGGCGCCGGGAAGACCGATGTCGGCGGTGTCGATCCCGGTCTGGTCGAGCAGGTGCAGCAGATGCAGCTTCTGGTCGATTGACGGCGCCCGGACCGAGGGCGACTGCAACCCATCCCGCAGCGTCTCGTCGTTGAGGATGACCTCAGGCGGACGGGGAGGCGGTTCGTCCGATTCCAGTCGTAGACGAGGGCGCTATCCACGGCGGATCCGCGCCACGAACGCCGCTGTGCCAAGTCCTGTTGCCAGGACGAGACCGGCAGACGCGAGCCCGAGACGGACGGACCGCCGAATGGCGGGGCGCATGACCGAATCGATTGGCGGCACCGGCTGGTGATGGTCGATGGCGGCCAGCGCCTGGAGCGCATATCGACTGGCGCCGGCGGCAGTGACGCGGTCCTGGACGATGCAAAACACGACGAATGCGGCAACAACCGTCAACACCACGAGCCGGCGAATCACGCGCCAATTATAGGTCTGAGCCGTGTTGGGCGTACCGCTTGCTACGGCTCGAACGGATCAGGACAAAAGAGGAGAACCGACCCATGAATATTCGAGAGGTAATGACGCCAAACCCGCGTACGGTTTCGCCGCAGGATTCCATTCAGAGCGCCGCCCGGATCATGCGCGACGAGGACACCGGTGCCGTTCCGGTGGTCGAAAACGGCCGTCCGATCGGCATGGTGACCGACCGCGACATTGTCGTTCGCGCGGTGGCCGACGGACGGCAGCGTCAGCCGACCGGTTCGGGACATCGTCACGACTGGCGTGGTGTCCGTGACGCCGGACATGTCGACGCGCGAAGCCAACGAACTGATGAGCGAACATCAAGTGCGCCGACTGCCGGTGGTCGAAAACGACCAGCTGGTCGGCATCGTGTCGCTTGGCGACCTGGCGGTGAAGGAGGGCAAGGATCGCCGTACCGGCGACACGCTGCAGGACATTTCCGCCGGCGTCAAAGAGCGCGGCTAAGCAACGGGTCGAGCAGACCCAGCGCCCAGGCGGCCACCAGCGCGAGCAGAATCAGCACCACGACCGCGACGAGCGGAACGCGCGACCGACCGAGGCTTCTCGAACAGCGAGACGTCGTCCGGCGGCTTGATCCGCGGTTCCGTCGTCGCATTGCCGCAGCGGTAGCAGATCAGCGCCTTGTCGGCGATGGTGGCGCCGCAATGAGTACATTTCATCGGGGACTTCGGGCTCCGGGCTTCAGGCTGCAGGCCGGCCACGTGACCAGCCAGGGGCGCCGCAGCGATCGGGTCACGTCAGTAACGCTCGCCAGGTCACGGGTGGTCATCGTACTATCGACCAGCCCGGAGCCCGCACCCTGAAGCCTGCAGTCCGCCGATGATTCCGCTTCGCGACGTCATTCCGTCGCGCACCGTCCCCGTCGTCACGATCTCGATCATCGTCGTCAACGCGCTGGTGTTCGTGCTGGAACTGCTGCTCGACGCGTGTCAGCCGGACCCGCTCGGATTCCAGCCCGGCGGATTGTGCGCAGCGATACCGGGCTTCCTGCAGGGGCGGTCGACCAACGAGTTCATCATCGCGTTCGGCCTGATCCCTGCGGCGTTCTCGTGGATCACCGTGCTGACGTCGATGTTCGTGCACGGCGGCTGGATGCACGTCGGCGGGAACATGCTGTACCTGTGGATCTTCGGCGACAACGTCGAAGACCGCATGGGGCACGGCCGTTTTGTCGCCTTCTACCTGCTGTGCGGGGCGGCGGCGGCGCTCGTCCAGACGATCATGAGTCCCAACTCGACGATCCCGATGGTCGGCGCCAGCGGCGCAATCGCCGGGGTGATGGGCGCGTACTTCGTGATGTACCCGCACTCGCGGATCGTGACGCTGCTGCCGATCTTCTTCTTCATCCAGATCATCGAGGTGCCGGCGATTCTCTTTCTCGGGATCTGGTTCCTGATGCAGTTCCTGAGCGGGGTGGGGTCGATTGCCACGGCGGCCACGCGTCCGTCCGGCGGCGGCGTCGCGTTCTGGGCTCACGTCGCCGGATTCGTCGCCGGTCTTGCCGGTGTGTTCGTGTTCAGGAGACCTGAACGTCAGCGTGTGGACTGGTGGGACAAGGAGCGATAGCAATTGACGAATTGACGAATGGACGGAGTGACGAATTGCAAATGCGGATTCAAGTCCTGACCGCCAATCTCAATAATTCGTCGATTCGTCAATTCGTCAATTCGTCAATTCCAGCTCTATTTCTCCGCCGCGTCGACGAGCTTCAGCAGCAGGTCCTGCGCGCGCTCGAACGACGGCGCAATCTCGAGCGCCTGCAGGGTCTGGGTCTTCGCGTCGGCGCGGTTGCCCTGCGCCAGGTACGCCTCCGCAAGATCGACGTGCGCGACCGCGGCATCGGCCGGCTTCGAGGCCAGCGCGGAGCGGAACGCTCGTACGGCTGGTGCGTGGTCTCGCCGCTGCATGAGCAACTTGCCGAGCGCGCTCTGGGCGGCGGCATCGAACGGATCGACGTTGACGACGCGCTGATAGGCATCTTCCAGGCGCGCCGTGTCACCGGTCTTGGCGACGAGCGATGCCAGCTCGCGCGCCGAGTCGACGTCGTCGTGATCGACCTTGAGCACGTCCTGCAGGGCGCGGATCGCGCGCGCACTGTCACCCTGCTTCTGTGCGATCGCGGCAATCAGCTTGTTGGGGTTGTCTGCACCCGTCGCGCGCGGCATCAGCGCGGCGGCGCGCTCGAGTGCCGCGATTGCCGCCGCGTGATCCCCCGCCTTTTCCAGCGCGACACCCAGTCCCATCTGCACCGGGAAGCTGCCCGGGTTGGCTTTCGGCCATCTTCTTCAGATCGTCGAGCTCCGGCGTACCGTCGAACTTCGGCCGTCTGGAGCGCGGCGCGCGTTGAGGCATAGGTCTGCTGCATCTTCGCGTCGAACGAAACCTGCACCTGCGCGATGGTCTGACCAAACACCTCAGTGAACGCCTGCTCGTCGGTGATGCCCTTGCTGTACGAGCGGACCAGCGCGTGCAAGGCCTGCTCGCCGAACGTCTCGGCCAGATACTGCGCCACCAGTGAGGCCTGGTAGTACGCCAGCGAAATCAGCTTCGGATCGCCGAACGCCTCGTTCAGCTCGTCCAGCTTGATCGCCTTGCCCTGGTCGAGCGCCTGAGCGAACGACACGTCCATCTCCCAGCCCCACTCCGGGCGCGCCCGCTTCTCTTCCCATTGGGAGATGCCTTCGCTGAGCCACCGCGGGATACGGTTGTTCGACATCTGCAGCGTGATGACGTGCGCCAGTTCGTGCCACAACGTCGGCTGCCAGTTGTATTCACCCGGGGGCCGCGCGTGCGGTGAGTCGAGCGCCACGACTTTTCCGAAGCAGACGCCCGAGCGCACCGATCATCCCGGGCAGCCCCAGCGTGCGAACGGCGAAGTCGTCGTGGACCGGGAACATCTCGATCAGGATCGGCCCTTCGGGCTTGAAGTTCCAGCGCTTCGACAGCGCGTCGAGCGCCTCCCGCGCCAGCGGCACCGCCTGCTCGCGCATGACGCCGGCTTCGGCCGGATCGAACTTCACGGTGACGTCGCCTTCCTGCACCGTGACGAACGTGTCCACCTTGTCGAGCATGGTCAGCAGGTTCTTGGTGACCAGGCTGCTCTGGAACGGATCGAGCTTGTAGGCGGTTTCGAGCTCGGTCCGGGCGGCCGCTTCGTCGCCGACGCGCAGCAACTCCAGACCGAGATCGGCATGGGCGCGGGCGTTGTTCGGCTCGAGCGCCAGTCGCCTTGCGGGTGAGCGGAATCGCTTCCTCGAAGCGGTAGTTGCGGGTGGCGTGATCGCCGGCCACCCGGTAGACCTCGCTGTAGGCCCGATTGAGCTTCAGGACGGCCTCGGCCTTCTGGTCGAACTCGCTCTTGCGATCCTCGAGAAACGCAAGCGCCGCATCGAGCGTGCGCGCTTCAAGGCTGTTCGGATTGATCTCGAGCGCCTTGTCGATCGACGCGTGCGCGTCCTGCCGCTCGCGATTGTCGAGTGCCATCTCCGACAGCGAGGAGGTGTGCCGGGCACGTAGTTCGGGTTGATCTTGAGCGCCCGCTCGACGAGCTGCGCGGCGGCGGGCTGATCTGTATCCGAGGCGAGCGCGCCATGCCGATGATCGCCGCCGGATTGTTGGCGTCGGCCTCGCAGCGCGATCTCGAACGACTTCTGGGCGTTTTCCTTCTCCGCCTTCTCGAGGAACAACTCGCCCCAGGCGGTGTTGATCGCCGCATCCTTCGGCTGGGCGCGATCGGCGTCGCGGAAAAACGTGTTCGAGTCCTGGAAACGCCCGAGCGCGCGCGCCGCCTGCGCCATCCGAAGCAGGTCAGGCGCCGTACGCGACTGCGACCCGTTGACCACCCGGCTCAGCGTGCGCGTCGCCTCATCGCGGCGACCGAGATAAACCTGCAGCAGCCCCAGTTCCAACGCCGCGTCGCTTCCGGGTGCCGCTGCGACCGCCGGCGTGAGCAGCTTTTCCGCCTCCTGGTAGCGGCCGCGCGCGATGTGCGCCCGCGCGCGCATGGCGATCGCGCGTGGATCCTTCTCGTCGCGCAGGAGCGGTTCGACCTGGTCGTACTGGCCGGCTCTCATCAGGTTCGCGGCGTTGTCCACCGGGCCGCTGCGCGTCTGCGCCGACGGCAGCGTGCTTCTGGTGAGCAACAGCGCCAGGACGGCAAACGCGTGGAGAACTGAGCGTTTGGTCATTGGACTCGGGGAAGTATAAGGCCTACGCAGGGGCCAGGGGACAGGGGCAGGGCGCAGGGGCGGGGAACAGGGAGCTGGGAGCGAGGGGGCAGCGCGTCTACCTGCTGAGCCCCAGTGCCTGCTCCTCTGCCCGGATTCGCCGGCGCAACAATTCGCCGAACACGAGAACCGCCACGGGTCCCGTGACGCGAGCCTCGACAAGCAACGCAAACCCGACCAGTTCTCCGATCACGCCGACGTAGTTGGGATGGCGCATCCAGCGATACGGACCGACCGCACCAGCGGGCGCGCCCGGCACCACGAACACGCGGTAGGTCCACCGGTCACCGAGTGATCGAATCGCCCACGCCTTCATGAGCTTCCCCGCCGCAAGAATCACCACGCCGGCGACGAAGAACGCCGCTGCTCGAATTCTGGCCTGAGCGCTCCCTCGATCGCCATCACGACGAACGTGCCGGGGTAGACGATGCGCATCGGGCGTAGACGGGATCGGGCGGCTGATACGCGCCGTGGCCCGAGCAGCATGCGCTCGTTACGTTGCGAAATTCGAAGCTCGACCAGCATCAGGAGCAGCATGATGCCGAGGGCGATCACCGCAATCATGCGAGCCTTGCGCCCGGCGGAGCCTTGTGGCAACGGTGATCGGCGGCGAGAGCTACGTCGCCCGCAATCGCGACAAGGCGACCGGATAGGCCGATCCGAGTAGTGCGACATCCATGCGGCCAGCGCAACCCCGGCGGGAGACCCGACCAGCGTGCGCAACGCGCGATTGACCCGCCACTTCCCCGCGAACTCTCGCCGCCGGACGTCCGCGAGCGCCGCGTGCTGCGCGACGCCAGTCTCGATCTCCCGCATCGCCGCTTCCGCGGCAAGCATGCCGCCTCGAAGCGCGAACCGCAGTCCGTCACCGGTCATCGGATCGACGAAACCGGCGGCGTCGCCCGCGAGCAGCAGTCCCGGGCGTCCGGCACCGGTCGCGTCGACGGCAAGCGGGCCGAGCACGGTCACCGCGGAGACCCGTCGCGCGTGCGCGAATCGGCCGCGCAAGTGCGGATCACAGGCAATCGCGTCCGCGATCAGGTCCGCGAAACGTCCCCGTGGGGCGAGCTTTGTCGCAGACCTCTCATGGTCAGCGCCAGCAGAATCCAGATGTGGAAATTGCGCCCTGGCGAGGCTTCGCACGACGCAGACGTTGGCGAGGCCACCAGCCAGCGGTGCGATACCGATGTACCCGTCGGCTCGAACGTGCATCTCGCCACGCTGCGCCAGGCCGGCCACGCCGTCGAAGTAGGCGCCAAACGCCCAGCGACGCGGGCGTGCGGCAAACCGCGAGAGGCCGAGCAGCGATCCCAATCGCGACGCCCGGCCGTCAGCCGCAATCACCACGGCCGCACGAACCTCGTGATCGATGCCACCCGCTCTCCTCGCCACTCCGACAACGCGATCCTGATCGGACACGAGCGGACGCGACACCAGGACACCGTCGTCGAACCGAACGCCGGCAGCGATGGCGGCGTCGAGAAGCGTGTGATCGAAGAGTCGGCGCGTCAACGCCACGCCCGCAATGCCGGCCGGATAGTCCGCGTCGACATGCGCACCATTCGGGCCGGTCACCGTCATGCCACGGACCGGGATTCCGAGTGCGCGGATGCGGCTGCCGAGACCGACTGAATCGAGCAGCGCCATCGATCCGGGGTTGACCGTGTCGCCGCACAACTTGTCGCGAGGAAATTTCGCCCTGTCAATCAGACGGACGCGGATGCCGGCTCGTGCGAGAAGGAGTGCGGCGATACTCCCGGCCGGACCGGCGCCGACGACCAACACGTCCGGCATCAACTCCCAACTCCCAACGGCTGTCGCGCGTCCAACTCCCCAGCCCTACGGCTCATGGCTGCCCAGCCAATGGCTTACGGCTGACCGAACCGATGCGGTAAGCGCGTGGCAACGACCTTCCGTCCTTAAGCTGCGAGCCGTGAGCCGTGGGCCGTGAGCCGCTTTCTTCATACACGGCCCAGGACCAGCGCCGAATTCTTCGATCCGAAACCGAGGCAGTTGCACAGCGCCGCGTCGATCTGTTGCGGGCGCGGCTGCTTCGGAATGAAATCCATGTCGCAGGCCGGATCCGGATCGTCGAGGTTGATGGTCGGCGGCAACACGCCGCGCTGCAGGGCCAGCGCCGTCGCCGCCACACCCGACGCGCCGCTGGCACCCTGCGGATGTCCGATCATCGATTTGATCGACGATCCCGGCAGATCGTCCGCATGCGCACCGAACACCCGCCGTACGCAGCGCGACTCGATCGCATCGTTCAACTGCGTCGACGTGCCGTGATAGTTGACGTAGCCGATCTCCTTCGGCGAGCGGTGCGCTCTCGTCAGCGCCATCTCCATGCAGCGGACGATTTCCGCTCCCTCCGGATCCATCTGGACGCGGTGATAGGCGTCACAGGTCGAGCCGTAGCCTTCGACGCGGGCATAACAGGTGGCACCGCGCGCGAGCGCGCGCTCCTCGCTTTCGAGGACGAACATCCACGCACCCTCGCCGAGGACGAAGCCGTCGCGTCCACGATCGAACGGCCGCGAGGCCGTGGCGGGACGATCGTTGTAGTGGGTCGAGACGGCTCGCATCCGTGAAAAGCCGAAGATCATGCCAGGGAGGACACAACCGTCGGTGCCGCCGGAGAGCAGCACGTCGTACTCACCCGACCGGATCAGCGATACCGCGTAACCGATCGCATCCGTCGAACTGGTGCAACCGCACGAGAGCACGTGGCTGACGCCACGCAAGGCCGAGCGAGATCGAAATCTCGCTCGACACCATGCCGCAGATGCCGACGGCGATCGCGTACGGCGTGACGTGACGGCCGCCAGTGACGAAGAAGTCTTCGTACTGTTTCTCGCCGACGTCGATGCCGCCGCCGCCGCTGCCAATCACCACGCCGGCATCGGCTCACCGGCCCGGAGTCCCGCATCGGACCACGCTTCGCGGGCCGCGATCACGCCGAACATCGCCGCGCGCGAATATCGCTTCGGATCGGCCCGGCCATCGTGCTCGTCATCGCCGTCCAGCGGCAACGCATCGTCGATGCTGACGGGAGGGACCCACGCGGCGACCTGACATGGATACGAGGAGGCGTCGAACTGCGTGATCGCCCGCGTCGCCGCTGCAGCCGTGACTGATGTGCTGCCAGAACTGCTCGCGTCCGACGCCGAACGGCGAGACGACGCCTATGCCGGTGATGACGACGCGTCCGCGAACGCACCAGCACCGCTGGAACCGGACAGGCCGACGTGAGCGCGACATCCGGGTCACTATAATCGAGCGTCGTGGACTCACCCGCCGACCGGGTGCCGTCGTTCGGGCTGGCGTTTGCCTGGGGCGGCGCGCTGCTGTTCGTGTTTGCCCTGAGCCTACTTCCTCTTCACGTACGCGTTTACCTTCGGGGAAAACCAGCAGACGTCCCCGGCTGCGACGGCGATCGTCTGGGATCTCGGCCTGTTCACCGCTGTTTGCGCTGCACCATAGCGTGTTTGCGCGCGAGCGCGTGCGCCAGCAGGTCGCACGAATCGTACCGCCGTCACTCGAACGTTCCGTTCTACGTCTGGATTGCGAGCCTGCTCTTCATCGGCGTCTGCGCGCTCTGGCGTCCGGTCGACGGCGTGCCGTGGCAGGTTCCGCCGCCGTTCGGCTGGCTGCTCTATGGCGCGCTGGTGACCGGTGCGTGGCTCTCGGTGCGCAGTGCCGGCGTGATCGACATCTGGGAGCTGGCTGGCGTACGGGCGGTCTTAACTCCCAACTCCCAACGGCTTCGCTTCCCCAACTCCCAAACAGGTGCGAATCCGCGACCACAGACGCTTGGGCGTTGGCCGAACGAAGATGTTGGAAGTTGGGAGTTTAAAACCACGGGACCCTACGGCGTGGTGCGCCACCCCATCTATCTCGGCTGGTTTCTGATGGTGTTCGGAGTGCCGACGATGACGAATACGCGGCTGGTATTTGCGCTCGTCAGTTGCGCGTATCTGTTGATGGCGATCCCGCTCGAGGAACGATCGCTGCGTCTGGCGAGTGCCGGCAAATACGACGAGTACATCCGAGTCAGTTCGATGGCGTTTGTTTCCCGGGGTGTACTCGACTCAACCACGAAGGGCACGAAACACACGAAGGAACAGCAGTATTTCGTGTTCTTCGTGTTCTTCGTGGTTCAAAGCTCTTCTTCCTCGTCCTCTTCGACGTCCTTCGGCAACCCTTCCAGTTCCTCGAGAAAGACGATGTTGCGATGTGACGGCACGTCGAAACGTTTGCCGCAGGATTTGCAAACGACCATGTCGTCGACGCGAACCAGGTGATCCTTGACCTTGGCGAACATCGCGCGATCCCTGGAGTCGGCACCCGCGGGAACCTGCGCCTTGCGCGTGCGGCGCACCCAGCGGACGGAATAGTCGTTGGTGCGGCGGCAGCGCGGACACTGGTAGCGCGCCGACCGCTGTTCAGGTTTTTCGGTGAAGAACTGTCGCTCGTCCACGCTTCGAGGGTACAACAAACGCTAACTTCCGACGGCTGACGTATTTCCAATCTCCAACTCCCGATTCCGGGACGCAGACCGCGAGCCATCTCAGCTTCTTGCGATTTGGGCGCGCCAAGGCGTTGGGAGTTGGGGATTATCGGACTATATTCAGGACAGCCCGCCAATGGCCGAGCCGATCACTTCGCCGCTTCCATCAGAACTTCCCGTTCTTCCGCTCCGACGGACGGTCGCGTTCCCGCTTACGTCTGCAGCCGCTCGCCGTCAACCGACCGGTGTCCATCGAGTCGGTCAACCGCGCGCTCGGCGCCGACCGGCTGGTCCTGCTGCTGCTGCAGGACAACGACGAGGACGATCCCAGCCCAAACGACGTGAAGAAGGTCGGGACCGTCGGGATGATTCGTCAGATGGCGAAGGTCCCTGGCGGGGTCAACATCATCATCGAAGGAGTGGCGCGCGTCCGCGCCGACGTGGTCACCCGTACCGGCACGTCGATGCGGGCCCAGATCACCCCGCTGCCCGAGAACACCGAGCGTCCGATCGAAGTAGACGCGCACGTTCGCCGCATCCAGGAATTGATTGAGAAAGCCCTCTCGACCTCCTCCGGTCTGTCGGAAGAGTTGCGCGGCGTGGTCATGAACATCGAAGACCCGCTCCGGCTTGCATACGTGCTGGCGACGCTCTTCGACATGAAACCGGCGGACAAGCAGGCGCTCCTCGAAGAGAACGAACTCGTCAAGAAGCTGCAGATGGTCGCCCAGGTGGTGACGCGCGAAGTCTCGCTGCTGGAATTGAAGGGCAAGATCGAATCGCAGGCACAGCAGGAGATGACTGACGCGCAGCGTCAGTACTACCTGCGGCAGCAGATGAAGGCGATTCAGCAGGAGCTGGGCGAGGGTGAGGGCAACGAGCTGGCGGAGCTGCGCCAGCGCGTCGAGGACGCGAAGCTGCCGGAAGCGGTGAACGCGGTGGCATTGCGCGAGGTGGATCGGCTGGCGCGCATGAGCGGCGCGTCACCCGAGTACCAGATGCTGCGCACGTACATCGACTGGCTGCTCGATGTGCCGTGGGCGGCCACGACCGAAGACAGGCTCGATCCCGTCGAGGCCCGGAAGGTGCTCGACGAGGACCATTACGACCTGGACAAGGTCAAGGAACGCATCGTCGAATACCTCGCCGTCCGCAAGCTCAAGGGCGACATGAAGGGGCCGATCCTGTGCTTCGTCGGCCCGCCCGGCGTCGGCAAGACATCGCTCGGTCACTCCATCGCCCGCGCCATGTCGCGCAAGTTCGTGCGGATCTCGTTGGGCGGCGTGCGCGACGAGGCGGAGATGCGGGGCCACCGGCGGACCTATATCGGCTCGATCCCGGGTCGCATCGTCCAGGGGTTGAAACAGGCCGGCTCGATGAACCCGGTGTTCATGCTGGACGAAATCGACAAGATTGCGGCTGGCTATCAGGGAGACCCCGCCGCGGCGCTGCTGGAAGTGCTGGATCCGGCGCAGAACCACTCGTTCCGCGACCATTACCTCGAGGTGCCGGTCGACCTCTCGCGGGTGCTCTTCATCGCCACGTCAAACCAGCTCGGGCACGATTCATCCGGCGCTGCTCGACCGCATGGAGATCATCCAGCTGTCCGGCTACAGCGAAGAAGAAAAGGTCCACATCGCACGGCGCTACTTGCTGCCGCGGCAGACCACTGATCACGGCTTGCCGCCCGATTCCATGGAGATCACGGATGGCGCGTTGCGCCTGGTGATCTCCGAATACACGCGCGAAGCGGGCGTCAGGAACCTCGAGCGGCAGCTTGGGACCATTGCCAGGAAGGTCGCCGCGCGCATCGCGACGCATCCGCCGGAAGGCGGCCTGCTGGTGAAGACGCTGGTCGACACCGAGCAGGTGGACGACTACCTGGGGCCGGCGCGGTTCAGGAAGGAAGTCGCGTTCCGGACATCCCGGCCCGGCGTGGCCACCGGCCTGGCATGGACGGAAACCGGCGGCGACGTCCTTTTCATCGAAGCGACCTTGCTTCCAGGCGGAAACCAGAACATCATTCTGACAGGCCAGCTGGGCAACGTCATGCAGGAGTCGGCCCGCGCGGCGCTGAGTCACATCCGCTCGCGTGCCGGCGAACTGGGAATCTCACCGGATTTCCTCGCCAAACACGACTTGCACGTGCACGTGCCTGCGGGCGCCATCCCCAAGGATGGTCCGTCCGCGGGAGTCACGATGGCGACGGCGATTCTGTCGGCGGCGCGAAACACGCCGGTGCGGCAGGACGTCGCGATGACTGGCGAGATCACGTTGAGCGGCCTGGTACTCCCCGTCGGCGGCATCCGTGAAAAGGTCCTGGCGGCAAAACGCGCTGGTATCGGGACGGTGATCCTGCCGGCAATGAACGAAGCAGACCTGACCGAACTGCCGGAGGAAGTGCGGCGACGAAATGACGTTCGTCCCCGCCGAGACCCTCGAGCAGGTCATCCAGGTTGCCTTCCGCAACGAGAGCTGATTGGCACCATCGATCGTTTTTTACATTTCCGGTCACGGCCTCGGGCACGCGTCACGCTCGATCGAGGTCATCAACGCCATCCTCGCCAGACGACCCGAAACCCGGGTCGGGGTGCGCACGTCCGCACCGCGCTGGCTTTTCGATCTGAGCGTCAAGGGAAAGGTCCAGTTCAGCACCCTGGAATGCGACACCGGCGTCGTCCAGGCTGACGCGCTCACGCTCGACGAGGCCGACTCGATCCGGCGCGCGGCGGCGTTTCACAGCGACCTGGTCACGCGGGCGGCGAGCGAAACCCGGGTGCTTCGCGAGCTGGGCGCTGGCCTGATCGTCGGAGATATTCCGCCGCTGGCGTTTGCGGTCGGCGCCTCCGCCGGAATCGCGTCGATCGGCCTGGGCAACTTCACCTGGGACTGGGTCTACGCCGACTACCCGCGCGTGCGTCTGGCGCCGTCGCTCCTTCCCGCGATTCGGGGTGCCTACTCCAAGGCGTCGATGGCCCTCAGGCTGCCGATGTGGGGCGGCTTCGAGAGCTTCTCGAACGTCAAGGACATTCCATTCGTCGCCCGCCATGCGTCGAAGTCGCGCGAGGAAGTGGTCAAGATCCTGAAGCTGCCGACCGAGAAGCCGTTCGTCCTGTCCTCGTTCGGCGGGTACGGCGTTCAGAGTCTCGACACGGAGGCGTTGTCGAAGTTCAAGAAGTACACGGTGTTGCAGACGGCGCAAGTGCCGATGAGCCGGGCGCGCAGCGCCGCAGCGCTCACGGAGAGGAAGGGCTCCCTCGTCATCATCAACGAGGAAGGGATGTACGACGCGGGTGTGCGCTACGAGGATCTGGTCGGCGCATCGGAAGCGGTCATCTCGAAGCCTGGCTACGGCGTCATCTCCGAAGCGATCGCGAACGACGCCGCCCTGCTCTATACGTCACGCGGTCATTTCCCGGAGTACGAGGTTCTCGTCGAGGAGATGCCGAAGTACGTCCGCAACGCCTTTATCAGCTCAGGACGATCTGTTCTCCGGCAAGTGGGAGCCACACATCGACAAGCTGCTGGCGCAGCCGAAGATCAAGAAGAAGCCGGAGACGAACGGCGCCGATGTCGCTGCGGAGATCCTGCTGAAGGCGCTGGACAAGCCGCCGAAGAAACCGCGCGGCCGCCCCAAAGCCAAATTCTAACGATCTGAACCACGAAGCTCACGACGGTCACGAAGGGTCATCAACCCTTGCTGAGTCTTCGTGCTCTTCGTGACCTTCGTGGTTGATCTCAGGACTCCTTCACGCACGTCACGAGCGACCAGATCTTCGGGACGTTCACCTTTTCAATCGAAATCGGCTGCAGGTCCGCCTGGGCAAGGAAACCGGGCAGGTCGAGATCCGACTTGAAACCGATGTGCACGGTGAACGGCGAGATGGCCCGCTCGATGCGCGAGAGCACCGGGTTGGCGCTGCGGAAGTGATTCAGGATGATGATCTTTCCACCCGGCCGGCAGACGCGGCGCATTTCCTTGACGACCTGAACCGGGTCCGGCACGACACTCACCAGGTACGGCGCGTAGACGATGTCGAACGAGTCATTCGCGAAGGTGAGGGTGGCGGCGTCCATCTCCAGCAGGCGGACGTTGCGCAGCGACTCGCGCTTCACGCGCTCGCGCGCCTTTTCCAGCATCGATGTCGACAGGTCGATTCCGGTGATGTGGCAGTTGCGCGGATAGAGCGACGTGTTGATTCCCGTGCCGACACCGACCTCGAGGATGCGGTCGCCGGGCCTGATGCCCATGCGATCCCGCGCGACGAGACGGCCCGGATGAAGCGTCGGGCCGAAAGTCAGGTCGTAGACGCTGGCGAGCTTTTCGTAGACGCGTTCGACGAAGTCGTTCTCAACGGCGGTTACCGACAGGGCACGGGTGCCGACATCGGCTCCGAAATCAGAGTTTTCCCGTTCGAACAGCGCCATTCGTTGGCTCTCCTCCGCTGAGGTTGTTATGAAGGCCGCAGGCACTATATCGTCCCGGCGGACTACGGAACAAGCCTTGTTTACGCGGTGTTCTCGACCTTGTCATAGCTCAGGGTGTCGGAATCGATCAGCAGATACGACCGATTGATGCGGTCGATGCACACCGATTGCACGCCTTCGCGCGTGGTTTCGACGAATCTGTGATGGTGCCCGCAGAGATGTAATCGAGGCTGCAGCGTCGCAATAACGTCGTTGATCGCCGGCTTGCCCGCATCGCGTCGTCGCGGCGGTCCCGGTGTGCCCTCGTCGACCAGAATGAACGGTCGTGCTGCTTCGTGCGTCATCAGAATGTCGATTCCCGACAGGCGCTTGCACGCCTCGGTTTCCTCGCGCACGAAATGGCGCCGCTTGTCGTCACGCGGTGTGTGCGGCAGTTTCGCGGCTGGGGTGTCGAACCAGGTCGGCGCGAATGTGCCGCCCAGGCCGGCCACCCGCAGCGGCCCGACGGCGGCGGCCGTTCCGTTCGGATGTAGTGCAGGTTGCGCGGCTGTTCGCCTCCGCGCTCCCACTCTGCGATGCGTTCGAACTCCTCGTTGTTGCCCTTGATCCAGAAAAGCGGGGCCGGCGGCTCGGGATACGCACCCGTGCGACTGGCGAGATCACCGACGCAAATCCAGTTCGGCACGTCCGAGTGTCGCAGCATGGCGCGGGCCAGCGCCTCGAAGTTGCCGTGAATATCCGCGACGGCGCCAATGAGCATCGGACAGCTGAACCTGCAGGGCCCGTGGCGCGGACCAGGTCAGGTCCGCGAGGGCGAGCCTGACGAGGCTCAGCCTACTGAGCGACAGCCGCGGGCGCGACCGCGCCGGCGGGCGGAGCGACCAGGAGGTCCGCCTTGTCCCAGATGAAGTCGTCCTTGCTGTAGACGGCCAGTTCGTAATCCTTGCCCATGAAGATGGCCGACACCGGGCAGGCCTCCTCGCACATGCCGCAGAAGATGCAGCGCGTCTTGTGAATCTGGTAAACCTGCGCGTAACGCGGTCCGGCCATCACTGTGCCGTCGTTCTCCGCCGCCTCGAGGTAAATAGCATCGGCCGGGCAGGCCACCGAACACAGGCCGCACGCGACGCACTTCTCGAGACCGTTCTCGTCCCGCATCAGCACCTGCTTGCCGCGGTACTTCGGGAACATCGGGAACTTCTGATACGGGTAGTTCACCGTCACCTTCGGCCTGAACATGTGCCGGAAGGTGGTCAGGAAGCCGGTAATCAGCGGGCGAATCATCGCACCTATGATAAGTCGATAACTCCCAACTCCCAACTGCCGCGCTCGCCCAGCTCCCAACGAACGGGGTTGGAAGTTGGAAAGCTGTAGCCCGTTGGGAGTTGAGGATGCTTTCGCCGTTGGGAGTTGGGAGTTTGTACAATCCCCCCGTGCTGCAAGAAGCTCAGGGGGGACGGTTTCTCACGCCTGACCAGTTCCTGCTGACGACGCTCATCGTCAAGCTGGCCGTGATGGCCGTGCTGGCGACGATGGTCGCGCGGTACCGGCGGTTCCGGCACATCCTGATCTTCGAACGGCGCGGCTGGCTCGATCGCATGGTGTTCATGCTCGCGATCGGCCTGCCGCTTGCCGCCGGCGTCGTCTTCCGCCTGCTGCTGCACTACGACGCGGCCGACCTGACGCTCGAGGGCGCCTTCCTCGCCGGGCTCATCGCCGGTCCGTACACCGGCGCGCTGGTCGGCGCTGCTGGTCGCGATCCCGGCGCTTCTGCTCGGTGGCGAGTTCATCGCGCTCCCGTTCGCCGTCGGGTGCGGGTTTGCGGGCGGCGGTCTACGCGAAGCCGCGCCCAAGGAAGCGATCTGGCAGTTCACGCCGTTCGTCTTCATCGACCTGCACAAGCACGTCTGGCACATGGTGCGGAAGCTGGAACCGAACTGGCAGGTCATCCTGCTGCTGGCGCCGGTGGCGCTCGAACTGCTGCGACAGGCGCTCGGCACGCGCTTCGGCGAAGACCGGCTGTTCTATCCTCGGCGCGTCCGGCAAGCCGTGGATGACGGTGCTCGTTCCTGCTGGCCACAGTGCTCGCCGTCGCGACGCCGATCAAGATCTGGAACAGCGCCCGCATCGAACACCGGCTCCAGGAGCAGGAACACCTGCTGCTGGCCGCGAAGATCGAGGCGCTCAAGAGTCAGATCAACCCGCATTTCCTGTTCAACACGCTGACGTCGATCTCGTCGCTGATCCGCTCGGAGCCCGACACGGCGCGCATGCTGATCATCAAGCTGTCGGCGCTGCTGCGCCGGCTGCTCAGCAGTCACCAGCACTTCGTCTCGCTGCGGGAGGAACTCGAATCGATCGACGAGTACCTGGCTATCGAGGTGGTCCGCTTCGGACCGAAACTCACGGTCAGGAAGGAGATCAGTCCCGACACGCTCGACGTGATCGTCCCGAGCATGATCCTGCAGCCGCTCGTCGAAAACTCGATCAAGCACGGGCTGTCGCGCAAGCTCGGCGCCGGCTCGATCATCATCCGCAGTCACCGCGACAACGGCCGCGCGATCATCGAAGTCGAGGACGACGGGATCGGATTCGTGCTGGATCGACTGAACCAGCCGATGTCGAGCGGCATCGGGCTGGCCAACGTGCGCGAGCGGCTTCGGGTGATCTACGGGGCCACCTACCAGCTGCGGCTGGACAGCGAACCGGGCAACGGGACGCGCGCACAGATCGAGGTACCGGAGATGCTGGCCACCGAACAGATCACGGCCTGACGGACGCTGGCAACTGCCAACTCCCAACCGCGAGCACCCAGACGCTCCAATTCACACTCGCGACTCACAATCACAAATCGCAAATCGCAAATCGCAAATGTCTTTAAGGGTTCTGGTCGTTGACGACGAGCAGCACGCGCGCGGGGAGCTGTGCTTTCAGCTCGAGCAGCTGGGAGAAGTGGAAATCGTCGGGCAGGCCGGCAACGGACTGGAGGCGGTGGCGGCCGTCGACCGGCTCGACCCGGACCTCGTCTTCCTGGATGTGCAGATGCCCGGCCTCGACGGCTTCGAAGTCGCGCGACGGCTGCTGGATCGCGGCGAGGAAGCGCCCGGGGTGATCTTCGTGACCGCCTACGACCAGCACGCGATCGCGGCGTTCGACGTGAACGCCGTCGATTACCTGCTCAAGCCGGTCGACGCGGGCCGGCTGGAACAGGCGCTGCAGCGGGCCCGCAAGCGGCTTGGCAGCGAACGGCCGGCGGCTGGCCCGCTAAACGACCAACTGGAACGAATCGTAAGACTGATGGCGGACCGTGAGGTTCGCCGGGAGCAGGTGGCGGTCAAGGTCGGCGAGCGGTTCATGCTCGTCCAGGCCGACGAGATCATATTCGCGTCTCTGGCCGACGAGTCGATTAACATAGTGACAGGGCAGGTAACGGGAACGTCCAACTATCGGACTCTGGACGACTTACAGGCACGACTCGATCCGGCCGTGTTCTGGCGGGTGCACCGGTCCCACCTGGTCAATATCAACAAGATCAAGGAGATTGTCCCTTGGTTCAGCAGGAACTACATCCTTCGGATGAAGGACGCCCGGAGCACGGAGATTCCGGTCAGCCGCGCCCAGACGAAACGGCTGCGGGAATACCTGAAGCTCTGAGCGAGCCGCCTTCGAACCGGTCCAGATGTCCTTTCCGGAGGCCGGCGGGCCGGTTCAGAGCGACGTGCCGCCCGGTTATCGCCGAACCCGCCGCCTTCCAGCCATTTCCTGCCCTGTCGTCTTTCCCGACAGTGGAGGCGCATGGCGGCCGAGGCGGCGGCGTCGCCCGCCCAGCTCGAGGATCCCGGCGCAGCAGGTGCTCGATCGCCTCAACGTCTGGAAAGACGAGCTGATCGCCTGGTTCAAGACGCTGGCCTCCGCCGCTGTCTACGCCACGCTGATCGTGACCTTCGGCTTCCAGGTCGCGCGGGTCGAAGGACAGAGCATGGCGCCGACCCTGGCCGACCAGGATCGGCTCATCGTCAACAAGTTCGCGTACCGGATCGGCATCCCGCGCCGCGGCGACATCGTGATGCTCTACTACCCGATCAACCCCGACAAGTCGTTCGTCAAGCGTGTGATCGCCGAGGAAGGTGACACCGTCCGGATCGTCGACGGCCGTGTCTACGTGAACGACGTGCCGATGGACGACAGCTTCGTTCCGCCCGGAGTTCCGCAGCCACGACGACTACGGCCCCGAGGTCGTGAAAGAGGGCTACTACTTCGTCATGGGCGACCACCGGAACAACAGCTCCGACAGCCGCCACTGGGGCCTCGTGCCGAAGAAGTACATCATCGGCAAGGTCCAGCTGCGCTGGTGGCCGCTGCCACATGCTCGCGTGTTCTGACGCAGGTCGCGGGCCTCTCAATGCAAAATGCAAAATTGAAGAATGCAAACACCGTGTGTTTGCATCACGGGGCGCAAGTCGGCACGACTTCGCCCCGTTTTCGTTTGGGCCAACGTCCTTTTGCTTTTTGAATTTTGCATTTCGCATTGACTCGACCGCTACTCCCAGGTCTCGACCGTCCTCTGGCGGGTGCTGTTTGCCAACCTCGCCGTCGCCGTGGCCAAGATCGCCCTCGGCTATTACTCAGGAACCGTTTCGATCATCTCTGACGGTTTCCACTCGCTGACCGACACGGCGTCCAACGTCGTCGGGCTCGTCGGTGTCTCGGTCGCCAGCCGCCCTCCGGACGCGAACCACCCGTACGGCCACCGCAAGTACGAAACGATGGCGTCGATCGGGATCATGGTGTTCCTGATCCTGGTGCTCGTCGAGGTGCTGCGCGCGGCGACGGATCGGCTTGCTCCACGGCGGCACGCCGCGGGTATTTCCCGGAGGCATCGCGCTGATGGCCGTCACGCTGGTCGTCAACCTGTTCGTCGTCTCCTACGAGTTGCGGCAGGGACGGCGGCTGAAGAGCGAAGTCCTGCTGGCCGACGCGAAGCACACGCGCAGCGACGTGCTGACGTACTGGCGCGGTGCTGGGCGCGTTGCTCGGCGTCTGGGCCGGCTATCCGCTGCTCGACCCGATGGCGGCGCTGCTCGTCGCCGGCTTCATCGGCCACGCCTGCTGGAGCATCGCGCAGGAAGCCTCGCGGATTCTCGAGCGACGAGATGATGATGGACGAGCGTCAGGTGCGCGATGTCGTCCAGTCGGTGGCCGGCGTGCTCGGCTGCGAGAAGATCCGGACGCGCGGGTCGGCCGACTACGTGTTCCTCGACCTGCACCTCTGGCTCGACCGCGCACACTCCGCTCTTCACGGCCCACGAGACCTCGCACGTCGTGAAAGACAAGCTGATGGCGAAGTTTCCGCAACTGATGGACGTCGTCATTCACATCGAGCCCCCTCCTGCGGGCAGCTGATCGTTCCCACTCTGCGAATCCCAAGGGCCTTCGTTCCTCCAACTCCCAATTCAACACGACCTTACCCAGAGCAGGACCCCCAGAACACGAGTGTTGGGAGTCGGCTCTTTGGGAGTTGGGGAACGTGCCGGTTCGGCATTCCGCTTGCTGACAGAGCTGCATGAACCCTGAAATCACCCAGGCAGAATCGCTCGGCGGCCTCATCCGCGGCATTCTGATGGACCTGCGCACACTCATCCGCGAGGAAGTCGCGCTGGCGCGAGTGGAAATCCGCGAACAGGCCACGCGGGCACGCGCCGCGGCGATGAGCTTCGGTGTCGCGATCGGCGCGCTGCTCGTTCGGAGCCACGTTCCTGCTGATCGCCATCGCAATGGGCGTCGCCGACCTCCTGAACTGGCCGGTGTGGGCCGGCTTCCTGATCGTTGCCGTGCTGCTCGCGCTGATCGGGTTCGTGACGCTGTCGTCGGGACGGAAACAGCTTCGCGAGGTCCACGCGGTGCCCGAAGAAACCGTCACCACTCTGAAGGAGAACTCCGAATGGATCGCGAAGCGGCTGTCATCCGAGCAGAGATGAGCCACACGCGGGCCGAGCTGGATCGCAAGATCACGCAGCTCGAGTCCCGGGCCCGGGAGCTGACGCCACGCGAACTCACGCGTCGCTACGTTCCGGAGTACTGCGTTGACCGGTACGATCGGCGGCGTCCTCACCATGATTGGCGTCAGGCTCGCCTGGGGCATGTATCGCCGCCGCGGCCGTCGCCGCGACGCGATCCGCGCCGCGATGGGCGGCTACTCGGGCTGGTATAGGTCAGCGGTCGCGACCTTCTGTCGGTCCCGTGCGGGTGCCGCGCGCGCCGCACGGGTTTCCGTTTCGTACGGACTCGCTCGCGTGGCGGGTCCGGGACGAAAACGTTATGATGGCGCGCTCGTAAGCCACCCACGTTGAGAGGCCCTTCAGGCTGGGCCCTCGCGCAGCGGTCCCGACGTGCCGGACTGGCACGCGAAGGATAGACAGTTCACCGCCGCGGCCCGGGTGCACAGGGGGACGTCCATTGACCACCAACGACCCGCGCGAAATCATCGATCGATCACGCCATGACCACCGCCCAGGTCGTCGTGGTCATCCTGACGGTTCTCATGAACGCCATCGACGGCTTCGACGTCGCTGTCGATCGCCTTCGCCTCCCCCGGGATCGCGCAGGAATGGGGCATCGCGCAGACGGCGCTCGGCGTCGTCCTGTCGATGGAGCTGATCGGCATGGCGATCGGCTCGGTCCTGCTGGGCGGCGTCGCCGACAAGATCGGCCGCCGACCGACGCTGCTCGGCTGCGTCATCGGTCATGGTCATTGGCATGATTGGCGCCACGACGGCGGCCAGTCCGCTGCAGTTGTCGATCTGGCGCGTGTTCACCGGACTCGGGATCGGCGGCATGCTGTCAGCGATCAACGCCGTCGTCGCCGAGTTCTCGAACAAGCGGTGGCGGAGCCTCTGTATCTCGATGATGGTCATCGGCTACCCGCTTGGCGGCACCTTCGGCGGCAGATTGCGTCCGGGGCTGCTGACGACGCAGGAATGGCGCTCGGTGTTCTACCTTGGCGCGGGAGCGACCGCCGTGCTGCATCCCGCTGGTGTTCCTGCTCGTGCCGGAATCCCTGCACTGGCTAACCCGCAAGCAGCCGGAGAACGCGTTAGCACGCGTCAACGTCGCGCTCCGGAAGCTCGGCCACCAGACCGTCGCGGCACTGCCGGTCCTCACCGAGGGGGACCGCAATAAGTCGGTTGACGGACATCTTCTCACCGGCGCTCGTCAGCGTGACGATGCTCGTGACCGCCGCGTATTTCTTCCACATCGTCGACGTTCTATTTCATCCTCAAGTGGACGCCGAAGATCGTCACCGATATCGGGTTCCCGCCCTCCGTCGGCCGGCTGGCATCCTCACGTGGGCGAACTTTGGTGGCGCGCTCGGTGGCGCGGTCTTCGGCCTGCTGACCGCCCGTATCGGGCTGCGGCCGCTGAGCATCGCCATCCTGCTGCTGACGTTCGTCGGCGATCGCCTTCTTCGGCCGCACCCCCGCGGACCTCGGCGACGATGGCGTATCTCGCCGGCGATCGCGGGATTCTTCGGCAACGCGGGTGTTTCCGGACTCTATTCGATCGCGGCCTACGTATTTCCGACCCACGTGCGCGCGACCGGCACCGGGCTTCGTCATCGGCGTCGGGCGCGGCGGTGCCGTGCTTGCGCCCATTCTGGCCGGCTATGCTCCTCGACAGCGGCCTGCCATTGCCGACGATCGGACATGATCATGGCCACTCGGCTCGTTCTGCGGGGCGATCGTCCTCATGTTTCTGAACTTCGAGGGTCAACAAGAGGCCGCGCAGCGCCTGCCAACCCCCACTCCGACGCTGTCGCGCGCCCGCGCATAGCGGCATTCAGTGGCCGAACGGCTGCCATAAGGGCAGCCGCTCGGCCTCGCGCTCCGCCCATCGCGTGTCCGCCACCCTCCTTCCCATCTTCGCCAGCGACATCCTCCCGATCTTCGTCCTCGCCGCGGTCGGATTCCTGCTGGCACGGTATTCCGGTGTCGACGCGCGCTCGCTTTCGCGCATCACCTTCAACGCGCTGTCACCGTGCCTGGTCTTTCACCTGCTGGTCACATCGTCGATCAGCGGCGCGGATTTCGGCCGCATGGCGCTCTTCTGCGTGCTGGTGATGGGTACGATCGGCGTGCTCGCAAGAGTTGCCGCTGCGGCGCTCCGTCTCGATCGGCCCAGCACCATCGCGATGATGCTCGTGGTGATGTTCTCGAACGGCGGCAACTACGGGCTGCCGGTGGCGATGTTCGCGTTCGGCAGCCAGGCGCTGGCGTTTGCGTCGGTCTACTTCGTGTCCTCGTCGGTCCTCACCTATACCGCGGGGGTGTTCCTCGCCGCCAGCGGACGCCGTTCGGTTGCCCAGGCACTGTGGGGCGTCACGCGCGTGCCGACTATCTACGCAGTGGCGACGGCCGGACTGATGATGTGGCTCGCACGTTGCCGCTCCCCGAGACGGTGCTGCGACCGATATCGCTACTCAGCGACGCCGCCCTGCCGTTGATGATCCTCGTGCTCGGCATGCAGCTGGAGCGCGCCACTCGGCCGGAGCGCGCGTCGGTGGTGGCGACGGCGGTCGCGCTGTCGCATATTCGTCACGCCGCTGCTTGGTTGGGCATTCGCGCGGCTGCTCGGACTGGAAGGCGCAGCGTTTCAGGCCGCGGTCATTCAGGCGTCGATGCCAGCCGCCGTCGTCACGACGATCCTCGCGCTGCAATACGAAGTGGCACCCAACTTCGTCACCAGCGTCGTCGCGATCTCGACGCTGCTGAGTCCATTCACCCTGACGTGGATCATCGCGGCGTTGAAGTAGGGGGCAAGGGAAAGACCCCTTTGCCCCTGCCCCCTTTACCTTCTCGTCAGGCGGAACAGCGCCACGGCTCCGAACCCGCAGACGGCGAGAACCGTGGCGAACGGACGAGGCGGTTCCGTCGGCGAATGCGCCAATAAGGGAGCCGGCGGCGGCACCGAGAAGGAATTGCACGGTGCCCAGCAACGCCGACGCGCTACCGGCGACGGCGCCGTACGGGCTCATGGCGAGCGCGGTCGTGTTCGGCGAGACGATGCCGTGCATGGCGACGAAGAACCACAGCGGCACGACGATGCCGGCGAGCCCGGCGTAGTTGGTGTATGCACCGAGCAGCAGGCCGACGGACGCCGTCAGCGTGATCCACAGCACGGCCTGGAGAATCTGACGCGCCGAGTAGCGGTGGACGAGAAACCGATTGACCTGCGACGCGGCGATGATTCCGATCGCGTTGCTGCCGAAGAACAATCCGAACCGCTGCGGCGAGATTCCGTACAGCTCGATGAAGATGAACGGCGATCCGGCGATGTACGCGAGCAACCCGGCGAACACCAGGCCGCCGGCGAGGACGTATCCCAGGTATCGCCAATCCCGCAGCAGGCGGCCGTAGGTCCGCAGCACGGCGCTCACGCGGTTGTCGCGTTCGCCGCTCCACCGGCAGCGACTCCTCGAGCGCGACGGCGACGACGAGCAGCAGCACGATGCCGTACACCACGTAGGCCCAGAAGACCGAGCGCCAGCCCAGATACTTCAGCATCTGGCCGCCGATGAGCGGAGCAAGAATGGGCGCGAGGCCCATGACGAGCATCAGCACCGACAGCATGCGCACCGAATCGCGCTCGTCGAAGAGATCGCGCACGACGGCGCGCGGGATCACGAGCGGCGCACAACCGCCGAGCGCCTGGACGAAGCGGAAGCCGACCAGCGTGCCGACGTTCGGCGCCACTGCGCAACCGAGCGAACCAGCAACGAACAGCAGCAAGACCGACGAACAGCGGCGGACGGCGGCCGTGGCGGTCGGACAGTGGTCCGTAAACCGCCTGCCCGAGAGCAATCCCGATGAAATAGACGCTGAGACTGAGTTGGACCGTTGACGCGCTCGCACTGAACTGGCGCGTGATCGTCGGCAGGGCCGGGAGGTACGTGTCGATGGCGAGCGGCCCCATCGCCGTCTGGGCGCCGAGGATCAGCGCAAGGCGGTAATAGCCGGCGCGATGGCCGGACACTATGACCGCTTCCGGGGTTTGCCGGGCCTGCTGCGCGAGGCCCGGCCTACGGCGTTCGTGTCTCCGCCCTGTCCCCTGCCCCCTGCCCCCTGTCCCCTGCCCGCTGCCCGCTGCCCCCTTCTCTTCCTGCCCCCTGCCCCCTGACATACTCCCCGCTCTTGCCGCCCCGTTTCTCGAGCAGGCAGATGCCGCCGATCACCATCGCCTTGTCGACCGCCTTGACCATGTCGTAGATCGTCAACGCGGCAACCGACACCGCGGTCAGCGCCTCCATCTCGACACCGGTCTGGCTGCTGGTGCGCACTCGCGCCGTGATCCGATAGCCCTGTTGGGTCGCTGTGAGTTCAACGCTGGCGTGCGAGAGCGGCAGCGGATGGCACAACGGGATGAGCGACGAGGTCTGCTTCGCGGCCATGATGCCGGCAAGCACTGCGGTCTGGAGCGGATCGCCCTTCTTGACCTTGCCCGAGCGAATCAAACGCCGCGCTTCCGCGCTCATCGATGATCTCGCCCGCGGCAACCGCTTCGCGACTGGTCACCGCCTTGTCGCCCACGTCGACCATCCGGACCTGACCACGCGGCCCGACATGCGTCAGGCCGGCACGCCGGGCCTCAGCGGGCGGACCCGTGTTATCGAGCGCTTGCGTGCGCAGGCCTCGCCGTCTACCTGCCACTCTCATCTCCCTGCGCAAGATAGAACGAGAGGCTCTCGAGCGAAACGGTCAGATCGACGCTCTTGAGCTTCACGTCTGGCGGCACCTTCAGGGCGCCCGGTGAGAAGTTGAGAATCGCCTTGATGCCGGCGGCGACAACCTGCTCGACGACTGGTTGTGCGTAGGGCGCGGGCACGGCGATGACGCCGATGTCGAGTCGATCGCGCCGCGCGACCTTCTTCAGTTCCCTGATGTCGTAGATGGGAACGCCGCTGCGTGAGCGCTCGCCGATCTTCTCGTTCGCCGCATCGAACAGCGCCGCGATCTCGAAACCCTCCTGCCTGAAGCCCGGGTAATCCGCGAGCGCCAGTCCCAGGTTGCCAGCCCCCATGATGGCGACACGCAGCTGTCGATCGAGTCCGAGGATCTGTCGCAGGTGCCGCCTGAGCTCCTTGACGTAGTAGCCGACACCGCGGACGCCGAACTCTCCGAAGTACGCGAGGTCCTTGCGGATCTGCGCGGCGTTGAGATGGAACTGCTCGGCCAGCGATTGCGACGAGATCGTCTGCACTCCGGCCGCGTCGAGCTCATTGAGGCATCGCAGGTAGACGGACAAGCGATTGGTGGTCAGCTCAGACACCTGTTCGGGCGTCTGCCTGCGCTTGTTCGGCTGATTCACAAGGTTCAATGCTACCATCACGCGCCATGGCGCATGTGACGAGGAATCCCCCGGAATCCGCCGGAAAGCCCACGTTTCAGCCGTACGTTCCTGCCACGCAATCGCCTGCGGAATTCACGATCAAAGCAATCATTCTGGGGATTCTGTTTGGCCTCGTGTTCGGCGCGTCGACCGTCTACCTCGGCCTGCGTGCCGGACTGACGGTGAGCGCATCGATCCCCATCGCCGTGCTCGCCATTTCGGTGCTGAAGCGGCTGGGCGGCTCGACGATCCTCGAAAACAACGTGGTTCAGACGATCGGATCCGCGGGCGAATCCGTGGCCGGCGGCGTCGTCTTCACCATCCCGGCGCTCCTCTTCCTGACTCCGGACGGTCCAAAGTATTTCAACTACGTACAGATCACCCTGCTCGCCTTCGCGGGCGGCATCCTGGGTGTGCTGATGATGGTGCCGTTGCGCCGCCCGCTCATCGTCAAGGAGCACGGCGTCCTGCCGTACCCGGAAGGCGCCGCCTGTGCCGACGTCTTGATCGCCGGCGAACGCGGCGGCGCGCTCGCGACGACCGTCTTCAAGGGCCTCGCGGTCGGGCGCAATCTGGAAGGCGCTCTCGTGGATCGTGCAGCTGTTTCGCACGGTGGTCGGATACTCGATGGCTCGCACCAGCTTTTTTCCGAACGCCACGCTCAACGTGGATATCTCGCCCGAGTACATGGGCGTGGGGTACGTCATCGGTCCACGCATCGCGGGCGTGATGTTCGCGGGAGGCGTGCTGTCGTGGCTGGTGCTGCTGCCACTGCTGTCGATCCTCGGCAACTACATGCCCGGACCATTTCCGCCCGTGCCCGCCAGCGGGCTGCGAATCGCGGAAATGAGCGCGAACCAGTTGTGGAGCGCCTACATCAGGTATACCGGCGCCGGCGCGGTGCTTGCCGCCGGACTCATCACGCTCGCACGAACCATCCCGACGATCATCGCGTCGTTCCGAGAGAGCATGAAATCGCTTGGCGCCGGTCAGGGCGCGGCCGAGAGCATCCGGACCGAGCGCGACCTGCCCTTGCTCGTGGTCGTGGGGGGCTCGTTGCTGCTCGGCATCTTCATGGTGGTCACGCCCGGCATGCCGACGCAGGGGAATGTGCTGGCGGCGATCCTGCTGCTGATCTTCGGGTTCTTCTTCGTCACCGTCTCCTCGCGCATCACCGGCCTGATCGGATCCTCTTCGAATCCGATCTCGGGAATGACGATCGCCACGCTGATCCTGACCTGCACGATCTTCGTGTCGCTGGGCTGGACTGGCGACTTCTACGCGCCCGTAGCGCTCTGCGTCGGCGCGATCGTATGCATTGCCGCGGCGAACGCGGGCGCGACGTCACAGGATTTGAAGACCGGCTTCCTCGTCGGCGCGACCCCGAGATATCAGCAGATCGGACTGATGATCGGCGTCGTTGCATCCGCATTCGTGATCGGACAGACCACGTTGTACCTGAACGACGTCATGAAGATCGGCTCGGACGCCCTGCCCGCCCCGCAGGCCACCCTGATGTCCACGATCATCAAGGGGCTGCTCAGCCAGAATCTGCCCTGGGGCCTGGTGCTGGTCGGCGTGTTCATCACCGTCACGCTCGAACTGTGTGGCATCCATTCGCTGTCGTTCGCCGTCGGTTCCTACCTGCCGATCGCGACCACCGCGCCGATTTTCGTCGGCGGACTCGTCCGCGCGTACGTGGAGCGGAAAACCGGCCAGCAAGAGGAGTCCGAGGTCGGGGCCGGGACTCTCTTCAGCTCCGGCCTCATCGCCGGCGGGTCGCTCGCGGGGATCCTCTACGCAGTGTTATTCGGTCGCAACGTCATCCGGGACGCCGAGGAAGTGACGGGCGTCGTGCCGTTCCTCCACCAGGGAACATCCGGCATGATCTGCGGCGCCCTGCTGTTCCTGGCCCTGGCAATCGTCCTGGCCCGCGCCGCGCAGAAGAAGATCGCGTAGCGGCGCAGAGCACAGCAGCGCAGCAGTCCCGTGGGATCACGGTTCTCCGGAGCGCCATGTGGATCCGGCCAGTGCTGCCGCGGCTAATCGGATCAGAACGCCTTGGGCGCCACGGAGCGCATGCGATGGCTGGATCTGAATCCCTGGCCGAGCCCTCGCGCGTCTACAATGACATTGTGGCCAGGCGCGCACGAACCATCGCTCTCCTGCTGCTGTTCGTCGCCGGGGTGACGTTCGCCCAGGCGACCAATCGCCGCTTCACGACCATTGATGCACTGCGGCAATTTCCCGGCTACTACCATCTCCAGAGCGTGACGCTCCGCGGCGAACTGACCGATGACCCGCAGCGTCCGACGCTTCGGTCCGACGACATGGAGATGCGCGTGATGTTCGAGGGAGCGTCGCCCAAGAGCGGTCCCGTCGAAGTCCGCGGGACGGTGATCGACGTCGGACGCCTCGACGCCAACGACCCGCGTCTCAACGGCTACGGTGACAAGCGTGCTGGAGAAAGCTGGCCGAAGCCCGGCGAAGAGCTCCTGCTGAAGGTGAGCAGCGTAACCGAGGCAGCGCCGGCAACGACACCATCCATCCGCGCTCTTGCCCTGGAACCGTGGAAGTTCGATGGACAGACCTTGACCGTCATCGGCAATTTCCGCGGCCGCAATCTGTTCGGCGACACGCCGGCAGCGCCGGGCGACGGGCGGTACGATTTCGTCCTCCGTGGGGCCGAGGGCGCGATCTGGGTCACTGGTCTCCGTCCACGAGGAAAGAATTTCGACCTCGATCTCGATCGCCGCATCGACACGGACAAGTGGATCGAAGTCACCGGCGTCGTCAGCCGCAAGCGGGGCCTGGTGTCGATCGCAGCCACCAAGATTGCTCTCGCGGACCGCCCCGACACGCGCCTGGTCGAAGAGGCCGTCCCGCCTCCGCCGCCGCTACCCGTCGAGGTGGTATTCAGCTCACCGACGCAAGATGAGGTCGACGTCAGCCCCTCGGCGCCGATCCGCATTCAGTTCGCCCGCGGTTTGAAAGAATCGACCATTGCGGGCCATATCCGTGTGAGCTACCTCGGCGATCCGACACCGCTCGAACCCAAGGTGATGTACGACGCCGCGGCGCGGGCGCTGCAGATTCGCTTCACACCACCGCTCGAAGCGCTGAAGACCGTCAAGGTGGAACTGCTCGAGGGTCTGCTCGCATTCGACGGCGGCCCCGTCGTTCCGTGGTCGGTGACCTTTTCGTTGGGAAGCCGGTAGGAGTCATGAATCGCGAATCGTGAATGGTGAATCACGAAGTAGTAAATACCGCGGCGGAAGGTCGGTTCCGCGCTTCATTCACGATTCACGATTCATGATTCACGATTGCTTTCACGGCACCATCTTGAAGGGCGTGATCTGTTTCACCTCGCCGAGTAATACTTCGATCGCGTAATCGCCGGGCGCCAGCGGTGCGAGTGTCGCGTCGGCGACGATCCAGCGGAACCCGCTACTGTCGTCCTTCCGATCGGAAATCGTCACCGCCACCTGCATCGGCTTCCCCGTGCGATCGAGCATGCGAGCGGTCGCGGTGCCCTCGATCTGCGTGGGGAGTTCCAGCCGAATCCGATCGCTGCGTCTGAAAGCGCGGATCTGCCGTTGCCATGTAGCGCGGCCCGGTCGATGGCCCGCGCCGGAGCATCAAGCTTTCACCCAGCGGTAACGGCTCGGACGGGATCACGATCTTCGCAAGATCGGTCAGCGGCAGGGCCTGACCGACCTGCGGCGTGACTCTGACCCTGACCGCATAGTCTCCGGGCGTGAGCACCGTGTCACCAGGCAGCCGAACGGTGAACGCACCGTCACTGATGGCGAACGGGACCTGCATGGACGCGACCCGCTCGCCTGCGGCTGAGACGACGGAGATGTCGGCGTTGCCGCCATTGCTCCAGGCAAGATCCTTCCGGGTGGCGAAATCGAGTTCCCCGACCAGCCAGACCGACGCAGCCGACGGCGCACCACCACCAGGCGCGGGTGCGGCCGTCCACGCGGTGGAGCGGAGGCGGAACGGCGCGCGCGGATTGACAACGGCAGCGGGCGGAGCGGTCGCCGTCGTTTCCGGACGACTTCCACCATCGGCGCGCGTCATCACTTCGTCAGCCGTCAGGCTGCGATACCCTCGTCGGGCCCGGACCTGTACGCCTGGACGTTTCACCCGGACCGAAATCGACCGGTACTTGCCATCCAGTTTGTTGTTGGTCGATTCGTAGCCGAGCAGGTAGTACGACGAGAGGTCGTCGACGATGCGCCCCATCGCGCCTTCGATGTCATTGGTGTTGATCACCGACGTGCCGTCGGTGTCGTCGGCCATCGACCGGAGCGCCTGCTGACGGGCCCGCAGGTTCGCGGCGTCCTGCTCCGGCGGCGGCGGTGGTTCCGGGCCGATCGCCGAATCGAACACCACCAGCCCGCGCGGATATACGGGATAGAAGGTGACGTTGCTGCGATTGGCCGCCTCGGTAATCCGACGCAGTTTCTCCGAGTCGTTGAGGTCGGCCAGCATCGCGCGATCGAGTTCGCACTCGGCGTACTCGTTCCCGATACCCTGACTGCCGTCGCCCCGTCGCCCGCGACTGAACGGGTCGAGAATCGGTGCCGGTGCCCCGCCGCTCGATTTGGCGAGCAGCTCGCTGTGCGAGTACAGCAGCCAACCCTCGCTGACAGTGAGGATCGCCTTGCGCTCGTCACGCACGCCTTGCAGAAACAGCACGAGGTCGTCGAGCGCATCAAGGCTCTTCGTCTCGCGCAGCCGATTCTTCATCTCGCGCGCTATCTCGGGACCATAGCAGCGCTCGTACAGCTGCTCTTTCTCCACGTTGGTCACTTCGATGCGATCGCGATGCCCCCACGTCCATTCGCGCTCCAGCATCTTCGAGATGACGGTGGTCTTCCGTCCGAACGTGATGTCCGATGCCCCCATCTCCGGCGTCATCACCGCCACCAGGTCGTCTGGGCCGAGCAGGCGGTCGATGAAGCGGATCAGCGGCTGGCGCATGTTCGCCGAGCCCTCGACGGTCGTGTGGTAGGTGTCGAGAAAGACGACGAAGACGCGGGCGCGTGCGTCCGCCGCCATTTCCCGGCTCTCGGTAACCGTATTCGGCTCGACCCGAAGGTCCTGCGGAACGCTCGTCGCCACCCGCACGTGCTCGAAGTCCTTGACCGTCTGGGGCTTTCCGTCCTCGAGCAGTTCGATCTCGTCACGCTGCAGGTCGGTGATCGGCTTGCTGTCGCGCGTGGACGCGTACATGTCGACCTTGACGTAATTGATGCCGCCGCGGAACGTCGGTCGCTGAGGTTGTGGTTCCTGAGCAGGCGTCTGCGCGCCGACGATCGCGACCGCGGATGCGAGCAGACAGATACCGAGTGAGGTGCGCATGGACCCTCGCAGATCAGACTGGCTGGCGGGAGACAGTGTAGTCCCCGCCGGGGTTGGTCCGCGAGATCGTGCGCGCGAGGGCGCGATCCGTGAATTGGGCGTCCGGCCATCTCCCCCATCCGTGGCGCGCAGACTCCGCGGCGACGAGGCATCGCCTCGCACATCGTCGCCGGTACGCGTAGTTGGCTGAGCAAGCCTCGCCCACCAGCAGACGCACCGTGAAACGGTCTACGAAACCGTGGCCCGCCGGCGGAACCAGCGTCGCACGGTCCGAGTGATGACGAGAGCAAACGAGGCAATAACGACCAGCAGGATCGCGGCGACGAAGAGCGCCGCCACCGGGTGCGCCATTGCCAGATACCCGAGACCGACCACGAACACGTCCTCTCCGAGGCTCAGGAACCAGTTGGAAAACGGCTCGGGGCTGGCATTGGCCGCGGCGCGCGTGCTGGTCTTTGTCAGGTGACTGCTGGCGGCGACTGTGCCGCCCAGCAGCGCGATCAGGGCCTGCGTGCCGGGCGACGCCTGGCCCAGCGTGGTCACGGCGATCAGCGCGCCACCAACGGGCCGGATAGCCGTGTGGACGATGTCCCAGAGCGTGTCGACGTAGGGAACCTTGTCGGCGAAGAACTCGAGCAGGTACATGGCGATTGCCGCGCCGATGAGCCAGTCGTTGTTGAACGCCTGGTATTGCTCAGGAAGGCTGACCCAACCGAAGCGCGCGGCGAGCCCGAGAAGCGCGACGGTCGCATACAAGTTGACGCCGGCGGCAAACGAGAATCCGAGCGTGCGGCCCAGAGTGGAGATCACGTCCATACGGGGCCTTGATCGAGCAAAGACTGCACCTCTGCCCGAACGCGTGCGACCAGCTCGTCGCGGTCGGCCACGGTCAGGCCCGCGGTCGGAACGGGGGGCCCGATGCGGACGCTGACGTGAACCGGGCGGACGAACGCGCTTCCCTTGCGCATCGCGTCGCGGCCGCCGGCGATCGCCACCGGGACAATCGGCACCCCGGCCTTGATCGCCATGATGAAGCCTCCCTTCTTGAAGGGGAGCAGCGACCCGGTGCGGCTCCGGGTCCCTTCCGGGAAGATCAAGAACGGATTGCCGGCGCGAAGCGAGGCGGCGCCCTGCTCGAGCGAACGCATTGCCTGTTCGCGGTCGCGTCGGTCGACGGCGACGAATCCGCCGACGTCCAATACGGTTCGCATCAGCGGAACGCTTCGCAACTCGGCCTTGTAGAGGATGTGCAGCTGCGGGTGGAGCGCCTGGAAGAGCACCGGCGGGTCCACGTTGCTCTCATGGTTTGCGCAGAAGACGACGGCCGTGCCGGCTGGAATGTTCTCCCGTCCGGCCACTCGGTAGCGGATGCCACACAGCGTCAGCGCCAGCCCGACGCCCGCGTGGCCGAGCGCGTACAGCCCCCGCTTCCAGCGCAGCACTGCGCCCAGGAACAACCCAAACGGCGCCGCCACAATGATGTAGAGGATCACCGAGAGGTAGGCGATTGAAGACCGGACGGCGTAGACGAAGGACATCGGTGCAAAATGCCGGAGACGACTCCGGGAGTCGGTTGAAGGATGCTGCCAGCCCGACTCCACGGAGGTCCGTACAAAAAAACGCCCGGACGGCGAGTCCGGGCGGGCGAAGAGGAGCGGAGACGAAGGGCTCGTGAACGATCTACGAGGCGCGGGCAGCGCGGCGCGGCGCCACGACCGCGGTGACCACCGCAGCCTTCGCCGGCTTGACTACCTTGCCCCGTGCGGTGGCGCGCGCCAGGTTGCGCGCCTTGACCACGAAACATTTCTCCAGGGACGCGTCAACGCGGGCTTCGACGTCGTTCGCCTTCTGCCGCATCACCTCGGAAATTTCGGAAATGATGAGCGCTTTGGCGCGGTCGAGCATCCGCTTCTCGCGGAACGAGAGACTCTTCGATTTGCTGAGGAATGTGAGACTCTTGAGCACGTCGGCCATGTCGTAGATCGAGCCGGTGCGCATCTTGTCGGAATTGTCCTTGAAGCGGCCTTTCCAGTTCTGGTGATTGTCGATCTTGCCGTCGCTCAACAGGCCGAACAGCCGTTCGACTTCTTCATCGGTGATGGCCTTGCGCAGGCCGACGTTGTCGACGTTGGCGACGGGGACGAGCACGGTCGTGTCGTTGGCCACGATCCGTAAGTGAAAGAAACCGCAGGTAGTGCCTAGAATTGTCTTTTCTTCAACGCGTTCGACGATACCGAGCCCGTGGTTCGGGTAGATGACCTTGTCGCCGACCTGAAATGTCACGTTTCCCCCGTTGCAGGTAGGTTGTGGAAGGACCGGTCTCGCGGCCACTCGACACGCTCAGGACGCCCTGAGCCTACCGAAGGGCGCCGGAAGCAGCACTCACGAGTATAGCCCACATGCCCCACATGCATCAACGGATTTGGGCCGAAAAACAGCAGATTTCGACCATTCGGCCCGTCTCCGCGCCCGTTCAGCCTGGCGCCTGCCGCAAAATCCGCAATGGGTATGTCGGTAAATTACAGATTCGACAGGATTTGGCCGAGAGGCAGCGGTGAGGACCGAGACGTCGCCATCTAGGAAACCGCTGAGGCGTCTGACCACGGCGTTCATCTCAACGCTGGCGCTGACCGCCACGGTCGTCGCACAGACGAAGCTCGCGCCGTTCGTGGCGACGCCGTCGGACGTCGTCGATCGGATGCTGCGGCTTGCCGCAGTCGGACCCACTGACGTCGTCTATGACCTCGGATCAGGCGATGGACGGATCGTCATCGCGGCCGCGAAGACGTTCGGCGCCCGCGGTGTCGGCGTCGACATCGATCCGGCGTTGATCGAGCAGGCGCGGGCGAACGCGACAGCCGCCGGTGTGGCCGATCGGGTGACGTTCAAGCTCGAAGACGCGATGACGGCAGACGTCTCGGACGCCACCGTCGTTACGCTCTACCTGCTCGCCGCATCCAACGTGAAGCTGCGTCCCCACCTGCAGTCACAGCTCAAGCCTGGCACGCGAATCGTCGCGCACAATTTCGGCATGGGTGACTGGGAGCCGCAGAAAGTCGACACCTTCCGCGATCAGCAGGGCACGACGCGGACTCTGTTCCTGTGGAAGATCCCGTAGCAGACTCTGCGATCTGAAAACCAGACCGGGTCTAGTTTTCGCCCGCGAAAACTAGACCCGGTCTGGTTTTTTTACGCGCGCGCGATCGCCAAATCAACGATCTCTCCCACCAACTGCGGGTAAGTCCGACCGGCCTTCCGCGCTGCCATCGCCAGTTCCGCGCGCGAGCTGAGCCACGGGTTCGGATTGACCTCGATCACCTGCACGCGCCCATCCGGCTGCAGCCGCATGTCCACACGGCCGTAATCGCGCAGCTCCAGCGCCTGATACGCCGCCAGCGCCGTCTGTTGAAGCGACGTGACCGTCTCCTCGGGGAGATTGGTGGGCACGACCGACTTCGTGTCGCGGTAGGCGCGAGTTCCCTTCCCCCACTTCACTTCGGCGGCGGCAATCCGCGGTGTCCCGTCCGGCAGCTTCGACAGATCCAGCTCGATCACCGGCAACGCTTCGGGCTTGTCGTTGCCGAGCACCCCGACGTACATCTCGCGACCGTCGATGTATTCCTCGATCAGAACCGGCGAGTCGAAGTTGGCATGAAGCCAGTCCATCCGCTCCATCAACTCGCGGATAGAACTGACCACCGCGCTGAATTCGATGCCGATCGACCCGTCTTCGCGAGCCGGCTTCACGATCACGGGAAACTGCAGGTCGTGCGAGAAATCGAGGCGCCCGCGATATGACTTGGCGAATACGGGCGTGTGGATGCCGTGAAACGCGAAGATTTTCTTGGCGATTGCCTTGTCCTGCGCCAGCATCAGGCCGTGGGTGCCGGACCCGGTGTACTTCTTGCCAATCAGTTCGAGGAAACCGGCGATCTTGAAGTCCGCGGTGTCGTCGTCGGCGAACGACTCAGTCAGGTTGAAGACCAGGTCGCATTCCATGCGCGTGAGCGCCAGCAGGCTCTTTGCGGTGCCATCGAGCTCGTGCAACTGCGGTTCGTGACCGAGCTTGGTCAGCGCCTCCGCCACCTCCTCCTCGACTTCTTTCTTGTCGAGCGAGCGGGTGACCGGAGACTTGTCGCTGGCCGCGGCCGGCTCCTCTTCATCGACCAGGACCCGGTCGTAGAGCACGATGATCTTCAGTTTGCCCATGGTATCGGTGGGGAATGCGGGAGTCGGTTGCGTGTTCTGCAAACCGACTCCCGGAGTCCTAGTGCTCGAATTGCCCGCGCGTCAGAAAATTCATCGCCAGCGTCGTCGCCAGCACTGTAACTTCCACGAGGTAGCGCGCTTCCTCTCCAACCTCGCCCCATAGTTTCATCCGCTCGCACGTCCGGCAGATGGAATCGATCAGCCCGCGCACGATTGGACGCTGCACGCCGGTCCAGTAGGTGATCTTCTCCACCAGCTCCGGACGGTGCCGGCTGACGATGTCGGCGGCCGGACGCGACTCGCGGCGTCGTCGCGTGAGAAAGATCTGTCCGAGGTGGGCATCGAGCGCGATATCGATCCGCGCCTGACGCTCGTGCGCCGCCTGCTCGTAGAACTGCTCGACGGTGACGCTGATGTCGTCCGGGGTGATATCCACCTCTCCCGTCTTCACGATCGGCTCGACGTCGGCCAGCGCGCGTGCCACTCGTTCGACGTATCGGAGCTTCTGCATCGCCGGCCATCCCTTGTACTGGCGCCGCCACGGACTCCGCGGCGTCAGCCAGACTGCAAAGGTTTCGGCAAAGTCCTCGTCGGGATGCTTCTGCGCGTACCACCCCTCGATGTGACGGACGTACTTCTTGCTGAACGGCACGGGCCGGTAGTCGTCGCGATAGGAACGGAAAAACGGACCGAACAGCCGCCGCCATTCCGGCGTCGTGTAGAGGCGATACGCGTAGTTGAAGACATGCCCTGCCTCGTGGCGCATGTACATCATGATCTGGCGCTCGCTCTCGAGCGTGTCGACCGCCTTCTCCAGCGTCCGCAGCTTGGGGTCGGCCAGATAGAACGGGATGCCGAGCACCGGTTGCTGGTCCGGGCACCCCCACTCGTCGGTGAGATAGCAGACGGGCCGGAACTTGCGCACGCCGCGGCGGTCGAGCTCCTTGTAGAGTTCGCGAACGTAGCCTTCGACCGGTGATCCCTCCAGCCGCAGACCCAGCTCGCTGACTTTCTTGCCGAGCACACCGCGGATTTCGGGGTCGAGAGACTCAAATCTGGCCGCCACCCACCCTGCTCATCAATAGTCGAACGATAACACGTGCCCGGCAAGCATCATGCAATGCCGGCACCGACCGCATGCCGTTGACCAGAATCCGCGAGCTGTACGTCGTCGAACTCTCCGACATCTTCGAGTCGGAACAGGAGATCCTGCGTCAGCTGCCGCTGATGGCGGCACGATCGAGCAGTGATTCGCTGCGCGACGCATTCGAAGCACACTATCGGACGACACATCTGTCAGGTCGCACCGGCTCCAGGAGATTTTCGACCACCTTGACGAACGCCGGCGGCCGACCACCGCGCCAGCCATTCGCGGTCTGGTGGAAGAAGCACGGCTGCGGCAGTCGTGCCTCGATCGCGGCAACCTGCTCGACCTGGCACTGGTCAACGCGGGCCGCCGGATCGGGCATTACGAGATGGCTGCCTACGGCGGAGCGGTCGCATATGCGACGAGACTGAGCGACGCAGTCAGCTGCGAGTTGCTGTTGCGCACGCTCGAGGAAGAACGGCAGATGGACGAGCGGCTGGAGCGATTCCTCGCTGCGCCGCCCGTCACCTTGACTCGTGTGACCGCCTGAACCGCGTCAGTCGCTTTCAGGGGGGCGCAGGCCGTCGTCACCGTCACGGCCCGTATCCCGGCTCTGGTGTTCGTCGGTGCGGCGGCCGGTGCGATCCCAATCGCCACGCGACTGATCCCGATTCGGGTTGCGGTAGAGCGGTTCAGTGCCGTCCTGTGCGATTTCGGATCCGATTTCGCCGAGCACCTCACGCCGCACCTGCTGGTCCTTCTTGATCTCCTTGCTTTCTCCTCGTCTGCGATCGGCCATGGGATCTCCTGCCTGATAGGGATGGTCGGGTGGCGCTACTTCGGCTCAATCAGCGTCGATTCGAATGCTGCGCGCCGGTCAGCGCACGTCGGCCGACAAGCCGGCCAGTCGGACACGGATCCAAGAGATACGCCAGCGCTGGCTGAGCCGCCACGCCGTTGCGGGCATAATGCGGGCGATGCAGCAGTTCGAACAACTCGGCCTCTTCTATCTCGGCAAGCGGTACGACCTGTCTGCACGCCGCCGTCGCGATGAGCCTGGTCCTGTACGACGCCAAGGATCTGGTTACTCATGCTGTCTGCGTGGGCATGACCGGAAGCGGGAAGACCGGTCTCGGCCTCACTGTGATCGAAGAGGCCGCGATCGACAACATCCCGGTGCTGGCGATCGATCCCAAGGGCGACCTTTCCAACCTGCTGCTCACGTTTCCGTCGCTGACCGGCAGCGACTTCGCGCCGTGGGTCGATCCATCCGATGCCAGTGCCAGGGGCCTCGACCCGACGCGTTCGCGGCGCAGCAGGCTGACACGTGGAAGAAGGGACTCGCCGAGTGGGGCGAGGACGGCGATCGCATCGCGCGATTCAAGGCGGCGGCAAACGTGACGGTCTTCACGCCAGGGAGTCGAGCCGGAACGCCGCTCGCGCTGCTCAAGTCGCTGGCGAGTGCAACCAGACGAAGACAGCGAGGATTCGTCGGCACGTCTTGCCAGCACGGCGGACAGCCTGCTCGCCCTTGCCGGCGTCACCGACGCGGAGGGCCACAGCTCGCGAACGCACTCTGCTCGCAACGATTCTCGCGCGCGCCACGGCTGAAGATGCGGCTGACCTGCCGTGGCTGGTGCGGCAGATCCAGCGGCCGTCGTTCGATCGCGTCGGCGTGCTCGACCTCGAAACGTTCTTCCCCGCGAAGGAACGGCAGGAGCTCGCGCTGCGATTCAACAGCGTACTGGCGGCGCCAGGTTTCGACGTCTGGCTCGAGGGGGTTCCGCTGGATCCCGGCGCCATGCTCTACGGCAGCGATGGAAAGCCGCGCGTTGCCATCGTGTCGATCGCTCATCTCGGCGACGCCGAACGCATGCTTGTCGTGTCCCTGCTGTTCAACGCACTCGTCGAGTGGACGCGGCGGCAACGCGGGACGACATCGCTGCGGGCGCTGATCTACATGGACGAGGTGTTCGGCTATCTGCCGCCGGTCGCCAACCCGCCATCGAAGGCGCCGCTGCTGACCCTGCTGAAGCAGGCGCGCGCGTACGGCGTCGGCATCATGCTGGCGACCCAGAACCCGGTGGATCTCGATTACAAGGCGCTGTCGAACACCGGCACGTGGTTTCTCGGAAAGCTGCAGACGGAGCGCGACAAGGCTCGCGTGCTGGACGGACTGGATGGCGTGGCCGGCGGATTCGATCGGGCCACACTTGATTCGACACTGTCTGCTCTCGGCAGCCGTGTGTTCCTGATGCACAACGTGCACGAGCACGAACCCGTCGTGTTCGAGACCCGTTGGACGCTCTCGTACCTGCGAGGGCCGCTGGGACGTGACGAGTTGCGCAAGCTGACAAAGATGCAGCCAACTCCCAGCGCTCAGCTCTCGGCGCCCAAAACCAACTCCCAAGCTCCAGCACCCGATCCCGAGGTTTCGCCGTCCCTGGCGCGCAGCCCGAAGTCCGCCGCCGGCGCGGGGACAAGCAGGCCCATCGTGCCGTCGGGCATCCAGGAGGTCTTCGTGCCGGCGACCGGCGCCACCGAACACTCCGCCGCGCTGTACGGTTCCGCGAAAGTGCAGTACACCGACGCGAAACGCGGGATCGACGTCGTGCAGGAGGTGAATGCCATCGCCCCGTTCACGACGGGTGCGGTGCCAATCGACTGGGAAAACGCCCGCGACGCCCCGGTCGGACCGCAGGATCTCGCCACCTCGCCGCCTCCTGATGCCACGTTCTCCGCACCGCCAGGAGTCGCGCTCGACGCGAAGCGCTACGCCGGGTGGAGTCGCGACTTCGTGGATTGGGTCGTCCGCTCGCGACCGCTGACGATCTACTCCGCGCGGGCGCTGAAACTGACGTCGACAGCCGGCGAATCGGAGCGCGACTTCCGCGATGCGCGTGCAGATGGCGCGACGCGAAGCCCGCGATGCCGAGGTCGAGAAGCTGCGAGCGAGCTACGCAACGAAGGTCGCGCGCGCCACCGAGAAGGTCCGCAAGGCCGAAGAAGCCATCTCCCGCGAGCAGCAGCAGGTGACGCAGCAGCGTCTCCAGACCGCAGTGTCGGTTGGCGCCACCATCCTTGGCGCGTTCCTCGGTCGCAAGGCGATGTCGGCCTCGACGCTCGGCCGGGCGACGACCGTTGCGCGCGGTGTCGGCCGGTCGATGAAGGAAACCGAGGACGTCGCGTCTGCGCAGGAACGGCTCACGCTCGCTCAGCAGGAACTGGCGGCGCTACAGCAGCAGATCGAAGCGGAGGCGGGTGCCATCGCGGGAACGACCGATCCCGAGATCGAGACGCGTGGAATTGAAACCGAAGCGGGGCAACGTCGACGTCCGGCTCGTGGCGCTCGCCTGGCTGCCGGAAAACTAGACCGGGTCTGGTTTTTCGATCGAAAAACCAGACCCGGTCTGAATTTGCAAAAGTGTGCAGGCGGCTAGGCCGAGCACTCGCCGTCCATCACCTCCGGATTGAACGTGTGCGACTCGCCGAGGTCGACGAGATCGGCATCCGTGACCTCGGTCGGAAGCAGTTGTGCGAGATCGTTCAGCGCCGCGGTTGCCGTCGCAGGCGGAATCCGCCGGAAGAATGCGCCGAGTTCCTCGCCGTCCTGCTTCTGCTCGCGATACAGGTTCAACAGGCGATCGGTCGCCTCGGTCAGGCGATTGACCGGGAACCTTGGACACCACCTTGCCGAAATGGGCGGTTCCCTCGTCGGAGCAGCCTCCGCCGACGAGCACGAAATACTGCGGAATCGCCCGACCGGCGACCTTCCGGACGCTCCCCTGGAATCCGATCGACCCGACATGATGCTGGCCGCATCCGTTCGGGCAACCGCTGATCTTGATCCGGCCAGGCACCGCATCGACGACGTCGGGGCGCGCGCTGAGATGCTCGGTCAATAGCCGGCCGAGTCCGCGCGACTGCGTCACCGCCAGGCGACAGCTCTCGGCACCCGGGCAGCTGATGACGTCGCTGAGCGTGTTGGCGTCCGGCGCACCGAGGCCGGCTGCATTCAATCGCTCGTAGAACCCGTCAACGTTCTCGCGGCGCACCCAGCGGTACAGCACGTTCTGATCGACCGTCAGCCGCATCGTGCCGTCGCTGTAGGCCTCGGCGAGATCGGCGAGCACGCGCATCTGGCCTGCCGTGAAGTCGCCGAGCGGCAGCCGCACGGTGACATGGCAGTAGCCGTCCTGCTTCTGCGGCCCAGACGTTCCGGCGCATCCAGCGCAGATACGTATCCGGCAACGGCGTCAGCTTGACGCTGTTCGGCATGATGCCGGGCCCCGACAGTGCCGTTGTGGCCGTCAGGCTCACCGCCTGCACCGATGGAGGCGTTGACGGCTGCCAGTCGGGCGCCTGCTCCGAACGCAGGTCGTCTGGGTCGAACGGCAGCTTGGCGCCGCCTTCGGCGCGGAACTCGACCAGGCACTCCTCGAACCGCGCCTTGAACACATCCCAGCCGAGTGCCTTGACCACGAACTTCAGGCGGTTGCGCTGCCGATGTTCGTAGTCCCCGAACCGGTGGAAGACGCGAACGACGGCTTCCGACACCTCGAACATCTCCTCGACCGGCATGAACTCGCGGATGACGTAACCGGATACCGGCAGGATCGACGTGCCGCCAGCGACCGTGACGCGGAAGCCACGCTGTCCGTCAACGATGCGCGCACGGAAGCCGATGTCGTTGATCGACGCCAGCGCGTGATCCTCGGCGCAGCCTTCGAACGCGATCTTGAACTTGCGCGGCAGCACGCCGCTGAGCGGATGGCGCAGGAAATACCGCGTCATCGCTTCGGCGTACCGCGTCACGTCGAAGATTTCCGTCGCCGACGTCCCGGTGTAGGGACAGCCCGTGATGTTGCGGACCGAGTTGCCGCACGCCTCGCGGCTGGTCAACCCTTCGTCGGCGAGCTCGACGCATGGCCGTCTCACATCAGCCAGCTTCACGAAATGGAACTGGATGTTCTGACGCGTGGTGATGTGACAGAAGCCGCGCGAGTACCGGCTGGCCACGTCGGCGAGCGCCCGCATCTGTGACGCCTTGACGATGCCCTGCGGGATCTTGACGCGCAGCATCTGGACGTCGTCCTGGCGCTGCCCGTAGGTGCCGCGGAGCAGGCGGAAGCGGCGCCATTCCTCTGGCGTGATCTCGTGCCGTTCGAGCTTGCCGAGCATCGTCGACGAACTCGTCGATGTCGCTTTCCTTCGCGAAGTCCAGCCGCGCCCGACCGAGCGTCTTGGGATCGTCAACTACCGCCATACATCACCTCTGGACGCGCGGAGACGACCAGCGCCTCCCGCACATCGACCACGTCACCTATCACCAGCACGCCGGCAACCCCGGCGGGCACGGGCGCCGACACCCATGTCTTCGCAGCGTTCCGGTCCAGATCCACTCGTCGGGCGTCGACGCGCCGCAAACGATCGCGGCCGGCGTCGTGCCAGCGCCCATCCGCACGACGTCAGCGTGGCCACGATAGCGTCCCGCACGGCCAGCCCCATCATGACGACCACCGTCACCGCATCAGGCCGGACGCCGCGCGACCGCACGCGTCAACGCCTCGCCCGAGTGGCCGGCGACGACCAGGAATCCGGTCGAGACACCGCGGTGCGTGACCGGAATGCCTGCGAGTTCAGCCGCGGCGACCGCCGTCGTCACTCCAGGCACCACCTCGAAATCGACGCCCGCTTCGCTGCAGCGCGATCGCTTCCTCGGCGCCGCGCCCGAAGACGAACGGGTCGCCACCCTTCAGCCGCACGACGCGCTTTCCCTGTCGAGCCGCGCGAATCATCAGCCGGTGAATCGTTTCCTGCCGGACACTCGCACGTCCGGCACGCTTGCCGACGCAGAAGCACTGCGCCTTGGTCAACTCGTGCAGCGCGGCCGCATCGATCAGCGCGTCGTACAGCACCAGGTCAGCCTCCTGGACGCGGCGCAACGCGCGGACGGTCCACAACTCAGGATCGCCGGGGCCGGCACCGACCAGCGAAACAAAGCCCTGACCCATGTGGCTTCTGATCGACTCCCAACTCCCAACGTCTTACGCGTACCCAACTCCAAGAAAACCAGCCCTCGCGTTACACCCCGTCATTTGGGAGTTGGGAGTTGGACGCGCAACACAGGTTGGGAGTTAATTCACCGCTTCTTCTCGTAGAGCTCGTTCAGCACCTGCAGCAGTCGCGGCCGCCGCTCCTCCATCGGAACACCCGCCTGCTTCCACTCGCGTCGCGCTTCGTCGGCGAGCTGACATCCAATCGTCGAGATTAGCCGGCAGCCAGGCCTCGAGCGCCTCGCGCAACAGCCCTGCGATCGCCGGCGCCCTGCCACCCGTGGAGATCGCGATCGTCACGTTGCTCGCGTCTCACCACCCCGCCGGCGTACGCCGAGGCGTGTGCAGGGTCGTCCACGGCATTCACGAACAGGCATCGCGCGTTCCCGGCCGCGAGCACTGCCCGGTTGACGTCCGGCGGCGCCGCTGCGACCACGTACCAGGCGCCCTCGAGATCGGCCGGCTGGAACGGGCGACGGTGAATCCTGACGCCTGTCGCCTCGATCTCAGGCCGGATGTCCGGCGCGACCACCTCGACCTCCGCACCCGCATGCGACGAGCCCGGCGATCTTACCGGCCGCCACCGGTCCCCCGCCCACCACGACAACCCGCCGGCCGGCGAGCTTCAGGAAGGCAGGGTACAGATCCAACCTAGGCGCTGACCGCGGCCGCTGGCGTCTCGTTGGGCGGCAGCGCGATCTTCCGTTCGAAATCCGCCAGGCTGCGATCGATCTCGACGGCCTTGGTCACGCGATCGAGCATCACCTCCGCCGTCTTGTAACCGTTGCCGGTGATGCAGATCACGACCGACTCATGACGCTTGATCGCGCCGCGCTTGATCAGCGCTCGCGTCGCCGCCAGCGTGGTGCCGCCGGCCGGCTCGGTGAAGATCCCTTCCGTCCGCGCCAGCAGCTGGATCGAATCGAGAATTTCTTCGTCGGACACCATCGCACCGGTGCCTCCGGTCTCTCTCAGTACACGGAGCACCTGGAAACCATCCGCGGGGTTGCCGATCGCGAGCGACTTGGCGATGGTGTCCGGTTTGACCGGATCCGGGTACTCGAGCCCGTCTTCGAGCGCGCGGATCACGGGAGCGGAGCCGGTCGGCTGCGCGGCGTGAATCTTCGGCAGCGCCCCTTCCACCAGTCCGATGTCCTTGAACTCGCGCAGGCCCTTGAAAATACGCGGGAGCAGCGTGCCCCCGGCGACCGGCGACACGATATGGTCCGGATACCGCCAGCCAAGCTGCTCCGCGATCTCGAACCCCATCGTCTTCGCGCCTTCGGCGTAATAGCTGCGCACGTTGATGTTTGCGAAGCCCCAGCCGTAGCGATCAGCGATCTGGGTGCACAACCGGTTCACGTCGTCGTAGTTGCCGCGGACGGCGACGACGGTCGGGTTGTAAATCGCCGCGCCGAGCACCTTCGCCGGCTCGAGATCGTTTGGAATGAAGACGTAGGTCGGCAGGCCGAGGCGGGCACCGTGCGCGGCGACGCTGCCGGCGAGGTTACCCGTGGACGCGCACCCGAACACCGAAAACCCGAGTTCGACTGCACGCGTCGCGGCCACCGAGACGACGCGATCCTTGTAGGAGAACGTCGGATGATTGACCGAGTCGTCCTTCAGATACAGCTCATCGATGCCCAGTGCTTCTGCCAGCCGCGTGGCGCGCACGAGCGGAGTGAAGCCCGAGTTGAAACCGGTTTTCGGCTCTTCGACGGGCAGCAGCTCGAGATAGCGCCACAGCGAGCGGGGACGCGACTCGATGAGCGCGCGGGTCATCACGCTCTTCACCGCGCGTATAGTCGTAGGCCACTTCCAAAGGTCCGAGGCAATCGGTGCACACCCACAGGGCCTCGGGTGGATACATCGCCCCGCAGAGATGACACTTCAGGCCGGCGACAAACTTCATACGGTTCTCCCGTGACCGGAGGCGGCCGCGCCCGCCAGGGCCTCCGACGGCAAGTGCACGCCGAGCACGCGCACCGTGGCCGCGACACCCGCACGTTCGTACATGGATTTCAGCAAGTGGCTCACGCGATCGACATTGCGCGTGGCCAATACAGCCACCGATGGTCCGGCACCCGACAGGAACGACGCGAGCACATCCGCATCGTCGAGCGCGAGCACTTCGGTCAGCAACGGCACCAGCGAGGCGCGCGCCGGCTGGTGCCAGCGATCCTGCACCGCCTCGCGTAACGCCCCGAAATTCCGTGACTGGAGCGCATGCACGAGCGCGAGGACGCGCTGCAGATTGAAGATGGCGTCCCGACGCGGCAACGAATCGACGAGTGCCGCACGTGCTTTGGCCGTGGCAAGCCCGACCGACGGCGTCGCCACCACCAGCCGTAGTTCGTCGGGCCAGGACCATCGCATCGCGACCGGATTCCGACCAGGACGCTCAAGTACCGACGTCAGGCCTCCGAACAGCGCCGGTGCCGCGTTGTCGGCATGCCCCTCGACTTCAGTGGCGGCACCCAGCAGCTCCTCATCCGTCAACGGTCCGGTCACCTGCTCGAATACGCGAATGCCGGCGACAGTTGCGGCCGCGCTGCTACCGAGTCCGGCGGCCATCGGGATGTCGCTCTCGACCTCGACCGTCACCAGTGGGGCACGGCGCGCCGTCCGGCGCGCCGCCGCCGCATACCCGCGTTCAAGTGCGTTCCGGCCGCGGACGGGCGGGATGCTCCGGACCACCGTGAGGGTGCCCGTACCAGCATCGCTCACATCGACGATGCGCGCGCGCAGGTACAGCTCCACGGCAACACCGAGCGTATCGAATCCGCCGCCCAGGTTGGCCACCGACCCGGGGACAACGATGGTATGTGAACTGGCGTTAAGTGACACGAAATAAGAAAGATACCATGGCGAAGACCCCTAGAGCAGCATCGGCAGCGCCAGTGGCGCTTCGGCGTGCCAGTCGGCCTTGCGGATCTCCTCCAGGGCCGACCTGAGCGCCTGCTCCTCGCACGCCTCGACCGTAATCACGAACGGTAGCGCGTCCTTGGGATAGCCCGGCTCCTGGAGCACCGCGTCCAGGTTGACGCGCTGGTTGGCCAGCGCTCCTGCAATCGTCGCGAGAATGCCCGGACGGTCCTTGACCACGAAGCGCAGGTAGTACGGTCTGGAGGGCGGTGCGCCAATGTCGCTCGGCAACCACTCCTCGGAACCGTGGGGAACGCGATGGGTAAGCGCCAGCAGGTCGGAGACCACTGCGACTGCCGTGGCCGGCCCTCCGGCACCAGCGCCGCTGAATGCGCTTTCGCCACCATAGCGCCCGTAAATGCTCACCACGTTGTTCGCGCCTTCGTTCCGGCCAAAGCTCGACGTATTGGGTACGAGTGCCGGTCCGACGAACGCGTAGAACCCATCGTTATTCGCGTGAACCTCGGAGATCTGCCGGATCGTGGCGTCGAGCCGGCGCGCGTAGCGGAAATCCGCGCTGCTGATCGCCCGGATCGAGCACTTCGGAATCGCGTCGCTGCTGATGAACCGCTTGAATGCGATGCCGGCAAGCACGACCAGCTTCGCCGCGGCGTCGTGACCGTCTACGTCAGCGCTTGGATCCGCCTCCGCATAGCCCAGACGCTGCGCGTCGGCGAGTACCGGCTCCATGTCTTCGTCAGTCGCCGACATGCGGCTGAGGATGTAGTTGCAGGTTCCGTTGAGGATGCCGGCGACCCCGGTCAGCTGATCGCCCGCGAGCCCTTCCCTGACGCCGTGAATCAACGGCACGCCGCCGGCCACGGCCGCCTCGAATCGCAGCTGCACGCCGCGTTCGGACGCGAGCTTCAGCAGCTCCGGACCGTGTGCCGCCAGCAGCATCTTGTTGGCGGTCACGACCGACGCCCCCTGCGCCATGGCCCGCTTGACGACGGTGAACGCCGGTTCGACGCCGCCCATCACCTCGACGAGGACGTCCGGGGCGGAGGCGAAGATGCCATCGAGATCCTCGGTCCAGTCAACCTGGCCGGACACCCAGTCCACGCGCTTGCGCGAGACCCCGCGGTTGTAGACATGGGTCAGCTGGAGGCGTTCGCCGAGTTCCGGCCGTTCGGCAAGAATCCGCGCCACGGATTGACCGACCGTGCCGAAACCAAGCAGCGCGACGCGCAAAGGCCGGCGCGGCATGGTGGTGGACACAGCGACGTCGAAGGCAGACTGGGCGGTCGCGTTCACGGCCATTCCTCAGAATTGGAGCCGGGTTGAATGTCGAGCGTCGGCGGCGGAAATTCAACCCGGTTCAATTTCCGCCGCCTGAAACTGAAAAACCCGCCGAACGATGGTCCGGCGGGTTCTGGTGTTCTCGTGTGAGGCTGCTGTCGGCCTGCTCACCACCCCCCGCCGTTACTGGCCCGACACATCGCGCACAGCGTGCCGTCGGCACGCGTGGTCATTGCGGTGATCGGGCTGGCAACGGGGTGGAACACGGTGAAGCGAGTTTACTACGGGCCCGCCGGCCACGGCTACGTGCGCCTGGACCTTGGCTGTCGGGCGTCGTCCCGCCGGTAGACCGTAGACTAAGACGAGGCCTCACGGCCCTACTACCACGACGGGAGTTCAGAGAGCACACATGTCGCAGTCCCCTTTCGCCATCGGCATCATCCAGGACCACGCCGACGCCGACCAGGCGGCCAACCTGGTGCGCGCCACGAAGCTCGTGCGCAACGCCGCGGCCCGGGGGGCGCAGATCATCTGCCTCAAGGAGCTGTTCAACGCGCTGTACTTCTGCAAGACGCAGCAGTGCGACCGCTTCGACCTGGCCGAACCGATTCCGGGACCGTCGACGAACGCGATGCAGGAGCTGGCGCGCGAGCTCGCGGTCGTCATCATCGTGCCGATCTTCGAGCGGCAGGCAGCCGGCATCTATCGCAACTCGGCGGCGGTCATCGACGCGGACGGGACGCTGCTTGGCGTCTACCGCAAGATGCACATCCCGGACGACCCGCTCTTCAACGAGAAGTACTACTTCACCCCGGGGGACGGACACCTCGATTACCACGGCGAACGGCCCGGCGAAGCCAACGGGTTCAAGGTCTGGAAGACGCGCTACGCCACGATCGGCGTTCTCATCTGCTGGGATCAGTGGTATCCGGAGGCGGCACGCATCACCTCGCTGCTCGGCGCACAGGTGCTGTTCTATCCGACCGCCATCGGCTGGCACCCGGCGGAGAAAGACGAATGGGGTGAGGCGCAGGTCGAGGCGTGGCGCACCATCCAGCGATCGCACGCCATCGCCAACGGCGTGTACGTGGCGTCGCCGAACCGGATCGGCCATGAGGACGAACCCGGCACCAACGGCATCACCTTCTTCGGTCACTCCTTCGTGGCCGACCCGTTCGGCCGGTACATCGCCGAGGCGGGCGAAGACGAGCAGGTGCTGATCGCGCACTGCGATCCCGCGCTGATTGAAACCGTACGCCGGAACTGGCCGTTCATGCGGGACCGACGCGTCGACGCCTACAAGCCGATCCTGAATCGCTACATCGGCTCCTAACGGGCCACGGATGTTCGCGCTTCTCACTTCTCACTTCTCCGTTCGTGTTCAGGTTCGGCTGGCGCACGTAGTTACATCCGGCTGATTCGTCCGACTGAGGGCCGCCGAACGCCGAACGCCGAACTTCGAACTCAGAACCGAACCTGAACACGAACGGAGAAGAGAGAACATAGAAGCGTGAACACGAGTGTCTTCCGGATGCCCGCGGAATGGGAACCGCACCGCGCGACGTGGATCGCGTGGCCGCACCACGAGCCCGACTGGCCCGGCAAGCTCGGACCGATCCCGTGGGTCTACGCCGAAATCGCGCGGGTGATCGCCGAGCACGAACCGGTCGAAGTCCTGTGCCAGTCCGCGGCCGTCGAAGCGGCCGCCCGTGAAGCGCTGGATGCGCATGACGTGCGGCGCGATCGTGTCCGGCTCCACGTCGTCCCGACTGATCGTGTCTGGCTGCGCGACTCCGCGCCAACCGGCGTCATCGATCAGCACGGCCGCGTCACGCTGGTCAACTGGGCGTTCAACGGGTGGGCGAAGTACGACAACTGGCAGCGGGACGTTGCCGTAGGTGCGGCAATCGGCGCGATCACCGGTCTTCCGCGCGTCGAGCCACTTCGGCCCGATACGGGCGAGCGGATCGTGCTCGAAGGGGGCGGCATCGAAGTGAACGGCCGCGGGACCGTCCTGGTGACGGAGGAATGGCTGCTGGGCCCCGTGCAGGTGCGGAACCCTGGTCTCGATCGGCACGCCTACGAACGGATCTTCGCCGAGTGGCTGGGGGCGCCGCGAACGGTCTGGCTGGGCGAAGGATGCGTCGGTGACGACACGCACGGGCACGTGGACGACATCGCCCGTTTCGTCGACGCCAACACGATTGTGCTGGCGGTGGAACCGGATCCCGCAGACGACAACCACGTCAGGTCGATGGACAACCTGCGGCGCCTCGAAGCGGCGGCGGTGGCTCCCGGCGTGTCCCCCCTGCGGATCGTGACCATTCCCTTTCCGCGACCGGTGGTCATGAATGGCGAACGGCTGCCGGCGAGCTACGCCAACTTCTACATCGCCAACGATGTGGTGCTCGTGCCGACGTTCAACGACGTCAACGATCGAATGGCTTTGACCACGCTCGCCGAACTGATGCCCTCACGAAAGGTGATCGGTGTCCATGCCGTCGACCTGGTCTGGGGACTCGGCACGCTGCACTGTTTGACCCAGCAGGAACCGCTCGGCGCGTGACGGCGTGACGCCGTCAGCGCCGATTCACGCTTCTCAGTTCTCGCTGCTCCGTTCGTGTTCACGTTCGGATCTTGCTTACAACGTACGGCGTGAACCAAACCTTCGAAGCTCGAACACCGAACGATCGAACACCGAACATCGCACACCGAACTTCGAACTTCGAACCGAACCTGAACACGAACTGAGAACCGAGAACCACGAAGGGTGAACCGTTCGCGTCATTTGTGCCCCACCCTGAGCTGCACCATCACCGCCGCGCCGGGCATGGGCACGCCGGCGACCTCTTGGTACTCGGCGTCGAGCAGGTTGGTGCCGTCGACTGCCAGTTCGTAGACTTCACCGAATCGGCGCGAGACACGCGCATCCAGCAGCATGTAGTCCGACGTTCCCGTCGTCCGAACCCGTCGCCGCACTTCAACGCGTGGGGCCAGGCGCACGCCGGCGCCAACCGGTAACAGTGCGGCCGCTGCAAAGGATCGCGGCGTGTAGTCGAGGACGTACTTGGACATCTGCGTGATGGTCGGCGCCTTGACCGTCAATCCCGTGTAACCGGCCTGCGCGAACGCTCCGTTCGCGAAGGTCCGGCGGACACTGAGTTCAGCACCGGTGGTGTCCACGTCGCGCACGTTGTAGGTATGCCAGCGCTCGGTGGCGGCCGGCGTCCCGCACGAGAAATCTGCGCATAACCAGTCGATGACGTCATGGTCGGACCGGGTGAATGCCGTCACCTGCACGAGCCAGTCGCTTCCGGGAAAGATGTCGACACCGCCCTCGCCGGCCCATGATCGTTCCGGTCCGACGTCGGGACGGGCCAGGTGGTTGCGATCCGAGTAGTACCGCTCGGTAAATGTCGGCACTCGAAACGCATGACCACCCGAGGCGCGCAGGCGAACTCTCGGTGTCCCCCACCAGCTCACCCCCGCCGACGGACTCCAGGACGAGCCGAACTCCGAATATGCATCGAGGCGCAGGCTGGCGTCGAACTGCGTCCGCGCCCCGGCAGGCTGCCGCCACTCGCCGAACCCGCTGATCCGTTGCAGCGAGTGATCGCCCAGATTGTTCGAGCGGATCCAGGTGCTTCCGCCATCGGCGCCAAGTGTCACGGTGCCACTGTGCGGAATGCGGTGCGAGGCAGCCATGGTGCCGAGCGTTTCGTGCGTGCGGTGGATGCTCGACGGCGACCCCGGCGTGAACTGAAATTCGTCGCCGTGGGTGCGGTACGACGCGTTACCCTTCATCGTCCAACCCGCAGCCATGCCGAACGCGTGATCAGCGGCGACCAGCGTCTGGTCGGTCCACTCGCGCGAGAACGCGTCCCCTGTCGATGCCGCGCCATAGAAGTTCCGGGCGCCGAACTCCTTCCACAGATAATTGACCGACACTGTCGTCGCCGGACCGAATCCGGTCCGTGACCCGACCATCGCCGTCTTGAAGTCCCGGCCGTCGATGAATCCACCCGAACGATCGAAGGATCCGCTCACCGCTTCGGTCAGCGCATCGTGCGCCAGGCTGGCCTGTCCGCGCAGCTGCGCCGATGCGAAGCTGCCGCCACCAACGGTCATGGTCGGAGGAGCGGCGCCGTGACGGGTGATGACATTGATCGTGCCGCCGAACGCATCCGCTCCGAACAGCGACGAGCCAGGACCGTACATGACTTCGACGCGCTCGATCGCGTCCAGCGGCACCGGGATATCACCGTTGTGATGACCCGACTGCGCATCGTTGATGCGGATGCCATCGATCAGGACGAGCATCTGGCCGAAGCCGGCGCCCCGCACCGAGAAGTCCGTCTGGACGCCGCGCTCTCCCCTTGCGCGAACGTCGATCGAGCTGGCCAGGCGCAGCAGGTCGGCAATCGAGGGCAGCGGCAACGCCGCGATCTGGTCGCGTGTGATGACCGTCACCGATCGGGTGACTGTCCCGAGTTCAGCCGGCGTGGCAGCGGCCGTGACCACGACGGTCTGCCGGTAAGTATCCTGGCCGGCAGCGACGTCGGCGACGAGAACGAAGAGGGCCGTCCATACGGCCAGGCGTCGGTGCATCCGAAAAATCCAGTGGGATTGTCGCCCAGGAAGAATCCCGGTGCCGGTATCTGTCACACTAGTGCACGGATTCCCAGGGTTTGTTCATCTGATGGCCCGCACACGCGCGTACCGCCTTGCGCTGACAGTCGGCGCCGGGCTCGTGGGACTGCTCCTGCAAGCGCTGGACATTTCTGCACTGCGGCCGATCTGGCCGGGTCGGGTGCCAACGCTCGCGGTCGCAATTCTACTCGGGCCGTGGTACGGCACCGGGGCCACGCTGATCGCGATCGGACCGACCGCACCCCGGCTGGCGCTGATGGGCATCTGCGTCGCCGAAGTGCTGATCATCGGCTTCTTCGCCCGTAAGCATCGGTCGCCGCTGCTCGCCGGCGCGAACTTCTGGGTTGCCAATGGCCTGCTGTTCGCGATCGATCCCGTCGCTTTACGGCGCCGCCTATCCCGCCTGGGTGATCTGGCCCTACGCCCTGCAGACGATCATCAGCGGACTGGTGTCGCTGGTGCTGGCCGATCTCCTGGCCACGACGCTGTCACGGCGACTGCACCTGTACGAGGGCGAGCCGCCGCTGCCACGGCTGCGCACCTACACCTTCCACGCGTTCACACTGGCCGCGGTGCTGCCCGTCCTGATCCTCAGCTACGCCGCCGGACAGATGATTGCCGACCGCGAAGAGAGCGAAGGTCGCGATCAACTGCAGCGTCTCGCCGATTCCACGGCGGAGATGATCGAGTCGTATCTCACCGAGTACCGCCGCGTCGGCGAAGGCATCGCCAGCGCAATGCCGATCGCCATCGAGCCGGACCAGCGGCTGCAGCTGGTGCGCAACGTCATGCGCTCGCGGTCGAACATCGACCAGATCACCGTCGTCGATCCCGCCGGACACCTGCTCGTCACCGCTGTTTCCGATCAGACCACGCCGGTGCTGAAGCCGGCTGAACTCGTCACGCACGACTACTTCCAGACGGCAGTGAGGATCGGGCATGCCACCGTCTCCGGCACGCTGGAACATCTGGCTGACGGACAGTTGGGCGTCGTCGTGGCATCGCCGTTCTACGACGGGAACGGGACACTTGCCGGCGTCGCCTGCCTGGTCGTGCGGTTGGACAATGTCGCGCCATTCATCGAGCGGTTCGGCGATCTGCCGCAAGCGGAAGTCACGGTCACCGATACCGCGGGGCGGATTCTCTACTCGGGATCGCGTACCGGGCGTCGCGCCGGCGACATTCTCGCCAATACGCCGCTCCTGAAGGCGCCGAAGGTCACCAGCGCGAAGCTGTTCGAATACCAGCTCGATCTTCCCGGGCACAACGAAGGCCCGATGGTCGCTGCCGTCGCGACCGTCGTTCCCACTGAGTGGCGCATCTACGCCGAGCACTCCGTGCTGGCCATGCGGCTCCAGTCGGTCCAGTTCTACGGCCTGGCGCTCGGCTTGATCTCGCTCGCGCTGGGCGGAGCCGTGTTCGGCGCCCGCCGGTTTTCGGACGCCGTGACCGGCCCGCTCGAGAATCTCGTCTCCGTGGTGCGCAACACGTCGGTCCAGCCCTCGCCGACGGCGTTGCCGCTCATGGATGCGTCAACCGGAACGGTGCAGGAAGCCGCCGAGCTGATCGATGACGTCAACCGGACGCAGCGCCGCCTCGGCGAGTCGTACCAGGAATTGCAGAACGCGCTCGCGCAGAAGGAGGCCCTGAACAAGGAGCTTCAACAGCTCACCGCCAAGCTCGATCAGAAGGTGCGGGACCGCACCGACGAGTTGATGCGCGCCAAGCAGGCCGCCGAGCAGGCAAACCGCGCCAAGAGCGATTTCCTGGCCAACATGAGCCATGAAATCCGCACGCCGATGAACGGCATCGTCGGGATGACCGAGCTGGCGCTCAACACCAAGCTGACCGAACGCGCAGCGCGAGTATCTCGAGATCGTGCGCCAGTCGGCCGAGTCGCTGCTCGTCATCATCAACGACATCCTCGACTTCTCGAAGATCGAAGCCGGAATGCTGCGTATCGACTCGGTGGCATTCTCGCTGCGGACTGTGATCGACGAAACGCTGAAGCCGCTCGCCTTCCGAGCGCATCAGAAGCGTCTGGAGCTCCTCCTCGATCTGCAGCCGGATTTGCCCGACGTGCTGGTCGGGGATCCGGTCCGTCTGCGTCAGGTCCTCGTCAACCTGGTGGGGAATGCAGTGAAGTTCACCGGATCAGGAGAAGTCCTGGTCCGGGTGGAATCGCCCGAGCCGACGGCGGACCCGATCCCATTGCACGTGCAGGTCGTCGACACCGGTGTCGGCATTGCGGCAGCGAAGCAGGCGGAGATCTTCAAGGCGTTCACCCAGGCCGACGGCTCGACGACTCGCCGGTTTGGCGGTACCGGTCTGGGACTCACGATTTCGGCGCAGCTGGTGGCGCTGATGAGCGGGCGCATGTGGGTCGAAAGCGAGGTGGGACGCGGGAGCTGCTTCCATGTCCAGCTGCAGCTGCCCCGCAGCGCGCGGCGCGGCAGCGCGGCACCGGAGTCGCACGAGTTCGATGGGCTGCACGCGCTCGTCGTCGACGACAACGCCACCAACCGGGAGATTCTCGAGCGCCTGCTGACGACCCACGGCGTGCGCGTCACCGCGGCCCGCAACGGTGTCGAAGCGCAAGCCGCTGTCGACCGTGGCAGCGATGTCATCGCCCTGGTGGTTGCAGACATGACGCTCCCCGATACCACCGGTCCGGCGCTCGTTGCCGCCTTGCGTCGGCGGCGTCACTGCGCCGATGCCGGCGCCATCATCCTGACGACGGCCGATCGTCCGGAGCTGCCGGAAGACGTCACGCGATCGGACACCCGCCACGTCGCGAAACCGATCGGCCAGCGTGAGCTGCTGACGGCCGTGCGCCATGTCATCGGCTCACGCACGGCAACCGAGACTGCCGCCAGGGCAACCCGCGAGACTGCCAACACCATGCCGCGGCTGCGCGTGCTCATCGCCGAGGACAACGTGGTGAACCAGAAGCTGATCGCACAGCTGCTGCAGCGTCGCGGGCATGAGGTGTCGATCGCCGCCAACGGCCGCGAAGCGATCGACGAGGTGGCGCGAGGCGGATATGACGTCGTGCTGATGGATCTGCAGATGCCCGAGCTCGACGGCTTCGAGGCCACCGCCGCGATCCGCGCGCGCGAACGCACCACCCGGCTGCGCGTTCCGATCATCGCGCTCACCGCGCATGCGATGGAAGGCGACCGTCAGCGCTGCCTCGAAGCGCAGATGGACGGCTACATCGCCAAACCGATCAAGGCGTCGGAGCTGTACCAAGCCGTCGAATCCGCAACCGTCCCCGAGGCGCTTCGCACGTAGCACCCCACCTGCCACTCGACATCCACGATGGGGGCAGGGACTAGGGGGACGGGGGCGCAGGGGACAAATGGGCCAGGGCGACCGGGGGCAGGTCCGGGCGCAGGTCCGGGCGCAGTGGCACTTGGGCGTTGGGCGTTGGGAGTTGGGAGTTTGATTCTCCTACTGCCGCGATTTCAGGACGTTGGTAACCGCCCGGTGGGCGAAGACGGCGTCCGGGTACTCCTGCATCGCCTTGTGGTGCCGCTGGGCGGCAGCGCTGCCTCCCTCGTCTGCGGCGATGACCGATGATGCCAGCGCAACCAGCGCATCGACATTCACTTCCGGCCCTTCCAGCGCGTCCATCTCGAGGCTTTCGTCGATCCGGACGATCAACTCCGACACGGGGCGGAGCCACGCGAATTGCGCGTCGTTCATCAGCGCGGTCAGCAGGGCGCCGGGGGAGGTTCGACCGTGAATCTTCTCGTAGGCGGTGCGCTCCCACTCCAGGAGCGTCTTGTGAAGGTGCAGGAGCGCTCGCCGGAGGTCAACGAGCAGCTGCCGATCCGGTTCATTCATACCCAGTGATCGTAACGCCGCTTGACTTGTATTATTAGACTAGTACAATAGCGCACGCATGACCGACTGGGACTGGGTCGGCACCATCGATCCCCATGATGCGATGCCGCTGCACGCGCAGCTCGAGCGCAGCATCCGCGTCGCCATCGCGTCGCACTGGTTGAACCCGGGCGATCAGCTGCCCACCGTCCGTCAGCTCGCCGTCTCCCTTCGCATCAACGCCAACACCGTCGCCAAGGTCTACACGCACCTGGAGCGGACGGGTGCGCTCGAGACCCGGCGTGGGGTCGGGACGTTCGTCGCGCAGGCAGCCCCGTCGATCGCCGCCCGCCACCAGGAAGCGCGCGAGGCGGAGCTGCGCGACATCGCGATGCGCGCGCTCTCCGACGCGTCCGCGCACGGCTTCACCGCCGCCGATCTCCGGCGTGCGCTCCACGGGCTTTCGAAAGGAGCACCCTCGTGATCAACGTGGTCTCGGTCCTGGTTTTCCTGGCCTTCGCTGCGGCCGGCGGCATCATCAGCTACACGCTGGCGTCCCCGGTTCCGGCTGTCGCCTTCGCCATCCTGGGCTTGCTCGTGGCGCAATCGCCGCAGATTGCGCAGCAATGGGAGCGGATGGTGGTGCTGCGCCTCGGCCGCTTCATCGGGCTCCGCGGTCCCGGGCTGTTCTGGATCATTCCGTTCATCGAAACCGTGCCCAGGCGTATCGATCAGCGCGTCATCACGAGCGGTTTCGCCGCTGAACAGACGTTGACGATGGATACCGTGCCGGTCAACGTGGATGCCGTCCTCTTCTGGATGGTCGTCGACGCGGAGAAGGCGGCGCTCGAAGTGCAGAATTACTCGAGCGCGGTGAGCTGGGCGGCGCAGACCGCGCTGCGCGATATCATCGGCCGCACGTCGCTGGCAAACCTGCTGCGCGGTCGCGAACAGATCGAAGCCGAGCTGCAGCAACTGATCGACAAACGCACGACGCCATGGGGTGTCACGGTGGAATCGGTTGAAATGCGCGACATCGTGATCCCCAACCAGCTGCAGGAAGCGATGTCGCGCGAAGCGCAGGCGATGCGCGAGAAGCAGGCCCGGATCATCCTTGGCGAAGCCGAGATGGAGATCGCCCGCTCGTTCGAGCAGGCGTCACTGGTCTATCAGGACAACCCGACCGCCTTGCATCTTCGAGCCATGAACATGCTGTACGAGGGATTGAAGGAGAAGGGCGCGCTGATGCTCGTGCCGAGTACGGCAGTCGAGTCCATGGGCATGGGTGGCCTTCTCGGAGCCGCCGCACTGCGACAGAAGACGCTCACCGGCGGCGACGACAAGCCAGACAAGACATAGGGAGAGGCGCAGTGCTCACCGTCAAGGACTTGCGGCGGAAGGCAAAGAGCCATTCGTACTGGGCGATCGTCGGCAGCCTGGTGAGCTCGTGTGTCGCGGTCGGCTCCGCCGGTCTCCTGGCGCAGGACGCGCCGGCACCGTTTGATGTCGTCTCGGTCAAACCGAATCGATCTGGGCAGGCCGGCGGCGGTCCGCGTGCCACTCCCGGGCGTTTCGAGATGACGAACGTCACCATCGGGAGTGTCATCACTGCCGCCTACCAGCGGACAGCGTTCGACAACCTCGAAGTAAGTGGCGGTCCCGATTGGCTCGATCGCGAGCGGTTCGACATCGTCGCCCAGACCGCTCCGGGCGCACCGCCTGGACTGACCTCTGAGCTGCTGGCGCATGCTGCGGAGCATGCTGGCCGATCGGTTTCGACTGATGACCCACTGGGAGAAGCGGGATCGCGACGTCTATGCGCTGGTCGTCGTCCGTCCCGGCGCAGCTCCGGGACCAGGCCTGAAGCCCGTGGACGCGGGATGCGGCGACGGTGCGGCGGCTCCTCTCACCGGCGGCGGTCGCGGGTCGATGCGAGCGGGCCGCGGTCCCTCATGCACGTTCGGGGGTGGGCCCGGAAACCTCCAGGGAAGCGCGGTCACGCTGTCGATGCTGGCGGGAGTTCTTGGTCGAAGCGAGTTGCGGCGGACCGTGATCGACCGCACCGGCCTCACCGGAAGTTTCGATCTGGACCTACGGTATCGACCTGACCTTGGCTTCCGGCCGGACGGCCCTCCGCCGCCGCCGGCGGATCCCGATGCCCCGTCGATCTTCACGGCCGTAGAAGAGCAACTTGGTCTGAAACTGGTGGGCGAGCACGCGCCCGTGGACGTGCTGGTCATTGATCGCATCGAGCGGCCGATGCCCGACTGAGCCTCGAGGAACCGGTGCCGGCGACGCGACGCTATACTGCCCACCGATGCGTTCCGCGTTGATGTCCTCCGCGCTGCTGTGCGCCTCCCTTACCGCCCTTGGTGCGCAGCAGGCGGCTCCGGTGCCAGCGCCCGCCCCCGCGACTACAGCGGCACCGACACCAGCTTCCCCACCCGCCCCGCTGATCGAGTTCGAAGCCGTCAAGCCAATCGACCCGCCCGCGCATTCGCTGTCCGACGCCGACAGCGCCGGCGTCACAAAGTTCTCATTTCTCGTGTACGGGGATACGAGGAGCGGCGCGGTCGGCGACGGTACCGTTGTCCACCCGATCCACAGCGCGGTGATGGACACGATGCTGGCAACCATCACCGCGCGCCAGCAGACCCAGTATCCGGTTCGGTTCGTTCTGCAGACCGGTGATGCTGTCCTGCGCGGAGCCACTGGCCGGATGTGGAACGTCAGCTACACGCCGATCATCGAGCGGCTCACCAGGGGCGCCGACATCCCGTATTTCCTGACGGTTGGCAATCACGACGTCGCCGTGGCGCCACCAGGCGATCCCGTCCGTCAGCTCGGCCTCCACAACCTGCTGACTGCGATGGCGAAGCTGATCCCGGCGGAAGGATCGCGTTACCGCCTGAACGGCTACGCGACGTTTGCCTTTGGCTATGGCAACGTGTTCGTCATCTCGATCGACACGACCGTCGCCGCCGATCCGCTGCAGCTCGCGTGGGTCAGTGACCTTCTCGAACACCTCGATCGCAGCCGGTTCCCCCACGTCATTGCCTTCCAACACTATCCGCCGTACTCCTCGGGACCGCACGGAGGCGCGGGCATCATCGAGCCGCAGACGCTCGCCGTCCGCACGCTGTATATGCCGCTGTTCCGGCGGCATCACGTCAGTCTGGTGCTGGCCGGGCACGAGCACCTGCTCGAGCACTGGGTCGAGCGCTACAGCGACAACGGTCGCGACGGTCGGATCGATACCATCGTCACCGCAGGCGGCGGCGCGCCAATCTATACCTATCGCGGTGAACCGGACCTGACGGCGTATCTCGCCGCGGGAGCGGCTCAGAACGTGCGCGTCGAGCATCTGGTCACGCCGGGGCGGACGATCCCCGAAAACCCTAATCACTTCGTCATCGTCCAGGTCGACGGCGACCGGCTGTCCGTCGAAGCGGTTGCCGTGGGCAACGCGTCGTTCACGCCGTACAACGGGCAATCCCGATTCGAGCTGGCCGATCCAGCGGTGCGCCGATCGGAATAATTCGTGAGTGTGTCGCGGCTGCCAACGTCGCCTTCCACGCCGGCGCGCCTCGCCGCGGCGTGGCGAGGAGGGGTGATGCGCCGGCCGGAACTGGTGGCCTATCTCGCCACGACCGGCTGTTGCCTGATCCCGATCTGGCTGCCATCCGTGTTCCCGTCGCAGGATGGCGGCGCGCACATCTACAACGCGCACATCCTGTCGTCGCTGGCCGACGGCGATCGAATCGCGCACTACGGCGACATCTACGCGCTCAACTTCACGGCGCTCGCCAACTGGGCTGACCATCTCCTGCTCGCCCTGCTGACTGCGATCTTCGCGCCTGCAGTCGCAGAGAAACTGCTCGTGTCGGTGTACGTGTTGGCCTTCGCCGGTGCGGCACGATACGCGGCCGCCTCGATCCGGCCGGGTCAGGCGTGGGTCGCGCATCTGGCGCTGCCGCTGGTCTACACGTTCAGTGTGCAGATGGGGTTCTACAACTTCATCCTCTCCTTTCCGCTGTACTTCCTGCTGATCGGCTTCTACTGGCGGCATCGTGATGGCCATCGGACGCCTGCGCTGGCGGCATTGCTGCTGACGATGTACCTACTGCATCCGCTCGCGTGGCTGTTCGGCGTGCTGTCGCTGACGATCATCGTGGTGGCGAATGCGCGCGACGCTCACGTGCATGGACACACGTCGGCGGGCACGACTGCGAGGCGCCTGCTGAGTGTCTGGGTCGCCGCGGTGCCAGGTGTCGTGCTGCTGCTCGTCCTGATCGGCAACGAACCGGTTGAGGCCGCAGTCTGGCAGCCGCTGCCTGCTCTGCTTCGCCACGTGTACTTCGGAGGTCCGGTGTGGACCTTCGGTCCAACCGATACCGCGCTCGGTGCCGCGCTGTTCGGACTTTTCACCTTCGCGACAATGCTGGCCTGGCAGTCGTCGAGGGCGGACGACGCATCGAATGTGCTGGCGTGGGCGACAGGCGCCTACGTGCTGCTGATGCTGGTCCTGCCGTCCCAGTGGAAGTCACTCGGCCTGATCACTGAACGGGTCGGCACGTTCGCATTTCTGACCTGGGTGGTGGCACTCGCGGGTCAGTCGTACACGGCGCGCGGCCGCCGTGCGCTCATCATCGGCGGCCAGTTACTGGGGCTGCTGTTCGTCGCGCGCTGGACGATTGCGGTGCAAATGCTGGAGCCCTATGTCGAGGAATACCTGTCCGTGTCCCCGCATATCGCCCCGTCACGACGTGTGCTCGAGTTGAATTTCGCCCCGCGCGGCCGCGGCCCCGCCGGTGAGCGCCTTTCCCATCCAGTCGCCCCGTTCGCACACACCATCGGGATGATCGGCGCCGCCCGCGACGCCGTTGTTGTCAACGACTATGAAGCGCTGACCTCGGTGTTTCCGCTGAAGCTCCGGTCCGGGGCGGCGAACCTCCTCGAGAGCACCCTGCACGACCCGCCCGACTTTCGCATGGACGACCTCGAGCAGTTCGAGCGGGTCACGTGCCGGCCGATCGACTACGTGGTGGTCTGGCAACCCGACATCGAGAACGAGCACACGCGCGCCATGCTGCGGAACCTGCGCGACCGTTACGTGCTGACCTATGTTTCGCGGCCCGGAGGGCATGCGCAGGTGCACGAGCGCCGGGGCACCGCTCCGTGCGGAGGGACGGTATACTGACAGTCCACCCCTGGGCCGGAGTGGCGAAACTGGCAGACGCACGAGACTCAAAATCTCGCGCCGGTCACCCGGCGTGTGGGTTCGATTCCCTCCTCCGGCACTTCCTCTTGGCGTCCGCCTTCGGCCGCGGCCGCCGCCTCAGGTGACCCATCAGTTCATCGATCCCGTTCGTGCTGAGAGCGAGCCTGTCAGCTGACGGAGAGTTATGCGCAGGGACACTCACGCCGATGCGGTCGCAACGCGCCCACGTCGCCATTGCCAGATGAATCCGACGATTCCGAACACGAGGCCGGACAGCACGGGGATCTGGATGCCGGACGAGTAGGCACCGATGCCGCCACTGCCGTCCGCCATCTGTGTCCACATGTAGGCGTACCCGACCGACGCCCACACGGCCATCGAGGCGATGAACCCCGCGACCAATGCCAAGGCACCGGCGCCGACGCTTTTGAGCAACCGCATGGCCCAAGATAGTAGATCCGGCATCGGGTGGCCGGCGGGTGCCGACGCCGCAGGCACTCGGTGACGCGCCGATCATAGGACGATGGCCAGCACGAATCACCTTTCCATTCACGACCGGTCGAGGAAAACCTAACGCTCGGCACCAGCGCTGATCCGCCTCGACGCCATAGGTCGCCCGGAGGCTCTGCACCCTCGACGGGCGCACCGCCGTTACCGACATTCGCATTGACGCAGACGGTGGGCGGATCCCGGCGTGGCGCCGACTTATGTAGGCGACGAGCGCCTGATCACCCGCTCGGACGCCGAAATCAGGAGGCGCGACGCCGGGATCCACTCACCGTCTGCATCAGTGGCGAGCCAGACCATCCGTGCAACGGCGATGCACCCCTCGATGCGCCGCGTCTCCTGACTCGGCAACGGAGCGGTGGTCGCATGCCGCGCCTGCGGAAGACGACGCAACGCATCAACGGAAGCACCGCCATCACAGCAACATCCTCATCGACGCAGACGGTGGGTGGATCCCGGCGTGGCGCCGACTTATGTAGGCGACGAGCGCCTGTTCACCCGCTCGGACGCCGAAATCAGGAGGCGCCACGCCGGGATCCACTCACCGTCTGCATCAGTCCCACGGCGAGAATCACCTGAGGTCGCGGCCCGACGCGAGCTGAGGGAAGAGACCGGCTATGCCGCCCGGGCGTTGACGCCGCTGGCGCGCTTCAACGCCAGCACCGGAATCAGTGACGAGGTCTTTCACGTGTTCCTCGCCACCGGCCTCCAATTGCAGGGAGCGCCACGTCGCGAGCTGACCGAACAAATGGAGCTGGTCACGATGCCGCTGGACCAGGCCGTGCGCCTGGCCGAATCTGGTGAAATGCGCGACTCGTCAAGCGCCCTCGCCGTACTCCTGGCCGAGCGCCACCTGCGATCATCGTGAGCCTCGCCCATCACCGGAGCCTCGCTCCGAACCCAACTCCTCCGCCACTCTGGTGACGACGTCGAACCACTCGCCGGCCGTGCGCTGCCTGAACAGCCGCATCGTGGGGTACCACGGGCTGTCGTCACGATCGATCATCCAGCGCCAGTCAGGCTCCGCATGCAGCAGCACCCAGACAGGCAGTGCCAGCGCGCCCGCCAGGTGCGCGGGCATGCTGTCGGCGGCGATCACCAGATCGAAACTTCGCATGATGCGGGCGGTGCCCCACAAGTCGTCCTCATTCGGAATCTCGATCACGCGGGCGGGACGGATCCGCTGCCACGTAGTCGCGATGGACCATGCACAACTGCAGCCCGGGCACGTCCGCAAGTATTGGCAGCAGCGACGGTGGAACAGCCCGCCGGGGATCCCAGTTTCCCATCTGCCAGAACAGGCCAACCCGCTTCGCTGCCGGAGGCAGCGATGTCAGATCGGCCGGAGGGACGTGAATGTACGGCACCGTCCGCGGCAGCGTGGCGAGCGTGCTGCGAAATGCGTGCGGCAGCTCCATGACCTCGATGTCGACGTCGTAGTCGCCATCCGGTGCGCCGTCGTGCAGCGGCAGCAGCTGGTCGATCCCGCAGACCGTGCGCAACAACGGAATGACTGCCGGTTGTGCCCAGAACGTGACCGACCGGGCGACCGCCTTGATAAGCGGTGCGTAACGGGCAAACTGGATGACGTCGCCAAGTCCGTGGTAGCAGCGGACCAGTACGCGCGCGCCAGCGAGAGGCGTCCCGTCCCACAGGTCCTGCTCATGCCGCGGCAACTGCCAGCACGGGCGACCGGCTCTCGCGCGCAACACACGGTCGCTGATCTCCCAGGCGGCGGCGAACTCGCCGCGGCGGACGTGCGCCATCCAGGCATTGGAGTCCGGTGTCGGCGCGGTCACCGCACCCCCCATCGAATCGGCGATAATCGTCGCAGACCCGTACCGACATCATGACCCGCATTGGTGCCAGCATCGTCATCACCGGGGAAATCATCAGCGACGAGGACGTCACGTACGAAGGACGTCTCGACGGGCAGCTGCTCGTGCGCGACGGCGCGCTCACGATTGGCGAGCGGGCGCAGATTCAGGCGGACTTGCGGGGTACGCGCGTCCTCGTCCGCGGACTGGTGAACGGCGCCATCTCCGCATCGGAACGGATCGAGCTGACTGACACGGCGACGGTCGAAGGCAGCCTCAGCGCGAATCGCGTCGTGCTCGCTGACGGCGCACAATTCAACGGCCGCATCGACATGGATCAGCGAACGATCGCTGCGCGCGTCGCCCAGTATCGGGCCACACAGGGATAAGAGCTCGCCTCGGCTCGGGCGTCGAACTCCTGTCACCGCGGGACGCTGAGCAGGTTCATCGCCTCGCGATAGCCGCGCACCGTTCCCACGTCCACGTACGCTTCGCCGTCACACACGGCCACCGCTGTTCCACCGCGGGCGAGGTAGGCGTTCACGAGCGTGCCGATGTATTCGTCTCCGCGTCCAGGCTCCCGCCACAGGTCATGGAGCTCATGGAACGCGCGACCCGCAAGCTTGAATGCACCCCAGATCCAGCGCGATCGCGCGTCGGCGCGCTTCACTTGGATTTCACGGACGGTTCCGTCGTCGGATGCCACGACGGCATCGAAGAACTGAGGCTGCTCGACAGGGAAACAGAGGAACGAGAGCGGCGCATCGGGCAGGCGGGCGAGCGCGTCCTCCGGATACCAGATGGTGTCGGGCAGTCCGACCAGCACGAAGTCGTCCGGCGAGATCAGCGGCGCTGCCCGGAAAATGGCATCGCACAGGCCCGCGGCTCGCGGCTGGACGGCGTAGCATCAGGATGTCGAGGCCGGGCTCGAAGAACGGATCGAGTCCCTGCCAGTAGTCGCTGTGCTGGGTTACACGAGCCCGCCGCGGGATGTGAATGCCTTCGCCGAGTTCTGCGGGACGATCGTCAGGCGATGCTGTTGATCGACGCCTCAACGCAGCGTGTAGAGATAGGCCGCGATGTTGCGACCATCCTTATCGTTGACCCCAGTCTCCGGCATCGCCGTCTTTTCGTCGACGCTGCGGGGATGCTTGATCCATCGCACCATGTTCTCCGGGGTGTTCTCGAGCCGACCCGCGAGATATGTCCGCCTGCCGATGTCCGTGAGTGGCGGACCAACGGTCGCGTTCGCCGTCAGAATGCCCGGGATCGTGTGGCAGGTATCGCAGCCGTAGTTGTGTATCGCCGTGCGACCGAGTACCGGATCACCGCCGGTCAACTCTCGGGCGACGCGATCGCGATCGTCCCGGCGATGGCAACCGCTGGCGCAAACGGCCAGGAGAACCATCAGTATGGTTGAACGCGACGCCAGCGTCCGCGCCCGGCGCCGAGTCTCTTCGCTCTGCAGCGCGCGACGGCCCGATTCGCCGATCCAGGCGATGAATAGTGCCAGCCCCATCAGAGTCAGCACGATCCCCGCCGGCACCCACATCAGCAATCCCGCGACCTGCTGATCGGCCAATGGGTCGGCGCCGTGCGCCACCGATGTCGGGCCATACGACGGGTAAAGCGGCGAGCCGGCGAACGTGACCAGCGCCCCGAGAATGCCGGTATGAACGGCCGTCGTAAATACGTAGAAGACCGCCGCCCCATAGCCGGCACGACCGTAACGGCCATAGAGCAGACCCCACCAGAACAGCGCGGAGGTGGCGACGAACATCAGATGCTGCGCGGCATGAACGGCCTCATCGTGGACCGCCCATTCATACAGCGCCGGCAGATGCCAGACCCAAATCACGAGTCCATGCAATGCCCACGCGACGACAGGGGCCGTCAGCACGCGCCACGTCGTCATGGCGGTGTCGCTTTGAACAGAACGGACCACCGGTGCCCGCAGGCGATCGGGAAAGCCCAGCAGACAGACGGACATCGGCCTTCCGGCGATGATCAGCGGCGCGCCGAACAGCATCATTAGCTCGTGTTGGGCCATGTGCGCCGAGAACAGCTGCAGCGCCATGGCGTCGAGTGGCGGAAGAACGGCGGCAAGCAGAGCGACCCAGCCGATCCAGAACGCGACACGCTCGCGACGCGCGTGAACTGCGCCGCGACGCGCCAGCCGCCTGCTGCCCGCGGCATACAGCAGGCCGCCGGTGATCAACACGGCCACCGCGAGCACATCCCATGGCGACAATGCCCTCGGCTCAGTGAGCGCTTCGGCCAGGCCGTGCGCGTTCAGTCGCGCCGTCAATGCGACGGCGAGCAGGGCCGTGACGGCTACTCGCATGGACTCAGCACGAAATGCGGAAAGGTCGCGAAGACGATGAGCAACGCGACGAGGGCGTTCAGTGCGAGCGCGCCCACGGCCATGAAGTAGCTCCGGTCGATTCGACGGCCGCCATCGTCTGAGGCCTCCTTCAGCCGGGTCAGGCACGAGCGGGCGGCGAGCGCGCCAGCGCCGACCAGCGCCAGAGCGCCGAGGTTGATCGCTGTCAGCGTGAACCGAGCGTCCGCAAAGCATACCGGCTTGACGGAGGCGTAACTGATCAACTCGTCGAGCGCCCATGCTACCGGTCCCGCGAGAACCGCGAACCACAGGAGCATCAAGCCGCGGTCTTCCCAATATCCACGTGCCGCGTGACCGCCCACTACAGCCACCTCGGGGCGAAATAGATCACGAGATAAATCGGAACCCACCACGCGACGATGAAGTACCAGTACAGGGAGTTTTCGCTCAGGTCGACAAAACGTTTGCGCGGCATCGGCTTCGTGTACACCATCACCAGCAGCACGGCGCTGTCCACTACGTCGGTGGCCACGTGAATGGTGTGCATGCTCAGCAGAACCCAGACGATCGACCCGTACGCGTTGTCATCCCAGCGGCAGTTGAGCGCCGGGTATTCGAAGGCACGCAGGATCACCGACACGATTCCGAAACCGACGAGGACCGCAAGCCACGCCCGCGCGCGGGGCAATTCGAATTTTTCCGCGGCGGCTTTCGACAATACCGCTGGAACGATGCTGACCAGGACGACGATCAGGTTGACAGTCCCAATGGTGGGATCCGGATCCGGCAGGCTAGGCGGCCACGCCTCCACCTTCAGCCGCAAATAGAAGTACACGATGATCCCGATGACGAACATCGAGCCTTCGATCACCATGAACCCGACGGTGCCCCACCACACGAGTCCCTGATGACCGAAGGCTGAATCGGGCAAAGCGGCGACGTCGAGGACGCGACGGCGAGTCATGCTGCGTCCTTCAGCGGTTTCCGCACACCGGGTGCGTCAGCCGACTCGCTCTTCGGCCAGAACCAGCCAATCAGCGTGACCGCGAGCGGCAGAATAGCTGCTGGCACGGACCACGGCGTGAATATCGACCCGATGAAGAACAAGCTGGTCACGACCGCACACAGGAATGGCCAGACCGTCGGCTCCGGGTAGCTGCACTTGTTCGAGGGTTCGGCGTCCATCACGTCGGTGACGAGCACTTCGCGACAGTCGCTGCGGATGCCGACGACGACCGGCTGTTCCTCCGATCGGTCCCAGAGCGCGTTACGCCCTTCGACGACGGGAATGTGCAGGAAGTTATAGACAGGCGGCGGAGAGCTCGTCCCCCACTCGAGGGTGTCGGCGTTCCACGGGTTGTCGGTCGCGATCGCCCCGGACGTATACGACCGCACCACGTTGTAAACGAGCAGCACACCCCCAACCACCAGCAGTCCCGCGCCGATGCTCGCAATCAGGTTCAACGTTCCCCATCCGAGCTCCGCGGGGTAGGTATAGACGCGACGAGGCATGCCTTCGAATCCGAGGATGTGCATCGGGAAGAACGTGATGTTGAACCCGAGGAAGAGCACCCAGAAGTTCACCTTGCCGAGCGCATCGTCCATCATCCGGCCGGTCATCTTGGGGAACCAGTAATAGATGCCGCCGATCAACGGAAACACGGCTCCGCCGAGCAGCACGTAGTGAAAGTGCGCCACGACGTAGTAGGTATCGTGCACCTGCAGGTCGAAGGGCACCGACGCCAGCGTGACGCCCGATAGCCCACCGAGCACAAAGATCGCAATGAACCCGAGCACGAACAGCAACGGCGTGTGGAAGCGCGGCCTGCCGCGCCACAGCGATGCAATCCAGCAGAAGATCTGGACGCCGCTCGGAATCGCGATGACCATGCTGGCCGCCGTGAAATACGTCAGCCCCAGTTGCGGCAAGCCGGTCGCGAACATGTGGTGGACCCACAACCCGAACCCGATGAAGCCGGTCGCGACCAGCGAGATCACCATGGCCGTGTAGCCGAACACCGGCCGCTGCGTGAACGTCGCGATGATCGACGACACCATCCCGAGCGCCGGCACGAAGATGATGTAGACCTCGGGGTGGCCGAAGAACCAGAACAGGTGCTGCCACAGCAGATTGTCCCCGCCTTCGGCCGGGTTATAGAACTGCGTGCCGACCAGACGATCCAGCAGCAGGATGGCGCTCGCGGTGACCACCGACGGCATCGCGAAGATCACCATGAACGACGTGACGAGCATCGACCACACGAACAGCGGCATCCGGTTCAGGGACATCCCCGGCGCCCGTGTCTTGAAGATCGTCGCGACCAGTTCGACCGCGACGGCAAGACCCGATACCTCGGTGAAGGTGATCATCTGGGCCCAGAAGTCCGCCCGTTTCCCGGGCGCGAAGTCCGGACCCGACAGCGGCGTGTAGGCGAACCAGCCGACGTCCGGGGCCGTGTTCAACAGCATCGTCGTCACCAGCATGACGCCGCCGAACAGGTAGACGAAGTAGCTGAACACGTTCAGCCGCGGGAACGCGATGTTGCGCGCGCCGACCATCAGCGGCACCAGGTAGATCCCCATCGCTTCCATCACCGGCACCGCGAACAGGAACATCATGATCGTTCCGTGCGTGGTGAACACCTGGTTGTACAGGTCAGGGCCGAGGAAGTGATTGTTCGGGACCGCCAGCTGGATGCGCATCAACGCGGCAAGCAGGCCCGCGAAGATGAAGAAGCAGAATGCCGTGACGATGTACCGTTTCCCTATAGTCCGGTGATCGACGACGCTGAACCAGCCAATCAAGCCGGTCGGCACATACCAGGCGCGTTCAAGTTGCTCCCGCAGGCGCGAGTCGGCGGTCACGTCCGGGGTCGGTTCGTAGCGCTCCACCGGCTCGTAGCGCTCCTCCGACTCGTTCAGCGCTTTCTCCTCCATCACCGCAGGCTCCGCAGATAGGTGAGTACCGCCTGCAGATCGCTCGGGTCCAGCGGGTTCGGCGGCATGCGCACGCCCGGCTTGATCGTCTGCGCGTTCGCCACCCATCCGCCGAGATGTCCGCGGGTATTGGGAAGCGTGCCCGCCGCGATGGTCATCCGGCTGCCGACGTGAGTCAGCTCAGGGCCCAATCGCGCGCCGGCAGTTGTGCCCCGGATGGTGTGGCACATCATGCATGGCGACTGCAGAAAGATGTCGCGGCCGCGTCGGGCCTCGTCGCTCTGCGGCTCTGCCGCCGGCTGTCGCTGCTGACCGATCCAGGAGAGGAACCGGTCCATCGGTTCCGCCACGACCACGAACGCCATGTTGGCGTGCTGGTGACCGCAGTATTCCGCGCACTGTCCGCGATAGGTTCCGGGAGTATCGGCCTGGATCCACGTGTTGGTGACCTGGCCGGGAATGAGATCGCGCTTGCCGTGCAGGTTGGGGACCCAGAAGCTGTGAATCACGTCGCGCGACATCGCCTTGATGTGCACCGGCACGCCGACGGGAATGTGGAGTTCGTTGGGGCTGGTCACGAAATCCGACGGCGTGACGTCGCGGTACTGGAATTCCCACCACCATTGGTGTCCGATTACGTCCACGGTGATGGCTCCGGGACCCGTTGGCGAGGTCAGTCCACGGCCCGCAAAGACGCTGCTGACGGTGAACACAACCAGGATGGCTATGCTCACACCCGTTGCGGCGATCACCGCCGTCGTCAGCCGGCGGGTCGTCTGCGGCAGGCCATCAGCGTCGTCCCGGCGCCGCAGCAGCGCCCAGGCGGCAATGGCGATGACAACAACGTAAATGGCCGCACACACGGTCAGCAGCAGCCATCCAAGCGAGGCGATGCTTCGCGCCGGCGGACCTTGTGGGTTGAACATCGCCTGGTTGCCGCCACACGCCGTCACGAGCGACGCGGCGATCACGACGAGACAGATGCGGAGGCGGGTCATGGGTGGCCGGTCAGCTTCGGGGTCTCGGCTCGCCGCGCGTTCTCCGGTGTGCTGTAGCGCATGTGATCGCTGCGGCCGGGAAGTACATCGATGGGAGCCAGGCCGCTCATCGCCTGGACGTAGGCAACCAGCTGCCACACCTGCTGATCGGGAATCCTGTTACGGAACGACGGCATGCCATTCGGCCGACCCTCGATGATCGTGTCGAAGATGTTGGCCGGCCGGCTGCCGTAGATCCATTGGTCATCCATCAGCGCTGGACCCATTCCTCCCCCACCGTGGGCATGGCAGCCGGAACAGTTGTAGGCGTCAAACAGGCGCTTGCCCTCAGCCATGGCGTACGCGTTGTTCTGATACGGACTCTCGTCGGCGGACGGAGCGGGCTGGCCGCCGGGGAAGAGTTGTGTCAGGGCCGGCTTCTGAGAACGGCTGGAAGAGGCCGACACGTCCTGGAACGGTCGCACTTCCCGCTCGCAACCGGCGGCCAGAATCGCTCCCATCGCAGCGATGACGATGCGACGCGTGCGGCCGTTCATGGGACCTCCCGATCGACGCGCGGGACGTGATACGCCGCCAGAATCCGGTCGATCTCCGGCTTCCGACGCGCGAGGAACCGGTTCAGCCATTCCAGACGCGCGCTGTCGTCGGAGCGGACAGCCATCGAAATGTCGAACGTCTGCGGCAGTTGATCGTCGAGCTGGGGGTGAACAGGAATGAGATCGAGAGGTTCCGATTGGCGCGCCGCGAAGTATCCCGCCAGCGGACCCCACACCGTGGCGATGTCGACGTCCCCCCTGGCGACGGCAGCGACAATCGCCGAGGGCGGACTGTTCGAGCGATAGTCGCCGTACACCGGAATAGCCGGTGACATTGGCAATCACGCCGCGACGGCTCAGCGAATGTGCCGGCGGTGTGTTCGCGCCGTCGTCACCAACCAGCTGCACGCCCACTTTCAGCCGGCGCAGCATCGGGTCGTCGAACGACTGGATGCGCAGGTGTTGTGAGCGGCGACTGGCGAAGACGTACGTCGACCGGTAGTACGGGGTCGTGGTCTTCACCATCTCGCCCCCGGTGGGATACCCGACGACCAGATCGCACAACCCGGCGTTCAACGTATTGCGAAGGAACCCGCGTCGCTGCGCCCACCAGGTGTACACGACGCGCGTCCCCGCATCGCGCGCGACGAGGTCGGCGAGACGGTTCTCGAATCCCTCACCCGCAGCATTCGAGAACGGCAGATTGTTGGGATCGCTGCACACGCGGACTGTGGCCCAGAGTCGCCTGCCGGAAGTCGGCGTCGACGCAGTTGCGCGCCCCAGGTTCCATACCAGCGCGGCGCAGGACACGGCCATCACGATGAGGAGAGGACCAACGCGTCTCATGGCAGTCCGAAGATGTACAGGGTCCCGCCCCTGGTTGTTGCCTTCGGTAGATCGGTCATGGCGTTGACGAAACCAAGGGCGGCCGTGCCGTCGCGCGGATCCAGTCCGCCGGCAACGATGGCGCCGGACCAGCCGCCAACGCCCGACAAGACAGCCACGTACTGCTTGCCGTCGGGACCGCGATAGGTCACCGGCTGGCCGATGATTCCGGACCCGGTCTTGAACTGCCAGAGCGGTTCGCCGGTCCTGGCGTTCACCGCCTTCAGCCAGCCGTCCATCGTGCCGTAGAACGCCACGTCCGCCGCAGTGACAACTACGCCGCTCCAGACAGGAAACTCCTCCTTGATCGACCACGCCTTACGTCGGTTGACGGGATCCCAGGCGATGAACTCGCCGCGATTGCCCCCAGGGCCCGCGTACATGCGAACGTTGGCTCCGACGAATGGCGTTCCGGCGATGTAACTCGCTTCCACACCTTCGAAGTCCATGCAGAGGTTGTTGGCAGGGATGTAGAGGTAGCCGGTCTTCGGGGAATAGGCCGTTGGCTGCCAGTCCTTCCCTCCCGGGGAGGCCGGACAGACATCGCGCACGACGGTGCCGACCGACGGCTTCTTCGCTTCGTTCTCGAGCGGCTTGCCTGACTTGAGGTCGATTCCTGTCGTCGAGGTGACGTGGACGAATGGGTCCGCGGAAATCACTTCTCCCGTCGTGCGGTCCATCACATAGAGGTACCCGTCACGATCCGCGCGGAGCATCGTCTTGCGCATCGTGCCGTTGATCGGCAGGTCGACCAGCACCTGTTCGTTGACGCCGTCGTAGTCCCACAGGTCGTGCGGCGACATCTGATAGAACCAGACCGCTTCCCCCGTATCGGCGTCGCGAGCGAACACGCCCGCCGTGTACTTGTTGTCACCGGGCCGCTGTTCGGCATTCCAGGGACCGGGATTTGACGTCCCGTAGTAGACAAGGTTGAGGGTCGGGTCGTATGACACCCAACCCCACGCAGTGCCGCCACCTTGCTTCCATGCCTCGCCGGGCCAGGTATGAATACCAAGGTCCTGGCCGCGATCCTTGTCGTAGAACGGCTTGAACCGCGGCCCGATCAGCACATCCTTGTCGGGGCCCGTCGCGTAGGCGCGCCAGGCGATCTTCCCGTCGGAGGCATTCAAGGCCGTGAACCAGCCCCTGACACCCAGCTCACCGCCGCTGTTGCCGACGAACACCTTGCCGCGCGCGACGAGCGGCGCCATGGTGATCGTTTCGCCCTTGTTGATATCGCCGAGTGTCGTGATCCACTTTTCGGCGCCCGTCGCTGCGTCGAGCGCCACCGTCCGGTTGTCGAGCGTGTTGTAGAAGATCGTCCCGTTGTCGTACACCGCGCCGCGATTCACGACATCGCAACAGGCGACTCCCTGGGCGGCAGCCATCGGCTTCGGTTCGTACTTCCACTTGAGTGGCGCGCCGGGCCGCGTCAGGTCGAGGGCATACATCACGTTGGGAAACGGCGTCACGACGTACATCGTGTTGCCCGCAACCAGCGGCGCCGCCTCGTGACCGCGAACGAACCCTGTCGAGAACGTGCCCTTCACCCCCAGCTGCTTCACCGATTCGGGCGTGATCTGGTCGAGCGAGCTGAACCGGGTGCTCGCGAAGTCCTTCGCGGGCCGAACCCAATCGCCGCTGTCGTCGCCGGCGGGAATCGCACCAGGGGGGGCCGGCGCCGCGGTACCGGATGCGGTGGCAGGCGTTTGAGAGACAGGAGGGGAACCGCTACAGCCCACGAGCAACAGCGCCAGCCCAAGGGTGAGTGATAGTCGTCGCATAGGCGCTGACATCAACGTCAGCGGTGCACGGCATTGCATAGCCACTGCCCTGTCGCATTTTTTTGATGTCACAAGGACCCTTGGAGGTCGCTGTTACACTGAGTCCCTATGCACCCGAACCTGACCAGCCTGGAGCGAGTCGACGAGCTGGAGCGCCTGCTGGTCCAGTCTCAGGCGCAACCCGTCCTGCTGTTCAAGCACAGCTACACGTGCGGGATCAGCGCTGAAGCCCTCGATGAGCTCATCGAGCACCTCAACGAGCAGAACCCCGATATCCGCTACGCCATGGTGACGGTGCAGACACACCGCGAGGTGTCGAATGCAGTGAGTGCGAAACTCGGGGTCAGGCACGAGACGCCGCAGGCCCTGTTGGTCCGAGCCGGGCGCGTGGTGTGGAGCGCGTCACACTTTCGTGTGAACGCGGCGGAACTCACCCGGGCCGTGCGCGCGAGCCTCAGCTGATCCTGCCGACCGCATCGCCGGCCAGCATACGGGCCGCAGCGTTGCCCGCCACGAATCCGGACGACCAGGCCCACTGGAAGTTGAATCCGCCCAGACGGCCGTCGACGTCGAGCATCTCTCCGACAAGATAAAGCCCGGGACAGACACGCGACTGCAGCGTCGCCGGATCTATCTCGTCCAACGTGACCCCGCCAGCCGTCACTTCTGCGTACTGATACCCACGACTTCCCCGTACGTCCAGTCGCATCGCCGTCATCACATGAACGAGCCGACGGCGATCGTCGCGCGCGAGGTGCGCCAGCGAGACACTGCCATCGACATCGGCCACGCGTGTCCAGGCATCGGCAATGGCCGCCGGCAGGCGTGTTCCCATTACCGTGATCAACTGCGCGCGGGGGCGGGTGCGTCCTTGTTCGCGCAGCCACGCGTCGATGATGTCGAAGCTGTCGCCCGGGCAGACGGACAGGTGCACCTCCGGAGATGTTCCACCCAGTTCCGCTCGATGCCAATGACGCGACAGGTCGAGCGCGAGCGGACCGCTGGCGCCGAAATGCGTCCACAGCCAGTCTCCTCGCAGGCGACATTGCACACGGCCGTTGACGACGAGCGCCGCTTCCGCACGGTGTGACACGCCGCTTAAGCCGGCATGAAGGTCACCGTCCAGCAACAGCGGGGCGAGGGCCGGAGTCGTGGCCACGACGTGATGTCCGAAGTGTTGCGCCAGCCGATACCCGAAACCATCGCTTCCCGTTTTCGGCAGTGACTGCCCGCCGGTGGCGAGTACGACAGAACGCGCACGCAACGAACGTCCGTCAGCGAGGGTGATGGTGAACCCGTCGGAGTCCCGTGCGAGCGCGATGACTCGTGCGAGCGAATCGATCGATACCTTGCGCCGCGCCAGCTCGCCGACGAGCGCGTCGAGCACGGTGCGCGAACGATTGGTCACCGGAAAGAGCTTGCCGTCGCCCTCCTCGTGGACAACGACGCCGAGCCCGGCGAAGAAATCGACCGCCTGTTCGGACGAAAACGCCCGCAGCACCTGGCGCACGATGCGCGTCGATCCGCCCCAGAAATCCTGCTCGCTGACAACACGGTTGGTGAGGTTACAGCGCGATCCTCCGCTGACGAGGATCTTGGCGCCGATGTGGCGCGCGCCGTCGAGGCATCGCACGCGCAGCGAGGGTTCACGCCGGGCGGCAAAAACGGCTGTGGCAAGTCCGGCCGCACCGGCGCCGATTATGACGAGGTCGTCGCTCACGTAATACGGCCGCGCTGACTGAGGTACGCAAGATGCAATTTGTCTTGGTGCGGACGCGGCCCCTCAGTAGCCCGCGCCCAGCTATACATGATGAGTGCGCAGCGAGGAGGACAACGCATGAAACGGCTCACAGTAATCGCGACCGCCATGGTACTTGCGGTCATGGTGGGAATGTCGGCCCGGGTGGCCGCGCAGAATCCGGTCGCCAATGAACGAACCTTCATGACCTTCAGCAACACCGTGGAGATGCCAGGTGTCACGCTGCCGGCCGGCACCTACGTGTTCCGGCTTGCGGATACACCGACACGGAACGTGGTGCAGGTGCTGTCGAAGGACGAGAAGGACATCCTCGGCCAGTGGACGTTCGTGCAGGCACAGCGTCCCAAGGCGACGGAAGACACGGTCGTGATGTTCCGCGAGCAGCCCGAAGGGACCACCGCCGCAGTGCAGTACTGGTACTACCCCGGCGAGACGATCGGCAAGGAGTTCGTGTACCCCAAGGACCAGGCCCAGAAGATCGCCAACCGGACCGGCGCGTCGGTCCTGTCTGACGAAGGTCGCATCGCTTCGACGGCGTCGTCGACCGACTCGCACGGCAACGTGACCAACTGGGAACGTGAGAACAGCAACGGCAAGAACCGCAGCAACGACACCGCCAGCGCGGCACCTGCTGCGGCGGCGCCTTCGGCTCCGGCCGGATCGCTGACGGAGAATCGCGGCGTCCAGACGCAGGCGGACACCTCACACGACAGCGCGGGGCTCAATGCCAACGCCAGCCAGCAGGCGTCGTCGGTGAACACCCCGGCGTCGGTGAACAACCGGCCGGTCGGCACCAGCGGCGCCGGCGACGCCCAGGCGACCGACACCAACAGCCCGGCGAACCGTACAACGCAGCCGCAGTCGACGACCGCGCGCGCCAGCGAGTTGCCGAAGACCGCGAGTCCGGCGCCGCTCGTCGGATTGATCGGCCTGCTCGCGCTGGCCGGTGCAGTCGGCACGCGCCGTCTGGCCGCCAGCCATCGATAGGCGGCACGCCATCGCTACCGGGAGAGTGGGGCGCTCGCGTTCGCAGCGTCCCACTTCACGCTGACGATTGACGCGTGGCTTTGGCAGAATGACTATGCAGTCCTACGGGCGCGGAATGATGCACGCTTCCGGTGGCCGTCGTCGCCACTCGTCGGTCCGTCTGATTCTGACGCTGCTGCTGTTCGCTGGTGCGACCTTTCATCTCTCCGGGCAGGAGCATGCGGCGAGTCCAGGCGAGGAGGGCAGGCAGGAGCCGGTACCGGCGGCTCCTCCGGTCTTCAAAGCCCACTCCGACCTGGTCGTGCTGCACGTCAACGTGTTCGACGGCAAATCCGACGCGGTGCCAAACCTGCCCCAGTCGGCGTTCAGCGTGATCGAAGATGGCCGCCCGCAGACGATCACGTTCTTCAGCGGGGCGGACATCCCGGTTGGCGCCGGCCTCGTCATCGACAACAGCTCCAGCATGATCACCCGCCGCGCCATGGTGATTGCGGGCACCCGCGCGTTCGCGGAGTCGAGTCATCCGGAAGACCAACTGTTCACCGTCGTGTTCAACGAGCACGTGCGGTTCGGCCTGCAGCCAGGTGTGGAGTTCACGACCAGCCAGGCGCAGGTGCAGGGCAGCCTCCTGCGGTTCCCGGCCGGGGGCAAAACGGCCCTGTTCGATGCCGTCATCGAGGCGATGGACCATGTCCAGCACGCGACCCACAACAAACGCGTGCTGATCGTGCTGTCGGACGGCGACGATAACGCGAGCAGCCATTCCGAGGCTGACATGCTCCACCGCGCATCGCGCAGCGATGCGCTGGTCTACACGATTTCGACCATCGACTTCGCGCACCAGGAGGGCAACCCCGGGGTCCTGAAACGATTGGCGGCGCGGAGCGGCGGGATCGCCTATTTCCCGCAGTCGGCGGATCAGATCGTGCGCGACTTCACCGCCGTGGCGCAGAACATCCGGCGCGGATACCGCATCGGCTATGCCCCCGACACGCCGGGCGAGAGCGGCGACTACCGTCGCGTCCAGGTGATCGTCCGCGTCCCCGGACGGAACCTGACCGTGCGCGTGCGCGACGGCTACACGGCAGGCGGCGATGCAGACACCCAGTAATCGCTGGGGCCCCTTACCCCCCCACGACACGGGCAACTCACGGGCGTGGTGGTGGCATTGGCTCGAGCGGCTGCTGCTGCTGACGGCCGCCGTGTGTATCGGCTATTACGCCTATGTGACGGTCGAGGCGTATGCCTACCAGGTATACGAAACGCGCGAGCTCGACGCGATCCTTCACAGCGGCCCCGCTCGGGAGACTGACCAGCCCCGCTCGGCAGCGCCACGGCGCGTCGAACCGACACCCGGATCGACGATCGGCCGCATCGACATTCCGCGCCTGGGCGTCTCGGCGATCGTGCGCGCCGGCAGCGATGCGAAGACGCTGCGCCTGGCGGTTGGACACATCCCCGGGACGGCCCTCCCCGGGGAAGCCGGAAACGTCGGGCTGGCCGGTCATCGCGATACGTTCTTCCGGCACCTGCAGAACATCCGGCCGGAAGACCGGATCCGCATCACGAGCGTCGAGGGCACGTATACCTACCAGGTCGAGCGCACGACGATTGTGAACCCGTCCGACGTCTGGGTGCTCGATCCGACGGAGCACGGCGCGCTGACCCTCGTCACCTGTTACCCGTTCTCGTACGTCGGTTCCGCACCGCAGCGTTTCGTGGTGCGCGCCCGCCTCGTACCGGCGGCGGCCTCGGCCGTGTCATCCGGCGAGCATCGCCAGGGCCAGGACGCACAGCGCGCCCGCTATAATTCCGAAGCAGGTCCGCGGCTGCGGACCGTGCAACCCCATGATCATCGCGGCGTTCAATCCCAAAGGCGGAGTGGGCAAGACCACCACGGCAGTGAACGTCGCAACCGTGCTCGCCGATTCGGGTAAGTCGGTCCTGCTGGTGGATCTCGAGGCCGACTTGAATTCGTCGATTTCGCTCGGGGTGCGTCCGCGTGACGCGCAGCGATCGATCGTCGACCTGATCCTTCACCGCGGTCGGCCCTCCGACGCGGTTCGCGCGGTCGAGGGAATCCCGAATCTATTTCTGATTACCGGCTCGCCTGCGCTGGCGTCGATTGACGAGGCGTTGCGCAACGTGCGACATCCCGAGCGCCGGCTGACCGACGTCCTCACTCCGCTCGACCGGCAGTTCGACATGATCATCATGGACTCGCCGGCCGGCTTCGGCGTGATGGGGCTCAGCGTGCCGTTGGCGGCGAAGCACCTGCTCGTGCCGATCCGTGCTGAATACCTTGGTCTCGAGTCGCTGGCGCAGCTGCTGCGCTGGTACCGCGATCGCCAGGCAGCGCGCCGCGCAACGGCGAACCTCGCGGGCATCCTCCTGACCGTGGTCGACTACCGCCGGCCCGCCACTCGCGAGATCGTCGAGATCATCCGCACCCACAATCGTCACGGCGTACTGCGCACCGAAATTCCGCTCGATCCGCGCGTCGCCGAGGCGCCCTCGCATGGTGTCCCGGTGGTGCGCTACACGCGTTCGCGCGCCGCCGATGCCTACGTGCGGCTGGCCGACGAACTGCGCCAGCGGCTGGCCCGCCGGCCGCGCTGAATCCTCCGCAGTTCACGCGCGGCAGGACCCGCTTGCGACCAGCCTCTGTGTGCTTTAGGATCAACGGCGTCCTCGACAGATTTAGGATATTTTTCCATCCAGATATAAAGAATTCACCGCCATTTCACGGCCCTTCTGAGGTTGTCAACAAACGCATGACCATTCGACCGCAGGTCAAGACCAAGCGCATCGGCAAGACGGCCGACGATATCTTTGTGCCGCATGTCAGCACCGATGGCGACCGTCCCAAGAAGCGTGGACGCCGGCCGTCGCACACTGAGCATTGGACGAAAGTGACGGTCGTGCTCTTCGACCGGCAGATCGTTTTCCTGGATCGCCTGGGTGCGGACATCCGCGCAGCCAGTGGCGTCGCCATCAGCAGGGCTCACGTCATCCGCGCGCTCATCGACGCGCTCAGCGAGTCCGACCTCGATCTCACCAGCACCAGATCGGAAGCCGACCTGAAGGCTATCCTCACCGCCCGACTCGGCCGTTATCGGGCCTAGTCTCTTCGCGCGCCGCAGCTGGGCTCCCTCCCAGCGACGCCGTGCAACGCGTGGCGATCTTTTCGCGCCGGCGGGTGTGCGCGACCTGCCACGTCTCTCGCACGGTAGCCGCGCCGTTCGACGACCCGGTCCAGCATTTCCGAAGGCCCGGAACCATTCGCGCCATCGACGCACTCTCAGCCTCACGCCACGACGCGGGGGGCTTCGTGCTGTACTCCGTCCACCTCGTCGTTGGCGTCGCGATGTGGGCCCCCATACTATGAGTGCTCACGCCGGTTTAGGCGGGGCTGCTCCTGCTCCAGTGATAGACGAAGCTGATCACCTGGACGTTGTGAGGGCCGATTGGGGATTGGGAGTGAGAAAAGCGTCAGCCGTTGGGAGTTGGCGCTGTTTTGAGCGTATTCCATGGAGAGTTCCACCGACCCGCAGGTGTTGTGGAGGTTGTCACGCGGCCGCTCGACGGCGCATGCGACTGTCTTTCCGGGGGACCGCCGCGTGACTGTCACCTGGTTCTTTGACGGATTGATGGATCGCGCCGAAAACTACGACTCTATGGAGATCGCGCTGGCGCGCGCGGACCATATCCGCGGCGTTCTGCTGCGCGACGGCTGGCGCGAGACTTCGTCGTAATCGCCAGGCCCGCAAGTGCAGCAACTCCCGCGAGGCGACTGACCCAGTCGAGCACGTTGCCGTGCGCGGCCGTATAGCGGGCCGCAACGTCACCTAAACCCGCGGCGTCGGCCTTCCGCACGAGTTCCGGGTCGCCGAAGGCGCGCCCATTGAAACCATAGACGACAGTGCGATGGGCTCGAATCGCGGCGAGCACGCCGCGTTCGCTCGATTCCTCGACGAAGAGAAACGTCCGGCATGTACCCACGCGCCCTGAGGCGTGGAAGTCGGACGAGCCGATGGGCGTGGCTCGCGTCCGCGACGCGAAGGCCGCGAGATCTGCCGCGCCTTCGGCCATTCCGTAGATCAGCGGGTGACACACTTCCGTCCCGTCGACGAGAGCGGTGGCACCGCTGTCGTCGTACGACGCCTGAAATCTGGCCGTCGGATGCGGGGCGATGGCAACACCGCCCTGCCTGTGCACGTCCTCGATCTGCTCTCGCAACGGCAGGGACGGCGAGATCGTCGCCTCGATGCCGATTGCAACGAGATCTTGGGTTTTCGAGGTTACCTCCTCGCCAATCAGGACGATCGGGCCGTCGACCAGGCGTGCAAAGGCATGAGCCACCCGGCCGTCCCATGTCGTGTTGTGGCCGGTTACCGCGATCACGTCGAGGCCCTGCCGCCGGGCCTCCGTCACCAGGCCCCACGGCGTCAGCGTCCCGCCGCTCCCGAGCGCCGGATGGAGGTGAAAGTCTCCACTCAGCACCTCGTAGGCGCCGATTCGCCGCAGGGTCCGTGCGTCCGGTTGATCGGCAAGCGTACCGGCCGTGATTGACGCCAGCATCACTGCGGCAATCCAGAGTCTCTTCACGGCCGCGTTCCGAACAGGTTCGCCGCAATATCTGGGACGAACGATGCCATCTTGGGAACGGCCGTCACCAGGAAATACAGAGACGTTGCGGTCCAGCCGATCGCGCGCTGGATCGCCACATCGGCAACCGCCCGTCGACGCCGCCGGCCGAGGAGTTCGGTGAAATATCGCCAGTCGACGCGAGCCGACACAACCAGGGCGGCAAGGCCGCACACGCTGCCAACCCGGCCGAACCATCCCGCGGCCACCGTCGGACTTGCCGTTGCGCCAAACAGGCCGATGACTGCCAGCGCGAAGAACCAGGGCCACAACCCGTCGAAGTAGGCATCGATCGCTGACGCAAATTCAATCGGCCGGCGGCCCGTCCAATAGACGACGGCGAACGCGAGCACCTGGATCAGAGGAAGCGCGGCCAGCGCAATGGAGGTGTCGAAGAGCAGACGAAGCGAGAAGCGGCCGGTTGCCGCCAGCGACGCGGCGCACGCCAGGACAAGCAGGAACAGCAGGGGTTTCCGGATGAATGTCACGGGAACGGTATGATGACAGAGATGTCCGTGACACCTGTCCGACTGCATCGAACCGTGGGCGTGCGGGTTGGCGACCCGAAAATCGGATGCGTCCAGGTCGGCGGAGGCGCTCCAGTCGTCGTCCAGTCGATGACGATGACGGACACCGCCGATGCAGCGGCTACTGCCCGGCAATGCATCGAACTCGCCGAAGCCGGATCCGAGATGGTCCGCGTCACCGTCAACCTCCCTGAAGCCGCGGCGGCCGTCCCCGAGATCAAGCGCCGCATGCTGGACGCGGGATGCACGTCGCCGTTGATCGGCGACTTCCACTACAACGGTCACCTGCTGCTGACGCGCTTTCCCGATTGCGCCGCCGCGCTCGACAAGTACCGGATCAATCCGGGGAACGTCGGGACCGGCAAACGGCGGGACGAACAGTTCGCCACGATCTGCAAGGTCGCCATCGACTACGACAAGCCAGTCAGGATTGGCGTCAATGGCGGCTCGCTCAACCAGGAACTGGTCGTCGGCAAGATGCAGGAGAACACCGACCGGCATCTCGGACGCACGTCAGAGGAGATCCTGAACGAGTGCATGGTGATCTCGGCCGTCGAGTCAACCGCGCTCGCGCTCGAGACCGGCCTGCGCCGCGATCAGATCATCATCTCGTGCAAGGTCTCGAGACCACGCGACCTGATCGCCATCTATCGCGAACTTGCGCGGAAGACCGAGCAGCCGTTGCACCTCGGGCTCACCGAGGCCGGGATGGGCATGAAGGGCCTGGTCTGGTCCGCATCCGCCATGGGCATCCTGCTGAACGAAGGGATCGGCGATACGATCCGGATCTCACTCACGCCGAAGCCGGGCGGCGATCGCCGGGAAGAGGTCTATGCCGCGTGCGAACTGCTGCAGGCGCTGGGGCTGCGCGCATTCGCGCCCAGCGTGACCGCGTGTCCCGGCTGCGGCCGGACCACCAGTTCCACCTTCCAGGAACTTGCCGAGCGCACGCAGGACTACATCCGTGAGCGGATGCCGGAGTGGAAGCGCAGCTATGACGGCGTGGAGACGCTCACGCTGGCGGTGATGGGATGCGTGGTGAACGGACCCGGAGAATCGAAAGCCGCCAACATCGGGATCAGCCTGCCCGGCACCGGCGAGGCGCCCAACTGTCCGGTGTTCATCGATGGCGAGCACTTCACGACGCTGCGTGGCTCGTATGCGGAGCTCGCGGAGGGCTTCCGATCGCTGGTCGACAACTACGTCGCCACGCGCTACGCCCGGCGCGCGTAGCCCGGCTCTTGAAGCGGGACATCCGAGCGACCGGCTCGTCGTCTCGACGACAGCCGCCCGTCACGTTCACCACGGAGAAACTGAGCAACGGAGACGAACGGAGGCTGACGTGAGGGTTCGTCCTACGCCGCTTTCTTGCGGCGCGCATCCTTTTCAAGCCTCGACTCCAGCAAGCGCAATACGGCACTCTCCTCACGACGCAGCGCGTTCGCCGCAGTGGTTCGGCGCTTCCTGACCGCCTGACGCAGCGTGGCCAGCGTGGTGCCATCCATGTACGCATCCATCACGGCAGGGTGGATGTACGACTTGCGGCACACCGCGCGCGTGTTGCCGAGCACGCCGGCGACCGCCTCGATCGCCTGCAGCATGTTCTTCTTCGCCTTCGTCGGTGACTGTACCGTCTCGAGCTCGTCGAGCGCTGTCGCGCACAACACGGTCGCCGCCCACGTGCGGAAATCCTTGGCGGTGAAGTTCTGCCCGGTGATGCTTTTCAGGTAGGCGTTGACATCTCCCGACGTCACATCGCAGCGCCGACCGTCGTCGTCGATGTACTGAAACAAATCCTGACCGGGAAGGTCGCGACACTGCTTGACGATACGGGCGAGACGGCGGTCGTTGACGGCCACGCGGTGCTTCACACCGCTTTTTCCGCGAAACTCGAACCGGAGGCTCGCGCCGCGGACGTCGACGTGCTTGTCCTGCAGCGTCGTCAACCCGAACGAGTGATTCTGCCGCGCGTACTCTTCGTTGCCGACGCGAATCAGGCTCTTCTCCAGCAACTGGACGACCGCCGCCAGCACCTTCTCACGCGGCAGGCCGGGGCGGGCGAGGTCGGCTGCAGTACGGGCCCGGATGCCGGGGAGTGCGGCCGCGAACGCGGACATCCGATCGAACTTCGTTTCGCCGCGGCACGAATGCCAATTCGCGTGATAACGGTACTGCTTGCGGCCTTTGGCGTCGCGTCCCGTCGCCTGCACGTGGCCGCGACCGTCGCGGCAGATCCACACATCCGTCCAGGCCGGCGGGATGGCGAGCGCCCGGATGCGCTTGAGCTCGGCTTCTTTGCGGATTGGAAGCCCGTGCGCGCCTACGTACCGAAACCCGAGCGGACCCATGACCCGCCGGATCCCGGGTTCCGCGTCCGAGACATATCGGAGACCAGCCGATTTGGCGGACTCCACGTGATGATGCGGCGAAACGGACCGGCTCGGATGCACTCGGCCAACGCGGTTCATAGGCTCAGGCAAAGCAAGATCCGGGGCCATTCGGACCGGGCCATCGGACGAGCGGTAGACTGCGGTGGATGAAGTCCCCTGCCGTCGGCACCGAACACGTCGTCTCGACCGTATGTCCGCTGGACTGCCCGGATTCCTGCAGCCTCGACGTTACGGTCCAGGACGGTCAGATTACCGTCATCGACGGGTCCACCTTGAACCCGGTCACAGAAGGCTACATCTGCGCGAAGGTCCGGCGTTTTCCCGAACGCGTCTATGGCGCCGACCGCCTGCGCTATCCCGCCGTACGCAAGGGACCCAAAGAACTGGGCTCTTTTCAGCGCGTCACATGGGAGGAGGCGCTGACGACGATTGCGGACCATCTGACCGACATTCGGGAACGGTTCGGCGGTGAAGCAATCCTGCCGTATTCGTATGGAGGCTCGAATGGGCTGCTGACGCAGGACACGAGCGATGCCACTCTGTTTCGCCGGCTCGGCGCATCGAGGCTCGCCCGGACGGTTTGCGCGGCGCCGACGGGGGCTGCGTTCGAGGCGTTGTACGGGCGCATGCCGTCTGTGGCGTATCAGGATTTTGTCGACGCCAGGCTAATCATCGTCTGGGGGGCCAATCCGTCGGTATCCGGTATCCACCTCGTGCCCCACATCCGCGAAGCGTGTCGCCGCGGCGCCGCCCTCGTGGTCATCGACCCTCGCACGACGCCGTTGGCCAGGCAGGCCGACATCCATCTTGCCGTGAAGCCGGGCACCGATCTCCCGGTGGCGCTCGCAATCCATCGTTACCTGTTCGAGGACGGACACGCGGACGAGACGTTCCTCGCCTCGCACGCCAGCGGTGCCGCACGCCTGCGAGAGAAGGCGGCGCCGTGGACCTTCGAGCGTGCCGCTCGCGAAGCCGGCATCCAGCCGGACAGCCTCAAGCGCGTCGCCGAGCTCTATGCGAAGACGAACCCGGCGGTCGTCCGGTGTGGCTGGGGACAGGAGCGTAATCGTAACGGCGGCAGCGCCAGCATGGCGATCCTCGCGTTACCCGCCGTCGCGGGCAAGTTCGGTGTTCGCGGCGGCGGCTACACGATGAGCAACAGCTCCGCCTGGGGCATCACCAGGACCTGGATTCGAGCTGGCGAACCGCAGACCCGCGTCGTCAACATGAATCAGCTCGGTCAGGCGCTCACCGCGTACACGGATCCGCCGATCAAGGCGCTGTTCGTCTACAACTCGAATGCCGCCGTCACTTCTCCCAACCAGCGCCTGATCGTGCGCGGCCTCGAGCGCGACGATCTGTTCACCGTCGTGTTCGACCAGGTGATGACCGATACGGCGAGGTATGCAGACGTGCTCCTTCCGGCGACCACCTTCCTCGAAAACTACGACCTGGCGCGGGGCTACGGATCGATGTCGCTGCGCCTTGCCCGTCCAGTGATCGAGCCGGTCGGCGAGGCGCGGTCAAACGCCGAGGTCTTCAGCGAACTCCTCGAACGGCTCGACGTGCAGGAGCCGGGCGATCCGAAGGGCGAGCTCGAAGAAATGCTCGACGTAATCGGCCGGATGCCCGTCGAGTTCGCTGCCGAATTGCAGGAGCATGGGAGTGCGACGCCAGCTCACGACGGCCGGCCGGTGCAGTTCGTCGATGTCTTCCCGCTCACACCCGATGGTCGCGTCAATCTCTTTCCCGAAGCGCTCGACCGCATCCGCACCGGCGGGGCTGTACGGCTACCAGCCCGACCCCGCCACGTCCGACTACCCGCTTGCGCTCATTTCGCCAGCCAGTGAACGGACCATTTCGTCGATGCTATCGGAGCTGCCGCGGCCGGAAGTCCGCCTGCTGATGCATCCCGACGATGCCGCGGCACGGCGGAGTGACCGATGGCGACGACGTCCGCATTTTCAATGCGTCAGGAGAAGTGCGGTGCAAGGTGCAGGTTGGCAGCTGGATTCGGCCGGGCACAACGTGCGTTGCCGAAGGGCCTCTGGCGGAAGCATACAGTCAACGGATTCACTGCCAACGTGTTCGCTCCCGACGCGTTGAGTGATTTGGGTGGCGGCGCCACGTTCAACGACGCACGGGTAGATGTGGAGAGACTACAGAGTTAGTGTGAACTCCCAACTTCCAACAGGCTCGCTCGTCCGACTCCCAACAACTTCGCGCTCGGCGCCCAGCAAGGCCGTCGACATGGAATTCGTTCATCCGATGAGAGTAATGCTGAACGCGGAGTGGTACCTGAACCTGGTTCAGTGGTTCCGAAGGTGCCGGAGGTGCCGGGGGTTTCGGTTCAATGGGTTCCGTGGGTTCAGGTCGTGCATCCGCACGCGAGAACGCGCGAACGTTTCTGAACCGAACCGCCGGAGGTTCGGTTCAATCCGTTCAGTGGTGTTCTGGTCGCCGCCGTCTGCGCAGAGAACGCATGAACGCTCTGAACCGAACCCCCGCGGCACCCCTGGCACCTCCGGCACCCTTAGAACCACAGTGTCAGTCTAGTACGAGAAGAAGAACAGGAGATCGACGCCCCCGCGTTCGACGCGCGTGAACTGGACCCGCTGCGAGCCGCCGCTGGTCTCGGCGGCGGTGCCCTGCAGCCGCAGGAAGTCGGCGATCTGGTATTCGAGGATGAACTCAGTCGCCTGAGCCTCACCGAATGCCTGGCGGACGCGGAAGAACAGGTTCTTTCCGACCTGCTGTCCCAGCGTCACGCTCGGGCCGGAGCTGTTCTCGTCAACCGCCTTCAGCTCGAACTCGCTCAGGTTGAGTGCGCTGCCGATCGAACGCGCCAGGCCCGACGCCAGATACCCACCAGCCAAATCGCCAGCCCGCTGCGCCAGCGACGCCTGCTGTCCTTCGCCCAGCTCGTTGATTGGCTGGTTGAAGATGATCAGTGACAGGACATCGGCTTCTTCGAGCGGCGGATTGCTCCGGAACGACAGTTCCGGCTGGCGCATCGTCCCCTGGATCTTGATGAACGCCTCGACACCGGAAATCAGCCGACGCGCCTCGACGTCGAGCAGCGGGTCGATCTCGTCGGTACCGATGAACCGGATACGACCGTCGCGCTGGATGTCGAACCGGCGGCCCTGGAAGGTGTAGCTTCCGCGAATGGTCCTGACCTCGCCCCACAGCCGCAGGATGTCGTACGCAACCTTCTGCACCTGAAACTTTCCGCCGACCGTCAGATTCACGTCTCCGATGCCGACACCACCGCCGGGTGCCCTCAGCCCCTGCCCCTTCAGGATGAGATCATCGGGCACGCCGAACTCGACATCGAGCGCCAGCGTCTCGAACAGGCTTGGCGGAGCCGACGCCAGGCGTTTCGGCCTGGAGCTGCTCGCGTCGTCTCCTGCACGGCTTTGGCAGTGTTCGGCGCGGTGTCGGCGACGGTCCCCGGTTTCGTCGAGTCGGACTCGGCGGGCATGTCCGCGTTGGCCCGGACGCGCGCGGCCGTCGTTGCCGGCGTCCTCCTTCGGCAGTTCGGTCGCGGTCGTCGAGTAGGCGCTGTTCGCGACGCGCTCGAGAATCTTCGCGACATCGAGCGTTCCGGTATTGATGTTGATCGAACCGTCGATTCGCGGTGAGCGCAGTTCGCCGGTCACCGTCAGATCGGTGTCGAGACGGACGTTGCCGAGATTGTTGTCGATCACCTTGAAGTCGTGGGACTTCAAATTGACCTGCACCCCGCCCACACCCCAGCCGCGCAGCGACAGCTGTCCGCCGATCGTCATCGGGCTCCCGTGGTTGTCGACGACGTTCATCTGGGCGATGCGGAGGGCTTCGGGCGTCAGATCGATTCGGGTGTCGAGCCCGGTGTAGCTGGTGCCGAGGTCGGGCACGTCGAACGCGCCGTTCTTGATTTCGACTGCGCCATTCAGATGCGGATCGTAACCGGAGCCGGTGACGCTTGATGTTGGCCTGCATCGTTCCGGTTACGTTGGTGACCGACGATGTGAATCCCTGGATGACACTCAGATCGATCGGGCTGCTTTCGACCTTGATGTTCACGGCGTCACCGGGCGCCGGAGTGGCGGCGGCGTCCAGTTTCTCCGGCGGCGTCGGCCGGAACAGCGTGGTCGGGGCGTGCCCCTTCGCCGTCAGCCACTGCGTCGGATTCTGCTGCAGCCGCACATCGAGGTCCACCCCGTTGGCGTCGTAATCGACCATCCCACCGAGCGAATCGAAGCGGAACATCCTGAAGCCGCCCTGCGACAGCGTGAACTCGCCGTCGACGCGCGGCGCATCCGTCGATCCCGGTCACCATGGCACTGGCAGAGAGCCTGCCGGAGACATCGCCTGGCTGGCCGAGCGCCAGCTGGTTCAACTGCGCCACATCGACGTTCTCCGCCGTGATCCCGCAGCGGCTGGTCTGCTGGGCCGCCGAGAATGCCTTCAGCAACGATCCGCTGGTCACCGCTTTCCAGCGCCACGTCTTTTACGTTGATCTGATCCTTCGAATACTGGATCGCCGCCGCCGAGCCCGGCGCCGTGTGCCATTCGATCTGCTGCGACCGCAGCATGATCGCCGGCAGATGAATCTCCTGGTGGTCCGGGTGGAACACGACTTCACCGGCGAGTCCCGCGGTGCGCTGAAGCTGCTGCGCGTCAACGCTGAAGTACAGCTTCGGAGTCGCGGTAGGTGGTGTCGAGGTACATGCCGTTGATCTTCTGTCCGGCCACCTGGACGAAGGTCGCCGTCGTCAGCGCATGGGCCGTCGACATGGACGCGTCGAGCTGCGGAATCGTCACGTCGAACGTCGTATCGACGGAGAGCACGTTGTTCTCGCCCTTGCCGATGTCGCTGCCGTGGAGGTTGCCCCACACCGTCAGCCGCTCTGCATTGCCGCTCACCGTGGCGTCGACGATCGCGCCGCCGGTCAGGCCCTCCTGGCCGGCGATCTTGCCGACCTTCGCGAGCGACGGGGTCTCGACGTGGAGTTCGAGATTCGAATTGCCGGACTCCGTCAGGACGATCGGGCCCTTGCCGGTGATGGTGAGGTCAGCGCCCTTGACGGACAGATCGTTGATCTCCCCCGTGCCTCCGGCGATCCGGGCATCCACCAGCGCGTTGTCGATGGTGACACCGGCAATCGTCGAGTTCGCCAGGCCGACGCGGCCCGTGGCATCGACGGACGCCACAGTGATCGGTTCGGCATACTGGTGGATCGTTGTATCGACATCCAGCTCGCCGGTGAGCGAACCGGCCGCGCGCGTGTTGCCGGATGCGATTGCCGGATCCAGCCGTGCGAACTCGCCTTCGGCCCTCACGTGCAGATCGCCGTTGGCCAGGTTGGTGGTGTAGTCGAGACGTGGAAACGAGCCGCCGAACATCTCCGAGTCGGTCAGTGTTCCAGTGGCGTCAAGGGTGAGCGGGTAGCTGCCGCCGCCCTCGCCCTTCACATCGAAGGTGCCGTTGAGCCGACCGGCGTAGCGATCGCTGGTCAGCGCCATGATGTTGAATTCGCGCCCGATCTGCTGAACGTCAAGCTGCGCGACCTGGCCCTTGGCAGCGTAGCTCGGCGCACCGCCGCCCACGCGGAACTGCCCGGTCGTGCCCTCTGCGAGACGAGCTCCCGCGAGGGTCGACGTTCCAAGCGTGACATCGCCCGAAAACACCTGACCACGGCCGGTCACGTGGTAATCGAGCTGCAGGTCACTCGCGACCGCGGGCGCCTTCACCTGCGGTGGCAGGTTGCGCAGATCGAGGTTGGATGCGTGTCCGGTCAGATCGAGCGCCAACGGCCGTCCGGCTGTTACCGTTCCGCGAGCGGTGGCCTGGCCGCCATAGGCCGAGGCGGCAGCATTCAGCCGGATCGTGCTGGCCGTCGATTCGACCGTCAGCCACGACGTCACGCGCTTCGTAGCCCGCCACGCTGACATGACCGGCCTTGACCTCGTACGAGCCACTCAAAGGGAAACGATCAGAGGGAAGCGCCAGGTCGATGCGCGCCTGCCCCGTGATGTCGCTCCTCAGCGTCGGGCTCTTCGTCACCGGGCCGAGGTCCAGATTGTTGACCGACACCGTACCGGCGACGCGACGCTCCGGAGCGAGCGCGTCGACCGTGAGATCGCCGGTGATGCGTCCGGCCGATGCCTCGCGCACGTTGACGTCCGTCGAGAGCCGATCGCTCGGTCCTTTGGCCGTGATCTCGAAGGCGGGCTGCAAGTGATAGCCGCGCAGCGCTGTGCACCACACGGCCAATCTCGTCGGTCGTCAACTTGTCGGAAGAGACGGTGACATCCACGTTCGGATTGCCGGAGTCGAGGGCCGTGACACTTCCGCCGGCACGAATCGAACTCTCCTCCGTCCGCACGGAGACGTTGTCGAACCGCAGACCGTCCGCCGTACGGCGTATCGTGCCCGACAGTGCATTCAACGCGAGGTCGGGGTTCTTCGCGCGGAACGACACGTGCGCGATGTCGACCTTCAGTTCGTCTTGGCTGCTGCGCACCGAGACCGATGCGTCCAGACGGTCGACGTGGGCCGGAGTCTCGACACCGCTTGTCCCGACGGCGTCGGCCAGTTCCAGCGACCCGTCGCTGATGCCGATCTCGCCGATCTCGATCGTCCGCTTGCGGTTCGGGTTGTCGGGAGTCCGCGCCTTGATGAGATGCGCGAGGTTCCAGCCGTCCGTCGTGCGCTCCAGCACCAGCTTGGGTCGATCGAGCCGGATGTGATCGAGGACCACATCCCCCTTGATGAGCGTGACCGGGTCGTATTCCACTCCCACCTGGTCGACGTCCACGACGTGCTTGCCGTTCATCGTGACGTCGATATCGCCCAACTCGATGCCGGTGAACAGGTTGCCGTCCAGGCGGCCAATCGACAGCCGCCCGTTCACGTAATCCTCGGCCTGCCGGACGATGAAGCCGCGCAACCATTCCTTGAACCAGGTCGTCTGGGTGACGATGACCGCCATCGACGTCACGCCCACCAGCAGCGTGCAGATGAACGCGACAACCTGAAGTGAACGTCTGGCTACGGACATGTCAATGTGTGTTGGACGATTCAGAAGTTTCTAGAACGCCTGGCCGATGCTGAAGTGCACGCGCCAGCGACGCTTCTGCTCTTCGCCGTTCACGAGCAGGTCCTCGATCGGATTGAACTGGTACCCGAGATCGACGCGCACCGGTCCAATCGGGGTCACGTAGCGAAGACCCGTGCCGACCGCGTACCGCAGGTCGGTGAAATCGACGTGCCACGCGTCGATCCATGAATTCCCGTAGTCGAAGAATCCGACCGCCCCGACCTTGCCCCAGAACGGCATGCGCAGCTCGGACGAACCCTCGAGCATGCTGAGCCCGCCGATCGGAAAGCCGAATTCATCGAGCGGACTGACCTCGTACCGTCCCCACCCGCGGATGCTGGTCGCGCCGCCGAGGAACAGCCGCTTGTGGAACGGGACGTTCTGATCAGTGTCGCCCTGCGGCGTGATTGAGCCGGCAGTTGAGACGATTCGCCAACACCATCTTGTTGGAGATGCTGATGAAATGGCGCGCTTCGCCTTGCGCCTGGACGTAGTTGTAGGTGCCCCACATGAACCGGCCCGCCGACTCGAGGTGACCGCTCACCAGATAGCCCTGTCTCGCGTCGAGCAGGTTGTTCGTGGTGTTCCGGCTCAGGTCCAGCGCAACTGCGCCGACGGTGCCGCGCGTCTCGCCCGTCCGCGGGTCGAGACCGAGCGCGATCAGGTCGTTGCGCACGCTGGGATCCTGTAGCGCCTCCGGATCAATGGTGCTCGTCTCGAACTCGTTGATCAGCGAAACGCTCCAGGAGTTCTGCGGGTTCGCCTGGTGCTTGAAGATGGCGCGACCACCGAGCGTGTCCTGCGAGTAGACAGGCTCGCGCGCCTGCCACGCCTGGCCTTCGAAGCGGAGGGAGAAGTGAGGCGTCAACAGGTACGGTTCGGTGTAGTCGGCACGCACGCCCCGGGTCAGCGAGGACCAGCGCGCCTCGAAGCCGGCGTGACGCGCCCCGCCGAGAAAATTGACGTGATCCCATCGCACTCGGGCGCGGACCTTCTCTTCGGATCCGTAGCCGAGGCCGGTGCTGATCTTCTGGTGCTTGCCTTCGGCAACGGTGACGCGGACGGGCACCTCCGCGGCCATGACGTCCTTGTCTTCGAGCGATTCGACATTGGCGAACTCGAACAGCTCGAGACCGTACAGCTTGCGCTGGCTCTCGCGGAGCTCCTTCCGCGTATAACGATCGCCAGTCTTGAACGACAGTTGCCGGCGGACCACGTTTTCCCCGACGCTCTTCTGGCCGCGAATGTCGATCTCGCCGATGTGCGCGAGCGTTCCGGGGGTGGCGTCGAGCCGAATCCGCTGGTGTTTCGGAGATACGTCCTCAGACGACATCCCCACCGTGGCATACGGGTAGCCTTCGTCCTTGAGGCCGTTGAGCGCGCGATCGCGTGTCGCCACCGCCAGCTGCCGGTCCAGCGGCATGTCCTGACTGCAGCGGCAGCGATTCACGGAGTGAGCGCAGCTGCGCGTCCGACAGGACGTCGAAGCCGTTCATCTCGATCGACTCGACGCGAATCGGTTCGCCTTCCGTGATGTCCACGATGACCCTGACCTCGTCCTGCGCGTCGTTCAGCTGGACGTCGAACGAGCGCACGCGCGCGTCAGGAAAGCCGCGATCGAGATAGAACGCATGAATGCGCTGGAGGTCCGCCTCGAACGCGCGCCGATCGAAGTAGCTTTTAGGTCCCCACGGCAGCCGCGACCCCTGCTTGGTCGCGAGCGCGTTCAGGAGCGCCTTCTTGTCGATCTGCTTGACGCCGTTGAACGTCAGGCTCTTGATCGTGATATCGCCCTGTTCTCGGCAGCCGGTGACACACACGGCGACGAGCAGGAGCAACAAGGGAAGAAGGATCCGCGCTCCCCGCATGGCGGTGCGTGCAGTAACACAGAACATGCCAAGGAACGCGTCAGTAAGCAGTCACACGTCGCGCGACGTGGTCGTGGTGATGCTGCGCGGGGTAGAGGCAACCGCGAGCATGATCCCGAACCCGATGGCGATCACGACGCCGATGGCCAGCCACATTCCGGGGATATCGTCGAGCACGCCCGCCTGCCACAGGGCCATTCCCGCGCCAATGAGCAGGACGAAGTAGCCGACGAGGTAGAGCTTCAGGAACTTCATGTCGCGATCAAAAGCAGAAAGGGTGCCGACTCGTCAGAATCGGCACCCTTTCTGTGCTCGAGTTGCAGGCCGGGTTCGACGACAGCCGACCCGGCGAGCGGCGGGACCGCTTCGTGGATCCCGCCCTACTGACCGGTTTCCATGATCACGACCAGGTGCGCCCGTCGATTCTGCGCGCGACCCTGTGCCGAGTTGTTGTCGGCGATCGGACGATCCTCGCCGTAGCTCACCGTGCGCAACCGCGTGTTGGTGATGCCGCGATTCACCAGGTAATCGCGCACCGAGTTCGCACGACGCTCGCCGAGCGCCAGGTTGTATTCCGACGTGCCGATGCTGTCGGTGTGCCCTTCGATGGTGATCCGCACCGTCGCGTTCTGGCCGAGCTTCGACACCGCGTCGTCGAGGATCTTGAGCGCGTCCGGCCGCAGGTTGAAGCGATCGAAGTCGAAGTGCACGTCTTCGAACGTCAGCACGATGCGCTGATTCACCTGCACCGTCACCGTCGACGTCGCCGAGCCGCCGCGCGGATCGGAGCACGTCACCGTCAGCGGCACCGCACCCGGGTTCTGACCGGCGGTCCAGCTCGTGTTCGGCTGGTTCGGCGTGCCGAACGTACCCGACGGACCAGTCCACCGGCAGGTCACCGCGTCGCCATCCGGATCCGTCGCCGTCGACCGGCACTGCGTCACCGCACCGGGTTCGAGCACCAGCGGATCGCAGGTCGCGTTCAGGCTGAACGTCGGGTTGCGATTCGGCGCGGGCGCGCGGCGGCGCAGGAGTCGTCACGGTGTTGGTCACCGTCGTCGTCTCCTTGATCATGTGCACGCGTTCGCGCGCCTGCGTGACACCCGGGTGCCAACCCAGACGCACTTCCCAACCGAATCCGTCGTCCGTGTCGATCGCCTGGCTGCCGACTGTGCGATCCCTTGCTCGCGGGGCTGTAGTTCAGGCCGGCGTGAACGAAGAACCCGTTCCCCGACTGGTAGACGCGCGCCAAGGGTGATGAGCGTCGGATCGTCGATGAAGCTGACGCGTCGGAGCCACGCTGCCGTCTTCGGCCACCAACGGCTGCTTCAACGTCAGGCTCTGGCTGAAGTTCCACTCACCACGCGCTTCAACCAGGCCGCTGAAGCTCGAACGCGAGGGGAATCGGGTGCCGATGCCCCAGGCGACGCCGTCGCCAAGGTCGAACTCGTCAGGGTCCTTCCGTCCGACCCCGCCGATCGTGCCCGACAGTTCCGCTTTGCCTTTGCCGAACTCGCGGCTGGCGACGAGGTCGGCGCGACCGACGAACGCATTGGTGCCGCCCCACGTCGCGCCGATCGGGAACTCTCCCGTCAGTCGAAGCGCCAGGGCCATGGCGTCGCCACGCGACTGCGAGATGAAGTTCACCTTCCCACCGGCAATCAGCGCTGTTCCCGACGTCCTTGGAGAACCGACGGCGCAAATACGGAAAGTCCTGTCGCAACGCCGCCGTATCTCGGGTCACTTGCGACGAAGGTCGGGGTTGTTGACGTCCCGATACAGTTGGACGACGCCCCACGACGCAAACAGTTCGGCACGTGATCCCGAGCCCCACCGCACCAGTGAAGCCGATCTGGCTGACGTCGGTCAGACCCTGATGCAGTGTCGCGATTGGCTCTGAACAGGCTGAACGCCCACTTGCCGCTGGGGAGTGTTTCCGCCGTGGGGACATACCAGAACCCGGTGTCGCCGTAGATCGTCGGCAACGCCCGTCGTGGTGTGGCATCTCCCTGCAGCACGATCTCGTCTTGCGTGACCGCCGTCTGCGACGTTGAAGTCGTGGTCGGCGCGGGTCCCTGCGCCGCCGCCGGGCTGACACCCAGCGCCGCCACAATCACCCCGCAACACAATTTCCGTACTGACACAAACGCCTCACTTTTCCGGACGAGTCGATTCGACGAGTCAATCAGGGCTACGCGTTAGTCCTGCTGACCTGGCTCCGTACCGGACGTTGGAGCCATAGATCCATTATTCACATTTGCCGGCTCAGCGGTCATTAATCGTCCGCGGCCGCCTCGCGAAATCTGCCCGCCCTTCCGGCCGGCCGACCGGGCTTCATCCGGCGTCCACTCGTGGGCGGTGCCCTTCTCGTGGGCTGCGCGGCCACCCTTGCTGGCGATTTCGCGCTGCTTTTCGGGCGACATTGAAGCGAACCCGCGTCGTTCTTTACGCACTCCGTCCACGGCCATCCTCCTGGTACGTGTGGGCACATTAAGGCCCGTCTGGACCAGGCGCCGGAGCCCCTGGACCGGACGCGAACATCCGGCACTCACCGAACGTCCGTCCTACCTCCGGGTCCAACCCCGACCGCCGGAGGCGACCGGTCCGGCTACAAGTGGTATGCCACCTCGTCCCAAAGTGGGCTACGCAATTCCGGCACGCTGTTGCGGCGGTTTTCCGGCCCGCACCCAATTGCCGGCCGACCAAACCTTGTGATGTATATCGCTACAGTAGAGGTTGGAAAGCGTAGGATTCGGCATCAATGCGACCCGCGGGTATCACCGCGGTAACATGGCGGGACATGGATGATTGCGCTCCCCCCCCGACCCGCTCCCGTCGGTAACAAGACGGGCCGCGATGGTTCACTGTGTGAAGTTTCAGAAGGAGATGCCGGGTCTGGACTCCCCGCCGTGGCCGGGCGAGCTCGGTCAACGGATCTTCGAGAACGTCTCCGCGCAGGCGTGGAAGCTGTGGGAGGAACGTCAGAAGATGATCCTCAACGAGTACCGTCTGATGCCGTGGCAGAAGGAGGCGCAGGAATTGATGGCTCGTCACATGGAAGATTTCTTCTTCGGCGAGGGCGCTGCGCTGCCCCCGGGCTACGTGCCACAGCAGACCAAATAGGACGGCGTGGTTCAGAGTGCCGCAAGTGCCGGCGGTGCCGTGGGTGCGACCCTGACCTGAGGGCGCGCGAACGCCGAGAACCGACCGAACCTCCGGCACCCTGTGAACGACGCGCCCCTTTCACGACAACACCGGCAACTCCCGCTCGATCGTGAAGCGCAGGCGCGCGTGTGCGTCTCGCAACGCCGCCTCGACGTCTTGCGCATCAGGATACCGGGCAAAGATGAACCCGAGGTAGCTTCGGCCCTCCGGGAGTGGGACCAGGATCGAATCGGGCTTGCAGTCACGACGACATCCTCGATTCCCGGAACCGCGCGCGCGGCATCCACCCCGTCGACCCGCCTGAACACGCCGCGCGCCGGAATCGGAATCATCATGACGCCCGCCGCGTTCGCCTCGCGACAGACGTCGCTCACCGATTCTCCCAACGCGTGACGCAGCAACACGTCCTCGAGAGACAGCACCGTTCCCGGCTTTGTGAACCGAAGCGCACGGGAGCACAACCCGCCAATCGGCCGGCCCGCCACCTCCAGCATCGTCACGCCACGTTCGTTCACACGACACTCAGCATGCACGGGCCCGTGTGACAACCCCAGCGCGCGGGCCGCGGCACCGACCGTGCTGATCACGGCGGACTGCACCGCCGCCGGTGCGCGTGACGGGGTCACGTAAATCGTCTCTTCGAAGAACGGGCCGTCGAGCGGGTCGGGCTTGTCGAAGATTGCGAATGGCGTGAACGCTCCGTGCGTCAGCGACGCCTTCGACGGCGTATTCCCGGCCGGGAATGAACGATTCCACGAGCACTTGTTCGTGCGCAGCGTCGCGTTCGATGCGAACATCGGCCTGATGGAGCAGATGGCGCAGGCGTGCAAATGCGACCTCGAACGCCTCCCGGTTGTCAGCCCGCATCACGCCACGACTGCCCGACAACGCCAGCGGCTTCAGCACCACCGGATACGTCCAGCGCGCGGAGAGGGGGTGCGCGTCGGTATCGACCGGCACGCATGCGAAGGCGGGAACCTGCAACCCGGCCTGACGGAACGCCTCCCGGGCGGCCAGCTTGTTGCGGCTGCGCCACACCGCTTCAGGAGAATGGCCCGGCAGCTTCAATTCGGCGTTGATGTGCGCGGCCAATAGCGCCGGCCGATCGCCGACGGCAACGATCGCGTCGGGCCGCCGATCGAGCCCCTCGACAAGCGCGCGCGCCGACGACGAGGGCTCGTGAAAGTGAACCGCAAACGCGCGATCGCGCCACGGGTCGTCGAGACGATCGCATCGATCGGTCGCGAACAGCAGATTGACGCCGAGCGCTGCCGCCGCCTCGCCAAACGAGCGGATCTGGTATCCGGTGGTCGCCGCGATGAGCAAAACGGTACGCGTGGACATTGTTGAGCGCTTCGAGCTGGCTACCGGCTCACCGGCTACCGGCTACCGGCTACTGGCTACTGGCTACAAGTGAAATTCCGCCGGTTCGGCGCAGCAGTACCAGGGCTCGCTGATGTACGCGGCCGGCCGTGAAACCTGCGTGCGGCATCGACGGCGCCTCCCTGCCGGCATGCCGGTGGGCAAGCTCCCAGATCGCGGAAAAGCTGGCAGTGCGGCCGGCTTGGGCCGTCGACAGTCACGGTTGCCATCACCTCCCGGTGCAAGACATCCACGGTCGCGTCCGCGTGCGACCACGGAAAGGTCAGCGATGCCGGATCGAACGCGCCGACGCTGCGCTGAATGTCGGTCAGTTCGAGCAGACGCGAGCCTTCGGTGACCAGCAGGCGTATCGCCAGTTGAATCGGCGCCACGTCCTCGATCAACCCGAGCCGCGCGATCGTCTGCAACAGCTCGAGATAGCTCTCGACCGTCGTCCACGGCGTGAACGCCACGAACGTCGGTGCGATCGCGAGTCCCGCCTCGCGACACAGCGCCACGGCCTCCTCGAAGTCCGCAGCGGTGTGCCCCTTCGCCAGTCGCGCCAGCACCGCATCATCCACGGACTCCACCGCACTCGTGACAAACAGGCACCCGGACGCAGCCAGCAGAGGCAGCAGTTCGCGGTGACGCAGCAGGTGCTCGATCTTGATGGTGGCGTCGTAGGTGAGCTGCGGGAACTCGGCCGACAGCCGCTCGACTAACCGTCGCGCGTGCGTCGGCCCGTTGAAGAAGTCTGGGTCGCCGAATGAAATGTGCTCGGCGCCCGCCGCAACCTGCGCGGCGACATCCTGCATCACCACATCTACCGGTATCACCCGGAAGGCGCCGTTGTACACCGGTACGATCGGGCAATGACGGCACAGGTGCTTGCACCCGCGTGACGCCTCGGTGCTGCCAACGATCTTGCGGCGGCCGTCGGGCATCTGCAGCGAGGCGTACTCCGTCAGCGCCGGAAGCGATGTGCGATCCGGCTGGATGAACGCAAGGCGCGGAATGCTGCTGCCCGTCGGCTGCGGGCTGCACGCGGCGGGGCGCGGGCTCGGCCTGGCGGCCCGAGAGTCCTGCACGCTCGCTCTCGGATTCGCGCTTTGGAAGTTGGCTGTTGGCAGTTGGGAGTTGACGATCCGCACCAACTCCTCTTCCGCCTCCGGCCCGATCACGTCGCTGACACCTCGCTCGCGCAGCCAGGCGGCATTGAGAGGCGCGTAAAGGCCGTACGCGACCAGCCGTGCGGTTGGATTGACCGAGCGACAGCGTGCGATCAGCGGCTCGGCCAGCCGTGTGGCGGTATGCATCGGCAGGTAAAACGCGATCATGTCGGCGGCGGCAATCTGCTGATCGTGCAATGCGACCCGGGACGTATCGACGCACGTCACCTCCACACCTGCCCGGCGCAGCCATGCTGCCGGTGACGCCAGGCCGAACGGCTGCCGGCCGAGGTCGTATGTCGAAAGGAGCAGTGAGCGCACGTTTCTATTGTTCCACGCTATTCTTGCGGCGGAGAGCCTGTGACCCAACAACACTCGAGTACGGACGCCAGCTTTTTCGGTCACCCTCGCGGGCTGTCGACGCTCTTCTTCACCGAGATGTGGGAACGCTTCAGTTTCTACGGGCTGCGGCCACTGCTGGTCCTCTTCATGGCGGCCGCCATTCGCGACGGCGGGTTCGGTTTCGAACGCACTGAAGCATCGGCGATTGTCGGCATTTACGCCGCGTCCGTTTACCTCGCATCGCTCCCTGGGGGGTGGGTTGCCGACCGGCTCCTGGGACTGCGCCGCGCGATCTTCTGGGGCGCGGTCCTGATCTCACTCGGACATCTCTCCATCGGCTTGTCGGCGTTCGAACACGGCAAGGTGACGTTCTTTCTCGGTCTGGTCTTCATCGTGCTCGGAACCGGACTGCTGAAGCCGAACATCTCGGCCATCGTCGGCGATCTGTATCCCGAGGGCGGCGCCCGGCGTGACGCTGGATTCTCGATCTTCTACATGGGCATCAACGTGGGTGCGTTCTTCGGCCAGATCGTGACCGGGTTTCTCGGCGAAAAGATCGGCTGGCACTGGGGCTTTGGCGCCGCCGGCGTGGGAATGCTGTGCGGATTGCTCGGTTATGCCGCGTTCGCGCCGAAGACGCTCGGCTCGATTGGCCTCGTCCCGACCCGTCATCCTGATTCGGCAGTACAACGGCGAATCCAGCGCAACGGGTGGACCGCCGTCGTCGTCGGCCTGCTCGCGCTGGCCGCGGTCATCGTGCTGAGCGCCATCGGTGCCATCACGATCGATGCTCAGGCCATTGGCGAGCAGATGGCCTACGTGCTGGTCGCCCTGGCGGTCGCGTTCTTTGCCTACCTGTTCCTGCTTGGCGGGTTGAACGGCGACGAACGGAAACGCTGCGCCGTCATCCTCGTCCTGTTCGTCTTCGCAGCCGCCTTCTGGGCCGCATTCGAGCAGGCCCCGACGTCGTTGAACCTGTTCGCCAATGATTTCACCGACCGGAGGTTCTTCGGGTTCGAAGTGCCGGCCCTGTGGTTCCAGTCGATCAACTCGGCGTTCATCATCCTGTTCGCGCCGGGCTTCGCCGCGATGTGGGTCACGCTCGCCAGACGGGGGATCGATCTCTCCAGCCCGACGAAGTTTGCGATTGGCCTCGTCCTGGCCGGCCTCGGGTTCCTGGTCATGGTGCCGGCCGCGAACATCATTGTGGAGAGTGGCGGCACCGTGCGGGTTTCCGCGTGGTGGCTGACGATCAGCTATCTGCTGCAGACACTGGGCGAGCTCTCGCTCAGCCCGGTCGGACTGTCATCGATGACCAAGCTGTCGCCGCGTAAGTACGTGGGCCAGATGATGGGGATCTGGTTTCTCGCGGCATCGCTCGGCAACCTCATCGCCGGTCTCGTTGGCGGAAATGTCGATCCGGAGAAGCTGGAGCAGACGCCAGCGCTGTTCCTGTGGACGGCGGCAGCCTTGTTTGCTTCCGCGGTCGTTCTCGGACTGCTGATCCTGCCAATCCGTCGCATGATGGGTGTCATCGACACGAGCGGCGCCCGGGTGGCGGCGGTCGGCCAGGAGGCGAGCTAAGTGGCACTCGAGAAGTACCGGGCGAAACGGAATTTCAAGGAATCTCCCGAGCCGGCCGGCGATACGCTGCGCGATACGGCGCGCGGGAAGTCGTCGCGGTTCTTCTGCGTCCAGAAGCACCTCGCGAGTCACCTCCACTACGACTTCCGGCTCGAACACAACGGCGTGCTGCTGTCGTGGGCGGTGCCGAAGGGGCCGTCGCTCGATCCAGCGACGAAGCGCCTGGCGATGGCGGTGGAAGATCATCCCATCGAGTACGGTGATTTCGAAGGCGTTATCCCCTCCGGCTACGGCGCCGGCATCGTCATGCTCTGGGACCGCGGCACGTGGGAGCCGGAGGTGGACGATGTGGATGCGGCGTTGAAGAAGGGGGATCTGAAATTCACGCTGAAGGGCGTCAAGCTGAAAGGCTCGTGGGTACTCGTCCGCACGAAGGGCGGGGGCTGGGGCCGTTCGTCCGGCGGTAGCGATCGATCGTGGCTGCTGATCAAGCATCGCGACGACTGGGCAGGTCCGGTCGACATCGCCGAATTCGCTCCGCTGAGTGTGAAGAGCAAGGGCGATTTCGCCGACATCCTTGCGACTGGCAATCCCGACGTCTGGCACTCGCATCGGCCAGCACAAGGCGGCGAGGCTGGTGCGATGTTCGAGCGGATCATCGAGCGTGCGGTGGCGATGCGCGATCAACGCCTTGCGAGTCGTTCACAGGGTTCCGGAGGTGCCGGCGGGGTGTCGCGCGCGCCTCGGGGCACGGTGAAAAAGGCGGCGACCGTGCGGCGCTCGGTCACGAAACCGGGGAGGACCACTGCGAAAGCGACGAAGCGATCGAAGCCGGCGGCGTTGAAGAATGTGCCGGCGCGCAAGGCCAGCACGCGCCGCCGGGGATGAACGCGGCGTGGCGCGAAGCAGCGAGTCGTTCAACGGGTGCCGAGGGTGCCGGAGGTGCCGGGGGTTCGGTTCTGTGGGCGCAGGAGGTTCTGACGGTTCTCGGGGTTCGCGCGCGTGAATTCGAGGCAAAGGAAGCCGCGACTCAGCACGAAAGCAGCGAATGAAGCCGACTCCAGCAAGTTGAAGAACCCGCGGGCGCGCAGGGCGAGCACGTGCCGCCCGCTATGAACCCTCCCGGTTCGCGTTCTGCACGTTCAGAACTCCCGAACCGCACCTACGGCACCGCCGGCACCTCCGGCACCTTCTGAACCGCGCCCGCCTCGTCCAACAGGCGGGCGCTCAGCACCGACCACACCGCGAACGCCAGCCGGCGGCGATCATGACGCGCGATCGGCGTGCACCAGAAGCGTCCCAGCACGCGTTCGACGCGCGAATCGATCTCACCGAGTTCGAGCGGTTCCTTGTGTTCGGCGGTGTAGCGAGCGAGCGCGTCCGCCGGCGGACGCCCGGTGTTGGCGATCACCACGTCCACCGGGCGATCGATCGCGGTGGACACCCAGCGCACGGCGTCCGCCGCGGTGAAGCCGGTCATCCCGCGTCCTTCAGTCAACAGGTTGCTGATCAGAATCACCGGCCCGTGCATGTCGCGCAGCGCCTCGCGGACGCCGCGGACCAGCAACGGTGGCATCAGGCTCGTGAAGAAGCTGCCGGGCCCGATGATGACAGCGTCGAACGCTCGAATCGCGTGGGCGACTGACGGGTGAATGGACACGTCGGGCTCGAGCCACAGCCGCCGCACCTGGTTGCCGTGCGCCTGTAGCAGATCCACCTCGACTTCGCCGCGGGTGCGCGTACCGTCTTCGTATTCGGCGCAGACCGACGCAGACTCCACGCTCACCGGCCACACCCGGCCACGGCAGCCAAGGAGAGCGCGGAGACCGTCGACGGCGGCCAGGAACTCTCCGCTGTATTGCTGCATCATCGACAGCAGCAAATTGCCGCCGGTGTGCCCCGCCAACCGATCGTGCTGCTCCAGCGTGGTGGGGAGCCGCGCCAGCAGGACCCGGCGCGCTTCCCCTTCGTTCCGGGCCAGCGCCAGCGCGCACTTCAACACATCGCCCGGAGGCAGCACGCCGAGCTGGTCCCGCAGCAAACCGGAGCTGCCGCCGCTGTCGAACATCGTGACGACGGCGTTGAGCTGCAGCCAGGGATTGAACTTGAGGCCGCCGAGCAGGCTTGGAAGGCCAGTACCGCCGCCGAAACAGCCGATGTTCAGCTCGCGTAGCTGCATCCGGTCATTCTAGCGTCCGCACGCGTGCCTGGGCCGGTCAGCTGGCGAGGTACGGCAACCCCGTTGGCGTCTTCACCTGCGGCTCGCTCATCGGCACCGCGCCAGGGCGCCTGACGCGCACTGGACTAGAATCATCTCGATGACTGACACGTGGCGGGACGCGGCCCGGGCTGTGTCCTCGGAACTGCAGGCCATCTTCGGCGCGCGTCTTCGTTCCGTCGTGGCCTATGGCCCCCATCTCGACAACCACTCGGACGGCCCGGTGACCTGTCTGGCCCTCGTCGACACCCTCACCGTCACCGACCTGGACGCCTGCGCATCGCGCGCGGCTGGATGGCACCGGGCACAGATTGCGGTCCCCCTGATCCTGCCAACCGACGAGTTCCGTGAGTCGCTCGATGCGTTCCCGCTCGAATATGGCGAGATCCTCCGCGCCCACGAAACCGTCGCTGGCGACGACCTCCTGGCCGGCGTGACGATTGCTGCGGACGACGTGCGGCGAGCATGCGAAACCCAGGTCAAGAGCCATTTGATTCATCTGCGCGAGGCTTACATGGAGTCGGGCGTCAACCCGACGGCGGTCTCGGATCTCGTCCGCGCGTCGGCGCCGGCGTTCGGTGCCTTGTTGCGGAACGTGGCGCGGCTTTCCGGCGTCCATTCCTCCAGCAGGATGCAGACAACCCTCGACGGCGCCCGCGCCGCGGGACTTCCCGAGCGCGTGGTGGCCGACGTCCTCGCGCTGGAACGGCCGGCGGCGATGCCGCAGACCGACGCCGCGCGCCTCTTCCCCGAATACCTCGCCGCCGTCGAACAGCTGGCGCGATCAATCAACAGCTGGCGGACCGAGTAATCAGGGCGCCAATGCGCACTCTTCCTCTCCGGGGGTTGTGTGGCTCGTTGGTCCTGGTCCTGTGCCTCGCGGCAGTGGCACAGGCGCAGCCCGCGCCGCCCCGACTGACGAAGCCGGTCAACGATTTTGCCGGCGTCATCGATGCGGAAAGCGCAGCAGCCATCGAGCAGCTGATTCTGTCGCTGCAGCAGGCGAGTGGCGACGTCGTCGTGGTCGCGACGATCGACACCTTTCAGCCCTACGGCACCATCCAGGAATACGCCGTCAAGATGTTCGAGAACGGCGGTGGTGGCATCGGTCAACGTGGCAAGGACAACGGCGTCCTCGTGCTCGTGGCCGTGAAGGATCGTCGGGTGCGGGTCGAAGTGGGGTACGACCTCGAACAGTTTGTCACCGACGGCTTCTCTGGTCAGATCAGTCGCGAGTACATGGCGCCGGCGTTCGCGCAAGGGCGCTACGGACCGGGCCTCCTCGCTGGTGTCCAACAGATCGTCGGGAAAATTGCGCAGGGCCGCAACGTCACCCTGCAAGGCGTCCCGCCACCGCCGGCACAGCGACGACGCGATACGAGCAGCGGATTCGGCGGCGGATGGATCCTCGTCCTGTTCTTCATCTTCTTCATCATCGGTCGCCTGCGTCGCCGCGGCCGGCGCGGTCGATGGGGCGGGCCGTGGGGTGGCTGGAGCAGCGGCGTCGGCCCGTTCGGCGGCGGCTTCGGCGGCGGCGGATTTGGCGGAGGCGGCTTCGGCGGAGGCGGCGGATTCGGCGGCGGCTTTGGCGGGTTTGGCGGCGGCCGCAGCGGCGGCGGTGGTGGCGGCGCCGGGTGGTGATGCAATCTCGACGTGTGCCAGTCGGTGAATGGTCAATCGGTGAATGGGTGGCGAGAGGCCGGCCCTCAGGTCGGCGTCACATGGAGTGCGACGAAGATGACCGCAATGCTGCGTAAGGCCACGATGGTGGCGATCGTCATGGCTGCCGCGATCGGAGTGTCCGGCTGCTCGTACAACCGCTTTGTCGGCCAGGAGGAGGCCGTCAAGACCCAGTGGGCGGAAGTCGAGAATCAGCTTCAGCGGCGCAACGATCTGATTCCCAATCTGGTCGAGACGGTGAAGGGGTATGCCCAGCAGGAGCGTGACGTGTTCGGGCAGATTGCCGAGGCGCGGGCGAAGCTCTCCGGCGCCCAGAGTGCGGCGCCTGGCGTGCCGACCGAGCAGAAGATTCAGGCCGCCAACGAACAGAGCGCCGCCTTGAACCGCTTGCTGGTCATCGTCGAGAACTACCCGCAGCTGCGGTCGAATGAGTCATTCAACCGGCTGATGGATGAACTCTCCGGCACCGAGAATCGCATCGCGGTCGCGCGCATGCGCTACAACGAGCGGGTGCAGGAGTACAACACGGCGCGGCGGAGCTTTCCTGCCAACGTGACGGCGTCGGTCTTCGGATTCAAGGAATACCCGCTCTTCAACGCGCCGCCCGAGGCGGAGCGCGCACCACGCGTCGACTTCGGCCGCAATCCTTCGTAGCGCCGCTGCAGGGCCCGGCGGCAGGAAACAGAACCGGCAAGAGGAGACCTCGCATGTCAATGGTTGACGCTCTGCTTCCCGAGTTCGATCACGAGATGACGACCACGCGAAAGTTACTCGAGCGGGTGCCTGACGATCGGCTCGCCTGGAAACCGCACGAGAAGTCGATGTCGATCGGCGGTCTTGCCACGCACCTCTCGATGCTGCCGTGGTGGGGCCTTGTGACCCTGAACGACCCCGAGTTCGACCTGGCGGCCTTCCCCAACCAGGCCGAGGCGAGTTCCCGCGTCCAGGTCCTCGAAACGTTCGATCACAACGTGACCGCAACGCGTGGTGCGCTGACCGGCAAGAGTGATGCGGAGATGATGGCGCCCTGGGCGCTCAAACGCGCCGGCCAGACGATCTTCTCCCTGCCAAAGGCGTCTGTCTGGCGCTCGTTCGTCCTCAGCCACGTCATTCACCATCGCGGACAGCTCAGCGTGTACCTGCGCCTCCTGGACGTGCCGGTCCCGTCAATCTATGGGCCGAGCGCCGACGAAGGAGGGCTGTAAGACGGCATCGGGGCGGATGGTAAGCTGGCAGAATTCCGTGACCTTTGAGTCCCTGCCCTATCGACCGCTCTTTGCGGGCGGCCACAAGCAGACCCTCTACGCGTGGGCAAAGCCGCGGCGATTTCCGCACCTGCCGGAACCTGAGGAGCGTCTCTTTCAGGTCGCCTCGGACGCGCGCGTCAAGGCACACTGTCATTGGCACGAACGAGCTGATCGACATCCCACGTTGGTCCTCCTGCACGGCCTGGAGGGCTCGAGCACGGCGCACTACATGCGCGGCATCGCCGACAAGGCATGGGCGGCGGGCTGGAACGTGGTCCGCCTGAACCAGCGGAACTGTGGCGGCACGGAGCACCTGTCGCGTGGCCTCTACCACTCGGGGCTGACGCACGACCCGCTGTTCGTCCTGCGCGAGTTGATCGAGCGCGACGGGCTGCCGGCGATCGGCATTGCCGGGTATTCGCTCGGCGGAAACCTGACGCTCAAGCTGGCGGGTGAACTGGGTGACGCCGCACCGCCGGAGTTAAAGGCGGTATGCGCGGTGTCGCCGACGCTGGACCTCGCGGTCTGTGTGGACGCCCTGGAGCGTCGTTCCAACCTCGCCTACGAGTTCAATTTCGTCCGCAACCTGAAAGCGCGAATGCGCCGCAAGGCGGCCGCTCATCCCGGCCTGTTCCCGCTGGAACCGCTGCGACGCGTGTGGACGGTGCGGCAGTTCGACGAAGCCTACACGGCGCCGCACCACGGCTTTCACGATGCAGCCGATTATTACCATCGCGCCAGCGCGCTGCGAGTCATCGACAGCATCCGGGTGCCGGCGCTGATCCTGACGGCCGCGAACGATCCCTTCGTCCCCAGTCAACCCTTCCGTGATCCAGCCATCACCGGTAATCGCCACATCACCGTCGTGATCACCGACGAAGGCGGCCATTGCGCGTTCCTCGAGCGAGCCGAGGATGACTATGACGGCTACTGGGCTGAGCGCGAGATCGTGCGCTTTGCGACCGCGCACGAGACGTCGAGTGTCCAGGTGAAGCTCTACCCGTACGTCGAAACGTTGCGGCGGTAGCGCGAGGGGTAGTCCCAACTCCCAACACTCCCGTCAGCGAAGCGGGCTGGGAGTTGTCATCGGTTCAGGACTTCAGCCGCTCCATCAGCATCCGCCCGAACTCAGGTCCTTTGCCTTCTTCTTCGTGTTTGAAATAGACGAAGACGTCGGAGCACCCGCCCGTCCTGTTGCGGATCGTCTGCGCCCATCGCGCGATGTCATCGGGCCCGTACCCTTCATCGCGCAGGCGGAAGTAGCCATAGTCGGCAGTGATTTCGACGGGTGTCGACAGCTTCTCGCTGTCAGCCACGCACAGGGCAAGATTCTTCGCCCGCAGCCGCGCGTAAACCTCGTCATCGAGCCATGACGTGTGGCGGAACTCGAACGCGGCGCACACTCGTGGCGGAAATGTGTCGAGAAATGCATCCAGCAGTGGCAGATCCTTTTTGAGGTTCGGTGGCAGCTGAAACAGGAGCGCTCCCAATTTGGGTCCGAGTGTGGCGGCGGTCTCCAGGAATTGACGGACCCGATCGCCACAGTCGCGCAGTCGGGCATCGTGGGTGATGCGTCTCGGAGCCTTCAGTGTCAGCTTGAACCGATCGGGCGTCGCCCGGTTCCAGCCGTCGACAATCTTTTCCGTTGGTGTCCGGTAGAAGGTGTAGTTGATCTCCACCGTCGGAAACCGCTCCGCGTAGTACGGGAGCATTTTCGCCGGCGGCAGGTTCTCCGGATAGAAGCTGCCTTTCCATTCCGGGTAGTTATAGCCGGACGTGCCCACCCAAATCATGACGACAGGCTACCAACATCGCGACGGTCGCGCGCTCGGATCGACGGAGGACATGGGCACGACTGTGTAATCATGTAGTTTCGACGCGTAACATTTACAGGGGGGCTCGTCCTCCCGTCGCGGCGGTGACCGTAAGTTACTCGAAACAAAAGCGCCGCATTCCGGAAATCCGCCGTCAAACTCGGCAACCGGATTGCACAAGCGTGCGGCGCACAGGCCTGCCAGGCTGAGTATTCGCCGCCCAGAGCCTTTCCCTTTCGTCAGCGAACCCACTGCAACGGCTCGCACGTCTTCGAGTCCCTGACGTGCCGCGTACCAGTGTGTGTTGGCCCAAAGTCACGCGCGAGGTTTGTTTCTATGAGAGCTCCGTTTTCACGAGTAGTGTGTGCGTTTGCCTTGATTCTCGTCGTTGCCACTGCCGGCAGCGCCCATGCGACCACGTTCTTCGTCTCCACCGACGGCAACGACGGTAACAGCGGCAGTATGGATTCGCCCTGGCAGACGCTCCGCTTCGCGGTGCAGCAGCTGCGTGCGGGTGACACGCTCTATCTGCGCGGAGGCGTCTACACCGGCGGCGACAATGTCATCGACTCCCAGGCGTATCCGGTGGCGAGCGGGTCGTCGTGGGGCGATGCAATCACCGTCGCCGGCTATCCGGGCGAATCGGTCACGATGCTGCCACCCAATTTTGCTTCCGGGATCAAGATGACCCACGGCAGCCCGTCGTACTGGATTTTCCAGGACTTTGTCGTCGACATGTCGAATCAGTCATACGGGACCGGGATGGGTGCGACCGCTGTGTACGTCGCCGATGGCGCGAATCATATCCGCCTCCTCCGAATGGAAGTGAAGAACAATCAGGGCAACGGCGTGGGCTTCTCGAACTCGAATGGCAATTCCGCGTTCAACGAGGTCATCAACTCCTCGATCCATGACAATGGGCGGTTCCCTGGCGTCAACATGGGTTACGGTCTCTACGTCGATACGAGCGACAATCTCATCGAAGGCAACGAGATCTACAACAACGGCGGCTACGGCCTGCACTTCTACGACAACAGCGGAGCGCACGAGGTCAACCGCAACGTGATCCGCAACAATCACATCTACGGCAACGGCACGCACGGCGGCACCAACTACGGGATCGTCATCGCATGGGGAAGCGACAATGTCGTGGACGGCAACACCATCGAGGGCAACCGCGGCGGCATTCAGGTCTACACCGGCAGCTCCAACACGCTGGTGATCAACAACCGCATCTCGGGTAACTGGCCATCGCCGGGAATCGCGATGCAGTACTACGACGGAGCGCCCACCGTCGTGGGCAACAGCGTCGGTTCCAACGCCTACGAGATCGTCGACTTTGGTGGCAATGGCGTTCCAGCCGTCGAATCGAACTCCGTGCCGGTCACGCAGTGGTTCATCTACTGAAACAGTCACCACGGCTCCCGTCGGCGTCGCCCGCCTGACGCGGCCTTCTCACGCTCGCGCGCAGCGGATGGAGTCGAGCGCTCCATCCGCCGCGCCCCGCCGGCCAACCACTCCCACCCGCTGCCACCCGAAACAGAGACCGCTCCCGACTCCCGACGCGTTCTTGTCGGCTCGTAGGGCGGCCCTTCAGGTGCCGCCGTCCGGCGGGGCTGAAGCCCCGCTCTACACAGCAGAGACCGCTCCCGACTCCGGACGCGTTCATGCGATAGAGTTGGATCATGAAGGGTTGGCCGGGAGGTTGCCGATACGACCGCGTTGCGATCGCGGTTGCCGTGCTTGCCGTGATCGCGTCATCGGCGTGCCGCCAGGCACCGCCACCAAGGCAGTACGAGCTCACCGGCCAGATCCTCGCCGTCAAACCCGAGAAGAACGAGGTCGTCGTCAAGCACGACGACATCAAGAACTTCATGCCGGCGATGACGATGCCCTACAAGGTCAAGGAGCCGGCGCTGCTGACCGGGCGCAAGGAAGGCGACCTGATCACGGCGACGCTGGTCGTCGGCGAAGTCGACGCCTACCTCACCTCGCTCAACGTCGTCGGCCATCGTCCGCTCGATACGCCGCCGCCGGTGACGGATCAGCCGCGCGTCCTCGAGAAAGGCGACCCGGTTGCCGACGCGCTGCTGGTTGATCAGGGGGGCAAACCGAAGGCCTGGTCCTCGTTCCGCGGACACCGGGTCGCGCTCACCTTCGTATACACACGCTGTCCCCTGCCGGACTATTGTCCGTTGATGGAGTCAAACTTCCTGGCCGTGCAGCGGCAGGTGAAAGCGAACCCGAAACTGGCCGACGTGCGGCTGCTCACGGTGACGATGGATCCGGAGTTCGATACGCCGGCGGTCCTGAAGCCGCATGCGGTGGACCTCGGTGCCGATCCCGCGATCTGGACATTCGCAACCGGCGACGCCGCCGAGGTGAAGAAGTTCGCCGAGCAGTTCGGCGTTCACTACGAGCTGGACCAGACCAACAAGTGGCAGATCATCCACAACCTGCGCACCGCGGTGATCGATGCCGACGGGCGTGTGGTGAAGACCGAATCGGGCAACTTCTGGAAACCGGCCGACCTCGTTGCCGACCTCGAAAAGACTCCCGCTCCCGCGCACTGATCGCTCGGCGCCGCCGGCCCTCGCGCTGACGCCGGCAGAACGCCGCCTGGTGGATCGGCTTCGTTCCCCTCACGCCGTCCAGCGCTGGCTCAACGAGCTCCCATACAACCAGGAGAAAACCGGCGAAACGCTGCGGTCGTTCCGCGGCGTCGTCCAGACCGGTACGGCGCACTGCCTCGAGGCCGCGCTGTCGGCGGCGACGATTCTCGAGCAGCATCGCTTTCCACCGCTCGTCCTCAGCTTCGAGTCGATCGACCTGCTCGATCACGTGATCTTCGTGTACCGTGGCGCTACCGGCTGGGGCTCGGTCGCGCGCTCGCGCGACCCCGGGCTACACGGACGCAAACCGGTCTTCACGACGCCGCGCGCGCTGGCGCTCAGTTATTTCGACACCTACATTGATTTCACCGGCTGCATCAAAGGCTATGCGGTCGTGGATCTGCGAGTTCTCGGTGCTTACGACTGGCGGCTCTCGGCGAAGAACGTGTGGAAGGTAGAGCAACTGCTCCTCGACTGGCCGCACCGGCGCATTGCCTACTCACGGCGGCGAGTGGACCGGCTGCGACGCCGGTATGCGGCCTTTTACCAGAGCCACGGATACAAACCGTGGAAGTACTACGAGCGGCGAGACCGGTGGACGGCCCTGCCACCTGAGTACGCCGGGCGGGGATAGAGAAAGTTGCGATTTGTGATTTGTGATTTGTGATTCGGGAGCATCGCCCCGCGTGGGGCGGCAATACAGTTCGCCACCCATCGCCGAATGACAAGTTTCCAAATCGCAAATCGCAAATCACAAATCGCAAATGGAAAGGTTTTCTAATCGAGATCGAAGTCGCGCATCGGCTTCGTGACCGGTTCCTGCTTCGCCTGTTTGAGCGCCTCCTCGAACCGCCGCGTCAGGGCATCGTCGCGATTCTGCTCGGCCTGGAACGACTGCTCGAACAACGCCTCCCGGCGAGCCGCTTCGTCTGCCAGGATCCGCGCGGCATTGCTCAGCTCAGGCTTGTCCCCACGTTCCGGTTCGGTGTGGCGCACCACGCGGCGCAGGTTGGTGTCGATCACCAGCGTGGCCTGACAGCACGGGCACTGCACCTCAATTTCGCTCTTCAGCTTCGCCATAGGAGGCATTGTAGTCGGCGGTAGCTGGTGGCTGGTGGCTGGTAGCTAGCCGGTAGCCGGTAGCCGGTAGCGCGGTAGCCGGTTGCGGGTAGCCTCACCGGTGATGGTGGCGGGTCGCTCTCGTAAGTGCTGGGCTGGCGGATGCGAGGTTCCGCGTTACGCTGGGTGTAGCTTGAAACCTGAAACCATCTCCCGCGCACGAACCGTCAGTCACGCTGCCAGCCCCCGGCTACCGGCCACGAGCTACCGGCCACCCGCTACCGGCCACCGGCCAGCGGCTACCGGCCACCGGCTACCGGCCACCGCCACCGCAGCCGCCACCGGCCCCCAGCTCCCGGCCAACCACCTGCCACCAGCCACCGGCTACCGCATGACCGACGTACATTGGCGCACACTGCGTGTCGCCACCTACAACATCCACCGGAGCCGTGGGCTCGACGGCCGCACCAATCCCGAGCGCATCGCTGAAGTCATCCGCTCGATCGACGCCGACGTCGTCGCCCTGCAGGAAGTGATTGGCGCCGGACCCAGCTCGAAGGGCCACGCCGAAGAAATCGGCGCGCTTGCGGGAATGGGATGGGTGATGGCATCCACCCGTCATCTGCGCGGCTGCCTCTTTGGCAATGTGGTTCTCAGTCGCCATCCGATTACGCACCACGCGCAATACGACCTGTCGTGGAAGACGTGCGAGCCGCGCTGCTGCCAACGTGTCGACATCGCCTTCGGCGCTGACACGCTGCACCTGTACAACGTGCACCTCGGCACCGCATTTCTCGAACGGCGCCATCAGGCCGGGCGGCTGACGGCCATCCTGCACGACCGTCGTGTCGGCGTTCCGAAGATCGTGCTCGGCGATTTCAACGAATGGATGAAGGGACTGGCCACCTCGGTGCTCAGCGAGCGTTTGCAGAGCATCGACCTGCGCCGCCATCTGAAGCGACGCCGCACGTATCCCGGCGTCTTCCCCGTGCTCCACCTTGATCACATCTACTACGACGGTCAGGTCGAAGTGGAACGGCTGGAGTTGCCGCGGACACGGCTCGCGCTGATGGCATCCGATCATCTCCCGCTGGTGGCAGACCTGCGGGTGAAGTTCGCTTGAGGCGTTGGAATCGTTCGAGTCGTTCGAGTCGTTCATCATGGCGCGAATGCTCGCTGCCAGCGGCGGGCCGAGACCGGTACAGCAGAACGGGGTGACACGCCGCCGTATCACCCCGTTTACTTCGAACCTACTTCGAACCTACTTCGAACTTTCTACTTCGAAATTTCTACTTGTTCTAGCCCTCTTCCTCGTATTCCTCTTCTTCGAGCGGAAGGAAGCGCGTCGGCGGCCGGAGAGCCTCGCGGTAGTCGTACAAAGGGAGGTCGCGCACGTGAAGCGACATCACGCAACCGGTCCCCTTCTCGCTGACGACGACGGTGACCGGGCTCCCCTCGACGCCCTCGCGGAAGCCAATCCGGCAGCCGCAGGCAAGGCGAGCGTGCGTGAACCCTTTCAACATGAGGGGATCATACTACAGCAGCGCCTTGATCTCCCGTTCGAACTGTTCCTTCGATGCAATGCCGGAATGACGCTTCCAGATCCGCCCGTCGCGATCCACGAACACTGAGACCGGGATGCCGAACAACGGGCCGTACGCATCCTGAACGTCCTGTCGATCCTTCCCGACCAGCACCGGATAGTTCATGTGCATCTCCGTCGCGTAGGGCTTCAGCTTGTTCAGCGGATCGTCAATCGATACGCCCAGGACCACGAGCTGGTCGCCGTAATGCTGCTGGAGCTCGACGAGCGATGGAATCTCCTCGCGACACGGTCCGCACCATGTCGCCCAGAAATTCAGCAGGATCACCTTGCCCTTGAACGAGGCCAGCTTGACGTCGATCCCGTTCATGTCCTTCATCGTGAACTGCAGCGGCGCCGGTTTGCCGACCGCCAGCGCGTCGGCGGCGGCGTCCGGGTCAATCGTCGCACCGCCCGTCGAGGCAGAACCGTCGGACTGAGCGGCACCCGACTGCTGAGTCGCGTCGCTGCCGACCCCGGGCGCGAGCCACAACAGTCCGAGCGCCGCCGCAACGGCGCCCATGGCCAGCCACGCCGACCGGCGCGACGGCCGCGGCGGCGCAACGGCCTCGCCGAGTTCCTGATCCAGCGCGCTCTGACCGTCGACGAAGCGGTCGTACGCGGGGTGCGACGCGTCGGGGGACGCTTCAGGAGTGGGTGGTTCACCCTCCGGCTTCAGTGGTTGTTCTGCATCCATGTCGTGATCTGTCCTCGTGATTTCCAACCGACCAGACCCGCTGGCGCGTTCGCATCTGGCGAACGACCGTTCATCGCGCTACGGGCCAATCGACGCGCCAGCTAATGGGCATCCTGCATCACGTATCTCATGTAGTTGGCGATGGCCGCGGTGTTGCCGGCCGACGCCGACGATACCAGCACGTACGTCGTTCCGCCACTCGACCAGATCTGCGAGCGGTGCCCCAGCAACGCCACGTCGGCTGGCGGCCGCTCGACGCCCTCGAGCATGAACAGCGACACCTGCTCGCCATTCACGTGATACATCACGTGCGGAATGCTGCCATCCGCGTACAGACAGCGCCGGGCTCCCACGAGTTGCACGCCCGCCTGCGGTGCGGACGGCGGCACCCGCACGTTCCAGCCATAGGAATCAGAGAGCTGCCGTTCAGTGACTCGGGCATCGACGGGGGGCGCGCCGGCCGAATCGAACATGGTGAAGCACTTGACGTGATCGGCGGTCAGTTGCGCGGCGAGCAGCGCGTCGGATCGGCGGGTCGCGAGCGAAAAGAGCGTGGAGGCCGTGAACACCAGAAGGATGGCGATGATCGTGACCGGTGCCAGCGCACGCAACCACCCGGGGCGGGCCGGCCGCACCTGCTCCCGCGCCAGTGCCTCGCATCGGGTCCGCAAGCCGGGCGGCAGTGGCTCGTTGCGCAGGCGATCGGCGCAGGCACGAAGGATCTGCCGGCCGGCGCGTTCGCTGTCGGCGGCGATGCGACAGGGCGGACAGGCCGACAGGTGGCGATCCACCTCGGCGCGCTCCGACGCCGGCAGCGAATCCTCTGCCCACGGCGCCAGCCGTTCAACCGTTCGACGACACTCACTCATCGTTCATCCGCCACTGCCCGCATGGAGCGGCGCCGTGCCCCGCTCCGGGTTGAGCCGCTCGAACAGCAGCCTCCGCCCGCGTGAAATTCGTGACATCACCGTTCCGATCGGGATGTCGAGCATCCCGGCGATCTCCGCGTACGAGAACTCCTCGACATCGCGCAGCCAGACCGCCTGGCGGAACGCATCCGGCAGCGCGTCGAGTGCCGCCTGCAGGTCCGCGTCCAGCGTCGAGCGCATCAGAATACGCTCGGGTGTGTCGCCAGTCGTGGCGCTATATGGCCCAGCGGCTGCCTGCTCCACCCGGTCGCTATCGACGTCCACGTTGCCGCGCGCCTCGTCGCGGCGACGATTCCTCCACGTGTTGTGGAGGATCGTATACAGCCACGCCCGCAGGTTGGTGCCCGCCGCGAAGCGATCCGAAAACCGGAACGCCTTGACGAGGGTGTCCTGTACCAGGTCCTCAGCGTCCGCCCGGTTGCGGGTCAACCGCATCGCCGTCCCGTACAGCGGTTCGAGGAAGGTCAGGACCTCCGCTCGGAACGCGTCGGGGTCTGGTGGCTGGTGACGCCGCAACATCTGGCACTCAGGCCCCCTGAGAGAACCCTCGGCGGGGCCGCTTTATTCCAGCAGTATACGGTGGGGGACAGTGACCACCGGTGGTCAGAGGACACTCGCGTCATACAATCTGCACAACCGCGCGATCTCCGGCCCGATCAACGACAACTCTGCGGTACATCCTTTGCTCGCCGCGCGTCATCGGCTCATTGCGACCGTACAAGCGCAGCGATAAGATCGCGACGTCGCGAGGTGGGAGACCCCGTCCCGCGTGTCAAGACCCACGCAGGACATGCCTGCAAGGAGTACTCACATGAGCAACCGCAGACGTTGCGGGCTCTCGATTCTGGCCGCGGCGGTGGTCGCGGCTCTCACGCTGACGGCGCTTCCCGCCTCCGCGCAAACGCCGTACGTTCCGTACTTCGGCAAGAACCAGGTTCGATACGACAAGTTCGACTGGCATATCTACCCGACGGAACACTTCAACATCTACTATTACCCCGAGATCGAGCCCCACCTCGAACGGATGGCGAGCTACGCGGAGAGCGCGTATCAGCACATCAGCTCGGAGCTGAAGTACGACCTGGCCTTCAAGGTGCCGCTCATCCTGTTCCAGACGAGCAGCGAGTTCCAGGAGCAGAACGTCATTCCGGGCGCGGCTCAGGAAAACGTCGGGGCGTTCGCCGAGCCGGTGCGCAACCGGATCGTGATGCCGATGGACGAGCCACCGGACCTGCTCTATCGACTGATCGTGCACGAGCTCACCCACCAGTTCGAGTTCGACATTATCCCGACCGGGCTGATTCGCCGCGAGATGCCGCTGTGGATCAACGAAGGGCTCTCGGACTACATGACCGGCGTCTGGAATCCGCTGGACATGCAGACCGTCCGCGATGCCGCGGTCACCGACATCGTCCCGAAGGTGACCAAGCTGACGGACTACGGCAACTTCAGCAATCCGCGCATGATCTACAACCTCGGACACGCGGTGTTCGAGTTCATCGAGTCCAAGTGGGGCAAAGAAGGTCTGCGGCAGTACCTGTTCGCGCTGCGCAAGTCGGTGATCGGCGGCGGCGAGGATGCGTACGAGGAAGCGTTCAAGCTCAAGGCTGAAGACTTCGACCAGCAGTTCGAGAAGTACCTGAAGGAACGTTTCAAGCCCTTCCGCGACAAGGAGCGGCCCGCCGACTACGGTCGCAACCTCGCTCCCGATCATGAGAAGTCGGCCTTCAGCAACGCGTTGACGGTGGAGCCCTCGCCCTCTGGCGATCTCCTCGCCGTGGTCACGGCCAACAGCAAGGACCGTGAGTACGACATCGTGCTGGTCTCCGCGCACGACGGCACCGTCATCCGCAACCTGACGCGCGGCTTCGATCAGAATTCCGGCTTCGAGTTCATCGTCACGCCGGCACGCTGGAACGCCGTGCCGTGGCTGTCATGGTCCGCGACCGGCGACGAAATCGGGTACTTCGTCCGTCGCGAGAAGTCGCGCAGCCTGGTCATCCAGAACGTGCTGACGCGCAGGATCGAACAGCGCATCGACATGCGCACGGTCGACAACCCGGAGTCCCCGGATCTGTCGCCGGACGGCAAGAAGGTGGTCTTCGCCGCCCTGCAGGGAGGTACCGGGGACATCTTCATGATGGATCTGCAATCCAAGCAGATCACCAATCTGACCAAGGACGACTTCGGCGACTCCGGGCCGACCTGGTCGCCCGACGGCAAGTACGTCGTCTACGTTGCGCGCGTCAGCCAGGCGGAGAAGCTGTTCCGGCTGGACATCGACACCGGCAAGAAGACGCAGCTCACCTTCGGGACGCATGACGATGCGGCGGCGCAGTTCGTCGATCCCGACACGCTCGTTTTCCCGTCCACCGCCACGGATCCCTCGCAGCCGATCGACCCCGACGTGGCGCGGAACGGCATGGTCTACAACATCTGGACGTTGAACATGAAGACCGGCGAACTGCGTCAATTCACCGACGCGCTCGGCGGCAACGTCTCGCCAGTCGTCATCAACGACGGCAACGCGCCGAAGAAGATTGGGTTCATCAGCTACTACAAGGGCGAATACGGGCTCCACACCCTCGACCGTCGCGAGCCGATCGTCACCGCCGCGTCGGCCGACTTCGGATCTCCGGGACCCGTGCTGGCCGACTTCCAGGCACCGCTCTCGCACACCCTGATGAAGGAGAAGATCAAGAAGAAGGGCAAGTTCGAGAGCATGTTCCTCGATGGTCGGCCGCCGGTGAACGTCGGTGTGACCAGCAGCGGCGACGTGTTCGGCGGCACCGCGGTCACCTTCAGCGACGTGCTCGGCGACCAGCAGTTCAACCTCTACGCGGCGTCGATTTCGCAGTACCGAACACTGTCGCTGTCGTACTTGAACCTCGAGCGGCGCCTCAACTACGCGCTCCAGGGTTACTCGCAGACGCAGTTCTTCTATGGCAGCGGTTCGAGCGTCTTCTACGACCCGGCTTACGCCGGGATCATCAATCGCGACCTGGCGATTGCCACTCAGACGATCAGGGGCGGCAGCGCGTTCGCCATCTGGCCCTTCAACAAGTACCGTCGGGTTGAGGTGTTCGGCGGCATCCTCAACTACGACGAACAGTTCAACGATCCGCTGGTGCAGGAATACTCGCAGCAGTACCAGCAGGATCAGTTCGGACGGCCGCTGATCACCTCCGGCACCTACGTGCCGCTCGGCGTCAACTTCGTGCAGGAGACGACGATCTTCCGTGAGTTCGGTCCCCTCGCCGGCAACACGGTGCGCTTCGGCTACGAGGTATCGCCGCCCATCGGCGGCGCCTTGTCACGGCAGCGCGCCGACGTGGACGCGCGAAAGTACATGCGAATCGGTGCGTCGGGCCTGCTGGCGTTGCGCGCCCGCGGCTTCTACAGCTGGGGACAATCGCCCGACTTCCTGTACTTCGGCGGCAACTCGGAGATGCGCGGCTACGATTACCTGCAGTTCGTCGGCAACAAGTCGACGTTCCTCAACGCCGAACTGCGCTTCCCGTTCATCGAAGCGATGCTGACACCGCTCGGCGTCCTGGGCGGTGTTCGCGGCGTGCTGTTCGCCAACATGGGCGGCGCCAGCTTCCAGGGGCAGCCGTTCCAGTGGTTCGCGACCGGGACGGATCCGTATACGCCGGTGCTGCGATACGACATCAACCCGATCAATGGGATCCAGACGCCGATCTACGGCCCGACCCTGCCGGTCAGCGGGTTGCGGCTGGTCGACGCGCGCGCGTCATACGGTCTCGGCCTGGAGACATTCGCGCTCGGCTTCCCGATCCACTTCGACTGGTCGTGGAAGACGCTCATGAACAAGGACTGGGAGGATCTCCGCTTCTTCGCTGAAGGCGCCCTGGAAGGCAAGAGCGGTCACGACTGGTTCCGTGAGCCGCGGTTCCAGGTGTGGATCGGGTATGACTTCTAGCTGGTAGCCGGTGGCTGGTAGCCAGTAGCCAGTAGCTGAGAGCTCTCGTTCCTGCTACCGGCTACCGGCTACCGGCTACCGGCTCCAGCTACCACCCAGCAGTTCAAAATTTCTCCAGCCGCAGTTCGCTATTCGCCAGGTCCATCGCCACCTTGTAATTGCCCAGGAACTTGTGGCCCACGATCCCGCCGACCTGGAAGCCGAGGAGGATGCTGGGCGCCCGCAGGTTGAGGACGACGAGCGGGAAGTTGCGGTATTCGATCCGATCGAAATCGAGGTTCATGCCGGGCATCAGGAACGCGTCGCGATCCCACCCGGACGTGCCCCACACTCGCAGCTGGATCTTGCGGCCGGTCGGTTCGATGTCGAGTGCAGTGGCGGTTTCAGAGCTGATCGAGATCACCTCCCCACCGGTGTCGACCACGAAGTAGAGGGGATGGTTCGAGTTCAGCGTGCCACGCACCATCGCCAGGCGATGGACCCGCATCGGCAGCTTGAAGTCGGGCGAGCCGGCCGGCAGCGTCTTGCCGATCGTCAGCAGACGCTTCTGGTAGTCGATCGTCATCGACATCCCGAGCGACAGCGGTGAGAAGCTCTCGCCCTCGCGCTTCGGGATGCCGCGCAGCGCCGGGTTCTTGATCAGCACCGGCAGGTTGCGGACCTGCAACGTGCCGATGTCGAGCGACTTCAGGCGCGCGAGCTCCAGGCCGCGGAGTCCCACTTCGCCGACGCCTGCACTCAACGTATAGGTGATCGGCTTGACGCGCTCGCGCTCGGCGGTCTGGCGCGAGATCACCGTCTCCTCCGAGCCCGTATCGAGCATGAAGTCCTGCAGGCTCCCGCCATTGACCCGTGCCTGCACCACGATCTTGTCCTTCACGAGCCGGAAGGGGATCGTGTGAAGCATGTTGGCGTCCTGCTCGTCCATGTCGACTGGTGCCAGGCCGTGGAAGGCTTCGAGGAACTGGACCTGCGCCCGCGACCACGCCGCCTTGTCGCTCCGGTCCTTGTTCGGCAGCAGGTTGATGTAGTTGGAGTAGGCGTTCGCGGCTTCATCGAAGCGATGCAGCCGCTCGTAGATGTCGCCCACGAGCGCGTGGATCTCGCCGTCGCGCGGCGCGGCGGCGGATGCCGCGAGCGCTTCGGTGAGGGCGTCCTCGAGATGGCTGCGTGTGGACAGCGATCGCGCCACGCCAAATCGCGCGCGCGCCGATTCAGGCGACAGCGACAGCGCTTCGCGATATGCGGTGTCGGCCTCGTCGAACAACCCGTAGGCCCAGAGCGAATCGGCGTACAACGCGAGTGCTTCCGGATCGGATGGCGCGGCGGTCTTCAGCTTCTCGGCTTCGGCCATGGCGCGGACAAACTCGGCCACCCGCAGTTGCGTGCGGACCTTCCCCTTCAGCGCGCGCAGGGCGAGCGCATGATCAGGAGCCTCGCTCGCCCGCTCGAACGCCTGCAGCGCTTCCCAGTACCGCGTCTCGTCGAAGAGCAGGTTGGCGAGCTGGAACTGCAGTTCCGCGTCGGTGTTCGAGATCTCGCCCGCCCGCAACGGTACGAGGAACGAACAGGCAAGAGTCAGCGCAAGAGCGGATGCGAACCGAACCGGGCTCGGCATGGAACGATCCTTTCGCGGCCTACTGTTTCTGAAAGAACTCCGCGTTGACGGGGATAAACCGCTTCCACTTTTCCGGCGTCTCGTCGAGCGCGAAGATCGCTTCAACGGGACACGCCGGAACACACGCGCCGCAATCGATGCATTCGTCGGGGTGGATGTAAAGCATGTCCACCGACTGGAACTCGGGCTCGTCCTTCCGCGGGTGAATGCAGTCGACCGGGCAGACGTCGACACACGCCGTGTCCTTGGTGCCGACGCAGGGCTCGCAGATGATATACGCCACTTACTACTCCTGGAACTGGTACTTCGTGCAGTCGCGCAGTATAACTCGGGGATTTCTGACAGCAGCGTGTGCCGCGGCGCTCATCGCCGCCGTGGCGGCGCCCGCGTCGCGCGCACAGGACAGGCCGGCGCTGGCGATGCCGGCGGCCCCGCCGGGCTCGCCGGCCCGCTGGCGCGAGGTGCCGGAGTATGTGGCCCTGTTCGTCGCACGCCCGTATCGCGATGCCTACCGAGCGTTCGTCTCCCCGCTCGAACTGGACGCGACGTTGCACATCCTGACACGCGAGGCTGAGAGCCTTGCCGCCCCAGGCGCCTGGATCACGCACCCGGAGAGCCCGCTCGACGTCTTCGGCACGGGCGGAACCTACGATCGCTGGAAGCTGGCCCGGTTGTTCGGATCGCGGCAACCCGAGGTCGCCCGCGGTCCGCACAGCCACAATGGCGTGGTCGACGAAGCATGGACGCTTGTCGCACCGTATCCGTCCGTCGACCTCAGCCGACTGGAGCGCGGCACGCTGCTGATCATTCTTCGCGTCCCGTAAGCACTCTCGGCTTTCGTAAGTACGCGAAGAGGCGCCGCAGCGGGGTCCCGACACCTATAATCGCGAACAGCAGGTCATGATCTCCAGGGCTCTCGGCCTCGCGGTCCTGTGCGCGGGTGTCACCTCCGCCTCCGCACAATCGCTGCCCGCGGAGCCAGTCACGTTCGCTGACGGGCGTGTGGTCGTCGGCGGTGAGATCTCAGCCACGATGGCCCCCGAGGACACTGGCTTCTTCAACTACAGCGACTACGAGCACAGCACGCTGCGGGAGTTCCGCGCCGGTGCGTCGCTGATGGTCCGCGCCACCGATCGCATCTCGGTCCTGGGGGAGATTCGATCCGAGAATCTCGAGTCTCCGGCAGCCTACGCGCTGTATGCGCGGATCCGGCCATTGGCGCGGTATCGACTGGACGTGCAGATCGGGCGTATTCCGCCGACCTTTGGCAGCTTCTCGCGCCTGGTGTACGGCAAGGACAACCCGCTCATCGGCTATCCGCTCGCCTACCAGTACCTCACGTCGCTGCGCGCCGATGCACTGCCCGCCAACGTGGACGAACTGCTCCGGATGCGCGGACGGGGATGGCTGTCGACCTACTCGATTGGCAACACCACGGCCGCGCGCGGCGTTCCGCTGACCTCTTCGCTGACCTGGGACACCGGGGTTCAGGTGACGAGCGGTTGGAGGGCGATCGACGTCACCGCTTCGGTGACCAACGGCACGCCGTCGCATCCGCTGGTCGCCGACGACAACAACGGCAAGCAGGTCGCGATGCGTGTGACCGGGCGACTGTCACCTGCGTTCGTACTCGGCACGTCATTCGCTCGCGGATCGTTCGTCGGGCGCGGAGCGCTGGCCGCGGCAGGCCTGGCGGACACCGGCGACTATACGCAGCAGGCCGTGGGTGTTGACGCCAGCTACCAGGCAGGGCACCTGGTGGTCCGCGGCGAGGCGATCGGCACGGCCTGGCATTTGCCTCTCACCGGCTCGGCTTCCATTCTCGACCTCCAGGCCGGGGCACTCAGCGTCGAGACGAAATACTCGTTTCTACCCGGCGCGTACGCGGCGGCACGGGTCGAGCGCCTGACCTTCAACCGCGTCATCGGCAGCCGGCGCACGACCACCTGGGACGCACCGGTCGATCGAGTGGAAGTGGGCGGCGGGTACTACCTGCAGCGGAACCTGATTGCCCGCGCATCGCTGCAGTTCAACCAACGGGATGGCGGACGCGTCACGGCGTCGCGACTGGCGGCGGCGCAGCTGCTGTTCTGGTTCTGAGGTGCGAAAACTGATTCTGTCGCTCGTGCTCGTGCTCACCGCTGTCGCGGCGGTGCCCGCGCAGAGGCCCTTGGGCTCGCTGCGCGGACGGATCGACGTGCGCCGTGTCGTGGCCGCGCCCGAGCGCCGTCCCGGCGTCGCTGAATTGTCGACGCCGGCGGCGCGGGACGTGCCGGATCTGCGCCGGGCCGTCGTCTACCTCGAAAGTGCGCCGAGTCCGGCGTTCGACGAGCGCGAGCGCGTCCGCCTGCAGATGGATCAGCGGAACGAGACGTTCTATCCGCACGTGCTGGCCGTCACCGTCGGCAGCGTCGTCGACTTCCCCAACAGCGACAGTACGTTTCACAACGTGTTCTCGCTGTCGAAGGCGAAACGCTTCGATCTCGGCCGCTATGCGCGCGGCAAGTCGAAGGCAGTCGTCTTCGACAAGCCGGGCGTCGTTCGCGTGTTCTGCGACATCCACTCGCACATGAGTGCGTTCGTCCTCGTCTTCAACCATCCCTATTTCGCTATCAGCGACGGCGACGGCCGCTACCGCATCGACAATCTCTCCCCCGGAACCTACTCGGTTGCGGCGTGGTACGAGGGCGAGACACGCGCAAGCCGCAGCGTCACCATTCCGCCTCAGGGCGGCCCGATCGATCTCGATTTCGACCTCCCATGATCCGGGTCGCTTCGCTTACGAATCGCATCTTCCTGGCGTGCACGCTCCTGGCGATGCTCTCCCTTGGTTTCGCCTTCTACTTCGTGAACGCGCGTGCGACCACCGAGGCGGAGGTGTCGCTGGAGCACGAGCTGACCGATGCGGCTGCCCTCGTCGATCAGCAGCGGGCCACGTTGACAGACCAGTTCACCCGGATGGCGGAGCTGGTTGCGGATGCGCCGAAGCTGAAGGCCGCGGCCACCACGGCGGATCCCGCCACCGTGCAGCCGTTCGCCAAGGAGTATCTGAAGCGCGTCAGCGCCGACCTGTTCGTCCTCACCGGCCGCCGCGGCCGGGTGCTCGCCTCGGAGGGTGATGGCGCCTCGGCCATCAATCCTTCCGAAGGAGCCGGCACCCTCGACGAGTTTTCCCGAGTCGTCCCGCAGGAGCGTGGCCTTCTGCAACTCGTCAGCGTCCCCATCTTTCTGGATGGCCCGCTCCCCGACGTGCTCGGCCGTCTGACCATGGGCTTCTTCATCGACGATGCGCTGGCCCGTCAGTTCCGGCAGTCGACCGGCAGCGAGATCGCCTTCGGCGCCGACGGGCGGATCCTCGCATCGTCGCTGCCGGATGCGGCAAACGAGCCCCTCGGACGGGCGATCAATGCAGCGGGCATCGCGCACGTGAAGTTCAACGACGAAGAATTCCTCGCCCTCTCACGGCCGATCGCTTCGATTGGCATCGCACCGCAGGGATTGCATCCGGTCATCATGACCCTTCGTTCGAGGACCGAGCGCCTGCGGTTCCTCACCACCGTCAGAAATGGCCTGGTCGGGGCGCTGATCCTGACGGTGCTGCTCGCCACCATCCTGAGCTATGCCGTCGCCCTCACGATGACGCGCCCGCTTGCCGCCGTGACCGGCGCCATGCGACACGTCGCCGCCACGGGAGACCTCACGCGAAAGGTCGCCCTCAGGAGTCGCGCCTGGGATGACGAGGATGCTCGCGTTCTCGCCGCCAGCTTCAACACGCTGACGGAGTCGATCAGCGGCTTCCAGCAGGAGGCGGCACAGAAGGACCGACTGTCGTCACTCGGCAGGCTGTCTACCGTGGTGGCGCACGAAATCCGCAACCCGTTGATGATCATCAGCGCGGCGCTGTCGACCCTGCGCCGCCGCGACCCCGGAGACATCGAGGTGCGCGAGGCGATTGCCGACATCGACGGCGAGACGCGGCGACTGAATCGGCTGGTCAGTGAAGTCCTCGACTTCGCGAAGCCGATTCGATTCGAGCTGGGCAAGGCTGACCTCAACGAGATCTGTCGCAATTCGGTGGCCGCGGCCTGGACCGGCGGCGAGCGCGAGGCCGTGCTGCTCGACCTCGACGACAGGCTTCCGGCGATCACCACCGATGCCGAACGTCTGCGCACCGCCTTCGTGAACATCCTCGTCAACGCCAGGCACGCGGTAGAAGCGGTGACGGCGGCACACCCGCCATCCGCGGTGGCGCGGACGGCCTCGCGGGTTCGTTCAGAGTCCGGCGCCACACGGCGCGGCGAGCCGGAAGCGGCGGGTCTGCGGAGCGAGATCGCCGTCGCGGATCTCCCCACGGTCACAGTGCAGACCACGCGCCGCGGCAACCTGCTGCGCGTGACCATTCGGGATCAGGGGACCGGCATTGCCGCCGACGACCTCGCGCACATCTTCGACCCGTACTTCACCACCCGGCGGGCGGGGACCGGCCTCGGCCTGCCTATCTCGCGCAATATCATCGAGGGACTCGGCGGCTCGATCCGCGTCCGCAGCTCGTTGGGTTCCGGCACCGAAATTTCCGTCGACGTGCCGCTCACACCACCCGGATTCAAGGAATGACTACAGCCTCACTGCGCGGCTCGATTCTGCTGGCCGACGATGAAGAAAAGATCCTGAAACGCCTGGGCCGCGCCCTGCGCGACGAGGGACACGAAGTGGTGGAAGCGTCGAGCGGGCGCGAGGCGCAGCGGCACCTGTCCGAACGGCAGTTCGATCTGGTCGTCGTCGACAACGTGATGCCCGGCATCAGCGGGCTCGACCTGATTCGCGAGGTGTCGTCCACACTGCCCGAGTCGGAGCGGCCGCAGATGGTGATGATGACGGCGCACGGTTCCACGCAGATCGTTCGCGAGGCCTTCAAGCTCGGAGTCGAGGACTTTCTGGAGAAGCCGTTCGAGGTGGACGAACTGCTCGCGCTGGCGCGACGGGCGGTTCGCAGCCAGCGGCTGCAGACCGAGAAGCAGTATCTGATCAGCGAACGTGATGCCGAGTTCAACCACTACGGGATCGTCGGCCGAAGCCGGGCGATGCAGGAGGTGCTGCAACGCGCCGAGCTCGTCGCGCAGACAAAAAGCACCGTGCTGGTGACGGGTGAAACCGGAACCGGCAAGGAGATGGTGGCCCGCGCCATCCATCATCGCAGTGCCCAGCGCGACATGCCGCTGATCAAGGTCAATTGCGCGGCGATTCCCGAAACGCTGCTGGAGTCGGAGCTGTTCGGCCATGTCCGCGGCGCCTTCACCGGCGCCACGAACACGAAGCGGGGCAAGTTCGCACTCGCCGATGGAGGGTCGATCTTCCTCGACGAGATCGGCACGCTGACGACCGCCATCCAGGCCAAGCTGCTGCGCGTCCTGCAGGAACGGGAATTCGAACCGCTCGGTGCCGAGCGAACGCAGAAGGTGGACCTCCGCGTCATCGCCGCGACCAATCGCGACCTGAAGCAGATGGTCAGCGACGCCAAGTTCCAGGAGGATCTCTACTACCGGCTCAACGTCATTCCGATTGGCATCCCGCCGCTACGGGAACGCCGGGAAGACATCCCGATTCTGATCGATCACTTTGTCGAGAAGCATCGCCAGCGCACGGGCAAGCGGGTCGACCGCGTGGAACCGGAAGTCATCGAATCGCTGCAGCGGTACGACTGGCCTGGAAACGTGCGCGAGCTCGAGAACACGATCGAACGCGCCGTCGTCCTCGCGACCGGGCCGATTATGACGATGTCGGCAATCTCGCTGGTGGGGGCGACGTCGAGCGCGGCGACGGGCCTGCCGTCACTGCGGCTGCACCAGAACCTCGAATGGGTGGAGAAAGAAACCATCCGTCGGGCGCTCGATCAGTCCGGCGGCATCAAGAAGGACGCGGCCGAGTTGATGGGAATCAGCCAGCGCGCACTCAGCTATTACCTCGCGAAGTACCGCATCGACTGATTCACTTTTCGTTCGGAGTTACCGGGCCGGTAAGCCGCTCGCGCCGGCATCGGTAATTCTCACTGTAATTTCGTCCCGACCGGCCGGAACCAGCCGGGCACCCCGCTTGCTGACTGCGTTGACGGGACCGGTTTGCGGATCCGGCCTGCGACTGTGTGACGGACGGCGTCGCGGCCCGTACTACGCCCGCGTGATGACAAGTGCACTGCCATGTTTCCACATCGATTGACTGATTCCATTCGCGTGGCGATCGCCTGTGTCGTCACGCTCGGCGCGTCTGCGCTGCTGGCGGCGCCTCCGGCGGAACCGCGCATCATCGAAGTCACGGCACGGCGGTTCGCGTTCGAGCCCGCCGAGATCCAGGTCGCGGTTGGCGAACCGGTTCGTCTCATGGTCCGTTCCGCCGACGGTGTCCATGGAATCGAGATCAAGAAGGTCAAGGTGAACAAGATGATCCCGCGCGGGGGCGACCCTGTCGTGATCAACTTCACCGCCAAGGAAGCGGGTCGGTTCCCGATCATGTGCTCCGAGTACCTGCGGTGACGAGCACGACAACATGCGCGGCACCCTCGTAGTGGTCGCGCCCGACGGAGGTTCTCAATGAGCTGGCGCCGCGCCAGTCTGTTCTTCACCCTGTGCCTGTCGCTCGCCAGCATCGCGTCGGCGCAGGATCCCGCGCCCAAACCCGCCGCCGACGACGACCCGGATCGCGACATCAACGTTTCCCAGCCGGACTTCACGGTGATCACGCTCCCGACGACCCTGCGCGTGCCGAAGATGCGCAGTTCCTTCCGGCTGACGCACCGCTTCCACCGGTCGCTCGGACAGGGTGATTTCGGGGATCTCGCGGATTCCTTCTTCGGGATCGACAATGGTGCCAGCGTCGGTCTGGAGTACCGGTTCGGCGTCATGCGCGGTCTGCAGGCTGGCATCACGCGCACCAGCGATCGGACGATCAACCTGTTCTCGCAATACAACGTGTGGCAGCAGCGCGGAAGCGCAGGCAAGCCGGTTGGCGTCAGCCTGCTGTTCTCCGTCGACGGCACCGACAATTTCAGCGATCATTTCTCCCCCGTGTTCGGTTTGGCGATCTCCCGCGAGCTCGGCACGCACGGCGCGGTGTATTTCGATCCGATGTGGGTCCACAACGCCAACCTGTTCGCCACGGGCGCCGAGGACACGGACACGTTCATCGCCGGTATTGGCCTCAGGCTGCGTGTCCGGCCCACGCTTTACCTGGTCGGCGAGATCATGCCGCGTGCCGGATACAACCCCGGCGTGAACCAGATGGCCGCGGCCATCGAGAAGCGCGTCGGCGGCCATTCGTTCCAGATCAACGTCTCCAACGGATTCCAGATCACGCCCGGTCAGGTGACGCGCGGCGGCGCCTCCAACGACGACTGGTTTCTCGGTTTCAACATCTCCAGGAAGTTCTTCTAATGGATTCCATCCGCCAACTCGTGTTCGTCGTCGGACTGTCCGCCGCGGCAGCGTCGTGCGGCAGCGACAGCCCCTCGTCTCCGTCGAATATTCCCAACGATGGCCCGATCGCACAGACACTCACGATCACGTCAGCCGGAGTGTCGCCAAAAACCGTCACCGTGCCCGTCGGTTCGCGCGTCACCTTCGTGAACAACGACAACCGGTCTCACAACATCAACTCGGATCCGCATCCGACCCACGGTTCGTGTCCGTCAATGGACAACGTGCTCAACATGACCGCCGGCCAGAGCCGCACCACGTTGAATTTCACGGCGGCGGCGACGTGCAACTATCACGACCACGACGACGCCGATAACCCGCTGTGGAAAGGAACGATCACGGTGCAGTGAGGAAAGAATTTGTGATTTGCGATTTGTGATTTGCCGTTTGTAAACCGCCGGCCACCATGAGCTCGACCCTGAGATCGCAAATCACAAATCACAATTCGCAAATTTACGTCTCCGTCCGGACGTACTCGAAGTCGATCGGTTTCTGGTTGATGCCACGGAGCGGCGGGGCGATGTAGTTTGCGAACCGCCCCGGCTCGTAGACGGCCGCGGCCTGCAGGCTCTTCAGGTAGTCGGTGTCCGCGGCTGTCGGCAGCCACTCACCCCGCTGGCGCTGCCACGCGTCTTCACCCAGCGGTCGCCCGTCCGGCGAAAATCTCAGGCCGGCGAAGATGCCAATCTGCCGGTTGAACTTCCGGTCGGGAAGCGTGAACCGGAAATGGATGCCGTGCGCCTCGATCCTTTTGTTCCACCGATCGATCCCGCTGCGGCAGTCGTCGACGTACCAGTCGCGCAGCACCTCGTTCAGCGCGTTGCGCATCGGCACTTCGCGCCGGATGGGCCGCCCCAGCTCGTCGACCGCGTTCAGCACGTAGATGTCGTCCGCAAGCAGGTGATCGTCGGCGTGCTTTCCTTCCTCGGCGCGCCCTTTCAGGCCGTTGGTGAAGTAGCTCGCGGCGTTACTGGACACCTCGCTGCCGTGCAAATCCAGGCTCTGGCTGAACCAGTAGTTGATGTGCCGCTGAATCATCGGCAGGTCGATCCCGCCGACGCGCCGCACGTCCTCCGAGAATCCGCCCTGCTTCATCAGCTCGCAGGTGCGTTCGACGATGCGCCCCAGGCCGGTGTCGCCGACGAACATGTGGTGCGACTCCTCCGTCAGCATGAACCGCGTGGTGCGCGACAGCGGATCGAGTGAGCTCTCGGAGAGCGACAGCAACTGCGACTTGCCATCGCGATCGGTGAACATCGTGAACGCGAAGAAGTCGAGCCAGGTCTCGATCGGCGTGTTGAACGCCTCGAGCATGCGCGGCTTGTCGCGATTCCCGCTCTGACGTTCGAGTAACTCCTCTGCCTCATCACGCCCATCCCGGCCGAAGTACGAGTGGAGGAGATAGACCATCGCCCAGAGATGGCGGCCCTCCTCGACGTTCACCTGAAATAGGTTGCGGAGGTCGTACATGCTCGGACAATGCTGGCCCAGCAGCCGCTGCTGCTCGACACTCGCCGGCTCCGTATCGCCCTGAGTGACGATCAACCGCCGCAGCTGGTTGCGGAATTCTCCCGGAACCTCCTGCCAGACTGGCTGTCCCTTGAACTGACCGAAGCCGATGCGCCGATCAGATGTCGGTTCGGCGAGAAAGATGCCCCAGCGATAGTCGGGCAGCTTGACGTATTCGAAATGGGCCCACCCTTTCGCATCGACACTGATTGCCGTGCGCAAGTAGACCTGGTGATAGTCCTGAAAGCCCTGCGGACCCATGTCGCGCCACCACTGCAGGTACTTCGGTTGCCAGTGCTCCAGCGCCCGTTGCAGCCGCTTGTTGCCTGAGAGGTCGACGTTGTTGGGAATGCGTTCGCTTGAGATCATGAATTTACGAATTGACGGATTTACGAATCGACGAATTCATATTCCCGCGTTCGTCATTGCGTAGATTCGTCAATTCCCTCGATTAGCAGCGCTTCCAATCGAATTCCGGACGCCCTTCGCGTCCGTATGCTTTCAATGCCCCACGCTCCCCCACCGCGTTGGGTCGCTGGAAAATCCAGTTCTGCCAGGCCGTCAGGCGGCCGAAGATCTTGGTTTCCAGCGTTTCGGGTCCGGCAAAACGCAGGTTTGCCTCCATGCCGGTCAGTGCGTCCGGTGACAACGCGGCGCGCTCCTCGATGGCCATCCGCACCTCGTCGTCCCAGTCGAGATCGTCAGGTGCGAAGGTGATCAGCCCGGCGGCGAGCGCCTCCTGCGGATCGAATGCCCCCTCGTGGCGCAGCGCGGCGTCAACGCGATCCGGCTCGCCCAGGAACCGCGACTCCAGCCGCGACAGACCGTTGCTCATCGGATACGAGGCCCGGTTCATCGCCGACAGGCCAATGGTGTTCGGGCGTTCCGGATCGTCGAGCATGTACGACCGATCGGCTGCCAGTGCCAGCTCGAAGAGCGTCCCGGCAAACGCGCTGCCCGGTTCGATGCGGGCGATGACGCTGCGGGACGTCAGGTCCAGCCGCTTGAGCGTCCGCTTGACCAGGTGAATGACTTCCCGTACCAGCCAGTGGTCGCGATGGCGATCGAGCGTTCGATCGACGGCGGTCAACAACGCGACATCACCGCTGGTCCGAACGACGAGGGTGCCGATTTCCGGCTCGTTGAATCGGAGCCGCAGCAGGACATCATCGAGTTCCCGGAAGGCGCGCAAAGGCCAGAACCGGTCCCCTTCTGCCAGGATCCGCTCCGGGCTGTCGGGTTGCGGCGTTTCCGGCGCCGTCACGATGAGATCCGCGGTGCGTCGCGCGCGATCGAACGTGAGGCCGACGTAGCGGTAGGTGATCGCGTCGGCCTCGACACGCGGGTTCAGGGGATCGAGCTGGACCCCATGCGCATCCGATGGGCGATCGGATTGCGTCGCCAGCCGCATGGCCCGCTCAGCCACTGCTGCCATGAACCGGCTGGCCGGAGACAGCCCGTCCACGAGGCGCCATTCGAGCGCGCGCTTTCCCTTGACGCCCTCGCCGAGCGTCGCGAACACATCGGCCAGGTCACGCCGCACCCGGCGCTTGTCGACGACCCGCGTCAGACCGCCGGTGCCCGGGAGCACAGCCAGTAAGGCTGTTTCCGGCAGGCTGACGGCGCTATTGCCGTCGTCGACGAGCAGGATCTCGTCACAGGCGAGTGCGAGCTCGTAGCCACCGCCGGCGCAGGTTCCGTTCACGGCCGCGATGAACGTGAGGCCGGAGTGCGCGCTCGCGTCCTCGATCGCAAGCCGCGTCTCGTTGGTGAACTTGCAGAAGTTCACTTTGAAGCCGTGTGTTGATCCCGCCAGCATGAAGATGTTCGCGCCGGCGGAGAACACCCGGTCTTTGAGGCTGGTGATGACCACCGTCCGCACGTCGGGATGTTCGAAGCGGATGCGCTGGACGGCATCGGCAAGCTCGATATCGACGCCGAGATCGTACGAATTGAGCTTCAGCCGGTAGTCGTCGCGGAGGCCCCCGTCTTCGCGCACGTCCATGCCGAGCGTTGCCACTGCGCCGTCACAGGACAGCTTCCAGTGTCGATAGCGCGACGGGTGAGTCTCGAAGTCGATCGGGGCAACCGTTGAGGTCTCCATCGCGCGCTCCTCCGGGAGCGAAGCTCGTCCCGATAGGCGTAGTCTATACGGCCGTGATCGCTTCTGGAGAGATGTTCAACGCCGCAGAGTACTTCATCGACCGACACCTCGCCGAGGGCCGCAGCGACACGATCGCGCTCGAATGCGAAGAGCATCGCGTCTCCTACGGTGTCCTGGCCGAGCAGGTGAACCGCAGCGGCACGGCGTTTCGCAACCAGCTGTCCCTCCGCCGTGAAGAGCGCGTCCTGCTTCTCATGCTCGACGGTCCGCAGATGGTGTTCGCCTTTTTCGGCGCCATCAAGATCGGAGCAGTCCCTGTCCCGATCAACACGTTCTGGACGCCCGCCGACTATGAATTCGTGCTTCAGGATTCTCGCGCTGCCGTGGTCGTCGTCAGCGCATCGCTCTATCCGAGAATCGCGGACGTGCTTCCCCGATGTCCCTGGATCCGTCACATCGTCACTGTAGGTCGTGTCGACGAGGGCCGCACGGTCGAGTTCGACTCACTTCTCAGAGACGGTTCGCCGCATCTCGCCGCCGAGCCGACCAGTCGTGACGCTCCGGCGTTCTGGTTGTATTCGTCCGGGAGTACCGGGCATCCGAAAGGGTGCGTGCATCTCCAGCACGACATGGTTGTGTGTGCCGACGCCTACGCGCGAGGAGTTCTCGGCATCGACGCGTCCGATCGATGCTTCAGCGTCGCAAAGCTGTTCTTTGCGTACGGCCTGGGCAATGCCATGTACTTCCCGCTCGCCGTCGGCGCCACCGCAATCCTGTGGCCTGGGCCGGTGACAGCGCCCATCGTGTTCGATTTGATCGAACGCCATCGGCCCACGCTCTTCTTTTCGGTCCCCACGCACTACGCGATGCTGCTCGCCCATCAGCGAGACTCCGGCGACTTCGACCTCTCATGCATCCGATGCGCGGTGTCGGCCGGCGAAGCGCTGCCGCCGTCAATCTTCACGCGCTTTCGCGAACGGTTTGGAGTGGAAATCCTTGACGGCATCGGTTCAACCGAAGTTCTTCACATCTTCATCTCCAACCGGCGCGGGAGCGCCCGTCCGGGCTCGAGCGGCCTGCCGGTCGACGGCTACGAGGCGAAACTCGTCGACGAACTCAGCATGCCGGTGCCGCGCGGAGTGGTCGGTCAGCTGCTGATCAAGGGAGACTCCACCTGCGCCGGCTACTGGAACCGCCATGAGCTGACCAAGAACACGATCGAAGGCCACTGGATCCGCACTGGCGACCATTACTACCAGGACGACGACGGGTATTACTGGTTTGCCGGCCGGTCCGACGACATGCTGAAGGTTGGGGGCATGTGGGTGAGCCCGACGGAGGTCGAGCACACGCTGACCGAGCATCCCGCCGTTGTCACCTGTGGTGTCGTCGGGCATGCGGATCAGGACGGGCTGATCAAGCCGCTGGCATATGTCGTCGTCACTCCTGAGACGGCGGCCACGCCGGAACTGGCGCGGCAGCTTCAGCAGTTCGCACGCGAGCGGCTGGCCGAGTACAAGCGACCGCGCTGGGTCGAATTTGTCCACACGCTGCCGACAACGGCGACGGGCAAAATACAGCGATTCAAGCTGCGCGAACGGGCGGCTGAATCAACGGTCAATGCACAAGGCTCAATGCACACTGCGGGTAGTTCGGATACCTCTCGCTAAGCGCTGCTTTCTTGCATTCTGAATTCTGAATTCTGAATTCTGAATTGCGTTGCGACGCCCTCGAACTCCTATTCGGCCGTCTCTCCCGGTTTCAGCTCCAGGACGTCCACACCGCGCGCACCGAGCGCTTCTTTCAACATCGACGGCGTCCCGGTCAGGAGCGGGAACGTGCCCCAGTGCATCGGCACCACCTGACGCACGCCGAGGAACTCACATGCTTTCGCCGCCGCCGCCGGATCCATCGTGAAGCGGTCGCCGATTGGCAGGAACGCGATCTCCGGCCTGTACAACTCGCCAATCAGGCGCATGTCGCCGAACAGGCACGTGTCTCCGGCGAAATAGATGCGGCGCTCATCCTCGAGTCGAACCACGTAGCCAGCCGGTTCGCCCATGTACACCATCTGGCCGTTGTCGACGTATCCGCTGCTGTGCCGCGCATCGGTCATCGTCACGCGCAGGCCCGCGATCTCCTGCGAGCCGCCCTTGTTCATCGGCGAGACATTCTGAATTCCCTTCCGTCCGAGCCAGTCGCACAGCTCGAAGATGCCGACCACCGGCGCGTTGCTCTCGCGGGCGCAGGCGATCAGGTCTTCGATGTGATCGAAATGTCCATGCGACGCCAGGATCAGATCGACCGTCGGCGGCTTCTTCATCGACTCGGGACAGGACGGATTAGTGGCCAGCCACGGGTCGAAGAGCACCCGCTTGCCGCCGGGCGTGCGCAGGATGAAGGTGGAGTGACCGAGCCAGGAGATGGAGAGTCTGTTCATTGGAATTGGCGAAATGACGAATTGACGAATGGACGAATTGATTGATGGATTGCGAAAACTGCGGTGGATCGCTTGCACGGTGATCGCAGAAATCGCAACAAAGGCACACACGATAGACCAAAAACGGTTGAAAGGAGGTGGCACCGCCCGTGCTCGAGCTGAGTGGATGAATCCCAAGGCTGAGGCGCTCAAGGAGCGAACGTTCCAATTCGCGCTCGACGTGATCGCGTTCTGTCGCGTGCTTCGAAAAAGCTGGGAAGGGTGCGAATTGTCCGACCAGCTGTTTCGAGCAGGAACTCGCGTCGGCGCGAATTATCATGCGGCGTGTCGCGCTCGTTCTCACGCAGACTTCGTCAACAAGATAGGAATCGTGGTCGAGGAGACCGACGAATCTGTCTATTGGCTGAAGCTGATAAGCGCAGCGCGCCTGGCGCCGGACGGCTCCCTGGGCGGTCTGCTTCGTGAAGCCCAGGAGCTATGGGCCATCTTCAATCAGTCGCAGCTGACCGCCAAGTCCAACGCGGGCAATCGTCGACGAGAGCCGCAATCTCGCACTAAATTCGTCAATTCGTAAATTCGTCAATCAGTCAATTACACTGGGATCACCGTGTCCGTCGACTCTCCCCTCGAATTCATCGGCTCCCGCCAGCCGAAGCCGGAATGGCTCAAGGTGCGCGCGCCCGGGTCGCCGAACTACCTGCGGCTCAAGGGGATCATGAAGGATCTCCGGCTCAACACGGTTTGCGAGGACGCGCACTGTCCGAACATCGGCGAATGCTGGCACCATGGCACGGCGACGTTCATGATTCTCGGCGACGTGTGCACGCGTGCGTGTGCGTACTGCGCGGTTGCGCATGGCAAGCCGAACGAGCTCGACACGGCGGAACCGGGACGCGTTGCGGAAGCGGTGGCGCGCATGCAGTTGCAGTACGCCGTCATCACGTCGGTGGATCGTGACGACCTGGCCGATGGCGGCGCCTCGATCTTCGCGGACACCATCCGCCGCACTCGCGAGCAGGTACCGAGCTGCCGCATCGAGGTCCTGATCCCGGATTTCCAGGGCAAGGAATCGTCACTGCGCGCCGTTCTCGACGCCGGTCCGGACGTCCTGAATCACAACACGGAGACGGTGCCGAGGCTCTATCGCAAGGTGCGGTCGGGTGGAAAGTATCCGCGCACGCTCGAACTGCTGGATCGATCGCGGACGTATCGTCCTGACATCGCCACCAAGACCGGTGTCATGGTCGGCCTCGGCGAGGAGCGCGACGAACTCCTGACCGTCTTCGACGATCTCCGCCGCGTCGGCGTCTCGATTCTGACGATCGGCCAGTACCTGCGCCCGTCCCCGGCGCACGCTCCGATGGCGCGCTACTACCATCCCGATGAATTTGCCGATCTAAAACACGAGGCGCTCACCCGCGGTTTCGTGCATGTCGAATCGGGACCGCTCGTGCGCTCGTCCTATCATGCCCACGAACAGGCTGACGCGTTCGAATTGAGCAAGGCCCGATAATTCCGGACTCGATAAGTCGCGACCAGGCCGGCGTGCATCCGCCGCAGAGCGCCATCCCTGCGTGGAGCCTCACGGCCCACGCCAATCCTCTGCAGCAGAGTGCCCGTGGCGTACACGGGACAGCTCGCGACGGCACCGCCACTTGCGGGTGGCGCACGCGAGCCGCTGGGATTTGTAGCTGGTAGCCGGTAGCTGGTAGCCGGTGGCCGGTGGCCGGTGGCCGGTGGCCGGTTAGCCGCTCGCCAGTCGCCAGTAGCGATGCCCCGTATCCGACAGCCGGTCGCTCGCAGGCAGTCGCCGGTAGCTAGCCGATGGTTTGTAGCCGGTAGCCGTAGCTGGTTAGCAGCGGCTCGCGGGAGCTCAGGGAAACGGCCACCGCCACCGGCCACAACCCACTGGCTCGCTACCGGCCACCGTCGGCCGCTCACGGTCACCAGCTACCGGCCACCGGCTACGGGTACCGGCCAGCCTTGACAACAGTCTTACGACGTGTAAGATCACCGCCCATGGGTGAAACACGCCTCCCGTCCATGTCGGCGACCGAATCGCTGATCCTCGACATGCTGCGGCGCCGCGAACGCTACGGGCTTGAACTGGTCGATTCGTCGCAGGGCAAGCTGAAGCGCGGCTCCGTCTACGTCACCCTGGCGCGCATGGAAGCCAAGGGGTTCGTCGAATCGCGCCAGGAAGAACGACCCGCAGGCGCAATCGGACTGCCCCGCCGGCTCTATCGCGCGACCGAGTACGGCCTGAAAGTGCACGACGCCTATCAACTGCTGCGTGAGGCACTCGCACTTCGCCCGGCCGAGGCGCAGGCCTGAGCCGCTTCCAGGAGGCACATCGTGACGTTCGTCGCCGCCATCACTTCGCTGTCGACCCGCTTTCTCACCCAACGGTCGTTCGAGCTGATCGTCGCGCCGGCGCTGGCCGACTTCGATCTGGACGTCTCTACCGCGTCTCGCAGTGAAACCCGCGCGCGCCTGGCCGTCCTCATGGCACTCCTGGGCGCCATCTGGGAGGATGCCGTACGCGGCGGCGACCTGGCGCGGTTCGCCGGCCTGGTCCTCATTCCGGTTTGCTACTACGCGTTCTTCTTCCTGCTTGGACTCCCCGGCGGAGTGAGCCGCCTGTCCTCCGCCATGGTGACAAGCCTGGTGATTGCGATCGTCGCTCTGTCGTTCGCCCCGGCGATCGTCTGCTTCTGGCCGGAGCGCCAGCCGCCCGGTGACCCTGAGGCGGACCTGACAAGGTCCGCCCCACAGTCGTAAATGCGATTCACCCGGCGAATCACGATTTCCCGCCGTCGGCGCAATTCCGTGTCGTAAGCGCGATTCAGCAGTCGCACCCGCGATCAGTGTCGTAACGCGATCGATTCAGCCTGGCCAGCGCGGTCAGCGTCGTCAACCCGGTCCCAGTCGCATCGGTCGTCCGTCGTAACGATGGTTCACGTCGTCGCCGACGTTAAGGGATTCCTATGGCAGAACTCCGTGCCCGGCAGCTCACCAAGCGCTTTTCCGGCATCGCCGTCGTCAAGGACGTCGACTTCGTCATCCAGCCGGGTGAAATCGTCGGCTACCTGGGCCCGAACGGGTCGGGCAAGACGACGACCGCGAAGATGCTCGCCGGTCTGCTGGTCCCGTCTTCAGGGCGCGTGGAATACGACGGCGCGCGACATTCACATCGATCCGATCGCCTACCGGCAGGAGCTGGGCTACATCCAGGAAGAAGCGTTCCTCTATCCGTTCCTGTCCGGGCGCGAGTACCTCGAGCTGATCGGGCGGCTCCGCGAGATCCCGCAGTCGCTGCTGACGCTGAAGATCGAACGGTTCCTCGATCTGTTCGGCATCCTGCCGGCTGCGGACCAGACGATCGCCTCCTATTCGAAGGGCATGCGGCAGAAAGTGCTGATCACAGCGGCGCTGCTGCACGACCCGGACGTGATCCTGTTCGACGAGCCCGAGTCCGGCCTCGACGTGACGACGACGCTGGTGCTGCGTCACCTGGTGCGCGCACTCGCGAGCCGCGGCAAGGCGGTGCTGTACAGCTCGCACATCCTCGAGGTCGTCGAACGCGTCTGCACGCGCGTCATCGTCCTGCACGAAGGCAGCGTCGTCGCCGACGACTCGGTGGATCGCCTCCAGACATTGATGGCGCGGACCAGCCTGGAAGGCGTGTTCTCGAAGCTCGTGATGCGGATCGATCCCGAACTGGTTGCGAAGGACCTCGCCGACACCGCGGCGATGGGCGCCTGATCCGCCATGGCGACGCGCTCGGTTGACGGAATTCTCACGCGCCACTTTCTGCGGCGGTTCCTCGAGAACGACCTGATCTCGCCAGAAGCCGATCGCTCGCACCTGCTCGCGGTGGTCGGCGCCGGACTCTTCTCCACGACCATCTTCGTCACGATGATGATGTCGTGTTTCAAGTACGTGGTGGGCTTCTACACGCCGGGCCAGGCGGCGGTGGCGTCGCTCGACGACAAGTTCTTCTACATCTCGCTGTCGATGTTGACCGTGGCCTTGCTGGCGGTGGCGCAGTGGGATGCACTCGTCGTCGATGCCCGCGACTCGGCCATTCTCGATCCTCTACCCGTCCGGCCGATCGTGGTCCGGCGAGCGAAGCTGGCGGCCGTGGCCATCTTCGGATGCGGCACGGCGGCGCTGCTGAACCTTGCGCCAACGGTCATTTTCCCGCTGCTGCGTGCTCGTCAAGCAGCGAGTGAGCATCTGGAACGCTGGCCTGATCATCCTCACCCATGCGCTGATTACGCTGGGCGCCGCTGCGTTCGGCTACCTCTGCATCGTGGCACTGCGGGAAACGCTGTCCGCCCTGCTGGGCGGGCGCTGGTTCGCTCGCATCTCACCGTGGGTACAGGGCACGTTGATCGTGGCGCTCGGCACGGCCCTGTTGCTGCTGCCTGCCGGATCGACGCGGATTGAACGGCAGCACCTCGACGATGCCGCGTTTGCGTACCTGCCGCCCGCCTGGTTCCTGGGCGCCTACGAGCAGATGTCCGGTCACGTGATCATCGATGCGCCACGTTTTCACCTGCGCGGGCGGCTGCAGCGCGCCGACATCCCTGCCACTGCCGCCTATCGCCGTCACACCGCACAATTCGCCGGGCTGTCGCGACAGGTCCCTGTGGCACTCGGCGCGGTGGCGCTGCTCGCCGTGGCCGCGTACCTCGTGAATGCACGACGACGACCGCCCTCCGTGTTCGTGCGAGCGTCTGCCCGACAGCGGCCGTGGATCGCCAGCGCCCTCGCGCGCGCCAGCATCATCCGAACGCCAGCGACGAGAGCCGGATTCGACTTCACGCTGGCGGTACTGTGGCGCAGCAGCACCCATCGGCTGACGCTCGCGTGTTGCGGTGCGATCGGCCTGGCCATGTCGTTGGTTGCGCTGTCGGGGCTCGACGTGCAGGACGCACCTGGCGGACGGGCGTTGGCACGGCTGCTGATCGTCCAGCCGTTCCTGATGGGCATGCTGCTGGTCGGCTTCCGTCATCTGATCCGCGTACCGGCAGAACTCCGCGCCAACTGGGGATTTCAACTGGCCTGGCGTGGCCAGGAGCGCGAGTTCGTGAGCGGCGCACGACGTGGCGCGTTCGTCGCGCTGGTCCTTCCGGCGTTGCTGGCGGTGCTGGTGCTCGACACCGTCGTGCTCGGCCCCGCGCTCGCCCTCGAACATGCCGCGTTCGGTGCTGCCGGCGCGGTGGTCCTGCTCGAAGCGCTGATGCTCAGTTACGACAAGGTGCCGTTCACCTGCAGCTACGTACCGAACGAAAACATGAAGGCGCTCGGTCCGCTGTACCTGCTGATGTTCATGGTCGGCGCGTTCTGGTTTGCGGGCATGGAGAGCGCGGCGCTGATGGCGCAGACTCCGGTCTGGCTGATGACCGTGCTGGCCGGAGTGTTTGCGGTCCTTCGCGGGTTCTCACTCAGCCGCCGGCGCCTGGCGGCCGTGGACTTCGACGAGGTCCCTGCATCCACCCAGAAACTCGGGCTGCATACATGAGGGAGACACGGCCGTGAGGCAGGCATTCATCGCATCACTTCTCGTCTCCGCAGTCACGCTCGGCGCTGCCGGCGCGCAGGCGCCTGCGCGCGTTCGAGGCCGCGTCGGTCAAGCGCAACACGACCAACGGAGCCGGCTTGCCGCCCGTCGTGGTGATCAGCGGCAATCGCTTGTCGGCGCCGTTCGTGACGCTGCGCGAGCTTGTTCGGGTGGCCTATGGCGTCAACGAGCACCAGGTCGTCGGCGGGCCGGGGTGGATCGGCAGCGATCGCTTCGAAGTCGGCGCGACCATCCCGGTCGGAGCGTCTACCGATACTGTTCTTGCGATGCTCCGCGAGTTGCTGGCCGAGCGTTTCCGCCTGGCTACCCACACGGAGAAGCGAGACCTGCCGGTCTACGCGCTGCTGTACACCGGTCAATTCGGATCGAAGATGCGACCGGCTGGGCCCGAATGCGGTCCACTCGCAGCTCCGGTGGGCCTTCCGGCTCCGCCGCCGCCCCCGCCACCGCCGCCCGGCGCAGGGGCGATGCTGGTGCTCGGTCAACCGCAAAGCGGCTCGAAGTGCGGGACCGTCATGATGCGCGGCTTCATCTCGGCTCGGGACATCCAGATGGAGACGTTCGCCTTTCTCCTGATGCGTGAGGTGCAGCGTCCCGTGATCGATCGCACCGAGCTGACCGGACGCTACGATCTCGATCTCAATTTTCTGCCCGACAGCGGACCCATGCTGATCAACGGCACCGCAATCAACGCAGACGCACCGTCGCTGACCACGGCCGTGAGGGAACAGCTCGGTCTGCGCCTCGATTCGACCCGAGCGCCGTTCGATGTCGTTGCCATCGACCGCGTTGCCGCACCGACTGAAAATTGAGGCGGTCGGGCTTCACGATTCACGATTCACGAATCACGAATCACGATTCACGATTCACGAATCAAGTTTGATCCTACTCCCGTCGGATCGCCGTCAGCGGATCCACCTTCATCGCTCGATACGCCGGCACCAGGCACGCGAAGAGTGCCACGAGGGTAATCGCCGCGAGGACGACTCCATAGGTGGGCGGGTCGGACGGCGTCACTCCCCACAGAGCTGATTCGATGAGTCGCGTCGCCCCGAGCGCCGCAACCATGCCAATCACCAGGCCCGTGGCAATGACGACCAGGCCCTGCCGCAGAATCAGCGACAGCACATCGCGGCCGCCCGCGCCGAAGGCAACGCGGATACCGATCTCACCCGTGCGCTGCGTAACCGATTGGCTCATGACGCCGTAAATGCCGACGACGGCCAGGATCAGGGCGATGGCGCTGAACACTCCGAGCAGGGTGGCGTATTGGCGTCCACCGGCAGTCCGCAATGCGACGAGCTGGTTCAGGGACAGCACGTTCGACATGGCGTGGAGAGGATCGGCGGCCGCAGTGGCTTTGGCGGCGCCCGGCAGCCAGTCCGCCAGCGGCGCGCGTGAACGGACGATGAAGTTCATGACTTCGAGGCCGAACGCGGTGCGCCCTTCCTGGATCGTCGGCAGCTGCGCATATGGCACGTAGATCTGCGGCGGCATCAGCGGATTGTAGATGTCGTTACGGATGTCGCCGACGACTCCAACAATCTCACGCGGAACATCGTTGAAGAACTGAATCGAAATCGTCTTGCCGATGGCGTTCTCGTCGGGCCAGTACTTCTTCGCCATCGTCGCGCTGATCAGCGCCACCGGAGTGGACCCGCGCCGATCGCTGTCGGTGAATTCGCGGCCGCGGATCACCGGAGCCTGCAGCACCTGAAAGAAGCCGGGGCCAATCGGAATCCACTCGGCGGACAGATCGTCGCGTTCGGCGGCCGGCGCCGTTCCGCCTTCGATCGTGAAGTTGTACCGGCGTGCCCCACCCAGCGGGATGCCGTTGGCAACCGAGGTCACCCCTTCGACGCCAGGAAGGCTGCGCAGTCGTTCGCGAATGTCGGCGGCGACGGCATCGATGCGCGGCGTCAGCTCGAACTCGAGCGAGCCCGAGGGCGTGACGTTCCCGGTCTGATGAAAGAACTGCTGACCGGTGAAGTTCATCTGGAACGTCGTGACGTTCTTGGTGTTGAAACCCGCATCGACGCCGGTCAGGCGCGCCAGGCTGTTGATCAACAAGCCGGCTCCGGTCAACAGGACCACGGCCAAGGAGATCTGCAACACGACGAATGAGCTCCGCAGCATCAGCTTGGCGCGGGTCATCGTGACGCTGCGATCGGAGTCCTTGAAGGCCGTGGTCAGGTCGGGCCGGGACGCCTGCAGCGCCGGCAGGATGCCAAACAGCAACGCGGTGACGACCGACACCACGATGGTGAAGCCGAGCACGCGCATGTTTAGTCCCGCCTTCGCGGCACCGTCGAGTGTCAGCGACAACCAGGCAGACAGGGTCGGCATCCCTTTGGTGAGCACCAGCATGCTGACGGCGGCGCCACACAGGGCGAGCACGATCGCCTCCGTCAGCAGCTGCCGCATGATGCGGCCGCGCGGCGAACCCAGGGCGGTGCGCACGGCGATCTCCCGTTGCCGCGTCATGCCCTGCGCCAGGAGCAGGCCGCCGACGTTGGCACAGGCGATGAGGAGCACGAGGGCGGCGACGCCTTCGAGAATGGCGAGCGGCGACCGTACTCCGCCGATCCGATCCTCGAGCAACGGCTGCACCTTCAGCCCCCAGCCTTTGTTCATCGGCGTGATCTCGCCGAGCACCGGCGCCAGGATATTCATCGCCGCCTGCGCCTGATCAATCGTGACGCCCGGCTGCAGGCGTGCGACGATGGTGCGGTTCCGCACCGGACTGCGGCGGCCGCGTCCCGAGTTGCGAAGCGGAATGAAATAGTCGGAGCTGTCGGCTGCGAACGCGAAGCCGTCCGGCATCACGCCGACGATCGTGCTCGGCGAGTCGTCACCGCTGAAATCGGCCACGCGAAGGGTTTTTCCCAGGACGTCTGCGCCGCCGTGGAAATGCGTCTGCCACAGGCGATGACTGATCACCATCACCCGCTGCGCGCCGGGAGCGTCCTCCTCGCGCGTATACCAGCGTCCTACCGCCGGCTTGACGCCAATCGCGTCGGTGACCGGCTGTTCGTACATCTCGCCTTGCAGCCACTCAGGTTTCGCATTCGGCGTGGCCGGGTCGGACACATTGCCGGAGACAGGGATGTAGCAGCCCACATGCTGGAAGACCTGTTCCGTCCGTTCGCGGATGTCGATGCACGAACCCGGGCTCGAGGGCGCCCGCTGTCCCGGCTGCTTGGGCGGGGTGAACCAGACGGACACGAGACGATCTGAATCAGGGTACGGCAGCGTCTGCAGCAGGAGCGCATTGACCAGGCTGAATACGACGGTGTTGGCGCCGATGCCGAGGGCCAGCGACAGCACGATGATCGCCGTGGCACCAGGATGCCTGGCGAGCAGACGACCGCCGTACCGAACATCCTGGATCGCCTGACTGAGGACTTGCGGACGTCGCATGACTCTCTCCTCCGGCTGCCGGGCCTGGTTCGCGAGGTGGCCGACGTACGTGGAGCGGACCGTCTCATCTCTCGACTCACTCGCCGTCAGAACCGGCGCACCGGTGAGGGCTCGCGAACGCCGGGCGCATTATCAAGCGCCGTGCCGCTCAGAATCATTCGGAATATCGCAGCTGGCCAGGGATTCGCGAGAGAACGACTTGGATCAGTGTTCGATGGTGGGACGTCCGGTCCCACCATCGAACGAGGGGGATGGCGAGCGTCGGCTGACGCGACGAACCTCAATCGAGGCGGACGAGGCCGCGGCGGGTGGCGACCTTCACCGCCTCAGTCCGGCTGGTGACGCCAAGCTTTTCGAACAGGTGTCCGAGGTGCGTCTTGACGGTGCGCTCGCTGATCCCGAGGTCTGCGGCGATCTCTTTGTTCGCCTTGCCGTCCGCCATCAGCCGCAGCGTCGACAGTTCACGCGGCGTCAGTTGGATTCGGGTGACCCGCTCGGCCAGCTTCGCGGCCACTGCGGGGACAACGTAGGTCTTGCCGGCCAGAACGGCGTGAATGCAGGAGATCAGGGCGTCGGCGGCGATATCCTTGAGCACGTACGCCTTGGCGCCGGCCTGGAGTGCACGGGCAATGTCCTCGTCGGCATCGTACGTGGTCAGGACGATGACCCTCGCCAGCGGATCGATGTCGCGGATATGGCGAACGGCCTCGACGCCTTCCATCACCGGCATGCGGAGATCGAGCAGCGTCACATCGGGACGATGATCGCGGAACGCGTCCACGCCCTCGGCGCCATTCGCCGCTTCGGCAATGACGTGCAGATCCGGCTCCTGGTTGATGATGTTGGCGACGCCGGTGCGCAACAGCGCGTGATCGTCGACCAGCAGCACCGTGGCCCGAGCGACCGGCGCGAGCGCGTCAGCGGACGGCATCGGTTCCAACCGGAATGGAGAACGACGGCGGCTCCCATGCCAGCACCACTTCGGTGCCGGCACGCGGCGCGGTCACGATCGTCAGCGAGGCGCCGATCCGTTCGGCCCGCTCCTGCATGCTGGTCATGCCGAAGCCGCGCAACCGGTGCTCGCGCGCGATCCCTCGCCCATCGTCAGCAACCGACAGTCTGAACCCGATTGCCCGGACCGCGGCTGCGTGAATCGCGATCCGTTTGGCCCGCGCGTGTGCCACGGCGTTGGTCAATGCTTCCTGCGCAATGCCGATGATGTCCCGCTCCATGCCGCCCAGGGGCGGCAGCTCGTCGACGGTGAGCTCGATTGGCACGGCGCTCGTACGGCGGGCAAGAGCGGTCATCCGTTCGAGCGCCGCCGGCAACGACTCTTCGCCGGCCGGCTGCGGCCGCAGGGCGCCCACCGAACGGCGCGCCTCGATCATGTGCGTCCTGGCCAGATCGACCGCGACGTCGAGTGCTGACGCCACCGCCGGCGGCAAGGCGGTGGACGACCGTCGCGCACCCTGCAGTTGCATCAGGATTGCGGCGAAGCCCTGCGTCAGGGTGTCGTGGATGTCGCGCGCGATCCGGTTGCGCTCCTCGAGGGCCGCCTGCCGCCGCGCTTCAAGGCGACTCTGCTCCGCCAGCCGGTTCTGATGCAACGCGAGCGTGGCCTGGTTCGCCGTCGCCTCGAGCACCGCGCGACGCCACTGTGTTTCGCAGGCACTCGCATTCGCCGACGCCAGCGCGATCCAGCCAAGCGTGCTGGTCGGCAGTGCCAACGGCGCTACCTGCACCGAGACGATGCCACGAGCGCGATTGAACTCACGGACGACTTCAGGGAGACGCTCGTCCTCACCGACGTACTCGAGCGTTTCTCGCGCCGCCGGCCCGAACGAACGCAGGTGATCGGCCATCGCCCGGCGCGGCAGGGCGAGCTGATCCCAGCCGTCACCATCAGCATGGAATACGCCGTCGACATACGCCATCCACGGCTCGCAGCGAGTGCCGTCTTCCTCGAGCAGCCACACGCCGCACGCGCGGCTCTCGCACTCCTCCACCAGCGTCTTGATGAACGCGCGGAAGAAGCCACTGACATCGGCTTCGCGCACCACGAGATCGAGCGCGAGCTGCACCGCGTCGCTCTGGATGCGCGCCATGCACTCGGACCGGCGCTGCTGGTCGACCGCGTCGTTCAGCTCGCGGCGAAGGTCCTGCAGATCAACGGTTTCTGTCGCGTCGAACATGCCCCAATTATCGGTCCGCGGTGGGGTCCGCGTCGATTCGGCCGGGTGGACGATCCGGTCCTCGTCCAAATGGACGATGGCCAATCGTCGCAGACGCGAATCAGCCTCCTGCCGAATTGTTCATGTCGTCGCCGGCAGGCACGATGCTGGTCATGACTCACTCACGCTTTTCGGCTGCGGCACGGGTCGCGGCCGGCTTTCTCACGCTCCTGATGCTCGCATTGCTTTCCGCCTGTGCCTCGCCGGCGGCGCAGGCCGGCGCTCCGCCGCCCCCTCAGGTCACGGCTGCCCACGCGGTGATCCGGCCGGTCACCGAGTTCAACGAGTTCACCGGCCGGCTCGAAGCGGTCCATCACGTCGACATCAGGCCCCGTGTGTCGGGCGTGGTGTCGGCGGTGCATTTCACCGAGGGCGCCATCGTCCGCCAGAACGATGTCCTCTTTGAAATCGATCCGCGACCGTTCCAGGCCGAAGTGGATCGCCTGGGTGCGGAACTGCAGCGCGCGCAGGCGACATCGACCCGCACCGCCGCCGAACGCGATCGCGCGGACCGGCTCGTCAGCGGCAACGCCATCTCCACCGAAGAGCACGATCGGCGACTCGCGGCTGCCGACGAAGCCACCGCGCAGGTCCAGGCCATTCGCGCCGCGTTGCGGGCCGCCGAATTGAATCTCGAATTCACCCGGGTCACCGCGCCAATCTCCGGACGCGTTGGTCAGGCCATCGTCACGGAGGGGAACCTCGTGTCCAGCGGTCCCGGCGTCGCAACGTTGCTGACGACGCTCGTCTCGCTCGACCCGATCTACGCATCGTTCGAAGTCGACGAGCCGACGTTCCTGGCCTTCGGCCAGGCGGCGAGGACGGACGGCACCCCGGGCCTTGCCGCGCAGAATGGCAGGCCGGGCCTGGTCGCGGAGGATCGTAGGCCGGGCCTCGCGAAGCAGGCCCGGCGCGATCTGTCGCGACAACACAGCCCGCGCCTGGCGCGACTTGCCCTCGCCGGAGACGAAGGCTTCCCACGCCGGGGACGCGTGGACTTCGTGGACAACGAGCTCGACGCCGCAACCGGCACCATTCGCGTGCGGGCGACGATCGCGAATGCCGACGGCGCGCTGACCCCGGGGCTGTTCGTCCGCATCCAGTTGCCGAGCCGCGAGACCGGCAGCGGCGTGCTGGTGCGCGACGAGGCAATCGGGACGGATCTGGACAAGCGGTTCGTGTACGTCATCGGTCCGGACAAGGTCATCGCGTATCGACCGGTCACGCTCGGACCGCTCGTCGACGGCCTGCGGGTCATCCGCAGCGGTGTCGCGGCAGGCGACATTGTCGTCACGCGCGGCCTGCAACGTATTCGACCGGGGGTGAAAGTCACGCCGGCACTCGAAGCGATGGAGGTGTCCCGATGAAGTTCGCGCGATTCTTCATCGACCGCCCGATCTTCGCGGCCGTCCTCTCGCTCCTCATCACCGTCGCCGGTGCGCTGGCGCTGACCCGGCTGCCAATCAGCGAGTATCCCAGCGTCATTCCGCCGACCGTCGTGGTGCACGGCACCTACCCCGGCGCCAACCCGAAGGTGATCGCGGAGACGGTTGCCGCACCGCTCGAACAGCAGCTCAATGGCATCGAGAACATGCTCTACATGTTTTCGCAGAGCACCGCCGACGGCCGCATGACACTGACGGTCACCTTCGCACTCGGCACCGACCTGGACAACGCGCAGGTGCAGGTGCAGAACCGCGTCGCGCAGGCGCTGCCCCGCCTGCCCCAGGAGGTGCAGCGGATCGGGATGACGACCGAGAAGGCGTCGCCCGACATCATGATGGCGGCGCATCTGGTCTCTCCTGACAACCGCTACGACATGCTCTACCTGTCGAACCTCGCTTACCTCAAGGTGAAGGACGAGCTCGCGAAGATCCCGGGTGTCGGCAACATCCAAATCTTCGGCGCCGGCGAGTTCAGCATGCGCGTCTGGCTCGATCCCGACAAGCTCGCGGCGCGGGAATTGACGGCGACCGACGTCGTTCACGCCATTCGCGAGCAGAACGTCCAGGTCGCCGCGGGAGTACTCGGCGCGCCACCGGCACCGACCGACACGAGCTTCCAGCTGCTCATCAACGCGCAGGGCCGTCTGACCAGCGAAGATCAGTTCGCCGACATCGTGGTGCGGGCAACGCCCGACGGCCAGATCACGCGCGTACGCGACGTCGGGCGAGTGGAGCTCGGCGCCAATCAGTACGCCCTGCGCAGCCTGCTCGACAACAAGCCCGCCGTGACCATCGGGATCTCGCAGCGGCCCGGATCGAACGCGATTCAGGCATCCAACGACGTCCGCGCCCTGTTCGAGCGGCTGAAACAGTCGTTTCCGGAAGGGGTCGACTACAAGATCGTCTACGACCCGACAGTCTACGTGCGCGACTCGATCAAGGCTGTCGTCGAGACGTTGTTCGAGGCGATCCTGCTGGTCGTCATCGTCGTGCTGGTCTTCCTGCAGACGTGGCGCGCGTCGATCATCCCGCTGGTGGCGGTGCCGGTCTCGCTGGTCGGAACGTTCGCCATCATGCTCGCGTTCGGCTTCTCGCTGAACACGCTGTCGCTGTTCGGCCTGGTCCTCGCCATCGGCATCGTCGTGGACGATGCGATTGTCGTGGTGGAGAACGTGGAGAGGCACATCGAGCACGGTCTGGATCCTGTCGCGGCCACGCACAAAGCCATGGAGGAAGTCTCCGGCCCGATCATCGCGATCGCCCTGGTCCTGTGTGCGGTGTTCGTACCGACAGCATTCGTCGGCGGTCTGACCGGTCAGTTCTACCGGCAGTTTGCGCTGACCATCGCGATCTCAACGGTCATCTCGGCGTTCAACTCGCTCACGCTGAGCCCGGCGCTCGCCTCGCGGCTGCTGCGGCCGCGGGACGCCTCGCGCGATCGCCTGCAGCGGACGGCTGACTTCGTCTTCGGCCGCTTCTTCCGTGCGTTCAACCGGTTCTTCGGCCGCGCATCAGGCTCCTATCAGGCTGGCGTGACCCGGCTGTTGCGCGTCAGCGCCGCGGTGGCGTTCGTCTACGGCGGACTGCTGGCGCTGACGGCGTTCGGCTTCGCGAAGGTACCCGAAGGATTCGTGCCGACGCAGGACAAGGACTATCTCGTCGCGTACGCACAATTGCCGGACGCGGCGACGCTCGACCGCACCGAAGCGGTGATCCGGAAGATGTCTGCGCTGGCGCTGGAGCATCCCGGCGTCGAGAGTGCGATCGCGTTCCCGGGACTGTCGATCAACGGGTTCGTCAACGCGTCGAACGTCGGCATCGCCTTCGTGAAACTGAAGTCGGTCAACGACCGACAGGCGCCTGAGCTCTCGGCGAATGCGATCGTCCAGGCGCTCAATGGAAAGTTCGCGGGCATCCAGGACGCGTTCGTCGGCATCTTTCCACCCCCGCCGGTCCAGGGGCTCGGCTCCATCGGCGGATTCAAGCTTTACGTCGAGGATCGCGGCAGCGAGGGTTTCGAGGAGCTGTATCGGCAGGTGCAGGGAGCGATCGGCGAGGGACAGAAGCTTCCCGAACTGGCCGGTCTACTCTCGGGTTTCCAGGTGAACGTCCCGCAGATCGACACGCACGTCGATCGCGAGCGCGCCAAGACCTACGGCGTGGCGCTGACCGACGTTTTCGAAACCCTGCAGGCCTATCTCGGGTCTGTCTACGCCAACGACTTCAATCGATTCGGGCGGACGTATCAGGTGAACGTTCAGGCCGAGCAGGGGTTCCGGCTGCAGCCCGAGCAAATCGGCCGGCTGAAAACACGCAACGCCCACGGCGAGATGGTCCCTCTCGGCTCACTGGTCTCGGTGAAGCAGGGCTACGGACCTGATCAGGTCATGCACTACAACGGCTTCCCCGCGGCCGAGATCAACGGCGGACCGGCGCCAGGGTACAGCTCCGGTCAGGCGCAGCAGGCGATCGCGGGCCTGCTGAACGAGCGGCTGCCAGGCGAAATGAGCTTCGAGTGGACCGAGCTCGCCTATCAACAGGTCATTGCCGGCAACACGATGTTGCTCGTCTTTCCGCTATGCGTGCTGCTCGTCTACGTCGTTCTCGCCGCCCAGTACGAGAGCTGGACGATGCCGATCACCGTGCTGCTGATCGTGCCGATGACGCTGCTGTCCGCGCTGACCGGTGTGTGGCTGACCGGCGGCGACAACAACGTGTTCACGCAAGTCAGCTTCCTGGTGCTGGCGGCGCTTGCGTGCAAGAACGCGATTCTGATCGTGGAGTTCGCCAGGCAGCGTGAACACGAAGGCGCGGACATCGTCACCGCGGTGCTCGACGCATGCCGCGTTCGCCTGCGGCCGGTTCTGATGACGTCGGTCGCGTTCATCATGGGCGTCGTCCCGCTGGTCGTGGCGCACGGCGCCGGGTCGGAAATCCGTCGCGCCATGGGCGTCGCGGTGTTCTCCGGGATGCTCGGCGTCACCGTGTTCGGCCTTGCGCTGACACCCGTCTTTTACGTCATCGTCGGTCGCACCACCGCATGGCTGGGACGCCGGCGTCCGGCTTCCGAGGCGGCGATGACGATTGCTCCCGCGGAAGGTCATTGATCATGGCAGAAATCTTCACCACGCCGACGGTGACCCGACTCCGGGAGTTGGTTGCAGTTCTCGTAGACCGACTCCAGGAGTGGGATCGCAGAAATGGAGCCGCGGGCCGGCATGTGGCCGCGCTCGCGGTCCTTGCGGCAACAACGCTCCTGAGCGCCTGCTCGCTCCGCGCGCCGTATCAGGCGCCTTTGACGGCGCCGGTCGTGCTGCCTGAGGCACAGACCGCCGCGTTCACGACGAACCACTACGACCCGCTGTGGTGGCGGCTGTTCGACGACCCGGTGCTCGAGCAGCTCGAACAGCAGGCGCTCGACGCCAACCACGACCTCCGGGCCGCAGTGGCGCGGGTCGATCAGGCGCGCGCGGCACTGACCGACGCGCAACTCGATCGCTTCCCGGTTGGAACCGTCGGGGCCAGCGTGGATGTGCGCAGCCAGACCATCCCAGGCTTCTCGGAGGCGCCGGTGCGGACCACGACGTACCGTGCCGGCCTGGACGCGTTCTGGGAGATCGATCTCTTCGGCGCGGTGCGCAGTTCGATCGCTGCGGCAGGCGCGACAGCCAACGCGTTCGAAGCCTCACTCGAAGACGCCCGCGTGCTCGTGGCCGCCGATGTGGCGCGCAACTACTTCGAATTACGCGGGCTGCAGCAGCGCCTGGCCGTCGCCGAGCGCAGTCTCACCAACCATCAGGAGACGATGCGGCTGACCCAGGTGCGCCGTGATGCCGGGGCTGGCGAGGAGCAGGACGTCGCGAGCGCATCGGCCAGTGTCGCCGCGGTCGAAGCCAGCATTCCGCCGCTGCGCGCCGGCATCGCCTCGCTGACGTATCGACTCGCCGTTCTGACCGGCACGCGGCCGGGTGAATTGACGGTCGATCTCGAACCGCGCCCGTACGGATCGCTGATGACAGCACTGCCGCTCGGCGATCCGGATGCGCTGCTCCGGCGGCGGCCTGACGTCCGCGCCGCCGAGCGGCGGCTGGCGGCAACCACTGCGCGTGAAGGCATCGCGGCAGCCGATCTCCTGCCACGGGTGTCGATCTCCGGCTTTCTCGGGCTGCTGGCTGGCCGCGGCAATCTGTTTGCCCAGGGCGACTCGCGCGCGTGGGCGGTCACCCCGGCGCTCGCCTGGACCGGTCTCGATTTCGGCAGCGCCCGGGCCCGGCTCCGTGGTGCGGAAGCAGCCACGCGCGAAACCCTGGCGCTCTACGAACAGACGGTGCTGCGGGCGATCGAGGAAACGGACGCGGCGCTCACAGACTACCGCGAGGACCAGGCGCGCCTCGACCGCCTGATGGAACAGTCGGTCCAGAGCAGCCGCGCCGCCGACCTCGCTCGTGTCCGCTATCGCGAGGGCCTGTCGGACTTCCTGACGCTGCTGGACGCCGAACGCACGCAACTCGCCGCGGAAGACGCAGTCGCCGGTGCGGAGGCCACCGTGTTCACCGGCGCCGTACGCGTGTACCAGGCACTCGGGGGCGCCGAAATTAATTGAACCAGGTCTAATTAAGAAACTCGGTTGAAGGTTGGCCGTCCCCCTTGTGGGTCGTGTGAAGATGAAGGTCGGGTGCCTGTGAAAAGACTGGGGGTTGGTCGCCGGAAGTTCGTGGCCGGCGGGTTGGCAGCGAGCGTCGGCGCTGGCTGGGTGAGCCTGTCGTCATCGTTCCCGGCCAGGTTCCTGCGCGAGCGGGTCGAGGAATTGGGCCGCGACGTACCAGCCGCGCCGCAAACGCCGACGCCGGCGACGTGGAGCGACAACGCGATCACGGCAGCATGGCTCGGCCATGCGACGGTCCTCATCAATTTCTACGGCGTCCGCATTCTCACCGATCCGACGCTGTTCAATCGAATCGGCGTCGATCTCGGCATCGGTTCCCTGGGGCCGCTGCGACAGGTCCGTTGCGCGCTCACGCCGGACGCGCTGCCGGAGATCGACCTCGTCCTCGTTTCGCACGCCCACTTCGACCATCTCGACACGCCATCGTTGGCGGCCCTCCGCGGCCGTCCCGCAGCGGTGACGACGTCGAAGATCTCGGATCTGCTTCCCCGCCGGCGGTATTCCTCGACGACGGAGCTCCAGTGGGACGAGTCAACAACGGTGACGACGCCGCGCGGTGAGGTGCACGTCCGCAGCCTCGAGGTGAAGCACTGGGGAGCGCGTCTGCGCAGTGATACGTATCGCGGGTGGACGGGCTTCGCGCTCGAACGGGAAGGAAAGCGCCTGCTGATTGGCGGCGACACCGCGCTGACCACGTCGTTCCGCACGCACCGCCGACATGGGCCGTTCGACGCGGCGATCATGCCGATCGGCGCCTACGACCCGTGGATCTGGAATCACTGCACGCCGGAACAGGCGGCGGCGATGGCCGACGCGGCCGGGGCGCGGCTGTTCCTGCCGATCCACCACCAGACGTTTCGACTGAGTCGAGAAGGCGATCGCGAACCGATCGAGCGCGCGGAAGCGGCGCTGCGGCACGAACAGGGCCGACTCGCCTGGCGCGACGTCGGCGAAACCGTCGTTATCGTCTGACGCGGAGCCTGGGGCGGCGACACGGGAGAGACAACATGAACGGACTGGCCCTTGGTACCATTCATCCAACCGCCATCATCAGCGAGCAGGCTCGTCTCGGTTCGGGCGTTTCGATCGGCGCCAACTGCATCGTCTACGACAACGTCGAGATCGGGGATGGCACGGTCCTCGGGCCGAATTCGATCCTGGGAGAGCCGCTGGCGGCGTATTACCGCGACGCCGCCTACGACAATCCACCACTGCGGATCGGCCGTCACAACCTGTTCCGAGCGGGCGCCATTGTCTATGCCGGCTCGACCACCGGCGACGGAGTCGAGTTCGGACACCGCGTGACCGTCCGGGAGCAGACGGAGATCGGCTCGCATGCCCGGATCGGGACGCTGTGCGACATCCAGGGCTACTGCAGGATCGGCACCTACTCGCGGCTGCACAGCAATGTGCACATCGGGCAGAAGAGCGTCGTCGGCGAGTTCGTCTGGATTTTCCCGTACGTGGTGCTCACCAACGATCCGCAGCCTCCCTCCGACATTCTGCACGGCGTGGTGGTGGACGACTTCGCGGTCATCGCAACTCAGGCCGTGGTCATCGCTGGCGTGCGGATCGGACGCGACGCGCTCGTCGGCGCGTCTGCGATGGTCAACAAGGACGTGGACCCGGAGTCCGTCGTCGTCGGCGTTCCAGCCCGAAAGCTCGGCAGTGTGCGCGATATCAAATCCGCACTGAACGGAGAGCCTGCCTATCCCTGGCGCGAGCACTTCGATCGCGGCATGCCCTGGCAGGGCATCGGCTACGAAGCGTGGTCGCAGCAGCGGCACGCCGCCGCCGCGGCGTTGGCGGCCGACTGACCAGGTCGCCGAGACCGCCACGCGGCTCCCGCCTCGAGCCTCCGTCCTCTACTTGAAGATGCGGAACATCCGCGTGATCGGGTCGTAGAACCGATCCACGACGCGCTCCTTGAGCGGGATGATGGCGTTGTCGGTGATGTGAATGTGCTCCGGGCACACCTTGGTGCAGCACTTGGTGATGTTGCAGTAGCCGATCCCGTGCTTGTTTTTCAGGTCAGGGATCCGGTCATCGGTGTCGAGCGGGTTCATCTCCAGGTTGGCCGCGTAGACCAGGAACCTCGGACCGATGAACTCGTCGTGCTTGTTGTGATCGCGAAGGACGTGACAGACGTCCTGGCACAGGAAGCACTCGATGCACTTGCGGAATTCCTGGACGCGATCGATGTCGCGCTGCTTGACCCGCCAGGTGCCGTCCGCTTCCTTCGGCTTCACCTTGAACTTCCGGATCGACTTCTTCACCCGGAAGTTCCACGACACGTCAGTAACCAGATCCTTGATCGGCGGAAACGCCCGCATCGGCTCGACGGTCACCGGCTCGTCGAGATTCACCTGGCTCAGGCGCGTCATGCACATCAGCCGCGGCTTGCCGTTGATCTCGGCCGAACACGATCCGCACTTTCCCGCCTTGCAGTTCCAGCGCACGGCGAGATCCGGCGCCTCCTCGGCCTGGATGCGGTGTACCGCATCGAGCACGACCATCCCCTCGGACACTTCGGTGTGGAACGTCTGGAACGTCCCGTCGGTCGTCCCCTGATGGGTGCGCCAGATTTTGAAGGTCGCTTTCATGGCTAAGACTTCTGCTCCTCGATGACTTCCTTCAGGTTGTCCGGCATCGGCGGAATCGGCACATGGGAAATCTGGACGCTCGAGCCGGCACCCTGGTTCGTCACGATGTTGAAGGTGCCGAATTCGGCCACCTTCTCCGGGTAGTCCTCGCGGAAATGGCCGCCGCGGCTTTCCCGCCGCTCAATCGCCGACAGCGTGATGCACTCCGCAACGGTGAGCAGGTTGCGCAGATCCAGGCAGGTGTGCCAGCCGGCGTGATACTCGCGGTGGCCGACGACGCCGACGCGACCCGCACGCTGCTTGAACTCCTGAATGCGCGTGAACGCCTCGCGCATCTCGGACTCCTGGCGCACGATACCGACCAGCGCCTGCATTGTTTCCTGCAGGTCGGCCTGCACCTTGTACGGGTTCTCCCCGGCTGCCCCGCGCTCGAACGGCTCCAGGGAAACCTTGACTGCCTGTTCCACCGCGGCGTCGTCCACTCGTGCCTGACCGTTCTTCCGGGCGAACTCCGCCGCGTACTCACCGGCGCGCTTCCCGAACACGATCAGGTCGGACAGGGAATTTCCGCCCAGACGATTGGCGCCGTTGATGCCGGACGCGCACTCGCCGGCGGCGAACAGTCCGGGGATGCTCGATTCCTGTGTGTCGGCGTCGACCCGGATGCCACCCATGATGTAGTGCGTGGTCGGGCCGATCTCCATCGGCTCCTTGGTGATGTCGAGATCGGCGAGCTCCTTGAACTGGTGGTACATGCTCGGGAGCTTGCGCTTGATGTGCGCCTCGGAGTCCTTGATCTTTTCCTTGATCCACGCGATGTCGAGGAAGACGCCGCCGTGCGGAGATCCGCGGCCCGCCTTCACCTCGCGGTTGATGCAGCGGGCGACGTGATCGCGCGTGAGCAACTCGGGCGGACGCCGGGCGCTCTTGTCGCCCTGCGTGTACCGCCACCCTTCTTCGGGATCGGAGGCCGTCTGCGGCTTGTAGTTGTCCGGAATGTCGTCGAACATGAAGCGGCGTCCTTCGCTGTTCTTGAGGACGCCCCCCTCACCACGTACACCCTCGGTCACGAGAATTCCACGGACGCTGGGCGGCCAGACCATCCCGGTGGGATGGAACTGGATGAATTCCATGTCCATCAGCTCGGCGCCGGCGCGAAACGCGAGCGCGTGGCCGTCGCCGGTGCCTTCCCAGCTGTTGCTGGTGATCTTGTAGGCGCGGCCGACACCGCCGGTCGCGAGCACGATCGCCTTGGCCGCGAACACGTGGAAGCGGCCGCGTTCACGGTCGTAGGCGAGGCAGCCGGCCGCACGGCCGTTGTCCAGGATCAGGTCGATGACCGTATGCTCCATGTGGACGGTCATGCCGAGGTAGACCGCGTGATCCTGCAGCGTCCGGATCAGCTCGAGGCCAGTGCGATCGCCCACGTGCGCGAGTCGCGGGTACCGGTGCCCACCGAAGTTGCGCTGGTTGATCCGACCGTCCGGCGTGCGATCGAACACCGCGCCCCACCCTTCGAGCTCGCGCACGCGCTCCGGCGCCTCCTTGGCGTGCAGTTCCGCCATCCGCCAGTTGTTGACGTACTGCCCCCCGCGCATGGTGTCGGCGAAGTGCACGCGCCAGCTGTCGCGATCGTCGTTGTTGGCCATCGCCGCGGCCATGCCGCCTTCGGCCATGACGGTGTGCGCCTTCCCCAGCAGCGACTTGCAGATCAGGCCGACGGTCACGCCGGCGTTCGCCGCTTCAATCGCCGCGCGCAGGCCGGCGCCGCCCGCGCCGATGACGAGGACGTCGTAGTTATAGGTCGCGTAGGTAGCCATCGCGTTAGAAGAGCCTCACGTCGGTGATGTACCCCATCGACAGCAGCCGGACGTAGACATCCGAGAACGCCACCGAGAACAGGCTCATCCAGGCGAACAGCTGATGCTTGTAGTTGAGCGCGGTCGAGCAGTTGTAGCAGGTCTCGCGCAGCGCGTTCTTCGACACTTCGTCCTTCCGGCCACCGACGACGTGACGGATTGAGTGGCATCCGAGCGTGTAGCTGCTCAGGAGCACCACGTTGGCCGCCAGCAGGATGGTGCCGACACCGACCCCGAACACCTTGCCGCCGGCGCCATCGTCCCACCAGAGCGCCAGCCACACGTCCCACGCCAGCAGGACAAGGAAGATGACCGCGATGTAGGCGAAGTATCGGTGGACGTTCTGCAGCACCAGGGGAAACCAGCGCTCGCCCCAGTAGCTCACGCCGCGAGGCTCCCCGACGGCGCACGACGGTGGATCGGCCCAGAATGCCTTGTAATAGGCGCCGCGGTAGTAATAGCAGGTGAAGCGGAACAGGCCAGGGAACGGCAGGATGATCAACGCCGGCGAGAACGGCAGCAGCGCCGGCCACCACGCCGGCTTCGGCCCGAACCACGCGTGCGGTGAATCGCCAAAGATCACCGGCGCGTAGAACGGCGAGAGATACGGCCCCCATTCATAGTGCGCGTTCTGGAACGCCGCCCACGTGGCGTAGACGATGAACCCGCCGAGCACGATGAATACGAACAGCGGCGTGATCCACCACGCCTCCCTGCGTTCCGTTTCTCCCCAGCCGCGGGGAACGATCCTGACCGGTACTGCCTCCATTCAACGACTCCTCATTCGTAGGACGGGCCTGAAGGCCTGCCTGAACCTCGTAGGGCAGGCCTTCAGGCCTGCCTAGGCGAGGCCGAAGCCTCGCCCTACGCTGCAATCAATTCGCGGGCACGATCTCGACCGCCGCTCGCGCGCACTCACCGACGGTGGTCAGATACCGCTGCACGCCATCGCGGCCGACGACGTATGGGTTCGGCTCTCCCGGTTTTCGTACGGCTGCTGCCGGCAGCTTCGTCTTGCTGCCGTCGTAGATCGTGTGGTTCGACAGCACCACGTCGGCACCCGCATCGGCGGCGATCTTCTTGAAGCGATCGGCGTGCGCCGCGTACGACTGCAGCCGCGGGCGATCGGGTCCGAAGTTGAACAGCGTGCCGCCCCAGGTCGCCACGACGTGGCGTTGGTTCCCGTCACGCACCGGGAAGATGGTGGAAATCGTTCCCAGCGTATGCCCTGGTGTGAGGTACAGGGTCATGGTGGTATCGCCGAGCGTCAGCTTCATGCCATCGGTGGCCACCATGTCACGCTTCGGTTTCCACGTCGGATTCTGCTGGTCGAGCAGGTCGTAATCCGCTGCCGACATCACCAGGTGCGCCCCGTATTTGTCCTGCAGGAACTTCGCGCCGCCGGCGTGATCGAGGTGACCGTGGCTGACGACCACGTACTTGATGTCCGCCGGATTGAGCCCCAGCTTCTTCAGCCCATCGTCGACCTCGGCCGCCACCGAGTAGTCGAAGATCGCGTCCAGGATGATGATGCCCTGGGACGTCGTGAGTGCCCAGACGGAGTACTCCTTCTCACCGACGAAATACAGGTCGTCGAACACCTTCTGCGGGTCGGCGTACCACGTGTCACGCGCGGGCGACGCGGGTGGGCCGCCGCCTCGCCGTCCCGCTCCACCGCTATCCGCGCGGCCGGCACCACCTGCCCGCGGTGCGGGCGGCGCCGCCAGCGACAACGCGCCGTTGCACACCGGGCGGAACACGCTGTCCCACACGTCTCCGGCCGCGGCGCGCGCGGCTTCGATGTGTTTCTGCGCGTCCGCAGAGACGTTCGGGGTGGAAGCGGGAACCGGATTGAGGTTCTGCTGCTGGGCGGCGGCACCGGCCATCGATCCGAGAACGGCGGCGAAAGTGAGGGCGGCGATCTGCTTGTTCAACCGATGCTCCTCCGGGCCCGTCGCGCGGAACCCGGCCTACGAACGTCGAACACTAAACGTTCTATTTCCTCTTCGGCCTGTACACATGTGAACTCTGGCCGAAGAACGCTTCCGCGCTCTCCATCACCGTCTCCGACAGCGTCGGGTGCGGGTGAATCGTGAGCTTGAGATCTTCCGCGGTGGCACCCATTTCGATCGCCAGCACGCCCTCGGCAATCAGTTCGCCCGCGCCGGAGCCGGCAATGCCGACGCCGAGCACCCGTGACGTCTTCGGCTCGAGGATCAGCTTGGTCACGCCGTCCGGACGATCGAGCGTGATGGCGCGTCCCGATGCGCCCCACGGAAACTTCGCGATCTCGATCTCAATCCCCCTGGCCTTCGCTTCAGCTTCCGTCAGGCCGCACCACGCGATCTCGGGGTCGGTGAACACGACGGCCGGTATGGCGAGCGGTTCGAAAATCGCCTTGTGCCCGAGCATCGCCTCGACCGGCACGCGCGCCTCGTGCGACGCCTTGTGCGCGAGCATCGGCTCACCGGCGACGTCGCCGATTGCCCAGATGGTCGGTTCAGCGGTGCGCCGCTGCGGGTCGGTCTCGATGAAGCCCTTCGCGTCCACCTTGACCTTCGTCGTCTCAAGGCCGGGAATCTTCGAATTCGGACGACGGCCAATCGCGACGAGCACGCGATCAAAGGTCTCGCTCGACGCCGCGGACTTGTCCGCCGCAGCTCCAGAGGAGGCGGACGACCCGTCGCTGCCGTTCGAGGACTTCTCGAACGTCACCTTGATCCCGTTCTTAGCCTCCTCGACCTTCACGACCTTGGTGCTGGTCATGATGTTCGCGAAGAGTCCCTTCACCCGCTTTTCAAGGACGTTCACCAGGTCGCGATCCGCGCCGGGCAGCAGCGTCGGCGTCATCTCGACGACCGACACCTTCGTGCCGAGCGCGGCGTAAACCGTGCCGAGCTCGAGGCCGATGTAGCCGCCGCCGATCACCAGCATCGTCTTCGGGATGTCGGGCAGGTCGAGGCCGCCGGTGGAGTCCATCATCCGCGGCGTGTCGAGCGACAGCGATGGAATCTTCGTGGGCGAGGATCCCGTGGCGAGAATGCAGTTCTCGAACGTCAGGTCCGTGGTGGCGCCGTCCACACCGGCAATGCGCATCGAGGTCGGGCCGGTCAGCGTCGCGCGTCCCTGGTAGAACTTCACCTTGCGCATCTTCGCGACCTGGCCGACGCCGCCAGTCAGCTTGTCGACCACCCCCTGCTTGAACGCGCGCAGCTTGTCGAGGTCGATCGCCGGCTCACCAAAGGCGACGCCCAGCGACGCGGCATGCTTCGCTTCGTCGATGACCTTGGCGACGTGCAGCAGCGCTTTCGAGGGAATACAGCCCCGATACAGACAGACGCCGCCGGGATTCTTTTCCTCGTCGACGAGCGCGACCTGCATGCCCATGTCGGCCGCATAGAACGCCGCCGCGTATCCGCCGGGACCTGCACCAAGAACAACCAGTTGAGTTGATTCGTTAGCCATTACGAGTGGATGCGTGTCATCAGTCACGCTGACACTTGTCACGAACGCGGCCACGGAGGCACGAAGCCACGAAGACCATTACTTGGTAGTCCTCCGTGACTTCGTGTCTTCGTGGCGTTTTCCGTGACGAGCGAACATCGCGCGACTATCCGATCAATGAAAGAAGGAAGGGCTGCTCGATCGCCTCGACCAGCCACTTCATGAAGCGCATGCCGTCGGCGCCGTCGATGACGCGATGGTCGTAGGACAGCGACAGCGGCAGCATCAGGCGTGGCTCGAACTGGCCGTCCTTCCAGACCGGCTCCATCGCGCCACGCGACACGCCCAGGATTGCCACCTCCGGCCAGTTGACGATCGGCGTAAATGCCGTGCCGCCGATCCCCCCCAGGTTGGAGACGCTGATCCCGCCGCCGCTCATTTCCTCGATCGTCAGCTTCTTGTCGCGGGCCTTGGCGGCGAGCTGGTTGATCTCGATGGCGATCTCCTGGATGTTCTTTCGGTCGGCGTTGCGGATGACCGGCACCAGCAGCCCGCGGTCGGTGTCCACGGCGACGCCGACGTTGACGAACTTCTTGAAGATCAGCTCGCCGCGCTCAGCGTCGATCGAGGCGTTGAATTGGGGGAACTTCCTGACCGCCGTAGCCAGGATGCGCACGAGCATCGCGGTAACCGTGAGATTGCCGCCGGCCTTGGCGACCTGATCCTTGAACTTCTTGCGCAGCTGCTCCAGCTCGGTGATGTCCGCCTTGTCGAACTGCGTGACGTGCGGGATCGTGCTCCACGCGTAGCCGAGGTGCTCCGCGGTGACACGGCGGATGTTGCTCCACGGCTGACGCTCGACCTCGCCCCACTTCTGGAAGTCGGGGAGCGCTCGCGCCGCACGTGCCCCGGACGCGGCGCCCGCGCCCGCGGATCCGACGCTGCTCAGGATTCGACGTGCATGCTCCTTGACGTCTTCCTGCGAGATGCGGCCACCCGGGGCCGATCCCTGCACGTCGTTGATGTCGACGCCGATCTCACGGGCAAGGCGCCGCACCGATGGCGACGCCGGAGCGGCAGCGCCACCCCGATCCGCACGCGGCGCCGCAGCTGGCGGCGGCGCCGGAGCCGCTTCTGCGACCTGCCGTTGTGGCATCGCCAGGACCTTGGATTCAGCCCTCGGGGCCTCGGCGGGTCTGGCTTCCTCGTTCTTCGCCGGCGATTCAGCGCGGGCTTCCGCTTTCCCCCCGTCGGCGCTGGCCGCATCCGCCTTCCCGGCTTCCGCCACTGCGGCCGACGAGTCCGCCGCCTTCGCGGCGCCGGCGCCATTGCCGCTCGCATCCTCGACCGTCAGGACGACCGCGCCAACCTTGATCTTCTCGCCCTTCTTGACGCGAACTTCCTTGACCACCCCAGCGACCGAGGAGGGCACTTCAATCGTCGCCTTGTCCGTCTCGAGTTCGAGGACCGGCTGATCGCGCGTAATCGTGTCGCCGACGTTCACCATCACGCGGGTGACATCGCCACCCACCACGTTCTCGCCAAGTTCAGGAACCTTGAACTCTGTCACTTCGACTCCGGACGCATGTCACGGACGTCAGCCACGGAGGCACGAAGACACGGAGGTTAAGAAATTCTCCGTGTCTCAGTGTCTCCGTGGCTGAGATCCGTGACCACTTTTGAATGCTACGAGATCGCTGGATTCGGCTTCTCTGGATTGATCCCCAGGTCCACAATCGCCTTCTTCGCGATCGACGCCTCGATCTTGCCCTCGCGCGCCAACTCGCTCAGCGTGGCGGCGACGATGTGCTTGGTATCCACTTCGAAGAAGTCCCGCAGCGACGAGCGACCTTCGCTGCGGCCGAAGCCGTCGGTACCCAGCGCGACGACCGGTCGTGGGGTCCAGCGATCGATCCCGTTCGGCAGCAGCTTGACGTAGTCGGACGCCGCCACGATCACGCCCTCGGTGTCGCCGAGACATGCGGTGACGTGAGGCACTCGCGGTGTTTCCGCAGGGTGCAACCGGTTCCACCGCTCCACCGCGTGACCGTCGCGATACAGCTCGGGGTAACTGGTGACGCTCCAGACGTCGGCGGCCACGTCGTACTGCTCGGCCAGGACCTTCTGCGCGGCCAGCACTTCGTTCAGGATCGCGCCGCTGCCGAGCAGCTGCGCCCTGGGCTTGGCCTTTCCCTGCCCCCTGCCCCCTGCCCCCTTCGCGCTGTCCCCTGCCCCCTTCTCCCCTGCCCCCTTCGTGTCTTGAGCGCCGCGGAACTTGTACATCCCCTTCAGGATGCCGTCGCGCACGTCCGAGCCGTCCGGCATCGGCAGCTGCTCGTAGGGCTCGTTCATCACGGTCAGGTAGTAGAACAGGCTCTCGCCGTCCTTGTACATCCGCTTGATGCCGTCCTCGATGATCACCGCGAGTTCGAACGCGAATGCCGGGTCGTAGGACTTGAGGTTGGGAACTGCCAACGCGAGCAGGTGGCTATGGCCGTCCTGGTGCTGCAGTCCCTCGCCCGACAGCGTCGTGCGGCCGGCGGTGCCGCCGAGCAGGAAGCCACGGGTGCGGGTATCAGCGGCGGCCCACACGAAGTCACCGACGCGCTGCATCCCGAACATCGAGTAGTAGATGAAGAACGGGATCGTGTTGATGCCGTGTGTCGAGTAGGCGCTGCCGGCGGCGATGAACGACGAGATCGAACCGGCCTCGGTGATCCCCTCTTCGAGGATCTGCCCTTCCTTCGCCTCCTTGTAGTACAGCAGGACATCCATGTCGACCGGCTCGTAGAGCTGACCGACGTGCGAGTAGATGCCGACCTGACGGAACAGCGCCTCCATGCCGAAGGTGCGCGCCTCGTCCGGTACGATCGGGACCACGAGCTGCCCGATCTCCGGATCCTTGAGCAGTCGCGTCAGCATCTGCACGAACGCCATCGTCGTCGATGCCTTGCGACCTTCGCTGCCTTTGTGGAATGAGGTGAACGCGTCCGGGAGGGTGTCGAGCTTGAGCGGTTCTGCCTGCGGCCTGCGGGCGGGAACGAAACCACCGAGCTGTTTGCGCCGTTCGATCAGATAACTGACTTCGGGGCTGTTGTCCGACGGGCGATAGAACGGAGCTTTCACCACTTCGTCGTCGCCGATCGGAATACCGAACCGGGTGCGGAAGGCCTTCAGTTCTTCTTCGTTCAGTTTCTTCTGCTGGTGGGTGATGTTCTTGCCTTCGCCGGCTTCGCCGATGCCGTATCCCTTGATGGTGCGGGCCAGGATGACCGTGGGCTGGCTGGTATGTTCGACCGCGGCCTTGTAGGCAGCGTATACCTTGACCGGATCGTGCCCGCCGAGCGTGAGTTTCTTCAGCTCTTCGTCGGAAAGATGCTTGACCAGATCCAGCAGCTGCGGATACTTGCCCCAGAAGTGCTTGCGAACGTAGTCGCCTGATTCGACGGCATATTTCTGGTACTCGCCGTCGACGACTTCGCCCATGCGTTTCACGAGCAGGCCGTCGCTGTCCTTCTCGAGCAGCGCGTCCCACTCGCCACCCCAGATCAGCTTGATCACGTTCCAGCCGGCGCCGCGGAACACGCCTTCGAGTTCCTGAATGATCTGGCCGTTGCCGCGCACCGGACCGTCGAGGCGCTGCAGGTTGCAGTTGATGACGAAGATCAGGTTGTCGAGCTTCTCGCGCGACGCCAGCGTGATGGCGCCCAGCGACTCGGGTTCATCCGTCTCGCCGTCACCCAGGAACGCCCACACCTTGGAGTCGGATCGCTTCTTCAGGCCGCGATCTTCGAGGTACCGCATGAACCGCGCCTGGTAGATGGCGGTCAGCGGTCCGATGCCCATCGAGACCGTCGGAAATTCCCAGAAGTCGGGCATCAGCCACGGGTGCGGGTACGACGACAGGCCGCCGCCCTCCTTCAGCTCGCGACGGAAGTTGGTCAGCTGTTCCGCGCTGAGGCGCCCTTCGAGGAAGGCCCGCGCATAGATGCCGGGTGCGGCGTGGCCCTGGAAATAGATGATGTCGCCGTCGTTCTCGTCGCCCTTGCCCTTGAAGAAGTGGTTGAAGCCGACTTCGTACAAGGTGGCTGACGAGGCGAACGTCGAGATGTGACCGCCGATCCCGTCTTCCGCCTTGTTCGCCTTGACGACCATGGCCAGCGCGTTCCAGCGGACCAGGCTCTTGATGCGGCGTTCGATCTCACGGCTGCCGGGGAACGGCGGCTGCTCGGACGGCCGGATCGTATTGATGTATGGAGTGTTGGCCGTGAACGGCTGTTTGACTCCCTGCCGACGGGCGTGATCGCCGAGTTCGCGCAGCAGGCGGCCGACGCGGGCGGGACCGCCAGACTGCAGCACATAGTCGAGCGAGTCGAGCCACTCCCGCGTTTCGAGGGCTTCGATCTCGGCCGCGTCCTTTGGTGCTGTGTTGCGCATGAATCCTCTACATGGGCCCGCGGTCGCGCGACGCGCGATAGCAGGCGAGCCGGCCTGGGCACCGTGGCGCCTCGAGCGCGAAAGTGGCACCCGGCGGATACGAGGTTATTAGGTCCACGATCTTCGAGCTGGTAACAACTCGTTATTCTAGTATTCGTCGCGCCTCTGATGAAACCGGTTTTGCGCCCTGATCTCCCCACGCAACTAGCTGATGTTCACCATGCAATCGTGTCATGCGAGCGGTGTCCTCGCCTGCGCGAGTATTGCCGTCGCGTCGCACGGGAGAAGAAGCGCGCCTACCGCGACGAAACGTACTGGGGACGTCCGGTGCCCGGCTTCGGAGATGCGGCTGCGCGCCTGCTGATCGTCGGCCTGGCGCCGGCGGCACACGGCGCCAATCGCACGGGGCGCGTCTTCACCGGCGACGGCATCGGCGGCTCCGGTGATTTTCTGATGGCCGCTCTCCATCAAACCGGCTTCGCCAGCCTCGGCACCTCGCGGCACGTCGACGACGGGCTGTCGTTACACGACGCGTACATCGTCGCGGCCGTCCGTTGCGCCCCGCCCGACAACAAGCCGTTGCCGGAAGAAATCACGCGCTGCCTCGACCATCTGGATGCGGAGCTCGACCAACTGCCAAATCTTCGCGTGGTGGTCGCGCTCGGCAGGATCGGCTTCGACGCGTGGCTGCAGGTGCTGAAGCGCCGCGGGGTCGCCGCGTCGCCGAAGCCGCAGTTCGCACACGGCGCCGTGATCCGCGTAGACGTCGGCGACACGTCGCTGCCCGACGTGCTGATCGGCTGTTACCACCCGAGCCGGCAGAACACGAACACGGGGGTGCTGACAAAGACGATGATGGCGGCCGTGTTCAGGAAGGCGCGAGCGCGGCTGCGATAACGGTGCGGGACACTCGATGGTGCGAGGGCGATCGCTGCAGAAGGTGCGATGCCCGAATCTTGCTGGTGCGAATGCGACAGCGGATGGTGCGAGGCGGGAGTCTCGATGGTGCGATGACAGATTCTCGCGGGTGCGAGGGCGACAGCAGGTGGTGCGATGACCGATTCTCGCGGGTGCGAGGGCGATCGCGGCTGGTGCGCGACGGGATTCTTGCTGGTGCGAGTGCGACCGGGAAAGGTGCGAGGCGGGAATGGCGTTGGTGGGAGGGAATGGTGCGATGACGGACGAGGGGGTCAGGAATTTTGTGTGTGGGGCATAGCCTGAGGAGTAGCAATGCCGCGGACCGGTAAGTGCACGTCGGACTTCCCTGAGGAGGTCCTGGATCAGGTCGCCGGCCCCGCCGTGTGATGACGCAGGCGGAGGCGGACGTCATCACCCGCCAATTCAAGAAGGCCCTGCAGGGCGGATGCTCCGCGGGGGCTGACCACCATCTCGGCTATCCGCCAGGTGGGACCAAGCCGGCGGACACGACCAATCAGCGCAACGGCCACGAGCGAGAAGACGCGCGACCGATGAGTTCGGGTGCGAGTCGTTCGCACCGACGAGCGTGAGTCCCACTCGCACCAACCACCATCAGTTCGATCGCACCAGCCATCGTCAGTCCGACTCGCACCCGCGAGCGTCAGTTCAGACTCGCACCAGCAAGCGCAAGGTCCGTCGCACCGACGAGCGTGAGTCCCACTCGCACCAACCACCGTCAGTGCGACTCGCACCAGCGCGCGTCAGTCCGACTCGCACCCGCGAGCGTCAGTCGAATCGCACCGAGGGAGCCTCAGTTCGGACTCGCACCTGCGACTGGACGCTTAGATGGAGCCGGGCTTGATGATGAACTGGCTGTTCGCGTCGACGCCGCGGTACACCTTGTGGCAACTGTTGCACGCAGCCGTGGCTTCTTTGTAGGCGGCGGTCGCCTTCGCCTGGTCGGGGGTCTTCTCGGTCAGCGCCTTGTCGAGCGCGTCGAGCTTCGCGATCACGTCCTTGCTGAACTGCTGCGCGTCCATCTTCTTGTTCACCACCCAGAAGTTCTCCGCGTCCGTCAGCGTGGTCTTCATGATGTCGACCTGCTTCTTGGCGTCGGCATACGCCATCGCGTTGATCGCCTTGTTCAGATCCTGCTGCGTCTTGCCGACCTTTTTCATGGCCACGTCCATGTCCTGGGGGGTCTTCGCCTTTTCAGCGGTCACCACCGCGGCTCCGGCGAGAGCAAACGTCAGCACCAACGAGAGAAAACGGCGCATTGCGCACTCCTTCTAGGTGTGGCAGGACGACGACTCAATGATAACCCGCCTCAACCACGGCGGCATGCGTCCCTGGCGGCAACAGCGACGTCCGGGCAGTTGCTGATGAGCGCATCCACGCCCCAACTCAACAAGCGATCCATGTCGGCCCGGTCGTCCACGGTCCAGACCTGCACACGCAGGCCGGCGGCGTGCGCGTGCTTCACGAAGCGCTGCGAGACGATGCGATGGCCGCCGCTGACCTCGGGAACCTGATAACCGCCGTAGTCAACGCGCCGGACGGGCCAGTTGATCCACGACCGATACAACGCCATGCGGACTTCAGGCGCACAAGCGCTCGACGACATGTGAGGCAGCGCCGCACGCGCGGCACGGACCGCACGCGCTCCGAATCCAGCGGCGCATACCCGGTCGACCGCATCGGCTCGGCGGACCTCGGCCGCGACGGCATCCCCCATTTCAGCCGAATTCACCTTCATTTCGATGATGATGGGGATGTCGGGATAACGCTGCAGCACCTCACGGAGCGTCGGGACACCGACGTGCTGGCCACGGAACTCGAACCGCCCATCGCGCTGGAAGCGATAACCGGCGTCGACCGCTGCCAGTTCGGCGGCGGTTCGCCTCGCCACCGGGCCCGCACCGTCGGTCGTCCGATCGAGCGTCTCATCATGGTGAACCACCACGACGCCATCAGCGGAGAGGCGAACATCGAGCTCGAGGCCGTCCGCACCGGCGGCCATCCCACGATCGAACGCCGCCAGCGTGTTCTCGGGCCCCAGCGCGCAGCCTCCGCGATGCGCGAACACCTGCGGCCGCGCCGCGCGGAAGAACGGTTTCGTGACAGTCATCGCCCCTGCGGCATTGTGCACCGAGCTCCGTGGGCCGCGTCGCGCGCACCGGCAAGGCGCCGACGCGAAGCGCGTCGTAGATTGCTCACGCGAAGGCGGTTAGGATCATCCCATGTCGAACCCTCCGGCGATCTCCACCCTTGGCGACCTGCGACGTGCCGTGGACACGGGCCGCGTGTCGCATCGAAGCGTCCACCAGGAGGTTCGCGAGAACCTCATCGAGAAACTCCGCCGCAACGAGCCGCTCTTCCCCGGCATCGTCGGCTACGACGACACCGTGATTCCGCAGGTCGTCAATGCGCTGCTGTCGCAGCACAATTTCATCCTGCTCGGCCTGCGCGGCCAGGCCAAGACACGGCTGCTGCGGGCGCTGGTCACGTTGCTCGACGAATCCATCCCGGTGATGACGGGATGCGAAATCAACGATGACCCGCTTGCGCCCATCTGCTCGGCGTGTCGGGCCCGGATCGCCGAGCAGGGAGACGGCACGCCGATTTCCTGGCTCGCACGGGACGCGCGCTACGTCGAGAAGCTCGCCACGCCCGACGTGACCATCGCCGACATGGTCGGCGACATCGATCCGATCAAGGCGGCGCGTGCCGGCCTGCAGCTCTCCAGCGAGCTCACGATGCACTATGGGCTGCTGCCGCGGGCAAACCGCGGGATCTTTGCGATCAACGAACTGCCCGACCTGGCCGGAAAGATCCAGGTTGGCCTCTTCAACATCCTCCAGGAAGGCGACGTGCAGATTAAGGGGTATCCCGTCCGCCTGCCGCTCGACGTCCTGATGGCGTTCACCGCCAATCCCGAGGATTACACCGCCCGCGGCAAGATCATCACCCCGCTCAAGGACCGCATCGGATCGGAGATTCGCACACACTATCCAGCCGGCCGCACCGAGGCGATGGCGATCACCGCCCAGGAGGCGTGGCTCACCCGGAATGGCGCCGGCCCGCGGACGGAAGTGCCGAATTTCGTCGCCGAGGTAGTCGAAGAGATTGCGTTCCAGGCCCGGCAGGATCGACGCATCGACAAGCGATCCGGCGTGAGCCAGCGGCTGCCGATTTCGGCGATGGAGAACGTCGTCTCCAACGCGGAGCGCCGAGCGCTGACGGCCGGCGAGGAGACAGCCGTTCCCCGCGTCACCGACATCTACGCCGCCATGCCCTCGATCACCGGCAAGTTCGAGATGGAGTACGAGGGTGAGCTGAAGGGCGCGGAAGCCGTCGCCCGCGAACTCATCAAGGCCGCGGTCGCGACCGTGGCGGACGGCTATCTCTCGCATCTCGAGCTCCGCCAGGTCATTGAATGGTTCGATCTCGGCGGCAGCCTGCAACTCGGTGATGCGCTCAGCGCCAACGACGTCATCGCCCACGCCAAACAGGTGCAGGGCCTGATCGATCTGGCCCACGCGGCCGGCGTGGCGAAGAACGCCCCACCGCCGCTGCTGGCGTCGGGAATCGACTTCGTGCTCGAAGGGCTGTACGCGATGAAGAAGATCAGTCGCAGCGAGGACCGCGGTTACCACGGCGGCGAACCCGTCGTCCGGCGCCCGACGCGCGAGGCCAGCTTCGAGGACGAGCCGCGGATGCCCACCAGCGGCGGGAAGAAGAAGTACTACAACTGAGATTGACGAATGGACGAATTGACGAATTGACGAATTTGCGAATGGACGAATCTAGTGAAGCATTCGTTGATGCATTTCTCAATCAGTCCGTCAATCCGTAGATTCGTCGATTCGGAAATTCTATGAAGTATCGTTACACCAAATACACCGGCGACCTGCTCGACGAGATCGACCTCGAGGATCTCGTGTCGAAGCTGTCCGACCTGCTGATGTCGAGCGGGTTCAACAATCCGTGGGATCCGTCCGACGGCGAGGAGGACCGGACGATGCAGGCGCTGCACGACGCGATCCTCGAGGCGCTGTTCAGCGAGGGCATGCTGTCCGACGAGGCGCTGCAGCAGCTGCTCGGCGAGCCGGCCGACGGCGATCAGGAGGGCGCCCGCAACAAGCTGGAGGAGCTCATCCAGCAGATCATGCAGAAGATGATGGACCAGGGGTTCATCACCCAGGCGCCGGACCTTGAAGGCGAACGCGAACATCGTCGCGGCAGCGGCGGCGGCCACGGCGAAGACAGCGGCCCGGTGAAATTCGAGGTCACCGACAAGGCGCTCGATTTCCTCGGTTATCGCGCCTTGCGCGACCTGCTCGGGTCCATCGGCCGCAGCAGTGCGGGGCGCCACGACACGCGCCATCTCAGCACCGGAGTCGAGGCCGCCGCCGCGCCGAAGCCATACGAATTCGGCGACACGATGAACATCGATCCCAGCTCCACGATCCTGAACGCCGTGCAGCGCGAGCATGCCGAAGCCCGCACGCGGCAGCCCGGAGCCCACGGGATCGAAGTCGACTATTCCGACCTCATGGTGGCGCAGAGCGAGTATCAGAGCTCCTGCGCGACCGTGATCATGCTCGATTGCAGTCACAGCATGATCCTCTACGGCGAGGACCGCTTCACGCCGGCCAAGCGCGTGGCGATGGCCCTCTCGCACATGATCAGAACGCAGTATCCGGGGGACTCATTGCACGCGGTCTTGTTCCACGATTCCGCGGAAGAGGTCCCGCTGAAGCAGCTCGGGCGGGTCCGTGTCGGTCCGTACTACACGAACACGCGCGAGGGGCTGCGGCTGTCACGCCGCATCCTGGAGCGCGAGAAGAAGGACATGCGCCAGATCGTGATGATCACCGACGGCAAGCCGTCGGCGCTCACGCGGCCGGACGGCCAGATCTACAAGAACGCCTTCGGCCTCGACCCGTTCATCGTCGCCGAGACCTTTGCGGAGGTGAATGCCTGCAACAAGGCCGGCATCATGATCAACACCTTCATGCTGGCCCGCGATCACGACCTGGTCGCGTTCGTCCGGCGGGTGGCGTCCATCTGCCGTGGCAAGGCCTACTTCACCACCCCGTACACGCTCGGTCAGTACGTGCTGATGGACTACATGGACCGGAAGACCAAGACCATTCACTAGCCATTCGTGATTCTTGATTCGTGATTCGTGATTGTGGACGCTTCGATTGAGTACCGCAATAAAGGGCAACGACTCGAATCAAGAATCAAGAATCACGATTCACGAATCACGATTCCCCGATGCTGCCCCCCACCATCCCGATCTTCCCGCTGCCGAACGTCGTGCTCTTTCCCAACGTGTTTCTCCCGCTGCATATCTTCGAGCCGCGGTATCGCGCGATGGTCGCCGATGCCTTGAAGGGCGACCGGATCATCGGGATGGCACTGCTCCGGCCGGGATTCGAGGCCAGCTACGAGGGGCGTCCACCGGTGTACCCGATCGGCTGCGCCGGCGTCATCACCCACACGGATCCGCTGCCCGACGGGCGCTCCAACATCGTCCTTCGCGGCTTGGAGAAATTCCGGATTACCAGCGAAGACAACAGCCGCCCGTACCGACTGGCCCAGGTCGAGGCCCTGCCCGAATCGATTGCCGACGCTGATCGCGCCCAGGTGCACGCGTGCCGCTTGCGCCTGGAAGCGGTGCTGGCCTCTACCATTGAGCGCACCGCCGGCGAACCGAGATTTCCGCCAGTGGTGCCGGACGATGATCTCGTGAACGCCCTCGCCCAATACCTGCCGCTTGAGCCGATGGAACGGCAGGCGCTACTCGAATGCGAAGGGATCGCAGCGCGGTGCAAGGGATTGATCGAGCTGCTGGAGATGCACACGCTGACCGGCGGCGGCCAGGCGTGGAAAGACCGATCGGTCCACTAGTCTGAGTTCACGCCCCGATCATCCTCACGTATCGAATAGCGAATCCGGCGAAACTCATCGTGCCTGGTTAGGCGCGCGGCTTGGATCAGCGACCGCTCTCGAAGCGATTGACGTACGTCCCTGACGAAGTACCCGCGGATGCGGCATACGCGTAGAGCACTCCTGGATGTCCCGTCTGCCAGAACTTACGCCACGTGATCCAGAAGATCCACACGCTCGCCAGCGGCATCCACAGCAACACGCCAGACGGCGTGTAGTTCTTGACAATGTTCCTCAGAAAGCTGCACAGGTAGTAGCGATGCCACCCAATCCAGCGATCGATGTCGGCCCTCCGGCTCGCGCCGAGGTGCAGAGCATGGGCGGACGTGATGGTGTAGATCTGCCACCCCTGCAGATGGGTGCGAGCGCACAGGTCATAGTCCTCGCACGGGTAGACCGTGTCGAACCCCCCAAGGCGCTGAAAAATGCGCCGCCGGAAGAACGTCAGGCCGCCGACAAACCCACCTGCCCGGAAGCAGGAGCGACGCTGAAGTTCCCGTAGCGACCGGTCACGTTTGATCTGCGTGAAGTAGAGGCCGTAGTGAGGCGTTCGAGCCTGGCCCTCGTTGATCAACGGCACCGAGACGAACGCCACAGCCGGACGCAGCGCGAAAAAGGCCAGGCACTCTGACACTACCTCGTCATTCGATACGAGGATGTCGTCGTCGAGCAGCAGAACGTACTCGCCCCGTGCCAGGGCGACCAGTGCGTTCTTGCCGTGCGCATAGCCGCTGTTCGTACTGTTGACGACCACCCGCAATCGATCCCACTGTCTGAGCTGCTCGACGGTCCCGTCGGTCGACCCGTTGTCGAAGACGATGACCTCGTGACACGGCCGGATCCAAGACAGGATCGCCGGGATGGTCCGGTCCAGATAGGCGCTGGCGTTGTGCGTCAGAATTGCGATGGTGACGAGCGTTTCTGAGGCGGTCGGCCCGGCCAGCGGCCTCTCGGCCGCGGGAGCACACCCGGCGAGGGAAAGGGCTGTCTCCATCGTGCGTCAGGGTTCCCGCACCCGGTACAGGGCGAACCGGAAATCGCGCTCGCGTCTCGAATCGACCAGTTCCGTCGCGTAGTCGCGCAGCGAGGTCTCGCAGAGACGGCGCTGTTCGAGGTCGGCTACGTTACACCAGAAGTTCCAGTGGAGGTACACGCCACCCGCATAGCGGGCCCGGAGCTGGCCCCGCACGTAGTCAGGCTCATTCACCGCGATCGCCAGCTGACCCGCATCGACTCCCCACAGCAGGAACATGCTCGGGTTGTGGGTGAGCACAATCGAGTTTGGTGGCAGCCGCTGTGCGAATGTCCGCGCGTACTTGACGTCGGCGCGTGCCGCCCACGCTTCCTCGCCAGTACTGCGCACCAGCGGCGCGTACCACAGGAACTGGAAAACGATGAGCGCGCACACGACGCCGAACACGACCGGTGGCGGCCGGCCAGGCTCAAAGGGTTGTTGGTTGGCGCGCTGCAGGGAACGCGTCGTTGCGGACGCGATGATCTCGATTCCGAGCCCCGCGAGCACCGCGACGGGAACGTAGGTCAGCAACGAGTATCGGACGTCCGCCCCGTAGTCATAGCTGCCGGCGTAGAAGAATACAAACACGGCCCAGAACGTCAGAAAGTACACGACAAGGACGAGCCGCTCCACGACCTTCTTCCGCCCGTACAGCCCGATGATCGCGGCAAGCCCGACGAGCACGGGAAATCGTTCGTCGAGGAGGTAGAAACGCAGGTTCACCGGCAGATTCGCCGCCGCGTGCGCAAACGAGAACCGGCTGGCAGCGGCGCCCCAAGCCTCGTTGCGGACTGCGATCAGATGAAGAGCCGTCGGCAGCATCAGCCCCGCTCCGGCCAACATGCCGACCCACAGGCGGCGCCGCCGGAGTTCATCCGGCGCAAGGAAAACCACCACCGCGGCGATCACGATGACGATCAGAATGCTCTCGGGCCGCGCCGTAGTTGCGAACGCCGTCATCGCAATCATCCACGCCATTCCGGCGATCGATCGACTGCGCGCGAATCGCACCGCCGCCAGAACCGCGAGTGCGCTCAAGAGCGACGCCACCGGTTCGGCGGCGGCGGTATTCGACCAGGTCAACTGCATCGGCAGGAGCATCAGCACGACGGCGCTGGCCACCGCGGCGAGCGGGCTGCCGAACAGCGCCAGGGACAGGTCCATGACCACTGCGACAGTCGCCGCGGCAGCGAAATTATTCACGACCATCGCCCAGCGCTCATCAACGCCGACGACACGGTAGACAAGAGACAGCAGATACGAATAGCCAAGCGGCTCCTTGTTGTATTCACCGCGCCGGCAATGGAGTCGCCCGTATTCGATCTCTCCTTCGTAACAGAGCTCAGCCCGGTGCGAGTCGCTCAAGCTCTGAGCGACGCTCTGGTAGATGTGCTCGTCATAGAAAATTCGATTGGTGCGTGGCGGTACAGTGGCCGCCAGCCACCACGCGATTACGAACAGGGCCCCGGGAACCAGCGAGGTGGCGCGAAAGCGCCGTATGGGTATAGCCGCAAGCCCGGAGACAACGACGAGCGCAAACTGGCCTTCGAGGATCCAGAACTGCCAGTCGATCAGAAAACGGCGAAGCCCGGCATCAGTCACAACAGGGCTCGGCGCGCCGCGTGGCGAGAAACGGGCCAATCGCCAAGAACTCGGCGTCTGTCTCGGCAAACACCCGAAGCGCGTCCTCAGGTGAGCACACGAGTGGCTCCCCATGGATGTTGAAGCTGGTGTTGAGCACGGCGCCGATGCCGATCATGCGCTTCATCTCGTGCAGCAGCGCCGTAAACGGCCCCGGAGCACGTTCGTCGACAATCTGGGGGCGGCACGATCCATCGACGCTCACGACCGCGCCCAGCGTCTCGCGGTACTCCTCTGCCACCTGATACGCCATCGTCATGTGACGATTCGGCGGTCCTGTGAAGTCCACCAGCGCACGGCGCGCATCCACCTCGAGGATGCTTGGGCAAAACGGCTGGTACCAGACGCGCCGCTTGAGCACGAGGTTGATGCGATCGCGCAGGCGGGGCCGGTCCGGTCGTGCCAGCACGCTGCGATGGCCAAGGGCGCGCGGCCCGTATTCCATCCGCCCCTGAAACCACAACCCGACCTGTCCTCGTTCAAGGCGGCGTGCGACGGCGGCTGGAAGATTGCCGCACGTCCGGAACGCCACCCGGAATTTGCGCAACGCTGATTCGATCTCGGTCGCCGAGTACTCCGGGCCGAAGCCCAGATCCTCGAAAGACAGCACCGGCGGACCATGCCGCCTGACGGAAGCCAGTAGTGCCGCCCCCAGGGCTAGGCCGCCGTCACCCATGTGCGGGAACACGAACACGTCCTCGACCCCGTCCAGCATTCTGACGCGGCGATTGACTTTGATATTCGAGGCGACGCCGCCGGCCAGCGCGACGCGGCGTTCTCCCGTCCGCCTCACCCCGTTCTCGACCACAGCCGCACATGCCAACTCCAACGTGCGTTGCGCCATGAACGCAAACTGCTCGTTGGAATGGCGCCACAGGATCTTGGCAAGGGGCACGTCGAGCCGCCGCGCCGGAACGCTCGTCACGAAGCCAAGACCGTCCGCGCGCAGCAGTGCGTGCATCGGATTCCGCGAATCGATGATCGGCGAGGCGTAATCGGCAAGCGCCATCACTTTCCCTTCGTCCTCCAGCTCGCGCATGTTGAGCAGATGCGTAACGTGCTCGAAGAAGATACCTGGGGAATGGCGCGCAGGTGTCGACGCGAGCGGTTCGAACCGCTGGTTCCCGAACCGGCTGACGGTGGCGGCCCGTCCATCCCCGACCCCGTCGATCGTCACGACAAGACAGGATTCGAAGCCACTGGCGTATGCGGCACACGCGGCGTGGCAGTCGTGATGGTCGTACAGCTCGAGCCTGGCGGTGGAGAAACCGGTTTGGCCCAGGATCCGCTGCAGCAGCCACCGTGACGCCGATCGCGTCAGGAAATTCGGCGGCCATTCGGTGAACGCGTACTTGCCGCGCCGGTGCACCCGGGCGAATCGACCCGGCTCCCGAGTTCGGCGCCGTAGCTGGTAATACGCTTCTTTGGTCGATGGAATGAAGCGGGCGACCGTCTTGGCACAATCGCTCGTCGTCGCGGCGACGACGTCGATCGCCGCAGGATCCAGTGCGGCTACCGCAAGGCACGCCGCAATCGACTGGTGGGGAAAGGAAACCTCCAGCTTGCGACGAGTGAGCCGTTCCTCATTGACGGCGCACACCAGCCGGCCATCCATCAGCAGTGCGGCGCCGGCGTCGTGCCCGTCCCAAATACCCAGTACGTTCACGATCGCGGTCCGCTGGAAGGTCGAACGGCCGTCACGAACGCCCGAGCAGCCGCGGTGACACCCGGACGGACTGCGCGAGATTCCCGAGGATGGACGGATAGGCGTCGCAGGCGGTCCAACACTGCGGGCAGTCACCCTGCCAGATCGCCTGCTGCGTGTCCCGCGTCGAATCGGCATTCCAGATTGGAGAGAGCTGCATTCCGGTGTCGCGCAGGCTGCCCATGACGCGGTCGTAGGTGATGCAGGGATACACGGTTCCCCATGGGTCGATGAAGCAGCTGGAGCGCAGCGAATGACACGGCAGCGGCGTCACCCCCGTGTCGAGGAACCGATCCAAATGGTCGAGAAAACGCTCTTCGAGCCACGCCTGAGCCGACAGTGATCGTTCCCGACGCCCACGGTAGAACTGCAGCTCTCGCACGGCCGCATCACGGGGGAGAAGCGGCTGGTGGTTCGCGTTGTCGTAATAGTGATGCGAGACCTGCGCGAGGTTGAGATGGAGGTCGTTGAACGAGAGGCCGGGGCATTCAGCACGCAGCGCCGCGTAGGTGTCTTCGAGATGACCGGCGTTGAGCCGCGACACGGTGACCCCGAAGACCACGTGGACGCGTGGCACCTGCCGAAGCTGGTTGAACGTTGCGACCTGATGGCGAAAACCGCCCCTGATCCCGCGGATACGATCGTTCAGGGCCTCGTCGCCATCGACGCTGACGGTGATGACAACATGGGGGACGGAGCTTCGTGATAGGCGCTCCGCCGCCGAAACAATCGCGTCGGTCAGGAAACCGTTGGTCGGGAAGTGCAGCACCATCAGGTGCGGCCACAACGAGACCACCGCGTCCAAGATGTCGGCGATGTCAGGGCGCAGGAAGATTTCGCCGCCGGTCAGATCGACCCACGAAACGAACGGGTTCTGCCGAATGAACTCGATGATTTCGCGAGTGGTGAGCTCGTCGGTCGGCTTCCGGCGCCAGATGTTGCACGTCTGGCACTTGTACTGGCACCAGTAGGTGAGAGCGAGGTTGACCTTCCACGGATAGCGCGGCCTGGCGACGTTGGCGTGCAACACCCGGCCCGCCAGCCGCACCCCGCGGACAGCGCGATTCAGCGCGCTGCCGACCGCCTTGCCCGCGGTTTCGCCCGTGACGTGTCCAATGGTCGACATCGCGGGTCAGAAGAACAGGTTCTTGACGAGCGAATAGCCGTAGCGGGGCGCGCTGTGCCACACGCGAATATGCGAAGACCCATAACGGCGGGCATGCTCGTGGCTGGGCACCTCCTCGATCCTGAGCCCGCGGCGAAGCGTCTGGATGATCATTTCCTGCTCGATGGTCGTGGCGTTCTCACGCAGCTTCAGCTCCCGCAGGACACCCGTGCGAATCGCACGAAAGCCGTTCTGACTGTCGCTCAGGGAGCACTTGAAGCGCCAGTTGATACAGGCAGTGATGAACGAGCTGCCGGCAAGGCGGAAGAACTCGTCGAAGCCGCCGTGCAGCTCGCTCGACCCGCCGCGCAACCGCGAGGCCGACACGTGGTCGGCACGACCAGCGAGGATTGGTTCGACCAGCAGCGGGATATCTTCCGGATCGTGCGACCCGTCAGCGTCGAGTAGAACGGTGACCGGAGTGTGGACCAGCGGTATGGCGCGGCGAATAGCTTCGCCCTTCCCCAGATCACCGTCGCAGACGACGCGCGCGCCACTGCGGGCCGCGAGCTCGCCGGTGCCGTCAGTCGACCGTCCCACGACGACAATGACTTGGCCGACGTAGTCGCGCGTGCGCGCGATCACCTCTTCAATCGTCGGCGCTTCCTGCTTCGCAGCGATCACCGCGGACACGTCGGTCGCCACGTACCGCGTCAGGATTTCGTCGAGATGCCCCCTGACCTGAGCCGCGCAAAAGCAACTGGCGATCACCCAACCTCGAATCGGCGGCCTGCAAGGTGGTTTGATTGACGGTCTCTGCCGGTCGGGAGGTGGCGGCCGCCACGGGGCGGATTCTATTCCACTCACGCCTGTATGCGGTGAATCCGAGACTAGAATTGCGCCGAGTGCCCGCCCCGGTCTTCATCTCGTATGCCTCTCCCGACCTGGACAGCGCGATCACGGCGCGGGACGACCTCGAAACGGACGGTGTGGAGTGCTGGATGGCGCCGCGCGACGTCCCCCCAGGGGCGGACTTTGCCGAGGTCATTCCTGCAGCGATCGCTGAGGCAACGGTCGTGGTGCTCTTCCTGAGCGCCGCCGCCAACGCGTCCGACAATGTGCGCCGCGAGGCTCACCTGGCGCTGCGGCACAAGCTGCCGATTCTCCCGGTGCGGCTGGAAGACGTGCAACCCGAAGGCGCACTGGGTTTCATGCTGGCGGATGCCCAGTGGATCGATGCCTTTCCGCGCGTCGCGCCGAGCCTCGGGCGCATCAGGCATGAGACGCGATCGCTGCTCGAGCGGGCCGGGAAGAAGGTCGCGACCACGACCGGGCGCACGCGATTTCAGCGAATCCTGGCCGGCGCGGCTGCCTGGTCGACGGTCGCCATCGTCACACTGCTCCTGCTCGTGTGGATCCAGCGAACCTGGTTCAACCTGGTCCCCGTCGTCAGCGTTGTCTTCCTGGCTGCCCGAGAAGCGCCGCTCGTCCTGCTCGCGCTGGCCGGGGTTCCGGCCCTGGCCATTGCGACGCAATTCTGGTTGCATCGGGATGTCCGACGAGCCCTTAGCCTCGACGCGCTGTTGGGTCTGGGCGACACCGGCGCGCGCGTGCGGCTCGCAGGAACGGGCGTGATCGTCGGACTGCTGGTTTCCGCGATCAGCGTCGCCCCGCCGGCGGTAGCGATCCACCTCGAGCATGCGCCGATCGACCGCAACAATCCGGCCTTCACCCGCGCGCTGGCAGCGCCACTGCGCAATTACCTGTCCCAATGCCGTTCGCACTACGTCGTGACGACCCGAGTCGGCCGCCTGAACCCCCCGGGAGAATACGTGGTCCGGATCGCGTTGGCTCCGTACGCGACACGCGACGGGATTGAGTTCGGCGATCTGCTCGTCGACGCCCGGCTCGGCCTGACACAGGCGGATCCCATCGCCGACGACCAGCGGAAGAGCGGTTACGTCGACCTGAAGGCGCCGTTCAATCTGATCGTCGGCGAACGGATCGTCCGCGTGCAGACGACACATTATCGTGACGCCGCACCGAATACCTCGCAGATAATGGCGTCGATTGCGCTCACGGATCATTCGAGGGCAGATGCTTCACCACAGTCGATCCCCCAGTCGGTCTTCTGTACTGATTAGTGCCACCGCGCTACTCGCGCTGGTACTGCTTGCGCCCGTGCGCGCGCAGTCCCCCCGGGCGTACTGGATCGCTCCGAAAGGTACTGCCCCGGTGAGCCAGACGGTGATGACGCGGGTCCGCGCCGTCATCGGTGCCACCTATGATCTGAGCGAACCGGCCACCGATCTCGCTGTGACCGGTGTGGAGTCGACGCTTCGCCAACTCCGTAGCGTCTCCGCGCGCGACGTCGTCTTCCTGGCAATCGATCACGCGACCTTCACCGAGGTTCTTCGCCGCGAGCCAGGGATCGTTTCCATGCTCGGCCTCGAGCCGATGAACGTCGGAGTCAGCGCGGCACCTTTCTACCTGTTCGCCCAGGCGGCCACGGCCGACTCCCTCCGCGGCCAGGCGGGTGTGTCGCGCCGCATTCTGTACGTCGACAAACTCGGCATGCTTCAGCCGGTCGACGTGGCGGCGCTGCTCGATCCGCTGCTGCGAACGCGCGCGGTGGTGGTCGGACCGCTCGAGAGCCCGCGCGAGCTTGCGCGGCGACTGCTGAACGGAGCCACCGACATCGTTGGCATCTACGACGACGATCCGTCGACCTTCCGCGACGACTTCATCACGTCATATGAGGAGTTACGGCCGCGAGGAGACTCGGCACGGTTGCAGGCGCTGAAGATGGTGGTGTTCCCGGCGGACGACGCCGACTACCGCGATCGTTCGGTGGGGATTTCCCAGACGGGATTGAGCTACGCAATCGTCCGCTACGACGATGTCGCGTTCGGTGATCTGCCCACGCTCGCGCCGGTTGCCGGGGCCGATCGCGTGGTGGCGCTGTCGCGCACCTCCCCGGCAGCCGACGCCAACCTGCTGCTGCTGACCAACGTGAAGACCCTGGTTGGAGAGGCCGAGGCCCAGCGCGTCCGTCGAATGCTCAGCTACGCACACCTCGCCGCGATCTACCGCGCCGACCCCGGTCCGCTACGCTGCGCCGCCGCCTCGCGCACCTCCTATCGGCTCTTTCTGCTCAATGCCTACCTGGCGGACAGACAGGACGTCGTGAAGAGCCTCGCGATCTGGAGCGACCTCAGGCTGGCACTGAACGTCACCAAGGGTGGCGAACAATCCCAGATTCGCAGCGAGATCGACCTCGTGAACGCGATACTGGCGCGGCAGCAGAACTTCCACGTCGACAACAAGGACGACTGGAAGGCACTCGCCGCCAGGCTTTCGGCGGGAGCCACGGTCCGCGAGCAGTTCAGCGGACAGGATGCCACGCTCTATCGGCAGGCGCTCGACGCGATCAAAGCGGCGGCGTCCGAGACTGGTCCGGCCAGCCGCCGACGCCTCGAAGACGCCAGGAGGAAGCTCGTCGAACTGATTCGCAAGGGTGTCGGTCCGGCCTGTATCGTCGGCGGCAGCGAAGGTCTGTTCAATACCAGCGAGTTCGATCCGTTCTTCTACCTCGGGATGATCGAGGCGCAACTCGCCATCGGGACGGCAGCCACGCGGTAGATCCGCAGCATCAACCGTGATCGTGAGGAGGGCGAGAAACCGCGTGCGACATGTCTGCGGGAAGGTGTGGCGGCTGTATTGCCTCTGGCTGGTCATCGGCGGCTGTGCGACGCCGCTGGCAGCTCAGACCAACGAACGGTTGTTCGAGAATCTCGAGTTCCGTTTCACGACTCCCGGCGCGCGTTCGGCCGGTATGGGATGGACGTTCATCGGCCTGAGCGACGATGCCACCGCAGCCGTCAGCAATCCTGCCGGGCTGTCGAACCTGCTGGAGCAGGAGTTCTCGCTCGAGTTCAGCGGCACCAAACTGCGGCACGAACGCACCGGCGAGCTGGGCGCCGGCGATACGCAGACGTTCGGCAGCTTCATATTCACGCCGACGTTCTTCAGCTACGTCGTACCGGTCGGGCGCGGCACGATCTCGCTGTTCCGGAACTCGGTGCAGAATTTCAGCGAGCAGTTCGCGTTCGGCCCCCGCGAGGTCGCCACCCGTGATCACCCCGAGGACGGAGCGTTCGGCGCGATCTCTGTCGATGCCCAAAGCTACGGAGTTGGCGGCGCGTTCGTCGTCAATCGCGCGTTATCGGTGGGCGGATCCGTCGGCGTCATGACGCTCGACTTCGCCAGCGAGGCGCGGTCGGGGACGCCGCTCAACCAGCGGAACGGGACGAACACCATCTACAACGGTGCACGGTGGACCGGCGCCGCCGGCGTGCTGGTCAAGCCGACGCGCCGCATATCCGTCGGCGCCAACTTCGTGCCGCGCGCAACGTTCACGATGAAGACGAGGCTGTTCGGCCGGTTCTTATGGACGGTGCTCGATCCTGAAGGCACCATTGTGTTGAGCGGCGTCGAGAAGCCGATTGATTACGTGATTCCCAGCCGCTTCTCGATTGGCTCGTCGTGGCGGGTCAGCGACGCGTTCACGGTCCTCACGGATGTATCGCGGGTGCTCTACTCGCAGCGCATCACCGCGAATTTTCTCGTCGTCGATTTTATCGATCCAGAGGCGCGACTGTCGTCGGCGAACTTCTCCATCCGCGATGTATCCGAACTGCACGCCGGCGCCGAGTACCGGATGTACAACCCTCGATTGACGATGGCGTTTCGCGGCGGCGTCTTCACGAACCCCGATCACCCGCTTCGTTTCGAGCGGGGCGGCAACAACCTCGATCACCCTGCCGACAAGCTTCTCGATTTCCGCTTCAACACGATCCCGTCACAGACCAACGTCGGCGTCACTGCCGGGTGGGGGATGGTGGTTCGCAACCGGGTTCAGGTAGACGTCGCAACCACGTACAGCAAAGATGCGACGGAACTCATCGCCTCGATGGTGCTGCGAGTCAGGTAGCCGTCCGGCCGCCGGTTCGTTCCTGTTCACGCCGCATGGTCGAGGAACACCGATGCAGAGACGGCGTCCAGAGTCGAGCAGACGCCGAGGTCCAGCAGCTTGCGGAGCAGCCGCTCGTAGAACGGCATCCAGTGAACCGCGTAACAATCGTGGAGACCGAACGCCACGAACTCCGCGGCCGCAATCTTTGCGAGAACCTGCCCTTCCCACTTTCGGTAGTCCATCCGGCGGCGATGCAGGGGCCAGTCGTCGAAGTGAACCGGGATGTAGACCAGTCGTTCCTTCAGGAACGGACGCGTCGTGCCCAAAGATCGACGCGAGCTCGCCAGCCACTCGAAGTTGTGGTAGCACAGGTTCGCCGGCGTCAGTTCGGGAGTCATTTGCGACTTCGGGACGCGATATCCCTTCAGCCGATAGTCGACGGTCCGGCATCGCGCCAGTTGGTAGAACGCCGGTTCTTCCGGCTGTGTCGGCCGCCCCACCAGCCATGCCGCCGCCCACGCGCGCAGCGCAGCCCTGGCACTTCGCCGCTCCGTCTGATGATCGTACGAGTGGAAGGCGATACAGTGCCCGTGCCGCTCGATCGCTGCCTTGACCGATGGCAGCATGCGGCCGACAACGTTGTAGGTGGCACTGATTCCCAGACGATCCTCGACTTCGAGCATCGCTGATACCGTCCTTGCGGACACGCGATCAGCGTGGCGGGCGAAGTCCGGCTCGACGTCCCGGCTGCCGGAGCCGCCTTCGATGTCATGGCAGACGCAGATGCGTTTGATCCGCGCGACCGGCTCCCCCTTGCGAGTCGCGACGATGATTCGCGAACGATTCCTGGCCAGGTTCATCACCCACCAGCGATCGTGGCAATCGACCGCGAAGACCGACCGGACGTTCCGATCGTAAATCCTCTCGAACAGCTCCCGCCCAACCGAGGCAAAGAGTGCAGTGTTCTGGATGGCCAGGTCTGAGGTGGGAATCAATACCTCGGAACAACCGAACTCGACCGCGAAGTTGCCGATGGCGTTCAACAGCATGTGATGCCATCCGGCGAACCGCTTCTCGACGTGAGTCTTGTACTGTCGGCGGCGCGAGATTCGCTGAACGAGGTCGGACACGTGGCCGATCGCGAATAGGCGCGAGCGATCCACGACGAGGGTGGCGGTGGCAATCTGCCCGGGCAGCCCGAGCTGCTGCTGGTGCCAGACGATTTCGTCATCGAAGAAGAGCTCGGGCGGAAGACCGGTGAGCGTGTCGCCGGTCGCATACAGCACGATTTCCCAGGCTTCCGCTGCCGTGCCGGCGCCGCACATCCGCATCGCGAGCCTGAACCCGTCCGGTCCCCACTTGGGGACGTAGCGGGTCTGATGGGGGAAGAAATGCCGGTGTCTGTATCCCTTCGCGAGCGCCTCTGGACGTCGCGCCTCATCGATCTCGCGGTAACACCTAAACTGTGGTGCTGGGAGCGTCATGCCATTCGGCACGGGGTGCACTGGGGTCGAGTGAAGCGACGGCGCGCTTGACACTGTTGATCGCGGTTCATACAGTAGCGCATCCGATGATGTCGCGTGCGAGGTCTTCGCGACAGCGAACAGTGGAATCCGCGTTCGCGGAACCGCCTGCACGTCCACGCCTCGCCCCGGAAGCAGTCATCCCGAGCCGACCCTTCCCGCTGCGGCAGGTGCGTCGCGCGCCGCGCGTGCTTGTATTGAATCACGAGTTCCCCCCGGTGGGCGGCGGTGCGGCGCCGGCCTCCTACGAGATCGGGCGAGCGTACGTGCGGCGCGGCTACGCCGTATCCGTCGTCACGATGGGGTACGCTGGGCTTCCCGAGCACGAAGTCGAAGACGGCATGCAGATTTTCCGAGTACGGTGCATCCGGCGTCGCCGTCATATCTGCACCGTGCCGGAGATGGCGACCTTCGTGCTCGCTGCGCGCCGGTTTCTCAACCAACACCTCAGAACGTACACCTACGACGTCGCCCATGCCCATTTCATCGTCCCCGGTGGCGCCATCGCCCTGTGGGCGAAACGGGCGTTCGCGCTGCCGTACGTCGTGACCAGCCATGGCAGCGACGTGCTCGGCTACAACCCTCGGTTCCGGCTGGTCTACCCGCTGGTCCAGCGACGATGGACGCAGATCCTCCTCGAGGCCAAGGGTGTCGCGAGCCCAACCCGATTCCTGGCGGATCGAATCCGGGAGTTCCGGGAAGACCTGCCGATCGCCACGATCCCGCATGCGATTGCGCGAGAACGTTTCACCGCCCTCCCCAAGGAAGACCGCATCCTGATCGTCGCCCGATTGATCCAGGCGAAAGGCGTTCAGGACGCGCTCGATGCATTGACGCACATCGACATGCGCGGGTGGCATGTGGATGTCGTCGGCGACGGACCCTACCGGCGCGCGCTGGAACGGCGGGCCGCGGCCAACCGGCTAACCGACTCCGTGACGTTTCACGGCTGGATCGACCACGACAGCGACCGCCTTCGGGAGTTGTACGGAAAGGCACGCGTCTTCGTCTGCGCGAGTCATTGCGAAAACATGAGCATGGCGGTGCTCGAGGCGATTGCGGCGCGGTGCCGCGTGGTGGCCTCCAACGTCGGCGGGACACCGGATGTGGTCGAGCGCGCTCACCTGTATGAGGCCGGGAACATTCCCGCTCTCACGGCTCGACTCGTGGAGGCGATGCACGCCGGGTCGGCTCGCTCTCTGCCGCCGCTCGCCGACGGGGGCGATTGGCTGCCCGTCGTCAGGCAATACGAGGATCTCTGTTTCGGCCCGCGCTCTACGGGACGAGCATGACGAACAACCCCTGAGTCTCTCGGACATTCACCTCCGGTCCGGTGACAACATCGAGCGCGAGCTGACGATGCCCCGCATAGTCGAAGCGGCCGGTGTTGAACAGCACGAGTGCCCACGGGTGCCGGATGGAAGTCGTCACCTTCACCAGGTCGTCGCGGCTGGAGATCAGACGCCCGTTTCCGTAGAGGCCGCGAGTTTCCGTTCCAACGTCAACAGCATACTGACTGAGATCCGAGGCACTCGTCGCAAGCCAGTAGTCCACGCGGCGAAGGTGATACGCGCTTGCCAGTTCGTCGTTGGTGACGATCGCGGCATCGCGGGGGACGCTGCCCAGCAGGTCGGCCCAGCCGGTGGTGGCGACCCGGGGAACCGCCAGACTCGGTCCTGCGGTCGCGCTGGGGACCACCGGGTTGTCGCGGCCGTATCGATACTGTTCGGCCGCCAGCGTGCACGCCAGCGTCAGTGCCGCGAGAGTGCGCCACGTCGTCCGCCGATGTTCGGGAGCAGGTAATCCGCGCACGATTTCGAGACCCCGCGCCGCGAGAATCACGACCAGCGGCCAGAACACGATGAAGTGGCGAGAGCGTGGCGATACGTTCAGCACACCGAGCAGCACCATGTTGCTGACCGCAAGCAGGATCAGCAGCCGCATGTCACGAGTCACGGCCAGCGGCGCTGCCAGGACCGAGTTGAGAGCAACCAGACCAAGCAGCGAAGTCGTGATTGGCAGCGCCCGCGCGAAGTACAGAAGGGCGGTCCACGGATAGACGAGGCCGGGTAGCGACAGCGATCGCATCAGCGCCAGCGACGCGGTCGCGTGAGCGGCAATGCTGGTGTGAAGCGTCCAGAACGTCGTCGCACAGGCGGCGCTGACGACGGCGTATGCGGCGTAGGCACGAATCCGCCTGGGCTCGATCAGTCCGGCGCACAACAGCACCAGCGCGAGGACGCCCAATTGAAAGCACCCCGCAGCGAGCAAACATAGCGCTGTGACGACCGGTGGGGCATCGACATAGCGCCGCAGCGCCACGTAGGCCAGCAACAGGCACACGCCGACGGCCGTGAGCACCCACGGGCTCGCAAACAGGACCGGCGCGAGAGGAACCGTCAGCACGGTGGCCCGGTCTGAGCTCCCGACCTGATGCGCCCATGGGTTCATGGCCTGATTCGGTGCGAGAAAGTGCAATCCAATCACGGCGGACCCCGCGATCACGAGCACAGCCACGCAACCAATGAAGAGCGGGACGAGAGCACGGAACTGATCTCGGTCGATTGCCGCCTCGAGAACCGGCAGCAGGACCACCGTCATCGCCAGCTCATGCGAGAGAGTGCCGAGCGCGACGAGCGCGGGAAACCACGACACGCCGGCGCCGCGCCTGCCACGCAGGAACACCGTGAGGGCACCCAGATACGCAGTGGTCGCGACGGAGTAGAAACGCGCCCACGCGGAGGCCTCGAGATGCGGCAGGAAGATGACCAACAGCAACGTTGCCCCGAGAGCGAACCATCCCGTGAGAACCAGTCTCGCCGCGGCATAGGTCAGATACAGGCCTAACACTCCGAACACGGCGCTGATGAATCGGTACGACAGCAGGCTGTCGCCGAACAGCGCCCCGGCAATCGAGGCCGCGTACCAGTACGGCAGGCCGCGGTCGTTCAATGCGCCAGAGGGAAAAAGAGGCAGCCAATGCTCGCGGATGCCGTCGACCGCGAACTGCGTGATTTCTTCGTCGAGCGCGTACCCCGCAGGCAGGATCGCGATGATTCGCACGATCGCGCCCGCAACGAGTACGATCGCGAGCGCCCACTGATAGCCGTGCACGGGGTGGCCCCGGTCCGCGAGGGCGCGTATCCAGCCGCGTGATCGCGAGCTGCGCAGGAGAGGGTCGAACGCTCCAGGGAGCGAAGAGGCGCGGCCTTCTGCCGTCAGAGCAGGAATCGTGTTTCGCTCGTTCGTCAGTAGTGCTGGTTGACCATTACTGTCGTCGTGGTGCTATTGGTGTTGCCGCGCTCGTCTTCGACAGTGAGCGTCACCGTGTAGGGGATGCTGGTGCCAGTGTCACCGGCCTTGACGTAGTAGAACATGGGCGTGATTTCGTCCTTCGAACAGTCGGGATTGGACGGCTGTCCGCAGTTCCACCGGTAATGCGTGATCTTGAACGTCGAGGTCGACCTGATCGCCGACATCGTGATTACCCACTACTACAGTTGCTGAATGGCGGCGTCGGCGTGCACGCCTCCGCCGTATACGGTCCACCAGCATCGGCACGTAACACCGCGACCGACGTGGTTGTGGGGGCGGTGGTCGGCGTCGTGGTCGGAACGGTCGTGGTGGACGGTCGTGGTCGGAACGGTAGTGGGCGTCGTCGTTACGCTGGTCGTTGTCGACGGCGACGTGGTGGTCGTGGGGAGCACCGTGCTCGTGGCCGTCGTCGTTGCTGACGTCGTCGGGACGGTGGTCACGACCGTCGTCACCGGCGTCGGCTGAGTGCCGCCGCCGCACGAAGCTGATATCGCCAGCGCCATCGCGACGATTGCGTTGAGGAGAGGGGCTTTTCGACGTTTCCACGCCATACCGGACCTCCTCTGATTCGGTCGATGCATGCGTCCACCAAGGAGCGCTGCGATACTGAGTCCGGCCGCAGCTTACCACGGCACTGCGCCGGAGTTCGGCTCGCGAACGCCGGCACCGGTGGCCCGTCCCCTAGTCCTGCCGGGTGAGCGATGGTGGCGCCGGGGATCTCAGTTTTCGGCCGGCCGCTCGACCGAGTCGATGACGAGGTGTTCCAGCGGGATCGTGGTCGCGTGTATGCTCAAGCCGAGCTGCTCCCGCAGCGCGGTGGCTAGCGCCGGCGGTGCGTCATCGGATGGCGGCTGCGTTCCATCCGGCGTCCAGCGGAGTTCAACGTCGTAAAAGCCGATGAGTCCGCTGCGATTGACGACGGTGCGCCCGGCGGTGAGTTCTGCGGCGATCTGATCGAGGGTGACGCCACGGCCGCGAATCAGGCCGTCGGTGTACTGGAACGCGCACGACGGGACCCCGGCAGTGGGGGCCGGTCGCTGCGCCGGATTACTGCAGTCGAGCGGCGACCGCTGTAACCCGGGACCAAGCCTCCCGGATTTCAGCACCGTCAGCGCGAACACCGGCGTGGGCCGCGATTCGGCGTGCGTCTTCAGCTTGAATCTATCCGCGAGCATCGCCCGGAGCATCTGCTGCAATTGCGGCCGGGACGGCGTGCCCGTGAACCTGGCCTGCACGTCGTAGCGCTCTGACCTGATCCAGGCGGGTCCTTCGTCAATCTGCCCGTCCGGCATCGGCTGATACGCCAGCGCGATGATCCGCCGCACTGTGACGTTGATGCCTGAGTACATGCCGGGATCCAGGCCGTTCTTCCCGCCCTGTTCGCCAGACGTATTGCGTTTGATCGAGACCACGTCGAAGTGAGGCAGGTCCGGCTGCTGTGCGTGCAGCGTGCGAACGATCCCGATGCCTGCAGCCAGCGCCGCCAGCAGCAATCCGCGTGGCGCGCCGGAGGCGCCCACGGCGACGGTGAGACACACGACAAGCGAGACCGCATGAAAGACGCGGGACATGGCTCCTCCCTCGTGAAGGTTCCAGGGTTCGCCGGTGGCCCGAGTGGAAAATCACAAATCGCAAATCACAACTCACAAATGATCTAGTCTCTCGGCACGGCCAGAAAGTACGCGATTGGCGCGGCGACGATCCCGATGCCGACAGCGAGCAGCAGTGGCAGCGCTTCCTCGAAGGAGCCTCGACCAAATGGCGCCGACTGCCACACGCCCTGTATTCGCGGCCAGACCACCGAGACGCCGGCGAGCGCCAGACCGGCGGCGCCGGCGCCTGTGACCGCCTGCAGCCAGACCATCGGACGGGCCGCGTCTCGCGCCGCGTCCGCACGGGCGCGGATCGCCGCACGCCACCAGACCTGGCCGGCGGCTGGCACCTGCACGTCGGTACGCCGCAGGTCATCACGCAGCGCCGGCGCGATGGCGACGACGTCCCGGCACACGGCACAAGCCGAGGCGTGCTCACGCAATTCGGCTTCACATCCGTCGGGCCAGCGGCCCGACATCACCAGGGCCACCACTTCGTGCTCACGGACGCATTCGAGCGCGCTCACGATCGGCCTGCCTTTGCTGGAGTGGAGCCGAGCGCCGCCATCAGATGCCGGCGCGCGCGGAACAGGAGCGTCTTCATACTCGAACGCTTGAGGCCCATGGTTGCGGCAATCTCCTCGTGCGACGCGCCCTGCGCATACGCGAGCCACAGCAGGCTGCGCTCTCGCGGCTTCAGCTGCGACATTGCCCGGGTCACGTCGAGACGCCGGGCCACCTGGTCGACGCTCTCCGATTCGGCCACGACGGCCGATTCCGCCTCGTCGACCGGCACGGCGGGGAAACGCGACCGGCGCCGGTTGTCGTGCGCGAGGTTCGTCGCGATCCGGAAGAGGTAATTCCGCCGGTGATCGTCGCTCTCGAACCTCGTCGTCGTGCGCAGGAACCGGTAGTAGGCCTCCTGCAGCAAATCGTCGGCAAGGCGACGGTCACCGGTGATGCGGGCGAGATACAACCAGACCGGGCGCGACGTCAGCTCGTAGAACGAGCGGAACGCGTCTTCGCTCATCTGGAAGGTGCGATCGGCGTCGTTCAACGCACTGAGCCGCTCCACGTCGCTCAGCGTCCATTCAGCCATCACTCAGCCTTTGCTGGAGGCGCAGCGAGTAGCCCCATCCGCTGCGACAGCGCCCATGACATCAATGCCGAAACGACGAATCCCACCCCCACGGCCATCGCCAGCGATCCCATCACCTGGAACATAGAGATGAGGTCAGGGTCGTTGATCGTGCTCCTGGCAATCCAGAACCCGATGCCGGCGGCTACGACGACGACGCCGATCTGGACCGACCAGAGGATACGCGCAACCGGCGCAATCGAAGCGGCCGGAGGCTGCGCCATCAGCGGAACGGGTGCCTCGAGGAACCGCCGGCCCGCGGACGTCTCGATATACGCGAGAAGCTCCTGGTTGTTCGTCATCCGGTCCAGCAGCTTCGTGTGGATGTCGGTCTGAATCTGGATCTGGCGCCGCCACCGTCGGTACTCGATGGCCTGTCGGAGCAGGGCGTAGACCAGCGAGATCACTGTCAGGAACCCGGTCAGGAACGTGATCCCCTCGAGGGTGTTCCGGAGGACCTCGATTCGCCGGTCCCCTTCGGTGTAGCCACGGTCGAAGTTGTTGAAGGTACCGAAGAAGTAACTCGGGTTCCTCGCCACTTCGGGGTGCTGCTGCAGGAAGGCCGACAGCGCCGGATATGGCGCGAGGTAGTCCTCGCGCTGCAGGAGGGCCGGGTCGAGCGCCAGGATCTGACGAAGAGACGGCGGATATACCGACAACACGCGTCGCAACTGCTCCCGGACGTTTTCCGCGTTCGGCACGTCGCCCGGGTTCTGGTAGACCACGACCGGCGGCTGCGCGGCTGCGGCAGGCACCGGCGCGACCGGCGCGTTCCTGGGGCGCTCGGGCGCCTGAAGACCCTGGGTCTGGGCCAGGGCGGGCTGGGACCCACCGCCGGCAATCAGGGCGCCGGCAACCAGGAGCGAGGCGGGGCGAATTCGGTTCATGCCTGGTATTACGGCAGACCCGGACAACGGTTAACGACCGCCCGTGAATGCTGGCGATGGCGAGTGGGAGCGGAAGCGGGCACGAGCAGCGCGCCCGCCTCCGGGGGTCACCAGGCGTTCTCGCTGAAGGCGTTGATCAATGGTGATTCCCGTGGTCGTCGCTGTCGTCGTCGCCGTTGTCGAGCTGACTGCGGATTTCCCCGCCGGTAAATTTCACGCTGTGGACGTTCGCGTAGGTCCGGCCGGCGCGGATCAGGTCGAGGACTTCCGACCATTCGGCTGGTCCCGCGATACCGTTCGCCGTCTGCGCCTGGACGTCAGCCGCGGTGAGCGTTCCTGTGACGTGGCCGTTGCGCAGATCGCCGGTATTGGAGTTCTCGGTACATTCAGGCGTCGTCGCACTCGGAGACGGGTTGGCGGCTGAATCACACAACCACAGGACGATGCCGCCCGAGTTCTGGGGATAGCCGATGTGGATATGCGCCTGCCTGACGTCGCCTTCGAGATCGTGGAACGTCAGCTCATAGCCGATCTCCTTTTCATCCTTGCTGATGGTCGCGCGAAACGTGCCGGTGCCGGTCGTCGAAATTGGCGCCGCCGCTTCCTTGAAGCCGTTGAGGAATTCCTGGAACCGGCGACTTCCCTGGTCGCCTAGTACCAGGACAGTGGACCCGATGGCGAAGACCGCCACCGCTCCGATCGTGATTCGCTTCATTCCTGACCTCCGTCTGTCGATTTGACCGTCGTGCATCCGCAGTCGTATGCGGCTTCACACCGTCCGAGACCTCGGAACAGCGCCGTATACGGACGCCTCGGCGTGTGAGGCGTCGGCATCATCGGGGCACGTGGTGTGCCTGCTGCGGGGCGGTGGAAAGAATGGCAGATCTCGACGATGTCGAGCGAAATACGTGCAGTCCGCGAAACCACTTACGGCCTGCGTAAAACTGACGGGAGGGACAAGCCGGTACTTAAAGCTGCAGGCTAGGCTCGGGGCGCTCGGGGGCCGAAGAGCCTGGGTCTGGGTCAGGGCGGGCTGGGACTTACGCTGCCAAGCAAGGCGCCGGCAACCAGCAGGGACGCAGGGGGAAACCGGTTCATTCCTGGTATTACGGCACGTCCGCAAACGGACAACTACGCGCCATGAGCGTTTTGTGACGGCTTCTACGCCTCTGACAGGTACCAGGGCCGGTCCGGCCCCGTGGGGCTTACCAGAGAGGTCACAGAATGCGAATCCTGATCGTCGGTCTTTGTGTATTGGGGACAGCCTGCGCGGATGCCGCGCTGACAAGTCCAGCCGCGCCAACGGTGTCGTTCCTTCAAGCCGGTGACGGAATCAGACAAACATCGGCGCGCAACGGGTCCCAGCTGCCTTTCCGAGGCGATCTGCAGGCGAACGAGAAATTTGTCAATCCGCACAGTGTCACCGGCGGCGGGACCGGCAACCATCTCGGTACATTCACTTACGCGGCGGAAATTACTGTCGATGACGACACCGGCGACGGGACCGGGACTGTCCTCTGGACGGCTGCGAACGGTGACACGATTTCGGCAACAACGCACGGAGTGATCCTCGAGTTCTCGGAAAGCGAGATCACTGTCCGAGAAACGCAGACAATTTCCGGGGGTACTGGTCGTTTCAGTGGCGCCTCCGGCACCATCATCCTGACGCGTACCCTCGATTTGGCGACCGGCAGTACGTCAGGGACCTATACCGGAACCATCAATCAGGGATCTTGATCGCCACGAATACCGAAGGCGGTGCTCCGGCCAGGGGCTACCGGAGCCGGCCGTACTCCGCCTTCGCCTCTTCGAGCACCGGGATGTGCGGGTCGGCGCCTGACCACAGGGTCAGGAAGTCCTGATACGCCGTCCTGGCGCTCGCGATGTCGCCAGACAACACCCGCGCCCGCCCCAGTTGCAGGTGAGCAAGCGCACCGATGGGGTCGCTGACGACCACGCCACGATGCTGGAGAATCTTCTCGAATTCGGCAGCAGCCTTCGCGCCTTGACGGCCAGCCAGATAAGCCTGGCCGCGGACATACACGGGGTACATGGCCCCGAAGAACGCACCGAAGCTACTGGGCGGCATGCCCAGCTCGTAGGCCATGGCGGCCTGCAATGAATCGACTGCCTTCGCAGGCGCACTGCCGTGCAGGGCGAGTTGTGCGCGGAGGACAGGGAGGTAGCTGAATCTGACGGAGGTGTCCTCGGGATAGCGACGCTCGAGATCGTCCGTCAGGGCCTGGGCTGTCGCGGCGTCTCCCGCAACGGCGAGCGCGAACGCCGCACCGTACGCGACATCCCGTTTCCTGGACAACGCCAATGCCGTTGCTGCATGGCGTCGCGCCGCGAGCCGGTTCCCGAACAGGGCATGCCAGACGGCAGTCCCGACTTCGAACTGAGCGGACCTCTCGGGCTGCGCCATCTGGTGTGCCAGATCGACGGCGCGGCGGGCCTTGTCTTCCGCGTCGCGCAGACGGCCGGTATAAGCCAGCGCCAGTGCCTCATGCTCGGCCATCAGATCGTCGGCACCAGAGGTGCCCTGATCCAGAGCAGCCAACCGTGCCATCTCCGCCCGATCTCCGCGCAGGAACGCAAGGTCGAATTGAAGGACCGTCAGGTCCGGTAAAACCAATCGGCGTTCAGAGGCGCGTCTGAGCGTCGCCTCGGCCTCTCCGACTTCCCCGAGTTCCGCGTACGCGAAGGCCAGTGTCTTGTACGCAATAGCGAAATCGGGATTGAGCTCCAGCGTCTTTCGCCCTTCGACGACGGCGCGTTCGTATCGGCCCAGCACCGGCAGGATGATTCCGACCAGAAACCCGTGCGGTTCCCAGGCACGAGGGTAGGTCTGCGCCCAGAGCTCACACGTCTGCTGTGCTTTTTCAAGATTCCCGGTGACGCGCAGATCGTACGACGCGGTGATGAAGAAGCCCTCGCGGTCGCTCGTGCGATCCTTCAGTTCATACGCAGTCCGGATGGCGGTCGCCGCTTCCTCGGTCTGCCCGAGTTCGCCGTGAGTCGTGCCGAGGAACGCATACGCCATGGCGAACTTCGGATCGAGCTCGATGGCGCGCTGGAAAAGAGGCAAGGCGGCCGGACCGCTCGACGCGTGCACCCGCCGACCGGCGCTGTAAGCACGCAGCGCTTCGAGCGACGGTGTGGTCGCCTCTTCGAGCGGAGTATCGTGCCGCTCGACCGTGGCAAGTGTCTCGCCAGCCCGGCCTCTGAACGCCCGGGCCATCTGGCTCAGGGCGCCCAGAACGTCCTCCTTGCCGGCAGCTTGTGTCTGCTGGTCAACGAGCAGGTCACCCGTACGGCAGTTCGTCGCTCGCAATCCCAGTACGTAAGCACTTCCAAGCTTTGCCACGGAACCGCTGACGACAGCGGTCCCGGCGGCTCGCTCGCAAAGGTCTCGAGCAAGCTGCAGCGTCAGTCGTTCATCCGGGGGTCTGCCCATCAGGTGCAGCACATCCTGAATGCGTTCCTCCGAAACGACGTTGAGAAATGGTGACTGCTCGAGTTGCACCGCCAGGCCCTGGCGAAGAGTGCCGTCGAATACGGGCTCACCGGTCAGGTTCTCGAAATCGGCGAGCACGATGGTGTCTTTGTCCGTGAGCGTGGGCGGCTCGCGAAGCGAAATTAGAATGCCGGTCGTGAGAGTGATGACGGCCGCCGCAGAGACGAGAGCCTTCCAGCGACTCGCGAGTCCTCTTGTCACGACGCCAGTGATCGCCTGAAGCGCTGACCGTGGCCGACGATCCCGCTGCATGCGCTGCAGGTCGGCAAGGACCTCCGACGCCTGTTGATACCGGCGCGCCGGATCGGTTTCCAGACACTTCGAGACGAGGAGCTCCAGCTCGGGAAACTTTTCGAGGCGGAGTCGGACGACCGCCATCGGACGGGCGCCTGTTGCCATTTCGTAGAGCACGAGTCCGAGCGCCCAGATGTCCGCGCGATGGTCGACCGAATCACCGCGCGCCTGTTCAGGCGCCATGTACGCTGCAGTCCCGACCACTGTGCCAAAGCGCGTCGCGGTCGACACGTCCTGGGCCGCATCGTCGGGCGCACACATCTTGGCCAGACCGAAATCGAGAACCTTCGCGTGTCCGAGGCGGCCGATCAAGATGTTCGCCGGCTTGATGTCCCGGTGGATGACGCCGGCGGCGTGGGCAGCGTCTAGCGCGCCGGCGATCTGTGATCCGATCGTCAACACGGCGTCCAGCTCGAGCCCGCGCGTGTCGGCGATCAGTGCCTTGAGTGTCGTCCCTTCCAGATACTCCATCGCGATAAAGGAGTGGCCGTCGAACTCCCCCACGTCATAGATCGTGCAGATGTTCGGGTGGTTCAACGCGGAGGCGGTGCGGGCCTCACGCCGGAACCTGTTCAACGCCTCACGATCGTGCGCGAGTTCGTCCGTCAGGAACTTCAAAGCGACCAGTCGATGGAGCCTGGTGTCCTCCGCTTTGTAGACAACGCCCATCCCGCCGCTCGCGAGTCGCTCGATCACGCGATAGTGGGACACGGCGCGATCGACGATCACGGCGGCGTCCGCATCCGAACCGTCGCGTTCGTCGCGTGCGAGCGACAACGCCTCGATCTCGATGGCCGGGCGCTCCAGGAAGTCTGCCTGTGGCGGTTCCGACCCGAGCAGTACTCGAATCTGCTGTTCCAGCGCCTGATCGCCCGCGCAGGCGTCGCGCAGAAACGGCTCGCGCTGATCCCGTGGACACTCCAGCACCCGCTGGAGCAGATCATCGAGCTGCCTAAAGCGATCCGAGTTCATCGTCGGCGCGACCGGTCAACTCTCGATAGAGCCACACCTTGGCGCTGTTCCAGTCGCGGCGCACCGTTACTGGTGAAACGCGTAGCACCGCCGCGGTTTCGTCGATGCTGAGGCCGCCAAAGAACCGCATTTCGACCACTTGGACCTTACGGGCATCGAGACGCTCGAGTGCATTCAGCGCGTCATCGAGCGCGACCAGGTCGACCTCGGGTTGACCGCCGAGTACGAGGGCCTCGTCGAGCGAGACATGGGGCAGCCCGCGACCGCGCTTCTGATTGTGACGGCGTGCCCGATCGACAAGGATGCGCCGCATCAACTGGGCGGATACGGCGAAGAAATGAGCTCGATTCTGCCACTGCATCCTCGTGACGCCCACCAGCCGCAGGTAGGCCTCGTTGACGAGGGCGGTGGTTTGCAGGCTGTGTCCGCGGCGTTCACGCCGCATGTAGCGGTGGGCCAGGCGATGGAGTTCGGCGTAGACGACAGGGGTCAGCTCGTTCAACGCGCGCTGATCTCCATCGCTCCACGCCTGAAGCAGCCGCGTGATATCGGCAGAGCCGTCGTGCGAATGCGGCGGCGCCGACATGTTGGCCGGATTCTATGGCAAATCGACGAAATAGCAGACGATTTCCCGCCGCACCGGAATGTCTGCCAACGTTTCATACGCACACTGGCAGCGCCTTGCCGCGAGGGCCGCTCCGCTGTCGCGGCGCTAGAGTTGCAGGCCCGGCTCGAGTCGCTGGGCCAGCAGCCCGATGATGCGCTCTCCGTGGAACCGGCCGTTCTCGATGAAGATCGAACCGGTGTTGCGTCCGGCGCTGCACCCGCCGGCCAGGAACAGGTTCGGCACGTTCGTCTCGAACGTCTCGGGGTCCATCTGCGGCGCCAGCGTCACCGGGTCGCAGACGATGCCAGCCGCCGTCATCAGAGCCGTATCGGGGTGGTACCCCGTCAGCAGGAATACGGCTTCGGCCGGAAGCTCGTCACGCTCGCCGTGCGACTCGACGATCACGGCGGTCGGCGTGATCTCGATGACGCTCGTCTCCATACGCGCCGGTATCGAGCCTTCCTTGATGCGGTTTTCGATGTCCGGCCGGACCCAGTACTTGATCGACTCGCCCAACGTCGCGTGCCGGTGGACCAGCGTCACCTGCGCGCCTGACCGGAACAGTTCCAGCGCCGCTTCGGCCGCGGAGTTCTTTCCTCCGACCACGACCACCCGCTTCTGGAAGTACGGGTGCGCATCGTCGTAGTAGTGGCTGACGTGCGGCAGGTCCTCTCCAGGCACGCCGATGTAGTTCGGATGGTCGTAATACCCGATCGCGAGGACGACCGACTTCGCGTGTCGCACGCGCTGGCCCCCGCGCGCAGTGCGCGTCGTGACGGCAAAGACATGGCCGGTGCCGGACTCGTCAGGCTCGCGTTCGATCGCGGTGACAGTCTCCTGATAGGAGATGTGCAGGTCGAACGCATCGACGACCCGGCGGTAATACCGCAGGGCCTCGAGCCGCGTGGGCTTGTCGTACGGGGTCGTCAGCGGCAATCCGCCGATTTCGAGCAGCTCGGGGGTGGTGAAGAACACCATGTGCACCGGAAAGTTGAAGATGCTGTTGACCAGCATCCCTTTCTCGACCACCGCGTAATCGAGTCCGCGCTTCTTTGCAGAAATGGCGGTCGCAAGACCCGAGGGCCCCGCGCCGACGATCAGGACATCACGAACAGACATGCGATCCGATGATAACGGGGCCGGGGTCAGGTCTTGAATGCTCGGTTTTTTCACCGTGTGACCCTCGCCACGCCAGCGGGGTCACACGGTGAAAAAACCGAGCATTCAAGACCTGACCCCAACAGCGAATTCCTTGTCAGGTCCGCGTTGACAAGGCTCGCCCCACGGCATCAGCCGGTTCGCGTTCCAGCGCGAAGGCACGATGAAGAGCGCGCACCGCTTCAGTCGCGTCGCCCTCGGCAACGACGAGCGAGATGTTGCGCTCGGATGAGCCCTGCGAAATCGCGATCACATTGATGCCGGCAGATCCCAGCGCACCGAACACCGTGGCGGCAATCCCTGGAGTGCCCCGCATGCGATCGCCGACGGCGGCAACCACGGCGACCGGCTGTTCAGTGATCTCCTCGATGTGACCGCGAAGCAGCTCGACCTCGAGGGCCGACTCGAGGGCCCGGACAACCCGTGCCGCCTCCGATGAGCTGATCACGAAGCAGATGTTGTTCTCCGACGACGCCTGCGAAATCATGAGCACATTCGCCTGCTGCTCGGCGACGACATCGAACGCCTTGGCGACGATCCCCGGGATCCCTTGCATCCCGGTCCCGCTGATCGCGATCAAGCTCACCTTGCGGATCGACGTCACCGCTTTCACACCCAGCGTCGACGTGTCACCTTCCACGCTCACGCGCGTGCCGGCGTGCATCGGGTTGAAGCTGTTCAGGATACGCACCGGAATACGCTTCCGGAATGCCGGGACGATGGTCTTGTAGTGGAGCACTTTGGCGCCGTAGTACGCGAGCTCCGAGGCTTCGCTGTAGGAGATCTCGACCAGCGACCGCGCGTTCGGCACCTCCCCGGGATTCGCGGTCATCACGCCGTTGACGTCGGTCCAGATCCACACCTCGCCGGCGCTCAACGCGGCGCCGAGGATCGACGCCGAGTAGTCCGAACCGCCTCGGCCAAGCGTGGTCAGCACGCCGTCTGCAGTGGCACCGATGAATCCAGTGACCACCGGAATCTCGCCGCGCTCGAGCATCGGCTGGAGTTTCCTGACGGTTTTGGCCTCCGTCGCATCCGGCAGCGGTTCGGCGGCGCCGAATTGTTCGGTCGTCACGATCAGCTCGGTCGCCGGTACTGGCGACGATGGACGGCCGGCGGCGCGAATGGCGGCAGCGACGAGCGGTGCGGCGAGCAATTCGCCGGTCCCGGAAATCGCGTCGAGCAACCGGGGCGTCAGTTCGTGGACCATCGAGAGCCCGAAGCACAGCTTCTCAAATCGGTCGAGCTGCTCATCGATCTGGGCGAGCACCTGCTGTCGATCGGCAGCGTTCGCTGTCGTCAGCGCTTCGGCAGCGTCGCGATGCCGCGTGAGCAACTGCTGCCGGACCGCGGGATCCCACTTGCCGCGTGAGGCCGTCTGCGCCGCGTCCACGAGCGAATCGGTCACCCTGCTCATCGCGGACGTGACCACCACCACCTGATGCCCCTTGTGCGCCGCGTCCACGGCCAGGCGGGCGGCCTGGGAAATACGCTCGGCCGACCCGACCGAGGTTCCCCCGAATTTCATGACGATCAGCATCGGAACTTCACACTTCTCGCTTCTATCTTCTCAGTTCGTGTTCAGGTTCGCTTCTGAATTCTGAATTCGCAGTTCGGAGTTCCCATCGACCTCGGTGCCTGCTTGATCACTGGCGACCCGAAGCAAGATCCGAACGTGAACACGAACGGAGAAGCGAGAACCGAGAAGCGTGAACGTTGTTTATTGCAGTGGTGCCGGCAGTTGCGATTCGCCCATCAGGTATTCGTCGATGGCGCGGGCGGCGCTGCGGCCTTCGGCGATCGCCCAGACGATGAGCGACTGGCCGCGCTGCATGTCGCCGGCGGTGAACACGCCGGGCACGCTGGTCATCCACTTCGCGTCGCGAGCGACGTTTCCACGCTCCGTCAGCTTGACGTCGTCGAGCAGCTTTCCGGATGCCGGGCCGGTGAACCCCATCGCCAGCAGTACGAGATCGGCTGGAATCTCAAATTCGCTGCCGGACACCTGCTCGAACGACAGCCGGCCATCCTTCCTGACCATCTCCACTTTCGCGGCGTGAAGCGTTTTCACACGGCCGTTGCCGTCGCCGCCGAAGTGCGTGGTGGACACTGAATAGAGTCGCTCGCCACCTTCTTCGTGTGCGGTCGATATGCGGAAGACCATGGGGTATTGCGGCCACGGGTTGTCGGCCGCGCGGCTTTCCGGCGGAATCGGCATCAGCTCGAGCTGGTGGATATCGCGAGCGCCCTGTCGATGCGCCGTCCCCAGGCAGTCCGCACCGGTGTCACCGCCGCCGATGATGATGACGTGCTTGTCCCTGGCGGTGATGAACTCGGCGTCCGAGATCGTGTCGCCTTCGCAACGGCGATTGGACAGGGTCAGGTAGTCCATCGCGAAATGGATCCCCTGGAGGTCACGGCCCGGCACGCGCAGATCGCGCGGCTGGCCGGCGCCTCCGGCCAGCAGCACGGCGTCGAAATCCGACCGCAACCGCTCCATCGTGACGTCAACGCCGACGTTGACGTTGGGACGGAAAATCACCCCTTCGGCTTCCATCACGTCCAGTCGCCGGTTCAAGTGGCGCTTCTCCATCTTGAACTCGGGGATGCCATAGCGCAGCAGCCCGCCGATCCGATCCGACTTCTCGAATACGGTGACCGAGTGGCCGGCCCGATTGAGCTGGTCCGCGGCCGCGAGTCCGGCTGGTCCTGAGCCGACGACGGCGATCTTCTTCCAGGTGCGACTCGCGGGCGGCCGCGGCGTGACCCATCCTTCATCCCACGCGCGATCGATGATCGCCGCCTCGATCGCCTTGATGGTGACCGGGTAATCGTTGATGGCGAGCACGCACGCCCCTTCGCACGGCGCGGGGCACAACTTGCCGGTGAACTCCGGGAAGTTATTGGTCGCGTGGAGACGCTCGATCGCGGCGTGCCACCGGTCCTTGTAGACGAAGTCGTTCCAGTCCGGAATCAGGTTGCCGAGCGGACAGCCCTGGTGACAGAACGGGATGCCGCAATCCATGCAGCGGGCGCCCTGCATCTCGAGGTCGCCCGTCGGCCATGGGAGATAGACCTCGTTCCAGTCGAGCACCCGCTCCTCGACCGGGCGGGTCGGCTGCTTCTTCCGCTGAATTTCGATGAAACCGGTCGGCTTGCCCATAGAGATACTCGAATTGACGAATTGACGAATTGACGAATTGACGAATGTATTGATCGATTCGTCAGCTCACAATCTGCCAATCAAATCCGTCAATCCGCAAATTCGTCAATTCGTAATTGGGGTAGCGAGCGTCAGCGAACCGCTGTCGCTCCTTCGGCCGCCACCTGCGCGGCCTTGCCAGTCACCACGATCGTTTCGATGCCGATCTCCATCTCCCTCAGCTTCTTCTTCGCCTGTTCGGCCAGCGCGCGTTTGTATTCGCGCGGCATCACCTTGACGAAGCGGCGATGGAGCTGCTCCCAGTCGCCGAGGATCGCCTCGGCATACCGGCTGCCGGTGTAGGTCACGTGCTTGACGATCGTTACCTGGATGAAATCGAGCTCGTCACCTTCGACGATCGTTTCGAGATCGACCATCTCGCGGTTGCACCGTTTGCCGAAGTCGCCGTCGCGATCGAACACATAGGCGACGCCGCCGCTCATGCCGGCGGCGAAGTTGCGCCCGGTGCGGCCCAGCACGATCACCCGCCCTCCGGTCATGTACTCGCAGCCATGGTCACCGACGCCTTCGACGACGACCGTCGCGCCGCTGTTGCGCACGCAGAAGCGCTCGCCGGCGATGCCGCGGACATATCCCTCACCGCTCGTCGCGCCGTAGAAGCCGACGTTGCCGATGATGATGTTGTCCTCGGACCGGAAGGTCGAACGCGCCGGCGGGTAGACGACGAGTTTGCCTCCGGAGAGTCCCTTACCGAAGCCGTCGTTGGCGTCGCCGACCAGTGTCAGCGTCATGCCGCGCGGGACGAACGCGCCGAAACTCTGGCCCGCCGACCCGGAGAACATGATCTTGATCGTGTCGTCCGGCAGCCCGTCGCCGCCGTACCGCCGCGTCACCTCGGAGCCGAGCATCGTGCCGACCGTGCGGTCCGCATTGCGGATGTAGGCCGTGAGCTCGACCGGTTGTCCGGTCTTCAGTGACGGCCGCGCCGCGCGGATCAGATCGTTGTCGAGCGCGTCACCGAGCCCATGCTCCTGTCTCGTGACACATCGCCGCGCCACCGTCGCCGGCAGACTGGGCTGGTGGAGCAGCGGCGACAGATCCAGGCCCTTGGCCTTCCAGTGCTGCACCGCCGGCTCGACGTCGAGGCAATCGGCCCGGCCGACCATCTCGTCGAGCCTGCGGAACCCGAGCTCCGCCATCAGCTCGCGGACTTCCTGCGCCACGAACCGGAAGAAGTTCTCGACGAACTCCGGCGCACCGGCGAACTTGGCCCGCAGCACGGGATCCTGCGTGGCGATTCCCACCGGACACGTATTCAGGTGGCACACACGCATCATGATGCAGCCCATCACGACGAGCGGCGCGGTCGCGAAGCCGTATTCCTCGGCGCCGAGCAGCGTCGCAATGACCACATCGCGGCCGGTCTTCATCTGGCCGTCGGTCTGCACGACGATCCGATCGCGCAGCTTGTTCAGCACGAGGACCTGCTGCGTCTCCGCCAGGCCAAGCTCCCACGGCAGGCCGGCGTGCTTGAGGCTCGTCAGCGGCGACGCACCCGTGCCCCCGTCGTGTCCGGAGATGAGCACGACATCCGAGTGCGCCTTCGCAACGCCGGCAGCAACGGTGCCTACTCCTCCTTCGGCCACGAGCTTGACCGAGATGCGCGCCTGCGGATTCGAGTTCTTCAGATCGAAGATGAGCTGGGCCAGGTCTTCGATCGAGTAGATATCGTGATGCGGCGGCGGCGAAATCAAGCCGACTCCCGGCGTCGAATGCCGCGTCCGGGCAATCCACGGGTAGACCTTGTGGCCCGGAAGCTGGCCACCTTCTCCCGGCTTGGCGCCCTGAGCCATCTTGATCTGCAGCTCGTCGGCGTTGACGAGGTACTCACTGGTCACGCCAAAGCGTCCGGACGCGACCTGCTTGATGGCGCTGCGCTTCGAGTCGCCGTTGGCCATCGGGAGGAAACGCTCGGCGTCTTCGCCGCCCTCGCCGGTGTTCGACTTCCCACCCAGCCGGTTCATCGCGATCGCCAGCGTCTCGTGCGCTTCCTGGCTGATCGACCCGTATGACATCGCGCCGGTCGCGAAGCGTCTGACAATCGTCTCGACCGGCTCGACCTCGTCGATCGGCACCGGCGGCCCGGCCGGCTTCAGGCGGAACAGGCCCCGCAGTGTCGCGCGATGTTCGTTCTGCGTATCGACGGCGCGCGTGTACTCCTTGAAGATCTTGTACTGTCCCGTCCGGGTCGCGTGCTGCAGCTTGAACACCGTGTCGGGGTTGAACAGGTGGTACTCGCCGTCGCGGCGCCACTGATACTCGCCACCCGCTTCGAGCTCCTGTGGCTTCACCGGCTGGCGGCCGAACGCACGCTGATGGCGCAGGACGGCCTCGTTGGCAATCACGTCGATGCCGATGCCGCCGATCCGCGACATCGTATGGGTGAAGTACTTGTCGATGAAATCCTGCTTGAGACCGATCGCCTCGAAGATCTGCGCGCCGCAATAGGACTGCAGCGTCGAGATCCCCATCTTCGACATCACCTTCAGCACGCCCTTGTTCAGCGCCTTGATGTAGTGCTGAATCGCGCGGTCGCGATCGACGCCGGCGAGCATGCCCTGACGGACCATGTCCTCGATCGTCTCGAACGCCACATAGGTGTTCACGACGCCGGCGCCGTATCCGAGCAGCAGGGCAACGTGATGCACCTCGCGCGCGTCACCGGATTCCACGACGAGCGCGCAGCGCGTGCGCGTCCCCTCTCGAACGAGGTGATGGTGCACACCGGCCGTCGCCAGCAGGCTCGGGATGGGCGCCAGGCGCGGACCGACGCCGCGATCCGACAGGATCAGAATGTCGAAGCCGGCGGCCACGGCCTCGCTCGCCTTACGGCAGAGCGCTTCCATCGCCGCCGCCAACCCTTCGCCGTTCTTCTCCGGGTCGAACAGCATCGACAGCGTCGTCGAACGGAACGGCGAATTGGGCGGCAGATGACGCAGCTTGGCCAGGTGCCCGTTGTGGATGATCGGGTACTTGATCTCGATCTGCCGGCATGACTCCGGCTCGGCCTTCAACAAATTACGCTCGGGCCCGATCGTCGAACCCATCGACGTGACCAGCTCCTCGCGGATGGCATCGAGCGGCGGGTTCGTGACCTGCGCGAACAGCTGCTTGAAGTACTCGTACAGCAGCCGCGGCTTGTCCGACAGGACCGCCAGCGACGTGTCGGTCCCCATCGAGCCGATCGGCTCCTCGCCCTTCTCGGCCATCGGCGCGATCAGGAACCGCAAATCCTCCTGCGTATAGCCGAACGCCTGCTGTCGTTTGAAGACCGTCTCGTGCTCCGGTTGCTCGGCGCGCGCCGCCGGCAGATCCTCGATATCGACGAGGTTGTCCTCCAGCCACTTCGCGTACGGGTGTTCTGCCGCCAGCTCCGTCTTGATCTCCTCGTCGTCGACGATCCGGCCCTTGGCGGTGTCGACCAGGAAGATCTTGCCGGGGTGCAGGCGCTCCTTGACGAGCACGTCCTCCGGCTTGATGTCGAGGACGCCGACCTCGGACGCCATCACGACCATGTCGTCCTTGGTCACGTAATAGCGTGACGGGCGGAGGCCGTTGCGATCCAGGACCGCGCCAATCACGGTGCCGTCGGTGAACGCGATCGACGCCGGACCGTCCCACGGCTCCATCAACGACGAGTGGTACTCGTAGAACGCCCGGCGATCCGGATCCATCGACTCGTGGTTCTGCCACGGCTCCGGAATCATCATGAGGATGGCGTGCGGCAGCGGACGCCCGGCCATTACCAGTAATTCCAGGACGTTGTCGAACGTCGCGGTGTCGCTGCCGCCCTCGCGGATCACCGGCAGCAGTTTCTTCAGGTCGGGGCCGAAGACATCGCTCTGGAGCAGCCCTTCACGCGCCCGCATCCAGTTGATGTTCCCGCGCAGCGTATTGATCTCGCCGTTGTGCGCGATGAACCGATACGGATGCGCCAGCGGCCATGACGGGAAGGTATTGGTGCTGAAGCGCTGGTGAACCAGGCCGATGGCGGAGACGAGGGCCGGATCCGCCAGGTCGGGGAACATCGGCCCGAGCTGGCGCGCCGTGAGCATGCCCTTGTAAATCAGCGTGTTCGCCGACAGGCTGACGACGTAGAACAGGCGCCGGGAGAGCGGATTCGCGATCTTCAGCTTGTCGACCGCATGTTCCACGCGTTTGCGGATCACATACAGCTTGCGCTCGAAGGCGAGGCCGGACAGTTCTCTGGCCGCGCCGACGAAGAGCTGCTCGAACATCGGCTGCGTGGCGCGGGCGCTGTTGCCCAGATCGCGGTTGTCGCTCGGAACCAGCCGCCATCCGAGCAGCGTCTGGCCTTCTTCGGCGATAACGCGGGCGAAGATCTGCCTGATCGCATCGCGATCGCGCTCATCGTGCGGCAGGAAGACCAGGCCGGCGCCATACGCCCCGATGGCCGGAAGGGTGAACGGAACGACCTTGCGCAGGAACGTATCCGGCATCTGCAGCAGAATGCCGGCGCCGTCGCCGGTATTGGCTTCACAGCCGCACGCCCCGCGGTGCTCCAGATTGATCAGCACCTGCAGCGCCTTCTCGACGATGGCGTGCGACTTCTGACCCTTCATGTGGACGACGAAACCGACACCGCACGCGTCGCTTTCGGTAGACGGGTCGTACAGCCCCTGCGCGGCAGGGGTACAGAGGTCTTCCCGGTTGGGCATGGTCGGGACATTCTGCCCAAGGATCCCGGCATAAGGGAAATACAATGATCTGCAGACGTTCATGCGCGTAGCGCATCGTAACGGTCCGGGCTACGACGTGACGGTCAAGCCACCGGCGGGTGCGACCCGCGAGCAGCGCCAGCAGATGTGGCGGGCGCTGTTTGCCGAGCGGATGAAGCTGGCGGCGCATGACGAAACGAGCGAGCAGCCGATCTACAACCTGGTGCTGGCGCGCGCTGATGGCCGCCTCGGTCCGAAACTGAAACCCTCGACCCACGACTGCCTCGCCGAATCTGCCGCGGCTCGGCAGGGCGGCGGCCCGCCACCGAGACCGACGAGCGAGGCGGAGTTCCTCGACAGCTGCGGCATGCGCGTCGGCAACGGCCGTCTGATTAGCGGCGGCTTCACCATGGCGGCATTGGCCCCGCAACTGCGCTTCATGTCCGGACGGGTCGTCCGCGACCGAACCGGCCTGACGGGTTTCTATGTGATCGATTTCACGTACGGGCTTCCGAACCCGGCCCCAGGCAGTCCCACCCTGGCGGCTGCCGATCCCAATGACGGGGCATCGGTCTTCACCGCCTTGTAGGAGCAGTTGGGGCTCAAACTCGAGCCGGACAAGATGCCGCTGCGGCGCGTGGTCGTCGATCACATCGAGAGGCCGGAGGAGAATTAACGTCGTTCGAGGCGTTCGAGACGTTCGAAGCGTTCGCGCAACTTCCCGGCAACGGTTCCCGTCAAAGTCAGCAAACGAGCCACGGCGGGAACCTCGGCCCGGCATCCGATCGGAACCGATCGACGACCAACGCCGGACCTGAACACCTCGCGCGACCTGGCTTGAACCAACCCGGACGCAAGGTCCACCTCACGACGCTGCAGAGAAGCAGCTGGGTTGTGTTGGAGCCAGGTCGCGCCAGCACCAACCCCTGAACCTCCAGCACCCCTGAACCAACAGAACCGAAACCCCGAACCACCAGAACCGAACCCCCCAGCACCTCCGGCACCCTCGGCACCCCCTGAACCCCCTGAACCCCTCTCCCCCGCCTCTGCCATTTGATGGAAATCCTCCTTCTCATATCCGACTGATTTGGTCGGGTAGGGCCAGCCACCTGTCGGCACGACCAGCCGGAGCCCGATAGTGCCCATTCACTGGAAAGTGGCCTGAAATAGGGGATTTTCTCGCTAACATGGCGTTCTGTTCCGGCCAGCCGGCGTTCCGCTCTTGCCCACCATTGCAGTCCGGAGGGCAACGGGACCCACCCCAGTACGGCTGCGCCCTAGAGGAGAGACCTGAATGCACGCTCCGATGAAGTACGTGGAGAAGGGGCTGTCGATTGCGGCCAACGGGCTGTGGCACGTGTTCAACACGGCCAACCAGATCAAGCAGAACCCGTCCTTCACGCCCAAGTGGTCCGACAAGCCGCTGCTGAAGTCGTACGAGAAGACGAAGCCGCCACTTGGCTGGCCCCGGCAGACCGACTCCCTCTGCCCGACGTGCGTGCGGGAAGCGCGTCAGGAAATTCTCGACGGCAAGCGTGACGTCTCGGTGCTCCTCAACGAAAAGATTGGCGAGATCCCCGCCACCATCCTCGAGCGCGACGGCAAGATCCTGATGGTGAAGGACTGCCCCACTCACGGCCACTTCGAGGACGTGATGGCGATCGACACCGCCTTCTTCAAGCACCTCGAGCAGGTGTTCCCCGGCCGCGACATCCGCGCGCACAACGACGAGAAGCTGCACAACCACGGCTCGTCGACCGTACTGCACGGCCGCGGCTCGGTGCTGACGGTCGACCTGACCAACCGCTGCAACATGATGTGCGATCCCTGCTTCATGGACGCCAACCAGGTCGGGTTCGTCCACGAGCTGTCCTGGGAAGACATCAAGCAGATCCTCGACAACGCCATCACGATCAAGCCGCGCCGGCAGATGTCGGTGCAGTTCTCGGGTGGCGAGCCGACGATGTCGCCGTACTTCCTGGACGCGGTTCGCTACTCGCGCAAGGTCGGCTACAACTCAGTGCAGGCGGCCACCAACGGCATCGAGTTCGCCAAGAGCGCTGATTTCGCGAAGGCGGCAGCCGAAGCGGGGCTCCGCTACGCCTACCTGCAGTTCGACGGCATCGGCAACGCGGCCAACTCGCATCGCCGCGTCGGCAACCTCTTCGACGTGAAGCTGCGCGCCATCGAAAACCTGTACAACGCAGGCGTCGACATCGTCCCCGTGATCACGATCGTCAACGGGGTCAACAACGAGCAGGTCGGCCGCGTCATCGAGTTCGCCCTCGACAACCCGAAGCGAATCAACTTCCTGTCGTTCCAGCCGGTGTCGTTCACCGGTCGCGACGAAGAAGTCACGCCGGAGCGCCGGGCGGCGCAGCGCTACACGCTGTCGCACCTGGCCCACGACGTCAAGAACCAGACCGGCATCGGCGAGCCGCTCCGCGACTGGTTCCCGATCTCGTTCATGTCGACGTTCACCGACTGGGCCGACGTCGTCCACGGGCCGGACCGGGATTGGGGTCAGCTCACCTGCGGGTGCCACCCGAACTGCGGCATCGGCATGGGCGTGATGATCGACAAAGAAACCAAGGAAGCGGTGCCGGTCACGGCGTTCCTGAACGCCGAGCAGCTGGCCAAGGACGTCGCCAAGGTCAACGACGCCGCGCGCGGCAAGTTCCTGTCGGTCGTCGGCATGGCGCTGGCGGTGATGCGGAACTACAACTCGTTCACCGCGCCGACGCACTTCCGGCTGTCGGACATGATGAAGAAGTTCGACAAGACCTTCGGCGCGACCGGCAAGAGCTACGGCAAGGTGACCGGCGACCGCACGATGGACGACATCCAGAAGCGCCGCGCCGACCGCTGGAACTTCCTGTTCATCGCCGGCATGTGGTTCCAGGATCTGTTCAACTACGACTTCCGCCGGACGGAGATGTGCATCATCCCCTACGGCACGCAGCAGGGCGAAATCAGCTTCTGCGCCTACAACACGGGTATCGGCTGGCGGAACATCCTCGAGAAGATGCACATGACGGCCACGCTGACCAAGTGGTATGAAGAGCACGGCCGCCACGAGATCTTCGCTGGCAACAAGCACGTGCCGCTGAACAGCAAGGACCACTCACTGGTCCTCAATGCGGAGGCGGTCGCCGCCGGTGCGCAGCACGACCTGGATGACCTCGGCATCGCCAAGAACGCACGCGAGGAAAAGCTCGCCGCACGCAACAAGAAGCCGAACATGACGCCCGAAGAGATCCGGCACCATATGGATATGGAGCGGCTGTATCGCGAGCAGGTGCTCAAGGAGCAGCCGACCATCCAGATCCAGGGGCTCGGTGGCGGCAAGAAGAAGCAGGACGTCCAGCCAGTGGCGCATAAGGACGTCGTGTAGAGAAGTTTGAAGTCGGAAGTTTGAAGTTGGAAGTAAGTAAGAAGTAGGGCGGGCCTTTCAGGCCCGCCTCCTTGTAGGCCGGGCGTCCGCATAGCGGGCCCGGCCTTTTCTTTTCTGAGCGATCGGACGATCGCGAATTGCGCGACATCCGGAACAGCCGTCGGACGGGATGGTCGAGATCGCGGGATTCCGGCGGGCACGGTCACGCGAGGCCGACATCACCATCGCCGCGTCCGCAATCGAACACGGCGCTGCGCTGTGGACATTAATCCATCGGACTTCGCGGATATTCCCGGGCTCATGCTCTATCGTTTCTAGCCGGCCGCAGGCGCCGGTGCCGCCTCGCAATTGATCGTCCACGGGACGCCGAAGCGGTCGACGAGAACGCCAAAAGCGGCGGACCAGAACGTCTCGTCCAGCGGCATCTGGACGACCCCGCCCTCTGCGAGCGCATCGAACACCCGGCGTGCGTCGTCGGGCGTCGCGGGATGGACGACCAATGAGAATCCTTGCGGCTGTTCCTTCGGCAGGTGATCGCCGCCGAGAATCGTGATGCCGCCAACTTCAATCGTGGCGTGGTAGACCTTGTCTTGCCAGTCCGGCGGCACCTGGCTGGCCTGCGGCGAGTCGCGATAGCGCATCGAGTAGACGAGCGTCCCGTTCAGGACGCGCGTGTAGGTGGCAAAGGCCTCGTCGCAAGTGCCGTTGAACGAGAGATGCACGCTGACCTTCATCGCTTCACCAGCTCCTTGCTCCAGTTCTCGATGAGTACCAGCTGACTCGGATCCGACGCGGAAAGCTCGACCCCGCGCACGAACAGAAATCGCGTTCCATCAGGAGCGACGTCGTCGCCGCGTCCGGGCCCGGTCATGCCGAACCGCAGTTCGCGGGCGCGTCAGGTGAACGGAACTTATAGCCTCAGAACGCGCATGGTCGGGCGAATGGTTCGCCGAGGACGTTGACGAAGAACGTGATCGCTTCGGGACGCGACACGCCAATCTCGAACTGGTAACGCTCCTGCCCCTGGAGCGCGAGATCAGGCGGTGCGCCGAGAGCGGTGGCTGGAACCGTGACGCCCGCCTGTCCTAGTGGTTTCCCATCGGGCGCCAATAACGTCACTCTCGCTGTGTCCGCCCGCAGGGTCGTGACTTCGAATGCGACATGGCAGAGGCTGGTCGCACCGAGATTGATGAAGGTCCCGTCAATCTGGAACTCGCCACCGGCGGCCCACGGATTGACGTCGTCCGGGTTGATTAACGGTCCTTTGTATATTCCTTTGACCGCGGCCAGTTGCAGCAGGTCGTTCACGTTCGGATAGAACTCCACGGCTCCGATATCGCAGCCGCGCACACCATCACCGTTGCCGTCGATGGGACGTGCGAGGAGGCGCTGGTCAGTCTCCGGACAGCCAGCCGGGTCGCCAGCGTCAATCGCACGGCTGCTGGCCAGGAGTGGAACGTGCCCGGCACCCGAGCGGCCGCCGTCCACGAATGAACCCAGTCCTGGATCGCCGGTCAGGTCGCTTGGCAGCAATCCCGTACAACCTTGTGGATTGGCAATCAGGTTGTGACCGAGCGATGTGAAGCCACACTGCGCGGATGTGCCCGTTCGGCCAACGATGATGGCGTTCTGGAGCCGGCCCTTGCCGTCGATATTGACCCCGTTGTTCGCGATCGTGGAATTCGCAATCAACACATCTGCCGTCGCCGCGATGACGCTGCTGTCGAAGATACCAGGTGTATTGTTCGCGATCGTGCTGTTCCGGACGGTCACCGGTCCACTGGCGGCGAGCGTCCCGCCAAGACCATTGCCGTGAACATTGCGCACAATCGCTGTGTCCACAATTCGGCTCGCGGCGTCAGCCCCGACCGCGAGTATGAATCCCTCCTGCGTGAAGTTATCGGCGATGGTCGTTCGCTCGATGATCGCGGAGACAGGTCCGAACGGACCGGTCGCACCCAGCCGATTGCCGACGGACACGATGCCGCCGTTGAACCCGGACGAATTATTCAGCACCGAGCTGTCACGCAGGACCATGGTCCCACTGACAACCTGCAGACCGCCCACGGTGTCCGAATAGTTTTGGCTAATGACGGAGTCGACGATGTTCAGTGCTCCGGAAGACAGGATCGCTCCGGCAGTTCCCACCATGCCGGTATTTCCGCCGCGAAGTGTCAGGTGTTCCAGGGTGAGTTGGCCGGATGCGGCAACATGGAAGAACCTGAAGAGATTTCTGAGATCCCGATCGATCAGATAATTCGCGCGCTCGATGATGGTCCCGTCAGCCGTGACACCGGTGATCGCCATCCGGCCACTGATGATTGGAAATCCGTTGCCGATCGTCCCGCCGTTATCCGCATGGGTCAGGCTATAGATACCCGCTTCGAGGCGAATGGTGTTCGATTCCGCGTTGCTGTTTGAAGCGTTGATGGCGTCGATCACGCACTGCACATTTCCAGCGGAGCAGCGGAAGTCGGCCGCCTCCGAGATCGGAACGGAGGCCAGCGTAACGAACACTGCGAGCAGTGCCTGGACAGCTTGAAAAGGACTGGCAGGGCGGGATGCCGATTTGCCTGGTCGCACACGGGGCATGGCGCGCTCCTTGGCCGTGACGTACGGACGGCGCCTTATGACACAGGAGGTTCGAAGTGTCAATCGTCAGCCGGGAGTTCCCCGAGCACACGGGAGAGACCAGTGTGAACTGTATGCGACGCCCGACCGTCTGCCCCCGAATATCTGGCTTGCGGAAGGTGATAACAGGCGCGGCAATCCACCTCAGGGCAGCCGCATCAGCCGCTCGTCGAGCGGGCTGCCAATCATCGGCTGCAGCGACTCGCGATACTGGCGCGTGTGCATCGTGGCCACGTGCCGATCGCGCGCGGCGCGCGTGCGCCAGGCCTCGATGATCGTGAAGTGATTGGCGCGCTGCGTATGCTGCAGGACGTCGAACCGCAGACAGCCGGGCTCTGTCCGGCTCACATCCGCCAGCTGGCGAAGAAGCGCCGTGGCATCACCAGGCGGCGCGACGTCGATGTGAGTGACGACGTACACCGTCTCGCCGGTTGCCGCCGTCGCCTTGCCGACCGAGAAATCCTTGTAGGGGCGCTCGTCGAACCCACTGACCCTGATCGGCGTCAGCGCTTCCCGGAATCGAACGGTCGCGGTCAGACTTCGCGTGCGCGTCGACACTGGCCTGGCTCTGCCAGCGCTCGACGATGACGAAGAGCGCGGTGTTACCCGCCTGCTGCAGGAGCTCGAAATCGCCGAAGCCGTTCTCCATGCGGCTCGCATCCCGATACTGCTGAAACGCCGAGCGCAACGCCGCCACCGCCGTTGACTCGACCTCGACATACACCACGGAATACCGCGCCCCCTCGGTCGGGGGCGCCTGCGCGCGCAGCGGCGCCGCCAGCGCCAGGACAAGGGTAAGATACGCCCCCATGAGACACACCATCGTGAAGCCGGTCGCCGGCCTCGTCGTGTTCGGAGTCATCGCAGCTCTCTCGATTACAGGTCGAGCACAGGATACGACGACGAAGCTGGCGGCAGATTGTGCGTCACTGAAGGACATGGCCATTCCGGCATCAGCGATCGGGCTGGCCACGGGCGGTGCCGTGGTCCAGACGGCCGTCGCCGTCAAGGCCGGCGACGACAAGAATGTCAACGGCGACTTCTGCAAGGTCACCGGGCAGATTAAGAATGCCACCGCGTCGATGGCCGTATTCGAGTTCGAAGTGAACCTGCCGAACACCTGGAATCGCCGCGCGCTGCAGATGGGCGGCGGCGGCTACGACGGCAACCTCGTCACCGGCCTTGGCGCCGTACACCCTGCAGCCCGCCGGCGCAGGATACACCGCTCAAGCAGGGCTATGTCACGCTCGGCAGTAACGGTGGCCATCGCGGCGGAGCCGGATTCGACGGCACGTTCGGCCTCGACGACGAGCCGCTGATCAACTACGGCAAGCAATCGGTCAAGAAGACGCACGACGTCGCGATGGCGATCATCAAGAAGGCGTACGGCCGCGCACCCGAGCGCTTCTACTTCATCGGCGGCTCTCAGGGCGGTCACGAGGCGCTCGACGCGGCCGCCCGCTACCCGGAAGACTACGACGGCGTCGTCGCCCACTATCCCGCCTACAACGTGACGATGCTGCACCTCGGATCGTGGAACGTGGGAAAGGCGCTGTACGCCGATAAGGGTGCGGGCTGGATGGATCCGGCGCACGTCAAGCTGATCACCGACGCCGTGATGGCCAAGTGCGACACGCTCGACGGCGCGAAAGACGGGATCGTCAGCAACGTCGCCGCCTGTAATGCTGCCTTCGACGTCAAGACGCTGCGCTGCGCCGACGGCGCGGCAGGACCGACGTGCCTATCCGACGCACAGCTGAAGGCGGTCGCGCAGATCACGTCGGACTATAAGCCAGGCATGAAGATCGCCGGGATGGACACGTTCCCGAAATGGGCGCTGCTCGAAGGCGCGCAGTTCGCGGGCGCCTCCAGCTTCGGACAGGTTCCGCAGCCGTCGAACCCGCTGTCCGGCAAGGAACCGCTGCTCTACAGCGCCGGCGACGCGACGATCAAGTACATCATCACGCGCGACCCGAAGTTCGACACGCTCGCATTCGAACCGAAGCAGTACGCCGAGCGAATCGCCACCGTCGCCACGATCATGGACGTCACCGACCAGAGCCTGGAGAAGTTCCGCGCCAAGGGCGGCAAGATCCTGATGACGCACGGCACCGCGGACGACTTCATCACGCCGCACAACTCGATCGCCTACTACAAGCGGCAGCAGGCGCAGTTCGGGCAGCAGCGCCTCGACAGCTTCCTGCGCTTCTACGTGATCCCGGGCCTCGGTCACGGCTTCGGAACGTTCAACGCGAAAATGGACGCGCTGCCGGCGCTCGAGCAGTGGGTCGAAAAGGGCAAGGCGCCGGCGGGACTGGTCGCGACGGATGGCAATCCCGAACGCGAACCGGACGCGGCCGGTATGCGAGTACCCGAAGTGGCCGAAATTCACCGGTGCCGCGGGAACCGAGAACGCGGCCGCCAGCTTCACCTGCACGACGAACTGAGGAGCCGGAGAGAACCTCTGGTGGAAGTCCAACTGTTCCCGAACTCGCGGCGGCCGGGTGTCGGCCAGCGCCCCCGCCGCGAGGGCACGCGTCCGATGCTGCCGCAGCACTCGCGGCATTGCCCCGTGCTGGAGGCCGGCAGCGCCGCCGGCTTCATGGTCTATGCGCCGATGGATCCCAAGGAATCGATCCACGTCAGCTACGAAGGCGACGGCGCCTACAAGTTCGTCTACTACACGCAGCTTCAGGGTGGGCAGACGAGCCCGATTTTCTCGGTGATGCTGACACTGCCGGTCGGCGGCGTCGGCGTCATGAAGGAAGACGTCCAGATGATGAGCCCGGCGTCGGTCACCCGCGAGGCGGCGCTCGCCGTCACGCGGGTATTCCTGATCCCCGAGGACATGGGCACCCCGCCGGGTGCGATCGCGCTGCGCGGCGCCTACAACTTCAGGACGCCGGCAGGGTGGGACACGCTCTATACGCCGATCTTCAACATGATCGAGCGCCCCATCGCGCCGATGCTGATCATTCGAGTCGAGACCGACTGGTACACGCACGAAACCGAATTCCGCTACGTCCTGCAACCGGGCGAAGGCATCACGGTTTCACCGAGCATCCCCATCGGACAGGTGCTGTTCGTGCCACGCGAAGAGATCACGCTGCGGGATGCCACCGAGGCCGAGATCCAGGAACTGCGACAGGCGCAGGTGGAGTTTGTCCACAGACAAGGCGGCGGTCGCGCAGAAGACGCCGTACGGAATGACGGTCAGCCCGCATTATCTTCGCGAGAGCCGCGAGCGCCGCGTCACGCCGAAAGATGATGCGGAGGAAGGTGGGCAGGTGTGATGCGCTGCGCCAGGTCCAGCCCGGCACGCATGCTGATGTGCTCGGCACTGTTTTACGCCGCGACGCTGGTGACACTCGCGGCCCAGTCTCCACCGACGCGAACGGTCTGGGACGGCGCGTACACCGCCGAGCAGGCGGAACGCGGCAAGTCCGCCTACGCCGCCTCCTGCGCCCGCTGTCATGGCGGCAGCCTCGAGGGCGGCATGGGTCGATCGCTCGTCGGCACCTCGTTCTGGAACAAGTGGCGTGAACAGTCGGTCGGCGATCTGCTCGACTACGTCTCGAAGAACATGCCGATGGGTCAGACGTCGACGACGACGCTCTCCGCTCCGGTCTATGCCGACATCGTGTCGTTCCTCCTGCGCAGCAACGACCTCCCGGCCGGCCAGAACGAACTGACCGCCGACAAGCAGTGCCAGCGTGCAGATTGTTCCAAAGGAAGGCAGCAGCGGTGAACTGCCCGCCACGACGCTGGCGCGCGTGGTCGGTTGCCTCGCGCCGCAGGAAGCGGACAAGGAGCTGGCGCATCATCAGCGCCAGTAGGCCCGAACGCGTGAAGACCATCGATGGCGGTACCGCTTCAGCCGGACAGGGCGCCGACCGTCACTACGCGCTGAAGTTCGTCCTGCAGCCACTCGCCCCACTCGTCGGTCAGAAGGTCGCCGTTGTCGGCATACTGCTGGGAGATGGCGGCGTGGACGGGATCAACGTCAGCACGGTGACGACGCTCGCGGCAACCTGCGATTAGCAGTTCGTCAGGCCTCTCAGAGGCGCGCGCGCCGCGCCTCGACAATCAGCTGTTTGATGTCCAGCGGTGTCGTCAGCAGGCTGTTCGCTTCCCGTTCGGTATCCTCGCTGACGTTCTGCAGGCGCCGCAAGGTCGGGCGTTCGCTCTCGAAGCTGTTGCGAGACACCGCGAAAAAGTTTTCCACCATGTTGCGCAGCGTCTTGGCATCGTTCACGACGTCGAGCAAGAACTCGCTCGGATTCAGATCGTCCTCGCGTTCCCCGGCCGCCTTGCCGTAGTACGAAGCGCTGTTGGCGTGCCACGTGAGATTCACATACACTTGGGCGATGAACTGATAGATTTCCCGCAAGTCGGTCTTGACCCCGCCACTGGGGAACAACAGGCCCCGCCCCAACCAGGTTCGCGTCTGCTCCCGTTGTGCGGACTGCGCGCGCTCACCGAGATCTTCCACGTTGATCTTCTCCCGCTGATTCGTCGTGAACGGCGAATTCGCCACCAGCAGGTTGAGCAAGTGCAGCGCGAGCGCGTCGAGGTAGTACTTGCCGGGAACCACACGGCTGTAATAGAGCGCCTCGATCGGGTCGCCGCGTCCCGGAGCAAACAGGCTGTTTGGCGATTCGCCCATCGGGCTGACGACGATGTGATCCTGTCCGGTACCCTCCACCAGTTCCACAATCTTCCACAAATGTCGCTGGTCGTCGGTGCCGCGATAAACAATCCAGTCGCGCTTCCTTGCCTTGCCGTACACGGCGGCATCCAGAAAACGGAGCGCACATCGTTCACCATGATCGGCCCGAGGTCCGGCAGTGCCGCCGACTTTCGACAGCATGATTTCCCGTCTGGCGTACGCGATCTGGTTCGGCACGAAGGGGTGGGTCACGGTCCGCAGCAGCTTGTCCATGTCGCCGACGACGAGATCCGTTTCGTAGTCACGCTCGGTCACGTACGCAGAGTAGGCGAATTGGAATGGCGACTGGTCGTTCTCCGGGAGCCAGCGAATGCCGGCCGGGAGCATCTGATACAGGAACGGGTGATCATGCGCCTTCGTGCGATCCTGAACCAGTTCGGTCAGCTTCTCGTAGTAGTACACCCCTTCTGCCATGCGCAGTCGCCAGTCGTAGCCGGGGGCCTGCAGACGGTTGATGATCGTCTCCAGGCGATCGACCTTGGTCGTCGGCGGCTTCGGCGGCTTCAGCGTGACGAGCGGATTGTCGAGCGCGTAGGCGTTGTTCTTGTAGTCGAGTTCGGCGTCGATGTACGTGAGCGCGTTGGCGATCGCCTTGCTCCTCGGATCCTCGAAGAAAGGCGTGTCGTTGATCTGCTCCGGTGTCGGCAGCAGTTTCTCCAGCGGCGCGTAGAACGTCTTGTCCGCCTTGTACAACATGCACCGGAGAATAAAGTCGACGAAGGCCTCCGGCGCATAGTCGGAGCCATGGCGGAACGGCTCGAAGATGTGAATCAATTCCGGCTCGTCAACGAGACCGTCCTTGACGCGCCGGTACTTGCCAACTGTGCTCTCCACGCTGCCGCGGCTGCCGCCATCGAATTCGAACCGCCGGATGCTTTCATAAAAGCGTTCTGACGAGCGCCCACACGAAATCATGTCGAACGCAATAGCACCGGCACCAAACAGATCGGTGCGGTACTCCTGCCGCTTCAGGAACAGAACCTGTGTTTGTTCACCATCCTTAATCTGATTGGAACGGGCGGTGATCAGAACGCGAATCGGCGCGGTGGCTGTTCCCGGAAAGATTTCCTGGATGACGTGTCGGATGCGGGCTTTGTCGCGGCTGAAGAGCACGCTGTCGCCCTTCTCGATGAAACTGCCGGCGAACTTCGGATCGCGAACGTCCAGGAACACGTCGTCGCCGCGGACGTTCACCTCGACGTTGGCGACGTCGAAGTGCTCCTTCTGTTCGGGTGACCGGTAGTGAAGCGTCCCCAATGGCAAGTCGTCGACGGACGTATCCATCGTCCGGTCGAACTGCGGCTCGGGCCGCAGGAAACCCAGATCACCGAGCGCGCACACGATGCCCTTGGTGTCGTCACGCGTGACATAGATGTTGGCTGGCTTGATATCGAGGTGAAATAGAGGACCTCCGTTGGCGTAACTCACTCGATGCAGCCGGCTCAGACCGACCACGATGTCACGCAGGAACGGCAACGCAGTGCGGATCCTGTCATCGAACGTCATCCGCTTCAGCAGTTCGTAGCCGGCGGCGGGTGCCTCAATCGCGTCGACGAGCCGCTTCTTTTGTGGTTCATCCACCGACGGTTGTTCGGCGATCAGGCGTTCGAGAGCCGAACGGTCCGACATGGCCGTGGCGAGTGCGTCCGGGATGCGGCTGTTCGTGAACACCTCTTCCAATATGGATGGCGCGATGCCGAACGAGGCGTCCGCCGGTCCGCGTTCGAGCAGATCCTTGAGGCTGAACTCGTACTTATCCATGACCAAGGCGTAATCGGATACCGACACGCCGTTTTCCCGAAAGTCGTTCTGCAACTGTTCGTAGGCGGGGTACGAGCGGAAACGCTGCGTGCTGCCGATGATGTCCACGGTCCCGCTGATCTGCGCATGGCTGTTACGACTCAGCTGGTCGGCGCGAATGATGCCGGAGACGCGCGACTCGCGGTTGAACCGTTCGACGGCAGTGGAATTGGCGCGCCTGCGTATCTGCTCGAGCACGTTTTTCCAGTCGGGAAGATCGGTCCTGGAGGCAGCGAGCGCGAGCCCGTCGGGGTTTTGATAGTTGGCCGCGACCAGTTCGAGCAGTGTACGACTGTGCTCGGCGGACCAGCGAGCTTCTTCGAGCACGCGCTCCGTGATCGCGGTGACCGCCTCGCGCGGCAACCGGCTCAGGGGCCGCGGCGTGGTGGACTCGTTGTCGTACAACAGCTTCACCGCGAAATCATTCCCGCGGAGCTCGCTGTGGACGACATACACAACGCCGAACGTTCCGTCTCCCAGCTTCCACAACTTGCCATTACGGCGACGGAAATACAGAAGCTCGCCACCTTTGTCCTCGTTGATCTTGAACCACAGCGCGCTGTCCGAACCGTTCATACCAGACTCCTTCACCGTGCCGCCGACTCTTTCGCCACGATCAGGAAGTTTTCGCGGTTTGTCCCGCGTTCGTGAGTGATCGTCCACACGGCGCGTACCAGATCCTGATCGAAACTGATGACGATGGGATCCTTCCGTTGATCGGGACGCTTGAGCAGGAGCGGCTCGTCGGCCCGGTGGCTGACGAAACACCAGGCGTGAGAGTCTCCATCGAGCATCCGTATGAATTGCCCGGGCTCGCTGCGCACGGCCCGATAGGGCGAGCCTTTCCAAATGGACACCTCGAGAGCCCCGTTCTCGAGCACTCTGATCCCGAACAATCCCGGTCCGTTCGCGCGGGTGACGGCAAGGCCGGTTTCTTGCGCCGTGGTGACGGGTACGATGGTCGTGCCGGACAGAGATTCGCGCTGCCCGGGGGATTGCCACAGGCCGCCCGTGATGATGAAGTGGTCTCCACGCACGAGCGACGTCCGGCGCGCCGTTGGCTTGGTCGCCTTCGTGATGGCGCCGTTGATTGCCGCGAGCAGGTCGTCGTTGTCGCCCGGATCGTTCCACTCGAAATGCTGTAGATGCCCGATGGCGCCGCTCAGACGCAGTGGCAGGCTGTCGGTGTAGGCAAGGCGGATGGGCAGAATCTGCGGCCGCCTGACGGCGTCTTCCCGATTCTTCGCGATAACGGTCTCCGCGACGACGAAGCCCGGGGCCGTTGAGGCTTTGGTCAGGAGGACGACAAAGAATTCGCAGTTGGTGATTTCGCTCGAGATCACCTCTTCCCAGTCACGCCCGGGCGGAATCTCGATGTCGATGAAAACGCTGTGACCCTGACTGACGAGGGATTGGTGGAGAAAGGAAGCGACCGATTGATCCGGTTCGATGTCTCGTTTATACGAGATGAAGACCCGGACGGGCTCCCTCGTTGATGGCTCGGCCGGCGACTCATCCGGGCCCATGGCGCGTCTCCTCAGAGCTGTCGTTCAGCAGGGCTCGAAATGCTGGGCTAGCGTATCCAGCTGAACCTGACAATCTTCCGCATCCGGAGAACGCCGGGACGAGCCGCGTCTGACGGCGCCGGATATATCGCAGTTCCGCGCCCGGGGCAAGAATAGATTCGTCAGTCGTCAATCCAGGATGGACCTGTGTTCGAACGCTACACGGACCGCGCCCGCCGCATCCTCTTCTTCGCCCGCTACGAGACCAGTCAATTAGGCCATCGCTCGATCACGCCTGAGCACCTCCTGCTCGGCCTGATCAGAGAAGGGAAAGGCCTCGATTCGAGGATCTTCAGCCGCGCAGGATTGAATCCCGACGCGTTTCGGCGCGAGATCGAAGCGCGGCTCGTGTTCGAGGAAAAAATTCCGACGTCGGTCGAGATTCCGTTCAGCGATGCGGCGAAACGCGTCCTCCAGTTCGCCGCCATGGAAGCCGACCGGCTGCTCCACAACTACATCGGGCCTGAGCATCTGCTGTTAGGTCTGCTCCACGAGAGGAGCACCATTGCGGCTGAACTCCTCAACGTGCACGGCCTCCGGCTCGACGACGTGAGACAGCAGATCGTCATTCTGGTCAACGAACAGTCCAGCCCCATCGGTGCGATGGGCCTGGCTAGCCATCCGGTCACTCCACACCGCGATCGTGATACCGCGAGATTCTTCGCCAGTGCGATCACCCTGAAGTCGCTGCTCGCTCACGTCCTGAACGTCGACGCCAACCGCCTCGAGGTGCCGCCGGACCTCGACCGACGGCTGCTCTCACTCGCGCGTGAGCGTCGGACCGTCGATGTGTACGTACTGGCCGGTGTGCCTGGGCAGATCATGCGATCGGATGAATCCGTTTGCGCCAGTGGTGGCGTCGGTGGCGGGTCTTTCGCGTTCACCACCACTTCGGCGCTGTCTTTCCAGGCGGTCCCAGATCCGACTGCTGGGCCATCACTCCATTCGCTGGGCCCGCTGTCGATGCACGGAACGACGATGGCGGAGCTCGCCCGGATGATCGAGGGTGTGGTGAATCACCCGGTGATCGACGAATCCGGCCTCGATGGTCGATACGACATCGAGGTGAGCGGCCCGCACAACAGCGTCGATGCGTTCATCGCGGCGCTGCAGCGCGAGGCGGGCCTGACCCTGACGCGCGCGACACGCGAGATCGAGATGATCGTGGTCGGAGGAAATTGATGATTGACCAATTTGAACATTGAAGGATTGATTGTTGAATTTGCAATCAATCTTTCGATGCTCAAATTGGTCAATCGACAATTTCAGATATCGAACCGTCCCGTACTCGGACCGATCGACTCCAGTTCGACGTCCGCCAGATGCGCGATCGCCAGCAGCAGGTTGGCGGTCGGCTCGCCGGGCTTCGCCACCAGGTGACGGTTGCCCTTGAGCCGGCCGTGCGCGCCGCCCATCAGGACCGCGGGCGGGTTGCTGCGGTCGTGCAGGTTGCCGTTGCTCATGCCGCTGCCCCAGTAGAGCAGGGAGTGATCGAGCAGCGTCCCGTCGCCATCGCGCGTGTCCTTCATCTTCTGGACGAACTCGGCGAACTTGGTGATCTGATACGTGCCGATCTTCGCGTATTTGGCGAGCTTCTCCGGATCGTTGCCGTGGTGCGAGATGCTGTGGTGCGTTTCCGGGCAGCCGATGTGCGCGTAGCTGCGGTCCGTCGGCTCGTGGCCGATCATGAAGGTGAAGACGCGGCTGATGTCACCCTGCAGCGCCAGGTGCATCAGGTTGTACGTCACCGTCATGTGATCGTCGAAGGCTTCCGGCAGGCCGATCGGTGAGTCCGGGTTGTCGGTGAGCGTATTGAGACGCGTTTCCATGCGATCGAGCTGTTGCTCGACCTGCCGGATGTTGGTCATGTATTCGTCGAGCAGCGCGCGATCCGACGCACCCAGCGTCCGGCGCAGTTTCGCCGTCTCCTGCGTCACCGAATCGAGCAGCGTCTGCTTCTCCTTCAGCCGCGCCGCGCGTTGAGCCGGCGTGCCGGTCTCACCGAACATCCGCTCGAAGGTCACACGCGGGTTGATCGAGATGGGCAGCGGGCTCTTCTCATCGCGCCAGGCGAGCGTTTCGAACAGAACGCACGGGAAAGCCGTCGCACGCGCCCGCCGCCGTCCCCATGTCCTCGGTGCCGACTTCGATCGAGTGCAGCGGCGTGTCGCCGGCGACATGGTCGGCGATGAACTGGTCGAGCGTTTTCTTCGACTGCAGGTGACTGTAGGAATCGCCGGTGGCACCGCGCTCGATGACCGGGCCAATGCCGTTCAGGAAGGCGGAGCTAGCGCCGACGTGCACCGACTCGCCCCAGGGTGCGGTGAGCTTGCTGATCGTCACCATCTGATCCCGGTGCGGCAGCAGCGGCTGCATCACCGGCTTGAACTCGAAGTTGCTGCCGGCCTCAGCCGGATGCCACGTGTCCGGATACACGCCGCACGGCATGTAGACGACGCCGAAACGGAACGGCGAGGCGCTGCCGGTGGCAGCAAACGCCGGCACCATGGCGTCGAGGAACGGCAGCGCCACGGCTGCGCCGAACGTGCCGCGGATGAAGGTTCGCCGGGACAAGTGCTTCTTTGTGACGATCATCTCTGCTACCTCGCTGCGCTCTCCTGAACCCTGACACCTGATTCCTTGCCGCTGCCGCCCGGCTCCTGGCCGCCTGGCTCCTGGCCGCCGGCCTGAGTCGTCCGCATCCTGAATGGCGGGCTGTCGACGATGCCCTGCACAATCGCACCGAAACGATACTGCTCGCGGGCTGCCTTCCGGACAATCTGCCGCACGATCGGCATATCGGACGGCTCGAGGCCGCGCCCCAGCGCATACGTCATCAAGCGCGTGGTAAGCACGGTCGCGAACGCGTCCGGCCGCTTGAGGATCGCATCCCGAAGTGCGGCAGGACCATCGACCGCCGTCCCATCCGCGAGGGTCCCGCGCGAGTCGAGCGGGGCGCCATCGTCTCCCGTGTCCCGCCACTGCCCCACCGGGTTGAAGTGTTCGAGAGCGAAGCCAACCGGATCGATCACTCGATGACAGCCGCTGCACGCCGGGGAACGTCGATGCAGTTCGAGCTGCTCGCGCACCGTCTTCGGCGCCGTGCCCGATGCCTTCGTGCTGTCCTCGAGTGTCGGCACGACGGGCGGCGGGGGTGGCGGCGGCGTATCGAGGAACGTGCTCAGGACGTACTTGCCGCGATAGACGGGTGATGTACGGGTGGCAATGGAGGTGAGCGACAGGATGCTTCCCTGGCCGAGCAGACCACGACGATTCGGATCCGGAATCGCCACCTGGCGGAACCGGGTTCCATACACGCCCGGGATCCCGTAGTGACGGGCAAGCCGTTCGTCGACGAAGGTGTAGTCGGCCGTGAGCAGTTCGAGGACGCTCCGGTCCTCGCGAAGAATGTGACCAAAGAGCAGCTCGGTCTCGCGACGGAAAGCGGTGCGGATGTTGTCGTCGAAGTCCGGGAACGTCAGCAGGTCGGGGTTCACCTTCGATTCGAGATTGCGCAGCTGCAGCCACTGCCCGGCGAAGTTGCTGACGAGCGCGTCGGCGCGCGCGTCCTTGATCATCCGGCGCACTTCCGCTTCGAGTATGGCGGGCTGGCGAAGCTGCCCGGTGCTGGCAAGCGTCAGCAGCCGATCATCCGGGATGCTGCTCCACAGAAAGAACGACAGGCGCGATGCCAGGTCGATCGGGCTGACCGGATGCGCGGTTCCTGGCAGGGATCCGGCCGGATCGCGCTCGACACGATACAGGAACGAGGGACTCGACAGGATGCGCGCCAGCGCCGCACGAATACCTGCGTCGAAGTCGCCGCCGTCCTCGCGCGCCTGGTGGTAGAAAGCCAGCGGCGCCTCGACATCCGGTGCTGTCACCGGTCGCCGGTAGGCGCGCCGCGCCAGGCTGTTGATGATGCGCGCCGCGCACGCCTGTTCGTCCGCGCTCCTTGCCTGCCGCGCCGCCGCATCGCCCGACGCGGGCCTGCATACGAAGATGCGGGTCCGGCTCGCCGTGGCGCTGACGCCGGTCGCCTTGTAGGGCCCTTCGATGCCGACGGTCTTCAATTTCGGCAGACCGCCGGTCATGTGCACTTCCTGACTGTCGCGCCGGGCCGGCTGCCACACGTCCTGCGCCTGGAACGGACGCTCGCGGAACGTGAAGCCGACCTCGTGCGGGCCCGCCGTGACCCGCACCGACCCGGTCATGCGCGCGTCGATGATCGGCCGGATGTCGTTCATGCTCTTCGCCTGCGCGGCATGATCCTCGGGCCCGCCGATCTGGGACGAGAACACCTCGACACCGTCGATCGTGATCACGAAGGTATCCGGCTGGTCGTTCTCGACACCCGCGTAGCCCTCCTCGATGCCACGAACGAGGCGTCCGAACAGCTTGTACTCTCCATCGGCGGGAAAGATGTGCCGCACGACGGTGCCGCCGCGCGTCCCCAGCGGCAGACCGTCGACGCGCACGTTCTGGCTGACATTGCGATTGATCGAATACTCCGCCGTCGCCGCGACGGCTTTCGCGTCGCCAATCGCCAGCGTGCTGATGCGCTGCGCCGCGGTCACATAGCCGTCGAGCAGGAGCGGCGAGGTGCGCAACGCCGTCGCGATGTTGTCGAAGCCGAAATCGCCGCCGTCGTTGGGCAGCATCGTCGCGACATCGACGTCGAGCGCCAGGAGATCGCGAATCGCGTTGCGATACTCCGCGCGATTCAGGCGATGGATGACATAGACACCGGGCGTGCTGCGTCCGGCCCACGCCCGATCGAGCGAGTCGGCCAGCCAGGAGGTGAACGCCGCGTACTCGCGCTCTTCGGGTCGCGGCACTCCGGCCGGTGGCATCGCACGGACGCTCAGCTTCCGCAGGACGCGTTCCCACGTCGCCGCGCTCTTGAGTGGATCGTCAAGGCTGGCCGCTTCCAGGTTCAGCGGATCGTTGGCTGGCTGCGGTGAGCGGCCGCTGTGACAGGTCACGCAGTACTGGTTGACCCAGGTGCGGTATTTCGCCGTGTCGGCCTCGCCGGAACCGCTAGCGCTGCCGGGACCGCTACGCGGATCCCGGCCTACCTGGTTGTCCCGGCCTACCTGGTTGTACTGCCGCGAAGCGGTCCCGCCTGGCTGGTCGTGGGGCGGGATCCGCGAAGCGGTCCCGCCTGGACTCTGCGCCGCAAGGACCGCGACCGCCATCCAGACGCCGGCCGTGAGTGCCACGACTCTTCTCATCGAGCGCCCTCGGCCTTGTCGGTGTCGTCGGCCTTCTCCTTCGACGGGGCGGGGGGCGGCTGGGGCGTCGGATCATTGGGACCGAGACCCATCAACTCGCGCACCGCCGCGATGACCTCCTCGCGCGAGTCGCGTTTCGGCTTCCACGTCCGCGCGTCCGTGTTGTTACCCGGAGGCGGCGGCGGTTCCGGCTTCTCGGCCAGTTGCAGCGGCGTCAGGTTGTCCTGGTTGACGGCGTCGAGCCTGGCGCCGGCGCCCACCAGGGCGCGGATGATCGCAACCTGCCGCGCCGCCACCGCCTGGTGCAGCGGTGTCGCGCCGTCCGGGGCTTTCGCGTTGGGATTCGCTCCCGCCGCCAGCAGCACCTTCACCGCGTCAGCCGGCTCACGATTCGACTCTTCGCGGAAAGGGGGCGGGCCAAGCCGGTCGAATCCGGGACCCGCCGCAAACGCGGCGCCGCGACCGCCGACCATGGCAAGCATCACCGGCGTCTTGCCGACGTTGGGATTGCCCCGACCGGCCGGCTTGTCCTTGTCCGTGTCCTTCTTGACCTCGGTGGGACTCCACTCGATCTGTGCGCCCCTGGCGATCATCAGCTTCAGCGCCTCGACATCCGCGGCCATCGCCGCCCGGAAGAAGGGCGTCGCGTTGATCTGCTCCCCACAGCACAGCGTGGTCGAATGCAGTTGACCGACGAACGGTTTATTCGGATCCGCGCCGCGATCCAGCAGCAGACGCACGAGATCCAGCGACGTCAGCGTGTTCGGATGATTGGCGCGCAGCCGCGAGCCGTCGCGCGCGCGCATGTCGCTCGTCGCATCGTGCATGTCCACGGCAAAGTAGAGCGACCCGTCATTCGGATCGGCACCGAGGTCGAGCAGCGTCTTCGCGAGATCGAACCGATCGTTGACGATGGCGATGACGGTCGCCGTGGCACCATCACCATTCGCCGCCTTCAGATCGGCACCCGCGGCCGCGAGCGCGCGGACGACCGCTTCGTGGCCGTTTCTCGCCGCGAACATCAGCGGCGTGAGCCCACCGGTGGGATGGTCAGAGTTCTTGCGATCCTCGATCGTGGTGACGCGCGCGGCGCGGTTCGCGTCGGCGCCAGCCTTCAGCAGCAGTTCGACGACAGCCGCATGTCCTTCGGCCGCCGCCCACATCAGCGCCGTCTCGCCTTGATACGAATCCGACCCGTTGACGTCACCGCCGGCCTCGATCAACAACCGTACGGCGTCCACGTTGCCGGTTCGTGCCGACGCCATCAACGGCGTCTCCCCGTCAGAGTGGGGCTTGCCCACGCTGGCGCCGGCCTTCAGCAGCGCGGCCATGGTGGCGGCATCGCCGGTGCGACTCGCCTGCAACAGCGGGGTCACACCGTACCGATTGGCGGCATCCGGGGTTGCCCCGGCCGCAAGCAGCGCACGCGTGAGCTCGAGGTTGGCGTTGTAGACGGCCCAAAGCAGGGCCGTCGACCCATCCCCGGCCCGCTGGTTCACATCGGCCTTTTTACTGATCAACGCCCTGACCGCAGCGGCGTCATTCTGCTGGGCAGCGATGACGATCGACGGATCGGCGCCATGAAGGACGACCCAGGGAACCAGTGCGAGGACGAAAACGAGTCCGATCTGCCACCGCGAAACGCGCCGGTTGTGCATGGTCCTACCTCAATGAGGACGTGCAGGTCACCCAGGGGCCGCCGACGGCCGGATCCGCCGCAGATGTTACACCTCCGGGGGCCCGCGGGTCAGTGGCAACAGTTCGGTGACCGGCAAAGTTCCGGCAAAACCGTGAGGCTCTGAGACGGGCCGAACCTCGACTTATACTCCTCAGATCCAAGGAGGCTACTCGTGAAACGGATTTCCGCTCTTGCGCTGGTGCTGGCCGTTTTCGCCAGCGCGATGGTCATCGCGCGCCAGCAGAACGTGCCTTTCCAGGGCGGCATCCCGGTGGCCCCTACGGGCCTGGCCGGCAAGCCGCTCCCGAAAATGCCGGTCGAATTCGATACCGGTGAAGGGATGCGGATCAAGGTCACGGCCGTCGCCAACGGCCTCGGCTACCCGTTCGGCATCGCCTTCCTCCCCGACAACGTCATGCTCGTGACCACGCGCGAAGGCGAGATGCGCGTGATTCGCAACGGCGTGCTCGATCCGCAACCAATGGCCGGGCTGCCGAAGGGGCAGTTTGCCGGCACATCGGGCCTGCCCGGCGCGGTCCACGGGTATATGGACGTGGTGCTGCATCCGCAGTTCGCCCAGAACAAGTACGTGTATCTGTCCTACACGAAGACCAACGACGGACCGCGCAGCGTCGTCGCGCTGGCGCGTGGCACGTGGGATGGCAAGACCATCGTCGGCATGAAAGACATCTTCGTCACCGACCCCGGCGCGGCGGGCGTCGCCCGCGTGGCCTTCGACCGGACGAATCACGTCTACATGACCACGGGTGGGGGCGCCGCCCAGGATCTCAACAGCCAGCAAGGCAAGGTCCTGCGTCTGATGGACGATGGCACGGTGCCGAAGGACAACCCGTTCGTCGGGCGCACCGACGCCAAGCCGCAGGTCTTCACGCTCGGCCATCGCAACTCTCTCGGTCTCGCGATGAATCCCACCACCGGCGAGATGTGGCAAAACGAAAATGGTCCGAACGGCGGCGACGAGATCAACGTACTGGTCGCCGGCAAGAACTATGGGTGGCCCAAGGTCAGCTACGGTCGCAATTACACCGGCCCCTGGCAGACGGAAGTGCCAGGTCACATCGGGTTTGAACCACCCATCGTCTACTGGGTCCCGGCGATTGCCGTGTCAGGGATGACCTTCTATACCGGCAACAAGCTGCCGAAGTGGAAGGGCGATGTCTTCGTCGGATCGATGCGCACCGGTGAGATCCCGGGCACCGGTCACGTCGAGCGGGTCCTCTTCAACGAGAAGTTCGAGGAACTGCGCCGCGAACGGCTGCTCGACGAGCTCCATCAGCGCATGCGCGACATCCGCATGGGACCGGACGAACTGCTCTACGTACTGACCGACGAAAAGCCCGGCGCGGTGCTGCGGATCGAACCTGCGGGGACCGCGGCGGGAACGAAATAGGACAATCGGGAATCGTGAATCGTGAATCGTGAATCGCGAATGGAGGAAACGGGGGAAGAACTCCGGGGTTCCATTCACGATTCGCGATTCATGATTCCAGCATGCCTGCGCATGTGCCATCCGACGGCTATCGCGATCAAGATCGCGCCGACCGTGATGGGACGCGCTGTCCCGGCGAACATCGCCAGTCCTCCCGCCACGAGCATTCCACGCTCAATCGGTGAGGCCGCACGCCGCACGTAGCCACCGGTCCCGGCCGCGATGGCGGCGATGCCGGCAGCGGCCACGACGCTGATCCAGACAATGTCGGCGAGCGATCCGTCCAGCAGCACACCGCGACCGCCGGGGCTCAAGGTGAACATCAGCGGCACCACGAAGGCGGGCAGGCAGTACTTCCACGAGATCATCGTCGTCCGGAACGGGTTGCCACCAGTGAGAGCTGCCGCGGCAAAGGGCGACAGCGCGGTTGGCGGGCTGACCTCGCCGAGCACGGAATAGTAGAAGACGAACATGTGCGCGGCGGCCACCGGGACACCGACCTGCGTCAGCGCCGGGACGATCATCACGGCAGCGATGATGTAGCACGCAGTCACCGGCACGGCGAGACCGAGAATCCACACCGCCACGCCGGAGTAGAGCACCGTCAGCAGCAGCGCGCCGTGCGCAAGCGTGACGATCAGCGATGCGGCTTTCAGGCCGAGTCCGGTCAGCGTCACGACACCGACGATGATGCCCGCCGTCGCGGTCGTCGCGACCACGGGAACCACTCCGGCGCCACCGGCCGCGAGCGCCTGGGCCAGCCGCCGGGGCGTCAGGCGATGTTCACGCGAGGCGAAGCTCACCGCGGCCGCGACGACGGTGGCCCAGAACACCGAACGGAATGCGGTGACGCCGGTTGCCATCAGGACGGCAATGGCGATCAGCGAGAAGAAATAGAACCATCCTTCTCGGGTCACGGCGCTGAGCGTGCGCTGTGCGACCACGCCCGGCGCCAGGTCCAGGCGACGCGAATCGGTTTCCACCGTGAGCACGATCGACAGGTAGTAGAGAGCGGCAGGAATAATCGCCATCTTCACGACGTCGAGGTACGGAACGTTGAGGAACTCCGCGATCAGAAAGGCGGCGGCGCCCATGACCGGCGGCGCGAGAATCGCGCCGATTCCGGCCGCGGCGAAGATCGCTCCTGCCGTGTCGGCCGGATACCCGGACCGCCGCATCATCGGCCAGCAGACGGATCCGAGCATGACGGTATTGGCGACGCCGCTGCCTGAGACCGCTCCCAGCAGATATCCGGCCAGTGTCACGGTACGACCGGGGGCGCTGCCCGAACTGGAACGTCCGATCGCGGCCATCGCCCAGTCCACGAAGAACCGGCCCGCGCCGCTGTGCTCGACGATCGCGCCGTAGATGGTGAACAGGACGATGTAGGTAGCCGCCACGTCGAGCGGGACCCCCATGATGCCCTCGAGCGTCATGTAGAGCGTTCCGACGACGCGACCGAAGGGATAGCCGCGGTGCGCGATCAGCGACAGACCGAGGCGATCGAGCACGGCGCCGAACTGCGCATACGCGAGGAATCCGACAGCCGTGACCGGCAGGATCCATCCGACGGTACGACGCGTGGCTTCCAGGACGAGCACCATCAACACGCCGCCCAGGACCACATCCACCGTCATCGGCGTGGCGGCGCGATAGACGAATCGCTCCATGTCGACGATCGGCCAGACGAGCGACGCGATCGAGGCGAGGATCAGGAGCAGGTCGATGATCGTGACGCGATGCTGGCCCGCTCGGCCCGGATAGGTGAGAAACGTGATGATCAGGGCGATTAGCAGGAATGTCGGGCGATAGATCTGCGGGGCGATGATGCCGACGACCCAGTAGAGCGCGTAGACCGCGAGGGCGAACGCCAGCACCGTCGCGATGCGGCCGGTCCAGCCGTCGAGACGCCGCTGCGGCGTCTCGGTTTCGATGACGTCTAGTGACATGTCCTTGGTGATCCAGGATCGGCCGCTTCGTTCGACTTGGCGTTGTCGTGGCCGGCTGCTCGCCGTTGCCGTCTCAACGCTTCCCGTCAATACAGGGCCGCTAGTCCTTCCAGACGCCGCGTTCCTTGTAGTAACGGATTGCCCCTGGATGGAACGGCACCGACGCACCGGTCAGCGCATGCTCCACCGACAGTTCCTTCGCTTGCGGGTGTATGGTCGCGAGCGTCGGCTGCTGCTCGAACAGCACCTTCGTGATGTCGTGCGCCAGCGGCTCCGGCATCGTCTCCGAGACGACGAGAAGATTGGCGACGGCGATGACGGGAACGTCGGCGGGCATCTTGTAGGTCGCAGCGGGAATGACGATCTGGTAATACAGCGTGTTGCCGTACCGCCGGTGCAGTTCCGGCAGGACGTCGTCCAGGGGCAGGACGCGGGCGGTGATTCCCGGTGTGTTCACCAGGTCGAGGATGGCCGCCGTCGGGATGCCGCCATTCCAGAAGAACGCATCGACCTTCCCGTCCTTCAGCGCATCCACCGACTGAGCGACGCCAAGGTTGTGCGCGCGAATGTCTCGCGCCGGATCGAGCCCGGCCGCCGCCAGAATACGTTCGGCGAGCACGGTGGTGCCGGCGCCTGGCGCTCCGGTCGAGACGACCTTGCCCCTCAGATCCGCGACTTTGTTGATGCGGCTGTTCGCCAGCGTCACCAGGTGCGTATAGCTCGGATACAGAACCGCCAGCATGCGTACCGGCACGGCGCCGGACTCCTTGAACGCGTCGCGTCCGGCGGCCGCGTCGGCGGCGATGTCCGCCATGGTGAACGCCAGGTCCGAGTTGCCCTGCTTGATGAACTTGAGGTTGTCGACGGAGGCCGCGGTGACCTCGGCGGTGACCTCGGTATTCGGCAGGTGCTCGGTGAGCACCTTGGCGATGCCGCCTCCGTACGGATAGAACACGCCACCCGTTCCGCCGGTGGCGATCGAGAGCCGTCGCGTGCCACCGCTGCTGCCGTTGCTGCTGGAACCGCACGCAGCGAGAACAATCGGAAGCCCTGCCGAGAGAAAACGCCGCCGCCCGAGCATCATCCGGCGAATCTTACTCTGACGCGAAAATTCCGACCCGGCGTGGTGTGTCCCCGCACGCAATGGGAACCGATCGATGCATCGCCGCATGAGCGAGATTCACGCCGCGCGGGGGCAATGCCGTGTCGCGCTCGCCGATGCTGCGGCCGGGAAATTCGCCTCCGCTCGAACCCTGTCGCTTCCCGCGCGCCGGAATCGGAGGCGCGCCAAGTGGATGCCTTCGTCACCCCGCAGGATGCCGCGCGTTCTCCGTCGACCTGGGCGACGTGAACACTCGACAAGCCGCGGACCTTGTCAGGTCGTGAGGCACCCACATCCGACGTGACGCGGGCCTTGTCAGGTGGCGAGACACGCACATCCGACGTGGCGCGGGCCTTGTCAGCCCCGCGAGGTGACGCTGACGCGCTTCGACCCACGTACAATCGACGGATGCGTCTCGACGGACGAACCGTGCTGGTCACCGGCGGCGCGTCAGGGCTGGGCGGCGCGACGACCGACATGGTGATCGCGGCTGGTGGCCGCGCGGTGATCATCGACATCAACGAGCAGACAGGTGCTCGCAAGGTCGAGCAGCATGGCGACGCGGTCCGCTTCGTCCGCACCGACGTGACCAGCGACGCCGAAGTGCAGCGCGCCGTCGATACCGCGGTCGCGACATTCGGCAGGCTCGACGGCGTGGTGAATGCGGCCGGGATCGCCGTTGCCGAGCGCGTGCTGCCCAGGGAAGGACCACAGCCACTGGAACACTTCGCGCGCACGATCCAGATCAACCTGATCGGCACGTTCAACGTGATCCGGCTGGCTGCCGCGGCGATGTCGTCGAACGATCCGCTTGCCCAGCGGCGAGCGGGGCGTGATCGTCAATACCGCGTCGGTGGCCGCGTTCGACGGCCAGATCGGACAGGCTGCCTACGCAGCGTCGAAAGGCGGAATCGTCGGGATGACACTGCCGATCGCACGCGAATTCGCTCGGATGGGGATTCGGGTGATGACGATCGCCCCTGGCACCTTCGACACCCCGCTCCTGAGCGGACTGCCGGACGCGGCGCGGCAATCGCTGGCGCAGCAGGTACCCTTTCCACCGCGGCTCGGTCGTCCCGAGGAATATGCGGCGCTCGTGCGTCACATTTTCGAGAATGAGATGCTCAACGGCGAAGTGATTCGCCTCGACGGTGCCATCCGGATGGCACCCAAGTAGGGCGGACCTTCAGGTCCGCCAGAAAGACCTCGTAGGACAGACCTTCAGGTCTGCCAGGAACGCTTCGGTCCGCCGAAACGACATCACGCATGCTGACCATCGTCACCGGCGCACTCGCCGGACTCGTACACGTGCTCTCCGGCCCCGACCACCTCGCCGCGGTGGCGCCGATCGCTGCGTCCGATCGGGAGCGCGGCTGGATCGCCGGGTGGACCTGGGGCGTCGGTCACGCGTCCGGCGTCGTCGTGGTCGCCCTGATCGCGGTACTGCTTCGCGACGTGCTGCCACCGGTGGACGTGATCTCGGCGTGGAGCGAACGGTTGGTCGGCGGTGCCCTGATTGCGATTGGACTGTGGGCGCTTCGCCGCGGTTTGGGAATCGGAGCCCTGCCGCACGTTCATGGCTCGGTCACGCACGACCACGTGCACGTCCGGACGGGTCCCCGGTGGATGCGGCGGCTGGGTCACGCACACGCGTCGTTCTATATGGGGATCCTCCATGGCGTCGCCGGAAGTTCACACTTTTTCGGCGTCCTGCCGGCGCTGGCGCTGCCGACGCGCAGCGCCGCTCTCCTTTATATCTGCGCGTTCGGCGTGGGCACCGTCGTCGCGATGACGGCCTTCGCTGCTTTCGTCGGCGCTATTGGCGTCCAGCTGCGGCATGTCGCGTGGGCTCACAGGGGAATGATGCTGGCGGCTTCGGTTCTGGCGCTGACGGTCGGAACCTGGTGGCTGGTCGTCGGCGCCTGAACATTCGTCAGCACTGCAGATGCGTCAACATGCAGGAGGTTGACGCCCGCCGGGCCTCCACCATCCTCGTCAGCGCGATGACGATTCCGTAATTCCAACGTCGAAAATTGCGATCGGGTCGACCGACCCGCAGCGGCCCCGCCGACGAACCTGTCGAGGAAACCGCGCGAATTCGCGGGAGAACTGCGTAAGACGTCGCGGCAGCGGCACGGAATGGTGTTTGCCCTGCGACCGGCCTGAGGCCAACCATCAGTGTCTGCAAAGCCCACCGAACACGCCACTACCTTACGGACCGCCGAGAAGCTGCTCCGGGTCGGCAAGATTGCCGCCGCCATCGCCGAGTACAACAAGGTCGTCCAGCAGTCACCCGCCGACTGGGACACCGCCATCCTGCTGGCGTCGCTTCATGCCCGCAGCGGCGACGTGAACACCGCCGTCAAGCAATACCGGGACATCGCCACCGGCCTGACGGGCCAGCGGCTGCATGCCCGGGCGGCCAATGTGCTCGAGAAGGTCCTGGTGCTGCGGCCCGGCGACGAAGACGCGCTCGAGCAACTTGCCGGTGCCTCGGCGGCCAATGGTGACATTGCCGCCGCGTGCTCGCACCTGATGCGGATTGCGGAGCGGCGGATCTCGCGCGGCGAAATCCCGCGCGCGATCGACGCGCTCGAACGCGCGGCCTCCCTCGACCCCGCCGGCAGCGGCGCGTCGGGCAAACTGTTCGACCTGTGCGTCCAGTCCGGCGATCTCGCCCGCGGCCGCAAGTACGCGACGAACGCCCGCGACTGCCGCACCCTCGCGGCCGTGATGCGGAAGGCTGGCGAGCTCACGGAAGCGCGCGAACTGTTGCGCGAGGCGTTCCGCCTGGATCCAGCCGATCTCGGCTCCGCCGCGACGCTCGCCTGCGAGTACCTGCGCGACGGCGACGTCGATCAGGCGCTCGAGTTCCTGTCGCCCGCGGTGATTGGTGACGACCCGGCCACTCGCGCCGCGGCGATCGACCTGTTCCTGCACGCCGGCCGCAGCGACGTCGCCATGCCGATGGCGTCGGTGCTGGCGACCGAATCGAGCGACGGCATCACCTGTGTCGCCGAGCTGGCGTGCTCGCTGGCGAACGAGGCCCCGGACATGGCCTATTCGCTGGCCGAACTCGCGCTCGAGCCGTGGATCAATGCGCAGGCATGGGACTCGGCGATCGCGGCCCTCGAGCTGTTCACCGCCGCCGCACCCGCGTACGCGCCAGCAATCGTCCGGCTCGTCGAGGTCGCCGTTGACGCGGATCGCCTGGATGCCGCCGATCGCGCGCAGGAGATGCTCGCGAGCGCATATCTCACCAACGGCGAGTTCGCCGAGGCACTCCACATCGCGCAGGACCTGCACGAACGGGATCCACGCAATGCGCGCTTTGAGGCGCTGCTCCAGCGCGCCCGCCAGGCCTCGCGCAAAGCGGCCGCGCACGATGAGAGCGTGATCGTGCCGATGCGGGCGGCGAGATAAACGATCAAGAAATTGACGGATTGACGAATTGGCGGATTGACGAATTGATTGTGGGATTGCCGTTCGATAGCCAAATTCGTCAATCCGTCAATTCGTCAATCCGTCAATTTCTTCACTCCCCCAACACCTCTCCCACCACCTCTATCGTTGTCATCGACTGGCGGACGGACGTCGTCCGGTCACCGGTGTAATCCGGCGCCAGCGATCGGATGATGCGGTCGACGGCGGCCAGCACTGTGGCGTGACTCCCGCGCGCGGCGTCCGGCGGCTCCAGCGCCGCCAGGGATGCGCGCATGGTCGCGAGCGTTGGCAGCAGCGCCGTGGTCACGCTCGGATCACCGCCGGCGGCGGACATCGCGAAGGGCGCCAGCTCCTTCAGCTTGGTGAGGACCGGGCGCACGCCGGATCGATAGGCCTCCTCCACCGTGGGCCGCGCCGGCGTCGAAGCTTTGTCCACGGGCGCTGCGGCGCGCGGCGCCGCCACGGCTGCAACGCTCGATACGGCCGCAACTGGTGGCGATTGCGTGGTGGCTGGAGAGATATCGACGTACACACGGCGACCGGAGGACCGCACCATCGCCTGCGCTGCCGACGTCAGCATGATGCGCGCCCGGACGACCGGACCGGCCGGCGTCGGCATCACGCGAACGGTCACCGAGTCGACGAACCGCACGTTGGGCGGAGCCTTGAGCGTCTGCGACACCGCACCGGCGATGCCAGGACCGGCCTCGACTTCGAAGACCGAATCGCTGATCCGACGCGTGGAGACCTGCTGCGGTTCGGCCGTGAGCTCGAGTACCACAGACGAACGATCTGCGACTGGCAAGAGCAGGATCCGCTGCAGTCGCACTTCGGCAGCGGACGCCAGACCCGCCGCGACAAGGACGGAGGCCATTCCGAGCGAGGTTCGAAACGGCCACCGTATCCACCGGGAGAGACTGCCCGGCGGGTAGGTTGCGACGGCGAACGGCCGGGGGCGAGAACTCCGGAGTGGCCGCTGCTCACGCCTCCATAGATTGGTGTAACGGCGCCGCCCGTGAAGCGTCAGGAAGAACATACCCTGGCGATCACCGCCACGCCGCCTTGCTGAGATCGGTCGTCTCGATCCGCACCTCGGTCCCGCTCACGCCCTTCGCCAGGAGTGATCGCTGTACCGCGGTCGCCTCGTCTGCCGACACATAGGGACCGACGATGACCTGATAGGGTCCCGTTTCCGAGTTGCTGCGCGCGAATGCCGGAAACCCTTCGTCAACGAGCTGCGCCACCACTGCCCGCGCGCGCGACTCGGTCCGGAACGACGCGACCGTGACCGTCAGGCCGCCAGCTGTCTCAATCGGTTTCGTCACCTCTGACTCGGCAGGGACACCCGCGGCGACCGCGACCGGCGCGCCACCGACTGCCGCCGGCGCTGCCTTCACCACGGTGTTGTGCGTCCACATCCACACGCCCGCGGCGAGCACGGCCGACGCCGCGACCGCGGCCGCCCCGGCGTACACCGTACGCGAACCGACACGGCGGGCCGGCTGTTGCAGACCGAGCCGCTTCGCAGCCGCTTTCACCGCCCGCGGTTCAATCCGCCGCGTGTTCTCGGTCGTCGCCAGTTCGAGGGCGTGCACGCAGAGTCGATCGAGGAGACGCGGCACACCGTGCGACAGCGACGCCAGGGTGCGCTCCGCTGCTGGCGTCAACCGCACCAACCCGCCCGGTGACTGACGCTCGAGACACTCCTCGACGTAACTCGAGAGCTCGTCCGGTTCGACGCCGCCAAGCTCACAACGGCGAGAGATCCGCTGCGCCACCCGCTTGAGTTCGGGCCAGCGGAGTAGCGTGTCGAGCTCGGGCTGCCCCACGAGGACGACCTGCAACAACGCGGCGTCACCGGTTTCGAAATTCAGCGCCAGGCGTAACTGTTCCAGCACCATCGGCGTGAGGTGCTGCGCCTCGTCGATCACCATCACCGCGCGGCGCCGGAGCGGGATCAGCGACTCGAGGAAGCGTTGCAGCGCGAGCATGAGGCTGTTGCGCGACATCAGCATCGCGGACGTCCCGTTGTCGAGCACGCCGACGTCACGCAGGAACTGCGCCAGCAGGTCCTCCGGCGTGGCCGGCGGCTGGAGCATCACGGACATGTGCAGCCGCGGTTCCGCTTCCTCCATCAGCGCGCGGCACAGCAGCGTCTTGCCCGTTCCGCTGTCGCCGGTCACGACGATCAACCGATCGTTCTGCTGGAGACCGTGTCGCACCGTCCCGAGCACATTGGCAAAGGCTCGCGTCTGGCCGGCAGCGCGCAGCATGGACGGGGTCGCGATGACCGGCTGATCGAGCACCTCGGCTCTCGCCTTGACGGCCCACCGCGGCTGCGCCAGCGGCTCGAGCTCTCGTCGCGGCATCGGACCAGGCGACAGGTTCAGCACGTGTGTGCCTCGCCTTCACGCCAGTGCATTGCAACGGTTTGTGGGACGGCCATCAATTCGACGTCGAACGGCACCAGTGCACCAGCACTCTTATCGGGCAGCCGCCGGGTCACGTCAGGCGTCCGCGCGATCGATGAAATAGGCCGTGCAGGCCGCGTCGAGTGTTTCAGTCGTCAGCACCGGCTTGACGCCGCGGTAGCGGCACAACGCGACCACCTGTTCGATCAGGTCGCGCGGCTGACAGGCGCGGAGCGGTCTCGACACCGGGGTGTAATGGCGCGCATGCAGGTACAGCAGCATGTCGCGATCGAACTCGACGTCGTACTTCCGGCAGTTCAACTCGAAGATACGGGCGAACTGCTCCGCCGTCGGATCCTGGATGGGAACCTTGTAGGGGATACGGCGAAGGAACGCCTCGTCGGCCAACTGGGCGGGATCGAGGTTCGTCGCGAAGGAGACGAGGACGTCGAACGGTACCTGGAACTTCTTGCCGGTGTGCAGTGTGAGGAAGTCGATGCGGCTTTCGAGCGGCACGATCCACCGGTTCAGCAGGTCCTCCGGGCGCATCCGTTGCCGGCCGAAGTCGTCCACGAGCAGCACGCCGCCATTCGCCTTCAACTGCACCGGCGCTTCGTAGAACTTCGACGCGTGGTTGAACGTCAGGTCGAGCATCGACAGCGTCAACTCGCCGCCGACGACCACCACCGGCCGGCGGATGCGAATCCAGCGGCGATCGCGCGGCGCCTCGGCGAGCAGCGTGAATCCGGTCTCTTCCGGTTCGAGCGTCTCGTGCGCAATCGGATCGTAGATCGTGACCACGGCGCCATCCACATCGAGGGCGTGCGGCACGTACATGTCGCCGCCCATCGCGCGGCCCATGCCGTCGGCAACCACGGTCTTGCCGTTGCCCGGAGGGCCGTACAGGAAGATCGCCTTGTTGGCGTTGACGGCCGGGCCGAGCTGCTCGAGCAGCGCGTCGCTGATGATGAGATGCGAAAAGGCCGTACGCAGCCGATCGCGTTCGACGAACCCGCGCCCCGCCTGCAGCCGGCGCATCATCTCGCAGTACTGATTGAGCGGAACTGGCGCCGGCCCGATGTAGCCGTTGACGCTGAGATACTCACGGGTGCGATCGCGGCCGAGGTCCGTCAGCATGTACCGGTAGCTGGCGCTGCCCGTCCCGGTCGCGCCGCGCACCTCGAGCAGCCGCTCGGCACGGGCGCGCTCGATCAGCGACTCGAGGATCGAATATGGCAGGCACATCGCCTCTGCGATCGCGGTGCCCGTCAGCTCACCGGTGTAGAGCGTCTTGAGCAGGAGCTGTTCGACGTGGTCGATCGACAGTCCAGTGTCGGCCAGTGTCCGTGGAACCGGCGGCGCGACCGACGGCTGAATGGCGGTGGCGGTGGCCGTCATTGCTGCTGGCCCAGCGGCAGGAGCACTTCGATGAACTTGATGACCGCCGGTCCAAGCGTCACCACCCAGAGCGCCGGGAAGATGCAGAACACGAGCGGGAACACCATCTTCACGCCGGTCTTCGCCGCAGCCTCCTCGGCGCGCTGGCGGCGCTTCGTCCGCAGCGTTGCCGAATGGATGCGCAGTGACTGCGCCACGCTCGTGCCGAACTTGTCCGTCTGGACCAGCATCGCCACCAGCGACACGATGTCGTCCACGCCAGTGCGGGCGCCGAGATTGTGCAGCGCTTCGGACCGCGCCTTGCCGGCCCGCAGTTCGAGGCCGATCAGCCGCAGTTCATCGGACAGATCGGGATGCGCCGTTCCGAGTTCGACGCCGACGCGCTGGATGGCCTGGTCGAGACCGAGACCAGCCTCGACGCTGACGACCATCAGGTCGAGCGCGTCCGGCAGTGACAGGCGGATCCGGTGCTGCCGCTGTTTGGCCCACCGGGCGAGCACCATCGCGGGCAGGACGTAACCCAGTGCGGCGCCGCCGAGCGCCATCGGCAGGTTGGGCCGGAGGATGATCGGCAATCCGAAGCAGTACGAACACGACCAGGGCGAGCGCAACCCGGACGCCGAAGAACACGATCAGCGCTTCGTTGGAGCGGTAGCCGGCGGCGACGAGTCGCTGCTGGAGCTTGCCCATCTCCGACGGAGAACGCGGAGCCACCTTGCCGATCCGCTTCAGCGAATCGACCAGCATCTTCTCGTAGCGGCTTTCCTTGACGGTCTCGGTGCCGCCAATCTCCGCCAGGCGCTGCTCGATCTGGACGGCGCCGGCCGGGCTGAAGGCCATCGCGCCGGCCGTAATCAGCAGCGTGACGAAGACGAACCCAAGGAGCGGGAGCAGGATGACCACATTACACCTCGATCCTGATGACCTGGCGGATCCAGAAGTACCCGACGGTCTGCATCACACCGGCCCCCATCAGCATCGTGCGGCCGAGCGGATGCTGGAACAGCGTGTTCATGTGCTCCGGGCTGATGAACATCAGCGCGACCCCGAGGGCCGCCGGTAGCGCCAGGAGGACGTACCCGGTAAACCGTCCGTGCGCCGTGTGCACGCGCACCTGTCGCAGCAGCTTGAACCGTTCGCGAACGACTTCAGCCAGGTTGTCGAGGACTTCCGACAGGTTGCCGCCGGTCTCGCGCTGAATCGTCACGGCGGTCACGAAGAAGCGGACGTCCAGCAGCTGGGTCCGTGCCGCCAGCTCGTTCAGCGCGTCCGTCAGAGGAAGGCCGAAGTTCTGCTGCTCGAACGTCTTCTTGAATTCCGGACCGACCGGATCCGGCATCTCGTCGCCGACCATCCCCAGCGCGCTCTGGAACGCATGACCGGCGCGCAGCGCCCGCGACAGCAGGTCGAGCGCTTCGGGAAACTGCTCCTCGAAGCGGCGACGCCGGGCGCTCCGCCGCTGCATCAGGTACAACGTCGGGAACGTCATCCCGATGAAGACAATCGCCCACGTGACCATCGGGACGCGCACGACCAGCGACGCGATCAGCCCGAGGCCCGCCCCCGAGAGAAGAGTCAACACGGCGACCGAGGCCGGCGTCGTCGTTACACCCGACTGGTCGATCAGCGCCGCCAGACGCCCGCCGAGACCGCTCCCGTGCAGCAGCTTGTCGACCACCGGCAACGGACTCTCGATGGCACGACGGACGATCGTGCCGCTGTCGCCGGGGTCGTCAATCGTGACCGGCTGTCCCACCTCGCGCAGGCGCTCGCCGATGCGGCGATCGGCACGCGACCCGACCCTCGACGCAATGGCGAGGAACCCGCCCGCCGCCCGCCACGGTCACGACGACGAAGACCAGCAAGGCCAGCAGCACGTCACTTCACCTCGGTGACGCCGCCGAACATGTCGGCGGGCAGGAGAATGCCGACGCCACGCAGCCGCTCCCAGCACTTCGGCCGGACACCAGTGGCGCGGAAGCGGCCGGTGACCTTGCCCTCCGCGTTCAGGCCGGTCTTTTCGAACACGAAGATGTCCTGCATCGTGATGATGTCGCCTTCCATCCCGGAGATCTCCGAGATGCTGGTCACCCGCCGCGAGCCGTCCTGGAGTCGCGTCTGCTGGCAGACGATGTGGATAGCCGAAGCAATCTGGTGACGCATCGCCTTCTCCGGCAGGTTGATCGCGCCCATGGCGATCATCGTTTCGATTCGGGTCAGCGCATCCCGCGGCGTGTTGGCGTGAACGGTCGTCAGCGACCCGTCGTGACCGGTGTTCATCGCCTGCAGCATGTCGAGCGCTTCTTCACCGCGAACTTCGCCGATGACGATGCGGTCGGGACGCATGCGGAGGGCGTTGACGACGAGTTGCCGCTGGCGGATGGCGCCCTTGCCTTCCACGTTGGCCGGGCGCGTCTCGAGCCGGGCCACGTGCTCCTGGCGGAGCTGAAGTTCGGCCGCGTCTTCGATGGTGACGATACGCTCACGTTCGCCGATGAACGAGGACAGCACGTTGAGCAGCGTGGTCTTGCCGGCGCCGGTGCCGCCGCTGATCAGGCAATTCAGATGTCCCTTGACGCAGGCGGCAAGGAAATCGAGCATCGGCTGCGTCAGCGCCTTCTTCTCGACCAGGTCCTGCGCCTTGAGCCGTTCCGCGGGAAATCGACGAATCGAGAGCAGCGGCCCGTCCACCGCGAGCGGCGGAATGATGGCGTTGACGCGTGAGCCGTCCTGGAGGCGAGCGTCAACCATCGGGGAGCTGTCGTCGACCCGGCGACCGATGCTGCTGACGATCCGATCGATGATGCGAAGCAGGTGACGATCGTCCTGGAACGTCGCGGTGACGCGCTCGAGGACACCGGCCCGCTCGACGAACACGTGCTTGTAGGTATTGACCAGGATGTCGTTGACCGTTGGATCACGCAGCAGCGGCTCGAGCGGCCCCAGCCCGAACACGTCGTCCAGGATCTCGGCGAACAGCAGCTCGCGCTCGGTCAGGCTGATCGGAATCGACTCCTCGGCGACCAGCTGGCCCAGCAGGGTGCGGATTTCCGACTCGGCCCGGGCGCGATCGACCGACGCCAGCGCCTCGAGGTTCAGGCGGTTGAGCAGCTTGCGATGCACGCTCGTCCGCAGGTCGATGTACTGCTGGCGGACCTGCGGCTTCGGGGTGCACGCCGGGACGCGAGGCGGGAGGCGGTGCTGCGACGTGAGACATACTTGATTACCAGATGGAGGCGATGCTCTTCAGACCGAGCGTGGCGCGCTTGGCGCTCGGCGTCGTCTCGACGACGTCACCTGACGGATCGAGAATCTTTCGCGTGAAGCGATCGAACTGGGCGGCCATCTCGCTGTTGCCGGTCAGCGCCAGCGGCACCCCGGAGTTCAGCGCGGCTGACACCGTCTTGTAGTCGCTGGGGAACGAGTGATCAATCTCGTGGCCGACGGCCGTCTCAATCTGCGCGCGTGGAATCGGGAAGGGCTCGGCGGCGCGATTGAGTAGCAGGCGAACACGCTCCCCGCATGGCCCGAGCTGCCGCAGCCGGTCGATGATCCGCTGCGCGTTGCGGACGGACGGCACGTCGGGATTGGCGACGACGCAGATCTGATCCGCCGAATACATCGCCGACACGGTGATCGGGTTGATCTGGGAGCCGGCGTCCACGATGAGGAACTGGTACTGCCCCGAGAGCAGGCGGAACACTTCCTCCAGAGCGGGCACGTCCGCTGGAGACGGCCGTTCCCACTGGTCCGATCCCGTGAGGATGTCCAGGCCGGACTTGTGCTTGGTGGTCAGTTCCTTGAGGAACTCGCTGTCGAGACGATGCAGGTTGTCGAGCGCGTCGAGCAGCGAGTAGCGACTGCGCACGCCGAGAAACAGGCCGATCTCTCCGGTTCCGCCCTTCAGGTCGAGAATCACCGTCGACGATTTGCTGAGGCGCGCGATCTCGACGCCGCAGTTCACGGCGACCGTCGTGGTTCCGGCACCGCCTTTGGCCCCGATGAACACGATCGTGCGCGACTGTGGCGCACCCACAGCGGCTGCCACTCGTGTCGAGGCCCGCTGCACCGCCTCGTGGAAGGTGTTCTCCGGTGGCGGCCAGGCGAAGAACTCGTTCGCTCCCGATCGCATGGCCCGCAGGATCAGGTCAGGCGCGCAGTCGGACGCGACCGCGAAGACTCCCGCGGGATTGGCCGCGCGCCACGGTTCGGACCTGGTCATCGCCCGATCGAGGTCGGCGCGCGCGTCGATGACGACGATGTCGGCTCGCTGACCGTCACGGCCGCCGGATTCGGCAACCGGGGTCACCGGCACCGGCGCCGTACGCAGCAGGCCTGCGATCAGCGTTCGGAACGCCTCGTCGTCGGTCAGGACTGCGCCGCTCAGTCTCGCCATGTCCCTACTCGACCAGCCGGATCGTCTTGGGGAACGCGCCGGCGGGTGCAGGACCAGCGGTCGTGTCCGTGACACCGATGATGTCGGTGATGTGGCCGTAGACCGAGTTCCCCTGCAGCGAGTCGACAAAGAAGCCGAGGAAGTTGGCGACCTTGAAGTCGGCCGAACGGCCGTTCAGTTTGCCGTTCGCATAGAAACTCGGGTCATACAGCGGGATCGGAAATACGCGCGGGCTGTTCGTGCCGAACGCGCTGCCGAGCACGCACTTGCAGCTCGTGTCCCAGCGGGCGCCCGGATCCTGATCGATCAACATCTGGACGCCCTGGACCGTCGGGCCGACCATGTTGCCCGGTTCCTGGATGATCGGGTCGTTGAAGTGCACCTTGCTCTGATTGCAGGTCGCGATGTTGTCACGATAGAAATCGCCGCCGGTGTCTCCCGGCATCTTCCATGAGAAGTAGAAGCTCGGATTGACTTCGTCGCCGGTACCGGCCCGGAGCGTCAGTTCCTGCCCCTTGTCGTTGCCGACCGTGTAGCCGGTGTATCGCGGATCAGTGGCCGGGTAATACACATCCGGCTTCGCGAGTGGGTTGCTCTTGTTGTCGACGAGATCGAACTGCGACGAGGGCGTCCAGCTGCCGGTCGCCTTACCCTTGTCGTCGCTGTTCTCCTGCCATTTGTCCGGAATCATGAACGGCTTGACGCACGTCATGGCGTTCGAGGGCGACGCCTCGGCGGTGGCGGTGGCGGCGATGTCGACCGTCGGGATGCCGAACAGCGGTCCGATCAATGTCGGGATCGCCGTATTGCGGAACGACGTCCGGTAGACCTTGACCCGTACCCGATTCGGCTGTCCGGCCGGATCGTTCGGGAACGTAACGTCCGAGGCCAGCACGCTCGGCGCCGTACCTATCACAACGTTTTTCGTGGCCGTCGACATCGCACTCTGGACCGCCGGCCCGGACGCGCCGCGGTCGTCCCAGTTGTCCCGTACCAGTGCCACGACGCCCGCCAGGGCGCCGGCATCGGCGGAGTTCTGCGCCTGGCTCCTGGCCGTCATGAACATGCCCACGTCGATCGCGAGCGTCGAGGCCGCCATGAACGTCATGAAGCCGATCGCCGTGTACACCAGCGACATACCGCTCTCGTCGTCGCGGAGGCGGCGGAACCGCGCGGGGATCCCTGTGCTCATCACGTCTGCTCGTCTGGTTGCTGGGAACGGTACGCTGATCGTTTCGGCTGCTTAGCGAGATCCCGTCACCGCTGCCGGGGCCGTCGACGCTTTCTTGCTCTTGCTTTTCACACCAGTCTTGCCGCTCGATACGGGACTCGATTGAGCAGGCGACGCGGCTGCGGGCTCAGGCGTTGCCGCTGGCTCCACCGACGCGGCGGTCGCATCCGTCACTACTTCGGGTGCCACGTCGACTGCCGGCGGCGGCGGGACCAGGATGTCGACCTGCGATTCCGGAGCGACGAACACCGGAATGGTTGCCGGCGCAGAAGCCTCCGGTGCGAACGCCGGCTGAGACATGATGACCGGTGTCGGCGCTGCCGGAACGGCTGTCATCGGCGTCGCCCTCGGCACCGACGCCGACAGAACTGGCGTGGCCATCGGCTCGACGACCGGCATCGCCGCTGTCGGAGTGCCTTCAGGAGCATTCGAGGAGCTGGCGCCAGGCGTCACAACGAATGCCGGTGGCGGCGGAGCAATCGACTTCTTCTCGTCGACCGGCGACATGAAGGGCTCGCCGAGCTTCGGCAGCGCGTTGGTCACACCCGGCGAACCTTCGCGAAGGATCTGCGGGGTGATCATGACCACCAGCTCGGTGCGGTTCTTCTGGGCCGCCTTGCTGCGGAACAGATAGCCGAGGACCGGGATGTCTCCGATGCCCGGAATCTTCTGCAGCGTCTCGTTCATCGTGTTGTTCAACAGTCCGGCGATCGCGAAGGTCTGACCGTCACGCAGTTCGAGCTCCGTGGCCGTGCGGCGCGTCATCAGTGCCGGGATGCGGAACCCGTTCATGACGATCGCGTTGCCGAAGTCGAGCGAGCTCACTTCGGGAGCGACCTTGAGGTGCACACGGTCGCCGTCGACGAGCGGCGTGAACCCGAGGCGGATGCCGAATTCCTTGAACTGGATGCTGATGCTCGTGTTCGCCCCCGCACCCTGCGCCACCGGGATCGGGAACTCACCGCCAGCAAGGAATGTGGCTTCCTTCCCGCTTTCAGCGACCAGGTTCGGCTCGGCCAGGCTCTGGAACAGGCCGCGCGTCGACAACGCTCGAATCAGGACACCCAGGTCATATTTCTCGCTGAGGACGAACAGGTTCAGGAAGTCGCTGAACGTCACCTTGCCCGTCGCCGACGTCACGTCACTGCCAAATGATTTGTCGGTCTTCGACCAGCTGAGATCGCTGAACTCGGCCCCCGGGAACTGCTGCGTGCTGACGCGGCCCAGCGTGTTGTTGATGCCGGTCGGGCTGGTGAACAGGTTCACACCCAGTTCGGTCAGCGCCTGGCGGCTGACTTCCGCGAAACGCACGCGCAGCAGGACCTGGTTGGTCCGCTGCGGCGCCACCTGCAGGAGGTTGACGATGTCGTCCTTTTTCTCGACGAAGCCGGCACTGAGTCCCACCAGCTTCTCCGCCACCTCCTTGCTCGAGACGGTGCCGGCCAGCACGACGTCCCGGCCGTTGGTGCGGACCTCGACCTTCTCGTTCGGGAACAGCTGTCTGACCTGATCGTTCAGCTTGGCGATGTCCCGCGCCACCACGACCTCGTAGCGGTGCACGACGCCGTCACGGTTCCACACGAACATCGAGATCGTGCCCGGCGCCTTGCCATGCAGAAGCAGCTGCGTCTGCGAGGTGACGAGTGCGTCGGCAATGTCGGCGCTGGTGAGCGACACGCGCGTAATCGGGGTGCCGGTATTCAGCACGGTCGAGCGGCCGACGACGAGCGAGACCGACGTCATGTCGGCCTCACCGGCCACGGCTGGCGCCGCGCTGGCTGCCGCGACCGGGCCGATTTGGGCGTTGATCGTCGAGGTATGCAGGATCGCGATGACCAGGATCCACGCAACGGCGCAAATCGGGCGCATGACGCGTGAGCTGTGTCGTGAAGGTGTCATGAGGTTCACTACTCCTGGCGCACGACTTCCTGCGCGCGCTTGTCACCACGGATGATTTCGACGACCGGAGCCGGCGCAGCCGCTGCCGACGGCGCCGCGGCAGCCGGCCGCGGGGCGCCGCTGCGTCGTGCCGACACCGGCGTCGCCGGACGTGCCGCCGCTGCGGCACTGGCCAGCAGGACGTTGGGCTTTACGCCAAGGGTCTGCGGCGCAGTCTTGTCGAGCGGATTGCGGAGGGCGAGCTGAATCTTGCCTTCGGTGCTCGCCAGCGTCAGCCGCTCGGCCTGCTCGGGATCGACGAGCAGGGTCACGACGCTCACGCTGACCGGCTTGCCCTTTTCGACGTCCCGTTCGATCTTCGTGCCGGCGGTGAGCACCTGCACGTTGGGAAGAATCAGCTTCGACGTCATATCGTTGTGTTGCTCGGTCGGGCTGACAGTGACGAGCACGTCGACCCGCGTGCCTGGCAGCACGTAACCGGCGACGCCGATCACGTCATTGACGCGGACCGACAGCGCCCGCATGCCCTCCGGGATGACCGGCGGCAGGCCGGCGCCGGCTTCCGCCGACGCGAGCTTGCCCGGAAGAAGCGGTTCATAGGCGACGACCGGCTGAATCAGCCCGCGCCCGACCAGCTCTTCGCTCTTGTGGAAGGCGCCTTCGGGCACCGACTTGGCCGGCCAGTCGATCACCCGCAGGTCTTCGGCGCGCAACGCGGTGCCGAGGTCCATGTTCGAGGCGGCGACCACGACCTTGGTCGTGTCCACCGACTGCGCGCTGGTCGCGGGCGTTGCCTTGACGTACCGGTAGGTGCCCATGGCGAACATCGCACCCACGGTCATCGCAATCAGCAGGACCGTGACAATCCGTTTGCGAGCCATTCTTCCGCTTCTCCCTTCGCCTAGTGCGCCTGGTTATTCGTTCCGCATGATTGCGGCGGAGCGCATCGTGAGGCCGTTGCCAACCGTCGACCCGCGCACCAGCAGGTCGCCCAGAGGCTGCAGCACGATGAACGTGAACGGGTAGTCGACCTGCACGCGCGACGCCGACGCGGTGGCTGCCCCACCGATCGAGACCGTCGTGGCCCGATCGATGGTGATGGTCGCCGACCCGGGGCTGGTGATACCCATCTGCATGTAGTCCTGCACGCGGGTCCGGATCGCATCGTCGGTCATCCCCGGCAGCACGGCGACACGCGCGCCTTCGCGCGCCGCATTGGTGACGACCTGCCAGGTCTGGAACGCGCGGCCGAACTCGATGATGGCGACCGAAACGAACAGCAGGAGCGGCAGCACGAACGCCGCTTCCATCAGGGCAGCACCCTCGTCCCGGCGCCAGAGTTTTCTCAGTCGACGCATGGCGGCTCTACAGACCCAGCGCCACCAGCGCGGCGCCGATCGCCACAGCCGGGGCGTATGGAAACTTGTTGTTGATGGCGGGATGTTCAATCGCGGCGGCAGCGCCGTCGACCCGCGCCACGAGCAGCGCGGTGCCGTTCAACGTCTCCCGCAGGCGGCCGCGATGAATGGCGACGCCGAGGGCAATCACGCCGCCGACGATGGCCATACGGATGAACGCGCCCAACACACCGGCCGGGCCGAGCAGGGCGCCGAACGCGGCCATCAGCTTGACGTCGCCGGCGCCAGTGCCGCCAAGCACGTGCAGCGGCAGCATGACTCCCAGACCGACCGCGCAGCCGAACATGGCGTCCGTGACGGTGAGGCCGCTGGCACCGGCAGCCGCGAGGAACAGCCCCGCGCACGCCAGCGGCATCGTCAGCAAATTCGGCACGCGCCGGGATCGCAGATCAATCCACGACGCGATGATGCCGGCCGCGAGAACCACGACCGGCGTCATGAGACCGCGAGTCCCTGGGCGATGACACTCCAGAAGCTGCCCAAGACCGCATTGCCGACCGCCGACACGGCGCCGAAGGCAACGAGCGCGATGAGAGCCACGAGCAGCGCGTACTCGATCAGGTCCTGACCGTCGTCGTGCTGCCGCAGCTGGTGTGAGATGAACTGTAGTGTCCTCATAGATTCGGCCCTCGCAGCGCGACGGGATACGCGCGCGGTGCCCGACCGCGCGCGTCGTCCCGATGGGTGCTTACGACCCGGCCGCAGCAGCACTCGACAGTTTGGACGTGATGCTGGTGAAGATAGCGTTGACCTGGGTGCCCGCAGTGGTCAGCGCCACCACGCAAACGAGCGAGATCAGCGCCACGAGCAGCGCGTACTCGATCAGGTCCTGACCTTCTTCTTCACGCAGGAACTCGAGCAGGAACGAAATGAGCTTCATGTCTCTCCTCCGGGACGGCATCCGCGTTCAACTTTCCCCTGCGGCGCGTTGTTACGGTTTACGATCCGGCTGCAGCGGCGGTCGTCAGCTTGGACGAGATGCTGGTGAAGATCGCGTTGACCTGGCTACCCGCGGTCGTGAGTGCGACTACGCAGACGAGCGAGATGAGCGCGACGAGCAACGCGTACTCGATCAGGTCCTGGCCGTCTTCCTGGCGAAGAAAATCGCGAACGAACGTGTAAACCTTCATGTCCTGCCTCCAGCGCGTCCGGCGGAACGCACGTTGTGTTGTGGGTTTGGCGGCCGCGCACTGCACGACCGAACGACCCTCTTAAGCGCAACGGGTGTGCCATGGCTGAGCTGAATGCCTAGGGAGCAACACTCAACGCGTTGTCGACAAACGAGTTAGCGCAGCGGCAAGTGACGGGAAATCGGACGGTGACGGCCAGGCGACACCTGCTCCGCGATCATCAGATTCGTAAGCGTCCGGATGCTTTTGATCGGACGCCCCTCCGCGAGGCGCCCAGGCGGCCGAAGATCGCGAACCGTAACTCGACGTACAGATTCGAAAGTCGCGACGAACCGCGGCGGGCGGTCCGTCACCACGACGGCGCCTAGTTCACTGGAGAACCGGCGAGACTTGCGCGATCGGGTCCGATGCATCATCGGGAACGCCTCTTGCCGTCGCACCGGTGCACGTCATGGCTAACGAGGTCTCCCGGTACCGCACGATCCTCGAGTGGCTCTTGTCAGCCGCGGCGCTGACGACGGTAGTCGCGGTGATGCTGACAACCAATTCACCGGCGCGGGAGTACGTGCTGGGGGGCGCGACGAGCGTCAGCCACGACGCACTCGCCTGGCGGGTGCCAGAGCCGATCGCCGGCATCAGCCGGACCGCGTGGCGAGTCTGCATGGATCACCAGCCGCTCGCCGCATTCGCCGGCGTCGCGGTGGTGCTCGTCTTTTTCATGCGCCGAATGAGGTAACCAGACCGATGGCATTGATTCTCGCGGTTGAACCCGATCGCCAGCAGGCGAAGCAGTTGTCCTCCGTAGTCCGTCAGCACGTCCGCGCCGAGTTCGTGGTCGCCGACTCCGGAGCTGCTGCCCTCGCAGCGCTCGGCAATCGTGTCCCTGATCTGATTCTGACCCCGCCACTGCTTCCCCCGAAGGACGAAGCGGTCCTCACTGGCTGGCTCCGGGATCTGGGCGATGCCGCTGCCCACGTGCAGACGTTGGCCATTCCGATTCTTGCCGAACCCAGTGGGCGCAAAGGCGACCAGACCTCAGGCTCCATCTTCGGGCGATTGCGTGATCAGCAGGCCGATCAGACGCCGGGCTGCGAGCCTGACGTGTTCGCGGATCAGATTCGCGTCTACCTCGATCGCGCCGGCGCCGAGCGCTCGACCCGGACGGCCGCCGAGCCTCCGGCCGCACCCGTAGCGGTCGCGGCGGCGACGGCGTTGGCCGCTCAGGAGGAAACCACACCCGACGTCGACGAATTCGACGCCGACGTGACGTTCGACGACCTCGTCTTCGACCCGGCCCCGAACGAGCCCGCGCCGGCACCCGCGCCGACGCCGGTCAGCGAACCCCCGGTCGTCATGCGAGCACCGACACCGTTCGCGCGGCCGGAGAAGCGCGTCGAACCCGCCGTGTTGCGTTCGTGGGAGGCGGAGCTGGGCCTGGAACCGACGGCCTCGGCATCCGCACCGCTGTGGCGGGCGGCGAATGATCATGCTGGCGCCGTCGTTCAGACGCCATCTCAGGGATCGACCGACGGACTCTCCTTCGACCCGGGTGATACCCGGTACGCCGCGTTATTCAGCCGGCTCGAGGAAGTCGCCAGCCTGCACGCTGGCCAATCGTGAACCTCTCCAATCGTGAATAGCGAATCGTGAATGGCGGATGGTGTAGCCGACGGGCGTGAATACTGCACCGCTCCTGTTCACGATTCACGATTCACCATTCACGATTGGCCGAAGCGTCTCATTGCCGTCCAGGCGTGTCTGGCGGCGGCGGTCGCACCGTGGTACGCCGCTTACGGTCTCCACATCGACTGGCGATCAGCTGCGCTCCTGCCGGTAGCTCACGTCTCGCTGGTCGCAGCATGGTGGTACTGCCGCCGCCGCTATTCAACGCATCCCGGTAAATCCATCTACGCGGACGTCATCCTGGCGACGCTGGTCCTGCTGCTGGTGACCAACATCGCCTCGCCGGCGCAATATCTGGCCGTCGCGCTGCGACGTCCGCTGATCGACGACTGGCTGGTCCGCGCCGATGCCGCGCTCGGCATCGATGTCGCGGCGCTGGCAGCCTGGACCCGCTCGCACCCTACGGTGTCGCTCGTGCTCTCGGCCTGCTACGCGTCACTGATTGTGCAGTTTCTGATGCCGCTGCTGATCGTCGGCCTGCGGGATCGCGACCGCGTACGGCTGTGGGAGTATGTCTTCCATTTCAACTTCTGCCTGATCGTCACGGTTGCCACGCTGGCCATCTTCCCGGCCGAGTGCTCCTTTACACATCTGGGATTTACGCCGACGATCGATCAGACGCGGGTCATCACTCAAATTTCAGCACTGCGCGCGGGGACGTTCCGGACGATCGATTTCGGGAATCTCGACGGCCTCGTGTCTATGCCGTCGTTCCATGCCGCCGGCGCGATCATCGTGACGTGGGCCTTCCGGCGGCGCCGCATCTTCTTCTCAATGCTGACACTGCTGAACGCCGGCCTCATTGCCGCGACGTTCATGAGCGGCGTCCACTACTTCGTGGATATCCTGGGTGCGTTCGCGCTGTTCGGCGTCAGCGTTGCGGCGTTCCGGCTCTTCAGCCGTGCACCGGTGGCGGCACCCATCGAGGCGCGGGCGGCGGGGTGGCGTCCGCCGCGATGGCCTCGAGCAGCGCGCACATCGCCCGACTGAACGGCGTATCGACGCCACGTTCCTCACCCTTCCGGACCACGACGCCGACGAGCGCGTCGATCTCCATCCCCCGACCCAGGCTCCGATCAACCATCATCGACGTTCGAATCGACGGTGCCTGTTCCGTCCAGACGAGTTGTTCGTCGATCGCCGAGTCCTCAACGGCGATTCCATGCGCCCGGGCAACGGCGGCGACTTCGCGCATCAGGTCGACCAGCAGGTGGCGCGAAGACGGAACGGCGAGCAAATCACGCGGCGTCTGCTGCGTGATGGCCGAAACGGGATTGAAGCTGGCGTTCCAGAGCAGCTTGCGCCAGCGCTCCAACTGGATGTCATCGACGATCCGCACCGGTTGCCCTGACTGCTGCAGAGCGGCCGACACGAGCGACAAGCGCGATGCGTCACCACCGTCTCGGACGCCGATGGCGATCGTGCCGGCCGCGACGTGACTGACCACGCCCGGCTCCGCGATAGTCGCGCCCACATAGACGACGCCGGGAATCACCCGTTTGGGGCCGAACCGTGCGCTCAACGGCTCGTCGGATTCGACGCCGTTCTGCAGCGTCACCAGCGTCGATGAATACGTCACCAACGCCGCCAGGTCGTCGAGAATCTCTGCCGTCTGATGCGCCTTGACGCAGACCAGGACCAGGTCGCACGGGCCAATACGCGCGGCATCGGATTCGGCATGCACCGGCGGCACCTGGATGTCGCCGAATCGCAGCGATCGGATCAGGATGCCGCGGCTGCGCAGCGCCGCGAGCTGAGGGCCGCGGGCGAGGAAATGGACGTCAGCACCGCCCTGCACGAGGCGGCCGCCGAAGAACGCGCCAACGGCGCCCGCGCCGAACACGGCGATCTTCATCGCGCATACTCCGTCGGAACCGCGACACCCTGCCGGTAGCGATCACGATCGCTGACACGGTAGATTCGCACCTGCGTGGCCACTTCGGCCACCGGCGGCCAGTCGAGGCGACCGACGTCGCTACCAGTAAAGCGGGCGCGGAATTCCGGCTCCTCCCACCGCTCGAACATCAAGTACGGCTCGAAGCCGCGAGCGCGAGCAAAGGCAATCGCCCGATCCAGCCAGGCCGGGTCGAGCGCTCGCCAGGCCAGCGTCCGGCGGCCCGAATAGAACGGAACACTGGCGCTTTCGTAGTCGGTGATCACGAACGCGTCTGCAGGGAGCCGCTCGGCGACAAATTGGCCGGCACGTGCGAAACGCCGCTCCATCGCGCGAAGCTCGAACGCCTTGCGACGCACCGCCTGTTGCAGGAGCAGCGCGCAAATCACCGCGACGATCAGGCCAATGGCGACTGCCAAACGCCTCCGCGCCGACGAATCGGCCGGCGAGATGCCCGCTCCGAACAGTCGCACGACGAGACAGTCGATCGCCGCGGCAACAAGCACCAGCAGCATCGGAACGGTCGGGAGGAGGAAGCGAGTGAACGACCAGTCGTCGAAAACGGTGTAGGGCAGGAACAGGACGAGGTTCGTCACGAACAGCGCGAGCAGCGCGGTCGTGAGCGCACCAGGCAGCAGCGCCAGCGCCAGGACGGCGAGTCCGATCGCAGGTGTCTGCGAGCCCCACAGCCACGTGAGGTACCGCGTCAGGTTCGGCCCCACGTGCGACAGGGAGAACAGCGCGTCAAACGAGCCGTAGCCCGACGCCAACGGTGACCCGTAGAAATAGGCCTGCAGAATTGCCACGACCACGCACCCTGGCGCCGACCAGAGCGCGTAGATCAGCGCCGATCGAATCCGGACCGATCGCGAACGCTCGGGGCGTAGCAGCAGGAAGACGCCGATGACGACACCGAGCGGCACCAGGTTCGGTCGCATCAGCACGGCAAGGCTCGTGGCCATCCCGGCGAACATGGCGTCGCGGCGCTTCGTGCCGGTTGCGCACGCAATGGCGGTGACCCACAGCGCGGCGGCCGGAACGTCGCTCATCGGCTGCACGAGCTGATACAGGAACACCGGACTGCTACCGGTGAGAAAGGCCGCGGCCATGCCGACTCGCGTGTTGAACCTGTTCCCAAGACGGTAGACCGCAAGCACCAGTGCGACGCCGAACAGCGGCACGACCGCAAACATCAGCGCCGGCCCGCCGGCGATGTACAGCGGCGCCATCACCATCGACAGGCCAGCCGGACAAATGGGGACGAAGGCGCCGGCCACCGATCGCGATGCGACATGACCAGTCGGCGCGAATGTCGAGCCGGCATCCGGCCACGGGGCCGACAGCGCGAGCGGATCCGGTGGTTGCAGTGAAGCCGAGAGCGGATGTGTCAGGAGCTGCGCCCAGCGAACGGCCTGCGTGGCGTAACACGCCGAATCGGAACCGCCGGCCACGAAACTGCCCCAGCGGAACGCCATAAAGATGATGGCGGCGATAAGAAGCGTCAGCGCCGCCACTCGAGACATATCAGGGATCAGGGATCAGGGATCAGGGTCTCAGGAATCACGACTCACGATTCATGATTCACGATTCATGATTCACGATTGCGAAAACCGCTCGGCCACCAGCACCTGGATCGCGCGGACACCGTCCCGCCAGCCGATCTTCTTGCCCTGCGCACGGGAGCGTGGGTCGAACCTGACGGGCAGCTCGGCGATCCGGTGACCGGCGCGCAGGAGCCGCGCGGTGATCTCCGGTTCGATGTCGAAGCGGTTCGCGCTCAGGCGCAATGAGCGTGCGACGTCGGTCCGCATCACCTTGTAGCAGGTCTCCATATCGGTCAGCGACGACCGGAAAAGCAGGTTCGTGAGGGCTGTCAGCGCCCGGTTGGCCACGACGGAGAGGACGGGAGCGCCGGAGCGTCCGCGCAGGAACCGTGAACCGTAGACGACCACCGCCTCGCGGCGGATGATCGGGCCGAGCAGCGTCGCGATCTGCTGCGGATCGAGTTCGAGGTCCGCATCCTGGATGGCGACGATCGTTCCGGTCGCGCGGGCCAGGCCGCGGCGGATCGCGCTCCCCTTACCGCCGTTTCGCTCGGCCAGGAGAATCGTCGCCCTGATGCCGTCAGCCTCGGCCCTGGCGAGGACCTCACGCGTGCCGTCGGTGGACCCGTCGTCGACGATCAGAATCTCGCGCTCGACCGGGAGGTCGATCGTCAGCAGCCGGTCGATAACCGCGCGGATGGTGCGGATCTCGTTGTAGACCGGGACGATGATCGAGACGCGATCGACCTCGGTCACCGCTCGCGTTCGCTCGAGCTCGGCATCGGCGTGAAGCACAGTCACCGGCGTCGGGGCGTCGCGCCGCGACGCCCGGGCGCGGGCGGCTGATACTCGACCATCACGTTGCTGATGATGGCGATCGGCCGATCGATGGTCGCCCACTCGTTGCGTTGGCCATCGGTGCCCAGTTCGGTGAGCTTCTCGCCCATGATGCTGACCTTCTGCTCCTCCGCATCGATCATCACCGAGATGGGTTCGGTGCCGGTGGGTGCCACCGCCTTCAGCCCGCCGGGGCCGGTGCCGGAGATGCGATCGACGAGGTCGGCAGCGGTCCGGAATTCGTTCTGGATCGCCGCCCGCGACAGCAGCGTGTTGTCCATCGCCATGACGCCGAGCGACGCGGTGTAGCGACGGTAGGCACGACCGGTCTTGACCAGTTCCTCGGAGTAGAGATGCCGGTTGTGCAGATCGAAGGTCAGCGTGACCGGACCCGTGTGCGGCGGCAGCGTGATGATGATCCCGCGATTGGGATCGCGCTCGATCGGCACATCGCAGAAGTTCCGCATCGTCTTCACGCCGGTACCGAGCGGCTGCGGGCACTCCACCATCGCCGGCTCCATCTTCTTCGCGGGCGGGGGCGCCGGTTTCGCCGGCGCGGCTGCCGGCTTACGCGCCGTCGTCCCGCGCGACTGGGCTGCGAGGGATATCGTGAAAAGAGAGCAGCTGCTAACGCCCAACTCCCAACCTGAACCGTGCGCCAACTCCCAAGCGAACGCGATCTTCTCGGGATTGGGAGTTGGGTCACGGTCTGAGTTGGGAGTTGGGAGTTGATCATGCCCCCTGCCCTATTCGTTGATGCACGTGAGCGCCGGGCCGCTGGCCCAGCTCGTGGTGGTGCCCCGGTGACGAATCAGCTCGAGGAATTCCATCCGCGTTCGCGCATTATCGCGAAAGCCGCCGAGCATCGCACTGGTGACCGCGAACGAGTTCTGTTTCTCGACTCCCCGCATCGACATGCAGAGATGCGTGCCCTCGACGACGACCGCGACGCCGAGCGGATCGATCTTCTCTTTGATGGTCTCCGCGATCTGGTTGGTCATCCGTTCCTGGATCTGCAGGCGTCGAGCGAACACATCCACGAGCCGGGGAATCTTGCTCAGCCCGATCACCTTCTTGTGCGGCAGGTAGGCGATGTGGCACTTGCCGAAAAACGGCAACAGGTGGTGCTCGCACAGACTGTAGAAGTCGATGTCGCGGACGATCACCATCTCGCTATAATCGACGCTGAACAGGGCGTTGTTGAGTACCTGATCGATGTCCGCCGCGTAGCCGCTGGTCAGGAATTTCATCGCCTTGGCGACCCGAAGCGGCGTCCGGAGCAGCCCTTCGCGGTCCGGGTCTTCGCCCAGCTCCTCGAGCAGCTGCCGGATGAGATCCTCCATCTGCGTATTCTACATCGCGCTTTTTTGGCTCCCGGCCGCGGGCGGCGCGCAGACCGCAGCGACGTCCGCTGATCCCGACGTCCTGTATCGCGATCGGGCGAATCTCGCGAGTGCGAAGCAGGCAGCCGCGATTCTCGACGCACGGCTCAAGGCGGACGCCGCGAACTTCGAGGCGGCCTGGAAATTGGCCCGCGTCATGTACTGGCTCGGCACCCACGACGCCGAAGCGGCACGACGCAGCGATCTCGAGCGTGGCGTGGAGGCTGGCCGCAAGGCGTCGATGCTCGAGCCGAAGCGGCCGGAAGGCTACTTCTGGATGGCCGCCGACATGGGCGCGCTCGCGGAGTCGTTCGGCCCGCGGCAGGGCCTGAAGTATCGTGGCGACATCAAGGACGCGCTCGAAACCGTGCTCATGCTCGACCCGTCGTTCCAGAAGGGATCAGCCGACCGCGCGCTCGGGCGGTGGTACTTCAAAGTGCCGGGCCTCTTCGGTGGCAGCAAGAAGAAGTCCGAGGAGCACCTCCGCAAATCTCTCACCTACGACCCGAACAGCATCGCGTCGCACTGGTTCCTCGCCGAGACGCTCTTCGACATGGATCGTGATGCGGATGCGCGCGAGGAGCTGCGCAAGACCATCGCGGCGCCGGTGGATCCCGAGTGGGAACCCGAAGAGCGCGAGTTCAAGAAGCTCGCAGAAGAGCGGTTGAAGAAAAAATAGTGTGCAAATCCCGTTTGTGCGCAGACTGAAAAAATCATAATGGCTCGACATACCCGCCGATGGCGGTAATCAGCAGGAGCCCTCGATGCGAGTCACGGCAGTCCTTTTCTTCATCCTTTCCATCACCGCCACGGCGTTCGGTCAGAACCGGGTCCTGTGGGACGAGCAGTTCGACGCGGACGGCGGCAGCGACATCGCGCGTGCGATCGCGGTCACCGGCAAAACCGTCGTGGTGACCGGCGGAACGACCTCGACCGAGGCGGGGACCGAGATGGCGGTCCGCGGCTACAACAAGAAGACCGGGAAAACCCGGTGGTCCGATTCAACGCCGCTCGTCAACGGCCTCCAGACCGCCGTCTACGCCACGAGGACGGCTGGCGTCATCTACACCGCGGGGTATGCGCCGAACGGCGCCGGCTCAGACATCGCCGTGTACGCCTACAACGCCAACACCGGCGCTCAGTTGTGGCAGAACCTGCTGGATCGCGGCCGCGACGACTTTCCGCGGGATCTCGCCGCAAGCGCGGCGGCCGTAGTGGTCGTCGGCTCCGGCGGCAACACGCCGGGCCGCAACGTCGATCTTCTCGTCCGCGCCTACCATCCGGCGACCGGCCGGGTCCTGTGGGACGATCAGGTCGACACCGACGGGCAGAGTGACGCGGCGTTTCGCGTCGTTCTCACTGACACGCAGGTGATCGTGGGCGGCACCACGGCTGGTGCGACCGGCACGTCATTGATTCTGCGCGCATACGATGTGAGGACGGGGGCGCTGCTGTGGGACGTTCGCAACGTCGACTTTTCACCAGGGGCCCTCACGGTGCGCGGCGGACGCGTCTTTGTCGGCGGCCGATTGCGAAATGCAAGCCTCGCCACCACGATGGCGTTCAAGGCGACCACCGGCAAGATGCTGTGGCAGGACCAAGGATCGGCAGGAACCATCCGCGACATGCAGGTCCGTGACGGCCAGCTGGTCGAAGTCGGCAGCTTCGGCGTCCGCCTGATGGACGTGAAAACCGGACAGCCCGCCTGGGAAGTGGCATCTTCAGTCCAACCGGGCGAATTCGAATTCCTCTCGATGCTGGAGCTCGGGACCAATGCCATCTACGTCGCGGGGAGCGGCGGCCACGACTTCATCGATTCGGATTCCATCGTGCGCGCCTACGACTACGGCGGGAATGTCATCTGGGAGGATCGGGCCTACCGGTCGCCGAACACGCAGCCGCATGCGCTCACGCTGAGCGGACGAACGCTGTTCGTAGTGGGCCACGTCACCCAGCCCGATGGAGTGAACGCCGACTTCTTCGTTCGCGCTTACGACGTGCGCGACCTCGAGCAGCCGGACGAGAGCGACTAGAAGAAGAGGGTTCACAACTCCCAACTTCCAAAAAGCCAACTCCCAAAAGGCCAACGCTCAAGAAGCCACCCCGCAGGCCCACACGAAACTTGGGAGTTGGGAGTTGGGCGCAGCGAAGCCCCTTGGGAATTGTCACCATGCCATTTCGTGAGATCTCACGGCTCTGGGAGCGCGAACGCATACAGCACGCTGCCCCCTCCGAACAGGACGTACTGCCGTCCGTCCAGCTGGTAGGTGATCGGTGAGTTGCCGACGCGCCCGATCCCGGCGTGCCACAGTGTCGTTCCATCACTCGTCCGCAGCGCCATGGCGCTGTTGGCCGAGTCGCCCGTGAACGTCACCCCGGTTGTCGTCGTCAGGACACCGGCCGCGCCGGCGCCGCCGTGCAAGTCGTGGCTCCACTTCACGGTGCCGGTCTGGTAATCGATCGCGCGCAGGACCCCGCGGCCGTACACGGTGTAATCAGCGCCCGCCCATCCGTTGGCACCATGTTCCGGCTTGAAGAAATAAATGCCATAGGCGTCGTGCGCGCTGACGATGAGCGTGCCCGTCGCTGGATCGAATGCCGGTGAGCGATAGTTAGTACCGCCAGCCTCGTCGGGAGACACCAGCCGGCCGTCGCGGGCGGGTTCCTTGTCGGGATTCGGGATTGGGCTCCCATTCGCGTCCACGCCCTTCGCCCAATTCACGGTCGCAAACGGCGTCGTCAACAGGTTCCTGCCGGTGGTGCGATCAAGCACATAGAAATACCCGTTCCGTGACGCCTGCAGCAGCAGCTTGCGTGGCGTTCCTCCGAACGGCGCGTCGACAAGCACCGGCACCTCCGCCGCGTCCCAGTCGTGCGTGTCGTGAGGCGTCGCCTGGAACGCCCACTTCATCTCACCGGTATCCGGGTTGAGCGCAACGATGCTGCCCGTCCACTTGTTGTCGCCGGGCCGCACGGGACCGTTGAGCACTGGAGTCGGGTTGCCGGTGCCGACATACAGCAGGTTCAGGTCGGCGTCGTAGGTGCCGGTCATCCACATCTGACCGCCGGTGGCTCCGCCACTGATCGCTCCAGGGGTCCCGGCCGGCGGAGTGCTGTAAAACGTCCACTGCAGGCCACCGGTATCGGGGTCGAAGGACTTCAGGATTCCGGGCAGGTTGTCGAAGTCTCCCGATACGCCGACGATCAGATGGTCCCGGATGATGAGCGGAGCGTTCGTGGACCAGTAGCCTCTCTTCGCGTTCGCGATCTCCGCCTTCCATCGCACCTGTCCGCTGCGCGCGTCGAGCGCAATCAGAAACGCGTCTGGCGTGGTCAGATACACCAGTTCGCCGCGGACGGCCACGCCGCGATGGCCGATGTGAAAACCCTCATTCGCGGGATAGCTGTAGCGCCATAGCTGCCGCCCGGCCCGCGCGTCAACCGCCCAGACATTGTCCGGAGTGCTGATGTAAATCACGCCGTTCACCACGATCGGCGTCGCCTTGATCTGCTGTGTCTGGCCGGTGTTGAAGGCCCACGCGAGGGCCAGCTGGGATACGTTCGCGGCGGTGATCTGCGTCAACCGGCTGTGATGTTGGCCGGAATAGTCGCCATGGTAGGTGGGCCACGAATCCGCGGTGGGCTTCAACAACAGGGATGGGTCGACGTGTTGCGCCGAAGCGAACGCGACTAAGACAACTCCCAACAGGACACTTGCCCAACTTCCAACTCCCAAACGAGACCCGGTGGCGCGAACGCTTTTTGCCAATCGGGCAGGCGACGGCCGTTGGGCGCTTGGCGTTTCGGTCTTTGTCAGTTGGGCAAGCGAAAGCCGATGGGAGTTGGGAGTTGACACGTTTACTCCTAGCGAAGCGTCTGCAGGTAGGCCAGCACATTGTGGATGTCTGCGTCGGTGTATTTCGCCAACTGTTCCACGTGGGCCTGGAGCGGGTCGTTGACGGTGAACGTCACCTGCGATGTCGGCCACGAGCGCTGCCAGCCAGACCCGTCGATCAGGGCAATGGTGAACTCGTCGCGATACGCCAGCTTGCCGGTAATCATCTCGCCGGTCCGCAACGTCACGGATACGCTCTGAGGAATCCGCGAGGGGTCAGCACCGCGTCCGCCCGCCGGTGACGGATAGAGCATGCGCTGCAGCAGCGGCAAGCCTTGCAGCCGCGTCGCAATCCCGGCCAGGTCACCGGACGCGGAGTGGCAGCGGGCACACGCCGTGTCGAAATAACGCTTCCCGGCAGCGGCATCACCCGTCTGCAGATCGGCTGGATCGACGCTGCGGCGGCCGCCGACCGCCGCATCGGCCTGCGTCTTCTGATCGTGAATGTAGGCGACGATCGCGTTGAGGTCGGCGTCGGGAAGAGTGAACGCCGGCATGCCCTTGTCGACCCGTCCCGAGCGCACCATCGGGACGATGCGATCGCCACGGACGTCGGCCGCCACGAGCGCCGATCGCGTCAGGTCGGGGCCGCTTTCCCCGCCTCCCGCATCCCGGCCGTGACAGAAGCCGCACTGCGAGGCGAATCGCGTCCGGCCGTTCTCGATTTGCGCGGCCGGATACTGTTGCGCCGTGGATGTCTGCGGCGGACGCACAGAGGCGGGACTCGCCTGTCCGCCTCCCCGGCCGGCTGGCGGCGGCAACGCGGTCCCGGCGCCGCCGGCGCGGGCGCCGCCCTGCGCGTGGAGCGATCCGACGCCCACGAGTGCCGCCATCCAGACGGCGGCTACTGCAACAACAATGGACTTGCCCATGGCGGGCACGAGTATCATCCGCCTTCGGCGGGCACACAAGTTCGAGTGCCGGCTACCGGGCGACACGTGGGCGCGCGCTTCGGATCGTCATCTTGAACCAGGAAGACGCGAGCCCGGCTCTTTTTCGCGCCCTTCGTGAGCTTCGTGGTTCGACAGTCATGCATGGCGGGCCTTCGAGCCTGCCGAGGTATCGCTCGTGAATCGGATCGGAATGGGACTCGTCGGGGCCGGTTTCGTCGGCCCTCATCATGTCGACGCGGTGCGGCGTCTGGGCTATGTCGACATCGTTGCGGTCGCAGGCAGTAACGACGCATCGGGCCAACAGAAGGCACAGCTGGTGGGTGCGAAGCGGGGCTACGGCAACTACCAGGCGCTCATCGACGACCCGGAGGTGCAGGTGGTTCACAACGCCACCCCCAACTACCTGCACTACGAGGTGACCTCAGCGGCGCTGGCCAGGGGCAAGCACGTCGTCTCCGACAAGCCGCTGGCGATGACGGCCGCACAATCGCGGAAACTGGTCGACGAGGCGCGACGCGCTGGCGTGGTCACGGCGGTCACGTTCAATTACCGCGGCAACCCGCTCGTGCAGCATGCGCGTGGCGCGATCGCGCGCGGCGACATCGGCGTCCCGCACTTCATCCACGGCTCCTACCTCCAGGACTGGCTGCTGCAGGACACCGACTACTCGTGGCGGCTGGATCCGGAGCGCGGCGGCGCATCCTCTGCGCTCGGCGACATCGGCTCCCACTGGTGCGATCTGGCGCAGCACCTGACCGGCCTCACCATCACGCACGTGCTCGGGGACGTCACGACGGTCATCCCGACGCGAAAGAAGCCACGCGCTGCCCGTGAAGCCTTTCACACCGGCGACAGAGGCGATACCGACGATGTGATGATTACCGTGGAAGACCTGGCCTCGGTACTGGTGCGGTTCGACAGCGGAGCCAAAGGTTCGTTCTCGGTGGGACAGGTCTGCGGTGGTCACAAGAACGATCTCGTCATCGAGATCTGCGGCTCGAAGGCCTCGGTCGGCTGGCGACAGGAACACCAGAACGAGCTCTGGTTCGGCCACCGGGACCGGGCGAATGAGATCCTGCAAAAGGACCCATCGCTCATCGACGCCGAGGCGCGTCCGTACGCACATCTGCCCGGCGGGCACCAGGAGGCGTGGGCCGATGCCTTCTCGAACCTGATGCGCGACATCTACGGCTGCATTGCCGCTGGCAAACCATATCGAGCGCTTCCGCCGACAGTTGCGACATTCGAAGACGGCTACCGCGCCAACGCCATCGTCGAAGCGGTCCTGGAGAGTGCGCGCGGCGGCGGGGTGTGGACGGAGGTGGCGCGATGAGCGTCGTTCCGTTCAACCCGCAGCACATGAAAGTCGGTGTCCTCACCGCCGCGCTGCAGGAGCTCACCCCGCGTACGGTGCGCGACGCCGATCCGGACAGGGCCATCGAGGACTGGCTGCAGTTCGGTCGCGAGCTCGGGGCTGACGACATCCAGCTGTCGGCGGCGCTGCATCCGTCCCAATCGGATGTGCCACCCGAGGCGATGCTCGATCCGGTCGCAAACACGCTGGACCTGCGCCAGCCATTCGACCAGGCGCGGGCCAGCCGCGTCGAGCGGGCGATCGCGTCGACAGGCGTGAAGATTTCCGACCTTGCCTACTTCGACAACCTGCTGCACCACGATCCGGCGACGCGGAAGAACAAGCACGACTTCCTGCTCCGTGTCTTCGACGCGGCCGTGCTTCTCGGCGTCGACGCGGTGTGCGGCTTCGTCGGCCGCAACCAGCAGCACAGCATGGACGAGAACCTTGCCGACTTCGCAGCGCACTTCGTCCCGCTGCTCGAGGAGGCGAAAGCGCGTGGGCTGACGTACCGCGTCGAGCAGTGCCCGATGCCCGGTTGGACGATCGGCGACAACTGGCACAACAACCTCGCGTACACGCCAGGCGCATGGATCGCGCTGCATCAGATTTGCGAACAGCACGGCGTCGGCGACCAGTTCAGGATTCATTACGATCCGTCACACGCGATCCTGATGGGCCAGGACACCCGATCTGTTTTCCAGTTCCTGAAGGACAGCGGGTATGCGTTTCTAATTGCCGGATTCCACGTCAAGGGTCAGGTGGTCGATTCGAAGGGCGTGGCGGGATGGGGTTATGGAGGACAGACGCTGCAGCGTGGCGACTGGATCGATGGCAAACCGTCGCCCAACCCTGCCGATCAGGTCAACGCGTGGAAGAAACAAGTGGTGCTCGCAGAACACGAACTGCCGGGCACCGCGCGTCATGACCCGCTGGCCTACCTGCAGAATCGCAGCGTCGACTGGCTCGACCATCAACTGGCGGCCCGTGAACTCCTGCCGCTCGACGTGGCCAACACCCACCTCGTGGTCGAGCATGAATATCCGCCCGCCCGGGTGCAGGATCGGGAGAAGCTGAAGCCGATTCTGCAAGGCTCGATCGCGTTCGTGCGCAGGATCGACCAGGCGGCGGCTGCAATGTTCGCTCTGCAGCACGAGGTGCTGGCGGGCCAGCGCATTCCGATTCAGGGAATCGGGCGGCAGGCGTATCGATCATGATGGGCTCCCGGCTGTTGTAGGGCGAGGCTTCAGCCTCGCCGGTCGCGGACCTGAAGGTCCGCGTTACGGATGAATGACATGAAACGACTCGCAATCACTACTATCGGGGTCGCCGTGCTGCTGACGGCACTCTCCTCGCGCGCGGCCTCGCCCATTGCCGTGATGATCCTCGACGGCGAGAGCGGCGGCACCTATCACGATTGGCAGCACGTGACGCCGGTGCTCAAGAAGATGCTCGACGAGACCGGACTGTTCGCCACGACGGTCGTCACGACACCGCCGGCCGGGGGCAACTTTTCCAGCTTCGCACCCGGCTTCGCCAACTATCGCGTCGTCGTCATGAACTACGACGCACCGGACGAGCGCTGGCCGGCAACGCTCAAGGCATCGTTCGAGCAGTTCGTCAGCAACGGCGGCGGCCTCGTATCGGTGCACGCCGCCGACAACGCCTTCCCGGGCTGGTCGGCGTTCAACGAGATGATCGGCGTCGGTGGGTGGCGTGGCCGGGCCGAACAGGCGGGGCCGCACTGGTTCGTCCGCGATGGCCGGCTCACCTCTGACCCGTCACCCGGCCGCGCCGGCAGCCACGGACGCCGGACACCGTTCCTGGTCACCGTTCGCGACAGTTCGCATCCGATTCTGAAAGGGCTGCCGGACAAGTGGATGCATCAGGGCGACGAACTGTATGCGCGACTGCGTGGACCGGGGCGCAATATGTCGGTGCTCGCGACGGCGTACTCGGATCCCGAGAACGGCGGCAGCGGCGTCGACGAGCCGATGCTGATGGCGTTGAGTTACGGCAAGGGCCGCGTCTTCCACACGACCTTCGGCCACGACATCGTCGCACTCAGTTCGGTGGACTTCGTCGTGACGTTGCAGCGCGGCACTGAATGGGCGGCGACCGGACTGGTCACCCAGAAGGTGCCGGGCAACTTCCCCACCGCCACCTCGGTCTCCTATCGTACGGATCTCGCCGCCATGGATCCCGGCTACAAGAACGGCCTCGACAACCTGGATTTGCCACGACGGTGAGAATCGACGGACGTCGATCGATCGTGGAGCGACGACGTTGGAGAAGACTTCCGCAAGAGTCTCCTTCGGCCGGCGATCGCGGAATCGATAAGGTTCGCGCCACTGCAATTCTCGCCGTCGTTCTGCTACTTGCGGCGATACCCGCCCGTGCCGAAGACGGATATGACCTCTGGCTGCGATACCAGCGCGTGGAAGACGCGGCGCGGCTGCGCCGGTATCAGGATGTCCTCGTGCGGCAGCTCGTCGTCGGCGGGCAGTCGCCAACGATGCGCCTCGTCTCTGACGAATTGATCCGTGGGTTCAAGGGCCTGATTGGCGTCAGCGTTCCGGTGGCTGCGGATGTGACCAGTGGCGGAGCGATCGTGGCCGGTACGCCGGCCACCTCGCCATTCATCGCCCGCTTGGCGCTCGACTCCGATCTGGCCGGCGTCGGCAGCGAAGGCTACCTCATTCGATCGCTCCAGGATCGCCGGGGGCCTGTCACTGTGATTGCCGCGAACACCACGACCGGTGTGCTCTATGGCGCGTTCCACTTGCTTCGGTTGATCCAGACGAACTCGTCGATCGAGGGGCTTGCCGTCGCCGAGCACCCACGCATCCAGCATCGCATCCTGGATCACTGGGACAACCTGGACGGAAGCGTCGAGCGTGGCTATGCCGGCCGATCGCTGTGGGACTGGTTCACGCTGCCCGACTACAAGTCTCCGCGCTACACGGACTATGCGCGGGCCAATGCGTCGCTCGGCATCAACGGCACGGTGCTGACGAACGTCAACGCCAACGCCACCAGCCTGACGCGTGACTATCTCGTCAAGGCTGCTGCCCTCGCTGAGGTCTTCCGTCCCTTTGGCATTCGCGTCTATCTGACGGCGCGGTTCAGCGCCCCGATCGAGATCGGCGGCCTGAAGACCGCCGATCCCTTGAGCCCTGAGGTCAGAAAGTGGTGGGCGGCCAAGGCCGACGAAATTTACAAGTTGATTCCCGACTTCGGCGGCTTTCTGGTCAAGGCGAATTCAGAAGGGCAGCCCGGGCCGCAGGACTACAAGCGCACACACGCAGATGGCGCCAACATGCTGGCCGACGCGGTCGCACCCCACGGCGGCATTGTCATGTGGCGCGGGTTCGTCTACTCCGAGACCGACAAGGAAGATCGTCACAAGCAGGCCTACACCGAATTCCAGCCGCTCGACGGTCAGTTCCGGCCGAACGTCCTGCTCCAGGTCAAGAACGGCGCCATCGACTTTCAGCCGCGCGAGCCGTTTCATCCGCTCTTCGGCGCGATGCCGCGCACGCCGCTGATGCTCGAACTGCAGATCACCAAGGAGTACCTCGGCTTCGCCACGCACCTGGTCTACCTGGCGCCGTTGTTCGAGGAGGTCCTGCGCGCGGACACGTACGCGAAGGGCGAGGGTTCGCTCGTCCGCAACGTCATCGATGGCTCGCTGCACGGCTATCAGCAGACCGGCATCGCCGGCGTCGCGAACACGGGAACCGATCGCAACTGGTGCGGGTCGGTATTCGCCTGCGCCAACTGGCACGCCTTCGGTCGACTGGCGTGGAACCCGTCGCTGTCGTCGGCGGATCTTGCCGACGAGTGGCTGCGCATGACGTTTACCAACGATGCCGGGTTCGTCGAACCAGTCAAGCAGATGATGCTCTCGTCGCGACAGGCGGCCGTCGATTACATGACGCCGCTCGGCCTGCATCATCAGATGGCACGCGGCCATCACTACGGACCGGGCCCATGGGTCAGCGGTGGGCCGCGGGCGGACTGGACGTCGGTCTATTACAACCGGGCCGACGCGGAGGGGATCGGCTTCGACCGGACGTCCACTGGCAGCAATGCCGTGAGCCAGTACGCGCTCCCGGTCCGCGACCGCTTCGCCAGCCTCGAGCGCGTGGCCGACGATTACCTGCTCTGGTTTCATCACGTCCCCTGGAGCTACCGCATGTCTTCCGGCAAGACACTCTGGAACGAGCTGACCGCTCGCTACTGCCGCGGCGTCGAATCGGTCCGCACGATGGAAAGGACCTGGGGCGGACTGCAGAGATTCGTGGACCCGGAGCGCTTCGAAGAGACGCGCGCATTTCTCGGCATTCAGGAGCACGAGGCGAGATGGTGGCGTGACGCCAGCGTGCTGTACTTCCAGACGTTCTCGAAGCAGCCGATCGCCCCCGACTCGTGCGGCCCACCCGCCGACACGCTCGAGCACTTCATGTCGATCAACCTGACGTACGTACCCGGAACCAATCCATGACGCTGCAGCCCACACCGGCGGACAAGTTCACCTTCGGCCTCTGGACGGTCGGCAATCGCGGCCGCGATCCCTTCGGCGACTTCGTCAGACCGGCGCTCGATCCATGTGAATCGGTCAGACACCTTTCCGACCTCGGCGCGTTCGGCATCAACCTTCACGACAACGACCTCGTTCCGATCGATGCCACGCCATCCGAACGTGATCGCATCGTCCGGGACTTCCGTCGGGCCCTGGACAGCACGGGCATGACTGTGCCGATGGCGACGACGAACTTGTTCACCGATCCGGTCTTCAAGGATGGCGCCTTCACGTCGCACGACCCGGAGGTGCGCGCCTACGCGATCCAGAAGACGATGAACGCGATGGACCTCGGCGTGGAGCTCGGAGCACGGACGTACGTGTTCTGGGGTGGACGCGAAGGCGCGGAGGTAGATGCGGCGAAGGATCCGCTCGAGGCACTGAAGCGATTCCGTTTCGCGATCGATTTCCTGTGCGATTACGCGCGCGACCGGAAGTACGACCTGCGCTTCGCGCTTGAGGCCAAGCCGAACGAGCCGCGGGGTGACATGTACTTTCCGACCACGGCTTCCTATCTGGGCTTCATCAACACGCTGGCGCATCCCGACATGGTGGGCGTCAACCCGGAGTTCGCGCACGAACAGATGGCCGGCCTCAACTTCTTCCATGCGGTCGCACAGGCGATCGAGGCCGGCAAGCTGTATCACATCGATCTGAACGATCAGAAGCCAGGGCGTTTCGATCAGGACCTGCGGTTCGGATCGGAGTCGATCAAGCCGCTGTTCTTCCTGGTGAAACTACTCGAGGAGTCGGGATACGACGGGCCGCGCCATTTCGACGCGCACGCGTACCGGACGGAGGATCCGCAGGGCGTCTGGGACTTCGCTCGCGGGTGCATGCGGACGTACCTGATTCTCAAAGACAAGGCGAAACAGTTTGCCGCACATGCCGAGATCCAGTCGCTGCTCCAGCAGATCCGCGGCGATGGGAGCGACGTTGTCGGCGTCTTCTCACCGGAGACGGCCGCCTCGCTGAAGGCGCGCAACTTCGATCGCCGTGCGCTGGCGGCGCGCCCGCTTCCATACGAACGCCTCGATCAGCTCGTCGTCGAACTGCTGCTCGGCGTCGCGTGATGCGTCGCCTGTTTGTCGGCCTTGATTCGAGCACGCAAAGCCTGACGGCCATTGCGATCGAGGCCGAGGGCGGCTCGGCCCGGATCATCGCCGAGGCATCGATCGCGTTCGACGAGGCGCTGCCCCAGTACGGCACGCGCCATGGCGTGCTGCCGTCGGACGACCCGGCAGTTGCCATGTCGTCGCCGCCCATGTGGGCCGACGCGCTCGACCTGATGTTCACCCGTCTCGAGGACGACGGGGTCGATTTGTCGCGCCTGACTGCAATATCGGGATCGGCGCAACAGCACGGCAGTGTCTACCTCACCCACGACGCGATGACGCGGCTGCGTGCGCTGGACGCGCGCAAGCCTCCGGGCCCGCAGATCGAACCGTTGCTGTCGCGGCCGACGGCGCCGATCTGGATGGACACGAGCACGACGGCACAGTGCAACGAAATCTCCGCGGCGCTCGGCGGCGCTGCCGCGCTCGCAGGGCGCACCGGCTCCCGGGCTTTCGAGCGTTTCACCGGCCCACAGGTCAGGAAGTTCGCGTGCACGGAACCTGATGCGTACCGCCGGACCGGCCGCATCCATCTTGTCAGCTCGTTCCTGGCATCGTTGCTCATCGGTGATGACGCGCCGCTCGATCCGGGCGACGGGTCGGGGATGAACCTGATGGAACTCGAGTCGCGCACGTGGTGGTCCGACGCGGTGCAGGCCACCGCTCCGGACCTGACGTCGAAGCTTCCGGACATCGTCCCATCGTGGACCGTTGCGGGCACGCTCTCGCCCTACTGGCAGGTGCGGCATCGATTGCCGCCGGCATCGGTGATCACCTGGTCCGGGGACAACCCGTGCAGCCTGGTCGGCGTGGGCCTGGTGCGGGAAGGGGTGGTCGCGATCTCGCTGGGAACGAGCGACACGATCTTCGGCTTGATGAAGCACCCACGCGTCGATCCCGACGGAACCGGCCATGTGTTCGGCGCTCCGACCGGCGACTTCATGGGGTTGACGTGCTTCAGCAACGGCTCGCTCGCCCGCGAGCGCGTTCGCGACACGTTCAACATGTCCTGGTCGGATTTCTCGGCCGCGCTCGCCAGCACGCCGGCCGGAAACAACGGTCGCGTGTTGATCCCGTGGTACGTGCCAGAGATCACGCCGCCGGTGAGGTCGCCGGGCGTGCATCGCTACCGCGTGTCGCCTGACGACGGACCGGGGAGCGTGCGGGGTGTCGTCGAAGCGCAGCAGATGGCCCTGGCCCTGCACTCGCGATGGATGTCGGTAACGGTGGACACGATCCTGGCGACTGGCGGCGCCGCGGCCAACACGCCGATCCTGCAGGTGATGGCGGATGTCTTCGGCGCCGATGTCTATCGCTCGAGCGTCACGAACTCGGCCGCGTTGGGCGCGGCGTTGCGAGCCTGGCATGGCGACGCGCTGGCCCGCGGTTCGGAGCTGTCGTGGGATGCGGTCGTCGGCGGTATCGAGCAGCCCGCGCAGGCGCATATCACGCCCGACCCGGAACGGCACCAGTTGTATCGCGAACTTGTTCCCATCTACGAACGGTGCGAACGCCACGCCCTCGGTCGCGGAGGCGATCCGTCGCGAGAACTCGAAGCGTTCGCGGCAAAGTGGGAACGGAGGGTACGGGGGTAACGGGATCACAAACGGAGCAACGGGGAAACGGGGACGAACGGGACGAGCCGCGTCTACGTTCGCGTGAGCGCGCTGCTGACGGCCCGTGCAACGGGCCGTCGCCGATCGGACGACGAGGCTCAGAAACAAACCATCGCAACACTCACCCGATGGCTTGTTTCTGAGTCTCGTCGTCCGATCGCGGCCGCCTGCGGCGGCCAGCAGCGCTGGCTCTGATCAGCGAGCTGATGGCTTGGAGCGCTTGACGCAGCGGAGTGAGTTCTTCACGTTGGCTCTCTGGCTCTGGGCGTGACGGTAATTCCTGCCCGTTCGTCCCCGTTTCCCCGTTCCCCCGTTTGTGATCCCGTTGTCTCCGTCACCCCCGTTCTCCGTCATCCCCGTTCTCCGCTTCCCCCGCTCTCTGTCGTCTCAACGCGGTGACCGGTGATTCGAGTCGGCAAGTCTCGCGATTCTCGCGGTGCCCGGTCACGTTCCCCAGCAAAAGGCACCGTTGGCCGCGTCGCATCCGCTCACCCCGTACAATTGGGATTGTGACCGACGTGCACATCAACGGGCCGGGTGAGCGAGGCCGCGCTGCTCTCCTCGATGCCGAAGACGCCACCGCCACAACAACGATTTCTCATGGTCTTCCACGTCCCCGCACCAATCGAACGGGCGAGACCGGTGACTTACATCGTGTCGCTGTCGGCGCGCGCGACTGATTCGTGATCCGCAGCCTCCGGGCGGCGGCCCCCGCACTCCGCCATCGCAACTTCCGACTGCTCTGGATCGGGCTGCTCGTTTCCTTTACCGGATCCAACATGCAGGCGGCGGCCGTCCTGTGGCACGTGTCGCTGCTGGTCGCACCGGATCGGAAAGGACTGGCGCTCGGGACGGTCGGTCTGGTTCGCGTGGTTCCGATCATTGTGTTCTCGATGATCGGCGGCGTGGTGGCCGACGCATGGCCCAGGCGTCAACTGATGTTAACCACGCAGATTGGCGCGACAGTCGTGGCGACGACGCTCGCCGCCATCACCGGTCGCGGGCTGATGACGCTGCCGGTCCTCTATGCGTTGACCGCACTGGGTTCGACGGTGTCGTCGTTCGACCTGCCGGCCCGTCAGGCGCTGGTCCCGTCGCTGGTTCCACGCGAGGACCTCGCCAACGCGCTCAGCCTGAACACCGCGATGATGCAGGCGGCTTCGATCGCGGGGCCGGCGCTCGGCGGCATCCTGATCGCCACGGTCGGGCTGACGTGGGTGTACCTGCTCAACGCTATCTCGTTCGGGTTCGTAATCGGCGCGCTGCTGCTGATGCGCGGTATCCAGGACGATGCGACGTCGGGCGCAACGGGAGGCCGTCTCCTGGAGCGCCGCCCGCGAGGGCCTTCATTTCGTCTTCACCTCGCCGATCATCCGCTCGACGATGCTGCTGGATTTTTTCGCGACGTTCTTCTCGTCGGCCGTGGCGTTGCTGCCGATCTTCGCGCAGGACATTCTCTTCGTCGGGGCGAGGGGGTATGGCTGGCTGTACGCTGCGCCGGCCGCGGGGGCGGTGCTGATGAGCGCCGGCATGATTGTGCTGGCGGACCGCATCCACCGGCGCGGGCCCGTCCTGCTGTGGTCGGTCGCCATCTACGGGCTCGCCACCGTCGGCTTCGGGTTGTCGCGATCGTTCTGGGTTACGTTCGCCTGCCTCGCACTCACCGGTGTGGCCGACACCATCAGCATGGTCATCCGCAGCGTGATCCGGCAGCTCGAGACCCCCAACCGGCTGCGCGGCCGCATGACCGGTGTCAACATGATCTTTTTCATGGGCGGTCCGCAACTCGGGGAGCTGGAAGCGGGCGCGCTCGCCCAGTGGATGGGCGCCCCGTTTTCCGTCATCACCGGCGGAATCGGCTGCCTGCTTGCAACGGGCTGGGTAGCGGCGACGACTCCCGCTTTACGGCGTTACCACAAGGAGATCCCTGCGCAGCGCGACGATGAGGTGCCCAGCTCCTGACGGCGCGCCTGAAGGCCCGCCCCACTTTCTACTGCAAACCTCTCACTTCCAATACTTCACCCATGTCTTCACTGTTCGATCCCATCGATTTGCGTTCCCTTACCCTGCCTCACCGCATCGTCGTATCGCCGATGTGTCAGTACTCGTCGGTCAACGGTCTTGCCAACGATTGGCACCTGGTGCATCTCGGGTCGCACGCCGTCGGCGGGGCGGCGCTGGTCTTCACCGAAGCCGCGGCGGTGACGGCAGAGGGACGAATCAGTCCGCAGGACCTCGGCATCTGGTCCGACGAACAGGTGCCCGGGCTGCGACGGATTACCGACTTCGTCCATTCGCAAGGCGCCACCGCCGGCATCCAGCTCGCGCACGCCGGCCGGAAAGCCAGTACCGCGGCACCCTGGTTCGGCGAAGGCACCGTCACGCCTCCAGACGGCGGATGGGAGCCGGTGGCCCCGACCACCGAGCCTTTCGCCGACAACTACCCCGTCCCGCGCGCGCTCACGGTTGCGGAAATCAACGGTGTCGTCCGCGCCTTTGAGGCCGCCACCGTCCGTGCTCGCGACGCCGGCTTCGACGTGATCGAAATTCACGCCGCTCATGGCTACCTGCTCCATCAGTTCCTGTCCCCGCTCGTCAACACGCGCACCGACGACTACGGCGGGTCGTTCGACAACCGCGTACGGCTGACGCTGGATGTGGCAGACGCCGTCCGGCGCGCGTGGCCGGATTCACTGCCAGTGGTCGTGCGAATCTCGGCGACCGACTGGGTGGACGGCGGGTGGGACCTGGATCAATCCGTGGAACTCGCTCGCCGGCTGCGCACGATCGGCATCGATCTCGTCGACTGCTCGTCTGGCGGCGCCGTGCGCGGCGCAAAGATTACGGTCGGTCCTGGCTACCAGGTGCCGTTCGCGGAACGAATCAGACGGGAGACCGGCATGGCCACTGGCGCCGTCGGCTTGATTACCTCGGCAACGCAGGCGGACGAGATCATCCGCAGCGGGAGGGCTGACGTCGTGCTCCTGGCGAGGCAGATGCTGCGCGATCCGTACTTTCCGGCGCATGCAGCACAGGAACTGGGTGTCGCGTTTCCGTGGCCGATTCAGTACGCGCGAGCCGCGCCGCCGCACTCGCCGGCCCGCGCGGCGAGGTGAGTTGAACGGACGCCGTGGTTCCGAGGGTGCCGGAGGTGCCAGGAACCGAAGGCACGGCACCTTCGGAACCACTGAGCCGCGCTCAGCATCATTACTGGTTCTGAGGGTGCCGGAGTGCCAGGGTTGAACCGAACCTCCGGCACCTTCGGCACTCCCGGAACCACTGAACCGCGTGCAGCATCACTTTCGGTTCTGAGGGTGCCGGAGGTGCCAGGGGTGCCGGGGGTTCGGTTCAGCATGTTCATGCGTTCCGGCGCAGACGGCGGCGACCAGAACACCACTGAACGGATGGAACCGAACCTCCGGCACCTTCGGCACTCCCGGAACCACTGAACCGCGTGCAGCATCATTTTCGGTTCTGAGGGTGCCGGAGGTGCCAGGGGTGCCGGGGGTTCGGTTCAGCACGTTCATGCGTTCCGGCGCAGACGGCGGCGACCAGAACACCACTGAACGCATTGAACCGAACCTCCGGCACCTTCGGCACTCCCGGAACCACTGAACCGCGTGCAGCATCATTCCCGGTTCTGAGGGTGCCGAAGGTGCCAGGGGTGCCGGGGGTTCGGTTCAGAACGTTCGCGCGTTTCTCGCGCAGATGCACGGCATGAACCCACCGAACCCATTGAACCGAACCCCCGGCACCTGCGGCACCCTCGGCACCATCAGAACCGGGTTCCGCATCCCTCCGCGTTCAGCAGTACTCTCATCGGATGAACGAATTCCACGTGGTCTGCCCGTACTGCGGCGAGGAGAGCGAGCTGTATGTGGAACCAGACGTTCACGGCACCCTGGTGCAGGACTGCGAGGTCTGCTGCAACCCGTGGCAGGTGAACGTCTGGTGGGATGACGGCGAACGGTTTGTGGACGTGCGCCGTGGCGATGGATCTTAGGAATCGTGAATCGTGAATCGTGAATCCTGAATCCTGAATCCTGAATGGAGGGGCTGAAACCCCGCCCGGCGTCCCTTCGCTCGTCGCACCGGGGGCGCGTCCTTCCCTCGCACCAGCGCGCGTCTCTATCGCACCCGAGCGTCTTCATCGCACCAGTGCGAGCTTGCCTCGCACCAACAAGTGCCTTCGCACCGGGCACGCGTCCTTCCTCGCACCAGCGCGCGTCTCTATCGCACCACGAGCGTCTTCCTCGCACCAGTGCGAGCTTGCCTCGCACCAACAAGTGCCTTCGCACCGGCACGCGTCCTTCCCCGCACCAGCGCGCGTCTCTATCGCACCACGAGCGTCTTCCTCGCACCAGTGCGAGCTTGCCTCGCACCAACAAGTGCCTTCGCCACCGGCACGCGTCCTTCCCGCACCAGCGCGCGTCTCTATCGCACCACGAGCGTCTTCCTCGCACCAGTGCGAGCTCGCCTCGCACCAACAAGTGCCTTCGCACCGGCACGCGTCCTTCCCTCGCACCAGCGCGCGTCTCTATCGCACCACGAGCGTCTTCATCGCACCAGTGCGAGCTTGCCTCGCACCAACAAGTGCCTTCGCACCGGCACGCGTCCTTCCCCGCACCAGCGCGCGTCTCTATCGCACCACGAGCGTCTTCCTCGCACCAGTGCGAGCTTGCCTCGCACCAACAAGTGCCTTCGCACCGGCACGCGTCCTTCCCCGCACCAGCGCGCGTCTCTATCGCACCACGAGCGTCTTCCTCGCACCAGTGCGAGCTTGCCTCGCACCAACAAGTGCCTTCGCACCGGCACGCGTCCTTCCTCGCACCAGCGCGCGTCTCTATCGCACCCGAGCGTCTTCCTCGCACCAATGCGAGCTTGCCTCGCACCAACAAGTGCCTTCGCGGCCGGCACGCATCCTTCCCTCGCACCAGCGCGAGTCTCTATCGCACCATGAGCGTCTTCATCGCACCAGCGCGCGTCTCTATCGCACCACGAGCGTCTTCATCGCACCAGTGCGAGCTCTCCTCGCACCAGAAGCGTCCTACTGCTTGACCAGCTGCCCGCGCGCGACGCCGCCTGGGTTCAACGTGGAGTGCACGTTGAAATAGTACCCAGCGGGGTTGTCGATGATGGCCTGGAGCGTCGCCGCGTCAGTGCCCTGACCGCTCACATTTCGAAACTCTGACGATCCGGTGCCGTTGGGCAGGCCCAGCGAGGTCGCCGCGGATTGACCGGTGCTGATCAGAACGGCCCCCGCGACGCCCGACGCGCCGGTGTGGATGTGCGACGCGGTGATCGTCGTCCCGGCGGGGAATGCCGTCAGGTCGTAGTGGAAATCGACGGTGCCCGACTGAATCGCGCCGGCGGAATTGCGGGTCAGGTTGAAGGTGATCGACGCGGTGCCACGGCCGCTGGTCTCGGGACCCGAGATCGCGGGCGCTTCGTTCGCCGGCAGCAGCGTCGCACTGAACGTGACGGTGTTCGGCTGCGACGGTGTGGTCGGTGTGCTGCTGTCGCTGCCGCAGCCTGCGGTCATCACTGCAGCCGTCAGTACTAATACTCCCCAGTGCTTCATTGAATCCTCCCGGATCGGTTCAGAATTTTCGTGCGATGTTGAAACCCAGATAGACGTTGTTGCGGTCGCCTCCCCTGGCGAGTTGTCCGTACGTCGTGCCAAAGCTGTTGGTGAAGTTCAGTTGGAACAGGTGACCGCGGGTGTGCTTCTCGATGCCGACGCCCCACGTCCCCCGATTCGGTGAGAAACCGCTGACCCGAGGAGTGTACTCGAGCGCGATATAAGTGGTTTTCGGGAGCATCACGCGTGAAGCCAGACCGACATAAAACGTGTTGTCCTCGTCTGTCGCGAGCGGAGTATCGGTGCCGAGCATCGGCGTGACGCTGTTCCACACGAACGTCGGCGACGCGTAGAGAGCGAGGCGCCGGCCGTAGGTTCGCGACACGACTGCGCCCACTGCCGTCGAGTAGTCGTCGCGGAAGTTCTCGGTGCCCTCGACCGACAGCAGGCCGGAAATCGCCACCGGCAACTGCGCTCCCTGACGCAGTCCGTCCCATCGTCCTGAGAACTGCACGGTCCGATTGAACACCGTCCGGTAGGCCGCCACTTGCGTGTTCGACGTTGGTGCGAACCGGTAATCGAGGCCGATCACGGCGCCCTCGTCAAGCCCGAACAGATCGGACGCCAGGTCGCCCAGGTTCCCGCGCCCCAGCTCGCGGGTAAACCGGTGCGTGATGCGGAAATGGCTTCCGAACCGGCGCATCGACTGCGTCGTCGGCAGGGCAATCACGTTCAATTCGGTTTCGTCGCGCGGCGCCGTGGATGGCGACGAGGCGGGCTGTGGCGCTCCCCCATCCGGAGCCTGAGCCGCGGCAGGGGGCGACGCCGCATCGGACGTCTGTGCTGTCGCCGACCGTCCGGCCAACGCGATCAAAAGAGTCAGGGGAAGGGAGAGCGGCCGAAGGATCTGCCGCAACGATGCGAATGGTGTGGTCACGGGTCGTGCGGGGATGGGCAAGCGGCGTGCCCAGGGTCGAGAGGGAAAAACGCGTGCTATTCCCGCGTGACGCACCTCACCGGCTTTACGTGACGGGTAAGCCTCTTACGCGTGTCTGAGCACCGGCGGGCTGATGAGCTCTCATATCGGCAGGCCGGAAGGCCCGCCGCCGACACAACTACTCTTACATCTGCCGGCCTGTCGCCGGGCCTGAACGCCCGCCCTACGACTGACCGTTGGTTCCCAAACGCGGTCATTCAGCCGAGTCTGCAAGCGCCATTCGGATCCGATCGACGAGCAGGGCCGAGCCAAACGGTTTCCGCAGGAACATCGGCCGCTCGGGAAGCTCACCATCGATGGTGCCGTCATCCGGGTATCCCGACATCAGCACGATGCGGAGCTCGGGATGCCGGTCCCGCAGCGTGCGCGCCAGACGGGCGCCATTCATTGCCGGCAGGTCCACATCGCTCAACAGCAGATCAAAGGTCTGCTCATGCGATCGCTCGAGCGCTTCTTCCGCAGTCGCCGCGGCGGTCACGTCATACCCGCAACCGCGCAGGACGTCCTCGAGCAGTTCACGAACGCCGTCATCGTCTTCGACGAGCAGGATGCGATCGCCACCGGTAGGCACATTCGCGTTGGAGCGCGTTCCACTCGCGACCGTCACGACGCCGTGGGCAGCGACTGCCGGCGGCAACAGCATCGTCATGCACGTGCCTGCTTCGCCGGTGCGCTCGGCGAATACGTAGCCGCCGCTCTGCTTGACGATGCCGTAGACCGACGCCAGCCCCATCCCGAAGCCGCGCCCTTTTGCCTTGGTCGTGAAGAATGGCTCGAAGGCGTGCGCGGCCACGCCTGGCGCCATGCCTCGGCCGGTATCGATCACGCGAAGCCGGGTGAACACCAACCCGCGTTTCAGGAATGCCCACTGTGACTCCAGTTGTCGATCGACCTCGATTGCGTCGACGCCAATGGTCACGGTCCCCCCGGACGGCATCGCTTCGCGTGCGTTCTCCACGAGGTGCCACAGCACCTCGCGCAGCCGCGGCGTGTCGACCTCGATTGGTGGAACGCCGGGCGCGCATTCCACGACGAGGTCAATCGTCGGTCCGACCATCGAGCGCAGGCTGCCCGCCGCCGACTCCACGACCATGCCGAGGTCCTGCACTTCCGGTGTCAGTAGCTGCCGGCGGCCGAACGACAACAACTGATCCGTCAGCGTCGCCGCACGACGTGCGGCCGCGCCAATGGCCTCGAGGTCGGGACGCAAGTCGTTCGCTCCCGTCAGCCGTTGCTGCAACCGTTCCAGGTGGCCGCCCATCACGAGCAGCAGGTTATTGAAGTCGTGCGCGATGCCGCCGGCGAGACGACCGAGCGCCGCCAGCCGCACGGCGACGAGCGATGCATCCGGCTGAATCGTCACGTCCACCGCCAGCGCCAGGAGAGCCGGACGTTGACCGTGCGTAATAGTCACGCTCGTGAGCGCCAGACTTCGCTCTGCGCCGTCGCCGCAACGAAGCCGGACCTGTGTGGTCGAGGGCGACGGCGCCGAACTCTCGCTTTCCACCGGAAACAGATCGCGGTCGTCAGGATGCACGCGCTCGACGCAGTCGCGTCCCAGCACGTCTTCGAGGCCGACCGCGATCAACTGCGCGAACGCCGCATTGGCATAGATGAACCGTCCGCGCTGGACGACGAACGCCGCAGTCGGCAGTCCGTCGAGCAGCGACGCGCCCGAGCCCAACGCAGGCGCATCGCCCTCGTCGGAAACGCTGGCGCGAGCTCGATGCGAGGCGTCGAGCAGGGCGCGCACCTTGATGCCGAGGCTGCGGCTGGTGAACGGCTTCTGGAGGAAGTCGTCGATCGCGACCATCCGGCCGTCTTCCCAGATAGCGTCGCTCGAATCACCCGAAATGAGCAGCGCGGGGGTGTGCGGCGCCAGCTCGCGGGCACGGGTCGCGAGCTCCAGCCCGGTCATATCGGGCATCGTCATGTCCACCACCAGCAGGTCGACGGGCCTGGGGCGCCGAACCATCGCCACGATCGCTTCGCGGCCGGAACCAGCCTCGATGGTCGCGTAGCCGAGTCCCTCCAGAAACGACACGACCACGTCGCGCGCCATCGGCTCGTCGTCGACGACAAGCACCGTCTCACCGGCACGGGCGCGAGGCGTCGGTCGGGTGGCATCGTCGACGAGGTGCGATTCCGCGACCGGCAGGAGGATGACGAACTGCGTGCCGCGTCCGGGTTCGCTTCGAATTTCGACGGTGCCGCCGTGTCGCTGCACGTTGGCCTGCACGATCGCCAGACCGTGTCCCCCACCCTCGCCGGTTTTCGTGGTGAAGAACTGTTCGAAGGCACGCTCGCGGACGTCGGCAGTCATGCCGGCGCCGCTGTCGGTCACATCCAGCTGCACGTAGCGCCCGCCGGGCAGACGGTCCGACTGATCAAGCGTGACAACGCTCGCCGTCACGCTCAGGCGTCCGCCTTCCGGCATCGCTTCTCTCGCGTTGACGGCGAGGTTCACCAGCACCTGCGCGATGTCGGCCTCGTCCATTCGCACGCGGACGTGTTCCGCCGGCAGAAGCATCTCGAAGGACACCGTGTCGCCGACGACGCGCTCGAGCAACCCCTTCAAGCGACCGAGCGCTCCGTGCAAATCGATGCTCGACGTGGCGACCGGTGTGCGGGTACCCGGCGCCAGGACCTGCCCGGTGAGCATCGCGGCATGTTCCGCCGCCACCATGATGTGCTGGAGTTCCTCGGACTGTTCATGCGACAGGTGCGCACCGGACCGGAGGCGCTCGCAACATCCGAGAATGACGTGGAGAAGATTGTTGACGTCGTGCGCGACGGCACCCGCCGTTTGCGTACGCGCATCCGTCCGGGTGGATGGCGAAGGAGAAGGAGACTGCAACCGTGGCGAGCTTGTCACACCGCGCGCTCGGAGTCTAGCGTCGGGAGATCTCTCGGACTTTGGACTTTGGACTTTGGACTTTGGATTTTGGGAGTTGGGAGTTGGGAGTTGGGAGTTGTTCTAACGAACGACGATCGCAATGCGGCGGTTGCGGGGGTCCAGCGGGTCGTTCGGATATCTGGGCCGCGCGCTGCCGTAGCCATGCAGCGCCTCGAGCTGGGTGGCCGGCAGCCCCTCGTCTTCCATGGCGCGGCGGGCCGCGTTGGCGCGATCGCTCGAGAGTTGCCAGTTGCTGTAGTTGAGGGTGGCGCCATACGGGCGAGCGTCGGTATGTCCCTCGATCGCGATCCGGTTCGGCAGGCGTTTCACATTGCTCGTGATCACCCTCAGGACGCCGAGCAGCGGCTCGCGCAGGTTGGCGCTGCCGACATCGAAGAAGGACTGGTCGGCTTCGTCGAGCATCTCGATGCGTAGACCTTCCGCCGTGATCTGCATTTCGACCCGGGCTTTGATGTCCGCAAAGTCCGGCAGGCTCTCCAGTTCGCGACGGATGGTCTCGGCGGTCTCCTCGAGTGCAGCTTTCGACGCCGCCACCGGCGGCGTATCGGCGTTCCCCGCCATCGCTCCCATGGAGGCGCCGGGGGCGGCGCCGCCACCGGACGTGTGCTCGAAGATGCCGGGGTCGCGGAAGTAGGACGCCAGGGGGCTGCGCACCTGCGGACTCGTGTTGATCAGCCACATCACCAGGAAGAACGCCATCATCGCCGTCACGAAGTCGGCATAGGCGACCTTCCACGCGCCGCCATGATGTCCGTGCTTCGCGTGTCGTCCTTTCTTGACGATGATGATCGGCTGCGCCTTGGCCTTCATGCCGCCTTCTCGGCCTGCTCCGGACGTCCCGAGGCCGCGCGACACAGCTTTTCGGTCTCTTCGAACGACGGTCGGACGTGATGCGGCAGCACGCGGCGGGCGAACTCGATGGCAATCGCCGGGGCGCTGCCGTTGTAGAGCGCGAGCAGGCCGGCCTTGATGCAGATGCAGTAGAAGCCTTCGTCGGCCACGCGTGCCTCGAGATTCGACGACAGCGGCTGGACGAAGCCGTAGGACAGCAGAATGCCCATGAAGGTGCCGATCAGGGCGGCGCCGACGTGGTGCCCGATTTCGGTCGCGGGACCGTCGACGTGCGCCATCGTGATGACAATGCCGAGAACGGCGGCGACGATACCGAGGCCCGGCAGCGCGTCGCCGAGCTTGGCCAGCGCGGCGGAGGGTTGCAACTCCGTTTCGTGATGCACGTGAAGGTCTTCGTCCATCAACTCGGCGAACTCGTGGGCCGAAATGCCACCGATGATCATCACCTTCGCCGAATCGGCGAGGAAGTCGACTGCCTGGTGGCGGGCAAGGAATTTCGGGTAGCGCGACAGGATCGTGCTCTTCGACGGCTCTTCGAAGTGCGCTTCCAGCCCCATCGGTCCCGATTGCTGGACGACCTTGAAAATCTGGAAGAGCAGCGGCGAGCAGTTCCTCGTAATCGGTCTTGGTTGCTCCAGCTCCCGTCAATGCAGCCTTCAACTGCGTGAGGATGGCGGTAATCACCCGGCCGGGTGTACTTACCAGCAGGCTGCCCAGCGCGGCGCCGAAAATCACGACGAACTCGGACGGCTGCACCATGACGCCGAGGGCGCCACCGGCCATGACGAATCCGCCCAGCACGGCGCCGAGCACGACGATGAAACCGACGATTACGAGCATGCGGTGCCGGTGGTCTCAGCGCCGGCCGTGGCAAGGACGGGCGCGGGAGTCGAGTCCTGAACGGGAACGCGCATCCGCGCGAGCTGCGCGCTCTGCGTCCAGCTGGCGCGGCCGACCGCTTCGACCAGGCCGTCCTTCTGCACGGACAAGTCGAGCCAGGTCACCGTTGGCGGCAACTCTCGTTCGGACGGCGGATACGGTGAGACGAGCACGATTCCGGGATACAACGCAGGGACAGCCTCGAGTGAAAACTTGACGGCAAACCAGATCGCGGCATCCGAATCGCCCGCGGTCAGACACCGGTAGCCGGCACCGGTCAATTCAGCCGCCTGGGCGACGCGGACACCGGGATCATCATGAGCAATCAGTACAAGCGACCGGCGCAAACGCATGCACACCGGAAATCGGCCGGCGCCGAGTTCTCTTCAATGCGCACCAACCATGGGAGTTAGGGGTGTGCCGGATCGAGCAGCACGACGTCCACGCGCCGGTTTCGCGCCCGGCTCTCCGGCGAATCATTGGCTACGCGCGGGTGAAATTCCGCGTATCCCGCGGCGGACAGCCGCGCCGGCGCGAACGACGCCTCATCGACCAGGAACGCCACGACCGCGCTGGCTCGTGCCGTGGAGAGTTCCCAGTTCGAGCCGTACCGCCCTCCGGCGACAGGCATGTCGTCGGTGTGACCTTCTATACGCATCAGCGCCGTCGTCGGTCGCAGCGCGTGCGCAAGATTGAGCAGGAACGCGCGAGCCGGTGGCGCCAGCGTCGCACTGCCTGTCGCGAAACTCGCCGACTCCGGCAGCGAAATCACCACCCCACGGGCATCGTCCACGAGGGCGATCGCGTTGCTGGCGTTCGCCTCGACCATCGGAGCGACCAGTTCACGGAGCGCGGAAGGCGGCAGCCGCGATTGCGGCGACGGTTCGCGAGACGACGTGTGGTGGACCACTGGTGCCGCAGCCGGCACCGGATCCGGCGTGCGAGCCGATGCCGCGTAGGTGGTCGCGAAACAGGCGAGCAGAATTGTGACCAGGTCGGCGTACGACACCAGCCAGCGATCGCGCAGGGATCGATTCGAACGGACGTCTCTCATGTATCCCCTCTGGACCATCCTCTTTTTAGAAGTTAGAAGTTAGAAGTTAGAAGTGGAAAGTTGGGAGTTGGGAGTTGGGAGATCAGGCCGAGTCGCGACCGAGTTGCCGGACGATGTCCGATACGTTCGGGACATTGGCGAATCCGCGGGCCTTCTGTGCCACGAGGCGGGGGTTCAGCCGCTTGTGCATGTCCAGCAGCGTTTCAGTGATCAGGTCGCGGCGACGCCCCTTCACGGTTACCCGCTCGCGCAGACGCGCTGCGATTGGCAGAAGCAGGAGATTCGCGGTGGCGATTCCGTACACGGTGGCGACGAAAGCCAACGCAATGCCGCGGCCGAGGGCGGCGGGCGATGGCAGGTTCTCCATCAGGCGCATCAGGCCGAGCACCGCACCGAGGATGCCGAGCGTCGGCGTGTATCCCGCCGCCGACTCGAGCAGCCGGATGGGAAGATCCTCGCGCCCTTCCTCCGATAAGCGCTCCATCGCGAGCGAATCGCGCAGCAGCTCGAGCGAGACGCCATCCGCGAGCAGCGTCAGGCCATTGCGGAGAAAGGGATCACGCACGTACTGGATCTGCTGGTCGATGGCAGCCGGCCCGCCGCGATGCGCGTGCACCGACAGCGTGACCAGCTGCGCCCCGAGGCTATCGAACGCCTCGTCGTCTTCGCGGAATGCGAACCAGGCCGCGGTGAACGCCGCCCGGACCGCGGACGGCGGATAGGTCACGAGCGTCGCCAGGCAGGTCCCGCCGATGACGATCGAGCGCGGCGGGTAGCTGGAAGCAGCGGCCGCAGGGCGCCGCCTTCGACGGCCTGTACGCACACCACCAGCAGTCCACCCCCGGCCACAGCGGCCAGAGACGTCCAGTGCCAACGGCGCCGGCTCTGTGTGGCGGCGGACATGGCGGCATCGGGTTGCTGCGGCATTACTTCTCCTCGCGCGCGAGACGTGCAACGACGACGCCGCCCCGAAGAGCGCGCGACCACGCGCCGGAGCAGTCAGCCACGCGCAGCGGCGTGCACGCCGGAGTGCGCAGCGGCGCGCCGGCGGCCGGTCGCCCGACACCCGGTATCGCATGACCGGCACTGGCGCGCGCTAAAGAACCGGCGATGCAGCCCGATTACCGCCCCGTGCATAGGCGGCCGTGAGCCGCCCCGGGCCGCAAGGACGCGGTCCGTTGGTTCAAGGAGGAGTGGTTCATGGCTTCGTTTTCAATCGTCAACAACATCGCCTCGATCAACGCGCAGGCGAACCTCTCGGTCTCGAGCATTGGTCTGAACAAGTCGCTGCAGCGGCTGTCGAGCGGTCTTCGCATCAACAACTCGGGCGACGATGCGGCCGGCCTCGCCATCGCCAACGCGCATCGGTCGAAGGTCGCGATTCTCACCCAGGGTGTCCGCAACGCCAACGACGGTCTGTCCGACCTGCAGACGAAGGACGGCGCGCTCAACAACATCTCGACCCTGATGGATCGGCTGGCGACGCTGGCCACGCAGGCGTCCTCGTCGAGCGACGACAACGCGGTCAAGTCGCTGTCCGATGAATACGGCAAGGTGATCGACGAAATCGATCGCCAGGCGAGTGTGGCCGGCCTCGATGCGGATTGGGATTTCTCGGTCTTCATCAGCGCCGAATCGAGCGCGACGGATGGCCAGATCAGCGAGAGCGGCATCAAGGCGGTCGACAGCACCACGCTCGGTCTTGCCACCACGTCGTTCGCGGACGCGTCGGAAGCGCAGGGCGTGCTGGCGGAGGTGTCGGCTGCGATCACCTCGCTCGGCAGCGTGCAGAACAGCGTCGGTATCCTCGAGAACCGCGTCCAGTTCGCCATCAGCCTGGCGCAGTCGCAGATCGTGAACACCAAGGCCGCCGAGAGCCGCATCCGTGACGCGAACATCGCGGAGGAGTCGGCCAACATGACCCGGTTCAACATCCTGAACCAGAGCGGCATTGCCGCCTTGGCGCAGGCGAACCAGACGAGCGCGGCGGTCCTGTCGCTGCTCCGGTAGTCATGACCCGGGAGGACGCGACGGCTCGCGCCCTCCCGGTTTTCGCGGCGGAAGGAGGTCCGGCGTTATCGGGTAAGGACACTGGCGGCTGGCCCGCATTTGGCTAAGGAGATCGAACGATGGGTTCTCCAATCACATTCAGCGGCTTCAACAACATCGATTTCGGCACCGTGCTCAACGCGATCATGCAGCAGGAGCACGCGCCGATTGACACTATCGAGGCGCAGCAGAAGTCGCTGCAGACCAAGAATTCGGCCTTCGCGACGCTGGCCACGAAACTGGGCGCCCTGAAGACCGCAGCCGCCGACCTCAGCGACTCGGACAACACCGCCAAAGTCAGCGCGACCAGCAGCGACACCTCCGCTGTCGGAATTTCGGCAGGGTCGGCGTCGGTGACCGGCCGCTACGACGTTGTCGTCTCGCAGCTTGCCCACGCGCAGGTGATGCAGTCGAGCACCACCTACACCAGCGTCGATGCGCTCGTGGCGACATCCGGGGTCATCAGCCTGGCCCGCCTGAACGATCCACCCATCGATATCCCGATCGGCGGCAGCATGTCGCTGAAGAGCCTGGCCGACGCGATCAACCGGGCCTCGAACTCCCCTGTCAACGCCTCGGTGGTCCAGGTCTCCCCCGGCCAGTACCGCCTGGTGCTGACCGGCCGCTCGACCGGCACGGCCAACGGCTTCACCGTCAGCATGTCCAGTCCGCTGGGCGGCGGCCAGGGTCTGGCCTTTACCGACACCAATGGCGACGGCACGGCCGGCGATTCGGAAGACGACAACATTCAGGACGCCACCAACGCGCAGTTCACCGTCAACCAGGTCCCGGTGACGAGCTCGTCGAACGCTGTCGACCGACGTGATTCCCGGCGTGACGCTGACGCTGCGCAAGAAGGGACCCGACCCGATCGCCATCGACGTTGCCAAGGACAACACCGCGGTCGACGACGCAGGTCCAGTCCTTCGCCACCGCGGTCAACGACCTGGTGTCGTTCATCAACGATCAAGCGTCGGCGGCGGCTGACGGCAAGGCCGGCATCGCCGGTGATCCGCTCGTGCGATCGCTGCGCGCCTCGCTCCGTTCCGTGGTGATGGGTGCGCAGGCCGGCACTGGCGGCTTCGCCCGTCTCGCCGAGGTCGGCATCGGGTTCAACACCAGCGGAAAGATCACCATCGATCAGACGCGTCTGACGGACGCACTCGAGAAGTCGTCGGCCGATGTCGCCGGCCTGTTCGCCGACCGCTTCGCGGCGATCGACGCGCTGGTGAACGACTACACCAAAGCCGGCGGACTGGTCGCGGACGTCCGCAAGCGCATCGACACGCAGGTCCGCTCGCTCGGCAGCCGCATCGACGGCATGGAGGCGCAACTCGAAATCCGCCGCGCCGCCCTCCAGCAGGAGTTCATCGCCGCCGATCGCGCCATGTCGCAGTTGAACAGTCAGTCATCGTCTCTGTCACAGCTTGGCAGCCAGTACCGGCTGTTCTGATCACCGTTCGGAACCAGGAGAATCCGTGTTCGCCCAGCCTCGTGGAATTCAGGCGTATCAGCAGGTGCAGACCGAGTCCCGCTCGCCGCTGGAACTCGTGGTCATGCTTTACGACGGCGCCCTCGTGAGCCTGCGACAGGCGAACGAGGCGGCCGCGCGCGGAGACCTTCGCCAGCGCGGCGCCTCGGTCTCCAGGGTGCTGTCGATCGTCGGCGCATTGCGCGAAACGCTCGATCTGACGGAAGGCGGCGATGTCGCCGCCGAGCTCGATCGTCTGTACGACTACGTCACCTGTCGTCTGCTGGATGTGACGGCCCGTCATGACGCCGCCGCACTGGCCGAGGTGCAGGTGCTCCTTTCCGGCGTGCGCGATGCCTGGCACCAGATCGCCAGCCGGCCGCAGCCAACCGTATCGTAATGACGTTTGCCGATCTCTCGACGTTGCTGTCGCAATATCGCGCCGCCGTCGAGGCACAGATCGGCATGCTCGAGCAGCTCCGCGAACTCGCCCACCGCGGTCGCGAACAGGTGCATGCGCCCTTCCGGCCTGACAGTGTCCATCAGGTGATCGACGAACGTGACCGGCTGATGACGACGCTCGTCGCGCTGGAGTCGGAGCTGACGCCGATCCGTCAGACACTGGCCACGGCACGCGACCAGCTGTTGCACCTGGTGGAATATCGGGAAGTGGTGGAATTGCACCGCCGCGGACTCCAACTGGTCGAGGAGGTCGTCCGCAACGACGAAGATTCCAGAAACGCGCTGCGCGAAGCGGAACTGCTCCGCCGCACCACCGCTGAGGCGCTGGAACGGAGCGAGTCGACGCTGGCGGCGTACCGTCGCGTGGTGATGCCGACGGCGGCGGCAGCGACGCTGGTCAATAGGAAGGGGTGAACTCCGTGTTCACACTTCCCGGTTCTCACTTCTCGGTTCGTGTTCGGGTTCGGTTCAGGCTTCCGGTTCTGCGTTCCCGGTTCTGAGTTCGGGGTTCGGCGTTCGGCGTTCGGAGTTCGGAGTTCGGAGTTCGGCGTTCGGTCTCAGGCCATTCTCGTCGCCCTGATCACCTGAGATCTCTGCGCTGGAAAAGGAGATAAACGTCGCTTGCTCCGTGAACCCCGCCTCCTGATACAGCCGCAGTGCTGCTTCGTTGTTCTCTGCCACGAGCAGCGACATCGCGCTGAAGCCGGCGGATTGCGAAGCATCAACAGCGGCGGCCAGCAGCATGCGGCCAAGGCCGGCACCCTGGTGGGCACGATGCACGGCGAGTTGGACCAGGTGCGCGGTCGGCGCCGCGATCGTCGAGACGAGGGCCGCTGCCGTCACGACACCATCGACCGTCAGCACGCGCGACAACGCTGGTAACAGAGTGCCGCAGCCAGCATGGCGAACAAGATTGGTGACGTATCCGTGCCAGTCGTCGAGCGTTGCGCCGGGACCGATCGGCCCCGCGTTCCGCTCGTAGCTCTCGTACAGGAGTTCGCTGGTGGCGTCGATGTCCGACTCCGACCAGTGGCGCAGTACATCCGGCGGACGCACCAGCGGACGTGTACCGCAGGTGACTGCTGACCCGGAAGTCTCGTCCAGCCGCCGCAGCCGATACGAGTAGCGCTCACACGGAACGTGGCGCGAGGCGAGAGTCGACGCGAGGCCGGGTGCCGTCGCGTACACGAGGCCGCCGAGACGCTGTGAGGAACCTGCCCGCTCGATTACGGCGTCGACGAGTGCCGTCGTCGTATCAGGCGAGTCCGAGACGAATCCTCCAACGTCCAGTCGATCCTGCACGGGAAGATAAAAGGTCCAGCCGCGGACCCGTCCTCGTACGTCCACGGACACGAGGCCCGGCAAGCCCCACGTCGTGCGCGCCACTTCCACAGCGACCAGGGCCGGAGCGGGATCCCAGGCAAGGTCACGAATCCAGCGCGCGGTTTCAGTCGCATACAACCGCGCCATCTCGGTTGCGGCGATGGTCCGCCAGTCGCGGACGGTCATTTCAGCCGGGCGATGAGCTGTGCTTCGAGGGCAGCACGCCGGGCCGCATCGGTCGCATCCGCGGTCGCGGCCGCTCGGTTGGCCGCGCAGATCTGCTCGTAGATTTCCTGCCGGTGCACCGGCACGTGTTCGGGGGCGGCGACGCCGATGCGGACACCGTCACGGCCGACACGAAGGACACGGATCTCGATGCCGTCGCCAATGACTATCGCTTCCCCACGCCGGCGTGTGAACACGAGCACGGGCGACCTTCAGACCGCCGGGGCGGAAATGACGTGGCGGACGGGATACAGGCTGCGCTGCGGCATGACCTGGCAGCCGAGCATCGTTTGCGGATTGATGACGATCGGCGCGCGCAGGTTGACCGCGATCGTCCCGTCGGTCTCGACCAGCACGATTGCCAGCCAGAGCAGCGGCGTGTCCTCGCTGGCCCGGAGGCGAGCCAGGTCGGCCGGCGCCAACGCGTACCGGAGCGTCGGCACGACGCGGCGAGGATCGACGGTGAGGAACGAGGCCTCCGGTCCTTCAAGCGACGTCAGCCACTGGAACTCGCCCGCCTCGGCGGCGAACACGACGAAGGTCCGGCAGTCGGCGAAGCCGGGCAGACCCTGCGGAAACGACACCATGGCGCGCTCGGAATCGTTCCCGGCGCGGCTGTCGTTCATCGCGGCGGCGGACGTCAGGGGTCTCGGCGTCATCTCAGGTAATCCATCAGGGAGGGCCGCGCGTTCTGGGCGGCCGCGCCGAGCGCCGCTTTGTACACGGTCTCGGCCTGGGTCATGCCACTGATCGCGGTTGCCATGTTGGCGTCTTCGAGCGCGGCGATCCTGGCTTTCGCGGATCGCGAACTTTCGCCGAGCCGCGTCCCGGCATCATCGATAAACCGAAGCGACGTGCCGACCCGGCTTTGCGTCAGCGTCACGCGGTCGAACGCCCGTTGCAGTGCCGCATCGGCCGTGTCCATGCCGGCCGCGTCGCCGGTGCGAACCGCAGTAATCGCGCGATCGAGCTCCACGAAGATGTCGTCGCTGTCCGAGCCGCGCGTGATCTCCTCGCCGTTCAAGGCGATGGCGACGTCGACGCCATCATCGACGCCCACGGACATCTCGGCGGGGGCGCCCTGATAGGCAGACACGACGCTGCCATTCTTGACGAAGGGAGCCGTCGTGCTCTTCACGCCGGAGAACAGATACGTCCCTTCGAAGGACGAATTCATGTCGCGGAGAATCGCGTCGCGCAGGCCCTCCAGTTCCTCCGCGCGGGCCTCGCGCTGTGAGGCGGTCACGCTCGACCCGCGCGCGCCAGCCAGCGACACCTGGGCCGCCGTCAGCTGCTGGCCCAGGTCGGTGAGCACGGTGTCGGTCACCATCAGCCGCGACTGGGCGGAGTCGCCGGCAGCCGTATAAACGTCGGTGGCCGCCAGCCGGCCACGCTCGACGATCGCGGCAGCCGCAGCCGCCGGGTCGTCGCTGCCCCGCTCGACACGCTTGCCGCTCGCCACCTGGCGCTGCATCTCGGCGAGCCGTTGCGTCGCCGTCTCGATCGCCGCCGCGGCGTTACGATTGAACGATTCGAAGGTTACTCGCATGGGTTACCTGCCGATGGTGTCGAACAACACCTGGATCGCGTCGTTCACCGCCTGGAACATGCGCGCGTTCGCTTCGTACGCACGCTGGTACTTCGTCAGATTCAGCGCTTCTTCGTCGAGCGACACGCCCGAGACCTGGTCGCGCAACGACTGAAGCTGGCCGACGATCTCGGTGCGCACGTCGCGTTCCTGGGACGCTCCCTGGATGTCGCGGCCGGCGGTGGCGACGAACTGTCCCCACGACTCGACCAGCGTCGCCGTCCCGTTTGCCATCAACGGGGCATCGCGAAGGGCGGCAAGCGCGCGGGCGTTCTGATTGTCACCGGGCGCCGCCGCGCCGGCGGCGGCAACGAGCCGGCTGTTGGCAGCGACTGCCGCGTTGACCTGCAGCGCCGACGCCGCGCCGCTCGACCCCTGCGGTGCCGTCGAGAACGTGAACAACGCCTGGCCGGCGTTGCCATCGAGGTCGTAGCCGGCGGCATGCGCCGTATTCACCGCTGACGCCAGCGTGAACGCCTGGTCATCGAGCGCCTGGAGATACCCCGGCAGCGTGGTATCGCGAACCGCGAGCAAACCGCCGAGGCGACCGCCGGTCAGCGAGGCGGTGACGTCCGTTCCCTGCAGCGCCACCGAGTGATTGCCACCGACGCCGCCCGTGGGCACCGTTAGCTGGTACGCCGTTCCGGCGATGACCAGCGCCTTCCCCGACGCGCTGTCGACGTCGACACCGCCTTCGGATCGCCAGGTGACTTGCACGTCCGTCAGCTCCGAGAGCTGGCGCACGAGCTCGCGTTGCTCGTCGATCGCGTGGAGGCTCGCGCTCGGATCGGGAATGCTGGTGATGACGCCGTTGAGTCGAGCGATGCGATCGGTGAGACCGTTGATGTCGGCCACGGTCGCGACGACCCGCTGATCCATCTCGCGTCCCAGTTGCTGCAGGCGCGAGGCGGTGCCGTTGTAGGCGTTGGCCAGCGAGGAGGCCTGCAGCAGGACGTTCTGCCGGGCGACCGCATCCGTCGGCCGATCGGCAAGGCTCGACAGGCTGTTGAAGAATTCGTTCAGGCGCGTGTCGAGGCTGCCGCTGCCCGTCCCGAGCGCGCTCTCCACCATCCCGAGCTCCTCGGCCATGGTCGAATACCGTTCGGCCCCGGAGGTCTCCAGGCCAAGGCGTCTCTCGACCAGCCGGTCGCGCTGCGCGCGGATTCCCTGCACTTCGGCCCCGCCGCCGGCCTGCTGCCGCGTCGGCGGCGGCACCGCCGCGATGTCGACGACGCGCCGCGAATAACCTGGCGTGTTGACGTTGGCGATGTTCTGTCCGGTGACATCCAGGCCCATGCGCTGCGCCTCGAGGGAGCGCGCGGTCGACGACAGGATTCCGAAGAGATCAGGCACGTCAGGCCGAGTGGCGGAAGGTGTGCGTTGCCGGCTCGCCGCCGATGCCGTCGAGCGACATCCGGAGGAAATCGTTCATCGAGGCTCCCAGCCGTTGGCAGCGCGTCACCGAGGTACGAAGCTGTTCCAGTTCAGCGGCGAGCTGGGCCCGATCGCCGCTGATCGGCCAGGTGCGTGCCAGGGCCGCCAGCGCCGCCTGCACGTGCGCTTCGCCGCTGACAAGACCGGCGAGGTCGGCCTGCGCCAATGCCGCGGCTGTCTCGTCGAGCCGCTGCCGCAGTAGTGACACCGTGCTCGCGGTGGACGCAGGTGTGCCCATGGTTACTGCCCGAGCAGTGAGGTCAGGATCGCGTCGGCAAGACGATTGGCGTCCGATCCGACGGTGCCATCGGCCATCGCTCTACGGCCACGCTCGACGGCCTCTGGACGGACGCCTGGCATCGTGAAAATGGCACTGGTCGCGGCGGCGGCCAGGCGAAGGTCGGGCGAGGTCTCGACGCGATCGGTGCCAAAGGGGATCCGTGGCGTGCCGGCAGCGCCGGTCCGGCCCGTGTCTGCCGGAACCTCTCCGCGCTGGGTTCGCCCGGTGCCAGTGGAGTGATGCTGACCGTCGATTTTCATGTCCATGCCTCGCGTCTCTTGCCCGTGGAACGGTGCTCCCCCCGGAATCGGCGATAGCCGCCAATTCTTTAGGGCCGCTACCGGAGCGGGTCCACGGCCCGGCCGCGGGCGAGCACCTCGTAGTGCACATGCGTACCCGTGGCGCGCCCTGAATGCCCCGCCAGGCCAATCGGCTGGCCCTCGTCCACTTCGTCGCCCACATTCACCAGCGCGGCCGACAAGTGGGCATACCGGGTCTGGATGCCGCTCGCGTGCTCGATGACGACGTTGGTCCCGTACCCGCCATTCGCGCCACTGAACACGACACGCCCGCCGCCCGTGGCCGACACAGGATCGCCTTCCGCCGCCTTGAGGTCGACGCCGCGGTGGAACTTGGCCGCGCCGGTGATCGGGTCACGCCGCCAGCCGAACGCACTGGTCAGCTTGGACGTCGGGCGGCGCAGGACCTCGGCGCTGTCAACCGTCGCTGCGTCGACCGGATCGTTCTCTGACGCAGCGGGCGCGCTGATCGGCTGCAATCGCGCGATTGGACCATTCGATGTGGTTGCTGCGGTACTCGTCACGTCCGCGCTCGTCGCCGCCGCACCCGGCAGGTTCGAATCGCCCCCCGAAGACGCGTATCGGCCGAGCGCCTGCTGCAGCCAGCCCGAGAGGCCGAAGCCGCCGGCTTGAGAGAGATTGCGCGCCAGCTCCGTGTCGAACGTCTGACCGAATGCGCCCGCGCCCAGCGTGTCGCTGGAGTCCTCGTCGGACCAGCGTCCGGCTGACCGCATCTCGCGAAAGATGTTCGACAGCAGGAGCGACTCGAATTCAGCGGCAAGCCGCGCCACCGTCGCTTTGTCGATGGTTCCCTTCGACTCCGGCGCGACCGCGGCACCAGAGCGCGGCTGGTGGCGGGATGCGTTCGACGCTCACAGGATCACGATCTCGGCCAGCAACGCGCCCGATGCCTTGAGCGCCTGCATGATGGCAATGATGTCGCGCGGCGTCGCGCCCAGGTCATTCAACGCGCGAACGACCTCGGCCAGCGTCGTGCCGGCCTGCAGTTCGATCAGCTTCATGTCGCGCTCTTCGACCTTGACCTCGGACTGCGGCACGATGGCCGTCTCACCGCGCGAGTACGGCAGCGGTTGCGACACCTGCAGTTCGGTATTGATGTGAACCGACAGGCTGCCGTGGGCCACCGCCGCCGGTCCCAGACGCACGTCTCCGCCGAGCACGACAGTTCCAGTGCGCTCGTTGATGACGACTCTGGCAGTCTGGTCTACCGTCACTGACAGCGGTTCGAGACGAGCGACGAAGGCGGCTAAGCGCCGTCCGCGACGCGGCCGGTACGGTCACGGTCACGGTGCCAGCGTCCTCGACAACAGCGGAACTGCTCCCGAGTTCGGCATTGATCGCCTCGGCCACGTGAGTCGCCGACACGAAGTCCGGGTCACGCAACGCGAACGCGATGCGCTCGAGCGCCGGCAGCGCGGTCTGTCGCGATACCTGCACCAGGCCGCCGTTCGGGACACGCCCCACGGTCAGGTGATTCACGGCCACCGATGCGCCTTCGTTGCCCGCGCCGAAGCCGCCGAGCGACAACGGTCCCTGCGCCAGTGCCACGACCGTCCCATCGGTGCGGTGCAACGGCGTCGGCAACAATGTCCCACCTTGAAGGCTGCGCGCGTCGCCGACGGACGAGGCGAGCACGTCGAGACGACCGCCGGCCTGGATGAACGGGCCGAGCTCGGCGGTGACCATCACGGCCGCGACGTTCTCGATCTTCATCGTCGCCCCGGGCGCCGCCACCCCGAATCGCTCGAGCATGGCCGCCAAAGTCTGGGCAGGAAAGATTGTCTGCCGGCGATCCCCGGTCTTGTTCAACCCGACGACCAGGCCGTAGCCGATCAACGGTTCCGAGGGAATGCCGCGCAAGGTCGCCACATCCTTCAACCGGGCGACGGCCGTCGTCGTTGCCGTAACCGGCAGGACGACGAGGAGCGACGCGACCAGCAGTCCAATGCGCCGCATCAGAACACCTTGTTGAAGATGCGCACGAGCCACCCGGGCGTGAGGTTGTCCTTGATCAGGCCGTTGCCGTAGTACTTGATCCGCATCTGCCCGACCGCTGTTGACGGCACGACGTTGCCCGGCCCGATGTCGTTGGGCCTGACCACGCCGGTGACCACCACCATCTGCTTGTCGCCGTTGATGTCGACTTCGCGGACGCCTTCCACGACGAGGTCGCCGTTCGGCAGCACTTCAGACACGCGTGCGGTGATGACCGCCGACAATTCGCCCGCGCGTGTCGTCGCGCCGCCCCCCTTGAAGTCGCTGGACGCCTGGAATCTTGCGAGCGCCGTTGGATCGAACCATTCGGCGAACTTGGGGTCGACGCCGAAGACGCGCCCGGTGGAGGCATTGACGTTGCTGCTCTTGTTGAGATTCGAGTCGGCCTTGCCCGATGCGGCGATTCGCTCGATCACGTTGATCGTGACGAGGTCGTTGACGTTGCGGGCGCGCAGCCCGGTGAACAGATTCGCCATCCACGGCGTGGCCGGCGGCGCCGACGACACGGTCCGCGCTGTCGCCAGGTACTTCTCGAACTCCTGATCGTAGGACTCGGTGTTGCTCTGCGCATGGGCCGTCACGACCTGGAACGGCAGGGCTGCGAGCGCGGCGAACAGCGCGATACGTCGGTTCATCTCAGGATCTCCACGACAGCAGGTTCGACGATCCGCCCGCGCAGCGGCTCGCGATGCGCCGGCCGCATGACGCGGATGACATCGCCGACCGCGCCGCTGCTCACCGCGCGGCCGGGTCCGCGCACTTCCATCGTGCCGGCCCGGATGACCATGGTGACCGGGTCGCCGGCGCGTACCGCCGGCGGCATTTTGACGACCGTTGCAGTGATGACTTCTCCACGAGCGATCGCCCGCCGCGCCCGGGCGCCCAGGACCTGTCCAGCCGACGGCAGCGGGTCGAACAGCTGGCCGTTGATAGGCCCGTCCACCCATTGCACGTCATCGGCGGTCAGTTCTGTATTCCGCGGCACGTTCCGCGCGGCGACAAGATGACGTGCATCGGCAGTGACGCGGGCGACCGCCGACACGCGACGGCCGTCAGCAAGCGTGAGCAGAAACCGGGCGGGCATTCCCACGCGCGTTCCCGGAAGCGCCGAAGCGGCCACCGCGCCGGCAATGCCGGGCGCCTGCAGCAGTTCGACTGTGACTCGCGCGTGTTCGCCCAGACGCGACGAGACCGACGTCGCGATGACCGAGCGGACCATTCCGGCATCGTCGACGCCGGCGGTCGATACACCCGCCGGCACCACGAGCAGCGCGGCACACACCCAGCTTCGCGAGTTCATCAGCCCTACCGCGAGAGGTTGTTGACCTGCTGCAGCATTTCGTCCGCAGCACGGATCACCCGGGAATTCGCCTCGTAGGCGCGCTGGCCGAGAATCATCTGCACCATCTCCTCGACGACGCTGACGTTCGATTCCTCGAGGAATCCCTGCGCGATCGTCCCCATCCCGTCCACGCCAGGAACGCCAGTCGTGGGATCACCGGACGCGGATGTCACGGCATAGACGTTCCCGCCGAGAGCCTGCAGGCCGGCCGGATTCTGGAACGTCGCCAGCTCGAGGTTGCCGACCTGCTGCGGCTCCGGCTGTCCCGGGACCGACACCGACACGATGCCGTCCTTGGAAATGGTGATCGACTGAGCATTGGCTGGAATGGAGATCTCGGGCTGCAGCGCGTAACCGTCGGACGTGACCAGCTGGCCCTCGGCATTCGCGTGCAGTGAACCGGCACGGGTGTAGCCGGTTTCTCCGCTGGGCAGCGCCACCTGGAAGAAGCCGTTGCCTTCGATCGCCAGGTCGAACGGGCTGCTCGTGCTGCGCAGGTTGCCGGCGGCGAAGTTGCGGACCGTTGCCACGGCGCGCGTGCCAAGCCCCGACTCGAGGCCGAGCGGCGCCTGCGCATCCTGTGACGTCGGCGTCCCTGGCGCGGTGATCTGCTGGTAGACGAGATCCTCGAAGTCGATACGGCTTTTCTTGAATCCGACCGTGTTCACGTTGGCGAGGTTGTTCGCCACGTTGTCGATATTGGCCTGCTGCGCGTTCATGCCGCTCGCGGCCGTGTAGAGTGCTCGCATCGTCTCTCCGTCTTCCTCGCGCCGACGTGGGACGACCTTGTCGGGCCCGCCGTAGGGCGGCCCTTCAGGTCTGTCGTAGGGCGGCCCTTCAGGGCCGCCACCTCAAGTCCGTCGTAGGGCGGCCCTTCAGGGCCGCTTGGCCCGCCTCAAGATCCGTCACCGTCTGCCGAATTCCGAAATAGCCCGGCCGTCCAGGTCGTTGGCGATCATCGAGATGCCGCGCTGCAGCCCTTCGAACGCCCGTGAAATTTCCGTCAGCGTGGCCATCCGTTCGACCACGGAGACGTTGGCGGCCTCGAGCGAGCCGCCGACCACGCGAGCGTCGGATGCGGCGGGCGTGCTGCCGTCGGTCGCGCGAAAACGCGCACCGGACTCGCGCACAAGGTTGCCTGGAGCGTCGAAGGCGACAACTTTCAAACGGCCTGCCACCGCGTCGCCGACGCGAACAGTGCCGTCTTCTCCGATTTTTATCGCGCCATCCCCGACGTGGATGTCGCCGTCCTCCCCGACGACCGGAATCCCGTCACGGGTGGCCAGGATGCCGTCACCGCGGCGGACGAATCCGCCGTCGCGCGTGTAGCGCTCTCCTTGCGGCGTCTGGATGACGAAGAAGCCATTGCCTTCCAGCGCGACGTCGAGATCGCGACCTGTCGGCGCGATCTGTCCGGGCCGGAAATCGAGCTTGCGGCCGGCGGTCATCACGTCGATCGCGGAGTCGAGATCGCGACGAAACTGATTGCGCTCCGCGGCGCCTGCCGCCGCCCGCTCCGTCTTGTAGCCGGACGTATTCACGTTGGCGAGATCGGTGGCGACTCGATCGAGATCGGCCAGCTTGACCGTCATGCCGCTGAGCGCTGTGTACATCCCTCCGGACATCGCGATACTCCAGATCTTTGTTGTGGAATTGACGAATTGACGGATTGACGGATTGACGAATTGATTGCGGGATTGGTTGAGTGGGGCTCGTCTGAATCCGTCAATCGCAATCCAATTCGTCAATCCGTCAATTCGTCAGTTCGTCAATTCCTTGTTCATGCTTCCCGGCGAACGTCAGCCGCAGCCGCACTTCTCCTTCGGATACGCCCTCGCTGATCGCGATATCGCGTGCGGTCCGGCCCTTGCGCGCCGCCCGGCGCACCCGCGTCTGCAGTCCACCCTGCTTTGTCATCCGCTGAATGCCGGTCTTCGACAGGTGCTGAATCTCGGTAAAGGCGGCCTGCAATCCGGATTCGGTCGTGTCCGTGAGAAGTTCCACGGCGGACGAGAGCTGCGATAATCGCCGCTCGACCTGGCGCACGCCTGCGCGGGAGGCCGCAAGCGTCCGCCGCGCCATCCACCAGCACGCGACGAGTGGCGCAGTCACCACGATCCCGCCGATCACGGCGACGACGAGATGCGCCTGCGCCCAGCCAGCAAAATCGCGACCCGCTGAAAAGAGTTCGTTCACCTTATGCCTCGATCCCAAGTGCCTGCGACCGGCCCTCGACGACATCGACGATCCGGATGCCGTAGCTGCCGGACACCACGACAACTTCGCCGTGCGCGACGACACGACCGCCCACGAGCACTTCAACTGGATCCTCGGGAGCGCGAGACAGATCGATCAGCGAGCCGGGTCCGAGATTGGACAGCGCCTTGAGTGGCATGTCGGTGCAACCGAACCGCACCACCATCGGCAGCTCGATGTCCATCAGCACCCCGAGACGTCCGGGCTCGTTGCGTTCCGTCTTCACAGTGGCGGCCCTATTCGAATCGGCCAGGGCATCACGGCCCAGGCTGACCGCCAGCGGTGCGGTCAGCTTGTCGCAGCTCAGGCCGACGACGGTGATGCCCTGCACCGGCGACTCTTCCACTGGCTGCGCAGCGCTGATCTGCACGTCTGCGCCGTCGGCAGCGGTTCCCGCAAATGCATGGCTGCACAGCTCGCGCAGAGCGGCCGCGATGTCCTCGGGTTTCGGCGTACCGCTCCCCATCGCCGCTGCGAGCGCGGTCGCCCCCTCTGCGTCGAACGTCAGATTCAACGCCTGCTCGCCCGCCACGCTCACGCGGAGGCGCCAGCCGGAGGCCGCCATGGTTCCGGGCACCAGTTGCACGGGGGCACCGAGCGCGCTGGCCAGGACGCGTCGAAGCTGTTCGAGCAATGCCTGCGGGTTGTGAGTCATAGTCAGTCCTGCAATCCACTTTCAGAAGTTTCGCGATCGACGCTGATGGCCAGGCCGCTGTTGTGGACGACGACACGGCCGGTGAACGCGGGCGATCCACCGATGTTCACGGTGACCGGCTGGTTGGACTGGTGGCCGAGGGCGAGCACCATGCCCGGCGCCAGATCCACCAGGTCGCGGGCGGCGACCATCGTCTCGAGCTGCGCCGTCACCGAAAGCGTCATGCGGGCGAGATTGGCGTGCAGCCATGCTGTCTGCTCGTCGCTGCGGGAGCGAGGGGCATCCGGCGGCGCCTTGACGAACGCGTCGCCGACCGCATCGAACACCGAAGCAGGGATCGACAGGCGAAGGGTTCCGCGCGTGTCGGACACCCGCAGTGTGAACGACAGCACGACCACGATCTCGTTCGGTCGTGCCATCGGCAGCATCGCCGGTCGGGTGTCGCGCGCATGTATCGCGAACTGCGCGCCGACGCTGCGCCACGCCGCTGTCAACTGATCGAGCAACAGCTTGATCACCGAATCGACGACGTTCTGCTCGATTTCGGTGAGTGGCCGTTTCGGCGCCTCGTTCGCGCCGACGCCCCCGAGAATCCGGTCCACCATGGTGAAGGCGGCGTCAGGGCTGAGCGCCAGCGTCGGATAGGCGTCGATCGACGCGATCGCGAGCGCGTACGCGGCGGTAAACTCGGGCAGCGACGACACAAACTCGCTGCACGACATCTGATCCAGATCCACCAGCTGCAGTTCGGTGGTGGTCCGCAGGAACGCCGACAGCCACGTTCCCGCGTCGTTGGCGAAGCCCTCATGGAGCAGCTGAACGGAGCGCAGCTGCTGCGAGCTCACCCGGTCCGGGCGGCGGAAATCGTAGCGGGTCACGGCCGCGCTGTCGCCCGGCGCGAGGATCGCGTCGAACTCCGCCTTGGTCACCAGACGGTTCGTCATGCCACCGCCTCGCGCGCCTTGTCGGCAAGAGCGGAACGCAGGCGCGACACCGCCAGCGAACGCAGCTGACAGACGCGCGACTCCGACACCCCGAGCACGCGGCTGATTTCGGCGAGCGTCAATTCGTGCTCGTAGGAGAGCGACAGGATCTTGCGCTCGCGCTCGGGCAGCGTCTGGATCGCCGCCGCCAGCCGCCGCCGCAGCTCTCCGCGCTCGTACTGGACCGCCGGCCCTTCACCGGGATCGATGGCGACGTCGAGCAGCGACTCCCCGTCCGCACCGGGCGCATCCAGCGGGCGCAGCGTCGCGACTTCGAGCGCGCGCAGCTGTTCGAGGGCCTTCTGCAGTTCCGCCGTCGACAGCTGCATCGCCGCGGCGATCTCGGACTCCTGAGGCTCGCGCCTGAGCTCACCCCGCAGGCGCGCGATCGCGGTGTCGACATCACGACGGAGGCGTCGCAACGATCGCGGGGCCCAGTCCAGGCCCCGCAGCGAATCGAGCATCGCGCCATGGACGCGGCGGCGGGCGAACGCCTCGAAGGGAACGCCGAGCGCCGGCTCGTAGCGGTTGGCCGCTTCGATCAACCCGAGCACGCCAACGCTGATCAGCTCGTTGAACTCGACCTGCGATGGCAGCCGCTGCGCCAGCCGCTGCGCGAGCACCTTGACCAGCGCCAGGTGTGCCATCACGAGGCGGTCGCGCTCCTCGGTATTGGCCGATGCGTGGCTTACCGTCACGCGCATCGCCATACCTCGGGATCGATCGGGTCCCCAGGCCGCGGGCACGAGGCGGAGACCGCCTGGTGCCGCGCTCAACGTCGCCAGCCGCGTGGCGATCAGCCTCAGTGAACGGCTGGCCGGGGCACCCGGAACATGATCGAGCAACGCGCGCTGCTGACTGACGGCGTCCCGCACCGCCGGGTCATCGGGCACCGAACCGAGGTAACCGAGGTTATGACCGAGGAATCGCACCACCGCCCGATCGATCTGCCGGAACGCCTGCCGGCCCTCGGCATCGTTCCGTACCCCGTTCGGGACCAGACTGATCTGCGCGCCGGGAGCGGCCTGCCACAGCACCTTCGCGACGGCGTAGGCGTCGACCATGGCTGAGGGGTCGGTCGACGTCACGAGAAGCACATGCTGGGCGAGGGTGAGCAGCGACACAACGTTGTCGCCGATTCCGGGAGCAGTATCGATGACGAGGAAGTCGTGCGTCGCACGCGCCTCGGCCAGAGCGGCCACGAAACACTTCTGCTGCTCGGCGGTGAGCGTAGTCAGCGGCTGCACGCCGGACGCCGCCGGCAGGATGCGCACACCGCAGGGCCCGTCGAGCAGGGCCGCCGAAAACGTCAGCTCGCCGGAGAGCACATGGCCGACGTGCGCCGCGGACGTGAGTCCGAGCATGACGTCAACGCTGCCCAGACCGAAGTCACCGTCAATCAACGCGACGCGATGGCCGTAGCGTGACAGGCCGGCGGCAACGTTGATCGCCACGTTGGTCTTCCCCACGCCTCCCTTGCCACCAGCGACGGCAATCACCGTCGCCGGCCGAGTGCGGACCGCGTTCATGCGCATACTCCGAACTCGCAGTCGCCGAGCACCCAGTCGGTGAGCCGGCGAGGGGTGGCGCGCTGCAGATCGTCGGGGACGTTCTGACCGTGAGTGAGATACGAGACCGGCAGACCGCACGCCACCAGCACGTCGACGAGGGGCGCCAGCGTGTCGATTTCGTCGAGCCGCGTCAGGACGAGACGGTCCGGCCGCGCCGGCGCGAAACGCTCCAGAATCCGACGTGCCTGCAACGGCGGAGTCGAGGCCGGCAGCACCAGGTGCCGGCGGACATCGTCACGATGCGACAACACATCGAGAATGTCGGCGGCGCCCTCGTCGCGCGGTGAGCGGCCGGCGGTGTCCACGAGCACAGGACGGCGCTTGAGCTCGCCGAGCGCAAGGGTGAGCTCGTCGGCGCAACGGGCAACCGCAAACGGGGCACCGATGATGTCGGCGTAGAGCCGCAGCTGCTCGACGGCTCCCACACGGAAGCCGTCAGCGGCGACCACACCGTGGCGCGCCGAGCGTCCGGTCCGCGCCTGCGCGGCAATCTTCGCGACTGTCGTCGTCTTTCCCGCGCCGGGAGGGCCGATGAACACTTCAACGCGCGCGGAATCGTCAGCGGCGACCAATGGCGCCAGCGTCTCGGCCACAGCCTCGCGCATCACGTCGCTGCCCGCCCCGCGCTTCTCCAGCGCAGGATGCTGCGCAATCGCCGTCGCCAGCGATTCGTTGAGGCCGCACGACTGCAGGCGTGCGGCGATCCCGCGAGTGCGATCGGACAGCCGGTTCTCCGACCGAGCCATCCGGCTCACCGACACCGAGTCCCGCTCGATGGCCGCCGTCACCTCGACGAACCGGCCGCCGATCCAGCGGCGGACACCGCGTGCAGGCACGCTGCGCGTCGACAGGACGAGCGCCGACGGACCGAGCTCGTCACGCACCGCTCGCAGCGCTTCCTTCAAGGTTGGCCGGCAAAAACGCTTGTAATGCATATCAATCGAGGGTCGCGACCGCCACGACCGCCGTCTGCGGCGGCACTTCGTTGTGCGACAGCACGCCCAGGTGCGGGAGCACCCGGGCGAACAATCGATAGAGATGTGGTCGCAGGCTCGGCGAGCACAGGAGCACGGGCTGTGCCAGCGCCTGTTCGAGCGCCTTCGCGATACGCGAGGCGATGCTCTGCGCTTGATCCGGGGTCAGTGCGAGCACCGCGCCCTGCTCCGTCCGCACGACCGCCGACAGCAGGCGATCCTCGAGACTGGGCGCCACCGCGATGACCGTGAGCTCACCCTTCTCGTTCTGGTACTGCCGGCAGATTGCACGTCCCAGCGCGGCGCGGACCGCCTCGTTCATCGCATCGACGTCCTTCGACACCGCCGACGCGTCGGCAATCGCCTCGAGGATCGTCGTCAGGTCGCGCACCGGTACGCGCTCGCGCAGCAACTGTCGGAGCACACGCTGGATGTCTCCGATCGAGACCAGCTTGGGGACGAGTTCTTCGATCAGCTTCGGTGCCGTCTGGCCGGCGATGTCGACCATCTCCTTCACCTGCTGCCTCGTCACGAGGTCGGGCAGGAACGTGCGCACCACTTCCGAGAGATGTGTCGCCAGCGCCGACGTCGCGTCGACTACAGTACGGCCCGACGCTGCCGCCTCGTCTCGCTGTTCGGTCGTGACCCAGGTTGCCGGCAGACCGAATGCCGGTTCACGGGTCTGCACTCCGTCGAGCTGCACCGTGCTGGTGCCGGAGTTGATGGCCAGGAGGCGCTCGGGATACAGCTCGCCCGACGCGGCCTCGACACCCTTGACGAGAATCCGGTATCGACGCGGCGGCGAGCTGAAGGTTGTCGGCGACGCGAACCGGCGGTACCACGATGCCCGTTTCGCCGGCGATCTGGCGGCGGATGGTGCGCACGCGCGACAACAACGTTCCACCCTGGCGTTCGTCCACGAGCGACACCAGCGCGTAGCCCACTTCGACGCTGAGCGGATCGACACCGGTGACAGGCTCGGGTTCGGCCGGCGGTGCCGGTGCCGATTCCGGAGCGGCCTCGGGAATCGACCGCACGGCGTGCGCCGCAAACGCGAACACCGCGGCAATCGTCAGGAACGCGAGCTTGGGCAGACCCGGAATCAGCGACAGCGCTGTCAGCAGCCCGGCGGCGGCTGCCAGCGGACGCGGCCGCGCCAGCAATTGCTCCGCCACTTCCTGGCCGAGATGAGATTCTGAGGCCGCTCGCGTCGTGATCAGGCCGCCCGCCATCGACACGAGCAGTGCGGGGATGGCGGTGACCAGTCCCTCGCCGACCGTCAGGATCGTGTAGGTCTCGGCGGCCGTTTGCAGATCGAGGCCGTGCTGCATCACACCGATGATGAGACCGGCGATGATGTTGACCCCGGTAATCAGAACAGCCGCGAGCGCGTCGCGCTGTGTGAAGCGAATGGCGCCGTCCATGGCGCCGTAGAAGTCCGCCTCCCGACGCACCCGTTCGCGGCGTTCGCGCGCCTCGCGTTCGTCAATGACGCCGGCATTGAGGTCGGCATCGATCGCCATCTGCCGCCCAGGCATCGCGTCGAGAGTGAATCGCGCGGTCACTTCCGAGATGCGCACCGCGCCGTGGTTGATGACGACGAACTGGATCGCCACCAGCACCAGGAACACCACCACGCCGACGACGAAGTTGCCGCCGACCACGAACTGTCCGAACGCCATCACCACGTGGCCGGCCGCTTCGACCCCGTTGGCACCGTTCAACAGCACGAGCCGCGTCGAGGCGACGTTGAGCGACAGTCGGATCAGCGTCAGCAGCAGGAGCAGCGACGGGAAGACCGAGAAGGACACCGGGTTCTGGACGTAGACGGCTGTCAGCAGCAGCACCACCGCCAGGCCGATGTCCAGCGTCAACAGCAGGTCGAGCAGGATCGGTGGCAGCGGCACCACCATCATCAGCACGACCGCCAGCACCGCGCCCGGCGCGAGCAGATGTGAGAGCGACGAGGGTTTGCTCGTGGACATGGATCTCAGAGGATCAGGCGCTTGATCCGCACCAGGTAGGCGAGGACTTCGGCCACGGCGGCAAACAGCGGCGCCGGAATGGTGTCGCCGACTTCGGCGGTGGTATAGAGGCTTCGCGCCAGCGGCTTGTTCTCGATCAACGGGATCCCGTGCTGCTTCGCCCGTTCGCGAATGCGAAGCGCGAGGTAGTCCGCGCCCTTGGCCAGCACCTTCGGCGCGACCATCGATTCGCGGTCGTATGCGAGCGCCACTGCAAAGTGCGTCGGGTTGGTGATGACGACCGTGGCGCGCGGGACGTCGCGCAGCATCCGGCGCTTCGACATCTCACGCTGCAGGCGCCGGATGCGGCCTTTGACTTCACCGCTGCCTTCGTTCTGGCGGACTTCGTCCTTGACCTCCTGCCGCGTCATCCTCATCGACTGCAGCAGGCGGAAGCGCTGCCAGCCGTAGTCGGCGAGAGCGATCGCTGCCAGGAACCAGCCGGCACCGCAGCAGCAGCCACTCCACATGCGACCACGTGGCAGCTGGCGGCGTCCGCCGGTGTCATCCACGGGAAGCGCGGCGCATCCGCGAGTGTCGACCGCATCGCCTGCCAGGTCAGCGTCGCGACGACGGCGCAGACGAGCATGGCCTTGAGGCGTCTCGACTCCGGACTGGCCGAACGACAGCTTCTTGGCGCCGGAGGACGGGTTCAGGCGCGACCAGTTCAGGCGGAGCGCACCCGGTGCAAACGACCAGCCTCCCTGGAAGCCGTGCATCCCGACGGCGGCAACCATGGTCACGAGCGCGAGCGGCCCGACCAGCGTGGCCAACTGGAGAGCCGACCGCAGCATCAGCGCACCGAGTTCCGTCGGCGCGATCGCCGTCAGCGGCGCGTTGCCAAAGGAGTCGAGCCCGCTCCGCACCAGGTCCATCAGCCCATGGATCAGATGCGAACCCGTATACGCCATCGCCATCGTCGACGCGACCGATGCCACCGCGATCGCCAGGTCGCGGCTGCGCGCGATCTGCCCCTGCTTGCGCGCCTCTTTCAGCCGGTGGGCTGTCGGTTGTTCTGTGCGCTCGCCCGACATGGCTTACCTGAACCCGGCGGCGAGCGAAGCGCCGATGGCAATCACCCGTTCGGCCAGCGTGCGAGTGAGCCCCGGCACGGCCGCCAGCGTGAGCGCCGCCACGCCGATTCCGACCACCAGCCGGATCGAGGTGCCGACAACGAGCGCGTGGAACGACGGTACCGTGCGCGAGATCAATCCGAGCGCCACTTCGACGAGCAGGAGGACGGCGATCACGGGAGACGCCAGCCTGACGCCGGTGAGAAACACCACGCCGAGAATCTGCCGGATTGCCGGGATCAGCGACGGATCGACGGCGCCGCCGCCGACCGGCAGGCTCTCGTACGACGAGGCCAGCGCCCGCAGCAGCAGGTGATGTCCATTGATGCCGAGCCACGCCACCGCCGCGACCAGCCCGTACAACGTCGCGAGCATGGTGTTGCGGGCGCCGCCGTCCGGATTGACGGTCGCGGCGTACGAGAAGCCAATCTGCTGGCTGCACAGATGGCCCGCGAGTTCCGCACCGGCCATCAGTGCCCGCGCAGTCATCCCAAGCGCCAGACCGATGGCCGATTCACGGGCAATGGTCAGCGCAATGCCGGCATCAGGCCCGGAAGGCATGGTGACCAGTGGCGCCAGCGACAACGCGAGCAGTACCGTCAACGCGACACGGGTCAGCATCGGGACGGTCTGGCCGCCAAATCCGGGCGCCATCAGCAGCAGCGCGCCAGGGCGGACCAGGATGATGCCGAATCGCGCGAACGCCGCGAGATCCATCAGCGGATGAACTCGGGAAGACGGCGGACGATCTCGGCGGCGAACCCGCTCACCTGACGGAGCATCCAGGGAAAGGTCAGCGCGAACACCGCGACGATCGCGGCTGCACGGGGGATGAATGCCAGGACGTTGTCCTGAATCGACGTCACCGTCTGGAAGAGGCTGACCGCGACGCCGGCGATCAGTCCCGCCGCCAGCATCGGGAGGCTGACGGCGATCGCCATCTCGAGGGCCTGGCGGACGATACCGACGACAAGAGCTTCGGACACGACTCGCCTCAGTGAAAGCTGCGCACGAGCGAGCCGACCAGCAGGTTCCAGCCGTCGATCATCACGAACAGCAGGACCTTGAACGGCAGCGAGATCATCGCCGGCGGCAGTTGCATCATGCCCATCGACAGCAGCGTCGTCGACACGACGAGATCGATGACGACGAAGGGGACGAAGAGAAAGAAGCCCATCTGGAATCCGGTCTTCAGTTCGGAGATGACGTAGGCCGGAATGACGACGGTCATCGGCAGTTGATCTGCCGACGGCGGCCGCGGCGTCTTGGACAGCTCGATGAACAGGCGCAGGTCGGCCTCGCGTGTCTGCCGCAGCATGAACTCGCGCAGCGGCGGCGCGCCCCGTTCGGTGGCGTCGGTCAGCGACAGCTTGCCCGCCATCGCCGGCGCAATCGCGTCCGCGTTGACCTTCTGCGCCACCGGCGCCATCACGAACATCGTCAGGAACAGCGACAGTCCGATCAGGATCTGGTTCGAGGGCATTTCCTGCGTGCCGAGCGCCTGCCTCAAGAAATGGAACACGATGACGATTCTGGTGAAGGCGGTCATCGTGATGAGGATGGCAGGGAGAAACGACAGCAGGGTCAGAACCAGGACGATCTGCAGCGGTGCCGAGATCGTGCCGATTCCGTCCAGGCGGATGTCGACCGGGTTCATGAACGAATGCCCTCGGCCGGCTGCGACGCGAGCTCGGTGACGAGCGTCACCTGCGCTGCCGTCACACCCAGCAGCAGTCGCCGGCCTTCGACCGCGACGATGACCAGCTGCCGTCGTTCACCGAGCGAAACGGCGGTTTCGACGGCGACGGCCGACGACCGTGCGGCGAGGCGACTCAGCATGCCGGTCTTGAGCAGCCACAAGACACCGCCCAGCAGTGCCAGGACAGCGGAAACCGCAATCAGCTCGTTCATGACGTGCGGTTGCCGGACGACCGGCGGGAGAATGTCGGTGATGCGAACGGCGACGCTCTGGTCCAGCGTGACGACCTCGCCGCGGGCGAGCGGCACACCGTTGGCCACGACCTGCAGATAGCCGCCGGCCGGCTGCGACAGGCGGATCACCGACCCGGTCGCCAGAGCCAGGCACTCGCGCAGAGACATCGAACCGGTGCCGAGCATCAGTTCCACGTGACAGAGCGCGTCCTGCAGCCGGCCTTCCGCCAGGCTACTGGACGATGAAATCAGTGAAGAGGACATCGCGAACTTCCATATGGCCGGCGTCGGAAGCGGCTGCGGCGATGGCCTTCTTCAACGCGGCGCGTCCATCGGGCGTAGAGAGGTCGGCGGCCAGGCGGCCGGAGAGCGTGTCGATGAGAATGGAACGCACCTTCGACATGATCAGTTCGTCTTCGGTGACCTTCTTCGCCGTGTTGACGTCCTGCAGCACGAGACCGACGGCGACGCGCAGATACCGCCGCCCGCCAGGGTCGGCCAGGTTGACTGTGAAGGGATCGAACCTCAGGTAACCGGTCGCTTCCGGCTCCTCGACCGCCTTCTTCTCGCCTGTGGACGCAGCCCGGACGTTCTTCACGTACCAGAAGCCGCCACCGGCGCCGCCGAGCAGCAGGACAGCAACAGGGACCCCGATCATCAGCAGCTTCGAACGGCTCTTGGGAGTGGACGGCGGGTCTGGGTTGCTCATGGCACCTGAGGGTCACCGCACGGCATGCACGGCGCTCCCGGGCACGGAGCAACCGCGGTGCCCGGGTGAGACTGCAGAATTTCCCAACAAAACGCAGCGGGTTCGGCTACAGGACGGACGCCTGGCCGACGCCTATGTCGGTCCGCCGTCCTCTTGGCTAGCCGGTAGCCGGTGGCAGGTAGCCGTTCCGCTACCACGCCACAGTAAGCGCAGGGCGTTAGCCCCGCCAGGATGGCGGACGTGAAGGTCCGCCCTACTACCAGCTACCGGCTACCGGCTACCAGCCAGTTCAGATCGTCAGTTCGAACGTCGATTGCGGCTCCGACGGCTGCCGGAAGCGCTGGCGCGGGGGCGGTTCACGACGTTCACGCCGATCGGGCGAGCGCCCGTCGCGATCGATCGTCAGCCGCTCCAGCGTCAGGCCGTTCGCCTGCAGCCCCTCGCGCAGCGAGCCCTGGTGTGCCTGCAGCCATTCCGCGACCACCGGGTCGGCCGCGGTGATTCGCGCCGCGACGCTTCCCTGCTCGACCCGCAGCGACACGGTCACCTCGCCAAGGTGCTCCGGCCGCAACTGGACGACCGCGTCGCCGCCGCCACGCAGGAACTGCATCCGTAGCGACTGCACCAGACGATGCGGCGTGTCGGGGTCGGGCACGTCTGCCGTCGGTGCAGGCAACGGCTCGGCGAGCGACATTGCATCCACGGAAATTTGCCTGGCTCCGTCCATCGTGGGCACCGCCGACACCGTCGCGTGCGTCACGCCTGGAGTGGACACGGGCGGGAGCGCCTCCGGCGCCGGCGGGGCTGAGCCTGCGGCCACGCCAATGACTTTCGACACGGGCAGGTCGGCATCACCAGACGATTCGTTACGCCGCTGATCGTCGATGGCGGGAACGTTCGCGGACGCATCGCCGGCCTTGGCGCCCGCGGACGCGTCGCGGGCCGCGCCCGCCTGTGTCCTGGTCGATTCCCGCGGCGCAGCAATCTGTCCACCATGACGCTGCTGCGTGTGAACCGCGGGCGACGCCGTCACGGAGGTCGCTTCGGCTCGCGTCGAATTCGTGCGCACTCCCGCGACCGGCGTCACGTTCGATGCGACGGCCGCCGCTTGACCGACGACGGAGCCTTGCTGCTGCGTCATGTGGTTAGCTGCCCCGTTTGCTGGAGATGTCGCAGCGGCCACCGGTGTCTGGGATTGAGGCGCTTCGATTGCGGCATCAGCAACCGTTGGCCGCGCGGATGAATCCGACGGTTCAGCGACGAAGGTGAAGCCGGGTTGAGTCGCACGGGTCGACGTCGTCCCCGTCGCCACAGACGGCTCGTTACTGCTCGCGGCGGGCGCAGCCGGCGTTTGCATCGTCGATGTTCGATCTATCCCATCGGCTGGTGTCGACGATGAAGCAACGCTCCCAGGCTCCGAAACGGTGGGGGGTTGCGCGCCGACGCTTCCTGATGCGGCCGTGTTCCGCGCAGGCGCGTCGCTGACAGTCGTTCCGTCCGAAACCAGCTTGGGAACCGGCTGCCCGGGCGGTACATCAACAACCCCCGGCGGTATCGTCAATGACCTCTGAGTGCTCGGGACGTCGATGGGCGGACCGCTGCGCGGAACCGCACCTGTCGTTCGCTCTGCCCCAGACGCTGCATCGGCCTGGAGTGGGGCTTCCGTTGCCTGGACGCCGGCGGCTGCTTCGGCCCCCGACGGCGCTGGAACGCTGTCAACGCTGACGTCAGGAGTGACGTCGCCCGGCGCCCTCAACATCCACGGCGTGAGCACGGCACCGGCCGACCCCTGATCTCGCGACTGAACGTCCGCGCCGTCCTCATCGGACGCGCCGGTGGGCGCACCCTTCGACGCGGGTGCCTTGCACTTCGACTCGCCTGCGCCTGGCAGCACGGCGTCCAGTTGCGTGTCGAATGCGTCGTTCGCATCGGCCGCGGCCTTCGCGGACCTGGATGCTCGGACGCTGTGTGACTTCGACTTCCCCGCTGCGTTTGCCGAACGCGGCGTGCCATCCGGTCGTTGTTCACCGGGGACGGACGGCCGGGAAGTCGCCGGGGCCAGTGCCCCGGCGATGTCAACGGTAGCGGCCATCAACGTTTCATGCTGAGCGTGTCGACGAGCAACTCGTCGGACACCGTGATGCTCTTCGAGTTCGCCTGATAGCCGCGCTGCGCGAGGATCATCTGCGTGAACTCATAAGCGATGTCGACGTTCGACTGCTCGAGTGCCGAGCCGATCACGGTTCCACGCCCGCCTGTCCCCGGCTCGCCGACGTTCGGCAGACCCGATTCGAGACTCGACTGGAACTTGTTGGCGCCGATGTCCACGAGACCTTTGAAATTGTTGAAGGTAGCCAGTGCGAGCCGACCCACGGCCACGGCTTCGCCAGCACCGACTTTCGCGGTGATCGTGCCGTCGTTGCCGATGCTGAGCAGGTCGAGGCGACCGGCGGGCGTACCATTCTGCGTCTTCGACGACGTCGCGCTCGGCGACGCAAATCCGGTCAACGAAGCGGTCGCGTTGGCATCAACCACCTTCCAGGTCAGCGTGCTGGCAGCAGCGCCGTTCGCAAATGCGGGCGACGTGAACTGGATCGGCGCGATCGGCCCCGGCGTCGCGGTGCCACCACCGGTCGACCCTGTGCCCGGGGTGATCGACTGGAGGACGCCGTTGCTGTCGAATGCGAGCGTCCCCGAGGAGACGACCGCCGGGGTCGCGCTGGGGGGCGCCACGTCGGCGCCTGGCAGGGTCAGCGAATAGCTCCACTGGCCCGGGCCGGTGTTCGTGTAAGTCACGTTCATCACGTGCGCTGCACCGAGCGAGTCGTAGATCTGCATCGACGTGTCGAGTGTGTCCCCGACGGCGGCAGTCGCGTCGAGGTTGGACGACATCGTGATCACGCTCGTGGGTGTCGGCGCACGCAGCACTCCGGGCGGAATCCTGATGTCGGTGGGCGCACCGGTGGCGAGGACTTCGCCGGAGACCGGGTCGATGTCGGTGTATCCCTGGACCTTGTAGCCGTCGGGCGTCACCAGATCGCCCTCGAGAGTTGAAGCTGAAGTTGCCGGCACGCGTATAGACAGTCCCTTGCGGGCCCTGCACCACGAACATGCCGTTGCCCTGGATCGCCACGTTCGTGGCTTCGCGGCTGCTCTCGATCGAACCCTGCGAGAAGATCGGGGCGACCGAGGCCACCGCCACGCCGAGACCACGCGCGCTCGCCTGGCCACCCTGACTGACCAGCTCCTGGAACGCGACGGAGCTCGCCTTGATAGCCCACGGTGTTGAGGTTCGCCAGATTGTTGCCGACGACCTTGAGCGCTTCCGCGTTCGCGGTCAGGCCGGACAAACCGGCCGAGAAGGATCCGATTGCCATATCTACTCCTTGTTGACGGACGTCTGCCCGTCAGTCGAAGGCAGCGCCAGCCCCGCCGCGATGGTGTCCAATGTGCTGCGCATCTGCTGGAGCTGCTCGAGCGAGCTGAATTGCGCGAGCTGCGCGATGAATGCCGTGTCCGCCTGCGGCTGCATCGGATCCTGATGCGCCAGCTGCGTGGTCAGCAGCTGCAGAAACGCATCGCGGCCCAAAGCATCCTTGGTCCGATCACTGCTGCTTGTCGACGTCGTATCCGTGGCCGTCGTGCCGTTCGTCACCGGTCCAGTTGTCGTCACTGCCATCCCCTTCTCGGACGAACCGGCTTGCCGCCAGCGCATCCATCGTCTTTCGTTCGTCCTGCTGTTCTGCGCGGACCCACTTCTCCAGCGCGTGTTCGCGCAGCCGTTCCAGCGATCGCACCCGCCGGTGCGTGTGGGATACGTGCTCCGCCGCCTGGCGCAGCTCCAGATCGTGCTGGGCGCGTCGTGTCTGCAGCCCCGTCCGCTCCTCCACGCAGCGGACGCGCCACGCCCGGTGCCAGTGGATCCGCGAATGTTCGACCGTCTCCGCCATCACGGCCGCGCACCGTTCGTCCGCGGCAGCAATCGCGGCCTCGGCAGACGCAACGGCGGCGTCGGCGGCGCCCAGTGCGATTTCGGCCGCCGCCCGCCGGCGAAGCGCCTCGTCATGTTCGCGGCGGCGCAGCTCGAGTGCGACCTGGGCGCGGAATCTGAACGGGCGCATACGGAAGCGTCGGCGCTAAAGCGCCGACAACGCCTCCAGCGATTCCGGAAACGTGCACAACGCGCCGGCGTCCTGGCAGAGGAACTTGTCGATCGCGACGCGCTTGCCGCGCGCCTCGTCGATGCGCGGGTTCGATCCTTCGACGTACGCGCCCACGCTGACCAGGTCCTCGCTGTCGCGGATCGCCGACAGCCACTCGCGCACCGCTGCGGCGCGCTGGCGATGCTGGACGTCGACGACGTCCGGCATGGTTCGGCTGACGCTCTGCAGAACGTCGATCGGCGGATAGTGGTGTCGCGACGCGAGATCGCGCGACAGCACGACGTGGCCGTCGAGGATCGACCGCACAGCGTCGGCAATCGGCTCGTTGTGATCGTCGCCGTCGACCAGCACGGTATAGACGGCCGTGATGCTGCCGCCCGAGCGAAGTCCGCCGGCGCGTTCCAGCAGCGTCGGCAGCGTGGCGAACACCGACGGCGGATATCCCTTGGTCGTCGGCGGCTCCCCCGCCGCGAGACCCACCTCGCGCTGCGCCATCGCGAAGCGTGTCACCGAATCCATCAGCAGCAGGACGTGCTTGCCCTGATCGCGGAAGTACTCGGCGATGGCGGTCGCGGTATACGCCGCGCGCATTCGCAACAGCGGCGGGTTGTCGGAAGTCGAGACGACGACGACCGAGCGGCTCGCGGCCGGCCGGCCCGAGGTCGTGATCGAGGAAGCTGCGGACTTCGCGGCCACGTTCGCCGACGAGTGCCAGCACGATCACATCGGCCGCCGTGCCTCGGGTCAGCATTCCGAGCAGCGTGCTCTTGCCGACGCCGCTGCCCCCGAACAGACCCAGACGCTGACCGCGTCCGCAGGTGAGCAGGCGCGTCGATGGCACGGACGCCGGTCGGCAGCGGCGCGACGACGCTGTCGCGCTCCATCGGGTTCAACGGCGGTGGAAACAGCGGAACGCGGTCGCGCTGTCTGGAGCGGCTCGTCGTCGAGGGGACGACCGAGGGCGTCGACCACGCGTCCGAGCAGTTCCGGGCCGACGCCGACCGACACGGCTCCCGGCCGCGCAACCACCGATCGCCGGGGCGGATGCCGGTCGGTTCACCCAGCGGCACCGTCAGGAGCGTCGGACCCCGGAAGCCGACGACCTGGACCGGCAGCGGCGGCGCGTCGTTCGACAGCACCTCGCAAATCTCACCGAGTCGGGCCCGTGGCCCGGACGATTCGATGACGAGGCCGGTGACTCGACTCACCTGCCCCTGCAGCGGCAGCAGATCGGCCGCCGCGGCGATGTCGACGTAACGCTCGAGCGAGACGCTACTGATGCTGGCCATGAGCCCTCACCGGCGCCTCCTGCAGCAGCGCCTGCGTCATCTCCTGCAGTTGGGCGTCGACGCCGGCGTCGATGTTGCCGAGGTCCGACTCGATGCGGCAGCCGCCGCGTGGCAGCCGCGCGTCGGCGACGACGGTGACGTGGTTGCCGGGCCAGCCCGCATCGTGCGCCGCGGCGATGGCGGCGTGGTCGTCGGTATTGAGCCGCACCGTCACGTGCGCGGCCTCGCCGACGCGATCGAGCGCGACCCGCGCGATCGCCATCATCAGCTCGCGGATCGATCGAGACCTCGCGCTGGATGACGCGGCGTGCCACCGTCAGCGCCAGCTGCACCATCTGCTGCTCCGTGTCGCGCGCGATCATCGAGTGCGGAGCGTCGCGATATCGTCGAGCGTCTGCGAGCCAGCCGTCGCAGCATGGCGTCGGCCTGGACCGCCGATGCCTCGGCGCCGGCACGCTCACCCTGGGCAAAGCCCTCGGCGAACGCTTCCCGCTCGATGGCCGCGAGTCGCGCCTCCGGCGACGGTTGAGGATCGACGGCGACCACAACCGGTATACCCGGCGTGATCGCCGTCGTCGGCGCTGCCGGCCCACCCTCGGCAGACTGCCACGCGAACGGGAGGACCACCGACTGCGCCGGCGCGCGTCGTGCCTTAGCGGACATACTCGTCAGCGCCCTCTCCACCGGTCACGATCACCCCTTCGTCTTCGAGCTGGCGGGCCACCGCGACGATTGCCTGCTGCGCCTTTTCCACCTCGCGCACGCGGACGGCGTCCCATGACGTCCATCTCTTCGCGCATCATCTCGGCGGCGCGCTTCGACATGTTGTCGAAGATGCGCTGACGCAGGTCTTCGCTCGCGCCCTTGAGCGCGATCGTGAGCGTCTTCTTGTCGGCGCGCTGCACCAGTTCGCGCAGCCCGTTGTCGTCGACCCGCGCGAGGTCGTCGAAGACGAACATCAGGTTGCGGATCGATACCGCCAGCTCCGGCCGCTCCGACTCGATCGCCTCGAGCACCGGCGTCCCGACGTTGCGTTCGAGGTGATTGAACAGCGCCGCCACCGCGCGCACGCCGCCACGCTGCTCGCGCGACGAGCTCGCTCAGCGATTCGAGCCGGCGCTGCAGCACCGACGAGATCCGCGCCACGACTTCCGGGCGAGATCTCCTCGAGGTTCGCCATGCGGGTCAGCACGTCGACGCGCAGCGCATCCGGCAGCAGCGCGATCAGCTGCGCCGCGCTCGCCGGCTGCATGTGGGCGAGGATGAGCGCGATCGTCTGCGGATGCTCGCCGAGGATGAACTTGGAGACCTGCCGCGGGTCGGCGCGCTCCAGCACGGTGAACGCCGATCGGGAGTGCGTCGATCGCTGGACGCGTTCGGCGATCTTGCGCGCGGCGTCGGCGCCGATGTGTCCGGGTGATCACGCGGCGCGGGAAGTCTTCGTCGCCGAATACCGTGATCGTCGGCGGCGACCGCGGCGGCGTGGAACTCCTCCATCACCTGCTCCGCGACCCCTGGCGGCGACCGCTGCCGAGCGTCGCGATCTCGCGGACGATCCGTTCGATCTCGGTCTCGTTGAGGTGCTTGAACACCTCCGCCGAGGCCTCCTCGCCCATCGCGAGCAGGACCACGGCGGCCTTCGCGCACCTTCGACATCTCTGCCAGTTCGGCCGACACCTACGACCCCTCCATCATCCAGCTGCGCAGCAGCTTCGCGGTCGTTGGCCGGTTCCTTCTGCGCGAGCCCGGCGACACGGCGCGTCAGCGCCGGCAGCCGGCGGTAATCCCCGCCCGCGCCGTCGAGTTGAGCCTCGATTTCGCTCTCGAGTTCGGCCACCGTGCGCGGCGTCGCCGACGCGGCCAGCGCCGCCGGCCGCGGTCCCTCGGCCAGTGCCGGAGTGCTCGCCCGTCATCGTGCGGCTGAACATCGATTTCAGGAACAGCAGTCCGACCAGGCCGACGACGAGCACCGCGACAGTGCGGCCGCCTTCCTGAAGCGGGCGCTCGTAGCGCACCAGGAATCCGGGCGACTCGGGCTCGATCGGGCAGTGGATCGTCGAACGCGATGTTCTGGACGGTGACGCGATCGCCGCGCGATCTCGTCGAGGCCGACCGCGGCGGCGACGAGTGCCTCGCAGCTTCTGGAGTTCTTCCGGCTTCCGCGCCACGCGCTTCACGGTCTGCTTGCCATCCTTGCCGGTCTGCTTTCGTGGGCGTCGTCGAGGATCACCGCGACCGAGAGGCGCGCCACGTCACCGGGCGGCTCGATCGTGTGCGTCGTCGTCTGACTGACCTCGTAGTTGGTGACCTCGGTCTGTCGCGACGAACCGGCCGATGCGGTCTGCACCGGCGGCGGCGGAGTCGGCGTCGGGAGGTTGCCGCGCGTCCCGGCCACGCCGCCAGCGCCAGGCTGGGACGTGACATCGGTCGCAGTCGGAACGGCTGCGGACGACCGTTTCCGGGTCGAACTTCTCCTCGCGTCTGCTCGCGCGACGTGGGATTCAGCTTCAGCGCGACGTTGACGCGGACACGTCCTTCGCCGACGACCGGATCGAGCAGGGCGATGACGCGAGTCGACATGTCCCGCTCGAGCCGCTGCTGGCGTTCGAGCTGGGCCGCGCCAAGTCGATCCTCGCCGTGCGCGCTGGTCAGCGGATGCCCGCCGCTGTCGAGGATCACGACCGCGTCGGGGTGAAGCCCTTCGACGCTGGCCGCCACCAGGTTGGCGATGCCGGTCGCCGTCGACGCGGAGAGACCACGTGCATCCTTCAGCTTGAGGACGACCGACGCCGTCGCCGGCTGCTTCTCGCCGAACAGCGGATCCTTGCCCGGCGCGATGTGGACGCGGGCGCTCGACACCGACGACAACGTCGAGATCGTGCGCGCGATTTCGCCTTCGAGCGCGCGCCGGAAGTTCACCTGTTCGACGAACTCGGTGGTCCCGAAGGTCGTGCGGTCGAAGATCTCGAAGCCGATGCGACCGCTCGACGGCAGGCCCTGCGACGTCAGCTCCAGCCGCAGCTCGTCGACGCGATCTGCTGGCGACGCGAATGGCGCGACCGCCGTCATCGAGCTTGTAGTCCACCTTGAGCTGTCTTCAGCCGGGAGACCATCTGATGCCGCGGTTTCCTGATCCATGTCGGCGAACAGCAGCGTGTACGTCGGCGTGTTGAGCCACAGGGCGGAGCCGCCAATGATGCGCGACCACGAGCGACGAAGCTGACGGCGAGCGAGACCAGCTGGGCACGCGACATCGTGCCGGCGAGGCCACGCAGCTTGGCGAAAAGCGCCTGGAAGTCCATCGGCTACACCGGCATCCGCATGACGTCCTGGTACGCCTGCACCAGCTTGTTGCGGATCTGGACCGCGAGCTGCAGCGACATCTCGGCGCGCTGCAGCGCGATCATCGCGTCGTGCACGTCGACCGACTTGTCGAGCATGCCGGTTACCGCGGTGTTCGCCTGCGTCGGACGATCCCTCCACGCCGTCGACCAGCTGCTTCAGCGTGTCGTCGAACGACGAACCGCCGTCGGCCGCCCCCGCAGCCGCCGACGTGCGTCGTCGACGTCACGTTGCCGGCAATGGTGGAGAGTGCAGTGGTCACGTTCATGAGCGTCCGAGCTCCAGCGCCTTGGCGACGAGATCGCGGATCATGCTGATCGCCGCCAGATTGGCCTGATACGCGCGCGCGGCGCCGAGCATGTCGACCATCTCCTCCGACTGGTCGACGTTCGGCAGCGACACGAACCCGTCGGCGTCGGCATCGGGATGCGACGGCTCGTAGCGGCGCTGAAAATCACTCTGGTCGACGACGACGTCGGCGACCTTGACGCCGGTGGCGGAGGCCTGACCGAGCGCGGCGTCGAAGCTGTTGACCGGATCGCTGGTCAGCACCACGTCGCGACGGCGGTACGGTTCGCCATTCGCAGAGCGCGTCGATTCGGCGTTGGCCATGTTCGACACGGCGACCTCGATCCGCGTCCGTTCGGCGGACAGCGCGCTGGCGCTGGCCGAGATGGCGTTGTTCAGGGTCGACATCGCTTACCGTCCCTCGTTGATGGCGTAGCGCACCAGCCGGAACTTGGCGGCGAGCGCAGTCTGCGCGGCGCTGAAGTCGCCGGCGGCGCGCGACATCTTCAGCAGTTCCTGATCGAGCACGACCGTGTTGCCGTCGCGACGCGCGTCGGCGCCCTGGATCTCCTCGGTCGTGCACGCCGGTCTGGGTGGCGCCGCCGAGATGCGCGCGGATGCGTGGCGACCTGCGGCGTCGAGCGTGTCGGCAAACGACACGTCGACCGCTTTGTAGTTCGGCGTGTCCACGTTGGCGAGATTGCCCGCCGATGCGGCCTGCCGTGCGGCAGCGATCGTCATCTGCCGTCGCAGCGCGTTGATCACGTCGCCGTCACTGATACCGTTGATGCCCGCCATGCGCGCCTCGATTCAATGTCTGGTGAAGGTTGCCGATTACCGATCGGCGATACCCGCTCGAAGCGGTGAGGCAAGAGCAGTGCCCGCGTCGGAGGCGCTGCAGATCTGGTGGGATTCGTTGTAACCGTGCGCACGCCGCGGCGTCCGCCCGCGCGCGTCTATCGGTTTTCTGACACGCGCGTCCGGCGCACCGGCCGCGGAAAATCGACGTCCAACGTCCTGACACGCCACATGACCGCGAGTGACGAACGGCAGCCACGGAGGCACGAAGACACGGAGAACAGGCGTTTGTCTCCGTGTCTCCGTGGCTAACGTCTTGTGATTGGCCGGGGAATAAACGCCATTGACGATTGGCCACCGCGGGACCTCCCGCAGCAAGCCCGGCACATCGACCGGTTACTTCCGCTCAAGGGCAGCCACCCGTTGTTCGAGCGCACGCAGGCGACGATCAAATACGGGATCGATCGATGACGCATCGGGCGCTCGCCGGTTCCCCAGCAACTGACGATTCTCGGTCTCGAGCGCCATTCGATCTTTGATGCGCGCGAGCACCAGTTCCAGCTGCGAGAGCGCGAACGGCTTGGCCAGCAGGTCGTACGCGCCGGCGCGGACCGCCTGAACCGCGACGTCGATCGAGGCGTAACCGGTGATGATCACGACGTAACAGCTGGCGTGGGCACGGCGAGCCGCGTCGAGCACCGCGAAGCCGTCGGCGTGCGGCATGTGCAGGTCGGCGATGACAACCGGATACGGGGGCGTCGCCCGCTCGAGTGCCGTCAGCGCGGCGCGGCCGTCATGCGCCAGCGCCACCCGGAAGCCGAGGCCACCACAGAACTCGCCGAGCATCTCGCGCGTGTCCGCTTCGTCGTCGACGATCAGCAGATCCATAAAAGGGGAAATCGGCCGCTGGCTGCAAAGTTTTAGCGTCGTCCCGCCGACACTACGGGCGGGTTCAGTTGCGAAAGCGTGAAAGCCCTTCGCCCCGATGCCAAACGGTAATCCGATGACACGCGCCCACTCTGTCCTGGTTGTCGAAGACGATCCCGATCTGCGGCCGCTGCTGGCCGAATCGCTCGACGGTGCCGGTTTCGCCGCCGCTCAGGCGGTGGATGCGGCGGATGCCATAAGTCGCCTCGACGGCTACGCTTATGACGCCCTCGTCGTCGACCTGTCGCTGCCGGACGGCGACGGCATGGAGGTACTTCAGCAGGCGCTCGCTCGCTATCCCTCGATCACGGCCGTCGTCATCACTGGATGCGGCGGCGTCGAGGAAGCCGTCAACGCCATCCGGATTGGGGCGATCGACTTCCTGATCAAGCCGTTCCAGCTGTCACAGGTGACCCGCAGCCTGACCAAGGGCATCGAACAGCGCCGTCTGCGGCAGGAAAATGCCGAACTCCGCGTGCAGCTGCGCGACCGGTTCCGGTTCGACAACGTGATCGGGCGCCACAGCTCGATGCGCGACGTCTTCTCTACGCTGGAACTCGTCGCCCCGATGAAGAGCACGGTGCTGATTCAGGGCGAAACGGGTACCGGCAAGGAACTGATCGCCCGCACCATCCATCAGAACAGCCCGCGGGCGGATGGCCGGTTCGTCGCCTTCAATGCGGCCGCCATTCCTGAAGGACTGGTGGAGGCCGAGTTGTTCGGCCACGTCAAGGGTGCCTTCACCGGCGCGGTGAGCTCGCGTGTCGGCCGTTTCGAGCTTGCACACAATGGCACGCTCTTCATCGACGAAGTGTCGTCGATGTCGCTGGCGCTCCAGGCGAAGCTGCTCCGCGTGCTTCAGGAGCGGGAATTCGAACGCGCTGGGCGAATCGCGTCCCGTGCCGCTCGACATCCGGGTCGTCGCCGCCAGCAACACCGACCTGCGCAAGATGGTCAAGGCCGGGCAGTTCCGCGAGGATCTCTACTACCGGCTCAACGTCGTCCCGATCACGCTGCCCGCCCTGCGGCATCGGCGTGAGGACATCCCGCTGCTGGCGCAGCATTTCGTCAGGCAGTCCTGCGAAGCCAACGGGCTTGGCGTCAAGGCGCTGAGTCAGGCGGCGCTGCGGGCGCTGATGGCGTACGACTGGCCCGGCAACATCCGGCAGCTCGAGAACGCCATCGAACACGCCGTGGCGATCAGCGCCAGGAGCGACGAAATTCGCGCCGAAGCCGCTCCCCGCGGAGCTCCACGCGGCTCCGGAGCCGTCGACCACGTCGAGCGACATCAGCATCCCCGAAGAAGGCCTGTCCTTCACCAGCGTCGTGTCGCAGCTCGAGCGCGATCTGATTCTGCGGTGTCTCGAGCGGACCGGCGGCAACAAGCGTCAGGCCGCGCGGCTGCTGCAGCTCAGTCGCACGACGTTCATCGACAAGATGCAGCGGCTGAACATCGACTCGTCGACAGCAGCCTGATCGGTTTCACGCCGCCTTCGGCAGCGACAGGATCGCACGGCAGCCGTCCGCCGCGGATTCGATCAGGACATCGCCGCCGTGCTGCCGCGCAATTGCCCGCGCCGCGGCGAGTCCGAGACCATGCGTGTCCGGGGCCAGATGCGCGCTGGTTAGCGGCTCGAACAGTCGATCGCTCAACGCCGGCGCCACGCCGGGGCCATTGTCGCTGACCGTCAGCCTCACCGCATCGGCCGATTCGGTCATCGTCACGATGATCGTTCCGCCCGGCTTTCCCTGGAACGCCTGCTCCGCGTTCATGATGAGGTTCAACACGATCTGCAGCAATTGCGCGGGACGGCCTCGCACGATTCCCGTGACGGTTGAGGTCTCGTCGAACGCGAGCGTCAGTCCGGCGCGCCGCGCCGCGAACGATCGCAGGCCAACAGCCTTCGTGGCGACGGTGCGCAGCGACAGGTGCCCCGCGACCGTCTGGGCGTCGCGCGCGAACTGCATCAGTTCGTTGAGCGTCTCGGCGGCACGCGATGTCTGCTGCTGGATGCGGTCGACGGCGCGACGCGACGCGTCGGTCAGCTCCTTCTGCTGCGCGAGCAGTTCCGCGCTGCCCGCGATCACCTGGAGGGCGTTGTTGAGCGCGTGCGCCGTGCCGACCACGGTGCGAGCGACGGTCGTGAGGCGATTCAGCGAAATCAGATCGTCGGGACCGATCTCTGGGGGCATCGGGCCAGCATACCGCCAAACTCTGCCGTAAGTTCCCGCGCTTTCGGACGGGATGGAGCGGCGCAGGCGCTACTTGTATCGCCGCAGAAGATTGCGGATATAGGGTGCCTGGCGGGTGACCACCCGATTCTTGCCCAACGCCTTGGCATCGCTCAACGCCGCGTCGGCGCGACCGACCAGCGTCTGCGCGGTGTCGCCGGCGCTGTACTCAGAGGCGCCGCAGCTCACCGAGACGAGCAGTCCGTCGATGCCGACGGGCTCGGCAATTTTTTGAACGATCGCCCGCAAGCGCGCTTCAGCCTGTGACAGCGTCAGACCCGACGCCAGCAGGGCGAACTCGTCGCCGCCGATTCTCGCCACGACATCGTCCTGCCGCACGGATGCGCGGATGACGGTGGCAATGTGACGGAGCACGGCGTCGCCGGCCGGATGGCCATACCGATCGTTCGTGCCCTTGAAGGAATCGACGTCGAACAGCGCGAGCGCCAGCGGCGATGACGGGTCGACCGTCTTCAGGCGCTCGGCCATTGCCGCATCGAACCCGCGACGGTTGGCCACGTCCGTCAACGGATCGACCATGGCCTCGGCGCGCGCGACGCACAGCTGCTGCTCCGCCGTCGTCAGCTGGTCGCGCAGCAGTCCGACGGTGCGCGCGTGTTCCTGGTCGCGCTCCATGGCGATGTGACGAAGCGTGGCAACTTCGGCCCCGAGGCGACGCTGCAGCTCGGTGAGGTCGGACACCCGCTGCAAGCCTTCAAGTCTCGACGTCGATTCGCCAAGCGCCGCCGACGATTCGGCGTGGCCGCTGGCGAGCGAGTCGACTGTCTGACGAACGACGGCAACGAGCGATTCGATGTCGTGACGGCGAAGCTCCTGACGGCGTGCCACGGCCGCCACGGCGGCGCGACAGGCGTTGATGATCGACTCGCCGATCTGGGCAATCGCGGTGCGATTGCTCGCGTCGCTGAGCGCCGCCGAGCGGGCGGCCAGCTGCGCGTCCAGCGTCTCGTGCTCGACGCCCACCTCCGCGTACGTGAACATCGTCCGAAACGCGCGCAGGATCTGCTCCGCGACCGGTCTGGTCGCGCATTCGCCTTCGGAGGGCGAAGGCGCTTGTCGTAGGGGGAGGACTTCCGTCGTCATCGCAACCGTGTTATCGGCAGCCGGCGGCGAATCTTAAAGGTCGTTCGTTGCACTTGATGGCGCGAGGTTGCCGGTTGCGGCAGCCCGAACAAGTCGACAGTTATACTCGGCCTTGTGCGATATCTCACTTTCTCGCTCAAGAGCGAGTCGGCCACGCGACTCGGGGTGTTGACCGACGACGGCATTGTCGACGTCAAGGCTGCGATCGAAGACCGTTGGCCCGGCGATGCTCCCGACAGCCTGCTCTCGCTTCTCCGGACACGGCCCCGATGCCTGGCAGCGCGTCGCGGCGCTGGTCGGCGAGCCCCCGGCGGTCTCGCGCTACACGCTGGCGGAAATCCGCTGGCATGCGCCCTTCCCACGCCCCGCCAAGAACGTGGTGTGTCTCGGCATGAATTACGCCGAACACATCCGGGAAGCCGCCGGGGCGATGAAACGCGAGGTGCGGATTCCGACGGCCCCGGTCTACTTCACCAAAGCGCCGACGAGCGTCATCGGCCCGTTCGACGATGTCCGCGTCGATCGATCGGCGACGCAACAGGTGGACTGGGAAGCGGAGCTCGGCTGTCGTCATCGGCGTCGGCGGCCGCAACATCCCGCGAGATCGCGCCCTGCGCCACGTATTCGGCTACACGATCGTCAACGACGTGAGCGCGCGGGACCTGCAGAAGCAGCACCTGCAGTTCTTCAAGGGCAAGAGCCTCGACACCTTCTGCCCGATGGGACCCCTGGTAGTGACGGCCGACGAGTTCGGTGATCCTCAGAACAAGGCGGTCAAGCTGCGGGTCAACGGCGTGACCAAGCAGAACGGGCACACGCGCGACATGATCTTCCCGGTCGACGTGATCATCGAGAGCTTCTCGAAGGGGCTGACGCTCGAACCCGGAGACATCTTCTCGACCGGCACGCCCGACGGCGTCGGCATGGGCCGCTCGCCGCAGGAGTGGCTGCAGGACGGCGATGTGATGGAGACGGAAATCGAGGGGATCGGGGTGATGCGGAACAAGGTCGTCGACGAGAAATCATGAATCGTGAATCATGAATCGTGAACGGCAACGAAGCGGCGCACGCCGCCATTGCTCCATTCACGAATCACGATTCGCCATTCACGATTGCGGCGCCGTCAGGCGCGGCCCAGCAGCTGATCCTCGAGTTTCCCCAGCACTCGCATCGCCGAAAGCGCCTGCGCGACGCTGGCGTTGGGTTCACGCTTTTCGGTGATGGCCGCAAAGAACTCGCGATCCTGCAGCTCGATCCCGTTCATCGACACCGCCACCTTCGATACGTCGATCGGGTTGTTCTTGCCGTCAACGAGTTCGTCGTAACGGGCGATGTACGTACCGTTGTCGCAGATGTAGCGGAAGAAGGTCCCGAGCGGACCATCGTTGTTGAACGAGAGCGACAGGGTGCAGATGGCGCCGGACGGAACCTGCAGGCCGATGCTCATGTCCATGGCAATCTTGAGCTCGGGATGGTACGGGCCCTGGAGCGCGTAGCACCTGGAGACTTCCTCGCCGGTCTGATACTGGAACAGATCGACGGTGTGGCAGGCGTGATGCCACAGCAGGTGATCGGTCCAGCTCCGCGGCTGGCCCATCGCGTTCATGTTGGTGCGACGGAAGAAGTATGTCTGCACGTCCATCTGCTGGATGTGCAGCTCGCCCTTCGCGATCCGGTTATGGACGAACTGGTGGCTCGGGTTGAATCGCCGCGTGTGCCCGGCCATGGCGACCAGTCCGGTCTCCTTCTGCACCTGCACGATCTGCTCGGCGTCGGCGACGGTGTCAGCCATCGGGATTTCGATCATCACGTGCTTGCCGGCGCGCATGCACTGGATCGCCTGGCGGGCGTGCATCTGCGTCGGCGTCGCGAGAATCGCTGCTTCCACGCCAGGCTGCGCCAGACATTCGCCGAGGTCCAATGACCAGTGCGGGATCTTGAATCGCTCGGCAACTGCCTTCGTCGAATCAGGGCTGCCGCCGGCGAGCGCGACCACCTCGATCCCGGCGATGTTCTGCAATGCTTCCAGGTGCTTGACGCCGAACGCACCCTGGCCCGCCACACAAATCTTCATGTCGTCCTCTGACTGTTACAGGAATCAGGAATCAGGAATCAGGAATCAGGAATCAAGAATGAGCTGATGCACGACTCACGATTCGCTATTCACGATTGTTTTCAACGGATGATCATATACTCGCTGACAATCGCTCGCGGATAGCGATGAACTCGAAGGTGGGAGGACTGTGCTTAGCGCCGACGAACTCGAGATCAGACAGCTGGTCGACAACTGGGTGATGTGGCGCGATGCCGGCTTCTGGGATCGATTTGCGACGGTGTGGCACGAGGACGGGTGGATGAGCGCGACCTGGTTTCAGGGACCGGCGTCGAAATTCATCGAGGTGAGCCGCGACGGGTTCGAACGGGGCGTCAGCATTCTCCACACCCTCGGTGGATTCACCTGCGAAATCGTCGAAGACCGCGCCGTCGCGCAGACGAAGATGACGATTCTCCAGCGCGGCACCGTTGACGGCGTGCTCGTCGATGTGGCCTGCACTGGACGCTTCTTCGATTTCCTGGCCGAGCGCAATGGCCGCTGGGGTCTGGTCCGACGGCAACCGATCTACGAAAAGGACCGGATAGACCCGGTCGATCCCGCCGCCCGCCTGACGCTCGACGCCGACCGGCTCGGCAGGTTCCCGGAAGGCTATCGACATCTCGCCTATCTTCAGTCTCACCTCGGCTTCACCATCAAAGAGAACCTTCCCGGATTGCGCGGGCCGGTGGTCGAAACGCTCTACGCCGAAGGACGCGCGTGGCTGGCCGGATCGGATCGCCCGGGAGACGTTCCGAGTTAAGAAGTCACAAGGGATACGGGCGCGACGTGAAGGTGTGCGCGCCCTTCGCAACGACTACTTATGTCCACGTTCGAAAAAACACCAGGCTGGCTCGACTGGTGCGCAGCGCCGTCCCGGCCGCAGTTCAAGGTTCCCGCGGGCAGTGTCGACGCGCACTGCCACGTCTTCGGTCCCGGCGACGAGTTTCCGTTTGCGCCGGAGCGGAAGTACACCCCGTGCGACGCATCGAAGGAACAGCTCTTCGCGCTGCGCGACTTTCTCGGCTTCGACCGGAACGTCATCGTCCAGGCGACGTGTCACGGTAAGGACAATCGCGCGCTGGTCGACGCGCTGCGCGCCGCCAACGGCAAGGCTCGCGGCGTGGCCACCGTCGGTCGCAGCGTGACCGACACCGAGCTTCGCGACATGCATGAAGCCGGTGTGCGCGGCACCCGCTTCAACTTCGTCAAGCGGCTGGTCGACTTCACGCCGCGCGAGGAGCTGATCGAGATCGCCACACCGGATCGCGCCGCTCGGCTGGCACGTGGTGGTGTACTTCGAGGCGGTCGACCTGCCGGAACTCTGGGATTTCTTCACCAGCCTGCCGACCACGGTCGTCGTCGATCACATGGGAAGGCCCGATGTCAGCAAGCCGGTTGATGGCCCGGAGTTCGAGCTGTTCGTGCGGATGATGCAGGAGCACCAGAACATCTGGTCGAAGGTGAGCTGTCCCGAGCGCCTCAGCATCACCGGTCCGCCGGCAGTGAACGGCGAGCGGCACGCGTATGAGGACGTGGTGCCCTTCGCCAGACGCCTCGTCCAGACGTTCCCGGACCGCGTCCTGTGGGGGACCGACTGGCCTCACCCCAACCTGAAGGGTCATATGCCGGACGATGGGCTGCTGGTCGATTGGGTGCCGCACATCGCCGTCACGCCCGAGGCCCAGCAGAAATTGCTGGTGGACAACCCGATGCGCTTGTACTGGGCGTGAGATATAACAGGTAGAGACAGGAAATTGACGAATTGACGAATCTACGAAATGACGAATTGATTGGTCATTTCGTGTTCGAATCCGTCAATTCGTCAATTCGTCAATTCGTAAATTCAGGAGTCGCTCATGGGCGAGATCGTCGCTGCTATTGCCACCTGCCACACGCCGTACATGTTCACCCGTCCGCCTGACGAGGACCCGAACCAGCTCGAAGCCGCGGGTAAGGCGATGGAGGAACTGGGCAAGGTGCTCGACGAGGCGAAGCCTGACGTGATCATCGTCCTGGGCGCCGATCACGTCGAGACGTTTTCGGTCACCTGCATTCCGACCTTCTGCATCGTCGCCGGCGATCGCGCGGTGGCCAAGTTCGCGGGGCGGACGCACGACCTGCCGATTCACCGCGAGATGGCCGAGGACGTCCTCAACAAGCTGGTGACGGAACACAACTTCGACATCGCGTACTCTGAAGATGCCGAGCTCGGGCACGCGTTTTCGATCCCGTTCGAGTACGTGATCGGCAAGCGCAACATCCCGGTCATCCCGTTCTTCACCAACGTATACGTTCCGCCGCTGCCGACGCCGCGCCGCTGCGAGGCGCTGGGCAAGGCACTGAAGGCGATCATCGCGGGCCGTAAGGAGCGCGTCGCGATCATCGCCAGCGGCGGCATGTCGCACTTCCCCGGCACGACGAAGTATCTGAGCCCGGAGTTCGATTTCGACCGCTGGCTGGTCTCCCAGCTCGAAGTCGGCAACGGCGACGCGCTGCTGAACATGACCGGCCCGCAGCTCGACGAAGTCGGCAACACGGAGCTTCTGAGCTGGGCTGTCATGTTCGGCGCAATCGGCAGCAACCTGCCCGGTGAGCTGATCGACTACATCCCGACGTGGCATCACGGGCTCGGCATGCTCCGGTTCATGCCGGCGCGCAAGGCGCAGCCGAAGCTGAAGGTCGACAAGGAATTCGGCGGTTTCCAGTTCTCCGGCAGCGGCGGCTACAAGTTCTACACGCACCCGCCGTCCGAGGCGTACGGCCTGAACAAGCTGATGTTCGAATCGCGTCACGACAACGACCTGCGCGAACGGATCATCAACGACTTCGAGAACGTGGCGGACGAGTACGGATTGCAGGGACAGCAGCGCGAGGCGGCGAAGTCGATGATCCGTGTCGGCGACGGCGGTCTCGTCAGCGATCACGTCGGCCCGCTGGCCGCCGCGGGCGCGCATCCGCTGCAGGCGCTGATGTCACTGCACGTGATCTTCTCGAACAATCACAAGCGCGGCCGCCAGGCCATGGAAGCGAGAGCTGCCGCTACGGCGGCAGCGGCGGGCGCCAACAACCACTAAGCGCCCGCCGATTGACGAATTGACGAATTGACGGATCGACGAATTGCCTCTGGCAGTTCGTCGATTCGAAGTTCGTCAATTCGTTACTCTTCTAGAGCGACCTCAGAAAATTCAACAGGTCCCGCTTCTTCACCTCGCTCAGATCGCCGAACGCTTTGATGACGGCGCTTGCCTCCGAGCCGCCGCTGCTGTGTGCGGCGATGGCCTCGAGCAAATCGGAGGTCCGTCCGTCATGCAGGAAGAGGATCCTTTGCTTTCGAGACCTGTGTCATCACGGTGACCTGTCTTGTGAGCACGCCGAGAGGCCGCCGCGCTCGGCTGCGGAGACAGTATAAACAGCATCATTGGTCTCGAGGATTTCAGCCGCCCGTGATCGCAGCTCCGAGTTATGACGTGACGACGTCACCCTGCCGAGACCTCAGCGTTTGGCGCCGCTGGTATGTAGAAACGATGTTCCATGTCACGACACTGACGTCGTGACGGAGCGATGGCAGCAGGGATTCGGGCCAGTGTCGAGACCACTCGGTCCCGAAACAATCACGCGTGCACGCGTCCCGACCCTGAGATATCGTGCACCTGCTCGATGCTGTACCTGCTGACACCTGCTCGCGTGGTGCTCCATCCCGGTGTTGCAGCTCGGTATGTCCGTGGCAGCAGCGGCTCGGTCGCGGCACACGCGCTGCTCCTAGTGGCGTTGTCGTTCGCCGGCGGCGGCACCATGACACCCACGCTGAACGCGCCCATCATTTCCACGGCGGCGGCGTTCGTGCCGTCAACACGGCGCGAACCGGAAGCTCCATTCCGCGAGAACGAGAACGAACGCGCGCCAGCGGCGATTCCACTTACGGTTCGTGACTATGTCTCGGGCGACACGGTGACGATCGACCTGGCGCGAATCAGGCAACGCCGCAACGACCTGTTTCCGTTCGTCACGCGCGACCTGCGAGTGCTTGGCGAGCGCCCCGCGACCAGCCAGTCCGCGGGCATCGAATGGCCGGCGGCGTTCTCAGCGGCGAGGTCACGGACGACTCCCCTGTCCTTGTCAGATGACGCGCTGCAGATGCTGGTGGATCGCGCGTGGTCGCGACGCGAGCGCTGGACCAATCTCGCCGAACTGGTCTCACTGACCGACCGTTATGATCCGAACGCAGGTGATCTCGCTCGCGCCTTCAACGCCTACGTGACGCAGAACGTGCCGCAGCCGTATGAAGACTGGGCGTTCCCGGACCCGGTCTTCTGGATGACGGTCACCCTGGCGACGGACGACGCCCCGCTCCTCGAATTCTGTACTCGATTACCTGCGCCGGTATCCGGCGTCACGAGTCACCACCGAACTCCTGTTCCTGCTCGATCGCAGCGCGGAAACGAGCTGTGACGTGCTCTCGGATGTCCTGATGGCCGGCACGGAACGGCTGCCACTGGCAGCCACGCAACGAAGCAATCCGGAGGCGTACGCGCTCGCGCAGTCGCTCGCCTCGGCTTACCGCGCCTGGATCGTGAAGTATCGCGTGGATGCGGCCGAGCGCTGCATCGTGGCGCGCACGGCAATCCTGCGCCGCATTATCGAGACGTCACCCGATCGGTATGGAGCCGCCGACGCTCGCGTCCGCCTTGGTCAGATGTTGTGGAACCTCGGGCGTCGCGACGACGCTGTGAGCTGGTGGCGCGGGATCAGGTCGGACGAACGAACCGAGTACGAGAGGACTGCCCGCGAACTGCTCGGTGCGATCGCCGACGGCGCGGGCCAGGAGAGTCCGACCCGCGTCACCCGCATCCTGTCGGACGACGAACGGCGGTGGCGTGAGCGCGCCGCGGAGCGGCTGGCCTATTTCGGCTGGACCGCAGACAAATTCTGAAGAAATTGACGAATTGACGGATTGAGGAATTGACGGATTGTAAAAGCAAAGAGAGTCGTTGGATCTCGCTCCGTCTCCGTGCCTCCAAATCCGTCAATTCGTCAATTCGTCAATTCGTCAATTCGTAATCTCTTTGCTCGTCCTCCCATTCCACGCCGGCTTTCACCAGCTTGTCGCGCAGACCGTAGAAGTCGAGTCCGAGTTCACCCTTGCGGAGCTTGTCGCGTGATTCCTCTTCCTTGGCGATGCGGGCAGCGCTCGCCTTGGCGATCTCGGCCGCCGATTCCCGCCGGACGACGACCACTCCGTCCACGTCGGCCACGATGACATCCCCGGGATTCACTGCCGCGCCGGCACAGACCACCGGGATGTTGACCGAGCCCGGCGTGTTCTTGACCGTCCCCTGTGCGCTGATCGCTCTCGACCAGACCGGGAAGTTCATGGTGGTGAGATCCGCGACGTCACGCACGCCGGCTTCAATGACCAGTCCGACAATGCCGTGAGCCTGGCACGAAACGGCGAGCAGATCCCCGAACATGCCGTCGGTTGATTCGGACACGGTCGTGACGACCAGGATGTCGCCCGGCTTGCAGACCTCGATCGCCGCGTGAATCATCCAGTTGTCGCCGGGATGGCAGAGCACCGTCACGGCGCTGCCGGCAGCCTTGGCGGTCGGGTAGATCGGACGCATGTACGGTCGCATCAGCCCGATGCGTCCCTGCGCCTCGTGCACCGTGGCGACGCCATGCTCGCCAAGTGTCTTGATGGCGCCGGCATCAGCGCGCTGAATGTTGCGAACAATCTTGGGTTTCACGTCTCTAATCCTGTCACGTACGCCAGCCACGGAGACACCAAGGCACGGAGTCTTCTGTTGGGCAGAACAAAACCCACAGACCTTCGTGTCTTCGTGCCTTCGTGGCTAACGTAATAATTAAGCCTTCGGGAGAAGTTTGTTAATCCGGGGATAGACCTTACGGGCATTGCCCTCGAAGACCTTGCCCTTCGCGTCCGCGCTCAGCGACGAATTGTCGATGTATCGCTTGGTGTCGTCGTAGTAGTTCCCCGTCTCCGGATCGATGCCGCGCACCGCGCCCACCATCTCCGACCCGAACAGGATGTTGTCCGTCGGCACGATCTTCAGCAGCAGATCGATGCCTGCCTGGTGGTAGACGCACGTGTCGAAGAAGACGTTGTCGCGGATCAGGTCGGTCAGCAGGGGGCGCTTCATGTCCTGCGCCAGGCCCCGATAGCGGCCCCAGTGATACGGCACGGCACCGCCGCCATGCGGGATGATCATCCGGAGCTTCGGCACGTCCTTGAACAGATCGGCCTGGAGGAACTGCATGAACGCCGTGGTGTCGGCGTTGATGTAGTGCGCCCCGGTGGCGTGGAAGTTCGGATTGCACGAAGCGCTGACGTGGACCATGGCGGGCACGTCGAGCTCGACCAGCTTGTCGTAAAACGGGTACCAGGACCGATCGGTCAGCGGCGGCGCCTGCCACAGTCCGCCCGACGGGTCCGGATTAAGATTGCAACCGACGAAGTTCATCCCGTTGACGCAACGCTCGAGCTCTTCGATGCAGTTGGCCAGCGGGTGCCGACGGCGTCTGCGGCAGCTGGCACACGGGAACGAAGTTGCCCGGGAACAGCGTGCAGACCCGGTGAATCAGGTCGTTGCACGCCCGCGTCCACGCCAGGCTCGTGTCGGCGCCGCCGATGTGATGTGCCATCGCCGAGGCGCGCGGTGAGAAGATCGTGACGTCGGTGCCGCGGTCGTTCTGGAACTTGAGCTGCGGCTGCACGCTCTCGCGGATCTGATCGTCGGTGATGGCAGCCAGCGACGCGGCGGGTGCCGACGCGTTCTTGAGCGCGGCGATCTGCATGTCGCGAAACGCCTGCAGTTCCTTCGGTGCGGTGGTGTAGTGCCCGTGGCAGTCGATGACCATTGTTCTGGGAATTTTATATGAGCGTGACGAGTGATTCGAGCGTCTACCCCCGTCCGGCTGCGGGTGTTCACCCGCCGCACACCACCGACGACTACCGCAGTTCGCGTGCCCGACACCCGAAGGAGCCGCTGGTCATCATCCCGCAGACGCTGTCCGAGTTGACCGGTCCGGCCTATCCCTACGGAGCATCTGAGCGCGCTCGACTCCGACCTGACCCGCCAGCACGCCGGTGATCCGATCGGGCAGCGCATCACGCTGCAGGGACGCGTGCTCGACGAAGACGGCCGGCCGATACCGCAGACGCTCGTCGAGATCTGGCAGGCGAATGCGGCCGGGCGCTACACGCACGCCAGGGACAACAACCGCGCTCCGCTCGACCCGAACTTCTCCGGCGCCGGCCGGACGCTGACCGATGCCGAGGGCCGCTGGCGGTTCGTGACAATCATGCCGGGTGCGTATCCCTGGCCGAATCACCACAATGCCTGGCGACCGCGCCACGTGCACTTCTCACTGTTCGGGCCGAACTTCCTCACGCGGCTCATCACGCAGATGTACTTCCCGGGAGACCCGCTGCACGCCCTCGACCCGGTGCTGAACTCGGTGCCCGACCCGCGCGGGCGGGAGCGGCTCGTCTGCAACTTCGACATCAACCTGACGGAGCCTGACTGGGCGCTCGGGTTCTCCTGGGACATCGTCCTGCGGGGGCGCAACGCGACACCAATGGAGAGACTGTGACGACCCGCCGACCCGCGACCCCGCCGGCACCCGGTTCGCGCGAACGTGGTGAGCGTGATGTGTGGCACATCACGCCGTTCCAACCGACAGGCCCCTACCCGCAGGTCATGCTCGATCTGCCGACCGGCGCGGCGCTTCCGCTCAGCGCCGCGGCACGGGGCGAGCGGATCGTGATCGACGGCCGGCTGCTCGACGGGAACGGCGCGCCGATTTTCGACGCGATGATCGAAACGTGGCAGGCGGACTCCTCCGGGCGCTACGCCCATCCGCACGACCCGCGCGGCGCGGAGGCGGACCCGGACTTCTGGGGCTATCGGCGTGTGGCCACCGACAGCGACGGCCGCTTCCGCATCGAGACCATCAAGCCGGGAGCGCTCCGCGATCGCGCGCAGGCGCCGCACCTGCTCGTCGGCATCTACGGCGGCGGCGTGCTCTATCGCTACGTGACCCGGATCTACTTCGACGATGAGCCGGACAATGTCACGGATCCGATTCTGCAGCTGGTCCCCGCACAGCGGCGCGAGACGCTGATGGCGCGAGCGCGAGGGCGGCGTCTACCGGTTCGAGATCCGCCTCCAGGGCGACCGCGAGACGGTGTTCTTCGACGTGTAGCGTAAGGTACCGAACCTGCCCCGGCTTCCGCAGCTCGTGCCAGTATGCTTTACAAAATAAAGTTCTTTGGTGTATCCTGCCACTGATGCAGCCGCCCCTTCGGACCACGAGCAGAGGACGCGTCCTGGCGCAGGTGCGGCGCCGGCTGCGGAGCGCGCTGGATGCGAGCCGCCGCCATCACGTGGCCGACGTGCGCTTCTATGAACTGCTCAGCGAACCGGACGTCACGAGCGGCTCAGTGAAGCTGCGACGCCACCCTCGTCGCTAGTCGACGTCGCGCGGCGCCACCGGCTGCCAGCCGCAGGCTCCCGGCCAGACACCTGTCACCGCTCAAGGACAGCGATTCTCCGTCACCGTGCAGATGCGCACTGTCCGGCCGGAGGGCAGCGTCACCGACGCGGTTGCCGCACGACGGCTGCCATCGAGCGCCACCAGCACGTTCATCGTGACGACATCGCCCACCTTGATGGTGTCCATCTCGATGCCGTCCCGGTGCATACCCTGCGGATGCCGGCTCTCGATCTCCCAGTCGATGCCGCCCCCACGTTCGTCGTGCACGGACAGATGGTAGATGACGTGCGGGTTCTGCCACTGGACGCTCGTCACGATGCCCGTCAGCGCGACAGCGTGACTCACGTCGAACGTACGCGCGACCGTGTGGTGCGCGGCGGCGGCGCTCGAGGCGATGACAACGCACCCGAAGACGACCGCGAGGCGCGACTTCATGAACCCATTCTGCCGTCCGCCGTGTTACGGAACGGTTACCGCCGTGGCGTCCTTCTTCAGCCTCGCCAGCACAGCGAGCACGTCGGCGGTTCCCATCGGACCGTCCGGCGGGAAGTGCTGTTTCAGTCCGAGCTTCGCACTCCAGTCCTGCCGCCGTGCGGTGGCCGCCGCCATGATCGGCTCGATCCCGGCCTGCTGCAATGTCTCGGCGACCTCTTCCATCTCCCGCGCGCGGCGCTCGCCATGCACGATCAGCCGGTTGATGTTGTAGTCGGCGAGCTTCTTCCAGTCGATGCCGGGGTAGCTTTCCTGCAGCGAGGCGAAGACGTGCTCGGTGGCGCCGTACTCGCTCGCGCCCAGCACGCACTCGGTCAACAGCGCCTCGAGGCCTTTGACCACCACGCTGCGGCACATCTTGACCGCCGCGGCCGTGCCGATGTCGGCGGCGGGAAGGACCTGAAGCCGCATGCCGAATGGCTGCATCGCCTCGACGAAGCGCTCGGCTCCGGGACCGCCGAGCAGCATCGGTACTCTCTGGGCATACGGGCCAACTGGCGCCATCACCGCTACCTCGACGAACGAGGCATCGGCAGCCGAAATGACGTCGGCGATGCGGCGCTTGATCTCCGGCGAAACGGAGTTCAAGTCGGCGTAGATGTGTGCTCCGCCCGGGTCGCCAGACCGGCGCAGAAACGGCGCGTGCTGCCGCGCCGCATCGAGTGCCGAACTGCACGTGACGGTGGAGATCAGGATCGTCGTCTCGGCAGCGAGTTCGGCGGGGCTGGCGACCAGGGTCACACCAGCGTCGGCGGCGCGTTGGCGGATCAGGGCACCGCGGTCCGGAGATTGCCAGGCGATGTCGTACGCAAACAGCTGTCCGAGTCCGGCGCCGACGAGCCCCTTGCCAATCGTGTAGCCCGCCTCACCGAATCCGATGAATCCAGTCTGCATTTCACAAGAGTACTACCCGCCATTTGCGATTTGCGATTTGCACGTGATTTGTGATTTGTGATTTGTGAATTCAACAGCGCGTGACGCGATACAGCGCGCGTTCGCCGTCTGCGTCCACGCGCTCGAGCGGAAGCGCCGCCACGACTGCCTCAGCCATCCGGGAGCATCGTTGTAGACGACCACCCATCCGACGTTGGCGGTTTGCAGTCCCTCCCGCGACGTCTCGCACGAGAGTAAAGACGATGCCGCCTCGCCTGCGGACAGTCGCAGCAGCGTCGCAAATGGCTCGTGCGATTGGTACCAGGCTGGAATCGACGGTGGGAGTCGCGCCACGAACCCGCCGACAATCGGGTGCCGGTGCCGCATCTGCTGCAGTATTGCATCCGGCTCCACGCGACCGAGCTCGCGGAAGCCGTCGCGCACGCCGAATGGCACCGGGAGAACCGCCGCTCCCGTCGGATCCGCTGCGACACGTCTGTATACGCCGGGGGATGGCAACGGCGAGAGGGGCAGCGGCGCGGCCAGCGACTCACCCACCAGAAGAACTGCCAGGCCGCCGACGGCGACCTTCGAGCGCACCCACAGCGAACGGAACGCAAACGCACTCAGTACGGCCGCGGCCACGGCGGCAACGATCAGCGCGCGACCGGGAATACGGGCGTTGTTCACGAGCGGGATCAGTCGCAACACCGCCGCCGGCAGCAGCAGGCCGGTGTTGCGACCGAACACCATCAGGTACGGGCCAAGCGCCATGACCGCAAAGACGCCGAGCACCCCGCCCCATTCGCGTACGCCTGGTTCGTCGCGCCGGCGCGTCGCGGTCCACGCCGCGAGAACCAGTCCCACCCAACCGAGGTATGCGGAGCCCTCCATCGTATCGATGCCGAACCGGCGATACGCCTCGCGGACAGGTGGCCCCGCGGCGCCGTGAAACGGCGGTCCGATGACCAGTGTCGCAAGGTCAACGCCGCGCGGTCCGCTGCGCAGGCCCGACTGCTGAGTGACGTATCCTCCCGATTGCCACAATCGCCAGGCCGGCGGAATCAGAGGTGACAGCACCAATGCCGCAACGACCACTGGCAGGATCGCGGCACGCGCGATGTCCCGTGGATCACGCGGCCAGGCCTGGCGGAATACGACGTGCCATCGCCAGCAGGCGCACACCGCGGCGAGCCCCGCCAGCCAGGCGACCGTCAGCGCATTCGTCGGTGAGCGCGCGCTGATGCGAACGCCACTCACGACGAGGACATCGCTCGTGGCCATGGCGATGGTCGCCGCCATGGCGACTGCCGCCACGGCCAGGATCGCAGCGCCAACTACAACCAATCGGATCGACCGGATCCTGGTCCTGGTGACCTCGACCCCGATGACGCTCGCCGCACCGTAACTGAGTACGAAGATGAGAAAGTAGACGGACAGGTAGTAGTCGAACAACGGGAGTAATCCCGCCGCGATCCCCAGCCCGATACCGGACGCGCGATCGAATCGGCGCCACCACAGCACGAACGCCAGGGCGGCGAACACCAGCGGCCACACCGCGACCAGGTTGTAGTGACCCATGAGGCGCGGCGCGATCACCGGCGACATGAGGAACATCAGGCCGGCAAGCAGCGACGCCACCCGCTGACGCGTCAGCACCTGCGTCAGCAGCGACACGCTCCAGCCGTTCAGTGCGATCGAGCCGATCAGCAGGACGTTCTGCGCCGCCACGACCGTCAACGGCGCCAGGACAGTGGCTCCAATCCACGCGAGCGCCGCCGTGTGCGTGTGCAGGACCAGCGACGTGCCCAGCGGCGCCATCAGGAACGGACTGGTGAAGAACTGCAAGTCCGCCGAGGCGAGCGCCTCACGCATCCACCACAGGTTCCAGACGAAGGAGACATTGTCACCCAGCGCGAGCCCGGGTAGATGCGTGTCGAGATGCCGGGCGAGCGGCCAGGTCTGCAGGACGGCCAGCGCCAGGAAAAGCGGCAAGAGCGCAACGGTGGAGACGAACGAGCGCACGCGAGTCAGATTGTAGGCACAGGCGATCGCGATCGACGCTCGGTGTCCTCTACAAATGAGGTGCGACGTACGGTAGCCACGGAGACACGAAGGCACGGAGACGAAGACGAAGGGCCTGGCCCCGTCATTTCAGCATCGTGATGAATGCACGTACGGCTCCCGTCAGCACGCGGCCGCGGCGGTGGACGATGGCGAGCTGGCGGGTGAACGGGCCCTCAGCCATGGCGACCTTGGCAAGCAGCCCGCCCTTTATTTCATTGGCCACGGTCGGTTCCGGCAGGATCGCAACGCCGCTGCCCACTTCGACAGACCGCTTGATCGTCTCGACGTTGTCGAATTCCATCACTGTGCGAACCGTCACGCCATGGGCGCGGAGCAGCCGGTCGATCGTCTTCCGCGTGGGAATATCGCGCTCGAACGCGATGAACGGCTCTCCCTGCAGTAGCGCCAGGCTGACGGAACGCTTCCGCGCGAGGCGATGGTCAGGCCGGCAGACGAGGACCAGACGCTCGTCGCGCCACGGAATGACGGTGACTGCCGTCCGTGGCAGCGGCACCGCGACGATGCCGACATCGAGCAGGTCGTGCGCGAGCGCGTCGCAAATCCGATTGGTGCGGCTGTATTCCACGTGCGCCTTGACCTGCGGGAAGGCCTTCAGGAACCGTGTCAGGTACGGCGGCAGGGCGTGCAGACCGACGCTGTAGACGGTCGCGATCCTGACGGTGCCGCGAATCGGCGCCGCCCGGTCGCGGAGGCGGCCCTCGAGCCGCTGAAAGCGCTCGAGCAAGTCCTTACACTCCGCGTAGAACAATCGGCCCGCGTCGGTCAGGGCGAGACGCCGGTGGGCACCGCGCTCGAGCAGGACGCATCCGTACCGCGCCTCGAGCGCCTTGAGCTGCTGGCTGACCGCCGACTGCGACACGTAATTGAGCTGGCAGCCTTGCTGAAACTGCCGGTCTCGACGAGGTCGCGAACGTCTTCAGCGTCTCGATGTGCATCGGGCGTGAGATTAGCACGGCTTATCGTGATTAGCGATTGCGTGGCCTAATCCACCGGCTGCTACGTCCCGCCGATGCCGATCACCCGCGACCCTTCGTCGCCGACACGCGGCGACGCGTGGTGGCTCGCGCCGGCAGCGACCGCGGGCGGTCTGTTCCTGCTCTTCGGGTACCTGACATTCCGCGCGTTACATCCCGTCTACGTGTGGTGGGAGCCGTACATCAGTCCAGCCGTCGCCCCGCCGGTGTTCACAGCCGCGGACGGTCCGCCGGGTTCCGTGCCGGTCGCTCACGCCTGGTTCGGTGCGTTTCCATCATGGTGGCCGGCGTTCGTCCCGCAATCGCCGGCCTTCGTGCTGCCGTGGCTCGCCATCGTCTTCCGCGTCACCTGCTATTACTACCGCGGCGCGTACTACAAGGCGGCCTTCCTGACGCCGCCGGCGTGCGCCGTCCGCGGCGTCTCACGCCGGTACCGCGGCGAGACCGCGATCCTGGTGTTCCAGAATCTTCATCGGTATGCGCTCTACGCGGGCCTGTTCCTGCTGATGGCGCTGTGGTGGGAAGCGCTGGCCGCTTTCTTCCGCCATGGGCGATTCGGCGTGGGCGTCGGCACGATCATGATGATCGTCAACGCGGCGCTGCTCTCAAGCTGGACGCTCGGCTGCCACTCGTGGCGGCACCTCATCGCCGGACGCCGGGACTGCTTCTCGTGCGGACAGGGGATGTCAGCACGTTACCAGGTGTGGCGCGGCTCATCGTGGCTGAACGAGCGTCACATGCTGTTTGCGTGGTGCAGTCTGGTGTGGGTGGTGTTGACCGATGTATACGTGTATCTCGTTTCCAGTCAAGTAGTCCGCGATTGGAACACCTGGAGTTGACCCCCAACTCCCGACGTCTTTCGCGTCCCCAACTCTCAAAGGCGCTTACCGGGCGCAATTGGGAGTTGGATGGGCGTCAGACGTTGGATGTTGGGCGTTTCCTCTCATCAGTCAACTCCGTGCCTCGGTGCCTCCGTGGCTTCGTCGGTGACGAGTAACGAGCTCCCCTCTAAAAATCGAACTGGAAATTGACTCTCACGAACCGCGGCTGCACGACGGCGGTCGGACGCATCCAGGTGTTGAGCGCCGGATCCGGGTTGTAGACCGCCTCGTAGGTGGTGGGCGTATTCGTGTTCAGCAGGTTGTAGAGATCGACGCCGATGTTGCCGCGCTTGCCCTTCACCCGGATGATCTTCGCGAAGCGCATGTCGAGACCGTAGACGCGTTCCCCGTAGACATCACCCTGCAGCAGCAGGTTGACCGTCTCTGAGGTCGATCCCGTCCGCAGCGGACGACCGGTTGCCGCCAGGAACTGTGCCGGAGTCATCTGGTAGTTGGCGGCGCGCGATGCGCCATTGGTGCCCACGTCGGCGCCCGGATTCGCATTCGGTTGCGAACGGAAGATCGCACTGACCAGGACGTCCACCTTCGGCACCGTGTAGGTCGCCAGGCCGCGCAGGCTGGTCAGGAACGGCTCAGTGGCGCTGCACGCCGGCGTCCCATTCACGACGCGCATCGGCCGGCCGAAGCGACCGGTCTCGACGTCACACGTGTCGTTCACACCACGCCCGGTGCTGGTTCCGCCCTGGAGCACCAGTCCCTGGGTGCAGTCGTGCATTGACGGACACGTCGACCCCGTGCCAGTAGTGCGTTTCGTCGCCGAAGTCGCTGGTGGTCGTGTAGTACGAATCGGTTGCACCCAGGGCGGAGTTCGCGTTGCGCGTGAGGAACGTCACCGGATAGCCGCCGCCGCCAGGCAGCTGGGGGTCGAGGGGAGCAGTCAGCGTCACCTCATCGTAGTCCGCCGCGGTCAGCGCGCGATTGTGCGTGACGAAGAAGTTCCCCCACCACCGCCGGCTGTAGGTCACGTCAGCGGAGATCTTGGGCGCGATTTCGTGCTGCACGCCGGCGCTGAACTGCCAGTCGTAATTGCGCTTGCCCCAGCCCTCCTGCACGGCCGGATTGACCGTGGTCGTGGTGCCCTGCTTACCCCAGTTCAGATTGCCCCAGGCCTGGCACTCTCCACTCTGATTGGGATTCAGGAAATCGCACTCGGCCACCCAGTTGTTGTTGAAGTCGGTCCACCCGCGAGTGGTGCTCTGCACGAGCGTGACGCCTGGATTGCGCAACCGTGTAGACCGCGCCGTTGTATGCCGCCTCGAGGTACTTGCTCATGCTGACCTTGATCGCGGTCTTGCCGTTGCCGAACACGTCGTAGGCGCCGCCCATGCGCGGAGTGATGTCGTTGAAGCCGCGCACGCCGTCCGTCCGCGGGAACTGGAAGCCGGGGCCGAACTGGTGCGCGTCGTAGCCGTTCTCCCCTTCCGGGAAGAAGCTGTAGACGTGCTCATAGCGAAGCCCGCCCTGCAGCGTCAGGCGGCCGCGCGTCCACTGGTCCTGAACGAACACAGCATCAGGAACCGTACGATTGCTGCTCAGACGCCGAACCGATGCGCTGCGTCAACTGGTTGGCCACGCCGTTGCTGACGCGATATGAGATCTGCTGACCCACGAACGTGGGGGTCTTGGCGATCATGTACGCGCCCTGGTAACCGACCTTCAGGTTGTGCGAACCGGTGACGTACGACATGGACGCGCGATAGTTGGCGTTCTGCTGGATCGTTCCAGACGTGGCTGGCCACCCGTGATACGTGAAATTGGTGAACGGTGTCTGGAACGGCGTATTCACCCTCGTCGTCTGCTCGGTCACCGCAATCTGATCCGTCTTGGCGCCGGCCGGCCGGATGTCGCCCCACTCGGTCCAGAACGACGAGAAGCCAGCCTCGACGAGCACCCGGTTCGAGACCGGCGCCGTCCACGTCGCCTGCATGATCTTCGAGCGCGCGTCGAGGATCGTCGCCGACTCCGGCGACGTCGTCGCGACGCCAGGGCCGATGCCCGGCCCCGCCGCCGTCCAGCCGTCACCGGGCGAGCGGCACTGCCCACCATCGGGAATGAAGGACGAGCCGGTGCAGTTCTTGGTGTAGTCGATGTAGAAGCCCGCCTTGTTGCGGGGCGTGGCCTGCCACGTCAGCGCGTCCGGCCACGAGCTTCTTGGAATTGGCGTTCCGGACCTTCACATTCGGGTCCTTCACGTAATCCCACCGCGCCGGATTGTCGCCATTCAGGTTGCCATAGAGGTTCGGCACGTCCTGCTCGGTCCCGACGGTCCGCACGTTGCTGAAGAACCAGAGGCGGTTGCGGAACACCGGTCCGCTGAAGGTGAAGCTCTGATCCCAGTTCTTGATCAGCGCCGGCGGGATCGGTGAATCCGAAGCTGCGCAGCTCGTCGTCGATGTTGCTTCCCTGCGCCCACTCGCCGGCAAAGCTGCCGAAATACGTCCCGCTGAACGTGTTTCCTCCCGTCTTCGGGACGACGTTGATCGCCGGGCCGCCGCGGTCGACTTCCGCCAGGCCGCCCGCGATCGTGACCTGCACCTCGGCGGCGTTGTTCAGGTCGTAGTAGTAGCCAGAAACGCCGCCACCGCCAACCGACGAGCCGACGTTCATGCCGTCGATCTGCATGTTGCCTTCGCTGCTGCGGCCACCGCGCGATGCGAAGAGCGGATTCGCCGGTGTCGCACTCGACGACAGGCCGGATCCCTGAATGCCGGGAATGGCTGCGAGGTAGTTGCCGTACCCACGCGACGCCGGCAGCGCCTGCACCGTCTCGTTACTCAGCACCTGCTCACGGCTGGTGCTCGTCTGCACGTCGACAACTGGTGCCTGCCCGCTGACCGTGATGGTTTCCTGAATCTGGCCGACCCGCATGTCGGCGTTGACCGTGGTCACGCCGCCACCGGCCACCTCGATCGCCTCGCGCGCCACAGTGGCAAACCCGGCGAGCGAAAACGTCACCTTGTACGAGCCAGGACGGAGGTCGATGATCTGGTACTGCCCGCGGTCGTCGGTCACCGCCGACCGCGTCTTTTCGATCAGTGCCGCGCTCGCGGCCTCCACGGTGACACCGGGAAGCACGGCGCCTGACGCGTCGCGGACGATACCCGCGATCGATTGAGCATGGGCGAGCGCCGGCAGCATCAGCGCAACGATGGCCACGAACACTGCTGTCCGGACAAGGCGGAACGGTCTAATGGTCATAGGGCTCCTGCGCCAATGGCGCCTGAATCGGGCGCCGGCCGCGCATTTCACCGCTGCGCGCGGTCTGAGTCAAGTCTGAGGATAGATACCAGTCAATTCCCAACCGCCAACGTCTTCGCTCGTCCAACTCCCAAGAATCTCGCGACCAGCGATTGGGAATTGGCGAGACGACAGACGTTGGGAGTTGGGAGTTGTCGTGTCTCAGATATCCAGCATTCCGGTGCTGTCGCCGAACGTCTGCACCTCGGCACCGAGCTTGTTGAGCATCGCCAGCAACAGGTTGGACATGTGCGTGTCCTTCGGGAACTGGAGGTGGCGGCCTCCCTTCAGGCGTCCCGATGCGCCACCGGCGAGCACGATGGGCAGCGGGCTGAAGTTGTGCTGGTTTCCGTCGCTCAGGGAGCTGCCGTAGAGCACGAGCGAATGATCGAGCAGCGTGCCATCGCCATCCGGAAGGCTCTTCAGCTTCTCGACGAAGTAGGCGAACTTCGTCATGTGGTACGCGTTCAATTGCGCGAACCGATCCATGTTGCCGCGGTCGTTCGAGTGATGGGACAGGTTGTGGAACGGATCGCGGATCGTCGTCTCGGGGTAGGTCGCGGTACTCAGCTCACGCGCGAACATCAGCGTCGATACGCGGGTGATGTCTGCCTGGAACGCGATGATCTGCAGGTCCATCAGCAGCTTCAGGTGCTCCTGGAAGGTGGCCGGCACGCCGCTCGGCATGTCGGGCAGTTCGAGATCGTCCCGGACGCGCGATTCCGCACGCTGGATCCGCCGCTCCACTTCGCGCACGTCGTCGAGATACTGAGTCAGCCGCCGGCGATCGCCGGCGGGCAGGTCCTTCTGCAGCGACGAGATCTGCTCCATCACCGAATCGAGCAAGCTCCTCGATTCCTGGCGACGCGCGCGGCGATCGGCACCCGACGTGCCGTCGCCGAACAGTTTTTCGAATACCAGCCGCGGATTGTTCTGCATCGGCTGGGGATCGGTCGGCGACTTCCATGAAATCGAGTTGCGGTAGGCGCAGCTGAACGCCGCTTCGCACGCAAGCACCGCCTCTTCGATCGTCAGCTCCAACGAGGGCAGCGGCGTATCCTGGCCGATGTGCTGTGCCGCCACCTGGTCCGCCGACACGCCGAGGTGCGCCCGGGCGCCGCGTTCCGGAATGGCGCCGGTGAGAAACACCGCCGCCGCGCGGGTGTGATTCGCCCCGGCGGAGACGTCTGCTCCCCCGGCTCCGGCGACGTACGGATGTGCGAGGCCGCTGACGATGTTGATGTGATCGCGGAACGGCTCCAGCGGTTTCAGGATCTCGGTGAACGCGAATCCGGACCCTTCGGCCGCCGGCGTCCACTTGTCCATCGTGGCGCCGTGCGGCACGTAGAAACAGGCGAACCGGTTCTTCGGCGTCGCCGCGGTACTCCGCACCGGTGTCTGCGCGGGGGCCATGGCATCGAGGAACGGCAGCGCGACCATCGCCCCCGTGCCACGGAGGAAGGTTCGACGCGACAGGTGCTTCTTGCTGATGAACACGTCAGGACTGCTCCTGCGGGGCTTTGGCCCGCATCTGGAACTGCGGCGCCTTGACGACGCCAAGAATCATGGACGAGAACCGGTAGTGATCGGGCGCGGCGCCATGGACGATGGCCCGTACGGACGGCATGTCCTGCGGCCGCATGGCGCGGCCGGACGCATACGTCAGCAGCTTTTCGGCCAGCACGGTGACGAACACGTCCGACTTCGTCAGGAGCGCGCGTCGCAACTCGTCCGGTCCGTTGATCAGGGTGCCGTCGGCAAGCCGGCCGGAGGCGTCGATGGCGCTCTTTCCGTCGAGCGAACGCCACTTGCCGGTGTGATCGAAATTCTCCAGGGCCAGGCCAATCGGGTCCATCAGCCGATGGCACGACGCGCACTGCGGGCTGGAGCGGTGGAGCTCGAGGCGCTGCCGCAGCGACGTGACCTTCACCTGTTGGGGATCCTTCTCGAGATTGGTCTCGACACCCGGAGGCGGATTCGGAGGCGGCGCACCGAGCAGGTTTTCCAGAATCCACTTTCCGCGCACGACCGGCGAAGTGCGGTTCGCGGCCGACGTGAGCGTCAGGATACTCGCCTGGCCCAGAAGACCGCGTCGTGGACTGTCGGCGGGAATGGCTACACGGCGCATCCGCGATCCGCGCACGTTCGGGATGCTGTAGTGCCGGGCCAGCCGCTCGTCGACGAATGTGAAGTCCGAGTCGAGGAAGTCGACAACGCTGCGATCCTCCGAAACGATCGTCCGGAACAGCAGCTCGGTTTCGCGCTGCATCGACTGGCGAAGGTTGCCGTCGAAATCGGGCGAATCGGGGCGAACGTTCTTCAGTTCGCGGAGGAACAGCCACTGGCCGGCGAAGCTGCTCACCAGCGCGTCAGCGCGCGGGTCCTGGAGCATTCGCCGCACCTGCCGTTCGATCTCCGCTGGCTGATGCAGCGCGCCGCGCGCCGCGACGTCGATGAGCTCATCGTCCGGAATGCTGCTCCAGAGGAAGAACGACAGCCGCGACGCCAGGTCGAGGTCCGCGACGCGGTAGGGCGCACCGGCCGCGACGCCCGCCGGGTCGCGTTCGAAACGGAACAGGAACTGTGGATCGACGAGGACGCGGGCGAGCGCCCGCTGAATCCCCGATTCGAATGTACCGTTCGCCCGGCCTTCACGATAGAAGGACATCAGCGTCTGGACTTCGGGAGCGGTGGCGGCAATCGGCCGCCGATAGGCGCGCTTCGCCAGGGCGGTGAGAATTTTGGTGGCGCATCCGGCTTCGCTGGTGTCCGCTTCGCGCGAGCTTCGTCGGGGCGCCGCGGAGGTGGACGAAGTTTCGCCCCCGGCGGGAGCCGGCTTGCAGATCAGGATGTGCCGCCGGCTCGGCGTATCACCCGGACCCGTCGGGTTGAGCGGACCACTGAGCGTCACCTGGGTAATGCCGGGAGTTCGCGCCTCCACGTGAAAGACCCCGTCGGCGCCGGCGGTGCGCGAACGTACGAGCGGCGCGGCCGCGATCTCGTGCGGACCTGCCGCAATGTGAAGCCTCGTCGGGCCGCGTCCCTGGAGAGTGACGCGCGCCCCGTCGATGGCGACGTAAAGATCTTCCGCGCGCGGACCCAGCGCGGGCGGACCGCCCAGTCTGGCGCCGCCCGCCTGGCCGACCTGCAGGTCGTATTCGGCGTCGAGCGGGAAGGTGTGCCTGATGACGAGGCCGCCGCGAGTCCCCAGCGGCAATCCGTCGACGTGGACGTCCTGCTCGAGATCACCCGGGACGCGATAGACGACCCGGTCCAGCCCGATGGACGGATCTCCGATAGCCAGCCGGCTGATCCGCGCCGCCGCCGCCACGTAGCCCTCAATGAGACCGGGAGAGACGCCGAGCACGTCCGCGATGTTGTCGAATCCCGCCGCCGCGTCGTCCGGCGGCAGCAGGGCGCTGACGTCCACGTCGAGGGCGAGCAGATCGCGCACGACGTTGGCGTACTCGGTGCGGTTCAATCGATGGAGCGCTGGCGCCCCGGGATCGACCTGCCGCGTCGCGGCGCGATCGAGCGAGGTCTCGAGCGCCGCGGTAAACGTCTCGCGCACGGCGTCGGGCGGCTTCGGCGCACCGTCCGGCGGCATCATGCCGGTGCGGAGCTTGCGAACGACCTTTTCCCAGACGTCGGCCTGTGCCGACGGGTTCGCGGGATCGAGACCCTCGAGCACCAGACCGCCGCTCTTCGCCCGTGCGCTGTGACACGTCTGGCAGTACTGCTGCAGGAACGCGGCGTCGGGCAATGCCGCCTGCGTCGAAACCGGAACGCGGCTGGGGGTCGCGCTCTGCGGCGCACCGATCAGGGCGGGCGTCAGCGTGCCGCCGAACACCAGGGCCGCGATGAACAGAGCCGACCGGTTCATCGTGTCGCTCCGTTCGAAGGCGACGTGGGGCGGGCGTTGTCGGGCGCGACTGCGGGCGTTGCAGTCGGGCGGGCCTTGTCAGGCCCGCCAGACTCCGGCGGACCCGATGACGTGCGCGCCGCAGGTGCATCTGCCAGCAACCGCTTCAGCAACGCAATCGTGCTCGGCTTCGCCACCGGTGAATTCGTCGCCAGGAACACCCCCTCGGCCCAGACCAGCGGCGTCCGTCCTTCCTTGTCGGCTTTGTCGAGTTGTGCGCCACGTTTCGCCAACAGCTCGATGATGTCGTCGGATCCGCGATTGGCGGCGCCGTGGATCGCCGCCAGACCCATGTCGTTGACCGCGTTCACCTCGCCGCCGATCTCCAGGCACAGCTGAACGGCTTCGAGCCACCGCGCCGGCGACTCGCTGTACGTCTGTCCCACCACCCAGTTCACGCCCGCGGCCGCCATCAAGGCGGTCGTCCCGTTGAACGTCGTGATCTGCGGGTCCGCGCCTCGCGACAGCAGCAGCTTCATCAGCGGCACATCGGCAGACTGCGCCGCGCGGATGAAGGCGGTCTGTCCCGTGAAATCCACCCATTCGAGCGAGCCGAGCGGCAGCATGTGCCGGCGTTGCGGCGGAAATTCTTTCACCCGCGCGTTCAGGTCGGCGCCCTTGTCGATGATGCTGCCAATCAGGCGGAGCGCCGCTTCGCGATCGACGCCGTTCTCCGTCGCCCCGCTGCGCACGTCCAGGTTCCTGATGTCAACCGCGGCCCACAGCGGCGTTCGGCCGTACCAGTCCGCCGCCTTCACGTCGGCACCTTTGTCGACCAGTAGCTGCGCGACCGCGATCTGGCCATTGGTGATTGCCATCAGCAGCGGCATCATGCCATTGGGATCGGGCGTGTTCAGGCTGGCCTTCGCGGCAATCAGCACTTCTGCCGCATGAAGGCTGCCGTCCCGCGCGGCGAACAGCAGCGGCGTCATCCCACCCGGTGTTGGCAGCTGCTCGCCCTGTGGCGGGACGCCGCTGCGCACGATGCCGACGCCGTGTGATCCGCCGCCGGTTCCGGGCGGGCGCGGCGCCAACTTGGCACCGACGCGGGTGGCCGACTCGATCGACGCTCCGTGATCGAGCAGCAGGCGGACGAGCGCGGCGTTGTCGGTGCGAGCCGCCCACATCAGCGCCGTGTGCCCAAGTTCCGGTTCGGCCGCATCCACGCGCGCACCACGCTCGATGAGCAACCGGACCGCGTCCACTTCACCAGTGCGCGCGGCCGCCATCAACAGCGTGTCGCCAGTCGAATCGGTGGTGTTGACGTCGGCGCCGGCATCGAGCAGACGCCGCAGGAGCGCGGCGTTGCCCTGCTCCGCTGCGATGTAGGCCGGCGTCACCCCGAAGGTATTCGCCGTCGCGACCTTCGCACCGCCGCGGATCAACAGATCAGCGGTGGTGAGGTCTCCGGCCCACACCGCGTTGTGCAGCGGTGTGGTTCCGTTGGCATCGGCCTCGTTGACGTTGGCGTTCCCCGCGATCAGCGTCCGCACGGCCGGCGCGTCGGCACGAGCGGCGGCCTGCAGGAGACGCTGCCCGGCAGAGGCAGCCGTGGAGTGCCCGAACAGTACGGCAAGTAAAAGGATGGTGACGGCGAACTTCCGCATAAGTGCGGTGTAATAGTCCGCCAACCCACGGTTACGCGGAAGATCAAATTTTCTTCAAAGGAGGGGAGGATTCTCCGCACGGCTTCCGGGCGGGTTCGGCCGGAAGTTGAAGAAACGAGGGCGGTTGCAGCGCCGGGATTGGTCAAGAAGCCGAGCGTTGTTGCGCCGGTTTTCTCGCGTGCATCAGGTTGTGCGCGGTGTTGACCAGCGCCACGTGCGAGAACGCCTGCGGAAAGTTGCCCACCAGCCGCCGGGCGGCCGTGTCGTACTCCTCCGCCAGCAAACCGAGGTCGGTCCGCAGCCCGAGCAGCCGGTCGAACAGGGCCCGGGCATCATCCATGCGGCCGGTCAGGCAATACGCATCGGCCAGCCAGAAACTGCAGGCCAGGAACGCCCCCTCGCCAGGGGGTAACCCATCGTCGGCGCGCCCGGTCTGATACCGAAGCACGAACCCGTCGACCAGGAGATCGCGCTCGATCGCGGCGATCGTGCCGGTGATGCGCGGATCGTCCGGAGCCAGGAACCCGACCGTCGGCAACAACAGAAGGCTGGCGTCGAGTTCCTTCGACTCGTACGACTGGGTAAAGGTCCCGCGCTCGCGGTCGAACGCGCGCTCGCAGACCTCATCGTGAATCTGCTGCCTCACCGAGCGCCACCGGTCGATGCCTTCGGCACCATCGGACTCGAGCAGCTTGATGCCACGGTCGAGCGCCACCCAGGCCATCACTCTCGAGAAGGTGAAGTGCTGAGGGCTTCCGCGCACTTCCCAGATGCCCTCGTCCGGCCGGCCCCACACATCGCAGAGGTGCTCGAGCAGCGCGTGCTGGAAGGCGCGGTCCGAATCGCGTCCCGCCAGCCCACCACGCTTCGCCTGGTACAACGCATCCATCACTTCGCCGAAGACGTCGAGCTGCAACTGGCCGTGCGCGGCGTTGCCGATTCGTACCGGCTTCGAGCCCTCGTAGCCCGGGAGCCACGGGAGCTCGATCTCCGGCAGCAGTCGCTCACCGGCGACGCCGTAGAGCACCTGCAGCTGCGACGGTGCGCCCGCAGCCGCGCGCAGCAGCCAGTCGCGCCACGCCTTCGCCTCGTCGTAGTAGCCGGCGTTCATCAGCGCCAGCAGGGTCAAGGTCGCGTCGCGCAGCCAGCAGAAGCGGTAGTCCCAGTTTCGCGTGCCGCCGAGACACTCGGGCAACGACGTGGTCGGCGCGGCGACCAGCCCACCGGTCGGGGCGTACGTGAGCGCCTTCAGCGTGATCAGCGAACGCGTCACGACGTCGCCCCATTCACCATCCGGCTCGCGGCGCTCACACCATTGCCGCCAGAAGCGCTCGGTGGTGGCGAGGGAATGGCCGGCGTCGATCGCATCGGGGGCCGGAAGATGTGAGGGCCCATGCGTCAGGACGAACGGGATGCACTGGCCGGCCTCGACGGTGAACTCACCCACCGTCGTGAGATCGACGCCCCGCAGCGGCACCGGGGTATGCAGAATCACCATGTCCGGGCCGGACACGGCGCGCAGCGTCGTCGGCGACAGCCGCTGGACCCACGGAATGGCACGGCCGTAATCGAAGCGCAGCACCAGCTCCGTCTTCATCGTCACCGCGCCGCGATCGCCACACACCATCCGCACGACGTCGGAGTTGCGGCCGCGCGGAGGCATGAAGTCCACCACCGTGGCTTTGCCGCTGGACGTCTCGAAATGCGTTTCGAGGATCAGCGTGTTGGGTCGGTACTCACGCGAGATGTGTGCATCCGGCTGGGCCGCGGTAATGAGCCAGCGGCCATGCTCCGGAGTCCCGACCAGGGCGGCGAAACAGGCTCCTGAGTCGAACCGAGGCCAGCACAACCAGTCGATCGAGCCATGCCGCGAAACCAGGGCGGCCGTCTCACAGTCGCCGATCAGTGCGTAGTCTTCGAGTGGTGTGCTCATCAGGCCGAGTCGGGATCTTCAATCTGCGCGCCAGGGCCAGCCGGGGAGCACTGCGTCGCCCGTGCGCCTCCACTAACGTGCCGATACAGCTGGAGAGGGATGTCCGCAGTTACGCCCGGGAGTTCCTGCCCGGTCACGCCTCCAGCACGACGCGAGACACGTCAGCCTGCTGGCTGTCGGTCAGAGGCGCGGGATTGGCGGCAGGGAGCGTCACGACGAACGTGGCGCCCTGACCCGCGCCATCGCTGAACGCCTCGATGGTCCCGCCGTGCAGTTCGACCAGGTGCTTCGCGATCGACAGACCCAATCCCAGTCCGAACGCCTCACGCGTGGTCGAGGCATCCTGTTGGCGGAACCGATCGAACACGTACGGCAGGAACTGCGGCGAGATGCCACGGCCGTTGTCGGCGACGCTGATTTGAACCGTACCCGGGAGATCGCGTCAATCGCAACTCGACACGGCCACCCGCAGGGGTGAACTTGATCGCGTTGTGCACCAGGTTCCAGAGCACCTGCTGCAAGCGCCGCCCGTCGGCCCGGATCTCCCCCACCGGATCGACCGCGGCGATCATCTGCACCCGGCGGCTGTCGGCCGCCGGCCGCAGGGCCTGCATCGTCGTCTGCAGCATGTGACCTGGATCGATGTCGGCCAGCTCCAGCGTGAAGTTGCCGGAGAGCAGCCGGTTCATGTCGAGCAGATCGTCAATCAGCCGTGCCTGCAGTTCCGAATTGCGCCGGATGATCGTCAGCGCCGAGTGGATGTCGCGCACCGGCTTCCCGGATTCCAGGATCGCCAGCCAGCCGAGAATGGCGTTCATCGGCGTGCGCAGTTCATGACTGAGTGTGGCCAGGAACTCGTCCTTGAGGCGGCCCTGGCGCTCCGCCTCGTCTCTTGCTGCCCGCGCCTCCCGCAGCAACTGCTCGCGCTCACGCGCGGCCTCGCGCTCAGAGCTCATGTCCCGGCTGACACCGACCATCCGGCCACCGGCCCGTCGGCATCCTGAACGACACGACCGCGTTCGCCGATCCAGACGATCGTGCCGTCCGGCCGGACGGCGCGATACTCCGCTTCGTAGTTGCCGGTCGTGATCGCCGCGGCGATCGCCTCCTCGATTCGGGCGCGATCGTCCGGATGCAGCGTCCGGAAGATCCGCCGGTCGGCCCCGAACGACCCGGGCGGGAATCCGAACACGGATTCCGGGTCCATCGACCAGGTGATCACCCCGGTCGCCATGTCCCATTCCCACGCGGCAATCCGGCCGATCTCCATCGCCATGCGAAGACGCTCTTCGTTCTCACGCACTCCCTGGTGCGCACGCGTCAGCGCAGCGGTGCGTTCCTGCACACGCCGCTCGAGATCGGCGTTGATCGTCTCGAGCGCCCCCTGCGCCTTCTCGCGTTCGGCGACCTCGCGCTGCAGCGTCTCGTTCAGCTGCGCCAGCGCGCGCGTCTTGCGGAACAACTCGATGAAGACGCCGACCTTCGAGCGCAGGATCTCCGGATTGATCGGCTTGCTCAGGTAATCGACGCCGCCGACGTCGTAGCCCTGCAGGACGTCGCGGTCGTCGATCAGATGCGCCGTCAGAAACAGAATCGGCACGTGCTGCGACCGCTTCCGCTTCTTGATCAACTTCGCGAGCTCGATGCCGCTCATCTCCGGCATCTGGATGTCGAGCACGATGGCCGCGAAGTCGTGCTTGAGCAGGGCCAGCAGCGCCTGGTCAGCGGTCTCGGCCCGTACCAAGACGCAATCGAGCGGCGCGAGCATGCTCTCGAGCGCGTCGAGGTTGCGCGCCTGGTCGTCGACGATAAGAACTTCCGGCCGGGCGGTGGTCACAGGGCGACCTCCGGAATTGACGGATTGACGGATTGACGAATTGACGAATTTGACTGCACGATTGCCCGGAGCCTCCGTTTCTCCAATTCGCCAATCCGTAAATTCGTCAATTCGCCAATCTCCACTATCTGTACAGCCATACGCGCAGCAGCGAGAGGAGCTGATCCGTGTCGACCGGCTTGGCGATGTAGTCCGACGCGCCGGCCTCCAGACACTTCTCGCGATCGCCCTTCATCGCCTTCGCCGTCAGCGCCAGGATCGGCAGCGTCCGGAAGCGCTGATCCTTCCTGATCTCGCGCATCGTCTCGTAGCCGTCCATCTCGGGCATCATGATGTCCATCAGCACGACGCTCAGATCGGTCGTCGCCTCGATCATCTCGATCGCCTGCCGGCCGTTGGTGGCGCTCATCACCTCCATCTCGTGGTTCTCGAGCACCGTCGTCAGCGCGAAGATGTTGCGGGCGTCGTCGTCGACCACCAGCACCTTGCGAGAGCGCAGCACCTCGTTGGAGCCGTGCAGCCGCTCGAGCATCTGCCGCTTGGATTCGGGCAGCTCGGCCACGACCCGATGGAGGAAGAGCGCCGTTTCGTCGAACAGGCGCTCCGGCGACTGCACGTCCTTCAGCACGACGCTCTTGGCGACGCCGCGCAGCCGCGCTTCTTCGTCCGCCGTCAGCTCCTTGCCGGTAAAGACGACGATCGGCACGTTGCGGAGATTCGCATCCTGCTGGAAGCGCTCGAGCAGGTCGAAGCCGCTCATGTCCGGCAACCGCAGATCGACGACGCAGCAGTCGAACTGACCGTGGCGGAGCGCGTGAAGCGCGTCCGCGGCGGTTCCGACCGCCTCGACCTCGATGTCGTCGTGCTGCAGCAGCTCGACGATGCTGTCGCGCTCGATGTCGTTGTCTTCGATCGACCAGCAGCCGCTTGCGATGCGGGGTCACGTACTTCTGGATGCGGTCGAAGGCCGACTCGAGATCCTCGGTTGTCGCCGGCTTCACCAGGTAGGAGAAGGCGCCGTGCGACAGGCCGTGCTGCTGCTCTTCCTCGACCGAGAGCATCTGCACCGGGATGTGTCGCGTCAGCGGATCGAGCTTGAGGTGGTTGAGCACCGTCCAGCCGAGCATGTCCGGCAGGAACACGTCGAGCGTGATCGCCGTCGGCAGGAACTGGCGGGCGAGTGAGATCGCCGCCTGACCGCGACTCGCGACCACGCACTTGAATCCCTTGTCGCGCCCCAGGCCGAGCAGCACCCGGGCATAGTGCGGGTCGTCGTCGACGATCAGCAGCACGGTGTCGCCTTCCGTAATCGATTCGCGATCGTCCTCGACGATCTCCTCGACCTTCGGCGAGCGGCAGCACCGGCAGCGCCACTGGCACCGCCTGCGACATCAGCGTGGCCGGAGCCGTGACGGCGCGTGCCGGACCCGTGTAGATCAGTGGCAGATACAGCGTGAAGGTGCTCCCCTGTCCCGGCACGCTCACCAGCTTGATTTCGCCACCAAGCAGCGTCGCCAGCTCGCGGCTGATGGCCAGGCCAAGACCGGTGCCGCCGTACTTGCGGCTCGTGCCGGCGTCGGCCTGCTGGAACGCCTCGAAGATCAACTTCTGCTTTTCCGGCGCGATGCCGATGCCGGTGTCGTTGACCTCGATCGCCACGGCACCGGTACTGCGGCCGAGCACTGGATGTTCGGTGGACCAGCCGCGCCGCGCCAGGTGAACGCGCATCGAGACCTGGCCCTGCGACGTGAACTTGAAGGCGTTGGACAGCAGGTTCTTGAGAATCTGCTGGAGCCGTTTCGGGTCGCTGGTGAACGTGCGCGGCAATGCCGCCTCGAGATCGATGTCGAACTGCAGGTTCTTCGACTCGGCGACGTGATGGAAGGCGCGTCCGACGGTATCGCGCAGCGACGTGAACGTGATCTCCTCGGCTTCGACGGTGACGGTCCCCGACTCGATCTTCGACAGGTCGAGAATGTCGTTGATCAGCGTCAGCAGGTCGGTGCCGGCGGAGTGGATGTTCTTGGCGAAGTCGACCTGCTTCGTGGTCAGGTTGCCGCCGGCGTTGTCGGCCAGCTGCTGGCCGAGGATCAGGATCGAGTTCAGCGGCGTCCGCAGCTCGTGCGACATGTTGGCGAGGAACTCGGACTTGTACTTCGAGGTGAGCGCGAGCTCGGCCGCCTTCTCCTCGAGCGCGCGACGCGCCTGTTCGACTTCGCGGTTCTTGCGCTCGACCTCGACGTTCTGCTCGGCGAGCTGTTTCGCCTTCGTCGCCAGTTCCTGGTTGGTCTGCTGCAGTTCCGACTGCCGCGTCTGCAGCTCGATCGTCAGCTGCTGCGACTGCTGCAGCAGGTTCTCGGTCCGCATGGTCGCTTCGATGGTGTTCAGCACGACGCCGATCGACTGGGTCAGCTGCTCGAGGAAGGACAGGTGCGTCGCCGTGAACGGCTGAAGCGAACCGAGCTCGATAACCGCCTTCGTCTCGCCTTCGAAGAGCACCGGCAGCACCACGATGTTCTGCGGGCGAGCCGCGCCGAGGCTGGAGTAAATCCGAGTATAGCTACGCGGGACCTTGGTCAGCAGGATGCGCTGCTTCTCGAGCGCGCACTGGCCGACCAGCCCTTTGCCCACTTCGATGCGCTTCGTCTGATCGTCGCCGATGGCGTACCCGGCCAGCAGTTCGAGCACCGGTGCCGAGTCGGAGACTTCGCTCAGCATCTGGTAGACCGCCCCCTGCTGGGCGTGGACCAGCGGTGCCAGTTCCGAGAGGAGCAGCTGACCGACGGTGACGAGGTCGCGCTGCCCCTGCAGCATGCGGGTGAACTTCGCCAGGTTGGTCTTCAACCAGTCCTGTTCCTGGTTGCGATCCGTCGTCTGGCGGAGGTTGTCGATCATCGTGTTGATGTTGTCCTTGAGCTCCGCGACCTCGCCGCGGGCCTCGACCTGGATCGATCGCGTCAGGTCGCCCTTGGTCACGGCGGTGGCCACCTCCGCGATCGCGCGCACCTGGTTGGTCAGGTTCGCGGCCAGCAGGTTGACGTTGCCGGTGAGGTCCTTCCACGTGCCGGCCGCGCCCGGCACGTTCGCCTGGCCGCCGAGGCGGCCTTCGACGCCGACCTCGCGCGCCACGTTGGTCACCTGCTCGGCGAAGGTCGCCAGCGTGTCGGTCATGCTGTTCATCGTCTCGGCGAGCGCCGCGACTTCACCCTTGGCCTCGACCGTCAGCTTCTGGCGGAGGTTGCCGTCGGCGACGGCGGTGACCACCTTGACGATGCCGCGGACCTGGTCGGTCAGGTTGGCGGCCATGACGTTGACCGAGTCGGTGAGATCCTTCCAGGTCCCGGCGACGCCAGGCACCTCGGCCTGGCCGCCAAGTTTGCCTTCGGTGCCGACCTCGCGCGCCACGCGTGTGACTTCGGCGGCGAACGAGCGGAGCTGGTCGACCATCGTGTTGATGGTGTTCTTCAGTTCGAGAATCTCGCCCTTGACGTCGACCGTGATCTTGCGCGACAGGTCGCCGCGAGCGACGGCGGTGGTGACTTCGGCGATATTACGGACCTGCGCCGTGAGGTTCGCGCCCATGACGTTGACCGAGTCGGTCAGGTCCTTCCAGGTCCCGGCCACGCCGGGCACCACTGCCTGCACGCCGAGACGGCCTTCGGTACCGACTTCGCGAGCCACGCGGGTGACTTCTGACGCGAACGAGCGCAGCTGCTCGACCATCGCATTGATGGCTTCTTTCAGCTGCAGAATCTCACCGCGGACGTCGACCGTGATCTTCCGCGAGAGGTCGCCGTTGGCCACCGCGATGGTGACCTCCGCGATGTTGCGGACCTGCCCCGTCAGGTTCGACGCCATCGAGTTGACGTTGTCGGTGAGGTCCTTCCAGGTACCGGCGACGCCGAGCACCTGCGCCTGGCCTCCGAGCTTGCCCTCGGTGCCGACTTCGCGCGCCACGCGCGACACTTCCGACGCGAAGGCGTTGAGCTGGTCGACCATCGTGTTGATGGTGTTCTTCAGCTCGAGGATCTCGCCCTTCACGTCGACCGTGATCTTGCGCGAGAGGTCACCACGGGCGATAGCGGTGGACACGTCGGCGATGTTGCGCACCTGACCCGTCAGGTTAGAGGCCATCGAGTTGACGTTATCGGTCAGGTCCTTCCACGTGCCGCCCACGCCAGGCACTTCGGCCTGGCCACCGAGCTTGCCTTCGGTGCCGACCTCGCGAGCCACGCGCGTCACTTCCGCGGCAAACGACCGCAGCTGCTCCACCATCGTGTTCATGGTGTCCTTGAGCTGCAGAATCTCGCCGCGGACGTCCACGGTGATCTTCTTCGACAGGTCGCCGTTGGCCACGGCGACGGTCACTTCGGCGATGTTCCTCACCTGCGCGGTGAGGTTGCCGGCCATCTGGTTGACGTTGTCGGTGAGGTCCTTCCACGTCCCGGCGACACCCGGCACCTGCGCCTGTCCACCGAGCTTGCCGTCGGTGCCGACTTCGCGGGCGACTCGCGATACTTCCGACGCGAAGGCGTTGAGCTGGTCGACCATCGTGTTGATGGTGTTCTTCAGCTCGAGAATCTCACCCTTCACGTCGACCGTGATCTTGCGCGACAGGTCGCCGCGGGCGACGGCGGTGGCCACTTCGGCGATGTTTCTCACCTGACCGGTGAGGTTCGACGCCATGAAGTTGACGTTGTCGGTCAGGTCCTTCCAGGTGCCGGCGACACCGGTAACAATCGCCTGGCCACCAAGCTTGCCTTCGGTGCCGACTTCGCGCGCGACACGTGTGACTTCCGACGCGAACGCGTTGAGCTGGTCCACCATCGTGTTGACGGTGTTCTTCAGCTCGAGAATCTCGCCCTTGACGTCGACGGTGATCTTCCGCGACAGGTCGCCGTTGGCGATGGCGGTCGCCACGTCGGCAATGTTGCGCACCTGACCGGTCAGGTTGGACGCCATCGAGTTGACGTTGTCGGTCAGGTCCTTCCACGTGCCGGCCACGCCGGGCACTTCGGCCTGGCCACCCAGCTTCCCTTCGGTGCCGACTTCGCGCGCCACACGGGAGACTTCCGAGGCGAACGCGTTCAACTGGTCCACCATCGTGTTGATGGTGTTCTTCAACTGCAGGATTTCGCCCTTCACGTCGACGGTGATCTTGCGGGACAGATCGCCGCGAGCGATCGCCGTCGCCACGTCGGCAATGTTTCTGACCTGGCCGGTCAGGTTCGAACCCATCGAGTTGACGTTGTCGGTGAGGTCTTTCCAGGTGCCGGCGACGCCGGGCACTTCGGCCTGGCCACCGAGCTTGCCTTCGGTGCCGACTTCGCGCGCCACCCGCGACACTTCCGACGCGAAGGCGTTCAGCTGATCGACCATCGTGTTGATGGTGTTCTTCAGCTGCAGGATTTCGCCCTTCACGTCGACCGTGATCTTGCGCGACAGGTCACCGCGCGCAATCGCCGTCGCGACGTCGGCGATGTTTCGTACCTGGCCGGTGAGGTTCGAGGCCATCGAGTTGACGTTGTCGGTCAGGTCCTTCCAGGTACCGGCGACGCCGGGCACCACCGCCTGACCACCGAGCTTGCCCTCGGTGCCGACCTCGCGAGCGACGCGCGAGACTTCCGAGGCGAACGCGTTCAGCTGGTCGACCATCGTGTTGATGGTGTCCTTCAGCTCGAGAATCTCGCCCTTGACGTCGACCGTGATCTTGCGCGACAGGTCGCCACGCGCCACGGCGGTCGTCACTTCGGCGATGTTGCGGACCTGGGCGGTCAGGTTCGCGCCCATCGCGTTGACCGAGTCGGTCAGGTCCTTCCACGTGCCGGCGACGTCCGGCACTTCGGCGCGGCCACCGAGCTTGCCTTCGGTGCCGACTTCGCGCGCCACGCGGAACACTTCCGAGGCGAACGCGTTGAGCTGGTCGACCATCGTGTTGATGGTGTCCTTCAGCTCGAGGATCTCGCCCTTGACGTCGACCGTGATCTTGCGCGAGAGGTCGCCGCGGGCGACGGCCGTGGTCACGCCGGCGATGTTGCGCACCTGCGCCGTCAGGTTCGACGCCATCGCGTTGACCGAGTCGGTCAGGTCCTTCCACGTGCCGGCCACCCCAGGCACCACCGCCTGGCCACCGAGCTTGCCTTCCGTACCGACCTCGCGCGCCACGCGCGTGACTTCAGCCGCGAAACCACGCAGCTGGTCGACCATCGTGTTGATCGCTTCCTTCAGCTGCAGGATCTCGCCGCGGACGTCGACGGTGATCTTCTTCGAAAGGTCGCCGTTGGCGACGGCGATGGTCACGTCCGCGATGTTGCGGACCTGCGCGGTCAGGTTGCCGGCCATCTGGTTGACCGACTCGGTCAGTTCCTTCCAGACGCCCGATACACCCTTGACCTGCGCCTGGCCACCGAGCTTCCCTTCGGTGCCGACCTCGCGAGCAACGCGCGTAACCTCCGAGGTAAAGACCGACAGCTGGTCGATCATCTTGTTGACCAGCTTCGCGGAGCGGAGGAATTCGCCTTCCAGCGGGCGCCCATCCACTTCGAGCGCCATTGCCTGACCCAAATCTCCCTTCGCCACGGCGCCGACCGCGCGCGTGACTTCCGTGGTGGGCCAGACCAGGTCGTCGATCAGCATGTTGATGGCGCCGACTTCGTCGGCCCACCCGCCGACGGCTCCGGGCACCGCCATGCGTTGTTTGAGCTTCCCCTCTTTGCCGACCGCGCGTGACACGCGAGCCGTTTCGCGGGCGCGCCGTTCGCTGACGGTGACGATGTCGTTGAAGGCGTCGGCAATTTTGCCGTCAATTCCGGTGAGATCCGACGGCAATCTCACCGCAAAGTCGCCGCTCCGGTACGCGAGCATCGCGTTGAGCAGTTGCCGCGAGAACAGATCGCGAGCGGAAGAAGGCGATCCCGACGTCAGGCCCAAAGCCGGGTCCAGCGTCGCACTCGAACCAGTGCCATCCATATGACCTCGTCCCGTCAAACCTCGCCCGGTTGTCATCGATACGCGAGATGCGAAGCTGTGCAGTGAATTGCGACGCTTCAGCTGGCGCGCGCTGCCGGGCGGGCGGAGCACAGCAAGCGTCGCGCCGTGAGGCTCAGGTTCGACCACACGGTGAACAAGAGCCGGCGATCGACGGACGATTTAGAACTCGAGGACCGTCTTGACGTCGTCCGGGTGCCGGGTGAACGCGTCTTGCCATCGATCGACCGGTACCCGTCGCGTGATAAGTCGCGCCAGCCAGTCGCGATCGGCCTCGGCGAGCGCCTCCACCGCCGCGGCATAGTGTCGGCGATTGGCGTTGACGGTGCCGAACACCACGTCGTTCTGCAGCACCATGCGACGATTCGCTTCCCCGATGTCCACCGGCGCGCGCTTGCCGCTGACCGACACGCCCGTCAGGCACACAATCCCGCTGGGGCCGGCCTGCCCCAGCACATCAGCCAGAACAGCCGGTGCACCGGTGCACTCGATAATCACGTCAGGTGCCTCGCGAAGCGCCGACAGATCGCCGACGTGGTACGTGCCACCCAGATCCTTCACCAAGTCCGGCTTCGGCCCCGACGACACGCGGTCGAGGACGTGCACGTCGGCGCCGCGCTGCGATGCCAGCAACGCCGCGAGCAGGCCGATCGGCCCCGCTCCGGTGACCAGCACCCGGGAAGGCCGCCAGGCACGTGACCGCCCTCCGATTCGATCGATGTGATCCCATGCCTTGGCAACGACGCTCGTCGGCTCGACCAGCACGGCGAGGCTATCGAGTTGCGCGGGCACCGGAACGAGGAACTCGGGATCGATACGGAAACGATCCGACGCATATCCGTCGAGTTCCTTGATGCCTCGCTCGGTGTAGCGCCCGTTGGCGCACATGTCCCACTCGCCGACCGCACAAAATCGGCAGGGCACCGGATCCGGTCGCCTCACGATCGGCACGACGATGTCTCCAGAGGAGAATCCTGAGTCAGGAGGCGCGGCGACAACCTTCCCCACCGCTTCGTGGCCGATAACAAGTGCCTCGCGGCCTGGCGGTGCCCACCCGTACAACCCCTCGATGATCTCGACGTCGGTCCCGCAGATCCCGACCGCCACCGTGCTGACCAGAACGGACCCGTCCGACTCGGGCGGGTCGTCGACCTGGTCCAGAACCGCACTCTTAGCCTTGCCCGGGATCACACGCAGCGCCTTCATGGTCATGAATCCTGTCCCGACGTCACGCTGCTGCCCACGACCTGGCGACAGGGTGACGCTGCGGCCTTCGAAGCAGTTGGCGGAGGTTTGTACGCGGAGCGCGACGGAGGTACCGGGATCACAAACGGGGAAACGGGGGAACGGGGACGAACGGGGTCGGTTGCCGATCGCAGAGCCATAAATACCTTAATCCCGTTCGTCACCGTTTCCCCGTTCCCCCGTTTGTGAATCCGCTTGCTCCGTCGCCTCCCCAGCTCGAGTCCTGCCGTTCCGGAATGGCTTCTCGGTTGAATCGGAAGCCGTTCGTCCGCGCGTTTAGTCATCCGGAATTTGAGGACCAGAGTATAAATCCCCATGCGGATTGGAGGGGCAATGCGTTCGCACACTTTGCTGATGGTCGGCCTGCTGGCGTGCGCAATTGGGACACTGCGGGGGCAGATCACGTCGAACCCGATTCCTGCACCCATCGAAAAGCGTGGCCTGGCGGTAGAGATCAAAGATGTCGTCCGGCTCCCGGATACCCGCATGCTGCACCCGGCCGACGACGTGAACCCGGCGGGATGGGCTCGAGTCAGCTACGTGCGCGATCTCCCCGACGGCCGCCGCTTCGCCAACGACTCACGCGGAATCCTGTATCGACTCGGCAGCGACAGCCGGCCGGCCGTATACCTGGACATGCATGCGCGCTTCCCGAGGGCGGTGTACAACCGCCTCGAAAGCGGCTTCATCTCGTTTGCCTTTCATCCGGAGTTCGCGCGCAACGGGCTCTTCTACACGGTTCACGCCGAGCGCGCGCCCGGCAATCCTGCCGTGCCCGACTTCGTCCCGCCCGGGTTCACCGCCGCCGACGCCACCTATCACAACATCATCACCGAGTGGCATGCCACCAATCCCGCGGCAGCGACCTTCGACGGCACCCACCGCGAACTGCTCCGCGAGGCCCACGTGGTGATGAACCTGACGCATCCGCTTGGCGCCGTGGAATTCAATCCGACCGCGAGGCCGGGCGACGAGGACTACGGGCTGCTTTACACCAGCGGCAGCGACCATGGGTTTAGCAACGGCGGCGGCCCGAATGCCGGCAACCCCGCGCAGACGCAGCGGCTCGACTCGATCATGACCGCCATCCTTCGGATCGATCCACGCAGTCCTGCCGTGAGCCATGGCACCAAAGGCCTTGGCGACTACACGATCCCGATGGGCAACAAGTTCGCCTCCGATGGAGATCCGAAGACGCTCGGGGAAATCTACGCCTACGGATTCAGGAATGCGCACCGGCTGTCCTGGGACTTGATGGACGGGACGCTCTTCGCCTCTGACATCGGCATGGACAACATCGAGGAGATCAACATCGTCCGCAACGGAGAGAACTACGGGTGGATGAAGCGCGAGGGCTACTGGGAAAACGGACGCTCGCGTGGCGGCAACCTCAACGAGCTGTTCACGCTGCCAGCGAACATCCTGTCCGGTCGCGAGAAGGACGGCTTCACGTATCCGGTCGCGATCTACGACCATGACGAAGGGCAGGCGATCAGTGGCGGCTTCGCCTACCGCGGCGCGATTGCCGCGCTTCGCGACAAGTTCGTGTTCGGCGACGTGCAGCGCGGCCGTCTGTTCGCAGCCGATCTCGCGGCATTGAAGAAGGCGGACGACGGCGTGCCGCAGACCGTCGCTCCCGTCGAAGAGATTCAGTTGTACGTGCGCGACGGCAGCGGAGCGCGGGTGAACCTCACGTTCCAGGAACTCGTGAACCGGACGATGGGTGCGACGCTGCCACGAGCGGACCTCCACCTTGCCCGCACGCGCGACGGCGAGTTGCTGGTGACGTCGCGACAGGACGGGTTCATCAGAATGCTCGTGCCGTAAGGTAGGCACTGAGCTTGCGTTCGAGAGACCGTCATGATCAATCTCGACCCGGAAGACAAGACTGCCCTCGAGAACGCCCTCAGGGATCTGGACTATCCCGCCACACGAGGCAAGCTGGTCGAGCTCGCGAATGAAAACAATGCGCCGGGTCCCGCTATCGCGGCCATTCTCGAACTGCCGGAAACGGCGGATTTCCATGACCCCGCACAGCTCCGCGAGGCACTCGGCATCGACGTGCCCGGCGTGAAGCCGACCGGCGGCTGGGAGTAGCGACTGCGACCACACGGTCGGTTGAGCGTTGTCAGCCTGACGTGATCAGGCCGTGGCGGCCGCTGCGCTGCCTCATCACCAGCCCGTCTCGTCGCCGGACCGTGTGGCTTGACGGAGACGACGTCAAACCGCGACGCGTGCGCCGCCATGATGCACGCAAGGAACACCGGTGCAGACAGCGGCGCGGCTCGCCGCGTCAGGGGTAATGCGGGGGGTACGTTCCCAACAACATGGCTTGGTACACAGCGCCGGCTGCCGCTCTGGCATTGCCGACTTCCATCCGGCCTGTGCCATCACCTGCTGACCTGACGCCGACACAGACCGGATCCGCATAGGCGTGAGCCATGGCCGGACACACGATCGGTTTGCCGACGCCCTTCAGCAGGGTTATTCCACTGATTTACCGCTGATTGGCTCCCGGACCATCGCCAAGAGGAATTCGACATGAGTGCACCAGACTTCATTGACGTGACCGAGCAGAAGCGGTTGAACGACGCCCGCGAAAAGGGAGTGGCGTGGAAGAAATGGGGGCCATACCTCAGCGAGCGGCAATGGGGAACGGTGCGGGAGGACTACAGCACCGACGGCAACGCCTGGGACTACTTCTCGCACGATCAAGTCACGGTCGCGGGCGTACCACTGGGGCGAGGACGGCCTGGGCGGCATCTCCGACGACCGGCAGCGTCTGTGCTTCGCGGTGGCGCTCTGGAACGAACGCGATCCAATCCTGAAGGAACGCATGTTCGGCCTCACCAATAGCCAAGGGAACCACGGCGAAGACGTCAAGGAGTACTACTTCTACGTCGACAGCACGCCGACGCACTCGTACATGAAGTATCTGTACAAGTATCCGCAATGCGAGTTCCCCTACCGCGATTTGGTCGACACGAATCGCCAGCGGTCGCGTGAGCAGTTCGAATACGAGCTGCTGGACACTGGTGCCTTTGCCGACGATCGCTATTTCGATGTGTTCGTCGAGTACGCGAAGGCATCTCCCGAGGACGTCTGCATCCGCATCACCGTACACAACCGTGGGCCGGAACCGGCGCGGCTGCACGTGCTGCCCACGCTCTGGTTCAGGAATACGTGGTCGTGGGGTGACGACGACCCGAAGCCGTCGATGCGGCAGGCCGGCGCGAACTCGGTCGAAGCGTCACACGAAGCACTCGGGACCTACCTCCTGCATTGTGACGGTCAGCCGGAACTGCTGTTCACCGAGAACGACACGAACATTCAACGTCTGTGGGGTCAGCCCAATCCGTCGCCGTATGTGAAGGACGCGTTTCACTCCTACGTGGTGTCCGGAAACCGCGACGCCGTGAATCCTGCCCGGACGGGAACGAAGGCGGCGGCGCGGTATGTGCTCGACGTGCCGGCGCGGGGCAGCCAGGTGGTGCGAGTGCGCCTCACGGTGGCGCCGTCGAAGGCGTCGTTCAGCGCTTTCGACGCGGTGTTCGACGATCGCCTGCACGACGCCAACGAGTTCTACGATCGCATCACCCCGGGGACGCTGACGGAGGACCAGCGACGCGTCCATCGACAGGCGCTCGCCGGCATGTTGTGGACGAAGCAGTTCTACTACTTCGATCTGGAAAAGTGGCTGAGCGAGCGGAAAAGCCATCCGATGCTCGACGGAAAGGCGTCCGGCTCGCGCAACATGGACTGGTTCCACATGCTCAACGCCGACATCATCTCGATGCCGGACAAGTGGGAATACCCATGGTACGCGGCGTGGGATCTGGCGTTTCACACGCTCGCCCTGTCGCTCGTCGACTTCGACTTCGCCAAGGATCAGCTGCTGCTGATGCTGCGCAACCTGTACGCGCATCCCAACGGTCAAATCCCGGCGTACGAGTGGAACTTCAGCGACGTCAATCCGCCGGTCCATGCGTGGGCCACCCTCTACCTGTTCAAAACGGAGCGTGCCCTCGGCCGCGCCGACATCCGGTTCCTCGAACGGTCGTTCCAGGGATTGATGTTGAACTTCAACTGGTGGGTGAACCGCAAGGATCCGAGCGGGCGCAACGTGTTCGCGGGTGGCTTCCTCGGACTGGACAACATCGGCGTCTTCGATCGCAGCTCGGAGCTGCCGACCGGCGGCTCGCTCGAACAGGCGGACGGCACGGCGTGGATGGCCTTCTACTGCCAGTGCATGCTCGACATCGCGTTGATCCTGTGCGAATACGACTCGATGTACGAGGAGGTCGCCTTCAAGTTCATCCAGCATTTCATGTGGATCGCCTACGCGATGGATCGCCTGGGCGAGAACCACGACGAAATGTGGGACGAGCAGGACGGCTTCTTCTACGACCTGCTGCGTGTGCCGGACGGCCATGCGCAGCGCCTGAAGGTGCGATCGATGGTCGGCCTGTTGCCGCTCTGCGCGTCCTCGGTCTTCCCGGGCGATCTCATCGACAAGTTCCCGCGCCTCGCGGACATGGTGCAGCTGTTCCGCAAACGTCATCCCGAACTGGTGGCGCACGTGGCTCCGACCGATCAGGGCTTCGTGGGCTACAAGGGACGCCGGCTGCTGTCGATCCTGAACAAGAAGAAACTCGAGCGGGTGCTCGGATACCTGCTGGACGAGAAGGAGTTCCTGGGACCGTACGGCATTCGCGCGCTGTCCCGCTACCATGAGGACCACCCGTTCTCGTTCTGGGTCGGCTCTCACGAGTACACCGTCAAATACCTGCCGGCGGAGTCGAACAACGGCATGTTCGGTGGCAACTCGAACTGGCGGGGTCCGGTCTGGATGCCGGTCAACGTCCTCATCGTGCGGGCGCTGCTGAACCTCTATGCGTTCTACGGCGACGATTTCAAAGTGGAGTGCCCGACCCGATCAGGCAAGTACGTGACGCTCTTCGATGCGGCGAAGGAAATCACGCGGCGTCTCAGCGCAATCTTCCTTCGCGATGAGCAGGGCAACCGCCCCGTCTACGGCGGTACGGAAACGTTTCAACAGGATCCGCACTGGCGCGACCTGATCCTCTTCTACGAGTACTTCCACGGCGACAACGGAGCGGGCCTGGGCGCCAGCCACCAGACCGGTTGGACCGGCGTGATTGCCTCGCTGATCGACCTGTTCGGACGTGTCGACGCGAAGGCGGTGCTCGAAGTGGAGCGCGAACGACTGCACACGGAGCTCACGCGCGCCCAGGTGGGCGGCGAGCGCGTCGGCGCATAGGCATGTCAGATGAACGCAAACACCGCAACCGGCGCCGCGGTTCTGGCGGACGAACCATGACCGACGCGCTTCCGCGGTACGTCTGTCCGAAATGCCGCACCCCGCAACAGATTCCATCGACGGATGAGCGGACGATCAGGTTCGAATGCCCCGCCTGCGGGGTTGCCTGGTCGACCGCGAATCCGGAGTCGCTGCCCGAGCCTCCACGAGTGAGGCCGTATGCCGGCTCGCGTCGGATGCGGACTCGTTCCTGAGTACCATGCCGCCACACTCTGACGGGCCGCCTATGCATCTCCATCGCGCGCACGTCGCGAGTCCGTCACGTCGTCATGGCGTCAGTTCCTCGATCACCTGCTGCCTTGTCCTGCTGTTCACGGTGGTACTCGGAGGGTCGTCCTACGCACAGGCGCTCGATCCCAGTCCACCCTCGATCGGCGCCGTCGTCAAGGAAATGCCCCGCGACCTCGTCAAGTTCATCTCGTGGGACACCGCCATTGTTCTGGCCTCCGGCGGCGGTGCGGCCCTGGTCGGTCATATCTGGGACGACGATCTCGCTGGAGAGATCGAGACGAACCCGACGCTGAACAATGCCATGGAGCCCGGCCACACCTACGGGGCCTTCGGCGTGCAGGCACTGATCGGCGCCGGGATCTACACGACTGGATGGTTCGCGAAGAAAGGGGGGCTGGCGCGAACCGGCGGCGACATCATGCGCGCGCAACTGCTCGGCCAGTTGTATGTGCAGGCGCTGAAGTTCACCGTCCAGCGCGAACGACCGGACGGCTCCAACAACGTGTCGTTTCCCTCCGGCCACGCCGCGAGTGCCTTCGCCACGGCGGGCGTGCTGCAACGTCACTACGGTTGGAAGGTCGGCGATCCCGGCGACGCTTGCCGCCGGCTATGTCGCCACGGCGCGCGTCCATGACAACAAGCACTATCTGAGCGATGTGATCTTCGGCGCCGCCATGGGCATCGCCGCGGAACGCACCGTCACGCTGCATGCCGGTCGATACGGCGTATCCCTGAACGCGATCCCGGTAAAGGGCGGTGGGCTGGTGAGTGCCGCCATTCGGACACACTGAGACCGATGTTCATGCTTCTCGGTTCTCGCTTCTCGGTTCGTGTTCAGGTTCGGGTTCGGTTCTGGGTTCGGTTCTGGGTTCGGACAGCCCGGCCCTTGGGACGGCTGGCATCAGGGACGATCGCATTGCCGCTGCTTGAGACACGAACCTGAACACGAACGGAGAACCGAGCACAGAGAAGCGTGAACGTGGGTGCCCTTTACCGCTTGGCGAGCAGCCGCTGTAACTGATCCCGCGCTGCCGTGGAGCCGGGCTGCAGCCGCACGGACGCCTGCGCCGCCTCGATCGCCGGTTCGATTCGCCCCTGCAGTGAGTACGCGAGCGAGAGGTTGCGATACGCGTCGCCGTTGCGCGGATTGATCTCCACCACGCGCCGCAGGTGCACGATCGCCTCGTCCAGCTGACGCCGCGGGCCCAGGATCATCGCCAGGTTGAAGTGCGCGTCCGCATTCTCCGGGTTCAGCGCGATCGCCGCCTGAAATTCGCGCATCGCCGCATCCGTCTGCCCCGCCGCGAGCAGCGCATTCCCGAGATTGAACCGGACGGCATCGTTCTTCGGTTGCAGCTGCACCGCCGTCCGCAGGTGCTGCATTCCTTCCGCGAGCCGGCCCTGGGCCTGCAGCAGCGTTCCGAGGTTGCTGTGAACCTCGGCATCACGCGGATCGAGCCGCAGCGCCTCTTCGAACTGCATCAGTGCATCGGCAGTCCGGCCCGCCTGCAGATACTTCGACGCCAGCATGTTGTGGGCGGCCGCCAGGTTGGGGTCGAGCCGGACGTCCAGTTCGACCGCCTCGATCTGGGTGAGCAGCGCGCGGCGGGTGAAGTCGGCGTTGAGGAGCGCCGCGTCCTCGGCACGGCGCGGGACGACCTCGAGCCAGAGCTGGGCCATCTCGTCGGTCGAACGCGGTCCCGCTCGCACACGTTGCGGGGGACGGGACCGGTTGTTCGGGTTCGCCGTCGAGTTGTCGAAGGTGTAGCGCATGGCCACGCGCGTACCCCGGGGCAGGAACACGGGTGTCTGATAGCGATACCGATCCTGCCAGCGGAAGTCCCACTGGCGAATCCACAACAGATCCTGTCTGCGAGCCGTCCGGCAGACGTGGCGGTGCCGCGCATCTCCTTGCCCAGATAGTGCGCGTGCGGATAGACGCTCACCACGTCGACATCCGCCGGCAGCACGTAGCTGTCCTCGACGACGTAGTTCGCCTCGCCAGCGGGAATGTCGATCGTCTTCTTCTCGAGCTTGACGCCGATCGGCGTGCGCGTGGGCGGCGTGTCGGACAAGAAGAGCCCGATCATCGGGCGCACCGTCTCACTCTGTGTCCCCGCGATCATGTGCAGCAGCAGGACGAGATCGGTGCCGGGTTCGAGCGTCCACGCCGTGTCGGCCGGCTCCATGATCGGGACCTTACCGGGGGACCAGCCATACACGTTGTACACCTGGTCGCCGTCCATCGTCGCGAACCCGGGACCCGGATCGGAGCGATCGAGCACGCGCGACACGCGCCCGACGTCGATCGCCAGGTCCGCGTGGTGCAGCACCTGCGGACGATCGGCGCGGAACTCGACGGCGCGGACGTAGCGCGTCGTGGTGATCGGCACCGGAAGGACGAAGTTGCGGAAGACGTCGCGCGATCCCGGCTGCAGCGTGTAGGGTTCGGAGAGCGTCAACACGAGGTCGGGTGTGCCGAGTTGCCAGCCGCCGGAGAAGACCGGCGGTTTGGGCGCGTCGGTCGGATCGCCCTCGGGCGCACCGCTCTCGACCCACTTCGCGATCAGGGCGACCTGATCGTCGCGGAGCCGCCGTTCGTCGACGAACGTGCCGTGACCAGGCTCGGGCAACCATGGGGGCATCGCGCGCCGCTGCACCGCCGAGGCAATAGCGCGCGAGTGGCGACGAACCGAGTCGTAATCGAGCACGCTGAACGGTGCACCCGCCACGCAGATCGGATCTTCGGACGTGCCTGACGTCGCCGTGGCAGCGCCGGACGTAGCCGTGGGGCGGACCTTGTCCGGCCTTCGCTCTGGCTCAGGCGAGGCGCGCCGCAGCCCCGCGGAGGCGGCAGGTCCGCGAGCCTGCGGAGCCTCTTCGATCGGCCGATGGCAGCTCGCGCAGTTGTCGTAGAGAATGGGAGCGATATCGCGGCTGAACGTGAGCTCGCGCACCTGGGCCGTTTTCGCCGGTTGCGCCGCGCGAGAGCACGCCGCGATGAGCCCAAGAATGGCGAGGACGGCGATGGCAGGCTTCACGCCATGGCTCCGCACGCGCATCATTGTACGGGACGCCCTGGGCTGACCCCGATTCACGCTCTGCCCGGCGTGAACCCTGAACCTCCGAACTGTCGTTGAAAAAAGAAGGGCCGATGGAATTCCATCGGCCCTCTTTTTCGCTACCGGCTACCGGCTATCAGCTACCGGCTAGAAATTCACCGTGAAATTCAGCCGGAGGAACCGCGGCGCGTACACCGCAGTCGGGTTATTCCACGTCCCGCCAGGCTGCGTCGTGTTGACAATCTGGTAGGTCGTGTCCCACGAAGTTGCGTAGTTGGTATTCAGCAGGTTGCTGACGTCAACGCCGACATCGGTGCGCGTCCGCCCGAAGCGGAAGATCTTCGCGAAACGCATGTCGATTTGCGTGCGGCGGCTCTCATCCCAGATCTGGTGCTGGTTGTCGTCGATGGCGATCGTGGTCGTGCCCGTGGTCAACGACCCCGTCGGCAGCCGGCCGAGCAGCCCCAGGACGGTCTGCTGCGAGCAACCCGTCTGTGCCGCGAAGCCCCAGCCCAGACAGGTGTTCGGAAGGTTCATGTTCGCCGCCAGCGTGACCACCGGTTGCGACCGAAGCGTCGCGCTGACCAGCACGTCGATCTTCGGGATGGTGTAGGAGGCCAGGCCGCGCAGCGTGGTCTGGAACGGGTTGTTGGAGGCGCAGTCGCGCGGATCGGGGCTGTCGATCTTCATGCGCGTCGCGCACTGATCGACGACCGACCTGCCGGTGGTGGTCCCTGCCTGGAGCGTGAGGCCCTGCTTGAGACGGGCATTCAGCGTCACATCGACGCCATCGTAGTAGTTCTTGCGCTCGGGACCGAAATCCGTTTCGAACCGCACGAGGTTCGACGCGGCAAGCGCCGCAGCCGCCGCCGTCGGCACGTAGACGTCAATCGCGTAGCCGCCGCCGTCCGGCAGCCGCGCATCGCTCGGCGCAATGACGGTGTACTTGTCGTATTGGCTGGGATCGCGGTTGATGTTGTCCGTTACCGTCACGCCCTTGAACCAGCGGTGCGAATAGCCCACGTCCAGTGAGACGCGCGGAATGAGCTGCTGCTGGACGGTGATGCCATACTGCCAGTCATTCGGCCGGACGCCCCAGCCCGTAAGGGTCGCCGGGTCGTTGACCGTGGTCGGACTCAGCTTGCCGAAGTTCAGGTCGTTTCCGGTCAACGCGCCACAGGTGTCAATCGCCGACTGGGCGCTGAAGTCCAGCAGGTTGCAATCGACGACCTTGTTGTTGTTCGTATCCGTCCACGTCCGGCTCACCGTGCTGACGGAGAGGCCCGCTGGGTTGTTCGCCGTGAAGCGGCCGTCGTTGGTCGCGGACACCAGATAGTGACCAAAGTTGAACTTCAGCGCAGTTTTGCCGTTGCCGAAGACGTCGTACGCCACGCCCATACGGGGGGTGATGTCGTTGAACGTGTGCACGCTGTAGGTCTTGTCGAAGGTGATCGGCGACGGGTTGATCTTCGACGTCTGCGTCGTCCCGTTGTGCTCGGCCGGGCTGTAGCTCCACGCCCGGTCGTAGCGGAGTGCCCCCTGGATGGTGAGGCGACCATGCGTCCAGCTGTCCTGTCCGAACAGCGCGGCCACTTGGGTGCGGTCGGCGGTCTGCCACTGATCGATCGCCATCGTGAACTGGTTCGGCACACCCTGGTTGAAGCGGTACGCCATCAGTGTGGGGTTGCGCAGCCGGTTGGTCTGGTTTGCCAGGTACGAACCCTGGTAGCCGATCTTCACGTTGTGCGCGCCAGTGACGTAGGAAGCGGACCCACGCCAGGTCTGAGGCCAGCTCTTGTTGTCGGCGTACTGTGCCAGGGCGCGGTACTGATAGTTCGCGCGCGGCGCGTACGGCAGGCCGGTCACCGGGTTGACTGACGTCGACTGCTCCGTCACCGTGATGTCGAAGATGCCGTCAGGCGGCAGCTGGCCAGGGCCACCGGCATGGTCGTACGCGAGCCGGCTGTAGCCCGCTTCGAGCAGGATCTTGCTCGACAGCGGATTGGTCCAGAGGACCTGCGTCACGGTGTAGGGGAAGTCGATGTAGTTGGTGCTGGCTTCCGGGGACGTGGTTGTCGAACTGGAGGCCACCCACCCGTTATCACGCGAGTCACACCCTTCGTTGGTCGTGGTCTTGAGAGGCGATCCCTCGCACCGCAGCTGGAACTCATGCGCGAAGGTGATGCGGTTCTTCGCCGTGACCTGCGCGCTGAAGCGGTCGATGAACATTTGCCGCCCCTGGAGCAGTCGCGCCGAGATGCTCGGATCCTCGACCCAGTCCCATCGCGACAGGTCGAACGTGTTCTTGTTCCAGCGGACGCCTTCGATCTGCGTGATTGTATTCAGCTTGCGGTAGCTGCCATAGAACCAGAGCCGATCCTTGAGGATAGGACCGCTGTACATGATGCTCGTGTCGTACGCCTTGATGATGCCGGGCGTCTCGTGCAGATTGGGTCCGGGAGGCGGCGCCGTCAGCTCGGAGTCGAGGTTGTCTCCCTTGGACCAGTCGCCGGCATTGTTGAGGAAGAACTGGCCGGCGAAGCGGTTGCCGCCGCTCCGCGGCACGATGTTCATGACCGGGCCGCCGACTTCCATTTCACCGAGGCCGCCCGAGACGTTCGTCGACACTTCTTCGGCACCGACGGTGTCGAGGATGTACGAGGAGACGCCGCCGCCGTTGAACGCGGCCGCGACCGTCATACCGTTCACCGTCATACGGCCTTCGTTGGTCGGGCCGCCGCGCGCGCTGAAGAAGGTCATCGTCGGCGTCGCGGCGACGCCATTGTTGTCAACGGTGATGCCGGGCGTCGCATTGAGCAGCGAACCCGCGGTGCGGGTCGCCGGGATCGAGGCGATCACTTCCTGATTGACCACGACCTCGCGGCGGGTGTTCTGGACGTCGACGACGGGCGTTTCACCCGTGACCGTGATGGTTTCCTGGAGTGCGCCAACCTTCAGCTCGATCGGGATCGTGATGACGACGTTACCCGAGAGTTCGAGGCCGCCGCGCTGCATGGTGTTGAAGCCGGGCAACGTCGCGGTGAGCGTGTACGTGCCTGGCGGCAAATCGATGATGCGGTACTGCCCGGACCCGTCGGTCACGGCCGTGCGGGTCTTTTCAGTCAACGCGGGGCTGGACGCTTCCACGGTCACGCCGGGGAGCACTGCGCCGGACGCGTCTTTGACGGTGCCCGCTAAGGACGCGCCGCCAGCCTGGGCGAACGCGAGTGCGGGAGCTAGCAGGAGCAGGAACGCGAGAGTCACCAGGGACTTCGCCGATACACGCATGCTGACTTCTCTCCTTCGTCCCCTCCGGGCGCGCGGCGAATGGGCGCGCGGGGACATGGAAACGGGCTTGCCGAGAACGGGTCCGAGAACGAGTGGTGAACGAAACCTGGGTACGAGGGTTCCGGACACTCCGGGGTCCGGAAGTGGGGCGGAGTATGGGCCAACCGGCGCTGAAGGTCAACCCTTATTGCGGGAGATTAATATCAGACGTCGATGGCGCGATACTGGTTTGATAGCCGCTTTTCCACGTAAATCCAGCGGTTTCCAGCTGATCCGGCGGCCCGGAACGGACGTCAAAGCGGCGTCTAAACCGGCTTCCGAATTGAGGATTACCAATGGACGATTGGAGGATTCGGATGGACCGATTCTCCTTCGATTGGTCAATCGCCCATCCCTCAATCGTCAATGCCCCAGGGGCCCCTACTTCATCAGTTCGGCGAGCTTCGCACTGACCGCCTGGCCCCAGATGTCATACCCCTTGGCGAGCGGGTGAAGGTTGTCCGGACGGAACGAATCCGGCAGGAACACGCCCTTGTCATCGAGAAATTGGGCGCCGATGTCCATGTAGAAGACGTGCTGCTGGTCGTCCAGCCTCGAGATGATCCGGTTCACTTCGGCAATCTTCTCGCGCACGGGATCGCCAGGCACGCTGCGTGGAAAGATCGCCAGCAAGAGGATCTTCGCGTTCGGGAAATCGCGACGCATTTCCATGGTCACCGCGCCGATCCCTTCCGCGATTTCGGGTGCGGTGTTCGCACCGGTGTTGTTGGTGCCGATCATCACCATCACGGCCTTCGGCTGGAAACCCTGGCCTTCGCCGTTGCGCAGCCCCCACAGCACGCCCTGCGTAGTGTCCCCGGCGACGGCGAAGTTCGCCGTGCGGATGCTGCCGAAGTACTTGTCGAACACCGGCTTGTTGGCGTCCTGCAGCCACCAGTCGGTGATCGAGTCGCCATGGAGCAGCAGGTCGATGTTGCCCTGCTGCGCGGTCGCGACGAATCCCTCGTGACGTGGTCCCATGCGCTGCTGCGTCTGTGTAAACGTCGCGGCGGTGTTGAGCCGCGGCGGCTGCAGCAGCATCAGCGATTCGAACTTCTTCAACAGCGGCTGCGCGGCGGTCTTGTCGCTGTCGATCAGGCCCTTGAGGGCACTGTTGACCTGCTCGAGTTCGGCGGGCGTCGGCCGCGGGATGGCAACGGCGGCCGGCACAGGGGCCGGAGGACCGATTTGAACGGGCGGAAAGGCGCCCCGGCCGGGCCCCGGTGCCCCCGCTGGGACCGCTCCCCGCGCACCCTGAGGTGCATCGGTCGCGGCAGCGGGTGCCTGCGCAAACGCCACAGTTGCAGAGAGGGCGAGGACAACGAACGATGACAGCAGCGAGCGGCGGTGTTTCATGGCCGCCAATCGTAGCGCTCAAACCAGGATTCTGGAATCAGGAATCAGGTCTTCGGGGCTGGGTCAGGAACGAGGCGGGTGGAATCAGGGCTGAGGCCTTGCCCAGCCCTGATTCCTGAATCTGATACCTGCTTCCTTCGGGTATCAGAAGTTGAACGTGAAGTTGAGACGCACGAAGCGTGGCGACGCGATCGACGTCGGCGCCAGGAACGTGCTGCTGCCGAACTGCGTGTCGTAGACGGTCGCGTAGTTCGTGTTCAGCAGGTTCTGGACGTCGACGCCGACGTCGAGACGCCGGGCGTTGAAGCGGACAATCTTCGCGAAGCGCATGTCGACCTGGTTGCGCCGATTGTCGGCATAGAGCCGGTTCGGGCCGCCCGCACCGGCGTTGTTCGTGCCGGGCGTGGCGAAGTCCACGAGCGACACCGAGGTCGTGCCCGTCGATAGCGCGCCCGACGGCAGGTGTCCGAGGATCGCCTGCACCTGGCTGTTCGGCACGAGCCACGTCGCGTTCAGCTGCATCGGCGGCTGCGAACGCATCGTGGCGCTGACCAGGACGTCCACCTTCGGAATGGTGTAGCTGGCACTGCCGCGCAGAGTCGTCTGGAACGGATCCACCGACCGGCAGTTGCGCGGATCAGGATTGTCCAGGCCGGTCGTCGCCAGACCGACGCCCGGGCCGACAATGGCCGTCAGCGCGCAGGTGTCGTTGACCTGCCGTCCAGTCGACGTCCCGGCCTGCAGGAACAGTCCCCCGCGAAGCCGTGCGTTCACGTCGACGTCCACACCGTGCCAGTAGCGGATCCGTTCGGCGTCGGGGCCGTACGACGATTCACGGCGGTACTGGATGAAGGACCCCTTCTGGCCGCCCGCCGGCGAAAGCGTATACACGGTAATCGGGTAACCGCCACCATTGGGCAGGCGTGGATCGCTCGGAGCCGTAATCGTCCACGATTCCCAATCCGCAGGCGTGGTGTTGAGGTTGTCCGTCACCACCGAGTTCTGCCACCAACGCCGGTTGTAGCCCACCGTCACCGACACTCGCGGCAGCAACTGCTGCTGGACGTTCAGGCCGAACTGGTAGTCGGACTGGCGGACTCCCCAGCCGGTCAGCACGTCCGGATCGACCGCGCTGGTCACGGCAGTCTGCCCGAACGTCAGGTTCGGTCCAGACGGTGCGGCACAGATGTCGCCGCCGGTTGTCGACCCGTTCTGTGCCGAGTAGTCGAGGATGTTGCAGTCAACCACGTAGTTCCCGTTGCTGTCGGTCCAGTTGCGGGTCAGAGTCGTGCGGACGCGGTTCGCGGGGTTGTTGATCGGATAGTTCTGATCGTTGGTCGCCGGCGACAGATAGCGCCCGAAGTTGAACTTGATCGCGGTCTTGCCGTCGCCGAACAGGTCGTAGGCGGCGCCCACGCGCGGGGAGATGTCGTTATAGGCATCGACTCCCGGGGTGGTGTTGAACGTGATCGCACCGCTGTTGTACGGCGTCAGCGTCGTGGTGCCGTTGTGATCACCCGGGCTGAAGCTCCACGCCCGGTCGTAGCGAAGGGCGCCCTGCAGCGTCAGCCGCTTGTGCGTCCACGTATCCTGCACGAAGAGCCCTGCCGCTTCGGTGGTGTCGTTCGTGCTCCAATCCTGCAGGCCGACGGTGAACGACGTCGGCACGCGGTTGGTGAAGTTGTATTGCATGAGAGGGTCGTTGCGGACCGTCCGTGTCTTCGCGATCAGGTAGGCGCCCTGATAGCCAACCTTGAGGTTGTGCGCACCGGTCACGTACGACGCCGACGCGCGCCAGTTATTGGGGTTGCCGTAGTTGTCGAAATACGACGGCAGACCGCGATAGGTGAAGTTGGCGCGATGCCCGTCGATCGCCAGCGCCTCGGTGACCGGAATCAGGTCGAAGATGCCGTCGGGCGGCAGTTGCCCAGGGCCGCCGGCGTGCTGATACGCGAACCGCGTGTATCCCGCTTCGAGCAGGATCTTGCTGGTCAGTGGCGACGTCCATGTCGCCTGCGTGACGTCATAGGGGAAATCGAAGTAGCCCGTATTCGCCTCGGGCGCCGAGGTGGTCGAGCCGAGCGCGATCCAGTCGCTGCCCGCGGTCCCGACATCCACCGCTCGACGAGGTCGACAGCGTCGAGCCCTCGCACCGCAGCTGGTGCTCGTGCGAGAAGAAGAAGCGGTTCTTCTGCGTCGCCTGAGTGGTGAACCGCGCCGTCCAGATATCGCGTCCCTGGATGTTGCGCGACGAGATGTTCGGGTCGACGGCGTAGTCCCAGTGCAGCGGGTCGCCGACGAACTGGTTGGCCACGTGGCCTTCAACCGCCTGCGACGTCGAGAACTTGCGGTAGGCGCCGTAGAACCAGAGGCGATCCTTCTTGATCGGTCCACCGTAGCGACGCGCTCGCGTCCCACGCGCTCAGGATGCTGGGCGGATTGCCGACGCTCGCCTTCAGCTGGGCATCGTCACCGATGTTGTCGCCGGTCGACCATTCGCCGGCATTGTTGTAGAACGCCTGCCCTGCGAACTTGTTGCCGCCCGAACGCGGCACGATGTTCATGCTGGGACCGCCGGTCTCAGACTCGCCCAGGCCGCCGGAAACGGTCACCGAGACTTCGTCGACGTTCGTGGTGTCGTAGGTGAGCGACGAGACTCCTCCGCCGTTGAACGCCGCGGCTACCGTCATCCCGTTGATCTGCATGCGGCCTTCGTTGCTGTTGCCGCCGTGCGCGCTGAAGAAGGTCATCGTCGGCGTCGGCGCCAGGCCGTTGTTGTCGACGGTCAGGCCGGGGCTGACGTTGAGCAGCGACCCGTAGGCGCGGGTGACCGGCAGCGACGAGATCACGTCGGAATTGATGACCGTTTCACGGCGGGTGTTCTGCACGTCCACGACGGGCGTCGCGCCGCTGACCGTGATCGTTTCCTGCAGCTCGCCCACCTTCATCTCGAGTGCGATGGTAAGCGTCTGCGATCCCTGGAGCTCGATACCCTCGCGCTTCGCCGTCGAAAAACCGGGAAGCGTGGCGGTCACGGTGTACGTGCCGGGACGAAGATCGACGATGCGGTACTGGCCGTCGCCATCGGTGACGGCGGTCCGGACCTTTTCAATAAGTGCGGGGCTTGCGGCTTCAACCGTGACACCCGGAAGAACTGCGCCCGACGAATCCTTCACCGTGCCCGCGATCGATCCCTGTGCGAACACTGCCGCCGGAACGAAAATGAGCGCCAGAGCGTACGCGGCTCTGGCGAATACACGCTTGCCCAAACGGAACCTCCCTGTGCTGTCTGTGCTGGAATAGCGAATGGAACCAGTGGACCCTTGCGTGGTGGGAACCCTGAAAACCCGCTCCAATACGGCGGGGGACTGTAACCGAACCCTGAGGCGTAACCTGATGACTCACACCCGGTCGACTCAGCCAGCCCTGGTTTGGCGGGTCCGCTGCGCGGCGAGCCGCCGACGGTCGTAACGATCGATTACCGGTAAGCCGGGATCAGCGCAGCAGTCCCGGCGCGCTACGCACGCCGCTGGCAAAGTGACGACTGCAGCTACGCAAGGCACACGCCCGATCGGCGCCGAATCGGAGCTCTGAAACCGGCCTGAATCCAGACCGGTGCGCGCGGTTGAGGTCGTCCGAATTCAAATATTCGGAACGGTTGTCTATGAATCTGAATTGCGTCAGCTGGTCGCCTGCTGCTGATCGAGCAGTTCCATCGGCTCGACCGGGGACCAGGGACGTCGAAGCGCCTGATGCTGCTGGTAGACACGAAGAGTCTGGAGCAATTGTTGACGCAACTGTGTCTCGGTCGAGGCAGGAAGCTGAGCCAATACTTGCTGTTGCAACGATGCGGCGTCATCAAACCGTCCGGCCTCGGCGAGCGCCATGCCTGTCACGACAGCAAAGTCCAGCGTTTGCTGCGCGGCGGGCGGGAGTGCCTGCAACAGCGTAAGCGCTCGTTGCCCGTCGCGAACGGTTCGCATCCGGCGCGGCGGCGAGGATGCGCGCGAGGGCCAGGGTGAATCCGGCGCGATCGGGAAACATCTGCATCCCCTGCGTCAGCTGATCGCGCGCGTCCGCAAACCGGCCGACATCGACCAGCGCCATCGCGTATCCGAACCGGGCGTCGGCGATCCGCGGATCGAGCTCGAGTACCTGGCGGTAGTGCGCGAGTGACGCCGGCGACTGCCCGGTCCGGCGCAGCAGGTGCGCGAGCTGCAGGCGCGGCTCGACGTAGGACGGCTCGGCGCGCAGCGCGTCGGCGAATGACGCGGCGGCGTGCTGGTAGTCGTTGGCCTGCAGGTACAGCAGCGCCAGGCTGTAATGTCCCTTCGCGAAGTCAGGCGACCGGCGGACGGTCTCGCGCATGGTGGCAAGAGCGCCGCTCAGATTTCCTTTCAAGGCAAGCGCCGTCGCGAGTTTGTGGCGGAGCGCGGGCTCGTCGGGATCGAGCGCCACCCCCTTTTCCAACGCGGCGATCGCCTCGTCGTAGCGCCCGTCGCTCATCGCGCGTGCACCCCGCAGCTCGAACGCGACCGGCGTCTCGAGCAGCAGGTCGATCTCGTCGTACACCGGATCGGGTAGACGCAGCTGGTTGGCACCATGGGCGCGGATATGCGCGCGTGCCTGGTCGGGCTGCCCGGCACCGCGATACGCAAGCACCAGCGCCACGTGCAGCGCCGACGCGTCGGGATCGATCGCAAGGCCACGCTCGAGCAACCCGATCGCCCCGTTGTAATCGTTCCGCGCCAGTGCCGCGCGGCCGCGCCCGAGCAGCGCGGCAACCATCTTCGGATCGCGCGTCAGCGCCTGCTCGAACAACGGATCGGCAGCGTCCGGCCTGCCCTGATCGAGATAGGCGGTGCCGAGCCACACCAGCGCCGGTGCGTACATCGGGTTCGCCTTGACCGCCCGCTCGAAGGCTGCCGTTTCCTTCCCGGCATCACCGAGCCGGCGATACAGGTGGCCGAGGTAATACGGCCACCGGAATTCGCCCGGAGCCAGCGCCTCTGCGTCGAGCAGCGCCGTCTCCGCCTCGGCGAAATATTCGGCAGCCATCAGCACCATGCCCAGTTCGCCGTACGCGCGCGCCGCGCGCGGCATCCGGCGTCGGCGACGTGCCCGGCCTTCACCGCCGCGGCATGACGCTCGCGTACGAGTTGCTGGAGCGGCGCAGGGGCGGTTGCGAGGTTCGGGAGCGCAATCGGGCGGATGACGACGACGGCGGTGGCGGCGGCGAGGGCTGCGACTGACAGGCGGAGAGCAAGAGAGCGACGCTGGTCAGCGCCACAACCGCTTGTCGCGAGGACGTTGTCAGGTCCGCCACGCCCGCCTGACAAGCCTCCCGCCACGCTCTCGCCAAACCAGCTTTCATGAGCCTTGCGTGATTGTCGTGTACCGATCGATCGGCAACGCCTGCGAGCTCGTCGTGCCGTCCGGCCACAGGATATCGACCTGCACAGGCACGGTCGCCGAACCGGTCCCGATCAGCACGCGCGGATCGTTCGCCGACGCGTAGCTGCCGTCGGCGCGGGCGCGCCGGACGAACGCTCTTCCATCCGCGCGCTTGACTGTCACCCGAGCCCCGAGCGCGTCGCGACCGTTCTTGTCCACCAGGCGAACGCCCGACCCAGTGCTGCCGGCTGCCGACGTTATTGATCAGCACGCGTACCGGGTCCGGCATCGTTGCCGACGACGATGTCGGTATCGCCGTCGTTATCGAGATCGCCAAACGCAAGGCCGCGACCGACTTCCGCGATCGCGAAGGCGTCGCCGGCCTTCGCCGTGGCGTCCTCGAAGCGGCCCGTTCCCAGGTTTCGAAACAGCTGGCGCTTCTGCTGCGAGCGCGAAGTGCTCCTTGCGTGCCAGCGCCTCGACAGCATGCGTGACCGCGCCGTTCGCGGTGACGAGGTCCAGCCAGCCGTCGTTGTCCACGTCGAGCCATCCGGCCCCGAACGTCGTGACCGCGAGCGTCGGCACCCGCAGCGCCGGTACGAGCGCTGTCGTCGGAGAACGTCGCCATACCGTCGTTGACGTACATGTCGGCGCCCTGCCCGAGCAGTTCGCCGACGAACAGGTCCTCGTCGCCGTCGTTGTCGAAGTCGCCGGCGTCCACGCCCATGCTCGCCTTCGCCTCGCCTTCCGGGCTGACAGCCGTGCCGGCGAGCAGCGCCGTGTTCATGAACGTTCCGTTCTTCTGATTGATCCAGAGCTGGTTGGGCGTGCTGTCGTTCGACACGTGGATGTCGATCCAGCCGTCGCCGTTGAAGTCGGCGGTGGCGATCGCCGAGCGCCGCGCCGTATTCGGCGGACAAGCCCGCTTTGGCCGTGATGTCGGTAAACGTGCCGTTCCCGTTGTTGTGGAACAGGTGGCTTGGTTCGGCACGGTAGACGTTGGGCGGACAGTAATCGGTCAGGCCGGTGACGCTGTAGCAGCGGATGTTCGTCGCCACGCTGTAGCGCACGTAGTGACCGACGAACAGATCGAGCCAGCCGTCGCGATCGATGTCGACGAAGGCCGCCGAGACGCTCCACCCGGATCGGCCGTCCGGGTCGCCGCGGTCACATCGGTGAACGTGCCGTTGCAGTTGTTCTTGAACAACTGGTTGCTGCCGAGCGCGGTCACATACAGATCGACGCAGCCGTCGTTGTTGAAGTCGCCGGTCGCCGCGCCCATGCCGTAGGAGGTCTGGCGGATTCCGCTCGCCTCGGTGACGTCGGTGAAACGGACAGCGTCCGTGGGGCGGAGCTTGTCAGGTCCGCCGGTGACAAGATCGTTTCGAAACAGGCGGCCTCTGCAGCGGCTGCTCGGGCTTCACCAGTGCCTGTTCGATCGTCTTCGTCCCGAGCATCCGGCCCTGCGGCACGAACAGGTCGAGGTCGCCGTCGTTGTCGTAGTCGAACAGCGCCACGCCAGGCGCCATCACCTCGGGATACAGGAAGTCGCCGGCCATGCCGTTGAAGTGCGTCATCCGCACGCCGCTCGACTCGGTCGCGTCGGTGAACCAGGGCGACGAATCGGTCGCACGAGTGTTGTCAGGCCCGGCGGCCGGACAGACCAGACGTCGCGTGATCCTTGTCAGGCCCGCCACTCTCCGCACCGCCACGACCGCACGCCGCGATCGACACCACCGCCAGCATGACCAGAGCTCGTCGCATCACGAATATCAGTACATAAAAAAGGGCGGACCCTCACGAGCCCGCCCTACATCAGCCTCGCAGGGCGGGCCTTCAGGCCCGCCGCTCCGACGCTAATTCCTGGTGACGACGAAGTCGCCCTTCTGCGTGCCCTGCGTGATGGTACCGCTGAAGATCTTGTAGTAGACGCCGATGTTCTCGAGCGTTCCTACCAGGGTCGCGGTGACCGGCTTGCCGTCGCTGTCCTTCCCTTCCGCCTTGAGCGTGACCTTCCACGCCGACGGATCGGAGTAATCGAACGTCGAGTCGGTCACGTTCAGCGTCGCGCCGCCGGAGTTGATCGTACCGGTGACCTTGGTCCCGTCCCAGTGCGTGTCGAGCAGCAGCCGGTTCGCGTTGTCCTTGCCCCAGCCGCCGCTGTATGGCGAATTGAACGGATGACCGAACTGCGCGAATGCCGTTGCCGGTACCACCAGCAACGACACGAGAACCAGGGTTCGAAGGAAAATCGAGCGCATCACTACTTCGTCCCCCCCGCAGGCTTGACCGGCTTGATGCCTGGCTGCTTCGGACCGAACACCGGCTGACCGAAGTCGTCCTGCGAGACGATTCAGGTAGCGATTGTTCTCCTGGCAGATGTACTCGGACAGTTCGCTCGTCCCGTTCCACGGGATGTCCCACGCCAGCGTGAACGGCTTCGTGTACGCGCCCGGATCGTCCACGGTCGCCACGTAGTGCAACGTGCCCTTGTTCGGCCGCGTGAACTTCTCGACGACGTGCATCTTGTCCGTGTGCGGGTGACCGAAGTAATCGAGCCAGCTGTTCTCGTTGAAGCCGACGACGTCGACGACGAGCGTCTGGCCGTTGTCTTCGTAGTGGCCCACCGAGTGACCCGAGGTAGGTCGGGTTCAGCTGCGTCGCCCTTCGGGTGCTCGCGGCCATCCATGTAGATCTCGCGCCAGATGTGCGTGCCGCCCTCGAAGATCATGACGACGCGCTTCTGCTCCGGCAGCTGGAGGATCTCGCCGGGGTAGGGCGTCGCGAACATGCGGGGACCGCCCGGCGGCAGACAGAAGCCTTCCGGGTCGTACTGTGACTCGTTCTTCGAGTTGTAGTCGTAGACCGCTGCCGCCCACGGCTGGAACGGCATCCATGGCTCGGACTTGGTGCCGCCACGACCGCCGCCGCCACCACCACCGCCACGGGCGCCCCGCCGCCGGCGCCGCGCGCCGCCGCTGCGCGCGCGCCGCTGGGCCTGGATTTCCGGCACGGGCTGGCCCGTGGCCGGGTCGATGACGTTCATCGCCATGTTGGTGATGTACGGCAGGTTCCAGATGCCCTTTTCACCCGGCACACGACCCAGGTTGACGGTGCCGTCGGCGAGCTTCGGTGTCGGCTCGGCGGGGCCGGCGTTGCGGCCACGACCGCCCGCCCTGACCGGCGGCCTGAGGCGCAATCGAGCCTTCCTGCTGAATCTGCCCGGCGGCGGGCGCCTGCTGTGCCTCGCAGCCATGCGGTCGAGGCGAACATCGCCACCGCCGCCGAGGCGAACAGTGCAGTACGGAGACTGTTTCTTCAACTGGAACTCCGTTGGTTAGTTCGCCGCATTGCCCTGGCTCGAAGCCGCGAACAGCCGCTGCCCGGTTTCGGCCAGCGTCACCGCGCGCGCGTTGCCGGTGTGGCTGCCGTCCTTCGCCAGGCTGCCCTCGACCGTCACCTTGTCGCCAACCTTCATGGTGTTGCGGGTCCACCCGGCGCGCATCAGGCCGTTCGGGCTGCCCATTTCCATGCCCCAGTTCGTCGACCTTGCCGCGTCTTTTCGTCGGCCACGTCGATATAGAAATAGGTGTGCGGGTTCATCCACTCCACCTTGGTGACGGTGCCGGTCATCTTGAACGGCTTGTTCGCGTCGAACTCAGCCGCGAACGAATGGTGCGCCACGATCGGGCGCGCAGCCAGCAGCAGCGCGAAGCCGGCAATCACAAAGGCAAACTTGGTACGCATCGAACATCTCCTCCAGCGGAAAAACCCTGAACGGACGAGAAATCACGGACTGATTGAACCGGAGCGCCTCGAAAGACTGAAAACTCGTCGGAGAAACGCCGAAAAGGTACAGCGCCGTCACCTCATGGTCAAGGGCACGACATTGTACTGCACGGCTATCCGGTGGCCAACCCGCTGTCTACTTGGTATTTACGACTATTCCGCAAAATCATTTCACCTCGTGCAGCCTTTCGTGAGCCACATCGACAAAAAACTGGACTCGCGCCTGGCCGCCCTCTGGGTGCTGGCGGCGACGCTGCTGGCCGGGTGTACAGGATCTGGTCACCCGACGGTCACCGACCGGCTCCATCCGTGCGTGACCGACGAGGGGCCCAACGATGCCCTGTGTGGGACGCTGCGGGTGTTCGAAAACCGGCAAACCCGCACAGGACGCCAGATTTCCCTGAATATCGTGGTTCTTCCGGCCGTGGGCTCCGGCCCACCCGATCCCCTCTTCTTCCTCGCCGGAGGGCCCGGACAGGGTGCCGCCCAGCTGGCCCCGCAACTCCGTCAGGTCTTCCGCCCTATCCAGAAACAGCGGGACATCGTTCTCGTCGACCAGCGGGGAACGGGAAAATCGCACCCGCTCGATTGCAGCAGCGACGAGGACTCGCTGCGCGGGTTGATGGAGACCGAGGCGGATTCCGCCAATCGGCTGCGCCAATGCCTCGACGGCTACGACGCCGACGTCCGGCTGTATACGACGCCGATTGCGATGGACGATCTCGACCAGGTCCGCGAGTGGCTTGGCTACGAGCGAATCAATCTCTATGGCGGATCGTACGGAACGCGGGCGGCGCTGGTCTACCTACGCCAGCACGGCGACCACGTGCGCTCGATGGTGCTCGACGGCGTGGCACCCACCGACATGCGCCTGCCGCTGTTCGTTGCGCGCGACGCGCAACGCTCGCTCGACAGCTGGCTCGGCCAATGCGATGCGAATCCGCGCTGTGGCGCGTCGTTTCCGCACATGCGCGAGCGGGTCCGCGCCCTGCTGCAGCGGCTCGAGATGGCGCCGGTGCGACTCAGGATGGTCCACCCGCGAACCGGCGTCAGCGAAGACACGCAGATCAGCGCGCGGGTCGTCGCCAGCCTGCTGTTCGGGGCGCTGTATTCACCGATCACCGCCTCGCTGCTGCCGAAACTGATCGAGGCCGGGGAGCGCGACGACTTCGCCGCGCTGCTGGCACTCGGGATGGCTGACGATCCGTCGAGCAGCGTGAGCGTCGGCATGCAGCTGTCCGTCCTGTGCAGCGAAGACGCGCCGCTGGTCACCCGCAGCGACCTGGCGCGGGAAACCGCCGGCAACGTGTTCGGCGGCCGGCTGTTCGCGGATCAGATCACCGCCTGCGAGTTCTGGCCGCGGGGCACTATCGACGCCAGCTACTACCAGCCGGTGCAGTCGGACGTGCCGGCGCTGATTCTGTCCGGCGAACGCGATCCGATCACGCCGCCAGTATGGGGCGACGAGGTGCGAGCGCAACTGCGCCACGCGCGTCATTTCACCGCGGCGGCGAGTGGCCACGGCGTCATCGGCACACCGTGCGGCGTCCGCCTGATCGAGGAGTTTCTCGAGAGCGGCACCGCCGATGGAATCGACGCCACGTGCCTCAGGACGATCAAGCCGCCTCCGTTCTTCGTCACGCCGGCCGGCCCGGACCCGATGGGTCGGGCCGGCGGCGGGACACCTGACCCGAAGGGACAGCTGGACGCCCCGTGATCACCGTTGACTGTGTTCACAAACGCTTTGGCACGGTGCACGCCGTCAACGGCGTGTCGTTTACCGCCGGCAACGGCCAGGTGACGGGACTGCTCGGACCGAATGGCGCCGGCAAGACCACCACGCTGCGGATGCTGTACGCGCTGCTGCGACCGGACCACGGCCGCATCCACGTAGACGAGGTGGATGCCGTGGCCGAACCGCAGGATGCGCAGGCCCGGCTGGGCGTGCTGCCGGACGGGTTCGGCCTGTACCCACGCCTGACCGCACGTGAGCACATCCGCTACTACGGTGAACTGCACGGCCTCACCGGCCGCGCCCTCGACGTTCGCGCCGACGAGTTGTTCGACCTGCTCGACATGCGCGCCATCGCCGATCGCCGGACCGCCGGGTTCTCGCACGGCGAGCGGACGAAGGTGGCGATCGCGCGAGCGCTCGTCCACGACCCGGCGAACATCCTGCTCGACGAACCGACGAACGGGCTCGACGTGATGAGCACCCGGGCCGTGCGCGAAATCATCCGCCGCCTGCGCGACCAGGGGCGCTGCGTCCTGTTCTCGAGCCACGTGATGCAGGAAGTGTCGGCGCTGTGCGACTCGATCGTGGTGATCGCGTCGGGCCGTGTCGCCGCGAAAGGGACCCCGGACGACCTGCGACGGTTGTCGGGCGAGTCGAACCTCGAGGACGCGTTCGTCACCCTCGCCGGTCTCAATCGAGAGAGGCCCACGGCGTGACCGGCACGACTTCGACCGTGCCAGCCGCGAAGGACCGGCGCCGCGCCCCGGGCTTCCGGCCCGACTGCGTCAGACGTTCGTCATCGTCCGTAAGGAATTGCGAGACGCGTTCCGCGATCGCCGGGCGCTGTTCTCCATCTTCTTCGGCGCCATCTTCTTCCCGATCGTGATCACTGTGATGATGAACCGTGTGGCCGATCGGGCCCGCGATGCCGAGCACCTGACGATACCGGTCGCCGGCGCCGAGAACGCGCCAGCGCTGATCGAGTGGCTCGAAGGCCAGGACGGCGTGTCGATTGCGGCGGCTCCGGCAGACCCGGAAGCGGCTGTCCAGGACAAGAGGGTCGACGTGGTGCTGATCATCCCCAAGAACTTCGGGGAGCGTTTCAGCGCATCCCGCGCGGCCCAGATCCGCATCGTCAGCGACAGTTCGAACAGTACGGCGCAGCCGGCCGCCCAGCGTGTCCGCCAGCTGATCGCGGTCTACAGCGCGCAGATCGCCAGCCTCCGCCTGATCGCGCGCGGCGTGAGTCCGGCTATCGGGAATCCGCTGCAGATCCAGGAAATCGAGGTGTCGAGCGCGCAGCAACGCGCCGCGGCCGTGCTCAGCTTCATTCCGCTGATGCTGATGATTGCGGCCTTCACCGGTGGGATGCAGATTGCCACCGACTCGACTGCCGGCGAACGGGAGCGGGGATCGCTCGAGCCGCTACTCGTCAACCCAGTGGCGCGCGGCGTGCTCGTCTCTGGGAAGTGGCTCGCCGCCGCGTGCGCCGCGATGCTCAGCGTCGGCCTGACCGCGGCGCTGTCGGTCGGCCAGTTGAGATTCGTGCCGCTGCAGGACCTTGGTATTCGATTCACGCTGGGGCCGCACGAGGTGCTCGGCATGCTGGCGGCGATTCTCCCGCTCTGTCCGCTGACCGCAGCGGTGCAGGCGTACATCGGGACGTATGCCCGCAGCTTCAAGGAAGCGCAGAGCTACATGGGCGTGCTGATCTCCGTGATGATGCTGCCGGCCCTGCTCAGCAGCCTGTATCCGATTGCCGATCGCGTCTGGATGTATCCGATCCCGGTCATCGGGCAGTATCTGCTGCTGACCGCGTTCCTCGGCGGCCGCGGCCCCGGCGCGCTGCCGTTCGCGCTCTCGGCAGGCGCCGCGCTGCTGCTGGCCATCGTGTTCGTGAAGATCACCACGCGCCTGTTCCGCAACGAGCGCATCATCTTTGCCAGATAAGGAATTGGCGATCTGACCAATGTCAATTCAGGTATCCTCTGCGCACTGCTGCCCTGACGTGCGGCTTCACGTTCGACGGCAACGGATGGTGATTCGATGAAGAAGGCTCGCAGGGCGAAGCTTCAGCCTCGCCAGATGACGGCGGTCGCGCTGGCGTTCGGACTCTTGTCGGTGGTGGCCGTGTCGTCGCAGCAGCCGACGCCTGCAGCCCCGCCGGGTGGGAAGGATCTCTCGTGGGCGTTCCCCGTGAAGAATGGGGACCTGACGCCCGAACCGGAGGGTCCGAAACAGATTCCCGGCAGCACGAAGAGCTATACGAGCAAAGAAATCGACGACCTGGCCAATGCCGTCGACTGGTTCCCGAACGATCACCCGCCGGCTCCGGCGATCGTAATGAAAGGACACGGCGACGCGCTCGCGTGCGGCGTCTGTCACCTGATGAATGGCGCCGGGCATCCTGAGTCGGCCATGCTGGCCGGACTCAACGCCGAATACATCAAGCGCCAGATGGCGGACTTCAAGAGCGGGGTCCGCAACGAACCCAACCGCATGAACAAGATCGCGCAGGCGCTCTCCGACGAAGAGGTCAGCCAGGCGGCGGAGTGGTTCTCGAAGCTGCCGCCGGCGACCGGCTGGACGAAGATCAACGAGGCCAGCACGGCGCCCAAGACGTTCGTCGGCGGTGGCCGCATGCGCTTCGCCCTCCCGGCTGGCGGGACGGAGCCGATCGGTGCGCGCGTCATTACACTGCCGCAGGATCAGAGCCGCGCCATCAAGCGCGACATCCACTCCGGCTTCCTCGCGTACGTGCCGCCCGGCAGCGTCAAGCGGGGTGAGACGCTGGTGAAGACGGGCGGATCCGGAAAGACGATCGCGTGCGCGACGTGCCACGGCGACGCTTTACAGGGATTAGGGTCGATTCCACGCATCGCCGGGCTGCATCCGATCTATATCGCCCGTCAGATCTATTCATTCAGGGATGGCGACCGTCACGGGCTGGAAGCGGCGCTCATGAAGAAGCCGGTCGAGAAACTGACCGACGCAGACATCGTTGCCATCGCCGCCTATGTCGGAGGGCTTCAATAGGGGAACGGAAACTCCCGGGACGGAGATCACGGAGGAAGCGGATTAACAAACGGGGGAACGGGGAAACGGGGACGAACGGAAGACTAATGGTTGAGACGCGGTTATTCGAGACGCGGATGGTTTGCGACGCGGACCGATCACGACGCTGGCCAACGACTTCAGAGCGCTGCTGGCTCCCGGACGCGCCCGAACGCGCTGGATCCTCCGAGGTCTGGTCCCGGCTGCGCTCGCGGCCCGCTCGGCGACGCGCTGCCCGATGTCGCCCCAACGCTCGCTCGTTCCGTTCGTCCCCGTTCCCCCGTTCCTCCGTTTGTGATCCCGTTACCTCCGCCTCCCTCCGTAGCGGGTCTCCTCCGTAGCCGGTCTCGTCCGTAGCCGCTCTCCTCCAGCAGCCACCGAATCGGGTATCGTTCTCCCCTAATCCGAAGGAGGCACGATGCGAGTCCGGGTCATCGCGGGCGCACTGATCACCTTCATCATGGCGCTCGTTTCGTCACACGGAGTACTGGCGCAGCGCGGGGGACGCGGCGCGGTACAACTTCCTGAAGGCACCGGCAAGGCAGCGGTGGAATCGACCTGTTCCAGTTGCCATGCTCTCTCCCTGATCACCGGCTCACCCGGCTACACACGCGAAGGATGGCAGAGCCTGATCGCCACGATGGTGTCGGTACCGAAGGACCAGTCCGACACGATCTCGGCGTACCTCGCGACGCACTTTCCCGTGAAGCCGGGCCGCGAAGCGGTGATCATCGCCGGACCGGCATCCGCCACTATTCACGAGTGGCAGGTTCCGACGCTCGGCTCCCGGCCGCACGACCCGCTGGCCGCGCGCGACGGCTCGATCTGGTGGACGGGCCAGTATTCGCACAAGCTCGGACGCCTCGATCCGAAGACCGGGGCGATGAAGGAGTTCCCGCTCCCGGCCGGAACGGGTCCACATGGGCTGGTCGAGGACCGCGACGGCTACATCTGGTTCACCGGGATTGACGCCAGCTATATCGGCAAGCTCGATCCGAAAACGGGTGCCGTCACGCAGTTCCCGATTCAAAAGGCAGAGCCGACCGCCCGCGGACCGCACACGCCGATCTTCGACCAGAAGGGCACGCTCTGGTTCACCATCCAATCGGGTCACGTCGGACGGCTGATTCCGTCTACCGGCGAGATGAAGATCGTGGCGGCACCCTCAGGCGCCGGCAACACCTACCCGTACGGGATCCAGATCAACTCGCAGGGCGTTCCCTGGTACGTCGACTTCCGCGGGAATCGGATCGGCAGCGTCGACCCGGTGTCGATGACGATCAAGGAGATCACGCTGCCCAACGCCGACGCCCGGCCGCGCCGCATCGCGCTCACCCCCGACGATGTCGTCTGGTATACGGACTATGCGCGGGGATACCTGGGCCGCTACGATCCGAAGACCGGTTCGATTCGTGAGTTCCGCTCTCCTGGCGGCGCCGATTCGCAGCCGTATGGCATCGCCACAATTGGCAACGCGGTTTGGTACAGCGAATCCGCGGTGCGCCCGAACACTCTGGTACGCTTCGATCCCACGACCGAGAAGTTCCAGACGTGGGCCATCCCATCGGGCGGCGGCGTCGTTCGCAACATGATGCGAACCGCCGACAACAACCTCGCGCTCGCCTGCAGCGGCGTCAACAAAGTGGCGCTCGTCGAGATCAAGCAGTAGGCCCGGCCACGCGTCATGGCTTCGGAACCACGACGGGCACGAAGACCAGGAAGAATCAGTGCCGTCTGGACTTCGTGTTCTTCGTGCCCTTCGTGGTGAGATTGACTCTGTGAGTGTCGTGCCTCGTCGTGTTCGTCGTGGTTTTCTTTGTGAAAAGTGATGCTGATCGTTCTAGGTGGTCTCCCGGGAACGGGCAAGACGACGATCGCCCGGGAGCTCGCCCGCGCGATCGACGCCGTCCACATTCGGATCGACTCGATCGAGCAGGCCATCCTCGAGTCGCGCCTGTCGGCGGCGTCTGTGGAAGACGCCGGTTACCGTGCTGCCTACGCCGTGGCCGAGGACAATCTGCGTCTTGGCCGCATCGTCATCGCCGACTCAGTCAATTCTCTGGCAATCACCCGTGATGCCTGGCTCCGCGTCGCCAACCGCGCTCAGGTCGCGGTCGTCGAGGTCGAAATCGAATGCTCGGACGCCGCGGAACATCGCCGACGGATCGAAGAGCGATTTGGTGATTTGCCCGGACTGCCGGCCCTGACGTGGCAGGATGTGCTCGATCGTGAGTACCAGCCGTGGCAGCGGGACCACCTGGTCATCGAAACGACCGGTCGCACGGTCGAGCAGTGCGTGTCACTGCTGCGGTCGGCGTTACCGACCGCGACTGGTGTGATCTGATCGACGAAGAGGCCGCCGGGCCCGTGGACGCGTGACCGACGAGAGACGACCGGTGCCCTCACGGAGGCGACATGAAACCCGACCTGCCACCCGAACCACTCCACGAACCGCTCGCCGAGCTCGAACGCGAATTGCTCGCCGCCTATGTCGCCGGCATCGGCTACACCGTCGAAGACTTGCGCGCGCGTGAGGACAGCGAGGCGCGCGACATCCTGGCTCGCGCCTCTACCTACGCATCGGCACGACTCTCCGAGGTGGAGGCACGCGTTCATTACATTCGCGCGCTGCGAGGCCAAAGCTGAAACGTCCGGCGGGCCTGCGTACACAGTCCGCCTGTGTCGGCTCCGAGACACACCGACGTGTGTCGCCATCGGCGCGCCAGTGGTCACTCAGCGCGTCCTTATGGTCGTCGCCGCGGCCGCGGCTCGCATTTAAATTGATCGGCGATGCAATTCGGCTGCATAAAGTCTTGAACCGCGCGGCGCGTGTTGTTACATTGCATCCTGTCGTTGGCCAACACCGCACGGGGCAGCATCGATGGCTCGATGCTGTGCGGTGCCGCCCCTCACGAGTCACGACAGTCCCCCAATCGATCACTCACGACCGCGGGCACCGCCCGGCCCGCGAGGTGTGCCATGGATGCAACGTTCGGTGGTCGCCTTCGCCAGCAGCGCGAAGAGCGCCAGGTCACGCTAACGACGATATCGAACAAGACGAAGATCAAGCTCGCGCTGCTCGAAGCGCTCGAGAGCGATGACCTCTCGTTCTGGCCGAAAGGACTCTTTGGCCGCGCCTATCTGCGCGACTACGCCACGGCTGTCGGCCTCGATCCGGAGGCGCTGGTGAGCGAGTTCCTCTCGCTCTACCCTGAATTTGCCTACGTGACTCCTGAAGTCGAGGAAGCCGAAGCCGCCGCGCGTGCCGACGCCCGGACCGGACCCAAACAGATCTTCCGCCGATTCGTCACTTCCGCCTTCGCGGGCCGTTCGGCCCGGCTGCCGTTGCCGCCGCCGGCCAGCTTCCCTGACGAGCGGCTGGATTTCGGGGTGATGCCGGAGGCTCGGTGGCGAGCCGGAAAAATTCGACGAAGCCGGTCCGGTGCTGGCAGGCGTGTCGATGGAGCATGCGCTCGCGGAAGCGCAGGAGCGGACGATCACGGCTTACGCGGAGTATGAGCCACAGGAGGACCTCCGCGACGAGTTCATGGTGGACGCGCCGGCCGAGCCCTCGTTTATCCCAGAACCGCTGCCATCACCCGCCGCTCACGAGCCCCGCGAGATCAGCCTGCCCGCCATCGCCGACGTCTGCACCCGCCTGGCTCGAGCGATCTCCTGGCGTGAGGTTGCGCTGCACCTGTCGGAAGCGGCGAGGCTGCTCGACGCCGTCGGCGTGATCGTGTGGCGGTGGGATCCGGATGCCACGGCTCTCCGGCCTTCACTTACCTACGGATACCCCGATGCCATGCTCGCCAGGTTTCCGGGCGTCCGCCTGAACGAGGCCAACGCCGTGGCGAACGCCTTCCGCTCCGGCGAACAGTGCATCGTCGACAGCGCCGCCGGCACGGAAGCCGTTGTGGTACCGACGCTGGGAGTCGGCGGGTGCGTCGGCGTGCTCGCGGTCGAGCTCCGCCCGGGGACACGCAAGCGCGAGTCGGTCTGCGCGTTTACCAACATCCTGGCCGCGCAACTGGCGACACTGCTGCCCGCCCCGGAACCAGTCGAAGCGTGAGCCGGCGCTCGCCCGCCTCGTGGCTGTTCATCCGCCGCAACGAAACCGTGCGGGTGTTCCGGCCGGGACCACCGTACCTTCAACTTGCCATCGCGGGGCCGCAGGGACTCCGCCGCACGCTTCGCTTCGATCGCGAGGCCGATCTCCAGGCGTTCCAGCGGGACCACGAACAGCAGCTGATCAAGGACGGCTGGCATCTGGAAGGCGTCGACGTCGAACGCCGCTCCGGCCGTGATCGACGGCAGGCGACGCGTGGGCCGGATCGCCGAACCCCCTGACACGCCGCGACAGGGAACGCTAAGGTGCAGCCGGCCGGCTCGTGCGTTCTCGGATCTTCTGCTGTTCAACCGCGACCATCATCGACTTCCGAACGGACCAGATGGCTCTCGCATCGGCGCTGAGCGCGAACAGCGTCGTCAACTGCGCAAGATAGGCGCCCGCCTCGTCGCCACCATTCTTCAAATGCCATTCTTCGTGAACGATGACGCTGGCGATATGCCGGCAGGCATCGCGGCTGCCCGGCGAGTAAGGACCGCGCTCGGCCGTCTGAAAGGCGGGCGTCGAGGTGATGAGATAGATGGCGTCGGGATCGTGCGTGACGAACGCCTCGGCGTTGCGCGATGCGCCAGGCGGCGGTTCGCTGAGGAATCTAATGGGAACGGTGCTTCGTGGTGAGCGCCCGAGCAGATCGAGCGCGCACACGACGACTGCGGCGGCCGTCAGCATGGCCGAACTCCCCCGCCGCGGGCGACTGACTATACTGAGTTCAGTCCGACTCGCGGTCTCTCTGCGGGTTGCGATCAGGGGCGCCCTTACGTGTCCGCGTAGTGGCGTCCCGCTTCTTTACGGATTCGGCAGCAACGACGTTCGCTTGCCGGCCGACGCGCGATCCAGCACGGTCCGTGCCTCTCCAAACCATCCGTTGTTCTCGCAATCTTCACCGTCCGCCGATGAGACTGTGCGAATGCGAACAGCAGTTGTCCGGGAGCGGCACGGCTTGTCCGCGGCAGCGGCTCGCGCGCCCTACCAGCAATAACGGAACAACCGGCACTCTGGTTAGCAACGTCACCCTGTGATTCGTCTACCTGCCATACAACCGGTTCGACGACGGCGGCTACCTGGTCTGGTTCACGCGATCGCATCGGGTGTTTCTAGACAGCCGCTTCGATCCGTACGACAGCGGCCTCATTCAGGCACATGCGAGAGTAGAGGCCGGCGGAAACTTTTCACCCTTGTTCACACAGTTCAACATCCAATGCGCCTTGACGGTGCCCGACTCTCCGCTTGCGGCATCGCTGGCAGCGCATGGCTGGTCTGTCGCCTACCGCGATCGCCTCTGGTTGCTGCTGACCAGACGATCCGAAGCATAGGCGGATTCTTGAGGAGCGCAACCGCTCCTGTTCTAAGCTGTGGGCGGGGGCCCTCGGCTCCGCACCAACGATGAAGATTCTCTCCGTCAACGTCGGCCTGCCGCGCGCGGTCGTGGCCGGTGACCGGCTGGTCCACACTTCCATCTTCAAGTCGCCGGTTGCCGGCCGCATTCCAATCAGAGACAACAACGTCGCCGGGGACCAGCAATCCGATCTCTCCGTCCATGGCGGCCGCGCCAAAGCCGTCTATGTCTACCCGCACGAGCATTATCAGTACTGGGAAGAGCAACTGCCGGATGCGCACCTTCAGTTCGGGAACTTCGGCGAGAACCTGACGAGTGAAGGGCTGCTCGAAGGGAACGTGCATGTCGGCGATCGCCTGCGCATAGGGTCGGCGGAATTCGTCGTCACGCAGCCGCGAATGCCATGCTACAAGCTCGGGATCCGGTTCGGTCGCCCAGACATGGTGAAGCGCTTTCTCGAGAGCCGGCGGTCGGGGTTCTACCTGGCCGTGTCGCGCGAGGGCGACGTCGCCACAGGCGATGCGATCGACGTGGTCGAGCGCCATCACGCGGCGATCAGTATTCCGGAACTGCTGGGGATGTATCTGAAAGAGGCGGCGCCGGGCGAGCGGCTCAGGGAGGCGGTGGCGATTCCGGCATTGTCGGATGCATGGCGTGAGGAGCTGCGGAGGCGGTTGCCCGATCGGTTCTAACCGGCGACCTGCTCTGACGTGGGATCGCAGGCACAACCTGATGTCGGAAACTGGTGGACCGGTGCGGGCAATTTTTCCGCGCATGGAAAAGAATCCGCGCAAGGAACAGGGGCGGTGGAGACGGCGGGGTCCGATTCGCAGGGTTTCCCGCACGGTGTACGCGGCACGCTGGTTGCCGTATCGTCAGTGTGACCAACGCACTCCGAGCCTTTCTCGAACCACGAACGGTGGCCGTCATCGGTGCGAGCCGCCGGCCTGGCACCGTCGGTGGGGCCATCTTTCATAACCTGGCATTCGGCGGTTTCCGCGGGCAGGTCGTCCCGGTGCATCCCTCCGCGGCTGAGATCGAAGGGATCACCGCTTACGCTCGTGTCGGGCAGGTGCCGACCGATATCGACCTGGCGGTCGTGGTCGTACCGGCCGCCGCCGTCGACCGGGTCGTCGACGACTGCATCGCCAAGCGCATTCCCGCCATCCTGGTCATCTCCGCGGGATTCGGCGAAACCGGTCCGGAGGGACGCGCTCGAGAGCAGGCGATGCGCGAACGCGTGCGCGCGGCGGGCCTGCGGATGATCGGGCCGAACTGCATGGGGGTGCTCAACACGGATCCCGCGCTCCACCTCAATGCGTCGTTTTCGCCAGTGTTTCCACCCGTCGGCTCGATTGCCTTCTCCAGCCAGAGCGGTGCCCTCGGTCTGGCCATCCTCGAGTACGCGAAGGAGCTGAATCTCGGCATCTCCTCCTTCGTCTCGATCGGCAACAAGGCAGACGTGTCGTCGAACGATCTGCTCGAGTACTGGGAGGAGGATCCACACACGCAGGTGATCCTGTTGTATCTGGAGAGCTTCGGGAATCCGCGGCGGTTCTCGACGATTGCCCGCCGGGTGGCTCGGCAGAAGCCGATCATCGCCGTGAAGAGCGGTCGCTCGGCATCGGGTGCTCGTGCCGCCTCGTCGCACACCGGCGCCCTCGCCAGTGCCGACAGCGTGGTGGACGCGCTCTTTCATGCCGCCGGGGTGATTCGCACCGACACGCTCGAGGAACTCTTCGAGGTCGCCGCCTTACTGGCCCACCAACCGCTTCCCTCGGGCCATCGCGTGGCTATCCTCACCAATGCCGGAGGCCCCGGGATCCTCGCCGCGGATGCGTGCGAAGCCCATGGACTGATGTTGCCGCCACTCAGCGAGGCAACGGTTCGCGCGTTGCGGTCGTTTCTGCCCGCCGCCGCCAGCGTCGGTAATCCGGTCGACATGCTGGCGACAGCGCCGGCGGAACACTTCCGGCGTGCGATCCCACTGCTGCTGGATGATCCGGCCGTCGACAGCCTCCTGACCATCTTCATTCCGCCGCTGGTCACCGATACGAGGGATGCGGCGCGGGCCATCGCCGAAGCATCGCGCCAGGCATCGAAGCCCGTACTCGCGACGTTTTTCGGTGCCGCCGGCGTACCTGACCTGCTGGCACCCGTGCCGTGTTACGTCTTCCCCGAATCCGCCGCCCGCGCCCTGGCGCACGCGGTTCGCTATGCCGAGTGGCGTGAACGGCCGGTTGGGCATCCGTTCACCTTCGATGAGGCGACGCGGACACGACTCGCGCGACGGCTCGACGAGGCGTTATCGAACGACTCAGGATGGCTGACGGCAGCAAGTGTCCGGGCGCTGCTCGAAGAAGCCGGTATTCTGACGGTCCCTTTCCTTGTGGCCACCTCCGCAATCGACGCCGTGAATCAGGCCGACGCGATCGGATTCCCTGTCGTGCTCAAAGGCGGCGGCCCGGCGCTCGTCCACAAGACCGAGGCGAATGCGGTGCGCATCAATCTCGCCCACGCCGATGACGTCCGCGCGGCATATCGCGAGTTGGCCGCACGCAGCGACATCAGCGAAATCATGGTGGAACCGATGATTGGCGACGGTGTGGAAATGATGGTGGGAGGCACCGTCGACGCGAGCTTCGGACCGGTCGTCGTCTGCGGCAGCGGTGGGACGCTGGTTGAACTGATGCGCGACACCGCACTCCGGTTGGCGCCCCTCTCGGATTGGACCGCGTCCGAGATGCTGGACGACGTTCGCGGTATCGCCCGGTTGCGGGGCTTCCGCGGCCAACCGCATCTCGACGAGACATCCCTGCGCACAATCGTCTTACGGGTTGGTGCCTTGCTTGATGCCTGCCCGGCGATCGCCGAGCTTGATCTCAATCCCGTCATCGTGCGCCGGAACAGTGCCATCGCGGTTGATGCCCGTGTGCGCGTCTCCGCACCAGTCCGGGTTCCTGCACTCACGTAAGCCAGCATCACGTCGCCATACCTTCTACGCCTGATTCGCGTTCACATGGGAAGCGTACGCCGTCATGTGGGAACTCCGACGTCGGAGTCGTCCGTCCGGCAACGGCACGAAGATTCACGCCCGGATGCGGAATATCGCGCAGCGATCACGCGAATCACCGGCAGATACATGGCGTCTGTCACCACCGGCAGCGGCACTGCTTTCGCAGCAGCAGTCACCGATCGTGAGGTGCCTTATGCGGCCCGTTTCGTTCACGTGCGGCGTCGTCCTCATCCTTCTGGCCAGCAGCTGCGCGTCGATGCGAGTGGGGACCTACGTGTCTCGCGACACAGATTTCTCTCGATACCAGACGTACGCGTGGGGGCCGGCAGACGCCCTCCCGGTCGGGGATGCGCGTCTCGAACACAATCCGATTCTGGTGGACTACCTGCAGGGCGCGGTGGAGCGCGGGTTGCGAAAGCACGATCTGCTGCTGGTGCCCGCGTCGGCGCAGCCCGACTTGCTGGTGCACTTCCATGGCAGCGTCCGCCAGACTCTCTCCGTGGCAAACGCCAGTCGTAGCCATGAGCACGGCGCCAGCGAGGACGTCGAGGTGGTCCCATTCGACGAGGGCACGCTTGTCATCGACATGGTGGATGCCCGAACTGACCGGCTGGTCTGGCGCGGGTGGGCAATCGATTCACTGAACGGGATCGTCGATTCACAAGATCGCATGGAACAGAAGGTCAACGAGGCCGTCGCAAAAATGTTAGCCAGCTTCCAGGCGCCATGAGGGTCGCGACGGTTTGACGATCAGGCGGTTTCAACCTGGACGCGGCCGACCCCATGGCTTCGGGGACATCTGAATGACACCAATCATCGCGCTGCATGGGACCACCTCGGGAGGATGGCTCGACGCCGGTTCGCCGACAGCACCGCGCCGGCTGCCGAGGCTGGCGTGGTCGATGGGGCTGGCGGTTCTGGTAGCGGTCATCATCGGGACGATCAACGTCAGCGAAGCGTAAGCCTTCGTCACCCTCGCGGAGCGCGCTCGCCCCTGGTTTCTGACTGCAGCCCTGCTCCTCCAGTTACTCACCTACACCGCTCAAGGCGCGCACCTCACGACGATCTGACTTCACGCTCGTAACTGCCTTCGGCCGGGCTGGACGCCGCAACGCGTCGTTGGCGTGTAACGTCCGAGGTCGTGTCCTTGCGCTGCCAGCCGCCGCGCGACCAAACTCCAGTTCTGGAGACGCTTGCGGAGGGGTAATTCCGTGTCACCGCGCAAAATTCTGCGACGCCCGAGCGGATCATGCCGACCCAGGCGATCCGCCCAAATCAACGCGACAGCGTTCACTGGCATGGGACCTGCGCCCTCTTTTGTGGAGGGCTGCCATGACATCGACCATCACGCGAATTCTGGTTCCGACGGACTTCAGCACGGCGTCGGATGCAGCGCTGGACTTCGCCAAGACCATTGCACGGGCGTTCGGCGCCTCGCTGCATCTCTTACACGTCTTCGAAGACCCGATCCTCCCCGGTGGCTTCCCTGAGGCGTATGCGCCGATGCCGCCGGACACGCGCGCAGCACTCATCGATGATGCAAACAGGGAGCTGACCAGGCGCGTATCCGATGAGGAGCGCACCCGCTTCAACGCGACCACGGCGGTCGTCAGCGGCTTCGCCGCATTGGCTATCGTCGAAAACGCGCAGGAGCACGACATCGATCTGATCGTGATGGGAACGCACGGTCGGACTGGTGTGGCGCATCTGTTCGTCGGCAGCGTGGCGGAGCGCGTCGTGCGGCTGGCGCCCTGCCCTGTGCTGACCGTCCGCGCGGACAAGACCATCGTCAAACAGCCGCAACGCGCGTATCTGCCGGAGAAGCCGGCGGAGCTTCCTGCGTAGGACGACGTGCCCAGTGATCGACACTCGCTGGGAGCGTTCAGCATCTCGTGGTGGAACTGCGGGACGAAGAGGTGCGCGAGCTTTGTCTGCGACTTCGCCTCACACCCCTTCACCTACCAGCCGCGTCAGTTTGGTTGGACGCAACGCACCGACCTGACGTTTGGTGGCAGTCGGGTCTGACAGTTTCTGTCAACGTTCCAAAAATTCGCACTGCCGTCGGACCGGTACCCCCTGAAGCGCCTGCCCACAAGTTAACCAAAGACCATCTAACTGCACACCAATGCCGCAAGCGCAGCCGGTGGTCTCTGCCTTGCTGTCCAGCTTCCCGATCAGAATCACGACGCGATGCGTTCAATCAGGGCAGACGCTGGTCGGTCAGCCCCCATTCCGAGATACCCCCTCGCAGGAGACTGACACGTGAAGAAGATGCGGAACAACGAAGGGTTCACCCTGATCGAGCTGCTGATTGTCGTCGCCATCATCGGCATCATCGCGGCGATTGCGGTGCCCGGTCTGCTTCGCGCCCGTCAGGCGGGTAACGAGGCGTCGGCTATCGGCTCGATGCGCGCCGTCAACAGCGCCCAGGCCAGTTTCGCGGCGAGCTGCGGCAATGGCTTCTATTCGCCCACGCTCGTCAACCTCGGCACCGGCCCAGGCGGCGTCCTCGGGGTGAACGGCTTCATCAGCCCCGACATGGCGGCGAACCCGGTGAACAAGAGCGGATATTCGATCACCATGGCGAGCACGGCGGGTGCCGTGAACCCCTCGCCCGCGTCGTGCAACGGCCTTGCGGCGAACGCGGTCGTGGGCGGCTACAACGCAGTGGCCACGCCAATCGCGGGCGGCGGTTCGCGGGCGTTCGGCACCAACACCAGCAACACCGTCTATGCGGCGACACAGACGACTGCGTTGACGATGACCGATACAACTCCGGACGCGGCGGCGAAGCCGATTCAGTAAGCTCTTGTCCGCATGATTGGGGCGGCTCATGTGCCGCCCCCTTCGTTTACACGCTTCCCATCACGTAGAGCTCTGTGGTCGGCAGCGCGCACCCGGCTCCCGCTTCAATTCCCCGCAGAACTCCGGCTCAGGATCGCGCCGCGGGCGCGGCCGGACCGATGTGCTACGATCCCTTCGACCCTTTGTCTCCGCTCTGCTGATATAGCAGACCGTGAGTTTTCCTCAATAAATCGGGGCGTAGCGCAGCCTGGTAGCGCACCTGCCTTGGGCGCAGGGGGTCGCTGGTTCGAATCCAGTCGCCCCGACCACTTTTCAGCTTCCGGGGTTCCAGCGGGTTCCACATTCGGCGCCATGTCGTGCGTCTCCCAGGCGGCCTTCCCAGTTCCACCGCGAAGGCGACACTGTTACCTACAAACGAAAGAGCTCGCGCGTATGCTGGGGCCTGTAGAGGACTCGGCGGCTTCCCGTCGCTGAGAAGACGAAATCAACTCATGGACCTGATCTCCGGGTCGGTCGATCAGACGTCGTCGCCGCAGGCGAAAATCAGCCTGTTTCGGTCGCTCTTCAGAGGCCGCGACGACGTATACCCACGGCGATTCGAGAGCCGCAAGACGGGCCGGTCTGGTTACGCTCCCGCTTGTGCCAACGAGTGGGTTCGTGGCGTGTGCGAGAAGCCGCGCATCAAATGCGCTGAATGTCCCAACCGTAGGTTCCTTCCGGTCAACGACGATGTCATTCGCTGGCACCTGTCAGGTTGCGACGCCGAGGGACAGCTCTTCGTCGCCGGCGTCTACCCGTTGCTTCAGGACGAGACCTGCTTCTTCCTCGCGGTCGATTTCGACAAGGCGGAGCTGGCGCGAAGACGCCGCGGCCTTTCTCGAAACGTGTCGCCACTTGAACATCCCAGTGGCACTTGAACGATCACGTTCTGGCCGAGGCGCGCACGCTTGGTTCTTCTTTGACGAGGCCATTCCAGCCGCGCTTTCGCGACGACTGGGATCGCATCATCCTCACCGAGACGATGGAGAGGCGCCCGGATGTCGGCCTTGACTCGTACGACCGGCTCTTTCCGAATCAAGACACGATGCCGCAAGGAGGATTCGGAAACCTCATTGCTCTGCCGCTCCAGAGAGCGGCGCGCAAACAGGACAACACCGTCTTCTTGGATAGCGCCTTCGTTCCGTGGACCGACCAATGGGCGTTTCTCGCGAGCGTTCGCAAGATCGGAGGCCCCAGGTTGAAGAGATCGTCGGGGACGCTGAACGACGAGGCCGCATTCTCGGCGTACGGTTGCCACCGCAGGACGACGGAGAAACGGAGCCGTGGACGGCACCCCCGTCACGTCATCGCAGGGAATTGCCGCTCATTGGGGAATTGCCGTCGACGTTGGAACTTGTCTTGGGCAATCAGATCTACATCGGCAAAGAAGGCTTGCATCCTGGGCTTCGGAATCGCTTGTTGCGGTTGGCCGCCTTTCAGAATCCCGAGTTCTACAAAGCGCAGGCGATGCGGTTTTCGACGTACAGCAAGCCACGCGTCATCGCGTGCGCCGAGGATCTCCCCGCATCACATCGGACTGCCGCGCGGCTGCCTCGATGACGTTCGCAAGATCCTCGCGGATCTTGGTGTTCGCACGGCCATTCGCGACGAACGTCGCGACGGCAGTCGTTTGGAAGTGAAGTTTCAAGGCGAGCTTCGGCAGCAGCAGAAGACGGCAGCGGACGCGATGCTGCGTCATGAGACCGGCGTATTGGCAGCCACAACAGCGTTCGGCAAGACCGTGGTCGCCGCGTGGCTCATCGCCCGGCGCGGCGTGAACACGCTCGTGTTAGTTCATCGCCGGCAGCTGCTGGACCAATGGATTGAGCGTCTCTCGACGTTCCTGGATGTCCCAGCGAAATCGATCGGACGAATCGGCGGAGGACGAAATCGCCCGACTGGACAGATTGATGTCGGCATCATTCAGAGTCTCGTCCGAAAAGGCGTCGTCGATGACCGCGTCGCTGAGTATGGCCATGTGATCGTCGATGAGTGCCATCACCTGTCGGCGCACAGTTTCGAGCAGGTGATACGCCAGGCCAAAGCCCGATTCGTAGTGGGCTTGTCGGCAACCGTCGCACGCAAGGACGGCCACCATCCGATCATCTTCATGCAGTGCGGTCCGGTTCGACATCAGGTAAACGCTCGCGCACAGGCGGCATCCCGCCCGTTCGAGCACTTCGTGCTGGTTCAGCCGACGGCGTTCCAACCGAACAGAAGCCCTGATCCGGATAAGCGCGTCGAATTTCAGACGCTGTACCAGGAGTTGGTCGACGACCAGACGCGTACTCGACGAATCTGTGAGGACGTTGTCGATTCGGTTCGCAATGGGCGCTCGCCGCTAATCTTGACGGAGCGCAATGAGCACCTCGACCGCTTCGAACACGAGCTGGCGTCGCGCGTTGATCACGTTGTGGTCCTGCGCGCCGGCATGGGCAAGAAGCAGCGCCAGGCGGTCAATGACCGTCTCGCAGCCGTCCCGAGGCAGGAAGGGCGAATCATCCTCGCGACCGGAAAGTACGTTGGCGAGGGATTCGACGACCCACGTTTGGACACGTTGTTTCTGACGCTCCCTATCTCGTGGCGGGGAACGGTCGCGCAGTACGCCGGCCGGCTGCATCGTCTGCACGACGGGAAGCGCGAGGTGCGCATCTACGACTACGCTGATCTCAACGTATCGATGCTGGCGCGAATGTTTGATCGGCGATGTCGCGGGTATGAGGCTATCGGCTACACGATCCTTCTTCCGGCCAGCGCCATTCCAGGGTGGCCGCCGATGTCGTTCTTCCGTCCGATCCGGTCTGGAAGCGTGATTACTCCGGTAGCGTGCGAAGACTCATCAGAGACGGTGTCGACACGCCGCTGGCGAGCCTGTTCGTGCACGTCGCCCGGGTCATGCCGGAAGACGCCGACGGTGCAGCGCGGGCAAGAAGTGCAACCGAGGCGTTCCTCTACCGGCGACTGGACACACTGGCGGAGACCAGTGGACGCTTCCGTCTCAACGTGGCGCTGCCGATCCCGTTCGACGGCTTCGGAAGCCTTGAAGTCGACCTGCTGTGCGCCGACGCGCGCGTTGTCATCGAGCTCGATGGTGGACAGCACCTCGCGGATCCAGTCGCGTATCGTCGCGATAGACGGAAGGACCAGTTGCTGCAGGAGAACGGCTACTTCGTGCTGCGCTTTCTTGCCGAGGACGTAGGCAAGGACCTGGATGCTGTGCTCGATGCGATTCTGAGGGCGCTTGTGCGGCGGCGCCAGTCAGCAGCACGGGTCGAGCCTCTCAAATTTCGTACGGCGAGGCAGTGAATGACATCGCTTATGGTCTGGTAGGCGCTTCGGGCCTCGCCTTGTGGCTTGACGAACACGACTGCCGGAGTGCGATTTTCACAGATCAGCGGCCTCCGGGCTACACTGCCAATATGGAGTTCAAGAGGATCACGACCAATCCCCGCCAGATGGGGGGGGTTCCGTGTCTTCGCGGTCTTCGGATTCCAGTTGCGACTGTCGTTGCCCTCGTGGCCGAAGGGCAGACCACAGAGGGCATCCTCGCGCTGTACCCCGACCTCGAGGCTGACGACGTCCGCGAGGCGCTGCTCTTTGCGGCCGAAGCCGTCCGCGAACGAGCGTTGCCCCTCGCCGCCGGCGAATGAGGTTCCTGATCGACAACGCACTTTCGCCGACGCTCGCTGCTCTCCTGCAACAGGCCGGTCATGATGCAACCCATGTTCGCGAATTAGGATTGCAGCGCGCCGACGACGAAGTGATCTTCGAGCGCGCCGCCGCCGAGCATCGAATCGTCGTGTCCGCGGATGCTGATTTCGGAACGCTGCTCGCGGCCCGATCGTCGCAACAGCCGTCGGTCATACAATTTCGCGGCGAGGGCAGCCGGAAGCCGGAAGCGCTGGCCCGAACGCTGCTCGCGAACTTGCCCCAGCTCGTCGACGCCTTGGAGAACGGTAGCATCGTCACGTTCGAGCCGGCTCGGGTTCGAGTGCGCTTGCTTCCGATTGGCCCGCGCGCCGGCGACGAGTAGGCCAAGCCTGACGGCTCGTCGACGCACTGCTCAGATCTCGGCGACCTGGTCCAGCGTGTAGTTACGCAGACCGGATCGGATCGCTTTCAGGAACGACGCGAGACCCTTCCCGGCCAGCGCTCTCTTCTCCACCTCCTTCCTTCTTGTACGTGTCGAGAAACTTCCGGAACGTCATCTCGGGGCCCAAGATCTCCTTCGCGTTCTTCCTCTCTTTGTTGAACGTGCCGTCCTTGATCTGCGTGCGGATCTCCGAAGGAGCTGCTTCGCGCGTGTCTTCGATGGGCGATCCTCGTTCGCCCACTCTCAGACCGCGGCGGTCGAGGTTCTTCGAGACCGATAGTCGCGGCTTTCGATTCGCGGTGTTTCAGGACGGTCACCCATGACGGTGTCCGCACATTGGATCAAAACTGAGCGCGCAGCAACCCTCGCATTTGTCGCGTGTACCGCTGCATCCGTGGACTCCGCTTCGCCCAGAACTCCCGCACGCGCGCCACACCCTCATTGCCGACATGCAAATAGAACGCATAGGGCGCGTAGACGCCTTCTTCGTCAAAGGACATATAGGGCTGATTCCATCCGCATCTGCGCTCGATCGACATTGATCTGTCAAAGCCCTCAGGTGCGCCAATCACCTCTTCGACCGACATCCGCATACGGAATCCATTCTCTTCGTGCAGGATCTCGCGGACGCGAACGATCAACGCCAGGGCGGGGTCCTCCACGAGTAGCGCCAATTGACCGTGCCAGTGACGTGCCGCCGCACGCAGTCGCGCCACACCGATGTCTGCTTGGGATCTCGATGCGTGAATAATTCGCATCGGCTCGCGCGTGCCGTCCGGCAGGATGATCCACGTGTCTGTGTAGCGCTCCGGCTCCGACGCCACTGGTGGGTGGAACGTGCTCGCCCGGAACGCTGCCCGCGATCCGATCTTCCTCCTCTGCGGCACACGCGGAGGCGAAATCCGGCCCAAGCCGACGTAGCCATCGCGGGCAAGGCTGCTGCATTGAACGAAAAGAACAGTCAGACCAATGGCAACAACGATGGCGGGGGCTACATCGCTCCGCGTGCAGGCCATGAGTAGCATCCCAGTCAGTCCGGGGACCAGCGCACGTCGCCACGGCCTTCCGGCACACGCGCCGTTGCTGCCCATCTGACGTCGAGTATGCCTCCGGCCGCAATCGAGCGCAAAGCCGTGCGACTGCTCCTGTGAACTTCGGTGGCCGGTAGCGATGTTGGGCGGAGACGGACCGAGCTCGCCCCCTTTTTCGCTTTACAGAGGGACGCTTCGAAATTCGATACGGCACCCCGGCGGCGGCTAGCGCCGTTCGTAGATCAGCCGACTTCGCTCCGGCGCGTCTGCTTTAGCCCCATGGACCTGATCGATCTGTAAAGTCCGACCATCAGCCGTCACGGCCAGCGTTGCGTAGTGAAACGGAACGCCCTTCTCCTTCAACACGATGGAGATGGTTCGCGAATCGACGACTCGTCCAGCCGCGGTGATGCGACCTGCCGCGGTCCCCGGAATCGACCACGGATAGTCTTTGCCGTCCAACCGTCCGAGGAACCGTTCCTCGCTGGGAGAAAGGTGGATGCGAAGTTGGCCGTTCTCGACAGCGTACTCGGCTGTCGCATCGCCGACGGCCCGCCTTCCCTGCCACACCCCTACCAGACCAGGGCCACCGGATGCCCGCATCAACATCAGCCTTTCGGCAGCCCCGTTGGTACGGCCCGGTGTCTCGGTGGTGATGGTCAAGCTCTGTTCGTCTGCGGACAGGACGTAGTGGTCGACGCTGGCAACCGTGCCCTGGTCCTTGACCTCGGCGTCCCATGCTCGAGGACTTACCTGCTTCCACGAAGCCATCACGCCGAAGGTTGGGTACGGCGTTCCATCGACGCGGAATCTGGCCGAGAGTCCCATCATCTGCATGTCTATCTGACCCGGAGCGCTGGAGGAGACGACGAGCCGGACATTCGCGCCCTGGCTGCGCGCGACGTTGAGTGTCCAGGCACCGACGATCGGGTGATTCGCCAGCGCGGACTGCGCGGTCGCGGCGGTGGTGCCCAGACAAGAGACGGCGCAGACGATCGAAGCGACGAGTCCTCGCATAACATGCTCCCCGAGTTCGATTTTGATCAGATCGCTGATAGGTCGCGGTCGTACTTAGATCTACGTTGAAGACAGTCTACCGTCGGTCGAGTTCGGTGCGGTGGGTTGCGATTCGAGCGCGACGATTTCGTTAGATGTTCATGATCGCCAACGCACGCTGGATCCCGTCCAGCGGATCGCGACCTGGTGTCGGCGTGTATTCGTGCGACACGTAGCCGTCGTAGCCGAGTTCCGCGAGCGTCTCGGCGATAAAGCGATAATTCAGTTCCTGGTGCTCGTCGATCTCATGACGTCCGGGAACGCCGGCCGTATGGACGTGGGCGATCCACTGGATGTTCTCGCGAAGGTGCCGGCAGATGTCGCCGTCCTGAATCTGCACGTGGTAGATGTCGAACAGCAGCTTGACTCGCGGTGAATTGACACGCCGGAGCACGTCCACGGCCCAAGCGACATGATCGCAGCACTGATCCGGACGGTCGTAGCGATTCATGACCTCAATGCACAGCGTGATCTGCTTCTCTTCAGCGTGAGCCTTGACCCGAGTGAAGAACGCCACGCAGTTGTCGGCCGCCTGCTCGGGCGACATGCCGAGACGCTGGCCGCCGGCGAGGGGAATCATCGCGCACCCGTCGCGTGCGCACTGGTCGATTTGTGTGTGCAGGGCGGCCTCGAGGCGATCGTGCAACTCTCGCCGCGCGATCCCGTCGCGGAACGGCGCCGGCGTGACGGCCCCTAACGCCAGCGTGGGGACGAGCCCCATGCGTCGCATCATCGGCCACTCGCTCGCCTCGATCGCATCGAAGCCGTGCGCACCAAGGCGAACCGCTTCGCGACACATCCCCTCGAACGTCATCGATTGGTCGAACGCACTTCGGAACAGTGCCTGTTTCAGACGTCCTGTGTGAGGTGTGAACGCCGCTTGCCCACCGCGGAGCACGGGAATGGCGGCGGCAGCCGCAAGAAACTCTCTCCGACGCATCGAGACGCCTCCAATCCCTGGCGGTTGAGTGAGGGGCAAGTATAGATGCCTGCCACCGAGCCTGGAGTGCTGCGGCGCTTTCCCGGATGTTCGATCAGGTCGGTGACGCGCCGCTGTCCAGTTTTGTAGCCAAAGCCTGCGACGAGCCCCTCGTGCTCCGGGTGGCGCGGAAAGATAAGCACACGACTGACTGCCACACCCGGCGCCCGCGGGGTTCGACTGACAGAACCTGACTCTCGCTTCGGACGACAGCCCTCCACGCACCCGCTATTCAGTCGATCGGCACGATGCCCTCGAGCGTCGCGAAACACTCGCGCCGGGCGGTGGCAATGAACTCCTCGATGTACGGCTCTCCGCTCAGCGCGCGTGTCGTCGCGGCGTACAAGTCGCTCCACAGTCCGTTCCTGCCGATGCGACGGCCAAGGACCTGCTCGCGGTTGACATAGTGCGCGATCCCCCAGTTGGGCAGGGCCGCCACCCCCTGGTGACTCGCAACCAGTTGCAGGATTGCCAACGTGAGCTCGGTGGTCCTCCGCCGCGGCGTCACCCGGGCCGGCCGCAGCACCTGGCGGATGACGTCGATGCGGTCGTCCGGCACGGGATAGGTGATCAGCGTCTCGTCGGCAAAGTCCTTGGCGGCGAGATAGGGTTTCGCGCGGAGACGATGGTCGGTGGGCAGCACCGCGAGCACTTCGAATCGAAACAGCGGATACCAGGTGATCCCGCGTCGCGGTCGTTGAACGGATCCGACGATCAAGTCCGCGTGCCCGTCGTCCAGAAGCTCGATCGGGTTCGAATGGAATCCCGAGACGAGATCGAGCTGCACGGTCGGCCAGTCCTTCCGGAACACGTGCATCACCGGCAGCAACCAGTCGAAGCAGGTGTGACATTCGAGCGCAATGCGCAGCGTGGCCACCGGCTTGTCGGAGAGCGCCGCAATGTCACGCTCCGCCGCCTGGATCTCCGCGACCAGTTCGCGCCCGAGCGCGACGAGGCGCTCGCCGGCACGCGTCAGTGTGAGGACGCGACCGGAGCGCGTGACGATGGGGGTCTGGTAGTGCGACTCGAGCCATCGCAGTTGATGCGAGAGCGCCGACTGCGTGAGGTGAACGCGTTCGGCCGCACGTGACAACGTGCCGCAATCGGCCAGCGCGATGAGTGAGCGAAGATGACGGATTTCCAGCATTCGTGTATCGGCCTTAGGTGGCCGCGGGACTGGCCGACCTGGCAACATGAATAGAATTCATATTATCCGGCAAAAGCTTTCATTGGATTCAACGGTCTGAGTTGCCGACAATGGTCCCGACGCGGTGGAAAGGACCGCAGACACATGACCAGGTATCGAGCCGATCACGTCGGAAGTTTCCTGCGGCCCGCTGAACTGCTGGCTGCACGCGCCGATCACCGCACCTCGACCGACCAGCGCCGCCGCATCGAAGACGAGTGCATTCTCGAGTGCCTGGAAGAACAACGGAAGCTCGGGTTCGGCATCTTCTCGGACGGAGAGCTGCGCCGCTCGACCTTCATGTCCGACTTCAACGAGTCGGTGGACGGCATGATGGATGGCGACGCGGTGCAGCGGCAATGGAGCGGGACCATCGTGGCCAAGCTTGGCGTCGCGACCGGCAGAATTCGCAGCCGCCGCCGGATGACCAGGCACGAGATCGCGTTCCTGAAGGCGCACTGCCAGGGCGACATCAAGATGACGCTGCCGAGCGCCAATCAATTCCCGGCGATCGCGTTCAAGAAGGGCGTCACCGACGCCGTGTATGGAAGCCTCTCGGAGTTCCTCTGGGACTGTGCCAAGGTCATCGCTGACGAAGTGCATGCGCTCGCGGACGAGGGTGTCCACTACATCCAGATCGATGCGCCACGGTACAGCTACTTCCTTGACCCGAAGTGGCGCCGCTACGTGCAGGAAGACATGGGTCTGGACCCCGAGGCCGCGCTCGACGAGGCGATCCGGCGTCGACAATGCGGCGCTTGACGGTGTCACCGGTCGGTCCGGCGTGTTCACGTGCATTCACCTCTGCCGCGGCAACAACCGCAGCCAGTGGTACGCGGAAGGCGGCTACGATCCGATTGCCGAAAAGCTGTTCAGCGAGTTGAACGTGGACGCGTTCTCTCTGGAGTACGACACGCCCCGATCCGGGACCTTCGCGCCGCTTCGCTTCGTCCCGAAGGGGAAAACCGCGGTGCTCGGACTTGTCAGCACGAAGAATGGCGAGCTCGAGTCGGCTGACACGATCGCGTCACGCATCGACGAAGCGGCCAGGTATCTGCCACTCGAGCAGCTTTCGCTCAGTCCGCAATGCGGGTTCGCGTCGATGGCCGATGGCAACCTGCTGTCAATCGACGAGCAGTGGCGGAAGATGGAACTGGTGGCAGACGTTGCCCGCCGCGTGTGGGGCACGACGTAGCCGGCCAGTCAGCTGAGGCGGAGTGCGCGGCCGGGGCCTGCTGAATCAGGCCCGGCTCGCGACATCATGGCTAGCTGCCGATCTTTGCCACGATGAAACCCACGATTGCGACGACGATCACGACGGCCAGCACGCCAACCCAGATGCCGGCCTTGAAGATCCCACCAATCACCTCGCATCCCGGCAGTGTCAGCGACGCGGCGACCAGCAGCACCAGTAACAGAACGCGAATCGGCCCCTGTGGAACCATCCGTCTCCTCCGTTGTGGCTGCGTGCAAGGTGTCTGCCTGAACTGATGAAGGCGGACCTGACAAGCCCACGGTCGCGGCGCTTGCGGCGGGCCTGAAGGCCCGCCCTGCGGTTCGCCATCTCAGGCAACTTCCCGCGAGCCTGAAGGCCGCCCTACAGTTCGCGATCGCGGGAAACCTTCCGCGGGCCGAGAGCCCGCCTACGGGACGTCGACCTTCAGCTCAGCCGCGTACAGCATCGTGCGATCGTTGTCGCGGGCGGCCCAGCGCAGCAGGGCGCCGATGTCGCGCTGCACTCGACCGCTGAACGCCGGCTTGCCGTTGACGTTCACCACCACCGGCTGATCGAAGTCGACGACGTCTGGTGACAGCAGCAGCGTGAATCGCGCGACACCGCGCGTCTTCGCGTCGAAGGTATTCCCGGTGCGAGTGACATCGACACGCCCGAACGGGCGACGCCGGCTGAACAGCTGCATGCGACGGCCCTGAATCTCGAACGTGTTGACGTCCTGCAGGGTGACGTCGGATGGACGGGCGCCGAGCTGATCGATCAGCAGCCACCGGAACCGGTTGTCGCGGTCGATGCGGTCGATCGTCCACGAAATCGACTGCGGGTGTGGCACGCGGGCATGCTCCGCGACAAACGTCATGTATCGCGTCTTCTCGTCGGGCCACCAGCTGGTATTGTGGTCGGCGTCCGGATAGACCTGCCACAGGATGGGAATGCCGCCGGCCTTGAACATGTCGATCAGCGGCTTGACAGATGCAGCCGGATACAGACGATCGCGGCCGCCGTTGACGGCGTGGAGCGGGCAATTGGCAAGATTGGACGCGTAGAGCTCGCCGTCTGCGCCTGTCGCGGGATTGGCAATGACCAGCGGCTGACCGTTGAGTGGCAGACACGCAGACCACAGCGTCGCCGCGCGCATCGCCAGATAGTAGACGCCGGTGCCACCATCGGAGATACCCGTCACATAGATATGTGACTCGTCGATGTTGTACGAGCGCTTCAGGCGATCGACCAGGCGCAGCACGTTGTCCACCTGACCGGTCTTCCACCATTCGGTGTCGGCCCAGGCGCGCGGATGGAGCACGATTTCGCTGCCGCCGGGAATGCGATTGGTCAGCGGGCGCGGGCGGTCCTCACTCGAATCGGGCGCCGGGCGCCCGACCCCGCCATGAAGGCTGACGCGCAAGGCGATCGGCCGGCCAGGGTCGTAGTCGTCCGGCACCTCGGCGACGTTGTCGAGGGTGACCGCCGGATACCTGCGACATCAAGTCGACGCGTCCGGTTTTCTGCTTCCCGTACGGCCGTCCAGCCTTCAACCCCGCAAGGATCGCTTCGAATGACGCGCCGGTGGCGGACAGCCGGCCGGCGGCCCGTTCCGCCGCGGCGGTGCTGTCAGCCTCCCAGAACGAGCGGAAAGCCGCGTCCAGCACCGGCGTCTGCTGGCCGTAAACCATGGTCATCGAGGCCAGGATGGCAATCGCGAAAGTCGTGCGACGCATGACCTGCATATGTATATAACTATGCGGCCTCGCCCGTCCCTTTTTCTCGTGCTGGTGCTGTCAGCGCTCGCAGCCACCGTCACGCTCCCGGAACTGGCGCGACGCACGCCAATCGCAGGCACCTGTGCCACCGCCGCGACCGCGTGGCAACCTCGCCCCCCGGACCCGCACCTACACGTACTTCATCGAGGAAGGCGACATCGCCGATGGTTACCGCGGCGGCGATCGCGAGCTGGCGACGTGGGCCCTGCGTGCCTGGGAACGCACATCGGGCGGCACGCTGCGGTTCGTGGCCGCGCCCGACACTTCACCGCGCATCCGCATCAAATGGGTTGGAGCCCGCGAGGGGCAATACGGCGAAACGGTGCGCGCCCCCGGCAACCGTCGCGCCTCGATCGTCTACATCCGCCCGGACACCGAAGCGCTCGGGCCGCTGATCGCCGAGCCCGCCCGGCTCGACCCGCTGCTGCGCGATTCCATCGTCTATCTGACCTGCCTGCACGAGCTCGGTCACGCCATCGGGCTGACCCACACCTCGGACGAACGCGACATCATGTACTCCTTCCAGTTCGGCGGCGATATCCGGGCCTACTTCTACCGGTACCGCGATCAGATCAAGCAGCGGCAGGACATCGCGGCCACGACGGGACTGTCCGCCAACGACGTGGAGCGCGTCCGGACGATGTTCGGCGGGAGGTAGTCGCCCATACAATCGAAGCCACACATGATTTCGCCGGATCGACGGCGGGACTGGGCAATCGCGCTTGCCTTGTTCGCCGGGACGTTCCTCTACCGGATCCTCGAACCGATCTTCCACAACGATCACTTCGAGTACTTTGCGCTCGCCACCGAAATGCTTCACGGCGCGGTCCCGGGCGTCGATTTCTTCGATCCGAGTCGCCCGCTTCAATACGCGCTGACGGCGTTCGGCCTGCTGTTCGGTCACCAGTTACTGGCCGAGGCGGCGATGACGATTACGGCGCTCTCGGTGGCGAGCGTCCTGATCTACCTTCTTGGCGCGCGCATCACCGGGTCACGGCTTCTGGGTATGTTCGGCGCGGTCGTCGTCATCGCGGCGCTGCCCCGGCTGTACAACTATCCGAAAATTCTCATCCCGGCTTTGAGCCTCCTGCTCTGGCGCAACTACGCCGAGCAACCGTCGCGTCGACGACTTGCTCTGGTCTCGGCGGCAACGATCCTCGGGTTCTATTTCCGGTTCGACTACCTGGCGTGGATCGGTATCGCGACGGCGTCCGGATTGGTGGTGATGCACTGGCGCTCGCGTCGCACGCTGATCACGACGCCTGTCGACCTATGCGGCAACGGTCGCGCTCTTCTGCGCGCCGTACGGCCTGTTCCAGGTGGTAGCCGGTGGCGTCCTCACCAGCGGTCCGAGCACGGGTCGCCTCACCCGCGTGCTTCAGGGCGAGGACGTGATTGCCTTCGAAGCCTTTCACGTCCCGAGCGAAGGTCCGCTGTTCTCGCTGCGATCGGCCGGACCGTTGACCAACGTGCATTGGAAACGCGGGATGACGGCGGACACACGAGCGCAGCTCGAGCAGCGATACGGCCTGGAACCGGTCCGCTCGCTCGACGCCGACGCCTGGCAGTACGTGATGCGGGACCAGTCGGCGGCGACGTTGCGACGACTGCTTGCCGACCCGATGGTCGAAGGCACGACCAATATCGACGACAACGGTGGCGTTCTGCGCGAGCCGCCGTGGGTGGTCGTGCGGCGGTGGCTGCACATCCCGGTGGTCGAATCACCGTTGCTGACCCGCGAGAACGCGACCATCTGGCTGTACTGCGCGCTGTTCTTTACGCCTGTCGCCGCCCTCATCGTCGTCATGATCCCCGCCGTTCGCCGGCGCGCGGCCCCCGCTGACGTGCCGACCGTCGTCGCGGCGATCGTCATGGCGGCGCTGTTCAACGTGTTCCTGATCAGAGGCAACGCCGATTCGCGCGTGCCGGACGTGATTGTGCCCAACGTCATGCTCTGGGTGTGGCTGTGGCGCGTGAGCCTGACCGCGGTGCCGGGTGCGATCGGCGTAGCGGGGACCGCGGCAGTCGCCTGGTCGCTGTTGCTGGCGCTCGATCTGTATTCCGGATCGCTCGATCACCTCGGCGCAACGGAGCTCTTCTCGACGCCGATCAAGACCGCGCGACACTTGAAGTATGCGATCGTCGGACTGCTGCATCCGCTGGATCGGTTTGCGCCGCCAGGCAGCAAGGGGCTGCCAGCGCTGGTGCGTTACGTCAACCGGTGCACTGCGCCGACCGACCGCTTGCTCGTGCTCGGATACCAGCCGGAATTCTTCTTCTACAGCGATCGGCGGGTTGGCGGCGGCAACCCGGTGTATCAGTCCAATCTCGGCGCGGCGCCTGCGCAGCAGCGCCAGATCGTCGCCTGGCTGCGGCAGGAACGGGTGCCGGTGGTCCTGCTGCCGATGAACCGTCTGTTCGACATCGACGCCACGTACGGGATCGTCAAGGCGTACGTCGACTCGCGGTACATGGTGGCGGCGGAGTCAGGGTTCGGCGAAGGCCGCGCGTTCCGCGTCCTGGTCGATCCACGAATCGTCCCGAACCACGTCGATCCGGAGCTCGGGTTGCCCTGTTACGCAAGTTGAGTCGGAGCGAAATCTAGACCGGGTCTGGTTTTTCGCTCGAAAAACCAGACCCGGTCTGGGTTTACAGTTGCAGATTCTGCCACTATTCAAACAGTTGTTTGATACGATCGTTTCAGAGGTTCATGAAGCGCATTCTCCGACCGCTCCTGCTGCTGGCACTCGTCGCCGGCGCTGGCTACTACTGGTACACCCGCCGCGACCCGGGCGACATCGTCCTCACCGGCATCGTCACCACCCACGAAGTCGTCGTCAGTCCGCAAATCGCGGGACGCATCGACAAGCTGCTCGTCGACGAGGGGGATACCGTCCACGCCGACCAGCTCGTGGCCGTACTCGCGCCGGACGAACTGCGCGAGGAGCAGGCCTTCTACTCCCACACGGCCGCCGGCGCCGGCTCGCAGGTGGCTGAGAGCGAAGCCGCGCTCCGGCTCCAGGAACGCCAGATGGGCGACCAGATCGCGCAGGCCGAAGCCACGCTCGCCGCGGCCGAGTCACAGCGCGCCGCCGCCGAAGCCGAGCTCGAAAACGCGCGCGTCAGCCTCGACCGGGCGCAGCGCATGGTGAAAGACGGCATCGGCACGCAGGAACAGCTCGACGCGGCCCGCACGGCCCACGAAGTCGCCAAGTCGAAGATCGCCGCCCTGCTCAAGCAGATCGACGCGCAGAAAGCATCGGTGCAGCTCGCCCGATCCGCCGCCGAACAGGTGACGATGCGTCGCAGTCAGGTCGTATCGACACGCCAGCAGCAAGCCGCCGCGGCAGCGCAGCGAGCCAAGGCCGACGTGCGTCTCGCCTACACCGAACTGCACGCACCGTTGAGTGGTCTGGTCAGTGTCCGCGCGGCGCGTACTGGCGAGTTCGTCAATCCAGGCCAGCCGGTCATCACCATCATCAACCCGGACGACCTCTGGGTCCGGGCCGACGTCGAGGAGAGCTACATCGATCGCGTCCGCGTCGGCGACAAGCTCAAGGTACGCCTGCCGTCAGGGGCCGAGCATGACGGCACGATCTTCTACCGCGGCGTCGACGCGTCCTTCGCCACACAGCGCGACGTCAGCCGGACCAAGCGCGACATCAAGACCTTCGAGATCCGGCTGCGAGTCGACAACCAGGACCGTCGGCTCGCCGTCGGAATGACCGCCTACGTCGTCCTGCCGACGTCGTGAGTGTCTCGAACAATGACCTCCGATCCGATCTAGCAATGCCTCCAGCCATCGACGTTCAGAACATCGTCAAGAAGTTCGGCGATTTCACCGCCGTCAAGGGGATCTCGTTCACCGTCAATCAGGGCGAGGTGTTCGGGCTGCTCGGACCGAACGGGGCCGGCAAGTCCACCCTGATCCGCATGCTGGTCACGCTGCTGCCGCCGACTTCGGGCACCGCGGTCATCAACGGCTTCGACATCGTCAAGAAGGCCGACGGCGTGCGCCGTTCGATCGGCGTCATCCCGCAGGCGATGACCAGCGACCTCGAACTGAGCGTCGAAGAAAACCTGATCATCTTCGCGAAGCTGTACGGAGTCGCGCGTGAAAAGCGCAATCGCCTCATTGGCGAGCTGCTCGAGTCGGTCGAGCTCACGCAGTGGCGCGACAAGCCGGTGAAGATGCTCTCCGGCGGCATGCGGCGACGCGTCGAAATCGCCCGCGGCCTCGTGCACGAACCCAGCGTCTTCTTCCTCGACGAGCCGACCACCGGACTGGATCCGGTCTCGCGCACCGCCGTCTGGGAAATGCTGGACCGCGTCCGCCAGAGCCACAAGCTGACGGTACTGGTCACCACGCACTACATGGACGAAGCGGACAAGCTATGCGATCGGATCGCGATCGTCGATCACGGCGGGCTGGTGGTCCTCGACACACCAGCCAACCTGAAGGCTGCCGCTGCCTGGTGCAAACGAGGACACCACCCTCGACGATGTCTTCGTCCACTTCACCGGAAATGCGCTGCGCGACGCCGCCCAGGCGCCGTCGGTTACCGACAGCCCGTTCATGCTGCGGCGGTAAGTCATGAAACGCACCCTCGCCATCGTCGAACGCGAAATGCGGCGATTCCGCCGCAGCCCGTTTCTTATCGTGATGTCGATGATCTTCCCGCTGGCGCAGCTCGTCGTGCTCGGCTACGCCTTCGGCGGCAACGTCAAGCACCTCAAGCTGGCAATCGTCGATCAGGATCATGGGATGCCGGCGGTGCGGATTCGCGAACTGGCCGGCGCCGTCGCCTCCGGCGCCCGTACGGTGGACCTGATGGACTACGCCGATTCCGGCGTTGCGCTCAAAGACCTCCGCAACGGACAGCGTGAACGGCGTACTGGTGATTCCGCCCGATTTCTCGCGGCGATCGCTCTCCAGTAATCAGCCGCGGGTGGCGCTGATCTCCGACAATACCGACAACTTCGTCTCCGCCACGCTCGCCGGCACGATGACGAGCGTCATCTCGTCGCTCAATACACCGGCGTCGGCGCCACGAGTCTCCGGGGTCATCGGCCTCGACGTCGTCGAAGTGTACCCGTACGTTCCCTACATCCAGTACCTGCTGCCAGGATCCGTGACGATGTCGATCTTCATGATGGTGATGATCGGCGGCGGGATCATCTTCATCGACGACAAGGCGCGCGGCCTGCACGAGGGTTACCTGGTAACGCCAATCACCAAGCTCGAGCTGATCGCGGGCTTCAACATCTCCGGGACGATCAAGGCGGTGCTCGCCGGAGTGGCGATCATGATCATGGGATCACTGGTCGCGGGAGTTCCGAACCCGTTCGACCCGATGCGAATGCTGCGGCTGACGGCGGTCATTACCGTCACGTCGTTCGCGCTGGTCAGCATGATGTTCATGCTGATGGCCCGGATGAGCGACCCGCTGATGCCGCGGGCGATGTTTGGCCTGCTCAACACCGTCCTGTACTTCCCGAGTGGAGCGGTCTATCCGCAACAGGGTTTTCCTGGGTGGATGCAGGCCATTGCGGCGGTTGACCCGTTCACCTACGCCGTTCACGCGTTCAAGAGCCTGCTGCTGAAGAACACCGGGTTCGATGCCATCACCGGGGACCTGCTGTACCTCGTCGCCTTCTCGTTCGTGACGATGGCAGTGGCGGTCGTTCTGTTCAAGCGGACACTGTGAAGCGCGGGACGAAGACACGGCGCGAAGCGAAAGTGGCGGGCCTGAAGGCCCGCCCCGCGAAATCAGCCACGAAGACGGACCTGACAAGGTCCGCCCCACGCGCGCAATCCGCCCCACTCGCGACGACGGACCTGACACGGTCTGCCCCACGAGCGCAATCCGCGACATTCGCGAAGGCGCATCCGACGAGGTCTGCGCCCCGAGCGAAGTCCGAACCGCGGTTGCAGAAGCGCCTGAAGGCGCGCGACGGGCACACGAAGGTGGCCGATACCGATCGCGAGACGCGTGATCGGCTGATCGACGTGGCAGCCGTCCTGTTTGCGCAACAGGGATTCGACACCGTGACCGTCCGGGACATCTGCGCCAGGGCGTCAGCGAACGTGGCAGCGGTCAACTACCACTTCCGCGGCAAGGCCGGCCTGTACGACGAGGTCCTGCGGTCGGCGATCCGCATCATGCAGGACACGACGGAGGAAATCAGGCGGACGGGGGAGAACCAGCCGCCCGAGGCCAGGCTCGAAGCGTCGATTCGCGTCTTTCTCATGCGGGTTGCGACCACGCCGAACACGTGGATTCACCAGCTGATGCTGCGCGAGGTGACTAATCCAACGCCGTCGTTCAACCTGATCCTGAACGAGGTGCTCAAGCCGCGGATGGCCTACGTCCGCCACGCCGTCGCCGATATCATGCAGTGCCAGCCTGACGATCCGCGCGTTGCCATGTGCGTCATGAGCGTGCAGTCGCAGCTGTTCGCGATTGTCAACAACCCGCTGGCAAGCCGCTTCGAGGCGCCCCCGCTCACACCAGACCGGGCCGACGCCCTGGCGCGGCACATAGCGTGCTTCTCGATTGCCGGAGTTCGAGGTATTGCCAGCCGTTGACATTCAGCAGCGTGTCACCCGCGCGCTGCGACACCGCAATTACCGGCTGTTCTTCAGCGGTCAGAGCGTCTCGCTCATCGGCACGTGGATCACCCGCGTCGCGACGAGCTGGCTCGTCTACCGCCTGACCGGTTCCGAGCTCCTCCTCGGCATCGTCGGCTTCTGCGGCCAGATTCCGACGCTGCTGCTGGCTCCCTATGCCGGCGTGATCGTGGATCGCAGCGATCGCCGGCGCATCCTGGTGTGGACGCAGATCCTGTCACTGGTGCAGTCGGCCGCGCTCGCGATCCTGACGCTTGGCAACTGGATCACGGTGACGCAGATCCTGCTGCTGCAGGTGGTGCAGGGGCTTATCAACGCCTTCGACACGCCCGCGCGCCAGGCCATGGTCGTCGATATGGTGGACGACCGTGCCGACGTGCCGAATGCGATCGCGTTGAACTCGTCGATGGTGAACGGCAGCCGCATCATCGGACCGTCCATCGGCGGAATCGTGATCGCGGCGGTTGGTGAAGGGTGGTGCTTCGCCATCGACGCACTGTCGTACGTGGGCGTGGTGCTCTCACTCGTGGCGATGCGCCTGCGGAAGCGCGACCCGCATCCGGCTGGCGTCCCGGTCCTCGAGGATCTGCGGGTGGGACTGCGCTACGTGATGGAGTCGGTGCCGATTCGCTCGGCGCTGCTGCTGCTGGCCATCGTGAGCGTCGCCGGCATGCCGTACACCGTGCTGATGCCGGCGATCACGGCCAAGCAGCTCCATGGCGGGCCGAACACGCTGGGTTGGCTGATGGCCGCTGGCGGTGTCGGCGCGTTAGCCGGAGGACTCTACCTCGCCTCGCGTGAATCTGTCGTCGGGCTCGGCCGCGTCATCCTCGTCGGCACGTTCGTCTTCGGAGCTGCCTTGATTGGCTTCTCGTTGACGACCAACGTCTGGGTGGCAGCCGTGCTGCTCGCCCTGGGCAGCGCCGGGTTCATGACGCAGATGGCCTCCACCAATACGATCATCCAGACGATCGTCGACGAGCGTTTCCGCGGGCGGGTGATGGCCTTCTACACGATGGCCTTCTTCGGCTCGGCGCCCATCGGGAGCCTGCTGGGCGGAATGCTGGCGGATCGCATGGGCGCGCCGAAGACGATCCTCTGGGGCGGTATCGTCTGCCTGGCCGCGTCCGCCTGGTTTGCGGTGAAGTTGCCGACGCTGCGGGTGCTGGTGCGGAAGATCTACATCGAGAGGGGCATCATCGCCGCGCCAGACGTGGACGCGGGAACGACGACGCCCTGAGAGGCTGTCACACGGACACCACGACGACACGACGATTCGCGACGGTCTATACGGGAACCACGAAGGCAGTCTTCGTGATCTTCGTGACCGTCGTGGTTGAATTGCCCTGACGCGCGGTTGGGGCGACGTCGCCCACCAGGCGGAGGCAACCGCGGCTCAAGGAGAATCCTGTTGCGAAGTAGACTCACGCCCGCGCGCTTCGGTCGCTTGTGAGTATGGCGCGTGTGCGACCAGCTATTGGTCGGCAACGTTCTGCGCTGGGCGCGAAGCGTTTGAGGTTGCGAGGTCGACTGATGCGGCTGACATGCGTTGCGGCTTACGCAGCGATCGTGTGTTCCGTGGGCTGCCAACCGGCCGAGGTCGACCACGCGGCGTCAGACGCCGGCCCGGCAGCCACGGTCAAAAAGGCAGAGGCGCTGGAACAGAACGCTGCGGCCGCAGACAAGGTGCCTCCGTCTCCATCTGAAATAATCAACACGCGTGAAGCGCAGGCGGTCGACCCGATCGGCCGGGAACCGTTGGATGATGCGATTACGTGTCTGGCGCGCACAATCTATTGGGAGGCAAGGGGCGAGTCGACTGCCGACATGGAAGCAATCGCCAGTGTCGTCATGAACCGGCTGGGCCACGAAGGCTTTCCCAACACCATCTGTGAGGTGGTCAGACAAGGCCGTGAGCAGGGTTCCTGCCAGTTCTCGTGGTGGTGTGACGGCCGTTCCGATCAAGCGAAGGATGACGAGTCTTACGCGATCGCCAAGGAGATCGCGCGGAAGGCGCTCAACCGTCAACTAACCGACCGAACGGCCGGCGCGCTCTACTTCCACCAACGCAATGCGACGCCAGGTTGGGCCGCGAAATACACCAGGACAGTCGCGATCGGCAAGTTCGTCTTCTACAAGCCTCGCGGAGGCAAGGCGCGATAGCAAAGCAAGAGCGGAAGCGCACGAAGGTTTACGAGCACGCGCTCGACCATCCGGTGTCCTTCGTGATCGTAATGACCTTCGTGGTTCACCTGTCCTGACGCGCGGTTCGGGTTACGTATGCACGCCAGGAGCTTCATGGCCCGTGCGCTGGACGTACTCGACGTAGGAACCGGGATACAGATGCGGATCGCGGTCCGTGCCGCTCTCGCCGCCGAGCTCGATCACCCGGTTGCTCAGCGCCCGCAGGAACGCGCGGTCGTGCGAGACGAACAGCATCGTTCCCTCGAAGTCCTTCAACGCCTCGATCAGCATCTCCTTCGTGAACAGATCGAGGTGGTTCGTCGGCTCGTCGAGCACCAGGAAATTCGGCGGGTCGAGCAGCATGCGGGCGATGACCAGGCGCGTCTTCTCGCCGCCTGACAGCGAGCGGATCTTCTTGTCGATGTCGTCTCCCGAGAACTGGAATGCTCCGGCCAGATTGCGAAGGACCCCGAGCGACTCGTTGGGAAAATCCCTCTGCAGCTGCTCCTCGATCGTCAGATCCGGATCGAGCAGATCCAGTGCCTGCTGCGCGAAGTAGCCCAGCTTCACGCTGGCGCCGATCTTCACTGCTCCATGATCCGGGTCGAGCGCGCCGGCGACCATCTTCAGCAGCGTCGTCTTGCCGGCGCCGTTCTTACCCATGACGCACCAGCGTTCACCCCGCCGGATCGTCGCGTTGAGATGATCGTAGATGGTCCGGGTCCCGTAGGCTTTGGACACGTCCTCGAGCACGGCCACCTGATCGCCCGATCGCGGCGGCTGGCGGAAGTCGAACCTGGTGATCCGGCGTTTCCTGGGCAGCTCGATTTTCTCGATCTTTTCGAGCGCCTTCACCCGGCTCTGCACCTGCGCCGCCTTCGCCGCGTGGGCGGCGAAACGCTCGATGAAACGCTGCTCCTTTGCCAGCATGGCCTGCTGACGGGCATACGCGGCCTCCCGATTGGCCTCACGGAGGCTGCGTTCGCGCTCGTAGAAATCGTAGTTGCCCGAGTAGGCTGTAATCTCGCCCGCGTCGATCTCGGCGATCTTCGTCACGACCCGGTTCATGAACTCGCGATCGTGTGATGTCATCAGCAATGCGCCCGCGAGCGACTTCAGGAATTGCTCGAGCCAGATGATCGACTCGATGTCGAGATGATTCGTCGGCTCGTCCATCAGCAAGACGTCGGGCTTGCCAAGGAGCACGCGCGCCATCGCGACGCGCATCTTCCATCCGCCGGACAGCAGGCCAACGTCGCCGTCGATCCGCTCGTCATCGAACCCAAGGCCGTGCAGCACCTCGCGCGCGGCGGCTTCGAGACCATAGCCGCCGAGATGGTCGTACTCCTCCTGCACTTCTCCGAAGCGGGCGAGGATGCGATCCATGTCGTCGGCCTGAGCCGGATCGGCCATCGCAGTCTGCAACGCCTTCGAGCTCGTGATGAAGATCGCCCAGACGGCCACTGCCTGCGATCGCCTCGTCCAGAACAGAGCGTCCCGACATCTCCTCCACGTCCTGGCGGAAGTAGCCGATCGACAGCTTCTTCGGAACCGTCACCTCCCCTTCGTCCGGCACCTCTTCGCCCGTGATCATCCGGAACAGAGTCGTCTTCCCTGCCCCATTCGGGCCAACCAGGCCGACCTTCTCCCCTGGATTGAGCTGGAAGGCTGCGTCGACGAACAGGATCTGCCTGCCGTACTGCTTGTGGATGCCGGAGAGGGAAATCACAACAGGAGCTCGCCTCGGGCAACGAGGACCGCTTCGCCGCCAACTTTCACGTCCCTGATCACCGGTCCGACGGAGCCTTCGGGAAGCTGGGCCTCGTCCGTTACGGTGATCGAGATGTGGACCTGGCTCGCGCGTCCCATCGCGACACCCTGGTGACTGACGATGGCGCGGGCGCGCGCGGGCGAGATGAGTCCGTAACGAACGAGGTAACAACCAAGCGGGCCGCTGGCGATTCCCGTCGCGGGATCTTCGATGATGCCGAACTCCGGCGCGAACATGCGGCTGTAGATGCTCACGTGTGGGGCGGGGCTTGTCAGCCCCGCCGTCGCGGACCTGACAAGGTCCGCGCCACGGCTGTCAACACCGCCACGCGTGGCAACATGGCCACGACTGTCAACACTGTCCAGCGCGAACAGGAACACCGGCAGATTGACGCCAGTCGACGTTGCCAGCCTCTTGAACGCCGCCGCATCGGAAATTGCGCGGTCCACGGTCTCGGGATCCCGCAGCGGGACGTACAAGAATGGCACTGCGCAGGAGACCTCCTGTACAGGAACGTCGGGAAGCAGATCGTCCACCTTCAACCCGATGGTCGCGGCCACGGCAGTGCGATCGTCGACGATGCGGCCGAAAACGGGATTCGGCTGAGTCATCCAGGCAAACACCAGGCGGTCGCCGTCCCACTCCAGCTCCACCGGCGTCGGGCCGGCATTCAGATGGAAGATGAAGCGCCTCGTCCCCGGCGTGATCACACCGGTGTCCGCCAGCGCGAACGTGCTGCCGATCGTCGGGTGCCCCGCCATCGGCATTTCCACGGCCGGGGTGAAGATCCGCATCCGGACGTCGGTGCCGGCCCACTCCACGGGCAGCAGGAACGTGCTTTCCGGGAAGTTCATCTCGCGGGCGATCCGCTGCATCATCGGCCGCGTCGAGCCCCTGCGCGTCGGTGAACACGGCGAGCTGATTCCCGAGCAGCGGCTCGCGCGTGAAGACGTCGTAATGCAGGAACGGTCTGGCGCCGGACGGGGTCATCGCCATCAGGACTCGCGACGCAGCCGGAGACGGCGACCGACGGCAAGGCCAACGTGGTAGGCGCCTTCCTGCTGCAGCCAGACGTGACGGGCGTGGTTGTCGGCAAGCTCGATGATCAGCATCCGCTTGTCTTCGGGGAGCGCCGCGGCGATCGCTTCGACCAGCTGTTCCTGCCGCTGCACGTCGACCGGCGCGAACACCTCGTCTTCATGTATCGCCTGCAGAAGGTCTTCGTACTCGTCCTCGCACTGTTCTTCAGCATCGGAGAACGACGGGACGTGGCGGAGCTTGCCGTCCAGTTCGAGCTTGGCAGCACAGAGGTCCGCCAGCTCGATCAATTCCTCGGAGGTGGGCATCCAGGTATGTTACCGGGGGCGACGGCGTCGAGCGCCGCGACCGCACCCGAAGCCGTCATGCGCCGCGCCTGAGACGTTATTGTCGAGGACCCGAAAAAGCGCTACATCGAGGTTGGGATCGCCGTGGTGGCGTGGCGGTCGATCGCGCAGAATGTGCCAGAAAATGCGGTGAACGACACCGCGGCGGTCGGGCCCGCCTCTTGCTAGCCGTTTGGCATCATGAAAGTGTCCACGCTGGTCGAACGAATCCGGGGAGAGTTTCGAGAAATGCCTGGGCTTCAGTTGACGCTTGATCAGGCGCAGCGACTCTTCGGCCTCGATCCCGGCAGCCTGCCGTCATGTGGTCGACACGCTGGTCGAGGCCTCGTTTCTCCGGTGGACCGCGTCAGGCACGATCGTCCAGGCCTGAAACCAGTTCCGCAGCTTCGCGCACGAGGAACCCCATCTTCGGGTGCGACGCTTCGAGCCTCGGCTCGATGCCATGCCGGCGCAGTTCCTCGCTGGTCGTCGGCCCGATAGACGCCACCGCGACGCGCTGCAACGCGCTTCGGATGGCATCTTCCCTCTGCATCGCCGCAGCCACCTGCATCAGGTGCACGATCTGCGTCCCTGTGGTGAAGAGCGCCACGTCGATCGCGCCGTTCCCCAATTGTCGGATACCTTCACGAAGCGGCTCCAGGTCCTCAGGCAGCGTCCACTGATAGACCGGCACAGGCGTCACGAGTGCCCCACGTTCCGCCAAACCTGCGAGCAATTCCGTGTTGCTCATGCCGTACTCCTGGACCGCGACGGGGGCCTCACGCATGGCCGTGGCGTCAGCCGCGTCGATCGCGGATAGCAGCTCGCGCCAGGTGTTCGGCTCGGGCGCAGTGACCCACACAGGCACCTGCAGTTCGCGCAGCACTGCCAGCGGTTTCGGTCCCCGCACAGCCACCTTCACGTGACGCAATGCGGTCGAGGAACGGCTCGCGCGCGGCGCATACCCGGTCCGCAACGTCGAGCCAGGCGCGTGTGCCGACTCCGGTCAGCAGCAGGACGAACTCGAAGCCGCCGTCGATCAGCGTCCGGGCGGCAGCGGCCGCTTCTGTATTCGATTCGAGCGGGACCTCGCGCATGGAGGGCGCCGAGATCGGCACGCCTGCATAGGAGGTGACGATGGAAGCCATCTCGCGCGCGCGCCGGCTCTCGAGAATCAGGACGCGGGCGCCTTTGAACGATGGAGACACGTGAGTCCTGAAGGTTCAATTGTCACGTACGACACACCGAGGCACGGACGCACTGAGGATAACAAGCTTTCATCTCCGTGTCTCAGTGCCTCAGCGCATCGTCTTGTGACAAGCGTCGTGTGGGGCGGACCTGGTGTTCGCCGATTAATCGCTCCCGTGCAGATACGCTTCTTCGCCGTGATGAGTGAGGTCGAGACCGGTCATCTCGTCCTCCGCCGAGACGCGCAGCGGGATGATGACGCCAATCACCTTCAGCAGGATAAAGCTGACCACTCCGCTGTAAACGATCGCCGCCAGGACTGCCGCGGCCTGGATCGCGAGCTGGCCGGGATTGCCGAACAGGAGCCCGTCCTGCACGCCGTTGATGCTCTTCTGCGCGAGCACGCCGGTGAGAAGCGCACCGACGGTCCCGCCGAGACCATGTGCGGCAACGACATCGAGCGAATCGTCGAGTGACGTCTTGGCACGGATGACCAGGCCGAAGTAGCTCGGAATCGCGGCGATGGCGCCCAGCGCGATGGCACTCATCGGGCTGATGAATCCCGCCGCCGGCGTAATGGCGACGAGGCCGACGACGATCGCCGTGGCGGCGCCGACGGCGGTCGGCTTACCGGACCGCATCGTGTCGAGGAAGGTCCAGACTACCAGCGTCGCCGCCGGCGCCAGCATCGTCGTCACGAACGCAAGACCGGCGATCGGACTGGCGGCCAGTGCGCTGCCGGCGTTGAACCCGAACCAGCCGAACCAGAGCAGGCCCGCGCCGAGCAGCACCAGCGGCACGCTGTGCGGGACCAGCGAGGACGACGGATATTCCTGTCGCTTGCCGACTACGACCGCCGCGGCGAGCGCGGCGACGGCGGCGTTCACGTGCACGACGGTGCCGCCGGCGAAGTCGAGTGCACCCCACTGGGCCAGCCATCCGCCGCCCCAGACCCAGTGCGCGATCGGTGCGTAGACGAGGAGCGCCCATAGCGTGATGAACACCGTGTAGGCGGAGAAGCGCATCCGCTCGACAATCGCCCCGGAGATGAGGGCGGCCGTGATGATCGCGAAGGTCCCCTGGTACGCCATGTAGAGCGCGTGCGGGATGTTCGTCGCTCGCGGCGCCGGCTCGAGCGCCACACCATTCAGCAGCGCGTTCGAGAGATCGCCGATCCAGGCATTGCCGGTACTGAAGGCGAGCGAATAGCCGACGAGCGCCCACACCACTCCCACGAAGCCGAGGGAGATGAAACTCATCATCATGGTGTTGAGGGCGTTCTTGGATCGAACCAGGCCGCCGTAGAAGAACGCCAGGGCCGGCGTCATCAGCAGCACGAGGGCAGTCGAAATCAGCATCCAGGCAGTGTCGGCCTGATTCATCGCGTCACCTCGGAGACACGTACGTCGCGGTACGTAACGGTCAAGTCACGGACAACGGCGTCCGAGGCGGCGTCGTGGGCGCCCCAACGCAGGAGTGGAATTTCGGTGGCGGAATCCTACTGCAGAACCGCGTGCGTGCCAGGGGAATTTTGCTGGTGCGAGGGAGGATCCTTCATGGTGCGAGGGGGGGATGCTTGTTGGTGCGAGGTCGCTCCTTGACGGTGCGAGGGGGGGATGCTTGTTGGTGCGAGGGGTCGGCAGATCCTTGTTGGTGCGAGGGGGATGCTTGTTGGTGCGAGGTCGCTCCTTGATGGTGCGAGGGGGATGCTCGATGGTGCGAGAGGGGATGCTTGCTGGTGCGACGCGTGATCCGTCTCGGTGCGAGGTGATGTCGTCGTGCCGGCCCGATACGCGTCGGCGTGGTTCGTCGGGAATCAGCGCAGCGGTCGGATCGGACCAACGACCAACGACCAACGACCAAAGACCAAAGACCAAAGACTCGCTTGTGATGCTGGCGTGGACGCCACACTCGACACCGCTCGAGTGGATCGAACATGAAGCCAGCGCGGGCTCGCGCGCTCGGATGTCGCCTAGTCGACCGCGATTGGCCGCTGCGCCAGCGGTCGTCGGCGCATTCGCAAGTCCTGCAGAAAAGAGAAGGGCCCGGTGGAGTTCCGGGCCCGTGCACCAACACGCGTCTCGATCGCACCGACGAGGATCACGATCGCACCATCATCAAGCGCGCTCGCACCAGCCGGCGGGCCTGACAAGGCCCGCCCCACGACGCCCGCCCTACGCCCAGCGATACCCGCTCTTGTCGAGCGGCAGCGCCCGGATGCGCTCCTTGTTCGCCGCGTAGATCGCGTTCGTCACCGCCGGGATGAGCGGCGGCAGTGACGGTTCGCCGAGGCCGGTCGGCGGGTTGTTCGTCTTGAGGAAGAAGATGTCGATCTCCGGCGGCGCCTGCGTCAGCCGCACGATCGGCTGCGTGTTGTAGTTCGCTTCCACGGCGCGGCCGTTCTGGATCGTCGTCTCCATCCCCATCAGATGGCTCATCGCTTCGATGACGCCACCCTGGCCGAGGTTCTCAGCGTGGAGCGGGTTGATGATCTGGCTGCCGATGTCGCCGACCACCCACACCTTGTTCACCTTCACGCGCTTCTGGTTGTCGACCGCCACTTCCGCTATTTCCGCGAAGTAGCCGCGGTGACTGTACTGGAAGGCGATACCGAGGCCCGTACCGGCCGGGAGCTTGCGACCCCAACCCGCGCGCTGCGCCACTTCCTTCACCACCGCCGAGCAGCGGGCGGCGTCGAAGCCGTCGGCGCCGCGCTGGGCGGCCGGCAGCGGCGTCTGCGCAAGCAGGTCCAGGCGGAACTGCACCGGGTCCTTTCCGGCCGCGTACGCCAGTTCGTCGATGAACGACTGGAACACGAACGAAAAGGCGTTGCTGCCGGGCGCCCGCAGCGCGCCGGTCGGGACGCCGAGCGGGATCTTCGAGTCGCCGAAGTCGAAGTTCGGGACGAAGCGGCCGGGAACTGATCGCCCTGAATGGACGCAGAGTTCGCGTACCCGTTCCCGACCATCGCCCGTACGTCACGAAGTGATTCTTCCAGGCGGTCAGCTTGCCGCTGCCATCGACGGCAGCCTTGAGGAAGTGGAAGCCGCCAGGACGATAGAAGTCGTGGCGCATGTCGTCTTCACGCGTCCACAACAGCTTCACCGGCGTCCCGGGGATCTGCTTCGCGATGTAGGCCGCTTCGACGAAGTAGTCGTTGATCAGGCGGCGACCGAATCCGCCCCCGACCTTCATGATGTGCACCGTGATGTCAGTCGCCTGCAGGCCGAGCACACGGGCGGCCTGCTCCCTGCCCGTTGGCAGGCAACTGGCTCGGCACCCACACCTCCATCTTGCCGTCCTTGAAATGCGCCATCGCATTCATCGGCTCGAGCGGCGCGTGCGGGATGAACGGATACGAGTAGGCAGCCTCGACGACCTTCACGCCGGGGGCGGCAAACGCCTGGTCGACGTTTCCGTCCGTACGCAGGCTGGTCTCGGGCTTCTGAGTCGAGAGCTCGAGCGCGCGCTTGGCGAAGCCTTCGCTGCTCTGCGTCGCGGTGGGACCCTCGTCCCAGACCACCTTCAACTTGCGGCGTGCCGACTCGGCCTGCCACCAGCTGTCGGCAACGACGGCCACGCCGCCGAGGATGCCGGTCAAATCCTGTCCGCCCTGCGACGGCCCTTGCGTGACCGTCCAGAGCTTCGGGTCGTCCACCACCAGGACGTGCTTGACGCCCGGGCATTGCCTTAATCTCATCGACGTTCGCGCTCTTGACGCGACCACCGAAGACCGGACACTTCTCGAACACCGCAAACAGCGTCCCCGGCAGCACGAGGTCGATGCTGAAGATCGGCTTGCCGACCGTGACGTCCTTGGTGTTCCAGCCCTTCTGACTGGTCCCGATGATCTTGTAGTCCTTCGGATCCTTCAGCGGCACGCTCGCCAGATCCGGCGGCGTCATCGACTCCAGCTTCGGCGCCAGCTCCCCGTACGCGACGGAGCGGTTCGATTTCGCGTGCACCACCTTGCCCGACGCCGTCGTCAACTCCGTCGCAGGCACGCTCCACTGCTGGGCAGCGGCGCTGATGAGCATCTGGCGCACCGCCGCGCCCACCTGGCGCATCGGGTTCCAGTTCGTCGGCGTCGCCGTGCTGCCCGCGGAGATCTGCGGGACCGAACTTCGCGATCGAGGATGGCCTGCTCGATGGTGACGTCCTTCCAGTCGACGTCGAGCTCGTCAGCGATGATCATCGGCAGCGCGTTGCGCATCCCCTGTCCCGTCTCCGGGTTCTTAGCCAGGATCGTGACGCGCGCCGTTCGGCATGAACTTGATGAAGGCGACCGGGGCCAGCGCCGCCGCCGGCCCGAAGCCCTGGGCGAGCACGTCGGTGACGCCCTCGAAGTGAAGAGCGACCATCACGCCGCCGCCTGCCATGGCGGTCGCGCGGAGGAAGAACCGTCGAGAAATCTGTTTCGTCATGGTTCCTCCTGGCTTACTTCTGCGCCACGCTGGCGGTTTGCGTGGTCCGCGCCGGCAGCGCCGCCGCACGCTTGATGGCCTGGCGAATCCGCAGGTAGGTGCCGCACCGACACAGATTGCCGTTCATCGCCTGGTTGATGGCGGCGTCGTCCGGCTTCGGATTCTGCGCCAGCAGCGCCGCTGCCGACATGATCTGACCGGCCTGGCAGTAGCCGCACTGCGGCACGTCCACTTCCTGCCACGCGACCTGCAGCGGATGCGTCCCATCCGGCGAGAGGCCTTCGATGGTGGTCACTTTCGCGTTCCCCACGGTGGACATCATGGTCTGGCAGGCGCGCTGGGCCTTGCCGTTGACGTGCACGGTGCACGCCCCGCACTGGCCGATGCCGCAGCCGAATTTCGTCCCCTTGAGGCTGAGGACGTCACGGAGGACCCAGAGCAACGGCATGTCGCCCGGGACATCGACGGTCTTGGTCTGCCCGTTGACGGTCAAAGTGAAAGCCATAAACGTGAACTCTCGGAGTTGAAAGGGATTTAGACAGAAACTCGGACGCGTTATTAGACAGGGACCGGACCCCGCAACGCAAGCCCCGGCCGGCCGCAGAGTTCCAACTCCCAGACCCCGCCGCAGACTCCATAATGACTCGTGCCGCTTCGCGCCATTGCCGCCGCCATCGTGCTGACGTCGGCAATCGCCTTCGCCCAAAACGGCCCCGCTGCGTCGCAGGACACCCCGACGCCGGAACAGCCGCCCGAATTCTCCACCTGGCTGACAGACTTCGTGACCGAGGCGCGGGGCCGCGGCTTCAGCGACGAACTGCTCGCGCAGACGATGTCCGGACTCGAGCCGCTGGAGCGCGTCATCCAGGCCGATCGCAACCAGGCGGAGTTGAATCCCGGCTTTTCCCGCTACCTTTCCGGCCGCCTCACGCCGGCGATGATTCGCCAGGGCCGGGCGATGGCGACACAGCACAGCGCGCTGCTGGCGAAGCTCGAGGCGACCTACGGCGTCCAGCGCCGAATGCTGCTGGCTATCTGGGGCGTCGAAACGCGGTATGGGCGCCTGACCGGTCGAACCCCGGTCTTTCAGGCGCTGGCCACGCTCGCGTGGGAACCACGTCGTTCCGAGTACTTCCGCGGGGAGCTGTTCAACGCGCTGACGATGGTCGACCGCCGCTACATCGACGCGCGATCGATGACCGGTTCATGGGCGGGAGCGATGGGCCAGACGCAGTTCATGCCGTCGAGCTACCTCCAGTACGCGGTCGACTTCGACGGCGACGGCCATCGCGACATCTGGAAATCCACGCCGGATGCGCTCGCGTCCATCGCGAACTATCTGAAGGGCTACGGTTGGAAGCCTGGCGAAACGTGGGGACGCGAGGTGAAGATCGGTGACGCGGCGAGGACACGCATTCGCGAGGAGATCCCGAACCGGCCGGAAGGCTGCTACGCCATCCGCAACATGACCGAGCGCCAGCCGCTCGCGCGGTGGCGGGCGCTCGGTGTCACGCAGGCCGACGGCAAGCCGCTGCCCCAGGCGGATCTCGTCGCCGGGCTCGTGGACGTCGGCGAACGCACATTCCTCGTCTACCCGAACTACGACGCCATCCTCGGCTACAACTGCGCGCACTACTACGCGCTGTCTGCTGCGCTGCTCGCCGACTCGATTGGCGGCGGTTCGGCCGCCGTGGCCAGAAAACGGCGCTGACCCCAAGGGGTCAGGTCTTGAATCCTTAGTTTTTTCACGAGAAGAGTGCCAGAGCACGCAGGCTGGTCGAAAATGACGCGTGGCCGGACCGTGAAAAAACCACGCATTCAAGATCTGACCCCATCCAGAAGGAGATTCCATTGAGCAGCACCCCGTACGAAAGCGCCACCCTGTTGATCCGTCTTTATGAACTCCGTCGCGAGCCGACCATGCGCGAGGCACGTGCGTGGTATGTGAGCAAGTTCAATCCCGCGAGCGTCGACGACATGGTCGCCACGCTGCGCGGTCCGGACAGCGCCTACTTCCGGATGGTCACGAGCTACTGGGACATGTGCGCGTCGTTCGTGCTGAACGGCGCCATCGACGAGAAGATGTTCACCGAGACAAACGGCGAACACGTCATCGTCTACGCGAAGATGGAACCGTTTCTCGCCGAGTACCGCGAGAAGATGGGCAACCCGAATTACTACGGGAGCCTCGAGCAGCTGGTGCTCAAAGCGCCTGGCAGCAAAGAGCGGCTGGCATCTATCCGCGAGAGATTTCGGCCACGAACATAAGCGCTTGAACCACGAAGGACACGAAGATCCCGAACACATCTCGTCTTCGGGCCGTCGTGGTTTGAAGTATCGGTTTCGGCTATCGCATCGGCACGTTCGGGTATTGAGCAGGCGACAGATGTTGGGAAGTGGGTGTTGTCGCCGTCGCTTCCGCTTTGGGCAGCGCGATTCGGAACGTGCTGCCGGTCGATCCGGATGCCTCGAGCGTCAGCCGTCCGCCGCTGGCTTCAACCGCCTTGCGTGCGATCGATAGGCCCAGGCCGGTGCCTGTGCCGGAAGCATCACCGCGATAAAAGCGATCGAAGATGCGGTCGCGGGATTCGATCGGCACACCGTGTCCGGCATCAATCACGTCGAGCGTCACCGCATCGGCTTCCTCCCGAACCAGGAGCTGAATCGTGGCGCCTGGAGGCGTGAACTTGATTGCGTTGTCCACAAGATTGATCACCGCCTGGCGCAGGCTGAGGCGGTCACCGATCGCGTGTACAGCCGTCGCAGTGTCGACGGCGATCGTCTGCCGCTTCTCTTCGGCCAGCACTCCCAGGTGCGAGGCGACTTCTTCCGCAAGCTGCGACAGGTTCAACGGTTCGCGCGGGCTCCTGGCGGGCGCGCTGTCTGCGCGCGACAGGGTTAACAGGCGATCGACCAGCGTCGCGAGCCGGTCCGCCTCCTCGAGCATGCTGCCGATGATTGCCCGGTAGGCCGGCTCGTCCCGATGACCCCGCAACCCCACTTCGCCAACGCTCCTGATGGCAGTGAGCGGCGTCCGGAGCTCGTGCGACACGTCGGCGGTGAACCTGCGCATCTGTTCGAACGAGCCCTCGAGCCGCGCCAGGGTTTCGTTGAACACTGCCGCCAGGCGTCCCATTTCGTCGTCAGGGTTGTGCACCGGCAGCCGGTCGCTCAGCCGCTCGGCGGTAATGTGCTGCGCGCGGTCGGTCATGCGTTCGATCGGCATGAGCGCACGGCGGGCGAGCACGTAACCGCCGAGGCCGGCAATGGCGACGGCGATCGGGAGGCCGAGCAGGAGGATGGCGGCGAGCTCCCGCAAATCCTCCCGCATCGTCATCTCCGATCGCCCCACCTGCAGAATGAACGACTGGTCGCGAATCGAGAGGCGGCGCGCCAGCAGCCGCATCGGCGCGCGCTCATCCTCCACCGCGAGGGAATCGAACACTCCCCGGTCATCGTCGGGAAGGCCATTGAGCTTCGTGCTCCCGGGGACGCGTCGCCGCTGCGCCTCTTCGTTCTGAAACAGCAGCAGCTTGCCGTCACCGGTCCACATCTGCACCCACGGCAGTTCCTCCTCGCCGGTGACGAGCGGAGGTTCCATGGGTGGGATCACGTGGCCACCGGCATCGACATCGACCGTCGCCGCAGCCCACTGATAGTCGCTTCGGAGCTGCTGATCGAGGTTCTGCAGGCTGTTGCGGCTGACGAAGGCGTACACGACGAAGACGTAGGCGCCGAGGACCAGGATCATCGCGGCGACATACCACAGCGTCAGTCGAACCCGGACGGTGTGACTGCGCCATCCACCTCGGCGCGGCGCGCGACGAAGCGCGGGCCCGGACAGCGTCACCGTTTCCTCCGAGCGGCTGTGTTCACGGTTTCCGATTCTCGAATCGCCATTCGCGATTCACGATTCGCGATTGCCGCTTCGTCACGGCTCCCCTTCACGCAGCATGAACCCGACGCCGCGAACGGTGTGAATGAGCTTCACGGCCGTACCTTCAAGATCGATCTTCCGGCGGAGCCGCGCAATGTGGACGTCGATGACGTTGTCGAGCGGCGTCGTCCGCGCCGTCTCCTTCCACACGTCGCGCGCGAGCGTCTCGCGCGACACGACCTGGCCACCGTGACGCATCAAATACTCGAGCAGCTCGAACTCGCGCACGGTCAGGTCGACTGGCGTCCCGCTGCGGGTCACCTTGCGGGTAATCAGGTCCATTTCGAGGTCACCGACGATCAACCGTGGCGCATCGGCAACGCGGCCCCGCCGCGCCAGCGCGCGAATCCTCGCCAGCAGCTCCGCGAAGGCAAACGGTTTGATCAGATAGTCGTCGGCCCCTGCGTCCAGGCCGCTGACTCTATCCTGCAGCGTGTCGCGCGCCGTCAGCACCAGCACCGGTGTCTTGGTTCCCCGCTGGCGCAGCGCCGACAGGATCTCCAGGCCATCGCGACCCGGTAAGCCGAGATCGAGCAGGATGACGTCGAAATTTTCGGTGTTGATGCGGAAGAACGCCGCCTCGCCGGTGCGCTCGACGACGACGTCGTAGTGCTCTTCGACGAGTCCGTCGCGCAGGGCGTCCGCCACCTTCTGTTCGTCTTCGACCACCAGGATCCGCACAGAGTGAATCTGTACGGGCTGCGGGCTGCGAGCGACCGGCTACCAGCTACAGGCCACCGGCTACCGGCGACCGGCTATCCGCATGCGATAAGCTCGGATCCATGACCGACCACAAGGGGATCCAGGCCCGTCTCATGTCCGCGCTGCAGCTCGATCGGCCGCCGGTCGCGATCGCGTTCCGCGACCAGGCACCCGCGGGTGTCGACAGGCTCGCCGGTGCCCAGCCGTCCGGCTGCAGCTTCTGGCGGCTCGCGGCTGACGGCGGCACCTTCTACACGGTGCCTGAGGATCACTACAACTGTCCGATCGGCAGCTACACCCACAACATCCAACTGCCGGTGACGCGCGAGCCCGAGTTGATGCAGACGCTCTCGCTGATGTCAGACATCGGCTACATCCGGATGGAAGAAGTGCCGGACGTCCCGCGGCTCGCAACCACGCCGGGGGTGATCGTCTATTCTCCGCTGGGCGATGCGCCCGTTGATCCCGACGTGGTACTGATTGCGGGGAAACCGGGACGCATGATGCTGCTCCAGGAAGCGGCGGGACGTGCACGGCAGGCGACGGCTCCGATGCTCGGGCGGCCGACATGCATGGCGATCCCGGCGTCGCTCTCGACATCGGCGATGGTCTCGAGCCTCGGTTGCGTCGGAAATCGCGTCTACACGTCGCTCGGCGACGACCAGTTCTACGTCGTGGTCAAGGCCGCGGCGCTCGAGCCTCTCGTTGCCGAACTCGGCACCATCATCGGCGCCAACGCCACGCTCGCCGAATACCACCAGCAGCGAAGGGCGTCGATCGCGGGCGCCTGACCACGCCCGGTGTCGATCAGTTCAAGTTCATCAGCTGCAGCAGCTCGGCGTAACGCGGGTCGTCGCGAAGCGGCTCGAATCGGGGTTCGATCGCGAGATACGCGATCATCGGGTCCCGATCGACGTACGCCTGCGTGAGGCATTCGAACGCCGGCTCGATATTCCCCAGCCCGACCTGCGCCAGCGCCAGGTGATACGGGGAGACATACCCGGACGGTTGTGTGCCGATGCGGTCGAGCAGCTTCACGCCGTCCTCGTACCGTCCCGCCTTTCCATACGCGTGAACGAGCCAGGCGAGCAGCTGCGGGTTGCTGCCAGCGCGCCGGTGACCTTCTTCCAGCGTGGCGACGGCCTCATGCGCCTGGTCCAGTTCGAGTTGCGCCGCGGCCAGCAGGCGCCACGCCGGCACAAAGGCGACGCCCATGTCCAGGGTATGCCGGCATTCGACCACGACTTCCTCGAATTGTCCTGCGGCGTAGCGCGCCCACGCGGCCACCAGACTCGGCACCAGGCATAACGGATCGAGTTCCCGCGCCAGTTCGGCGGCGCGGATCGCGTCCTCGTGACGACGCTGGATGGTGAGCAGGAAGGCGTAGCCGCGATGGGCGAACTCGCTGCTCGGATTCGCCGCCAGTGCCGCCCGGTAGCCGTCGCGGGCAGCGCGCCAGTCGAAGCCGAGGAGGCGATCGACGTCGGCCATGACGACGCGAGCCTCACAGTTCGAGGCATCGGACTCCAGGGCGCGCCGCGCCGCGTCGCGCGCGCCGAGCAGGGCCGTGCGCGGAATCTCCCGGTAGTACTCGGCCGCGCCAATGCGGACGCGCGCGAGCAAACCGAGCGCGGGCGCATACGAGGGGGCACACCGGATGGACTCATCGAGATAGCGAAGCGCGTCCTCGTATCCCTCGTCGCCCGGACGGTCCCAGTGGTAACGGGCCTTGAGGTACGCCTGATGGGCATGCGGATCGGGCGCATCAACGCCCGCCGTCGGTGCCAGTTCGACCATGAGCGATCGCGACACGTGCGCCGCGACATCGGCCTGCACCGACAGCCAGTCGTCCACCGTGCGATCGTGCGTTTCGGACCAGAGGTCGGTCTCGGATTTTCCTTCGACCAGCCGCACGGTGATGCGGACCCGCCGCCCGTCGCGGCGAACCGAGCCCTCGAGGAGGTAATCGGCGTTGAGGATCGCGGCGATCTCGCACGCGCGCTGCAAGGTGCCTTTGAACACCGACGAGGAGCGGCGCGCGATGACGGACACCCGCCCACGACAACGCGGGCCCAGCTGCGCGATCAGCTCCTCGGTCAACCCGTCGGCGAAGTACTCGTGCGAACTGTCGTCGCTCAGGTTCGAGAACGGCAGGACAGCGAGCCGCGGACAGGCAGCCGTGGCAACGGGGACCGCGGATTCAGCGCGGTGCAAAGAGGCGATGAACCGGTAGCCGCGCCGCGGTAGCGTCTCCACGAACCGCGGGTTGTCGGCATCGTCCCCCAGCACCGCGCGCAACCGTTTGACGGCCGCGTTGAGGCTGTGCTCGAAGTCGACGAAGGTGCCATCCGGCCACAGCCGCTGCTGGAGCTCGTTCCGCGTGATGACGTCGCCTGGACGCTCGAGCAGCAGGCGCAGGATTTCGAACGGCTGGTCCTGCAGGCGGACACAGCTGCTGCCCTGCCGCAGCTCGCGCGATCGGACATCGAGTTCGAACGTCGCGAACCGCACCGAGCCGGTGCCCTGAATCGTCTCCTCCATCCGTACCGCCTGCCCCGCCGCAAGCCCCCCTGAACGACGTGTCTTCACAATGCCCGAACCGACGGCATTTGAAAAGCGAGATCGCGAATGTCGTAGTGGCAATTCCCTTCGTGTCACCCGCATATCACCTCGCGTTACCTCCGGTGCATTGAGGCATTTGGCACCAGCGCCCACAGTAGCCACCGCGGCGAGGCTTCTTTGTAACACCGGAATTCGACACGTGTGGTCATTCCGCTCTTCGCCGGAGGACGGTGACATGCGTTTGACGGCCCTCCGTGTGGTGTTGGTCCTGCTGCCGAGTGTGCTCGTCACATCGCCAGTGGACGCGGCTGGGACGAAGCGCACCATTCTCGTCGTCCGCACATACGACGCGTTTCACGTCGCGGCGGCCGACTGGGACGGGGCCATCAGTGGGGCCGCGACAATCCTGCACACCGCCGGCATTGGCATCGAGTGGGTGCACTGCTCGTCCTATCGCGCCGGCGAACCGGGCAGCGGCCCGCCGCGCTGCACGCTCCCTTACGCGCGCAACGAGGTGACGTTGCGGATGATCGGCCGGCCAGTGCAAGGTCCCGCCGATGTGATTCTGCTGGGCGACTCGATGCTCGATCAGTCGGTGCGCTCGGGAACACTCGCCACGATCTACCTTGACCCCGTCGAGCGGCTGGCACGCGCGGCGGGTGTCACCACCGGGACGGTCCTGGCACGCGCGATGGCCCACGAGCTCGGCCATCTCCTCCTCGGTACGAACACGCACAGCGCCCGCGGCCTGATGCGGCCGGTCTGGACGGCAGAGGAACTCACGCGCAATGAGCCGGTCGACTGGAGCATTCCGCGGGACGACGGGGCAAAGATGCGTCGTGCCCTGGCTCGGCGCGAGTCAGGAAACGGATGATTCGCCCGCGTCTGATTATGATGGCGGTGTGTCGGATCGTCTGCACCGCCAGCTCGCCTTCATTCTCGAAGCTGACAAACTGAAAGCGATCGAGCGGCGGACGCCGCTCGTCGACAACTCGCGCCAGGAGAACTCCGCGGAACACTCGTGGCACCTGGCGCTCGCCGCGGTGACGCTCATCGAGTACGCACCCGAGGGGACCGACCTGCTGCATGCGCTGCAATTGGTAACCGTACACGACCTCGTCGAGGTCGACGCCGGCGACACGTTCGCCTACGACGCCGCGCAGCATGAATCGAAGGAGGCACGCGAGCTCGCGGCGGCTGACCGCATTTTTGGTCTGTTGCCGCCCGACGTGGGCGCCCGGCTGCGGGGGTGGTGGAGCGAGTTCGAAGCGATGCAGACGCCGTCGGCTCGGTTTGCGAACGCGCTGGACCGGCTGCAGCCGCTGCTGCTCAACATGCACTCCGGAGGCGGCAGCTGGCGATCGCATCGCATCGCCCGCAGCCAGGTCGTGCATCGAATGAGTCCGATCCAGTTGTGGATGCCGGCGGTATGGCCATTCGTGCTCGACACCATCGACCGCGCCTGCGCCGCCGGGCTGATCGTGGAGGAGTGAGGCGGCGAAGGTGCGAGGCGGGCGCTCGCAGGTGCGAGGGTGAATCCGCGGGTGCGAGGCGAATGACTCGGTGCGAGGGGGAATCCCGCTGGTGCGAGCGTGAATGACCCTGTGCGAGGGTGAATCCCGCGGGTGCGAGCGCGAATGACCTGGTGCGAGAGTGAATCCGCGGGTGCGAGGCGAATGACTCGGTGCGAGGGGGAATCCCGCGGGTGCGAGCGTGAATGACCTGGTGCGAGGGTGAATCCCGCGGGTGCGAGCGCGAATGAGCCGGTGCGAGGGTGAATCCCGCGGGTGCGAGCGCGATCACCCGGTGCGAGGGTGAATCCCGCCAGGTGCGAGCCTGCATGCTGATGGCGGCGACTGGGCACGATCGCGTGAGAATCAGGGGCAGACCCGCCCGAACCACTTGTCGCACCACAGCGAATCAGGCTTGCACCAGCGGCCACACGAGATCGCACCACCCACAAATCAACTCTCGCACCAGCGAGAGTCAACCTCGCACCAGTGACAGTCGCGCCTCGCACCACCAAGCCTCGACCTCGCACCAACGTGCGTCAAGCCTCGCACCCACGAGCGTCGAGCCTCGCACCCACGAGCGTCGAGCCTCGCACCCACGAGCGTCGCCTCGACCCACGAGCCTCGAACCTCGCACCAGCCAGAATCGTGTTGGCACCGGCTAAAATCAACCTGGCACGAAGATGCTCGCGCTCGCCCCTGTTCAGCGCCACTCGCTGCTGGTCCGCGTGACGCACTGGCTGACTACCATCTGCGTTGGCGCGCTCGTGGTTAGCGGTGTCGCGATCCTGCTGGCGCACCCTCGCCTGTACTGGGGAGAAGTCGGCGCCATCGGGATGCCGGCGCTCATCGATTTGCCGCTGCCGCTCGTGCTGACCGGCCAGACGGGGTGGGGACGCTCCCTGCACTTCCTCTCCGCCTGGGCGATCGTGATCACCGGCGTCGTGTACCTTGCCGGCGTGGGGCGCGCGCACTTCCGCTGGCCGCTCTACAATCGGCTCCAGCGGCAGGCCTACACGCTCGTGGTGTTCGTGCTCCTGCCGCTCATGGTCTGGACCGGCCTGGCGATGTCTCCTGCGATCACGTCAGTGGCGCCGTTCATCGTGACGATACTCGGCGGGCACCAGTCGGCCCGGACGCTGCACTTCTTCGTCGCGCTCGCCCTGACGTCTTTCGTCGCCGGCCATGTCGTCATGGTCGCGATGGCGGGCTTCACACCGTATGTCGGGGCGATGATCACCGGTCGCCTTTCGGTGCGGAGGGATGTGGCATGAGCGTTCGTGTCAGCCGACGCGCGATGATCCGGACGGGATTGGCTGCCGCCGCGGGCGCTTCCGGCCTGGCAGCGGCGGCGCTCGCGAGCCGCTACGGACTGATTCCACCGGATCACGGCGGTCTATTCGGAATCGGCGAAACGCTCACCTATGGTTCGCAGCGCGTGCTGATGGCCACGCGCTCGATGGCGCGCGAGTTCAGCCGGAGCGAGATCTCGCCAGTCGCGCCGATCAACGGCAATCCGCCCGAATCAGACGACTACCAGCAGCTGCTCGCTCGCGAATTCTCGGCGTGGCGTCTTGTCGTCGACGGACTGGTCGCGAAGCCGGCATCCTTCTCGCTGGTGGACCTTCGCGCCCTGCCCTCGCGCACACAGATCACGCATCAGGCCTGCGAAGAGGGCTGGTCGTTCATCGCTGAATGGGGCGGGGTGCCGCTCTCGACGGTGCTCGACCTCGTCAGGGTGCGGCCCGAGGCGCGCTGGGTCGTGTTCTATCCCTTCGACGAATACTGGGACAGCATCGACATCGTCGAAGCGCGGCATCCGCAAACGCTGCTCGCCTACAGCATGAACGGTGGCGATCTGACCACCGGCCACGGCGCGCCGCTGCGATTGCGCGTACCCCGGCAACTCGGCTACAAGAGCATCAAGTATCTGTCGCGGATCACGCTCGTCGATTCGCTCGACGGCGTGGAGAACGGCAAAGGGTCGTTCTCGCCGGAGATCGGTTACAGCTGGTACGCAGGAATCTGATTGGCCGTCCTGGCGTAAACCTCAAGCCCCGCCTTTGCCCCGGCGCAGTTCGTCGCCGAGGACGATCGCTTCGGCGATCTCCTTCTTCGACTTGCGGCGCTGGCGGCTCTGGCGCTGAATGGTCAGATAGGCTTCTTCCTCGGTGATGCCGAGGTCGCGCTGCAGGATGCCCTTGGCGCGGTCGAGCACCTTGCGGGCTTCGAGACGCTCGGACAGCTGCGTGTTCTCCATCTCGAGGCGCGCCATTTCGATTTCAGCGCCGACCAGGAACCCGATCATCGACACCAGCTGAATCTCGCGGCGGCTGTGTTCGTGCGGCCGGCGATCCTGCAGGTTGATGACACCAACCAGCTTGCCGCGCGACAGCACCGGCACCGACAGGAACGCTTCGTAACGATCTTCCGGCAGCTCGTTGAACGTCTGGAACCGCGGATCTTCCCAGGCGTGCTCGCCGACGGCGACCGGCTGCCGGTGTTCCGCCACCCATCCGGTGATCCCCTGTCCAAGCCGCAACTTCAGACGATCGACGACGTCCGGGTGGGGTGTCTTCGAGGCGCGCAGCACCAGCGCGTCCTCGTCCATGACGTAGACGAAGCAGGAATCGCACGGGATCACTGTGGTAATGAACTGGACGACACGGGCCAGGACAGCGTGCAACGGATCGGCGGCGGCAATGCGGCTGCCGATCTCGTGCAGGATGCCGATGTCGTCGCCAGGGTCGAATTCAGGGTCGGATTGGTCTGGCGTTGCCACGTCGCGGTACCTGACGGTCGTTCTCATGTTTGTGATCCACCCACGAACCACAGGACACGCCCCCTTGGCGCACGCTGCGGGTGACGCGCATCGACAAGGAGCGCAAACGGTCGATCGACGCGGGTGGAGCGCTCGCTGACAACGGGGAGCGAGCTGGGCGCCTCGAAACAGGGCCAGTGGGCTGGCAACGTGACGCGCCATCGCGGCGTCACTGCAAGGAAGATACACGTTCAATCAGGGAGGAACAAGAGGGTCGGCGCCTACATGCACGTCGCGTTACATCGCGATTGTGACAAATCTGGCGCTGTTAGCGCGGGCCCACGGCCGGCGTTACGTCGACGCCGGGCGTGTGACGTGTCGGACAACGCGGCCTGAAGGCCGCGCTAACGCCGCGTCGGGCGGGGCTTCAGCCCCGCCGGCTCCCCTACTTCAACGCGTTGGCGCCTGCCGCTGCGCACATGCCGTCCTGCTCGCTGGTGCCGCCGGAGCATCCGATCGCGCCGACAATCTTCCCGTTCTGGACCAGCGGTATCCCGCCCTCGACCGGCACGGCGCCGTTGAGCCCCAGCAGGCGCAGTCCGGCGCCGCCGGCCGCGAGTCCGTCCTGGAATGTCTTGGTCGCCCGCTTGAACCGTGCCGCCGAGCGTGCCTTGTCGATCGCAATCTGTGTGCTGCCGACCTGCGTGTCGTCCATCTTCTCGAAGTAGACGAGGTCTCCCGCTGGATCGACGATCGCCACGGCCATCGTCCAGTTGTTCTTCTTCGCTTCGGCCACGGCCGGGGCGGCAAGTTTCTTCGCGACGTCTGCAGTGATGGAAGGTCCGTACGGCATAGGGGCTTGTGCGTGCGCAATCGCCGCGCATGAAACGGCCAGCGTGATGGCCAGGATTGTCCTGAGCTTCATTCGGAAGGCTCCTGTTGAGAAGTACGGATTATAGTCACTGACCATGCCCGCTTTCGCCGTGCTCGCCGAGGTGTCCGATCGTCCCGGCATCCTCTCAGGCCTGACCAAGGTGCTCGCCGACCATCACGCCAACATCACCTACGTCGATATCCACGATGCCGGTGAACCGACCTCGGACATCTATTTCGAGTTCACACTCGATGCGGACGAGGTCAGCCAGGTGGTGAAAGACATGCACCAGGTGGCGGGCGTCCGCCTCGTCGAGGAGACGCCGAACTTCGCGCGGATCTACGGAAAGCGCATCATCGTGATGGGCGGGGGCGCCCAGGTCGGGTTCGTCGCCATGGGCGCGATCGCCGAAGCCGATCGGCACAACATCCGCGGCGAGCGCATCTCGGTCGACACGATTCCATTAGTCGGCGAACAGGAACTGGCAGCAGCCGTCCGGGCCACGGCGCGACTGCCGCGCGCGAAGATGCTGGTGCTCGCCGGCTCGCTGATGGGAGGCGCGATCACCGAGGCGGTGAAGGAGGTTCAGAGCTACGGCCTCCGCGTGATCTCACTGAACCAGGCCGGCAGCGTGACGGACGTGGCCGATCTCGTGGTCAGCGACCCGGTACAGGCCGGCGTCATGGCGGTGATGGCCGTCGCCGAAACAGCGAAGTTCGACTTGATGCGACAGTTGAAGAGACGGTACTGAAGGCCCTTTGGGCTTTGGTCCTTGGGCTTTGCGCTCTGGGCCTGGGTAGCGATACCACTTGACAGCCACTGTGCTACTGTATTACTTCTGTAGCACAGTTGATGATCGTCCGTCCGAATCCCGCCTCCGGCGTTCCGATCTACCTGCAGTTGATGGAGCAGGTGAAGCACAGTATCGAAACCGGTGCGCTTCGCCCCGGCGAACAACTGCCGGGCATCCGGCCGCTGGCCGAACAGCTGGTCATCAACCCCAACACCGTCGCCAAGGCGTACCGCGAGCTCGAACACGAAGGGGTGATCGAACTGCGGCATGGCGCCGGCGCCTTCGTCTCCGCCAACGGACCGGCGAAACAACTGACCGACCGCATGCGCGGCGCGCAATCGATCGTCGCCGGTGCCGTCGAGAAGCTTCGCGACCGTGGCCTGACCGACGAGGAAGTCCGCCGGCTGTTCGAGGCTCACCTTGCCGGCCTTCACCCGGGAGCGCAGCGTGACTGACCTGGTCATCGAAACGGAAGGCCTGCGGAAATCGTTCGCGGCGGTCGACGCCGTGCGCGGCCTGGACCTGCGGGTACCAGCAGGGTCGATCTGCGGCTTCCTCGGCCGCAATGGCGCCGGGAAGACGACCACGATGAAGATGCTGCTGGGTATGACGAGACGCGACGCCGGGACGGCGCGCGTGTTGGGCATGGACGCGGCGGACGCCTCCTGCAGCGTCAGCATCCGTGCAAGAACGGCGTTCGTCGGCGATGAGAAGCCGCTCTACGAGACGATGCGCGTCGCGGATCTCGTCCGCTTCACGGCATCGTTCTTTCCCGCGTGGCGGCGGGATCTCGAAACAACGTATGTCGCTCGTTTCGATCTCCCGCTCGATCGCGAGGTCCGGAAACTGTCTCGAGGAATGCGCACCAAGCTCGCGCTGCTGCTCGCCCTCTGCCGCGACGCCGACCTGCTGATGCTCGACGAGCCGACGTCCGGGTTGGACCCGGCTGCGGCCGAGGAGGTCCTCCAGGCAATCGTGTCGCAAGTCGCGCAGCGCCGGACGACGGTGTTCTTCTCGTCGCACCAGATCGCCGAAGTCGAGCAGATCGCCGATGAGATCGCGATCATCGATCGCGGCCGGGCGGTCCTGAACGGGCCGATCGACGACGTGCGCGGGAAGTTCCATCGCATCCAGGTGGTCTTCGCCACGGACGCGCCCGCCCACGTCTTCATCACGCCTGGGATCGCTCGCGTCATCCGCAGCGGACGGATTGTGACGCTCATCGCCAGCGGCGACCATGCGCCGATCGTCACCGAGGCACGCAGGTTGATGCCGCTCACGGTTGATGTCGGTCCGTTGACGCTGAAAGACATCTTCCTCGAATCGATCCTCATGGAGGAGTAATGAGCACCCGGATGCTCTGGTACAAGGCCTGGCTCGATACGCGGTGGCGCTTCCTCATCGGCGTGGGCGTGCTCGCCCTCGCCACTGCCGGGTGCGTGCTGGCCTACCCGCGCGTGCTGCAGGTGATCGCCGCGGTCGGCAACTCGGACGCGGCGGTCACCGCGATAGTGGGAAGCAGCCCGATTGCGCGGGAGCGGCTTGGATTGACGCTTGGGCTCGCGGGAACGTACCGCGGTTTCGTCTGGTCGCAGCTGTTCCACAACGAGCTGCCGCAGCTCTGGTGCCTGTTTGCGATCGTCATCGGCAGCGGCGGCATCGTGTCGCAGGCGGCGCGCGGCGAGGGGCTGTTCACCTTGTCGCTGCCGGTCTCGCGCCAGCAGCTGGTCATGAGCCGCGTCGGCATCGCCCTCGCGGAGCTCCTCGCGCTCGCCGTCGTCCCCGCCGCGCTGCTGCCGCTGCTCTCGCCGATCGTCGACCAGAGCTACACCCTGACCGATGCGCTCGTACATGCCCTGTTTCTGTTCGGCAGCGGCACCGTGTTCTTCAGCGCCGCGTTCCTGCTCTCGTCATGGTTCGAGCAGTTCTGGATGCCAGCGTTGATCATGCTCGCCATCGCCGGCCTGATCACGCTCGCCAGGGCCGTCAACCCCGATCTCGCTCGCTACACGCTCGCGCCGATTCTCTCGGCGGAAGGTCACTTCAACGGAACCGGGCTCCCGTGGATGGGACTGCTGACGAGCCTGGCCGTATCCGCGGCGTTTCTCGTGCTGGCCACGCGCAACGTGGTGCACCGCGACTTCTGAACGAGCGCTCGACATCGCCGTTCGGGACGGTCTCGTCCCGCGCGTCCTAAGCCAACCCTACGTCGGCGTCCCCTCTATCTCGCCGGTAACAGCGGCGGCCGATCCGGAGGGAGCTGCTGATCCACGGCCGTCAGCAGGAATCCCACCATCGCATAGTCGGCCATGATGGTGGTCACTTCGATCGCTCCCTGCCGTCCGAAGTGTTCGGTCGCCTTCGCCCAGAGGTCCGAGCTGACCTTGTGATCGCGGAACAAGGCGCGCCCGAGACGGATGACGGTGGCTTCTTTGTCCGGCACGCCCGACAGCTCACGGTTGTTTTTGACGACGTCGATGATCGACTGCTCGAGGCCGGCGCGCACCGCGGCAGGCTCGTGCCCGGACCATTCGTATTGCTGATCGAATTCGCGCGACGCGACCAGCGCCGCCAGCTCAAAATAGCGAGGTCCGACGATCGATCGCCGCAGATACTGGTTCAACGTCTGGATCGGCTCGGCCGACTTCGGACTGTAGATGGTCACGGGCGCGGGGCCGGTCTTCGGCATCGTGCCGTTGACGCCGGCCAGGTAGTCCCAGACCCGCTGACCCTCTGTATCGAGTTCGCCCCGCGTCAGCGGCGGCAGCCTCGAGAGCGATTCGGGATGGATGTCGACAGGACGCGCCGACTGGCCGTCCAGCGTTGCTGCCGTGGCGGCCAGTCCCAGTACCACCACCCGTCCCAGACGTCTCATGCGAAGTACGTTCATCTCTGCACCTGCTCGGAATAGTTGGTGAATCCCTGCTCCTTGCACGTGTCCTTCGCGTAGGCAGCGTCGGCCACCTGCACGACGTCGGAGCCGGCGTACGTGCCCGTGAGATAGTCGGGATCCTGTGCCGTATAGCTCCGCGTGATCTTCATCGTCTTGGGATCCAGCGCGAAGCGTTCGATCACGTGCAGCTTCGCCGAGTGGCGGACGGGAGCCTCGAGGACGCCGGGCAGGAAGCCGACGGTATCGACGACCAGAACGTCGTTCTCCCACCAGCCGATCGAGTGACCGGCGCGCGACGGCTTGATCGTCGCCGGATGGGTCTTCATGTTCATGTCAACGGTGCGCTTCAGATTCATCTGGCCATATTCGATGACGACGGTGTCCTTGTTCTGCGTGATGCGATTGACCGGTCCGTCGAACGTCCAATCGAACAGGATGCTGGTGGTCTCGCATCGGAAGCGCGGGTTGTCGTCCCGGGCGAACGAGGCAGCCTGTGACTCGCCCAGCGGCGTCAGCTCGGTGCCGCGATATGAACGGGGCCCCGCCGGCGCACCGCGTCCCGCTCCTCCCGGCCGCGCGCCCCCGGCACCACGCGCACGCGGGCCGCTGTCGTACTGGCTGATGGTGCTCAGCGGAACGAGTCCGCCACCCGCCCCGCGTGGATCGACCATCACCACCTGCTCCGGCGCCCAGTCGCCGGTGAGATTCGGTTGGCCATTGGGCAGCTTCGCGGCGCGCGTCTTCACCGCGGCGGGCAGTTCTCCGCGAACCTCGCGCAACCCGCCGGCGCCCTTCACATATTGCCCGTAGCGATCCATGTGGCTGCCATCGGCGAAGCGGATCGTGTTGAGGTAACAGGACGCCGGATCGAGCCGGTCTGGCGCGGCTTCGATCGTCACCTTCGCGCCGACTGGAAACAGCTCCTTGGACCATCCCGATCGTCGCAGGGTATGGACGGACCGCATTTCGCAGCGATGCTTGGAGACGGTGCCATCCGGCTCCTTGACCTCGAAGTACAACCACGAATGTGGATTGACCAGTTCGACTCGCGTGAGCGTCGCGTTGAAGGTGATCGACTTATTCAATTCGAAGTTGCCGGCACCGTGATGCGCGGCCAGTCGAGCGCCGAACGCGAGAAAGAGGACGACGGGGAGCGTGGCTCGTGACATCGTGGCTCTCCTGTGCGGCGAAGGATACACGAGCCCTGGGCCCGGTGTGACGGTGGTGGCGGAGGTACCGGTTTTACAAACGGAGGAACGGGGGAACGGGGACGAACGGGGCGCGAGTTGAATTGAGCGGTTCGCGGCTGCCGACACTGGCCCGCGAAGCGGGCCGGCTGCAGGCGTGAAAGGCCCGGACACAAGCCGCCGGTAAGGACATCCAGCTGCGGCTGGCGTCCGGGCCTTTCACGCCTGCAGCGCCGCCTTCGGCGGCGTCGGCAGCCTCCCCCCGTTCGTCCCCGTTTCCCCGTTTCCCCGTTTGTGATCGTGACAAGCGTCAGCGCGGAAGAGCTGCGCGGATAGCGGCGATGAGTGTCGCCCGGGCGCCGGGATCAAGTCTCGTATCCGCCATGGCAGACAGCGGCGTCGTCCAGATCGGCATCCCCCAGCGCGGATCATCGAAATAACGCGGGACGATGTGCCAGTGCAGGTGAGGAACCACGTTGCCGAGCAGCTCGACGTTGAGGTGGTCCGGGTGAGTGGCCTCGAGGATGGCGTGCTGCGCCGCGAAGAGGTCGTCACTGAAGGCACGCCACTCGTCACTGGTGAGCTGATCCGTGCGACAGGCATGGCGACGATCGAACACGAGCTGGCAGTGGCCGCGATAGGTCTGGTTGCGTGGCCAGATACAGGGAGGAGATTGACAAGGTCGCGAGAAAATCCCAGTGCTCGTTGGTGGCCGGTCGTGGCGCATCCATCGGGCAACCAATGCCTTCGTGGAGTGTTTGCCAGGCTGTCGTAGTCATAGCCGCGATTCTACGGGGCGGCACCGTTCTGGCAGAGCGATCCGAGCAGAGATGGCGGAACAGGACAACGGCTTCGTGCGGGTCCGCGGCGCCCGGGAGCACAACCTCAAGGACGTCGACGTCGACATTCCGCGTGAGTCGCTGGTCGTCTTCACCGGCGTCTCCGGGTCCGGCAAGTCGTCGCTGGCGTTCGGCACCATTTACGCTGAGGCACAGCGGCGATACCTCGAGTCGGTATCGCCATATGCCCGTCGTCTGTTTCATCAGATGGCCGTTCCCGAAGTGGACGACATCGACGGGCTTCCACCCGCAGTAGCGCTGCAGCAGCAGCGCGGCACACCGACCACCCGCTCGTCGGTGGGCAGCGTCACGACGCTGTCGAATCTCCTGCGTATGTTGTATTCGCGCGCCGGTGATTACCCGCCGGGCCAGGAACTGCTCTACGCCGAAGCGTTCTCCCCGAACACTCCGCAGGGCGCCTGTCCGACCTGCCACGGACTCGGACGAATCTTCGACGCTACCGAATCGTCGATGGTACCGGACCCGTCGCTGACCATCCGCGAGCGCGCGATTGCGGCGTGGCCGCCGGCGTGGCATGGACAGAACCTCCGCGACATCGTCACCACGCTCGGCTATGACGTCGACCGCCCCTGGCGTGAGTTGCCGAAGAAGGATCGTGACTGGCTGCTGTTCACTGACGAACAGCCACAGGTGCCGGTCTATGCCGGGTACGATCCGGATGAAGTCCGCCGCGCGCTGAAGCGGAAAGAGGAACCCAGCTACATGGGCACCTTCACCGGTGCCCGCAGGTATGTGCTGCAGACGTTCGCGACGACCGAGAGCGCCCTGATGAAGAAGCGGGTCGCCGGCTTCCTCGTCAGCACCGATTGCCCCGCCTGCGGCGGCAAGCGGCTGAAGCCCGAAGCGCTGTCGGTGACGTTCGCCGGCCTTGACATCGCCGAGATTTCGCGGCTCCCGTTGAAACGTCTGGCCGAGATCTTCCGGGAGTCTGCACACGGCGGTGGCACGCCAGACAGGGCCCGCCGTGCAAACACCGATGGTGTGGCGCGAGCGCGGGCCTTGTCAGGCAGACGGACTGGGGCTGACAAGCCTCGTCAGACGGATGCTCCTCCAGCGGGAAGGTCCGTGCGCGGAAAAGCGAGTGGGCCGGCCGAACGTGCGCTGGTCACCGACCGGATCGCCGAAGACATTAACGCCCGCCTCGACGTCCTCCTCGATCTCGGCCTGGGTTACCTGACGCTCGAACGCAGCACACCGACGCTCTCGCCCGGCGAGTTGCAGCGACTTCGCCTGGCCACCCAGGTGCGCTCCAATCTGTTCGGCGTCGTCTACGTGCTGGACGAACCGTCTGCTGGTCTGCATCCCGCGGACACCGAGGCGCTCCTGCGCGCACTCGATCGGCTCAAAGCCGCAGGCAATTCGATCTTCGTCGTCGAACACGAACTCGACGTGATCCGCCATGCCGACTGGATCGTGGACGTCGGCCCGCGTGCCGGGCAGCACGGCGGCAAGATCCTGTACAGCGGGCCACCCGACGGCCTCGCCCGGATCGAGGAATCGGAGACGCGCCGCTATCTATTCGCCCAGCCGCTCTCAACCGCACGAAGTCGACGTGAGCCTTCGGGATGGCTTCGGCTTTCAGGTATCACACGCAACAACCTGCGTGACGTCGATGCCGCCTTCCCGATCGGACTGATGACCGCGGTGACGGGCATCTCGGGATCGGGCAAGTCGAGCCTCGTGAGTCAGGCGCTCCTCGAACTGGTGTCAGCACACCTGGGTCACGAACGCGACGGTGACGAGGTGGACACGAACGAACTGGACCGTCCCGCCACGATTCCCACCGAAGGGCGAATCGTGGAAGGTTCGCAGGCGATCAAGCGCCTGGTACAGGTGGACCAAAAACCCATCGGCCGTACGCCACGATCGAATCTCGCCACCTATACCGGGCTCTTCGATCACGTCCGCCGCCTCTTCGCCGCAACAAAGGCTGCCCGCGCGCGGCGCTACGACGCCGGGCGGTTCTCGTTCAATGTCGCGAAGGGACGCTGCGAGACGTGCGCCGGTGAGGGGTTCGTGATGGTTGAACTGCTGTTCCTCCCGAGCGTGTATGCCCCGTGCCCGACGTGTCACGGCACGCGGTACAACGCCAGGACACTGGAAGTCGCCTACCGGGGAAAGAACATCGCCGACGTGCTCGGGATGACGGTAGACGAAGCGTGGGACTTCTTCGCCAGCGAGCAGGCGATCTGCCGAGCGTTACGCGCCCTCCGCGACGTCGGTGTGGGATACCTGCGGCTCGGCCAGCCGGCGACGGAGCTCTCCGGCGGCGAAGCGCAGCGAATCAAGCTTGCGACGGAGCTGCAGCGGACCCAGCTCGGTAACACCCTGTACATCCTCGATGAACCGACGACCGGCCTGCACCCTTCCGACGTGGAGCGACTCGTCACACAGCTGCACGAACTGGTCGACGCCGGCAATACGGTCATCGTCGTCGAGCACGACATGCACATCATCAGCGCAAGCGACTGGATCGTGGACGTCGGTCCGGGGGCGGGCGATGACGGCGGTCGGATCGTCGCCGAAGGGCGGCCGGATCAGGTAGCAACAGCAGCCGAGAGCCGGACGGCGCGATATCTCCGCGCCGCGATCCGCTTGTCAGCCTAAGCCGAAGGACCGTATCCCGTGGCGCGGAAGTCAGGTGTTCCCACCAGACCACGTGGCGTGGGCCCTTGTCAGGCCCGCGACCTCAATTGGCACCGGATTAGCTAAAACGACTCGACAGGAGCCAACGATGATTCTCTTTCTCGTAGTCGTGCTCGTGCTGCTCTGGCTGCTCGGGATGGTGACGTCCTACACGCTGGGCGGTGCACTCCACATCCTGCTGGTGATTGCGGTGATCTTCCTGCTGATCCGGCTGATCCGCGGGCAGCCGGTATAAAGCCGATTTGTGATTTGTGATTTGTGATTTGTAATTGCCATCAGGCATGCAGGCTCATGCGAGCGACGATCACCATTCTCAAAATCACAAATCGCAATCACAAATCACAAATCGAAAATCACAAATGACAAACGACGGATCATCCCCGCTCTTCCGCCCGCTGCCGGTGATATTCGGCAACCAGCGCGTCGAGCCGCTCGCGCGTCAATACTGCTTCCGGGTCGTTTGGTAACGGGGTATTCAGGAACCGATCCGGCAACGTGTCCTCGGCGGTGGTCCACCCTGCCAGCACGTTGAACTGCTGCTTCGTGGCGACGATGAGACGGGCGGTATCGTGGAGTTCGGCTGCGGACACGTCCCATCCCGTGACCGCCTGGAGCATGTCGGCGGACTCGGCATAGAAGTCGGTAAAGACCCCGCGCAGGAACTTACACAGAATCAGCGAGTCCATGAGTGCGGCGCGATCTTCGGTCTCGATCGCATGACGCACCGACGCGATCGTCGCGTGGCGGCGATCGACCTTGTCCGAGAAATCGACTTCGTACGCGCCGCTCCGATTGTGGTCGGCGCCGCGCGCGCCCACGGCGAACCCGAGCGCCATTGTCTGCAACGCCCGTGGTTCGTAGCCCGGGATCTCCAGTCCTTTGACCTGCGGCGCGAAGGCAATGCTGCCACCGCCGATGATTTCCGCGACGCGCCGGCTGCCGTCCGCGAGCAGGGCGCCGACACCCTCTCGACGGCCGATCAGGGCCAGGGCCTGCAGCAGCGCCTCACCGCTTCCGAATTGCAGCCAGGGCTCGTCGAGCAGGCCGCGCTCGACGCACTCCATCGCGAAGGCGATCGTTCCTCCGGCGCTGATCGTGTCGAGGCCCAACTCGTCGCAGAGCTGCGTTGCGCGGAGGACGACATCCGCGTCGCCGACGCCGCACAACGACCCGAGCGCGAACAGGCTCTCGTATTCCACCCTGACGCCGGCGCCGCCTTCAGCGGAATCCACCCGGCTTCCCGGATCTCCCGTCCCGGAACCGCCCCGCGGATCGCGGCCCAGGGCGTAGATGTGCTCGCAACCGATGGTGCACGCCACGCAGCTGGCGCGGGTCTTCGCGCGGCCGGCGCTCAGCTCCTGCGGCGAGAGATTCGACGCGGCGTCGAAGCTGCCCGTCTGGAAGTTGCGCGTCGGGAGCGTGCCGAACCGGTTGAACGTCAGGATGTTCGTCGCCGTGCCCAGCTCCCGGTATTTGGCCGTCGCCGGTCCCATCGATCGCTTCGACAGCTCGCGACTCAGCCCGGTCACGCGGCGTGGATCGGCGTAGGCGCAGTACTTGGTGCCGCGAACGGCGATGGCCTTGATGCTCTTGCTACCCAGCACCGCGCCGCTGCCGCCCCGTCCGGCGTGACGGCCGTCGTGCGAGATGGTCGCGTAGCGGACGCCACGCTCTCCCGCCGGTCCGATCGCCGCGATGCGGAAGTCCGGCCCAAGGCGGGCGCGCAGCACCGCTTCGGTGGTCGGACAGGATTCGCCCTGCACCTCTGCCGCCGATTCGAATCGAACCTCGCCATCGTCGATGATCACCACGGACAGCGTTGCCGCACGCCCGACGATCACGATCGCGTCGGCTCCCGAGCGCTTGCCTGCCAGGGCGAAGCCGCTGCTCGCCAACGAATCGTTGAAGCGATTGGTCAGCGGGCTCTTGCTGACCACTGCGAACTTGGCGGATGTGGTGAGTGGGCTCCCCACGAGAGGACTGAACGCGAAGACGAGTGGTGCCTCTGGCGACAGTGGCGCGGCGCCGGCCCCGCCCTCGTCCAGCAGCAGCCGTGCGCCCAGGCCGCTGCCGCCGATGTACTGACGCAGGACCTCGTCCGTCAACGGGACACGGGTTGCCGTGCCGGTGGACGCGTCGATGCGCAGATACGAACCGTTGTAGCCGAAGGGCATGTAATTGACGGTTGACTAATGGACGATTGACGAATTGGTCGAGCGATTGAGCAGTCGATCAATCAATGTTTCGATGTTCAAATTGATCCTCAATTCCGCTATCCCCCGACATCTGCGGACAGGATCAAGAGATGATCGTGCGCGGCGAGTTTCCGATCGGGGTCGCTGACGAACTCGTCGCCGTTGAGGTTAGCGACGACGGACGGGTGCAGTTGCCCGTTGCCGACCACATCATGGAGCCCGGGAAACCGCGCGGCCAATTCATGGAGCACGTCACCAAGGGTTTCCGCGTCGATCTCGACGTCGGTCACACCCGCCCGCTGGCGCGGAATACCGAGGAATTCAACGTGCATGCAGGCCGTAAACTGATGATAGCATTGGCTGTTACCCCTACTTTCCAATGAGCGATCGTACGCCCCATTCTCCGTCTTCCGCCGCCGTCAGCAACCCGCCACAGGGTCCGAAGGGCAAGCGAGCCCGCGTCAGAGGCACTCCCAAAGGCCGCCAGGTTGATCCAAAGGCCAGGGAAGAGGTCCTCGCGCTGCTTGGCGACGCGCCGCGCCGTCCGGATCTGCTGATCGAGTTCCTCCACCTGATCCAGGACAAGTACAAGTGCCTGGCCGACCTTCATCTCGTCGCTCTGGCCGGCGAGTTGAAGATGTCCATGGCCGAGGTCTACGAGGTGGCGACCTTCTATCACCACTTCGACGTGGTGAAGGACGGGGAAGAGGCGCCGGCGGCGATTACCGTCCGCGTGTGCGATTCAATCGCCTGCGACCTTGCCGGTTCGCACGACCTCCTGGACAGACTTCCTGGTGTCCTTGGTTCCGGCATCCGTGTCCTCCACGCACCCTGCGTGGGGCGTTGCGAGACCGCTCCGGTCGCAGTCGTTGGACAGAACCCGATTCCTCACGCGACGGTCGAGAATGTCGCGGCAGCTGTGCAGGACGGACACATCACTCACCCGCGGGCCGACGAAGCGTTCATGCATCCGCACTTCGCGACCGTGACGCCGGGCCACATCGACTACGACGCGTACAGAGCCGGTGGCGGTTACGCGCTCGCCGCTGCGTGCGGGAAGGGTGAACGCACCAGGGCCGACGTGGTGGCGCTCATGGAGCACTCGGGATTACGCGGCCTCGGCGGCGCCGGATTTCCGGCCGGCCGCAAGTGGCAGCTGGTCTCGCAGGAACCGGCCCCGCGGCTGATGGCGATCAACATCGACGAAGGCGAGCCGGGCACATTCAAGGATCGTTACTATCTCGAGCGCGATCCACATCGCTTCATCGAGGGCGCGATTATCGCGGCCTGGGCAGTTGGTATCGATGCTGTCTACATCTACCTGCGCGACGAGTACCACGGCTGCCGCGCCATCCTGCAGAAGGAACTTGCCGCACTGCAGGCCGACCCGCCCTGCCCGCTGCCCGCGTTCTACCTGCGCCGCGGCGCCGGCGCCTACATCTGCGGCGAAGAGTCCGCGATGATCGAGTCGATCGAGGGCAAGCGCGGCGAGCCGCGACTGCGTCCGCCCTACGTGGCGCAGATCGGCCTGTTCGGACGGCCGACGCTCGAGCACAACATGGAAACGCTGCACTGGGTGCGCGAGATCATCGAGAAAGGGGCGGACTGGTTCTCCGGCCACGGGCGTAACGGCCGCAAGGGCCTGCGATCGTTCTCCGTCAGCGGCCGCGTCAAGACGCCCGGGGTGCACCTCGCGCCTGCCGGCATCACCCTGCAGGAACTGATCGACGAGTATTGCGGCGGCATGGTCGAGGGACACGCGCTCTACGGCTACCTGCCGGGAGGGGCCTCCGGAGGCATCCTGCCGGCGTCGATGGCGAACCTCCCACTCGACTTCGACACCCTGACTCCGTACGGCTGCTTCATCGGTTCCGCGGCAATCGTCGTCTTCTCGGACAAGGACTCGGCAACCGGCACCGCGCGCAATCTGATGAAGTTCTTCGCCGACGAGTCGTGCGGCCAGTGCACGCCGTGCCGCGTCGGCACGGAGAAAGCGCTGGATCTCATGCGGGCGAAGAAATGGGACCAGCCGCTGCTCAAGGAATTGTCGCAGGCGATGATGGACGCGTCGATCTGCGGACTCGGTCAGGCCGCGCCGAACCCGGTTCTCTCGGTCTTGAAGTACTTCCCGAAAGAAGTGCTGTAGGGCGGGCTTCAGCTCCCCCAACTAACGTCATGCATCAGACCCTCACCGACACGCAGCTCGTTTCCTTCACGCTCAACGGCGAGAAGGTGGTGGCCCCTGCGGATCAGACGATCCTCCAGGCCGCCGATCATCACGGCATCGAAATCCCGCGGCTCTGCTACATGGACGGCATGCGACCGGACGGCAATTGCCGGACGTGCATGGTGGAGATCAAGGGCGAGCGCGTTCTGGCGCCGTCCTGCTGCCGGTATCCGAAGGACGGCATGGAGGTCACGACGAACAACGAACGGGCCCTCCTGAGCCAGAAGATGTCTCTGGAACTGCTGCTGGCGGACGTCCCGGAAGCAGACTACACGCTCAATTCGGAACTCGACGTGTGGGCCAGGAAGATGCGCATCGGCAAGCCCCGCTTCGGCGAGCGCCCCCAGCCGGTGGAAGACCTCTCGCATCCCGCCATGGCGGTACACCTCGACGCCTGCATCCAGTGCAAGCGCTGCGTCCGCGCATGCCGGGAGGAGCAGGTCAACGACGTGATCGGCTACGCGTTCCGCGGCAATCACTCCAAGATCGTGTTCGATCTCGACGACCCGATGGGAAACTCGACGTGCGTGGCCTGCGGCGAGTGCGTCCAGGCGTGCCCGACCGGCGCCCTGATGCCGGCCCGCGACGTTGCCCTGACCGTCCCCGAGAAAAAGGTCGATTCGGTCTGCCCCTACTGCGGCGTCGGCTGTCAGCTCACCTACAACGTCAAGGACAACAAGATCCTCTACGTCCAGGGCAAGGACGGCCCCGCGAACTCCAGCCGTCTGTGCGTCAAGGGACGGTACGGCTTCGACTACGTCCAGCACCCGCATCGCCTGACCAAGCCGCTCATTCGCAAGCCGGAGGTGGCGAAGACGAGGGACTTCGTTGTCGATCCCAACAACTGGCAGCAGGTCTTCCGCGAAGCGACCTGGGAAGAAGCGCTGGAATTTTCCGCCAAGGGACTTCGCGATATCCGTGATCGCTACGGGAAGCGTGCGCTCGCCGGGTTCGGATCTGCGAAGGGCACGAACGAAGAGGCCTACCTGTTCCAGAAACTGGTGCGCACCGGCTTCGGATCGAACAACGTCGACCATTGCACGCGCTTGTGCCACGCCTCGAGCGTCGCCGCGCTGATGGAAGGGATCAACTCTGGCGCGGTGTCGAACCAGGTCCGTGACGTCGCCAACGCCGAAGTGGTCATCGTCATCGGCGCCAACCCGACGGTCAACCATCCGGTGGCGGCCACCTGGATCAAGAACGCCGTCAAGGCCGGCACGAAGCTGATCGTGGCGGACCCCCGTCGCGGTGACCTCGCCCGTCACGCCACGTACGTGCTGCAGTTCAACGCGGACACGGACGTGGCGCTGTTGAACGCCATGCTCAACGTCATCGTGACGGAAGGGCTCGCGGACGAGAAGTTCATCGCCGATCGGACGTCCGGCTACGCCGAACTTGCGGAGAACGTCAAGAAGTTCACGCCCGAGCAGATGGCGCCGATCTGCGGCATCGACGCGCAGACGATCCGCGAAGTCGCACGGCTGTATGCGACGGCGAAAAGTTCGATGATCCTCTGGGGCATGGGCATCTCCCAGCACGTGCACGGCACCGACAATGCGCGCTGCCTGATCGCGCTGGCGCTCGCCACCGGTCAGATCGGCAAGCCCGGCTCGGGCCTGCACCCGCTGCGCGGCCAGAACAACGTGCAGGGGGCGTCCGACTCCGGACTGATCCCGATGTTCTTCCCTGACTACCAGCGCGTGAACGAGCCGGAAGCCCGGCAGCGGTTCGAGCAACTCTGGCGGACCGAGCTCGATCCGGATCCGGGCCTGACCGTCGTCGAGATCATGAACGCCGCGAAGAAGCATGAGATCCGCGGGATGTACATCATGGGTGAGAACCCGGCGATGTCGGACCCCGACGTCGATCATGCGCGCGCAGCCATGGCCGCACTCGATCACTGCGTCGTGCAGGACATCTTCCTGACCGAGACGGCCTATCTCGCCGACGTCGTGCTGCCGGCCACCGCCTGGCCGGAAAAGGTCGGTACCGTCACCAATACCGACCGCATGGTGCAGCTGGGACGCCAAGCGTTGGATGCGCCCGGAGATGCACGTCCGGATCTCGAGTTGATCATCGAGATCGCGCAGCGGATGGGGCTCGACTGGAACTACCCGCACGCGCGCGACGTGTTCAACGAGATGCGACTGTGCATGGACTCGATCGCCGGCATCACCTGGGACCGGCTCGAACGCGAGTCGTCAGTGACGTATCCCTGCGTGAATGAAGGCGACCCCGGCGATCCGGTCGTCTTCATCGACAACTTCCCCACCGAGAGCGGCCGGGCGAAATTCGTCCCCGCCGATCTGATTTCCGCAGCCGAGCGGCCGGACGCCGAGTATCCGCAGGTGCTCATCACCGGCCGGCAGCTCGAGCACTGGCACACCGGCTCGATGACTCGCCGGTCCTCCAACCTCGATTACCTCGAGCCGGAGCCGGTTGCGTCGATCCATCCGCTCGACCTCGACCAGTTCGGTGTCGCGCCGGGCGGGGTCGTCACGATCGTCTCGCGGCGAGGCAGCATCTCGCTCTACGCGCGCGCCGACGATGGCATGCCGAGAGGAGCGGTGTTCGTGCCGTTCTGCTATTACGAGGCTGCGGCGAACCTGCTGACCAACCCGGTGCTGGACCCGTTCGGCAAGATCCCGGAGTTCAAATACTGCGCCGTGAGGATCACTCCCGGAGGCGAAGTGCCGCACCGTATGAGCTTCGGCGGAGGCCAGATTCTCGAAGGCCAGGTGCCGGTCGTGCAGTAAGGGAAGGCGATACTCGCAGGTGCGAGGGCGGACGCTCGACGGTGCGAGGGTGATGCTCGTAGGTGCGAGGCGTGACGCTCGCGGTGCGAGGGCGATACTCGCAGGTGCGAGGCGGACGCTCGACGGTGCGAGGGTGATGCTCGTGGTGCGAGGGCGACACTCGCAGGTGCGAGGCGGACGCTCGGCGGTGCGAGGGTGACGGCGCAGGTGCGACCGTGATGCTTGTGGTCGGAACCCGATGGTCGCGTTTGCGCGGCTGACTTTCCCGGTGCGATCGTGAACTCTGTCGGTGAGATCCGGATCGACGATGGTGCGACTCCGAGCTGATTGGGCATCACACTTGGTGATCCGCGTTATGCGGAGAGATCGTCAGCACCAGACCGCCGGAGACTCTACCGAGCGACAGGATTCAGGCTCGCGCCCGACAATCACCGCAAACGAACGTGCGAGAAAGGGACTCGCGCCAACGATAGCCGTCACTGAACCATCGGTCATCGACCCTGCGAGAGCCACAATCAACATTGCACCAATCCCCATCACCATCGCACCGGCGAGCGTCTCCCTCGCACCCGCGAGCATCGCCCTCGCACCCGCGAGTGTCCCCCTCGCACCCTCGAGCATCCCCCTCGCACCCTCGAGCGTCCCCCTCGCACCCGCGAGCATCCCCCTCGCACCCTCGAGTGTCTCCCTCGCACCCTCGAGCGTCCCCCTCGCACCCTCGAGCATCCCCCTCGCACCCGCGAGTGTCCCCCTCGCACCCGCGAGTGTCCGCCTCGCACCCGCGCGCATCTCCCTCGCACCCGCGAGTGTCTCCCTCGCACCCTCGAGTGTCCCCCTCGCACCCGCGAGCATCTCCCTCGCACCCGCGAGTGTCCCCGTCGCACCCTCGAGCGTCTGCCTCGCACCCTCGAGCGTCTCGCCTCGCACCCTCGAGCATCGCCCTCGCACCCTCGAGCTGTCCCCCTCGCACCCTCGAGCGTCTCCCTCGCACCCTCGAGTGTCCCCCTCGCACCCTCGAGTGTCCCCCTCGCACCCGCGAGCATCTCTCTCGCACCCTCGAGTGTCCCCCTCGCACCCTCGAGCATCTGCCTCGCACCCTCGAGTGCCGCCCTCGCACCGTGAGCAATTCCCCGCCCCGTGACGTCCGGATGCACGGCTTCTCGCATCGCCACACGGTGCAGGCCGCGCTGGACTGGCTGGACTCGCACGTGCGCGTGCTCGAATCGGAATCAGTTCCCCTGCGCGGGGCGGCAGAGCGCGTGCTGGCGGAAGCCAATCGTCAGCACGGTGGACGTCCCCGGCTTCGACCGCGCGACGATGGACGGGTATGCCGTCATCGCCGATTCCACCGAAGGTGCGACCGCATACAACCGTGTTCCGCTGCTGGTCGTGGGCGATGCGATGCCCGGCTCGGCTTTCGTCGGCTCCGTGCTGGCCGGCCAGGCCGTGCGGATCATGACGGGTGCGCCGATACCACTCGGCGGCGACGCTGTCTTGCCGGCCGAATACGCCGAGCGCGATGATGGCGGCACGGTGTACGCGACTGAGACCGTCTCGCCAGGCAAGAACATCGGAGCTCGCGGCGAGGACATCGTCACGGGCACGACGCTGCTTCAGTCGGGCCGTGTACTGCGCCCGCAGGACGTCGGCGTGATCAGCTCGATCGGTATGACCGACGTCCGCGTCGTCCGGCGACCGATCGTCAGGCTCGTGATCACGGGCAATGAGCTGCTCCCGTCGGGCACTCGTCCGCGCGACTTCAAGATCACCGACTCGAACGGACCGATGCTGGCCGCGCTGGCCGAACGCGACGGCGCCGCGGTCCACTTCCCAGGTCTGATTCCGTGATGACGAGGACGCGATTCTCGACGCACTGCAGGTGGACGCGGACATCGTGATTGTCTCCGGCGGCTCCAGCGTCGGCATCGAAGACTTTGCGCCAGCGCTCCTCGCGCAGCACGGCGAACTGGCCGTGCACGGCGTGGCGATGCGGCCGAGCAGTCCGACCGGCATGGGCCGGCTCGGCCACCGTTTGGTATTCCTGTTGCCCGGCAACCCAGTATCCGCGCTCTGCGCGTACGATTTCTTCGCCGGACGTGCCATCCGCGCCCTCGGAGGGCGATCAGCGGAGTGGCCCTACCGATCCGTGCGTGGAACGCTCACGAGGAAAATCAGCTCACCAATCGGACGCCTGGACTACGCTCGCGTACGCGTCGCCGGTCACGACGTCGAACCAATCGCGGTGTCCGGCGCCTCGGTGCTGTCGTCGACGACGCGCGCCGATGGATTCGTGATCGTCGGGGATGACAGCGAGGGCTACGCTGCCGGCGCGGAAGTGGACGTGTGGCTCTATGCATGAACAGGAGCAGTTCCTTCACGTCCTCGATCGGGATGAAGCGGAGCGGCGATTCCGACGGGTGTTGAACCTGGCGCCCCGCGGCGTCGAGCAGGTGTCACTCGACCAGGCGCTTGATCGCGTCCTGGCTGCTGACGTCGCCGCGCCAGTCGACGTGCCGTCCTTCGATCGATCGAACGTCGACGGCTTCGCTGTCATTGCCGCCGACACGTTCGGGGCGTCGGAAGAGGTTCCCCGTCGCGTGCGACTCGCAAGCGAGATCATTCATACCGGCATCGTGCCCACAACGGAGACCACGCGCGGGAATGCTGTGGCCATCGCAACCGGCGGGATGATGCCGCGCGGTGCGGATGCCGTCGTCATGGTCGAGCACGCGCACGTGGACGGCCAGGAACTACGCATCGGCCGCGCCGTGACCGCCGGCAGCGGCGTGTCGTTCGCCGGAACGGACGTAACCGCCGGCGAAATCGTTCTTCGTCGCGGTCAGATCCTGGCCAGCCGCGATACCGGCGTCCTCGCCGCCATCGGAGTCACAGCGGTTGATGTCTGGCGCCGTCCGATTGTCGCCATCATCTCGACCGGCGACGAGATCATTCGCCCCCGGCGAGCCGATGCAGCCGGCACGTGTCTACGATTCGAACGCGCAGGTGATCGCCGACGCGGTGCGCGAGCTGGGTGGTGAGCCGAGACGCTTCGGGATCGTTCGCGATGACCTCGATGCCTTGCGGGGCCGACTGGGGGAAGCACTGGAAGTCGCCGACGTCGTCCTGCTCTCGGGCGGGACCAGCAAAGGCGCTGGTGACGTCTCGTATCGCGTCGTCGCCGAGCTCACGGACCCCGGCATCGTCGCGCATGGCGTCGCGCTGAAACCGGGCAAGCCGATCTGCCTGGCGGCAACCGGCGGCCGTCCGGTGGTGGTGCTTCCCGGGTTCCCGACCTCCGCGATCTTCACGTTCCACGAGTTCGTCGCTCCCGTGCTCACGGCGATGAGCGGGCGTGGCATCCAGGCGCGCGCCGTCGTGCCGGCGACGCTGTCCGTGCGCGTCAACAGCGAGATCGGCCGGACCGAATACCTGCTGGTCGGCCTGGTCGATGCGGCGCAGAATCCGCGATCCGCCGGGGAGTCGGCTCGCGCATTCTGCAATCGGCTCCGGAGTCGACGACATTCCGCGGATCACGCCCTGGTGGCGTATCCGATGGGGCAAGGCTCCGGCAGCGTGACAACGTTCAGCCGCGCCGACGGCTTCACGATCATCGGCCGGCATGACGAGATCGTGCCGGCCGGCACGATCATCGACGTACACCTGCTCAGTCCCGAGCTGCAGCTGGCTGATCTCGTCGTGATCGGCAGCCACTGCGTCGGACTCGATTACCTGCTCAGCGAGCTGGAGCAGCGCGGCATCCGGCCGAAGTTCGTCGCCGTCGGAAGCCTCGCCGGTCTGGAAGCGGCCAAACGCGGCGAGTGTGACCTCGCCGGGATTCACCTGCTGGATCCGCACACGGGTGAATACAACCGGCCGTTCCTGACCCGCACACTCGAGCTGATTGCCGGCTACGGTCGGATGCAGGGAATCGTCTTCCGCAAAGGTGATCAGCGGTTCGAGGAGCGCTCCGCCGGCGATGCGATCGCTATGGCGCTGCGCGATCCCGCCTGCATGATGGTCAATCGCAATCAGGGCAGCGGCACGCGGGCCTTGATCGATCGACTGCTCGGCGGCGCCCGTCCGCCCGGCTATGCAATTCAACCCCGGAACCACAACGCGGTGGCCGCGGCGGTTCGCCAGCGCCGCGCCGACTGGGGAGTGACGCTCGATACGATCGCTCGAAATACCGGACTGGGTTTCATCCCGGTGCAGCACGAGGACTACGACTTCGTGACGCCGAAGTCACGGGCAGATCGTCCCGCGGTCCGCGCGTTCCGCACGCTGCTGGGCCAGGCGGGAACGCGAGAGGCGCTGATCCGGCTGGGGATGAAGGTGTGAACTCCAAACTCCCAACTTCCACGTCTGACGCTTGCCCAACCCCAACGATTCGGAGTTCGGGCGGTTGTGCGACGGTGGTAGGTTGGGAGTTGGCGATTCGCGCCTTGGGCGTTGGGAGTTGGGAGTTGGGAGTTTACGAGTGACGCCCTTCGACGACGAAAAAGCGATTCGAGAGCTAATCGACACGTGGATGAACGCGAGCCGCGATGGTGACACAGCGACGGTGCTGAGCCTGATGGCGGACGACGTGGTATTCATGGTCCCGGGGCATGAACCATTCGGCAAAGCCGCATTTGCGGCGGCGGCCGAGAGTATGAAGAACGTCACCATCGATGGGCGCGCCTCGATTGTGGAGCTCGAGGTGCTCGGCGACGTGGCGTACCTGCGAAATCACATCGACATCACGATGACGCCCGCCGATGGCGCACCGGTGCATCGCTCCGGTTACACGCTCACTATTCTCCGAAAGCAGCGGGACGGCCGCTGGCTGCTGGCTCGGGATGCCAACCTGATCTTGTGATTCGTGAATCGTGATTCGTGAATCGCGATTAAATTTGCGATCTGTGATTTGTGAGTTGTGATTTGTGAATTGTGCACCGGAGCACCCAAGCACCCCCGTGAATCACAAATCGCAATCCGGAACTCACAAATCACAAATCGCAACTCACAAATCCTACGGCGGGATTGTGCTCGCCGGAGGCAGGTCCTCGCGCATGGGCACGTCGAAGGCGTTGCTTCCCTTCGGGCCCGAGACGATGTTGCAGCGGGTCGTGCGCCTGCTTGGACAGGTCGTCTCACCCGTGGTCGTGGTCGCCGCGCCAGGCCAGGAACTTCCGGCGCTGCCGCCGGCAGTGATCATCACGCACGACGAGCGCGAGGCCCGTGGTCCCCTCGAGGGACTGCGAGCAGGCCTGAAGGCGCTACCCGACGCAGTTGACGCTGCGTATGTCACGAGCTGCGACGTGCCGCTGCTGGTCCAGGGCTTCGTGACCGAGATGATCGACCTGTCCCGCGGTTTCGACGTCGCGGTCATGGAAATCGACGGCTTCCCGCATCCGCTCTCCGCCGTCTACCGGCGAGCGACGCTTCCACACGTCGAGGATCTGCTCGCGCACGATCGATTGCGGCCGGTGTTTCTCTACGAACGCGTGAGCACGCGCCGTGTCATGCCGTCCGAGATTACCGCCGATCCCCAGTTGCAGACGCTGCGAAACCTCAACACGCGTGAGGACTACGAGCAGGCCCTCGCGAGCGCCGGACTCGACTATCCGGCGTAATCGAAGTTCGTTCCCGACGGAGGTTGCGGAGGTAACGGGTTCACAAACGGAGGAACGGGGAAGCGGAGACGATCGGGGGGCTGCTGACGGCCGACGAACGCGCTACCTCCGTTCGTCTCCGTTCCCCCGTTCCCCCGTTTGTGAACCGTGACGGGTGAACCAAGCAGGTATGCACGAGGCGTCACTCGACACCCGCGGCCGTGCCGCAGCCCCTATCGCGGGTAGAATCCGCGCCATGAAACTCCTCACGTTCTCGTCCGTCGCGGTCGCACTCGCGGTCGCATTCGTCGCCGCGCCGCTGGCCCAGGCACCTGCCGCGTGCAATCGCGCCTGCCTCACCGGCGTCGTCGACACTTACATCAAGGCGCTCACGGCCAACACGCCGGCCGCCGTTGCCCTCGCGCCCAACGCGAAGATCACCCTCAACGGCAAGACCGTCCAACTGGCCGCGGCGTTCTGGGACAGCGCCGACAGGACCGTCTACCGCTGGGACATCGTCAACGAACGGCTCGGCGACGTCGCCACCGAGGCGGTCGTTCAGAACACCGACGGTAGCAAGACGATGTATCATGGTGCGGTTGAAGGTCGCGAGCGGAAAGATTACCGAAGTCGAAACGATCAAGGCGAACCAGGGCGAGGCCGACCGTCTGTGGGGCCCGGACAACCTGAAGGAGGTGTCGCCTGCCCTCCAGCTCTCGATTCGCGAAGCCGATCAGGACTCGTACTACGGCCTGATCGCTGCCGCGGAAAGCTACTGGCGCGCGTTCCAGACCAACGGGACCAAGGACTACCATCCGGCCGCCTTGCTGCCCGACGCGCGACGATTCGAGAACGGCGTGCAGACAACCGGTATGGTGCGCGACGGCGCGTTCGTCTCGGCCGCAGAAGGGTTCGATTCGGGTCGATTCATCGGCCGCAACCTGTGGGACCGCCGATATCCGGTCGTCGACACCGAACGCGGCATCGTGCTGTCCATCGTCCGCTTCGGCCTCAAGGACGGGATGAAGAGCCAGAGCGTCGCCACTTCCAATGATCGTCTCGTCGCCGAGTTCTTCGCGGTGAAGAAGGGGATGATTCAGGAGGTCCACGCCGTGCTGTTCAACCTGCCCGATGCACAGCCGACGGGATGGCCGCCGGAATATGGGCCAGGCCGCGGCGGAAATTGAACATACGCCGCCTGGGAACCAGGCCCGTCAGCCTTATCCGCGCGGACCTGAGAGGGTCCGCGCCACGACAGCAGGTGTGGGTGTGTTCACTGCTTGGGCGCGCAGTGAAAACAGCAGGGCGATGACCAGCACGCCAATTGGAAACGCGCAGAAGCCGGCCCACCCGCCCAGCTTCAAGCCGAGTGGGCCCATGTACGCGCCGGCTGCCCCGCCCGACATGAACGCCACCATGTAGACGGTGTTCAGCCGGCCTCGTGCATGCGGCGCCACCGCGTAGATGCGCGACTGGTTGGCGACATGGCACGACTGCACGCCCGCGTCGATCAGAATGATCGCGGCGATCAGTCCCGCGAGCGTGCGTCCGGTGAGAGCCAGGACCAGATAGCCGGCAAGCGTCGTCGCAATCGCAATGAGGACCACGCGACCAGGGCTGAACCGGTCCGAGAAGCGGCCGACCAGCGGCGCTGCCGTGGCGCTGGCGGCTCCGAGCAACCCGAACATGCCGGCCGCAGTCGTTCCATAGTCGAAGGGAGGCGTTCGCAGCAGGAAGACCAGCGTCGTCCACAACGCAGCGAAGCTCGAGAACATCAGGAACGCGATGAACGCCGCTTCACGAACCACGCCGTGCTCGCGGGCGAGGGTGACGATCGACTTCATCAGGTCCAGCCATGCGGGAGCCTCGTCAGGACGGCTCGCGGGAAGCATCATCCGCACGACGACGGCAAGTGTGAGCATGATGACGGTCGCGACCCAGTAGACCGCGCGCCATCCGAAGTGATCGCCGAACACGCCGCTGAACGTGCGAGCCAGCAGCACTCCGATCAGCAGACCGCTGATCACGGTTCCCACGACCTTGCCGCGCTCCGCCGCAGGAGCAAGATGCGCGGCCAGCGGGACGATGACATGCACCGAGGCGGTCGTCGTCCCGAGCAGGAAACTGGCGACGCACAGCCACCACAGGGAGGGAGCGAGGGCCATCGCCGCCAGCGTCAGCGCTCCTGCCCCGAGCAGCAGCGCGATCAGGCCGCGTCGCTCCTGCTTGTCGCCCAGCGGGACGAACAGCAGCATGCCGATGGCGCTGCCGAGCTGGCCGAACATGGCCACGGCGCCGATCTGCGTAGCCGACACCGCGAACTCACGCGCCATGTCGGCCAGAAGCGGCTGAGCGTAATAGAGGTTGGCGACGATGCAGCCGGAGCTGATGGCAAGGAGCCAGACGACACGACGGGACACGGGGATATTCTTACTTTCAATCGTGAATCGTGAATCGTGAATGCGATTTGGGATTTGTGATTGGTGCTTGGGGATTGGTGCGCTGTTGGCTCGCTACTCCAGCTCGTACAAGGAGTCTGCCCTGACGTGAACACGCTCGCCGCGATTCGGGATCTGCGTGCCACGTTGGACGGGAATTCGAACGGTCGTGGTCCCGATCCTTCCAACCACTTCCTGCCAGTCGACCAGGTCCAGCACCCCGTCGACGTGCATCGCCCATCCGTCGGTTGCGAGCGACCATGCGTGAGGGGGCACGGCCACTGTCCGTCCGTCCACGACGATCACCGTGTACCCGAGCACGTCGGCCACTCCCGCCACGCGTGGATTGGCCGCCACCATCCGCTTGTCTCCGGCGGCAAGGACGCGTCCGTCGACGATCACGACCAGATCGTCCGCGAGCCGGAACGCCTCGTCGCGGCTGTGCGTCACGAGGACCGTCGTGGCGTCGAACACGCTCAGCACGTGCGGCAGTTCGTCGAGCAGCCGCGACTGCGTTCGGCGATCCAGGCCGTCGAGGGGCTCGTCGAGCAGCACGAGCGGCGCCCGCAGGCAGAGTGCTCGCGCCAGGTCGACACGACGGCCTTCGCCACCTGACAGACGATCGGCCCGGCGATCGAGGAGATGGCTGATTCCCAGCAGGCTGAGCGCCTCATCGATCCGCTTCCGGACCTCCGTCTCAGTGACGCCGCGCATGCGCAGCCCGAGTTCGAGGTTCTCCCGCACCGACCGGCGCAGGAACACCTGCTCCTGGAAGAGATAGGCGACGTCACGACCTGAGACCACGTGGCTGTTCCCCACGCGAACGATTCCTGATCGCGGTCGTTCCAGACCAGCGATCAGGCGCAGCAGCGTCGTCTTGCCGGACCCGTTCGGACCCAGGATCGCAGTGATGGCGCCGCTTCGCAGCTGCAGGGCGGCGATATCCAGCACACGACGGCCGTCGCGGTCGAAGCGGACATCGCGGAGCTCGACCTGCATCAGGCGCGATGACGCTGCTGCACGACCGTCAGCGTGAAATTGATGACAAACGCGATCGCCAGCAGCACGAGCCCGAGCGCCAGCGCCCGTTCTACTTCGCCGCGGCTGGTCTCAGTGACAATCGCCGTCGTCAGGACGCGCGTGCTCCGTTCGAGGTTGCCGCCGACGATCATCGACGCACTCTGTTCGGACACTGCTGCGCCGAACCCGCCCATCACCGCCACCAGCAGCCCGAGCCTCGCTTCGCCTGCCATCAGCCAGATCGTACGGAGCCGGCCGGCGCCGAGCACGATGAGCAGGTCGGGCAACCGCGGAGGCAGCGCCTGAAAGGACGCAGTCGTAAAACCGATAATCACGGGAAGCGCAATCACGACCTGGGCCGCGATCATGCCGGTCTTGGTATAGACGAGATCGAGGGCGCCGAGCGGCCCACTACGGACCAGCAGCAGCCAGACGAACAGGCCGACGACGACCGGCGGCAGCCCCATGCCGGTGTTGATGAAACTGAGAATCAACGTGCGGCCGCGAAAGGCGTAGCGGGCGATGAGATAACCGATCGGCACGCCGGCAAACACCGCAATTGCGGTTGCGGTGCCGGACACCAGCAGGGTTCGCGCGGCGATCGGGCGTATCGCCGTTGACAGCAATTCATCCACGAACTCCCGATCCTATCGTGTCGCGAGGAGGCGAAACGCTCCTTCCCAGATGACGGGCGAACCAATGGCCACCAGCCCATTCGAACCGCGGGAATTCAGCTGGCGCAACGGGAGTGTGGGATCGGGCGCGAAGCCGCAACCCGCAAGTTCGCTCACCAATTGCTCCGCGGTCAGGAACACATGCGGCTCTCCGTGAGCACCCGCGAAGACGAATGACTCTCCGGCGACCGGTTGCGCCGCTTCCGCGAGGGTGTCACGAGAGAATGTGAAAACGAAGAGCGCGGCGCCGGAGGAGGCGACTCGGGCAGCTTCGCTGAGGGCAGCGCGAAACTCCGCACCCGTGCGGGCCAGATTCCAGATGCCGTGAGCGACGAGTAAATCGCATGAGCGGCTCGCGACGGGAAGATGATCCATCGACGCGAGGACGACGTGACAGCGATCCGCGATCTGTTCGTCGCGGGCGCGCGCCGACGCCGCAGCGAGCATCGGGAGGGACAGGTCCACACCCAGTACTGACCACCCACTCATCGCCAGCGGCACCGCGTTCCGGCCTGCTCCGCAGCCGATGTCGAGCAGGCGACGCCCGGACGAGCGTGAACGCTCGGCCCCGGCGTAGGCAATCAGCGCCTGGTTGGGAGTTCCTCCTGCGAAGCCGGCAACTGTCGATGGCCGGCTCCACGACGAGCCGGCAAGCGGATCTTCGCCCATTGTCCGTTGGCCGCAGGTGGTTTCGCCGCGTTACCTGCCATCGACGGTGAGTGCAAGCAACACGTTGCCGGGCGTACCGCCATTCGTCGGGTAGCCGGAGTTCATGAACAGCATCCCGCCGGCGATGACCGGGCCAGGGCCGTCGATCGACCCGCCGCGTCCAGGCACACCGTTGACGGTCGGGTAGTCACGAATGGAATCGAAATCCCACAGAACCTTGCCGTCAGCTGTGGAGTAGGCGCGCATGTGACCGTCAACCGATCCTGAGAAGACGACGCCAGGCACGGCGCTCACCGCAGCGGACTGCGCCGGGCTGCAGCGAGGCCGTGAGCCGCATTGCGCCGGTGGTGTGTGCCACGCTTGCATCCCGTCGGCGAGACGGATCGCGAATATGCCACCGCCTTCCTTGGGATCCGCATCCGTCATGTTGCTGTAGGTCAGGGCGATGCGCTTGACGTCAGAGAGTGCGACATAGATGTTGTCGCGATCGACCGCTGAGCCCCACTGCACGCCACCCGACGTGCCGCCGCGACCGATTTTCAGCTGCCACATGAGCTCGCCGTTCTTGTCCGGATCGAGCGCGTGGACGACGGCGGACTTCTGCCCCGCCAGCAGGAGCCGCCGGCCACCCGGCAGGGTGGTGATGATCGGGGAGGCGGCGAAGTCGTAGTCGGGCCCATTTGACGCCGCGCAGTTGGTGGTGTCGGCCAGGCGGCACGCCGAGGTGTAGGCGTCGTTCGGCGTCATCTGCTTCACCCACTGAATGCGGCCGGTGTCGAGATCCATCGACACGAAGGCGTCGCTCATCGAGCTCGTGGGATCGCTGTAGTTGTTCCCGGTAGTGACATACAGCGCGTTGCGCACGGTGTCGATCGCCGGTGTCGACCAGATCGGCGCACCTGAGGGTCCCCAGAGCTGCGTCCCGATCTTGTTCTTCGTCGTCGGCTTCGGCTCGTCGACGACATACGTCTTCCACGCCTGCGCGCCGGTTGCCGCATCGAGCGCCAGCACGCTGCCGCGGAATCGGCAACATTCGTACGTCGGCACCGCGGCCGACCCTTCCTCGCCGGACGCGACGACAATGAAGACGCGGCCGTTGTAGAACACGGGCGACCCGTTGACGCGCGCCACCGGGAAGGTGTCGACCTTGGTCTTCCACACCAGAGTGCCGGTCGTGGCGTCGACGGCGTACACGTTGGCGGCGAGATCGCCGAAGAACGCGAGGTCGCGCGTGCCTACTCGTGCGATGCGTGATGGCCGAGCGCACGTTGGCGTCGGCGGCGAAATACCAGTGGACGCAGCCGGTCGCCGCGTCGAGCGCGTAGACCTTCCCGCCCCAGCTGCCGGCGAACAGCCGTCCGCCGGCCAACGTGGGGTGGGCATAGGCCTGCAGATCGCCTGGGAAGGCGAACGCCCACTTCACCTGCAGACGGCCGACGTTGGCGGCGGTGATGCCCGCCGAGGCAGCATCCTGAATCCGGGTGTTCGCAAGGTCGTGTCCCCACGATGTCCATGCGGACCGCGCGAGGCGTCGAACGCGTCGGAGGTGCGGCACATCGCCTGCGCCGACGGCGTCGTGACCAGTGGATTGCCGAACGGTTTGCCGGTGAGAAACTCGGCGAGGCCCCGCCGCTCGGCAGCCGTCCGGTTGATCGCCATCATGATCATCGGCCCGGTTTCCATCGCCGCGACGATGCGCTCAGGCGTCATGCCCCGCAACGCCTCACGCGTTGGCGCGCGATCGTTGCCGCCGTCGTGACAGGAGGCGCAGTTGCGCTGATACAGCCCCGATGCGTCAATTGCGGCCGCTGCTGCCGGTGCCGGAGTCTGGCCTTGCGCCGATCCCGGCGACGCTGCTGCCCCGAGAATCACGACCGTTCCGATCATGGCCCCGACGAGCCGGGCGAACGAGGGTGTGCGCATGGCGCGGAGTGTAACCCGAGGACGGGGGGGAGGGCGGGGCGGAGGTTGCGGAGGTAACGGGATCACAAACGGGGGAACGGGGGAACGGTGACGAACGGGGGCTGCTGACGGCCGCCTACGGCGGCTAGGATGCGCGAAAGGGGCGAACGCAAGCCGCGCTCTCAGAGCTGCAGCGGTTTGCGTTCGACCCCTTTCGTGCATCCGGAAGCGGCCTGCAAAGCAGGCCGCTCGTCAGCAGCCATCTGATGCCACCACTACGTCGAGCTCTCCGTTCGTCCTCCGTTCCCCCGTTCCTCCGTTTGTGAACGTGACACGTGAACCGCGCCGGTAAGCAGCACACCCTTGCGCCTCCAGGCAACCAGAGAGACACTTACGCGCACTCTGGCGGGGCTGCTTCGCGGGTCCGCCTATAGATCCTCAGGAAGGCGTGCCCACATGCAGGTTTCACGGCGGGAGCTGTTACAGACGGGACTCGGGACTGCCATTGCCGCGGCTTCGATCAGCGCCGCCGCGACCCCGCCACTGCTCGGCCTGATCGCGCCACCCGCCGACTATCCGGTGCCACCGGAAGGAATCGCCCTCTACGGCAAAGACATCCGCTTCCTCGTGCATGGCCTTGGCCTCAAGACCATGACACCGGAAGGCTACGACTCCGTGATCGACAAGATCGTCCCGTTCGCCCTCGAGCAGAAACGCGCCGGCGTCGGCGCGATCTCCATCTTCGGCACATCGCTGACCTTCTATCGCGGCGCCGCGTTCAACCAGAAGCTGATCGACGACGTGCGTCGAGAAACGGGACTGCCGACGACGAGCATGAGTACGGCGGTCGTCGATGGCTTGCACGCGGTCAAGGCGCGCCGCGTCGCCGCCGCCACGGCGTACAACGACGAGGTCAGCGGCCGATTGAAGACGTTTCTCGAGGAGTCCGGTTTCGAAGTGGTCGCGATGAAGGGCCTCGGCCTCGAGGCGATCGAGGATCCGTCAAAGGTCACGCAGGACTACCTGCGTCAATTCAGCGCGGAGGTGTTCAAGAGCGCAGCGAAGGCCGACGCGCTGGTCGTCTCCTGCGGCGGCCTGCGCACGCTGGAGATCATCGCTCCGCTCGAACAGACCTGCCGGGTGCCCGTGGTCTCCAGCACGCCGCACGCGCTCTGGGCCGGCATGCGACTGCTCGGCCTGCACGTGAAGACCGCTGGATACGGGCAGCTGATCGCGAACGGATGATGGGATTGACGATTGACCAATTTCAACATTGAAAGATTCTGGGTTGGCGAATTGGCCAATCAATTTTTCGATATTCAAATTGGTCAATCGTCAATTCATGCTTCACAGATGTTTAATCGTAAACGGCCCCTTTTCGGCACCCTTCGTGTAAGTGCCGACGATCGATCGATTCCCACCCACGGGGTTCAACATCTTGCCTTCGAGCGTCAGGTCGCCGATGACGATCTTCACGTTGAAGACCGGCGGAATGGCCGCTTCGGCGTCGGGATTGTTCAGCGATCGTCCACCCGCCTTGCCGGGGATGATGTCCATCGTGACCGAGGTGATCGGCTGCGAGCCCGGGCCCGGGTTCATGATCCCGCTGGCCTTGCTGCCGTCCCACTTCATCACGAACGTCACGTCCTTCTTCTGCGCGCCGGTGCCGTAGTCGCCGTACCACGTGCCGGTCATCGGGTAGCCTTCCTGCGCCCGCGCGGTCGCGACGAATGCCGCGACCGCAGCCACGAGGCACAGACGGCGGTTGTGAGTCGTTTCAGCATCACCACTCCCCTACGGCACGTAGAACTTCGAGTTGTCGATCGATTCCTGGGTGCCGAGCATCAGCTCCGGTCCCTGGTTGTACTGCTGGCAGATGTATTCGAACGGCTCTTCGCCGGCCCGGCGCCGCAGCTGGAACTTCGTCGTCGTCCACGGCCGCGTGTAGGCGCCGGGATCGTCGATCGTCGCCTGGTACTCCATCGTCTCCATGTTCAGGCGCGTGAAGCGCTCGGTGAACTTGAGCTGCTGGGTATGCGGGGTCCCGCGCGTGTCCAGCCAGAACTTCTCGTTCAGTCCGCGCGTTTCGACGACGAGCGTGTCACCGTCCCAGTGGCCAATCGAATAGCCGTAGTTGGTCGGCTCGATCTTGTCGGGGAACTGCCGGCCATCGAGGTAGATGATCCGGAACGAGTTCGGTCCGCCGTTGTCGATGATGTACATCCGCTGCAGGTCCGGCACCTCGACGAACTCGGTGCCGTACGGCGTCGAGAACTGGCGCGATACGCCGGACGCCTTGCAGCGGGTGTGCGGCTCGAACTGATCGATCTGCCGGATGTCGTAGGCGGCGCGCGCCCACGGCTGGAACGGCACCTGATCGAGCATCCCCTGCGGCAGCGTCGTGACGCCGGCGCCCCAGCCGTCCACCGGCTTGCCGGGAACCGATCCGAGGATCGGCTTGCCGTCCGGCCAGCGCGGAGTCGGCGCGGCCGGAGGGCCTTGCTGTGCGCCGCGACCGCCGCGCCCACTGACCACCGCCGGCGGCGGCCGACCCTGACCTTGTCCTTGTCCCTGCGCGGCTGGGGCCTGACCCTGTCCCTGCGCGGCGGGCTGCTGGCCGGCAATGTCCACCGTCGCCATCGCGATCGCGAGCGCCAGCCGACGCCGACCGAGAGTGTCTGCTGCATCGACGATCGTTTCATCGCATGAGTCCTTTCAAGGCCGATCGTCCTGACACAGGAAATACGGGGTCTCCTCGCCGGCCACCCATTTCAGATCCCAGCTGCTCTTCCACGGCCGCGTGTAGGCGCCGGGATCGTCGATGGTGGCTTCGTAATGCAGCGTGCCGAGATTCGGCCGGGTGAAGCGCTCGACCAGGTGCAGCTGCTCGGTATGCGGCAGGCCGCCGTTGTCGAACCAGAACTCCTCGTTGAACAGCTTCGTGTCAACGACCCACGTGTCGCCTTCCCAATGCGCCACGGCCTGGCCGTAGAAGAGCGGGTTGTCGTCGTTGCCACCGACCTGGCCGACCTGCTTGCGGCCATCCGTGTAGATGATGCGGCGGTTGCGATTGCCCATGCCGAGCATCACGAAGACGCGCTTGAAGTCAGGCTGCTCGACGAACTGCAGGCCCGACACGAGCTGCTCGAACTGGCGCGGACCGCCCGGCGGCTTGCACGACTGGAACATCGGATCGTGCGAGAGCGAGTCCGCCTGCCGCGTCCGGTAGAGCGCGAGCGCCCACGGCTGGAACGGTGCCACCTTCGACGCGTCGGCGATGTTCTTCAGCAGGCCGTAGTCGTCCATCTGCACGTTCTGACCGTCCTCGGACAAGCCGTGCCTGGTCGGCAACCCCCAGTACCCGGTCTGGCCCGGCGGCGGACCGAGGCGCGGCGTGCCGTCCGGCCAGCGCGGCGTCGGCCCGGTCGCGGTCGGCTTCGCCTTCGGCGTGCCGTTGACGCCGACATACACCGGCTTGTTGCTGCTGGTCAGCGTCACCTTGTTGCCGGAGATCTGGTTGCTGCCATTGCGCGCCGCGAATCCTTCGACGCGGATGGTTTCGCCAAGCGGCAACGAGTCCTGTGTCCAGCCGTTGTCGGTCAGCGTGATCGGTCCTTCGACTTCGACTGCCCACAGCGCCGGGGCCGGCTGTCCCGGGACCTTCATCAGGATGTGGACGTACGGATTGGCCCAGTCGATTTGCGTGACCGTGCCGGTGAGCGTCAACGGTTTCTTCAGATCGAACTTCGCCCCGGGTGTGTGCTGCGCCGACAGGAGTGCACTACAAACGGCGAACCCGCACGCGGTTACGGCGACGATGAATCGCCTCATCAGGATTATTCCTCCAGACAATTACGTGGCGCGGAATATACCCCTTGAAGCGCGGCCGGCCCAAGCCCGAAGTTGGCCAACCATGTGATTTCTTGGATTTCGGACCGGCGCCGTCTGAGACGGCGCGCCACTCGTACCGCTCACCTCGACACGTCGGGAAAGAACAGCGATTGACCGTATTCCTGGCGTCTGAAGTCCGCAATCGCCTGCTGGATGGGCGGCGAGACGAGGAAGTCGATGAATCGCCGGGCCTCGGTGCGTCTCGCCCGCGGATGGCGCGCGGGATTCACGGCGTAGACGTGATACACGTTGCGCAGGCTGGGATCTCCCTCCGACAGGATCACCAGAGACAGCCGACGCCGCAGCGACAGGTAGGTGCCGCGATCGGCGAGCGTGTAGGCCCGCTTCTGGTCGGCGACGTTGAGTGTGGCGCCCATGCCCTGCCCGGTCTCCTCGCGCCGGGCGACGGACTTCGGATCGATCCTGGCCGCCTGCCAGAGCGACAGTTCGGCCTTGTGCGTGCCGGAATCGTCACCGCGCGAGACGAACACGCCCGCGCGACGCGATCGCGCGCATCGCCTCGGCAATCGACGATGTCCCCTTCACGCGCGCCGGATCGTCAGCCGGACCGACGAGGACGAAATCGTTGTGCATCACCTGGCGGCCGTCGACCAGGTCGCCGGAGCGGACGTATTCCTGCTCCGCATCCGGCGCGTGGACCAGCAGCGGCATCCGCGTCGCCAGTCGCTCCCATTCGCAACGCCGCGCCGGTGCCGACCGCGATGACCTTCACATCGATGCCGCTCTCCTTCTCGAACCGCGGCACGAGCACGTCGAGCAGCCCGCTGTCCTGCGTACTGGTCGTCGTCGCCAGGATGATCGAGGGGCGCGACTGCACGTCGACGAGCAACGGCGCCGACATGACGAGCAGTGCGATCAGGAGCACGCGACGGGTCATATCTCGGATCTAGTCCAGGAGGAGCGACGCGAGACAACGACGAATGAACGGCGCTCCGGACCCGACCTCCGCGCGCCTCTCCAGCCTCCTAGAAGACACCTTCACCGCCAGCTGCACCACGCGGGGATCGCCGGCCGTCGTGATCGTTCCGAAGTTGGCGGCACCGGCCACCGCGTTCGGGGTGGCCGAATGGCGGCGTGTTGAGCAGGTTGAATATTTCGGCCCGCACGTCAACGGACAGCCGGGCCCAGCCGGCACACGCCGGCTCACCGCCAAGTCGACATTGCGGTACGACGGGCCACGGACCGGATTGCGCGAAGCGGAGCCCAGCGTGAACTGCGGCGCAATCTCGAATGCCGCCGTGTTGAACCAGTGTGTGGGGGTCCGCTGGTCGGGCGGCAGTTCCGGGTCGCCCACCAGATTCGGACGCTGGTGCCGAACCCCGCGAACGCATTGAAGTTCGTCATGCTGCGTCACCGGCACCGGCACACCGGACTGCAGCGTCACGATGCCCGAGAGCGCCCAGTCGTTCGCCAGCGCGCCGAGCAATGCCTCGGCACCTGGTGCGCACGACCGCGGCCTACGGGCACTTCCCAGACCGTTGACGCGACGAACACGTGCGGAATGTCTCCGGTCGAGTAGTCGCGTTCGAGGTGACGGTTGAAACTGTCGGCCACCGGCACATTGGCCACCGGACCGGTCAGTACCGACGCGTCGAACACTGACGACGCATCGTCCAGCAGTCGTGAACGCGTGTAGCTGACGGAATAGGTCAGGCCGCGCGTAAACCGCTGCTCCAGTTCGCCGTCACGCCGCGGTAATACGTATTGCCCACGTTGTTGCGATACAGGCTGACGGTCGTGTACTGCGGATACGGCTTGAGGAGCTGCGCGATCGTGATCATCGGATCGCCGAGCGACGACGAGCGGGGAATGATGCCGAAGTACGGATTCGCCACGCGGCCGAGCAACGCATTGCCCATCGCCAGCTGCTCGACCGACAGCTGATTCAGGTTCGTGTCGGGAACGCCGACGTGCGTGATCTTCGAACCAACGTAAGCGATCTCGATCGAGGTGTTCGCCGTCAGCTCACGTTGCAGCGACGCGTTCCACTGCTGGACGTAGCCGGAGCCGAGCGTCGAGTCGACGGAAAAGACGCCCTGCCCGAGGCCGGCCTGCGGCGTCTGTTCGAGCGGCGACCACCGTCGGCCCATTCCTCAAGACGAACGCCGGGTTGATCGAATCGAGCGCGCGTTGCGACACGGTCTGCAGGAATGGGAACGACGGCGTGGTGAACGGCGTGGTGATGCCCGCCATCTCGATCCACACCAGGCCGTAGCCGGTACTGACCAGCATGCGATCGGTGAGCCGGTAGGCGACACCGAGGCGCGGACCGAAGTTGTCCTTCTTCAACGGCCGCACCGGCCCGTCGCCCGGATACTCGAGGACCTGTTGCTGCAGGTTGAACACAGCGGTCTGCCCGTTGATCTCGGTCGAGGGGAAGTTCAGGGTGTAGCGGAGGCCGGGAGTAATGGTGAGACGGTCATTCGCCTTCCACTCGTCCTGGATGAAGTACTCCTGGAAACGGGCCCGCTCCTGGATCTGGTTTCGCTGCACGTCGATCGAAAACGTCTGTACCTGCCCGAGCAGGAAGCTGGCGAACGGCATGCCGGTATTCGTCACACCTGGCTGGTCGCTCCCCAGCTGATTGAACGTGAACATGCCAGACGGGGAGGGCGGCTGCACCACGTCGAGTCGTTCCCACCGCCAGTCGAAGCCGACCTTGACAGTGTGCCTTCCCGTGACCCACGTGAGCGAATCGGCGACTTCGGTGACGCTGGTGCTGAAATCGGTCGCGGTGTTCGCCGGAGATCCCAGCTGCTGGTAGCCGCCGGCAATCGTGAACGTCGGCAGGATGTTCGGCAGCGCGGACGAGGGAAGCCCAGGAATAGTGATCGCCGGGAGATCCGGACCGGAGAGGGGCGCCGCGTTGCGGTCGACGTGACGCCGCGTATCGCCGACGCGCACCTCGTTCAGAAGCGTATTGGAGAACGTGCGCTGATAGTTGGATGCGAACGACCATGTCGCGGTGTCCTGCGGACCCAGCGTACCGCTTGTCGTGCCGCTGCCGTCGGGCAATGGCGTGACCGGCAGGAACGCTTCCTGGAATGACGCCAGGCGCGCGAACACCTGATCACGCGCGCCAAGCCGGTGATCGATCCGCGCGCTCCATTGATCCTGATCGACCCTCTCGGGCGCGGTGCGCCGGAAGTTGTTCGCGCGTTCCGACGCCGGTCGGCAACGGATATCGTTGCAGCAGGGCGAGCGCGATCGGGTCGATGCGATCGGCGGGAATGACGCCGCCGGTGAACGGCGTCCTCATGAATCCGCTGCCGTTCGAAACGGTCGTGGCGGGATCAAATATCTGCGGCACCTGGCCGCTGATGGGCTCGGTGAAGATGCCCTGGCGCTGGAGCAGCGTCGGCACCGTCGAGATGACGGTGCGACCGATCCGCTGGCGCTGCGCCTGGTAGTCCGCGAAGAAGAACGTCCGATCGCGCCAGACCGGGCCGCCGGCCACGCCACCAAACTGATTGCGCCGGAACTCCGGTTTTGGCGCCGGCGACGGCGCGAAGTAGTTGCGTGCGTTGAGCGCCTCGTTCCGCAGGAACTCGAACGCGGTCCCGTGCACGCGATTGCCGCCGCTGCGCGTCGTCAGGTTGACCACGCCGCCGTTGAAGCGGCCAAATTCGGCAGGCGGACTGTTCGTCTCGATCCTGAATTCCTGAATCGTGTCGACAACCGGGAAATACGCCACCTGTCCGGGCTCCGGCTGCAGGACCGAGATGCCGTCGAACAGGTACTCGTTGGTGCGCGGCCGTCCGCCGTTGATGCGCGGCAGTTGCGAACCGGGCGGCAGAGCCACCGCCGGTGCCAGTCCCGCGAGGGTGATGAAGCTGCGGCCGTTCAATGGCAGCGCCTGCACGTTCTCCTGCGAGACCACGTGACCGAGACTGGCGGTCGCGCGCAGCGACGGGGCATCGGCGGTCACGGTGATGGCTTCATTCACCCGGCCGACATCAAGCACGAAGTCGAGCCGGACCGTCGCGCCCGTCTGGACGCGGACGCCGCGGCGGCGAACCGGCTTGAAACCCGGCAGGTCGACGTCGAGACCGTAGTCTGCCGGCACGAGACCGGGGAGGGTGTAGACGCCCGCCTCAGACGAGACGACGCTGCGGGTCGCCCCGGTGGCGAGTTGAATCGCTGTGACGGTCACACCGGGCACGGCAGCGCCGGCGCTGTCGGTGACGATCCCGGTGATTTGGCCACCCCCCACCTGACCGTCGGCGGTAGAGGGAAGACAGAGCAGAGCCGTGCCCACGATCGTAAACAGGAACCGTCGCATGCCGCCAGTGGAGTAAATGTACAAGTGTCCCGAGTCGATATTCAAATCGACTTGAATCGACTTATGCCGGCCGGTAGCCGGTGGCGGTAGTGGCCGGTGACCGGTGGCTGGTGGCCAGCAGCGGTAGCTTGTCTGTGACTGTGGCGCGGACGTTGTCAGGTCCGCGGCCTGTGTTTCATGTCGGCCCGACGGCGGAGCGGCGAGAGACGGCGGGCGGCTCAGTGATCCGCGCGGAAGGCGCGGTCGATGACGCCCATTCGAGCACGCGCTCGCCTTCCGGCGTCAGCCCATGGAAGCGCTGTCCCCGTTCGACAATCGGTACGCCGAGTTCCTGTTCGAGCTGGCGAATGCGGCCGGACAACGTCGGTTGCGTGACGTGACACGCCTGCGCCGCGCGCGTGAAGTGCTTTTCGCGCGCCAGCGCAACGAGGTACTGGAGCTGACGGATGTCCACGAACGGGACTAGGAACGACGCACGAAGGATCGAGGATTCAAGGTTCTAAGATTCCGAGGTTCCAAGGTTCCCAACCTGAACCCACGCACCATCCCACCTGAGAACCCAAGAACCCTCTTCATGCCCAGATACAGTCCGAGGGTGCTCGATATGAGCCCGCCAACCAGTAGGACCAGCATGAGGATGTCCCACAGCGGCCGCTGGTAGAGATAACCGAAGTCGAAGCTGTGCAGGCCGTTGTACAGCCAGCGCTCCAATCGCGCATACCTGGGGATCGACGCGAGTTGCTGATTGAGCTCGGGATCGATGTACAGCCAGGTCTGCGCCTTGTCCTCGAACTTGATGCGAACGACCGGGAGCGGCGTCTGGGCACGGCGGGAGTAATAGTACGAGTCGTAGTCCGTCAGGAGCTCGGCCGCGGCGATCGGCGCGGTCGTCACGGCGTTGCGGACCCGCTCGACGATCGCGTTCGTGCTGAAGGGAGCGGTGCGCGGCTCGAGTGTCGCCGCCGAGACAATGAGCCGGTCGGGATCCACGCGGCCGCCAACCTGGTACGGCTGGTGAATCCGCTCGCGCTTGCCAAGGTCGCGTCCCTCCTCGAATGTGCGACGGACGACGTAGTAGTGCTCGCCGTGCATGCGCACGAGGTCGACTTCCTTCAGCGCAGCGCCAGCGAGCAGGCGGTTCCACGCGGCGGTGTCCATTGGCTTGAACGCCGCAAGATCCAATCGCCCGCCGGTGAGGGCACCGGGCCGTAGCTCGATGCCGCGCTGATTCGTCCACGCCCACGGCTCCATCGAGACGAGGCCGCTGAACGCCCAGGTTACGGAGAACACTCCGAAGACGATCCCGGTGACGTAATGCCAGCGCATCCAGCCGGCGTAGGGAATTGCCGCCGACCAGGTCGTGCGCCCGCGACGATAGAACATGATGCCGAGCACCAGTCCGACGACCGCCAGCGCCGCCGCCAGCGCCGACGTCCAGACCAGGAGGCGATACCACACCGGCTGGTTGTTGCGAAGGGCGGTGAAATACAGGAAGTGCGGAATGGTGCTGATCCACGCGTAGGTTCGCGTCTTCGTCGTCGTCAGCATCGCAGCGTCGCCGTTCACCGGCGACACGTACACTTCTGACCCGAGGTCGTCGTCGATCGCGAACTTGTGCAGTGGGAGCGCGCGGCTCATGCCGAGGGTCCACTGGTCGGGTTCGTCGATCGTCCCGAGGTACTCCACCCTTTCGATGGCGACGCGCATGAAGCGGGCTGCGATGTCCCGGGTCTGCGCCTCGGAGAACTCGTCAGCCACTTCCCCGTTGTCGGCGTAGATGATCGTGCCGCCGCCGTTGCCGCCGAATCGATAGGCTGGACGGCCCAGGATGGAGAGTAGCGTGGCGCGCGTCGGCGGCGCTCCGAACTCGGCCGCCGCGGCCGCCTGCGCGGGCGTCAACCGCACGCGGGAGAGGTCGACAGGCGTCATCCGCTCGAGCCGCATCTCCGGCGTGAGTCTGGGCATGCCGCCGACGTACATCATCGTGATCCCGGTGGCAAACCACATCACCACCAGAGCGCTGATGGCAATCCCGACGTAGCGGTGCGACAGGAGCAGGATCTTTTTGAGTTTCTTCATTGTCGACGTCCGGCGCGCAGTTTATCCAAAGTTGTGTCGCCAGCCAAACCGTCAAGGACACGACACACCGAGGCACCGAGGCACGAGGCACTGAGAACGTCAAGCGTCGTGAAGTCGTCGTGCTCGTCGTGGCTTAACTTGTGACCGTGGCTGTCGCGGCCTTCTGCCGCAAGGGGCGGACGAGCAGGGTCAGGACAAACCCCACGGCGAGCATCATGGCCAGGACCTGCAGCGGCGTGTCGTAGATATGAACCCGGTTACCGCCGGGGGGCAGCGCGGCCTTCGCGCGGTTCGACATCTCGGTGATGATCATCGGACCGACGATGGCGGCGGCGCTCCAGGCAGTGAGCACCGCGCCGTGAATGGCGCCGACGTTCTCCGGACCGAAGATGTCGGCCAGGAACGCCGGGATCGTCGCAAACCCGCCCCCGTACATTGTCAGGACGGTGAACAGGCTGGCTTCGAACAGCAGCCATTCACCGCGCGCGGCCATTCCCGGGACAAGGAGAAACAGGATCAACTGCAGCACGAAGAAGATGGTGTAGGTGTTGCGCCGGCCGAGGTAGTCCGAACCCGATGCCCAGAGAAAACGACCGCCGGCGTTGAACAGGCTGAGCAGCGACACGAAGGTGGCCGCCTCCTGCGCCGTGCGACCGAACATGTCCTGCGTCATTGGCGAGGCCTGCGCGAGGATGCCGATGCCTGCCGTGACGTTGATGAACAGGATCCCCCACAGGAGGAAGAACTGCGGCGTTCTGATGGCCTGATTCCGGCTCACGCTGCGGTCGGTAATCATCGGGTTCGTGCGGGCCGGGGGCATCCAACCGACCGGTCGCCAGCCGGGCGGCGGCGTTTGCAGCAGTCGCGATCCGATCAGCATCACCGCGAGGTATGCGACCCCGAGGCTCATGACGGTGTTCGCGATACCGAAACGATCCATCAAGTACTGATTCAGCTTGCCGGCGACGAACGCCCCGCCGCCAAAACCCATGATCGCCATTCCCGTGGCCATGCCCCGGCGGTCCGGGAACCACTTCACCAGCGTGCTGACGGGTGAGATGTAGCCGAGGCCGCAGCCAATGCCGCCGATGATGCCCATCCCGACGAACACCAGCACCGGTTGACGGAGCGCGAGCCCGGCGCCCCCAACCAGCAGACCACATCCAAAGAACAGCGCGGCCGCCGTCGCCGCCACCCGCGGTCCACGTCGCTCGACCCATGGACCACCAAACGCCGCACTCAGCCCGAGCAGGGCAAGGGCGGTCGTAAACGTGGTGTACGGCGGACTGAACCACCACGGCTGACCCGGAAACAGGTCCTGAATCGGCCGGTTGAACGTGCTCCACGCGTACACGGACCCGATGCAGATGTGGACGAGAACGGCGCCAATCGGGATACGCCAGCGGTTCGGGGTCACGGCGGACATGGGCGCGGGGAATCCTCCACAGAAGACGCGGCCGTCTTGATACCATGAACGGCCGCAAAACTACTGAACTTCGTTCCATTGATTGGCGGACCTGAAGGTGCGCCCTACCGAATTCGGATTCTTACGGAGCGTTGAAATGCGAAAGTCATCGACCGTCGTCGCGCTGGCCGCAGGCGCGATTCTGACGTGGGCTCCTGCCGGGTACGCACAAGCCCCGCAGCCTGATGCGAAGTCCGCCAACTACCAGGCGAAGGGCGAACAAGACAAGAGCTACGTGTTTCCCGGCACGACCGAGAGCATCGCGTATCACATCTACGTGCCGATGAAGTGGGACAAGAACACGAAGCTCCCGCTGGTCATCCTGACGCACGGCGCGAACCAGCCGGCGACGGCGCCCTTCCAGCGTCCGATGGCGAGCCCGACGCTCGCCAAGATGGCTGAGGAGCGCGGCTTCATCGTGGCTGCGGTCACGGGATATCACGCCAACGCCACCGGCGTGGGGGGCTGGAACGTTCCGTATCCGATGGTTCAGGTGCAACGCGCGCCACGCGCGGGCGGCGCGCCCGGTGGTGGCGGTGCGCCAGGTGCGGGCGCAGCGGCTCCGGGCGCAGCCGCGGGGGCAGCCGCAGCGGCGCCGGGTGCGGCAGCGGCGGCAGGAGCTCCGGGAGGCGGCGGTCAGGGTGGTGGTGGACGCGCGGGTCGTGGTCCTGCGGCTCCTCCCGCAACCGCCGAAGACTTCGCCCGCGCCGAGCAGGACATCCTCAACGTCCGCAGTCTGATGCTGGCCGAATACAACGCCGATCCCAACCGCGTGTACCTGATGGGGAACTCGTCGGGTGGCAGCGCGGTCTGGAACCTCGGCGCCAAGAACCCGGAGCTCTGGACGGCGATTTCTCCGAGCGCAGCGCCGCTCGAGGACGCGAACTTCCCGTACGAGAAGCTCAAGACCGTGCCTGTGCTGGTGGTGCATGGCGACATGGACACCACGATGGTGTTCGACGCGAGCAAGACGATGGTCGATCACGCCAAGGCGAAGGGAGTCAACGTCACGTGGCTGCCGGTCATCGGCGGACAGCACGTGGACGCGTGGGCCCAGCCGGAGATCCTGAAGCAGACGTTCGACTTTTTCGACAAATACAAGGCGAAGCAGAAGTAGGAACGCCCTATCTGTTTCAGAGCCAACTCCCAACTTCCAAAGAACTTGCCGGGACGGCGCGGCCGTATCGGTGGGAGTTGGGCAGGCGCCAGACGTTGGGAGTTGGGAGTTTCCTGAGATATATTCGTCCGGCTCCGGGCGTGCCGCTTCGCAGCCGCGAGAGACGCACGGCCAGAAACCAGTTACGACAATCACTCTTCACGACAGGAGTTGCAACCCATGGCGGATTTCTTCCTCGGCGAGTCGCTCGTCGGCGACGGCAACGAAGTGGCCCATATCGATCTCCTCATCGGCTCGAAGTCGGGCCCGGCAGGCCACGCGTTCTGCAACGCGCTGACGAACAACAAGGACGGCTTCACGACTCTGCTCGCGGTGGTCGCGCCGAACCTCCCGGCCAAGCCGGACACGATCATGTTCAACAAGGTCACCATCAAGGGTGCCAAGCAGGCCGTCCAGATGTTCGGACCGGCGCAGGCGGCAGTCGCCCGCGCCGTGGTGGACTCGGTCGAGGCGGGAGTGATCCCGGCGGCGAAGGCGGATGATTACTGCATCGCAGTGGGCGTGTTCATCCACTGGGAAGCGGCCGACGACAACAAGATCTACGACTACAACTATCGCGCGACCAAGGAAGCGATCCAGCGCGCGCTGGCCAACAAGCCGAGCGCCCAGGAAGTGGTCGCCGCGGCCAAGACGGCGAAGCACCCGTTCTCGCCGAAGTAGTTCTTGCAGGCTACGGGCTTCAGGCTGCGGACTGCGGGCACCTTGCAGCCCGTGGCCTGTAGCCGGTAGCCGGTAGCCTTCAGCCCGGAAACATCGTGAAACGCCTCCTTCTCCAGTTCGACACGTCTCCCCATCCCAGTTCATTCGACCAGGTCGTTGCCTACGACGGCGGCGCCGATCGCATCATGAGTTACGGCGGCGTGACCGACGCGTCCGTCCGCGATCTCGTGCATGGCGCCATCTTCACGCGCGGTCCGAAGGATCTGCACAACACCGCCATCTTCATCGGCGGCACTGACATGGCCGCCGGCGAGCGGTTGCTCGCGACCGTGCAGAAGACGATGTTCGGTCCGATGCGAGTGTCGGTGCTGCTCGACTCGAACGGCTCGAACACCACGGCAGTCGCGGCCGTCGTCAAGCTTCAGCAGGCCGCGGGTGACGTGAAGGGCAAGCGGGTGGTCGTCACCGCCGGCACCGGTCCGGTGGGAATCCGCGCCGCGGGACTGCTGGCGAACGCCGGCGCGGACGTCGTGATCACGTCGCGCAAACCAATGGATACCGCTGTCCTCGACGCGGTCCGCAAACGATTCGGCGGAACCATCACGAATACCGTCATGCCGGACAGCACGAAAGCAGGTGAGGCGCTTGCGGGTGCGCAACTCCTCCTCAATTGCGGACCTGCGGGTGTGAAGCTTGTACCCCGTGACGCGTGGGCGAACCGCCAGGGACTGATCGCAGCGGCTGACCTCAACGCCGTCCCGCCGCTCGGCATCGAGGGGATCGAGGTCATGGACAACGGCGCCGAGCGCGACGGCGTCATCGTGTTCGGCGCCCTCGGCGTCGGCGGCCTCAAGATGAAGATCCACAAGGCCTGCATCGCGAAGCTGTTCGAACGGAACGACCGGGTGCTGGACGCGGAAACGATCGCTGAGGTGGCGGGGGAATTGAGCGCCGCCAAATAATTCAGAATGCAGATGCAGAATGCAGAGATGCAGAATGCAGAGAACACGTGGCGGGCGCGGTCGGACGGATGCGCAGCGGGATCCCCGAGTCGCGGTTCAACCCGAGCCGTTTCTGAATTCTGCATTCTGAATTCTGCATTCTGAATTTCTGATGCCCCGTGTCCTCGGCATCGATCCCGGCACCATCTCCCTCGACATCTGCGCCCTCGAAGACGGGCGCGTGTTCGTCGATCGATCGATTCCGACGCAGGAGGCGCTCGCGGATCCGGCCTTTCTCCCACGATTGATCGACTCGGTCGGTCCGCTCGATCTCGTCGCCGGGCCATCGGGATATGGGCTGCCGCTGGTCCGCTCGCGGGACCTGGGCGAACGTGACGTCCGTCTGGCCTGCCTTGCCGCGCCGGGCGAAAGCGGCGGTCTGGGTGGACTGGCGGCGGTGATGCGCGGCCTCGCCCGCGCGGAAGCACCGGTCGTGTTCACGCCCGGCGTCATTCACCTGGCGTCCGTTCCGGCCTACCGCAAACTGAATCGTATCGACATGGGCACCGCCGACAAGGTGTGCGCGGCGGCGCTCGCCCTCCACGATGAGGCCGTCCATCGAGACTGCGCTCCGGAAGACGTCTCGTTCATCCTCCTCGAGCTCGGCGGGGCCTTCTCCGCCGCGATCGCGATCGAGCGTGGCCGCATCGTCGACGGCCTGGGTGGCACGTCGGGTCCGATGGGGATCCAGGGAGCCGGAGCGCTCGATGGCGAAACCGCGTTCCTTGCCGGCGCGATCTCGAAAGCCACGTTGTTCCACGGCGGCGTGCGCGACGTGCCCGAGGCCGACGGACGCGCGGCGTTCGTCGAGTCGGCGTTGAAAGCGGTGGCGGCGCTCCGCGTCTCTGCACCGCTGGCCACCGACGTGTTGCTGTCCGGCCGGATGGCGACGGAGCCCTGGGTACGCGACCCGCTCGCGGCGCGGCTGGGGCGGGTGCGACTGGCAGGCGGGTTTGCCGCGTCCGCCAAGCATGCGGCGCAGGGCGCCGCGTTGATTGCCGAAGGGCTGGCCGGCGGCACGTCGCGTCATCTCGTCGAGACGCTCGGCCTGCGCGACGCCAGCGGCACCGTCCTCGATTACCTGCACATCATCGACCGCGCAACCGCCGAACGCCGGATCGGCATCGCTTAATTGAACCGGGTTCATTTTTTCCAAGAACGTAAAATTAGACCCGGTTTAATTAATGACGTTCATCGACTTGCCCGCCGCGCCGCGGGCGGCAGGCAGTGTTCGCCTGCCCGGCTCCAAGAGCATCTCGAATCGTCTGCTGCTTCTCGCCGCCGTCGCTCGCGGCACGACGGAGCTCGTGGGACTGCTCGAGGCAGACGACACACGGGTCATGATCGATGCGCTCCGCCAGCTGGGTGTCGGGATCGAAGGTTCCCGGGTGCCCAGGTTCGAAGGTGCCTCGGTGCCGGCGCTCGCGAGTTCTCGTGCAGAGGTTCACACGTTTACGGTTCACGGAACCAGCGGCGCGTTCCCGGTCAGGCAGGCCGACCTGTTCCTGGGCAACGCGGGTACCGCCTTCCGGCCGCTGACGGCGGCGCTCGCCGTGAGCGGTGGCGAGTACCGGCTGCACGGCGTGCCGCGAATGCACGAACGGCCGATCGGCGATCTCGTCGACTCGCTACGGACGCTCGGTGCCCGCATCGACTATGAAGGCACCGCCGGCTATCCTCCCCTTCGTGTTCGGCCCTCGACCATCGCAGCTGGAAAAGCGGTGCGTGTCCGCGGCGACGTGTCGTCGCAGTTCCTGACGGCGTTGCTGCTGGCACTTCCGCTCGCCGGTGGCGGGCGGGTCGAGGTCGAGGGCGAGCTCATCTCGCAACCGTACATCGCGATCACGCTGAATGTGATGCGCCGCTTCGGTGTCGAGGTCAGGAAGGAAGACTGGCGATCGTTCGACGTGCCGGCTGGACCCTACACGAGTCCCGGCAGGCTGTCCGTCGAAGGCGACGCGTCAGCAGCCTCGTATTTTCTCGCCGCGGGAGCGATCGGCTCGGGGCCGGTCTCTGTTCACGGCGTCGGCTCCGAAAGCATGCAAGGCGACGTACGCTTCGTCGAAGTACTTGAACGAATGGGCGCAACTGTCACGATGGCCGCCGACGCGATCACATGCGCGGGGCGAACACCACTGCGCCCGCTCGATATGGACCTGAACCACATACCGGACGCTGCGATGACGGCGGCGGTCATGGCGCTCGTCGCCGACGGTCCCAGCACGCTGCGCAACATCGCCAGCTGGCGCGTCAAGGAGACGGATCGGTTGTTGGCGATGGCCACCGAGCTGCGGAAGCTGGGAGCCGAAGTTGACGAAGGCGCCGACTACCTGCGCATCACACCTGCTGAGCTCAAGCCGAACGTGGCCATCGATACCTACGACGATCATCGGATGGCAATGAGCTTTTCTCTCGTCGCGCTCGCCGGCGTGCCGATCCGCATCAACGACCCTGACTGCGTGGCGAAGACATTCCCAGGCTACTTCGACGCCTTCCGCTCGATCCTCCAATGACTCGAGTGGCGATCGCCGGGGTGTCGACACGGGCCGCCGCCGACTCCGCCGCCCGCGCCGGCTTCGACGTGATCTCGGTGGACGGATACGGCGACCGCGATCAGCACTCTTCCGTCCGGTCGATCGCACTGCACCGCCAGTGCGGAGTGGCATTCACGCCGCGAGCCGCCGCTGCAGCCGCCGCGACACTCGACGCCGACGCCGTTGTGTATCTCTCGAACTTCGAAAACGATCCTGATGCGGTGGCAATGCTCGCCGCCGGCCGCCGACTCTGGGGCAACCCGCCCGATGTGCTCCGCCACTGCCGAGACCCCTTCCGCGTCGGCGGGATCTTTCGCGCCCACGGCTTCCCGACGCCGCGCCTCTTGTTCGCGAACGTTTCGAACGCTTCGAACGTTTCGAACGACTCGAACGATTCGAACGACTCGAACGAGTGGCTCGTCAAACCGTTCTCCTCCGGCGGGGGTCACGGGATCCGCTCCTGGCGGCGTGGTGTCCAGCTGCGGCGCGGGGAATATGTCCAGCAACGAATCGACGGCATTCCGGGATCAGTCGTCTTCGTCGCCGCGGCTGGCCGCGCCACCGTGCTCGGCGTATCGCGTCAGCTGATCGGCGGAGGCGCGATTCGGCGTCGGTGGCTACCGTTACTGCGGGAGCATCCTGGCTCCGGCCAGCGATCCACAGTTCAGCGCCGGTGAGGACGTCGTGCGAGCCGCTCACAGGCTCGCGGTCGCCGCCGCCGCCGACCTCTCGCTCGTGGGCGTCAACGGTATCGACTTCGTCGCGCGGGGTGGCGCGCCTTACCCCGTCGAGATCAATCCACGCTGGTCGGCGTCCGTGGAACTGGTCGAGCGTGCGTGCGGCATCAACGTGTTCGGCGCCCACGCAGCCGCCTGTGAACACGCGCAACTGCCCGCTCTGAACGACCTCCCGCCCCCTTCTCGGGCTGTCGGGAAGGCGATCGTCTTTGCGCGCACGGCGGTCCGGATCGGCAACACCGACGACTGGCTTCGCGACCCCGATGTGCGCGATGTGCCGCACGCAGGAGAAATGATCGCCGCGGGTCACCCGGTCTGCACGGTGCTGGCTGAAGGAACCACCGCAGCGGTATGCGAAGCCGCTCTCGTGGCGCGGGCAGCATCGATCTATGCGCGCCTCGACCGCTGGCGATACTCTGCCTCCGTTCCTCCAATCACGAATCAAGAATCAAGAATCGCTAATGACTGACAACGTTCAGGCTGCCGCCGACCTCCTGTGGGACTGCTGGGTGGAACAGCGTCGCCTGCCCGCCATACCGGTCGCGATTGCGCCGCAGACGCGCCAGGACGGGTACACCATCCAGCAGCGGTTGGAGCGGCGGTCGGCGTTTCCTCTGTTCGGCTGGAAGATCGCGGCCACCAGCAAGGCCGGGCAGGCTCACATCAACGTCGACGGACCGCTCGCCGGGCGGCTGCTGCAGGAACGGGTCGTCGCCAGCGGCGACGAGGTGCCGCTGGGACGCAATCACATGCGAGTGGCCGAGGCCGAGTTCGCCTTCCGCATGGGCACCGATCTCGCACCAAAGTCCACGCCGTATTCCACGACCGAAGTCCTGGGTGCGGTTGCGTCCCTGCACCCTGCCATCGAAATACCGGATTCGCGATTCGACGATTTCACCCTGGTGGGTGCGCCGCAGCTGATCGCCGACAACGCCTGCGCGCACTACTTCGTCCCCGGCGCGGCGGCGACCATCGAGTGGCGCGGGATAGACCTCGCGGCTCATCACGCCGTCGGCACGGTTCGGCATGCAAACGGCCAAGGCCTGCAGCATCAGGGTGTCGGCGCAAACGTCCTCGGCGATCCGCGTGATGCGCTGACCTGGCTGGTCAACGAACTCTCGTCGCTCGGCGTTACGCTCCGCGCCGGCGAGATGGTGACGACCGGCACCTGTCTGGCACCGCTGCCAATCAAGGCGGGCGATGAACTCGAAGCGGACTTCGGCGTGCTCGGCCGCGTCACGGTGCGAGTCGGACCCGCGATGTAGGCGTATTTCCGCCAGTTATTGCAATTGCAAGGGCAGCACCGGACAGAACGGAGAGCGATGCGCAGGATCTGCATGTGCGCGGGAGTAGACTGATCGTTCCGCGGTACCGCGCGCCGACGGTTCAGGTCGGCAGTCGAGTCTGACGCGCCCTCCACGGGACGGCGGACGAGCGTAGAACGATTTTCAAGAAGGACATGCACGAGATGACCAAGTTCGTCATCGCCCCGCACATGCGACTTCACGAGTGGGTCGCCGACGAGAAGGGCTACTTCACGGATGCCGGGCTGGACTACGAGTTTCGCTCGGCGCTGAAAAGTGACGACACCAGCGGGCACGACCTGGGCGATCGCGTCGGCGCCTACCAGACATTCGAGCAGGGGCGCACCTGCGACGTCAGCTCGGCGTGCCACTGGACGGTGAACATGGCCGCGGCCGCGGGGCACGGCCGCATCTACGTCGACGCGTACTCCGTGTCGCCGTGCGCGATCTTCGTTCCCCCGGACTCACCGATCCGGCGGCCCGAGGATCTGGCCAACGTCCCCATTGCCGTCGGCTACCAGTCGGGCAGCCACTACTCCACCATCGAAGCGCTGGACCTGTTCCTGCCGCCTGATCAGATCAAGCTGTCGTTCGCCGACGGCCTGCTCTTCCGGCGGATGGAGAAGCTGCATGATCGCGAGATTCCCGCGGCGAGCCTGTTCAGCGGCGCCTACTACTTCATGGAGCAGCTCGGATTCCGCAAGATCGTCGACACCAGCTTCATGATGGCGACCATGATCGACGAGCACGCCGACATGGAGCAAGTCAAGCAGTACTTCGCGGCATTGCGGCGGGCGCAGGCGGACATCGACCTTCACACGCACCGCTACACCCACTACTACCGCAAGGAGTTCCCGACCCGCTTCCACGACGTCATGGATACGAGGCTGTTCGGGCCAGGCGAGCGCATCGTGTTCGAACCCTACACGCGCGAGATGTACGAAGGCGCCCAGGAATGGGTCATGGAACGCGGCATCTTCGAGGAGAAGAACCCCGTCATCCGCGACTTCGCCGGAGCGACCAAGGGCACAAACACCCGGGCGTGAACTTCGCGACCGGCTGTCCCGGCGACGCGGCCGCGCCGCCGCGGATTAAAACGCGTCGCCAAGGTACGGGAGCAACCGGCCGAAGCAGATCACGCCGACCCACAGCGTCAGACCCGCGGTGGCAATCACCTTGGCCGCCGCGGGAGCGTTCTCGTTCGCCTGCAGCGACTCGACGCGCTTGCTGACACCGCTCACGTAGAACAATCCGGCGTTCACCGCTGCCAGCGCCATGAACGCCACCTTCCACTTAAACGCCGGGTTCTGTCCGTATTCGACGACCGCGTTGAAGTTACCGGCGAGGAACATCACACCGGTAACCAGGTTCACCGCAAAGCCGCCGAGTCCCCAGGGAATGAGGTAATTGAACGGTGCACCCGGCAGGCCTTTCGCCACGCCGAGCATCCGGAGGTCGAACAGACCGACCGTCCCAATCAGCATGACCATCCCCATGAAGTGCAATGTCTCGCACAAGGGCCACAGCCAGCCGTAGTCGTTGAACGTCTGCTGCATCCACTGACTGCTCAACGCCGCGACGATGGTTTCCATCAGAGTTCCTCCTGGGTGACTGAACCGAGACGGACGCTGCGGAGATAACGGGTTCACAAACGGAGAAACGGGGGAACGGAGACGAACGGGACTGACCCAGCTGATCACATCAGTATGAAGGGCTGCCGACGTCGGCCCGCGTCGCGGGCCGCACCGGGCGTGCGAGAGTCGGGGTTCACAAGCCGCGGCGGGCGAACAGGGTCGGCTTGTGAACCCCGACTTTCGCATGCCCGAGCCGCCGAAGGCGGCGGTCGGCAGCCGTGACCGTGCTCGCGGTTCAGTCCTCTCACATGATTCGAAAACTAAGCCCGTTCGTCCCCGTTTCTCCGTTCCCCCGTTTGTGATCCCGTTTCCTCCTTGACCTCCGTCACGGCCCCGCCGCTTCGCGCTAGCGAAAGTACGGGTACGCCAGCAACCGACCCGCCGTGATCGCTCCCGCCCACAACAGCAGCGACGTCACCGCAAGCACCCGCGCATTCGTCATCGTCGCCGCCGCCACGCAGACGCGACGAACCAGCAGCTGCGTGTCGATCAGCGCGAACAGCAACAGTGTGAGCTTGGCGTAGAACAGGGGGTCGACCAGCCACTTCGCGGGATTGTTGAGCACCAGTCCGACACCGGAGATCGCATTGACCGCCAGGGCGAGATAGAACAACGGCTGGAGTCGTCGCATGGCCTGCAGCGGAAGCGCCGACGCGACGCCGAGCACGCGCAGGTTGATGGTCACGCTCACACCTGCGGCGAAGGCCAGGCCGATGGCGTGCAGCGTGAGCATCAAGGGGTACACCCAGATGTTGTCGCGCACAAAGTTGGCGACGGCGCTGTGATCGATGGCGGAGACGATGGACATAGGTATAGCCGGTGGCTGGTAGCTCGTAGCTCGTAGCCCGTAGCGAGCTAGTAGCCAGGAGCCGGTCGCTATTGGCTACGGGCTACCAGCTACCAGCGATCAACTAATTCGGCATTGGCCGTTCGACGCGATCGACGATGAGCACGCGCACCGGCGCTCGGCGCGACTCGAGCCGAAGCCCGAGCTGCTCCGGCAGTGCCGTAAACAACGAAGGGCCCGCATCCGACGGCGCCGTCTCGGGTTCAGCCTGCATCCGTGCCGGGACCCAATGCAGCGTGAAGTCGTACCGGTTCGGGTCACGGGTCAGATCGATGACCTCACGTTCGACGCCGGCCACCGCGGAGAGCCGCCGGGCCAGCACTGCCAACGTCCCGCCGCTCGCGACGATCTCGCCGCGGCGCACGCGTACCCCGCACGGTGGCAGCGGCCGACCGTCAGGACCAGGGAGTGATTCGGCGAATGGACCGGCCTGCGCGAACGCGTCGCAGTCGCGCCCGGTCAACGTCAGTCCAGCCGGCTTGAGGCGGCTGTCGCGAACAAGTGCATAGACCGGCTCGACCCGCGAATCTTCGTGCACGCGCAGTGCAAAACGATCGACGAGGAGCGCCCGGACCATCGCAAAGGCTGCAAAGATCGCCGCGTCGTCTTCCGAGTCTTCGGTCGGTTCGACGCCATCGACGCGCGCCTCGATATCGAACCGATCACGCGTCGCCCAGGACGGCAAGCCGCTCAGGCGCTGTGCATCAAGCGGAATCGTCCCGCCATACGCGGCGGCAATTAGGGCCGCGACTGTGACGTTCGTCGCGGTGAACCGGCCGTCGAACGGCACACCGAGTTGTGCTTCCAGACCGCCAGAGCGATTCAGTTTGACGACGCTCAGTACGTCCGACACCCCGATCAGAGACACTGCGAGCGCGACTGGCGCGATCAGGCGCGTCATATCAGCCGAACCAGTTGTAAGCGACGAGACGACTGGCGATCAGAACGACCGCCCACATCGTGAGCGAAACGATCGACGACACCCGCGCCGCACGGGGCGGTCGTGACGCGCAATCCCACTCACCAACACGCGAATAGACGCCGACGTGAAAGACCAGCAGGTTTACCACCGCCAGCACGAGGGCGATCGCCTTCACCAGAAAGAACGGATTCGCCGCGAACCGGGACGGATCGGTGAGAAAGAGGAGCATCCCGGTGACCAGCGTGATCAGTCCCGCAGGAGCAACCCACGGCAGGATGTGCGAAGCCACTTCCGAGGCGGGAACCCGCCGGAAGCCGAGGCCGAGCGTCCGCAGATCAAACATCACGTTGAGGCCAAGAAAAATCGTGATGACGAGCACGTGGGCCGACTCGACGAGCGGATAGAACCAGATCGACTCGAGCAGCATCGCCATGATGGCCGGACGCGCGAGCCATTCCCACATCGCCGCCAGCAGCAGCGCTCCGGTGGCGATCGTCAACCACACCATGCGCGATTCGTCTGCCAGGTAATTCGCCCGCCAGCAGACGTCGTCGACGACGCCGCCGGCGAGGCGCGGCAGAATCTGCGGATGGTCGTTCTCGGGATCGTGAAGCGATTCCCAGAGATCCGATTCGATCTCGGCGCGCCGGATCGCTCGCAGTTCCGGCGGAAGCCCGAACGTGTAGACGCGTGTCCACCACCGCGTAATCGCCATCGCCACGAGCATGCTCATGCCGATGCCCAGCCCTTCCTGGCGCCCTTCGCCGCCGCAGCCTTGGCTGCGTCCGCCACCGCCTCCTCACCTGCGGGTGTGAGCGCGTAGAGCCGGCGCCGCGGCCGGTTTTCATCAGCCGCGATCATGGCGTCTTCCCAGCGGCTCGTCAGCAGTCCCATGGACTCGAGCCGGCCGAGTGCCCGATACAGCGTGCCGTATGCGGTCAGCAGCCGGTTGTCCGCGTGCTCCTTGATCTCCTTCGCGATCAGGTAGCCGTGGAATTCCTCCGTGCCCTGGCCACGGAGTTCCACCGCCGCGGTGCAAATCGCGAGCTCGAGAGGGACAAGTGCTCCTGCCTTCCGCCGCATGCGATTAATATGCAGATACCTGCTCATTAAGTCAAGGGCGTTTTTTTCTAGGGAATTTCCGCATTCACCCCCTGGACACCGGACTCGCGCGATAACATCTCTGTCTCCCATGGCCCCCGCCGGTGACCTCCTGACCCAGCCCCGCGCCGTCCACCACGCCATCTGCCTCGGGTGCGGGTGCGCATGCGACGACATCGCCGTCCACGTGTTCGCCGACCGGATCACCGAAGCAAGAAATGCCTGCGCGCTCGGGGCGCAGTGGTTCGGGGACGGCGTCGTGCCGTCTGCGATCCGCGTCAACGGCGCCGACACCGCACTTGCCGACGCCTTGTCCGCGATCGCCAGCAGCATCAGGCAGGCACGCCAGATGGCGATCTACATTGCTCCAGAGATCTCGTGCGAGGCACAGCGCGAAGCGGTGGCGCTGGGCGATCTCGTGCACGGAGTCGTCGACACGATCAGTTCGGCGACGGTGTTGCCCACGATCCTTGCCGCGCAGGAACGAGGCCGCACCGGCGCGACACTTGGCGAAATCCGCAACCGCGCGGACGTCGTCGTCTTCTGGGGCGTCGATCCCAACGAACGGTATCCGCGCTTTCCATCGAGGTATGCACCGGAGCCGGTTGGCGTGCACGTGGACGGAGGGCGCAAGAGCCGTCGCGTGATTGCCGTGGACACCCAACGCTCACGCGGCCCGCAGGACGCAGACCTTCGGCTCGCGGTGACCGACGACCAGGAAGTCGCGACCTTGATTGCGACAGCCGCAATGGTTCGCACACCCGAGACGTCCTTCGATGAGCCGCTCGGCAACGTGGCGGCGCTGCTGGCGAAAGAACTCGTGGGTGGCCGCTACGTCGCACTCGTCGCGGACGCCGAGCCGCAAGCGCCCTCGTCAAATGACCGCCTTCCCGATTTATCAGAGGCGCAGCGCGCCGCGGCCTTGATTGCACTCGCCCAGTCGCTGAACGGACCCACGCGGTGCGCGCTGATCACGCTGCGGGCCGGCGGCAATCGCGCCGGTGCCGAAGCGGTGCTGACGGCGCACGCTGGCTACCCGACCGGAGTAAGCTTCGCGACCGGATTTCCCGTGTATCGCCCGCACGACAGCATGCGCACGACCGATATGGTGATGATCGTTGGCGACGCGTCGCAGGTACCGTCCGACGTGATGGCGCGGTTCACCGGTGCGCCGCTTGCGATCATCGGGCCGCGGGCGAGTGTCCAACCCGTGGCGCAGGCCGCTCACCCTTCGGTCACCGGGGAGCGGGACGCCAGCCGCGAGCAAACGCTCGTCGTCACCATCGACACAGGTGTTGCCGGCATTCACGTCAATGGTACAGCCCTGCGCATGGACGACGTGCCGCTGCGCCTGCGACCGTCGGTCCACCGCGGACTGGATCCGGCCGAAGTCCTCCGCGCTCTCCGCGAGCAGGTGCTGCGATGAGCGAGTTGCGCATCAGCGGTGGCACCGTGTACGACCCGGCGAACGGAGTCGACGGTGTCGTCGGCGATATCTGCGTCGATGGCGGGTCCATCGTCGCCTCCGTCTCGCCGGCGGCGACCGTGGTGGATGCCAGCGGAATGATCGTCATGCCCGGCGGTGTCGACATTCACTCCCACGTCGCCAGCAGCAGCGTCAACCTGGCGCGGCGCCTGCTGCCGGAGGAACATTTCGCAGATCCGGTCGCGGCGCCGGACCTTGTCGATGGAATCGCGCGATCCGGTGCCGGCGGCACCGTTCCGACGACGTTCACGACCGGGTACCGCTATGCTGGACTGGGCTACACGACGGTCTTCGACGCCGCGGTCGCCCCCATTTCTGCGCGCACCTCGCACGCGGAATTCGACGCGACGCCGATCGTCGACGGTGGCTTCTTCGTCCTGCTAGGAAATGACGATTACCTGCTGCGGCTGATTGACGCCGGCGAACGGGAGCAGGCGCGCGACTACGCCGCGTGGGTGATCGCTGCCGCGGGCGCCTACGCCATCAAGCTTGTGAATCCCGGCGGGGTCGAGCTGTGGAAACGCGGGGCCCGCGAGCGTACGGACCTGGATACGCCCATCGGATCGTCCCGTGTCACGCCAAGAGTGATCCTCGAGACGCTGGTCGAGGCCGGCAACGACCTGAGGCTGCCTCACGCTGCCCACATTCACTGCAACAACCTCGGCGCGCCGGGCAACGTGAGGACGACACTCGCCAGCATGCAGGCGGTCGAAGGACGTCGCGCTCACTTCACGCACCTGCAGTTTCACAGTTACGGAACGACGGCCGAGGGTGGCTGGTCCTCCGGCGCGCGCGAGCTGATCGAATACGTCAACACCCATCCGCACGTGAGCGGCGATGTCGGTCAGGTGATGTTCGGTCCGGCGACGACGCTGACGGCCGATGGACCGGTGGAATACCTGCTCGCGAAGAGCAGCGGGCGCAAGTGGGTTAACGTCGACATCGAGCTCGAAACCGGGTGCGGCATCGTCCCCTACACGTACAAGGACAAGGCGGCGGTGGCGGCGCTGCAATGGGCGGTGGGACTCGAGCTGTTCCTGTTGTCCGCCGACCCGTGGCGCATCGTGCTGTCTACCGACCATCCCAACGGTGGTTCATTCATGTCCTATCCGGAGCTGATCCGCCTGCTGATGGACCGTACCTATCGCGACGACCAGCTGAAGCGCGTCAACCAGAAACTGCTGGGCGGCAGTGCGCTGCTCGACGGCATCGCCCGGGAGTACAGCCTGAACGAGATCGCGATCGTCACCCGTGCCGCTCCGGCGCGGATTCTTGGGCTGCCCAGGAAAGGACATCTTGGCATCGGCGCGGATGCGGACGTCTCGGTCTATGCGTCGGACCCGGACGTGTCGCGGATGTTCGCGACACCGCGATACGTGATCAAGGGCGGGACACTCGTTGTCGAAGAAGGTCAGTTGCGACGCTCGCCGCAGGGCCGGCGTCTGCACGTGCGCCCTGGCTACGATGCCCAGGTGGAACGGGGGCTCCGCGAGTTCTTCGATCGCTACTCGACCATCTCGTTCGACAACTATCCGGTCGGCCCGCTGCGCGATGCACCCTGCGCGACCACCGGAGGGCGCTGACGTGGAGGTTCGCGGCGTCTTCATCGAGGATACGTTTGCCGAGGCGTTCGGCATGCGGGGGGCACGCCTCGTCATCACGGCGCGCAATGAACGCTGGGCGCGCGAAGCGGCATTGAAGCTGACCGGCTTCGCCACGTCCGTCATCGCCTGCAAGTGCGAGGCAGCGATCGAGCGCGAATTGCCGCCGACCGAGACACCCGATGGCCGGCCCGGCGTGGCGGTGCTGTTCTTCACGATGGACAGTGACAGCCTCGGCAAGCGACTGATCGAACGTATCGGCCAGACCGTCCTGACGTGTCCGACGACCGCCTGTTTCGATGGACTCGAGGATTTGCCGGACCGGCTGCCCACGGGGAAGGCCCTCCGCACGTTCGGCGATCGATTCCAGAGCAGCAAGATGATAGGCGGCCAGCGTTACTGGCGGATCCCGGTGATGGAGGGCGAGTTCCTGCTGGCGGAGACGTTCGGAATGCAGAAGAAGGGGATCGGCGGCGGCAATTTCCTGATCCTCGGCGAGAGCGCTGATGCCACCCTTGAAGCTGCAGAAGCGGCTGTCGCGGCGATAGACGGTACGCCGAACGTGATCCTTCCCTTCCCCGGCGGTGTGGTGCGCAGCGGCAGCAAGGTCGGCGCGAGCTACAAAGGCATGATCGCATCGACCAACGACGCGTACTGTCCGACGCTGCGTCCGATTACGAAGTCCGCACTGCCCCCGGGGATCAACTCGGTGCTGGAAATCGTCCTCGACGGTCTCGATTTCGACAGCATCAGCCGGGCGATGCGCACCGGCATCAGTGCCGCGTGCAGGCCAGGTATCCGCGCCATCAGTGCAGGCAACTATGGTGGCAAGCTCGGGCCGCACCATTTCCACCTGCGCGCAATCATGGAGGGCGCGTGAGCGACTGGGTGACGCTGACGGCTCGGGCGATTGACGGCCCACTCGTGCTGCGCGATATCGATCCTGCAAAGGTCGCCGGACTGTCCGAACACGAGATCGCCGCGCTGCCGGTTTCCGCCGGCAGTCGTCGAGGTGCGCTGGGCGACTTCTTTTCCGTGCAGGGTGAGCGGTCCTCACGCGTGAGGGTCGTCGGCACTACCCGCGACATCGAGGGCGTCGGGACCGGCATGACCGGTGGCGAGCTGGAGATCGAGGGTGACGCCGGCTCTTTGATCGGTGCCGGCATGCGTGGCGGCACGCTCCGCGTCCGCGGCAACGTCGGCGACGACGCCGGGGCGGCGATGAGTGGCGGTGTACTCAGGATTGACGGCGATGCCGGCGCGCGGCTAGGTGGGAACACTCCGGGTGCGTCCAGGGGGATGTCAGGCGGAGAGATCCTCGTGCTCGGTTCGGCCGGGCCAGAAGCGGGTACACGAATCCGCCGCGGTCTGATCGTCGTCGCCGGTGATACCGGTCGAGACGCCGGTCGCGCCATGATAGCGGGCTCGCTTGTCGTGCTCGGATCGTGCGGCGAGGGCGCCGGCCGTGGGAGCAAGCGCGGGTCCGTAGTGGCGTGCGGTGCGATCTCGGTGCCTGCAACCTACCGCTACGCCTGCACCTATCAACCGCCTCACGTCCGACTGACGCTGCTGTACCTGGCCCGCCGCCACGGTCTGTCAATCGACGGACCTGTGATCGACAGCCTCTTCCGACGGTATTGCGGTGATGCCGGGGACCCGGGAAAGGGAGAAATTCTCGAACGCGTTGCCAGCGTCTAGAGCCGCTTGCACACAGGACGGAGGCCCGCCAATCACGGGTGAGCCTGTGGCGCGTACCTTGTCACGTCCGAAGACGAGCCGGACAAGGCTCGTCCCGCTTCGCTCTTCCTCACACACAACGCGCCAGGACGAGAGTCATGTCGTCGTGCTGCGGCGCCGTACCGGTGTGAGCATCGGCGCCCGCCATGATGCGCCCAATCAGATCGTCGAGCGGCTGGTCGCACGCGGGCGTGACCGTAGCAATCAGCTGCTCTTCTCCCCACTCCTCCATCTCGCTGTTCATCGCCTCACTGATACCGTCAGTAAACGACACGAACACGTCGCCCGGCTGCAGCGTCACACTGCCCTGCTCGTACGACCACGCCGGCAGCAGCCCGATGACCGGGCCGCCGGTATCCAGGCGGATCACGGCGCCTCGACCGACTTCTGGCGATAGTCTCCGACCCGCATTCCTGAACACCATTGGCGGGTTGTGGCCGGCGTTCACGTAGTCGAGCACTCGAGTCGAAGGGTCGTAACGTCCGAAGAAGAAGGTCGCATAGCGGTTGCTGTCCGAGCTCTCGAAGACCAGCGAGTTGAGATTGGCGATCATGGCGGGCAGATCCTGCTGCGTCTGGATCGTCTGGCTCCGGAGATACGCACGGAGCGTCGCCATCAGCAGCGAGGCCGGGATGCCCTTCCCTGAGATGTCGCCGATCGCAATCCCCACCTTCCCGTCGGCCAGCTGAACGAAGTCGTAATAGTCGCCGCCGACAGCGAGCGCGGGACGGCACGCTCCTGCCAGCTGGAGTCCCGCGACCGCCGGCGTGGTCTGCGGAAACAGCCGTTGCTGGACCTCTCGCGCAATTTCCATCTCGCGTTTCCGTTTTTCGCGATCCGCGATCTCGGCGGCGATTTCTGCGGTGAGGCGACTGTTCTCCAGGGCCAGGCCCGTCTGCGCAGCGACGGCCTCCAGCAGGCGCACGTCGTTGCTGGTGTACGGCTCTTCCGACCGCTTCGGACCGAGTCCCATCACACCTAGCAGCTTCTTGTTCGCCGCGAGCGGCAGAACGAGCTCCGCCTCGAGGGCGAGACGCAGTTCGGAATCTGTCGCCACGGAAGCCGGCTCGGTCGGAACGGACATCGGGCCAACGCTATACCCGAGCGCGAACGCCGGGTGCAGCGCGCCGCCGCGATTCAACAGGATCGCGAGCTTCGGGATATGCAGGGCGGCGGAGATCTGGCGGCCGACGGTCTCGAGCAGCGGCTGGATCTCGAAGATCGTTCGCACCTGCGTGGCCAGTTCGGCCAGCAGGTGTTCCGCGTCGTAGGCCTCCCGGAAGAAGCGCCGATCGAGCCAGCGCCGCAGCCGATCACCGAATCGCCCGATGGCGACGATGCCGACAACACCTGCCGCAATCGGCGCGAACCGGAGCAGACTGTTGCGAGAGATCACCTCGGGGGCCTGCAGCCGATCGACCGCGAAGTAGAAGACCGCAATGCTGCCGGCCACCTGCAGGATCCGGATGGTTCCGCGCGCCAGCACGTACTGAACGCCCTGGCGGACGACCAGCCTCACGTCCAGCGCCCGCTCCACCACGATGACGTAGGCCATGCTCAACGGGAACACAAACAGGATCGCCATCAGCAGCAGGATCGTGCGCTGCGACGGGTCGAACGCGCCGGCGATGCTGAGCAGCACCGCGACGAAGATAGGTGACACTGCCAGGATCGCGCCGGCAGTGAGCAGCCGAAGTCGTCGCCGGGCATCAGGCTGCGTTTCAACGACGGTCCGGTAACCCAGGGCGAGGAAGAACAGCACGATTGCCGCGACGTGCAGCAGCAGAACGATCGGGCGCATCCAGCCGAACAGGTCGGCAACACGAGCGGCCCTCGTCGCATCGGTCAGCATGTACAAGTCGGTCGCGACGTTGGTTCCCAGCACGCGGAACAGGACCGGGCCGATCACGATCCACTTGAGGCCGGGATGCCGCCGGTCGAATGGCAGTCGCTCGGGGAAGTAGATGCCGAACAGCATCATCGACAGCGGCCACAAGTTCGCGAGTACCGACTGGTAGACGGTCGCAACGGGATGCCAGAAACCGGGATGTCCCATCACATCGCGCCACGACGAGCTGGCAAACTGCGACATCCCGAGCAGGAGGAGGAGCAGCAGCCACGCCAATGGATCGCGGATGCGGATCGCCACGACCCAGAACCCGAGGGCCAGGCACACCAGCGGTAAGCCGAGGCCGCCAACCGCGAACACCACCCAATCCGCAACCCCCGCCGGTTCCGGACGCATCGCTGTCAGCGTGATGAGTCTCGTGTATGCAGCGCGACCGGATCCGGCGGGCGGGTCGAAGGCGAAGGTGAGACGGTCGCCGGGCCGGGCCTGCAGGATGGGCTGATACAGGTCGTCCAGGCCGCGAACAGGACGACTGTCGATCCGGGTCAGACGATCACCCGGCATCACGCCGGCAGCGTCGGCATCCTCACCCGCCACCACCTCGAACGATGGCGCGTCGACATCGATCGGCATGTCGGCGAGCGCCTGACCGCGCGTGAGCTCACCGAACCGGGACTGCGTGACCTGCGCTTGATAGAAGACGGCGAGAGCGAACACTGCCGCCAGGACGGCGTAGAGAAGGTACGGTGGCCGTGAGTCCGGCGGCGCTGGCATCGCCGGGATTCTAGCCGACGCGTCAGGTCTCGCCGCGACTCGGATCGAGCACGCGCATGATCGCGGCGGCGATCCGGCGCCACTCGCCCTCCTCGCGCACCAGTTCCTTGCGACCGGCCTTCGTCAGCGAGTAGAAGCGGGCGCGGCGGTTATTGTCGGACGTCCCCCACTCCGCGTCGATGAAGCCGCGCTCCTCCAGTCGTTGCAGCGCCGGATAGAGGGAGCCATGATCGACGATGAGCACGTTGTCGGACTGCTGCTGGATGGCGCGGGCGATGGCCTGGCCGTGCTGCGCGCCGAAGCGGAGCGTGCGCAGGATCAGCAGGTCCAGCGTGCCCTGCAGGTGCGCCGCGTACTCGCGGTCCGCCCGCTTCCGTATAGACATTCGACCCAAGTATCCGTATGCTCTGGTCGAATGTCAACAGGAGGCATGCGCCTATGACCGGCCGCCGTTCCGAAGACGACTTCGCCCGTGAGATCGAGGCGCATCTGGCGCTCGAAGCGGACCATCTGATCGCCGACGGGGTGCCGCCGGAGGAGGCGCACCATGGCGCCCGGCGGGCGTTCGGAAACGTCGCCGCGGCCCAGGAGCGTTTTCACGAGCAGCGGCGGATCGCCTGGTTCGAGGAGTTGCGGCGCGACCTGCGTAGCGCCGTCCGCAACGTCCGCCGGAACCCGGTGTCGGCGGCCATCGTCGTACTCTCGCTCTCTGGCGGCATTGGCGCGGCGACTGCGGCGCTCATCGTGCGCAACGTCATCTTTCACAATCCGCCGCCGCTCTATGTGGCGCCGCAGGATCTCGCCCAGGTGCAGGCCGCGCCGCGAGACCGGCCGATTCTTCCGGCCGGCTACGACGTCCCGCTCGCCCTGTTCCGCCGCTGGCGGCAGGATCTGGGGCCGGCCGTCGCCGGAGCGGTGGGCGCGCGGCCCGGAGACGTGCAGCACGCCGGCGAGGTGACGACGCTGCCGATCCGGGCGGTGACGCCGAATCTGTTTCATCTGCTGGGCATCCAGCCGGCCGCGGGCCGGCTTTTCGATCCGGACGGACACTCGGGGATGACCGGCGAGGTCGTGCTCAGCTACGGCATCTGGCAGCGGGCGTTCGGCGGCCGCAGCGACATCGCCGGCACGCCGGTGTCGATCAATGGCCTCCCGGCGACGGTGGTCGGAGTCCTTCCCGATCGCTTCTGGTTCCGGGACATGAGCGACCAGGTGTGGGTCGCCATCGACGAGCGGCTGATCCCGCCGGACCTCAGCCTGCAAACCGTGGCGAGACGGCCCTCGGACCTGACCGCCGCCGGTTTCACCGCTGCTCTCCAGCGCGGCGTCGAGGCGCACAACCGCGACCGCAGTCCCGGCGCGCCCGCATTGCACATTCGCGTCAGCGGCGTTGGCGGAACGCCGATGGGTGCGGCGATGTCGCTCGCACTCCCCTACATCATGGGCATGGCCGTCCTTCTGGTACTCCTGATCGGATGTGCCAACGCCGCCATTCTGCTGATCGCGCAGTGGACCGCCCGCGAGACGGACACGGCCGTGCGCTCGTCACTCGGCGCGAGCCGCGGGCGGCTGGTGCGCACGCTGCTGACGGAAGCCGTCTGCCTGAGCGTCACCGCCGGTGCCTTCGGCACGATGGCGACGTTGATCCTGCGGTGGTTCGTGATGACCCGCATGGGCGCGAACATGGCTCGGTTCGACATGTCGATTCCGCCGCGCGTGCTCGTGCAATCCGCAGTGATTGCCATCGGCGCCGGCATCGTCGCCGGTATCGCCCCGGCGCTGTACGAGACGGCCCGCCTGCAGTTGAATCCGCTGCGCGGCCTGCAGTCGTCCGATCGGCTTCGGCAGCGCTGGAGTCATCTGCTGGTGATAGCGGAGATCTCGATCACCGTGGCCCTGCTGGTCATGACCACGTCGATGGCCATCGGCTATCAGCGGCTGCGCGACGCGCAATTCGGCTTCGACACACGGCACACGGCCGTCGTCGCCGTGCGGAACGAGAAGGCGCTCGCCGTGCGGCCAGTGCTCGACCGGGTCGCCACCGTTCCAGGAATTCGCGCCGCCGCCGTGGCGAGCAGCGCCCCGATGTACTCACAACGTCCGAAACAGCTGGTGGCCCTCGACGATCGCGGCCGTAACGAGCTGAGTGTGGAACGCAACGCGGTCACGCCGTCCTTCTTCGACACGATCGACGTGGCGATGCGCGCCGGCCGGACGTTCACCGAAGCGGAGCGTTCCGAGTCCGGTGTCGTGGTGATCAACGAGACGCTGGCGCGCCGGCTGCTCGGGACCACAGCGGCGCTGGGACGTCAGATCTGGATCGACCGTGTCCCGCACGTGGTCGTCGGCGTCGTCGCGGACTACGCCACCACCTACCAGGAGTTTCAGGCGATCGCGCCGAAATTCTTCGTGCCGCTGGATCCACAGCCACGCCAGGAACGATTTCTTTACGTGGTCTCCCGTGCCGACGGCAACGTCGACGCGGTGACCCAGCCCTTGCAACGGGCGCTGCGGCCGGCAACCGGTGGCAATCCGATTACCGAGGTCTACACCTATATGGGGATGGCGGACGTGATCAATCGCGAGTGGCTCGTCGCTCTGGCGCCGCTCGGGCCTCTCATCACGATGGGGATCGTCCTCACCGCCGCCGGCATTTACGGCGTGCTCGCATTCGCCATCGCCCGTCGCACGCGCGAGTTGGCCATTCGGGTGTCGCTCGGCGCAACCGGCCGGGATCAGATCTGGCTCATCTCGCGGCGCAGCCTGCGGCTGGTGGTCACGGGCACGGCAATCGGCGTCGGCCTCACGTTCGCGCTCGCGCAGCTCGCGCGCGTCGCTGACGCAGAAGGCAGCTACCTGTATCCGCCGCCAGCCGCATTCGTGCTGCCCGTCGTGGTGATGTTGATGGTCGCGTCGCTGGCAACCTGCGTGCCGATGTTGCGCGCGCGCCGCATCGATCCAGTGGTGTTGCTGAGGGCGATGTAGGCACCGCACACTTCGAACTTCTCGGTTCTCGCTTCTCGGTTCGTGTTCAGGTTCGATGTTCGGGGTTCGGTTCGAAGTTCGAAGTTCGAAGTGCTCGAAGTTCGAGGTTCGACAACCGCCGAACCGAACCGAACCCGAACCCGAACACGAACCGAGAAGCGAGAACCGCGAAGCGTGAACAGGGGCCCTCAGTGATAGATTTGTCCGGATGTCGTTCCGGATGAACGAGCGAGCATGGGTGCTTGCTGATGACGCGGTCTCTCGTGCCGAGGAGCTTGGTATTGCGATTCACACGTTGTCGTGCGGCGCACGGGTGATAGACGCGGGTATCGAGGTCGCCGGAGGCTTTGGTGCCGGCAAGCTCCTGTCGCATCTGTGCATGGGCGGGCTCGGGCACCTCGACTATGTCCCGGTGATGATCGGCGGCGAGCAGTGGCAGGGGGTGCAGGTCTGGACCGATCATCCGGCTGTCTGCTGCATGGCCTCGCAGTACGCCGGGTGGGCGATCACTCCTGAAGGCTACTTCGCCATGGGCTCGGGGCCGCTCCGCGCGCGTGCGCGGGTGGAGAAAGAGCTGTACGCGAAGCTGCGGTACGCGGAAGATGGATCGCGCGGCGTCCTCGTGCTCGAGGGTCGGACACCGCCGACCGACGCAGTGGCCGAATGGGTGGCGGCCAAGGCCGGCGTGAAGCCGGACGGACTGACGTTCGCGATCGCGCCGACCGCCAGCGTCGCCGGTGGCGTGCAGATCGTCGCGCGGGTCATCGAAACCGGGCTCCACAAGATGGAGACGCTCGGGTTCGACGTTACCCAGGTCGTCAGCGCTATGGGGACCGCGCCGCTCCCCCCGACCGCGAAGAGCGACATGCGGGCGATCGGCCGCACCAACGACTGCGTCCTCTACGGCGGGCAGGCGCGCTACACGGTGCGCGCCACCGACGAAGAACTGGCCCGGCTTGCCGCCCGGCTGCCGGCGTCGACATCCTCCGACTACGGCACGCCCTTCTACGACATCTTCAAGCGCTACGACAACGACTTCTACAAGATCGACCCGATGCTGTTCAGTCCGGCGGAAGTGTGGCTGACGAGCGCGACCAGTGGAAAGACTGTTCACGCCGGTCACGTGAACCCCGATGTGCTGATCGCCTCGCTCTTCGAAGGCTGACCTTCGTGCACGTTGGGATCCTGAGCGCCCGCAGTGGCTGGCACACCGACCAACTCCGCCGGGCGCTTGCCGAACGCGGACACACCTGCGTTCTCGCCCCGTACGAGTCGATCGTCGCCCGCATCGCGTCCGACTCCGGGAGTCGGTTGCAGTTTCTGCCCGCCGACTCCGGGGGTGAAACGGAACCCGCACCAGGCGACTCCCGGAGTCCCGATGCAGTTCTGGCGCGCATCATCCCGAACGGCTCGCTCGAGCAGATCATCTTCCGCGTCGATGCGCTGCATTGGCTGGAGGATCGCGGCGTCAGGGTCGTCAACCCGCCCCGTGCGATCGAGCGCACGGTCGACAAGTTCTATACGAGCGCGTTGCTGCAGGACGCCGGCCTGCCAACGCCGGAGACGGTTGTTTGCGAGGATTTCCCCACCGCGATGGCAGCCGTGCGCGAGATGGGGGACGTCATCGTGAAACCAATCTTCGGCTCGATGGGCCACGGCATGGTCCGCATCTCGGATCCCGAGATCGGATTTCGCATCTTGCGGCCGCTGGAACAGAGCGGGGCCATCTTCTACGTGCAGCGCGCCATCGATCATGGCGGCGCCGACATCCGCGCGTTCGTCGTCGGGCGTCAGGTTATCGCCGCCATCGAGCGACGGGCGCCGGACGGGGATTGGCGCACGAACGTGTCGCGGGGCGCTTCTGCCCGGGCAATCGATCTCTGTGACCGCTACCGGCAATATGCAGTGGATGCTGCCACGGCCGTCGGCGCTGACTACGCTGGAATCGATCTGCTCCCATCACGTGACGGCGAGGTGTACGTGCTGGAGGTCAACGGGATTCCAGGGTGGCGCGGCCTGCAACAGGCAACGGGCGTCGACGTGGCCGGCGCCATCTGTGATCTGCTGGAGCAGCCGGCGCGATGATCGACGCAGATATCGCCGCGGCCGCACAGTTGGCCTGCCTGCTCGAAGCGAGTGCCCCGAAGCCCGGAAATGTGTCGCCGGGGCGGCACTTCGCCGACGTACGATACGAGCACTTTCTGGCGAGCGCGGCGGCGATCGGCGCCGCCTTCACCAACGTCGGTGAGCGTCCCCTCGGAGAGACGGTTCTGCTTGCCGCTCGCGCCACCAGCCGCTGGACCGGCTCGAATACGAATCTCGGGATCGTGCTGCTGCTGGCGCCGTTGGCGAAAGCGGCAGCCCGGGACGTCGCGAGTCGCCAGTCACTCGCGGACCTGACAAGGTCCGCGCCACCCGACGTAGTGACAAGGCCACCTGACTTAGTGACAAGGTCCGCCCCGCCTGACTCACAGGGTCGGCCTCTGCGCGGGACGCTGCGCGAATCGCTGGCGGCTGTGCTTGACCAGACGACGGTGGACGATGCCCGGGACGTGTTCGCTGCGATCCGCCTCGCCTCGCCCGGTGGCCTCGGTACCTCGGCGGAGCAGGACGTCGCCGATGAACCCTCGGTCACGCTCTTCGAAGCGATGCAGCTGGCTGCCGAGCGCGATGGCATCGCGCGGGAGTACACGACGGCCTTCGCAACGACCTTCGAGGTCGCCGTACCGGCGCTCCTGCAGGCGCGCGCGGACCGGTTGTCGTGGGACGATGGTGTGGTCGAGACGTTCATGACGGTCCTGGCCGCGCAGCCCGATACGCACATCGTCCGCCGCGGCGGCCCCGAGCTGGCCAGCGACGTGTCTGACCGCGCCCGCGAGGTCATGCGTGCCGGCGGGATCCGGACCGATGAGGGTCGCCGCGCACTCGGCTATTTCGATCATTCACTTCGCGACCCGCGCAACACGGGTAATCCGGGGACCACGGCGGACGTGACCGCCGCCGCAATCTTCGTCGCGCTGCTCCAGGGAGCCTGGACGTAAATGGAAAGCTACAAAGTCACCGTCACCAAGGACTACATCGTCTTTGCGTCGGCGCACTTCATCACCTTCGCCGGTCATCGCTGCGAAGGGCTGCACGGCCACAACTATCGCGCGACGGTCACCGTCGAGGGCGATCTGGATCCCGACGCCTGGTTCGTCTTCGACTTCGTCGTCCTCAAGAAGCTGATGAAGCAGCTGTGCGACGAGATCGATCATGTCGTGCTGCTGCCGCTCGAGAGCGAGCGAGTGAAGGTCAGCGTGGATGGTGAGATCGTCAACGTGGCGGTCGACGGCAAACCACGCTACGTGTTCCCGCGCAAGGACTGCGCCCTGCTGCCGATTCCGAACACCACGGTCGAGATGCTCGCGAAGCTGCTGGCGATCCGGCTCAAGGCGGAAATCGACAAGCTGGGCGGGCGCGGCATCAAGGCGATCGAGATGGACGTGGAGGAGAACTTCGGCCAGAGCGCGGTATACCGGGTCACGTATCAATGACCGACGCGGCGGACGCGCAGCAATTCGTCGGCCTTCTCGCCGTGCAACGCGGTCGCCACGAGCGCGCCGTCACAGCCGATGCCGGCAAGACGCTGCAGGTCCTCCGCGTCGCGCACGCCGCCTCCGGCGAGCAGCGTGACGGCAGGCGCGGCGCGGCGCACTCGCTCCAGCAGACGCCAATCGAGACCTTGTCCGGATCCGACGCGGGCGACGTCGAGGACGATGACCGTACCGACACCGGACGCAACGGCTTGCCGGGCGATCGCCTCAACTGGCAGATTGTTCACTGCGGCATCCGTGGTCATCGGACGGCTATCGCGAAGATCCAGGCTGAACGCCGCGGCCGCGCCGGCCACGGCAACAATGTCGCGAAGCGCTCCGAGGGAAGGGAGAGTTTCGAGTCCGACTATGATGTGCGCGACGCCGCGATCGAGCGCGCGTTGGGCCTGGGCGCTAGTAGACACTCCGGCGTCGAGCCAGACTCGCGTGTCACGGCTGAGGAGGGAACGCACCGGCGCGTCCTGTTCGGCGCCGCCAGCGATCGCATCGAGGTCGGCAACATAGACGTCGCCCAATCCACAGCGCTCCACATAGAACCGGGCCAGCGCCGCCGCGTCACCGTCAATCGTGACACCTGCCGCCATCTGCACAGGCCGATAGGCACGCCTGCAGCCACCTTGTGCATGCACCGCCTGACCGGCGAGTAAGTCGATGACGCCTATAATCCGCATGCCTCGACTCCGCGGTACCTCCGTGATCTCCACGGCCTCTGCCTTCTTCATTCTTCGCATCCTGCATCCTGCATCCTGCATCCTGAATCCTGAATCCTGAATCCTTCTGATGCGCGACATCCTCGGCTGGGATATCGGCGGAGTGAACACCAAAGCGGCGCTGGTCGCCGACGGCATCGTCCACCAGGTCCTGACGAGGCCATTCGAGCTGCAAAGAGCACCCGACGCGCTGCCCTCGCTTCTCAAGGACATGGCACGCGCCCTGGGCAGCGACATCGCTGACGGTCACGCCGTGACGATGACTGCCGAGCTCTCGCAGATGTTCCGGACCAAGCGCGAGGGGGTCGCCTTCGTACTCGATGCCGTGGAACGTGCGTTTCCGGCCGTGCCTGTCCATGTCTACGCCACCGATGGGTCGTTCATCCCCCCGGAAACCGCACGCGCGGAACCGTTGCGTGTTGCCGCGGCCAACTGGGTGGCAACTGCGAATCTGGTGGCGCAACACCATCCCGATGCGCTCCTCATCGACATCGGGACCACCACGACGGACCTGATTCCGCTGTGCGGCGGTCGGGAGTCTGCGCGCGGTCGCACCGACACCGAGCGGCTGACCTATAGCGAACTCGTCTACACCGGCGTCGTCAGGACGCCGGTCGAAGCTGTCGTCGACTACGTGCCAGTCAACGGGCTCGCTACCCGCGTGTCGGCCGAGGGGTTCGCCCTTGTCGGCGACGCGCACGTGTGGCTTGGGGAACTGCGATCGGAAGACTATGACGCAGCGACGCCCGATGGGCGCCCGGCATCGCGCGCGTTTGCCGGTGAACGGCTCGCACGGGTGGTGTGCGCGGATCGCGAACTGCTCGACGACGAGGCGATCACGCACATCGCCGAGACCATCACCCGGGCCCAGCAGAACGGCATTACGACGGCCGTTCGAGAAGCCCTCGCCGTGCATCCATCGATGACCACGGCGGTCGTCACCGGCGTTGGGGCATTCGTCGGCGCACGCGCCGCGGAAGCAGCGGGAATGCGGGTTGTGCCGTTGTCGCAACAACTGGGAGTCGATGGCGCCCGCAGCGCCCCCGCGACCGCGGTGGCACTGCTGCTGTACGAAGATCTAAACCACGGTAAATGCCTCGCGTGGCGCGGACCTTGTCAGATCCGCGCGGGCGAGCCTGACAATGCTCGCCCCACAGCTACTCGGGAAACATCGCGGCCGCTGACCGTGGTCAAGCTCGGAGGCAGCCTGGTGTCGGATCCACATCAATGGCGCACGGCTCTGTCGGCGTTGGCATCAGCGGCCCAGTCGCAACGGATTGTCGTCGTGCCCGGTGGTGGACTGTTTGCCGACGCGGTGCGCCGCGTGGACGAGCGATTCCGACTGTCAGACGTCGCGGCGCACTGGATGGCGATTACCGGTATGGAGCAGCATGCCGAGATGATCGCCGCGCGAGCGCCATTTGTAAGAGTGGAGGACGTCGCGGGGGTGATCACAGCTCATGCCGGCGACAGGGTGCCCGTTCTCGCGCTCACGCGATGGCTGCGCGCGAGCGACCCGCTTCCGCACTCGTGGAACGTCACCAGCGACAGCATCGCTGCCTGGGTTGCCGGACAGTTGAACGCCGCGCGCCTCGTAGTGATCAAATCTGCCGGCGCGACCGGCCCGACTCTGCTCGATCGGACATTCGCCCAGACGCTGCCGCGAGATCTGCCGTGGGCAATATGTGATGCGTTCGGCCTCGAAGCGCAGCTCGCAAGCCTCGAACCCTCTCCGCGCTGACACGGCCGCTACGTCCCCCATCGCAGGCGGCGCCGCGAACGCCAACAAGGTCGGCGCCAATCGCGAGCACGGTCGGCAGGTCTTCCGGGCGCAGTCGTCCCGCGATCGCCGTGAACAGCCCTGCCGAGCGCGCCCGGTCCACCCACGCGGCAAGGCGCTGTTGCGACAGCAGTTCCAGGACCGAGGGTCCGTCTTTGCGTACGGTGTCCAGCAGTACTCCACGAGCACCGGCGCGTACCGCAGCGTCGAGGATCGTTTCGGCCGGCAGCGCGCTCACGAACTCACAGTCCGCGTACGCCACGGCAACGAGCGCCGCCCCCCCGGCCGAGGCGCCAGTCACTGCAGCGGTCATCAGGGCTCTAGCCGACGCTTCGCTTGCAATGCCAGCGAAACCAGTTTTCACGAACGCAGCACCCGCTCCCGCGAACGCGAGAGCGATGCGCTCAGCGTCCCGCTCGTCACCGACGTCACCCAGCGCCGCGCTGACCGGGCGCCGTGACGCGACCGTCGCCACGATCGCCTGAAATGTCGGGAGCGACACCGGCCCCAGCGCACCGGCCAGTGGTTCCTTGGCGTCGACAACGTCGGCGCCTCCCGTTAGGGCGAGCTGTGCTTCGTGTGCATTGCGGACGCTGACGAGCAGTTGCATCGGAGTGGGGATATCGTAGCTGGTAGCCGGTAGCTGGTAGCCGGTAGCCGGTAGCCGGTAGCTGGTAGCTGGTAACTGGTAGCCGGTAGCTGGTAGCTGGTGGATGGTGGCGGTAGCCGGTGGCTGGTAGCCGGTGGGCGGTAGCTGCTCGGCGGTAGCCGGTAGTTGCTCGCCGGTAGCTGCTAGCTGGTGGCGGATGGCTGGTAGCTGCCAGTCTCCAGGTGCAGCCGAAATAGAATTACGGGATGTCCGATCGAGCGCTTTCGCTGGCCGGCCAGGTTGTCCTGGTGACCGGCGGATCCAGCGGCATCGGCCAGGCGATCGCGCTGGCCTGCGCCAGCAGCGGTGCCGATGTTGGCATTACCTACCGCGCCAACCGGGCCGGCGCAGACGACACCATCAACGGAATCACCGCGCTGGGCAGACGGTCTGCCGCACGGACGCTCGACCTGACCAGTGAAGGAGATATTCAAGCGCTCGCTCCATGGATGCGCGACACCTTCGGCCACGTGGATACCTGGATCAACAACGCCGGGGCCGACATCCTGACGGGTGACGCGGCGACGCTGACACCGCTCCGAAGGCTCGACCTGCTCCTCACCGTCGATCTACGCGGCACGATCCTGGCGTCCTGGGAAGCGGTGACGTTGATGCAGGCACAAGGCCGCGGCTCGATCATCAACATGAGCTGGGATCACGTCGTCAGCGGCATGGCGGGAACGAACCCGCAGCTGTTTGCTGCCGTGAAAGGCGGTGTGCTGGCCTTCAGCAAGTCGCTGGCCCGCTCGGTCGCCCCCCCGATTCGCGTCAACGTCATCGCCCCGGGCTGGATCGAGACCTCATTCGGCGAGGGCGTCGAGGAGAGTGTGCGACGCTCCGTCGCCGAGTCAACACCGCTCCGACGGTGGGGCACTCCCGACGACGTTGCCGGCGCCGCGGTTTACCTGGCGTCATCGGCGGCCGGCTTCCTCACCGGGCAGACCATCATGGTTGGCGGCGGGGTGGTGATGTAGGGAAATGCAGAATGCAGAATGCAAACCCTATCCTGACTTCTAGGATTCCATACCGTAAGCCGTAAGCTTGAGCGGGTCAGTGATGTAGCTCTTAACTGTTTACTCCCAATCACAGTTCCCAACTCCAGAATCCCAGACTCCAAAATCCAAAGTCGAGAGACCACAAACGACATGGCTGACAAAGAGAAGACCTACGACGAAGCAGGGATCGCGGAAAAGCTGAAGGACCTGCCGGGCTGGTTCTACGAGAACGGCTGGATCCGCCGCAACTACAAGACCGATGGTTGGCCGACCACTCTGATGCTGGTCAACACGATCGGCTATCTCGCCGAGGCGGCCTATCACCATCCGGATCTTGCGGTGACGTGGGCCAAGGTCACCGTGAAGCTTTCGACACACAGCGCCGGCGGGATCACCGACAAGGACTTCGAGCTCGCCCGGAAATTCGACGAGGTTGCCTTGTGGCGGCCAGCGGGCGGGCCGCTCGGTACTGGCACGCCCAACAAATTCGTGCGGAGCGGCGATCCGCGCTGATGGGCGACGGTACGGAGGGCTCGCACGACAAGGCGGGTCCGCTTCGCAAAACTGGTCCCACAGGCAACGACGCGACCCGGCGTGGCCAGGCATCTCCTACGGACCCGCGCCACGTGCTGTTCGTGACCGGCAAGCTCGCGGAGCCGGCGCTGCGGCGCGTGCTGGCGGAGGCGACGCTCCCGTTCGACTGGGATGTCGCGGTCATGAAGATCACCGTTGCGGCACTCATGACGACGGAATGGATCGGCCGGTTTCTGAGGCCGGCCGAAGGCGTCGACCGCGTCCTGTTGCCGGGCTTGTGTGAAGGCGATACGGCCGCTCTCGGTGCCCAGCTCGGCGTGGCGGTCGAGAAGGGTCCGAAGGATCTCCGCGAAATTCCCCAGTATTTCGGGCGGGAAGCGGCAGCCCGCGACTACGGCGCCTGGGACATCGAGATCCTCGCCGAGATCAACAACGCGCCCCGCCTTCCCCGCCACGCCGTCCGTGCCGCGGCCGACTACTTTCGGTCGTCCGGGGCAGACATCATCGACATCGGCTGCACGCCCGGCCTGCCCTTTCCCGCCCTTGCGGAGGTCGTCCGCGAGCTCACGGATGCAGGGATGCGCGTGAGCGTGGATTCATTCGACCCGACGGAGATTCGTGCGGCCGTGGCCGCAGGGGCGGAGTTGGTCCTGAGCGTCAACGGCTCGAACATCGATGTCGCCCGCGACCTTTCCGGCAGCGGCGCTCGCGTGGTCGTCCTGCCGGACCTGGGCGCTGGGCTCGACACGCTGGACGCCAGCATCGACAAGCTGGCCGCCTGGGGTGTGCCGTTCGTGGTCGATCCGATCCTCGAGCCAATCGGATTCGGGTTCACCGCCTCGCTCGAGCGGTACGCGGAAGCGCGTCGCCGATACCCGTCAGCCGAGATGCTCATGGGCATCGGCAACCTGACCGAGTTGACGTCGGCGGACACGACCGGCGTGAACGCCCTGTTGATTGCGGTCTGCCAGGAGCTGGGGATTCGTTCAGTCCTGACCACGGAAGTGATCCCGTGGGCGCGAGGTGCGGTGCGCGAGATCGACATCGCGCGCCGGCTCATGCACCATGCCGTGACGCATCGGACGATCCCGAAAGGCGTCGACGATCGACTCCTGACGGTCAAGGATCCTGCCGTTCTGACCTATTCGCAGGACGAGCTGCGCGCGCTGCAGGCGGAGATCACCGATCCGAACTACCGCATCTTTGCGGACTCGGACGGGATCACCGTCTTCAACAACGAACGCTTCGTCCGCGGCACGAACATCCAGGAGATCTTCACGCAACTCGGCGTCGACGAACCGACGCATGCCTTCTATCTCGGCAAGGAGCTGGCGCGGGCGCAGCTTGCGGTCACGCTCGGCAAGACCTATCGTCAGGAAGGCGCGTTGACATGGGGGTATCTCACGCCCCCGGACGACGTCAAATCAGAGCACGTGCAGCTGACGCAGCGGTTGCGCCAACCCAGGGGCTCCAGTCACTGAAATCCCGCAACGCGATGCCCCTGGTTGAAGAACTCGTTTCTCCTCCCGACCCGGCGGTTGTTACCGAACGACTGCAGGGACTCCCGTATCTGCTGTTCCTCGACAGCGCCACGCGCGGCACCAGGCTGGGACGGTATTCGTTTGTCGCCGGCGATCCAGCACTGGTGGTCCACAGCAAGGGCCGCCATACCCGGATCGTCGACACGATCACGGGAACCGAACGGGCGGTCGCTCAAGATGCGCTGACCAGCGTTCGCGGACTCGTCGATCCTCATCGTGCGGATCCGGTAACAGGGCTCCCCCCATTCCAGGGGGGCGCCGCCGGCTACATTGGCTACGACTGGGGACTCACACTCGAGCGGTTACCGGCGCCGCGCCACGACGACCTCGGCATGGACGATGTCGTCATGGCGATTTACGACTGGGTGATCGCGTGGGATCACGAGGCGGGGCGAGCGTGGTTGATTTCGACCGGCTTACCCGCGACAGGATCGGCGAAGGAGCGGCGCGCAACGGAACGGGCGGCCGCCGCGCGCGCGTGGCTCGAACAGAGAACGCCGAACACCGGAATGTCGAAGCCCCGAACCGAACCTGAACACGAACCGAGAAGCGAGAAGCAAGAAGGGCGAACCGCTCCATCGTTTCGGGTTGAGGGCGGCTGGTGGCCAAAGGCGCTCGACCTTCGATCGTCGTTCACGCATGCGGATTACCTCGCTGCTGTCCAGCGCGTCATCGACTACATCTACGCGGGCGACATCTTCCAGGCGAACTTCTCGCAGCGCTTCGAAACGCCGCTCAACGAAGCCCCCTGGACCCTCTATCAGCGCCTGCGGACACGCAATGCCGCCCCCTTCGCGGCGTACCTCGATTTTCCCGATGCGCCGATCCTGAGCGCCTCGCCAGAGCGATTCCTCCGGGTCAGCGCCGCCGGCCACGTCGAGACGCGCCCGATCAAGGGCACGCGGCCGCGTGGACTCGGACCGGAGCATGACGCCGCCCTCGGGCGGGCGCTGACCGAGAGTACGAAGGATCGCGCCGAGAACCTCATGATCGTCGACCTGCTCCGCAACGATCTCTCCCGCGTCTGCCGGCCGGGCACGGTGCGTGTTCCCGAACTCTTCGCGCTCGAGCGCTATGCCACCGTTCACCATCTCGTCTCGACCGTCGTCGGCGACCTTAACACCGGTGTGGATGCGCTTGGCCTGCTGCGCGCCGCTTTTCCCGGCGGGTCGATCACCGGCGCCCCGAAGCTGCGCGCCATGGAGATCATCGCGGAGCTGGAGCCGTCGCAGCGAGGCGTCTACTGCGGGTCGATCGGGTACTGGAGCCTGACCGGCGAGCTCGACACCAGCATCGCGATCCGCACCGCAACGGTGAGGAACGGCCGCGTATACTTCAGTGCAGGCGGCGGGATCGTGGCAGATTCCGTGCCCGAGCAGGAGTATCGCGAAACGCTCGACAAAGCGCGAGGCCTCATCGACGCGCTGGCCATTCCAGGATGATTCTCCTCATCGACAACTACGATTCGTTCGTGCACAACCTCGCCCGCTATGTCCGCGAGCTCGGCGGCGATGCAGTCGTGGTACGGAACGACGAGATCACCGTCGCCGGGGTCGAAGAGCTGTCGCCATCGCACATCATCATTTCTCCCGGGCCGTGTTCCCCGGCCGAAGCCGGAATTTCGACCGAACTCGTGCGACGGCTCGGACCGACCACGCCAATCCTGGGAGTGTGCCTTGGACACCAGTGCATCGGTGCAGCCTATGGCAGCCCCATACTGCGGGCCGGACGACCTGTTCACGGTCGCACGTCGCTCATCGATCACGACGGCACCAGCGTGTTCGCCGGTCTGCCCTCACCGTTCGAGGTGACGCGTTACCACTCGCTGGTGATCCCTCCAGGCAGCGTTCCGGCCGGCCTGCGCGTGACCGCAACGGCGCGCGACGACGGCGAAATCATGGCGGTTGAACATCGTGAGCATCCGGTGATCGGCGTGCAGTTTCATCCCGAGTCGGCCGCGACGCAGTACGGCTACGCGATGCTGGATCGATTCCTCCGCGGCGAGCGGTCGCATCCCGACGAGCTTCCGCCCCTCGCTGATGGCGCCCACGATTTGGTGGCGCGAGCGGCGCGATGACTCCGGCCGCGCAGGTCATGCAGCCGCTCGTCTTTGTCAACGGCGAACTGGTGACGGACGGCGCCGCGAGTGTGTCAGCACGCGATCGTGGCTTTACGCTTGCCGATGGCTTGTTCGAAACGATGCGCGGTCGTGGCGGAATCGTGTTCCGCCTCGATCGCCACCTCGCGCGGCTCGGGAACGGGCTGCGAACGATGGGGATACCAGAACCGCCCGATCTGCATCGCTGGATTCGCCAGGCGCTCACGGCTGCCGGTCAGGCGGAGGTGTCCGTGCGGCTCACGGTGACACGTGGAACAGGTCCTGGCGGACTTGCGCCAGCCCCCAATTCCCGGCCCACGACCGTGATCACCGTCGCGGCGATGCCGGTATTCCATCCGGACGCTTACACCAAGGGCCTGCGCGCGGTGATGGCATCCGGACGCCGCAATCCGCGCGCGATGAGCGCCGGGCTGAAGACGCTGTCGTACACGGACTCGGTACTGGCATGGATCGAAGCACAACGCGCAGGAGCCGACGAAGCCCTGCTGCTCGACACGGACGGTCACTGCTCGGAGGCTACCGCGAGCAACCTGTTCGTCGTCCACGATGGCGTAGTGCGGACTCCGCCTGTCGCCTGCGCCGCCCTGCCGGGGATCACGCGATCGAGCGTACTTGAAATGGCGGCGATGCTGAACCTGCCGGCGCGTGAAGAGATCATCGATGCGGACGAACTCGCGACCGCTGACGAAGTCTTCCTTACCAGCTCGCTTCGGGGCATCGCGCCGCTGCAGACGATCGATGGACGTCCGGTCGGCATCGGTGCTCCCGGACCGATCACCAGCCGGATCACGGCTGCCTACGAAGCATCCGTCGAGCAGGAGTGTCGCACCGCGTGATCGTCGAGACCATCGTCACAACCCGCGACGCCTCGGGGCAGGTCAACGTCGCGCCGATGGGCGTCGAGTGGGACCCGTCAGAAGACGACACCAGAATCGTGTTGAAGCCCTTCCTGGAGACGGCGACGTACCGCAATGTCGCTGCGGTGCGAAGCGCCGTCATCAACCTCGTCGACGACGTTCGGATTTTCGCGCGTGCGGCCATCGCCAATCCGATGTACGCCACGGTGCCGGCGGTGGCGGTACCCGGAGTGGTGCTGGCGGAGTGCTGCTCGTGGCGGGAAATCGCGGTCGCCGCCATCGACAGCACCCCGCCACGATCCCGCATCGAGACGACCGTCGTTCATCGCGGCACCAATCGCGACTTCATCGGCTTCAACCGAGCGGCCCACGCGGTACTCGAAACGGCGATCTACGCGACGCGCGTGCACATGCTCCCCCGCGACTTTCTCGAGAGTGAACTACAGCGGTTGCAGGTAATCGTCGACAAGACGGCCGGACCGCGCGAATTCGAAGCCATGGCACTGCTTGCCGAGCACATCCGGTCGGCTCCGATGCCGGCTCGTTCTTCGGCGCCGTGACCGACGGGCCTGTCAAGACGGTTCAGGTCGAAGCGCACGGGCGGCTTCACTTCGGCGTTCTCGACCTGCGCGGGTCGCTCGGACGCTGGTTTGGCGGTATCGGGGCAGCGGCGCCAGCGCCCCGACTCCGTCTGTCGGCCCGTACGGCCGACGGGTGTTACGGCGGACGGCCCCGATTCGGCACGCGCCGTTGAATTTGCGCGACGCTTCCTGCAGCATCACCAGCTCGCCGGCGGAACGCACATCGTGATCGAACAGGCGCTGCCGTCGCACACCGGGCTGGGCTCGGGAACGCAACTCGCGCTTGCCGTCGGTCGCGCACTCGCTGAGCTCTACGATGTGCCAACCGATCCGGTAGCACTGTCGTTTGCTGTCGGCCGAGGCCGCCGATCGGCGATTGGTACCTGGATCTTCTCGGGTGGTGGACTGGTGGTCGAAGGTGGTCATGCGCGCGAGCGGGAGGGCTGCGGCCCGCTGATCGCGCGCATCGAGTTGCCTGCCGAGTGGCACTGCGTGCTCGCGATCCCATCCGGCCAGGACGGCCTCAGCGGATCAGCCGAGGCCTCGGCCTTCGCGGCCTTACCTGAGCCGCCACAGCATGAAATCGAGCGTGTCGCTCATCTCGTGCTGATGGCGCTCCTCCCCGCCGCCGCCGAAGGCGATCTGAGCACGTTCGGTCGGGCGCTGACCGCGATCCAGCAGGTGAACGGCCGTTGGTTTGCCGCCGCACAGGGCGATACGTTCGCGCCTGGCTTGCCACGCACGTTGATCGATCTGATGCTCGCCGCCGGCGCCGCAGGTGCGGGCCAGAGCTCGTGGGGGCCAGCCGTCTACGGCATCGTCGACGGCAAGGTTGCCGCCGACGCATTGGCCGCCCGCGTCGCCACAGCGCTGGGATCGGACGGAAACGTGTACTGCGGACCGTTCCCTAACACCGGCGCGCGAGTGTCGCGAACAGTCTCCGGGGTCAGGTCTTGAACGCTGACTTTTTTCACGGTCTGGCCCTGCTGACCCCTACTTCATTCTGGCGACGATCGCCTGGCCCGCTTCCCGCGTGCCAAGCATGCCGCCGATATCGCGCGTCACCTCGCGATCGTGCACGGCGGATTCGACCGCTTCCTCGATGCGCCTGGCGTCCTCAGGTCGTCCGAGCGTCTCGAGCATCAGTGCCGCGGACAGGATTGCCCCGATCGGATTCGCGATGTTCTTTCCCGCCAGCGGCGGGGCCGAGCCATGCACCGGTTCGAACATCGAGGTCTTGCCAGGGTGAAGGTTGCCCGAAGCAGCCATCCCGAGTCCGCCCTGCAATGCGCCGCCGATGTCGGTGACGATGTCGCCAAACAGGTTGTTGGTGACGATCACCTGGAACCGCCCCGGATCCTGCACGAGAAACATGGCCAACGCATCGATGTAGAGGTGCGTCGCCTCGATTTCGGGATAGTCCGACCGCATCGCCGCAAACACCCGCTGCCAGAGCGCGTGTCCGTGGGCCATGGCGTTGCTCTTGTCGGCCATGCAGACGCGGCGCAATCCGCGCGCGCGTGCGAAGTCGAACGCGTGCCGGACGATGCGATGCACGCCCTTGTAGGTGTTGATCTCTTCCTGCACGGCCACTTCGTCGTCGGTCCCCGGCTTGAAACGGCCGCCAATGCCCACATACATGCCTTCAGTGTTCTCACGGAAGACGACGAAGTCGACGTCGGCGCGCGTGCGTCCCTTGAGCGGGCACAGCCGATCATCGAGGAGGCGGACGGGTCGGTAGTTGACGAAGAGATCGAGCTCGAAGCGGGTGCCCAGGAGGATGTCCCGCGCGTGGCGATTGTCGGGTACGCGCGGATCACCGAGCGCCCCGACGAGAATGGCGTCGAATCCGCGCAGGACGTCGTAGCCGTCGGGCGGAATGGTTTGTCCCGTCTGCAGGTAGTGGTCAGCGCTCCACGGCAGCTCATGTAAATCGACGCCGCCGGTCGCGGTCAGCACCCTGACGGCTTCGGCGATCACCTCGCGGCCGATGCCGTCGCCGGGGATTAGCGCGATTCTGGACGCAAGGCGTGCCGTCACGCACTAATTATGCAGCGCGTACAGTTCACGGTCCCAGTGCACGCTTCTCTGTGAAGCGGCAGGCGGCGGTGGTGGCGAACTCGCAGCTGGTCGCGTTCGCACTGCCGTAGACTGCGCGAAAAAGAAAATCAACCACGAAGTCCACGAAGGACACGAAGAAGAACCATTGCTCGTCTTCGTGAACTTCGTGTCCTTCGTGGTCAGTTTCGCTTAGAACCTCAGGCCGACGTTGAAGCGGAACGTCGGCGGGCTGGTGTAGGCAAAGCGGTTTGCCGCGGTCCCGAAATTCGGGGCGAGTCGCCAGTTCACACCTTCGACCGGTGTTTCGGTGAAGGGATTGAACGTCACGAGACCGGATGCCGCACCGGCTGTCGCCCGCGTCTGCACGCCGCTGTTGATCTGGCGAACATCGCTGCCGCCGCCGTTGTTGAAGACGGTTCCGCCGCACCCACACAACTGGAACTGGTTGAAGATGTTCAGCACCTCCATGTGGAAGAACGCTTCCGCATGGCCGGCGATTTTGTGCTTGTAGTTGGCTGAGAAGTCGGTGCGGTACTGCGCGTCGGTGCGGTATTTGTCACGCGCGAAGAAGAAGTAGTCGACTGTGGTCGTCGACTGCAGCGGATTCGCATAGCCAGGATTGACGACGTACGGCCGGGGATCGATTTGGCCAATGGTCAGGCCCGGCGCGGAGGTCGACGCGCTGCCCAACACGTAGGGGACACCGGAACCGGCGCCGAACAGCAGGCTGACATCGAGCGCACCCGCCGCCTCCTTGATCGGCAACGCGTACGTGCCCCAGATGCGCGTCCGGTGCCGCTGGTCGCCGAACAGGTTACCCTCTGGGTAGTTCCAGCTCGCCTGGCGATACTCCGGGTAGTCCTCGGAGCGGGCTGTCAGCGGGCCGCTGGTCGTGTTCTCGCCATCGATGTTGCCCCACAGGCGCGACAGCGTGTAATTGCCGCCGACGTTCAAATCCGAGGTCAGACGATAGGACATCTGCCAGGTGCCAGCCTGGTAGCGGCGCTTCAGGTCGTCGGTGTTCCCGACCAAACTGATATCGAACGCCTGACCGGCGGAATTGGTCACCCGGCCGGTCGTCAGGTCCGTCCGCTGCGAGTAGAAGTCGTGGAAGTCGCGATATACGTAATCGAACCGCATCGTGCCTCTCTGGCCGAGCGTGCGACTGAGGCCACCCGCATATTCGAGGGCATACGGCGACTGCAGCGAATCCTTGATGAGCACATTCACACCAGGAATCGATGCGGATGAGAACGCGCGATTCGTGCCGCCGTTGGCATTGAACCAGTTGAACACCGTCGCGATCGCCGCATCCGCGGTGACCAGCGGCGCCGCGGCGTCGGCATTGACGCTCGGTCCGGTGTAGGGGAACTGGTAGCTGGCGGGATTGCCGCCGGGCGAATTCTCGGCAATCGACGTGGTGAGGGCGCTCGCATACTTCGCGAAGCTGCCCGACACGGTCCAGCGTCCGTCCTTCTTCGGATCCCACGTGACACCGACGCGCGGGCTCCACCGGCTCGAGTCCGAGATCTTGCCGCCGACGGCGTCCACGCCATCGTTCTTGTCGAAGCGCAGGCCGAGGTTCAGCGTGACCTGGTTCAGCCGCCACGAGTCGTTGGCAAAGGCCGAATTGGTTCGCAGGTCAGTGCCCTCGCTGAGGACGGTGAGCGGATCCCATTGAATCAAGGTCGATCCATCGCCCAGGAACACCGGATACACATCGGTACCACGGATGATGGTGGACGTCCCCAGCACGCGGTAGTCAGTATGGGACTGGTAGTTGTTGGCCAACCGATGGTCGTTGAAGCTGTCGAAGCCGAACGTGACACTGTGCGACCCGAAGCCCTTGGTCGAAGCGAAGTACGTTCCCTTGGCGATGTACTCGCTGTTGTCGCGCTGCTCGATCAGGCGCGAAGAGAATGTCGGCGCCCAGTATCTGAACCCGGTGCCGCCACGGGCACGATCGATCAACAGCGTGGCCTGGTTGAAATCGGACGTGAAGTTGTCGCCCGAATCCTCGAACGTGAAGTGGCGGGTCGAGTACTGCCCTTCCAGCGCCAGCTTCGTCCCGAAGATGCCGTTGTAATTCAACGAGAAGAGATCCTGCGGCTGGCCCTGGTTGTAGAGGGTTCGCAGATCCAGAGGTGTCCCGAAATTCTGGTTGGTCAACTGCTGCTGGATCTTCGTGAACGTGCCGCGCACCGTGTGCCCAGAAGTGGGCGAATACGTCAGCTTGCCCTCGTAGCGCTTTTCGTCGTTGGTGAACGTGTACGGGATGTTGGTTCCGGTCGTGGTCCGACCTGATTGCTGCTTCTGGATGCGGCCGGCCGTGAAGAACCACAAGCGATCCCGCAGAAGCGGGCCACCGGCCGTGTATTCGTACGTGGGAACGGTCTTGTCGAGCCTGGCGGCGCTGCGCGCGGGCTCGGCGAGCGCCTTTTCATACGGCGTCAACGTGCGCCAGCTGTCGTTGTTGAACGACTGCCGGTAGGACCCGCTGAACATGTTGCCGCCCGACTTGGTGATCGCGTTGACGACGCCGCCGCCGAAGCGCCCGTACTCCGCGGAGATGCCGCTCGTCGAGACGGTCGTCTCCTGAATGGCGTCCTCGATGAACAGCGTGTACGGCTGTCCGCGCAGGTTCTCAGTGATCTGAACGCCATTCAGCAGGTACAGGCTGTCGAAGGACATCGCGCCACCGATGGCGATCGAGCCATCCGCTCCGTTCGTGCCGTTGGGTCCGGTCGCATGGACGTTGGGCGCCAGCAGGACTGCGGCCACCAGGGTTCGGCTGGTCGGCAGCGTCTGCGTCAGTTCCTGACGCACGCTCGTGGCGTTGGTCGCCGTTTCCAGGAACGGCGACGCGCTGGCGGTGACCGTGACAGTTTCCTGCAGCGTTCCCAAGGCAAGTGTCACGTCGACGGGGACCGCCTGCGTCGCGGCAACGGCCACCTGCCGGGTGACGGCCTGAAAACCGCTCAGCTCGACGCGAACGGTGTAATCACCTGGCGGCAGCAGTGGAATCGAGTAGTCGCCGTACGTCGAGCTCACGACCACGCGCTCGCCCTGAAGGTTCGGGGAGGTCACGGTGATCGTTGCGCCCGGTACGCCGCCACCGCCCTGGTCGAGCACGCGACCCGAGATGGTGCCTGTGGGTACCTGGGCATTGGCCACGACAGCCAGGAGGGCCAGGCAGACCGTCGCCAGAAACACCTTCAATCGCATTCTGTCTCCTTGTCGCGCTGGAACGGACCCGCGAGCAACCAGACCCGATCTGGCTTGCCTCGCCGAAAACCAGACCCGGTCTGGTGTTCTGAACGGCCCCGTTACGCGGCGCTGTTCGCCGTATCGAACCATCCAGGCTCAGCCGTCTGCAATTGACGCCGGGTTTTGTCGAGCGGGTGGTCTCAACTTCGACTATCGGGTGACAGGACGTGCAACTTTACGGGACCGACCGCACCCAGGAGTGATTAGGTGGGTAAGCCCATATCCACTCGCGTCACCGTTGGTCCCCAGAAAGTTGATCTGGTTGCCCACTCTCCGGGCCTTCGGAAAACCCTGGGCAAAAGGATGAGATGTGCACCGAATGCCTTATTCAATCATTACGAGCCCAGTGGAATCCATCCATTTGATTTGAAATTCGGCGCTTGTGGGTCGAGTGGGGACCCGGACTCGGGTCGAGAATCGCCCAACCTTCAGCACTCAGGAGCGACAGATAACGTCTGGCACGGTGTTTTCCATCCCGCCCCCCAAGTACACCGAGGTTAGGAGCTCTTCAGAGGAGACACACGAACAATGTACGCACGCATCACGACTCTGCTTCTGACGGTGACGCTCGCCCTGACTGGCGTCGTCTCCGCGCAGGAGCGCTTTGGCGTTCTGCAGGGCCGGGTCACCGACCAGCAGAACGCCCCGCTGCCGGGTGTCACGGTTTCCGTGCGCAACCTGCAGTCCGGTGAGGAACGGACCTTCGTCACCGACGGCAACGGCCAGTACGTCGCCCCGGACCTGAACCCCGGCCGTTATTCCGTCACGTTCCAATTGGCAGGATTCTCGAAGGTCGAGCGGCCGGACATCAGCGTCCAGCTGGGCCGAACCTTCACCGTCGACACGCAGCTGACGGTCGGCGCATTCACTGAGGCCGTGCAGGTCACCGCCGAAGCAGCGCCTCTGGTCGACACCCGCAGTACGGTGATTGCCCATAACGTCTCGGCCGAGGAGTTCGATCGGCTCCCGAAAGGCCGCTCCTACCAGTCGGTCGCCATGACCGCACCGTCGGTGAACGAAGGGATCGTCGGGGCCGGACAGGGCCTCCAGGTGAACGGGGCGTCTGGCGCTGAAAACTCGTTCACGGTCGACGGAATCGTCACCAATTCGCTGATCAACGGCCAGTCGCGTCAGAACACGGTGTTCGAGTACCTGCAGGAAGTGCAGGTCAAGACGAGCGGCATCTCCGCCGAGTACGGCGGCGCGCTGGGCGGCGTCGTGAGCGCCGTAACGAAGTCGGGCGGGAACGCGTTCCGCGGCGAGACTCACTACTACTTCGAAGGGAGTCCGCTGTCGGCGGGTCCGGTGCAGCGACTCGTCCTCGAGCCGAATACGGAGAAGACGGCGTTCTTCACGCAGGACAATGAGGACAACTACCGGGCCCAGGAGTTCGGGGGATCGCTCGGCGGACCAATCGTCCACAACCGCGTGTTCTTCTTCGGCTCCTACTCACCGCGCAACGACAACCGCAAGCGTGACTACAACTACACGGACAACACCAGCAACACGATCGCGCGGGATATCTGGCAGCAGCAGCTGTTTGGCAAGCTGACCTACGCCACGCCGCGCCTCACTGCTAATGGGTCGGTGCTGTGGACGCCCACGACGGCGTCCGGGACGCTCGCGGGGCTTGATGCCGCGACCGCGAACGGGATCAACCGGGCGCAGTCGGGCCTTGCCGCAAACATCGGCCGTGGCTACGAGACCAATCAGGTCAACTCGAGCGGAACCGTCGATCTCACGCTGACGAATTCGTCGTTCCTCAGCTTCCGGGGCGGCGTCTTCCACGACCGCTACACGGACACGGGGATTCCGGACATCACGCCGTACACTTATGGCAACTCGACCGACGCCGTCGCCAGCCTGGTCCCCGCCTCCCTTCAGGGTCCGAGCGGGTTTGCGAATACCCCGCGCGCGCAGATCACCGATTTCGACACGACGAAGCGGCGCAACTTCGCAGTCGACTACAACCACGTGATCAACGCGGCCGGGTATCACACCCTCAAGGGCGGATACATGATTCAGCGGACGATCAACGACATCAACTCGTACTATCCCGGCGGATACGTCAACATCTTCTGGGGCAGCACCTTCTCGTTCAACGGCCAGACCTATAACGGCGGGACCGGCACGTACGGGTACTACGAGGTGAATGATCGCGAGATCAAGAACAAGGCGGGCAACAACATCCAGTCGCTCTACGTGCAGGATCAATGGACAGTCGGGAATCGTCTCACCCTGAATCTCGGCCTTCGTGCGGAAGACGAGAAGGTGCCGACGTTCCGTCCCGATTATCTGGAGAACGCGTTCCACTTCACGTTCGCCGACAAGCTGGCGCCGCGAATCGGCGCGGCGTATGACCTGCGTGGCGACGGCCGCCTGAAGATCTTCGGCAGTTGGGGTCTGTACTACGACTGGACCAAGTACGAACTGCCGCGCGGATCGTTCGGCGCCGAGACCTGGTGCATCTACTATCGCGGGCTGAACACGCTCGATGTCGGCAGCCTCAACCTGTCGAACATGCCCGGCAACGACATCTGGCAGACGTCGGGCAGCTGCCGCGACCGCCGCGTCCCCTCGTTCGGCAGCGACATCGATCCGGATATAGAGCCGATGAAGCAGTCGAGCGCGTCCGGCGGCATCGAGTACCAGTTCTCGAACAACGGCGTCTTCACCGCGCACTACATCCACAACGACCTGCTGGAAACGATCGAAGACATCGGGTTCCTGAACGCCGAGGGTGACGAGGGCTACCTGATTGGCAACCCCGGCAAGCGAGTCACGGCGACGCAGTTTCCGAACGGACTGACGCCAGCGGGGTTCCCGACACCACGGCCGAAGCGGCAGTACGACGCGCTCGAACTCGGCTACAACCGCCGTCTCGCGAATAACTGGTTCTTCAGCGCGAACTACACGCTCAGCCGGTTGTATGGCAATTACGCCGGCCTGGCCGCGACCGACGAGCTCACCACGCCAACGACGGGTGGAACCTCTGCCACTGCACAGCAGCAGGCCGGTAGCATTTCGCGTCCGGGCGGCAACGTAAACCGGTACTGGGACCTCGACGAACTGCTGTGGGATTCGCACGGCAATCTCGACGTGATCGGCCGACTGCCCACGGACCGTCCGCACCAGGTCAAGATGTACGGGTCGTACAACTTCCCGTTCGGAACACAGGTCGGCGCGTTCTTCTACGGCGCGAGCGGCACGCCGATCTCGACGTACGTCACCAGCGTCAACGGTGCGGACTTGTTCGTGGAAGGTCGCGGCAACTTCTTCGATCCCGCGACCAACACCGTCATCAACGACTATCGGACCCCGAATCTGTTCCGGACCGACCTGTTGCTCTCACACGAACTACGTCTCGGCGGCAGCGGCGCCAGCAAGCGTCTGCGCTTCGAGTTGAACGTCCTGAACGTGTTCAATCAGAAGACGGCCACTCACATCTACAACTACTTGAACAAGGGCGGGATCATCCCGGACCGCACCTCGTCGTACATCGACCTCTCCAAGACGGATCTGTCGAAGGGCTACGACTACAACGCGCTGATCAGGGCGTCCAAGGACGGTGCGAATGCCTACGACGTCCGCTACGGGATGGCGGACTTGTTCCAGGAAGGCGCTCGCGGGTATTTCACGGTCAAGTTCCTGTTCTAACCTCGGCCGTCAACACGGAAAGCGAAGGGGGCATTCGGCCCCCTTTGCTTTGTACGTGTGATCGCCGCAACGATCACACCCCTCGCAACACCAAGCTCTGCTGTGTTACCGCAACCATTGGATTTGGTACCGGGACGACGCTGCGTGTGATAGAAGGAAATTGAACTATCACGAGGAGCATCAAATCCATGATTTTGGTTCCGTCTCGGACCATTCGTGGATCGCGTCGTCCCAGACGCCCACCGCCATGCCCACAAATCACTCTGCCGGAGCCAATTGCCGTGTGTGGCGGTCTGGTACGGGATTTCGAACAGACGAGCCCAATCACAACACCCTGGGACCCTATCTGAGTCGCGAGATGACCCGGGCAATCAGTCCGGCTGACCTCACGGCTGAAAGGCGCGGAGGACAGATCATGAGACGACTGACGTTTCGTTTTGTCGTCGCTGCGATGTTGGTGGCGGTGGCAGCGGCGTTCCACCCGGCATGGGCACAAACGGAAACCGGCCGAATCGCCGGTACCGTCACCGACGTCCAGAGCGGGGTCATACCGGGTGTCACGGTGACGGCCAAGTCGGTTGCCGCCGGCACCACCCGCACCACCGTGACGGATTCGAGCGGCAACTACGTGATTGCGAACGTGGCGGCCGACACCTACGACGTCACGTTCGAACTCTCCGGGTTCAAGACCGTCAAGACCCGCGTCCAGGTCACAGTCGGCGCCACTGTCGGAGCGGACGCGCGGATCGAAGTCGGTGCCGTCACCGAGCAGGTGACGGTCACCGCGGCACCTCCGACAGTCGACACGCAGACCGGTGAGTTCAGGACGACGATCACCACTCGCCAGCTGACCGAACTCCCGACCCTCACCCGCAACCCGTACGATCTGGTGGCCTTGTCCGGCAACGTGCAGGCAGGCGAACGCCGAGGAAACCGCACTGGTGGGCGCCCCGCGCGGCACCGGCTACAACATCAACGGCGCGCGCACGTCGAGCACGAACATCATGCTCGACGGCGGCGACAATAACGGCCTCTTCTCGGCGGACGTCGGCCAGGAAGTACCGCTCGACTCGGTGCAGGAGTTCTCGGTCATCACCAACAACTTCTCGGCGCAGTACGGGCGTGCCACCGGCGGCATCGTGAACGTCATCACGAAATCGGGCACCAACAACTTCCACGGCACCGCGCTACGAGTTCTTCCGCAACGACAAGCTCGCGTCGAATTCTCCCGACAACGAGGCCAACGGCATCGAGAAGGGTCAGTTCAAGCGCAACCAGCCCGGCTACAGCTTCGGCGGCCCGATCAAGAAGGACAAGATCCACTTCTTCTCGAGCCTCGAGTACATCGGCGTCCGGAGCACCGAGACGTCGATTTCGTGGGTGGTGACGCCGCAGTTGCTCGCGGCCGCGCAATCCCGCGACGAAGGCGTACTTCGATGCGTACGGCAAGCAGGTCACGCCCAACGGACCGGTCCTGACGCGCGCGATCAGGTGTCGGCCATCGTCGGCACTGGCGCCGGCGCCTTCAACTCGCTTGCCCGGCGACCTGCCGATCTTCCAGCGTGCCGACGTGCCGCTGCCGATCGACGCCGGTGGCGGCAATCCCCGCGACGAGTATCAGACGGTCAATCGCGTCGACCTTTCGCCTGGGCCGAACTCGCAGGCGTATGTCCGTTACGCCTATCCAGAATTCCGTCGGTCATGCCGGGCACGCAGTCGGAGAGCCCGTACCTGAACTACAACACCGGCGTCCTCGAGGCCCACAACCACAACATCAACGCGTCGTTCACGCAGGTCTGGAAGACGAACCTGACCAGCCAGTCAAAGGTCGTCTGGAACCAGGTCGACGATGAGCAGCCGGTCAACGGCGCCGCCGAGCCGCGCCTGATGATGAATCCCGACCGGCTCCGGTGCGCCTCCAGGGGTATCGGATCGCCTTTCCGGGCTACCTGCCGTGGAACCCCGGCAACGACATCCCGTCAGGCGGCCCGCAGAAGCTGCTGCAGCTATATCACGACCAGACCTGGCTGAAGGGGTCGCACGACGTTCGCTTCGGCGGGTCGTACATCCACATCAACGACGACCACACGTTTTCGGCGTACTCGAACGCGGTCGAAGCGCTGAACATCGGCTCGAACGCGCTGACGTCGCTGAACAACCTGGTGACCGGGCAAATCCTGCGATTCCAGAAGGCGATCAACCCGAACGGCTACCCGGGCGGCACGTTCGTCACGCCGGTCGACTTCCCCAGCTTCCTCAGCAAGAACCGCTACAACGAGTTCGCGCTGTACGCGAACGACAACTGGAGCGTCGGCAACCGCGTGAAGATCAACCTCGGCCTGCGCTACGAATACTTCGGTCCGCAGTTGAAGAACGATCCGAAATACGACTCGAACTTCTACTGGGGCGACCCGAACCTCAACCTGAATACGGCGTCGCCGGCCCAGATCGTGCAATGCGGTGGCGACCGGTGCAACCGCTGCCGTCGAACGAGAGCCCGATCGGCACGTTGTGGAAGTCGGACTGGAACAACTGGGCACCGCGCATCGGCTTTGCGTGGGACGTCAACGGTGACGGTCGCAGCGCGGTGCGCGGCGGCTACGGCATCGCGTACGAGCGCAACTTCGGCAACGTGACGTTCAACGTGCTGTTCAACCCGCCGCTCTATCTGGTTGCCACCATCGATTCACCGGCTGACGTCGCGACCCAGCCGATCTACGTCGACAACGGCGGCCCGTTCACCGGCACGCCCGGCGTAACGAAGACGATTCCGGCCGGCAGCCTGCGCCACGTCGATCAGAACATCAAGACGGCGTATTCGCATATCTACGGCTTGTCGTACACGCGCGAACTGGCGGGACGGCCTGACCGGGTCGATCGAGTACAACGGGTCGACCGGTCGGAATCTCTACGACCTCGCCGACGTCAACAAGCGAGGCGCTGCGCTGATCTACACCGGCATCGGCACCGCAACGTCGCGTCCGAACACGCGTACGCGGCGTTCAACACGCGCGGCAACCGCGGCGAGTCGCAGTATCACGGCGTAGTGTTCTCGCTGGACGCGCGAGAAGTCGCAAGAGCGGACTGACGTTGACGACGACGTCAGTACACGCTGAGCGAGGCGAAGGACAACCTGAGCAGCACGTTCAGCGACGCCGACAACAACGGGTTACTTCAACCTCGGCTACCTCGATGCGTTCGACCCGATGCTCGACTACGGCTACTGCGGGCTTCGACGTCCGTCATCGCCTGTCGACCAGCTTCGTCTGGTCGCTGCCGTGGGGCGGTACGAGCACCTGGAAGGGCGGATGGCAGATGAACGCACTCGTCACCGCCCGCAGCGGCTACCCTTCTCGGTGTTCGACTGCACCAACGCCGTGTACTACTGCATGCGCGCCGAGGATCCGATCGGCATCGATCGGAACGTGACCAGCGGAACGCCGACCGGCAATCCGAACGAGTTCACCCTGCTCGACCTGACTCCGCTGCAGGCGACGGCCGGCCGCTACGTCAACCCGATCACGGGCAACACGGACTTCGGCCCCTATCCGGCCGACATGACGAAGCGCGACGAGTTCCGTGGCCCCGGCGCGTGGAACATCGACTACGCGGTCGGCAAGCGGTTCCGCTTCGGCAACGACAAGGCGGTGATGACGCGTCTCGAGGTGTACAACCTGTTCAATCACCACAACATGTATCTGCACGGCGACACCGCCGACATCAGCAGCGGCAACGCCGTCACCGGCTATCCTCGATGACTTCCGCCGCATGCAGGTGGCGGTCAAGTTCGAGTTCTGAGAAGTTCACGCGATGACGCGGAGGGATCTCGCGCCAAGCGCAAAGTTCGAAATCTTTGCGGTCTCGGCCGTGCGCGCTCTGCGGTTCGTCGGACGGTTTCAGCATCCTGCTAACAAGCTGAGGCGGGCAGCGTCAGCCCCGTCCCCTCTCCCTTCCGCCCTTCGGGCTGTGCGATCATTCCGCACCCGTGACCAGCGTCCTTCGCGGTGTCACCGCCGTCCTGTTGCTGTCTGCTGCCGCAGTCAGCGGCACCACGCTACGTTGCGTACGACGATGTTCGAGGTGTCCTCACGGCACTGTCCGGCATCGCGCCGGCCGAACTCAAGGGCGAAGACGAACACGCTGCCGCAACGATGGTCGCAGTGGGCTCGTCATCATGACGCCGAGACTCGTGCCCGCATCGACGCCGGCGACCAGGAGACCATCGTCAACTGGCTGCTGTTCGGCACCACGTTCACAACCAGCCGCGCGTTCCGCTCGAGGAATTCGGCGACACCACCCGGCACGACGAGGCGGCTGACCGACGCCCAAATCGCCGACCTCGATCGGCGATCGGGCCAATGACCTGGTCGACGGCGCTGGCAGCTCCGGGACAGGACGAACGCCGTCTCTTCGCCCGCGACCTCTTCATGCGGCAGGGTTATTCACTCGGCCACCCCGGCTGAACGCCTGCGCTTGTTGCAGCGTCTGCTGACGCTCGTCACGCAGGTCACCGGAGATCGGGCCCGTTACGCGAAAGAAACGGCTGCGATTCGACAGCTCGGCGACACGAGTGAACAGTTCGCCGCGCGATCGAAGCTGTTTCGCGATCGCGGGCTCTCGACCGACACGTCATTCCGTCCCAACTTCGCCCTCGAACGCGCTCTGGCGACGATGAAGGAAAAGGGAACGGTGCGACCTGGGGTCGTCCGTGAAATCGCCGTCATCGGTCCGGGGCTCGACTTCGCTGACAAGAGCCTCGGGATACGACTTCTATCCACAGCAGACGCTGCAGCCGTTCGCGATGCTCGACTCCCTCGTGCGTCTCGGGCTGACCACTGACGCGCGAGCCGTTCACGTGACGACGCTCGATCTGAGCCCGCGCGTCAACGCACATCTTCGCACCATGAAGCAACGCGCAATGAGCGGCCAGGCGTACCGGATCCGGCTCCCGCTGAATCCCGGCATCCCGTGGTCGTCAGACGTGCTGGCCTACTGGAACATATGCGGGCGATCGCATCGGCACCGGCACGGAGGCGGCCGTGACGACCGTTAACGGAGAGAAGCGTCGATGTCCGCACGCTCGACGGTCCGCCCTGACGTCGCCGCTGCGCGTCGACGCCGAGGACCTCAACATCGTCGTGCAGCGTCTCGACTAACCGCGCTTCGACCTGATCGTCGCCACCAACGTGTTCATCTACTACGACCTGCTCGATCAGGCGCTGGCGATGACGAACGTGCGGGCAATGCTCCGACGCGGCGGATTCCTGCTGTCGAACAACTCGATGCCGGTGCTGCCGGGCTCCGGGATGCAGTCTGTCGGCTACATCACGGTCCAGTACTCCTCGCTGCGGGACGATGGAGATCACGTGGTCTGGTATCGGGCAGAGTAGTCGGTAGTCGGTGGCCGGTAGCCGGTGGCCTGCAGCCCGTCGCCCGTTCACGTATCAATCTGCGCGCGTTGCAGGCGGCCGCTGAAGTCGACGTAGACCGATTTCCACTCCGAGAACACATCGAGCGCGGCGGTGCCCGCCTCGCGGTGACCGTTTCCTGTGGCTCTGGTCCCGCCAAACGGCAGGTGCACCTCGGCACCGATGGTCGGCGCGTTCACGTAGAAGATGCCGGTGTACAAGTCGCGCATCGCCCGGAACGCCGTGTTGACGTCCCTCGTGTAAATCGACGCCGATAGTCCGTACGCGACACCGTTGCCGATCGCGATCGCCTCGTCGAGCGAACGACACCGGATCACCGACACCACGGGTCCGAAGATCTCTTCCTGTGCGATCCGCATCTGAGGGTCGACGCCGGCGAAAACGGTTGGTTCGTGGAACCATCCCTTCGCATACGCATCAGCACCGAGCCGGTGGCCGCCGACCACCAGTCGCGCCCCCTCTTGTCTGCCGATCTCCACGTAGCGCGTCACCGTGTCGAGTTGCGCCTCGCTGACCACCGGCCCGACCTGGATCGTGGGATCCAGGCCGTTGCCGACGCGCAACGACTGCACGCCGCGGACGAACGCCTCGAGGAAATCGTCGTAGATGCGATCGTGAACCACGACACGGCTGGCAGCGGTGCAGCGCTGGCCGGTGGTCCCGAACCCTCCCCACAGGCAACCCTCCACCGCCAGTTCGAGCGGCGCATCGTCCATCACGATAATCACGTTCTTGCCGCCCATCTCGAGGTGGACCTTCTTGAACGACGGTGCCGCGTTCTGGTTGACGAGTCGCCCCACCGCAGTGGAGCCGGTGAACGACACGACGGTGACTGATTCGTGCGTCGAGAGGCGCGTACCGACGTCCGGCCCACCGGTGACCAGGTTGACGACTCCGGGCGGCACACCGGCCTCGATGAGCACGTTGACGAAATTCAGCGCGGATAGCGGAGTGAGCGTTGCCGGTTTGAGAACAACGGTGTTGCCGCAAACAAGCGCCGGCGCGATCTTCCACGAGGGTATCGCCATCGGGAAGTTCCACGGCGTGATCAGCGCGCAGACCCCGACCGGCTGACGCATCGACATCGCGAACTTGTCGGGCAGCTCCGAAGGGACCGTCTGCCCGTAGAGCCTGCGCCCCTCGCCGGCCATGAAGGCCGTCATGTCGATCGCCTCCTGCACGTCACCGCGCGTCTCCTCGAGTACCTTCCCCATTTCACGCGTCATGTCGCGCGCGAACTGCTCTTTGCGTTCGGTGATCAGTTGCGCGGCGCGAAGCAGGATTTCAGCGCGGCGGGGTGCCGGGACGAGACGCCACGAGTCGAACGCCGCAGCGGCGGCGGCAACCGCGGCGTCAGCGTCCTCGGTTGTGGACTGCGCGAAGAGTCCGATCAGGTCGTCGCGGTCGGCAGGGTTGCGATTCTCGAACAGCTCACCCGAGTGCGACGGTCGCGACTCGCCGCCGATCCAGTTGCTGAAGATGCGACCGTTTTGAAGGCCGTTTGTCGCCATAACTTGCACAGAGTGCCGCATTGACCGCAGGTCAGCAACTCATGTCCTCGACACAGGGTTCGCGGCGACCCGGCTGGAGTATGTGGAATGATCCCGTTCCCGCTCAATCGCGAACTCACGACGGGTGAACACGTTAGCGGGCGCACCCTCCCTTCTCCGTTTCAGACGACCGCTTACGGGAACAGGGCGACGGTTTCCATAAATGCCCGCAGAATGCTGCCCAAGCCGCGACTTCTTTGCGTGGCACGGAATCTGTATCCAAAGCGCGTCAGAAGGGCGGTTACCCATGACCCAGATCGACACGCTCGTCGCCTCGCCAGTCCAGAAGGTGGTCGTCGTCAACGGCAACACCGAGGTGCTGGGCATGCTGGAGACAGTGCTCGACGCCGGACGCTATGACATGGTGTTCGTCGAGTCTGGTGACCGCGCCTATTCGCAAATCAAGAAAGTGATTCCGAACCTCGTCATCCTCTGCACGAAGATCGAGGAGCTCGACGGCTTCCAGTTGCTGACGATGTTGAAGCTCGACTCGGACACTCGCGACATCCCGGTGCTGACCTACACCACCGAGTGCGAGGGACAGGACTTCGACGAGGCGATTTCGCAGCTCGCCGAAGAAGAAGAGGATCTGCTGCCGGCGCGTCCCGCGTTGCGGATGAATTGAGCGTGATGCGCGGCCTTCCAGGGCCGCGCGACCGGCAGAAGTGACCCGCCCTGACCCTGATCAGCGGACTTTCAGATATTCCAGATAATCGCCAGACTCGATGCGTTCCGCCCGGCCCAGCGGCGCGTTGTAGAAGTACGCCCACGCCTCGACGATTGACCCGGTGTCCATGGTGACCGGCGTCAACGCGCGCGTATAGAGGCTCGTCTCCGGCTCTCCGGGCCGGTATCCTTCGAGTTCGTCGAGGGCATCCAAGACCAGCCGCCGGTTGCGCATCTCGTACACTTCGCCGCAGACACGGCTGTCGGCGGTCGGAACCGCCGCGGGATAGATGCCGAGGTCGAAGAGCGCCGCCGAAATGGTGCCGCGGCCGCGATACGAGAGGAACTGATCGATGTGGAGCTGTGCCGTCCGGTTGAAGGGCGTCATCAACGTCCCGTAGAAAAACACCAGATCGGTCATGGATTATCGGTGTTTACGTCGTGACTCCTGCCCGTGTTTACGACTCGGGAAATGAGAACGGGCCAGGCGTCCTGCAGGACGCCTGGCCCGTGATGACAGCGGCGGGTGGTGCTACAGCGACGGCGCAGACGGCGCGGGCGCGGGTTCCGGAACTGCGGGTGCAGGCGCGACCTGACGTCGCTGCTCGGCGAGATGTCCGAGCGTGTCGATCAGGCTGGCCGGAACGGAGAAGCCGAAGGTGATGGTCGTGCCCTGGCCACCAAGCTCCAACGAATTAACCAATTCGGTAAATTCGGCTCGTTGACCAGCCTGCAACCGTGCCAGTGCCATGAAACCGCGGACGACCTGGCGCAGGTCTTCGGCAGACTTGTCGTCCTTCGCTTCCACGCGAACGGTGGCGCGAACGCCGCTGTCGATATGACCGCTGGCCGCAACCCAGTTGATGGGAGGAAGCTGCTGGGCGAGTTCTTTGGGAAGTCCGCTAATCGGGAAGGGCCCGGCGGCGAGGGAATCGAACTTGGCGACCGCCCAGGCGTTGCCGTCGTCGACGTCCTTGATCAGTTTCATAACCTCGGCGTTATTGGTGACCGAGTTTGTGCCGGAGGCCTTGGTGTCGATCGCCTGGCGCACGGCCGCCGCAGCGCCAGCAGCCACCAGGCCGTCCTCGACAAAGGAAACCGCAAAGGTATGGGAGGAATCGGCGATTACGAAGAGTTGCTTGCCCTTGTAGTTCTCAACCGTGGCGCCGTGCTGACGCAGGAGAGTTTCGATGTTGTCGGAATCGAACTTCCCACGAGCGAGGATGAGCGGAGGTGATTGGGGACTGACGCCACCAGGCCAGGCGGCGGCGACGATCTCATCGACGTCGCGTTCGATGTCGATCCCCGTTTCCGCCTCGAGCTTGTTCCGGGTGTCGGTTGAAGGCTCGAACTGACGCATCTTCTGCCGCAGTTCGGAATTGGCGAGGTCGCGTATGTCCGCGAACGCGACCATTCGTGCATCGGCGGGGACGTAAGAGAGTGAGTCAGGCCCGTTCCCCCCGATCAACGTGAAATTCTGGCCGACGTAGGAGGCAAGCAGCCCGGTTCCCAGGCCCAGGACCAGAACTCCTACGGCGATACCGAAAAACAGCCTCGTCCGGTTCTTCATGGACACTCCTGACGCTGATTATACGAGCCGCTCGGCCCTATTGTTCGAGGACGTACTCGCGCCGTTCGATGGCGCGCCGACCGAATACCAGTGACACGACGATGACCACCGCCAGCGAGAGAAGACAGGTAATGATCGTGGGAGATTCGGCGAAAACGGCCTGAATCAGCGAGGTCACCCCGTCCGACGGCATCGCGTGCGGGACGAGCCCCTGTATGTAGTAGGCGAGAGTGAAGCGCCGCATATAGCCGGGCATGAGCAAAGCCAGCTGTTCCCACCCGAACGCGAACACCAGACCCACCACGAGCGGGCGCTTGAGCACGGTCCCGACCAGCCCGAACAGAGCCCCGTAGGCCGCCAGTCCGAGCGCCATGATCCCCAGATCGACCAGCAATAAATGGAAACTCCCTGCAATCTCGGGAAACGGGACGATCAGGAAATACACGATCATCACCGACGGCAGGACGACCAGGGTCGTGCAGACGAGATAGGCGAGGTACTTCCCCATCAGGACGGCCCCGCGTTGCACGGGCCTGGTGAACAGGTAGGTCAGCGTCTTGTCGTCCACCTCGTCGGCGATCAGGGACGTTCCGTAGAACACGCCCAGCATCGGAATGGTGAACCTGATGAACAGGACCCAGATCATCATCCCGAAAATACCCGCGCCACCGACCCGGACGCCGTTGACGCGCAGCGGCGCAACGCCCATGGCCTGAACGATCCGGGAGACCAGTGCGAGGATGACGGGCGCCGAGAGCAGGAGCGCCATGAAGATCGTCCGGCGCGACCACAGCATCTCGCCCAGCGACAGGTCGAACACCCGGAGCGCACTCGAAACGAACGACGGGGCGCGGCGCTGATGCGTGTCACTCATTGCTTGACCAGGTACTTGAAGACGGCCTGCAGGTTGTCGTCGGGCGACGTGACTTCGTCGATGGCGCCGGCTTCCCCGCTGGCGGCGAGTTCCGTCACGCGTGCATAAAACGCGTCCGGCCTCGCCGTTTCCACCACCACCGCACCGGGCTCGAATCGCAGGCTGATCACGCCGTCTTCCGAGAGGAGCCGGCGCGCCAGCACGCGTGGTTCACCGGCGCGGATGAAGACGGTGTGAGGATGGGTATCGATCAGATCGCGAATCTGGTGAACGTTCCCTTCGGCCACGATCCGCCCGTTGTTGATCAGCAGGATGTTCGAGGTCATCGCCTCGATCTCGTGCAGCACGTGGCTCGACACCAGTACGCTTTTGCCGGCGCGCGCCCAGTCCTTGATCAGGCGGATGGTGCGGCGCCGCATCAGCGGGTCCATGCCCGTCAGCGGCTCGTCGAGGATCAGGAGATCCGGATCATGAACGATCGCCTGCGCCAGCTTCACCCGTTGCCGCATCCCCTTGCTGTAGGCGCCGATCTTCTTGTTCGCAGCGTCCATCAAGTCGACCGCCTCGAGGGCGCGCCTGGCCGCTGCAGCGGCAGCGTCCGCCGACAGGCCATTGAGCCGCACGAGAGCCGTGACCCAGTCGAGCCCGGTCATCCGTTCGTAGAACGCGTCCTGTTCCGGACAGAAGCCGATCCGGAAATAGAGCGCCGGGTTGCCCCAGATCGGCTCGCCAAGAACGCGGACCTGCCCCTTGCTGGGCCGCAGCTGTCCGGTGATCAGCTTCATGAACGTCGACTTGCCGGCGCCGTTCGGCCCGAGCAAGCCCGTAATGCCCGCCGGGACGGTGACGGTGACGTCGTTCAGACCGGACACCTGCCCGTACCACTTCGACAGGTGTTCCGTCGCGATGATCATGCTCGGCACCGCTTGCACGGATGGTGATAGCGCGGCCGGCACGTCCGGGGTTGCCGAAGCCATCAGGTCACCACCTCCACGCCACGAACCTTGCGCTCGAGGATCCAGATCGAGGCAGCGATCAACACGCCAACCGCCACCACGGCAGCCGGAAACGGGATGGCGCGTGTGCCCTGGATGCGGAAGATGCCGTCCGCGATGACACTCATCGTGTCACGCGGCGAAATGGCGGCCCATGCCGTGCTCAAGGTGATCTGCCGCAGCGCCTGGTACATCGCGGCGGTAAAGAACAGGATTCCCGCGTACATCATGGCGACGAAACGGCGACTCTTCGAGAGCGACGACAGCGCCAGCATCGCGAAGGCGGACACCATGACCTGCACCGCCGCGAAGAGCGTAATGGCCGGAATCAGGAACAGATGCTCGGTCAGGAACTTCGTGCTGCCGGCAAACAGCATCTGCAGAATCAGCAGGAGCATCGCTGGCAGCCAGGTCACGAACGTCAGCACCGCCCCTAACGTGACCAGCTTCCCGGCAATGTACTCGACGCGTGTCAGCGGCTTCGACAGATAGATCTGCAACGCGTTCGCGCGCCGATCATCGGCGATCAGGCCCGCGCCAATGACGATGCTGACGATGAAGACGAAGATCTCCTGCTGGCCGAGGAATTCGCGGAACATCTCCGGCGTCGGCGCGAGGAAGGCGACCTGCTGAAAATTGGCTGACGCGTAAATCTGGACGGCACGGACGAGAAACGGAAGCCAGGCGGCCAGCAGCACCGCGATGACGCGGCGTTCCCGGATGCGCGCCATCAGCCCGGCGCGTGCGATCACCCACCACCGACGGCCTTCCGGTTCACGCCGACCGCCGTAGCGGCGATAGCCCTGGTCGTGAATCGGGCTCATGCTTCGCCGACCGCGCGTGCGAAGACGTCTTCAAGCGTGGGCACGCTCGCGCGCAGGTGTCGCACCTGCACCCCCTGCTCCGCGGCCACCCTGAACAGGTACTGGGCATCACGATCATCGGGGACAAATACCCGCATCACGTCCTCCTCCGACGTGTGGCAGTCCAGGCCGGCGGCCCGCAGCGCCGCGACGAAGGCATCGCGTTCCCCTTTGACGCGTACTTCATACACGCGTCCGCCGTGTCCCTTGAGCGATTCGATCGGGCCGGCGGTGGCGATCTGCCCCTTGTCCATCACGACGACGTGGTCGCAGGTGTACTCGACGTCCGGGAGCAGGTGCGACGACAGGATCAGGTTCATGCCCTTGTTGTGCGCGATGTCGCGCACGAGCTCGAGCATCTCGTCGCGCCCCTTCGGATCCATGCCGTTGGTGGGTTCGTCGAGGAACAGCAGATCGGGATCGTGCACAAGTGCCTGCGCCAACTTGATGCGCTGCTTCATCCCGGTCGAGTACGTCTCCACGTTACGGTACCGCGCCTCACCAAGACCGACGTAGTACAGGACTTCGTGCGCGCGCTGCATCGCGTCCGCACGCGGCAGTCCGGCGAGCTGTCCGCAATAGGCCACGAACGAGATGGCGTTCATGCCCGGGATGTGCCCGTCGTTTTCCGGCATGTAGCCGATCCGGCTCCGGATCGACAGCGGTGAATGCCGCACGTCCAGATCGAGCACCGTCATCTGCCCCTGTGTCGGTTGCACGAATCCAAGCAGCGACTTGATCATCGTGCTCTTGCCTGCCCCATTCGGGCCGAGCAGCCCGACGGCGCCGGACGGGAACTCGGTCGTGACGTCCCGGAGCGCCCACTGCCTGCCATAGCGGACACTGACGCGGTCAAGGGACACAACGGAAGGCATTGGGCGAACTATACGTTCGAATCGTTCGAATCGTTCGAGTCGTTCGAGTCGTTCGACGGACCGAGACCGAGGGTGGCGGCGCGCGTGCGCAGAAATGTAATCACGTTGCGGACGTGCTCCTCCAATGGCAGCTCGAGTTCCATGGCCCCCTGTCGGAGGTCGTCACGGGAGACGGCGCGAGCGAACGCCTTGTCCTTCATCCGCTTCAGCACAGACGAAGGCTCCAGATCCATTACGCTCCGGCTCGGACGGACCAGCGCGGCGGCCGTGACGAATCCGGCCATCTCGTCGCAGGCGAACAGCGTCTTCTCCAACCGGCTGTCGCGGGGAACGCCGGAATAATCGGCATGCGACAGGATCGCGCGCACCACCCATTCCGGGTAGCCTTGTCGCCGCAACTCGTCGCAGCCCCGGAACGGATGATCTGCCGGCGTGGGATACCGTTCGTAGTCGAAGTCGTGCAGCAGCGCGACCACGCCCCAATCGGTAGCGTCCTCCCCGAACAGCCGGGCATACCCCCGTACGGACGCTTCCACCGCGAGCGCGTGCTTGCGCAGGCTGTCGCCCTTCGTCCACTCGGTCAGCAGTTCCCACGCTGCGTCGCGGTTCAGAGACATCCAGACCTCAACGCGGGAACGCGGCTGCGCGCTGCAGCCTACAATCCGCCGCGCACAGACCGAGGAGCATTCCGCGCCAGTTCCACGGCACGGTCGATGACAGCCGTCGCCGTGCTGTCGAGATGATAGCCGCTCAACCCGGAAACGTCGGCCCAGACGGCGGCGTCCACGTCACTGCCTGCCTGCAGCGTCCCGCCGGTTCGCCAGCACAGATAATCCACCAACACGTAGTGATACTGCACCCGACCCCGCTCGTCGCGGGTGATGCGATCGAAGAGGTCGATCACCGGACCGACCTCGACCTCCAGCCCAGTTTCCTCGAGCATCTCACGCGCCACACACGCGCCGAGCGTCTCGCCTGTCTCGACCGCGCCACCCGGGAGGCTCCACTCGCCCGCGAGCGGCGCCGACCGCCGGCGCACCAGCACCACCCGGGAGCCATCGAGGATGACCGCCCCGACGCCGACGAAGGGGCGATCGGGATACTCGCGGTTCACGCTTCTCCGTTCTCCCTTCTCGGTTCGTGTTCAGCTTCGGGGTTCGCTTCCGGGTTCATGGTTCCGGGTTCATGGTTCGGGGTTCGGGGGTTCGGAGTTCGGAGTTCGGGGTTCGTTGTTCGTTGTTCGCGTTTCGGGTTCGTCTGGCGCGCGGCTCAACAACCGGCTGAAATCGGACACAATCGTCTACGGGATATGACCCGTCGCACGTCAAACTTCCACTTGGAACCATCGCACTGCGAACGTCGAACGTCGCAGACGAACTTCGAAGGTGGCACGGCGAAGTCCGAACGCCGCATCTCGAACTCCGAACATCGAACGTTCCACTCGAACTTCGAACCTGTAAAGTCCCTTCCGAACTCCGAACTCCGAACTCCGAACTCCGAACTCCGAACTCCGAACTCCGAACCAAGAAGTTCGAACTTCGAACCGAACCTGAACACGAACCGAGAACTCAGCACCGAGAACCGTGAAGCGCTCTACTCACCCATCACCTTCACCACCACACGCTTCTTCCGCTGTCCGTCGAACTCGGCATAGAAGACCTGCTCCCATGGTCCCAGATCCAGCTTGCCGGCGGTGATCGGCAGGATGACCTGATGGCCCATCAGCGTGCGCTTCAGATGAGCATCGGCATTGTCCTCGCCGGTCTGATGATGACGGTAGTCCAGACCTGACGGCGCCAGCTTCTCGAGCCAGACCTGGAAGTCGTGGATCAGGCCATTCTCCCAATCGTTCACGTAGACGGCAGCGGTGATGTGCATCGCGGAGACCAGCACCATGCCCTCGGCCACGCCGCTTTTCGTCACAATCGCCGCCACGTCATCGGTGATGCGAATGAATTCCTGCCGCTTCTTCGTGTTGAACCAGAGATAGTCGGTATAAACATTCACGCTTCCCGGTTCTCCCTTCTCGGTTCGTGTTCAGGTTCGGTTCTCGCTTCGGACTTCCCGGTTCGGGGTTCGGGGTTCGGGGTTCGGGGTTCGGAGTTCGGAGTTCGCAACGGCAGCGACGCGTCAGCGTTGACGTCGAAGCCATCGCGGACGCCGGCTCTGAACGCGCGCAGTCCAGCGGCGGCAATCATCGCGGCATTGTCGGTCGAGAGTCCAACGCCGGGAATGAAGACCGGCAACTCGCGGGCAGCGCCGCGGCGCAGCGCCTCCGTCCGCAGCCGTCGATTCGCCGAGACACCGCCGGCAATCGCGACACTGCGGGCGTCGTGCTCACGGGCGGCGTCGAACAGGCGATCGACCAGCGTCTCGACGACCACTCGCTGGAAACTCGCACAGATGTCGCACACCTCCTGCTCAGGCAACAGCGCATCCTCCGCCACTCCCGAGCGCAACGCGGCGCGTCGTCACGTAGCGCAACACCGATGTCTTCAGCCCGCTGAAGCTGAAGTCCTGCCGTCCGGGCAGCTGCGGGGCGTTGCGATCGGCGTGCGTCAGGCGCGTCTTCGGGAACGCGCACGGCACGATCGTTCCCCCGCCCGGCCAGGCGGTCGACAACGGGCCCGCCCGGGTAGTCGAGCCCCAGCAGCTTCGCCACCTTGTCATACGCCTCCCCCGCTGCATCGTCGCGCGTCCGTCCCAGCAACTCGTACGAGCCGGGCTGTGACACCCGATAAAGGCTCGTATGACCGCCGGACACGACCAGGACGATGGCGGGCAAGTGGCATCTCGCCGTTGTCGAGCACGACCGACTCGATGTGACCGGCGAGGTGATGCACGGCGACGAGCGGGACGCGCCGCGCCCAGGCCAGCGACTTCGCAAAGGAGAGTCCGACGAGCAACGAGCCGACAAGACCCGGCCCCTGCGTGACGGCGATCGCCTCGAACGCAGGTTGTCCGGCCTGCTCCAGCGCGCGTTCGACCACGCCGCAGATATCGCGGACATGCTGCCGCGCCGAGAGTTCCGGCACCACCCCTCCCCATTCGCGGTGCAGATCGATCTGCGAAGCCACGACGCTCGATCGCACGCGCCAGGGCCGCTGCGGGTCGCCGGTCTCCTCGACCACCGCCGCCGCCGTCTCGTCGCACGAGGTCTCGAGGCCGAGGATGATCATGAGGGCTTCGGGCTGCGCATGCACAAGTGGCGCGGACGTTGTCAGGTCCGCGGTGGCGAGCCTGAGCTGACAGGGCTCCCCCACGGTGACGCGCACACCTTGTCAGGTCTGCGGTGGCGAGCCTGACAGCGCCCGCCCCACGGTCTCCACCTGCGCGTGGGTGTCGTTCACGAGCCGCGCCAGCGACTCTTCGTACGGTGCGCGCGCGATCCCGCGCTCGGTGATGATGGCGGTCACATACTTCGACGGCGTCACGTCGAATGCCGGATTGCGGATGCGGGCGCCTTCCGGCGTCAGGCGCGACGACCCGACGTGGGTGACCTCGCGATCGTTGCGCTCCTCGATTGGGATGCCGCGTGCCGTCGGGAGTGTTCAGATCCACCGTCGAGATGGGCGCCGCGACGTAGAACGGCAGCCCGTGCTCCTTCGCGAGCACGGCCACCGCGTAGGTGCCGATCTTGTTGGCCACGTCGCCATTCGCGGCGATGCGATCGGCGCCGACGACGACGAGATCCACGTTGCCCAGCTGCATCATCGCTCCCGCCATGTTGTCGGTGATGACAGTGGTGTCGATGCCGTCCTTGACGAGTTCCCACGCCGTCAGCCGCGCGCCCTGCAGGAAGGGACGCGTTTCGTCGGCGAGCACCGCGATGCGCTTGCCGGCCTCGGCGGCGGCGCGGATGACTCCCAGCGCCGTACCGTAGCCTGCAGTCGCCAGCGCGCCGGCGTTGCAATGCGTGAGAATCCGCGCCGACTCCGGCACGAGCGTCGCGCCGTGCGCGCCCATCGCCCGGCAACTCGCGACGTCCTCGTCGTGAATCTTCTGCGCTTCGGCTTCGAGCCGCTGCTTGATTTCGTCGACGCTGCACCCGCCCTGGGCCGCGTCGGCGAACGTCTTCTTCATCCGCTCGATCGCCCAGAACAGGTTCACCGCCGTCGGGCGCGTCGACGCCATCAGGTCACACAGCTTCTGAAACTCGGTGGTGAACTGCTTCGTTCCGGTCGCGGTGCTGCGGAGCATCCCGAGGGCGAGTCCCATCGCCGCCGCCACGCCGATGGCGGGCGCCCCGCGAATGACCATGGTCTTGATCGCCTTCGCGACCTCGTTGGCCGTCTTGCAGGTGACGTAGACCTCAGACGCCGGCAGCTTGCGCTGGTCGATCATCACGACCGCGCCGTCTTTCCATTCGATGGTTGGCAACATGACTGAAGAACGATAACTCCCAACTCCCAACGGCTGACGCGCCCAACCCCCAACGGGTGACCCTCGCCAACTCCCACGGCTGACGCTCGCCGAACTCCCAAAGGCTGACGCCCACCCAACCCCAGAGCTCCCGGTCGGGAAACTTGGGAGTTGGGCGAGCGTCAGACGTTGGGCGTTGGCAGTTATCACTAGAACAAACCCACCGTATTCCCCTGCTGATCGATGTCGATGTTGTGGAAGGCGGGCGTCTTGCCCAGGCCAGGCATCCGCGAGATTTCGCCACAGAGCGCGACGACGAAACCGGCGCCCACGCTGGGGACGAGCCCGCGCACCGGCAGGATGAATCCGGTCGGACGGTTGAGCAGCGCCGGATCGTGGGAGAGCGAGTTCTGCGTTTTTGCCATGCAGACCGGCGCCGTGGCCAGACCGAACTGCTCGATCTTCTGCAGGTCCTTCCGCGCCTGCGTCTGCAGGTCGATGCCGGCGGCTCCGTAGAGCTTCGTCGCGATCGCCTCGATCTGCTCCACGACAGGCGTACCGGTCGGTGTCAGAAAGTCGAAGTTCGCTTTCTTCTCGCAGGCCGTAACCACCGCGTCAGCGAGCTCCGTCGCGCCGTCACCGCCGTTGGCGAATCCGGTGTGGACGACGACCGATTCAGCCCCGGCCTTCACGGCCAGCGCCTTCAACAGCTCGATCTCCGCCTTCGTGTCGGTTGGAAAGCTGTTGATCGCCACCACGCACGGCAATCCGTACTGGCGGACGATGGCGATGTGGGCGCTCAGGTTGTCGATGCCCTTCTTCACGGCGTCAAGATCCTCCTGACCAAGGTCCTTGAACAGGCGACCGCCATGCAGCTTCATCGACCGTACCGTCGTCACCAGCACCGCCGCGCTCGGCGCAAACCCGCCGAAGCGGCAGACGATGTCGCAGAACTTCTGGAATCCGAGGTCGCTGGCAAACCCGGCCTCGGTAATCACGTAGTCGGCGATCTTGAGCGCCACGCGATCCCCGATGATCGAGTTGGCCCCGTGGGCGATGTTGCCGAACGGCCCGGCGTGCACGATTGCCGGCTGTCCCTCCATCGTCTGCACCAGGTTCGGCTTGATCGCGTCCTTCAGGATCACCGTCATCGTGCCGGTCACCTTCAGGTCGTCCGCTGTGACTGGCTGGCCATCGAGGTTCGACGCCACGACGATTCGACCGAGCCGGGCCTTCAGATCCTTGAGATCGCTGGCGAGCGCCAGCACGGCCATGACCTCCGATGCCGCCGTGATGATGAAGCCGGACTCACGCGGAACGCCGTTCGCCTTGCCGCCCAGACCGCTCACGATGAAGCGCAACTGGCGGTCGTTCATATCGAGGGTTCGCGGCCACATCACCGAGTGGATGTCGATCCGGAGCGGGTTGCCGTTGTAGATCGAGGCGTCGATCGCCGCGGCGAGCAGATTGTGCGCAGCCGCGACCGCCGGGAAGTCGCCGTTGAACAGGAGGTTGATCTCCTCCATCGGTTGCACCAGCGCCTTGCCGCCGCCGGTGCCGCCCCCCTTCACACCGAACACCGGGCCCATCGACGGCTCGCGAACGCACAACACCACCTTCTTGTTGCGCTTTCCGAGACCCATCGTCAGCGAGATGCTCGTCGTGGTCTTGCCCTCGCCGGCCTTGGTCGGCGTCACCGCCGTCACGATGACCATCTTGCCGTCCGGCCGGGTGTTGAGCCGATCGAGGATCGAGAGCCGGATCTTGGCGCGCGAATCACCGAAGAGTTCGAGTTCGTCCGGCTGTATTCCAGCGTTGGCGGCGACTTGTGCGATCGGAAGCATTCGTAATGTGCCCTCTGCGCCGGCCCTAGAGGAGCCGCGCGTCGAATGGAAGCGGGAGCAGTTGGGCCAGGCGATACATTCCCGTCTGGCGGCGAAGGTTGGCCAGCAGCGACTTCGAGGTCGCCACCGAACTCCCACAGAATCTGCCGGCAGGAACCGCACGGCGGTGTCGGTGCCTCGGTATCCGCGACCACCGCGACGCGGCGGAACCGGCGATGTCCCTCGGAGAGCGCCTTGAACATGGCGACGCGCTCGGCGCACATCGTCAGCCCGTACGTCGCGTTCTCGATGTTGCAGCCTGTGATGATAGTCCCGTCCTGCGCCTCGAGTGCAGCGCCAACTTTGAAACCCGAAAACCTTGCATGCGCATGCCGACGGGCCCGTCGCGCAGCGTCGATTAATGTCCGGCTCGCATCACTCGACCCCATCGGACCAGCACCGTCTACTCCGATGGTTTCGCCATCGTGATCGCGGCGGCGAGGCGACCGACGCGAGACCCGGCCTTCTGGCCGTGGCCGTCCTGCGCGGTCAGACACGCTCGATGATCCCTTCCAGCAGTGAAATGAACGAGCCGCGTACCCGCCGCGCTGTTTCCATCACGTCTTCATGCACGAGCGGCTGGGGCAGCACGCCTGCCGCCAGGTTGGTGATGCAGGAAATCCCGAGGACTTCGAGCCCCATGTGACGCGCGGCAATTGCCTCTGGCACGGTCGACATGCCGACGGCATCGGCGCCGATCGACCTCAGAGCGCGGATTTCTGCGGGCGTCTCGTAGCTCGGCCCGTGCACCGCGACATAGACCCCGTGCGAAACCGGGATCCGTCGGGCCCGGGCAGCGTCGTCGGCAATGTGACGCAGGCGCGACGAATACACCTCGCGTCATGTCCGGGAAAGCGGGGACCGAAGCGCTCGTCATTGGCACCGACCAGCGGATTGCTGCCGAGCATGTTGATGTGATCGTCGATGATCATCAACGCGCCCTTCGGCAAAACCGGTGTTGATGCCACCGGCCGCGTTGGTCAGGATAATCCGCTTGACGCCCAGCCGGCCCATCACGCGGGTGCCGAAGACGACCGTCGCGAGATCGTGTCCCTCGTAGAAGTGCGCCCGCCCGCTCGAGGGCCGCAATGCATTTCCCGCCGGCACGGCCGATGACCAGTCGCCCGGCGTGACCGACGACGTTGGAGACCGGCCAGTGTGGCAAGTCGCTGTAGGGAGTAACGATCGCATCCAGCAGTGTGTCGGCGAAATCACCAAGCCCTGAGCCGAGCACGATCGCCGTTTCCGGCAACGTTCCGCAGCGTCGCCGGATGGTCGCGGCGGCTTCCTCGACGCGGTCATACATGTCGGTCGTGTTCACGCTTCTCAGTTCTCACTTCTCGGTTCGTGTTCCGAGTTCGGTTCGATGTTCGCAGTTCGCGCTTCACTGTTCGTGGTTCGTGGTTCGGTGCGGTTCGTGGTTCGTGTTCGTGGTTCGCGGTTCGTGGTTCGTGGTTCGTGGTTCGTAAACCGCCACTTATAGCTACGTTACAGCAACATACCGGCAATCGTGGCGGTCAGGAAGTTCGCGAAAGTACCGGCGAGCATCGCGCGCATTCCCAGTCTGGCCAGGTCATGACGGCGCTCCGGCGCCAGCGCGCCGATGCCGCCGATCTGGATGCCGATCGAGCTGAAGTTGGCGAAGCCGCACAGCGCGAACGTGGCGATCGTGAATGACTTCGGGTCGAGCGTCGCCTTGAGCGGACCGAGCTGCGAATAGGCGACGAACTCGTTGAGCACCATCCGCGTGCCCAGCAGGTTCCCCACCGTTGCAGCGTCGCGCCATGGCACGCCGAGGCTCCAGGCAATCGGCGAGAAGACCCACCCGAAGATCTGCTGCATGCTCAGGCCGGCCAGGCCGAGAATCGCGTTGACCAGCGCAATCAGGGCGAGAAACGAGATGAGCATCGCACCCACGTTGAGCGCCAGGTGCAGGCCTTCACCCGTGCCGCGGCCGGCGGCGTCGATGACGTTCACATCGGTACGTTCCACGTCGAGGCGTACCGGTGCCCATCGTCTCGGGAACGCGCGTCTCGGGGACGAACATCTTCGCCATCATCAGCGTCCCCGGCGCCGTCATGATGACCGCCGTCAACAGGTGCTGTGCCTCGACGCCGAAGAGGATGTACGCGGCCATGACCCCGCCGGAGATGTGGGCCATGCCGGCGGTCATCACCGTCATCAGCTCGGATTCGGTCATGCGCGGCAGGAACGGGCGGATCGTGAGCGGCGCCTCGGTCTGGCCCATGAAGATGCTGGCCGCAACGTTCAGCGATTCGGCGCCGCTGGCCCGCATGAACCGGCGCATGACGACGGCGAACAGCCGCACGATCACCTGCATCACGCCGAAGTAATACAGGATGGCAAAAAGCGCAGCGATGAAGATGATGGTCGGCAGCACCATGAACGCGAAGATGTTCGCGTATTGAGCGCCCTCGGCACCCAGGACGGTGGTCATGATCTTCGGCCAGGCAACGGGATCGCCGAGCGGACCGAACACGAACGACGAGCCGACGTAGGTGAAATTCAGCAGCTTCGTGATCACGCCACCGAGCGACTGGAACACCTGCTGGCCGGCCGCGGTCTTCAGCACGATCAGCGCGAAGACGAACTGCAGTCCGAGTCCCCAGCCGACCGTGCGGTAGTCGATCGCCCGTCGTGCCGACGACAGGCAATACGCCAGTGCCGAGGATCACGGCCAGTCCGGCAACCGGCTGCACGCGTGACGCGCCGGCGAAACCGAGCGCGATCGCAGCGGCCGCGACCGCGACCAGGCCTCCGAGGACGATGAAGTCGGCGCGGGTCATAGGTTGGCGGCCGAGCGCGGGTTCGGAAGTTGCCGTCGTCATCCTGTGCGTCCTTGGTCCGCCCGGTCGGATGTCATGGGAGCCCGGGTATTCACCTGACGTGATCGATTACGTGTTCGCGCCGGGATGGAGGCTCGTCGGCGATGACAATGGCGCTCCGCACACAACGCGAGCGCGTCGCCGATCCCCCGCCCGCCGCGGTGGTGCAGTTCCGCCAGGAGCTCGCCGGAACGGACGTGGTCCCCAACGCCGACCCGAGTCACAATCCCGACCGCATGGTCGACGGGATCACCGACACGGGCCCGGCCGGCGCCGAGCAGGTTGCTCGCAAGGCCGAGTGATTCGGCGCGGAGGGCGGCGACGTAACCGGATCGAGGGGCTACGACCTGCGCGCGATCGGGCGCGACCGGCAGTCGCGAATAGTCGTCGACGATGCGCCGGATCGCCGCCCTGCCGCTCGATCAGCTGCGCAAACCTGGCGAGAGCCTTTCCGGACGTCAGCGCTTCGTCAACCCTGGCACCGGCGTCCTCGTCGCCGGCGTCGGTGCCGAGCACGACCATGCGCGCTGCGAGTTGCCGCACGACCGCCGTCAGTTCCGCCGGCCCTCTGCCCTTCAGTGTCTCGAGGCACTCGACCACCTCCAGCGCGTTTCCGATTGCGTGTCCGAGCGGCGCGTCCATGTCGGTGATGAAGGCCTCGGTGCGGACACCGGCGTATCGGCCGATCGCCACCATCGACTCCGCCAGCGTTCTCGCCTCGCGGCAGCGTCTTCATGAAGGCACCGTCACCGCACTTGACGTCGAGCACGAGCGCGTTGCTCCCCTCGGCGAGCTTCTTGCTCATGATCGAGGCGGAGATCAGAGGAATGCTCTCCACCGTGGCCGTCACATCGCGAAGGGCATAGAGCTTCTTGTCGGCGGGGGCGAGCGCCGCCGTCTGACCGATGATCGCGGTCCCGATGTCGCGAAGCTGCTGCTTGAATTCGTCGATGCTGAGGCTGATGCGGTACCCGGGAATCGATTCCAGCTTGTCGAGTGTCCCGCCGGTATGACCCAACCCGCGACCCGACATCTTGGGCACCACCACCCCGCAGGCGGCGACGACTGGCGCCAGGACGATCGACACCTTGTCGCCGACCCCACCGGTGCTGTGCTTGCCGACCTTCACGCCCAGCACGTCCGACAGATCGACCCGTTCGCCCGACCGCACCATCGCGTCGGTCAGCCACGCCGTCTCTTCGTCGGTCATTCCGCGCAGGACGATAGCCATGAGGAGCGCCGACGCCTGATAGTCGGGGATCGAGCCGTCGGTCACGCCCTCGGTGAACAGGTCAATCGCCTCGCGTGAAAGGGCGTGCCCGTCACGCTTCCGGGCGATGACATCCACGAATCGCATGAAGGACGGTCAGTATACCTTCCGCCCCTGATTCGCTTCCCGCTGCCACGAACGTCCGACAGATTCGCAATCGACCCGCCAGAATCGAAATCGATATGCCTCGAAACAGGGCAGAAAGGCGGTCCTGAATCTTGCATTCAGCGGGCTGACTTGGCTCCGGGAACTCTCGTCGTGACGATGCCCCGGCCGGACGCACTGGCGGTCGATCAGGCCACGGCGCTGGCCGAATTTGCCCGCGCGTGCAAAGGCGCGGCGCGGGCCGTCTCACTCTACCCGCGGACACACCCGTCGATACGGACGTCGCTGGACCGGTTGACGTCGGCGGCCGGCCGCCTGATGGCGGCTGGCGAACTGACGCTGCTCGTGTATCCCGACAACCTGCTGCTCGATGGACGCGCGCCGGCACGCCCCGACAGCGCGGTGGCCGAACTCGCGGCGCTGTTCCATGAGCGGCTCGTCAGCGAACTCACGATCGAGCGGGAAGCCGACGCTGACGACTGGCATGCGCTGCTGCTGCTGCTGGCGAAGTCGCCTGAGGATCTCCTGCACGGCGGCGGATTCGGAAAGGCGTTTTCGGCCAGCGGTCGGCAGCACGTCTCAGTGCGGGAGATCGACTATGCCGAGGTGCTGCGCGAACGCGGTGGCCGCCGGAAGGCGGATTGGGACCACATCATCGCCCGCTGTGTCGCCGGCAGTGAGTCCCTGGATGAACGGGCGCTGAGTGCAGTGCTCGATGCGCTCGGCGATCCGCAGCTGTTCGCCGAACTGATCGATTACCTCCAGACTGCCGGGCCTGACAGTGCCCTCGCCATCGACGCGCGAGCGGCGGCGCTCCTTCAGATGCTCCAGGGCGCGATGGCAGCGCTCGCCGACCGCAGCGAGGATCCGTCGCGCGTACTCGACACGGCAGCGGCAGCACTGCCCCGCCTCACACCGGAAATGGTCCTCGCCCTGGTCAAGGAGCGAACGCACCCGGAACGTGGTCAGATCGCTGACGACCTGCTGAAACGGGTTACCGATGGCTCGATCGCCGAGTTCGTCGCCAACTCCGTGACGGCTGAAAACGGCGCGACCGAACGCCTGGCGCAGGCATTCGAAGCGCTCGTGCCGGACGGCGACAGGAAGTCCGACGTGCTGAATCTGGCGGCGGAAGTGGCGCGACGCGCAACCACCGGCGGGGACGGCGCGTTCGAGACGCTCTGGCAGGGCGCCCGGGAAATGCTGCTCTCCTACACGGACACGACGTACGTCTCGACCGCGTACGCGCGCGAGCTCTCGTCGGCACGCCAGCAGGCGATCGAAGTCGAGCGCGTGTCCGACGATCCGCCGGAACGCGTGGCGGCGTGGCTGGACACGGTGTCGGACGAGTCGATCCGCCGGCAGGACCTCGCGTTGCTCTGCGACCTGATCCGGCTTGAGTCCGACCCGGCGAAGTGGGCGGGCATCGTCACGGTCGCCGTACCGGAGGTCGAACGGCACGCGCTGTTGGGCAACTTCTGCGGGGCGCGCGAACTCGCCACCCTGATCGCGAGAGAGTTGTCCGAGAGCGGTCGCTGGGACTTTTCCATTGAAGCCACCAAGGCGTTGGAGCGGTTGGCCGCCGGGCCCCTCGTCCGGCACGTCATTCTGCATCTGCGCAAGGTGGATGACACCGCAGCCCTGCAGCTTGCCGGGTTGTGCCACAGCGTCGGACCGGCACTTGTCCGACCGCTGGCCGAGGCCCTCGCCGCCGAGGAAAATACCCGTTGTATCCGTCGGCTGCGCGACCTGCTGCTCGGTTTCGGCGCCGCCGGACGGCAGTCGGTCGAGCAGCTCAAGTCATCCTCCAACCCTGCAGTCCGCCGGACCGCCATCGATCTGCTGCGGGTGTTCGGCGGGATCGAAGCGCTCCCCGAACTCGCCTCCATGCTTGGTGACAGCGATCCACAGGTGCAGCGGGAGTCGATCCGGGCGATCGTCCAGATCGCGACGCCGGAAGCCTACGCGGTACTGCAGAAGGCGATCGTCGCCGGCGGAGAGTCCAGCGAAGCGATGATGCGGGAGCTCATCGACTTGAGAGACGACCGCGCGATTCCGCTGCTCTGCCACGCCCTGCAGAACACCCGGCCACGGCGGAAGCTCGTCCAGCTTCACGCGTCCGCCATCGAGACGCTCGGCGGGCTGAGTGCTTGTTCCGAATCGATGCAGGCGCTGCAAGCGGTGCTGTACGGCGGCGACTGGTGGGCGCCCCTCAGAACGGCGGCACTGCGCAAAGCCGCGGCGGTGGCGCTGCGCCGGTTGGCCACCAGCGAAGCCACAGCGATTCTTCAGGACGCGGTCGAACGCGGCAGCCGCGGCGTGCGCACGGCGGCCCGCGCCGACGCGGCGGCGGCGCTGCGACGCGACCAGGAGCGCGCATGACCGCTGTCGAGCGCGCACGCGGTCACGAAGAATTCGTACGGAAGTTTGCCGCCGCGGTGCGCGCGGCGCAGCTCTACGCGTCACGCCACCCGATCGTGACCCGCAGTATTGCCGCCTTGAGCGACGCACTGACACTGATCCACGCCGTGACACCGTCGATCGCGCTCGGCATCGTCGGCGACAATCTGGTGGTCGGGGACCTCCCGGTGTCGCGCGCCGCCGAAACATTTGGAGAGATGATGCGACGGCTGCAGCAAGCCGGTGTCGAACGCATCGTCTTCGACCGCGGTGTCACAACGGACGAGCTCATCGCGCTCGTCCACGCATTGTCGCGTGCTGATGCGACCGCCGTGGCGGAGATCGACAATCAGCCGCACGTGCGCGTTGGTCGACTGCAGACCGAAGACAAGGTCGAATCGCCGCCGGGCGACATGGAGGCGTTCAAGCGCCTGTATCACGACGCGGTCGGCGTCGCCGAGGCGTTGTGGGACAGCGCCGCCGTCGAAGGGATGCCGGACGCGAATGCGGCCCGCCCTCTGGTCGATTCGCTGGCGCAGGCCGTCGCGCAGAATCGCACCGCCCTGCTAGCGCTGACGGCGCTGAAGAATTACGACAATTACACTTTCACGCACATGGTGAACGTGTCGATCCTGACCATGGGTCAGGCGCGGGGACTGGGTGTGGACGGGACGCTGCTCCGCGAATTCGGCCTCGCAGCGCTCATGCACGACATCGGCAAGGTCCGGACGCCCGCCGAGATCTTGAACAAGCCGGAGAAGCTGACCGACAAGGAGTTTCAGATTCTCAAGCGGCACACGGTTGAAGGGGCTGAAATCCTCCGGAATACTCCCGACATTCCAGCCCTGGCGCCGATCGTGGCATTCGAGCATCACCTGCGTGCCGACGGCAGCGGTTATCCCGATGGCGTCGCACGCACTGAACTCAATCTGGCCACGACGCTGTGCGGCATCTCGGATGTCTACGATGCGATGCGATCGCAGCGCGTCTACCAGGAAGCATTTCCAACCGATCGGATTCTCAGTGTCCTCAAACGCAACGATGGACAGCAATTCGACCAGCGTCTTGTTCGCCGCTTCGCACAACTCGTCGGCATCTACCCCGCCGGTAACGTCGTCCGCCTCAGCTCAGGCGAGATCGCGGTCGTGCTCAAGACGTATGCGCCCGATCCCTATCGTCCGTGCGTGCGCGTGATGATCGCCGCCGACGGCACACGGCTCCCGAAGAAGGTCGACGTCAATCTCTGGGAAGACGAGTCGGCGCGCGCAATCGAAGCGCCGCTCGATCCGGCCACGTTCGAATTCGACGCATTGTCACAGCTGTAGCGGCAGTTCCGACGCGCACGTAAGTACAATCGGGGACGATGAGACAACGTGTCCCTCTGCTCCTCGGGCTGGCCGCGCTCGCCGCATCGCTCGTCGCGTCGCGCCTGCATGCCCAGTCCCCCGCACCGGGGTTCCTGCGTACGGCCACCCAACTGCGCGCGCTCGTCGATGCGTCGACGAACGGCGGCTACATACCCGGTGAAACGCTGGTGAAGTTTCGCGAGGGCACTGCCTCCGCGGACCAGAGCAGGGCGCTCTCGACGCTTCGTCGTGGCACGTCCGGCACGAGCCGATGGATAGGGAATGACGTGCTGCTCATCTCGACGCCCGATGACGGTGATGCCGCTGCGATTGCGGCGACACTCGGTCGCCAACCCGAGATCGAATGGGCGCAGCCAAACTATGTCCGCAAGCGGAAGCTGCGGCCTAACGATCCGGCGTACAGCCTGCAGTGGAATCTGAACCTGATCAACCTTCCCGCGGCATGGGACATCAATCACGGTGCCACCGCGAACGTTACCGTCGCGCTCGTCGACAGCGGCGTCAACACCACGGCCACCACGCCGACGTTCCGCGTATGGACCGGCCAGGCCTTCGAGAACCTGGCGATCCCCTTCGCGCTCAACCCGGACATCGCATCGAGTCGCATCAAGGCCGGCCGCGATTTCGTCTTCTGGAACGGGCCGGTGCTGGACATGGACGGCCACGGCACGTTCGTCGCGGGAACGATTCTTCAGGAGACGAACAACAACCTCGCCGCGGCGGGTGTGGCGTACCAGGCCAGCCTGCTGCCGCTGAAAGTCTGCTACGGCTACTGGGACTTGCAGCTGTTACTCGGCAGTTTCAACCAGCCAGGCTTTGCGGATCCAGACGATGCCGGTTGTCCGGATGACGCGATCGGTCAGGCCATCCGCTTCGCCGCGGATTCGGGGGCGCAGGTCATCAACGTCAGCTTGAGCGGCCCGGCCGCAGCGCCGTTCCTGCGTGACGCGCTGAACTATGCCGTCTCGCGCGGTTCGTTCGTGGCGATGGCCGTCGGCAACGAGTTCGATGAGGGAAACCCGATCGAGTATCCGGCGGCCTATGCCGCCCAAATCGACGGGGCGATGGCGGTTGGCGCCGTCAACCGCTCCTCGAAGCGCGCCGGCTATTCCAACACGGGCTCGCACGTGGAGATCGTCGCGCCGGGCGGAGATTTTTCCGACGGCGGCCTGGCAGGACTGGTCACGCAATATGCCCTCGACCCCGGTCAATACGATCCGACCACCGTGCTCAGGCCGCGGTTCGATCGCTATACGCTTCTGGCCGCCGAAGGGACATCGCTGGCCGCCCCGCACATAGCTGGTGTTGCCGCCATGCTCTACGCGCAGGGAATCACGAGCCCGGCGGCGATCGAGGCAGCGATCGAGCGCACGGCCACTGATCTGGGCACCGCCGGCCGGGATTCGGAATATGGCTTCGGCCTCGTCAACGCGCGCGCCGCCGTGCGCGGACAAGGGCTGGCCAAATGAGCGCGCCATCCATGAGCGGAATCGTGAGCCTTCCGCGGCGGGTCGGCCCCTTGCTCGTCGTGATGGCTGTTCTGTTATGGACCCGCGGAGCCGGTGCCCAGTCGCTGGAGGTTCACGGCTTCTTTGACGTCGGCGCGACGAAATTCACCGCTACCGACAGCTTCGAGGCGGTGTTCGGTTCATCGGTCGGTCTGGTGTACGGGGGCGGTGGAGGCGTGGTCCTGCCACAGAACATCTTCATCGACGCCCGCGCCACCCGATTCAAGAAGGATGGCCAGCGTGTCTTCGTCAACGACGGAGACGTGTTCGAGCTCGGCATCACCAACACCGTCACGATTACTCCGTTCGAGATCACCGGCGGATATCGCTTTGGTCGCAGTCGAGACACCGTCCGCCCATATGCAGGCGGTGGAGTCAGCTGGTATCGCTACGAAGAAACGGACCAGTTCGCGACGGCGGACGACCGCTTCAAGGACACGTACACCGGCTTTCACCTGCTCGGCGGGGCGCAAATCCGCGTCACCACGTGGTTGGGGATTGCCGGTGAAGCCGAATGGGCGTCTGTCCCGAACGGTCTCGGCCAGCAACCAGGTAGCGTCGGCACGGGATTCGACGAGACGGATCTCGGGGGCACGACCTTCCGCGCCAAGGTGGTGATCGGGCGCTGACGTGCCGGCGCCATCAACGTTCGCCCGGCGTGTTCTCGCGGCGGTGCGGCGAATCCCGGCCGGCCGCGTCGCCACGTATGGCGACATCGCGGCGCTCGCCGGTTCGCCTCGCGCGCATCGGGCGGTCGGCAGCATCCTCCGCGAATGCCGCGACGCGGCGACACCGTGCCACCGCGTCATCGCGGCTGGTGGGGGCCTGGGTGGCTACGGCAGCAACCTGCAGGTCAAGCGCGAACTGCTCCGCGCCGAGGGACACGAGGTGGGGCTGCGGCGTATTCGTCGCTTCAACGCCGTGCGCTGGACCGGGACGCGTCGGGCGAGGCTTTAGCCTCGCCAGCAGCCTCGTAGGGAGAGGCTTCAGCCATGCCTTTTGCCGGGCGTTGCCCATCGCACCCTCGGCTGGCGATCCGAACGAAGCACACGCGGGCTTCGTCTTGAACCCCGTGACCTTCGCAGCCGGGCAACCCGTCGCACCGCCTATCCCGTCTAAGCCGGCAGGAAACGTGAGAGCGGCCGACCTGGAGCTGGCACAGCGGTGCCGGGACGGCGACGCGGCGGCGTTCGAAGAACTCTATCGAACCCACAGCGCTCGCCTCTACAACCTGCTGTTCCGGATGGCCGGCTCCGCGCAGGATGCCGAGGACCTGTTGCAGGAGGTGTTTCTGCACGCGTACCGGAAGCTCGCCAGTTTCCGCGGTGACTCGTCGCTCGGCACGTGGCTGTACCGGCTGGCGGTGAATCACTGCCTTGACGTGCTCCGCGGCCGGCAGACGAAAATGCAGCGCTCCACGGATTCGCTGGACGAAGAGGGTGCGCTGGAACCGGCAGCAGCGATGCCGGTCGTGCCGACCGCGATCAGTCGGCTCGACCTCGACAGGGCGATCGCCCGACTGCCGGAAGGGTGCCGGGCCGCCTTTGTCCTGCATGACGTGGAAGGGCTCGAACACCAGGAGGTCGCCAGCCTCCTGGGTATTTCCCAGGGCACCTCGAAATCGCAGGTGCACAAGGCCAGGATGAAGTTGAGGGCGCTGCTCGGCGGCGCGGCACGATGAACTGTCACGAATTCGAGCTGGAGCTCGGCGACTACGTCGACGGAACGCTCGCACCGGGGCGCCTGAAGGTGATCGATGCGCACGTGGGTACGTGTGCGCGGTGCCAGGCAATCGTGACCGACCTCACCGTCATCCGCAGAGCGGCCCGCACGCTGGAGCCACAGATGCCCGCAGCTCACGTCTGGACTCAGGTCGCCGCCGCACTGGAGCGGGAACGGCAGCAGCCGTTCGACGGGTTCCACTCGTCGCGGTCGAAGGAATGGTGGCGCCTGGCAACCGGCGCGCTGGCCTGGAAGCCTCTGCTCGCGGCGGCGGCGATGCTCCTGGTCCTCGCCGGCGGGACATGGATGGCGTGGCGCGACGCGGCGATGCGCGCCGGCACGCGTCAGACGACGAGCGCAACAGCAGCCGCGCAGGACGCGACGCTCGCCGAGGTGCAGCTGGCGGAACAGCACTACTCCAGCGCCATCGGCGATCTCGAAAAGGTGACGCAGGCGGAAGGCGGATCTCTCGATCCCGAGACCGCGAAGGTCGTGCAGGCGAATCTCGCCGTCATCGACCAGGCCATCGGGCAGAGCCGGGCCGCGCTGAAATCGGAACCGGCGAACGCGGTGGCACAGGACAGTCTGTTCGACGCGTTGCGGAGCAAGTTTCAGCTGCTGCAGGACACAGTGGCGTTGATCAACGAAATGCGCAAGGGCAACCAGGAAGGGGCCGCGCGCATCATGTCGGGAATGAACCAATGAAAACCATCACAGGCATCCTGATGACGTACGCACTGGCGGTCCCCGCCGTCCCGGCGGCGGCGCAGGGCCGCTACGAGTACCAGATCGAGCGCATTATCAGCAGCGCCCTGACGCTGGCCGCGGACGCGCTCGACGATGCCGTCGCGACGCGCCAGCGGGGACCAGGTCAGGGCCGCGAAGCACGCGGACCGGAATACACCGACAAGTTCGACAAGACTGTTCGGCTTGGGCGTAACGGGCGTCTGGAACTGGTCAACCTGTCTGGGGATGTGGCAATCACCGGCACGTCGGGAGAGGACGTGAAGGTCTCGGCGACCAAGGTGACCCATGCGACCGACGAAGCAGCCGCTCGCGCCGCACTCAGCGCAACGACGATCGACGTGGTCGAGCGCTCCGGCGTCGTCACGATCTCTTCGCAGCCCACGCGCGGACGTGCCACCAGCGTCGAAGTGAATTACGTCATCAGCGTTCCGACGGGAACGAGTCTGATCCTTCGCACCTACTCCGGCGACGTCACCGTCACCAACGTGTCCGCCGATATCCGCCTCAACTCCCTGTCCGGCGACATCGTCGTCAAGGACAGCAAGCCGAGCATGATCGAAATCGATTCCGTCAGCGGCGACGTCAGCCTGGAGCAGGCCGAAAGCGAGCGCGTCCAGGTGAATTCGGTCAGCGGCGACATCGTGTTCAAGGGCAAGCTGGCCAAGACCGGACGCTACGAGCTCAAGACCCACTCTGGTGACGTCCAGGTCGTCACGGATGGCGGCGCCAGCTTCGAAGTGGAAGCAGGCACGCTGAGCGGCGATGTCTCATCGGACTTCGCCCTGAAACTGACTGGAAGCGGTACCGGCACCTCCTTCGTTCCACGAGACCGCGGCCCGCGTCGAAGCGGCGACATCCGTGGCATCGCCAACGATGGCGGTGCGGTGCTCTCGCTGCATTCCTTCAGCGGCGACATCCTGATCAGCAAGCGTTGAAGGGCATCGCGCCGGTCGTTGTCGGACTTCTGATCTGGAGCGGTTTCCAGATCACAGCCGGCCACGCCGCCGCCGGCGCGCAGGAGCGCCCCGCCGCTCCGGCGGTCGAACGTGTCGACCGCGGCGAGCTGATGCGGGTTGTACGGATGCTGTCCCAACCGTCGTTTCAGGGGCGCCGTGCGGGTACGGAAGGCAATCGCCTCGCCAGGCAGTTCGTGCGCGATGCGTTCGAGCGCATCGGGCTGATGCCCGCCACTCCCGATTTCTTCCAGCCATTCGCGATCGTTCCGTCGGCACCGAACGGTCGCTCGGATGAAGCGGGCTCGCGCAGCGCAGCGGCCCAGGGCGCCAACGTCCTGGCCATGCAGTCCGGCCGTCGGCAGGGCGCGCGTTGGTTCGTGGTCTCCGCCCACTTCGACCACATGGGAATCGTGAATGGCGTCAGCTATCCGGGTGCGGACGACAACGCGTCAGGCGTGGCGGCCATGCTGGCAGTCGCCAGCTACGTTCACACGCATCCACTGGCGCACGGGATCATCTTCGCGGCGTTCGACGCCGAAGAAGCGGGCCTGCAGGGCGCGAAGGCGTTCGTCAGGACGCCGCCGGTGCCGCTGGCAACGATCGCCCTGGAGATCAACTTCGACATGGTCTCCCGCAACGACCGCAACGAAATCTACGCAGCCGGCACCTACCACAATCCGTCGCTGGAACCGATCGTGATCGATGTACAGCGACGAACGCCCCTCACGATCCGGCGCGGCCACGATCGTCCGAAGGCGAGGTCGAGCGACGCGGAGGACTGGACGCTGCAGTCGGATCACGGCCCGTTTCACCAGGCCGGCGTGCCATTCGTCTATTTCGGTGTCGAGGATCATCCTGACTACCACAAGCCGACTGACACGGCCGACCGGATCAACCAGACGTTCTTCGGCAACGTCGCCGACATGCTGCTGGACTTCGTCCTGACCGCGGACACGATGCTGCCGTGACGGAAACGTGACTGTCGCCTTCCGCCACGAGGAGCAGGATGAAGACCCTGCCGGTGCAGCACGGCTAGACGGGTGGAAGCGTGAACTGCACCGTGACGGTCATGACTACGGGGACCGGCACACCGTTCAACAGCGTCGGCGTGAATTCCCACTGACGCACCGCATCCAGCGCGGCCTGATCGAGTAACGGGATCGAGCGGAGGATCCGCGCGTCTGCCACACGCCCTTGTTCGTCGATCAGGGTTTCGAGAATGACTACGCCTTGCACTCGGGCCGACTTCGCAACCTCCGGGTAGATCGGAGTGACGTGCGTCGTCTTCTCAGGAGGGCGGATATTGCCACCGACGCGAACCGGTGTTGTGCCACTCGGCGAAACCAGCGGTGACTGGGCCAGCGCACCAGGACCACCGCTCCGCGCCACGCCTGGCGCAGCAGCAGTTGTGGTCAGGGTGTCGGCCTCCGCACGCTGCCGAAGCTCCCGCACCCGCTCGAGTTGACGTTCGAGCTCCTGAATTTGCTTCGTTGTTTCGAGCACGCGCTGGTCCTGCGGCCCGTATCGCGCAGCAGCCGCATCACGCTGGGAGCGGAGCAGCTCGACGCGTCGCGCGGCTTCGGGCACCTGGTCCGTGCTGAAATTCCCCGTGTTCCAGGGAAAGACGACGGTCGCCGTATAGGGTACGGAAGGCGCGGGTGCAAACTCGGCCTGTGTGGCGATACCGTCACGTCCTTCTTCGAACGTCACCCGGACGAAGAAGGCGATCGGCGGATCGGCGGGCGACTGATAGCGCCATTGCCTGACCGCCGCCGCAGCCGACGAAAAGAAGGCGTCGGCAGCACGCGCGCGAACGTCGGGTTCGCCGCCGGAGACTTCGGCAGTCACCGCCTGCACATCTGCGATCGTGCCTGACGCGTCGAGGATGACGCGAAGGATCAGCGTAGCCCCGAGTCCGGTGCCAGCCAATTGAGACGGGTACTGCACCGTCGCGTACGAGAGTCGCCGCGGAATCGGATTCTCCGGCGTGATCGGCTTCGTGCCGACAGGAGGCGCCGCTACCGGCGTGGGACCGGGACGGGGCGCGCCACCGCTGCGCGCTCCCTGGGCAGCGGTGCGGATATCGGTGCTCCCGGACAGGACCTTCAGGCTGGCCTGGGTCTCCTGGACGTACGCATCCCACGTCTGACGGTTCGATTGACCCGATGACGGACTCTGCTGCGGTGCGGCCACCGCTGTGTCGGCGGATTGGGCATATGTGGGTGCCGCGGCCGCTGAGAGGATCGGGAACACCTGACTGGCAAGCCAGCCGGTGCCGAGCACCACCGCAATCGCGGCGGAGGCTGAAATGACAATGCGCGAAGACGACATGACACCCTCCTTCGAGAGGCGGACGATGCGGGTGAACAGCTGACGGCGGCGTGCGAAGGCGGGCGCGGGGTGCACGCGGCCAGCGTCGGCGAACGCGAGAAGCGCCTGGATGTAGGCCTTGCGATCCGCAGTGGCGAGGACCGTCAACTCGTCGACCAGTTCCTCGCGGGCAAGCTGGATCCGGGCCGTCAGCCACAGGATCGCAGGGTGGAACCACAACGCGCTGCGAAGGATCTCCTCGGAGAGCACCCACACCCAGTCGCGACGCTGCACGTGGAAGAGCTCATGTGTGACCACCGCGCGCCGGAACGCCGGTGGCGCGTCTCTGAGCGCTTCAGGCAGGAGGACGACCGGGCGGCGGAATCCGAACGTCGCCGGCTGCGTAAGTCCCGCCACGCTTCGCACGGTGGCTTGCGTCCCCAGGGTTTCCTGGATGGCGGTGACTTCCGCGTCGTCGACGACAACCCCGCGGCGACGGAACGCGCGAAGGCGCACGAGCCCGGCAAGCAGCCAGCACACGCGCGCCAGCGCGCCGGTGAGGAGCACGGCGGTCACGATCCCGGTCCACGAAACCTGGTGCGCCGGTGGCACGTCAGGGACGACCGGACCCGCAGCGAAGTCGGCCATCGAAAGGTCCGGTACGGTCGCAACGTCGAGCATGGTTGCAGGGGAGAAGCCGCCCGCCGGGCGGTGCAGGAGCAGCGGCATGGTCAGGCAGACAGCGAGGACGACTCGCCAGCACGCGTAGCGGGTGCCGGCAGAGGCGATCCGCAGCGACGGCAGCAGCACGGCGGCCGCGGCGGTGATGAGAGCCGCCTGCACGGCGAACGCGGCAAGATTGCGCAACAGGTCCGGGGTCATGGCTCCTCCAGGTCCTTGTCGTCCAGCAGCTGACGGACGATCTTCCGCTGCTTGGCGGTGAGCTTGTTGTCGCGCGCGAGATGCACGAGAAGCGCGTCGGACGCGCCGTCGAACACGCGATCGAGGAAGTCACGCACCATGCCACCAATGACCTGCTGGCGCGGCTTCGCGGGCCGGTACACGTGCGCCTTCTCGTGGACCGCCTTGGTGAGGTAGCCCTTCCCCTCCAGGATCCGCATCATCGTCATGACCGTCGTGTAGGCGACCGGCCGTTCGAGATTGAGCGCGTCGCAGACATCGCGGACGGTTGTCTCGTCCTTCCGCCACACGACCTTCATGATGGCCAGTTCCTGCGGCGTCAACGTCGGGTGTGGTCTTCTCACGGCGGTCCTAACTATTAAGTAATTAGTAGATTGGGTCAAGCAAAAACAAAGGCCGGGCTGAATCCCGGCCTTTACTCCGACTACCTGTTACCTGTTACCTGTTACCTGTTACCTGCTAACCGACCGCCATGAGATCGAACTGCTCGTGATGCAGCTGGGCGTCCGGGCGGACGGCGATCTCGCGGCCGATCGACTGCTTGAGATCGCGGAACACGGCGCGCTCCTCGTCGCGGAGGGCGCGGGCAATGTCGGGGTTCACGCGGAGGACCAGGCTCTGACCGTCGAGGTCGGCGCTGATCTTCTTCACTTCCGTCAGGATCTCGTAGCAGATCGTCGCGCTCGACTTGATGACGGATGCACCGGCGCAGTACGGACACGGTTCGGTCAGCGCGCGCTCGAGGCTCTGCTTCACGCGCTTCCGCGTGATGATGACCAGTCCGAAGTCCTGCACCTGCAGCGCCTTCGAGGGCGCCCGATCCTTCCGCAGTTCCTGCTCGACGGCCTGGAACACCTTCTGGCGGTTCTTCTTCTCCTCCATGTCGATGAAGTCGAGGACGATGATTCCGCCGAGATCCCGCAGGCGGACCTGCCGGACGATCTCCTTGGCCGCTTCGAGGTTGGTCTTGAGAATCGTGTCCTCGAGCCGCCCCGCGCTCTTCTTGCCGACGTAGCGGCCGGTATTGACGTCGATCGCCACCAGCGCTTCCGTCTGATTGATCACGATCGATCCGCCGGACTTCAGCCATACCTTGCTGCGCAGCGCCTTGTCGATCTCCCCCTGGACGCCGTACTCCTCGAAGATCGGATACTCCTTCTCGTACAGCTTCACCTTCGTGGCGAGCGAGGGCATGATGCGCTCGATCAGTTCCATTACGCGACGATGCTCGAGCGCGTTGTCGATGCGGATGGCCTGGAAATCGTCGGTCAGCAGATCGCGAAGCAGCTTGGCGACGAGGCTCTGCTCCTGGTACACGACGGCGGGAGCGCGCGAGGTTTCGGCCTTCTGGCGGATCTCGGTCCAGACGCGATGGAAGTAGCTCAGGTCGGAAACGATGTCTTCATTCGGGCGACCGGCCGCAGCGGTGCGGATGATGACACCGCCGGTGAAGCCATGCTCTTCGCGAAACTCCCGGACGATGCCGCGCAGCCGGCTGCGTTCCTCGCGGGAATCGATCTTCCGCGAGACGCCGACATGATCGACGGTCGGCATGAAGACCAGGAACCGTCCGGGCATGGTCGCGTGAGACGTCAGCCGCGCGCCCTTCGTCCCGAGCGGCTCCTTGGCCACCTGGACGATGATCTCCTGCCCTTCTTTCAGCAGCTCTTCGATCTTCGGTTCGGGCTGTTTTTCGCGCTCCCCGTTACGATCGCGTCCGTTGCGCCGGCCGCCATCACCGGTGGGGCGGACCTTGTCAGGTGCGCCAGGCGAGCCTGAAAGGCTCGCCCCACGATCGTCTTCGTCGGTTTCAAGACGATCGAACTCCTCGAACGTGGCGACGACATCCGAGACATAGAGGAACCCGTCGCGCTCGAGGCCTAAATCAACGAAGGCGGATTGCATGCCGGGGAGGACTTTCGAAACCCGGCCCTTGTAAAGATTGCCCACGACGCCGCGCGACCGCTCGCGCTCGATGAAGATCTCCGCAACCTGATCGTCCTCGAGGATCGCGACACGTGTTTCGTGGGCGCTCGAGGAGATGATCATCTCCTTGGTCATGCCCGAAGCTCCGAAGCGATCCGTACGCCGCGGGGATCTCGCCCGAGACCTGCGCCGTGACTGGCACGGGCACACAAATCCCACACATCGCGAGAACGCGGCGCAGGACGATGGCGAGGGAGAGCGGCATAGCTGATCGCGTGTCCGGACCTTGGACTCTGGACTTTGGTGCGGGGGCGTCGACGGCCCAAAGCCCAAAGTCCAAAGTCAAAGTCCTAGTTAGTAAATCGTCGCATTCGCACGTTGAGAATCAGGCCGAATCCCGCCAGCGTGGCAATCATGGAGGACCCGCCATAGCTCATGAGCGGCAGCGTCAGACCCTTGACCGGCATCAGGCCGGCCGCCATTTCGATGTTGTAGACCACCTGGAACGTGAAGCTGGCCAGCACTCCCATCACCAGGTATGCGCCGACCCGATCCTTCGACAGACGGGCCGCTTCCAGCGAGCGCAGGATGACGAACAGGTACAGCCCCAGCGCTACCAGCACGCCGAGGAATCCATGCTCCTCGGCCAAGACCGAGAAGACGAAGTCGTTGTGCGCGACGGGCAGGAAACGCAGCTGGCCCTGCGTGCCCTGCATGAACCCTTTCCCCTTGAGCCCGCCGGAACCGGTGGTGATGCGGGCCTGAATCTGTTGATACCCGGCACCCTTCGCATCCTGCGACGGATCCAGGAACGTCGAAATGCGCTCCCGCTGGTAATCCTGGAGCGCAAACTTCCACGCGATGGGTGCGGCGAGCACACCCACCAGCGCGAGCACGCCGAAGATGCGCATCGGCATGCCCGCGACGTATGCCACGGCCAGGAGGACGGGCAGCAAGGTTGCGGCTGTCCCCAGGTCGGGCTGGCGGTAGATGACAAGGAACGGAACCGCGGTGATCGCTCCGGCAACCAGCAGGTCGCCGCGCTGGGGCGCGCCCCGCTGGCGATCGCCGAAGAACTTGGCGAGCACCAGCGCCACCGTGGCCTTGGCGAATTCCGAAGGTTGCAGGTTCATCGGACCGAAGTCGATCCATCGCCGTGATCCGCCGCGCACGGCGCCGAAGAAGAGGACGTAGAGCAGCAGGATGAGAATGCCGCCGTAAATCAGGTGGGACTTGTCGGCGAGGGACCGATAATCGATGCTGAGCGCCACCAGCAGGGCGATCATTCCCATCGCAATGCCGTAAATCTGGGTGTAGTAGATGCGGGTGGCGCCGCCGGTCGCGCTGTAGATCTGAACCAGGCCGATGGCGCACAGCGCCAGGATCGCACCCAGCAGCGCCCAGTCGACGTGGTAATAGAGGCGTCGCTCGAACATGGCTCAGCGCGGCGCGCTCACGGATCTCACCAGATCCGCACCACGGGTGACATCGACAGCCGCCTGGGCCAGGCGACGCTCGGGCGTTGCCGGCTCGCGCCGCGCCTCGGGCGGACCGGACGGTTCCTCGGGCAGGGCCGGCGGATCGGGATACTCCCGCGGCCCTCCACCCATCGGATCCGCGAAATCAAGACGCATCTGCTCCCTGGTTGGCGGCGGCGGCATTGGCCGGCCGTCCTGCTTCGCAAAGAACGTGTCGAGGATGTGGTGCGCAACCGAGGCGGCATTCGGGCCGTGCATACCGTGTTCGAGAAACACGATGCCGGCGATCTGCGGATTGTCGCGCGGCGCGAAGAATGCGAACCAGCCGTTGTCGCGCAGGTCGCGTTTGCCGCGCGCGGCGGCGCGCCCCTGGTTCGAGATCACCTGGGCCGTGCCGGTCTTGCCGGCGACGTCCTTGCCCTCGACCCGCGCCCGGCCGCCGGTGCCGGCGCCGTTGACCACTGCCCACATGCCGTCGCGAATCGCCTGCAGCTTGTCCGGATCGATATCGAAATGAGACTGCGGCGGCGGCGGGTCCTTTTGCTTCCAGCCGTTGCCGTCGTCGATCGCCTTGACGAGGTGCGGTGTGACGCGCGTGCCGCCGTTGGCCAGCGTCGCCATGTACACGGCCATCGAGACCGGCGTCAACGAGACCGCCCCCTGCCCGATACCAACGGAGATCGTCTCGCCGGCATACCACTTTTCGTGCCGCACTTCCTGCTTCCACTTGGTGGACGGGACGAGGCCCGTGACCTCGTTCGGCAGGTCGATCCCGCTCTTGACGCCCAGGCCGAGCAACGTCGCCCACTTGTTGATCTTGTCCACGCCCAACAGGTTGGCGACGGTGTAGAAGTAGACGTCGCACGACTGCGCGATCGCGGTCCTCAGATCGACGGTCCCGTGCCCGCCCTTCTTCCAGCACTTGAAAAAGCGGCCGTAGAAGTTGGCGCCGCCGCCACAGTGCACGGTGAAATGCGGATCGATGACGCCTTCCTCGAGACCGGCAAGGCCGACCGCCATCTTGAAGGTCGAGCCGGGGGAATAACGGCCCTGGACGGCGCGGTTGTTCAGCGGCCGCTGCTCGTCGCCGGTCAGTGCGTTCCACGTACCGCGATCGATCCCCGACGCGAAGTCGTTCGGATCGTAGGTTGGCCGGCTGGTGAACGCCAGGACCTCGCCGGAGCGGGGATCGAGCACCACCGCGGCGCCCGCATTCGTCAGCCCGGCCTCGGTGACGGCGTTGAAGGCTTCCTCGGTCGCGCGCTGCACGTCGTAGTCAATCGTCAGCTGCATCCGCTTGCCTTCGGTCGGCTGCTCTTCCTGCAGCACGCGGATCTCGCGACCCATGCTGTTGACGACGACGATCTTGGCGCCGTCCTCGCCTTTCAAATCGGCGTTGTAGACCTTCTCCAGACCCGACTGCCCCACGATGTCGCCGCTTCGCAACGATGGGTCGTTGGCAACCTGCGCATCGTTGACCTGACCCACGTACCCGAACAGATGGGCCGCCAGCGATTCCGGATACTTGCGGGTCGGCACTTCCTCCACGAGGACATCCGGCAGCTCGTAGTCGAGTTTATGGGCCTGGATGGCGGCCACCTGCGCCAGCGACGCGTCTTCGACGACCACGATCGGGCGGTAGCTGGGCTCGCCGCGATGACGTTCGACGATCTGGCGGACGAGAGCTGGATCCAGTTGCGCGATCGCCGACAGTTCCGTGATGGTGTGATCGAGATCCTTGGTGTGTTCCCGGACGATCGAGATCGTGAAGGAGTGCCGGTTATCGACCAGCACCTTGCCGTTGCGGTCGAACAGCACGCCGCGCGGCGCGCGGAGCGCCAGCGTCCGCTGGTGATTGTTCTCCGCCATCTCGACGTACTTCTGGCCTTGCACGATCTGCAGCACCCAGAAGCTGGTCGCGAGCGCCGCGAACACGACGATCACCGCCACCTGCAGCACGACGAGGCGGCTGGCGATGCGACGACGATCCTCGGTCTGAGCCATCACACTGAATCCTGACTATCTTCTTCGACGCGTCCGCCGGCGCTCCAGTGCCCCGGGCATCGCCTCAATCGCCGCGAACGAAACCAGCCCAATCACCGCGTTCACGGCGGCCTGGCTGGCGATTGCCGTCCAGGGCGACGAAAACACCCGCAGACCCAACGCCACGTAGAGTCCCATGAACACAGCCGCGTGGAGCGCGGTCGCCGCGACGAACATCACAAGCCGCGGCAGCGGCGCCGTCACGATGAACTGCTGACCGATGGCGCCCACCAGGAACCCCACGAGCGTCTTCGCAAGTCCGCCGATACCGATGACGCCGCTCGACAGTGTGTCCTGAATCAGCCCCGCAACCGTGCCCGACAGCATGCCGCCGACCGGGCCCGTCGTCAGCGCCACGTAGACCACCGCGACGAGCACCACGTCCACCGCGCCGGTCCCGGCCGCGACGAATCGTGTCAAGGTCGTCTGCAGCGCCAGCGCAAGAGCGATCGCGATAAACGCGCCCGCGAGCTTCACCGCGCGTGATCCGCCGGTCGTTCAGACACCGGTGGCGGGGCGGTCACGACGAGCACCGCTTCCAACGACGAAAAGTCCACCGCGGGCGTGATCACGATCCCGTTGAACTCTCCAGCGCCACGCTGTACCGATTCTATCTGACCGATGACGAACCCCTTCGGGTAAATCCCGTCGATGCCGGACGTTACGATACGGTCCCCCACCTTGATATCGGCCGACCCCGGCAGGTAGGCCATTGTCAGGACGCCGGTTCCCGTTCCCAGCACCACGCCTTGCGCGCGCGACCGCTCGATCAGCGCCGCGGCGGCGGCGTTGCGGTCGATAAGGAGCTGCACTTTCGCCGCACGGTGCGTCGGCAGGATGATGCGCCCGACCACGCCGGCCGGGGCAATCACCGCCATGTCCTGGCGCAGGCCGTCGGCCGTGCCTTTGTCGATGGAAATGGTGCGGAAATACGCGTCGGCGCTCGCGCCGATGACATTGGCCGCGGTCGTTGGCGGTGCGGTTTCCTGTCGCAGGCTCAGCAGTTGCTGGAGCGTTCGCGTCTGTTGCGCCTCGGCGCGCTCCTGCTGCAGCCGGATTTCCAACTGGGCCACGCGCTGCTTCAGATCTTCGTTTTCATGTCGAATCTGCTGAAGCGCAAAATAGTTTTGCCAGCCTTCACGGACGTCGCCGACAACTCGCGCCGATCCGCGCTGCACCTCGGCGAACGCCCCGAAGATGACTTCCTCCAGGAGGGGCACCCCGCGCCTGGAATTCACCTGTGCCGAGATCAACGCGATATGCGCGACCACAACGGCCACGAAGAGCCAGCCGGTGCGTTGACGGATATCGAGGAGAGCCATGAAGGAATTTACGAATGGACGGATTGACGAATTGACGAATTGGGAGGCTGCGAGAAATCCGCCAATAAATTCGTCAATCCGTAAATGCGCAAATTCGTCAATTTCCCTAGTCGATCGAGATCTTCCGCAGCAGGTTGAAATCGGACAGCATCTTGCCGGCGCCGAGCACGACCGACGAGAGCGGGTCCTCCGCCATTGCCAGCGGCAGTCCGGTCTCCTCCCGCAGGCGCTTGTCCAGGTTCTTCAGCATGGAGCCACCGCCGGTCAGGACGATGCCCCGATCGACGATGTCGGCTGACAGTTCCGGTGGCGTACGCTCGAGCGCGACGCGTACGGCGTCGACGATAACGTTGACGGTCTCGGCCAACGCTTCGCGAATCTCGTCGTCACTGATGGTGATCGTCTTCGGCACGCCCTCGATCAGATGCCGCCCCTTGATCTCCATCGTCATCGGCTGTTCGAGCGGATAGGCGGAGCCAATCTCCATCTTGATCTGCTCGGCGGTCCGCTCCCCGATGAGCAGGTTGTACGCCTTCTTGATGTACTGGATGATCGCTTCATCCATCTCGTTGCCGGCAACCCGCACCGCCTTGCTGTAGACGATGCCGGCCAGCGAGATGACGGCGATGTCGGTGGTGCCGCCGCCGATGTCCACGATCATGTTCCCGGAGGGTTCGGTGATCGGCATGCCGGCGCCAATCGCGGCGGCCATGGCCTCTTCCACCAGGTGCACCTCGCTCGCTTTCGCGCGATAGGCGCTGTCCTTGACCGCACGCTTCTCGACCTGGGTGATCTCCGAAGGGACGCCGATGACGATGCGCGGGCGCACCCAGACGTTCCGGTTGTGCGCCTTCTTGATGAAGTAGGTCAGCATCTTCTCGGTGACCTCGAAGTCGGCAATGACCCCGTCCTTCATCGGCTTGATGGCGACGATGTTCCCTGGCGTACGGCCGAGCATCTCCTTGGCGTCCTTGCCGACTGCTTCCACCCTCCCATTGATCTTGTTGATGGCGACAATCGAGGGTTCGTTCACCACGATGCCTTTGCCGCGGGCGTAGACGCACGTATTCGCCGTGCCGAGGTCGATGGCGAGGTCACTCGAAAAGAGGGAAAAGAACGAACCGAGAGGCAATGTCGATGCTCCTAACTCGCGGTGGCGATGTAAATCCCATCCTTGCCGGAGGCCTTGACCTTGTACATCGCCGTGTCGGCTGCCTTCAGTAATTCTTCGGCAGAAGCAGCCACGTCCGGGAGGGTGGCCACGCCAATCGACGCGGTCAAGCAGATGGAAAGCCCCTCCGACGTGAGGAAACAGGCGGCGCGCAGTCGTTCGCGGATGCGGCTGGCCACGGACACCGCGCCGTCCTGGCTGGTGTCGGGAAGAATGAGAGAGAACTCGTCGCCACCAAACCGGGCGACGACGTCGGTTTCGCGGGCGCACCCGCGGATGACTCCGGCCGCTTCGGCCAGCGTTCGGCTTCCGGCCTGATGGCCGTGCGTATCGTTCACCTGCTTGAAGCCGTCGAGGTCGAGAAACAGCAAGGACAGCGGCCGCCCGCTGCGAGACGCCCGCTTGGCTTCACGGCGCAGCGCGGCGTTCAAATACCTGGAATTCGACAGGCCGGTCAGGTCGTCGGTCACCGACTGGGCCTCGGCCCGCTGGAGGGTGATCGCGTTGTCGAGCGCAATGGCTGCCGGTTCCAGGAAACTCCGGATCGCGAGCAGCAGCGCCGCATCGAGCGCCGGGTTTTCGCTGGACACCGACGTTTCCAGAGCCACCAGGGCCCCAATCACCCTGCCGCGGCAAACGAGCGGAAAGCCGATGCCAGTACCGGAGGAGTCGGGTTCGGCGCGGGGATCCGCCGCGAGATCCGCCGAGGAAAACTCGCCGCCGTTGCGCAGCACCCAGTTCGCAACCATCGAGATGCCCGGGCGAAGCATTTCAGTTACGCCGATGTGGGCGAACACGACCGGCCGGTTCTCCGAGTCGTTCGCCACTACGGCCCAGCTGCCCGCCTCGAACCAGCCAGCCGCTTCCCCGACCAGCCACGTGGCGACCTTCACCGGCTCGAGCGACGCGTTGGACTCCCGGATGGCATCGGACAGGGCGGCGCGCGTCTCGAGACGGGCGCGCAGCGTTCCGACGCGTCCTCTGACGCGTGCAGCCAGGTCCGGAGGCCGCGGATCGCGCACGGCAGGGGGGCCGGGTTCAGCTTTGGAGATTGGTTTCACCGCTCAAGTCGGGCGGGAGTCGTGGTGACGCATCGATTGCGACCCTGGGGAGGCCGCTAAGTCCTTCAAAATCGGCAAAATACTATCACGTGCGGCGCCGCCGGGCGGCGTCGATCTGCGAAGAATCGTGCAGGCGCCGGGCCGCGCGGCCGCGGAGCCCGCGGGAAGCGTCCAAGTATTTGCGAGGCCGACACTTGGTGTCGTACCATCGGGAGTTTCGCTACGCAGCTTGCAGTGCCGTAGCGCGGCCCGTCAGGGCCGCGGCGCCTGTCAGCCGTCGCCCGGCAGCAGCCCAGACAAGGATCGAAGGATTAATCGCCCATGACGATGCTCGACCGCATGCGTCGGCACAAAGGGTGGCTCAAGTGGAGCCTCGCCCTGGTGGTCTTGACGTTCATCGTTTTCTACATTCCCGATTTCCTCGGGCGGAACACGGCGACGACGCTCGGCGCCGCTCCGCGCGAAGTCATCGCGGAGGTGAACGGTCACGACCTGACCGCGGGCGACTTCCAGGCGCGTTACCAGTCGCAGATTCAGGCCTACCAGCAGCAGTTCGGCGGCAACATCAACGAGCAGCTGATCCGTCAGCTGGGTATCGATCAGCAGATTCTCACGCAGATGATCGACGAAGAGGTCGCGGTCCTCGAGGCCGACCGGCACAACCTGCGGGTGAGCGACGACGAGCTGGCCGAGCAGATCTTCGCGATTCCCGGCCTGCAGGAAGACGGCAAGTTCATCGGCGAGCAGCGCTACGAACAGTTGCTGCGGGCGCAGCGGCCGCCGCTGACCAAAGCGCAGTTCGAAGACAGCCTCCGCCGCAGCATGGTGATCGACAAGCTGCGCGCGGCGCTCACCGACTGGATCGTGGTGCCCGACTCGGAAGTCGAGCGCGAGTTCAAGCGCCGCAACGAGAAGGTGAAGCTGCAGATCGTGGCCCTCACCGCGGACAAGTTTCGCGACAAGGTGACGGTCAGTGATGCCGACGTCGCCGCCTACTTCGATTCGCACAAGGCGGAATACCGGATCGGAGAACAGCGCAAGATCAAGTACATCCTGCTGGATCGTGACCAGGCGCGGCAGAAGGTGACGGTTTCCCCGGCCGACGTCGAGCGCTACTACAACCAGAACATCCAGCAGTTCCAGCAGCCCGAGCAGGTGCACGCCAGCCACATCCTCCTGAAGACCGAGGGCAAGAACGAAGAGGATGTGCGGAAGCGCGCCGAAGAGGTGCTGAAGAAGGCCAAGGCCGGAGAGGACTTCGCGGCGCTTGCGAAGCAGTACTCTGAAGACACCTCGAAGGATCAGGGTGGCGATCTGGGCTTCTTCGGCAAGGGACGTATGGTGCCCGAGTTCGAGACGGCCGCGTTCTCGATGCAGCCGGGACAGATCAGCGATCTCGTGAAGTCCCAGTACGGGTATCACATCATCAAGGTCATGGAGCGCAAGGCCGCCAGCACGACGCCACTCGATCAGGTGCGCGCGCAGATCCAGCAGCAGCTGACCAGCCAGATGGCGGACACGCAGATCAGCGAGCGGGCGCGACAGCTCGCCGATCAGATCAAGAGCGCGGCGGATCTCGACAAGGTCGCCAAGGCCCAGGGCCTCACGGTCCAGGAGTCCGGCTTCTTCCAGCGCGAAGATCCGGTCCCGGGTCTGGGTGCGTCGCCGCAGGTGGCGCAGGCGGCGTTCCGGCTGAAGGAGGGTGAGGCGAGCGAACCGGTGAATTCGGCGCGCGGTCCGGTCTTCATGGTGCTCTCGCAGAAAAAGGATCCGTACGTCCCGAAGCTCGAGGAAGTCTCCGCCAAGGTTCGCGAGGACGTGATTCGGAATCGCGCCGCCGAGCTGAGTCGGCAGCGCGCCACGGAAATCGCCGCGGCGCTGAAGAACGCGAAGGACTTTGCCGCGGCGGCCAAGGCCCAGGGGCTGGACCCGAAGGAAACCGAGCTGATCGCCCGGGGGGCGACGCTGCCCGATGTCGGGATCAGCCCGGAAGTGGACGCGGTGGCGTTCAGTCTTCCCGCCAGCGCGGTCAGCGATCCCATCCGCACCAACGACGCAACCGTGATCGTCAAGGTCGAGGCCCGCGACGACGTGACAGCCGACGAGTTCGCCAAGGAGAAAGAAACCTTCCGCGCCGAACTGCTCAACGAGAAGCGCAACCGGTTCTTCACCGCCTACATGACCAAGGTGAAGGAAGGGCTGAAGATCGAGCTGAAACCGGACGTCCTGCGGCGGGTGACACAGCAGAGCGCGATCTAGCCGGTAACTGGCAGCGAGTCCCTCAGCTCCGCCGTCGACCGGTGCGGCTGTGCCAAAGCACTTGCCACGGTTTTCCTCCGGCCATACGGACTCGCGCTGACGTGTGGCGCGGTGTCACGGGGCTCCATGCCGCCGCCACAACACTCGCCACAAGCCAGCTACCAGCCACCGGCTACCCGCTACCGGCTAAACGCAAATGGCATCAATGCTAACGGCTCGCCGCGACGGAACAAGCGTCCCGGAGCGGTCAGGCTCGCGAGCGTTCGCCCCTCGGCTCCGCCGACTGTCAGCATTCCCCACAGATCCCGCGTGGCACTGCCGCGAAACGACTCGGTGATCGCTTCGTAGAAGCTGCGCTGCGGCGAGTAGGTGACCAGTTCCACCTCCTCGTCGGCCGGGACCCCGGCGCGCTGCTTCGCCAGCGTGACCGCCACGTCGAGGCCGCCAAGCGCGTCCACCAGCCCCTGTTCGCGCGCCTGCGCACCGGTCCAGACCCGGCCGCGGCCAATCGCGTCGATCTGCTCGGGTGTGGTGTGGCGTGATTGCGCGACGCGCTCGATGAAGCCGCGGTAGAAATCGTCGATGATCGCCTGCACCTTGTCTCTCTGCGCCGGATTGAAGGGAGTGAACGGCGAGAAGATGTCGGCGTTCGCGCCGTCCTTGACCGTCTGCTCGGTGACGCCAAGCTTACTCATGGTGCCGCCGGTCACGATCTTGCCGGCGAAGATGCCGATCGAACCGGTCAGCGTCCCCGGCTGCGCGACAATCGCCTGGGCCGGCGTCGCGATGTAGTAGCCGCCCGACGCGGCCAGATCGGACATGGAGACGACCAGCGGCCGCTGCGGCTGATGATCGCGGGTGATCATCAGCTCGCGCCAGATCACGTCGGACGCGACGGTCGATCCACCGGGACTGTCGATGCGGAGCACAATCGCTTTCAGCGACCGGTCATCGCGAGCGCGCCGGATCTGCTCCACCAGCGTATCGGAGCCGACGACGGCGCCGTTGAGCGGGTCGAATCCGCTCTTGCCGGACACGATGGCGCCGACGGCGTAAAGCACGCCGATCCGCGAGCGGGTGCGAATGCCGACCGACTCCGGGCTGACGCGCTCGTAATCCGTGCCCTCGATCCGGCGCAGTTGCGTCGAACCGCTGCGCAGTTCGGGCACGCGATCGTCGAGCTGATCCTCGTAGGCGAGATCGTCGACCAGGCCCAGACGTTTCGCCACGTCAGGCGTGAACGGCCCCTGATCGATCAGCTCACGGACTGCCGGCTCGGTCTTCCTCCGGGCCGAGGCGATCCCGCGAACGAGCTGGTCGTACATGTCGCGATTGAGCGCCATGCTCATCTCGCGATGGGCCGGAGTCATCTCCCGCTCGGTGTACTGATTGGGCGCGGTCTTGTATTCGCCGATCTTCAGGAAGTCGGGATAGGCACCCACCTTGTCGAACGTGCCGCGCAGAAAGACTTCGTACGAAGCGACACCGGTGAGGTCGAGCGAGCTGCCCGGCATGAGGAACACGTGATCCGCGGCGCTCGCCAGGTAGTACTCGCGGTCGCCGCCGTACTCGAGAAAGGCAGTGACCTTCTTGCCGGAGCGGCGGAAGTCGAGCACGGCATCACGCAACTCCTGAACCTTGCCCCAGTACGGTGAATCGAGCGGGCCCGGCATGAGCAGCACCGCCTTGACCCGTGGATCACGCTTCGCCTTCTGCAGGTTACTGACGAAGCCGCGGACCGTTCCCGCTTCCCGGCCAAGGAACTGCCCCACCACATCGTCCGGGAGCGTTTCCTGGAGGTCGCCGGAGGGTTTCAGCACCAGTACGGCGGTGGACGGCACCGAGGGGCCGCGCGACATCGCGAAATACAGGAGCGCCGATCCACCCACCGAGATGATGACGGCGAACAGGATCAGCAGGAACACCAGGCGGACGGCTCGAGAAAGGGCCATGGGTAATTGTTAGGTCCAAACCACAAATCCCCAAGCGCAATTCCGGCGCCCGTGCAGCACGGACGCTGAGCTGCGGGCTACGAACTGCGGGTGCGCTCCCCGGACTGTCAGTCTTTGGGAGTTGGCAGTTGGCAGTTGGCAGTTGGCAGTTGGGAGTTGAATTGAAAGTCGGGAATCGGGAGTTGGCAGTTAAAGCCCGATTTCGCCCACCACGCGCTCGGCCGACTCGAGCGCGCCTTCCATATAGCCCTGGTAGTTCGCGCTTGTATGTTCGCCGGCGAAGAAGAGCCGGCCGGCGCGCCGACCAAGCAACGGCAGCCACGCGGAATCGAACCCGGGATCGATGTAGGCATAGCCGCCACGCGCCAGCGGGTCCTGTTCCCACTGCCAGAAGGCGCTCGCCCGTGCGACGACAGACGGGCGGCCACGCCCCAGCCAGCACAGGTCGGAGAGCAGCAGGTCGGGGCCCTCGCGCAACCGGCGCACAAGCGCCCCGCTCGCAGACCCGCCGGCAAGAAAGCTGATCATCGCGTCGCCTGCTGTCTGCCCTTCTGACGCATCCCAGAAAGCGCCGGCATCTGTGTCGGTGGCGAACGCGCGCGCAGAACGCCCGCCGAAGAGATCACCTGACGTCTGTACGACGGCTTTCGTCGCACACCCGTACCGCAAGGCGATAATCGCTCGCCATTGCTCATGAGGCAGCGCCGGCGTGATCACCACATTGGCGAGGGTCGATGCCGGGATCGTAAAGACGAGGGCATCACCCTCGATCTGCTGGCGGTGGCCATTCTCGTCGAGGAGGTCGCACACGACCCGATCGGGAGAGTGTCGGACCGCTTCGAGACGATGCTGTAACAGCACGCGTGCATGGGTCGCCGTCGCCAGCGTTTCGACAAGTCGTCCGGTGCCGCCGATGATTCGATAAACCGGTGTCTGCGCCGGCGATCCTCCCTGCGCCATCTCGGCAGCCAGCTGAAGCGCCGAGAGATCGTCTGGATCCGCCAGGAAGAAGCCGCGCATCGCGTCCGCCATCGCATGCACGTGCGGCGGTGACTCGCGGCGGTGCAGCCAGTCACGTACGGAAAACGTGGACAGCTCACGGACACGATCAGCGTCGGCGGCGCCATGCGCGGCCTTGTAATCGCGCACGAGCGGCGCAAGCGCATCGGCGAGCTCGGTCCAGCCTCGCGTCCGGCTCACCTCGAATTCGCCATCATCTCCGCGGTAGCGTTGGGTGAATCCACGCTCCAGGACGCGAACCGTTTGGAGGCCGCACTTCGCCACGAGTCCACGCATGCGCGAGTGGTCCTCGTCGATGAACTCGGCGCCGAGCTCGCCATAGGCTCCGTTCAGGAACCGATCGCTGACGGTCCAGACGCGACCGCCGAGCCGCGGCCGCGCTTCGAGGACGGTGACAGCACGTCCCGATTCGGCCAGGCTCTTCGCCATCGACAGCCCGGCAAGACCGGCACCGGCGATGATCACGCGATGGATGAGCATCGGGTCCAGGGGGAGCAACCGGGGTGCCACGTATAATCGTCAGTCGCGATCACCGCGGGCAAGGCCGCCTGCGGAGTTGGAGAGACAGTAATGCGAAAAGGATTCATCCTGGTGTTCGTGACGCTCGCCGGCATGGGCGTCTGGGCACAGCAGCGACAGGCGCGACCGGCGCCGTGCGACCCTGACAACGGTGGCCTGACGCTCCCTCAGGGCTTCTGCGCAAAAGTCGTCGCCGACAACATCGGGCCGACCCGCCACCTCGTCGTCACCGCGACAGGCGACATCTACACCGTGCTCGCCGCTGCAGGCGGGCCGCTCGCGGCCGCGCCGACCGGGCCGCAGCCGCCGGCCGTGATCGGCCTGCGCGACAAGGACGGGGACGGCACATACGAAACGCAAGAGAAGTTCGGTCCTGGTCTGCAGGGCACCGGGATGGCGCTGAGCAAGGACAACTATCTGTATGTCGGGTCGAACACGTCGGTCGTGCGTTTCAAGCTCGATGGCACGTCGCTGGTCCCGAAGGGTGATCCCGAAGTCATCGTCGGCGACATCCCGCGCGCCGGCCCGCACGCGGCGAAGTCGATTGCGCTTGGCGAGAACGGTGAACTGTTCGTCCACGTCGGGTCGCCGACGAACGCGTGTCAGCCGCAGGCGCAGGATCGGCGGCCAGGCGTCGCTGGTGAAAAGCCCTGCTCGACGCTCGACCTGTATGGCGGCGTCTGGAAATACGATGCGAACAAGGCCGGACAGAAACACGTCGCGCCCGCGCGCTTCACCACCGGCGAGCGGCACACGCCGGCGCTGGCGTGGAACCCGGTCGTCCATCAGCTCTATGACGTCCAGAACGGACGCGATCAGCTGAACATCATCGACCCGAAGAACTTCACCGCGGAAGACAACGCCACCCGGCCGGCCGAGGAAATGCACCTCTTGAAGCAGGGGGCGAATTTCGGCTGGCCATACTGCTTCTACGACATTCCGTCGAAGAAGCGCCTCGTCACTCCTGAGTACGGTGGCGACGGCAAGACCGAAGGCGACTGCGCCAAGTACGACAAACCGATCGCCGTCTTCCCCGCCCACAACGCGCCGGTTGGCCTGCTCTTCTACACTGCCACGCAGTTTCCCGCGGAATACCGCAACGGTGCGTTCATCGCCTTCCACGGATCGTGGAACCGCGCGCCGCTGCCGCAGGATGGCTTCAACGTCCGGTTCGTGCCGTTCAAGGGCGAACTGCCGTCGGGGGCCGACAAGATTTTTGCGAACGGCTTCGCGGGACCGAATCCGGTGCAGGGCAATGCACAGGCCGCACATCGGCCGGTGGGCCTCGCCCAAGGACCTGACGGTTCGATTTTCGTAACCGATGACACGAAGGGGCGCATCTGGCGTATCAGCTATACCGGCGCGCGATAGTGGTCTTCTGCGTGGCGGCGGTCACCGTGACGGCCGCCGCGTGCAGCCCGGCCGAGGAAGCACAATCCACGGAGCAGGAAATACAGATGGCGCAGTCGAACATCACCGAGCTGGAGAAACAGGACGAGCAGGTCGGCACCGGAGCCGAGGCGGTGGCGGGCCGGCCGGTCACGGTGCACTACACAGGGTGGCTGTGGGACGAAGCCAAGGCCGATCACAAGGGGCGGAAGTTCGACAGCTCCCGTGATCGCAACGAACCGTTCCAGTTCCGGCTGGGTGGTGGCGAAGTGATTCGCGGCTGGGACGAAGGCGTGGCCGGAATGAAGGTCGGCGGCAAGCGGACGCTGACGATCCCACCCGCCTTCGGCTATGGCGCGCGCGGCGCCGGCGGGGTCATTCCGCCCAACGCGACGCTGATCTTTGACGTCGAGCTGCTCAAGGTCGGTTAACCGGTACTCCCACGGCGCCGGACCGTGCTCGACGTTCTCGATGTCGACATCGAATACCTGAACGCGGCCGGCGACGGCGTCGCCCACATCGGGCGACGCACTCTCCTGATCCCATTCACGATCCCCGGCGAGCGCGTCCGCGTCGAGGTCGAGCGGCAGCGATCTGACGCTTCGCCGCGGCTGCTCGAAGTCGTCGACGCCTCCCCGCACCGCGTCGCACCGGGGTGCCGGCATTTCGGCCCCGACGATCGGCGTCCGGATGCGATCAACGCACGCGGCTGCGGCGGCTGCGCCTGGCAGCACATCGCGTATCCGGAACAGCTTCGACTGAAAACCGCTCTCGTTACGCGGCTGCTGAAGGAGGCGCTGCGCCATCCGCCGACTGTGAGACCCACGCTGCCTGGCGCCCCAGGCGAGCCTTGGGGCTACCGCCACAAGGTCCATTTCGTTTTCGGCAATGCCGCCGCAGCGGGCCGGCGCAGTGGAAGCTTGCTTATGGGCCACTACGCGCGAGGCTCGAGACGTATCGTGCCGGTCGAGGAATGTCCCGTACACGCCGGGCGCGGAAATCGCGTCGCGTTCGCCTTCTTCGACGGATTTCGTCGTGCCGGCGTCACCGCCGCGACGTCAGCGCGTGCCGGCGCAGGCGGGGACGCTTCGGCTGGAGTCCTTCGCAGCATCGCAGTGCGCGTTGCCGGGCAGGGTCCAGAGGTGATGGCCACTCTCGTAGTGTCGAACGATCGGGACACCCGGCTGCGCTCTGCCTCGCGGCGCGTCATGACCACGGATGACGCGCCGACGGCTCTCCACCTCAACGTCCATCCGCGCGGCGACGCGTTCATCTTCGGGCGACAGACGCGCACGCTGGTCGGTCCGGCGCGACTGCGGGAGCAGGTCGCCGGCACCTCGTTCCTGGTCTCACCCACCGCCTTCTTTCAGACGAACGTGCATGCGGCAGGCCTGCTCGTCGATCTCGTCCTCGCGGCCATTCCCGAGGGGGAACAGGTTCTCGATCTGTACGCCGGGGCTGGGTTGTTCGCGCTCCCTCTCGCGCGACGCGGCCATCGTGTGGTGGCGATCGAGGAGAACCGGTCGGCCGTAGAAGATGGCGAGGTGAGCGCACGCCTGAACCGCCTCACGCCGCGCGAGTGCCGGTTCGTCGCCCGCCCCGTGGAATCCGCGCTAGAGGTCATGCGCACAGCGCAAGCGGTCGTGCTGGACCCGCCACGCGAGGGATGCGCGTCCGGGGTGATCGACGATATCTTCGGACGATTGAAACCGCGACGAGTTGTTTACGTGTCCTGCAACCCCGAGGCGCTGGCCCGCGATCTGCGCGCGGCCTCATCGTACCGGTACGGGATCCAGACCGTGCAGCCGGTCGACATGTTTCCGCACACCGCGCACGTCGAGACGGTCGTGACGATAGTCAATCGCGATTCGTGAATGGTGAATCGTGAATGGTGAATCGGTGATGCGTGAATTGTGGCCGCTTCGTCGCTTCGCACATGGTCTCGGCGCTGCCCTGAATGGCCGCGCTACGGGGTTCGCGTGGTGCGAGACCTTCTGCTCACCTAGAACAGAGAACCGAGCAACAGCAGTACCCCGCCCACACCGGCGATCGACCACGCGAGCTCGAGACGGGTCCGCAGCAGCAGCATGCCGATGCACAGCACGATGCCGGCGGTCAGCAGCAGACGCCAGTAGAGTTCTTCGTAGGTATCGACCTGCTGCCGCTGGTCGGAGTGGCGCTGCAGCCGGTCGATGATCCGGAAGGCAACATCGCGATCGGGCTCATGGCCGATCTCGAAGTATTCGCCGCCGCCCGCCACCGCGATCTGCAGGAGGGAGGCGCGGTCGAGGACCGAGCGGATCTGCACCACCTCGGTGGCATCCGTCTTGGCCGGTTGGGGAATCATGCCGCCGGCGGTGGTTCCGACACCCACGACGTAGACGGGAATGTGTCGCGAGCGGGCGTCGGCCAGCGCGTTGGCGACGGAACCGCTCCACGATTGCCCGTCGGTCACCACCACGAAGGCCTTCGGGTTCCGGCTGCGCCCGAACAACTGCTCGTCCTTGTCGATCAGCCGCAATCCCCACCGCAGTCCCTCTTCGATGTTGGTGTCCCACGTGGGGTTGTCTTCCAGCCGGAACGGTGACTTGTCGCCAAGATGATCGAGGAAGAAGAACAGCGCGTTCGGATCCTTCGTGAGGCGAACCTGCGGCGCCGCGAGATGCGCGAACAGCGCGAGCGCCACACGGTCACCGCGCCAGCCGAGCGCCTCGGCGAACGCGCGCAGGAAGCGGACCGACCGCCGCCACCGGTCGGGCGCGACGTCCTTCGTGTACATCGAGGCGGATCCATCGAGCAGGATGACGACATCGCTGCTCGCCCGCCGCGTCACGGAGACACGCGCGCGCGGACCTGCGAGCGCGACGATACAGAGGGCGATGGCGACGATGACCGACAGCCAGAAGCCGAGATCCCCGGCGAGGCCGAACCGTTCACGAACGGGCACGATTCGGACACGCGCGAGCCGGCCCGCGTCGGCGCGACGACGAAGCAGCTGCCAGACCCACAACACCAGCAAGACCGCCGGAACCAGCAGCAGCCAGAGGTACAGCGGCGTGGCGACGCCGAGCGTGGTGAGGTCGATCGAAGGAATCATCTCAACGGCGGGACCGCTGCGCGGATCCCGCTCTATCCCTTCTTCTTAATCGGAGCGCCCTTACCCGCTTCGCCCGACTCGGTACGCTCGCTGCCTTCAAGCGGGATATAGATTTCGAACTTCTTGGTGCTGCTGTTCTGCGCCGGGGTTCCCTGCTCGCCGAGATTGTCGGTCTTCTCCTGCAACGAGCCGGGCTTGCGCTTGCCCTGCGCCACCTCGGTGCGGAGCCGCAGCAGGTACTCGTAGTTGTAGGCGGCGTCCGGATTCCACGTCTCGCTTTTCAACACCGCCATGTAGCTGCCGATTGCCTCGTCAAGGGCCTGCAGCTGGACCGCCTTGTCGCTGATGCCCTTTTGCGTATTCCGGAACGAGGCATTCGCGACAACCAGCTGCAGATCGACGTTGGCCGTGTCGACGGCGCCGACCGGATCGGTTTCACGCGGCAGGACGGAGGCGTAATCTTTCTTCCAGTACTGCACGGCGGCGCGCCTGGTCGCCAGATCGCGTTCGGCCCGGGCGCCGAGCTGCGGAATCCATCGGGCGTATGCGGCGTAGCGCTCGGCGTCAGCCAGTCGATCTTCGGCGGCATCGAAGCGATCGGTGGCGAGATCCTGTTGCGCCTCCGCCAGGTCGCGCTCGAAATTGCCGCTGCCGTATGCGAACAGCGCTCCAGCCGCCAGCAGCAGCGCGACGATGACGTACCCTGCAAAACCCTTCATGCCCATTACGGAAAACTCCTGAACGTGCTGAATCCCAGCTTCATCACCGCGGCAATGGTCCAGAGCGCAAGGCCGATCAGCGCGAAGCCCGCGTAGCGCGGGCGCTGCACGCTGTACTGCCGGACTTCGATCTTTCCCGGCGACAGCCGATCGATCTCCGCCAGCGCCTTCAAAATGGATTCTTCGTCAGGCGCCGCGTAGAAGCGCCCACCGGTTCGCTCGATGACCGGCTTCCAGATGGTGTCCTGCTGGACGCGACCGAACGGCATGCGATAGGCGGTCCGAATCATGTAGACCGGGATGCGATACCGGCGCGCCTCCGCCACCAGTTGATCGAGCGGCCGGTTCTGGCGATTCAACTCGGAATCGCGGCCGTCGGTGAACACGATCATCAGGTTGCCGGACGCGTTGACGAAATCGAACGACTTGAACAGCTGGAGGCCCTGGTCGATCCCCTCGATGATCGTCGTCCCCCAGTCGCTGAACCGTCCCCACTCTTTCGGATCGCTCACCAGCCGGACGCTGAGCAGGACGTTCTCGTAATCGGTGGTGAATGGCGTGACCACGTAGGCTTCGTTGCCGAACTGAATCAGCGCGATTAGATCGTGGTACGGGCCGGCCATCCGTCGCTTCATGAACTGTTCGGCGCCGGCGACGGCGGTGAAGAACGTGGCTTCGCCCTGCGTCTTCAACTTCGCCGAATTGAACGACATCACCATGCTGGTGGACGCGTCCACCAGCAGCGCAATCCGGCGACCGGGATAGGAGACGTCCTCCTGCGCGAACCCGGTGTGCGGGTCGGCCAGCGCCAGCGCGAAGAACGGCACGCCAGCCAGAAACACCAGCAACGGTAGAAACCGGATCGCCGACAACGGCGATCTCCGCATCGACGGCACGACCGCCGGAAGAACGATCGCGGCGCCGGCCTGAGCGGTCGCCGCCCCCCGCACCGTGTCGCCGGTCCGGCGGCGCGTCCGCGCGTGGCGGAACAGCAACGCGACCGCCGCTGCGCCGAACAGCGCCACAAACAGCAGCAACGCGTTGCGCGTCTCGGCAAACTGCAGATCGGTCCACCGCAGCCGCAGCCACTCGTCGATCGTCTGGCGAACGGTCAGGAGCAGTTCGTTCATGACACTGGCGTTTCAGAATTCAGAATGCAGAATGCAGAATGCAGAAGCGGAATGCGGCATGCGGAATCGGAATGCGGATGCGGATGCCGAATGCGGGCAGTGGTTCCACTGGCGCAAACGACCTCTTCTGCATTCGCATTCTGAATTGCATTCTGAATTCTGAATTCTGCATTTCACCCGATCCGCATCATCTTTCGCCACCGCAACTGCCTGACGGCATGGGTGCCCTGCTCGAGCGCCGTGTTGAGCGTCAGCAGGTCGAGTTCCGTCTGGCGCCCATAGCCGGCGCTGCCGAGCGTCTCCAGTGAACCACGCAACTGCTCGAGCGCCGCTCGCGTGCCGGGCGACGGTCGATGACCATTGTCGAGCGCCTTGGCGATCCCCTGCGGCGTCGTCGCGGCCGACACAGCGGACTGACGCCGGCGCACGAGACCGCTGCGAACGACCACCTGTCCTTCCCGTTCAGGCGCCGAGCGATCGACCGGCGTTTGCGCGACGGTACGCCCCAACGCGATCGCGCTGGCAATGCGCAGCTGCGCCAATGCGCGTCTGGCGAGTGGTGGCGACCAGCCGTCTCGTGCCACATCCGAGCGGAGCTTGCGCAAGGCGCTCAGGACACTGCCAAGCACGCGGGCGGACGACATCGTCCGAACGGCTCCGATCTGGCGCGCACGCCGGCGGCCGAACACCCGGACAGCCCCAATCAGCAGCACGCCGACCGCGGCAGCCACCAGGATGGCCGCGACGATGAATGCGCCGCGCGCCCGGAACTGTCGCGTCTCGACGTCAGCGAAGGTCTCGGCCGCTTCGTCACGGATATTCGACGCTTCGCGAGGCACGAGCGACATCACCCGTAGAGGAATTGCCGGCAGAATGTAGGTCAGGTCGCGCCCTTCAGCGCCGCCGCCGCTTGCGGCCTTGATCGCGTAGGTCACTGAGAGCGGTGGAATGTTGAGGTCCTGGCCGAAATAGCCTTCGGCCAGAAACCGCACCATGTATTCGTACTGGATGTAGCGCCACGGCGCGGCCAGCACATCGTCGCGTTTGGATCCCCCGACCACCTCGAACGGTGGAATCTGCAGTGCTCCGGGGTCCAGTTGCGTCAGAGTCGGCACGACGGTGACGCTCCGCGTGTCGATCACCGCGCACGTCAATGTCAGGGCGAACCGCTCACCGACTCGAATCGAGGTCCGATCGGTTTTCCACCAGCACCGGATCGGCGCCGTTTCCACTTCACCAGCGCGCGGTCCGGCCGTGGTCTGCGCTTCGACGTCTCCGGAAAGTACTAAGCCGAAAAGCAGCGCCACTGCCCCTGTTGCCCGCCACCTGCTTCTGCTCATCGTTCACATCTTCCGTAGCCGCCGCTCGGCGGTGAATTCGACCAGCGCCGCTTCCATCTGCCACCGATCGAGCCCGACGCGGACAACGTCGAGCCCATTGTCCCGTGCCAGCGTCATGATGCCCTGCTGCCAGTCGTCGACACGGGCCGCCAGCTGCCGCAGCTCGCGGTTCGAAAACACCCGGGTGGTGCCTGTTTCGACGTCGAATGCCTCGATCCAGCCCGCCGACAGGCGCGGCAGTTCGTAGGCGAATCGTGCGTCGGCCATCAGCAGAAACACGTCGTGAACGGCATTCAACCGCGCGAGGTCGGCGACCAGTCGGCGCGCATCCGGCACCAGAAAATCGGAGATAACCGGAACCAGTGATGCCTTACGCAGGTGGCCGGCGATTGTCGCGGTGATGTCGCGATCGGTCACGGCGTCGAGGACCGTCCGGTTCTGGTAGAGGTCGAGGCAGTAGATCACGTGCGAGCGGCCGACGCGCGGGCGGGCGGCGGTCAGCTGATGGAACTGCTCATCGAATGTGATTAACCCGAATTGATCCTGGAAGAAGACCGCGGACAGGCCGGCGGCGGCGACCGAACGGGCGATGGCCGACGCGATCGAAATACCGTTGAGACCGCAGCGCGTGGACAACGAGGCGTCCGCGACAGCCATTACCGTCGCGTTGCTGTCCTGGTCGAACTCGCGCGTCACCATCGGGCTGAAGTTCGTCAGCGATGATTGCGCCCAGTCCACCGACGACATGCGATCGCCCGGTTGCCAGTCGCGCGTGCCGACGAAGTTGAACCCCGCGCCGTGGAACACGCTGGCGTGGTCGCCGACAGTGAACTCCTTCATCCGCCTCAGGATGAACAGTTCGATCTCGGCAATTTCGTGCAGATTGACGAGCGTCTCCTCCGCGTCTGGTTGCTCGTGATGAGACGCCCGATCCGGCTGGACGAAGCTCATGGCACCGCCACCCGATCGACGAGATCGTCGATCACGTTTTCTACCGTGACCCCATGGCTCGCGGCGTGGGGGCCCAGCCACACCCGGTGACCGAGTACGTAGCGCGCCAGCGCCTGCACGTCCTCGGGATAGACCTCTTCGCGCTCGTGCATCAGCAGTGCCCACACCTTCACCAGCCGACCCCAGCAGATCGTCGCCCGCGGCGATGCGCCCAGATCGACACAGCGCTCGACCAGCGCCGACGGTGATCGGTGCACCCAGGTCTCTGCGTTGTACGGCCGGGTAGCCCCGACCAGGCGACGGATGTACTTCGCGAGCGCGTCGTGGAGGAAAACCTCGCGCGTGATCGCGCCCCGCAATTCGATGATTCGCTCCTTCGACATCAGCGGCTTCAGCCTGACACTCTTGAAGTCGAAGCTCACCAGCTTCTCCTCCTCGGCCGGGGGCAGGTAGGGAACGTTCACGATGATCGCGAAACGATCGGCAGCCGCTTCGGACAGCGGGAACGTGCCCTGGCCAAGCTCCACGGGGTTCATCGTCGCGATCGCGAAACTGAATGGCTTCAGCTCGTACGTCGTCTTGCCGACCGTCACCGTGCGGTCCTGCAGGCCTTCGAGGAACGCACTCTGCGACTTGAGCGGGATCCGATTGATCTCGTCGAGCAGGATCACTTCGGCCGAGGCCAGCGGACCGAACTCGGTCATGAATTCGCCGGTCGCCGGGTTGATCATCTGAAACCCGACGATTTCAGTCGGCTGCAAGTCGGCGCGTCCCTGCAGCCGGGCAAAACTGGCGTTGCTGATCGCAGCGAGGATGACGCCGAAAAAAGTCTTGCCGACACCAGGGACGCCGCGCAACAACAGGTTGCCCGCGTTCACCTGCCGCTTCTGGTCCTTGTCGTAGGTCGTCGGGATTTCGGAGAGGAGGACGACGTTGGCGAGCGCCTTTTCCGTGTCGTAGCCGACCAGCGCGTTGCCGGCCTCGGCCACGATCGCCTTGTGGAGATCGATCGCTTCCTGGAGCTCGGGATGCATGAGGAGCCGGAATCATACCTGATGGTCCTCTTCTCACCGGGGGTGCCTTCGCGCCTCCTTCCGGTGAGCGGATGCTCGCCCAGCGCAGAATGTGGTCCATGATCGACCGCGCTGCGAGCGGCTTCCCGCTCCTGATCGAACCGCAATTTCTCACACCTGATGAATGCGGACGCCTGCGCCGCGCAATGGATCTGGGCGAGCGAGAGCCCGCCGAGATCGTCGGCGACACGATCGTGACGCGCAAGACAATCCGGCAGACGACGAGCATCGACGTCGAGGTGGCGGTGCGTGGGTGGTTCGAGCCGCGTCTGGATGGTTTGCGGCCAGTCATCGCGCGGGCGCTGGGTTGCCCGCTCGGTGAGCGCGAGGGAACCAGCTTCCTGCGCTACCCGGCGGGAGGCTTCTACATGCCTCATCAGGATCGGGGCAGGGTGGCGGGTTGGCCGGCGGCCGCCCGACGGTCCGCCTCGGTCGTCGTCTTTCTGAATGACTCGAAGGCGGTCGACCGGGATGGGGATTTCGAGGGGGGAACACTCTGTCTCTATTTCGAGCCCGGCGCGCCGGGGGTGGAGGTTCACCCCGAGGCCGGGCTGCTGGTCGCGTTCCCAAGCGGGACACTGCACGAAGTTCTGCCGGTTAGGCAAGGAACCCGCGACGCGGCAGTGGACTGGTTCTACGACGCGTGACATCGGCGGAAAAAACTTGCGTCCTTTCTCCTCCTGCCTCGCGTCAGCAAATCCCGCCGCGGGATGCGCCTTCGCGAACCGTCCGCATGCGGACGCTGGCCCTGATGTTGCCTCATTTCATAAGGGCAATCCTGCTGAGAATGCCGCCTGTGCAGGCGGCTTGGAGGTACTCATGACCAAACGACAGTACGGGATGATCGCGACGATGGCCGGAGCCGCGATGGCGGCCGCATGGTGGTGGCGACGGCGTGACTCGATCGCCGAGGGAATGTCGGAGGCGGGGCACAGCCGTGGCGAGCTGATCTACACCAACTCTCCAACTGTGAGCGAGGGCTGACGAAGCGACGAGATTATCGGCGAGCCCTTCATGGGCTCGCCGATCGCGCGAGCCAATTGCTCGACGGCCTTCCACGAGCCCTGACAGCAACTCGACTAGCCCGAAAGTACCTATAAGTGCGCATGGTTGCACACTGATTGAACCCCGAAGTTTTCCGGGCGTTAGCACTAACTGACCGGTTGCGTTTACACTTCCGTGCGGATCACGACCACAACAAAATCGGCTATCAGACGACGTGGACACAACATATGGCGGTCAGCGCCCGGAAGAGCCTCTCGGCTCGAGTGGTCAGGCAGACGAACGTGGGTCTATGAATAACGGGACCATTCGCGTTGTTGTCGCAGACGAGCACCCGATCTTCCGGATCGGGCTGCGGACGCTGATGAGCCCCGAGCCCGACATCGAGCTGGTGGGTGAGGCGGAGGACGGTAACCAGGCCATCGAGCTCGTGCAGGTGCTGCGCCCGGATATCCTGCTGCTCGACCTCCATCTGCCCGGGACGAATGGCCTCGAGGTGCTCCGGCGGCTGGCAGCCCTCGCACTTCCGACCCGGCCGGTACTGCTGACGGCGTCTGATCGAGCGCGGGCAGATGCGAACGGCCCTGGTTCGCGGCGCGTGGGGGCTCCTCCTTAAACAGAGCACAAGCGATCTCCTGACGAAGTGCATCCGTCAGGTCAGCCGTGGTGAGTACTGGCTTGGCCGCGACAGCGTGGGGGACCTGGTCGAGGCGTTGCGTAACCCGTCCCGGAGCGACGACCACGCCGGCGGCTTGACGCCGCGCGAGGGCGAGATCGTGTCGCTCATCGTGACCGGCGCCAGCAACAAGGACATCGCGTGGCAGCTCGGGCTCAACGAACAGACGGTCAAGAACCACCTGCGAAAGGTGTTCGACAAACTGCATGTGGCCAATCGCGTCGAACTCGCGCTCACGGCCGTCGACCGGCGGCTCGTCACTCCGGCAGATCCACCGGTGCGGCCGTTCGCGGCAGGCCCGGGTTCGCGGCGTCATGACGAGGGACGCCGACAGCCGTAGGCCCGCGTCACCAGGACTCATTTGCAGCCACCACGATGAGACACGTCCTGATCACAGGCGCCGCCGGATTCATCGGCAGTCACCTGGTCGACTCGTTACTGGCTGACGGCTGGCACGTCACCGCCGTCGACAGCTTCGATCCGTTCTACGCGATCGAGACAAAGGAACGGAACATCGCGCCGCACCTGCGACATCCGCACTACTCGCTGGCGCGTATCGACATCCGCGACGGTGCAGCGCTGCAGAAGCTGTCGCCGCGCTACGACGCGATCGTGCACCTGGCGGCGCGCGCCGGTGTTCGTCCTTCCATCGCGGATCCGCGCACCTATCAGGAAGTGAACGTCGCCGGCACGCAGAACATCCTGGAACTCGCGCGGCAGTCGGGCACACCGCACGTGGTGTTCGCATCGTCGAGCAGTGTCTACGGGGTGAACCCGAACACGCCATGGCGCGAGAGCGACTACGTGCTCCAGCCGATCAGCCCATACGCCAGCACCAAGGTCTCCGGCGAGCTGCTGGGGCACGTCTACAGCCACTTGTACGGTTTCCGGTTCATTGCGCTGCGCTTCTTCACCGTGTACGGTCCGCGGCAGCGTCCCGATCTGGCGATTCACAGCTTCGCCCGGAAGATGCTGGCGGGGGATCGAATTCCCGTCTTCGGCGACGGGACGACGCGTCGCGACTACACGTTCATCAGCGACATCGTGTCGGGCATCCGCGGCAGCACTTGCCTACGACCGCAGCCGCTACGAAGTGATCAACCTGGGGAACGATCGCACGGTCACACTGGCGGAGATGATTGCGGAGTTGGAACGGGCACTCGGCGTGAGGGCGAAGATCGATCGACATCCCGAGCAGCCTGGCGACGTGCCGCAGACCTGGGCGTCGGTGGACAAGGCCGCCGATCTGCTTGGCTATCACCCGGAGACGTCGTTCGCTGCCGGCATCGACCGGTTCTGCGAGTGGCTGCAGAGGCACCGAATCAGAACACCCCCTGATCCATCCTGGGGCACGGCGTGTGTGACGTACGGGGTCGTATTAACCGCTTTGGGTGACTAAAGTCCGACTTTCAGGGACGCACTTTCGTGAAAGACGCCGCAGTCGCCGGAAGCTCAACCATTGGACGAAGTCTTGCTACGGCATGGCGTGCTGCAGCGAAGACCTTCGTTGGGGCATTGACGGATTTGCGTTCCGACTAACTGGATACCGCTGCCCGTGACACGACACAGAGGAACAAGCGCAGAAGTCCTGGACCCGCGACCCATGGCCCCGAGTGATTCAACCGCTTCGCCCAATCGCGTAGTGTCGGCGCACGCTGAGGCCGGCTATGTGTTGATCGCGATCCCGAACGCGAACCGCGCCGCCACCTGGCGGCAGGTCGCGATGGAGACCGGTCATCCCGTGGTCGTCGTGCGCGACGGTGAAGAGGCGCAACAGCAGATCACCACGCGGGGCGTCCCCGTGCTGCTGGTGACCGATCTCTCACTGCCGCGGCTCGATGGCTTCTCGGTGGTGCGGGCCCTGCGCCAGCAACCGCGCGGGGAGATGGCGTCGGTGATCGTCGTGTCGGCGTTCCAGCCGCTCCGCGCGGCGGCGAAGGAACTGGGCCAGAACCTGAACTTCGCCCGCATCCTCCCGGCCGATGTCGATCCGTCGCTGGCGCGGTCGGCCATCCAGGCGACCATCGGAACGGTGCATGACGAGGGACGATGGCCGCTGCCGCCGCCGGCTGGCGCGTCCGTCAGGACAGAGTCCGCAGGCGTCGATCATGTCGATGGTCGCGCGTCATGTCGTGGAAGCGGCGCTGCAGTTCGGCGTGGAGACGTGCGCCGGGCTGGTGACGCTCGGCGCCGACGAACCGCTGATGTCGGTGTACTCATCGAACGCGCGCCTGCTAGGCGACAACGAATCGAGCCTGCTGCGCGACGTTGCGGCCGAAGGCGAGCCGCTGATCATCGCCGATACCGAGAGCCACCCGCTCTTCGGCGTGGATCGCAAGACGCGCCGCGGCGTCAGAGGCTTCGCGGGAATTCCGCTCACGCTCTCCGGGGGCACGTCGGCGGGTGCGCTGTGCCTGCTCGATTCGCGCCCGCTTCGGCTCAGCGCCGACGACCTGGACGCGTTCACCTCGTATGCGGCAACAATCGTCCGGGAAATCGAGCGGCACGTGCCGAGGGCCGAGCACGAGCCCACGGTGACCACCGCGATCGCCAGCGAGATTCAGGCGCTCGAGCGGCTCGCGATCACCGACGAACTGACCGGGCTGATCAACCGGCGTGGCGGCGAATCGACGATCGGCAACGAAATCGCCCGCGCGAAGCGTCATCGCACGCCGCTCACGTGCGTGCTGATCGACATCGACCGCTTCAAGAGCGTGAACGACACCTTCGGCCACCAGGTCGGCGATCAGGTGCTGCGGGAGCTGAGCGCGCTGTTCAAGCGGACGGTCCGGACCTACGACACGGTGGTGCGCTGGGGGGGCGAGGAGTTCCTGCTGGTCCTGCCCGGGGTGTCCCTCGAGGACGCTCAGCGACTGGCCGATCGAATCCGCCGGGCCGTCGAAGCGATCGAATTCCCTGGTGCCGGGCGCATCACGCTGTCGGCCGGTGCCGCCGGACTCGGCCTCGACTTCAGCTTCGAGGAAATGCTCGCCACCGCCGACCGTCGCCTGTATCAGGCGAAGTCGTCGGGACGGAACTGCGTAGTCTAGTAGGCGGTAGGTGGTAAGTGGTAAGCTGGTAGGTGGTAGCTGGTAGACGGCGGTCACTGTGGCTACCTGCTACCTGCTACCTGCTACCTGCTACCTGCTACCTGCTACCTACCTATTACCTATTGCCTCCTACCTACCCCCTACAAAATGTGGCTGGCGTTCGGGATCCCGTGGCCCGATAGTAGACGTGCCCATGCGACCCGCGACACTGGCAACAGCGCGACCGCTGTTGAAATGGGCTGGCGGCAAGCGCCAGCTCCTCGCTGCCCTCTCCGAGTCACTACCCCGCAACCTTCGACCGCTACGTGGAACCGTTTCTGGGGAGCGGCGCGGTGTTCTTCGATTTGCAGGCACGCGGCGCGCTCGCGCGGCGCGGCGCCTGGCTGGCCGACGTGAACCCGGACCTGGTTGGATGCTATCGAACGGTCCGCGATCAGGCTGATGCGGTCATCGCGGCATTGCGCCGGCTGCAAGCGTCACATCGCGTCCACGGTGAGCCGTTCTATTACGAGGTCCGCGACGGCCGGTTCAACCCGGCGCGTGCGGAGTTGCGTGGTCAGCCGGCGACGGCGGCGGTCGAGCGCTACACGCCGGCGCTCGCAGCGATGCTGATCTTCCTCAATCGCACCGGCTTCAACGGTCTCTACCGCCTCAATCGTCAGGGCGCGTTCAACGTCCCCGCGGGCAGGTATGCCGACCCGCGCATCTGCGACCCGGAGCATGTGCGGAGTGTTGCCGCCGCGTTCGGCGCGTCAGGCGCGGCGATCGACTGCCTCCCGTTCGATCGACGTCCTTGCTGCGGCGGGAGCGGGCGATTTCGTCTACTGCGATCCGCCCTACGCACCCTTGAGCCGCACCGCGAGCTTTGCGCAGTACACGGCGGGCGGGTTCAGCGCGTTCGATCAGCGGCGGCTTCACCAGGCGGTCATCGAGGCGTGCCGGCGCGGCGCGCAGGTGCTGCTCTCGAATTCGAGCGCCCCTGACATCGTCAGCCTGTATTCGATGCCGGCGGCCCGCCAGGCGGGCCTGGCCGTCACGCTGGTGCCGGCGCGGCGCGCCATCAACTCGCGGGCGTCCGCACGCGGTCCGATTCACGAAGTGATCGTGACCAACGTCCAGCGACGGCCGATGGTGCAGCTGCCCGGCAAGCTGCGGATGGCGAAGGCCCGCACCCGGCTCGCGTCAGCGCGGACGGCTTGACGGGAGCTGCTCGCCGGTAGCCGGTAGCGGTCGGCTCGTAGCTGGTGGCCGGTGCTACGCTGACAGCACGCGAAAGTGGCGGAACTGGCAGACGCGCCAGACTTAGGATCTGGTGGCCGTGAGGCCGTGGGAGTTCGAGTCTCCCCTTTCGCACCAACATCACCGCTTGCCGGGCCTGACCGGACCGCATCCGACCACGGTCATGCAGTCTTTTCGCGGGAACGCTGCTGAATTCCTGTTGACACGGCAAACGGCTCAGTGTGATAAGCGGTGCTCTCGGTCGTGCGGGCCGACGTTCAGGCTCGTGCCACTCACGCGCACCTCACGCCGTGGCCGTGCGCGTCAGTTCACACGTACGACCGCGCTGATCCGCCCTCGGTAGGTTTCCCCGTGAAAGCAGCCGGCAGCCGAACGGCACGTGCCGGCAGTGCCGGCCCAGGCCAACGGGTGTTGATCGCAGTACGAAGGAGCCGCGACATGGACCGACTTTCCCTCCCCCTCTCGCGCCGCCGCCGTTCACCCGTCGTTTCGTTCGCATCGTGTTCATGCTCGCGTGCACCACGGGCTTTGCGTGGAGCAGCCCGGCGGGCGCCGCCGACTTCGCCTGCCCCGGCGGCGATGTGCAATGTCTCATCGACGCGATCACCGCGTCGAATCAGAATCAGGAGGCTAATACCATCCATCTGGCCGCCGGCACCTACTCGCTCCTCACCGTCAACAATTTCGACTCCGCTGGCCGGCCTGCCGCGGGTCTGCCCGTTATCGTCGGGAACGTCGCCATCTCCGGTATCACGGCAGACACGACCATCATCGAGCGGGCCAATTACCGCCAGCAGCCGACAACCAACTTGTTCCGGATCTTCAACGTCGCTCTCACGGGCCGTCTGTTACTCGACCGCGTCACCATGCGAGGCGGCAATCAAGGTAGTAGGGAGGCGTCATACGCTGGCGGCATCTTGTCGCAGGGCATCGTTTCCATTACGAACAGTAGACTCACCGAAAACTTTGCAACGATGGCCGGTGTGCTTGGAATCGCCAGTGGGACACTGACGGTGCAGGACAGTTGGCTCACACGGAACAGCGTCGGCTTCGGAGGTGACCTGGTGTCGATTGGCAATTCCCTCCTGCCGGGTGCCACAGGCATCGCCAAGGCGGCGATTGTCAGGACGACGATTTCGGACAATTACGTGCAAGAAGGCGCTGCTATCGGTGTTTTCGCCCTCGGGGCCGCAGCGATCGATCGCGTCACGATCGTCCGCAACGGCGGCATCGGAGCCTTCGGCATCGTGGCGATCGGGACAGTCACGGTGTCCAACAGCACCGTTGCGAACAATCCGTTGAGCCCTTCAATCGGCGTCGCCATCTTCGCCCGAGCGGATTCGCTCGTCGTCAATTCAACGATTGTCAACAATCGCACGGGCGTCGAAGGGCCCATGCGGATTTGGAACAGCATCATTGTTGGACATGTAGGCGGCAACTGCCTGGGCGCCGTGACATCCCTGGGCCACAACTTGATTGGCGGGGAGGCCGGCGGGTGCAAGGGCTTGCTACCCAGTGACATCATTATTCCATTCAAGCCTCCCTTCAACAGTTCTGAAGCGGCGCTCTCGGCGGTCCTGACTGACGCAGGACTCGGCTCCTTGATGGACGGCGGACGGCCGGGCGAGGGGCACATTCCGCTGCTCGCCGGCAGCCCTGCGATCGACGCCGCCGACCCGACCGCCTGCCCCGCTACCGATCAACGTCAGCTCGCGCGCCCAATCGACGGCAACGCCGACGGCGTACGAACGTGCGACATCGGCGCGGTGGAGTTCTACCCGGTCGTCAACGACCTTTTACAGCTGGATGGCGTCACCGGCCACTACGTCCCACCGGCGACCGATCCCAACCCGTTGGCCGCGGGCGGGGAGTTTCGCGTCGCCGCGACCTTTACCGATTCGACTGGGCAGGGGATCTGTCACCTCGCCTTCGAGGTCGTCACCTTGGAAGCGCAATCCGCGCCTCCTCTGATGTTGACGGCAACCGGTGATGCACTCGGTGGAGAGGGGATCGTCATTCCGGCGCCGCTGGCGTCCGGCGAACCGCACCTCGCCGCCGGGGCACAGCGGCGCTATCAGTTCCGCATCGGCGTGAGCGCGCCCGAAGCCATCACGTTCTTCGTCAACGCGCTGGGCGAACCGGCGATCACCCCGTGCACGCCTTGACGAGGGCGGCGCGAGTCTATCTGACGACGTCAGGACCGGCAACGCCCCCTGATTCGGTCGAACCCGGCTCACTGGCGGAGTCGGCGAATCACCGGCGGAAGTGTTAGTCTGACAGGACGCTCGTTCGCATCTCCTGATTCCTGATTCCTGATTCGTGCTGGCGAGCCAGGCGAACCCAATCACGAACCACGAGTCCTGAATCACGAATCCCATGAAGACAGAATTCACCGACGTTTCCGAGACCCAGAAGACGATCACCATCGAGATCCCGAGCGACGTCGTCGACGCCGAGATCAACAAGGTCGCACGCGACTATTCGCGTCAGGCGAAGCTGCCGGGATTCCGGCCGGGCAAGGTGCCGCCAACCCTCGTCAAGCAGCGCTTCCGCGACCAGATCCTCCACGACGTCTCGCACACGTTGATTCCGAAGGCCGTCGACGAGGCGTTGCAGGAACGGGGCATCGAGCCGGTGGACACCCCGAACATCAAGGACGTCGACCTGCGTGAAGGCCAGCCGCTGAAATTCACCGCCGCCATCGAGACCGTTCCGTCGTTCGACCCCGGAGACTTGTCGACCCTGTCGCTGCAGCGGCGGCCGACGACGATCACTGAAGATGCCATCGAACAGGCGCTGCAGGGGCTGCGCAACCGCGCCGCCAAATCGGAGCCGGTCGAAGGCCGTCCCGTCGCCGATGCCGATACCGTCGTCCTCGACATCGAGCGCACCGATCCGGACGGCGAATCCGACAAGCACGAGAACGTGAGTCTCGAGCTCGGCGCGGCCGTCAATCCGCCGGGATTCGACGCCCATCTGATCGGGATGCATCCGGGCGAGCAGAAGACCTTCACCATCCAGTTCCCCGAGGATTACGGCGTGAAGGAAATGGCGAACACCGAGGTGACGTATAGCGTGTCACTGAAGGAGATCCGCAAGCGGGTGCTGCCCGATCTCGACGATGAGTTCGCCAAGGATCTGGGAGAGTTCGACTCACTGGCGGGACTGCGCGAGCGGGTCCGTCAGGATCTGCAGGGCGAAGCCAACGAGGCCAGCGAGCGACAGCTCCGAACTGAGCTGCTGAAGCAACTGTCGGAGCGGATCAGCTTTGAGCTGCCCACCTCGATGGTGGACCGTGAGATCGACCGCCGCCTCGAGGAGTTCGTGCGTCAGCTGATGCAGCAGAACGTCGATCCACGCCAGGCCGGGATCGATTGGGCGCAGTTCCGGGAAGCCCAGCGAGAGCCGGCCCGCGCAGCGGTGGCCAGTGCTCTGGTGCTGGACGAAATCGCCCGGCGGGAAGGTATCACGGTCCCTTCCGAAGATGTCGATAAGGAGATCGAACGGTTTGCCCTCCGCGCCGGTCGCACACCGGCCGCGCTCCGGGCCCAGCTGGAAAAGGAAGGCGGGCTGGCCCGTCTGACGACGGGGTTGCGCCGGGAGAAGGCGGTTGACTTGGCGCTCTCGCGTGCTACGATGAGCGGCGAGATACCCGCCTAAAGCATTCTTGATTCTCGATTTGCGATTCGTGCTGCAGCCGTAGCCGGGAGCCGTACCGCCCGGTAAGCGCTTCGCGAACCGCAACCGTAAACGATTCACGAATCACCGACTTCACAATCAACGAATGAGCTACGCCCAGCTGGTGCCGATGGTGGTCGAGCAGACCAACCGCGGCGAACGCGCCTACGACATCTTCTCCCGGCTGCTGAAGGACAGCATCATCTTCATCGGCACGCCGATCGACGACACGATTGCCAATCTCGTGATCGCCCAGATGCTGTTCCTCGAGGCCGAAGACCCCGACAAGGACATCATGCTGTACATCAACAGCCCGGGCGGCTCGATCACCGCCGGGATGGCGATCTACGACACGATGCAGTTCATCAAGCCGGACGTCCAGACCATCTGCCTGGGCCAGGCGGCGTCGATGGCGGCGGTACTGCTGGCGGCGGGCGCCAGGGGGAAGCGCTTCTCCCTGCCGAACTCCCGCATCCTGATCCACCAGCCGCTGATGCAGGGGTTGGCGGGGCAGGCGACCGACATCGACATCCACGCGCGTGAAATCCTGCGCATGCGGCAGCGGCTGAACGAAATCCTGTCCGACCATACCGGGCAGTCGATCAAGCGGATCCAGGAAGACACGGAACGCGACTACATCATGTCGGGCGAACAGGGGAAGGATTACGGGATTATCGATGACGTCATCCGGAAACGGGTGTAACATCGAATCGATCCCGGCCAGGTAAATATGGTCAAGAAGAACGGCGAGACGGAGATTCTTCGCTGCTCGTTCTGCAATAAAGACCAGAACGACGTCCGCAAATTGATTGCGGGTCCGACGGTCTTTATCTGCGATGAGTGCGTCGAAGTCTGTAACGACATCATCGCGGACGACAACCGGTTCGAGAACCGTGGTGTGCGCTCGTCGCTGCCGTCCCCACCGGAGATCAAGAAGTTCCTGGACGAGTACGTCATCGGCCAGGAGCGGACCAAGAAGAAGCTCGCCGTCGCGGTCTACAACCACTACAAGCGGATCGAGATCCAGAAGCAGCCGCGCAGCCGCAACGATGTCGAGCTGACCAAGTCGAACATCATGCTGATCGGGCCGACCGGCACCGGCAAGACGCTGCTCGCGCAGACGCTGGCCAAGCTGCTCTCGGTTCCTTTCACCATCGTCGATGCCACCACGCTGACCGAAGCGGGGTATGTCGGCGAGGACGTCGAGAACATCATCCTCAAGCTCCTGCAGGCGGCTGGTGGCGACATCGAGAAGTGCCAGCAGGGGATCATCTACATCGACGAAGTCGACAAGATTTGCCGCAAGGACGAGAACCCCTCGATCACCCGCGACGTCTCGGGTGAGGGCGTCCAGCAGGCGCTGCTGAAGATCCTGGAAGGTACGGTGGCGAACGTGCCGCCGCAGGGTGGCCGCAAGCACCCGCACCAGGAGTTCTTCCAGATCGACACGACCAACATCCTGTTCATCTGCGGCGGCGCGTTCGTCGGGCTGGACAAGGTGATCGAGCGGCGCGTCGGCAAGAAGACACTCGGCTTCAAAGCCGAGGTCAAGTCGGTGTCGAAGCGCGAGGTTGGAACGACGCTCGAGCAGGTGGAACCCGAAGATCTCATCAAGTACGGGCTCATTCCAGAGTTCGTCGGCCGTCTGCCCGTGGTCGGGACGCTTCACGAGCTGGACAAGCCCGCGCTCATTCAGATCCTGACGCAACCGCGCAACGCGATTACGCGTCAGTACCAGAAGCTGTTCGAATACGAGAACGTGAAGCTGCGCTTCACGGACGATGCGCTCGAAGCGATCGCCGAATCGGCACTCTCCCGCAAAATCGGGGCTCGCGGCCTCCGCATGATCATCGAAGACCTGATGCTCGACCTGATGTATTCGGTCCCAGGTCAGAAGAAGCTGCGCGAGGTGGTGGTGACGCGCGAGATCGTCGAGGCCAAGGACAAGTCGATCACGCTGATCGAAAAAGCCGGTTAAGTATCAGCACCGGTTAAGTATCAGGAATCGGGTATCAGGAATCAGAAGGAATCTAGGGTGATTCCCGACACCTGATTCCTGATCCCTCTAAGGACCCTGATGGAAGTCTACGAAACGCTCCCTATCGTCCCGCTCCGCGATGTCGTCGTTTTCCCGCACATGATGATGCCGTTCGTGATTGGACGGCCGTCCTCCACGCGCGCGCTCGAACATGCGCTGCTGAAGGACAAGCGGATTTTCCTGGCCGCCCAGCACGATGCCTCGATCGATGACCCGCGTCCGGACGACATCTTCACGATGGGCTGTGTCGCCAACGTCGTGCAGAGCCTGAAGCTGCCGGACGGCAACATCAAGGTACTGGTCGAAGGCGTCGATCGTGCGCGGGCGGTCGAATGGAAGGAAGACAAGGGCTTCTTCCGCGTCGTCGTCAAGGTGCTGCCGAAGCAGAAGGAAATCGCCGGTGACGTTGAGGCGACGATGGGTCGCGTGGTGTCGCTGTTCGAGCAGTACGTCAAGCTCTCGAACAACCTGCAGTACGACGCGATGATTGCCGCGGTGCGGGTTGACGATCCGGGCAAGCTCGCCGATACGATTGCTGCGCACCTGCTCGTCGGCGTGGACGAAAAGCAGAACCTGCTCGAGATCATCTCGCCGCTCGAGCGTCTCAACCGCATCGCCGGCATTCTCGAGATCGAGGTGGACAAGCTCCAGGTCGATCGCCGCATCCAGTCTCGCGTCAAGAAGCAGATGGAGAAGGCGCAGAAGGAGTACTACCTCAACGAGAAGATGAAGGCGATCCAGAAGGAACTGGGCCGCAAGGACGAGAAGGGCAACGAAATCGACGATCTGAAGAAGAAGATCGAACAGGCGAAGATGCCGAAGGAGGTCGAGGAAAAGGCCGTCCAGGAGCTGAAGCGCCTCGAGGCGATGCCGCCGATGTCGGCGGAAGCGACCGTCTCGCGCAACTATCTCGACTGGCTGATCGCGGTTCCCTGGTACAAGAAGACGCGCGAGAACCGCGATCTGAAGCACGCCGAAGCGGTGCTCAACGAGGACCACTACGGTCTCGAAAAGATCAAGGATCGCATTCTCGAGTTCCTCGCGGTCCGCTCGCTCGTCAAGAAGCCGAAGGCGACCATCCTCACCTTCTCCGGCCCTCCCGGCGTCGGCAAGACGTCGCTCGCCAAGTCGATTGCGCGGGCAATGAACCGCAAGTTCGTGCGCCTGTCGCTCGGCGGCGTGCGTGACGAGGCCGAGGTTCGCGGTCACCGCCGCACCTACATCGGCGCGTTCCCCGGCCAGGTCATCCAGATGATGAAGAAGGCCGGAACGCAGAACCCGGTGTTCCTGCTCGATGAAATCGACAAGATGTCGATGGACTTCCGCGGCGATCCGTCGGCGGCGCTGCTCGAGGTGCTCGATCCGGAACAGAACAATACGTTCCTCGATCATTACCTCGACGTCGAGTACGACCTGTCGCACGTGATGTTCATCTGCACCGCCAACGTGCTCCACACGATCCCGCAGGCGCTGCGCGATCGCATGGAAGTGCTGCAGCTGGCCGGTTATACCGAAGCCGAAAAGGTCGAGATCGCCAAGCGCTTCCTCGCCCCGAAGGTGATTGAGGGCGCCGGACTCACCGCCGACAACATCGTCATTCACGACGATGCGATCCAGGCGATCATCCAGCGCTACACGCGTGAAGCCGGCGTACGGAACCTCGAACGCGAACTGTCGTCGATCTGCCGCAAGGTGGCGCGCAAGGTCGTCGTCGAGGGCAAGCAGTACAAGGAAGAAGTCACCGCAGGGAAGGTGACGGAGCATCTTGGCGTGCCGCGGTTCCGCCCGAGCATGGCCGAGGAGCAGAACGAGGTTGGCATTGCGACGGGCCTGGCGTGGACGGAGGTCGGTGGCGAGTTACTGGTGACCGAAGCGACGCTCATGGCCGGCAAGGGCAAGCTCACGCTCACCGGCAAGCTCGGCGATGTGATGCAGGAGTCGGCGCAGGCGGCGCTCAGCTACGTTCGCACTAAGGCCACCGAACTGAACCTGCCCGACGATTTTCACTCGAAGATCGACATCCACGTGCACGTTCCCGAGGGCGCGATTCCCAAGGACGGCCCGTCGGCCGGCATCACGATGGCCACGACGCTCGTCTCCGCGTTGACGAAGATCCCGACGCGGCGCGACGTGGCGATGACCGGCGAAATCACTCTGCGCGGCAAGGTGCTGGCGATTGGCGGCGTCAAGGAGAAGGTGCTCGCCGCGCACCGCGCCGGCGTCAAGAACATCGTGCTGCCGCGGGACAACGAGAAGGACCTGGCTGACATCCCGAAGAACGTTCTGGATACGCTCGACGTCCACATGGTCTCGACGATGGACGAGGTGCTGAAGATTGCGCTGGCCGAGCCGCTGCCGACCCGTATCGCGGCAGCTCCCGTCGTTCCGGAAGTGACTGACGAGAAGCGAACCCACTGAAGCAATCTCGGGTTGACGAATTTACGGACTGACGAATTTCATTGTGGCAATGCGAATTCGTAAATTCGTCAATTCCTAAATTCGTCAATGCAGGTTGACGCGTCGTTCGTGACCAGCGCGGCGGACGCGGGTGGTTTCCCGCGGGAGCGATTGCCGGAGCTGGCAATCGTTGGCCGCTCCAACGTGGGCAAGTCGAGCCTGATTAACGCGCTGCTCCGCCGCCAGCTGGCCCGGACGAGCGCAACCCCTGGCAAGACACGGCTGGCGAACTTTTTCCGCGTGCAGCGCGGAACCGCTCCGGCGTTTCACCTCGTCGATCTCCCCGGCTACGGGTACGCGCGAGGTGGCGGCGCATCGGCGCGTGAGTTCCAGAAGCTCACGGATGTGTACTTCGAACGGGCTCGTGACGTGGCCATCGGCGTGCTGCTGCTCGTGGACTCGAGGCATCCGGGGCTCGAATCCGATCTGGAAGCGTGGCAGTGGCTCAATTCGTCGCCGGTCACAGCCGGCGTAGCCGGAACCAGCGTAGTGGGGACCAAGGTAGACAAGCTGACGCGGGCAGAACGCACGCGCCATAGCCGTGAATTCGAATCGTTGTTTCAAACACCCGTGCTGCTCGTTTCCGTGCAGACCGGTGAAGGATTGGACGAACTGTGGAAGATGATCGCAAGCCTGCCAAGGCAAACGGTGGCGTAGCCACCGCCACCTCGCCGGAGAACGGCGAGAAGGCCCAGGGAGAAGGCACCCCCAAATCCCAGGGCGAACGTCAACCTGCCGCCGCTGAATCTTCCGCCCCCGCGCGCAGTGCGACGGCGGACGGCCCCCCGACGAGGCCAGGCCGCGGCGAACGCGGAGAGCGCCAGCCCCAGGGTGAGCGCGGCGAACGCCAGCAGGGGGAGCGTCAACCCCAGGCCGAGCGCGGCGACCGCCAGCAGGGGGAGCGTCAACCCCAGGTCGAGCGCGGCGACCGCCAGCAGGGGGAGCGTCAACCCCAGGCCGAGCGCGGCGACCGCCAGCAGGGCGAGCGCCAACCCCAGGGTGAGCGCGGCGACCGCCAGCAGGGCGAGCGCCAGCCCCAGGGGGAGCGCCAGGCGCAACCGGGCCAGCAGGGCGACAAGCCGCCGGCCCAGACGATCTCGCTCTCGGCGATGAAGGAGATGAGCATCTCCGCGCTGACGAAGATTGCCAAGGATCTCGAGATCGCCGGCGCCACCGGCATGCGCAAGCAGGAGTTGATCTTCGAGATCCTCCGCGTGCGTGCCGAGAAGAGCGGCAACATCTTCTCGGAAGGGGTGCTGGAAACGTTGCCGGACGGCTTCGGCTTCCTGCGTGCGCCGGACTACAACTACCTGCCCGGCCCCGACGACATCTACGTCTCCCCCTCACAGATCAGGAAATTCGACCTTCACACCGGTGACACGGTGTCGGGCGTCATCCGCCCGCCCAAGGACGGAGAGCGCTACTTCGCGCTGATCAAGGTCGAGGCAATCAACTTCGAACCGCCTGAGAAGACGAAGGAGAAGATCTTCTTCGAGAACCTCACGCCGCTCTACCCGCAGGAGCAGGTCAAGCTGGAGACCGATTCGGAGAATCTCTCCGGCCGCGTCATGGATCTGCTCTGTCCGCTCGGCAAGGGACAGCGCGGTTTGATCGTCGCCCCACCCCGTACCGGCAAGACGATGCTGCTGCAGTCGATCGCCAACAGCATCACCAAGAACCACCCCGAGGTCTACCTCATCGTCCTGCTCATCGACGAGCGGCCGGAAGAAGTGACCGACATGCAGCGCTCCGTCCGCGGCGAGGTCATCTCCTCGACGTTCGACGAACCGGCGCAGCGCCACGTCCAGGTCGCCGAGATGGTGATCGAAAAGGCCAAGCGCCTCGTCGAGCACAAGAAGGACGTCGTCATCCTGCTGGACTCGATCACGCGCCTGGCTCGCGCCTACAACACGATCGTGCCGGCCTCCGGCAAGGTGCTGTCGGGCGGCGTGGACAGCAACGCGTTGCAGCGGCCGAAGCGCTTCTTCGGCGCCGCCCGCAACATCGAGGAAGGCGGCTCGCTGACGATCGTCGCCACCGCGCTGGTCGACACCGGCTCGCGCATGGACGAAGTGATCTTCGAAGAGTTCAAGGGCACCGGCAACTCCGAAATCCACCTGGATCGGAAGCTCTCGGATCGCCGTGTGTTCCCGGCGATCGACATCGGCAAGAGCGGCACCCGCAAGGAAGAATTGCTGCTGCCGAAGGACGACCTGAATCGCGTGTGGGTGCTCCGCAAGGTGCTCACCCCGCTGTCGCCGACCGAAGCCATGGAACTGCTCCTGTCCAAGATGAGCAAGACCAAGGCGAACTCGGAGTTCCTGGCGGCCATGGCGGCGGGAAAATCCTAGGAATCGTGAATCGTGAATCGTGAGTCATGAATCGTGAATGGTGAAGGCAACGAAGACGCCCGAACATTCACGACTCACGATTCACGATTCACAATTGGCCTGGCGGCGCGCGTCGGTCATCATCGCCGCCGCATCGGCCGTCTGGTCGCTGGTGATTCTCGTCACCGGCGGTATTGCCCTTCCTCTCGTCTCGTCGCGTAACCCGCGCAACCCGGCAATCGTGGCAATGGTGGCCATGTCGTGCGCCTTCGCGCTCGGGCAGGCCGGGCGCCGTCGAGCGCTGGTCGTCACGGACGTGCGCTGGATGGGAGAGCAGCTCCGCGCCACTGGCGCAGCCATCTGGAAGCGATGGACCGTCGCGACCGAGTGGCTGGCTCGACTTCCCCACTGCGTTCCGCCCCTGCTCGTCCTCGCCATTGCGGCGGCGCTCATTGCGACGTCGATTCGACACACGGCGTTCGTCGCCGCCGGATCCGATGCGTTCGGGTATGTGAGTCAGGCACACCTGTGGGCAACCGGTACGCTTCGACAGCCGCAGCCGCTGATGACGGAACTCGCCTCGCTGGTTCCGCGGGAAGTCATGGCCCCGCTCGCGTATCGACCGGCGCCGGCGGAGGCGGCGATCGTGCCGGTCACGTCGCCGGGACTTCCGATGCTGATGGCGATCGCCGAGGTCATCGGCGGCCGCGACGCTGTGTTCGCGGTCGTGCCTCTGCTCGCCGCGGTCGCCGTCTGGGCCACTTACCTGGTCGCACGCCAGTTGAGCGACCGCTGGACGGGTGTGGCCGCCGCACTGCTGCTCGCCTCGAGTCCGGCATTTCTGTTCCAGCTGACGAGTTCGCCGATGAGTGACATCCCGGCGTCAGCGTTCTGGGCGCTGTCCCTCGCCGCAGCGCTCCGCATCGGCATCGACCCGCGATTGCCACACGCGGTCACGGCCGATGCGGGCCGCGTTTCGCGAAGCACCAATGTCCCTCCGGACTCGCGAACCACGGACCGCGATGCCTCACAACACACGACCGTAGGCCGGGCCTCGCGCCGCAGGCCCGGCGCGCCGACCACGAGCACCTGGTTGGCTCTCGCCAGCGGCGCTGCGGCGGGCATGGCAATTCTGATCCGCGCCAACCTTGCCCCGGTCGCGGCGGTACCCGCAGCGATCGTGATGTGGCACAGCGCCCAGCGATGGCGCAGCGCGTTGACCTTCGCGCTGGGCGTCGTCCCGGCAGCGGGCTTCATCGCGGTGCTCTACACGTACTGGTACGGGTCTCCGCTCAACTCCGGCTATGGTTCGCTCGCCGCCCTGTACTCTGCGACCAACATCGTCCCCAACCTGTCGCGCTATTCACGGTGGCTGCTCGAGTCCCAGACGCCGATCGTGCTCGCTGCCGTGATCGCGCCAATCCTGCTTCGCCGCCGGACGGCGGCGGCTGCCTTGCTCGTGTTCACCGGTGCCGTGCTCTGCTGCTACCTGCTCTACTTCCCGTTCGACGTCTGGTGGTACTTGCGTTTCCTGCTGCCGGCGTATCCGGCGCTGCTGGCGCTCACCGCCGGCACGGTCATCGCAGCGTCGCGCTGGCTGCCCAAACAGATGCGGGCGCTGATCACGGTGACGCTGCTCCTGGTTGTCGCACACCGCACCATCGGCTATGCAGCGGCACGCGCGACCTTCGACACGGGCGGCGAACAGAAGTACGCCATCACGGGACGCTATGTCGCCGATCACCTGCCTGCGAACGCGGTCATCTTCTGCGAGCAGCACAGCGGAAGCATCCGCTACTACTCGGATCGCACCACGATCCGGTATGGAGGGGTGCCGCCGGATCGTTTCGAAGCAGTAGTCGCGGCGCTGGATCGGCTCGGCTACCGCCCGTACCTGATCGTCGAAGACTGGGAAGAGGACGTGTTCCGCAAGCAGTTCGCTGGACGCGGCGTGCTGGATGAACTTTCCCGAGGGCCGGAGGTCGAACTGCCCCTCGGCAACGTCCGCATCTACCCGCTCGCGAGATAACATTCAGTCATTCGTGACCACACTCGACCGCCTGTCCAAGGCAGCCGTAGCGCTCTCGATCCTCCTCATCATCGCGCTGCAGATGGCGTTGCACCCGGACATGACGTGGCTGCTGCGCGCACTGACATCCTTTTCGCTGATCTTCGGCTGGCTGTCGGGACGAATGGCGGGCCAGCGCAGTCACACGATATGGCTGATCATCGCGCCGCTGGCACCGGCGGCGTTGCTCGCCGTTGCCGGCCGCGAAGGGCCGGTCGTCGAGCTCGTGTGGATTGCCGGTCTCACCGGCGCGCTGCTGCGGACGATCTCCTGGTCGAAGTGGGCCATCCCTGACGGTTGGAAGCCGCTCGTCGGTGGATGGGCGCTCACTGTCTGTCTTGCGTGGCCGGTGATCGTGGGCCGCGAGGCCGGCTTCTCGTTCGACGGGCTGTTCGACGCGGGCAAGCTGGTGTCGTACTACGGACAGGTCACAGCTCCCCAGGCCATCGGGTGGACGCTGCACGTCGCGCTCACCCAGTTGCTGGCGCTGCTCTGGCTCGATCTGCTCTGTGCGCTTTTCCGCCGCCAGCCGGAACAGACGCCGCCCGTGGTGCACGGTCTCTGGATCGGGGCGACGCTCGCCAGCGTCGTCGCCGTGTATCAAGGCGCCGTCGATCTCTCGTTCCTCAGCACAGCGAACTGGATCGCCCAGCGGCGCGCCACCGGAACATTGCTGGACGCGAACGCCTACGGCATGTGCGCGATCCTGGCCGGGCCAATGGCCTTCGTCGCCATGCGGGCAACTCGCCGGAAACAGGCGACGACCGTTGCCACGCTCATCCTGATCGTGAACGTCATCGGCATGTGGATGTCCGGGTCGCGGACGGCGCTGCTGGCGGGCGTTGCCGGGACGATCGCGATCGCCCTGGCAACATGGTCGACGTCGCGGCGGATGACGCGACGCGTGCTGCCGATCACGGCCGCCGCTGTGGCGGTGCTGGCCGCCGTCGGGCTGTTTGCCGGGCGCGCGATCGGCCCGCTCGCGCGCCTGTTCGAGCTGCCCCAGGGAGCCGCCAGCAGCCTTCGTGAACTGTGGACGCGAGGCGGATACGGGACCGCCGCGTTGATGATGATTCGCGATCACCCGCTCGCTGGCATCGGACTGAGCGCCTACAACGTCTTCGTCCCCGACTACCGCGTGTTCATCGGCCAGACGATGCCGTTCGACAACGCTCAGAACTGGTGGCGGCACCAGCTCGCGGAACTCGGGGTGCTCGGCGGAACGATGCTGTTCGCCTGGTCTGGGCTGCTGGCCTGGAAGGTCTTCACGGGAAGGGCGGCGCCGCGGCAGGTGTTCACGGCGACTGTGGTTCGCGGCCTCCTCGTGGGCCTCGGCGTCTGCTCGCTGGTCGGCATGCCGACCCAGAGTCCGCTCGTCCTGCTCTGGTTCATGCTGCTCGTCGCCTGGCTGACCGTCGCCATCACCGATGCGGACGTGCCGGCGATCCACCGGCATGGGGTCGCGATCTGCGTCGCCGCGGCGGGACTCTCCGTGGCCTACGCCGCCGCACACATCGTGCTTGCACGAGAGGACCTGTCGGTGCCGGCACGGGCGATCGCGATCCGGCGTCCGCTGGTGACCGGAGCCTATGGCCCTGAGACAGGGCAGAACGGCGAGTTCACCTGGACCCGCGGCAGGGCCGATTTCTATTGGCCCGTCACCGACCACTACCTGGTGATGCGTCTCGCAGTCCAGCACCCTGACCTGGCCCAGCGGCCTGTCGAGGTGACGGTTTCGACCCCTTGCGGGCCAGTGGCCGACGTATCGCTTCGCTCGCCGGAGTCGATCACCGTCGGGCTGGAACTGCCACCGGGCCAGAAGATGGTGCACTGGACGGTCAACGTCTCGCGGACGTTCCGGCCAGCGAATTTCGGCTCGGAGGATATGCGTGAGCTCGGCGCCATGGTCGCCGCAGAATTCACCGGCAGCGGTGAGCGGTTCCGCCAGCAGCAGCACCCGACGGTGCTGAAGCCCTGTCTGCTATAATTCCCTTTTCCCTGATCCTCCGACCTTCGCTCCTAGAGCGCTGCGGCGGAATAGGCGTGAAGGAGGTTGCTGTGAAGGAAGGCATTCACCCGAACTACAAGGAGGTCGAGGTCCGCTGCGCGTGTGGCAACACGTTCAAGACCCGGTCGACCAAGCCTGAGCTGCACCTCGAAATCTGCTCGGCCTGCCATCCGTTCTTCACGGGACGCCAGAAGCTGATCGACACCGAGGGGCGCGTGGAACGGTTCACGAAGAAGTTCGGCGCGCAGACCGCGGAACAACGGAAGACTGCCGCAAAGGCGGTGAAAGCGGCCAAGGCTCCGGCGACGAAAAAGAAGACCGCCGCCAGCGCGTAAAGGGGCCGGGTCCGCGCGGAACCGGCGAACCCTCTCTTTTTCCGGCGTAGTCAGAACAGCGCGGCCACGCCGGGGGCGCGACTGCCCAGCTTGCGATCCAGCCGCGCCAGACGATGCTGGATTGCCTCACGGCGCGTCGGCGTCGCCGGCAGCCGAAGTGATTTCAGGGCGAACGTCTTCGCCGAGAGCGGGTCACGCAGGCGGTGCTCATGATGGACCGCCAGCGATTCACTGGCTTCCCTCACCACAGACGCGGGAGAGCCGCGCAGATCCAGGATGGCTTGCCACGCCTCAGCCGCCTGGGAATACTCTCGTGCCCGCCGACACGCAATCGCCAGCGCACGCAGCGCCTCGGCCCGCGTGACGACGTCCTCGCACGGTAATACTGCCGCTCGAGCGAACGAGGCCTTCGCTTCACCCGTCAAGCCAGCTCGTTCATAGAGCTGCCCAAGCCCGAGGGCTTCTCGCGCGATGCGAGGAGCGACCGGGCCTTCGTCGATCAGTTGGGTCGCGCGAGCCGTGAGCAGCGCCAGCGACAACAGGTCGAGCCGGTTGTGTTCCAGGACAGGTTCCAGCTGGCGCACAGCGCCCGTCCTCACGAAGTGGAAGTAGCGGGCGGGGATTTCGAATCCAGGCACGTCGCCTTCACGTTGGTGCCCGCAGATCGTCCGTTCCAGAACGGACAAGCGGCAGCTGTCGCTCTCGTCCTGGCCTGAACCCCGCCACAGCCGCCGCGCCGGATGCAGCATGTCCACGTGCGGCATTGCGGTAAACGGCGTCTCCATCCGGTTCATGACGTAGCGCGTCTCGAGCACCGGCAGATCGAACGACTTACCGTTGTAGGTCACCACGATGCCATTCCGCTGTGCGACGTCTCGAACGGCCTGCAGCAGTGCCCGTTCCGCCGCGTAGCTGGCCAGGAAAAACTGGCGGACGCGGAACGTGCAGCCGTCGAACCAGGCCAGGCCCACCAGGAACGCATAGGTTCCGGCGCCACCGGCCAGTCCGGTTGTCTCGAGATCGAGGAACAGGCACCGCTGCGGGTCGGTGCGATCACTCCCGGCACTGCCGTCCCTGGTATCCGAGTTGGCCCGCATCAGGAAGTTCAGGCATCCCCATCCTTCCCTCGGCGGTGCGGCATCGGCAATCGCCACCCGACCGTGACGGTACCCGGGAGAGTACGTGCGATCGACGACCAGAAATGGATGCCCCGTTTCGTCGCACCACTCACCTCCGAGCACTTCCGCAACGGCCTGATACGGGCTGTCAGAACCGGAGTCGCTGGCGTAGGTCGGCCGTGTCGCGGCGCCGTCAGATTCGGTAACGTGGTGATCGTGCGACGAGGGCACGGGCCTGACGATGCCGCGCAGGCGCTCAGCAAGCGACCGCATCAGAACGGGACCTCGTCTTCAGTGCGGCTTGCCGACCGTGCCATGGCAGCATCGGCTCCAGCTGTCGCATCAATGGCGAGTTCCAGGATGCGCAGGGCGGCCGGCTTGGCCAACGGACCGGTATTGCCGATCGGGCCGACGCATGTCGGACACCCGTGCTGACAGCCGCACCCCGCTATCAGCTCGCGGGTACGCGACAGCAGGTCGTCGTGCATGCGGAACAACGGCTCGCTGAAACCGATGCCTCCCGGATAGTTGTCGTAAATGAAGATCCGCGGTTCGTCCGACAACCTGGCCGGAGCACCATAGGCGGCGTCGAACCGCGCGCCTGGCCTGGTGAGATCGGGCTCGTCACCCTGTTCGCCGCTGCCGATGGAGATGCCGATGTCCTGGCGATCGCACATCAACAGGAGCTGGGCGACCTGGCGCATCGCGAACGACAAGCCGACCACACCGTCACGACGATCGTCAGAGGCGAACGGCAACGCCTCCATGACCGTACGCGGCAAGGTCAGCCAGTAAGCCGTCGTGTGCATCTGCTGCTCGGGCAGGTCGAGCTCGCCGGAACCGACGTTCTCGTTCGTGTAGAACTTGATCTTCTTGAAGCCGACCACGCGCGAGGCGACGTGCACCTCGCCGTGCGAGCGAAGTGCCGGGGCCGCCAGTGAATCGGTGGCGGAACACGGGCTGCGATCATCGGTGTAGGGCGGGATCCGCGCATCGTCCAACGTCGCTTCAGCGAAGGTGGAAGCGGTCCCGCCTGTCGCGAACGTCTCCAGCACCGTCACCTTGGTGTACGTAATGGCATCCGTGTAGTAGTCGCAGTCAATCTCGCGGACGTACGCCTTGCGACCGTCGAAATCCAGCTTCTCTACCTGGAACAGGCCTCCTTCCAGCAGGTAGATGGCTTTTTCGTGCAACGTGGAAGGGCCGCTGGTGAAGCTCGTCTCACCGATGACGTCCGCCCCGCGCGTGACATCGACGACCACGAAATTGTCCGACGAGATCGAGCGCAGGCTGACAGCATCGGCCGGGTACGATTCACTCGTCCATTGCCACGTGCTCTCTCCGTCACCGTCGTCCACACGATGCACCAGCCCGCTCTCGGCGAGAACAGCGAGGACCTCCTGCACGTCATGGCGCCCGTACTGCTCGCCGGTCGTGAACGGCAGCTCGAAGGCCGCGCATTTCACGTGGTCAACGAGTATCTGCAGGTTGTCCGGGTTGATCAGTGCATGCTCGGGCGGCGCATCGAAGAAATACGACGGATTGCGGACGACGAATTGATCGAGCGGCGCGCTGCTCGCGACGAGAACAGCCGCTGACCGGCTGGTGCGCCGGCCGGCGCGGCCCGCGCGCTGCCAGGTGGCCGCGATCGTTCCCGGGTATCCGGCCATGACGCAGACGTCGAGAGCACCGATGTCGATTCCCAGTTCCAACGCGTTCGTGGAAACAACGGCGCGCACGGTGCCCTCGCGCAAACCCTTTTCGATCTCCCGCCGCCGCTGCGGCAAATAGCCGCCGCGATATCCCCGGATCCGTTCGTTCGACCCGGGCGGCCCGTCGAAGTCGTCCTTGAGGTACGTCGTCAGGATCTCGGTAGTGAGTCGGCTCTGCGCGAACACGATCAGCTGCAGCTGCCGTTTCAGGAATTCAGAGGCGACTCGACGTGTTTCAGCCAGGTACGACCGACGGATCCCGAGCTGCTGGTTGACGACCGGCGGATTGACGAACAGGAAGAACTTTTCCCCGCGCGGTGCTCCGCTCTCGGATACGAGCTCGAATGGTTGTTCGACCAGCGCCTCGGCCAGCTCACGCGGGTTCGCAATCGTCGCCGACGAGCAGATGAACGTCGGGGTGGACCCGTAGTAGCGGCAGATCCGCTGCAACCGCCGCAGCACATTGGTGAGGTGGCTGCCGAAGACGCCGCGATAGGCGTGGAGCTCGTCGATCACCACAAACCGGAGATTTTCGAACAGCTTCGCCCAACGCGGATGGTGCGGCAGGATGCCCGAATGCAGCATGTCCGGATTGCTGAGCACGATGTGCGCGCGCCCGCGGATCGCGCGACGTGCATCCTGCGGTGTATCGCCGTCGTACGTGAAGACCCCGATCTCGGCGTCGGTTCGACGGGCCAGCGCGTCCGACAGGTCGTGCAGCTCGGCCAACTGATCCTGGGCCAGCGCCTTGGTCGGAAAGAGGTACAGTGCTCGCGTGGACGGATCTCGAAGCGTCGCACTGAGGACGGGCGCGTTGTAGCACAGCGTCTTGCCGGACGCGGTGGGCGTTGTGACCACGACGTTGCGGCCGGCGAGCACGTGTTCGATGGCGGCCGCCTGGTGCGTGTAGACCTCGGCGATCCCGCGCCCGCCCAGCACGTCGCGAAGCCGCTCGTCGATTTGCTGTGGAAATGCCGCGAATTGCGGAGGACGAGCCGGCAGGCGCCGCATCGCGGTCACCCATCCGTCCGGGACATCCGGACGTTCGGCCATCCCTCCACTGAACCGGTCCAGCACCGACTGCAGCGCCAGGTCGTGTGCCGGGTCCGTCCGGCCTGTGCGACTGCGCTCGAGCGGCCCCGAGTCGTCGCGGGAATCGGAATGGGACCGGGCCGGGATCATGACCGAGGATTGTAGGCGCACAAAAGGCGAAAATCCAGCCGGGAACGCGAGTTGCGATCGGCTGGGCGGGAGATCGAGCGATGCCACTGGCAACACGAGAGAAGCAGGCGTTGATGGTAGGAGCGGTCGGTCTTGGCGCGGTCATGCTGGCCCGGGCCTGGAGGCGTCGCGATCCGTATGAATTCACCTCCAAGTCGGTGGTCATCACTGGCGGGTCGAGGGGACTCGGACTCGTCATGGCGCGCGAACTGGCAGACGAAGGCGCCAGGGTCACGTTGATCGCCCGTGACGAGGACGAACTCGCCCGCGCTGCGGACGACATCCGCACCCGGCAGCCCTTTGCGGAGGTCCTCACCGTCGTGGCCGACATCCGACGACGGTACGACACGGAACGGGCGATCGCGCAGGTCATCGACCGCTACGGACGCGTCGACGTGCTGATCAACAACGCCGGCATCATTCAGGTCGGGCCGCTCGATCACATGAAGCTGGCCGACTATGAAGATGCGATGGCCACGCATTTCTGGGGGCCGCTCTACATGGTGGTCGCCGCCTTGCCCCACATGCGTCGCCAGAGCGAAGGGCGGATCGTCAACATCTCGTCGATCGGCGGACGCATCTCGGTTCCGCATCTGGTCCCGTACTCCGCGAGCAAGTTTGCGCTGGTCGGACTGTCGGATGGTCTCCGCGTCGAGCTCGCGCGGGACAACATCACTGTAACAACGGTGTGCCCGGGGCTGATGCGGACCGGCTCACCGGTCAACGCGATGTTCAAGGGTCAGCGGCCGCAGGAGTATGCGTGGTTTGCCATCTCGGATTCGCTGCCCCTGGCGAGCATCGATGCGCGCAGAGCAGCACGGCAGATTATCGAAGCCTGCCGCCATGGCGACGCGGAGCTGGTGATCACCATTCAGGCCAAGCTCGCGATTCTCGCCCGCACGCTGGTGCCGGAGCTCTTCGCGGATGTGATGACGCTGCTGAATCAGCTGTTGCCGGGTCCCGCAGCAGGCGGAGACGAATCCCGCCCTGGTCGCGAGAGCGAATCGCCCTGGGCCCCGTCACCGCTGACCGAGCCAAGCTATCGCGCGGCCGAGGCGAACAACGAGATGTAGTCATCACCCAACTCCCAACGGCTTTCGCTTCCCCAACTCCCAAAGTCTTCCGCGTTCGAACGCTTGAGAATTTGGACCAGCGTGACACGGTGGGAATTGGGATTAACAGATAGCTATTTGGACCACACCTCCAGATCAGCGATCGCCCAGGTGTAGTGCTGCGCCTCGCGCGGGTGCGTCAACCTGACGTACCGCGCCGGACGTGGTTCGAACACGAACCAGATGTGATTCGCTTTCGGGTTGCGCATCGCGGCGCTGATCGCCGGTCCCCACGCATTTCCGCTCCACGCCGGCGCCCACGCCGCTCCGTCCTCTGACGTTTCGATGATGAGTCGTCGGGGAAAGTTCCCGGCCTGCGGCCCCTCGTCATGCAGCACTGCGCCGACTGTCTGGACCTTGCCGAGATCGATCGTGAGCTGCTGCTCGTCGAGCTCAGGTCCGCACACCCAGTAGGTGTCGACGTTGTGGTCGAGCGCCTGCCGCAAGGCCGGCGCCTCACACGGCGACGACAATGAGGCAATCTGCTGCCGGACCCCTCCGTCTCGTGATGGCTCGGGACGTCCCGGCACACGGAACTGAGTGAAGGCGGCGTTCTCCCCCGTGATCGTCACCCCGGGCTGCTCTCGCATGACGGCCTGCTGGTTTGCCGCGTCGCGAGCCACGACCACGTCGATATCGCCGTAGGGCCGGAAAGCGTCGAGAATGCCCGGCACGTCTTCGTTCGAGGCGTTGACGACGAGCGGATAGTACGGCGGCAGGAAGCCGCTGTAGCCGTTGACCGCGTGCCACCCTCCGCGCACGGCGCGGTACTGGGCGGCGATGTCTGGGTAGTCGCCCGCCGGCAGATTCAGCACCGTCCGACCGGCGAGCGCCGCGGGGTTGGGCACGTCGGACGGAAGCGGCTGGGCAGGAATCGCGGACACCCACCCGTCCGCGAGGACCAGCATTGCCGTCAGCGGCACGGCAATGCGCGTGAAGGTCGATCCGCGCCGCTTGATCAGTTCCGCCAGGAACAACGCGATCACCGCGGCCAGGCACAACACCGCGACCATCCAGAACCGGGCGGGCACGCGCAGCCCGTCACCACCGGGCACGAGCATGACCCACGTGTATGGACCGTCGTATCCGATCGACCGGTCCATGACACGCAGCCGCGGACCGAGGGACAGCAGCCACATCAGCACGACCGAGAACAGATAGAAGCTCAGCGTCGAAACCCGTCGGGCGGCAAGTCTCGCTCCCGGGGGAAGGGCCAGCGCGATCAGTGTCGAGAACACGCAGACCAGAACGGGCTTGACGACCGTAGACGCCGACATGTGCAGCGGACCGGACTCGAACGTCCACGCTCCGAACCACCACACGCTCAGCGCGATCGCGGCGTACAGGATGGCCACGCCAAAAAGAACACGGACCGCGATGCGGATCGGGCGCGGCGCTGGCGCGGACACCGGTCCCCACTTCAACACGCTGACAGCCGCGGCGACAAAGATCGCGAACACGGCAACGCCCGGAAACAGCTCGCCCTCCGGCCGGCAACCGACGCGAATCCATCCCCAGAACGTCAGCGCCGGTGGGGCGCACACCACCGCGGCGATGTCCGCGCTGAACGCCTTGATCTCTTCGACGCCGCGGACCATCCCGTAGTACTGATGGGCCTGGACGTACCGGAGCAGAATCGGAACGAGGGGAAGAACAGCGATCACGGTGGTCACCGCGATTTTCGCCAGATCACGCCAGCGACGCGCTGCGACGACAAACCAGAGCACCCAGATCCCGATGAGGACTGACAGAAACACGAGTGCGTAGCCGTTGGCCGCGCCCTGGAGCATCCACGCCGCGCCGTACAGTGCCAACCACCGGCGACGGCCGGTATCGAGGTACGCGTGCAACCCGAGCAGGGCGAGCGGCGCGTACCAGACCGCTTCCATCTGGATGTGCGGGAGTTGCGAGATGCGGTAGGGTGCGAACCCGTAGGCGAGACCGGCAATGAAGGACGCCGGAACGTTGCCGGTCAACCGCCACCCGAACGCGAACATCGCCGCAGCACTCAGCGCGAACGACGCGATCAGGGTGAGGTTGTACGCGATGACGGGGCTCCCCGTGACCCACTCGATCGGTGCGGCAACCACACTGACGCCGAGCAGGTGTTCCGAAAACGTCAGCGTATCGCGCGACGGATAGAAGATGGGGAACTGATACCAGGCATCGGTGTACGGCAGATGCGTCGCCACCCAATGCAGGATCGTCGTGGTCAGGATCGGATCACCCGCGTCATTGGCGATCGAATCGCCGAGATGCGCGAGTACCTCGCGGCCCATCACCACACTGGCGAGGATGTAGATGCCCAGGCAGGCGGCGACCTGCCAACGTCGTCTGTACCAACAGCCCTCCGGGAACCGAATCGATTGGCCGAGCCAACCCCATATGGTACCGTGAAGGGGCCTGGTACCGACGTGAATCACACCGACCGCCGCCACACTCAGACCGAACACGTATACGTCGCCGACGACCTGGAGACGATGCAGGAGGCCCGCCGTTACGGGAACCACGTCTTCAACCTGTTCCGCGATCACATCGGCAAGCGGGTGCTTGAAGTGGGCTGCGGCATCGGCACGATGAGCGAGCGGCTGCTGGCCATTTCCGACGACGTCTTCGCGGTCGAACCGAATCGTCACTGCGCGGAACGCACCCGTCAGGTGCTCGGCGACCACCCGCGGTTCACGATGCGTGAATGCCTGCTGGAACAGTGCGATCCCGCCGAGCTCGCGGCGCATCGGTTCGACACGGTCTACTGCTCCAACGTCCTCGAGCACATCAAAGACGACGTGGCGGCGCTCCGCACGTTCCGCGACGTGATCGTGCCCGGCGGCAAGGTCCTGATCTTCGTTCCAGCCGTCCCGGCGGCCTACGGCCCGCTCGACGCGGAACTGGGTCACCATCGCCGCTATACGAAGGAAACGCTCGGACGCGCGTTCCGTGAGGCTGACCTGCCGCTGCTCACGCTGCGCTACACCAATCCGATCGGCCTGCTCGGATGGATGTTCAACGCCCACGTGACGAAGTCCACCGCGCACAGCGTGACGCAGGTGAAGATCTTCGACAACCTCATCGCGCCGTGGGCATTGCCGCTCGAGAAAGCCGTTCCGCCACCCATCGGCCTGTCGCTCGTCGCGGTAGGGGTGAAGAAGTAGCTGGTAGCCGGTGGCCGGTAGCCAGTGGCTAGTAGCTCGTCGCCAGTTACTTTGAGCGATCTCGGCTACAGGCTACCAGCTACCGGCTACCGGCTACCGGCTGTGTCACTCAGTGCGGCTTCATCACCACCTTGATGCAGCCGTCCTGCTTGTCCCGAAACGTCTGGTACATGCGCGGCGCGTCGTCCAGGGCGACGCGGTGGGTGACGACGAACGACGGATCGATGTCGCCGTTCTCGATGTGACGGAGCAGCTTCGGCAGATACCGGTGCACGTGGGTCTGGCCGGACTTGATCGTCAGCCCCTTCTGCACGACGGCGCCAAACGGCATCTTGTCGACGAAGCCGCCGTAGACACCCGGCACTGACACCGTCCCGCCCTTCCGGCACGAGTGGATCGCCTGACGAAGCGCGCTGATTCGATCAGTGCTCATCATCGCCATCGTCTTGGCCTTGTCGTAGTAGTAGTCGATATGCGGGCCGTGCGCCTCGAGGCCCACCGCATCGATACAGGCGTCAGGGCCGAAACCACCCGTCATGTCGCGCAGCCGTTCGAACACATCCGGGTCCATCGAGTCGAGCGTCTCGGCCCCGGCCTGCTCCGCCATCCGCCGCCGCTCGGGAACCGTCTCGATCGCGATCACGCGGCTTGCTCCGAGCAGGAACGCACTGCGAATCGAAAACTGCCCGACTGGACCACCGCCCCAGACCGCCACGACATCCCCAGGCTGGATATTGCAGTTCTCCGCCGCCATGTAGCCGGTGGGGAAGATGTCCGTGAGGAACAGGACCTGCTCGTCGGTCAACGACTCGGGCACCTTGAACGGGCCGATGTCGGCGTACGGAACACGCGCGTATTCGGCCTGCCCGCCGGCGTAGCCTCCCATCATGTGCGAGTAGCCGAACAATCCGGCCGGTGAATAGCCGTAGAACTTCTCGGCGATCCACGCATTCGGATTCGAGTTGTCACAGCACGAATACAGCTCGTGTTCGCAGAACCAGCAGTTCCCGCACGAAATCGGGAACGGGACGATGACACGGTCGCCGCGCTGGAGGTTCGTGACGCCCTGGCCGACGTCTTCGACGATCCCCATGAACTCGTGACCGAGAATGTCGCCGCGCTCCATCGTCGGAATGAAACCGTCGTAGAGATGCAGATCCGAGCCGCAAATGGCGGTGGAGGTGATGCGAACGATGGCATCGCGGGAGTTGAGGATCGTGGGATCGGGGACACGTTGAACACCGATCCGGTTGGTGCCTTCCCAGCACACGGCTTTCATCGCACCGCTCCTGTCGAAAGAGATCGCCGCCGCACATCCTGGGCGCGGCCGGCGCGTTTCGCCGACGGATGCAACGCCATCGAGCGTCGGCCAGTCGGCTGCCCTTCTGTCGTCGGAATTTCACCGGTCTCCAGCAACCGCTTGAACCGGCGCAGGTCCTCGCGAATGGTCTGGTTCGGCTCCTCGCCAAACAGCTTCGCGACCATGGCGCCGACCTTGCCGCCCGGCGGGTCGTACTGCAGGTGAACGCGGACGCGCGTTCCGTGCTCGGTCTCGTCGAAGTTGACCGACCCGGCCGTGGCAATCATCGACCCCTCGAGCGACTGCCAGCCGATCAGCTTGTTGTCGATCTCGTTGATGATCCGTGCGTCCCACTCGACGTGCGTTCCGGCCGGGCCTTTCGCCACCCAGTGAGAGATCCCTTCCTCTCGCGTGGCCACCGAATCGAGGTGCTGCATGAACTGAGGAAGATTCTCGAAGTTCCGCCAGAACCGAAACACTTCGGCAATCGGCTTGTTGATGGTCACTGACTCCTCGACGTGAATCCCGCGGCGTCCACCCAGCCGCTGTCGCGTGTCGGAGTACCTGTCGGCGACGAGCGCCATTCCGCGCCGCCTGCCGCGATTGGCGCCCTCCACGTCGTAAATGGCGCCGCGCCCTGTCGCGCCGTGGTACAACAGCGCCGCGGCGCCAACCACCGCTGTTCCTCCCAGGGCGTCACGCCGCTGCAGACCCCAGCCCGCCAGCATCGCGCCAGCGACCATCGAGAGCCATCGCTCCATCGCTCCAACATTGATTGGATTGATTCGTTGTCGAGACGTCATTGCTTCCGCCACATTGCCTCCCCTGATCGGCTCGGCCCGCGCGAAACACAGCGATTGAACTTCGCGGCTGAGCCCGATCGGTCGTCGAATTTGTTCGTGGAGGTGGGAGCACAGAGCGTGCCCATAACGAAACTCCCAACTCCCAAATGGACTGTCGCCCAACTCCCAAACGGGTCGGCTCGTCCTTGAGAGTGCGCGCGTTGCAGTGCGGAGCGGGAGATGGGAGTCGGAACGTTAGGAATTAGGTTTGGGAGTTGGGAGTTGGAGTTGCCGTATCTGCGCTCAAAAGGCCCGGCTCTGACAGCCGTCGACGACGACCGAAGTACCGCTGATCCAGCTGGCACGTGGAGAGGCGAGGAAGGTCACCACGTCGGCCACCTCTTCCGGCCGTCCAAATCGGCCGAATGGCAGCTCACGCCGCACGAAATCGGCAATCGCCTCCGGATTCTCCTGCTGGCGTTTCCACCAGGAGCCACCCTCGAACAGAATCGAGCCCGGCGACACGCTGTTCACGCGGACATTGGACGATGCCAGCTGCTGTGCGAGTGACTTGCCGAGGCTGATCTCGGCCGCCTTCACCGCGTTGTACGTCATCCGGCCGCCCGCTTCGCGTCCGTAAATCGACGCGATGAGAACAATCGATCCGCCCCCGCGCGCTTTCATGTAAGGGACTGCCAGCCGCGACATGCGCACTGCCGGGAAGAGCGTCTGGTCGATCGCTTCCTGCCACTCTGCGTCCGTCGTGGACAGCAGATCACCGCCGCGACCAAGCCCGACGTTGTTCACCAGGATGTCGATGCCGCCAAAAGCCCGCACCGTTTCTTCGACCACGGCCTGTGCGCCCGACGCACTGCTGACGTCCGCGCGCACAGCGCGCACGCGGGTGCTTCCGCCACTTGCCGACCTGCCGACGTCGGCCACCGCGACATCGAGTGCGGGCTGAGTTCGTCCGCACAGCATGACGCAGCAGCCTTCCGCCGCCAGAGCATTGGCAGCTGCCAGTCCCAGACCGCGGCTCGATCCGGTTACTATCGCAATTTTATTCTCGAGCTGGAGATTCACAGCCTCGATGATAACTGAGCGCTACGCTCGGCATTCACCGTGCAAGGTCAGCTGGTGGAGGACGCTCGTCCAGTCGGTCGAGCGGGAGGAGCCGTATGAGGTGGCAGGGACGTTCGGGCAGCAGCAACATCGAAGATCGTCGCGGAATGGGTATCGGATTGCCAGTCGGCGGCGGCATCGGCGGCCTCGTCCTGCTGCTGCTGTTCTCGGCGCTTACCGGAACCAACCCTGTCGACATCATCAACAGCAGCTCACCGGAGCCCGGCGCGACCGCCACCTCCGGTGTCCGCGACGACGACCCGCAGGCGAAGTTCGTGGCGGTGATTCTGAAAGACACCGAAGACACCTGGACCGAATTGCTGCGCGAGCACGGCGCCACGTACCGCGACCCCACGCTGGTTCTGTTCACACAGGCGACGCAGTCCGCCTGTGGCGTCGGCCAGGCGGAAATGGGGCCGTTCTATTGCCCAAATGACCAGAAGGTATACCTGGATCTGTCGTTCTTCCGCGACCTCGACCAACGGTTTGGCGCGCCCGGCGATTTCGCGCAGGCCTACGTCGTGGCCCACGAAGTGGGGCACCACGTGCAGACCCTGACCGGGCTCACCCGGCAGGTCGACGCTGTCAGACAGCGTGGGAGTGCCCGACAGGCGAACGCCGCCAGCGTGCGCGTTGAGCTGCAGGCGGACTGTTACGCCGGCGTGTGGGGTCACTACGCCTCCCAGCGCGGCCTGGTCGAACCCGGGGATGCCGAGGATGGGCTGCGCGCGGCAGCGGCTATCGGCGACGACCGATTGCAGAAGGAGACGCAGGGACGTGTCGCGCCCGAGTCATTTACCCACGGGTCGTCACAGCAGCGAGTGGAGTGGCTCCGCCGTGGTCTCGAGAGCGGCAGGATGGAAAGCTGCGACACGTTCGGCGGGCAGGGGACGAACTGAGGGTCCTTGGGCTTTGGTCTTTGGTCCTTGGTCCTTGGTCTTTGGTCTGCTCTGGAATCGACAGGTTCCACTTACGGTTAGGCTCGCACGCTACCCAAAGACCAAAGACCAAAGACCAAAGACCAAAGACCCCAAGACCCCAAGACTCCCAGCGGCTATAGGTCCTCCAAGAACTCGAGAAGGGCTTCGTTGAACTCCGCGGGCGCTTCCATGTTCGACATGTGACCCGCGTGTGAAATGACGACGAGCCGCGAACCTGGAATTGCTCGATGCATGGCTTGCGCATCCGACACCGGCGTGATCCCATCGTCGTTGCCAACGATAACGAGCGTGGGAACATGCACCTTCGCCAGCACCGGCGCCGAATCTGGCCTGCTCATCATGGCGTGCAGGCCGTCCGCGATCGCGTCGGCCGGCTGTAATTCGATCAACCGTCGAATCTCCGTTCCGACCTGCGGTTTCGTCGCGTGAGTCGTCGGGCCCAGTAATCCGGGGATCATTTCGTCGGCGATCGCTGACGGTCCGCGTTGCCGCACCGTTTCGATGCTGCGGACGCGCGCAGCGAGCCGCTCCGGCGTATCCACCGAGGTCCGCGTATCCGCGAGGACCAGGGCGCCGACGCGGTCGAGCGCCTGTCGAAGGATTCCGAACAGCACATAGCCGCCAAGCGACAACCCGCAGAACACCGCCCGCTCGATACCGGCGCGATCAAGCGATGCCAGCACGTCTCCGGCATACGCGTCGATTGTCCGCTCCTCGAGCCGAGAATGCCCGTCAAAGCCAGGTAGCGGCGGGACAACAACGCGGCGGTCAACGACGGCCGCGACCTGCGTCTTCCACATACCCGTTCCCATCGGGAAGGCGTGAATCAGCACCAGTGGCAATGCGGACATGGGTTGTTACTCTAGCCAGTAGCCGGTGGCCGGTAGCCGGTAGCCGGTAGCTGGTGGCCAGTGGCCGGCAGCTAGCTGGGGGGCCGGTGGCTTCGTCGCACTCAAGGCTACCGGACCCAGCTACTCCCAACCGCCGAACCACCTAGTACCCAGTACCTACTACCTACTATCTACGGGCTACAAGCCACAGGCCACCGGCCACAGGCCACCGGCTACTGGCTACTGGCTACCAGCTACCAGCTACCAGCTACCAGCTACGGTATAGAATGTCGCGACCCGGCGCCGGTGCGGGGGTCCTGCGTGCGGCATGCGTGCGCCGCGGGGTGCCTGAGCAGTTGAACCCGGTGAAATTCTTGGGTTGCAGAGGGTTCAACATCGATGCGCATCGGCATTCCTGCCGAAGTCTATCCGGGCGAAACGCGTGTGGCCGCGACGCCCGAGACCATCAAGAAGCTCGCAGCCGGCGCTCGTCACACGGTAGCCGTCCAATCGGGGGCGGGCGTCGCTGCCGCCATTCCTGACGGCGAGTTCGCCGCCGCCGGTGCGACCATCGTCCCGACCGCCGCCAACCTTTACTCCCAGTCCGACATCATCCTCAAGGTCCGACGGCCCGAACCGCAGGAAGTGCCGCTGCTGCAGCGGGGCTCGATCTTGATCGGGCTGCTGTCGCCGCACGAAGGTGTCGAGGATCTGGCAACAGCAGGCATCACCGCGTTTGCCATGGAGCTGCTGCCGCGCATCTCGCGGGCGCAGTCGATGGACGTGCTCTCCTCTCAGGGGAATATCGCAGGATACAAGGCGGTGCTCGTCGCCGCGTACGAGTACGGCCGGTTCATGCCGATGCTGATGACTGCTGCCGGCACGGTGAAGGCGGCGCGCGTCCTGATCCTGGGCGCCGGCGTCGCGGGCCTGCAGGCGATTGCCACCGCCAAGCGGCTTGGCGCGGTCATCGAGGCGTTCGACGTGCGCCCTGCAGTCAAGGAGCAGTGCGAGTCGCTGGGTGCGAAGTTCGTCGAGGTGACGCTCTCTGAGGATGAGCGCAAGGCCCAGGAGAGTGCCGGCGGCTACGCTCGTGAGATGAGCGACGACTACAAACAGCGCCAGGCGGCGCTGATCGCCGAACGCGCCAAGGCATCCGACATCGTCATCACCACTGCGCTCATTCCGGGCCGTCCGGCACCGATGCTCATGCCGGAATCAACGGTCAAGACGATGAAACCGGGATCGGTGATCGTCGACATGGCGGTCAGGCAGGGGGGCAACTGCGCGCTGAGCGAACCGGACCGCGTGGTCACGCGTTACGGCGTGAAGATCGTCGCTCCGACCAGTCTGCCAGCGACGATGGCCGCGGACGCGAGCGCGCTTTACGCCCGCAATCTGATGCACTTCGTGAACCTGATGCTCGACCCGAAAACCGGCGAGCTCAAGGTCGATCGCTCGGACGAAATCATCGCGGGCACCATGGTCTGCTGCGAAGGTGCCGCAGTAAGGAGCTGACGTGCACGGCGTCGTCGTCGATCCGATTGTTACCAATCTGACTGTCTTCGTTCTCGCGATCTTCGTGGGCTATCACGTCGTCTGGACCGTGACGCCCGCACTGCATACGCCGCTGATGAGCGTCACCAACGCCATCAGCTCGGTCATCGTCGTCGGCGCCATCCTCGCCTCCGGACCAGGTCCCCTCAATGGCGGCTCGGTGCTCGGCACGATTGCCGTGGCGCTCGTGGCCATCAATACCTTTGGTGGCTTCCTGGTGACCGAGCGGATGCTCGAGATGTTCAAGAAGAAGGAACCGGCCAGAAAAGACGCCGGGGCGAAGAAGTAGACGTGACGATGTCGGCAAATGCCATCGCGCTCTGGTATCTCCTCGCGAGCGTCCTCTTCATCCTGGCCCTGAAAGGGCTTTCCCACCCGCTCACCGCCCGTCGCGGCAACCGCTTCGGCATCTTCGGCATGACGATCGCGGTGCTGGTCACCCTGGCGATCACGAGACGGATCGACTTCGCAATCGGCGCGCTTGCCATCGGCGGCATCGTCGGTTACGTCGTCGCGAAGCGGGTCGAGATGACGCAGATGCCGGAGCTCGTCGCCGGCATGCACTCGCTGGTCGGGCTCGCCGCCGTCCTGATTGCGATGGCCGTGGTGAGCAACCCCTCGGCGTTCGGGATCCCGGAGCCGATTCCGACTGGCAATCGCATCGAACTGTTCCTCGGCACGTTCGTCGGGATGATGACGTTCTCGGGGTCGATTATCGCGTTCGGCAAGCTGGCCGGTCTGGGCAAACAGTTCCGGCTGTTCTCGAGCGCACCGGTCGTCTTTCCGGGGCAGCGGATCACGAATCTGGTGATCGCGCTGGTGATGTTCGCGCTCGGCATCATGTTCGTCATCGCCGGACCCGGCGGCGCATGGGTCCCGTTCCTGCTGATGACCGCCGTCGCCTTCGTCCTCGGGATTCTGATCATCATCCCGATTGGCGGCGCCGACATGCCCGTCGTCATCTCGATGCTGAACAGCTATTCAGGCTGGGCCGCATCCGGCATCGGCTTCTCGCTGAACAACCCGCTGCTGATCGTCGCCGGCTCGCTGGTCGGCTCGTCCGGCGCGATCCTGTCCTACATCATGTGCAAGGCGATGAACCGTTCGTTCTTCAGCGTCATCCTCGGCGGATTCGGCGCGGCAGAGGGCGCGGCGACGGGCAGTGCGGAACAGAAGAGCGTGCGATCGGGATCACCGGACGATGTCGCGTTCCTGCTGGGAAACGCGGAGAGCGTCATCATCGTGCCGGGATACGGGCTCGCGGTCGCGCGCGCGCAGCACGCCGTGAAGGAAATGGCGCAGAAGTTGATCGCGAAGGGCGTGACCGTCCGTTACGCGATCCACCCGGTCGCCGGGCGGATGCCGGGTCACATGAACGTGCTGCTGGCGGAAGCGGAAGTGCCGTACGATCAGGTCTTCGAGATGGAGGACATCAACAGCGATTTCGGAACCACCGACATCGCGTTCGTCCTCGGGGCCAACGACGTCGTCAACCCGCTGGCGGAGGAAAAAGGCAGCCCGATCTACGGCATGCCGATTCTCGAAGCGCACAAGGCGCGCACCGTGCTCGTGAACAAGCGCTCGATGGCGTCGGGCTACGCCGGAATCGACAACCCGCTCTTCTACATGGACAAGACAATGATGGTGTTCGGCGACGCCAAGAAGGTGGTCGAGGACATCGTCAAGGCGATCGAATAAACGACAACTGCCAACTCCCAACCTCTCTCGCTTCCCCAAGTCCCAAAAGCGCCCGCGTGCACGCGGTTGGGAGTTGGTCGAGCGACAGATGTTGGGAGTTGGGAGTTAGCAGATAGCGAGCGTCAGCGAGCTACGGGCTTTCCGTAAACTTCCATCCAGCCCATGTCCGAATAGCCGCCCAGGCCGTGGCCGCTGCCCGGCGTCAGGTCGACAAATCCGATTTCGTCCACCTTGCTGAGATCGACCTTGTCCAGCAGGCCGCCTTTCGTCGTCAGCGACTCGATGTCGAGGCGCATCCAACGGACATCAGCGAAGTAGAAATCGACCTCGTGATAGTCGAAGAGTGACGCATCGGCAAAGTTGCCGACGAGCCACGTGCCGTCTGCAAGCTTCACGAGCGGCCGGATCTCATGGAAGCCAGAGGTCTTGGCATACCACTTCATGCGCGCCTTCCCGGTGAGGTCGGCCATGTTCGTCTTGTGCTTGAGCGTCACCGCGCACGCCGGCGCGCAGAGACCCGTCCACACGTGCGCGACGCCGCCTTCATCGTTCACTTCAGGCTGATTCGGCGTCTTGCCGTAGACGGCGATCTGCAGATCGGGGTTGGCGACGATCGCCTGGGTTGCAGCCGCCGCGGCCGGACCCGGCTTCCACGTCTCCTTGAACAACAGCGCTGCCGGCTGCGGCGGTGCCGGGCGGGCGCCTCCCTGCCGTCCTCCACCCTGGCGGGCGCCCGCGGCCGGTTCCTGTGCGTGCGCAACGGCCGCTGCCGCGAACAGCATCGCGATGAATACAGACTTGGTGCGGAGTGTCATCGAAAAGAGCCTCCTAAAAGTGCGCACAGTATAGACCGCCCGTCGAGGCCTTGTCGGCGCACGCGATCGCTTTGCAATGCGAGCCTGCTCCGCTCCGACAATCAACCGGGCGATCGTGAAGCCTGCGAGTCGGTTCGCGTGTCGGTGCCATGTTGGGTTTTCGCGACGTGGAAGGAATCACGATGCGGGAGCTCACGACGATATATCCGACGATCAGCGGAACATGAAATACGCGGCTCCGACGAGGCACAAGCCGGCCCACAGGAAGTTCCAGTTGAGCGGCTGGCGCATGTAAAAGAGCGCGAACGGCACGAACACGCCAAGCGTGATCACCTCCTGAAGAATCTTCAGCTGCGCCAACGACAGCGAACGGAAGCCAATCCGGTTTGCCGGTACCTGCAACAGGTACTCGAACAGTGCGATGCCCCAGCTGAGAAGCGCGGCCACGAACCACGGCCGGTCCGCCAGGTTCCGCAGGTGCGCGTACCAGGCAAACGTCATGAACACGTTCGAGGCGATCAGCAGGCAGACGGTAACAAGCGGGCTCGAGAACATCCAACGATTATCGAGGGTGCGAGGGTGAATGCTCGCGGGTGCGAGGGTGGACTCTCGTCGGTGCGAGGGTGGAGGCTCGCGGGTGCGAGGGTGGACGCTCGCGGGTGCTGGTGCTGCGTGGATCTCACTCGCAGCGAGTGCCGCGCAGGTGTGCGTGCAGGAACCGGCCGGTGTGTGAGCCCTTTGTGGCGGCGATCTTCTCCGGCGTCCCGCACGCGACGACTCGTCCGCCGGCGTGTCCTCCCTCAGGTCCGAGATCGATCACGTAATCGGCAGTCTTGATCACGTCAAGGTGGTGCTCGATCAGCACCACGGTATGACCGGCGCTGACCAGGCGATCGAGCGCGCCGAGCAGCTTCTCGACATCCGCCAGGTGCAGGCCGGTGGTGGGTTCGTCCAGGATGAAGAGCGTGTGCTTCGACCGCTGTAGCGTGCTCAGCTCGGCGGCGATCTTGACGCGCTGCGCCTCACCGCCGGACAGCGTCGTCGCGGACTGTCCCAGCGTGACATACCCGAGTCCGAGATCGGCGAGCACCTCGACCTTCCTGCTGATCGCAGGTTCGCTCGCAAAGAACGCCACGCCCTCCTCGACCGACATCTTCAGGATGTCGTCGATGGTCTTGCCGCGAAGGCTCACTTCGAGCGTCTCGCTGTTGAAGCGAGCGCCTTTACACGCGCCGCAGAGGACCTCGACGTCGGGCATGAAATAGAGCTGGGTGGTGATGGTTCCTTCACCCTGACACTCCTCGCAGCGTCCCCCCTTGACGTTGAAGCTGAATCGGCCTGGCTTGTAGCCGCGTTCGATCGCGAGCGGAGCCTGCGTGAAGAGATCGCGGATGGTGTCGTAGAAGCCGATGTAGGTGGCCGGATTCGATCGGCTGTTGCGGCCGATCGGAGTCTGATCGATGTTGACCACACGGTGCACGTGTTCCAGGCCGTCCACCCGATCGTGATCGCCAGGCAGGGCGCGCGTATCGACCAGCCGCTTCCACAGCGCCTTGTACAGGATCTCGCTGACGAGCGTGCTCTTGCCCGATCCCGAAGCGCCGGTGATCGCAATGAGGCAGCCCAGAGGAAAACTGACGTCGATCGACTTCAGGTTGTTCTCGCGGGCGCCACGCACCTGCAGCGATCGGCCGTTGCCGGTCCGTCGGACGGTGGGCATCGCAATCGTACGTTTACCGGAGAGAAACTGCCCGGTCGGTGATGCCTTGCACTTGAGCACATCGGCAAAGGAGCCCTGAACGACGACGGTGCCTCCGTGAACGCCCGGTCCTGGGCCCATTTCGACGATGTGATCAGCGGCGCGAATCGTGTCCTCATCATGCTCGACGACGATGACCGTGTTGCCGATGTCGCGGAGGCTCTCGAGCGTGGCGATCATCTTGACGTTGTCCTTCGGGTGAAGCCCGATGCTCGGCTCGTCGAGGACGTACAACATCCCCATCAGACCAGACCCGATTTGCGTGGACAGCCGGATCCGCTGCGATTCACCTCCGGAGAGCGTGCCGGACCGCCGGTTGAAATTGAGATAGTCGAGGCCGATACCGAGCAGCAAACCGAGGCGGCCGCGAATCTCCTTCAGCACCTGTCGGCCGGCATCGGCACCGCGGCCGACCGGCCTGATGGTAGCCAGGAAGGCGGACAGCTCGTCGAAGTTGAGCTGGCCCATCTCGTGGATCGTCTTGCCGCCGACCGTGAACAGCAGCCGTGTCGGGCGCAGCCGTGCGCCCTTGCAGTCCGGGCAGGTGTGCTCGACCATCACTTTGTCGAGCCAGGCTTCCATCTTGGAGCTGGCTTCCCCGCGCTGCCGGTAGCGGCGATACCAGCGCTCGATCCGACGTGCCACGCCGGTGTACCCGACTTCCTTCCCCTCGTGATCGCCGCGTGTCACCTTCGCTTCCGGCGGCGTTGTCATGACGATCTTCTGGTCGCCGTACAGCACGGCCTGCCGCACGGATTCCGCCAATTCGTTCCATGGCGTATCGAGCGAAAACCGGCGCGCCTTCGCCAGGCTGTACATCATCCGGCCATCCCATGTGTCCGGGTTATAGCGAAACGCCTCTTTGACGAAGCAGCCGTTGCGGAGACTGCGCTGTGGGTCTGGAATGAGCAGATCCGGGTGGGTCACCTTGTCAACGCCGAGCCCGCCGCACGTCCGGCACGCGCTTTCGGGATCGTTGAAGACAAAGTAGCTCGGGCCGATGTCGCCGTAGACGAAGTGATGCGTCGGACTGGTCGTGGCTTCGTAGAAGCGGGTCGCCTCAGCCTTGGTGGCGCCCTTGCCGACCTGCAGCTGCAGGAGGCCGTCGCCAACCAGCAGCGCCGCGGCGATACCGGCGCGGATCGCCTTCTCGTGCTGCGGCCCGACGACGAACCGGTCGACGATCGCATCCAGCGCTTCCCCGTCCTCCGGCAGGGCAGTGTCTGCCGAGAGATCGAACGGCCTGCCGTCGATGACGATCCGGCGGCACCCCTTCTTGCGGATCTCCGTGAAGACGACGTCGAGGTCTTCACCGTACAGCTTGAACACTGGAGCGCGCAGCTCGACGTCGGTCCCGGCGGGCAGTGACAGGATCGCCTCGAGGATCTGGCTGGCCGATCTGGCGGGCGTCGGCTCGCCCGTGCGCGGGCAATGCGACTGCCCGATGGTGGCGAATAGCAGGTTGAGATAGCCCGCGATGTCGGTCATGGTGCCGACGGTCGAACGTGGATTGCTCATTACCGTCTTCTGCTCGATCGAGATCACCGGCGAGAGGCCGAACACGAAGTCGACGTCCGGCTTCGCGACCTGCGCCACGAACCGCTTCGCGTAACTCGACAGCGACTCCATGTAACGGCGCTGACCTTCGGCGTAAATCGTGTCGAATGCCAGGCTCGACTTTCCCGAGCCGGAGAGGCCGGTAATCACCACCAGCCGGTCGCGCGGAATCTCGAGCGAGATGTTCTTCAGGTTGTGGACACGTGCCCCCTGCACGGCCACCGTCGTCCGCGCCTTCGCACCGGCTGCCGAAGCTGGTGTTTCTTTCGTGCGGCCCTTAGTCATGGCCGTCGCTGAAAAAGAACGCCAGCTCCTCCACGTCAACGGTGCTCCGCTTGGTGAGCCGCACCGACGTGGCGGCTTTGCCGATCCGGCCTCGATGGGCGAGATACTCGCAGGCCGTGACCACGCCGCCGACGTCGTAGTGGCGCTTGAAGTGCGCTTCGATCTCGCTGCTCGATCGGACATCCGCCGCATCGCGAAGGTAATCGATCACGAGCGCGAACACCTGCGGCGCGCGATCGGCGACATAGGTGTCAATCGCGTCGAGAGCCGCCTGAACGTCCTTCTTGGTCTTCCGAGTGTTCAGCAGTTTCGTGTAGACCGTCTCGAACAAACCCGGATTGAGGGCCAGCGCCTGCAGGAGTACTTCGCGATCGGCGAGCAGGCGCCGTCCGATCACCTCGATTCTCGCCAGAGATGTGGCGGCGAAGAGAATCCAGAGCGCCGTGTAGTCGAGGTCACCGCGCGTCACGAACCATTTGTGTGCCTTGTCGATGGGCGGCAGCGCGGCAGTCCCCGCGCGCAGGAGCTGGAGCTGCGAGTCGCGCTCCCCGATCGTGTGCAGGCCGGCACAGAGATCCGCAATCGACGGATCGTGCGTATACAGCAGACGCCCCTTGGCGAGGAACGAATGGAAGAACGAGTTGTTGACCGAGCCTTCCACCGTTCGGCGGAACTCGCTGCGCGGCATCAACAATGCGTGCACGTTGACGCCGTCGGCGTTCAGCGCGATATCGGAGAGACCGGTGGTGCGATCGTCGATGGTGATCAGCAGCAAATCGATGTCGGACCGCGCCCAGACCGTGTCGTGCGACAGGCTGCCGCACAGCACCGCGGCAAGGATCGCCCGGTCCCGCTTCACCTGCTCGAGCAACCCGTCGAGCGCCCCGGTGAATGTTTCCTGAACCGACTTCGGTCGCACAGCGGGAGCGATCGTATGCGATCCGCGCGAGGCGCGACACTCGTTGGTGCGGGGCTGAACCTGGTGGGTGCGAGGCTCGATACGTGGGTGCGAGGCTCGATACTCGTTGGTGCGAGGCTGAACCTTGTGGGTGCGAGGCGCGACACTCGTTGGTGCGAGGGGCGGACACTCGTCGGTGCGAGGCTGAACCTGGTGGGTGCGAGGCGCGATACTCGTTGGTGCGAGGCTGAACCTTGTGGGTGCGAGGCGCGACACTCGTCGGTGCGAGGCTGAACCTCGGTGGGTGCAAGGGCCGGACACTCGTTGGTGCGAGGTGGACTGACGCTCGCCTGGTGCCAGTTGAAAGCGCCCGCTGGGGGCCGCCGCGCCCCTATGTTTCGCTCGATTGCCGGCGGCGGGTTCGCGCTAATTTGTTCTCCAAGTGCTGGATTAGTCCGGCGAGCGCTCGATGCAGCCGACGGCTGAGGGCAGAAATCGGGTGCACATCATCCTCGCGTATGTAGTTCTTTAAGCGGGCGGATCGGAGCGAGTCGGATACTTCGTTCAGTGACATCCTCGCGATAATCAAGTAGTGTCGGAACTCGGCATCTGTGCCGCCGAATCCTTCGGCAATATTGCGGCACACTGACGCAATCGCGTCGTCGGTCTGGGACCGCAGCTTGAAATCCTGCCTGAACTCAGGTCGCCCGGTCAGCGCGAATACGTTCACGCGAATCGCGTCGGCCAGTTGCCAGACTATCAGTTCGCTGTAATGCCTGGCGCCACTCACGAATCTCGTCAGAGCACGCCGCATGCCTGCGGAATGTGGCCGCAAATCGCGGCAAGCGGAACGCCCGTGCGCGATTACTGCGACAAGCAATTCAACTCGTGTCGCGATATCTGCACTGCGTCGACGACCATCGCCTCCTCAATGCCCTCGCAAGCTATTTGGCTTCGCACCATCGGGGGTGAAGCTAGCACCAGCAAGCATCAGCCTCGCACCCGCAAGCGTCAACCCTCGCACCCTCGAGTGTCTCCCTCGCACCCCCGAGCGTCACCCCCTCGCACCCGCGAGTGTCAGCCCCTCGCACCCGCAAGCGTCAGCTCCCTCGCACCCGCGAGCGTCAGCCTCGCACCCTCGAGTGTCGCTCCCTCGCACCCGCGAGTGTCAGCCCCCTCGCACCCGCGAGCGTCACCCTCGCACCCGCCGTCACCCGCCTCGCACCCGCGAGCGTCCCCCCTCGCACCCGCGAGCGTCACCCCCCTCGCACCCTCGAGTGTCTCCCTCGCACCCCGCCGCCGCTCACATGAGCACGCGGATGATGTCGGACCTCGTGATGATGAACGTCTTGTCGGTCTTGAAATCACGCACCAGAACGGCGGGATTGGTCAGGCTGATCATGGTCGACAGCAGTTCCACCGGCGTCGAGACGTCGACGAACGGGAAGGCCGGCTGCATGATCGCCTCGACCGGCTTCTTCTTCAGGTCGGGGTCACGCACGAACTGGTCGTACAGGTGCGCCTCGTTGAGCGACCCGACGACGCGCCCCTGATTGGTGATTGAAATCTGCGAGAAGTCGTGATCGCTCATGATCCGCACGGCCTCCTCGATGGGACGGCTGCACTCCACGGCATACAGCTCGCCCGACACGCCCAGCGCGACGAGGTCGCGGGCGGTCATGCCGGTCACCTCGAGGAACCCCTTCGCTCGCATCCACTCGTCGTTGTACATCTTGCCGAGGTAGCGCGAGCCGTGGTCGTGGAAGATGACGACGACGATGTCGTCGCGCGTGAAGTGCTCGCGAAGCTGCAGCACGCCGGCCATCGCCGATCCCGCTGAGTTGCCGGCGAAAATGCCTTCCTCACGCGCCAGCCGGCGGGTCATGACCGCCGCGTCCTTGTCGGTGACCTTCTCGAAGTGGTCGATGATGGAAAAGTCGACGTTCTTCGGCAGGAAGTCTTCGCCGATGCCCTCGGTGACATACGGATAGATCTCGTTCTTGTCGAAGATCCCGGTTTCCTTGTACTTCTTGAACACCGAGCCGTAGGTGTCGATTCCCCACACCTTGATGCGCGGATTGCGCTCCTTCAGGTAGCGGCCGACGCCGCTGACGGTACCGCCGGTGCCGACGCCGACGACGAGGTGTGTCACCTTGCCGTCGGTCTGCTTCCAGATCTCGGGCGCCGTCTGCTCGTAATGGGCCGCGGTATTCGACAGGTTGTCGTACTGATTGGCCTTCCAGGCATTCGGAATCTCCCGCTCGAGGCGGGAGGATACGGAGTAATACGATCGCGGATCCTCGGGGTCGACGTCGGTCGGGCAGACGATCACCTCCGCACCGAACGCCTTCAAGGCGTCGATCTTCTCCTTCGACTGCTTGTCGGTGGTGGTGAAGATGCACCGGTATCCCTTGACCACGGCAGCAATCGCCAGCCCCATTCCGGTGTTCCCCGATGTGCCCTCGATGATCGTGCCGCCGGGCTTGAGCGCCCCGGATTTTTCGGCGTCCTCGATCATCCGGACAGCCATCCGGTCCTTGATCGAGTTACCCGGATTGAACGTTTCGAGCTTGACGAGAACGGTCGCGTCGGTCGCGCCGCGCGTGATGGCGTTGATTCGCACCATCGGCGTATTGCCGATGGTTTCCAGGATGTTGCTGCAGATGTTCAGATCACGCGGAGTGGACACACACCGATTGTACAGAAGTGGAAAGTGGAACACTCCCGGGTGGCCGGCCAGACGCCGGCGCGATGACGCTCGAGACGCGGACGTCCGCTCGAGCCCGAGCACTCGTGCTCACTTCATGTATTTCCAGTTGCGCGGCTTGCCCTCGCTGAGCCATTCCAGGGTTGTCGCAACCCGCTGCGCGCGCGTCTCCTCACGCTTGGCCGCCGTGATCCATTCGACGTATTCGCGCTGGTGACTCGGTGGGAATGCCTGGAACGCCTCGCGCGCCTTCTGGTGTGTCGCGAGCGCGCGCTTCAGATCGGGCGGCACCGGCGGCGCTTCCCGCGGGGTGCGACTTCGACCTGACATCACTGATTCTTTCACGCCGTCGGCATTCAGTTTGGCCGCCTGCTTGACGAGTCGGATGAGGGTGCTGCGCGACGGCAGGTCCTTGATGGCGGTGATGTGCGACAGCTGTCCGTCAGCGCCGATGCCGAGCGGCTTGCCATTGAGCGTCAGCAGGTTCGCCCTCCAGAAGCCCACCGAACAGTGCTGCTTGAAGGCCGCCATGCTGCAGAGCGCCGACCCGCAGTAGGTGAACGACGGTGTCCCCCACTTGATCGTCTCGACCGCGTCCGGGCAGGCCTCTTCGACGACCGCACGGAAGTGCGCAAGTATCGGCCTGGCGAAATCGGCTGATTTCGCGATGTACGCGTCCACTCGCGAGTCCATCTTCATAACGGACATCTATTGCGCCGCAGCAACAGGCCGAATCAGGCCCGCCGTTCAATCCAGCATCGGCCGCTCGATGCGATCGATGACGATGACGTCCACGGGACCCTTGGCGTTTTCGAGCTTGAGACCGAGTTGCTCCTGAACGGCCGTGTAGATGTTCGGCGCATCGGGATCAACCGGCGGTGGCTGGGCTCCGGGGGGAGGCCCACCGAATGGTCCGCCGCCGCCCCCTGGTTCCAGTGCCCATTTCAAGTTGAAGTCATACATGCCGGTGAGTCCGGTCTTGTCGTAGACAGGACGACCGGTGAATTGTGACAGGAACTGTACGACCTGGGCGAGCGGCTGCCCGGTGGCGTTGGCGATACCGGGACCGATCCGCATCATGCCGCACGGCATCGGCGCATTGAAATCGAGCGGCGGCGGGGGCGGCGGAGCCGTCGCGGGACCGCGTGCGCCGCCCGGACCGGCGGGGCCGTTTGGCGGCGGACCGCCGCGACGAGCCTGTATCTCCGCCTGGCATTCCGCCGGCGTCGGCTTCAGGCCAGCACCGAGCTTTCCGTCCTGTCTGGCGACGACGAGATTGAAGATCGGCAGCTCGCGGCTCTCCATGTGCATGAGGAGCTTGAAGCGATCTTTCAACAGATTGGCAAGCATGACCGGCATGGCGTTTTGTGGCGATCCGTCGGGCGCCTTCGCCACGATCGTGTACCGGTCGTTGCTGACCCAGTCCGGCAATCCCAGAATTTGATAGTCCTGGACGCGCAGCGCCTGACGCATCAGGAGCCGCACCGGCACGTTATCAGCCTCGACCCGTCCCGGCATCATCATCATCCGGGAGCCGGGAGACGAAGGGTCCGCGGCTTTGATCGACGCCGCCTCGAACTGTGAATCCGGATCGACTGGCGGCCCGGGAAGCGGCAGCTGTGCCCACAGAATCGGCCCGCCTGCCACCGCCGCCGCGATCGTCAGCGCCGCCACAATCGACTTCTTCACGCGTCCTCCTGCTGCCCCGCCCGAGGCTTTTGACTCGTAGCGGGCCCGGGTGCGAATCCGCATCGCGCTCCCAAAACCGCGCTGATCCGCCCACAGCTCCAGCGCGGGCGAGGGCGTCTGTGCCCAACTTCTACCGTTTTCGCCGGTCCTACCGGACTCGCCCTGCCGGGTGGCACGGTGTCACAAGGCACCATGCCAGGCCACCACACTAATCGGCGATACGACTGGCGAGCTCCCGCTCGGCGTCGAACGCCCTCCGATGCGCGGCCTGCTGCGCAGTGGCAATTACGACAACCTCCCGCGGCGTTTCCGATGGCACCAGCTTGAGCCCGAGTTGTTCCTCGAGCGCCTGAGGAAAGGTGCGGATCATCGGACCGAAGCCGATTCCGACCGCCGGATGCTCAGTGGCAATCGCCGCCAGCGGCAGGAAGCCGAGGTTCAGCTCAAAATCATAGACGCCGTTCATGCCGGTTTGGTCGATCACTTCCCGCGCCGGCTCGTCATCGGGCGCCATTCCGAACCGACGCAGGGATCCGGCGAGCTGGGCCAGCGTGACGCGATAACCGATTGGTCCGCGTATCGTGTGATCCACGCCACAGAACGGAACCACCACCTGACCCCGTGCGTGCAGCGACGGTCCCAGCAGGTCCGTGCGCTGGCGGATGTCCTCGATGCAGTCGGCGCTGGCTGGGCGAAGGTTAGGGCCGAGTGCACCGGGTGCGACCGGTTGCAGCCCGAGTACCGGGATCAGACGGGATTCATGGCGAATCGAAATCCGGTACTGGCCCTCCAACGCCACCCGGATCGCTTCGCGAAAATCGACATCGGTCGGCACGTCAGCGCTCGTCTCCGCATGCAGGCTGTTCGACCCGCTGTCCAGCCACGATGGACCCTCCATCACCGGAGTTTCGTCGAGCCAATACGCGTAGCGAATGAGACTGCGGGCGGTGAATCCGAGGACGGCCTGCTCGCCACCCGGATACGCGACCTTCACATCCCAGGCGCGCGCATCGGCCGGGTCGTCAGTGGCATAGCGCACCGGCCCGGGGAACAAATCGAACCCGAGAATGCGATTGACGTCCATCGGGCCGAGATGCCGCGCGAGCCGTGGATCGTCGAGCGGCGGCGGCGCTTGCGCGACCACCAGCAGCCTGGCACCGGCGAGCACGATCACCAACATCGTCGCCGCGATGACGAACGGCGCCTTCGGCCCGCGGCGGTCGTTTTCGACCGGGAGGTGCAACAGGCGGCGAACACGATGCAGCAGCGAACCGCCGGTTGCCGCAAGGGCGAGCGACCCGCTGGGAGTGACGCCTCTTGGCACACGCACCAGACTCGCAATCGTGGTCAGCGCCTCCGCGTATCCAATCGGATCGCCGCACACCTCCACGGCGACGTCGTCGCAGCAGTGTTCGCGCTCGATCCTGATGCGCGCCGACAGCCACCAGACCGCCGGATGATAGAAGAGCAGCGTCTCGGCGATGGTCTGCAGCAGATTGACCATGAAGTCATGGCGCCGCACGTGCGCGAGCTCGTGGGCAAGGATGGCCTGCACCTGTCCGGGACTGAGGTTGGCGAGTACCGCGACCGGCAGCAGCACCACCGGCCTGAGCCATCCGATCACCGTCGGCGTATCGACCGCATCCGAATCGATGACGTGAATCGGCCGCGGCAGGCCTAGCCGCTCCGCGATACGCGTCGCGACGGCGAGCCACTCCGAAGCGGGAGCCTCAAACGCTGCGGCATGCAGCCGCCGCACCTGCCACCAACCGAGACCCAATCTCGTCGTCAGTAACAGGACGCCTGCCACCCAGAACGAGACGAACGTCGTCAGAGCGACTTTGAAGGTGGGCGGATCGGGTGACGTCGTTGCGGCCACCGCGGGATTAATCACCTGGGAGACCGTGGTCGCGGTCGCCAGAATACGACGCGGCAGTTCCACCGGTGTCGAGACGATCGGAGACGCTTGCTCGAGCCCGAGGAGCACCAGTGGTGTCACGACCGCTGCCGCGAGCGATAGCGCCAGGCCGCCGCACACGACGATGTAGCGCCATCGCGGCGAGGCGCCGCGGAGCGCGGCGAGGAACAAGGCGGTCACTCCCGCGATGAGCGTGCCTTCCCACACGAAGTGCAGCAGGGTCCAGCCGATGACGTCGGTCAACGCGGTCATGAGCGCCCTCCCCGATTCTTCTCGGTACGATGCGCGTCGAGCAGCCGCCGGATTTCGGCAAGTTCGTCCGGCGACGCTTGTCCAGCCCGCAATGCCTGGAGCACGAGCTTTGCGGCCGACCCCTCGAAGACACGCTGCATCAGGTCGGTGACGAGTTGGCGTTGCGTCGAGGCCTCCGAGGCGACGGCCTCATACACGTGGCTCCGCTCCGCCTCGTCGCGCCGCACCAGCCCCTTTTCGGTCATGATTTGCAGCGTCTTGAGCACGGTGGTGTACGCCCCCTGATGCCGCATCGCCTCCGCCACCTCGCGCACAGTGCTGGGCCCGCGATTCCAGAGCACCCGCAGGATGGCAAGCTCCGCGTCGGTCGGCCGTCGCTTCATGCGGCGGATCATGTACGACATGCTTCGTAGATGTCAATACGAAATGTTTCGTAGTTGACAGGGGACAGGGAAAAGGGGGCAGGGCACAAAGGGGGCAGGGGCGGCCCCTGCCCCCTGTTCCCCTCCTGTCCCCTGTCCCCTGTCCCCTGTTCCCTTCCTAGTGCGTCATCGCATACAGGATCACGTTGATCCCGAGGGCGTAGCCGTCAGGAGAGAACTGGTAGAAGTAGCGCGGATCTTCGCCTTCGCGTTCCCACGCATCGGTGATGTCGGTGTTATGCGTGCTGACGACCATGACGTTGCCCTTCTCGTCAGTGATCGCGCGAATCCAGGGAACGGCGCTGTCCTCACCGCGCTCGGAGGTCGGCGCTCCGGGCCCGCCGTACTGCCGCCAATGCTGGATCGAGGGAATCTGCGGCAGCACCTTCACGTCGAACTGCGTACGGAAAAGCGGGTGCTCGATCGGCAGATCGTGGAAGACGTACTGAGGGCCGGG
>CAVUKN010000003.1:0-358382 GCA_963742105.1 uncultured Acidobacteriota bacterium | reverse complement strand
ACTACTTCCTTGAGGTCCATGAAGAGCCGCAAAATGAAGCGGTCGGCTTCGTGCATCACCGCAGACAAAAACCCGTAAAGAACCAGCGGCCATCCGAATCTCCAATACGGGCGCACGAGAAGCCGGTTCCATGTCGACGTTTGGTCTGAATCGTACGAAAGTCCAGCCTTGAACGATCAGGACAAGTGCTGCGGTAATCAGATTCCCTATCAGAACCGCGCTGACACCCTGGTGGAATAAGGCGAGCAACGTCACATTGAGAAGAATGTTCACTATCAGACGCGCGGTGTTGACGCTGACGAGAAACGTCGATGCCTTCTCAGCTCGAAAATACGAGTCGAGCACGTTCGTGATGGTACCCAACCACAGCGTCGGCAGTGCGAGCGACAGATACACGCCAGCTTGTGGGACTTCGCCGCCGAAAGATATGCGTGCCAACGGTGCGATGAAGATGAACGCCGTCGCCACGACGACCGTGATCGACCCTGCGACCATGAGCAGGGCGGTCCACCAGACGCCATCCAGTTCCCTCGACGATTCCCGCCGGAAATGTTCGCGCGTTGCGGCGTTCGCAATTCCAGCGCTGCCCGCCAGGCCAAGCAAACCGGCCGTCAGATCGACGAGCGCGATGATGCCGTAATCCGCCGGCGACAGATAGTGCGTGTAAAGCGGGAGAAGCAGTATCGAGGCTAGACGCGAGAGAATCGCGCCAAGGCCGAACACCCCACCGTGACGGAGAAGTTCACGAAATCTTGTATCCACTGGAAATGTGCGGACGTCAGGAAACCTGCCGTCTCAGGTGCATGTGGTTGCCAGAGACCCGGTAGCCATGAAGTCGAGGATCGCGGCGGGCCTCCGGCCGCTCGAGCAGCGGTGTATCGGCTCAGGTGATGTGTCGAATCACTCGAGGCCGAGCATGTTCGCGACGCTCAGCGGGAGGTGCTGCCATGCGCGAATCAAGAATTCCATGCGGATTCGATGCACCGTGATCCGCGGTTCGCCGCCGTGCAGCATCACGAACTCCCAGTGAAGTGGGAATGACTCAGCGCCCCACTGTTGTTTGAAACGATGTGTCCCGCCGTCGCGAGTCGAGCGACCAAAATCAAATCACGCTCAGTTTTTCACGGACGGCCGTTTCAAGCATGTGCCAATAGAGAAGCATGTTCGGGCAGAGATGACGAAACTCGCGCGAAGACGACGCCCAGGGCACAAGCATGGTGTCACGCCACGACAAGGCGATCGACGCAGCGACTGGTGTCTGCGCCCGCCGCACGACGAACACACGTGTATAACTCGCGGACGGTGAAGGACCGCCGCTGAATAACGCACGAGGGAAAACTGGTGTGCCGAGGTCTCGCATATTGCGAGCGAACACGCCATAAAACGAATCGACTAGTTCGGATCCGCCACTCTCGACGGTGAGTCCTTCCTTCTGCGCCTTTCGGACCTGGTTGCGCACCTTTTTGTCAATGCGGCTCCAAAGAAGTTCTGGGCTTTGAGGCAGTCGTAAGCCTGGCGCCAACCTTGTGCTCGTGGCACGGAAATTCCGGTAACTGACGATCGACGTTGCGAATCTCGATTCGGGGCGCCCCAAAGGCTCCTCGCGATGCCTGACGCGCCTGCGCGATCATGCAGTCTGGGCACGGCGTCCCGAGCGCAAGCATACCGGCGTAGTTGGCATACGGCAGCGAAACGGCCGAGCGCCCGAACAGACGCGACGCGACGAATGCGAGAGGAAGAACGCCAACAATTTCCGTGCCGCGAGTCGCGGCCAGGTAAGAGGTGCGGTGACCGAACACCGTGGTGAAGATCTCGCGCCATTCCCACAGATGTTCGACTGTGCCCCCGGGTGAGAGGCAACGAATCCATTCCAGGTGTCGCGGCCGACGTTGTCGTGTACGCGATGCCCGTCGTATCTGTGCGGCCGAGTCCCACCTGTTGTCGCTGAGGCGGCGCAGTCACCACGAGTACGGGAGCGAAAGTGCGGCGCTCGCTGGGGCCGTGAATCGTACGTCGGGCGTCGCTGACAAGTCGCTCCATGGTGCCGAATCTGAAGTCCGTCAGCAGCTGCCGGAATCGTGCTTCGGTGCTGTGCAGGTTGCGATAGTGACGGAAGCGTGCTGAGCCGGCCGGCCTTGAGCCGCGGCTGGTCGGGATCGATCTCCCACGGATGCAGGTAGAACACTGCCGGCCGCTGCTCGGCTGGTTGACCCGGCTGATGCCCCATCGCGTCCACCAGTACGGGAGGATGCGGAAGTAGCCGCCTCCGGCGACCGGCAGATTCATCGTGCCGAGTTGCGTGGTCGACCCGGGAACCTCGACTAACGATCCGCAGTCACGATGAATCGCGTACGGCTCGCGACCCGAGACCGGAATGCCGTAGCGATCGTGACGGATCGGAAAGATGCTCGAATCGTAGCTATAGCCTTCCTCGATGAGGATGTCGATGCGCCCACAACGATCGTGGCGTGATCGAGTAGCTCGGCGCGCGGTACCCGATACACCGGCCGTCCGCAGGAATCCTCGAGCAATGCCTTGCGCCCGACGCACGTCGTCGCGGAACGCCTTGCGGCGTCTGATCGTAGACGAGGCGGTGGGCGTAACCGTGCGACGCGACCTCGTGCCCGCGCTCGGCGATCTCGCGTACCAGGTCCGGGATGACGCTCGCCGACCCAGCCGAGCACGAAGAACGTGCTGCGCACTTCGTACTCGTCGAAGATGTCGAGCAGCCGCTCGGTGTTGCGCACGACGCGGCTCTCCATGTCGTCCCACGGCGATCGTGGAACGATGCCGTCGAACACGCTGACGTGGAAGTAGTCCTCCACGTCGATGCTCATGGCATTGACGATCGGTTCGGCTGTGGCCGCTGATCATGCGTCTCATCACGCCCCCTTTCGCAGCAGGACGGTCTTGACCGTATCCAGGATGATGAACAGATCGAGCGCGAGCGAAAGGTTCTTGATGTAGAACAGGTCGTACTGCAGCTTCTGCAGCGCGTCCTCGACGCTGGCGCCGTAGGTGTAACGGACCTGCGCCCAGCCGGTGAGGCCAGGCCGCACGCACATGCCGCTGGCCGTAGAACGGGATCTGGCGCGTCAGCTCGGCGACGAACTCGGGACGTTCCGGCCGTGGACCGACGAAGCTCATGTCGCCCTTGAGCACGTTCCAGAGCTGCGGCAGCTTCGTCGAGCCGGCTGCGACGCAGGAATCGGCCGATCGACGTGACGCGCGGGTCGCCGTCCTTCGCACGCCCAGACCGGACCGGTGTCCGGCCTCGGCGTCGTGGCGCATCGACCGGAACTTGTGCACCGTGAAGATGCGGCCGTGCTGGCCGACGCGCTGCTGGTGATAGAGACACGGGCCCGGCTGACGTCAGCCTGATCGCGACGGCAACGAGCGCCATCATCGGCGCGGCGATGAACAAGGCCGAACCCGGCGGCGACCAGATCCAGCAGTCGCTTCGCGGTCGAGAGCACGGCGGATTTCTTGAACCCTGACGAAAAAATCAGCCAGCTCGGACGCAGGTTCTCGACCGCGATCTTGCCGGTGTACGACTCGTAGACCGACGCCAGATGATCGAACGTGACGCCGTCGAGCTTCATCTCGAGCAGCTTGTCCATCGGCAGCCGGCCGCGGGCATCGGCAAGGCTGACGACCACGCGATCGACGTTTCGGGCGCGGACGATGGAGGGAATGTCCTCGATGGTACCGATCACGCCAGGATTGATGACCGGTGCTCCGACCGCGCGCCGGATCCGGTTCGACGAAGCCGACGATCTCGACGCCGAGTTCGTGACGACGTTCGAACAGTTCGCGCGCGAGTGCAACGGCCGGTGCCGTCGTGCCGACCAGCAGCAGTCGCTCGCGTGGTGCTAACTGGCCGCTGACCCACTCGAACAGCCAGCGCCATCCGCTGACGAGCCCGATCACCAGGAACGCGGCAATCAGGAACACGCCACGTCCGATGATGAGAGCGGGAAACCAGAAATAGAGAACCGCCAGGATGAGCGATGCCGACGAAAGCGCCTGCGTGAGCCGGATCGACGAACTCGCGACGATCGACGAACAGGCGCAGGTCATACAGGTCGGCGTAGTACAGGCACACCTGCGTGACCGCTGCGATCAGGAAGGCCTTGGCAATCCCGTTCTCGTACGAGTGCCACGTCAACCGCGAACTCGCCAAGGCGGATGTACGCCGCCACGGCGATCGCGGAGACGATGAGCGCCGTCTCGAGAACGATCAGCGTCAGCGAACGAGCGCTGAGACGCTGTGCCAGGACTCGCAGCATCGCCACCTACTTCGCAGCGGCGCCGGACGCGTACGGGTATTTGGCGTAATACTCCTTCGAGTGAGGTTCCGCCTGGTTGAGGACCACGCCGAGCGTGCGGTCACGGCCGATAGCTGCGACAGCACGCTCGACGAGTTCATAGGGTGTGTGCCCCGCCCTGACGACGATGACGGCGCCGTCAGTCATCGACGAGACGAGGCTCGCGTCGGTCAGCAGTGCGACCGGCGGCGTGTCGAGAATCACCCAATCGAAGTTCTTTCGCGCTTCGTCGATCAGCCGGCGCATGCGTTCGGAGGTGAGGGCCGCGATCGGATCCGACGTCGGTCGTCCCGCCTGCAGGATGCCGAGCCGCGGCGAAACCTGATGCACAGGAACCGCACTCTCGAGCGTGCGACGTGAGCCCCTCTGCCAGCCCGGACCGCCCGGAATCCCGAACACCTCCTGCATCGACGGCCGGCGCAAATCGGCATCGATCAGCAGCACCTGTTTCTGGTACGACTGGCTGAGCGTGAGCGCGACGTTGGACGCGGTCAACGTCTTTCCTTCCGCGACGAGCGCGCTCGTAATCATGACGACCTTGATGCCGTTCAGTGCCTGCGCCTGATGCAGCGTGGCCGCGAGGCGTCGATACTGCTCGCGCGACTGCGCCGACATCTCGGTGTCGATCACGGTCTTGCCCTCATAGCGCGTGGCGATGCGGTCGAACACCTCGGCCGCTGGTGCTGCGGTCGCGATCGTCGCCGGTTCCGTCTCGTCGCGGCGTCGCGTGTGTCCTCGGCAGCGTGCGGCAGTGCCGGCGTGAGACACGCTGCGCCGCCCGCGACACCGGATGCGGCGACGGTGTGTTCGCCGGCAAACTCTTCCTGTGGAAACGATTCGTCGACGAAGTCCACGGCCGGTGGCAGTTCGACCGTCGCGGTGCGACGGTCCTGCTGCTCTTCGGCAGCCTGGCGCATCGCGTTGTAAACGCGGCTCATGCTGTACCTCTGCGGCCCAGGAACGGAAAGCGTCGCGCCGCTGAAAACGCTTTGAACAATGAGGTGCCCGTCGCCGCGGGCTCTTCCTCGACGCGATGCGGACTCGAATCCGTCTCCGTTGGACGTACTGGAATCGCCAGCAGCGATACCTGCGCGATTGGTAGCACCGGCGGCCGGTGGCTCGTCGTTGACGCGAGATCGGTGCGACTCGTCGGAGCTGTCTGCCGGCGCAGTGGCGGATTCCGTTCGTGACAGATTGAAGTCCTCAGCGACCTCCGTCACCAGGGCGGCGGTGACCTGCTTGCTCTGCTTGCCGAAGGCGGCGAGCAGCGCAGTTGTCGGCGAGCACGTTGATCACCCGGGGAACGCCGCCGGAATGCGCGTGCAACAAGCGTGGCTGCTTCGCGGCTGAAGACGCGGGACGCCACACCACCTGCCGCGCGGACGCGTCCAGCCAGGTAGCGCGAGCGTTTCCTGCGGCGTCAGCGGATTCAATTCGCAGCGCAGCGCAATGCGCTGCTTGAATTGCCGCAGCGACGGTTGGTTCAGCTGCTCGGCCAGTTCCGGCTGGCCGGCCAGGATCAACGAGAGCAGCTTCTCTTCCGAGGTTTCGATATTCGCGAGCAGGCGAATTTCTTCCAGCAGATCAGCCGACAGGCTTTGGGCCTCGTCGACGACCAGGACTGTCGTCTCGTCCTCGGCGCGCCGCCGCCGCAGCAGTTCCTCCAGTTCGCGCAGCAGCGTGGCCTTCGACTGCGCCGCTTCGCCGCTCAACCCAAACTGTGTCGCCAGGGTCTCGACGAATTCTTCGCGGGTGAGAGCCGGGTTGGTCACGTGCACACAGTGCACCTGAGACGGCTGCCGGTCGATCGCCGTCCGGACGATCGTCGTCTTGCCGCAGCCCGCATCACCCAGCAGTACGCGTGATTCCCTTTCTCGACGAGATCGCGTATTCGAGGTTGCTCAACGCTTCGCGGTGCCCCTCGGTCATGACGAGAAACCGGGGGCTCGGCGTCAGGTCGAAGGGTCGTTCACGGAATCCGAAGAATCGTTCGTACATCGATGGCCGCTCAGAAGATGAACGTGTAGGTGACGACGGCGAAACCGAGCGAGAACGGTCGTGGTGCACGCGAACGCGATCAAGAGTCGCTTTCTGAAAGCCCACTTCTTTTCCGCTGCCGACTGCATCATCGGCACAACGGCGAGGACCGGCAGCGCGAGCAATCGCACGATCTCGTGATCCGCCTTGAAGCTCTGGTCGCGATACTCGAGCAATCCAATCAACAGGACCCCAACGCCAAGACCGGCAGCCAGGCCCATCGCCGTCAGCCGTGGACGGTTCGGGCTGAACGGCTTCTCGGGGAGACGCGCCCGATCGAGCACTTTGAACTGCTCGCCGATCTGTCGCCTCTCGAGGTTCTGCCGCCATCTTCGAGTCCTCCTTCTTCGGTGAGGAGCGACGTGTACATCTGCTGCAGCGTCACGTAGTCGCGCGTCAACTCCGTCATCTCGGACTCACGCTCGGGGCGCGGCCTCGACGCGCGCCTGATAGCTGCCGATCTGCGCCTGGAGCCTCTGCTCCTCTGCCTGCTTGCTGGCGATCTGTCGCTCCAGCAATTCCAGCTCCGTCCGGTAGTCCTGGAGGCGTCGGGAGCGCGACGTACGCCCAGGGTGCCGCAGGGGTGACCGGCGTGAGCGGCGTGCCGCTTCTTCTGCCGCGACCTTCGACTCCAGGTCGCGAACCAGTCCTGCCGCCTTCTTGACGTCTGGATGATCCGGTTTCAGCCGGGTCTGCAGTGCGGTCGAGATTGCTCCTTGGCGATCGCCAGTTGCTGCGCCAGCGTCGTAGCGCCGTCATCGTCCGCCGCCGCTGGTTCGCCTGCCGCGGCCGCGGCCTCCTCGCTGCTCGAGGTCGGCGATCTGGCGCTGCAAGCACCAGCTGGCCTCGCGGTCGTGGTTCGATCGATTCGACCAGGTTCTGAATCTGCAGCTGCACGCCCTGGAGTGCCTGAAGATTGGAATCGAGCTGCGACGGCAGTTGCCCCGCGATACTGCTGCCGGTACTCCTCGAGCTTCTTTTCGTGCTCGACCAGTCGGAGCCGTGCCTCCTCGAGCTGCTGCTCGAGAAAGTCGCTCGTGTTTTCGGCGAGCGTCGCGCGATCGCGGATGCTCTCGTCGATGAACAGCGACCCCAGCCGTTCGGTGACATGCATGACGGTACGCGGGTTGTCGCCGACGTAACTGATTTTGAAGGCATCGCCGCGGACGACCTGGAGGTCGATGTCCCGCCGCATCTGCTCGACGATGTCCTCCATGATCCCGGTCTTACGTGCGTCTGGCGTAGAGATTGAAATCCTGGATGATTTTCTCGAGCCGCGTCCGGCTCATGATCTCCTGGCTGAGCGACTGCAGACGGTCCTCGATGCGTGTCGTGACCGTCGATCGCACGTAGCTCTCGGGCACCCGTTGCGGGACCACGAGGATCACGGTCTCGGACCGGTACCTGTCGGGCAGCTTGTGCACCACGACTGCGCACGATGGCGCCGACGACCGCCACTGGCACCAGCAGCAGCCAGATCCGCCGGACGCAGGATCTGGAGGATGTCCTCGGGCTTGTAGGCCTTACCGGGTAGCATTCGGTTTCCTTCCGTGCTTGAAGATCGGCGCCCACGCGTTGAGCGTGACGTTGACGCTGTGGCGATTGACCCTGGGTTGCAGAGGAGTGACGAACACCACGGCGTCGTCGAAGTTGTATCGGTAGTAGGTGTAGTTCAGGCCCAGCGCCAGATTGCGCGTCAATGCACGCTCCAGCCCCGCGAATCCGGTGACCGTGTCGAAGCCGTCGTGCGTCACTGCTCGATGTGGTGTAGCCGACGTTCCCGCGCGATGCGCCCGCGCCGGCGCGGAACGACAGCCGATTGCTGATCAACCGCCGATCGACGCGTTGATGCTGTCGTAGAAGGTCGGCAGCGCCGATCGTCTCGATGAAGCCGGCATTGCGGCTGTAGGCGGCGACGGCATTCCACGTGCGGCCGATTTCGCGATTGAGTGATGCCGAGCCGATGACGTCGTACCTGGTCGTCTCACCCTCACGGATCGCCGCGGCGCCGGTGCTGAACGCCAGCTTCGTTCGGCGAGTGAGCGACAGGTCACGGCTGTAATCCACACCCGTATCGATGTTGTGGTGCTGGTAGTTGCGGCCGTTCACGAGGTAGTCGTAGTTCGCCGACGTAAGCCCGTATCCAATTCGCAGGCTGAGATAACGCGACAGCGTCGCGAGTGAAGCGAACTGCCACGCGCTGCTGATCCAGCCCCTGTGCACCATTCGTGAAGTCGCTGACGTCGCGGCTATACGACGCCGTGAGCGTGGCCCGGCGAGACAATTGCTGGCGTGATGCCAGCGCTCGACGAGTAACGGAAGTAATTCGTTCGCGCGCCACCGAAATCCTGCCCTGGCGCCGGCACCTGCCCGAGTGTTGGATCTCCCAGCGCCGCAAAAGGCAGGAACGCCCCCAGCGACTGGTACGTGACCGCACCACTGCCGTCAATCGTCGTCCGCTCGATTCTTCCGAACGTGTAGCTGAGCCCGCCTGAGCCGGCATGACTCGTGAGCAGCGAGATGTCCAGATCGGGGTACTGACGCAGCACCGAGGAGAGCGACGCGCCAACCGACAGCCGGTCCAAGTCGGACGTGTAAGTGAGTCCGCCGCCGAACTGGTTGTACCGTCCCTCGCCCGAGGCGTACGGAACGGCGATGGGTCGGAGCCGTCCTGGTTTGCACCCAGGAGAACGTCGGTGTCATAGCCGGTCGCGACCGAGCCGTTGACCGTGAGCACCTGCTGCGCTTCTCGGTGCCGCTGCGCATACACGCCGCGGTACGGCCGCTCGGGCGCGACGCCGGTGTCTGCGCAGACGCCGACATCGCCGTCAACAACACGCGCCGCCAGCCACGAGCGAAACTGTTCTTGCTGCCATCTCTCAGTCCTGCATCACTGCGCTACGGAACGATGATGGTGTCGCCGGGCTTGAGCTCGATGTTCTGCTCCAGCGACTTTGCCTTCGGAAACGTTCTTGTAGTTGAACTTGTGCGCGACGTCTCCTTGCCGTTCTCCGTGCGCACGATGGTGATCTTCTCGGTCTTTGCGTACTCGCTGAGGCCGCCGGCCGTGGCGAGCATCTGCAGCACGCTGGTCGCATCCGTCAATGGATACGGGCCCGGCTTTGCCACCTGTCCCATGACGTAGACCTTGCGGCTGTTGATCGCCTTGACCACGACGCTGACGGTCGGATCCTCGACGAACTTGCGCGGCGGCATTCGCGACCTGCCGCGCGCAATTCCTCGGGCGTCAGCCCGGCCGCCTTGATGTCGTTCAGCAGTGGCAGCGAGATGTTGCCGTCCGGTCGCACGACGACCGTCGCCGACATGTCCTTGTCCTGCCAGTACACGACGTCCAGCGCGTCGTCGATGCCGATGACGTAGTCGGCAGGTGGCGTGACTCCGCCGTGACGCGGCGGCGCGTCGGCGGCGTGCCGGCGCGCTCGGCGCTCGGGCGCCGAGGCAGCGGCGGCCGTGACTCGCGCGACGGGGTGACCGGAGTCGCGGTCTGCGCGTACGCGGCCGTCGCGGCGGCCAGCGCGATCGCGATCGCTGTCGAGAGACCAGTGCGGGACATCAGCGGTACTCCTTGAACGGAACCTGGCAATCGTGCTTGCGGAGGAAATTGAGGAAGCGCTTGTAGTCGCGCGCCTCCATGTTGAAGATGCGCGCCACGATCTTGTAGTTGCCGCGCGCCTCCTCCAGACCCTTGCGCACGAGGTCGCGCACGTTGGACTTGGTGATCTCGCGCTGCATGTAGAGCGGATAGACGACGGCCCAGAATGACTGCCGCTCATCGATCAGGCGCTTGTAGAGGTCGTCGGCGACGGTCCGGCGACGCTCGCGCCGCGGCGTCACGCCCATCCCCTGACGCACGCGGATTTCGGTGGGCAGATCGGCTAGCCGGATTTCGTCGGTCGTGACGGTGACGGCGAGCCGCTCGACGACGTTCTGGAGCTCGCGGACGTTGCCGGGCCAGTGGTGCTTGACGAGCGCCTGGACGGCCTCGGGCGCGAACTGCCTCGCCGTGTAGTGGTTGCCGTTGCCGTTTCCGTTGCCGTTCCCGCTGGTCAGGTGGGCGAGAAAGTGCTCCGCCAGCGTCGGGATGTCGTCGCGGCGTTCACGCAGCGGCGGCACCATCAGGTGGATGACGTTGAGGCGGTAGAACAGGTCTTCGCGGAACGTCCCCTGATCGACCATGTCGCGCAGGTTGCGGTTGGTGGCGGCAATCACGCGAACGTTGACGCGTCCGGCCGCTCGATCGGAGCCGACCTTCTGCAGTTCGCCGGTCTCGAGGAACCGCAGCAGCATGCCCTGCATGCGCATGGTCATTTCCCCGATTTCGTCGAGGAACATCGTCCCGCCGTCGGCCATCTCGAGCTTGCCGAGCTTGTCGCGATACGCACCGGTGAAGCTGCCCTTCATGTGCCCGAACAGCTCCGACTCGAGGAGCGTTTCCGGCATCCCGGCGCAGTTCACGGCAACGAAGGCGCGATCCGCGCGCTGGCTGCCGCTGTGAACAGCCAGGGCAACGAGTTCCTTGCCCGAGCCGCTCTCGCCCGTGATCAACACCTTGGCATCCGAGCGCGCGACGCGGTCGATCTCCGCCTTGAGATCGACCATCGCCGGGCTCGTGCCGACCAAAGTTGTTCGCTGCGCTCTCATCGAATCTCGTTCCTGCGAGTAACTTTCTGTCGTCCGCACTAAGACGCGCGAGTCGTTCGCGCATCTGGCAGCGGACCTGTCCACTGCGTCGCATGCGGGGCTGTGGCTTCTCTCTTCTGAATTCGGTGTTCGTGATCAGCGAAGCCGGTGATGTGTCCATTCGTCGAGGACACATCACGACCTTCGTAGCCGTGGAGCGATTTAGCAAGGAGACCGCCACGAGATGAATGGCTGGAGTCGCGAGCCGCTAACTGCAGGTGGATGAAGCAGTTAGATTTGCGGTGTCAAGCAGCGTTGGAGGTGGAAACGAGCGAAGGTCCGCGCCGATTCTCAGCGTCCTTCGGTCCGCGGGGAAAAAAGTCAGCCTCACAGGCGAACAAATGCGCGACTGCAACTCGCGTAGGTTGCGAATGGGGTGACGTTCGTTACGGCCACGATCCGCGAACGTCACCAAAACGTGCATCGATCGGCGGCAAAATGACGGCAGACGCTGCGCTGCGCAAGTCCACGCGCGCACGTGCCGCGGCAGCACACCCTGTAAAAAAATGTCGATTTACGTCAGAAAAATACCAGCCTGTCGCAGGTAAAAATGTCGCTTTCCTCATTGACTTCAGGTCGCGGGATCTCCAGAATCGATGTCACAAAGTACCAAGAAGATCGTATACGGCTTGTCTCCGCGGGATTGGGCCCCGCGCCATGGCGAAGCTTTCTTGAACTGAGAAGAGCATGAAGAGCGCAGTGACGATGGTCGGGATCAGCGCTGCCATCCAGGGAGTGGAAGACGAGATCGAACATGCCGCAAGGTGCGACGCCAAGGTACTGATTACTGGCGAGAGCGGCGTGGGCAAGGAAATCGTGGCCCGGCTGATTCACGGGCGCAGCAACCGCAATCGCGGTCCGCTGGTCACCATCAACTGCGCCGGCATTCCGGACTCGCTGCTCGAGTCGGAGCTGTTCGGCCACGTGAAGGGAAGCTTCACGGACGCGCACCGCGACAAGCGCGGCTGGCTGGAGTCGGCGCACGGCGGGACGATCTTCATGGACGAAGTGGGCGAGATGAGCCTGCGCATGCAGGCGTCGTTGCTTCGCTTCCTCGAGACGGGTGAGATCCAGCGCGTCGGCTCCGATCGCAAGCTGCCGCCGGTCGACGTCCGCGTCGTCACCGCGACCCATCGTCGTCTGCTCGACAACATCGTCGACAAGACCTTCCGCGAAGACCTCTATTACCGCCTCAACGTCGTGCACATCGAAGTGCCGCCGCTGCGCGACCGGCGCGAAGACATTCCGGTGCTCCTCAATCACTTCCTGCACGGGTTCGCCGAGGCGTACCAGATCGTGGCGCCGGAGGTGGTGGCGGACGCGAGCGAGTGCCTGACGGCGTACCACTGGCCGGGCAACGTGCGCGAGCTGCGCAACGTCGCCGAGCGGCTGATCCTGCGCGCGCGCGAAGGAAAGATCACCCTCGACGCGCTCCCCGCGGAAGTCACGCGCGATCGCAAACCGCGCGAGACGGTGGCGGTCGGCGCGGTCGCCACGTCGAACTCACAGATGCTGTTCGACCGGATGTTCAGCAACGGCGCGTCGTTCTGGTCGGAAGTCTACGAGCCGTTCATGGCGCGCGATCTCACCAGGAACGATGTCCGCGAGCGTCGTGCGCCTCGGCCTCGAGCACACGCGCGGCAACTACAAGATGCTGGTGCAGTGCTTCAACATGCCGCCGGAGGACTATAAGAAGTTTCTGAACTTCTTACGAAAGTACCAGTGCCACGTGCCGTTCCAGCGCTTCCGCATGATGCCGGCTTCGGTCGGCCGGCCCTCGCACATCGCTACGGCGTAGCGACGCTCGACAATTCCCAACGACTGACGCTCGACCACTCCCAACTTCCAAGCGACGTGCTTGCGAGGTTGGGAGTTGGTCCGTGCGTTGTTTCCCCTCGATCGCGGGACGACGGTGAGGCTGCAGCGCCGCTCCTGGTTCGCGCCGCGGAAAAACGACCCCTCGGCGTGAACCTGCCGATGGCGGCGGCGGCTGGGGTGATCCGAGCGCCAGTGAAGAATCGTTTCGATAACTTGCTGATCCGGACGACAGTGGCGAATCACGGCCGCCGCCGAAAGACGCGCTCGCGGTCGTTTTACCCACTGACGCTGATCGCGCCGCTCACAAGTCGCGTCGCCGCAGCCTCACCGTCGTCCCGCGATCGCTCAGGGCGAGCAGCAAGAATCACGGCAGGCGGGCGTCGGTCGCGCCGGCTTCGTCTCCCTTTCGTTGCTCGCCCTCCGCGATCGCGAGACGATGGTGGGGCTGCGTGACGGCCGCCTATGCAAGCCCGCCGCAGAGATCCGGAAATTCGGCGGAGCGATTCCTCCGCGCGTGTTCCGACCATGCGTTCGAGTTGTGGCGAATCAGCTCGGACGTTTTGAGCCGCCTGATGCCGGACGTCTCGAAACACCGCCTACACGCGCGGGCAGCGGCAGTGCACGAGCGCAGGCGAATTTCCCGGGCGCCGCATCGGCGGCCGTGACGCAGCCTCGCCGTCGTTTCGCGATCGGGGGGCGAAATGGCCGTTCTGTCGGTCGCGGAGGACGATGAGCGCCACGAAGGGAGGTCGGCCCGACGGGCAACCGTGGACGCGAGCGACCTGTGAGCGCCGTGATCAGCGACAGGGGTAAATCAGGTCCGGAGGCGCACCGAGTGCCGTCGCCGCCGCTGTCGCCACCGTCGTGTGAGGCAGCTTTCAGTTGAACCGATAAGTGGCTGTCGTACGGATCATCCAAGGCGACGGCTGACCGTAAGTCCATCGCCGGAGGGCCTGATTTTCTCCGCCTCCGCTCGCCAACCATCGGTGGCGAGCTTCGGCGCGACCTCGCCGGAGCCTTGGCGAAGGCGGCCGCGGCGATCACCGGGAGCCGCGGGCAGGGTTGCCCGTCGCGACGACCTGGTGCGCGCCCGACCGACGTAGACGCCGAGGTTTCAACAGGATGGCGGCGAGGGAATTGGGCGAGCGAATACCTTGGGAATTGGGAATTCGACTTCCCGGCCCGCCGTGGCTCTCAAGTCAAAGCCACGGCAAGACAGGCAATCTGCTCAAGCCGCGTGAGTGGTGCTGCGGCCGTTGCCCGGACTTGGGACTCGAATGCCGGCGGCAGTGAGGGCGGCCGTCAGGTCCTGCAGGTCCCCGTCGGTCCGGACGTAGGTCGCGCCCAGTTTCTGGGTCTCGCGCTCCGTCACCGGGTCCGTGTTCACCGAGGATGATTGCGGGAATCGCGGATGCCTTGGCCCGCATGGCCAGGTGCAGGCCGTTGTAGGGACCGAGCCTGACCTCTGAAATCAGCAGGTCCGGCATCGACTGCAACTGCTCACGGGCAGCGGCGAAGGTCTCGACCAGGGTGACTCGCATGCCGGCGTCGGTCAGCCGCGCCCGCATGCCGGCGGCAATATCGGCGGTCGGAGACACAAGGAGCACGTCAGGAGTATCTGTCATGGGGGGGCAGCTCCGGGACGGAAGTAAGGCGCAAATATACTGCCACCCCTATACCACGAAAAGTGCGCAGAAACTGCGTGCGTGGACGAGGCGTCTGGACAACCTGGTGATGTAAGTTCTTCCCGAGGAGGGAGAAATCGTACGCAATTCTGACGATTAATGTAGGACGCGGCGAGCCCCAAGGGTTGGTCGGAACGAGGTGGGCATCCGGGTGAATTCGACGTTTCGGCAGATCGCCGGGAGCGCGTTCGCGACAGCCGCCATCCTGGCTTCGACGGCGATCAGAAACCGGTGCTCATCGAGCTCGGTCTTGCGAAGATACGCGGACCCGAGTTGCTCGGCATCGTGCTCGAGGACGCTGTCCTGGTGGCCGACCACAACGGACGGTACGCCGCTGTTTTGCGCCCGCAACGCCAGCTGAAGACCGTTGTAGTCGCCGAGTTCGAGCTCGGTGACCAGCAGGTCCGTTCCGAGTTCCAGCTTCGACTTGGCCGACGGATACGAGTCGGCAGTGCTGATCACCCACCCCGCCGGTTTCAGCCACTCACTCAGGTGTGCGGCCAGGGCCGGGGTCGCGGCGACAACAAGGGCGCTGCGAGACATCTGCATCGAACCTCCGTCGCCAAATCGAGCAAGCGGCATGCCGGTATGTCTGGATTCGATTCAGAAGCGCTTTTCGGGCGGAATTACGCACGTCATCAAATCGGATTGCACTGGGCGTCCGCTAATGACACGGCATTAGTCGCCCTCAACGATGTTTCTCCTGCACGCAACACCTGTATTTTCTGCGGGGTGCCGCCGATATCGTGGTCATGAAGACGTCGCCTGCACTCCACCAGTTTGCGTGGCTGTTTACGCGCGAGGATGAATCGGTGCGGATGCAGATACTCGAACATCGTGACGCATATCGTCTGGTCGTGAACGGTCCCGGCAGCACGAACGCGAGTCACGACTTCGACACGCTCTCGTCGCTGATGATCTTCGTGACGAACTACCAGGAGCAGTTGCGGAGCAACAACTTCAAATTGCAGGCGAGCGCCGAGCGGCGAGGTGGCGGCGGTGGCGGTGGCGATCACCGTGCGAGCGGGTTTGAGCGGCGGCGTGCGTGACGTCGGTTGTTGATTTGAGGTGTAGACGACAAGTCAGCCAACGGGGCTGAAGCCCTGCCTCTACCGTGTCGGCGGGCCTGAAGCCCGCCGACCTAACGCCCAATCAAAGCGGCTGCGTTGCTGGTTGCATCGGCAGATGCGGCTCAGCCGGGATGATGAACCAGGCGATCGCATAGGCGATGACGCCCAGGATGATCGCTCCCGGATAGATCGACAGCACGACCCAGATCAGTCGGACGGCAGTCACGTCGAGATCGAAGTAGCGCGCCAGGCCCGCGCACACACCGGCAATCTTCCGGTCCGCGTAAGAACGCACGACCCTCCGGCTCAGCGGCTCAACAGCCGGGGCCAACGACACCGGCATCAGCAGCCAGGCCGCGATATAGGCGAGCAGCCCGCCGATGAGCGCGCCAGGAACGAGCGACAGCAGGATCCAGAGCGCCCGCACCAGCGACACGTCCGTGTTCAGGTAAACCGCGATGCCCGCGCAGACACCGGCGATCTTGCCTTGTGTCGGGATCCGCTCGAGTCGTCGCGTCGAAGGCGAAGTCATAGAAGGCCTCCCATGGTCTCAATGGCATTTACGGTGCCGCGGGACAATCGTTCGATGTATCGACGATTCGCCCAGGACGGCCGGACGTCGCGCGAACGTTTTCGCGTGCGGTGTTGAATCTTTCCCGTGGGGCGCGCACTGCGCTCCGCAGCTCGCCAGCCATGAAAAGTAGTGTCCCGACCGGGATGTTCCGATCCGCTTGCGCGTCAGCGCGAGTCCGTATGGCGCTCCGGAAAACCGCCTTGATCCGCGCCCCTCAGCTCCGCCGCCGACGAGGGCGGCTGTGCCAAAGCACTTGCCACGGTTTTCCTCCGGCCATCCAGACTCGCGCTGCCGTGTGACGCCCGCGCCAACCGAATCGACTGCACGTCGCGACCACAAGTCGGCGCGATACGCGGATGCACTCGTCGCGTTCACCGCGCCGCAGCAACGGCGAGTGGATCCGCGCCTCGCGCCTCCAGATTTCGGCGCCCGCGCCGATCGAATCGAGTGCGCGTCGCCTTCATAAGTCGGCGCGATACGCGGATCCACCCGCCGCGTCACGCGCCGGACCTATCAATGCGGAGCCGCGACTTACGAAGGCGCGGCGCGAGATTCGGGTGCCGTCGCCGAAGTCTGGAGGGGCGGAGCATTGATCGGTTCGGCGCTTATCCACCCGCCGCGTCGCCGCGCCAGGGCCGGCGGTCGCAACGGCGGCGAGTGGATCCGCGCCTCGCGCCTCCAGATTTCGGCGGCCGCGCCGAGCCGAATCGGGTGCGCGTCGCCTTCATACGTCGGCGCGATCCGCGGATCCACCCGCCGCGTCACCGCGCCGGACCGGTCAATGCGGAGCCGCGACTTACGAAGGCGCGGCGCGACATTCGGGCGCCGTCGCCGAAGTCTGGAGGGGCGGAGCATTGATCGGTTCGGCGCTTATCCACCCGCCGCGTCGCCGCGCCAGGGCCGGCGGTCGCAACGGCGGCGAGTGGATCCGCGCCTCGCGCCTCCAGATTTCGGCGGCCGCGCCGATCGAATCGAGTGCGCGTCGCCTTCATACGTCGGCGCGATACGCGGATCCACCCGCCGCGTCACGCGCCGGACCGGTCAATGCGGAGCCCCGACTTACGAAGGCGCGGCGCGACATTCGGGTGCCGTCGCCGAAGTCTGGAGGGGCGGAGCATTGATCGGTTCGGCGCTTATCCACCCGCCGCGTCGCCGCGCCAGGGCCGGCGGTCGCAACGGCGGCGAGTGGATCCGCGCCTCGCGCCTCCAGATTTCGGCGGCCGCGCCGACCGAATCGAGTGCGCGTCGCCTTCATACGTCGGCTCGATCCGCGGATCCACCCGCCGCGTCACCGCGCCGGACCGGTCAATGCGGAGCCCCGACTTACGAAGGCGCGGCGCGACATTCGGGTGCCGTCGCCGAAGTCTGGAGGGGCGGAGCATTGATCGGTTCGGCGCTTATCCACCCGCCGCGTCGCCGCGCCAGGGCCGGCGGTCGCAACGGCGGCGAGTGGATCCGCGCCTCGCGCCTCCAGATTTCGGCGGCCGCGCCGATCGAATCGAGTGCGCGTCGCCTTCATACGTCGGCGCGATACGCGGATCCACCCGCCGCGTCACCGCGCACCCTACTGCGCGCGCTTGAACTGATCGAGCAAATCGCCCAGGCGCCGCTGCAGCTCGTTCTTCAACCCGCGCTCCACGGCCGCCGCTGCGTCGATAGACACGCGCGGCGATCCGAGCGTGCCGCCGATCGTCGCGGGCAGGACGATGCGGTCGCCTTCGCGTGTGTAGCGCGCGAGATCGGTTCCTGCCTGTTTGGTCAGCGCTTCGGAGAGCGACAGGTCCACGTGTCCGCTGAGCGCCTTCGAATCCAGTTCCAGCCGGCCGCTGCCGACCATGTCCGCATCTTCGGAATGCAACGAGAGCGCGTCGGCGGACACGACGCGGTTCGCCAGCGAGAAGGCGGCATCGAGCCGCTGGAACGCGTCGGACGAAGTGCCGGCATCGGGAGCGGGACGACCGAAGAAGAGGATGACGGTGCGCACCAGATCGAGATGGCGGATGGTGCCGTTCACGATTGTCGCGGTGCCTTTGCCCTCGGCCGAGGCGAGAACGGCGTTCATGTCCGCGCCGGATCCACTGAACGTTCCTGCGCCGGTCAACGTGCCCGACGCGGACCCTGCGCTATTGCCGAACGCCGCGAGTTGCGCCACGTCGACGTCCATGATCCGCGAGCGCAGGGTCGCCGAAATCCTGTCGCGCAATTCAGCCGCGAGCGTTCCCTGATATCGGCCACCGAACAGCTGAAACGTCAGCGGCGACAGCGACAGGTGCGTGCCGTCCACTTCGAGGTCGGTGGCGAACTGCCGCACGGTGACGCTCCCCGCAGTTGCCGTCCCGGCGCTGACACGCGCGGCGATCCGAGCCGGCTGTGATGTGGCCTTTGCCTTAGACGCCGGCGTGTCCGGTGCGAACGCACTCGAGAGCGCGATCAACTCGTCGACGTCGAGACGATTCGCCTTCACCTTCAGGCGGGCATCGATTCGTGGTGCGAGATCGATTTCACCCTCGGCGTCCAGCGACGTCGCACCTGTGCGCGCCGTGAACGAACGCAACACCAACTTCGATCCCCTCAGCGCCGACTCGGCGGAGACGGTCAGCTCGCGTCCTCGGCTGGCAAGAACGACGTCGCGCAGGCTGATCGTCTGGATCGAGACCAGCTTCAACGGCTCCGAGCCCTGCGCGTTTGTAGACGGCGACGTGGCGGGGATCGCGAAGGGCAGCGGCATCGAGATCCGGCTGTTCGTCACCACGACCGACGCGTTCTCGATTCGTCGCGAGAGCAACGCCTGGCCGTCCGAGGAGACGTCGATCGTCCCGAGCGTCAGTTGCACCGGATTACCAACCTGCACCTGTTCGAGATGCAGACCGGGCTGCGGAAACAGTCTCGCCCGCGCGACACCGATGCGCACCGGCTCGCCGAGCCACGCGCTCGCCTGACGCTCGAGCGCGACGCGAACGCCGCTACCAGCGAGCAGCCAGTACAGAAGGCCGCCCGCAATCATCCCGACGACGACGACGGCGATACCCAGGAGCAGGATCAGTCGGCGAATCACCGAATCAGCCTATATCCGTGACCGATCGTCACAGCGAACAGTTGAACGAACGCGTGGACGTCGGGACCGCAGAAGACAAATATCACCCGACACTGAGACTTCTTAGGATGTTCTGATGGAAAAGCTTGCATTTCAAGCGGACGCTGTATTGCACGCTTTCAATTCCGCTCCTCTTTTCACATCGTAACGCTGGGGGGACAATGAGGCTCAATCTCGCGCATGGGATACGCGTGCTGACGCTCGCGGTCTCGGCGATCGCTCTGATCGCACCAAACTCCGCAAATGCCGCGTCCTTCACCATCGATGATTTCACCATTGAGGGCAGTATCATCTTTCGGGCGAGCGACTTTGAAGGAGGCTTTACCCTTGACGGGACCCTGCTACAGACAGGTTTGAATGCGGCATCGCGCACGGTTTCCGAAGGCACGGCCGGCGCTCCGATTACTCACACCTTCTCGGGCACTTGGATCACACCAGGGGGTCTCACGCCGTCTACCCAAACGATCGCGTTCCAGGAGGGTTCGACGCCCACTTCGCAGGGCGTCAGCGACATCCTTACCCTCGCCTTCAGCAATACCACCCTGGGCGGCGTTGCGGCGGGGCTTGTGACGGGCACTTTCGTGTCCGACCTCGATCCCTCCTTGCTGCCCCTTCCGCCGGGAGCGACCGTAGTATCCGAGGGTACGCCGTTCTTGTTCTCCGCCCCGTTCCTCACCGGCTCCGTTACTTCGGATGTCGACGTGGCCGCCGTGCCAGAACCGGCCACGCTCTTGCTGCTGTCCACCGGTCTCGCCGCCGGCGCCGGGTTGCGACGGCGTAGACGCGGCAGAGCCGACGCATAACGGATTGACCCTGATGCAGGAGGCGCTCGTCGGCGAGGTATCCCCGAGTCGGCGAGCGTCGGTTTTGCTCGCATAGAGTGAACGGCCATCGCAATCATCTCCTGCACTTGCGCCTAGACTTGCCTCCATCCACCGGACACGTCGAAGCCTCAAACTCGACTCCGCTGACCCTCGGCCATCTCTCCATTCACCTGTCGATCTGACCCGTTCCTTCCGTTACTCGCGTCGCAATAGCGTTTGGTAACGCCACTTCGTGTGCAACTTGCTGCCCACCGGCGAGCCCTGCGCAATTAGTTGCCTACATTGCACATTTCGTTGATTGCGAACTGTGGTTATAACAGTGAGGTGCCTGAGCTGCCGGACATCCTCCTCTATCTGCACGCGTTGCGTCCCCGCATCGTCGGGCACGCGGTGGAGAAGGTGCGCCTGGCGTCGCCGTTTCTGTTGCGTTCGATCGATCCGCCGCTGAGCAGCGTCGAAGGCCGCACCATCCGCGCGCTCCACCGCCTGGGCAAGCGCATCGTCATGGAAGCTGACGGCGAAGTGTTCCTGGTCTTCCACCTGATGATTGCCGGACGGTTTCGCTGGAAGCCGCACGGAACCAAGGTCCCTGGCAAGGTTGGTCTGCTGGCGCTCGACTTCGACAACGGCACGCTGCTGATGACGGAAGCCGGGACGAAACGCCAGGCATCGCTGTACGTCGTCTCTGGCCGCGACGCGCTGGCGCAGCACGAGCCCGGAGGCGTGCAGGTGCTCGAGATCACGCTGCCCGAATTCGCGGAGGCGCTGCTGGCGGAGAACCACACGCTGAAGCGCGCCCTGACCGACCCGCGCGTGTTCAGTGGCATCGGCAACGCCTACTCCGACGAGATCCTGCACGCCGCCCGACTGTCGCCCTTCAGGCAGACGCAGTCGCTCTCCGACGTCGAAGTCCGGCAACTGTTCGAGGCGACGCACGCGACGTTGACGATGTGGATCGAGCGGCTGCAGGAACAGACCGGAGACGAGTTTCCCGAGAAGGTGACCGCGTTCCACGACGAGATGGCGGTGCACGGCAAGTTCGGCCAGCCCTGTCCGCGTTGCGGTTCCTCCGTCCAGCGCATCGTCTACGCGTCGAACGAAGCCAACTACTGCGCGACGTGTCAGACGGGCGGAAAGCTGCTGGCGGATCGGTCGTTGTCGCGGCTGCTGCGAGACGATTGGCCGAAGACGGTGGAGGAGTTGGAGAGGAGGAAGAGGGGTTGAAGGCTGAGATCGTTAACTCCCAACTTCCAACGGCTGACGCGGGTCCAACTCCCAACGACTGACGGAAGTCCAACTCCCAAACGGGGCCGCCGTACGCGGGAATGATGGGTCACGGTCAGGGCGAGTCAGGCATCGTGCTCCGCGCTCGCGCGGCACGCCTGCACAGACGCGACGGACCGAGCTGCGACTCGTCGCGTTGTAACCTCGGCGACCGCGACTTCGCTTCTCCGCACGATACCTGGCTCGCTGGCTGAATCTGACTCGTGAGGCCGGTCCACGCTCGTTCTGGAGGATGAGTGACCGAGCCTTAGTCCTTCTCGGCAGCCCTGCTTTTATTGGGCGTGGCAACTGCACCTTGTAGCGGTGGCGGGTGCCGGGTGGCGGGCGCCTATGCAAGGCCGACTCGCTGCGTCAGCCGGAAACTGACGCGAAGTGATTCATCCGCGCGTGTTCCCGGCAGTGCGTTCGTGTTGTGTCGAGTTAGCTGATGCGCTTTGAGCCGCCTGATGCCGGTTGTTCCGAGTCAGCTCCTACACGCGCGGGGAGCGAACAGGCATGAACGTAGCGTCGGTTTCCCGGCCGCAGCATGGAGGGGTCAGGTCTTGAATGCTTATTTTTTTCATGCTCTGACCCTGCACGATCGCTCGACGTTCGGGGTCAGAGGGTGAAAATACTGTCGATTCAAGACCTGACCCCTGGTTACGGCCTTCGTGGTTACAGCTACCTACAGCGGGCGTCGAGCCTCCAAATTGAGCCTCCAGTAATCCAGCTCGAACGGAGTCGCGATCGGTCGCGGCCATCTTTGTCAGCGCATCGACGAACCGTTGCTGCAGCGCTCGCGTCGGCAGGTACGACAGGTGATGCCGGCAGATGATGTTGGTCAGGTAGGTGCCGAACGCCTCCGCATCGGCGTGGATCACTGGCGCGGGCTCGATGCTGGTGACGATGTCGGTGAAACCGGCTGCCTCGAGGCGGCGACGCGTCGTGTCCGCATCCGCAAACTCCCATGGATCGCGCCACGCCGCGAAATACGTCGCGAACTCAGCGTCGCGCCATGAGGGCCGCCGCGCGATCGCGCATGTTCTGGATGTTGGGACCGCCGCCGCATTGCGCCACCAGCCGTCCGCCAGGCTTCAACGCGCGGAAGAGGCTGGCGAATAGCGCCGGGTGATCGAGCGCCCAGTGAAAAGCTCGCGGTGCTGAAGATCGCATCCGCGACCTCGTTCAACGGAAGGGCAGCCGCGTCCGCGAGCACGAAGCGCACGTGGTGGCCGTGCGACTCGTCAAGATGCGCGCGTGCCGTCTGGCAGCATGTTCATCGAGACGTCAACGGCGATTACGTCACCCGACGGGAGTCGCTCGAGCAGTTTCTCGGTGACCAGTCCGCTGCCACAGCCGACATCGATGACCCGCTCGTCTCCGCGCAGCGCCAACCGCTGCAGCACGGGCATGGCCATCGCGAACATCGGATTCGAAATCCGGTGATAGCTCTCCGCGTTCCACTCCCGCATGACGCCATATTATTGATGCGATCCGATGCACCGGAACCGGTCGCTCTGCTGGGCGCTGCTCGTGTGTGTGGCTGCGAGTGCGGTCCTCGTCGCTCAGAGTTCCTCGCCATCGCGCGGGTTGTCCTCGACGAATGAGGCCCGACCCCAGCTTCTGCGGTGGGGCGGCGATGCCGAGGGGGGCGCACCGTTTGTCGAGGCGGATCCGAGCGACCCGACTCGCGTGGTTGGTTTCGACGTCGAAATTGCCGGCATTCTGGCCGCAGGTCTCGGCCGCGCGCCGCGATTCGTGCAGGTCGGCTTCACCAGTCTCGAAGCGTCGGCTGCTCGAGGTGACTTCGACATCGGCCTGAGCGGGATCGAGGACACGCCTGCACGCCGGGCCCGCCTGGCGGTGACGATCCCGTACTACGAGTTCCGCGAAGTGCTCACCGTTCGCAAGCGCGATGGCGAGCGCTATCGCTCGCTTGCGGATCTGCGCGGGCACCGCGTCGCGACGCTTGGTGCGACGCTGGCGTACGACATCCTGCTGAAGGCCGAGACCGATTACGGCCTTGCTCCGGTCACCTACGAAGACGATGTGCATCCGTATAGCGACCTGGCGCTGGGACGTGTCGATGCGGTGCTGCTCGATCAGGTGCTCGCCGACCGAGGTGTGCGCCGCAATCCCTCGCTGACGAACAGCAACGATCGGGTCGCCATCGGTCATTACGTCGGCATTCTCGCGCGCGAGAACGTCGCGCTGCGCGATCAGATCGATGGGATCCTTCGCGCGGCGATGCGTGACGGGCGTCTCGAGGCGATCTTTCGCAAGTGGGGCGTGTGGAATGAGGACCAGGCGCGGCTGTATGCGAGTTTGAGTGGCGGGACGGACAGCTCGGCGGGGCTGAAGCCCCGCCCTACGGATTCCACGATCCCGGCGAGCAGCGCGGCGACGGTGGACGCGTGGGCCGCGGCGCGACGCTATGCGCCGGCGATGATTCGCGCCACCGGGATCACACTCGTGCTGTCGTGCCTGTCGATGGGACTGGCGGTCGCACTCGGCAGCGCGATCGCTGCGGGTCGCGTCTATGGCGGCCGGCCGCTGCAGCTCGTGTTGACCGCGTACGTCGAGCTCATTCGCGGCACGCCACTGCTGCTGCAGCTCTTCGTCATCTACTTCGGGTTCGCGGCAGTCATCGAGCTTCCGGCATTCATGGCGGCGATGCTCGGGCTCGCCCTCAACTACGCCGCCTACGAGAGCGAGATCTATCGCGGCGCGCTGCTTGCGGTTCCGGCCGGTCAGCTCGAGGCGGCACAGACGCTCGGCCTGAGTACGCGCCAGACGCTCTGGTTGATCCGTGGTCCGCAGGCCTTCCGTCTGGCGCTGCCGCCGATGACCAACGACTTCGTGGCGCTGCTCAAGGACAGCTCGCTCGTCTCAGTGATCACCGTCGTCGAACTGACCAAGCAGACCTCGATCTTTGCCGCGAACATCGGCAGCTGGGTCGTTCCCGGAGCGCTCTGTGCGGCGCTGTATCTCATGCTGTCGCTTCCGCTGGCGCACGCGGCGCGACGACTCGAACGGAGCTGGCGCCGGCCATGAGCGTCCTGATCGTCGACTCGATCAGCGTGAGCCGCGGTGGACGTGTGATCGCGCGTGACATGAGCTTCGATGCGTCCAGGGGGGAGCTGCTTGCCGTGATGGGACCGTCCGGATCCGGCAAGACAACGATCCTGCGTGCGATTGCGGGGCTGGAGCCGCTGACGCGTGGGACGGATCGAGGTGGAAGGCGTGCGGATTGAGGCCGGCCGACCATTGTCCGCGGCACAGCGCGCCATCCTGAATCGACACGTCGGGTTCGTCTTTCAGTTCCATCACCTGTTCGCCAATATGGACGCGCTCGCCAACGTCGCGCTCGCGCAGGTCCACGTCATGAAGCAGTCACGAGCGCAGGCGGAGCGGCGCTCGCGGGAGATGCTGGCGTCGCTCGGCGTGGCGGAACGCGCGTCCGCGTTTCCGCACGAGCTCTCCGGAGGCGAAGCGCAACGCGTCGCGATCGCCCGTGCGCTGGCCGTCGATCCGCCGGTCCTGCTGATGGATGAGCCGACCGCGTCACTCGACCCTGCCCGCCGCGGCGACCTGGCGGAGACGTTGAAGGCGCTCGCCGCTGATGGCCGCACGATCGTCATGGCCACGCACGACGAGGAGTTCGTGCGCGCCTGTGCGCATCGGGTGATCACCGTAAGATAGATGCGACCCTATGAGCACACAGCCGATGGCGGGCATAAAGGCCCGGCCTATGACCCAGGAGATCGAGACCGATGCGCGCTACATCGAGCTCGATTCCCACCGGAAAATCCGGCATCGCAACAAGCTGTATTACCGCTTCAATCACTGGCCGATCTGGATTTTTGTCTTCTTCATCGCTCCAGGTCCGTGGACGTTCGATCTGTTCGCCACCGGCTTCGATGCGCGCCTGCTGACGTGGCTGCTGATCGTGATGGCCGGAACCGCGATCGCCGGTCTGCTGCGGGCGGCTGCCGGGCTGCGAACCGGCGCCCTACATCATCCGGTTCACCGAAGATCGTCCAAACCCGCTGTATCGACGCATCTGCTACACGACGGCGTGGGGCGAAGTCGTCGCCTTCGCGGTGCTCAACACCGTCGGTCTCGCCTGGGCCGTCGTCACGGGCGAGTGGCACATGCGTCAGTTGTACGACGTGGCGTATTTCCCGATCGCCGGCACGATGTGGGTGCTCGGCGCGCTGGGCAAACTGCCGCGCGTGAGACCGTCCACGCAGAATGAGGGTCACGAGCGACGCTACTTCTATGGGTCCGTCTGGGCCGTCGCGATCGCGCAGCCGATCCTCTGGGGTCTGTGGAAGTTTCTGCCGGCGCACAATCGCATCGCCGATGTCACCAAGCTGGTCGTGTTCGTCGGCGTTCTGGCGTTCGTCGGCCACCTGTCCCGGCGCGGAGTGCTGCCACGCACCCGGCCGATCGTCCCAGGCGAATGGGCGGTGCTGGATTGAGTGGGAATTCAGAATTCAGAATTCAGAATGCAGAATTCAGAACTCGAATTGCCGAATTCTGACACCATGTCATTCGCGATGAGGGGGAGTTTGTCGACACGCCGTTTGGCCAGAATCGCCGATCCCCGTTTTTTCTGCATTCTGCATTCTGCATTCTGAATTCATGGAAGGCCACGAAGGCTGGGACGATTACGCGCCGTTCTACGACTGGGAGAACGCGCGGACGCTGGGGCGGCGGGACGTGCCGTTCTGGCGCAACCTTGCCGTGCACGCGGGCGGGCCGGTGCTCGAACTTGGCTGCGGCACGGGGCGGATTGCCTTGCCGCTGGGACGCGCCGGAGTCCACGTCGTCGGCATCGATCGATCCGATGCGATGCTCTCGCGCGCGCAGGGCAAGGGTCAGACGCGCCGCGATGGCGGGGCGGATCGATCTGATTCGCGGTGATATCCGTCATCTGCCGTTTTCATCGCGCGGCGGGACCGCTTCGCGGATCCCGCCCTACGGCCGCGGGCCTGACAAGGTCCGCGCCACACGTGAAAGGATCCCGTCGCCGTAAGCCATTTCGCTTTCCGCTGGTGATGGCTCCGTACGGCGTGATGCAGTCGCTCCTGCGCGAACGCGATCTGTCGGCGACGCTCGCGGCCGTGTACGACGTCCTCGAGCCGGGCGGAACGTTCGGACTGGAACTGGTGGCCGATCTGCCGTCGTGGGAGGAGTACCGCAAGCGCATCAGCCTGACCGGCTGGCGAAATCAGCCGGGCGGTGCCCACGTGACGCTGGTCGAGACGGTCCGGCAGGATCGCGCGAAGCACTTGACGATCTTCGATCAGCAGTTCACCGAGCGGCTTGGCCGCAAGCGGAAGGTCCGGCGCTTCTCGCTGACGTTCCGCACGCTGTCGGTGCCGCAGATGGCGAAGCGACTCGAGAAGGCGGGTTTCGAGGTCCGCGCCACGCTCGGCGACTATCACGGCGCGCCGTGGGACAAGCGCGCGGAGGTCTGGATCATTCTCGCGACACGGCCGTAGGTTGACCGTCGTGGAGCGGACCTTGTCAGCAGCCACGTAGGGCGGACCTTCAGGTCCGCCGGTGACAAGCGCAAGGCGAGCCTAACAGGCTCGCCCCACGAATACCCTGGCGGGGCTAAAGCCCCGCCCTACGCGCGCGAAATCGCGTGGTACAATTCGCGGTCGCGTTTCACACGTTTTTGGGGGACTTTCCGCATGTCAGGCCATTCCAAGTGGCACACAATCAAGCACAAGAAGGGTGCCGCCGATGCCAAGCGCGGCAAGATCTTCACGCGCCTCATCAAGGAACTGACCGTGGCCGCCCGGGGCGGCGGCGGCGATCCCGACATGAATCCGCGACTGCGTACCATCGTCGCGGAGGCCAAGGCCAACAACATGCCGCGCGAGAACATCGAGCGCGCCATCCGTCGTGGCACGGGTGAAGAGCCTGGCGTCTCGTACGAGGAGATCATGTATGAGGGCTACGGTCCCGGCGGCGTGGCGCTGATGATCTCGACGCTCACCGACAACAAGAACCGCACGGTCGGGGAAATCCGTTACCTCCTCAGCAAACACAACGGCAACCTCGCCGCGGAAAATAGCGTGGCGTGGATGTTCAGCCGCAAGGGCCAGGTGATCGTCGAGAAAGCTCAGGCCGACGAGGAGAAGCTCCTCAACGCCGTGCTCGATGCGGGGGCCGACGACATGAGCGACGACGGCAGCGTGTGGGAGATCATCTGCTCGCCCGAATCGTTCGAGCCTGTCCGCGACGCGGTCAAGGCGCTGGGGGTCGAGCCGGCGAGCGCGGAGATTGCGATGGTTCCCCAGAACTATGTGAAGCTGACCGGAACCGAGGCGCGGCAAATGCTGAAGCTGTACGAAGCGGTCGACGACCACGACGACGTGCAGCACGTGTGGGCCAACTTCGACATCGAGGAGAAGGAGATCGAGGCGCTGGCGTGAGAATCTTTGGCATCGACCCCGGCTCCGAGCGCACCGGCTATGGATGCGTGGAGACGGACGGCCGACGCCATCGCCTCGTGGCCTGCGGCGCGATCGTTTCCCCCGCAGGCGACTCGTTTCCTCACCGGCTCGCCCGCATCCATCGTGAATTGACCGCGCAGCTTTCCACCTGCCGCCCTGACTGCGTCGCCATCGAGAACCTGTTTCACGCCACCAACGCCCGCAGCGCACTGAAGCTCGGGCACGCCCGCGGTGTGGCGATGCTCGCCGCCATCCAGGCGGGCTGCGACGTCGTCGAGTACACGCCAGCCGAGGTCAAGCGCGCGGTGGTCGGCTACGGACGCGCGGAGAAGCACCAGGTCCAGAAGATGATCACGCTGCTGCTCGGACTGGAGAAGGCACCGAAGCCCTTCGACGTGTCCGACGCGCTGGCCGTGGCGATCTGTCACCTGCATTCGCAGCCGGCCGCACGGCTGAAAGCGCACGCGTCCGGGAGTCGCGAATCGGAATGGCCAATCGCGATCGATTCACGATTCACGATTCACGATTCGCAATTCAAATCACAAATCACAAATCACAAATCGCAAATCGCTGCCCGAAGTCCTGGCGCCGATACCGTCCGCCGTCGCCGGATGATCGCATTCCTGCGCGGCCGCGTGCTCGACAAGCAACCGAACCGCATCATCGTCGACGTCCAGGGCGTCGGATACGAGCTGCACGTCCCGCTGTCGACGTACTACGACGTCGGCGACGAAGGCGCCGAGGTATCCGTCCGCGTCTATACGCACGTGCGCGAAGACGCGCTCCAGCTCTTTGGCTTTCTGACGGAGCTCGAACGTCAGCTCTTCGAGCGCTTGATCGCCATCAACGGCATCGGTCCCAAGCTGGCGATCGCGGTGCTGTCCGGACTCGATCCGCGTGAGCTGGTCGTGGCCGTGCAGCGAGGTGATGTCGCTCGTCTCGTCAGCATCCCCGGCGTCGGCAAGAAGACGGCGGAACGGATCGTCCTCGAATTGCGGGATCGACTCCAGCAGCTGGCGGTGCCGGTTGTCGCCTCTACTCCCGCGACTACGGCAGCGGATCGTCTTCGCATCGATCTCGTCTCGGCATTGCAGAACCTCGGCTATCATCGGCCGCAGGCCGAGAAGGCGGTCGAAGCCACTCTGGCTTCGTCACCTGACGTCACGTTTGAGGATGCGCTCAGGCAGGTTCTCCGCGAGTTGATGCGATGAGCGATGGTTCGGCCGGCTCACCATTGCCCCCAGCGGCGCCGATCGGCGATCGCGTGGTGACCCCCGGTCGTGTCGATGACGACACGCAATTCGAGGCGGGGCTGCGGCCGCGGCTGCTGGACGACTACATCGGCCAGGACCGGATCCGCGAAAACCTCGACGTCTCGATCACGGCGGCGCGCGGGCGCAGCGAATCGCTCGATCACGTGCTCTTGTACGGTCCGCCCGGACTGGGCAAGACGACGCTGGCGTATGTGATCGGCAACGAGATGGGCGTACGGGTCTGCGCGACCGCGGGGCCGGTCATTGAGAAGCCTGGCGATCTCGCCGGCATGCTGACCGACCTGCAGGACCACGAGGTCCTCTTCATCGACGAAATCCATCGCATGGCGCCGGCGATCGAAGAGATCCTCTACCCGGCGATGGAAGACTACGAGCTCGACATCGTCATCGGCCAGGGACCTGGTGCGCGCTCGGTCAAGGTTCCGCTGAAGAAATTCACGTTGATCGGAGCGACGACGCGCGCGGGGTTGCTGACGTCTCCGCTGCGGGCCCGCTTTGGTATCGTCCACCGGCTGGACTTCTACACCGATGCCGATATCGAGGAGATCGTCCGGCGTTCAGCCAGGATTCTGAACGTCGACGTTGAACTCGACGCGGCGCACGAGATCGCGCGCCGGTCACGAGGAACACCGCGCATCGCGAACCGGCTGCTGCGTCGCGTGCGCGACTTCGCCCAGGTTCGCGCCGACGGCCGGGTGACCACCGACGTGGCGCGCGCGGCGATGAAGCTCCTCGAGGTGGACGACAACGGGTTCGACGAGGTCGATCGCAAGCTGCTGCGGACGATCATCGACAAGTTCGGCGGCGGCCCGGTGGGCGTCAACAGCATCGCGGCCGCGATCAACGAAGAGAAAGACGCGATCGAGGACATCTACGAGCCGTTCCTGATCCAGGCCGGGTTTCTCGATCGCACGCCGCGCGGACGCGTCGCGACCGCGCGCGCCTACGAATATTTCGGGCTGACTGCCCCTGGAAGGGATACCCGACTGTGGTAACTGCCTGTCCCCGCATGGTGACCCGTGCGCGTATTGCCAGCATCGCGACGTATGTGCCGCCGAAGCTCCTGACCAACGCGGATCTCGAGAAGATGGTCGAAACCACCGACGAGTGGATCCTGCAGCGCACCGGCATTCGTGAGCGGCACATCGTCGAACCGGGGGTCGGCGACGTCGGACCTGGCCTACGAAGCGTCGAAGACAGGCGATCGAACGCGCCGGACTCACGCCCGACGACATCGACCTGATCATCGTCGCGACGACCACGCCGGACATGGCGTTTCCGAGCACCGCGTGCCTGCTGCAGGCAAAGCTCGGCGCATCGCGCGCATGGGGCTTCGACCTGTCGGCGGCCTGCTCAGGGTTCACGTATTCGCTGACCACCGCCGCGCAGATCGTCGGAACCGGCGCCAGCAAGCACGCGCTGGTCGTCGGCGCAGACGTGATGTCGAGCATCATCGACTACACCGATCGGACCACGTGCGTGCTGTTCGGCGACGGCGCCGGCGCGGTGGTCGTGTCGGCGACTGACGACGAGAGCATCGGCATGATCGACTTCGAGAACTATGTCGATGGGTCCGGTGGACACGCGCTGTGCATGCCGGCCGGCGGCAGTCATCGTCCCGCCAGTCACGAAACAGTCGAGCAACGCCTGCACTACGTGAAGCAGGAAGGGCAGACCGTTTTCAAGTTCGCGGTCCGGAACATGGAAGAGGTCTGCCGGCGGATCCTCGATCGAAACAAGATCGACCCGTCGAGCCTGGATCTGTTCGCCGCGCACCAGGCGAATCGCCGCATCATCCAACTCACTGCCGAGAAGTTGGGTATGCCGACGGAAAAGGTGCTCATCAACATCGATCGCTATGGAAACACCACCGGGGGAACGATTCCGCTGGTGTTGAACGACGCGCTGGAGCAGGGCCGGTTGAAACGGGGCGACCTCGTGCTGCTGGCATCCGTCGGCGCCGGTTTCACCGTCGGCGCGGTACTGCTGCGGTGGGGCTAACGCGCGAATCATGAATCGCGAATCGTGATTCGTGAATGGTGAGTTCGCGAGTCTTAGTCCTTGAAATCGTGATTTTGTAGTGCTGCGACAATGGACTGGCGCGATTGCGCCGCCAGCGTCCGCCGTCAATCACGATTCACGATTCACGATTCACGATTACACCGATGCCAAGGGTCGCCCGCATCCGCCAACTGACGCCAGCGCAGCAGCAGCGAATCGCGGCACTCCGGAAGATGGCGCGGCTGCTCGACTCGCAGTACCAGATCCCGGGCACGTCCTACAGGTTTGGGCTCGACCCGATCATCGGCCTGGTTCCTGCCATCGGCGATTTGATCAGTCCGCTGTTCACCATCGCCCTCCTCTGGCAGAGTCACGATCTGAAACTGCCACGTATCGTCCAGCTGCGGATGCTGTTCAACGTGGCGATCGACACCCTGGTGGGCATGGTGCCGCTTGCCGGCGATCTGTTCGACTTCGCGTGGAAGGCGAACGACATGAACATGGTGCTCCTCGAGCGTTATGCCTACGAAGAGCGTCGAGCCGCGGCCGGTGACTGGGTGTTCGTCATCGGCCTGATACTGGCTGGTGCTGATCATCGCGACGCTGCCGTTCGTGGTGCTGACATGGATTGTTGGAGTGGTGTCGGGGCGGCTCTCGTGACGAGTCAGTGTCAACGCCCAACGGCTTGCGCTCGGCCAACTCCCAACTCCCAAAATGAGCACATCCGCGGTATCGGATGTATTGAGTTCAGCTGCATCAAGCAGCCGAATCCCGCTTCAGCTGCATAGCGGTTCGTTCTTGGTGCAAGTGGTGCCCGCAGATGGCGCGTCAGACGCCAGCGCGAGTCCGTATGGCCGGAGGAAAACCGTGGCAAGTGTTCTGGCACAGCCGCCCTGGGGGGCGGTGGAGTCTGAGCGGAAACTGGATCAAGTTGGGAGTTAACGCCCTCGTGCATCGAGTGTTCCTGCTGTCCCCAGCGAACTGTGGTGGTGTCCGCGCGAAGATGGTGGTGTCGCCCAGAGCGTCTTTCGCGCTCGCGCAGCGGCTGCGCACCAGCGACGGCGCGCAGCTCGGCGACGTCTTCAGCTTCGTCAGCGGCCTCTACTTCCGCGGCAAGCTCGCCTACGCGCGGCGGTTCGCGGCGCCGCCCGATCCAGCGGAGCCGGTGAGCGCCGGTGGCGTCCTGGTGATCACGCCGAACGCCGGCTTGCGCGCGGCGGACGCGCCGGTGACGCTCGAGACGTTCCTGACGTTTGCGACCACGGCGATCGATCTGAGTAACGACGTCTACCGGCGTCCGCTCGAGCGCGGTGCGCGTGCGTTGCTGGACGCGGTCGGTGCCGACTGCGAGGTGGTGCTGCTCGGGAAGCATCGCGTCGGGAAAATACGTCGAAGTGCTGCAGCCGATCTTCCGCGACAAGCTGGTGTTTCCGCCGGCGTTCGTCGGTCGCGGTGACATGAGCCGCGGCGGGCTGATGCTGCGATGCGTCGATGCGGGACAGGAGCTCGAATACGCGCCGGTGGCCGGGGCCGTGCGCCACGGAGCGCGCCCTCCGCGGTTGGCGCCCCGGCGGGTCTAGAGTGCCCCGACCGTGGTGCCCCGCGGCACCGCGCCACACGGCGCCAGTGCGAGTCCGTATGGCCGGAGGAAAACCGTAGCAAGTGTTTTGGCATAGCCGCCCGCTCCGGCCGGCGGAGCTGAGGGGCGCGGATCAAGGCGGTTTTCCGGAGCGCCATACGGATTCGCGCTGGTGCGTACAAGCGGATCAGAACGGGATTTGTATGAAATTGAGATAAAGCCCCTTGTACTTGTCCGCAGACTTCGGTACGCTGCCGCTCGGTGTTGTCGCGACTCCCGCGCAAATGCGCCGGCGTAGCTCGATCGGCTCAGCGAATGGCTCGAGCCGTTCGAGTCTGCTTCACGCACATCGCGCAGCGCGGCGCGTTTCGCCGCTATCTCCTCGGTCTGCTGAGCGACATGCTCGAGCGCGTCAGCGATCCCGGCACCGGTTCGTTGAAGCTCTTACTACGATCGATAACCCATCATTGAGATTCATCGGTCCAGGGGACAAGTCGCGCAGGTTGCTCGTCCGCAAATACGATCCACGCATGGCGAGAGCCGTAATGATTACGCAATTCGCGATCAGAGCTTGGTTCGATCTGGCGAGCCCAGATAACTGGCTGCGTATCGAGGTCCGCCCCATTGTAAATCCAGCTGTTATGCGGATTGTGCTGTCTGTCATAGTGCACAAAGACGAGATCGTCGCCTGATTCCGATAGGAGCCTGGATCTGATCGTCTTCTTTGATTGCCACCAGCTCGTCACCGTGTGTTGCTGGCGAACGTAAATGACGGCGCTGGCGGTTGTCGAAGCCAGCGACCCACCGATGATGGCGACACACAACACGATCGTCGCTCGTGACCGGCCGAGCCGCTGGGTCAAACCTGCCAGACCGATGACACCCAGCGTGAAGATCGCCACTGTTGCGGGTGCGACATACCGAGGCGCTGTCCACGAGGTCGCGAGGTTCGACGCGAGAACGCCCCCGACTATGAGACATGCAGCTGTGGCGGCGGACCTCAGGTGCCGAGGCGTCCACAACAAACCCAGGAACGCAAGGCCTAAGAGCGGATTCACGAAGTTCCTAGTGACAGAAGCGAGTTCACGCAATCTGCCAAACGGGAAATTGCTCCGAAGCTTCTCTAGGTCGATCGACATCCTCCTTTCGAATTCCTGCATTTCTGGATTGCGAAATGCGGGTTCCGCAGTCGCGGTCGACTGCCAGATGAATAACGGCAGTCTGCTATGCGTCCGTTCGTAAAGCGAATACGGCAGCGTGATGGGTGAGCCAGTGACTCGGTAGTTGTAGTAGCCGAGCCAGGCGAAACCACCAAGAGTGACCGCAATGGCGACCGAGAGCGAACGCCAGACGAATTCACGTCTGCCGCGTACGGCGATCGTTAGCGGCCGTACGTGCGACGAAATGACGGCCAACGTTAGCGCGAGACCTTCATAAGGGCGGCTGAGAGCAAGCAAAACGAGTCCTGCTCCAGTGGCTGCGCCGTGCCAAGGATGTGGAGTCGTGACGATACGGCGCATGCCGCCCGCCACGAGCGCTCCTCCCGCAGCGGAAGCGGCGCCGCCCCAATAGGACTGGGCCCAATCGCCGACGATGCCGAAGCGTATCGCGATTAAGCTGACTCCTAAGAGGGCCCAGGAGGGCGGCAGCCACGCGTACATTGCGTATGCGGCGGTTGCGACCATGACTGCATCGGCGATCCGGATACCGGCGATTGGCTGACCGAACAAGACACTCCCAAGCGCCATGAAGAGCGCAAGGGCTGGAGGATACTTCCCTTGATAACACGGTTGAGATAGAACGTGAATTGCTTCGAAGTGTTGCCAGAACGGCTGCGTCGGTTCGCACAAGCGCCCGTGCGCAAAGATGTCGGCCATGACAACCTGCGCGAGCTCGTCGTGCACCTGCGGTTCGGGCGGACCTGCGGCAAAGTCCACACAGCAGGCAAAAGCGATCGTGAGGAGTGCCACAATGCTCGTTGCGAGAAGCGGCCTGCGTGCGAACCGCTCATAGCGCTCCAGGATCGTATCGAGCAGGCGTGACCCTTGCTCCTTTTCCACAATCCGAGATTCTGTCGTTGCACTTGGTGTTGGCACGATTCGAAGTACTCAGCCGATACACTGTAAATGATCCACGCGTCGCCGTGGCGGGGTTCCGGGTCATCACCCTGGTCACCGCCGCATTCGGATCGATCGCTCGCCACGGCTGGAAAATTCATGAACTCACGCGGCGTCGGCACGCTGCGCGGCCTTCAGGGCCGCCTGGGAGCGTTGATCGCGATGATCCGCGCACTCGGCACCCATGTCTCGGGTCTTCGCCGCGATGTCGCCGCCCTGATCGTCGATCGCCCGACGCACCATGCGCCGCATCATCGTTTCGAACTCCGCCGGTGTCCGAAACACTTTTAGCCACGGGCTGCTAGGCTAGGGCTAGCGTCGTTGTCTTGCGGCCGACTGCGCGGGATAATGCAGTCCTTCCAATAGCTTATGGTCTGCCCCACCTGTGGTCAGTCGACGAATCCGGCTGGCGTTTGCAGCGTGTGTGGCACCGGAGGTGACACCTCCCTTGCCACGGATGTGCTGACGCTCGACACCACGGGGCTGCCTCCGGGGGCCACTCGCGCCCCGGGCATCACGCACACGGACTCGGCGACGGCCACGGGAACCTCGCCCGCCGGAGTCGCTGCAGGGGCCAGGAGCAAGGGGCCGCTTGTGGTGGGGCAGTCGTTCAGCCCGCGCTATCACATCATCAAGCTGCTCGGCGCCGGCGGCATGGGCGCGGTCTACCAGGCCTGGGACGCGGAACTGAGCGTCGCCGTCGCGCTGAAAGTGATCCGCCAGGACTCGGATCGAGCCATTTCCTCCGACGCGGAGAAGCGGTTCAAGAACGAGCTGCTGCTCGCGCGTCAGGTCACGCACAAGAACGTCGTCCGCATTCACGACCTCGGCGAGATCGACGGCATCAAGTACATCACGATGCCGTACGTCCAGGGCGAGGACCTGGCGTCGATGCTCCGCCGTGACGGCAAGCTGCCGGTGCCGCTCGCACTCCGGATTGCGCGTCAGCTCGCGGGCGGTCTCGAAGCCGCGCACGAAGCCGGCGTCGTGCACCGCGACCTGAAGCCCGCCAACATCATGATCACGGGGCATGACAGGATGACGTGCATGCGCAGATCATGGACTTCGGCATCTCCGCCTCGACCGAAGAGGCGATGGGCGGCGGGCTGATTGGGACGCTCGAATACATGTCACCGGAGCAGGGCTCGGGCGTCGCCGCGGATGCGCGCGCCGACGTATATGCATTCGGGCTGATCGTCTACGAGATGCTCACGGGTCCGCGCAAGAAGGTGGCGCGTACGCCGATGCAGCGGTTCGAGCTGATGAAGGAGCGTGTTCGCGACGGACTGCCGGCCGTGCACATCGCTCGAGCCCACGGTTCCGGCTCCGCTCGATGCGCTGGTCATGCGTTGTCTCGAGCGCGATCCAGCGGCGCGATTCCAGAACACGCGCGAACTCGTCGCCGCGCTGGCCGCGCTCGACGATGCGGGTGAGCTGATCCCGATCGCGCGCAAGCTGACGCCCCGCCTGGTGGCCACGACGGCGGCGCTGGTCGCGATCCTGCTCGGTGGCACCTACTTCGTCACCAAGGAACTGAACAAGGTGGCGAAGCCGCACGATCCGGTGTCGGTCGTCATCGCGGATTTCGACAACCGCACCTCCGATCCGGCCTTCAATCGCACGCTCGAGCCGATGCTGAAACGCGCGCTCGAGGGCGCCGGATTCATCAGCGCCTACGATCGCAACGCGGTGGCGCGAACCCTCGGCATGACGATCCCCGATCGCTTCAACGACGCGGCAGCGAAGGAAGCGGCACAGAAGCAGGGACTCGGTATCGTCCTCGCCGGCTTCGTCGAGCCTCAGGGCACTGGGTTCCGCGTGTCGATGAGCGCGTCGGAAACGGTGACCGGCAAGATCGTGGCTACCGAACAGGCGAACGCGGGCAGCAAAGGCGACGTGATTGAAGTGGCCAACCGGCTCGTGGCGCGCGTGCGCTCGGCGCTCGGCGACTCGACCTCCGAATCGCAGCAGATGTTCGCGATGAACACCCTGTCAACGACGTCGTTCGACGTCGTCCGCCACTACGCGGCGGCACAGAACGCGTCCTCGAGCCTGAAGTTCGAGGAGGCACGCGACGAGCTGCAGGAGGCGGTCAGGATCGATCCGAAGTTCGGCGTCGGGTACCAGTTGCTGGCGGTGGCATCGCGAAATCTCGGCCGGCAGCAGGATGCCGAGAATTACATCAAGGAGGCGTACAAGTACGTCGACACGATGACGGAGCGCGAGCGCTACAGCACGCGCGGATTCTATTACCGCGTGATGGGCGACTACGACAAGTGCGTCAGCGAGTACGGGGAGCTGATCACGCGTTACGCGGCGGACGTCATCGGCCACAACCAGCGAGCCCTCTGCCTGACCCAGCTGCGCAACATGAAGGGTGCCGTCGAAGAAATGCGCGAGGTGGTGGCGCTGCTGCCGAAGCGCGTGCTCTTCCGGGACAACCTCGCGCTGTATCGCAACTACGCGAGCGATTTCGCCGGTGCGGAAACCGAAGTCGCGGCTATCGACGAACCCGATCACTACTCGTTGCTGGCACTGGCGTTCTCCCAGATGGGCCAGGGGCGCTATGCCGATGCATCGGCCACGTACGAACGCCTCAAGGCGCTGAACGCGCAGGGCGCGTCCTTTGCGAGTCTTGGCATTGGTGACCTTGCCGCCGTGCAGGGGCGCTTCGGCGATGCTGCGCGAATTCTGCGCGAGGGGGCGCAGCAGGAATTGAAGGACGGCCGGGGTGAGCGCGCGGCCGCACGTCTGCTGGCGGCCGCCGACGCGGAACTCGCACGCGGCAACAAGCGCGCGGCCATTGCGCGCTGCAAACGAAGCCCTGGCGGCGAGCAAGTCGGTCAAGGTCCGGTTCCTGGCGGCGCGCACGTTCATCGAAGCCGGCGATCCTGCGGCGGCGAAGCCGATGATCACGGACCTCGGACTGGAGCCGCAGGCCGAGCCGCAGGCCTACGCCAAGGTTCTCGAAGGTGACATCGCCCTGAACGGCGGCGATCCGCGCGTAGCCATCAAGGCGATCGACGAAGCGAACAAGCTGCTCGACACCTGGATCGGCCACTTCTACCTCGGGCGGGCCTACCTGCAGGCCGGGCGCCTCACCGAGGCCGACTCCGAATTCGATCGCTGCCTGACCCGTCGCGGCGAGGCGCTGTCGCTGTTCCTCGACGAGGAGCCGACGTTCGCGTTCCTGCCGCCGGTCTACTACTACCAGGGCCTGGTTCGCGAAGGCATGAAGACCGAGAAGTTCGCCGAATCCTACCGCGCGTATCTGGCCATCCGCGGGACGTCGACCGAAGACCCGCTGGTGAGAGACCTGCGAAGTCGCAACATCCGCTAGTGCGCCACCGAGGCGTTGTGATCCGCTTGTACGCGCCAGCGCACCAGCGCGAATCCGTATGGCGCTCCGGAAAACCGCCTTGATCCGCGCCCCTCAGCTCCGCCGCCAGAGAGGGCGGCTATGCCAAAACACTTGCCACGGTTTTCCTCCGGCCATACGGACTCGCACTGGCGCCGTGTGGCGCGGTGCCGCGGGGCACCACGCCACGGCCACAACACGAGCGGCAGTCCCACGCATCACGAGCACACGTGGCGCGAGCCTTGTCAGGCTCGCCTGACGTAGGCCGGGCTGCGAAGCAGGCCCGGCGGTCACCGCGTCGCGAAGAAAGCCCAGCCACTCCCGCCGCTATTTCGTCACCGTGATCGAGACGGTGATCGCCCCGGAATTCGCGCTCATCGCGGCTCCGGTATTCCGCACCACTCCGTCCGCCGCCTTGAAGCTGAACGTCCCGTCGTTGACGACATAGGTGAACGTGTCCGGACCTGTGTAGTTCTTCGTCGGCTCATACGTGTAGGTTCCGTCCGTTCCGAACGTCACGTTTCCATGTGCGGTGGTGAACTTGACGACATTCTGAGCGTTGATCACGTATTTGAGGTTTTCGGGCTTGCTGTCATCGTCTTTTGCCGCCGTCTTGTTCACCGACGAGTTCCTCGTCATCGTGAAGGTCGGCGTGTAGCCATCGTCAGATGCCGTTGGCGCATCGTTGACCGGCCGGATGGTCACGTAGTTCGACACCGGGCTGAGGACGCCATTGTCGAATTCGGCAATCACGTAGTACAGGAAATTCTTCCCGCTCGCGATCGAGCCATCGGGTAGCTCTGTCGAGTCAACGATGCTGAAAGTGTTTCCGTCGGTTGTCCCGACCAGCGCCACGGCGGCTGCTGTGGATGCGTTGAGCGCTCCGTAGAGGCGATAGACAATGTAGTGCGCCACCTTGCCTAGATGCGGCGCTTGCCACGACAGCCTTACTCGATGGAAGTCCGTCGGTTTGTCGCCGGTGCAGCCGCTGACGCCGACCACACACGCAGTCAGCTGCTTGGGCGGAGAATTACCCAGGCCATTGGCGAGATCCACATCCAGCTCATTGCCCCCTGGGAACTGGATACCGCCACCGAAATCGATGCCGCCACCGAAATCAATGCCGCCGCCAAAATCGATCCCGCCACCGAAGTCGATCCCACCACCGAAGTCGATGCCACCGCCGAAATCGATCCCACCGCCAAAGTCGATGCCGCCACCGAAATCGATGCCACCGCCAAAATCGATCCCGCCGCCGAAGTCGATCCCGCCGCCAAAGTCGATCCCGAGCGAGAAGCCGCCCATATTCCTACGCGCGCCAACTTGCCGCAGCTGCAATGCTCCCCAGTCATCCGAGCTCGTGAGGGTGGTCTTCCCGCCGGGTCCATCGAAGTTGATGTCGAGCGATTTGTTCAGCCCGACCGGGACGACCGCCGTGTTCGTGTCGTCGAGGAACCAATCAATCGGTGTCGAGACCGTAGGATTGTCGAACCGGGCCATCGACAAGGCTGGGCTCGGTTGCCCATCGCAGTAACGCGACGCGGGCTTGAGACCGAGGGCTTTCGCAGTCGTGCCGTTGCCGTATGGAACGAACCATGCGGCGCGATAGTTGGCAGACCCGGAAACCACACCATCCGTCAGTAGCTTCTCATCCAGCATGACTGGTGTCGGGCTGCGCGCGTAATCCAGATGTGAGGTCCCATCGTCGGAAACCAGTCCGGTCAACTGGAACATGTAGCTCATCACACTGAAGTAGTTCGGCTTGCAGTTCGGTTCCTGCGGTGCGTCGATCAGCGCGTCTCCGCCGTGCGTGCGCCAGAACGTGTGACCCAGTTCGTGCATCAGCGTGGTTGCCTGGATGAATTCCGAGCCCGTCCCGTTGTCCCACGCTCCGAGTGTGATTAGCGCGTCGCCGCCCGGAAGATCTGCGACTCCCGAGCTGCTCGTGGGGATGTGATTCTCCGGATTGGGCGCGACGCCGCACTGCGTTGTCCCCGAGTCGTAGGCCACAGGTTTTCCGGACTTATCAAGACAAGGGAACGTGGACTTGGGCACTCCTCGCCAGTGGGCGAACAGCACGTAGCGGAACATGTCCTTCCGTGCATCGTCGAACCGGCGGCGGCAATTTGGGCTCGCCGGCGTTGCGAGGCAAGCATTTTTCTGCGCGACGGTTAGCGGCTGTCCGCTGCCATTGACCACTGGCTCGTCGCGAAGTAGCTGGAAGCCAACCTTCCAGCTGATGGTTCCCGCGTAGTTCGGGAATTGACAGCGGCCTTTGGTCGGGTCGCACTTCGTTTCGGGAATCGTTTCGCCGCCGCGGGCGACGTTGCTGCCAATCACGTACTCGGATGCGTCGATGTTCCGGACAGGATCGACAGGGACGTAGCTGCTGCCCATGTCGAAGTGCACGCGAACGTCTTCACCGGGCGGTGCGTTCTTGAACGCGTCCCCGACCAGCTTCAGGACAAAGGGCGATGGCAGATGTGTATGATCGGAGGCCGTCAGCGCATTGATCTCGACGTAGAGGTCCTTGTGACTCTTGTCGGCGTTCTCAAGCTCTGGGAAGTCGTCGCCAGCCGGAGTCTTGGTGTTACGGAACGAGCCGTCCTCCCACTTGTCGAGCAATCCATCACCGTCGGTGTCCTGCACGGTCGTGCTGAGTGCGAAAACGCCGCCGGAAAGGCAATCGAACGACGAAAGCCCGTCGTGGTTGATGCTGACGGTAGCAGATGCCTTGTCACTGCCGATCCAATCGGAGACAGGAAACGTCGGGTTGTCCCAGGCTTCACCTTCACGTCCGAAGAATGGATTGAGACCGCCGAGTGGCTGGCCATTGAACAACAACCGTTCGGAAAACTTGCTCGATCCGTTTCCGACGATGACCGACAACTTCGCCGATGGACTGGCGCTCGATGTCTGATAAAAACCTCGAAGAACCTGATCCACCCTGTCATGCGCGTTGTCGATGACGAAGCCGCCTTCGTACAACACGATCGATCGCAACGGGGACACTGCCTCCGGCGTGCGGTAGACGATGAGCAGCGTGGCACCGAGAGTAAGCGGTACTGCGTTACCGTTCGACCCGCTGTCCGGGAGCTTCACTGTGTAGCTCACCGGAGTAACCAGGCGCTGCGTCTTGCTGTCGCGTTTAATCCAGGGCAGGACGTCGGCTCGATGCAGGAACATCCTCTTGGAACCGTCCGAGTTTCCGGTTCCACCGCCGGAGCTCCAGCAGGGTGAGGTCCCTTCGGGATTCAGGATCTTCGTCAACTCCTCGATCTTGTGACCGTTGAACTCCGCGTTTTTGAGGCCGGCTGCGTTGTCGGATCGCGTGACGACAGTGGCCCAGTAGAGGAACGCGGCAATCGGTTCCGCGGTCAGCCCCGCACCACCAGGGGGCAGATCGCTGGACTCGATCTTGATGTTGGCGGTCGCGTAACCACCCACACCCGTGCCCTTGAGCCCCACTCCCTTGACGATGAAGTCGCCGGTGACGAAGTAGTTCTTCGAGAATACGGGTGCGTTGGTCTGTGCGCGTGCGGACACGGCGAGCAGAAGTGCGCACGATGTCAGGCATGCGACCCGAAGCGAGCGGGCGCGACACGAGCTGCCACCAACGATCACGAACATTGGATCCCCCGAAAAGCAGTATTGCGGAAAAAGTGCTACTGCTGACCTTAGTTCCCGGGGTGATCCAAGATCAATGGTCAAGCGCGGAATTTTCACCGCTGAATCGCGATGTCGCGCCACGCGGGTTCAAAAATGCGACGCAATTGATTTCTTTCCGTCTCACATGTCCAAAAAAGAAACATTTCAGGTCCCTCGCGACTCCGCGGACGTGACCGTCACCCTGAACAGGCGCGAGGTCAGGCTCACCAACCTGCGCAAGCCGTTCTGGCCCGAGCGCCACATCACCAAGGGCGATCTGATCCAGTACTACGCCGATGTCGCACCGGTGCTCCTCCCGCACATCCGCGATCGCGCCATGGTCATGAAGCGATACCCGCATGGCGCCGCCGGCGAGTTCTTCTTCATGAAGCGCGCGCCGACGCCGCGTCCCGCGTGGATCCGCACGTGCACCATCGATCACGGCTCGGAGAACATCATCGACTTTCCGGTCATCGATGATCTGCCGTCGCTCCTGTGGGTGATCAACCTGGGATGCATCGATCTGAATCAGTGGTACGCGCGATGTGACGACATCGATCGGCCTGACTACGTGCACTTCGATCTCGACCCGGGCGATGGTGCCGACTTTGCGCAGGTGCGTGAGTGCGCGCTCATCGTTCGCGAAGCGCTCGAGACGCTCGGCATGAAGCCACTGGTGAAGACGAGCGGCTCGAAGGGCATGCACGTGTACGTGCCCATCGTGCGCGGTCCGGTGCAGAAGGACGTCTGGACCTTCGCGAAGGCGCTCGCGGTGGAGTTGGCCGCCCGCAGCCCCAAGCTGATGACCTCCGAGTATCGTCGCGAGAAGCGTCCACGCGGGCGCGTGCTCGTCGACTACAACCAGAACCGGTGGGGAAGCACGCTGGCCAGCATCTACTCCGTGCGCCCGCAGCCGCTGGCAACGGTGTCCACGCCGATCACCTGGGACGAGGTCGCCGCGCGGAATCAAGATCGAAGACTTCCGCGTGGACAACGTGCGCGCGCGCCTCGCCAAAGTGGGCGACCTGTGGAAGCCGCTCCTCGCCGCCCGCGGGCGCACCAATCTCGATACTTTTCTGAAAGCGACGAAAAGATCGTGATGGCCGTGTGCTGCAGTTGCCGTCGCGGATCCTTCGCCGCGGTTCCCAACCCAGCGCCACCCGCTGTCATAACAGTTGATCCGATCCCTGCCGACGTCCATGCGATTGCCGTCGCGTCGTTCGATTGAGCGGTGGCACGGTGCCACGTCGCGATCGCCGATGCTGCGGCCGGGAACTTGACGCTGCGCTCTTACGCTGTCGCTCACCGCGCGTGTACAAGCTGACTCGCGACGACCGGCATCAGGCGGCTCAAAACGCAGGAGCTCACTCGCGGCAACTCGAACGCACTGGGGGAACACGCGCGGAGGAATCGCTCCGCATCAAGTTCCGCCTGACGGCCCGCATCGGCCTGGCATAGGCGCTCGCCACGTGGCACCGTGCCACCACTCATTCGTTGGAGCTCTACTCGCCCAGGATCTCGCCAATCGGCTTCAGGTCCTCGATCCGATCGCAGCACGCTTTCACCGCTACCAGCATCGGCACCGCCAGCAGCGTGCCCCAGATGCCCCAGACGAAGCTCCAGAAGATCAGGCCGACGAAGATGGCGACCTCGTTCGTCTTGGCCGTCTTGCTGGTCAGCCACGGCGTCAGCAGCCATCCCTCGATGCTCGTGATGACCAGCGACACACCCGACACGTAAGCCGCCATGCCGAGCGTGCCGAACTGCAGGAAGCCGACGACCGCTGTTCCCGCAGCGACGATGACCGGTCCGAAGTACGGAATGCTGTTGAACACGCCGGCCGCCATACCCCACACTCCGGCGTTCTGCACCCCGATGTACCGGAATGCCAGCCACGTGGCCACGCCGACGACGACACTGGTGACGACGCGCACGAAGAGGAAACGTTCGATCTGCACGTCGATCTCGTTCAGGATCTGAACCGTGATCTTCTTCTTCTCCAGCGACGGTCCGACCAGTTTCACCAGCTTCCGCTTGAACAGGTCTCCCGACGCGAGCAGAAAGAAGACGAAGAACACCACGAGCACCGCCTGACCGGCGAACGCGATGATGCTCGCGGAGCCCCAGGACAGGTATTGATTCACGTCGATGGCGGGCTGCTCGATCTGGACGCGCTGGACACCACTCGGTGCTGGGTTCTTCCCGGCCGCTTCGTCAGCGGTCCTCTGCAGCTCCTGCGCGGCGCGCTTCACGTTTTCGAGCGCCGATGGCTGCCCGTGACGCATGGTCTGACGCAGCTTCGTCGCCGCGTCCGGCAGCGACGCCACAATCGCCGCCGCATCGTCCGAGAGCGCGTATCCGGTGTAACGCGAAGGCGCCGGCCAGGCTCGCAACGACGAGTGCGGAGGCGAGCATCCGCGGGAGCCGCAATCGCATCAGCCAGCCGACGATCGGCTCCAGCGCATAGCTGATGAGCACGCTGAGGACAATCGGAATGAACACCTCGGACGCCCATTGCAGCACGTACATCGTCGCGGCCACCGCGATGACGCTCAGCATCACGCTGCGGACGTTGACGTCGACGCGCGGCGACGGCTCGGTCTCGTCGCCGCGGATCTGCTCAACCAGCTTGCGAGCTCCGTCTGCCATCAGCGGTTGACCTCCGGCGTCAAACCGGCGCGTGCCTGCAGCGCCTTGTTGATCGCAACGGCCGCTTTCGCTCCTTCGGCGGCGGCGACGATGACGAACTGCACATCGCGTGAGGCGTCGCCGACAACGTAAACCCCGTTGACGCAGGTTTTTCCAAGGTGGTCAGTCCGGACCGTGCCCTTCGGCGTGAACTCGCAACCAAGACGCCTGGCCAGCTCGCAGTGTTGCGCCTGCGGAGCGCTGAAGAAGATCGCGTCACAGGCGACTCGATCGTCGGCCGAGACCTCGCTGGGCGAATGACTCCCGGAGTCGGGTTGCGGTGCTTCGAACACGATGGCGCGGACCTGGCCGGCGTCGTGCTCGATTCGTGCGATCCGGCGCGTATGGAGCGGGATATCGTGCGCGCGGAGCTGCTCACGTTGCGCAAGACGCACCTTCGCGCCATTACTGAATGCCATGACCTGCTCGCTCCATGTTTTTAAGGAAAGCGCCAGCCCTGCGGGTGACGTTCTGTCGGCGATCACCGCAATCCGGTGGTCGCGATGTTCCCACCCGTCGCAGTACGGGCAATGGTGGACCGAGATGCCGTAACACTCCTCGAGCCCAGGAATCGCGGGGAGGTGGTCGACAACGCCCGTCGCCAGCAGCACCGTTAACGTCTCGACTTCGTTGCCGTCGGCCAAACGGACAGCGAAGTGCTGACCTCGCGCCGTCACGTCTTGCACAGCGACCTGCCGCGATTCGACGCGGTAGGTTTGTAATTCCTCGCGTCCGAGCCGCAGCAGTTCCAACGGCGAGATGCCATCCCGGGAGAGATAACCGTGGAGGGCCCGCGAGCGGGCGTTTCGCGGCCGACCCGCGTCACAGAGGAGGACGTGACGCCGGCACCGGCCCAGCAGCAGGGCGGCACTCAGGCCTGCGGGTCCGCCTCCAGCGATGACGACATCGAACACGAGCCTCGGGGGTGCAAGAAGTGAACCTCAGGTATGGTGGCTGCGTGGACGTTGCCGATTTCGATTTCGCGTTACCTGATGAGCTGATTGCCCAGGAGCCGTCATTCGAACGCGGGGGCTCACGGTTGCTCGTGCTCGATCGCACCACCGGGGCGATTCAGCACGCGATGTTCACGGACATCACTCGTGTGCTACGGGCTGGTGACGTGCTCGTGGTGAACGACACCCGGGTTTTTCCGGCCAGACTGCTCGGTCGTCGGGTTCCCACGGGCGGGGCGGTGGAGTGTCTGTTAGTTCGCAAACTCCCAACTCCCAACGATTTCACCCGTCCAACTTCCAAAGGCGAACTCCCAACTACCAACTCCTTCGCTCATCCAACTCCCAACCGGGAACTCTCGACCGACGGCCTTGCCTCTTCCGACGGCATTCGTTTGGGAGTTGGACAAGAAGATCTGTGGGGAGTTGGGAGTTTCGACGAGAAGTTGGGAGTTGGACAAGCAACGCCGTTGGGAGTTGGGAGTTTGGAGCTGTGGGAGGCGTTGATGCATCCCGGGCAGAAGCTGAAGCCCGGAGCGAAAGTGCTGTTCGAACGCGACGGTGTCCGGCTCGAAGGGGAGGTGCTCGAACGCCGGTTCTTCGGGCGTCGGACGATTCGGCTCACCAGCGAAGACGGCCCGGTGGCCGAGGCAATCAACCGTATCGGCCACATTCCATTGCCACCGTACATTCGTCGGGCCGATCGGCCTGACGATCGCGAGCGCTATCAGACCGTCTACGCGCATGAGCGAGGCTCGATCGCGGCGCCGACAGCGGGACTGCATTTCACGGACTCACTGCTGCGATCGTTGAGCGACCGCGGGGTCGAGCTGGTCACGGTGACGCTCCACGTCGGTTACGGCACGTTCAAGCCTGTCCGCGTCGAGCGGGTGGAAGAGCACATCGTCGATCCGGAGCCGTTCACCGTCAGCGCAGCGACCGCCGATGCGCTCACGCGAGCGCGGCGCGAGGGTCGTCGGGTCATCGCCGTCGGCACCACTACCGTGCGTGCGCTGGAATCGCTGCAGACCACGGCGGACGGTGAGGTGCTGCCCCAGAGCGGCGACGCGACGCTGTTCATCCATCCCGGCTACGAGTTCCGGATCGTTCAGGGTCTGGTCACCAACTTCCACTTGCCGAAGTCGTCGCTCCTGATGCTTGTGGCGGCGTTCGCCGGTCGCGAAAGCGTGATGAGCGCCTATCGCGAGGCCGTCGAAGGAGCGGTACCGGTTCTACAGCTACGGAGATGCGATGGTGATCGTTTGACTGGACTTTGGAGTCTTTGGTCTTTGGTCTTTGGCGTCTTTGGACTTTGGATCTTCGGGGGTAGGTCGAAGCTTCGCGTTCCGGCGCCCAGCGCCGCTCAACGGCCAACACCAAAGTCCAAAGTCCAAAGTCCTGCTAATCTCGCGCCATGCCCGCTTACGAAGAGTTCGATCTCTCAGGTGTCCACACCTATCCGCTCGCGTCGCGGGCCAGCAAGGCGCACGCGGAGGACTTCGCGCGGCCGGTCAGCGCGGACGCGACGTTCAAGGAGTGGTTCGAGTCGCTGCCCAGCATCCTCGGCGGGCTGGACATCCGCCGCGTGGTGACTGCGCTTAGTGCGGCGAAGGGTCGTCGCGCGGGCATCGTCTGGGGCATCGGCGCACACGTCATCAAGACCGGTCTGTCGCCAGTGCTCATCGATCTGATGGAGCGCGGATACGTGTCGGCGCTGGCGATGAATGGCGCCGGCATCATTCACGACTTCGAAGTGGCGTTGGCCGGCGCGACGTCGGAAGACGTTGACGCGGCACTCGGGCCGGGACGCTTCGGGATGGCGGAGGAAACAGGTCGCATCCTCAACGAAGTGATCCGAGCGGCAGCGGAGGCTCAGAAAGGGCTCGGACAGGCGGTCAGCGAGTACCTCGGTCAGCACGCGCCGCCGCATGCGTCAAGGAGCCTTGCGGCAGCCGCGCACCGGTTGCAGATTCCGTTGACCGTGCATGTCGCGTTGGGCACGGACATCATTCACATGCATCCGCTCGCCTCCGGCGCTGCCATTGGCGAGACGACGCTCCGTGATTTCCGCTACTTCACGACATCGGTCGCGCGCCTCGCGGGCGGGGTCTACCTGAATTGCGGGTCGGCGGTGGTCCTGCCGGAAGTGTTCCTCAAAGCCGTTGCCCTCGTTCGGAACCAGGGGATCTCGCTCGACAACCTGACGACGGTGAACATCGATTTCCTGCGGATGTATCGTCCGCAGACCAACGTCGTGTCACGTCCGGTTGCTGGCACGGGCGGCGCCGGGATATCGCTCGTCGGTCACCACGAGATCCTGATTCCGCTGATTGCGGCGGCGCTGGCGTGATCCGGCAACGGGGTGGACGGGGGTAACGGGTTCACAAACGGAGCAACGGGGAAACGGGGACGAACGGGGGGCTGCCGACGGCCGCCTTCGGCGGCTACGGCTGCGCGAGAGCGCCAGACACAAGCCCTCGCTTGATCCATGAAAGGCTTGTGTCTGACGCTCTCACGCAGCCGGTGAGGCCCGCGAAGCGGGCCGCGTCGGCAGCCCGCTTGTCACGGCAACTGCGTGCGAGGTCTCGTCGTCGAACTCACCTCCGTGCATGTTGCGATCGGGACGGACATCACTCACATGCATCTGCTCGCCTCCGGCGCTGCCATGGGGCGAGACGACGCTTCGTGATTTCCGCTACGTCATGATCGGTCGCGGGCTCGCGGGCGGGGTCTACCTGAATTGCGGGTCGGCGGTCGTCCTGCCAGGAAGCGTTCCTCAGAGCCGCTGCCCTGGTTCGCGACCAGGGGAATCTCCCTGGTGGGTCACCAGGAGATCCTGATCCCGCTCATCGCGGCGGCGCTGGCGTGATTCGGCAACGGGGTTGACGGAAGAAACGGGTTCACAAACGGAGCAACGGGGAAACGGGGACGAACGGGGGGCTGCCGACGGCCGCCTTCGGCGGCTACGGCTGCGCGAGAGCGCCAGACACAAGCCCTCGCTTGATCCATGAAAGGCTTGTGTCTGACGCTCTCACGCAGCCGGTGAGGCCCGCGAAGCGGGCCGCGTCGGCAGCCCGCTGGTCACCGCAACCGCGCTCGAGGTGCGGTGCTCGAACTCACCTGCGTGGTCTTACCGTTCGTCCCCGTTCCCCCGTTTCCCCGTTTGTGATCCCGTTGCCTCCGCCTTCTCCGTCCGTTGTCCCCGTCCTCTCCGGCCGCGACCTCCGACCCCTTCGCCCGTTACCTCCGCCCTCTCCGCCGGGGTTATCATTGAGGTTTGTGCCGGAGTAGCTCAGACGGTTAGAGCACGCGTCTCATAAGCGCGGGGTCGGCGGTTCGAGTCCGCCCTCCGGCATATCATCAGAACTCCCAACTCCCAACGTCTGACGGCAGACCAACTCCCAACCTCTGACGCGAGACCAACTGCCACACGTTCGCCGACGGCCCTTTTTGGGAGTTGGGTGAGCGATAGTTGTTGGGAGTTGGGAGTTGTTTTGTCAGCTCTTCTCCAGAACATCCGCCGAAGCATTCGCCGCTATGACCTGCTGCCCCAGGGCAGCGCGGTTGTCATCGGCTTGTCCGGCGGCTCCGACTCCGTCGCCCTGACCCTGATCCTTCGCGAACTGGCGCGTTACGGCGGGTTCAGCATTGCCGCGCTTGCTCATCTGAATCATCGAATCCGGCCAGGGGCAGCCAGCGACGAGGCGTTCTGTCGCGCCTTCGCCGGGCGCTGCGAGTTGCCTATCCAGGTCGAAACGGTCGATGTCCCCGTTTTTGCCGCTACCCAGCACATGTCACTCGAGGACGCCGCCCGCCGCGTCCGCTACGACTTCCTGCGCCGGACGGCGCAACGGGTCGGAGCAGACGTGGTGGCGGTCGGGCACACTCGTGACGATCAGGCCGAAACGGTCCTGCTGAAGCTGGCGCGGGGGGCCGGGCTGACCGGTATTGGCGGTATCTATCCCCGTCGCGACCAGGTGATCCGGCCCTTGATCGACGTGCCCCGGGCGGATTTGCGGGCGTACCTGCGGGAACAGGGCGAGTCCTGGGTCGAGGACGAGACGAATGCGGACCTGACCAATCCCCGCAACCGGGTGCGCCACCGGGTGTTGCCGGAACTGGAGGCAGCTTATGGGGGATCCCCGCTCGGCGGCCTGGCCAGAGCGGCGGATCTGGCGCGCGAGGACGGCGACTGTCTCGATCGGCTGGCGACCGACCGATATTCTGAACTGTGTGTTGACGCCGGTCCGACCATTCAGGTCGATGCCGTCGAGTTGACCGCCGAACCCGCTGCCCTCCGCCGCCGCGTGCTCCTCCGTGCACTCAGATCCCTGTCCGGCGGCCGTGAGGTGGGGTTCGACCATGTGGACGCCGCGCTCGAGGTCGCCGCCGGTCACCGCCGATCGGCTGACCTCCCCGGAGCCCGCGTGGAACTTCGCGGCGGAAAGCTGGTCTTAATACAGCAGGATGCCGGGTCGAAGTGATACCCTTTGTCGCGTACCCCGGTTGTGGAGGGTGGCTTGAATTCAACGTTGAGGAGCCTCGTTTTCTGGGTAGTTCTCATCCTCGTGGCGGGGCTGGTGTGGAATTTCTCCACGCGATTCCAGAACAACCACAAGTCTGAGAGCTTCAGCGAGTTCATGGCGCGGGTCGACGGAGGCCAGATCGACCGCGTGACCATGACCGGGAGCGATATCCAGTACGTCGCCAGGAATGGCGATCAGTTCCGGACGACCTCGCCCCAGCAGTACGACGGCCTGGCCAACAAGCTGCTCGACCGCGGCGTCAAGGTCACGGCGCGCGAACCGTCGACCAATCCGTGGGCCGCGTTCATGTTGTACTGGGCGCCCTTCTTACTGGTTTTAGGCTTCTGGCTGTTCTTCATGCGCCAGATGCAGAGCGGCGGCAACAAGGCGCTGTCGTTCGGCAAGAGCAAGGCGAAGCTGTCGTCGAGCGCCCAGAAGAAAGTGACGTTCAAGGACGTCGCCGGCGTCGACGAAGCCAAGGACGAGCTTCAGGAAATCATCGATTTCCTCCGCGAACCGCAGAAATTCCAGAAGCTTGGCGGCCGCATTCCCAAGGGCGTCCTGCTGATGGGCCCCCCGGGAACGGGTAAGACGCTGCTGGCGCGCGCCGTCGCCGGCGAGGCAAACGTACCCTTCTTCTCCATCAGCGGCTCGGACTTCGTCGAGATGTTCGTCGGCGTCGGCGCCTCGCGCGTCCGCGACCTGTTCGAACAGGGCAAGAAGAACGCCCCCTGCATCGTCTTCATCGACGAAATCGACGCGGTCGGCCGCCATCGCGGCGCTGGACTCGGCGGCGGACACGACGAACGCGAGCAGACGCTGAACCAGCTGCTGGTCGAGATGGACGGCTTCGAATCGAACGAAGGCGTCATTCTGGTCGCGGCCACCAACCGGCCGGACGTGCTCGACCCCGCGTTGTTGCGGCCCGGGCGCTTCGACCGCCGGATTGTCGTCAATCGTCCCGACGTCAAGGGACGCGAAGGCATCCTGGCGGTCCACACCAAGAAGATTCCGATGGCCGACGATGTCGATGTGGCGGTGCTGTCGCGCGGCACGTCAGGTTTCTCGGGGGCCGACCTGGCCAACCTGGTGAACGAAGCAGCGCTGAACGCGGCGCGGTTCAACCAGAAGGTCGTTCGCATGCTCGACTTCGAGTTTGCGAAGGACAAGGTGCTGATGGGCGCCGAACGGCGCTCGATGATCATCACCGAGAACGAGAAGCGGGTCACCGCCATCCACGAGGCGGGTCACGCGCTCCTCGCCGTGATGCTTCCGCACGCCGAACCGATTCACAAGGTGTCGATCATCCCGCGCGGGATGGCGCTCGGCATCACGATGCAGCTACCGGCTGACGAAAAGCACAACTACTCCCGCGAGCACCTCGAGGATCAGATTGCAATCCTGCTCGGCGGCCGCATCGCCGAAGAGATCACGCTGAACAGCATCACCACCGGTGCCGGCAACGATCTCGAACGCGCCACTGATCTGGCCCGCCGGATGGTCTGCGAGTGGGGCATGAGCAGGGCGATGGGCCCGCTCACGTTCGGCAAGAAGGAAGAGCAGATCTTCCTCGGCCGCGAGATCGCGCAGCACCAGGATTACAGCGAGGATACGGCGCTGCGCATCGACCAGGAAGTGAAGCGCTTCGTCACCGACAACTACACCAAGGCGCAGGCGCTCCTCAGCGAGCACAAGCAGCACCTGATGGACCTGGCCGAGGCGCTCCTCCAGCGCGAGACGCTGGACGCCGAGCAGGTGAAGCGCCTGGCGGCTGGTCTCCCGCTGGACGAGCTGGTGCCGCCAGCCGTCGAGTGCGCCGCCGCGCGTTGCACAACCGGCGAAGGAGCGTCCGGCGGCATCGATCGTCCCGCCGCTCCCGCCAAGGCCGGTCACCCAAGAGTGAAGTTCAAAGTAGAAAGTACAAAGTAGAAAGTAAGTTTGAAGTTGGACGGCTCGCCTCACGGCGAGCCGTTTGGCTGTACCGCGACGCTGACTGCCTCGGGGCCAGGGCCCACTTTCTACTTTCCACTTTGAACTTCCAACTTCCCACTTGTACTGTTGCACCACCGTGCGCCGTCGTTTTGAGATTTCCCTTCCCAACGGGCGATCGCTGTCGTTGGGATCACGCACGCTCGTGATGGGCATCGTCAACGTGACGCCCGATTCGTTTTCGGACGGCGGTCTGCATCAGGACGTCGACCGCGCCGTGGACGCGGCGGTGCAGATGGTCGTGGACGGGGCGGACCTGCTGGACGTGGGCGGCGAATCGACGCGGCCGGGGGCGCAGCCGCTTTCGGCAAGCGCCGAGCTCGCGCGGGTCATTCCGGTGGTGGAGCGGCTGGCCGCGCGCGTCACCGTGCCGATTTCAGTCGACACGTACAAGGCGGCAGTGGCGGATGCGGCGCTCGCGGCTGGCGCGTCGATCGTCAACGACATCAGCGGCCTGCGCTACGAGCCGGCGCTCGGCGGCGTCGTTGCCCGACGGGGCGCGGCATTGATCCTGATGCACACGCGCGGGCGCTCGAGCGAAATGTATCGACACGCCGACTATCACGACGTCGTGGACGAGGTGCTCGACGAACTGCAAGAGAGCATCGCGTTTGCGACCGGCGCCGGGGTGGCGAAAGAGCGAGTGCTCATCGACCCGGGCCTTGGTTTCGCGAAGGAACCTCCCCACAGCTATGAAGTGCTCGGCCGGCTCGAGGCGTTTGGCGACCTCGGACGTCCGCTGGTCGTCGGCGCCTCGCGCAAGGGATTTCTGACGCGGGCGCTGGGACGCGAGGTGCCACCGCTGGATCGTGACTGGGCGACGGCCGCCACCGTCGCGACCGCTGTGGCCGCCGGCGCGCACGTGGTGCGTGTGCACGCCGTCCGTGAGCTGGTACAGGTGGTGCGGGTGGCCGACGAAATTCAGAAGTATCATCGGGCCGCTTCCTGATGGACTGGCTCACGGAGCTGCTGCAGCGGCCGGCGATTTCCTGGTCCGACCTGCTCGACATCGGCCTGGTTTCGATCCTCATCTACGAGCTGCTGCTGCTCATCCGCGGCACGCGCGCGGCACAGATGGCGCTGAGCGGCGGCTTCATCATCGGCCTGTACTTTTTGTCCCGATGGCTGCAGCTCGAGACGGTCAACTGGGTCATCCGCAATCTGGCGGGCTATGTCGTCTTCGCGATCATCGTGCTGTTCCAGGCGGACATCCGTCGCGCGCTCGCGCACTTCGGCCGGGCACCGTTCTTCCGCTATTTCGAGCGTGCCTCGAGCGCGGACGAGACGATCGAGGAGCTGGTCGTGGCGACGACGTCGCTCGCCGCCCGGTATACAGGGGCGATCATCGTCATCGAGCGACAGATCGGGTTGCGGAACTACATCGAGGGTGGCATTCCGCTCGATGCCATGGTGACGTACGACCTGATCGGGTCGATCTTCCAGCCTGGATCGCCGCTGCATGACGGCGCCGTCATCATCCAGGTCGATCGCGTGGCTGCGGCCGCGTGTTTCCTGCCGCTCTCGGTGAATCCGCTGGTGAGCCGCGATCTCGGCACACGCCACCGCGCTGCCATCGGCATCACCGAGGAGAACGACGCCGTCGCGATCGTGGTGTCGGAGGAGACCGCGATCATCTCGGTGGTGACTGGCGGTGCCATCGAACGCGGACTCTCAGGCGACGCGCTGCGGGTGCGCCTGCGCGCGCTGCTCGGCGGCCGCCGGAGGCGCGCCAGGGCAGCGGCCGAGTCGCGGAGCTCGCTCGCCTGATGGCGATCCGCGCCCTGCGTCACGTCGGCTTGAAGGTGGTGTCGATCGGGTTGGCGGCACTGCTCTGGCTCATCGTCTCGGGCGAGCAGATCGTCGAACGCTCGCTGAGAGTTCCGCTCGAGTTCACGAATCTGCCGGCACGTCTCGAGGTGGTCGGCGATGCGCCGGATATCGTCGAAGTGCGGGTGCGCGGGTCATCGGGTGCCTTGAGCCGGATTTCGACCGGTGAAGTTGTTGCTGTCATGGATCTGCGGACAGCCCGGCCGGGCCAGCGGCTCTTCCATCTGGCGAGCCGCGATGTTCGCGTGCCGTTCGGCATCGACGTCGTCCAGGTTGCGCCCTCGAGCATCTCAATCCGGTTCGAACCGTCGGTGACCAAGCGCGTGCCGATCGCGCCGGTGGTCGAAGGCGAACCGGCACCAGGATTCGTGGTGGGGACAATCGCCGCGGAGCCGTCGACGGTGGAAGTCGTCGGTCCGGCCGGTGCATTGAAGGCCCTGACCGAGGCGATCACCGAGCCGGTGGTCGTGACGGGTGCTTCCGGTCCCATTACGGAAACAGTCACCGTCGGGTCTCCCGATCCGTCGATTCGCCTCCAGTCGCTGCAGACCACCCGCGTCACCGTCAACGTTGCCGCCGCGCCAGTCCGCTGGACTGTGTCCGGAGTCGGCGTGCAGGTCAGGAATGCGTCGCGGCAGGTGCAGGTGCAGCCGCAATCGGTCACAGTACACGTGCACGGCCCGCGAGAGGCGCAGGCTGATGCGACGGAGTTCGATGCGTCCGTGGACGTCAGCGGACTTGGCCCGGGTCAATACGACCTGCCGGTCAAGGTGGTGCCGCCGGCGCGGGTAGGCGTCGTGAGCATCGAGCCGGAACAGGTGCGCGTGAGGATTCGTTAGCCGTAGGACGGGCCTTCAGGCCCGCCGTGAAGCTGGAACGTAGGCCGGCCTTCAGGCCCGCCTGTCAGGAGATACATGAGCCGGTTGTTCGGGACCGACGGAGTTCGTGGCAAGGCAGGTGTTTTCCCCTTGGAGGTGCCGACGGTGCGGCGTCTCGGTGCGGCGCTCGTGCGGGCGCTCCGTCACGACGATCAGCCGGAAGCTCCGCATCCGCAGAACATCAGGTTCCTGTCGGGTCGCGACACACGTGAGTCGGGGGGATGGATCGAGCGCGAGCTCGGATTCGGGATCCGCAGCCAGGGCGGGACGCTGACCAGCGCCGGCATCATTCCTACGCCCGCGGTCGCTTATGTCACGCCACGGCTTGGCTACACGGCCGGCGTCGTGATTTCGGCATCACACAACCCGTTCGAAGACAACGGCATCAAGGTTTTCTCCGGGGCGGGCGAGAAGTTCACCGAGACGCTCGAACAGCATGTCGAATCGATTCTCGCGGACACGTCATGGTCCGTTCCGACCGGCGACGCGTCGCCGGTGGAGCAGATCGACTACCGCTCTGAGTACATCGCGCACCTGCGCGAGATCCTGTCGGCTGATCCGCGGATGCGGGGCATGCGCGTGGCGATCGATTGCGCCAACGGCGCGACCACGACCGTCGCACCCCGATTGTTCAACGAGCTCGGATTCGAGGTCCGGTGCATGGGGTGCGAGCCGGATGGCCGCAACATCAACCTGCGCTGCGGCTCCACGCATCCCGACGATCTTGCCGCAGCCGTCGTCGCCGATGGCTTTCAGTTGGGCATCGCCTACGACGGGGACGGCGATCGCGCGATCTTCGTGGACGCCACCGGGAAAGTTGTCGATGGTGACGCCGTGATGCTGCTATGCGCCAAGCAGCTGCAGCGCGAAGGCCGCCTGCGCAGCAACGCCATCGTCGCGACGGTGATGAGCAACATCGGGCTCGAACTGGCGTTGCGCGACGCCGGCATCGACATGGTGCGGTGTCCCGTCGGTGACAAGTACGTGATGGAAGAGATGATGCGGCGCAATATCGCGCTCGGCGGCGAACAGTCGGGTCACGTGATCTTCTCCGACTACCTGTTCACCGGCGACGGCATTGCGACCTCACTCAACGTGCTGCGGACGATGATGACGACCGGGCGGTCGCTGGCGGATCTTGCTTCGGAGCTGACTGCGTATCCGCAGGTGTTGATGAACCTGAGGGTGCAGCACAAGGTGGATCTGAAGACCGTTCCCGAGGTCGCCGCGGTGATGTCGGCTGTCGAGTCTCGACTGGCCGGCAACGGCCGTCTGCTGGTGCGTTACTCCGGTACTGAGCCGCTCCTGCGCGTGATGCTCGAGGGCGAGGACGAAGCAGAAATCCGTCGCTGGGGCCAGGAGATCATCGACGCCGTCAAAACCCACGTTGGGGTCACGGTATAAACTCCCAAAAGGACCAACTCCCAATTCCCAAACCGGATTGGGGCGACGCGATCAATCCACCTTGTTGGGAGTTGGGAATTTGGGAGTTGGGAGTTTTCGTTGGTCCGCCTGTCCGTAAACGTCAACAAGATCGCCACGGTGCGCAACTCACGCGGGGGGCGTATTCCGTCGGTCATCGAAGCGGTCGGTGTGTGTGTCGACGCTGGTGCTCCGGGGATCACGGTGCATCCGCGGGCGGATGCGCGGCACATCACGACGGCGGACGTTCACGACATCGCGTCGTTCCTCCGGCAGCATCCCGGCATTGAGTACAACATCGAGGGCGATCCGCGACCCGACCTGCTGCAGCTCGTGCACGATGTGAAGCCGACGCAGTGCACGCTGGTTCCGGTCAAGCCGGGTGAGATCACGAGTGAAGCCGGCTGGTCGACGCACACCCCGCGTGATTTCATGCGGAAGATCGTCGCTGCCATGCAGAAGCACGGCGTGCGCGTCAGCCTGTTCGTCGATGCCGACGAGGAGGCGGTGCGGTGGGCGGCGGACATGGGCGCCGATCGCGTTGAGCTGTACACCGAGCCGTTCGCGCGCGCGTTCGAGCAAGGTGCTGCCGCCGCGGACGTGTCGTTCGCGACGTTTGCCGCGGCCGCGGAACAGGCACATGCGCTCGGGTTGGCGGTCAATGCCGGCCACGATCTTGACCTTGAGAATCTAATGATGTTCCGGCGACTCCCGTATCTGGCCGAGGTGTCGATCGGTCACGCGCTCGTCAGTCATGCGCTCTTCGTGGGCCTGTCACGGAGCGTCCGCGAATACTTGAATGTGCTGGCTTGACGATCGTGGCGCGGACCTTGTCAGGTCCGCGTTGGCGAGCCTAACCAGGCTCGTCCCACTGAGCGTGCTGTTGTGCTGCTTATGGGCGAGCGATGCTGCCGCTGCTGGCCGACTCGTGACGTTCCGTGCGGACGATGGCCGGACGGTCAACGCTACGGTGTTCGACGCGAGTCACGTCCCAGCCCCCGCAATCGTTCTGGTCCCGGCACTCGGCCACACGCGTGACGAGTGGCAGGCCATTGCCCAGCGGTTGGCCGATCAGAACATGACCGCGCTGACCATCGACCTTCCGGGCACGACGGCACCCGGCGATGCCCGGGATTTGGCGAGATGGAGCGTGGTGGTGCGTGGCGGCGTGAGCTGGCTGATGGCCCAGGCCGGCGTTCGTCCATCCGCGATCGCGGTGGCGGGTGCCTCTCTGGGCGGAAGCCTCGGCGCCATTGCCGCGGCGGCGGACCCGCGAATCAAGGCCGTGGCGATCATCTCCCCGTCGAGTGACTACCGTGGCGTCCACATCGAGGGACCGCTTCGCCAGATCGGGGCCAGGCCGGTGCTGTTCGTGGCCAGCCGGCACGACCCGTACGCGGTGCGCTCCGCCCGCGAGCTGACCAAAGACGCGAACGGGCCGCGCGAAACCTTTCTGGGCGAGGCGGCGTCCCACGGGGTGCCGTTGCTCGCCGCCGAGCCCGACCTCACGAGCATGCTGCTCGAGTGGTTCCAGCGGATGCTGGGCGTGAACTAAGATCGACAGTCACCCGCATGAAGGCCGAATCCATCGTGTACACCATCGCGGGGATGTGCTTTGGCATCATCCTCGGTTGGATCATTGCTACCCAGCAGCAGCCTGCCCGCGCCGTGGCGCCGGTTGCGCAGGCCGCTGGAGGAACTCAGCAGCAGCAGCAGTCGCAATCGGCATCCGCCTCGGGCCAGCAGGCCAAGGTGCTCGACGAGGCGCGCGTCCAGCAACTCACCACGATCCTGAACAGCGACCCGAAGAACGCCGGTGCTGCGGTGCAGCTCGGGAACACCTACTTCGACGCCGAGCGCTATCCTGAAGCCATCAATTGGTACGAGAAGGCGCTGGCGATCGACCCGAAGAATGCGGATGCCAGCACCGATCTCGGCGTGAGCTACTACTACACGAACCGGGCAGATGAAGCGCTCAAGCAGTTCGAGAACTCGCTGCGCATCGATCCGAAGCACGCCAAGACGCTCCTCAACAAGGGCATCGTCCTCGCGTTCGGCAAGCAGGATTTGAACGGCGCCGCGGAATCGTGGCGCAAGGTCGTGGAGCTGGCGCCCAACAGTCCCGAGGCACAGGCGGCGCAGCGTGGTCTGGAAGGTATTGCCGCGTCTCAGTCCGGAGCGCGCGCGGGTGGTGCGCCGACGAATCAGTGATCCGCATCCTGCTGCTGGGGATCCTGTTCCTGCTGATCGCGCAGGCGTTCTGGCGGGTGGTGGACGGGATTGTCCAGGGGGCGGGCGGATCGTCGCAGCGCAAGCGGTCGATCAAGCCGTCGATGAAACTGATGCGCGATCCCGTGTGCGGCACCTTCGTGGCGCCGCGACAGGAGCTGTCGGTGACTGCGCGGGGTGAGACGTTCTACTTCTGTTCGGAGAAGTGCAGGCGGGAGTTCCGGCGGTGACCGAGGCGGGGGAGGTTACGGAGGCCACGGGGACGGAGATTGCGGAGGCAACGGCGACGGAGGCCGCGGAGGCAACGGTTTTCACAAACGGGGAAACGGGGGAACGGGGACGAACGGGGGCTGGCGAGCTGATGATGGCGGGTCTGCGGGGCTGCCGACTGCCGCCTACGGCGGCCCGGGCACACGAGAGGGCCAAACACAAACCGCAGGCGGGTCGAGAGCGGCTTGTGTTTGGTCCTCTCGTGAGCCCGGCATGGCCCGCGAAGCGGGCCGCGTCGGCAGCCCCTCCGTTCGTCCCCGTTTCCCAGTTCCTCCGTTTGTGATCCCGTTGCCTCCGAACTCTCCGTTGTCCCCACTCATGACATGAGCACGCGCGTCGAGGAGCAGCTCCGTGCCGAGATCGTCGAGGTCGGCCGCCGCATGTACGCGCGCGGCTATGTCGCCTCGAACGACGGCAACATCAGCGCGCGCCTCGACGATCAGCGCTTGATCACCACGCCGACGGCCGTGTCGAAGGGCTACATGACGCCCGACATGATGGTGATCGTCGACTACGAGGGCAACCGGATCTCCGGCGATCGCAAGGCGTCGTCCGAGCTCAAGATGCACATCGAGATCTACCGGAACCGCCCGGACGTGAACGCGGTCGTGCATGCCCATCCGCCGCTGGCCACCGGGTTCGCGGTCGCGGGAATTCCGCTGACCCGCGCCGTTCTGGCAGAGGTCATCACCACGCTCGGCAGCATCCCGATTGCCGAATACGCCACGCCATCGACGGCCGAACTCCCCGAGGCCGTGCGCAAGTACATCAAGGCTCACGACGGCATCCTCCTCGCCAACCACGGTGCGGTGACCTGCGGCGACTCCGTCACCGCCGCGTACCACAAGATGGAGACGATCGAGCACTTCGCAAAAATCAGCCTGGTGGCCCGCTTACTTGGCCGCGAGCACCTGATTTCTCGCGATGAGGTGGAACGCCTGCAGGGCCTGCGAGGCACCTACGGCATTGCTGCTCCCGCTCCGCTCTGTGCCGACCCGGCCGATGCCGCGGCCGGCGACCAGGTGCTGTGCCAGGTGCTCGAGGCTCCCGTATCGGCGTCCGAGCGCCTTGTCGCCGCCGCGCCCGCTGACGGTGGGGCGGCGCTGCGAGCCAAGGTGCGTGCGGCAAGCGATACCGGTGAAATTCGGCTAACATACGCGGAACTGACACAACTGATCGCTGATGCTGTGCGCAACCTGCGATGAGCCGTGTGTGCGTTTACGAAATGCGAAACGAATTGACGGATTGGATTGGCGCGATTTCACACTGAAATTCGTCGAATCGTAAATTCGTCCATTCGTCAATTGCGAGGATCTATGGGTGAGGCGTTGGGCATGATCGAGACCAAGGGGCTGGTCGCCATGATTGAGGCGGCTGACGCCATGGTCAAGGCCGCCAAGGTCACGCTGGTCGGCTGGGAAAAGATCGGTGCCGGTTACGTGACCGCGATCGTGCGCGGCGACGTGGCCGCGGTGAAGGCTGCCACCGACGCCGGTGCCGCAGCCGCGCGGCGCGTCGGTGAGCTCGTGTCCGTGCACGTCATCCCGCGGCCCCACGCCAACCTCGAGGACACCTTGCCGATCGGCAAGTCGAACGCGGGGGCCAAGGCTTAAATTCAGAATGCAGAATGCAGAATTCAGAATGGAAACAGTGCTTTGAATTCTGAATTCTGCTTCTGCATTCGCATTCTGAATTCTGCATTCTGAATTCTGAATTCGATTACCGCCCTCCATGATCATCGCCCGCATCGTCGGGACCGTCGTTGCCACCCGCAAGGACCCGCGCCTCGTCAGCAACAAGCTGCTGGTGGCGCGCCCGATGGACCCGCACGGCAAAGCCGAAGGCAATTACCTGGTGGCCGTCGATACCGTGGACGCCGGCGTCGGCGAGACCGTCCTCATCGTCAGCGGCAGTTCAGCGCGCATGGCCTCCGGAATGAAAGACTGTCCAGTTGACGCAGCCATCGTCGGCATCATCGACGCGGTGGAAGTGTCGGCGGGAGACTGAACGATCCGTGAATTGACGAATTGACGAATTTACGGATTGGCGAATTGGAGGCACGGAGCGTTCGCTTTCGCATTCAATCCCACAATGAATCCGTCAATTCGCAAATTCGTCAATTCGTAAATTCAGGAATCACCTCTTGCAGATAGCCCGCGTCATCGGCGACGTCGTGATCACGCGCAAGGATCCGAACCTGACGGGTGTGCCGCTGCTCGTCCTGCAGCCGCTGGCCCCCAATGGCAGCGCGATTGGCCGGACGCTCGTCGCCGTCGACGCGGTCGGAGCTGGCGTCGGCGAGACGGTGTTCTTCGTGCGCGGCAAGGAAGCGAGCTTCCCCTTCTATCCCGTCGAAGTACCCGCTGATGCTGGTGTGGTCGGGATCGTGGACTCGTACGATGTGATTGACGAATTTGCGAAATGACGGATTGACGAATCTGGAGACACGCAGGCGAGAATCCGGTAGCAACCGATAGGTCGACCGATCACTCAATCCGGTGGCGGAGATTACGGAGGCCACGGGGACGAAGATCGCGGAGGTAACGGTTTTCACAAACGGGGAAACGGGGGAACGGGGACGAACGGGCCGATTGAGCTGGCTGGGGATCGTGCGGGCTGCCGACTGCCGCCTACGGCGGCCCGGGCACACGAGAGGGCCAAACACAAACCGCACACGGCTGGAGAGCGGCTTGTGTTTGGTCCTCTCGTATGCCCGTATGGCCCGCGAAGCGGGCCGAGTCGGCAGCCCCCCGTTCGTCCCCGTTTCCCCGTTCCTCCGTTTGTGATCCCGTTGGCTCCGTCACCTCCGTGGTCACGATCAATTCGTCAATTTTTCAATCCAGGAATTGCCATTGCAGATCGCTCGCGTCATCGGAACCGTCGTCGCGACGCACAAGCACCGCAAGTTCGAAGGTGCCAAGCTCCTGCTCGTCCAGCCGGTGACGCTCGACGACCAGCCGAAGGGCGTGGCGCTGCTCGCGGTCGATTCCGTCGGTGCCGGCGTTCACGAAAAAGTGCTGATCGTCATTGAAGGTCGAGCCGCCGGAGAAGCGCTCGGCCGCAAGGGTGCGCCGGTTGACGCTGCCGTGATTGGTATCGTTGACAGCGTGGACATCGACGCCCGCGCGCATGACGGGGTGACGGCGTGACCGAACAGGAGCTCCGCGCATTGGTCCGCAGCGTCATCGCGCAGCACGGCGGCAGCACGGTGCCACCAGACCCGAGCGTCGTGCCCCTTCCGTCCGTGCACCAGCACGCGAGCCACGCCCTGTTCGTGATTCCCGCCCAGGGCGACGCCTGCATCATCGAGCCCGGCGTGGCCTGCAATCACTGCGGGTACTGCAAGAGCTATGGGCACTGAGAGGCTCGAATTTACGAATTGACGAATTTACGGATTGACGAATTTCGGAGGTGCCGGAGCAAACGGAGCCTTCAGTGCAATCCGACAATCAATTCGTAACTTCGTCAATTCGTCAATTCGTCAATTCCGATGTCTAATCCTTCCGTCCTCGTTGCCCGTCGCATTCCGTCCGTCGCACTCTCACGACTGGAAGAGTCGTGTGACGTCGAGGTGTACAGCGGCGCGGAACCTACGCAGGAGGAACTGATCGCGCGGCTGCAGGGCAAGCACGGCCTGATCAGCGTGCTGACGACGCCGGTGACGCGGGCGGTGCTCGAGGCGTGTCCGGACCTGAAGATCGTCGCGAACGTAGCCGTCGGTTACAACAACATCGACGTGGCGGCGGCGCGTGAGCGTGGCGTGATCGTCACGAACACGCCGGATGTGTTGACGGAAGCATCGGCCGATTTGACGTGGGCGCTGATTCTCGCCATCACGAGGCGGATCGTGGAAGGCGATCGCCTGGTACGCGCCGGCGGATGGAAGGGGTGGGCGCTCGACTTCATGCTGGGCAGCGACCTGCGGGGCAAGCAGCTTGGTGTGATCGGCTTCGGCCGGATTGGTCAGGCGGTCGCCGTGCGGGCGGCGGCATTCGGGATGCGGGTGGCGTATCAGAGTCGCAAGGTGGTCGGCCCGCCCGAGTATCAGCCGATGCCATACGACCGCCTGATGGCGACATCAGACGTCGTCACCCTCCACTGCCCGCTCACCGACGAGACGCGTCATCTGATCGATCAGAAGTCACTCGCCCGCATGAAACGCAGTGCCTACCTGATCAACACCTCGCGCGGCCCGGTCGTTGACGAGACTGCGCTCGTGTGGGCGCTGAAGAACCGCATCATCGCCGGCGCCGCGCTCGACGTGTACGAGAACGAACCGCACGTGCACCCGGACCTGACGAAGCTCGAAAACGTGGTGCTCGCTCCGCATCTCGGCAGCGCCACGACCGAGACCAGGACGGCGATGGCCGACCTGGCCGTGCACAATGTGATCGCGGTGCTGACCGGGAATCCGCCACTGACGCCGGTCGCATGAATTGACGAATTGACGAAATTACGAATTGACGCATTTGACACACCTTGAAGTGCAATCGGTGATGAATCCGTCAATTCGTAAATCCGTCAAGCCGTCAATTCGGATGCGCGCCAATCGCGTCCTCCGCGCGCTCGCGATCGCTATAAGAGAGTACGAGCTCCCGGCGGTCGAGAAGATTTCCGACGCGCAGGCCGAGGATCCGTTTCAGGTCCTGATCGCGACATTGCTGTCCGCTCGAACCCAGGATGCGACGACGCATGCGGCATCGACGCGATTGTTCAAGCGGGCACGCACGCCGCGGGCCATGATGAAGCTGCCGGTCGAGGAGATCGAGCAGCTGATCTATCCCGTCGGGTTCTACAAGACCAAGGCGCGTCACGTGAAGGCCTGCTGCGAGCAGCTGGTTGCCCGGTTCGGCGGCCGCGTGCCGGGGACGCTTGAGGAGCTGGTCACACTGCCTGGCGTCGGCCGCAAGACCGCCAATCTGGTGCTGATTCTCGCGTTCCGGAGCCGCCAGAACATCTGCGTCGATATCCACGTGCATCGGATCTCGAATCGTCTCGGCTGGGTGCAGACGCCGGATCCGGAGGCAACCGAGCAGGCGCTGTATGCGGCGACGGACCGGCGGTGGTGGCCGGTGATCAACCAGTACCTGGTGACGTGGGGTCAGAACATCTGCCGGCCGGTGCATCCGAGGTGCGGGGATTGCGCGATCGCACAACACTGCCCAAAAATTGGTGTTCGTTAATTGAACCGGGTCTAATTAATTTTGGGTGGTCAAAAATAATTAGACCCGGTTCAATTAAGAAGGAGGGAAAAATGGGTCGGTGGCTAGCGATTGCGGCGATGGTGCTGGCGGCAGGAGTTGCGGGTGATCTCGACGCCCAAGGCCAGGGTCGAGGCCGTGCAACCGCTCCGGGCCAGCAGGCGCCGGCCACGCCTGCCGCTGCCCCGGCGAAGCCTTCGCCCGGTGCCGGACCGATCGTCGTCGTCGAAACCGCCAACAAGGGCACGTTCGAATTCGAGACGTACCCGAATGAGGCGCCGAAGTCGGTCGACCATATCCTGGCGCTGGTAAAGCGGAATTTCTACAACGGGCAGCGCGTCCACCGATTCGTGAAGGGACAGCTGGTCCAGTTCGGCGACCCGCTGAGTCGCGACATGAGCAAGCGCGACTACTGGGGAACTGGTGGCAGCGGAAAGCCGATCGGCGTGTCGGAGGTGAGTCCGAAGCGGAAGCACCTGGTCGGCTCGGTAGCGCTCGCGCACAACGGAGATCCGCGCAGCGCCGACAGTCAGATGTACATCATGCTGATCCCGCAGCCGAAGTACGACAAGGACTATACGGTCATCGGCCGGGTCATCTCGGGGATGGATGTCGTGCAGAAGCTGCAGGAGACCGACATCATTCGCCGCGTGAGCGTAAAGTAGGGCGGGAGCCGCGCCGCGGGACTGCGGGCGCGGTCTGCGTCTCGTGTGCCGGGCGGCTTCCGGACCGTCGACCGGCGGGAGAAGGTTGGGTTTCGTGTGTAGGGCGGGTTCCGCGCAGCGGACCCGCCGGTGCAGGGCGCGCGGCAAGCACGGTGGCCAATGCCGGATATTCTTCCACGAGCGCGTCCGGGTACTCGCCTTCGATCGGCTCCCCAAGCTGCGCCTTCAGCATCACCGCGTTGACGACCGACTTCGCGGAGAAGTGATTGTTCGTGTAGAGATACGATTTCTTCACGAGCGTCCTCGCCGCGCCGGCCACGTCGGCGAATTCCTGCAGCTCGGCGCCCGAGTAGAGATAGTTGTAGCGATCCTCGCTCTTGTCGTGGTGCCACCACTGCGCCGCGTTCCGCCCGTGCAGTCGCATGTAGTAGAAGCTCGTGACGTTGGGCAGGAAGTTCTGTCTGATCGAAAACCTGAACTTCGGCTCGTCGATTTGCGCCCAGGCCGCTCCGAATCCATTCAGCATCGCCAGCGTGTCCGCGATCGCGTCGCTCCAGCTGCTGTGGCGCAGTTCCACGGCGACTGGGTAGTCCGAGAAGGCGCGCAGGAGACGAGCGAGGTACTCGCGTGACGGGTCGTCGTTCTTGAAGCTTGGCGGGAACTGGGCGAGCAACGCGCCGAGCTTTCCCGCTGACGCGAGTGGTTCGATCCCGGTCCGGAAATCATCGACGTCGCTGCGGGTGACCTGTGCGAGCAGGGCGAGCAGCGAGTCGTCGCGCTCACCCGGCTCCTGGAGTTGACGGCCGCGGACGCTCTTGAGGGCCGCCTCCTTGAACATCTTCGGATGGGTGAATTTCTGATACAGCTTGACCGAGAACTCGAAGCCTGGCGGTGTCCGTTCCACCCACGACCGCGTCACGTCCGGGCGTGGCTGACCGTAGAAGGTCGAATTGACCTCGACGGTATCGAAATGCTCGGCGTAGAACCGGAGTTCGTCGAATCCTTTGGTGCCGTCGCGGATCGATCGGGTGGCCGGATAGAACAGGCCGTTCCAGGTGCCCTTCCCCGAGGGGTAACTCCAGCCGGACGTTCCGATTCTGAGACTCATGGCTCCCTCGTTGGATAATAAAAGGGTTTGATCACCATCAACGAGATCTTCTATTCGGTTCAGGGCGAATCGAGCTACGCGGGGCAGCGGTGCGTCTTCGTGCGCCTGACGGCGTGCGACCTCCGCTGTTCGTGGTGCGACACCCCCTATGCGTTCTCCGAGGGTCGCAAGCGCTCTCTCGACGATGTGCTGGAGGAGGTGGAGCGCTTCGACTGTGACCTCGTGGAAGTCACCGGTGGCGAGCCGCTTCTTCAGGAGGGCGTCTATCCGCTGATGGACGCGCTGCTCGAGCGCGGGAAGAAGGTGCTGCTCGAAACCGGAGGTCATCGCAGCACGGCCCGCGTTCCTGAGCCGGTCGTCACCATCGTCGACGTCAAGTGTCCCGGCAGCGGCGAGGACGCGAAGATGGACTGGCAGAACCTGGAGCGCTTGCGCCCGCACGACGAGGTCAAGTTCGTGGTCAAGGATCGTGCGGACTACGAGTACGCCAGGCAGGTGATCGAGAAGTACGGCCTTGCGAGCCGGGCTGCGGCGCTCCACATGTCGCCAGTGCATGGTGTGCTGAACCCACGCGAGCTTTCCGAGTGGGTGCTCGCTGACGCGCTTCCCGTGCGCGTCCAGCTCCAGCTGCACAAGTACATCTGGGACCCCGCGACGCGAGGAGTCTAAATCGGGAATCAGGAATCAGGAATCAGGAATCAGGAATCGTGAAAATCGTCGATCGTGATTAGCGGATGGTAGATGGACGTGCAGGGGTGAATCGCGAATCATGAATAGCGAGTCGCGAATGGAGGATGCACGTGTAGGCCGGGATCCGCGAAGCGGTCCCGGCAGTCCGGCGGTCGTGTTGCTGAGCGGCGGGCTCGACTCGTATACCGCTGCTGCGATCGCGCGCCAGGCCGGGTTCACGCTGTACGCGCTGACGATCCGCTACGGGCAGCGTCATGTGCGCGAGGTCGAGTCGGCGCGAGCCGTCGCGCGGTGGCTTCAGGTTGTCCGCCACATCGAGCTGGACGTTGACCTGTCAGCGTTTGGTGGCTCGTCACTGACATCGGACATGCCGGTTCCGAAGGATCGGCCGATCGATCCGAACGAGATTCCCTCCACCTACGTGCCGGCGCGCAACACGGTCTTCCTGTCGCTCGCGCTCGCGTGGGCAGAAGTCCTGAAGGCGCGGGACATCTTCATCGGCGTGAACGCGCTGGACTATTCGGGCTATCCGGACTGCCGGCCGGAGTTCATCTCGGCGTTCGAGCGGCTGGCATCGCTGGCAACCGCCGAGGGGGTGCACGGCACCCGCTTCACGGTGCACGCGCCCCTGCAGCTGCTGTCGAAAGCCGACATCATCCGTCGCGGCGTCGAGCTTGGTCTCGACTACGGCCTCACGCACAGTTGTTATGATCCGGCGCCGGACGGTGCGCCGTGCGGCCGCTGCGACAGCTGCGTCCTCCGTGCGGCAGGCTTTGCCGAAGCCGCGGTCGTTGACCCGGTCGTTCGATGACGTCGCGCATCTACTACACGGATCCGGCGTGCCGTGAGTTCGATGCCGTCGTGACCGCGGCCACGTCGCATGAAGGGCGGCCGGCGGTGGTGCTCGACCGCACCGCGTTCTATCCAACGTCCGGGGGCCAGCCATTCGATGTCGGTGCGCTCGGGCCTGTCCGCGTCGTGGATGTGATCGACAGTGATGATGCGGTGCTGCACGTACTGGATGCGCCTCTGAGCGCTGGCGCTACGGTTCACGGCAGCATCGACTGGGATCGCCGCTTCGATCACATGCAGCAGCACACCGGTCAACACATCCTGTCCGCGGCGTTCGACCGTCTGGCGGCGAATCGGACCGTCAGCTTTCACATGGGCGCGGAGCTGTCGTCGATCGACCTCGCGCGCGAGGCGTCGTGGTCCGAGATCGACGCGGCGGTGGAAGCTGCGAATCGGGTGATCTGGGAGGATCGTCCGGTATCGATCCGGTTCGCCTCTGACGCGGAAGCGGAGACGCTGCCGCTTCGCAAGCCGCCAACGCGCGGGGGAACATTGCGCCTCATCGAGGTGGCCGGCTTCGATCTGTCGGCGTGTGGGGGCACGCATGTCTCGCGCACCGGCGCGATCGGATCAATCGTGGTCACCGCTGCCGAGAAGTTCAAGGGTGGCTCACGAATCTCGTTCGCCTGCGGAGGACGTGCTCTACGCGTCTTCCGGACCTACCGTGAAGCCATCGCCGGTTCAGTGCGTGTGCTGTCGGTGCTCGCCTGCCGAACTGCCGGCCTCGGTGGAGAAGCTGCAGGCCGAGGCGAAGGACCTTCGCAAGACGCAGTCGCGGCTGCAGGAACAGCTCGCCGGTCATGAGGCCGAGCGCCTTCTCGTCGCGACACCCGAGCGCGACGGCCGACGCGTGGTCATGGAAGTGATCGCTGGCTTCGAGGCGCAGGCGCTGAAGACGATGGCGTCAGCGATAGCGGCGCGCGGCCGCGCGATCGCTGCCCTGGTGTCAGCGTCGAGCCCGGCACTCGTCGTCATCGCGCGCTCGCCGGATCAGACCGTCGATGCGAACGCCGTCCTTCGTCAGCTGATCGCGCAGTTCGGCGGCAAGGGCGGCGGCAAACCCGATCTGGCGCAGGGTGGCGGACTCGTCGGCGAGCCGTCGGCCATCCTCGCCGCCATCCGCGGGATGCTGGACTGAGAAAACCAGACCGGGTCTGGTTTTTCCGTCGAAAAACCAGACCCGGTCTGGTTTTCGGTACGCAGATATTTCAACGTCGGAACGTGGCCAGGAGGACGGCGATTCTGTCGATCGCCTGCACCGCTGTCGCCCCGGACCCCTCGAAGTCGTTCACCATGATGACGAACGCCAGGTGCTCGCCGTCTGCCGACGTCACATAGCCGGCGAGCGAGCGGATGTTCGACATGGTGCCGGTCTTCGCGTGGACATTGCGATCGGCGGCAGTTCCTTTCATCCGGTTTTCCAGCGAGCCGTCGACGCCGCCAACGGGGAACGCTCGCATCCACGGTGACGCGTTCGACGGGTCGTACATCCGTCGCAGGACGACGAGCAGCGCTTCCGGCGTTATGACGTCACGCCGCGACAGTCCCGACCCGTCGATCAGTTGCTCAGCCTCCGACGGGATGCCCCACGCCGCCACGCGAGCGCGGAAACCGGCGAGCGCCGCATCGTTCGTCGGCAGCGTGCCCGGCGCAGCGTTGAGCCGCATCACTGCCTCGCCGTACAGGTTGATGCTCTCCTTCAACAGTGGCGAGACGATCTCCGACAGCGGGCGGGACTGATACGTGTACAGCGTCGTCGTCGGCGGAGGCGCCTGGATGTCGTCGATGTCTGCAGCGTCGCCGATCACCTCGACGCCGGCAAGCTTCAGCCGATTGCGGAAAACCGTCGCGAACCACAACGTCGGATTGCCGGCGGACACCATCAGGCGCGCCGGTGCTGAGCCCGCCACCACCGTTCCGGCAATCGTCAGCGCGGTCTCGCCCGGCCGCTGCTCGGGCCACACCATCTGCACCGAACCGCGTGCCACCGTGACCGTGCGGTTGACCAACGGCCGGCCCTGCGAGATCGCGTCGAGCAGCAGCGTCGTCGGCTCTCCTGCGGCGGCACCCGGCTCGATCGTCACGAGCGTCTTGTTTTCGCCGTAATTCAGCGCGCCGAACAGCGAACCGGTGGGGTAGCCCAGGTCGTCCCAGGCCCACGCCAGTGCCGGTCGCGGTTCTTCGATGGCGTTGTCGTCACCGATGATCCGGCCTTCGATCCGTCGAATCCCCGCCGCCTTAAGCGCCGTGATCCAGCTCTCGATGTCGTCACCGCCTCGCGCACCGATCGCCGGGTCGCCGGATCCGACGATGAACAGATCCCCGCGCAGTGTGCCGTTGTCGATGCTGCCGTTGGTGCGGACAGTGGTTTCGAACCGGTGATCCCAGCCGACCGCGTCAACGGCACTCGCGACCGACGCCAGCTTCGCGACCGACGCCGGCACCAGCAGTGCCCGCGGATTCAGCTCGAACAGCCGCTCGTTGCGATCGAGCGAGTGGACGACGATGCCCCATGTCGCGCGTTGGACTCCCGGGGATGTAGTCGTTGCCAGGAGCTCGGCGCGAAGTCGCGACACCGCTGCCGCCGGATCGGAAGGAGTGCCGGCTGTCGTCGCGGGTGTTGCGACTGGTGGGTCTGACGGTGACGCGTCGGCTGCTGACGTCGGTGACGCGACTGAGGCCGGTGCGACCAGCAGAGGTGGTGCGCCGGCGGAGGTCTGTGGAGGAGTGCGAGCGCAGGACGCGAGGAATGCAGAGTTCAGAATGCAGAATGCAGACAGAATCCATTGAAGCGGCCGCATGCGTGGCTGGCGCCGGTACCGCACCGCTGGCAAGATGCGAGCACTGTCTGGCTTCTGCATTCTGAATTCTGCATTCTCAATTACAACTACTTGACCGCATCGATCGCTTTCATCAGGTCGTCGAACATCATCGTGTCCAGCGTCGCCGATCCGGCTTCATCCGTGCGACTGGCCACCACCATCCCGCCGCTGCGGGCAAAGTTGACGGTTTCCATCTTGTTGGAGTCGAACTGCGCGGTCACCGTCAGCGCCGGCGTCTTCAGCGACGGATCCGCGGTGGGCTGGAACTTGTCGGCCCGCAGGCTGCCCAGCTTCGACAGCAGATCGTCCGCCTTGGCCGCGTCGACGTCCTTTCCGGCGCTGTTCTTCCAGACCTCCTTGCCGTCCTTGGCCTTGGACTTTTCGAGCGTGACGGTTTCGCCGCCGCGAACGAGGGTGACCTTGTCCATCGTGAAGGAGCGCGAGTCGAAGAGGTCTTTCCGCCGGTAGTCCGACGCATCCTTGAACAGATCGGTCGTCAAGGTGGGCGCCACGGTGAAGATCATCGGCCGTGCCGCATCCTTCGCGTAAACGACGCCGTTCTCGGTCTTGCCCAGCGTCAGCGTTGCCTTCGAACTGCCGAGGCCGACATTGATCGTTGCCGACGGCTTGTCGAGGCCGTACTTCTTCGGGTCGTCTCCGTTTTCCGCGGTAATCCCCTGCATCTGCACCGAGCTGACCCGTTCGAGCGCTCCCTCGACGGCGCCGAGGTCCGCGCGCGCGGCGACTGGCTTCACCATCGCCCACTCGTTCCCCTTCTTCGCGAACTGCAGGGTCTTGTCGCTGCTCACCAGCTCCAGCGAGTCGACCTTGTCACGGTCGAACGTCAGCACCTTCTTGTCGCGCAGCGCGAAGGTGTTCTTGTTGAACGTGCCGTCGAGGAACGAGTTCACCAGGAAGACGCGTTTGCTGCCCTGGACCTGGGCGTAGACGTCACCTCCGGTCGGGGTCTTCTCGCCAATCAGGATGCGCTGAAGGTCCTTCTTGCCCTTGGCGCGGAACGCCACGTCGACGCGCGGCGGATCGAGTCCGTACTCCTTCAAGTTGGTCGCGTTCTCATCCACCACACGCTGGATGTCGATGGTCGCCAGGCTCGACGCGATGTTCGACGCCTCGGTGTTATCGGCGGCCACTTTCACCGGCTCGACGAGCTGCCACTTGCCGTCCGTCTTCTGCAGACGTGAGGTCTCGCCTTCGCCGGACTTGATCTGCAGTTCCTCGATGTCGTCGGCGGTCACGCCGGTGAACGCCTTGTCCTTTGCCTCGGTGTCGTTGACCGGCTTCTTCGAGTCGACGAAGTAGATGTAGGCGACAACGCCGATAAGAATGACCAGCAGCGCGAGGGTCGACTTCATCCCGCGCATGCCTAGCGCCTCCGCCACCAGCTGAACACGCCCGCGCCGAGCACCGCCGCCGGAATCACGACGATGGACAGCAGCGCGATCAGGTTCGCCGTGCTGGCGGTCAGGGTGATGCGACGGTCCGCCGGGTCGCGCGGACGGATCGCGATCTGGCTCTCCTGCTGCGCGATCCAGTTGACCGTGTTCATGAACAGATCGCGATTGCCCTGAATCCCGAGGTAGCCGTTCGACGCGAAGTCGGAATCGCCGATCACAGCGACGCGCGTCTCTGCCTTTTTCGGCTGCTCACCGCTCGCCGGCTTCTCCGCCGGCTTGTCGTCGGCCGCCGGGACCGCGACGGCGACGCCGATGGACACCGGCCCGGGGAGGTCGCCCTTGTCGCTTTCGAACTTCAGTTGGTCGGCATTTTCGAGCTCTGCGTAGCTCGATTCCGCCCAGCTGCGTCCCGATGTCTGCACGAACGACTGCGCCGGTCGCTGCGAATTACCGGTGTCCGGGGTGATCGCGCGGGCGAGTGGGAACACCGTCAGCAAGCCGAACTGGCTGGTGATGGCGTGCGACGGATAGGGGGGCGCCGCCACCGGTGCCATGGCATTGTTCGAGATGCCGCTGGCGTCCACCACCACCGTAGACGTGGCGTTGATGCCCCACTGCTTCAGCAACTCGGTGAGGTGCGGCATCGGCGGCGGAGTCTTGAGATTGTCCGGCGGGTCGAGCATCACCAGCAGCTTGCCGGCCTTGCTCAGGTAATCCGAAATCGCCGGCACTTCCGCCTCGAGCAGGTCGGTCTTCGGGCCGGCAATGATCAGCGCCGTGGCGTCCGCCGGAATCGTCTTCGTCTGTGCGAGGACCAGCTTGTCGAACTGATAGTTGTCCCCTTTCAACGCCGTGGCGATGCTGCTGTACCCTTCGCGATCGCTCGACGAGGACGGATCTTTCTCGCCGTGGCCCGACAGGAAATACACCTTCTTCTCTTGCGGGTTGAGCACCTTCATCAGGGTGCTGGTCACGTCCTGCTCGCTGTCGGACGTCGCCTTTTCACGGCGCCCCTTGTACTCGAGCACGATCGTCCCGTAGGTCTGCACGTCGTACTGCTTGGCGTCGAGCGGATGCTTGTCGGGATCGACGTAGTCGATCGACACTTTCTTGTTCGACTGGTACTCGTATTCCGCCAGTCGGGTCCGATAGCGATCGAAGTCCGTTTCCTTGTCGAACACGCGCAGCTTGACCGGCGCATCGAGCCCCTTGAGCAGCTTCACCGACTGGTCGGACAGGGAGTACTGCTTGTTGCTGGTGAGGTCCCACCGCTTGTTCCGCCGGTTCGACAGGTAGTTCACCGCGATGAGCAGACCGAGCACGACCAGCACGCTCACGCTGGCAATGGCGGCATACCGGGCGTTACGCCGCTGGAAGTAGGCGGCGATCTCGCGCCACTGGCCGGCGGTGTAGAGGACCACGAGCGCCAGGCCCGCCCAGGCAGCGTAGACCGCGTACTGATCCCACTGGGGCTGCGTAAACCGGACCGCCACCGCGCCGAAGACGATGGCGGTGCCGAGCCAGCCGAGGACGTTGAGAATCCGTTGCATGACTAGCCCCGCCACCTTTCCGTGTCGACGGAGCGAGCCGTCAGAAACAGGCCGAACGCGATGAAGGAGACGTAATACACCACGTGCTTGGTGTCGATGACGCCGCGCATGAAGTCGGTCAGATGCTGCGTGAACGACAGGTAGCTCAGGATGGCTTGTGCCGTCGGATTCACGAAGGTTGCGACCCAGTCGATGACCCACAGCAGCAGGAACACGACGAAGGTCACCATGCCGGCGACGATCTGGTTCTTCGTCATGCTCGAGATCAGCAGGCCGACGGCGACGAAGCAGCCTCCCATCAGCAGCATCCCGAGATAGCTGGTGAGAATCGGCAGCGGCTCCGGATTTCCGATCGCGAACAGGATCCCCATGTGGATCAGCGTCACGGCGAGCATCGCCGCGAAGAGGGCCATCGCGCCAAGGAACTTGCCCATGATGATCTGGAAGTCCGTGATCGGCGCCGTCAGCAGCAACTCGATGGTTCCCGATCGCTTCTCCTCGGAATACGTCCGCATCGTCACCATCGGCAGGATGAACAGGAAGACGACCATGACGTTGTTGAACGAGGGCCCGATGAGCTGCTCGTTGACGTTGGCCGAGCCAGCCCCGCCCGCTCCCGCCATCTGCATGCTCATGCGATCGAAGTAGAGGAGCAGTGCGTAGAAGAAGTAGCCGTACGCCAGCGCGAACAGGCCGATGACGATGTAGGCGATGGGCGAGGCGAAGTAGCCGCGCAACTCCTTGTTGGCGATGGCGAGGATGTTATTCATGGCTCGCCTCCAGTTCGGCGTTCTCGCGGGCGCGGCCGGATGCATCTGGCGCCGTCGCCGCATCTTCGGTGGTAAGAGACAGGAAGATCTCCTCGAGGCTTATTCGCATCGGTCTCAGTTCCAGCAGTCCCCAGCCGTTGCGAACCACCGTCGCGGCAATGTCGCGTCGGACGTCGCGTCCCTGTTCGCTGCGCACTTCGAACGCCATGTGCCCGGCCCGCGTCGGCGTCTCGTCGACGTGGGTCACTCCTGCCAGGTCGGCGAGGATCCGCTGCGCGTCGCTGCCCGGCGCGTCGATCTCGACGTACATCGCTTCCGATCCGCGCAGCTTCGCCGTGAGGTTCTCCGGTGTGTCGACCGCGACGACGTGCCCCCTATTAATGATGACTACCCGCTGACAGGTCTGGCTGACTTCCGGAAGGATGTGCGTGCTGAGAATGATGGTGTGGTCGCCGCCGAGCTCCTTGATCAACCGGCGCGTTTCGATGATCTGCTTCGGGTCGAGACCAGCGGTGGGCTCGTCGAGGATCAGCACATCCGGATTGTGGAGCAGCGCCTGGGCGAGACCGACACGCTGCTTGTACCCCTTCGAGAGCTTGCCGCAGTGTCGCTTCGCCATGTCGGCGACGCGCGTGCGCTCCATCGCGGTCATGACGCGCGCCTTGCGATCGCCGCGCGGAATGCCTTTGATGCGGGCGCAGAACAGCAGATATTCGCTGACGGTCATGTCGGGATAGAGCGGAGGCGTCTCCGGCAGGTATCCCGTCCGCCGTTTGGCTTCAATCGGCTGTTCACTGACGTCGTAGCCGGCTACCACCGCCTTGCCTTCCGTCGGCGGCATGTAGCCCGTCAGCACCCGCATCGTCGTCGTCTTCCCCGCGCCGTTCGGCCCGAGGAATCCGAGAATTTCCCCTCGCTCAACTTTGAAGCTCACGTCGTCCACGGCGGTAACAGTGCCGTAGCGCTTCGTGAGGTGCTGCACCTCGATCACAGCGTTGCCTCCGGTCTATTTCATTGTCCAGGCGTGCCTGGCGCGTCGACGCCGCACCAGCGGCGACAGCGGCTAAGCCTTAGATGGGCCACTGTTTAAAGCGTCCAGCCGCAAGATCGTAGCTGATGCGCTTTTGTCGGGGCAACACGCACGTGTGTTGCCTGACTCGCCGCTCGACCAATCCGGAGATCAGGACGTCGCGGCGAGTCATCTGGTCTCGGGGCTCAAAGACAACTCCCAACTCCCAACGTCTTCGCCGGTCCAACTCCCAAGGTTCCGCAAATTCCTCTGGAATCTGGGCGAGCGCCAGCCCCGCCCTACTGTTAACCTCGGGTATGGCCCACGAGCCGGTCACGTGCACCACCTGCGAACTCCATGCGGAAGCCGTCTTCCGCGTCGAGGGCATGGACTGCAACGAGGAGGTGGTGATCCTCGAGCGGCGGCTCAAGCCGCTGGCCGGCATGGAAGCGGTGGCGGCCGACGTCATCCGGCAGCGGCTTCACGTCAAGTACGACGCCGCCAAGTTGACGACCTCGGTCATGGTGGATGCCGTCGGGCAGACCGGGATGCGGATGTGGCTCGAGCACGAGGAGCCGCGGTCGACCGGGGCGGACGTGCAGTGGCGACAGCGCCTGATGGCGACCTCCGGGATCGCCTTGCTGGCGGGTGGCGCTGCCTTCTTTACCGGCAATTCCGCAATCGCCGCGCCGGTGCTGGCGCTGTCCGCGATCAGCGGAGCCATTTATCCGGTTCGGCGTGCCGTCACGGCCCTGCGGACCGGCACCGTGGACATCAACGTCTTGATGGTCGTCGCGGTCGTCGGCGCGATGGTCCTGGGCGACTGGGTCGAGGCCGCGAGCGTCGTCTTCCTGTTTGCCGTCGCGCAATGGCTCGAGGTGCGGACGCTCGAGCGGGCACGGCAGGCGATTCGCGCGCTGCTGGACCTGTCGCCACGCCAGGCGCTGGTGGTGCGGGGCGGCGCCGAAGCCATGGTGCCGGTCGAAGAGATCCGGTCGGCCGAGCATGTGATCGTCCGTCCGGGCGAGAAGGTCGCGGTGGACGGGGAAGTGGTCGCGGGAAGCAGCGACGTGAACGAGGCGCCAATGACCGGCGAGTCGCTGCCTGTCGCGAAGCAGGTCGGCGACGAGGTGTTCGCCGGCACGATCAATGGGCGCGGGGCGCTCGATCTGCGCGTGACCCGGGTCGGACGCGACACTCGTCTGGCGCACGTCATTCACCTGGTGGAAGAGGCGCAGTCGCGGCGCGCGCCGGTGCAGGCGTTCGTCGATCGCTTCGCTCGCGTCTACACCCCCGCGGTGATTGTCCTGGCGGTGGCGATTGCCGTGATTCCGGCGCTGGTTGGCGCCTCTGATCCAGCGGGCTGGCTGTATCGCGCGCTCGTGCTGCTCGTCATCGCCTGCCCGTGCGCGCTGGTCATCTCGACGCCAGTGTCGATCGTGTCTGCGCTCTCAGCAGCCGCGCGCCACGGTGTGCTCGTCAAGGGTGGCGTGCACCTGGAGCGTCTCGCGGCTGCTCGCGTGGTGGCGTTCGACAAGACGGGAACGCTGACCTCGGGGCTGTTGTCGGTACGGGACATCCTTCCGGTGGGCATTGCGTCCGCCACTGAGCTGTTTCGATTCGCCGCGGCCGTCGAGGCCCGTTCCGAGCATCCGATTGCAGAGGCGCTGACGGCGCGCGCGAGCGAGCTCGGTATTGACGTACCGGCGGTGGCGCGCTTTTCGGCGTTCCCCGGACGTGGCGCGGAAGGTGACGTCGGCGGGCGGCTGGTGACCGTCGGCAACCGCGCGCTGTTCGAGGAACGCGGCATCACGATTCCCGGCTGATTTCAGTCCTGCCGCCGCGACGACGGCTGCTGGTGTCACCCTCGTCTTCGTCGCCGTGGATCGAATGGTGCTCGGTGCGATTGCCGTGGCCGACACGGTCCGGCCGACGGCTCGCGAAGCCATTGATCTGCTGCGCGCTCAGGGCATCGAGCACATCGTGATGTTGACCGGCGATCATCCCGCCAGTGCCGCGCAGGCGGCCGCGGCGGTTGGCGTGGATGAAACGCGCGCCGGCCTTCTGCCTGGCGAAAAGCACGCGGCCATCGAGTCGCTGCGGGCGCGGGGGCCGGTGGTGATGGTGGGCGACGGCATCAACGACGCTCCGGCGCTTGCTGCCGCGGACGTTGGCATCGCGATGGGCGCCGCGGCCTCTGATGTGGCTCTCGAAACCGCGGACGTGGCGTTGTTGTCGGCTGAGTTGCTGAAGCTTCCGTATGCGATCCGTCTCGCGCGCGCGACGGTGCGGAACGTCCGCACGAATATCGCCTTGTCGCTGATCCTGAAAGCGGCGTTTCTCGTCCTCGCCGTCAGCGGTGTCGCCACGCTGTGGATGGCCGTCCTCGCCGACACCGGCGCCACGGTGATCGTCGTTGCTAACGCGTTGCGGTTGCTGCGATCGAGATAGACCGCAGACTTGTGTTCACGCTTCTCAGTTCTCGCTTCTCGGTTCGTGTTCAGGTTCGGTTCCGAAGTTCGAACTTCGACCTTGAACCGAACGCGAACGAGAACACGAACTGAGAAGCGAGAACCGAGAAGCGTGAACGGGGTCGTGCGCTTACGCCTTGCGATTGTTGAAGAAGTGCGCTTGAACGAAGTCGGCGATTGCCGCCTGGTCCGATTCCGAGATCCAGGTGAACTGCGCACCCATGCCGAGGCGCCGATCGATCCACGCGATTCGCGCTTCGCCGTCGATGTCGCTGCTTTTTGACGGCAACCGGAAGCGCAGCTTGATTGCCGTACCCGGATCCAGCGGACTGGTCGTCCGGATCGCCACCCCACCGCGACTGATGTTCAGCGTGAGCGCGGCGGCAATCGTGTTGCCGAACCGGTAGGCCACCGGAATCCCGAGAACGGCGCGCGGGCTCGAACGCCGGCTCAAATTGTCCGGGAACAGGTGCGGCGCGAGTGACGGCACAATGTGCTGCACCGAGGTGTATTCGTTGACGTAGCCGGTGACGCCGAGCGTGCTGAGCTCCCGCACCTCGAGTGCGCTCGCAATGGTGCCGCTGAACACCACCACCGGTGGCTGATGGCCTTCGAGGCGGCGCATATTGCGGAGCAGCTCGACGCCGCGCCCCTGGGGCAGCCGGAGGTCGAGCAGGACGAGGTCCACCGACGCACTGCTGTCCCTCATGCGGGCCATCAGTTCGGGCCCGGTCCGCACGACGACGGCACGGTGTCCGGCGGCTTCGAGCGCCGCCTGGAAACGGTCCCGTACGAAAGCGGTGTCGTCGGCGACGAGCACCATCTTCAGGGCCGTGATCGTTCCGGCGGTCATTGTCTGCCTTTATCGGCGCACGGACGGTGCAACCTTAGGTGGGTCTGGCGCTGATTGATGCTCCTGCGGGAATCTCGTTATAATTCGAGCTTGTTTCGTTCGCGGCGACCCGCTGCAGGAGACCGTATGGCCACGTGCCCCGAATGCGAATACGACGAAGTCAACACTGAGGACATGGAAGAGGGCGACACCCTCAGCTGTCCGGAGTGCGGCAAGAGCCTCGTCGTGACAGGAGCGGACGAAGTCGACTTCGCGGACGACGACGACCTCGACGACGATGAGGAAGAAGAGGAAGAGGACGACGAGGAGGAGGCAGAAGACGACGACGATGATGATGATGAGGATGAGGACGAGGACGTCGAAGAGGATTTCGACGAATAGGACCCAGCACCGATGAGCGCGCTCAAGGAGCGGCGCCTCCAGGAGCTGGTTGCCTCTTTCGATTCCCTGATCATCGCGTTCAGCGGCGGCGTCGACAGCGCGTATCTGGCGTGGGTGGCCACGCAGGTGCTCGGGCCCGGCGCCTTGTGCGTTACCGCGGACAGCCCCAGTTATCCGGATCGGCACCGGCAGCTGGCATTGCGGGTGGCCAAAGAATTCGGCCTGCATCACGAAATCGTGCGCACGCGCGAGCTCGAACGCGCCGAGTACCGTGCCAATCCGACCAATCGCTGCTACTTCTGCAAGCACGAGCTCTACTCGCTGCTCGGTGAGGTGGCGCGCGCTCGCGAGTTCGACGTCATCGCCGACGGCAGCAATGCCGACGATCGCGGCGACTATCGTCCCGGCCGGCAGGCGGCGCGGGAGTTCGGCGTCCGCAGTCCGCTCGATGAAGTCGACCTGACCAAAGCGGAAATCCGTGAACTGTCCCATCTCGCCGGTCTGCCGACGTGGGACGAACCCGCCTCGGCATGCCTGTCGTCGCGCATTCCGTATCACTCCGAAGTGACCGATGAGAAGCTGCGGATGATCGAGCAGGCCGAACAGGTGCTGCACGACCTCGGCTTCCGCGTTTGTCGCGTCCGCCATCATGAGACGCCCGCGCCTCCAGGTGTGGGGGAAGAAGGAGTCGAACGGCTCGCTCGACTCGAGATCGGCCGCGACGAGTTGCCGCGCGCGCTCGCGCCGGAGGTCCGCGACAGCTTGAACACGTCGCTGAAGGCCCTCGGCTACGCGCACGTGACGATCGATCTGCAGGGCTACCGCATGGGCAGCCTGAATGAAGGACTTCGGCTCCGGCCCGTCTGACGGCGAGCCTGCTTCCACCTCCGCCCAGCCACAGTGAACCAGCAGCGAGGCCCGGCCGACACGCTGCCAGCATCGGTTCGCCCATCGTCCGTTCGCGATCGTGCCGTCTACGCAGTAGCCGCCGTGTGGTTTCTTGCCCACGTGCCGTTTCTGGCGCCGGCGCTCGAGGATATCGACTCGATCAACTTCGCCCTCGGGCTGCATCACTACGACCCCGCGCTCCATCAGCCGCACCCGCCCGGCTATCCCGTCTTCATCGCCGCCGGCCGCCTCTCCCTCGTCTTGATTCACGTGGTGGCGCCTGGGCTGTCGTACGGAAGCGCCGATGCGCTAGCGCTGGCGGTCTGGTCGGCGATCGGCGGCGCGCTCGCAATCGTCGCCGCGGGTCATCTGTTCCGCGACATGACGATGGGGGGTGAACGCGCAGCCGCTGTCGGCTTCTGGGGTGCGACGCTGCTCGCGTTGACGCCGCTGTTCTGGATCACCGGCCTGCGGCCAATGAGCGACATGCTCGGCCTTGGCGTTGCCCTGGCCGCACAGGCGCTGCTACTCCGCGGGACGATCGACGGACGTTTCCTGATTGCAGGTGCTGCGGTTGCCGGACTTGCCGCGGGTATCCGAACGCAAACCGTTCCGCTCACGCTGCCGCTGCTCGCGTATGCCCTGTTGGCGCAACGGCGGCGTGGCGTGTGGCTGATCCGTCCGCTGGCGGCGTTGGCGGCCGGCGGATTGGTGTGGGCGGTGCCGCTCGCTGGTCGTGACCGGCGGTCTATCCGGCTATCTGAGGGCGCTGGGAAGCCAGGCGGGTGAGGATTTCGCGTGGGCCGACATGCTCTGGGCGAATCCCACGCCGAGAGCGATCGCGTTCGCGCTCTACGATACGTTTCTTCTCCCCTTCGCGAATCCGGTCACCGGTGGCATCGTCCTCGCGATTGGAGCGGTGGGCATGCTTCGCATGCTGATCGTCGATAGTCGCGCCTTTGTCCTGGTGGCGGTCGCATACGTGCCGTACGCCATGTTTCACCTCCTGTTCCAGGAGCCTGGGATGCTGCGGTACGCCACGCCACTGGTCGTGCCGATTGCCTTTGCGGCCGCCTTCCTGGTCTGTTCGCTCGACTTGTCACTCGCGTCAGTCACGAAACTTCCAATTCCCAACGTCTTACGCACGACCAACTCCCAACCGTTCCCGTCTGGCGCTGCGGGGCTAGCGTTGTCACGCCCGCCGCGTTCGGGCCGCCACCGATTCCTGCTCGCCGCGCCGCTGGTCCTCCTGCTGGTGATGCCGAACGTGGTGCAGCCGTCATCGCTGTCGAGGCCGGCCGACATTCCGATCGTGGCCGGCTACCGATACGGACGCGAGGCACACCCGGCGTTCCGCGCGATTGACGACATGAAGCGGTTGGCGGAACGGCAGAAACCAGCGGCAGTGTTCTCACACTATTCGCTGCGGCGTCCCCTGCAGGCCGCACCGACGAGCCTTCCCGTCCTCGAGCCGAGGCGGAACCTCGAATGGCTCGCGTTGGCGGATTACTGGCTGAAGGGTGGTCGCGAGCAGGTCTGGTTCCTGGCGGATCCGAAGCGTACCGACCTCGCGCTCATCGATCCGCAGGTCCGCCGACCCGGTGACCACACGCAATATCTCTGGAGCGTGGCAGATCGGCCGGAGTTGATGGGAACGCGGCCGCTTGGCGTCGACTGGTATCGACTCGATCAGCCCGGGTGGTTTACCGGCGAAGGATGGGAGCTCACCCCAGAGACCACCGGTGTTGCGCGCGCGGCCAACAAGCGCCTCTACCAGCAGCCGATCACCGCCTACGTCCGGCGACGAGTCGAGCCGATGGCGGCGGTGATCGCCGGCCGCGATCTCGGTCCGGTGAACGACCCGCCGTCGATCATCGAAGTGACGCTCGATGGCAGGAGCGTCGATCGCTGGCGGATCGATCCGTCGAAGGACGGGATCAACTTCTTCCACGTGATGCAGCTGCCGGAGGGCATTCCGGTCGGCCCAGGGAACTACGCGGCGTTGACGATCTCAGCGACGGGCGGAACAGCCTGGCGTCGCAACCCCGCAGGTAGCCGTCGAGCAGTTTGATATTCAACCGCTACACACCGTCATGTTCGGATATGGCGAGGGGTGGCAGGAGTCGGAATACAACAACAGGACAGGGCTGACGTGGCGATGGACGAGCGATCGCGCCACGTTGCGGATCGTCCCCGAGCGCAGCGTCGCAATCACGCTGCGCGGCGAGTCACCGCTGAAGTATTTCGCGTCGCCCCCCACGGTGCGGGTTCGTGCCGGTGCGCGCGCAGCTGGCCGTGTTCCGCCCGACGCGGGACTTCACGTGGCGGGTGCAGGTGCCGGGAAGCGTGTTGATGGAGAGCGGCGGAACCGTCACCATCGAGACCGACAAGGTCTACCTGCCCGGGCAGGCCGAAGGAACTGCCGATGCGAGGCGCCTCGGGCTGCGCGTGTTCGAGGTCCGCGTCGAGGCCGCTGCTCAGTAACGAGACACGACTCCGGCAGTCCGTTTGTCACCGTTTGAACGGAACTCTCCCTACCACTCCTTTCCCTTCCTCGATCGTCACGATCTGATCCGCTGCCACTGACGGAAACATGTCGACGCGGCCCGACGGCCAGCGCACCTCCAGCCGATCGACCGTCGTCGCGGCGCCCAGACCGAAGTGTGCGCGCAGGTCGTTCTGACTGAGATAGCTCGAGCCGGCGCGGATGTCTCGCATCTGGGTCCGTGATCCCGTGCTCGCGCGGATCCGTGCGCCGATGGCGCGCGTATTGGGCGTGGCGCTTCGCAGGTCCACCATCAGCGCATGCCCGCGGTTGCCGCCGTCGTTGCGCAGTAGCTCGGCGTCCTGTCCGTTGGTGGTGACGAGCAGATCGAGATCGCCGTCGTTGTCGATGTCGCCGACCGCGAGGCCGCGGCTCACCTTCAGCGCGTTGAAACCGGGACCCGACTGGCGACCGACTTCGACGAATCGACGCTGCGTCGTGTTGCGAAAGAGCAGATGCCGCTGTGCGTAGGTGGAACCCGGACGGAACTTCGGCGCGTTGTCGAGGATGTGGCCGGTCGCGATGGCGATGTCGAGCTGGCCATCGTTGTCGAAGTCGAGGAAGCTCACGCCGAAGCCAACGAACGGAAGCGTCGGGAATCCGATGCCGGCCTCGCTGGTGGCGTCGCTGAACAGTCCGCGATCGATGCCCGCGATACACGCTGTGCATCTCGAAATCGAGGTTCGTGATCACGACGTCGAGCCGGCCGTCGGCATCGTAGTCGCCGGCGTCGATACCCATTCCGGCACGGGCTTTACCGTCTGCCGCGAGCGCGATACCGGATGCGAGACCGACCTCGGTGAACTTCCACTTGCCGTCGTTGTGAAACAGGAAGTTCGGCATCGTATCGTTGGCGACGAAGACGTCCGGCCGACCGTCGTTGTCGTAGTCGGCGATGACGATCCCCAACCCGTTCCCACGTGACGCGGCAATGCCAGAACTCGTGCTGATGTCGGTGAACGTCCCGCCATCGTTCCGATACACGGTGCTCGGAAGCGGGTCGTACTTGAGCGGATGACAGTAGAAGCGCAACGACGTTACGCGCATCGCCGCAGTACGGCAGCCGGGTCCGGTCGGCGTCGACGTAGTTGACGACCCACAGATCGAGGTCGCCATCGCCGTCGAGATCCGCGAACGCGCAGCTCGTGCCCCAGCGACTGCTGCCGACGCCTGCCGCCGGCGTGGCGTCCGTGAACGTGCCATCACCACGATTCCGATACAGGCTGTTGCGACCGTAGCTGGTGATGTAGAGATCCGGCCGCCCGTCGCCGTCGTAGTCGCCGGAACAGGCGCCCATGCCGTAGCCGCGGTGTTGAATGCCGGAGCCGTCGGTGATGTCGGTAAACGTGCCGTCGCCTCGGTTGCGGAACAGTCGATGGCGGGCGCGCCTGTCCACCGCTTGGTCCACGACCGAGCCGCTGTCGACGAGAAAGATGTCCTCCCAACCATCGCCATCGAAGTCGAAGAACAAGCCGCCGGCGCCCATCGTCTCGGCGAGGTGTTTCCCTGGGCTGGCGCCGTTCGTGTGATGGAAGATCACGCCGGCCTGCCTCGCGATGTCGACGAACTGCGGAGTCGCCGCCTCGCTCGTCGCGTCCACCGGCGTCGCTGCGGAGGCTGCGTAGGCCGGGCCTCGCGAAGCAGGCCCGGCGCAAAGAACCGATGCGGTCAGCGCGATAAGCAGCGCGACCAGCAACCGGGTCAAGGAGTACCGCCCGGATTGCGGGACAGGCCGCGCCGGATCGACTCTTCCTTCTCGACGTCCGACTGGATGTCGTGCCGCCGCCGTTCGAGCATCTGCTGCCGCGTGCGTTCGAAGAGCTCGAGCTGCGCCGCCGCTTCCTCGTTCCGTCCCAGCCGCTTCAGCGCGATCGCGAGCGCATAGCGGACCTCGTAGCGTTCGGGACTTAGTTCGAGTGCGCGCGTGAACGCGGAGATCGCCTCCGCCGGCCGGTTGTCGTCGAGGCGGAGTTGTCCGACCGCCGCGTGCAGCGAGCCATTGGCCGCATTGACGAGCAGACCCGCGACGAGTTCAGCGAACGCCTCGTCTACACGTCCGGACGCGGTCAGCGCGATGGCCAGTTCCTGACGGATCAGCGGTTCGTTGGGATTCAGTCGTGCCGCCTGGTCGAACGCCTCCACGGCGGCCGGGACGTCGCCCTCGACTTGCGCCAAGCGTCCGATCGCGACGTAGATTACGCTTCGACCGGTCAGGGCGCCGGCGAGGGCGGCCGTGTAGCCCTGGCGTGCCTCGGATACGCGATTGTCCTTCTCGTCCATCTGTGCCTGGATGAAGCGGGCGAGGGCTCCGTCCGCGGGCAATGTGAGGTCGCCGCCGGTCGAGAGGCTTGCGATGGCGTCGGAATATCTGCCCGCCGCGATCAGCGCGAATCCAGGTCCCGTGCGCGTGTCGCCAACGACTGGTGTCCGACGTGTCGGAGAGGGCATCGAGAACCGCGAAGGGCGGTCGGGCGGGCGGTGAGGTCGTGCTCCGCGACGCGTCGTAGGCTCGGTCCAGCGCGTGTCGCGCCTGATCCCTTTCGTCAGGAGTTGTCCGGCCAGCGTGGCGCAACAGATGGTAAGCGGCAACCGGGTTATCCGCGTCGTGTGTCCACGCGCTTCGGAAGGCACTTGCGGCGTCCGCCTGCCGCCCGCTGGACTGAAACGTCAGACCGCGAAGCGACTGCACTTGGGCAGAGCCGGGCTGCAACTGCGCAGCCGCGTCGAACTCCCGCAACGCATCGTCGATTCGCCCGCGCATGCGTAAGGCGAGGCCCAGTTCGACGTGGAGCTGGTACTGCCGCTCCACCGGAGGCGGCGAGCATGTCGCCCGCAACGCGCGCCTCCTGCGCTTTCAGCTGGCTGATCCCATTCCGCCAGCGCGGCTCCCATCTGTCGCACCGCGCCGGCGAAGTCGTTGTTATTGCGCGTAAGTGCCGACTGAGCGAGCGACTGCGTCGCTGGCGCGAACGCCGCGGGCTGGGCCGACGCCATCGCCGGGCCGACGAGAACGAGAGCGGCGGCGAGCAGGCGAACGTGACTCATACCCTGGAGGTTTCCGGATTCTACATAAATGCGAAAACCCTGCTCTACGCGTCGTGTACGAGCACTGCTGTATTGACACGAGCGAGGTTGACGCGTATACCCCTCATGCAAAACCGGAAGAATTTCGCACCGCGAACACATCCGTTTGCAGGGACTCGGCTAGCACCGAGTGGAGGGACTCACAGCATGATGCGTGGAATGGCTAGGGTGTTCCTGGCGATCGCTGCCGTACTGCTCTTGATGCCGGCAGCAGCGTTCGCACAGGAAGGGCAGATCGCCGGGACGGTTCGCGACACGTCCGGGGCGCTGATGCCAGGAGTCAGTGTGGAGGTGTCGAGCCCCGCCCTGATCGAGAAAGTTCGCACCACCGACACCGATTCGAGCGGCGCGTACCGCATTACGAACCTGCCGGTCGGCACCTACAAGGTCGTCTTCTCGCTCTCTGGATTCACCAAGCAGGAGCGGGACGCGGTCAACCTCACCAGCGGCTTCACCGCCAACATCAATGCGACGATGGCGGTCGGCCAGCTGAACGAGACGGTTGTCGTCTCCGGTGCCGCCCCCGTCGTCGACATTCAGAATGCACGCGAAGTGGTGAACTTCACTGGTGAACAGATCAAGGAACTGCCGACCAGTCGCAACGTCAACAGCCTGCTGCAGCTCACGCCCGGCATCAACAGCAATTACCGCCCGACCAGCACGTTCGGCGCACCCGGCGTCTGCGTCGGCGGCATCGGCGTGTTCTGCAACCCGGGTGTGGCTGGGTTCAACGTCGGCGACGCGGGCGACACGACGAACATGAACCAGGGCCGCGTCATGGTCGACGGCCAGGTGGTGAACCAGGGTGGCTCGTTGCCGCTCGGCGGCGTGACCGGTGGTTACACCGCGGACATCGCCAACTCGCAGGAAGTGAACATCCAGGTGTCGGGCGCGCTCGGCGAGAACGAGACCGGTGGCTCCACGATCAACATCGTCCCCCGCACCGGCGGCAACAAGTTCGCCGGCAACTTCAACTGGACCTTCACCAACGAGAACCTGTTCGCCGCCAACAACGGCGCCTACCCGAACATCACGTCGGTGCTGCAGTCGGTGAAGAGCGATCAGGACCTCTCCGTAGGTGTCGGCGGCCCGATCGTCCGGGACAAGCTGTGGTTCTACTCGGTGGCCCGCGACCAGCGAATTCACAAACTACCCGTCGGTATCGACTTCTGGCCGAACAAGTGGGAAGGGAAGTACGGCTACAACTATCAGCCGGATCGCGAGAAGCCTCGCGTCGAATACCACAACAAGTGGCGCAGCGTGAACGGCCGCTTCACCTGGCAGGCGTCGCAGAAGAACAAGTTCGGCTTCTACTGGGACGAGCAGGACTTCTGCCAGGACCCGTGCCTGGGCGTCGTGTCGGTCTACACCTCGCCGGAGTCGTGGTGGTCAGTGGCGATCAAGCCGGACCGCCTGCAACAGGTATCGTGGACGAATCCGCTGGACGAACAAGGTCCTGCTCGAGGCGGGCGGCAATTTCTCCCAGCAGGAATACCACACCGACAGCCACCGCGAGTACACGAATCCCGTCGACATCCCGCGCGTCATCGAGCTCGGCGACACCGCGGGCGGCGACAGTACGGCGACCCGCGTCAACCAGTTTGCCGGCGGCATTTTCTTCCCGCTGTCATCCGGCTCGCTGAACAGCCAGCTGGCCAGCGGCGGCGCGGAGATCCGCGACACGAAGAACTATCGCATGCGCGCGTCGATGTCGTATGTGAGCGGCGAGCACCACGCCAAGTTCGGCTATGACGGTGCGGTCTTCACGCAGGCGCAGACCAACAAGGTCAACACGCCGCAGATGACGTTCAACTACTCCACGCCGGCCGCGACCTGCACTCCCGGCGGCGTGGCCGGGGCGACCGGCACGTGCGGGAACACCAGTCTGCAGTTCCCCGAGGATCCGTTCAACACGGCGCGTCATCCGATTCCGGCGTCCGTCGCGATCAACACGGGATCGGGCACGGCGAACGACAAGGTGTGGTACACGTCGTTCTACGCGCAAGACCAATGGACGTTGCATCGACTGACGCTGAGCGGCGCAGTTCGCTTCGACAACGCGCGCAGCGGCTATGGATCCACGTGTGTCGGTCCGAACTACCTCGTCCCGGTCCAGACAAACGGCGCTGATCATTACTGCACCGATCCGGCAGACGGCGTGAACTACAAGGACTTGACGCCGCGCTTTGGCGCCACCTGGGACCTCTTCGGCACCGGCAAGACGGCGGTGAAGTTCAACGGCGGCAAGTTCCTCAACGCCGCCGGCATCACGGGCATCTACTCCGGTGCCAACCCGGCGCGCCGCACGAACAACACGATCACGCGCAACTGGAGTGATACGAACAACAACCGGCACGTGGACTGCAACGTCCTCGATCTCAACGACACCAGCGACGGTTGCACGACTCTCGGGTTCGGCTCGAACCTCGCCACCTACGGTCGTGACCCGTTCTCGCTCGACCAGGCGGGTACGCCGATCGGCCTGACGACGACGCAATGCGGCCGCACCGAGACGGCCATTCCGCAGGCGGTCAAGGACTATTGCGCGAAGTACGGCGAGTCGATCGTCAACGGCTGGGATCGGCGCCGCAACGAGTGGCAGACCGGCCTCGGTATCCAGCACGAGATCCTGCCGCGCCTCTCCGGTGAATTCACCTGGAATCACCGCAACTACTACAACCTGACCGCCAGCGACGAACTGAACGTTGGCTGCGACCGCTTCAACGGCGCGACCGACTACGACACGTGCCTGGCGAACATGATGAAGTACCTGAACCCCACGTACGACTTCTACACGGTGATTGCCCCGAATGATCCGCGGCTCCCGAACGGCGGTGGCTACCGCATTCTCGGGTTGAACGATCGATCGTTCACGGCGCCGACCGGTCAGCCGTCGGTGGAGACATACAACAACGCGCAGAACTATCAGTGGAACGGGTACGACACCCAGTTCTCGTGGCGTGCCCCCAAGGGTATTCGCGTGCAGGGCGGCACGAGCACCAGCCGCACCCAGCGGAATACGTGCGATTCGATGCTGAATCCGAACGTGCGCGGCCGCGAAGGTGCTGAGTTCCAAGCGGGCTGCGACGCCAGGGCACCGTGGCAGACCAGCATCCGGGGATCGGCGTCGTACACGGTGCCCAAGGTCGACGTGCTCGTGAGCACCGTCTTCCAGGCGCTGCCAGGCACCGACATTTCGGCGAACCTGACCTACGCCAAGGACCAGGTGCAGTGGAACGCGGAGAGCGCGGCTCGTGCGACGCGTCCGTGCGCGGTCGCCACGAATGGCGTCGGGTGCTTCAACTCCGTCACGACGCCGACGACGGTCAGCGTGCCCCTGATGCTCGACAACGAGCTGTACGGCGAACGTGTCACTTACTGGGACATGAAGTTCGCGAAGAACATCCGGTTCGCGAACCGCCGCCTGCAGCTCGGCGTCGACCTCTACAACATCTTCAACTCCGATGCGATCACGGGATACAACGGCACTTACACCATCGACAATCCGGCAACGCCAACCGTCGAAGCCAACACCTGGCTGCAGCCGCAATCGCTGATCAGCCCGCGCTACATGCGGTTCCAGGTCCAGTTCGACTTCTAAACGACGATGACCCGCCCCCGCATTCTTCGGAGTGCGGGGGCGTTTTTTGTGGGTTCAGAAGGTGCCGAGGGTGCCGGAGGTGCCGGGGGTTCGGTTCTGAACGTTCGCACGGTTCTGCACCCCTTGAACCAAACGCGCGGCTCCGGCGCACCCTTGAACCGAACGTCAAGCACCTTCGGCACCTCCGGCACCCTCAGAACCACATCGTTCACCACCGCAACGGAGTCGGGCGCCACGGTGTTGGTTTTTGTGGTTCAGAAGGTGCCGGTGGTGCCGCGGGTGCCGGGGGTTCAGTTCTGAACGTTCAGCACGGTTCGGCACCGATTGAACCGAACGTCAAGCACCTTCGGCACCTCCGGCACCCTCAGCACCACATCGTTCACCACCGCAACGGAGTCGGGCGCCACGATGTTGGTTTTAGTGGTTCAGAAGGTGCCGGTGGTGCCGCGGGTTCCGGGGGTTCAGTTCTGAACGTTCAGCACGTTCTGCACCCCTTGAACCGAACGTCAAGCACCTTCGGCACCTCCGGCACCCTCAGCACCACATCGTTCACCACCGCAACGGAGTCGGGCGCCACGGTGTCGGTTTTTGTGGTTCAGGAGGTGCCGCGGGTGCCGGAGGTGCCGGCGGTTCAGTTCTGAACGTTCAGCACGTTCTGCACCCTTTGAACCGAACGTCAAAGCACCTTCGGCACCCCCGGCACCCTCAGAACCACATCGTTCACCACCGCAACGGAGTCGGGCGCCACGATGTTGGTTTTAGTGGTTCAGAAGGTGCCGGTGGTGCCGCGGGTGCCGGGGGTTCAGTTCTGAACGTTCAGCACGGTTCTGCACCCCTTGAACCGAACGTCAAGCACCTTCGGCACCTCCGGCACCCTCAGAACCACATCGCACCCCCCGCCTCACCGCACGCCGACGTTGATCAGCGAACCACCGGGGACGCGGCTCATGGCGTTGCTGTTCGAGAGGGCGAGCTCGAGGGCGCGGCGGCCGACGAAGGCGTGCTCGCGGCCGAGGCCTTCGGCGCGCGTGCCTTGTCGCGCGGCGATCGCCTCGACCAGGGCGCGATGATGCTCGTTGGCGATGGCCAGCATCTCGTTCGAAGTTGGCAGCACCGACGTCGGGAACACCATTGCGCTCGGGGACGCGAACGGCAGCTGGTTCACCTGCTCGAGGCTGCGGCGGAGCATCTCGCTCTTGGCGAGGTCGACCAGCGCCCCGTGGAAACCCTCGTTGAGGTCCATGTACTCGGGAAACGAGTCGATCGTCAGCCGCTGCAGGTTCTCCATTCCGTGGCAGTAGCGGCGCACCGCCGCCAGTTCGTGATCGGCCGACAGGCGCTCCGCGGCGAGCCGCGCCACCGTGCCTTCGAGCACGCCGCGCACCTCGATGGCGTCGAGCACTTCCGAGAGGGTGAACTCGCGGACGGCGAAGCCGCCGGTCGAGAGCACATCCAGCAGACCCATGTGCGCGAGGCGCTCGAGCGCCAGCCGGATCGGCGTCCGCGAGGTGCCAAGGCGCGCGACCAGCGGCAGCTCGGAAATGCGTTCGCCGCGGCCGAACTCGCCGCGCAGCAAAATCGCGCGCAGGCCGAAGAACGCGCGAGCGGTCTGGGATTCGACGTCACCGCTGCGACGCTCCGCCCCTGGATCAGCATGCGCCCGTCTGGACATGCGGCGAATCCTACATCAGACGGCCCGGCCTGGCGGAGCGAACCGCCTTGACACTCCGCGCGGCGGCCCATATTCTCCGCGCCGCAAAGATGGGGAAGAGGGCAATTGACGAATTGACGAATTGACGAATTGACGGATTTCAAGGGGAGGGAGCGCGGACGTAGGGGGGCTCAGGCCTGGGATGTTCCAGCCGGTAATGAGCGCCGCTTCCATGCCTCAAAATCCGTCAACCCTAAAATTCGTCAATTCGTCAATTCGTCAATTCGTCAATTCCCTATCTCGAGATCAAACGTCACGGACGCGGTGAGCTCCGGGAATTGCGCGAGCATGTTCTCGATGCGGCGGACGGCACGGCGCAGCGTGGGCAGCCGCCTTTCGGTGATCGCTTCCTTGTTGAAGCGATTGGTCACGTCGGAGCAATTGGCGGCCGCGACGATCTGACCCGAAGGACCGAAGATGGGCAGGGCGACGCTGACGAGGCCGTAGTCGAGCTCGTCCTCGACGGCGGCCAGGCGTTTTTCGCGGATGCCTTTGAGGACCCGTCGGAGCGCGGTGGGGCTCGTTTCGGTATGCTCCGTCAGCTTCCGCAGGTGCGCCCGCGCGAAATAGCTGTCGACGACCTCCTTCGGCTGGTGGGCGAGCAGCACGCGGCCCATCGCCGTCGCGTAGGCGGGATAGCGGGCGCCGGCGCCGGCGGTGAGACGGATGGCGCGACCTTGCGACGCGTGGGCGAGATACACGATGTCGAGATCGTCGAGGACGGTGACCGAGGAACTGCCGCCGACCTCGTTGACGACCTCCTGCACGAACGGCTGCAGGACGACTTCCGCGTTGATCGCGCTCAGGTAGCCGCTGGTCAGCGTGAGCACTTTCGGTCGGAGGAGGAAGCGTCGTCCGTTTCGGCCGATGTAGCCGAGGCCTTCGAGCGTGTGCAGTGAACGTCGCACCGTCGCGGCACTGAGGCCGGTGAGCGCGGCGACTTCGCTCAGGGTCATCTGAGCATGTTCGCGCGAGAACGACTGCAGCACTCGCAAACCGCGCTCGAGCGAGGCGACGAACTCCTGTGGACCGTTTTTCGCCATGCGAGGAGCGGATTATGGGTACTTCACGGATGATTGACAACACGGAGCTGCGATGACTGACATCCTCGTGCTGATCGGCCGCCTGCTGTTTGGCGGGTTGTTCCTTTACAACGGCATCAACCACTTCCAGAACCGCGCCGCCATGACCGGCTACGCGGCGTACAAAGGCGTACCGATGCCGTCGCTGTCCATCGTCGGCTCCGGACTGTGGCTGGTGGTCTGCGGCCTCAGCGTGATCCTCGGCTTCCGCCCCGAAGTCGGCCTGCTGATGTCGGTGATCTTCCTGGCCGGCGTCACGCCGGTGATGCACAACTACTGGACCGCAACCGATCCGAACGCCCGGCTGGCGGACTCGATCAACTTCCAGAAGAACATGGCGCTGCTCGGCGCCGCCCTGGTCATGCTCGCGTTGCCGCGACCGTGGCCGTACTCGATTGGGTAAGTCGTTCGAGTCGTTCGAGCCGTTCTCCTTGACACGCTTTCCTGCGAGCAATAAAGATCCTTCCGCATCCTGAAATTTATTTCGCATTGCGAAATGCGGGGAGCGGGGCACGGCGTGGCGGGGCGAGCCGCGCCTTCGCGCTCCTCGCTTCGATTCGAATCGTGAACTGCGAGATCGCGCTCGACTCGCGGTGCACGATTGATGAAGGTCGTGGCCATGTCCAGTCTGCTGCCTACCACGGTCGTCGGTTCGTATCCGCAACCCGAGTGGCTCATTGATCGGCAGTTGCTGATGGGCAACACCCCGCCCCGAGTGCGGATGCGCGAGTTGTGGCGTGTCGCACCGGAATTCCTCGAAGCGGCGCAGGACGATGCGACGATCGTCGCCATTCGGGACCAGGAGCGCGCCGGCATCGACATCGTCAGCGACGGTGAGATGCGGCGTGAGAGCTACTTCAACCGCTTTGCCACCGCGCTCGACGGGATCGACCTCGACCGCCCGGGCACCGTCGTCAGCAGGACCGGCAAGTCGGTGTTCGTGCCGCGCGTGGTCGGACCGGTGCGACGGCTGCGCCCGGTGAACGTTCGCGATGTCCAGTTCCTTCGCGCCAATACCGATCGACGGATCAAGGTGACGGTGCCGGGTCCGTTCACGATGACGCAGCTCGCGCAGAACGATTTCTATGCGTCGGAAGCGGAGCTGGCGCTGGACTATGCCGCCGCCGTCAACGCCGAGATCCGCGACCTGTTCGCGGCGGGTGCGGACGTCGTCCAGGTGGACGAGCCCTACATGCAGGCGCATCCGGAGCCGGCGAGAGCCTACGGGGTAGCTGCCCTGCAGCGTGCGCTCGACGAAGTGCAGGGGACTACGGCGGTGCACATCTGTTTCGGCTACGGCGCCATGGTGACCGGCAAGCCGGCTCAGTATGCGTTTCTGCCGGAACTGGCCGCGACCAGCGTGCGGCAGGTTTCGGTCGAGACCGCGCAGCCGTCGCTCGACTGCTCGGTCCTGCAGGAATTGAAGGACAAGACGATCATCCTTGGGGTGCTCGACCTGTCCACGCACGACGTGGAGGATCCCGAGGTCATCGCCGGCAGGATTCGTCGCGCCCTGCCCTACGTCAGCCCTGAACGTGTCATCGTCGCACCCGATTGCGGGATGAAGTACCTGCCGCGAGAGGTCGCCTTTGCCAAGCTGCGGGCGATGACTGCCGCCGCTCGGCTGGTACGCCAGGAGCTGGCGACGGGAGTGGGGGTATAGGGGACAGGGAACGGGGAACAGGGGACAGGGGACAGGGGACAGGGGACAGGGGGCAGGTGAATCCACCGGCGCGTTCGTGTATCGTGGCGCGTTGGCGGGAGCGGACATGAGGAAGACACCCGGTCCGCCGCCGCAGCGAAATGGTGGAGGGATACGCGGGCGCCCCGCGGTAGGCCGACCTGAACGTCGGCTCCTCTAGAGCATGGCGGGGACATTCCCCAGGGGCGACGGTCACGTCGGCCCGATCGACAGGAAAGCAGGGAGGAGACATGGAGAGCCTTCTCAAAGGCGTTCACCACATCACACTGTGCGTCGGCGGGGCGCAGCAGGACGTCGATTTCTTCACCAAGGTACTCGGTCAGCGGATGGTCAAGCAGACCGTGCTGATGGACGGCAGCATCCCGATTTATCACCTGTACTACGCCAACGCAGATGTCGAGCTCGGGTCAGTGGCGACGTCGTTTCCGTACAGCCGTAAACCAGGCCGCGCGGGATCCGGGCAACTCTCGGCGACCAGCTACACCATCTCGCCCGGCACGACCGGCTTCTGGAAGTCGCATCTCGAGCAGCATGGTGTCGAGCACAGCGGGATCCAGGAGCGATTCGGCGCGAAGTACATTCGCTTCCGCCATCCAGCCGGCCTCCTGTTCGAAGTGGTGGAGGATTCCACGGACAAGCGGCGGCCCTGGACGACGAAGGAGATCAGCGAGGACGTGGGAACGCACGGGTTCCTCGGCGCGGTCCTGTCGGTGCGTGACGTGCGCGAGCAGGAAGTCTTCTTCACCGAGGCGCTTGGACTCAAGAAAGTGGGAACCGACGGTCCCTATCACCGGTTCGAAGTGCCGGGAGATGGGCAAGGCCGCTACGTCGACCTGCATCACGAGCCGGATCGCGCGCCCGGCAGCTGGGGCTTCGGAGCCGGCACGGCGCATCACATCGCGTTCAACCTCGACACCGATGACGCGATGATCAAGCAGAAGGCGAAGTACGAGGAGCTGGGCTACACCGACTGCTCGGAAATCAAGGACCGTTTCTACTTCCACTCGATGTACACGCGCTCGCCGGGTGGCATCCTGATCGAGTGCACGTCGAATGTCCCCGGCGGTTTCTACCAGGACGAGGCGCCGGACGAACTGGGCACGAAGCTTCTCCTGCCGCCGTGGTACGAGGATCAGCGTGCGGCGATCGTTGCCCAACTCGAGCCGATCACCGTCCCCGAAGAAAATCGCCCCAAGCCGGGCACGACGAAGGTGCCGGCGGCGGTGCTGGCGGGGCAGGCACCCAAGGAAGAATCGGTTCCGGAGTCGGCCGTGCCGCTCTCCCACTACCAGGCGAAATTCGGCGACAAGAAGTAGAGACAACCGTGGCAACTCCCAATTCGATCTGCGTCCCAACTCCCAACTCCCAAGTGTGTGGTGGTGATTGGGCGTTGGGCTTTTTGGAAGTTGGGAGTTGAGGATGGCGCGGTCGGCGAAGCGTCGCTCATTGCGAGCCGAGTCGGGCGCGCCCGCTTCGCCGAAGCGCCGCGAGTTGCTCACGCGCGGCGCCGCCGCGGTCGCGGGCGCGGCGGCACTCGGCCGGGCCGATGGGGGAGTGCGAGCTGAAGCAGTCCGACCTGAGGGTGGTCCTCGGGCGGACGACGCCGCGGCGCAGGGACAACAGGCGCCGGCGATCGCAACCGGCACGCAGACGGGGCGAACGTTCCGGGGTTTCGTTCGTCATGGCACCGGCGCGGGGATCGAGCAGATGCGGCTGCGCGCGATCGATCCGCGCCAGGTCGTGGTCCGCAGCCTGGCCACCGCGCCGTGCTATACGAGCGTGCGCGGCGCGCTCGCCACCAACAATACGCAGCGCGCCACGATCCCGAATCACGCCGGTTTTGGCGTGGTCGAGGCTATTGGTCCGCTGGTCAAGCGGGTCCAGGTTGGCGATCGGGTGATCGTCGCCGGCACCTCGCAGTGCGGGCAGTGCTATCAGTGCCTGCACGGCCGACCCGATTACTGCCAGTACACCTTCGGCGGCGACGTGTTTCCGGCGTTCGCCGACATGTCGGATGGCACACCAGTATTCGCCGAGGCTGGCATCGGCAGCTTTTCGGAGATCATGTCGGTCTTCGAGGAGTACTGCGTGCCGGTCTTTACCGATCTTCCGGCACAGGAGCTCACACTCCTTGGCGATCAACTCGCATCAGGCTTCGCGGCCGGTCACAGTCTGGTGCGCTTCGAGGCAGGTTCCGATGTCTGCGTTTTCGGCTGCGGGCCGGTCGGGATCGGAGTGGTGCAGGCTGGCCGCGTCGCGAATGCGGGACAGGTGATCGCCATCGATCCGGTGCAGTATCGGCGCGAATTTGCCATGAAGATGGGCGCGACGACGGTCCTCGATCCCAATGCGGAGGGGGACGCTATCGTCGACAAGGTGCGCGAGCTCTGTAAGGGGAAGACGAACCGCAAGTTCGCGGGCGGCATGTACTGGGGCGGGGGGACCAACGCGATCGCTCGCGGCGCGGATTTCACCGTCGAAGCCGCGGGGCTGCAGGCGCTCCCGCCGAAGGTGGAGGCGCAGCCCGATCCGACCAACGTCAAGACCGTTCGTCAGGCCTGGGACGTGACGAAGATGGGTGGGCACGTCATGCTGATGGGACTCACCACCGCTGACGTGTCGTTTCCAGGCGTATCGCTCGCGATTCTCGGTCGCACCATCCACCCCGGTCAGCAGGGCGGGCTGCACGTGATGCGGGACCTGCCGCGGTTCGTGAAGCTGATGGAAAAGGGCGTGCTGGACGCGAAGTCGATGATCTCGAAGACCTACTCGATCCAGGACACCCGCCAGGCCATCCAGGACTGTGCCGATCGCACCGTGATGGTCGGCGTGGTGCTCTATACCTAGCTGGTAGCTGGTAGCTGGTAGCCGGTAGCTAGCCGGTAGCTGGTAGCTCGTAGCTCATACTCGGCCTGCTACCAGCCACCGGCGACCCGCTACCAGCAACTCCGGCGGTCGTCCGCCTTCAGTCGCATTGGATCCAAACAACAACAATTTGAATTCGACCTGGCGAGTTCGCATGTCGGGCGTGGAAAATCCCGCCGACGCGGCCAGCGATCACGTGGCGCGCTGATCCGATGGTCGAATTGGCGATCGGCCCAGTTTGGTAAGTGTTTTCGTGGATTTCCCCGCGAACTGGACGGCGGCGGACGTCCGGCGGCGACGATTTCGGCGATTTTGCCGCAGAACTGACCACCCCGACGCGAACTTATACGCGGCGCAGATAACCGGCGCGGATGTGTCCAGAGTTTGCATCTCTGGATTGGCTCGCATACGGGCAGGGTCTGTCTGCCCCGCCTCCGAGCACCCACGAAATGCCCGTGACGTCACTTTCGAGGTGAATGAATGCGCGTATTGGTAAGGACATTGGGGCTTCTCGCCCTGTTGCTGGTGCCCGCAAGCGCCTGGGCGCAGGCACTGGCAGGCGTCGTGACCGACAACTCCGGAGCCGTGCTGCCCGGCGTGACCGTGGAAGCGGCCAGCCCTGCGCTGATCGAGAAGGTCCGCACCGCGACCACCGACGGCAGCGGCCGCTATCGGATTGAGAGTCTCCAACCGGGGACGTACTCCGTCACGTTCACCCTTCCCGGTTTCCAGACGACCAAACGGGACAATCTGGTGATCAGCGGAACGGGCGTCATCACCGTCGACGGCCAGCTGCGTGTCGGTGGCGTGCAGGAGACGATTACGGTGACCGGAGAAACGCCGGTCGTCGACGTCGCCAGCACGAAGCGCGAGGTCACGCTCGACAACGAAACGATGCGCGCCCTGCCCGCGGTTCGGAGCTACAGCTACCTGCTCAACACGGTACCGGGGATGACGTCGAACATTACCGACGTCAACACGGGTCCGGTGTTCGCCATCTTCCCTGTGCACGGCGGTCGCGGCGTCGAATCGCGGCTGACGGTGGAAGGGATGAACATCAGCAACCCGCCGGGTGGCAACCAGCCGCCGAACTACACGGCAGACATCGGCAACGCCGCGGAGGTATCGATCACGACGTCCGGCGGCCTCGGGGAATCCGAAACCGGTGGCGTCCAGATGAACATCGTCCCCAAGCAGGGTGGCAACCGTCTGTCCGGACTGATTGCATCGTCCGGCTTCTCGAAGGGGATGCAGTCGAACAATTACACGGACGAGTTGAAGGCCAAGGGCGCCGGTGCTCCGAACCCGACCTACCACGTGTATGACATCGGCGCGTCCCTCGGCGGCCCGATCGTCAAGGACAAGCTCTGGTACTACATGAGCTGGCGCCAGCAGGGCTCCCGCCGCAACATCCTGAACGTCTACTACAACCAGAATGCGGGCGATCAGACGCAGTGGTACTACAACCCGAACTTCAACCAGCCGGCGTACTACGACCGCATGTACGAGAACTACACGCCGCGGATCACGTGGCAGGCCTCGCAGAAGAACAAGCTGACGTTCTCCTGGGACGAGCAGCCGGTGTGCCGCACCTGCTCGGGCACGGCCAATTTCAGCGGGTCACCCGGGGCGACCACAGCGCCGGACGCCGACGGTCACGGCGAGTTCAGTCCTCAGCGCGTGCAGACGATGCGCTGGACGAGCCCCTGGACCAACAAGCTGCTCCTGGAAGCGGGCCTCGGCAACACGTACTACCAATGGGGCGTTCGTGAACTCGATCCCAACCCGGGCCGCGACCTGGTCCGCATCACCGATAACGCGACGGTGATCAATCCCACCGGCTCCGTCGGCACGATGACGTACCGGTCGCAGAACTGGTTGATCAACAAGACCGACGGCGCCAACTGGTTCATGAGCAGCTCGTTCATCACCGGTTCGCACAGCATGAAGTTCGGCTACCAGGGCAACTGGTGGAAGGATGACCGCGGGGAGTACACCAACAACCAGAGCCTGGCCTACACGTTCGGTGGCGGCACTCGTGGGGCTGACGGGTCGTTCATTCCCAGCCGGCCGAATACGATTACCGAGTACGCGAACCCATACTTCAACAACGCCCGTGCGGCGATGAGCTCCTTCTTCGCGCAGGATCAGTGGACGCTGAAGCGCCTCACCCTGCAGGGCGGTATTCGCTACGACCATCCCTGGAGCTGGTTCCCGGCCGTCGATCAGCCGCAAAGCCGGTTCTTCCCCGGCGTGCACTTCGACACGCAGGACGGCGTGACCGGTTACAACGACATCACGCCGCGCATGGGCGCTGCATACGACCTATTCGGGAATGGAAAGACCGCGGTCAAGGTGAACCTCGGAAAGTATCTGCAGGGCGCCAGTGTCGGCAACCTGCTGCCGCAGGCCAACCCGTCATTGCGGATTCCAGGCGGCGCCGGTGCCGGATTCGCCAACCCGTCAGTGAACCGCTCGTGGACGGACGCCAACAACAATTTCATTCCCGACTGCGATCTGTCCAATCCGCTGGCGCAGAGCCCCACGACCACTGGCAGCATCGACAGCTGCGGGCAGATCAGCAATCTGCTGTTCGGCTCCAACCAGTTCGTCGGCGCCAACATCGACCCAAGCCTGACGAGCGGCTGGGGCGTCCGGCCATCCGATTGGTCGTTTGGCGTATCCATCCAGCAGCAGATCCTCCCGCGCGCGTCGATTGAGGTCGGGTACTACCGTCGATCGTTCACGATGTTCACCACCGGTGGCGTCGTGACCGACAACCTCAATGTCAGTGCGAGCGACTACACGGCCTTCAACGTGACCGCTCCGATTGACCCGCGACTGCCGGGGGGCGGCGGTCAGACGGTCGGCCCGCTGTACAACCTGACACCTGAGGCGTTCGCGCGGCCGCAGAACCTGCTGCTCAAGTCGAGCAAGGACGTTGGGGACGACACCCGGCTGTTCAACGGTGTCGACGTGACCTTCAACGTGCGTAGTGTGAAAGGCGTCACCTTCACAGGTGGAACGAGCACAGGCAAAGTGACGAACGACTGGTGTGACATTCGCGCCGCGCTGCCTGAAACCAACAACTTTGCGCTCAACCCCTACTGCCACACCGAATCGCCGTTCGTGACATCGTTCAATGGTCAAGCCTGGTACACGATTCCGAAGGCGGACGTGCTGATGAGCGGCGTCTACCGCGACCGCGTGATTCTCAACGGGACACCGAACAACGCGAGCACGGACCAACTCGGAGGTTCGTTACCGGCGACGTTCAACATCAACCCCACGGACGCCGTTGGACAGGCGATTGCGGGGCAAATCGGCCGAACGTTGACCGGTGCCGCGTTCAACGTAAACCTGGTCGAGCCGGGGACCTTTTATCCAGGCCGCAACCGCCAGCTTGATCTGAGCTTCAAGAAGATCATCCGGATGGGCAGACAGCGTTTCACCGGCGGGCTCGACATCTACAACGTGACCAACAGCAACACGGTCCTGTTCTACAACACGACGTTCGTGCCCAACGTGGCGGGCTACCTGAACGCCAACGCGTACATGAACCCGCGCGTGTTCCGTATCGCCGGGGAATTCAGCTTCTAGAGGAAGGCGGTCCGACCGCGCGTCGGCGAACGGGCCCACGCGCGGAACGCACGACAGGCAACACGCTCCCTGCTGGGAGCTACATCCAAAGGTCCAGGAGCGGCAGGGTGCTGCTTCTGGACCTTGTTTCGTTACAGCGCACTTTCCGCGATGCGACACCGGGCTCGTGCCCGGCCTACGAGGTGACCTATGCGTGCACTGCTTCGTGCAATCGGGCTTCTCGCCGTGATGTGTCTGGCGCCCGCGAGCGCCTGGGCGCAGACGACGCTCGCTGGTGTGGTGAAAGACAACTCCGGGGCCGTCCTTCCCGGCGTCAGCGTGGAAGCAGCAAGTCCCGCGCTGATCGAGAAGGTCCGCACGGCGATCACCGACAGCGCCGGCCGGTATCGCATCGAGAACCTGCAGCCAGGCACCTACACCGTGACCTTCACGCTGGGCGGCTTCGCGACGGTCAAGCGCGAGAACCTGACGCTCAGCGGAACGGGCGTCATCACGGTGGACGGAGAATTGCGCGTCGGGGGCGTGACGGAAACGGTCACCGTAACGGGCGAGGCTCCCGTTGTCGACGTGGCGAGCACGAAGCGCGAAGTCACGCTCGACAACGAGACGATGCGCAACCTGCCGAGCGTCCGCAGTTACAGCTACCTGCTCAACACGGTCCCCGGCGTCCAGACCAACAACAACAACGTCAACACCGGCCCGGTGTTCGCGATCTTCCCGATCCATGGCGGTCGTGGCGTCGAGTCGCGTCTCACCGTTGACGGGTTGAACATCAGCAATCCGCCCGGGGGCAATCAGCCGCCGAACTTCACGGCCGACATCGGCAACGCACAGGAAGTGACGATGACCACGTCCGGCGGACTGGGCGAGTCCGAAACGGCTGGCCTGACGATGAACATCGTGCCGAAGCAGGGAGGCAATCGCTTGTCCGGCCAGGTGTCCACCTCCGGCTTCTCGAAGGGCATGCAGTCGGACAACTACACCGACGAGCTCAAGGCCCGCGGCGCCACCTTGCCGACGCCCGTCTACCGCGTCTACGACTTCAACGCAGCGGTCGGCGGTCCAATCGTGAAGGACCGGCTGTGGTACTTCATGAGCGTCCGCGCGCAGGGTCAGCGGCAGAACACGCTCAACGTCTACTACAACCAGAACGCCGGGAATGCGAACGCGTGGACCTACCAGCCGGATCTGAACACGCCGGCGTACTCGGATCGGACGTGGGAGAACTACACGCCCCGAATCACGTGGCAGGCGACGCAGAAGAACAAGATCACGGCATCCTGGGATGAGCAGCCGGTGTGCCGGAAGTGCACGGGCTCGACGTCGCTGACGGGCACGCCGAACTTCTTCTGGCCGACGTCGCCTGAAGCGGAAGGACACGGCGAGTTCAGCCCGCAGCGCATCCAGCAGGCGCGCTGGACGTCGCCGATGACCAATAAACTGCTGCTCGAGGCTGGCGTCGGATCGACCTACTACCAGTGGGGCGGCCGCGAGGAGCCGTCGAATCCGAACGACCTGGTGCAGATCGTCAACCTCACGCAGGTGATCACCCCGGGCAACGTAGTCGGCCATGAAGTACCGCTCGCAGAACTGGTTGGACAACAAGACGCGCGGCGTGACGTGGAATGGGGCCGCGTCGTACATCACTGGTTCGCACAGCATGAAGTTCGGGTACCAGGGGAATTACTGGCGCGACGACCGCGAGATGCACACCAACAGCCAGAGCCTCGGCTATGTGGGCGTCAGCAGCGCTGATGCGAGTGGGAATCCGATTGCAGGGACGTTCGCGCCGTTCTCCCTGCAGGAGTACATCAATCCCTTCATCGCCAACGCGCGCGCGATGCAGACATCGTTCTATGCGCAGGACCAGTGGACGCTGAAGCGCCTCACGTTGCAGGGCGCCTTGCGGTACGACCGCCCCTGGAGTTGGTTCCCGGCCCAGACTGAACCTGCCGGTCGCTTCTTCCCCGGAGCCAGCTTCCCGAAGACCGATGGGGTCACGGGCTACAACGACATTACGCCGCGCATGGGCGCCGCGCTGGACGTGTTCGGAAATGGCAAGACGGCCCTCAAGGTGAACCTCGGGAAATATCTACAGGGCGCCAGCGTCAGCAACCTCGCCTACGGCTACAATCCGGTGCTGCGCCTGCCCTACGGGACCGGGCTCTCCACCACGGGCCTCTGCCTGTTCGGTGCGCTTGGCTTCACGAACCCGTGTGTCGCCAGGACGTGGATCGATCTCAACGGCAACTTCACGCCAGATTGCGACCTGCAGAATCCCAACCTGCAGGCCGGCGCCGACTTCTGCGGTGCGATCGACAACCTGGCGTTCGGCACGACCCAGTTCACCTCGCAGTTCGATCCCGATCTGCTCTCTGGTTGGGGAGTGCGGCCGTCGGACTGGTCGTTCGGCGTATCGGTCCAGCAGCAGCTCTTCCCGCGAGCATCCGTGGAAGTCGGCTATTTCCGGCGTTCGCTGACTCAGTACTCCACGAGCGGTACCGTGACCGATAACCTCGCCGTCTCACCGAACGATGTCGGAACGTTCTATCTGACCGCTCCGACGGATCCGCGGCTTCCGGGCGGCGGCGGTTACCGCATCGGCCCGCTCTACGACATCAACCCGGGCGTGTTCGGACAGGTCAACAACCTGGTCAGGGCGACCAAGAACGTCGGTGAGGATTCGCGACTGTTCGATGGCGTCGACGTGACGTTCAATGTGCGGAGCGCCAGTGGGATTACGTTCACCGGCGGCACCAGCACCGGCAAGGTGGAAAACGACACCTGTGAGCTTCGAGATGCGGTTCCGGAGGCCTACCTGCTGAACCCGTACTGCCATCAGGAATCGCCATGGCTGACGTCATTCCGCAGCCTCGTCAGCTACACGATTCCGAAGATCGACGTGAATCTCAGCTCGGTGATCCAGGACAAGCCGAACATCGGCACCGACCAGATCGCGTCGCTCACCGCCACCTACACGCTTTCGGCCAGCGACCTCGCATCCGCCGCCGCGCAACTTGGCCGTCCCTTGACCAATGCTGCCCCGCAGGTGAACCTGCTCGCACCAGGCGAGGTGTACGGGGATCGGATCAGGCAGTGGGACCTCTCGGCGAAGAAGATCATCCGGTTCAACAGCCAACGGGTCACGCTGGGTGTGGATATCTACAACGTCCTGAACAACAACGTCACGCTCGCCTTCAACCAGACGTTCGTGCCGACTGCACCAGGCACTGCGCCCTCCGGCTCCTGGCCAGGGACGACGGGGTACATGAACCCGCGGGTGTTCCGGCTGAACGCGGAGTTCAGCTGGTAGCGACGCCGGCCGGGACCGCTTCGCGGATCCCGGCCTACAACCCCACGTCGGAGGCGCTTCGCGGATCCCGGCCTACAACGCCACGCCGGAGGCGCTCTGGACCCGGGTTTCCGAACGCGAATCCAAAAATCTGGAACTCTACGGGTGGGTCTTCGCTGATCCGCCCGGTTTTTCGCCTTCACCACAATTGGTGGCCGTTCACGCGGTTTGCATGCAAGAACGTCCGGAAGCTAGGGTCCCGTTCGACAGATTCGGCGCGAATACCTTGACAGGGCTGGTTGGGGCTGCATATCCTCATCTGTTCTGCATGCAAGAGGCGTCCATGCTGTGTGCCTCGCCGGCCGGGAGTGTTGCGGCGGCCGGGGTTCGCTGGTGGTGTGGGGCGCCGAAGGCGTTTCGCGTTTCGAGAATTGAGGAGTTGATTTGATGTACGCAGTAGTTAAGCGGCTGGCGATAGCGGCGGCGATCGTTCTGCTGCCGTCGCTGGCGCTCGCACAAGGCACCCTGACCGGTACCGTGAAAGACGCGTCGGGCGCGATCCTGCCTGGCGTCACCGTCGAGGCTTCGAGCCCGGCGCTCATCGAGAAAACGAAATCTGCGGTTACCGACGGCTCCGGCCAGTACCGCATCATTGATCTCCGCCCCGGCACGTACTCGCTCTCGTTTACGCTGCCTGGTTTTAATACCGTCAAGCGCGACAATATCGAGCTTTCAGGTTCTCAGACACTGACCATTGCGATTGAAATGAAGGTCGGTGGTCTCGAAGAGACGATTACCGTGACCGGCGAGACGCCGGTGGTCGACGTGCAGAATGCGCGGAAAGAGACCATCATCAAGTCCGACGTCATCGAGGCCCTGCCGGTGACGCGCGCGGCCGGCGCCATCCTCAACATCACTCCGGGCATCAAGGTCGCCGAGTCGACCGGCGGCGCCCTCTCCCCGACGATGACCGCATTCAATGCCCGGTCGAGCACGATCAACTCGGGGTCGGTAGCCGGTGAAGGCCGTTACGCGATGAACGGCTTCCCGGTGACGGCGGCCCGCAGCGGCGGTTTCGCCTCGATCGTGTATGACACGGTCAACGTCGACGAAGTCAACATCACCGTGGGCGGCGGCCTCGGAGAGAGTGACATCGGCGGGCCGGTGATGAACATCATTCCCCGCTCGGGTGGCAACAAGTTCGCGGGCAGCGCGTTCCTGAACACCGCCGGCGAGTGGTCGAGCGGCGACAACCTGGACGCCGAGACCAAGGCCAAGAACCCGGCCCTGCAGCAGGCGGCGGGCGTCAACAACGCGTATGACTGGAGCGCGTCCTACGGCGGTCCGATCAAGAAGGATCGTCTGTGGTTCTACGGCGCCTACCGCGACCTCAGCACGATCATTCCGCGTCCGGGCGTCGTCGCGAACGCCAATGCCGGCGATCCGACGCGCTGGGACTGGGTGGGCACGCCGCTCGAAGCGCGCAACGTCAAGGACCGCACGATGTTCATCGGCCGTCTCACCGGCCAGTTCGGGAAGAACCGGGTTCGTTTCAACAGTGAGTACCAGAAGCGCTGCGAGGGCACCCCGCTGAGCGTCTCGACCAGTGGTTGCCACAACCGTGGTGACGATTGGGTCGGCTTGGGTGTGTCGGGGAACAACGGCCAGTCGCCGGAGGCGACCTCCACCGCGGGTGACGGCTACTTCGACGTGCCGTTCTACCTGAATCAGTTCTCGTGGACCATGCCGGCCACGAACAAGCTGCTCTTCGAAGCGGGCTACACGCCGTTCCGGTACCAGCCGATCTTCGGCCATCCGGCGCCCGATGCGAACCTCGATCTGATTGCGGTGACGGAGCAGTCGAACGCGATCAACCCGGCCACCGGCCTCCCCTACGCGCCCTTCACGAACTACCGCTATCGCGCGGTGCCGGTGTGGGGCCCGGCGAAGGGCAACACCGACGACGTGCAGACGACGGCGTCGTACGTGACGGGCGCGCACAGCGCCAAGATTGGCTATCAGTTGCGCCGGCTCGACCTGCTCGACAAGGACCAGGCCAGTCACACGCAGCTCGCCTATCAGTTCAACCAGGGTGTTCCCAACGCGGTCAGCTACTACATGCCGAACTTCGGCCGCCGCACGATCACCAAGACGAACAGCGTCTTCGTCCAGGACAGCTGGACGCACGACCGGCTGACGCTGCAGGGCGCGCTCCGTTATGACCACGCGTCGAGCTACGCGCCGGTCGAACTGAACGGCACGACCGATACGTCGTTCCTCAATCCGACCCCGGTCACGATTCAGGAGACGAAGGGCGTTGACGCCTACAACGACCTCACGCCGCGCGTGGGTGTCGCCTACGACCTGTTCGGCAACGGCAAGACGGCGCTGAAGTTCAACTACGGGAAGTACCTCTCGTACGCCGCCAACGATTCTCCGTACACGTCGACCAACCCTGGCGCGACGATCGTCCGCAGCGTCACGAATCGCGGCTGGACCGATGGCAACAAGAACTACGTCGTCGACTGCAACCTGCTCAATCCGGCGCTGCAGGACAGCCTCGCGACGGGTGGAGACCTCTGCGCCGCCGCGTCGTCGACTGCCGCCAACTTCGGCAAGCCGGGTGGCGCGACGATCGTCGATCCAGGCGTGCTGAGCGGCTGGGGCGTCCGCCCGGGCGACACGCAGTACACCTTTACGGTGCAGCAGCAGGTCATCCCGCGCGTGTCGGCGGACTTCAGCTACACGCACCGCGTGTTCAAGGGCTTCTTCGTGACGACCGACTTGAACAAGCACGCGGGTGGCGTTCTCTCGGGTAGCCCGGCCGGTTCCTACGAGACCTACACGCTGACGGCGCCGGTGGACGCGCGTCTTCCGGACGGTGGCGGGTATCCGGTTACCGTTTACGCGCCGACAGCAGCGGCCAACGCGGTCGCGGCCAAGCCGTATCTGGTACGTGAGTCCGACCTCGGGGCGGAGCGGGACAGCCATTGGGACGGCGTCGAGTTCAACGTGAACGCACGCTTCCGCGGAGGTCTGATCACGCAGTTCGGTACCAGCACCGGCCGCGGTGTGGTGAACACCTGCGAAACCATCCAGCTGTACGCGCCGACGACGGCGACCAATACCGGCAGCGCTGGTCCCGACCCGCGCGGGTGCAACAACGAAGAGCCGTTCCAGACCACGATCCGCGGCCTGGCGAGCTACACGATCCCGAAGGTCGACGTGCTCGTCAGCGCAACCGTCCGTTCGACGGCCAACTCGCTGGTCAATGCGAACTGGCAGATCCCGAACTCGGTGGTGCAGTCGGCGCTCGGTCACCTCCCGCCGGGAGCGACCGCGACGGGCACGACCACCATCGCGCTGACGGACAACGAGAACCGTCTGTATGTCGGCGACCGCCGCACGACGGTCGACATGCGTTTCGCCAAGGTTCTCCGCTTCAACCGGACGCGCACCGACATCGGCGTCGACCTGAACAACATGCTCAACACGAACTACCCGACGTCGTACAACGGGACGTACATCTACACCACGGATAACACCCCGCGGCCCGGCGGCTTCCTCGCGCCGACCGCGATCTACAATCCGCGGTTCGTTCGCTTGAACTTCACCGTGAACTTCTAACACCGTTCACGGACCGTTCGGCAGGAAGGGCCAGGGAGTAATCCCTGGCCCTTTTTGTTTTCGAGATCGGTAATGTTTTCGAATCGCGAGACCACCCGGGTGAGACGCGACGCGAGTTGCGGAACTTCGCGCGTATGCCGGCGTGGCGGCCGCACCCGGAACGTGTATTTCGCCGCAAATTAGCTGGTGAATCGGGTCATTCCAGTATTGACATACCCAGGTGTTCCGCGTACCGTTCGCCTCACCAAAGCGCCACACCTGAAGCCAAATCGCCTCAGTTGATCGGGAGTGGTGTTCATTCAGAGCCAGGTCTCCACGTTCGTTCACCCCGCGAATCGCCCGGAGGCGTTGATGCGACATGTAGTCCGTGCAGTGCTCGCGGCAGCGCTCGTACTGCTGCCTTCCCTCGCTCTCGCGCAAGCGACCCTGACCGGCACCGTCAAGGACAATTCCGGTGCTGTGCTACCTGGCGTCACCGTTGAAGCCGCCAGCCCAGCCCTCATCGAAAAGGCAAAGACCGCAGTCACCGACGGCAGCGGTCGGTACCGCATCGTCGATCTTCGCGCGGGCACCTATTCGCTGACGTTCAGCCTGCCCGGATTCAACACCGTGAAGCGCGAGAACATCATCCTCGCGGGCTCGCAGATTCTCACCATCTCGACGGAGCTGAGTGTCGGCGCGCTCCAGGAAACCGTGACGGTCACCGGTGAGACACCGGTGGTCGACGTGCAGAGCTCACGCAAGGAAGTCGTGCTCAGCACCGATGTCATCAACACCATTCCGGCCACGCGTGCAGCCGGTGCCCTGCTGAACATCACGCCGGGCCTGACGGTGGACAACAACGGCATCGCCCTGTCGCCGACGATGACGTTCTTCTCGGCGAATGGCGGTGCGAACAACGAAGGACGCATGTCGGTGAACGGCATGACCGTCGGTGCGGCGCGCAGCGGCGGCGTGTCGTCGTACGTCTACGACGCGGTCGGCGTCGAAGAAGTGGCAGTGCGCGTCGGTGGCGGCCTCGGCGAGACCGATACCGGCGGCCCGATCATGAACCTGATTCCGAAGTCGGGCGGCAACCGGTTCGCGGGCACGGGATTCCTGAGTCTGGCTGGCGACTGGTCGAAGGGCGACAACCTGAACGACGAGCTGCGTGCCGTCGGCCTCACGCAGACGCCCGGCATCGTCCACGCGCACGACACGAGCCTGTCCGTTCGGCGGTCCGATTCTGAAAGACCGTCTGTGGTTCTACGGCAGCTATCGCACGCTCGATACGCAGACGGCGGTAGAAGGCGTCGTCGCGAATGCCAACGCCGGCCTGGCGCCGCGCTGGGACTGGCTGCCGAGCGCGATCAACTCGCGCCTGGTGCAGGACCGCCAGATGGCGATTGGTCGCTTCGCCGGACAGGCGAGCAAGAGCCGCATCCAGGTGAACTACGAGTACCAGCACCGCTGCGAGGGCACGCCGCTCACCGTCGAGGGCAAGGGCTGCCACAATCGCGGCGACGACTGGGTCGGGCTCGGCACGACGACGCAGTCGCCGGAATCGACGCAGTCGGCCGGGCGCGGCTACTTCGACTGGCCGTTCCACCTGACGCAGGGGCAGTGGACGATGCCCGCGACCAGCAAGCTGCTGTTCGAGGCGGACATGACGATCTTCCGCTACAACCCGGCGTTCGGCTATCCGCCGCCGGACGGCATCACCAACCTGATCCCGGTGACCGAGCAGTCGAGCGCGCTCGCGCTGCAACGCCAACGGCACGCCTGTGTCAGCGGCGTCGGTGGGCTGCACGCCGGAAAACGCGGCGACACTGCGCTGGGCGCCGGCGACCAATTACCGCTACCGCGCGATCGATCAGTGGGGCCGCGCGGAGGGCGCCACCAACAGCTATACCGGCAGCGCGGCGTACGTCACCGGTTCGCACAACATGAAGGTGGGCTACCAGTACTACTGGCTGCGACAGCTCGATAACACCATCTCCGCGGAGCCTCAGCTGGTCTATCGTTTCAACCAGGGGATCGCGAACCAGGTCACCTACCGTCTGCCGGAATTCGGAGCCGCAACTCGATCACTCAGCTGAACGGCATGTACATGCAGGACCAGTACACGCGCGGTCGCCTGACGCTGTCCGGCGCGCTCCGATGGGATCACGCCAGCAGCTATGCGCCGGTCGAAGACAACGGCGTGTCGATGACGTCGAAGTTCAATCCCACAACCATCAGCATCCAGGAAACGAAAGGCGTGGACGCCTACAACGACCTCACCCCGCGCGTCGGCGCTGCCTACGACGTGTTCGGCAACGGCAAGACGGCGCGTCAAGTTCCGGTGGGGCCGCTACCTCGGGTTCGCGTCGAACGACCCGCCGTTCACGTCGAGCAATCCGGCGGCGTACGCTGGTGGCGAGCGTCAGCCGCAACTGGACCGATGGCAACGGCAACAAAGTCGTGGACTGCGATCTGCTCAACAATGCGGCGCAGAGCAGCGCCGGGCGGAGACACCTGCGCCGTCGTTACCGGCAATTCGGCGAACTTCGGGAAAATCGGCGCGGCGACGATTGTCGATCCGAAGCTTCTCGAGGGCTGGGGCGTGCGGACCTACGACTACCAGACCGAGGTGACGCTGCAGCAGGAAGTGCTGCCGCGGGTGTCGGCGCAGGTGGGCTACAACCATCGCACGTTCCACGGGTTCTTCGTCACGCAGGACATCAACCGGAACATCGCCACGGATTACGCCAGTTACACAATCACGGCACCGAAGGATCCGCGGCTGCCGGATGGCGGCGGCTATCCGCTAACCGTCTACGTCAACACGACGACGGGTGCGGCGCAGAACTTCCTGACGCCTGAGGCCACATACTCTCCGAGCGGCGAGGAGCACCAGGCCTACTACGACGGCGTCAACTTCGACGTCAACGCACGTCTGCGTGGCGGCCTCTTCGGATCGATCGGGACGCAGACCGGCCGTCGCGTCGACGATCGCTGCGAAGTCCAGCCGTTCCTCACCGGCGGCGGCGGCCCGAACCCGCGCAACTGCCTGGATGACAACCCCTGGCAGACGACGATCCGTGGCCTGGCCAGCTACACCGTGCCGAAGATAGACGTGCTCGTCAGCGCGAACGATCCGTTCGCAGGAGCCGCTGGAACTGACTGCCGGCTGGCAGATTCCGAATCCCACGTCTGGTTGCCATGGGCGGAATCCTGGCGCCAGGGTCTGCTCGCGAACGGGCAACACGACGGTCAACATCACGGACAACCAGCACCGGCTGTTCGCCGACAACCGCCGCACGCAGATCGACATGCGGTTCGCCAAGGTTCTGCGCTTCGGCCGGACGCGGACCGACGTCGGCGTCGACCTGTGGAACCTGCTGAACACGAACTACGCGACGGCGTACGAGGACACCTACTCGTTCACCGAGTCGAACGGCGGGACCTGGAACCAGCCGACCGCGATCTATCCGCCGCGATTCATTCGGCTGAACTTCACGGTCAATTTCTAGTCAATTTCCCGGTCCACCAAGGATCGCGTAACAAGAGAGGCCGGCGGATGTTGCCGCCGGCCTTCGTTTTCCTCTCCGAATTGCACCCATGTGCCCGGCATTGCGCGTCATCTATGCCGGTTTCGCATGCACGCCGCATCGTTGGTCGACCTTGACACCTCAGGCATGGCGTCGTATACCTCCGCTCCACCACAGGAAATTCTTTTCGCATCGCGAAGCTCGGCACTCATCGGGTCCACGTCGACAACCGGAGGAAGAGTCATGCGACATCTCGGGCGCGCGGTCATCGTCGCCGCCATCGTGTTCGTCTTGCCAATCGCTCGCGAGCGCGCAGGTGCTTGGCACCGTGGCCGGCTCGGTCAAGGACGCGTCCGGGGCTGTGCTGCCCGGTGTAACGCGTCGAGGTGAGCAGCCCCGCGTTGATCGAACGGACGCGCACGGCCACCACCGACAGCACCGGCCTCTATCGCATCGTCAACCTGCCGCCGGGCATCTACGGAGTGACGTTTACGCTGCCCGGTTTCAACACGGTCAAGCGCGAACAGGTCGAGGTGCAGGCGGGCTTCACGGCTACCATCGACGCCGAGTTGAAGGTCGGCAACCTGCAGGAGACGGTCACGGTCACCGGGGAGAGTCCGGTGATCGACGTGCAGTCGGCTGCTTCGACGCGGTCGCTGACCGCCGACACCTTCAAGGAAATTCCCTCGAGCGGCTCGTGGTTGCAGATGGCGTCGCTCGTACCGGCGATTCGTGCGTCAGTGCAGGACGTCGGCGGCGTGCTCGGCGATCAGACGGGCGCTCAGGTGTCCGCGCATGGCAGCCGCACCGAAGACGGCGTGTCGATGGTGGACGGTCTTCGCATCGGCAACATGTATCAGAGCTCGAACCTGACCAACATGAGCCTGTCGCCGCTGTTGTTCGACCAGGTGGACATCCAGCTGTCAGGGCAGAGCGGGGAAACCGGTACGAACGGCGTGATCATGAACGCCATTCCGAAGGCCGGCGGTAATCGGTTCAGCGGGACCGGATTCGTCAGCGGATCCGCACCAAGCCTCCAGGGGAACAACGTCACGCAGGACCTGCAGGATCGCGGCCTGAAGAGCGCGTCGACCACGTTGAAGAAGCTGTACGACATCAACGGCGCGATTGGCGGTCCGATCAAGCAGGACAAGCTGTGGTTCTTCGGCACGTCGCGCTACTTCACCAACTACTTCTTCCTGGCGAGCCGCTTTTATCCGGTGGACGTGAATTCGTTTGCGCACGCCGACGATACCTCGAACCAGGCCTATGGCGGCACCTACACCTACGACAACAACATCCGCCTGACCTGGGCCGCCACCGACAAGCAGAAACTCAGTGGCTTCTACGCCTACCAGTACAAGGTCGATCCGTTCTGGCTGATCCAGACTTTCGTCCAGGCTCCCGAAGCGTCTCGCGTGACCACGTGGCACACGCAGCTGTCGACCCTGAAGTACACCTACGTGCCGTCCAGCCGGCTGCTGTTCGAAGCCGGGATGGCAGCGGGTGCCAGTCCGGACACCATCAAGGTGGACCTCTCTCGTGTGGGAGGAATCGCGATTTCGGAGCTCGGCGGGACCACGGCGACCGCGCTGACCTATCGCGCACCCACCGGTTTTGACTTCGACGACCGGCTGCCATCTCAGTCGTTCAACGTGGCTGGGCAGCTACGTGACCGGCTCGCACAACGCGAAGATCGGGCTCGAGCTGCAACGCGGTCACTTCTGGCGGGGTGACAACAACGATTCGACCGGCGGCATCTGGTACACCACGCGCGACTACATTCCCACGCAGGTCACGATTCAGGCGCCGGTGTACGGGTATCAGAACAACCTGAATTACAACCTCGGAATTTTCGCCCAGGATCGCTGGACGCTGAATCGGTTGACGCTGAACGCCGGACTGCGCCTGGATCTTCAGAACGAATCGACGTCGGCCTTCACCGCCGGTCCGCACCAATGGGCGCCGAACCGGAACGTGACGTTCGGTGAGGTCAAGAACGTGCCGAACTGGAAGGACGTCGATCCGCGGTTCTCGGCCGCGTACGACCTTTTCGGCAACGGAAAGACGGCGCTCAAGGGCAGCATCAGCCGCGGGGTGCGGCAGGAATCGGTGAACACCGCCACGGCGAACAACCCGGCGGCGACCATCCAGACCTCGACCGCCAGGAACTGGACCGACAGCAACGGCAACCGCACGCCTGACTGCAACCTGCTGAATCCTGCGGCCCAGGATACGTCCGCGAGCGGCGGTGACATCTGCGGCGCGTGGTTGACGCCCGCCTTCGGCACCGGCCTGCCAGGAACGGTCTACGACAAGGCGATTCTCGAAGGCTGGGGCGTGCGCCCCTACAACTGGGAATTCTCGGCGAGCGTGCAGCAGGAAGTCGTCAACCGGGTATCGGTCACCTTCGGCTACTTCCGCCGCATCAACGGCAACTTCCAGGTTACCGACAACGAGGCGCTGACCGCTGCCGACTTCACCCGGTTCAGCGTGGTGATGCCGGCCAACGGCACGTCGCAGTTCCAGTTGCCGAATGTCGGCCAGGTGGTCGATGGTTACTACGACGTCAATCGCATCGTGACCGCGAAGAACGTGGTCAAGGATGCATCCAAGTTGGGCAAGCAGATCGATCACTGGAATGGGTTCGACCTGACTGGGGACGTCCGCATGAACAACGGGCTGCGACTTCAGGGCGGCGTCAGCAGCGGCAAGACAACGACCGACAACTGCGAACTGGTGGATGAGGCGCCCGAACTGCTGCTCGGCAACTCCGCCACGTTCTGTCACCAGGACTCGCCGTTCATCGCGCAGTACAAGGCGCTCGCGTCGTACACGCTTCCGTATGGTGTGCGGGTTTCAGGGACGTATCAGAGCATCCCGGGACCGAACGTCCTGGCGACCGCCGCAGTAGGCCTGTTGCAGACCACGCTCGGGCGGCCGTTCACGTCGGCGGCAACCACACTGGCGATGATGAAGCCGCAGACCGAATATGGAGATCGGCTGAACCAGTTCGACTTCCGGTTCACCAAGATCGTCGGCGTCGGCCACGGCAAGATTGACTTGAACTTCGATGTCTACAACGCGTTCAACTCGGACGCGGTGCTGACCCAGAGCAACACCTTCGGTGCCTCGTGGTGGCGGCCGACCACCGTCATCCAGCCGCGGTTCCTGAAGCTGAGCGCGCGCTGGGACTTCTGAACAAGTCAGAAGTCATCTGAGCAAGTCAGAAGTCAGAAGTGCAAAGTGCAAAGTAAGTCGCAAGTCGGAAGTAACCTTCCACTTTCCACTTACTTCTAACTTTGCACTTTCAACTTTGAACTTCTATTTGGCTCCCTGGCCGCAGAGTCCTGGCGTGACGCAGATGGACTGCAGCGTCCGTTTGGCCGGCGGCACTTCCATGCCGCGCTCGGTCATCAGCTTGCGGATCAGCGCTGCGGCTTCGGGCCGCTCGACCGCCGACTGCACGCCGACGCGGACCAGCCCTTCGGCGTAGTCGAGCGCCTCGAAGGTGAGTCCGGCCACAGTGGCGCCCGGGATGTGCGTATCGCGGCTGCCGCGATCGCGCAGATCGAGCTTCGCACCGCGGTCGACGAGCAGCTGAATGACTTCGGGCCGTCCCTTCAGCGCGGCGCCCATCAGCGGGCTGCGCCCTTCGTTGTTCTGGGAGTTCGGATCGAGGCCGAGATCGAGCAGCATCTGCACGGCCTCGAGATTGTCCTTCGGCGAGCGTTCGTAGGTGACGCCGTCGACCCAGCCGACTCCGCCGGACGCGGTCAGCGCGTTGTCACCCATCGCGGTGCGCGTCTTCGGATCCGCTCCGTATTGCAGCAGCAGCTTCATCAGCGCCACGTCACTGGACTGTGCGGCGCGGACGAACGCGGTGGCACCGTCCTCCTGGAACCACTGCATCGTGAAGATGGTGCGCGTCAGCGTGTTGTCCTTGACCTTCGCGTCGACGTTCGCGCCGTTGTCGAGCAGCAGCTTGATGAACTCGAGGGTGTCCATGTCCGGCCTTCGCCACCGGGTAGTCGCCACCCTCGATATTGCGGTTGTCGGTAGCCAGATAGAGCGGCGTCCAGCCACCTTTATTGGCCAGGTTCACGTCCGCTCCGCGCTCGATCAGCATCGCCGCCAGCTTGAGGTGGCGGTTGTTGACTGCCGTCAGCAGCGGGGTCCAGCCGTATTCAGTGGTCTGGTTGATCGGCGCGCCGGCATCGAGCAATGCGCTCACGGTCGCGATATGTCCTTCACGTGCGGCAAAGACGAGTGGCGTAAGCCCACCGCCACCGGAGCCCACCAGGCCTGCGACGACGACGTCATCGTCAGTGTTCGTGGCGGCGGCATTGTCGGTGGCTGCCGCTGCGGCTGGCGCAGCGGATGCCGCTGGCGCAGCAGGTGGCGCCGCGGCTGCGGTGGCCGCCGCGGGTGCAGCAGCTCCCGGCGTCGCAGGGGCCGCCGTCGCAGGGGCCGGCGTCGCAGGGGCCGGCGTTGCCGCCGCTGCCGGAGCGTTGCCGGCACCTCGCCCACCGCCTGCGCCCCCCGCTCTTCCGGACGCGCGATCAGCGGTAAAGGCATTCCGCGCGGCGCCGAGATCGATGTTGTTCTCGTACTCGTCACTCGAGCTGTTCCTCGTACGTCCGTCCTGCCTCAGCGGCGCGAACGCGTCGCTTCTGGGCTTCTTCGACGGCGCGGACGTTGACGCGCGGAGCCAGGTAATTCCGCGGCAGACCCGCCGGGCCAGACTTGGCTGACGCATTCGCGCCCGCCTTGACCAGCGTCTGAACCGCTTCGGTATGTCCCTGCTCGGCCGCCCACATCAGGGCCGTGGTGCCGCGCAGCTTCTCGACCGCGTTGACGTCGATGCCCGCCTCGATGAGCAGAGCGAGGGCTGCCGGGTTGCCGTTCCGCGCCGCGAACATCACCAGCGTTTCGCCGTTGGCGCCGATCTGCTTCGGGTCGGCGCCGGCCTTCAGAAGGCGGGAAACGATCGCCGCGTCACCATAGATGGCAGCCATCTGGATAGGGGTGATGCCCTCACGGTTGGCCTTATCCGGTGTCGCTCCGGCTCGGAGGAGCTGATCGGCCAGCTCGGCATCTTGATGGTAGACCGCCCAGTGGAGCGCCGTGGCGCCGTCCACCTGAGCAGCGTTGACGTCGGCCTTGCCGGCTATCAACGTCCGGATGGCGGCGACGTCATGTCTCTCGGCCGCATCCGCAACATCACTCGGGCCTGCGGCGGCGCCGGCACCAGTCAGGGCGATGGTAAGAAGAAGGACGAGAAGGGTAGGAAATCGTGCACGCATAACTAGAAAATCGTACCCGAAGGCATGGCCTCTGTGAACCACTTTCGCGCGCCGAAACGGTCTCGCTCAGGTAAAATGCTGCCTCTTTAACTTCTTCCAGGTGAGCAGATGCGTCGAGTTGGACTCATAGTCGCAGCAGTCTTCGTGTTTACGTCGGCCCTGTCGGTCGGGCTCGGCGCTGACCAGCAGCAGGCCCCTCAGGGTCAGGGTGGCGCAGCACCAGCCAGTCAGGGTGGTGGCGGGCAGGGCAGCGGTCCTCAGAACACCATCGGTGGCGTTGGAGTGCCGCCGGACACCCCGCAGCAGGGTGGTGGTCAGGGTCAAGGTGGCCGGGGCGGCGGTGGTGGCCGCGGCCGTGCCGCAGGTCCTCCGCCAAAGCCGGCGCCGCGGGACGCGAACGGTCGCGCGATCCTGTGGGGCGCCACGCCGCAGGAGAAGGGCGTGTGGCTGCCGACCATCGGGATCACCGCACCGATCGCCGACTACAAGACGATTCCGTTCCAGCCGTGGGCGAAGGCGCTGTATGACTTCCGCCAGACCAACGAGCTCGAACCGCATACGCGGTGCAAGCCGTCGGGGTTCTCACGCCAGTTCGAGACGCCGTACGGCGTGGAGTTCGTGAACCTTCCGGAGTTCGGCCGGCTTTATATCTTCGATATCGGCGGTCCGCACACCTTCCGCACCGTCTACATGGACGGCCGCACTCACCCGGCGGATCTGAAGCCGAGCTACTACGGTCACTCGATTGGCTCGGTGGGAAGGCGACACGCTGGTGATCGACACCGTCGGCTTCAACGAGACGTTCTGGCTCGACCGCCGCGGCCTGCCGCACACGAACCAGATGCACGTCACCGAGCGGTTCACGCGTACCGACCAGGCCACGATCAAGTACGAGACGCTGGTCGATGATCCCGGCGCCTACACGGAACCGTGGAAGGGCGGCTTCAACCTGCGATGGGAAGCTGGCACCGAGCTGTTCGAATACGTCTGCCAGCAGGCGAACTACGCGACCGAACTGATGGTCGGCGACTACGGCAAGGTCGATCGGACGAGCGACATCATTCCGTAGAGCAATCGTGAATCGTGAATTCGTGAATCGTGAATCCGGTTCACGGTTCGCGGTTCGCGCTTCACCACCCGCCAGTCACGATGCTCTGAATCACGATTCACGATTCCCGATTCACGATTCCCCACCCTCCCCTCCTGTCATGATTGACAGGTCGGATCCCGCCCTTTAAGCTCGCCTGCGAAATTTCGTTAATCCCTTCTTCCATTCGATCCGATACATCCGCTGGAGAGTTCTGTAGATGAAATTACGCGGACGTGTGTACGTGAGCGCCGTTGCGCTTGTGATGGTCATTGGACTGACTGCTTGTGCCAAGAAGGTGCCGCCCCCACCGCCGCCGCCTCCTGCACCGCCAGTGGTTGCGGCCCCGCCGCCGGCCCCGCCTCCGCCACCACCGCCCGCTCCTGCGCCTGCACCAGAGCCACCGCGAGCATTGACGGAAGACGAGATCTTCGCGCGGAAGACGGTGGAACAGCTGAACGCGGAGATGCCGCTGGCGGACGTCATGTTCGACTACGACCAGTCGAACATCCGCGATGACCAGCGCGCCACGCTGCAGCGCAATGCCGAGTTCCTCCGTCGCTGGCAGTCAGTGCGGGTGTCCGTCGAGGGTCACGCCGACGCGCGGGGCACCAACGAGTACAACCTGGCGCTCGGGGAAAGGCGCGCCAACACGGTCAAGGAGTATCTCGTCGGCCTTGGCATCGGCACCGACCGGCTGGTCGTGGTCAGCAAGGGTGAAGAGACGCCGGTCTGCACGGAGATGACCGAGGAGTGCTACAAGCGGAATCGCCGCGGCCACTTCCTGATCACGGGCAAGTAGGACGGCAAAGGTCGCGGACCTGACAAGGTCCGCGCCCCTACTACGCGGTCACGACTATTACGCGGTCACGACCACGCGGCGTCGACACTGACGTGCGGCGAGCCCGGCGCCACGACCACGCGACGGCCCGCCCGTGTTCAGCCGGCGCTGCGCAACTCTTCGGCGATCGCTTCTGCCGCCGCCCGGGGATCCCGGGCGGCGATGATTGGGCGCCCAACCACGATGTACGTGGCGCCGGCCTTCACCGCCTCCGCCGGCCCCATCGTCCGCGACTGATCGTTCTTCTCCGCGCCGGCCGCCGCGCCCCGGATCCCTGGTGTCACGATCACGAACTGCGGCCCGCACGCCGCCCGGAGCGGCCCGGTTTCCAGCGGGGAGGCGACGACGCCGTCCAGGCCTGCCTGGCGGGCCAGCTGCGCCAGCGCAACCACCTGCCGCTCGAGTGGGCGATCGACACCGACGGCGGCAAGCGTCGCGGCGTCCATGCTCGTCAGGACCGTGACGCCGATGAGGAGCGGCGGTTTCGTTCCTCGCCTCGCGGCCGTGTCCACCGCTGCGCGCCGCGCGCCTTCCATCATCGCGGCTCCGCCCGAGGCGTGCACGTTCACCATCCAGGCACCGGTCATGACTGCGGATTCCACCGCCTGGGCCACCGTGTTGGGAATGTCGTGGAACTTCAGGTCCAGAAAGACCCGCACCCCGGTGTCCGCTAGCGACCGCACCAGCGACGGGCCCTCGAGCGTGAACAGTCGGCTGCCGATCTTGAACCCGCCCGCCGTGTCGCGCAGGCGTGCGGCCAGCTCCAGTGCGCGTGCGCCGCTTTCGACGTCGAGTGCGACGAGCAGCCGGTCATGTGGATCTGCGATGTGCATCGATTCCTACCGCCTCTCCGATTGAGGAGAATCCGTCCCGTTCGAGGCGCTCAGCTAAACCGGCGGTGATCCGCGAGATCACTCCGGGTCCTTCGTAGATGAATCCTGTATACAGCTGAACGAGCGCCGCGCCCGCTCGAATCCGCTGATACGCATCGTCGGCGGTAAAGATCCCGCCGACCCCGATGATCGGCAGCGTTCCGCCGATACTCGCGAAGAGGATGCGGCAGATGTCGTTGGCGCGTTCGCGCAGCGGAGCTCCGCTGAGGCCGCCAGCCTCGGCCGCGTGCGCAGGGTCGGCCGTCAGGCCGTCTCGTGACAGCGTCGTGTTGGTCGCGATCACGCCCTGCGCCCCTCCCGCGCCGGCAGCCTCTACCGACGCGATCAGGTCGCGATCGGTCATGTCAGGCGACACCTTGACCAGCACGGGCACTTCACGCTCCCCGCCTTTCGCCGCGGACACGACTCGTTCGACCAGCGGACGAATGGACGCGCTCTCCTGCAGCGAGCGAAGGCCGGCGGTGTTGGGGGAACTGACGTTGATCACGATGTAGTCGGCGAACGGATGCAGGACCTCGACGGCCTTGACGTAGTCGTCGGCCGCCTGTTCGTTCGATGTCGCTTTGTTCTTGCCGACGTTGATGCCAACGCGAAATCCAGGTTCTGACCTGACGGTTGTCCGTCCCGAACCACCAGAGTGCCTGAGGTTTGACGCGACCTGCTCGGCACCAGCGCTGTTGAAACCGAAGCGATTGATGACCGCCCGGTCTTCGCGCAGGCGGAAGAGGCGCGGGCGCGGGTTGCCTGGTTGCGGTCGCGGCGTCACGGTACCGATCTCCGCGAACCCGAACCCGAGCGCCGACCACGCCGGAACCGCGGCGCCCTGCTTGTCGAGCCCGGCAGCCAGGCCGATCGGGTTGCGGAAGCCGAGGCCGAACGCCCGGTGATGCAATCGAGGGTCGTCGCGCGCGCCCGTGAGCGCGAGGAACGACGGCATCAACGGGATGCCCAGCGTCGCCATTGTGAGGTCGTGCGCGCGCTCAGCGTCGAGCGCGAAGAGGACTGGCCGCGCCAGCGCGGAGTACAGGCTCACCGGCCGCTCAGGTTACTATAGGGGCGTCTCTTTAACCGCGGACCTGTGAGTCCGCGAAGAGGTGCCATGGAACGGTCATCCCGCCGCTTGTCGGCCGCTTCGATCCCACGCCTGCACGTCCGTCCGGCCCGGTCTTCCAGCAGCTTTTCCATTGAGGTGCGCCGCTAGATGCCCATTGTCATGGATGCGGACCGCATTGGCCGCACCCTCACCCGAATCGCTCACGAAATCGTCGAACGCAACAAAGGCGTCGAAGACCTCGCGCTGGTCGGCGTGCGGACGCGTGGCGTGCACATCGCCCGGCGCCTGGCTCGCTCGCTGCGCGAGATCACCGGGGAAGAGATTCCCACCGGTGCGCTCGACATCACCCTGTACCGGGACGACCTGATGCGCCAGGCGGTCGGACCGCAGCCGCTCGTGCGTCGCACCGAGATTCCGTTCTCGATCGACAACCGCAAGATCCTGCTCGTGGACGATGTCCTGTATACGGGCCGGACGACGCGGGCGGCGCTGGACGCGCTGATCGATTTCGGTCGTCCCAAGGCGATTCAGCTCATCGTGCTCGTGGATCGAGGGCATCGCGAGCTGCCGATCAAGGCCGACTACGTCGGAAAGAATCTGCCGACCGCGACGGACGAGAGCGTGCAGGTCCGCCTCCAGGAAAGCGACGGCACCGACGAGGTCGTGGTGCAGCAGGAGGGCCGGTGATCAATACCCTCCGTCACAAGGATCTGCTCGGCATCGCCGAGCTCACGCCCGAAGAAATCGCCCTCGTGCTCGACACTGCCGAGGCGATGAAGGAAATCGGTTCGCGCACGGTCAAGAAGGTGCCGGCGCTGCGCGGCAAGACCGTCGTCAACCTGTTCTTCGAGCCAAGCACGCGGACGCGGACGTCGTTCGAAATCGCCGAGAAGCGTCTCAGTGCCGACACGCTCAACGTCGCGATCGGCACGTCGAGCGTCGTGAAAGGGGAGACGCTCGCCGACACGGCGCTCAACCTCGAGGCGATGAACCCGGACATGATCGTCCTGCGTCACTCCTCGTCCGGCGCATGCCACCTGCTCTCCCGCATCTGCCGCTCGGCGATCATCAACGCCGGCGACGGCATGCACGAGCATCCCACGCAAGCGCTGCTCGATGCGTTCACGATCCGCGAGAAGAAGGGGACTCTCGGCGGCCTGAAAGTGGCCATCATCGGCGACCTCGTGCACAGTCGTGTGCTGCGGTCGAACATTCATCTGCTCACCAAGATGGGTGCGGACGTCTGGGTGTGCGGGCCGCCGACGCTCATCCCCACCGACGTGAATCGATTCGGAGTGCACGCGACCAGCGTCATCCAGGATGCCGTCCGTGACGCCGACGTAATCATGCTGCTGCGCATTCAGCTCGAGCGCATGGAGGGCGCCTACTTTCCTTCGCTGCGCGAGTACTTCAACGTGTTCGGCATGACCGAGGAACGGCTGCGGGCCGCGAAGCCGGATGTGATGATCATGCATCCGGGTCCGATGAACCGTGGCGTCGAGATATCGTCCGAAGTGGCCGACGGACCGTACTCGGTGATCCTCGAACAGGTGTCGAACGGCGTCGCCGTGCGGATGGCGGTCCTCTACCTGCTGGCTGGCGGAGTGGAACATGAAGAAGCTGCTTAAGGGGGGACGGGTCGTCGATCCGGCCAACGGAATCGACGGGATTTGTGACGTGCTGATCGACGGCGATCGCATCGCGCAGGTCGGCCGCGATCTGCCGGTCGATGACGTCACGGTCATCGCCATTCCGGCCGGCCTTATCGTCTGCCCGGGCCTGATCGACATGCACGTGCACCTGCGCGAGCCAGGACAGGAACACAAGGAGACGGTGGCCAGCGGTACTGCATCGGCAGTGGCCGGCGGTTTTACCGCGGTCGCGTGCATGCCCAACACGTCGCCGGTCAACGACAACGCGAACGTGACTTCGTTCATTCTCGCCAGGGCTCGCGACGCCAACCTGGCGCGCGTCTACCCAATCGGCGCGGTCTCGAAAGGGTCGAAGGGAGAACTGCTCGCGGATATCGCCGAACTGCGGCAAGCGGGCTGCGTCGCCATCACGGATGACGGCCATCCGACCGCGACAGCGATGTTGATGCGGCGGGCGCTCGAGTACGCAGGCATGTTTGACATGCCGCTGGTCGAGCATTGCGAGGACCCGTCACTCAAAGGCGACGGCGTCGCGCACGAAGGTTTCCACGCCTCGTCGCTTGGCCTGCGCGGGATTCCGGGCGCGTGCGAAGCGCTCGGGGCCGAGCGGGGCATCCTGCTCGCGGAACTCACCGGGTCGCATTTCCACGTGGCGCATATGAGCGCACGCCAGTCGATGCGCGCCGTCCGCAAAGGGAAGGAAGCCGGCATCCGGGTCACGTGCGAAGTGGCGCCGCATCATTTCACCCTGACCGACGAGGCGTTGGCGGCGCCAATCCCGTACGACACGAATACCAAGATGAACCCGCCGCTGCGGGAAGCGGCCGATCGCGATGCGATGATCGCCGGAATCGCTGACGGTACCGTCGACGTGATCGCCACCGATCATGCGCCGCATCACTACGATGAAAAGAGAGTGGAATTCGATCGCGCTCCCTTCGGCATCGTCGGACTGGAGACGTGCGTTCCGCTGACGTTCGATCGGCTGTATCACGCCGGGCATATCACCCTGCGCCGCATGATCGAGCTGCTGTCGACGAATCCCGCCCGCGTGCTGCGGGTGCCAGGCGGCACGCTGTCGGCGGGTGCGCCTGCCGACATCACCCTGCTGGCGCCGGATCTGAAGGTCACGATCGCCGCTGCGTCTCTACGGTCGAAGTCGAAGAACACTCCGTTTGATGGCTGGGACCTGCGGGGTGGTGTGGCGGCTACGATCGTCGGTGGCCGTATCGTCTACTCGAATCCCCTCGTTTCAATCGAACCGGGGTCGCAGGTCGTTCAAAGAGGGCAGTCGTGATACGTCAGGACGACATTCGCGCCAAGGCGCTCGCCGACCTGCAGAAGTACGAAGTACTGATGCTGAACGGCCACTTCGATTTCGGCAACGGCTATCACGGGACGTTGTACCTGAACCCGCACCAGCTGTTTCGATATCCGTCGACAATCTGGCGATTTGCCCAGGACCTGTTGGACGTGCTGCCGGCATCGATCCTTGACGCCACCGAGGTCGTCGCCGGTCCGGTGACCGGCGGCGCGCTCCTTGGCCACACCATCGCCGGGCTGCTTGACAGCCGCCGCGAACTCACCAGGCCGCCGACGGCGTTTGCGCCGTTCGGCGTGGACCACGAGTGCGGCCAGACGCTCAGCCGGTTCTACACGCAGCAGGTACGGGGACGAAAAGTTCTGCTCGTGGATGACGTCAGAAATACCGGGCAGACGTTCGCGCGATGTGCGGCGCTTGTCCGCGATGGCGGGGGCGAGGTGATCGCCACCGCCGAGATTTATGACCGCATGGAAGCCGTGGTCGACCTGGGCGTTCCGAATCTCGCGCTGGCCGAATACAGAGCACCGGACAACTACGCGATTGCCGATTGCCCGCTCTGCAAGTCCGGTGTGCCGGTGACGACGTTCTGATGGTCAGAATCGTTCCGGCGACCGAAGCCGACGTCGTCGATATTCACGCGCTTGATCCGGTCGCTCGCCGAGTATGAGCGGCTGACTGACCTGATGGTGGCGACCGAGGAGGACACCCGTTGCGCGCTGTTCGGCCCACAGCCGGTTGCCGAAGTGATCCTGGCGAAGATCGACGATCGCACGGTCGGCTACGCACTTTTCCTGCGCAATTACTCGACGTTCCTCGGCCAGCCTGGCATTTACCTCGAGGATCTGTTCGTGCTGCCGGCGAATCGCGGGCAGGGCATCGGCCGCGCATTGCTCGCCGAACTGGCGCGGATTGCCGTCAGTCGCGGTTGCGGTCGTCTCGAGTGGGCCGTCCTCGACTGGAACGAGACCGCCATCGGCTTTTACCGGCGAATGGGCGCGGACGTGATGGACGATTGGCGGATCTGCCGCCTCACCGGAGAGGCGCTTGCCCACGTCGCGCGCTCGTAACCGCGCCGACTCCGGGAGTCGATCGCAGAAACGGCTAGTCGACTCCCGGAGTCGCAGTGCAGATTTTGCGGGGCGGCTCGAGTCGCTCTACACGACCTTCGATCATCCCGACGCCGCCACCGATCCGGTCCAGATCGTCCGCCGCTATCAGGCGTCGGAGGATCGCGAAATCGTCGGGTTCTGCGCCGCGGCCCTGGCCTTCGGCCGCGTGGCGAGCGTGCTCCAGTCGATCGAAGCGCTCCTCGAGGTGATGGGACCGCACCCGGCCGCGTTCGTTCGCGAGTTCCGGTCGGTTCGTCACAGTCGGCGCATCGAGCCGCTCGTGCACCGATGGATCAGAGGCCGGGATCTCGTTGCGTTACTGATGGTCCTGCAGCGGATGCTGCGCGAGTCGGGCTCGATCGAGCAGTTTTTCGCGCAGGGCGACGACCCCGGCACTCCGGATGTCGGACCGGCCCTCGACTCCTTCGCCCAGCGCGCGCTGGCGACAGACCTGCGCGAGGCCTACGGCAACCGCGTGCCGGCGCGTCCGGGTGTCTGCTACTTCTTTCCGCGGCCCTCGCGCGGAAGCGCGTGCAAGCGCCTGAACCTCTTTTTGCGGTGGATGGTGCGCAGGGACGCGATCGACATGGGCGTTTGGACGGCCGTGTCACCGGCGCGCCTGGTCGTTCCACTGGACACACACGTGATCCGCCTCGGCCACTGCCTGCGACTGACCCGGTATAAATCGCCGGGATGGAAGATGGCGGCCGAGATTACGGCGTCGCTGCGCACGCTGAACCCGGCTGATCCGGTGCGCTACGACTTCTCACTGTGCCATGTCGGCATGATGAACGCGTGCGGCTTCAATCGGCCCCAGCGCGACGCGCACTGCCCGCTGCGAGGGATCTGTAAACCGCGGCCGTCCCGTCGACCATCTTCGCAACGGTAAAGCAGTTGCGCGCGCGGTCGAGCGCGGCCTGCCCCATCCGCTCGCGCAGCGGACGATTCTTCAGCAGGTCCACGATGCGGCCGGCCAGCGCCGCGGGATCGCGCGGCGGCACGAGATAGCCGGTCACGCCGTTGATCACGACTTCGGGAATGCCGCCAACGGTGGTCGCCACGGCAGCTTTTCCCGCCGCCATGGCGTCCACCAGCGGCGTGCCCATCCCCTCGGTGATCGAACTCATGGCAAAGAGGTCGAAGCCTTTGATCAATTCGATTGCGTCGGTGCGATAGCCGGCGAGAAAGACGTGGCGCTCCAGGTGGAGATGGCGAACCTGGTGCTCGAGCGTCTCGCGCGCGTCCCCGGCGCCGACGATCACGAACCGCGCATCCGGCACCTGTTTGACGACCCGTGCGGCGGCCTCGATCAGATACTGATGCCCTTTGTGCGGCATCAGCGCGGCGACGTTGCCGACGATCGGTGCGTGCGTCGGCAGGTAGAACTCGGCGTGGACGTTGGCCGGGGCCAGTCGTTCGATCCGGTCCACGTCCACGCCTTCGTTCACGATCCGGATCTTTCCTGGTGGGATACCGTCATGCACCAGCCGCTCCCGGATCGCCTGACTGCTCGCGATGAAGCAGTCCACCTGACCGTACTTCCAGCGTGAAAACGAATTGCGCGCCATGCGCAGCTCGAGACGGCGGGCGGCCACGAACCGCACCCCGGCTGGGGACGCGATGGACAGGGCCGTGGCTGCCATGGCGACGGCGTGCGGATCGTGCGCATGGACGATGTCCGGCTGTAACTGCTTGATGACGCGTGACAGTCGCCACGCGGCGGAGAGGTCCACTTCGTGTGTCGGTGCCAGCGGGATGAGATCCGTCCCCTCCGCCATGCGACGAACCAGCTCGCCGTCGGGATGCGCTACGAGCGCCGCGCGCTCGCCGAGCTCACGGAGGCCGAGGACCGTGTGCATGGCCTGGATCTGCCCGCCACGCCATTCACGACCGGTATCGACGTGGAGGGAGAACATTGGGTGATCTTTGTTAACTCCCAACTCCCAACGGCTTACGCCCACCCAACTCCCAAGGCTTACGCCCACCCAACTCCACGGCTTGCGCATCGTCCAACTCCCAACGGCTTCACCGTCGCCTTTCTCATGGCACGGTCCGGCTCCGCTTGGGAGTTGCGACTCGATCGAGTTGGGAGTTGGGCGTTGTCTGAAGCTCGCGCAACTTGGCGAACTTGAGAAACACCGACCAGGCCTGCAGCATCGAGATCGTCAGGCCGACCGTTCCGTCGAGGATGCCCCGGCGAAGGATGAAATTACGGAGGAAGGCGGCAGGCGGATGGACGAGCAGCCGGACCACGCCGGCCCGCCGGCCGGCCTCGTGCATCTGTCGTGCGCCCAGGCTGGTGTACGCGTTGATGCGATCGATTTGATCGCGCAGGTCGCGGAAGGAATAGTGGAGCAGTTCCCCACGCAGCTGGCCGGGACGTCCGATGTCCAGCGCCACCGATTCGTGCACGTATTGACCGCGCCAGCGCGCCAGGCGACGGTCGTACAACCGCGCCTGATAGTCAGGGTAGAAGTCGGTGGTCCGGATCCAGCGGCCAAGGTGAAACGTGACCCGCGGCATGCGATAGGCGCCGATCGGCGGCTCGGTCCGCATCAGTCCGAGTATTTCCGCAGCCAGGGACGGTGAGACCCGCTCGTCGGCATCCAGGGAAAAGATCCAGTCGTTACGGGCGAGGCCGGCGGCGAAGTTCTTTTGATCGATCCAGCCGGTCCAGGCGCGGAACTCCACGCGCGCGCCACTGCGGCGCGCAATGGCGACGGTGTCGTCACTGCTGCCGCAGTCAACGACGATGACTTCGTCTGTCCAGGAAAGACTGGCGATGGCGTCGGCGATGTGATCCGCTTCGTTCAGGGTGACGATGATGGCGGATACGGCCGGCACGCGGGAATCTTAACCATGGAAGGGAGAAATTGGCGAATTGACGAATTGACGGAGTGACGAATTTAGAGGCACGGAGATGGGTCGACGAATTGACTCGTTCGGATTGACGAACTCAGAGGAGCAGAGCCTCCGTGTCCTCGAATTCGTCAATCCGTCAATTCGTCACTTCGTCAATTCGTCAATCTCCTGATCGATCATCTCGCCGCCGCTACCGTCGCCGTTCCGCCGCCGTTCAGCGGCACCTGCTGCACGGTGTCGAGGTCGATCAGCGATTTCTGGTAGTCGAGAATCGCGCGGAGTTCGTTGTTGGCCGCCTGCGCGAGATCGCGCTGCGCCTGGAAGACGAGGAAGTTGGTCGACGTGCCGGCCGCGAACTTGCGCTGCTCGGCATCGAGCCGGCTGCGCGCGAACTCACGCGCCGCCCGCGTCGTGTCCACACGCTTCTGGTTGGTCACCACCTGGCGCGCCGCCTCGCGCACCTGGGTCACCACCTGCAGCTGCTGATTCTTCAGCTGGGTCAGGTTCTGGTTGTACTGGAGCCGCGCCTGCGCCAGGCTCGCCTCCTGCTGGCTATGCCCGATCGGATACGCGATGTTCACCTGCGCCGTCCATCGCGGGTAGGCGTTGTTGACCAGATCGCCAAGCACGCTCAAGTAGCTCCGGTCGCTCGATGAGACGGTCGGGATATCGCCGCCGGTACCCAGGATGTTGCGCGGCACGTAGGTTCCGCCGACGCCGGTCAGCCCGTAATCGAGCTGGGCGCGGACATCAGGCAGTGTCTGGTTGCGCAGGTACTTGATGTTCAAGTCGTTGGCTTCGATGCTTTTCTTCGACTGACTCAAGTCGGTTCGCTTCTCGAGCGCGTTCCTGACCGCTGCGTCACCGTCGACGCTGACCGGGTTGAACTCCGGAGCGTCGGCCGTCTCGATGTGCAGCGTCCAGAAGTCAGGGCTGTTCGGGTCGTAGATCAGCGTGCGCAGCGCGTCCTCCGACGTCTCGATTTGGGCCTGCGCGACGATCACCGCTTCTTCGCGATTTGCGACTTCTGCCTGCGCTTCGGTGATGTCGATCGGCGGTGTCGTGCCGATCTCGACACGTGTCCGCGTATCCCGCAGCGACTCGTTGGCGAGATCGAGCGCCTGCTGGGCGACCTGCAACGAGGCCCGTGCGTAGGCCAGGTCCCAATAGGCGGTGCGGACGCTCCGCGTCGTGACCGCCACCTGCTGCTGCAGCTGCACGTCGGCGATCTCGCGGTTCTTCTGGGTCACGTACAACTGGTTGCGGGTGGCGTCGACCTTGAAGTTGCGCACCAGCGGCTGCGACACGCTGAGCGACAGCGATGAATTGAGCTGTGTGGGATAGCTCGACAGAATGCTGTTGGTCGTCTGCCGGGCGCTGTCCCACCCGACGCTGTAACTACCGCCGGTCGGAATGGTCTGCTCAACGCTGACGTTGTTGGCGAACTGGTGCGACGTCGTCGACGTGGCCGACCCGGACAGGAAGCCGGTTGACGGCGAATTGTTCCCGTTCTGCAGGAATCGCGTGGTGAGCGCCGGGGTCCATGTGCCGCGGGTCACCGCCAGGTTCAAATCCTGCAGCTGTGGGGTGAACCGGGCGGCCTGCAGGCCGAGGTTGTTCTCGAGTGCAAGCCGCACCGCTTCGTCAGACGTCAGGCGCCGCAATTGCTCGGCGGGCACCGGCGTCTGGATCGCGGTGAGCGGACGCTGCGGGTTCGGTGCAGGTGTGGCTGCCGCGGGGGCCTGTGCGAAAACGGACACCGGCATTCCGGAAGCGAGCAGGACCATCGCTGCCAGAATGCAGGCACGGGTTGCGTACGTGCGCATCTTTCCCAACTCCCTGTGGTTTGTGTGACTGAGACTATGACGACGGCCGCGGAGCCGATGTTCGGAGGCCGGAGTGCAAAAGGTATACTAGTGCCAGCCAGTCGCCTATCCTGCCCTCGATGAGTTCTGCCGCAGCCGACGACATCCTCGAACGTTTCCGACGCGTCGGTGGTTTCCTCGAAGGCCACTTCCGGCTGACGTCGGGCCTCCATAGTCCCGGGTATCTGCAGTCCGCGCTGGTCCTCCAACATCCAGCCGAGGCCGAAGCGTGCGGGGAAGCGATCGCCGACCGCGTCCGCGACCTCGGCGCCGACGTCGTGCTATCGCCGGCGCTCGGCGGCATCGTCATCGGCCAGGAAGTAGCGCGCGCCCTCGGTGTGCGAGCGATCTTTGCCGAGCGCCAGGACGGCACGCTGACGTTGCGGCGGGGGTTCTCGCTGGCGCCCGGCGAGAAGGTACTTGTCGTCGAGGACGTCGTGACCACGGGCGGCTCGACGCGCGAGACAATCGAGGTCGCTCGCGGCGCGCGGGCGCGGGTCGTCGGCGCGGCATCCATCATCGACCGCAGCGGGGGCAACCAGGGGCTCGACGTGCCGTATCAGGCGCTGGTGCCGATCGCGCTTCCCACCTACCAGCCCGAAGCCTGTCCGCTCTGCGCGCGCGGACTGCCCGTCGTCAAACCTGGATCCCGCACGTAGGTTCGTCACCATCACGACGTTAGCCACGAAGGCACGAAGACACGGAGGCATTCTTTGGTTGAAATCTCCGGACCTTCGTGTCTCCGTGGCTGACGTCTGTGACAAGTGAGTCATGCGAACGCTGAAGTTGACGGTTGCGTATGACGGGACGCGCTTCGTCGGGTGGCAGCGTCAGGCCGAAGGCGAGTCCATCCAGGGCGTGCTCGAAGAGGCACTGGCGCGGTTCGAGGGCGGCCCGGTCACCGTGCACGGCGCCGGACGGACGGATGCCGGAGTTCACGCGCTCGCACAGGTTGCCAGCGTTCGCGTCACCTGCGCTCACGACACGGCGACGTTGACGCGAGCCCTGAACGCGCAGCTTCCCGAAGACGTTCGCGTGCTCAACGTCGAGGAGGCGGCGGCGGAGTTTCACGCCAGGTTCAGCGCGCGATCCAAGACGTATCGGTATGTCATCCGGAACGCGCCGATCGCCATGCCATTCGAGCGTCGCTACGTCTGGCATCTGCCGGAACGCCTCGACCTGGACGCGATGCGGTATGCGGCCGGGCTGGTGGTCGGGACACACGATTTCGCCGCATTCCAGTCGGCCGGCACCGAAACTCCGGGAACGGTCCGAACCATTCATCGTTCCGAAGTGCGGGAAATCGAGCCCTCCCTCGTGGCGTATGAAGTCACCGGCGAGGGCTTTCTGCGCTACATGGTTCGTGCATTGACGGGCACTCTCGTGGAAATCGGTCGCGGCTGGCGGGACCCGGCGACCATGCGCGACCTGCTCGACGGCGGTCGCCGCGCCGATGCCGGCGCGACTGCGCCGCCGCACGGCCTCTTCCTCGTCGCGGTGGACTATCATTGAGGGCTTGTTTCCAGAGGCATTGAGCCGTGTCGCTTGACGAATTGCTGGCCTGGATGCCGTCCGGTCACCCGGACGAGGCGCTGGCGCGGCAGATTCAGTTCGACCGGCTTCCGGCGCACGTGGCCGTCATCATGGACGGCAATGGACGATGGGCGGCGCAGCGACATCTGCCGCGCGTCGAGGGACATCGTGCCGGCATCGAATCCGTCCGTGACACGGTGGAAACCGCAGCCCGTCTCGGCATCCGCGTGTTGACGCTCTACGCGTTCTCGGTCGAGAACTGGAAACGTCCTCCCGGCGAGGTCAGCACGCTGATGCTGCTGCTCAAGCGGTATCTGCGGTCGGAACTCAATACGCTCCTGAAGAACAACATTCGCTTCCGCGTCATCGGGCGCGTGGAGGAGTTGGCGACGGACATCCAGGAGGAACTGCAGGCGGCGACGGATCGCACAGCTGGCAACGCCGGCATGTTGTTCAACATCGCGCTCAACTACGGCGGGCGCGCAGAGATCGTGGACGCGGCGCGTCGCGCCATCCAGGCCGGGATCAGACCAGAAGAACTGGACGAGCAGCGGTTCGCGAACTTCCTCTACACCGCCGGTCAGCCTGATCCTGATCTGCTGATTCGCACGAGTGGCGAGATGCGCGTGAGCAATTACCTGCTCTGGCAGATTGCCTACGCCGAAATCTACGTGACCGAAACGCTGTGGCCTGATTTCCGCCGCCGTCACCTGCTCGAAGCCGTCCTCGCGTTCCAGAAACGTGAGCGCCGGTACGGTGGGATCAGCCCGACGCCAGCGGCCATCGGCGGCTGATGGTCGACGCATGAGAGAGCGCGATCGTCGATTCCCAATGGCGGCGGGCCTGAAGGCCCGCCCGAGGCCGGCAGGCCTGAAGGCTCGCCCTACGACGTCGGCGGGCGGCCTGAGGCTCACCCTGCGACGCCCTGAGTAGAGTCGACGGGTGACGAGACTGATCAGCGGGGTGGCCCTCGCTGCGGCTGCACTGGCCGCCATCCTGTTCCTCCCGCTTGTGGCGTTGCGCGCGCTCGCCGCGGGCGTGGCCGCGATGGCCGCTCACGAGTATCTCTCGATCACCACTCCGCAATCCGGCCCGCGCCGTGGGGCGATGGCAATCATCGTCGCGGCGGTCTGCTGGGCCACCTCCGGCGCGTTCGGCCTTACGGTGTTCGGCGCTGTCGCGTTGACGCTGGGGTGGCTCGCCGGCTCGGTCCTGTTTTCGAACCAGCGCATCCAGGATGCGGCGACCGAGCTGGTCGCGACCGTCTATGTTGGCGTGCCGCTCGGGATGCTCGTCGCGGGGCAGATGCTGGGCGGGTCGAAGGCCACACTGCTGCTGATGGGGACGGTTGTCGTGAGCGACTCCGCACAGTACTACACCGGTCGCGCGTTCGGCCGCCGGCCACTGGCGCCGGCGGTCAGTCCGAAGAAGACCATTGAAGGCGCGATTGGCGGCGTTGTTTTCGGCATCCTGTTCATGGCGATCGCGGGCCGCGTGGTCTTTCCACGGCTCGGGATTCTGGCGCTGGCGGTGCTGGGCGCCGTCCTTGTCGTGCTCGGCATCCTCGGCGACCTGTTCGAGTCTCGACTGAAGCGGGTCGCCGGCGTGAAGGACAGTTCCGCACTGATTCCGGGACATGGCGGCGTGCTCGACCGAATCGACGCGCTGCTGTTTGCAATCCCCGCCTTCTACTTCGTACTGCTGCGGAGCGCGGCGTGAAGAACCTTGCGATCCTGGGTTCGACCGGCTCAATCGGGCGCAGCGCCCTCGCCGTGGTGGACGCGCATCCGTCGCGTCTACGCGTCATCGGCCTTGCCGCTCGCGACAACGCTGCGCTCCTTGCCGAGCAGTGCCGCCGCTATCGACCGGCGGTCGCTGCGCTCGCAACACCAGCGGCGGTGGACCGGCTGCGCGCCGCGTGTCCCGACACCAGTGTGCAGCTGGGAGCCGGGCCCGAGGGGCTGATTGCCGTCGCGACGCATCCCGACGTGGACATCGTGCTGTGTGCCTCCTCTGGAACAGCGGGTCTGGAGGCTGTCCTCGCCGCCATCGAAGCGGGTAAGACGATCGCGCTCGCCAACAAGGAAGTGCTCGTCATGGCTGGCGAGCTGGTGATGGACGCAGCCCGGCGCCGTGGCGTCGCCGTGCTCCCGGTCGACAGCGAACACAACGCGATCCATCAATGCCTGCACGGGCGGAATCATCAGGAGGTTCGGCGCATCATCCTGACGGCGTCGGGTGGTCCGTTCCGGCAGTTCACGCGTGACGAGCTCGAACACGTCACGCCGGAAGCCGCGCTACGCCACCCGACCTGGCAGATGGGTCGCAAAATCACGATCGATTCCGCGACCTTGATGAACAAGGGTCTGGAGGTCATCGAGGCACGGTGGCTGTTCGACGTCCACGCCGACCAGATCGCCGTCGTCATCCACCCTCAGTCGATCGTGCACTCGATGGTGGAGTTGAGCGACGGCTCGGTCATCGCGCAGCTCGGCGTGACCGACATGCGGCTGCCGATTCAATATGCGTGTTCGTACCCGGAGCGCTGGGAGGCGGCGCTGCCATCGCTGGACCTGACGCGCGCGGGAAAGCTGGAATTCCATTCTCCGGATACCGGACGGTTCCCCTGCCTGGCGCTGGCGTATCGCGCCCTCCGCGAGGGCGGAACCCTCCCCGTCGTGCTGAACGCCGCCAACGAGGTTGCTGTCGAAGTGTTCCTCGAGGGACGGCTCGCTTTTCCGGCAATTCCGCGCCTGATCGAGATGACCATGAACGCGCATGCCAGCCAGCGCGTCTCAACACTCGCCGTCGTCCGCGCCGTGGACGAGTGGGCTCATCACCAGGCCCGTGAGTTGGCCCGGGAGTTAGAATTGACGTTTTGAGGTCCAGTCCGTGACCACCATCCTTGCCTTTCTGTTCGTTCTGGGCGTGCTCATTTTCGTGCATGAGCTCGGCCACTTTCTGGCGGCGCGTCGGCTGGGCATTCGCGTTCTGACGTTTTCACTCGGATTCGGGCCGAAGATCCTCAAGTTCCAGCGCGGGGATACCGAGTACTGCGTCAGCATCGTGCCGCTCGGCGGCTACGTGAAGATGGCCGGCGAGAACCCGGACGATCCCCGTTCCGGCAGTCCCGACGAGTTCCTCTCACGCACCAAATGGGAACGCTTCCAGGTCCTGATCATGGGCCCGGTCATGAACCTGGCCCTGGCCGTCGTCGTGATGGCCTTCGTGCTGGCGCAGGGCGCCGAAGTGCCGGTCTTCCAGGATCAGCCGCCGGTGGTCGGCATGGTCCAGCCCGGGTCTCCGGCCGAGAAGGTCGGCATCATGCGTGGCGACCGGATCCTCGCCGTCGACAACGACGAAGTGGATACATGGGATGACCTGTATCTCCAGGTCGGTACGCGTCCGAACCGCGACATTCCGGTGCGTCTCTCGCGTGACGGCCAGCCAATGTCGGTGACGGTACACACCGGGTCGCGCGGCAAGTACGAAGTGGGCTCGATCGGCGTGCTGCCCGACGTCAGCCCGCTGATCAAGGCGGTGAATCCGGGCGAGCCCGCGGACAAGGCCGGCATGAAGCCCAACGATGTCATCCTCGCACTGAACGGCGAGCGGATGATCTTCAAGGAGAACCTTGGCGACGCGATCGCGAAGAACGCCGAGAAGGAGATCGACCTGCTCGTGAAGCGCGGTGACGAGGAGCGGCACATTCGCGTCGTCCCCGCCAAGGTCGGTGCGAAGGGCATGATCGGCGTCACCCTGGGCGACGAGACGAAAATCTTCAAGCCCGGCCCGATGGAAGCCGTGAAGTTGAGCGTCCAGCGGAACTGGGAATCGAGCGGGCTCATTTTCCGGACGCTCGGCGGCCTCTTCACCGGCGAGACATCCGTGCGCCAGCTCCAGGGTCCGGTCGGAATCGCTCAACTCTCCGGAGAGGCTGCCAGGACCGATTTCCTCTCGGTGCTGTCGCTCATGGCGGTGCTCAGCCTCAACCTGGGCCTCATCAACCTGATGCCGGTCCCCGTGCTCGACGGCGGGCACATCACGATCATGGCGCTCGAGGGCATTGCGCGTCGTGACTTCAGCATGCAGGTGAAGGAGAAGATGCTCCTCGCCGGCTTCGTCGTGCTGATGATGCTCATGGTGACGGTCATCTATAACGATCTGACCCGGATCAGCTGGCTCGAACGGCTGATGCCCTGGCGCAACTAGGCGTTTCACCTACCGCGCGAGTCGGCGCATGAATTGCAGCCGACCTCGAGTAACGGTCCGAACCAGGAACCGAGGAGGAAGAGGCATGACTCGCATTTCTCGGGTCGCGCTGGCCGTGCTCGTGGTGGTTGGCCTTGCCGGCCCTGCATGGGCACAGGCGGTGACCCAGGCGGATATCCAGCGTCTTCAGGACAACGCCTTTCTCGCCGAGCGCGACATCAATTCCCTTCGTTCGCGTGACAGCTCGCGTGCGTCGCAGCTTCAGTCCGAACTGGACGACCTGAAGGACGAAGTGATCTATTTGAAGGTCAAGCTGCGCAAGGACCATACGCTGACGCGAACGGAATTCGGTGACGTCCGCGATCGGATCGAAAGCCTTCGGTCGCGTGCCACGACATCCAACGCCTCGGTCGATACGCCGAGCGGGAATCGTGCGGGCGCTGACGATTCTGGACGCCTCGGCACGGGTGAGGGGCGAACATCGTCGCGTGGGGCGGTTCCGCGCGGATACGTCGAAGTGCCTTCGGGCACTGAACTCGACGCTCGCCTCCAGACGGCGCTGAATTCCGGCACCGCGCAGGTCGAGGACCGCTTTGAAGCCACCACCCTTGTGGACCTCACCGCCGACGGCCGCGTAGCCATTCCGTCGGGTTCCGTCATGCGCGGCGTGGTCAGCAGCGTCGAGCCGGCCACCCGCACCAACCGGACCGCGAAGATGACGGTGACGTTCGACCAGGTAACCGTCAACGGCCGCGACTATCCGATTCGCGGTACCGTCACCCAGGCACTCGAGGGCGAAGGCATCAAGGGTGACATTCCGAAGGCGGGCGCGGGTGCGGCGATTGGCGGCATTCTCGGCGCCGTACTCGGTGGCGGGAAGGGCGCGTTGCTTGGCGTTCTGATTGGCGGCGGCGGGACCATCGCGGCCACGGAAGGCAAGGAGCTCGAACTGCCGCAAGGCACCGTGCTGCGCGTCCGGCTCGATTCGCCCCTCCAGGTTCAGGCCAGTCGATGAGAACTGCCCGCTAAACGCGGATGTGAACACGTAACCGCGAAGCGCACGAAGATCACGAAGAGAAGTTTCCCTGTTCCTGCTTCGTGACCTTCGTGACCTTCGTGGTTTAGCGAGTCTTTTTCACGTCTTTCATCGCCGCGCGCGCTGCGGCAATCGTCGCTTTCACATCAGAATCAGCGTGTGCGGCTGACAGGAACCAGCCCTCGAACTGCGAGGGCGGCGGGTAGATCCCGCGTCCGAGCATGCCGCGGAAGAACGTCGCGTAGGAATCGGTGTCTGCCTTCAGCGCCGATTCGTAGTCGCGCACGGGTGACGCGGTGAAGAACGGCGTCACCAGTGAACCGAACGCGTTCACCTGCAGGGCGACACCGGCGTCGCGCGCGGCATCGGCGAGACCTGCGGCCAGCATCGCGCCGCGTCGTGCCAGGTTTTTGTACAGCCTGGGCGTGAGCCGATCGAGTGCCCACAATCCGGCAGTCATGGCGATGGGGTTACCAGAGAGCGTTCCTGCCTGATAGACCGGGCCAGCCGGTGCGACCATTTCCATCGCGTCCGCGCGACCACCGTAAGCGCCCACAGGCAAACCACCGCCGATGATCTTGCCCAGGCACGTCAGATCGGGCCGGATGCCGAACAGTTCCTGTGCGCCGCCGGCTGACGCACGAAAACCTGAAATCACCTCATCGAAGATCAGCAGCGCACCGTGACGCGTGCACCGGTCGCGCAGGCCGGCAAGGAAACCGTCGGCCGGGGCGACGACGCCCATGTTGCCGGCGATCGGCTCGACGATGACTGCGGCGATGTCGCCATTGGCCCTGAACAGCGCGTCGACAGACTCCAGATCGTTGTAGCGAGCCAGCAGCGTATCCGCCGCCACCGCCGCGGCGACGCCGGGACTTGTCGGAATTCCCAGCGTGGTCGCACCCGACCCGGCCTTGGCCAGGAACGCGTCGGCGTGACCGTGGTAGCAGCCCTCGAACTTGATGATCCTGTCCCGCCTGGTGAACGCGCGTGCGACCCGGACCACGCTCATGGCCGCCTCGGTGCCGGAGCTGACGAAGCGGACGCGCTGCATGGAGGGCATCAACTCGCGTACGCGCTCACCGAGCTGGTGTTCCAGCGGGCTGGGAGCCCCGAAGCTGGTGCCGTTGCGAGCCGCGGCGGCGATTGCCTTGATCTGGCCGCGCGGAGCATGCCCGTGAATCATCGGTCCCCATGACATGACGTAATCGATGAACGTGTTGCCATCGACATCGGTCAGCCGCGCGCCGGCAGCGCGCTTGATGAACAGCGGCGAACCACCGACCGACCTGAAGGCGCGCACCGGGCTGTCCACTCCTCCCGGGAGAATGGCGCTGGCGCGGGCGAAGAGCTTCTGGGAGGTGACCGGTTTTTTCATGGTTAAACGAATGCAGAATGCACAATGCAGAATTCAATTCAGAACTCAGTTAGAACACTTGAATTCTTCTGCATTCTGCATTCTGAATTCTGAATTCTGATTTCAGAGAGCGCGAGCCGCCTCGCGCGCGTAATAGGTGAGGATCATGTCCGCTCCGGCACGGCGGATCGAAATCAGCGTTTCCATCATGACCCGGGCTTCGTCGATCCAGCCGCGTTCGGCCGCGGCCTTGATCATCGCGTATTCACCGCTGACGTGATACGCCGCCGTAGGCTGACCGAATCGCTCTTTTACGCGCGTCAGCACATCGAGATAGGGAACGGCCGGCTTGACCATGACGATATCCGCGCCCTCGGCGATGTCGATCTCGACTTCGCGAAGCGCTTCGGCGACATTGGCCGGGTCCATCTGATGGCTGCGGCGATCGCCGAACTGCGGCGTCGAGTCCGCGGCTTCGCGGAACGGCCCGTAGAAGCCGGAACAGTATTTGGCCGCGTAGGACACGATGCCGATCTGCTGAAAGCCGTGCTCGTCGAGTGCCGTGCGGATGGCTCCAACACGACCGTCCATCATGTCGGATGGCGCGACGAAATCTGCTCCCGCGACGGCGTGAGACAGCGCCGCCTGGACGAGATGTTCTACTGTGACGTCGTTCAGGATCTCCTCGCCGTCGACGATGCCGCAGTGACCATGCGAGGTGTACTCGCACAGGCAGACGTCCGTCATCACCAGCAGACCCGGGACTTCGCGTTTGAGGGCGCGCACCGCCGCCTGGACAGGCGCTTCCGAATCGGCCGCCGCCGATCCCATGGGATCCTTGGCCGCGGGAATGCCGAACAGGATCACGGCGGGGACACCGTCCGCCTTGGCCGCCCGGGCTTCCTTCACCGCCTCGTCGACCGACAGGTTGAATACGCCTGGCATCGAGCCGACCGGCCGACGCACGCCCTCGCCTTCGACGACGAACAGCGGGTAGATGAAACAGTCCGGCGTCAGGCGAGTCTCCCGGACCATCGACCGAATGGCCTCGGTGCGGCGCAACCGTCTGGGGCGGCGAGTCAGTCGAAGCGCCGCGGTCTTGGTGGTGGGCATGTAGCCGATCTTGCCATACCGCCTCGAAGGACTGTCGTAGTCGTAAAGCGCGCCTTCAAGCGCGCCGCGTTTCCGAAGTGCCGCTCTCTCGTGTCGCGGCGAAGTGTTGGGCCAGCGCGTCAACCATGTCAGCCGCCGTATAGGTTGCCGGCTGCACCTGGACGGCGAGACCCAGCTGCCGCGCGGCGTCGGCCGTTACCGGCCCGATGACGGCGACGACGGTGTCTCGGATCCTGCCGACGACCTCCGGGCCGTATGCCCGCACGAAGTTCTGGACGGCCGATCCGCTGGTGAATGTGATGGCGTCGAGGCGGTGCTCTGCCAGCAGCTGACGGACAATCGCAACCTCATTCCCTTGCTCCTCGGCGACGGTGCGATAGGCGATCACTTCCGTGACAATCGCCCCGGCCGACCGCAGACCTTCGGCAATCACGTCCCGTCCGATCTCGGAGCGCGGGAGCAGTACGCGCGCGCCGGCGACGGTGGCGGTCGCCGTCATCGCCGTGACCAGTCCCTCCGCCGTGAATTCGTCGGGGACGAGCGCCACATCGAGTCCTCGAGCGCGAAGCCGCGCCGCGGTGCGGCTGCCGACGGCAGCAACCTTCGGGAGGACCTCGGTTCGTCCGGCGTTCCGCGGACCTGCCGCCTCTGCTCCGCTTCGGGTCGCCGGTCCGGAGCCTGGCCCAAGGCCGGGCCAGCTTCGCGCCACCTTCGTCCAGGAGTCCGTCGAGTTCCCGTTCGCGCTCGAGTTTAAGGCGGCCGCGGAGTCGGTCGCGCCAGCGTTCGCAATCGAGTCCACGCTCGTCGCGCCATCCGGACCTGGTCCCGTGTCCGCGTCGTGCATGGCCGGCAGATTGGGCGCGGCGTCCGCACGCGGAATACCGTCGAGCAACGCGTCCACGGCGTTTCCGCTGGAAAAGACGATCCAGTCGAACTCCGCAAGGTTTGCGGCAGCATGCTGCAACGGAACCGGATCGGATGGCGGGACGATGCGGACCGTCGGCGCGACAACCACGCGGGCGCCCGCTGCTTCGAGTAAGGCGATCAACTCGGCGGCCTGTGCACGAGGACGGGTGACGAGTACGCAGCGGCCATCGAGCGGCCGCGCGCCGCCACCCGTGGCAGTCATGGCTGCAGGCCTTCGACCGCCGCCTGCTGACGCTGCACGTCTTCGAGGATCTCGCCCGCGCCGCTCGCGAGCAACTGCTCCGCCGCCGCCTCCCCGGCTGCTTCGGGCTCGTCGGCGCGACCGTCGATCTCTGCTGTGGCAGCGCGCGCACCATCGGGCGATACGACGATCGCCTTCACCGTGACCGCTCCCTCGTCCACGGCTGCATAGGCTCCGATCGGCATCTGGCAGCCGCCGCCGAGACGACGCACAACGGCGCGCTCGATCGCTAACGCGATGCCGGTTGTCTCGTGATTGATCGTCGCGACGGCGGCGGCAGTGGCGGTGTCGCCGTCGCGAATCTCAACCGCGATGATCCCCTGGCCGGGGGCGGGGACGCATGCGGCCACCGGCAGGTACGCCGAGATTCGCGCCGACTGCTGCAATCGCCTCAACCCGGCCGAGGCGAGCACGATCGCGTCGAAGCCGCCTGAATCGAGCTTGCGCAATCGCGTATCGAGGTTCCCTCGGATCGGCAGGAAGTGCGCGCCGGGAAACAACCGCGTGAGCTGGGCGACCCGGCGGACGCTGCTGGTGCCGATCCGCGGTGCGCGTCCGAGTTCGCGGACAAGTTCTTCCACCGAGAGCGGCGTGTCGACCACTCGCGGGAGCACGATGGCGTCGCGCGGGTCTTCCCGTTCCAGTACGGCGCCGATCACCAGTTCGTCCGGCAGCACCGCCGGCATGTCCTTGCTGCTGTGGACGGCGAGATCGACCTCCCCGGCGAGCAGCGCGTCTTCGATTTCCTTGACGAACAGGCGCTTGCCGCCGATCTGGGACAGCCTGGCCTCGGCCATGCGGTCCCCCGTGGTTTTGATGATGACGATCTCGCATTCGACGCCGGCACGCTGGCGCAGCAGCGTCGCGACCGTGTTCGCCTGCCATCGCGCCAGCTCGCTGCCGCGTGTTCCGATTCGGAGAGACATGAGATGTGCGAACGTCAGTTCGGGCGTCGTTTGTTCGACGTGATCGATTCCGCCGCGCGGGCCGAGCTGGTCGCGTCGTCGCGCAAACGAAACACCCGGTTGAGGACTTCGGCGAAGACGGCCTGCGTCTCTTCGTCAGGCAGCGCCTTGAGCTGTTCTGTCGGGTCGAGCAGCAGTTTCTCGATCAGCAATCGTGTGATCTCGTCCACCTTGTCGACGGCCTCCGGCGGAAGACCGGACAGCTTGCCTTTGAGACGCTGCAACTCCGTCCGGCGTGTGCCTTCGAACCGCTCGCGCAACGCGCGGATGGTCGGAACGGCGGCGCGGGATCGCTGCCAGGCGATGAAGTTGCTGACCTCGCTGGTGACAATCTCCTCCGCTCGTTCGATTTCCGCGCCGCGCCGCGACAGGTTCTCCTGAACAATCCCCTGGAGGTCGTCGACGTTATAGAGAAAGACCTGCTCGATATCGCCGACTGCGGGTTCGACGTCACGCGGCACGGCCAGATCGACGATGAACAGGGGACTCGAGCGCTTCCGGCCGGTCGCCGCCTCGACGTGCTTCCGCGTGATGATCGGCCGCTGCGCACCCGTCGCGGTGACGACGATGTCGGCGTCGGCGAGCGCGGTCGGCATCTGGGTCCACGGGATGGCGTGGCCCGACACGGTCTGCGCGAGCGCGTCGGCGTGTGCCGCCGTGCGGCTGGTGATCACGATCTCCGACACACCCTGGTTGCGCAGGTGTTGCGCGGTCAGCGTGCTGATGGCGCCAGCTCCAACCACGAGCACGGTGCGTCCCTGCAGCTTGCCGAAGATCTTCCGCGCGGGTGACAGCGCGGCATACGCGATCGAGACGGCGCCCTCTCCGACGGCCGTTTCACTGCGCACACGCTTTCCGACGCTGAGCGCCCACTCGAACGTCTTGTTGAGCAGTGGTCCGGCGCAGTGCCGCTCCTTGGCGGCCTGATAGGCGTCCTTGACCTGGCCCAGAATCTGCGGCTCGCCGACGACGATCGAGTCGAGGCCGGCCGCAACACGGAACAGGTGTCGGGCCGCCTCGTGATCATGACGGGTGAAGAGGTGCGGCAGGAACGCATCCTCGGGGATCTGGTGATATTCCGAGAGGAAGCCGATGACATCCTGCCGGGCGCGCTCGGAATCCGTGCTCGCCACGTAGATTTCGGAACGGTTACAGGTGGACAGTACCACCGTCTCCGCCGCCTGTAGCCGCGTCGCCAGCGCTTCGACGGCTGCCCCGACGTCGCGGCTGGAGAAGTCCAGCCGCTCACGGAGATCGACCGGCGCGGTCCGATGACTGACGCCTACCAGGAACAGATGCATCTCAATTCAAAATGCAAAATGCAAAACGCGACGGCCCCCTGCTCACGCGCTCAAGCCACGCGTCGCATTTGGCATCAGGCAGTAGGCATTTGCCATTGGGCATTATCGTCGTCAGTCGAACGTGTGACTGGTGGTGACGAAGTAATTCACCGGCACGAAGTTCAGCAGGATCAGCGCAAACCCGATCGCCGAGAGCCATGCGGCGCGCCGGCCGTTCCAGCCGAGTCGCTGTCGCGCGAAGACGGCGAAGGAATACACGGCCCACGTCAGCACGGCGCCGAAGATCTTCGGATCGTTGAGCGACATGGCCCGGATGTTCGGATCGTCAGGCAGCACGGCGCGCGCCTGGGTCACCCAGATCACTCCGACGACGACGCCGATGGTGAGAAAGAGCCACCCGATCATCACGGCGCGGCTGTTCATGCTGTCGAGAATCTGCAACGACGGCAGCCGCGTGTAGAGATAACCCAGGTGCTTCTTCTTGATCTCCTTGAACTGGAGCATGTACGTCAGTCCGAGCACGCCGGCCAGCGCGAAGCTGGCGTACGCGAATAGTGACGAGGAGATGTGAACCCAGAACCACGGACTGTCGAGCACGGGGCTGCGCGTTTCGAGGCCGGGCTTCAACGCCGGAATGATCTGGAGCATCACCACGATCGGCAGGATGAAGACGCCCATCGCCCGCTCGTCGGTGGAGAGCTCGAGATACAGGTATGAGAGCGTCAGCAGCCAGACGAAGGTCGAAATGGCGCTGGACGCGTTGGCAAACGGCACGTGTCCGACCTCCATCGTCTGCATGCCGATGACGAACGTATGGACCAGAGCCGCCAGGAGCAGCACTGTGGTGGCGGCGCGGCCGACAGCCGGCTGGCGGCGCGCGAAGTGGATCGCGTAGACGACGCCGGCCACGGCGTAGAGCAGGAGGAGGAGGCCGTTCAACGCGATGTCGGGGCGTAGTAGCCCCGCTTGGCGCGCGGCGTGACGCCGGGACGGGCAACCTGCACGACGATGCGGCGGTAGGCGCCGTCACGCCGGGTGTTCTTGGACGAGTAACCGAGGGTGTATTGGCTGGCGAGCTCGTCCGCGATCTGCGAGTAGACGCCGTTGAGGTCCTCGACCTTCGCCGGGAAGAACGCGCGGCCGCCCGTCTCCTGCGCGAGGGTGCGCATCACGAACTCGGCTTCCCTGAAGCCCTTCGTCTGCGTGTCGGTCCCGCGCAGCGCGATCGTGTAGATTGCCGTCTCCGATCGCTTGGCCAGGTCGAGCACTTCGTCGAACGAGACGAGGCTCGAGGTGTCTTCGCCATCGGAGAACACGACGAGCGCCTGGCGTCGCACGTCCTCCTCGGATACCGCTTTGATCTTCTTGAGCTCCTTCAGTGCGATGTAGATGGCGTTGTGAAGCGATGTCGATCCGCCGGCCGTCGTCTGGCGGATCGCCGCCTCGAGCTCATCGTGGTTGCTGGTGAACACCTGCCTGATCTCGACGCGGCTGTCGAAGTCGATCACCTGGGCGAGATCGCTCGGCCGGAGCCGGCGGATGAAGTTACCCGCGGCCGTCTGCAGCGTCGGCAGCTTGTCCTCCATGCTCGCGCTGCTGTCCAGGAGGAGCGACAGCGCGATCGGCTGCTGCCGGCGGTTGAAGAAGGTGACATCCTGCTTGACCCCATCTTCGAACACCGCGAAATCGTTCTGATCCAGGTCGGTCACGTAGTGATTCTGTGAATCGGTGACCGTGAGGTTGAGCGAGACGATATCCACGCCAGTGCGAAAGGCGGGTTGCTGCGCCGGACGGCCGGCAGGAGCAGCCGGCGCTGGCGCAGCGGTGCCGGGCGATGCGTCCGGCGGAGTAGCCGCCGCTGGAGCAGCCGGGGGCGGTGGCGTCTGGGCCGGGACGGTCTGGGCGGGCGCCGTCGTCTGCGCCGCTGGCGCCCCCTGCTCCGCGAAGATTCCACCGCCGAAGAGCGACACCGCGAGTAGGCCGATGGCCGCCGGACGAGTCACTTCTTGCCCCTTTGATCGCGAGCCTGCGAACCGCGCATCGTCAGTTCGGCGCGCGCGGAGGAAATCTCGATCTTCTCCGGCGGAATCAGCGATTCCGGCCGGCTGTAGACGACCTTGTACTGCGACGACAGTTCCCGGGCGAGTCGCTGCATCGCCTGGTCGAGTCCGGTCGACGCCAGGATCGTCGTCTCCGAGCCACCGGTTCCGCGCGGCCCTTCGGTGAGCAGGAAGGATCGCTCGCGCGTCGAATGCTCTTCGGAATGCAGAAAGCGTCCAATCCCGATCAGGTGCAATTGCGCACCTGCTTCAACCATCTCGCGGACGACGTCTTTCGAGTAGTAGTTGGTGAACTCGGTTCCGTCGGTCACGACCGGCAGCAGCACCGCGCGCGGCGTTTCGCGTTTCTTGAGTCCCTTCGAGGTCTCGACGAGCCCATCCAGCAACGTCATGCCGCTCGACGGCATCGCCAGAATCTTCACCGCCTCGGCCAGCTTCTTCGGATCGTTCGTGTAGTCGGTGATGATCGTCGGGCGATCGGCAAGGCCGATCACGGCGATCTGATTGGCCGGCGCCATCTTGGCGACGAAGTTGGCCAGCGCGGTACGGATATCGATCACGGCTGAGCGCGCGGCGGTACTGTTGTCGACCAGCAGCGCGATGTCGATCGGTTCGATGGCTTTGGAGACGCGGAGGATTTCCCGGCGCCGTCCATCCTCCTCGACGATGAACGCGTCGGGACCGAGACCCTCGACAGGTTCGCCCTTGGCATCGAGCGCGCTGACGTACAGCGTCCGCTCGTTGACGCCGGCCTGCCCGCCCGCAGAGAGGCGGGGCGCCGTCAGTGCCGTAAGCGCGAGCACCAGCGCGAACGAGGAGATCGGGCGGACGGCCGAGCGGATACGCATATACACGTGGGAAGGCACCGGGCAGTATAGGCGCCGGAAAAGAAGAGCGTCAAGCCCGCAAATCACCTCAAAGTTATTGAAAACACGAGACTTCGCCGTTTCGATGATCGTTAGGACTCCTGCGTCTCGTAAACGGGTGCCGCCGACTTGGTGAACTTTTTCACAAGACCACGTATACTGGTCGGCGGTACACGGTCCGCGATTGCTGCTACCACCCCATCACGCAGGCGTGCGTGGCGGGGACCCCGGGGAGTACGCCGCGTCATGACCAAGTCCAAGCGCGCCTTTTCGTTCGATCGCGCCACGAAGTCCCTGCAGGAGAACGTGTCCAGCGCCGGGGGCGTGGCGGCGGCGAGCTACACGCTGATCGGAAGCATCATCCTGCTCGGCGGCCTTGGATATCTGGTCGATGGCTGGCGGGGTACGTCCCCCTGGTTTCTCCTGACGGGTCTGATCCTCGGCATGGCGGTCGGTTTCTGGGAGCTGATCAAAACGGTCTTCTGGAAATGACGTCCGGCTCCGGCTCGCGCCCGGGGCGCTCTGAACCGAGCCGGTGGGCGCTGGTGTGGATGGTCGGGCTCGGCGTCGGGTCCTGGGGGGTGGCGTCTGCGATCAGGCCGGCGGCGAACCCCGAGGCGCTGCTGGGGATGGCGGGGCCGCTGGTGGCCGCGTGTGCCAGTTGGGTCGCGGTGGAGCGCATGCAGGCCGTGGCGCCGGAGCGTGTGATGAGCGTGATGCTCACCGCGTTCATGGCAAAGATGATGTTCTTCGGCGTGTACGTTGCCGGGATGCTCCGGGGTCTCGAGCTGCGGCGCACGCCGTTCGTGGTGAGTTTTACGGTCTATTTCATCGCGCTGTACGCGATGGAGGCGCTGTTCCTGAAGCGCCTGTTTGACAGCGGCCGGCAGCGGTCGCCGTAGGAACGCGATGTTGCAACCGGAAGCAGCCGAACATGCCGCCGAAGGCGCGTCGGGCACCTTCAACGCCGGCGAAGTGATCATCGGCCACGTCTCGAACGGGCCGCACCCGCTCATTCACCTGCCCACGCTGTTCGGCATCGATTTCTCGGTGACGAAGCACGTGCTGATGCTGTGGATCGCCGCGGCCGTGCTGTTCGTGCTCGTGACTGTCACCGTCCGCAAATTTCTGCGCCAGGATCGCCCCATCCCGACCGGCTTCATGACGGTCCTCGAGATCATCGTCGAATTTGTCCGCGACTCGATCGTCGAGCCGAACGTCGGCCGCAAGTGGACGAAGACGTGGACGCCCACCGTGCTGACGATTGGCCTGTTCATCCTCACCTCGAATCTGATCGGCATCATTCCGATCTTCGACGTGCTCGGCCTGGCCAATCACGTCATCAAGCCGTCGGAAGAATCGTTCCTGGCGCAGGTGGTGCACGGCGGCACCACGGCAACCGGCAATTTCAATGTGACCGGCGCCCTGGCCACGATTTCCTTCTTCCTGATCATCATCGCGGGCACTCGGGCGCACGGCTTCATCAAGCACTGGAAGAACCTGATTCCGGGCGGCGTACCGCTGTTCGTGTATCCGATCCTGATCCCGATCGAGATCATGGGGATGTTCGTCCGGCCCTTCGCCCTGATGGCCCGTCTTGCCGCCAACATGACCGGCGGCCACATCGCCATCCTCGCGATCATCTCGTTCGTCTTCATCTTCGCGCAGCAGTTCAGCGCGACGGTTGGCGTCGCCGTGGGGGCGCTGCTTTCGGTCCCGCTGGCGGTTGGCGTCATGGCACTGGAGGCGATCGTGGTCGTCCCGGTGCAGGCCTACGTTTTTACGTTGCTCACGGCCGTGTTCATCGGGATGGCCATTCACGCTCATCACTGAGCACCAGGTTTACCGGAACGCCTCAGCGGCGTTCCACAGGGCTTACCGGGACGCATGAGCGGCGTTCCACAGGACTTACCGGAACGCCTTAGCGGCGTTCCTTATCGCAGGAGAGAAAATCAATGGAAGGTAATGCAATTGCGTTCATGGGCGCCGGCCTCGGGCTGGGCCTCATCGTTCTCGGCGCCGGCCTCGGCATCGGCCGCCTGGCGGCGGGAGCCGCCGAAGCGATCGGCCGCCAGCCGAGCGCGACTGCGCAGATCACGGGCGCGGTGAACCTTCCGCTCTTCCTGCTCGAAGGCGTCGCGATTCTCGCCGAAGTCTTCGCGCTGCTGATCGTTCTGAAGTAAGCGGCGCGCCGACAGCGACGCGCACAGGTCGAAAGGACAGACCGTCATGAACAACCCGTTGGTCCAGCTCGATCCGGGTCTCTACATCTGGACCATCGTCGTCTTCCTGGTCCTGCTCGCACTCCTGGGCAAGTTCGCGTGGCGCCCGCTGCTCGAGGCGCTGGACGCACGGCAGGAGTCGATTCGCCGCTCGCTGGACGATGCGGCGAAGGCGAAGCAGGAACTCGAGCGGCTGCAGGTCGAGTCGCAGCGCATCCTGGCGGAGGCGCGCGCCGAGGCGGACACCATCGTCGCGCGTACGCGCGAGGACGCCGCCCGGCTTCGCGATGAGCTGCGGGCCAAGGCGCAGCAGGAATCCGCCACCATCGTGAAGAACGCCCAGAAACAGATCGAGCTCGAGACGGCGCGGGCCGTTCAGCAGATCCGGCACGAGGCGGTGGACCTGTCGATTGCCATCGCGTCGAAGCTCCTGCAGCGCAACGTGTCCAAGGCCGACAACGAGCGGTTGATCGAGGACACGTTCAAGCAGCTGGAAGCGCAGCGCCCCAGCTAGACACGCCCAAACAGGTGACAACTCCCAACCGGTAGCTGACCCCCAATTTCCAACTCTCACTCGTCAGAATTGGCGTTGGGAGTTGGTCCTTTGGGAGTTGGGAGTTGATACCTTCTTCCCCATGAGCCCCCGCCGACGCCAGCACGTCCTGTCGATTGCGGCGGCGCTCGGCGGCGCTCTCCTCTTCATCTGGGCCGCCCGCCGTGCGGGCGTATCCGAGATTCTCGATGGCATTCAGCGCGTTGGCTGGGGACTGCTCCCGCTGTTTGCGCTGGCAGGGTTGCGGTTTGCCGCTCGCGCCGAAGCCTGGCGGCTGTGTGCACCGGAAGGACGCCGCCTCAGTCCGCGTCAGGCGTTTGCCGCATTCCTGGCCGGCGATGCGATTGGAAACGTCACGCCGTTTGGCTGGCTCGCAAGCGAGCCGACCAAGGTCTTCCTGACCCGTCAGCACCTGGCAACCAGCGAGTCGATCTCGTACCTGGCGCTCGACAACCTCCTCTACATCCTGTCGACGCTGATGGTCATCGCCGCAGGAGGAGTGGTGATGCTGGTGACAGTGCCGCTGCCATTCGCATGGCAGGAACTCGGGACCATGGGGCTGGGCCTTCTTCTGATTGGCACCATTGCGGGCGCCAGACTCCTGCGTGGCGGTTCTGGTCTCAGCACCTTGCTTCCGCCCGCGTGGCGGGGAAAAGTGAAGGCGCTGCGGGCGTCGGTATTCGAGTTCTCGTCAACCCATCCCCTGCAGCTCTCACGTGTGCTCGCGTTCGACTTCACCTTTCACGCCCTCGCCGTGGCGGAGGCGTACCTGTCGTTGCACTGGCTGCTGGGAAGCGCGAGCCCGACTCTCCGCGAAGCATTCCTCTTCGAGGCGCTGAACCGGGTCATCACGGTGACGTTCAAGTTCGTGCCGTTCCGCGTCGGCGTCGACGAGGCGAGCTCCGGCGCGCTGGCGCCGCTGCTTGGCCTTAATCCAGTCGTGGGAGTCTCGCTGGCGGTGGTGCGGAAGGTCCGCAACCTGTTCTGGGCAGGGATCGGAATGGGGATTATCGCCGTCCATCACGCCCGAGAAGGACCAGCGATGGATCGCCGCGAAAACGCGTCCGTGCGTCGGACCTGAGCGCCTCCGCTCGCGACCGTTCGCCCAGCGCGGTCCACAGCCTGGCCGCCATCGCGTAACCCTCCGGCGTCGACGTCGATTCAACGAGCTCGTCGAGAACGTCTTCCACCTCGGCATCGCGATCGCTCGCGCGGTAGAGCATGGCGAGACTGGCGTACGCCTGGAGGTTGTGGGGAAATGCGCGCAGTTCTTCGCGAAACTCCGGCTCGGCGTCGCCGGGTCGCTCGAGTTGCGTGAGCGTCTCGCCAAGATACAGGTGCAAGTCCGGAAGGGCTGCACCCGACTTCCGCGCAGCGTTGGCGGCATCCTCGAACGGCGCGACGGCCTCGTCGAACTTGCCTTCGTCGAAGAACAGCCGCCCGCGGACGTAGTTCTGCATCGGCAGCGTGGGATCGGCCTTCTCGGCCGCTGCCGCGTGTCTCATCGCGGCGTCCGCATCTTTCTGAGCCAGCGCGACGCGGGCCGCGATGGCGTGAGCCGCGGCGGCTCGTGGTGCAGGAACCATCGTCGCCAGCATCACGGCTGCGTCCGCTTCGACCGCCGCATCGGCGGTACGACCGACGTGAAGAAGCGCATCGGCAAGTCCCATCGGGATGTCGATGGCGTCGGGCCGCAAATCGGCAGCGACACGGAATTCCTGGATCGCTTCGTCGATCCGGCCGCTGCGCATCAGCAACAGGCCAAGCTGGTAATGGATCTGCGCCAGGTCGGGATGCCGCGCGGCCACGTCCTGCAAGACACGGATCGCACCGGAGAACTTGCGGTCTCCCGCCAGCAACGCGGCCTGACGGTGCGCCTGGGTGATCGCCTGTTGCTGTGCGTCGGTCAGGTCGTCGTTGGGAGCGCCCGGTGGATAGAGGCCCGGCAGGTAACCTGCCATCGCCAGCCGATCTTCCTCGGCGGCCGCGATCATCGCCGGGCCTTCGATGGTGCGATCGGCGTCACCCGACGCGGTCACGATCGGACGCCCGCCGAAGCGGAAATACGGCAGCAGCCATTCGGCATACAGGGCGCGTGGCGCGACTGTCGCGTCCTCATTGTCGAGGAGCGATCGCAGCGAGTGACCGCGGAGGCTGCCTGGAAGCGGCGCCCGGACGAAGTCGAGCAGCGTCGGCAGCAAATCGACCTGCTGGACCGCCAATGCGACTCGTCGCCCGGCACCCTCGCCGCCCGGTTGTTTCACGATCAGCGGGATCCGCAGCGAGGCCTCGTCGAGGCTGCCGTCCGTGGGTGCGGGCGGGCGGTCGCCGATGAGGACGATCGTAGCGGCGTCATAGAGCTTCCGCTCGTGGAGCAGATCGCTGATCCGCCGCACCGCGAGGTCGGCATCAGTGGCGGGCACCTGCACCATCAGGAAGTAGCGCTGGTTCGCTTGCAGCCGCGCCCAGCGTTCCGCCGCGTCGATCGTCGCGGTGCCGCTCCGCTCGATCGCCGGCTGGCGACGCTCCTCCACGGGAATCTCGGCGTCGAAGAAATTGAAGCCCTGTGCCACTCCCGTTTCGCGTCGCAAGAGGAACGAGGAAACGGCGGCACCGGTGTTGAAGCCGCGATTCTTCAGCACCTCGGCGAGCGTGCGCGCTTCCGGCTTCAGCGCAAACCCGGCGTCGTCGCGCACCCCATGCTGGAAGGGCAGCTGACCCGTCAGCAGCGACGCATATGAGGGCAGGAGCTGCAGGCCATGCGCGTATGCCTGGTCGAACACGACGGCGTCATTCGACAGCGCATCGATGTCGGGGTTCGGGGCTCGCGCCGCGCCGTAGGCACTCAGGGAACCGGGAGACAGCTGGTCGGCAGCGATGAGAACGATTGGGCCCTGGTGAGGCGGTGATTCGCGCGCATACCACCAGCCACCCGCAGCGGCTGCGGCGACCGCGACGAAAAAGAGGCCGATGATGAGTGTGACCTGCCAGCGGCGACGCCTGGCCGGCGCGTGTGTCGGCGGCATGCGGGTTCCCGGGATGTACTGCGACTAGCGGGCGTCGGCGCCAGCGATGGAGGCTGCGTCGGCGCGAACCGATTCGAGCTCGGTGCGGGCGCGGTCGTTCGAAGCGTCGGCCTTCAGCAACTCGTCATAGGAGCCGATGGCCAGGGTCAGCAGCGATCGCTTCGACGCCGGGTCGCGCTCTGCCGCCGCTTTCCGCCGGTACACGTCGGCCAGCAAAAAATTCATACCGGTCAACTTCTGATTCTTGCTGCGAATCTCCTGGTAGGCGGCGATCGCCTGGTCCAGCCGTCCCTGATCGCGCAGTGCGTTCGCGTCGGCGACCTGCTGCTGAATGTTCTTCTCGAGCGCGAACGGGATCGGCCCGGGATCGCGCGGCAGCGTGAAGGTGAGCGGCGGCGCGCCGGCGGCTCGGACGACCACCGAGGCGCTCTGCGCGATGTAGCCTGGTGCTTCGACCGTGAATCGCCATTCGCCGCTGGCGAGACCGATCATCGCCCAGCGTCCCTTGTCGTCGCTCGTTGACGTCACGTGCGGAGGGTACGCATCGGGTTTATCCGCCTTGACGATTGCACTGCGGACCGCCTTCCCGCTCTGGTCGCGCACCGAACCAGTGGCGCGGCCGGTCTGCGCGGCTGCGGGCACGGCAAGGCTGAGAACGGCCAGCGCGGTGGTGGCAACGGACGAGAGGCGTCGCGTCATCACATCTCCCTCAGGCCCGGTCTTCCCCGGGCGCGCACTATCTTACTCATAATGGTGAGCCGGTAGCCGGTAGCCGGTGGCTGGTGCGCGGTGGCTGGTAGCCGGTAGTCGCAGGGCGGCGCTTCAGGGCCGCAAGGCCGGTAGCCGATGAGTGGCCTGTAGGGCGGCCCTTCAGGGCCGCCACCTGCCAACCCGCATCAATACATCTGATACAGCATCAGGTAGATCACGACACCGGTGACCGACACGTAGAGCCAGATCGGCAGGGTCCACCGGGCGATCGCGACATGCCGTGTGTACTGCGCCCGCAGCCCGCGCGCCGTCGTCGTCAGCGCCAGCGGCAGAATCGCCGCTGCCAGGATGACGTGAGTAATGAGGATGGCAAAGTAGATCGCCCGCGCGACACCGGTGCCCGGAAACGGCCGGGACCCGGCGTTCGCGTGGTAGACGACGTAGCTGACGAGGAACAACGACGAGGTGACCAGGGCGGTCAGCATGCATCGCTTGTGCAATTCGCGATGACCCCGCCGAATCAGCACGTAGCCGGTCAGGATGAAGATCGCCGACAGCCCGTTGAGCGTTGCGTTGAGGGCCGGCAGGTCGCCGATCGTCACAACCACACGCGGTCGATGACGAGGGCCGCCCAGAGAACCGCCAGATAGGTGATCGAAAACAGGAACAGCCGTCGGGCGTTCTGCTGCGATCGCTCCTGCATGAAGCGGAAGCAGAGCCAGATGAAGAGCATACCGAGCACGGTTGCGACTGCACCGTATGCGGGTCCGGCCAGGCCGACGGTCAGCGGCATCAGGCTGACCGGCCACAGGGCAGCCGAGTAGAGCAGCGCCTGCTGACTCGTGCGACGTCCGTCAGGATCGACTCCGGGCAGCATCACGATGCCGGCGCGTGCGTAGTCCACGCGGTACATCCACGCGATGGCGAGGAAGTGCGGCATCTGCCAGAAGAAGACAATTCCAAAGAGGACGATGGCCGGCAGCGTAATGGTCCCGTGTGCGGCGGCCCATCCGATCACCGGCGGCAGTGCTCCGGGAACCGCACCGACGATGGTGGAGAGGGACGTCCGTGTCTTGAGCGGCGTGTACATCAGGACGTAGCTGACCAGGGTGACCCCGGCCACCCACGCTGCCGTGACGTTCACAGCCAGGGCGAGCTCGGCGACCCCGACCACCGATAGGGCGATGCCGAACCATGCTCCCTCAGCGGCGCCGAGGCGTCCGCCAGGCAGCGGCCGCGACGCCGTGCGCCGCATCAACCGGTCGGTTCGTCGCTCCCACACCTGATTCAATGCGGCGGCGCCGCCGGCAACCAACGCCGTGCCGACCACGGTGTGGAACAGGATCCCGAGGGGTACGCCATCGGGCGCCGCCAGGTAGAGCCCACCCAGCGTTGTCATCAGGACGAGCAGGTTGAGGCGTGGCTTGGTAAGAGCGAGGAAGTCCGCCGAGCGGTGGCTGACTGCGACCTGGCCAGCCGGTGCGGCAGCGGCGACGTCGAATGATGCGGCCGCGGTCGGGGAAGCCGCTGCAGGCACGGACGACTTCACGCGTGCGCTCCTGCCTTTGCGGTAGTCGAGAGTGGATCGCGACCCGGGCGCGGATGACGCGGGACAGGCGCGCCGAGCGCGCCTTCGCCGAAGCGGGCGCGATGCGCGCGGAGCGTGAGGACGAGCGACGTCACCAGCACCGAAGCGCCGGTCACCACGTGCAGCGAATTGATGGTCGGCTGCCGTCCGCTCAGCACCGTCAACCCGCCCAACGTGATCTGCAGCGCGACGAGGCCCAGTAACAGCATCGCCGGTCGTCGCAGTTCCGTCCGCCCGCGGTGGTGATAGAACACGTGGCCGGTTGTCGCGAGGATCATCGCGGTGACGCACAACGCACCGACGCGGTGCGCGAAGTGAATGGCGATCTTGCCATCCCAATACGGCGGGATGAGATGGCCAAACGCGAGCGGAAAGTCAGGGATCGCCAGCCCGGCGTCGGTATGCCGCATCGTCGCGCCGAGCAGGATCTGCACGTAGACCGTGGCGGTCGTCGCAATCGCCAGCTTCTGCAGCACGCGATCGTCGGGAAGGCCTGCCGCGTAGCCGCGGCGCCATCCTGTTGACGTGACGAGCGCGATCGTCACGGTGAGGCAGAAGACGATCTCGGCGAGGCTTGCATGGGCGATGGAAATCGCGTCGGGCAGGTACCACAACACCGTAATGCCGCCAAGAATGCCCTGCGCGATCACCGCGCCGAGGGCAATGAAGCCGAGCCGCCGCACCCACGCGCGCGATTCCGCTCGCCAGAGCCAGAACGCGAGGATCACGATCAGGAAGCCGACCGTGCTCGCGATCAGCCGGTGGCTATGTTCGTAGAAGATGCCGCCCACCCACTTGTCGACCGGAAACGAGAACATGAACCAGCCGTAGGTGTTCGGCCAGTCGGGAACGGAAAGACCGGCGCCGTGGCTGGTGACCATGCCGCCGGCGAAGATCAGGATGGCGGTCGACGCCGCAACGATCGCGGCAAAAACAGGAAGCATGACTCAGATCTTGAAGGAGAAAGCGACGTCCTTCGTTTCCTTCTCGCCAAGGGTGATCGTCTGCGCCTGGCGGCCGAGTTTTTCGTGCACCGCCTCGACGGTGTACGTCCCTGGCGGCAATCCTTTGAGCGAGAACCCGCCGTCGCCATCGGTGACGGCATAGAAGGGGTTGTCGACGATGCCGATGAACGCCCCCATCCACTTGTGCACGTCGCAGGAGAACGGGTACAGCACTTCCTTCGTGCTGAAGGTGTGCTCGTTCTTCACGCCTGGAATCGGCTGACCGTAGTTGAATTCCTGGTTGCCGGTGTCGCGATTGCCGCCGTGCACGTTGTGCAGCGTCGGATCGCTGCTGACGATGTCGAGCGTCTGCCCCACCTGGATGCCGAGAACATGCGGCTCGTACTGGCAGTTCTTCTGGCCGAGCACCACCGACGTCGCCGGCACGGGGAAAACACGGTTCCCGAGACCGTCCTTCACATACACGAACACGTTGGCCAGCGATCCCGACTGGCCGACGATGTAGTCCTGTCTGCTGATCGGAACCTTGCAGTTTGGATCCGTCTTGGTCTTGATCGGTTCGTTCGGCGGTGGGCTGCCCTGCAGCATGACGTGCCCGGTCACATTTCCGACGGTGGCGGGATCGATCGGGGTCGCCGCCGCTTTCGGTGCTTCCTGCTGCGGTGGCGGTGTGCCGCCACCGCAGGCGGCGACCAGGACCGCAGCAGTCAGGACAACTGCTGCCAGTGGCCTGGGGAATGATGGAACCATCTGACTATTATCCCACGCCAACCTTCGCTCACGGTGCTGGCGCGCGTGAGCTGCGGCGGGCAGGCCGCCGGAAGGTTGCGCACCGCAGCTGCCGACGGCAGCGGAGGTCGGCTAACCGCCAGCCTGCGTGATTTTTCGCAGGACACGGTCCTGCATCCACTGCTTGCTCCACCAGTCCACTGGCGTCACCTGCTGACCACCCACCAGCATCGTGAAGTGGAGGTGGTCGCCGCCCGCCAGTCCCGTCATTCCACTGCGACCGAGCTGTTGGCCCTTTTCGACCTTGTCGCCAACCTTCACCCCAATCGACGAGAGGTGGCCGTACAGCGACTGAACGCCCATTCCATGGTCGATGACGACGCAGTTCCCGTAGATGCCCAGGTCGGAGGCATGCACGATCACACCTTTTTGCGACGCGACGATCGGCACATTGGCGGTCACGGCGAGGTCGAAGCCCAGGTGCACCTGCTGGTCCACTTCCTTGCCCTTGTAGACATAGGTCCGGGTATCCGCGAACTTCGCCTCCACCTGCGAGTTGCCCAGCTGCTGGAACTCGTCTCGGAAGAGCAGCTCAGAGGACGACTTCTTCGCCAGGTCGACCACATACTGGTTGTTCTTCTTGCGCAAATCGCGATTGATCGTCAGAAAGCCGGCAAGAAGGTCGCTGGTATCGATCTTTTCCGTCGGGGACGCGGCGGCGATGGCCGGCACGACGCGACCGATGAACCGGTCATCGATCTCGATCCGGCTCTTCTGATACACCTTCGGGAACACCATGTGGTCCAGGGGGACGGACGCCATGTTGCCGGCAACGTCGCGGGCGAACACGCTGATCGGCACGTTGCGATCCTGGTTCCAAAGCAGCGCGAAAAATGCGACACGCATCGCCGGATCCGAGTTGATGCCGACACCGCTTGCGGGATACCCGCGGTACTCGATATCGCCCACGCGGACGCCCGATTCCACGTCGGCCGGCGTCGCGCGGTAGACGACGAATTCGCTGCCGCCCACATTGACGTAGTGGAACGTGGAGAGCACCTCTGCCCGTGGCGGGTCCAGCCGTACCTGAACGTCGCGGGTCGCCGTGGACTCCGCCTGCCGGATCCCGTAGACCACCGGACGCGCTGCATGGACGGTGATCCGCGCCGCGCCGTTCTGCAGTTCAGGGAATGCGCGCTTCCCGATCGGCCGCATGACGTAGATCTGCTTGGCTGGATCGGCGGGGCCCGATGCTTGGTTCGGGTCCAACGCGTACACCGGCCAGCTCTTGCCGTTCTGCTCGAGCGTGACGTCGAGACGCGAAAACTTCCCGTCCGGTGACTCGGCCCTAAGCTCGAGCGGCGTTTCCACGCCGACGAACTTTTCCGGCTGTTTCAAGTCCAGGGTGGGACCCGCCATCCGGCCGCCCCAGAGCCAGGCACCACCGCCGACGAGAATTGCGAGGACGACGACGAAAAAGAGCAGCTTCAGCAATACACGCATTGTTGCGATGATATCCCCTCACCTCATCGGCTGATGTGATTCGGTGCCGTAGGGCCTTCCCCGGCAGAGCGATTGCACGGCCGGTCGGCACACGGAGAACACGACGATGCCATCATCGACCGACAAGAAGGCCACACGCGACCAGCTCATTACCGATCTCAATACCGACCTCGCTCGTGAATACCAGGCGATCATCGCCTACGTTGTCTATTCGCAGGTGTTGAAGGGCGCCGAGTACATGGCGATTGCAGAGGAACTCGAAGTGCACGCGAAGGAGGAGCTCCAGCACGCGCTGACTATTGCGAAGCAGATCGACTACCTCGGCGGTCAACCGACGGTAACCCCGCTGCCGGTCAAGCAATCCGACGATGCCAAGACAATGCTGCGCGCGGACCTCGAGAACGAAAACGAGACGGTTCGCAACTACCGCCAGCGCGTGATGCAGTGCGAGACGCTTGGTGAGTATGCGATCGCCGAGGACATCCGGGAGATCCTCAGGCAGGAGCAGGAGCACCAGATCGATCTGGCGACCGCGCTCGGGATCGACGTGCCGGACGTGTCCGAGCCTGCCACGAAGTAGCGATTCGTTTCGATCGGTGTCGCCGGCCTGGTTCTAGGCCCGCTCGAGCGTCATGAACTCGCGACACAGCCTCAGGCAGTCGTCGCAGACATTGGCGCGCGCGCCGGTCACGACCTTCCGTTCGCCGGTCGCGGCGCGCCGGCAGAAGCTGCAGCGCGCTCGAACCGTGCGAAGGCCGGAGGTGGATTTCGCCGTCTTCGGCAGTTGCCGGAACGCGTCCGCGACGCAGTCGTCGCAGATGTAGAGATTCGGCCCCGCGACCAGCTTCCTCACTTCACTCGGGGGACGCGAGCACCAGGTGCAGACCGCATCGCGCGTCGTCCCCCGCGTCCGCCAGGCCTTGCGCCACCAGCTGCCGCCGGAGCCCTCGACGATTTGCTGGATGCGCTGGTGACTGAGTGACAGCGCGCCAGCAATCTCCCGCAGAGAGCCCCCAGCCAGGTGCAGGCGCCGGATAGCCGTGTGGTGTTCGGCGCGAGCCAGCAGCGCCTGGCGATCCGCCTCCGCCAGGTCCGTCCCGGTCCGCCGCGCCCGCTCGAGGAGCTCGGGGTTGATGGTCATCCCGTGTGTCTACCACTACTTGACTAATTAGTCTATAGGTCATAGACACTAGCCCGCGGGCTTCGCCATTCATGTCGGACGGGTCGTAGGCAATCGACGACGACGACACCGGCTGCCGCCGAAGATTTCGAGCTCCCGTTTGATCTTCATTGCCCGCCCGGGGTCGCGACTGCTATAACCGCCTGCGCCTCTTGAGCCGCCGATGCCGAGACGGTGCAGCAGAATAGCCAATCGAAAGGGAGTCCGAAATGTCGGTCCTTGCAGTGAGAGTGCTCTCGGCCGTCGCCGTCGCAACCGCGGTGGCGGCGGGTGTGTCAGCCAACCTGGCCGGGCAGACTGACGCAGGCGCGTCCAAAAGCGAGACGGAATGGCGGTACTTCGGGAGCGACAGCGGCGCAACCCGGTATTCGCCGGCGAACCAGATCAACGCCAGCAACGCCCGCGAACTTCGCGTGGCCTGGCGCTGGTCGGCCCGCAACTTCGGCCCCCGGCCGGCGGCCTCGATGCAGGTCAGTCCGCTGATCGTCGATGGCGTGATGTACACGACGGCGGGTGTCAACCGCGACGTCGTGGCGCTCGATGCCGCGACCGGGCAACTGCTGTGGCACTGGCGTCCCACTGGTGAGCTGCTGCGATGGTTCGACATCATCGATCCCCTTTCGCGCAGCTCTGGACGCGGTCTCAGCTACTGGACGGACGGCGCCGGCGACGAACGCATTTTCGTCGTGATGGACAGCTACATGCTGGTCTCGCTCAACGCCAAGACCGGGCAGCCGGTGGCCAGCTTCGGCACGAACGGCGTCGTCGACATGGCGGCCAACTTCCGCTGGAACGAACGGCCGGGGCTGCCGCATGAAGGCCGCGTCTCGAACACGTCGCCGCCGGCAATTGTCGGGAACGTCCTGATCGCCTCGATCTCGATGCACACCGGCGCCGCGCCCAACCTGCCGGGCGCATCGATCAACGAGCAGTGGCCGATGAACATCCCGGGCGATATCGTTGGCTACGACACCAAGACCGGCAAGGTGCTGTGGCGGTTCAACACCATCCCCAAGCCGGGCGAACCGGGCTCCGAGACCTGGCTCAAGGCGGATCCGCAGGTGTGGGAGGTGCCCGGCGGCCTGAACCCCTGGGTGAAGGCGCATCCGGAGCTCCTGGAGTCGTCGAACCGGTATACGGGCAACGCGGGCTTCTGGGCGCCGGCGACAGGCGATCCGGAACTCGGGATGTTCTACGTCCCTGTGGAAGGGTCGACGGCCGACTACTACGGCGGGTATCGGCCGGGCAACAACCTGTATGCCAATTCCGTGGTCGCGCTCGACGCGAAGACGGGCAAGCGCGTCTGGCACTTCCAGCTGACGCACCACGACATCTGGGACTTCGACCCGCCGACGGCGCCGATTCTCGCGGATATCACCGCGGATGGCCGTCCGGTCAAGGCGGTCATTCAGGTCACGAAACAGGGGTTCGCTTTCGTCCTCGACCGCGTGACGGGCAAGCCTGTGTGGCCGATCGAAGAGCGGCCCGTACCGAAGTCCGATGTGCCCGGCGAGTGGACGTCACCGACGCAGCCGTTCCCGACCAAGCCGGCGGGCCTCGTGGTGCAGGGGCTGACCGACAACGATCTCGTCGACTTCACGCCGGAGATCAAGACTGAAGCACTGCGGGTCGCGCATCAGTATCGGCTTGGGGCCCTCTACACCCCCGCGTCGCTGCCGAACGCGGCGGATGGAACCATGGGCACGCTGACGGCGCCGTCCGCCGTTGGTGGCTTCAACTGGCAGGGCGGTGCGGTCGATCCTGTGGACGATGTCCTGTATGTGGCGGGTCAGAACACGATCAACAAAGCGCAGGTGGTGCCAGGCGCGGATAAGAGTGGCGTGAACTATGTCAATCCTCGCGGGCAGACCATCGGTCCGCCGACAACCGTGTTCGGCCTGCCGCTGCTCAAGCCTCCCTATGGAATTGTCGCGGCCGTCAATCTGAAGACGGGCGATCGGCTGTGGACGGTCCCGCATGGCAGCACGCCGGAGTCGATTAAGAAGAACCCGAAGCTGCAGGGCGTCGAGATTCCCAACACCGGAGCGCAGACCAACGGCACGGGCCTGCTGGTCACCAGTACCTTGCTGTTCGGCGGCGAGGGTGGCCAGACACCAGTTCTTCGCGCCTGGGACAAGAAGACGGGCGCCGTTGTCGCGGAGATTCAGCTGCCGGGTCCGACGACTGGATTCCCCGTCACCTACACAAGGGCCGGGCGGCAATACATCGCCGTGCCAGCACGGGTAGGCGACGCGGTGGAAATCGTGGCGCTCGCGCTGCCCGCCGCGACAACGCCCGCCGGTCGTGGTGGCCGTGGCGGTCGCGCCGGTGGCGGTGGAGGACAGCCAGCGCAGCCGCAAGGAGAGCCGTAGCGCGTGTGAGATTACTCCGCATCCGTTGCGCCCGGGGACGATAGCGTCACTCGACTCCTGGCAGGTGGCTAATGCGCACGGTGATGGTGAGCCTCGGTATTTTGTGTACGTTGGCTCATGCCGGCGTGGCGCAGCAATCTTCCACGCCCGACTTCGACGTGGCGTCCGTCAAACCCAGCGCCGCGGGCTCGCGCGGCTGGTCGGTGTCTTACACCGCCGACTCGTTGCGTGCGAGCAACGCGACGCTGGTGTCATTGATTCAATCCGCATACGCTATCCGGCCGGATCGACTGGTTGGTGGCCCGGCCTGGGCGCAGACGGCGCGATTCGACGTCAACGCCAAGGCCGCGGCGGCACTCCCACGCGAGCAATTGCGTCGCATGGCGCAGGGTCTGCTCGAGAGCAGATTCGGTCTTGTCTTGACGAGAGAACAGCGGCCACAGGAAGTCTACGTGTTGCGCCCTGCACGCGATGACGGTCGTATGGGTCCGGACGTGCGTCGCGCACCCGACAACTGTCTTGATGGAATCGCCGGCGGTGGTGTGCCGATAATCGAGTCCGCGCGCCCGAGGCTGAAATCCTCCACCGGCGCCGATCCGACGTTCTCCGGAATATGCGCGACGATCGCGAGTGTGGCCGACGGATTGTCACGCTCGCTGGGCATCGACGTCGTCGATCAGACGGGCCTCGAGGGACGGTGGGACTACGTGCTGGCCTACAGTCCGCTCACGCCCAATCCGCCTACCGCGGCGGCGCAGGCGGGGCAGTCGAATTTGCCTACCGTGTTCACCGCCGTCGAAGAGCAGCTCGGACTCAAACTCGAGCGCACGCGGGGTTTCGTGGAGTACGTGATCATCGCCGCGGCGCACGCGCCAACGGACAACTGACCTGGGAACGGTGCAGGCTCACCGTCGTTCGACACGCATTTCAGAGCGAGCGTTTGTCGGTACTCCGCGCTCGGGCGGCGTCCACCTGCAGGCGGCGCATCATCCGGCGGCAAACGCGAAGAAAATGCGGCCACCACCGCCACGGTATTTCGGAACGGCTCCATCGGATGGGAACGAAGCACCGGCTGGCCAAAGGTATTGACTCGCAGGGGCAACGATCCTGCGGGGCGGCCTTGGCACACGACGTGCCTTGGCCTGACCCACCATGAAATTCGCACGCGAATTCCTCGTGAGCACCGTCGTCGGCGGGCTGTTCGTGGTCGTCCCTGTCTACCTCGCCGTCCTGCTGCTGCTCAAGGGCATGAAGTCGGCCGGCACCCTCGTTCGACCGTTCGCGGCGTTGCTGCCTGATTGGCTCCCTGCCCAGGATCTCCTCGCGCTGGTGCTGGTGCTCGTACTGTGTTTTGTCGTCGGGATGGCCGTGCGCACCCGACCGGGACGCATGATGCGCGAGCGCATGGAGCGGGTGTTCTTCGAGCGGTTGCCCGGCTACGGCCTGTTGCGCAGCCTCACGCAGCGGCTGGCCGGAGACCGTAACGCGGAAGCGTGGAAGCCAGCACTGGTCGAACTCGAAGACGCGCTCGTCCCGGCGTTTATCATCGAGGAGCTCGATGACGGCCGGTTTACGATTTTCGTGCCGTCGGTGCCGACCCCATTTGCCGGAGCCGTCTACGTGCTGAGCCCCGAACGCGTGCACGTCCTCGACGTTCCGTTCACCCAGGCGGTGAGGACCATCTCGCAATGGGGCTCAGGCTCGAGACACCTGGTGGCTGCGATGAAGAAAGGCGAGGAGGCGATCTGATCACCGCGGCCGAGATGCGCGGCAGTGCGTACACGCGGTTCACCTTCGCGCTACGTGGACATCCTTCCCTGTTGGTGGTGTGAGCTCGCTGGCTTGCCATCCGAAGCTCGCTCACGTTTCAAGCGAGCGAAGGATGGTACCGGTACGCGGTTGTAACGAAAGTTGGAACGTGACCTTCGCTGGCCGTATAGCCTGGGCTGGGACGTGCCGCCGACGCTGACGTGTCACCGTGCCATCGGCCACGCCGCGACGATCAGCCAGGCGCTATACGCGACCATCAGGAGCCGATTGGCCCAGCCGAAAAGCGGCGGAATGTGTGGATCAGGCCCGTGGGCGGGCCCCACCATCGCGCCGATCGCGATCACGGCGATGAGACTGAGCCACATCGCCGTGGTGAGGAGCAGCAGCGGTATCGCGGCGTCAGAGCCGTGTCTCGCGAGCGAGAGCGACAGGATCGACGTCGCCAGGACGAGCGCCGGTACGCCAACAAGAAATGCGATGCCGTGCATCTTTCCTGAGGAGGACATGTCACGGCGCGGCGTTCCTACTGGATCCATCGGGAACCTTGCAGCCATCGCAAGGCCGACGCTTGCGGCGAGGAGAAGGATCTGGCCTATGCGATCGAGGCTCGACGACGCGCGCGGTGCGAGCGCGACGCATAGGAGCGCACTCGCCGCTGCCCACGCGGCAAAGCAGAGTGCCATTACCCACCCGTCAGGTCCCAGCGCGTAGCGGCTGATCATCGTGCGAGATGGATCGAGATCGCGCTTCAGGAGATGGACGACGGCCAGAGCCAGGAGAGCCAGGCCCGCCGAACCGATAGCTGTGCGCGCCGCAAACACGGCGGCATGATACGGGACGACTCAACAGGAAATGGTACCGGTACGGGGATTTGCGAAAGGTTGGCTCGTGAAGTTCGAGGGAATCGCTGCCTGACTCCACGCGGGTTTTGCGATTTCGGCTCTTCCCCCCCTTCTTGAACGCGCCTGGTGTTCGACCGAACGGCGGCGAGCACGACAGCAGGCAAATCGTTGATCTGCGCTGCGTCGTGATCGCCGTGATGCGTCGTGTCGTCGTGGCAAAGTCGAGCGGTCTCGGGTCGCGCGTGATTCCCCTGTGCGTTGCTGCCGGCGTCGACACCTATGAAAACCCTTGCTTGTATCAACGCCGGTCCAAACTCTCGGAGTTCGCCCGTTGAAATCTGGAAGATCGGCGAGGTGATGAGCCTCAGAAATCCACGACGGCGCTGAACTTGACGAACCGTGCCGACAGAATCGAGTTGGGCCGCAACCACGTGCCTCCAGGTACGAAGGTGTAGTTGCTCGAGATGACGGGGCTGGCATTCAGGATGTTGTAGATATCGAATCCCACGTTCGTGCGCGTGCGGCCAAAACGCAGAACCTTGGCGAAGCGCATATCCAGGACATTGAGCCGGTCGCCATACATGCTGCCGGGTTCAATCAGGTTGACGGTCGCATTACTCGCACCCCCCGAGAGGGGCCGGCCGAGCGTTTGGGCGACTTCGGCGGTGGAGAACGCGCGATTCGCCTCCAGCCGCTCGCCTTGATCACTGCGGAACGTAGCCGACGTCGACACATCCACCTTTGGCACGATATAGGCCGCCAACGCGGTGACCCGTGCTTCCATCCCGGTGCTCCAGTTGCAGTATGGATTCAGCGGCGCGGTTTCCGGCAGCGCCTCGCGGGTTTTACAGGTATCGAAGTGGGTGTTGCCCAGATTCATGCCGAACTGCATCGTGAGGTTGCTGGCCGCCCGCGCCGAGACCGTCGTCAGAAACCCGTTGTACATCTGGGTCTGACCGCCGTAATTCTTCGCCAGCGTCGCGTAGCTGTTCGTCTGCCCGAACTTTTCTGGTTTCACGTCGTACAGGCCGGAAATCGTCTCGCCTGCCGTCGGCAGCCGCTGGTCGTCGGGCACTTTCACGGTGAAGCTGTCGAAGTCGGCAGGAGTAAGCGCCAGATTGTCCTCCACCGAGAAGTTCACCAGCCACCGACGGTAGTAGCCGACCTCGACCGACACACGCGGCAGGACGGCCTGCTGGACGGACGCGGCGAATTGCCAATCGCCCGGACGCACGCCCCAGCCGCCGAGCAGCTTCGGGTCGTAGGTGACGCTGGGCGCCGGCGTGCCGAAGTTCAGATTACTGACGGTGCCGCAGACATCGCCGCCCGAGCTTCGAAGATCCTGGCTTTGCAGGTTCTGCAGGTTGCAGTCCGGAAAGAAATTGTCGTTCGCATCGGTCCACGACCGGTTGACGCTGACCGGTATGTTTCCGAGCGGATTCGTCCCGGAATACAGGTTGTCGGCGACAGCATTCTGGAGGTACCGGCCGCCGCTGATTTTGACGGCCGTCTTGCCGTTGCCGAACAGGTCCCACGCCACGCCGCCGCGCGGCGTCAGGTCGTGGTAACCGGTTACCCCTTTCGTCTCCGGAATCACCACGTCGTTCCGAAGGAACTGGTTCGCCGCGATCCGCTGCTCGGGAAAATAGCTGTACGCGTAGTCGTATCGCAGCGCGCCCTGATACGTCAGCCGGCCAACCGTGTACTGCTCCTGGACGTAGAAAGATGTCGGACGCACCCGGTTCTTCGTCGTGTACGCGCCGGACATGTTCTGCGTGAGCTGGTTCGGCACGCCGTTGTTCACGCGGTACTGCAGGTTCAGCGTGTTCGTGACCGGATACCCATTCGTGTAGTGGAAGGCGCCCTGGTATCCGACCTTCAGGCTGTGACGAGGCGTCACGTACGAGCCTGATGCCTTCCAATTCAACATCTTCTGGACGTTGTTCGCCCAGTTCTGCGAGCGGTACGTCAGGCCGGCAATGCCGGCATTGGCCGGGCAGCCAGCGGTGCACTGCTCCACGACCCTGACAATGTCCCGGGTCGGGTTGCCGGGAATTTCATTACCACCCCACCAGTTGAAATAGGTGCCAAAACCCGCCTCGAACAGCACGCGGCTTGAGAACGGCGACGTCCAGGTGGCCTGTTGGACGCGCAGGTGGTTGCTGCCAGAATAGGAGGACGCCTCCGGAGCGATGGTCGCGGTGGAGAACGGAGACGACGAGCCCGGCGATCCACCCAGCACGTAATTGTTCTTGGGCTGCCGGCAGGCGTCGATGCCCTCCGCCCAGCTGCCACCGCTACAAGGAATCTGCTCGTCCCAGAAGATCCCCAGACGATTCCGAGGGGTCAATTGGTTCGTCAGGCGAATGCTCGCAGTGGTCCAGCTCCCGGCGCCCTTCGCCGGGCGGTCCAAATCCGCCTCGTATGTCCGCTTCGTGGGGTCGCCGGCATTCTTATTCGCATACATCCCGGGTATCGACCGGTACGAGCCCTGGTTCCGAAGGTTCGTGAAGAACCACATCCGGTCTCGTACGATTGGGCCGCCCATGCCCAGGTTGTAGTCCCAGAGCGACTCGATATCGCCCGACTTGGGCAGGCCGCGGTCGATCAGCTCTTGGGTCAGGTTGCTGCCAACCATCCATTCGCTGACGTTTGCGATGAACACCGAGCCCTGGAACGTGTTGCCACCGGTGCGCGGCAAGATATTGATGCTGGGGCCGCCCACGGCGCTTTCGCCGAGACCTCCGGTGCTCGTCTGGGTGACTTCCTGAGCGTTGCCCACGTCCGCGTTGTAGCTGCTGGAGCCGCCGCCAGCCGTGGGCGGGCCGACGCTGAGTCCGTCCACTTCGATGCGACCTTCATTAGCGCGGCCGCCTGCGCCACTGAAAAACTGCCGCCCCGGCGTCGTCTGGACATCCTTGTTCTCGGTGGCGGTCACGGTCGGGTTCATCTGGAGGAGGGATCCGTAGGTCCGGGCGACGGGCAGTTCCCTGAGCGTCTCGCCGCCCAGCACGGTCATACGGCGGACACTCTGGACGTCCACAATCGGCGACTCGCCGGTGACGACGACCGTCTCCTCGAGATTGCCGAGCTGCATCTCGGCATTCATAGTCGCGACGAAGTTGTCGGGCAGTTCGACTCGTTCGCGCCTGAACGTGCGGAAGCCTGCCAGCGTGAATGTGACGGTATAGACCCCGGGTCGCAAATCCACGAGACGATACCCACCGGCAGTGTTCGTGACCACAGCGCGACTGCCCTCGATGAGCGCGGAGCTCGATGCTTCAACGGTGACGCCCGGCATCGGCGCACCTGACGTATCGGTGACGGTGCCGGTTATCTGCGCTTGCGCAAACGCAATTGAGGGAACGAAGACCACCAGCGCGAGTACGTGGACCAGTGTCAGGCGTGTCAACGCTTGTGACACGAGCCCTTGTGATGCCGCCTCCCATCTGCACATCTCGACCTCCTCGTGATTCCCGCGGGGATCTGCCGTTGCTTCAGGCTCCGGGCTTTCTGACAGCAGACATCTGATTTCCGATCGGAGTGATGGCGCACCATCCTTCGCGGACCGTGACGACGGATCGAGGACGTGCCGGCGGCCCGGACCTGCGACCCGACGCGCAACATAGACACGCGTGCACGTGGATACATCCCTCGTGGTGCAGGGTTCCGCGAAACGCGGCCCGGGGGCCGCAAACCCGATCCGAGCGGTCCCACATGCACGGCTGCCGCACGTGCGGACGATCGCGCCCGGTTCAACCGCGTCAGTTTGCGGATCGCTCACACCGGATCCGCGTTGCCATCTCCTGGCATTCGACGGCGTCACCTTCTCGCGTCGATCCACCGCGGTACAGATCAGGTGAACGGCGGTGGAACGGGGCGAAGATTTGCACAAAGGACAAGCCGAAGCAATTCTGATGGCGGGTATTCGAAAGTCGAATGGATATCCAGCGCGTCCGTGCCAGGAAGCCAAATCCCGGCGGGTTGTTCGTGGTCGTGCCTGTCTACCTCGGGGTCCTGCTGCTACTCAAGGGCAGGAAGTCGGCCGGGACCCTCGTTCGACCGTTCGCGGCGTTGCTCGTGATTGGCTCCCTGCGCAGGATCTCCTCGCGCTGGTGGTGGTGCTCGTACTGTGGGAACACGTGCACGTCCTCGACGTCCCGATCACCCAGGCGGTGAGGACCATCTCGCAATGGAGCTCAGGCTCGAGAAACCTGGTGGCTGCGATGAAGAAGGCGAGGAGGCGATCTGATCACCGCGGCCGAGATGCGCGGCGGTGCGTACACGCGGTTCACGTTCGCGCGACGGTGGACATCCTTCCCTGTTGATGGTGTGAGCTCGCTGGCTTGCCATCCGAAGCTCGCTCACGTTTCAAGCGAGCGAAGGATGGTACCGGTACAGCGTTGTACGGAAGGTTGGAACATTAAATTCGCAGGAATCGCCGCGTAACCCGGTGATGCGCGCAGCACTCGGCTTCGGTTACTCGCGCAGCACTCTCCTTCGGTCCCTCACTTCGTCTTCAATCCGGTGTCCCGCCTGAATGGCGCCTTCCGTCTCGAACCGATTTGGGCTGAACGATGACCGGCCGAAGAAGTGGAAGAACATCGCCGCACTCGTGGTGATCGCAGGGTCACGCAGGATCTCCAACGCGTGGTGGAGCTCGTGGCCGATGGACCCGATGAGGGCCTCGCGGCCTCGACGCGTCGTCACCATGACCCGAAGGATGCGGTTGGGCCCTGCGACGTCCACGCTGAGGACGAGGCAGGCCCTCGCGCCGCGTCCGCACCGGCCGGATTCAACGTAGACGATGCCGTTCGTGGTATCGATGGCGGTGACGAGATCCCGAAAGGTCGCGGACAACGCGGGCGCGTCCGCGATCAGTTTCGCAATCAGCGGGTCCTCAGAACGGACGCGGGAGTGAGCCCGCGTGCTCTGCGCTGCTGCCTCGGTCGGTACCAGCATGGTCACCACCGTCATGACTGCGCAGAGCGTATGGATGGGGTCGGTTGGGGAGCCCAGGGTCATCGGCGTTCACCTCCGAAGACCGGGCGATTCCGGTCCTCACCCCCAGAGGCAGGAACGGCGTCCGAAACCTATCAGCGACAGGTGATGACCCGTTCGTCACCGGTGCCACGCGAGTAGAATCGCGTCATCTCGACGATCCAGCAGACCCCGACGGCGCTGCTTCTGGCGTGGGGCCAGGGCGACCAGGCCGCGTTCGACGCGCTCGTGCCACTGGTGCATGACGAACTGCACGAGATCGCTCGCCGGCACATGGCCAAGGAACGGCGCGGACACTCGCTGCAGGCGACCGCCTTGGTCAACGAGGCGTACCTGCGGCTGATCGAGGTGCATCAAATGCAGTGGCAGAACCGCGCCCACTTCTTCGCGATGGCGGCGCGTGTGATGCGGCGCATCCTGGTGAACGCGGCGGTGGCCCGTCGCTCTCAGAAGCGCGGCCGGGGCGCGCAACGCGTTACGCTGGACGAGGGGCTCGCCGTGTCGTCAGAGCTGTCGCCCGACGTGGTCGCCCTGGACGACGCGCTCACCCTTCTGGCCACCACCGACACACGCAAGGCGCAGGTCGTGGAGATGCGGTTCTTCGGCGGGATGAGCGTGGAGGAGACCGCTGAAGCCCTCCAGGTGTCGGCCGTCACCGTGATGCGCGACTGGCGCTTCGCCAAGCTGTGGCTGTTTCGCGCGATGAGCGCACGATGAGCAACGCCGCCGACATCGAACGCATCTGTCTGGCCGCTCTGGAACGTCCGGTGAGCGAACGCGCGGCGTTTCTCGTCGAGGCCTGTCAGGGAAACGACGCGCTGCGTCAGGACGTCGAATCCCTGCTGGCGCACGCCTCGCCGGCAGAGCAGTTCTTCGAGCGCCCGGCGCTCGAACGATCCGACGTGCTCGGGGGCCTGGACGGCGTATCCGTCGGTCAGCGCGTTGGGGTGTACGAGATCATCGGCAAGCTGGGCGCAGGGGGAATGGGCGACGTTTATCGCGCCCAGGATACGCAGCTGCGACGCGAGGTGGCGATCAAGATGCTGCCAGTCGTCTATGCCATGGATCCGGACCGCCTGGCGAGGTTTGAGCGTGAGGCGCGTGTCCTCGCGACGTTGAATCACCCGCACATCGCGGCGATCTACGGCATCGAAACCGCTCCCGCTGGCGCCGGACCTCGCGTCCGTGCGCTGGTGATGGAACTGGTGGAGGGCGTCACGCTTGCGGAGCGGATGGCGCGTGGACCAGTGCCGGTGTCCGAGGCGTTGGCAATGGCCCTCCAGATCGCGGACGCGCTGGACGCCGCCCACGGTCGCGGCATCATCCATCGCGATGTGAAGCCCGGCAACATCAAGATCACGCCGGCGGGGGTCGTGAAAGTCTTGGATTTTGGTTTGGCGAAGCTCGCCGACCCTGTCCGTCGAGAGAGCCCTGCGCCGTCAACGTCCCCCCACGTGTCGCCGACCGTCACGTCCCCCGTGCTCATCACCGGCGAGGACGCGTTGCTCGGCACCGCCGCGTATATGAGCCCCGAACAGGCCAAACGGCTCCCCGTGGACACGCGCGCCGACATCTGGGCCTTCGGCGTGGTGCTCTACGAGATGCTGACCGGGCGACGCGGCTTTGATGGGGACACGACTGTGGAGGTCTTAAGTCACGTCTTGACGGCCGATCCGGAGTGGAGCGCGCTGCCACCTGAGACCCCCCCAGCCGTGCGGTCGCTGCTCCGGCGATGTCTCCAGAAGGATCCGAGTCGGCGACTGCGCGATCTCGGCGACGCGCGCTTCCAGATTGAAGACGGGCTCAGCGAGCGGGAGGATGCGGTCACCGTCACCGCACCCTCAGGCGCGGGCCGAACTCGGGAGCGCCTATGGTGGGCCGGTGCGTTGTTCGTGACCGGTGCGGCCATTGCGGCCGGCACGGCGTGGGCCGTGCGCGAACCCAACCGACCACTCGATGAAGTACGGCTCGAACTGATTACGCCGCCCACCTTCGAAGCGACCTCCTTGGCGATCTCGCCCGACGGCAAAACGGTGGCATTTGTGGCCTCATCCGACGGCCAATCGCGTCTCTGGCTCCGCGAGCTCGCGACCGCGTCGATGCGTCCGCTGCCGGGCACGGAGAACGCCAGGCTTCCCTTCTGGAAACCGGATAGTCGCTCCATCGCGTTCGCAGCGGACGGCCAACTGAAACGTGTAGATATCGCGCGCGGAATCGTCCGCATCGTGGCGTCAGGCGGCGCGGGGGGCGGGGCGTGGAATCACGATGGGACGATTCTGTACGATTTTGGACCCGGTAGCCCGCTGCGGCGGGTTTCAGCGGAAGGCGGGAACCCGGAGATTGTGACGAAGGCCACCCCGCAAGCCACCGATCATTTCGCGCCGCAGTTTCTGCCGGACCAGCGTCACTTTCTGTTTTATGCGACGGGCACCGAGCCGGGCATGTACCTCGGTCTCCTGGGCGGCTCGGACCCACCACGACGGATTCTTGACGCACAAGCCGCCGCCTACGCCACGTCAGGACATCTTCTGTTCGTGCGCGATGGCACGCTCTACGCCCAACCGTTTGATCCGGTGCAACTGCAGCTCGCGGGGACGCCGACGCCCATCGCCGAACACGTCATTGCCACCGCAGGAGTCGCGGCACTCTCGACCTCCGCCGCCGGCCCCATCGTGTACCGGACGGGACCCTCAGGCACGCAACACCACTTTGTGTGGTTCGACCGGCACGGGACGCCGTTGGACAATATCCCTGGTTCCGACATTGACGCTGGCACTTCCCCGGCACTCTCGCCCGATGGCCGGCGCTTAGCGGTCATATCGCGCACCAGTGGGACCAGCGACATCTGGCTGATAGACGTCAGAACGAGGCATACCGAGCCGCTTTACGTTCGACCCGGCGTTCGACCTGGCCCCGCTATGGTCTCCGGACGGCCGCCGAATTGCCTTCACGTCTGAACCGGCGTGGGCCAGGCCAGTGGGGCTTGTACATGAAGGCTGTTGATGGGCCAGAGTCCGAAGAGGTCCTTGTGGACGAAGGGCTCCAGACAACCTCTCCCACCGACTGGTCCCCAGACGGACGGTTCATTCTTTACGCGATTGTCCGAGAACGACAGGACCCGCAGCGGGACGTGTGGGCACTTCCCTTGGAGCACCCGCGAAAACCGTTTCCGGTCCTCGCGACGCGATTCAACGAAATAGGCGCGCAGTTTTCCCAGAACGGCGAGTGGATCGCGTATATGTCGAACGCCTCAGGCGGGACCGAAATCTACGTGCAGCCGTTTTCTGTCCCGGTACGCCCAAGCCACCCGGTGCCCGTCACCAACGGGGGAGGCGTGCAGCCGCGGTGGCGGGGGGACGACAAAGAGCTGTTCTACCTGGCGCCGGGCAACCGGCTGATGGCGGTAACAATCGATCTGGATGCCCGGACCGGCAACGTGGGTGTCGGAACTCCGGTGCTGTTGTTTGCGACGCACCCTGCCGGGTTTCAATTCGACGAAGGCTCGAAGCAGTACATGGTGTCGAAGGACGGTCAGCGATTCCTGATCGACACCCTGAAAGAAGTTACGCTTCCGATCACGGTCGTGCTGAACTGGCGGCCGCCGCCACAGTAACGAGCGATTGTGCGACGTCGGCCATCAGCTCCGGGTGCTTGTCCCGTCAGAGAAAGTGACGGACCTTGTTCGTTATCCATCCGCTCCCAACGCGTCCATGGCTGGTGTGCGAGGTTATCGTAGGTGCCGTTTCGCGAAAGCGGCCCCTGAGCCCGACTTTAGGTACCGCTCGAAAGAAACGGCGCGTCGCTCGTCGGCGAATTCAATGACGACGTCGATAGACCAGGGCCGGTACTTGGCGGTGTGGATGCAACTGCCGGCGTTGTGCTGGGCATATCGTGTCGCGACATCGGAGGTGAGACCGGTGTAGTAGCTCGGATCGGGCTCGGCGTTCTTGAGCACGTAAACAAAACGCTTCGACATGACGCATTGGTCAGCAAGCAACCTGCCGCGTCGAAACACGAATCGAATTAGAAGAAACAGCAGATCGTGCCGCAGGATTGTCGACGGGGAGCAAGAAGTGAGGTTGTCAGGACTGCGAGGTCGCTCGCGTGATCTTTAGCGAGGATGGCTTGCCAACCGTAGCGCGGTACGAGCGCTAGCGGTCCACCTTCGCTCGCCTGAATTGTGCGCGAGCTACGGTGGACATCCTTCGCTGTGTTGGTGGAGTGAGCTCGCTTGGCTTGCCATCCGTAGCTCGCTCACGATTCAGGCGAGCGAAGGATGGTACCGGTACGGGGATTCGAACCCCGGTTTGATGGCTGAGAACCACCCGTCCTAACCCCTAGACGATACCGGCTCCCGGGTCGGAGGAACCTGTGAATGTTACGGGAACGGCCGCGCCGAAGTAAAGCGCGGCCGTCTCACCGAGGTGGACTCTCCGCGACTGGCGTCGCAGACTTACCGGCGACCCGAGTTGCCCTGGCGATACCCTTCCTCGTAGCCCTGGCGGAAGCCCGCGCGGTAATTGTTCTTGTAGGCGTCCTTGGAGCCGTAGCTGCCGTAGTAACCCTTGTCTGCGGAACGGTAGTCCTTCTCTCCGACGGGATCGTAGCGGTTGCGATCCTTGCCGTCCTTCGCCCCGTCTTCAAAGCCGTCGCTGTAGCCGCGCGCGAAGGCCGGTTCCTGGTAGCCGCCGGGCAGCGGCGAACCACGCCGCCGTCCCGCCGATCGTCGCGGGGGAAATAGACACCGCCGGGCACGCGATCGTTGTTGCGGCTGTTCCCGCGCACCTGGTAATAGCCGTCACGGTAGCCGTCTGCGAAGCCGTTACGAAAATCGACGTCGTTCGCGCGTCGTCCGTTATTCGACGACACCGATGAATACGGCCGGTTGCGACGGGCATCCTGCTCACCCTCGCGCAATCCGTCCTGATAACCGCGATAGTACTCGTTCGCGGTTTTGCTCCTGCTTTTTCAGCTGGCCTGGCGCGTATTCCCGCCCGTTGCCCTGTGCCGACGCCTGCGTCGGCGCCAACAGGCCACCGCGAAAATCCCCGCCGCCAGAACTCGTGTCCACCTCGTCGCTCGCATGGTCCGCTCTCCCCAGGCTGGCGACCACCGTGGTGCAAACGACAGTCCACGTGAAAATCCGTGATTCGTCGAGGAAAACGACGCCGAATTTGGCGGCTGAGTCGTCCTCTACTCAGTCCACACGAGCAGCCGGTGGCCGTCCTCCATCTGTGGTCCACGCAGCAGAGCAGACCCGAACCGCTCCAGCTCGCTCAGCCGAATCGAGACGATCCTCTGCCGCCGCAATTCCTGGCCGGCGCCGTTCATCAGCTGCATGACGTCGATAGGACTGTCCCTGAGGCGCAACAGCGCGAGTGGGACGTCGGCCTGGGTCAGCGTCCGTTCGCCGGAATCCCAGACAATGATGTGCATCGTCCGCAGCTGCGCCACCGGATTCGTGTTTGGAACCGGGCGGGACAACGCCGGTCCCCCGGCGTGGATTTCGAACACCGGGGCCGAGCCTTTGAAACGGGCCCGTGCCGCGTCGAGCGCGGCGACGGCGGTAGCTTCATCGGTCGTCTGACGATGGAAGACGGACATCGCCAGCCAGGCGCCGCCGGCCACCAGCAGCAGTACGCAGACTGCGACCGACCCGAACACCGCGAGCAGGATGTTGGCGGTGCGCTTGTTCATACGTGACCGACTGCGGTTACGCGCCTCACCGGCTCAAGGTTCCGCGCGTGGTAGCGTAGCCGCGACGCCGTGACCCAGTTGATTCGCACTATCGACGCACACGTCGGCGGACAGGGTGTACGCCTGATCGTGGACGGGCTTCCTTCGTCGGACGGCCGTTCGCTCGCGGCGCGGCGCCAGCGGCTCGCGCGCCAGTTCGACTACGTGAGACGAGCATTGCTGCGTCCGCCTCGCGGCGACCAGGGACTGACGGCGGCGGTGCTGAGCGAGCCACTCACCCCTGGCGCGCACGCGGCGCTCCTGTGCATGGATGCTGATGGCTATCCGCCTCTGCACGGGGAATCGGTCATCGCCGCGACGACGATCGCGCTCGAGCGCGGCCTGATCTTTGTCGGCGATGCGGGCGCCGAAACGCGGCTGGTGTTCGACACGCTGGCGGGGACCGTGGTCGCGGCGGCGCGCGATCGAACAGCATTCCGGGTCGGTGCGCGTCGACTCAGTGACGATGACCAATGTGCCGGCGTTCGTTGCTGCGGCGGCTCAGCCAGTGCAGGTCGGATGGTCGCGAGCTGCGCGTTGACGTGGCATTCGGCGGCGTCTTTCACGCCATCGTCGACACGGAGGCGATTGGCATTCCGCTCGATGGCTCCCGTGCTCCGGAACTGCAGCGTCTCGGTATCGATGTGCTGAAGGCGCTGAACGCCGACAGATCGATTCACGCATCCGGTAGACAGCATCGATCACGCGCGTCAGAGCCCTGACGATCACCTCGGCGCCGCGCGATCCGGAAGCGCATCTGCGCAACGTCACGATCACGGCCGGTGGCGCCCTCGATCCCTCCGCCAGCGTGACCGGCACGTCGGCGGCGATGGCCATTCTCGATGCGATGGGACTGCTGCCGGAGGAGCAGCACTTCATTCACGAGGGCATGACCGGCGCCCTGCTGCGCGGCCGCGTGGTCCGCCGCACCCAGGTCGCGGACCGCCCTGCGGTGGTGACCGAGATCACCGGCACGGCGTGGATCACGGGCGAGCACACGTTCGTGCTGGACGACGAGGATCCATTTCGCGAGGGATTTGTTCTGTAGTTCGTAGACCGGCCTTCAGGTCCGCCGCCACCGGTCGGGCCGCCGCGCCGCCGCAAATGTAGAATTCGCTGAGTGATCCGTCGGGCTCTCCTGATTGTCGTTTCGCTGCTTGCCGTGGTTGCGCCGGTTGCTGCCCACCCGGCACCGTTCAGCTATCTGGACGTCGTCTTTCGTGACGGCCGCATCGACGGCACGCTCGTCGTGCACGTCATCGACGTGGCCCACGAACTCGACGTCTCATCGCCGGATCAGCTGCTCGACATGAACGTGCTCGGGCCGCAGCGGCAGAAGATTGCCGCCATCCTTGCGCCCCGGATCACGCTGCGGACTGATCATCGTCTCGTCCTTGAATGGACCGACGTGCAGCCGCTCGTCCGAGGACCAGGCGCTGCGATTGACGCTTCCGCGTGTCGCGCGAGCAGCCGGGCGCGCTGACGATCGACACCAACCTGTTCCCGTACGACCCGAACCATCAGACGTTCGTCAACATCTACGAAGGCGACAGCCTGCGGCAGCAGATGATTTTCAGCGCCGCGACGCCCGAGCGTACCTACTACCTGGGAACGGCGCAGGGCGCGGTCGAGGTGATGAAGACGTTCATTCCATCGGGCATCCATCACATCCTGATCGGCCCCGACCACATCCTGTTCCTGGTCGGGCTGCTGCTGCTCGGCGGATCGTGGGGCGCGCTGGTGCGGATTGTCACCGCGTTCACGCTCGGGCACAGCCTGACGCTGTCGGCGGCGGCGTTGAACTACGTCTCGCCACCGGCCTCCGTCATCGAGCCGGCGATCGCGTTGAGCATCGTCTTCGTTGGCGCCGACAACCTGGTGCGAGGCGACGGTCGCGATCTGCGTGCGGCGGTGGCGCTGGTGTTCGGCCTGGTGCACGGTTTCGGTTTCGCCAACGTGCTGCGCGAATTCGGCCTGCCGAAGGAAGCGCTCGGCTGGTCGCTGTTCTCGTTCAACGTCGGCGTCGAGATCGGCCAGCTCGCGATCGTCCTGGTGGTCGCCTCGGCGCTCGGCGCGGTGCGCCGGCGCAGCACGACCCTCGCATATCGTGTAGCCTACGCAGGCTCGATCGTCGTCATCGCGGCAGGAACGTACTGGTTCGTGCAGCGGGTGTTCTTTCCGGGAGGAGTCTGATGAAGCGGACGTGGGTCTTGTCGGCGATCGTCGTGTGCGGCCTGGCGGTTGCCGTCGGTGCTGCGCAGCGCGACGCCGGCGCGGGACAGGGCGGTGGCCGCGGCGGCGGCGGCGGACGCGGCGGCGGGGGTGGCGGCGCCATTCCGCCGACCGGAGCGATTCAGCACATCCGCGACAACCTGTACAAGGTTCCCGGGCGCCGGCGGGAACACCACCGTGTTCATCCGCGAGGATGGCGTCGTCCTGGTCGACACCAAGCTGGCCAACAACGGCGAGGCGATTCTGAAGCAGGTCCAGACCGTCACCGACAAGCCGGTGACGATGATCATCAACACCCACCAGCATCCGGATCACAACGGCAGCAACGACTACTTCAAGAATCAGAAGCCGAACTACATCCAGGTGGTCGCGCACGAGAACGTCAAGAAGGCGATGAGCGCGGCGCCGCGGCCGATTCCAGCGACGATTCCAGACCTTACGTTCACCACCTCGATGCGGCTGGGCACCGGCAAGGATCGCATCGACCTCTATTACTTCGGCGCCGGCCATACCAACGGCGACGCCTTCGTCGTGTTCCCATCGGTCCGGGCGATGTGCATCGGCGATCTGATGGCCTGGAACATGGCGCCGCTGATCGACCCGGCGGCCGGCGGCAGCGTGATCGAGCTGGGTAAGACGCTGGCGAAGGCGCAGGCGACCATCAAGAACGTCGATCTGGTCATCGAAGGCCACGGCAACGTCAACACCTGGAAGGGCATGATTGCGTACGGCGATTTCATGCGCACGCTCGTGCAGACGGCACGGGCCGGCCTCGCCAAGAAGCAGACCACTGAGCAGGCGCTCGCCGAGCTCAAGAAGAATCCGAAGTTCGCCGTCTTCCTCGGCACAGAGCGACTGAAGGATCTCGAGTACGGCGACACGCCCGAGCATCGCGCGTTGATCAACCTCAACGTCGCGTATCAGGAGCTCCGCGGAGAGCCGGTGACGACCTACTTCGGGCCGCCGCAGTCGATTGGACCCGAGAAGGGCAGCGCGCCGCCGCCAGCGCCACGAGGTGGCGGAGCGGGTGGTGCGGGACGCGGTGGCGCCCCGGCGCCTGCGAACCCGTCCGGGCAACAGTAGCCGTAGCGCGGGCCGTCAGGCCCGCGAAACGTGTCCGGAACCTGACCTGAATCCTGAATCCTGAATCCTGTCTATCTCCACCGCTTCCACCACACCAGCGACATGGTTCCCGAGTGGAGGTAGGCGCTCGAGTTGAACGCCTCACGGGCGCGGTGGCCGACCCGGATCGTGATCTGGGGTGTCAGGCGGAATCCGATAATTTCTTCGGTCCCGTTGAAGTGCATGCGGGTAAAGCTGTCGGTTCCGGTCACCAGCGCCGGCGCCGACATGTGCTCGATCCGCGCAGCGGCGAACCAGCGCGGCGTCAGCGTCTGCTGACCCTGGACGAACCATCCGGAAGCCGACGTGTCGCCATGCGACGTGCCCGATCGCATCCCTCGTCCACTCGCCTGCGAGCTTGGTGTATTTCACCGAGTATTCCGACTCGATTGTCACGACAGTCGCATCCTCGCTGTGCGTGATCGTGGGCGCTTCGCCGGCCTTGAGCCAGCCGCCGTGCGTGATCGACGTGCCGATGCGCAGGCCCACCACCGGGGTGATGCCGCCACCGAAGACGACGTTGGTAAATCGCGGCGGATTCGCCTCCGCGAAGATCCGTCGCGTCCGCAGGGGTGACGTGTCGATAATCGCGACTCGCGCATCCCACCACTGCGACGAGACGGTCGCGTTCACGCCGTACGGGTAGATGGCGCCCAGCAGCGTAGCCCGAGGACCTCGCGCCTCCACCGCCGGCAAGGGCGTGAACAGCGACGAGGGCTGCGCGATCGTCGGGTTGAGGTGCGGCCGGAGCAGCATGTTCGCATAGCCGACCGGCGAAGGGATGAGTCCGCCGTCGATACGAACGCCGATGGGTCCCTGGCGCTCGTAGCGCACGGCGGCAACCCAGATCTGACGGTTCCATTCACCGGTAGCGGCCAGCCGCTGCGCGAATGGGCGGACGATCGCCTCGACGTTGCGGCCGAGGCGGGCGGACGCGACCGCATCGAAGAACAGGTTGGTGGCGTCGTTGCCGTTCTCGTCGACGGCAACATCCACCGCCGCTTCCGTATCGAGGGCGAGTATGGACGGCCGCGTCTCCTGCGCGGAGGCGCGGCCGGCGGCGAACAGAAGCGCGAGGGCCAGCGCGAGCGTACGCGCACGGCGGCCATCGATTGACGACACCGGGCGAGGCGTCTTAGGCACCGCGTCCGAGGAGCTCCTGGAGCTGGAGCTCGGAGAGCGCCGCCGCCGAGGGCATGGCCGCGTGCAGCGCGTCGACGACGTCGCGATCGAACTGCGTGTCCGACATGGAGTCGCAGTTCGGACAGGGCCGCCGATGCCGGGCGTCCGGGACGGTAGGCGCGCGCACTGGTCATCGCGTCGAAGGCGTCCGCGACGTGAACGATGCGAGCGTCCACGGGAATCTCGTGAGCGCGCAGCCCGAACGGGTAGCCGAGACCGTCCGGACGTTCGTGATGCAGTTCCACGATCGGCAGGTGTGCAGCAAGGAAGGGCACCTGCTTCAGGATGCGGGCACCCAGCGTGGGGTGCCGTTTGATCTGTTCGAACTCCAGCGCCGTCAGCGGTCCCGGCTTGCGGAGGATTTCGTCGGGCACTCCGATCTTGCCGACGTCGTGCAGCAACGCTCCCAATCGAATGACGTCGACCTGCGTCTCAGGCAGGTCCATGTGCTGCGCGATCAGCACCGACAGCGTGCTGACGCGTTCGGAGTGGCCGGCCGTGTACGGGTCGCGCGCATCGAGGGCAGTCGCGAGTGCCTGGATCGCCCCGAGATACGTCGCATGGGTCTCGGCCTCGGCCGCAGACAGCGCGCGCACCAACTCGTTGAACGTGTTGGCGAGCGAGTCGAGCTCCCGGCTGGTGCCCGGCGGCTCGATGGTGCGGCCGAACTCCCGTGCGGCCGTCATCCGATCGATCTCGACCGCCAGGCGATCGATCGGCCGCGTGACCGTTCGCGACAGCCAGATGCTGGCCAGCAGCGCGAACGCGAAGCTGCCAAGTCCAATCGTTCCGAGCGAGCCGAGCGCCTCGCTGGTTGCCGCGCGCGCCGCGGAATCGATGGAGCTCAGCAGGTAGATTTTCACGCCGCCCGAGTCGAGGAGCGTTCCGACGGCGTACTCTTCACCGTCGAGCGTGCTCGTGTCAGTCACCGCTCCGCGCACCTGTGCCAGCGCTCGCGCCACCGAATCCTCCACCGTGCGAGCGACCACGCGGCCCTGGACGACGATCACGATGCCGGCATTCGACAGGTTCGAGAGTTCCTGCGCGTAGTTCGCGTCGAGACTGGTTCCGACGAGCAGTGTGCCGACGGTGTCGTCGACCGCCGCCGTCTGCTGGAGACGCAGCCGTGCGCCGTTGATCCGGAAGGCGCCTCCGCGCTGAATCACGATCTGCTGGAACGTGTCGGCGTCGGATTCGAACGTGAGCTGCTGATCCGGATCCCACTGGTCGCGGTTGGCTCCGGCGACGGCGAACTGCCGTCCCGTGTCGCCGACGACGGCCAGAACGTCGTAGCGGGCGGTTGCGGCAAGCTTCTCCAACTCGTTCGCGACGGTGTGACGAAGCTGCGCGGCCTGGTCCTCTGACACTCCGCCGAACCGGCTTTCGGAGGCATAGGTTTCGAGCGCGGCCTTCAGCGTGGGCGTCTCGCTCAAGGTGGCGACCGAGGCCAGCTGATCGTGCTGCCGCCGGGTCTCGAGCGCGGTGAACACACGCGCGCTGACCTCGAGCTTGTCGGTTTCGGCCGACCGCACGCGCTCGCGTGTTTCCAGGCTCACCTGGACGAAGGTGACGAACAGGATGACCGCGACGGTCAGGAAGGTGGCCGTGAGCGTCCGGGCGACGAGACGGGGCGGACGCCTCACTTGGCCGGCACCGGCAGGACGAAGTCCGCGGTCGAGGGTCGACCGTTGTCCACCCGCACCTGCAGCGTCGTGTCGCCGAGCCGTTCGTGCCACGCCGTGATCTCGCGCTCACCCGTCGGAACCTGGGGCAGCTGGAAGCGCCCTTCCTCGTCGGGTATCGCAACCACGGATGGTTGAAGACCAGCACCGTGGCGCTCATGTGCGAATGGATGTCACAGAACACGCGCACCAGTCCGGGCTTGTCGAAGGTGACCCCTTTCGACTTGCCTTTCGGATACCTGCCGAGATTGAAGTTCTTCGCCGACGAGAGGGAGAACACGTTGTGATAAATCGGATCGTCGTTCGGAAAATCCACTGTCGACCCGACGGGGACGGCAACCACGCGGGGCACGAAGTTCTCCTCGCGCTGGCGGATCTCGACATGGACGGGCGGCATCCCCGTACGTGGCGGTGCGTCCTTGAGGTAAACCACGACGTTCCGTAGTTCGCTGACTGGCGCGAGGCCGCCGTCTGGACGCTGCGCCCGGGGTAGGCGGCGGACGTAGGCCGCTTCGCCGCGACCGGGATCCCGATCTCGACGCGCCCGCGAACGGGTCCACCCTGCTGCGCGCCAGGCGCGGAGCCGGCGATCAGGAGCACGGCGCCAGCCAGTGCGGGCACGGCCGCAGCTCGCATCACCGCCGCGCAATTCCGGCCAGTCATGCGCAACCGTGGGCTCCCCATCCCGGCATTCTAGTTGAAGTATCGTGGCGGTTATGGTGGGTGCGCTCGTCGCAATGATGGTGGTGGCTGCCGCCGATCAGCCGATCGGATCGGGTGTGTCTGAAGCGCTTGCGCGCGAACGAGCTGACCACCTCCGGGACGTCCGCTACGACCTGGTGTTTACGATTCCGGAGAACCGCCAGACGCCGGTGACCGGCCGCGCGACGATTCGCGTCAGGCTCGGCGAGCCGCGCCGACTCGTGTTCGACTTCGAACAGCCGCGCGACCACGTGCAGTCGGTCCGGGTGCACGGTAGGAATATCGGCTTCTCTGTGGACCGTGGACACCTTGTCGTTCCCGCAGCGGAGACGCGCGCGGGCGAGAACGAGATCGAGGTGCAGTTCGTCGCCGGCGACGAAGCGCTGAACCGGAACGACGACTTCCTGTACACGCTGCACGTTCCGGCACGGGCTCGCTACACGTTCCCCTGCTTCGATCAGCCCGACATCAAGGCGCGCTATGCGCTGAAGCTGTTGATTCCCGACGGCTGGAAGGTGGTGGCGAACGGCGCGGACACCGAGACACGGGAGATGGTTGCGGGAGGAGCGCCCGGCACCTGGAAGGACCTGGTCCAGTTCAGCGAGACCGAACCGCTGCCGACGTACCTGTTCGCGTTCGTGGCGGGGAAGTTCTCGATCGAAACGGCGACCCGAAACGGCCGCGTCTTTCACCTGCTGCACCGTGAAACCGATGCGGCGAAGGTCGCGCGCAATCGCGACGCGCTGTTCGATCTCCACGCCGCCGCACTGGCATGGCTGGAGACCTACACCGGAATCAAGTATCCGTTCGGCAAATTCGACTTCGTTCTGATCCCGTCCTTTCAATTCGGCGGGATGGAACATCCGGGAGCGATTCTCTACAACGCCACCGGCATGATGCTCGACGAGTCGGCGACGCAGAACCAGCTGCTCGAGCGAGCCAGCACGATTGCCCACGAAACCGCGCACATGTGGTTTGGCGACCTCGTGACGATGCGCTGGTTCAACGACGTGTGGATGAAGGAGGTCTTCGCGAACTTCATGGCCGCGAAGATCGTCAACCCGTCGTTTCCCCAGGTGAACCATCCGCTGCGGTTCCTGCTCTCCAACTATCCGGCGGCGTACCAGGTCGATCGCACCGCCGGTGCGAATCCCATACGCCAGACCCTGGCGAACCTCACCGACGCCGGGCAACTGTATGGGCCGATCATCTATCAGAAGGCGCCGGTGGTCATGCGTCAGCTCGAGCTGATCGTCGGCGAGACCACGTTCCGCGACGGCCTCCGCGACTATCTGCGACGCTACTCGTTCGGCAATGCGACCTGGACGGATCTGATTCGGATCCTCGACGCCCGGACTCCGGTCAACCTCGCGGCCTGGAGTCACGCGTGGGTCGAGGAGCGGGGCCGACCGTCTCTCTCCACGGCCGTGCGGCTGGATGGCGCCAATCGGATGTCGGCGCTGACGATTGCCCAGTCCGATCCGATGACGGGGCGCAGCCTGGTCTGGCCGCAGCGACTGATCGTCACGCTCGGTTATTCGGACGGACTGCGGCACGTGCCGGCATATCTCGAAGGTCGGCCGATCGCGGTCGCTGGAGCTGCGGGGCTGCCGCGGCCGCTGTTCATCCTGCCGAACGGCGGCGGGCTCGGCTACGGGCTGTTCCTGCTCGACAGCGACAGCCGGCGGTATCTGCTCGACCACGTCGAAGAGGTTCCCGACCCGCTCACACGAGGCGCAGCGTGGGTCACGTTGTGGGACAACCTGCTCGAGGGGCAGGTGACGCCGTCAGAGTTTGCCGACGCCGCGTTGCGCGCCGCGCCGCTCGAGAGCGACGAGCAGAACGTGCAGCGGATCCTCTCGTACCTCGTTCGCACCTTCTGGCGCTTCCTCCCAGCGTCGGAGCGGACCTCGCGCAGCGTTGCGCTCGAGACGATGCTGCGCGCAGGTCTCGAGCGGGCCGACGACCGCCAGCCAGAAGGCGGCGTGGTTCAACGCGTTTCGCGATACGGTGCTGACGGGCGACGGCCTGGCGTGGCTCGAACGGGTGTGGCGGCGTGAGGAACGGGTGCCCGGCCTTCCCTTGGCCGAGAGCGACGAGATCACGATGGCCGAGGAGTTGGCCGTGCGCGAGGTCCCGGAGACGCAGGCCATCCTGCAGGCGCAACTGGAGCGTACGCAGAACCCGGACCGCAAGACGCGGTTCGCATTCGTGATGCCGGCGCTCTCTCCCGACGCATCGGTACGCGAGCAGGCATTCGAGCGGTTCCGGTCGGTCGATAATCGGCGTCGTGAACCGTGGGTGCAGGAATCGCTGCAGTACCTGAATCACCCGCTGCGCGAGCCGGAGTCGAATCGATTCGTGACGCCCGCGCTGGAGTTGCTTCGCGAGATCCAGCAGACCGGGGACATCTTCTTTCCGACCGATGGACGGAATCCACGCTCGGCGGGCACCGATCACCCGAAGCCGCGGCGGCGGTTCGCGCGTTCCTGGCGAAGCAGCCGGACTATCCCGAACGCCTGCGGTGGGTGATCCTCACGGCCGCCGACGAGTTGTTCCGTGCGGCCCGGTGATCGCGGACCTGAAGGTCCGCGCGACTACGCACCTGAACTCCCGCCTCGGGGCCCGCCGCGACAACAGCCGCCGGAATATCAACAGGTGTCCGGCCAGCGCCGCGAGGACCATCACCGCTGGCAACCAGACGAACGGCGGGTAGGTGACGAACACGTTGAGGTGATCGTCACCGAAGGCGCGAAAGCGGGGTGTGGACCGGACCGCGATGCTGACGACGTTCACCAGTAGAAGGAACCCGAACACGTTCCACGTCAGGGCAAGCGGGCGGCCGCCGCGCCCGGTTCCCAGCCACCACGCGACGATCAGTGCCGTCGCGCCGGTCAGGATGTCGAAGTTGCGTCCGGTATACGTCATCTGCTCCGGCATGACTCCGAGCGTCGTCAGTCGGTGCATCGCCAGTTCGAGGGGAAACCGGAACAGCTGGACGAGAACGAGCGCCCACAGGGGGATGCCGAACGCGAGCCGGCGACCGAGCGGACCGAACGCAATCAGGAGGGCTGTTGTGACGATCGACGACGAGGAGGATGAAGAAGGGCGGCGGCACGGCGTCCCACCTGCGCAGCACGCCAGAGGAGGCGACGCGCCAGGTGATAGCCATCCACGCTGCGCCCGCGAGAAGCGCCAGCCTGGCGATGCGCAGGCGCTGGTGAGGCGCCGACACGTACCCGCACCCCCAGGCGAACAGGGCAACCAGGACGACCGGAATAACGATGAAGGCGAGAACCGCTGGATCAACGGCGGATACGACGGCACCCGCGGATTGTAGTCGGCCCGGTCAGCGCGCGCCCTTGGACAGCTGCACCTCGGTGGCGGTGACGATGAACGTCACCAACTGGGCGTCGGTCATCCATGTAATGTCTTCACCGGCTGGATTCAATTCGTACGCGGCGATGATGTTCAGCAGCCGCGGGCGATTGAGCGCGTGGAGCTGCTGCCGGAGAAGGTCGAGGTTACGGCCCCCAATGTCGAAGGGATCGAGCACCGCTTCCGGCCGGACCGGGCCTGCCGCGACGGTGCGGACACGCGGCGCCGGTGCCGAAGACACCGGCCGCTTCGGGTACTCGCACACGAACCGTCAGTGGATTCAGCGCCCGCTTCAGCGCGCCTTCCAGAAAGACCGGCGTCAGTCCGCTCGACCAATACGCCAGGTCGTGCGCTTCCGGCTGGCGCGTTTCGACCGGCCCGACCACCACCGGCCGGTCATCGTCGAGAGACTCGAACTCGAGCCAGCCGTCCCACATGCCGTCATCCGCCAGGCGGCCGACCGCCCGGGCGTGATAGCGGCCGGATTCGTCGAGCACTGGCTCGGTGTAGGACTTCAGCACTTCAGCCATGACGTGATTTCACTCCAGGTTGCCCGTTGGTGCAACGCCGTTGCCAGGAGAGCAGCTGACCCCGTCAGCGGCGGATGTGGATAGGTCCCGAAACTCCGGCGCCATCTGGTGTGTGCCGGGACAAGTCGCTGAGGCCGCTATCGTTCAGCTCACCGATCGCGCGCACGGTCATGGTATCGCCGTCGATCGTGACGAGCAGGAAGTGGGCGGAGTCGTCCCACGTGACGGTGTGCGCCTGCGCAAAAGCGTCCGGTGTGCCCTTCCGTACCTTGCTGCCCGCTCCGGTAACGAAGTAGTCGATGCCATCCACGAACGAATGCTGAAAGTTGTGTTCGTGTCCGCTGAAGACGACGCGAACACCGCCACTGACAAAGAGGGGCAGCAGCTGTTCCATGCGATCGGTGTTGCGATGCTGCGGCCCTGCGCAGAACGGGGGATGGTGGCAGAAGGGCAACCGCCACTTCACTGGATCCGGATCGGTGAACGTGCGTTCAATCCAGGCCCGGTGCTTCGGATACTCGAAGAGCCGCTTGCCATGGAAGAACCCCTCCTTCGACGTATCGAGGCAGATGAATTCGACATCCCGTCCGTAACGGAACCGATAGAACAATCCCGGATCGATCGATGAGCGATCGGACGATTCGTCGATGGCGAGTCGCTCGCGGATGTACATGTTGTCGAGGAGTTGATCGCGGTCGTCATGCTCCTCGGTTTCGGCGGTGTCGTGGTTCCCGATGCACGGATACACCGGGACGCGATTGATCATGTAGCGATACGGCTGGAAGAACGTGAAGAACCAGTCGTCGTCTTCGTCGCCGGTATTGGACGCGAGCACCGGCAGGCCGAGAATACGGCGGCCAGCGTAGATGTTGTCACCGGCGGTCAGGATCAGGCGGACGTCATGGGTGTCGAAGGCGCGCTGCATCGCCAGTGCGACCTCACGCTGCCGACGCGTCGATGTCGATTTGCGCATCCCCGTTCCATAATCGCCCACCACCATGAACGTGAACGGTCCGCTCGGCTCGGCCGTCGGATGCGGAAACGTTCTGAACTCGTTCGCGTAGACGCCGCCGTTCTGGATCAGGCCCTGCGACTCTCCCGGGGTCCAGTCCCAACGTTCACCCGATCCCCACATCTCGTCGTTGACAATGACCTCGTAGCGGTAGCGGGTATCCGGCGACAGCCCGTTGACCCAGCAGAAATTCGTGGTGTCGGTGCCTGCGCTGCCTGCCAGCGTTCCATTCGCATCGTAGACATTCACTCGCGCCGGCCCGTAGGGCGCCGAGCGCGCCCCGATGCTCTCCTTCCGCGGTGGATGGACGTATCGCAAGTCGCGATCGTCGACGAGCTTCCAGTGCTTGTGTGTCCGCGTCTTGAAGTAGAAGGCTCCCCACGTGATCAGTGCGGCCTGATGCGACAGGCCGGCGAGGTGGAGGTACGGCTCGGCGTGGAATTCAGGCACGGTTAATGCGTTTCTCCACTCCGGAGGATATGTATGGCGCAGCTCAAGGAAGACGAATGGCCGAAGGATGGCGAGCCGACGACGAGCGAGAAGGAAGGTGGAACGTTCAAGCGCGAGGGACCGAACCCGCCTGGACGTTCGACGGGCAACTCGGTGGACGATTTGAATCGAGCGGCGTACGAATCGGTCATCAACAACGTGGAGCCTGATCAGCAGGTGGATTAGTGTCCCGCCGGCGCGTTCCGATCCGATTTCGCGCGCCAGCGCGCCAGCGCGAATCCGCATAGCGCTCCGGAAAACCGCCTTGATCCGCGCCCTCAGCTTCGCCGCCGAGGGTCGCTGTGCCAGAACACTTTGCCACGGTTTTCCTCCGGCTAGACGGACTCGCGTCAGCGCGCCAGCGCGAGTCCCGCAGAGCGTCCCATAACACCCGCACCCCGCACTGCCTACTTGACCCGGCTGTCCTTCAGGTTGAGGTCGGTCCGGTGGAGGGCGTTGTCGGCCGCGCCGACGCGGAACCAGCGCCAGGCATACGGCTCGAAACGGATGCGATGCTCGCCGTCCGCGTTGGCGCGGCTGTGACGGCCGTCGAACACTTCCACCAGCAGCTTGTCGTTCGCACAGCCGACGCGAAGCGTAGCCGTCTGCGTGCGATTCGAGAAATTGTGCAGCGTGACCAGCGACGTCCCGCGCCAGTCGTAACGCAGTGCCAGCACCTCGCGCACGTTCGTCCGGAGCACGGTGAAGTCGCCCCACGAGATCTCCGGGCACTCCTTGCGCATCCGGATCATCCGCTCCGTCCAGTTCAGCAGCGATTCCGGATCGCGTCGCTGGTCGGCGACGTTGACGCGTTCGTAGCCGTACACATCGTCGTCGATCACCGGCCGCACGACCTTGCGGGCGACCGAGAAGCCGCCGTGCCGTTCAGACGGTCCACTGCATCGGCGTCCGAGCGCATTCCCGCTCGGGCAGGCGCAGGTTGTCGCCGATGCCGATCTCGTCGCCGTACTGCATCATCGGTGTGCCGGGCAGCGAGAACAGCAGGCTGAACGCGAGCTCGAGCTGCCGGCGATTGTTGCCGAGCATCGGCGTGAGCCGGCGCCGGATGCCGCGGTCGTACAGCTGCATCTTCTTCTCGGGACCGAAGGCCTCGAACACCTTCTCGCGCTGTTCCTCGGTGAGCCGTCCGAGGTCGAGCTCGTCGTGGCTGCGGAGGAACTGGACCCACTGCGCGTTGGCCGGCCGCTTCGCGGTCTGTTCCAGCGCCCAGATCAGCGGGTCGGTGTCACCAGTCGCCAGCGCGTAGAACAGCCGCTGGTTGACCGGGAAGTTGAGCATCATCTGCAGCCGCTCTCCGTCCTCGCCGAAGTAGTTCATGCTCTCGTCGGGCGGCACGTTCGCTTCGGCCAGCAGGATGGCGCTGCCGGAACGCCACTGCAGGAAGTCGCGCATCTCCTTCAGCAGCGTGAAGTCCTGCTCGTGTTCGACGCCGGCTCCCTTCTTCTCGATCAGGAACGGCACGGCGTCCATGCGGAACCCGGAGACGCCGAGCTGCAGCCAGAACCCCATGATTTTCTGGATCTCGGCCCGGACGTAGGGATTCCAGGTGTTCAGGTCAGGCTGATGGTCGTAGAAGCGGTGAAAGTAGTACTGCCCGGCCTTGCGATCGAGCGACCACGTCGTGGTCTGCTGGCCGGGAAAGACGATGCCGGTCTTGTGATCCTTTGGGCGCTGGTCCGCCCAGACATACCAGTCGCGGTAGTAGGACTTGGGATCCGTCCGCGCCGACTGAAACCACGGACAGTCGACCGACGTGTGATTGACGACCAGGTCGACGATGACGCGGATGCCGAGGGCATCCGCGTGATTCATGAAGTTGACGAAGTCGCCGAGCGAGCCATGCCGCTCGTGCACCGCGTAGTAATCGCTGACGTCGTAGCCGTTGTCGCGATTGGGCGAGCCGTAGAACGGCTGAAGCCACACGCACGTCGCCCCAAGCCCGGCGAGGTAGTCGAGACGTCGCATCAGACCCTCGAAGTCGCCGATGCCGTCGCCGTTGGCGTCCTGGTATTTCTCGACGTCGAGGCAGTAGATGACGGCGTTCTTGTACCAGAGATCGTCGATCGACATGGCTGCGTTCAGACGGTCGAGGATGAGCGCCGCCGTGATCACAGCACGCCGGCCTTGATACGGTATCCCGTCTGCGCGTCGCCTTCGCGGTAGACGCCGTGACACTGCTTGCAGGTGCCGGTCATGTTGCTCCGGGCACGCGGCCGCTTTGGTCGCGTCTCCAGCCGTTGCCGCGGCGGCGGACTCTGAAGCGGCGATGCGGGCCTCCTGGGCGAGCTTCACCGCGTCCGCTTTGTTCGCCTGAGCCCAGAACCGCTCGACATCGGCGAACGTTGTCGCCAGCGTCTGCGCATCCTTCGCGGCTCCGGGGAGATCGTTGTTCATCAGCTTCATCCCGAGTGCCGCGTTCGTGGCGCTGATGGTCTTCATCGCGGCGTCGAGTTGCTCCGGGGTCATTCGTGCGGCGGCCTGCGGTCCGGCGCCGCGGCCACCCTGCGCTGCGATCGCTCCGCCTCGCGGCCCGCCCACCGGGTGCAGCACTGACGGCCGCTCCGCTGGTTGCGCCGGCACTCGCCGGGGTCGCGCCGCTGGAAACTGTCGTGGCGGTCGACCTGTTCGCGCAAGCGCCCGCCATCAGCAGGGATAAGGCCAGCACTCCGGATAGATAGCGCACGTCAGTTCTCCTCACGGCACGCGGCGGGCACGGAAGAGGTCCGGCGATCCACGCACCGGCCTTCATTCATGCATTTTGCGCACCCGCTGACGATCACCAGGCTGACGAGCACCGCACTCCGAACGAATTCATATTGATACTCAGTCCGGATATCAGGTTAGGTGACGCGATCACCGCCGTGCTAGCGTCGCGGCTGGCTCTTTTTCTACAGGTCCTACTCTTCTCTAGGGGCGCGTGTGCTCAGGCGAGTCTCGGTTCTGCTGCTGCTGTGCTGCGCGAGCGCGCAGACAGCGCTGGCGCAGCAACCTCAAACCCAGCGACAGGAATTCACAACCGGCGCGGAGGTCTACCAGGCGGCGTGCGCGGCGTGCCACGGTGCCGACGGTCGCGGTAATCCACAGTCCGTCGTCGGTTTCGTGAAGCCGCTGCCGGACTTCACCGACTGTCTGTTCGTGACCGTCGAAGCGGACGAAGGCTGGGAAGCCGTCGTTCACCAGGGCGGGCCGGTGCGAGCGCTCGATCGCCACATGCCGGCGTTCGGGAATGCCCTGTCGGAACACGAAATCCGGATGGTGGTGTCGCATCTGCGGACGTTCTGCGACGAGCACCGCAAATGGCCGCAGGGCGACCTGAATTTTCCTCGGGCGCTCATCACTGAGAAGGCTTTTCCCGAAAACGAGACGCTGATCACGTCGTCGTTTGGCACTGGTCCGTCGGGCGCCGTGAGCAACGCGCTCCTGCACGAGCGCCGGTTCGGCTCCCGGACGATGATGGAGTTCAACATCCCCTTCGAGACGCAGCAGACCGAGAGCGGGACGTGGAACTACGGCCTGGGCGACGTCGCGATTGCCGTCAAGCGCGACCTGTTCCACAGCGTCGCGCACGGCAGCATCCTCAGCGTCGGTGAGGAAGTGGGATTGCCGACGGGGAAGGAGTCGGTCGGCCTCGGCAGCGGCGTCACCACGTTCGAATCGTTTGCGGCGTACGGGCAGCGTCTCCCCGCCCTCAGCTTCGTGCAGTTTCACGCGGGCATCGGACTGCCCACCAAACCCGACGTCGTTCCGCGCGAAACGTTCTGGCGCACGGCATTCGGCAAGCAGTTCGTCCAGGGCGGCTACAACCGGACGTGGACGCCGATCATCGAGCTCGTCGCGGCGCGAGAGCTGGTCAGCGACGCGAAATCCGAATGGGACATCGTGCCGCAGATGCAGGTGTCGCTGAGCAAGCGTCGTCACATCCTGGTCAGCGGCGGCGTACAGATCCCGATGAACGAGCGGGAGGATCGTCACGCGCAGGTGCTCACGTACTTCCTGTGGGACTGGTACGAAGGGGGACTCTTTGATGGCTGGAAGTAGGTGGCTCCTGCCCGCGGCTGTCGTCTGGCTGCTGGCGCTGTTCTCGGTTCGACCAGTTACGGTCGCGGCTGATGGTCCTCACGATGCGCCGCTCGTGCACGGCATGTTCGCGCCGTCGTCAGAGTGCATTGCGTGCCACAACAGCCTGACCGCGGCCACCGGCGAGGACCTGTCGATCGGCACCGCGTGGCGTGCGTCGATCATGGCGAACTCGTCGCGCGATCCCTACTGGCAGGCCTCGGTCAGGCGCGAGACGATCGACCACGCGATGCACCAGGCCGACATCGAAGACGAATGCTCGATCTGTCATATGCCGATGGTGCGGGCGGAGGCGCATGCAGCCGACAGGAAAGGCCAGGTGTTCGCACATCTGCCGTTGGGCGGTGAAGACGACGTGGCGCAGCTGGCGCAGGATGGCGTGTCATGTGCGCTGTGTCATCAGATCACACCGGAAGGGCTCGGCACTCGTCAGAGCTTCGTCGGCGGCTTCGTCGTCAACAAACCGCTCGGCAGCGATCCGCGCGCGATGTTCGGTCCCGTTCGACGCTGATGCGGCCCGCCAGTCCATCATGCACTCGGTGACCGGGGCGCGGCCGAGCGAGGGCAAGCACGTGCAGCAGTCGGAGCTGTGCGCGACGTGTCACACGCTCATCACCCAGGCGTTCGGGGCGAACGGCGAAGTCATCGGGTCGATTCCGGAGCAGGTGCCCTACCAGGAATGGCTGCACAGTGCCTACAAGGACCAGCGGAGCTGTCAGTCCTGCCACATGCCGCGCTACGAGCAGCCGACCCGCATCGCGTCGGTCCTTGGCGAGCAGCGGGATGGACTCAGCCGGCACACGTTCATCGGCGGCAATTTCTTCATGCTCAGGATCCTCAATCGCTTCCGCGGCGAGCTCGGTGTGGCTGCCCTGCCAGGAGAGCTGGAAGCCTCGGCGAATGCCACGATTCGTCAGCTGCAGCAGGACTCGGCGACGCTCAGCATCACCCGGGCGGCGACGAGCGGCGGCACTGTCAACGTCGATCTCGACATCCGCAATCTCACCGGTCACAAGCTGCCCAGCGGTTATCCGTCGCGGCGGGCCTGGCTGCACCTGACCGTGCGGGACGCGTCGGGGCGTGCAGTGTTCGAGTCCGGTGCGATTACGCCCGATGGTCGAATCACTGGGGCGGACAGCGATGCGGACGCCGGCCAGTTCGAGCCGCATTACGAGGAGATCACCCGCAACGACCAGGTCCAGATCTATGAGTCGGTAATGCAGGACCGCACGGGCAAGCCGACGACCGGGCTGCTACAGGCCGTCGACTTCGCCAAGGATAATCGCCTGCTGCCGCGCGGCTTCGACAAGGCGACGGCCGAGGCCGATATCGCGGTCCATGGCAACGCGCTCACCGACGCCGATTTTGCAGACGGGGGCGACCGGGTGCGATATCGCGTTCCGACCGGCGGAGCCGTCGGGCCCTTTACGGTGGAAGTCGAACTTCGCTATCAGGTGGTCAGCTACCGGTGGGCACACAATCTGTCGGCCTACGACGCGCCGGAGCCCAGGCGATTCGTTGGCTACTACGAGCAGATGGCGCCGGCATCGTCGACAGTACTTGCGCGGAGCACCGCCCGTACTGAATAGTTGGCGCATGCTAAAGGAATTTCGCGAGTTCATCGCCCGCGGCAACGTCATCGATCTGGCCGTCGGCCTGATCATGGGCGCCGCGTTCGGAAAGATCGTGACCACGCTGGTCGAAGGCATAATCATGCCGCCGATCGGCTTGGCTCTCGGCCGCGTCGACTTCGCGAGCCTGTTTTACGTGCTCGATACGTCGAACGGAGTCCCACCGTCAATCGCCGAAGCCAAACGGCTTGCGATCCCCGTGATCGCGTATGGACAGTTGATCAACGACGTGATCAACTTCCTGATCGTCGCGCTCGCCGTATTCCTGCTGGTGAAACAGGTAAACCGGATCAAGAGCGGGATGTCGAAGCCACCCGTTGAAGAGGCGCCGACGACTCGCGAGTGCCCCTTCTGCATGTCGGTGATCTCGAAACGGGCCACCCGCTGCGCGAACTGCACGAGCCAGCTGGCGGCCTAATCTCAACTCCCAATTCCCAACGTCTTACGCCCGACCAACTACCAAACGTTCCGCCGGCTGCGCTTTTGGCATTCGGGTGCGACGTTCGGAATTGGGAGCGACAGTCATTGCAGTGGGGAGTAGGGATGCGACAGCTGTTGGGAGTTGGGGATGCGACAGTCGTTGGGAGTTGGGAGTTTTGATTACATCTCCACCTGCACGCCCAGCTCCACCACACGCTCGGGCGGCAGGCGGAAGTACGCCGTCGCGCGTACCGCGTTGCGAGCCATCAGGACGAAGAGCTTCTCTCGCCAGGTGGCCATGCCGTTCCGACGAGTCACGATGATGGTCTCGCGACCCAGGAAGTAGGTCACATCCTCCAGGTCGACGCCCACTCCCTTGCCTTTTGCTTCGAGCAACGTGTCGGGGACGTTCGGGTCCTGCATGAATCCGTACTTGACCCGGACGTTGTAGACGCCTTCGCCGAGCACCTCGACGTTGATGCGGTCCTCGTCAGACACGTAGGGAATCGGGGCAGTGCCGACGGTGAGCACCACGACGTGCTCGTGCAGGATCTTGTTGTAGCGGAGGTTGTGGGCGAGCGCCGGCGGGGTGCCGCGCGGCTGCGCCGTCATGAAGACGGCGGTTCCGGGCACGCGGAGGGGCGGGTGTCCCGTGATGGCCGCCATGAAGTCGGTCAGCGGCACGGCCCGGGCGCTGATCCGTTCGGCCATGATCCGGCGGCCGGTCTTCCACGTCGTCATCAGCGTGAAGATGAACGCCCCGACGATAAGCGGGAACCAGCCGCCCTGGACCACCTTGAGCAGGTTGGCGCCGAAGAATGCCAGGTCGATCGACAAGAACAGGGCGGTCACGGCCGTGGCCGCCCACGTCGGCCACTTCCATCGCTCGGTCGCGACCACGTGCAGCAGGATCGCCGTGATGACCATCGTCATCGTGACGGCGATCCCGTATGCGGCGGCCAGTGCGCTCGACGATTCGAACCCGATGACGATCGCGATTGTGCCGATCGCCAGCGCCGTATTCACCTGGGGGACGTAGACCTGGCCCATCTCGTGAGACGAGGTGTGCTCGACGTCGAGGCGCGGTGCGTAGCCGAGCTGAATGGCCTGGCGGGTGAGCGAAAAGGCGCCGGAGATCAGCGCCTGCGACGCGATGATCGCAGCCACCGTGGCCAGGCCCACCAGCGGCAGCAACGCCCACTTCGGCGCCAGCATGAAGAATGGCTGCTCGGCTCCCGGATCGTGGAGCAGAAGCGCGCCCTGGCCGAAGTAGTTCAGCAGCAGCGCCGGCAGGACGAGCGAGAACCAGGCGATGCGAATCGGCCGCTTCCCGAAGTGGCCCATGTCGGCATAGAGCGCTTCACCACCGGTCACCGCCAGGAATACGGCGCCGAGGACGGTGAAGGCGTGATATCCCTCGGCGCGAAAGAGGCGGACCGCGTGCCGTGGATCGAAGGCGCTCAGTACTTCCGGCGCCTGCACAATCCAGCCGATACCGAGCAGGGCGATCGTCGCGAACCAGATGACCATCACCGGACCGAACAGCCTGCCGACGCGATGTGTGCCGAACTTCTGCATCACGAATAGCAGGACGAGGATCACCACAGACAGCGGAACGACGTATGGTTCGAACAACGGCGTCGCCACGTTCAGCCCTTCGGTCGCACTGAGCACCGAGATGGCCGGTGTGATCATGCCGTCGCCGTAGAGCAATGCCGCGCCGAAGATGCCGAGGAGTACCAGGAGAGGCCGGGTGGTCGCGAGCCAGTCGGTCGATGCGCCGCGTGGCGGAATCAGCGCCGTCAGCGCCAGGATGCCGCCCTCGCCCTGGTTGTCGGCCCGCATGACGATGACGATGTACTTGACGGAGATGACGATCAGAAGCGCGTAGACGACCAGCGAGAGAACGCCGAGGATATTTTCGGACGACGGCGGCACCGGGTGCGTGCCAAAGAAGCACTCGCGAATCGTGTAGAGAGGGCTGGTGCCGATGTCACCGTAAACGACGCCGACGGTAGTCAGGATGACGGGCAGAAGGCCACGGCGCATCGCGCCGGGGCCGTCAGCGCCTTGGTCGGTCATGCGGGAGTTCGAGGATACTACAATCACTTCTCATGACTTCCGCCGAGATGTCAGCCGATCTCCACAGTGCGATCGGCGAAGGCCTGCGGCTGTTTCAGCAGGTCGACGAAACGCGTACGACGCGCCGATCGCGACCGGACGGGTGGTGCGCCCGCGAGGTGCTGGGACACCTGATTGACTCGGCGTGCAACAATCACCGGCGTTTCGTAATGGGGCAATCCGCCGCGACGGCGCGCTTCGACGGTTACAACCAGGACGAGTGGGTCGCACGCCAGCACTACGACAAGGTGCCGTGGCGGGATCTCGTCGCGCTGTGGAGCGCATATAACCGGCATCTCGCCCATGTGATCGCCAGCACACCAGACGACGCCGCGGCGCGGACCGCCCTCGCGCCGGACGGTTCGGGACCAGTCAGCATTGCTTTCCTGATGGAGGACTACGTGCGTCACCTCAGGCACCATCTCGCGCAAATCCGCACGCTGGTCGCGGGCTGACGTGGGCTCACTCGATCATCTGTTCGCCAACAACCGCAAGTGGTCGCAACGCCTCAAGTCGCGCGATCCGCAGTTCTTCGACACGCTCGCGCGTCAGCAGGCGCCGAAATATCTCTGGATCGGCTGTTCCGACAGCCGCGTGCCTGCTAACGAAATCGTCGATCTGCTCCCCGGTGAGCTGTTCGTCCACCGCAACGTCGCGAACGTCGTCGTGCATACCGATCTGAACTGCCTGTCGGTGCTGCAGTACGCCGTGGACGTCCTTGCCGTCGAGCACGTCATCGTCTGCGGCCACTACGGATGCGGAGGCGTCCGCGCGGCGCTCTCGGGCGCGTCGCTGGGATTGATCGACAACTGGCTGCGGCATGTGCAGGACGTTCGCGAACGGCACCTGACCACACTCGAGACGATCGCCAACGAGGACGCACGCATCGATCGTCTGTGCGAACTGAACGTCGTCGAGCAGGTGCGGCACGTGTGTCAGACGACGATCGTGCAGGATGCGTGGCGACGCTGGCAGCACGTGTCGGTCCATGGGTGGATCTATTCGCTCCAGGATGGACTGTTGCAGGATTTGCACGTCACCGATTCGGGCCCATCACCTCTCTTCGCGGAGCCGAAACAGAACGCACGGTGAAGCGGGCGTCAGCCGCCGAGGTCTGGAGCGCATCAGTACTCCGAGGCCTGTCCCCAACCCAGTCGCAACAAACTCGGCAACCTGTCACGCGGTGCCCGGATCAGCACGCGAGGCTCAACAGAACAACTCCCGCCGGCACCTCCTCATCTGGCCGATAGCCGAACGCATGGGGTGGCGCGAGTCACCCCATGCGTATTACCTGCAGCGCACTTTGCATCTGAATCGGCAGGTAACTACGGGGAGGGTTGATATGAAACGGATGGGTATTCTGCCGTTCGTGTGCGCGGCAGCGCTCGTGGTGGGTTGCAATAGCAACAATAACAAGACGGCTGAGAACCGTAACGAGCCGGCGGCCGTCGGCACTGCGGGCGAAGCGGACCGGACCGCCGTGCACGATAGCGAGAAGGACTTCATCACCAAGCAGCTGGCCGATGGCGACGCGGAAGTCGAGCTGGGCCGGATGGCGGCCCAGAAGGCTGTGAATCCGGAGGTCAAGCGGTTTGCTCAGATGATGGTGGACGACCACACCAAGGCCGGAGGCGAGCTGAAGCAGGTCGCGGCGAAGTACAACGTCGATACCACCGACCAGAGCAAGGATTTCGACAAGCACAAGGATGCTATGGATCGCCTGTCGAAGCTGAGCGGGTCGCAATTCGACAAGGAGTACGTGAAGGCGATGGTTGACGACCATCAGAACGCGGTCGACAGCCTGGAGAGCCGCGTCGACAGCACGGCCAGTCTGAAGGACAAGATTACCGACAAGGACGCCAAGGACACGCAGGTTGTCCCGGAGAAGACAGACAACGCCGTGGCCGCGGCAGTGAATCAGTGGGCGGCGCAGTCGCTGCCGGTGGTGCGCCACCACCTCGACGACGCCAAGATGATCAACGACAAGCTTGATCGGAACGGCCGCGTCACCGACACGGCGCGCAACACCGCGCCACGGAACAACAAGGCCCGATAGTAGGGACGATCGGATCAGGAAGACGATCGGATCAGGAACACGGGAATCAGGGATACCTGATTCCCGATCCCTGATCCCTGATTCCTGATCCCCTGCCGTTTATCCCGCTGTCGTGGTTCCACCGAGCACGTTGATCACTTCGCCGGTGATGTAACTGGAGTCCGCGGGCGATGCGAGGAAGACATAGGCAGGGGCGATTTCTTCTGGCTGCGCCGGCCGGCCCATCGGCGATTTGCCGCCGAATTCCCCGACCTCCTTCGCAGTTCTTCCCGTGTCGGCGGCGTTGAGCGGCGTCCACACGGGTCCGGGCGCGACGCAGTTCACCCGAATCCCACGGTCCAGCAGCAGCTGTGACAGCGTCTTGGTCAGCGTGTGGATGGCGCCCTTGGTGCTCGAGTACGCCGGGAGTGGTCCCGAGCCGGCGACGCCTGTCTGCGAGCCGGTCGCGAGGATGACGGCGCCTTCCGAAAGGTGCGGCAGCGCGTCCTTTACCAGCCAGAAGTAGGCGAACACGTTCACGCGGAAGGTGCGTTCGATCTCGTCGTCCGGCAGGTCTTCCAGAACCTTCCAGTGGTTCTGATGTGCGGCATTGTGGACCAGGATGTCGAGGCGGCCGAGCTCCGCGACGGTGCGGTCGACGCACGTTCTCGAGAAGTCCCGCTCGGCGAGGTCGCCTTCGACGACGATGCACCGACCTCCTTCGGTCGCGATGGCCTGGCGCGTCTCTTCGGCGTCGCTTCGTTCTGCCGGAAGTGCGGTGATGGCGACGTCGGCGCCTTCGCGAGCATAGAGCACTGCCACCGCGCGGCCGATTCCCGAGTCGCCGCCGGTGATGAGCGCCACCTTGCCGTGGAGTTTGCCGGACCCTCGGTACGCGGGGGCGGCGTAGCGTGGTTTCGGATCGAGCTCCGATTCGATCCCGGGCTTCTCCAGCTTCTGATCGGGAAATGGGGGCTTTGGTTCAAGGTCCTGAGGTTTGGCAGTCATGGCCGGAACGCCAGCAATCGGGCGGCCAGGTGCCGGTCACTCGTCTCGGCGTGACGGCATGTAGATCGATCGAAGTTTCAACTCGCGATGGTTGAGACCGGCAGCGCGATCGAGGAGGCGGACGATAGGGGGCAGCTCCACCGGCAGGCGCCACTCGTCCGCGCGCCCTCCGGCGCGCATCACGCGTTCTGCCGTTTGGTCCCACCATGGCGTCAGTGCGCGCGCGATTGGTTCGAGCACGAGTACGCGAGTTCCGGCCGCCGCCGCGTCGATGAGCCTTGCTTCGACTTGTGTCCGTACAGCATCCGGCAACTCGTTCAGCGCATACGCCGCCACGACCGCGGAACCCGCCGGCGGGATCGCCGCGCGCGTCAGGTCGCCCTGCCGCGCCTGTCCGTTGACCCCCAGCTGTCGGTACGTCCACCGTGCTTCACCGACGGCCCACGGATGTCGATCGATGCCGACGACCACCGGCGCTCCTCCAGCCGCGATCGCCCACGCCGCTCCGGCAGCGCCTGTGCCACACCCGAGATCAACGATGGAGCGAAGCGCTCCATCCGTGGCGCCCAGGGCCTGTACTACGTGGAAGGTTGCGAGAAAGTGCAGCGGCGAGTAGAAGAGCGCGAACGCGGCGCGTTTGCCGGCAGAATCGAGAGTCGCACCAGAGGCCACTTTGTGACGGCGTTCGACGTACGCCGACGAGAGCGCGCGCAACGCACGCGTCACCTCCGGCACGCGCAAGTCGGCCAGGTGGCGGCGTTCGAGCTGCGTCAGCCATTCGTCAAACACGCGGGGAGTAGTAGCCGTCACGTCAACACCGTGTCATCTCGTGTGGGCTCGCGTCATAACCCGATCATTCTGATGCACCTCAACCGCCGTGCGTTCGCTACAATGCCGCCAGGAGGCTCGCACGCATGCGACTGTTCGTTCTGGGTCTTGTCACTGTGTTCTCCCTCGGTCTCGCCAATCGCGCCCTCGCGGCTGACGGTCAGGATCCGGCCGCTCACGCCGCCTCTCAGGCCGCGCTCGATGCGGCGTTGCAACACACATTCGGCCGCGACGTCGGCCGATCGCGAGGCAGTCCTCAGAGTTCTCGATCATGCGCAGGTCAAGGAAGTGGCCGGCCGGATGGGTGTCGACCTGCGCCAGGCGAAGAATGCGGTGACCACCATGGACGCGCAGCAGCTGGCGCAGGTGTCGGCGCAGGCCAAGGCCGTGGACCAGGCGCTCGCGGGCGGCGCTTCAACCGTGGTCATCTCCACCACGACAATCATCATCGCGCTCCTGGTGGTCATCCTGATCATCGTCGCCGTCGACTGATCGTGATGTGTTGCGCGCACGCACCATCGTCTTCGTAGTTCTCCTGCTGGCTGCCGCCCGCGCGCAGGCGCAGCCAGCACCGCTTCCCCTCCTCGACGTTCCCTACGTTTCGCAGTCCGAAGCCCTGTGCGGCGGGGCCGCGGCAGCCATGATTCTTCGCTTCTGGGGCGAGCGCCGGATTTCAGCGGAGACGTTTGCGCCGCTCGTCGACCGGTCTGCCGCTGGAATCCGCACTACCACACTCGTGGCAGCGCTTGACGGAGCGCGGCTGGCGCGCCACCGCGACAACCGGCACCGACGCGCTGCGCGCCAGCGAATTATCGGCGGGCCGCCCGGTCATCGCCCTCATTGAGGATCGTCCCCGGATCCTTCATTACGTCGTCATCGTTGGCATCACTGAACGGGCCGTCATCTTCCACGATCCCGCCAGAGCGCCGTTCAGGGTCATCGCGCGTGACGAATTCGACCGACGGTGGCGAGCGACTGATCGCTGGATGGCAGTTGTACTGCCGCCTGAAGCCGCTGCGGCGCCGCCCGCGTCAGCTGAATCGATCTTGCCCGGTGCTCGCGGAGAGGGCGACCCCCCATCCCTCCGCGAATCGAACGGTGCGCCCGCAGGGAGCCTCGCCACCGCAGAGTCGTGCGAGGCAGCGCATATCGCGCGGAGTCAGAGAGGCGCAGGCGAATGATCTCGATGCGGCCGAGCGCGATCTGACTTCGGCGCTCTCCTGTCCAGGCGCGACTGCCAGCCGCGAGCTCGCCGGCGTTCGCTTCCTGCAGAGGCGATGGGAGGATGCCGCGGAACTGGCGACCCAGGCGGCGTCAATGGATACGGCCGACGCTTACGCGTGGCAGTTGCTTGGCACAAGCCGATTTCTGCTCGATCAGCCGCTGGCGGCTCTGGATGCCTGGAACCACGTTGGCCAACCGCGTCTCGACCTCGTGCGCGTCGATGGACTCGAACGCACCCGGCAGCGACCCGTGGAACGGATGCTTGGAATGAACGCCGGACAGATCGTCACGCCGGCCACTTTCGTTCGTACCGAGCGTGCGTTCACCGAGTTTCCGGCGGCGCGTTCGACCCGCCTCGACCTCGTTCCAGCAGGACAGGGAACCGTCGACCTGCACGCGACGCTGGTCGAACGCGGCACGCTTCCACGAGACGCGTTGACGTGGGCCGTGGTGGGGGCTCGGGCGGGCGTCACGAGAACCGTGGCGGTGACCCTTGGGTCGCTGTCGGGCGCTGGAGAGAGTCTCGCGATCGAATGGCGATTCTGGCCGCATCGACCTCGTATCGGCATCTCGCTTCGGGCACCCGCCGCGTGGACGGGGATTTGGGGCGCGGATGTCTACGGTGAGTCGCAGGAATTCGACGGTTCCGAACCCGAATCACGGCGACGCGGTGGGCGCGTCATGGCGTCCCGATGGATCAGTTCCTCGACGCGAATTGAAGTACGCGGCGGAGCCGACCGCTGGAACAGCACCGGCACCGCCGCCGCGTTCGGGCTGAGCGCCGGAATCCTGTCAGCAGCCGAACGGTTGTGGGTGCGGGTCGCTACGGACGGGTGGGCCGGTTCCACCTCGTTCGGCTCATTCGCCGGAACCGTGACCGCTTCGTCGGCACCGCGCCTCGCGACATCACGAGCCGTCCCGTTGGGTCCGGTCGTGACCGTATCAGGCGGAGGCGCGACAGTGACGAGGCGTGCGCCGCTCGATCTCTGGCCCGCAGGTGATACGGGGCAGGCGAGGGCGATCCTGGCTCGCGCGCATCCTGTGCTCGACGACGGTCGCATGCAGGTGTCACGTCTGGGCCGGAGCGTCCTCTTTACGTCTGGCGAAGGACAGTACTGGTGGAAGGCGCCGGGTTTGGCTCGCGTCGGTGCGGCGGCGTTCATTGATCTCGTCCGAACCATGGAACGCAGCCTTGACATGGTTGGCGTCACGGCGGTTCAGAGCAACGCTGTGCCAGCACTGGACGACGCTGACATCGGCGTTGGTCTCGGAATAGCGTCGCTGCTCGTGCCCGGACGCTTCAGAGTGGACTACGCGCACGGGCTTCGCGACGGTGCTGACGCCATCACGGCGAGATACGTCGTGTCCGGGTGGTAGCGCCGGCAGCACTGAACTGGACGGCGTCCGGCGGCGTCCTTATGCCAGGCCACGATTCTTGAGGGTCGCGCGGCGGTGAGCGGTGATCGCGGCGATGACATGGCACACCCAGCCGAGCAATCCGCCGGTCCCGATCCACATACCTGGCGTCACGATCAGCCAGAAGATGCCGCGCAGGAAGTCGCCGTTGTAGATCTGTCCTACTCCGGGAATGACAACGCTGAGGACGGCAGCCACCCCGGGGTTGCGATAGGACGTGGATGCGAGGACGTTCATCCGATTCATGATACCGGGCGCGATGCGCCCTTGCTTCATCGAGGTGGCGAGATGGTGGGACGACGAGACATCCTCGGGAGTTCCCTGCTGGCGGGATTTGGCGGCGTGTTTTCAGAGGCAGCGGCTGAGCCGATTCCCACCGCTGCCGAGGACACGAGCGAGGCCGCGGCGAGCGCGATCGATCGGCTGCGAACGTCACTCGAGCGACAGTCGACACCGTCGACCACGAGCGGTGCGATCGCCCTGATTCGCCAGCAGCAGCGGACCTTCATCAGGTCGCACGACAAGTATCCCGACTTCATCGAAGTCGGCCTCGGCGTATTCGAAGACGTCTACGACTGGCACGTGCGCTATCAGCAGCCGATCAACGCGACGCGGCTGGCCGACGGTCGATACACGATCACGTTCATGTTCACGAACCTGATCCTGCGGCCAGACCAGGCACTCGACTACGTAGGGTTTGGTTTCGACAACGACGGACGCCGTAACCCCTAGGGCGGCCCTTCAGGGCCGCCGAGATAACGTGGGGCGAGCCTTGTCAGGCTCGCCACGTGCGGACCTGACAACGTCCGCGCCACGACCCCACGATCGACGGCTCTCTGGATCGATGAATGTGGGGTCAGGGCCACGACCCGCATAGCTCGCTCTATGACGCGCGGCGCTCGCTCTCCTCGACGGTCCGATCGACGAATGCGCGGATGTCCGCCGCGGATCGGGCTCCGCTGACGCGCCCCAGCTCGCGTCCGTGGAAGACGACGGCAAGTGTCGGGATGGAACGGATGCGGTATTCCGCCGCCACGTCGGTGACGACGTCGGTGTTCACCTTCACCACGAGATACCGGCCGCGTGCGCCCTCTGCCACGCGTTCCAGTTCCGGCGCCACCATGCGGCACGGCCCGCACCAGGGCGCCCAGAAATCGACGATCAGCGGCAGGCTGCTCTCCGACGCTGCGGTGCGGAAGGCGGTGGCGTCCGGCACCTCGATCGGATCGCCCGGCGCGTTCAGCGTCGCCTTGCAGGTCGCGCAGCGGATCGACTTCGTGAGCGCGGCGTACGGCATGCGATTCTGCTGTCCGCATGACGGGCAGGTCACAATCACGCCTTTCGCATCCAGACGTCCTGTCGCCATCTCAGCGTGCCTCCTCGCACCGGGCTCCATTGAGGACCCACAGCATGACGAGCGGCTTGTTGCCGCGACGCGTCACGGTGTAGGACATGCCTCTCGGTACTGAGACGAACGATCCTGCCGACACGTCCCCGGCGCGATCGCCGATTTTCACGACCCCCTGGCCATCCAGCACGTAATAGGTCGAGTCCGCGTCATCATAGACGCGCTGCGCCTGGTCTTCAGTGAGCACCTGGAGCATGCTCCGTGAGTTGCCGCTGCAGGCGAGGACGACTTCGCGGCGAACCGGTTTCGATTGAGCGGCGCGTTTTGCGAGCTCCGTCAACGATCCCCACTGGGGGCTGCCGACGGGGCCGACCAGCGGCGGCGGCGGCGGCGGCGCAGGTGCGGACTTGGGTTCTTCTTTCTTCGCCTCCAGCAGATTGAGGGTGACCTGCAGCGGCGTCACCTTGGCGGCCTGAAGCACTGCCTCGCGTTCGAACGCGATGACGCCATCGCCGGTGAAACGAAGGCGGTAGGTTCCGGCCGGCAGGCCGGGGAAGTTCAGTTGCCCGGCTGAATTGGTGTCACCCATTCGTTCCATGGGACCGGTGACCAGGACGTGAATGCCTTCGAGGGGACTGCCGCCCGGATTGGTCACGTTGAGCGTCATGCCACTGCGTGCTGCGGCCGGAGCGGGCGTGGTCGTGCGCGGCCGTGGCTGCGCGGGAGTGGCTGGTGCCCCGGTTTGCGGAGGTGTTTGCGGAGGAGCCGCGGTCTTCGGCGGCGCCTGCTGGGGAGCACCGGTCTTGGGCGGCGCCGGTGCCGGAGTTGATTGCGCAACGGCCGACGTCGGAATTGCCAGAAGGAAGCTGAGCAGCAGCAGGTAACGCATAAGGGAATTACAACGCATTGCCGGTACTGCCACAAGAATGACGTGAACCGGCTCCGGCTGAACAGTGCTCCGAGCGGACGGCGCTATAATTCCGTGGCCGCCAGGGGTATCCGATCACCGTACAACGGTGGCGGATTGAGACAAACCCTTGGAACCTGATTCACCCGTGCGCTCAGGCGCGTTGGTGGACCCGCCGCGATGGTGTGGCGGGCCGGTTGACACCGGCGGAGGGAGCGCGGCGATCCTCACCGATCCGCGACTCCTCCTCGTCGAAAGCTCTGTTTCGTTCATGTGACGCGAGCCTGTCACGCTCGTTTCGCGGTCCTGGCAAGGTCGGCCCACGAGACCTGGCGGGTTCGCGGCACACGGGTCGACAAGGTTTGCGTCACGGAGATTGTCATGATCGATTTCGCCACCGCATTCCCCAGCTCGCGCAAGGTCTACGACACGCGTCAGGCGCGTCTGACGGCGGAGGGTCCGGAGGTTACGCTGCAGGTGCCGGCGCGCGAGGTCGCCTTGAGCGGAGGAGAAACGCCCGTCCGCCTGTACGACACCAGCGGACCGCAGGGCCTGGACGTGCGCGCAGGATTGCCGAAGCTGCGGGAGCCGTGGATCGCAGCGCGGCGGGCGTCCGGACACGTCGGCACGCAGCTGTTCTACGCCCGCCGTCACGAAATCACTCCCGAGATGGAGTTCGTGGCGGCACGTGAAGGTCTGCCCGCCGAGTTCGTCAGGGCCGAGATCGCCCGCGGCCGGGCCATCATCCCGTCGAACATCAACCACCTCGAGCTCGAGCCGATGATCATCGGCCGCAACTTCCTCGTGAAGATCAACGCCAACATCGGCAACTCGGCGGTGCGCTCGTCGATCGAGGACGAGGTCGAGAAGCTGCAGTGGGCAACCCTGTGGGGCGCCGACACCGTGATGGATCTGTCCACGGGGAAGAACATCCACGAGACCCGGGAGTGGATCGTCCGCAACTCGCCGGTTCCAATCGGCACCGTCCCGATTTACCAGGCGCTCGAGAAAGTCGGAGGGCGGCCAGAGGATCTGACGTGGGAGATCTACCGCGACACGCTGGTCGAGCAATGTGAGCAGGGCGTCGACTATTTCACCGTGCACGCCGGCGTGCTGCTGCGTTATGTCCCGCTCACCGCGCGCCGCCTCACCGGTATCGTGTCGCGCGGCGGCTCGATCATGGCCAAGTGGTGTCTCGCGCATCACCAGGAGAACTTCCTCTACACGCGCTTCCGTGAGATCTGCGACATCATGCGCGCCTACGACGTGTCGTTCTCCCTCGGCGACGGCCTGCGACCGGGCTCGATTGCCGATGCCAACGACGAACCGCAGTTCGCCGAGCTGAAGACTCAGGGTGAGCTCAATCGCATCGCCTGGGAATTCGACGTCCAGGTGATGAACGAAGGGCCCGGCCACATCCCGATGCATCTGATCAAGGAGAACATGGAGAAGCAGCTGGAGTGGTGCGGTGAGGCGCCGTTCTACACCCTCGGGCCGCTGACCACCGACGTGGCTCCCGGCTACGACCACATCACATCCGCGATCGGTGCCGCGATGATCGGGTGGTACGGCACGGCGATGCTCTGCTACGTCACGCCGAAGGAGCACCTCGGCCTGCCGAACAAGGACGACGTCAAGGCGGGTGTGATCGCCTACAAGATCGCCGCGCATGCCGCCGACCTGGCCAAGGGGCATCCGCGTGCCCAGGCGTGGGATGACGCGCTGTCGAAGGCGCGGTTCGAATTTCGCTGGCAGGATCAGTTCAACCTGGCGATGGATCCGGTCACGGCCCTCGCCTATCACGACGAGACGCTCCCCGCGGACGGCGCCAAGGTCGCGCACTTCTGTTCGATGTGCGGACCGAAATTCTGCTCGATGGAGCTCACCCAGCAGGTGCGCGACTACGCCGCGGCGCACAACCTCACCAGCGTCGATGCGCTCAAGGAAGGGATGAAGGAAAAGTCCGCCGAGTTCAGGAACGTCGGCGAGCTTTACCTAAAGTCGTAATCGATTCGCTTTACAAATTCTTGACAATCCCTGACCTGCCGCAATACTGTCCGCCTCCTCTAGCCAACTGGGGTGGGCAGCGCAGCCGGTGTACGGTGTACCTGGGCTTCGCTTGTCCTTGCGCTTTCCAGACCAAGCTTCAAGAGCGGGAGGAGTCAGGGGATGCGTCGACTATTCGGGGTAGTCGCCGTGATCGCCTTGGGCGTTCTGACACCGTCGACGGTGTTTGCCCAGGCACAGATCGCGGGAGTCGTGCGCGACGCGTCGGGCGCCGTGCTGCCCGGCGTGACCGTTGAAGCAGCCAGCGATGTGCTGATCGAAAAGGTCCGAACCGCCACGACGGACAGTTCGGGCCAGTACCGGGTCATCGATCTGCGCCCGGGAGTCTATACCGTCACCTTCACGCTGCCCGGCTTCACCACGATCAAGCGCGAAGGGATCGAGTTGAGCGGCAACTTCGTCGCGACCGTGAACCAGGATCTGAAGGTCGGGGGACTTGCAGAAACCATCACCGTCACCGGTGAGTCACCCATCGTCGACACGCAGAGCGTGCGACGCCAGGTCACGCTGGACAGCGAGATTCTCACGACCGCGCCGACCGCTCGTTCGTGGGCGGCGATGGCCGTCCTCGTGCCCGGAATCGTCACCCAGGCCGGCAGCAGCGCCGACATCCAGGTGACGCCGCAGATGACCGTCTTCGGTGGCATGGGCGGCCGCGCCAACGAAGGGCGCATGCAGGTGGACGGCCTCAATACCGGCGCCGCGCTCAACGGCGGCGGCGTCTCGACCTACGTGGCCGATATCTCGAACGCGTCGGAAGTGGTCACGACGACATCGGGCGGCCTCGGCGAAGCGGAGGTCGGCGGCCCGTCGCTCAGCATCGTGCCGCGCAGCGGCGGGAACAAGACGTCGGGCTCGATCTACCTCTCCGGCGTGCCGAACAGCTTCGTGGCCAGCAACTACAGCGACGAGTTGAAGAACGCCGGTCTTTCGACGCCGGGCTCGCTCATCAAGCAGTGGGACTTCACCGGCGGCGTCGGTGGCCCGATCCTCAAAGATCGCATCTGGTACTACGCGACAGCGCGTGACGAAGGGCAACACCGGACAATCCCTGGCATTTTCCCGAACCTCAACGCCGGCAAAGCGGATCAATGGGAGTACATACCGGACACCAGCCGGCAGGCGCGAGGCGGGGAGAGCTTCCAGATCTTCACCGCCCGATTCACCGTGCAGGCGACCCAGCGCAACCGGTTCAACGTCCACTGGGAGTGGCAGCTGCCATGTAACGGCGCCACATTCGGCAGCGAGAGCGACGGGTGCCGCAACCAGCCCGACGAGGCCGTCATGGGCGCCATCGGGCTCGGCGGCCTCACCGCGACCACATCGCCTGAGACGAGCGGCTATTTGCACGTCCTGGTGCAGAACCGGCAGTTCACCTGGTCGTCGACGGCGACGAACAAACTGCTGCTCGAAGCCGGACTGGGCTCGTATATCGCCCGGTGGGGACCGAACGAGGCACCGGGCAACGCGACGCGCGATCTGGTCCGGGTCACGGAGCAGACCGCTCGCAACGGTGCGTCCGCCGGTCTCACCTACCGCTCGGCCAACTGGGCCAACGATTGGGACAACCCGAACACCTGGCGTGCGTCCGCTTCCTATGTCACCGGCGCGCAAAGCATGAAGTTCGGCTACATTGGCGGCTACCTCGTCGAGGACATCGAGAACCACGGGAACAACCTGAACCTGGCGTACACCTTCAACGGCGGCGTTCCCTCGTCGCTGACGCAGAGCCTGCGCGTCTTCAAGCAGATGGATCGCGTGCGCTACACGGCGCTGTATGCACAGGATCAATGGACCATGAAGAGGCTGACGCTCCAGGGCGCACTCCGCTTCGATAACGCATGGAGCTACTCGCCGGCGCAGCAGATCGGTCCGACGACGTTCCTGCCGACGCCGCTGATGTTCCCGGAAACGCCAGGGGTCGACTCGTACAAGGACATCTCGCCGCGCGGCGGGCTCGCCTACGACCTCTTCGGCAACGGCAGGACGTCGGTGAAGGTGAACTTCGGCAAGTACCTCGAGCCGGCGAGCAACCTGAACGGGAGCTACTCGATCTCCAACCCCCTCGCTCGCATCGCCACCACGACGTCGCGGACGTGGACCGACAACGGTACCGGCGGCCCGGGGACACCCGGCTACCATGACTTCATCGTCCAGTGCGATCTGACCATCGTGGATGCCAACGGTGAGTGCGCACGCATGAACTCGCCAACCTTCGGCACCGCCACGCGGACGACCGCCGCGATCAATCCGGCGATCCTCAATGGCTGGAACGTACGGCCGGGCGACTGGCAGATTGGCGCGTCGGTGCAGCATCAGGTGCTGCCGCGCGTGTCGGCCGAGTTCGGCTACTTCCACCGGTGGCTGACGCACTTCACGACGACGGACAACACGTTGGTGTCGTCGGCCCAGTACACCACCTACAGCCTGGTGGCGCCGTCCGACCCGCGGCTGCCGGGCGGCGGCGGCTATACCGTCAACGGGCTGCAGAACATCACGCAAGAGGGCTTCAACGCCGGCACCAGCAACAACGTGACATTCGCCGACGATTTCGGCGGATTGGCGCAGGTGTACAACGGCGTGCTGCTGAACGTCAGCGCGCGCGGCGCCCATGGGCTCAACTTCCAGGGCGGCGTCAACACCGGAAAGACCGTCCAGGACGCCTGCGATCTGCGGGCGCAGCTGCCCGAGACCAGCGTCTTCGGCGCCAGCGTCAACGCGCCGTACTGCAAGAACGACCCGGGCTTCGTCACCAAGGTCACCGGCCTTGGCTCTTACACGGTGCCGAAGGTTGACGTCCTACTGGGCCTGACGTTCCGCAGCGACCAGGGCGCTCCACTGCGCGCGACCTGGAATGCGCCGACCGCCGCGGTCACGGCGGCCCTTGGCCGTCCAGCCGTCGGCGTCGGCAACACGATCGCCATCGATCTCATCGCCCCTGGCGAGAAGTGGGGCGACCGCGTCAACGAGATCGACCTGCGCTTCGCGAAGATCTTCCGCTTCGGCGGCACGCGGACACACATCGGGCTGGACATCTTCAACGTGCTCAATCAGGACGCCATCCTGACCTACAACCAGACGTTCACCCCGGGTGGCGCCTGGCTGGCGCCGCAGTCGGTGCTGACGCCACGCTTCTACAAGCTGAGCGCGCAGATCGACTTCTAAGGGGTGCGTGGTGCGATGAAGAGGCCCGGGATTTTCCGGGCCTCTCTCCATGCTCGCCGGTGCGAGTGCCGAGGCTCGAGGCGTGTCGGTGCGAGCTCAACGCTCCCGGTGCGGGGGCGATGCTCGTGGTGCGAGGCTCGAGGCGTGTCGGTGCGAGCTCGACGCTCCCGGTGCGGGGCATGCTCGTGGTGCGAGGGTCGAGGCTTGTCGGTGCGGGTCCGACGCTCGCGGGTGCGAGGCTCGAGGCGTGTCGGTGCGAGCCTGACGCTCGCGGTGCGGGATCGATGCTCGTGGGTGCGAGGGTCGAGGTTTGTCGGTGCGAGGGTCGATACTCGCGGGTGCGAGTGTCGATGCCTGTGGGTGCGAGGGCCGACGCTCGCGGGTGCGAGGGCCGATGCTTGTGGGTGCGGGGCCGCCGTGGTGCGAACATCGATCTGCGTCGTCCGATTCGACTCCGGCGAACTCGCCCTTCATGTTAGAGGCCGACGATGTTGACGCGCGAATCGACGCGCGTTCGGACCGTGGGCCTCACTTGTAGTGTCCAATCGGGTACGGCGCCGGGGTGCGATCCTACGGCTCGTGCGCTGGCCGATGAGTAACTCGACCGCCCCACCGGGAGCTGAACTCGCTCCGTCGAGCGTCAACTCGCACCCACGAGGATCTGGCTCGCACCGTGAGGATCTCGCCTCGCACTCACGAGGATCCGGACTCGCACCGTGAGGATCTCGCCTCGCACCGCGAGGATCTCGCCTCGCACCCACGAGGATCTGGCTCGCACCAACGAGCGTCGCGCTCGCACCAACAAGGATCGAGCCTCGCACCGTGAGGATCTCGCCTTGCACTCACGAGGATCCGGACTCGCACCGACGAGCGTCGCGCCTCGCACCCACAAGGATCGAGCCTCGCACCCACGATCGTCGCGCGGGACCGCGACTCGTGTCATGCGAACACCAGTGGCGCGGATTCTCGCATACGTCAGCTCGGGCTGACGAGCGCTCCGAAACTCTACTTGGCAGAGGCCGCCGCGGGCGGCGGAACGATCATGATCACCGAAGGATATCTGACGGGCTCACCACCAAGCTTCGGATTCGGATACCCCGGCGATCCGCCCCACGTCCAGTCTTTCACCGTCACTCCGGGGGGAAACGCCATGGAGTCTTCCCGGAACCTGCCGACCTGGAACATATGCGTCGGCGGCTGTTCGTAGACGACGTCCCCTTTGTCACGCAACTGGGTGCGGTAATAGGCGACGACCTCGGAGTAGGCAGCGGAGGTCCCGAACAGATAGTAGCGTTGGCCGCGGCCGGCGTCGTACGAAGCGATGAACTGTGCGGTGGGATAGACGGGCAACCCGAGGGTTGCCGCGGTTGGCGGCTCAGTGCTCGAAGCCGCGTTCGCTGCCGTTGATCCGGGCGGCGGCGCTGGTGCCGGTGCAGTTCCAGTTGTCCCCGGCGGAGCCGTTGGCGCGGTCGTCGTCGCTGGCGGGCGCGAGCCGCCAGGGCGAGGGATCGGCTGCGGCGTCTGCGCAGCCATCGGCCCAACAACAATGGCGGCGACGACAGTAGCCAGCAGGGCAGCGCGCATGCGTCCATTATAAAGTCCCACCAGCTCGGCACTCGTCCCGGCCTGATCCGCCCGCCGCATTGTCGCGCTCGTACTCTGTTGGTGACGCTGCCCAGCCGGATCCGAAGCATTCCGGTCGTCGGATTACCCGGCAGAGGTGCGCGGCCTACCGTTTTTGCGTTGTCATCTACTCGCGTGTGTTGACGGCTTTTGGAATCAGCGGCGCGCCAGCGCGCGTAATCGCTGGCACACCGACCTTTAAGCTCCCTGGATTTCCGCCCGGCAACCGTCGAATCCCAATCGGCACGCTTCGTGCCTTCGAGGCGTCCTAGAGATTGACTCGAGACGTCCTTCGGGACCCGGGTCGCATCAGGAGGCAGTGTTCCTCAGGAAGCAGGTTCCGTGGACGACTTCGACATCGCACAAAGCAAGATTGGTGAGTCGGCTCAGCGCGTCGTTGACCGCGCCATCGAGGAATCGAGGCGGCGTGACCACGCGCTGCTAACCAACGAACACGTATTTCTCGCGTTCGCGCAGGTCGAGTGGGACACGTTCTCCCAGGTCATGCGCGATCTCGAGCTGAATCCGCACGAGATCCTTCAGGCGCTGGAGCAGCACCTGCACGTCCTGCCCACGTTTGCGGGGCGGGAACTCCGCGTCGCGCCGGCGACCAAGCTGGTGTTCAAGCTCGCGTTCCATTCCGCGAGCCGGGCCGGACGGCAGACGATCGAGTCGTCCGACCTCTTCGAGGCCATCTTCCAGGAGAGCCAGGGCGTACCGGTTTCCATCATTCGCCGACACGGCGTCGAGCCGGAGGTGCTCGTGTCACGCATCGCCACCAGGATCCGGGACAACGAAGTACGCGAGGAGCGGTTGCGGAAGCGGTTCGAGTTACCGCCCTTCCTCAAGCATTTCGCGACGAACCTGAACCTGCTGGCGCGGCAGGACAAGATTGCGCCGGTCTACGGCCGCGACCTGGAGATCCAGCAGGTGCTGGAAATCCTCTGTCACCGTGAGCGCTCGAATTCCGTGATGCTGATCGGTGAGCCGGGCGTGGGTAAGACGGCGATCGTCGAAGGGCTCGCCCGTCGCATTGAGTTCGAGCCGGACACCATCCCCGTCCGCCTGCGCGATTGCCAGGTGGTCAACCTGCAGATGAACACCATGGTCGCGGGCACGATGCTGCGCGGCATGTTCGAGGACCGGATCCAGAACGTGATCCGCGAGATCAAGGAACGGCCGAACCTGATTCTGTTCATCGATGAAGCGCACACGATGGTCGGCGCCGGTTCCGCGCTCGGGGCGCCGTCGGACGCCGCCAACGTCTTCAAGTCGGTGCTGGCGCGGGGCGAAGTCCGCATGATTGGCGCGACGACGCTCAGCGAGTACAAGGAATACATCCAGGAGGACGAGGCGCTGGCTCGTCGCTTCCGGACCGTGCACGTGCCTGAGCCCAGTGTCGAGGAGACGCGCCGGATCCTCTTCAATCTGCGTCCGCGTCTCGAACGCAACTACTCGGTGCGGCTGCTGGACGACGCCATCGAGACGGCGCTCGAGATGTCGACGCGCTACCAGCGTCACCTGCACCTGCCCGACAAGGTGATTGGCTGGCTCGACACTGCCGCAGTTCGTGCCGAGATCGAGCGGCGCTGGGAAGTGAAGAGCGAAGATGTGGTCGAGGTGATCTCGAACGCCGCGCAGATACCGAAGGACATGGTGTTCCGCGACGTCGGCGATCGATTCAAGGAGATCGAAGGCCGGCTGGGTCGCCGCGTGATCGGTCAGAAGAAGGCGGTCCAGGCGCTGGCACATCGCCTGGTGCTGAACAAGGGTCCGCTGAAGGACGGCTTCGATCGCCCGGACGGCGTCCTGCTGTTCCTCGGTCCGACCGGTGTCGGCAAGACGGAACTCGCCAAGGCCGTCGCCGAGTTCATGTTCGGCGACGAGAAGAAGATGATCCGCATCGACATGTCCGAGTATCAGGACGGCGGTGTGTCGGTGGACAAGCTCATTGGCATGCCACGAGGGATCGTCGGCAGCGAACGCGGTGGAATACTGACGAATCAGCTCAAGGACAACCCGTGCAGTGTCGTCCTGCTCGACGAGATCGAGAAGGCGAATCCAAGTCTGTTGAACGTGTTCCTGCAGGCGTTCGACGAAGGCTGGATCACGGACGGGCGCGGCAAGCGCGTCTACTTGTCGGATGCGATCGTCATCATGACCTCGAACGCGGGGTCCGAACATTTCCGGAAGCTGCAGAGCCCGATGGGCTTCCGTTCGGGACAGATGCCACTGGAGCAGGTGCAGGGTGAGATCAACCGCGAACTCGAACGGCGGTTCCCGCCCGAGTTCCGCAACCGCATCGATCAGGTCGTCCTTTTCCAGCCGCTCACGAAGGACGAAGTCCGCGACATCGCGCTGAAGTACATCGACCAGGTGACCGCCACTCTGAAGCGGTGGAACAAGACGGTCACCATCGATCCGGAGGCGCTCGACAAGCTGGTGCAGGACGGCTACAGCCTGGCCTACGGTGCCCGCTTTCTGAAGCGCGTCATCGACGACAAGATCAAGCTGCCGCTCAGCCAGCAGTGGAAGGAAGCGAACAGTTTCCGGGCCGTGGTCAGGGACGACCAGGTGGTGATCGAAGCCGCCGGCCCGCAGCTGGTGACGTCGGCCGATCCGGATGCGATAGCTGTTTAGGAGAAACACCCAACTCCCAACGGCTAAAGCGCTCCCAACTCCCAAGGAGCCTCGGGCGAACTCTTGGCAGTTGGAGGAGCTTCAGCCGTTGGGAATTGGAAGTTAGTCTTTCCAGCCCAACATAGCCTGTTCGTGCACGCGCGGCGCCTCTTGGGCCCGCGCGTGTTCGTTTTTCCGCTCCCGCTGGCCGATTCCGTATTTATTGCGCATCGCCTCGAACACCGTGAACACCTCCTGGCGATAGGCGGAGGGCGCGTACTTTCGCGCGTACAGGTCGCGGTACCCGTCGACGAGGTGCGGATATCCCGCGGTGAGCCAGCGCAGGAAGTGATCGCGCGTTCCGCCTTCCAGGAACATGACGTTGCACCCGACGAACTGCGCGCCATGATCAGCGATCGCCTTCATCGTCCGCTCGATGAGCGACGGTTTCGATGAGATGCCGGGCACGATCGGATTCATCAGCACGCCGGTGCGGATGCCGGCGTCGATCAGCTGGCGGACGGCCCGCAGGCGTTGGAGAGGGGGCGCCGTTCCCGGCTCCAGTGCCTGCCACACGTCGTCGTCGACGCACGGCACACTGATGTACACCGTGCAGCCGCCGCGTGAGGACAAATCCGCCAGGACGTCACGATCCCGGACGATCATCGGACCTTTGGTAATTACGCCAGCCGGATTGCCGACTTCGGCCAGCGCCTCCAGGGCGCCGCGGGTGAGCTTGTAGTGCCCTTCGATCGGCTGATAGCAGTCGGTCGCGGTGCCGACCGCCACGTACTCGTTCTTCCACGACGGCTTCAGTAACTCGCGTCGCAACACCTCAACGACGTTCGTCTTCACGAAGATCATCGACGCGAACTCGTCGTCCGAGCCCAGCTCGAACTGAGTGTGATAGCGGCGGGCGTAGCAGTAATGGCAGGCGTGCGTGCAGCCGCGATAGGGGTTCAGGGTCCAGTCGAACGGCATCCCCTTCACCGCGTTGAGTGCGGACCGGCAGCGCACTTCCTGGTAGCGCGCGGCATCGGCACGCCGCAACGCCTCCGTCAGGGCGCCGGCTCCGCCGGCTTTCACCAGGTCCGCGACCTGCCGCGTCGTCGGATTCCGTGTGCCGAGGTCGAAGAGCAGCGGCGCGATTTCCATTGGAATCGCGATCGTATTCGTCGTATGTTCGCCTCGTCAAGGCATTGAAGCGCAACGACCGCGTTCTCTGATCGGTCATCCCGCGGTGTAGTCTTCGCTGACCATGGAAGGAGACTGATGCCATCGGCCTTGTCGCTGTCAGGTGTGACGAAAACGTTCAGCGGCATGCGAGCCGTCGATCGACTGGACCTCGAGGTGCCTCGTGGCTCGCTCTGCGGCGTTATCGGACCAAACGGCGCCGGCAAGACGACGACGATCCGGATCGTCATGTCGATCCTGTTCCCCGACTCGGGGTCGGTGTCGGTGCTCGGCCACCAGTCGGCACTGATGGCGAAGGATCGCATCGGCTACCTTCCGGAGGAACGTGGCCTCTACCGGAAGATGCGCGTCGGCGAATTTCTCACCTACATGGCGCGCCTCAAGGACGTGGCAGACGGCGAGTCACGCGCGTCGATTGCCAGGGCCGTCGAGCGGCTCGGCCTCACCGCATCCGTCGACAAGCGCTGCGAGGAGCTGTCGAAGGGCATGCAGCAGAAGGTGCAGTTCATCGCCGCCACCGTAAACCGGCCCGATCTGCTGATTCTCGACGAGCCGTTCAGCGGGCTGGATCCAGTCAGCACACGGACGCTGCAGGAGTTGATGCTCGAGGAGCACCGGCGCGGTGCGACGATCCTGTTTTCGACCCACGTGATGCCGCACGCCGAGCAGCTCTGCGATCGTGTGGTGATGATTCACAAAGGTCGCAAGGTCCTCGACGAAGCTGTTGCGGCGATCCGCCATCGGTACGATCCGCGGGTCCTCGAATTCGAGCCGCTGGCTCCCTCTGCGGACCTGTCAGGGCTGGCCCGCCTGGCCGGGATCGAGCGTCTCGAGCACCATGACCGGATGACGCGTGTCCATTTGTCACCCGGCTACGAGCCGGCGTGCAGCTATTGCACGGATCACCGCCGCAGATGCCCACGGCGCGCATCGAGATCGCGCGGCTGAAGCTGGAAGACGTCTTCGTCGAGCTGGTCGCCTCCGACGGCGAGAGTGTGGCGGCCGACATTCGTGCCGGACTGCGCGGCTCCGCCGCGGAGGTCGCATGAAGAAGATTCTGTTCATCGCGCGGCGCGAGTTTCTGGCGACGGTCCTGACGAGGGCTTCCTCATCGGCCTTCTGTTCATGCCGGCGATGCTCGCGGTCGGCTTCACCATCGCGCCCAGGTTGATGCGGCAGCAGACCCGCGCCGTCGAAGGAGTAGTAGCGATCGCGGACCCGACGGGAGTCGTGACCGGTCGCCTGCGGACCGCGGTGCAACCGGAGGCGGTTGCCGAGAGACGCGGCGCTGAAACCGAGGCGAACCTACCGCCCGTCGTTCGCGATGCCGGGCTGGCGGGCGCCACCGCACAACAGGTGCGGGAACGTACGCAGGCCGAGGCGCCGCGGTTCCGGTTCGTCGATGTTCCAGACGCCGCCGCCGCACGCAAGTGGCTGCTGGGAGGATCCTCGACCGACGTCGCGGTTCGCGGCGATTGTGGTTAAGCCGAACGCCGTGCATGGCGACCCGTCCTATGGCAGCTACGCCGTGTTGGTGGCGCCGCGGGTGGATCCGCGCGTCGAAAGCGCGCTGTACGACGGCATGCGCGAAGCACTGATTGATGCGCGCGCCGCGGAGGCCGGCATGCCGCGCGATCGGATGAGCGCGGTGATGACGGTGGCACGACCGCGGGCGGTGGAGGTCACGCCGTCAGGCGACCGCGACGCGGATCAGAGCTTTGCCCAGGCGCTCCCGTTCATCTTCATCGCCTTGATGTTCTTCGGCGTGATGGTCGGCGGGCAGGGTCTGATGACGTCGACCATCGAGGAGAAGTCGAGCCGGGTCGTCGAGGTGCTGCTGTCCGCCGTGTCGCCGCTCGAACTGATGGCCGGTAAGATTCTCGGTCAGCTTGCCGTCAGCGGCGCGACGCTGGCGCTCTACCTCGGCACTCGGCGCGGTGGTGCTGTCGTCGCTCACCATGCTCGGCCTGATCCAGCCGATCCTCGTCGTCTACGTCGTCGTGTTCTTCGTCATCACCTACATCACGCTTGGCGCGTTGATGGCGGCGATTGGCGCAGCCGTGAACGAGATGCGCGAGGCGCAGTCGCTGATGACGCCGATCACGCTGATGATCATGATCCCGTGGCTCTTCGCCGCGCCGATCGCGCGCAACCCCTCGTCTACGTTCGCGACCGTCATCAGCTTCCTGCCGCCAATCAACACCTTTGCGATGCTGATTCGGGTCACGTCGAGCGCTCCACCGCCGGCATGGCAGGTCTGGCTCACGGTGGCGCTGTCGATGGTGCGGGGCGCTGGCCGCTCTGTGGTTCGCGGCCAAGGTGTTCAAGGTGGGCCTGCTGATGTTCGGCAAGCCGCCCGACCTGAGGACGCTGGTGCGGTGGGTGCGGATGGCCTGACGGGGAAATTTCCAACTCCCAACGCCTGTCGCTTCCCCAACTCCCAAAGGGAGTAGTGCCCTGACCGAGGCGTTCTGATCCATCCGCGCCCCTCAGCTCCGCCCCCGGAGAGGGCGGCTATGCCAAAACAGTTGCCCCGGTTTTCCTCCGGCCATACGGACTCGCACTGGCGCCGTGTGGCGCGGTGCCGCGGGGCACCACGCCACGGCCACAACACTGGATGCCGCATTGGGAGTTGGGCACGCGACAAACGTTGGGAGTTGGGAGTTATCGATCTACCATCCCTCGCCAGTAGCCCAGCAGATCGTCGATCATCTGATCGAACGGAATCTGCGGCTGCCAGCCGGTTTCGTTGCGCAGGCGAGTGGCGTCGCCGACGAGCATCGGGACGTCGGTCGCACGCATCCGGGCCGGGTCGACTTCGGTTCGCACGGGTACGCGCGATCGTGAGATCAGGGCGTCGAGCACCTCGCCCACGGCACGGCCGACGCCAGACGCCACGTTGTAGATTCCACCTGGTTGCCCCCGTTCCATGAGCGCTTCGTAGGCGCGGACCACGTCGCGGACGTCGCTGAGATCCCGTCGGGGGCTCGTGTTGCCGATGTGGATGACCGGTTCGAACTGCCCCCGCTCGATCAACGCCACCTGCCGCGCCACCGTTGGCGCCATGAAGGAGGGCGTTTGTCGCGGTCCGGTGTGATTGAAGGCGCGCGCCACCACCACCCCCAACCCGTCCTCCGTAACGGCGCGCAATCCGAGTTGCTCTTGAGCGAGCTTGCTCAGACCGTACGGGCTCGCCGGCGCGAGCGGCGAGTCCTCGGTCAAGGGAGACCTCGGACGACGCGTAGACGGTCGCCGAACCGCTCAGCGACGACGCGGCAGCTGAGTCCGGCGCGCCGTAAGGCGTCGAACAGGTGATGGGTGCCGAGCACGTTTCCCGACAGCGGTTTGACGGGATCGCTGAACGACTCCGCCACGTGCGAGATGCCCGCCAGGTGGTAGACCACCGCCGGCCGCACCTCGCCAATGGCCGAACGAACGCGAGCGCGATCGAGCAGGTCGACCTGCTGCCAACGGGCGAGCGGTGCCAGTTCCGGCGAGGGTGTGGCGCGCGACCACGCAACCAGCTCCTGCCGCCCGGCGAGCAACTCGAGGAGATGGCCACCGGCAAAGCCGGCCGCACCGGTCACCAGCACCGGCCCGTCCGGTCGCAACTGGTTTGCGGTTGTCACGCTCGACCTCACCGCTGCGATCCGCCAAAGGCGCCGAAGAAGTTCGAGAACGTGCCGAGCCCCGCCAGGATGAACGAGAAGTTCAGGCGGCGATCGGAGGGAATCGGTGCGCCGCTCAGGATCGTGTAGTTGTATTTCTGGAAATCCACTTCGAAGCCACAGCACTGCGCCAGGTAGGACGCAGACGTGCGCTGCGACACGACGTAGCCGCGCTCGATGTCCCAGCTGAGCGCATAGGTCCCGCGGAGGCGGTTCTGGCGGAAGGCCATGCTCGTGGAGCCCGACATGAACGAGTTGGTGCTCGCCCCGATATGCGTGCGGCTGAACGTCAGGTTCGACGTATTCCCGCCCAGGCTCAGGCTGCTGCCCAGCGAGAGCAGCTGCAGCCCGTGACCCGAGGCGTCGTACTCGATGCGTGAATTGGCATCCACCAGCGTGGACGGACGTGAAGCGGGCCGTCAGCGCCACCGGCGACAACGACGCCGGCGTCGACGCCGCCGTCGTGTACTGCGTGTCGGTCGTGGCGCCGAGCGGCTTCGTGTAGTAGGTCTGCTGCACACCGACCGTCAGGAACTCGCGCGTCGTGCTTCGTCCCGCCGGCCCCTCGGTGGGGCGGCTGCGATAGAACAGCCGGTTGTTGATGCCGTACGTCAGCTGCGCCAGACCGCCAATGACGCGGTCCGACGGGTCGGAGTTGTAAGGGGTGGCCTGGTAGTTGGCGATGTCGGTGAAGTAGTCGGCCGTGAACGTCGGCTCGATGACGTGCTTCATCCGCTGCGTCCGCGAGCTCTCCGGCGTGTCCCAGATCTTCGTCAGCACCGGCCCGATCACCTGCGAGCGCAGCTGGATGTACTGACGGTCGAGCGGTTCGTCCACGATGACGCCGGTCGCGTCGTAGCTGCGACTGTAATAGGTGTTTCGGTACGTCGCGCTGGAATTCACGGTAAGGAACGTCAATTTCGAGAGTGGGAACCGGGCCGTCGGGCTGATGTCGAATCGGTGCAGGCTCCTGTCGTCCGTGACGACACCGTTGTTGATGCGTGCGGTACGGCTGGTAGGCGTAATCCGAGTTCACGCCCGCGTAGATCGGCATCCCGAACAGCTGCCGCGGCGCCACCGTCGTCATGATTCGCGGCGTTCCGCCGTATTGCTGCGATTGCCGCTGGCTGCTGAACACCTCGGTCCACTGGACCGACGCGTTGACGTTCACCAGGTTCCACGCGCCGGACAGATTTCCGTCGATCGTGCGCATCGGGTTCGACGCGCGCGCAACGTTCTGGTGATAGATCTGCTGCGTCAGGATGTCGGATACGTAATCGACGCGTCCGCGCGCGCGCCACCGCGGCGTCAGGATGTGCGTGGCGTTGCCGGCCAGTTCGAAACTCTTGGTCGCCGGCAGCGTTGTCACGACGTTGTCGAGCGTGTACTGACTGGAGTGCTGATCGAGAAGGTAATAGCGCACGTTGCCGTACGACTGCGCATTGGCGACGTAGCGATATTCGGCCCCGAAGCCCTGTCCCGTTTTCGTGAACCAGTCGTGGAAGAACGTCAGGTCCTGACTGCGATCGATCGCCCAGAAGAAGGCATTGCTGAACGCCTGTCCGCGCAGCGTCGACGTGCCGTATGTCGGGAGCAGGAACCCCGTGGCACGGTCGCTGTCCTGGATCGGGTAATAGACGAACGGGAAATAGAAGATGGGAACACCCTTCACCTGCAGGACGGTATTTCGCGCAAACGCGTAGTCGTTCAGGTTCAAGGTCACGTTGCCCGTGCGGAGGTCCCATCGCGGCGTCGGCTGGACACAGGTGGTGAATCCGCCTTCGGTGATGTGGTACTTCCGCGGCCCGAGCTTCTCGATCGTCTTGCCCCAGAAGTAGACGTCGGGCTCCTGATTCCCGAACTGCTTCCGGTCGGCCTTGGGCCCCAACGACATCAGACCGTTCGCCTCGTGAAACGTGCCGAGGCCTGTCTGGATGTTGAACTCGATCGTCTCCGCGGCGATGCGGCCCTCCGGGTTGGTGAAGACGACGTTCCCCCGCGCGATGATCTGGTGAGTATCCGGTTCGTAGTCGATGCAGTCGGCGAAGAACTTCACGCCGTTCGCCATCTCGTACACCGCATCGCCGCAGTCGATCACGTGCCCGTCGCGGATTTCCCGATTGCCCGAAGCGACGTTGAACGGTCTCGTCAACGCCGCCCGCCGGCGGCGCTGGCGCCGGAGGCTGCTGCGCCTGCTCGGCCCGCACCGGCGCGGCCAATACGGCGCAGACCAGACACGCCAGGAGCGTGCGACGCCCGCATTGACGAATCGACGGATTGACGAATTGACGAACGGGGGAAAAACGGAGGGCTTTCACACTCGGAGGTCTCACGATTGAGCGAATGACCAGCTGTGGATCGTCGGGCTGCAGGGACGCCGTTACCGCCCGTCAGCTCCAAATCCGTCAATTCGCAAATTCGTCAGTTCGTCAATGGACAGGTCACGACAGAATAGCACGCCGCTTGAGGTCGTCCCGGACCGCGCCGGCGAGGAAGATCGACCCGGCGACGCAGACGGTGTCACTCATGCGCATCGCGTGCTCGATTGCTTCCAGCGGTTCGGCAATGACATTCGCTGTCGGCCCGATGTGATGGGCCAGATCAGCGGCCGGCAGGGCGCGCGGCGTTGGAGCGGCCGTGGTGATCACCCGCGAGACGCAGGGGAGCAGGGGCCGCAGGATCTCGTCGACGTCCTTGTCGCGCATGATGCCGATCACCAGCGTGGGCCGCTCGGGATGCCACCGGCGCAGGTATGACGCCAGCGCCGCGGCGCCTTCGGCGTTGTGTGCGGCGTCGAGCAGGATGCGCTTGCCGCCGCCCATCGTCAGCAGTTCCAGCCGCGCCGGCCACTCGGCGGTCTCCAGCCCGCGCACGATAGCCGACTGCTCGATCGAAATGCCGTGCGCCTGTGCCGCTTCCAGCAGGCGGATCGCCACCAGCGCATTTGCCGCCTGATGCTCGCCGCGCAGCGCGAGCCGGAGCGGTCCATACATGGCCACCGGCGTTTCAACCGTGATTCGCGCACGGCCGTCCTGCATCTCCACCCCCATCGACAGGTCGGCGGTCTCGAGCAGGGTGGCGCCGCGGTCCAGGCTTGCGTTCCGGACGACGCGTGTGGCGTCGGGCGGCAGCGGGCCCGCGACGACCGTCATGCCGGGCTTGATGATGCCGGCCTTTTCGAACGCAATCTGCGCGAGCGTGTTTCCCAGGTGCTGCTGGTGGTCGAACGCGATCGTCGTGATCGCACCGGCGACCGGCTCGATGACGTTGGTCGCGTCGAACCGGCCGCCGAGCCCCACCTCGATCACCCCCACCTCGGTGTTCGCACGACGGAACAACTCGAAGCCGATGGCGGTGGTCACTTCGAAGAACGTGGGCGTCACGCTCAGCGTGCCGGCGTCGCGCAGGCGATCGGCGAGGTCGAGTACCTCGGTCCCGACCGCTTCCAGCGTGTCCTCGGGGACCGGCCTGGCGCCGATCACGAATCGCTCGTTCAGCGACAACAGGTGCGGCGAGGTGTAGCGGGCCGACCGCACGCCCGCCGGCGAGCAGGGCCGCATGGACCATCGCCGTCACCGAACCCTTCCCGTTCGTGCCGGCGACATGCAGCGTGGTAAAGCGGCGCTCGGGATGATCGAGCGCAGCGCACAGACGGGTGATGTTGTCGAGACCCAGCTTGATGCCGAACGTCTCGAGCGCGAAGAGCCTGTCGAGCATGCTCGCTACCGCGGGCGGTCCGCGATGCCAACGCCGGCGCCAACCGGCACCGGTTCCGGCTCGGCCGGACGGGGCTCGGTGCGCATGAACCGCAGCGCCCGTGACAGCGTGGCTTTCATATCACGGCGGTCGACGATGAGGTCCAGCATGCCGTGCTCCAGCAGGAACTCGCTTCGCTGAAATCCTTCCGGGAGTTTCTGCCGGATCGTCTGTTCGATGACGCGCGGCCCGGCAAACCCGATCAGCGCCTTGGGTTCCGCCACGTTGAGATCGCCGAGCATCGCGAAACTGGCGGTGACCCCGCCGGTCGTGGGATCGGTCAGAATCGAGATGAAGGGTAGCCGCGCCCGGTCCAGGCGGGCGAGTGCCGCCGACACCTTCGCCATCTGCATCAGCGACAGCGCACCCTCCATCATGCGGGCGCCGCCGGAGCAGGAGACGACAAGCGCAGGCTGGCGACGTTCGATCGCCATCTCGATCGCGCGCGTAATCTTCTCGCCGACGACCACGCCCATGCTGCCGCCGATGAACTGATACTCCATGGCCGCGACGACGATGTCGAGACCGTCCATGCGACCGGTGGCGACGACGCAGGCGTCCTTCAGACCCGTCGTCTGAATGGTCTTCTGGAGGCGTTCGCGGTATGGCTTGGTATCGGTGAATTGCAGCGGATCGGTGGACGAGAGGTCGGTGTAGTGCTCGGCATACTTCCCGTCATCGAAGAGCGCTCGCAGGCGTTCGACCGAGGTGATGCGGAAATGATGCGCGCATTTCGGGCAGACGTTGAGGTTCTGTTCGAGGTCGTTCTTGTAGATCAGCTGCGCGCATCCGGGACACTTGACCCAGAGTCCCTCCGGGACCCGGCTCGGCTTTTCGGCCGTTGCCGACGCGATCGGCTTGCGGGTCTTCTTGAACCAGGCCATTGGGGATGACTGTACCAGGAATCCAGGATCCAGGATTCAGGAATCAGGGGGAATCAGCGGGAATCAGGCCTGATTCCGTCCGAGATTCACGTCCTGGGTACGTAATACCTTGTCCCCCGGTTCATGCTGTCGATCTGACGGATCAGATCGTCCAGCGCGTCGTCGCTCTGCAGATCCAGGTGAGAGGTCTCGACAACCAGCAGAGGCGTCGCGGAGTAGTGAAAGAAAAAGTGCTGATAGGCCTCGTTCACTTCACGGAGGTAGTCGGCACCGGGTTCTGGCAGCTCTTCGTCCAGTTCGCGCGCACGATCGCGGAGGCGCCGCAGGAGAACGTCGGTCGGTGCCTGGAGGTAGACGACCAGGTCGGGCGCCGGGACGTCCTTCACCAGCAGGTCGTACAGACGCTGATAGATGAACAGTTCGTTGTCGTCGAGATTCACGTACGCAAAGATCTTGTCCTTGTCGAACAGGTAGTCGGACACCGTGGCCGTGGCGAACAGGTCACCCTGCTGAAGCGTCTGCTGCTGGCGATGGCGGCTGAGCAGGTAGAACAACTGCGCCTGCAGCGCTGCGCCTGGGCGGCCGCTGTAGAAGTCGGCCAGGAACGGATTGTCCTTCTCCTCGAGCACCGGCGCTGCGTCGAGTCGAGCGGCGAGACGCTCGGCAAGCGAGCTCTTCCCGACTCCGATCGGTCCTTCGATCGCGATGTAGCGAGAATCCATTGATGTCTGAGCGCGGGATACAGGCCGGGAGCCAGATGCTATTATCCAGCGTTCGCTCCGTTCACGCGAAGGCTGTCCGCTGGAGCGCTTCGCGCGACGGCGGACGAGTGGTGACGGGAGCTTCGGCTGGCAGGCGGCCACCATGGCATCGCGCATCCTCAGGTTTTCTTCACTCCCGGTCGTCGCTGCGCTGGCGCTGGTCGCGACCGGCTGCATGCCGACGTCCACCGCGCCAGTCGTCACGACCCCAGCCCCCCCGCCCACGACGGTCGTCACGTGGGAACAGAAGCTCGCCTGGATGGTCCGGCTCGAGGATCAGCGCCTGCTGCGCGACCCCAATCCGCCTCCCCCGGCGGTGCTGCGCCCCGCCTCGCGCAATCAGCCGGTCGTGTATGCGCCACCCCCGCCCTCCGATCTCGCTGCAGCTGCTCGGCGATCCGGAAGGGCGCGTCCGCCGCCGCGCGGCGCTGGCGCTCGGACGCGTGCACCTCGCCGGAGGCCATTCCGGCGTTGGCGGATCGACTGGCCAACGACAGCGAGCCCGAAGTTCGGCAGATGGCGGCGTTCGCGCTCGGGCTGATCGGCGACGCCACGGCGCGGACGCCGTTGCTGACGGCGCTCACCGATCGCGAACCCATCGTGCAGGGGCGTGCCGCGGAAGGCGCTCGCTCTGCATTGGCGACAAGAGCGACGCGGCAGCAATCGGCATGATGCTGCAGGCGCAGGTCAAGGCTGGTGCGCTGAACGGGATTGAACCCGACGATCTCGACCTATCCGCTTCAGCCGCCGCACGGAAGCCGCGCGACTGGCGCTGTATGCGCTGACGCGCCTCGGCGCCTACGATCAGCTCGCGGCCAGCGTGCTGGACGCTGCGGGCCAACCGGTCTCGCGCTGGTGGCCGGTTGCCTATGCGCTGCAGCGCGTCAACGACGCGCGGGCCGTACCCGCGCTGCTCTCGCTGGCCACCACGCCGGGCCGATACACGGCGGCCTTCGCGCTGAAGGGGCTTGCCGGTCACAAGACGGCCAGCGCTCGAACGCTGTTCCGGCAGGTCGTCGATCAGGGCAACCGACAGCCGGCACTGACGGTCGAGGCGATTCGCGGGCTCGTCGCGGTCAATGACACGTCCGTCGGCGGAAACGCTGCTGGCGATTCACGACGATCCGTCGGCCGATCCCGAGCTGCGGCAGGAAGCGCTGGCCGCGTTCGCGGCCCTGGTCGACGAGCGCGTCGGTCGATCTGCTGCAGGACCTGTTGTCCGATCCGGCTCCGTCCAGTCCGAGCCGCCGCCCTGCGGGCGCTGGCTCGAGTCGATCCGGATTCGCTCATGCTGGCGCTGTCGTCGATGGATCCCGACCGCGACTGGACGGTTCGGGTCGCGCTGGCGGCGGCGCTCGGCAGCGTCCCGGCAGAGCGGAGCGGCCGCGCTCCTGACTGCCGATGCTGTCCGATCAGGATCAGCGGGTCGTTCCCGCGGTGATCGACGCGATCGTTGCGGCCAAGCTGCCGGACGCCACCCGGCTGCTGATCGAACAGTTGAAGACGGACGACTTCGTGGTGCGCGCCCACGCCGCCGCCGCGCTTGCCGAATTGAAATCCGCGGACGCGGTTGCGCCGCTTGACCGAGGCCTACAAGGCAGTCGCTTGGTGACAGCACGTACGTGGCCCGGGTGGCGATTCTGACCGCGCTCAACCAGCTCAATCAAACCGCCGCGTGGCCGCTCCTCCAGGAGGGGCTGCGGGACCGCGACTGGGCGGTGCGCGTGCGCGTGCTCACGATGATGCGTGCTGCCGGTGTCGCCACCAACGCGCTCGGACCCGAGGCGATCCGGCCGGCCTCGCAGCCTCGTCCGGTCGACGATCAGGAGTGGCAGGCGCTCGTCAATCCCGGCTTCTCGCCGCATGCGTTCATTGAAACCGACAAGGGCACGATCGAGATCGAGCTCGCGATTGCGGATGCGCCGGTGACGGTCAACAACTTCATGACGCTGGCGCGCAAAGGCTTCTTCGACGGCAACGGGATTCATCGTGTCGTCCCGGACTTCGTCGTGCAGGACGGCGATCCGCGTGGCGACGGCGAGGGCGGGCCCGGCTACTCGATTCGTGACGAAATCAACCAGCGTCCCTATCTGCGCGGCACGGTCGGCATGGCGCTCGACTGGGAGGACACCGGCGGCAGCCAGTTCTTCATCACGCACTCACCGCAGCCGCACCTCGACGGCCGCTACACGGTGTTCGGTCACGTCGTCACGGGAATGGATGTCGTCGATCGCCTGGTCGCCGTGGGACGTGATCCGCAGCGTGCGGGTGTGGGATGGGGTGACGCCGCCGCAGCCACCGCCGCCGCGTCGCGACACCGCACCGTCCTCGCGCGTTGAGGGACGGGCGAGCGCATCACAGGTGAGCAATAAAAAAGGGGACCGGATGGCGGTCCCCTTTTAATCTTTCGCGTTCATCTTTCGCGCGTGAACTACTTCTTCTTCGCCGCCTTCTTCTTCGCGCCCTTTGCTGCCTTCTTCGCCATTTGAAATCCCCCCCTTCACCTTCCGGTCTGGAGTGTGCGAGCGTCCCGCCGCACGATCCGGCGCACTCTGCCGCCTGGCACGTCGGCCCGGATGTCAGCGACCTCGCGTCGTAGGCTGTCCCGTGGGAGCAGCAGCAACTGGTGTGACGGGACCGCGTCGCGATCCCGTTCTACAGATAAAAAAATGGGGTGCTCCAACGAGCACCCCTTCAAGCTTGCGGAAGAACTACCGCTTCTTCGCGGCCTTCTTCTTCGCGCCCTTGGCAGCCTTCTTCGCCATTAGCTCTCTCCTTAGGAGTTAGCGACTCAGCCTCCGACGGACCGCTCGGCCGTCACAACGGGTGGGCTGAGCCATCCACCCTCATACCAGATGTAGATTATGGGTGAGATTCGAACGCTGTCAAGCACAAAATCGCGCGGCTTGTCAAAAAATCATCGCGTCGAGCACGCTCATTTCAGCACCCGCTGTCAAGTGTCGGCCCGATCGCGTGCGCGCGATAGATCACCACGTGTTTGCGAGCGAGCGCAACGCCCAATTCCCAACGACTGACGCGTCCCCAACTCCCACACGCCTGTTCGTTCGATCGTTGAGCGTTCAATTGTTCTTGCAGTAGGCAGTCGGTCGGGCAAAGACGTTGAGAGTGGGTCGCGCGAAAGGCGTTGGAAGTTGGTCGAGCGACAGACGTTGGGAGTTGGGAGTTGATCAGGCCATCATCGTTCAGCGCCGAGCCGAGTGAGCGCGCGCTGCGCGGTTTCCTTCGTCTGCGGATCGGCGCCATAGATCGGCAGGGCGCGGCGATACAGCTCGATCGCGCGCGCCGTGTCGCCGCGCCGCTCGTACAGCCGCGCCGCGTCGACGCACGCGTAGGCATAGAACGCCGGCGGCGTAGTCTCGAACGACAGCAGCACCGACTCGAACATCTCGACTGCGGCATCGTCGTCGTCCTGCGCGTCGAGGACGCGGGCCAGGCGGTAGCGCGCGACCATCTCCTTCGGCCGCAGCGCGATCGACTGATTCAAGAGGCGTGACGGCCTCCGGCAGCGCGCCGCGCTCGTAGGCGCGCCAGCCGGCGAGCGAGAGCCGATAGGCGCGCGCCGTGTCGGTCGGGGCCTCCAGCCGCTCCTGGTAGCGTCGCTGCAGTTGATGGGCGCGCTGCACCGCGCCGAACGGCGCCGCCGGATTCGCGGCGATCACCCGCCGGACATAGTCGAGTGCCAGGTCGGTCTCGTACATCGGCGTCGAGATGCGGCGCGAGCGCCAGCCGCGCGCTCGCTTCGGCCATCGTCGCGCATCGCCACACGTCCGCCGTCGGCCGCCTGCAGCAGCGCACGCCACGACCGCACGCTGGCCGTGGAATCGTGAAGGTAGACGTCCTCGACGCGGGCGATCAGCTCCCAGAAATGCGGGTTGCGCGGATGCCGATCGCGAAGACCGCGCAACAGCGCCAGCGCGTGCTGTGGCTGCTTCTCGTACCAGAGATCGATCAGATGGAGCTGGTAGTCGGCCTCGTCTCGCAGGACCTGTCCGCCGTTGCGGGCGCGCAGCATCTCGTCCATCCCGGCGGCCCGGTCACCGCCCGGCAGCGCGAGGAGGAAGCGGAGAATCTTGGCCGCGGCCGGCGCGACTCCGGCGTAGTAGTGATACAGGCCGAGCCGAAGTAGGCGTCCTGCAGCATCGGGTCGAGCGCCAGCGAGCGTTCCAGCGCCTCCTTGATGCGCTTGCCGTCGCGGGCGGCAGCCAGCGTCTCGCCGCGCAGCACGCGCAGCTGCGCGCGTGCGCCGTAGGCGCCGCCCAGATAGAACCATGCCTCGGCCCGCTCCGGTTCGCGCTTCGTCCACGCATCCACGGCCGCGATCGCGGCATCCGCGCGGTCGAGGAACTGCGCGTCGCGCGAGCGGTTCTCCGGATCGATCTGGATCTGCCACCACAGGCTGACGACGTCGAGCAGCGTGCAGACCTCCGAGCGGCGCCGGCGGGCACGTCTGCGCGAGCAGCGCCGGAACCTGCTCGAAGCGCGCGTCGAAGATGGCGTCGTAGACTCGGGAAATCTGCGGCGCGGCCGTCAGCGTGCCCGGCCGCTGCGCCGAAGGCGACGCCGCGCCGGCGGCGAGGAACAGGACCGACGCCAGCACGTGCGAAATGCGAAGTCCGAAGTGCGACGGGCGACGGGCGGGCGAAATCGATCCCTCGCGACGCCTCAACTTCCGTCTCACTTCCAACGTGCCACGTGACACTCTCCGTTACGTGACGCTGGTGCGAAGCCGCTGCTTTTCGCGATGCCGGTCGAGTGCGAGCGTGATCAGGCGATCGAGCAGTTGCGGCATAGCGCGAGCCCGCTCGCTTCCCACAGCTTCGGGTACATGCTGATGGTGGTGAACCCGGGCAGCGTGTTGACTTCGTTGAGAAAGATCTCGCCGGTGTCGCGCGCCATCAGGAAGTCCACGCGCGCCAGTCCGGACAGGTCGCACGCGCGGAATGCCTCGATCGACATCCGGCGGATCTCGCTCGGCCTGATCCGCTGCGGTGAGGGCGGCGGGAATTTCCAGCCGCGATCCGTTCGCGTCCATGTACTTCGCTTCGTAGTCGTAGAACTCGCGCAGCGGAATGATCTCGCCGGCAATCGATGCTTCCGGGTCGTCGTTGCCGAGGACGGCGCACTCGATCTCCCGGGCATTCGGGACGGCCGCTTCGATCACGATCTTCCGGTCGTACTGCAGCGCCATCGTCCATCGCGTCGTGGAACTGAGCGGCGTCCTTCGCCTTCGAAATGCCGACGCTCGAACCGAGGTTGGCCGGCTTCACGAAAACCGGAAACCGCAGCTCCGTGCTCGACGCGCCGCGTCACGCCGGCGGCGTCGCGCGTCCATTCCGGTCGGAGCACGACCGCGTACGGGCCGACGGGCAGATTCCGTGGCCAGGAACAGCGTCTTCATCACCGCCTTGTCCATGCCCACCGCCGAGCCGAGGACGCCGGCGCCGACGTACGGCACGTTGGCCAGCTCCAGCAGCCCCTGCACGGTGCCGTCCTCGCCGAACGGGCCGTGCAGCACGGGGAAGACGACGTCGATGGAGCCGGCGGTGAGCGGCGGTGGTCGGGTCGATCGGCTGCAGGCCGACGCCTGGGCTCGGGGCTGATGGACCGTCGATCTGCTGGTGGACGTCGGCGGCCGAAATCGCCTTCGGGACCTCGCCGGTCGAGCATCCAGCGACCGTCCTTCTCGATCTTGATCGGGCAGCGCGTCGTATCGCTGCGGATCGAGATGCTTGAAAATCGAGGCGGCGGAGGCGATCGAGACTTCGTGCTCGCCTGACTTCCCGCCGAAGATCACGGCCACTCGTAGCTTGGGCATCGAGTCCAGTCCGTAGAGAACCGGAACGGCATGAGGTGCTTTTCGGGAGCTTGCGCTGTCTGTCAGTGTTATCGGAATAATGCCGTTCCCGGAATAATAAGGCGTGAGCTTCCGCTTCACGCTGCAAGGGCACGGACGGCCTGGCGCGGCTCGGTGAATTCGAGACCCCGCACGGCGTCGTGCAGACGCCGGCGTTCATGCCGGTCGGGACGCAGGGATCCGTCAAGGCGACACTGCATCGCGACCTGGAGCAGATGGACGCCGAGATCATCCTCGGCAACACCTATCACCTGTTCCTGCGGCCCGGTGACGAGCTGATCGCCCGCCGCGGCGGTCTGCACCGGTTCATCGGGTGGACGCGACCGATCCTCACCGACAGCGGCGGCTTTCAGGTCTTCAGCCTCGCCGAGCGGCGTGTCATCCGCGAAGAGGGTGCCGAGTTCCAGTCGCACCTCGACGGCTCGCGCCACCTGCTGACACCGGAGCGCGCCACCGACATCCAGGCGCGGCTCGGTTCCGACATCGCGATGGTGTTCGACGAGTGCCTGGCGTATCCGGCGACGCGCGAGTCGGCCGCTGCCTCGATGGAGCGATCGATCCGCTGGGCGAGCCGCTGCCGCAACCGCCTGCTGGAGCTGCGGTCTGGTCGCCAGCAGGATGTCACGGTGAGCAATGCCGGACAGGCGCAGTTCGGCATCGTCCAGGGCGGGGTGTTCCAGGACCTGCGTGATGCGCAGCGCGGATGCGACCGTGGCGATCGGGTTCGAGGGCTATGCGATCGGCGGACTCAGCGTCGGAGAGCCGGTCGATCTGATGTATCAGGTCACCCAGGCGACCGCCTCACGGCTGCCGGGCGACCACCCGCGTTACCTTATGGGAGCCGGGACGCCGCAGGACCTGGTCGAGTGCGTCGCCCGGGGCATCGACATGTTCGACTGCGTCATGCCGACGCGGAACGCGCGTAACGGCCAGCTCTTCACCAGCGAGGGGCGGGTCAACATCAAGAACGCGCGCTACGCCGAAGACGAAGGACCGCTCGATCCCCGCTGCGGGTGCTACACCTGCCGCCGCCATTCCCGCGCCTATCTTCGCCATCTGTACATGGCCGGCGAGATGACCGCGGCAGCCCTTAACACCTTGCATAATCTGACCTTTTACCTTGACTTGATGCGGTCGATCAGAGAGGCTATAGCGTTTCGGACCTTCGAAAATTTCAGGCAGGAGTTCGTTCGTTCGGTTTCCCGCCTGCCTCTGGAATCATGAGCCTGGACACATTCGTGCTGGCGATGGCCACGCCTCAGCAGGGGGCGAACCCGCTGGTCTCCTTCATCCCGCTGATCGCCATGCTGGCGATCTTCTATTTCATCCTCGTGCTGCCCATGAAGAAGAAGCAGCAGAAGGTGCAGGCGTTTCTGCAGGCACTGAAAGAGGGTGATCGAGTCGTCACCTCCGGCGGCATGTTCGGCACGATCACCAAGCTGAAAGAGGATGCCGTGCAGCTGCAGATCGCTCAGAACGTCAAGGTGGACGTGTCCCGGGCCGCCATCGTCGGCTACCAGGGGCAGCCGCCCGTCGAGTCGAATTCATGAACAAGAACCTTCGCTGGAAGATCCTGCTGTGCCTCGCCGTCCTGATCCTGTTCGGCGTCGTCGGCGTGTATCCGATTCTCGCGTCGATGTATCACCTGCCGGCACCGCAGGCGATCATGAACAAGCAGCTGAAGCTGGGCCTGGACCTGAAGGGCGGCGTCCACCTGGTGCTGCGGGTCAAGACCGACACGGCACTCCGCGTCGAGACCGAGCTGGAGATGCAGCGCGTGGCCGAAGCGGCGCGCACGGCCGGCGTTTCGGTGGGCGCGACCACCGTGACCAGCGAGAAGCAGTTCCGCATCGAAGGCGTGCCGTCGGCGCAGGACGCCGCGTTCCGGCAGGCGCTGGCGAGCACCAGCGTCGAGACGAATTTCGATCGCGCTCCCGGAGCGAACGGCACCTACACGTTCACGATGAAGCCGAACGTGGAGCGGTCAGCTGCGTGAAGAGTCGGTGGTCCAGGCGCAGCAGACGATCGAGCGTCGCGTCAACGAGCTCGGCGTCGCCGAGCCGAGCATCGCCCGTCAGGGACAGGACGGCGACCACATCCGCGTCGAGCTTCCCGGCCTCGACGATGTGAACCGCGCCAAGAACATCATCGGTTCTCCTGGTCTGCTCGAGCTGAAGCTGGTGGAGCAGGGTCCGTTCCCGACGCAGGAGGCGGCGCTGCAGGCGTACAACAACAACCTGCCGCCGGACCTGGCGATCGTGCCGGGCACGAGCGATCCGGCCAACGCCGGGGCGGCGCCGGGCAGCACCATCTACTACGTCCTCCGCCGCATCGCGCCGATCACCGGTCGCGACCTGCGCAGCGCCCGGCAGTCGCTGGATCAGAACAATCAGCCGGCGGTCAGCTTCACGCTGAGCAACGACGGCGCCCGCCGCTTCGGAACGCTGACGGAGCAGAACATCGGCCGCAACCTGGCCATCGTGCTCGACAACAAGGTGTTCTCCGCGCCCCGGATCGACGGCCGCATCACCGACAACGGACAAATCTTCGGGAGCTTCACGACGCAGGAGGCGCAGGACCTGGCGCTGGTGCTGCGCTCGGGGGCGCTGCCGGCGGAAATGGACTACCTGCGCGAAGAGACAATCGGTCCAACCCTGGGCGCCGACGCGATCAAGTCCGGCGTGCATCGCCTCGGTGGTCGGGCTGGTCCTGATCGTCGTCTTCATGCTCATCTACTACAAGCTGTCGGGCGTCAACGCGGTGGTCGCGCTGCTCTTCAACCTGATCATCCTGCTCGGCCTGATGGCCTACATCGGTGCGGTCATGACACTGCCCGGTATCGCCGGCTTCGTGCTGACGATGGGCATCGGCGTCGACTCGAACGTGCTGATCTTCGAGCGCATCAAGGAGGAGCTCGAGGCCGGGCGACCGGTCCGAGCCTCCGTGAACGCCGGCTTCAGCCGCGTGTTCATGACGCTGCTCGACACGCACATCTCAGCGGTCATCGGCGCCCTGTTCCTGTTCCAGTTCGGCACCGGCCCGATTCGCGGCTTCGCGATGACGCTGTTCATCGGTCTGGCGTCGAACCTGTTCACCTCGACCTTCGTGTCGAAGACGATGTTCGAACTGGCGCTCGGCAAGCGCCAGCAGGTCGACGCGCTTTCAATCTAGATAGCTATGCATCTTTTCCATAAGACCAATATCGACTTCCTGCGGTGGCGCTGGCACGCCGTCATCCTGTCCTGGATCGTGATCCTCGCCGGGATCGGCATGATTGCGACCAAGGGCATGAAACTCGGGATCGAGTTCGCCGGCGGCACGGCCATCGTCGCCGAATTCGATCAGACGCCGAGCATCGATGCCGTCCGCCAGGCGCTCAACCGCAACTATCCCGGCGGCGGAGAGGACGCGATCGTCCAGAACTACGGCGATCCGGCGCAGCATCGCGTCATGGTGCGCGTCCCGCAGGTCGGCGGTGAGCAGGGCGAGATCGCTGAGCAAGGTGGCGAAGCAGCGTCGAAGACGCGCTGCGGAAAGGCGAACTCTCGGCACTTCACCGTCGCCAACACGGAGATTGTCGGTCCGGCCGTCGGCGAGGAGCTGACGCGAGAAAGGGTTGTGGGCGTTCTTCCTGTCGCTCGCCGGCATCCTCGCCTACATCGCGTTCCGCTTCCAGTTCTCGTTCGCGGTCGGCGCCGTCGTCGCCACGGTGCACGACGTGCTGGTCACGCTCGCGTTCCTGGCGTTCTTCGGCTACGACATGACGCTGAACGTCATCGCGGCCATCCTGACGGTGACCGGCTACTCGACCAACGACACCATCGTCATCTTCGATCGGGTGCGCGAGAACATGCGCTCGCACCGGCGCGAATCGCTCTACGACGTCATCAACATCGCGCTGAACCAGACGCTTGGCCGGACGGTGATCACCGCGGGCACGGCGCTGCTCTCGGCCATTGCGCTGTTCCTGTTCGGCGGCGAGGTGCTGCACGGGTTCGCCTTCACGATGATCGTCGGCATCGTCACCGGCACCTACTCGAGCATCTTCGTGGCCGCGGCGATCGTGACGTTCTGGCGCCGCAAGCAGCTGCGCCCGGCGACGGCGTCGGCGGCGGTCCCGTCAGCGCCGTCGGCGAGCTGGCGCGGCACAGCTCGAAGCGTTCCAAGCAGCGGAAAGCGCGCGCCTCCTAGCGCGTGGTTTACGTCAAGGCGGCCATCCTCGGGATTCTGGAGGGACTCACCGAGTTCCTCCCGATCTCGTCGACCGCGCACCTGCTGATCGGCGAGCGGCTGCTCGGTTTTGCCGATCCCGGCGGCATCTTCACCGTCATCATCCAGTTCGGGGCGGTGCTGGCGGTGATGTGGCTCTATCGCACCAAGATCGTGCGCGTCACCACCGGTCTCGCTTCCGATCCCGACTCGCGGCGGTTTGCCGTCATGCTGATGCTGGCGTTCCTACCGGCCGCCGTCGCCGGCGTGCTGTTCGCAGGTTTCGTCAAGCGCGTGCTGTACGCCACGCCCAGCGTGTTCGCCGCCGCGTTCATCGTCGGCGGGATCGTGATGCTGGTGGTCGAGCGGTTCCGGCCACGTCCGCGCGTGTTCGAAGCGGACCAGACGCCACGCAGCGCAAGCCGTCGGCGTCGGCCTGTTTCAGATGCTGGCGCTCATTCCGGGCGCATCGCGGTCCGGTTCGACGATCGTCGGCGGGATGCTGATGGGGCTCGATCGGCCGGCGGCGGCAGAATTCTCCTTTTTCCTGGCGATGCCCACGATGGCGGGTGCGTTCGCGCACGACTCTGTGGGAGGTTCGCCACGACCTGGCGCCTGAACGCGGGCTGGAGATCGCCATCGGCTTCGTGATGGCGTTCCTGGCGGCGCTGCTGGTCGTGAAGCCGTTTCTGCGGTTCGTCGGCCGGTCGGGCTATCGGTCCGTTCGCCTGGTACCGGATCGCGGCCGGCATCGCTGATCCTCGCCGCGATCGCCGCGGGGGTGCTGTGATTCAGTGGATTCGGGCGAGGCTGCTGGCGGGATTCTTCGTGATGGTCCCGGTGATCGTGAGCCTTGCGGCGCTCTACTGGATCTTCGGTATCATTGACCGTTTCACGGCCCCGCTGGCCGAGCAGGTACTGGGAAGGGAGGCGGGGCCCGCGGGACGCGCCGCCATCGCCGGCCTCGGCATCGTGACCACGATGCTGGTGGTACTGGCCGTCGGCGCCGTTGCTACCAACGTCATCGGCCGCCGCGTGCTGAATCGCGCGGAAAGCTGGCTGATGATGATCCCGGTATTCCGGACCATCTACGCGCCGGTCAAGCAGCTCGTGGTCGCGTTCTCACCCGACAACGAGTACGGATTCAAGCGCGTCGTTCTGGTCGAGGACTCCGCTCAGCGCTGGGCGATGGGATTCCTCACGAAGGAATTCACCGTGGACCGCGGCAAGGGGCCCGAAACGTTGATCGCCGTGTACGTGCCGACGAACCACCTGTACATCGGCGACGTGGTGGTCTTCCCGCGCGAGCGGGCGGTGTTTCCCGACCTCGACGTCGAGGAAGGCATCCGGATATTTCTCACCGGCGGCATGTCGCTGCCCGGTGCAGTGGGAACGCGACAGAGGAGCGAATGACCGTGAAGTCCGACTCGTTGAAGCAAATCGCCCGGCGGGCGATCGTAGCCCTGGCGCTGCTGTGCGCGCTCGGCCTGCCCGCTGCGGCCCTGGCCCAACAGCCGGAAGCGGCCGGTGTGGAACGCGCGGGCGGCGGCGAGGCTGCCCTGGTGCTGCCGTCGCTCGATCAGGTGGAGGTCGGCGGCTACAACGGTCGCATGCTCCTGATGGGCGGGCTGGTCGTGGCGGCGCTCGGCATCGTGTTCGGCCTGGTGATCCTGAACCAGCTGAAGAACCTGCCGGTCCACCGGACCATGCGCGAGGTCTCGGACCTGATTTACGAGACGTGCAAGACGTACCTGATCACGCAGGGGAAGTTCATCTTCCTGCTCTGGGTGTTCATCGCCGTCATCATCGCCGGCTACTACGGGTGGCTGAACCCGATTCCCGGTAAGTCGGTCGCGACGACGCTGCCGGTCATCCTGTTGTTCAGCGTGATTGGCATCCTCGGCAGCTACAGCGTGGCGTGGTTCGGCATCCGCGTGAATACCTACGCGAACTCCCGCACCGCATTCGCCAGCCTGGAAGGCAAGCCGTATTCGGTCTATGCGATTCCGCTGCGGGCCGGCATGAGCATCGGCATGCTCCTGATCAGCGTCGAGCTGCTGATCATGCTGCTCATCCTGCTGTTCATCCCGGGTGACTACGCCGGTCCCTGTTTCATCGGCTTCGCGATCGGTGAGTCGCTCGGCGCCGCCGCCCTCCGTATTGCCGGCGGCATCTTCACCAAGATTGCCGACATCGGTTCGGACCTGATGAAGATCGTCTTCAACATCAAGGAAGACGATGCGAGGAACCCCGGGGTCATTGCGGACTGCACGGGCGACAACGCCGGCGATTCGGTCGGCCCGAGCGCGGACGGATTCGAAACCTATGGCGTGACCGGCGTCGCGCTCATCACATTCATCATGCTCGCCGTGAGGGACCCGCGAATTCAGGGCAAGCTGCTCGTCTGGATCTTCTCGATGCGCGTGATGATGATTGTGGCGAGCGCGCTGTCGTATTTCGTCAACGAGGCGATCGCCAAGGGACGATACGGCAACGCCGCCCGTATGAACTTCGAAGCGCCGCTGACGTCGCTCGTGTGGCTGACCTCGATCGTCTCGGTGGTGCTGACCTACGTCGTGTCGAGCATATTGATTCCTGATCTCGGCGACGGCACGCTGTGGTGGAAGCTGGCGTCGATCATCACCTGCGGCACGCTGGCGGGCGCAATCATTCCAGAGCTCGTGAAGGTCTTCACGTCGGTCGAGTCGAGCCACGTCAAGGAAGTGGTGACCTCGTCGCGTGAAGGCGGCGCCTCGCTGAACATCCTGTCCGGTTTCGTGGCGGGCAACTTCAGCGCCTACTGGCTGGGGCTGAGCATCGTCGCGCTGATGTCGATTGCGTATTTCGTGAGCGCCTCCGGTCCCGCGATGGCGGACCTGATGCTCGCGCCGGCGGTGTTCGCCTTCGGCTTGGTGGCGTTCGGCTTCCTCGGCATGGGCCCGGTCACGATTGCCGTCGACTCCTACGGGCCGGTGACCGACAACGCCCAGTCGGTGTTCGAGCTGTCGGTGATCGAGAACGTCCCGAACATCCACCAGGAGCTGAAGAAGGACTTCGGCCTGACCGTCCAGTTCGACAAGGCCAAAGATCTCCTCGAAGAGAACGACGGCGCTGGCAACACGTTCAAGGCGACCGCGAAACCGGTGCTCATCGGCACGGCGGTGGTCGGCGCGACAACGATGATCTTCTCGATCATCGTCGCGCTCACCGATGGATTGCGGCCGGAGCTCGCGGTCAACCTTTCGCTGCTCCACGCTCCCTTCCTGCTTGGCCTGATCACGGGTGGCGCGATCATCTACTGGTTCACCGGCGCCTCGACGCAGGCGGTGACAACCGGAGCGTATCGCGCGGTTGAGTTCATCAAGGCGAACATCAAGCTCGACGAGCGTCGACGAAGGCGTCTGTGGCGGACAGCAAGAAGGTCGTTGAAATCTGCACGCAGTACGCGCAGAAGGGGATGTTCAACATCTTCCTGACCGTATTCTTTGCCACGCTCGCGTTCGCATTCGTCGAGCCGTACTTCTTCATCGGCTACCTGGTCTCGATTGCGCTGTTCGGCCTCTATCAGGCGGTCTTCATGGCGAACGCTGGCGGCGCGTGGGACAACGCGAAGAAGATCGTCGAGACCGAGCTGAAGATGAAGAACACGCCGCTGCACGCGGCGACGGTCGTGGGCGACACCGTCGGCGACCCGTTCAAGGACACCTCATCGGTGGCGCTGAATCCCGTCATCAAGTTCACGACGTTGTTCGGCTTGCTGGCGGTGGAACTCGCAGTCAGCCTCGGCCGTGACATGGGGCCAGGCGTGATCCATGGGCTGGCGGCAGTGTTCCTGCTGATCTCGATCGTGTTCGTGTACCGATCGTTCTACGGAATGCGGATCGGCGGCTCTTAATAACGGAGTTCGACGTTTCCAGACTGAGGCGATTTCGAGCACAAGAGCACAGCAGAAGGCCGCTTCGCCCGATTCGCAGTGCTGGGGTTGGGATTCTGACCTGTGGAATTACCGGGCGATCCGGCGGGTCGGTTTGAGACGCAAATACGACAGTTGCCGCCCCTTGTGCGTGCCCACAACGGCCGATAAAATGCCGCGTTCTCCGCATGGCGGAACGGAGCACTTTCGGAGTATCGGTGTCTAACCTGTCCATCGGTAGCCCTTGGCGGGGCGCCGGTTCGTTGACACTGTTTTGGGTGGTTAGTAATATCGGCCGCTCTGCGGCCGGAACAATTGGCGGTATAGACGCACGATCACAGCGACTCGGGTTCGAGCTGTGATGTCGACGAGGCGGGGAGCCGCCCTGTCAGGGAACGTTGGTCAGGGAAGTTGGGCTGTTGTCCGTTCGTGGAGTTGGGCTGGGCGCCCCGCCGGGAAATCTCAGGCTGCCGTCTGGCAATGGAGCTCTCCCGTCCGGTCACGAATGGGCTGTCCGTTCAGTAATGACGGGCCGTCAGTCCTGTAACGACGGGTTCAGCCCCGTTCAGAAACGACGGGTCCAGATCCGTCCAATAACGACGGGGTCCGCTCCGTCCATAACGGGACGGGGTGTTGCCCCGTCCAGTTAACACTGAGGAGTAAGGCCGGTGCCACGCGAAGAACGCATGTTTGGCGATATCGTCGACCCCTCCATCAAGATGGGGAGCAAGCAGGGGGCATCCGTTGCGATGACCATTCTGCTGGAGGCTGCGATCATCGCCGCGATTGTGATCATCCCGCTGATGGCCTATGACGTCATTCCGACGCCAGCGGATTCAATGAGCGCCTTCGTGGCGGCCGCACCGCCCCCGCCGCCCCCGCCGCCGCCCCCACCGCCACCACAGGCTCAGGCGCCGAAGCCGGTTGAGGTCGTGAATCCCAACGCCGCCCCGACCGAGGCCCCAGCCGAGATCAAGCCGGAAACCAACATCGACACGAACTTCGACCGCAGCACTGGTGTCGAGGGTGGCGTCCCCGGCGGCGTCGTCGGTGGCGTCGTCGGCGGTCTGCCAGAAGCTCCGCCGCCCCCGCCGCCTCCGCCCGCCGCGCCGGTCCGTGTCGGAGGCAATATCAAGCCACCGCAGAAGACCAAGCACGTCAACCCGGTCTACCCGGCGATCGCCCAGTCAGCGCGCGTCCAGGGTGTGGTCATCATCGAGGCGACGATCGGGCAGAACGGCAAGGTGACCGACGCCCGCGTGCTTCGGTCCATTCCGCTGCTCGACCAGGCAGCGATGGACGCCGTGCGGCAGTGGGAGTTCTCGCCCACGTTGCTCAACGGCGTGCCGGTGGCCGTCATCATGACGGTCACGGTGCAGTTCACGCTCAACTGAGGGGGCGTATCGACTGAAGCAGCATCGCGTCGATGCGTCGTGGCCGCTGGAGCGGGCCGCGACGCGATCGTCGTTGCTGATTCGTGAGCTACGGTCCAGTAACCACCACGCATTTCAACTATTACGTTTCGGAGGATGCAGTAATGAAAGGTCGCAATTTCGGACGGATCGCAATGACGGGGCTCGGTCTGGTGTTGGTGAGCACCCCGGCATTCGCGCAGGAGAGTGGTGGTCTGAACCTGATCGACATGTTCGAGTCGATGGGCCCGGTCGCCATCGCGGTGGCCGTCGTGCTCTTCATCATGTCGTTCTGGTCGGTCGGCGTCGCGATCGAGCGCATCTACACCTACAGTCAGGCGCGCAAGCAGTCGAAGCTCTATGCCCCGCAGGTCGCCAAGCACCTGAAGGACGGCCGGCTCAAGGAAGCGATTGCGCTGTCCGCGTCGAAGGACTACCGCTATAGCCACCTCGCGAAGGTCGTGCTCGCCGGCCTCCAGGAATACCAGTTCCAGCAGGAAAGCGGCGGCACCCTGCAGCGTGAAGACCTGCTCGACACCGTCCGCCGCTCGATTCAGCGCGCCACCGCGTTGACGGCAAACGACCTGAAGAAGGGCGTCAACACCCTCGCCACCATCGGCTCGACGGCCCCGTTCGTCGGTCTTCTCGGCACGGTCGTCGGCGTTATCAACGCATTCGTGGGTATCGCGTCGACCGGCTCGGGTGGTATCGGCGCCGTCTCGGCCGGTATCGCTGAAGCGCTCGTGGAAACCGCGCTCGGTCTGTTCGTGGCGATTCCGGCGGTGTGGTTCTACAACTTCCTCACCAGCCGCCTCGAGTACTTCAACGTGGAGATGGACAACTCCTCGTCGGAACTCGTCGACTACTTCATCAAGAAGACGGCCTAGAACGAATTTGTGATTTGCGATTTGTGATTTGCGACCGGCCGCTGCGGGCGGCGACCAGCAATCACAAATCACAAATCAGCAATCACAAATAGGAGATTCAGTCATGGCAATGCAATTAGGCGGAGGCGGTGGCGTCAAGTCCGACATCAACGTCACGCCGCTCGTCGACGTCATGCTGGTGCTGCTCATCATCATGATGATCGTCGCGCCGCTCCTCAATCAGGGCGTCTCCCTGACGCTGCCGATCGCGACGAACAGTTCCGAGAAGCCGCAGACGCAGGACCAGACGGTGGTGGCCGTCACTGCCGACAAGCGCTTCTGGCTGAACGCGGTGCAGGTTCCGAAGGACGACCTGACCCGTCGCGTGACCGACGCGCTCGAGACCAAGAAGGAAAAGACGGTCATCATCAAGGCCGACCAGGACGTCGAATGGGGTGCCGTGATGGAAGCGATGGATAACCTGCGCGCGGCCGGAATCGAGGACATGGGCCTGATCACCGAGACCCGCCGGTCGGGAGGCGCCGAGTAACATGGCTCACGCCCACCAGCATTTCGGCGCGGAAAAGGTCTTCAAGGCCTCCGTTCCGCAGGCCAACGCAGACATGAACATCACGCCGATGATCGACGTGCTGCTCGTGCTCCTCGTGATCTTCATGGCCGCCCTGCCCCTGTCGCAGCGCGGTCTCGACGTGAACCTGCCGGCGGAAACGCAGCAGAAGACGCAGGCGCCGACCGACCTGAGTCAGATCGTCCTCGAGTACACCGGCAACCACAAGATTTCGGTGAACAAGCAGGATGTCACGCCGCAGGAACTGCCCGAGCGCCTCCGCACCATCTTCGAGGAGCGCAAGGACAAGACGATGTTCATCGTCGGCGACGGCAACATCCGCTACGGTGACATCGTTTTGGTGATCGACGCTGCGAAGGGCGCCGGCGTCGAGAAAGTCGGCATCGTCACCGAGGGCATGCGTCGCGCCGCCAACGGAGGCTAGACATTTGTGATTTACGATTTGTGATTTGTGATTGGCGATTTCAATCACGAATCACGAAATCAGCAATCGCAATCGACATAGGCCGTCACGCCGAAGCTGCACAGCAGCGCAGGCGGACGGCCTTTCTTATGTCGCGCGGTGGCTAAGACGCCGAGCGGTCTTGACGTGAACTTCCGGCGCAGAAGCCATAGCACCCGACGATGGCGTTCTAGACCACGTCGACAAGCTGGCGATGAGCGGCGACATTTCGGCTGTCTCTACGGCGGTGGTAACAGTGATAAGAGCGGAGATCCCGTTGCCCCCGTGTTCTCGACGGCCTCCCGCCCGAGGCTGCCCAAGGCGCCGTCGCATGTGCGTGGTCACCGACCTTAGTTCAACGACGATCAGGCCTTCGATGAATCCTGTCAGTAAAGCTCCTTCGCACAAGCCAGCCTGACCGATCAAAGAATCAACTCCGCTCCTCCGGCACCGCGCCTGTCGGCAGAGGAGCGGATCAACACAGAGGAGCGGAGAAGCGGAGGCGAGCGGAGTTCTGAGGTGTGATGTCGATCTCACTGGCGACGATGGTGCCCGCGAGGTCAACGTCGAGGATGGTGGCACTGATAGACCGTCGAGGCGTGAACGCGGACCAACACTTCGTGGTCATAACGACTTGAACGCCTCGAACGATTCGAACGACTCGAACGAAAAAAGGCGCGCCCCCATGAGGAGCGCGCCTTCGACGTTCCTAGGCCGGGCCTTGTCAGGCCCGTGTCTCTAGTTGAACGAGTACCGCAGGCTGATCATGAACTGGTAGACATCACCCGTCGTTGCCGAGGTCTGGAACGACTTCGTCACCAGCTGGTTGTTGGTGGTGGCGAACCGGTAGGTCGCCCGGCCGGTGGCGTCGGCACCTACGAAGCTCAGGATCTGCACCTGGTTGCTTGTGGTGCTCGGTGCCACGGGCCGATACTGGACGCCCCAGTTGTGATTCAGCAGGTTGGTGAAGTTGATGAAGTCGAACCGCAGCTGGAAGGCATGCCGCTGACCACTCAGGTCATGGAACAGGTCCTGAGTGATCGACAGGTCCGCGCGACCGAACATCGGCATCACGAGGCCGTTCCGCTTGGCGTATTCACCACGATGTTTACTGAGATAGTCGTCCTGCTCGATGTAGGCGTCGAACGCCGCCGCCTGCTCCGCAGGCGTGAAGGTGCGGCCGCCAGCGGTCAGGTCCACGAAGTTCATCTCCGAGGTGTTCTTCGGGATGTAGATCAGGTCGTTGTTCGATACCGCGTCGCCGTTCATGTCGCCGGCGAACACGTAGCTCACTCGGTTCGACGCGTTCGTCGAGCTGTGTCGCGCCTCCCAGAAGAGCGAGACACCGGTTGCCCCAAACTTGAAGTACTCGTGCGTGTAGTTGACGAGCGCGAAAACGCGATGGCCGGGTGACCATAGCGAAATCGACGGCCCCGGGTTGTTCGGGTCTGCCGATTGCGTGTTCCGCCCGAAGCTGGTGGCGGCCGTCGACTCGGGATCCGAAAGGCTCCACGCCTCGCCGTAGCTGTACGCCCCACGAACCGCAAGCCCGAACTTCGTGGTCTTCGATAAGCTTTCGGCGAAGTTCCAGATGTGGCCGTCGTTGCCGTTTTTCAGCACGTAGTTCGCGCCAACCGCGTTGCCGATCGCGTTGTTCAGGCGAGTGACGCATGAACCGGTTGCGTTGCCGGTGCCGGCGCACGTGGTGCCCACCCAGCGCGGCCGGGCATCCACGCCGACCCAGGCCGACTGCGCAGCCGGCAGGTTGGCGTTGATGTAGTACATCCCGTTCACGTCCTTCGAGTAGAGGTACTCGGTCGTGCTGATGATGCCACCCGGCAGCTTGCGATCGAGCGCGACATCGCTCCGCCAGGTCTGCGGGAACTTGAAGTTCGGATCCGTAACGTTAAGCGTGTAGCTCGCCGAGTGCGTGCCTGGAACGATGGTGGCCGGCTTGTACGCGTTGATGTCGCTAGTGAAGCCGTACTTCGTTCCTGGCGCCGTGTCGAGGATCTGACCGATCAGGACGCCGGTGCTCCCAAGCTGATTCGAGATCCAGACGTACGCCGGCCGGCCGCTGAACAGGCCCGTCCCGCCGCGCAGCTGGGTCTTCTGGTCTCCGGCGATATCCCAGTTGACGCCCACACGCGGCGACCAGAGCACTTTCGTTTCCGGCATCTGGCCGGTCTTGTATTGGACCGCGTTACCCTTCTCATCGCGGAAGGTCATCACATCCGCGTCGGCATTGGGATAACCCTGATTCACGAACGAGGACACATCGGCGCGCAAGCCGCCCGTTACCGTCACGTTCGAGCGGGGTCGCCATTCGTCCTGCACGTATCCGGCGCTATACCAGACATCAAGTGCCTGGTTCGGCTGCTCGACCCCTGCCACATTGCTGTACGACACCTGGAACCCGCGGAGCGGCACCGCGGAGCCGACCCGGCTCTTGTTGGCGAGATAGGCGTTGGCGTCCAGGTAGAAGTCGTCGAGCGAGTTGTAACTGAAGGCGCTCTGTGGACAGCAGTTCAGGAACACGTTGTCCGAGTGGAATTTCTCCGTGTAACCGCCAGCGGTAATCGAGTGGTTGGCGGTGTACTTGGTCAGGTTGTCCTGCAGCTGGAAGGTGTTGTACCGCAGCTGGTTTCCCAGGGTGAACGGCTCGTAACCGAATCGAGGTGTACGAGCGGCCGTCCTTGAAGATATCGACGAACGGGAACACGCTGCCGCGCGAATTGCGGCTCTCGTCCTGGGTCGTGTAGCCGCTCTGCACGGTGTTGGCGAAGGAGTTGTGGAAGATCGCGTTCCACTCGCCGATGCCCGAGCGGATGTTCTCGAGCAGCTGATAGTTGGTGTTCTGGAACGTCAGGTAGTCGGAGCTGTTCGAGTTCCGGCCCGCGAGCGCCGACGTCGATCCAGAAGCGTTCGTGTCGGTAGACGAATCAAGATAGTTGTAGCGGAAGCTGACTTTGCTCGAGTTGCTGACGTTGTAGTCGCTGCGGATCAGAAAGCGCTTCGCCGGCGTCTCGCGCGGGACGTCATCAAACGGGCCAGTGTCGTAGTTGAAGTTGTTCTTCAGGTAGTTGCTGAGCGCTGTCAGGTCGGACGCGAGCACGCGGGTGACCTGTCCGGCGACCGGGTCCGAGCCGCTGTTCGAACGCCACGTCGTGAGCGGGCTCTTGTTCAGCTGATCCTCGTAGTTGCCGAACGCGAACCACTTGCTGTGAACGATCGGCCCGCCTGCCCAGCCGCCGGTATTGCGGAACGTGAATGTGCCCACGTTCACCGTCTGGCCGGTTGCTTCGTCGCCGACCCAGTCCTGGTTGCGGAAGCGATGATAGAAGGCACCATTGAGGCGGTTGGTGCCACTGCGGGTCACGGAGTTGACGCTGGCGGCGGTGAAGCTGCCCTGGCGCACGTCATAGGGCGCGACGTTGACCTGCACCTGCTCCAGCGCCTCGAGCGAGATCGGGGCCACATCGGTACGATCACCGGGCTGGCTGCTGCTGACACCGAATGTCGCATTGAACGACGAACCGTCGACCGTCATGTTGCTCATGCGGCCGTCCTGGCCGAGGAATCGGTTGTCGCCGCTGGCCTGCGGCGTGAGGCGCAGCACGTCGTTGATGCGACCGCCTAACGTCGGCACCAGCGCGATTTCTTCGCGTGAGATCGTCGTGGACGCGCCGGTACGTCCGGAGCTGAATACCGGGTCGATCGTCGCCGTCACGGTGACGTTCTCCTGCACCGCGATCGCCTTGACCGTGAAGTTGACGTCCTGTGCGGCGCCCAGGTTGATGGTGATGTCCTGTGCGGTCTGTGGTTCGAACGCGGTGCCTGTCCCGACGAAGTTGACGGTCACGGTGTACGGGCCGCCGACGCGCATGCCAGGAATCTGGAAGCGGCCATCCGCACGCGTCGTGCCTTCGTAGGTCGTGCCGGACGGTTCGTGGATAGCGAGCACGCTGGCGCCCGCCACCGGCTTCATTTGAGTATCGGTAACCACACCGGTGAGCGCACCGGTCGTGACACCCTGGGCGAACACGCCCGTGAATGGGGTGACCAGCAGGGCGAGCAGGATTAGCGCCCTGCGCGTGAAGCACGGCACGATCGACCGCGCATTCATCAGGTACTTCATTCAGACTTCTCCAAAACGGTTACAAGGTGAGATGGTGCTTGTCGCGGCCGGCGACAGCCCCACCATACTAGCTGCCGGTGACGCTGAGGTAAACGGCCAACCGCCCGATGGGGTCGAAAAAACATTGCCACGGTGCAGAGATGTCGGCTGGCCGTGGAAATAGACAGTTTTGGCTGAATGGTTCCGCGAGCCGACTGACCTGCCTCGCCCGCCGTGAAATGGAAAAGGGCCGCCGGACCTATGTCCGGCGGCCCGCATGCGATCCGCGACGATTGCTTCTTACTTCGACTTCTTTACTTCTTCTTCGCAGTCGTTCCGGCCGCCCCGGCGCCGCCCTCACGCTGCTTGTTCCGGAGATCCTCTGCCTGCTTGCGCAGTTCGTCGGCTTCTTTCAGGAGCTTCTGCTGCTCGGCGGGATTCTTCGAGATGTTGGCCTTCGTGCGCAGCAGCAGGTTCTTGTAGATGAGCGCCTCGTTGTAGTCGCTCTTCAGATCGAGCGCCTTGTTGACCGCCTCAAGGCCCGCGTCGGTATAGGTGGCCTTCTGCGCGTCCGACAGCTTGACGTCGCGGCTGGCCTTCTCCCAGTAGAACGTCGCCAGGGCGTAGAACGCCTCGGGGTTGTTCGGCTCCTGCCTGGTGCGCTCCTGAACGGCCTCGATCATCTTCTCGAAGTCGCCTTGCCGCTGGTAGAAGCCTGCTTCGTTCATGTACACCGCCGGGTCCTTCGGCTTCTTCTCGCGGGCGGCCACCAGCTGCTGCTCGGCGCGCTCGTAATCGCCGGCATCCTCGTAGATCCGGGAGAGCACGAAGTAGTTCGTGACGTCGGTCGAATCCATCTGGATCATGCTCAACAGCAGCGGCTCGGCCTGTGACGGGTCGTTCATCTTGTCCGGGCTGTTGTAGACGCTGACCAGGTACTGCAGCGACAGGTGCTTGATCGACGGCGTCTGCGCCAGCTCAGACCCCTTCTTGTAATTCTCGACCGCCTTGGTCAGATACGCGTCGTTGGTCGCGTCACCCTTCTTTGCCGGACGGTACAGGTTGTCGTAACTGTTGCCGAGGAAGAAGTACAGGTCGGTCATCGAGGGGTCCTGCTTCAGCGCCTCCTCGTAGTACCCGGCGGCCACCTTGTAATCCTGCGCGGTGTAGGCCGGATTCCCCTTCTTCACCGCCATCTTCGCCTTGATCTTGCCAACCTGCCCGCAGCCGCCGGCCATCACGGCAGCGGCAAGTACGAGCGCGACTACCGCCGCCCGCGATGAGAACGTCCGCATCGTATTTCCCCCCTAAAGAGCTTCCATTGGACGGGCGGAGCCGTCCACGCACGCGTAAGCGCGCCAGTATAGTGAGCCGTTTTCCGGCCAGTCAAGGGTTCGCGTGTGCATTCCCCGCTGTTTCCGGCCTGTTCCGATCGAATCCTGCCCGCGGCAGGCCCAGCGCAACGGCACCGGCTATCATGAACAGAACACGACGTGCCTGCGACACGCCACCCTGGGGATTAGACACCGTCTCGTATGATTCGCTTCGAGACCCTGCTGGAGAAAGTCAGGAGCTACACCCCTGAAGCTGACCTCGAGCTTCTCCGGCGGGCCTATGTCTTCTCCGCCCTCGAGCATAAAGGCCAGGTTCGCCATTCTGGCGAGCCGTATCTGATCCATCCGCTCGAAGTCGCCGATTTCCTCGCCGACATGAAGCTCGACGTCGTGGCGGTCTCGGCCGGGCTTCTGCATGACGTTGTCGAGGACACCCTCACGACCCCGGAGCGCATCCAGGAGCTCTTCGGCCCGGAAATCGCCCATGTCGTCGAGGGCGTCACGAAGATCGGGGCGATTCCGTTTTCGTCCAGCGAAGAACGCCAGGCCGAGAACTTCCGCAAGATGCTGCTGGCCATGGTGGACGACATCCGCGTCATCCTGGTCAAGCTCGCGGATCGGCTCCACAACATGCGCACGCTCGGGCATCTGCCGGAAGAGCGGCGGATCAAGATCGCCCAGGAAACGCTCGACATCTACGCCCCGATCGCCAACCGCCTCGGGATGAGCAAGGTCAAGAACGAGCTCGAGGAGCTGTCGTTCAAGTACCTGGAGCCCAAGGCGTACGACTCGCTGCTGGCGAAGGTGGAGGCCAGACGAAAGACGGCAGAAGCGTCCATTCACGAGCTTGCCGCCACGCTTCGCGCCAAGCTCGACGACGCCCAGATTCCGGTCATCAAGGTGGACGGACGCATCAAGCGTCTGTACAGCATCCACCTGAAGCTGAAGAAGCAGAAGGTCGATCTCGAGCGGGTCTACGACTTCGTCGCGCTTCGCGTGATCACCCAGTCCGTGAAGGATTGCTACGCGGCGCTCGGCATCATTCACCAGACCTGGTCACCGGTTCCGGGGCGGATCAAGGACTTCATCGCCATGCCGCGGCCGAACGGGTACCAGTCGCTTCATACCTCGGTGGTCAGCGAGCACGGGTTTCCGTTCGAGGTGCAGATTCGTACCGAGGAGATGCACGTTCGCGCCGAGGAAGGCATCGCCGCCCATTGGAAATACAAGGAGGGTCGGGTCGGCGATCATCGCGACGAGCGGTACTTCCAGTGGATGCGGCAGTTGCTCGAGGTGCAGCAGGAAGTTCGCGATCCTCAGGAGTTCCTGCAGAACCTCAAGATCGATCTCTACCCCGAGGAGGTCTACATCTTCACGCCCAAAGGTGAAGTGCGATCGCTGCCGCGCGGCGCCACCGCCGTGGACTTCGCATACAGCATTCACACTGACGTCGGCAACCAGTGCGTCGGCGCGCGCATCAACGGCAAGATGGTGCCGCTCCGCACCCGTCTCCAGAACGGCGACATCGTCGAGATCGTCACGCAATCGGGACACAAGCCGAGCCGCGACTGGCTGTCGTTCGTCTCGACCTCCCGCGCCCGCAGCAAGATCCGGCATGTCCTTCAGGGCGAGGAACGATCGCGAAGCATCGATCTGGGGCGGCGACTGTTCGACAAGGAAGCGCGCCGGTTCGGCCTCAGCCCCTCGACGTTGCTCGAAAGCCCCGAGCTCCTCAAGTTCGCGTCGGAATACGGCGCGAAATCGGCCGACGAGCTCCTTGCCCACATCGGCTACGGCAAGCTCTCGCCGCGGAGCGTGCTGCAGAAGGCAGTGCCGCCCGCACAACTGAAGGAGAAGGCGCCGGAGTCCGCCGTCGTCTCAGCGGTCAAGCGCGTGCTGCGACCGGGCGGAACCTCAGACAAGATCAAGGTCCGCGGAACCGACGACGTGATGGTGTTCCGGGCGAAGTGCTGCAATCCGATTCGGGGCGAACGGATTGTCGGCTACATCACGCGCGGGAAAGGCGTCTCGGTCCACTCTGCGAGCTGTCCCAACGTCCTCAACCTGATGTTCGATCCCGAACGGCGAATTGAGGTCGAGTGGGACAGCGACGGTGACCACGCGCCGTATCACACCGTCCGTCTCACCATGCAGGTCGAGGATCGCAAGGGCATGCTGGCGGAGATCAGCGCGCGCGTCTCCGACATCAACACCAACATCACCAACATGGAAGCGCGCACCGGCGACGATCAGCAGGCGCGCATCGACATGACCGTCGAGATCAAGGACGTGAAACACCTCGATCGGGTGATCAAGTCAATCAAGGGAGTCGCTGGTGTTCTCGGGGTGGAGAGAACAGCCCGAGTTTGACAACCCCCAATTCCCAACGGCTGACGCGCGACCAACTCCCAATGTTCCAGGGGCGTGAGGTGGGAGTTGGGGGAAGCGTCCATTGTTGGGAGTTGAGAGTGGGCGATCCTCAGCTCAGGACAGCAATGAGATCGATCTCGACCTTGACGTCGCGCGGGAGCCTGGCCACCTGCACGGTGGCGCGGGCCGGGGGCGGATCGACCATGTACTTGGCGTAGACAGCGTTCATGGCCGCGAAGTCGTTCATGTCGGCGAGGAACACCGTGGTCTTGACCACGTGCTCGAAGCCGGCTCCGGCGGCTTTCAACAGTGCCGTCAGGTTGCGCATCACCTGCTCGGTCTGCGCGGTGATGTCACCGTCTACGAGCGTCGCCGTGGCGGGATTCATCGGCACCTGTCCCGACACGAAGAGAAGATTGCCTGCCCGAATGGCGGGCGAATAGGCACCAATGGCCGTCGGCGCGTCAGGCGACGAGATCGCTTGTTTCGCCAGAGTTGCCGGCTCGCCGGTGCCGCTGGGTGTGGACACGTTACGCCGCCTTGGTGATCTTCCCGGAGCGCAGGCAGCGCGTGCAGACCCGAATTCGTTTGGCGGCCCCGTTCACAATCGCCTTTACAGTCTGCAGGTTCGGTTCGAACCGCCGTGGTCCCGACATTGTGGGCGTGAGAGACCGTCCGGCCGACAACCGGACCCTTATTGCAGACTTCGCAACGCTTCGCCATGAAATTCCTCTGTGACTGTTATCCCAACCGTGACAATGCCCGTTGAGCCGATTCCCTTGGACGAATCCGAATCGTCCCCGGACCCGAAGGAGTCGAATTGCTCGGCCATGTCCCAGCGAAAGTGGGCTTCACCCACCGACACTCAAGGGCGGAGATGGAAACCAGGAATTGTAACAGTTCTACGGCAGGATGATCGAACCTGGTGTCGGGGAGGACGGCTGTTCGTCGCTGGCGGCGCGGTTCACCTGCAGCAGTCGACCGATGAGCGACAGATAGGTATCTTGTGCCTCGCCTGTCGCCGCAACCGTACGGGCCCCCTGTTCGATGGCGCGCAGCGTGGTCGCGGCCTCATGGTCGTACACCACCGCGCCACCTTTGCGAATCTCCTCGACAATGGCACGTAGTTCACCGGCCAGTTTCTGAGCCACCGTGGACTGCGCCTGGTGCTCGTAGATCACGCCTTTCGCGGCCGTTTCAAGCGTGGCAGCCACGGATCCCGCAGCTTCGGCAACATCAGCGTCGGCCAGTCGGGTAAACCCCTCCGGTCGATGTCGCGTGATGACCGACTGAAACAGAAAAAACAACTGGTGCTGGCGTTCGGTCAGCGTCGGAAATGGTGGGCAGCAGCAGTGTGAGGTCGGCTTCCTGCTGGCGGCGAACGGCAGCGGGAGGGTTGGCACGCGCCGCCGATAGGTGAACGCAGGTATCCGGACAGTTGATTTCAACCAGCCGCTTAGTCCCGCAGCAGACCGAACAGATCGAGCGGCCCAGCGCCGGGCATTCACGCCTGGCCTTGCGGCGCTGGCACAACGGACAGACCATCGCTCCCCAGCTTAGTCGAGACAGCGCAAGAAAAATTTCGCGATTAGCTTCGGAGGGTGACGGCCTCGTTGTCGAAAACTCGACATACTGTCGAAATGCAAGCAGGGCTGGATTTCGAGAACTTCGACCAGTGGTCGGACGTGTCACGCGTGGTTGAAGCGACAAACAGGCCCGAACTACACGGTTTCTCTCTGATTCCCGCAACCGAACCGCCACAGGCGCGTGTGCGTTTCTGCGTCCTCTTACGAGGACGTAATAATTCCACAACCCTCAAGCCGAAGTCAGCGTCTAAACGCTCGGCGGCCGTGAACAACTGGGCCGCACGGTGTTAACTGTTTGATTTCATAGTGTTTACCCGACCCGCACAGGGGTGACGCCGCAGCCGAGCGGCGCCACCGCCTCACGTGATTCTCATATTCGTCGGCGGAATGCTTGGCCGGCATCGGAGTTGCACAAGCGGGCGGACATCATAGGTTCGATCTGATACGAGGCGAAGGGAGCGGCTGGCAGGATGGCGACGACGACAAAGACGAAGGTGGCGGCGAAGACGAGCCGCTATAACGAGCTCCGGAAGATGCTCGAGGAGCGCCGCCGCGAGTTGATGACTGCTGTCCAGCACAAGATGCGCGACGTGCGGGCCGAGGGCGGCAACGACCGCGACGTGCTCGACCAGGGCGAGAGCTCGGAGGTCGACATCCAGGAAGACATCGAGTTCGCGCTCATCCAGATGAAGTCGGAGACGCTGAACAAGATCGACGCGGCGTTGCGTCGCCTGGAGGAAGGCACCTACGGCGATTGCTTCGAGTGCGGCGACGAAATCTCCGAGGCGCGGTTGCGGGCGCTTCCGTTCGCCGTGCGGTGCAAAGACTGCGAAGAGGCGCGGGAGACGGCAGAGCAGCGCGAGCGGATGTTGGCGCAGAAGCGGGGCTCGTCGGCCCTCTTCTTCGACATGTCCAACTAATACCTACGTATTCCTAATCCGGTTTCCACGATCCCAAGTCCCAACCTGGTTGGGGCTTGGGATTTTTTCTTTTGAGGCGGTATGCCGGTTCGGGGCTGCCGTCCGTGGCGCCGGTTCCGGGTTCACAAAATTTGGTTTGACCGCCGGCCCCATGTCCCGCGTCTCACCCAAATAGGAGAAGATTCGCGCATGAGCGAACGTGACGAGCCTCTCGATCTCGAGGAAGTGTCCGGCGACGATCGGCCGCTGACGGTTCCGGACGAACTGCCGATCCTGCCATTGCGGGACACCGTCCTGTTTCCGAATTCCTTCATGCCGCTGGCGGTGGCGCGGGAGAGTTCCGTACGCCTGATCGACGAGGCCATTTCGGGCGGGAAGCTCATTGGTGTGTTCACCCAACGCGACGCGTCCGTGGAAGAGCCGCAGCAGGCGGACCTGTACACCGTCGGCACCGCGAGTCATATCCACAAGATGTTCAAGCTGCCGGACGGCAGCCTGCGGCTCATCGTGCAGGGGCTGACCCGACTGACCCTCGACCAGGTGGTCGACACCAGGCCCTATCTGCGGGCACGGGTCCGATCCGCGCCGGAAGCGCTCGACGAGACTGACGCACTCGAGATCGACGCTCTCCTGCGCAATATCAAGACGAATTTCCAGCAGGTCGTCTCGCTGTCACCGCTGCTGTCAGACGACCTGCAGACGCTCGCCGCCAATATCACCGAGCCTGGGCGACTCACCGATTTCATCGCCTCCAGCCTGACCACCATCGCCACGCCGGTGAAGCAGGAGGTCCTCGAAACGCTCGACGTGCGTGCTCGGATGGACGCGCTCAACCGGATCCTGATCAAGGAGCTCGAAGTGCTCGAGCTCGGGTCGAAGATTCAGTCGCAGGTGCAGTCGGAGGTCGGCAAGAACCAGCGCGAGTACTTCCTGCGCGAACAGCTCAAGGCCATTCAGAAGGAGCTGGGCGAGGGCGACGATCAGACGAAGGAGATCGAGGAGCTCACGGACAAGATCGAGAGCTCGGGGATGCCGGAGCAGGTCCGCAAGGAGGCGCAGCGCGAGCTCGATCGTCTGTCGAAGATGCCGGTCGCCGCGGCGGAATACACGGTCTCACGGACGTACCTCGATTGGCTGGTCTCGCTGCCGTGGCAGAAGCGCACCGATGAAGTGATCGATCTGCCCAGGACCAAGGAGGTGCTCGACGCCGACCACTCCGGGCTCGAGAAGGCCAAGGATCGGATCCTCGAGTACCTGGCCGTGCGGAAGCTGAATCCGGACGTCAAGGGGCCAATCCTGTGCTTCGCCGGCCCTCCCGGCGTGGGCAAGACGTCGCTCGCCCGTGGCATTGCCCAGTCGCTGGGCCGGAAGTTCGTCCGCGTGTCGCTCGGCGGGATGCGCGACGAAGCCGAGATTCGCGGCCATCGCCGGACGTACATCGGGGCGCTGCCCGGCCAGATCATCCAGGGGCTGCGTCGCGCCGAGTCGAAGAACCCCGTGTTCATCCTGGACGAAATCGACAAGCTCGGGTCCGATTTCCGGGGCGATCCAGCGTCGGCGCTGCTCGAGGTGCTCGACCCGGAGCAGAACAGCACCTTCCGCGACCACTACCTCGACGTGCCGTTCGACCTGTCCGAGGTGCTGTTCATCACGACGGCGAACGTCCTGGATCCGGTTCCGCCAGCGCTCCGCGATCGCATGGAAGTCCTCGAGATCCCCGGCTACACCGAGGAAGAGAAGCTGAAGATCGCGCGCGAACACCTGGTTCAGAAACAGGTGAACAATCACGGTCTCACGGCGGAGCAGCTGACGATTACCGACGAGGCGCTGAAGACGGTGATTCGCGGATACACGCGCGAAGCCGGAGTGCGCAATCTGGAGCGCGAAATTGGTGCGCTCTGCCGCAAAGCCGCCCGGCGCCGTGCGGAGGGCGATGAAACCGCGCTGACGATCACTCCGGCGGTCGTGCAGGAAATGCTCGGTGCGCCGATCTTCCTTGACGAGGAGATGGAGGAGCGCACCAAGGAGCCCGGCGTGGCGATCGGATTGGCCTGGACGCCGGCCGGTGGCGACGTGCTGTTCATCGAAGCGTCGAAGATGGCCGGCACCAGTGCGTTGACGTTGACCGGCCAGCTCGGCGACGTGATGAAGGAGTCGGCGCGCGCCGCACTCTCGTGGTTCCGCGCACATGCCGCCGCCTACGGGGCCGATCCCGACTTTTTCAAGAGCGCGGAGATCCACCTGCACGTGCCGTCCGGGGCGATTCCGAAGGACGGTCCCTCCGCAGGCGTCACCATCGCCACGGCTCTGGCGTCGGAGCTGACCCGACGGCCGGTGCGCGGCGATATCGCGATGACCGGCGAAATCACGTTGTCCGGCCGCGTCCTGCCGGTCGGCGGGATCAAGGAGAAGGTCCTGGCGGCCCGGCGCGTCGGCATCCGCGAGGTGATTCTGCCGCGGCAGAACGAGAAGAACGTGAAGGAGGACCTCACCGAGGAACTCCGGAAGGACATGACGATCCATTTCGTGCAGACCGTCGAGGAAGTGCTGCTGCTCGCACTGACGCCGGCGCCGAAATCGCGCGGCGACAAGAAGGAGCGCCGTGTCCAGCCTCCTCTGCAATGAAACTCGCAGCTCCCAACGCGTGACGCCCACCCAACTCCCACCTGTTGCCGCAGGGTGCCTGGGAGCTGGCAGGTGGGCAAGCAAAAGCCGCCGGAAGTCAGCGCGCTTCTGAGATCAGCGAGAGGCCTGCCACGGTCTTCAAATCGATGATCGTCCCGCCGGCGATCATGTTCCGCAGTTCTTCGACCGTGAACGCCTTGGCTTCGATATCTTCGTCCTCGTCCGGCTCGGCGGCCTCATCGCCGTCTTCCGCCTGGCGTAATGCGGAGGCGCGGAAGAAATTCATCTCCTCATCGCAGTAGCCGGGCGTCGGGAAGAACGAACCAAGTTTCTCCAGGCGTCCGGGGATGAGGCCGATTTCCTCGTGGCACTCACGCCGTGCGGCCTGTTCGACGTCCTCGCCCCATTTGAGGCTGCCTGCCGGCAACTCCCACGCCCATCGTCGCAGCGGAGCGCGGTACTGTCGCACGAGGATAATCCGGCCGTCGCCGGTGATCGGGATGATGACCACCGATCCCGGGTGGCGAATGATCTCGGCCTTCAGCTCGTGACCTTTGGGTAATGTCAACGTCTCGATCTCGACGCTGAAGATCCGGCCTTCGAAGACCTTCGTGATTTCACGCGGAACGATTGGTTTCGATTCGTGATTCGCGATTCGTGATTCGTGATTCATGAGTTGTCCATTTCAGATTCCGAGTCGCTCCGTGGGAAGGTCCTCCGTGATCTCCAATCACGAATCACGATTCGCCAATCACGATTGCTCCTCCGGCGGCCATCCGGGAAGGTCTTCCAGCACGTTCATCAGGTCGTCCGGCAGCGGTGCGATGAACTCCATCCGGCGTCCGTCCTCTGGATGGTGGAAGAGCAGCCGCGCCGCGTGGAGGAACGGGCGCGTCAGTCGTGTGACGGCTTTGATGTCCGGTGCGACGCGTCGGTGCACCCCCCCATACAACGCATCGCCCACGATCGGGTGGCCGATGGCGCTGAGATGCACCCGGATCTGATGGGTCCTGCCCGTATGGATCGCGACCTGGCACAGGGTGACGGCCGGCATGTGGTGCGCGCGCGTGATGCGTGTCACGGCGTTGCGCGCATGCTTCGCACGGGCGGACATTTTCTGGCGGTTCGACGGATCGCGGCCGATGGCGGCGTCGATGCGACGGCCTGCCTGAACCACGCCCCAGACGAGCGCGATGTATTCCTTCTCGATTTCACGGTCATGAAACTGCCGCGCGAGTTCCTGATGCGCGGCGTCGTTCTTGGCCACGACCATGACGCCTGACGTTCCCCGATCCAGCCGGTGCACGATGCCCGGACGTAGTTCTCCGCCAACGCCGCTGAGATCGCTGATGTGATGGAGCAGCGCGTTGACCAGGGTTCCGGAGTCGTGCCCGGCCGCCGGATGGACCACCATGCCCGCCGGCTTGTTGACCACTGCAAGGTACGGGTCCTGATACATCACTTCGAGCGGCAGTTCTTCACTGGTGACTTCAGCGGCTCGCGGTGCGGGCGCATCGAGCTGGATGCGGTCGCCCTCCTTCAACGCGAGGTTGGCTTTCGCCGTCTTGGCACGTCCGGACGGAGTGGTGACGGTAACGTGGCCTTCCGCGATCAGGCGCTGGAGCTGTGATCGCGACTGATCGGCAAGCACGGCGACCAGAAAACGATCCAGCCGCTGCCCGTCAAATTCCAGCGGGACCTCGAAGTCGATTGGCGCCACGCGTCAGTGGACTCCGGGAGCGGGCTCGTCGACGACAGACCGCCGTCTATGCGGCGACATGGCGGCGGCTCGGCATCTCGCGTGGTGTTTCCGGTCCCTGCCGTGACAGCCAGATCAGCATCACGACGCTCAGCGGTGCGAGGACGACCGAGATGAACTGCGAGGTGGACATGCCGAGCATTTCCCCGCGCGGGTCGCCCCGATAGAACTCGATGATGTAGCGCGAGACGGCGTAGAGAAGCATGTACAGCCAGAACGTGCGTCCTGAAAATTGCTTGCCGCGGCGTTCGGTTCCGAGGAGCAGGAGCAGGATCAACAGCTCCGCGCCGGCTTCGTACAGCTGCGTGGGATGCAGCGAAACCCCCAGGGGCGTGCCGACATTGGCGGCTGCCAACGGATTGTGGAAGGTGATGCCCCACGGCAGTGTCGTGGGACGACCGTAGCAGCAGCCGGCCGCGAAGCAGCCCAGGCGGCCGGTGACGTGTCCCAGCGCAATTCCCGGCGCGAACACATCGCAGGTCGTCCAGAACGCCATCCCGTGCCTGTGGATGTACCAGAACGCGACCAGCACCGCGACGATCAACCCGCCGTAGAAGACGCCGCCCGAACGCGCCAGCGAAAGCAATTCTGCCGGCGACTGGCGGAACTGATCGAAGTCGACGACCAGCAGCAGAGCCTTCGCGCCAATCAGGGCGGCGATGATGATGTAGATGCCGAGGTCGAGGACACGGTTGGCCTCCAGGCCCCACCGTTTGGCGCGCCACATGGCCAGGCGAAGGCCAACAAGGTACGACACGGCCAGCAGCACGCCGTACGAATAGACCGTCACCGGGCCGATGCTAAACAGCTCTGGATACACGCGGTCGTCCCACTCCGAGGAGATCGAGAATCATGAGGCCGACGCCGACGGTGATGGCGGCATCGGCCACGTTGAACGCCCAGAAATGCCAGCCGCCATAGTACGCGTCCACGAAGTCGAGGACATAGCCATAGGTGACGCGATCGATGAGGTTACCAGCAGCGCCGCCGATAATCAGCGCCAGTCCGAATCGGCTTAGCCGCTGGTTGACGTCGAGCGTGGCGGCGTACACGGCGAGCCCGGACAACGCCGCCGTGGCGACCAGCCCGACGACCAGCGTCTTGTAGGGAAAGTCGACGCCGTTCAAAAGCCCGAACGCGGCGCCGGTGTTGTGCACACGCGTGAGGCTGAGCACCCCCGGAATGACCGGATGGCTTTCGAACAGGTCCATCCGCGACCGAACCAGTACCTTCACCCCCTGATCGACGATGACGATGAGTCCGGCGAGCAGCATCTGCAACCGACGTCCGCTGAACGCCACGTCAGGCCGCCGGCTCGCCGAGTGCGCCGACGCAGCGATCGCAGATGCCGGCCCACTGTGGCTCGGTCCGCACCGACGGCACGAACCGCCAGCAGCGTTCGCACTTCACGCCGGCGGCGCGATCGACCTCCACCTGCACCGTGTCGGCGCCATCGGTGGACCCGATGTTCAGTGCCACGTCGGAGACGATGAACAACATCGGCAGTCGATCCAGATGCTGCTGGAGCAGCGCTCCAATTGGTCCCGACGCCGTGATGACAACGCGGGCACCAAGTGCCGTGCCGATGACTTTGTCTCTCCGTTTGTCTTCGAGAGCGGCGTTCACCTGGTCTCGCACGGCCAGCAGGCGTTCCCAGGTGCCCATCAAATCCTGATCGACCATTCCGCTCACGTCCGGGAACGACTCGAGGTGAACGGACGGTGATCGCCTGCCCGGCAGGTGCAGCCAGAGTGTGTCCGCGGTAACCGGCAAGATGGGCGCAAGCAGCCGGGCGAGGCCGTCGCAGATCAGATACATCGACGTCTGCGTCGACCGCCGGGCCGGCGATGCCGGAGCGAACGTGTACATGTGATCTTTCGTGACATCGACATAGAACGCGCTGAGGTCGACGGTCGCCAGCTGGTTGAGGAGCTTCGCACCGCCGGCGAAGTCGTACGCCTCGTACGCCGCCTTTACCCGCTCGGCGACCTCGGCGTAGCGACCGAGCGCATACCGATCGAGGTCGTCCAGTTCCGCCACCGGCACCAGGTCGGTCGCGGGTTGGAAGTCGTAGAGATTGGCGGCGAGGATGCGGACCGTATTCCGCAGCTTGCGGTACGCATCGACTACGCGCGTCAGGATCTCCTTGCTCACGCGCAGCTCCTCGCTGTAGTCGCTGAGCGCCACCCACAAACGCAGGATCTCGGCGCCGCTCTCCTTGATCACGTCCTGCGGCGAGATAACGTTGCCGACGGACTTCGACATCTTGCGGCCTTCGAGGTCGATCAGGAAGCCGTGCGTCAGCACTTCGCGGTAGGCCGGCTTGCCGCGCGTGGCGAGCGCAACCAGCAGCGAACTCTGGAACCAGCCTCGATGCTGGTCACTCCCTTCCAGGTACATGTCCGACGGCCACGTCAGGTGCGAGTAGCGCGGAAGTACCGCTTCGTGACTCGAACCCGAGTCGAACCACACGTCCAGGATGTCCCGCTCGCGCTGGAACTCGGTGCCGCCGCACGACGGGCACTTCACCCCCGGAGGCAGGAACTCCTCGATCGGCCGCTCGTACCACGCATCGGCCGTGTGCTGCTCGAACACGTCCGCCGCGCGTGTGATCAGTTCGGGGGTGAGCAGCGCCTCGCCACACGCGGTGCAGTCCACCGCCGGGATCGGGACGCCCCAGGCGCGCTGACGTGAGATGCACCAGTCGGGCCGGTTCGTCACCATGTTGAAGATGCGGTCCCTGCCCCAGGACGGGATCCATCGGACCTGGTGATCGATCGCGAACTGCGCCGCTTCCCGCAGGGTCCGCGCGACACCGTCCTCCCCCTGAATTACCCCGTCACCGTCCATTCGAACGAACCACTGCGCCGTGGCGAGGAAGATCACCGGGTTGTGGCAACGCCAGCAATGAGGGTACTGATGCTCAAAAACTCCCCGCTGCCACAGCCTGCCGCGCTCCTTCAGCGCGGATTCGACGTTCGGGTTGGCGTCGAAGACACGCTGCCCGCCGAATAGTTCAACCGTGTCGAGGAAGTGGCCCCCCGGGCCGACCGGCGCATAGATGTCGAGTCCGTACTTACGGCCGGTCAGGAAGTCGTCGGCGCCATGTCCCGGAGCTGTATGCACCGCGCCCGTTCCGGCTTCGAGCGTGACGTAGTCAGCCAGGACACCGACCGAATCACGCGCGTAGAGCGGATGTTGGAAGCGGATGTGCTCGAGCTGGTCACCCTTCATCTTCGCCACGGGACTACTGAACGGGCGGCCCGTAGCCTGCGAGACGCGCTCTGCCAGCCCTTCCGCAACGATTACTGCGCGACCATCCACGTCGAAGGCGGCGTAGTCGAACTCGGGATGAAACGCGATCGCCAGGTTGGACGGGATCGTCCACGGAGTCGTCGTCCAGATCAGAACGGAGACGGGGCGGTCGGCGAGCGCCGGCACCCGCCTGGCCAGCTCTGCGGCGCTCTCCGGGTTCAACCTGAATTCGACATAGATCGAGGGTGACGAGTGGTCGGCGTACTCGACCTCGGCTTCCGCAAGCGCCGTCCGGCAGTGAATGCACCAGTGAACCGGCTTCTTTCCCTTGTAGACCAGCCCACGTTCGACGAATTTGCCCAGGCAGCGCGCGATGTCCGCCTGGTAACGGGCATCCATCGTCACGTAGGGCGTGTCCCATTCGCCGAAGACCAGGAGCCGTTTGAACTCCCCCGTCATGATGCCGATGAAGCGATCCGCCGAGGCCCTGCAGGCGCGGCGCACGTCGGCTATCGACATATCCCGCTTCTTCGGGCCGAGTTCCCGATCGACTTTCAACTCGATTGGGAGGCCGTGGCAGTCGTAGCCGGGGACATACGGTGAATCGAAGCCGGCCATGGTCTTCGACTTGACCACCAGGTCCTTCAGAATCTTGTTCAGCGCGTGACCCAGGTGGATGTGGCCGTTGGCGTAGGGCGGTCCATCGTGAAGCACGAACCTGGGCGCGCCTCGACGCTGGTCGCGGATAGTGCCGTAGAGGTCCATTGCCTCCCACCGGGCGAGCGCCTCCGGCTCAGCCGTTTGAAGGTTGGCCTTCATCGGAAAACCTGTCCGGGGCAGGTTTACCGTGTCTTTCCACTCGGGCATAAGAGTCAATTCTATAATTTGCGGATGTCCGTGCTCGCGCCGGTCCCGACTGTGCCCACTGACGTGCACGAAGAAGTGCTCGATAACGGGCTGCGCGTCCTGATCCAGGAAGTTCACACGGCGCCGCTGGCGACCGTCTGGTGCTGGTACCGGGTCGGCTCGAAGGACGAACCCCCGGGCCTGACCGGCGTCTCTCACTGGGTCGAGCACATGAACTTCAAGGGGACGACGAATATCCCCCGCGACCAGGTGAAAGGGCTGGTCGAGCGATACGGTGGCTACTGGAATGGGTACACCTGGATTGACCAGACCACCTATACCGAGACCGCAACACGCGACGCGCTCGACCACATGCTGTTCATCGAGGCCGAGCGGATGGCCCGCTCGCTGTACGACCCGACCGATTGCGAGTCGGAGCGAACCGTCATTATTTCAGAGCTGCAGGGTGGCGAGAACGATCCCGACCAGCTGCTCGACCAGGAGGTGACAGCGACCGCGTTCCGTGCGCATCCGTATCGTCATCCGACGATTGGCTGGATGTCGGACCTGGAGTCGATGACGCGGGACGACCTGTACTGGTACTACCGCCATTTTTACGTCCCGAACAACGCCACCCTCGTGGTTGTCGGTGACGTCGACACCGCCGACGTCGTCCGGCGCGCGGCCAGACACTTCGGCTCGATTGAGTCGGCGCCCTTGCGGCGTCGCAGCTACACCCTCGAACCCGCACAGCTGGGCGAACGTCGCGTGACGATCAACAAGGAGGGAACCACCGCGTATCTGAAGCTCGCGTATCACGCGCCGGCGGTGACCCACGACGACTTCTTTCCGATGCTCGTTCTCGATGCCGTGCTCAGCGGCGCCAAAGGCCTCAACCTCTGGGCCAGCTTCCGGACGCCACCACCACAGCGGAGCGCGCGTTTGTATCGGGCCCTTGTCGAGACGGGCCTCGCCTCGACGGTAAGCGGCGGACTGCTGCCGACACAGCATCCATTTCTTTACACGATCTCCCTCACGGCAACAGAGGGGATTGCTCTCGGGCGTGTCGAGGAAGCCGTCCTGGCGGAGATCGATCGCGTTCAAAGAGATGGCGTGACCAGGGAGGAGCTCGCGAAAGCCAAACTCCAGTTGCGCGCCCGGCTCGTCTTCGAAAACGACAGCATCACGAACATCGCGCACCAGCTTGGCTACTTCGAGACGATCGCCAGTTGGACGCTGGTCCCTTCGATTGCCGGCCGGCTCGACGCCGTCACATTGGATCAGGTGGCCGCTGTCGCCGCCACGCGTCTCACCGAGTCGCATCGAACCGTTGGGTGGTTCAAGCCGGTCGATGGCGCCCGCGGCGAAGGTGTCGGCGGCCGTCCCAGCGAAACGGTCGACGGCGGGAGCATCGGCGGGACGACCGCATGAGCATCGGACTGACGGCACTCAGTCCCGTTCGGCAGGTCCTTGTCAACGGCGTGCGGGTCCTCGTCAAGCAGACGAGCGTGACGCCTGCCGTGACGATCCAGATCACGACGCACGTTGGCTGCGCATCCGACCCGCCCGCGTTGCCAGGACTGGCGTATTTCCTGTCGCGGATGCTCGATCGTGGAACCGAGTCGATGACGGCTGGCGTCATCGCTGAGACGCTCGAAGGCCGAGGCGTGTCGCTCGTGACGACCATGACGCGGCACACGCTCTCACTCGTGTGCACATGCCTGGCCGAGGATTTCGAGCCGGTACTCCGCATCATGGCGGATTGCCTGATGCACCCGGTGTTTCCGGAGTCCGAGGTGACGACCCGGCGTGGCGAAATGATCACCTTCATCCGGCAGGATGCGGACAACCCCGCGTCGGTGGCCATGAACGGCTTGATGGAACTGTTGTACGGCGCCGACCACCCGTATGGAAGGCGGCCGCGCGGAACGGTGAGGGGCGCGGAGCAGATCGACCGCGGCGCACTCGTTGATTTCCACGCTCGTACGGTGGTGCCCTCGTCCGTCGTGGTGACCATCGTTGGTGACGCCAGGCCCAATCTGGCCATCGACATCTGCGGCCGGGTCTTCGGCGACTGGCGGGCGCAACCAGAGAACGACTCCGGCGTCCAGCCGCCCGCGCCGCCCCAACATCGACGGATACAGGTCGTGCCGATGATGAACAAGGCGCAGACCGACATCGCGTACGGCTTCCCGTCGGTTCGCCGGGCTGATCCCTGGTATTACGCCTGCTGGTTGATGAACAACATACTCGGCGAGTATTCGCTGGGCGGCCGCCTGGGCGACAGCATTCGCGAGCGCCAGGGCATGGCCTATTACGCAGTCAGTTCACTCGACGCTAACGTGATTCCCGGACCACTGGCCATTCGCGCCGGCGTGTCGGCGGCCAACGTCGAACGAGCCATAGCCGCCATCGATCACGAAGTGCGGACTCTCGCCGCGGCAGGGCCGACAGACAAGGAACTACTGGAGTCCAAGCAGTACTTGATTGGTTCGCTTCCGCGCACGCTCGAAACGAACACGAGCATCGCCGCGTTCCTGCAGACTGTCGAGTTCTTCGACCTGGGTCTCGACTACGACGCCCGGCTTCCCGATCTCCTGCACTCGGTATCGCGCGACGACGTCCATTCCGCGGCCCGTCGCCTGCTCGACCCCGCTCGTGCCGCCGTGGTCGTCGCCGGTCCGTACAACGGCACGCCGACCTGATTCGAACGGCGAACGGCGAACGCCTCGAACGATTCGAACGCCTCGAACGTCTATCCCGGCGGCCAGTGCAGGGTGCGGCCGGCGAGCAGATGCAGGTGGATGTGGAACACGGTCTGACCAGCGTCGGCGTTGGTGTTGAACACCGTCCGGTAACCCCGCTCAGCGTAACCGTGCTTCGTCGCCAGTTCGGCTGCCGTTCGGAACATCGATCCGACCAGCTGATCGTCATTCGGCTGCAGGTCGTTGAGGGTAGGAATGTGGCGGCGCGGCACGATCAGGACATGGAGCGGCGCCTGCGCGTTGATGTCTCTGAACGCGACGAGGTGCTCACCGTCGTGAACGATGGAGGCGTTGATCTCGCCGGCGATGATTCGGCAGAAGAGGCAGTTTTCCATTTCAGCGTTCGACCTGAACGATCACCGTCCTCGCGAGACCCTGCAGATCGCTGCGGAAACGCTCCAGGCGCAGCCGCGCCCGTGCTGTGACGAGCGCCCGTACTTCGTCTTCCTGCCCGAATCCGAACTCCATCACCAGCCATCCGCGCGGCCGCAGTTTCGCCAGGGCAGTCTCGAGCACTCCTTCGATATTGCGCAGGCCGCTGTCGCCGCCAAACAGCGCAACGTCCGGCTCGTGGCGGACAGTCCGACCGAGCGCCAGCCGGTCGACGTCGCGCACGTAAGGCGGGTTCGCCGCGATCAAATCGAAGTCGCCCGCGACACCTCCGAGGTAAGCGGTGGCAAGGAACTCCACGCGATTGGCCACACCGTGCTGCTCCGCGTTTTCCAGCGCCACTGCCAGCGCCTCGGTCGAGACGTCGGTGGCCACCACACGAGCATCCTGGCGGGCATGAGCGAGGGCAATGGCGATGTTGCCGCTGCCAGTGCCGATGTCGGCGATCCGTGGTCCCGCGATCGGCTCCAGCAGTAAAAGCGACTCCTCGACGATGAATTCGGTTTCGGGGCGTGGTATCAGCACGGCCGGCGACACGCGGAAATCGAGTCCCCAGAATTCGCGCACACCGACGATGTACGCCGACGGTTCGTGTCGCGTTCTCCGACCGACCCAGTCGGAGAACCGTGGTTCGAGGGCCGGCGGCGCCGGCGAGCGTAGTTCGGTAAGCAGCCGGGCGCGGTCCCAGCCGAGGATCGCGCGGGCGTACAGGTCGACATCGATTGCGGCTTCGTCGGGCGCGATGCCGGCTGCTACCAGCCGGTCGCGTGCCGCAGCCAGCGTCTGCTGTAGCGTCACTGGGCCGATTCGTCTCCGGTGGCGTCTCTGAGCTTTTCGGCGTTGTAGAACGCCGTGACCTGATCGAGGAGTTCGCCGACTTCGCCTTCGAGCACGTCGGCCAGCCGGTGCGTCGTGAAATTGATGCGATGGTCGGTGATGCGGCTCTGCGGGAAGTTGTAGGTGCGAATCTTCTCGGAGCGCTCGCCCGTTCCAACCTGGCTCTTGCGGTCCTTGGCGATCGCTTCCTGCTGCTTGCGCATCTCCATTTCGTAGAGGCGGGCGCGCAACACTTTCATCGCCTTCGCGCGGTTCTTGATCTGCGATTTCTCGTCCTGCTGTGACACGACCACGCCGGTCGGAATGTGAGTCAGGCGAACGGCGGAGTAGGTGGTGTTCACGCTCTGGCCACCAGGACCGCTGGAGCAGAACGTGTCGATGCGGAGGTCCTTTTCGTTGATCTGGATGTCGACGTCCTCCGCCTCCGGCAGCACGGCCACGGTAGCGGTGGATGTGTGAATGCGGCCGCTGGCTTCGGTTGCCGGAACCCGCTGGACACGGTGGACGCCGCTTTCGTATTTCAGCCGGCTGTAGACGCCGCGACCGGATATCGACGCGATCACTTCCTTCAGGCCGCCCGCCGGGCTGTCGCTGCTCGACATCACCTCGAGTCTCCATCCCTGGCGTTCGGCGTAGCGCTGATACATCCGGAACAGCTCGGCGGCGAACAGTGCGGCCTCGTCGCCACCAGTTCCGGCGCGGATTTCCAGCAGCACGTTCTTCTCGTCGTTCGGGTCCTTGGGAATCAGCAGGATCTTGAGTTCCTGCAGAAGCGCGTCACGGCGGCCCTGCAGCTCTTTCATCTCTTCCTGGGCGAGCTCACGCATCTCCGGGTCGCCGCCGTCCAGAACCTCCTGGGTCCCCGCGATCGCCGCCTCCACGCCCTTGTACTCGCGGAATTTTTGAACGAGGGGTTCCAGGTCGGACAGCGTCTTTGCCGCCTTCTTGTACTCAGACGGATCGGACTGCAGCTCGGTGGACCCGAGCTGCGCCATCAGCCCCTCGTACTTCGATTCAACGCTGGTCAGTTTGTCGAACATGCTCAATCACGATGCGAAATGCCGAATGCGCAATGCCAAATGCCCAACTGCGAATGGCGTTACCTCCGCCGTTCCCCTGTCCAGCACTGAGCATTCTGCATTGTGTTGGTCTGTCGTTCACCCGCCCGAGACGGGAGGCATGAATGCCACCTCGTCGCCGTCGGCGACGATCGCCGACATCTTCGCGTAATCGGCGTTGACCGCCACGGACATGGTCCGCTCGTACTCCTCGAGCGCCGGAATCTCACCGACCAGCTCCTGCCAGACGGTGCGCACCGTGGCCGGCGCCGGCACGTCGCGCACGATCTCTCCCGCTCCCGCCAGATCGCGCAATCGTGCAAAGAGCCTGACCGTTACGCGCATGCGATCCGGCGCGCCTTGTCCCGCGCCGCCTCGTCGGCCGGATCGGCGGTGGCGCCTTCGAGCCACACGTCGCCGCCTTCGAAATGCTCATGCTTCCAGATCGGGACGATCTGCTTGACCCGTTCGATCATGTATCGGCACGCCGCAAAGGCTTCGGCACGATGCGGCGACGCGGCGACGATGATGATGCTGGCCTCGCCGATTTCGCAGCCGGCCGATCCGGTGATGGACGGCCAGCCGCGCGGTTGGCCAGACCCCGGCCGATTCCTCAACGATCAGGTTCAGCGCTCGGACCGCCAGCGGCTCATAGGCCTCGTACTCGAGGTATGAGACGCGGCGCCCCTGATTGTGGTCCCGGACCAGGCCGATGAACGACGTGATCGCCCCGTCGGCGGCTGCTGTCCTGGAGACTTCCTGCGTCAGCGCCTGAAGGTCGAGAGGGTCGGCGGTGACCGCGACTCGTGGAATCGCGGGACTGCCGCCCGGCTGCAGTCCGGCACCGGAGTCCATCGGCTCAGTATAGAGCCCAGAAGTGATCGAGCGGACCCTGTCCGCGGCCGAGTCCCGGAGCGTGGCGAATGGCTCCGGCGACGTATCGCTGCGCCAGACGGATGGCGTCGATGAGAGTCTGCCCCAGCGCGAGCTGTGCAACGATGCCGGCCGCGAACGTACACCCGGTCCCGTGCGTGCTGCCGCCGGCGACGCGTTCGCCGCGAATGTCGTGGAACTCCCGCCCGTCGAAGAACAGGTCCGAAATGTCCGGTGCGTCGAGATGGCCCCCCTTGATGATGACGGTGGCGGCGCCGTACGACGCCAGGACCCGGGCGGCTTCGCGACGATCGTTGTCATGGCGAATCGTCATGCCGGTGAGCGCTTCGGCCTCGGGGATGTTCGGCGTGACGGTCAGCGCCCGGCTGAACAGCTCCGCCTTCATCGCCGCCACCGCCTCGTCGTCGAGCAATCGATCGCCGCTGGTGGCGATCATCACTGGATCCACGACGAGCAGCGGGATCTCGAGGTCTGTCACCGCGGCGGCCACCGATTCGACGATCGCGGCGTTGGGCAGCATGCCGGTCTTCGCCGCGTTCACGGCGAAGTCTGAAACGATCGCTTCGATCTGGGCGGTGACGAGGTCGGCAGGAAGCGCCTGGTAGGTCGAGACGCCGAGCGTGTTCTGAGCCGTAACGGCCGTAATGGCGGTGGTGCCGTAAACGCGGTGGGCGGCGAACGTCTTGAGATCGGCCTGGATGCCCGCTCCGGCGCCTGAATCGCTGCCGGCGATCGTTAGCGCGATGCGCATGCGAACCATTCAAATTCAGAATGCAGAATGCAGAATGCAGATTCAGAATGCAGAATTCAGACACGGCGTCATTGGTCCAGCGGCGCGAACGCTTTCGCCGCTTTCGCCGGCCGACGCCAATCGGTTGTCGCAGATCAGTGTCCGCAATCTACTTCCGCATTCTGAATTCCGCATTCTGCATTCTGCAATTTGAATTCTGCATTCAGTCCGTCAGACGCCTCGTCTACCCACAATGCGCCACAAGCCGGGGACGATTGCCGCGGCCAGGAGCAGCTTGGCGATGTCAGCGAGCGCGAATGGCGCGACTCCCGACATGATGGCGGACTGCAGGCCGAGAGCCGCGTTGCCAGTTGCGGTGCGGGCGAAGAGGCCGAGCCAGAGCGCACCGCATGCATAGACGAGGACGAGGCCGGCGAGCATGGCGAGTACCGACGTCAGGTAGCGGCGGTCCATCCCGCGTTCGGCCAGGTAGCCGACCAGAAAGGCGGCGGCCGGATACGCCATCAGGTACCCGCCGGTGGGACCAAGGAGGCGGAGCGCGCCAGGCGGCAAGGTCGGCGACGCCGCGAAGACTGGAAGGCCGGCGATGCCGGCGGCGAGGTACAGCCCCTGGCTCGTCGCCCCGAGCCGTGAGCCCAGTGCAAGCCCGCCCAGCAGCACGACCATCGGTTGAAACGTGAACGGAACCGAGGTGAAGGGCAGCGGCACGCTGATCTGCGCTGCCGCGGTCGTCAGCGCGGTGATGAACAGCACCGACGCAGCGCGGACCGTCCACATATCGTGGCGGCGCGCAGCGATCGTCTGAACCAGAGTGTGGGTGGTCATCGGTCGCAGTGTACCGGAAAAATCAGGCCCGGTTTCATGAACGCTTCTTGGTTGAACCGGGTTGAATCTCCTGTCTGGCCAGCACCAGCAGGTACTGATACGGCAGATTTTCGCGCGCCACGACGCGCAGTCCGGCCGCGTGCGCATCGGCTTCGACGCTCGCGCTGTCGACCCGTCCCTCGTCCGGTCCCGGCCCGCCGTGTCCCGGCTTGTAATTGACGATGCCGATGCGGCCGTTCCGCTTCAGCGCGCCGGCAAGATTCCGCAGGAACGTGACCCGGTCGTCCACGTCGACCTCCGGATAGGTATCCACAACAAGCACCGCATCCAGGACGCCCGCCGGAATATTGGGCGACGAACTGGTGCCGAGGCGCACCTCGACGTTCCTCAGCCCCTCTCGTTGCACCCGACGGCGGATCGCTTCGACCATTTGCGGCTGCACGTCCTGCGCGTAGACGAGCCCCCGCGACTGGACGCGCTGCGCCAGATGAATGGTGAACCAGCCGGAGCCGGCGCCGACGTCAGCGACGCGCGACCCGTCCGCGATGTTGAGCGCGTCCATGATCTGGTCTGGCTTCTGCCACGCGGCGCGATCGGGTGCCTCGAGCATGCCGAGATTTTCCGGCGGGAACAGCTTTCGATGCCGTTGCGCCGTCTGGGCGTGCATGGTGACGTCGCCGGCAAGGACCAGAGCCAACAGCGCGAGCAGGGCGAGCTGGATGGGTCGGATGTGATCGCGCGTCGTCAACCTCGTCATGCTTTCGGCTCACCCGCGCCGGGTATGCCAGGACGGGTCATGGCGTCCGCCGAGAGTACCTGATCGAGCTTCGCGGCATCGAGCAGCCCACGCTGCAAAACAATCTCGCGAATCGGACGTCCCGTAGCGACCGACTCCTTGGCGATTTCAGCCGTCTTGGCGTAGCCGATATATGGACTCAAGGCGGTGGCGACGGCAGTGCTGCGATCCATCAATTCGCGTGCACGCGCCGGATCCGCTTCGATTCCCTCCACACAGCGCAGCCGGAGGGTCGTCATCGCCTCGCGCAGAATCGTCGACATGTGAAGCGCATTCCACGCGATGACCGGCATCATCACGTTCAATTCGAGCTGCCCGGCCTCTGCAGCCATGCACACGGTGGTGTCGCAGCCGATCACCTGGAAGCAGACCATGTTGACCATTTCGGGGACGGACGGATTCACCTTGCCGGGCATGATCGAGGAGCCTGGCTGCACAGCCGGCAGCGCAATCTCCCCGAGTCCCGCGCGCGGGCCCATGCTGAGCAGACGCAGATCGCTGGCGACCTTCCCGAGTTCAACCGCGAGACGCCGCATCGCTCCCGAATAGGCGAGGACGTCTCCCATGCTCTGCGTGACGCGGAACCGGTTCTCGGCCGGCCGCAGGTGGAGTCCGGTGAAGCGACTGAGATTGTCGATGGCGCGCGAGGTGTAGTCGTCGCCGGCGTTCAGGCCGGTTCCCACAGCTGTGGCGCCCAGATTCAGTTCCTGCAACTGTTCCGAGGCGCGTTCCACGTCGTCGGCTCCGCGCGCGATACACGAGGCATAGCCGCCGAATTCCTGCCCCAGCGTCATCGGCACCGCATCCTGCAGATGCGTCCGCCCGACTTTCAGCACCGACTCGAATTGCGCCGCCTTGCGCCCCAGTGTCTCGGCGAGCGACCGTGCGGACTGGACCAGTGCGCCATGCCCGAGCAGCAGCGCCAGTCGCGTCGCCGTCGGGAACACGTCGTTGGTCGACTGTCCCATGTTGACGTGATCGTTGGGGTGCACGAGCGCATACGTACCGCGCGAGCCGCCGAGGCGTTCGGCGGCTCGATTGGCGAGCACCTCGTTGGTGTTCATGTTGTGAGATGTGCCCGCGCCCGCCTGGTAAACGTCGACGACGAACTGATCGCGGAGCGATCCGGCCAGCACTTCATCCGCGGCAGCAACGATCGCGTCGGCGACGCGCTCGTCGAGCCGACCCAGGCTGGCGTTGGCGACGGCGGCGGCCTTCTTGACGAGGACGGTGGCGGTGACGAGGTCGGGGTAAGCGCGCAGACCGCTGATCCGGAAATTCTCGACGGCGCGGGCGGTCTGGATGCCGTAGTACGCCTCGTCCGGGACGCTGAACTCGCCGAGAGGATCACGCTCGGTGCGACTCATGACCGTTAATTAGACCGGGTCTAATTTTCAAATGCCACCAGTGAAAATTAGACCCGGTTTAATAAATATACTGACTGGATGCTTCCCAGCTTCTTCGACAGCGTGGTGTCGCTGATCGTCCGTACCTCGACCGATCTGCCGCCCGACGTACGGTCCGCGATGAAGGCGGCCATGGCCCAGGAACCGGCGGACACGCAGTCGGGCCAGGCGCTGACGATCATCGCGCAGAACATCGATCTCGCGGCCGACTGCGAAGGCGCGATCTGCCAGGACACCGGCATGCCGACATTCGAGGTCGCGACGCCCGTCGGAGCGAACCAGATTGTCATGAAGGCGCAGATTCGGGAGGCCGTTGCCGAGGCGACGAAGCGGGGCAAGCTGCGGCCGAACTCCGTCGATTCGATTACCGGCGAGAATTCCGGCACCAATCTCGGGCCGGGCACACCCATCGTCCACTTCCATCAGTGGGAGAACGAGGACGAGATCGAGGTAAAGCTGATCCTCAAGGGCGGTGGCTGCGAAAACATGAATGCGCAGTACTCGCTGCCGACTGAACTCCCCAATCTCGGCCGCGCCGACCGGTCGCTCGATGGTGTCCGCAAATGCATTCTGCACGCGGTGTGGAACGCGCAGGGCAAAGGATGCGCGCCAGGGGCCATCGGCGTCTCCGTCGGCGGTGACCGCACGTCGGGGTACGTGCAGGCGAAGGAACAGCTGTTCCGGACGCTTGACGACGTGAATGCCGATCCGCGGCTGGCCGAGCTCGAAGCCTCGATCATGGGTGAGGTCAACAAGCTGGGAATCGGGGCGATGGGGTTCGGCGGGCGCGTGTCGCTCATCGGGTGCAAGGTCGGCGTCCAGAACCGCCTGCCGGCGAGCTTCTTCGTTTCAGTGGCGTACGACTGTTGGGCGTTCCGGCGGCTTGGCGTTGTGCTCGACGCGAAGACCGGGGCGATCAAGCGATGGCTGTATCGCGACGAGACGAAGCCAGTGGCAGCGATGGCGGATCAGGCGGGCTTCGTAAGGACCGGCCGCGAAGTCGCACTGCGCACGCCGCTGACCGAAGCACAGGTGCGCTCGCTGAAAGTGGGCGACGTGGTTCTCATTTCAGGTCGTGCCTTTACCGGTCGTGATGCGGTCCACCACCACTTGATGAACCATCCGCCGCCGGTGGACCTCACGGGTGCCGTGCTCTACCACTGCGGGCCGGTGGTGAAGAAAGAGGGGGACACCTGGACGGTGACGGCGGCCGGCCCGACCACGAGCATTCGGGAAGAGCCGTATCAGGCCGACGTCATCAAGCGGTACGGTGTCCGGGCGGTTGTCGGCAAAGGTGGAATGGGCGCGAAGACGCTGGCGGCCCTGCAGGAGGCCGGGGCTGTCTATCTCAACGCCATCGGCGGGGCGGCACAGTTCTATGCGCGCACCATCAAGGCGGTGGACGGCGTCTCATGGATGGAGTTCGGCACCCCTGAGGCCATGTGGCACCTGACGATCGAGGATTTTCCAGCCATCGTTACCATGGATTCCCACGGCAACAGCCTTCATAAGAATGTCGAGCAGGAATCCGGGAAAGAGCTCGCCGCCATCGGTTGAGCCGGTATAATGAAGAAACATGTGGTTCAGGGTGTGCCGGAGGTTCGAGGTCCCGGTTCCCTGAAGTCCAGGAGCGAAACGACATGATTAACGTGTCCACCGAGGCAGCTTCGAAGATCAGCGAGCTGCTCGCGGAAGAAGGTAAGGCGGGCAGCGGTTTGCGGGTGTTCGTGCAGGGCGGCGGGTGCTCGGGCTTTCAGTACGGCCTGATGATCGAGGAGAACGGAGGGGCCGGCGACCAGGTGTTCGAGTCGAACGGCGTCCGGCTGTTCGTCGATCCGGTGAGCGTCAGCTACCTGAAGGGCGCTGAAGTCGATTTCGTCGACACCGTCACCGGCGGCGGTTTCACCATCAAGAACCCCAACGCGACGTCAACCTGCGGCTGCGGGCAGTCGTTCAGCGTGGACGGCGAGGCCGCTGGCGCGCATCATTGAGACGGGCGGCCCGCAAAGGGCCGCTCCAGAATCCTGCGGCATGAGCGCCGCTTCTTGGACGCGGCGGTCATGCACGGCCGCCGACGGCAACCCGCGGCTCTCCGCAGGAGCCGCCCTTCGCGATTCGCACTGCTGTGGCCACTGCTCTCCCTGATTTCAGCAAGCTGAAGCCGGCTGGCGGCAAGCGCTCGAGCAAGCGCGAGCAGATTGTCACTGTCTTCCTGCGCCAGGAAGGGCACCTCAGCGCCGACGATCTCGTCGACTTGATGCGGCAGGAAGACCGTCGCATCAGCCGCGCGACGGTCTACCGGACGTTGCAGTGGATGGTCGATGCCGGCATTGCCCGTAAGGTCGATTTCGGCGAAGGGCGATTCCGTTTCGAGCAGGGCTACCGTCAACCCCGCCATTTCCACCTGCTCTGCCGAACCTGCAACGAGTCGTCCGAGTTTCTCAGCTCCGACATCGAGAGCCTGATCGAGGAGATTGCCGCCGCCCGCGGCTTCACCCCAGCGCAGAGCGTCGTCCAGATCTATGGCCAGTGCGAGTCATGTCGAACGGGTCATCAGATCGCCGCGTCGAAGAAGGTCGACCACGGGCACGCTGATCTGGTGTTCGCGCGCGACGCGCTGCGCATCGCCATCGCAACCGAGCGTAGCGGCCTGGACTTCTATACGCGTGCGGCCCGCGTCACCCGCGACAGTCGCGGGCGCAAGGTGTTCCACGATCTGGCCGCCGAGGAGAAGGAGCACCTCACGACGCTCGAGGGACGATACGCGGAGCTGCTGCAGCGCGACCCGCACCTCGAGTCCCGGCCGACGTTTCTCTTCTTCAAAGGGGCTGCGCACGGGCTCTTTGCCGAAGGTGCCGAGCGCCTCATCGACGGCGTGGACGATCAGCAGGCCCTGATGATCGGCATCCGCTGCGAGCGCGGGTCCCACAAGTTCTTCAAGAAATACGGCGAGCGTTTCGAGGATTCGGAAGGCAAGCAGATCTTCCTCGAATTTGCCGACGAGGAGCGCGCCCACCTCGACCTCCTCGTCCGCGAGTACCGCTCGCTGGTGAAGCGGCAGGGACGCTCGAAGAAGCATTTGTGATTGGTGATTTGCGATTTGTGACTGGTGACTGACGCACGGAGCCCTGGTCTCACCAATCGCAAATCACCAACCAGCAATCACAAATCGCAAATCACAAAACCGCAGATGGTCGATCTCCACCTTCACACGACTGCGTCCGACGGCCGTCTGGCGGCGGCGGCGCTCGTCGATCTGGCTGCCGCCAATGGCGTGTCGGTGCTCGCCGTCACCGATCACGACACGGTCGAGTCCTGCCGTGAGGTGGCGGATGCCGCTCGCCGACACGGGATCGAGGCAGTGCCAGGCATCGAAATCACGGCCGTCGAAACGGGCCGGGACGTTCACATGCTCGGCTACTTCTTTGACGTCGATCACCGGGAGTTGCAGGATTTCCTCACCGTGCAGCGGAAGACGCGGATACGACGTGTCGAACGAATCGTTCGCCGCCTCGGTGAGCTCGGAATGCCGGTTGATGTCGCACCGGTGACGGCCGCCGCCGTGGCGCGCGGTCGATCGATCGGCCGGCCGCAGGTCGCCGACGCGATGATTGCTGCCGGTCACGTGGCAAGCCGCCGGGAAGCGTTCGAGCGTTGGCTCGGCGCCGGCCGTCCAGCATTCATCGCCCGCGACGGGGCAGCGCCGGAGGTCGTCATCGGAATCGTGCACGCTGCCGGAGGGCTGGTCTCGCTGGCGCACCCGGGCCGCACTGGGCTGAGTGATCGCCGCATCGAAGAACTGCTCGCCGCCGGGCTCGATGCGATCGAGGTGTATCACTCGGACCACGCGGCCGAGACGGTGGCGCAGTACGCCGCGCTGGCCGACCGCTGCGGCTGCCTGCGCACCGGTGGTTCGGATTTTCATGGCGACCCGGCGTACCCACTGACCGTCGGCTCCGTGTCGTTGCCGACGGAGCATTGGATCAGTCTCCGCGACGCGTCACACCAGCGTCGTCACTGACGTGGACGCTGCCCTCGTCGAAGTCCGGAACGTCATCAAGGACTACCGCGGCCTGCGCCCGCTGCGAGTACAGCAATTCGATCTGCACGCAGGCGAGTCGGCCGCACTGCTCGGTTTCGACCAGGCGATGGCGGAGGTGCTGGTGAACCTGCTCACCGGCGCCATTCTCCCCGACTCGGGAACGATCACCGCATTCGGCGAACGGACCGACGCGATTGCTGATGCCCAGGCATGGGTCCGCACCCTTGACCAGTTCGGTTTGATCAGCGACCGAGCCGTCATGCTCGACCAGTTGACGACAGAACAGAACCTGGCGTTGCCGCTCTCGCTGCACATCGAATCGATGCCCGGAGACGTTCGGCAGCGTGTGCGCGCACTCGCAGAAGAAGTCGAGCTGAGTCCCGTCGAGCTGGGATCCAAAGTGGGATCGCTCGCGCCTCTTTCGCGCCAACGTCTCCGATTGGGCCGGGCTCTCGCGCTGAATCCGCGAGTGGTTCTGGCAGAGCATCCGAATGCGCCGCTGTCTCGAGCCGATACGCTCGCGTTTGCGAACGTCTTCCGTCAGGTCGTTTCGCGGCGGCTCATCGCGGCGCTGATTCTGACCGCCGATGCTGAATTTGCCGGGACCGTTTCACCCACAGTGCTCGCGCTTCAGCCGGCAACGGGTCTTTTGAAGCGTCCGTCGGGCTGGCGCAGCTGGCTGCGATGAACGAGTACACCCGCAGGAACGAAACTTGATTTCGAGGATCGTCAGGGTCGTCTGGTTCCGCGTTCACTGACCCGGCAGTGACGGACGCCGAGCGTTGGACACGACACGGCCCGCGGAGGTAGTCGACGTGGCGAACGGCACGATCAAACGGCTGGTGCGCGATCGGGGTTTCGGATTCATCCGTGATGACGGCGGTCAGGAGTGGTTTTTCCACCGGAGCTCGGTGAAAGTCGGGAACTTCGATCAGTTGAATGAAGGACAACGAGTCAGCTTCGACGAAGAACCCTCGGCCAAGGGACCACGGGCCGGGAATATCCGCTCCGAAGCGTGACGATCGGTGCGCCTGATCCGACTGAACGGACGCCAGCAGACGTGGCAGGAGAAAGAAGAAGTACGACACGCGTTCCGCCAGACCGGATCAGGCGCCAGTCCAACTGAATAGCGAGATGTCGGGCAGTTCGCGGACGATCGCCTCAACGGGTATCGTCGCCCCTGACTTATGACGTCCGCGGGCGATGCGTCGCGGACGAGCCGCTGAATCTGGGCGCCATCCTCAGAGTTGACGGCTGGCACAGGGCAGCAGGTCGGTGACAGATTGCCGACATACCACGAGCCGCGATACTGAACTACCGAGCCGGCCCGTGTGCGAGATGGATGACAACGGAGACGGCCACCCAACAGAAAATGGGTAGCACCGGGGTAGGGAGCAACCCGGCCCCCTTTCGAGGCCGGGCCGAAACTCAGCCTTCGATCAGGCGGACATCGCCGGCTCGAGGACCCTTGGCCGAATCCTCGGCTTGGAACTCGACCCGCTGACCTTCGCGAAGCAGTTCGAAAACGGCACCTCGAACGGCGCTGCGGTGAAAGAAGTGTTCGATGCCGCCTTCATCGCGGATGAACCCGAATCCCTTATCGATGAGCAGGCGTGCGATAGTCCCCGTCGGCATAACCGTGTCCTCCGATGCGCGCGTCTGCCTGAGACAATCTCAGGCGCTTCGGACCGCTATAACGCGTGTATGAAGCCCGGTCGGCGCGGTCCGCAGCGCGTCGGCCAAAAAGATGGGCCAGTGTAGGGAGTCCGCTCAGTGAAGTCAAGCATGCCCGAACTCCTTTGAAGTCAGTCACTTGTGTGCAGAAATGAGACGCGGGAGACGAGAGCCGTTACTGGCGGCTGCTGTTCTGGCTGCCGGTGAGTCCCTCCGCATGGGATCACCGAAGGCGCTCTTGCCAGACCCCGGCGGTCGCGTTTTCGTGGCTCGCATTATCCGAACGTTGCTCGAAGCCGAGCTCACAGATGTGCTGGTCATCACCGGTAACCACCACGCGCTCATCGAATCCGCTCTGGTGGACGACGGCCTGCAACGGTGGGTTCGACTGGTGCGCAACCCAGACCCCGGCCGCGGCCAGCTGTCCTCGATCTGGTCGGCGCTCGACGCCTGCCCATCCGAGGCCGACGGCGTCCTTGTCACCCTGGTCGACGTTCCGATGATCACGAGTCGAAGCGTGGAAGCGGTGGCGGCGGCCTGGAAAAAGTCGCGCGCGCCAGTCGTCCGGCCGATCGTGTCAGGACGTCGCGGTCACCCGGTCATTTTCGACCGCCGCGTCTTTGATGAGTTGAGGGTTGCGCCCCTCGACGCCGGCGCACGGGTCGTCGTTCGCAAGCATTGGAAAGAGTCGGTTGACGTGCCCGTCGACGACCCAGGAATCCTGGTAGACGTGGATACGCCCGCCGACTACGAGCGCCTTCGGCGTCCCTGACCTTCGGCAGTTTCTCGACTCGACTCTTCGCGTTCCACTCCGAGTTTTCAGTTGCAGTAGACTCGGGTCTTTCGCCGTGAAGGGACCTGCCGAGCCACCTGATGCCTCACATCGCACTGCCGCCCGATCTCCCCGGTATCGTCAGCGGCTTCGCTTTCCGGCCGGAAACGGCGAAGCCGATGCGCGAGCTCGCTGAAGTCCTGCTGCGCGGACCAAATACGCTGACCAGCGCGGAACGCGAAATGATCGCGGCGTTCGTCTCGTCGCGTAATGAGTGTCACTTCTGTCAGGCGAGCCACACTGCTGCCGCGGCCCATCATCAGCAAGGCGACTACGCCCTTGTGGAGGCGGTCAAACGCGATTACGTGTCGGCACCGATTTCGCCGAAGCTGAAGGCGTTGCTGGCGATCGCCGGGCGGGTCCAGGAAAGCGGTCGCCAGGTCACGGCGGACGACGTCCAGCGCGCCCGCGACGAGGGCGCGTCGGATCGCGAGATTCACGACACCGTCCTGATCGCGGCGGCGTTCTCCATGTTCAACCGCTATGTCGACGGGCTCGCCACGCTCACGCCGCGAGACGATGCAGCCTACGACGCGATGGGCCAGCGGATGGCGCACCAGGGATACCTTAGGAATCAGGAATGAGGAATCAGGAATCAGGAATCGTGATTCTTGAATCGTGATTCACAAACCGCCATTCACGAATCAGAATCAAGAATCACAAATCACAAATCACAAATTGCACCGTCCCATGTCCTACATCGAGCTTCCCGCCGGCCTTCCTGGCATCCGCGCCCTGCTGACGTATCGCCCGGAAACAGCCCGTCCGCTGAATGAGCTCGTCGACGTCCTGCTGCGCGGTCCGCACACGCTGACACCAGGCGAGCGCGAGCTGATCGCCACGTTCGTGTCGGCGGCCAACGACTGCACCTACTGTCAGTCGATCCACGGAGCGGTTGCCGCACGGCATCTCGGCGACGCGGAGGAACTGGTCGAACAGGTCAAACGTGATCTGGAGAGCGCGCCAATCTCCGCGAAGTTGAAGGCGCTGCTAAGGATTGCCGCCGCTACTGCCGAGAGCGGCCGCAGCGTGACGCCTGACGACATCGCGCGGGCACGCGAGCATGGCGCAACCGATCTCGAGATCCACGATACCGTTTTGATCGCGGCCGTGTTCTGTCTCTGTAATCGCTACGTCGACGGTCTGGCTACGTGGACGCCGTCGGATCCGGACTTCTATCGCCAACGCGCGAAGGTGATTGTCGATAACGGATACTCACTTGCCACCACAACGAACCAGTAGGGCGGACCCTCAGGCCGGCCATCCTCGCCGTCCCCTCCCGGCTTCTACATCGGTGGAACGGTGTACAGCGACTGGGCCAGCGTTCCCGACAGCTATCGGGAAGTGAATCCCAACCATCCGGATCCCCCGCCGATCCACTGCCAGCGTTTTCAAATTCCTGGTGACAATTGCGGCGACGAATGTGTCTGTTCCAACGCGCCACCCACCCGATTAGGATGACCATGCCGGGCTGCCCGTGGAAACCTCCGAAATCAGTCACCGCGTAGCCGACTTCCTGAAACGGCATCCGCCGTTCAACACGATCGACGAGGCTGATCTGCTGGCGCTTGCCGCCACCGGCCGCGTGCGCTTTCATGAGCCTCACGACTACGTCCTCTCGCAGGGTGAGCCACATCGGCATCAGGTCTTCGTCATTCAACAGGGCACCGTCTCTCTCTGGGACGAGAGCGGCGGCCGCAGCTCTCTGCGCGATGTCCGCGGTGCCGGAGACATGCTCGGCGTCGAGCGATTCAACGGTGCGGGCCGATCTCTCTACACGGCGCGCTCTGAGACTGACGTCGTCATCTACGCGTTCCCGGAGGAAGACTTCGCGGGGCTCGTCCTCAGCAATCCCGCCGCAGCCCAATACATCCGGGCCGATGCGCGGGTGGTGCCTGACGACGTGGGTCCGGTGGCCGGTCGCGAACCGCACCGGACCCCGCTGAGCGCGATCGTCCGGCAAGACGTGGTTTCGACGTGTCGCACGACCGATACCGTCGCCGACGCCGCATCGCGATTGCTGGCCGTCGGCTCCGGAGCGATTGGCGTGCTGACTGATGATGGCCGCATTGCGGGTGTCCTGACGGTCGAAGACCTGGTGGGCTGGTCGGCCGCGGGCGGCGGCGCGGCGAACGAACAGAGCGTTGGCGAGCTCGTGAATGCTCAAATGCCAGTGCTTGCTCCGGATGCATTCGTCAGCGACGCCATCCTCGCCTTGTGCGGCACGGGCGTCGGCGCCGTCGCGATAACTGCGGACGGCACGCCGGCGGGCACGATGCAGGCAGTGATCACCACGGCCGATCTCTCGCGGTTTTTCGGCGACCAGCCCTCAGATCTGCTGAGCGAAATCAGGCGATCTCATACCCAGGCGGAGTTGCGCGAGCTCAATCGACGGGTGCGAGCCTTCGCGCTCCACTGTCTCACGGGCGCGCAGTCCGTCGATTGGCTATCGTCGTTCACACGCGAGGCAGATGACGCCATCGTTTCGCGTCTCCTGGCGGCACTGAGCAGCGAGGTGGGTTGCTGGTGCGTCTGCGGCCCTTGCGGCCGCGGTGAGTCGCTCACCAGTCTGGATCCCGGTCTGCTGGTTCTCGTGAATGACGCCGCCGACATCGAGGTGGCACGCACCCAGTATCGGTACGTGGTCGACGGGTTGGCTGCGTGCGGCTACTTACCGGCAACGCCCGCCTTTGACGACGCCTTTCGCGTGGCGCACGTTCGTGAGTGGAAGGAACGGTATCGCGCGTGGATCAGTGAGCCGATCGTTCAGCAGATGTATCGGGCTCGAGCGCTGTTCGACATCCGTCCGGTGCATGGCACGCTCGACCTGTTCGACGAGCTCGTGATTGCCGTCGCTGGCGCCGTCGATCGTGACTTTCTGCACGTCCTGGCGAACGATTGTCTGGCTAACGTTCCGCCATTGACGTTTTACGAAGATGCGGTCGTCGACACTGCGGGTGAGCGTTTCGCGACGTTCCAGCTCGAGGAAAGCGCGCTCAGGCCGCTGGTCGACGTCGCTCGCGTGTTCGGCATGGCCGGCGGTGCGATGTTTGGCCGATCGACGCTGGAGCGCTTCGCGGTGGCGAGTGCGCTGCTGCCGGAACAGACACAGATCTTCGCCGAAGCGACCGAGATCTTCCGCGTCGTGCTGTGGCAGCAGGGAAGAATCGGAATCGGACAGGGCACGTCCGGTGCTGAACTGTCGCCGGCGCTCCTGAGCTCCCGCGACCGCAAAATCCTGCGAAATGGCTTCCGGTCGATTCTTCGCCTGCTCCAGTTCACGGCCAACCCAGAGTGGCTGCAGAAGGTCTGAGCCGCGTGCTCGAGGCATATGCCTCGCGCTTCACCTCGTCATGGCGCGCCGACGAGCCTGTCGATCGGGTCCGCTTCGTCGTGCTCGATTCCGAGACGACGGGTCTCAACCCGGCTGTCGATCGGCTGGTCACGATCGGAGCGGTCGCTGTGCTCGACGGCGAGATCCTGCTCGATGACGCGTTCTCGGCGTTGATTCGGATTGAGCACAACACTGAAGCCGTAACCGTTCACGGCGTCACACGGGATCAGGCCCGGAGTGGGGTCGAGGAGCCCGCCGCGCTGGCCGGGTTTCTCCAATATCTGGGCGACGGCGTGATCGTTGGACATCACATCGGGCACGACATCGCGACCATTGATGCGGCCCTCGCGCGTCTGGGGGGTGGCCGGCTGCTGAATCACAGCCTGGATACGATGGATCTGACGCTGCACCTCGAACGCGACGGAGTGTTCGCCGGGCGTCCGCCGGTCCGTCATTTCACTCTCGACTCGCTGTGCACGATGTTCGGGGTCGTTCCGCATGACCGGCATACGGCCGCCGGCGATGCGTTCATCACCGCGCAGGTCTTCCTGCGATTGCTGCGACTCGCCGTGCGATCCGGACGGTCGACGCTGGCGTCACTGACCGAGCCGTTTCCGGTACCGGAATGATGGTCGCGGCGATTTGGCGTCGATCGCGCTGACGATCGTGAGTGGTGAACGCGCCGGCGGCCAGGTCATCTGAACTTCCGTGCGACCAGCCATTCGAGCAGCCGGTCGCTCCACGAATCGACCGGCAGCCCACGCCTGGTCATGCCGAAGCCCCCGCTGACCTGGTCGTAGACATGTATCTCGGCCGGCTGACCCGCCGCCTTCCACGCAGCGAAGAGCGCCAGACATCCGTTCGTCACGTTGAAGTGAGACGAGCCGACCGCAACGAAGAGCGGTGGCGCATGAGCGGGCACGTCGACGTCCTGCAGCGCGGGACCGTATACCGAAACGAGAAAGTCCGGGGACGCGTCCGACCGTTCGGCGAGCGCAGTCCCGACGGCGATGCCGCCTCCCGCAGAAAATCCGATGATCCCGATCCGGGCGGGATCGATTCGCCACGTCTCGGCATTCCGGCGGGTGAGTCGCAGCGCCTGCTGTGCATCAGCGATCGCCATGCGCAGCACCTCCTGCAGCGCTGGGTCGTCGGGTTCGGGGTTGGCGTTGGCGTTGCGAATCACCATCTCCTGTCGCGGTTCCGACCCTCCGGCGACGGCGGGTGCTGGCGGGCCAGCGCGTCCGCCGCCGGCCGTCGTCTGCAGCGTCCGGTACTTGAGCACCACAGCCGCGATGCCCTTGCTGTTCAACCACGCCGCAACCTTGACACCCTCGTTGTCCCAACCCAGAACCCGTAGCGCCCCTCCCGGCGCAACGACGGCAGCAGTTCCCGTCGCGGCTGCCGCCGGCGGGAGAAAGACAGTGATCGTCGGATCCCTGACGTTGGTGATCGTGCGGTCTCCCGAAGGAGAGGTGCTCGTTGATTCCGGGAAGGCCCACTTTTCCGAGCCCGCAGCCTTGCCGGGCCAGAGGCGGATTTCCTGCGGCGTCTGCGCGGCAGCATCACCAGCGATTGCCAGGAGCGCGACGACGAGGAGCGATCGGAACGGCGTCATCCCTACTGCAGGCCCTTCTTCTGGACGGACCAGAGCGGATCGCTGCACAGCCGGCAGTCGGCGCCGACGAACCACTTCGCCGCCTCAGCACGACCCTTGAGCTGATAGTCCAGCCAGGCGACCGCGACCTCGCCGAACCGGCCGCCGCCCGGTTCGCGATAGGTGCCGCCATGACCGACGTTGAGATTCGCCTTGAACACCGGCACTCCCTTTATGCGGGCGAAGTCGTCCTCAGCGTTCGGAAAGGCGACATCCGACGGGCCGCCGATGATGTAGGCCACCGGTCCGTGGAGCCGGGTCAGACTGGTCTTATTGCCGGCGCTCTGCTTCAGTGCCGGCGATGTCGAACCCGGCGGCAACGCTCCGCTGTTCCACACCACGGTGGTCGTGATGCGCGGATCCGCCGAGACCGCCAGCGCCTGCAAGCCTCCACATGACTGGCCCATGACCGCGATCTTTGCCGTATCGAGGCGGTCGTGAAACGGACTTGATGCGTCGGCGTTCTGCTTGATTGCCCAATCAATCGCGTCGATCAGGAGATGGTCGTCGATGGTTGGCGGCGGTTCGGCAGCGGGCGGGTTCTTCGGGCCGACGGCGACCGCGAGGTAACCGTGCGACGCAATCTGCGAGAGGAAGCTGGCGAACGCTGTCCCGTTACGCGCACACGCGCCGTTGCCCCACGACACGATCGGCAGGCGGTTCGCGGGCCCGAAGGCGGCGAGACTCGTCGGGAAATAGGCGGTGTGGGTCGCCAGCGTTGGTGGCGATTCGATCGTCACCGCGTATGGCCCGGGTGCGGCCGAGCGAGCCGGCGGGACCTGCGCTTGCCGCGCGAAGAATTGAAAGATCCGTGGCCACACCATCGGTACCATGCCGCCGTGATCGCCGTCCACTTCGAGGTATTCGAACGCGAACCCTCCGTCGCGAAGATACCGGGACAGGGCGCGGCTTCCTTCGAGCGATGGGGTGGCACCGGTGCCTTCGGTCATGAAGATCGGCAAACGCTTGATCCGGTCGAACGGGTATGTGGCGGCATCCACGAAGGGCCCTGACATGGGCGCGACGGCACGCCAGCGTTCCGGATAACGGGCGGCGAGATGCCACACCCCTCCGCTCCCCATTGAATGGCCGGCCAGGAACGTGCGCGAGCGATCGGCGCCGTACTCCTCCGTGACGATTTCGAGCGCCGTCATGACCTCCAGTTCGCTCAGGTTCAGCTCGCGCTGGCGGGCCGGAGTGATGTCCGCCCGCTGCGACGCCGCGGCTGACGTCTGCCCGAAGACCGCCGGGAGCCGCAGCGGATTGCCGTAGGCTCCGAGTGGTGTGAAGCCGAATGGCGAGACGACGATGAAGCTGTGCTGCTCGGCGAGTTTCATCAGCAGGCCGTCGGCCTGATCCATGTACGTGTTCTCGTTCGCACCAGCACCGTGAAGCATCAGCAGGATCGGCAGCGACGCTTTGCCGTCCCATGTTTTCGGCACGTAGACGCGATACGGCATCTGCTGGCCAGTCGGCGTGAAGACGTATTCCCGGTGCTGGCTCCCGGTGCTGCGCGCCGGTGGGGCCTGCGCCGAGACGGTGAGGGTCAGCGCGACGCACCCCCCGATGCAGGCGGCGAGATATCTGTTCATGTCTATGTCTCCCCGCGCCTCATCGCGTAGAGCAGCGCGATGAGGCCAAGCGTGATGATGTCGGCGGCCGCCACCATGTAGAAGCCCGCCGTGAACGATCCCGTGCGGTCGCGCAGGATACCAACCATTTGCGGTCCGAAGTACCCGAACAGGCCGGCGCCGAGACTGACGATCCCCATCGCATGCCCTGCCTCATGGCGTGGCAGCGCACTGCCGGCCAGGCCGTACAACTGGTTCGCCGCCGTGAAGCCGAGGCCAATTACCGCCGCCGTTGCGATCCGGAACACCACCAGGTTGTCGATTGTCAGCGACGATGAGGCGACGGCCAGCAGTGCGAATACCACCCCCAGAACGATCAGCTTGTCGAAGCGATCGAACAGAGTACCGACGATCAGGTTCACGGCAATCGCGGAGAGATATCCGGTGCTGATCATCACACCAGCGGCGGCCGCGTCCAGACCATACAGCGCCTCCGCAACACTCGGAACGAAGTACGTGACGGTGAACTGGCCGAAGCCACCGAGGCCGACGATCAGCGCGAGCATCCACGCGACGGGGGAGAGGAACGCACTGCGGCTCGACCCGCGAGGCGACGGATGCGCGACCTCGCCGGTGACATCCTCCGCCACTGGGCGATAGAAGAGCCAGATCACCGTCGCGCCCAGCAGCGCCATGCCGGCGTAGCCGAGAATGGCGACACGCCAGCCGAACGAGCCGACAAGGATGCCGCCCACTGGAGCGCCGACCACGGAGGCGAGCGCCGACGTCGCGCCGAGGACCCCCATCGTGCGACCACGCAGCGCGGCCGGTGCTGTCAACGCCACCGCGACGAGCACGCTCACGAACGCGAATCGATAGCCGAAGATGGTCAGGCCGCGGAATGCCAGGACAGACGTGAAGCTCCAGGCATTGCTGAGCAGCACGCTTCCGCCAGCGACACCCAGCAGTCCCAGGGCGAGTACTTGCCTCTCACCGAAACGGCGAGCGCTGATTCCGGCCGGGACGCTCAACAGCATCGCCAGCAGGCCGTATAACCCGGTGAACAGACCGAGCTGCGTGTAGCTCATGCCGAAGTCGCGCTGGATTGCCGGCAGGAGCGGCGAGATCCCGAGGTTGGACAACTGCAGCGCGAACATGGCGACCAGCGTGGCCACGAACGGCAGCCTCCAGCCGGTCGCAGCGGAACCCACGACGGCCGTCGTCACGACGGCACCCGTGTGTCGAGAAAGGATCGCACCCGAGCGCGAGCGGCTTCCGGATTCCACTCACGCGCATCGACCACATCGGCATCGATGCGGAGGACCGGAACGCCGGCGTCCTCGAGCGCGCGCTCGATGAACAGGCGCCCGGCCGCGGCCGGCTTCATGCGTTTCGGATGCAAGACGAGGGCGGCGTCGATGCGGTGCTCGCGCGCCTGGTGGACGACCCACTCCGGCGCCCACGGCGGATGGTGCAGGTACTCGTTGAAGCTCGCGGTGCGGCTGGCCAGCGCGGCGAGCGGATCGTCGAGGCCGTAGCGGATGTAGCCATCGGGCCCGAACGCCAGATACATCGACCAGACGAACACGGCCCCGTGCGATGGCTCGAAGGCCGTGTAGAAGCCGGTGTCGTGCCAGAGTCCGGCCCCGATCCACATCAGCCGCGCGCGTTCGTCGGGGCACGCGGCGATTCCGGCGTCCACTCGCTGCTTGACTTCATCGTGAAACGCGCGAGCGTGAGCCAGCGCCCACTCACTGCCTCTCACCCATTGCGTCGCCATCACGTTGGTAATCTGCTCCGTCATCCGGACCGGGCATTGCGGCGCGGTGGCGATCAGGGTACGGACCGCAGCGAATGTTTCCTCCTGACGGTTGACCAACTCGAGGCGATCGCGCAGCTCGTCGCGCTCCACGCGCCGACCGGTGATCGCTTCGAGCCGATCCACCAGGGCTGCGAGCGTCGCGGTGACAAAGGCGAGGCGGTGCGGCTCCACTAATTCACGCCAGCGGTGCCGGCCCAGTTCCCACCACCGCGGCGGCAAATCGGCGGCGCCCGGATGATCGATCTCGAACAGCTCGGCGCCGAACGCGTGGGCCCACAACGCGAAGACTCGCTGGATGCAATCGCAGGTCAGCCGGGCGCACAACAGGCGCGGCGCCGGCAGCCCGCCCCACGGCGGTTCGGCCGCGCCAGGGTAACGCGTGGACGCGTAACCGAGGCTGCAATAGCGGCACAGGTCGGCGGGGAAGCCATCGGCATCCATTGCGGTGAGAAAGGCCGGCGCCTGGCGTTTGGCCGCGACGATCGATGCCCACCATTGATTGCTCACCGCCGGCATGTCGACGAGGTCGAACAGTTCGAACGGGACGTCGGCCTGCACCAACGCATACGGCTGGCGCTCGTCGAACACACGCCGGCGTAGAGTGGCGAACCAGTCCTTCTGAAACGCCGACGCTGCCCGTGTCGCGTCGAGTTGCTTGTCAGCCATCCCTGGTCTCCAGCCGCGCGGCCTGGGCAACCATCGCGTCCAGGCGCGCGTGCTCCGTCAGGCTTAATGGCTCGTTCGGGTCGCCGCGGAGGCAGACGTGCGGAATGCCTTTCGCGTCCAGTCGATCGCGAAGCGCGGGATAGTCCCACCCAAACACGGCGTCGTCGGGCGGCAGCGAGACGACGACTGCATCCACCTCGTCCAGCATCCGCTCGGTCCAGTGAGCGAGGGTGCTCGCCGGGGTACGCGCGCCCATCGTGTCCACCCGGTATTTATCCGCGATGGCGGCAACTGGCTCGTTGTCCACGCGCACGTCCTCGCCCGTCGCGTCGTTTCCCCAGGGGCCGATTTCGGCGGTGACAATCGCACCCAGTGACTCGATGGCGGCGTGCAGGACCGGACTTTCTACTGGTGCGCCGGTGAGCATGACGCGCGGCCCGGTAAGCGGGCGCCGCGTCGCGATGTCGCTGGCCGCCTCGATCGCCATCGCCACATAGCGATCGGGGTCCATCTGCCAGAAGGCCGCCAGCAGCGGAAACACCTCTGTCCCGGTCGCGCGAGGGTTGCCGCGTCGGAGCGCAACCAGCCGTCGGGCCGCGGCGCGGGCGGCGTTGGCGCGCGTGATCTCCCGAACGAGGTCGTCAGCTGACGGTATTCGGCCGGACACCGCTGCAAGCTGCCCGTACAGCGCCTGCGTCCGCCCCACGTCGTACTCCCGGACGCTCGCGCCTGGGGATTGCAGCAAGTCGAACAGGATCACGGGCGGAAGCCCGGGCGCCATCCCGCGTCGCGCGAACTCACGCAGATAGAGGAAGCACTTGTAATCGACGTCCGATGTACGCGGGATCACGATGCACGCGGCGTGAGTCAGCCGGGCCGTCAGTGCCGCGTCGATCAAGTGCTGGAGTCGTTTGGGAAAAACCCCGGACTCTAAATGCGGGTCTGCCGCAGGCGTTGGGCCGGCTGACGCACGCGCAATCTCCGGGCGGAGTCCCGCTGCTCGTACGATCTCGATCGGCACCGAGGGCCACGACAGGACGGCGACGCGCTCCTGCACCACCCACCCTCAGATGATGCCGGCTGCCTGCAAGCGCGAGACACCGTCCGGGCCGTAGCCAAGCCAGTCGCCGTAGACGAGCGCGTTGTCCTGCCCCAGACGCGGTGCGGCGCGGAGACAACTGACGTCGGCATCCGAGAACGTGATCGGGATCCCCATCCCGATCACGTCGGCGACGCGACCAAACTCCGGATGGTCCAGCGGCACGGTCTCACCACGCGCGCGCACGCGCGGATCGCGGACGGCATCCGCCGGCGCGCGCACGGCAGCCGCGGGCACGTGATGCCGTTCGAGCAGGGGTAATAGGTCGGCGGTGGACAGCGTGCGAGTGAATGCGTCGATGTGTGCGTTCATCTCGTCCACGTGGGCGACGCGCGCGTCGCGGGTCGAGAAGCGCGGATCCGTCTCGAACTCAGGATGGCCGATGGCCGCGAACACGCCGCGGGCGAACTGCTCCGTGGGGGCGCATATGGCGACATGTCCGTCCGCCGATTCGTAAACGCCGAACGGCGTCAGGCGGGGGACAACGCGCCCGGTCCGCTGCGGCAGGCCGCATTGCTCGAGGAGATCGAACGGTTCGGCGGCAACGAGAGATGTGAGAACGCCAAGCATCGAGACATCCACGTGCTGTCCGGTGCCGCTGGACTCGCGCTGGCGCAACGCCGCCAGGATCCCGACGACCCCGAACACCGGAGCCAGCAGATCCGCAACCGGCACCCCGACGCGAACCGGGGGATCGCCTGGTTCACCCGAAGTCATCATCAAGCCGCTCAGCGCCTGGATGATGGTGTCCATCGCCTTGCCACCTCCGTCAGTCTTGGTCGCGCCGAAACCGGAAATCGAGCAATAGATCACACGCGGGTTGACGGATCGCGCGAACGAATAGCCGGCCCCGAGACGCTCGAGCGTCCCCGCGCTGAAGTTCTCGACGACGATGTCCGACCGGCGGACGAGATCGGCGAACACGTCCTGCGATCCCTCCTGCTTGAGGTTCAGCGTGATGCCGTACTTGCCGCGGAGACGATTGAGGGCCGAGACCGACACGTCTTCGGACCGGGTCCGTCCCAGCGAGACTCCGTCGCGTCCCAGGTACGGCGGGTTCTCGCGGGAGGGATCAGGCCGGTCCGGATTCTCGATCTTGATGACGCGCGCGCCGAGGCCGGCCAGCAGGAACGTCGCGAACGGACCGGCCAGCGCCAGTGTGAGATCGAGGACGGTGAGGCCGGCAAGGGGAGCGTGGCGACCGGAAACCGTGGCCGTGGACATCGGGTGGGGGGAGTCTAGCGGCCGGCAGCGGCAGCGACTAAGACTTTCTTGATCGAGCGGTAAGACGTTCGACGTCTGTCGAGCGCGACGTGAATTGCCGCACCAGGTCGATGAAGGTGCGCACCAGCGGGGACGAATTTCCCGTCTTCCAGGCAACCACGATCGACACCGCGGGAACCGGGTCTGACGACAGCGGCTTGAGCACAACTCCCGGCGGCAGCATCGCGCCGACGGAATCGGGTAGCAGGGCGAACCCCAGCCCTTCCTGAACCAGTTGCAGGTGACCCAGGACATTGTCGGCACTGGATACCGCCTGCATGCGGATACGGGCCGTCCGATACAGGGCGGCAATCGCATCGTGCAGGGCCGGCGCGAGCGCGCGGTCCATGGTGATGCACGGCAGATTGTGGAGCAGGTGGATTGGAATACACTTTCGCCGCGCCAGAGCATGGTGCGCAGGCAGCACGACCACAATCTGTTCGTGTGCCACTTCCACCAGCTCGAGTCCGTCCAGATGCAGCGGCCCGCGCATGAACGCCACGTCGAGCGCTCCAGTCCGCAGTCCCATGGTGGGCTCGAGTGCGTACTTGCTGTGCAGCACCAGGCGCACGTTCGGCATTTGGGTGGCGACGAGCGGACGCAGCCCCGGCAGGATCCGGACGTCTGCCGCAGGGAACGTCCCGACCGACAGATCGCCCGCGCGTCCGCTGGCGGCCTGCTTGGCCAGGCGCCCCGCGTGGTCGATGCGGCCAAGGATGTCCTTCGTTTCGCGCAGGAACACGCGTCCGGCGTCGGTCAAGGCGACATGATGGCGGCTCCGATCGAGGAGCGCGACGCCGACCTCCGCTTCGAGCTGGCGAATCTGCTGACTGAGCGAGGGCTGCGACGTATGCAGGCGATTTGCGGCGCGAGTGAAATTGAGTTCATCCGCCACCGCCAGAAAGTACCGCAGATGCCGCAGTTCCACAGTGAACAGGCTAGACGGCGATGCCGGGAATGGCAACCGGTCGCGGGGCCGGTAAGTCGTGGCGCGTCTTACGCGGGCTAACGGAAAGTCTGTCGCGGTGCCGCCGCGCCGCCGTAGACTGACGCCGTTCCGTCGGAGCCAACCCCATGACACTGAGACGTGCAGTCGCGGGAATCGCCAGCATCGTTTCGCGGCACTCACGCCGGCGAACACCGCGCGTCACGATCGGACGCCTTGCCGCCGGACTGTCCCTTATGATTTGGGTCGCCGTCGCGGTGGCAACGGCGCAGAGCGGCGCACCCTCCTGGTGGGAGCCGGGGCAACAAACTCCGCTGCCGGCATTCGCCACGTACTCCAACGACCGCGGTCAAGTCGGGGTGTTGAACGTGTCCGGCGCCATCGAGACGAAGGGCCATGCGTTCTTTGAGCCGATCGGGTCGAATGGTCGCGCCTGTGTCACCTGCCATCAGCCCGCGGACGGAATGTCGCTGTCGCTACGGACGATCCGCGAGCGCTGGCAGGCGACCGGTGGCAAGGATCCGCTGTTTGCGCCGGTGGACGGGACGAATTGCCCCAATCTCGCGCCAGCCGATCCCGCTTCGCACTCGCTGCTCCTCGAACGCGGCCTGATCAGAGTGTCGCTGCCATGGCCGCCTCGGCGGGCGGACGGCACGGTCATCGATCCGGAGTTCACGATCGAAGTCGTCCGCGATCCCAGCGGTTGCAACGCCGATCCGAATTTCGGGCTGACCAGCGCAACCCCGTCCATCTCGGTGTTTCGCCGGCCGCGTCCGGTCGCAAACACCAAGTACAGCACCCATCAGAACTTCGGCGTCGGACCGTTCATTGCCAAGAGCGGGCTGCCAACCGCCGTCGACCCGATCACCGGGAAACCGGTGAGCATGAATCTGATGGCCGATGCACGAGCGCCGACGCTCGCGGCGCAGGCTGCCGACGCGGCGGAAAAGCACCTGCAGGTACGCGGGCCACTTGGCGCCGCCGCGATCGCGCGGATCGTCGCCTTCGAAAGTCAGGTCTATGTCGCGCAAGTCTCGAGCACTGCCGCTGGCAGCCTCATCGAACCAGACGGGCCGCCGGCCTTCGGGCCGCAACATCTCGCCGACGATGATCCCGGCGTGCTCGGGAACAACACCACCCGCTACGTGTTTCCGCTGGGTGGCCAATGGGAACATCTGCCACGGACTGGCGACCCGTCAAACGATGCCCGCAGCGCCGCCCGCGAGTCGATCTCGCGCGGGCACGACGTCTTCATGTTCCGCACGTTCTGGATCAAAGACTCGATGCACCTCAACACGGTGGGACTTGGCAACCCGACCAAGCGAACCTGCGCCACCTGTCATGGCATGCACATGACCGGGATGGACACGGTCAATGGCTGGATGGATATCGGCACGACGAATCTTCCGTGGGCGTCGGAAGTGCCTCTCAATCCGTGGAACGAGGCGAAGCCGCAGATGCCTCTCTTCCGCATCACGTGCAAACCCGGCGTGAAGCCGCATCCGTTCCTCGGTCGGGTCATCTACACGCAGGACCCGGGTCGTGCCCTCATCTCCGGCCAGTGCAACGACGTCGGGACGATCGTGATGCAGCAGTTTCGCGGACTTGCCGCTCGGGCTCCGTACTTCTCCAATGGATCGGCGGCGACGCTGCGTGAACTCGTCGATTTCTACGACCGCCGCTACAACATCGGGTTCTCCGAGCAGGAGAAGCAGGACCTGACGAATTTTCTGGGGACGCTGTGATGGCGGGACGTGACACGACTCGCACCGGAGTGCTGATAGCCGCATGGCTGGCGACGACGACGGCCGGCCTGGCGCAGCAGCGGACCAACTTCGTGAGCTGCCCGATCGTCCGGGACACCGCGTCCGTGCCGTGCTGGCTCGCCGAATACGACGGGGAATTGTATTTCCTCACCCTGCAGACCGACGTGAGCGCCGAGGTGACGCCGCCGTGGCTCGGCCATCGAGTGCTGGTGGAAGGAACCGTGTCGGCCGAACCGCGGATTTGCGGTGGTGTCGTACTGAAGCCAGTCCACCTGTCAGTGGTCGAGGCAGACGCGTCGTGCACCACGACGCTGCCGGCCGAGGATCGCTACAACCTGACGTTCGCGCCGCCACGGCCTCCGGGCCCGAGTGCAGGCCGCCTGGCGTTCGATAACGCTCCAGCGGCTCCGCCCCTCGTCACCGCGCCGACCCGCCAGTTCACCGTTCCGTATGATTTCGACGGTCTGGTCGGCTTCAGGCACGCACGGCCGCTGACCGACATCCTGGAGTTCGCGCGATCGGTGAACGCCCGTGAGCTCGAGATCGTCGGCTACCGCGGGGCCGTGAAGCTCTCGAACGGTCAGACGCTGGTAGAGGAAGCCGGTATCGCCAAAAAGCGCGCACAACAGATTGCGATGCTGCTGCAGGGTGCCGGCCTGAACGCCCCCGGTTACAAGGTCAGGTGGGAGGACGAGCCGGTGGCCGCGACCGGTGTCGACGATCACCTTTCCCGCCGCGTCGTCGTCACTGTCCGGGCTCCGTAGCGCCCGCCAGCCAGATCCCACCCCGCCGGTGATGGTGCCGGCGATGGCGGCGGTATACACACGCTCAGAATGGCTTGACCGTGCCGAGGGCTTTCATCGTTTTGGCTTCTGTCGTGATGACGGCTGCTGCCTTCTCGCCGATCATGTACACCGCGCTGGCGATGAAGAAGCCCGGAATGCGCGGGAATACCGACGCGTCGACCACGCGCAGTCCTGCGGCACCGTAGACCTTGAAGTCACTGCTCAGGACGCCACCGCTCTTCGGATCGCCGATCCTGCACGTGCATGATGCGTGATGACCCCAGGCGCGATCGCGGATGAACTCCTCGAGGCTGTCACCGTCCACGGAAGGTCCTGGCACTTCCTCCTGCTTGATCAGCCCTTCGGCAATCAGCGGCTCGGCCAGCTTGCGCGCGAGCCGCACGCCGGCCACGACGCCCGTGAGGTCGTCGCCGTTGGCGTCGTTGCTCTCGTTGAAATACTTGAAGTTGATCGCAGGCGGGGCCAATGGGTCGGCGCTGCGAAGCGTGACCTCACCGGACGTGTTGTTCGTGTGCGCTTTCAGCACCACCCAGGTCAGGCAATTGGGGTTCTTCGCCAGCAGCGACGAGTAACCGGGGAAGTAGCCTTCGAATCGACCGAGCAGACCGTACAGGAACAGGTCCGGGGACGGCGCGCCAGGATGTGAGCGCGCCATCAGCGAGAGGATCGCGCCGTTGCTGCTGTAAACGCCCTTTCGATCCTTGGCCCACTCCCGATACTGCGGATCGTCGCGGGTGAATGTCGCCCCCTGAAGGACATTCCAGGCGTCGAAGTTCATCCGGTTGACAACCGCGACTTCGTAGCGATCCTGAAGATTCTGTCCGACGCCGTCGAGCGGGACACGAACCGGGATGCCGAGCGCATCGAGCGTCTTCTTCGGCCCGATGCCGGACAGCATCAGCAATTGCGGCGTGTTGAACGCGCCGCCAGCAAGAATGACTTCGCGAGCGGCGAAGACGCGGACCTTCTTACCCGCCTTCGTGCTCGGACGCGGATGCGCGCCGTACAGCAGTTCCCCATCGAGATACTCCACACCGATCGCGCGACCGGTCTCGTCGAAGAGCACTTGTGTCGCCAGTGCGTTCAGCCGGTACTTGAGGTGGCCGGGATCTTTCCTGGCGACGTCTCGCACCCGCTCGCGCGACCCGACACGCTGATGGTTCCTGGTGGTCAGAGGCGTATACCGCAACCCAATCGCGTCCTCCGACACGACGCGCCAGTCGTTCGGATCGAAGGCGCCGTCGAGCCGCGCGCGCCGGTCCGCATCGCTGACGGCGATGTCGGGGTGCCGGAGCGCAGCACGTGCCGACTCGAAGATCACCTTCCGCATATTGCGGTCCTTGAGGACCGGGTCGATTGGCGCGACTTCGGTCTGCAGCCACCCCGACCATCCGTGGCGACTCGGATTCGCGCCGACCTTGCCGGCGAGTTTCTCGTCGTCGCGATGCTCGCAGCGCTCGAGCAGCTCGAAATAACCGCGCATGTGCTCCGAGCGCCAAGTCGAATCGCCGGTCAGATCCGCGAGCTGGTTCCAGTCGGCGTTGTTCGGGTAGACGAGGATCATGGCGCTGTGCGCCGTACACCCGCCGAGCGTGGCCGCCCTCGGATACAGCACGCCGTTGACCGGCTGACCGCCGAACTCGGCTCGATACGCCGTGTCCCTGGCTTGCTGCGTGTCGTCGGTGTAGTGACGCACCCAGAAGTCCCAGCGCAGCCCTGAGTTCTCGGTCGCGAGCGCGTGGAATGCCGGCACGTCGTAGTTGTCGGGAAGACTGTTGATCTGAGGCGTCTGCGGCGTGTCGCCGATCGATTGGCGGGGATCTCCGCCGGCTTCGAGCAGCAGAACCTGATAGCCCGATTCCGCGAGTCGAGCTGCCAGGGTGCCGCCGCCCGCGCCGGAGCCGACGACGATGAAGTCGGCGTCGAAGGTGGCAGGACGGGACGTGGCTTCAGGTACGCTCATGCGCTCCTACATTCGCTTCAGAAACGCGATCAGGTCGGTCTTCTCGCCGTCGCTGAGGCCCGGCTCCTCCGGGAAGTAGCTGGTCCCGAAGTAGTGACCCTTGTTGATCACCAGGTCGGGGCACTTACTCATCTGCAGCATCGACTCCATGATGTTGCGATCTGCGAAGATGTCGTTGCCGCGCTTCAACTCGCGCGTGATCTGCTTGAAGAGCGCCAGCAGTTTCTGCTGCTGCTCCTTGCGCTGCGCCGGGGGCAGGTCGTTGCCGGTCACGTCCATGCTGGTGAACAGGCTCGTCGGCGTGCCCTTCGGGATCGGTCCGATCGTCACCTCGCCGTCCTGGAAGAACATCGGGAAGAGTCTGGCGCCGGCTCCCAACAGCGGCGAGAGGCCGTCGGGGACGAAGCCGCGGGGGACGCGAATGTAGCTGTCCTCCGATGTGCGCTGGATGATGCCGACGCCCGGACCGGTGATGTTCAGACGCGTGAAGAGCGGATCGGCCTCCCGGCGCTCCGGCCACAGCATCTGCTGGATCGACTGCGTGAACACCTGCATGCGCGCGTCGACCGACGGGCTCGGATTGAACGGTCCCACCGAGTTGTTCTGCAGGAAGGGTGCGGTGGACCACAGGCTGACGAGCGAGGCCGGTCGCGTGAACCCGCGGCCGCCGCCCGGCAGCGTGTATTCGAACTGGGCCCCGCTCAGTGGATGCCGCAGCATCACCTTGCCGACAGACGGCAGCGACTTGTACGACTGCGACGAGAAGTTGTCCCAGATGTTGCCGGCGATCGCGTTGGTGGCGATCGGGCTGCAGATGTTGGTCTGCATCAGCGTGGACGGGACGCGGAGCTCGGTCGAGAGGTAGTTGTCGGTCAGGAAGTCCGGCTGGTCGACGATCTGGCGCACGGCCGTCTTGTACTCGTCGGTCTTCGTCCACCCCCAGTACTTGTCCCAGCAGTTCAGGTAATCCTTGCCGTTGCAGTGCTCGAGATCGAGGCCGGCCGGCAACGGCGGCATCTTGCTGGAGTGGCACCGCGCGCACCGCTCGGCAAATACGCGCTTGCCGCGATCGACCTGATCGTTGCTCTCCGTCAGGTAGGTCGAGGCGCCCGGCGCATCCTTCAACAGGTGCGGCGCGGTGCTGGCCAGAAAGAATTCGGCCATGTAGGGCGTCTGGAGCTCGGTGGCCTGCCAATACACCGAATTCTTCTTCGCGACCGCGAGCTCGATCGGCGTGATCGGCGCGCCTCCGAGGAGAGGCCTGAAATGAAGCAGCCACTCCTCGCTGAACAGGCCGATGTTGATGTACACGCGATTCAGCGCGCCGAGGGCCCCGACCGAGTCCGAGCCATCCTTCAACACGCGCGGCGTCCACGTCTTGTCCGGCTTTTCGAAGAATTGAGAGAGCGGGTGAGTGGCCGGGAAGAAGTCGTTGAACTGCCGGTTGTTCAGCTCACCGCCGGCCAGCTGCTCCAGGCCGAATCGCTTCGCCAGCCCCATCCGCGGTCCGAGGTAGTAGATCGCGTTCATCGTGCGCGGGTTGTTGATGTTGTCGCTCGAGACGAGCGACGTATCCAGCGTGCCCGGCAGTGATGTGCGGAGGCTCTGGTTCAGGAAGCTCGCACCATTGGTGCGACCCTTCCAGTCGAAGACGCGGTCCCACCAGAAGTACTGGGAGCCGACGTTCGAGGCGAGGTTTTCCCACTTCGGGCTGTTCGGATCCGCGGGGGGTTTGGTTGGAATTGGTCCGATGTGACAGAAGGCGCATGACATCCCGAGCCGGTACGGTCGTACCAAATCGCGCCGGTTGTAGTACGAAGGGTCTCGATAGTAGCGCTCCGAGTCCCACGCCTTCTTCGCTTTCTCGTCGAAGTCCGGATTCGGGAACAATCGCAGGCCTACGACTCCGGTGGGTTCTCCGTAATACGAACCGACATCCACGGTGCGGCCGCGGGCGCCGACCTTGGATCCGGGATATTTCTGTGTGTTCGCGAACGGGTCCGGGGGACACGACGGGTCGCGGACATCCAGCCAAAGGCCGAACCGGTTTGGATCCGGGCCCGTAGGCTTGGTGAAGCACGGCTCGTTGACCAGTCCGAGGTCCCGCCACCGATTGTCACGGTTCGCTGGCAGCAACGGATGCGACGACACCGTCTTGAGAAAGTCGAGCGACCCGAGACTCGTGATCGCCAGGGTGTCCCACAACTTGTCGTTCCCGCCGGTCCAGACCAGCCACATGTTCCGCCCCTTGATTTCGTCGGGCGTGAACGAGAGGCCGCCATCCATGTCGTGGAAGTAGTCCTCGTCGGCAGCCGGAAACGACTGCGCCGTCCGATTGGCGCGCATCGCTTCGTCCTTGACGGTGCCCGGCTTCGGCTGGTGGCCGCCGCACGCAGCAATCCCGATGGTCGCCGCCAGCACGGTCAGACGAATTAAGTACGTATCGATTCGAGTCATCGGCGCCCTCTTTGTCCGATGTAATCTCTCGGAGGCATTGGCGTGAGGGGGAAAACGAGACATGAGCATGACAGAGTGTTCGCTTTTGGGCCAGTAGGCGGTGCACAATCCCGTGTCGCCTCCACATCCACGCCGCATGAAACGAGGACATCGAGATGGCAGACGTACTGTTCGAGCCATTGGTCTTCCGGAACTTGACCGTCAAGAACCGGGTGTTCCGTTCGAACATCTCGGGCCGGTTCGACAACTACGACGGCACCGGCACGCAGACCCGGATCAACTGGGAAGTGAAGTTCGCGAAGGGTGGCGTCGGCGCCATCATTTCGTCGTTCGTCCCGGTGCATCCGCGCGGGCGGATCATCCCGAATTACGCCACGATCTACTCCGACGATCGGATTCCGTTCTGGCGGGCGCTCGGGAAAGCGGTTCACGAGTACGACTGCAAATACATCCTGCAACTGAGTCACGGCGGTCGGCAGCGTGACGTGCCCGATCTCGAATATCCGAAGGGTCAGAGTTCGACCGATCGCAAAGACCCCCTGCACGGGTTCGAATGCGACCGGATGACGATTGCCGACATCCGTGAAGTGGTTGCGGCGTTCGCCGAAGGCGCGCGTCGTGCGCGCGATGCCGGCCTGGACGGCGTCGAGCTGCACGGGGCCAACGGCTATCTCATCACGCAGTTCCTCAGCTCCGGCATCAACGATCGCGAGGACGAATACGGCGGCCCGCTCGAGAATCGCGCTCGGTTCGTGCTCGACATCGTCAAGGCGATCCGCGCGAAAGTCGGGCGGGATTTCCACCTGCAGATGAAGATCAGCGCGACCGACTACAACAACGCCTTTCTGCTCACGCGGCTGGAAAAGCCGGGGAACACCGTGGATGAATCGGCGCAGGTCTGCCAGTGGCTCGTCGACGCCGGTGTCGACGCGATCCATGTCTCGACCGGCAGCTCCTTCCCGCATCCGCGGAATCCGGTCGGCAGCGACCTCGACGTCGACCTGCTCTCGCACACCTACGAGCAGCTTGCCTCGAGCGGCGCCAACACCTTCCGCAACCTGCTGCTGTTCCACAATGACGCGACCGCCGAAGTCTTCCGGAAGGCGTGGCTCGATGCCGGCGTCAAGCCGGATCACATCGAGGGGCTGACGCTGCCGGATGCGGCGGTCATCAAGAAGGCGGTCAAGGTGCCGGTCCTCTGTACCGGCGGCTTCCAGACGGCGTCGGTCATCCGGAAGGCGATTGCCGCGCACCAGTGTGACGGGGTCAGCATCGCGCGCCCGCTCGTGGCCAACAATGACCTGGTGAAGCAGTGGGCGGCCGGCAGGGATCAGGCCGAGCGGCCGTGCACCTACTGCAACAAGTGCCTCGTTCACGTCGTGGAACATCCAATCGGCTGCTATGAGGAGAAGCGGTATCCCAGCCGCCAAGCGATGCTCCAGGAAGTGATGTCCGTCTATCGTCCGCAGCCGTTCGAATGATGGGGACCGGTCTTCCTCGCTGGCTGACGCGTGTCATCCTGGGACTGATCGCCGCCGTCGCGATCGTCATCATCTGGGTCGTCGTCTCGATCCGAACCGATCGTCCGATCGACTACGCCGACATCCAGGAGCACTTCAAGTACGGGTCGATCGGCAGCGAACCCGGAGGGTCGCTGCTGACGCCCGTCGGCGGCGTGCTGCCCCCGTACTGGGTGTTCAAGTCGCTGCCGCAGGTGTGCAGGGACAAGGCGCCGAACGGCTATGCGGCGTTCGGATTCGTCATGGAACCCGGCAAGGACCTGCCGGTTGGCGTGTCGCGCCGGCGCCGGCTGGGCATCGACCAGGTCGGGCTGAATTGCGCGGTGTGCCATACCGCGACCGTGCGCGACGCGCCGAACGCCACGCCTCGCGTCGTGCTCGGGATGCCGGCCCACCAGCTCGATCTGCAGGGATTCGTGCAGTTCGTGCTCGACTGCACGCTCGACAACCGGCTGACCGCTGACGCGGTTCGCGGCCGGCTGCCGCGCCAGGGTGGGCCGTCGCTGTTCGAGCGCGTCCTGCTTCGCACCGGCCTGATCGATCGCCTCAAACTGCAGACGCTCGACTTGCGCAACCGCATCGCCCCGATTCTGTCGCCGCAGCTACCGCGCTGGGGCCGCGGGCGCGTCGACACGTTCAATCCCTACAAGGCGATTCAGTTCAACTGGGATTTGAGCAAGCTGCCGCAGCACGAGCTGATCGGCGCGTCGGACTTTCCGTCGATCTGGAACCAGAAACCGCGGCAGGGGATGCATCTGCACTGGGATGGCGACAACGATTCGGTAGACGAACGCAATCTCAGCGCGTCACTCGGCGCCGGCGTGACTCCGGTCACCGTTGACCACGAGCGCCTGAAGCGGGTGCGCGACTGGATCTGGACGCTGCCGCCGCCGAAGTATCCGTACGCCGTCGATCAGGCCCTCGCGGCGCAGGGCGCGCCGCTCTATGAGCAGCATTGCAGCACCTGTCACGGCGGCCAGCGCTTCCGCGACGGCGTGATCTCGGGCGCGAGGATTGGCCAGGTGGTGCCGATCGCTGCCATCGGCACGGATCGGCATCGGCTCGATTCGTACACCGTGACGTTCGCGGCGAATCAGTACAGCCTCTACCCGGATTCGCCGTACCGGTTCACGCATTTCCGCAAGACCAACGGTTACGCCAACCATCCGCTGGACGGCATCTGGCTGCGTGGTCCGTACCTGCACAACGGGTCGGTGCCGTCACTGCGCGATCTGCTCGATGCTCCGGAGCAGCGTCCGGCGAGCTTCTACCGGGGCAACGACGTGTTCGATCAGGTGAAGGTCGGCTTCGTGTCGAACGTGCCGTCGGGTAACGGCCTGACGTTCAGCCTCTACGACACGACTGTGCCGGGGAACGGCAATGGCGGCCACGTCTACGGCACGTCGCTGGCCGACGGTGAGAAGCGGGCGATCGTCGAGTACATGAAGACGTTCTAGCGATGCCGACGAGAACGGTGCGCTATTGGGAGTTGGGCTTTTGGGAGTTGGGAGTCAACACCGTGCTTTCTTCCTAGAGAAAGGCCGCGATGTCGTCAGTTGCGTCTAGTGCAGCCCGCTGGTTTTCGCGTGTGGTCTGGGTGGGCATCGTCGCCAACCTGGCGCTGGCGATACCGACACTGTTCATGCCGGCGCGGCTGCTGGAGATGAGCAACCTTCCGGTCACCAATCCGCTGCTCTGGACCCAGTTCTCGGCGTTGCTGCTGATCCTGCTGAGCGCCTTCTATGTACCCGCGGCCCTCGATCCGCTCCGCTACACCCTGGTTGCCTGGCTGTCCGTGTTCGCGCGGCTGGCCGGCGTGCTCTTCTTCGTGCTGTTCCAGGCGCGCGAATACCACATGCTCGGCTATTTCGATCTGGTGTTCTTCGTGCCCGAAGCGGCCCTGCTGTTCGCGGCGACCCGCGCGGCAGGCGTCCCACCCCGGAGATCCTGATGGCGTTCCTCACCACCCGCAGTCAGCGCATCGTGATCGGCACGCTCGTGCTGCTGGCCGCGCTCGGCGGCCTGTTCGTCTACAACCAGTTCTTCCGGGAAGAAGATCCGCCGTTCTTCGAGTCCGACGAGGAGCACTTTCTCTATGGCTCCGTCGGCACGGAACCCGATCAAGGCATTCCTTACTGGATCTGGGTCGTGCTCCCGCGGATTTTTCCCGAATACCTGCCGGCGCCCGGCGGGTATGCGGCCGTCGGTCTGCTCGCGCGCGACGGCCATGAGATGCCGATTGGCCTCTCGAAAGTCACGGTGGGCTTTCCGAGGGTGGGCATCAACTGCGCCATGTGCCACACCGCCAGCTTTCGCGCCGCTCCGGATGATGTGCCCACCATCTATCCCGCGGCGGCGTCGCATCAAACAGGCGAACAGGAGTACCTGCGTTTTCTGATTCGCTCCGCGTCCGATCCGCGGTTCGACGCCACGACGATCCTGAACGAGATCGCGAAGAACACGAGGCTGTCGTTCATGGATCGCCTGCTGTACCGGTTCGCCATCATCCCGGGCACGAAGCGGGCACTGCTGCAGCTGCAGGAGCGCGATTCGTGGATGGACGGACGCCCGGACTGGGGCCGGGGACGTATCGACCCGTTCAACCCGGTCAAGTTCGGCATTCTCCGGCAGCCGATCGACAGCACGATCGGGAACTCGGACATGATGCCGCTCTGGAACGAGGCGCGCCGCGAGGGCACGGCCTACCACTGGGACGGCCTCAACACCACCTTGCGTGAAGTCGTGCAGTCGTCAGCGCTCGGCGACGGGGCGTCACAGAAATGGGTCGAGCGCGACTACGCGAAATGGAACGAGACTGACAAGCGGAAGATGGCGAGCCTGCGCCGGGTGTTCAACTATATCGGCTCACTGCAGGCGCCGAAGTACCCGCTGCCCGTTGACCAGGCGCGCGCTGCAACCGGCGCGCCGATCTACAAGGCCCAGTGCGCGGAGTGCCACGAACAGGGCGGCCGGCGCTTCGGGAGCGTGATACCGCTCGAAGAGGTCGGTACCGATCGGCACCGCCTTGACATGTGGACCGCGGCGTCCGCCACCGCCTACAACGCGTACGGCAACGACTACAGCTGGAAGTTCTCGAAATTCCAGAAGACCAACGGCTACACCGCCGTGCCGCTCGACGGCATCTGGCTGACCGCGCCCTACCTGCACAACGGCTCGGTCCCGACGCTTGCCGATCTCCTCGAGCCGGTCGATCAGCGGCCGAAGCAGTTCTGGCGGGGGCTCGATCTGTTCGACGCCGTGAAAGTGGGCTGGGTGTCCGACGGCAGCGAGGCGGAACGTATCGGCACGCGCCTCGACGTGTCGCGGCCGGGGAACAGCAACGCCGGGCATACCTACGGAACGACGCTGTCGGCCGAGGACAAGCAGGCGCTGCTCGAGTACATGAAGACGCTGTAGGGCGAGTTGTAGGGCGAGGCTTCAGCCTCGCGACGCGGACGTGGGGCGAGCCTTGTTAGGCTCGCCTGACACGGACCTGACCAGGTCCGCGCCACGATCATCGCAACATCAGTCCCGCAAGGGGAACAGGTGCGGCAGGCTGAAGAGCGCCTCGTTCAGAAAGAACTCGGTCAGCACGCGGAAGTCACGTCGTTTCGCGTTCTGCGCCGCCGTGCTGATCAACACGCCGATGTTGACCCGCGCCTGCGTGAGCTCGGCTTCGTTGGTCACGAGGATGACGCGTCCCTCGATCAGGTTCAGCAGCCAGGCGCGAACGTGATCGAGGTTGTACTCGGCGTCGTGCGCGACCTTGTCGGCGGCCTCCCACATGGCGGCAATGCGGCGCCGCACCTCCACCGGCAACAGCTCGATGCCCGACGCGCCGACCGGAGACGCCTTGCGCTCGTCACTCTCCGCTTCGACGGGGCAGGTCGCTGGCGGACTGGTCCAGCCTTCCAAATCAGTCACCGTGTAGTGCCGCCGGTCCGTTGACGAGATTGCCCGGACTGGGACCGGAAGCTTTTTCGCCGGCTTCGGCTCCGTGACTTGGGGCTGCAGCGCAGCCACGTCCGCGTCGGTGACCGGCAGGCCGGATGCCTGCGCCTTCCGTGAACATCCACCGCAGGGTGATGTCGTTCAATCCGCGGTTCCCGTTGCCGCCGCCGATATCGGAATGCACGCCGCGGAACCAGACTTCGCACGCCCCGGGCAGCCGGGTCGGCAGAAACGACAGGCGCCGCTCGTCGAGGGCGAGCGCGTGGAAGCAGAACTTCAGGTTCTTCTGCGGCAGCGACAGGTGGTGGCCGATGTTGAGGACTTCGTTCCCGAGGTTGGCGAGGCCGAACGCGGCCACGACGTCCCACACGCCAAGGAACCGGATCTGAGGTTCGGGCTCGATGAGTTCATCGGTGTCCGGATGTCGGATGCCCCGCTCCCTGACGTGGTGGCAGAAATCCAGCGTCGTCGCTGCACCACGGCTGAAGCCGACGACGTCGATTGCGGTGTCGCCGCTGGCCCAGGCCCGACACAGATGGGCGTAGGCTTCCTTGATGCGCGGCAACTCGCCGAGGCCGAACGCGCCACCGAGCACGCGGCCGATGACGTCGAAGCGCGTCCCCACACCGGCGACGTAGAAATTCGATCCCGGGGGGGTGTTCTTCGCGTACGCGTTGAAGAACCGGACGACGTTGGTGTTCTGATAGCTGGGATCCTCGGTCGTCTTGGCTTCGTTCCACGTGCCGTCGAATGCGTACAACGCCATCTCGTTTTACCCGCGTCAACGTGGACCTGAAACGGTCCGCGTCACCCTTATACCTCGCCCGGGGACGCGGCGCGAGCTGGAACTTCCGCAACTGCGCGTTCACGTCGTCCGCGTCATCAGCAGGAACATCCTGAGCGCCGGTTGGCGAAGGAGCAGCCGTCCATATCGTGCGTCCCCTCGCACGTCGAGCGGTGAGTCGGCGGATCGACATTCGCGACACAGCGCTGCCTCAACGGACGCGCCCTCTCAAGGCGGCGGACGCCTCAGGCCGGCAGGTCTTTCCCGCGCGACAAGGGCCCCCGTCCGACGTGGGCCCTGACCGCATCCGCACCACGGGCAAGCACGGATCGCTCATTGTGACCTAGTCGAAATGACGCTTGGCGAACGCGCGGCCGGAGCCTGACTTCAGGTAGCGCTCGAAGCCGGAGGCGTGTTCCTGATCACTGAATTCAATCGAAACGTGTAGACGCCAGGGCCGGTACCTCGCTGTATATGACACCGGCCTGAGTTGTGCCACGTGAGTCTTCCAGCAACATTCGCGGTGAGACCAACGTAGTAACGCGGCTGCTTTTCGAGATTCCTGAGCACGTAAACGAATCGCTTGGGCTCGTCCACGACCGAACTGGCCGAGCAAGTCGCGATCCGTGAATGCTTCTCAAAGAGCGTAGATGGGTAGCGTCGCTTCGGGTCGAGAAGGCAGGTTCTGCCACTTCTTCAAGGAAGCACTGCTCGAAATCTGCGAGGTTGTGGCTGACTTGGCAGTCGCGGAAGACAGCCTTCAGCGTAGGTGCCGATGGCTTGCCGAGCCGAAGCTCCGAAAAGCCGGGGGCAGCTGGACGTCCGCCTACGCGGCGTTGCCGCTACGGCGCGACAGCCTTCGCATGGCTTTCTGAGCGAAGGCGCATAGGTGCCGATGGCTTGCCGAGCCGACGCTCCGAAAAGCCGGGCGCAGCTGGACGTCCGCCTACGCGGCGTTGCCGCTACGGCGCGACAGCCTTCGCAGGGCTTTCTGAGCGAAGGCGCATAGGTGCCGATGGCTTGCCGAGCCGACGCTCCGAAAAGCCGGGCGCAGCTGGACGTCCGCCTACGCGGCGTTGCCGCTACGGCGCGACAGCCTTCGCAGGGCTTTCTGAGCGAAGGCGCATAGGTGCCGATGGCTTGCCGAGCCGAAGCTCCGAAAAGCCGGGCGCAGCTGGACGTCCGCCTACGCGGCGTTGCCGCTACGGCGCGACAGCCTTCGCATGGCTTTCTGAGCGAAGGATGGTGGACCTGACCGGGTTCGAACCGGTGACCTCCTGAATGCCATTCAGGCGCGCTCCCAACTGCGCCACAGGCCCTTCTCAACTGGATGAGCACTCCATCGTAACCGACCGGCCGGAATAGCCGCAACCGCGTCCATAGCTCGCGGCGCGGAGCGGCCGGGAGTGGCCGCGATTGTTGGCCGACGCGTCGTTCTGACCGCGCCGGCCGATAGAGTCTCCTGGAGTCTGCGGCAGCGCGGTCATGAGGACCTGCGCTGTCACCGATAAGCTATAGAGTCGTGAACGAGCGAGCCGGCGACGGTGCCTGGGCCCGCTCGTAGGCGAGCTCGAGCCAGTGCGTCAGCTGGTGCGCGGCCGCGTCGGGTGTCTGCCCGTAGAACGGCATCATCGCGGTGGGCATGCCCAGAGTCCGGTGCAGCTGCGCGCGCCAGCGATTCCCGACGGGCGTCACGTCAATCTGGTACAGACGCCCGCCGATCGTTTCTTGGAAGCGGTGAACGGTCACGTGTTTAGTTGTCCGTGAGAGGTTTGGAAGCGGTTGAAAGCGGGGTTGATTGTATGTGTCCCCGCGCAGTGATCAAGCGAAGCGGATCGCGAAGGCTGCGTCCACAGCGCCGCAACCGCGTGATCCCGGCCGATCTTCGGCAACAAAATATTTCGGTCAGCAGGATCTCCACAGGTTTTGCACCGCTCATCGACAGGTTTTCCACAGTGCTTACAATGACTGCGGTTCCCGGCATGCGCTGGCTGCTTCGTATCTTCGTTGTCGCATCGCTCGCGCTGCCGCTGCGGGCCGCCGAGGCTGCGCCGACCCTGTTCAGGATTTTCCTGACCGATGGGTCGGACGTCCTCAGCTACGGCGAGTACGCCCGCGTGGGCGACGACGTGATTTTCTCGATGGCGGTGGGTCAAGCGGGTGACGAACCACGCCTGCAGCTGGTGACACTTCCAGCCCTGAAGGTGGACTGGAAGCGTACCGATCGCTATAGCGACGCTGCTCGAGCCGACCATTACGCGTCCACCCGCGGCGACGAGGACTTCGCCCAGCTCAGCGACGAAGTCGCGCGCGTTCTCAACGACATCGCCCTCTCGACCGATCGCCCCCGGGCGCTGGCGCTGGCGCAGCAGGCACATGACGTCCTCGCCAAGTGGCCGCAGGAGCATTATCACTATCGGGAATCCGAGGTCCGCGACATCCTCGCGATCATCGACTCGGCGATCGCGGGGCTGCGCGGCGAGCCGGTGTCGCGGTTCGATCTCGCGTTGGTTGCGACGTCCGAAGATCTTCCCAGGGACTTGCCCAAGGAGATGCCGCCGCCGGCCGGCCAGGTCGCACAACTCGTGCATGTGGCCGGCTTGATGCCACGCGCCGCCGATCGAGTGGCGCTGCTGCATGCGGCGTTGTCGCTGTTGGAAGAGTCGTCAGCCACAGTGGCGCCAGCCGACGCGACGTCGATGCGAAACGCGATCAACGCCCGGCTCGGTCACGAGAAGGAAGTCGACGCGAAGTATTCACGGATGTCACAGCGCCTCACCGCGGACGCCTCGCGAGCGGCCGAAGCGGCCCGTGCCGCCGATGTCGAACGTGTGCTCGCTCAGGTGGCCGTGGAAGATCGCAAACTCGGTGGCGAACGGCCGGAGACCGTGCAGGCGCTGCGCGCGGCGCTCGAAGCCCAGCTCGCTGACGCGCAGCGTCTCCGCCTCCTTCGCGATCAGTGGCTCGTGCGGCGCCGGGCGTATCAGGACTATCAGCGCCGGGTCGGACCGAAGATGATGCAGCTGGTCAAGGCGCAGGCGCAGCTCGAAGCCATCCGGAGTCTCGACGGTCCGGCTCCCGACACGCCTGCTCGCGTTGAGGAAGCGGCTCGCCGGCGGCGCCGATCGACTGCAGCGGCTCGACATTCCGCCCGACCTGAGGAGCACTCATGAGCTGCTCGTCGGTGCATGGCGATTTGCCGAAAATGCCACGGCCGCGCGGTACGACGCCGTGTCGACGGGCAACGTATCGACCGCATGGACCGCATCCTCGGCAGCGGCCGGATCGCTGATGCTCCTCTCGCGCGCGCAGGCGGACCTGCAAACCCTTCTCGAGATCCCCCGGCTGAAGTGATTACTCCGCGAGACGCGCGGCTGGTCCGGGCGGCGACGCCTGCGGCCTTCCGCGACCGTGTGACGACCCTTGCCTGCGACGGGTCATTGTCCGAGATCCGGAACCGCCTCGTGGTCGTGCCGACCCGTGCCGCTGCCGCGCACCTGCTGCGGACCATCGAGGACGCGCGCCTGACCACTCCCGGCGCGGCAGCGCTGCCCGAATTCGTGACCCGGGCGGAACTGACCACGCGGCTAGCCGATAGATTGCCTTCGGGCCCGCGACGCCTGACCGACGCCGAGCGCGAAGTGCTGCTGGGCGTGGCGGCCCGATCGGCAGCGACGTCTGGATATCAGCCGCCGTTCAATCTGCGACCCGGCCTCGTTGCCGAGATGCTGCGCTTCTACGACGAGCTGCGCTGGCATCGGAATTCGATCGGCGACTTCGAACGCCGCGCACTCGACCGGCTCGAGCCTGGTGCCGAGTACGATCGTGGCGCCGCACGCCTCGTCCGCCAGACCCGCTTCCTTGCGGCGGCCTACCGGGACTTCGAACAGCGCGTCGCGGCGGCTGGGGCGGACGAACACTCCCTTCGCGCGCTTCTGCTTACGGACCTCCCGTCACGGCCCTGGCAGCACGTCATCGTCACGGTGGGTGACCGTGCCTTCGACCCGTACGGTCTCTATCCGGGTGATTGGGATCTGCTGACGAGAATACCCGGCCTGGTGTCACTCGACATCGTCACCACCGACACGCGATTGGCAGGCGCTCCGCACGAGCGGATGCACGTGCTGCTGCCTGGCATTCGCGAGGTACGTGCGGACGAGCAGGCGACTACGGGCGAACCGATACTGCTCGTTCCCCCCGCCCCGGAGCGGCCCGTCGCGCCGTCCGGACGGACGCCGATTCTTCACGTCGCGCGCGATCGTGAGGAAGAAGTGGGGTTGTTTGCGCGTCGCGTCAAGCACGCCGCGCGCACGACGCACGCCCGTCTGGACGGTGCCGCGCTCGTCGTGCAGCAGCCGCTGCCCTATGTCTACGTCGCCAGGGAGGTGCTCCGGTCCGCGGGCCTCCCATGCCAGTTGTTCGACACCCTCCCACTGGCGGCGGAGCCGTTTGCCGCCGCATTGGATCTCGTGTTCTCCGCCATCAGCAGCAACTTCGGCAGGCAGGCGCTCATCGCGTTGCTTCAGTCACCGCACTTCCGCTTCGTCGATGGTGAGGCGACCGTGTCGCGCTACGACGTGTCGGCTCTCGATCGCGCCCTGGCGGAAGCGGGATACCTGGGTGACCTTGACAGTCTCGAACGACTCGTCGCGTCGTGGCAGGAGCAGACGCCCGAACGCGGCGTCCTGGCACGGGCGCTGCGCGCCGCTGTGCCCGCGCTCCATATCGTCAGGGAACTGACGCCGCTTCGGGGCCCGGCTGCGGTCGCGCAGCATCTCCGATTGCTGCTGACGTTCGTCCGAGCGCACGAGCGGTTGCCTGCCGACGAATCGATGCGCCCGCGCCAGTTGCGCGCCCGGGGCGCCGTGCTGGGCACGCTGCTGGCGCTCGAACAGGCGCACACACGGTTCGATGACCGCCCGGTCGAATTCGATCACGTCGCAGCGCTCGTCCGCCGCTGGATCGAAGGCCAGACGTTTCAGCCGCGGACCGGCGAATCCGGTGTTCACATTGTCGATGCGGCAAGCGCCCTCTATGGAACGTTCGACGACGTGCAACTGGCTGGTCTCGTCGATGGTGAATGGCCCGAGCGCCCGCGACGCAACATCTTTTATACGGCAACCGTGCTTCGCGATCTCGGCTGGCCTTCCGACGCCGACCGGCTCGACGGGGCACGATCGGCGTTCCTCGATCTGCTGCGCCTGCCACGACAGCATGTCCTCCTCTCGACATTCAGCCTCGAGGCGGACGCGATCGTCAGCCCGTCTCTGCTCATGGAAGAAGTGGAACGCGCCGGCCTGCAGTCCGCTGGTATTGAGCCTTCCGCCCACACCGGTTTTCGATTTCGAACAACTCCGCCTGGCGGGGTCCGTCGGCTCCTTGGTCGAAGCGGACGTCGTCGTCGCCACGGGCTCCGAAGATAGCGCTGTAGGCCGGGGTTCTGGGGATAGCGTTGTAGGCCGGGGCTCGCGGACCAGCCCCGGCGACACCATGCCCGCGTACTCGCTGAGCGCGCTCGAGCGATATCAGGACTGTCCGTTCAAGTTCTTCGCTGCCGACGTCCTCCGGCTCGAAGAAGCGCCGGAAGACGAATCGACGCTGTCGCCGCGGGCGCGCGGACGCTTCATCCACGAGGTGTTTCAGCGGTTTTTCGAAGCGTGGGATGCGTCGGGGCACGGCACGATCACGACAGCCCGCATCGAGCCGGCCCGGGCCCTGTTCCGCGAGGTTGCCGAGCCATTGCTGGCGAAACTGCCCGACGCCGATGCCGCCATCGAACGCAGCCGGCTGTTCGGATCGGCTATCTCGGTCGGCATTGTCGACGTCGTGCTTGGCATCGAGGCGACGCGGCCAGTCGAAGTACGCGAGCGGCTGCTCGAGTTCCGCCTCGAGGGGGAGTTCACCATCGGCAGTCTTGACCGACGTGTTGCGCTCAAGGGCGTGGCAGACCGCATCGACCTGCTGGATGGCCGGCGGCTTCGCGTGATCGACTACAAGTCGGGCTCGGGTCCGAATCCGCGCAGGGCACTGCAGGTGCCGATTTACGCGCTCTGCGCGCAGGAGCGGCTCACGGAGCGGGACGGCACACGCTGGGAGGTCGACGAGGCTGCGTACGTGGCCTTCAGCGGGAAGCGCACGGTCGTACCCGTCGTCAAGTCCGGCAGCGACGGATCGTCGGCGCTGGCGGATGCCCGCGCGCGCCTCTTCGACGTGCTCGACGGCATCGCCGGGGGTGTGTTTCCGCCGCGTCCGCATGACGAAATGATCTGCCGGTACTGCGCCTACCCCTCGGTGTGCCGGAAGGACTACGTTGACCAGGAGTAATCTCCGGCTCCCATTCGACGACCCCGAGGCGTCGCTCGAGTCGCGTCTCGACGCGCGGGATCGGGAAGGGCGAAGTCGCGCGGTCGATCCACGGTTCAACGTGGCACTGGAAGCATCGGCCGGTACCGGAAAGACCCGAGTTCTCGTCGATCGCTACGTCAACCTCCTGCGCGCCGGCGTCGATCCCGCGAATATCCTGGCCATCACGTTCACGCGTAAGGCTGCGGCGGAGATGCGCGAGCGCATCCTCGCCAGCCTGACCACCGCCGCCACCCGCGGAGAAATCGCACCGTCGCGCTGGCGGGAACTGCGCGACCGCATCGGCGACATCGCCATCAGCACTATCGACGCGTTCTGCCTGTCGTTGCTACGAGAGTTCCCGCTCGAAGCCGATCTGGATCCCGGCTTCTCGATGGCGGACGACACCGAGGTGCCGCGCCTGATCGACGAATCGCTGGACCGCGCGCTGCGAATCTGTCGCGCCGTGGCGCGCGACGATGAGCAGGTCGCGCTCGTGTTTGCACAGCTCGGGGACCGTCGGGCCCGCAAAGGACTTGCGGCCCTGCTGAACCGCCGTATCGTCGCACCCGCCGCGTTGATGAAGTACCTCGCCAACGGGCCGCGCGATCTGACGGTGGCACGTGCCGCGAGCGGCGGAGCGGCCGGATTGCTCGGCGTGTTCGACGCCATGCCCGGAGGGATTGACGCCTTCGTCGACTCGGGTCCACCGCACCCGGCCTTTCTGCTGCTGGTTCGGCACCTGCAGGCACTGCAAACCGCGCTGACACACGACATGGCCGGCCAGGCCGGTGACGATCGCCTGGACGGAGCTGTCGTCGGCGCCTCGGAGGCAAGTCAGCGCAGTGTCGATCCTGCGCTCGTCCAAGCCGCCTTCGCGCGAGCCCGCGAGCACTTTCTGACCCAGGATGGCAAGGTCCGCAGCCGCCTTTCCTACACCAAGGCCGACTTCACCATCGACGCGCATTATCAGACGCACCGGGAGCTGGTGCTCGGATTCGCCGCCGCATTTCTCGAGGCTCAGAAGCGGTACCGCCGAGACCTGAACGTCCTCGTATCGCGAGGCGTGCTGCGGATGTACCGCGTGGCTGAAAGCGAATACCGACGCACGCTCGAATCGCACGCGGTTCTTGATTTTTCCGACGTCCTGCTCCGGACCCTCGAGTTGCTGCGGCGGATGGAAGAGTTCGCGCAGAGTCGCTACCGGCTCGAATCGCGCTATCACCACGTCCTGGTGGACGAGTTTCAGGACACCAGCCGCGCGCAGTGGGAGTTGGTGTCGCTGTTGATCGAGGCATGGGGCGCCGGCGCCGGCCTCGCGCATTCGGGACCCCTCCCGCCGTCGATCTTCATCGTCGGCGACCGCAAGCAGTCGATCTACAGCTTCCGTGATGCCGACGTGTCCGTTCTGCAGGATGCGGCGCGGCATCTGGAGATGCTCCGGCCCGACGGAGACGTCCGGCGGTCGATCTCGCGCAGCTTTCGATCGGTTCCATCGCTGCTCGGCTTCGTCAACGACGTGTGCGCCGACATCGACAAGGCCAGCCGGCCGGATGCGTTCCGCTACGACGAGCAGGATCGCTTCCCGATCGACGGCGCGTTGCCGGACCGCGAGCGCAGCGTGGGCGTGCTCCTGGGAGACTCGCCGGAAGAGTGCGCCTCTTGCGCGGCAACCGAGATCGCGGCTCTGCTGGCCGCACGGGCGACCGTGCGGGATCGGGACACCGGAGTGGCGCGCGCCATCCGGGCCGGCGATATCGCAATCCTGTTTCGCACGCGCGAAAGTCATCGCGAGTACGAAGCAGCCCTCGACGTTCGCGGGATCGCTTCGTACGTCTACAAAGGTCTCGGGTTCTTCGATGCCGACGAGATCAAGGACGTGACGGCACTGCTCTGGTATCTCGCCGAGCCGCAGTCGAACCTTCGCGCGGCCGCGTTTCTGCGCTCACGCTTCGTCGCTCTCTCCGATCCCGGTCTCCGCCTGCTGGCTCCCCGCATCGCCGATGCGCTGCAGTCGTTCGAGCCGCCAGCCGATGCGAGACTCGAGTCTGGCGATCGCGTCGCGTTCGACGCGGCGCGGGCGAGCACGCGGCGCTGGCGTGATCTCGTGGACCAGTTGCCGCCGGCCGAACTGCTCGATTACGTCCTCGTCGACGCCCGTTATGCCGCGCACATGGCCGGCCCGCGATTCGAGCAGGCGCGTGAAAACCTGAAGAAGATTCGCGCCTTGATCCGCCGAATCCAGAATCGTGGCTACGCCACGCTGGCCCGCATCGTCGCCCACCTGGATCGACTGGCGGTTGGCGACGAGGCGAATGCCGCCATCGACGCGCTGGACGCGGTCAATCTCATGACCGTTCACGCGGCCAAGGGACTGGAGTTTCCGGTGGTGTTCGTGGTCAACCTGGCCCGGGGTACCGGCAACTGGCGGGACCCGATTCGCGTCGCCGCGGATCCCGCCAGCGAGGCCCCTTCAGTGGCCGTCGGGGACTATCAGTCCGAGGCTGACGACGACGACCGTTCCCGCGATCGTGAGGAGACGAAGCGTCTGCTCTACGTAGCGCTCACGCGGGCGCGGGATCGACTCTACCTGGGCAGCGTCCTCAAAGACGGGAAGATACAGCCGGGCCGCGGCAGCCTCGCCGAAGTCCTGCCCGGAAGCCTGCTGGAAGCGATCAATGCGGCGGCGGCACAGTCCAGGACAACCGGTCCGCTGGCGCTCGCACACCCTGCCCGTGACTGGCCATGATGACAACACCCCGGCGGACGTCGTCCCGCCTGCGCCGAAGGCTCCGGCGAAGGGCATCCTGGAGGGTGTGGTCTCCGACTTCGAGCCGGTGGACGATCCCAACGTTCGGCGTATGTCGGTTGCCACTGCGATCGCCGAAACGGACACGCTGCCGGCCGTTTCACGCCCAGGCCACCACTCGAACCGGCTGCTGGGCACGCTCGTGCATCGCCTGGTGCGCCGGTTCGGACTCGATTCGACCGCCGATGTCGATGCGGCTGCCGTGGACCTGCTGGAGCCGGGCGAAATCGTCGATATTCCGGAGAGCGCCACGGTGTGCGCTCAGGCGGCGAATGCGTTTCGCGCCCTCTGCTCGATGGCGGATGTGCGCGACCTGTATCACGGCGGCACCGCGCTTCATGAAGTTCCGTTCACGCTGCGGCTCGACGGCCGGATCGTGCGGGGCACCATCGACTGCCTGGTGGTGAAGGAGGACGCGATCGTGGTGCTCGAATTCAAGACCGGCCGCGAGCGCCCCGAACACGCCTTTCAGGTCGACTTGTATGGAAAAGCCATGCAGGCCGTGCATCCCGGACGTCGCGTCGATTTACGCGTGATTTATCTCGGGGACGCCATCAATTGAACATATGATGGGGTCGTCCTGGCGGGTGCGTTGGAAACCAACGCATCGCTTCGGCAGTCTAATTCGCTACATGACGATTTCAACGCCGGGAAAGAATCAACGCGCTGCCGCCATGACGCTGCTCGCCCTCGAGACGCTGCCGTGCGGCTGCGTGGCGGGCGTCTATCAGGCGCGGCCGACCGTCGTCGAGGTCGAGTTCGTTGAAGCCAAGGGGCCCCACTGCGTGTTTTCCCGTCATCGCACGGGACATGTGACCAGGCTGGGGGTTCCTGAGTCGATGGTTGCCGATACGGGAGAACCACTGGTCTGAGCCGCAGAACCCACGGGATCTGCGCGGTTCAGCTTTGATTTCGCGCAATTCTGCGTTGCGCCGCCCCCAAGGGTCCCCTAGAATCAATTCTTTAGGAGCACGTAGTGACGACGAAAGAGGAGACGCGCGTGGCGCTGACCTGTCCCAGCTGTGGGAACGACCAGAATTTTCTTGTGAAGACTCTCCAGATGCACGTGGTGCACTTCGAGGACTCGCGTGTCGAGGTTTCCGAAGAAGGGCGGCCGGCCGTACTGGAAGTGTTGTGCGATGAGTGCGAGACGGCGTTGAATTTCGACGAGGTCGACGACGCGGTTCGCAAGGAACTTCTGCTGACGCTCGGCGCGCGCTGATCGGCGCGTCATCCCGCCCTCAGTTGTCCCAGCCTTCACCGTCCTCGAAATCGTAACCGCACCCGGGCACGCCCACCGCAGATCGAAGGAGTGCCAGCGGCGGTGCGCCTGGGCCGCGATCCGTACCGCCGGGAGCGGCGACCTGCACTCGCGTGCACTCGCCAATTGATGGCGGCAGCCATTGACTTCTCCCAGATCGATCCCTATCGTAACGACAGCCGATGCACGGGAACACCTTCAGGCCGTTCGGGAGCGATCGAATCGCGGTGATGGCGGGTGACGACGCTCGCGGCGATGCTGACTGCTTCGCCGACGAAGTGGTCGTCGACTTCCCGTCGGTTGCCCCTGCCATCGATCGCGTCCGCAGCAGCTTCCTGACCAGCGAGCGTTCCGAAGCCTTGCGCGCCACCATCGAGGTGACGCCGCGGGAGGCGTGCGAGGGTGCCACGCTGCCGCTCGAGGTGCCGGTTCGGTGCACCTGCACAGGGTGCGGCGGCCGCGGCGAGAGCTGGACCGAACCGTGTGTGCGATGTCACGGCACGGGTACCGAGCTGTTCGGACACCAGCTGCAGGTGACCTTGCCGCCGGGAGTCTCCGACGGCGCGCGTTTTCATTTCACGGTGACCCCGCGTCACAACCCGTCCACCCGGATCGAGTTGCACGTTCGTATCAGCTGAGTGGAACGACACGTCGACCTGCTCGGCATGCTGGCTGCCCTGTGGGGTGCGCTGGTGATGCTGGCGGGAGCTTCGCTGTTGCTCCTTGCCGGCGGCGCGATGGCGGAACTGCTCGATCCCGTGGGTGCATCCGTCGGACTTGCGGCCGGTCTGACCGCGGCAGCCTTTGCCGTCCTGGGAATCTTCGCCGTCATCTGGGGAGCACTCCACCTGCTCGCGGCCAAGTGGGTGAAGCAGCGCAAGCCCGCCGGCCGCATGCTCATGCTGGCACTGGCGTTGAGCAACCTGCTCGTCCTCCCGTTCGGCACCGCGCTCGGCGGTTATGCCCTGTGGGCACTCCTGACCAACGACGGGCGTCACCTCTTCGAAGCCCGTTCATAGGTCAGAACCACCGAACCCAGGAACCTGGAACCCTGGAACCTGTGAACCAGTAAAATTGGTGGATATGCCACTCCCCGATCGCGACGCCGTGCTGAATGCGCTGCGCGCGGTGAACGATCCAGATCTCCGTCGCGACATCGTCTCGCTCGGTTTCGTGAAGGACCTTGCCGTCGCCGACGGCCGCGCGTCTTTCACGATCGAATTGACCACGCCTGCCTGTCCCGTCAAAGACCAGATGCGCGATCAGGCGATCGCCGCCGTTCGCGCGCTCGGCGTCGGCACCGTGGACGTGCAGATGACCGCGCGAGTGCGATCTGCCAGTCAACCCGAGACCGGTCGCCCTCCGCTGCCGGGTGTGAAGAACGTGATCGCCGTCGGCGCGGGCAAGGGTGGTGTCGGCAAGACAACAGTCGCGGTGAACCTCGCCGTGTCGCTCGCCCGATGCGGCAGCCGGGTCGGCATTCTCGACGGTGACATCTACGGACCGAATGTCCCGATCATGCTCGGTCTCTCGACGCAGCTCACGACCAACGAGCAGCGGCAGATCATCCCGGCCGAGAAGTACGGCCTCCAGGTGATCTCGATCGGCTTTCTGACCAACGACGATGCGCCGATCATCTGGCGCGGCCCGATGCTTCACCAGGCCATCCAGCAGTTCTTCAAGGAGGTCGCCTGGAAGGATCTCGATTACCTGATCATCGACATGCCGCCAGGTACCGGCGACGTCGCGTTGAGCCTGAGCCAGACCGTGCCGGTGGTCGGATCGATCGTCGTCACGACACCGCAACAGGTGTCGATTGCCGATAGTCGTCGCGCCGTCCGGATGTACCAGAAGTTGAGCATCCCGACGCTCGGCGTGGTCGAGAACATGAGCTACTACTCGTGCCCGAATTGCCACCACGAATCGGACATCTTCGGGCACGGCGGTGGTGAAGGGCTGGCGACTGACATGGGCGTTCCCTTTCTCGGCCGGCTTCCCATCTATCAGCCGATCCGCGAGGGCAGCGACATGGGCGTGCCGCTGGTTGTTGCGGAGCCGGCGTCGGCGGCGGCGCGCGCGTTCCTGACCGTTGCCGAACGGATGGCGGCGCAGGTGTCGATCGCGGCGCAGAAAGCGATCGACGCGAACAAGGGCAAGATTCCGCTCATCCCGGTACGCTAGTGACGCGCATCGAGCTCCCGTACAGCAAACGGACGCTGCCGAACGGGCTGGATGTCATCGTGCACGAGGACCATCACGTCCCGGTCGTCGCGGTGAATGTCTGGTATCACGTCGGGTCGAAAAACGAGCGGCCGGGCCGGACCGGTTTCGCGCACCTCTTCGAGCACCTGATGTTCGAGGGCTCAGAACATCACAATGCTGGTTTCTTTCCGCCGCTCCAGCACGCCGGCGCCCTGCTCAACGGGTCGACCAACACCGATCGCACGAACTACTGGGAAGTGGTGCCCACGAGCGCTCTCGACCTCGCGCTGTGGATGGAATCGGATCGCATGGGCTACCTGCTGCCGGCGCTGACGCGTGAACGGTTCGAAACCCAGCGTGACGTCGTCCTCAACGAACGCCGCCAGAATTATGAGAACCGCCCCTACGGCTTCGCCTTGATGGCGCTGCTGGCGGCGCTCTACCCGTCCGATCATCCGTACCACTGGATGACCATCGGAGCTGCCGAAGACATCCGGCAAATGGAGTTCGAGGACGTCCGCGAGTTCTTCCGCACCTACTACCATCCGGCCAACGCGTCGCTGGTGCTGGCCGGAGACATCGAGACGGAGCGTGCGTTCGACCTGGCCGGGCGTTACTTCGGCGAACTGACGGCCGGCGTGAAGCCGGCGACTGTCCGCGCCGACGCCACGCTGACGCGGGAAAAACGTCTCGTGCTCGAGGATCGCGTCGAGCTGCCGCGGCTGTACATGGCGTGGCACTCGCCGGCCATGTTTGCTGCCGGCGACGCCGAGATGGATCTTGTCGGCGACCTGCTCGGCAACGGCAAGACCTCGCGGCTCTACAGGTCGCTGGTGTACGAACAACGAATTGCCGTAGACGTGTCCGGCTACCAGAGCTCTCGCGAACTCGGCGGATTCTTTTTGCTGGTGGCGACTGCCGCTCCCGGACGGACGCTCGTCGAACTCGCCGGTGAGATCGATCGGACAATCCAGGAACTGCTCGACAAGGGGCCAACGCCTGAGGAGATGGAACGGGCTGAGGCGCAGGCCGAGGCGCACTTCCTGTATCGGCTGCAAACGGTCGGGGGGTTCGGTGGCAAATCCGATCAGTTGAACGCCTACAACGTGCTGCGCGGGAATCCCGGCTACTTCACCGAGGACCTCGCTCGCTACCAGGCGGCGACAGCGGAAACGGTTCGCGCTGCTGCGGCCACGCACCTGCGGTTCGACCGGCGCGCGGTGTTGAGCATCGTTCCGCGCGGCCAGCAGATGCTCGCGCTCGCCGGTTCCGAAGCGGTGTCGGTATCGTGATGCCGGTCGATCGTTCGCAGCTGCCGGCGGTCGGGCCTGACCCGAACTTCGCGTTCCCTGCAATCGTGCATCACACGCTGCCGAACGGCCTTCGCGTGCGCGCCGTCGAGCACCGCAGCGTGCCGGTGATCACGTTCGTCCTGCAGATGACCGGCGGATCGGGCTCCGATGCCGCCGGCCAGGAAGGACTGGCAGCCATCGTCGCCGACATGGTCGACGAGGGTACCGGCTCGCTGAGCGCGATCGACGTGTCGGATGCGCTCGCGCGCATCGGCGCCGAGTACGACCTGGACGTCGGTGCTGACGCCACGACGTTCGCCCTGACGACGCTGACGCGCTTTGCCGACCGCGGCGCCTCACTGCTGGCACGGCTGGTGACCACACCGTCGATGCGCGAGTCCGATTTCGAGCGGGTGCGGCAGTTGCGCGTGGATCGCCTTCGCCAGCTCAAGGATCTGGCGCCGGCGGTCGCCGAGCGCGCCTTCCTGAGCCTGTTGTACGGCAACCACCCGTACGGGCACCTTTCCATTGGCAGTGAGGATTCGCTCCGACGGCTTCGCCTGTCAGACGTCGCGGACATGCACCGCGCCCGGTATCAGCCTGCATCGGCGACGCTCGTTGTCACCGGTTCAATGGACGCCGGCGAACTCATTGCCATCGCCTCGCGTCCCTTCGAATCGTGGACTCCAGCTTCTCCAGCCACGCTCGACGCCGCGATGACGCGGCCCGATGCGATGACGATCGACAGAGCGTCGCCGCGGCTGGCTGTCATCGCCCGCGAGGCGGCCGCACAGTCGGAACTGCGTATCGGGCATCTGTCGGCCCGGCGCGACACCCCCGATTACCCGGCCCTGCTGGTGATGAACGCCATCCTCGGCGGCCAGTTCGTCAGCCGCGTCAACCTGAAGCTGCGCGAGGAGAAGGGCTATACCTACGGTGCGCGCACCGGGTTCGACTGGCACAAAGGGTCGTCGCCGTTCTCGCTGCAGGCCAGCGTTCACACGGCTGCGACGGCCGATGCGATTCGCGACTCGCTGGTGGAGATCGCCGCGATGCGGGGGTCGCGACCGCCGACTGACGATGAGCTTGCGCTCGCCAAGGCCTCGCTGACGCGAGGCTATCCGCGCAACTTCGAAACGGCGCAGCAGGTGGCGCGCGCCGTCGCCCAATTGTCGCTCTACGGCCTCCCGGACTCGTATTTTGCCGAGTTCATCCCGAAAGCGAACACCGTGACCGCCGAGGAGGTCGTGTCCGCGGCGTCGCGATACCTGGATCCGTCTCGCCTCACGACACTCGTGGTCGGCGATCACGCCGCGATCGGCGAGTCGCTGGCGGCTCTCGAACTGGGTCCTCCTGAGGTGCTGCCCATTCCGCTCTAAGCGGCGTCAAATCTGAGTAACCGCAGAGCCGATCGATGTGCGGCGCGTGCTACCCTAAGCCGCTCCGGACCAACCGATGAGTTCTCCCGAAGTCGGCCAGCATGGCGACCCTGACGCGGCCGGCAGCCGTGTCGCGAGCGTGGCCGTGCTGATCGGCGTCGCCGCTTCCGTGGTTGCGGGCGCGACGATCTGGTTGCTGCTGACCGATCCCATTACCGTTGCCACTGCAGTGGAGTCCGGCGAAGTGTCACCGCTCGTCCGCCAGCTCGCCGACGTGATCTACAACGCCATCGTCGGGCTGCTGGATTATCTGTAACACCCGAACACCCGAACACCGAACACCCGAACACCGGTTCACGCTGCTCGGTTCTCGGTTCTCGGTTCGTGTTCACGTTCGACTGGCGTGGAATTGACGGACCGGTGTGATGCGACAGGCAGGGCGACCGGGAACACCGAACACCGAACACTGAACATTTAACTCCGAAGCCGGAACGGCGAACGCCGAACTCGGAACCGAACCTGAACACGAACCGAGAAGCGAGAAGTGAGAAGCGTGAACAGCGCAAGCCTTCAAAGTCCCCGTCGCAGGAACGTCGTCAGCACATAGGCATCGATGAATTTGAAGGGCGCGGCGCCGCTGCTGTAGTGGCCGCATGGCAACACGGCGACTTCGTGCGGCAGGTGCAATCGCGCCCATTCGTCCACGAGTTTCCGTGAGAGATCGACCGGGAACGTGAGGTCGTACTTGGCATAGACCAGGAGCGTGCGCGTCCGTCGCGCCCGTTCGAGGTAGGTCCACGGGCTGATCGGTCGCCACAGGTGGCGCAACGTCTCCAGGTCGATGTGCCCTTCGAGCCCTTCGCGCACGTGGCGCGTCGAAAGTCCGCGCCAGACGACATCGGCGAAGAACGGGGAGACGTGATTCAGGGCCTGCGCACGGATACGCGGTTCGTGCGCGGCCGTCAGCATCGCCAGGCACGATCCCAGGCTCGTCCCGAGGATGCCGATCCGTTCGAATCCTTGCCGTTGCAGCCACGCCACGGCGCGGCGTGCGTCCACGACCGCCTGGCGACACACTTGAAGCGTTCTCACGATGTTCGAGCTGACGATGTAGTCGGCCCGCGTGAGCTCCTGCGGCATCCGGACGTCGTGATACGGCAGGCTGAGGCGCAGTGCTGATACGCCGAATTTCGCAAGGATCTTGGCCAGGCCGACGTGTCCCTCCGCGTCGGAGTTCCACTGCGGGAGCACGACGACCGCCCGGCCGCGCGGTCCAGAGGCGCCCAGGGGTGATTCGCCCGCCGCCGGGAACCAGCGCGCCATGACGGTGTTGTTTTCCCGATGGGGCGTCACCAGCGCACTCGGGAAGCGCAGCGTGCCGGCCTCGCCATTCGCTCGCAATTCCGCCGTCGCCGGCGTGAACGTGTAATCGCTGGTCGGAGGACACGCGAAGAAGGCATCGGTGTCGCGCATGATGTCGTCCACCCAGCGCTCGACCTCTTCGCGCGTGTTACCAACGGTGTCGCCACCGATCCAGTCGGTACCCCATTCGAAGGGCCGGACGATGCGGTCCTTGCTGACTGAGGCGAGGCGATGTTCCCAGGAATGAAAGAAGCGTGCGATCACGACAGTAAGGTGGCCTGTCCAGGGCGATGGTACGCGCTGGTGCCGAGGTTGCATTCAACCAGCGCATGTTCGAGCATCCCCGCAAGCCTGACATCCCCCGGCCGCCCGAGATTCCGGACATCGTGGACGAGCAGCCGCCGGACATCAGTCCCGCCCCTCCGCCCGATATCCCGCCCGAGCCACCGCCGGATCGACCCGGTCCTCAGCGCGAAACTCCTGGCCCGAGGTAGGGCTCCAGCGCCTCGGCGACGTCGAGCAGGGCTCGCGTATTGGTTCGCGGCCCGACCAGTTGCGCCCCGATCGGCAGCCCCTCGACAGTCTGCCCGCACGGGATCGTGATCGCCGGGTGACCGGTAATGTTGAAGAGCTGCGTCAGTCGCAGGGTGATATTCCGCACCGACTCCTCATTGGTCCCCACCCTCATGGTGGTCGCACCCAGGCGGGTGGCCGGCACCGGCACCGTGGGCAGGAGCAACGCGTCCTTCCCCTCGATTGCGGCGTTCACCTCGTGCCGCAGCACGTCGCGACCGCGAAGCGCGCGGACGTAGTCTTCCGCCAGGATGTATCGTCCCATCTCGAGACGCTGGCGGACTGTCGGCGTGTAGTCCTCCCCTCGGCTTTCCAGCGCCTTGGCGTGGAAGGCCGCAGCTTCCGACAATGCGATGTGCAGGTAGACCGGGCCGATATCACCCGCGTGCGCGATCGTCACGTCTTCCAGGATGGCTCCCGCATCGCTCAGGCGGCTGCACGCCGACTCGAACGCGGAGCCTACCTGAGGGTCCAGCAGCGCAGTGAAGTACTCGCGCATGACGCCGAGGCGAAGGCCCTCGACGGGCGGGTTGCCCTCACGTGGGGTGTCGATGGCTGGTGGAGCGTCGCAAAGCGCCTCGTACAGGAGGCGCGCATCCGCGACCGATCGGCAGATGGGACCGACGTGATCCAGGGAAGAGCTCAGCGGCACGCATCCCCGCGTCGTGATGTCTCGGAAGGCTGGCTTCAACCCCACCAGGCCGCAAACGGCCGACGGGATGCGAATCGAGCCGCCGGTGTCCGTTCCGAGCGAGGCATACGCCATGTCGGCGAGAACCGATGCGGCCGAGCCCCCGGAGGAACCACCGGGCGACCGGTTCGGATCGAGCGGATGGTGCACCGGTCCGAAAGCCGATTCTTCATTGGTCGTCCCGAGCGCGAACTCGTGCAGGTTCGTCTTGCCGACGATGATCGCTCCGGCGGCGCGCAGGCGCTCAATGGTGGGGGCATCGGCGTCGGCGCGATGATTCTGGCGGACTCGCGACGCCGCTGTCGTGCTGGTGCCACGGACGTCGAACAGATCCTTGATGGAGATGGGGATCCCATGCAGCGGTCCACGGTAGCGACCGGCGGCGATTTCCGCGTCGGCATCCCGCGCCGCCTGGCGCGCTTCGTCCGCCAAGACCGTGATGAACGCGTTGATCGCGGGATCCCGCTTCGCGATCACGTCCAGGCACCGATCGATCACCGTTGCGACCGACACGTCTCCCGTGGAGAGCAAGGTCGCGAGGCTCGTAATGGTCCTGGGCTCAGTCGGCATCCGTGCCAGCGGCGAGGGCGGGTGCGTCGAATTCGCCGGTCGCGTCGAAGTTCCAGTCGGCCGTCCGCAGCGTGGCGGTCGCCCGCGCGAGCGCCTCGAGCAGCGGTTTCACCGCCACGAGCCCGCGGCGCTCCGCATCCACCGACGCGACGTCCAGCCACGTTTTGATCGTCATCTGACGCGTACAGGTTACATGGTCCGAGTCTCGCCTGTAACCTGTGGCCGAACGCTGTACCCTAGCGGGGATGCACCGCGCCACCAAGATCGTTGCCACGATTGGTCCGGCTACCGACAGCGAGGCGCGGATCGCGCAGCTGGTGACCGCCGGCGTCGATGTGTTTCGGCTCAATTTCTCGCACGGCACGCACGAATCGCACGGCGAATCGATCCGCAGGATTCGTGAGGCGGCACGACGGGCGGAGCGCGCCGTCGCCGTGATGCAGGATCTCAGCGGCCCCAAGATCCGCACCGGTCCGTTACGTGACGGCAAGCCGATCGAGCTCCGCGAGGGTGAGTCGCTCGCTATTGGCGTCGGCAGCTTCACGGGCGGGCCCGGCCGGATCTCGACCACCTACGCCGGCCTGCCCGCCGTCGTCGGCCGCGGCGACACGCTGTTGCTGGACGACGGGCGGATTCAGCTCAGGGTGGAGCAGGTCACTCCCGATGAGATTCGGACGAGCGTCGTCGACGGTGGACTGCTCGGTCAGCACAAAGGGATCAACGCGCCTGGCGCAACGTTTCCCTCTGGCGCCCTGACCGAGAAGGACGCGCGGGATCTGACGTTCGGTGTCAGCGCCGGCATCGACTGGATCGCGTTGAGCTTTGTCCAGCGCGACACGGATCTGACGGCGGCCCGCGAGGCGCTCGTGCGCGCCGGCGCCGCGCATATTCCCCTGATTGCCAAGCTGGAACGCCCGCAGGCGATCGAACACCTCGACGAGATTCTGCACGCGTCGGACGGTGTCATGGTGGCACGTGGCGATCTCGGGATCGAACTTCCGCTCGAACGGGTGCCACGGGTCCAGAAAGAGGTGACCCGGAGGGCCCGCGCGTTGGGACTGCCGGTCATTGTGGCGACCCAGGTGCTCGAATCGATGCGCACCGAACCGCGTCCCACCCGCGCCGAAGTCAGCGACGCGGCCAACGCCGTGGACGATCGTGTGGACGCCATCATGCTCGCGGGTGAGACAGCCGCAGGGTCGTACCCGCTGAAGGCGGTGGAGACACTCGACGCCGTCATTCGCGACGCCGAGTCGATCGAGACCGTGGGCGCGATCGCGCTCGAGGATACCCATCTCCTGACGGGGCACGGCCGCGCCATCTGCGATGCGGCGGTTACGCTCGCCGAGCACGCCAACGCGGCAGCAATCGTGGCCGTGACGCGCGGGGGCAAAACGGCGCGCGTCCTGTCGGCGCTCCGGCCACGCGTGCCGATTCTCGCCGCCACCGATCAGGAGATCGTCTACCGCCGCCTGGCGCTCTCATGGGGCGTCGTGCCGGTGCTTACCGAACTGCACGGCGATGTGAACGTGGCCGCGGGACGTATCGGTCAGGAATTACTCTCCCGTCGCGCCATCGTTGCGGGCTCGACCATCGTCCTCGTCAGTATCAATCCCGATCTCGCACCCGGCTCGTCGAACTTCCTGAAGATCGAGCGCGTGACCGGGTGAACGCCTCACTCTGCATTGCTCGCGTCGCCACTTCCCCTGCCCTCTGCCCCCCTGCTTCCTGCCCCCTGCCCCCTGATCCCTGATCCCTGATCCCTGATAATGCGGTGATGCATCCGCAGCCGCTCGCGTACGCCGATCCGGAATTCCTCGACAGCGAAGAAGCTCGCCCCCTCCGCATCCTTGCCGAATATCTTGAACCGCTCCGGCGATTCAAGCACCAGAACGTCCAGGACACCGTGGTGTTCTTCGGCTCCGCGCGCATCCACAGCCGTGAACGCGCCGAGGAAGCGCTGGAGCGTCTCGAACGCCGCTACGGCACGCGGGCCGGGACAGAGCAGGACGTGAACCTGGCGCGTGGGCGCAAGGCAGTCGAGTGGTCCCGGTATTACGAAGAGGCTCGCGAACTGGCGCGGCTCGTCACCGAATGGTCGAAGTCGCTCGCGTCGGAGCATCACCGCTTCGTGGTGACGTCCGGCGGCGGGCCCGGCATCATGGAAGCGGCGAATCGCGGCGCGCACGAAGCGGGCGGCAAAACGATCGGCCTGAATATCAGGCTGCCGTTCGAGCAGGGGCCGAACCGCTACATCACCGAAGGGCTGCACTTCGAGTTCCATTACTTCTTCATGCGCAAGTTCTGGTTCGCCTATCTCGCCAAGGCGCTGGTGATCTTCCCGGGCGGGTTCGGAACGCTCGACGAGATGTTCGAGATCCTGACGCTGATGCAGACCGAGAAACTCGAGAAACAGATTCAGATCATTCTCTACGGCAGCGAATACTGGGATCCGATTCTCAAGCTCGAGCCGATGGCCGAGTGGGGAGCGATCAGCGCTGCCGACACGCACCTCGTCCAGCACGCCGATACGCCAGCCGCGGCATTCGAGCTGCTACGCGCCCATCTCACCGAGCATCACCTTACGCCGCCCACGCTCCAGGAGATGAAGGCGCCGGGGATTGCGAAGACGAGGTCTTAGGAATTCAGAATTCAGAATTCAGAATGCAGAATTCGGAATGCAGGGACCGCACAGAGTTCGCAGTTTCTGCGTAGACCTGGCTCGTTCCCTTATCTGAAGCTCCATGATTTGTCGGCTCGCGGCGTGCTTTTAGGACGGCTATGGGAACCGCCGTGCCGATTCGTGACCGCGTCTTTGGATTTGCCTGCGACGTCATTGCCGTTGTCGGTCGCCTGCCGCACTCCCAGGGAATCCACGTAATCGCGAATCAGCTGGTCAAATCCGCCACCTCGATCGGTGCCAATTTGGAGGAAGCCAAAGCCGCATCGTCACGACGGGAATTCGCGCGATTCGTCGACATCTCACTTCGAGAGGCAAGGGAAGCACACTACTGGCTTCGGATCATCGCTCACGCAAAGTTGGCTCCAGAGGCCGCCTTGACTCCGCTGCTGATCGAAGCCGATCAGCTGATTCGCATTCTCACGGCAATTGCGGTGAACACCAAACACCGGGGCCTGGGTCCGTAGCCGTGTCGCCATCTGCTGCTCGTCCGCCCTCCGCTCCTTCATTCTGCATTCTGCATTCTGAATTCGAGTACAGCAGGTACCCCGCCCGCACCTTTCGGAAGGCCCGCTCGTCCCCTTGCCAGCTCTCGGAGATCCGCGTTACCGGCGTGCCGGACTCGATCTGTTTCCGCAAGTCGTCCGAGCCAGCCAGGATGTCGATCGGGCGCTTTTCGTGCTCGTACTCGTACGGTGGCTGCCGCCATAACGCGAACTCGTCCGGAAGTGCCCGGCGGAACGCGTCGATGAGGGCGACGCCTGTCAGGACCGGCTTGAAGGCCCGCCGATCGGTCACGTGCAGCTGACAGCCGGCGCACGTCTGTTTCGCGTGCTTCTGAAACGTCGGCTCGAACACGGCCGGCCGGAAGTAGACGCCCGGGAGACCTTGCGCGTTCAGGTCGCGAGCGAATCGTTCGGCTTCGACGCCGGGGGCGCCGACGAGCTCGAACGGCCGTGTCGTGCCCCGCCCCTCCGATAGCGTCGTGCCCTCGAAGAGGACGGTGCCTGGATAGACGACCGCCGTCTCGAGTGTCGGCATATTGGGCGACGGCATCACCCACGGCAGGTCGGTCTCGTCGTGGAACATCGTCCGCTCCCACCCGTCCATGCGGACCACCTCCAGCTGGGCGCCAAGGCCGAACTCCTCGTTGAACAGCCGGGCCAGCTCGGCGATCGTCATGCCATGACGCATGGGGATGGGGAAGAGGCCGACGAACGATTCGAAGCCTTTCCGCAGCAGCGCTCCCTCCACGTCGATCCCGTTGATCGGGTTCGGTCGATCACAGACGAGCACAGGAAGCCCGTGGCGGCCGGCCGCGCGAAGGCAGTTGGCCATCGTGTAGATGTAGGTGTAGATGCGCGCGCCGATGTCCTGCAGGTCGATGACGAGCAGATCGAGCCCTTTCAGCATCTCTGCAGTCGGTTCGCGCGTCTCACTGTAGAGCGAGTAGATCGGCACGCGCCTGGTCGGGTCGTCGCGATGCGGCGTCTCGATCATGTTGTCCTGCACGTCGGATCGGAAGCCGTGCTGCGGGCCGAAAATCGCTGCGAGCCGAACGCCATCAGCGTCGGTCAGCCGGTCCACGATGTGCAGGAACCCATGGGTCACTGACGCATGGTTGCAGACGACACCTATGCGCGCTCCCTGCAGGCGGCCTGATTCGAGCAGCAGATCCGATCCGAGTCGAACGTGAGTGGGCATACGGCTCTCTGGAGATGCTGAAAGCAGAGATAACTCCCAACCGGCTTCGCCATGCCCATTCCCAACTCCCAATACGGGCGGCGGTAAGCGTTGGGAGTTGGCCTGTTGGGAGTTGGGAATTGACACCTGTTCCCTCTAGTGTAGGCCGGGCCTCGCGAAGCAGTCCGGCTGGACCAGCGCGGAGATACAGTCGATGATCACACGACGACCAGCAACTGAGCGCGGCCAGGCCGATCACGGATGGCTGGACAGCCGGCACACCTTCTCGTTTGGCGACTACTACGACGAGGCGCACATGGGCTTTCGTGCGCTGCGCGTCATCAACGAGGATCGGGTGCAGCCGGGCCACGGGTTCGGCACGCACCAGCATCGCGACATGGAGATCATCTCCTACGTGCTGGAAGGCTCGCTCGCACACCGCGACAGCATGGGCACCGGGTCGACGATTACCGTCGGCGACGTGCAGCGGATGTCCGCGGGCACCGGCGTCCGGCACAGCGAGTCGAACCCCTCGTCTACCGGTCCAGTTCACTTCCTGCAGATTTGGCTGCTGCCGGAACGACGCGGCCTCGAGCCAGGTTACGAACAGAAGCGATTCGAGCCCGAGGAGAAGCGCGGCAGGCTGCGGCTGATCGCGTCGCGCGATGGTCGCGACGGAGCCATCACCGTCCATCAGGATGCCGATCTCTATGCGGGACTGTTCGCTCGGGGCGTGGGCGCGCGGTTCGAGCTGCGACCGGGTCGTCACGCCTGGTTGCAGGTGGCGCGCGGCGCGCTGACGCTGAATGGCGAGGCGCTGCAGCAGGGTGACGGCGCTGCGATCAGCGACGAAGCCGCGCTCGATATCGTCGCCACCGAGGACGCCGAAATACTGCTGTTCGATCTGGGGTGAATGCCGGGGCGGGTATTCTCGCTTGCCATGTGATCAGCACGGCACGGTATTGCATCGCGCATCAATGTCGCGCGTCGATGTGCCGATAACCCGCGCATGCCTACATCCGGCGGGCGATGCCGGCTGGCAGCGGCGCTGCTGGTCGTCTGTCTGTGTCCCTCTGTCGCACGAGCGCAGCACGAGATTGTTCCGCAGCCGAGCCTGCGCATTCCGACAATTGCCGCGGGCGCTGCCGCGGCCGCAGACTGGGTGACTACCTACCACGCGATCACGAACTACCAGGTTCGTGAAACGAATCCGCTTCTCAAGCCGTGGTACGACTCGCCCGGAAAGATGGTCGGAATGGGAGCGCTGATGGATGTCGCCGGGATCACGGCGTGGAACGTCGTCGTCGGTCCGAAGCACCCGCGTTTAGCCATGGCCGGGTTGTGGGCAACCGCTGGGTTCCGGTCCTATCTGGCGTTCCACAACCTGCGCAACGAACACCGAGCGGCTCGTCGGTGAAGTCTGCCCGGGGCGTCGGAACTGGTATGTCACCGGGGATGGTGCTCGGTGACACCGCGCCAGACGCCGTTGCGAGTCCGTCCGGGAAGTTCAAATCGTAGTCGGATCGTGCCACCCGCGGCGGAGCAGTGAGCTCCGCAGTGCGTGCGCGCGCGCGATGGTCCTCGGCTGCAGGTCGCACCGTTCCTCGGTGACGACGATGCCGTTCGACTCCACCCGCATTTCAAAACCCCCGGCGTCGCGATAGACGCTGCACGCCAGGACGCTGTCGTCCCAGGCAAGCTGCCATAAGACTGCCACCGGTTCGCGAGCATCCGCCGTCATCGCGAGCGTATTATGCACTCGTGCCGCTGCCACAATTCCTTCTTGTTGATGACAGCTACGCCGACGTGCAGGCGTTTGTGACGATGGTCAAGCGCATCGGCCTGGTCAATGCCGTGCGTCCGGTCAGCACGCTCGCGGAGGCGCGTGATCTCCTCGCTTCTGCCGAGCCGGAGTGGCTGCCCGTCGTCGTCTTTTCAGGCGGGGAAGTGCGCGACGGCGACGGAAACGAACTGTTCGCGTGGCTGGAAGAGCAGGACTCGCCGCTCAGCGCCATTGCGACTGTGACGCTGACCAAGCCGCTGGAGATGTACGCCGTGATCGGGGCCTTGAAGGCGCTCGCATTACCGGAGCGGGCGCGCATCGACACGACGACGCTGACCGTCCGGGTCGAGCTCTGGCCGCACGGCACGATCCTCACCGATGGCTAGCGAGCCAGTTCCGAACGGCAGACCCTGCTCCAGGTGGAGCAATGCTTCCTTGCGCCACAGCAGTCCGCCATAGCCCCCGAGCTTTCCGTTCTTGTTCACCACGCGGTGACAAGGGATCACGATCGCGATGCGGTTCATCCCGTTGGCTGTCCCGACCGCGCGCTGCGCGCCCGGTGTCCCCACCGTCCGCGCCAGGTCCTCATACGACAGCGTCTGCCCGTAGGGAATCGTCAGCAACGCAGACCACACCTTTTCCTGGAACGGTGTACCAGGAGCCACGATCGAAACCGTGAACTCCTTGAGGTGGCCGGAAAAGTAGTCGTCCAGTTCGCGGCGCAGCAGTGCCAGATGTGGGTTGTCGCCCGGCACCACCGCGCACTTGAACCGTCGTCGCATCGTGTCGATCTGTGCCTCGAGCTTTCGTCGGTCGGTGAACTCGAGCAGGCAGATTCCGTCGCGGGTTGCGCCCGTGAGCAAAGGACCGAGCGGGCTCTCAATCCACCCGATCACGATGCAGTCCTCGTTGCGGGCGCGGCCTGGCGCCTCGCCGAACGTCCGGGTGAAGGCGTCGCGAAAGCCGCTGTGCGATTCGAATCCTGTATCCATCACGACCTCGTCCAATCGCGCGCCACGACGCAGCTGGTGCAGCGCACCACCGAGCCGCCTGGCGCGGACAAATGCATGGAACGTCATCTTGTAATGCGCGCTGAAATACCGGCGAACCTGCGCCGGATGCAGTCCGAGCGCCCGCAAGTCACCATCGTGCAGCCGGCGCTCTGGTTCCCGATCCACCTGTGCGAGCAGCCGTCGCACCCATTCCGGTTCCTGGCCGCTCGCCCTCAGCGGATCGCACCGGCGGCAGGGGCGGAAACCGGCGAACATCGCTTCGCGAACGCCTGGGAAGAACCGGACGTTCTCCGGGCGCGGCTTGCGCGCCGTGCACGACGGGCGGCAGAAGATGCCGGTCGTGGACACGCCGGTGACGAACAGGCCGTCGTAGGACGCATCCTTCGCGAAGAAGGCCCGGCGCATCTCGGCCTCGGGCGGCAGCGGTCTGTCGGCGTGAACCGTGGTCACGAAGAGCACGTTAACCTACCCCGGTCAGGCGCCTCCACCGCGAAATTGACATGGAATTCGGGATCAGCGCGGTATCACCGGTAGCGCGACAGTAGCCACTAGCCGGTAGCCGGTAGCCGGTAGCGCGTGGCCTGTAGCCGGTAGCCAGTAGCTGGTAGCCGATATGTTTTTGCCTTCGCGTGGTGCTCGTGACGGGCTCGGGACGGCAGTGTGAGTCCGTCTGGCCGGAGGAAAACCGTGGGAAGTGTTTTGGCCCAGCGGCCTCGTCGGCGGCGGAGCTGAGGGGCGCGGATCAAGGCGGTTTTCCGGAGTGCCAGACGGATTCGCGATCGCGTACTGGCGCGCACACCGGATCAGAACGGCCCGTTCAATTGGTCGGCCCGCTATCCGGGAGTCGGCCCGACGACGATCGACGCCACCGCGTGCAATCGCCGCGATGGGTCCAGGTGCGCTGCGAGCCGGCGTGCCAGCTCCCTCCACTGTCGCTCGTCCGGTGTTCCCACCGCGCGGAGCGGCAGCGGCCGCCGCCGGAACGCCGCGGCCCACTCGGGCCGTTCGCGAGCGGTGCTGTCGAGCGCGAGCACGTCGAACCCGCGACCCTCTTTGTAAATCGCGATCAGACCCTCGTCGCGTTCCCTGCCGACTTCCAGCCCGAACCGCGTCACGCGCCCGAGGGAGCTTTCGTCCAGATACGCGAAGATTCCTTCAACCAGCGGATGACCCGAGGCGAAGAAATCGATCAGCTCGTTTTCGACCGCTGTCTCCCGATCAAACGTGCCCACGAACGTGGATCCGCCGGGGACGCCGGGCAGGCTGTCTACGAGGGCTTCGTTGCCGAACTCGAACGCGTATCGACGTCGTCCCCGCGGCCGCTCAATGCCGAACCCGAGGCGAGCGCAGACACTGGTCACGACTCGCTCGTTCAATGCCTCGAGGTCAGGTGGGATCCGTGCCAGGATGCCCGGAGCCTGATCGGAGCGATACGGGTCGCGATGCAGCTGCTGGTAGGCGGCTTCGCGGATCCGGCTCCGCGCGGCTCGCGCGTGGGCGACCAGCGCGTCCAACCGCTCCGGCGAGATGGAGCCGTCCGGCTCGAGCGCGACGTCCTCGAGGGCTCCCTCGAGTGGTGCGAGCTGTGGTTCGACGCCGGCCATCGGTTCGCGAAACAGTCCGAGTTTCTCGAACAGCTCGACGACGACACGACCGATCCCGGCTGGCGGCTTGAAGTAGACGATGTCGACCGGGATCTGCCGTCCAATCCGATCGAGGCGGCCGATGCGCTGCTCGACGAGCGACGGCTTCCACGGCAGATCCCACAGGACCAGGCGCTGGCAGAACTCGAAGTTGCGGCCCTCTCCACCGCATTCAGTGGAGACGAGCAGGCTGGGTCCATCCGCGGCGCGAAAGCGCGCCACTTCGGTGTCGCGTCGCGCCGGCGACAGGTCCTCATGGAACACGCCGCTCGTGATTTGCGCCCGATCGTTCAATGCGTTCCGCAGCATCTCCAGCGTCTCGCGGTGCGCGACGAAGACCAGCGTTTTCTCGCCCGCATCGCGCCAGCGTCGCACCTGCGACAGCAGCCAGAGGAGCCGTGGGTCCGACGCATCGAGCGAATCGAGCTGGCGGCGCAAGGGGTCCTCGACCGGCAGCATGGGACGGAGCGCGGCGCCCGATGACAACAGCCGGCGAATTCGGTCGGCCTGCGTTCGACGCGCGACGGGATTGCTGGGCGCGTCTTGCGCTGGCCTGCTGGGCATGCTGCGCGATGCCGGATTGCCGGGCCTGCTTCGCGACGCCGGATTGCCGGGCGTGCTTCGCGACGCCCGGCCTACGGCGGCATTGCCGGTCGTGCTGTGCGACCCTCGGCCTGAGGAGTCTTGACGCAGGTCGTCCTCGAGCTGCGCTCGCAATGGCCAGCCACCGCGCACGTCGAGGTCGATCGGAATGCCCACGCGAGGCGGAAGACCGCCGATGTCCACTCGGCGTGTCGCGCTCGTGCAGGGCGGTAGCGGCTCGCCGGTCGCGAGGCGTTCTTCCAGGCTGAGATCTTCCGGAAAATCGCCGGGCCGCAGCAGCTGAAGCAGTCGGAAGAATCCGAACGCGTCGTCTTCGAGAGGCGTCGCGCTCAACAGAAGGACGTGTCGTCCCAATGCCGCGATCGGCGCGATTGCACGCCAGGATGGTTCGCCCGGGTGACCCGGTGGCCGTCGCAACCGTTGCGCTTCGTCCACGACGAGCAGATCGATACCGGCCGCCGTCGCCTGGGCGGTGAGGTGCGGTCGCTCGACGAGCATCTCCAGCGCGATGACCGATCGGCGATGCAGTTCGAACGGATTGAAGTTCGCGCCGAAGTCCCGCTCGACGTCCGCGAGCCTCGGCGCGTCGAGCAGGGTGAACACCTGGTGGTACTTGCGCCACAGTTCTCCAAGCCATTGCACGGTCAGCGCGTCGGGAACGACGACGAGGCAGCGTTCGATGTTGCGGGTGTGCACCAGCCGATTCAGAATCAGCGCCGCTTCGATCGTCTTGCCCAGGCCGACTTCATCGGCAAGCAGCCATCGAACCGGATCCACAGCGGTCGCGCGCTCGGCCACGTACAGCTGGTGCGGAAACAGGCGCACACGCCCACCGAGAAACGACCCCAGCCCGTCGGCTTCGCGAACGGCGAGCAGGTGCAGCCAGTCCAGCCGAGTCATGAAATCGTCGACGCTGTCGAGATCGCCCAGTCCCAGGCGTTCGAGCAAGGCGCCTTCGAGGGCTATTGGCCACAACGCGCCCGCTGGCAGTGTTTTTCCGTTCGCCAGCCGGAGCATTCCGTCCGGTCGTCGTTCCGCAATCGTCGTCTCTTCCTTTGTGTCGACGACCCGCACTGGCCGGCCGGGGCTGAGATCGATCGGAACGAGCGCGTCCGTCGTTTTCGCCAGCCGTAGCGTCGTCCCTGGCCGTGGAAATTCGACGACGAGCGCGCGCAATTCGACCGACTTGATGCGGCCGATTCCGAGGTCAGGATTGAAGCGATGAGTGAGGTAGTCGCCCGGGTTCCAGGACATCCGACCCACCATTGTCCGTCGGAACCGGACGCGCGTGGCCAGCGTCGCCGCAGCAGACGGGAGGGGGTAGGCGGCCCGCCGACCAGTGTTCTTTGACGTTCCGTTTCGCGCCCGATAGGATTGCCCTCTTCACGAGGCGTTCATGACACACATATCGGTGACCGTAAACGGACGGGTGCGCAAAGCGCACGTCGAGCCACGCACCCTGCTGGTGCATTTCCTGCGCGAACAGTTGAACCTGACGGGCACACACGTCGGCTGCGACACGAGCCAATGCGGCGCATGCACCGTGCTCGTCGACGATCGCGCGGTCAAGTCGTGCACCATGTTCGCCGTCCAGGCGGACGGGCTCAGGGTCACCACCATCGAAGGCATGGCCAGGGACGGCGCGCTGCACCCGCTGCAGGAGGGTTTCTGGGAAGAGCACGGACTGCAGTGCGGCTATTGCACCCCGGGCATGATCATGTGCGCCGCCAATCTGCTCGCCGACACGCCCGCGCCGACCGAGAAGCAGATCCGCGAAGGGATTTCCGGCAACTTCTGCCGCTGCACGGGCTACCAGCACATCGTCAACGCCATTCAGCATGCGGCGAACGCCGGCGGTGGTTCTCTGGATCTCACGGCGGGGAGGAAGTAGGCCATGGCGACCGCCCCGATGCTTCCCAAGCTCATTGGTCAACGCGTCAAGCGTCGCGAAGATCCACGCCTCATCCAGGGAGGCGCCACGTATGTCGACGACGTGAAGATCGCCGGCCTGCATCACCTGATGTTCAAGCGCAGCGATGTCGCGCATGGGCGGATCACGTCGATCGACGTCAGTGCCGCCAAAGCGATGGACGGCGTGGAGGCGGTGTACACCGGCGCCGAGATCGCGACGTTCCTGAAACCGCTGCCGATCGGGCCGTTCACGACCCCGCCGCAACCTGCTGTCGCGGCCGACATCGTCCGTTTCGTTGGCGAGGCAGTCGCGGTCGTGGTGGCGGTCGATCGCTACGTTGCCCGTGACGCTGCCGACGCGATCGTCGTGTCGTACGAGACGCTTCCGGCCGTGGTCGAGCCGGAGCAGGCGATGACCGGGACAGCCGACGGTCATCCATCCGGAATTCGCCAACAACTTATCTGTGCCGTTGATCCCGAGCGGCACCGGCGTTCGTGGTCACCACGTCGACGATTCGGCCATCGACCAGGCCTTTGCCGATGCGGAGGTGATCGTCAAGCAGCGCATGCACAATCATCGTCTGGCGCCCTCCGCGATGGAGCCGCGCGGCGTCGTCGCGCACTGGGAAGATTCGAAGGGGACGCTGACGATCTGGTCGTCGACGCAGAACCCGCACATTCTGCGAACGATGATCGCCAGGATGCTGGAGCTGGGCGAGAGCCAGGTGCGGGCGATCGCGCCGGAGGTGGGCGGCGGCTTCGGCGCGAAAATCAACATCTATCCTGAAGAGTACGTCGCCGCTGCCGTCTCACGTCAGCTCGGCATCCCGGTGAAGTGGATCGAGGATCGATCGGAGGCATTCGTCGCCACGACACACGGTCGCGACATCATCGGCTACCTCGAGATGGCGGCGAAGCGGGACGGCAAGGTTCTCGGCGTCAGGCTGCGGCTGATCGCCGACATCGGTGCCTACAACACCTACCTGAGCGCCGTCATCCCCACGCTGACCATGCTGATGGCGAACGCCACCTACGACTTCCCGGCGATTCGCGCGACGCTGACGGAAGTCTTTACGAACAAGACGCCCACGGACGCGTATCGGGGAGCCGGACGACCCGAGGCGACCTACTTCATCGAGCGCGGCATGGACCTGCTGGCCCGCGAGCTGAAGATGGATCCCGCCGAGGTGCGGCGCCGGAACTTCATTTCCAAAGACAAGTTCCCGTTCCACACGCAGATGGGCGCGGTGTACGACTCGGGTGACTACGAAAAGGCGCTCGATGCGGCGCTGAAGGCTGCGGATTGGGAAGGGATGCAGCGGCAGCGCGATGCTGCCCGCAAGGAGGGCCGTTTTGTTGGGATTGGCCTGGCGATGTACGTCGAGGTCTGTGGTGTGGGACCGTCGTTCGTCATGCGGTCGAGTGGGGGGTGGGAATACTCGCAGGTGACTGTCGAGCGCGACGGTCGAATCACCGCAACGACCGGGGTCTCGCCGCACGGCCAGGGTAACGAGACCACGTTTGCCCAGATGCTTTCAGACCAATTCGGCGTGCCGCTCGAGCACGTCACCATCCTGCACGGGGACACGGCGGTGGTGAAGCAGGGCATCGGTACCTTCGGCAGCCGCTCCCAGGCTGTCGGCGGAACGGCGTTGCACATGGCCGGCGGGAAGGCCAAGGCGAAGATGGCGAAGTTCGCGGCGGCTCTGCTCGAGGCGAGCGAAGACGACATCGTCTTCGAGAATGGGAAGGTTGGCGTGAAAGGGGCGCCGGCAACGGCGAAGACCTTCGCCGAGGTGGCCGCATACGCGTACATTCCAGTGCCGCTACCAGAGGGGCTCGAGCCCGGCCTCAGTGAGGAAGCATTCTTCGAGCCGTCCAACAGCACGTATCCGTTCGGGTGTCACATCGTGATGCTCGAAATCGATCGCGACACCGGTGAGCCGACGCTGCTGAAAATGGTTGCCGTCGACGACGCCGGCCATCTGATCAACCCGATGATTGTCGAAGGGCAGATCCACGGCGGGCTGGCTCAAGGCATCGGCCAGGCCATGATCGAAGAGGTGGTGTACGGCGACGATGGCCAGTTGTTGACCGGGTCGTTCATGGACTACGCGTTGCCGCGAGCCACGGACTTCCCGTTTTTCGAGCTGCACGCGACGGTGACGCCCACACCGGTCAACCCGCTCGGCGCCAAGGGCGTTGGTGAAGCCGGGACGCTCGGCTCGACGCCGGCGATCGTCGCCGCGGCCGCCGACGCGCTTGGGGTCGGCCACATCGACATGATGCTGCGACCCGAGAAGCTGTGGCGGATCATCAACGGTGAGGGCCTTCGCGATAGCCGTAGCGCGGCCCTTCAGGGCCAGCGACAGACCCCCGTCCAAGGAGGCCAGGCGTGATTCCGACGACGTTCGAATACCAGCGTGCGACGTCGGTGGACGATGCGCTCGCGAAGCTGGCGGCGGCAAACGGCAGCGGCAAGCTGCTGGCAGGCGGCCACAGCCTGATCCCATTGATGAAGCTCAGGCTCAGCGAGCCACAGGTGCTGATTGACATCGGCCGAATTCCTGAACTCTCAGGCATTCGGGAGCAGGAGGGCAGGATCGCAATCGGCGCGATGACGGTTCACCATGCGGTGGCCACGTCAGCTCTGATCCGGGAACAGTGTCCTGCCATCGCTGAGGCCGCCGAATCAATCGGTGATCTACAGGTGCGAAACCGCGGAACGCTCGGCGGCAGCCTGGCCCACTCGGATCCGTCCGCGGACTATCCGGCCGCGATGATTGCGGCCGATGCCGATATCGTCGTCAGAAGCGCGAACGGCTCACGATCGATCAAGGCGCAGGACTTCTTCGTCGATCTCTTTACGGTCGATATCGCGCCGGACGAGATCGTCACCTCGGTGCTGATTCGGCCGTCCAGGATGTCGGCCTACGCGAAGCTGCACCAGCGAGCGTCACACTTCGCGATCGTCGGTGTCGGGGCGTCGCTCGACGTGGATGGTGGCACGATCGGTTCGGCACGTATCGGGCTGACCGGGGCGAGCTCGCATGCGCTGAGGCTGACGAACGTCGAAGCGGCGCTTGTCGGGAAGCCGGCAACGCCGGCCACGATCGAAGCGGCGTCGCGCGGTGTCGGTGCCGGCCTCGAGGCAGTCAATGCCGACCTTCACGGCAGCGAAGAGTACCGGCGCGCGATGGTAGACGTCTTTACGAAGCGCGCACTGCTCGGAGCGTTAGCGCGCATTTAGACGGTTCACACTTCTCCGTTCTCGCTTCTCGGTTCGTGTTCAGCGTTCGGTTCGATGGGCGAAGTTCGCGTGGCGGTGTTCACGTTCGACCGAGCCGATCTCGAACTGAGAACTCAGAACCTGGAAGTCCGCACCGAACCTGAACACGAACTGAGAAGTGAGCACGAGGTGAGCACTGAGAAGAGTGAACGTCAGAGTCTTGTCTGCAAACATGCGAAGAACCGGTCCTGCATCATCTTCGACACGCTGCCGATCAATCGTTGACCGAGCCTGGCGATGGCACCGCCGGTCTGGACGCTGCCGCTGACGTCGATGATGGTGCTCAGCGCTTCGGCACCTTCTGGACGCAGGGAGATCAGCACGCTGCCTTTGGCAAAACCGGGTTTGCCCTGGCCTTCGACCGTCAGCCGATACGACTGCGGCTCGATCTTCTCCGAGATCTGCACCGTGCCGTCGTACGTGCCCGTGATCGCTGCCAGCGCCACTTTCAGCCGCGCCCGGTAGCGATCCTCACCGTCGGGTTCGAGCGCTTCGCACCCCGGGATGCAGGCGGCGATGACGGTCGGGTCCATCAGGAGTTGCCAGACGCGCGCCGGTGGGGCCGTGAAGGTGTAAGTGCCGCTGATGTCCATGTCTGCAGTTCACACTTCTTGGTTCTCGCTTCTCGGTTCGTGTTCAGGTTCGGTTCGGAAGTTCGCGGCGTTCGAGCTCGAGCTGCGGCGCCAGGTTGGTCTCACGGCGAACCCCGAACGCCGAACCTCGAACCTCGCACGCAAAACCGAACCTGAACACGAACTAAGAAGCGAGAACCGGGAAGCGTGAACGGTTCTGGCGCGTTCGATACGCCGCGCCAGCGATCGTGTTCAAGTGTACTGCCAGGTCCGCGAGATCGTTGAGCGTCCTCGCCGGCAGGAAGTCGTCCACGTACGGCAGCGCCGCCTGCAGGCCGCGCGTTAACGGTTCGTAATCGACGCTGCCGATCAACGGGTTCAGCCAGATCAGCCGGTGGCTGCTGCGCTGCAGACGGGCAACCTGGTCGCGGAGCGTGGCGGCATCGCCACGATCCCAACCGTCGGAGATCAGCAGGACCACGGGGCTGCGGTGCAAGACCCGGCGCGCCCACCGCTGGTGGAACTGGGCGAGCGCCTCGCCGATCTTCGTTCCGCCGGACCAGTCGGGCACGGCGCGCGACACGTTGTCGATGGCCGAGTCCAACCGCTGCGTTTGCACATCCCGTGTGATTCGTGTGAGCCGGGTCGAAAACAGGAACACCTCCACCTGGCGATAACGACGCATCAACGCGTGGGCGAAGTGCACGAGCATGCGCGAGTACCGTTCCATCGACCCGCTGACGTCGCAGAGCACGATCAGGGTCCGCGGCCGCGAGCGGCGGCGGCGCCGCGGCAGACCGGCGATGTCACCGCCGGTGCGCAGGCTGCGGGCGATGGCGCGGCGCAGGTCGATCCGTGATCCTCGTCCGGGTACCCAGCGGCGTGTCCGCCGTTCGCCAGGAGTCCACTCGAGACGTTCCAGTGCCGCCCGCCCGAGCGCGATCTCGTCGTCCGTAAAGACAGCGAAGTCCTTGTTGGCGATGCCGCCGGCGTCGCTCCACAGCCCGATGGAGTGCGGTTGTTCGTCGGTGAGATCGGGAGAGGCGATATCGAGGAGTCCACCGGTGAGCTGTTCGAGCGGTGGCGTGGCGCCGTGTGCGGGCGGCGTTGCGGCAGGTGAACGCGTGAGTGCGCCGAGGTGTCCAAAAAACGCGTTGAACGCGCGATCGAAGGTCGGAATCTCGTGTGCATGACTGACGAGCAGCGTGCGGCAGGTGTGATACACGTCGTCTCGGGCGCTGAATCGCACGAGCGGCAATGCGCTGACGACGTCGATCATCCGGCCGGGATCGACAGGCAGGCCGACGTCGCGCAGCAGTCGACCAAAGGCGAGCAGGTTATCGAGGACCGGCGTCACGCGCACGTTGCAGCACGCCGGCGATCCGCTCGCCCCGCACCGCGTCGAGGTCGTCTTTCGCCTTCAAGATGACGCCGAGCGTCGATTCGACTGTTTCGACGTCGAGCGCGTCACACCCGAGTGCGGTCAGCGCGGTCAACCAGTCGAGCGTCTCGGATACGCCGGGCACCTTGTAGAGCGGTTCGTTTCTCAGTTCCTGGACCGCGGCGGTGACCTGCGCCGCAAGCTGCCCGGGCGCGTCGGGCACCCGGGCCTTGACGATCGCCAGCTCCTTTTCGAACGAGGGATAGGCAATCCATTGATACAGGCACCGGCGCTTCAGCGCGTCGTGCACTTCGCGCGTGCGATTCGACGTCAGGATGACGAGCGGCGGGTCCGCTGCGCGAATGGTGCCGAGTTCGGGAATCGTCACCTGAAATTCGGCAAGCAGCTCGAGCAGATACCCCTCGAACTCCTCGTCGGCGCGATCGATCTCGTCGATGAGCAGAACGGCGGGCCGCGTGCGAGCCGGGTCGATCGCCTGCAGCAGCGGGCGTTTGATCAGGAACGCTTCGCTGTAGAGCTCGCGATGCACACGCGTCCGGTCGAGTTCACCAGTGACGTCGAGGATTCGCAGCTCGAGCAGCTGGCGCGCGTAGTCCCACTCGTAAACCGCGTGTCCGATGTCGAGCCCCTCGTAGCACTGCAGGCGAATCAGGTCGGTGTCGAGGGCGGCGGCGATGGCCGTGGCGAGAGCAGTCTTGCCGACGCCGGCTTCCCCTTCGAGAAACAGCGGTCGGCCGAGTTTGAGCGCCAGGAAGAGCGACACCGCCAGCCCGCGGTCAGCGACGTATCGTTCCGCGGCAAGCCGCTGCTCGATCGCGGCCGGAGACGTGAGGCCGGTGACAGTCGTGGTCACGAGTCAGCTCGGGGGAGCAAGGTACTCGATTATCGCCCGTCCGCGATTCACGATTCGCGATTCACGATTCGAGTATGGACGCGCTCTCCGGGTTCCCGCCGATCAGCAGCGTCGACCCTCCCGGCGACGAGCTACCGGCCACCGGCTATCCCGGTCACGCAAACCGCTGATCGTCCGCCGAGGGACCGTAGATGGCCGGGACCGTCGCTCCCACGAGCCGCAGATACACCGTCAGTTGACCGCGATGGTGAGCCAGGTGGTTGAGCATGTCACGAAGGGCGACGTGACGCGGCGTGTCGCTCACGACGTGGCCACCCGCGCGCAGCCGCCAGTTCGTCGTCAGCAACCATGTGTCGTCGATGCTGTTCAGCGCGTCCCGCGCGTCAGCAACACTCTTGTGGTGGGCAGCGACGAGTTCGTTCTGGGAAGGCAATTTCCACTCGCCCCCGCCAGGCGGCGTGAGATCCAGTTCATCCTGCTTGAGGATCAGGACGATCCAGGCAGGCATCGTGGCGATCATCCCGGCCAGCCGGCCCAGGGCCATCGACTTGTCGTGCGGCTTCCAGGCGTCACGGCCAGCCGGAACCTGTTCGAGCGCGCGCTGTGTCCGCGCCGCCTCACGATCGAGTTCGTCGAGCAGTTGCTGAATGAGAGTCATATTCAATCGTGAATCGTGAATCGTGAATCGTGAATAGGGAATCGATGGGAATCGTGAACCCGGTGCCTCCGTGCCTTCATTCACGATTCACGATTCCCTATTCACGACTCCTACGATGGATTGAGGATCGCGCTGCAGTTCCCGGAGACATCGCTGGCGCTGGTCTTCTTTCCGGCCAATCCGTTCCGCAGCGCCAGCTTCACCTGGTTGGCGTAGGTTCGATATGCGCTTTGCGCGGTGCGTGACATCGGGGCGCCGCGCGTCGCGCCGAACATCCCGAGGATCTCCTGTTCCCACTGGATGATGCCGATCTCCCGCACGCTGCGGCGACTCGGCGCGAAATCGTGGATTCCGAGTGCGATCCCGGCGATGGCGTTGATCAACCGGCATTCCATCAGCACGCGTTGCCCTTCGTACTGTGGATCCTGCGATTGCGTTCCGGAACTGGCAGCACCGACGAGCGGCACGACGAGCGACTGTACACCGGCGGCATCGAGCGCAGTCAGGCAGGCGCTGATGCCCTTGCGGACGCGATCCTGCCCGAACAGTTCGCGACGGTCGATCGCGCCCCCGTTGGCGAAGTCGGTGGCGATCAGGCAGAGGTTCTGGGGAAAGGCGGTCGTCGCGGCAGCAGTGGCGGCGGGCAGCCGAGCGGCGAACGTGTCGACGCCGATCTCGAGCAGGCCGGACTGGCTGCGTGCCCCCGAGCTGCTTCGACGCGCGTCAGCCTGGTCCTGCAGCGCCTTCATGGCTGCGGGTGCCTTCTGGACGCGATCGATCAGCACGCGCTGAGTTGCGGGTGAGCTCGCGGTCAGCTGCAAGTCGGTGTTCGTCGGGACGATGGCGCCGCCCGGGCGAAAGCGGCTCTCGTCGAAGGCGCGCTGCAGATCGCCCTGGGTGAGGTAGACGGCGGCTGGAAACGACACCCCGGCGATGGCCGGAATCTCGCCGGTCACAAACCCAAGGGTCAGGGCCTTGTTGCGCAGCTGGTCGTCGCCATACATGGCGGCGATCGGACTCTGGGCCGCAACCAGTGCCGCGCCCAGGACCGCGACGATTCCGAATAGCAGTGAGGTCGAGCGAACGGAGTGACGAAGCATGGGGTGCTACCTCGGCGATGCCGGGGATCCTACCCCACGCCATGCGCGCAAACTGGGCAAAACCGGCACGGAGGCCGGTCACCAGCTACGCCGGGAGCACGCAGAACATGAACAACGCGGCGACGAACCCGACGATAAAGACGAGACCGGCCGGGATATAGAGCAGACCGAAAGCAGCCTCTTTTGAAAACATGCGCGAGTAATCCTGAAGAAAAAAGTGAGGTGTGACGAAAGACCTATTGTACCAGACGGGCATATGAAGCCGGAGATAATGTCCAGTTCATGAGCGGTGTGTTTATCAGCTACCGCCGCGACGATACCGCGGGCCATGCGGGTCGCCTGTACGACCATCTCCAGCGCGCATTCGGTGCAGACGGTGTCTTCATGGATCTGGACGACATCGGCCGCGGCGACAACTTCGCCGAGATCCTCACCACCAAGCTGGAGGAGTCCGATGTCCTCATCGCGATTGTCGGGCGGCGTTGGCTGACTCTGACCGACCCAGCCGGCCACCGGCGGCTGGATGCGAACGACGACTGGGTCCGGCAGGAAATTCGGAGTGCGCTCAAATCCGGTCGCCTCGTCATTCCCGTGCGCGTCGACGGCGCCGCGATGCCGACAGCCGCGGATCTGCCCGAAGACATTCGCGAACTCATGGCGCGCCAGTGGGCCGAGGTGCGCGACGGCGCGTTCGAGCACGACCTCGAAGACCTCATCGGGGACATCCGTCGTCGTCGGGCAAAGGGCACCTGGAGGGAATGGTTTGGCAAATACCGCGGCGCCGTTGCCGTGTTCCTGGTGATCGCGTTTGCCGCCATCGGATATTCGGTGTTTTCCTCTGCACGCGCGGGACGGGTGTCGGTTCCGCTCGTCAGCGGTCAAGCGCTCGAGCGGGCAACCGCATCGCTGACAGCGGCCGGCCTTCGCGCGGGCAACCTCTCAACCCGAGAAACCAACGACTACGAACCGAACTGGGTGATCGAACAGGCCACGGCACCGCAAACGCTTGTCTCGAGCGGCAGCGCGGTGCCGCTCACCGTCGCTGCGCCGAAGGCCGTCGACCTGTCGTCGTATGTCACGGTCCGCGACGTCGGCGGGCTCGGGACCGTCGCAGCGGCCGCATGCGCGACGGCGATGAGCGCGGCGCTGGCGATCCACGGTCACCCAACGGAACTCTCGATGCGATATCTCTACGCGCGATCGCAGCGAGCCGAGGAGACCACCAGGGAGGGCGCGTATCTCGAAACAATCTTCTACGTCGCACAGCAGTACGGCGCTCCTCCTGAAGCGGACTGGCCGTATGACTGGCGGAATGCGAAGCTGCCGCCCGGCCGCACGCTGAAGGATCTCGATGAGGCCGCCGCGCCATACAAAGCGCGAATCTCGCGGCTACCCGGTATCGACGCCGTTCTCGGAGCCCTGGCCAGGGGGATGCCCGTGATCGCAGGCGCGCGCGTCACCGATGCATGGGATTCCCCGAAGGACGCCGTGGTCATCCCCGCTGATGTCACCTCGCGTGATGCCCTGACCGCGATTACGATCGTCGCCTACGATCCCGGAACGCGCCGATTCAAGTTCGCCAACAACTGGGGAACAGCCTGGGGCGACAGAGGTTTCGCTTACTTCGGCCGTGACAATGCCGACAAGATCCTCGTCGACGATCTCGGCGTCTGGTCTGTCGAAATGGAGAGCAGCTCCCACTGAACCAACGCGGCACTTATATCAACTTCGTTCTTTGCGAATCGCAAGAATGACCGCGGGTTGAGCATCTCCGACGGGGAATCTTTCCACCTCCACGCCAGACCTTGGGCGCGTATAGTGCGCTCAGCTAGGAGGTCACGATGCTCAGGTTCATGAGGGCGGCGCTGGTCCTGGTCCTCGTGGGAGTGCCCACAGCTGTCTATGCCCAGGCGTCCATCGTCGGTACCGTGAAAGACGCATCGGGAGCAGTGCTCCCGGGCGTAACTGTCGAAGCGTCGAGCCCAGCGCTCATTGAAAGGGCGCGTTCGGTGACTACGAACAGTGTCGGGCAGTACTCCATTCAGGATCTGCGGCCCGGAAGCTATTCCGTCACGTTCACGCTGGGCGGGTTCAACATCGTCAAGCGGGACGGCATCGAATTGGCGGGAACGTTCATCGCCACGGTCAACGCCGACATGCGTGTAGGCGGCGTCCAGGAGACGGTCACGGTGTCCGGCGAAGCGCCCGTGGTAGACACGACGAGCGCGCGCACGGAAGAAACGATTGCGGGCAAGACGGTGGCCGAGATTCCAACGTCACGCCTCTATTCGTCGCTCACGCAGCTCGTTCCGTCCCTCAACGTTCAGGGCAATGACGTCGGGGGCTCGCAGGGGAACGTCTTCAGCGTGTTCCAGATTCACGGCGGACGCCGCAACGAGGGACAAGTCCTCGTCGACGGCATGAGCGGCGGCTACCAGGGGATGGGGGTCTCGGGCTATGCGCCGGAGGTCGGCAATGCCCAGGAAGTCGTGTTTGCCCTCAGCGGCGGTCTCGGCGAAGCAACGACAGGCGGACCGCAGTTGAACATCATCGGCAAGCAGGGCGGAAACATGTTCGCCGGAAGCTTTTTCATCAACGGCTCCGGGAGCGCGTTCGTCAGCGACAACCTCAGCCCGGAACAGACCGCCAAAGGGCTTTCCACGCCGTTAAAGCCGAAGCAGCTGTGGGACATCAATCCATCGTTCGGCGGGCCCATCAAGCGTGACCGGTTGTGGTTCTTCGCCACCTATCGTTATCAGTACAACCGACAGACGGTCGCCAGCATGTGGGACAACAAGAACGCCGGCGACAACACCAAGTGGACCTACGCTCCGGACTTCACCAAGCAGTCTGAAGACGACGGCGTGTGGAAGAATCACTCCGTCCGTCTGACCTGGCAGATGTCCCCGCGCAACAAGCTCGTTGGCTGGACCGATCTGCATTGGAACTGCCTGCACTGTGACGCCGGCGGGTCGAGCTCCGGGCTGACGTTCACCGGTCAGGTTGCGACCAGGGAAGCCCTGCAGCGAAACGAAAATCACCCCAGTAACCTGACGCAGGTCTCGTGGACCTCGCCGCTCACCAACCGCGTGCTGCTCGACGCGAACGTGCAGATCGGGCCGAACTTCTGGTGGGGCGCCCGTCAGAAGAACCCGTACGACACGACGACGATTCCGGTCCAGGACGATTCGCTGACGATCAATAGTCCGGACGGTCCAGTGACCCTCGCCAACCTGAACTACCGGTCGGCCAACTGGACGGGGCACACGGGATTCACCACGGTTGTTCAAGGTGCAGTGTCCTACGTTACCGGGTCGCACTCCGCGAAGTTCGGCGCTCGATGGTCGAAGAACACCTCGACGTTCCCCAAGAACTACTACAACGATGCCCAACTCAAATACAACTTCAACAACACGGTGCCGTACCGGTTGACGATGTACGCGGACCAAGCATCGGATCAGTTACAGCAGCAGACGTTCATGGCCCTCTACGCCCAGGACCGGTGGACGCTGAACCGCCTCTCCCTGAGTGGCGGACTGCGTTACGAGCATCTCGGCGATCACTTCGGTCGGCAGCAGATGGGGCCGAACCGGTTCCTCCCGAACGCGGTCGTCTTCCCGGAGGCCGACGGCCCGCTACACCTGAACGACATTCAACCGCGGTTCGGCGCGTCGTACGACGTGTTCGGCAACGGCCACACGGCAGCGAAATTCTTCCTTGGCCGCTACGTGACGACGACGAACACGGTCAACGAGTGGTTGTTCTACAGTCCCGCGGGGGCGTTGAACTTCGTTTCGTCGGTGAACCGACCGTGGAACGACAGCTTCTACGGCACCGGCGATGCGAGGTCGGGGAACTACTCTCCCGACTGCGACCTGCTGAACCCCGTCGCCAACGGGGAGTGCGGCGCCTGGGACAATCCGAACTTCGGCAAGCCCGCCGTGCAGAACCTGACGGTCGATCCTGCGACGACGAGTGGCTGGAACAGGCGCGAGTACAGCTGGGACCTGACGGCAGGAATCAACCAGCAGATCGCGCCTCGCGTGTCCGTGGAAGTCGACTACATCCGCCGGAGCTGGGGCAATCTGCAGACCACCTACAACCGCGCCCTGACGCCGGCGGACTTCGACCAGTTCACGTACACCGTGCCGCAGGATCCCAATCTGCCGAATGGTGGCGGCTACCCGCTGACGCTGTTCGACATCAAGCCGGCGAAGTTCGGCTCATACGATTACTACCAGACGTTTTCGGATGACGCCGGCGGTGCCTATAACCGTTTCAACGGAGTGGACGTGACCGCGACGGCGCGCTTGCGGGACGTCACGGTCCAGGGCGGCACGAGCACCGGCAACGTCACCGAGGACGAGTGCGGCGTGGTGAACGCGCACCCCGATGCCTACATCTCGCAGTACGGGTGGGGCGGCTCTCTCAACGCGTTCTCCCCATTCTTCGGGGGCACCGGCGTGCCAGGCCAGTGGCCTCGCGAGTTCTGCCATCGCGAATCGGGATTCCAGACCAACGTCAAAGGATTGGTGTCGTATACGGTGCCCAAGATCGACGTGCTCCTCTCCAGCACGTTCCACAGCGTCCCGTATCCCGGCAACAACTTCCCGAGCGTTACGAGCCAGAGTCTCGGCGCCTCGGCGATCATCGCGCCGGAGTTCCAGACCAACCTCGGACGTCCGCTCTCGAGCGGAATTCCGATCGAGTTCGTGAACATTGTCCAGCCCGGCGTGAAGTACGGCGATCGTCTCAGCCAGGTCGATTTGCGGTTGGGCAAGAACATCCGCTACGGGCGCACCCGGACGCTCGTCGCACTTGACATGTTCAATCTGTTCAACTCGAACACGCCGGACGTGTACAACCAGAGCTACGTCAACCCGAGCACGTACCTCAACCCGTTGTCGATCACGGTGGGGCGCCTGTTCAAGATCAGCGCGCAGGTCGATTTTTAGGGATTGCATACAAAGAGACCGGGGCCCGGACGGCCGGGCTCTGGTCGCGCCCATTTGAGCTCGCTGACAAAGATCCACGCGAAGCCGCACGCCAGCCAAGATCCTTCTTCGTGTCCTTCGTGCCCTTCGTGGTTCACATCGCTCCGTCAAGACCCGGGCGAGCACGGATTCCGCAAGGTAGCATTCAGGTCCATGACACAGACATCGCTCTCAGGAAGGGTGGCGCTGGTGACCGGCGGCGGCCGCGGAATCGGAAAGGCCATCGCGCTGGCCCTGGCCGCTGCGGGCTGTGACGTGGCCGTGAATTATGTCAGCCGCGAGTCGGATGCGAATGCGACGGCCGATGCCATCCGTCGCGCTGGTCGGCGCGCGCTCGCCGTCAGAAGTGACGTGTCGAGAGGCAGCGACACCACCGCGCTCGTCGCGGCGGTCGAAGCCGGTCTCGGCGCCGTGGACATTCTCGTGAACAACGCCGGCCGGCTGAGGGTCGAGAGCATCGACCAGATGTCGGAGGCGAGCTGGAACGAGATGATCCAGGTCAACCTCTCGTCAGTGTTTCTGATGACGCAGGCGGTCCTGCCGGGGATGCGTGCGCGCCGGTGGGGACGCGTCATCAACCTGACGTCGGTGGCTGGACAGGCAGGAAGCGTGATGGCGGTGCACTACGCGGCAGCAAAAGCAGGCGTGATCGCCGCGACCAAGAGCTACGCGCGAATACTGGCCAAAGAAGGCGTCACCGTCAACGCGATCGCGCCGGCGCTCATCGCCACCGAAATGGTGACGTCGAATCCCAGCGTCAAGCCAGACATGATTCCGGTCGGACGGTTTGGCGAGGCGGAGGAGTGTGCCGATGTCGCCGTGCTGCTGGCCGGCAACGACTACATCACCGGGCAGACGATCGGCGTGAACGGCGGGATCTACCTCGGATCGTGATTGCGATGAAACCGAAGCCCCTGGTGGAGTACACGATGCACCCGCTTCATTCGCTGCAAACAGTTTCGGCAATGGAGCCGATAGTCAGTCCATGCTGGACAGACAGGTCACCATTCCGCTGGCCTTGCTCGTGGGCGTCGGACTGGAACTGGGCATCCACGCCTTGACGGGTCGTCGGGAAGCCTGGGACAGCGGCGCTTATTGGACGCTCGGGTTGCCGGCCGTGCTCGCGATCAGCTTCGGGATCGGAGTGCTGGCGCGCGGTCGGGCGTGGCTGTCGACCTGGCTGATTGTGCCGGCACAGGTGCTGACGATGATGGTCCGAAGCGGCGAGCTCGGTGGGCTATGGCCACTGGCGGTGGCGCTGTCGACGTGTCTCAGCGTGCCGTTTGCGGGGGCGGCCTTCCTCGGGACCCATGTCAGGCGCCGGTTCCTTTGAACTGATCGTCCTCATCGGCGAAAAGGATATTGAAACTGGTCAAGGACCCGTAGCATCCGCTGACGTATCCCTGCAGCTTGATCTTCACGTCGTCCGGCAATTCGGACGCGTTGACCTGCTGCTCGAGCGTCCGCAGCCGATTACGCAGCATCACGATCTTGTGAAAGAAGGTCTCGATCGGCCAGCTCTTTTCCTGCAGCCCGGGTGTCCCCGGTCGCAGCACCAGCGTGCCGCCGCGCCATTTCGCCGCCGGCGCCACCGCAGTGAGGCCGCTTTCTTCACGCAGGATCCGGCGCAGGAGAGTCTCGAGATCACCAGGAGCAGATTCGGTCGGCACGCGGAAAGCGGTCCTTTCTTCGCCGGCAACAGGCGATGACGGTCTGGCGGTAGGCGTGGTCGTCGACGTGGGACCGGCATTGTCAGCCTCGCCGGCTGATGTGGGTCCAGCGTCGTCAGACCCGCCGGGTGATGTGGGGCGAGCGCCGGCGATGTGGGGCGAGCATAGTCAGCACCGCCCGGCGATGTTGGGTGAGCGCCGCCCGATGTGGGGCGGGCCTTGTCAGGGCCGCCGGGCGACATGGACGACCGCTCCCGCTCCGGAGACACGTCGATGCGGGGTCCGCCGCGAAAATTGTGCTGGCTGTCGCAGTAGTCGCACGAGACTCGCAACGGACGGCTGTCCGCATCGACCACGATGATGGTGTGATGACGATCTGTCTTGCATGCCCGGCAGAAGTCTTCGACAGACTCACCGGCTCGATACCGTCGGTTCATCCACCGATCATGACAGCTGCCGGAGGGATGTGCACGGGGGCTGATTCCGGGCGATTGGCTGATGATGTGCGTCGACGCCAGAACTGGATCGATCTCGCCAATCAGGGCTTACGGATGTAGGCATAGCCTCCGGGTGAGGTTCTGATCACCGCTGAGGACTGCGTCCGGGACAGGTAGTCGTGCACCGCTTTGGCGCACCCTTCCCAGTAGTAGTAATCATCGAACACGATCAGCCCGCCAGCGGTGACGTTCGGTTCGATGGCCGTCAGCGTGTCCATGGTGGATTGGTACCAGTCGCCATCACAGCGCAGGAGGGCAATCGGGCCGCCAGCGTAGGCGGGAAGCGTGTCCGCAAACCAGCCTTTGGTAATCGTCACATGCGGGACGCCAGCCAGCCGCATCGCGGCCTGCGCATCTTCGAGCGTCGCACGGTCGTTGTGCGTCGTCGCGGCTTGCCACTCGCGGCCCGACTGGCCGTACAGGTCTTTGTCCAGAGACCCGGCCGGGGGCAGGCCTTCGTAGCTGTCAAACAGATAGTAATGACGCTCGGGGCCGAGCAGGGCAGCGATGCCGGCGATCATTCCGCCTTTCCACGTCCCGCACTCGACGATCGTCCCGGTTACGTCACGAACATCATCGGCCAAGGCGAGGTTGTCGCAGTAGTCCTTCTCCGAGTGCATCGTGAAGGCGCCGAAGCGGCGATACAGGGTGGCGTATCGTCGTTGCCGCGTGCGTTTCAATTGTTGATAGACGCGCGAACCGACCCGCCACCCGCGTGGGTAACGATGAGGCCAGTCGGCGCGCTGGGCCGGCGTGAAGATGACGCGTGGATCCAGCGAGCGGCGCGTCACGACCCGGTGCAGAACCTCGGCGCCCTCGGCCAGCAGCGTCATCGCTGTCGCTCTACGTCGTTGTCATCACGTGTGAGAGCCACGGAAAAGCCCAACCGAGGCCGACTGTGTGAGCCCTAATTCATCAGATGCTCCACGGATCAGGTGGAACGGCCGGATTGTGGCGCAGCGGCTCGCGCAGGGCAAGGGAAATGACGAGGTCGAGCGCACTCACCTGCGGGGCGATCGATGTGCCGCGGCCGCTGAAAGCGATCTCACGATCAACGGCGGTCTTTGTGTCTCCTTTCTTCTGAACACACCCAGGGATCTATCCTGCGCGCCAACGGAGGAGATCTACAAAGGAGACGAAATAGAACGCGCGTGGCGAGTTCAAGAAGGCGTTCCCGGACGAACTGCGGCACGGTTGCGTGCACTTGACTCGTAGACAACGTTAGAGACCCAGTCCGCGCGTGCTGACCGCAGACCGGGGACGCAGAACCTGCGACGCACGGGTCACACACCACCACGCAGCTTCCGCGCCTGGTCGCAGGGATACGCACGATTTTCGGCCGCTGGCGTCATCCGGCACCATGGCATGTGCGGTGCTGACGACGCTAGAATGCGCCCATGGCCGACGAGGACGTCGTGAATCCCCAACCCGCTGGGGTGAAGCTCACCTACGACGACTTCGTGCTCTTTCCCGACGATGGGCAGCGACATGAGCTCATCGACGGGGAGCACTACGTGACGCCATCGCCCGCGACGAAACATCGACGTGTCCTCGGCTACTTGCACCTGCTGATCGGAAACTACCTCGAGGTGCACCCGATCGGGCAGGTCTTTCTCGCGCCCTTCGACATCGTGTTGTCGCGTTTCGATGTCGTGGAGCCGGACCTGCTGTACATGTCCAGTGCTCGCGCTCAGGAGATCCTGACCGACCAGCATGTCCGTGGGACGCCGGAGCTCGTCGTGGAGATTGCCTCACCGGGAACGCGGCGCAGGGATGAGGGGATCAAGCGCCGCTTGTACGAGCGATCCGGAGTGTCGGATACTGGATCGTGGATGCAGACGCCGAGACCATCCGCGTGTATCGGCGGTCGGACAACGGTTTCGGCCGATTCGAATCGTTCTCGCGCCAGTGGGACGACGTGCTCAGGACCGTGCTGCTGCCGGGTCTCGAGCTCCAACTCGCCCGCATATTCCGCTGAATAGATCAACTGGGGATCGGTCTTGGGCGGACTTGCTCTATCCACGCCCGCAGGCGAATGCAGCCCTGAAGTGTTTTTCGTGACTTCACCCCTTCGGCGCCTGATGAACTTGGCATCCATGCCGCGCACCGCGCGACGGCGCACCGCTGGTTCCGGGCGGCATCTGGATCGAACTACGAGCGATTGGTCCAGGTGAAAGCCGATAAGACCAGACGAACTTCTTCCGCGTCGATCAGAACATCGTGCCGGCTTCGCCGCAGCCGCCAGGGTGAGATATCGATCACCGTGTGGGGAAAGGAATGCCGCTGGACGTAGAGGTCATCCTGGCCTTACCGGAACATCAGCCGGTCCTGACGCGACCATGCTGGAGGTGTACGCGCACGACTTCAGCGAAGTCGTTGACGTGAAGCTCGTGTTCGCATTTCAGTGCGAACCAGCCGTGACACAGAGTTGACGTTGTTCGTCACGTCGGGGCGCAACGATTCTTCATGAACACGCTCACCGAAGAGCGCCGTGACGTCACCGATCACTAAGATCTTGAACTGGCGGCCAAGCCGCTAGCGGACCGTGAAGTGCTCTTCCTGGAGCAGTGTGCCATCCGCACTCCACACCTCGACTCGCCAGTCGCCGGCGCTGTCACTGCTGATGGTGTTGCGGCTGTACGTCACGGTAACCGGCGCCGGGATTGGCTTCGACGCGGAGCTGGACGGCGCGCCGCAAGCGATCGCCTTGGTACCAGCGGTGCTCAATCGTGGTGGCGGTCGCCGATTTCACCTGTGTATAGAAGAACATCGGCCCCGGTGGAGTCTGATTGCCCGCCGCCTCGCATTGCCAGGCCTTGAGAGCGGTGCAAAGCTGCGCCGTGACCACCGTTGGCATCGCGGCCGGTCTTGCGCGCGTGCCTGGCCTGCCGCCAATCGTGTCGGCCTCGCTGCGAGCGGGCTGAGTGAGCTCTGCCGTGTGTTGCGGTTCCGCGAGCGGCTCGGCCGGCGGAGCCGTCGGCCTCAGGACCGGAGTCTCGGCCGCCGGAGTCTGGAGGCCGGAGCGCTCGTGATCGCCGGTCGCGACCTGGTCTCCTCGACCGGACTGCGCGAGGGGCGGGCCATCACGACAATCACGATCAGTAAGCCGATCCGCGGTCAACCCGCCAAGTGCGAGCGGGCTCGAAGAATCTCTTTCGAGGAAGCGGGATCACGTCCTGCTTGTCGGTTGAGGGCGACGGCTCATGCCGTGGCGCTGCATCAGGCGCGCGCGCTTCCAGCCAGGCTGCCACTGCCGGTGGTGACGGCGGCAACTCCACCGGCCGTCCGCGGGCCGCGCAGAAATCGTGAAGGTTCTTGCTGCTCGTGGCGACGAACGGATGGTCCGGCGCCAGCGTCGCGGTCGCGATGGCGTGCGCCCGCCGGAGGTAGTGCTCCGCGTCGATCGGATTGTCTGTCATCTCGCAGACGATGCCGAGATTGTTGAATGTCTTGGCGAGATCCGGATGGTTCGGGCCGAGCGTCTGCTCCTGGAGGTCGGCCGCCTCGCGCAAGAGATCCTCGGCGACGGCATAGTGGCCGGCCGTGGCTGCCTGTTCGGCGTTCTCGATGACCGAGCGGGCTTCGCGCGGTTCCGGCATCAGTATCTAAACAGGAATGCGACGGTCGTGAGAGGAGCCGTGAACCTGCGAGGTCACGACTGCGCCCATTGTAAAGCACGGGTTGGCGGAATGGGACCGGCCTGATCGTCAATGTCTCACGCTGCGTGGCGCCGCGCTGCTGGCGGTCAGAAGCTCAGCGTTCATTCCTGGCGAATACGCTCATCGAAGAGGTCGTAGGGGATGGCCGGAAACGAAAGCCCCCATGCCCTACGCGGTTCTTAAGCCGTCACACAGATCCTCGAAGGGTGGCTTCTGGTCTTCGAGAAAGAGCTCGAAATGGACTTCGCTGTCGAACACCTCATGAACCTTCGTCCGGGCGATGACATCCGCATACGTGACGTAGCAGTCGAGCGCCTTGTGAAATCGCTCCATGTCGGAGGCTGTCACCTGAAAGGCACAATCGATCTCCGCTGGTGCCGTGACGTTCACGTGCCACGGGAACTCGGTCGGCGCGGAAATCAGAGTGAAGAACGCCAGACGCTGCAACCACGGGTGCTCTGGGCCGTGCATTTCGAGATAGACGTTTTGACACCTGGGTCCGCGATCTTGAAACTGTCGTTGACGCGGCCGGCATCGAGCGATTCCCGTTGCTTGGAATCTCTCGCGGAGGTGCCATCGCGATCGCCTACGCCGTGAAGCATCCAGAGCGCGTCACGCAGTTGGTGCTCTATGGGGCATTCGCAACGGGAATAAAACACGGCGGCACAGCCGAGGATATTGAGGCGCGTCGCGCGCTGGCGAGTTTGTTGCGGCTTGGCTGGGGAGTCCACAACCCCGCATTCTGTAAGACATTCACCTGCCGGTTCATCCCGGAGGCGACGCCGCAGCACGAGCAGTGGTTCGACGAGCTCCAGGCGTGTCCACGTCGCCGGAAAACGCCGCGCGACTGATGGAACGTGACGATGACCTCGATGTGCGACCGCTTTTGTCACAGGTGAAGACGCCGACGCTCGTCATCCATTGCGATCGCGATCAGGCAGTGGCACCGGAGCGGGGTCGCCTGCTGGCGGCCCAGATCCCGGGCGCGCGCTACGTCTCCTTGCCGAGCGCCAATCACCTGATGCTCGAGGAGGAGCCCGCCTGGCCTCTATTCCTCGCCGAGCTCGGTTTGTTCCTGAATTGGTAACGTCGCCCGACCGGGACGAGGGTCTCGGAAGGGCGGCACTCGCCCCAGGGCCGAACGTCGCTACGGCGTCGCCGGAAGCCAGTTCACGACGACGTTCAATGGACTCGATTGCAGTTGCGTCGGCTCCTGCACCAGGAAGCGTTGACCATCCGCCGTCACCTCATAGGAGATCCGCGTGTACCCACCGGCAAGCGCAGTCGACGATGAAAACAGCCGCTGCGGCGTACCGGCCTGGATGCCGTCCGCCGAGGGGCGGATGTCCACGGCCATGACGGTGCGGTTGTCGGCGGCGAGGTAATACAACTCCTTGCCGTCGCCGCGCCACCGCGGCAGCCGGCCGCCCTGGGTCGACACGAGCCACCGCGGGCGAGGTTCCGTGCTGCCTCGGCTGGTGGTGATGTACACCTCGTTGCGGCCCGACTCGTCGGACGTATAGGCGATCCACGGGCCATCGGGCGAGAACTGGCCATCTGTTTCCTCGAATGCAGTGCGGACGAGCGGCACGGCCTGGCCGCCGTTGTCGACGTCGAGCAGCCAGAGGTCCTTGGATCCTGAAACTTCTCCGTAGAGCAGTTGCTTGCCGTCGACGCTCCAGTCCATCACGCATTTCGATCCCGGAGTGCTCGAGACTGCCTGGGCCGCTCCACCGTCGGTGGCCTTGCGGTAGATCTGGCGGACGCCAGCCTGATCCGAACTGAACGCGAGCTGACGGCCGTCGCGTGACCAGGTGGGGCACGTGTCGATCTGCGGATCGAAGGTGAAGCGCGTGGTGCGGTGGCTATCGAGTTCCATCAGCCAGATGTCATCCGGGCCATGCGCCTCGAGTCGGCCGAAGGCCAGGCGCTTGCCGTCCGGTGCCAGGCGGAACGTCGAGTAGGCGTCGTCTGGAGCCGCCGCGCCGAGGCGTGTGCCTGTCCGGCCGATCCACGACAAACTGGTGCGCTCCAGCACCGTGCCGGTCCGATAGACGAGCGTGCCCGAGTCGGACGACCAGAACGCGCCGGCGTGGAGGCCGGAGTGCGTCGCGATGTCGTTGGTGACCACGACCGGCTCGCCCGCGAGGCGCATCGTCGTGGCGTCGAACTCCTGAGCGACCAGTGCCTCATCGCGTACGAACAGGAGATGCCCGGGGCGGTCCTGGCCGGCCGCGGCGTAGATGGCCTTGGTCTGCGTGCGGATAATCTGCACCAGGGACGAGGGATCCTCGAGCGACGCTATATAGACCCCGGCCGCGTCGGCATCGTCACTCATCAGCAGGAAAAGGAAGTGTCTTCCATCCGGCAGGAACTGCGGGTGCGCGAAGCCACGATCGCGTCGCGACGTGTCCGCCGCGATCAGTACCTCTGGCCGTCCTCCGGATGCAGCCAGGCGGATCAGCCCCCGCGCTTCGCCAAACAGCATCACCCCGTCCCGGTTCCACGTCCCACCTGTGCCCCAGGTGTCGCTGGCGCCAACGGACGAGGCGATGACGACCGGCATTCCGCTGGCGAGGTCGAGAGTCTTCAACTGATCGCCGACGAAATAGGCAATGGAGCGGTCGTCCGGCGACCAGAACGGGAAGTCGGCACCTTCGGTGCCGGGGAGCCGTCGAGCGGTAACGGAGTCGATGGCCCTCAGCCAGAGTGCTGGCACCAGATCGTCTCCGCTCGCCCGAAACACGATGGTGCGTCCATCGTGCGAGACCGACGTTGCGGTCACGAGATAGTTGAAGGTGGCACCTGGCGGAGCGTCGATCGTGAATGCCAGACGGGACGGACGCATGGTGGGTTGACGCAGCCACAGGATCCCGAACGTGAGGGCGATTACGGCCGCCGCCGCGGTTAGCCCCCAGGCGAGGCGCGATCGGGCGGCTTGTCGTCGCGACGGCTGCACCGTGCGCTCGGCCGCCAGCCACCGCAACGCGTGTCGAAGTTCGTGTGCGGACTGCCACCGATCCTCCGGATCCCTGGCCAGGCACGTTTCCACCACGCGGTTGAGGACGGGCGATTCAAGCGGTGTTGGCGTGGAGTTGAGGACCGCCGCGATCAACGCGGCCGGCGACGCACCGTCGAAGGGCGGCCGGCCGGTGGCGAGTTCGTAGAGCACACAACCGAACGCGTAGATGTCGGAGCGCTCGTCAGCCTCGCGGCCTTCGAGTTGTTCGGGCGCCATGTAGTGGAAGGTGCCGAGCAACGTTCCCGTGGCGGTCAGGGTGTTGGCCACCGTCACGCTATCGACGGAGGTGACCGCCTTGACCTTGGCCAGGCCGAAGTCCATCAACTTGATGCCTCGCTTCGTCATCAAGATATTGGCGGGCTTCAGGTCGCGATGCACCGTGCCGTGGCGATGCGCGTGATCGAGGGCGGCCAGGATCTCATCGGCCAGGCGCAGTATTTCCGGCTCGGGAAGGGGGCCGCGGAGCGGAGCGCCTTCCACGAACTCCATCACCAGGTAATCGGGTCCGACGTCGTACAGCGTGCAGATGTTGGGGTGGTTGAGGCTGGCTACGACGGCCGCCTCGCGGGCAAACCGGTCGGTGAACGCCTCGTGGGACACCTTGAGTGCGACCGTTCGATTCAGACGACTGTCGGAGGCCCGGTACACCTCGCCCATGCCTCCGGCAGCGATCATGTCGTCGATTTCGTACGGGCCGAGGCGTGTCCCGCGCGTCAGAGGCATGAGCGCCGCATTCTAGCAGCGCGCTCTTTCTCGTTCGTTCGCGGTTATCGCGGCCGTGGCTGTTCGCAATGTTGGTAGGTGGATCCTGGCCTGCCAACCGCAGCCCGCGTGTGGTCGGCTCGGGACCGCGCCCGAGTGCTGTTGGCCAAGCGCTGTCGCTCTACGCGTCGCTCCGCATGCCCGACTTCGCACAGTTCACGAGCGTCCGCCTCGCTGCGACCGCGGATTTGAGGCCTTCGCCATTCAACCGACAGCGCGACCACCTTCGTTTGGCTTGCTGAGCGGAAACTCCCGCTTCGGCTCCTCTAGGCGCGAGCGACGGCCTGTGCGATTTCTGGGAGGCGGTTACTGCGAGAGCCGCTGGTGTAACCACGCTCGGGATACGGTCCAATCACGCTCGACGGTCGCCGTCGAGACTTCGAGGGCGTCGGCGGTCTCGTCGATGGTCAGGCCGGCGAAGAAGCGCAGCTCGACGACCCGGCACAGTCGAGGGTCGCGGGCGTGCAGTTCTGTCAACGCGCGATCGAGTGCCAGAATATCGACCGGGGCGATAGGGGCTTCGATCGATTCGTCGAGGCCGACGAGGCTGACAGATCCGCCACGCTTGCTGGCGGCCTTGCGACGAGCGTGATCGACGAGAATCTCCCGCATAAGACGCGCCGCGATCGCGAAGAGCTGCGCGCGATTCTGCGGCGCCGGACCGCGGCCGCCAACCAGCCGCACGTAAGCTTCGTGCACGAGTGCCGTGGCTTGCAGCGTGTGCCCGGGACGCTCGTGCCGCAGGCGCGCGCGCGCCACCCGGCGAAGCTCGGAGTAGACGAGAGGCAGCAGGCGATCGAGCGCGCCAGACTCGCCACGATGCCATGCCCGCAGCAATTCTGTGACGTCTGGGGTGGCAGGCCGATCCGCCATGTCGCAAGACCCCGACTAGTCTACAATCCGCTCGACCGTTCCTTTGTATGTCAGCACGTCCGGACGACTGGGCGCGGGCTCGCGAGATCTTCGAGGAGGCGCTCGCCCGACCGGACACCGAACGGCTTCCCCTCGTCACGGCAGCGTGCGCCGACAACGAAACGCTTCGCGGCGAAGTGGTCAGGATGCTCGCGTCCCATGACCGCGCCGCGGGATTTCTCTCTACGCCAGCCGCGGATCTGCTCGCGCCGGGCTCGATGCCCTCACTCGCGGGCCAGCAGATCGGACCCTACCTGCTGGTGTTGCGGATCGGGGCTGGCGGCATGGGCGACGTCTACCGTGCGCGCGATACGCGACTCGACCGCACCGTGGCGATCAAGGTGCTGTCCGCGCGCCTCGGCGGCGACGCGACAGCGCGCTTCGACCGTGAAGCCCGCGCAATCGGCGGCTTGAGCCATCCGAACATCTGCGCGCTCTACGACGTCGGGGAAGCTGCGACGCCGGCTGGCACGGCGGGCGACCCCTCACCGTCCTCGGCACTCCGGTATCTCGTGATGGAGTACCTCGAGGGCGAAACGCTCGCGGCGCGCCTGGCTGACGGACCGCTGCGGATCGATCAGGCGCTGCGATACGCCACGCAGATTGCCTCCGCGCTCGAGAAGGCGCATCGCGCCGGGATCGTGCATCGCGATCTCAAGCCCGCCAATCTGATGCTCGTCAAGGACCAGGTGAAGCTGCTCGACTTCGGCCTCGCGAAGGATGCGGTGCGCGGCGTCGAATCGGCCGCGGCCGACGCCAGCAGCGCTCCCGGTGCAGCCGGTTCGGCGGCCGTGACGACGCCGGGAACCATCGTCGGCACGGTGCAGTACATGGCCCCGGAGCAGCTCAGGGGGCGCAACGCGGACAGCCGCAGTGACATTTTCGCGTTGGGCGTCGTGCTGTACCAGATGTTGACGGGTGCGAAGCCGTTCCCCGGCGATAACCAGCTGAGTGTCGGCGCGGCGATTCTTGATCGGGAGCCGGCGCCACTGCGGACGCTCGTGCCCTCGGCGTCACCGGCGCTGGACCGTGTCGTGTCGCGATGCCTCGCGAAGGATCCCGACGAGCGATGGCAGAGCACGAGCGATCTGGCGAGCGAGCTGCGCTGGATCGCGCAGGCGTCGTCCAGCGAGATGGCGCACCAGCCGCCGCGGCGGTCGGCATCATGGCGAACGCCGACGCTGGTTGCCGCCGCGGTTGCCGCGGCCGCGGCGAGCGCCGCCGTCGTCGCGATTGGCAGCCGGTGGCTGGCTCCGGCACCGGCCGCACCAAGCGCACCGAAGCATTTCGTCGTCACCATTCCCGACTACAACCGCATCAGCGGCTTCGCCCTGATGCCGGATGCCAGCGGCATCGTCTATCAGAGCAATCGCGACGAGCGTCTTCATCTCCAGGCGCTGCGCGACGAGGGATCGCACCCGCTGGCCGGCACCGAGACGTCCGGCGGAGCCGGGTGCATCGTCGTGTCGCCGGACGGAAAGTGGGTTGGCTTCGGAGGCGGTGGAGCGACGAAGAAGGTCCAGCTGACAGGCGGCGTGCCACTACCCTTCGCCTGGGGCTGTCTGGGCAGCTGGGGCCCGGACGATCTGATTGTCTCAGGGGGTGTCGGCGGCGGCCTGATGCGGACACCCGCCTCGGGCGCGCGCCCCGAGGTGCTCACCACGCTCGCACCCGGAGAGCTGGCCCACATGTGGCCCCGGTGGCTCCCTGGTGGCAAAGCCGTGGTGTTCACCGCAATGGGCAAGAAGGGAGTGATAGAGGACGCGGCGATCGAGGCCGTGGCTGTGAGCGACAAACGGCGCCATGTTTTGGTGAAGGGAGCGGCGAAGCCCTTCTACTCACCAACCGGGCACCTGCTCTTCGTGCGCGGCGCTGACCTGTTCGCAGTGCCTTTCGACGTCGATCGCTTGACGATCAGGGGCAATCCGGTTCGCGTACTGTCCGGTCTCTACGTTGGCGAATATCTCGGCGCGCAGGTCGATCTGGCTGCCGACGGCACGCTGGCGTACGTGCCTGGCGCCGGCGAAGAGCTCGAACGGACGCTGCTCTGGGTCGATCGCAAAGGGACGACGACTCCGGTGCCCATGGGGGAGCGGCCGTACGCCCACTTCAACATGCTTCCGGATCAGCGCGGCCTGATCGTGGAGATCGAAGGCGCCACTCACAACATCTGGCACCAGGATCTCGAGAGCGGCGTCCTGACGCCGCTGACCACCGGCGCGGGCAATCACCGCCCGGTCCTGAGCCCGGACGGCCGCTTCATGGTCTACAGCTCCGACCGCACCAGGCCGCGCACGTTGTATCTACAGGCCACTGATGGAAGCGGCACGGCAGAGCATCTCGTCGATTCCTCGGGCGGCGGGCAGAATGCGACCTCGTGGTCCGCTGATGGCCGATGGGTCGCCTTCGAGCAGTACCGAGCGCAACACGAACAGCGATATCTGGGTCCTGCCAATGGACGGCGCGCGTCGCGCCAGACCATTCCTGCGGAGCGCGTACGCGGAACGCCAGGGGGTGTTCTCGCCGGACGGCCGCTGGATGGCCTTTACGACCGACGAATCTGGGCGGCCGGAAGTAATGGTGACGGCGTTTCCCGGTCCAGGGCCGCGCAAGCAGGTCTCGACAAGCAGGCGCCGGGCGCCGCCTACGTCCTCGCGGCGATCTCGCTCGTGGCCGGGTTCTACTTCCCGGCGACGCTGCTGCCGACCTGGATCCGGTGGTCGTCCGAGGTCCAGCCGTTCACGCCCGCGGTCGACCTGCTGCGCCACCTGTTGGTCGGGCAGCCGCTGCACGGCTCGGCATGGGCCGACGTCGCGAAGCTCGTCGGCTTCTCGGCCGTCCTCCTGCCGCTGGGCGTGGCCGCCGTGACCATCGCGATCGAGCGCAGCCGCCGCCTGGGCACGCTCACCGAGTACTGATGGCGCCCGACGACCGGGGCCGGACGGACCTCGAGCGCCTCGCCGTGCACGTGCCCGACCACGTCGTCTACCGCGACTTCGCCGAGCAGACAGTCGCGCTCAACCTCCAGACGGGCCGCTACCACGGCCTCAACGCGACCGCCGGCGCGATGCTCGCGGCGCTGCGTGATGCGCCGAGCGTCGCGGCGGCCGCCAAGCGCCTCGCGCCGGAGTGGGACGTCTCCGAGGACGTGCTCCTGGGAGACCTCGTCGAGCTGTGCGACGGGCTCGAGCAGCGCGGGCTGCTCGAGACCCGCGCCGCGGAGTGAGCGGTGCCGGCGCGCGCGCAATCGGTCGGTGCGGCGGAGCGGCTCACGACCGTCGAGCGGGCGCGCCTGGTCGCCGAGGTCCTCGCGACGTACGCGATCGTCCGCCGGCGCCTGCGCCGGACGGACCTCCCGGCGGTGCTCGCGGCGCTCCGGACGCCGGCGCGGCGAGGCGCCGGGCGCTTCCCCTCGCCCACGACGAGCGCCGCCTCGCCGGTGCCACCGTGCGGGTCCTGTCGGGCGCTCCCGAGCGACGCCCGGTGCCTGACGCGCTCGCTCGTGGTCCTCGCGATGCTCGCCCGGCGCGGGAGCGCCGCGACGCTGGTCATCGCGACCCGGCCGGAGCCGTCGTTCACGGCCCACGCCTGGGTCGAGTACGCGGGCCGGCCGCTCCTGCCGACCGAGGGCTTCGGCGACGTCCGCCTGGTCGAGCTCTGACGGGGATCCGCGACCCCCGCTCCGCGCCCACGAGGAGGCCGTGCTGGTGGCGGCGGGCACGCGCGCCCGGCGGGCAGCGGCCGCGCCGCGGATGCGGGAGCTGCTCGCGGGCGTCTCGTGGCCCGCGCTGCTCGACGAGCTGGCCCGCCAGCGCCTCGTCCCGCTGCTCGGAGGCCGGATCCTGGAGGCGGCGCCGGGCGCCCCCGAGCCGTTCGCCCGCGCCGTCGCGGAGGAGACGCGTGCGGCGCGCGTGGCCGGCGAGCTCGGCGAGCTCATCACCCTGCGGATCGCGGCCGCGCTCGAGGCGGCCGGGATCGCGAACGTCCCGCTCAAGGGGCCGCTGCTGGCGCGGGCGCTGCACGGCGACACGGCGATGCGGTCCTCGCGCGACATCGACCTGCTCGTCGCGCGCGCCGACCTCGGGCCGAGCGTCGACGCGCTCGCGCCCCTCGGGTGGCGCGTGGACGCCGACGCGGCGGCGCCCGTGCTCCACGTCCGGCTCGTCTCGGATGCCGGTCTGCCGGACGTCGAGATCCACTGGCGCGTGCACTGGTACGAGCGCGCCTTCGCCGCGCGTGCCCTGGCGCGCGCGATCCCGGGACCGGACGGCGTGCGGCGGTTGCGGCCCGAGGACGAGCTCGTCGCGCTGGCCCTCTACCACGCGCGCGACGGATTCGCCGGGCTGCGCCACGCGACCGACCTCGCGGCCTGGTGGGACGGCGACCGCGACCCCGTCCTCGCGCAGCCGCTGCTCGGAGCGACGATCGCCGCGCACCCGTCGCTCGAGCGCGCGCTGACGGCGAGCGCGATCGTGCTCGACCCGCTCGTCGGCATCCCGTCGGGCGCGCTCGTCCCGGTGGCGTCGCGGCCTCCGCGGGGCGTGCGGCGGGCCGCGCGGCTCGCCAATCCGCTCATGCGGGGATCCGCCGCCCAGATCACCGCGGAGGTCTCCCTCGTCGACGGCCTGATCGCCCCGCCGGGCCGCCGGCGTCGCCTACCTGCGCCGCCGGGCCCTCCCGAGCCCGCAGCAGCTCCCGCCCGATCCGGCCGAGCGGCCGCTCGCGGTCCGCCGCGCCGAGCACGTCGCACGGCTGCTGGCGCGGTGGGTGGTGGCGCTCGTCCGGCGCCGTCCCGGGCTGCGCTGACCCGATCGGGCGGCCCGGCGACCGCTCGGCGGCGCAGCCGAGCGGTCGAATGCGCCTTCCATCGCGGCGACATGGCCTCATGGCTCATTACGGCGCGGGTGACCTCAAGCGACGGGGCCGTGCATCCGACGTCATGGACATGGCCCGCAATCCCGCAGCCGCAGCGGTCGCCGCCGCGGTGACCGCTCTGATCGTCACGCCCCCCGTCGCCGCACAGGCGCGGACCGAGCGCTTCGCGCCGACCGCCGACGTCGCCGTGAGCTTCCGCCTCCCGGAGCCCGGCGGCCACGGCACGCTCGTGCGCTTCGCCCGCAACCAGGTGGCGCTCATCCGGGCGCGCGACGGCGCCCTCACGCTCCGCGCCGGCCGGCGCCGCTCGCGTCCGCTCGCGACGCCGGCGCGGCGCACGGTGACCGTCCACGTGTCGCTCTCGTCGCGCACGGGCCAGGCCCGGGTCGCGGCCGGGACCGGGACGAGGCGCCTGGCGGGCCGCTTCGTCGCCGAGAGCTCGGTCGTCACGAGCGTCGCCCGCGCGGTCGTGCGCCCGGCGCGGGCCGTGGCCACGCCTGCCCCCGGCACGCCGGCCCCGGCGCCCGGCCGCGCGGCCGCGGCGACCGCCGGACCGCCCGCGCAGGGCGCCGCGACGGCCGGCGTCACGAGCCTCGCCGGGGGTGATGCCGTTGCGGCCCCGGTGTCGGCGTCCGCCGCGCCGACGCTGTTCGCGCCGACCAGCGTCTGGAACGCGCCGCTGCCCGACAACGCGCCCGTCGACCCGTCGAGCCCGACGCTGGTCAAGACGCTGAGGGACACCGTCGCCCAGAACGTCGCGGCCGGCTGGGGGCCGTGGATCGAGACGCGGAACACCACGTCGTTCTACGTCGTGCCCGCCGACCAGCCGGCGGTCCGTGTCGCGCTCGACCCGGCCTCGTGGAAGGCGACGCTCCAGCAGGCGTTCGAGGCCGTGCCGATCCCGGCCAACGCCGTTCCGGCGGCGGCCCCGACGCGCACATGACGATCTACCAGCCCTCGACCGACCGCCTGTGGGAGCTCTTCAAGGCCGCCAAGCAGGCCGACGGCTGGCACGCGAGCTTCGGCGGCGCGATGTCGAGCACGTCGACGTCGCCCGGCTACTACGACGCCGCGTCCTGGCCGGGGCTGTCCGGGTCGTTCTGGGGCGCGACGGCCACGAGCCTGCCCGTCGTCGCGGGCACGATGATGCTCGGCGAGCTCAACGCCGGCGTCATCCCGCATGCCCTCGCGATGGACGTCCCGTACGCGTTGCCGAAGACCTACTCCTGGCCCGCGCAGCGCACCGACGGCGCGAGCACCGACCCGAACGCGATCCCCGAGGGCGCGCGGTTCCGCCTGGATCCGAAGCTCGACATCGACGCGCTGAACCTGCCGCCGATGACGCGGATCATGGCGAAGGCCGCGCAGCGCTACGGGATCATCGTCCGCGACCAGACGGCCCACGCGATCTCGTTCTTCGCCGAGAACCCCAACCAGCAGGCGGCCGATCCGTACGCCACCACGAGCGGGTTCTTCGGCGGCGCGTATCCGAACCCAGTCCTAC
>CAVUKN010000002.1:0-584297 GCA_963742105.1 uncultured Acidobacteriota bacterium | reverse complement strand
GCAGAAATTCTCTCGTGGAATCGTGCTCGCGGTTGACCAGCACGGACCGACGCGTCGGTCCTGGTCATCGTGGCGCGCCACGGCTTGACAGCAGCGGTGATTCTCGAGGCCTACTGCACGACGCCCCCGGCAACCACGGCCGCAGTCGTGGGCTTCGCCGGACCGCGAGGGGGCGGGGCGAACCAGGGGGTTCGGCGGCTGTCCAGGAGGCCTCAGTAGAGAACGCTGCGATAACCCGTCTGCCGCGCGCAGCTACGGGCCACCCAGCGGCCCCACCGGTCTCCTGGACCGTCCATCTCGGTCGGCTCCGGTTCGGCGCACCCGCGCGACGTCTGCTCCCGTCGCCCGCCCGTCCTCGCACGAGCGACCGCCATCGCGGCGACCCCGTCGGGACCGATCTGATGCCGACTCGGGTGACCTGAACGAAAGCGCGGCGTTATACTCCGCGCCCCCGAGGGGCCGGAGCGGTCCCGGAACGCCCCGACGGGAAGCATTGCGACGGTTCCGGTGTTGACCGCCGCCGCAGTGTTCTTCTCCCACGAGGGCGCCCGAGCACGATGAGCGACGACGAGTTCGAGGACGAACCCGAGCTCGACGAGGAAGACCTCGACGAGGAAGTGATCGACGAGGAGCTTCGACGACGACGACTGATCGACGACGATCGACGACGTCGAGGACGATCGACGTAGATCGTCGACGACGAGCGTCGTGACCCGACCGTCGTGGTCGTGGCTCGTGGCGGTCCCGGTCGAACCGGTCGTCGAGACCGACGAAGAGGAAGACGACGACGTCGTCGACCTCGACGAGGAGCTCCACCCCGACGACGTCGAGGAGGCCCTCGACGTGGTGCTGCGCGAGCGCACCGTCGCGGCCGGCCTCGAAGGCGAAGAGGACGACGACGAGCCCGACGAGCCGGGCGAGGGCGGCACCAAGATCGTGCCCCGCCGCGAGAACGAGTTCCTCTGCCGGAGCTGCTTCCTCGTGCTCCCTCGGCACCAGCTCGCCGACGAGAAACGCATGATCTGCCGCGACTGCGCGTGAACCCGCGCCGACGGCGGCGCGCCTCGGCGCCGCCGCCGTCACCGGCGTGCTGCTCGCGGCGGCCCGGCCGCCGCTCGACCTCGGGCCGCTCGCCTGCGTCGCGTTCGTCCCGCTGTTCGTCGCGTGGCGCGGCCGCGGGCCCGCACGGCGCCGCGGGCTACGCGTTCGTCGCCGGCGGCCGTCTACTACGCGATGCTTGATGTCGTGGTCGTGGTACTTCGGCACGATCGCGATCGTGCCGCTCGTCGTCGGCGCTCGCGCGCGTACTGGGCGGCCGCCGGCGCGGTCGATCGGATGGCTGCGCGGCCGCGGCATCGCGAACCCGTTCCTCGACCGCCGCGGTGTGGGTGCTCGCCGAAGCGATCGTCGCCCGCGTGCCCGCTCGGCGGCTTCTCGTGGGGTGAGGTCGGCTACGCGTTCCACGACGTCGGCGTCGGGCCGCGCGCTCGCGAGCGACGGCGGCGTCGCGCTCGTCACGTTCTTCGCGGTCGCGCTCAACGCGTTCCTCGCCGACGCTGGTCGTCGCGTGCGCGACCGCGGCGCGGTCGTCGCCGGCGACCTGGGCGCGGCTCGCGCTGGGCGGCCTCGCCGTGGTCGTGCGTGCCGCTCGTCGCGGCCGGCGCGCGCGCCGAGCCGCGCCCGACCGGGCACGCTGCGCGTCGCGATCCTGCAGGGCAACGACAAGAACCGCGACCTCACCGCCGCCGAGGACGACGACCGCTACCTGCCGAACAGCCACTTCGAGCTCGCGGCGCGACGTGCAGCGATCCCGTCGACCTGATCGATCTTCCCCGAGTCGAGCATGGACGCCGACCCGCGCACCGATCCCGTACCTGCGGCGACCGCCTCGCCGCGGTCGCCCGGCGGCACGCACGCGTGGGTGCTCGCCAACGCGGTCGCCGACGCGCCCGCGCAGCGCGGCAAGCCCGCGGGCACGAAGGCGCTGAACCTCGAACGTGCTGTTCGCGACCCGACGGCACGGTCGACGGCACGTACGCCAAGCGGCACCTCGTGCCGTTCGGCGAGTACGTGCCGTTCCGCGCGCTGCTCGAGGGCTGGATCCACGCGCTCGACCAGGTGCCGCGCGACTTCGAGCCCGGCGACCGGCCCGGGCTCTTCGACGATCGCGGGCCACGAGGTCGCGCACGATCATCTGCTTCGAGTCGGCGTTCGGCTACCAGGTCCGGCCGCTCGTGCGCGACGGCGCCGCAGGTGATCGTCGTGTCGACGAACAACCGGTCCTACGAGCGATCGGCGAACTCGGCCCAACACGTCGCGATCGGGCAGATGCGCGCGGCCGAGACCGGCCGGCCGGTGGTGCAGGCCGCGATCTCGGGCATCTCGGCGATCATCGACGCCGACGGCGTGGTGCACGAGCGCACCGACCTGTTCGAGCGGACGGTGCTCGAGGCGACCGTGACGGCGACGACCGGGGAGACGCCCTACGTGCGGTACGGCGAATGGGTCGATCTGGGCGTCGTGGCATCCTGCGTCGCCGGCGTCGGTCGTGGTCGCCGATTCGGCGTCGATCGCGCCGTGGCGCCGCGAAGTCGCCGCGCAGATCGCCGGTCGACGGCTTCGTAGCGACTCGCCCGCGCCGACTCCGGATGACGTCCGAGCCGAACCGCCGGGAGACACCGCATGACCGAGCACAAGGACCGCATCGAGCAGACGCTCGAGGTGCTCGTGTACGCGCCGATCGGCGCCGGCCTGTACCTCAAGGACATGGGCCCGACGTTCGTGAACATGTTCGTCGCCCGCGGCCGCGCCGAGATCGATCGCCGCCAGGCGCAGGTCCAGCAGCGCACGACCACCGCGCAGAGCATCGGCCAGGTCGCGGTCGCGTTCGGCGTGCCGATGGTGCGCCAGCGCGTCGAGCGCGAGGTCGGCAACGCGCGCCAGCGCGCGCAGACGTTGCTCGGCTCGATCGGCCGGATCCGACGCACGCAACGGCGCGCCCGCGCGCCCGCGCCCGAGCCGCCGCGCGCCCGCACCGGCGCCGCCGCGCCGCCGGCACCGGCGCCGCACCGCGGCGCCGGCCGCCGACGCGAACGGCTCGCAGGCCGACGACCGGCTCTGCCGATCCCGGGCTACGACTCGCTGTCGGCGTCGCAGGTCGTCGAACGGCTGGCCGGGCTCTCCGCCGACGAGCTCGACGCCGTGCGCGCCTACGAGAGCGTCGCACCGCAAGCGCCGCACGATCCTCGGCAAGATCGACCAGATCTCCGCGTAGGCATCCGTGGAGGACGCGCGCGTCGCGCGACGACGCCGAGCTCGCGCGCGTCGCCGAGCTCGCGCCGCGAGCTGCGCGGCCGAGCTGCGCGCCGAGCGCGGCGGCGCGCTCTGGGCGACGCGGGAGGCGCGGCCCGAGCCGCTCGACGACGCGTTCGCGGAGCTGCTGCGAACGCGACGATGCGCTCGTGGTCGTCGGCACGATCGACGACGTCGTGGTCGGCTACGGCATCGCGCGCTGGTCGAGACGCTGCGCGACGGCACGCGGCTCGGCGTGATCGACGAGATCTACGTCGAGCCCGAGGCGCGGGCGCGTCGGGGTGGGGGAGCTGATCGTCGAACGGCTCGTCGCGTTCTGCATCGGACGCGGGGTGCCTCGGCGTCGACGCGACCGCGCTGCCCGGACATCGCCAGGCGAAGAACTTCTTCGAGCGCGCCGGGCTTCACCGCCCGGTCGCTGGTGATGCACCGCGACGCGTAGCGGTAGCGTCCGAATCCGGCGAAGTAGCGTCCGCGACATGACCGCGACCGACCTCACCGCCGACGACGTCGTCTGGGATCTCGCGCCGCTGCTGCCCGCGCCCGACGACGCGGGCGTCGAGCAGCTGCTCGACCGCGGCCGACGCCAAGGCCGACGAGCTCGCGCAGTTCCACGGCACGGATCGCCGAGCTCGACGCCGACGGCGCTCGTCGAGTTCATGCAGGGCCTCGCCGAGGTCCACGACCTCATCGGCCGGGCCGGCAGCTTCGCCGGCCTCGACTTCGCGACCGACACCACCGATCCCGCGCGCGGCGCGCGGATGCAGAAGGTCGACGAGCGCAGCCGCGCGTGATCGGCACGAAGCTGCTGTTCTTCGAGCTCGAGTGGGCCGAGCTCGACGACGACGCGCGTCGAGACGCTGCTCGCCGACGACCGCCTCGCGTTCGCGCAGCACCACCTGCGCTCGGCGCGCCGCTACCGGCCGCACCTGCTGACCGAGCCCGAAGAGGTCGTGCTCACCGAGAAGTCGGTCACCGGTCGCGAGCGCGTGGCAGCGCTTGTTCGACGAGCAGGTCTCGGCGATCACCGTCGAGCTCGACGGCGAGACCGACGACGCTCGAAGCCGGCGCTCGCCCGGTTGCAGGCGCCCGATCGCGCGGTGCGCCAGGCCGCGGCCGAGGCGGTCACCGACGGGCTCGCGCCCGGGCTGCGCACGCGCGCGTTCGTGCTCAACACGCTGCTCGCCGACAAGTCGATCGACGACCGCATGCGCCACTTCGGCTCGTGGATCGCGAGCCGCAACCTCTCCAACGAGGCGAGCGACGAGTCGGTGCAGGCGCTCGTCGACGCGGTGCAGGGCCGCTACGCGATCCCGCAGCGCTGGTACACGCTCAAGGCGCAGCTGCTCGGCATCGACCGGCTCGCCGACTACGACCGCATGGCGTCGGTCGGCGGCGTCGAGAGCGAAGATCGGCTGGGACGAGGCCGAAGGAGCTCGTGCTCGACGCGTACGGCTCGTTCTCGGGCGAGCTCGCCGACACCGCGCGCCAGTTCTTCGACAACGCGTGGATCGACGCGCCGGCGCGTCCGGGCAAGCGCCCCGGCGCGTTCTGCGCGTACACGGTGCCGTCGCACCATCCGTACCTGTTGCTCAACTGGACGTCGCGCCGGCGCGACGTGCTCACGCTCGCGCACGAGCTCGGGCACGGCCTGCACGCGTACCTCGCGCGCGAGCAGGGCGTGTTCCACCAGACGACGCCGCTCACGCTCGCCGAGACCGCGTCGGTGTTCGGCGAGACGGTCACGTTCGGCCGGCTGCTCGAGACGGTGACCGATCCCGCCGAACGGCTCACGCTGCTCGCGTCGAACCTCGAAGACCAGATCGCGACCGTGTTCCGCCAGATCGCGATGAACCGCTTCGAGCACGCGATGCACACCGCGCGCCGCGAAGAAGGCGAGCTCGTCGATCGAACGGCTCGGCGAGCTGTGGGCCGACTCGCAGACCGCGATGCTCGGCGACTCGGTCGAGATCACCGACGGCTACCGCACGTGGTGGTCGTACATCCCGCACTTCATCGGGACGCCGGGCTACGTGTACGCGTACGCGTACGGCCAGCTGCTCGCGCTGTCGGTGTACGCGCGGTACGAGGAGGAGGGGAGTGGCTTCGTGCCGCAGCTACCTCGACCTGTTGCGCGCCGGCGGATCGATGTCGCCCGAGGAGCTCGGCGCAGATGGTCGACGTCGACCTCGCCGATCCCGGTTCTGGGACCGCGGCCTCGACATCATCGAGCGCCGGCTCGACGCCACGATCGAAGCCGCGACCGCGGCCGGGAGACTCGCAGTGACGCTACCGCGTCATCCAGTGGAGCACCGGCAACGTCGGCCGGCACGCGCTGCGCTGCATCGAGCGCCATCCCGACCTCGAGCTCGTCGGCCTGTGGGTGCACTCGCCCGACAAGGCCGGGACGCGACGCGGGCGAGTTCGCCGGCATCGCGCCCAACGGCGTGCTCGCGACGAACGACGTCGACGCGCTGCTCGCGCTCGACGCCGACTGCGTCTGCTACACCGCGACCGCCGACCTGCGCCCGGCGAAGCGATCAACGACATGGCGCGCATCCTCGCGTCGGGCAAGAACGTCGTGTCGAGCTCGGTCGTGTCGCTGATCTACCCGCCGCACGTCGATCCCGGCGTGCGCGAGCCGCTCGAGGACGCGTGCGCGACGGGCGAACGTGTCGTGCTTCACGTCGGGCATCGACCCCGGTTGGGCCAACGACCTGTTGCCGTTCGTGCTCACCGGCGCGTGCGAGTACATCGACGAGCTGCGCGTGATGGAGATCGTCAACTACGCGACGTACGCGCAGCCGACCGTGCTCTTCGACACGATGGGCTTCGGCCAAGCCGCTCGACGCCAAGCCGCTGCTGTTGATTCCCGGCGTGCTGTCGTTCGCGTGGGGCGGCGTCGTGAAGGTGCTCGCGGCCGGCCTCGGCGTCGAGATCGACGAGCTGCGCGAGGTGCACGAGCGCCGGCCCGCGCCGCGCGACATCGACCTCGGCTTCGGCGTGGTCGAGAAGGGCACGACCGCCGCGATGCGCTTCGAGGTGCAGGGCATCGTCGACGGCGAGGTGCGCATCGTCGCTCGAGCACGTCACCCGCCTCGACGACGATCTCTGTCCCGACTGGCCGCAGCCGGTCGGCGCAGAGCGGCTACCGCGTGATCGTCACCGGCAACCCGACCTACACGTGCGACGTGCAGATGATGGGCGACGACGGCGACCACAACACCGGCGGCCTCGTCGGCACCGCGGCCCGGATCATCGAACGCGATCCCCGCGGTGTGCGCGGCGCCGAGCCCGGGCTGCTGTCGGTGCTCGACCTGCCCGCTGATCCCCGGCGGCCGCGCTCCGCGCCTCGCAGTGACTGCGGTCGACACTCCGTCGCGCTCCTCCGAGCTCACCGAGACTTCCCAGTTGTACTGCTCGTCTCAACGCTCTTCGAACGTCCTAGTCTTTACTCCCGGCGATGATTCTACACGACACTTCGTAGACCTGCTACGCTATTTAGGCGCGTCGCAATTGCTACCAGTGTCTTCGACCGCGAGCGCACGCCGGCGGCGATCGCGACACGTGATCGAGTCGCCGAGGCGATCTGCAGGCACGCGCGAGCTGTATCACGTTCACGAGTCGATCATGGCGGCGCCGGACTCCGTACGTTCGCGCCGGCAACGTCGATGAGTCGTCCGACAAGTCTATCCCGCGTCTCGACCCGACCGCGGCAAGCCTGAGCAGTTCGCACGGCTCGCGCGCGCCATCTACCTTTTCTTCTTATCGATCACACTCACATCCGTCGCGCTCGTCCCGTATCGTCGGTCGCGGCGTCGTGAGGGTACGGCGATCGGGCTCCGTGCTGCCCGATGTCCCCGTTTCGTCACCGGCGACCGAAGTCGCTCGAGACCACCAAGCGCTGAACGACGTCCCGCGTATCCACGTCTCGCCTACTTCCGGGCTACGTCGTATGCGGCGTTCCGCCGCACTCGACCGTAGGCGCTCGGCCTGCAGTCGGCGTCCGCTACCTGCCGCAGCTCGGCCCGCGCCGCCGTCGCGTTCCCGCGATGACGACGCGCCATCGGCTCGGCATCGTGCTATCGTTCACCTGCGTACTCGAGCGTTCGCGCTGCGCGGCGTTGACCGAGTGCGCCCGCTGACGCCGCTATATCGTCACTGTGACGTTATTGGCGGAACCGCCGGCCGGTGCCGCTGGTGCGGGCGCCCGTTCGAGCCCGCGCCCGGCCCCGGCCGCCCCCGGCAGTACTGCAAGCGTTCCTGCCGCCAGCGCGACTACGAGGCCCGCCGCCGGGCCGCCGAGCTGCGGCCTCGGCGAGGACGAGCTGATCGTGACCCGCCACGAGCTCAACGAGCTCCGGGACCGGCTGTACGTCCTGGCCGAGACCGTCAAAGACGTCGAGGCGGATCTCACCGACGACGACGCCGACGACGAACGCCGGCTCCTGAACGTCCTCCTGTACGCCGCGAAGCAAGCGACGAGCGTGACGTGAGCGTGCGCCGGCGCGATGCGGCAGCGAGGCCGCACGCACCGAGGCGTGACGCCTGGGCAGGCATTATCGGCGGAACGCGGCCCGAGCGCAGCGCAGCGGCACGCTCCCCCGTACCGCCGATAATGCCCCTTATGTAAAGCTGCCCGACGTCCATCTGATGGTGCATCGCGCGCCTGGGGCGCACGACGCACCAACTGATGGTGGGTTGGCGACGCGGCGTACGCTCCCCTGCCATGACGCCTGAGGATCTGGTCGAGCTCGAGCAGATCAAGCGGTTGAAGTACGCGTACGCACGGTGCCTGGACCTGAAGCTCTGGGACGAGATCGCCGGGCTGTTCACCGAGGATGCGGTCGCGGCGTACAGCGGCGGCGGGTACACGTTCGAGGGCCGGGACGCGATCGTCGACTTCCTGACCCGGTCGATGGGCGCCGAGACCTTCCATTCGAGCCACAAGATGCACCACCCCGAGATCGAGCTGACCGGTCCCGACTCGGCGACCGGCGTGTGGGCGCTCGACGACACCGTCGATCGACACGCAGTGGAACATCACGATCCGCGGCGCGTCGTTCTACAACGACGAGTACGTGAAGCGCGACGGCCGCTGGATGATCGACCGCACGTCGTACCGGCGCGTCTTCGAGGAGATCCAGCCCCGCGGCAACGTCGAGGGCCTGTCGCTCACCGCGTCGTGGTGGGCCACCGACGGCAAGAGCAAGCTCCCCGCCGGCTGACGCGCGCTACGCCTCGCTCGGGCGGCATGGAGAACGTGAACATGCGCTCGGCGTCGATGCGCGCGTACTGCACGCCGGAGTCGAGGAACTGCTCCCACTCCGCGCCGTAGCGCGGGACGTAGATGTCGAGCAGCGCCTGCCGGAACCCGGCGTCGGCGGGATCGCGCGACGTCGATCGGCACCGCTCGCCCGTGCACCGTCACCGCGAGCTCCTCGCGCGGGCAGGTGCGTCGCGCTCACCCACGGCCGCTGCGGCGATGTGCCGGAACCGCACCGAGTCGGGCGCCGACCCGAAGTGGAACGTGCCCCGGTAGAAGATGCCGTCGACCGGGCCGTTGAGCGGACGGCCGTCCTTGGTGACGGTCGCGAGCACGAGCAGGCGTCATGCCCTGCGAGCCGCTCGCAGACCTGCGCGGCGTCGAGCCGGCGTTCGTCGCGTGGTGATCCGGCGGTAGTGCTCCCCCGCGCCGTCGAAGCTGCGGTCGAGCAGCGCCTGCAGCGCGGCGAGGTCGTCGGCGGTCTCGTGCATTCGATCAGCGCTTCACGAACGGCAGCTTCACGACCTGACCGTCGAGCAGCTGAGCCGCGCACGTCGAACTGCACGGCCGCGCCGATCTCGACGTCGGGCCGCAGGAACGCGAGCGCGATCGCGTGGCCGAGCGTCGGCGAGAAGTTGCCGCTGGTGACCGCGCCGACCTCCGCGCCGTCGACGCAGCACGCGCGCGCCGTCACGCGCCGGGCGCCGGCCCTCGACCGAGATGCCGCGCAGGCGGCGCGCGATCCCCCGCTCGCGTTCGGCGGCGAGCGGCGTCGCGGCCGCGGAAGTCGCCCTTGTCCCAGCGCACCACCCAACCGAGCCCGGCCTGCAGCGGCGTGATGCCCGGGCCGAGCTCGTGGCCGTGCAACGGCAGCCCGGCTTCGAGTCGCAGCGTGTCGCGCGCGCCGAGTCCGGCGGGCGTGATGCCCGCCGCCGACGATCGCGTCCCACAGCTCGGGCGCGCTCGGCGGCGGGCACGTGGATCTCGACACCGTCCTCGCCGGTGTAGCCGGTGCCCGCGACGATCCACTCGCCCACCGGCGCGCACCGCGAAGCGCGGCACCGCGGCCGCGTCGGCGCTCACGGCCGCGAGCAGCGTCCGCGCCTCCGGCCCCTGCACCGCGAGCACCGCGCGCGTCGGCGGTGACGTCGGCGACCTCGAACGCGCGCCGGACGCGTGCTCCGCCGCTTCGACCGCGGCCGCGGCGAGCCGGTCGGTGTTCGACGCGTTCGGCATCACGAAGAAGCGGTCGGCGTCGACCCACCACACGATGATGTCGTCGACGACGTGCGCGTCGTCGGGATCGAGCAGGTGCGTGTACTGCGCGCGGCCCGGGCCCGATCCGGCCGAGGTCGTTGGTGAGCAGCCACTGCAGCGCGTCGCGTGCGCCCGGCCCGCGGAACTCGACGCGTGCCGAGGTGCGACACGTCGAACACGACCGCGTGCTCGCGGCACGCGCGGTGCTCCTCGAGCACGCCCGTGTACTGCAGCGGCATGTCCCAGCCGCCGAACGGCACCATCCGGCGCCGAGCGCGCGTGCTGCGCGTCGAGCGGGCTGTAGCGCAGCGCGGCTCGCTGCGGCTCGCTGCATCGCTCACGCGGTCTCGGCGGTCGGCGCTCGTCGGCGCCGGCGACTCGGGCGCGGCGCGACGGGCCGAAGCGCAGCAGCGGGGGCTCCCCCGCCGCCGCCCGCGTCGGCGAGCTGCGACGGCGGCTCGAGGCCGTACTTCACGAGCAGGTGCAGGTAGTCGCGCTGGTAGAGCACGCGGATCTCGACGTCGGGGTACTGCTCGCGCAGCCGGCGCGCCTTGCGGTTCTTCTTCGTGACGAGCTTCTGGTTGAGCGTCGTGATCTCGATGTAGAGGTCGTACGCCGGCAGATAGAAGTCGGGCGTGAACGCCTGCGCGGGTCGACCGTCGCGATCCCGCTCCAGCGTGAACGTGCGCGGCTCGTACTCCCACGCGATGTTGTAGAAGTCGAGCAGCTTCGCGAACTGGCGCTCGGAGTTGTGCGCGAAGCGCACGGTCTCGTGCGGGAGCGCCGCGACGTCGATGGTGCGCTCCCCTACCTCGCCGCGACGCGTGCGCGGCGGGTCGGCGCCGATGCGACGCGCTCGTCGGGTCGACGCTGTCGAGCTCGGACGCGAGGTCGGTGACGACCGGTCCGAGCGACACGATGTTGAGCACGCCCTGACCGTTGCGCAGCAGGTCGACGATCTGGTCGCCGGTCTGCACGAGCACGGTGTGGCTGCCGTCGAGCACGAGGTGCGCGGACGCGAGGTCGGCGCCGAGCTGCTCGCGCAGGTACTCGATCGCCTTGCGCGCGGCCTGCAACGAGATGTCGGCGTCGAGCAGGCGCTTGATGACCTTCAGCTCGACGAGGTCGCGGTACGAGTAGAGGCGCTGCGTGCCGCTGCCGTTCGCGTCGCAGACCGACGGGCGCACGAGATCGGTGCGCGCCCAGTAGTCGAGCTGGCGGTACGTGATGCCGACGATCTTGCAGACCAGCGGTCCGCGGTAGCCGTGCTCGGGCTGCTTGCTCCGCCATCGCGCCGCTCCCGGACCGCCGGGTCGCCGCCAGACCGGCCGCCCCGTGTGACAAGAGTGTAACTACAGCGGAGGTGAACCGTAAACCTCCAGCTCAACGTGACGTGGACCTTCGCGTTGCATGTGCCGCTGACCAGGATGGCCTAGCCCGGGCGACGAGGGCTACTGCGCGAAGTCTTCGGGGGTGATCTCGTCGAGGAACTGGCGGAACTGGGCGACTTCCTGCTCCTCGTCGTCGGCCTCGAAGAGCACGCCGGCCTCGTCGAGGACCTCCTCGTCGGCGAAGATCGGGATGTCGCCGCCGAAGCGGACCGCGAGCGCGATCGCGTCGGAGGGCCGGGACGAGATCCGGGACTTGGCGCCGTCCCGGTCGAGCTCGATCTCGGCGTAGAAGGTGCCCTCGTGCGAGCTTGGTGATCTCGACCCGGTCGAGCTTCACCGACAGGTCGTCGAGCACGGTCTTGAAGAGGTCGTGCGTGAGCGGGCGCGGCGTCGCCAGGCCCTGCAGGGCGTAGACGATCGCCGTGGCCTCGGGCGACCCGATGAAGATCGGCAGGAACCGCGTGCCCTCTTCCTCGCGCAGCAGCACGATCGGCTGGTTCGTCGGGACCTCGACGCGCACTCCGATCAGCGACAGGCGGATCACGGTTCCTCCGTTCGGTCGATGGTCACGCTACCACCGGCCTCCGGCCGTCCCTCCGGCCGTTCCGGCCGTACAGCTGCGTCCACGTACGCATCGGGCGTCGGCGGCCACGACCTCGCGATCCCCCACCGCGACGAAGGGCAGGTTGCGATACAGGTCGCGCGTGTGCAGGCCGTAGCCGAGCACGAACTCGTCGGCGAGCTCCAGGCCGCGGTACCGCAGGTCGTGCGGCACGATGCGTCGCGCCGGGCGGTCGAGCAGCGTGCACGCCGAGAGCGGCCGCGGCCCGCGCTCGCGCGAGCTGGCCCAGTCGAGGTACGCGAGCGTGAGACCGGTGTCGACGATGTCCTCGACGACCACGACGTCGCGGCCGCTGATGTCGGAGTCGAGGTCGTGCAGGATCTTCACCCGCCCGGAATCGGGCGCGAACCGCGAGATCGAGATGAAGTCGACCTCGACGGGTACCGCCGTGATCGCGCGGGCCAGGTCGGCGACGAAGAGCAGCGCGCCCTTCAGCACGCCGACGAGCACGACGCCGTCGGGATGATCGCGCTCGATCTCCGCGCCGAGGCGGCGGACCTGCGCGGCGACGGCGTCGGCGTCGAGCAGGATCGTCGCGGGCACGTCAGCCCCTGAGCGAACGGCGAACGGCCTGGCGCAGCAGCGCCGTGCGCAGCTGACGACCGAGGCCGGAGAGCTCGCCGAGCGTGTCGCGCGTGCGCGCCTGCGCCTCGGGGTTGCGCTGGCGCCGGTACGGCAGCAGCACCTGCTCGAACAGCCCGGCCTCGCGTTCGGCGAACGCGCGGTACATGCGGAGGTGACGCGCCTCGATCGCCGTGCCGCATGAAGCTTCGCCGCGACCCGGGCGATCGCGAGCGCGTCGTCGTCGAACAGCACCCGGTCGCGCGACGTGTGCGTCGGCGTGACCAGGCCGTATTCCTCGAGCTGGCCGAGCTCCTCGTCGGTGATGCCGGCCGCCTTGGCGAGCTCGGTGCGGGTGAGGATCACCTCGGTCTGCGCCAGGCGCGTAGTCGTCGGGCGCCTCGGTGTCGCTGCACCGCCGCGGTCGCCGTGCGGGCCTCGTCGGCCTCCGCCGCGCGGCGCGTCATCTCGAACAGCGGCTCGGCCGGCGCGCGGCCTTGCGCGCTTCTTCGCGCTTGGCCGGCCGGCGTCGACCGCGGCTCCGGCGCCGGCGCGGTCGCGGGCCCGGGCGTCTCGCCGCGGTCGAGCTGGTCGAGCCGTTCCTTGATCACCTTCAGCGGCAGGAAGTGCTCGCGCTGCTCGCGCAGGATGAAGCGCAGGCGCTCGACGTCGGACGGAGAGAACTTGCGATATCCCGACGGCGTGCGCTCCGGATCGATGAGGCCCTGGCTCTCGAGGAAGCGGATCTTCGAGATCGTGATGTCGGCCCGCCAGGCGGCGTGAGATCCAGTTCATCCTGCTTGAGGATCAGGACGATCCAGGCAGGCATCGTGGCGATCATCCCGGCCAGCCGGCCCAGGGCCATCGACTTGTCGTGCGGCTTCCAGGCGTCACGGCCAGCCGGAACCTGTTCGAGCGCGCGCTGTGTCCGCGCCGCCTCACGATCGAGTTCGTCGAGCAGTTGCTGAATGAGACGTCATATTCAATCGTGAATCGTGAATCGTGAATCGTGAATCGTGAATCGTGAATAGGGAATCGTGAACCCGGTGCCTCCGTGCCTTCATTCACGATTCACGATTCCCTATTCACGACTCCTACGATGGATTGAGGATCGCGCTGCAGTTCCCGGAGACATCGCTGGCGCTGGTCTTCTTTCCGGCCAATCCGTTCCGCAGCGCCAGCTTCACCTGGTTGGCGTAGGTTCGATATGCGCTTTGCGCGGTGCGTGACATCGGGGCGCCGCGCGTCGCGCCGAACATCCCGAGGATCTCCTGTTCCCACTGGATGATGCCGATCTCCCGCACGCTGCGGCGACTCGGCGCGAAATCGTGGATTCCGAGTGCGATCCCGGCGATGGCGTTGATCAACCGGCATTCCATCAGCACGCGTTGCCCTTCGTACCGTGGATCCTGCGATTGCGTTCCGGAACTGGCAGCACCGACGAGCGGCACGACGAGCGACTGTACACCGGCGGCATCGAGCGCAGTCAGGCAGGCGCTGATGCCCTTGCGGACGCGATCCTGCCCGAACAGTTCGCGACGGTCGATCGCGCCCCCGTTGGCGAAGTCGGTGGCGATCAGGCAGAGGTTCTGGGGAAAGGCGGTCGTCGCGGCAGCAGTGGCGGCGGGCAGCCGAGCGGCGAACGTGTCGACGCCGATCTCGAGCAGGCCGGACTGGCTGCGTGCCCCCGAGCTGCTTCGACGCGCGTCAGCCTGGTCCTGCAGCGCCTTCATGGCTGCGGGTGCCTTCTGGACGCGATCGATCAGCACGCGCTGAGTTGCGGGTGAGCTCGCGGTCAGCTGCAAGTCGGTGTTCGTCGGGACGATGGCGCCGCCCGGGCGAAAGCGGCTCTCGTCGAAGGCGCGCTGCAGATCGCCCTGGGTGAGGTAGACGGCGGCTGGAAACGACACCCCGGCAATGGCCGGAATCTCGCCGGTCACAAACCCAAGGGTCAGGGCCTTGTTGCGCAGCTGGTCGTCGCCATACATGGCGGCGATCGGACTCTGGGCCGCAACCAGTGCCGCGCCCAGGACCGCGACGATTCCGAATAGCAGTGAGGTCGAGCGAACGGAGTGACGAAGCATGGGGTGCTACCTCGGCGATGCCGGGGATCCTACCCCACGCCATGCGCGCAAACTGGGCAAAACCGGCACGGAGGCCGGTCACCAGCTACGCCGGGAGCACGCAGAACATGAACAACGCGGCGACGAACCCGACGATAAAGACGAGACCGGCCGGGATATAGAGCAGACCGAAAGCAGCCTCTTTTGAAAACATGCGCGAGTAATCCTGAAGAAAAAGTGAGGTGTGACGAAAGACCTATTGTACCAGACGGGCATATGAAGCCGGAGATAATGTCCAGTTCATGAGCGGTGTGTTTATCAGCTACCGCCGCGACGATACCGCGGGCCATGCGGGTCGCCTGTACGACCATCTCCAGCGCGCATTCGGTGCAGACGGTGTCTTCATGGATCTGGACGACATCGGCCGCGGCGACAACTTCGCCGAGATCCTCACCACCAAGCTGGAGGAGTCCGATGTCCTCATCGCGATTGTCGGGCGGCGTTGGCTGACTCTGACCGACCCAGCCGGCCACCGGCGGCTGGATGCGAACGACGACTGGGTCCGGCAGGAAATTCGGAGTGCGCTCAAATCCGGTCGCCTCGTCATTCCCGTGCGCGTCGACGGCGCCCCGATGCCGACAGCCGCGGATCTGCCCGAAGACATTCGCGAACTCATGGCCCGCCAGTGGGCCGAGGTGCGCGACGGCGCGTTCGAGCACGACCTCGAAGACCTCATCGGGGACATCCGTCGTCGTCGGGCAAAGGGCACCTGGAGGGAATGGTTTGGCAAATACCGCGGCGCCGTTGCCGTGTTCCTGGTGATCGCGTTTGCCGCCATCGGATATTCGGTGTTTTCCTCCGCACGCGCGGGACGGGTGTCGGTTCCGCTCGTCAGCGGTCAAGCGCTCGAGCGGGCAACCGCATCGCTGACAGCGGCCGGCCTTCGCGCGGGCAACCTCTCAACCCGAGAAACCAACGACTACGAACCGAACTGGGTGATCGAACAGGCCACGGCACCGCAAACGCTTGTCTCGAGCGGCAGCGCGGTGCCGCTCACCGTCGCTGCGCCGAAGGCCGTCGACCTGTCGTCGTATGTCACGGTCCGCGACGTCGGCGGGCTCGGGACCGTCGCAGCGGCCGCATGCGCGACGGCGATGAGCGCGGCGCTGGCGATCCACGGTCACCCAACGGAACTCTCGATGCGATATCTCTACGCGCGATCGCAGCGAGCCGAGGAGACCACCAGGGAGGGCGCGTATCTCGAAACAATCTTCTACGTCGCACAGCAGTACGGCGCTCCTCCTGAAGCGGACTGGCCGTATGACTGGCGGAATGCGAAGCTGCCGCCCGGCCGCACGCTGAAGGATCTCGATGAGGCCGCCGCGCCATACAAAGCGCGAATCTCGCGGCTACCCGGTATCGACGCCGTTCTCGGAGCCCTGGCCAGGGGGATGCCCGTGATCGCAGGCGCGCGCGTCACCGATGCATGGGATTCCCCGAAGGACGCCGTGGTCATCCCCGCTGATGTCACCTCGCGTGATGCCCTGACCGCGATTACGATCGTCGCCTACGATCCCGGAACGCGCCGATTCAAGTTCGCCAACAACTGGGGAACAGCCTGGGGCGACAGAGGTTTCGCTTACTTCGGCCGTGACAATGCCGACAAGATCCTCGTCGACGATCTCGGCGTCTGGTCTGTCGAAATGGAGAGCAGCTCCCACTGAACCAACGCGGCACTTATATCAACTGCGTTCTTTGCGAATCGCAAGAATGACCGCGGGTTGAGCATCTCCGACGGGGAATCTTTCCACCTCCACGCCAGACCTTGGGCGCGTATAGTGCGCTCAGCTAGGAGGTCACGATGCTCAGGTTCATGAGGGCGGCGCTGGTCCTGGTCCCTCGTGGGAGTGCCCACAGCTGTCTATGCCCAGGCGTCCATCGTCGGTACCGTGAAAGACGCCTCGGGAGCAGTGCTCCCCGGCGTCACGGTTGAAGCCTCGAGCCCAGCGCTCATCGAAAAGGCGCGTTCGGTGTCTACGAACAGCGTCGGGCAGTACTCCATTCAGGATCTGCGGCCCGGAACCTATTCCGTCACGTTCACGCTGGCCGGGTTCAACATCGTCAAGCGCGACGGCATCGAGCTGGCCGGCAGCTTCATCGCCACGGTCAACGCCGACCTGCGGGTCGGCGGCGTCCAGGAGACGGTCACCGTGTCCGGCGAAGCGCCGGTGGTCGACACCACGAGCGCGCGCACGGAAGAGACGATCGCCGGCAAGACGGTGGCGGAGATTCCGACGTCACGCCTCTATTCGTCGCTCACGCAGCTCGTTCCCGCGCTCAACGTTCAGGGCAACGACGTCGGCGGGTCGCAGGGAAACGTCTTCAGCGTGTTCCAGATTCACGGCGGACGCCGCAACGAGGGACAGGTCCTCGTCGACGGCATGAGCGGCGGCTACCAGGGCATGGGCGTCTCGGGGTACGCGCCGGAGGTCGGCAATGCCCAGGAAGTCGTGTTCTCCCTCAGCGGCGGTCTCGGCGAAGCGACCACCGGCGGGCCGCAGCTGAACATCATCGGCAAGCAGGGCGGCAACACGTTCGCGGGCAGCTTCTTCATCAACGGCTCCGGGAGCGCGTTCGTCAGCGACAACCTCAGCCCGGAACAGAGGGCGAAGGGGCTGGGCACGCCGTTCAAGCCGAAGCAGCTGTGGGACATCAATCCGTCGTTCGGCGGCCCGATCAAGCGCGACCGGTTGTGGTTCTTCGCCACCTATCGCTATCAGTACAACCGGCAGACGGTGGCCAGCATGTGGGACAACAAGAACGCCGGCGACAACACCAAGTGGACCTACGCTCCGGACTTCACCAAGCAGTCTGAAGACGACGGCGTGTGGAAGAACCACTCCGTCCGTCTGACCTGGCAGGTGTCGCCGCGCAACAAGGTCGTCGGCTGGACCGACCTGCACTACAACTGCCTGCACTGCGACGCCGGCGGGTCGAGCTCCGGTCTGACGTTCACCGGTCAGGTGGCGACCCGGGAGGCCCTGCAGCGAAACGAAAATCACCCGAGCAACCTGACGCAGGTCTCGTGGACGTCGCCGCTCACCAACAGCGTGCTGCTCGACGCCAACGTGCAGATCGGTCCGAACTTCTGGTGGGGCGCCCAGCAGAAGAACTCGTACGACCCGACGACGATTCCGGTGCAGGACGATTCGCTGACGATCAACAGTCCGGACGGTCCGGTGACGCTGGCCAACCTGAACTACCGGTCGGCCAACTGGTCGGGGCACACCGGCTTCACCACGGTCGGGCAGGGTGCGGTGTCCTACGTCACCGGGTCGCACTCCGCGAAGTTCGGCGCTCGCTGGTCGAAGAACGCCTCGACGTTCCCCAAGAACTACTACAACGACGCCCAGCTCAAATACAACTTCAACAACACCGTGCCGTACCGGTTCACGATGTACGCGGACCAGGCATCGGTGCAGTCGCAGCAGCAGACGTTCATGGCCCTCTACGCCCAGGATCGGTGGACGCTCAACCGCCTCTCGCTGACTGGCGGACTGCGTTACGAGCACCTCAGCGATCACTTCGGTCGGCAGCAGATGGGGCCGAACCGGTTCCTCCCGAACGGCGGTCGTCTTCCCCGAGGCCGACGGCCCGCTGCACCTGAACGACATCCAGCCGCGGTTCGGCGCGTCGTACGACGTGTTCGGCAACGGCAAGACGGCAGCGAAGTTCTTCCTTGGCAAGCTACGTGACGACGACGAACACCGTCAACGAGTGGCTGTTCTACAGTCCCGCGGGGGCGTTGAACTTCGTTTCGTCGGTGAACCGACCGTGGAACGACAGCTTCTACGGCACCGGCGATGCGAGGTCGGGGAACTACTCTCCCGACTGCGACCTGCTGAACCCCGTCGCCAACGGCGAGTGCGGCGCCTGGGACAATCCGAACTTCGGCAAGCCCGCCGTGCAGAACCTGACGGTCGATCCCAAGACGACGAGCGGCTGGAACAAGCGCGAGTACAGCTGGGACATGACGGCGGGCATCAACCAGCAGATCGCGCCTCGCGTGTCCGTGGAAGTCGACTACATCCGCCGGAGCTGGGGCAATCTGCAGACCACCTACAACCACGCCCTGACGCCGGCGGACTTCGACCAGTTCACCTACACCGTGCCGCAGGATCCCAATCTGCCGAGTGGTGGCGGCTATCCGCTGACGCTGTTCGACGTGAAGCCGGCGAAGTTCGGCTCATACGATTACTACCAGACGTTCTCGAATGACGCCGGCGGTGCCTATAACCGTTTCAACGGCGTGGACGTCACCGTGACGGCGCGCTTGCGGGACGTCACGGTCCAGGGCGGCACGAGCACCGGCAACGTCACCGAGGACGAGTGCGGCGTGGTGAACGCGCACCCCGACGCCTACATCTCGCAGTACGGGTGGGGCGGCTCGCTCAACGCGTTCTCCCCATTCTTCGGGGGCACCGGCGTGCCAGGCCAGTGGCCGCGCGAGTTCTGCCATCGCGAATCGGGATTCCAGACCAACGTCAAAGGACTGGTGTCGTATACGGTGCCCAAGATCGACGTGCTCCTCTCCAGCACGTTCCACAGCGTCCCGTATCCCGGCAACAACTTCCCGAGCGTCACGAGCCAGAGTCTCGGCGCCTCGGCGATCATCGCGCCGGAGTTCCAGACCAACCTCGGACGTCCGCTCTCGAGCGGAATTCCGATCGAGTTCGTGAACATTGTCCAGCCCGGCGTGAAGTACGGCGATCGTCTCAGCCAGGTCGATTTGCGGATCGGCAAGAACATCCGCTACGGGCGCACCCGGACGCTCGTCGCACTTGACATGTTCAATCTGTTCAACTCGAACACGCCGGACGTGTACAACCAGAGCTACGTCAACCCGAGCACGTACCTCAACCCGTTGTCGATCACGGTCGGGCGCCTGTTCAAGATCAGCGCGCAGGTCGATTTTTAGGGATTGCATACAAAGAGACCGGGGCCCGGACGGCCGGGCTCTGGTCGCGCCCATTTGAGCTCGCTGACAAAGATCCACGCGAAGCCGCACGCCAGCCAAGATCCTTCTTCGTGTCCTTCGTGCCCTTCGTGGTTCACATCGCTCCGTCAAGACCCGGGCGAGCACGGATTCCGCAAGGTAGCATTCAGGTCCATGACACAGACATCGCTCTCAGGAAGGGTGGCGCTGGTGACCGGCGGCGGCCGCGGAATCGGAAAGGCCATCGCGCTGGCCCTGGCCGCTGCGGGCTGTGACGTGGCCGTGAATTATGTCAGCCGCGAGTCGGATGCGAATGCGACGGCCGATGCCATCCGTCGCGCTGGTCGGCGCGCGCTCGCCGTCAGAAGTGACGTGTCGAGAGGCGGCGACACCACCGCGCTCGTCGCGGCGGTCGAAGCCGGTCTCGGCGCCGTGGACATTCTCGTGAACAACGCCGGCCGGCTGAGGGTCGAGAGCATCGACCAGATGTCGGAGGCGAGCTGGAACGAGATGATCCAGGTCAACCTCTCGTCAGTGTTTCTGATGACGCAGGCGGTCCTGCCGGGGATGCGTGCGCGCCGGTGGGGACGCGTCATCAACCTGACGTCGGTGGCTGGACAGGCAGGAAGCGTGATGGCGGTGCACTACGCGGCAGCAAAAGCAGGCGTGATCGCCGCGACCAAGAGCTACGCGCGAATACTGGCCAAAGAAGGCGTCACCGTCAACGCGATCGCGCCGGCGCTCATCGCCACCGAAATGGTGACGTCGAATCCCAGCGTCAAGCCAGACATGATTCCGGTCGGACGGTTTGGCGAGGCGGAGGAGTGTGCCGATGTCGCCGTGCTGCTGGCCGGCAACGACTACATCACCGGGCAGACGATCGGCGTGAACGGCGGGATGTACCTCGGATCGTGATTGCGATGAAACCGAAGCCCCTGGTGGAGTACACGATGCACCCGCTTCATTCGCTGCAAACAGTTTCGGCAATGGAGCCGATAGTCAGTCCATGCTGGACAGACAGGTCACCATTCCGCTGGCCTTGCTCGTGGGCGTCGGACTGGAACTGGGCATCCACGCCTTGACGGGTCGTCGTGAAGCCTGGGACAGCGGCGCTTATTGGACGCTCGGGTTGCCGGCCGTGCTCGCGATCAGCTTCGGGATCGGAGTGCTGGCGCGCGGTCGGGCGTGGCTGTCGACCTGGCTGATTGTGCCGGCACAGGTGCTGACGATGATGGTCCGAAGCGGCGAGCTCGGTGGGCTATGGCCACTGGCGGTGGCGCTGTCGACGTGTCTCAGCGTGCCGTTTGCGGGGGCGGCCTTCCTCGGGACCCATGTCAGGCGCCGGTTCCTTTGAACTGATCGTCCTCATCGGCGAAAAGGATATTGAAACTGGTCAAGGACCCGTAGCATCCGCTGACGTATCCCTGCAGCTTGATCTTCACGTCGTCCGGCAATTCGGACGCGTTGACCTGCTGCTCGAGCGTCCGCAGCCGATTACGCAGCATCACGATCTTGTGAAAGAAGGTCTCGATCGGCCAGCTCTTTTCCTGCAGCCCGGGTGTCCCCGGTCGCAGCACCAGCGTGCCGCCGCGCCATTTCGCCGCCGGCGCCACCGCAGTGAGGCCGCTTTCTTCACGCAGGATCCGGCGCAGGAGAGTCTCGAGATCACCAGGAGCAGATTCGGTCGGCACGCGGAAAGCGGTCCTTTCTTCGCCGGCAACAGGCGATGACGGTCTGGCGGTAGGCGTGGTCGTCGACGTGGGACCGGCATTGTCAGCCTCGCCGGCTGATGTGGGTCCAGCGTCGTCAGACCCGCCGGGTGATGTGGGGCGAGCGCCGGCGATGTGGGGCGAGCATAGTCAGCACCGCCCGGCGATGTTGGGTGAGCGCCGCCCGATGTGGGGCGGGCCTTGTCAGGGCCGCCGGGCGACATGGACGACCGCTCCCGCTCCGGAGACACGTCGATGCGGGGTCCGCCGCGAAAATTGTGCTGGCTGTCGCAGTAGTCGCACGAGACTCGCAACGGACGGCTGTCCGCATCGACCACGATGATGGTGTGATGACGATCTGTCTTGCACGCCCGGCAGAAGTCTTCGACAGACTCACCGGCTCGATACCGTCGGTTCATCCACCGATCATGACAGCTGCCGGAGGGATGTGCACGGGGGCTGATTCCGGGCGATTGGCTGATGATGTGCGTCGACGCCAGAACTGGATCGATCTCGCCAATCAGGGCTTACGGATGTAGGCATAGCCTCCGGGTGAGGTTCTGATCACCGCTGAGGACTGCGTCCGGGACAGGTAGTCGTGCACCGCTTTGGCGCACCCTTCCCAGTAGTAGTAATCATCGAACACGATCAGCCCGCCAGCGGTGACGTTCGGTTCGATGGCCGTCAGCGTGTCCATGGTGGATTGGTACCAGTCGCCATCACAGCGCAGGAGGGCAATCGGGCCGCCAGCGTAGGCGGGAAGCGTGTCCGCAAACCAGCCTTTGGTAATCGTCACATGCGGGACGCCAGCCAGCCGCATCGCGGCCTGCGCATCTTCGAGCGTCGCACGGTCGTTGTGCGTCGTCGCGGCTTGCCACTCGCGGCCCGACTGGCCGTACAGGTCTTTGTCCAGAGACCCGGCCGGGGGCAGGCCTTCGTAGCTGTCAAACAGATAGTAATGACGCTCGGGGCCGAGCAGGGCAGCGATGCCGGCGATCATTCCGCCTTTCCACGTCCCGCACTCGACGATCGTCCCGGTTACGTCACGAACATCATCGGCCAAGGCGAGGTTGTCGCAGTAGTCCTTCTCCGAGTGCATCGTGAAGGCGCCGAAGCGGCGATACAGGGTGGCGTATCGTCGTTGCCGCGTGCGTTTCAACTGTTGATAGACGCGCGAACCGACCCGCCACCCGCGTGGGTAACGATGAGGCCAGTCGGCGCGCTGGGCCGGCGTGAAGATGACGCGTGGATCCAGCGAGCGGCGCGTCACGACCCGGTGCAGAACCTCGGCGCCCTCGGCCAGCAGCGTCATCGCTGTCGCTCTACGTCGTTGTCATCACGTGTGAGAGCCACGGAAAAGCCCAACCGAGGCCGACTGTGTGAGCCCTAATTCATCAGATGCTCCACTGATCAGGTGGAACGGCCGGATTGTGGCGCAGCGGCTCGCGCAGGGCAAGGGAAATGACGAGGTCGAGCGCACTCACCTGCGGGGCGATCGATGTGCCGCGGCCGCTGAAAGCGATCTCACGATCAACGGCGGTCTTTGTGTCTCCTTTCTTCTGAACACACCCAGGGATCTATCCTGCGCGCCAACGGAGGAGATCTACAAAGGAGACGAAATAGAACGCGCGTGGCGAGTTCAAGAAGGCGTTCCCGGACGAACTGCGGCACGGTTGCGTGCACTTGACTCGTAGACAACGTTAGAGACCCAGTCCGCGCGTGCTGACCGCAGACCGGGGACGCAGAACCTGCGACGCACGGGTCACACACCACCACGCAGCTTCCGCGCCTGGTCGCAGGGATACGCACGATTTTCGGCCGCTGGCGTCATCCGGCACCATGGTATGTGCGGTGCTGACGACGCTAGAATGCGCCCATGGCCGACGAGGACGTCGTGAATCCCCAACCCGCTGGGGTGAAGCTCACCTACGACGACTTCGTGCTCTTTCCCGACGATGGGCAGCGACATGAGCTCATCGACGGGGAGCACTACGTGACGCCATCGCCCGCGACGAAACATCAACGTGTCCTCGGCTACTTGCACCTGCTGATCGGAAACTACCTCGAGGTGCACCCGATCGGGCAGGTCTTTCTCGCGCCCTTCGACATCGTGTTGTCGCGTTTCGATGTCGTGGAGGCGGACCTGCTGTACATGTCCAGTGCTCGCGCTCAGGAGATCCTGACCGACCAGCATGTCCGTGGGACGCCGGAGTTCGTCGTGGAGATTGCCTCACCGGGAACGCGGCGCAGGGATGAGGGGATCAAGCGCCGCTTGTACCGAGCGATCCGGAGTGTCGGAGTACTGGATCGTGGATGCAGACGCCGAGACCATCCGCGTGTATCGGCGGTCGGACAACGGTTTCGGCCGATTCGAATCGTTCTCGCGCCAGTGGGACGACGTGCTCAGGACCGTGCTGCTGCCGGGTCTGGAGCTCCAACTCGCCCGCATATTCCGCTGAATAGATCAACTGGGGATCGGTCTTGGGCGGACTTGCTCTATCCACGCCCGCAGGCGAATGCAGCCCTGAAATGTTTTTCGTGACTTCACCCCTTCGGCGCCTGATGAACTTGGCATCCATGCCGCGCACCGCGCGACGGCGCACCGCTGGTTCCGGGCGGCATCTGGATCGAACTACGTGCGAACCAGCCGTGACACAGAGTTGACGTTGTTCGTCACTTCGGGGCGCAACGATTCTTCCTGAACACGCTCACCGAAGAGCACCGTGACGTCACCGATCACTAAGATCTTGAACTGGCGGCCAAGCCGCTAGCGGACCGTGAAGTGCTCTTCCTGGAGCAGTGTGCCATCCGCACTCCACACCTCGACTCGCCAGTCGCCGGCGCTGTCACTGCTGATGGTGTTGCGGCTGTACGTACGGTAACCGGCGCCGGGATTGGCTTCGACGCGGAGTTGGACGGCGCGCCGCAAGCGATCGCCTTGGTACCAGCGGTGCTCAATCGTGGTGGCGGTCGCCGATTTCACCTGTGTGTAGAAGAACATCGGCCCCGGTGGAGTCTGATTGCCCGCCGCCTCGCATTGCCAGGCCTTGAGAGCGGTGCAAAGCTGCGCCGTGACCACGGTTGGTATCGCGGCCGGTCTTGCGGCCGTGCCTGGCCTGGCGCCAATCGTGTCGGTATCGTGCCGGGTGGGCTGAGTGATCTCTGCGGTGTGTTGCGGCTGCGCGAGCGGCTCGGCCGCCGGAGCCGTCGGCCTCAGGACCGGAGTCTCGGCCGCCGGAGTGCCTGGAGCAGGAGCGCTCGTGATCGTCGGTCGTGACCTGGTCTCCTCGACCGGACTGCGCGAGATGCTGGCCATCACGACAATCACGATCAGTAAGCCGACCGCGGTCAATCCGCCAAGTGCGAGCGGGCTCAAGAATCTCTTTTGAGCGAGCGGCATCACGACCTGCTTCTCGGTTGAGCGTGGCGACTCGCGCGGTGGCGCTGCGTCAGGCGCGCGCGCTTCCAGCCAGGCTGCCACTGCGGGTGGTGACGGCGGCAACTCCACGGGCCGTCCGCGGGCTGCGCAGAAATCGTGGAGGTTCTTGCTGCTGGTGGCGACGAACGGATGGTCCGGCGGCAGCGTCGCCGTCGCGATGGCGTGCGCCCTTCGGAAGTAGTGCTCCGCGTCGATCGGATTGTCTGTCATCTCGCAGACGATGCCGAGATTGTTGAGTGTGTTGGCGAGATCCGGATGGTTCGGGCCGAGCGTCTGTTCCTGGAGGGCGGCCGCCTCGCGCAAGAGGTCCTCGGCGGCGGCATAGTCGCCGGCCGTGGCCGCCTGTTCGGCGTTCTCGATGACCGAGCGGGCTTCGCGCGGTTCCGGCATCAGTATCTAAACAGGAATCCGACGTGAGAAGAGCCGTGAAACTTGCGCGGTCACGACTGCGGCCATTGTAAAGCAAGGGTTCACGGAATGTGACGGAGGTTGTCACCTGAAAGGCACAATCGATCTCCGCTGGTGCCGTGACGTTCACGTGCCACGGGAACTCGATCGGCGCGGAAATCAGAGTGAAGAACGCCAGGCGCTGTAACCACGGGTGCTCTGGGCCGTGCATTTCGCGATAGACGTTTTGACACCTGGGTCCGCGATCTTGAAACTGTCGTTGACGCGGCCGGCATCGAGCGATTCCCGTTGCTTGGAATCTCTCGCGGAGGTGCCATCGCGATCGCCTACGCCGTGAAGCATCCAGAGCGCGTCACGCAGTTGGTGCTCTATGGGGCATTCGCAACGGGAATAAAACACGGCGGCACAGCCGAGGATATTGAGGCGCATCGCGCGCTGGCGAGTTTGTTGCGGCTTGGCTGGGGAGTCAACAACCCCGCATTCTGTAAGACATTCACCTGCCGGTTCATCCCGGAGGCGACGCCGCAGCACGAGCAGTGGTTCGACGAGCTCCAGCGCGTGTCCACGTCGCCGGAACACGCCGCGCGACTGATGGAACGTGACGATGACCTCGATGTGCGACCGCTTTTGTCACAGGTGAAGACGCCGACGCTCGTCATCCATTGCGATCGCGATCAGGCAGTGGCACCGGAGCGGGGTCGCCTGCTGGCGGCCCAGATCCCGGGCGCGCGCTACGTCTCCTTGCCGAGCGCCAATCACCTGATGCTCGAGGAGGAGCCCGCCTGGCCTCTATTCCTCGCCGAGCTCGGTTTGTTCCTGAACTGGTAACGTCGCCCGACCTGGACGAGGATCTCGGAAGGGCGGCACTCGCCCCAGGGCCGAACGTCGCTACGGCTTCGCCGGAAGCCAGTTCACGACAACGTCCAAAGGACTCGATTGCAGTTGCGTCGGCTCCTGCACCAGGAAGCGTTGACCATCCGCCGTCACCTCATAGGAGATCCGCGTGTAACCACCGGCAAGCGCAGTCGACGATGAAAACAGCCGCTGCGGCGTACCGGCCTGGATGCCGTCCGCCGAGGGGCGGATGTCCACGGCCATGACGGTGCGGTTGTCGGCGGCGAGGTAATACAACTCCTTGCCGTCGCCGCGCCACCGCGGCAGCCGGCCGCCCTGGGTCGACACGAGCCACCGCGGGCGAGGTTCCGTGCTGCCTCGGCTGGTGGTGATGTACACCTCGTTGCGGCCCGACTCGTCGGACGTATAGGCGATCCACGGGCCATCGGGCGAGAACTGGCCATCTGTTTCCTCGAATGCAGTGCGGACGAGCGGCACGGCCTGGCCGCCGTTGTCCACGTCGAGCAGCCAGAGGTCCTTGGATCCTGAAACTTCTCCGTAGAGCAGTTGCTTGCCGTCGACGCTCCAGTCCATCACGCATTTCGATCCCGGAGTGCTCGAGACTGCCTGGGCCGCTCCACCGTCGGTGGCCTTGCGGTAGATCTGGCGGACGCCGGCCTGATCCGAACTGAACGCGAGCTGACGGCCGTCGCGTGACCAGGTGGGGCACGTGTCGATCTGCGGATCGAAGGTGAAGCGCGTGGTGCGGTGGCTATCGAGTTCCATCAGCCAGATGTCATCCGGGCCATGCGCCTCGAGTCGGCCGAAGGCCAGGCGCTTGCCGTCCGGTGCCAGGCGGAACGTCGAGTAGGCGTCGTCTGGAGCCGCCGCGCCGAGGCGTGTGCCTGTCCGGCCGATCCACGACAAACTGGTGCGCTCCAGCACCGTGCCGGTCCGATAGACGAGCGTGCCCGAGTCGGACGACCAGAACGCGCCGGCGTGGAGGCCGGAGTGCGTCGCGATGTCGTTGGTGACCACGACCGGCTCGCCCGCGAGGCGCATCGTCGTGGCGTCGAACTCCTGACCGACCAGTGCCTCATCGCGTACGAACAGGAGATGCCCGGGGCGGTCCTGGCCGGCCGCGGCGTAGATGGCCTTGGTCTGCGTGCGGATAATCTGCACCAGGGAGGAGGGATCCTCGAGCGACGCTATATAGACCCCGGCCGCGTCGGCATCGTCACTCATCAGCAGGAAAAGGAAGTGTCTTCCATCCGGCAGGAACTGCGGGTGCGCGAAGCCACGATCGCGTCGCGACGTGTCCGCCGCGATCAGTACCTCTGGCCGTCCTCCGGATGCAGCCAGGCGGATCAGCCCCCGCGCTTCGCCAAACAGCATCACCCCGTCCCGGTTCCACGTCCCACCTGTGCCCCAGGTGTCGCTGGCGCCAACGGACGAGGCGATGACGACCGGCATTCCGCTGGCGAGGTCGAGAGTCTTCAACTGATCGCCGACGAAATAGGCAATGGAGCGGTCGTCCGGCGACCAGAACGGGAAGTCGGCACCTTCGGTGCCGGGAAGCCGTCGAGCGGTAACGGAGTCGATGGCCCTCAGCCAGAGTGCTGGCACCAGATCGTCTCCGCTCGCCCGAAACACGATGGTGCGTCCATCGTGCGAGACCGACGTTGCGGTCACGAGATAGTTGAAGGTGGCACCTGGCGGAGCGTCGATCGTGAATGCCAGACGGGACGGACGCATGGTGGGTTGACGCAGCCACAGGATCCCGAACGTGAGGGCGATTACGGCCGCCGCCGCGGTTAGCCCCCAGGCCAGGCGCGATCGGGCGGCTTGTCGTCGCGACGGCTGCACCGTGCGCTCGGCCGCCAGCCACCGCAACGCGTGTCGAAGTTCGTGTGCGGACTGCCACCGATCCTCCGGATCCCTGGCCAGGCACGTTTCCACCACGCGGTTGAGGACGGGCGATTCAAGCGGCGTTGGCGTGGAGTTGAGGACCGCCGCGATCAACGCGGCCGGCGACGCACCGTCGAAGGGCGGCCGGCCGGTGGCGAGTTCGTAGAGCACACAACCGAACGCGTAGATGTCGGAGCGCTCGTCAGCCTCGCGGCCTTCGAGTTGTTCGGGCGCCATGTACTGGAAGGTGCCGAGCAACGTTCCCGTGGCGGTCAGGGTGTTGGCCACCGTCACGCTATCGACGGAGGTGACCGCCTTGACCTTGGCCAGGCCGAAGTCCATCAACTTGATGCCTCGCTTCGTCATCAAGATATTGGCGGGCTTCAGGTCGCGATGCACCGTGCCGTGGCGATGCGCGTGATCGAGGGCGGCCAGGATCTCATCGGCCAGGCGCAGTATTTCCGGCTCGGGAAGGGGGCCGCGGAGCGGAGCGCCTTCCACGAACTCCATCACCAGGTAATCGGGTCCGACGTCGTACAGCGTGCAGATGTTGGGGTGGTTGAGGCTGGCTACGACGGCCGCCTCGCGGGCAAACCGGTCGGTGAACGCCTCGTGGGACACCTTGATCGCGACCGTTCGATTCAGACGGCTGTCGGAGGCCCGGTAAACCTCGCCCATGCCTCCGGCGGCGATCATGTCGTCGATTTCGTACGGGCCGAGGCGCGTCCCGCGCGTCAGGGGCATGCGCGCCGCATTCTAGCAGCCCGCTCATTGTCGTTCGTTCGCGGCCGTGGATGTTCGCAAGCAGAGATGCGGCTCCGCCAGGAATCAGCGCGCGACGGGTGGCCGCCAGTCGAGCAGGACGTTCGCCGGCGCACGGGTGTTCTGCGCGTCGATGGGCCGGGTGGCAAGGAGGCGCTTGCCATCGGCGGAGCCGCCGATCACGTCCAGCCGATCGATCCCGAACGCCGGAAGCGCGACGGCCGCGTGATGGAGGAGATTCTGACGCACCAGATTGAGCGTCAACGAGAGTTGGTGCGGAAGTGGCCCGGCAGGGCTTCACCCAACGTCGATTTACCGTTAGAACCGCAGCAGCTTAGTGAGCTTCACCGCTACGCCCCGCGTCTCGATTGGGTTCCCCTGGATCGGCGACAGCGGAAAGGTATCGCGTCCCTCGGAGTAGACCACGAACAGCTCGCTGCCTGCGCTGTATTCCCATCGCAGCCGGACGTTCGTGAGCAGCGACGTCGTGCTCGACGTGTACTGCACCAGGGCGGCGACGAACATCCGCGGCGTGAATGTATAGGTGGCGCGGTTGCCGATCAGCGTGCTCGTGAATCGTCCCTGCGGCAAGTCGACCCAATTGATCGACACGTTCGGCTCCACGGCAAAGCGCGCGGCCAGTTCCAACCGCCCGCGGAACGACGCGGCGGTCTTGGTACCGTCGTAGAAGGTGCCGGCGTCGACCGAGAAGGTGCCTGACACAGGTCGCTGCGGTGCCGGGCTGTAGAACAGGCGCGCGTTGTCGAAGGTATAGCTGCCAACTGGGATGCGGATACCGGGCGCAATCTGAAAGGGTGCGACCAGCGCCTCGAGATCGCGAGTATAGGTGGCGCCGAACTGGTCGCCGTTCTGCAGATCGACGCGGAAGTTGGCCCGTGCCTGCCGAGACTCGAGCACGTTGTGGGTGTTGGTGACGTACTCGATGCTGCTTTCGAAATGGTACTGCCGGATACGCCTGGCGTTCTTCGGCCGCGGGCTGAATCTGGCGCCCCCGAAGCTGCTGCGGAACGCCTCCCGGCGCAAGAACCCGATCTCCGGATTGAAGTTGCCCTCGACCGCCAGGTGATCGACGAGGACGCCATAGCGATCGCCGGCGTAGCTGAAGTTGCCGCGATAGCTGCGATCGTCCTCCGTCAGGCCGGTCGTCTGCGTCTTGGCGGCATAACCGCTGATATAGACATTCTGGAACAGCGAGAAGCTGCTGTCGGCGCCAACCATCTGGTTGCTGCCAGCACCAGAGACCGACACCGATCGGTTGGTCACAATCGCACCCACCGTGCTGCGCCGGCCGACGTCACGGCGCACGCGCAGCACTCCGAAATTCGTCTGCGGCACTCCGATGCTCGGCTCGTCATCCGCCTGGATGTCCAGCGCGCCGATTGTCCACTTGTCGACCTTGCCGGTGAGCCGGCCGCCACCGATGATGGGGATCGCTCTGGCCCCTGCCAGACCGATTCGGCGGCTGTAAAAGAGTGACGGTGCGTCGCTGCCGCTGCCGCTGACGGCGGCCGGGCCGACGCTGCCGAACGAGGTGAAGATGCCTGCACCTTCCAGGAAGAACTCCCGCTTCTCAGGGAACGACAGTGCGAACCGTGTCAGGTTAACTTGTGCTTCGTCGTCTTCGACCTGGGCGAAGTCGGTGCGATAGGTGAAATCGGCGGTCATTCCCTTGGTGATGCCCCACTTCGCGTCGACGCCGGCGTTGTTGTAGAAGTCGTTCGTGAGGGTGGGACGGCCGACCAGGTCGGTCCTCGTGCTCGACAGGGCGTATGGCTTGACCTCCAGGTTTACGGCCGGGGGCGGCACCTCGAGATCAACCAGGGTGGCCGCGGCTGCAACATGCAGCATCGCCGTCGCCGATGCCCAGGCCTTGCTCATCGGGACGATGAAGACGTATTCGTTCTTCGTCCTGATCATGCGCCGCAGGTTGATGCCCCACGTCTGTACGTCGGCCGCGTCGTAGCGCAGGGTCTTGAACGGGATAGCCATCTCGGCGATCCACCCGCCTTCGAAGCGCGCAGCGTGACTGGTCCAGACGGCGTTCCAGTCGGAGTTGAGGCTGCGCTCGTCCGTCACCAGCGCGTCGGTAAAGCCGCCGCTCGGCGTGACGCTGAAGATGTACCCATTGCGCTTGTCGTGGAAGGTGTCGAGAAGGACGCCGAAGTTGTCGTTGTAACGCTGGTTGGCGCTGTCGCGGCGCATTTCCTTGGACCGGATCGCGTCAGCGTGAGAGTCCCAGCACCGGCACGCCAGGTAGATGTTCTCGTCGTCGAACAGGACCCACGCCTCAGTGCGCTCGCTGCCTGGCTCGCCGTTGTGTGGCTCCTGCTGAATGAACGACGTCATCGGCTCGATGTCGCGATACGCGGCGTCGTCGAGGCGGCCGTCTATCCGGATCGGCTGGCTGATGCGGGTCGCACGAATGGTGATCGCACCGGACGGCTGCCGGCTCAGCGGCCCCGGGGTAGCCGCGGCGGCGCCGCCCGGAGATAGTGGAACCACCGACTGCGCCTGTGCGGCCACGACCATGAACAATAGCAGCCAGACCACTCCGAACCGTCGAACACTCTTCATACGCCCCTGGTCGCTATGGCATCGCACGACGCGACGCGGTCGTTCAGTCACATCGTTGCGCCCTCCGTGCGCCCTCTCTGACGAGGCCAAGACGGCAGCGTCGATGAGGGCGAACTCGGGTTGAATCTACTGCTTCGGCTGTGACGTGATGAAGTGCGGGATGTCCAGGTTGTTCTCCATGCAGATCATCTCGAGGATGTCGTATTTCTGCCGACGCATCGGCAGCGAGAAGGTGATCGGCGTGGTGTAGAACACCGGGTCGTCGTAGGTGACCGTCCAGGTGATGTTGTCCCGATCGATCCTGGTGAACGTCTCCGTGATCCGGAGCTGGTCGCTATGCTGGTGCCCCGCCGTGTCGAGCCAGGTTTTCTCGTTCAGCCCGATGGTGTCCACGATAAGCGTGTTGCCCTCGTATTTTCCGATCGAGTCGCCGTACCACGTGTGATCGAGATTGTCCGGATGGCCGCGGCCGTCCGTGAAGATGCGGCGGAAATTGTGATCGATCTCGAACAGGACGATCAGCATGCCCGGCGTCTGAACCAGTTGAAACGGGTAGGGCTGATGGAAGGCTCGCGTCGGCCCCGTGGGCTGGCAAAAGCCGTGCGGATCGTCGCCATCGGAGTGGTTCTTGAAAACCTCCGCGCCGTGCGGTGTGAAGGAAACAGGGCCACCGAGTGGCTTGGTTAAATCCGTGGTGTACGGCATCACCCAGATCCCGTTCAAATCCGGAATCCCGTTGCCGGGTGACGGCATGGCCGGAGGCAAGGGAAGGGTTGCGTTATTCAGCCCTTGGCCGAACCCGCCGGCCGGGAGAAGCGTAAGAAGAGCGACCAGCAGGAAGGAGCGCATCTTACTTTTCCTTCGTACCTTCCTGGGCGCCTTCCTTGCGGATGGCGCTGCCGACGGCGTCGCCGCCGGAGGATCCTGCAAACACGCGCCTGCCGTCGGCGAGCGTGACCCGCTGGGCGTTCGCCATATTCGAGCCGTCCTTGGCGTGCGCGCCCTCGACGGTGACCAGATCGCCGGTCTTGAGCGAATCGCGTGTCCAGCCCTGACGCAGCAGGACGTTGGGGCTGGCCAATTCGACGTTCCAGTTGACGACGTTCCCGGCGTCGTCCTTCACGTCCACGTAGAAGCGAGAGTGCGGGTTCATCCACTCCATCTTGGTGACAACGCCTTTGAGAGTCAGCGGCTTGTTGGCGTCGTACTGCGCGGCGAACGAGTGATGCGCCGCCGCGGCCGCTGTCCCGATCCACGCCGCGAGCAGGAACCCGCTCAGCATCCTGACAAGTCTTCCGGTAAGTGTCATAGAGAATGCTCCTCTCAGCAGATCTCATAGCCGACCGCATTTCGAGCCGGGCGTGCGAGAACCACGGTGCCGTCGATCAAACCGTGACAGGAGACGCGACGGGATTGTAGTCGCGCGAAAGCCGCCGGCGTCGGAATGCTACGAACTGCAACATTCGGCGCGAGCGCCGCCCAGTCCCAAGGCCGGACCCGCGGTGGTCAGCTTCACCGCAATTCCAGCAGCAGCGGCAGCGTTCCATACGCGATGACGTCAACCAGCACTACGACGTGCCGCGCATCCTGGTCGGCGGTGGCAACGGTCAGCCGAAAGGCAACCGCATGCTGCACTACGAGCGGAAGACGGTCAACACCGGCAACCTGCTCGCCAGTGTGCGCAACATGTCCGGCCGGAACTCCCATCAGGGAGCCGGAGCGGGCTGTAACTGTTGATTTGATTGGTGCGGAAGAAAGAACTCGAATCTTGACGCCCTTGCGGGCGCCAATCCCTCAAGACGATGCGTCTAGGGGGTGAGAGCGATTATCGCCTGGAGTTCTCGCCCTGCGACATCAGAGAGAGAGAGAGAGAGAGCTGGTTCCCCCCTTCTCTCAGGAAGTTCCGGATCATTGCCGTCCGTGGCGATGGTCCGGTTTTGCTTATCGGCTTACCACAATGCTGGTTTGAGTATCCAACGGTCCAAACTGATCCCTGCCAACGCCCTTGGGGGCGGTCGGGATTACCAGTTTCACCCAAACGGCATCCGGACCCTTGAAATACGAAGTCTCGGTCGCCTTGCGCAGAGCGTCGAGGCTGTCCTGCTGCTTCCCGGAGGTCGCGTTGGCGAAACCCGGCAGCTCGAACACGACCCATGAGTCTTTGGCCATTTCACTCAAACTGATAGCAACTTCCGGTCGTTCGGTCTTCACACGGATCTCGGTACCGGCGCGCACGGTGCTCTGGTTGGCGGTGATCTTGAAGTCCTTGCCATTGCGGCTCAGGGTGATTGGCTGCTGAGGGGCAGCACCAGCGCCGCCGGCACCGCCAGCTCGCGCGCCCGGGCCAGCCCCCGCGGCGCGAGGGGCAGCCGCCGGCGCAGGCGCAGCTGACCGCACAGCAACATCTTTCAGCGCCAGACCAGCACCTCTTGTGGGTCCGTCCCTCCTGATGCTGAACTGAATGCGTCCGATATCACCCGCGCACACCGAGGCGTTCCAGGTGGGATGAATCTCACAGGTGTCGTCCGTGGCGACGCTGTCGTTCTCGCCGTCGTGGATCAGAACAAAGGAGTCAGCGATGCCGGTCGTCGAGCCGTCCAGATCGTGGATCGCCGCGGTCCGGTAGGCCGAACCACTCCGGTTGTCACTATCGAACCTGGGGTCGATTTTCGGAAAGTACACGGGCTTGGCATTGACGAACTTCGCACTCTTGACGGTGTTTTCGGTGGTAACCCCGGCGCCCGTAAACAACAGCCATGAAAGCGCTCCTGATCCGCGCTGTTTGTTGTCCTGGTAGTTCACGAAGGTCGTGTTCACTATGTCATGGCGGTAGTCGTAGTACTCGTAGCCGTGAATCGGGTAATCCGGAATCAAGCGTTTCGGCAGGCTGCGGCCGTAGGCAATTTCTTCTTTCGTTACGGGGTTGCCGATGTTCTCGGTTTCGCCCACGAACAGCGAATCAACCACCAGTGAGGTAAATAAGTCATCGCCGAAGGAACCGGTTGAACTCGTGAAACCAATGGCATTGTCCGCCGACTTCAGATTCTTGAAGACGTGCCGCTCGCCGCGGCCCCAGACGCCGCCGTTGCGGTTCTTGTAGCTGGTGAGATTCTCGAACAACGCGTCCACGCTCTTGCTGTTCGGGTCAGCAGGGTTTTCCTTGGGCATGTACGAGGGGCCGGCCAACCCGAAGACGTTTTCCACATTGATGTTCCGGTCGAACATGAACCCGTCGAAGTTGGAGTGGGCCGTGTTGTTCCTGAATTCGCGGAATTTGGTGCGGCGTGGCCAGGTGTTCTTGGCGATGTCCGTGCCCAGGAACTTGCCTTGCGGGTGCTCCGGCAACGACAACCAGAAACCATTCTCATCGGAGCCGGCGGCCACATTGTCGATGAAGGAGTTGTCCGGATTGGTGATCCAGTAAGCCGCCACCGTGTTGTCCGAAGGCAGCAGGGTGTCCTTGCCGGACATGCTGGCCGTCCTGTAGGCCTGGCGATTCTCGTTGGTAACGCTGTTCTCTCCGTTCGGGGCGAGATTGGTCGGCGCGCATGGCTTGCTCGTATGGCACTTGGTCTGGATGGCGAGGTTGCGGACGAACTCGTTGCCGTGCTCGATGCCGTCCTCGAGGAAGAAGCAGTGACCGACGGTGTTGTAGGTCACGTTGTTCTCAACGTGCAGGAAGTTCGTGCCGTGCACGGTCACGCAGCGGTTGTAGGTGTCGTGGATCGCGGCGTTCCGGATGTACTGACCCTTGGCATCGCCGACCAGATGCCAGTGGATCGGATAGCGGGCGAGGATCAGGTTCTGACCCATGCGCTGGAACTCGACGCCCTCGACGAACATCTTGCTCGCGCCCATCGCCATCACGTGGCCGCCGTAGAACGGCGCTTCCGCCGCGTCGGCCGATGCCTGGAGCCGGATATTGCGCGTCAGCAGACCGACTTCGCCGCGTTCATCCACGTCGAAGGTGATCTGGCCGAAGTGCATGAAGTCCAGCTTCTTGTCGAGCGTGATCGTATTTTCGCGGATCGCGGAAATCGTTCGCCGCTCGGCCTGACGGGGATCGAAGTCCGTCGACGCGAGGACGATCTCGTCGCCGACCCGCCAGCCAGCGGCATTCAGGACCTGGATCGAGGTGCTGCCTGCGGTGGCGGTGTTGGCCAGCTTGGTCCAGGTGTTCGTCCGGTCACCGTGCAGGTTCAGGGTTCCGCCCATGAGCAGGATCCCGCGATCCACGCGGTCATTCGGATTCGCTCCAGCCATCCCACCGACATCTTCGTCCTTGACGTTGTTGGTCAGGGTAATGGTCGCCTTGCGTGTATGGGGTCTGGCCTCGGTGCCGATTTCCAGTTCCCCGTGCAACATGATCCACTCGGTGGTCAGTTCAAGGTCGGCCGTGTTGGCGAAGCTGAGTTTGCCGTCGATCGTCAGACCGTTCAGCGCCGGCGGACTGACGTCGAGAACGACGTCCTTGTCCCTGGCGATGGTGACCTTGTCGCCGGCGCGGGGCACCTGTCGGTCTGGCCAGGTGGCGGGATCAGACCAGCGCGCCGGCTTGGCCGCCGTCGATCTTCCCTCCTGGGCGTGAACGACAGCGAAGGCGCCGACGAGCAGCAACGCTGGAAGGAGCGAAGCAAGAAGGAACGAGCGATCTCGCTTACTCACGGAATCAACCTCCGCACTCGAAGATGGCCGAGCACCGCAGCGGCACAGCATAGCGCGAGAATCGGGCAGGGCGGCGGGCGCCGTACAAGTCGTGCAGCTCGCGCCCACGCGTTCGATCCATTCATTCCAGCGCGACCAGCTCTCGTCGTCCGAGAGCTTTCCTCGTCTAGTTTTCTCGACCTCGGATGAGGTGATGTCGCCGAGCCTCGTCGCTCGCGCGTCCGAGGAGCGCTCGACCTGTTGGAGTATCGACCGGAAGCCGAAGATTGCTGACATGTTGACAACAGTCTTGACAACATGACAACAAAGACCGCCACTTTCTGACGGCCTTAATTTTCTGCAAGTTGTTGATTGTAAAGGTGGTGCGGAAGAAAGGACTCGAACCTTCACGCCCTTGCGGGCGCCAGCCCCTCAAGCTGGTGCGTCTGCCAATTCCGCCACTTCCGCGTCTGGAGGGCTTACCCGTCTCGAGCTGTAGCCGAGTGACTACTTCTTCGTATCTGAGGCTACTTTTTGGCCGGCTGCGACTGCGGTTGCGGGGCGCGGCCGCCGATCACCGAGCCGGGTCCGGTCTGGCGCATCAGGCCGAGCGCCAGTGCGCCGACGATGAACAGCACCGCGGCGATCGTCGTCGCTCGCGAGAGCACGGTGGCGCCGCGCGGGCGCCGAACGCCGCCTGGCTGCTTCCGCCGCCGAATGCATTGGCGATATCGCCGCCCTTGCCCTGCTGGAGCAGGATCACCAGCATCAGGACGAGGCAGACGAGCGACGTAAACAACTTCAACCAGGTAGTACAGCATCTGACTTCTTCGCTAACAGGAAAACCCGATTATACCGTGTCCCTGGGGCAGCCGGGACTGGATCATCGGGATACGGCGGACCTGACAAGGTCCGCCCGACACGGTCGCTCGGCGACGGGCCGCGGGCGGCTGAAGCCCCGCCCTACGGCCGCACGCGCTACGACGGGCGGCTGCGCGACACGATGTCGAAGAATCGACCGGACATCGAGGCTCGCGCCTCCGACCAGGGCCCCGTCCACGTTCTCCTGCGTGATCAGGTCCCCGATGTTGTCGGGCTTCACGCTGCCGCCGTAAAGGACGTGGCAGAGGTCGGCGGCGTCGCTGCCGAACCACTGCCGCAGCCGCTGACGGATATGGGTATGCGCCTCGGCCGCCTGCGCCGGCGTGGCGTTGCGGCCGGTGCCGATGGCCCAGACCGGCTCGTAGGCAATCACCAGCTGCGCCATCTGGTCGCTGGTCAGCCCATCGAGTCCCTGCTTGATCTGCCGGTCCAGCACGTCGAAGGTCTCGTTGCGCTCGCGCTGATCGAGCGTCTCGCCGATGCAGGCGATCGGGACCAGACCGGCCGCATAAGCGGCGTGAATCTTCCGGTTGACCGTCGCATCTGTCTCGCCGAACAGCGTCCGTCGCTCCGAGTGCCCGATGATCACCAGTTCGGCGCCGGCCTCGCGCAGCATCGGCGCGCTGACTTCGCCGGTGAATGCGCCCTCGCGCTCCCAGTAGAGATCCTGAGCCGCAATCGCGACGTTGCTGTTGCGCGCCGCATCGGCGGCGCCGTAGATCGCCGTGAACGTCGGGGCGACAACGATCTCGACGTCCTCGATGCCTTTGACCAGCTCGCGGAATTCCTTGATGTACTTCACCGCCTCGCTGACGGTCTTGTACATCTTCCAGTTGCCGGCGATGAGTGGGATTCTCATGGAATTCAGAATGCAGAATGCAGAATGCAGAACGCTTCCGAATGCAGAAAACAGCCGTCGCACCCCGTCGGCGCAAGGCACGACGTCATCCGGATTCCCGCTGCGAGCGCGGGGCGTCTGCATTCTGCATTCTGCATTCTGAATTCTGAATTGCATTCGCCGCCTCACGCCTCCGGCAATACTGCCACGCCCGGCAGCGTTCTGCCGCCGAGAAATTCCAGCGACGCGCCGCCGCCGGTCGAAATGTGCGTCACGCGATCCGCGAGTCCGGCCTTGTGAATCGCCGCGACCGAATCGCCGCCGCCGATGATCGTCGTGCCCTTGACGTCGGCCACGGCCCGCGCGACGCCGATCGTGCCCTTGGCGAACTGATCGATCTCGAACACGCCCATCGGTCCATTCCAGATCACCGTCTTCGCGTCGCTCAGTGCCGCGGCATACGCCTTCACGGTGGCCGGCCCGATGTCGAGTCCCATCCGGTCGCCGATCGCGGGATCGTCGACGCTCAGCGTCTCCGACGGTGCGGCGGCATCGAGCGTCGGGCGCGACGACGTGGTCGGTCGGCAGGAGCAACTGCAGTCCCCGTTGTCGTGCGCGCGAGACGATGTCGCGGGCGGCGTCGAGCTTGTCGTCCTCGACGAGAGACCTGCCGACCGGCTTGCCCTCGGCCTTGAAGAACGTATATGCCATCGCGCCGCCGATCAGCAGCCGATCGACCTTGGGAATCAGGTTCTCGATGACTTCGATCTTGTCCGACACCTTGGCGCCGCCAATCACGGCGACGAACGGCCGTTCCGGGTGGCTGATCGCGCCTCCCGAGATACGTCAGCTCCTTTTCCATCAGCAGGCCGGCGCCGGCTTGCTGGAACCAGCCGCACCATCGCGTCGACCGACGCGTGCGCGCGATGAGCGGCACCGAAGGCATCGTTGACGTAGACGTCGGCCAGCGCCGCGAGCCCCTTCGCGAAGCGTCGCGTCGTTCTTCTCCTCCTCCGGGTGGAACCGCAGATTCTCGAGAAGGACGACGCCGCCATTCGGTGCGCCGGCCACGGCCTGCTCGGCGGCAGGGCCGACGCAGTCCTCGGCGAAGATGACCGGTCGCTTCAGCAGCTCGCCGAACGCGCGCGGCCACGGGGCGCAGGCTCATCTCCGGATTCGGTTTGCCCTTCGGCCGTCCCAGGTGCGACGCGAGGATGACGACGCGCGCGCCATGGTCCAGTGCGTAGGTGATCGTCGGCAGAGAGGCGGTGATGCGGGTGTCGTCGCCGATCACGCCGTTTTTCAGCGGGACGTTGAAGTCGACGCGGATGAAGACGCGCTTGCCGGCGAGGTCGAGGTCGCGAATCGTCCGTTTAGCCATGTGTTGTGTGTCACGGACGTTCGCCACGGAGACGCGAAGACACGGAGAATACAATTCTCGGCTCCGTGTCTTCGTGCCTTCGTGGCTAAACGTCCGTGATGAGTGTGTAACGCTCCCTAGAGACCCGCGGCGACGAGCTTGCGCAGCAGGTCCACGCAGCGGCTCGAGTAGCCCCACTCGTTGTCGTACCACGACACGACCTTCACGAAGTCGCCGTCCATCACCTTGGTATACGCCGAGTCGATGATCGACGAGTTCGGGTTGCCGCGGAAGTCGATCGAGACCAGCGGCTCGTCCGACATCGCCAGGATGCCCTTCAGCGGACCGTCCGCAGCGGCGCGGAGTGCCGCGTTGATCTCCTCGGCGGTCACCTGCTTCTCGACGAGGGCGCTCAGGTCGACCACCGACACGTTCGGCGTCGGCACGCGCATCGAGAACCCGTCGAGCTTGCCCTTGAGCGCCGGCAGCACTTCGCCGACCGCGACGCGCGGCGCCGGTGGTCGTCGGAATCATCGACAGTGCGGCCGCGCGCGCGCGGCGCAGATCCTTGTGCGGCAGATCGAGCAGCTGCTGGTCGTTGGTATACGAGTGGACCGTCGTCATCCACCCCTTCTTGATCCCGAAGGTGTCGTGAATCACCTTGGCCAGCGGCGCCAGGCAGTTCGTCGTGCACGACGCGTTCGAGATGATGTGATGCTTCGACGGGTCGTACATGCTCGTCGTTGACGCCGAGCACGACCGTGACGTCCGGCTTCTTCGCGGGCGCGGTGACGATGACCTTCTTGGCGCCGGCGGCCAGGTGCTTGGCCGCGCCATCGCGGTCGGTGAAGATCCCGGTGGACTCGAAGACGACGTCCACGCCCAGGTCCTTCCAGGGCAGCTGCGCCGGGTCCTTGACCGACAGCACCTGGAACTCGTCGCCGTCGACCGTGATGCCCTTCTCGTGGCCTTCACCTCGGCGTGCAGGTTGCCGAGCACCGAGTCGTACTTCAGCAGGTGCGCCAGCGTCTTCGAGTTGGTGAGGTCGTTGACCGCAACGAAATCGACGTCCTTCTGTCCCATCGCCGCGCGCATGATGTTGCGTCCGATGCGTCCGAACCCGTTGATCCCGACCTTCACCGCCATCGCGTCCTCCGCGCCGGGACCGCTTCACTGATCCCGGCCTGCAACCATCGCCAGGGCCGTTCTGCCATCCCGCCTGTAACCGCCGCCGGGACCTGTCTCGGGAATCCCTCGGCAACCACCGCCGCCCGGACCGCGCCGGGGGAATTCGGCAAAAGTTCGATTGTAGTGACGCGCGTTGAACCCGGTCAATCGCGCGACTATACTTTTCAGGTTCTAACACCTACATTTCAGACGGTTTAGCGTGTATCTCCTCTACAGCGTTGTCACTTTGCTGCTGTTGGTGGTGCTGTCGCCCTACTTTGTGTACCAGGCGCTGCGTCACAACAAGTATCTGGGCAGCCTCGGGCAGCGGTTCGGATACCTGCCGGTGTCGTTCAACCTGGATGGCGACGAGTCGATCTGGGTGCACGCCGTCTCGGTTGGCGAGGTCCTGGCGGCGCGGCCGATCATTTCCGAGCTGCGCCAGCGGTATCCGACCCTGAAGCTGTTTCTGTCGACCACGACGCTGTCCGGCCAGCAGCTCGCGCGTCGCAACGTCGCCGATGTGGACGGCGTCTTCTACCTGCCGTTCGACTGGACGTTCACCGTCCGGCGCACATTGAAGCTGGTCAACCCGCGGCTGTTCGTCATGGTCGAAACCGAGATCTGGCCGAACCTGCTGCGCGAGTGCCGGCGTCGCGGAATCAGGACCGCACTCGTCAACGGGCGGATTTCGCATCGTTCGTTTCCGCGCTATCGCCTGGCCCGGCCGTTCTTCCGGCGCGTGCTCGCGGACATCGACCGGCTCTGCGTGCAGGGAGAGGAATCGGCGCGGCGGCTGGTCGAGCTCGGTGCCGAGCCGTCGCGCATCACCGTCACCGGAAGCCTGAAGTTCGAGTCGCTGCGACGCGACGCCGATCCCCGGACGCGGGCCGGAGCGCGTCCTGCGCTTCTTCCGGCTGTCTGCCGAACCGCCCGGTGCTCGTGGCCGGCAGCACGATGAAGGGCGAAGAGGAGTTCGTCGTCCGCGCCTTCAACCGGTTCCGCTCGACGCCGGCCGGAAGCAATGCGCTGCTGGTGATCGCGCCCCGGCATCCCGAGCGGTTCGTCGAAGCCGAGCGCATCTGCCGGCAGGAAGGGCTGTCGACTGTGCGCCGGAGCGAACTGCCGATCGACGCGGAGCCGCGCGCCGATGCCGTCGTGCTCGACACGATCGGCGAGCTCGCGCAGCTGTATCAGATTGCGACCGCCGTATTCGTCGGCGGCAGCCTCGTCCCGTCGGGCGGCCACAACATCCTCGAGCCGGCGGTGTTCGGCAAGCCGATCGTCTTCGGACCGCACATGGAGAACTTCAGCGAAATCGCCGAGGCGTTCGTGACCAACGGGGCCGCCGTCCAAGTGCGGGGCGAGCGCGAGACTCGACGATGTGGTGCTGAGCCTGATGAACGATCCGGTGCGGCGCGCGCGGCTCGGCGCGGCCGCGCGTGCGCTCGTCGATGCGAACCGTGGTGCGCGCGACAAGACGCTGACCGCGCTTGCACCGCTGCTGCCGCCGCGCGAGGGTCCGCGCGGTGTGGTTCGTCCCTTCCGCGTCGTGCACTGACGCGAGCCCATTGAATCCTCTGAGCGCCGTCTACGGACAGGTGACGCGGTTCCGGCGGCACTGGTACGAGCAGCGTCCGCGCGCGTCAGCGGCAGCTCGGCGTACCGGTCGTGAGCGTCGGGAACCTCGTCGTCGGCGGGAGCGGCAAGACACCTGTCGTCGCGATGCTGGCGGAGCTGCTGCGTGACAACGGATACGCGCCGGCCGTGATCAGCCGCGGCTACAAGCGACGCGACACCACGCACGCTGTGGCCATCGTCAGCGATGGCGCGGCGGTGCTCGCTCCTGTTGACGTGTCCGGCGATGAGCCGCAGCTCCTGGCTCGCCGGCTGACCGGTGTGGCCGTCGTCGTCGGCGCCGAATCGCTACCAGGCGGGTCTGATCGCGCGCGACCGGCTGGGGGCGCGACGTGCTGATCCTGGATGACGGGTTCCAGCACCTGCGACTGGCGCGCACCGTCGATCTGCTGCTTGATGGCGGAGGCGGATCTCGCGGAGCAGGTGCTGCCAGCCGGACGTTTGCGAGAACCGCTCGAGGCGGCCGCGCGCGCGGATGCCCTGCTCGTGACCGGCCGCGCGCAGGCAGGGCCACTGGCGTCCCGAGTCGGCGCGAAGCAATCGTTCGTCGTGCGCGTCCGGTTATCGGCCACTGCAACTGGTGACGCCGTTCGGTGCAGCCGTTGTGCAACCGCCGCGTCGGGTCGTCGTCGTTGCGGCGATCGCGCGTCCCGAGCGGTTGGTGGACGCCGTGCAGGAACTCGGCTACGCGGTCGAAGAGCAGATCACGTTCCCCGATCATCACTGGTTCACGCCCAGAAGACGTGGAGAAGGTGCAGGCGATCGCGCGCCGGGTATCGCGCCGACGCGATCCTGACGACCGAGAAGGATGCCGTTCGGCTCGAGAGCATGGCCGCCGGCCCTATTCCGATGATGTTCCTGCCGATTGACGCGCGATATCGAACCCGCGGGACGCGTTCACACGCTGGCTGCTTGACCGCATCGGCCCGGCGCAGGTGCGCCGGTGAGGCATCGGCTGGAACTGCTGCTGGTTCGCAGTGTCATGACGCTGGTCCGGCCATTGCCGATGCGGACGGTTCGCGAGATCGGCCATCGGCTTGGCCGGTTGGCGTTCTACTTCGACAACTCGAGGCGGCGAATTGCGCTGGAGAACCTGAGCCGCGCGTTTCCGTCGCGATCGCGCGAAGAGATCGAGAACATCGCGCGGGCGATGTTCGCGCACTTCGCCGCGGTGCTGCTCGAGCTGCTGAAGTTCGCCACGATGACCGAGGCTGAAACCAGGGCCCTGGTCGACGTGGACGGCGTGGAACGCGTGAACCAGGCGTACCAGCATGGCCGCGGCGTACTGTTGATCACCGGACACTTCGGGTACTGGGAAGTGCAGGGAATGATGCTGCCGCTGCACGCCAAACCGGCGTCGGTGCTGGCGCGCCCGCTCGACAACCCATACCTGCACGAGATGCTCGAACGAATTCGCTGCTCGCACCGGCAACAGCGTCATCTATCGTCAGGGCGCGGTACGGAAGATTCTTCGCGAGCTGGCGGCCAATCGCGGCGTGGCGATCCTCATCGATCAGCATCTGCAGACGCCGGACGCGATCTACGTCGACTTCTTCCAGCGGCCGGCGGCGACGACCAGTGCGGTCGGGGCGCTCGCGGCCCGTACCGGCGCCGTGGTCATTCCATCGTTCGCGTTTCCGATCGGCGGCGGCCGGTATCGACTGCGTCTTCGACCATCCGATCGAGCCGCCGCGTGACGAATCGGCAGAGTCCATTCGCGAGTTCACCCAGCGGTGCACCGACGTGCTCGAGATGTACGTGCGCCGCAACCCGGAGCTGTGGCTGTGGATGCACCGCCGCTGGCGCAGCCGTCCCGAGTCGTCGCCAGTGGAGGCGGGAACCGAGGCCGGCGTTGACGACTGAGCCCGACTGCGTGTGCATCTTCGCGCCGAACTGGCTCGGCGACGCGGTCATGGCGCTCCCGGCCATCGCCGATGTCCGGCGGCATTTCGCCAGGTCGAGGTTTGTCGTGGCGGCACGCTCCTCGGTGGCAAGCCTGTTCGACCTGGTGCCCGGCATCGACGCGGTGGTCACGCTGAAGTGGCGTGCGCGCCCGTTCGCAGCTCGCATCCTTCGGGAAGATATCGTCGCGTTGCATCGGTCCTGTGATCCGGATGCGCGCAACGCCGGCGGGTCAGGCTCAGGCGTGGCGCTGATGCTGCCGAACTCATTCGCCACCGCCTGGCTGGCGAGTCGCGCTCGCTTCGTCGAGCGGTGGGGATACGCGACCGACTGGCGCCATCGGCTGCTGACGCGCCCCGTGCGCGTGCCGCGCGCATCGGTGCACCACGGACGCTACTACCAGCAGCTGACCGAATCGCTGGGCGTTGCGCCTGGACCGCTCGAGCCGCGAGTCGACGTGCCTGATGCCCTCCGGCAGCAGGCGCGCGAGCAACTGGGTGATGCCGGATGGGACGGGCGGCAGACACTGGTGGCGATGGCGCCAGGTGCCGCCTACGGCACTGCCAAGCGATGGCTGCCCAGGTACTTTGCCGAAGTGATTGCTTCGCTTGGGCGGGATCTCGCTGTGCGCACGGTGCTGGTCGGCAGCGCCGGCGATGCCGAGGCCATCCGGATGATTCTGCAACACGAGTCGGCGCGTGCGGCGCAGCCAATCGACATGGTGGGACTCACGTCGCTGCACGGACTGGCTGGTGTGCTGGCCACATCGGCCGCATGCCTGTCCAACGACTCCGGCGCGATGCACCTCGCGGGGGCCGATCGGCACACCGCTGGTCGCGCTGTTCGGTCCAACCCGCGAGACCGAAACGGCGCCGCTGACCCGGGCGAATGGCTACCGCGACGTCCTGCTCAACCCCGTGTGGTGCCGGCCGTGCATGCTGCGTGAGTGTCCGATCGATCATCGGTGCATGAAGGGCCTGATGCCGGCATCCGTCCTGGCCTCGCTCGAGCGCGCATTGGCGCGAGCCGACAGTGCGAACCAGCCTCACCCGACGCGGCGCGACGCATGAGCCGACCCGCCGTCTTTCTCGATCGCGATGGGACGATCATCGAAGACGTCGGCTTCTTGCGCGACCTCTCGCAGATCGATCTGCTGCCCTGGTCGGCCGACGCCATCCGCCAGCTGAACGACGCCGGCTTTGCGGTGGTAGTGATCACGAACCAGTCAGGAGTGGGCCGCGGCTATTTCGACGAAGCCCACGTGCAGGCGACCCATGCCGCGCTCGACGCCATGCTGAACGCCGCCGGCGCCCGGATCGACGGTTACTACTACTGCCCGCACTACCCCGGGTCGGTCGACCCTCGTTACGGAATCGAGTGCGACTGCCGCAAGCCGGCGTCAGGGCTGCTTCGCCGCGCCGCGGCCGATCTCGGCATCGACGTGACCCGGTCGTGGATGGTGGGCGACTGGTGGCGCGACGTGCAGGCCGGCATCGGTGCGGGGACCCGCACGATCCTGATTCGGACCGGGACGCAGTGAGACGCATCGACCGGCGCCCGAGGGCGCGCCGCAGCCGGATGCTATCCTCAACGATTTGATGGAGGCCGCAGGTTGGATTCTTCGCAGCTCCTCGCGCTGATTGCGGCGCTGCGGGGCCGCACGGTCGCGGTCATCGGCGACGTCGTGGCCGACGAGTTCGTCTATGGGCGCGTCGCCCGCGTTTCGCGCGAGGCGCCGGTTCTCATTCTCGAGTACGACCTCGACCGAAATCCTGCCGGGCGCGGGCGGCAACGCCGCCAACAACGTCGCCGCCCTTGGCGGTGTGCGCTGCCCTCGCGTCTGTCGTCGGCCGCGACGAGCCGGCGACCCGCCTCCTGAACTCGCTGCATCGGCGCGTCGACACCCGTGCGGTGGTGCGAGTGCGCCGGCCGCGTGACGACCGGTCAAGACCCGCATCCTCGCGGGCGGCATCCATTCGGCGAAGCAGCAGGTGGTCCGAATCGATCGCGGCGTCAGCCAGGTGGCGGACGCGCAGGACGCGTGCGGCGTTCGAGCGCGCCGCGCTCGCGGCGGTCGGACGCGCCGATGCGGTGCTGGTTTCGGATTACGGTTCGGGATTGGTGACGCCCGCCCTCGTATCGCGGCTGCGCGCCACGCTGAAGCGCGACGGCCATCCGATCCCGGTGCTCGTCGACAGCCGCTATCAGCTGCTGCAATACCGCGGACTGACGGCGTGCACGCCCAATGAGTCGGAAGTCGAGCAGGCGCTCGGTGTCCGCATCAACGACGACATGCGCGTGCTCGAACGCGCGGGTCGCGCGATTCTCGAACAGACGAAGATGCAGGCGGTGCTGATCACGCGCGGCAGCCGTGGCATGGCGCTTGTTCGTCACCGGACTCGACAACCGTGCACATTCCCATCTACGGCTCCGACGAGATCGCCGACGTCACCGGAGCCGGCGACACGGTCATGGCGACACTGTCGCTGGCGCTCGCCGCCGGCGCCACGTTCGAGGCGGCAGCGCGCGCTCGCCAACTACGCCGGCGGTCTCGTGGTCATGAAGCGCGGGACGGCCACGGTGAGCCCGGACGAACTGCGGAACGCTGTGCGCGCCGACGGGGACCGCGAAGCGCAGGGGTCGCGACGCAGGCCCGGCGACCGGCGGAACGTCGCGCGGGCGCACGAACCTCCGGAGAGGCGCGGAGAGACATGGGTGAGGTGCTGGAACGCGAGCAACTCGCGATGCGCGTCGCCAGCGAGCGACGCGCCGGCCGGATCAGTGGCGTTCGCCAACGGCTGCTTCGACCTGCTCCACGTCGGGCACGTTCGCTACCTCGAGGCGTCGGCCGCAGGAGGCCGACGTGCTGGTCGTCGCGTTGAACGACGATGCCAGCGTCAGGCTGCTGAAAGGTGAGGGGCGGCCGATCCTGTCGGCCGAACATCGCGCCGCTCTGGTGGCGGCGTTGCGCTGCGTCGACTTCGTCGTGATCTTTCCCGAGCCGACCGTCGGCCCACTGCTCGAACTGCTGCACCCCGACGTGCACTGCAAGGGCACCGACTACACCGTCGAGTCTGTTCCTGAACGCGCCATCGTTCAGAGCTACGGCGGCCGCACGGCAATCGTCGGGGACCCGAAGGATCATTCGACCCGCGATCTCCTGGCCCGGATCTGCTGGACGCTCCGCGATAAGACAACTGCCAATCGTTCCCGATTTCCGTCTGCTATCCTCTGAATGCGGTTGCCGATCGACAAGAACCTGATGAGACTCTTCACCATCGAGTCGCACGCGTGGGACGACGTCCAGCCGGCGTCGGTCACCGACGCAGCGACAGATGCCCTCGAAGGCGGCGGCATCATCTTCTTTCCGAATCTCCGATTCGAGCTCACGACACCAGAACTGACGTTCCTGGATCCGGCGTCGGTCCACGGCGCGAAGAACGTCAGCTTCAACCCGGCCACCGGCAAGGTCGGTGGCACACAGGCACAGGGCACCGCGTTGGAGCAGCTCCGCGGGTTGCTGGACCGGTTCGCGCGCACCACTGGAGCGTTGGTGCGCCATCTGCTGCCGTCCTACGCGTCGGCGCTGGAACACGGTCGCGGCAGCCTGCGCCCGGTGGAAATCGCCGGCCGGGCATCGTCGTGGCGGGCCGATGACACCCGGCTTCATGTCGACGCGTTTCCGTCGATGCCGATGCGCGGCAAGCGCATCCTGCGTGTGTTCAGCAACATCAATCCGTCGGGGCAGCCGCGGACCTGGAAGGTTGGCGGTTCGTTCGACGAAGTCGCTCGCCGCTTTCGCCCTTCGCTGCACGCCCCGGTCCCGGGCAGCCATCTCGGCATGTACCTCGTTCGCATGACCAAGGAGGTGCGGACGCCCTACGATCACTACATGCTGCAGCTCCACGATCGCATGAAGGCGGACGGCGATTACCAGGCCCAGCCCGATCACGTCATCCACAGCTTCCCCGCGGGCAGCACCTGGATGGTCTACACCGACCAGGTTCCGCATGCGGCGCTATCCGGCATCCATCAGCTCGAGCAGACGTTCTACGTCCCCGTCTCGTCTCTCCGCAACGAGCGGTCGGCGCCGCTGCGCGTGCTCGAGCACCTGATTGGACGGAAGCTCGCGTGATCAGCTGTTGCCGATGAGTGCTTCCGTCGGACCAACCCTGGCGCAACTCGCGGCGCGCGCCGCCACCAGATGGCCATCGGCGGACCGGGCGGTGCGCCGCTTCCTGCGGGCCGTTCGCCGGCGGTCGGCACCGACAACGCCGAGGGACGTCCTCAAGAAGGTTGGCCGCATCAAGCAGGTCACGAAGGACGGCGTCACCTATGCGTTCGTGTGTCCCAACCGGACGGTCGCGTGGCGCGCCCGGACGTTCCTGACCAAGGAGCCCGAGACAATCGAGTGGATCGATACGTTCGCGCCGGGTGATGTTCTGTTCGACATCGGCGCGAATATCGGTTTGTATTCGATCTACGCCGCGAGCCGATCGGTACGCGTGGTCGCGTTCGAGCCGGAATCGCAGAATTACGGGCTGATCAACCAGAACATTTTTCTCAACGGCCTGGGTGATCGCATCGCGTGCGTGGCGGTCGCGTTGTCTGACCGGCAGGGGCTCGACTACCTGTACCTGTCCCGATTCAGGGCCGGCGAGTCGTTGCACAACTTCGGAGCCGCGCTCGACTGGCAGCAGCGTCCGTTCACACCGTCGTTCCAGCAGGGAAGCATCACCTTCTCCCTCGATGCGTTCCTCGAGTTCCAGCCGGAACCGTTCCCGACGCACATCAAGATCGACGTCGACGGCATCGAGGCGCGGGTCATTCGCGGCGCGGCCCGGACGCTGCGGGACACCCGGCTGAAATCGTTGCTCGTCGAGTTCGACGGCGCATCCGCGGACGACGTCGCAGCGATCGCCGAGATCGAGCGAGCCGGATTCCGCCTGTTGCACCGGAAGCGCTCACCAACGTTCAATGTCGAGAAGTTCCCCGAGCTGTACAACTATGTGTTCGTGCGAGGGTGATCCTCCGGCGGGCCTGAAGGCCCGCCCTATTGCCCCCTGCACATGGCCCCTCGCCCCTGCCCCCTCGCCCCTGCCCCCTTGCCCCGCTACCGCAGCCGGTAAATCCGCAGGTTGCCGCTTTGGAAGGCGAGCGGCAAGTCGAACGGCCGTTCCGCCAGCAGATAGTCGATGTCGTATGTCGCACGCGAGCGTTCGTGCCTTGTCGGGGGTCAATGCGTCGAAGTTGCCGATCGCAGCCAGTCGGTCCCTGGTGCGGATTGCGATGCCGCGATCGTACATGCCGATCGCGGCATCCTTGATGCCTTCCACGAACACGTCCCGCCCGGCGGCCACGCGCAGGCTCATGCCGTAGCGTGCGGCGTGAATCGGATCCGCCAGCCAATGCGAACGCACGTCGGTCGATCTGGCCCACGCCATCGCGCGTCCCCAATCATTGTCCGGAATATCAATCTGCACGAGCGGCCGTAGCGGAAATTCGACGAACGTGACGTATCCGCCGCGCGCCACTGAGAGCACGACCAGGGTTGCCGCCGCGATCTGCGCCCGTATTGGCTTCGCTACCGGTCCTTCCGCAGCCGCCCAGACGATGTAGATCGTGGCGAGGAAGTCGAGCATCCAGAACATGCGGCTCGCCTGCAGCTGCACAGCGAGCGCCACGTGCGCCGCGTTGAAGGGCAGCACGGCGACGAATACCACCACCAGTGACAGCGCTCCCATCGCCACGCCGGTTTCGGCGTCGCGGGCAAGCCCGTTCGCACGCCGCCAGCGGTAGATGGCGACGATCACCGCTACGTATGCCAGGTTGAAGAGCCACGTCGCCGCGGGCCACTCGAGCGGGAACAAGTAGTCCTTGGTGTCGAGTGTGGCGAGCCACGCGGCGTCCATCACTGAGAGGCGGCTGGCAAGTGGGCCGATAGTCAGAGCCACAACAGTCGCAACGGCTCCGACGGTGACCGCCACCGCCACGACCCTGCGCCACCGCGGCTCATTGATCCCAACCGCGACGCCCAACCAGATGCCGAACCACATCGCGGTCGTCGGATGGATCGCGGCCGCGAGGACGACTGCAGCGGCCGCCGCGGCCACACGCCGTCGGAGAATGAAGGCGACAGCCAGCGCACCCAGTGCGAACGCCAGCTGCCGCGGATGAAAGTAGCCCTCGAGTGTGTTCGTTCCCGTTCGCGAAATCGAGTGACGCAAAGTCAGTGCGGCCAGCAGCGCCAGCGCTGCCCAGTGCGTTTTATACAGCCGCGCCGCGATTAGCCACGCGGCAAACGCCAGCAGGAGCAGTGATCCCACATACGCGCCGAACGACAGCGCCGGCAATCCGATCCCGGTGAGCGATGACACCGTGCCCATCGCGTCGTCCACCAGCGTCAGCGTGGACTGCGCCCGAATCAGCGATGCGTCTCGGGGAAAATAATCGGGGTGCATCACCAGAATGGCCGCCGGTATGTAGAACGCCTGGTCCGAGGCACCGTAGCGATAGGTAGCCGAGTTCATCGTGCAGAGCACGACGAACGGCAGCATGGCCACGAGCAGTAATGGTGTCGGGAAACGGCTGGACCGCGGATCGTGCTCCATCAAGGCATGGTCTTCCACGCAAGGAGCGCCAGAGCGAGCGCCAGGCCAACCAGGGCTCGATACTCGCGGTTGCGAATGGCGCGAGCGGCGCTGAACCTGCGGCGTACGGTCCGCGATCGCCCTTCGCGGTACGCGGGGTATTGAGCGCCGAAGCGTTCGGTGAGCTGCGCCTCTTCGGTTCGGATGGCCGCAGTGATGGTGACCGCGAAATACGTTGCCACGACGATGGCGATGGCCACGTTGGCGGCCGCGATCACGATGCCGGCGGCGATCAGTGCCGACCCCAGGTAAAGCGGATGGCGGGTGAGTGCGTACGGGCCAGACGCGGTTACCTCCCGGCCCTTCTCCAGGTGACCGGCCGCCCAGATGCGCATCACCTCTCCCGCAATCGCGACGACGGCGCCGATGGCGAGGGTCCGCGGCGTCGGGCGCGCGAACCAGAAGACGAGAGCCCCCAGAATGAATCCGGCCGCCACACGGCGGCGCGCGATGATAGCCGCGATGTCGTGCAGGCTGCGACGGTCAGCCACGAGAACTCCCGCTCGCCAGGCGACGCTGCACCGCCGCCGACACGTCGTCGACGCGAATATCGTCGAGGCACCAGTCCGCCTGGCGGCAGCGCCGATCGATGTGACAGCCGCAGCGGTCGGCTCGCGACACGACCACATCCGCCGGAGACCACGGACCGTTCCGAGCGGGATTCGTCGGGCCGAACAGGCTCACGGTCGGCGTTCCGACGGCCATGGCGATATGAAGCGGTCCTGTATCACCGGCAACAAAGAGGTCGGCCGCCCTGCTGAGCGCGACGATGTCACGCACGCAGGTGGGAGGAGCCAGTTCCGCTGCGCCCGACGACGAGGCGACGACGGCGCGCGCGAGGTTTTCTTCGCCCGGACCCCAGAGCACGATGGGAGTCAACCCGGAGTGGTCACGAATCGATGCCGCCAGCGCGCCATACCGTTCGGCGCGCCATCGCTTGTTGGGCCACGCCGCGCCAGGGTTGATGACGGCAAACCTCGTATTGCCAATCGATTGTCGAAGGGAAGCGAGTGCAGGCGAGTCCACGTCGGCGAGCGGAAACTCGATGCGTGAGTCCTCGACGCCGACCGCTCGCAGCAGCCGAAGGTTCTTGAGAATGGCATGGCCGCCCTCCGCATCCGCGGCCGACGTGTAGAACGGACGGGCAATCTTCTCACGCAGATCTCGAAGCGAGAAACCGGCAACGCGTGTGGCGCCGGATCCGCGGGCAAGCACCGCGGATTTCGTGAGCCCCTGAAAATCGAGCGCAACGTCGTAGCGTGCCGCGCGCAGCTCGCGGAGGACCCGCGTCCACCCGCCGACAGTCGACTGGCGGACGACCACGACGCGATCGATTCCCGTGACCAGATCGACGATGGCGCGATGACGAGCGTCGACCAGCCAATCGATCTGGGCGAGTGGAAAGGCCCGGCGCAGCGCGGCGGCCGCCGGGATGGCGTGCACGACGTCGCCGAGCGCGCTCAGTCGAACGACCAGGATGTTCATGCCCTGGTGATATCCTAGCGGGAACGTGCACCGGTCTCTGCGGCGTCGCCTGCTGCTCGCCGCGCTCGTTGCCGCGCTCACGCCCTTGTTCGTGAATCTCGGTGGCGCCACCATCTGGGACGCCAACGAGGCCTACTACGTCGAGACGCCGCGCGAGATGCTCGAAAGCGGCGACTACACCAATCCGTCGTTCAACTACGAACCCCGCTTCAACAAGCCGGTCCTGAGTTACTGGCTGGTGGCCGGGCTGTATCACGTGTTCGGCGTGTCGGTTGCCACCGAGCGCCTGGCAATCGTCGCGAGCGCGCTCGTCATGATCGCGGTGGCGTTCATTCTTGGCCGCGCCGTATCGGGACACGTCGACGGGGGCGTGCTGGCCGCGCTTGGCCTGGCCGTCGGACCCCGCTTCTTCATGTTCAGCCGCCGCATTCTGATCGACGTCGCGAACTCGGCGGCGCTGTGTGCAATCCTCGCCTGCTTCGTGCTCGCCGAACTGTATCCGTCGCAGCGCCGCCGGTTCCTGTATCTGATGTACGTCGCCGCGGGTATCGGGTTTCTCATCAAGGGTCCGGTGGCCGTCGTCCTTCCCGTGATCGCGTTCGTGACGTACCTGGTGGTGCAAGGCGAGCTGCGTCGATTAGGCGACATGATGCTCGTTCAAGGCGCCGCCATCGTCCTGCTGATTGCTGCCCCGTGGTACGTCGCCCTGTATGCGCAGCACGGATGGACCTACATCACGGAATTCTTCGTCGGTGAGAACGTCGATCGCTACCTGTCGCCGGTGGGCCCGAACGATGCGCGCGGGTTCCTGTTTTATCTTCCGGTGCTTGTGACCGACAGTTTCCCATGGTCCGTCGCCGCGCTCGGCGCCGTTGTCGCGGCCTGGGTGCAGCGTCGCCGGCGTACCAGCGATGCCGTTTCGCGGGTCCGGCTACTTCTGCTGATCTGGTCTGCCGTGATCGTGCTGTTCTTCTCGCTGTCGCGAAGCAAGCAGGACCTCTACATCTTTCCCGTCGCACCGGCGGTTGCCGCCCTCGGTGGCGCGTTCGTGCTCGAACTGGTCGACGCCCTCCCCGGCTCGATGCGGCGCTGGTTCGTGGGCACATTCACGGCGCTCGCGGGCGTGCTCACGGCGCTCGGCGCCCTGGTTGTTGTCGTCTTCGTACGTGCCGGGGCGGTGTATCCCCTCGATGGCGCGTTCGCGGTCGGCGTCGCGGCGATCATCGGGGGGTTGGCGATCGCGCTCCTGACGTGGCGTGATCACCGGATTGCGGCCGTCATGAGCACGGCGGCAACGCTGATTGTCGTCAACTGGCTGCTGGCCCTGCGAGTGCTGCCTGGCTTCGAAGAATACAAGCCAGTGGCTCCGCTCGCGGCGGCGATCGCCAGTCAGGTTCACCAGGATGACGTGGTGGCGCACTTCGATCTGGCGTTGCCGAGCATGACCTACTACCTGCGCCGGCACGTGGAGGTGACGGTGGATACGGAGGCGTTCCGGGAGGTGCTGCATCGCGGCCAGCGGGTGTTCGCGGTGATGCCGGCCAGTCGATTCGAGGAGGTGCGGCCGCTGTTCGCGGCCGCTCCTTGCGTGATCGCGCGGCACAAGACCGCCGACGTCAAGCTCCGGAACGTGCTCGCCGGCAACGCCCCGCCGGAGGTCATCGTGGCAGTGTCACCCTGTCCGTCGTCATAGGCTTGGAGAGTGTTCTGCTATAATCGGTCCTTTGTGTGGGGCCGCCGACGCTGCACTGAGCGGCATGACCGGCCGATGCGGAGCCAGTAAGATCGCTGGCACGTATGTCGGGGCGGTTAGCTCAGTGGTAGAGCACCGGCTTTACACGCCGGCTGTCGGGGGTTCGAAACCCTCACCGCCCACCATCCTTCGCTCGCCTTCGGCGAGCTACGGATGGCAAGCCACGAGCCGAACTCGGGGCGAAGGATGTCCACCGTAGCTGCGGAGCAGCGAAGGTGGACTGCGGATCACAAAGTCGCTTGGGGTCGTAGTTCAGTTGGTTAGAACGCCGGCCTGTCACGCCGGAGGCCGCGGGTTCGAGTCCCGTCGACCCCGCCAACCCAAGCTCACGTCGTTCGCTCGTCTTGTTGGAGTCGCCGTCCTCCGCGCTTTTCGGCTCGCTGACGCTCGCCGAACCGGCGCCGAGTCCCGTCGACCGTAGCAGGCGTCGCTTCGCTCGCCTGCGGAGGCGCTTCGTCACGACGTGCAGGCGCCGCTTCGCTCGCGTGCAGGAATGGGCATTCGAGCCAGCGATCGTTGTCTGGCGTGCCGCGACGTATGTTTCAGCGGGCGGGCGAGTCACGCGTATAATCCGCCCAACCCCGACGAGCCATCGGCTCGCCACATACCGTGTCGTCCGACACCCACATCGAAGGACGCACCGAGCGACGCCTGACGGCCGAATACGTGGCCGCTCGCGCGCTCGCGGAATCCGCGAGCCTCGCGGAAGCGGCGCCGCGCGTGCTTCAGGCGATGTGCGAAGTCCTCAGCTGGGACTACGGCGCGTTGTGGGACGTCGAGTCCGGGCGCGACGTGCTTCGCTGCGTCGAAACCTGGCACCCGCCGGCTGTTTCCGTTCCTGAATTCGAGGCTGCCAGTCGCGGCGCCGTCTTCCCACGCGGCGTGGGTCTGCCTGGCCGGGTCTGGGCGAGCGGAGCGCCGGCCTGGATACCTGACGTCGCTGCCGACGCGAACTTCCCGCGGGTGTCAATCGCGAGACGGGAAGGGCTTCACGCCGCGTTTGCGCTGCCGATCCTGGCGCAGCGCCAGGTCATTGGCGTGATGGAGTTCTTCAGTCGGGAGATCCGCGAGCCCGACACAGATCTGCTCCGGATGCTGACCCAGGTCGGCACCCATATCGGTCAGTTCATCGAACGCAAACGCGCCGAGGAAGAACTCGACCGGTTCTTCACCCTGTCACTCGACCTCCTCTGTCTGGCGGGATTCGACGGGTACTTCAAACGGGTCAACCCGGCGTGGGAGCGCGTGCTCGGCTACACGGCCGGCGAGTTACTGGCCCGCCCGTATCTCGACTTCGTGCACCCGGAAGACCGCAATCCGACGACAACCGTCGCCGACAAGCTCGGTGACGGCGGCAACCTGCTGACGTTCGAGAACCGCTACCTCGCGAAAGACGGCTCGTATCGATGGCTGCAATGGAATGCGGTCTCGGTGTCGAGCGAGCAGATGATTTATGCCGCCGCGCGCGACGTCACCGAGCGGAAGCAGGCGAAGGAAACGATCGCGCGTTACTCGCGCGATCTCCAGGCTTCGCGCCAGGCCGAAGCGGCAAACGCGTCCCGCCTCGCCAAACTCGTCAGCGAACTCGAGGTCCGCGACCTGCTCAACGTGGTGCAAAGTGCGTTGAACGAATCGGGCGATTCACACCCGATTGAGGTCGTATCGGCGGTGCCCGGCTGGGTCGAGCTGATCGTGCCGTGCACGCGGGAAGCCGCCGAACAGATTCAGCAGGTCGTCACCCGTCTCGGCGGCGACCTGCCGGAGGACGTGCTGGATTCGGTCGCCTTCGCCTTTCGCGAGCTGGTCATGAACGCGGTGGAGTGGGGCGGCCGACTGGATCCCTCACACAAGGTCCGGATCACGTGTGTTCGCACCGATCGCATGCTGATGTACCGGATCGCCGATCCCGGGCCGGGCTTCAGCTTCGACAATCTCGATCATGCCGCGATCGGACACGACAATCCGATCGATCACATGCTGGTTCGTAACGCGAAGGGCCTGCGGGCCGGCGGGTTCGGCGTGCTGACGGCGAGAGCGAGCGTCGATGAGCTCGTCTACAACCAGAAACAGAACGAAGTGATCTTCATCAAGTATCTGAGCTGACGCGTATCTCACGCTGTAGAAAGTTCGCCAGCGGGCGTGATGCTTCGGCTGATTCCCATCGACCTGTCACCGGTGCGGCCGTGTTGGCCCAGCCGCGAAAGCGGTTGTGCCGATCCGCCGACGTATGACATAACCACCTCGAACTCATGCTCACTTGGACCCGCCGGCTGCCAATCATCAGTGCGTATGCCGCGTTGCGCGAGCTGCGTGCCCGGAATACGGTTCTTCGCGACGAAGTGGTCAAGACCCGCGAGGAACGCGATCGCGCGCGCAAGACGCTCTCGCATGCGCTGCCCTACCGCCGTATGAAAGAGCTCGTGGCTGGGCATGGCCAGGGGTATCGCTCTGCCGATCCCTTTCCCCACGTGGTGCTCGACGACGTATTCGAGCCCGAGCTGCTGAAGCAGGTCGTGACCGAGTTCGACTCGATGGATCGCGGCAAGTGGCACTCGAGCGACAAGGCGCTGGAACGCAAGTGGTCTACCGAAGACATCCAGCGCTTCGGTCCGACAACGAGAGCGTTCATCAATCAACTGAATGGCGGGTTGTTCCTGGATTTCCTGGAGCGGCTGACCGGAATCCGCGGCCTGATTTCCGATCCGCATCTGCGCGGTGGCGGCCTGCACGAGATCAAACGGGAAGGCGCGCTGGGCGTCCACGCCGATTTCAACCTCTACCGGCGGCTGAACGTCTGGCGTCGCCTGAATCTCCTCCTGTACCTCAATGAGAACTGGGATCGGTCATGGGGCGGTGAACTGGAGCTCTGGGATCGGACCGGCAAGGAGATGGTCAAGTCCATCGCGCCGATCTTCAACCGGGTCGTCATCTTCGATACGTCGAACTGCAGTTACCACGGACACCCGCATCCGCTGATGTGTCCGCCGGATCGATCACGCAAGTCGATCGCGCTCTACTACTACACCGTCGAAAAGCCCGAGGGCGAGATCGATCCTCACACCACGCTGTTTCTCGACAGTCAGAAATCGGAGGGTCGAAGTGAGGAAGTGACTTCGACGTAACCTCGGAGAACTCGGATAAAGCGGAGAACGCGGAGAAATCGGGATCACAAACGGAGGAACGGGGAAACGGGGACGAACGGGGATGAGCCGACGGGCGGTGCGCGACGATTCGCCGCTTTTTGCGGAACTGGTGTCGTACCTGTAAATCGACGCTTCAGCACGTTTCGGTGCGCACGGCCGCGTATCATCGCCCGCTCACGGCCGGCCAGGGCGAGTTGAAGTGATACGGGACGCTCGAGCCGATCATTTCCACTCGGCGAATCTTGTTGCCTTCAATCCGGAAGGCCTCGGTCACGTCGATACTCGACGCGCGGCCGGCAAAATTGCTCATGTCGGCGACTTCACCGTTCGTCAGCTTGATGCTCGACACGGTTCCATCCATGTCGAAGACGCAGTTCGCCCAGACCACGCCGCGCTCCTCGTCCACCAGCGGAAACCGCCGATGGTGGATGTTGTTGACGATGCCGAGGTAGCCGCTCTCGAGCTGCTTCTTGCAATCGAGTCCCATGTAGTTGAAACCGCCCGGAGTGTTCGGACGAGGGCTTGGCGTGTTGGTGGTATGTGACCCGTTCTCGATGCGGTCGCAGTCGTCGGTAAACGGATAGAAGCCCTTGCCGTCGTTCTTCTGGACGCCATCGAAATAGGCGTTCGCAATCTCGATCAGCTGCTGGCGTGACGAGCGCTGGCCCGGCGGAATCGGCTGCAGCCAGACGGCCTCAGGCGTTCCCAGCGCATCCATCGCCCCGATATTGTTCGGTCCACCGCCGCCGGCCCGGAAGAAGGCCGACTCGATCTCAATCAGTCGCCCGGTCTGCACTCGGGTCCGCAGCGCCATCAGGAGCGTCCCGCCCTTTTCCTTCATCGTCCCCATCCACGCCGCCTGCCCCGTGACCGGGTCAGCGAAGTAGTGGTTGTAGCTGCCCCGTGCGGTCGCGGTCTTCCAGAAGCCATCACCCGGTTCGAGTCGTTGCTCGTTTTCCGTGTACTGCACGTCGGCCGCGAGCGGAAGTCGCTTCGGCTCGTGCGCGACGACCGCATCCAGGTATTGATTGATCAGCCCTTCGAGGCAGGCGCGATTGCAGTCTGCCGGAACTCGCGATGCCTGCGCGATCAGCGTCGGCACGGCGAGCGTAGCGGCGAATATGAACGTGAGCATCAGGCGCATGGCGGCGGATCCTAACTCTGAATCGTGAATCGTGAATCGTGAATCGTGAATCGGGCGGCGACAGCCTTCTTCGTGCCCTTCGTGTCCTTCGTGGTGTCAGTGCCATTCACGATTCACGATTCACGATTGCTAAGATCACGTGATGGATCTGCGGCCGCTACGCCATCGCGACTACCGATTGCTCTTCACCGCGCAAGTCGTGTCGGCGATGGGGACGATGGTGACCTACGCGGCCTTGCCGTACCACATGTACCAGCTGACGCGATCGTCGCTGGCGGTGGGCCTGCTCGGGCTGTTCGAGCTGATCGCGCTGCTCTCAACCGCCTTCATCGGCGGAGCCCTGGCCGATGCCCTCGATCGACGGCGGACGGGGATGATCACCGATGTGGCGCTAGCGGCCGGCAGCGCGACGCTCGCGGTGCTGGCAGCGACGACGGCCTCGCCGTGGATGCTCTATGCCGTCGCGGCATGGATGTCCGGGCTGGCCGCATTGCAGCGGCCGTCACTTCAGGCGCTGGTGCCGTTGTTCCTGGCCAAGGACGAGATGACTGGCGCGGCGGCGCTGCAGATGGTGGCCGGGAGTGTCGCGCAGATTGGAGGGCCGGCCCTCGGCGGCCTGATCATCGCTCGCTGGGGACTCTCGGACGCATACCTGCTCGACGTCGTGTCGTACGTCCTGGCGTTCTTCCTGCTGGCGGCGCTTCGTCCCACTCCTCCCGGCGAGCACGCCGAGCCGGCAAGCCTCGCACGGGTGCTGGAAGGCTTTCGTTACGCCCGCAGCCGCCAGGAATTGATCGGCACCTACGTCGTCGATTTCGTGGCGATGGTGTTCGGGATGCCACTGGCGCTGTTTCCGGCGCTCTCGGAGCGGCTCGGAGGCGTGGAAGCGCTGGGGATGTTGTACGCGGCTCCGGCCGTCGGGGCGCTCATCGCCGGCGTCTCGAGCCAGTGGACGCATCGGGTCAACCGCCATGGCCGCGCGGTGATCATTGCGGCCGCGGTCTGGGGCGTGGCGATAATCGCCTTCGGTTTGTCCACCCGGCTGTGGCCCGCGGTGGCGTGCCTGGCGATTGCGGGCGGCGCCGACGCCATCAGCGCGATGTTCAGGCTGACGATCTGGAACCAGACGATCCCGCGCGCGCTGCGCGGGCGGTTGGCGAGCATTGAAATGGTGAGTTATGCGAGCGGTCCGCAGCTCGGTCATGTCGAAGCGGGTCTGGTGGCAGCGATGTTCGGGGTGACGGCGTCGGTGATTTCCGGCGGCGTGCTGTGCGTCGCCGGCGTGATCTGGTGCGCGTTCGCGTTACCGGGATTTGCTCGCTACGACGCGCGCTCATTTCTGGCGGACTCGGAGGTGGCACCCGCTCCCGGACGGGGCTGAGTCACCGGGCGGAGCACGGCGAGGACGGAGCAAACGGGATCACAAACGGGGGAACGGGGAAACGGGGACGAACGGGGCTGCAGGTGACTTCGCGTACAGCTGCAGGTGTGACTCTGATACTGATGCCGACGGGCCGCCGAAGGCGGCGTGATGACACGAAAGGCCACAAACACAAGCCGGATCTGGATCGTCTGGCCGGCTTGTGTTTGTGGCCTTTCGCGTCATCACAGCGGCGCGCATACGCGCGCCGCCCGTCGGCTCAGTCCCGTTCGTCCCCGTTTCCCCCGTTTCCCCGTTTGTGATCGCTCCCGTGCTTAGATCCCGCAGCACTACCCATCGACGGCCATCCCCGCGGCAGGACCCGCGAGCCTGACGTTCGCGCCGAGCATCAGCCGGTGATGAGTGCGCGCGTGATGTTCTTGATCCGCGGCGTGCCGCACTGCCGCATCGTCAACGTAAGCTCCGCGCGCAGGATGTCGATCACGCGCTCCACGCCCGGTTGGCCGAACGCGCTTAGCGCCCACACGTACGGGCGGCCAATCCCGACGGCACGCGCCCCGAGGGCGAGCGCCTTGAAGATGTCGGTCCCGCGCCGGAAGCCGCTGTCGATGAAGACTGGAACTTGCGAACCGGCTCCGTCGATGACTTCGGCAAGTTCGTCGATCGTCGCGCTCCCGGTTTCAGTCGCCCGGCCGCCGTGGTTGGACACGATGAGACCGTCGGCGCCATGTTCGCGCGCCAGGCGCGCGTCCTCACGGGTTTCGATGCCTTTCAGCACGAGCTTCATCCGCGTCAGCTTTTTCAGGCGGTCCACGTATTCCCACGTCGCGTTCGGCGGGTTCATGCCGCCGGGGATGCCTGAGAGCATCGGCAGTTCATCGACCGTGCGTCCGCCGCGCGCGCTCGAGTGACAGGCGGTGCAGGTGCGCGTGTCGACGCGCCGGAAGCGTTCGGCGGTTTCCATGTTGCGTCCGCCGAGGAGGTCGATCGTCCAGACCAGGACCGGCACGCCGGCGGCCTCGACACGCCGCACCAGTCGCTCGGTGCCGTCCCAGCGATTGGGCATATACAGCTGGTACCAGGGCGGCGCGCCGAGCGCGCGGGCAACGTCTTCCACTGGAACCGAAGTAGCCGTGGAGAGAACCTGGGTGGTCTGGCGCGAAGCGGCCGCGCGCGCGACGGCAAGCTCGCCGTCGGCGTGAAACATCTTCTGGCCGCCGATCGGGCACAGAAAGAGCGGCGCCTGCCACGTGCTGCCGAAGACCTCGGTCCGCAGGTCGACCGTGGACACGTCGACGAGCCGTCGCGGGCGGAGCCGAAAATGGGCGAAGCCGTCCCGGTTGGCCCTCGTCGTGAGGTCGTCGTCGACGCCGGACGCCATGTAACCCCAGTGCGCCGGGGGCAGGACGCGACGAGCGGCCTCCTCGAAGTCCATGACCGTCAGCGCCTGGTCGGGCGCCACAATCGGTGAGCTCGGCAATTGCGGAAGAACACCGGAAAGCAGCGGTCCTCCGGCCAGGAACGCGACGAGTTCACGGCGACTCCACGGACGAGGCAGATTCACGGCGCGGATTGTAGCGTCTGAGCCTATACTGCGCCGATCCCGGCCCGAACAGCGGTGACGGGATAGCGCCCGGAGGAGGCGTCGTACATGCGCACCGTGCTCATCGCCCTGCTCGCGAGCCTGGCCGGAGCGTCTGCAGCTGCTGCGGACACGCCGACGTTCTACAAGGACGTGCTGCCAATCCTTCAGACGAACTGCCAGACCTGCCATCGGCCTGGAGAGGTCGCGCCGATGTCGCTGCTGACGTTTGAGCAGGCGCGTCCCTGGGCCAAGGCAATTCAGAAGGCGGTGGTCTCACGGCAGATGCCGCCGTGGTTTGCGGACCCGGACGTCGGTCACTTCGCGAACGAGCGACGTCTGAGCACACGTGACATCGACACCATCAATGCGTGGGTGGATGCGGGCGCTCCGGCAGGCAGGGATGCCGATGCGCCGGCGCCACTGACGTTCACGAGCGGGTGGAACCTGAAGCCGGACGTCGTCATCGAGATGCCGAAGGCGTTCGAGCTTCCGGCTCGCGGCACCATCAACTACAAGTACGTGCTTGTGAAGGGCAACTTCACAGAAGACCTGTGGATCAGCGCTGCTGAGATGCGGCCGGGTAATCCCAAGGTCCTGCATCACGGCAAAGTGTGGGTACGGCCGCCGGGATCGACGTGGATGTCGAAGGCTGAGTACGGTGTGGCCTACGAGCGTGAAACACAGTCCGACATCATCGGCGACAACTCGATCGGGGAAGGGAACGATATTCTCGGCAAGTTCAATCCGGGCCTCGGTGCGCAGCGTTTCGATCTCGACGGATCCGCCAAGTTCATTCCGAAGGGATCCGACCTTGTCTTCGAACTGCACTACACGACGTCGGGTGAGACGACGACCGATGTGTCCAAGCTCGGACTCGTCCTGTCGAAGACGCCGCCGCGCAATCGCTACTACTTCCATGCGGGGCCAACCGCCGGCAATCTCGCGATTCCTCCTCGCGATCAGAATGCTGAAGTCGTGAGCGAAATCACCTTTGGTGAGGATGCCCGGATCGTCTACGCGCAGCCGCACATGCATCTCCGCGGCAAGGACTTCGAACTGCGCATCGTCACGCCGGACAAGCAGGTGAAGACGGTGCTGAAAGGCGCGTTCAACTTCGAATGGCAGATGGGCTATCAGTTCGCCGAGCCGATCGCGGTGCCGAAGGGGTCCAAGCTGCTGTTCATCACCCACTTCGACAACTCGCCGGCGAACCGCTTCAATCCTGATCCCGCCAAGAAGGTGGTGTGGGGCCCGCAGAACTGGGACGAGATGAGCAACTGCTTCATCGGCGTGCTCTTCCCGATCACCACCGCTCCGGAAAGCGTTTTCCTGCGGAGCGGCCCGAGCCTGTTGCCGCGCGGAGAATTCGGTCCGACCCTGGCCGAGGCATCCAAGGTGGATCCGAATGCCGTCGGCAAGGCGAGCAATGCCTCCAGCGGCGGCGCGGCTGATAACGGCGGTCAGTAGTTCAGAACGAAGCGGGCTGGCATCGACCAGATTGAGCGAAGCGCGCGAGGCGTACGAGATAGCGGATTTACAAACGGGGGAACGGGGAAACGGTGACGAACGGGGCTGCAGCTGACGTCGCGTACAGCTGCAGGTGACTCTGGTACAGATGCCGACGGGCCGCCGAAGGCGGCTGATGACACGAAAGGCCACAAACACAAGCCGGATGTGAATCGCCTGGCGGCTTGTGTTTGTGGCCTTTCGCGTCATCACAGCGGCGCGCATACGCGCGCCGCCCGTCGGCTCAGCCCCGTTCGTCCCCGTTTCCCCGTTCCTCCGTTTGTGATCCCATTTCCCCCGTCCTCTCCGTGCTCCGCTAGTGACTCATCTGCGTCCGGGAGCGGGTGCGAGCTCCGAGTTCGCCAGAAATAGCTGGCGTCGGAGCGGGCAAATCCCGTGAACGCGCACCATCACATCAGCGGCGGACCGAGGCGTGGAACTTCCGTCTCCGGGGAGTGTCGTTCGTACACGTCTCCCGTGGAATCTATGCGGTAATCGGTGACCGCATCTTCGATTTCGTTTCCGAAGACATCGACGTGCGGTTCTGTCGGGCGCAACAGCTTGTCCAGGGCGTCCGGACTCATGGTGAGCGAAGACGCGCGTCCCGCGTCAACGCCGCTTTTCGACTTGGTTCCAGCCGCGATCGCGCCGGGCGACGTGGTTCGCCGGTTCGGGGCGGCCGTTGCGAGCGTGCTCCATGCACCGAGTGCCAGCGCCAGGGTGGTGGCGATTACCAGAAACCAGACACGCAGGGTAATCATGAGGTGACGCGCGTTCCTCTCACGCGTCATAGCAACCGCAGTGCCACCGTCATCTGCTGGCACGGCCGTTGCGATGCACCAGCGCGTGATTCAGAGCCGGTTCGCCTCCTTGTTCGAACGCCTCCCGGCGCTCGCCCGCCAGCATCGCCGTGGTTTCGTCGCGCTCGTTATCGCCATCTCGCTTGGCGTCTGGACTACCGTCGGTGCGGCCGTCTGGTTCGCTCAGGACGTGGTCACCGACCTGCCGGACAATCATGCGCTGCGCGACATCGGCACGATGGCGCAGGCCACGACGCTGGTCGATGTGAAAGGACGGACGGCGTTCACCGTCTACCAGGAGCAGCGAATCGACGTCCCCCTGTCCCGCGTTTCCCGGCACCTGATCGACGCGATTCTCGCGGTCGAGGACCAGAGGTTCTACGACCACGGAGGCGTGGACATCGTCCGCGTGCTCGGCGCAGCCGTAAACAACCTGCGCGAGGGGAGCAAGGCGCAGGGCGGCAGCACGCTGACGCAGCAGCTCGCGCGTCAGAGCTTTCCTGAGCACCGACAAGACGTATCGGCGGAAGCTGAAGGAAGTCCTCGTCGCCGCCCGGCTCGAGCGGGAGTTCTCGAAGAGCGACATCCTCAACCTGTACCTGAACAAGGTGTATTTCGGGGACGGCCTGTATGGCGTCGAGGCGGCGTCGCTCGGTTATTTCGGCAAACACGCGTCCGAGCTCGAGGTTCCGGAAGCGGCCCTGCTCGCCGGGCTCGTCAAGTCGCCCTCCACTTACGCGCCGACGGTCAGCCCCACGCGGGCGGTCGCCCGCCGCAACGTCGTCCTTCAGCTCATGCGGGACAGCGGTGCGATCGACCGACCCACCTACGATGCTGCTGTCCACACGCCGCTGAAGCTCGTCGACGGGCTCCGCCAGCGAGAGTCATACGGTCAGTACTTCAAGGAAGAAGTTCGCAAGCAGCTCGTTCAGCGCTTCGGGTGGGAACGCGTCTACCAGGGCGGATTGCGGGTTTACACCACGATCGATCTGGACCTGCAGAAGGCTGCGGAAAGCGAAGTCATGCGCTCGCTCACCGACATCGAGCAGCGCCAGGCGAAGCGCCGGAAGAATCCCGATCCCAATGCGGACCCGCTGCAGGCGGCGCTCGTGGCGATGGACCCGCACACCGGTGAAGTCCGGGCGATGGTTGGCGGTCGCGACTTCAACGCCAGCCACTTCAATCGCGCGACCCAGGCCAAGCGCCAGCCGGGATCGGCCTTCAAGCCCTTCATCTATGCCGCCGCCCTCGAGCGCGGTTACTCCCCCGGCTCGCTCATCACCGACCTCGATGATCCGATCGCGACGGTCAGCGGTGCATGGGTTCCTGAGGACGAACACTCCGAAGGTGATTCGATGACAATGCGGACGGCGCTGCGGACGTCGAGCAATCGCGCCGCCGTCAAGATGCTCCAGGACATCGGCATTCCCTCAACCGTGCAGTTTGTCCAGACGCTTGGAGTCGGAGACGTGCCCAGCGTGCCGTCGCTGGCGCTTGGTTCCGGCGAAGTCACCCTGGTCGGTATGACCGCGGCGTATGCCACGTTCGCCAACGAGGGCATGGTGCCCACACCATCCCTGATTCGCCGCGTGGAAACGACCAAGGGTGAGGTGCTGTTTGAAGGCGCGACGCCCGCGCATCGTGCGGTCAGCGAATCCACGGCGTTCCTGATGAGCACCATGATGGCCGACGTGATCAACGCCGGCACCGCCACAACGGCGCGCGCGGCCGGCTTCACGCTGCCCGCTGCAGGCAAGACTGGAACGACCAACGACTACCACGACGCGTGGTTCGTTGGCTTCACGCCGAAGCTCGTGACCGGTGTGTGGGTGGGATACGACCAGCCACGGACCATCATCAGCAACGGCTACGCGGCGCAGCTCGCCGTGCCGATGTGGGCGCATTTCATGATCGACGCGACCCGTGGCGACGAACCGGCGTGGTTCAAGGCTCCAGGGACGATCACGTCCGCCGAGATCTGCCGGTTGAGCGGAAAACTCGCGACGGACGGCTGTCGCTCGGTGCTGACGACTGACGAGCACGGAAATGCGTCGATCAAGTCGCAGGTCTACACCGAGTATTTCGTGCGTGGGACCGAGCCGATGGACTGGTGCCCGCTTCACACCAGTGTCCCTCAGTTCCCCGGTTCGCTCGCGTCGACGGTTGCGCCGCCTCCCGCGCACGATCAGCATCCTTCCGATCGTACGGAGTCTCCGAATCAGCCGGCCGCGACCGCCGGCGTGGCGAGCAACACGCCCGGCGCCACCCCGCCGACCGAGGCCAAGCCGGAACAGCCGAAGAAGCGCGGCTTCTGGGGCCGGATCTTTGGCAGATAATCGTGAATAGCGAATCGTGAATCGTGAATGCGGGCACGACTCCGCGCCTCCATTCACGATTCACCATTCATGATTCACGCTATCGTGTCCCTCGCTTCCATCATCGGCCATCGCCGCATCGTGTCGTTGCTGTCGCGCGCTGTCGCGCATGACACGCTGCCTCCGTCCCTCCTGCTCGCCGGACCTGCGGGCATTGGGAAGCGGCGCATAGCGCTGGCCGTCGCCGCGACGATGAATTGTCTGCAGCCGCGGCAAACGGCTGATCTCGAGCGCGACGCCTGTGGTGAGTGCGCGTCGTGCCGCCGGATCGCCCGGGGCGTGCATCCGGACGTGCTGCTGATCGAGCCGGGAGACACCGGAACGATCAAGATCGAGCAGATACGTGACGTCGTCGACCGCTCAGGTTTTCGTCCGTTCGAAGGGCGTCGCCGTGTGGTTATCATCGACGAAGCGGACGCCATGATGCCGGCGGCACAGAATGCGCTGCTGAAGACGCTGGAAGAACCGCCCTCCGCATCGGTCTTCCTGCTGCTGTCGTCGCTCCCGGATGCCCTCCTTCCCACCGTGCAGTCCCGCTGTCCGCGGCTCCGGCTGGCGCCGCTCGCCCCGGCGGAGGTTGCCGAGGTACTCGTGCGCGATCACGGGTATGCAGATGCGGATGCGCGTGCCGCTGCGGCCGACGCCGACGGCAGTGTGGGCCGCGCCTTGTCCGCAGAAGCCGCGGACCTGACGGAGGCGAGGGCCGCCGCGCAGCGCATTCTGGAGCAGGCTGCCCGCACGAGCGACCCGTCCCGACTGGTAGATGCTGTCAAAGACGTCGTCGGGAAAAAGGGAAGCTCGGCAAGCGAGCGCGATCAGCTGGCCGCGTGCCTGCGTGCAGTGGCGTCGTTGCTGCGGGACCTCGGCCTGCTTGCTGTCGATGCCGATCGGGCGGCGCTTGCCAACAGCGATCTCCAGCGTCAGCTCGAGGCGCTGAGTCGCTCGTACGATGCCGATCGCACGACCAAGGCGTACACCGCCATCGACCAGGCGCTGGCTGCGCTGGAACGAAACGCCAGTCCGAAGGTGGTCGTCGACTGGGTGATGCTGCAGATCTGAGCGGCGGCTAGCACGGAGGGAGCGGAGGCGACGGAGTTCACAAACGGGGGAACGGGGAAACGGGGACGAACGGGGGCTGAGCCGACCGGCGGCGCGCAGCGCGCGCCGCTGTGATGACACGAAAGGCCACAAACACAAACCGGCTGTGAATCGTATGCCGGCTTGTGTTTGTGGCCTTTCGCGTCATCACGCCGCCTCTGGCGGCCTGTCGGCTTCTACACCCGCGAGTCACGCTCTAACCGTTCGTCCCCGTTCCCCCGTTTCTCCGTTTGTGAGGCCGTTCCCTCCGTCCACCCTGCGGCGTTCGGGATTCGGCAGTCTATGATGCCGATCGGCACCGATGAAACCACGAGTGGCGATTACCGTCGGCGATCCGGCCGGCATCGGACCTGAAATCGCGCGCAAGGCCGCAGAGGACTCCCGTGTGCGCAGCGCCTGCGAGCCGGTGCTGTATGGTCCCGAGGATGTCGGCGCCTTCGAAGTCGGTGTGGTATCGGCGGCAGCCGGGCGTGCGGCGTTTGAAACGATCACCGCCGCTGTTCGAGACGCTCAGGCCGGACTCGTCGACGCGATCGCCACTGCACCAGTCAACAAGCTGGCCTTCTCGCGCGCCGGCCTCGCGTGGAAGGGGCATACCGACCTGCTCGCGAATCTGACCGGCAGCCCGAAGGTCGCCATGATGTTCTGGTCGGAGCCGCTCAAGGTGGTGCTGGCGACGATTCACGTGCCGCTTGCCGAGGTTCCGCGCCTCGTCACCCGCGAGACGCTTTCGGACATCATCGAACTGACCGCCCGCGAGCTGCCCCGTTTCGGCATTCCGGCGCCGCGCCTCGCGTTGGCCGGCCTGAATCCGCATGCCGGCGAGGACGGGCTGCTCGGTTCCGAAGAGGAGGAGGTGCTGCGGCCGGTCGTGGCGGCCGCACGAGAGCGCGGGGTGCAGATCGACGGTCCGTTTCCGGGTGACACCGTTTTCGTCAGGGCCGCGCGCGGTGAGTTCGACGCCGTCATCGCCTGCTATCACGACCAAGGATTGATCCCGGTCAAGCTGCTGGCGTTCGGCCAGGCGGTCAACGTGACGCTCGGCCTGCCGATCATCCGCACCTCAGTGGATCACGGAACGGCGTTCGATATTGCCGGCCGGGACGTGGCCGACCCGTCGAGCATGATCACGGCCACACTGCTGGCCGCGCAGCTTGCCCGCGCCCGATAGGGCCGCGTCTCACTTCATGTTGTCCTCGACGCGGGTGACTCCGGGAATTCCGCCGGCGATGTCTCGCAGCCTGGCCCGTTGGCCGGCGTTGGTCTGATCGCTGTACAGTCTCACTTCCGCATCCTTGACCTCGACGCGGAGCGGGACCTGGCTCACCGCCGGATCGGCCGCGATCGCCTTCTCGAGCTCCGCGGTGAGCCCCGCGTCGCTCAAGCGCATCTCCGTCTGCACCTGGGTCAGGCCCTTCACGGCCTGCGCAATGTCCACCGCCCGCTGCTGCTGCGCCGCCGATTGGGTCTCACCCCGGATGAGTGCCGTCCCCTGATTGACGCTGACGGTTACATGCGAGCCAGTCATGCGGGCGTCTTCGGCGAGTTGCTTCCGCAATTCCTCCTGCAGCGCGGTGTCCGAGCGGCTGCAGCCCGCCACGCTTACCGTGACGAACAGCAGCGCCGCCAGGATGCATGCCGAGGCGGAATTCCCGCAGGTTCGAACGAGTGCACGCGGCATCAGCCCTCCGTAAACGTGACCGATCATAGCGTTCTGCAGGGCCGGAACCGGTGCCAGCCGGCTGGCCTCGCCGTACAATGAACCGGTGGCGATGTTTCCGCGCCTGATCGTGCTGATCGACGGCGGCTGTCCCATGTGCCGCCGACTCGCCCGGCGACTGTCGCGGATCGACTGGCTCGATCGGCTGTCGTTCGAGGATGGATCCGACGCGGCGGTGCGGGAGCGTTTCGCGCCGGGCCTCGACGAGGTGACCGCATTGACCGCCATGCACGTGGTCGCGCCTGACGGCTCGCGTCGAGCCGGGTTCGATGGATTTCTCCGCATCGCCGCGGTGGTGCCGCTGTTATGGGTGCCAGGACTGATCGGAGCGCTTCCCGGAATCCGCGGCGTCGGCCGCGCGGTGTATCGCATGGTGGCGGCGAATCGGACTCGCGGCCGATGTACCGACGCGGTGTGCGCGCGCTGACGGCGGCCAGGCCGATGGAACCATACGTTGCTGTCGATGACCACGCCAAAGACTGATCGCGAGAACGCCCAGCGCGTCATTGCCGAAAACCGCAAGGCGCGACACGACTACCACATCCTCGAGACGTGGGAGGCAGGTCTCGCGCTGCTCGGGACGGAAGTGAAATCGATCCGCGAAGGACGCGTGAACCTGCGCGACAGCTATGCGCGTGTGCAGAACGGCGAGGTGTGGATGATGAACGTCCACATCAGCCCGTACAGCCATCGCGGATCCGCCGACCATGCGGAACTGCGCCAGCGAAAGCTGCTGTTGCACGCCCACGAGATCCGGAAGATGGTTGGCCAGACAGCGGAAAAGGGTTTCACGCTCGTCCCGCTGGAGCTCTATCTGAAGAACGGTCGCGTCAAGGTGCGGCTCGGCCTGGCAAAGGGCAAGCAGGCGCACGACAAGCGCGAGACGATCCGCCGCCGCGAAGTCGAACGCGAGACCCGTGCCGCAGTGAAATCGCGGTCGCGATAGTCGTCACCGCCACGACAGCAACCACGAAGAGCACGAAGGTCACGAAGACCACGCCGCTATGGCAGCGCGCCGAAGCTCTCTGATGCAGTGGTTTTCTTCGTGTGCGTCGTGCCCTTCGTGGTTGTCCTCCGCAAGCAGCCGGCGGTGGCGTGAATCACGGTTCACGGAACCCGTTCGTAATCGGATACCGCCGATCGCGTCCGAAGCTGCGGCGCGTGATCTTGACGCCGGGCGGCGCCTGTCTGCGCTTGTATTCTGCGGAGTAGAGCATCCGCTGCACGCGGGTCACGGTGGCGTGTGAGAAGCCGCGCGCGACGATCTCGGGCACACTCAGCTCTTCTTCGATCAGCGCCTGCAGGATCGCGTCGAGTTCGTCGTACGGCGGCAGCGAGTCCTGATCGGTCTGGTTGGGCCGCAATTCCGCAGTTGGCGCTTTGGTGATGGACGACTCCGGGATGACCTGTCCCGCGGGTCCGAGCGCGCCTTCCGGCTGGTGCGCGTTGCGCCACCGCGAGAGGGAGTACACCTCGGTCTTGTAGACGTCCTTCAACACGGAATAACCGCCGCACATGTCGCCGTAAAGGGTGGCGTAGCCGACCGACATCTCCGACTTGTTGCCGGTGGTCACCAGCAGCTCACCGAACTTGTTCGACAGCGCCATCAGCAGCACACCCCGGGTGCGCGCCTGCAGGTTCTCTTCCGTCACGTCGCGCTCGCGACCCGCAAACAACGATGACAACGTCGCCTCCATCGCTTTGACCGGCTCCTCGATCGCGATGGTCTCCAGCCGCATCCCCAGGTGCTTCGCAGATGCATCCGCATCGTCCTGACTCGCGGCGCTGGTGAATCGGGACGGCAGGCGAACGCCGCGGACGCGAGCGCCGCCCAGCGCATCGACCGCAACAGCGGCCGTCAGCGCCGAGTCGATACCGCCCGACATACCCAGCACGATCCCCGGGAATCCGTTCTTGTTCACGTAATCGCGCAGGCCCAGCATCATGGCGCTGTAGATGGTGGCCAGTCGCGGTGGTTCAATCAGGTCCGTATTGCCCTCGCAGCAGAACACCCCGGTGCCACGGTGCCAGGTCGTGGTGGCCAGCGCTTCAGTGAAGAAGGGCAGCAGCTGCGCCAGCGAGCCGTCGCCGTTGACGACAAACGAACCGCCATCGAAGACGAGCTCGTCCTGCCCGCCAACCTGGTTGACGTAGGCGATCGGTATCCTGGATTCGGAGGCGCGCTCGCGCGCCAGCTCCACTCGCCTGGCGAATTTGTCGACCTCGAACGGGGACCCGTTGGGGACGATCATGAGCTCCGCCCCGAGTGTGGCCAGATGGTCGGTGACGCGCGGAAACCAGATGTCCTCGCAGATCGGTACGCCAATCCGCACGCCGCGGAACGTCACCGGGGCTGGGATGGGACCGGCGGCAAACACGCGCTTCTCATCGAAGACGCCGTAGTTCGGCAGTTCATGCTTGAACCGCAGATCGATACGCCCCTCGTCCACGAGCGCCACGGCATTGTGCAGGCATCCGTTGTTCACCCACGGAGTGGTCACCACAAGCCCCGGTCCCCCGGCGGCCGTGTCCTGCTGCAGTTCCCGCACTGCATCCGTAGCCGCCTGGACCAGCGCCGGTCGCAGGACGAGGTCTTCGGGCGGATATCCGACGAGCACGAGTTCCGGGAAGACCACCAGGTCCGCGCCGGCCGCTGCCGCCTGCTCTCGCCTGCGTCGCACCAGCGCCAGGTTGCCGGCGACATCGCCCACTGTGGGATTCACCTGGGCGAGCGCGATCTTCAGGGTGTCCGGAGGTGTGGTCGTCGAGGAATTCGGCATCGCAAGCGGCAGAAAACATTGTTCCACAGCTCGAGAACTGGAAGATGTGCTCGCTAAGTTCTCACTCCGAGTGCCGCGCCCAATTCCGCGGCGACCAGCCGCGGAGTGTCGGCTCCCATGCCAAGCCAGAGGGGCAGCCTCACCAGGCGGGCGCTGTGGTCGTCGGTGACTGCCATCGAGGAGCCGGTTCGCCCGTAGCGACGCCCGGCAGGAGCCGAATGCAGCGGAACGTAGTGGAAGATGGCGTTCACGTTACGCCGGTTCATCTCGCCGAGGAGATCGGCCTGGGAGAGCGCGCGCGGGATGAGGACGTAGAACATATGCGCGTTCTGAGCCCGATCATCGGGCACGTGCGGGAGCTGCACACCGAGCGGAGTCAGCGCCCGGCTGGCGCTGTAATACTCCTCCCACAGCGCGAGGCGCTGGACCGTGATGTCGTCGAGGTGCTCGAGCTGTGCCCAGAGAAATGCCGCCGTCAGTTCACCCGGCAGGAATGACGATCCAACGTCGACCCAGGTGTACTTGTCGACCTCGCCTCGCAGGAAACGCGACCGGTTGGTCCCCTTCTCCCACAGGACCTCAGCCCGTTCGGCAAGCGCCTCGTCATTGATGACCAGCGCACCACCCTCGCCGGAGATGACGTTCTTCGTCTCATGAAAGCTGATCGCGCCGAGATTCCCCAGCGACCCGAGCGGCCGGTTCTTGTAGGTCGAGCCGAGCGCCTGCGCGGCATCCTCGATCACCATCAGGCTGCCGAGATCGGGCGATCTCGCGGATCGCGTCCATCTCGCACCCGACCCCGGCGTAATGCACGGCCACAATGGCGCGTGTACGCGGACGTGATTGCCTGCTCGATCAGGCGCTCGTCGATGTTCTGCGTGTCGGGCCGTATATCGACGAAGACGGGTACTGCGCCGCGCAGGACGAACGCATTGGCCGTCGACACGAACGTGAACGACGGCATGATTACTTCGTCACCTGGACGAATATCGAGAAGGAGCGCCGCCATCTCGAGCGCTGCCGTGCACGAGTGGGTCAACAGCACGCGTGGCGCGCCAAGCCGCGCCTCCAGGAACGCCTGGCACTGGCGCGTGAACTGTCCATTACCGGCGAGCTGGCCGGCAGCGACCGCCTGCCGGATGTAGTCGAACTCGCGCCCGGTCAGGTGCGGCCGGTTGAACGGCACCATCCGTGGCAGCATGGTCGCTATCGAGGCTCCCAGACGGCAAGACCGACACCGGTGCGACCGTAGCCGTTGCCGTTGTAGAGCATGTAGCGGATGCCCGCTCGTTCGAACACCCAGGGATATTCCACCATCTCGCTGTCCCAGCCCTCATTCGATGGAGACAGGCCGCCGACACCGTCGCGTCGAATCCACGTAATGCCGTCGGCCGATTCGGCGTACCCGATGGCATAACGCTCCCCCCTGACCGAGTACCACATCGAATACGCGCCGTCGTGCGCCAGGACGCACGGCCGCCCGAACGCGTGTTCATCCGTTCCAGGGGCGTAGTCGAGACACACCGTTCCATGCCGCTGCCACCGAAGGCCGTCGGACGATTCAGCGTAGCGGATGTGGTACTCGTGCCGTGGACCAGCGTCGGTGGCAGACCACCGTGTTCCCGAGACGTACCACATGCGCCAGGCGGAATCGTCGCGCAGGACGAATGGTGACGCGGTCAGAAACGGATCCACCGCATTGCGGTCGAGCAGCGGTCCGTCGGAAATCCGCGCTGAAGCGGTCACCGTCGGTGCTGATGGCCACGCCAGTCGTGAGGTAGAAGGGTACGGTGACCCCGCGGGCCCAACCGGTGTAATACAGCAGGCGACGGTCGCCGTCGTTGACAAGACAGGAGCCGACGACGCCGCTATCGTCGAAGGCGCCAAGGACGCCCAGATCCAGCACCGGCTCAGGGTCGAGCGGCGTGAGCTGGGGCGTCGGCGCGAACGTCAACGTGGCTCGACCGATTCGAGCCCGTCCTTGTTCGTCGCGCAGACTCAGGTACAGATTCCACACGCCGTGATCCACAGGTTCAGCGACCGGCAGGGCAGCGTGCGTCGCCGCCCAGCTGACGCCGGCGGTATCCAGCCGTAGCGGCCCGAGACGTCGCCAGCTCACAGGTCGATCTCGTCGCTCGACTTCGGGAAGACCTTCGTCCGATCCGGCACGAACACCGAGCGCGGCCGTGTGTCCTTCATGATCGAGCGCGCCGGCGCCGATCAGGCTCGCTTCGCCGATCGTGATCGAGTTGCGCAGCGTGGCGTTGACGCCGATGAACGAATAGGCACCGACTCTCACGTGGCCGGAAATCACGACGTGCGAACTGATGAAACAATGATCGTCGATCCGCGAGTCGTGCCCGATGTGGTTCCCGCTCCACAGCGTCACGTTGCTGCCGACCGTCACGAACGGCTGGATCGTGTTGTCCTCGAGGATGAAGCAGTTGTCGCCGGGCAGTGACTCAGACAGGTAGGAGCACCGTGAACTGATGTAAGTGGCAAGGCGATAGCCGGCGTCGCGCATCAGCGCGTACTTCTCCGCGCGCACGCGATTCATCCTGGCGTAACTGATCGCGACGAACGCCTCGTGCTCCGATGTCGGAAACCGGTCGCGCAACTGCCCGACCTCGACCCAGGGAAGGCCGAGAAAACTGTCGGCGCGCCGGTGCTCGCGGTCGGTGACGAATCCCACCACGTCATGCGAGCTGTCCCGCGTGAAGTAGTGGTGTGCGAGCCGGGCGATGTCGCCGGCGCCGAAGATGACGAGTCGAGCCATGGTCTGGTGAACGGTTTCAGCTGCAAGCGTACAACGCGCCGGCATGGTCAAACCGCCAGCGTCGGACTACCTGAACCGATTCCATGACGACGCCAGCCTGAGAGGTCACTGAGGCCGCCGGACGACGATCGTAAATTCGTACAACGGGTAGTCGTGAAGGAGTGTCACGAGTGGCGAGTGATTGCGCTTGCAGTAATCGAAGATCTCCAGCGGATCGGCGTAATACAGATCCTTTCGCTGCTTGTCCGGGTCCGAATAGGCCGTCAGCGCATTGAAGGCGAATCCGCGTCTGGCCAGAGCGGCGAGATCATCGATCGTCGAGATCATATAGTCGTGCCAATCGGCGTCCCCCGTATCCATGCGGACGTTGAAGATTCCGCTGGCGACGACGAAGTCTGCCGGCGTCAGTTCACTGCGATCGGACAGGAAGCGCCAGCCGTTCAGCCCTGAGCTGGTCGCGGCTGCGATTGCGGTGTGAATCATCTCGGGGCTGAGGTCGAATCCCACGTACGACCCGTCGAAGTTCCTGGCGCGCAGCCATGGCAGGAGCGCGCCGTATCCGCAGCCAACGTCGAGCAGCGACCCGTCGCGCTCGCCGTCCCAGAGCCTGGCCAGTTGGGCGAACCGCAGCTGTTGCGACGCCAGAGAGTTCCAGTCCACGCCGGCTGGAGTGGGTCCATGCGCCTGGAGCTTGCGGTCGTAGTAGTCGCGTACCCGCGGGTGCAGCGGATGGTTCACGGCTGTTCGACGTCGTAATCGTGGCGCACGACGGTGTAGGGGCGGTCCTTGGTCTCGGTGAAGACTTTGGCTACGTAGACGCCGACGACGCCGACGCAGAAGATCGTCAGCCCGCCCAGGAACCAGATCGACACCATGATCGAGGCCCAGCCAGGCACGCCGAAGTGGCCCCGCAGCGCTTCGTAAATCAGGTATCCGCCCGCCAGCAGCGACGACAGCATCACCAGCGAGCCGAGATAGAAGATGTAGATCAGCGGGCGATTGCTGAACGACGTGAGCGCGTTCACGAGCACCGAGATCCGCCGCCGGACGCTGTAGCTGGTTTCACCGCGGCTTCCCTTGGCGACTGACACCGGCCGCTGATCGAAGCCGGTAACCTGCCAGAGGGCGGCGAGGCAGACTTCCTGATCCTTGTGCGCGACCAGCGCGCGCACGTATCTCGCCGTCATCAGCCGGACTGTCACCACGTTGGGTGGAATCGGATCGGTCAGCAGCTGGTTGAACACCTTGAAGAACAGGTCACCGGTGACGCGCTCGAACCACCCGCCTTTCCGTTCTGCCTGGACACCATAGATGACGTCCGCTTTGGTGTCCCGCATGTTCTGGTCGAAAGTCAGCAGCCAGGCCGGATCTTCTTCGAGATCGCAGTCGAGCAGGAACACGCGTTCGCCGCGTGCCCGGGCCAGCCCGGTCATCAGCGCCTTGTGATGACCGAAATTCCGGGACAGATCGACCACCCGCACCCGCGGGTCACGTTCGCGTAACTGCAAGACGATCTGCAACGACTCGTCGGGTGAGCCGTCGTTGACGAAGACGAACTCGTACGAGTCGGTGAGTTGACGCGCCGCCACCGAACAGCGGTCATAGAACTCCTGCAGGTAAGGAGCTGACCGGTACATCGAGGTTACGATCGACAGCATCACGCCGGGTGTTCTCATTGCCGCCGTGTGCACCTTGATGTCAGCGTCGCCAGGACCATTCGTCGCGTCTGTGCGGCCGCGAGTGAAACGTGACAGCGGGTCACGCGGGTATGACCGGTGTCACTGTGCCGGCCAGACATTCTTCATGTACTCGATGGCGCGGTCGCCGGTGCAGAACAGCAGATCGAGCGCGCTCACCGCGTGCTCGAACGGCGGATACGGCTGTGGGTATTCTGCGTACCCGGCGTAATCCGCAAACCGTACCTCGACCCCGGCGTCGGCAAATGCGCGGACGTCGATATACGAACGTGCCGCCGGGCCGGACAGGTACATCGTGGCGCCCGCCGCGACGCACAGATCGATCAGTCGCTCGTTGCGTCCTGAACGCGCCTCGTACTCCGAGGACCACCGAATCGGCGTTGCGATGCCGAGCGCGCGGCAGATCGCCTCGATCAGCGTCCGATTGACCACGCTCAGACGATCCGACGGCGGCGCCAGGTAAATCGCTTCCAGCGCTGGTGCATAGGCCGGGAACGCGGCAGTCCGCGCGTACGCGCTGCAGAGCGTCCGCCAGTGCCGTGTCCCCCAGTCAGTCGACGCAATCACGGTGTCGCAGATGCGCTGCTCGTACTTGCCCTTGGATTCGACCGGGACGGTGAGCCAGGCGAGACCGTCCTTGGTCTTGATGCGGTTGCGGCTCCGCCAGTCACGCTTCGTGAATTGCACTTCGTCGAGGAGGATGAATTCGTCGACCGCTCGGATCAGATCGAAGTACCCTTTCCACGGGATATAACTCGATTGAACGATAGCGACGCGTTTCTGGGGCGGAATGCGCGATTCTAGCATGCGGTCGCCGGACGTCTGTCCCTTCTGCCTGAGCCCCGACACCGTGCGCCTGTCTGATCCGTCCACGCAGTCGATGACCAGCGACTGGCGTGTCGTCCCGACTCCGCTGGGCAAGCGCTCCTGCAGGAACTGCCACCTCGTCTTTCGAAGCCCGGAGCTGCCGCCCGCCGCCGATTTCGATTGCAACTATCAGTTGTACGCACATGCTCCGGGGCGACGGGCAGAACGCGCCCGCCAGGCCGCCTATGCAGACTGGATCGCCGGGGCGGTGAAGCGTCCGGAACGGCTGCTCGACGTTGGTTGCGGTAATGGCTCGCTGCTGCTTGCGCTGCGCGAGCACTGGCCGCACGCAGACGTGAGAGGCTGCGACCCTTCACCGGCCAGCGTACGGTTTGCGCAGGAGGCCGGGCTCGACGTTCGGGTCGGCAGCGTCACGGACGCGGCTGCCGACACTCGCGCTGAGCTTGTCTTCAGCGTCAACGTGATCGAGCACACGCCGGATCCACGCGCCTTCGTCTGTGCATTGGCCAGCGCCGTTGGTGTGAATGGACAACTGGTGATCGTCTGTCCTGACGGTTCGACGCCTGGGGTCGAACTGCTGATTGCCGATCACCTGTACTCTCTCTTGCCGGCGCATCTCGAGGCGTTACTTGGCTCGTCGGGCTTCACGGTGACTCACTGGCTGCGGGCACCGCGCGAGCTGGGACCATTTCAGATGATCGTGGCAGAGGGTCAGGCGGGTGCCTCGCCTGTTCCCCATCCAGACGGGGATGCGTTGCTCGCGGAGCGGCAGGCCTATCTGCGTGGCTGGCAACAGCTCGATACGCGGTTGCTCGCACGGCTGCCGCAACACGTCGTCTGTTTCGGAGCCGGAGAGGCAGCGAGCCTGCTGCGAGCGTATGCGCCGTCCGTGTGGGCGCGGGTGCACGCGTGCGCGACAGACGAGGGGGAAGTGACCGGAGCGATGTTCGGCGATCGTCCCCACCGGCGGCTCGACGAAGTGACCTCAGGATCCACAGTGTTGGTCGGAGTGCGATCACAGGATCAACCGGCGGTTGCCGCGCGCTTGCGTTCACGATTCGCGGACGTGGTCACATGGTACGATCTTGTGCCTTGAAAGGGTACAGGGGACAGGGTACAGGGGACAGGGGCAGGGGGCAGGAAATGACGTCGGGCGCGTATGGTGTCACCGAACGGGATGTCGCGGCGGACGTTACTGAGCTCCACGTCGAGCGCATTCGTCGCATTGGTTGCACCGTCGTCGCCGGCGGGTTCACCGATGGCGAACTGGATGACCTTTCGATCCGGCTCGATGCCGTCCTCGAGCAGCAGGTCCAGGAATTCGGTGGCGATCGACTCGAGGCGATCGGGGATCGGCAGACCGCGCGTTGTCCACTGGCCTACGACGAAGCCTTCCTGCGTCTTGCCGCGCATCCGGCCGTGCTGGCAATCGTCCGTCGTCTGCTTGGGGAGTATGTCGTGCTCATGCAGCAGAACGGCGTCTTCAACGCCCCGCGTCAGGACCACACGCAGCGGGCGTATCACCGGGACCTGCCGTACCAGCACTGGGTCGCGAGCGAACCGCTCGCGATCAGCGCGCTGTTCTGTCTCGATCCGTTCCGGCCGGAGACCGGCGCCACCACCATTCTCCCGGGTTCGCACAAATTCGAGCGCTTCCCATCCGAACGGCTGGCGGCCGAGATCGATGTACCGATCGCGGCCGATCGCGGCTCGTTCATCGTGTTCGACTCGATGCTGTTCCACCGCGCCGGCGTGAACCGCACCGACACCATGCGGCGGGCGGTGAATCACGTCTACACGATTCCTTTGATCGCGCAGCAGATCTCACTGCCTGGGGTATTGGGCGGGCGTCACAGCGACGACCCTTCCCTGGCCCGATTGCTTGGCTACGACAGCGCGCCGGCGTCGTCGGTCGGCAGCTGGCGCGAGCGCCGGTTGAACCGAGTTCGTTGATCCGATGCCACTGAATCGTGAGGCGAGCCGGGCGTTCTCGTCCGGGCACATGCGATGGGCCGGTGCCGTTACCTGGATTGCGAGCGCCACCAATCGACAGTGTTCGCGAGACCGGACTCGAGATCGTGTACGGGACGAAATCCCGAGCTGGCCGTGGAGGATGTCGATTGACGCGGCGAGTCGCGGTGGCTCATTGGGACGGTTGCGCGGCGCCGAACCGGATCAGGTCGGACGCCTGAAGCAGAGAGCCGAGAGTCGAGACGATCGACCGCACCGGCACGCAGACGCCCGACGCGATATTGACAGGTCCTGTGATGTCGCTGTCGAGAACGGCGGCGAATGCACGCCCCACATCGATCACGTGCATGAAGTCGCGCTGCTGAGTGCCGTCCGAGCAGTGAGCCTCGCGCCGCTCGAGCAACGACTGGATCACGTCGCTGACGAGCCGGCCTGGCGCTTCGTGGGGTCCGTAGAGAAAGAAAACGCGGCCCCAGGCCATCCGCACGGACGTCTGAAGTCCCGCCTGATCGAGCAATGCGCGCAGCGCATGTTTCGACTGGCCGTACAGCGTTTGCGGCGCCAGCGGCGTCGGATGCCTCGTTCAATTCGGCGTAGGACCAGTCGTACTCGGCGCAGGAGCCGGCCATCACGGCGCGAGTGCCGCCGGCATCGGCAAACGCGAGATAGAGGTTCAGGCTGGCGGCCACCCAGCGCAGGTTCTCCAGCGACGTCCAGAAGAGACCGGGCGTCGCATACCAGCCAAGATGAAGGAGATGCGTTGGCGCGAGCCGTGCCGATCAGAAGGCGCGCTGCGCTGGCGTCGAGCAGGTCGCACTCGTGAAACGTGACGCCGCGGAAAGATCGGCGGAACGGCGTCGATCGTCCCGCGACGTGCACCTCGAAGTCCGCGCGCCACGAGCTCAGGGAGCGTGTGGCGACCGATGAATCCTGTGCCACCGGTGACGAGCGCTCGCTTCATGGCTGAAAGTCAGGATACGTGGCGTCGCGTTCCGACATCGTGGGGTTGGCAATCGGCCACGCGATACCGAACATCGGATCGTTCCAGCGGACGCCTCGCGCCATCTCGGGCGCGTAGAACTCTGTCATCAAGTACAACACTTCCGAATCGTCCAGCAGCGTCTGGAAACCGTGCGCACACCCCGGAGGAATATAGAGCGCCCGCCGGTTCTCCGCCGTGAGCTCGACGCGAGATCCATCGGAGAAAGGCTGGCCGACGAGGACCGCAGATCGACGACGACGTCGTGGACGGCGCCACGCGTACAGCGCACGAGCTTTCCTTCGGCCTTGGGAGGCACCTGGTAGTGCAGGCCCCGCAGGGTGCCACGATGCGCGTTGAACGAGACGCTGGACTGGACGAACCGCGTCGGCAACCCGGCGGCCGCGAACTCCTCCTCGCAGAACGTCCGCGCGAAGAGACCCCGAGCATCGACGTGCTCCTCGATATCGACGATCACGGTGTCGGGAAGCCCGGACGGGCGTGAAGCGCATCAGAACACAGTGAGCTCGGGAATCGGGACGACGAAGCGTCCGCCCCACTCGCGAACGGCGGACATCTGCTGCGTGATCTCGTCCCGCAGGTTCCACGGCAGGATGAACACGTAGTCGGGCCTGGACGCGAGCAACGCTTCCGGTGCGCGGATCGGGATGCGTGTGCCGGGCAGGTAGAGACCCTGTTTGTGATGGGCTGCGGTCGACCGTGAAGGGCATCAGCTCCGGGCCGATGCCGCAGTAATTCAGGAGCGTGTTGCCCTTCGCGGGTGCGCCGTAGCCGACGACCGTCTGACCGCGTCGTGCCGCCTCGACGAAGAACGCGAGCACGTCGCACTTCGTCCGCACGACCTGCGACGCGAAGCGTCGATAGCCGGCGAGTCCGTCGAGACCGGCCGCGCGTTCGCGCGCGAGCACGTCAGCCACGGCCTCCGTCGGCGAACCGGCCGCGTCCGCGTGCCGCACGTACACGCGCAACGATCCGCCATGCGTCCAGAGCTCCTCGACGTCGACGATGCGCATGTGCAACGCGTGGCAAAGAGGGTCGTCCAGGACGAGCAGCGAGAAATACGAGAAGTGCTCGTGGTAGATCGTGTCGAACTGGTTCTCGGCGACCAGCCGAAGGAGGTGAGGCACCTCGATCGTGACGACCCCGTCGGGCTTCAGCAGAATCTGCAAGCCCTGGACGAAGTCGAGCAGCCGGGGCACGTGCGCGAGCACGTTGTTGCCGGCGATGAGGTCGGCTTCGACACCGCGTGCGCGGAGCCGCTGTGCCGTCTCGGTGCCGAAGAAGGCCACCTCCGTGGGAATTCCTTTGGCGATGGCCGTCTGTGCGACGTTGGCGGCCGGTTCGACGCCCAGGACCGGCACGCCGTGGGGCAGGAAATACTGCAGCAGGTAGCCGTCGTTGCTCGCGACCTCGACGACCTGCGACTGAGCTCCGAGGCCGAATCGTTCGACCATGTTGTCGGCGTACGCCCGGCAGTGGGCGAGCCAGAGGTCGGAGAACGACGAGAAATACAGATAGTCGCTGAAGATGTTCTCCGGGCTCTCGAACTCGTCGAGTTGCACGAGCAGGCAGCGTCCGCACACGAAGACGTGCAGCGGATAGAAGCTTTCCTTTTGCGACAAACGAGCGGGCGGCACGTAGGCGTTGGACAGTGGTGACAGCCCGAGATCGACGAAGGTCTCCGACAAGGGCTGGCCGCACAAACGGCACGCGCTAGTCGCCACGGGATCTCGTTCTTTCACTGCCGCTGTTCCAGCGCTTTCGAAGCGCTCGATCTGGTCGAGGGTCAGGGCGGCCGCGTCCTCGCCGGCTCCGACGCGCCTGTACCAGTCCACGGTCCAGCGCAGGCCCTCTTCGAGCGACAGGCGTGGTGTCCAACCCAGACGGGCCCGGGCCTTCGAGGCATCGACCTGCAGGAGTCCCGCTTCGTGGGGATGCGTGCCGGGATCGGGCTCCCATCGCGCGCCATCACCCCAGAACCGGCTCAGTCGATCGACCACCCATGCGACCGGCCGCGCCTCGTCGGCCGTCGGACCGAAGTTCCAGGCTTCGCCGAACCCACGTGGATCGCTCGACAGGCGCTCCGCGAGCGAGAGATAGCCCGACAGCGGCTCGAGCACGTGCTGCCAGGGGCGCACGGCGGCTGGATGCCGAAGGACAACGGGCTCGCCCGCGCAAAGGCCCGCATACAGTCGGGGACGAGTCGATCCTCTGCCCAATCGCCACCGCCGATGACATTCCCGGCTCGGGCCGATCCCACGCCAACCGGCGCGGCGCCGTCCGACAGGAAAGAACGAGCGCCGCCAGGCAGCCGTGACCAGCTCCGCACAGCCCTTGCTGCTGCTGTACGGATCGTGACCGCCCATGGCCTCGTCCTCGCGATAGGGCCACCACCATTCACGGTTCTCGTAGCACTTGTCGCTCGTGACCACCACGATCGCGCGCAGCCCGGACGCGCGTCGGGCGGCATCGAGGACGTGTGCCGTTCCCATCACGTTGGTCGCGTAGGTGCCGACCGGATCGACGTACGACCGCCGCACCAGCGCCTGTGCGGCGAGATGGAACACCACCTCGGGGCGAGACTGCGCCATCACGGCATCGACCGCTGACGGGTCGCGCACGTCACCGAGCTGCGAATCGATCCGCCGCTCGATGGCCGCCAGCGTGAAGAGGTTGGGCGAGGTCGTGGGCGGCAGCGCAAAGCCGCGTGACGCGGGCGCCCAGTCGCGCCGAGCCAGAGACTGAGCCAGGCGCCCTTGAAGCCCGTGTGCCCGGTGACGAGGACGCGTCGGTCGCGCCAGAACTCGCGATCTGCGATCACCACGTCTTCCACGGCGCGCGTCCGGCCCGCCAGAGCTCTTCGAGCTGGCGCTTGTCGCGGAGCGTGTCCATCGGCTGCCAGAATCCGTCGTGGCGATAGGCGGCGAGCTGACCCTCGCGTGCGAGGCGCTCGAGCGGCTCCTGCTCCCACACGGTGTCGTCGCCGGCGATGTAGTCGAGGACGGCGGGGGAGAGGACGAAGAAGCCGCCGTTGATCCAGCCGCCGTCCCCGACCGGCTTTTCCTGAAACGCATCCACCTTGACGTCGTCGAGCTCGAGCGCACCGAAGCGTCCCGGCGGGCGGACGGCGGTCAGCGTCGCCGACAAGCCGCTGGCCGTGTGGAAGTCGAGCAGTCGCCGGATGTTCACGTCCGAGACGCCGTCGCCATAGGTCATGCAGAACGTCTCATGACCGAGATAGTCCGCGACGCGGCGCAGCCGCCCTCCGGTCATCGTCTCCGTGCCGGTATCGACGAGCGTCACCCGCCAGGGCTCCGCGCGGCGGTGATGGACCTCCATCGTGTTCTGGCCGATATCGAACGTCACGTCGGTCTCGTGGAGGTGGTAGTTCGCGAAGTACTCCTTGAGCAGGTAGCCCTTGTAGCCGAGGCACACCACGAACTCGTTCACCCCGTAGCTCGAGTAGATCTTCATGATGTGCCAGATGATCGGCTTGCCGCCGATTTCGATCATCGGCTTGGGGCGCGCTTCCGTTTCCTCGGAGAGCCGGGTGCCGAGTCCTCCTGCGAGGATCACGGCCTTCATCGCCAGCGTGTCTCGACATGTGTCATCGGCTGGGAGCGCGCGACTGGATGCACCGGCGAGAGCGGCGGCCGACATTCGGGTGTGTTGCGGCACGGAGTGAATCTCGGCCATGGGCGTCATTGTAATGGGCGGTCCTGCAGCCAGCAACTTGTCGCATCGCAGCGACGTACGAGCGGCGGCATGCGGCCCTGAGCCTGATGGTCCGGTCAGTGCGATATCATGCGATTCGTGAGACGGCCAGTGCCCCTCTTCCCACATGGCCCCGCCACGGCGTGCCGGAGGTTCGCGCCAGGAGCGTAATGTTGAACGAATTTTTCGATGGCCGTCTGGCCTGGCAACCCGACATCTATCAGCGCTACTCTCTTCTCGCGAGGCTGACCGACATCCTCTCCAGCGATAGGCAGCGGCGCCCTCACCCTACTCGACGTCGGAAGCGGTCCGGTGGCGCTGACTGCGGCATTCATTTCACCGCGGTTCGAGATCGTTCGCGCGGACGTCGATCAATTCGACGATCCCTCAATCGTCCGGCTGCAGCCGGGCGAGCCGCTGCCGTTCGAGGACGGAGCCTTCGACGTGGCCGTCGCCATCGAGGTGCTGGAACACGTGCCACCGGCGCAACGGCCGAGTCTGATTCGCGAGCTGCAGCGGGTCTCACGGCTGGCCACGATCGTGTGCTGCCCGGTAAACACGCCGGAAGTCGTTGAAGCCGAGCGTCGGTTCTCGGCGTGTGCGAAGGCCGTGTCGGGCCGCGAGGTCGACTTCCTCGTGGAGCATCGCGACAACGGGTTGCCGGATGCCGCGGAGATCGTGTCCTGGTTCAACGAGCCTGAGATCGTGCTGGTCGCCGACAACGCCCCGCTGGACGAATGGCTCGTGTTCAACGCGCTCGACTTCATCTACGCGTGCGACTTCGGTGACGACGAAGCGAAGCGCCGCTTCGCGGCCGCGGTCAACGCGCGAGCGCCCTTATCGCGCGCGGGCGCGGCGCACTACCGCCGCTTCTTTCTGCGCGTTTACGTCGCCCGCGCACGCCGAGACGGCCGCCGGTGTCATCGACGGCAGTGCGGTCCAGCGATCCGAGCGAGTCGCCGCATTCTGGCTCAGGAGCTGCTCACCGGCATCCTTGGTTGGCGAGAGGAGCTGCGCGAGCGCTCAGCGCGTGAAGTCGAAGCGGCCCACCGGCAGGTCAGCGAGCTGAATACGCGCTCGTCAGCTTGCTGAAAGACGTGCACATTGCGAAGCTCGATGACATCGTCGCCGAGCTCAGGGAGGCGGTTCGCGAAAAGGACGAGTCGGTCCACACACTGGAAGCGCAGGTCGCCGCGACCGTCCAGAACCTTCAGGATGCGGAAAGGGATCTTCGGAACGCCCAGTCGGCGCTTTCCGAAGCCCAGTCGGCGCTTGCCGAAAGGGATGCGCGCCTGCTCGTCGAAGCCAAGACGAACGCGACCGCGGCCAGAGCCCTGGCAAGGGTGCGAGCGAAGGTTGCGACGCAGGTCGAACGAATAGCGCGACTGAAGGAGGAGCGAGTCCGTCTGCGTACGGCGAGCGCGAAGGCTGACGCGCGGACAAGAGCCGTCCAACGCAAGCTGCAGATCCTTCTGTCCTCTCGTTCGTGGCGGTTGACGGCGCCGCTGCGGCAATTCAGCAAGGCGCGCACATTGCTGTCCCCTACCCGGGTACTGGCGCGCGTCCGCGGGTGGGTGAGGGAGCGCATCACCAAAGGCCGCCGCGAGTATGCGCTTGTTGTCGAGAGCGGCCTGTTCGACGCGACGTGGTATCGGAAGCGCTATCCCGACGTCGACAAGGCCCGTGTCGATCCGCTCGTGCACTATCTCGAGCGGGGCGCCCGTGAGGGTCGCGATCCGCATCCCCTGGTTCGACTCCTCGTTCTACCTGCAGTCGAACCCCGACGTCGCCGCCGCCGGCGTGAACCCGCTTGTGCACTACCTCGAGGCGGGCGGAGTTCACGGCCTGGCCCCGCATCCGCGATTCGACGCCGCGTTCTACCTGGCATCGAACCCCGAGGTGGCCGCGGCCGGTATCAATCCGCTGCGTCCACTATCTGAGAGCTGGAGCCGCTGCAGGAACCAAGCAGCGAGTCAAGGCGGCGAGAACCGAAAAGCGAGTGAAGGCGGCGAAGCCGGCGAGAGAGCGAAGGCGGCACGAGCCAAGGAGAAGGCAAAGGCCGCACGGGCGAAGGAAAGCGCCAAGGCGGCAAGAGCCGAGGCGGAGCGCGGCATTGGCGCTGAGACGGTCGCCGGTTTCCGGAAGGCTCACCGGATACGTCCCGCCGCAAGGCCGCTTGCCATGGTTCAACCCGCTCAACCTGGTCGTGGCGCCGCAGCTCCTCAACGAGCCCCGTCTGAACGTCCTCGTTCCCGGCCTGGCGATGCGTGAGCCTGTCGGGCGGGCCCAACACCGCGCTCGAGATCGCGGGACGGCTGGCCCTGTCAGGCGTCCGCGTCCGCTTGATCAGCACCGAGTTCGCGTTCGATGAAGACCTCGCGCCGTTCAGGGCGCACATGCGCGGCCTCCTCGGCACCGACCTGCCGGCGGACGTCCAGCTCGTGTCGGCGAACGACCGCGCCGTACCGCTGGCCATCGGCGCACGCGATCTGTTCATGGCCACGGCGTGGTGGACGGCCCAGCAGGCCAAGTATGCGGTCCGCCAGACGCAACACTCGCGCTTCGTCTATCTGATCCAGGACTACGAGCCGCTGTTCCACCCGGCCTCGACGCAGCAGGCGCTCGCGGCCGAAACCTACTCGCTCGATCATCTTCCGGTCGTCAACTCACAATGGCTCCACGAGTTCCTCGTCCGCGAGCGCATCGGGCGCTTCGCCGACCCGGCGTTCGTCGAGCGAAGCCTCGTCTTTCAGCCGGCCGTCGATCGCACGCTCTTCTTCCCGGCGTTCGATCGCTCCACTCGGGCACGCAGGCGCCTGTTGTTCTACGCACGGCCCACCAACGGCCTGCGGAACCTGTTCGAACTCGGCGTGGCCGCGCTCGAGAAGGCGGTGGCCGACGGCACGCTCGACCCCGAACGCTGGGAGTTCGTCGGCATGGGTGAGTCGTTCCCGGCCGTCTCGCTCGGCCGCGGCGCCACGCTGGTGCCGGCGCCCTGGCTCGACCTCGCGGGTTACGCGCAACAGATGCGCGAAAGCGACATCCTCCTGTCGCTCATGCTGTCTCCGCATCCCAGCTATCCGCCGCTCGAGATGGCGGCCTGCGGCGGCCTCGCGGTGACGACGGCGTTCGCGAACAAGACGCCGGAAGCGCTCGCCGAGCTCTCGGCCAACATCATCGGTGTTCCCCCGACACTCGAGGGCATCTCGGAAGGGCTCGAAGCCGCCGTGGCACGCCTCGACGATGTGGAGGGACGCCGGGCCGCTGCCGCGATCAACCTGCCGGCGAGCTGGCGCAGCAGCCTGGCTGAGGTCGTGCCGAGGCTGTTCGACGAACTGGCGGTGCTCCAGGGAAGTCCCGTGAGGGAAGGCGAGCGAAGCCGCGATGACGAAGGCACGTCGATCGTCGCGCCCGGCTTCCGGAACTGGCCCCGCGACGAGTACGAGGTGCATCGTCTCCAGGCGTTCGCGCGACGCCGCACGCAGTACCCCTCGCGCCCGGAACCGTGGCCTGATCAGCCTGCTGACGCCGGTGTGGAATACGCCGCCCGAATACCTCGAGGCGCTCGCCGACAGCGTCCTGAGCCAGGATGCCGACGCCGCGTCGTTCGAGTGGGTCGTGCTCGACAACGGGTCTGACAATTCTGCCACCAGGGCGTCGATCGAGCGGGTGCGCCGCGAGCGCGGCGTTCGCTTTCTCCGGTCGGAGCGCAACCTCGGGATCATCGAGGGCACGCGCCTCTGTCTCGAGCACGCGGTCAATCGCTACACGGCGACGGTCGACCACGACGATCTCCTGACGCCCGACTGCATCCGCGTCGTCTCACACGCGCTCGGCGAGGCCGGCTATCCGGCACTCGCATACACCGACGAAGACAAGCTCGACGGCGATCGCTTCAGCTCGCCCTACTTCAAACCCTCGTTCGATCCGGTCCTCTTCGCGAACTCGTGCTACATCGCGCACCTCAGCATCGTCGATCGCCAGCTGGCGCTGCAGCTCGGCGCCTACACCGACACGCAGGCGGAGGGCAGCCACGACTGGGACACGTTCGCTGCGCTTCCTGCTTGCCGGCCACACGCCGCTGCACATTCCCGAGGTGCTCTACAGCTGGCGCATGCACCAGGCGTCGACGTCCGGAAATATCCACTCGAAGCCGTTCGTCTACGACTCGCAGCGCCGCGTGCTTGACGCAAGCTCCTCGCGGGGCTGTCGAAGACCGGACGCTTTCGGGTGGAACTCTCGCCGCTGTTCGGCGGCATGCCTGACTGGTGGATGCGCCGAGACGCGACCGACCCCGCGTCCGATTACGACCGTGGTCCTGGCGCGGCTCGGCAGACGCGTCTACCTGATATCAAGCTATCAGCCGGACATTCCGCACGACGTCGTCCATCTCGATCCGGCCGACGGCGTGCCGGGCCTGGCACGCCTTGCCGCGCGAGCGGCCGAGAGCGGCCGCCTGCTGCACGTCCTGTGGCACGACACGCGGATCGTGGACGACGTCTGGGCGCTCGAGGCAATGGGTCTCTTCGAGCTGTTCCCGGATACCGCGATGGTGGGCGGCCGCCTGCATCAGAACGGCCGCATCGTCGACGCCGGCGCGTACTTCGGGTTCGGCCGCGGATGCGACGCGCCCGATCGCGGCCGGCCGCTCGAGGATCCGGGGTACCACGCCCAGGCGTGGAAGCCGCATTCGGTCAGCGCGGTGTCACTCGACCACTGCGTGCTCGATCCGAATCTGGCCGCTCGATGCGCTCGTCACGCTCTGTGCCGTGCGGACGTGTCGCTCGGCCAGCTCGGCGCGTGGCTCGGCGCAGCGGTCGCGTCGACAGGGGCGGCGGGTCATCTACACGCCGTTCCTCTCCGCCGATACCAAGCGTCGATCCGCGGCAGCATGGTCCGCGACGTGAGCACGAGGCCTTCAAGCGCGTGCAATGTCGACTTGATGCCCGATCGGCGCTATCTCTGGCCGCCACATCGCGCTGCGCACGCCGGCGTACCAGCCGGTTCGATCGAGGTGCGCCGGCGGCCGTTCGGCGAGCCGGGACCGCCGCTGACGGACGAACAGATGCTCGAAGCCGACCGGATGGCGCGCGCCGTCCTGCCGCGGGCCTCCTCGGCGGTGTCGTTCTCGATCCTGACGAGCGTCTACTCCCGCACGCCGGCCCAGTTCTTCGAGCTGACCGCGCGCTCGCTTCTCGAGCAGCGCCATGCCGACTTCGAATGGATCGTGCTCGAGAACGGCCCGGTGCCCGACGACGTCGTGCAGGTGCTCGATCGCATCGCGGCCGACCATCGAGTCCAGCGCTTTGCGTGTGACGAGAACGCCGGCATCCAGGGCGCGATGCGCCAATGCCTCGCACGCGCGACGCGACGATTCGTGGTCCCGCTCGACGCAGACGATGTGCTCGAGCCCGATGCGCTGGAGGTTCTCGCTGCCGCGATCGACCGCGAGCAGGCCGATTTCGTCTTCTCGGACGAAGATCACCTCACCGGCGAGCGCGTGCACACGCCGTACGCGAGGCCCGGGTTCGATCCGGTCCTCAACCTGGAATCTTCGTACATCTGGCACCTGTGCGCGTTCAGCCGCGAGCGGGCGCTCGAGCTCGGCGTCTACTACGGACGACGGGCGCCGAGTACTGCCACGACTGGGACACGGTCGTCCGTTTCAGCGAGGCCGGCCTGCGGATCGCGCATGTGCCGCACGTGCTCTACCACTGGCGCACGCATGCCGAGTCGCAGAGCCATACCGACACGCAGAATCCCGGCTCCGTGGCATCGATGCGCGCCGTGGTCGAAGGGGTGCTCGCCCGCCGCAACGCAGGCGAGCGCTACGAGATCGCCGAGTTCCCTGTCTTCCGCGGCGCCGTCGAATGGTGGATTCGCCGCCGGCCGATCGGCGATCCGACTTTTGGCGTCGTGGTTCTGGGTGCGACCGAGGCCGATGTGGATGCGCTCGCGGCATGCGCCCGGCCTCTCGATTGCCAGTCACGTCGTCCCGATTCGAGGACGTCTGGACACGCTCTCGTCGACTGGCGGAAGCTCGGCGACGCCCTTCCCCGCGACGTCGAACGGATCGTGCTGCTCGATCGTCGATGTCGTCCGACCACGGAGGAGTGGGTGTGGGAGGCGACGAAATGGTTCGAACTCCAGCCGGACGTGGCGATCGTGGGCGGCCGTATCCTCGACGATCGCGACGTCGTCGTCGACGCCGGCTCTCGCGTCACACGTCGGCGAGACCATCGCGCTCTACCAGGGTCTCCATCGAACGGACGCCGGCGCATTTGCTCTCGCGCTGAAGCCGCAGACGATCGACGCGCCAGCCGAGGGCTTTCTCGTCGTCGAGCGCCGCTTCCTGGAGGCCGCCATCGAGTCCGTCACGCGTGAGGGCTTCACGAGGCGATTCGGCGCGACGCTCGGTGCGCTCGCGAAAGCACAACAGCGCCGCGTGATCTACTCGCCGCTCGTCGAAGCACGGAAGAGTCCGCATCGCACGCGACGATGCAGTCGCGGATCGACGACACGTTCCTCGCGAGGAGGAGTCGCGGCTTTCGCGCAGAGCGCCCCAGTGACGACGCGGCTCCCGCCCTGCCAGCGCTCCGCCTGATTGCGCCCGCCGACTGGCAGCATGTCGGGACACGGCCGGAGTTCATGGTCCGCACGAGCGACGACGAGGCACGGTGGCGAAGTGCTGTTGTTCAGGCGCGACGACTATCTCGGAACAGGGAATCGAGCGAGCCGCACCCGTGGCGTCAGTGCATCTCGAGTCCGGCTCACGCGGCCGGCGTGCTCGTCGGCACGCCCGCCGCCCCGCTGCCCGAGGGCGACTACATCGTCGTGCTGAAAGAGTCGACCGGCAGCGTCCTCTCCGTCTCGGGAGTCTGTCTCAGGGAAGCCAAGGAACGCTGGCCCCGGCGGTTCCAGGCGATGCTCGAGGAGCAGGCCCGGTTCGCGGTCGGGAAGCCGGCCGCCGAGAGGCCGCGGCGAGAAGGCGAGCCGCTCTTTTCGATCACGACGGCGATTCACGACGTCGATCCCTCGTTCGTCGTCGCGCTGGCAGACTCGATCCTGAGCCAGCGCTACGAAGATTTCGAATGGGTCCTGCTCGACAATGGGTCGCGTCGACCGGACACGCAGCAGGTCTGTCGAGATTTGGCGGCCCGCGATCCCCGCGTTCGCTTCTGGCGCGTCGAGGACAATCTGCACATCATCGGCGGCAATCGCTTTCTCCTCGAGCATGCGCGCGGCACCTATGTCATCCCCGTCGATGGCGACGACGTGCTCTACCCGGATGCGCTGCGGATTCTGAGCAGTCTTCGTGGCCGAGCACCACGAGCCGGATCTCCTGTATTCGGACGAGCAGAAGATCACAGTCGAGCGGGGTGGCGTCGGAGATCATGTGGAGGCCGGCCTGGTCGAACCTGGCGGCGCTGTCGACCTGTCCGGCGGCGCATCTGATGGTCTTCAAGCGGACGCTGGCGCTCGAGGCGGAGCTTCTACAGCGCCGACTACGCGCGCGGCAGCCACGATTGGGACTCGGCACTCCGGCTTGCGACCCGGACCTCACACATCGTGCAGGTGCCCTTCGTGCTGTACGGCTGGCGCATGCACCCGGGCTCGACCGCGCTCAACGAGGACTCCAAGAACTACCTGGCCGAATCGCAGAAGTCGGTCGTCCGCCACGCGCTCGAGCGGCTCGACCTCGCGGATCGCTTCGAGGTCGTCCCCGCCTGCGACGGTGTACTCGGCTACTACCATGCCGTGCGCCGTACAGCAGGACGGGCCTCGCGTCCTGCTGCATGCCGTGATTCCCGTCGGATGCGCCACTCGACGCGTTGAAACAGCTTCGTTCCAGCCTCGCGCACACGCGGTACGAAGCAATTTCGCACCGTATCTACGTGCCGGGCCAGAGCGACAGTGGGAGTCGGCCTCGCCGCTGCCGCTGGAAAGATTCGGATCGGTGGTGTGAAGCCGGAGGTCGTGACGTATCGAGACGAGGCAGACCTCCTCTCCCTCATGTTCGCCGGCGAGGTCATCGAAAGCGGAGAGGTCCACGTCGTCCTCAACCCCATGCTGGCCGTCACGAACCCGGATTGGATCTGGGAAGCCATTGGCACGTTCGAGCTGGACCCGTCGACCGGTATTGCTGGCGGCTGCATCCTCGATCCCGACGGGCGCGTCTGCCACATCGGCTACGTGTCCGGTCTCGATGGCTTTTTCGCCACGCCCGCTCATGGCCAGGACCTGCGGTCTGTTCCATGGCGCAATGGGCTTCATCCGCCGCAACGTGACCGCGGTGTACGGCTCGTTCATGGCGGTCAAGCGGGACGTGCTCCGCACGATCGGAGGCCTCAAGGGCATCGACCGCTCGGACGGGCTCTACGGGATCGAGTTCTGCCTGCGGGCCGCGAGTCACGGCATCAAGACCGCGTACTCGCCTCGGATGAAGGCCACGCTTCGACGGGATCAGCTCGCGCATCCGGCGGGCGCCGATCGCGCGCTCGTCGCCCGGATTGTCGCGGAGTATCCAGCGGCCGGCGCGCCCGATCCTTATTACTCTCGTCACTGCATTCCACGCGCCGACGCCTTCGGGTCGCCCATCGTCGAGTGACGTTGCCACACCCTGGCATGCACGGGCCTGCCAGGGCCTTCGGACGGGTGGTGGCCGTCCGCAGTTTTCGGGCAGCCTAGTTCGTCCGCGGCACGACCTCGCCTCGGATTGCGAGATCGCATAGAGTGGTGGACCATGCGCAAGGCAGGGATATTCGATGACACACGCGAAGACACACTACTGCGTGCCGGCTCCCGGCACCGGGCGGCTATCTTTGTCACTGGTGCGCCGTATCCGTACGGCATATCGCAGCGCGATTGCCGACCACAGCGAGCGGCAGTCCGAGTTGTGGTCGTACATCGCGACGCGCACCCGCGACATTCACGAGGCGTTGCTCGATGAAGTTGACGATCGGCTAGCCGACCTGCTCAGCGATCCCGGATCGAACGACCTGTTCTATGGTTTCGACAATCTCTTCAACGACAGTACTCAAGCCCTAATCCTCGCCGGCGACGGAGCGCCCGGATGGGCCGCGCAAATCGTGGCGATGATTGGGTCAACTTGCCGAGCTGGTGGGCGCGAAGCGCATCTGGCAACCCGAGTTCGGCACATCGTACCCGTACTACGAGCAGAGTCAGTCGCAGGATGTGGAATCGCTGCTTTTCGCGATGCAGCAGAGAATCGGCTGTGCGCTTACATTTCCCAACCCGTTCCGCAACGAGTACGGAGTCGCTACTTCGGGCGGTATCGTGTCGCACCGTGCCATTCACGCGATTTACTATGCATATCGTTTGTCCACGTTGCGCCGTCGTGTGCGCGACTACAGCATTCTGGAAATCGGCGCGGGAATGGGCCGGACGGCGTTGTACGCGCGCCAATGGGGTCTCGGGCAATACACGATCGTCGATCTTCCGATGGCCAACGTTGCACAGGCGGCTTTCTTGGGTGCTGTCCTCGGTGAAGACGCAATCTGCCTGACGGGCGAGCATCGCGCGGGCATTCGCATCGTGACGCCGAAGTGGCTCTCACCGACGGACGATCGGTTCGACATCGTGCTCAACACAGACTCTCTCACCGAAATGCCCCACGAAACAGCCGCCCGGTACGCCCAGTTCGCCATGGAGCGTGCGGGCAAGCTGCTGAGCATCAACCATGAGGCCAACGACGTGCTCGTACACGAACTGGCGCCCTTGCACGGGCGTTCGCTGTATCGTGTGCCTTACTACTTGCGCTCGGGATACGTGGAAGAGCTGTTCGTCGCGTAATTTCTCAGACGTTGATGCACGGCCGAATCCGTTATCGGACGTTATCTTCAGAGGTATTGGCGACACGGTCATTCACCCCGAACGGATCCTGGCCTATTGGGAGCGGGCGCACTGGCTGAGTGTCTGGCGGCGAAACCCGGCGTCGAAATCTCCGCGGCGGTGGACCGCGCTTCGGCTGATGGACGCTCTTGACCGGGACCCGAGCCGGGATCGAGAACGGCGGCCGCGATCAGCGCGGCGTGGCGATTCCAGCCGTAGTTGCGTTCCGTCAGATCAAACCCACGCTCTGCCATGACCGCGTACCGCTCAGGATTCTCGACTATTTCGCAGGCAGCCCGCAGCTTGTCTTCCCATTCGAAGGCTCTGGCAAGGAAGCCGTTGTCGCCGTCGACGATTGCGCGCGAGAACGAATAAATAGGCGTCGCGACCGTGATCGTGCCCGCGATCGCCGCCTCGAAATACTTCAACTCCGACTTGCAATTCGTAAACAGATTGTTTTGCAGCGGCGCGATGTTGATCTCGGTTTCTGCGATCAGGCGCTGCAGGTTGATCGGATCCTGCACCGGGTAGGTCTCTATCCGCGGCGCGTGTGCCTCCAAGCCGCCTCTCGGTTCAAGGAAGCCGACGACACGCAATCGGATTCGGGGGTCTTCGTCCATCAGCCGCGCCAGCGCCGGCGCCGCCACCGCATAGTCCCTATTGTGCGTGGGTGATCCGCTGAAGTAGCCGACGGTAATCGTGCCGTCGGACCGAAAACCCGAGTCACGTTTGGCCTCGTAGAGATCCACGGAAACCGCCTGCTGCGCAGCGTGGAGGAAGTTCGGGATCACGCGCGATCGAATATGGCCCGCGCTCGATTCCATCTTCTCCGCGAGAAAGTCATTGGTGGCGATGGTACGGTCGCACAGACGCATGACCGCGCTGTACCGGGCCATCTTGCCGAACCAGTCCTTGAGGGTCTTCTCCGCAGCGAGATTCAGGTCCAGGCTGGTCATTACGAGCGGAACGTAACTTGGATCGAACACCAGATCATCGCAGTCGAACAGGACCGGAATCTGACGCGCCTTCGCTCGGACCACCATCCGGTCGATCGTAGGCGTGTACAAGGCCCGGCAGATCACCAGCGCGTCGGCGTGGTCGATGAAGCGGTGCATCTCGCCGAGGTCGGCGCGGCAGAACCACGAAGCCGACACGCCACCCTCTGGCCAGGCGGCAAGCGCCTGAACCATGTTGAGCACACGGTAGCGGAACGTGGCGGTATCGGGCCTGTCGTAGTAGTAGGCCACGCGGCACCGTCGGGACGTGAGCGCAGCCAGACGTTCGGCGAATGTCTCGTTCGCCAATCCGTCGAATGCGATCGGCGGACGAACTGCGGCGAGAAACATCGCCTAGCTCGCTCGACGTTCCGGGCAGAGGTGCGCCAACACAGGCGCAAGTGCCGCTTCCCAATCCGCGTGACCGCCGGTAGAAGGCGGTTCAAACCAGACACCGTTGGCGAGGATGTTCGGCAACGAGTCCGGTCCCTGCGTCAGACGGTCGAACAGTTGGCGGCTCTTGACGATGAAGCGGATGTGAGGATTCGACAGTGTCTCCACACAATGTCCCTCATCGTCCGCCGCAGTGTCGAGCATCCGCTCGTCCTCTTGAAGAAAGTAGACAAGCTGCCCTGGAGCAGCGATGGGGAGTAGGCCGCGCGTACTCCGCCACGACGTAGTGAGAAACAACTCGCCATCGCCGAGTGGCAGCGGGTCCTGGCGCTCAGGGCCTGTCTGCACAAATTCCATATCATCGGTCCACGCGATCCCATGTGCGGCAAGCACGGGACCCACCGCGGCCACGTCCGGCTGTCCGGTCAGCGTGATCAATCGCAGCCGCGCGCCGAGATGGCGGGCGAGCAGAGCGGCAATGGCGAGCGCGCTGCCCGCGCCATCGAGCAGTGTAATCGCGGCGCTGTCAGTCACGACGCTGACACGCGGTGCGTCGCCCGGCACGGTGAACACCTGCAGTGGCGCGATGTCGAGAGAGCGGCGCGGTTCGAGCGATGCGGCCGGTAATGGCGCGTCGCCCGTTGTGACCGGCGCTGAAGAATCCACGGGTGAGGGTCGATCTCCTGCCTCCCGAGTGTCGGCCGGTGCATGGCGAACCTTCTTCGGCCGGATGTTTTTCGGCGGTGTGATCACGTCCTGCTTGCGTGCGTCCGCTACGGCGCCGTCGACGTGGTGCAGATCAGGCGACGGTTTCACCGCGGGTCCGAAGCTGCGGAAGCCGGCCAGCGCGCGTCGGATTGGCCAGGTGATACGCCATGCGACGCTCGATTCGAGCATGTGACGACGGGTAAGCTCCGACCGCCGTGCAGCCTGCGCCTCGCGCAGGGCCGTCTTGAGCTCCCCGCGCTCCTCCTTGCGCGCACGTTGCACCTTCTGCAGAACCTTCTCGGCTGCGGCTCGTTCGGCCGCTCGCGCCGACTGCTCCTTGCGCAGCGCCATGTGAAGCGCGGCTTCCTTCTGGCCGCTGCGGCGAGCTCGGCCTGTGCATGTCGAAGTTCCGACCGGATCACAGCCGGCGATGTTTCGTCCTTGGTGGCGTTCTGCTTCGAGTTGCCCGACGCCTGCTCCCCAGCCGCAAGAGCACTCGCGGACTGCTGTTCCTGCCTGTTGGCTTCAGTGACGACCTGTACCTGCACGAGCCGGGAACTCGCCTGCCACTCAGGCAGCACCTCGTTCGCCAGCCCCCAGTCCGGAAGGTTCACCACCATCGGCGGCTCCGTCCCGGCCGCAGCGTGTGCCATTGCCTCCTGGTACCGTCGATACCAGGGCTTCTTATCCGTCTGTGGAAACCCTGTCCGGCTCTCTCGATGGTGGGCCTGGTGATACAGGTGGCAGCGAGACGGAAGGAGTTCCTGAACAAGGCCAGCGCTCGCCGCGACCCAGCAGAGGATCGCGTCGATATGCGCGTGCGTGTACAGCTCCGGATATCCGCGCAACCGGTGCCACCATTCCCGGTCCATCAGGAAGAAGTCGCCAGAGGCATTGCGGTGGAGACCGTCGGCAGGAAAGGTCAGCCGCGCATCCGGCGTGGCCTTCCACGGCTTCGGTCTGGTCGGGTCGTGCAGGCAGAGGTCGTATTCCTCTTTGAGACGCCTTGGAATGTCGCTGTCCCCGGGTCGGTACGAGCCAAACAACGCATGGACCTGCCCCACATGCTGCGAGCAGAACCTGAGCTGCCGGGCAAGGTTCAAACCTGCAGGGATTTCCTCAGACAGGTCGCGCCGATCGACTCGATAGAAGCTCCCGGGCGACAGCGGCGTCCGGGCAAGCCACCGGATGAGAGCCGGACTGAAAAACAGGTCAGGGTTCGTCGCCAGCAGGAATTGTCCGCGAGCCCTGCGGATCCCCGCATTCTTGGCGATGTACTCGAAGATCGGAATCTTGTCCGCATTGGGCAGGGAGCGATGGATTTCCGCTGGCACCTCGATGAACCTCAGACAGACAGGTCCGAGGGCGTCAGGCCAGTGAAGCGATTCGCGGAAGAGCGCTCGATCCGCCCGGGGATTCCATTCGACGATGATGATCTCGGCGGACAGCTGATACCGGTTGGCTAGCGCGATCAGCGCATCGAGGTGTCTCTGAGTGCGCCCGATCAGGTCCCCGCCGTATTCGGGGTCGTGAACGGGAAACACGAAGCTGACCTTCGGTCGTTCAGATGATTGCCGCGCTGGTGCGAGGCGCGCCGTCATCGTGTGCGATCCTTCCAGGCCTGCGGTTGCGGCAAATCAGACGAACACCGCGCGGGACGTCTGCGTCGTCATCTCGGCGTGGATCCACTCGTAGGTGCGACGCATTCCCTCTTCCAGCCGAATCGACGGGGTCCAGCCAAGCTTCTCCTGGATCAGCGCATTGTCGCTGTTCCTGCCGCGCACACCCTTCGGCGCATCGAGCTTGTAGCGGCGCCGCAGGCGGACTCCGGCGATCTCCTCGACGATGTCCACCAGCTGGTTGATCGTGACCAGTTGATCGCTGCCGACGTTCAGCGGTTCGCGCACATCGCTGTGCATCAGCCGCTGCAGTCCCGTCCAAACAATCGTCGATGTAGGTGAAGCTGCGCGTCTGTTCGCCATCGCCCCAGATTTCGATTTCGTTCGATCCGGAAAGCTGGGCCTGGATCACCTTTCGGCACACCGCTGCCGGCGCCTTTTCACGGCCACCGTCGTACGTACCGTAGGGGCCGTACACGTTGTGATACCTGGCAACACGCGTCTCCAGGCCGAAGTCCTCGGTGAAATGGCGGCACATGCGTTCGCTGAACAGCTTCTCCCAGCCGTAGCCGTCTTCAGGCATGGCCGGATACGCATCGAGTTCGCGCAGGGGAGTCACGGCGGCGCTCGTCTGTCTTTCCGCGGCGTAAACGCAGGCAGACGAGGAGAAGAAGTAGCGCTGCACGCCGGCCCGCCTGGACGCCATCAGCATGTGCGTGTTGATCAGCACGGTCAGCATGCAGAGGGCCTTGTTCAGTTCGATGAACCCCATCCCGCCCATGTCGGCCGCGAGGTTGTATACCTCCGTTGCGCCCTCGCACGCGCGGGCGCACGCGGCCTTCTCACTGAGATCGAGCGAGAGATTTTCGACGTCAGGGAATCGCTGATACCAGTCGTCTGCAGGCTTGAGGTCCACGGCGCGAAGACGGCCATGGCCCTGCCGGCGAAGATGCGCGACCAGGTGACCGCCGATGAAGCCTCCGGCGCCGGCGACGACAACAAGATCGGTCTTGCTCATGTCAGGGTGCAATCCTTCATCCCAGGGCGATGCGGGCATCGACAGCGCCGCGACCGAGATGCACGAGATCGGCAACGGGACCGATCTCCTCCTGCGAGAGGAGGCGCCAGCAATCGACGACCGTCAGCCGCCGGGCGCGCGCGAACGCGTCTACCGGAATCGCCCGGAACTCGGGCCAGGGCGTCATGACGACCACCAGCGACGCCCGCCGCACACACTCCTCGGCCGAAAGAGCGGGCGCAAACGAACCGCCGGTCGCCGCCAGAGCGGCTTCCAGCCCCTTCGGATCGAAGGCGATAACCGCGTGTCCTTCGTCGGCGAGACGGCTCGCGAGCATCAGGCCCTGGCTCTCTTCGACAACGGCCGTGTCCGGTTTGTACGACAGGCCGAGAACTCCGACGGTGCCTCCGGCAGGCAGGCGTGCTTGAACGGCGCCGAGAACACGCTCGACCTGGTAGCGGTTCATGGTATCGGTCGCCTCCGCCAGATCGGCGCGTGCGCCGAGCGATCGCGCCAGCGACGCAAAGGCCACGTTGTCGCGCGGGAAGCACGGGCCCCCGTACCCAATCGCACCGCGCAGATATTTGGCGCCGACGCGCGAATCCGATCCGACCGCCTGTGTCACCGCGTCGACGTCCGCACCCGGCAGGCGGTCGCAGATGTCGGCGAGCATGTTGGCGTAGGAAATCTTGGTTGTGACGTAGGTGTTGACCGCGATCTTCGTAAGTTCGGCATTGACGAAGTTCATCCGCCGGATGACCGGCCGGCTGTCGCAGCTGCGCTCGTAGATACGCTGGAGCATGTCGCCGGCCCGCGCGTCGGACTCGCCGATCAGGATCATGTCCGGCGACAGCATGTCGCGGACGACGGTGCCGAGCGCGATGAACTCCGGGTTGTAGCACAGGCCCAGACCGTCGCCGACGCGGCGACCGGAATGAAGCTCGAGTGCCGCACGAATCTCGCCGCCGGTTGATCCGGGCATTACCGTGCTCGTGATCACGACGACGTGATAGGCGGTCCTCCGGCGCAGGCCCTCTCCGACCATCTGCATCGCGTCGAGAATGAACCGATTGGTGAATCGCCCGTCAGGATCGCTTGGCGTCGGCACGATGACGAAGGTGACATCGGTGGCGGCCACGGCTGCGCTTGCATCCACGGTGGCCTGCAGGCGCTCGCGGTTATCGCTGATGAGTTCCTGCAGATTCGGCTCGTCAACCGGCGCACGGCCGGCGTTGATGGCGTTGACGAACGCAGGATTCAGATCCGTGCCGATGACGGGGAAGCCTTTGCTGGCGAACACGGCGGCAAGCGGCGCGCCGAGCTTGCCGAGCCCAATCACAGATATCTTCATGAACCCCGTCCTGATGCAGAACTACCCGGGCGTTCGCGTGCTACTCGCAGGCCGACGCGCAGCGGACGAGATCTGCGGGGTTTCAAAACGGAAAAGTATATGCCGCGGATGTGAGAGGGTCAATTACGCGGCCTGAAGTCGTCAGCAGCGACCGTCGCAGTTCGCCTGCCGCTGCTACGGCGACCTTACTGAGGCTCTGGTAGATCGGCCGGGGCGGCAGCCAGCGTCTTGGAGAGGCGGTGGACGGTCCGCCGTGCTTCGCGAAGGGGTTCGGCCGCGGCATCGACGGTCGCAGCCGCAAGGCGGGCGACGGTGCGCAGGTGAGCGACGGCGACTGAATACTCGGAGAGTAACAGACGGATCGAGACGATGTCCGCCTGGTCAGCAGTGGGTGGGAGGCCCTGCAGTTCCGCTGTCAGTCTCCGGATGCGTTCGCTCGCGACGCTGTTCAGATGCGCGTGCGCATCATCAACGTCCGTCGTCGCCGCGTTCGAGACGGTTTCGGCAGGAATCTGCTCGAGATGGGCAAGGCGCGCGGCGGCGTCGGCTGACGAAGGCACGGAATCCTCGATAGTATACTGACCAACTCAGTACCCACCGTGAAGGAACTCCTCGTGCGGCTGATGGGCCGGGTCCGTCTGGTGCCGGCGCCGCGGTATCACTCTCTCGCGCGACAGTTCGAGGAGGCTCGCCGCAGCGGCGACAACTGGAAAACGCGCGCCGGCGAAGCGCTCGCGCACGTGAAATCGCTCGAACGCGACGTCGAGCGACAGTCGCGCCTGCTCAAGGACGCTCGAGCCGAGCTGGACAAACGGCGGCGCGCCGAACAGGAGGCCATCGCGCTTCGGGAGCAACTGGCCGCCACTGAAAGGGAACTGGTCCGTGCGCGCGAACACCTGATGGCGATCGAAGTGAAACTCGATATCCTCGAGGGTGCCGCGAACGTGCTCGATTCTCGTACGCGGACGATCGTTCCTCAGCCAACCGACACCAGTGCCAAGGCGTGACGCCGCCGGGCCGGCCGTAGACTCTCCCGACGCGCCGTACGTCAGCATCGTGCTGACGGGTCGAAACGACGGGTATGGCGGCGACTTCATCGACCGCTTCTTCCGGACGCTTCGTTTCAACCTCCAGCAGTTCCAGGCGCGCGGCATCACGTACGAACTGGTATTCGTCGAGTGGGGGCCGCCGCACGGACGCCCGCTGCTTGCCGAGCGCGTTTTCGATGAGGTGCCGGAGCTCGAGCCCGGAGCGTGCGCGTGGTACGCGGTGGACTCGCAGTACAACGCCGCGCTGTCACTGAACCCGCGTCTGCAATACCTGGAGTTCCCTGCCAAGAACGTCGGTATCCGTCGCGCGCGTGGCCGTTTCATCCTCACCTCGAACTGCGACGTCTTCTTCGGACGGCGGATCTGCGACGTCCTGGAACAGCGCGGGTTGGAGCCAGGGGTCCTGTATCGCGCCCCTCGTCATGACATCGAGCTGCCTGCGGGATGCAAGGTCATCGACTGGAATGTCCTCGAAGATCCGGCGGTGCTCGCCGGTCCGGCGCATCGGCTGAAGCCGCCCTTCATGGGGAGTGCGACCGGCGACTTCGTCCTGCTCGACCGCGCGTCCTTTCACGACATCAGAGGATTCAACGAGGTCTATCGCGTCGCGCGCATCGGCATCGATCGCAACCTGCTGGTAAAGGCGATGTCAGCGGGCATCCGCATTGTGGACATCGGCGGTCCGGTCTACCACGTGAACCACGAGGGCAGCTATCGGCTGAATCCGACCGCTTACGCCGGTCGGGAGCAGGAAGCTCCCTGGGGCGATCGCCGCTGGCATTCGGCTGGTGTGAGTTATGTCAACGGGCCCGGCTGGGGCCTGTCGGCTGCCCCGGTCCGCGAGGAGTATCGCTACCACTACCTCGAGTTCGACTGGCACGCGGTGCCGCAACTGGTCGATCTTGGCGGTGTGGTGCTGCCGGTTGCCCGGCCGGGCCACCCGGCCCCGGGTCGATATGTCCGGAAGTGAAAGACCTCGCGTCGTGTGACTGTTACGCCTGACCTCTCGATTGTCGTCCCGCTCAAAGACGAAGAGTCGAACATCCAGCCGCTGTACCGGGAACTGACGACGGTTCTCGACGGGCTGGGCTCGTCGTATGAAGTGATCCTCGTCGACGACGGCAGCGCCGATGCGACGTTCGAACAGGCCGCGGCACTTCATCGCATGGACTCGCGGGTGCGCGTCATTCGCTTCATCCGCAACTTCGGCCAGACGGCCGCGTTTGCATCCGGGTTCGCCGCCGCACGCGGTCGGTTCATCGTCACACTCGATGGTGACCTCCAGAACGATCCGGCTGACATTCCGCGGCTGCTGCAGGTTGCTCGCGACCACGACATCGTGTGTGGATGGCGCCGGAACCGGCAGGATGCGTTCCTCACCCGCACGGTCCCGTCCGTCGTCGCGAACTACCTCCTTGGACTCGTAACGGGAATTCGCCTGCACGATTACGGGTGCTCGCTGAAGGTGTTCCGGGCGGAGGTCGTCAAGCCGCTGCGGTTGCGGCCAGGGATGCACCGTTACCTGCCGGCGCTGGCGAGCCAGTTCGGAGATCGTGTCGCCGAAGTGGTGGTCAATCACCGGCCGCGACGATTCGGTCGGTCGAAGTACGGCCTCTCGCGCACGTTTGGAGTTGTTTCGGATCTGGTGCGCCTGCGGTCACTGATGCGCGAGGCGGCGGATCAGGATCGGCCAGGCTCGCTTTACACGGTGGCGGAGCAGCTGGGATAGAGAGACGCATCCTCCAGCAATCTCGGGCGGCGGCATTACTCTGCCGTCCCGACGGTCGACCACACCGACGGCTCGCGTACGAAGCAGGGCCAGTTCTGCGGGCCAAATGCACGGAGCACCGGACGTTCCGGCCGGGTGAAGATGAGATATTCCTCGCCGTCCTCCTGAAACGTGGCCGACAGTCGATACGCGTTCTCGACGTAGGCGACCACTCCGGGACTCGAGGCGCGCGCGTAGGCATCCAGCGCCGATCGCCGCGCCAGCACGATTGGCGGCGCGAAGTGCCTGACGCGATCGGTCCCCAGCTGCTGTTCCCGGACCAGCGCCCCCCAGGCTGCGGCGAACGCCAGATGCCGCTGCGCCATCAGCCGATCGCCGTAGTAGTAAATCTCCGGCTCGAACCAGAGGACAACCAGGCGTTCCGTTGCCGGAATGCAGTCACGGACATAGGCTGCCAGCCTCACGCTGAGCCTGGCCCGGCGACCGGCATAGTAGGCGAGCGGCGGCGACGACATGAGCTCGTCGTACGTCGCCTGCCATTCTGCCCCCGCGCGGCTGAAAGACTTCCAGCCCCCGGCAAGGCTGGTCAGCCGCTCGCCAAATCGACCGGCTGTCGCCACGCTGGCGCTCACGACGAAGACGAGTAACAGGCCGCTGATCGTGACCGCGACGCGCACGGCCGGCCGGCGCGTTGCGGCAGCCGTACGCGACAACGACGCGAGACAGCAGCCGTACGCCACTGCCGAGAGCACGACGGCGTCGGGGCCACGCGCCGGAAAGGGGATGCGCAGCATTGCCAGGTCCACGAGCAGCACAAACCCCGCAAACGCGATCAGGTGTCGAGTGGTGATCCCTGGCGCGAGACACGCACGGACCCGTGGCGCGGCGACGATCAGGGCAATGGGCAGCAGATAAAAGATTGCGACCGCGATTTCGCTCGCGCGGGCCTGGCGGTCGAGCGACGGCAGGAGGCGGACCCGGAGCCAGGCATGGTTGAACTTCCACTGTTGATCGGCCGGCCACGTGGCAGACGCGAGCGTCCCGGCTCCGCGCTCCACGCCGGCGGTGTCTTCGACGATCGGATCGTTGATGATGGCCCGCAGGTTCGCAAGTGAGGGCGCCGACAGCCTCACGCGCTCAACGGAGTCCTCCTGCCTGATGGACGTCGCGCGATAACGCGCGAGCATGTCGTGACGCTCATCCGCCGAACTCGTAGCCGCCCACCGGATGCCGATCACGGGGGCGTACTGGTCGGCCGGGTCGACCGCGTACAAGCTTCCCCTCAGACGCAAGAGCGGCCACTCATGTGGGCCTTGTGACACGTGTTCAGTCTGGGCGGCCGCCAGTCCGGTCCGGGCGTACTCGAACAAGCCAACGGCCCATTCCACATACAACAGGAATGGCGTGAGGAGCGCCACCATCGTGACGGCGCCGATGAAGCACCGCCGGACGGCAACCCCCCGGACGCCGTGAGCGGCGACGACGGCAAGAACCAGGCTGGCCGCGATGTATATCCCGTGATCGGGCCGCCAGTAGAACGCGATGGCTGCCCACGCGCCGAAGATGACGATTCCCGCCGCGGATGGTGTTTGCACGTAGCGCCACCACAGCATGGCCGCCACGGCGTAGACGATTCCCTTCGGATATGAGTAACCGCGGGCGCCGGCGGCGATCAGGAGTGGCGCGGCAGCGAGGGCCGCCACGAGCGACTGCGTCAGACGTCTGACGAGGACGAAGACGACGAACGTACTGACTGCCCACGCGAGACCAACAATCACCGCCTCGGACATGAGGCGGTCGCCACCAATCGACTGGGCTGCCGCACTCAACCCGTACTGCAGGACCCATCCCTGATCGAAGAAGTCTCGAACCGGCCAGTCGCCTCCCAGCCACTGCTTGGCCAGCGCCATGTGCAGGAAGTTGTCGTTGGTGGCCGACGTCATCAGGTATCCGTGCCAGATGGCGGCAGCCGAAGCCAGCAGAAGACCGAGCGTTACGCCGACCCAGCTGGAGGGACGGGCGCCTTGCGGCCCGTCGGTCAGCCGGCCTGCGACGTCAGGAATGGCTTGGGGCAGTTTCGGCACGAGCGGCGACGAACTCCTCGACCGAACGCACCAGCGGCACCGGCCTGCCTTTGGTGTTCTCGAAGATGCGCCAGACGTATCCGCCGACGATCCCGAGCGCCAGCAGCGTCGTGGAGAACGAGAACAGGACCGCCAGCATGAGCGGTGTGTAACCCCTCACGTCGATGGCGCCGAGTGCCCAGGCGATGAGGACCGCGGCGCCGGCCACGAGAGCGCCGCCGATTCCGACGGCGCCGGCGATGAGCATCATCGTGATCGGCAGGTCCGAGAACGCAAAGGCGGTGTCGAAGGCGTACCGGAACTTGCGCTTGAACGTCCAGCCACTCTTGCCGCTGGTCCGCCGACTCCGCGGAAAGGAGATGATCTCGCGGCGGAAGCCTACCCAGAACAGCAGTCCGACGAGGGCGCTGTTGGCTTCGGGCAGCCCGACGAGCACGTCACGCACCCGGCGCGTACACGCGAACGAATCGGTGCCACCTTCCGGCATCTCCGGCTCCACGTAGCGGCGGTAGAGACTCCAGAAAATCGTGGACGCCAGCTTCGACAGCCACGGGTCGTCGCGCGATTCCCTCTTGGCAATGACGATGTCGGCCCCGCGCTCGAGACCGGAAAAGAACTGAGTGACCGACGAAACCGGTTGCTGGAGATCAGCGGCGAGCACCGCCACGAACTCGCCCTTCGCTTGTGTCATCCCGGCGCGGATCGCCGCAAAGGATCCAAAGTTCCGACTGAGGGAAATGAGTTGCGACGGAAACGGCATTCGGGCGAGCTGCAGCTTGAGCACCGCATAGGAATTATCCGGGCTGCCGTCCACCACGAACACCATCTCGAATCGATGCGAGCCGCGGTCGTACAGCTCGGCCAGTTGCCGGAGCAACTCGGGGAGCGTCGCTTCGTTCCGATAGACCGGCACCACCACAGACCGCGTCACCAGTCACTCTCCACAATCCCAATAGAACCACAGCAGCCCTGTCCGATCCTCGGGATCGGACCGACCAGGAGACTCTATCTTCTGTTTACCATCGCGCAGCCGTCAAAGCGGCTGGCCGTGGCGGTGCCCGAGTTGACTGGACACACGATGCGCAGGATTGCTAACGTCGCTGAGTTCGGCGCGGCGCGATCATCCTGGCATCGGCGGCGCCGGCATTCGTCGGAGCCGGGCCGCGTCGGCGGCAGAGGAGAGTGCGCTTTTACCATGCTTGATCGTCTGCGAGCCTTCCTCGCATCGGGGCGCCAGCCTGCGGCCAGTGAGCAGAAGCTGTCGCATCGACTCGCGCGCATCGAGCGCGACCTGCGTACGCTGTCGGACCGGCACGACGAGCTCGTGCGCCAGTTGCAGCCACTGGTCGCCGCCGGCGACGGCGTCACGCGTCTCGAGTCGAACCTGCGTGACCTGATGGGTCAGCAGGACGAAGTCTTCCGACAGCTGCGACGCCTGCACGCCGGCGTGGACGGTCTGGTTCGCGCCCAGTTCCTCGAGCCGGACACGCTGCCGTATCCCCAGCGGCTGACCGCCGCCGGCTTCCGGCTCCACTCGCAGAATTCCGAAGACGGCATCCTGCTCGCGCTCTTCCGCCATGCCGGCGTGACGTCCCGCCGCTTCGTCGAGCTCGGATCCGGGAGCTCCGGCGGCAACGCGGCGATGTTCGCGACCGAATTCGGATGGACCGGCTTGATGGTCGAGGGCGACGCCGGCAAGGCGGCGATGGCAGGACGACGGTTTCCGCACGCGCGGGCGGTCTGCGCGTGGATCACGCCCGAGTCCGTCAACGATCTGGTGCGACAGCACGGGTTTTCCGGCGAGGTCGATCTGCTGAGCATCGACGTGGATGGCAATGACTACTGGGTGTGGGACGCGCTCACCGAGTGCACGGGTCGCGTCGTCGTGCTCGAGTACAACTCGATGTTCGGCCCGGACCGCGCCGTGACGATCCCCTACGACCCGGGCTTCAATCGGCGTGACCACCGATTCTGCTATTTCGGCGCCTCCCTTGCAGGGCTGACGAAGCTTTCGCAGCACAAGGGCTATCGCCTCGTCGCCGTCGATCCGACCGGCGTCAACGCGTTCTTCCTTCGCAACGACCTGGCGCCCGAGATCCCGGCAGTCGACCCACGAAACGCCTATCGCATCAGCGACAAATACAACGATCTGATCCGCCGTAAGGACATCGACGTGTACAAGTGGGCGGCCGACACCGGCCGCGAGATCGTCGACGTCGGCTGATGACGGCTGGACTCGTCCCCCGGCAGACGATGCCCGGTCGGGCGGCGGTCGCCGCGATCGCGCTGGTCACGGCGGCGTTCGGCGTGGTCTTCGGCCGCATTCCATGGCCGCGGATCGACCTCGCCAATGCCATGCAGCGTGCCGCCGATCTGTCGTGGGCCGATACGATCCGGGCGGCTTTCGGCAGTGGCGTCGAGTATCGGCCCGTCATGATCATCGCCACCAAGGCGGCGTATTCGATTGGCGGCCTGCACCTCTGGTTCTACAAGACACTGGTCCTGATCGAGTTTGCGGCGGTGCTCTGGATGCTGCTCGTCCTGTGGCAACCGGCCGGGTGGAAGCGGACGGCGGCGGCATTCGTAGCGATCGCCTGCGTCGTCAGGCCTTCACTCGTCACGTGTGTTGTTTCTGTTCCTGCCGTTGAACGGCGGCACGATCGCCATCCTGCTGATCCTGCTGGCCATCCTGATCGTCATCGAGCCGGCGGGCCGGCGTGTGGAGTGGGTCTTACTGCCGCTGACGTTCGCGTCACTGATGCTGCTCGAGTTCGGAATCCTGATCGTTCCGCTCGTCGCGGTCGGCTGGTGGCTGCGGGCGCCGGGCGTCACCTGGCGCGGGCTGGCCGGCGCCATGGGTGGAGTGGCGTGCTATGTCGTTGTTCGTCGTCTTCTAGGAGCGAGCGTCGACCTGGGTTCACCTGAGTCCGGGCTCGGGTTCGATGACGTGTCGCCCCAGCAGATCAAGCAGATCTTTGCGCATGCGCCCTGGTTGTTCTGGCTCTACAACATCGCGTCTTCGCTGCTGACGGTGATCCTGTCGGAGCCGCGTGGCGGCAAGTTCAAGTTTGTGTCGGCGCTCCTCCGCGGTCAGGCGGGGGAGTGGCAATGGCTGCACGTGATCTCGTCGCTGGTCACCTCGGCCCTCGTCGGCGCCGTGTTCATGGTGCACCAGCGGCTCGCGCCGCGCGATCGGCTGCTGGCGATCATGGGCCTGGTGCTGCTGCTCGCGGGCAGCGCGCTCGGTTTCCTCTACACACGGGATCGAATCGCGCTGCCGGCGGGATTCGGCTACGCGATCCTGGTCTATGTGGCGTTTGTCGGCGCTCCTCGAGCACAACTCGGCGTCAGCGCAGCGAGCAATGTTCGCGACTGCTCTGGTGATGGTGCTTGGGGCGTGCTGGGTCTGGCGCTGTGCCGAGGCCGGCTTTCAGCTGCGGGATCGCGCGTGGTCGAACTATCTCGAGTGGACCGTGCGCTACCAGCCTGACGAGGGTGAAACACCGCTCCGGCGGGACCTGCGCTTCCGCGTCCTCAGCCATCGACCTCCCGACCCGCGCCATGATCCGGCGTGGACCTACCGGTGGTTCGAGCGGGAGTTCGATCGTATCGCTGACTGAACCATGGCGCAGTCCGGGCGAGGCCTTGTCAGGGCAGTGGGCGGCGTTGGCGATTTTCTGGGTTACCGCGCTCGGATTCGGGCTGCGGACGCTGAATCTGCTCGATGATCACTTCGGCCGCATCTCACCCGGCCGTCAGATCCTCGTGTTCGGCGAGCTGCCGTTTCGCGACTATCTCGACCCGGGCTACTTCTTCACGGAATTCAGTTCTGCGGCGGTCCAGTGGCTGTTCGGGCAGAACCTGGTCGGCGAGCTGCTGCTCAACTCGGTGTTCATCGCCACCGGATGCCTGCTCGTCGGCGTGGCCACTCGCCACCTGACCGGCAGCCTGACGGGCGCCCTCGTTGCAGGAGCGCTCGCACTCCTGGCGATGCCGCGGGCGTACGACTACGACAAGGTCCTGTTCTACCCCCTCGGCATGGTGATGGCGTGGCGGTGGCTCGCCCAGCCTCGCCCGGGACGCCTGGCGGCGCTGGCGATCACGCTGACCGCGGCATCGCTGTTTCGGTTCGACAACGGCATTCTCGTGGGGCTCGCCACGCTTGCCGGTCTTGCTGTCGTCAACTGGCGCAACCCAAGGGCGCTGCTGACGCGCTTCGTCGGCCTCGTGCTGGCGACCGCGATGTTGAGCAGTCCGGCGCTCCTGTTCGTCCAGACGCACGGGGGCCTGGCGACGGCGGTCGATCAGATCCGAATCTACGGTCTGCGTGAAGTCGACCGCACGAGGATCACGGCGGCGCCGCGAATCACGATTGGCACACCGCTGGTCGCCGTGAGTCCTTCGCCTCCGTCTCAGAATGTCGTACGAGTGCGGTGGTCGCCTGCAGTGGCCTCCGATGGGGAACGGCGCGCAGCCGCGCAGCGGCTCGGACTGTTCGACGAACGCGCTGTGGGCGCGCCGGAGCGTCGTACCTGGCAATACCTTCTTCCCGACGCATCGGCTGACCGGATTCGCCGGCTGGTCAACGACCCGATGGTGGAGGATACCGACGGGATCGATCGCTCGAAGCTGATCCTCGTGCAGCCGGAGTCGCGGCTGTTACGGCTCCAGCGCGCATCGCCGTTGCTGCGGATCCGCGTGGTGCCGGATGCCTGGACCGTCGACAATGCGCAGGCCATCGTCTTCTATCTGCTCACGATCCTGCCGTTGGTCGCTGCCGGCCTGCTGGCCTGGCGGTGGCGGCTCGAGCCCGACGTGCAGCGCGGCTGCATCGTCTTCGCTATTGCACTCTGTCTGCTGCTCGACCTGTTTATCCTGCGCGATCCGGTTAACGCTCGCATCGGGGGTATGGCCGGTCCGTTCAGTGTGCTGAGCGTATGGATCACCATCCACGTGCAGTCTGCCATCCGCCGACACTCCTCCACGTGGGGACGTGCCGGTGCTCGGACGCTGTCTGCATGCATCGCGTTCGTGATCCTGTGCAGTCTGGCGTCGGCGGCTGAATGGTCGCGTCTGCTCGCGGAGCCGGCGTCGGCGCCGTTCGCCTTCAGGGCGCGCCTCCGTCAATTCGCCGCGACGCCGCCCGACCTCGAGTTGCTGCCGTCTGGCCGCACGGCCGGCCTCGTACGGTATGTGCGGGCATGCACGCTGCCGACGGATCGGATCTTTGCAACCTGGTTCGTTCCGCAATTGTTCTACTTCTCACAGCGCGGCTTCGGCGGCGCCATGTCTTCGACCTTCGGAGGCCACTGGTCGGAGCCACGGTTCCAGGAGCGCAGCATCGCCGCGTTCGAGGCGCAGCCGACGCCGTTCGTGTTCGTCCGTGTCGCCGGCTACGAGCAGTTCCGCCGCGACTATCCGTTGCTCGACGCCTACCTCGCGGCGGCGATACCGTGTTGCGGGAACAAGCAACTTCGGCGACGACGCGGTTGGACCAGACGGATACCGTGTCCTCGTGCGAAACGATCGACCGGTGTCTGCAATTGACCAGGCCACCGGTCTGCCGTGCGTGGGTAGGGGCTACTAGGTTCAGGATTCAGGATTCAGGATTCAGGATTCAGAATGGGGCGTTTGAGCATTTGGCCGTTGGCATTTAGCATTGAGCGATTGCGTTGCGCATTGAGCATTGAATGTTGAAGACCTTGTCGCGCTTGAATCCTGTCCGAGCGGTGCGCACGGCGCAGCGGCTCATCGATGCGCTCGAACGCCTGCCTGAACTCGAGGCGAAGGTCGAGCAGTGCATGGTCGCCTACCAGAAGGACGCCCGATTCGCGGATCGGCTGCCGGCGTTTCACTCCCGGATCGACCGTCGGGCGCGTTCAGGCGCACGTCCGCGCCGCCGTGAATGCCGCGACCCTCCATCGCGACCCGTGTCCGTACCTCGTCATCGACGACCTCCTTCCTGATGATCTCTACGACGAGATGCTCAGTGCGCTGCCCTCGCCGGTGTTCTTCAAGCGGCACGACAAGACACGCGAAGAAATGCAGGTGCCGTTCATCTTCGCTCCGGCATTCAGCCGGCTGGTGTGGGACTTCTTCATGACCACGGTGGTCGAGCAGACGCTGGTGCCCGCGCTGACCGAGAAGTTTCAGCCGGCGCTCGACGAGTTTCTCGCGACGACCTGGCCCTCGCTGGGGACGTGGACCGAGTCGCAGCTGTCGCTGCGCGTCGGCAATTCCCGGCTGCTGCTGCGGCGGCCCGGCTACGTGATTCGTCCCCATCGCGATCCGCGGTGGGCGTTTCTCACCTGCCTGATCTACCTGCAGAAGCGGGGTGCGGATCACGTCTACGGTACGCAGCTGTATCGCCTGAAGCATGAGCGTGAGGCGACGCACAATTCGCCGTTCTGGGTGGACGAACGCGAATGCGAGCTGGTGCGCGATGTCCCGGGCGGCCGGAATTCAGCGCTCGTCTTTCTCAACTCGACCGGCGTGCACGGCGCTTCGATTCCACCGGACGCACCGGCGGATCTCGAACGCTACGTCTATCAGGTGCAGCTCAGTCCCGACGAGCCGACACGTCGCCGGCTGATCGACATGCTCGCCGGCGCGAAGAAGTCCGGCTGGGCGAACAAGGGAAATCGGGACTATTGAATCGTGAATAGCGAATCGTGAATCGTGATTGGAGCAACGGAGGGGCCTGGTTCCCATTCGCGATTCACGATTCACGATTGACGAGAGTTATCTGAAACACGGCAACCCGAGTCTCTCGTAAACGCGAACTGGCGCACGCGTTCGCTCGACCCACACCTGGTAACCATCCACCTGCGCGCTGTTCGCGGTGGGCTCGGCCTTCACGTATTCACGGTCGACATAGGCGGCAACGATCGGGAAGTACTTGCGGAAGATTGGTTCGAATTCGTCGCGGACGAACACGATCGGCACCTGTTGCCGTTTCAGGCGTTCGACGGTCGCCTGCTGGTCACGAGTCGAGTCGTGCCAGCCGCCGTCGAAGAACACGTGCCGCCCGCCGAACTCGCGCTCGGCGTAGAAATACATGATCGGTTCGAACCAGGTGACCAGGAATCTGTCGTCGCGCTGCGTGCACGCCGCGGCGTATCGCGTCAGCCCTCGATACCCCGGTTCGTCGTCCGCCCACGTGGCGATCGGAGGACGCTGCAGGCGCGCGCGCATCTCGTCGAAACGGCCGGTGATTCCCGCCGGTCCGGTCAGCATCCGGCTGGCGTTCAGCGCTTCACCCGCGTGTGCATTTGTCCCAGCAGCCCAGGCTGCCAGCACCCAGAACAGGACCGTCGCGACCACGCAGATGTGTCGCCCGCCTGCCCGCCACAGCGCGACAGATGCGGGCAGCGATCCAGGCGCCGGTCGCGGCAACGACCGTCGTCACGTCAGGCAGGCGCGAGTCGGGCGAGCCGCGCACGAGCGTTTCGATAACGATGATTGAGAGCAGGACCGCCATGGTGGCGACGGCGGCTTCCGCGCGCGGCAGCGTGCCGCGCCAGGCGGTGATCGCGAGGACCAGCAGCCCGAGCAGCGGGATCGCCAGGGTGGTGTAGTAGAAAAACGGCAACGCGTTGGCGTCACGGAACAGTCCAGGCAGAATGTGCATGCGCAGTGGCGGCAGGCGCCGCTGGAGCCACTCGTACCAAAGCTCGCGTACGGCGAGCACCCCGGCGGCACGGTCGATGCCGCTCGTATCGACCACCGCCGGATCGTCGACGAGCGCACGGATGTTGGTGTGCCCTTCGTCTCCCGTGCTGTAGCTCCAGGTCGCCGGCCCCTCAGGACGCGGGTTGACCAGCTGAAACCTTGATTCGAGCCTCGCCCGGACGGACGAATCCAGCGTCTCCTGCCAGCGCACGTTGAAGCGACGTTCGGCCGGCGGGTCGATCGAGAGCCAGGGTGCGGATCGATCGAACGTGATTGGCAACACCGGGAACTGTGCCGCGACCGGCGCCTGCGCGGGACCTCGCAGATCCGACACGTACCACGGGAGGCCAATCGTCAGCTGCACGAAGACGAGAAATGGCGCCACCACCACCAGGATCACGCCGGCGTACGTCGCGAATGTGGTCAGGCCGTCTCTCGACTGTCTCCAGTGTGTGATCAGGAAGAGCGACGATCGACGCGATCCCGATGTAGACGCCGTGATCGTGGCGATAGAGGAACGCCGCGCCGACCAGCACGCCGAGTGTCGTCGCCCGAGTCCGGCCGGGTCGCTGCGCGTAGCACCACGCCAGCCACAGCGCTCCCACGTAGAAGAAAGCCTTCGGGTAGTTGTAGAGGCGTGGCGATGCGAGTGCCGCGATGACGGCCGCGCAGGCGCCGACCCAGGGTGATCGCGACAAGTGGGTCGCGACCGCGAACGTGCACGCGACGCCGGCGGCGACGAACGCCACGGTGACGAGCGCCTCGCCAAACAGGTTGTGGCCCGACGCCAGCAGCGTCAGCGTGGAGGTGAGCACCTGCAGCGGCAGGCCGAAATCGAAGTAGTCGCGGACCGGCCATTCCCCGAACAGCACCTGACGTCCCTCGACCAGGTGCATGAAGTGGTCGTTGGTGAACTCCGCGCTCAGGAACCGGAAGAGGAACGTGAGGACGAAGGCGAGAGCGGCGCCCGCGCTGAGCGCCGCATGAGTCGCGGGCACCTGACGAGCGCGGCCGCCCGTGGGTGAACCGGCCGCAACCGTCGCGGCAGACCGTTTGGCCATCGAGGGGTTGCGGCACTATATACCCGGTGCCCGATCGCGAGAATGCAGGCGTCGCCGGTTTCCTCCGTAGTCATCTGCGGCCGGGAATGGTCGTGCTCGATATCGGCGCCAATATCGGCGACGTGGCCGCGGTGATCGCGGACTGTGTCGGCCCGCTCCGGGCGCGTCGTCGCCGTTCGAGGCGAGTCCTGACAACGCCGAGCGGCTGCGGGGACGCTTCGTGGAAATGCCGCAGGTCGAGGTTCGCCACGCGGCGGTCACCGATCAGCAAGGCACGATGACGCTGCATCTGGACGCGAAGAGCTCGAAACGGCATTCCCTGTTCGAAGCGGCGGTCAGCGTTCGCGGCATAACCGTCGCCGTGCCAACGGTTACGCTCGGCGTCATCGCAGACGAACTCGCCTGCGTCGATTTCATCAAGATCGACGCGCAGGGCGCCGAAGGGCGCATTCTCGCTGGGGAAAGAGACTGCTCGCGCGCGACTATCCGGTCGTGCTGTTCGAACTGTGGCCGAGAGGGATGACCGCCGCCGGCACGTCGCCGGCTGCGACGACGTTCGCGCGATGCTGTCCGTTCCTCTGATCGTCGATCTGCAATTCGTCAATTCGTCAATTCGTCAATTCGCCAATTCGCCAGTTCACGCCGTACCGAATGCCATAATGCTGCATCCGGATGAGTGACCCTTCGACGCCGCGCTCAGGACTCCTGCGGCGACTCCGCGGCATCTTTGCGGGCGTCGAGCAGAGTCAGGCGCACTACAAGGACATCAGCCGCCGGCTGGATCGGATCGAGCGACAGCTGGAGTCGCTGAACAAGATCTGGCTGCGCACGCGTCACCTCGAGCCAGCGGTCCAGGCGCTGCTGCGCGAGCGGTATGTCGATCCAGCCGCACTCCCATATCCCGAACGGCTGACGACGCAGCGCTTCCGGCTCGCCTCTCAGAACCAGGAGGACGGCATCACCATCGCGCTGCTCCGGGAAGCCGGCAGCCTGACGCGCACGTTCGTGGAGATCGGATCGGGATTGAGCGGCGGTAATTCGGCGGCGCTGGCCCGTGAGTGGGGATGGACAGGATTGATGGTCGATGGCGCCGGTTCGACACGGATGGAGCAGGTCGGCCGCCGGTTCCCGGGCGTGACCGCCATCCACAGCTGGGTGACGCGTGACAACATCAACGAGCTGATTGCCGGCCATGGCTTCGGCGGGGAAGTGGACCTGTTCAGCCTCGACCTCGACGGCGTCGATTACTGGATCTGGGAAGCGATGACCGCCTGCTCACCGCGCGTCGTCATCCTCGAATACAACTCGATGTTCGGTGCGACGCGAGCCGTGACCGTGCCGTACGATGAGGCCTTCGATCGGCAGCGGCATCACGCGATGTATTACGGGGCGTCGTTGACGGCGTGGACGAGGCTGGCCGACCGGAAGGGATACCGGCTGGTTGCGGTCGAGCCCGCGGGCATCAACGCGTTCTTCCTTCGCAATGATCTGGCCCCGCACATCCCGGCGTGCGATCCGCGCACCGCGTATCGGGTGCTCGAAAAACACGATGTGCTGATGGCCGCCGGCGAAGACGTCTTTGCCTACGCACAGCGCGAGCGGTTGTCGCTGGTCGAAATCGCCTGAATCCGCCATGGAATCTGCTACATCTGGCACATGACCGAACGAGGGCGTTCTCCTTGCTTGCAGCGCGATCGTGCTGGTACACTTGGCACTCGATTCCGGGTCTGGTCAGACAACCTGATTTCCCTCTCCGATTTGGCCCACTGGCATGTTCCGGTCGAGGTTGTCCTACGTCCCGGACCGGCGCGAGCCGCGTTCATCCGGCACATCGGAGTCGACGACGGATGAGCTCGTGCGTTGACGCTGGCAGAATGCGGACGGGCTGAGCAGGCGCGACCGCCACGGGAATACGGCTCGACAACATTCGCGTCACCGCGACGTGGTAGCCGTGCGTCTTGCGTGTGACTGAGACGGCGAAGCTCTGCCCGAACGGACGTCACCCATCTGATGAGCGCCCCGCGCATCGAGATCGATAACCTCGGCAAGCGGTATTGGATCCGGCGCGCCGGTTCTACGCAGGGCGGGGGCACGCGCCTCGACCGGCTCAAGAGCTTCTTTTCCATCCCGCTGGCGAACGATCTGCTCAATGCCAAGGAGCTGTGGGCGCTCAAGGATGTGTCGCTGTCGATCGCGCCGGGATGCGTTCTGGGTGTGGTGGGCTCCAACGGCGCGGGCAAGACGACCCTGCTCAAAATCCTGGCGCGCGTCATCGCCCCGACCAGCGGCCGCGTGCGGGGAAGCGGGCGGGTGGTCTCGCTGCTCGAACTGGGCGCCGGCTTCGACGACGAGTCGAGCGCCCGCGAGAACATCTACATGAACGCCGCCCTGAACGGCATCCCCCGTGATGTCGTGATGCGGCGCTTCGATCAGATCATCGAGTTCGCGGAACTGCAGGAGTTCGTCGACACCCCGGTGCAGTTCTTTTCGAGCGGTATGTATCTGCGGCTCGCGTTCTCCGTCGCGATCAACATGGAGCCGTCAGTGCTGCTGGCTGACGAGATCCTGGCCGTGGGCGACGCCGTCTTCCAGGAGCGGTGTCTCCGCAAGGTTCACGAGCTGGCGCGCGCCGAGGGTTTGACGGTGCTGTTCGTGTCGCATGACATGGAGGCGGTGAGCCGTATCTGCGACCGCGTGGTCTGGCTCAAGGAAGGAAAGCTGCACCGCGACGGTCAACCGGATGAAGTCGTCACTGAGTATCAGAACGCTGCGTGGCAGCTGCTCGCAGCATCGGCGAAGGGACCTGAACTGCACGGCAGCAGTCACGCCGGCAAGTACGGTGAGATCCTCGACGTGAAACTCGTCTCGGCCGACGGCCGTGAGATCGGTTCGCCGCCGCGCAACGAGGACGTCTACGTGCGCACGCGCTTCCGCACGCATCGGTCGAAGACCCGGGTCCGCTGCACGGTGGAACTTCACAGCAAGGGAGTGCTGGTGCTCCGATCGACGCAGCCGTTTCTGCATGACGTCGGCGCCGACCAGGCCTACGAAGCGCACGTGAAGATTCCAGCGAACCTGCTCGCCGACACCGGCTACACCGTCAACGTCGGCGTCACGCTGGTTCGAGGCGAAGGCGAGGAGCACGCGCTCATGAAGGACAAGGCGTTGTCTTTCATGGTCTACGGCGACGCCGAAGTGAACGCGCTGGGCAGTTCGCTGCAGCGCAAAGGCGTCATCGATCCACAGCTGGATTGGACGATCGACGTGGAGCCGAATGTCCTACGCGCCTGATGCGGCGGTCGGCGCGTGGACGATCGAGCCGCAGCGCGGGAGCGTCTTTGCCCGCCTCGCCGAGGTCTGGCGCTATCGCCACCTGCTCGGCTACTTTGCCACCCGGGCGCTGCAGCAGCTGTACAAGCGCAGCTCGTTCGGATGGCTGTGGATGATGGTCCGGGTAACCGCGCCCATTGGCCTGCAGGGCCTGATCTTCGGCGCGGCGCTGGGCATGGAGTCTGCGGATGGCACGCCGTACGCGCTCTTCATGCTGTGTGGCCAGACGACCTGGATTCTGTTCGACCGGTCGTTGCTGTTCATCACCCGCAGCATGGAGCGGAACAAGAAGCTGATCGCCAAGGTCTACTTCCCGCGGCTGATTCTGCCGATCGCCGCCGTGTCGCCGGCGTTGATGTTCCTCACGATCCTGTCCATCGCGCTCTTCGGCGTCGACGTCTACTTCTGGCACCGCCGCGGCATCTGGTTCATTCCACTCGAATGGCGACTGCTGCTGGCGCCGGTGGCGGTCGCGATTTCGCTGGCGTTGGCCATCGGCGTCGGGTTCTGGACGTCGGTGTTGCAGGCACGACATCGCGACATCCGGTTCGGCCTGCGCTACACCGTCGGGTTCGCGATGTATGCGACCACGGTGCTCTACCCGATCTCGCAGATCAATTCCCCGCTGGTCCGCCGGCTCGTCGAGCTTAATCCGATGGAGTGCTCGATCGAGCTGTTCCGCTATGCGACAGTCGGCACGAAGCTGGAGATCAGCGACGCGGTCTTTGCCTATCAGCTCGCCGCCATCGTCCTCGTCGCGCTGAGCGGCATCTGGTTCTTCAACCGCGAAGAATCCGCGTCGATCGACAAGATGTGAGATGAAGATTCTGTTCTCCATGCGCCATCCTGGCGCCCTCAGAAACTTCGCGTCCACGCTCCGGGAGCTGGCGCAGCGCGGCCATCACATCCATCTTGCGTTCATGATGCAGGACAAGTGGGGCGACGGCCGGCTGCTCTGGGAGCTCACCGACGCCTACCCGAACGTCACGTCGGGCGAGCTCGGAAAGAAGACGCCGTGGCGTTTCTGGCTCGGCCTCGCGCGTGGCGTGCGCAGCGCGTCAGATTACGTGCGCTATGAGACGCCGGAGTACAAGGACGCGACCGCGTTGCGCGACCGCGCCGCGACGCGTGTTCCGCCACTGTTCCGCTCGCTGTTACGGCTGCCGGTCATCCGCAGTCGAGCCGGTCTTGCCGCCGTCGCCTCTCTGCTCAACCTGCTCGAACGGGCGATTCCGACGGACGACTGGATTGCGTCGCTGATCAGTGCGCCAGAAGCCGGACGTGGTTCTGGTCACGCCACTGGTCGATATCGGGTCCGACCAGGTCGAGTACGTCAAAGCCGCCCGTGCGCTCGGCATCCACAGCGGCCTCTGCGTCCACAGCTGGGACAACCTCACGAACAAGGGCCTGATACGCGTGTTGCCGGAACGGGTCTTCGTCTGGAACGAAGCCCAGAAGCGCGAAGCGGTCTCGATGCACGGCATGCGGCCGGAGCACGTCGCCGTCACCGGTGCGACGGTCTACGACCAGTGGTTCGCCAAGCGGCCGACGACGACGCGGGAGGAATTCTGTGCGAAGGCGGGCCTCGATCCGTCGCGGCCGTTCTTCCTGTATCTCTGCTCGTCGCAGTTCATCGCTCCGGACGAGTGCGACTTCATCGCGGAGTGGATACACGCGGTGCGGAACGCTCCTGACCCGCGGCTGCGGGAAGCGGGAATCCTGATTCGCCCGCATCCCGAAAACATCCAGCCCTGGCAGCGGTTTGATTTCGGCCACGGCGAGCTGAAGAACGTGACGCTGTGGCCGCGCGGCGGCGCGAACCCGATCGACCAGGGGACAAAGAACGATTACTTCGATTCGATGTACCACTCGGTGGCGGCGGTCGGCATCAACACCAGCGCGCAGATCGAGTCCGGGATCGTCGGTCGGCCCGTCTTTTCGGTGCGGGTCCCGCGCTACCAGGGCACCCAGGAAGGCACGCTGCACTTCCACTACCTGCTGAATGAAGGCGGCGGGTTGCTGACGATGGCCGCGACACTGGACGAGCACGTCGCGCAACTGCCACGTGCGCTCGATCGCACCGACGCCGATCGCGAGCGGCTGCGCAGCTTCATCCAGGCATTTGTGCGGCCGCATGGCCTGGACGTCGATGCCACGCCGCTGCTTGCCGACGCGATCGTGGAGCTGAGTTCGCAGCCGCAGCCAGCCCCCGAGCAGGCCACCGTGGGTCTGTATGTCGTTCGCGCCGCGCTGTTTCCGATCGGTCTGGGGATGAAGGCAGTGCGCTACGCCTCGCGGCTGTCACGGAAGCGCGAGCGTCAGATGCGGCCGCTGACGGTCGGCAGCTTCGTCCACAAGCGGTTCGTCACGGTGGTGGCGAACTTCTTCCGCTGGAAGCCCGCCAAGAAGTTCGCTCAGCGCTACATCGTGCCGCGCGTCCTTCCGGAGATGATGACCGGCGACCAGGCGACGGCGGAGATGGCGGCGATCCCGAAGATCCTGCAGCGGATGTCGAACAGCGGTCGGCCGGTGATCGTCGGCCCGTGGTTGAGCGAAGTCGGCTTCGAGCTCCTGTACTGGATACCGTTTCTGAACTGGGTGAAGACCTACCGGCCGTTCGATCCGGCGCGGCTCCACGTCGTGTCACGCGGCGGCGCCGGCGTCTGGTACCAGAACATCACGACGAACTACATCGACCTGTTCGACTTCTACACGCCCGAACAGTTTCGCGCCAAGAACACCGAGCGCCAGCAGGAGAACAAGCAGAAGCATCTCGCCCTCACCGACTTCGATCGCGAGATCCTCAAGGTCGTGTACCAGCAGGTCGGCAGCAAGGAATGCGACCTGCTGCACCCGATGTACATGTATCAGCTGTTCTACGCGTATTGGAAAAGCCGCATGTCGGTCGGCGTGGTCGACGAGTTCACGTCGTTCGAGCGGCTGCCGGCACTCGACACCTCCGACCTCGCGCGCGAGCTGCCCGACAACTTCACCGCGGTCCGCTTCTATTTCAACGAATCGTTCCCCGACAACGAAGAGAACAAGCTGTTCGTCGCGCGGTTGCTGCAGGCGCTGAGCGAGGCTGGCGATGTCGTGCTCCTCAATCCCGACCTGCACATCGACGACCACTGGGATCCAAAGGTCCCCGGGAACCGCCGCATCCACAGCATCGATCACCTGATGACGCCGCGGAACAACCTGGAGATCCAGACGAAGGTGATCAGCCGGTCGCGCGCGTTCATCGGCACATACGGCGGGCTGTCGTATCTGGCGCCGTTCTACGGGGTGACCTCGCTGGCGTTCTACTCGCACCGCGAGAAGTTCTCGCCGCAGCATCTCGAGGTGTCGCGCCGCGTGTTCGGGGGATTCCGGCGCGGGTCGTACGTGGTCCTCGACACCAGCGACATCGACGTGCTTGGCCTCGCCTTCGGGGACGCGTCGCCGCTGGTCGGGGCGCTCGAGCGGACGGAGGCTGCGCTCAAGGCGTGACGGCGAAGCTGCTTTGCGAAGTGCCGACTGGAGCGCGGACGCCATGAGCCGGCCGCTCCGCTTTCTGTTCGTGATGCACTACCCGGGCTATCTCCGGTACTTCGACTCGACGGTACGGCTGCTGGCGCAGCGCGGTCACCACGTCGAAATTGCATTCGACAGTCCCGAGAAGCAGTCCGAAGGGGTCGAAGCGGTCGCGGACGTGGAGGATGGCGTCGCCCTGATCGGACGGACGCCGATTCGTCGTGACCTCTGGGCCACCGTCGCGCGCGGTGTGCGCGGATCGATCGACTACGTTCGCTACTGGCATCCCGACTTCGCCGACACGCCGTACCTGCGCGATCGGATGCGCTCGGCGGTCCCGCCGCTGCTCGCGTTCCTGGCGCGCCGGAACACCTCGACGGTCGCGTCGGTGCGTCGCTGGGTCGGGGCGTTGACGAGGTGCGAGCAGGCGATTCCGAGCTACCTGCCGATGCAGGAGTTCATCGCGTCACGACGACCGGACGCGGTGCTGGTGACGCCGCTGGTCACCGATCAATCGCCCCAGTGTGACGTCATCAAGAGCGCCCAGGTGCTCGGGATTCCCACCGCGCTGTGCGTCGCCAGCTGGGACCATCTGACGACGAAGGGGTTGATTCGCGTCGAGCCTGACCTCGTCGCCGTGTGGAATGAAGAGCAGCGCGCCGAGGCGATCGGCTATCACGGCACGCCGAGCGAGCGCCTGATCGTCACCGGCGCGCAGCCGTTCGACAAATGGTTCGAGCGCCGGCCGACGGACCGCGCCGCGTTCTGCGCGAAAGTCGGCCTGCGGGCGGATCGGCCCTTCGTCCTGTTCGCCGGTTCCACGGCGTCGATTTCCGCGCCCGACCTGGAGTTGCAGTTCGTGCGGCGATGGATCGATGCGCTGCGGCGGCAGCCGGAGCTTCACGACGTCGGCATCCTGGTGCGGCCGCATCCGTACAACGTGAGTCAATGGCGCACCGCCCAGTTTCCCGACCTGGAGAATGTGGCGATCTATCCGCGCGGCGCCAATCCGGTGAACGAGAACGATCGGCAGGACTACTTCGATTCGTTCTTTCACTGTGAAGCGGTAGTCGGCGTCAACACCACGGCGATGATCGAGGCCGCGATCGTCGGCAAGACCGTCCACTCGGTTCTGGCCGACGAGTTCCGGGACACCCAGGGCGGCACGCTGCACTTCCGTTATCTGCTCGCGGAGAACGGCGGCTTCTTGCGGGTTGCCCACAGCATGGAGGAACACGCGCGCCAGGTGGTCGAGACGCTGCAGACGCCCGACGTCGGCCACGCGGCCTGTGCCAGGTTCGTAGCGCGCTTCATCCGGCCGCAGGGTGTCGGCGTCGCGTCCACGCCGCGACTCGTGTCGGCGCTGGAGCAACTCGGTGCAGGCGGTTGCCGAAAAGCGGTCACGATGCCGGTATGGCTGCTGCCGCTCCGGGGCTTGCTGTGGCTGATCGGATTCATCGCCATCTACAAGAGTCCGTCACGCGCCGTCGGCACGATGCGGAAAGATCTGGCGATCCTGAAAAAGCGGATCAGGAATGCACGGAAGGCGAGCCGGAAGCCGGCGGTGACGCCGCATGAGAGCGTAGCGTCGGATGCAACCGCGGGCATCGAACGAACGGGCGAGGCGACGCGCCGCGTCGGATAGCGAATCGGAATGTCGAGCGGAGTGATGAGCGGGGCAGGCGCGGCCGCATTGCAGCAGCGGCTCGAGGTGTTGCGGCGCACGGCCGCCTACCAGAACTACGAGCTGGTCCGCAGCCGGGTCCTGGAGATGCGCACGCGCGAAGCGCAGCTGCCGCACTACAGGCCGAGCGCCTACTGGGAAGAGGAGCTGACGAACTTCGAATACATGCTGGACGCGTCGCCGCTGGTGATCGACAAGCTGCGCCATCACGCGATGCACATCACCGGCATCCGCCCGTACGAATATCGCTCCAACCGCGATCGCTGGCGGAACCGGCTCACCGACAAGCGCCGCGCCCTGCTCAAATACGGCAAGCGCGAGATGCTGGTCCCGGAGTGGCGCGCGCTGGGTGGATTCGGCTTCGAGATCGAAGGCGAGCTCTACAATCTCGATACGCTCAAGTTCTTCGAAGTGCTGATCGCGCTCGAGAAGGGATCGGTGCTGGAGGAGTTCCGCAGCAACACCGATCGACGGATGGTCTGGGAGATTGGCGCCGGCTGGGGCGGCTTCCCCTACCAGTTCAAGACGCTCTGCCGCAATGTGACGTACGTCATCACCGACTTCCCGGAGCTGTTCCTGTTCTCCGCGACCTACCTGATGACGGCGTTCCCCGATGCCCGTGTGCGGTTCTGGGGCGAGGAGCCGTTCGCCGACACGCTCGCGAACTGGCGCAGCTACGATTTCATTTTCGCGCCCAACGCCGCCGTCAGCGAGTTCGTCCCTGAGCGGCTCGACCTCACGGTCAACATGGTGTCGTTCCAGGAGATGACCGAGGAGCAGGTCACCGACTACGTCAGCCGCGCGCACGCGCTGAACTGCCCGTTCCTCTACAGCCTCAACCGCGAACGCTCCTCGTACAACCGGGAGCTGGAGAGCGTCGGCGCGATTGTGTCGCGCTACTTCTGGCCGCACGAGATCCCGGTGCTGCCGGTCCCATACACGCGGATGATGGACGAGGGTGCCTCGGCCAACGACTACAAGCATCTGATCGGCTGGCGACGCGTGCAGGTATGACGATCCTGTTCTCGATGCGTCATGCCGGCGCCCTCCGCAACTTCACCTCGTCGATCGAGGAGCTGGCGCGACGAGGCCACCGGGTGCACCTCACGTTCCTGACGCACGACAAGCTCGATGACGATCGCCTCCTGAACGATCTGCGATCACGATATCCGTCGATCACCGGGGGCGAGGTCAGGGCCATGGGCTACAGCCGCTGGCTCGGGCTCGCACGAAACGTGCGGGCGCTCGCCGACTACATCCAGTACGCCGCGCCGGAGTTTGCGCACGCGCACGCGCTGCGACAGCGGGCGGAGCTGCGCGTGCCACGCCGGCTGCGTTCGCGATTGCGCCTGCCCGTCTTCCAGAGGACGAGGGTCCGGCGAGCGATCGCCCGGATGCTGGAGGCGATTGAACGCGCCCTGCCCGCCGATGCGACGATCGTGGCGGAGATTCAGGACCAGCAGCCGGACCTCGTCCTGGTGACGCCGCTGGTAGATCTCGGCTCGGACCAGATCGAGTACGTGAAGGCGGCGCGTCGGCTCGGGATCCGAACCGGCCTGTGCGTGCACAGCTGGGACAACCTCACGACGAAGGGCCTGATCCGGGTGATTCCTGATCGGATCTTCGTCTGGAACGACGCGCAGCGTCGCGAGGCGGTGAGGCTTCACAACGCCGCCGCGGCGCAGGTCGTCGTCACTGGCGCCCCGGTGTACGACCAGTGGTTCGCACGCCGCCCAAGCTCGACGCGCGACGAGTTCTGTTCCCGAGTCGGGCTCGGCGCCGACCGACCCTTTTTTCTCTACCTGTGTTCGTCTCCGTTCATCGCACCGGACGAGATTGGCTTCATCACGCGATGGATTGCCGCGGTCCGGTCCGCACCGGATCCGGACGTGCGCGCTGCCGGCATCCTGATTCGGCCGCACCCGAGCGCCGATCCCGGGATGTGGGACGCGTTCGATACCGGCAGGTTCGAGCAGGTGGTGGTGTGGCCGGCTGGCGGAGCGAACCCGGTGGATGGAGCGTCGAAGCGCGATTACTTCGATTCGATGTATCACGCCGCCGCAGCTGTGGGGATCAACACGAGCGCCCAGATCGAGGCAGGGATCGTTGGTCGCCGTGTCTACTCGGTGCGCGTTCCCGAGTGCCTCGGCACCCAGGAGGAGACGCTCCATTTCCAGTACCTCCTGCGGGAAAGCGGCGGACTGCTGCACATGGCAGAAACGCTGGACCAGCATGTCGCCGCACTCGGGGATGCCCTGCGCGGCGACGACGCCGTGCGCGGTGAGGATGCGGCACGGCTGCGCGAGTTCGTGCGCGGGTTCGTCCGCCCTGGCGGCCTTGACGTGCCTGCGACACCGCGCCTCGTCGATGCCATCGAGGCGCTCGGCCGTGAACCGGTGATGCGACCGGGGCGCCTGCCGATCCGCTACGCGCTGCTGCGCATGGCGCTGCTTCCGCTCGCGGCGCTGATGCCGGCGAAGGCGGGAAAGGTGCGTGCGTCCCGAACGCGCACGGCGGACACGGGCGGAGTCGTCGATCAGCGGCGTGCCGGAGCAGGCGCATGAGTCGCCAGGCGGTCCCCGGGTCCCCGCGCGTCGTCATCGGCGGGCTGCTTTTCAACCACGCAGGCGAATTTCGCGAGGCGATTGAATCGATTCTGGTCCAGACCTATCCGGACTTCGCGTTGTTGCTGGTGGATGACGGTTCCACTGACGAGACGGCCGCGATCGCACAGGAGTATGCGGCGCGCGATCCACGCGTCACCTATCATCGCAACGCCGAACGCCTCGGGATGGTGGACAACTCGTGTCATGCGTTCGCGCTGGCACGGGAGCGCTATCCCGACGCCGAGTATTTCGCGTGGGCGAGCGACCACGATCTGTGGCACCCGCGCTGGCTGCAGCGACTGGTCGACGCCCTCGATCGCCATCCCGACGTGGTGCTCGCGTATCCGAAGAATCGTCGCATCGGCCGGGCCGGTGAAATTCTGGCACGCAAGCCGTGGGCGTTCGACACGTTCGGGATGACGAACGCGTGGACGCGCGTCAATCACAGCGTCCGCCGGATGTCGGCGGGCAATATGGTGTACGGGCTGTATCGCGTCGAATCGCTTGCGGCGGCGGGCGTCTACCGGCGCGTGCTGGTTCCCGATCGGCTGCTGATGACCGAGCTCGCCGTGCTCGGGCAGTTCAAGCAGGTGCCGGAGGTGCTCTGGTATCGCCGCTGGTACGGCCGCATCTTCAGCCTGGGGCGGCAGCGCGCCAACTTCTTCCCCGGCCGCCGACCGCTCTACATGTATCTGCCATGGTGGTTCAGCCATGGCATCAGCCTGTTCTGGACGTTTGCGGTGGAGGGAAAGGCGGCGCCGCGGCTCTCGAAAGCGGCTGGCGCCTGGCTGGCGATCCGCTACCTGGCGCTGAGCGGCTTCTTCCATCTCTGGCAGACGCTGCGCGCGATCAGGCAGAACATCCTCGAACGGGTCGAGCCGTTGCGGCCCCACGAACGGCGCGTCCGCCTGATGTCCCGGGAGATCTGGCGCCGCGGCGTCTCCGACTGGACCTGGAGTCACATGAAACCTCACGTCGGCGCCAAGGCGCAGAAGAAGAGGCTGGCCCGCATCAAGAAGCGCACGCGTTCGCTCGCCTTCGAATCGGTACGCGTACCCGGCCTGGCGCTGCTGCGATGGCTGCGGGCGATTCCGGTGGTGCGGCGGCGCGTCATCCCGTCGCTGCTGAAGCAGGAGCTGGATCAGATTCCCGCCGCGCCGCATGCCGAGGCGATGCAGCGCGAGCTCGAGCGGCTGCAGAAGACCGACGCGCCGATCGTGATTGGCCCGTGGGTCGGCGAGGTCGGATTCGAGCTGCTCTACTGGATCCCCTTTCTGAACTGGGCGCTGAAAGAGTACGGGCTCGACCGGCGCCGGCTCATCGTCGTCTCACGTGGTGGCGCGAGCCCGTGGTACCGGCACCTCACGTCCGAATATCTCGACGTCTTCGAACTGTTCACGCTGGCCGAGTACCGCGAGGCGAACGAGGCGCGTTGGGACAAGGCGGGGCACCAGAAGCAGTACGACGTCGCCCAGATGGATCACGAGATCGTGAAGCGGGCGACGCAGCACCTCGGCGTTCCGCGGGTCGAGCTGCTGCATCCGTCGGTGATGTACAAGCTGCTGCGCTTCTACTGGTTCGAGAAGGCTGGCGTCCGTCTGCTGACGCGGCACACGGATTACCAGGCCCTCCAGCCGATGGAACGGAGCGCGGCGCTGAAAGATCTCCCGGCCCACTACGTCGCCGTCCGCTTCTACTTCCGGCCGTCGTTTCCGGATACCCCCGAAAACCGCCGGTTCGCCGCCGATGTGATCCGGTCGATCAGCCGTGAGACGCCAGTGGTGCTGCTGAATACCGGGCTCCAGCTCGACGATCACGAGGACCTGAACCCGACCGACAGCCGGGTGTATCGCGTCGATCACCTGATGGCGCTCGAACGGAACCTCGAAGTGCAGACCGAGATCATCAGCCACGCCCGGGCGTTCGTCGGGACGTATGGCGGCCTTGCCTACCTCGCGCCGTTCTACGGCGTGCCATCGATCTCCTTCTACTCGACCGAGTCCGAGCTGATCCCGGCGCATCTCGACACCGCCTGGCGGCTCGCGCGTGCCTTGAATGTGCCGGTCGCCGCGGTGCCGACGGCTGCGGCAGGGTGGTTGCGATTCGTGCTCGACGGCACCGGGCAGGTCGCCACGCCGGCCGCGGTGGCGCGCTAACGATGACAAATCCGCGATGGCGATGAGAGAACCCCTGCTGACGACTTCCGACGCGATGGAGCCGCCGGCATCACGGTCCGTGCTGCGGCGGGTCGGCGGCTTCGTCGTGCGCGCGGCCCGGCGCGCGCGCAAGCAGGCGACGCGGCGGTTGAAAGGGCTGGGCGAGGTGTCGCGCCAGGCCCGTCGGGCGCAGAAGGATCTCTACTTCTGGGCCCGGCAGAATCCGGGTGGGCAGCTGGTGCTCGAGACGGCGGCCTGGATGCGGGCTCCGGGCGATCGGCTGCAGCGGACGCGCGCGGCGTCTGTGTACATCTCCTCGCACCCGCAGGGAGGTCTGGACCCGTCCCGCGGGTACGAGATCGTCTCGTTCGACCGGATCCCGGAGTTCGCTCCGGTGCTGGCGACGTGTCGCCGCGTGTTCGAAGACAAACGGGTGGAGTCGCGTCCGGACGGCTTCGAGTCCTGGCCAGCTGACCGGCAGGCGAAGTTCCTGAGCCGCAAGCAGTCGTTCTTCCGGTATCTCCTCACCGACGAGGATCTGCGGCAGCATCCCGAGCTCGTCGAGTTCGCGCTCGGTGACCGCACCCTCGGTGCGGCGACGCGATACCTCGGGATGGTGCCGTACCTGAGTCACGTCGATCTGGTCTATTCGCTGCCGCGTCCCGGCGGCAACATTGACAGCCAGCTGTTTCACCTGGATCCCGAGGGACTCCGGCAGGTCAAGTTCTTCATCCAGATCTTCGACGTCGGCGAACCGCAGGGTCCGTTCAGCTTTCTCCCCGCCGACACCACCGCACGTGTCCTGCACGACGTCGCGGCGTGGCGGAAACAGCGCGGCGCGCCGGCATCAAGGCGGTACTCGGACGAGGAGGTCGCGGCTGTCGGCGGCGATCGCGCCCTCGTCACGGTCCAGGGTCCCGCGGGAACCGCGATTGCGATCGATACGTCGCGGTGCCTGCATCTGGGCAGCCGGGTCGCGCCCGGGGCGTTCCGGCTGATGTTGTACCTGCAATACTGCACTACGCGGGAGCAGACCAACGCCTACGACGTTTCCCGGTTCTCCGGTGACGAGATGCGGCGTCTCGCCATCTGTCACAGCATCGAGCCTGGCCGCGCGCGCTTCGACGCCTATCACGTGGCGCGCTGACGCGGGCGGCGCGGATTTCATCCGGGATAAAATCTCCTCCCTCTCTGCATGATCATCGGGTATCGAGATCTCAAGAACCTCCGCCGCACGGTGGCGATGGTGGATGGCGCCTTCGATCCGCTCCATCACGGGCACGTCGAGTACTTCGCCCGGGCGCGTGAAATCGGCGGCACGTTGCTGTGCAACATCGCTCCCGACTCCTACACGGCCGCCAAGCATCCACCGTTGCTGCCGGCGCTGCAGCGGGCCCATGTCATCGATGCGTTGAAGGCGATCGACTACACGCACGTGAGCCCGGTTGATACCGAAACGGTCCTGCGCGAACTGCAGCCGACGCACTACATCAAGGGCAGGGACTGGGAAGGGAAGCTGCCGCCGGAGCAGGTGCGGATCTGCGAGCAGGAAGGCGATCGAGATCGTCTTCCTCGACACCATCCGCGACTCGTCCACCCAGTTACTCAAGACGTTCCAGAGCGGTCGCAACGGCAAGGTTGACCTGCAGGCGTTCGAACGCCTGGTGTTTTCGCAGAAGGTCGTCGAGGCGACGCACTACGACGAGGCCTACTGGAAGGACGAGTGGCGGCAGGCGGGCAACGTCTACACGATTGAGAAACGCCGGGAGATCGAGGGCCGTCACCCGCAGGTGGTCAAGGATGTCTTCAACCCGACGCGCGTGCTGGACGTGGGCTGCGGACCCGGGATTCTGATGTACCTGCTGCACGAAGTCGGCGTCACCGCCGACGGCGTCGATCCCGCCCCTGGGATGCGGGAGATGGCCCCGCCCGAGGTGCGCGATCGCATTCGAGTGGGCGGCGCGGATACGAAGGACATCCCGTCGGACGCGTACGACCTGGTGATTTGCCGTGAAGTGTTCGAGCACATGACCGTGCTGCAGGTCCGCGAGGCCGTGCGCAACATCTGCCGCATCTCCTCACGCTTCGCCTACGCGACCACGCGATTTCACCCCGATCCGCACACGCTGCTCGACGTCAACACGAAGGACGAGCTCGACCCGTCGCACATCACGTTGATGAACAAGGACCTGCTGCGGCTGATGTTCGTGCTGGAGGGTTTCCGGCGCCGCGAGGACCTGGAGAACACGATCGACTGGATGGGAAAAGGCCGGGTACTGGTTTACGAGAAAGTGGAAAGTCTTCGAGAAAGTGGAAAGTAGAGAAGTCGAAAGTAAGAAGTAAGTCAAAAGGCAGCGCGCCCTCTTTTCAACGTACTTTTAACTTTCAAGTTTTCAGTTTGAACCTTATTCGAGGCCATCAATGACCCGTCAGCTCATCATCGGCGACCGCATCATCAGTGATGACAGCGATTGCTACGTCATCGCGGAAATCGGCCACAACCATCAGGGCAGCCTGAAGACCGCGATCGAGCTGTTCAAGGCGGCGGCCGAATGTGGGGTCTCGGCGGCGAAGCTGCAGAAGCGCGACAACCGGGCGCTCTACACGCGGGAGATGTTCGACAAGCCGTACGAGAACGAGAACAGCTTCGGCGACCACCTACGGTGAGCATCGCGAGGCGCTCGAATTCGGCAAGGTCGAATACGAGGAGCTGCAGGCCGAGTCCGTCAAGATGGGCATCGCCTTCTTCGCCACCGCCTTCGACTTCGCGAGCGCCGATTTCCTCGCCGAGCTGAACGTCCCGGCGTACAAGATCGCCTCCGGCGATCTCAAGAACACGCCGCTGCTGAAGCACGTCGCCAAGAATCGGCAGGCCGATGATCGTCAGCACCGGCGGCGGCACCATGGACGATGTGCGGCGCGCCTACGACACGGTGATGCCGCTCAACCCGCGTCTGTGCCTGATGCAGTGCACCTGCGGGTATCCCGCCGAGTTCGCCGAGCTCGACCTGCGTGTGATCAGCGACCTATCGCGAGCAGTTCCCCGACGTCGTCATCGGCTTCTCCGGCCACGACAACGGCATCGCCATGCCGCTCGCCGCCTACATGCTGGGCGCGCGCATCATCGAAAAGCACTTCACGCTGAACCGCGCGATGCGCGGCACCGATCATCGCTTCTCGCTCGAGCCGGTCGGGATGAAGAAGATGATCCGCGACCTGCAGCGCTGCCGGATGGCGCTCGGCGATGGCCGCAAGAAGGTCTACGCCAGCGAAGCCAGCCCGGTGCTGAAGATGGGCAAGAAGCTGGTGGCCGCGCGCGATCTGCCGGTCGGTCACGTCCTGACCGCGGCGGACGTCGCGATCAAGAGCCCCGGTGACGGGCTGCCGCCGTACTACCTCGATCAGGTGCTCGGCATGGTCCTGACGCGTGACGTCCGCGCCGACGATTCGATCCTGCTCGAGGCGCTGGGACAGCCGGCGACCGCGGGCGCCACGGCGCGCACCGCCCGCGTGTGATGTCGCCGGGGTTCTTTTCGAAGCTGCACGTGGGGCGAGCCTTGTCAGGCTCGGCTGCGCGCACCTACTCCCTTCGCCTTCCGCTTCCACGCCCCGCAGTGAAGACAACGGCGTAAGGGACAAGGTCCGCGTCACGGCTCCAACATCCACGCGACTCCCCACCACAATGGACCGCTTTGATCTCCACGGCCGCGTCGCCGTCGTCACCGGCGCGCTCGGCAACCTCGGCCCGGTCTGGACGAAGGCGCTGCTCGAGGCCGGTGCGTCGGTGGTCGGCCTCGACCTGCCCGGGGCAGCCCCGAACGCGGCGTTCGCGGCGCTGCAATCGCAGTACGAGCCGCGGCGCCTCGTCCTGATTCCGGCCAGCGTCACCGATCGTGAGGCGCTGCTGGCCGCTCGCGAGCGGGTCCGCTCCACGTTTGGCGCCCCGCACGTCCTCGTCAACAACGCCGGCGTCGACCAGCCGCCGTCGGCGTCCGGCGGCGGCTACCTGCTCGAAGACATCCCCTTCGAGGTCAATCGCCGCATCTTCGAGGTCAACACGCTCGGGCTGTTCCAGGTGGTCCAGGTCTTCGGCGCGGACATGGTCAAGGCGGGACGCGGGTCGATCATCAACATCGGCTCGCTCTACGCCTCGGTGTCGCCCGATCCGCGCTTCTACGATCACATCGTCTCCGACCCGCCGTTCCTCAAGCCGCCCGCCTACGGCGCCTCCAAGGCGGCAATCGTCAACCTCACCAGGTACCTGGCCACCGCCTTCGGTCCGCACAACGTGCGGGTCAACGCGCTGTCGCCCGGCGGCGTGCTCGGCGCGCAGGACGAAGAGTTCAAGCGCAAGTTCTGCGCGCGCGTCCCGCTCGGCCGCATGGCGGTCCACGACGATCTCGTCGGGCCCGATTCAGTTCCTCGCCTCGGATGCCTCCGCGTACGTGACCGGGACGGAACTGCGCATCGACGGCGGCTTCACGGCGTGGTAGCGGCGGCAAGCTCGGACGACGTGTGAAGTTCGAAGTGGGATCCACGATTCACGATTCACGATTCACGAGTGACGAGATGACGCCGTGAAGATTCTCGTCGTCCTGAACCGAATGGCGCACGTGCGCCACTTCGACCGCGCGCTCCGGCTGCTGGCGGAGCGGGGACATCGCGTGGTGCTGGCATCACAGGAAGACGACCTCCGCGTCGGCCTGACCCTCGAGCACCCGTCGATCGAGGCGGTTCGCGCGCCGCAGCGGCGCGCGGACGACTGGACGCATGCGGCCAAGGCACTGCGGCGAACGCGCGACTTCGTCCGCTACCTGCACCCACGGTATGCCGACGCGCTGCTCCTGCGGCGTCGAGCGTTCACGACCATGGTCGGCGCGGTATCCGGGCGCGAGGAAGAGGTCAGCACCCATTTCGGGGAACTGCTGCGCGGGATGAACGTCCAGGAGCAGCGACGACTCGACAGAATTCTCGCGAAACTCGAAACCGCGATTCCGATCGATCCGGATGTGGAGGCATTCGTCACGGCGCAGTGTCCGGATTTGCTGGTGGTGTCGCCGCTCGTGGGCGTCGGGTTCTCGCAGGCTGATTTCGTCAGGAGCGCCCGTCGTCAGCAGATCCCCTCCGCGCTGCTGGTGTTCAGCTGGGACAACCTGAGCAACAAGGGCTTGATGCACGAGATTCCCGATCGCGTGCTCGTCTGGAACGACACGCAGCGGGAGGAAGCGATCACGCTGCACGAGTGCCCGCCCGAGCGCGTCGTGGTGACCGGCGCTCCACGCTTCGACGAGTTCTTCGCCATGCAGTCGCTGATTCCACGTTCGGAATTGTGTGACGCGCTGGGCTTCGATCCGGAGCGGCCGATCCTGGCCTACCTCTGCTCGTCGCGTTTCGTCGCCGGAGAGGAGCGGCAGTTCGTCGATCGCTGGATCGCGGAGATCCGGAGCAGTTCAGATCCCGCGCTCTCCGAGTGCGGCATCATCGTTCGCCCGCACCCGGCCGGCGTGAAGGAATGGCACCTCGAGTCGCGGACGGTCGTGCGATGGCCGAAGCCGGCTCGCGACAAGGCATCAGCATCACGGCCGTTTTCGGATTCACGCGCCGTGGTGATGACCTCGACGCTGCAGAACGCCGATCAAGTGCTCTTCGACACCGTCTACCACAGTGCCGCGGTCGTCGGCCTCAACACCAGCGCCGAGATCGAGGCGGCGATCGTCGGCCGTCCGGTCTTCACGATTCTCGATCCGGCAGCGGAGGGGCAGAAAGGCACGTTGCACTTCCACTACCTGCTGCGCGAGCATGGCGGTCACGTGTCGCTGGCGGATAACTTCGAGCAGCATCGGGCGCAGCTGTCGGAAGCACTGGCGGGCCGCTTCGATGCTTCGGCGCTCCGGACCTTCGTCCGACGGTTCGTCCGTCCGAAGGGCCTCGAACATCCGGTCTCACCGCTGGTTGCCGACGCCATCGAATCACTCGGAGTGCGCGACGCGCTGGCCTCCGCTCGATAGGCAGCCTGCCGACCGTCTGCCGATTTGCACGACGAAATCGGAGTGACAGAGCGCTTGGTCCCGTTGGCCAGACATCATCCGTGACACCCTCCGTGGCCGGGGTCAACCTGGCTCTCCTTGCTGGTGCGCTTGTTGGGCTGTACCTCCTTGGCTACGTCACCGGTGCATGGCTGATCCCGCCGACAGCGCGTCCGACTCTCGCGCTCGGGATCGTTCGCCTCGTGAGCGGGCTGTTCCTCAGCACCACGCTCTTCATGCTGTCGCTGGCTGTCGGAGTCACTTGGTGGAGTGGCCCGGCGGCGGCGCTTGCCGGGGCACTGGCGACGTACCGCGTCCGCGCGCTGACCGTGCCACAGCGCCCGTCAATCCCGGGCTGGCAACCAGTGGCCGCCGGACTGGTCGCTTGTGTGTTCGTCGCGCCGCTTCTGATCGCCTCGTTGCGCATGGCGCCAGGCGATTACCCTCCCGTTTTCTTCAGCGTCGACACTCCGTATTTCCTCGAGAAAGTGCATGCGCTGGTGCACGCGCGCGAACTGCCGCCGCTTTCTCTTGGAATGCTGAACGGGAAGTACGTGTATCACTATGGTTCTCATGCCGCAGCCGCGCTGATTGCCCGTGTCTCGGGACTGCCGCCGCATCACTCCCTCTTCGTCGTCCTGACGCCGCTGCTGCTCGCCGGCATCGTGGCTGCGGCCGTGGTTGCGATACGAGCCATGGCTCCTCGCGTGCCCTGGCTGCTCGCGTTGCCGCTTCTGCTCCTGGGGGCGCCTTCGTTCTGGTACCCGTATTGGCATGACGTCGCGCCGGCGCTCGGGCGCGCCGCGTCGGAGGCGTCGTTCGGTCCATTGCAGACGTTGCTGTCCGATTACCAATTGTGGGGGGTGGCGAATATCAACGGCCAGAACCTGGCCTCGCAGTTCATCGTCCTCGGCGCCATCGGCGGCATCGCCGCGGCGAGAACGCGCGGATGGCGGTTGCCCGTGTTCCTGATCGGCAGTGCCATTTTGTTCAAGGCGCAGTCGGGCATCGCGCTCCTTGGCGGGTTCGTTTTGATGCAGGGATGGGAAGCGTTCCGGACGCGCAGCGGGCGTCCGCTCCTTCCGGTCGCGGCCGCCATTCTGGTCTTCGCCGTCGTCTATAGCGCCCTGTGGCTGCTGCCGCAGCTTCCGAAAACGTTCCGCACCGAGCTGCATCCCTTCTGGTATTGGAATTACCTCTCGGATCGTGGACGGCTCACCGGTTTCGTCGCGGACATCGTGTGGTTGCTGGCGCCGGCGCTGCTCGTCTGGCGCGGCTCGCGGCCGCCGGCGGAGTGGTCGCGGACGGGATTACTGACCCTGGCCTTCACCCCGCTCGTCCTCGTCAACGCGACCCGTGGGCTGGATCTGCGAATCGGCAAGGGTTACGACGAGGACTGGCTGCAGATCGTCCTCGTCGCCCCGATGCTGATCCACGCGGTCGTGCTTATGGTGGCCCAGTGGAGCTGGCCACAGGTTTCCGCCCTGCGAAAGCGGGCGTTCGCAGCGATCGCGGCGATCGCAATCGTGCCGCAGGGGGTGGCGGCGGTCTATTACTCCTGCGTGCTGGTCGCGGCGCCGCAGGCCGGTCATGAGTTCGTCGACAACCACGCCCTCGGCGAGGCGTTGCGGGCCATTCCCGTATCCGGATCGCTGCTCGTGACAAACGATCTACGGTATCCCGCCGGCGAGTTCGCCCGCACGAATCGGCAGATGCAGATTCCGGCCCTCTTCGGTCACCAGGCGTTTGCCATCAACTACGCGTACGAGGTCTACGATTTCTCTGAAGAACGAATGCAGTTGCAACGCCTGCTGGAGTCGGAGCATTGGACCGGAGCGATCGACGAAGCGGCGCGCCGCTACGGCTGGACGCACTTCATCGTCCGCAAGGACTTCTCCCATCCGCAGCCGATCCCGTTGATGCAGGTATTCGACGGTCCCGAGTACGCGGTCTTCCGTTTTCCACCGGCGGCATGAAGATCCTCTTCCACGTCAATTTGCGGACGATGCTCCGCCACTTCGAGAGCGTCGTGCTGGAGTTGGCGGCACGCGGCCACACCGTGCGAGTCGCGTCGGCCGCCGGCCGCAAGGACGTTCCGCCCCCTGAGGTGCTCGCATCAAACGAACGGGTGTCGTTCGTCGAGGTTCCCGACGAGCGCAGCGACGCGTGGGCGACACGGATCGACGAGTTGCGCATGTGGCGCGACTATCTTCGCTATCTCGACAAACGATTCGAGCACGCCCCGAAGCTGCGCGCCCGGGCGATTCGCAAGCTGGCTGCTGTCATCACGCACCAGGAGCGGACGCACCTGGTGGCGTTCTGCCCTCATTGCGAGGGCCGGCTGGTGGATAACGACGTCGGCGTGATCCTGCGCACCGGGCTGAGCAAGAAGGGGTTCAACAATCTGCGTAGCCTGTTCGCGCTGATCGAGGAGACGATTCCCGGCGACCCTGTCATCGATGCACTGCTGCGGGAAGAGCGTCCGGACGTGCTGGTCATCACACCGCTCATCAAGCTGGCGTCGCGGCAGCCCGAGTTCGTGAAGAGCGCGCGATCGCTCGGCATCCCGGTCGGTCTATCCGGTGTTCAGTTGGGACAACCTGTCCACCAAGGGGCTCGTGCACGTGCAGCCCGACGCGGTCCTCGTCTGGAACGACCGCCAGCGGATCGAGGCGGTCGAGATGCACCAGGTGCCGTACGAACGGATTGTCGTCACCGGTGCGTCACGGTTCGACGAGTTCTTCGCGATGACACCGCAGACGACGCGCGACGAGTTCTGCCGGCTTCATCGTTTCGATCCGCTGCAGCCGATCGTCAGCTATCTCTGCTCGTCCGAGTTCGTCGCGGGTCACGAGCTCGAATTCGTCCAGCGGTGGATCGGCGAGGTTCGCCGCGCGCCGACGCTACGCAACTGTAACGTCCTCATCCGTCCGCATCCGCGGCGGACCAAGTCGTGGAAGGGCTTCAGGAGTCGCAGAGCCGCGCGTCGCCGTGGCGATGCCGCAGGGCATGAACGGCGATCAGACGCTCTTCGACACGGTCCACCACAGCGCGGCGGTCGTCGGCCTGAACACCAGCGCCGAGCTCGAGGCGGGGATCGTCGGCCGCCCGGTGCTGACGGTGCTCGCGTCGGAGTCCACTGGCGGTCAACGCGGAACGTTGCACTTCGACTATCTGCTCCAGGAGCACGGTGGATTCGTCCAGCTCGCGCCGGACATGGAGACACATTGTCGACAGCTCGCCGACGCCGTGGCGGGCCGCTATGACGCCGGCGCGATTCGAGCCTTCATGCGCGACTTCCTGAGGCCGCACGGACTCGACCGGCCGGTGACGCCGCTCGTTGCCGATGCCATCGAGGCCCTCGCGAGCGGCAAAGCAGACGCCGGCGGGCGTCTGGCAACACAGAGCCAGTAGGCGGATGCCGATTACCGGAGACGTCGTACTCGGCGCGCGGGTGAAGATCTTCCACCCCGACCTGGTGAACCTGTACGGGTGCCGGATCGGCGACGACACCAAGGTCGGTTCGTTCGTCGAGATCCAGAAGGGTGCGGCCATCGGCGAGCGGTGCAAGATCTCGTCGCACACGTTCATCTGCGAAGGCGTGACGATCGAGGACGAGGTGTTCGTTGGCCACGGTGTCATGTTCATCAACGATCCACGGCCGCGTGCGACCGCGGACGGTCAGCTGCAGACCGAGGCGGACTGGCAGGTCGTGCCGACGCGCGTCGCGCGGGGGGCCTCGATTGGCAGCGGCGCTGTCGTCATGTGCGGCATCACCATCGGCGAACATGCGATGGTCGGTGCCGGAGCGGTGGTGACGCATGACGTACCGCCGCATGCCACGGTCGCGGGTGTTCCGGCCCGGTTGCTGGCAGCACGAGAGCAGCGCCACGAGTGATCAGCCGCGCGACGGTGCTCATTCAGTGACCGCCGACCCTGATTCCTCGACCCCGTCGGGACGGCTGTGCGGTCGCGGCATCGCGATGGTGGGAGCGGCGGTTGCCGCCGTGGTGTTCTTCACGCTGAGACCGCTGTTGACTTCGAGCGCGGCGGTACTTCCGGGGACCGACGCCAGCAATCTCTACGCGTGGGAGCTGTATACGCGCTCGGTGCTGGCGATGGGACGCCTGCCGCACTGGAATCCGTTTCTCTTCGGCGGCACGCCCCACCTCGCCGACACCGAGACACTCGTTCTTTATCCGCCGGCGCTGATGCTCCGGTGGATCCCGCCCGCCCCGTTTTTTTCGTGGATGGCGGCGCTGCACATGTGCATCGCCGGTATCGGTGCAGCGTTCCTCGCCCGCGTGCTCGGCTTGCGATGGCCGGCCGCGGCTGCCGCGGCGCTTGCGGTCACCCTCGGAGGGAGCGTTCCGGCCTGGATCTACAACGGGCACCTGCTGCTGCTGTTTGCCACGGCCTGGCTGCCGTGGATTCTCGCGCTCGTCCTTTATTCGGCGCGGCGGGCGACGGTCTGGCCACATCCCGCGCTCGTGATTGTATTGGTCGTGCAGTTCCTCGCAGGATATCTGCAAGGCACGATTTACGTGGCGGCCGCAGCAGCGCTCTGCGCAGTGTGGCTGGTGGTGGTCGCGCCGGATGGCCAGCGAGGATCCCGGCGTCTGCTGCCGCTGTTGCAGTTCGGCATCGCCGGAATCCTTGCCTCCGGCCTGGCGGCCTTCGAACTGCTTCCGTCAGTGCAGCTGGTGAACGAAGCCAGCCGCACGGCGGGCGTGCCGTATTCCACGGCGGTCCGGGGCGCCTGGTCGCTGCGTGACCTCGCGACGTTCTTCTTTCCGTTCTCGGGCATGCCGGCCGAATCTCCGCTGCGATCGATGGGTGATCACACCGCCTATGTCGGCTGGGTGCTGGCGCTGGCGACGCCGATTGCCTTCATCGCTCCCCGTCATCGTCGTATGGCGTTGTTCTTCGGGGTTCTCGCGATCGGCTGCATCGTTTTTGTGATGGCGGGAACGCTGCCGTTCTACCGCCTGCATTACGTGCTTTTTCCGGGCCTGCGGATTCCGGGACGGATGCTGTTTGTGGCGACGCTGGCGATCGCGATGCTTGGCGCAATCGGTGTCGACGGCGTCATCACGATGGTTGCCAGTGCGAGCCGACCAGCCGCTCATGCCGTTGCGGTGGCGCTGTTGACACTCGTCGGCGTCGACCTGCTCACATATTCCGCCGGGGCGGTGAACGTCGCCTCGTCTCAGCCGGCGCCGGCTCTGTTCCAGATTCCACCGGGTCCGGGACGAACACTGTCGGTGTGCGACCGCGCGCTCGGGCCGATGGACCTGGTTATCGGCGCCCGTCCCGCCGCCGACGGCGTCGGTGGTGGTGCCCTCCGCGACTACATGGCATTCCAGGATCTTGCGCTCGACGACGGTCCGCTCCGGATGCGTCGGGATCTGCTCGATCTCTCGAATGTGACGACGCTTGTTTCGTGCGCGTCTCTCGACGCGCCAGGGCTGCGGGAAGTCGGTCGCGCTGACCTCGGCATCGTGTACCACAACGACACCGCCTGGCCTCGCGCGCTCTGGACGTGCGGCGCCGAGCGCGTAGACCATCGCGACGCCATCGAACACCTCCGTCAGGTCCGTTACGACAACCAGCGCCACCTCGATCGCCGGTACTTCGTGAACATCCGCTGGAGCGGTTCGGTGGATGACTCCGCTCGACGGAGTCGTGAGGCCCAGTACCACCTGGCTGAAGGGGTACGCCGGGATGGGACGACCTGGCGCTACGATCTGCAGGATCGCTCCGCCTCGAACGTGCAGCGTCTGCTCTCGGACGCGGCGGTCGAAGACACCCACGGCATCGACCGCGAGACGGCACAGCTGGTGGCTGGCCCGGTGAAGGACGAAGTGCTGTTCGGGACTGCCACGTGTGCCACGCCCGGTACACTGTCGGGCGTCGTGGCGGACCGCCCTGGCGGCGACGTCGCCCTCGTCAGCGATGCGCCGGTTGACGGTCTGGTGTTCATGAGCGAGCCGTACTACGTCGAGCGGATTGCCTTCGTGGACAATGTTCCGGTGACCGCGATCAAGGCAAACGTCGCATTCACCGCCGTTGCGGTGCCGGCAGGACGACACACGATCGAGTTGCGATACGTGCCGCGCCGGTTCCGTGCCGGTCTGGTGATCAGTATCGCGACGCTTGGCGTCTGGGCCGGAATCGCGGCGTGGCTCATGCCGAAGAAACGCCGTTCTTCGCCGCACTTGCAGGCCGCGTCTTCAGTCCGGCGAACTTCAGAATGATCAGAATCGGTGTCATCGGTTACGGCTACTGGGGGCCCAACCTCGTTCGTAACTTCGCGGAGCTGCAGAGCGCTCGAGTCACGATGGTGGCCGATCGGCGAGGTGAACGGTTGGGACCGATCGAACGGCGCTACCCTTCGGTGCGAACCACGACCGATGCGTCGGAGTTGATTCATGCCGCTGACGTGGATGCAGTCGTCATCGCGACGCCGGTCGAGCATCACTTCGACCTGGCCATGACAGCGCTGCGAGCCGGGAAGCACGTGTTGGTTGAGAAACCGATTGCGGCATCGAGCGAGCAGGCCGAGCGCATGATCGAGGAGGCGAGGCGCCGGCGCCTCGTGCTGATGGTCGATCACACGTTCGTCTACACCGGAGCAGTGCAGAAGATCCGCGAGCTCACGCGCAACGGCGACCTCGGCGACATCTACTACTACGATTCGGTCCGCATCAACCTCGGGTTGTTCCAGCACGACGTCAACGTCCTGTGGGATCTCGCGGTGCACGATCTCTCGATCATGGATTTCGTGCTGCAGCGGCAGCCTGCCGCCGTTTCTGCCACCGGACTGGCGCACGTCGCCGGCAGCCCCGAGAACATCGCCTACATGACGATGTTCTTCGACGGGCCGCTGATCGCCCACGTGCACGTGAACTGGCTGGCGCCGGTGAAGATCCGCCGCACGTTGCTCGGCGGCAGCCGCCGCATGGTGGTGTTCGACGATCTCGAGGCCAGCGAGAAGGTGAAGGTCTACGACCGCGGGATCTCCGTCGACCCCAGCCCGGAGAACGTGTATCAGATGCTGGTCGGGTATCGGTCGGGCGACATGTGGGCGCCGAAGCTGGGCCTCGCCGAAGCGTTGAGCGTGGAGGCCGCGCATTTCGTCGACTGTGTGTCAGGCGGCAGCGAGCCGACCACGGATGGGGAGGCGGGGCTTCGCATCGTGCGGTTGCTCGAGGCCGCGTCAGCGTCGATGGCCGCCCAGGGCCGACTGGTGACACTCGGACAGCCGGTCTGAACGATTGCCATACTCGAGCCGGACGCCGCGGAGCGGTCCGGCGATGCGTCGGGATGTGCGCAAGCCCCCCGACGCGGAGATTCCCGTGATTCCCTACGCAGACCTGCAATCGCAGTATCGGGCCATCAAGCCGGAAATCGATGCGGCCATCCAGCGCGTGCTCGACAGCGCGCAATTCATCCTTGGCGACGAGGTGACGGCGTTCGAACGCGAGTTCGCCGCCTTCAGCGGCACGCGTGAGTGCGTCGCCTTGAATTCCGGCACGAGTGCCTTGCACCTCGCGCTGCTCGCCGCGGGCGTCGGCCCGGGCGACGAGGTGATCACCGTCCCGTTCACCTTCGTGGCGACCGCGGCGGCGATTCTCTACGCCGGAGCGAAACCGGTGTTCGTGGACATTGAGCCCGTGAGCTACTGCATGGATCCGGCGGCGCTCGAACGCGCGATCACGCCGCGGACGAAGGCGATCATGCCGGTACATCTCTATGGCCATCCGGCCGACATGGATCCGATTCTCGAGGTCGCGGCGCGCCACGGGCTGACGGTCATCGAAGACGCGGCACAGGCACATGGCGCGCACTACAAAGGCCGCCCGTGCGGCTCGATGGGAGCGATTGCCGGCTTCAGCTTCTACCCCGGGAAGAATCTTGGCGCCTACGGCGAAGGCGGGGCTGCGGTGACGAACAGCCCCGGGAGCGCAAAGACGATGCGGTTGCTGAGGAGCTGGGGCGAGGAGACACGCTACGAACACACGCTCAAGGGCTTCAACTACCGCATGGATGGCATCCAGGGCGCCATCCTCAGGGTCAAGCTGCGGCATCTCGACGCCTGGACGGAGGCGCGCCGCGCCCGCGCTGCCGAGTATCGAGCGATTTTCCGAGGATCAGATGTCCACGTGCCCGTCGAGCAGCCAGGGTGCCGCCACGTCTATCACGTGTATGCGGTACGGCTGCGCAATCGCGACGCAACGCGCGCGCACTTGCAGCAGGCCGGCATTCAGACGGGTGTGCACTATCCGATTCCGATTCACCTGCAGCCTGCCTACAGCGATCTCGGGTATGTCCGAGGCGATTTTCCCGTCGCGGAGCGCGTCGCCGCTGAAGTCCTGTCGCTGCCGATGTTCCCCGAAATGACTACCGCTCAAGTGGAACAGGTTGGTGCGGCGGTGCTGGCGGCGCAGCAATCGACGGTCGTGCAATGAGTGGCCGTATCGTTCCAGCGGTTCACGCCGTACGCGAGATTGCCGCGGATCCTTCGCACGAGCTCGGCCTGGCCGACGCCCTGCGCGCGAAACACTCACGCGAGGCGCTGCAGGAGCTCTACGGGCGGTTCTGCCATGGCGAAGGCGACTTCGATGCGATGATGCGGCGCATCGTCTTCCGCGCCCTCGCACGGCGCGTCGGCAACGGCGTGCGACTCGGCCGGGGCGTGTCGATGCTGCACCCGGAGACGTTTGTGTTCGGGGACGGCGTCTTCATCGGCGACCAGGCGGTACTGCAGGGTCGATTCGATGGCTCGTGCACGCTGGGCGATCGCGTCTGGATCGGTCCGCACGGCTACATTGATGCGCGCGATCTGATCATGGAGCCGTACAGTGGCATCGGGCCGGGCGCAAGGATTCTCGGCTCGGCTCACACAGGTCTCCCGATCGAAGTACCAGTGTCGCAGACGGATCTCGACATCAAGCCGGTCCGCATTCACGAGTGGGTGGACGTAGGAACCAATGCCGTCATCCTGCCCGGGGTGACCATCGGTAAGGGGGCGATCGTCGGCGCCGGCGCGGTGGTGCGGAGTGACGTGGCGGCGTTCGCCATCGTCGCCGGCGTACCGGCCCGGTTTATTCGCTGGCGCGACGGCTACACTCCGGAGCAAAAGTCGTGAGCAATCGCGCGACGGTCCTCGTCACCGGCGGTGCCGGGTTCATCGGTTCCGAAGTGGTCCGCCAGCTCGCGGTACGCGGCGAACGCGTGCTCGTTGTCGACAACCTGGTCAACGGCCGGCGTGAAAACATCGCCGACGTGCTGTCGGCCGATGTCCAGCTGATGACGGTGGATGTGCGCGACCTGCCGTCCATTGCGCCGCATCTCGGGCGTGTGCGGGTGACGTATCACCTGGCGTGCCTGGGTGTGCGCCATTCAGTCCACTCGCCTCTCGAGAACCACGAGGTCAACGCCACGGCAACGCTCCACCTGCTCGCAGCCTGCCGGGCTGCCGGGGTGCCGCGGTTTGTCTACGTCTCCAGTTCCGAGGTCTACGGTACGGCGAAATGGGCGCCGATGACCGAGGATCACCCGACGTTCCCTTGCACGGTCTATGGGGCGTCCAAGCTGGCCGGCGAATGCTACACGCGGGCGTATCACCGCACCTACGACTATCCAACCGTCGTCGTCCGTCCGTTCAACACGTACGGACCGCGATCCCATCATGAAGGCGACAGCGGCGAGGTGATTCCGAAGTTCCTGCTGCGCTGTCTCGCCGGCCGACCGATGATGATCTTCGGCGACGGCACGCAGACGCGGGACTTCACGTACGTCTCCGACACCGCCGCCGGCATTCTCCTCGCCGGTGAACACCTCGACGCGATTGGAGACACCATCAACCTCGGGTTCGGAAGCGAAGTGACCATCAACGATCTTGCCCGACAGATCGCGGCGGTCACCGGCCGGCCCGATGCGTCCATCCAGCACGACATCCCACGTCCTGGTGACGTGTTGCGGCTGTACGCGGACATGTCGCATGCGCGCCGCACGATCGGCTACGTGCCGACGGTCACGCTGGCCGACGGCCTCGCCCGGCTGCTGACGTGGTATCAGCAGCAGGCGCAGTCTCCCGAACAGCTGCTCGAGCACGAAGTGGTCCGGAACTGGGAGAGTGAGAAGCTCGAAGTCGGTAGTCAGAAGTGACGATGGCAGGAGAGGCTCGGTCCGACAGGTGAAAGCCGACGGTGAGCAAGTGACCGCCGCCCGCATTCCGATCGCCAGGCCAGTCCTTGGCGAGGAAGAGGCCGCGGCGGCGCGGCGTGCCATCCTCTCCGGCTGGGTGACGCAGGGACCGGAGGTCGCCGCGTTCGAGCAGGAATTCGCGTCAGCGGTCGGAGCCGCACACGCGTGCGCGGTTTCCAGCTGCACGACGGCATTGCACCTGGCCCTGCTGGCGTGCGGGGTCAGTGAAGGCGACGAAGTCGTCACGGTGAGTCATTCGTTCATCGCCACGGCGAATGCCATCCGGTATTGTGGGGCGACGCCCGTCTTCGTCGACATCGAGCCGCAGACGTTCAATCTCGATCCGCAGCGCCTCGAGGCAGCCATCGGCGCCACGACCCGCGCGATCCTCGCGGTGCATCAGCTCGGCATGCCCTCCGATCTCGAGCGCATTCTGGCCATTGCGAATAGACACGGTATTCCCGTCATCGAAGACGCCGCCTGCGCCATCGGCAGCGAGATTCGCTGGCAGGGGGGCTGGCAACGCATCGGCCGCCCGCATGGATCGGTCGCCTGCTTCTCGTTTCATCCGCGCAAGCTGCTCTCGACCGGCGACGGCGGCATGCTGACGACCAACGACGCGGCGATGGACGCGCAGTTCCGGCTCCTCCGCCAGCATGGCATGAGCGTGCCCGATACCGTGCGGCATGCGGCGTCGCAGGTCATCGCCGAAAATTACCCGGTTCTCGGGTTCAACTACCGCCTGACCGACATCCAGGCCGCAATCGGTCGCGAACAACTCAAGCGACTCCCCGACATCGTGGCGCGGCGTCGGGCGCTGGCTGCCCGATACACTCTGCACCTGCGGGGCGTGGCCGGACTGCAGCTTCCCTTCGAACCGGATTGGGCGCGAAGCAACTGGCAGACGTATGCAGTCCGCGTCCCTGCGACGCACCAGCGCGCCATCATGCAGACGCTGCTCGATTCCGGCATCGCCACGCGCCGTGGTGTGATGAACGCACACCGTGAAGCCGCCTATCCACCGAGCACCTGGCGTGCGGCCGGGACGCTGGACCAGAGCGAGGCGGCGCAGCAGAGTGCGATTGCCCTGCCGTTGTTTCACGACCTGACGGAGGCCGATCAGGATCGCGTGATCGCCTGCCTGCGGGAGGCGGTCGCGAGCACGTGAACCGTCCTGCAGCCGCGATTGCCACGGGGCTCGCGGCGTTGATCGGGTTCGTGTTGCGCCCGATTCTCGTCGCTGTCGACAAGCTCCCGGGCATCGACGCGCACAACCTCTACGCCTGGGAGGTGTACACCCGTTCGGTGTTTCGCGCCGGCCGCGTCCCGTTCTGGAACCCGTACTTCTTCACCGGTGTTCCGCATCTCGCCGACCCGGAGACCCAGGTGTTCTATCCGCCGGCACTGATGCTCCGCTGGCTGCCAGTCCCGACGTTCCTCTCCGTGGAGACGGCACTGCACCTGTGGATCGCCGCGATCGGCACGATGGTGCTCGCCCGCGTGGCTGGTGTCGGGTGGATCGCTGCGGGTGCGGCGGCAACAGCGATCGCCCTGGGCGGCAGCAGCGGTCCCTGGATTCACAATGGCCACCTCCTGCTGCTCGAGTCAGCCTCGTGGCTGCCATGGATCTGTGCGTTTGCCCTGCAGTCAACCGAGCGCAAGAGCGCGTTGCCTATGGTGGGACTCGTAGCCGCCTGCGGCCTGCAGTTCCTCACCGGGAATCTGCAAGGGACGCTATACACCGCCGCGGCGCTGACGACCTTCTACCTGTTCGCGCTCGCATGGCCAGGTGTGGCGACGCGATGGCAACTGCTGACGCAATGGGCGATGACCGGCGTGTTGACCGCCGGTGCCGTCGCGTTCCAATTGGTGCCGACAGGGCTGCTGGTGCGTGAAGCCGGCCGCACCGGCCAGCTCCCCTGGGAAGCGGCGGCGGAAGGTGGATGGCGCGCCGGCGATCTCGTTCGCATCGTCCGGCCGTTTGCAGGGTTTCCTCCGGGATCCTCGTACCGCGATCTCGGCGACTCCGCGGTCTATGTCGGCCTGTTGCTGGTCGTCGCCGTGCCTCTGGCATTCGTATCAGCGGAACGACGGCGCGTGGCGGCGTTCTTTGTCTTGCTTGGCGCCGGTGGCATTGCGGTGGCGGCCTCGGCATGGCTTCCGCTGTATCGCCTGCACTACACGCTCTTTCCCGGACTGCGCATTCCGGGCCGGGTTCTGTTCGTCACCACCCTGAGTCTGGCGATGCTCGGCGCACTGGGACTTGATCAGGCCCTGAGCTTCATCCGGCGCCGCTCGTTGCTCGCGGCACGAGTGGCCGGGGCAATGGCGATCGCCGTCGTGGCATTCGATCTGGTCGCCTTTGCTGCTCCGGCGATCGAGCCGGTTTCTCTCGCGTCAGCCTCTTCAGTTGTGTCCGCTGCCGTGCGTCGAAGTGGCGGGCGAGTGCTGTCGATCTGCGACCATCGGATATCGGCCGGCGAGATGCTGGTGGCACAGCGGCCTTCGATCGATGGCGTTCCCGGGATGCACCTTGGCCACTACGCGGACTGGGCAGCGATCACCCGGTCCGGAATGTTCCCGCCGCGTGACGGGATGTACCGTCGGATCAGCAGCGACGGTGATGCCCCCGTGAGGCGGGATCTCATCGATGCGGCCAACGTCGGCACAATCCTGACGTGCGGTCCCGCCACGATGGACGGTCTGGAACTGGTCGACGATGACGGCCTTGTCCGGGTGTATCGAAATACCAGCGCGTGGCCGCGGGCAGTATGGACATGTTCCGCGGACGCCGGGTCCGCGGATGCGGTGATGACTCGTCTGCTGGCGACGCCGCTGTCGCGCGATCCTCGGACCAGCCAGGCGGGGCTGACGAGTCCCGCCCGACATCAGGATCGAGCGGCGGAATCTGCCGGCGACGGATCGGATCTGCTGGTCGGAACGGAGGCCTGCGCCGATCGTGGGGTCGTTTATACGCAGGTTGAGGATCGTTCCGACGGTCGGCTCGTGCTTCGTTTCGACGCGCCCGTGAACGGTGTCGTGCTGATCAGCGACGCCTACTACCCGGAACGACGGGCGTATGTCGATGGCCAGCGAGTGCCGGCATTCAAGGCAAACGTGGCGTTTACCGCCGTTCGAGTGCCCGCAGGGCAGCACCGTGTCGAGTTGCGCTTCGTCCCCGTGGGCTTCTACGCTGGCGCCTCGATCACTGTCATCACGCTATCCGGTTGGGCAGCAAGCGTCTCCCGGACGCGCCGACGCTCCAGATGATCTCTATCCTGACACCGGCCTTCAACGAGAGCGCTAACCTGCCGGTGCTCTATGACCGTCTGGCTACGGCGATGGCTGCGCACGGCATCGAATGGGAATGGCTGATCGTCGACGACCACTCACGAGACGACACGTTCGCGGTCATTCAACGGCTGGCGATGGCGGATTCGCGCGTCCGTGGCCTGCGACTGGCACGGAACTCCGGATCGCACACCGCAATCATGTGCGGTCTGCACCACGTGTCGGGCGACGCGGCGGCGCTGGTGGCAGCCGACCTGCAGGATCCTCCTGAGTTCCTGACGAAGATGATCGACCGATGGCGACAAGGCGCGCAGGTGGTGTGGGCGGTCCGCCGCCGCCAGCCGGGCGACACCAGCCATCGCGGCTTCGCGGGCGTGTATTACTGGATCATGAGGCGGCTGGTCGGCATGCGCGAGATGCCGGCGACCGGCGCCGACTTCTTCCTGATCGATCGCGTGGTGATCGAGGCCTTCCGGCAATCGCGTGAGCGCAATACCAGCGTCTTCGCGCTGATTACGTGGCTTGGTTTCCGCCAGGACCAGATCGAGTACGACAAGCAGCCGCGCGCCAGCGGGCGCTCAGGGTGGACACTGGCCCGGAAGATCATCCTCGTCATCGACTCGGTGACGTCGTTCTCCGACTTCCCGCTTCGCTGGTGCCTCTACGGCGGGCTGTTGTTGTTGGGCTCCGCGGTGCTGGCCGGCGTCGGTGGACTGGTGTGGCTGCCGTCGCTGGGCGCCGGGTTGCTGCTCCTGGTCGCGCTCGTCCTGGCGCTGTCGGGTGTCCAGCTGTGCGCGCTGGCGATTGTCGGACAGTACGTTTATCGTGCGCTGGACGAAGCCCGAGGCCGGCCGCGCTACGTCGTGGAGGCCGTGGCCGGTCGCCTGATGTCCGCGCAACCTGCGGTAGAATAACGGTTTCCCATGATCGACTGTATCGCTGGCTATCACCTCAACCCGTGGACGTGTGGGATCGCCAAGTTCAACGACATCCTCGCCCGGAACCTCGAGGTGCCCGTGGTCGGGATCGGGTCCGCGGAACTCCAGCGGTATGGACGGCCTCTGCTGTCGCTGAAGATGTCCGAGTTCACGCCGGCCGACGCGCATGCGCTCGCGGCGTGGGTCGAGGCGCATGCCGGCCGGTTCGAGCTGTTCCTGCACGCATTCGACGGAACACCGATAGAGCAGCGGCTTCTTGCCGCGGCCGCGCGGGTCTACTGCGGCAACCGCGAACTGTCGCACACCCTCTCGCCGGCGCGTCCCGACATCGTCGAATTGTTCTGCCCGGGAACGCTGTTGAACCCGCAGCGGTTCCAGCCGACCGAGTTGTCGGTGTTCACCTTCGGGATGGCGCACAAGATTCGTGTGCCGCTCTACCGGCGGCTGCGCGATCTTCTCGAGGCCACCGGCAAGAGCTATTCGATCTTCGTCTCGACGGCCCTGCACGAGAACACCAGCTTCGATGCCTCGTTCATCGTCCGCTTCGAGGAGCTCCAGGCGCTGTTCGGCGGCCATGTCTACTTCATGGGCTATCTGTCGGACACCGCGGTGTTCAATCACCTGGTCGAGTGCAACTTCCTTGCGGCATTTTTCGAGAAGGGACTGCGGGCGAACAACACCACCGTCAACGCGGCGATGGAGAGCGGCTGCGCGGTGATCACCAACCTCGACGAGCACTCGCCTCACGGGCTCGTGCACATGAAGAACGTGATCGACATCAACGCCTGCGATCGGCTGCCGGACTCGGACGCGGCCGCCGAGATCGGACTGGCCGCCCGCGACATCGCGCATTCGCGTTACGGGTGGGACGCACTCGTCGCGCAGCTGCGACATGTGGTGCAGGCATAGACGGAACCTACGGGGTGGGCTCACCCCTGACACATTGTTCGAACCATGATCGTCTCTGAAGCCCGTGATCGCATCGACCTGACAGCCATCCCCGCGATCATCCCCAACCAGATCGGCTCGGCGGACGTCCGCGCGAGCGATGGCCGGACGTTCGCCAAAGTGGATCCTGCCACCGGGCGCGAGATCTGCCAGGTCGTCCGTTCAGGCGCGGCGGACGTGCAGCGGGCGGTGGCCGCGGCGAAACGGGCGCAGCCGGGGTGGGCGGCGATGACCGTCGTCAAGCGCGGCGACATCCTCCGGCAGATCGCGATGCTGATGCGCGAACATCGTGAGGAGATTGCGTCGCTGGTTGCCCGCGAGACGGGAAAGTCGAAGAAGGATGCGGCCGGCGAGACGGACGCGGCGATTGAGATGGGCTTCTTCGTGGCCGGAGAAGGCCGTCGTTTCTACGGCCAGACCACGACGAGCGCAGTGCCGAACAAGGCTGCGCTGGTGGTACGCCAGCCGCTTGGCGTCGCCGGCCTGATCATCGCGGCGAACACTCCAATCGCCAACGTAGCCTGGAAGGCGTTCCCGGCGTTGCTGTGCGGCAATGCCGCGATCCTGAAGGCGTCTGAAGATACGCCGCTGTCTGCCTGGGCGTTCGGCGTGCTGGCGCGGGAAGCAGGCGTGCCTGACGGCGTGTATTCGACTCTCCATGGAATGGGAGAGGAAGCGGGGGCACCGCTCGTCGAGCATCCGGACGTCGGGGTGATCAGCTTTACCGGATCCTGTGGTGTCGGTCGCTGGATCGCCGAGACGGCAGGCCGTCGTCTCGCCAAGACCTGCCTCGAGCTGGGCGGCAAAAACCCACTCATCGTTTGCGACGATGCCGACTTGCCGAATGCGGTGACGTGGACGATTGGATCCGCATTCAGCAACGCCGGCCAGCGTTGTGCTGCGGGGAGCCGGATTCTGGTGTTCGACGCTGTCTACGACGCGTTCAAGCAGATGCTGCTGGAGGCGACGCGGAAGCTGACTGTCGGCACCAGCGACAGCGACTATCTTGGTCCGGTCATCAACGAAGAACAGATGACGAATATGCTCGCGTCCGTCGAGCGGGCAAAGGCGAACGGCGCGTCGGTCCTTGTCGGTGGGCACCGGATGAGCGGACCCGGATACGACGGCGGCTTCTTCGTCGCTCCGACGCTCATCGAGCACGTCGGACCCAACGACGAGATCTCCCGCAGCGAGCTGTTCGGCCCGATCACGATCCTGTACCGCGTGCGCGATTTCGACGAGGCCGTTGCGATTGCGAACGACTCGCCATTCGGCCTGACGGCGTCGATCCACACGCAGAACATCAATCGCGCCATGACGTTCCTCAACCGCATCCAGTGCGGCGTGGCGGTCGTCAACGGCGGCACCTACGGCAGCGAGCCGCATATGCCCTTCGGCGGCCTGCGGCAGTCCGGTAACGGGTGGCGCGAGGCCGGGACGCAGGCGCTCGATGTCTACTCCGACCTGAAGACGATCTACATCAATCACAATCCCGAGGCAGTCTGAACCCCGTGTTCACGCTTCCCGGTTCTCAGTTCTCCGTTCGTGTTCACGTTCGGGTTCGGTTCGGCCTGCCGCGCTCGGCGCCGGTGTTTCTGCCCGACGCCGGAGCCGTGAACTTCGAACCACGAACATTCGAACCGAACCTGAACACGAACGGAGAAGAGAGAACCTAGAAGTGGGAACTGCACGTTCTCCGTCCGCCGTCGCATTGATTCCGGCTCGTCAGGGGAGCAAGCGTGTTCCCGGCAAGAACGTGCGCCTGCTGCACGGCCATCCGACGATTGCCTACACAATCGGACCGGCGCTGGAGAGCGGCGTTTTCGAGTCGGTGATCGTGTCGACGGACTCAGAAGAGATTGCGGAGGTCGCCCGGCATTACGGAGCCGAAGTGCCGTTCCTGCGTCCGGCGCCGTTTGCCAGTGACACGTCACCCGACATCGAGTGGCTGGCCTACACGCTCCAGGCACTCGCCGACGGTGGCCGTCACTGGGACGCCTTCAGCCTGCTGCGGCCGACCAGCCCGTTCCGGACCGCGGACACGGTCCGCCGAGCGTGGTCGCTGTTTACCGCGCAGCAAGGCGTGGACTCGCTGCGCGCGGTCGAGAAGTGTACTCAGCACCCGGGGAAGATGTGGGTCGTGCGCGGCGAGCGGATGTATCCGCTGCTGCCGTTCACCAGCCGCGTGACAGGTAACTCCGGGCTGGGCGGTGAGGTGCCGTGGCACAGCACGCCGTATCAGGCGCTGCCGCCGGTCTACGTGCAGAACGCGTCGCTCGAAATTGCGTGGACGCGGGTCGTACTCGAGCAGGGCAGCCTCGCTGGGGACGTGCTGGTCCCGTTCGTGACCGAGGGGTACGAGGGGTTCGACATCAACGACCCGACCGATTGGCTGGTCGCCGAGCGCTTCATTGCGGACGGCACCGTGGCGCTTCCCGCGATCAAACAAACGCCGTATGGAGTCACTGTGTAACTCCCAACTCCCAACGTCTGATGCGTCCTCAACTCCCAAACGGACCGATCTCGACGATTGGGAGTTGGACAAGCGTAAGCCGTTGGGAATTGGGAGTTATCGAAAGAGAGATGCATGGGAGACCTGCAGACCGACCAGGGCGAGAGCCTCGACCTGTTCTATGTGCCAGCGTCGGCATTCCGGCGCGTCGTCGACGCGCACGCCAGCTCCGTCGCAAGGACCGAGGCGTTCGCAGCCCTCGCGCGGATTAACACGCTGTACATGATCGCCGGCGCCTGGTCCGGTCACATCGGCACCAGCTTCAGCTCGCTCGAGATCATGAGCTGGCTGTTCCTGAACGAAATTCGCGATCTGGACAAGGGGCCGTCGGCGTGTGACGTCTTCTTCTCCTCCAAAGGGCACGACGCACCGGCGTTGTACAACGTCCTGATCGGTCTTGGACTGCTTCCGGAGGAGAAGCTGCACCAGCTTCGTCGCATCGACGGGCTGCCGGGACATCCGCACGTCGAAACGCCGTTCATTCAGGCCAACACCGGTTCGCTCGGGATGGGCATCTCCAAGGCAAAGGGGATGGCGCTCGCGAACCGGCTGACCGGGACGCAACGCAGGATTTTCGTGCTGACGGGTGACGGCGAACTGCAGGAAGGACAGTTCTGGGAATCGCTGGTCTCGGGCGTCAACCGCGGGTTGGGAGAGATCGTCGCGATCATCGACCACAACAAGATCCAGTCCGACACCTGGGTCCGCGACGTGAGCCATCTGGGCGATCTCGAGACGAAGCTGCGGGCATTCGGCTGGCATGTCGTCCGAGTCGACGGTCATGACGTCGCCGCGCTCGAGCGCACATTCCGGTCGCTCGACGCGGTCAAGGACCAGCCGAAGATCGTGCTGGCGGATACGGTGAAGGGCAAGGGGGTCAGCTTCATGGAAGGGCCGGCCGCTCTCGTCGCCGACGAGCTGTACTTGTTCCACTCGGGTGCGCCGAGTGAAGACCGATACACGGCGGCGATTGCCGAACTGCGACCGCGCGCGGAACAACTGTTCGCCGGTCTCGGGCTCGGAGCGCTGCCACTCGAGACGCGCACTCGCAATCCGCGGCGTGAACCCCGTAAGACAGATAACCTCGTAGCCGCCTACGAACGCGCAATCGTCGCGCAGGCGGATCGTCACCCTCATCTCGTGGCGCTCGACGCCGACTTGATCAAGGACTGCGGCCTCATCACGTTCTCGAAGAAATATCCGCATCGCTTCGTCGAGTGCGGTATAGCCGAGCAGGACATGGTGTCGATGGCTGCTGGCATGGCCCGTCGCGGCGTCCTGCCGGTGGTTCACTCGTTCGCCTGCTTCCTGGCGGCGCGACCGAACGAGCAGATCTATAACCAGGCCAGCGAAAGCTCGAAAGTGATCTACGTCGGCTCGCTCGCCGGGCTTCTGCCCGGCGGCCCGGGTCACTCGCATCAATCCGTTCGCGACATCTCAGCCCTCGGCGCCGTACCGAACCTGGTACTGGCCGAGCCGAGCCTGGAAGCGGAACTCGACGCCCTGTATGACACGCTCGTCAATCGGGTCGATGAGAGCTCATATCTTCGGCTCGTTTCCGTGAAATGGCCGATGCCGTTCGCCTACCCGTCGGATCACCGCCAGGAAGTCGGAAAGGGCTGGATTGTGCGCGAGGGATCTGACGCCGTTGTGTTCGGCTACGGCCCGTGGCTGCTGGCCAATGCATTCGAAGCGGCTGCAGAACTCGAACGAACGACCGGACTCAGCATTCGGCTGGTCAACCTGCCGTGGCTGAATCGGGTCGATTCGTCGTGGCTACGGGACGCGGTTGGCGATCGTCGCAGCGTCGTCACGCTCGACAATCACTACCGGCGCGGTGGCCAGGGGGAAATGCTGGCCGCAGCAATCGCGGCAATGGGCCTCGATTCTGCCGTGCGCGTGAGCTCGATCGGTGTGACCGAATTGCCGGAGTGTGGTACCAACGACGAGGTGCTGGCGTATCACGGTCTCGATGTGGCCGGCCTGGTCCGACAGATCCGTGCAGCCGTGGGGACACGTGACGGCGCTGTTCCGCGTTCGGTGCAGCTCGCATGATCGTGCTGTTCTGGGATATCGACGGCACGCTGCTGACGACCGGAAAAGGGGGCGTGCCGGCGTGGGAACAGGCGGTGCGTGAAGTGACCGGCCGCGAGTTCGAGCTGGCCAGCATTCGCATTCCCGGACTGACCGATTACCAGATCGCCGTTCGCACCTTCGAGCAGCTGGGTGTGGACGCCGACATGGCGACGCTGCACCGAATGGTCGCGCGGTACGAGAGCCTGCTGCCGGAATACCTTCCGCAGCGCAAGGGTCACGTGATGCCAAACGTCCGCGAGATCCTCGAGGCGACGACTCCGATGCAGGGCGTGAGCTCCTACCTGCTGACAGGGAATACTCGCGGCGGCGCCAGGGCGAAGTTGACGCACTATGGCCTCTTCCACTACTTCGCGGACGGCGCCTTCGCGCAGGATGCGGGCGATCGCGCAACCATCGCGGTCCGCGCGCTCGAACTGGCCCGGCAGGCGGGCCCGATCGCCGATGACTCGATCTTCGTAATCGGCGATACTCCGCACGACATCGAGTGCGCCAACGCGATTGGTGCCAAGACGATTGCTGTGTCCACCGGTGGATACTCGTACGACGAACTGCAGGCCCATCGTCCGTGGCGGGTGATGGCTGAACTCCCGCGGGTTGACGAATTCCTGCGGCTGATTGGCGCGAGCGAGGTGCCGTTGGGTGCGGCACCTCAGCACGCCGGCGTGCGCACCGCTGACGACGCGGTGGCCGGCCGGCCTGACGACGCTGACAAGGCCAGTCCGAGAGCATGAGACACGGCATCCGGCGGTTCCCGGCGATCTGGCGCGCGACGCGGCTGGCGCGGCGCTGGTACCACGCCCGACGCGAGGCCTATCCTGACTGGACCGAACTCCTGTCTGCCCCCGGACAGGCGGAGTTGTGGCGGGCGGCCAGGGCGTCGGCGCAAGGCGGTCCGCGCGTTCTGCTCGCCACGGCCATCGGCTCGTATGCGCATGCCGTGACGCTCGAGAGCGCGCTGGCGGTGGCGCTGACCTTCCGCCAGGCTGAAGTCCACGTTCTGCTGTGCGACGGGACTCTGACGGCCTGTGCCGAATGCGAGGCGTCACTGTATCCGAACCTCGCCCGGTTCGTTGAGCGAGGGCCATCCCAGGATCTCTGCACCGACTGTTTCTGGCCGGCGGAGAAGGTCTATTCCGCTCTCGGCATCACCGTGCACCGCCTCGGCGCCTGGTTGCGGCCGGAGGACCGGGCGCAGGCGCGCTCGATCGCCACCACCATTCCGGCGGGTGCAATCGAAGGGTACGTGTACGAGGGCATGGCTGTCGGCGAGCATGCGCACGCCGGTGCCCTGCGCTTCTTCGCAACTGGCTCGCTCGACGGCGAACACCACGGAGAAGCGATCCTCCGGCGCTATCTCGAATCCGCTCTGCTCACGGCGCTCGCAAGTCGGCGCCTGCTGCGCGCCATCACCTTCTCATCGATCGTCCTCACGCACGGCATCTACGTCCCGTGGGGCATCGTCGGTGAAGTGGCGCGAAGCGAGGGCGTCCACCTGTCCACATGGAACGTCGCCTATCGCAAGCGCCGGTTCATCTTCAGCCACGACGACACTTATCACCACACGCTGCTGAGCGAACCGGTGGACCAATGGCAGGACACCACGCTCAGCGACGAGCAGGAGCAGGAACTCATGAAGTACCTGCAGAGTCGGCGTGAGGGACTCTTCGACTGGATCGTGTTTCACCGGCCAGCCAAGCACGATGCCCACGAAGTGGCCAACCGCCTCGGACTTGACCCGGCAAAGACGACGATCGGGCTGCTGACGAACGTCGCCTGGGACGCGCAGCTGCACTATCCGGCGAACGCATTCCCGAACATGCTGGAGTGGCTCGTCCAGACGTGCGAGTACTTCGCGACGCGCCCGGACCTGCAGCTGCTGATCCGGGTGCACCCGGCCGAGATCAGCGGCTTCCCACCCTCGCGTCAGCCGATCCTGCGGGAACTGCGCAAGCGTCTTCCGGCGCTGGCGCCGAATATCTTCGTCGTCCCGCCCGAGAGTGGCGTCAGCAGCTACACGCTGATGAGCCTCTGCAATGCCGCCATCATCTACGGCACCAAGATGGGTGTCGAGTTGACCAGTGTCGGCCTGCCGGTCATCGTCGCCGGTGAGGCCTGGATCCGGAACAAGGGGCTGACGTTCGACGCCACCACGCCTGACGAATATTTCGGCTTCCTCGACCGGCTGCCGTTCGCCAGCGGGCTGAGCGACGCCCAGATCAGGCGCGCCAGGCGCTACGCCTATCACTTCTTCTTCAATCGGATGATCCCGCTGCCGTTCATCGAGCCGAAGGCGGGCTATCCGATCTACCGCCTCAAGCTCGAGCGCCTGCAGCATCTCCTGCCGGGCGAATCAGAAGGGCTGGATACAATCTGCAACGGCATTCTTGGCCACACCCCGTTCGTCCTGCATCAGACGACGGCGCAGGTGGCCGAGCCGGTTGCACCCTGACGTGATACTCATCCTGCTCGCGCTGACGCTCGCGACGGTGACCTCCATGGCGGGCGGTGTGGTCGTCCGTCGTGTGGCGCCCAGCATCGGCGCCGTGGTGCCCCCCCGCAACGATCGCTGGCACAGCACGCCCACGCCGACGATGGGCGGGATGGCGATTGCGGTCGGTGCCGTCGTCGGATTCGCCGTGATTCTGACGGCCCCCTACCTTCTCGACGTCACCGCACCCTGGCTTCCCGTCTTCGTCGCCGCCATCGGCATGTTCGTCGTCGGGTTCTTCGACGACCGGCTTCAACTTTCTCCTCTCGCCAAGCTCGTCTCGTCGCTCGCCATCGGCGCATTTTTCGTGTTTGCGCTCGCCGTGGCCGAACCCGAGGGCGCGCTCCCCTGGTGGTTCACGCTGTTCGGTACCGTGTGGTTCGCGGGGATCTGCCACGCGATGAACCTGCTCGACAACATGGACGGGCTCGCGGCCGGCGTGGGATTGATCGCTTCCGGATTTCTGGCCTGGCTGCTGGGTGAGGCGCTCGGACCGACGCTGGTCGTTCTGCTGGCCGCAGTCGTCGGCGCACAGCTCGGATTCCTGTATTGGAACCGGCCGCCGGCGCGTATGTTCATGGGCGACTGCGGCAGCCTGTTCATCGGCTCCATCCTCGCCGGCGCGTCCCTGGTGCCCCTCTTCCATTCGACCCGTCTGACGTTTGTCGGACCAGTCGTTCCCGTCGTCCTGATCCTCGTCGTACCGTTGTTCGATACGTCGTTCGTCCTCGTGCTGCGGCGGCTGGCGGGACGCAAGGCATCGAAGGGAGGGACCGATCACGTTTCCCATCGGCTGGTCTCGCTCGGCTTTTCCGAGCGCAGCGCCGTGCGGATCCTCTACCTGCTGGGGCTGATCGGGGGCACGACGGCCCTGCTGGTCACCGGCCGTTACGCGCTCGAAGCGACGCTGCCGGTCCTGGCAGTGTTCGGTGTCGTCGTGATCCTGCTGGGCGTGTTTCTGGCCCGTGTGCCTGCCTACAATTCCGAGGCGTTCGTCGCGCTGCAGAAGTCGTCGTTCGCGCCGTTCCTCAAGGATCTCGCCTTCAAGTGGCACGCCGGACAGGTCATGCTCGACCTGGTGCTGATTACGATCAGTTACTACGGCGCGTATCGTCTTCGCTTCGACAGCGAGGCACTCGTCACCTTCATTCCGTATTTCACTGCGACGCTGCCGGTCGTGCTCGGCTGCCAGCTCGCCGGACTGTACGTGTCGGGCCTTTACCAGCGCTCATGGGAAACGTTCGGCCTGCGCGATTTGGCAGCCACCGCCCGTGGCATCCTGCTGGGAATCCTGCTGTACTCGCTGCCGGCTTCGTACCTGTATCGCTCGGTCGGGTTCTCGTACGGCGTCACCATCATCCACGCGCTGCTGCTGTCGTTTGCCGTCGTCGCCACCCGTGTATCGTTCCGCATGATGAACCTGGTGGCGTCGACGCGGAACAAGCGCAGCCGCCGCGTCCTGGTGTATGGCGCGGGCGCGTTCGGCCAGCTGCTGGTGCGGGAAATGCGCGCGAACCCTGACTGGCAGATGAATCCGGTGGCGTTCATCGACGACGATCCGATGAAGGCGCACCGCTGGATAACCGGCGTGCCCGTTCGCGGTGCGCTGGGACAGCTCGAGGCGACGCTGCGTCGCTATTCGATCGACGAGGTCATCCTGAGCAGCCCATCGATCAATGGCAACGTCGAGCGGCACATTCGTGAGATCTGCGCGGCGATTCAGCGTCCGGTGAAGCGGCTGGAGCTGAGGATTCAATAGGAATCCTGCATTCTCATTCTGAATTCTGCATTCTGAATTCTGAATTCTGAATTCCATGGAAACCCTCCGCGTGGGTATCGATGGCCGCTCGTTCATCTCTCCCGCGGCGGGCGTACGTCGGTATGTGCACCAGCTCGTTCCGGCGCTGCTGGCGCTCGGTGAACCGCTCGAACTGGTGGCGCTTGGGGGCGATGCGCGGGAAGTACCTTCGGGCGTCGTGCAGGTCGCTGAATCTCGGCATCCGCCGACCAATCTGGGGTGGACACTCGTCGGGTTGCCAGCCGCGGCGGCGAGGGCGGGTGTCGACGTGATTCACGCGCCGGCTTACACGGCTCCCTTCTTAACTCGAACGCCGGTCGTTGTCACCGTGCACGACGTGAGCTACGAGCGCCACCCCGAGTGGTATCCGTATCGCCGCGACTGGTTGCGGCGCGCGTTCTACCGGCGCAGTGCCAGGGCCGCCGCCCGCGTGTTGACCGATTCAGCTTTCTCCGCGAAGGAGATTGCGGCCGCGTATGCGATACCGCTGGCCCGAATAGCCGTGGTCCCGCTTGGTGTCACCGGCTTCGCACCTGCCGATGCGGACGCTCCGCTGGATTTGCCCGCTGGTGTGTCGACGCCGTTCCTGCTGCATGTCGGCGACTTGCACGAACGCCGGAACCTTCCGATGCTCGTCGAGGCATTACTCGAGGCGAGACGCCATTTCGGTGGATCGGCGGCAGTGTCGCTCGTGCTCGCCGGTGTGGACCATGGGGTCGGTGATGGGTTGTGCGCGATTGCGGCCGAAGCCGGGATGCCGGACGCCGTCGTCAGAGTCGGCGTGGTCGAAGACGATCGCCTGCAGATCCTGTATCGCGCGGCCACCGCGCTCGCATACCCTTCTCTGTACGAGGGCTTCGGCCTGCCGGTGCTCGAGGCGATGGCGAGCGGAACACCAGTGATCGCGTCCAACGCCGCGTCGATACCGGAGGTGCTGGGTGATGCCGGCATCCTGCTGTCGCCCGATTCGCGTTCCGCTTGGACCGACGCCATTGTGCAGCTGATGAACGATGAAGCCCTTCGCGACAGGATGAGGAAGAAAGGCCTTGCCCGCGCCGCCACGTTCAGCTGGGGCCGGACCGCCAGACTCACGTACGCCGCCTACCGGCAGGCGTCTCGGGGGCGGCGATGACTCCGCACATTGCCGCCGTTCTCGTGAATTACAACGGGGGCCTGGAGCTCGAGCGCGCCCTGGCGTCGATTGCCGGTGAACTCGGGTCTCGTCCGTGGGAGGCGGTCGTCATCGACAACGCGTCCTCAGATGGCAGCGACGCGATTGCGGAACGGTTCGGCGCGAGCGTGCGCGTCATCCGCAACCGCGAAAACGTCGGCTTCGGTCGCGGCGTCAACCAGGGGCTGGCGTCGACGACCGCACCGCTGGTCCTGCTGATGAACCCGGATTGTTACCTCGCGCCTGGCGCGCTGACGACGCTCGAGGCAGAACTGCTGTCGCACACGACATGTGCGATCGTCGGCCCTCGCATCGTCGATCCTGATGGCGACAGAGCAGGGAAACGCCCGTGGCGATCCGGACATGCTGACCGGCCTGTTCGGGCGCACGTCGCTGCTGCGCCGCTGGTTGCCGTGGTTGCCGGTGTCGCGACGGAACGTCGTGCTTGCGGCCGACCAGGAAACCGACACGAGCACCGTCGTGCAGTGGCTATCCGGCGCCTGCATGCTGGCGCGCCACGACGCGCTGGCGGACGCGCGAGGATTCGATCCGCGTTACTTCATGTACTGGGAGGACGCTGATCTCTGCCGGCGGCTCCGCAGCCGCGGCTATCACGTGCGCTACGTGCCACGGGCGACCGCCGTGCATCGCGTCGGTCAGTCCAGCCGTTCGGTTCGTTCCGCGTCGATCCGCTGGTTCCACGAGAGTGCATACGTGTACTACTCGACGCATGTCGCGCCGGGACCGTACAACCCGAAGCGCCTGCTCGCCCGCGTACTGCTTGCCGTCCGTTGCTGGTGGCGTTTACGCCAGAGCGCGCTCGACAAGTCCCGCCACGTCCTCCGCGATCGACAGGCATGACGTAAGGCCTGGCGACTCGATCCCGGCTACCTGCACCAGCCGGGGATTCCGGCTGTCGATTCCGATTCTGAAGTCCGCAAACGATTCGCTCGGCGGGTGCAGCTTTGCTCTGATACCGCTGCCACCAGGGCGGAGATCGGCTTGCGTGAGCTCGGGCACCAGCTTCCGTGCCGGCCCGAAGAAGTCCTCGACGTCGGAGCCGGTTGCTTTCGTAGTCGTCCTTCCGCTCCTGAAAGCGAACCGTCGGGCCGAGCGTCACGTTTCCATGGATCGTCTTCGTGACATGGACGCCGAGGCTATGTCCGTGCGCGTGCGGCACGCGGGTAGACGAGCGCATTGACCAGGTATCGGCGCGATGGCACGAGCTCCGCGTATTCGCCGCGGCAGGGATAGATGGTGAAGCCTTCGCCGCCTGACAGTGCGGAGACCTCGTCCGCATACAGTCCGGCGGCGTTGACCAGCACTCGTGTGCCGATCGTTTCGGACGGCGTCCTGGCTTCCAGTGCATCGCCTTTCTGGTCGACGCCGATCAACGGCGAGCCGGTGAAGCACGATGGCGTCGTGCGCCGCGCACAGCCGCGCGAGCGCGCGTATCAGTGCCTCGGCCTCGAGAACGCCAGTGTGTCGGTGAATACAGCGCTGTCTCGGCGCGGATGTGCGGCTCGCGCGCAGCGATGAACGCACGATCGACAATGGCCAGGCCGTCCACGCCGTTGTCATCGCCCAGTCGCTTCAGTCGCTCGAGCGCCGGAACTTCCGCATGGCTGCTGGCGACGATCAGTTTTCCACATCGCCGGTGCGGCACGCCGTGTTCGGCGCAGAACTGATACAGCAATCTGGCGCCTCTCACGCAGTGACGCGCCTTCAGCGTTCCGGTCGGGTAGTAGATGCCGGCGTGGATTACCTGACTGTTGTGCGTGCTGGTGCCCATGCCCGGGCGCGGCTCGCGCTCGAGCACGCACACGCGATGCCCGTGTTGTGCGATGGCCGCGGCTGACGCCAAGCCGATCACACCGGCACCGACCACGATGGCGTCAACGTGTTCCATGAATTTGGTGAGGAAACGTGGTTAGGCTACGATCAACAGGTCCACTACCCGCAGTGCCATTCCCGCAGTGATGTCCCCGATTCAGTATGTTCGCGCTCACGGCCCGAGATGGTCGTGAAGGTCTCCCGAGTTCTCATCACTGGCGCCTCCGGGCAGCTCGGCTCGTCGGTCGTCCAGGCGTTTGCCGATCGTGATGTTATCGCGCATACCAGTGCAACTCTGGACATCACCGATCCGGATGCGGTCGCGCGCGCGGTGAGCGCGGCCTCACCAGACGCCATCATCAATTGTGCGGCGTTCAACGACGTGGACGGAGCCGAGTCGCGTCCGCAGGATGCGTTCGCGGTCAACGCCTTCGCCGTGCGCAGTCTTGCACGAGCCGCCGAAAGTGCCGGAGCGCGATTCGTGCACTACAGCACCGATTTCGTCTTCGACGGCACCGCGGACACGCCCTACCTGGAAACGTCCCCGCCGCGGCCGCGTTCGGTCTACGCCGCGTCGAAAGTCGTTGGCGAATGGTTTGCCCTCGACGCCGCGCATGCGTTCGTCCTGCGCGTCGAGAGCCTGTTCGGAACACCGCGGGACTGGCAGGGTCGGCGTGGTACATTCGATTCCATCGTCAGCGGACTCGAACGTGGAGCGGTGGTGCGGGTGTTCACCGATCGGGTCGTGTCGCCCGGCTACACTCCCGATATCGCGGCGGCCACCCGGTTTCTGCTCGATTCTGGCGCGGCGGCGGGGCTGTATCACTGCGTCAACAGTGGCTCGGCCACCTGGGAGCAGGTGGCGCGCGAGGTGGCTCGCGGACTCGGAATCGAGCCGATGCTCCACCCCATGACAATGGATCAGGTGCAGATGAAGGCATCACGGCCGCGATTCTGCGCGCTGTCCACGGATAAGATTGCAGCGGCCGGCTTCCCGATGCCGACGTGGCAGGATGCGATCGCCCGCTGGCTGGCATCGCGGGACGTCGGGTCCCAGTCGAACTAACTCATGACCAAACGTGCAGTCATCACCGGCATCACGGGACAGGACGGGTCCTACCTGGCGGAGCTCCTGCTCGAGCAGGGCTACCACGTCACCGGCGTCGTCCGTCGCTCCAGCTCGCCGAATCTCTGGCGGATCGAGCACCTTCTCGATCGCATCCAGCTGCGGCCGGCGGACCTGCTCGACCAGCTGTCGTTGATGCGCATCATCGACGACGTGAAGCCGCACGAGTTCTACAACCTGGCGGCGATGTCGTTCGTACCGGCGTCGTGGGATCAGCCGCTGCTCACCGGCGAGTTCAACGCGATGGGCGTGACGCGGATGCTCGAGGCCATTCGCCAGGTCGATCCCTCGATCCGCATCTACCAGGCCTCGTCCAGTGAGATGTATGGCCGGGTTCGCGAAGTCCCGCAGACGGAGTTGACGCCGTTCTATCCGCGCAGCCCGTATGGGGTTTCGAAAGTGTTCGGCCACTACATCACGGTGAACTACCGCGAGAGTTATGGTCTGTTCGCGGTGTCCGGCATCCTCTTCAATCACGAATCGCCACGGCGGGGGCTGGAGTTCGTCACGCGTAAGGTGACGCATGGCGTTGCCGCCATCAAGCTGGGACTCACCGATCATCTGTCGCTCGGCAACCTCGACGCCGGACGTGACTGGGGATTCGCCGGTGATTACGTACGGGCGATGTGGCTGATGATGCAGCAGGACGAGGCCGACGACTACGTCATTGCGACCGGCGTCAGCCACTCCGTCCGGCAGCTCGTCGAGACGGCCTTCGCTCACGCTGGCCTCGACTGGCAGCAGCACGTTCGCACCGATCCCGCTCTGCTGCGGCCCGCCGAGGTGGACCACCTGATTGGCAACCCTGAAAAGGCTCGCAGGGCGCTTGGATGGGAGCCGACCGTGAATTTCCAGCAGCTCGTGGCGATGATGGTCGATCAGGACCTGGCCCGGCTTTCCGGCGCGCAGCGTCCTGCTGTGGGCGGCCAGGCGCGCTGAACGGCTGCACTTGTAAACAACGCGGTCCGATCCGCCGATAAGTCGTGATCGACAGTCGTAGACCGCCAGCTTCCGGCAGGCCCTGGGGCCTCGAAAAGGTACGCGTTAGATGGAGCTCAAGCACAAGATCGAAGGGAAGTCGGCGCGTCTTGGCGTCATTGGCCTCGGGTACGTCGGTCTTCCGCTGGCGGTGGAATTCTGCCGCGCCGGTTTCGACGTCACGGGATTTGATGTCGACGCGAGCAAGGCTGAGGCGATCACCGCCGGGCGGAGCTATATCGGCGACGTCAGCACCGAGGAACTCTCCGCCTGCGTGGCCACGGGCCGGCTGCGTGCGACCACCGACATGTCACGGCTCGCAGACATGGACGTCGTCGACATCTGCGTGCCGACGCCGCTGCGGAAGACGAAGGACCCCGACATGTCCTACGTGGTCTCCGCCTCCGAGCAGATCGCCAAATACCTCCACCCGGGGATGCTGATCGTCCTCGAGTCGACGACCTATCCCGGCACGACGGCGGAAGTGCTCCAGCCGATGTTCGAGGCGAAGGGCCTGGCCGTCGGCAAGGACTTCTACCTGGCGTTCTCGCCCGAACGCGTCGATCCGGCGAACGAGAAGTTCACCACGAAAAACACGCCGAAAGTGGTCGGCGGCACGACGCCTGCCTGCATCGAGGTGGCCAGCGCGCTGTATCGCACCGCCATCGACACCGTGGTCCCGGTCTCGTCGACCCAGGTGGCCGAAATGGTGAAACTGCTCGAGAACACATTCCGAGCCGTGAACATCGGCCTGGTCAACGAGCTGGCGCTGATGTGCCATCGCATGGGCATCGACGTGTGGGAGGTGATCGACGCCGCCCGCACCAAGCCGTTCGGCTTCATGCCGTTTTATCCCGGGCCCGGTCTCGGCGGCCATTGCATTCCGATCGATCCGTTTTACCTGTCCTGGAAGGCGAAGCAGTTTCACTTCGAGTGCCGCTTCATCGAGCTCGCCGGCCACATCAACGGCGCCATGCCTGAATATGCGGTGCAGCGGGTGAGCGAGGCGCTCAACACACGGCGGAAGTCGATCAACGGCTCACGGATTCACGTCTTTGGCATTGCCTACAAGAAGGACGTGAGCGACATGCGCGAGTCGCCGGCGCTCGACATCATGGATCTGCTGCAGCGGCGGGGCGCGACGGTGAGCTACACCGACCCATACGTGCCACAGCTGTGTGAAGGAGATCTGCGCCTGCTGTCAGTCCCCGAGGCGCAGGCTGGCGACCACATAGACTGTGCGGTGATCTGCACCGATCACAAGGTGTTCGATTACGCGGCGATCGTCAGCAACTTTCCGCTCGTCGTTGATACCCGCAACGCGCTGAAGAGCGTTTCAGCGCCGATCACATCTTCAAGCTGTAATGCTGACGGGCCTGAAGGCCCGCTCTACAACACTGGATCGCGGACCTGACAAGGTCCGCGATACGGGCTGCCATTCGTTACGGCCGCCGCCCGACAGCAGCGTAATCGAGATAGGTGAACAGCAGGCTGTTCAGCTTGTCGACGTTCGCGTTCAGGGCCTCGGCGGCGTCGCCCAGAACCGGCGCGACGACTCGCTGCAGCTTTTCGTGCTCAGGGTAGGGCGCGCGGTAGCGGACCTCGACGTCCTGAAATCCTGCCGCGACGAGCAGGAACGTGAGCGTGTCCGGGTGCAGCGGCCGGACATGCGTGATGTCCCTGACGTAGCTCTCGAAAAACGCAAACCAGCACGCCGGATTGATGGTCTCCAGCACGATGACGGCGCCGGGCCGCAGCTTCTCGAACCGCGACGTCGAGGAACTGCGTCAGGTACCCCGGCTGCAGGTGCTCCACGACCTGCGCGGCGAACAGTCCCCCAAGCGAGCCGTCCGGGACCGACCTGAGGTAGGGCAGCAGATCGGCGACCGTCGCGCTCAGCCCCTGGTCGCGGCAGACGTCCACCATCGCCTCGTTGAGATCGATGCCGCGCGCCCTCACACCATGCTCCGCGAGCAGGCGCAGGAACTCGCCGCGCCCGCACCCGACGTCGAGCACGTCGCTCGCGCCCGCGAACAGCGGAACGTATTCGAGCAGCCGTGCCCGCACGTCCTCGGCTGATCCTCGAAACTGATCCTCGAAGCCGACGTAGGAGGAGGACAGGGCGTTCGAATCGTTCGCAGTCGTTCGCAGCGTTCGAGTCGTTCGAACCGTTTGGATCGACCGGCTCCGAGTCCTCTGAACGACTCGAACGACTCGAACGCTGCGAACGGATCTGCGCCTGCAGCACGGCCATCGCGGTCTTGAGTTCCGCGTTCTCTGACAAGCAGCGCGGCCATCGCGGTTTCCATCCGTCGTTCGCGTGCGTGGAGCGCCTCGCGATAGCGATCCAGTTCCGCCATCATCGCCTGGTGCTCCTCGGAGATCGTGTGGTGCTGATGGTTGACGTACTGGACGACCAGTGAATTGAAGGTCTCCTGCGTCCGCAGCAGCCGGGTCAGCGCGGTGCGCAGCGGCATGACGAGGCGCTGCCTGAAGGAGGCGCGGGCTGCGTCGGGGCCGGCGATGCGCCACTGCGTGTTCAGGCGCTCGATGAGCTCGGCGACGTTCTCCGGATCGTCAGCGGACGCGTCAACGTGTGTGTGGCAGGCCTGGTCTCGTTCGCCCTGGCACATGATGCCGGGCGCGCTCACCGGCCGACCAGGCCCTCGACCGGGCTGCTGGCGGTTGCGTACATCTTCCGCGCGATGCGACCGGCCAGGAACGCCAGACGTCCGGCCACGACCGCGTGCTTCATCGCCGTCGCCATCGTCACCGGCTCCTGCGCTCCGGCAATGGCGGTGTTCATCAGTACGCGCGTCGGCCCCAAGCTCCATGGCGAGCGCCGCGTCCGACGCCGTCCCGACGCCGGCATCGACGATCATCGGAACGCGGGCGAACTCGCGGATGATCCGCATGTTGTTGACGTTCTGAATGCCCAGGCCCGACCCGATCGGTGCCCCCAGCGGCATGACCGCGGCGGCGCCGGCGTCCTCCAGCTTACGACACGCAATCGGATCGTCATTGGTGTAGGGCAGCACGACGAACCCGTCCTTCACGAGCCGGTGCGTTGCGTCGATCAGCGCTTCGTTGTCGGGGAACAGCGTCCGCTCGTCGCCGATCACTTCCAGCTTCACCCAGTTCGACAGCCCGGCTTCGCGTGCCAGGTGCGCCGTGCGGACGGCTTCGTCGGCGGTGTAGCAGCCGGCCGTGTTCGGCAGGATGAACATCCGATCGGTGTCGATGTAGTCGAGCAACGACTCACGCGATCGATCCGTGACGTTCACGCGCCGCACCGCGACGGTGACCATGTCCGCACCAGAGGCTTCGTGCGCCTGTGCCATGACCGCGTTCGACGGGTATTTGCCGGTTCCGACGATCAGGCGCGAGCGGAACGTGCGGCCGGCAATGACGAAGGGAGAATCAGGCATCGATGAGATAGGCGAATGGACGAATTGACGAATTGACGAATCGACGGATTGAATTGGGCAATCGCAATCCGTCAATTCGCCAATTCGTCAATCCGTCAATCTCACGAAACATTCACCCGCCTCCGACGAAGTTGACGATTTCCACCGTGTCGCCCTCGTGGACCACAACCTCGGGAAACCGCTGACGCTTGAGGATGGCGAGATTGTGCTCGACGGCAACGCGGCGCGAATCGATGTCGAGCTTCGTCAGCAGGTCAGCCACGCTGACGGGCTGGTCGAGCTCGAAACGTTCGCCGTTCAAGGTAATCTGCACTAGACCTGCGGGACTCGCTCGAAGCGTACCGCGCTGAAATGAGGCAAGTCAAGGTAAGCTCTTGACTCGATTCGGGTTGTCACATCGCGATGCCTACCGCTACCAGATCCGCCCTTGATCGCTTCGCTCTCCTCGACCGCTTCCGTCGCCTCCGCGCGCGCACGCGTGAGTTGTTCACGCTGCTGCGACGACGACGTTTACTATGAGCGGCCGATTGCGCTCCGCAACCCGGTCGTGTTCTACGAAGGCCACCTGCCGGCGTTTGCCGTCAACACCCTCATCCGCAAGGCGCTCGGCGAACCAGGTGTCGATCCCGATCTCGAAGTCATCTTCGCCCGCGGGATCGATCCGGATACGGAAGCGACCGCGGTTGCCCGCGGCAATCCGGCGTGGCCGTCGCGCGAGACGGTCGCGGCCTATGCCAGCGAGGCTGATCGGCTGATCGAAGACGGCGATCGCGTCGGCGGATCTGGAACGCGCGGACAACCCGCTGCTCGATCGCGCGCAGGCGCTCTGGGCGATTCTCGAGCACGAGGAGATGCACCAGGAGACGCTCGCGTACATGTGGCACCAGCTGCCCTACAGTGCGAAGCGGAAGCCGCCGGCTACGTCACGCTGCCCGATACGCCCACCCGCGCCGACAGCGGCGGCGACGTCCGCGTGCCGGCCGGCCGGGCGCTCATCGGCACGTCCGGACGCGGCGCCGTTTGCGTGGGACAACGAGCGGCCGACGTTTCACCGTCGACGTTCCAGCGTTCACCATCGACGTGGACAACGTGACGAATGCGGCGTTCATGGAATTTGTCGAGGCGGGCGGCTATCGGGAACCGCGCTGGTGGCGCGACGAGGACTGGGCGTGGGTGAGGCGAAGAGGCCGTCGAGCATCCGTCGTTCTGGATGCGGGAGGGCACCAGGTGGCGATGGCGCGGCATGTTCGAGGCGGTGCCGCTCCCGGGCGACTGGCCGGTTTACGTCACATGGGCCGAGGCGACTGCGTTTGCCGCCTGGCGCGGCGCGCGGCTGCCGACCGAGGCCGAATACGTGCGCGCAGCGGAGGGGACGGGGCTGGGCAACTGCGATTTCGAGCGGTGGGATCCTGAGCCGATCGGAGTGCGTCGTAACAGCGTGAGCGATCACGGCGTTCGCGATCTGGCGGGCAACGGGTGGGAGTGGACGTCGGACGTCTTCGCCCCCTTTCCCGGATTCACGGCGCTGCCGTCGTATCCGGAATACTCGGCCGACTTCTTCGACGGTGCACACTTCGTGCTCAAGGGGGCGTCGCCGGTGACGGTCGCGGCCCTGGTGCGTCCGGGCTTCCGCAACTGGTTCCGGCCGCGATATCCCTACGTGTACGCCACGTTCCGCTGTGTCGGCAGGTAGCAGGTCACACGTTTGCTGATTCTCGACTCCGATCCGCGGGCGTTGTTCGCAGCCGACATCGCCGAGTCGCTCCAGCGCACGCCACGCGAGCTGCCGTCGAAGTACTTCTACGACCCGCTCGGCACGCGCACTGTTCGAAGCGATCTGCCAGCTGCCGTGGTATCGCATCACGCGATCCGAATCGGCGCTGCTGGCAGCGAACGCGCCGGAGATCCTGTCGCCCTACCGTGGTCCGCTCGATCTCGCCGAGCTCGGGTGCGGCAGCGGCCTCAAGCTGGTCACGCTGCTGCAGCACGCCGGCGCCAGCGTGTCGCTGCATCCAACTGATCGATCTCTCGCGTGCCGCGCTCGAGATGGCGCGCGCCCAGGTGGCCCCGCTCGCCGACGACGGTGATCGCGCTCGCCGGCAGTTACGAGGACGGCCTTGCAGCGCGTCCCGCTCCACCGTGACGAACGGCCGCTGGTCATGCTGTTCCTCGGATCGAACATCGGCAACTTCGATCGTCCGGCGGCGCACGCGCTGCTGCGGCGCATCCGCGACGCGCTGCGACCCGGTGATGCCCTGCTGCTCGGGGCCGACCTCACCAAACCGTCACGCGACCTGCTGCTCGCGTACGACGATCCGCTGCAGGTCACCGCCGCGTTCAACCGCAACGTGCTGCGCCGGATCAACGACGAGCTCGGGGGCACGTTCGACCTGGACGGGTTCGTCCATCGCGCCTGCTGGAACGGCCGTGAGCGGCGCATGGAGATGCACCTGGTCAGCACCCGCCGGCAGACGGTTCGCATTGCCGCCGCCGACCTCGTGCTCGAGCTGGAATCGGGCGAGTCGATCTGGACCGAGAGCTCGTACAAGTACGAACCGGGTGAGATTCTCGACGGCCGGCGTGGCGGCCGGTTTCGCCCGCGGCGACCAGTGGATCGACGAGGGGGCGCGGTTCGCCTCACCCGATTCGCCGTGTAAAATAAGGGTTTCTCTCAGCGCTTCACGTTTCAGCAGATGAATCAGCCTTCATCCGCGATGCCGCTCGGCATCGAAGGGTTCACGTACGCCGACCTGCACGTCGCCTCGCGCCTGGGCGATCTCTACGACGTGTTCTGCCGCCAGGTCGAGACCGCGGATTCCGCAGCTCTGGTCCGAGTGGGACGCCTATCGGGCCGCTCCCGACGCGCCGCGCACGCCGCAGCAGAGGTCCGAGCTGATCGTGCGGATGGCGCCGCACGTGAGCCGGTTCGTCGCCACGCTGTTCGGGGTCGAGGAGGCGGCCGGCGCCATCAACGCCCAGACGACCGCGCTGGACGTGCTGTTCCGGTTCAAGGTCGACTTCGTCCGCAAGCGCGCGCTGCCGCTGGTCAAGGGTGGCGCGCACGTGGCGCTCGATCCGGCGGACGTTGCTGTCGTGGAGGAACTGGCGCAACCGTGGGCGCACCTCGATCGCGAGCAGGCGATTGCCAGTGCCGGCTGCGCCCTGCTCGATCGCGAGGCTGATGGCGCGAGCGACCGGGACCGACGAAGAGAAGGCCGCGGTGGCCGCGCAGGCCGACGCGCTCAAGCGATGGTGCGCCGCGTGCCTGCACGATCCCGGTTACCGCCCATGGGTCATCTTCCGCTTTCCCGAGACGCTCGATTACATGAACCTGGTGCAGGTTCAGCGGCCGCGCGCGGATCTGCCGGAGGCGATGCTCGGCCCGGACGACCGTCTGCGGCGCCGCGACGGGTTCAAGCTGACCGACCCGCGCTGGCAGCCTCGCGAGGTGCTGAGCGAGATTCACTACTGCGTCCTCTGCCACGAGCGCGACAAGGACTCGTGCTCGAAGGGGCTTCGCGACAAAGAGGGCAAGATCGTCTGCCGAACCCGCTCGGCATTCCGCTGCCCGGCTGCCCGCTGGACGAGAAGATCTCCGAGATGCACATGGTGCGGAAGACCGGTGATGCCATCGGCGCGCTGGCCATCGTCGCCATCGACAATCCGATGTGCCCGGGAACCGGCCATCGCATCTGCAACGACTGCATGAAGGCCTGCATCTACCAGAAGCAGGAGCCGGTCAACATCCCGCAGATCGAAACGGGCGTCCTGACCGACGTGCTGCAGATGCCGTGGGGCGTCGAGATCTACGGCCTGCTGACGCGCTGGAATCCGCTCAACGTGTATCGGCCGTATGCGCTGCCGTACAACGGACGCAACGTGCTGGTCGTCGGGCTGGGTCCGGCCGGCTACACGCTGGCGCATTACCTGCTCAACGAAGGCTTCGGCGTTGTCGCCATCGACGGTCTCAAGATCGAGCCGCTGCCTGCCGCGCTCACCGGCGAGGGCGACGGTTCGCCGCGACCGCTCGAGCGCTGGGACGATATCTACAAGCTGCTCGACGAACGGGTACTCGAGGGGTTCGGCGGCGTGTCCGAATACGGCATCACCGTTCGGTGGGACAAGAACTTCCTGACGCTCATCCACCTGACGCTCGCCCGCCGCGAACGCCTGCGGATTTACGGCGGCATCCGCTTCGGCGGCACGCTGCCGATCGACGATGCGTGGGCGCTATGGGTTCGATCACATCGCGATTGCCGCAGGTGCCGGCAAGCCGACGGTGATCGACATGAAGAACAACCTGGTGCGCGGCGTTCGCAAGGCGAGCGACTTCCTGATGGCGCTGCAGCTCACCGGCGCGTTCAAGCAGCGGGCGCTGCCGAACCTGCAGGCGCGCCTGCCTGCGGTCGTGATCGGCGGCGGCCTCACCGGCATCGACACGGCCACGGAGCTCTTCGCCTACTATCCGATCCAGGTCGAGAAGACGCTGGAGCGCTACGAGGCGCTCTGCGCCGAGCGTGGTGTCGCCGCGGTTCGGGCCATGTACGACGCCGAGGAGCTGGCGACGCTCGACGAGTTCCTCGAGCATGGTCGGGCGGTGCGGGCCGAGCGGCAGCGCGCGGAGGCCGCCGGCGAGCGTGCCGACTTCATTCCGCTGGTTCGCGGCTGGGGCGGCGTGACGCTCGCGTATCGAAAGCGTCATGGTGGATTCGCCGGCCTACCGCCTGAATCACGAGGAGGTGATCAAGGCGCTCGAGGAGGGCATCTGGTTCGCCGAGAACCTCGATCCGCGTGAGATCGTCGCCGACGAGAAGGACCACGCGAAATCGCTCATCTTCAAGGGGCCACGAGGGCCCGTCGAACTGCCGGCGCGGACCATTCTCGTGGCAGCCGGCACGTCGCCGAACATCACGTACGAGAAGGAACAGCCCGGGACGTTCGAACTGGATGCCAGGGGCAAGTTCTTCCAGGGATTCCGCGCTGACGGAACCGGCGCGGCGGTCACGCTTGACTCCCGACCGCGACGGATTCTTCACGTCGTACAACAACAGCTGGCCGCCTGATCTCGTATTACGGCGACAACCATCCGTCGTACGCCGGCAACGTCGTCAAGGCGATGGCCTCGGCCAAGCACGGGTACCGACATGTCGCGGCGCTCTTCCAGGACGACATCGATCGGTCGGCGACGCGCGGCGCGCGCCCTCCGACTCGAATCGCAGTGGAATCAGCTGGTGGCGACGCTCGACCGCGAGTTGCTCGCCCGCGTCGAGCGCGTCGAGCGGCTGACGGAGACGATCGTCGAGGTCGTCGTCCGGGCACCCGCTGCCGCGCGTCACTTCTCGCCGGGCCAGTTCTACCGGCTGCAGAATTTCGAATCGCTTGCCGCCCGCGCGCGATCTGTCCGCGACGCCGACCATGTCAGGCCAGGGCCGGCCACGTTGACACCCGTCGCTTCACGCGACGGTGAGACGCCGCTGCTGATGGAAGGGATCGCGCTGACCGGCGCCTGGGTCGATCGGGAGCAGGGGCTGCTGTCGCTGATCGCGCTCGAGATGGGCGTTTCGAGCCGGCTGTGCGCGTACCTCAAGCCTGGCGAGCCGGTCGTGGTCATGGGGCCGACCGGAACACCGACCGAGATTCCACACGGCGAGAGCGTTCTGCTTGCGGGCGGCGGCCTTGGCAACGCGGTGCTGTTCTCGATCGCCAAGGCGCTGCGCGACAACGGCAACAAGGTGCTGTATTTCGCCGGCTACAAGAAGGGCGAGGACCTGTTCAAGCGCGAGGAGATCGAAGCGGCAACCGACCAGGTGATCTGGAGCACGGACACCGGCGCCGAGATCGCGACCGGCTCGCCCTCAGGACGCGCACATCCGCGCCAACATCGTCCAGGCGATGATTGCCTACGGCGAAGGAAGGCTGGGAACGCCAGCTCGTCCCGCTGCAGGACGTGACGCGGATCATCGCCATCGGCTCGGACCGGATGATGGCCGCGGTCAAGGCCGCGCGCTACGGAGCGCTGGCGCCGTTCATCCGGCGCGACCACGTCGGCATCGCCAGCATCAACTCGCCGATGCAGTGCATGATGAAGGAGGTCTGCGCGCAGTGCCTGCAGAAGCACGTGGATCCGGCAACCGGTAGGGAAGAGTTCGTCTTCTCGTGCTTCAACCAGGATCAGGAGATGGACAAGGTCGACTTTCCGAACCTGAACGCGCGGCTGCGTCAGAATACGGTTCAGGAGAAGCTGTCCAATCTCTGGCTGGATCACCTGCTCGACAGGCTGAACCTTTCACACGTGTAGGGTCGCTATTCGCACATTCCTCGCCGCGCTCGTGCTTCTGTATCTGGCGATCTGGATTGTCTTTCCCGCGCCGGTCGAGCAACTCCTGCCGCTGGCCGTGGCGGCGCCCGAAGTCTCACCGCTGCTCCTGGTTGTCGCATTCCTGCTGGGGCTCTACGCGGTTCGCGACAGCTCGCGACTGCCTGACCGCGTTCGTCTGCGGCGTCACCATCCTGTTATGCGCAGTTCCGCTGGCACAGGTTCCCTCGACGCAGCGCGCCTTCGATCGAAGCGATGGCGGGAATAGAACCGGCGACCTCCGCGGGCATCGACCGCGTGTCGATTACGCGCGGTGTCGTATTCGCGGAGCCGGAAGGACACGCGCTGACGCTGGACCTCTACCGGCCGGAGAGCGACAAGCTGTTCCCGGTGGTGATTCAAATCTACGGTGGTGCCTGGCGAAGCGGCGGCCCAGGCGATGATGCGGCGTTCGCGTCGAGAGCTGGCGAAGGACGGATACCTGGTCGTCAGCATCGACTATCGCCACGCGCCGCAATCACGCTGGCCGGCGCAGATCGACGATGTGCGCGCCGCGATCGACTGGGTTGTCGCCCACGCCGGAGAAAACGGCGGCGATTCGCAGCACATCGGTCTGCTTGGACGATCATCGGGTGCGCAGCTCGCCCTGGTTGCCGCATACACGGAACCTGCGCGCATCGACGCGGTCATCAGCTTCTACGGGCCGACACACCTTGTCGAGGGCTGGAACGAACCGCCGAATCCAGACCCCCTGAAGATACGTGGAGTCCTCGAAGCGCTCTTCGGCGGACCGCCAGCGGACATGCAGCGCGTCTACGACGCCGCATCTCCGATCACGTATGTAAGCCGTCGCGTCCCGCCGACGCTACTCGTGTACGGCGCGTCGCGATCACGTCGTCGAAGCGCGATTCGGGCGCGAGCTGGACGAAAAGCTGAAGGCGGCGGGCGCCACTTCGATCTATCTCGAGCTGCCCTGGGCCGAGCACGCGTTCGACAAGATTCCGGGAGTCAGTGCGTGGGTGACTCGTCCATATATCGAGCGGTTCCTCGCCAAGTACCTTCGTTGAGCCGAGGTCCGGATACCCGATGATTACGCTGCAGCCCGTCACGCTCGAGGGGCACGGAGTCAGGCTCGAGCCGATGACGCACGAGCATGCGCGGGTCGCTGGCCGCAGCGGTGCGTGACGGGCGGCTGTGGGAGCTTTGGTATACGGCGGTTCCGCATCCAGACGAGGTGGGCACTTACATCACCACGGCCCTCAACGGGGAACGCGACGGTCACATGTTGCCCTGGGTGGTTCGCGACATTGCGAGCGGCGCACTGATCGGATCGACCCGCTATCACGACATCGTTGCGGCGATCGATCGCGTCGAAATCGGCTACACATGGTACGCGGCGTCGTGGCAGCGGACGCACGTCAACAGCGCCTGCAAGTTGCTGCTGCTTGCGCACGCGTTCGAGACAGCCGGCTGCCAGGTGGTGGCGCTGCGCACGGACCGCTTCAACTTCCGATCGCAGCAGGCGATCGAGCGGCTGGGCGCGCGCAAAGACGGGGTCATCCGTCACCACTCGATGCGCAAAGACGGCTCGCCGCGCGACTCGGTGATGTACAGCATCGTTGCGTACGAGTGGCCGGAGGTGCGGCGTCACCTGGAGGCGCGGTTGGCGAGACGCGTGGCCACGCCAACCTGATCGTCAGCCAGCCGATCGGCCGCGGTCAATCCAGCATCGATTGAGCGTAGACTGCCGCGCCGAGCAGACCTGCGTCGGGGTTCAGGATGACTCGCACCGGCACTCGCGCGACGAGGTCGCGCCATTTCGCCCTTGTCGCGAAACGCATCCATGAATAGCCCGCTTCGTAGCACGGGAAGAATCTTCGGGGCGATCGCCGCCGCCGACGTAGACGCCCGCCAGCGCCAGTCCGCGCAGGGCAAGATTTCCGGCCTCCGCGCCATAGGCCGCAACGAGCATACGCAGCGCCTCGACACAGCCCTGGCAGCGTCCGGTCATCGCCGCCGCGGAGATGTGCGCCGGCTTCTCGTCGTCCGGGACCCCGTCTGTCGCGATCGCATTCGCCACCCCGGTGCGTGAACGCGTGGAGGTTGAGAAGGCCGCGCCCGCTCACGACGTGCTCGACGGATGCTCGCCCGTATTGTTCGCGCAGCATGCGGACGAGTTCGAATTCACGATCGGTGCGGGCGCCAAAGTCCGCGTGACCGCCTTCGGACGGTATCGGAATCAGGCGCCCATTCACCCGGTGTAGCAGCGCTTCACCGAGACCTGTCCCCGCCGCGATGAGCGCCGCGCTCGCACGGGCCACCGGTACTCCATCCTGCAGCGACGTGAACTCGTCGCCGTCGAGCACTTCGACGCTGTGACCCATGGCCTCGAGATCGTTCAGCAGGCAGACGCGCGTGGCGCCAAACCGCGCCGTGACCGAGGCAGCGCTGATGTCCCACGGGACGTTGGTGAGGCGCGCCGTGTTGTTGACGACCGGCCCGGCGACGCCGAGCGCTGCCGCGTCGAGCGCGAACGGCTGGTGCACATCGCGCGCGAATGCGTCGAGCAGCTCGGTGAGGCTGGCGAATTCGAGCGTCGGGTAGGCGTGGATGACGATCGGACGAGGGCGCGGAATGCCGCGTTCGAAGAGACCGAGCAGTGTTTTTGTCCCGCCAACATCCCCCGCTAGCAACATGGACTGGATTATAGTGGCGCCAGTGCACTCACCCGCCGCTGCGGCCACGGCGTCGCGTCGTCAGATCCTCGAGCGGTACAAGCACGTCGGCGACGATCAGCTGCGGTACATGCAGAAGTGGGGGCTGATTCGTCCGCAGCGCGTCAACGGCGAGTCGGTGTTCGGTTTCGCGGATCTCGCCGCCATCCGTCAGGCGGATGCTGAACTGGCGGAAGGCGCGAGCTTTCGGGCGGTGCTGCGCAACCTGCTGGCCTCACGTGAGGGCCAGTTGACGTTCGATTTCCGGATCGACCGCGCAGCCAGCGAAGATCCTGCAGCTCACGCGACCGGCGCCGCCGCCCCTGGCGGCACTGCTGGACCCGTCGCCGCCGCCCGAACGTTCCTCCGCCGAGCAGTACTTCGTGGCGGCGTCGGTGCTCGACGACGGAGATCCGGAAACGGCGCGCGAGGCGATGGTCAACTACCGGCGCGCGCTCGAGATCGATCCCTTCCTGGTACCGGCGCTGATCAATCTCGCCAACATCCACTACGCCTGCGACGAGATCGTCGAGGCGCAGGCGCTGTACGAACGTGCCGTCTCGCTGGAACCCGATGTCTTCGAGGCCCACTTCAATCTGGGCAACATCTTCCACGACCTGGGGCGCTACGCGCTCGCCCAGGCGTCATACCGCCAGGCGCTGCATCTCAACCCCACCTATGCCGATGCGCACTTCTACCTGGCGGTCACGCTCGAGAAGAGCGGCCACTCGACGGAAGCCCGTCCGCATTGGCGCGCGTATCAGCAGCTGGCGCCGACACGGGGAATGGGTGAGTCTGGCGAAGGAATTCTCAGATTGAGGATTGACCAATTTGAACATTGAAGAATTGCCAAATCAATCTTTCAATGTTCAAATTGGTCAATCGTCCATTGGGTCAATACGTATATTCGTCGCGTTCGCGCTTCTTGGGCGCGCGGCGCAGCTTGTAGTACTGGCAGTCCGGGCACCAGGCATCGGCGTCGAAACCGGTCGTTCCGGCATACGGCTTCACTTCGCGATGGGTGCAGAACTCGCTGTTGCCGTTTTCGGCAGGCTGCTGCCAGCGGCAGGATCGGAAGCGGATGAGCGCGGCTGACTGCGGGCTGTCCGAGGTCGCCGGCGCGGCTGCGGGAGCATCATCCGGTGACGCAGGCGCCGACGTACCGAGCGCGCCGACTCCTCACCCGGCGGTGAGAAGGTGTCGTTATTGAAGTTGTACGCCAACGGCTTTCTCCAGCGCGCGTAGCGCGCGCAATTCTTCGGGAGCGACAAGCGTGAGCGCGCTCCCGGTTGATTCAGCGCGGCCGGTCCGACCGACTCGATGCACGTACGTTTCGGGCGTGTCAGGGACCTCGAAGTTGACGACGTGCGCGATGCCGTCGATGTCGAGCCCGCGCGCCGCCACATCAGTCGCGACGAGCACCGGATAGGTGCCGGTGCGGAATCCTTCGACGGCTGCCTGCCGCTGCTGCTGCGTTCGATCGGCGTGCAGGGCGGCGGTCCTGATCCCCATGCCGCTGAGGCGTGAGGCGAGCTTCTCGGCTCCGATCTTCGTGCGGCAGAAGACGAGCACCGGGCCGTTGCGCATCATGGCGAAGCCACTGGGCGAGCCATTGCGTCTTCTCGTTTGCCGGCACCGTCTGCACCGAGTGCGAGATCGTCGCGGCCGGGCCGCCGCGGCGGCCGACCTGAACGTACGCCGGTTCATGCAGGAATTCCTGCGTCAGCTTGAGAACTTCGGCCGGCATCGTCGCCGAAAAGAGCAGCGTCTGGCGACTGCGCCGGCAGCGCGGCGAGAATGCGCTGCACGTCCGGCCAGAAGCCCATGTCCAGCATCCGGTCGGCTTCGTCGAGCACGAGGACCTCGAGTCCCGAAAAGTCGATCGAGTCGTGGCGCATGTGGTCCATCAACCGGCCGGGGGTGGCGACGACGATGTCGACGCCAGCCTTGAGCGCCTGTTCCTGCGCCGTCATCGGCACCCCGCCGTACACCGCGATGCTCGACACCGTGGTGTGATACGTCAGTCCCTGCACCTGATCTTCGATCTGCACGACCAGTTCGCGAGTCGGCGCGAGCACGAGGGCGCGGGTGCGAGACGGTTGCGGCGGCGGTTCGTTCAGAAACCGCTGCAGCACCGGAACGAGGAACGCGGCGGTCTTGCCGGTGCCGGTTTCAGCGCACGCGATGACGTCGCCGCCGGCCAGGCGAGCGGAATGACCCCGCTCTGCACCGCTCGGGTTTCCTTCCAACCGAGATCGCGTATCCCGCTCAGCAGACGCTCGTCGAGTGAGAGCTGCTGGAACGGGATGGGCGCCGGGTCGAATGCGGACGGCTCGTAAGCCATCGCCACCGGCTCGGAACGAGGTGTCGAAGCCGGACGGCTGCCGCCGCGCCGGGAAGGTCCACGACGCCGGCGTCCGGGCTGCGATGACTGTGCGGTGTGTGTGCTCAAAACCTGGACTACCTGACTTACCTGGCGCGGAAGGTGATGATGCCGCGGACCGGATCGTAGGGGGAAACGCCGACCGTCACGCGATCACCAGGGACGACCTTGATGCGGAAGCGGCGCATACGCCCGCTTAACTGCGCGAGGACTTCGTGCCCGGCATCGCACTGCACGCGATACAACCCGCCGGAGTGCACGGCAACCACTGTTCCCTGCATATCAATGAGATCGTCTTTGCTCAACAGCTCATCCTTTCACCTCAACTAGCAATCAGAGTGCCACATGCACCCCCTGCGCGCAACTCTTTGCGAGGCTGATATTTGTTCTGGAGGCCGGTTGACCGACAACTGACGTTGCGAGTCGGACTCTTTCACAGAGCCCGAACCGCAGCTTCCACTTGCGCGGCGAGTTCGGCGTAGTCCTCGCCTCGCAGCCGCAGCGGCTTGCCGAAGGCGATTCGGACCCGGCCCGGCCGAGCCATTCGCCAGCTCGGATGGAGGACTCGATCGACTCCGTCGATCCGCACGGGCACGACGGGCACTTCCAGCCGGGAGCCGATCATGCCGATGCCGCCGCGGAACGGCAGCATGTGTCCCGAATCTGCGCGGGCGCCCTCTGGAAAGATCAGAATCGACCAGTTCGCGCCTGTCAGGTCGCCGATGTACTGCAGGGTCTGCCGGGCGCCGGCCTCGCGCTGTGGCAGCGGGAACGCGTTGAAATAGAACGCGGCGAGATAGTACAGCAGGCTGCTCTTGAACCGCTCCCGGCGGCTGTACGCGGCAGGGAAGAAGTGCGCCTTGAAAAACTCCTTCTGCATCGCCGGCGCGACACGCGCCCGCCAGCGTCCGGGTAACGCGGTCAGGATCACCGGGACGTCCATGTGGCTCTGGTGATTCGACGCGAAGACCACCGGACCCTCCAGATCCTTCAGATGTTCGAGGCCGCTGATCCGCAAGTGCGCGAAGATGCGGCCGAGGGGGAGAATCCACGTGGCGAGCGACAGCCGCCGGATCAGCGCGACGATCGGCTGCCGGTTCCAGGACGGGAACTCGACCGGCTCTTCTGCGTCCTGTGCGGCAGGCGGCGCGTCGACGAGCTTCTTCAGATCGCCAATGCTCGTCGCCTCCGTAAAGCGTCCTTCGTCGATTCTTGTCTGGAACCGGTCCTCGAGCGCGACCATCAGTTCAACGCGCTCGAGCGAGCTCAGTCCCAGTTCCTCCAGCGTCGTCGCGCCGCTCAGGTCACGGCCACGAGAGAAGCGCGCGATCAGGCCTTCGAGGGTGTCGCCCTGCGGTCCGGCGAGTGGACGGGATCCGGTGTCCACCCACTGCCTGATCTGCGCGCGTTTGAGCTTGCGCGTACCTTCCGTGCGCGGCAGGTCACCGGTCGGCCAGATCGATGCCGCGCGTATGCGCTGATGGTCCTGAAGGCGGGCGTTGGCCGCGCGAACGATCGCGTCGGGATCGATAGCCGGATCGAGCCTCAGCACGGCGTGGACGCGCTCCTCTGCCCCCTCGGCGATACCGACGACCGCTGAGTCGCGCACACCGGGAAGATCGTTGAGCACGCGTTCGACGTCCTCCGGAAAGACGTTCAGCCCCTCCGGCGTGACGATCATCTCTTTCTTGCGGCCCTTGATGAAGACGCGGCCCTGAGCGTCGCGCTCCCCGATGTCGCCGGTATGAAGCCACCCTTCGACATCGACAGCACTGGCGGAAGACTCGCGGGTCCCGGCTGCGGCAAAGTCGTGCCCGGATTCCGGCGCCTGAAAATAACCGCTCGTGACGTTCTCGCCGCGGACGAGGATCTCGCCATCATCGGCAATCCGGATCTCGACACCCGCGATCGGCGTACCTACCGACCCCTTGCTCGTCTTGAACGGGTGGTTGAGGGTGACGATTGGCGCCGTCTCCGTCAGACCATACCCCTGGACCACCGCGAAGCCGAGACGCCGCCAGAACTCCTCGAGGTCCGGCGGCAGCGGTGCCGCGCCGACCACGAACGCCCAGAACTTCAAACCGAACGCACGATGTATGCGCCGGTAGCGCCACCAGCGGGCCGGAATTGAAATGCCTGCGGGTGGTGCTTCCCCCGCTTCGGGGTATGCACGGATCACGTGCTCGCGAAGGACGTCGAGAATCTTCGGCACGCATACGAGGACGGAGACGCGCCTGGTGCGAATCAGCCTGATGATGTCGTGCGGGTTGAAGCTACGGGTGAAGATCACCGTGCCACGGACCATCGCAGGGATGTTGGTGGCCATCGACTGTCCGAACATGTGGCTGAGCGGCAGCAGGTTGACAAACCGCAACGGACTGAAAAGCCGTATATACCGGCGGTATTTCAGAATCTCCCGCTCGACTGGTACCACGTTGGCGAGCACGTTCCTGTGCCGGATGGTGACCCCTTTTGGCTCGGCCGTGGCCCCTGAGGTGAAGATGATCTGCGTCAGATCATCCCGAGTGATCGGCACAGAAGGCATCGGGCCGTCGGCGTGCCAATCCAGGTCAGCCAGCGCCCAAATCGCCACCCGGCTCCGGGAGTCGGCCATCGAATTCTGCAACCACCTGCCAGAATCAACTTCTTCGCCGACCAGCATCACTCCCGCATTCACGAGCTGTCGGACCCGCTCCACGAAATCGGGCGAGGACCGGTAATCGATTGGGACGACGACGATGCCCTGAATGAGGCAGCCCCAGTAGCAGGCGATCCACTCGGGACGATTTTCGCCCCAGAAGATCACCGTGTCGCTCTTCTTCAGCCCGGCACCTTCGAGACGTGCCGCAAAACCGCGCGCGGCACGACCGACGTCCGCATAGGTATACCCGCGCCGCCGGTAACCGTCGTCATATACGAGAAATTCTCCGCGGATCTCGACGAGGTCACGGAAGAAGTCGATCAGCGTGTCGCGCTGCACCCGTGAATTATGATGCGAGCCGTGAGCCTGCCGCCTGCTGCCGCGATTGGTGCCCTGTATGACGGCATGCTGCAGTCGGCGTTGCGCCGCTTCTTCGCACGTGCGACGGTTGACGCGGAGCCTGCGGGCGCGACGAGCGATGGTGCGCTGCTCGCCATCGAGCCGAGTGCGAACCCCGCGGCGCTGATGATTTGCTGGTTCGGCACGCGGTACACGCTGCGGGTACCCGGCCGCTGGCCTTTCACATCGCACGAAGTCAGGCTGGCGCGCGCGATTGGTGACGTGCTCGCCGCGCGCTACCGCGCAATCCTCAATCCTCAGCTGATCGCCGAGCGCAGCGATCTGTTTCAGGGGTTGATTGAAGACCGCTATGTGGGGTCGTTCCTGGATCACCGGGCCTACGCCATCGAGCCCCGGACGGCCAGAGCCGACCTGATCGCGTCGGTGATCGAGCTGTTGCGGGTTGCGGCCCTGTCGAGTTATGAGAACCGGATCATCTCGACGGGAGTATTGCTCCTCAGCTCGCTGGACGATCCCTTCCGGCCGATGGCGACGGTCAAACCGCGTGCGCCGACCTACTCCGAGTCACTGACCAGCATTCGCAGCTTCTATCGCCTGGCCGATGGCGTCAGCAGCGTCTTCCTGGCGAACTCAGACGGACGCCTTCTCGACATCATCGATCTCGATCGATGGAGCCATGCTGCCGGCGGCTCGACACCTCCTCCGGTGACCTGTGCGTCCCGGTACCGCTCCCACGCGCGCGCGACGCAGCGGCAGGGTCACGTGTGCGCCATCCTGAGTCCGTCGCGGGAAATCAAGATCTTTGCGGATGGCGTCGAAATGTTCGCGTTCCGCGGTGCCGAATGGCACCTGCTCGACCTCCAGGCGAAGTATCGGGTCTGGTCGCAGGCGGTCGGAAACGACGGGTTGGCACTCCGGCTGTTTCAGCTGGCGCTGGATCTTGCCGATCTTCGCGAGGGCGCGCTCTTTGTGGTCGTTCGCCATCCCGACGACGTCGGAGAGCTCGTGGCGAGCGCGGACCGTCTGGACCTGCCGATGTCGGCGCCTGCGGCGTCGACCATGCCGTCGCGGCGAGACCTGCTGCATCTGCTGGAGGGCCGGTCGGTCATGGACCTCGACGCCAGCGTGCTCGCCGCGCTGGCCTCGCTCGACGGCGCCACGATCGTCACCCGGGAGGGGCAGCTGCTGGCTGCTGGCGCGATTCTCCGCCACCTTCCAGCCGAGGATCTGGCCAACGGCGGCGAGATTGTCGAAGGCGCACGTACATCGGCTGCTTTTTCTGCCAGCCGGTTCGGCCCCGTCCTCAAGGTCAGCGAGGATGGCATCATCACGTTCTTCGATGGCGAGCGGGTGTGGGACGTCTGACGGCAAAAGGTTGGCCGGCTTTCTTGTCACTCTCGCTGTCGGCCGCGATTCGCGCATCCGGCAATCGCTCAATTACAATGGCCAGCTCGGCATGCGCATATTCCTGACAGGAGCGACCGGTTACCTCGGCTCCGCGGTGCTCGACGCGATGGTGCGCGCGGGTCACGACGTGACCGCCCTCGTCCGCGATCCGGAACGCGGAGAACGCATCGCCCACCGCGGAGTGCAGGCGGTCGTCGGCGAGTTGTCGAAGGGCACCTCGTACGTGGAGAAGGCGGAAACGTGCGACGCGATCGTTCATGCGGCGATCGAGCCCACCAAGCGCGGGCCGAAAGTGGATCGGCAGGCGATCGACAACCTGCTCGGGGCGGCGGGGCGGCGCGCCGCCGAAGGCAAGCCAGCCAGCTTCATTTACACCTCCGGGCTGTGGGTGCTCGGCGACACGCAGGGCCAGGCCACTGAGGAATGGCCGCTGCAGCCGCCTGCTCATGTTGCCTGGCGCGTCGAGCACGAACGGGTTGTGCTGGAGCGAGACGGCAAAGGCGTGCGGACTGCCGTCATCCGTCCGGGCATCGTCTACGGCGGGTCGAGAGGTATCGTCGGAGACCTGCTCAGAGATGCGCTGAACGGCCTTGTCCGCGTGGTCGGTGACGGTCGCAATCACTGGCCGTGTGTCTACGATCGCGACCTGGCCGACCTGTACGTCAGGGTGGCGACGCAGAGTGACGCCACCGGCATCTTCCATGCGAATGATGAAGCGGACGAACGTGTCGACGACATCGTGGATGCGATCGCGCGGCATACGAAGATGACGCCGGATGTGCGTCACGTTCCCATCGGAGAAGCGCGGACCAAGCTGGGCACCTACGCCGATGCGCTGGCCCTCGATCAGATCGTGCGCAGCCCCCGCGCCCGCGCACTGGGCTGGTCGCCGACGCTTCACTCCGTCTCTGCCAACGTGCCGCGGCTGCTCGAGGAGTACCGCAACGCGAGAGAAGCGGCGTGAACGAGACTTTGAATTGACGAATTGACGAATTGACGGATTGACGAATTGCGAGCAACGGAGGCTCCCATTTCTTAATCCAATCCGTCAATTCGTCAATTCGTCAATCCGTCAATTCCAGTCTCGTTCACCCCTCCAGGATTCCGTCAATCAGCCCGTACTCCAGCGCCTTTTTCGCGTCCAGGTAGAAATCGGTCCGCTTGGTGTCGCGGATGATCTTCTGCAGGGGCCGCCCCGAACGCCGGGCCAGGATGTCGTAGATCTGGTTCTGCATCTGTTTCAGTCGGTCGAGGTGCTGCGCGGCAGCGGATGTCGACTGCCAGCCGGCCCACTTTGCCGGCTCGTGAATCATGATCCACGAGTGCGGCAGGGACAGGCGGCGGCCGTCGCTGGCGGCCTGCAGCACGACTGATCCCATCGAATAGGCCATTCCCTGGACCACGACCGTGACCGGGATCCCGCGATGCACGATCTGTCGGATGGCATCGTGAATGGCGAGGCCGTCGGTTACGTTGCCGCCCGCGCTGTTGATGTAGAGCGTGATCGGATGGCCGTTATCGTTCGCCATTTCCCGCATCCGCTCGATGACCCCGCGCGCTGTGTCCTTCTCGATGTCGCCGATGAGGTACACATCCCGCAATCGATCGGACTGCTCTTTCCGGAGGATCGCCTTGACCGCGTCAATCAGTTCGAAGACGAGCCGGTCGTTGAACTCACGATGAACCGGCGGCGGCCCGAATGGGGCGCGTCCGGCGTCACCCGTCGGTGGCGCAGGTGGACTGGTGGTGACGTCGGCAGAAGCAGTCACGTCTGCCGGTGGCGTGTGGGCTGCAGTCGAGTCCGGCACGGTCATAATGCGTGCAAACAGGATTCCGGCAGCACAGCCGCCGGCGACGGGCACTTACGAATCGTCGAAGTCTCGCTTGTCCTCATCCGTCGCGCCCGGCAGGAACTCGAAAAAGGCATCGAGGCTGCGGTCGAGCGCGCGGCGTAGCTGCGGAATCGTGCCGTCGATCGTATGCAGCGTCAAGCCGGCTGTTTCGCCGTCCTTCAGCCGCAGGGTGACGTCGCCGGCCTCCACCAGCGTACCTTCTTGGACCAGGCGGAGCCCGTAGACCAGCGTGTAACGCGCCATGCGCCTCAATATACTTGGTCCGCTGGCCACCACTCTCGTCTCTCTCGCGGACCTGACCGACGCCGCTGCCCGGATCGCCGGGGCAGTGCGGCGAACGCCCATGCTCGACGTCGACAGCGGCCAGGGACCGTTGTGGCTGAAATGCGAGAACCTGCAGCCCATGGGCGCCTTCAAGCTGCGTGGCGCGACGAACATGCTGGCGCGCCTCTCGCCGGAGCAGCGGGCTGCCGGTGTCGTGACTTACTCGTCCGGGAACCATGGCCTGGCCGTGACGGTGGCCGCCCGCCATCTGCGCACTCACGCCGTTGTCGTCGTTCCGGAAACCATCGCGGCGGTTAAGCTGGCAGGCATTGAAAAGGCTGGCGGCGAAATCATTCGAGCCGGAACCACCGTGCTCGATCGCCGGGATCGCGCCGAGCAGGAAGCGGCGACGCGTGGCCTCACGATGGTCCCGCCTTTCGATCACGAGTGGATCATTGCCGGCGCGGGAACGATCGGTCTCGAGGTGCTCGACCAGGTTCCTGACGTCGGCACTGTGTACGTGCCGCTGGGAGGTGGCGGACTTGCCTCAGGCGTCGCGACGGCCCTGAAGCTCTCGCGCCCCGCGATCGCCGTGATTGGGGTCGAACCAGCCGGTGCGCCGAAAATGACCGTATCGCTCGCCGCCGGTCATCCGGTGACCCTCCCGCGCACCGACAGCATCGCCGACGGCCTGCTGTCCCTGCGGCCTGGCGAAATCACCTTTGCGCACCTGCAGCGCTATCTCGACGCCGTCGTCCAGGTCGACGAGAACGCCATTGCTGCCGCCGTTCGATGGCTGTTCTCCGCGGCGCGAATCGTGGCAGAGCCGAGCGGAGCCGTCAGCGTCGCAGCGGCGCTCGCCCGGATGAGCGCGGATGCCGCGCCGCACGTCGCCATCGTGTCAGGCGGGAATGTGGATCCCGAACAGTACGTTCGCTGTTTGATCGAGCCCTCCGGCTAACCCGTTTTTCTTGAACATCGCAGCGGCGCTGTTCGTCCTATGAACACCGGAGCCGCATATGACCAGAGGCATTGGACATTCCCTCGCGTTCCTCGTGAAGGCGCCGATGATCCTGCTCTTCCTCGTGGTCATCAATCTGATGACCTCGCCCGGGCACTGGTGGGTGCAGTGGCCAGCTCTCGGAATCGCGATCGCCTGGACGTTCAGCCTGTTGCGCGTCATTCGCGCGCTCGTACTCGCCGGTGGCCTGGCCGCGGTCTTTGCGCTGCTCAGCCGGCGCTGAGGATGGCCCTGGCGTGGTCGATCGCCTGTTCGACGGTTGTAACTGTTCCATCGAGCTGAGCGTCGTAGACCACTCGTAAGACCTCTCCGACCTTCGGACCTGGTGCCAGTCCCAGCGCCAGGACGTGACGTCCGAGGAGCAACGGCGGCGGGGGCTGGTGCTCGACACCGAGAGCGCGTGCCCGATCAACGAACCAATCCATCGCCGAACAGTCGAAGACGCCCGTTCGCCCATGGCAATCGGCTCGAGCGAGCCGCGCGAGCAACTCGAGGTCGACCTTCAGTGCCAACCGGCGAAAGGCACCATCGCTGACGTTTCCAGCCTTGTAGAACGCGCCCGGCTTGAGATGCTGCGCGACCAGGCCAAGCACCTGCCGCCGCACGTCGAAGCCGTCCATCGAATGAACATTCAATCGATCGAGGAAGGCTGTCGTCGGCGCAATGCCCGCTTCCTCGTGATCCAGCGAGCGGATCCGGCCGTCCACGAAGGCCGTGGTTGCCGGTTTCCCGAAATCGTGACAGACGGCGCCGAGCATGACCGCCACCTGTTGCGGCCGTGGCAGGTCCGTGTTCCTCTGCCTCGCTTGATCAACGACCATCAAGGTATGGGTCCAGACGTCGCCTTCAGGGTGCCACTCCGGTTCCTGTTTGCAGCCGACCAGCGCCTTCAATTCGGGAAAGAGCCGGTCCACGACGCCGAGGTCGAGCGCCAGGGCGAGACCGATCGACGGGTGGGCCGCCTGCAGGAGCAGCTTGCCGATCTCACCCCAGACGCGTTCCGCAGGAAGGTCGTCCAGCGGTATCGATCGGCACAAGGCGGCGGTGGCGTCTTCGAGCGCGAACTCGAAACGTGCCGCAAACTGGATGGCGCGCAACACACGCAGGCTGTCGTCGCCGAACGTCGAAAGGTCCACGGCCCGCAGGACTCCGGAGTCGAGGTCCGCACGGCCGTTGCATGGATCCTCGTACGTGTCTGTGAGCGGGTCCCAGGCGATCGCGTTGATCGTGAAATCGCGGCGCCGCGCCGCCTCTTCGACGGTCATCGACGGATCGCCGATCACGTCGAAGGATTTATGTCCGCGCCCGCGTTTTGATTCACGTCGAGGCAACGCGACGTCGATGTCGCCGCCGTCGGGCCGCACGACCTTGTAGACAGGGAAACTCTGGCCGACCGGTTCGACGCGTCCGAACGCGTTCAGCAGCGCCGGTAAGTGCTCCTGGGCGACGCCGAAGATTTCGACGTCGAGGTCCTTCGACGGATGGCCCAGCAGCTGGTCGCGGACCCAGCCGCCGACGATCAGCGCGCGTCCACCCGCGTTGCGAACGGCTACGGCAATCGCACGCGCGGTCTCGAGCGACATGTCACCTGCATGATTGACGATTGACGGGCTCAAAAACAAAATGGCCAGGCGGGCGCCTGGCCATTGTCGAATGATCGGCCGATTTCGTCAGGCGACGCGGCGCTCACGAATCAAAGGCATCCGGGCGATGCGTCGCGACGGTTCGGACGTCAGACCTGCCGCCGGACTCTTCTTGATGTCCCAGCCCGGGGTTTCGTGGCCACACGACGCGCAGAGCAGGGAGATGCGTCCCTGTTCGAAGTGCATCAGGGAGTCGTGACCGTGAAGACCACACACGAACTGCCGGAATTGCAATGCAGCTCTGGGCAGCAGACCGTCGGCCTCACTGAAAATGTTTGCGAGTCGGTGCGTCGGATCGATCGCCATACCTGGGGCTCCTCTTGTCTCTGTTCCATATGACGTGCATCACGACGTCACTGGTTCACAGCGCTCAACGGACAGCCGAGATTTCAAGAGAAGTGCCAGCGGCGGTTACCAAGACGTAAGTGTTTGCCCTTCAACAACTTACAAATTTCGCTTGATCGTCTTGCCGTCACTCGCGTCGGCAAAGTGCTCAGATGCGCGCGCGGCTGAGAATTGTTGAGGGCACGGCGTGTCGGGGACTCGGAACGAAGTTACCCTCGCGGCTGACAAACATCCGCTCGTTTCGAGGAAGTACCGGGAGCGTGGCTCTATCGTTCGTTGAGGATTGCGCGTACGACAAATCCGACATTTGCCGGCCGCTCGCCAAGGCGGCGCATGAAATACGGAAACCACTGTCTGCCAAACGGCACGTAGATGCGGACGCGGTAACCATCAGCAGTCAGTGAGGTCTGGAGATCACGGCGAATGCCATACAGCATCTGGAACTCGAATCGATCGGGCGGGATGCGGTGGGTCCGGGCGTAGTCACGAGTCTCGGTCAGAATCGCCTCGTCGTGCGTGGCAATCGCCGGGTATACGCCCTGATCGATCAGCAGCTTCGTCAGGCGCACGAATGCCCCGTCGACCTCGCTCTTCTGCTGTAGAGCGACGGCGGCGGCCTCCTTGTAGGCGCCCTTGACCAGCCTCACGCGTGCGCCGAGCTCGTTCATCCGCCGGACGTCCTGCTCGGTCCGGTGCAGGGCGGCCTGGAGCGCGAGCCCGATGTTGCGGTATTGCTGCTGCCACAGCGTTTCGAACACCTGCATCGTGATGTCGGTGTACGTCGAGTTCTCCATGTCGATGCGCACGAAGAATCCGTGGCGCTGGCCAGGTTCCAGGATGCGTCGCATGTTGTCGATGCAGGTCGCGCGATCGATGTCCACTCCGAGCTGTGTCAATTTCAGCGAGATATTCCGCTCGATCCCGGACGCCACGATGACCTCGATCAGGCGCACATACTCACGTGTCGCGGCACTGGCTTCGTCGAGTGTCCGAACGCTCTCGCCGAGATAATCGAGCGTGAGGAGGAGGCCGCGCGACTGCAGCGCGCGCGCGACCGCAATCGCCTCTTCGACGGTCTCGCCGGCGATGAACCGGCGTGCGAAGCTGTCTTCATGCGCCATGCCGTAGCGCGATGCCAGTCCCTTGAGGAACGTGCTTCCCGACAGTGCGAAGAAGAGCGCCTTGGCGCCGCCGTACATAGTGCGCCGGTTACTGCAGCTTGCGGCAGATGGCTTCGGTGAATTCGATGGTGCTGGACCTGCCGCCAAGGTCCTTTGTCCGCACCTTGCCTTCGCTGAGCACATCGCCCAGGGCCATCACCACCCGGTCTGCAATCGCGCCTTCGTCGATGTGCCGCAGCATCAGCACGGCGGACCCGAGGAGCGCCATCGGGTTTGCCAGGCTCTTCCCGGCGATGTCGGGAGCGCTGCCGTGCACCGCCTCGAAGACGCCGATGTCGCTGCCGAGGTTGGCGGCGGGCACCACGCCGAGTCCTCCGACCAGGCCGGCGCAGAGGTCGGACACGATGTCACCGTAAAGGTTCGGCATCACCAGGACATCGAACTGCGACGGGTTCATCACCAGAGCCATACAGGCCGCATCCACGATCCGGTCGTCGCACTGAACGTCGGGATATTCAGCGGCCACGGCCTTTACACACCGCAGGAACAGGCCGTCGCTCATCTTCATGATGTTCGCCTTATGCACGGCGGTGACCCGCTTGCGCCCGTACTTGCGCGCATGCTCGAACGCGAACCGGGCAATGCGCGTCGACGCGTCCTGGGTGATGATCTTCAGGCTTTCGACGACTCCCGGCACGACTTCATGCTCGAGCCCTGAATAGAGATCCTCGGTGTTCTCGCGCACGATCACGAGGTCGACGTTGTCATATCGTGACGGCACCGCCGGAATGTTCCACACCGGCCGCAGATTGGCGTAGAGATCGAGAGCCTTCCGCAAGCCGACATTGACACTGGTGAACCCGCCGCCGACGGGTGTCGTGACCGGGCCTTTCAACGCCACCTTGTTCCTGGCAATCGAATCGAGCAGCTCGGCGGGAAGCGTCGATCCATGGCGTTCGAGCGCGAGCACGCCGGCGAGGTGCGACTCCCACTCGACGTCGAGTCCCGCGCTTTCCAGGATCTTGACGACGGCGCCGGCAACTTCGGGTCCGATGCCGTCACCGGGAATCAACGTGATCGTGTGCTTCACAATTTCTCCGCAAGGTTCGCCGCGACGGATTCGAGCAGCTCGCGATCCAGCTCGTCGAAGGCTGCTTTCGCATCGCTGTCGATGTCGATCTCGCCCAGCACGATGCCGTGGCGAATAATTGGTACCACGATCTCCGATTGTGTCTCGATGCTGCAGGCCAGGTACCGTGGATCCGCGTTCACGTCGTCCACGACGATGGTGATGCCGTCGGCTGCCGCGGCGCCACAAATCCCGCGACCGAGCGGGATGCGAGTGTGGGGAGATGGCTTGCCCAGGTACGGACCGAGTACCAGCTCGTTTCCATCCAGCCAGTAGATCCCCACCCAGGTGTAGTGAGGGATTGCGTCCTTCAGATAGCTGACGAGCCTCTTCGAGGCGTTCGCGCCGTCCGGGGCAGCCGCGAGCTCTTGCCGGATCCGTTCAGCGTGCCGCGGGTACTCGCCGCGAGCCGTCATCACCGGGCCTGCTCCCTGGCTTCCCAATAGAGCAGTGCCAGGGCGGCGACGACGTTGAAGGTCATCAGGCGTGTCGACAGCTGGTGTAGATGATCGAATCGGAGCCGCCGCGGATCATCGGACGGAAGCGATGAAGGCAGCGCGCCCACGGCGCGCTGGATTCCGGTCATCTCACCGATGACGGAGACGCCCGAGTAGACGGTTGCCCCGAGCATGATTGTGATGATGGCCAGTCGGATGGCGAAAGCGGCCGGCCGGGGGCCGAGAATCGCCATCACCGCCAGGGTGAGGAACAGTACGGCGCCTGCGCCATAGGCCAGGTAGTGAAAGCGCGCGAGCAACACTCCGAACAGTTCGGCGGCCAGTGCGCGCCCGCCGTCCGGCGCCGCGGCCTGCAGAATCTGGAATGTCGTCGGAGCCACCAGTGCGCCGAGCACGACCATCCCGCCCAGCCACAGGACCAGCGCGAGTACATAGGCGTACCGCAGCGCGAGCATCAGGTCATTATAATGAGCCTTTCCGGAGGTCCCTCCTTGCCAGTCCAGACGTCCTCTCGCGTAGCGGCGCTGAAGAACATCGCCACACGCCTTCGCATCGACTCGGTGGTCGCCACGACTGAAGCAGGGACCGGTCATCCGTCCACGTGCATGTCGGCGGCCGAACTGGTGGCGGCGTTGTTCTTCGCCGAGATGCGCTACGACCCAGCCGACCCGGATAATCAGGACAACGATCGCTTTGTGCTGTCGAAGGGGCATGGAGCGCCGGTGCTGTACGCGGCCTGGGCGGAAGCAGGCATCATCCGACGCGAGGACCTGGTCACGCTTCGAAAGTTCAATTCGGATCTGGAGGGTCATCCGACGCCGCGGCTGCCATGGGTCGACGTGGCGACGGGATCGCTGGGCCAGGGCCTGTGCGCCGGCATCGGGATCGCGCTGAACGCCCGCCGCATCAAGTCGGACTATCGCACCTACGTGCTGATGGGAGACGGCGAAACTGCCGAGGGCTCGGTGTGGGAAGCCGCGCAAATCGCGGTCGCCGATGCGCTCGATTCCCTGTGCGCCATCGTCGATGTCAACGGGCTGGGTCAGAGCCGCGCGACGCAACTCGATCATGACATGGACGCGCATGCGGCACGCTGGCGAGGCTTCGGGTGGCATGTGATCGTGCTCGACGGCCATGACCTGCACGCGATCCTGGACGCACTGGCGCAGGCCCGGGCAGCCAAGCGGCGGCCAACCGTGCTCCTGGCCAGGACGGTGAAGGGACAGGGAGTCTCGTTCATTGCGGGCAAACAGGGCTGGCACGGCAGGGCGTTCAAGAAGGGCGAGGAAGCAGATGCCGCGCTGAACGAGCTGCGGTCGCAGCTCGTTCCTGAGGAAGAACCGACGCCGAAACCGCAGCCACCTGCTTCGGTGGCACGTCCCGCGCCGAAGCGCGCCTCAGTCGGTGCATTGCCGTACAAACTTGGCGACCTCATCGCGACCCGTGAGGCATACGGATCGGCAATCGCGCGACTCGGTGCTGGAGACGATCGCATCGTCGCGCTCGATGCCGACGTGGGCAACTCCACGTTCAGCGAAAAGTTCGAGAAGCAGTTCCCTGATCGTTTTTACGAGAACTTCATCGCGGAGCAGTCGATGCTCGGTTCGGCGATGGGACTGGCCGCGCGCGGTGCGATTCCGTTCCCATCGACCTTCGCCGCGTTCCTGACGCGCGCCTACGATTTCATCCGGATGGCCGCGATCAGTAACCTCAACATCAAGATGGCAGGTTCCCACGCCGGCGTTTCGATCGGGGAGGACGGTCCGTCGCAGATGGCACTCGAGGATCTCGCGATGATGCGTGCCGAACCGAATATCGCGGTGCTCTACCCGTGCGACGCCGTCAGCACCGAAAAGCTCATTGAGGAGATGGCATACCGGCCTGGCCCCGCCTACATGCGAACGTCACGGCCGAAGACGCCGGTGATTTACGGCAACGACGAGACCTTTCCCATCGGCGGATTGAAAGTGCTGCGCCGCACTGATGCCGACGTTGCGACGGTCGTCGGCGCGGGTGTGACGGTATTCGAGGCGCTCAAGGCGCATGACACACTCAAGGCGCAGGGCACACCCATCCGCGTCATCGACTTGTATTCACTCCAGCCGGTCGACGCCGAGACGCTGACCCAGTGTGCGCGTGACACCGGTGGTCGGCTGATCACCGTCGAAGATCACTACCACGCCGGAGGAATCGGAGACGCTGTCGCCGAAGCCGTTGCCGCCGGCGGTTTCACTGTGGAGCGGCGCTTGTGCGTGCACGAAATCCCCCGCAGCGGGCTGCCGGATGAATTGCTCGATCACTACGGCATCTCGGCGCAACACATCGTTGCTGCGGTGACCGCGAAGTAGCGCGTACGCGAACGCCGTACGCGCCGATACGGCGAGGCGGACCTTTTCGAAGGAGGTTCGGCTCCATTATTTCGGAAACTGTGGATGCGCCACCACGTTGCGTGCCTGCCACAGGTGGCGTCGCTCGTGAGCGAGCATCAGCTCGAAACCTGAGCCCAGAGAAAACCGCAGCCACGAGTAAACCGGCGAGCGGACCTTCGCGCGCGCGAGGTCCAGGCCGTTGGCCTGCCGCAATCGATCGACGAACTGCACCTGATAGGCGCGGAACGCCGCCATGACTTCAGCCCTCCCGCGGACGACCGGCGGCTGAAACTGGCGCGGTGTGGTCATCCTGAACCGCGCCGGCGGCTCCATCGTGGCCGTGAAGAACCGGCCGAACACGTTGTACGAAAAAGGTCCCTCGCCGTAGGTTCCCTTTCGGATTGCGCCCGCGATCGCCTCGTCCAACTGCGGCAGATACAGGCGGGCAGTTGTGTTGAGGTGCTCGATGCAGTGTGCCACCGACCAGACCACCGGGCTCGGCTGCCAGGTGAATTGCTCATCCGACAACGGCACGACGAGCGCATCCGCATCGAGCGACATCTGCTCGAACTGGCGGCGGAACTGCTCGATTTCACGAGCCATGGCGAGATGGGTGGGAGGCATACCCTGCGCGATTCTACAGGCATGACTTCAATGCCGGGTACCTGCGTCACCACGGCGACTGACACGAACTCACTCCAGGACGCAGCTAGGACGCTGCTGCGTGCGACAGGCGCTGGTGAATTCGCGCTCGCAGCCGCACTGCATCTCGGGGGGCGTGTCCGCCAGTGTCGTTGTTGAAATAGGCGAAGACGCTCAGTCGGTCGCGGGCGCGTGCCGCCAGCCATTCGGCCCAATCATCCAGGCGGTGATCCTCGTACCGACCGCCATACTTCGACGTGCCGAAATGGAAACGGACGTAGACAGCAGGTGCCGTGACGAGGCGTTCCGTGGCCGAGCCCTGCATGTCGTGGAGGCACAGCACGACGCGGTGACGCTCGAGCAATGCGAACACCCGATCGTCATACCAGCTCGCATCGCGGAATTCGATAACGTGGAACGGGCAGTGGAACCGGGCGGCTCGAGCGGCAACCGGGATAGATTCCAGGAACGCCGTCAACCGGTCCACGTTAATAGGGAAGTTCGGCGGCAGCTGATAGAGGACCGGACCGAGTGCCGACCGCAGTTCGCGGGCGCTCGAGAAGAACCGCAGCAGCGGGTCCTCCGGGTCCTTCAGCTTCTTCATGTGGGTCAGGAATCGGCTCGCCTTGACGGCGTACAGGAAGCCCGGAGGGGCTTGATCGCGCCACTTCGCGAATGTTTCGGCCGTGGGCAACCGATAGAAGCTGTTGTTGATCTCGACGGTATCGAACGTGGCGGCGTAATGGTCGAACCAGCGCGACTGAGGCAGGGTCGCCGGGTAGAAGTCGCCGCGCCAGTGTTTGTACTGCCAGCCCGAGCATCCGATTCGCGTCTGGATACGGTTGAGCACGATAAACCTTGTGCCTCCCACTATTTACAGGGCACGATACGTCCGATAATATCCGGTGAGCGCGCACTGTGGCGGTCACCCCGTCCCTCGGCGCGATCCTCCACAAATTCCGGGCCGTACCATCCTCCGGACTTCCGGCTGGGCGACGGCCCTTTCTCGCTGCGTTAGGGGAATTACCTGTGCTCGGAGGCAAACTGCCACGCACCCGCCTTTTCTGGATCGGCGCGGGTATCCTTGTCGTTCTTCTCGCCGTGGTCGCCGTTGTTGGTTACCGGATCACCGGCTCCGACGCACCCCCCAGCGTGTCGTTCTCGCAATTTCTCGCCGACGTCAACAGCAACAGCCTTCGTCGTGTGACCGTTGATGGCGACACGTTGGTCGCAGAGCGGACAGACGGCACCACCATTGAGACTGTCGCGCCACACGGGTATGTCGCGTCGAATCCGACGTTCGTCACGAACCTGACGAGCCAGGGTGTGCAGCTCGATGTGACCAGGGATGAGCCCTCCCGTGTGGGTGGCTACAGCGCGATGGCGTTTGCGCTGATCTTCTTCGGCGTGGCCGGCCTCGCTTTGTTCCGGGTGGTAACGGGACGGGTGCCGACACTGGAAAAGGCGCGGACTGTCGATCCGGAAGCAGTGACGGTCACGTTCAACGACGTGGCCGGCGTCGATGAGGCGAAAGACGAAGTCCGCGAGATTGTCGATTTTCTGAAGGAACCGCAACGGTTTGCGTCAATCGGCGGCCGCATCCCGCGGGGCATCCTGCTCGTCGGGCCGCCGGGGACCGGCAAGACGCTGCTGGCCCGATCGATGGCCGGTGAGGCCGGTGTGCCCTTCATCTCTGCGAGCGGTTCAGACTTCGTCGAGATGTACGCCGGTGTCGGTGCGTCACGCGTCCGCAAGCTGTTCAAGGAAGCGCGGCGCCACAAGTCCTGCATCATCTTCATCGACGAGCTCGACGCCGTCGGACGCAGCCGCGGCGGCAACTCGCTCAGCCACGAAGAGCGCGAACAGACGCTGAACCAGTTGCTCGTCGAGATGGACGGCTTCAGCCAGTCCGAAAACATCATCGTGGTTGCAGCGACGAATCGGGCCGACATCCTCGACAGTGCGCTGCTCCGGCCCGGCCGTTTCGACCGCCAGGTGACTGTCGGCAATCCCGATCTCAAGGGTCGCGAACAGATCCTCGCGGTGCACTCGCGCAAGGTGGCGCTCGAGCCGGACGTAGACCTGCGCTCGATCGCGCGCGGCACACCCGGCTTTTCCGGTGCCGACCTCGCGAACCTCGTAAACGAAGCCGCATTGATTGCCGCCCGTGCCGGCCGCTCGACAGTCGGCAATGCGGATTTCGACGCGGCTCGCGACAAGGTCCTGATGGGCGTCGAACGCAAGTCGGTGGCGATGAGCGAAAAGGAACGCGTCACCTGCGCCTATCACGAGGCCGGCCACGCGGTCGTCGCCGCTCTGCTGCCGGACGCGGACCCACTGCACAAGGTCACGATCATCCCGCGCGGTCGCGCGCTTGGTGTGACGATGCAGCTGCCGGAAGCCGATCGCTATACGCACTCGAAGCCGTTCATCGAATCGCAGATCGCGATCCTGATGGGCGGACGAGTGGCCGAGGAGCTGTTCCTGCGCCAGATGACCAGTGGTGCCTCCAACGATATCGAGCGGGCGACGGAGCTTGCCCGCAAGATGGTGTGCGAGCTCGGCATGTCACCGCTCGGTCCGGTTCACTATCGCCGCCCGTCGAACACGTTCGACAACGACAGCCGCGCCTCCGGCTTCAGCGAGGACACCGCCCGTCGCGTGGACGACGAAATTCGATCGTTGGTGATGCGGGGCTACGAGACGTCGCGGCAGATCATCGAGCGGCAGCGAGCGGCGCTGAAGGCGCTGGCGGAAGAGCTGCTCGAGGTGGAATCGGTTGATGCCGATCGACTGCGCGAGATTCTCGCGCGAACACGTGGTTCCGCAAACGCCGATGCCGCAGGCTGTGCGCGAAGCGCTTTCCGAAGCGGCGTTGAATTGATTGTGACCTCGAAGGTTGCTGCGCGCGCCTGAACACAGGCCGATCGAGCCGACCGACATTCCGTCCGTAACCGCAAAGGCCGCCATCCACGCGGCCTTTTGCTATTTGCGTGTTACTTGCGCTCGAGAACGCGCTCGGCGCTTTCGAGCAGCAGGCGGACACTCTCCTGCACTCGCGGCCGTACATCAGCGGGTAGCGCGTCGATGACGTCGGCGAGCACGTCTTCGTTGGTCTGCAGCAGTTGATCGTGAAGCGCCTGTGCTTTGGCGGTCGGCCGGATCCAGATGATCCGACGGTCGGCCGTATCGTCGTCCCGCCGCGCCAGCTTCTGTTCGACCAGACGATCAACCAGCGGCGTCGCCGCTGACGGCGCGATCCCGAGACCGTCCGCGAGTTCGCGGCTGCGCACGCCTCCGGTCTGCACGATCAGCATCATGGCCTTCAACTGAGCCATGGTGAGGTCCAACAATAACCACGGCCGTTCACCACGACAGAACTGGATTTCGCGCAGTGTGCCGACGAGCCGGGTCAACTGCGCGGTGCAGGTGCGCGTTGCCGTTTTTTTACCGTCCCCTGGAGCCATGGCTCGCTTCCTTGCGCCGAGAAACTTGTGCTAACGTGAATAGTTATAAGATACTGAAGTTTCTTCTTCGCGCGCAAGCCCGCGTTTGAGGTTCCTCCTCGTGCATCTCACGATCCACAACCTGCTGATTCGACCGCGGCCGAGATCGATCGGCGCAATCGCAGTCGCGCTGTCGCTCGTCGTGGCGGCGCCGGCGGCGGCGCAGATCCGCCGGACCGGACCGTCGGTTGCGGACACCAACCCGCTGATGGGTGGTGTTCCGACCGGTACCCTCTCGCCTGAACCGCTCCGCCTGACGGCGGCGGACGCCATTTTTCGCGCGCTCGAACACAACCTCGGGGTGCTTGCTCTCGGAGCAGAACACCGAGACGGCACGCAGTGAGCGCTGGAACGCGCTGTCGCGGTTGCTGCCCGACGTGTCCGGGAACGTCAGTCAGTCCGTGCGAAAGAACAGCCTGGAAGCATTCGGGTTTCCGCTCGGGCCCGGGTTCCCGAGTGTCGTCGGGCCGTTCAATCTGTTCGACGCGCGGCTTTCTGCATCGCAGACGGTGTTCAACCAGAGCGCGTTCAAGGAGAACAGCGCTGCCGTCCACCGGCTGGCCGCGGCCAGGCTGACGTATCGGAACGCGCGCGACATGGTTGTCCTCGTGTCGGCGAACCTGTATCTGCAGGCGCTCGCCACCGAGGCTCGCGCCCGCGCGGTCCAGGCCCAGTTCGAATCGTCGCAGGCGCTGCAGGAGCAGGCAACCCGGCTGCAGCAGAGCGGGATTGTCGCCGGACTCGATGTGGTGCGTGCCGAAGTGCGCATGAGCACGGATCGACAGCGGGCCACTGCCGCCGCAAACGATGCGGAGAAGACGAAGCTGCAGCTCGCGAGGGTCATCGGCCTGCCAATCGGTCAGACGTTTACGGTGGTCAATGATCTGCCGAATGTGCCGGATCCGACCGTCACCCTGGAGGAGGCCGTGGAGCAGGCGTATCGCCAGCGCCCCGACTATCTGGCTGCAGTCGAACGGCTCAAGGCGGCGGAGGACATGCGCAGCGCCGCATCCGCCGAGCGTCTGCCGTCGGTCAAGGTCACTTCCGACTTCGGGAACATCGGCCTGACGGCCGCTTCGTCCCTGACGACCTACAACGTGACCGGCGCTGTAAGCATTCCGATCTTCGACGCCGGCCGCACCGAGGCCCGCGTGATCCAGGCCGACGCGGACTTGAAACGCCAGCAGGCGGAGGTCGCGGACCTCAAGGCGCAGGTGTACTACGACGTCCGCACGGCGTTCCTTGATCTCGAGTCGTCACGCGAGCAGATGGAAACGGCCACCCGGGCGAGGGATCTGGCCGCACAGCAGCTCGAGCAGTCACGCGACCGGTTCGCGGCCGGCGTCGCCAACAACATCGAAGTCGTGCAGGCGCAGGAAGCGGTTGCGCTGGCGACGGATCAGTTCATCAGCGCGGTTTACAACGTGAACATCGCGAAGGCGATGCTCGCGCAGTCGGTCGGCACTGCGGAGGACGCGGTGCGCAAGTACCTCGGAGGTCCTACGCAATGAGCAAGCGCCTTCCCCTCATCATCGGCATCGTCCTGGTCCTCGGCGTCGGCGTCGGCGTCTGGCTGTGGTTGACTGCCGGCCAGGAGTCCACCGACGACGCACAGGTCGAGGCCCACGTGACCCCCGTTGCGGCTCGGATCGGCGGCACCGTCGTCGCGGTGCCGGCGCCCGACAACCAGCAGGTCGAGGCGGGTGCGCTGCTCGTCCAAATTGATCCGCGCGATTACGAAATCGCACTGACACGCGCGGAGGCCGAATTGGCGACCGCTGAGGCGGAGTTCGCCGCGGCGCGGGCAAACGTTCCCATCACCTCCGCCACCGCCACGGGCAATGAGTCAACCGCGCGTGGCGGTGTGGCCCAGGCTCAAGCCGGCATCGCCGAAGCGGAGCAGGCGCTCGAGGGCGCCAAGGCCGGACTTGCGACCGCCCAGGCGCGACTGCGGGAACAGGAAGCGAACGCCGCAAAAGCGTCGCGCGACGTCGAGCGTCTTCGGCCGCTTCTGGCGAAACAGGAAATTCCGCAGCAGCAGTTCGAAGCGGCAACCGCTGACGCCGAAGCGAGGCGCGCGTCGGCGGATTCCGCGCAAGCGCAGGTCCAGGAAGCCGAGGTCGCGATCCGCGTGGCGGAAAGCCGTCTGGTGCAGGCGCAGGCCGGCCATGAACAGGCGGTTGCCGGACTGAAACAGGCGCAGACGGCTCCCGAGCAGGTTTCGGCGATCCGCGCGCGCGCGGCATCCGCCGAGGCGCGGGTCAAACAGGCGCAGGCCGCCGTCAAGCAGGCGCAGCTGAATCTCGACTACGCGAGCGTCAAGTCGCCCGTAAAAGGAATTGTCAGCAAGAAGTCAGTGGAGCCGGGACAGGTCGTGCAGCCCGGTCAGCCGCTGATGACGATCATCCCGCTCGAGCGAGTCTGGATCACGGCGAACTTCAAGGAAACGCAGCTCGCTGACATGCGTGCCGGTCAGCGCGTCAAGGTGAAGGTGGACGCATACGGTGGTCGTGAATTCGCCGGAAAGATCGACAGCATCGCCGCGGCGACTGGAGCCCGATTCAGCCTGCTGCCGCCTGACAACGCCACCGGCAACTTCGTGAAGGTGGTACAGCGCGTCCCAGTCAAAATTGTGCTGGATGAGGGGCAGGACCGCGAGCACGTGCTCCGTCCGGGCATGTCGGTCACGCCGACGGTGTATACGAAGTAAGCGCTGGTGGCCGGTAGCCGGGTGGTAGCTGGAGATGGTGGTACGCGGGAGCCGAGAGTACGAATGACCGAACACGGCAAGGTCAATCCGTGGATTGTCGCAATTGCGGTCATGTTCGCCACCTTCATGGAGGTGCTGGACACGACGGTCGTCAACGTGTCGTTGCCGCACATCGCGAGCACTATGTCGGCGACCACCGAAGAAGCAACATGGGCGCTGACGTCCTATCTCGTCGCCAACGCCATCGTGCTGCCGATGACTGGCTGGTTGGCGAGCGTGCTGGGACGCAAGCGGCTGCTGATGTGGTCGACGATGGGATTCACACTCGCATCGTTCCTGTGCGGCATCGCGCCGAACCTGGCGTCGCTCGTTCTCTTCCGCATCATTCAGGGAGGGACCGGCGGCGCGCTGCAGCCGCTCTCGCAGGCAGTCCTGCTGGAATCGTTCAAGCCGGAGGAACGTGGTCGGGCGATGGGCTTCTGGGGGCTCGGGATCGTCGTCGCGCCGATTCTCGGACCCGTGCTGGGCGGATGGGTGACGGAGAACTACAGCTGGCGTTGGGTGTTCTACATCAACCTGCCGGTCGGTATCGTGTCGCTGATCATGACGCAGCTGTACGTGTTCGACCCGTCGTACCTTCGGCGCGAGAGCGTCAGAATCGACTACTGGGGCATGGGACTGCTGGTCGTCGGCATCGGCGCCTTGCAGTACGTGCTCGACAAGGGGCAGCAGGAGGACTGGTTCGCGTCAGCCGCGATCACCACCCTTGCCATCGTCGCGGCCGTCGGTTTGATTGCGTTGATCATGCGTGAGCTCCACACCGAACATCCAATCGTCGACTTGTACGTGTTCAAGGATCGCTCATTTGCGACCGGTGTGTTCCTCATGACGGTGCTCGGCTTCGTCCTATACGGAAGCCTCGTGCTGCTGCCCATCATGCTTCAGACGCTGCTTGGATATTCCGCGGTCGAGGCCGGACAGGCGATGGCGCCGCGAGGCGTCGGATCGCTGATCATGATGCCGATAGTCGGGGCGCTCACCGCGAAGGTGGATGCGCGAAAGCTACTGATGCTGGGCCTCGTCATCGGCGGGACGACGATGATCTGGCTCGGTCAGCTGAACCTGAATACGGGCTATTGGGACATCTTCTGGCCGCAGTTCCTGCAGGGTGCGGGCATGGCGCTGCTGTTCGTTCCTCTCACCACGGTGTCGATGGCGACCATCGCGCCTCAGCGGATGGGAAACGCGACCAGTCTCTTCAATCTGATGCGAAACATTGGGGGCAGCGTCGGCATCGCGTTGACGGGGACGTATCTGCAGCGTCACCGCGACGTGGTGAGATCCACGCTTGGCGAGCACATCAACGTCTACGATCCAGTGTCGCGCTCCATGATCGACCAGATCACCCGAGGTCTGATTGCCGCCGGCACCGACGCCGTCACCGCGACGCAGCGGGCCTACGCCATCCTCGAGGGGATGCTCTTCCGCCAGGCGTCGATGGTGACCTTCGTGATCATCTTCCGCGGGATGGGAATAGTGTTCCTGATGATGATTCCGCTCGTGTTCCTGATGAAGCGCCCGAAGCGGGGCGGAGCACCGGTGGCGGCCCACTGAGCCGAAGCGCAATCAGTGTGTGATTCTGCTGACGTCGCGCAGTCAGTGCTGGCGCGGCAGCGCCACGGTGAACGTCGCTCCCTGGCCCGGGCCCTCGCTCTGGGCGGTGATGGTGCCGCCATGAAGCTCCACAAAGTGTCTGGCGAGCGAGAGACCCAACCCCAGACCTCCCGTCTGACGACTGTTCACGCTTTCGGCCTGCCAGAACCGCTGGAAGACCATCGGCAGCGCTTCGTGCCTGATGCCGACTCCGGTGTCGGTAATTGTCGTCCTGGCTAGCTGCTCCTCCTCGACGAGCCGAACCGCGACGCTGCCGCCACGCGGCGTGAATTTCACCGCGTTGGCCAACAGGTTCCAGAACACCTGTTGCATCCGGTCCGTGTCGCAGCGGACGAGTACCGGCCGTTGTGGCGTATCGACTTTGATCCGCACGCCCTTCGCCTCGGACGTTGGCCGAACGCTGTCGCAGGCGGCGCGGACAATTGTGGTGATGTCGCATTCGATGGGCCGCACCCGCATCTTGCCGGTGACGATTCCGGAGACATCGAGTACGTCCGACACGAGCTGGTGGAGCAGCGCGGCGTTCCGCTCAATCACATCGATGGCGCGCCCCTGCCGGTCGGCGCCGAGGTTGCCCTCGCGCAGCATCCGGGTGTAGCCCAGAACCGCGTTGAGCGGCGTGCGCAGCTCGTGCGACAACGTTGCCAGGAACTCGTCTTTGACCCGGTTCGCCTCCTCGGCCGCGCGACTGAGCTGCTGCTGCTCGCTGATGTCGCGGGCAATCTTCGATGCCCCGATAATCCGTCCCGACGGCGTCCGAATCGGCGAGACGGACAAAGATATTTCCACCAGCGACCCGTCCTTGCGCCGGCGGATGGTCTGAAAGTGTTCGACCGGAAAACCGGCCCTGATCCGGGTCAGGACGGTGTCCTCCTCGCCGAGGCGGTCCGACGGAATGATCGTCGTTATCGACCGTCCGATCATCTCGCTGCCGGTGTAGCCGAACATCCGCTCCGCCGCCCGGTTCCAGGTCTGGACGATGCCGTTGAGGTCCTTGCTGATGATCGCGTCCTCGGACGAGTCGACGATCGCCGCCAGGCGGAGCGCGTCGCGTTCGGCCCGCTGCTGCGCCGACAGGTCGCGGACAATCCGCGCCACGCCGACAATCTCGCCGTCCGGCGTCAGGACGGGAGAGATGGACAGGGAAACCGGGGCTACTGCCCCGTTCTTGAGAAGTGCGGTGGTTTCCAGATGGCCGCCGACCGGCTCGCCATTCCCGAGGCGCTGGACCAGTTCCGCTTCGGCCGACCGGAGCTCCACGGGGACCAACTGATACACCGAACGTCCCACGATCTCGTCGGCGGAATAGCCGAAGATCCTGGCGGCCGCCTGATTCCAGGTTTCGATCGTGCCATCCAGGCCATGACTGATGATTGCGTCGTCGGAAGACTCTACGATGGCGGCGAGCCGCAGGGAGGCAGCGTCAGCGGTGTTCATCCGATTCTGATCGAACCAATGTCAACGAGTCAGTATGCACGACAACCAGGACAAGAAAGCTCGACGGCGGCACGGCGCTGCCGCGCCTCGTCCTTATAATCGGTTTCGCACGGAGCGGCGATGAAAATTCGCGTGATGCACGTTGGGCTCGGTCCGATCGGGGCGGCGGTTGCCGGTCAGTTGCTGGTGCGTCGCGGGTTTCAGATTGTCGGCGCCGTCGACGTCGACCCGCAGAAGGTGGGTCGCGACCTCGCCCAGGTGCTCGGCCTCGGGCGACAGCTGCGCATTCGGGTCAGCGATTCGATCCGGTCGACGATTCGGAAGACGAGGCCGGATGTGGCGGTGCTCTGCACCAGTTCGTCGCTCAAAGTCGTGAGTCGGCAGTTTGAAGAAGTCCTCGCACATCGGGTTCCGATCGTGACCACGACCGAAGAGGCGGCGTATCCGGCCCGCTCCAATCGAGCCGTGGCCAGGCGCATCGACGCCGCGGCCCGCAAGGCGAACGTGGCCGTGCTGGGCACCGGTGTGAATCCGGGGTTCACGATGGATGCGCTGCCGATCGCGTTGTCGGCCGTGTGTGAACGGGTTGACCGCATCGAAGTCGAGCGGGTTCAGGATGCGCGGATTCGCCGGCTCCCGTTTCAGCAGAAGATTGGCGCCGGACTGACGCGCAAGCAGTTCCAGGCGCGCGTCGAGGCTGGAACCGTTCGTCACGTCGGTTTCACCGAATCGATTCAGATGATTGCCGACGCCATGGGCTGGCGTCTCGACCGGATCGTCGACCGCGTGGTGCCGCGGTTGGCCGCGGGCCCCGTGCGCAGCGACTTTGTCGAGGTTGCCGCCGGGCAGGTCTGCGGATTGATTCAAACCGGTGCCGGCTACGTCGGCGACGACGCCGAAGGTGTCGCTGCGGCTCGAGGCGTATCTGGGCGCCCCGGAGTCGTACGACGCGGTGTTGATCGAGGGGTCGCCGCGGATCTACTCGAAGATCGACGGCGGGGTGCACGGTGACATCGCCACCGCCTCGATAACCGTCAACTCGATTCCCGCGGTCATTGCCGCGGCGCCCGGCTTTCACACGATGCGTGACATGCGGCTGCCGTCGTTCTATCCCGGATCGCTCGGGGTTTCGCCCGGCGTGTCGATGCCGTAGCGGCGCCGCTTCAGGTAAAGACCCTTCCGCGACAGGCCGAGCATTGCTGCTGCCTGCTCCATGTTCCATCCCGTCAGCCGCAGCGCGCGGACGATCTGCGCCGTCTCGACGTACTGAACGAGCGCTGGCAGCGGCTGATCGAGGCGGGCGACCACTTCGGTCGGCTCGAGCGTCCGTTCCGACGCCGGGATGGTGCGTCGGGACGCGGCGATGTCGGCGTGCAGGTGCTCGGGCATGATGACGGCGCCGGATTCAGCGAAGGCGGCGAGCCGGCGCATCTCGTTGGCCAGCTGCCGGATGTTGCCGGGCCAGCGGTAGAGCACGAGGAACTCCATGGTTTCTTCGGACAACCGCAGGTTGACCTTGCCCGATTCCTGCGAATGCTTCTGGAGGTAGTGGTGGGCGAGTGCGGGAATCTCGACGCGCCGTTCGCGGAGCGGCGGGAGGTGCAGCAGTACGGTGTTGAGGCGGTAGAAGAGGTCCTCGCGGAAGCGGCCCTGCGAGACCAGAGCGCCGAGGTCGGCATTGGTGGCGGCGATGACGCGGACGTCGACATGGGTGGGGTGCAACTCGCCGATCGGGTGAACTTCGTGGGACTCGAGGAAGCGCAGGAGCTTCGGCTGGACGTCGAGGGTCGTCTCGCCGATCTCGTCGAGGAACAGGGTGCCCCCGGCGGCGGCGCGGATGATCCCCTGGAAGTTCTCGGCGGCGCCGGTGAAGGAGCCGCGGCGGTGGCCGAACAGCTGCGAGTCGAGCATGTCGCGCGGGACGGCGCTGCAGTTGAAGGGCTGAAAGACGTGCTTGGCGCGGTTGGAGTAGGCATGAATCAGCCGGGCGAGGACCTCCTTGCCCGTGCCGGTCTCGCCGGTGAGCAGGACGGGCACCGGGATCGGCGCAACGCTGCGCACCTTGGCCAGGAGTTCCTGCATTTCCTTTGCGACGAAGAGGGCGCCCGCCTCGGTTTCGATCGGATCCGCCGGCCAGAGGGCGGCTCGATCCCGATCCTGGCGTGCCAGCGTATCCAGCGCACTTGCTGCCGTTGCGATTCTGAGAACGTCTCCAAGCAGCAATGCCTCGGCGGGATTCGAAGGCAGATCAAACGCCAGCGTGAGGCGGCGTGCCTTGGTCCTCGCCAATGTCTATCGCACGTAACACGCACATCCGTAGTCGCCTCTTTGCGCTTCTTATCTGAATCGATTACCTGAATTCGTTGAGAGAATCCCGCAATCCGAAGTGCATTCTGAAGTTCACGAGAGACCAGCGTGGGTCGGCCGGTGAGTGTGAACGCGCTGGCCAGGCCACTAACTATTGCGGCGCCGATGCTGGGATCAATCGGGGTCAGGACAGGTTCTTGGAATCTGGTTACCTGCGCAAGTTCAGAAACAGCGCAAACATTGCCATCGTCCTCCCAGATTTCTCGAGCTCGTTGTGACCAGATCGACGATATTGGCGAGTGCGCCTCATGCAAGCATCACAGACGCTGCACGGCAGAACGAGGCGTACTGATCCGAAGTAGCCGGCTCCTTTGTTGACGCTATACTCAGCGAGCTCACGCGCGGCCTCTGAAAGATCTCCCGCGAGGGCGAAAGATTCGGCGCGAAGTGCACGAAGAATTGCTATTAACAAGCGATCCTCGCGCAGCCGCATCCGTTCGAGACAGTCAGAGGCGTATGCAACGGCCTCAGCGGCCAAGCCCTTCCGAAGAAGCAATTTGACCTTGGTGACTCCGGTCCAGCGACCTACGAATTCCGTTCTCGATTCCAGGATCCTTGGCTACACCTTCTTCATAACGGGCGAGCGCGAGATCGCACTTATCCAATGTGCCAATCGCCAGATAGGCACGGGCCATACCTTCCAGAGCGGCAAGCGCAGGGCGAACTGAGGACGAATCGGCGACGGCATCAAGGCGACGTAGAGCTGCTTGATACTTACCTGTGATGATTAGAGCGTGTGCCTCATTACACTCAATCAAAAATCTGTCCTGATCTCCTGTAATTGGCAACAGCCTTCTTGCTCGTTTCAGGTGATCCGAAGCTGCCGCGTAGTTGTTCTCAAGGAATGCAACAAAGAAGGAACTGACCTCCACGACCTGCTGCAGCCACGCGTTCGGATCTGATTCTAGAAGCGACCGGGCGAGTTTTATGTGGCGCCGCGCTTCATTCAGACGACCGTTGGCCACTTCCATCAGCGCTATGGAGTCATGAAGATATGCGGCAATCTGAACATCACCCGCACGTGCGACGACCTTCCGAACCTCCGGGAGCATTCCCGCAATCGCTGCCGCTGCCTCAGATTCGGCCAAAGTCCTGAACAAATGAAGCGACGCCCAAGCAGTTCGCTTTTGGTCTCGACTTTCATTAGCTATTTGAATCGCAGTCTGGAAGTGATTGCGTGCTTGACCGATTGCGCCCTGGCGACGCCGGAGAAGTCCAAGCACTTGCTCACAATACGCGCGCGACGTCAAGTGAGGCTGATGACTTGTTTTCGAGTTGCGCGATTCGCTCAGAAGCGGCCGTGTCGGCAGTGTGGAAAAGGGCGTGCGCAAGAAGAAGTCGCAGTTCCGGTTGGGCGGAAGTCGGAGATCGTTTGCCCGAACTGCTTGTTGGACTAAGTCAACGAATCGTCCGGCCCTGAACAGCTCACGAGCAGCATTCAGCGTGAGAGTCATTACCTATCGGCGCCAACAGCACGTCATTGCACCACCGCTTCTGCTCTCAACCGGCGAACGGGCTGCTCCTCCAGCGCATCAAATCGCGACGCGAGCATCGCCGCCACGCGTTCGGCAAGGTATTTATGATCATCGCCGTACGGTTGCGCCTGATGTGTGTAAATCGTCAAAACACCAACCAGTCGTTCTCCTTCTTTTATTGGGGTCGAGAGCGCACATCGAAGACGAGGCGAGAAACTCTCCGCAATCGTTCCTAGATCCAGTGCAGCGTCCGAATTCGCTATTGTCGCGTCGTTTGCGGCTGCCCAGCCAGAAATTCGGTCGCCGCGTCGAATGCTCAAAAGTCTAATCCGCCCTTCGTCGTCCCCTGCGGCTCCGGCGCAAATGAGGAGGTCCGCCTGGGTGTCGTGCTTAAACACCGCTGACACGTCGCACGGCATAAACAGCCGAAGATACTGGTCAGTAAGTGCGATCGCTTCGCTGACTCGTTTCGCAGCCTCGAGTTCGCGCGAATATTGTGCGAGTTGGGACGATTGGAGCGCAGTCGCGCGAATGTCACGTAGAGGAGCGGCCTCCGAGGCGCCGTCCATTAAGTGTTGGAAGCAAACTTCTCGCATTTTGACCAGCCAGAATTGCGGCTGGTGCGATTGTCGGGTGAACGGCAATGAATGTGTCGACGACCAGTGGGTCGTACATGTTGCCGCGTCGTTCGCGAAGGACTTGAAACGCATCTTCATCGCTCAGACGCGGTCTATACGGTCGGTCAGACGTCAGAGCGTCAAAGCAATCCACAACCGACAGCATCCGTGCTCCCAGAGGAATGTCCGTTCCGGCGAGACCCGTTGGATAACCCGTTCCATCCCAATTCTCATGATGGTGGCGGACTATCGGCACGACAGGATACGGAAACCGAATAGACGACAATAAATCGGCTCCGATATCGGCGTGGCGCTTCATCTTGCTGAACTCCGCCTGAGTTAGGCGTCCCGGCTTATTCAAAATGTGCTCTGGAATCGCCAACTTGCCCATGTCGTGTAGGAGGGCGGCTGCTTCGATGCCCTTAAGCGAATGTTCTTCTCGAACACCCAGACGTTTGGCCAATTCGACGGCAAATACCTGTACACGTCTGATGTGACCGTGTGTGATCTGATCTTTTGCGTCCACCGCCATTGCAAGCGTTTCAATGGTGGACAGATACATCTCATTAACTTGTGCGATGTGTCGATTCGCGTCCTCAAGGCGCCCCATCTGTGTCCTGAACGTTAAATAGGAGATGACCAGCAGAGGGATGATCATGCTCAGGACCGTCAGGTCGATGTGGTCGGTATAAGCAACTATCAGGAGAGCGATAGACCCGCCGACGAAGTAGGTAATGCTGACGGGAGGAAAGTTTTCCCACCAGATGGTACTGATGCGTTCGCTTCGCTCCGTCGCGAGTGCTCCCGCGACGAGCATGGTGTTGATGAGGAAGTATAGAAACGCGAATGCGAACATCGGCGCAATGAGCGATGCGACGTCCGCGCGGGAGATATGGCCTGGAATCGCGTGGGAGACGAAGAAGAACGTCTTGCTGGAGCACCACAGGGCGATTGCGGGTGCTGTCGCGTTGAACAGCACCCGCATCGGTGGCCGCTTGGATCGTTTCATCCAAAGCGAAATCACAAGCGCGTCGAGAACGACCGTTACGACACCGGCGGACGTCCCGAACAGCAGGACGGAGGTGAAAACGAAGGTTTCCGAAACCGAGATCTTTGCGGCTAGTGATGGAACCTTAACCGTGAACGAGCCGGTGAGAAGTGTCAGCGTGGCCAGTAAGAACCACTCGACGCCTGGCTGCGACGCAGACAACTGCCACAACGACGTGAATAGAATCGCTAATCCGAAGCATGCGACGGCGCCGATGTATGTGAGCTGTAGCTGGCGGTCTGCCAATGACCCTTTACCTGCAGACCGGTTATCGGTCTACTCGCCCCAAACGATTAGTCTGGCCATTTTTGCCCCGCGATGTAAGTGGTTGCAGAAGTGTGTGTTGGCGTTACTCGCCCCACACCACGGTGTCCGCTTCGCCCCAAACTACCGTGTCCCCTTCACCCCAGACCACGGTGTCACCTTCGCCCCACACGACCGTGTCGCCTTCGCCCCAGACGACCGTGTCGCCTTCGCCCCAGACGACTGTGTCGGACTCTCCCCATACGACTGTATCAGACTCGCCCCAAACCACAGTGTCACCTTCGCCCCACACCACGGTGTCGTTTTCGCCCCAAACCACGGTGTCGCCTTCGCCCCAGACCACCGTTTCCCCTTCACCCCACACAACGGTGTCACTTTCGCCCCACACGACGGTGTCGCCTTCACCCCACACGACGGTGTCATGCGCACCCCAAACGACAGTTCTGGCCTGAGCCAACTCGGAAACGAGCGTCACTGCCAGCCCGCTCGGTGTCACACTTTCCCCGGCGATCAGTGTGGGTTTGCCATTGGCTCTGACCGCCGCCAGCAGGTTGAGGGCGCCCGCTCCGCTGGTAACCAGGCCCGAGCGGTTTCGTTCACTCGTCAACTGGAGGACAGGTCGAATTTGCCGAGCGTTGAATCCCCGCTCCTTCAAGACCGCAACCGCTCCGGTCACGACCGCCGCGGCCATACTCGTCCCCGACAGCTGAAGTCGCGCATCCGCCCCGCTCCCGATAACCAGTTCCGGGTGTTCACGCGCGATCGTGGAATTGGGAGCCATCAGGCTCTCGATCTTGTTCCCCGGAGCCACCAGGTCTGGCTTGATCAAGCCGTCAATGGCCGTCGGCCCGCGCGAGCTGTAACCTGCTACCTCGTCGTCGCTCCGCCACGGGGTCGCCTTGGTATTCAATGCGCCGACAGTGATCGCATAGGGAGAATTGCCGGGCGCGGTGATGCCTCCCCTCATCGCGTGCCCGTTCTGGTCCTTCCCGAGATTGCCGGCCGCGGTGACGACGACGATGCCGGCGCGGTAGGCGCGTTCGACCGCCTGATCCAGCGGATCGTCCCGCCACGACTGCAGCACCGGCGCACCGAGCGACAGGTTGATCACCTGGATGTTGAACTGAACGCGGTTGGCAATCGCCCAGTCGATCGCGGCGATGACATCGCTGACATAGCCGCGGCCGCGGCCGTCAAGCACCTTCAGGCTGACCAGGGTCGCCTGGGGAGCGACTCCGAGCGTCTCGCCCTTGGCCTGGAGCGATCCGCCGGCAATGATGCCCGCCAAGTGGGTGCCGTGGCCGTTGTCGTCGTTGCCGTTGCCTTTACCGTCGGTGAAATCGAGCCGGGCGGCGATCCGGTTGCGCAGCTGCGCCATCGTCGCAACGCCGGAATCGATCAGCGCAACGCCGACTCCATTCCCGGTCAGCGCCTTCATCCCGGTCGCCCATCCGTCTTTGTGGACCTGGTCCGAGCCGATCGCCACGTTCGTGACGGCCATGTGCGCCTGCACCACGAGGTCTCCAGACAGCTGGTCGACGTCGGCGTCGTCGGCAACCCGGGCCAGGAAACCCGCCGGGACGTCAATCGACGCACCGTTCTGCAGCCATTTCCGGATTTGCAGCCCATGGCGGGCAGCCACCCCCTCCACGCGAGCACGTGATCCCGTGATGATCACGCGTGTGGTCGACCCGTCGCCATTGCGGAGCCGTTCCGCGATATCGTTCGACACGCGCGCGTGATGCTGCGCACTGGCGGTCGCGGACGTGGCGAGGCCGATGACCAGCGCCAGCAGCAGTTTCAGCGCCGCCTGCAGGTACTGCCGATGCGCGGGCCGAGAAGCGAGTCGCGGGGTCGGGGTGGGAACGTTCACCATGTAATTCACCAGAGGAAATGCGGGTTAACGACTGAGGGAGCGGACGGAGAAGGTCGCGGCGGACGCAGAGGTTGGGAACGGCAACGGTCGGAAGCCGAGCTCGTAGACAGACTCCATCAACACCCGGCTCGAACCATTGGCAATCCGGATGGTCCGAAGTCGTCCGTCCTTGATACGGTTGTAGATGGTGCGGCGCGAAACGCTCAGGAGCTCCGCAGCTTTGTCGATGGTGACGCTGCGCCCGAACGGTGATGCGGATTCAGTGTGCAAAAGGCCCATAGATTGGAACTCCACCGTCCGATAAGGCAGGGGGAGTGCCATGTGAACCGTGGTTGCACTGTCATTGATAAAGTGTTTTGCTGCCAGGAGTTGCGAGCAAGATCGCAACGTCAGTTGACAAGTCGTTCGCACCGCGGGAGCCAGCGGCTTAGCCGGCAGGTGTGACGCGCGTATCCACCGGTCGCAGATTCTGCACGCCGATGTGTTGAAATCTGCGTGCAACTCGAAGTGCGGCCAATAAATTGGCCGGAGTAGCCAACTTGTCGATCAGGCCCTCCTTCCGTTTCGCTGGCGTCCTCGTCTCGCTCGTTGTCGTAGCGGCGCTGTGGTTGTTCTGGCGATCAACGGCTCCTCCCACGTCGGCGCTCGATCACGCTGCGCCCGCTCATGGTGGACAGCTCACCGCAGGGATCCGGGCGGATCCGAAATCGTTCAACAGCCTCGTCGCCTTCGACGAACCGAGCGTGATCGTGTCGTCGCTGTTGCAGGCGCGACTCGCGCGCATCAACCGCGCGACATTCGAACTGGAACCGTGGCTCGCCGAAACCTGGGAAATGACGCCGGACGGCCGTAAATACACGCTCCATTTGCGACGGGGTATCACGTGGTCGGATGGCGTTCCGCTCACGTCGGCCGACGTGCTCTTCACGTTCCGCGCAGTCACCGATAAGCGGGTCGAGAGTCCGCTCGCCGACTCGTTAGTTGTGGCGGGAAAGCCGATTGACGTATCAGCTCCAGACGACCACACCGTCGTCCTGACATTTCCCGCTCCTTCGGGACCGGGAATTCGACTTCTGGATACGCTGCCAATCCTTCCGAAACACAAGCTGGAAGGCGCCCTGGCCGATGGGACGTTCCGCACGTCCTGGCTGACGACGACTGCTCCGTCGGACATCGTCGGAGCCGGCCCCTTCGTTCTAAAGTCGTATGCCACCGGCCAAAGAGTTGTCCTGTCGCGCAATGAGCGTTACTGGCGCAAATCGGCAGATGGCATGAAGCTGCCGTTTATTGATCAACTCATCCTTGAAATCGTTCCGGAGCAGACGGCCGGGATGGTGCGGCTCGAGGCGGGCAACCTCGACCTGCTGCAAAGCGAATTGCGCCCCGACGACGTCGCGAGTGCACTGAAGGCAGAAGCAAGAGGGAACTTGAAGGTGATTGAGCTCGGCGTCGGCACAGACGCCGACGCCTTCTGGTTCTGCCTGAAGCCGGAAGCCAGGAAGAGGGACCGGCGGTTCGCGTTCGTCCAGCGGCGCGAGTTCCGTCAGGCGTTGTCACACGCCGTTGACCGCGAGGAATTTGCCCGAATCGTGTTCTTCGACGCCGCCGTCCCGATTTGGGGACCGGTCACCCCGGGCAACAAGACGTGGTTCTCGCCTAACGTGCGGCGGTATCCGCCCGATCTCGACAAGGCGCGTGCGCTCCTGCGTGACATCGGCCTGGAAGATCGCAATGGGAACGGCATCGTGGAAGCCGCGGATGGGACTGAGGCTCGGTTCACCGTAGTGACCCAGAAGGGAATCGCGTCTTACGAGCGCGGGACCGCACTCCTCAAGGAACGGGCGGCAATGATTGGCGTCCAGCTGGACATCGCCCCGCTGGAGGCAGGTGTGATGATTCAAAAGATGATGGCGTCCGACTACGAGGCTATCTACATGCGCCCCCTGATGACCGACCTCGATCCGGCCGGTAACATGGACATGTGGTTGAGTTCGGGGGGCGCCCATTTCTGGAATATGGAACAGACGATGCCGGCCACGGAATGGGAGAAACGAATCGACGACATCATGACGCGACAGGCCGCGACGGTTGATCTTGCGCGACGCCGTGAACTCTTCAATGAGGTGCAGGAGATCTTCGCGGAAAATCTCCCGGTTCTGTATTTCGCGGCGCCCCGTCTGTATTACGCGCATTCGACGCGCATTACCGGTGTCTTGCCGTCCGTGCTTCGGCCGCCCGTGCTCTGGAACGCCGACAGTCTCGGCGTCACCGCTCCGCCGCGCGCCAACTGATGGTCGGTTTCCTGGCGCGGCGACTGCTCTACTGCGCCGTGCTCGTGGTCATGACCGCGTCCACCGCCCTGCTGCTGACGCGAGTGGCACCGGGAGACCTGACCACCAATCTCCGTGCGTTTCCGACGACGAGGGAGATAAACGAGGAGCGGGCTCGATTCGCGCTCGACCGCCCATTTGCGGTGCAGTGGGGCAACTGGGCCGCGAGCGCGATCCGGTTTGATTTCGGCGAATCATCTCGCTATCGACGACCAGTCGGCCCGCTGGTGCTGCAGGCAGCCGGAAACACTGGTGTGCTCGCAATCGGCGCGTTGCTCGTCGCGACTGTTGCCGGTGTGGGCCTTGGGATCGTTACCGGGAGCCAAAGCGGGCTTATCCCTGGACTGATTCGGACGGCATCCATCGGCGCTGTCTCGCTTCCGTCACTCTTGACGTCACTCGCCTTGCTGTTCGTCGCCGCGCGCACCAACTGGTTCCCGACAGGCAGCATGACTTCCGCTGACGCCACGAACGCTGTGAGCCATTGGGCCGACGTTGCCAGACACCTTCCCGTGCCGGTGCTCGCACTCGCGCTTCCGGTCGCGGCCGCGTTTGAGCGCCTGCAATCGGCAGCGCTGGCTGAACAACTGCGGCAGCCATTCGTGTTGGCCGCGGCCGCGCGCGGGGTATCGCCGCGACGGCTCGTCCTGCGGCACGCATGGCCGGTGTCGGTGAAAGCGATCACGGGTGTGTACGGCATCGCCGCAGGCTCGTTACTCTCCGGTTCCTTCGCCGTGGAAATCGTCACCGCCTGGCCAGGCCTCGGACGATTGACACTCGACGCACTGCAGGCGCGCGATATCTACCTTGTTGCCGGTTGCGCCGCTGTCGGCGCCGCCGTTCTGTCGGCTGGGATGCTGCTTGGTGACGTTCTGCTGGCGCTGAGCGATCCACGCATGTCGGACGTCCGGTGAGCAGGACGTTGCGCGGTGTGCGACAAGGCGGACTGGTGCTGCTTGCCCTGATTGCGGTATCAGTCGCAGCGGCGCCGCTGCTGGCGCCGAATGCGCCGGAGGAGCGCCTTCGGTGACTTGCTCTACGCGCCACCGACAGCGGTGCACATCTGGAACGAGGGATTGACGGTCCCGTTCATCTACCCGCAGCGTCTGGTCGACCCGCTCCAGCGCAAATTCGAAGTGGATCGCCAACACCCGGCGCCGCTGGTGTGGTTCTCGAACCGTCGTCTCGTATCCGGTGGGGATGCGCCTCTGCTACTGCTGGGCGCCGACAGTTACGGCCGCGATGTGCTCTCCCGCGTTTTGTACGGTGGGCGCATCTCGTTGACACTTGCCCTCGCGTCGGCGGCGTGCGCGGTTCTCGCCGGCGCCCTCCTGGGCGGAATAGCCGGCTACGCCGGTGGATGGCTCGATGCCCTGATCTCGCGATCGACCGAGTTTCTCCTCGTCCTTCCCGCCATGTACGTCGTGCTGATGCTGCGCGCGGTGCTTCCCCTGACGCTGCCCACCAGCACCATGTTCGCGCTGCTGACCGCCATCTTCGGCATCCTGGGCTGGCCCATCGTTGCCCGTGGCACGCGCGCGATCGTGATAGGGGAGCGGCATCGTGAATACGTCGAAGCCGCGCGTGCCGTCGGCGTCTCGCCGGCGCGTCTCCTGCTGCGGCACCTGCTGCCGGCAGCCTCGGGCTATCTGGCCACTCAACTATCGCTGCTGGTGCCGGCGTTCATCCTCGCCGAAGCCACCCTGTCCTACGTGGGGTTCGGTTTCCCGCCGGAAACCGCGACGTGGGGGACCATGCTGGCGGATGCAGCGAACGTGCTGCTTGTGGTCGACATGCCATGGCTGCTGGCGCCCGCCGTCGCGATATTTCTCGCGGTTCTCGCTATAAATCTCCTGGTTCAGGCAAGCGGACGCCCGCCTGTACAATTGGAGGGATGATCAAGCCGTTCGCAGGAATCTTCACTCCCATCGTCACGCCGTTCACGACGGGCGATGAGATCGATGAGGGCGCCCTTCGTCGCAACGTGGCGCGCTGGATGAAGACGCCGTTGACCGGCCTGGTGGTCCTCGGTTCGAACGGAGAGGCCGCGCAGCTCGACGACGTCGAGGCCGATCGCGTGATCGAGGTGGTCCGCCATGAAGTCCCGCCCGAGCGTCCGCTCATTGCCGGTACCGGGCGGGAATCCACACGGGCGACGATTGCCGCCACCCGTCGCGCGGCCCATGCGGGCGCGGACGCTGCGCTGGTCCGAACGCCGTCGTTTTTCAAGGCCCAGATGACGAGTGACGTCCTGGTCGGTCACTACACGGACGTCGCCGAGGCTTCGCCGATTCCGATTCTCCTGTACAACGTGACGATGTTCACCGGCGTCAACATGCAAGGCGACGCCGTCGAACAGCTCGCGAATCATCCGAACATCGTCGGACTCAAAGAGTCGGGCGGCGACATCGGCCAGATCGCCGAATTTGTCTCACGCACCCCGGACGAATTCACGGTTCTGGCAGGGTCGGCGACAACGCTGTATCACGCGTTGTGCGCCGGGTGCGACGGGGCGATCCTGGCGCTGGCGATGCTGCTGCCGGAGGAATGCGTACGAATGCGCGAACTCGTGGCAGCGCGGCGTCTGGACGAAGCGATGTTGCTGCAGCGGCAGCTGCTCCCGATTGCCAGGTCGGTCGGGACGACGCATGGCGTCGCCGGGCTGAAAGCCGCGCTCGACCTCAGAGGCTACGAAGGCGGGCTTCCACGTCCCCCGCTCCGACCGGCCCCGCAGTCGGTCATCGACTCCATTACCCGTCAGCTTCAGGAGCTGACCGATTTCGTACCTGAACACGCGAGGACTTGATAGCGAAATGCCCCACGTAATGCCCCTTCCTGCTACCGAACGCATCCTGCTTGGTCCTGGTCCCAGCCTGATTCCGCCGCGCGTGATTCGTGCGCTGGCGGCGCCGGTACTCAGTCATCTGGATCCCGACTTCGTTCCGATGCTCGATGAGGTTCGCGGCCTGCTGCAGCGCACCTTCCGCGCCGACGCGAAAGCGCTGACGCTTGCCACGTCCGGCACCGGCACGTCTGCCATGGAGGCGGCGGTGGCCAATGCGGTCGCGCCTGGTGCAAGGGCGGTTGTCGTCGTGACCGGTTACTTCGGCGAGCGCCTCGTGAACATCCTCGAACGCTACGGCGCGAACGTGCGCCGAGTCGACGTCGAATGGGGGCGGGCGTGCGATCCGCAGCGCCTTCTCGATGAACTCCGGCGTGAAGGCGCCGACGTCGTCGGCATGGTGCACGCTGAAACGTCCACCGGCGTGCGCAATCCCATCAAGGAACTGGTCGGCATCGCTCGTCAGCATGGCGCGTTGACCCTTGTTGACACCGTGACCTCGCTGGGTGGGCATGAGGTTGACCTGGCTGGGTGGGGCATCGACATCGCCTACTCGTGTGCGCAGAAGTGCATCGGCGCACCTTCGGGCGTCGCACCTATTGCGGTCTCGGGATCGGCGAGAGACCGGTTGGTGCCATGTCGATCGTTCTATCTCGATCTGCGGCTGCTCGAGGATTACTGGGCCGGCCGCAAGTATCACCACACCATGTGCACCTCGCTTGTGTACGCCTTGCGCGAAGCGCTGTTGATGGTCGAGGAAGAAGGACTCGACGCCCGGTGGGCGCGTCATCAGCGGCATCACGAGGCGCTCGCGGCCGGGCTCGACGCGATGGGATTGTCACTACTGCCGCCGCCGGCAGAACGCTTGTGGACGCTCAATGCGGTTCGGGTTCCCGCCGGAGTTGAGGAAGCCGCGGTGCGCAAGACGCTGCTGGCAACCTACAACGTGGAAGTCGGTGCGGGCCTGGGACCGTTGGCCGGAAAGATCTGGCGCGTGGGCTTGATGGGCGCCGGCTCGACACCGCAGACGCTGCTCCAGTTTCTGGCAGCGCTCGAAGGCGCGCTCGAGGCGAATGGCAGGCCGGTGCGCGCAGGTGCAGGCGTATCAGCGGCCATTGCCGCGCTTCGGCAGGTGCCCGTCACGGCGTGAAATTCTCCCGCGCGCTTGCGGCGCTGGCCGCAGCCGGCTTTGCGGTACTTGCTTACACGTACCTGACGCTGCCGGACGTGCGCGGGCTCGTGACGATCAACCCCAAGACGACTGCATGGATGCAGATGCGCGCGCAGGAAGCGGCTGCCGATGGGCGGCCGCTTCGGCGCGTGCACCGGTGGGTCGCCTATACCCGCATCTCGCCCAACCTGAAACGAGCCGTCCTCGCGGCCGAAGATGACGCATTCTTCGAGCACGAGGGAGTCGACCTGGAACAGCTGAAGACGGCAATCGAGCAGGATCTGCAGAATGGTCGCGCCATCCGTGGCGCCAGCACGATCACGCAGCAGCTGGCGAAGAACCTCTACCTCTCGCCGTCACGAGATCCGCTTCGGAAGTTTCGCGAGTTGATCATCGCGCGTCGCCTGGAAGCGGCGCTGTCGAAGGCCCGTATCTTCGAGATCTACCTGAACGTCATCGAGTGGGGTGACGGTATCTGGGGGGCTGAGGCGGCCTCGCGCACCTACTTCGGGACCTCGGCTGCTTCGCTGTCACGCGAACAAGCCGCACTGCTCGCCGGATCGATTATCAATCCGAGGGTGTACAGCCCGGCGCGTCCGCCAGCCCGGCTAATACGTCGCCAGCGGATCATCCTGACTCGCATGGGCGGGTATGAACCGCCACCGCCGGTGCCGATGCCCGCGCCTGTACCTGTTACGCCGTCACCCGCCTCGGCCGCGCCAAGCGAAGCGAGCGGAGGAGATGCAGAATCGCTCCCAGCGGCGGATACGCTCCCAAGTCAATCGGCACCCGAAACAGCTCAGCCGACAGAGCCGTAAAACTCTGCGTGTCACCGTGCGCGCTGGCGCGCAATGTCAACCTATGGTCGAGTGGAGCAGCATCTCGGTAGCACCGAGATCACTCTAACGAGAGCTCGTAAGGCTGATGGTGCACGTCCTTCAGCTTGACACTCTCGAAATACGCGCCGGATAATCGACGCGGCTCGACCCCTCAACAGCTCACGGAGACGGATGGAGACCTCGCACGCTCACGGTACGTGTGTGCGCGGCGAGCGAGTACATGATTAATTACACCGAGCGCATCTCCGAGCTCATGGACGACATCGTCGCGCGAGTCCCGACGCTGTCGTTCCTGGACACGAGTCGTGTCCTGGTGTTCGCACGCGCCGGACGTACAAACGCCGAGGGAGCGTACGCGACCTGTCACTGCATCTGCCTTCCTGCCAGCGAGCCGGGCTATTACTTCTGGCGCGATCGGTCGACAGGCCGCCTGACGAGGCGCTCGGAATGGTTCGTCACGAAGTCGCCAACCGTGAAGGTCGGCACTGGCGACATCGACTACATGGTGTCATTCGCGCTGCCTCGGTTCTGCGATCAGCGGCTGGCGAGGTCGCGCAAGCAGGTGCATTACAAAGGGCAGCCGGACTGGATCGCCAAGCTCGATACGATCGTGCACGAGCTGTATCACATCGATCCCGAGCGGCCGGGCATTCGCCGCATGGAGCGTGCGGACGGCACGTACTCGGCCAACTGCCACGGGCAGCGCTTCTTCGAGCATGTCGTCGAGATGGTGCATCAGTATCTCGATAGCAAGCCGAATCCCGAAGTCACCGATTTCCTGAAGTACGACCTCGACGAGCTGACGGCAAAGTACGCGGGCGTAGTCGGTACGACTTTTCGTGCATTTCCGTCGTATCCACAACGTTATTCGGAAGTCCTCGATCCTCAGCCGTTGCCGCCCGAAGGATTGAGTTGCCGCGTGGAGCCGTTGAAGCTGCCTCGGGTCAAGACGTTCTTCACCGAAGACGACCTGGCCATGCGTCAGTTCCTGCCTCACAGCTCACATCAAGTGATTCGCAAGGGGAAGCACTGCGCCGCGTAGCGGCACAGCTCGGTCAGCCACTGTGCGCCTAGCCCGGCGCAGCTCGGTCAGTACTGCGCCGCGCAGCGGCATCTAGGTCAGCACTGCGCGAGTCATCCGCACCGGCCGACCCCGCGCCGCGACTGCTCAGTGGTTCCTGCTACGGCACTCGGCGCGCGCCCACGAAACGCTGCTTCCAGTAAGCGATCGTGTAGCTCTCAACGCGGACGACGCCGCGCGAGCTCGGCGCGTGGACGAATTGGTTGCCGCCCAGTGCAATCCCGACATGCGATGCACCATGGCTCACCGTTTCGAAAAAAACCAGATCCCCGGGCTGCACCGCGTCGCGGTCAATGGCGGAACCGAGTTGGTACTGGTCCTCGACGGCACGCGGCAATCGCACGCCATGCTGGGCGAAGACCCACTGCACGAATCCGCTGCAATCGAAGCCCGTTGGATCGCTGCCGCCGTTCCGGTAGGGGATGCCGCGATACGAAAGAGCGGTTTCGAGCAGTGACGTGTGCTCCTGTTCCGGGACCGAGGGCAGTGCCCGTACACCCGCAGGCGACGGGGCTTTCGGAAACGGTCGAGGCGCGGCGCCCTTTGAAGCGCACGCGGTCAGGCTGGCGAGCAGGGCGAGGACGACCGCGGATCGCAACACGGGTCTGATTGTAGCGTCGTAACTCACTGCGATCGCTGCGGTTTAGGGTCGGCAGTCGCTTGACAGTCCCGGAATCGACCGGTCATCATGTGCCAGCAGCGATATGGAGCAGGCGCTCCTTCTGAACGCATCGTACGAGCCTCTCAAGGTCGTTCACTGGCAGAAGGCAATTACCCTCTGGTGCCAGGGAAAGGTGGAGGTGATCGCGCATCATGAGCGCGAGATAAGGACGGTGTCCTTGAGCTTCCGCCTGCCCTCCGTTATCCGCCTTCTTCGCTTCGTCAAAATCAAACGCCGCTTCGATTACGTCCCTTTCTCGCGTGCAAATATCTACGCGCGCGACAATCACACCTGCCAGTATTGCCACGAGGCTTTCTCCACCGCCGAGTTAACCTTCGATCACGTGGTGCCCGTTGCGCACGGTGGACGGAAGGACTGGGAGAACATCGTCACGTGCTGTGTCAGCTGCAATCGCAGGAAGGGTGGTCGAACGCCGGCAGAAGCGGGCATGCGCCTTCTCAAGCCGCCGCGCCGGCCCGATTCCGCTCCTGCGATCCGAATCACAGTCGGGTTGCGCGACGCGCCAGAAACCTGGCGGGATTACCTCTATTGGAACGTCGAGCTCGACGAGAGCTAGCACACACGGGCAACTGACCTCTGGCGACCATCAACGCGATTATTCCCGTGCGCGCGGTCGAGGGCGGCCGCGTCACAGTGCGTGGGACTGGTTTGCCGGTCGATCACACCACCGTCCTGCTCGGCACCAGTCCGGCACGGCTCGCGTTCACGTCGACCACGCGGCTCGTCATCCTGATTCCCGGTGATCTCGAGGGCGGCACGACGCCCGTGCACGTGCCGGGGATGCACGGTGAGACGGTCTACCTCTCGATCGCGGCGCCGTGCGCCACCGGGCTGCACCAGGTGGACAACCCGGTGTTCGATCCTGACGGGAATCTGTTCGTCGCGTACAGCGGCTCGCGCGGCCAGGAGGCGCCCGTCTCCATCTTCCGGGTCACGCGGGCGGGAACGCGCGAGCCATTCGCATCCGGCATCGTCAACGCGACATCGATGGCGCGCGGCCCTGATGAGCAGTTGTACGTATCGAGCCGTTTTGAGGGAGCGGTGTACCGCGTTCGCGAGGACGGCAGCCATGAACAGGTGGCGTCCGACCTTGGTGTCGCCTGCGGGATCGCGTTCGATTCGGACGGCTGGATGTATGTCGGCGATCGCTCCGGCACGATCTTTCGCGTACGCGATGGCCGTGCCCATGCGTTCGCCTCATTGCCGGCGAGCGTCGCCGCCTTTCACCTTGCAATGAGCCCCCAGGACGAACTGTTCGTCTCGGCACCTACGCTCGGGGCCTACGACCATATCTATCGAATCGCGCGCCAGGGCGAGGTTCGTACGCTTCCCGCCTCACTGGGCCGTCCGCAGGGCCTGGCGTTCTCGGCCGACGGCGTCCTGCACGTCGTCGACGCGCTCGCCGGTGCGAGCGGGCTGTATCGTTTCGCGGATCTGGACGGCGCTCCGGAACTGATGGTATCTGGCGGTGCGCTGGTCGGCGTCGCCTTCGGCCCGTCGGGCGAGCTGGTCGTGGCGTCGAACGAAACAGCCTACCTGTTCGAACGTTACTGACGCGACATGTCGCAGCTGTTTGCACGCAAACCGATCGCCGAGCTGCAGCCGCTCGACGGTCCCCTCGCGCTGCGACGCGTGCTCGGCGCGGGCGATCTGATCATGCTGGCGATCGGCGCCGTCATCGGCGCCGGGATCTTCTCGTCCATTGGGACGGCTGCTGCCGGCGAGGTTCGTCCGGACGGCGAGATCGTACGCTACGCTGCCGGCCCGGCCCTGATCCTCTCGTTTCTTCTGCTCGGAGTGGTCTGCGGACTCGCCGCGCTCTGCTACGCGGAGCTTGCTGCGATGATTCCGCAAGCCGGGAGCGCGTATGCGTACTCCTACGCGACACTCGGTGAACTGGTGGCCTGGATCATCGGCTGGGACCTGATCCTCGAGTACGCCGTCGGCAACATCGCCGTGGCGGTCGCCTGGGGAGGCTACTTCAATTCTTTTCTGAGTGGATTCGGGATCTCGCTGCCCGGGTGGCTGACCCACGGTTATCGTGCCGTGCAACTCAGCTCCGATCCCGCCGTCCAGGCATTGCTGCAGACCGCGCCTCGGATTTCGGGGATACCGGTTCTGATCAACGTGCCGGCGTTTGCGATCGTGGCATTGATCACGTGGGTGCTGCTACTGGGCGTCCGTGAGAGCGCGCGGGCGAACAACGCGATGGTGGTCGTCAAGTTGATCGTCCTCGCGTTGTTCGTGGTTGTCGGTGGGGCTCATATCGACACCGCGAACTATGTGCCGTTCGCGCCGAACGGCTGGCGCGGCATTCATCAGGGCGCCGCGATTGTGTTCTTCGCGTACATCGGCTTCGACGCCATCTCGACAGCGGCGGAAGAAACGAAGAACCCACAGCGCAACCTGCCGATCGGGATCCTTGGTGGCCTGGGCGTCTGCACGCTCATCTACGTGGTCGTCGGGATCGTGGCGACCGGACTGGTGCCGTACGCGCAACTGAAGGCCGCCGACCCGCTGGCGAAAGCGCTCGATGTCGCTGGCCTGCAGACGGCTGGCTGGATCGTTTCGTTCGGAGCCGTCGTATCCCTGACCGCGGTCCTGCTGGTGTTCCAGTACGGTCAGCCGCGGATCTTCTTCGCGATGGCGCGCGACGGCCTGCTGCCTGCGTGGGCGGCACGGGTCAGCCAGAAGCGGCGGGTTCCGCACATCACCACGCTCGTCACCGGTGTGGCGGTGGCTCTCGGCGCCCTCGTGGCCGACGAGAACGAGATCTACGACCTGACCAACATCGGCACCCTGTCGGCGTTCGCGATCGTCTGTATCGGCGTCCTGGTACTTCGTCATGTGGAGCCGTCGCGACCGCGACCCTTCAGGGTCCCGTTCGTCTGGCCAGTGACCCTCTGTGGCGCGCTGGCGTGTCTGTACACGATGCTCGGCCTGCCGAGGACAGCCTGGGAACGCTTCGGCATCTGGCTGATCATCGGAGCGCTGATCTATTTCGGCTACAGCATCCGACACAGCCGGCTCAGGCGGTAGGTTACCCGTCCGCCGTCGCGGTTTGGATTTCGGATTCTGTACAATGAGGGATTCGGGAGTTCACGGAATCCCTCACTATATGGCGCACGACTGGATCGCGGTCCGCGGTGCCCGCGTTCACAATCTCAAGAATATCGACGTCGATCTGCCACGTGATCAGCTGGTGGTCATCACCGGCTTGTCCGGCTCCGGCAAGTCGTCGCTCGCCTTCGACACCATCTACGCGGAAGGTCAGCGCCGCTACGTCGAGTCGCTGTCCGCCTATGCGCGGCAGTTTCTCGAGCAGATGGAGAAGCCGGACGTCGACCTGATCGAGGGTTTGTCGCCCGCGATCTCGATCGAGCAGAAGACCACCGGCTCGAATCCGCGCTCGACCGTGGGAACCGTCACCGAGATTTACGATTATCTGCGCCTGCTGTTCGCGAACATCGGGACTCCCCACTGCTACAGCTGTGGACGGGCGATCGCGTCGCAGTCGCTCGAGCGAATACTCGACCTGGTGATGCTCTATCCCCAGGATGCCCGCATCAATGTGCTGGCGCCGATCGTCCGCGGGCGCAAGGGCGAATTCAAGAAAGAACTGCAGGCGCTGCGGCAGCGCGGTTTTACCAAGGCGCGCATCGACGGACAGTTTCGCTCGCTGGAGGAAGACGTCAAGCTGGATCGCCGTCGTAATCACTCGATCGACGTGGTGGTCGATCGCCTGATCGTCAAATCCGGCATCGAGCGGCGCCTCGCTGAATCGCTTGAGACAGCTCTGACGCTCGCCGACGAGGTCGTCATCATCAATACGTTCGAAGGTGGCGATCAGCTGTTTTCGCGTCGTCTGGCCTGCGTGGAGTGCGGGATCTCGATTCCGGAAATGACTCCGCGGGCGTTCTCCTTCAACTCGCCGCACGGTGCCTGCCAGGACTGCCAGGGCCTCGGTGCGACCTATGATTTCGATCCGCGGCTGGTGGTGCCGGACGAATCGAAGTCGTTGCTTGGCGGCGCCGTCGCCCCGTGGGCGCGCGGCGATCGGAAGCTGGTGAAAGAGGCCGTGACCACGCTGGCCAAGACGTTCGGCATCGATCCCGACTCGCCATTCGGGAAACTGCCAAAGAAGCAGCGTGAACTGATCCTGTTCGGCCCAGGCGGCGCGGCGAAAACAGCCAGGGCGATCGGCACTGCCACTGCTGCCGATGACGACGAGGAAGCCGAGGACGATGAGGAGGAAGAGTTCCAGCTTCCGACGTCGCGGCGATCGTCACGGCGCGACGATCCTGTCGACCCGTTCGGCAAAGGGTTCGAAGGTGTCATTCCGAACCTGCGACGCCGCTACGACGAAGGATCGTGGGCGGTTCAGGAGGATCTCGAGCCGTACCGGACGCTTCGCGCCTGCCCGACGTGCCATGGCCAGCGGCTGAAGCCGGGCAGCCTGGCGGTGCGCGTCAAGGGCCGCGGCATCGCGGAATACGTCAACCTGCCCATCAGTGAGGCGCTCGAGGTGTTCGAAGCCTTCGACCTCACGGATCGCGAAGCGCTCATTGCCACACGCGTGTTGCGCGAGATTCGCGAGCGCCTGCGGTTTCTGCACGACGTCGGAGTCGGTTACCTCACCTTGAACCGAAGCGCCGCCACCCTGTCCGGCGGCGAAGGGCAGCGCATCCGGCTCGCCACACAAATTGGCGCAAACCTCACCGGCGTGCTGTACGTTCTCGACGAACCGTCGATCGGGCTGCATCAGCGGGACAATCGCAAGCTGCTGTCGACGCTGTCGCGTCTGCGCGATCTGGGGAACACGGTCGTCGTCGTCGAACACGACGAAGAAACCATCCGCACCGCCGATTACGTCGTCGACCTCGGGCCGGGAGCGGGCGAACATGGTGGGGAAGTGATCTTTCAGGGAACCCCGAAGGCATTGCTCGCTGACGGCCACGGGTCGCTGACGGGAGCCTATCTTCGCGGTGAGCAGTCGATTCCCACACCCGCGGCGCGTCGACCGGCGTTGAAGGGCGAAATCGTCATCCGGGGCGCGCGCGAGAACAACCTGAAGAACATCGACGTGGCGATTCCGCTCGGCACGCTGACAGCTGTCACCGGGGTCAGCGGGTCGGGCAAGTCGACGTTGATCAACGACATCCTCTATCGTTCGCTGGCCAAGACGATTTACAAGGCGGCGACCGATCCCGGTGCGCACGACCGGATCGACGGCACCGCACTGGTCGACAAAGTCATCGAGATCGATCAGTCCCCGATCGGCCGCACGCCGCGATCGAATCCGGCGACCTACACAGGCATGTTCACGTTCATCCGTGAGCTCTTCGCCATGATGCCGGAGGCGAAAGCGCGCGGATTCCGGCCCGGGCGCTTCTCGTTCAACGTGAAGGGCGGCCGCTGTGAGGCGTGCCAGGGTGACGGCGTGATCGCGATCGAAATGCACTTCCTGCCTGACGTCTACGTCACCTGCGAACAGTGCAAGGGCCGTCGCTACAACCGGGAGACGCTCGAAATCCACTATCGCGGCAAGTCGATCGCCGAGGTGCTGGATCTGACCGTCGACCAGGCGCTCCCGCTCCTCGAGAATTTTCCGCCGATTGCGAACAAGCTGCGGACGCTCCAATCTGTCGGCCTGGGCTACATCGAGCTCGGCCAGTCGGCGACCACGTTGAGCGGCGGCGAGGCTCAGCGCGTAAAGCTGGCACGGGAACTGTCGCGTCGCAGTACCGGACGCACCCTTTACATCCTTGACGAGCCGACGACAGGCCTGCACTTCGAGGACACCAGGAAGCTGCTGGACGTCCTCAATCGGCTCGTCGAACAGGGAAACACCGTCGTCGTGATCGAGCACAACCTCGACGTCATCCGGTGCGCGGATCATCTGATCGATCTCGGGCCCGAAGGCGGCGTCGGTGGCGGGCGCATCATCGCGGCCGGCACGCCAGAGGAAGTTGCGGCCAACTCCAAATCGGCGACCGGCCGGTTCCTCAAGCCCCTCCTGCGCCGCTCCCCGGAGGCGCGGCGTCAGGCGAAATGAAGGGCTGGAGCTTGGCTGTGGTAGTCTGACCACACTCGCATGTGCTCAGCTTGTGGTCCGAGGGCCACATTATGTACTGGCTCACCTGATGGGTTCTGGCGCTTGACGCAACTAACCTCAATTCGACTAGTCGCTTAGGAGCTGTGCTGCGGACGTAAAGGGGCGGGCATAAGCGTTGCTACCTTTCCATAAACCCTTCCCTTTCGGTCCTATATCCTGATGAATGCTCAACGGACGCTCCGTCGGTCGGTTTCCTGCGCGGGAATCGGGCTTCACTCCGGCAAGCGGGTTTCGCTGTCGATTCGGCCGGCCCCGGCCGGGGCCGGTATCCGTTTTCGGCGCGCCGACCTTGGCGGCCTGGAGGTGCCGGCAACAGTCCAGCATGTCGGCGGCATCAACTACGCCACTGGATTGAGTCGGGACGCGGTCCACATCGACACCGTCGAGCATCTTCTGAGCGCACTCGTCAGTCTCGGGATCGACAACGTCCTGGTTGAATTGAACTCACCAGAAGTGCCGATCATGGACGGCAGCGCCGCGCCATTCGTCTATCTGATTCACGAAGCGGGTGTGAAGACGCAGTCGGGAGCACGGAAGTATCTCAAGGTGCTGCGCCCGATCACGATGACCCGCGGCGACAAGCGGATCGCGCTCTACCCGTCGGATCATTTCAAGGTGACGTACAGCATCGCCTACGATCATCCGCTGCTGCGGCACCAGTCGCGGACGATCCGGTTGTCGGAGGATGCGTTCGTGGACGAAATCGCACCGGCGCGCACGTTCACTTTCCTGAAGGAAGTCGAAATGCTGCGGCAGCAGGGGCTGGCCCTCGGCGGCTCTCTCGAGAACGCGATCGTGGTCGGCGACACCGGCATCCTGAACAACGGGCTGCGTTTCGACGATGAGTTCGTCCGTCACAAAATCCTCGATGTCATCGGCGACATGGCGCTGGTGGGCCATCCGATCATCGGGCATCTTGTCGCACATCGTGGCGGCCACGCGTTGCACACGGCGTTTGCGGCGCAGGTACTCGAGGAATCGGATGCGTGGACGCTGGTGGAGGCGCCGGTCCAGCCTCAGCGTGTCGACGTAGCCGCGGCAGTTGCCGTCAAGGAATCCGCTTAGCTACTTCGCGATCTTCCGCATGTAGGCTTCGAGCTTGTCGTTCTCGTACTTGACGGTATTGAGAAACAGACTTTCCAGCAGGTACGCCCGGCGCTCCCCTTCGTCCATCTGATCGATCAGATGGTTGATCTCCCGCAGCATGTCTTCGAACGATCGTTCGAGCTCCCGCTTGGCGGTGACTTCGTGATACAGCGTCTCCATCACGGCCAGGAGGTCGCCGTCGAGGTGAATCTCGGTGCCGCTCGTCGTCTTGATCGTGCGCATGGTCACGCCCCGAAGCTCTTGAGGGCCGTTGGTTCGTCGGCGTGAATCTCCAGGAAGTTGTGCGCCCCCGTCATCGACAGCATCGTCTCGACGCGCTTCTGGACCCCGGACAGTTTGAGCACTCCGCCGGCAGCGGTGGCCTGGCGATACAGGTCCATGAGACAGCCGATCGTGGCGCTGTCGACGTAGGTGACGGTCGACAGGTCCAGCAGCACCTTCCGCTCGCCGCTGCCAAAGAGCGCGGTGATGGTGCTGGCGAAGTCCGCCAGGATCGGATACATCAGCCGCGTCTCGTTGACGCGGACGACGGCGACACCCTGGCTGCGATCGGTGGTGAGATTCATCCTGACACTCCGGTTTTGGGCACTGCGTCCTGCTGCTGGCGCAGACGTTGAATCTGGCGGGCGAGCTCAGTGCGCCCTCGATTGATTCGCGACTTGACGGTGCCTTCGGGCACGTTCAGCCGGTCGGCGATTTCCTGATAGGTCAGCTCCTGGATGTCTCGCATCAACACCGCGGTGCGCAGCGTCGGTGGCAGCATGTCCAGCGCCGCGCGCAGCAGCTGCACGCGGTCGCGCAACTCCAGCTGCGCGTAAGCGCTACGGTCCCGCGACACCGGAGTGAGTGTCGACGCGTCGACGTCCCGGTTGATCGTCTCGCGTTCCTTGCGGACGCTGCGATAGTGATCGATGCACAGGTTGCGGCTGACGCTGATCAGCCAGGTCTGGAAGTTGGCGCGGCGATCGAAGGTGTCGAGTGAGCGATACAGCTTCAGGAAGATGTCCTGCGTGAGGTCCTCGGCGAGATCGTGCTTGCCGACGAACTTGTACGCGATGTTGAACACCTTGCGCCGGTGCAGGCGCACGATCTCTTCCCAGGCCACCTGGTCGCCGGCGAGGCATCGCTCGATGAGCGCGTCGAGAGGGGAGACGGCGTCAGCCATGCGCGCGGAAGGTGGGCGCAGTCGTCATCGCACTGGCGCTCGCAAGGGGCTCAGCGAGGCTGCGGTGATCTGCGCGCTTTCGACAACCTGTGGAGCTCAATTGGTCGGGAATGCGCGCATGATACCATGCCAAAGCTCGTGTACCTACCGTTCCAACCCACATCTGACGGCCTCGTGTGTGATGGCGTCAGCGTGCACGCGATCGCGGCCCAGGTCGGCACACCCGTTTACATCTACAGCGCCGCGGCGATCCGCGACGCGTATCGATCGATCGACGATGCGTTCGCCGCGTACCCGCACGCGATTCACTACGCGCTGAAAGCCAACTCGACGCTGGCCATCGTACGACTGCTGAAAGCGATCGGGAGCCGTGCCGACGCGAATTCCGGCGGCGAGGTGGAAGTGTCGCTTCGCGCAGGGTTTGCGCCAACCGACATCGTATTCACCGGTGTCGGCAAGACGACCGACGAGCACCAGTTGGCGATTAGCCGTGGCGTCGGGACGATCAACGCCGAATCGGCCGGCGAACTGGATCGCATTGCCGCCATCGCTCGCGCGCTGGGCCGGGAAGCCCGCGTCGCCCTCCGCGTCAATCCGGACATCGACGCGAAGAGCCACCCCAACATCTCCACTGGGCTGAAGAGCAACAAGTTCGGCGTGCCGCTGCAGGACGCGCGGCAGATGTATCGCGAGCGGCTGCAGCTGCCGGGGATTCGGTTCGTCGGCGTGCACATTCACATCGGCTCCCAGATCACCACCACCGATCCACTACGTCGCGCGGCATCGGCGCTCGTCTCGCTCGCCATCGAGCTGCGTGATGACGGCGTGCCGCTCGAACACGTGGACCTCGGCGGAGGACTCGGGATCGCCTACGAGGGTCGGCCGATGATTACCCCCGTCGAATATGCGACAGCGGTTCTTCCCGAGCTCCGACGCGCCGGCATCCCTGTGGTGCTCGAACCAGGTCGCGCCATCGTCGGGCACGCGGGAGCATTAGTAGCGACGGTCGTTGATACCAAGCAGTATCCGGGCGGTCGCCGGTTTGCGGTGCTCGATGCGGGGATGACGGAGTTGATGCGGCCGGCGTTGTACGGATCGTTCCATCGCATCGTTCCCGTGGCCCCGCGTGCCGGCGTGCGTGCCGCCGTTGATGTCGTCGGACCGATCTGTGAAAGCAGTGACGTCTTCGCCCGTGAGCGCGAACTGGAGCCGGTCGAAGTCGGCGATCACGTCGCTGTCCTCGACACGGGTGCCTACGGAGCGGTGATGGCCTCCAACTATAACCGCCGCATGCTCCCTCCGGAGGTGCTGGTGGACAACGGCCAGTGGCAGATCATCCGCCGCCGTCAAACCCTCGACGATGTGCTGGCGCTGGAGAACTGAGCCTTGCGCGGTCTGCTGATCGCCTTCGAAGGGCTGGATCAGAGCGGGAAGCAGACGCAGGCCGAACTCCTTCGTGATCGACTCGTCGCGCGCGGGCGGTTCGTGCGGCTGTTGTCGTTCCCGGCCTATGACACCCCGATCGGTGAAGAGATCGGGCGTGCCCTTCGCGGAGAGCGGGACTACGGTCCCGACGTGATGCAGTTGCTCTATATCGCGAACCGGTACGAATGGAAGCCGGAGATCGAGCGCGAACTGCAGCGCGGAACAATCCTCGTCTGCGACCGCTATCTCGCCTCGAGCATCGTTTACGGTGAATCCTTCGGCCTCGATGCCGCATGGCTGCGCGACGCCCAGAAGTTTCTGCCGCAGCCGCACCTGACGTTTCTGCTCGACATTGCGCCCGACATCTCAGCGCGTCGCAAGACGAGCGATCGCGACAAGTACGAGCGCGATCTGGATTTGCTCGGGCGCGTGCGGGAGAGCTACCTTCGTCAGGTCAGCGAACGCTGGGTCCGACTCGACGCCAATCGGGATCGCCAGCAGGTTGCCGCGGACGTGTTCAGGGCAGTCGAGATGCTGCTTTAGCGCGTTCCGACGAAATCGTCCCGCGCGCCTCCTTGGCGGCAGGCTCGTACGCCCGGACAGCGGCGGTCAGGATCCGTACTTCACGAACGCCAAGCGGCGCGAGTGCGACGGCACAGGCATGCAACGTCGCCCCCGTCGTTCGCACGTCGTCGATCAAGACCACGCTGGCCCCTCGCAGGAAATCGCGACGGCGCCGGGACAGGAGCGGCCACACCGCGAACGCCTCGGCTACGTTTCGTCGTCTCTGCGTCGCCGTCAGGTCAGCCTGCGTGGCGGTGTGCCGCCGCCTCCACAGCACCGCACTTACCGGCGGCCCAAGGGTTCGGGCGAGATCCTCGGCCTGATTGAAACCACGATTCAGCCGACGCCATGGGTGCAGCGGGACCGGGATGACGCAGGTGGCATCCGACAGGACCTGACGCCCACGTTCCCGCATCAACTCACCCAGTGGGGCGGCGAGCGAGCGTCTCCCCTCGTACTTGAACGCGTGAACGATTTGGCGGAGCGCACCGGCATAGTCACCGCCTGCGGCGGCGGCCGCAATGATGTCCCCCGGCCAAGCGACAGTGGGGGGCGGCTCGATCGCCGACCAGCAGCGACAGCACACACACCCGTCGATCGGCGTCGCGAGCGGTGTGTTGCAGGCCGCGCAGTGCGGGGCGAACACCACGCGCAGCGCCGCGTTGGCGACACTCACCCCAATCCGAACCGCTTGCGCTTTTCCCATAGCGTCTTCCGGCTGATGCCGAGGATCGCGGCCGCCCGGGCCTGGTTCCCTCGTGTGCGATGCAGCGTCAGGATGATGTACCGGCGCTCGAGGTGTTCGAGTGTCGGCGGCGCAACCGCCGGCGTGGTCTGACACACGTCGATTTGGTCGAGGAGCTCGCGCGGGAGATCGGCGACCCGAATCTCGGTGTCGCAATGCGCGTTGAGCAGCGCACGTTCGAGCACGTTTCGCAGTTCCCGGGCGTTGCCCGGCCAGTGATATTGAACGAGCACTTCACGGGCGTCCGCAGAGATCTTTACGGGGCTCCGTCGCCATGAGCGGCAGATATCTGCGACAAAGCGACGGGCAGCCGGGAGGATGTCGCTCGGACGCTCCCGAAGCGGCGGAACGTCAATCGGCAACACCCGGAGCCTGTGAAACAGTTCCGGCCGGAACCGTCCATCGACGACCTGCTGCTCGATCGAAGCGTCGGCTGATGCGATGATGCGCGCGTCAATGCGCACTGGCGTCGTGCTGCCCAGGCGAGTAACCGCTCGCTCCTCGAGCACGCGCAGAAGCGCTCCCTGTCCGGACAGCGGCAGGCTGGTGACGGAGTCGAGATACACCGTGCCATTCCCTGCGAGTTCGAAGCGGCCGGCGCGGGGCCTGGTGGCGTCGGTAAATGCTCCGCGTTCGTGGCCGAAGAGCTCGGCCTCCATCAGCGTAGCTGGAATGGCTGGACAGTCCACGGTGACGAAGGGTTCGCCCCGCCGCGGACCGGATGCGTGGAGGTGGCGGGCCAGGGCGTCCTTGCCGACACCGGTTTCACCGGTGATGAGGACCGTTGCAGCGGTGGATGCGTAGCGCACCGAGCGACGCAGCAAGATCCGCCACGAAGGCACTCGCTCGTTCACGGACGCCCTCGCCGGCACCGCGAACGTCTCTCCGCTAGTCTTCGTTCGGGAAGTCGATACGCTCGGCGTTGCCCCACAGCCGTTCGAGTGCATAGAAGCTGCGGCACTCGCGGCTGAAGACATGAACCACGAAGTTGAAGTAGTCGAGCAGTACCCATTCGGATCGATCGACACCTTCCGAAAGAGCCGGCCGTTCCCCGAGTTCCTGCTTCAGCGTGTCGCGGACCGCATCCGCAATCGCGACGATCTGCCGCGGATTGTTGCCGGTGCAGATGACGAAGAAGTCGGTGAACCCGCCGGTCTTCCGCAGGTCGAGCACCACGACATCCGCTGCCTTCTTGTCCCGAGCCGCCTGGATGGCGATCGAAACGGCCTTCGGCAGCTTCGCTGTTGCGGTTCGCACACGTGGTCGAACGGTTCGCGTCGTTTTTGCTGTCGTTGGCGTTCCGGCTCTTACGCGCCGTGGCTGGTGATGCGTTGCGTCTTGGCCATGCAAATCGTCTTCCGCTCCATACAAATGGTGCGCGAGGATGTACCTGGCGACCGCCGCAGGAACGAGATCGTCGATCCGTTCGTGAGCGTCGAGGCGTGCACGAATCAGCGTGGAGGACACATCGCGCGTGTGCGCCTCCACCGCAAATACGAAGGTTCTGCCCGGGTCCGTTTCGTGGCCGTGCACAGGTCTGATTCGATCGACCAGACCGTCCACCCGGCCGAACGCATCACGCGACGGCGTGCCGGGACGGGCGATCACGACGAAGTTCGCGCCGTCGAGCACGGCTGGATACGAGCGCCAGCTCGCAATTTCCGCGAACGCATCGGTACCCAGGATGAAGAAAATCTGCGACGGCCGCCATCCCTCGGCATGCAGCGCCGTCAAGGTATCGACGGTGTACGACGGGCTGTCGCTGCGACGCAGCTCGCGGTCCGACGCTCGCATCCAGGGGTACGCGTCGATAGCGAGCGCAATCAGCGCAAACCGGTGGAAGCCGCTCCCTCGGGGATCCTGCTGCCGGTGGGGCGGGTCGTGTGCCGGCAGCAGCTGCACCTCGTCGAGGTGCAGCGCCGCGTAGGCGGCCTGCGCGGCGTCGAGATGTCCGTAATGCACCGGGTCAAATGTGCCGCCAAGGAGGCCGAGCCGGCGCATGTCAGACGTCACGCCTGGCGCGCCCTGGGGTGATCAGGTCGACTCCGTCCTCAATCGGCTCGTCGACGATGGCCGCGGCCGCGTCAGACTCGCGAACCGCCGCAATCTGCTGCCACACGGCTTCGAGCAGTCGATCGACACCGGTCCCCGCCACTCCGGAGATTCTGAAGAACGGGAGTCTCGCTGCCGTGACGCGCGTCGCGAGCGCAGTCACCTGCGAGTCGTCGTTCACCGCGTCCAGCTTGTTGGCGGCGACGAGCTGAGGTTTTGCGGCGACCGCCGGATCGAACAGCTTCAGCTCCCGCTGGATGATCTCGAAGTCGCTGACCGGATCACGACCTGACGCGCCGGAGACATCGACGAGGTGAATGAGCACCTTGGTCCGCTCGATGTGGCGCAGGAATCGATCGCCGAGTCCGTGGCCTTCGTGTGCGCCCTCGATCAGGCCGGGCACATCCGCGACGACGAAACTGCGGTCGCCGCTCAGCGTCACCACGCCCAGGTTAGGCGTGAGCGTCGTGAAGGGATAGTCCGCGATCTTCGGACGGGCAGCCGAGATGCGTGAGATCAGCGTCGACTTGCCGGCATTGGGGAATCCCACCAGGCCGACGTCGGCGATCAGCTTCAACTGCAGGCGCAGATTCCTCTCTTCACCAGCCTCGCCCGGTTCGGTGCGACGAGGCGCCCGATTGGTCGAAGAAACGAACCGTGCATTACCACGGCCCCCTCGTCCTCCCCTGGCGACGAGGAGGCGCTGGCCCTCCGTCGCGAGGTCGGCGAGGAGCCGAGGCTCTTCCCCGGCAGCAGCTGTCTCGAACACCTGGGTGCCGAGCGGCACCTGGATCTCGAGGTCCTCAGCCGTCTGGCCCGTCTTATTCGAGCCCTGGCCGTGCTGACCGCGTTTTGCCTTGAACTCGGGGTGAAAGCGGAAATCGACGAGCGTGTTCTTCCCAGGTGTGGCGACAATGTAGACGGAACCGCCGGCACCGCCGTCGCCCCCGTCGGGACCGCCGCGCGGGACGTATTTCTCCCGTCTGAAACTGAGGCAGCCGCGACCACCGTCTCCGGCAGTCACGTGGATGTCGACTTCGTCTACGAACATGAAGGAATCAGGTCCTGCATCCTGATTCCTGGATCCTACTCCTGCACCGGAATGACGCTGATCCGGCGGCCGTGCTGACCGTGATCCTCGAAGCGAACCTTACCGTCGATCTTGGCAAACAGGGTGTGATCCTTTCCCAGCCCGACGTTGAGGCCGGGCTCGAAGCGCCGCCCCTTCTGCCGTACCAGGATCGATCCGCCGGTCACCACGTTACCGTCGTGACGCTTGACGCCGAGGCGCTGAGAGTTCGAGTCGCGGCCGTTGCGGGAACTGCCCTGCCCTTTTTTATGAGCCATTGCCTGACCTTACAGCTGGATGTCGGTGATGCGGACGCGGGTAAACACGCTGCGGTGCCCGCGGGTCTTCCGGAAGCCCTTGCGCCGCTTCTTCTTGAACACGCGGAGCTTCGGCCCACGCGCCTCGCCGTCGACCACCCCGACCACCTTCGCGTTGGCGACGAATGGCGCGCCCGCGACGATGTCGCCGGCGTCCTTCTCGACGAAGAGCACCTGGTCGAACGTGAATTCCGATCCGGTCTCCCCAGGCGGTCCGTCGACGTCGACGACCGCGCCCGGCGTCACCTTGAGCTGGCGGCCACGGGCCTGAATAATCGCGTACACGAGCGTTACCTCAGTTGGAATAGCTATGGCGGGCCCAAAAGGGCGCACACAAAGGGTTTATCTTAGCACAAGGGGAAAGCGCAGCCGAAGCAGCCGGGGGGGTGACTGACTGCGACGGGGCTTGACCCCGGCCTACTGGAGGAGCACCCTCGTGCCCTTGATCTTCTGGCTGCTGAGCGTGTTCAGAAAGCTCGGAATCAGCCGGTCCATCAATTCGAAGTAGGACGACAGCGCCGGGGTCGTCTGGTTGGCGTTATAGAGGATCTCTTCCGCGAACCGCTCCGAGTGCATCACCGTACCGGTTCGCCCGTCGATAAACACGAACTTCGGCCGGAGTGCGAACCCCTTGCGCTCGACGTAGGTCCGGGTGGGCGTCACGCGGCGGCGACCGAACGAGTCGGTACTGCTCAACCTCACGCTGCACGATGCTGTTCCGCTGTTGCGGCGTGAACATGATCGTCCCGGTCACGATGAGCGGCTGCTGGTACTCTTCGCCGATCTTCTTCCAGTATTCGACGTTGGCGAACAAGCGCTCGTACGGCTCGAGATCCTTTTCTTCCTTGATCGGTGCGGGCGTGCCGACCACGCCGGTGCCGGTGTTCTGGCCTTCGGTGGCCACTTCCATCAAAGGCAGGACGTCCGCATCGATGACGCGCAGGTCCGACTTGGTCCTGAGCTGACTGCGGAGCAGCCGCGTCGTCTCCAGGTTGCTGTCGACGTCGTCGGTGCCGCCGGAGATGAAGCCGGCCACCAGCACGCGCTGGAAACCACTGACATCGAGCTTCGGCCGGATCGGCGTCTCGATCGGGATTTCGTAGTAGTTCGTGCACGCCGCCAGGAGCAGAACGGCGACGAGACTACTGACCGTCCTTGCGAGTCGTGCGGTCATTGATTTCCTTGAAGAGCTCGTAGTTCTGCTTGATGTACGAGTTGTTCGGCTCGATCGCCATGGCCTTCTCGTACGCCGCCCGCGCTTTGTCCAGATCGCCTTCGTGCTCGTACGCGATCGCAAGGTTGTTCTGCGCCGCCGCGTAGGTCGGATCGATCTGCGCCGCCCGCTCCCACTGGAGGATGGCCTCGCGCCACAGCCCCTTTTGCGCCACCGTCACGCCGAATTCGACGTGCTTCTTCGCATCGCTTCGCGCATCCGCGGCAAGCGGTACAGCGGCGAGCGACAGAACCACGACGATGAGCGAGAGGCTGGCGCGCATGCCGGATCGATCCTTATACCCGATGAGAGTCACTATAGCTATTGCTTACGCGGCGTGCGCAACAAATTCCCGATCCGCAGTCAACTGCTCACGAGCAAGCCATGTACCACGCTTTTCTAAGGAATCTGCGTGCAAACACGCCGGCGGTGGTCATCTTGTCCTGAATTGTTTCGTAACCCGTTACCGTCGGCTGTCCTCGTATAATCGGTATCGGGTGGGGCGTGCATGCGCTGGAGAGCGTCATGACCCTGGACCACGCCGTCGCCCTCTCGCTTCTCGACGCGCTGCCACGCGTCGGCCTGACTGACCGCCTGTTTTCCGACGATCCCGAGTTGCTTGATGCTGCGACCGCGGAGCTTCCGCGGGCGCGTCGCGTTCGGGATGAGGCCACCGCCTCCGGAATCGGCGTCATCGCCTGGAACGCCCCGAGCTTTCCAGCCGGCCTCCTGATGACCACGGATTGTCCGCCCGTCTTGTGGTTTCGCGGGCTGCCAACTGTTTTCGACGCGCCTTCAGTTGCCGTAGTCGGTTCGCGCGCGGCGTCGGCCGTTGCGCTGGCAACGGCGTCGCGGATCGGCGAAGAACTGGCCGCCAACGGAGTGGTGGTGGTCAGCGGGCTGGCCCGAGGGGTCGACTCTGCTGCACACCGTGGCGCGCTTCGCTGCGGACGAACGATCGCCGTGCTCGGGTCCGGCGTGGACCGCATCTACCCCCGCGAGCATGCCGCCCTCGCTGCGGACATCGCTGCGACCGGACTTGTGACCAGCGAATTCCCGCCCGGCTCAGCGCCATTGCCGTTTCGATTTCCACTCCGGAATCGCGTTATCAGCGCGCTGTCGCGAGGGGTCGTCGTGATCGAGGCGTCCGAACAGTCGGGTTCGTTGATCACCGCGGCCTGTGCTCTGGAGCAGGGAAGAGAGGTCATGGTCGTACCTGGCAACGTCCTGAGCGGTCGCAACCGAGGTGGGCACGCGCTGCTGCGTGATGGCGCCCGCCTGGTTGAGAGCGCAGACGACATCCTGACGGAGCTCGGCCTGCGGCCGCGGGCTGTCTCCCAAAAGCCAACAAGTGACGGTCAGTCAACGAATTGTGACGATCCCTTGCTGCGGTCGATGGATGCAGGCGTGCCCTATGACCTCGACACCCTGGCCGGCGCCACCGGACTTCCGGCGGGGCGGCTGTTGCCGCTGCTCAGCGAGTTGGAACTCCGTCATCTGATTACCCGTCTCGAAGGCGGCCGTTTCATGCGCTCCGCGTGAACGTGCTAGTGTGAAAACCGCTCATGGCTGCCAAACCCCTGGTCATCGTCGAGTCGCCGGCGAAGGCGAAGACTCTCGGCCGGTTTCTGGGCAACAAGTACCGCGTCGAAGCGAGCTACGGTCACATCCGCGATCTGCCGGAGTCTGCGGCTGAGGTCCCCAAGGAGATCAAGGAAAAGGAATGGGGCCGTCTTGGCGTAGACGTCGACAGCGATTTCACGCCGTACTACGTCGTGCCTGCGGACAAGCGGAAGCAGGTCGCGCATCTCAAGACGGCCATCAAGGACGCGTCCGAGTTATTGCTCGCGACCGACCCCGACCGCGAAGGAGAGTCGATCAGCTGGCACCTGGCCCAGGTGCTCAAGCCGAGAGTCCCGGTGCGCCGAATCGTCTTTCACGAAATCACCGAGGACGCGGTTCGCGAAGCGCTCGATCATCCCTCCGACGTCAACGAGAACCTGGTCAGAGCGCAGGAGAGTCGCCGGATCCTCGATCGTCTGTACGGCTACACGCTCTCGCCGGTGCTCTGGAAGAAGGTCCAGACCGGCCTCAGCGCAGGTCGCGTGCAGAGTGTGGCGGTCCGGCTGATTGTGGAGCGCGAGGAAGAGCGCCGCGCGTTCCGTGCGGGCGTCTACTGGGACCTCGAAGCGAAGTTGAAAGGCGAGGGACGCGAGTTCGTCGCGACGCTCGCTCGGATCAACGATCAGCGGGTCGCATCGGGCAAGGACTTCGACGCGCAGACGGGTGTCCTCAAGAACCCGAACGTGCGCCTCCTCGACGAAGTGGCGACCACGGCGCTGGTCGAGGCCATTCGAGCGAACGTGCCGTGGCAGGTGACATCGGTCGAGCAGAAGCCTGGCGTCGAGCGTCCGGCGCCGCCCTTCACCACCTCGACGCTGACCCAGGAGGCAAGCCGGAAGCTCGGGTTCTCCACCGAGCGGACGATGCAGATTGCCCAGCGGCTGTTCCAAGGGGTCGACACGGGTGATGGCCAGATGGAAGGCCTGATCACCTATCACCGCACCGACTCGACGACCCTGTCAGACAAGGCGTTGAACGAGTCGGCGCGCGTCATCCGTGAGATGTTCGGCCAGGAGTACTACGAAGGTCCGCGCCGCTATCAGACGCGCGTGAAAAACGCGCAGGAAGCGCACGAGGCGATTCGGCCAACTGACTTCCGGCTGGCGCCGAGTCAGCTCGAGCGCGTCCTCGATTCCGACGAACTCAAGGTGTACGAACTGATCTGGAAGCGGACGATGGCTTCGCAGATGGTCGACGCCCGCGTGCTGCGGACGACGATGGAGATCACCGCCAAGGGACCGAACGGTGACAACGCCGTGCTGACGGCGAGTGGCAAGGCGATCGAGTTCGCCGGGTTCCGTCGGGCCTATGTCGAAGGCAGTGACGATCCCGCCGCCGAGCTCGAAGAGCAGGAAGCGATTCTGCCGCAGGCCAAGCCGGGGGATCGCATTCATCGCGACGGCAGCACCGCGATCACGCTGCTCAATACCGAGCCGAAGCGGCACGAAACCGCGCCGCCCGCCCGATTCACGGAGGCGTCGCTGATCAAGGAACTGGAGCGGCTGGGCATCGGTCGGCCGTCCACGTTCGCGCCGACGATCGCGACCATCGTGCGCCGCGGCTACGTATTTCGGCAGGGCAAAGCGCTCGTCCCGAGCTTCACTGCGTTCGCGGTCACGAAACTTCTGCGCGAGCACTTCGGCGACTTCGTCGAGACTGACTTCACAGCCGAAATGGAAGAGGACCTGGACGAGATCTCGCGCGGCGAGCGCGAGTGGGTCGCCTTCCTCAGGGAGTTCTACTACGGCGACAAGAAGCACCGCGGCCTGCTGCCGGCGGTGACCGATGGCGCTGAAAAGGCCGACTATCCGCTGCTCGATCTCGGCAGCGAACCTGAGACCGGCGACCCCGTGCGCATCCGCATCGGTCGGTTCGGTCCGTTCGTGCAGGTAGGCGAGGGTGGGCCGGGTCGCACCGCATCTTTGCCAGACGAAATCGCGCCCGCGGATCTCACCGCCGAGCGGGCGCTCGAACTGGTGCGGGCGAAAGCGGAAGGGCCGCGATCGCTCGGTGTCGATCCGGCGACGGGGCAGAACGTATACGTGATGAACGGCCGCTTCGGCTGGTACGTGCAGCTTGGCGAAACGCCGGAAGCGCCCGCCAAGAAGACAAGGGGTCAGGTCGTCGAGAAGCCGAAGCGCGCATCGCTCCAGGGTGGGATGACGGAGGACACCGTCACGCTCGACGAGGCGCTCAGGCTGTTGTCGCTGCCGCGGGTCGTCGGGCTTCATCCCGACGACAACGAGCCGATCGTGACGAACTTCGGACGGTTCGGCCCGTACGTGAAGCACAACGACGAGTTCCGATCGCTCGAATCCGAAGACCAGGTGTTTGCCATTTCATTCGACGATGCACTGGCGCTGCTGGCTGCGCCGAAGCAGTCGCGGCGGCGCCAGGGTGCGCAGAAGAAGACACTGCGCGAGCTGACAAATGACGGGCAGACGGTGAAGCTGCTGGCGGGTAGATACGGTCCGTACGTGACCGACGGCACCACCAACGCATCGATTCCGAAGTCGATGAATCCCGAGCAACTCACATGGGAGCAGGCGCAGGAACTGCTGGCCGCGCGGCGCGACGCGGGTCCCTCGCCGAAGCGCGCCGCAAAGCGACGGACCGCAGCGGGCGGTGGCGGAAGGAAGAAAGCCGCGCGCGCGAGCGCGTGAAGGACGTGCTCGATGCACAATGTCCAATGCACAGTCCCGCAACACTGGGCCTCCGACATTGAGCAGCGTGCCGCGAGCATTGGCTGAACCAACCATCCACATCATCGGCGGCGGGCTGGCGGGGTCCGAGGCAGCCTGGCAGGCGGCGCAGGCAGGCGTCCGCGTCGTCCTCCACGAGATGAGGCCGATACGGCCGACCGAGGTCCACAAGACTGATCGGCTGGCGGAACTGGTCTGCTCCAATTCACTGCGTGGCGACAAGCTCGATAACGCCGTCGGCCTGCTGAAGGAAGAGATGCGGCGTCTCGGTTCGCTGGTCATGCGGGCTGCCGAAGCGAGCCGCGTGCCCGCCGGTGCAGCGCTCGCCGTCGATCGCGAGCAGTTCTCACAGACGATCACCGACGCCATCCAGCGGCATCCCGACATCACGGTCGTGCGCGAGGAGATCGAGCGCATCCCGGCTGATCCAGTGATGTATCCGCTGATCATCGCGACCGGGCCGTTGACGTCCGACGCGCTTTCGCGCGATGTGGCCGCCTTCGTCGGCGGGGAGCATCTGTACTTCTACGACGCCATCAGTCCCATCGTCCTCGCCGAGACGATCGACACGGAGATCGTGTTCCGCGCGTCCCGCTGGGGCCGCAGCATTCGTGGCGCCGCCACAACCAGCGTCGATCGCGCGGCCGACCCGGTGGGGTCCGCCGCTTCCGGCGAAGGTAGCGAGGACCTGGTGACATTCGCAGCTTCAGCCGATCGTGGCGCGGACCTTGTCAGGTCCGCGACGAGCGAACAGCCCGCTTGTGGCGTCGACGACGGCCAGGGCGACTATCTGAATTGCCCGCTGACGGAGCGTGAATACCAGGCGTTCTACGACGCCGTGGTCAGCGCCGAATCGGCAACCGTGCACGACTTCGACAAGGAAAAGTTCTTCGAAGGGTGCCTGCCGATCGAGGTGATGGCGCACCGCGGCCGCGACACGCTGCGGTTCGGGCCGATGAAGCCGGTTGGCCTCGTCGACCCGCGGACCGGGCGCATCCCGTACGCGGCTGTGCAGCTGCGGCAGGACACACTGGCCGGCGATCACTACAGCCTGGTCGGGTTCCAGACGCAGTTGAAGTGGGGTGAACAGGAGCGAGTGCTGCGGATGATCCCCGGGCTGCAGCACGCCGAGTTCGTCCGGTTCGGGATGGTGCACCGCAACACCTACATCAACGGACCGACGGTCCTGCGCGAGACGTGGCAGACGAAGCGCCGTGCCGATCTGTTCTTCGCGGGTCAGATTTCAGGAGTCGAGGGGTACGTGGAATCGGCGGCGTCGGGCCTGATTGCCGGCCGGAATGCGGCGGCGGTGGCGCGCGGAGAACAGCCCGCAACTCCGCCGCGGACGACGGCGATCGGCGCACTGGCGTACTACGTGTCGCACGCCAATCCCGCGAATTATCAGCCGACGAACATCACGTTCGGCATCATGCCTCCGCCAGAGCCGCCTCCGGGAAAGACGCGCGTCAGGAAGGACCAGCGGAAGGCACTGACGTCGGAGCGGGCGCTCAAGGACCTCGACGAATGGCGCCGGCTCCGGGAGCCTGCCCGTTTCGGCCAGCCGACGCCCGGTGTCAGTACGTCATCCTCGCGATGAAGGAGCAGCTCCGGGACTTTCTCGAGTTTCTTCGTTTCAACCGCAACGCGTCTCCACATACGGTTGCCGCTTACGACAGCGACATCTCGCAGTTCCTCGGGTTCACCGCCGAACACTTGAAGAAGCGCGGATCGTCGCTCGACCCGGCAGACCTCGACCTTGGTGCCATCCGCGCCTTCGTCTCGGAACTGCACCGGCAGCACCAGACGCGATCGTCGGTGGCGCGCAAACTGTCTGCCCTCCGGTCGTTCGGCCGCTTCCTGCGTCGTGAAGGGTGGATCGATTCGGATCCGGCGACGCTGGCTGTCGCGCCGAAGCGCGAGATCAAGGTGCCGGCGCACCTGACCGTGGACGAAATGTCGCGCCTGCTGGAAATGCCGGATCAGGGCGAACCACTTGGCCGGCGCGACCGCGCCATCCTCGAACTGTTCTACGCCTCGGGTCTGCGGCTGAGCGAACTGGTCGGTCTGGACGTCGAAGATGTGAACCTGTCGGCCCGCATGGTGCGGGTCATGGGAAAAGGCGCCAAGGAGCGGCTGGTACCGTTCAATCGCACGACCGAGGGATCGCTGCGGTCGTGGCTGAAGGATCGCCAGGCACTGCGCGCACAAACGACAACTGCCAAGTCCCAACTGCCAGCTCCCCAAGGCCGCCAAAAGTCGGAAAGATGGCGTAGGCCTGGTTCCCCGCAGCGGAACCGGCTCGACGTTCGCGAACCGCTCTTCGTGAACTTCCGGGGCTCGCGTCTGACGGGACGCAGCGTCCAGCGCCTCGTCGCCCGTTATGTGGCGGAGTGCAGCACGCGATTCGGGATCAGTCCCCACGCGCTGCGACACTCATTTGCCACCCATCTGCTCGAGGCCGGGGCAGACCTGCGCGCGATCCAGGAACTGCTCGGCCACGTGCAACTGTCCACGACGCAGCGATACACCCATGTCAACGCGGCACAGTTGCTCGAGGTCTATCGCAAGGCGCACCCGCGGGCCAAAGGGACGGCTTCGTGACGCACGTCGCCTTTCTCCGCGCCATCAATGTCGGCGGACGCGCGGTTGTGAAGATGTCCGCGCTGAAGACGGCATTCGAGCGTGCCGGCTGCCGGAACGTGCGGACCTTCATCGCCAGCGGCAACGTGCTGTTCGAGGCACCAGCGAAACTGCCGGCCCCGCTCAGGGCCGCCATCGCCAGAGAACTGGTGAAGCTGTTCGGGACGATGCCCGGCGTGTGCTATCGGACCCTCGATGAGATTCACGCGCTGATCGCCACCAACCCGTTCGGGGCCCAGACCTCCGACAAGGCGGTGAAGCTCTATGTCGCCTTCATGGATCGCTTGCCGGCCCAATTACCGGCACTGCCGATCCAGGTGGAGAAGGAACTCATCGAGATCACGCTCATCCGCGCCGCCGACATGCTGATCGTGAGCCGGCGCAAACCGAACGGCATGTACGGGTTCCCGAACGCCTGCGTCGAGCAACTCGGTGTGGTGGCGACGACCCGCAACTGGAACACGGTGATCAGGGTGGCGGCGTTCGGGCGGAAGGACGACTCGGAGGGCGCGGCTTCAGCCTCGCCACAGGGCCGCGGCGACCCGAACGCGTCGCCCTGCAGCGCTACGCAATCGCGGCGTGGTGATCGTGCGGCAATGACGTCGGGGCGCGGCTGCGACCGGCGGCCGCGCGGGAAGTCGATCCCGAGCGTCTTGATCTTGTAGTTCATCACCCGCGGGCTGATCGACAGCAGCTCGGCGGCGTCCTTCTGCACCCAGTTCGACATCTTCAGCGCTTCGATCAGCGCCAGCCGCTCCACTTCCTCGAGCGCGATGCCGGTCGGCGGAATCTTGACCACCGACGCGCCGTCGCGCGGCGACGTCACGCTCGCGGTTTCTCCCAGCCGCAGATCGTCGGACGCGATATGGCTCCCGTCGGCGAGCAGCATGGCGCGTTCGATGGCGTTCTCGAGCTCACGGATGTTGCCGGGCCAGTGATAGCGCATGAGCAGCTTGAGCGCGTCCGGCTCCACGCCCTGAATCTTCTTCTTCAACTCGCCCGCGAACCGGCGGATGAAGAAATTCGCGAGCGACGCGATGTCTTCCTTCCGCTCGCGCAACGGCGGCATCTCGATCGTGACCACGTTGAGGCGATAGTACAGATCCTCGCGGAACGTGCCCGCCTCGACCATCGCCGGCAGGTCGCGGTTGGTGGCGGCGATCAGCCGCACGTCGACCTTGATCGTCCGGGTGCCACCGAGCCGTTCGAACTCGTTCTCCTGCAGTACGCGCAGGATCTTGGCCTGGGTGTTCGGGCTCATGTCGCCGATTTCGTCGAGGAACAGCGTGCCGCCGTCGGCCTGCTCGAAGCGGCCGATCCGCTGCTTGTCGGCGCCGGTGAACGCTCCCTTTTCGTGACCGAACAGTTCGGACTCGAGCAGGTTCTCCTGCAGCGCGGCGCAGTTGACCTTGATGAAATTGCGTGCCGACCGATGCGAGTTGTGGTGAATGGCCCCGGCGATCAGTTCCTTGCCCGTCCCTGTTTCGCCGCGGACCAGCACCGTGGTGTTCGCCTTGGCCACCTTGCGGACGACGCTGAGCACTTTTTCGAGCGGGCCGCTCGCCCCGATGATCCGATCGAATTCGTAGATGTCCCCCTGGGCGTGGCGGAGGTAGTCGATCTGATGCTGCATCCGGCGCATTTCGAGCGCCTTCGCGATCTTGACCTCCATCTCCTCGATTTCGAACGGCTTCTGCACGTAGTCGAAGGCACCGGCCTTCATCGCTTCGACCGCCGTCGAGACCGAGCCGAACGCCGTCATCAGAATCACGGCGCACGTCGGATGCAGTGTCTTCGCCGTCTTCAGCACCTCGAGACCGGTGCTGCCGCCCATTTTCAGGTCGCTGACGACCACGTCGAACACGCCCTCATGCAGTTTCTCGATGGCGTTATTGCCGTGCGGCGCTTCCTCGACGTCGTGCCCGGCTTCCGCCAGTGCCTGTGCCAGGCCGCGGCGGAGCGAGTCGTGGTCGTCGGCGATCAGAATTCGGCCCATGGTGTCCTATGCTTCGTTGCTGGCCGTTACCGGCAGCGTTACTCGAATTGTCGTCCCGGCTCCGGGCGTCGTCTCGAGGTCTATGCGCCCGTCGTGAGCGTCGATGATCTTGCGGACGATGGCGAGCCCCAGCCCTGAGCCCTGGGCCTTCGTCGTGAAGAACGGGTTGAAGATCCGGTCAGCGACGTCGGCCGGCATCCCGGGTCCGTTGTCGCAGAATTCCACGCGCACCGCCTCACGCCCCTCGCCGCCGTCCTCGAGGCGAAGCGGTCGGGCCGAGATCGTCACGCGACCGCTGCCATTCATCGCCTCGAACGCGTTGATCAGCAGGTTCGTGAACAGCTGCGTCAACTGATGCTGGTCGGCCTGGATCTGCGGCAATCCTGCCGGGAGATCGAGCTCGACTTCGGTCTGCGCCGCGCGTCACCTTCGTGCCCGCGAGATGTATCGCTCCCTGCACCGCGGTCGCCACCGCCGTGTGTTCCACCTGGAGCCGGATCGGCCGCACGAAGTCGAGCACTTCCTGGACGATGGCATTGGCCATCTTCGCTTCGTTGATGATGTCGGTCAGCACCGCCTGGGCGTCCGGCGCATCCGGAATCTTCCGGCGCAGCAGTCCCGCCATCACCTCGATCCCCGCCAGCGGGTTCTTCACCTCGTGCGCGATCGCCGCCGCCATCTCGCCGAGAGCGGCTAACCGGTCCCGCAGCCGTTCCCGTTCTTCCAGCTGCTCGACCCGCGTCAGGTCTTTGAAGAACATCGACGCGCCGATCACCTCGCCGGCGTCGTTGCGGACGAAGGCGAGCGTGTAGCCGATCACCTTGTTCGACCGCAGCCGCATCTCCACGCGATTCGGCAACAGGTGCAGATCGAACGCATCCATCAGCACGCGGACCACATCCGGGTGCTCCGGCAGCACCTGCGCGAGCGGCGCTCCGAGGTCGTCGCTGCGCGGCTTCGTCCCGAAGATCCGGTACGCCTCGTCGTTGATCAGCGCCAGCGTGCCGTCACGTGTGATCGCCAGCACGCCGTTGCGCATGCCGGCCACGATGTGGCGGAAGAACGTGTCATCGATCCGCGCCTGGACGCGCCCCGGTGAGCTGGCATCCTTCTGGGCACTGCCCAGGCTCCCGCTGGCGGGGGCCGGGAGCGAACGACGCGATTTGGTCATCACGTAGAGCACAAGCGTTGGGCCGCGGGGCAAAGGAGGTGCCGCCCGACACCTCGACTTCGAGCCCCACGAACGTTGAGGAAATCGACTGTTTCAGCGGTGAACGTGCAGTCGACGATTACGATACTGTAATCGTAGTGCAATTACCGTCGGTGCGAGGCTCGAACCTTACGAATCGAGTGACCTTGCCCCGTTCTCGGCTGCGTGTTCCTGGAGGGTTTCCCACTGGCCCATGAGGTCGCCGACCTCCCACATCAGCGCCTGATGCCGGTCGATCACCTGCTTCGCTGCGTCGGGGTCGTCGTAGAACCCCGGGGCACTGATAGCCGCCTCGAGTTCCTTGACTCTGGCCTCACGCTCCGCGATCCGGCTTTCCAGTTCCGCGATCCGCTTGTTCAACGTATCGGTCGCTCGCTGTTTTTTCTTTCGATCCGCGTCGAGCTGTTTTCGCTGATCGCGGGTGAGGTCTGGACGGGCTTCGGGCTTTGGACCGCGGGCGTCGGAATGTGGGTTGCCGGTGGGCGTCGGACTCCGGACTTCCGGCTTCGCGGTGGCCTGGGCTCTCGGCTGCGGGTGGCGGGCTTCGGGCTTCGCACCGGTGGCTCCAGCCCGGCGCGAAGTGGCACCGGGTGTGGCGTCCGCAGCCCGTAGACCGGAGCCAGGAGCCTGCGCTCCATGCTCCTTGCTCCACAAAAACTCCGAGTAGGTCCCGGGATACACAATCGCCTCGCCGTGGCCGATTTCGATGATCTTGGTCGCGAGCTTTTCGACGAAGTAGCGGTCGTGCGAGACGAGGATCAGCGTGCCGCCGTAATCCTCGATCGCCTCGAGCAGCACGTCCTTCGAATCGAGATCGAGGTGATTGGTCGGCTCGTCCAGAAGCAGTGTGTTCGACGCGCGCAGCAGCATCCGCGCAACCGCGAGACGCGTCCGCTCACCGCCGGACAGCACGCCGACCTTCTTGTAGATGTCGTCGCCCGAAAACAGAAACCCGCCCAGGATGTTGCGGATCGACGGGACCATATCAAGAGCCGACCCCTGTTCGAGCACCTCGTACACGGTCCGCGCAGGCTCCGTCTCGATCAGCCGCGTGGCTTCATCCTGAGCGAAGTACTCGATGACCACCTGATGGCCCAGGGTCACCGTGCCGGTATCCGGCGCTTCTTCGCCTGACAGCATGCGCATCAGCGTCGATTTGCCGGCGCCGTTCGGCCCCACCAGCGCAATGCGGTCGCCCCGCTCGATGTGCAGGTTCAAGTCCCTGAACACGACGACCGGCTGCCCACTGGACCCCGGTGCGGGAGGGTAGGCCTTCCGCACGTTCTTCAGTTCCATGACCGTCCGGCCGCTCTTGGCGCAGGTCGGGAAGGTGAAGTGGATGCGCTTACGCTCCGGCGGCACCTCGATCGGGACAACCTTCTCCAGCAGCTTGATCCGGCTCTGCACCTGGGCGGCCTTGGTCGCCTGGTACCGAAACCGGTTGATGAACATCTCGATCCGCGCGACCTCCTCGTCCTGCTCCCGCTTCATCGTCCGCAGCCGTTCCAGCATCGCGTCGCGCTGCTCGACGTACTTGCTGTAGTTGCCGACGTAATCGGTCAGCTTTCGCAGGTTGAGGTCGGTGATGCGCGTGACCACGGCGTCGAGGAAATAGCGGTCGTGCGAGACGAGGATCACGGCGTAGGGGTACGCACCCAGATACTCTTCGAGCCAGTTGCGTGCCTCGAGATCGAGGTGATTCGTCGGCTCGTCGAGCAGCAGCAGGTTCGGACGGCCGAGCAGCAGCTTGGCAAGCGCGATCCGCATCTGCCATCCGCCGGAAAACGTTTCCGCCGGACGGGCGTGATCGTCCGGACTGAAGCCCAGTCCGCGCAGGACCGACGCGATCCGCAGGTCCATGCTGTAGCCCTCGGCGAGCCGGAACCGGTCCTGCAGTTCGCTGTATCGGACCAGCATCGCGTCGTGCTCCGCCTGGGGAACGGTGGCATCCCCGAGGCGGTGCTCGATGTCTTCCATTTCACGCTGCATGTCGAGCAACGGCTGAAAGGCAGTGCTGACCTCGTCGAACACCGTGCGGCCGCTGTGCGTCAGGCCGTCCTGCGGCAGGTAGCCGATCGTCAGCGACCGCCGGCTTCACGATGCCGCCGGAGTCGGGCTCGTCGATGCCGGCGAGCATCTTGAGCAGCGTGGTCTTACCGGCGCCGTTCGGTCCGCACAGCCCGACGCGATCGCCATCGCCAATCTGCCACGTGACGTGGTCCAGCAGGACGCGATCGCCGAATGACTTGGTGAGATCTGAAAGTTGGATCACGTGTGATGGAGGAGGGTGTCAGCTCCCAACACCCAATGACTGCCGCATCTCCAACCCCCAAGATACCAAGACGGGCGCACCAACTCCCAATTTGGGAGTTGGGCTCAGGCATCAAGTTTAGAGGTGGAAGTTTGTCGCGCGGAGCTGGGCGTGTTCAGGCCGCGACCCCGAGAGCCTTGGCGGCGGCGGCCAGAACCTGAGGCACGCGGAATGGCTTCGTAAGGTAGCCGGACACCCCGAGGTTGATCGCTTCGATGGCGCTGATCTCGGTCGAAAAGCCGGTGATGATGATCACGGGCAGCTCGGGCCGCATCTGCTTCATCTGCCGGATCAGCATCAGCCCGTCCATCCCGGGCATCTTCAAATCGACGATGGCCAGATCGCACGGCGTGCCGGTGTCCCGCAGGCGCGACAGCGCCGAGTTGCCGTCGGCCGCTGTCTCCACGGTGTACTCGGCGAGCGACAGCGTCTTGACCAGCAGTTCCCGGATGCTGGCCTCGTCGTCAACCACGAGGATTCGACGCGGGGCCGACTGCCTGGCTGGTTCGCCAGCGGGCGTCTGGACCGATGCGCCGCCATGATGCGGTCGCTGGCTGTCGAGCCATGCGTCGATGTCGCGCTTACGAAACCGCCACTGTCGTCCGACCCGGACGGCGGGAATTTTCCCCGCCTTGATCAGACGGTACACGGTGCGCAGGTTGACTTGGAGGTACTCGAGCACCTCTTCGGTCGTCAGGAAGACTTCGTCGTTTTGAAGATTAAGAGCCAAAGCAGCTGAACATTCTAGCGTAAGGGCCAAGCGAGGAACAACTTAGACCGTATCATGACACAACCGGCCGACTCGGACCGTCCGCCGTCCTAATAATCAACGCGGATCGTGGCCGCCTCGATGACGTGGACAGATGAGGAGCTCGTCGCCCGCTCCCAACGCGGGGACGTTGACAGCTTCAACGAACTCATCATTCGATGGGAACGGCCGATCTATGCCCTGGCGTATCGGGTCATCGGCCGCGACGAAGAAGCGCGCGACGTCTGCCAGGAAGCATTTCTCCGCGCGTTTCGTGCGCTGCCCGGCTTCAAGGGACAGGCGAAATTCTCCTCATGGCTGTATAGGATCACGCTCAACCTGTGCCGGGACTGGATCCGCCGGCAGCGCCGAGCGCCCGTCTCCCAGATGCCCGAGGATACGGATGTGCTGGAGATGGCAGCGGCGCGAGGTCCGGTCGAGTCGATCGAAGACCTCGTGGCCCGGCGGGAACTGAGCGCGGTCGTGGAGGAAGCGATGGCGGTGCTCCCGGACGAGCAGCGGACGGCCATCATCCTCAAGGAGTACCACGGCATGACGTTCCAGGAGATTGCCGATCTCCAGGGATGTCCGCTGAGCACCGTCAAGACGCGGTTGTATCAGGGTTTGTCCGTTCTGCGGCGGCAGCTCGAACGCAGCGGGCGGCTGCAAGCGGAAATGGTGAAACGGGTATGAGTCAGCTGGGTGAAACGACGTTCCGGTGTGGTGACGGCGAAGCGCTGATGACCTATGTCTACGGCGAGTCGTCTCCCGCGGAGCGCAACGCAATTGCCGCCCATGTCGCGCGGTGTGTGGCGTGTGCCGATGAAGTCGCCGCCATTGGGTCGACGCGGGAAGAGCTCGCGGCGTGGACGCCCCCCTTTCAGCCGCTCGGATTTCAGATCACCCGGCGCGACTCGTTGACCGCGGAGCCCGAATCGGTAGCAACACCGGCCATCCCGCCTGCCACGGTCCTCCGTCCCGCCGCATGGTGGAACCGGCCGCTTCCGGCCTGGGCGCAGATGGCGGCTGCCGTGGTGATCTTCGCGTCGGGCCTGGCCATTGGGACGAGTCGTGGGGGTACGTCCGCGGCGGCCGTTGCCCGCGACGTTCCCGCCGTGACCCTCGCCCCGACCTCAGTGACGCAGCCTGCCGTGACTCACGAGGATCTCGCTCGCGTCGAACAGCGGTTGAGCGGCGAACTCGCGCAACTGCGTACGGCGGCGCCACCGCCGGCCGAGCCGACCACCGCCATGATGCAGCGCGTCGGTCAGATGATTGCGGCAAGCGAGGCGCGGCAGCAGCGTGAGCTCGAGTTCCGAACCGCCCAGATCGTTCGCGATTTCTCCAACCGCCGGCAGATCGATCTCGCCAACATCGAGCAGCGGTTCGGCGCGACGGCGGTCAAGGTTCTCGGCAATCAGCGGGACATCAATTCACTGGCGCAGCGAGTTGCCTATCCGGCCTCCTCGCCGTACGTTCCGTAACAGGAGCAGCACCGTGGTGAAAGCGTGGGTTTTCGGAGTCATCGTTCTCCTGACGTCGGTCGCCGCGTCCGCGCAGACGTCGCGCGCGGCGGATGCTGAGACGATCCGCGCGAGACAGCGGATCGCGCTGATCGAGGGCATGCTCGAACGCGCCGTGCAGAACGGCGTGGACAACTTCTCGCGCCAGATCCAGGCGCTGGCGCCGAACGCCGACGGCATGGCGATGCTGATGGGCGCACCCCAGGTGCGCGGCTTCCGCCTCGAGCCCAATTCGACGAGCGTGTTCTTCGATGTGCTGATGCCATCGCTGCAGCTGTCGATGGTCTGGCCACTCCGCTACTCGCAGGGTGCGGATCCGGCCGCGCTCTCGAAGCTGAGCGAACTGCGCAACGAACTCGAGCGACTCACCGATCCGCAGATGCGGCTCGAGTTGACGCAGCAGGTCCGGGAAATCGAAATGCAGCTCGCCGGGCCGCCGCAGGCGAGCCGGCGCCGGGGTTCCGCCACGACCGTCGCCAACGTGCAGGCGCCGGCGTCCGGAGCGGCGCCCGCCATCCCCGCGAAAGACCTGGCGATCCTCGACGACCCGGCCGAAGCGTGGCGACGCGAGGTGCGCAGCACCCTGATCGACGCGATGATCGAGAACATCGGCCTGAACATCGGCCCCGACGATTACATCGTGATCGCTGCCCGCGGGGTATTGTCATCGGACCGCCTGGTCGCCGATGCGGGGGATGCGCGGACGATCGAGTTCCGGCTCAAGGGCAGCGACCTTGCCGCATACCGGGCGCAGTCGATCACGCTCGAGGAAGCGCGAAAGCGAGTCTCGATCAGGGAATACTGAGGCATTTGCGATTTGGGATTTGTGATTGGCGATTGCGACGGCGCCGGGCTCGCGTGTCGGGTCAATCACCACTCCCAAATCACCAAATCACAAATCACCAATCACAAATCACGAATGTCCTGCCCGCCGGGGAACCACCGGGCGGTCCCCGGTGTCTCTCCGTACATGCCTATGTACAATGCCTGCATGTCGAGATGGTCCGTGAGGAATCTGGCCGCGCTGGTGGTGTTCGTGCTGCTGCCAGCCGGATTGCAACTGGCGTGCTCCCGCAGCCGTGATGTTTCCAAGGACCTCAAGATCGTCGACGCGCGGACCGGCTGGTACGACGCCGGTATCGTCCAAGGCAAGAACAAGATCGTCCCCAGCATTGCGTTCCGGTTGCAGAACGTGTCGCAGGAGGAAATTGCCCGCGTTCAGGTGAACGCGATCTTCCATCGCATCAACGAGAAGGAACCGTGGGGTGACTACTACGCGCCGGCGATTGGCTCCGAAGGGTTGCAGCCGAGCGCGACCGGCAACGAACTGGTCCTTCGCGGCACCCTCGGCTACACGAGCCCGGATCAGTCGCGCGCGGAGATTCTTGCCGATCACCGGTTCGTCGACGTAAAGGTCGAGGTCTTCGGCAAGCACGGGTCACGCACCTGGGTGAAGATGGGCGAGTTCCCGATCGAGCGGAAACTCCTGACGGCTACTCGACCGAAGTAGCGTGGCGACGCTCGAGCGACGCCTCGGCCCGCTCGATGCGGCGGCGATCATCGTCTCCAACGTCATCGGCGGCGGCATTCTCTTCACGCCGCCGCAAATTGCCGCGGCGGTTCCCGCCGCGATTCCCTTCCTCCTGACGTGGGTCGCCGGCGGCTTGCTCGCATTTGCGGGTGCGATGTCGTACGCCGAGCTGGCAGCGGTGCGACCGAAAGCCGGTGGCGAGTACGTCTACCTGCGCGACGCCCTTGGCCGGCTTGCCGCTTTTCTCAGCGGATGGACATCCTTTGTTGCCGGATTCGCCGGAGCGATCGCGACCAGCGCGGTCGTCCTCTCGTTTTATCTCGGCCGGTTCGTGCCGGCAGCCGGCGACGCCACGCCGGTGTTCGCGGTGCCCGTGATTCCGGGCCTGATCACCATCAGCATGTCGCGTCAGTCGATCGTCGCCCTGGTCGCCATCTGGGGAATGGCCTGGGTCCATCGACGTGGCGTCGGTCACGGGCGCGTCGTGGGCAACGTGCTGGCGACGCTGAAGGTGGCGGCGCTGGTGGTCTTCGTGGCCCTTGGCCTCTCGGTCGGCACCAGCGGATCGGCGCATCTGGTGGAGCACCATCCGGTGGCGATCACGGGGTGGCTGCTGGCGCTGATTCCTGTGATGTTCACCTATTCCGGTTGGAATGCGGCGTCCTACGTCGCGGAGGAGATCCGCGACCCGGCGCGTAACGTGCCCCTGGCCTTCGCCCTGGGTACGGCGTCGGTCGTCGTCCTCTACGTCCTGCTGAACATCCTGTACTTGTTCGTGTTTCCGATCGGCGAGCTGGCGCAGGTGAAAGGGAGTGTGCTCGACGTCGTGGCGGAACGGCTGCTCGGGGGCACTGCCGGCGACGTGATGGGCGTGGTTTCGATCATGAGCCTGCTGGCGAGCGTGAGCGCGATGACGTTCGCGGGCCCCCGTGTGTATTTCGCGATGGCCCGCGATGGACTCTTCGTTCGCGCCGCGTCCAGCATCCACCCGCGCTATCACACGCCGTCGAACGCGATTGTCGCGCAGTCCGTCTGGACGTCGATCCTGGTGCTGACGGCGACGGCGGACGCACTGGTCACCTACACCGGCTTCGCGATCACGTTGTTTCTGGGACTGGCGGTGTTGTCGCTGTTCGTGCTCCGCGCCAGGGAACCCAACGTTCCGCGGCCGTTCCGTGCCTGGCTGTACCCGTTCGCTCCCGCGCTCTACGTCGCGGTCAGCGCGGCGATCCTGATCAACGGCCTCGTGCGTGATCCGCGGCCGACCGGTGCAGGCGCGCTGATCATTCTGGCGGGCGTTCCGCTGTTCTATTTCTTCAAACGACGATAGATCTCAGGGACGACGAGCGAGACCGTGCCGTCACCGGCGTTCGCGTCCGAGATCCCCGCGATACGTGATCTTGCGGCCAGGGTAGATGCGCACGTCGAACTGCAGGGGCGCAAATCCAGGCTCCACGATCTCGATGTGATAAGTGCCCTCCTCCAGTGCCAACGACTGGAAGACGCCGTCGAAGTCGTCGACGCGGCCGGCGTAATAACCGTCTACGTACACCTCGGCATTGCGCGGTGCGACGTCGAGACGGAGCTCGCCCGTCGGATAGCCATAGCCATACCCGCGGAACGGCGCGTACGCGCGGGTACCCGTAGGCAGAACCCCAGACATACGGGTCGTAATAGAAGTACCCGAGACCAAACGCGCCGTACCCGTACGGGTAGTAGTAACGGGGGTAGTAGTAATAGTTGGAGCCCCACGCGGGCCCGACCCCATGCCCATGATTGTCGTGGTCGCCGTCGACGCGAGGTGGCTGGCCCGGCGGGCGTGCGACCGCGGTGCCGGAACGCGGCGCCGCCCCATTTTCGCGATTCGCCTCGGGCGGCACCCGCTGGCGGCGTTGTCCCTCAGATGATCCGGAGGAGTCGCTCGGAGTCGCAGCGCCTCGCGGTGTTGACTCACCCCTGGGCACAGCCCTTTCCTGAGCCGGCTGCGATGGGGCGAGGTGCCGGGGGTGGTGAAGCCGGCTGTGGCGGCGGGGCAGCCTCCCGCGGCGCGGCGGGAGCTGGTGCACTGCTCGACCGGTCAGCCTCCGGCGGGACCCGCTGCTGCGCGGCAGCGACCGCCGGCATGACGAGAACCAGAAGGGCCAGGAGCACGGAACGCATATCACTGGCAACAGCAACAGTGTTGCCACACAAATTTCGCATTTTTGTGGCCGAAAGCGACGGCAATGGCCGGTTGTCACCCGCGCAGGGCGGAGTTTCCGAAGCTCCCGGGGACACCAGTCCCGCCAGAGTCGAGTGCGCGAATCGGCACCATATACTGCCTAAGTGATTCACGCGACGACAATCCTCGCTGTTCGCCATAAGGACCGCACCGTGCTGGCCGGCGATGGGCAGGTCACGCTCGGTAATACGGTGGTCAAGCAGGGGGCGAAGAAAATTCGCCGCCTCTATAACGATTCCGTGCTGGCCGGTTTCGCTGGTTCGGCCGCTGACTCCTTCGCCCTGTTCTCCCGGTTCGAAGCGAAGCTGGAGCAGTACCGCGGCAATCTCGAGCGATCGGCGGTCGAACTCGCGCGCGACTGGCGAACCGATCGGCTGCTCCGCCGCCTGGAAGCGATGCTCATCGTTGCCGATCGCCGCACCACGTTCCTGCTGTCGGGGACCGGTGATCTCATCGAGCCTGACGACGGCATCGTGGCGGTGGGGTCGGGAGGACCATACGCGCTGGCGGCGGCACAGGCGCTGGCGCGACACAGCAGCCTGGACGCGCGTCAAATAGCCGAGGAAGCCATGAAGATCGCGGGGAACATCTGCATCTACACCAATGGGACCCTCACGATCGAGGAGCTGTGAGCGTGAGCCCGCGGCAACAACGTCGATACGAAGGCGCGTAGGCTGATGGCTATTTTTCTTCCTGAACGGACGGCAACCTCGGCTCGCGAACTCACGCCGCGTGAAGTCGTCGTGGAACTGGACAAGTACGTGGTCGGGCAAGCGAAGGCCAAGCGCGCTGTCGCCATTGCGCTCCGCAACCGCATCAGGCGGCAGCGGCTGCCGGCGGACATTGCCGAGGAGGTGACGCCGAAGAACATCCTGATGATCGGGCCGACGGGTGTCGGCAAGACCGAAATCGCCCGGCGCCTGGCGAGGCTCGCGCAATCGCCGTTCGTCAAGGTCGAAGCGTCGAAATTCACCGAAGTCGGGTACGTCGGTCGCGACGTCGAATCGATGGTTCGGGACCTGGTCGAACTCGCCGTCGAAATGGTCCGCTCCGAACGCTCCGAGGAGGTCAGGGAAAAAGCACGCCAGGCAGCTGAGGAGCGCCTGCTCGATCTCCTCCTGCCGCCATCTCGCCCGCCGATGCCAGGAGAGGATGCCTCGACGCTGCGCGACAGGGGAACACGCGAGCGCATGCGCGAGCAGCTGCGCGACGGACGCCTTGACGATCGCACAGTCGAACTCGAAGTGCGCGACACCGCGATGCCTTCCTTCGAGATCGTCGCCGGCTCGTCGGTCGAAGAAGTTGGCGTCAACCTGAAGGACATGATGGGCAATCTCTTTCAGGGCCGCACGAAATCGCGCCGTCTGCGCGTTCCTGAGGCGATGGAGCACCTCGTCGCGGAGGAACAGGGTCGCCTGGTCGACATGGAGTCGGTGAGTCGCACCGCGGTTCAGCGCGTCGAGCAATCCGGGATCATCTTCATCGACGAGATCGACAAGATCGCGAGCCGCGACGGCATGAGCGGCGGCGGAGGACATGGCCCGGATGTCAGCCGCGAAGGCGTCCAGCGCGACATCCTGCCGATCGTCGAGGGGACCACGGTCAACACCAAGCACGGGATGGTGAAGACGGATCACATTCTGTTCATCGCTGCCGGCGCGTTTCACGTCTCCAAACCGTCGGACCTGATTCCCGAACTGCAGGGGCGGTTCCCGATCCGCGTCGAGCTCGAGTCGCTGACGCGCGACGATTTCGTCCGGATCCTGACCGAGCCGCGCAACGCGCTGGTCAAGCAATACACGGCGCTCCTCGGCACCGAGGACCTGACGCTGACGTTCACGCCAGGCGCGGTGTCACGCATCGCCGACTTCGCCGCCCGCGTCAACGACGCCACCGAGAACATCGGCGCGCGTCGCCTGCATACGGTGATGGAACGGTTGCTCGACGACGTCTCGTTCGACGCGCCCGACCTGTCCACCAGGACGCTGACGATAGACGATGCCTACGTCGACCGCATGCTGGCTGACGTCGTCAGGAACGAGGACCTGACGCGGTACATTCTCTAGGCGAGAACTCCCGATTACCGACTCCCAATTGGCAGCTCCCGGCTGGCAGCCTGCGAGGCACGGCGCCCGGCAACTGCTCCGGCTGGAGTGTCGACACGCGTGGGCTGTTGGAGTTGTTCTCAGCCTCCCGTAAGCAGCTCCCGCAACACCTGCTCTCCGGTGCGAATGGCGGCTTCGCTGTCGAATGTCTGGTACTCACGCGTCGTGTTGCGGTTGCGATAGCCAAGCCGGACGCCGTACTCGCGGGCCAGAGAGATGGAATCGACAATTGCATCGCTGTCGGCGATCTCGCGCGCATGCTGCAGTTCGTGGCCGAGGAGCGACACGAGCCGCGGCGTGGACAGCTTCGTGTTGACGCGCACGACCACGTAGCGGAACCCGCCGGTCGCGGACAGGAAGGTCAGACGTCCGTCGAGACCTGGCGGCAGCATCGTCTCCCAATCCGCGTTGACGTACACGACGACGTCGGACGCGTTGATGCGGTTGACGAGTGCGCGAAACGTGGGTGAGTCGCGCAGGCCGCGATCGACAGCGGCAACGAGACGACGGTCGGTCGTGCGCACCTGGCAGTCGCGCGGAGGTTGATCAACCAGTGATTGCGCCGTCACTGGTGTAACCGGATCCAGGGTCAGCGCTGCCAGCAGCGGTAGAGCGACAAGGCATCGAGGGGACATGATGCCGAGTCCCGCGTCGCAAGCGGCTACGCCACGCTGCCTGTACTCGGCCAAATCGCTAATAATTTGCCGATTCGATGGCAATTCTGCAGGAATCCGGTAGAATCTGGGTGCCGCAATGGCAGGCGAAAAACCACAATTCGGTTAGGCGGTTTTTCGGTTCAGACAAAAACGTGTTTCGGGGAGTTCCCTTCCCGACCGCAGGCCCCACGACGTGCAGGCGGAGACGCGCAGCTCCCGGATTCGAGCCGCGCCACCGAGAGTCGTACTGTCGCCCTGCGCCTCGCGCACGCGTCCGTGCGCGGTGCCTTCACCAGGAGACCTGCTATGCCTGCCGCTCGAACCGGACCTGACGCTTCCACCGCCGCGCGCGACGCTCGTCGCCTGTCGACCCTGCTCGAGGTCAGCCAGGCGCTGTCCGGCACCCTCAACCTGAAATCGTCGCTGCAGCGGCTGCTGCAGACGCTCATCCGGCATCACAGCGTGGTGCGCGGGATGATCACGCTGCTGCGAGACGGCGAGCTGCACGTCGAAGCGGTCGAGGGATTCGAAGACCGTGCCCGCACGATCCGGTTCAAGGTCGGTGAAGGGATCACCGGCAAGGTCGTCGAGAGCGGCAAGCCGATCGTCGTGCCACGCGTCAGCAAGGAACCGACGTTCCTCAACCTCGCGCCGCGGCGCCCCGACCAGACGAAGAACGAGCTGTCGTTCATCTGCGTGCCAATCCTGCAGAACCGCCAGGCCGTCGGCGACGCTGGCCGTCGACCTGCGCTTCAAGGCGGAGCGCGACTACGACAGCAGCGTCAAGTTCTTCGGCGTCGTCTCGTCGATGATCGGCCAGGCGCTGAACGTTCAGAAGGTGGTCGAGGAAGAGCGGCGCCGGCTGCAGGACGAGAACACCCACCTGCGGCAGGAACTGCGCGAACGTTACGACTTCTCGAACATCATCGGCACGAGCGGGCCGACGCGGCAGATGTACGAGCAGGTGGCCCAGGTGGCGCAGACCAACACCACCGTACTGATCCGCGGCGAGTCGGGCACCGGCAAGGAGCTGATCGCGCACGCGATTCACTACAACTCGCTGCGCGCCAAGAAGCCGTTCGTCAAAGTGAGCTGCGCGGCGCTGCCCGACACGCTGATCGAGTCGGAGCTCTTCGGCTACGAGAAGGGCGCATTCACCGGCGCCAACGCCCGCAAGAAGGGGCGCTTCGAGATGGCCGAGGGAGGCACGCTGTTCCTCGACGAGATCGGCGACATCAACCTGAACACGCAGGTCAAGCTGCTGCGCGTGCTGCAGGAGCGCGAGTTCGAGCGCGTCGGCGGCACCGAGTCCGTGCGCGTCAACGTCCGGCTCATCGCGGCGACCAACAAGGACATGGAAAAGGCGATCGTCGACGGCACGTTCCGCGAGGACCTGTACTACCGCCTCAACGTGTTCACGATCTTCGTGCCGCCGTTGCGCGAGCGGAAGGCCGACCTGCTGCTGCTGGCCGATCACTTCCTCGAGAAGTTCTCGCGCGAGCACGGCAAGGTGATCAAGCGCATCTCGACGCCGGCCATCGACATGCTCACCGCCTACCACTGGCCCGGCAACGTACGCGAGCTCGAGAACGCGCTCGAGCGTGCGGTCCTCGTCTGCGACGGTCAGGTCATCCACGGTCATCACCTGCCGCCGTCGCTGCAGACCGCCGATTCGTCGGGCACGGTCACGCGCGTGTCATTGAAGGACGCGGTGGCGGCGTTCGAGCGCGACCTGATCCAGGACGCGCTGAAGACCACGCGCGGCAACCGCGCCAAGGCCGCGCGTCTGCTCGACACGACCGAGCGGATCCTGAACTACAAGGTCCGCGGCTACGGCATCGACGTGCGCCGCTTCAAGTCGCCGGAACGTCGTCCCGATGCTCGAACTCGATCCGAGAGCTGCCGCGTGAGCTCGTACGCGACACGGCGGCGGCAGTAACATCTCAGTAGGTGATCGTAGACAACTCCCAACTCCCAACCGACAAGCACCGTGAGCCCAACGCCCGCGCGTGACCGCCGCCGCTCCTGGAAGCTGGCCATTGGGAGTTGGGAGTTGTCAGTCGCCATCCTCCTGTCGTGCGCGGCCCTCGGCGGCTGCGGCAAGAAAGGTCCGCCGCTCGCGCCGATCGTTCACGTCCCCGCCGCCGTCGACAAAGTGTCGGCACGGCGCGTCGCCAACGACGTCTACCTGACGATCACCATCCCCACGCAGAACATCGATGCGTCGACTCCGGCGGACGTGAGCCGCATCGACGTCTACGGCGCGACCAGTCTCACGCCTCCGCCGGTGAGCCGGATCTTCGAGATCGCCTCCAAGGTCGCCAGCGTCGACGTGCAGCCTCCGCCTCGGCCCGCGGAGCAGGGCGGGGCAGCAGCGGCAGGGACCACCGACCTGCCGGCGCAGGGAACGACGGTGACGCTTCGCGAATCGTTGAACGCCGAGGCGTTGCGAGCCGAAGACACTGACCACGGTTGTCACCCGTGCGACGACGCGCTGCGGCGCCACCGGTCAGCTGCAGACGCGGCCGCGTCAATGCCCGCCTTCCCGCGGCGGTACTACGTCGCCGTCGCCGTCAGCGATCGCGGGCGACAGGGCCCGCCCGGGACGGCTCGTTGACGTGCCGCTTCCGCCATTGCCGGATCCACCGGGTCCGCTCTCGCTCTCCGCCACGGACGACGGTATTACCGTCGCGTGGGAGCCGTCCGGCGGCATCGTCGGCTTCCTGTTGGAGACGCCAGCGCCTGCGGACATCGCGCCGGTCGACGAGCCCACGTCCGAAACGGGCCGGAGCTCGACGCCTGCCGACACCCTTCCGGCCGGACCGACGATGTACAACGTGTATCGGGAAGCGGCGGCTGTGGCTGAGACCGACGCGCGGGCGAACTGGAACGCCGCGCCCGCTCAGCCGCTCAATCGCTGCGCCTTTGACAATGTTGTCGTTCACCGATTCGACACCCTTCGAATTCGGGCAGGAGCGCTGCTATATCGTGCGTAGCGTTCGCGGGTCGGCCGGCAACGCTGTGATCAGCGCTCCGTCGCCGCGGGGGTGCATCACACCGGTCGACACCTACCCACCCGCTGCACCGACCGGTTTGTATGCGCTATCGGCGGAAGGAGTCATCAATCTGGCGTGGGAGCCGAACGGTGAAGCCGACCTCGCCGGCTACCTCGTCTTGCGTGGCCGGGCTGGCGATGCCACACTTCAGCCGCTGACGACCGCGCCGGTGACCGAGACCCGTTACGCCGATCGCGACGTGACCGCTGGCGTCCGCTACGTGTATGCGGTTCAGGCGGTGGACATGCAGAAGCCGCCCAACGTCAGTGACGAATCGGATCGCGTGGAAGAGACGGCACGATAGCCGATGCACAATGCCCGACGCGCAATGCACAATGAAGTGAGGGTGTGCGCCACCGACTGTGGCGCTCGAGCGCTCTCATTGAGCATCGTGCATAAGCATTGTGCATGAGCATTTGTGCAGTGAAGGATTTGTATGAAGCTGTTCGTTGACACCGGGAATCTGAAGGAAATCGAAACGCTCGCGGATCTGGGCATCCTCGATGGCGTGACCACGAATCCGTCGCTCATGGCGAAGGAGGGTGGTGACCCGCGCCAGATTCTGAAGCGCATCTGCGACATCGTGAAGGGACCGGTCAGTGGCGAAGTGGTGGCCACCGACTATGCGGGCATGGTGCGCGAGGGGCGTGACATTGCGACCATCGATCCGCACATGGTCGTCAAGGTGCCGTTCACCAAGGACGGCGTCAAGGCGTGCAAGACGCTGGCGGGCGAAGGCAAGAAGGTGAACGTCACGCTGATCTTCTCGCCGACGCAGGCGTGGCTGGCGGCGAAGGTGGGCGCCACGTATGTCAGCCCGTTCGTCGGCCGGCTGGACGACGTCGGTACGACGGGGATGAACCTGATCCGGGAGATTGTCGACATCTTCGACAACTACGAGTACGAGACGCAGGTGCTCGTCGCCAGCGTGCGCAACCCGATTCACATGGTCGAGGCCGCACGAATGGGTGCCGATGTCTGCACGGTCCCGGCGGCGATCATCGAGCAGTCGTTCAAGCATCCGCTGACCGACGTCGGGCTCGAGAAGTTCCTGAAGGATTGGGAGAAGGCGCAGGCCGCCGGCGTGAAAGGTGAGAAATTGAACCGGGTTTAATTTTACGCAAATGGAAAAATTAAACCCGGTTCAATTTCTCGACGATCTCAACCGCCGCGCCGAAGCCGGCGGCGGAGACGAGCGCCTCCGCCGGCAGCGTGAGTCCGGGAGGCTGACGGCGCGCGAGCGGATCGACCTGCTGTTCGACGCCGGGACCTTCGAGGAGATCGACAAGTTCATCACGCACCGCTGCCGCGACTTCGGCATGTCCGAGCAGCTCATTCCCGGCGACGGCGTCGTCGCCGGGCACGGTCGCATCAACGGCCGCCTCGCCTACGCCTTCGCCCAGGACTTCACGGTCTTCGGTGGGTCGCTCTCCGAAACCAACGCCGCCAAGATCGTCAAGATCATGGACCTGGCGGTGAAGATGGGCGCGCCGATCATCGGCTTGAACGACTCGGGTGGCGCGCGTATCCAGGAAGGCGTGCTGTCGCTCGCCGGCTACGCCGACATCTTCCTTCGCAACACTCTGGCGTCCGGCGTCGTCCCGCAGATCTCCGCGATCATGGGTCCGTGCGCCGGCGGCGCCGTGTATTCACCCGCCATCACCGACTTCACGGTCATGGTCAAGGAAACGAGCTACATGTTCGTGACCGGGCCGGACGTGATCCGGACGGTGACGCACGAGCAGGTCACGAAGGAGGAACTCGGCGGGGCGATGACGCACAACGAGAAGAGCGGCGTCGCCCACTTCGCCGTCGACACGCGACCAGGACTGCATCGCGCTGATCCGTGAGTTGTTGTCGTTCCTGCCGAACAACAACGTCGACGATCCGCCGCGCCTGCCGGCCGACGCGGCCGCCGAGACGTCGACCGACGCCGGGGTCAGAGCGGACGCGCTGGACGCCATCGTCCCTTCGTCACCCAATCAGCCGTACGACATGCGCGACGTCATCGACGCGGTGGTCGACGAGGGGTATCTGTTGGAGGTGCACCAGCACTTCGCGCGAAATATCCTGGTCGGCTTCGCTCGAATCGGGGGTCGGTCCGTCGGAGTCGTCGCCAACCAACCGGCGCATCTGGCGGGGACGCTCGACATCGATGCGGCGGTCAAGGGCGCACGCTTCGTCCGCTTCTGTGATGCCTTCAACATCCCGCTGGTCACGTTCGAAGACGTGCCCGGGTTCCTGCCGGGGACCGTGCAGGAGTACGGCGGCATCATCCGCCACGGCGCCAAGCTGCTTTACGCGTTCGCAGAGGCCACGGTCCCGAAGCTGACCGTGATCACCCGCAAGGCGTACGGGGGCGCCTACTGCGTCATGTCCAGCAAGCACATTCGGACCGATGCCAACTTCGCGTGGCCGTCGGCGGAGATCGCGGTGATGGGTGCCGAGGGCGCGGTCAACATCCTGTACAAGCGCGAGCTCGACGCCGCGGCCGACGTCGCCGCCGCGCGCGCGGCCAAGATCACGGAGTATCGCGAGAAGTTCGCCAATCCCTACATCGCCGCTGAGCGCGGCTTCATCGACGAGATCATCCGTCCCCGCGAGACCCGCGCCAAGTTGATCGCTGCCCTGGCGACACTCGAAACGAAGCGCGACAAGAACCCGCCAAAGAAGCACGGCAACATACCGTTATAGAAATTGACGAATTGACGAATTGACGAATTGACGAATTGACGAAATGGGGAGGCACGGAGCGGCGTCAAGCCAGACTTCAATCGGCAATAGATTCGTCAATTCGCAAATCCGTCAATTCGTCAATTCGAGCGGCTAGAATCCTTTGGGTTGCAACGGATTCTCATAGCCAATCGCGGCGAGATCGCCGTGCGGATCATCCGCGCCTGCCGCGAGATGGACATTTCGCCGGTCGCCGTCTATTCCGAGTGCGACCGCACCGCGCTTCACGTGCGGATGGCCGATGCGGCGATCGCCATCGGTCCCAACCCCTCCGCTCAGAGCTACCTGCGGATCGACCGCATTGTCGACGCGGCGCGGGCCGTGGGTGCGGACGGCGTGCATCCCGGCTACGGATTCCTTGCAGAAAACGAGGACTTCGCCGCGGCGTGCGGCGAGGCGGGGCTGACGTTCATCGGCCCGACACCAGACGCGATCGCCCTGATGGGCAGCAAGACAGCGGCGCGCGCGGCCGCCGTTCGGGCTGGTGCTGCGGTCGTGCCTGGTACCGGACGAGCCGTGCCCGCGGACATTCCCGATCCCGACGTGACCGCACTCGCGGATGAGGTCGGCTACCCGCTCATGGTGAAGGCAGTCGCCGGCGGCGGGGGCAAGGGGATGCGCGTCGTTTGGCAGCCTGGCGAGCTGGCGGCGGCCATCCGCGGCGCTCGGTCCGAAGCGCTTTCCGCGTTTGGCGATGCGTCCATTTACCTCGAACGGCGGCTCGCCCGGCCGCGGCACATCGAAATTCAGCTTCTCGCGGATCATCACGGCACTGTCGTGCCCTTCGTCGAACGTGAGTGCTCGATTCAGCGCCGGCATCAGAAAGTGATCGAGGAGAGCCCGTCGGCCATCGTCGATGACGACTTGCGGTCGCGGATGACGTCTGCCGCGGCCGCCGTTGCGCGTTCGGTCGGCTACACCAACGCGGGAACGATTGAATTCCTGCTCGATGAAGACGGTCGCTTCTACTTTCTGGAGATGAACACGCGGCTGCAGGTGGAGCACCCGATCACGGAGATGGTGACCGGAGTCGACCTCGTGCAGTGGCAGATTCGGATCGCGCGCGGCGAACGGCTCGACATCGACCCGCGGCAGCTGCTCACGCCACGCGGCCACGCGATCGAATGTCGGGTGTATGCCGAGGACCCGGACGCCGGGTTCATGCCGTCGCCCGGCCGCATCACGGGAGTCCGCAGAGCGGACGGACCGGGAATACGGGACGACAGCGGCATCGAGCCCGGCGGCGAGGTCCCGATCTATTACGATGCGATGATATCGAAGCTGATCGCGTGGGCCGAGGACCGGCCGCGCGCCATTGCCCGGATGCGGCGCGCACTGGACGAATACGACATTCGCGGCATCCGGACCACCGTTCCGTTCTTCCGCTGGATCGTCCGGCAGCCCGAGTTCTCGTCGGCGCAGTTTCACACCGCCTATCTGGACGAGCTCTTGCACAGGCGCGCTGGACACGCGTTCTCAGCCCCGGATGCGTCCCTTGAAGAGGTCGCGGCCATCGCCGTCGCACTTCAGATCGCGGACGGGCCGCAGTCGTCGCCGCCGCCGCGAAACAGCGACGGCGACTGGAAACGCGTGGCGCGTGCGGAGAATCTTCGCGGGTGACGGTCGAGGTCGACATTGGCGGACGCGTGCGCCGCATCGAGCTCGACCGCGCCGGGGAGCAATGGGTCGTGAGGGTCGGCGGCCGGTCGCTCCATGTGGACGCGAAGCGGGTTGGCGCGGGCTGGTCTCTTCTCTTCGGCGATACGCTGACCCGATCGAGCTCATTGGGCCAACGACGGCCATCGAGTGGGGCCGATCTCGATCGCCCGCGCACGTCGTATGACGTAACGCTGGAAAGCGATCGCTCCGGCCTCTGGCTCGCTCGAGTGAACGGCGAACCGGTTCCTGCACGCGTCGTCGATCCACGGGTGCGCAGGCGTGAAGGGCGCGGGCCGGCCACCAGCGGCGGCTCACGGTTGGTGACCAGTGCCATGCCGGGACGTGTCATCAGAGTGCTCGTGAAGGCGGGAGATCGCGTGGTGGAACGACAGGCGCTGGTCGTGGTCGAAGCCATGAAGATGGAGAACGAACTGCGCGCTCCAGGCGACGCGCTCGTCCGGGATGTCAACGTGACCGAAGGCATGTCCGTCGACGCTGGCGCCATACTGATAGTGCTGGAGTAACCAGGCGTCTTGCGTACTCTCCTCGTGTTCGCGATTCTCGGCGCGGTCCTCGCGGCGCTGCTCTATGTGCGTTTCGGCACGCGCCTGCTCAGGCTTCGCGCCCGCCATGTGCTGATGGGCATCGCGGTGGTGCTCGTCGTCGTACTGGCGGGACTTCTCACCGCAGTCACGATCGACCTTGGCCCGTCACTGAAAGGCCAGGCGGAGCGGGCGGGGAGCAATTATCTGAAGCGTTCGATGACGATCGGCCGCCTGAGTATTCATCTGTGGACTGGCAAGTTCGTGATCGAAGACCTCGTCATAGGGGGGCTGACGCCCGAGTCGCGGCCCTGGCTCAGGGCGAAGCGGATCGCCGTGTCGATGCCGTGGGACACGCTGTTCGACCGCCGCATCGTGCTCGACACCATCGAGATGTCCGACTGGGACATGTACGTGGAGTTGACGAAGGACGGCCGCAGCAGCTTCCCCAGGTTCCCCACGCGTCCCAAGTCCGAGGACCCGAGGCGGTGGACGACGACGCTGCAGCTCGTGCATGCGTATGGCGGCCAGTTCACCTTCGACGACAAGGGGACGCCGTGGCAGGTGATTACGCGAAACCTCGACGTGACCGTCGTGAAGCCGGCGCGACGAATACACCGGTACGGCGAAGTTCTCTGACGGCCTGGTCACGTTTCAGCAGTACCTCCCCTTCCGAATCGACATGACTTCGTCGTTCAAGCTGGACGGGACGCTGGTGAAATTCGATCGCATCGACCTGGACAGCGCGGGCGCCAGAACGCAGCTGGTAGGCTCAGTCGACCTGAACCGCTGGCCCGAGCAGTTCTACACCATGAAGTCGACGATCGACTTTCCGACGCAGAAAGCCATCTGGTTCGGGAACGAGAAGTTCACGGTCACCGGCGTCGGCGAGTTCACCGGCACGTTCCACATGTTCAAGGAGCAGCTCCCCGATCGCACGCGTACGGGGCGCGAGCTGAAGGGCACCTTCTCGTCGCCCCTGACCGGCGTCAACGCATATCGCTTCAGCAGGTTGAAAGGCGACGTCCTCTGGACCGCCGACAAGCTGCTCGTCGATAACGCCACTGCCTCTCTGTACGGTGGCGACACCAGATTCAGCTATCTGATGCTGCTGGGACAGAACGGCGCTCGTACGCAGAACACCTTCGACGCGGCCTATCGAAACGTCGATCTCAAGACGTTCAGCGACTTTCTCCAGCTCGATGGCCTCCGAGTCGCCGGGCGCGCGACCGGCCACAACCTGTTGGAGTGGCCGCTGGGACTCTGGTCCGAGCACCACGGCAACGGCGTCTGTACATCTCTCGGCTCCGGACAACGTGAGTCTGATGACGAAGGATCTCCCGGTGGCCGCCATCGAGCAGAGATACGCCCGTCCGAAGGCTTTCGGTCCGTTTACCGCGCAGTTGCCGGAGGAGCCGGTCCCGATCGGTGGCGATATCACCTACCGCTTCGACCGTGAGGCGATCGAGATCGAGGCGAGCCACATTGCCACTCCTGACACCTACGTGGAAATGGAAGGCCGCACCGCGTACGGCGAGCAGTCGCGCATGCCGTTTCACGTGAGCAGCGCCGACTGGCAGGCGAGCGATCGCCTCTTCGCCGCCGTGCTGACCGCCTTCGGGTCGCGCACCGGGGCGATTCAGGTCGGCGGCTACGGGACGTTCGACGGCGTGATGCTCAACAGCTTCCGCCGCCCGCGCATCGAGGGCACCTTTGCCGGCGAACGCATGAACACGTTCGACGTCGAGTGGGGCAGCGCTTCCGGCAGCGCGGTGATCGAGAACAGCTACGCCGACGTCAAGGATGCAGTGATTCGGTCCGGCGATTCGACGATTACCGCCGATGGCCGCTTTTCGCTCGGCTATCCCCGCCGCGACGACGGTGAAGAGCTCGACGCCCGAATGACGATCACCAATCGGCCGATTGCAGACTTGAAGCACGCGTTCGACCTCGACGAATACCGCCTCGAGGGCCTGCTGTCGGGAGAGTTCCACGTCTACGGCCACTACACCATGCCGCTCGGCGTCGGCAACATGACGATTACCGACGGCGTCGCATACGGAGAATCATTCGATTCCGCCACGACGGCGCTGAACCTTCAGGGCGATGGAGTGACGCTCAGCAATCTTCAGCTCGTCAAGGGTGCGGGCCGGGGAAAGGGCACTGCCTCCGTCGGCTGGAACGGCAGCTATTCTTTCAGTTTCGACGGTACGGCGATCCCGCTCGACAGCCTCACGGTGGCGAAGAACTCGCCGTTTCCCTTGTCAGGCCTGATCGATTTCACCGCCGGCGGCAGCGGCTCGTTCGACATGCCTCAGTACGACGTCCACGCTGTTCTGCGCGACTTCTTCGTCAAGGACGAAGGTGTGGGCGTCGTGACAGGGGATATCGGGATCAGCGGCGACCTGATGACGCTGCGGCTGGAGGCGGCGTCCGAGCGCCTGCAGATCTCGGGGCGCGGCCAGGTCGCGCTCGACGATCAGCTGGACGTGGACCTCACGTTTCAGGCCACCGATACCTCGCTCGATCCGTACGCGCGAGTCTTCGATCCCCGTCTCTCGCCGTTCACGACTGCCGTCGCCAGCGGCACCGTGCATGTGGTGGGGGCCCTCGCCGACATCGACCATCTCGTCGTCGACGCCGAGGTAGACAAGCTCGATGCGCGCCTGTTCGACTACGAACTGAGGAACCCCTCGTGCGCGCCTGGCCAGGCGGACTGCTGTCCCCCGGATCAGCAGACGTGTTGTCCGCCGCAGGATGCGCAGCCGTGTAACAGCCGGCTGCCAATTCGCATCGCGCTGGACCGCCACACGCTCAAGGTCACGCAGATGCGACTGGTCGGCGATGGCACCGAGCTCGACGTGAACGGCGTCGTCTACCTGCACGACGACCGCATCGACCTGCGCGCCAAGGGGGACGCGAACCTGGCCGTGCTGCAGGGGTTCGTGCAGAACGTCCGCAGCAGCGGCCGCGCGGTGCTCGACGCGTCGCTGGTCGGGTCGATGAACGATCCGACGGTGAGTGGGACGCTGACGATCGACAATGGCCGCCTGCGCCACTTCGCGCTCCCGAATTCACTCGAGAATATCGCGGGCACGGCGCGCTTCGATTCGCGCGGCGTCACGCTCGACGGGCTGACGGCAAGCCTGGGGGACGGTCCCGTGCAGTTCTTCGGGCGAATCGACAAAGAGGGATATCAGCCCGGGCGGCTCGACGTGATCATGACGGGCCAGGGGATGACGGTTCGCTACCCCGAAGGAATGCGCTCGAAGATCGACGCGACGCTGATGCTGCAGGGCACGCTACAAGGAGCGACGCTCAGCGGCGACGTGTACGTGCGTGACGCGCTGTATTCGCGCACCTTCGAGACGGACATTTTCAACCTGGTTGGCGGCGCCGTGACGACGTCCACGTCTGGGGCGCCCGCGTCGGCGACACTACAGGAGGCGTTGCCGCTGCGGTACGACGTCCACATTCTCGCGCCGCAAAGCCTGAGGGTGCAGAACAATCTGTTCCGGCTGGTAGCGACCGCGGACGTGCAGCTCGGTGGCACATTCGACCGCCCGACGCTGCTGGGGAGCACGGAGATCAACCGTGGCGACATCCTGCTCGAAGGCCGCCGTTACGTCCTGACGCGCGGCACGATCGACTTCAACAATCCGATCCGCATCGAGCCGTTCTTCGATCTTGAAGCCCAGACGCGGGTGCGCGTGCCGGGCGACACCTACCAGGTCTCGCTGCGCGTGGTCGGACCGCCGAATCGCCTCGATTTCAATCTGTCGTCGGATCCGCCGCTGCCGGAACTGGACATCCTGGCCCTGCTGTTCAGCGACGTCACGCCCGGCCGCAATCAGGAGGTGCGCCGCTACAGCAGCAATGTGACCCCGGCCGAGCAGCTGCTGCGTGATCGAGCGAGCCGGGCGTTGACCGGTGCGGTCTCGTCCGATATCGGGCGCGTCATCCAGCAGACGTTCGGGGTCGATCAGTTCGAGTTGACGCCGACGCTCATCGATCCCAACTCGCAGGCGGCGCGGCTCGAACCGGGCGCGCGCGTCACCATCGGTCAGCGGCTCTCGGAGAAGGTCTACCTGACGTACTCGCGCAGCCTCACGCAGTCGACCCGCAATCAGATCATCCTCCTCGAATACGATCAGACCGACCGTCTGTCATGGGTCCTGTCGCGCAACGAGGATCGCACCTATGCGATCGACGTGCGGGTTCGCCACGTTTTCTGATGCCCCGAAATGCAGAAGCCGGAATTCAGAATGCCGACAGCGTGACTGGCAGGAATCGCCAGGGGACTGTCGACCCGGGCCTCGTGCGGAGTCGCGTGTCTCTGCTGTGTCTGCATTCCGCACTCTGCATTCTGGCCTTCGCGCCGGGCGTGACCGCGCAGGCGCCTCCGGCGCTCCCCACGGTGACCGAGCTTCGCATCGAGCAGGAGGGGCGCGTCCTGACCGATCCGGCGATTACCTCGCTGATCGAAACGGAGGTAGGCAAGCCGCTCGACATCCAGCTGGTTCGTGAATCAATCGAACATCTCAACAGCCTCAACCGGTTCGACGACGTGCGTGCGTACCGGGACGATGCGCCCGGTGGGGTGCGAGTCCGATACGTGCTGTTTCCGTCGCATCCGGTCGACAAGATCGAGTTTCGCGGAATGGTCGCGCTTCCAGAGGACGACCTCCGGCGCGCCGTCCGGGACCGTTTCGGTCTCGCCATACCGCCGGCGCGGAGACGCGACGAGGTCGCGCGCCTCCTGAAAGACACCTACAAGCTGCGCGGCTATCCGCAGGCCGCCGTCACACCGCAACTGGAGGAAACGCACAACCCGGACCGCGCGACACTGGTGTTCGAGATCCAGGCCGGGCCGCGAGTGGGAATCGCCCAGGTGACGGTGAACCAGGAGGACCAGACGGCACCCAATGTGGTCGTCGGTGCGCCTGACGTCCGCGCCGGTCAGCCCTACGACGCCGCGCGCATCGACAAGGAACTGGACCGGTATGTGACGTCGATGCGCGAACGTGGCTATCTCGAGGCGCGCGCATCGCACATGGCCGAGTTCGGGCCGTCCGGGGCCGACGTCACCCTCGATGTGTTTCGAGGACCCCACGTGACGATCGCGTTCACCGGCGACCCGATTCCCTCGGGCGAGCGCGATCGGCTGGTCCCAATCAAGAACGAAGCCTCGGTCAGTCAGGATCTCCTCGAGGATGCGCAGAACGGCATCGTCAGCTACCTTCGTGGGCGCGGGTATCGCGACGCGATGGTCGACTACACGCCCGTCGAAAACGGCAATGAGCTGACCCTGACATTCGACGTCAGCGCCGGTCCGCGGTATCTGATGGACGACCTGTCGGTGACCGGGAACATGGCGGTTACGTCGACCGACATCACCACCGCGCTGCGGTTCAAGAAGGGCGAGCCGTTCGTCCAGTCGACCATCGATGCCGGCATCGCCGCGGTTCGGAACCTGTATCGCAACCAGGGCTATACCAACGCTGACGTGCGGGCAATGGTCAACATCGTCCCGAACCGCCAGTCGGACGATGCCGAGCGGCACGTCGAGGTGGCCGTGACGGTCAACCAGGGGCAGCAAACGATCGTCCGGTTGCTCACGATTCGCGGGAACACCGCGATCAGCGAAGCGGAACTGCGGCGACCCTTGATGTCGATACCCGGGAAACCGTACTCGGAGGTGGATCTGGTCGCCGACCGTGATCTGATCGAGGCGACGTACCGGAACCGCGGCTACGAAGCCGCCGTCGTGAACGCGGCCGCAGCGATCGCGGAGAACAACACGCAGGCAGACATCACCCTGAGCGTGTCGGAAGGGCAGCAGATCTACGTCGATCACATCATCATCAACGGGAACCGGCGGACGAAACGGGCGATCATCCAGCGCGAGCTGGTGCTCAAAGAGGGAGAGCCGCTCGGCTCAGCCGCGCTGATCGAGAGCCAGCAGCGGCTGACCGCGCTGGGCCTGTTCCGGCGCGTCCGGATCACCGCGATTCAGCATGGCAGCGATCCCTCGCGCGACGTGCTCGTCGAAGTCGAGGAAGCGCCTCCCAACTCCCAGGCGTATGGTGCCGGTATGGAAGTCGGTTCATACCTCCGTACCAACGATCAGGGTCAGGCGGAGGAACACCTCGAGTTCGTGCCGCGCGGCTCGTTTGAAATCGGCCGTCGCAACATGGGCGGAAAGAACCGCTCCATCGATCTGTTCACCCGCGTCTCGCTGAGGCAAGTCAATCAGGTGGTCGTCGACGACACCACGAATCAGGTTCAGACGACGACCGACACCGGGTTCAATGAATACCGTGTGTTCGCCACCTACCGTGAGCCACGGGTGTTCGAGACCCGGGCCGATTTGCTGCTGACCGGCACCGTGGAGCAGGCGAGCCGATCGAGCTTCGATTTCAATCGGCGGGAGGCGCGCGCCGAACTCGGCCTGCGCGTATCAGACAAGTACAGCCTCGCGGGCCGGTACTCCTTCGAACGCACGCGTCTGTTCAATGAGGTGTTCAGCGAGGACGAACAGCCGATCATCGACCGGCTGTTTCCCCAGGTACGGCTCTCCAAGCTGTCCGGCACGGTGATCCGCGGGCGGCAGGACCTGCTCGATCCGGCCGGTGGCAATGTCGTGAGTCTGACCACCGACGTCGCGCTGCGCGCCCTCGGCTCGGAAGTCGGCTTCGTCAAGACCTACCTCGAAGCGTTCGCCTACCCGCAATTGCCGCTCAAGCGCCGGACGATCCTCGCACTCGGAGGCCGACTGGGCGTCGCGCACGGGTTTTCGCGCGTGGTGGACAACGATCTCGTCGAGGACCTGCCCGCGAGCGAGCGTTTCTTCGCCGGTGGTGACACCACCGTCCGCGGGTTCTCGCTCGATCGCCTTGGCACGACCGAGACGATCACCTCCTCGGGATTCCCGACCGGCGGCAACGCGGTGGTGATTCTGAACGCGGAGCTTCGCGTGAGCATGCCGTGGTCGGTGCAGGCGGTGACGTTCGTCGACGCCGGCAACGTCTACACCAAGGTCAACCAGCTCGACCTGACCGAACTGCGTCCGGCGGTCGGCTTCGGTGCGCGCATCAAGCTACCGCTGTTGTCCGCACCGATCCGTGTTGACTGGGGCATCAACCTCGATCCACGGCAGCTCGTCCCGGGCACGCTGGAGCGACACACCGTGCTGCACGTCTCGCTGGGGCAGGCGTTCTGACCAATGCAAAATGCAGAATGCAGAATGCAACAGGCGCAGGCGCTGCCACGATCCGGCAGGGTGGAACACGTTGCGCTGTTCACGCCGATCCTGCGCGTGTTCCTCAGTGTGCATTTTGCCTTTTGCATGTTGCACTCCGACGCGGCGGCTGCGCAGCAGCTGCTGGACCGGATCGTCGCCCGCGTCGGCGGCAGTGCCATCACCCTCTCCGAACTGCAGGCCGCGCGTGGCTTCGGTATCGTCGAAGGCGCGACCGACGAGGCGGTGCTGCAGCGAATGATCGATCGCCAGCTGCTGCTGATCGAAGTGGCGCGGTTTCCGCCGCAGGAACCGACAGACGCGGCGATTGCTGCGGAAGTCGCGCGTGAGCGTGCAGCTGCGGGATCGCGGCTGGCCGACCTGATGGCGACGACGGGGACAGACGACGAGCGCCTGCGGGATCTTGCCCGCGACACGCTGCGCATCGACGGCTACGTCGATCAGCGGTTCGGCACCGCGCAACAGGTCACGCAGGACGAGGCCGCCGGCTACTATGACGCTCACCCGGACGAGTTCCGTCGTAACGGTGTTCTCATCCCATTCGAGGAAGCGTTGCCCGCAGCACGTCAGCGCGCCAATGCGGAACGCCGGCGCAGTCAGCTGGATCGGTGGCTGCTCGACTTGCGGGCCCGCACCGACGTCGCGACTCCGATGCCGTAGTCCGGCTGCGGCTGAACGCCGGCTACCTCCAACCGCCTTCGCCCAAGCCCGTTTCGCCACCCGCCGAACGTGGCGATTGCGCTGCGAGCTGGCTTCTCGAATTAGGGAGTTGGGATCGACGCGTTTCGCTAGCGCGGTGCGATCACCACCCGGAGAATTTCGAGCGAGTTGAAGCCGGCGTGGCTCACGACGGGCGCGATGCTGCTCCGCCGATCCAGGAAGAGCACCGCCCAGAACGCGCCCAGCACGCCGGTCGTGACGACGGCGTCCCATCCCTGCACGTAGTGCCCGAGTCCGAACGCGGTGCTCAGGACGACCACCCCCACCCTGGCTCCACCCAGGTGTTGCTCGAACCGGTGGAGGAGAAAAGCGCGCTGCAGTTCCTCGCGGATGCCGCCGGCGACGATGACCAGCACGATGAACAGCGCCGCCTGTTCGACCGAGTCACCGGCGAGCGCTTCGAGCGGGTTGGACGGCGACGTTGTGGAGGCTCGGAAAGAGGAGACGCAGCGCGTTGAGCAGCACGACGACGGAAATAAAGATTGCAGGAATGAGCGCGAGGCCGATGAGCGCTTCCCTCCGGACAGACCGTTCGCCGAGCCAGAGCCCCGTCGCGTCCTCCCCATGGACTCGCATCAGCGATACCATCAACACGATCAGCAGCAGCGTGTCGGCCAGCGACAGTGTCAGCACGTATGGCATCGACAGCGCTCCGTTCGCGGTCGTCGGCGACCAGCCGCCCAGCGTCAGGGCGTAGCCGAGGACCAGCTGCGTGGGAACACTCGAGCAGAGAAGGATCTCGAAGATTGCCACAATCCGTCGCTGCCCCGCCGTCAGGCCTGGGTCCGGATTGGCGGGGATGGGCTCCGTTGGAGCCAGTGATTCGGACATCGTCAGCGCCACAGGGTGCAGGCTACAGGCCACCAGCTTACTGGCCACCGGCTGAATGCCGGCTGCTAGCAGCTACCGGCGGCAGACTGGTGGTTACCGGCCATCGCTTTCGGCCACCGGTGATCGGCTCTGGCTACCGACCCACCGGCTACCGGCTGCCGGCCAGGGCTCACCGGCTAATATCGGCCCGAAATCGATTCATTTCAAACGGTTACGGGTTCGGACACCGTAATTTTCCGAGATGTGACGTTTCACCGGTTGTGCTGGATAGTGTAAAAACGACAGGCTAGACTCGGTTCATGTGCCATCCGCCGCCATCCTCCCGCGAGCGAGGCCCGAGGAAGTAATGACGACACCGACCGCCGAGCGCGTCCTGGTTGTAGAGGACGAGCCCAGCACCCGACTTGGCCTCACCGAACTCGTCCGCACGTGGGGCTTCACCACCGACGCGGCTGCCGACGGCGAAGAAGCCCTCCATCGAATTACCGCCTTCCGTCCATCGATCATCATCAGCGACCTGGTCATGCCGCGCATGGGAGGGTTGGACCTGCTGCGCGCGCTGAAGGACGACGGCGGTGAGTTCACTGTTGTGATCCTGACGGCGCAGGGCACCGTCGAAACCGCGGTGGAGGCGATCAAGGAAGGCGCCTACGACTACCTGACCAAACCAATCGAACCGCAGCGCCTCAAGATTCTGCTCGACAAGATCGTCGAGCGGCAAGACACGCTGCGCGAGGTCAAAGTCCTCCGCAAGCAGCTCCGCGAGCACGGCACGTTCGGACGGATGATCGGCAGCAGTGTGCAGATGCGCAAGATCTACCAGACCATCGAGCAGGCGGCGCCGACGTCGGCATCGGTGCTGATCTGGGGTGAGTCGGGCACCGGCAAGGAGCTGGTGGCGCAGACCATTCACCAGCTCAGTCCGCGCGCGAATGCGCCGTTCGTGCCGATCAATTGCGCCGCCATTCCCGAAACGCTGCTCGAGAGCGAGATCTTCGGCCACGAAAAGGGAGCGTTTACCGGCGCCGTCGATCGCCGCGAAGGATGCTTCGAGCTGGCCGACCGCGGCACGCTGTTTCTCGACGAAATTGCCGAGATGACGCCAGCGACGCAGGTGAAGCTGCTGCGCGTGCTGCAGGAGCGCCGGTTCCGCCGTCTGGGCGGACGCCAGGAGCAGTCCGTGGACGTCCGCGTCATCGCGGCGACCAATGTCGTGCCGGCCGAAGCGGTGAAGAACGGGAGGCTGCGCGAGGACCTGTACTACCGTCTCAACGTCTTCGCCATCGATCTGCCGACGCTGCGCGCACGCAAGGAAGATCTGCCGCTGCTGATCCAGTCGTTCCTGGCGGAATTCAATCAGCGCAACAACAAGAGCGTGTCGGCGATCGAGCCGGCCGCCATGCGGGTGCTGGAGCAGTACAACTGGCCCGGCAACGTGCGCGAACTGCGCAACGTGATCGAGCGCGCCGTGATCCTGTCGACCGGCGAGTTCATCGAGTCGAAGCACCTGCCGCCGCTCGTGGCGGATTCGCCCGAGGTCGTGAAGCCGACGCTGTCGATTGCACCGGGTACGACCGTCGAAGAGGCCGAGCGCCGTCTGATCCTGATGACCCTGGAGCACACGCGCGACAACAAGACCAGGGCCGCGGAAATCCTCGGGATCAGCCTGAAGACGCTGCACAACAAGTTGAATAAGCTGCGCGGTCGCGTCCCCGGGCGCAAGACCGACGAAGTGGTGTCGCAGTAATCACGGCACAATGCACAATGCTCGACGCTCACGAGTTCAGCGGCTCGATTGAGCATCTCGGACGGATTGTGCGTTGTGCATTGACCAGTGAGTCATGAGACTCGGCATCCGCGCGAAACAGATTGCCGGTGTCACGGCGATTGTCGGCATCACGGTCATCGTCATCAGCGTGCTGTATCTGGCGCAAGTGGCGAAGGTCGTCCTGCAGGAGAGCGATGCGCGGGCAAAGCTGCTCACGCAAGCGGCGATTCATCGCGCGCGCGACCTCGTCACCGACGGGCCGGACCCCTACGCCCGACTCCGCACGGACCCCGGTCTTCAGGCCATTCTCCAGTCCAGCCTCTACGACGTCGGCGTGATCGACGCATCGGTGCTCGACGCCGATTCCACCGTCGTCGTCAACGGCAACAACACCGGAAGGGATGTCGGCAGCGTTGCTCCGCGCCGTAAAGGCCTGCACGAAGCCGCCGAATCCGACGCCTATCAGCAGTTGCTGGTGATCTATACGCCCGAGGGCGCGGTGCTAGAGAACCGTGAGCCGATTCAGCTGGCCGATCGCACCTATGGCATGGTCAGCGTGACGATGTCGACGCTGCTGATGAAACGCGAGCTCAACAAGTCGTTAACGCGCGCCTTGTACATCGCCGGCGGCGCGCTCGGCATCGGCGTGTTCGTCGCCGGACTGCTCGCACAGCTGCTCCTGCGTCCCATTCACGTGATTCGCAGCGGCCTCACGCGACTCGGGAAAGGCGAGTTCGGTGTCACGCTCGATCTGCCGCCGGGTGACGAATTCGGCGAGCTGGGATCCTTCTTCAATACGGTCAGCCAGCAGCTCTCCGCCGATCGCTCGCTGCTGGCGGGTCAGAAGGCCAACCTGCAGGCGACGGTGGAGCACCTGGAAGACGCGGTTGCGCTGTTCAACCCACACGGAGAACTGCTGTTCAGCAATCCCGCCATGCAGCAGTCGTTGCCGCCCGACTCGATCGGACGTGCGCTCCAGGCGCTCCTGCCAGTGGGAAGCGTGTATCGCACCCTGGTTGAGGAGACGCTCGCGTCCCGCGTCTCGCGCGGGCCGGTGCAGGAGGGCGAACGGCTGCTGTTGACCCACGCCATTTCCGGCGTGAACGGGGAATTGGTGGGCGTGCTCCTGGTGGAGCGAAACGTCGAATATCTGGCGCGGGTGCAGTCCACGCTGGCGTACTCGCGCAAGCTGGTGGCGCTGGGCCGCCTGACCGCCGGCATTGCCCACGAGGTGAAAAATCCGCTGAACGCGATGATGATCCACCTGGAGCTGCTGCGCACCAAGATCGGCCGGCGGGGCTCGGTTCCGGCGGTCGCGGGCGTCGGTCGCCTGGACCTGGGTGTGGACGCGCGCGGCCCGTCAGAACGGGCGAAAGAGGACGAACTGCAGCACGTCGAGATCATCGAAAAGGAGATCCGGCGGCTTGACGAGGTGGTGCAAGGTTTCCTGAAATTCACACGGCCCGAGGACCTTCGCCTGCAGCCGGTGCGAATGCACGACGTGTTCGGCGAGATCGTGCCGGTACTGGGTCCTGAAGCGCAGAAAAACGGGGTGCGGATCATCGAGGAATGTGCGGCCTCCGCCCCGGCGGTGAACGGCGACCCGGCGATGCTGCGGCAGGCTTTCCTGAACCTGACGTTGAACGCCTGCCAGGCGATGCCGCACGGGGGCACCTTGCGGCTGGTCTGCGCCCCGGCGTCGCGCGGACGGGTCGAGATCCGTGTCGAGGATTCGGGGGTCGGCATCGCGCCGGAGCACCTGCCCAAAATCTTTGATCTCTACTTCACGACGAAGGATCATGGTACGGGCGTCGGCTTGTCCCTCGTCTACCGGATCGTGCAGCTGCACGATGGCGAGGTGGAAGTTCAGTCCACTCCCGGGCGCGGCACCACGTTCAAGGTGCTGCTGCCGCGCGCGAACGGATGAGAGCTATGCACGAACTGCACAATGCACAAGACACGATGCGCCATGGGAGCCGCGGACGAGTCCGTTTCCCCGTTGTGCTCCGTGTTCTTGTTGCATTTGGCATTCTGCATCTGGCCTTGCTGGCTGGGGGCTGCGCGAAAGCGCAGGCCAAGGCTGCCCCGGACGGCCCGCCCCTGAACGTCCCGACGCCGCCTCCGCGAGTGCTCGTGCCGGTGGAAGAAGAACCGCCACTGGCGGAAGCACCGCCCGATCCCGAAGAAGCCGCGCCGCCGCCCCGGACTGCGGCGACGCCGCCGCGCCGCCCCGCCGCCACTCGTCCCGCGACGCCGCAGGTGCAGAACCCGCCCGAGGAGCCGAAGGCCGAGGCGCCGTCCCCGCCGCCAACGGAAGCGCCTGCCGCGCGGCCGCTGACGCAGGCTGATGCGGCCGCCGACCGCCGCATTCGCGGTGTGATGGGCAAGGCGAAGTCGGATCTGGAGCGCGTCGACTACCGCAAGTTGAGCGCCGACGGGCAGGCGCAATACGAAGCGTCGAAGCGATTCAACGAGCAGGCGGAGCAGGCGTTGAAAGATCGCAACTACACGTTCGCATCCACCCTCGCCGACAAGGCGGCCGCTCTCGCCACCGAACTCCTCGGCGGCCGTTAATACGCGTCTGCTGCCGTCCCGACGTCAGGGTGGCGCGCCCTCGCTCCCACCGAGCCGTCGCGACGCTGGTCCCCACCCCGGTCCCGCCTCGCACATTTGACAGGTTGCACACGCCCACGCGAGTGATCTAGAGTTTGTCCAGTCGTTAACTGGATGGTTAAACAATCTGGTAAAGCGGGGACGCGGCGCCTGCGGGCAGCGCCGCCGCCCGACGGCGACACCGAGCGGAAAATTCTCGACGCGGCGCACCGGGTGTTCCTGCGCAGCGGCACCGCCGGCGCCCGCACCCAGGAGATTGCCGCCGAGGCGGGCGTGAACAGCGCGCTGCTGCACTACTACTTCCGCAGCAAGGAGCGGCTCGCCACCGCCGTCTTCCATCGCGCCGCCAGCGAGCTGTTTCCGGCGGTTGCCCGCATCCTGCTGTCCGATCTCTCCCTCGAGGACAAGATCCGTCAGGTGATTGCCGTGGAGCTCGATCGCCTCTCGCGCACCCCGTATCTGCCCGCGTACATCATCAGCGAGCTGGCGTATCACCCGGAACGCATCCACCAGCTCCTGGCGGCGCTCACCGGCGAGCGGCCGGGTGCATTGGGTCAGACGGTGCTCACGACGATCCAGGCGCAAATCCGTAGCGACGTACGCAACGGCCGCATGCGTCCCATTCGCGCGGAGCAGTTCCTGGTCAACCTGCTGTCGCTCTGCATCTTCCCGTTTGCCGCTCAACCGATGCTCGCCGCCCTGCTCGGGCTCGATGGCGAGCGATTCTCGCGCTTCATTCACGACCGCAAGCGCGAGCTTCCGGAGTTCTTCATGAAGGCGCTCCGACCGTGATCCGCCGGGACGGCTCCGTCGTGACGGCGCGACCAGCCAGGCGGACCCGCGTCGGCGCTCTGGCGTGCCTGGCGACCGCCGCTCTCCACGTCGTGTCTGGCAGCGCACCCGCGTTCGCGCAGCAGGCGTCTCCAGGGATGCAGCTGCAGCTCGCCGACCTGCAGCAGGCCGCCATCAGCTCGGATCCGCGAACTCGCGAGCTCGCGCTGCTGGAGTCGCAGTCATCGCTTCGCCTGGCGAACCTGTCGCGGCAGTGGTACCCCGCGACGTCGGTCGAGAGCCTGGTGCAGTACCAGACCGACGCGCCGACGACCCCGTTGTTGACGGCGGACGGCAAACCCTTCTTCTCGGCACCGAAAGACAACTACGACATCTACGGACGGATCGAGCAGCGCCTGTGGGACCCGGGTGTCGGCGCCCAGTCCGCCGTGGAGCGCGCGCAGCTGGCGGAACAGCAGGCACGCGTTCGCACCGCGGTCTTTGCCGTACGGCAGCAGGTGAACGACGCATTCTTCGCCGCGGCCACCCTGCAGCAGCGTCTCGACGTGGTCTCTGCGACGGTCACCGAGCTCGAGGGCCGCCTCCGTGAGGCAAACGCCCGTGTGCAGGAGGGGACTGCTGTGCAGGCCGACGCGGCGGCCATCGAAGCGACGCTGCTGCAACGGCAGCAGGACGCTGACGAACTGCGTGCGAATATGCGCGGCGCCATCGCCCGCCTGGCAACGATCGTCGGCCGCCCGATTCCTGCCGATGCCGTTCCGACGGTTCCTGACCTCGCGGCCCCGTTTTCCAGCGTGCGCGACCAGCTGCAGACTTTGCGACTCCGCCCGGAGTACGAACAGTTCGGCAAAACGCGGGAACGCATCGCCGCGCAGCAGGAGGTCACCGGCGTGCAGTCGCAGCCGAAGGTCACCGCCTTCGGGCGGATTGGATTCGGCCGCCCGGCCCTCGACTTCATTCAGAACGAATGGGAAGCCTACGGGGTGGGTGGGGTGCGCCTGCAGTGGAATGCCTGGAACTGGGGAACGACCGGACGGGAACGCGAGGCGCAGCAGCTGCAGTCGGAGATCACGTCGTCGGAAGAAGCCGCATTTGCCAGGAGCATTGCCGCAGGCGTGGAAGGTGACCTCGCGACGATTGAGCACCTCACGCGTGCGCTTGCGACCGACCAGCGGATTATCGACCTGCGCGCCGACGTCGAGCGGACCGCCCGGGTGCGATTGCAGGAAGGTGTGCTCACCTCGTCCGACTACCTGGCCCGCGACACGGAGCTTCTGCAGGCGCGCATCGCTCAGGCCACACACCAGGTGGAGCTGGCCCAGGCGCGGGCCAGGGTGCTGACCACCATTGGCGCGGAGGTACGGTGATGACGATCGGACGCGTACGGCCAGCGCTTGTCCTGCTCATCCTCGTTGTGGGTCTGGGCGCCGCCCGATGTTCACGCGCCGACATGCCCGACGCGTACGGCAACGTCGAGGCGATCGAAGTGTCGGTGTCCGCCGAGGCCGGCGGGCGCCTCATCGCGTTCGACGTCACAGAGGGTCAGGCGCTGATGCCGGGCGCCTCAGTCGGCACGATTGACCCGTCGGATCTGCAGCTGCAGCGCAACCAGGTGTCGGCGCAGCACGTTGCCAGCGAATCGCGCGTCGACGAAGTCGGCCGCCAACGCGACGTCATCGAGGCGCAGCGCGCGGCGGCCGAGGCGCAGGTTGCAGCCGCCCGCGCCCAGCGTTCGGCCCTCGAGAGCCAGCTCGAAATCGCTCGTCGCAATCTCGATCGCACGACACGCCTTGTCCAGCAGCAGGCGGCGACCGCGCAGCAGCTCGACCAGGCGGAACGTGACGCCCGTGTCCTCGAGGATCAGGTCAAGGCACAGGCAGAACAGATCGACGCGCAGTCGAAGCAGGTCGCTGCCTACACGGGTCAGCTCGCCGCGGTGGCGGCGCAGCGACGCACGGCAGCACGCCAGGCGGAATCGGCTGGTGCGCAGGTGGCCCTGGTTGACGATCGCCTCCGCCGCACCCGCATCGTCAACCCCTCGGGCGGGACCGTGCTGGTCACGTACGCCGAGGCCGGTGAGTTCGTGCAACCCGGACAACCGCTGTACAAGATCGCGGATCTGTCGAGCGTGGACGTGCGGGCATACGTGACGGAACCGCAGCTCGCGTCGGTGAAGGTTGGTGCGTCAGCGCGCGTCAACGTTGACGTGGCGAAGGATCAGCGCGAGTCGATGACCGGGACGGTAACCTGGGTGGCCTCGTCTGCGGAGTTCACGCCGACGCCGATCCAGACCCGTGATGAGCGTGACGATCTCGTCTACGCCGTAAAGATCCGCGTGCCCAACGACAAGGGCCTGCTCAAGATCGGTATGCCGGTCGATGTCGAGCTCGGTAACCGCCGATAACGTCGTCAAGGCCTTCGGCGCGAATACCGCGCTCGACCGCGTCTCCTTCGAGGTGCGCGCGGGTGAGCTGTTTGGTTTCATCGGTCCTGACGGCGGCGGCAAGACGACGCTGTTCCGGATCCTGGTGACGCTGATGACGCCCGACTCGGGCCGGGCCACCGTTCTCGGGCTCGACGTCGTTCGCGACATGTGGGCGATCCGGCAGCGCGTCGGCTACATGCCGGGCCGATTCTCGCTGTATCCCGATCTCAGTGTGGAGGAGAATCTGCGGTTCTTCGCCGCCGTGTTCGACACGACCGTCGAAGCGTCATACGCGCAGATTGCGCCGATTTACGAGCAGCTGGCGCCGTTCAAGGATCGCCGTGCCGCCGCGCTGTCGGGCGGCATGAAGCAGAAGCTCGCGCTGTGCTGCGCCCTGGTACACAGGCCGGAGATGTTGCTCCTCGACGAACCGACGACCGGCGTCGATGCGGTGTCCCGCCGCGAGTTCTGGGACCTGCTCGCCCGCCTGCGCGAGGGCGGGCTGACGATCGTCGTGTCCACCCCGTACATGGACGAGGCCGACCGCTGCGACCGTGTGGCGCTGATTCAGCGCGGGCGGCTGCTGGCCGTCGATGCGCCGGCGGCGGTCGCTCGGGCATTCGATCGTCCGTTGATCGGCATCCGCTCGTCGCGTCGCTACGACGCGTTGCTGGCCCTGCGGCGCTTCCCGCACGTCCGCAGCGTCTTTCCGTTCGGTGAAGTACTGCACTACACCGACCAGCGTGCAGACGTGCCCGCAAGTCTGCTCGTCGACGAACTACGAGAGTTCCTGCGCAAGGACGGAATAGACGCCGCAGAAGTGGTGAGGATCGAGCCCACAGTCGAGGACGCCTTCATCGCGCGAATGGGTGAGCCGGAGTCGCCCGCGACGGCTCCGTTGCGCGGAACCCGGCCGACAAACGCCGTGGGGCAAGATCCGCAGCGCGGTCCCGCCGACGAGGAAACGGGGGCACGGTGACTGACGTTGCCATCGATGCGCGGGCACTGACGCGGACGTTCGGCACGTTCACCGCCGTCGATCGCATCACGTTCGCCGTACGTGCCGGCGAGGTATTCGGTTTTCTCGGCGCAAACGGCGCCGGCAAGACCACGGCCATCCGGATGCTGACCGGTCTCCTCCAGCCAAGTGGAGGAACCGCAACGGTGGCCGGACACGACGTCTACAAGGAGTCCGAAGCCATCAAGCGGCGAATCGGTTACATGAGCCAGCGGTTTTCCCTGTACGAGGACCTCTCGCCGCGCGAGAACATCCGTCTCTACGGCGGCATTTATGACCTCTCGCTGAAGGAGATCCGGCAACGAGCGGACGGGATGCTCTCGCGTCTCGACATGGGCAGCGCCGCTGATCGCGCCGTGCGCGAGCTGCCGCTCGGATGGCGGCAGAAGCTCGCGCTCTCGGTTGCGCTGCTGCATCGGCCGGCCATCGTCTTTCTCGACGAACCGACCAGCGGCGTCGATCCGGTCACCCGTCGGCAGTTCTGGGAGTTGATTTACGAGACCGCCCGCGCCGGGACGACGGTGCTCGTCACGACGCACTACATGGACGAAGCGGAGTACTGCGACCGGATTTCGATCATGGTCGACGGCCGCATTGGCGCGCTCGGAACGCCGGCCGAACTGAAGCAGCAGTTCGGGGTGCCATCGATCGACGAGGTGTTCGTGCGCCTGGCACGGCCCGGGCAGGAACCCAGGAAGGACCCGGTACCTGTCAAGACCGGCGCGACGACCGTGTCCGACGGAGAGGCCCGGTGAGATCGCTGCTCGGCCTGCTCCGCAAAGAGGTGCAGCACATCCGCCGCGATCCGCGGACGCTTGCCGTCGTGCTGATGCTGCCGGTCGTGCAGGTGGTGCTCTTTGGTTTCGCGATCCGCACCGATGTCGAACACGTCCGCCTTGCCATCGTCGATCCGGCGCCCGACGAGACGACCCTTGCGCTCCGCAGCCGCTTCACCGCGGCCGGCGTGTTCGAGCTGAAGAACATCCTGCAGCGGCAGGAGGGACTGGAACCGCTGTTTCAGTCCGGAGCGATTCAGGAGGCCGTGGTCTTCGAACAGGGTTTTGCCGCGAAGGTGCGCGACGGCGACGCGCAACTGCTGATCGTCACGGACGGGACGGAGCCGAATACGGCATCGCTGCTCGAGTCTTATGCACGGGCGGTCGTGATCGGATACCAGCAGGAATTGGTGACCGCGGGCCAGGCCCTGTCAGGTGCGCCACGCCAGGCTGACAAGCCTCGCGCCATGATCATCAACGCGCAGGTCCGGACGCGATTCAATCCGACGCGCGAGAGCTCCAATCTGTTCGTTCCCGGGCTGATGGCGTTCGTGCTCACGATCATCTCGTCCCTGATGACCGCCATCTCGCTGACTCGCGAAAAGGAGACAGGCACGCTCGAGGCACTGCTCGTGTCCCCGCTCCGGCCGTGGTCGATCATCGTCGGCAAGGTCTTTCCGTACTTGATCATCGGCTTCATCTCGGCGGTCGCCGTGCTCGTCGAAGGCCGACTGATCTTTCATGTGCCGATGCGCGGCAACCTGGCGCTGCTGCTGGCGGAAGCGTTGCTGTTCATCCTTGCATCGCTGTCGCTCGGCATCCTCGTCTCGGCACGCACCTCGTCACAGCGCGTGGCGATGATGGGTGCAGCGTTGGCAACCATGCTGCCCAACATCCTGCTGTCGGGGTTCATTTTTCCGGTGGAGAGCATGCCACTGGCGCTGCGGCTTCTCTCGAATATTGTCCCGGGACGATGGTTCGTCGAGATCGCGCGCGGGATCATGCTGAAGGGCGTCGGCCTCGAGTACCTGTGGCCGCAGTCCCTCGTCCTGGTCGTGATGTCGCTGATCCTGCTCACGGCGGCGGCGCGTTCGTTCAACGCACGGCTGGAATAGCGATGCGGCGGATCTTCTTTCTCGCCCACGCCGAAATCCTGCACGTCGTGCGCGACCGCGCGACGCTGGCGCAGGCGCTGGTCGTGCCGATCGTCCAGATGCTGGTGCTCGCCAATGCCGCGACATTCGAGATCCGCAATACGCCGACCTGGATCGTCGATCTCGATCGCACCGCGGCGTCGAGAGGCCTGGTCAACCGGATCGCCGGCTCCGGTCACTTCGACATCATCGGGACGACGGCATCCTTGGAAGCGGCCGATCGCTCGATGCTGGCGGGAACTGCGACGCTGGTGTTGACGATCCCGCACGACTTCGAGGAGGCGCTGGTCCGGACGCGGCGTGCCGACGTTCAGCTGACGCTCAACGCAGAGAAGGGATCTGCCGCCGGAATCGTCCAGTCGTACGCGACCTCAATCCTGGCCAGCTATTCAGGAGAGCTGTCGGCGGGGGGGCTTCGCGACGGCGACGCCACGACCCTCGGCCACACCTCGCGACGCAGGCCCGGCGCGGGCGGGCGCGGCGTCGAGATCGTCCAGCACACGCGCTACAACCCGACGCGCAATTACCGGCACTACATGGTGCCCGGCATCCTGGTGGCGCTGGTCACCATGATCGGAACGCTGCTCACGTCCCAGAACATCGCGCGGGAGAAGGAACTGGGAACGCTGGAGCAGTTGAACGTGACGCCGATCACCCGCGGCCAATTCATTGCCGGGAAGCTCCTGCCGTACTGGAGCATCGCGATGGTGGAACTGGCGATTGGGCTTGCCGTCGGCGTGCTGGTCTTCGGCGTCCCGGTGCGGGGCAGCGTCGTCCTGCTGTTCGGCGTCGCCGCCGTCTACCTGCTCGTGGCGCTCGGCATCGGCCTGTTCATCTCGACGCTCGTCAGCACGCAGCAGCAGGCGATGTTCGTCACGTTCTTCATTGTCAACATCTATCTCCTCATGAGCGGTCTGTTCACGCCCATCGACAGCATGGCTCCGTGGGTCCAGACGGCCTCGCAGATCAATCCGGTGCGGCATTTCGTCACGATCGCGCGTGCGATCCTCATGAAGGGAGCCGGCGTCCAACAGATTGGGCGGCCATTCGCGATGCTGGTGGTATTCGCGGTGGTGGTGCTGACTGTTGCCGTGCGTCAATATCGTAAGCGCACGGCATGAGGCCTACATATTTGCAGCGTTGCACGAACATTGCAGTTCATGGCGGTCAGCACCGACATATAGAGATGCAGGCCGAAATCGCCGCGGTGTCATGTGACCGTCACACCCCCCGGCGACGATCGGTGCAACCCCGAAAATACCGTGACCCATATTCTTCCAGGTTCCGACGCCAGCACCGCGCTCCGACGATTGCAGCGCGAGCTGGACCACTTCACCGACATGGCGGTGGACCTCCTGCCTCGTCCCGGCCAGTTGCCGGAGATCGCGTCGATCGACGTCTATGGCGGCACCATGCCGCTCAGCGGTGAAGTCGGCGGCGATCACATCATCTACGTCGACTTCAAGCAGCGTTTCGACCTGCGCGCGCGCATCGCCCGTGCCGAGGCTCAGGGGCGCCCGGATATCGCCGACAACCTGCGCCGCTGCGAGCGGACCGCGGGCATCGCCCTGGTGGACGTGTCGGGCCATCGCGTCAGCGACGCGCTGCTGGCCGCCGTCTTCCACCAGGCCTTTCTGGTGGGGGCCGCGTACGAACTCGACGCATCCGGCCAGATCACGCGTCACCTGTTCGAAAACCTGAACACACGGTTTCACCAGTCGTCCGGCGCCCACAAGTTCATCTCGCTGCTCTATGGCGAGATCTCCGCGGATTCGACTTTCCGCTTCCTGTCGGCCGGCCATCCGTTCCCGGCGGTGTTTTCCAACCGCCATGATCGGTTCATGGACGTGAGCCCCGAGCTGTGCCGGTCGTTCCCGCCGCTCGGTATCCAGCCGCTGTTCGACACCATCGATCGCGAGGTGCTGGGCGATGCGGCGCTCGGCTTCAAGGACCACTACCAGACGAATGAGTGGACGCTGATGGGTGCGGGAGACATTCTGCTGCTCCACACCGACGGCCTCACCGAACACCAGCGCGGTGTCGAGAGCTATGTCCCGAGCCGCTTGGAAGACGTGCTCCGGCACGTCAAGCACCAGTCCGCGCAGGCGATCTACGAAGCCATCAGGAGCGACATGCTGGCGTTCGCGGACCCGACGGACGACATCAGCCTGGTGGTCGTCAAGAAGCTCGTCTAGCCTTGGGAGTTGGTCGAGCGACAGCGGTTGGCAGTTGGGAGTTGTCGTGGTGTTTTCTGCGCGACGCTACCAGCCGTACCCGAACTTCAGGTACACGCCGCGATTGTCCTCGACGCCCTGCGCGTACTCGAAGTTGACCAGCATCCGCTGGACCGGTTTGATGACGAAGTGCAGCCCGGCTCCCCACATGGGGTACACGTCATTGTTGGCCGAGTGGCTGTCGTTCTCGCCGTAGAGGGCGGCGGCGCCCGCAAAGAGGGTGGCGCCCCAGCGGGGATGCAGCGAGAGGCGCTCCTCCAATTCGAGCGAGGACATGTACGGCGCCAGGTACTGGCCAAGCTTGTAGCCGCGCAGGAGTACGGTCGACTGTGCGATCACGGGAGCGTCGATCGACACCGCGTTGTTCTGACGCAGCGCGAACACATTGCCGCGGCCGTGCGACCAGAAGGCGCGGAAGTCCGCGCGGTAGGCGTCGAACGATGCAGATCCTCCCAGTGATTCGCGGTACGCGAGGTTGTTCACGTTCAGGTACCAGCCTCGCGTCGGCATGTCGTCGTTATCGCGCGTGTCGTGCATCATCGTGGCCCCGAGCGATGCTGCGGACAGGCCCTTGACCCCAAGAGTCTCGAGAGCGAACTCGTCTTCGGCGGACTCGCCGATCACCTGGTAATTGGCGGCGTTCCCCTGCGCCCCGAGAAACCATGGTCCCTTCAGGCGATACAGGTAGCGGATGATGACGGCACGCAGATCGTCGTTGCTCTGGAGGGGCTGGCCGGTTCCGAGGTAGTCGTCGTAGTCGTTCTTGATGTATCCGAAGACCCCCACCGCGGCAAGACGATGGTGGTCCGCGCCGAACGAGGTGCGGGCGAAGACCGCGGCGATGGTCGAGTGCGTGGACGTGTACTGGTAGGTGGCGCCGAACAACGAGACGCGGCTCTCAGCGTCGAACTTGTGCAGGAACGCACCGAGGCCGCCGACGGTGGTCCCGAGCTTCGGATTCGACGACACCACCGGCACCAGGAGCCACGGCGACGGCTGATCGCCGGCGCTCGCGCCGTTCACCTGGGTGTCCGGAGCGGCCGGCGGCGCCGGGGTCTGGCCCTGCTGCGGCGCGGCGGCGCTGTCTTGAGCCACCACCCGACCAGCACTGACGCCACAGAGCGCAGCCACCATCAGCCATCGGGCGATCGTTTTTCGCGCGGTCATCCGATCGATGATTCTGGCGGCGAGATGGGATGCTCAATGCGGATTCGGCAGGAGCGGTGCCAGGGAATACAAACCACGAAGGGCACGAAGGCCCACAAAGGCCACGAAGACGGATTGGTCAGCCCTTCGTGTTCTTCGTGGCCTTCGTGGTTATTCTTCTATGTCCGCCCTACCTTAGAAACTGACCCCGAGCCCGAAGTTCACTCGCGCGCTGCCGTCCTCGGCCCAGGCGGCGGCGAGATCCATCAGCAGCGGACCGGCACCGAAGAAGACACCCCCGCCGATGCCGCGATGCCAGTCGTTGTCAGCGAAACGGGCGCCATCGGGCCAGACGGCGCCCCAATCGACGAAGCCCTTCACGCCGAAGCGGCCGAAGCTGAGTGGCGTCGTCAGCGGGATGCGGACTTCGGTGGAGACAGTCGCGAGATTGTCGCCGGCGGTGAAGCCGGCGTCGTAGCCACGCAGCGAGTCGGTGCCGCCGAGCAGCGGCTGTTCGGATGCCGGAAGCGGCTGGTCCGAGGTCAGGAGCTGGGTGCGGAGCGCGAGCACCATCCCTTTCGGAAGGCCGACGTAGCCGCGCGCGTCCGTATCCCAGCGGGTGGCGCTCCCGTCGTTCTCCCAGCGCAGCCACTCGGGTCCGAACGACACGTACACCGCATTGCGCGGGAAGGTCGGATCCAGCCGGGTGTCCACGATTACGTCGGCCGCATACGAATCGTGACGGTTCACGGTCCGCGGCGGCAGCAGCCTCGCGCTGGTGTCCTGGATCGCTTCGACGAGGTCGTCGCCGTCGTTGCCGAACGTCACCTGCGCGGTCTTCGCCGTGCCGCCCACCCGCAGCCACGAGTTGATCGGATGCTCGGCCCGGACCCGACCCTCGAGACGGAGGTCCGAGACTTCGTAGAACGGATTCTCGCGGCGATAGATCGAAAAGCCTCCAATCAGCCGCACCATCGGGTCGCGCCTGCCGAGGCCGAGGACACCGCGCGATCCACCGAACCAGTGGTCCACTTCGGCCCCCGCGCGCCGCTCACCACCCCACGAGAGCGGCACCGACACGCGCGTCTGATCGCCGACCGCATGCGGAAACGTCGTGCGGACTCCGTAGGTCAGCCCGTAACCGTCCTGGTAGTTGAAGATCGGCAGGAACATCGCCGACGATTTCAGCCGCTTGCCGACGCCCGGCGTCAGATTGGTGTCGCTGACACCCGCCTTCTCGTTGACCACGATCATCGCGAGCACCTGCGTCGGGTCGCTGATCGAGAGATAGCGCTTGCGAACCTCGACGTCCGAGAAGCGGTGCGAGCGGCGGATCGCCTTCTCGGCTTCGCGGATCGTCTTGTCCGTCACCGCATCGCCCACCTTGAGGCCGCTCAGCTCGAGGACGATCGCATCCGGCGTCGAGTGGTTGCCATGGACGCGAATCTCGGCAATGCGCTCGTCCTGCGCGAATATCGGGCATGGGACGACAACCACGAAGGCCACGACGGACACGAAGGTCGCCAAGGCAACGCGCGCGTGACTGCTTCTCTTCTTGCTCTTCGTGGCCTTCGTGGTTCGGCTTCCCGGCGGCGCGTATCCGGCAGCTGGCACGCTGATCGTCACGGCACCCTCAGCTTCGACTTCACTTCTGCCAGCTTGTAGTCGTGGTATTTCACGTCGTAGCGGGCGGCGACATCGCCAAGGGCGACCGACATGCCGAACCCCATGTTGATGCTCTCGGGCAGCCAGACGCCGGGAAACGCCTCGCGCATCTTCATGGCGGCGCGGAGGTCGTCGAGGCGGACGAGCGCGCGACCGGGCAGGAAGTCGAAGTCGATGTTGGTGAACTCGTACTGCAGGATCTGATGGTCCTTCGGCTCGATCCAGAGGGTCACCATCGAGACTTTGTCCATCTTGCGATCGATGGTGTCGTCGAGATCCTTGTCCGGGTCTTTGCCTTCCGCCTTCCGGCGCTCGCGTTCGCGCTCCCGCTTCTCGGGGGGATCGCGAAACAACTGGTGCGGGTAGTACTCGATCTTGTAGACGTCGCGCCCGAGCAGCTTTTCCCGCCCTGCGAACGCGTAGCTCCCTTCGTCGAACTTGAATTTCATGAAATACGCCGACGAGACGAAGCGCGGCTCGGCGTTCGCCTTGACCAGGTCGTTGAGGCCAGGCAGCGGCTTGTCGCTGTCGACCGTGACATGGGTGCCATCTTCGCTCGACTCCACGTGGACGGCTGTATCGCCCTGAGGTGATCCGGCGTCATTGCGGGAGCCCTTCGGCCGCGGCTTGTCGCGTTGCTCCTCCTGCTTGATCCAGCTCGCCTCGGCCTTGCGACGCTCTTCTTCGGACACCTTCACGCCGTCCGCGCTGATCGGACTGCGGACGAAAACCCCGGTGTCGCTCGGAAACCAGGAGTACTCCCGCCGGAAGCCGTAGATCTTGCGCCCGTTGAGGGCCGAGATCTGGAAGGTTTCGTCCTCCTCGAGCGTGTACTGCTGCAGCTTTTTCCAGTTGTCGTCGCGCCGCGACAGCACCTGCTTCATGAAGGCGTCGAGGTCTCCGGCAGCGGTCGCCGCGGAGGCGGTCTGCGCCCGGATGACGGACGCCGAAGCCGCGGCAATGGTCGCGGCACAGGCGGCGGCGAGGAGGAAACGTGATCGCACGGCGCGCTCCCGGGTGTTAAGGCAGGTACGCAAAGCGGACCCGCCGTGGCGGGCTGGCTGCGGCGTTAGACGATATTCCGGCGGCAGGAGTTTAGGCCTCCTTGCCTGCCTCCCTGTCTGTTGAGCCGGCGATTACCGGAGTTTGGGAATCAGTTCATTGGCCAAGGCAATGGTGTTCGGCTTGATCGCCTCGGCGCTCGACCCCGTCGGGACGCCCATCTGGATGGTGAAGTGGTTGGGCCCGGTCCACACCATCAGCTCCGCCCACCGGCCGCCGTTGTCGCGGAAGTAGGCCGTCTCGCCGACGCCAGAAACGCGCGTCCAGTCTTTGCCCGGTGACTGCCTCAGTTCGTCGGCGCGCGCAAACGGGTTGATCTGAAGTCCAATCCCGCCGTAATCGCAGCCGGATCCGTTGGCGCCGAGCTGATCTTCCGTCGGTTTCACCAGGTCGAGGACTCGTTTGCCCTCGACCGTTCCGACCTTCATGACCAGCTCCCGTGTCAGCAGCGAGCAGGCGCTGATTCTGGACCCGGCGGCAGCTCCGCCGCGAGCCTGCGACGCGATCATGGGACCCGAACAGATACCGATCAGCAGCACGGTTCCAACCAGTTGGCGCATGAACCCTCCAGGGCAGGTGAGCTCGGACGGGTCGTAACTCTATCGCGGGCGGCCCCGAGCCCATCAAGGGGCGGCAGAAACAGCGCGGTCCGACCCTGCTGCACACTCGATTTCACCCGGGCCAAATCCCCCAAGTCGTTGATCTGCTTGGGTCTGTAAGCGACAATAAGTGCTATATAGCGAGTGCCCTAGAAAAAAAGGCGCAATATCTTGTGGTTTGACGCTTGACAACCCCGGATCACGGGGCGCACTATCTCCTTCGCGCTCACGGGCCCCGAGGCGGATCCCAGGCCACCGGAGGAACCTGAAAGCCAGGGCGCACTATTCACAACATCGATGTTCGACGGGACCCGTCGCCCCTCCGGGGTGGGTGCGCGCCCGTCATTGGTTGGAGGTCACATGGAACGACGCCCTGCATTGGAAGCTGCCGCAGCCGGCCAGCAGGCGCAGTCCGGCTCGGGAGCAGGCGCTGCCGTGGCCGTTGAGACTCGCGCGAAGAAGAGTGAGCCGAAGGCACCTGCCGTCCAGGGACTGGAGTTCCCCCGCTATTTCACCTTACCGGGTGTCGACCCGTTCGACGAGGTGGAGTGGGAGATCCGCTCGGCCGTCATCGGCAACGAAAAGGGCAAGGTCGTCTTCGAGCAGCGCGACGTGGAGATCCCGAAGTTCTGGTCGCAGCAGGCCACGAACATCGTCGTCTCGAAATACTTCCGCGGACAGATGGGCTCGCCGGAGCGTGAGCGCAGCGTCAAGCAACTGATCGGCCGGGTGGTCGACACGATCACGAAGTGGGCGAAGAGCCAGAACTATTTCGCCAGCGATGATGCGCTGCAGTCGTTCAGCGCCGAGTTGAAGCACCTGCTCGTCTACCAGAAGGCGGCGTTCAACAGCCCGGTGTGGTTCAACTGCGGCTTCGAAACCGCGCCGCAGTGCTCGGCCTGTTTCATCAACTCCGTCCAGGACACGATGGACTCGATCCTGACGCTGGCCAGGACCGAGGGGATGCTCTTCAAGTTCGGCTCGGGCACCGGCAGCAACTTGTCGGCAATCCGTTCGTCGAAGGAACTGCTCGCGGGCGGCGGCACGGCGTCAGGCCCGGTGTCGTTCATGAAGGGCTATGACGCATTTGCCGGTGTCATCAAGAGCGGCGGCAAGACGCGGCGCGCGGCGAAGATGGTCATCCTCAACGCCGATCACCCGGACATCGAGGAGTTCATCAACTGCAAGGTCGAGGAAGAGAAGAAGGCGTGGGCGCTGATCGATGCCGGCTACGACGGCTCGTTCACCGGCACGGCCTACACGTCGGTGTTCTTCCAGAACTCGAACAACAGCGTGCGCGTGACCGACGACTTCATGCGCGCGGTGCTCGATGATGGCGAGTGGCAGACGCACGAGGTGAGCGGCGAGAAGAAGGTGGCGGGCACCTACAAGGCGCGCGACCTCATGAAGCAGATCGCCTACGGCACCTGGGTGTGCGGCGACCCCGGCATGCAGTTCGACACCACCGTCAACGAGTGGCACACCTGCCCGGAGTCGGATCGCATCAACGCCAGCAACCCGTGCTCGGAATATATGTTCCTGGACGACTCGGCGTGCAACCTGGCGTCGATCAACCTGATGAAGTTCGTGAAGGAGGACGGCGAGTTCGACGTGGCCGGCTTCAAGGCGGCCTGCCGCACGCTCATCACGGCGCAGGAGATCATCGTTCCGAACTCGAGTTATCCCACCAAGGCGATCGAGCGGAACTCGCACGACTACCGTCCGCTCGGCCTCGGCTACGCCAACCTCGGCGCGCTGCTGATGTCGCGCGGCCTGCCGTACGACAGTGACGAGGGTCGCGCCTATGCGGCAGCCATCACCGCGGCGATGACCGGCGAGGCCTACGCGCAGTCGGCGAGGATCGCGCGCGATCACGGCGGCCCGTTCGCCGGCTACGAGAACAACCGCGAGTCGTTCCTGCGCGTGATGCGGAAGCATCGCGACGCGGTGAGCGAGATCAGCCAGAAGCACGTCCCGTCCGATCTGTATGCCGGCGCGAAGCAGGCGTGGGACGAGGCGGTGGAGCTTGGCGAGGACTTCGGCTATCGCAACGCGCAGGCGACTGTGCTCGCGCCTACCGGGACCATCGGGTTCATGATGGACTGCGACACCACCGGCGTCGAGCCGGACATTGCGCTGGTCAAGTACAAGAAGCTGGTTGGCGGTGGCCTGATGAAGATCGTCAACGGCACCGTGCCGCAGGCGCTCGAGAAGCTGGGCTACACGAAGCCAGAGATTGAGGCGATCGTTCACTACATCGACGAGCACGAAACGATCGAGGGGGCGCCGTTCCTCAAGGACGAGCACCTGCCCGTGTTCGACTGCGCCTTCAAGGCGCTCAAGGGCGAGCGATCGATCCAGTACATGGGCCACATCCGGATGATGGGTGCGACGCAGCCGTTCATCTCCGGTGCCATCAGCAAGACCGTCAACGTCCCGCGCGAAGCGACCGTCGAGGACATCGAGCGGGCCTACCTCGAGTCGTGGCGCCTGGGTGCGAAGGCGATCTCGATCTATCGCGACGGCAGCAAGCGGACGCAGCCGCTCAACACGTCGAAGGCCGGGGTGCAGGACACGCGCAACGGCACCGCGGGCTTCACCGTGGCCGGCGGTGAAGTGCGGGAAGTGATCAAGGAAGTGGTGAAGGTCGTCGAGACGCCGAGGCGGCGGAAGCTGCCGGACGAGCGCGCGTCGATCACGCACAAGTTCGACATCTCCGGCCACGAGGGCTACATCACCGTCGGCCTGTTCGACGACGGGCAGCCGGGCGAGATCTTCCTGACGATGGCGAAGGAAGGTTCCACCATTTCAGGCTTCGCTGACGCGTTCGCGCAGGCGATCTCCTATGCGCTGCAGTACGGCGTGCCGCTGCAGGTGCTGGTCGACAAGTTCAGCCACGCCCGGTTCGAGCCGAGCGGGATGACGAAGAACCCCGAGGTCCGGTTCGCCAAGTCGATCGTCGACTACATCTTCCGCTGGATGGCGACCAAGTTCCTGAGCCCGGAGGCGCAGTTCAAGGCCGGGGTGAACATGAAGGAGCCGGCGGAGGCGCCAGCGTCCGCAGCACGAGGGTGAGGCCCCGCCGCCTCACCCGCAAGGGCGTCGGACGTTCAGGTCCGCCCGGAACCTGCGCGAAGCCGCATCCTTCTCCGGCGCCTCGATGCGCAACCAGGAAGACGCGCCGCCGTGCACGACGTGCGGGTCGATCATGATCCGCAGCGGCAGCTGCTACAAGTGCGCCAACTGCGGGACGACATCAGGCTGCGCCTGACGATGCAGCCCTGAAGGGGGGCAGGTTTCGGGTTTCAGGGTTCGGGGTCAGGGGTCAGGGGTCAGCCGAAGCCTCAGCCATTAATGCTGTGCTGGTCGCGACGTTTGCGATATCGTCCGCAAACACATGCCTCTCAGCGCCGGTAGCCATATCGGCCCATATGCCGTCACCGGACCGCTCGGCAAGGGCGGCATGGGCGAAGTGTGGCGGGCTCGTGACTCGCGGCTCGGGCGCGACGTGGCGATCAAGGCGCTGCCGATCGAATTTGCCGGCGATCCCGATCGCCTCGCGCGCTTCGAGCGCGAAGCGAAGGTGCTGGCGTCCCTCAATCACACGAATATTGCGGCAATCTATGGCCTCGAGCAGGCCGACGCGCAGCAATTCCTGATCCTCGAGCTGGTCGAAGGCGAGACGCTGGCCGAGCGTATCGCGCACGGCGCCATCCGGTCCGATGAGGCGCTGCGGCTGGCCATTCAGATCGCTGACGCGATCGAAGCGGCGCACGAGAAGGACATCATCCATCGCGACCTCAAGCCGGCAAATATCAAGCTGACGCCGGACGGCAAGGTGAAGGTGCTCGACTTCGGCCTGGCGAAGGCATTCGAAGGCGGCGGCAGCGAGCCGAGCGTCTTCAACTCGCCGACGTTCAGCCTCGCCGCCACGGCGCAAGGCGTGATCCTTGGTACCGCTGCCTATATGTCGCCCGAGCAGGCGCGCGGCCAGGCAATCGATCGCCGCACCGACATCTGGGCGTTCGGCTGCATCGTCTACGAGATGCTCACGGGCCGGCATGCGTTCCGTGGCGAGCACGTGTCCGACATCCTCGCGTCCGTACTGGCCCGCGAACCGGAGTACGCCGAACTCCCGCCGTCGCTGCCGTCGCGGTTGAAGGAGGCGTTGCGCCGCTGTTTTGAGAAGAACCCGAAACGGCGCTGGCAGGCGATCGGCGATCTGCGCGTCGAGCTCGAACAGATCCTCGCCGATCCGACCGCAGGCGCTCGTGCCGGCGCCGACGCGCGCAAACGGCCGTCTGATCGCGCTGGCTGCCGTGGCTGCCGCGCTCGTTGCGGCGCCAGCCGGATGGTTCCTCCGTCCGCAGCTTCCGCCAGCCCCGCACCCGATCGTCCGATTCGAACATCTGGTCCCGCAGGCGGTGGGAACGCTGAACCGCGGTGCAGGGCGCAATCTGCTGGCGGTGTCGCCCGATGGACGGTGGTTCGCGTACAACACCAACGGCGGCATCATGCTGCGCGCCATGGACACCTCGGCGGCCCGCCTCGTGCCCGGGACCGATCAAATCACCGCGTTGAGTCCAACTTTTTCGCCGGACGGCGAATGGATCGCGTACTGGGCCGCCAATCCGGGCGCGCTGCAGAAGATTGCGGTGAGCGGCGGCGCACCGGTGACGATCGCGCGGACGGCGCAGCCGTTCAGCGTGTGGTGGGGAACGGACGGCAACCTGCTGTTCGCAGATCTCGCCGGGATCAAGCGGGTCTCCGCCGACGGCGGTACGCCGGCACTGGTGATCGACGCGCGCCAGCAGGCAACGATGGGCAGTCCGTCGCTGCTGCCGGACGGCAAGACGATTCTCTACAGCCGCGTCAACGTTGCAGGCGTCGGCGGCCAATGGGATCAGGCTGACGTCGTGGCCCAGGAACCGGGTGGCTCGGCGAAGGTCGTCCTGCGTGGCGGAAGCGACGCCCTCTACGTCTCCACCGGACATCTGACATACGCCGTGGGGAACGTGTTGTACGCCGTTCCGTTCGACCTCGCCACGTTGTCGACCACCGGCGGACCCGTTCCCATCGTCACCGGCGTCCAGCGAGCCATCGGCGGAGGGGCGCCGACCGCGAATTACGGGATCACGAATCAGGGCACGCTCGTGTACCTTTCACAGTTCGCCAATGCCGGTGCGCAGGACGGCACGCTCGGGGTCGTCGATCGCAGTGGCGTCGTGCGTACGCTCAACGTGCCGAGCGCCGCGTATCGGAACCCGCGCGTGTCGCCCGACGGCCGGCAGATCGTCGTCGAGACGCTCGCCTCCACCGGCCAGAGCTCGCTCTGGGTCTACGACACGAAGGGCGGCTCGGCGATTCGCCGTCTGACGCAGGACGGGGATACCACGCGGCCGGTGTGGAGCGCCGACGGCAAACGCATTGCCTACGCGGCGAATACCCAGAAACCGCAGGGGATCTTCTGGCAGCTCGCCGATGGCAGCGGGCTTCCCGAACGCCTGACGACCACCTCCGACGAGGCCCATCAGGATTACCCGGAGTCGTTCTCGCGCGACGGCAAGGTCCTGTCGTTCGCGCGCGTGCGACCGCCGCTCGGACAGGATGCCTGGTCGCTGTGGACGATGCGTCTGGACGCCACTGAGCGCACACCGGCACTCTTTTTCGATTTGCCCACCTCGAACGAGTTCGGATCGCAGTTCTCGCCCGATGGCAAATGGATGGCCTACGCCAGCAACGCCTCCCCGCAAGGCGGCGAGCCCACTGCGTTCGCGATCTATATGCAGCCCTATCCGCCCACTGGCGCGAAGTACCAGATCTCCCAGACCGGCGGCGCCTGGCCGATCTGGTCGCCCGACGGGCGCGAGCTGATCTATCGGCTCAACGGCGGTGGCGTGAGCGGACAGCGCCTCCACACTGTCACTGTATCGACCCTGCCGGTGCCGACGTTCGGCGCCGAACAGACACTGCCGATTCAAGGCTTCCTCCCGGTCGTGAACAACCGCGAGTACGACGTGTTTCCGGACGGCAAGCAGTTCGTTATGGTGTTTCCGGTAAACCGTCAGGACAGCGGTGCGGTACCGGCGGCGCAGATCAACGCCGTCCTGAACTGGACCGAGGAGCTGAAGACCCGCGTCCCGGTCAAGGCGCGCTGATCGTGCCGTTCTGATTACGACGCGGGCGGCTCCTGCGCTCGAGAGGTCCACACCAGCCGTCAGCTTCGTGGTGTCTTTTCGCGACCGGCTTATCGAAGCACGTCACGAACGCTGACGCGGAATCCTGGGACCACGTCGTCCAGATCGATCACGCCATCGGCTGCCGCGACGATGGTCGGCGTGAGCCGGCGATGGACCGATGCGGTCTGACGCTCGGGATCGACGACAAGCACGACCGCCGTACCGTGTCGGAGGTAGTCCGCAATCCTCGCGGCCGTTGCTGTTGCGCGGTCTTCAGGCGACGTGACTTCAACGGCAAGATCGGGCGGGCCGGCGAAGAAGCCGCGCGCATTCGCGGGCGGAATGCGGTCTGCAGCCACGAACGCGATGTCAGGCGCTCGAACGGTATCCGGATTGGTTGCGAGCACGAATCCTACTTCGGTGACCACGACGCCCAGGTCACGTGATCCCACGTGCGCATGCAGCATCGAGCCAACCTGGATGACGATTCGTCCATGGGCGAATGAGACCGGACTCATTGCGACGAGCTGCCCCTCTACCAGCTCGTGCCGGCTGTCGCCCAGGGGCAGGTCCTCGAACTCCGCGGCTGTGACGAGACGTGTGCCTCTCGACATTTTGTGTAGCGCTCGCATGGCATCCTACCATCGTCCAAGCGAGCGTCATGCCGGGCCGGATTGCAGGCAATCCGAAGAAAACTGGCCGCGGGTACGCGGTTACTGCCATACGCTCGCGGCAAGGACTGCGATGGACCTGCACTGGCCGCGGTAACCGTCAGCCCGCCGCGTTCGCGATCTACAGCCGACGCTGTCCATGTTGCGGCGGTGTCATCCAGGATGGTGCGACATGAAAGTTCGGCTGTTTCGGCTCCCCGGTTCGGTCAAGCGTAATCCCTCGATCGACGCCTGGATGCGCGAGTGTCCGGCGGAGCTCGGATCGATCGCCCGCCGATGGTTCGAGGTCATGCGGCTCTGTGGCGACGATGTGCGGGAGTTGCTGCACGATGGCCACCCGACAGCATGCGTGGGTGACGCGGCCTTCGCCTATGTCAACGTCTTCAGCGCTCACGTCAACGTCGGGTTCTTCGCCGGTGCCAGCATCGCCGACCCTGAGGGTCTGCTCGAAGGCACGGGCAAATTCATGCGGCATGTGAAGCTGAGGCCGGGCGGTGAGGTCGACGAGCCAGCGCTGACGACGCTCATCAACGTTGCATACGACCATATGAAGACATGCCTCCGGGAACAGTGATCTTCTCGCGATGTTCGTGACGGTCGTGCGATTGGCGCAGAATCCGAACGGGGAGATTGCGGAGGCAACGGGTTCACAAACGGAGCAACGGTGAAACGGTGACGAACGGGGTCACACGTTGACTGCGGCAGGTGATCGTCACGGCCAGTCGCAACGTCGCGCGCGCTGACCGGGGATCCGGTGGGTTCGCTGTGGCTGCGGGTTCTCGCCACCGGGGAGATCCGCGAGCTGCCAAACACCGATCGTGCGCTGGCGCCGTTCTGGTCGCCGGATGGAACGGCGGTTGGTTTTTTCGCCGACGGGTCGCTGCGTATCTCTGAACTCTCGTCTGGACGAGTGCGCGTGTTGTGCCCGGCGCCTGGCGCCCGCGTCTGGGGCACATGGAACAGCAGCGGCACGCTTCTCTTCGCCACCGAGAATGGTCAGCCGTTGATGCGCGTGGAGGTAGATGGCAGAGCGAAGCCGGTTCCGGCCACGCAGGCGTTCGGACTGCCGCGTGAGGGTCAGGACAGGCCGGAAGTCGCGGGCCGTATACTCAGCCCATGAAGATCAGGCTCGTCGCCATGCTGCTGTTCTGCGCCGCAACGATCCCACTGTTCGCGGCCGGACGCGCCGACGTGGCGGACGCCGTGATGCGCGGCGATCAGGCCGCGCTTCGACGACTCCTGCAGCAGAAGGCCGACGTCAATGCCGCACAGGTCGACGGCGCGACCGCGCTGCATTGGGCGGTCTACCGCGATGATGTCGCAGCGGCCCGGCTTCTCCTCAACGCCGGGGCACAGGTCGACGTCCAGAACCGCGAGGGCATCACGCCCTTGTATATGGCGGCGGTGTACGGCCAGCCGGCGATGATCGAAATGTTCCTGAAGGCCGGAGCGAACGCCAAACAACAGGGACCCTCCGGCGAAACGCTGGTCATGCTCAGCGCGCGCAGCGGTAACGCCGATGCCGTCCGCCTGCTGCTCGAGGCCGGCGCGGATGTGAACGCGAAGGAGCCGCTTCGCGGGACCACGGCGTTGATGTGGGCGGCCGAGCAGAAGCATCCGGCCGCCGTGAAAGCGCTGCTCGACGGGTGGTGCCGATGTCGCCGCGAAATCCGGAGCTGCCGGTCTGCCGCGCAACTACATGTCGCAGAAGGTCAACGTCGCCAACGTCGAGACGGCGATGAACCGCTGGAGGGAAGCGGTCAAGAACAACCGTACCTACGAACAGCAGCTCGCGTTCGAAGAAGCCAACGGCAAGAAGGTGCAGCGTCTGCTTCCGGACTTCGCCAAGGACGACCTCGCCAGCATCGCCAGGTTCGCTGCGCAGGCGGCGGCGCAGTTCGGAGCGGGCATCGATCAGATCCTGGAATTCATCATCCCGCAGCTCGAGACCAACGGACGCAACGTCGAGGAATTCAACAAGCTCTTTCGCGAGCAGCAGGCGGAGGCGCAGGCGGCCGCCAACGATACCGATGTCGTCGTTGCCGGACTTGTCGGCCGCGGCGGCGGCGGTCTCACGGCGATGACGTTCGCCGCGCGCGAAGGCGATCTCGAATCGACGAAACTGCTGGTCGGCCGCTGGCGCCGACATCAACCAGACCACGGAATACGGATGGACGCCGCTGCTGACCGCCACGAACAACCGGCATTACCAGCTGGCCACGTGGCTGGTCGAACATGGCGCGAACGTGAATCTCCAGAACAAGGGCGGCTGGACGCCGCTCTATCTCGCGACCGACAACCGCAACATCGAAGGCGGCGACTACCCGGTGGCCAAGCCGGACATGAACGACCTCGATTTCATCACGGGCCTGCTGGATCACGGCGCCAATCCCAACCTGCGCGTGAAAGACGACACCCTGACCCGCACCATCTTCACCATGCAGTGGTTCTTCGAAGCCGGCGCCACGCCATTCGTGCGCGCGGCGCAGTCGGGCGACGTCGAATTGATGAAGCTGCTGCTCGCCCACGGTGCCGATCCGAAACTGGCCACCGACTTCGGCGACACGGCTCTCTCTGCCGCCGCCGGAATCGGCTGGGTCGAAGGTGTGACCTATGAGCATTCACGCGCCGCGAACGTCGAAGCGGTGAAGATGCTCCTGGACCTCGGGCTGGACGTCAATTCCGCGAACCGCGACGGCAGAACGCCCTTGATGGGCGCGGCGCTCAAAGGCCGGAGCGAGGTGGTGCAGCTGCTCGTCGATAAAGGCGCACGACTCGACACCCGGGACCACGGCAGCCGCGACACCGACACGAGCGTGTCCAAAATCGCCGGCCACACCTGGCAGGCGCTCGACTATGCCGACGGACTGGTTCGCGTCGGCGTGCAGTCCGCGGTGACGCATCACGACACCGCGGCATTGCTGCGAAAGTTGATGACGGAGCGCGGCCTGCCTGTGCCTCCGGCCGACCGCATCGTCGACTCCATCTGCATCGTCGAGATCTGCAAGGAAAGATTGCCAACGCAGTAACGATGCAACGGTTGTGGTGCCACGCCTGCGCCAGCGGCGCTGCCGGTGCCCGTGACGGTGCTGACCGTATACGTCGATGGCTCGCGCCGGTCGGGCGCACTCGGTAAAGGCACAGTGATTTGCACACAGAGGCCAGACGCGCCCCCGTATGGCACTCAGTGTTTTTGGTGTACAACCCTCCCATGAAACACGCGAGCGCCACCATTTTCGCCTGCGTCGCCGTGACCGTCGTTCTCTCCGCTCAGGGCGCCAATCAACCGCCCGGGTGCGCACCGGCCGGCGGCCTCTCGTTTGTCTGCGGCATCATCAACGGCGAGGACCTGGTGCTCGTGCCGAACAGCGCCTGGCTCATCGCCAGCGGAATGGCACCGGGCAGCGGCCTTCACGCGGTCGACACCAAGGCCAAAGCGTTCCGCATTCTGTACGGTGGTGCGACCGCAGCGGCGCGCGCCGACAAGACGCGGTTCGCCAACTGTCCGGGTCCGCTCGATCCGAAACAAGCCGTTCTGCACGGACTGAGTCTGCGGCCCGATGTCGTGTCCGGCGCGAGCCGGACCTCACCGACAGGCCGCTACACCGTTTATGCGACGAACCACGGAGGGCGCGAGTCGATCGAGGTGTTCGACGTGACCACCGCGGGTGGCGCACCGGCCGCGACGTGGATCGGCTGCGTCCTGTTGCCGGCAGGGCTCGCCGCCAACAGCGTGGCCGCGTTCTCCGACGGCTCGCTGCTGGCGACCGTGCTGATCATGCCCGGCAAGACATTTGAAGACGCGTTCGCGCAGCGCCCGACCGGGATCGTCCTCGCATGGAAGCCAGGCGAGAAGGCGTTCCGCCAGCTTCCCGGCACGGAGCTCTCCGCGAACAACGGCGTCGAGACCTCTCCGGACGACCGCGAGTTCTTCGTCGCGTCGACGACAACCAAGCGCATCATCGCCTACGCGCGCGAGAAACCAGGTGTGCCGCTGCGCACCGCGCAGCTGAAGGAGGTAGGTCCGGACAACGTCCGCTGGATGGCCGACGGCACGCTCATCACCGCCGGCGTGATCGATAACGAGCCATCGTGTGGGGGACCACCGAAGGACGAAGCCGGCATCCGCTGCCCGCGCGGGTTCGTGGCCTTCTCGATCAATCCGAAGACCATGGCGGTCACCGAGATCGCGCGCGGTCCCGCGACGCCGGCGTTCACCGGTACTGCGATCGCCATGCGTGTAGGCAACGAGCTGTGGCTCGGGTCGTTCTTCGCCGATCGGCTCGCCTACCGCGTGCTGCCACGATGAGCATCTGTCCGCTGATCCCTGATTCGGCGGCCGGAAGGCGGTCGCGGGCAGGAGCACGGCCGGGTTGACGGCTGCTTCAGGCGCGTCAAATGCTGCTGCTTCTCGTCGACGCGATCTGCCGTGCGAGCATCCTGTGCCGGCGGCGTTGCATGAACATTTTGGCCGGGAACTCTGTGCGACGCTTTCATCTTCAATCTTGAGAGACCTGCGTAAGGACAGGAAAACCGTGACGGAAACGTATGCGTAGGCTGGCCTGCACCCTCATCGGGTGCCTGATGGCATCCGGTGGCGAGGCCATCGCCCAGGTCGTTGTCACCGCCACGCGGATCACCACGCCCATCAAGATCGACGGGCGCCTTGACGACGCGGTGTACCGCGAGGTCGCGCCGCTGACCGGCTTCATCCAGCAGGAGCCGGAGGAAGGCCAGCCGGTGACCGAGCGGACGGAAGCGTGGGTGTTGTTCGACGCCGATAATATTTACATTGCCTGCCGGTGCTACGACGCACATCCCGAGGGCATCCAGTCCAAGGACATGCGCCGCGACAGCGCCAACCAGCGCTACAACGACAACTTCGGTGTGCTGCTCGATACATTCCACGATCGGCGGAACGGCTTCATCTTCAGCATCACGCCGAACGGCGGGTTCACCGACGGGCTGGTCACCGACGAACGCGGCTTCAACTCGGACTGGAACACGGTGTGGGACAGTGCGGCGGCCCGCTCCGACGAGGGATGGATCGCCGAGATGGCGATCCCGTTCAAGTCGCTCCGCTACGCGCCGGGCGACGTGCAGACCTGGGGCATCAACCTGCGTCGGATGATCCGGACGAAAAACGAATACGCGTTCATCGTCCCCATGAGCAAGGCGTGGACGTCGTCCACGGCGATGCTGCATGTGGGCGCGGCGGCCACGCTGGCCGGCCTCGAGGCGCCGCCGCCCCACGTCGTCTTCGAGGTGAAGCCGTACGCCCTCATTGACACGAAGACCGATCACCTGGTGCGGCCGGCGATCACCAACGACCTCACCGGCGATGCCGGCGTCGACGTCAAGATCGGCGTCACCAAGGCGATGACGGCGGACCTTACCTACCGGACGGACTTTGCGCAGGTCGAAGACGACGAGGCGCAGGTCAACCTGACGCGGTTCGCACTCTCGTTCCCGGAGAAGCGCGAGTTCTTCCTCGAGGGCGCCGGGATTTTCACGTCGTTCGGGTCGGCGGTGCCGTCGGCCGTCAGCGGCAGCGGCAGCGACGCCCCGTCACTGTTCTACAGCCGACGGATCGGCCTGGCGGGCGCGCGCGCGGTGCCCATTCTCGGTGGCGGCCGGCTGACCGGGAAGGTCGAGAAATGGACTGTCGGTGCCCTCGACATCCAGGCGGAGGACGACCCGCTCTCCGGCACGCGCGAGACGAACTTCGCGGTCCTCCGCGTCCGTCGCGACGTTGGCCGCCGCAGCACCGTCGGCGCCATGGGCACGTCGCGATCGGTGTCCGCCAGCGGCAGCGGTGACAACCAGATGTACGGCGCCGACGGAACGTTTACTTTTTTCGAGAATGTCTATCTCGCTGGTTACGTGGCGCGCACCAGCACGACGGGGTTGGAGGGAAAGGACTACAGCTATCGCGGCAACTTCAGTTACGCCGGCGACCTGTACGGCGTGCTGGTCGATCGCCTGGCGGTGGAGGACAACTTCAACCCGGAGATTGGCTTTCTGCGACGCCGCGCGTTCCGCAGCACGTTCGGCGGCCTCCGGTTCAGCCCACGGCCGAAGCGGCGGCAGGCGATCCGCCAGTATCATTTCGAGAACAGCCTCGAGTACGTCACCAATACGGTTAACGAGCTCGAGTCACGCGAGGCGCGCGGCAACTTCCGCATCGACCTGCAGAATGCGGATCAGGTCGGCGCCACCTACACGCACAACCGGGAGGACCTGGTCGAGCCATTCCTGATCGCTCCTGGCGTGCGAATTCCGATCGGCAGCTACACCTTTCAGAACCTGCGGCTCTTCTACACCCCGGCGCCACAGCACCGCGTGTCGGGTACGTTCTCGGCCGACACCGGCAGCTTCTACTCAGGCACTAAACAGGCTGCCGGATTCCGCGGCCGCCTCGAACTGACCCCGCGCTTCGCGGTCGAGCCGAACCTGTCGTTCAATTGGGTCGACCTGCCGGAGGGCGCGTTTACCAACACGGTGATCGGAAACCGCGGCACCTACACGATTTCGCCGCGGATGTTCGTTTCGGCGCTGGTGCAGTACACATCCAGTACGACGTCAGTGCTCACGAATGTCAGGCTGCGGTGGGAATACAGCCCCGGCAGCGAGATGTTCGTCGTGTATTCCGAGGGGCGGGATACCCAACCGCTCGCGCCCGTGCACGGCGTGCCGCTCGAGAACCGCGGGCTGGCGATCAAGCTCACCAAGCTGCTGCGCTTCTGACGGCGGTCAGGGATGACCTTCGCTGGAGGCGAGGGCGGGCTCTCTCACCCAGACGATGTGCCGGTCCCGATCGCGTACGCCGCTGGGATGTTTGGACCCGTCCGAGAACATGGCCGGCGGAATAACGGTTACCTTTGCAGTCCGCTAGTGTCGCCGACCCAGTTCGGCGCGGACGTTGTCACTCAGTGCGTCGAGGAAGACGCGGAGGATGCGAAGGCTTTGGTGTGAGAGGCGAACTGGCGGCAGCATAGTCGCAACTCTACATAGGGTCCCTCACGCTGTTAATTCGAATCGATCCGCGCGCTGCCGACTATCGTTTCCGCTTCGAGCGGGGAGAGCGTGGTGGCGTGGTCGTCCCGGCATGTCGCTCCTCGCCCAGTGCTTTGATCCGGCCGATCAAATCCTCGTGGAGCATTCGCATCTGCGAGTACATCTGTTCGAACTGATCATCGATCCGCTGGAAGCGCGCGTCGATCCGCTCGAACTGCTCATCGATACGCTGGAACTGGGTATCGATTCGGTCGAACCGCGAATCAACCCGCTCGAACCGGGCGTCGACCTGGTCGAACCGGGCGTCGACCTGGTCGAACCTGGCGTCCACCTGGTCGAACCGCGCGTCCACGTGATCGAACCGGGCGTCCACCTGGTCGAACCGGACGTTGACTTCCGCGCGAAACGCCGCAAGGTCCTGTGGCAGATGCTGTAAGGCGCTCACTGCTTCCTCGAGTACGTTGACGCGTTCGGGCACTGATCTGGTCGCCATCGCTTCTCCTCCGATGAGAAGAGCAGCGATTCGCGTGCCCGCACCTCTTCGCGCGAATCAGGCCGACGACGATAGCATCGTCGGACAGCGTCAGCAACGAGTGGCGATTTCTCCAATCGAGGCGATTGGCGGCATATGCGGAAAATGCGACGGCGCCGGATATCCAGCGTTTACGACGATCGCCGGGACGCGAGTTCACGAACAGACATCTGAGGTCACCGGGCCACCAGTTCGATTTCGAATCGCGTGTCCCCGGCAATGAGCACCTCTCGCCAGCCCGGCCCCGACGGATTCGGTGGTGTCGTTTTCGGTAATCCGGGAGGGTCCTGATATCCATCCTTGCCAACTGACACCCTTATCGGGAACGACGCAGGTCTGTCCATCCACACTCCGTGGGGAAAGACGTACTCGCCGTTCGAATCGGTGTAGGCGAAATTGTGAGTCGACTCGCCGCATGCCTCGCAGTAGACAGATGCTCCTTCGATGCCACGCCGTTGCCCGGGTGGACCGCCGACGATCTCGTACACCATCCCCGACAATGTGGCATCCGTCAGGATCGCGGCCGTTGGCGTCGGCACCGGCACCGGTGCCGGCGCTGTCACGACCGACGGTGACGTCAGAGACGTCCTCGGCGAGTTGGTGCAGCCCCCCACGATTTGACTGAGGGCGACGACGGCGAACGCGGCTCGGAGGTGATTGCTGAACATGGGACCCTCTTGCCGTGGGACGAACGACCTGACCGGGCTCGCGCTCCCGATTACAACGTGCGCAAATATGCGAGCAGCGCGTCCCGCTCCTCCGGCAAGGGCCGGCGATCGAAGTGGACGCCGTCGGTGGTGGTTGGCGGCGGTGGGGGCGCTCCAGGTGCCGTAAGCGCCTGCAGCCGCTTGAAGAACGCGATGTAGTGATCGACAACGTCTTCAAGCGTGTCGGCGCTGTTGTTGTGGAAGTACGGCGCAGTCTTCGATATGCCGCGCAGTTGCGGGACGTCGAGCTTGTTCCAGTCGTCTCGCGGTGCCGGACCGCCGACAAAGCCGGTCAGCAGCGCCCGGCCGGGATCATCGCTGGTGCGAGGCTCGGCGACGCCGTCGATTTTGTAGGTGCGCGCGTTGCGTGCCAGCCGCGACGGGCACGGGGCGAATTGCCATCGCGCCGGCACGACGGTGTCAACGGGGCGCGGACACTGCGTGTTGATGTCCTGAAAACGTGGAACCGGCAGCTGCGCGGTCGTCTGGTTCGGACCACCGTGACACTGTGTGCACGCGCGCTCGAAGACGACCTTGCCCTGTTGCTCCAGCTCGGTGAGCGGCGGATCGATGTCGGGCGGCGTGATGCCGTCGCGAATCGCATTCGCCAGAACCCGCACCGGATCGCTGCTGAACTGCACCAGTTCAAAAGACGCGAGATCGTCGAGCAACCGCTCGGACGGCGACTGCTGGACCTGCGCGTGGTTGATCAGCGCGCCGAGGGCCTGTTCCTGAAGCGTTCCGACGCGGGCATCGAGCTGATACCCGCCGAAGGCATTGGGCGGACGGAACCACGGGCTGCCCAGGTCGGGTCCGGACACCGCGACGTTGTTGATGCTCGGAACCATCCGCCAGACGTCGGCGACATCCGACAATCCTCCCGTTGCCGGGTCGACCACCCGCATGTTCGACGGCAACGGAAACACGATCCGGACGAGACCGTTCTGGCGAAGGTTACTGAAATCGCGCGCATCGTCGCCATTGGTGCGGAAATCGTCCGCGTCAATTGGTCGGAACAGCGGGTCGTCGGCGTGGCGATTCACCGCGCGCCGCGACATCAGATTCTGGAAGCGCTGCTCGACATCTGCCGGCGAGAGCTGGAAACTGTCGGTTGCCATGTGGCAGTCGGCGCACGCACGTCCGTTGCCCTCGAGGCCGGGGAGTTGCCGGTCGAAGAACGCATGAAAGCCTCGCGCGATCGCATCACAGCGAGCGCCGCCACAATCGAATGGGGGTTCGGCGTCCCGCTCGAGGCGTGGCTCCTGCGCCGCGGAGACTGCCACCTGCCGTGTGTTGACGACCACGAGAGTCAGGATTGCGAAGGAAACCGCCAGAACGAGACGCGGCGAATGCATCTGAGCACCTCTACTTGAGAAGCGGGAAAACAGCGCGACAACTTGAAGGAAGAAAGCCACCACTCCGGAAGGAGACGGACCTAGAATCCGGTTACCTGTGAATTCGCCCAACGTGACGGGTCTCCTGCTCCAATGGGGCGAAGGAGACGCGAGCGCACTCGAGCAGTTGTTGCCGCTCGTCTACGACGAACTCCATCGAATCGCGCGAAAGCACATGGGCCACGAGAACCCTGGCCATAGCCTGCAGGCGACAGCGCTGGTCAATGAGGCGTACATGCGACTGGTCGATGCGCAGAACATCGCATGGCGCGACCGTACCCACTTTCTCGCCGTATCAGCCCGGATCATGCGGCACATCCTCGTCGACCATGCCCGCGCACGGCGCTACCAGAAGCGCGGCGGAGATGCCGTCCGGGTAGTGCTCGACGAAGCGCTGATCGTCAGCAACGAGCCGGCCCAGGACCTGGTGGCACTGGACGATGCCTTGGCAGCGCTGGCGAAGTTCGACGATCGCAAGAGTCGCGTCATCGAGTTGCGGTTCTTTGGCGGCCTGTCGGTTGAGGAGACCGCATCCGTGCTGAACGTGTCGGCGGATACGGTGATGCGCGACTGGCGGCTGGCAAAGGTCTGGCTGCAACGCGAGATGCGCGCGGCAGCTCGCATTTAGGCGCCCCGTATGACCCCAGAACGCTGGAAGCGGATTGAGGAGCTGTACCACGCCGCGACGACGTTGGATGTCGACGAGCGCGCGGACTATCTCGCCGGGGCCTGCCCAGACGACGCGGCTGTTCGCGCGGAAGTCGAGGCACTGTTGAACGAGCCGGCGCCGGCAGACGGGTTCCTTGCACCTGCGGCGCTGTCGACGGCCGCCGCGCAACTCGTCGCTGACCTGGCACCCGACGCCAACGTGGGTCGGACGATCGGACCGTACGTGCTGGAGCGGTTGCTCGGTGTTGGCGGGATGGGGGTCGTCTATTTCGCGCAGGATCGCAAGCTGCAGCGGGACGTCGCCATCAAGATCCTCCCGCAAGCGTTCACCGGCAACGCCGATCGGCTCGCGCGCTTCGAGCGTGAAGCGCGGACGCTTGCCGCGCTCAATCACCCGAACATCTGCGGCATCTACGGTCTCGAAGAGACGGCGGGTGTTCGCTGTCTCGTTCTTGAATTCGTGGACGGCGAGACGCTGGCCGACGTGATCGGGCGACGTGGGCGGGGCCTGGAGCTTCGTGAAGCGTTACGGATCGCCCGTCAGATTGCCGACGCGCTGGAGGCAGCACACGGAAAGGGCATCATCCATCGCGATTTGAAACCAGCCAACATCAAGCTCACCGGCGAGCGCATCGTCAAGGTGCTCGATTTCGGACTGGCCAAGATGTCGGACGAAGACACTGCCGTTGACGGCCATACGCGCGACGGGTTGATCCTCGGTACCGCGGCCTACATGAGCCCGGAGCAGGCGCGCGGCAAGGCAGTCGACAAACGTTCCGACATCTGGGCGTTCGGTTGCATCGTCTTCGAGATGCTGACCGGCCGCGTCGCGTTCGCCGGAGAGACGGACTCCGACATCATCGGCAAGATTCTCGAGCGCGAGCCCGACTGGTCAGCGCTGCCGACGGCGACACCGCCAGCGGTGCGTCGGCTCCTGGCGCGCTGCCTGGCCAAGGATCCCAAACAACGCCTCCGCGACATTGGCGACGCCGGCATCGAGATCGACACCGTCGATGAAGAGATTGCGGACGCTTCGACCCGGACCGGCGCGCCACCCGGACGGGCAAGCCGCCGCGCGGCATGGCTGCCGTGGATCGCGATGGTCGCCGTGATCGCCGCCGCCGTGACGTGGGCACTGAGCCGTCCGCCGGTTGTCGAACCGGATCCGCTCGCCAACGCCCAGTTCTCTCGCTTGACCGACTGGGAGGGCACGGAAAGCGCGGCCGAGATTTCGCCAGACGGCAACTTCGTCGCGTTCGTCGCCGACCGAGACGGGGAGCTTGGGCTGTGGGTAAGCCAGGTCGGCAGCGGGAATTTCGTCAACCTCACGAAGACGCTCCCGCCGCTGAGTGCTCCGACCATCCTGAGAACGTTTGGTTTTACGGGCGACGGGAGCGAGATGTGGTTCACGCGCGCCGGGGATGCGGCGGCGCAGAAATGGCTCATATCCCTGACCGGCGGCACGCCACGCCCATTCCTCGGTGAGGGCGCGACCGCACCATCGTGGTCTCCGGATGGGAGACGTCTGGTGTATTTCACCAATGGCGACGGCGATCCGCTGTGGATGGCCGATCGCACAAGTGCGGACCCGATGAAGATTCCGGTCGACGCGCCTGGATTCTTCGCCGCCGGCGTGCACACGCACAATCCTGTCTGGTCGCCGGACGGCCAATGGCTGTACTTCGCGCACGGCATGGCGCCCACCGAAGAGATGAACGTGTGGCGTGTCCGACCGTCTGGCGGCGCACCGCAGCAGCTCACGGCGTTGCACGCGGCCGCCAACCATGTCGCTTCGATTGACCAGCACACCGTGCTGTATGTCGCGCGTGCCGATGACGGGTCTGGTCCGTGGCTATGGGCCCTCGATGTCGACCGCAAAGTGTCACGGCGGGTGACGTCCGGCCTCGATCATTACTCCTCGGTCGCCTCCAGCCGCGATGGCCATCGGATCGTGGCAACGGTGACAAATCCAACTGCGAGCCTGTGGCAGGTACCGCTCGCGGATCGCCCACCGGTGGATCGTGACGTCCTTCCGTATGCGCTCCCGAGCATGCACGCATTCTCCCCGCGGCTGGCACAGGGATCACTGTTCTTTCTATCCGGTGACGGTGTTGGGGACGGGCTCTGGCGTTTTGAAGGAGGAACAGCCACGGAAATCTGGAGGGGCGGGCCTGCCGCATTGCCGGAGCCGCCGGCGCCGTCACCCGATGGCGCTCGCGTCGCGATTGTTACCAGGCAGCAAGGGAAACTGCGGCTCTCGGTGATGTCGCGCGACGGTACCGCCATGCGCACCCTGGCCCCATCGATCACCATTCTCTCTTCCGGGGGCAAGGGTAACCCCGACTGGTCGCCGGATGGCGCGTGGGTTGCCGCTGCCGGCACCGACGAACACGGGCCCGGCCTGTTCAAGATTCCCGTGGACGGCGGAACGCCGGTGCGCCTCGTTTCCGGCCAGGCTGTCAATCCGGTCTGGTCACCTGATGGCTCCCTGATCGTGTACGGCGGCCCGGTCGTCGGCGGGCAGGTGTCGTTGTTTGGAGTGCGTCCCGACGGAACTCCGGTCCCCCTACCGGAGGTGCGGGTACGCCTCGGAGGAGGCCACCGCTTCCTGCCCGACGGGACCGGCCTGGTCTACCTCCCGCGTGGACAGTCGCTTGATTTCTGGTTGCTGGATTTGGCGACGCAGAAGACTCGCGCGCTCACCAGTCTTGCCGATCACGGCATCATTCAGACGTTCGACGTAGCGCGCGACGGCAAATCAATCGTCTTCGATCGATTGCGCGAGAACTCGGACATCGTGCTGATCGAGATGCCCGGCGAAGCCGTCAGCGGCCGAGGTCAAGCCGCACGCTGATCATTGCGCGCCGCGGATCCATGAATACCGTGGGCTGCGCGAACGTCGAGCTGAAAAGGTTGTCGGTGACGATGCCGTCGCCGGCCGTGTCGTTCAACGCGTTGAGTACATCCAGCAGGAACTCCACGTGGCCCATTCCGCGCACGTCGAACGCTCGCGACACTCGCACGTCGAGCAGTGACTGTGATGAGAGTCGCTGCGATCCCGGCGGTTCCAGCAGGATCCGTTGTGTCGGCTGATTGCCGGTCTGCGGCAGCGGCACCAGCGCGCTGGCCGCCCACGGCTTGCCGCTGAAGAACTGGAAGTTGGCGGCGACGACGAGGCCGGTTCCCGGCACGTCGAGGCTGCCCAAGGTGCGGAAGACATGCGGTCGATCGTTGGGCAATCGGCCGCGCGCATTGATCAAGTCATTCGGATCGCGTCCGAAGACGAGACCCTGGGGCGCGGGCGGCGGGGCCACGGTGCTGACCTGGGCACTGGCCGCGACATTCACGCCGCTCGTGGGCTGCAGCCCGTAGGTCCGCGACAGCGTATACGAGCCGAACGCCTGCCAGCCGTGTGACGAGCGTTTTTCCACGACCATCACCAGGCCGTTGTAGGTAAGCGAGTAGGTATCCTGATTTGTCAGCAGGAAGCGCCGCGCGTCGATCGGCGTCACGGCGGTGTTAAGAGCAAAGACGGGGATCGAACGGCCGTCAGGCAGGATTCGCGTGTCGCGACGATATTCGCCCGCGACATCCGACCAGCCGATGAAGTCGCCGCCATTCTTCCGCACGTACGCGACGGCCACCGCAAGTTGTGACGCTACCTGCCGATCGAGGCCGATTGAGGTACTCATCGCTGTGAGGCGCCCGCGTGTGCGGATCAATTCGCAAGTTGACAGCGGGATCCACCGTGGACACTGGCGTCGTATAACCGCCGGTCGCGGGATCGTAGGCCGTCGTGATGGTCGGGGCGATGGCGGGGTGAAACATCCCCAGCTCTCCGGTCAGCACGCCCGGGTTGAATCGACCGTAGCTCGCGCGCAGGACCGTACGACCGTCCGCGGTCAGCTTCGTCACCACCCCCAGCCGCGGCGACAGGAGATTCCACGTGTACAGGGTCCCGAGGCCTGGCACGTCGTGGCCGGTGTCGTGACCGCCAGCATCGACGGCAGGAACGTCCTGGCTGATCGCGCGGCTGTGATCGAATCGCAATCCGGCGTTGATCGTCACCCGACTGCCCACCCTCACGGCATCGCTGGCGAAAACGGAGGGAGTGATGAACACCCCACCCGAGTTGGAGGGAGCCATCGAGACGGCCCTGAACGGCGCCCCTCCCTGGTCGATATACCGGATCCCTCCCGGCACCACTGACGGAGTCTGATGTTCGCCGCGCTCCATTTGTCCGCCGACCTTCCACTCGTGATCGGCGCCAAGCAACCCCGTGCGGTAATGGCTGACGGTCATCTTGGCGGTCGTGCGAATGAGCGTCAGGGACCCGAACGTCTGCGGCGCCACGGTGGCGAGGCCGGTGAGATTGTCGATGTGGCCTGGCGTCGTGAAATCGCCGGTGCTCGGGTCGTCGTGCCGCGTGTAGACGAAGCGGCCGACGCGCACATCCCACAGTGTGTTGGAGGACGAGGTATGCGTCAGGTCGCCGAAGGTGATCGCCGGGACCGTCGCGTGGGTACGAAGCGTGGCTTCGAATGGCCTGGCGAGCGTTGGTTGTTCGGGGTTGACCCACGCCTCGTAGTGAATGCTGTTGACCAGCTGCCATCCCGGCGCCAGCTGCGAGGTTACCTTTGCGAACATCTTGTTCTGCTCGTAGCTTCGCGGCTGGTTCGGATCGGTGCCGGGCTGGCTGTCGTAATCACGCAGATATTGATAGCCGCCAAAGAACCACACGCGCTGTCGGACCACCGGCCCTCCGAGACTGGTGGTGAAATCGCGGTATTTGGCGCGCTCGTATCCGGTCTGACCGGTTGGCGATCCGGCGAAGGGGCGGACAACCGGCTGGCTCGTGAGCGCCGACGTCTGGCCGTAGTACGCCGCGTCGTAGGCGAAGCGCTCGCCGCCTTGCCTGGTGATGACGTTGATCACGGCCCCCTGAACGTTGCCGAATTCCGCCGATGCCCCCACCGCCTGGATCTGAACTTCCTGTATGAAGTCAGTGCCCGGTTCCGACCTCGCGATGCCGTTGCACGGGCACGTGAAGTTGGTGCCGTCGATGAGGAACTGGTTTTCGTTCGTGCCCGACCCGAACGCCGATACGGTGGTGACGGTTCCGCTCGAGGGTGAGGTCGGAGACACACCGGGAGCGGCCCTGATTGAATCGAACATACTGGACCGTCGCGTTGGAATGGCCTTCAGGTCGTCGAGCCAGAAGCGGACCTCGACACCAGGATTTCTGGCGTCTATGCGCGAACTCGCCCCTTCGACGACGAGAGATTCCGCCACCGATGCGACGGTCAGGACGGCGGTCCGCTCGATTGTCGCGCCGGCGCCGATGCGAATGTCGTCGTCGTGAAGGGGCGCGAATCCTGGTGCCCGGACATCGAGTGTGTACCGTCCAGGTGGAAGAGCCAGGAACCGCATCTCTCCCTTGTCATTCGTGCTGCTGGTCTTCACGCCACCGATCAACGCCGGGGAGGTCATTGTGACGGTGGCGTTTGGCAGGACTCCGCCTTGCGCGTCCTTGACCGTTCCGATCAGTGTCCCCGTCAATCCCTGGGCGGCGACCGCCGGCGCGCCGAGCATCGCGGCAATGAGCAGGACCGCCGCCCACTCCGATGCCGATCGACCGACACGTGAAGACCGGCAGCGACACGTCATGACAACTCCGCTGAAAAAGGAATCGACCGGGAGGAGGCGCATCGGTAATCACGATGGCTCTCCTCTGAGAAGCGAGAAATGCGTCGAGGAACTTGAAAGAAACGGTGGAGGGATTGACGCGGGATTCTACCGCGCGACTATTTCTCCTTGCGAACGCGCTCGAAGTACGGATCGAACACCTTGACCTTCTCCAGCGCCGGGTAGGTGCGGGCGCTCGGCGCCGCATCGAACACCATCACCTGCTGGTTCTTGTCGGTGAACGCCGGCCACTGCGGCAACCCTTTGCCGTTGGGATCGCCGGTGGTCGCGAAGTTCACGTAGTAGGAACTGATGATGTCGGACAACGCGAGATCTTCCTTGCTCGGCGTCCGCCGTCCGCGCCAGCGTCTGGAACGCAAAGGGCACGTCGCTACCATGACCCGAGCCTTCAGCCTGTGGACCATGATTGTTGTAGTAATAGCTGAACACCTTCCCTTTGCCCTGCTTCGATTGCTCGCGGGCCCACGTCCACATGTTCCACGCAAACGAGGTGTCGTTTCGCACGTGCCGGGTCGCCCTGACGGCCTCGGCTTCGGTGGCGTGCGGGTAGGCCCTCAGGATCGTGTCGGCCTGTGCGCCGAACTGCGCCTTGATCTGCGCTTCGAAGTCGGCGGGAGTGACCGGTTTGCTTCCGCCGAAGGCGAGCGTCTCATCGGAGGTGTGTCCGAGCAGCACCGGTGTGTCGTTGAACTTGCCCTGCTCGTACAGGGTGTAGAGGTCCTGCGAGACGACATAGCCGTCGGCGACCGGACGGAACGTCAAGCCGCCACCGGTTGCCGCCTGAATGGCGTCCGCACCGAGCGCGCGCGCCTCGGCGATGCTCTTGACACCGAGTTTGGACAGGAAGGCGGTCCCGGTCGCCTCAGCCGTCTTGAGCGCAGGGATGCTCATGCCGAAGCCGTCCTGCGCTGACGTCTGCAGCGGGGTGAACGAAACGCCGCTCATGGCGATGACGCGATGGAACAGTCCCTTGCTGAGCGGGCTGGCAGCAAGAAAACTGACGGCCGCGGAGCCGGCCGAGTGCCCGAAGATGGTGACGTTGCCTGGATCGCCGCCGAAGGCGGCGATATTGGCCTGCACCCATTTGAGGCCCGCCACAAGGTCCTCGATGCCATAGGCTCCCGAGCCATGCCCGCTTTCGCGACTCAGTTCCGGGTGGGCCATGAAGCCGAACGGGCCCAGGCGATACGCCAGGCTGACGAGGATTACGCCTTTCCTGGCGAACCCCGTGCCGTCATACATGCTGATGCTGGTAGACCCGCCGGTGAAGCCGCCGCCGTGAATCCAGACGATGACGGGGAGCTTCGCAGTGGTCGATTTGGCCGGGGTCCACACATTCAGGTACAGGCAGTCCTCGCTGACCGGCGAGGTATTGCCCTGCGAATTCGGCGGCTGCATGCAGGCATTCGCGAAGGCATCGGCCTTCCGGACACTCGACCAGGGCGTCACCGGAGCCGGCGATTTCCACCGCAGGTCACCCGTCGGCGGAGCGGCAAACGGAATGCCCTTGAAGATCGAGAGCCCGTCCTCGGCGACGCCGCTGACGGCCCCGCCGGTGACGCTCGCCTGCGTGATGTGTGCGGTTTCCTTGCTCGCGCCCTGCGGGGTTTGCGCATGTGCTGCGTGAATGGGCAGAAGCGTCAGGAGCACCAGAGCGAGACCACGCATCAGTCGCCTTCCTTATTTCTGCCGGCAGGAGCAGTCAGGCGCGGGAGTCTAGCACGCCCCGTCCGCCCTTCTGTTCCTTGCGGTTGTTCCCTACGGTTTCGGGACCCGCAGCGTCGCGCTGATCATGGCGCTGCCGCTGGCCACGTACAGGAGTGCCAGCGGGTGGAGGACCGGCCGCCCGATACGGAGCTGGCCGAACCAGAGTTGTTCGTCAATTCGACCCAGGTAGAACGCGACACCGAGCAGGACGACGAGGGCAATGCTCGTGGGAATCGGCGTGCCTTCGAAGTACTTCACTTTTCCCGTGCTCGCATCCGCAAGATCGGCGGCGGTGACGTTGAACCGGGCGAGTCGGCTCACGCCGCAGACGACGAAGTAGCTGAGACACACCATGTCCCAGCCGCCGCGCAGCCCGAGCGTAAACCCGAGCACGGCCGGCGCCACGCCGAACGAAATCACGTCCGAGAGCGAGTCGAGGTCGGCTCCGAGCCGCGACTGGCGAGCCGTGTTCAAGCGTGCGACGTACCCGTCCAGCACGTCGCACACGAGCGCGGCCGGCAGCAACACGAAGGCGGTCCACAGGAAGCGCCGCTCGTCGGTGGCCAGATAGTCGAGGCAGAGAAAGATGGCGATCGTGCCGCAGGTGGCGTTGCCGATTGTCAGCAGGTCCGCCGGCGTGTAGGACCGCAGCATCGAGAGATGCCGTGGAGTGGTCGCCGGCTTGTTCGGTGGCATCCCGCTTACTATCGCTCAAGTTCGATCCCGCGCGAGTTCGATTCCCAGTGGTCGGTGTGGCGTTAGACGGTCACAGTCACGGTTGCCGTATCGGCCTCGGCTTCGAACAGCTCTCGTTCGGGTTCGACCGTCAACCACAGCCACGCTCCTACGCACAGCAGCGCCACCATCGGGACGAATGGAGCGTCATAGCTGCCGGTCGCGGCGACGAGGTAGCCGAACACGATTGACGAGAGCGACGATGCGGCGTTCCCGGCCATGTTCATGAAGCCAAACACCGCGCCGGCGTTCCGGTTCCCGCTGTCCAGGCACAACGCCGACAGATTCGGTTGCTGTACCAGGATTCCGGCATAGGCGGCCGTGAGGAAGATTAGCGCCCAGATGCCGCTGGTCGTGAACATCGTCGCGGCCATGAAGATGGCTCCGAACCCAAGACCGACCGCGCCGATCGTCCGTCGTCCGTTCTGCAGGCCGTAGCGACGGACCAACCAATCGCTGGCGAATCCTCCGAACCCGTTGGCGCAGGCGCCAACTACGTAGGGAAGCGACGACAATACGAGCGCGGCCTCGGTATAGCCACGACTCCGAACCAGATAGGTCTGCAGCCACGACTGGAAGAACGCGAGCGCGTAGACATAGGCCGCAGCGATCGCGGCGAGGCGCCAGAATCGGGTGCTGCGCAGCGCGCGCCGCCAGGGCAGGCCACCGTGCCGTGCGGGTGTCGCGGCGCCGATCTCTTCGAGTTCGGATAACGACACGCCCGATTTCCGGGCGGGGAAGTCGCGGAACCAAGCGTACCAGACGATCGCCCAGACGACCCCGACGAGACCGAAGACGTAGAACGACGCGTGCCAGCCATAGCGAATCTGGATCGGTACGACGATCAATGGCGAGAGCGCCGCTCCGACCTGCGCGGCCATCCAGACGATCCCCCACGCGCGCGCCCGGTTCATGGCGGGAATCCATCGGCCGATCACGATTGCCGCGTTCGGGTAGGCGCCGGCCTCTCCCACGCCGAAACAGAATCGCACCAGCAGGAGGACGGGGTAACTGGTCACCGCACCGGTGAGTGACGTGAACGCGGACCACCAGAGCACGACCCTGGTCAGGACGCGGCGTGGGCCGATTCGATCGCCCAGCGCACCCGTAGGAATCTCGAACGCGCTATAAGACAGGAAAAAGACGCTGGTCACCCATCCCCACATCTCGGGGCCGATATGCAGGTCGTCCTGCATGCGCGGTCCGGCCACGGCGATACAGACGCGGTCCAGATAGGTGATGACCGACAGCAGTGCCAGCATCCCGACCACGCGGTGTCGCTGCGCCATGCTCGTCTTTCGGTTGTTCAGGGAGCCCGTGTGCGCGTCAGCCGGCGTATTGACGGTGTTCAGCGAGGCACACCATGATCGTGCCGCGGGCCGCCTCCCCGTCCGCCGACGTACCCATGCTGTCGCTCATGACGTCTCTCCCCGGGGCAATCACAGCGTTGACGGCCAGAGCTTACTCCTTCCGGCAGCGATCCCGCTGTCCGACTCTTTTCGCGACTGACTCGCCGTGGCCAAGGGTGGCGGGAGCCGGCTCGTATACTTACTGGAGTTGATCCAATCTGGTAGGTCGTAGGTGGTCGGTATCAGGTGGGTGCGGGTGATGGAGCGGCTGTGAGCGACGAGCAGGAAGACGATTTCGCAACGATGTTCGAGGCGTCGGTCAAGGCGCGGCAATTCGAGCAGGGCCAGACCATCGAGGGGACCATCGTCGCCTTCGGTTCGGAAGTGGCGTTCGTCAGCGTCGGCGGGAAGAGCGAGGCGCAGATCCCCCTGGCCGAGCTGAAGGACGAGGGCGGGCATGTCGAGGTGTCGGTCGGGGATCGTATTCAGGCGCGCGTCGTGTCGACCAGCGGCGGCATCACGCTGTCGCGCAAGGGCGTGCGCAACGCGGCCACGCAGCGCGAACTGGAGAACGCATTCGCAACCGGCATGGCGGTGGAAGGCAAGGTCGCCAGCGTCATCAAGGGTGGCTACGAGGTGCGCATCGCGCGCGAGCGTGCCTTCTGCCCGCTCTCGCAAATCGACATCGTCCGCACGGCCGACCCCGCGGTGCACGTCGGTAAGACCTACGCGTTCCGCGTCACGGAGTACAAGGACGGCGGCAAATCGATCGTCGTCTCGCGGCGGAAACAGCTGGAAGAGGAACAGCAGGCGAGCGCGGCGGCGGTGCGCGCGTCGATTGTCCCCGAAGCAGTGCTGCCCGGCCGGGTGGTGTCGGTGCTCGACTACGGCGCCTTCGTCGATCTCGGTGGCGGCATCCAGGGGCTGCTGCACGTCTCGGACATGAGCTGGTCGCGCGGCACGACGCCAGGTGCGGTCGTCGCCGCCGGCGATCAGATCACGGTCAAGGTGCTGCGCGTGGACGAAGCCACCGGCAAGATTTCGCTCGGCCTGAAGCAATTGCAGGACGATCCGTGGAGCACGGTCGACCACGACGATCAAGGTGGGCGACGTGCGGAGCGGCCGGGTGACGCGGCTCGCGGACTTCGGCGCATTCGTCGAACTGGCGCCCGGCATCGAAGGGCTGGCGCACGCCTCGACCTTTCCCCCGACCGGTCGGCCTGGCGCCTGGACCAATGCCGTTCCGGTTGGTACCACCGCCGCCTTCGAAGTGCTCAGCATCGATCTCGCCCAGAAGCGCATTGGCCTCGCACTCGTGGAGGAGGGATCGTCACGCGCCGCTGGTGCGATCGCGTCACGCGATGCACTCGCACCCGGCACCATCGTGACGGGCAAGGTCGAGCGCCACGAACGGTTCGGCGTGTTCGTCTTCCTGTCGCCGGGCCGGACCGGCCTGATGCCGGGCTCCGAGACCGGTCTCGATCGCGACGCGGATCTGGTGAAGGCGTTTCCGATCGGCAGCGAGGTGGAGGTGGCGGTGCTCGAGGCTGATGCGAGCGGACGCCGCATTCGCCTGAGCAAGAAGGCGGTGGCGCAGCAGCGCGAGCAGGCGGAGTTGCGCGAGTATGCCGCGCGGGCGGAAGCGGCGCCGGCAACGTCGCTCGGTTCGCTGGCCGACAAACTCCAGGACGCCCTCAAGCGACGCGGGCATAGCTGATGTTTCGCGGGAGCCAGGCGCCCACTCACACCTGGTTTCTCCGCCTGGAATACTCCATGCATTCTCGTGATGCATGGATGAACAGGACGATCTCGTTCCCACACCGCCTTCGTCACTCGACCTCGATCGCTCCGCGAGCGCGGTCCGCACCGGCCGGGCACGACTGCGTGGATTGCACGATGAGCTGACGCAGACAGACGCCGGAATCGCCGCCGGTGATGTCGACGCGGACGCGCAGTCGGCGTACTTCGTCGGGGATGAAGCGCCCGGTGGCGATAACCCCACGCCGGACCAGGACGTCGTCGAGGAGATCGCCGCGGCGGTTGGTCTTGAATACCAGGACGCCGAGGAACTCGGCAGCGAGCAGAAGCTCGAAGAGCGCGATCGGCATCGCTGGGAGCTCGACCCCGCTTCGTCAGAAGACTACCTCGATCGCCGGCGTGAGTGACGCAACTCGGAATCGCGTACGCCTTCATACCCATGTGCCAGGCTGAGCTGATCCGCTCGGCCTGACCACGGGCTGTTCGCGTGCGGAGTTGATCCTCGATGCGCTCACGTTCGTAATCGCGGCGGCTCACGTATAGTGGGCCGCCTATGAGAACGCTGCTCGTCTCCGCCTGCCTTCTGCTCACCACCCTGGTCGCGTCCGCACAGCTGATTCCTGCGATCCGCACGGCCGAGCGCCGCAGCGTGCAGACAACGGATGGCCTGACGATCACGGGTCTCGTCCTTGGCGAGGGCCTGTCCGACCTGCAGCTGCGCGGCGACGATCAGCGCATTCACCTCCTGCGCACGGTAGAGAACGGCCGCTATCGCCTCGTCACCTCGCAGCGGGACTGGACGACGTATCACGGCGAGGCGGGTGGCAACCGCTACTCGACGCTGGCCCACATCACGAAAGCCAACGTGAGCGGCCTGGCGCCGCGCTGGGTGTTTCCCATGCCCGGAGTGACGGGCGCGGTCGAGACAACGCCGCTGGTGATCGAAGGGGTTATGTATATCTCGAGCGCCAACGAGGTATGGGCACTGGACGCCGGTAGCGGCCGCGAACTCTGGCATTCCCAGCAACCGCGCACCAAAGGGCTCACCGGCAATGCGGCCGGCGGAATCAACCGTGGCGTGGCGGCCCTCGGTGACCGCGTGTTCATGCTCACCGACCACGCTCACGTGATCGCGCTCAATCGCTTCACCGGCGAGCGGATATGGGATACGGCAATGGCGGACTGGCGCGAGAACTACAACGCCACCTCCGCTCCTTTAGTCGTCGGCTCGCTCGTTCTTGCCGGCAGCGCCGGCGGTGACGAAGGTGTCCGTGGTTTCGTGGCGGCGTTCGACACGGGGACGGGCAAAGAAGTGTGGCGTGTCTGGACGGTTCCGAATCCGGGAGAGCCCGGAGCCGAGACGTGGCAAGGAGCGCTCACCGCGCATCGCGGTGGGGCGGCCTGGATGACGGGCACCTACGATTCCGAGCTGGACCTCGTCTACTGGACGACCGGGAATCCGGGACTCGATTACTACGGCAGCGATCGACTGGGTGACAACCTGTACACCGATTCGGTGCTGGCGCTGGAGGCGAAGACCGGCAAGCTGCGCTGGCACTTCCAGTTCACGCCGCACGACGTGCACGACTGGGACGCGCAGGAAACGCCCGTCGTCGTCGACACGACCTGGCGCGGACGGCCGCGCCAGCTGTTGCTGCAGGCCAATCGCAACGGCTTCTTCTACGTGCTCGATCGCGCGACCGGGGAGTTCCTGCTGGGTAAACAGTTTTTGAAGAAGCTGAACTGGGCGTCTGGGCTGGATGCGAAGGGTCGGCCGATTCTCAACGAGCTGAAGGCTGACGCGAACGGCGATACCTACGTCTGTCCTGGATTCCAGGGCGGCACCAACTGGTTCTCGACATCGTTCAACCCGGCCACAGGTCTCTACTACTTCCAGGCACTGGAGCGCTGCAACCTGTTCTCGCCGATGAACATGGAATGGGAAGCGGGCAAGAGCTTCATGGGCGGTTCCGCGCGCCCGGCGCCAGGTGAGACGTTCACGAAGTCGGTCCGTGCGATCAACATCGAGACGGGCGATGTCGTGTGGGATCTGGTTCAGGGGCCGGCGTCATTCACGTCGTCGGCTGGGCTGCTGTCCACCGCGTCGGGCCTGCTGTTCTTCGGGGAGAACAGCGGCGCGTTCGTGGTCGCCGACGCGTCAACTGGAAAGTCGCTGTGGTCGTTTCCGACGAATCACGTCTGGAAGGCATCTCCGATGACCTACATGTTCGACAACCGCCAGTATGTTGCGGTTGCGGTTGGCCAAAGCGTGATGGCGTTCGCGTTGGCCGAGTGAGGCGGATGCGCACTCAGCCGGTGGTCGATGCACTGCCGACGCACTTCAGGGTCGGCGGACCGCCACCACTTTTACCACTTGCAGATCAATCGTGGTCGGCTCGAGCTTCAGGCCGAGTTGCTCGCGTACGGCTTTGAACAGCGGGTCGCCAGGGGCGCGGCTCGTCGGCTTGGCTCCAGGGCCGACGCCTGGCGAGGAGAGGTCCGCGTCGTACTTGCCGGTGAGCCCTGTGCGATCGACGATGGTGCCGAGTTCGGTTTCGAGGAGCCGCACCAGAGTGGAGATCCCGCTCTGCCGGATGAAGATCCCGTCGCGCGCCCAGCCGAACGCCGATCGGCACTCGTTTGCACCATTCGATGACTCGCCCGTCGTCTGTGGCATTCCTGGCAGCGGTGTGCAGCGCGCCGTCGCCTCGTGGATCCGTCTTCCGAGCTTTCGGCCGTCGCGCGCCAGCGCGTACGCCGGCTGCTGGCGTGTTTCGTCCCGGACGACGAGGCCGAAGCGGTCCACCAGCAATCGACGCAACATCTCCGGGCCGTCCGCGGCAGATGCCGCATCGGGCGCGTCCGCTTCGATATTGAATCGCACGTCGGCCAGTGAATCGGGAACGTCCACGACCTGGGACTCGCGCACCTTGTACGCACGCGCGATCAACTGGCGGATCGTCTGTCGCGACGCGGTGAAGATACCCGAGGGCAGAAACTCGGCGCCGCCGCGTTCGTCTGCAGCGCTTTCGTGGATGTCGACGTTCGTGAAATGCAGGCCGTGATCCTGGGCCGCGACCGGCATGGCGGCGCAACACAGGATGATGGTCAGGGCGCAGGGCAGTGGGATGCGGAACACGCGCGTACGGTCTGGGTCCCTTCGCCCGACGGCTACGAACGCAACCAGCGAGGGGTCAGATCTTGACGCGAAGCGTTTTTCACGCTCCGGCCGCGTACGTCTCCGACTCGTAGCGCCAGAGCATGAAAAAAGTAAGCATTCAAGACCTGACCCCACTCGTGGTCGTTCAGACGACCTGGTTTCTGAGCGCCAGTCCCCTGGCGGCGGCGACCGCGCTGTCGTCGGGCCGCGTGTTGAACGCGATCGCCGCGGCCGGGGCCGCGTGGCGAATGGCGTGAATGATGGCCTCCAACAGCGCCAGGTGGCGGGGCGGCAGCCGTACGCCCGCTCCGACCACCACGCAATCGTAATTCGCCGAACGGAGTAAAGCCGCCACCGCGGGCCCAGCGGTGTCGTCCGCGTGGATGTAACCCACGTCCGATTCCCATCCTCGTTCGGTGAACTGTTGCACAGCCACCGCGATGCCGGCACGAACCTTGTCGGCATTCATACCTGGTGGCAGTGCGGGATCGGAATAGTCCACGGTATCGGGGTCGAGGCCTACCAGGAGAATTCGTGCCATGGAGATCTCCACGTCGTGTGTGAACACCAGGGGATGACAGAAGGGGTGAGCCGACTATATACCGGTAGCTGGTGGCCCGGTAGGTAGCCGGTAGTTAGTCGTTTGTAGCCAGTAGCCCGAAGTTCGATGCTCGGAGTTCGGAGTTGAAAGGTCGACGACCAAAGACCAAAGACCAAAGACCAAAGACCAGAGTTCAGCCTCCAAAGTCCGCTGGTATCGACGGCCTGTGCTACGCTCCGGGCCCACAGCCGTGACGCTCGCACCAAGACGTCGACTCGGCCGCCTCGCGCTCTCCGCCGCCGTCTGTGTCGCGCTCGGTGTCGTCCAGCGTGACATCGCCCTCGAGCGCCCGATCGATGCCGCGGTCCAAACCTCGAACAGCGCGTCATCTGAACGCGCTGGAAGTGTTGGAGGTGCGGCCGCCCAATGTCTTCATGATCGCCGGCGCTGGCGGGAATATCGCGGTGCAGATCGGCGAGGACGGTGTCGTCGTCGTGGATGCGGGCTCGAGCGCCAGCGCTCCGGCCGTCGTGGCAGCGATCAAGCGGATCACGCCGAAGCCCATTCGCTACATCATCGACACCGGGCCGGATGCGGACCACGTCGGTGGCAACGAGGTGCTCTCCAAGGCCGGCGACACGTTCTTTCCGGGGACACGCGTCGCCGGGCCGCGGCCGGATCCCACGAGAACCGTGGCCACGATCCTGGCGGCCGAAGGCGTCGCGCTGCACATGAGTGCATCCGAATCGGCACCGACGGGATCATCCGGCGGGCTTGCCCACCGACACCTTTCACTATGCGCGGAAGTACCTGTACTTGAACGGCGAGGCCGATCGAGGTGCTGCACCAGCCGGCGGCCCACACCGACAGCGACGTCTTCGCGTTCTTCCGGCGATCGGACGTCGTGGTGGCCGGCGACGTCCTCGACACGCGGCACTTCCCGGTGATCGACGTCGAACGCGGCGGCAGCATCGACGGCGAGATCGCGGCGCTCAACCGCCTGGCCGAACTGGCGGTGCCGTCGGTGCCGATCGTCTCGCGCGAGGCCGGCACGATCGTCATTCCCGGCCACGGCAGGCTCTGCGATCACTACGACGTGATCGAATACCGCGACATGATCACCATCGTTCGCGATCGTGTTCGCGATCTCGTCACCAGCGGTCGGTCGCTCGAACAGGTCAAGGCTGCCGCGCCCGCCGCCGGGTACGCGGGGCGCTACGGCAACGATGGCGGTGACTGGACGACGGACCGGTTCGTCGAGGCGGTGTACCGGAGTCTGGCGAAGGAGAAGCCGTGAAGAGGTCGCTCGTCGCGATCGCCGTGCTGGTCCTGACCGTCGCGGCGTTTGGTGTGCCCGCTTCCCTTCGTGCGCAACGGCAGGGAAGTGCTTCCGCAGCGTCGGCCCGCGACACTGCGCCGATCGATCTGACCGGATACTGGGTCTCGTACGTGACCGAGAACTGGCGTTATCGCATGGTGACGCCGGCGAAAGGTGAGTATCGTCGCATTCCGGCCTCGCCGGCGGCGCTGCCGATCATCAGCGGCGTGGGATCCGGCGGCGGACGAACGTGCGGGCGACCAGTGCAAGTCGTACGGTGCCGGGCGCGATCATGAGCGTGCCCGGCCGCCTGCACATCACGTGGCAGGACGCCAACACGCTGCGCATCGACACCGATGCGGGAAGGCAGACGCGCCTCGTTCGCTTCACCGCAGCGCGCTCCTTCGTCCGGTGCGCCACCGACCTGGCAGGGTGAGTCAGCCGGCAGGTGGGAGCGAGTGCCTGCGCCTGACACCGGCGGCAGCCTGAGCGTCGTCACCATCGCACATGCGCGCCGGTTATCTCCGCAAGAACGGCGTGCCCTACAGCGAGCGCGCCACGGTATCGGAACACTTCGACGTCGCGCCGCTTCCTGACGGCGGCCAACTGCTCCTGGTCAACACAACCGTCGAGGATCCGGTGTACCTGAATGGACCGTACATCGTGAGCCCGCACTTCAAGAAGGAGTCTGACGGCTCCAAGTGGGATCCCACACCATGTTCATCGACCTGGTAATCCGTCGGGTCGCACTCGGTCTCGTGATTGCCGGCCTCGTCGGGCGCGGTGGTGTTCACGCAGGTCGGACCGATCGGACAGCGGACGGGCGTGCTCCCGAGTCGTTTCGAGATTGCGGGCTCGTGGAATCCTCTCGGAACCGAGGACGTGCAGAACGACTCGGTGCCGGTGGACTACCTCGGTCTGGCGATGACCGACGAAGCGCGCGCGCGGGCGCTGTCGTACGACGAATCGCAGAAGTCGATGATCGAGCGGCAGTGCCAGGGTTGGGGCGCGGCGTACGCGGTGCTCGGTCCATTCGGACTGCGAATCTCGACTCAGTCCGATGCCACGACGAATCGCCTCGTGGCGTACACGATCGACCCGTGGGAAGACTGGAATGGCATGACGATCTGGATGGACGGCCGGCCGCATCCGTCCGAGCATGCGCTCCACACGCAGGCCGGTTTCACGACCGGGCGATGGGAGGGCGGCGCGCTGGCTGCACATACGACGCACGTGAAGGCGGGCTTCATCCGCAAGACCGGTGTGCCGCTGAGTGATGAGGCGACGATCGATTGGCGCTTCTTCCGGCACGGCGACGTGCTGACCGTCCTGATGGTGGCACGCGACCCGATCTACCTGGTGGAGCCCGAGATCGTCTCCAAGGGTTTCCGTCTGTCACAGGCTCCGCTCGACTACCGCGACCCGTGTGTCCCCGGCTTCGAGGGTCATGAACCGGGCGATCCGTGCCCCACTTCGCGCCGGAGCAGAACCCGTTCGTGAACGAGTTCGTGGAGCTGTATCACCTGCCGCGCGAGGCCGTGCTGGGCTATCGCGACACGCTGTATCCCGAGTACCGCAAGAAGATCAAGGACACCTACGTGCCGCCGCCGCCGTGCACGGCCGACTGCGGCGTCGCCGGCAACTTCGTCCGTCGGCGCGGGCCGTAACCCGCTGTCGCGCGACACGCCGCCTTCCGAGCGCACGCCGGCGCTGCCTTTACACTGGCGTCATGTTCGAAGCCGCCGAAGTCGGCCGCAAGGTTTCCAAGTCGGAATACAAGGCTCAGGTCCCGCACCTGCGCTCGGAACTGCTGGACGCGCAGCAGGCACTTCGCGCCGCGCGCTTCCCGGTGATCGTGCTGTTTGCCGGCGTCGATACGGCCGGCAAGGGCGAGACGGTGAACCTGCTCAACGAGTGGATGGACCCGCGCTGGATCGTCACGCGGGGCTACACGGATCCGTCGAGTGAGGAGCTCGAACGGCCGCGACTCTGGCGCTACTGGCGAGATCTGCCGCCGCACGGCCGGATCGCCCTCTTCCTGAGCGCCTGGTATTCGTCGCCGGTCCGCGACCGGGCTGCCGATCGGTCGTCGTCGGCGGAGTTCGATGCCTTGCTCGCGCAGATCGCCGCATTCGAGCGCGCATTGACCGACGATGGTGTGGTGATCCTGAAGTTCTGGATGCACCTGAGCAAGACGGCCCAGAAGAAACGGCTCAAGGCGTTCGAACGGGATCCGCACCAACGCTGGCGCGTGACCCGGCAACAATGGAAGCACTGGCGGATGTTCGACACGTTCGTGGCCACTGCTGACCGGGCAATTCGACGGACCAGTACCGATCATGCGCCGTGGCACATCATCGAAGGGGCCGACGAGCGCTACCGGGCGCTCGCGGTCGGTACTGTCCTGCGCGACGCCGTTCGTGCCGGCCTCGCACGGACTCAGCCGCATCCCAGCGTGCAACGCCGCCGTGCTTCGCGCTCCGTCCGCGGTAGCGACGCCGCGCGCACCATCGATCGGATCGACCGCGAAATCAACGTGCTCGACAATCTGGACCTGGACCAGCGGCTTGGCGATGCGCGCTTCGACGCGGTTGTCGCCGAACAACAGAGCCGCCTGAATCTGCTGCAGCGCCGGGCGCGGCAACAGGGGATCTCGACAATCGTGGTGATCGAGGGTTGGGACGCGGCCGGCAAGGGCGGCGCGATTCGGCGCGTCACCGGCGCGCTCGACGCGCGGGACTATCAGGTGATTCCGATCGCCGCCCCGACCGACGAAGAACGTGCCCATCACTACTTATGGCGGTTCTGGCGCCATCTGTCGCGCGCCGGCCGCATCACCATCTTCGATCGCAGCTGGTACGGCCGTGTGCTCGTGGAACGCGTGGAAGCGCTGGCGACCGACTCCGAATGGATGCGCGCCTACGGCGAAATCACGCAGTTCGAGGAGCAACTCGTTGCGCACGGCATCCTGGTGGTCAAGTTCTGGCTGCACATCAGCAAGGGCGAGCAGCTGCGACGCTTCCGCGAGCGGAGCCGCACCGCGTACAAACAGTGGAAGATCACCGACGAGGACTGGCGCAACCGCGCGCGCTGGAACGATTACACGGTGGCGGTGAACGACATGGTGGCGCGCACGAGCACGCGAATCGCGCCCTGGACGCTCGTCGAAGCGAACAACAAGAACTTCGCCCGCGTGAAAGTGCTGCGGACGCTCGCCGATCGGCTCGCCAGGCGACTGCGTTGACGGGGCCTGGCCGTCCCGTTCCGGGGCCTCAACTTCGCCGAACGCGCTTCCCGACTTCCTCCCGCGCCGCTTTGGCATCAGCAATGATTTGCGCCGGCGTGCACGCCACCATCTTGCCCTCGCGCTTCAGAATCCGCCCGTCGACGACGACGGTGTCGACGTTGGCCGGTTCAGCGGCTTCGATGATCATGTGAGTCGGATCGGTGAACACGCCCATGTTCAACGTGTTCGTGGTCACCATGATCAGATCGGCGCGCTTCCCTGGCGTCAGCGAGCCGATCCGATCGTCGAGGCCGAGGGCTCTCGCCCCGTCGATGGTCCCCATCTGAAGCGCTCGCCGCGCCGACAGCTTGAACTCGTCGAACGCCTTCGCGTTCTCGGCGTTCCGCAGCAGCTTCAGGATCCCGAACAGGTGGCAACTGCCGGTCAGCGGTGCGGTATCGACGGACACGCCGACGTTGACGCCGGCGTCCATGAACGCGGTGGCCTTGGTCAACCCGTAGCCGATCCGCAGTTCGGAACCGGGTGACACGCTCACGTGTGTGCCGGTGTCAGCCAGGATCTTCATTTCCGCCTCGGACGCCGAGAGCACGTGAATAAGAAGCACGTCACGACCGAGAAATCCGGCGCGCTGCGACGCTTCAACCCATCCGGGCGGCGTGTTCTCCTTCGCGCTCAGATGCGTGGTGATCGGCAGCTTCAGCTCACGCGCGACGCCGAATTCACGCTGGACGAGATCGAGACGGTCCGGTGGCAGCGGGTTCGCCGCCGTGCCTGCGCCTCCAGCGGTGAGGGCGAGATGGATCAGCCCGCCGCCTGAGTGGCGCGTCCAGTCATCATGCAGCCGGCGAAAGCTGGCCATGTCGCGCGGCTGATCGGGCGCGATGCCACGATAGGCGCCGAAGCACCAGCGGGCGCGAACACCAATCTCGCGCAGCGCGCTGATGTCGGCGGCGGCGTGATCGTAGCTGCGGACGTTGTGGCACTCGTCGCTGACCGTTGTCGTGCCGGAGTAGATCGCTTCGGCGGCCGCGAGCCGCGTGGACCGATGCATGTCTTCCGGGTTCATGGCGACGCCGTAATCGGTCGTCACCGGGAAATACCCCGTTTCGGTGCGATCACCCGCCATGCACCGGAGAAACGTCGTCCACATATGCCAGTGCGTATCGACCAGTCCAGGGAGGACGATGGCGCTGCGGCCGTCGATCACCATCGCGCCAGGGGCGCGAAGGCTCTTCCCGACGGCAACGATTGCGCCGTCGCGGACGTGGATGTCACCACCGTCGACATCGCCAAGCGAACTGTCCATCGTCAGGATGTACGCATTGCGAATGACGAACTCGCCGCGTCGGGGCAGTTCGCGGGTTGCCGCGGCACCGTTCCGCTGCTGTGCTTCCGCGACCGTCGCACCGCTGGCCGAAGCCACGCCAACCCCGGCCAGCCCCCGCATGAACGCACGTCGTCCCAGGGTTCCCGTCATGCCGCCTCCGTGTGAGACCGAATCCTACAAGGCGGGGTCAGATCTTGAACGCATGGTTTTTTCATGGTCTGGCCCCGCACGTCGCGACAATCTTCGACACCGTGCTCGGGTGGACCTCCAGAAACCGCGCAATATCGGCGAGCGCGTAGCGTTCGCGCACCGCGATCATCACCGCCGCATTGCGGGCGGTGCGGCTCGCCGCGCCCTGAAAGATCGCGGCCAGCGCACGACGAGCCGTCGCCCGCGGAATCTCCGGACCGGCGCGCTCACGGTACGGCCCGAATCGCGCGACGAACTCGTCATCGCCCAGAATCGCGTCTCGCGAGAGCCGCACGTCGTCGCCCTCCACGCTCCGGACGAATTGGCGAAACCCTGACCCGCCGGTCGGACCGCCTGGTCCCGCCCATCGGTGCAGCCAGCTGCAATCCAGGAACCCCGGACGTGGACCGAGCCCGGTCATTGCTCGATAGCTGCTCCACGGCCACGCCTCGGGTACGGCAGCCATCCTCGCGCGCACCGGATTGAGCACGATATAACGGCACACGTTGGCGAGATACGAGTCATCCTGGACGATCTGGGCGTTGAACCGTGCTTGAAAGACGTGGCCGACCCGATCGTGTCGCCAGTTCCACCATTGCGCGTACTCGCCGTTGAGTCGTTGCATCGCGCGCGAGAGGTTGGCGTCGACCGTGGTGAGCGCAAGATGGTAGTGATTCGTCATCTCGCAGTACGCATGACAGCGAAGGTCAAATCGTTCCGCGACGGCGGCAAGTGTGAGCAGGAAGTGTCGGCGGTCGTGATCGTCGAGATAGATGTTTGACCGGCGCACCCCGCGGGCGGTGACGTGATACGTGAGTCCTGCACACTGAATTCGAAGCGGTCGCGCCACGTCGGCGCACCTATTCATGAGACGAGCCACCGTCGAATCGCGGGCTTCACGCCAAATCGCGCTACGGGTACGCGGGAATTGCTCCCCTGCCGGGATCATCGGCTGGAGATAACCTCGATCCTGCCCGAAGCGTGAAAAAACCACGCGTTCAAGACCTGACCCCAGTGTAAAGTCGTCCGCGCAGTCGAAGGAGACCAGACATGTCAGGCAAACCGTACGCATCGTTGCGATTGACCCTGGGCCTGGTCGCTCTTGCACTCGGCGCGGCACAACTCGTCGCCGAGGGTCCGGTCGTCATGATGACCAGCCAGCAGGATCACGACCGTCAGATGCGCGAGCTCGAGATCTCGGGCTTCCCGGCCGGGCCGGATCCGTATCAGGTTGCGACCTACGACGAAGCCACCGCCACGCCCTATCCGACATTGCCGGATCCGCTGGTGATGAATGATGGCACCAAGGTGACGACGCCGGCACAATGGGCGAAGCGAAAAGCGGAGATCCAGGAGTTCTTCGATCGCGAGGTCTACGGACGTGTGCCGCGGAACACGCCGCCGGTGAAGTGGGAAGTTGTCAGCACCGAACGAGGACTCCCGATGGGCGGCGGCGGGTTCGGCGGCGGCGCGCCGCAGCCGGTGAGCGACACTCCGGTGATCACGAAGCAGCTCGTCGGACACGTCGACAACTCGTCGTATCCGGCGATCACCGTCAACATCGGCATGACGCTGGTGACGCCCGCGAACGCGACCGGACCCGTGCCGATCGTGATGCAGTTTGGCGGCGGCGGCCCGAACCCGATGCCCGCGAACAACACGCCGAACCCATGTGCGCCGCCGCCAGGTACGCCGGCTCGCGGTGCCGGTGGCGGTGTTGCTGCTGCCGCTCCGCCTGCCGCCGCGCGCGGGCCGGCAGCGCCGAACTGGCAGGCGCAGTTGCTTCAGAAAGGATGGGGCTACGCGATGCTCAATACCGCGAGCATCCAGGCGGACAATGGATGCGGCCTGACCGTCGGCATCATCGGCCTGATGAACAAGGGACAGCCGCGCAAGATGGACGACTGGGGATCCCTACGCGCGCTCGCCTGGGGTGCAGACCGGGCAATGGACTACTTCGAGACCGACAAGGCCGTCGATGCCAGAAGAGTCGGCGTCGAAGGACATTCCCGCTGGGGCAAGGCGACGCTGGTGACGATGGCGGACGACGAGCGCTTCGCGATCGGATACGTGAGCTCCTCCGGGGAAGGCGGCGCGAAGCTGCACCGTCGCAAGTTCGGCGAGGTGATCGAGAACCTGAACGCCACGAACGAGTATCACTGGATGGCGGGTAACTTCATGAAGTACGGCGGCCGCTGGGACGCCCTGCCCGTCGACTCGCACGAGCTCGTCGCGATGGTGGCGCCGCGTCCGCTGTTTCTGAGTGCCGGCAGCGGCCCCCTCACGAATCCGGACGGCTCGTATCAGCTGATGACGACCGACGATCCGCGCTGCCAGAAGAATCGCGGCCCCTGTGCGACGCAGCCGGTGAACATCATGGATGCGTGGGTCGACGCCAAGGGCACATTCCTGGCCGGCGTCGGCGCGGATCCGGTGTATCGGCTGCTTGGCAAAAAAGGTCTCGGGACGACAGAGTTCCCGAAGATGGAAACCGGCCTGATGGACGGCGACCTGGCCTTCCGCCAGCATGCCGGCCCGCACACCGATGCGCCGAACTGGCCGATGTTCATCGCGTTCGCCGAGCGGCAGTTCCAAGCGATGCGGTAGGCCGGGCCAGGCGAAGCAGGCCTGGCGCGTAGGCCGGAATCCGCGAAGCCGGCCCGGCGCGTAGGCCGGGATCCGCGAAGCGGTCCCGGCAATCGGCCACCAGCTACCAGCTACCAGCGACCGGCGTCCGAACCAGTTTGACCATCAACGCCTCGAGCGTTGCCTTGGGATCGGCCGTACGTCCGGTGTGCGTGGCGGAGGGCTGAACGATCGTGCTGCGAGGCCCGACGAGAAAATAGAACCGGTTCCGCTGCGGCATTTCGCCGAGCGGACCGGTGTCGGCGTCACCGCGACTGACGGCGAGGATCGCGTTCAGTGCCTGTCTCACCGTCGCCAGATCGACGGTCGGGTCGAGGGTGAGCAGACGGTCCTCGTCGACTTCGATCCGCGCCTCGAGGAATTGCAGCTCCGGGCACGACAGGATCACGCCGACGTTTACCGCCTCGCCGCGGTCGACGCGTGGAACGACCCGCAGAATGGCGTAGTCGTACGTGTACTCAGCGGACACGCAGGGCCTCGTCGACGAATGCGCGCGGCGCCTTCAGCCGCTCCGTCAGGTAATGGTGATAAGCGCTCCGCAGCCCCGACACCCGTTCCCCCGCGGTGTCGGCGGCCAGCCAGCCTCCGGGAATCAGGTCGACGATCTCTTGCAACCTCTCGGGCGTCAACATTCCTGCCATCGTGTCATCGACGTCGCGCAGGCTCCTCGCCTTGTGGAGGAGCAGGTGCTGGGTGATGAACGCAAACGCGTCACGCGGCCGCGTCGCCTCCGTTTCCCAGCCGTCCGCATGATGGAAGTAAAGAGCGGCACCATGATCGATCAGCCAGAGCTTACGGTGCCAGATCAGCATGTTCGGATTGCGCGCGGTCCGGTCGACGTTGCTGATATAGCCGTCGAACCAGACGATGCGTGAAGCGAGCTCGTGGTCGAGCCGCATCACCAGCGGGTCGTACATGACCGAGCCGGGCAGGTAATCGAGAGCAAGGTTGAGACCGGCGCTGCGGCGGATGAGACCGGAGATCTCGTGATCGGGCTCGGTACGTGACAGATCGTGATCCAGTTCAGCGAAGACGATTTCCGGCACTGGCAGGCCGAGTGCCCGGCCGATCTCACCGCACACCAGTTCAGACACCAGCGCCCTGGCGCCCTGGCCCGCACCGCGGAACTTGAGCACGTACATGCCCGTCGTCATCGGCCTCGACGATCGCGGGCAGCGAGCCGCCTTCGCGAAGCGGAGTCACGTAGCGGGTGACTCGGATGGTCCGGATGCGCACCGCCGCATTGTGTCACTGCCGGTAGCCGGTAGCCGGTAGCCGGTAGCTGGTGGCCGGTAGCCGGTGCCGCCATAGCGGCTGGCCGGTCACCTATCGGGTCACTTCGGCACCCAGTAGACCGTGCCGGCGCGCACGTGCTGCACCTTCACCTCGGGCACGATCGGGCGCAGCCAGTCGGCCATCTCCTGCATACCCGACTCCTCGGACATGTTGTGTCCGAGGATGATCCATCCCTTGGCACGCCCAGCGTCGCCGCGTCCATCACGTATTCAGGGCTGTCGAACGTCCCTTCGATCTCACGCTGCTCACCGCCGATGACGACGTCGATATCGGGCGAATTCACCGCTGGCGTTGCCATGCCGGCGCCGGTGGCAACCCGGCTGACCCTGGCGTTTGGATCTCCGACAACGCGGATCGCGTCGTCGCCGCGGATCTTCTTGACCCGCGCGGCGAGCTCGCCGAGCGTCGTTTCGGGAATGATGAACCGGTGCGAATTCGGCGCCGTCTCAGTGGCCGGATCGAGGCCGATCTCGCGCGCCGTGCCGGAGAAGGTGAAGTCGGGACGCTGCCGGTGCATGTGATCGTGGATGCGGAAGATCACGATGCCGTGCTCCGTCATGAAGTCGATCTTCTTCCGATAAACCAGCGGATCGGCTTCGGCGATCAAAGTATTGTCGGCATCGTTCCAGTAGGTGTCCTCGTGCGGGATGATCAGGTTGAGGCCACGCTCGCTGGCCCGCGTGATCGCCTCGAACGTCCCCATGAACGTGGTCGCGATGCCGGTGACAGGCGTGCCCGGTCCGCCGAACTTGAAGCGGTCCCGCGTCGTCGCATCGCTCCAGGAGACGCCCTGGACGGCCATCACCGCTTTGATCCGATTCACGACCTCGCCGGCGGTGAGGGCTGCCATCACATCGGTCTCCAGTAGGGATCGCCGGCCGAAATGAATCGCACCAGTACTTCAGGCACGATCGGCTTCAGCCAGTCGGCGCAGACCTGCATCCCGGTCGCTTCGTTGGCGACGCGGCCGATGGAGATGAACCCTTTGGCGATGCCGGCAAACGCGACGTCCTGCGCGTACGTCGCCGATTCCCATTCCTGGACCTCGCCGGCGATGACCGCGTCCACCGTCGGCAGCATCGCAATCGCCGCCTGGATCAACGTGTATCCCGGCAGCAGTCCGATTTTGCGAACCGTGATACGCCGATCGCCGATTGCGCGGACACCGCCGCGGGTGCCAAGGTTCTTCTTCAACTGGCTGGCGAGCGCGTCGAGTGTGATGGCCGGTACTTCGTAGCGAACGCCATCCTCTGCGGGACGGTTGGTGGCCGCGGCACCGCTTCGTGGACCTGTGCCTGATGCCGGTCTCCAGCCCATCGCGGCTGCCAGGCCGACCGCGCGCGGGTCGGGCGTGCGCTGATTCCAGTGCTGCGTCAGCCGGAACACCACCAGCTTGTTCTTCTCGATGAAGGCGTTCTTGCCCGCATAGACGGGATCCGGTGGCACGGCTGACGCCGCGCTCGATGGCGGTGCCGGCGCGGGCACAACGGACGGCGGCAGCGCGGGCGCCGGAGGCATTGGCGCCGAAGCGCCGGTTCCCGGACCGCTCACGGTCGCGGGGGATGGTGGTGGTGCGCCTGACGCTCCCCCGCGCGGCGGTCCTTGTCCGCGTCCTGCGCCGGCGGGGCCTGCACCAGTTCCGAGGCCTCGGCCTGCCGGGTTGCCGAGATCTGCTCTCGAGTAAAACGTCGGCGCCGCGGTGATGATGAGATTCGCCCCGGCCTGGACGGCTTTCTGCAGCACGTCCAGCGTGGCCATCGAGGTCGTCACGACGCCGGTGACAATGGTCGACGGATCACCGGCCTTGAACGTGTCCACATCGTCGCTGCGCCATTCCACGCCGATGTTCGCTTTGATGCGATCGACGACTTCTTGGGCGGTCACGCGCGTCGCGCCGAGCGCCAGGCTGGGAGCGTCCATGAACGGTGTCACCACCGTGCCTGCCGCGGTCATCGCCACGAAATCACGTCTCGACATCACCTTCATCGACGAGGGCCCCTCGCAATTGCCGTCAACCGATCGCGGCGTTACCCGGCTTCGCCAAGTCGCAGAGGACCGGCACGAGCAGACGCACGAGTCTATCCCCGCTTCTTTCCAGTCGCCAGGTCTCACACCATCACGAACGGCGCGGCGGTCGGGGGTCGCGCTGTCGCTCTCGCGATCAGCCTTCGTACTGCAGCACGTTCAGACCGGCGTTCCAGTCGCTGACGAACATCAGCCCGTCGGTGGTGACGTAGATGTCGGCGCTCTTGGCGGCCAGGGCCACGTTCGGTCGCGGGTCGATCAGTTTCGCCGGCGTCGGCGGTACCCACGACGCGATCTCCTTCGGCGCGAAGGCGTCGCGAATGTCGAACACCCGGACGCCCGCGTTGTTGTAGGTAGCGAACAGCCGCTCTTCGCTCTGAAAGCTGCCGGGACGGTTCTCGTGCAGGTTGTGCGGGCCGAAGGTGCCGACACTGCAGAAGTCGCGTTCGCCCGGCGTCGGCAATGTGGCGATCGTCACCGGCTGTTCCGGCGCGCGCACGTCGACAATCCAGGTGTAGAACGTCCCCTTCGCGCACCGCTCCGCGTTCGCTTCGTCGGCGACCACGACGAGGTTGCGGCCGGGCAGCGGCAGCGGCGTATGCGTGCCGCCGGGGAACGGCGGGGACCAGTTGATGTGTGAAATCAGTCGCGGATTCGACCGGATCGCTGACGTCGTGGACGGTCAGTCCGCCGTCGCGCCACGCGCCGTAGCCGCGCGTACCGGCGGTGATCATGTGGTGCAGCGCCACGCGCCGGCCCGGTGCAAGCGTCGGCGATTCGCCGGCGGCGCGGTTCATGCCCGGCAGCCACCATTTCGACACGATCTCCGGCTTCGTGATCGTCTTCAGGTCGACGATGCAGAGGACGTGATCGGTGAAGCCGTCGAAGTGTGCCGCGACGTAGGCGTAGCGGCCGCCGGTCCACCACAGGCGATTGATGCCGAGCCCGGGCATCTCGAGAAACGCGATCTCGCGCATCTCCGCCGGCCGTGAGATGTCGTGAATGCTGAGGCCGGAGCGGAACTTCTTGCGATTGGTGATGCTGTCGGCGAGCGCGTTCTCGAAATAGCCGCGCAGGTTGTCGTACGACTGCATGGCGACGATGTTGGCGCCGTTGGCCACGAGGAGCAGATCCTCGGCGGCCTGCAGGTGATGGGTGCGGGTGTAATCGCCGCCGGTGAAAAACGAGACCGGCTTGAGACGCCGCGGGTCAGCGGCATCGAGCACCGTCACGCCGTTGCTGAACATGTGGCCGACGTACAGGTGACGCCGGTTCATCATGATCTGGACGCTGTCGGGTCGGCCGCCGATGTCGCTGTAGGCGAGATGCCGGATGCCGCGTCCGATGCCTGCTGGTGGAATCGGCATGTCGACGGCGAAGGTGACAGGGCGCGAGCCACGATCTGCCCGCGCCGCGTTCTGCGGTGACAGCAGCAGCGGCGCGGCGGCCGCGCCGAGCATGGTCTTCAGGTAGCCACGTCGCGTCAGCGTGCGCATGGGGTCTGCCGGATGGCGGCATTCTATACCTGCAAGGGGCAGGGGACAGGGGGCAGGGGGACAGGGCGTCTATCGCTCAACCCGGATCCGGATCCGGTACTCGCGGTAGACCGAGTTGTAGAAATCACCGAACGCCGGTGAGCCGAGGTTGGCCTGCACGTCGGCGGGGAGGAACGAGTTCAGCGCGTTCGACACCCGCAGGCCGATCCACGGATGCAGGCCTTTGACGGTCATGCGACGCTCGACGCCGGCGTCCACCCGGAAGTAGGTCGGGAACCTCTGGCTGTTGCGGTCGCCGACAAACTCGAGATCCTCGTCCACCACTGAATAGGGCAGTCCACTGCGCCAGTCCACCGTCCCCACAAACAGCCAGGGGCCCGGCGTCAGCCGGCCCCGCATCAGGAAACGGTGTCGCGCGTCCGCCATGGCCGGACCGTACTGGTTCTCTCCGACGATCGGCTGCGGGATCACGTCGAAGAAATTGAGCAGCGAATTGAGATCTTCCTGCGCCGAGGAATGCACGTACGACGCGGTGACGTCCGCGTGCGATCCGCGCTCGAGGTGCACGCCCACTTCTTCCTGGATGTAACGCGAGCGCCCGCTGCTGCTCAGCAGATACTCGCCGCCCGCTGCGCTGACGATCGGTTCGACGATCGACTGATGCGTCCCTTGCCGGTCGAGTATGCCCAGGTGGTACGAGAAGTCGTGATGCACGTGATTGTCGTAGCCGAGATCCCAGGTCGCGCTGTGAGCCGGTTCCAGGTCGGGCGCCGTGACGCGTCGGTACACTACCGGCGGGCCGAGCGGGGTGATACCGTCAGCCGCAAACCGCGTATCGATCGGTGCCTCGAACTGGTCGAACGCGCCGGCCACCGACGGTGTCCGTTCGTAGAACAACCCATAACCACCATGCAGCGATGCCGTCCCGCTCTGGTTCAGCCGCAACGCCAGGCCGATGCGCGGCGTCACGCTGCCCTGTCCCGTGATCCCGTCCAGATCGAAGCGGCCGCCGAATGCGAGCGACAGGCGCGAGGCGGGTTGGAATCGATCCTGGGCGAAGACGGCGACATCGGTGCTGTGCACGGATTCGGCGCTGGGGGCGTCGTAATCCAGACGTCGTGCGAGGGTGCTGTCCGACCGCTCGATCAGCACCGACCGGCTGTCGCTCGTGCCCTCATAGCTGCCATGGAGCAGATCGATGCCGGCCTTCATGACGTGGATGCCGCCCAGGCCGGTATAGGAGTGCGACGCCGTTTCGATCCATTGATACGCCGCGGTATCGCGATGCTGCTGGTTGTAGAAATTCCCGTCCGTCGTCTCCGGCAGCAGCCGCATCGGTTCCAACCCCTGGGGGTCGACGTCGGTCCGATAGCGGTGCGCTTCGACCGTCGTCTCTACCGGCGTGCCCTTGCCGAGGATGGCGCGCTCGCTGATGCGGCCGTGACCGACGTTCTCGTTGATGTTGACGGTCGCGGCCGGCGGGACGAACGTGCCGAGCATCTCCCGATTGATCGTGCTCGGGACGAATCCCCCGGACACCGCGAGCGAATGGCGCGACGAGAGGTTCGCGTCCACGCGCGTCAGTGACGAGAACCATTCGATCTTCTTCAGCTCGGTCTCCGGACGGCTGGGGATGTCCACCGTCTGGTAGTGGTACTGAACCGACTGCTGCACGAACACACGGCCCTTGACGATCGGACCGCCCACTTCCACGTCCGGCTGCCACACGGTGATGCCGGTGACGTGGAACACCGTGAAGCGCTTCAAGCGGAGCGCCGGCTCCATGTTTTCGACGCCGAACTTCCAATGGTCCATGGCGCGCTTCATCTGCACCTGGATCAGCCCGGACGAGAACCGGCCGAACTCGACTTCGTACGGGTTCGGCAGCACCGCGACGGTGTCGACGCCGTTGGCCGGCAGCGACAGCCTGGCAAGGTTGGTCGCGGGATCGATCACCGTCGCGTCGCCCAGTTGCATCCCCGCCTGATAGGGACGCCCGCCGTCGATGCTGTCACCACCCGGCACTTCGATGACGCCGGTGATTAAGCGGAGCGAGGCTTGTACGCCCTGGCCCGGAGAGAGGAGCTGCGTCTCGGACGCATTGATGGCTTCGCTCGCCGCCAGTGTCGGTGCTTCGAACGCCGGCGCGGATGCGACAACATCCACGTGCTCGGCGACCGCGGCGATCGAGAGATCGAGCGTCAGGTGAACGTCGCCACCCGTCTCGATGATGGCCTCCTTCTCGATCGGCTCGAAGCCGTCGAGCATCGCGCGCACCTTGTAGTGGCCGGCCGGCAGATCAGGAACAGCGAAATGGCCGTTCTCGTCGGTCACCTGCTCCGCCGTGTCTTCGGAGGAGCCGTCGCGGACAACCGTGATGAGGACGCCGGGGAGCTTGACCGATTCAGCCTGGGTCGAAGCCGTACCGTCGATCGATCCGCCACGTCCGGCTGGCACCTGCGCCAGCGCGGGACCTGCGATCACCGTGAGGCAGACGGACAGGACGGCGAGACGAGCCCGCATCAGAACCGTGGAATATCCCGGGGACATGGCGAACCATCATTGTCGGGTTGCGTGATTCGGGAAGTCCATCGTGTTATGTGATGTAGATGTGATTTGTGTGTGGCGCGGCGGGGAGGGTAGCCGGCAGGTTGGACGTAGCCGTCAGGAATCGCTGTCACTTCGAGAGCCGCTCTACGAGACCTCGAGCGCGACCCAGAACGTTGTTGTCCTCGAGGAGTTCCTGCCGGGATGCTTCGGGCATCTCGACGGCTTGCGCCGTGACGTTGACGAATTCGTCGTCCTCGAGCGACGGGTCCGGCGGCTTGACGTCGAGCGGCAGCAGGCCGTCGAGCAGTCGTGCGAGCCGCTCGCGCAACATGCTCAGCGCGGCACGGTCGTCGTCCTTGAGCACCTCGGGTATCGCCTCCACGCGCGCCAGGCGATACGGCTTGCGCTGATCTTCGCGTACGACACGAAAGGTTGTCAGGCCGTGCAGCAGGATTGCATAGCGGCCGTCGGGCAGCTGCTGGTAATCCTCGATGATGCCGGCGCAGCCGATGCCGTAAATCGGCGGCCGTCCCTCGTAATTGGCCTCGAATCCGGGCCGCAGCAACACCGTGCCGATGATGCGGTTGCCTTTCAGGGCGTCGGCCACCATTTCGCGGTAGCGCGGCTCGTAGATCAGCAACGGACGCCGTGCGCCGGGGAAGAGCACCACCTCGGGCAAGGGAAACAGCGGAATGTCAGACGGAAGCGAGGCCGGTTGTGCAGCCTGTTCCGTCGCAACTACTGGAGCACCCGACACTCGCACGGCCGACGCTTCACCCGGCGCGGCATACGGCAAGATCGTCGCGAACAAAGCGAGGGTGAGCGCCAGCGCCTGCACCCGGTCAGTCTAGTTCATTGTCCCTGCCACAACGGAACGATGACAGACGCGACCACGACGTGAATTGTGAAAGCCGCGGGTGGATCACGATCGCGTGTCGACGACGACTTCCACGACGATTGGCCGTGGAGATTGCAGCGCGGCAGTCAGCGTCTGTGCCAGCTGCTGCGGCTGCTCCACGCGCACTCCTGCACACCCAAGCGATGTGGCCAGGCCGACGAAATCGATGCCGCTCACCCGGGTGCCGATCGGCTCCTTCAGCTTGAAGTGCGACAGGAACTCGTTCAGCGCCGCGTAGCCGCCGTTGTTCACAATGACGATGGTGATCGGCAGATTCAGCTCCGCGGCCGACCAGAGCGCCTGTATCGAGTACATCGACGAGCCGTCGCCGAACAGGCCGATGACGCGCCGTGTCGCTCCGATCGCGAGTGCAATGCCGACCGCGGCCGGCAGACTGTGCCCCAGCCCTCCGCTCGCGCAGGTGAAGAAGCTGTGCGGACGCTCGACGGGCAGATAGGCCTGCATGGTCGCCCGGCTCGAGGGCGACTCTTCGACAACGACGCTGTCGGGCGGGCGGATCTCGGCGAGCGTCTGCATCAGGTATGCGAGGGAGATGCGCTCACCCGCGTTCGCGAGCGGGGGCGCCGTCCGGCCGTTCGGGGCGGATCGCGCCGGCGGTGGCGGGCGACGCAACAGCGCCTCCACCCCCAGCCGCACGTTACAGGCCATCGCCGTCCCTTGTGGGGTCCACGCTGCAACATCGGGATCGTCGATCATCTGGACCAGCTCCGTGCCTGGTGGTACGTGCGGCCCGAAGCCCTCGATGTGATACGTGAAGACAGGCGCGCCAAGCGCGACGACAAGATCGTCGCCGTCCAGCGCGGCGACGATCCGTTCGCGGATGGCGGGGAGGAAGCCGGCAAACAGTCGATGCCGCTCGGGAAAGCTGCAGCGCGAGGACATCGGGCTCACCCAGACCAGCGCCTGGTGCCGCTCGGCGAGAGCGACGACCTGGTCCCACGCGTCATTCCGATCGACGCCCGGGCCGACCACGAATGCCGGGCGTGTCGATCGATCGAGCAGATCGCCCACCCTGTCGATCAGCGCGGGATCCGGGTGCAGTCGCTCGCTGACGGTGCGCGTTCGCGCCGGCTCGCAAGAGCGCTCCCAATCGTCAACCGGGATCGAGACGAACGTCGGACCGCGCGGTTCGCGCATCGCGACGTAGTAGGCGCGAGCGATCGCCGCCGGGACGTCTTCGCCGCGGGCCGGCTCGACGGCCCATTTCACATACGGTTCCGGCAGCCGCGTCGCGTCGCTGGCGAACAGGAACGGTTCATACGGCAGAATCGAGCGGGCCTGTTGACCGGCGGTGACGACCAGCGGCGTCCGGTTGCGGTAGGCGGTGAAGATGTTGCCCATCGCGTGGCCGACGCCAGCGGCCGAGTGCAGGTTGACGAACGCCGCGTTCCCCGTCGCCTGGGCAAACCCGTCGGCGATGCCGACGACGATCGACTCCTGCAGCCCGAGCACGTATCGGAAATCACTCGGAAAATCCTTGAACAGGGGTAGTTCCGTCGAGCCCGGGTTCCCGAAGATGGTGGTCATCCCGAGCTCGCGCAGGAGGGACATGGTGGCGTCGCGGACGCTTGGCATCGACGCGCGATTATCCTGCGGAAGATGTTCGAGTGGCGCGGTCGGATCCCGCGCCACGAGACGCCCCGCCCCCGGAGGGACGAGGCGTCTCGTGGGCTAGAAATCGAGGGTCAGCGATATCTTCATCAGCCGCGGGGCGACGACGGCGACCGGCGCCAGCCACGTGGAGTACGTGGCGCTCGCGTTGCTGATCGTGTCGTTGTTGAGCACGTTGAACAAGTCGAGGCTGATGACCGACCGTGTGTGTCCGGCGCGGATGATCTTGCCGAAGCGCGCGTCGATCTGGTTGAAGCGCGGCCCGAAAAACGTCCCCGGCTGAACCAGGTTGACCGACGTGGTGCCCGTCGCGGCACCGCCGCTCGGGAGGCGGCCGAGGCCGCCCTCGGAAACAGGTCGCGCCAGGTCGGTGTTCGGCGCGGCGTACGAGGCCGCGTACTCGATGCCGGGGATGCTCTGGAAGGACGCACCCAGCTGCACGTCGATCTTCGGCACGGTATAGGAGCCGAGGAACTTGATCTGCGTCAGCCAGTTCTGCTCCATGTGACACGAGTTCAGCGACGAGGCGCCGAGCATCTCGACCAGGGCGTTCTTGCCGGCCTTGGCCGGATCCTGCACATCGCAGAAATCCGTGGTCTGGTGCCCGGTGCTCATGCCGCCCTGGAAGATGACGCCGTGTGGCAGCCGCGCACTCATCCCGAGATCGAACCCGGCCCAGTGGTCGTAGACGTTGCTGCCCGGGAACATCGTCTTCGAGAGCCCCTGCAGGTTGTTGACGGCGACTCCGGGATTCAGGTTGTAGAACTTCCCCGTGTTGATGTCGCTCGGCAGCGTTTCACCGCCCGCCGACGCCGGCGTAGCGGGGATCAGGCCAGGGGTGATCGAATACTGGGTGAAGTCGTCCACCGTCGCCGACGTGTTGTCGGTAACCAGGAAGTTGCCGAATCGACGCCAGAAGACGCCGGCATTGACCGCGACGCCGCCGCCAATTTCGTGTTGCGCCGCGACCGCAAATTCCCAGCTGTATGGACGCTTGCCCCACCCGTAGCGGGCATCGTCCATCACCGCGAGGTTCGGCCGCAGCGCGGTGTCGTAGAAATTGAGATTCGCGCCCGTGGGTGCCAGGCAGGTGTCGATCTGGTTGTCCACGCCGGTCTGCGTCGGCCCCTGCGTACGCGGGTTCGTCAGGTCGCAGTCGGGGATGAAGTTCCGGTTGTTGTCGGTCCACGTGCGTGACGAGGTCAACTGCACGTTGTAGCCGGGTTGACTGGCGAGGCCGCCGATCAGGAGTGCTTGACCGAGCACGTACTTGCCGGCGTTGATCTTGAGCGCGGTCCGTCCGTTGCCGAACAGGTCGTAGGCGGCGGCGAACTTCGGCGTCCAGTCCTTGTAGCGAGTGGTCTTGAACGCCGGCACATCGTAGTTGCGGAAGGGTGTCAGCAGCGATGGGCCCAGGTGGAACGACGGGTTGTCCGAGAAGAACCAGTCGAAGCGCAGCCCTGCGCTTGCCGTCAACCGGCCCACCGTCCACCGGTCCTGCACGAACGCGCCGCCTTCGTTCACCTCGTTCGGCGATCCGAGCGTGGGCGTCGGACATTCCCCTTTCATGGTGGTGTCGCCCCCGACGATGGTGCCGTTGACCTGCCGCAGCAGCGGGTCGGTGCAGCCGTCCGAGCGGAGAGAGAGGCTGACTGGAACCGGGATGCCTGCGCCGACCCCGTTGTTGGCGAGCGTGCTGACCACGAAGCTGTACGGGATCACCGACCCGGTGTTCGCCCAGCGCGTGGCGCCGTTCAAGTCGAAGCCGGTCTTGAACTGGTGCGCGCCGGTCACGTACGTCATATTGAAGTTGCCGCGATAGTTCGGATTGTGACTCGGCGTGTCCGTGGCGCCGACGCGGCCGTGATAGTTCTGGACCAGTTGGACGTAGCCGGACGAGAAGGGGGGCGGATTGCTATCGGTCACACCCACCGCAAGCGGATCGACCAGGCTGCTGTCGGCTCGACGATTCCCCCACGTCTCCTGGTGATGCCACAACGCTGCGTCGAAGAGCAGGCGATTCGTCATCGGCGCAGACCATTGCACCAACTGGTCCGAGAAGGGGTAGAAGTACGTCGTAGCGAGGGACTCGAGCCCCGTCGAGGTAACGCCGTTGGTGTATTCCCGCTTCTTGTTGTTGTAGTAGATCCCGATCTTGTTCTTCTGGTTCACCTGCCAGGAGAGCCGCAGTGTCTGCTCCCAGAAATAGCCCCCGCCCCCGAGCGTGGTGCCGAGCGGTTTCCCAGTATCAGGCGAATACAGCATCGTCGTCGTGTTGAGCAAGGTTGGATTGGTCTGACCGACGATGAAGTTCCTGTTCGGATACTCGTTCGGCACGTAGTTCTCGGCCTTGGTCCAGCGCGCGGTTGCGAAGAACCACAGCCGGTCGCGCACGAGCGGCCCGCCGTATCCCGGGTTGACGTCGTACACCTGCTTGAGCGCGCCCGGCTGCGTCACCAGCCCGCGGCAGTAGAGACTGTCCACAGGTGTGCAGGCGCCGGTGGCGTCGCGGGTGCCGCTCGAATAATTCGTCCCCTGCATGGCACCGTTGGCGCCGCTGAAGAAGAACAGCCCTCTGAAGGTATTGCCGCCGTCACGCGGAACGTAATTGATTTGCACTCCACCGGCAGCCATCGACGCGTCGGCGCCAGACGTGTTGACGGTCATCTCCTGCATCGCCGTGAAACTCGGCGAGCTGCTCAGCGACTCGCCGAAACGGATGGTGGTGGCCGCGGACACGCCACCAATCGTCTGTCGCTGTTCGGCTGGCTTTCCGCCATGGATCGCCAGATCGGTGAAGGTATCGCCGGATGTCCCTCCAACGTCCTGCGACGTCAGTGAGTTGGTGTTGGCCTGTCCGACGCCGCCGCCGGCACCGAGGATCATCCCGGGCTGCAGCGCGGCCAGGTTGATGCCGAGCCGGCCGGTGGGAATGGAATCGACCACCTCTTTGCCGACGACCTGCTGGACGGCAGCGGTGCGCACATCCACGAGCGGCGTCTGGCCAGTGACGGTGATGGTTTCTGCGACATCACCGACTTTCATCTCGGCATTGACGTTGGCGACGAAGGAGCCGCTCAATTCGATGCCGTCGCGCCGGTAGCCGTTGAATCCCTGCAGCGCGAAGGTCACCGTGTAGGTGCCCGGAGCGAGCTGGATGATTTGGTACTGCCCTGACGAGTCCGTGACCGTCGATCGTGACTTCTCGATCAGCGCCGGACTCGATGCTTCGACGAGGACGCCCGGGAGCACGGCGCCTGAACTGTCTTTCACGACCCCGGTGATGGACGCTTGCGCGTACGCTGCGACAGGGAGCAGCGTCAGCCATAGACAGATCGCCATACTCCTGGGGAGTGCGTGCCTCATTGGTGCCTCCTGCAGATTTGGTCGACGACAGACTGGCGTTTGCTAAACGAGAGAGTGGCGGGCGGATGTTACGTCGGCGGATGGTCCCGTGCAACGATTACGCGCGCTCAGCGCGGCCGTTGCACCCGTTTGCGAGCGGCTGCATGCAATTACGTGCGTTACCGCCGAGCGCCTGAGGCTGGATAGCCCGGTTCCTTCGTGATCTTCGTTTTCTTGGTTGTGTTCGCTTCGCGATCGGGTCCCCGCTGTATACAGCCATAGCAGAATAGGGAGCCATGACACCCACGGTTGGCGCGTCTTCTCGCGAGGCCCGACGCGTCGCGCTGGCAGGCGCCATCGGCACGACGATCGAGTGGTACGACTTTTTCATCTACGGCACGGCCGCCGCCGTAGTCTTCGCGCCACAATTCTTTCCGCAGGTGTCCGAACTGGCCGGCACGCTCGCGGCGTTCGCCACCTTTGCCATCGGGTTCATCGCGCGGCCGCTCGGCGGCGTGGCGATGGGTCACTTCGGTGATCGGCTCGGACGGAAGTCGATGCTCGTGTGGTCACTGTCGCTGATGGGTCTGGCGACGCTCGGCATCGGACTGTTGCCCAATTACGCGACGCTCGGCGTCTGGGCGCCCGCGCTGCTGGTCGCCCTCCGCTTCGTGCAGGGCTTCGCGCTGGGCGGCGAGTGGGGGGGTGCGGTGCTCATGGCGGTCGAGCACGCGCCGAGTCGACGGCGCGGGCTCTTCGGCAGCTTCGTGGCCCTCGGCCTTCCGGCCGGAATCATCCTGTCGAACCTCGTGTTCCTGGTGGCATCCACCGCGGTCAGCCCGACGGCGTTCGCCGAATGGGCGTGGCGCGTACCGTTCCTGGCCAGCGCATTTCTGGTGATCGTCGGCCTGTGGGTGCGCCTCGGCCTCGACGAGAGTCCGGTGTTCGCCGAAGTCCTGCGCGCCGAGGCGGCTCGGCGCCTGCCGATCGTCGACGTCCTGCGACAGGATGCCACCACGGTCCTGCTGGCCGCCGGCAGTTACATCGGCATCAGCACCCTCGGCTACATCGTCATCGTCTATTTCGTGACCTATGCGACGCGGCGGCTCTCGCTGCCGTTGACGACGACGCTGGCGCTGTTGCTGACAGCGGCGATGCTCTTCGCCGTGTCGATCGTGGCGTTTGCCCATTGGTCGGACCGCTTCGGCCGTCGCCGCATCATGCAGTGGGGCTGCGCGGCTCTGACGGTGTGGTCCGTGCTGTTTTTTCCGCTCGCCGATACCGGGTCGGTTCCGCTCGTCGCACTGGCGCTCAGCGGCATGCTCATCATTCAGGGCGCCTACATCGGTCCGCAGCCGGCCGTGTTCTCAGAACTCTTTCCGACCGCTACTCGCTACAGCGGGGCGTCGGTAAGTCTCACGCTGGGAACGGTCCTGGGCGGCGCGGTGGCCCCAGCCATTGCGACGGCGCTGTTCGACGCCACCGGCACCTCACACCTCATCACCGTCTACATCACCGCGATGTCAGCGATCTCCTGGCTGTGCACGCTCGGATTGAAAGAGACGTCGCGAGTGAACCTCCACTTCGATCAGCCTTCGTCACGCGACCTCGCCAGCACTTCCTGATGCTGCTCGATGAGCTCCTTGATCCGAAGAGCATCGCTCTTGCTATGGCCGTGACTGACCATCGCGTCGGTGCCACCGGACGATTCGATCCGTATCTCGGACCACAGCAAGCCGGTTTTGATGTGCACCGACGCGACCTTGGCGATGCTGACGCTGATCTCGTCGCGGCTGAACCATGATCGCTTGCGCCGTGTCACCGATTTTTCGCCGACTTCGATCACCGTCGGGAACAGCCGATTGCCGTGCGTGAGGCGCGACGCCTGAAACGATTCGATTGGCATCAGTGGAGCATTGTAAGGGTGCCGAGGAGGGCGTGATGCAGACACCCGCCGGGCTGAGGCGAACCGGGCGAATCGTGCTCGCCTGTGGTCTCGTGGCTGCGGCGCTCGTCTACTGGCTCTACGCCCGCGACGCGAGCGTGGCTGGTGGAACGTCAGGCTTCGAGCACACGCGCTCGGCGGATAACCAGATGGCTAGGACGATGGGACATTTTGGCTTGGTGATGGCCGATTGGGCGGCAGCCTTGTCGACGCCTGCCGGTCACGCCGCGGGAGTACTGGTGCTCACGCTGCTGCTGGCCGGCTACTTCTTCCGGGTGGCCTCAGTCAGCGAAGAAGAGACCCGGGAACGCGAGCGCGACGGGCAGTGATGACCGGCGGGAGGGGGTTACGTCAGCAGCCCGTCGTTCCAGTCGCGGATGGCGAATGACTTGACCAGTCCTTCCAGGATGAACGGATCGCGAGCGGCGAACGCCTCGGCCGCGGCGCGCGTGCGGAAGATGGCCATGTTGCCGAAATCCGCGAAGGGTCCGATGCCGATGACGTGACCGGCGGCGATGAATTCATCGACCACCGCTTTGTGCCGTGGATACACGGCCATGATCTGGTCCAGCGTCGCCCCGGATGGCTCCCCAATCAGCACTGCCTTCACTCGTGACCTCCTCCAACAGCCTCACCGCAAGAAAGAACGGCGTCAACTCCGACACTTCCGCTGCCAGGGATGCGGCACCGCGACGCTCGCCCGCCTAAACCCAATGTGAATGATCGATCGACGACCTCGACACGCCGGTGAGGATTATTCCCACCGGAACGCCCGCGACGAAATTGCCGTGAACACCACGAAGATGACAAGCAGCGCGGTGACGTCGCTGACGTGCGCGAGCCACGGCTCGCCGCGCCAGACGCCGTCGAGCAGCGACACGGCATAGGTCAGCGGCAGCACGCGCGCGACGAATTCCAGCGGCGCCGGCAGGATGTCGATCGGAAAGAACAGCCCTGATAACGCAATCATCGGGTAGAGCACCACCGCCGTGATCGGCTGCGCAAAGCGCGCTGTCGGCACCAGGCTGGCGATGACGAAACCAACCGACAGCGTCGACCATGTGCTCAGGAGCAGCGCCGCGCCGTAAGAGATCCAGGGAACGCGGGCTTCCGGAGGGATGATGCGTCGGCCCGCTAACAGCATCAGCAGCAGCGTCAGCGCCGTGAACGTCAGCTTGACGAGGACCTGCGCCGCCAGGATGTCGAATGGCGACAGCGGGGTTGCCCGCAGGCGCTTGAGGATGCCCCCTTCGCGGTAGATTGAGATGATCGTGACGAGCGATCCGACGGCGCTCAGCGCCATCATCACCGAAGCGAATACCGGCAGCGCCGCGGGAATCGCGCCGCCCGGCCGCGCCGCTGCGCGCGCCAGCGCAGGACCGGCGAGGCGGCCGAGGACGACAAAGACCAGGACCGGGATGCCAACGGTGCCGAACACGCCCATTGGCTCCCGGACGAAAATCTTGATCTCGAGCCACGTCAGTCGCAGCAGCTTCACGATGCGCTCACTCGCGGATCGAGCGGCCGGTCAGTCGCAGGAACACATCCTCGAGGGTCGGCAGCTCGGTGCGGAAATCGCTGACGCGGATACGATGTTCCGCGATGCAGGCGATGGCGTCGGTCACGAGGTTGCCGCGGCGGCTGCGAATCGTGATCTGACCATCCTTCACGACGACGGATTCCAGGTCCGGCATCGCCTGGAAATGTGACGCCGCGTCCCCGTCGGCGATCACGACGACGGTCTGTTCGGGACAGTGCGTGCGCACCAGTGCGGCGGGCGTGCCGACGTCGATGACGCGGCCGCGGTCGATGATGGCGACGCGGTCACAGAGGCGCTGGGCTTCCTCCATCAGGTGCGTGGTGAGCAACACGGTCTTCCCGCGCTCACGAATGGCGCGCACCATTTCCCAGATGGCCAGCCGTGCCTGCGGGTCGAGACCGGTCGTCAACTCGTCGAGCATCACGACGTCGGGATCGTGGATCAGGGCGAGCGCGATGAAGAGCCGCTGCTTCTGGCCGCCCGACAGCGTCATGAACCAGGCGCGACGTTTGTCCACAAGGCCCAGGCGCTCGAGGAGGGCGATCGGATCGACGTGTCGCCGGTACAGCGACGCCCACAGGTCCACGGCTTCGGCCACGGTAATCCGCTTCTGGAGCTGCGCCTGCTGAAGCTGGATGCCGACGCGCTGCTGCAGCGCCCGCGCCTCGCGCCGGGGATCGAGCGACAGCACGGCAATCCGGCCGCGATCGGGCCGCCGCAGCCCTTCGACGCACTCCATCGTCGTCGTCTTGCCGGCGCCGTTCGGACCGATTAGGCCGAAGATCTCGCCCTGGTTAACCTCGAACGACACATCGTCGATCGCGACCGTCCGCCCGTAGACCTTGCGGATGCCGCTGACCTCGATGACAGGTTGACGGGACACCCCGGGATGCTAGCTCACGACAGCGCCGAGTGCCGCGAGTGAGAGACAGCCAACGGATGTTTTCGAGGCGGCTTGCCGATCGTTTCGAGCGTGCGCGGAGGGGCGGGGCGGTCTGGGAAAGACCCGCCTCCAAGAGACGGATCATCATGAAGCCGACAGTCGACGAGTGTCGAGGGCCGGTGGTTCCGAGCTACGGAACGCAGGTCGGATCGTTTTGTGTGCCGCTGAGCGGCCCGACCGATGCACACCGGGCAGTATTCGGGATCGCCGAGAGGTATTCGTATATCGCCTGAAGATCGTGGTCGCTCATGTCCTGATAAACCGGCCACGGCATCACCAGAAGTAGCGGTATGCCGGGATGGATGGTTGGATGCGGGTCGACGCCGGTGCGGATCATCGTTACGAACTGGTCGACGGTATGCGATTCCGGAACCATGGTCAGATTGCGGGACCGGATGGTCAGCTGCGGGCCGAGTTCAAAGTCGCGGCCGCCCGCAAGGAAATGGGTGACATTCACCTGCTTTGGCTGTCCCAAGAACGGATTGCCGCCGGGTGCGTAGTTGGGCCAGGTGTGGCAATCATTGCAGCCGCCAACCGCGTTTACGAGATAACTTCCGAGTCCGACCAAATCCGAATCCCTCCCCCTGAGATCGACCGGCACTGGCGTAATTGCCAATCCTTGTTCGATTCGCGCGCGCTCTACTTTGTTAGGGTTCAGGGCGTCCTTGTCCTTGTCTTTCCCATCGGTTGCCGACAGCACCCATCCAAGTGTTACGACGAACATGGCCGTACAGGCCAAAGCGACTCCACGGGTTCGCATAATGAGAGTTCTCCTTATGTTGTGAAGGCTGGATTATAGGTGGAAGCCGTCGCAACCATTTGAGAATCGGTTCACTGCGTAGGAGAAACTCCGCGGCCGTCCCGGAATACTTGACCAGGGTGACCGCGCCGATGTCAAAGCGCGTCCGTGTTACCCTCGCCGCATGAACGCGCGGATTGTTCCCATCATCGCCGCCGTGCTCCTCACGCTGTCGTCCCCGTCGACGGCACAGACAACGGAGCAGAAGGCACTGCAGCCGATGGTCGGCCGCTGGCAGGTCGAGATCGACCTGAAGGCAACCCCGATTTCACAGGCGACCAAGGCGTCGGGTACGGAGGACTGCGAGTGGTTCGCCAATCGTCACGTGGTGTGCCGCAGCGAGGCGAAGGGTGCCACGGGCTCGTACAGTCAGATGCGGACGCTCAGCTACATCGCGGCGCAGAAGCAGTACGCTGCCTATACCATCGACAGCCTTGGCACCGCGCTGATCGCGTACGGGCAGCCCAGCGCCGACACCTGGACGTTCACGACCGCGCAGTCGGCGCTCACCATCCGTCTGACGCTGAAGGTCGCGGCGCGCAGCTACACCGCGCTGGCCGAGTTCGCAGGACCGGACGGGAAGTACGTGCCATTGTCCGAGGTGCGGGCCACGCGGATGCAGTAGTAGGGCGGGCCTTCAGGCCCGCCACGAACGTGCAGCAGCAGTGACGCCTTCAGGCGCGCCGCTCCACGATGTCGGTCCCATGCACAGGCGCGCGCGGCGCGAGGACACGCGCCGTCAGTTGCTGGGTCGCCAGCGAGAACAGGCAATACCCCGCGAACCAGTAGAAGCCGGCGCCGAAGTGCGCGCTGAAGGCGACGACGGGCGGTCCGGCGGCGGGTGCGCTCTGGCTGGCCATCGCCGCCAGGTAGGCGATGAACAGCGCGACCACGAAGACGTCGGCCATCGACCACTTGGCGATCACTTCGACGAAGGCGAGCGTGCGCTGGCGCTGAATCCCTCTCGCCGCAAACATCGCCCATCCCACCAGCAGCGTCTTGACGAACGGCACGACCACGCTGAACAGCAGGATCAGGGTTGCCGGCACGGGACTGCCGACCTCATACAGCCGCCGCACCGATCCGACGATGCTGCGCGTCTGCTGAAACACTTCGACCTCGCCGACGTTCTTCTGCAGCGAGGCGGTCAATGCCGGCGTCACTCTCTCGATGATCGTCTGGCGCAGATCTCCGCCGGTGACGTCGAGCAGCCCGACAATCGTCGGATTCATCATCGCGCGCAGCGCTGCCACCGTGCCGTCGTCGAGGCCGCGCTCGAGCAGTGTCGGCGCCATCTGCGCGATGCCGTCCCGCGTCAGCACTCCTCGGATCGTCAGGACGGGCAGGAACAGTCCGGGAATGAGCAGTGCGACCGAGGCGACGAGCAGCGCGAGAACCGTCCAACGAGTCATCGGGGACAGTCTATGGCAGCCGGTGGCCGGTGGCATGATGCCGAGGTTAACCGAACGGGCGCCGACCCGTTAGGGCGGGTCGCGACGGGGCCGATCCATCCTGGCGACTTCGTGAACCAGCTGTCGGCGCGTCTCCTCGTAATCAATCCGCCGGCGGATCAACTACCCTGCGATTCAGCTGTCGGCTCGCCAGCAGTTCTGCGTGTTCAGCCGCCGACCGGACGCCCTTCCAGAACGCGTAGCTGGCCACGGCGAACGCGCGCGCCGAGACTCGCCGTGTGGCACGCCCAGCGATCGCACAGTACACGCCTGCAGCCCGGCCACCGCGTATCAGCAAGGCACTCGTCGCGTTGACGCCGCGCTTCGACACGCGACCGGTCGCGCTCGCGCCCATGTGCAGGAGCCGACCGGTCCTTTGGACAACCGGCCGCGCGACGCTCGCTGCGCTGGTGACGCCGGCGAGTGCGGGACGCCAGCGTTCGAGAGTCGTTCCTGAACTTTGGGTTGTCGGATCTGACGACTCGAGAGTGGATACCGCGGCCAGTGGCTTCGCGGTCGCGATCACGCGGCGGGGGATAGGCGTGCCGCGTCGTCCGAGATGCAACCAACGACTGCTTCCACGCGCCAACCGTATCCCCGGCAAGTAGACCAGCGCCACGGCTCCGATGGCCTCCAAGGCTCGCACGCCGCCGACCCACGCAATGACGCTCCCCACGGCCGCCACAGCGACCACTTCCGTCAGGGCGATGACGCCGGAATGCAGCACGTGACGTTTCGCCGGCGGTCCCGCCCATGAGAGGGCGAGTGGCGGAACGTCCGCCGCTTCCGTTTCGGCCGGGGAGCATTCATTCGGATTGGCGACCGCGTCGACATCGTCCGGAAACAGGCGTGCGAACTCGAGGACCAGTGGCTCCGCTCGCAGGCCGAGCGCGGTCACGTACGAGCGGAAGAACGCGCGGCGGTACAGCCCCTTCGGCCAGCGGGAGAGGTCATTCCGTTCGAGCCCTTGCAGCAGCGCGACTGGAATTTTCGTGGAGTCAGCGATCTGGACGAGCGTGAAGCCGCGACCCTCGCGTTCCGCCTTGAGCCGGGTGCCGAAAGATGGTGATGCCAAAGTCTGGCCTGAGTCGAAAAAGGACGCGGACGTTCAGCGGCATCCCGCGATCGAGTCGCGCATCCTGCAGGTTGTTCTACTGGTGATGGTCGGCGCAGTGTACGTTGAGCCGCGCGTCTCATCAAACGCGGCTGTATACGAAACGCACACGATACCGACACGGATCCGGCACGACGCGCTCGGTCGATTCCCCCAAGTCGTGTGAATCAGCGAGGTGTGAGCGCACGCCACGCCTGAACGGGCGAGCGTACGTTCGACACGCGTGCAGGTTGAGATGATCGCAGCGGGGACACCAGGTCCGACGCGCCCCCGGCGTACGGAGCGCTGACTGGTCAGGCCCCGTCGCCGGTGTCAAACGCGTGTCCGTCTGGTCGGTTTCATCCACCTATTGATACACGAACTCCGATCCGGTCGACGATCCGGGTTCGAACAGCGCGTGGATGCGATGCGGGCTTCCCGCGGCCGCCGGTGGGATCAGCCACACCGCGGCGTCGTTCAACGCTCCGCTGCGGCGAATCGTCGTCGGGACGAACAGCCCGTAGCTGACGGTGCCCGCTGCATTGAGAACCTGGATCGCGCTCCGACCTTCGCCGACGTACCTGAACATGTAGACTCCTCGACTGAGCGACACGCCCGGGAGGCCCACCGGGGTGCTGAACGAGACGAGCAGGACACCGGGCCGCTTCGCCTGGGAAATGGTGCCCGGGACAGTGATGTCGGTTTCGAATCGCGGCGACTGGCCGCCCTGGGCGTTCGATCTGTTCTGTGCCCACGCCTCGGACGTCAGCACGGCCAACGCGGCGACGACACCGGCCGTACACAAAAGTATCGGGGTTCGCTTCATGACGCACCTGCTTTCTGCGAGAGTGTTCGCGCGGTGCCAGCTGGCGATTGATCCCTTAGACGGAAGCGCGCGCTGATTAGCACAACGCGTCCGGAAAAAAATGGTGTACGGGTGCTTGGAACCAGCACGGAAGAGGCGGCAGTTACGACGCGCGCGGCGCGACTGACGCGGCGGCGTGTCGACCGACCCGCACCGGCGGATCGATCGACACGTCGCTTACCTGACCTGGCCAGTCTCTTACTTGGACCTGGCCGGCGGCGGCGGTGGCGCATCGGTGAGACCGAGCACCGACGAACCGCTGCGCGCCGTTCCGATCACCTCGTCGGCCGGTTTGACCTTGAGGTGGTTATTGACGTCGCGGACACCGCTGATCCGCTCGACGACGTCCTCGGTGAACCGCTTCTCGTCCCGCGTTCGAACGCTGCCGTTCAGCGTGACCTCGCCCCCCTGGACCTGCACGTCGATGTCGCTCGCGTCGATTCGCGGATCGTCGGTCAATCGATCGCACACGTCTTCGCGAATGCGTTCGTCACCGCGTGTATAGCCGCGGGGGCCGCGCCCGCTGTGCGGACCCTGCGTGCCTGGCGCGCCGTACGTGCCAGCGTCTCGATAGCTGCGTTCGCGATTCCAGTAGTCACCGCGGCCGGTGGTCGCCGCCCCGTACGACGATCGATCCGACGGCCGGTCGGCGTCGTTCCATTCCGCGAAGCCGCGGCGTCCGTCACGGTCGCGATCCGTGATGTCCGCCATCGTCTCGCGCGCCCGGTCCCAGGTTCGCCCGGCGGAATGCGCGCCCCGTTCCTTCCAGTCGCGATCGTGGCCGGCGTCGCGATATTCGTCCATCCGTCGTCTTTGCGACGCGGCGTCATCTCCGAACCAGGACTTCACTTCGTCCGCCGCGCGATCGGTTCGGTCGCGCTCGCCGGAATCGCGATTGCGATATTCACGCTCGTCGCGCCGATACGCGCGTTCGCGTTCGTCCCATCGCTCTGCCATTCGTCCTCCTCATGGATTGCCGACAGCACCTGCGCTGATCCAAGATCGCCAGAGCAATCGGCACGCCACACACATCAGAGCGATTCGTCTCGATTCGACTGTGTAATATCGTGGCGCTGATGAGCGGTGACCACGCGCCCGGAGGTCCAGATCGCACGCTGCAACGGTTTCTCGATGCGGCCGTCACCGGTCTCATCCGCTGCACCGTCGATCTGCGGTATCTCTCCGTCAATGCTGCGTATGCCCGGCTGGTCGGGGCCCCCGTCCACGACATCGTGGGCCGGACGCTGCAGGAGGTGCTGGGTGAGCCAGGCCTCACGGCTGTCCACCCGTATATCGACCGGGTGCTGAGCGGCGAGCGCGTGGAATACGAGGCGGAAGTCGAGTACGTCCGAACCGGCAAGACATGGATTCACGTCGTTGCCGTACCGGAAACGGACGAGTCCGGCCGGGTAGTCGGATGGGTCGGGTCGGTGCTGGACATCTCCGAACGCAAGCGGGCCGAGATCACGCTCGCACACCAGGAGCACCTGCTCCGCGAGCGTGAACGCGTGCAGCAGCTGCTTGTCCAGATCAGCGACCTCGGCGCGACCGGTATACCGAGCGATCTCCTCATCGGCCGGGTGGGGCAGCTCGTGGCCGATCACCTGGGAGTGTCGCGCTGTGGGTTCGCGCTTGTGGACGCCAGCCGCAATCAGATTGCCGTCGTCAGCGACTTCCACCGCGAGCTGCCGTCGCTGGCCGGCGTCTACCGGCTCGACGACCGCGACGGCTACTGGATCGGCGAGGGAAACGCCGGGGAGTCGGTGGCCTCTGACGATCTCGCCATTGATCCGCGAACGGCGGCGCGATTTCCCACGGTCTACGCCCCAATCCAGGTCCGCGCGCACCTGACCGTGCCACTGCACCGCGAAGGAGAATGGGTCGCGAATTTCTGGGCCAGTCACCATGCGCCGCGCCACTGGACCCGCAGTGACGTCGAACTGCTCCAGTTGGTCGCCGAGCGGATCTGGAGCAGCGTTGAGCGCGCCCGCGCCGAAGAGGCGCAACGCCGCGTCCGCGACCATCTCCATTTCGTGACCGATCACGCCCCCGTCCTGCTGGTGCACTGCGATCGGAACGCGTGTTACACGTTCGTGAACGCCCCGTATGCGGCGCGGTTCAACGCTCAACCGATGGAGCTGATCGGCCGTCAGATCCGCGAGGTGGTCGGGGACCAGGCCTACGACACGCTTCGTGTGTACGTGGAGCGGGCATTGGCGGGTGAGCGGGTGGAGTTCGAGCAGCCACTGCAGTACCTGTACGGCACGCGCTGGGTGCAGTGCACGTACGTGCCGCAACGGGATGACGAAGGGACGGTCACCGGATTCGTGGCCGTCATCCAGGACGTCACCGACCGCCGCGCCGCGGAAGCCACGCTGCAGACCATCGATCGGCGGTTCCGGGTGACGTTCGAGAACGCTGCGGTCGGCATCGCCCATGTCGCCCTGGATGGACGGTGGCTGCGTGTCAACGACCGCCTGTGCGACATCGTCGGTTACTCGCGCGACGAATTGCTGGCGCGAACGTTTCAGGACATCACCCACCCCGAGGATCTCCAGGCGGATCTCCAATTTGCCCACGACGTCCTGGCAGGCACGCGCGCCAGTTATTCGATGGACAAGCGCTATCTTCGCCGGGACGGTACTAGCGTCTGGGTCACGTTGACGGTCGCGCTCGCACGTGACGAGCAGGAACAGGGTGATTACTTCATTTCGATCGTCCAGGACATCAGCGCCCGCAAAGCCGCTGAGTCGGCGCTCGTGGAAGGCGATCGTCGCAAGGACGAATTTCTGGCCATGCTCGCCCACGAACTGCGAAACCCCCTCGCCCCCATTCGCACGTCGACCGCCCTGCTGCGGACACGGCCCACCGCCGATCCGCTCGTGTTGAAATGCCGGGATGTCATCGACCGCCAGGTGACCCACATGGCCCGGCTGCTCGACGACCTGCTCGACGTCTCCCGGTTGTCACGCGGCAAGCTGACGCTGCAGCGTCAACCGGTCACGCTCCGCACCGTCATCGACGCGGCAATCGAGATCAACCTCGCCGTGATTACCCAGCGGACCCAGCGGGTGGTCGTGGACGAACGCGACGCCGGCCTGGTCGTCGACGGCGACGATGCGAGGCTGGTGCAGGTGTTGGGAAACCTGATCAACAACGCCGCGAAATACAGCGATGCCGGCGCCGAGATTCACGTTCGCCTCGAACGCGACGGCAACGCCGCCGCCGTCGTCGTCCGCGACGAGGGCATCGGCATCGCGCCCGACATGCTTCCGCACATCTTCGAGCTGTTCACTCAAGCCGACGCCGCGCGCGTCTACGCTCCCGGGGGAATGGGCATCGGCCTGTCGCTCGCCGAGCGGCTCGTGTCACTGCACAGCGGGACGATCGTGGCCGAGAGCGAAGGCGTCGGCCGGGGGTCGTCATTCACGCTGCGGCTGCCGCTGGCCGACGCCGCGAGCACGTTGGCGCGGCCAGTGAGTAGTCATGAGACCGTGGGGCGGGCCCGTCGCCGCGTATTGGTCGTGGACGACAACATCGACGTTGCCGATACTCACGCGATGCTGCTGGCCGAAGAGGGGTGCGAGGTGCGGACTGCGTACTCCGGCGCCGCGGCCGTGCAGGAAGCCGAGCGTTTTCGCCCGGAACTCGTGCTGCTGGATATCGGGCTGCCCGATGTGAGCGGCTACGAGGTGTGTCAGCAATTGCGGGCCGCGGAGTGGGGCGGTGGCATCGCCATCATCGCCGTCACCGGATGGGGGCAGGAGCCCGATCGCGCCCGCAGCGCCGCTGCCGGCTTCGACCAGCATCTGGTGAAGCCCGTCGATCCGGAAGTTCTCCTGCAGCTCGCGACGGCTCGGGACGTGGGCACCTTATAGCGGTTGCGGATAGCAGCGCGCGTAGTGCCCGGTCGTTGGAGGTCAGGTGATGCCGGCTTGATTGCCTCGATCGCTTGGCATACGCTACCGCCCCCCCTAGTTCTGCTGAGCATGGCGCCCCAGGAGGCTTTGATGCGCGCACTGGCCACGGGATCTCTTGTCCTTACGGCTCTGATCCTTCTCTCAACACCCGCATTCGCACAGCCGGCTATCGCCGGCATCGTCAAAGACGCGTCGGGCGCGATTCTGCCCGGCGTGAGTGTTGAGGCGGCAAGTCCGGCCCTCATCGAGAAATCGCGTACGGTCGTGACCGACAACACGGGTCAGTACCGCATCGTCGATTTGAAACCGGGCACTTACATCGTGACCTTCACGCTGTCGGGGTTTTCGACGGTACGGCGCGAGGCGATCGAACTGTCGGGCGCCGGCGTGACGACGATCAACGCCGACCTGCGCGTTGGCGCCGTCGAGGAGACAATCACGGTCTCCGGGGCGACACCGGTCGTCGACACGCAGACGAGCACGAAACGTGAGGTCGTCCTCTCGAACGAGGTGCTCGCGGCCGTTCCGGCGACGCGCACCTACGGCAACATCCTGGCAATGGTGCCAGGGGTCCAGTCGTTGACGCTGGACGTGAACTCCACCCAGTCGGTGACCGGCACGGCCACCAACTTCTTCTTCACGTCGCGCGGCGGCCGCGGCAACGAAGGAACCGTGCAAGTGGACGGCATGAACGTCGGGTCGGCGTTCGGCGGCGGCGGCGTCTCGAGCTTCGCGTACGACTTCGTGAACGCACAGGAAGTCCAGGTGACGGTGGCCGGAGGGCTCGGCGAGAGCGACCGCGGCGGCCCGGCGTTCAACATCATCCCGAAGACCGGCGGCAACGCCTTCAGTGGGTCGGCGTTCTTCAGCAATGCCGGCAAGTGGTCGCAGAGCAGCAATCTGGACGACGACTTGCGGAAGGCCGGCATCACCGAACCGCCCGGACTCATCAAGAACTGGGACACCAACTTCGCGATCGGTGGTCCGATCAAGCGTGACCGCCTGTGGTTCTTCAACAACCTGCGCAGCTACGGCAGCTACCAGGACATCCCCGGGCTCTACGCCAACGCGAACGTGGGCAACCCCGCACGGTGGGATTACGTCAAGGATCCGGCGGTCAAGGCGCGCTCCGCCGGTGCCAAGAAGATCGAAGCCATCCGGCTGACCAGTCAGCTGACCCCGAAGAACAAGGTCGGGTTCTACTACGAATACCAGGCGAACTGCACCGGATCGTCGCTCACCAACACGGGCGATTCGTGCCGCGATCGGGGCGACGACTGGATTGCGCTCGGCACCCCGACTACGTCGCCCGAATCCGGCAACATGTGGCCGGAACGGGAAAAGATCACGCAGGGGACCTGGACGTCACCGGCGACGAACCGCCTGCTGTTCGAGGCTGGCGTCTCGTCGTTCAGCAGCAAATGGGGCGGATACGTGCCGGAGGGCGCGAAGACCGGGGCGATCGCGGTCCTGGAACAGAGCACGGCTGCCGGCGTTCCCGTACCGAACTTCACGTATCACGGATGGGCGTCGGCCGCGTCCAACAATCAGCAGCACAACATCTGGCGCGCTTCGATGTCGTATGTGACCGGAGCGCACAACTTCAAGGTCGGCCTGCAGTCGGCGTACGAGGTGTACCGGCAGACGCAGAACGTCGACAGCCAGCTGTCCTATACGTTCAACAACCGGACGCCCACGCAATTCACGATGCGGATCGGCCCGCACCTCCAGAGCAACCGCACCCGTTACGACGGCATCTACGCGCAGGATCAGTGGACGCACGGGCGCGTCACGCTGCAAGGTGCGGTTCGCTATGAGCACGCCTGGAGCTGGTTCCCCGAAGGAGAGAACGGTATCCCGTCCGATAACCAGTTCGGCAGCAAGTTGATCTTCCCGCGCCAGGAAGGTGTCACGGGCTTCCACGACATTACCCCGCGCATGGGCATGGCCATCGATGTGTTCGGCAACGGCAAGACGTCGCTGAAGATCAACTACAGCAAGTATCTGGAAACCGCGCAGAACGGCGGACTCTACACGCAGGCCAACCCGGCGGTCACGTTCCAGCAGACCACCAATCGCAGCTGGACCGACGGGAACGGGAATTTCGTTCCGGACTGCGATCTGATGAACCCGGCCGCGCAGAACAACCTGGCCTCCGGCGGAGATAACTGCGGGGCGTGGAGCAATTCCAACTTCGGGATCCCCTTCGGCACGACGACAGTCAACCCCGACGTCCAGCACGGATGGGGCGTGCGGAACTACGACTGGCAGTTCGGCGTCGCTGTGCAGCAGCAGATCCTTCCCCGCGTCGCGCTGGACGTCAGCTACAACCGCCGCTGGTGGGGCAACTTCTTCGTCACGGATAACCGGGCGCTGACGTCGGCCGATTTCGACACGGTCACGATCACCGCGCCGCTGAACGACAAACTGCCCGGCGGTGGTGGCTACCCGGTGCCGTTCCTGACGCGCAACACGCAAAGCCCGCTCGGCATCACCGACAATTACTTCACCTCGGCGAGCGACTATGGCGACGTGACGTCGTACTGGCACGGCGTGGACGCACAAATCAGCGCGCGACTGTCCGGCACGTTGTTCGTCCAGCTCGGCGCGAGCGGCGGCCGCGGTGTGCGCGACTGGTGCGACGTGACCGACAAGCTGCCGGAGCTCTACACCACCGGTGGCGCGATGTTCGCCAATCAGCAGCTGGGGCAGTGTGCGACCAGCGAGGACTGGTTGACCAGCTGGCGCGGGCTGGCGTCGTATACCGTGCCGAAGATCGACGTACTGGTGAGCGGCACGTTCCGCTCCACTCCGGGCGTGGCGCCAGGCGGAGGCACCGTCGCCAGCAACGGGGCGGCGCTGACGGCGAACTACAACGTCTCGAGCGCGATCCTCCAGTCGCAGACCGGCCGGCCGCTCGCGCCCGGCCTGGCGTTCCAGACGGTCAACCTGTTGCCGCTCGGGCACGACTACCCTGACACGCTGAACTCGCTCGACATGCGCTTCGGCAAGAATCTGCGCTTCGGCCGGACGCGGACGAACATCGCGATCGATCTCTACAACCTGTTCAACGCCAACACCGGAACCGCCTACAACCAGACCTACGATCCGGTCACCAACGGAGCGACCTGGCTGAACCCGACGACGGTGCTGAACCCGCGGTTTGCGCGCTTCAACGTGACCTTCAACTTCTAGCAGCGGCGGTGAGTCACCAGTTTCGCGAATACTGATTCCGACACAGCGAGGCGCCGAGGCACTGAGGACGATTTGCAACCTCAGTGTCTCGGTGCCTCGCTGGGTCGGACGTGAGGGCCGCGCCACTCCGATGGACCGGAGATGGCAGCCAATCGTCGTGATTCCCCCGTTCACAACTTACGATTCCTAAGAGCCCTAACCCCAAAAGCCCTCGAGCCATAGAATCGCTCCATGTCGATCGGATCACCGGACGAACTGGAAGGGATGCGCCGGGCTGGCCATGTGACCAGGCTGACGCTTGACGCGCTCGCGCAGCAGGTGCGTGCTGGCATAACAACCGCGCAGCTCGATGCTGTGGCGGCCGCCATGTTCGAGAAGCATGGCGCACGATCGGCTCCGGCGATGGTGTACCGGTTTCCCGGTCACGTGCTCGTCAGCGTCAACGACGAAATCGTGCACGGCGTGCCCGGTCCGCGGATCCTGCGCCGCGGCGACCTGGTCAAGCTCGATGTCACGGTCGAAAAGGACGGATATTTTGCCGACGCCGCGCGTACCGTGATCGTGGGATCGGGCGGTGCCACCGCCCGGCGGCTCGCCGCATGTGTGCGGGCGGCCTTTCGCGCTGGAGCGAGCGTCGCGCGGGCCGGCACTCCCGTGAAGGAAGTGGGACGCGCCGTCCAGTCTGCGGTGGAACGCGAGGGGTTCGCCGTCGTCCGCGGACTATGCGGCCATGGCATCGGACGTACTATTCACGAGGAACCGAGCGTCCCGAATACCTGCCATCCTTGGCAAACCGACGTACTGACCGAAGGACTGGTCATCACGATCGAGCCGATGATTGCGGCGGGCTCGTCGCGTCCCGTCGACGACGTCGATGGCTGGACGATTCGAACGGCCGACGGCAGCCTCTCGGCACATCACGAACACACCCTCGTCATCACCCACAGCGAGCCCCTGATTCTCACAGCTGCCTGACCGATTGCGGGTTTGCAGGCGGTAGGGCGCGACCACCTCTCGCGATTCACTTCCTCTGGTCGTGCGGCACGCTGATGTTCACGGTGGCCGTCGAACTGAGCTCCGAGCTGTTGGTGCAGGTGACCGTCAGCGTGTAGATCCGACCCCGACCTCCGCCGGATCGCTCCGCCAGCAGTTCACCCGTCAGCGAACCGGTCATCTGCCAGTCGGTCCGGGCGATCGTTTCATTGCTGGTGACACCGGTGATGCGGCATTCGGGCTGAGGGTCGCTGTTATCCGACACGCCGACCTTCAGCGACACCGGGACCATCTTGTGGTTTGCCGGCCACAGCACGTCCGGCGTGGCCGTGAGACTCATGATCGTCGGGGGACTGACCCGGCGCACCGACGCCTCGAGGCTCGCGCCATTTGATATGGACGGAGGTCCGGTCAGTGCTCGGACATCACTCCCATCGGCCCGCATCACATACACCTGCTCGTTCGGGCCGGATGCAGTGCGAACGCCGGTGAAATAGATGTATTCGCCGTTCGGAGACCAAGCGGGTGCACGACTGACCCAGTTGTCGGTCCCTACCTTGGGTGTCAGGTTCGTTTGATCGTCGCCATTGGCCTTCATCAGGAACACCGACGGGTACCCGTCACGCGTGCTCAGGAAGGCAATCCGCGTCCCGTCGGGAGACCATGCGGCCATCTGATTGAACGCCGCTCCGGTCGCGAACGTGAGCTGTGCGGGCGCGGATCCTCCCGTCAGATCGAGGATGACAATGTCGGCATTCCTCCGAACCGCGAGCCGGGTGCCATCGGGCGACCAGGCGGGGAACTGGTTGACGCCGGAACTCGCAACCGTGACGGGCGTCATATCCATGCCGTTCGGGCGAATCACGTAGATTTGAATCGAATTGCCGACGACGTTCGATTGAAAGGCGATCCATTCGCCGTCGGGCGACCATCGTGGCCACGTATTCGTCACCGCCGCCCCGCCAGTGGTCGTCGGGTCCGTTTTCGTTACCAGCAGCGCATTGCTGCCGTCCGCGTTCATTACCCATATCTCGAAATGGCCGGACCGGTTGCTGGCAAAAGCGATCCTGCTTCCATCGGGAGAGATGTCCGGCCGCTGATTGTTGCTCGTGTCGAACGTGCGGCGGCTCTGAGGGCTGCCATCGGGATCCATGACGTAGATCTTGTTATTGCTGATGTCGGTGGCGTTCTCCGTACGGCTGGTGTGGAACGCGACGCTGGCGGGCGGTCCGGATTGCGCCAGCGCACCAGTCGTCATCATCGCCGTGAGCAGCGACAGCACGAACGTTCTATGCGTCTTCATTGAGCCTCCCGTGGACGCCTGGCTGCGATGCAGCGTGCATTTGCCCGTTGAACCACACGCCGGCCTTCCGGCCATTCACCACGCACCGGATGGCCGACTGCCCGCACTGAAGCCGCTTCGGAGCCGCATCTCCGGCGCGCGCCTGCGGCGCGGGTGGGTCGCAGTACAAACACGGCTCCTGCGGGCCTCACGTGCGGGCGTGGAGGCAAAGCCGTGTCGCCGTCTTTGAAAATCAGGCGGATTCTAATCTCACTCTGGTGCGCTGCCTCGGAAGACTCGTGACGATTCCGTGAAATCTGTGATCGCGCAAGGGAATGCCCGCTTCCCCCGACGGCATCGGGGCAGACCAGACCAACCGACCTGTGAATTCACGAGCGATTCGTGGCGTCCGACGCGTGTCCGAGATGCCGCAGCTTGTCCGGATTGCGCACGATATACAGCGCGCGAACGACGCCGTCTTCAATCTCGAAGGCGTTCGTCTGCACCAGTCCGTCGGGTCCATCGACGACAACGCCGGGCAGACCGTTGATCGTCGCAAACCGCAGGGTGAAGTTCTCGCGCCACCCTTTACGCGCGGTCCCAATCAGGAAACGCCCGGCGCGATCGGCACCCTCCAGCACGTTCAGCGCCGCCTGGACCTTGCCGCCACCGTCCGTCACCACCCGCACATCGCTCGCGAGCAGCTGTGTCAGCGCCTGGAGATCGCCGGAGCGGGTCGCGTCGACGAATGCCGACATCAGCTCCGCGTGACGGCGGTCGATCCGATCAGCGCGCGCAGCGGGCGCGGTCGCGCCGCGCGGTCGTGCGGCACGCACATGCGCGCGGGCACGAGCGGCAAGCTGCCGGCACGCCGCCTCGCTCCGGTCCAAGGCGGTCGCGACTTCGCCAAACGAGAAATCGAAGACGTCGTGCAGCAGAAATGCCGCCCGTTCGAGCGGAGACAGCCGATCGAGTGTCAGCAGCAGCGCGATCGACAGGTCCTCGGCCAATTCGGTACGGCTGTCGGGGGCAAGCGCCTCGGTATCGAGCACCGGCTCCGGCAGCCAGGGACCGACGTATTCCTCGCGTCGCGCCCGCGCCGACGTCAGCATGTCGAGACAGATCCGCGTCGTCGTGGTCATGAGAAACGCTCTCGGGTGTGACACGGTGTCGCGGCTGGCGCCATGCCAGCGCAGATACGTCTCCTGGACCGCGTCCTCGGCATCCGCCATCGACCCGAGCATGCGGTAGGCAAGCCCGAGCAGCCGCCGCCGGTACGGCTCGAAGCTCGCGGCCGGATCCGTCGCTCCCACGCGTGAACTCATGCGGTGCGCACCGCCACGTCCGCCGTGGCCGACACGCGATCTCGGCGGAACGTCACCGGGCTGCCGCCCACGACGATGCGGGTGCACGCCGTACCGTGGCCGAGGGTGTACTTGACAGTGGGATAAAGGCGGGCCGCCGCGATGGCGAACGCCAGGCTGATCAGCGCCCGCTTACCCCACCGGCGCACGATCTCGTCGCGATAGGCGTCGGCGGCGGCGTCGTGCGCGAGGGTGGCGCGCGTGAATCTCCATACCAGGGCGACGTCGGCCGGCATCGCCGCGGGATCGTCGGAGAGCACGGCCCGCAGCACCGACCCGCTGACACCGGCTCGCTCCGCCATTGTTACGCCGAGCTGGGTGCATGGGCCGCAGTCCTCGTGCCGCACAGCCGTGATGCCGGCGGCACACCAGGCCTCGATTGGGATGTCGCGACGGAACTGTCCAAGCGCGGCCACGCGGGAGAACAGCCAGGCGCCGCGCGGGCTCGCCTCGATGATGTCACGCATATAGCTCGCGTCGTAATTCCAGTCGCGTTCGAATCTGCCAATCGCCCGTCGTAGGCCCCATTTGACCATGTGTCCTCCTGTCTGACGGTAAGACGGGACCGGCTGCGGGAATGTGACATGGGCGCTCGGGTGGATGCGGCAGGCAGACCAGAGAAGAGCAGATTAGCTTGGCGTGGAAGCAGCTGGTCGAACGCGCGAGGGTGCGAGGTGGCAAACTAGATTCGTAGTGCCCGGCTGGCTGACTGCCATCATCTCCCTTTTCTTCGCCGCTGTGCTGCCGGCGGTCCAGGCTCCCGCTGTGGATGCGCCGCCCGAGCTCGCCCTGACCGTCGGACCGGCAACACGGCTGCTCGTACTGGCACCGCATCCCGACGATGAAGCGCTCGGCGCGGCCGGCCTCATCCGACGCGTTGTCGATGCCGGCGGCTCGGTCCGGGTGATTCTGGTCACGAGCGGTGACGCCTTCCCGGAAGGGCTCGAAGCGGCGACCCACGTGCGCCGGCCGACTGCGCGCGACTTCCGTTACTACGGCAGCCTCCGAGAGCGCGAGACGCTGGCCGGCATGGAGGCACTCGGCGTCCGACGATCGCAGATCGAGTTCCTCGGATTCCCTGACGGCGCGCTCTGCTACATCGCCACCCGCGAGGGCTCGGGCAAGGCCTTCGAGTCGCCGTTCACGCGCCGTATCGATCCGCCTGTGTCCGAACAGGTGATCCACGGCAGCCAGTACCGCGGCGCGGACATCCGGCGGGAACTCGAAGCCATCCTGACTGCCTACGCCCCGACGCTGGTGGCGATGCCACATCCGGAAGACCACCACCCGGAGCATTGCGCCACGAACATCTACGGACAGGAAGCGCTCGACGCGCTGAAAGCCCGATCGCCGCGCACGGCGCCCCGGGTGCTCCGGTACGTCGATCCACTTCGCGCAGTGGCCCAACCTCGACGAGGATGTGGACCGGCCGCTGTTGCCCCCGCCGAACTTCCCGACGGGTGAAGGCCGGTGGCGGACGTTGACGTTGACCGCGGCCGAAACGGCGTCGAAGCGGCGCGCGCTCCACGCCTACGCGACGCAGACGCTGATCATCGGCCGCTTCCTGCACGCGTTCATGCGGCCGAACGAACTCTTCATCGAGGGCGATATCAAGTCACCGCCTGCCTGCTGGTGTGACGACACGCATTACGCCACCGAACCGCGGCCGGATCGCCGCCAGCGCGGACCGCGGCGGTGAAGATCGCCGCGCACCATCTCGAATCGCTCGACGTCTTCCGCGGCGTGACCATCGCCGCGATGATCCTGGTCAACAACCCGGGTGACTGGGGCAGCGTGTTTGCCCCGCTGCTGCACGCGTACTGGACCGGCATCACTGCCGCCGACCTCGTGTTCCCCTGGTTCATCTTCATCATGGGATTCGCGATGCCGTTTGCGCTCGCCCGTCGTCATGAGCAGGGCCACGCGCGAACGCGCCTGTATGGCCGGATCCTCCGGCGAGTGGCGTGGCTGATTGTGCTCGGCCTCGTGCTGAACGCTGTTGCCGCGCTACCGTCGGTGGCGCCGCTGCGGATTCCCGGGATCCTGCAGCGGATCGCTCTGGCGTATCTGGTCGCTTCGGTCCTCGTGCTGCACCTGGACGAAGCGGGCTGGGTGGTGGCGATTGCGGCGCTCTTGATCGGTCATTGGGCGCTGCTGACGCAGGTGCCGTTCGACGGGCTTCCGGCGGGCACTCTGACTCCCGAGCACAACTTCGCGCGCTACCTCGACACAGTCGTGCTCGGAAGCCATGCGGTGACGAGGACGCTCGATCCCGAGGGATTGCTCGGCATTATTCCGTCGGCTGCCACCGCGCTCATCGGCGCCCTGCTCGGCGACATCGTCCGGCGCGTATCCACGGATTGGGTGCGCATCCGCGTGCTGGTGATCGCCGGTGCCGTCACCCTTGCGGCGGGCGCCGGCTGGGCGCGCGTGCTCCCGTTGAGCAAACCACTGTGGACCGGGTCATACGTGCTGGTTGTGACCGGCCTCGCGATGCTGGTCATGGCCGTGATGTACGTCGTCATCGACGTCGCCGGCTGGCGCTCCTGGGCGCGTCCGTTCGTGTGGCTCGGCGTGAATCCGCTGGCCATCTACTTCCTGTCCGACGTTGTCGGGCACCTGCTCGAGCAGCCGTGGGTTCATCAAAGTTCCGGCAGGACGACCCCGAAGGGATGGATCGTGTGGGGACGGATCGAGCCCGCGTTGCGGCCGCTGCGCGTCGAATGGGCGTCGCTGCTGTTCGCGGTCGCCTTCACGCTCCTGTGGATCGCGGTCGCCGGAATTCTGTATCGCCGCCGGATCCGCATTCAGGTGTGACGCGCGTGTGCGGCGACGCAGATCTCACCAGAAGCGAACCGATCGACGTCAGTGCACCGACGCCCCGGTCATGTCGTCGTCCTCGACCTCGAGGTGCGGGATCTCCAGCCGCCTGACCATTTCGATCGCCAGCGCCAGCGCGTGCTCGGCTGACCGCGACGTTCCAGACTGCCGCAGCTGCCGCCGCGCGTCCCTCAACGCTCGCAGCACCTGCGCCCGATCGAAGCGCTGTCCCTGGCAGTGTTCGCAGAAGCTCATGTCCCGCCGATCTTTATATCGCATCACGCGCCGCGCGTGGCCCTCGCATGTGATGGCCCCGGTGAGGTCGGCCGCCGAATTCATTGACAAACCCACCCGGAAAGCGTTGAATCGCCGCACATACATCGGACAGCCGTTCTTATCTTCGCCGCCCTGGTACCGACTCTGCCGGACGCCGTGACGCGTTTCTGAAGGAGGTTACGATGCGTGGAGCGTTGAAAGCTGTCTTGGTGGCAGTGGTCCTGCTGCTGCCATCCGTGGCCCTGGCGCAGGGCACCCTGACGGGTACCGTCAAGGACCAGTCGGGCGCCGCCCTACCTGGCGTGACGGTAGAAGCCGCCAGCCCGGCTCTGATCGAAAAGGTGCGCACCGCCGTCTCGGACGGCACCGGCCAATATCGCATTCCCGGCCTGAATCCTGGCACTTATTCGCTCACGTTCAGACTCTCCGGCTTCAACGTCATCAGGCGTGAGGGCATCGAGCTGAGTGGCACCACGACGTTGACGATACCAATCGAGCTGCAGGTGGGCACCCTCACGGAGACGGTTACGGTCAGCGGCGAGACGCCAGTCGTTGACGTCCAGAGCACGCAACGCGAGACCGTCCTGAGCTCGGAAGTGGTGCAGTCCGTTCCCGGCAACCGTTCGGTCGGCACGCTGCTCAACGCGGTCCCGGGCCTGGTGGTCAACGACGGCGCGCTGGCGGCCTCGCCAACGATGACGTTCTTCGCCGCGCGCGGCGGTCCGATCAACGAAGGGCGAATGACGATCAACGGGATGACGATCGCGGCGCCGTTCAACGGCGGCGGCGTGTCAACCTACATCCTGGACTCGGTCAATGTCGACGAGATCTCCGTGGCCGTCGCCGGCGGCCTCGGCGAAACGGATATCGGCGGGCCGGTGATGAATCTGGTGCCGCGGTCGGGCGGCAACGTGTTCCGTGGCAATGCGTTCGTCAACAACGCGGGCGACTGGTCACGCGGGGACAACCTCGACGACGAGCTGCGAGCGGTCGGCCTTACCGAAACGCCCGGGATCATCAATTCCTACGACGCCAGCGCGTCGTACGGCGGACCGATCAAACGCGACCACCTCTGGTTCTTCGGCAGCTGGCGCCGCCTCGACACGGCGGCAGCGGTGCCTGGTGTCGTCTACAACGCGAATTCGTTCGACGCCACCCGCTGGGACTGGGTCGCCGACCCGAGCGTGACGACGCGCACGCTGCAGGGGCGCACGTCGTACATCGGCAGGATCACCGCACAGTTCGGGAAGCATCGCATCACCTACAACCAGGAGTACCAGCGCCGCTGTGAGGGCTCGACGCTGAAGGTGGACAGCCACAACGGTTGCAATGATCGCGGTGACGACTGGGTGGCGATCGGCGCTGGTTCGACGGCGCCGTCTCCGGAAGCGAACCCACTGTACTTCGGCAATCTTCCGTATCACGTCAACCAGCCGATCTGGACGGCGCCGATGACCAACAAGCTGCTCCTCGAGGCGGGCTTCACGCGCTTCATGTTCCGCGGCGGAACGACCGGCCGGCCGGCGCCGGACGGCATCATGAATCTGATTCCGGTGACTGAGCAGTCCACCGCGATCAATCCGGCCACTGGGCTGGCCTTTGCGCCGCGCGCGAACTTCGTCTACCGCGGCGTCGCCACCGCGAATCCCAATTACGCCAACCCGAACAGCTGGCGCGCGTCCGCGGCCTACGTCACCGGCTCGCACGAGATGAAGGTCGGCTACCAGGGTCAGTACATCCGGGTCAACAACTGGTTCCTCGTCAACGATCAGCAGCTCGCGTACCGCTTCAACAACGGGATACCGAATCAGTTCACGTGGCGCCTGCCGGAATGGCATCAGTCGGATCGCACCGGCACGGCGGCGGTGTACGTCCAGGACAAGTGGACCCGCGGCCGCCTGACGCTGCAGGGCGCGTTGCGGTACGACCGCGCCTGGAGCTTCACCCCCGCGGAGTTCAACGGGACCGACTTGACGTCACCCTTCAACGCCGCGCCGATCAGCTTCCCGCGGACGCCCGGTGTCGACTCGTTCAACGACCTCACGCCGCGTTTCGGCGCTGCCTACGACCTGTTCGGCAATGGCAAGACGGCGCTGAAGTTCAACCTCGGTCATTACCTTGATTCGGCCACGAACGACAGCGAGTACACCAGCAACAGTCCGGCGGCTCGCATCGTCCGCACCGGCACCCGCAACTGGAACGATCGCTTTTATGCCGTTGGCGACCCGCGCCGGGACAACAAGGTGATCGACTGCGACATCATGAACTTCGCCGACAACGGCGAGTGTGCCCAGGTGACCGGCGACTCCGTGAACTTCGGCCAGGTGTCGGGCAACATTACGCAGGTGAACCCGGCGACGCTCGAGGGCTGGGGCGTTCGTCAGAACGACTGGCAATGGGGCATCACGGTGCAGCAGCAGGTGATTCCGCGGATGTCGGTGGAGGTGGCCTACAACCGCCGCTGGTTCAAGGGCAACAAAGTCACTGACAACACGCTGCGCGGTCCCACGGACTACGACGCCTTCACGCTCACCGCGCCACTCGATCCGCGCCTCCCGGATGGCGGCGGCTACCCGATCAACCTGCAACTCGTGACTCAGGCGGCTTCCGATCGCGGCACGAAGAACTACGTCACGTTCGAAACCGATTTCGGTCCGGAGCAGACCAACTACTGGCACGGCGTCGATTTCACGCTGATGACGCGTCTACGTCAGGGGCTGACCATGCAGCTCGGCACGCAGACCGGACGGTCGGTGATTGACACGTGTGCCACCGACCAGAACATCGACGCAACCACACAAACGCTGATCAAAGACCTGCGCAGCTGTCACAACGCGTTTCCGTTCCAGACGACCGTGCGCGGTCTGGCGTCCTACACCGTGCCCAAGGTCGACGTGCTGATCAGCGGCACCGTCCGATCGCAGCCACCGTTCGAGCGAACCGCGAATTGGACGATTCCCAACTCGGTGATTCTTGCTGCCGCGGGACGACTGCCGCCGGGAGCGCAATTGACGGGCAACACGACGGTCAACGTGCTGGACACCGACCATCGGCTGTTTGCCGACAATCGGCGGACCCAGATCGACATGCGGTTTGCCAAGATCTTCCGATTCGCGTCGAAGCGTCTGGATCTCGGGGTCGATCTCAGTAACCTGTTGAACACCAACTACACGACGACGTACGAGAACACGTATCAGTTCAGCGTTGGCAACACCGCGCAGGGCGGAACGTGGGACAACCCGACGGCGGTCTACACGCCGCGGTTCATCCGCTGGAACCTCACAATCGACTTCTGATCTCACGCGGAACACGCCGGGCGGGCCTTGCCAGGTCCGCCTCGCGCGATCAGTCAGAACTCACGCGATCACAACCGAGACCAGAACCACAACAACGGATATGCTGGCGGCAGGGCGGCGCGCCCGCCGCCGGACGAGGCTGGTTGCGCCCGCTCAGGGTTGACCGAGGCCGCTATGTATTTCGCGAAGCGCGTCTTTCTCTTTGCCGGTATCTGGGGCCTGCTGATCGTGCCGCCGATGTTCTTCGTGCGCGCCGAGTTCGAGCGCCAGTACCCGCCAGCCGCTACGCACCCGGAGTTCTACTACGGCTTTGCCGGTGTGACCACGGCGTGGCAGCTTGCGTTCCTCGTCCTTGCTTCCGATCCGGTCCGGTACCGTCCGTTGATGTGGGCCGCCATCGCGGAGAAGGTCGCGTGGGTCGCAACGGTGCTGACGCTCTTTCTGTTCGGGCACCTCGCGTCCGGCATGCTGGTCTTCGGTGGCATCGACCTGTTCCTTGGTGTGCTCTTCGTGATCGCGCTGGTGAAGACTCCCCGGTACGCGGCGTGAGAGCCGTGGCACACTCAGTCCAGGAGGTCCCATGCTGCAGCGCTCGCCGATGTACGCCTACATCCCCGCGACCAACGTGGCTCGCGCGCGCACGTTCTATGAAGAGAAGGTTGGATTGAAGCCGGCACGTGAGATCGCCGGTGGCGTCGTCTACGAATTCGCGGGCGGCACCGCCTGTTTTCTGTACCCGACCAGGAATGCCGGTACCAACAAGGCGAGCCAGGCGTTCTGGCAGGTCGAGGACATCGAGAGTGAGGTGGCGGAGCTCAAGGCCCGCGGTGTGACATTCGAGGAATACGACCTGCCGGGCATGAAGACGCACAACGGTATCGCCGTTGCCGGCGGGGCCAAGAATGCCTGGTTCACGGATAGCGAGGGCAACATCATGGCGTTGATCCAGAGCCTTGAGCCGAAACCCTGAGGTCTTTCGATCGACTGCGCCGGCCGAAACCGCCGCAAGATGTGTAAGCGCCCGTATGAGGCTGTTCATTCTTGCCGGCGTCCTGGCGGTGGTGTCATCGCGGGCGCTGGCCCAGGCGTCGAAGCCCGCGGCGCCGCCTGCACCACCGGCACCTGCCGCCGACCTCGATGACCGTCTGGCTACCCGAACGGGACACGAACTGAACGTCAGCATCGGCCACTACACCTACACCGAGCCGGGCGCGCAGAGCATCTCAATCCACGGTCCAAAGTTCGGGGGCGAGTACACGGCCACGCTGTCGCTGAACCGGCGCAGGCATTGGTTTGCGCAGGGCGACGTCCGTGGCGTCGGAGGTGCTGCGACATACGACGGCTGGTGTGCGCCTTATCTGATCCGGCCGGACAGCAGTTCGCCGAACGGGTATGCGTTGGATCTGGGCGACTATTCGCCCTGCAGTGAGAGTGGCGACGTCGACTGGTACGTGGACGGTCGTGGTCTCGTCGGCAGAGATTTCATGACCCGGAAGTGGGGCGTGGCACCCGATGCCGGGCTGGGTCTTCGTCACCTGTCGAATGGAACAACCGGAGTGTCGGGATTCCGGATCGACAACTATCTGTATCTGCCGCTTGGTGTAACGGCGCGCACGCCGGTGGCGTCACGCAGCGCGTTGAACTTCAGGGTGGAGTACGACCTTCTGCTGCACGGATGGCAGACGACGCGGGAGTCGAAACTCGGGGGTGGAGACGTGCCGGCGACTCCGACAGCGCCGGCCTTCACCATCAACGGGCTGACCGACCTCTCGTTCGATCAGCATCGCGGCTGGGGACTGCGTGCCAGCGCGAAATATGAGTTCACGAATCGCTGGTCGGTCGAGCCGTCATATCTCCACTGGCGGGTCAGCGCTTCGAACGTCAGCGAGACGACCGCGACGTTCACGGTCAATGGCATCCCCGCCCGCGAGCAGCTCGGTGCCTACGAACCCGACAACGATACCAACGAGTTCTTCCTGAACCTCGGCTTCCATTTCTAACGGCGTCTCACACAATGAGAGGCGCGGGTCCGCCCGTTGCCGCCTTCCGGTCGCGCGCCCGGAGACGTGTCGACGTGCTGACTCGCGTTTCCGCATACGGTTCGTGGCCGACATACAGCTCCCATTCATCGCGCGAGAGATCGCGATCGAGCCGCCGCCGGACGTCGTCCATCAGGAGGTCCGGCGACACGATCCACATCAGAATTGCGAACGCATCGACGCCGGCTGAGACGATGAAGTTGCCATCGGGCGAGAAGGCGAACCGGGTCACGGCGCCATCGTGCGGCAGCACCGCCACCTCCTCGCCGCCCGGCATAGCCCGGATCTGCAAATCGCCGTCGCCGCTGCCGATCGCCAGGTAGCGGTCATCGGGACTGAGGGCGATCCCCGTCGTGTCCGTGGGGACCGGAAACTGCGTGAGTTCGGCCATTGCCAGTCGATCCCACACCCGTACCCGCCCGGGGTGAAGCGTGATGAGCCAGGCGCCGTTGCCGCTATGGACCGACTGCAACGTGTCGCGTTCGGCGAGCGAGTCGGGCAGCGATGGCGCCGGTGAGAGTTGCACGGCAAACCATCCGGCCGCCGCGGAACTCATCGCCGGTGCCTCGTGACCAGCGGGCAGGTCGAATACGCGCGTCTGGTCACCCGACCGTAGTGCCACGAAGTGATTATCGGCGTCGAACGCGATGGCCTCAATCAGCCCGTCGTGTTTCATCGAGAGGACGGTGTCGCCATCGGCAGACTTGAGCACCGCTACCGTGGTTTCGCTCGCGCGCACGAGGTGATTCGGGGCGACCTCCTTACCCCACCATGCGAGCAGGTCTCCGCGTGGGCTGAAGGCGAACCCCTGCGTCGCTCCCAGTCCTCGCGTCCACAGCGTCGGCTCGCCGCCGGGCAGTTCCCAGACGCGCGCGGCGTTATCGTGGCTCGCCGTGAGGAGACGACGCTCCGTCGTCCCGAATCGGACCGCCCGCGCGTCCTCGACCGCGAGATCGACGACGGCGTGTCCATCCCGGAGTCGCCAGACCGTGACCGCGTGACCTTCGGGAGACACCACCGCCAGCTGCTGCCCGCTGCGACTGAATACGAAGTCGAGTTCGAATTGCCCCTGCAAGGGAAGCGGCAACGTACCGGAATTTTCCAGATTCAGCACGACGAGCCCGCTGTCGCCGGCGACCGCCAGCCAGGCAGCCGCGGGGCTGAAGGCGAGAGGAGAGATCTGGCTGAAGGTCCCGGCGACGCGTTCACAGCGCCATTCGACTTTGTCTGCCACCGTCTGCGCCAGGAACCCGCGCCACAGCGCGCCATCCATCGCGATCGCGGCGAACAACTGATATGACTCGTGCCAGGCGACGGCCATTGCTGTCGCCTCGAGGGGGAAGTTGGCGAAAGGCTGGCCGGTCTGCGTGTGCGCCACGACAATGCGGTCGCCCCATGCCACCGCGATGATCTGCTGCTGCCCCTGGCCGGCGACATCTCGCACCATGCCGAGGTTCCAGCGCAGGGCCCAGTCGCTGGATGACCAGATGTACATCTGGCCGTGACTCATTTCGCGCGAGAGGGCGACGAGGCTGGTCCCGGACGTGTCGGATTGCACCAGCAGCTTCACGACGGGATCCTTCGTGTCGAATGACGCGAGTGGCGCGCCCGCGGGCAGGTCCCACACCGTGACCTTCGCATCGGCGCTCGACGCGGCCAGCCACGGCTCGCCGCCGCCGAATGCGAGCGCCTCGACCTGTCCACCGGTATGCCGTTCCAGCAGCGGCATCAACGTCACAGCATCCCAGACCTTCACGACACCGTCAGCCGCGCCGGTCGCGATCCACCGGCCACTCGTGCTTTCCGCAACCGCGGTGACGCGTGCGGCATGCGCCAGTTCACCGTCGACGCGGGGAAGCCCGGCACGAACCTGTCGCAGGACGTTGTGTGCACCAGGGAGCGGAAAACGCAGCATCGACTCGAGCGCTAGCAATCCGGCCCGTGGCAGCGCCCGGCGTTTGACGGCCGTTGCCTCCGCGTAGGCAGCGAGCCGTCTCGCCGACAGTTCCTGCTGCTCGCGCGCCGATGCCTGGCGATCGGCATTGTCGCGCACGCGTGCCACTTCGGCTCGAACCCGTTCGAGTCTGCCGATCAGACGACCCAGGTCCTGGTCGAATGTCGCGTCGCGCAACGGCAAGGCCTGCCGATGGAGGAGCCTTTCGAGCGGCGGCGGCAGGGTGCGCGGCGACGGCATCTGCCCGCCTTCGAGCAGCACGGGGATGATGTGCAGGTCGTGATCCAGCGCTGTTTTCACCTCGATATGGACGTAGTCCCCCGGATCGGCGATGCGTGGCCCGCGCTCGCCGGTCATCGTCTGCCACTCGGGTCCGATGACCACCACCAGCACTTCGGCCGAGAGAACCGACTGCCTGAGTGTCTCGATCCAATTGGCGCCGATGTCGATGCTCTCGACGTCTTTGAAGACTTCTCCCGGGAAACGGACGTTCAGGGCGTCGAAGATCCGCGTCGCCTGATCGGCGCTGTCCTTCCGGCGGTAGCAGAGAAAGATCCATTGGTCCAGCATGGAGACTCCGCGAAGAAGTGGACGCGTGCTAGCGTGATTGGGGCCGGCGTCTACGGTCCGTCGCTGCGCGGCAGCCCGGCGTCGTCCACCGTCCTCAACGCCGCGATCTCGTTCAGAATCTCCCGGGCCTGCTTTTCATCGTCGGCATCGAGTCCGATCCGAATCGCCTCGTTGAACCCGTCCTCCGCTTTCTTCAGGTACACCGGGTCCTTCGTCTGTCGGGCGCGACTCCAGTAGATCTGCGCGCTCGCCATCTGCAGCTCGGCCGACTTCGACCCGAACGACAAGAGGCCCCCGGCGATCGCGTCCTCGATGCCCTGCCCGATGTCGCCGCTCTTTGACGGTTGTCCCTCGTCAACGTTCCGCCCGCTACGCTGACGCAGCGGCGCATGGAACCCCGTCCGGCCCCAGTTCACGATGAACAGGATCGAGAGCACGATGACAGCTCGCGACCAGAACGAGCGCTTCTTGCGAGGGAGAAGGCCGTGCCTCCGGCGCCGGTTCATACGAGGCAACTGGCGATCGATCCTGCCGGGAACCAGTGGCGCCGTTACCGGTGGATCGGAGACTGGTGCGGGAACTCCTGGCGCGAACGTCGCAGGGGATTGACCGACAGCCGGTTGAGCGGCGGCGGGGGGAAGTGGCGGTGGTACGAAGGCCGGTGCAGGCGTGCCGAGGTCCGCGGGTGCATCCGCGACGAGGTTGCGGTGCGCCCGCCGGAGGTCGTCTCCGAACGCTGCCATCGTCTGATATCGCCTGGTGACGTCGCGTTCCAGCGCGCGGAACGCGATTCGCTCGATGTCGGCGGTGGCGTCAGGCCGCCGCGTGCGGATCGGGGCAATGGCGCCATACACGATTTCGTGAAGCACTCCCAGGACGTGGCCTGAGGTGAACGGCCGGACGCCGGCGATCATTTCGTAGAGCATCGCCCCGAGCGAGAATACGTCGGTGCGCGCGTCAATCGGATCGCCCCGAGCCTGTTCGGGCGACATGTAGTCGACGGTCCCCAGTAGTATTCCCGCCAACGTGGCTGGCGCCAGCGTCGTCGGTTGATCCGTGAGAGAGCCGCCCACGAGCTTTGCGAGGCCGAAGTCGAGCACCTTGATGCGGCCGCGCTCGGTGATCATCACGTTGCCTGGTTTCAGGTCCCGGTGCACGATACCGGCAGCGTGCGCCGCCCCGACGCCCTCGGCAATCTGCATGGCGATGTCGAGTGCCTGGGCCAACGGGACGGGGCCGTCATCAAGAATCCGGCGAAGCGTGCGGCCCGGCACCAGCTCCATGACGAGCACGTCGGTGTCGTCGGCCGTGAAGATGTCGAAGATCGTGACGATGTGCGGGTCGTTGAGGGCTGAAGCCGTTCGTGCTTCGTGCAGGAAACGCTCGCGACGGTGCTCGTGATCACTCTTGTCGGCGGGAAGGATCTTGAGCGCTACCCTGCGATCCAGCCGCAGGTCGATCGCTTCGTACACCACGCCCATCCCGCCGGCGCCAAGCTCGGCGAGGACCTTGTAGTGCATCAGCGTGCGACCGACCATGTGGAACTCTACATCGTTCCTGGCAGGTGTGAGGGGTGTGATGAGGGCGCGCCACGACGTCGACAGGTCGCACGGTTCCTCTCGATCCCTGGGTGTTTCCGGCCCGACCGGGGCGTCACACACTGGTAACGTGACATGCTGACAATCGCTCCGGCAACAACCTCACGGGAGGCCATCATGAGATGCGGCGCGGCGCTTGTCATCGCCCTGCTTACCGCCATTACGCTGAACAGCGGCGCGGCGGCTCACCATTCGTTCGTCAGCGAGTTCGACAACTCCACCGTCGTGACCGTGAACGGCGTGGTCGCGAGCGTCGAGATGGTCAATCCGCACAGCTGGATCTATCTCGACGTCACGACGAACGGAATGGTCGAGCGCTACGCGCTGGAAGGACCGGGCCCGCTGCAGATCCAGCGGAGGGGTATTGCTCTCGACTCCATCAGGGTCGGCGACGAGCTTGGAGCCTGCGGCTATCCGGCGCGACGCGACGCCAATGCGACCAAGCGCGAGCCGGCTACCGGCACCGCCGCCCGGAAGCTTCAGGCGGCGGTCCTTTCCACGCCGAATCGCGGCCCGTTCGTGTGGAACAACTACCGTCAGGGCAAGTGCGGGCTCGATAACTGACGGGCGACGACCCCACAGCGCCTGCGGGTCGCAAACGGCCCATGTCCTCGACGTCACGGCGCCTTGCAAGAGAAATTCGCGGCGTCGTTGGTGGTGCCCCCGCCCGTATAGACCGCCACCTGCGGGTACGGACAGAGCGGTCGCGTCATGTCGACGCGGTTGCCGGCGATGTGAGCCGCTTCGATGCGCGACGGAGCCTGATTCGACTCGCGCCATCGCTCCAGCGCCGCCATCCAGTTGATTTGATTCGGACCCGGTCCGCCACCGCAGTGCTGCATCGCCGGCACCATGAACAGCCGCAGGAAGTCGTCCTGCTTACCGCCCATCGACGCCAGCACGCTCTGGTAGTAGTCCACCGTGTTCCCGGGCGAAATCGCCGTGTCGTTCCAGCCGTGATAGAGGAGCAGCTTGCCCCCGCGCTGCTTGAACGCGCGCAGGTCGGGGTTGACGGCGTTGACCGGCACGCCGACTTTCTCGTCCACGACTTTCAGATCGCGATCGAGGTCGAACGTCTTCGGATCCCAATTGGCGTCGTTGAACGCGACCTGGAAGGAGCCGACTGACACACCAGGAGCCTGGGATCCGAGGAACGCCGCCCACTGGTACTCGCTGCCGGGTTCCTTGCCCGGAAAGACGACCTGGCCGGACGAGGTCTTCGCCGGCTGGTAGGCTCGTTTCATTGCCGCGACCTGCGGCGCCGTCAAACAGTTCTCGGCATCTCCTGCCTTGCACTGCAACGTTGCGACGTCGAACGAGCAGCCGCGCGGATTGCTGATCAACTTGTCGGTGACACCATCCCTCGCGTCGCAGGCAGCAATCGCGGCGCTGGTCACCATCTGCAGCTTGGCCGGTGGCACCGACGCGGCCGGGTCCTTGAGCACGGGAACGTTTACCGACAGGTCCCAGGCATGAAGATGCGTCTGGTAGTTCGCCGGCGCGCCGGCGAGGATCGCGTCGAAGTCCTCCGGATAGCGCTGCGCCTCCATCAGACCCTGCCGCCCGCCGGTGGAGCAGCCATTCCAGTAGGAGAAGCGCGGCGCCCGGCCGTAGTAGGCGTTGATCAATGCTTTCGCCTGTACCGTCATCTCGTGCACGGCGCGGTACGCGAAATCGGTCAGCTTCTCGGGATGATCGATCGCGAAGGCGGCATTTCCACCGACATGCCCGGTGTTCGTGGACGCGGTGGCGTAGCCTTCCTGCAGCGCCGTCGCCATCGCTGGATAACTGATCACGCCCGCCCAGCCGCCATTCCCTACCGCCTGGAACTTGCCGTTCCAGTTGTCCGCCGGCAGCCACACCTCGATCGCGATGTCGGAATCAGCCGAGGGCTTGAGCGTCGCCGCGACTCGGCAGTGCGCGCCGAGCATGGTTCCTGTCTGCGCCTGCGCGTTCGCCGGTACGTTGGGCGGCTGACCACCCGCGCGTCCGGCATCAGCCTGTCCCCCTCGCGCGGGCCCGGCTCCCTGGCCACGGCCCGGTGCACCCGGCGCTCCACCGCGGCCGGGTCCGGCCGGCGGCGTGAATGGACCGGCGGGTACGAGTTCCACGGCTGTCATCGTGGTGTTCGGCAGGGCCAGCGTCTTCAGCTTCTCGCAGGCTGCCGGGTCGGCGGCCAGGCCGCCGGCCAGCATCAAGGCATAAATGGTCACCATGACGCGGGAACATACATCCCGTGCAGCCAGTCGTCAAATTCGCCGCTGCTGTCAAAGCCGCTGCATCCGTGATGTCGGTCGCGGTACATCAGCCGCTTGTCAAATGGCCGACTACGACGAATACAAAGGAATGAGAGTCAGCGCACTTCAACCGTGACCAGGGCAGGTGCTGCGCGATCATCCCAATGCAAATCAGGACGCAGTCTGTTCCTGACCGAGGACGACGGCTGGACGAGCAAGTACAAGCCGGGCACGCTCCCCAGCAAACTGGTGGCGGTGTTCACCAAGGAGATTCCTCACGCGTAAGCGTTACTGGGAGCGCTTCTGCAGCTTACGTCAGGATGCCAGCGCGGATCCGGCGACCAACGACACGCAGCGGGTGGATCGGTGAATGTCCAGCCTGATCTCCATCAGTGTGGGAGGTCTACCTGCCGCATAACGGCTTGGAAGCGTGGTTCGGACGCGATTGCCCTAAATGGCGGATACTGCGCCATCTGCGCGAATTCGACAGCCCGCTCTTCGAAGGCGCGCTGCAGAGCGGCAAGCGCAGGCTCGTTCTCGCCGAGTGCATCGTGGATCATGGCGAAACCGAACGCAGATACGTATTGATCACGTCGGTGAAATTCGAGCTCTTTCAAAACCTGGCGCGCGTCGCGTGTGCGCCCCGCTGCGGCATATGCGTACCCCAGGTAGGCTTCCATCCTCGAGTTATGCACGCTGGATGGCCGCGCCGCCAATTCGAGCTCACGGATAGCGTCATCCATCCGACCCATCGCGACGAACGTAACGCCAAGCTGGAAGTGCGCGCGGGTGTTTCCCGGCAGCATCCCGAGTGCCCGGCGTAACGCAACAATCGCACGGTCGTACCGCCCCGCCGCGCGTTCGGCGTTGCCCGCGGCAATCTGCGCATTGATGGAGAGTGGATCGAGCCTCAACGCGCGTTCAGCTGCGGCAAGGGCCTCCGCGAACCGCCCACGCCGAATCAACGACTCGATGACTGCCGAGGAGAATTCCTCGCGCCCCCCCTGCACCTCGGCGCCGCGTTGCAATGCCTTATCGCCTTCCGCCCACCGCCAGTAATGGAGATTGAGGATCTGGGCGAGAGCCAAGTGCGCCCGTGGAAGGGATTGATCGAGTTGCAATGCCCTGCGGGCGGCTGCTTCAGCCTTGGGGATTGTTTCACGCGGCGTGAGGGAACCGCCGAACAGGAATTGAACCTGAACCAACGCCAACTCGGCGTACGCCTCGCCGAAGTCCGGCTGGATCGCGATCGCCTGCTCGAAGTACGCAATGGCGCGGCGGAACGACTCCTGTTGCTGCACGCCCCGGGCACTGATTCCTTTCAGGTATGCGTCGTAGGCCTGCGCATCGATTCCCTTCCTGGTGCGCCCGCCGGCGGATGCGAGCGGAGGGCGCCCTGCCGCGACCGCCACGTCTGACGCGATGAGCTGCTGGAGCGGGATCATGTGATTGAATTCACCTTCATACGCGTGAGCCCAAACATGGCGGTCGGTCGCGGCACGGATCAACGTCGCGGTTATGCGCACGCCTGATTCCGACCGCACCACAGCCCCTTCCACAACCCCGTCCACCTTAAGTGCACTCCCAATCTCGTGAACGCCGATGGCAGCGTCTTTGTACTGCCGAGCGGACGTACGTGAAATGACATCAAGGCCGTCCACCTGCGCAAGATGCCCTGTGACGGCGTCGGTGACCGCGTCGACAAAGTAATCCTGCGCGGCGTCTCCCGTGAGGTTTGCAAACGGAAGCACGACGAGGGAACGGATCGGTGCTTCGGCCGGTCCTGCACGCATATTCGCCAACCCTCCACGTTGGTAGACAGCGGCAAACGCCACGAGGGCCACGAGCAGCAGGCCACCGGCAGCAGCCCACCGAGGGATGCGAAAGCGAACGATCGAAGTAACCGAAGAGTCGCCAACGGGTAAGGACGTGTCCACTTCCGGTGCGGCAGATTCGGCCAGAGACGGCGTGTGTGGAGCATGCGCGGCCACCGACGCGACGAAACGATATCCGCGACGTGGCAGAGTCTCGACGAACCGGGGATTCTCGGCAGAGTCGTCAAGCGCCTCCCGCAGCTTCCGGACGGCGCTATTCAACCCGACTTCGAAATCGACGAAGGTCTCCGCCGTCCACAGCACGCGCCGCAGTTCGTCCCGTGTCACCACTTCACCGGGACGCCTGATGAGCGTTTGGAGAATCTGGAATGACTGATCGGGAAGGCGGACTTTCAGTCCGTGCCGACGGAGTTCACCTGACCGTGTATCGAGCTCAAAAATGCCGAAGCGAAACACGGGCGCGTCCGGTGTTTGGATGTCCATCGGATCCCTGGGGCAGATGCAGAGAGGACTCTATCTGTTCCACGCGTCGAACGCCAGTCACATCGCCCTAAACCTTTTTTGCGCAACCAGTTATCGAGTCACAAGAAAGTCAGCGTCAAGACAGTAGCCAAGGGCTCTTGCGCATGCGTCAATTCGCATGCGGAATCGAGCGGTGATTCGAACCGATGGCGGCAATCTCGTCGTGCACTCTTTCGCCCCGCAAGGTAGAGGTCAATGCTTTTCCAAAGATCGGTCTGGACCCAGGTCGCCTTGATGCTCGGTCTTGTTATGGCGATGCTCGCTACGAAGCAAGTGGAAGCATCAGACTCGTGGTCGCCGGCAGGCTCGATGAGCACGCCGCGCACCGACCACACCGCCACCTTGCTACTGGACGGCCGCGTGCTCGTGAGCGGCGGTTCCCTCGATGGCTCCAGCGCATTGGGAAGCGCGGAAATCTACAATCCGGCGGTGGGGACGTGGTCGCCGGCCGCTTCGATGAGCACGGCACGGTTCCTCCACACGGCCACGCTGCTGCAAGACGGCCGGGTGCTCGTCACCGGCGGTGTTAACCTCAGCCAACAGAGCTACGCCAGCGCGGAAATCTACGATCCGGCGCGGGGCACCTGGTCGATGACAGGCTCGATGCGTGCGAGCCGCTATTACCACACGGCCACCTTGCTGGCAGACGGCCGGGTGCTCGTCAGCGGCGGATCCCCCGACGGCTCCAGCGCGTTGGGAAGCACAGAAATCTACAATCCGGCGCTGGGCACCTGGTCGCTGGCCCCTTCGATGAGCACGGCGCGGTTCTTTCACACCGCCACGTTGCTGCAAGACGGCCGCGTGCTCGCCAGCGGCGGGCAACACGATTGGAACAGCACGGCCGACGCCGAGATCTACGATCCGGCGCTGGGCACCTGGTCGCTGACGGGCGCGATGACTGCGGCCCGGGAAACGCACACCGCAACTTTGCTGTCAGGCGGTCAACTGCTCGTCAGCGGGGGGGCCTTCTCCTACTATTTCGAGTCCGGCGGCGGGGTCTATGTTGACTATTTCACTTGGGGAAGCGCCGAGATCTACGACCCGGTTTCCGGAACCTGGCGGGAGACCGGCTCGATGCGCAAAGGAAGGTACTACCACGAGAGCACGTTGTTAGCAGACGGCCGTGTGCTCGTTAGCGGCGGTTACACCACGTACCCCTATTCTGGGAACCCTTACTTGGCCAGCGCAGAACTCTACGATCCGCGGAGCGGGATTTGGTCGCCCGCGGCCTTCATGAGCACGCCCCGAGTTGGCCATACGACTACGTTGCTTCCCGACGGGCTGGTGCTGGTCGGTGGGGGGGTCGCCGCCTTCAACACCGTATTGGCAAGCGGGGAGATCTATTCGCCTGGCGAGCCGGGCCCTGACGACGCCACGGCTCCGCAAGTGTCATGCGCCGCGGCGGGCGGCTCTTGGCGTAACACTGACGTCACCATTGCATGCACCGCAAATGATGTCGGATCAGGACTGGCGAACTTGGCGGACGCGAGCTTCACCCTGACGACCAACGTGCCGATCGGGATGGAGACGGCCAACGCTGTGACGAATAGCCGTTCGATCTGTGACAACGCGGGGAACTGCAGTACTGCCGGTCCGTTCACCGGGAACAAGGTGGACAAGAAGGCGCCGACGATAACGATCGCATCACCGTCTTCCGCGGCGGCATACGGGGTGAATGTGAAGGTTGTCGCCAGCTATGCCTGCAGCGATGGGGGTGCGGGGACGACGTCGTGTGCGGGGTCGGTTGCGAACGGGAGTCTCGCCAGCACGTCGCCCATGGGAAACAAGACGTTCGTGGTAACAGCGACTGATGCCGTTGGCAATTCCTCTACACGCAGCGTGACGTACACAGTGACCTCCCACAAGAAATGATGGGATCAACCAGGTGAGCATCGAGGTCATCGCCCAGCAGGAACAGGAGCAAACATGAAACGTAGCATCACGCGCGTGTCAACGCTGTTTACGACCGTGTTCATCCTCACCCTCGGGTGGTTCGCCGCATCGTATGCGAACGAGCAAGGAGCTAACGAAGGGTTCATTCTCTTCAGCACCGATCGCGACAATCCCGACATGGACCTCCTGTGCCCAGCGTGTGAGGAGATTTATGTGATGTTGCCGGATGGCTCGTCTCAAACCCGGATCACCAAGAATGTCTTCAATGACAAGGCACCCGTGTGGTCACACAGCAAAAAGTTGATCGCATTTCATTCGAACAGGAGGGGCGGGCCACCCGAGATATTTGTGATGAACCTGGACGGCACCGACATACGGCTCGTCGCGAGCCTGGGCACCAGAGGAGCACAGTTCGCGAGCTTCTCTCACAACGGCAACGAATTGTGTTTCAACAGCATGACCATGCCCCGGGAGATTTTCATCGTGGACGTCCACGGACAGGGACTCACGAATCTGACCAATCATCCCAGTGACGACAGCCGTTGCGCCTGGTCGCCGAAAGGCAACGACATCGTGTTCTCGAGTAGCAGGGACGGCAATAGTGAAATCTACGTGATGAACGCCGACGGGTCTGCGCCTGTCCGGCTGACGACAAATACGGCCTCCGATACGAATCCGGCCTGGTCGCCGAAAGCGGACCGGATTGCGTTCGAGAGTACCCGCGATGGCAACTCCGAAATTTATGTCATGACTGCTGACGGCAGTAGCGAACCAGTCAGGCTGACGCACTTCCCGGGGTTGGACACGAAGCCATCCTGGTCGCCTGAAGGCGATCGAATCGCTTTTCATCGCCAGATCGACGGTCACCTTCAGGTTCACACGATCGACGCCGTCGATGGCAGCGGCATTGTCAGCATGATCACCGACACCCCATCGCCTGGTTTCAGCGGCTTCCCGAGCTGGGGGAAGTGGGCGGCGCAACCCTGAGATCACGGGTGGAGCGTCCTGGTCAACTTGCGCGCGACCAAACGGTCGCACGCAAGAGGCACGTCGACGTGCCGTCCTCGCGCTCATACTGGTCGGGGCGACCTCGAAGTCCGCTGTACAGAATCGCCGTCGTAATCTCCTTCGCCGCTTCGATCGCGCTGATCGAAGATCGTGATCGACGACAGCGTTCCGACAGGGAGCAGTCTCGATGACCGGGGTCAGGTGTCAAGAAAGATGAGCGGGGTCAGGTGTCAAGAAAGGTGTCAAGAAAGACTTTGATCGGCGTCAACGTGCTGCAGGCCGCCGCGTTCTTGACTTCCTCACCCAGCCGGTCACAATGGCGCAGCCATGACTCGCATTGCCCAGCTTCTGCTGCTCACCAGCATCGTCCTCGTCCCGTCGCCCGGCTTCGCACAACTCGCCGACGGCCCGGTTGTCTACGGGCACCATCATCTGAACGTCACCAACATTGACGCGCATAAGAAGTTCTGGGCCGACACCCTGGGGGGGACGGTCGCCCGCATCGGCACCGACAACCGCGAGGTGGTCAGGATTCCAGGAGTCTGGATCTTCCTGCGCATGCAGACGCCGACCGCCGGCAGTAAGGGGAGCACGGCCGATCACATCGCGTTCTCGGTGCCCAACCTGCAGGCGACGCTCGACAAGGTCAAGGCGAATGGCTTCCGTGTCGCCACCGCGCAGGAGTCGCCGGCCAGCTACAACGTTGAGGGGGAGATCGCGCACCCGGGCCCCGGAACCTCACTGGGATTCGTCTTCGGACCGGACGATGTGAAGGTGGAGTTGATCGAGACGAAGGACCAGACGGAGCCGGTCAAACTTCACCACATCCACTTCATGGGCGATCAGAACAGCGCCATGCGCGACTGGTATGTCAAGACATTCGGCGCCACCGCGGCCGGCGGCGGCCCGAATGCCGCGTTTCTCACCGCGAACCTGCCCGGCGTGCGTTTGAACTTCTCGCCGGTGATGACGGCTCCCGCCCCGACCACCGGCCGCGCCTACGATCACATCGGGTTCGAGGTGAAGAACCTGGCCGACCTGCTGGCGAAGCTCGAGGCGCAAGGAATCAAGCCCGCCCAGCCGCTCCGCCACAACGACGTGCTCAACATCAATCTCGCTTTCGTCACGGACCCGTGGGGCACGAGCATCGAGCTCACGGAAGGCCTGAGCAACCTTCGGTGACCACGATGCGCCGCCACGTTCGTTTGCCCGCCGCGATCGGTGTCTTCGCGGTCGCCGGATCATTGACACTCGGTGGCCAGTGGCTTCATGAGCCGTATCCGAACGCGCCGCGGACGAAGGACGGGGCCATCAACATGACTGGTCCGGTTCCGCGCCTGAATGGCAAACCGGATCTGTCCGGCGTGTGGCAGTTGCCCGGTGATCCCCGGGGACCCAACGGCCTGTTCGGCCTCGGCGAGTCGCTCAATTCGAAATATTTCCGGGACGTCCTGTCCGACTTTCCGCCTGATGCACGACCGCTGACGCCGGCGGGCGCCGAGTTGCTGCGTCAGCACGCGCAGCCGGGCGCGTTCAATCCGACGCTGAACTGCCTGCCCGACGGTGTGCCGCACGGCAACCTCTTGCCGGAGCCGTTCAAGATTGTCCACTCACGCGGACTGATCGTGATCCTGTACGAAGTCGAGACGACGTTCCGGCAGATCTATCTCGACGGCCGCAAGTTTCCGGACGATCCGTCACCGACTTGGCAGGGTTACTCAGTCGGCCGTTGGGAAGGCGACACGCTGGTCGTCAACACCATGGGATTCAACGACCGGGGGTGGCTGGACGCGAGGGGCACGGGCCACAGCACGGAGATGCGCGTCGAGGAGCGATTCCATCGACGCGATTACGGCCACATGGATCTGAAGATCACGATCACCGACCCAAAAACCTTTACGCAGCCGATCTCCTTCACCGTCGTGGAGGAGTTGCTTCCGGACACGGACGTGCTCGAGCACTACTGCCTGGAGAACGAGCGGGACGACGCGCATACGCGCGGGACCGCGCCGAGACAGCCGTGATCCTGCCGCCGCCGGAGCTTGGGGTCAGGTCTTGAACGCCAGCATTTTTCACGGTCCGGCACTGCGGCTGATCCGAGTAGCCGGAGCATGAAAAAAGCACGCATTCAAGACCTGACCCCACAGGTGCCGTCCGCAACGGCCCGGTCGATACTTGCTTTACTGATGATGCTGGCGATCGTCGGCTGCCACGGCGCCAACTCCAGTCAGGGGCGCGTGAGCTATCCGCCAACGCACAAGGGCGATGTCGTCGACGACTACGGCGGCGTCAAGGTTGCCGACCCGTACCGCTGGATGGAGGCGCTCGATTCCAAGGAGGTGGCCGACTGGGTCAAGGCGCAGAACGCCGTGACCGAGCCCTACCTGGCGAACCTTCCGCTGCGGAAGCACTTCCACGATCGTCTCACACAGTTGTGGGACTATGCGCGAGTCGGCGTGCCGCAGATCGAACAGGGGCGGCTGTTCTACGCGCGCAACACCGGCTTGCAGCGGCAGTCGCCGTTGTTCATGCGCACGAGCGTCGCCTCGCCACCAGTGCTCGTCATCGATCCAAACGCGATCTCGGAAGACGGCTCCGTGTCCCTTTCGCAGTGGCGGGTCTCACCGGACGGCAAGTTGCTCGCCTATACGCTGTCGGAAGGCGGCGCGGATTGGGAGGCCGCCAGGGTTCGTGACTTGTCCACCGGACGGGACTTGCCGGACGACGTTCGATGGATGCGCTTTTCCGACCTGTCGTGGACGAAGGACGGCAAGGGATTCTTCTACTCTCGCTATCCGGAACCGCCGCAGAACAAGGTGCTGGAGGCCGCCCTCGCTGATCAGGCGCTCTACTATCACCGGGTCGGCACACCGCAGTCGCAGGATCATTTGATTTATCGGCGTCCGGACCTCTCACAATGGATCATCGACGGCAGCGTGACCGAGGATGGACGCTACCTCCTCATCACGATGTTCCAGGGTGCGGAGAACCAGAACCGCCTCTATTACGCGGACCTCGGCTCGCCGCTGACGCCGACGATCGGCGCGGCGGTGAAGCCGATCGTCGAACTGGACGATGCGGAGTACGCGCCAATCGGGAACAGCGGCTCGGTCCTGTTCCTTCGTACCGACCTCGACGCGCCGAATCGGCGGATCGTTGCGTACGACCTGCAGCATCCAGATCGCGATCCATGGCCAACGGTCATCCCCGAAGCCAAGGAAGCGATCGAAGACGTGCGGATCGTTGGTGGCCGCATCGTGGTGCACTATCTCGCGGACGTGCAGAGCCGGCTCCGGCTGTTCGGCCTCGACGGCAAACCGCAGGGAGAAGTGACGCTGCCCGGCGTCGGTGCGGTCGGCTCACTGGGTGGGCGGCAGGATGCAGCCGACGTGTGGTACAGCTTCAGCTCTCCGCTGTTGCCCTCGACGGTGTATCGGTTTGACCCTTCCACGCGCATGAGCGTGGCGTTCGACCCGCCGATGCTCCCGGTGGACACGAGCAGGTTCGAGACGACTGCAATGTTTGCCTCGTCGAAGGACGGCACTCGCGTCCCATTCTTCCTGACGTCCAGGAAGGGCCTGCAGCGTGACGGCAGCAACCCGGTCGTGATCTACGGCTACGGCGGATTCTCCGTAAGCACGCTGCCGACGTATCGTCAGGACGTGCCGGCGTGGCTCGAGCGCGGTGGCGTGTGGGTGACCGCAAACATGCGCGGAGGCGCCGAGTACGGCGAGAGCTGGCACCAGGCCGGCATGCTCGACAAGAAGCAGAACGTCTTCGACGATTTCATTGCCATCGCCGAATACCTGATACGTGAGAAATACACGACGCCGTCGCGCCTCGGCATCTGGGGCGGCTCCAACGGCGGTCTGCTCGTCGGCGCGGTGATGGAGCAGCGGCCGGACCTTTACGCCGTCGCGCTCCCGGCGGTTGGCGTCATGGACATGCTTCGTTACGACAAGTTCACCGGCGGCGCGTTGTGGGCGACCGAATATGGTTCCGCATCCGACCGCAATCAGTTCGCATTTCTGGCCAAGTATTCGCCGGTGCACAACGTCAGACCCGGAACGTGCTATCCGGCCACGCTTATCACCACCGCCGATCACGACGACCGCGTCGTCCCGAGCCACTCGTTCAAGTTCGCGGCGGCGCTGCAGGCGGCGCAGGGTTGCGACCGGCCAGTGTTGATTCGCGTCGAGGTGCAGGGGTCACACGGCTACCGGCCGACCGACAAGTTGATCGCCGAGCGTGCCGACCAATGGGCGTTCGCGGCGGCGAACATGGGCGTGCGGTAGCTCAGTGCCCTGGTGCTCCGGTAAGACATTCTGATCCGCGTGTGCGCCCGAGCGCGCCAGCGCGAATCCGTATGGCGCTCCGGAAAACCGCCTTGATCCGCGCCCCTCAGCTCCGCCGCCGACCCGGGCGGCTGTGCCAATACACTTGCCACGGTTTTCCTCCGGCCATACGGACTCGCGCTGGCGCGCACAACGGATCAGAAATGCCTCGCCTCCCACAAGTGTGGTCTCACGCCAGGCGCAGAGTGTTGTGCCGATCTCTGCGTCATCAATCAGGTCGCTGCTCCCGTCCGTTTTCGCTATCCCGGTCGGCTTCGTGGTGAGCTCCGCTGTCTTCCTTCCGCGGAAGAACAACCAGACCGGGGCACATCAGGTTCAACACTTCGGCCGGTTCGCGCGGCAGGCCTGTGATCCTGGCATTGCGCCCGCTGCCGAGGACTTCGGTGAGGATGGCCTTGCTGATAGTCATCCATCCGCCGGCTGTCTTGGAACTGAGGACGCAGCGTCCCTCACGCCGATCACTCGAGATACGCGACTCCTCATGCCACTCAGCCGTGTTCGCGGCCACCATCTCGGGGTCGGACGATCCGATGTATCGAAGGGGGAGCTCGGGAACGGGCAGTCCTTTCGATTCGATCTGCGAGTCGCCCGCGCCGACGACGAAGAGACGTCCCGTCCGAGAGACGGCGTCCGCGGCGTCGGATACGCGTCGGCGCAGTCCATCCTCGATGCGCTGGAACATGTCCTCCGCAAACTGCTGCGGATAGTCGAACTGCCTTTCGACCTCTGGCTTGAGGTGCGGCAATTTCCGCCAGCTGTTCACCCAGGCGAGCTTGTCACGGTTGCCGTCATCGCCAGTAAACACATCCTCCAGTCCGAGCCCGGTGACGGCATCCGGTTGCGCCGCCTTGAGCGCCATGTGTTTCAGGAGGTCGGCTGAAAAGCCGTACAGAACGCCATAGGGAGAGTAGGTACCCCTCACCGGCCTGAAGCGGGCGCAATCCTCGTGCAGCGAAACCGCGACGCGACCGATCAGCGCTGCGTATTGCTCGAGCCGTTGCACGTGCCGCTGCCCCATCGGCGTATACGCAGCGTGTTCACCATCCGTCGCGACGAAGAGGTGCTCGATCATGCTGTACGCGGCCAGCAGCTCGATGCGATTCAGAAACAGGTCCGGATCGGGAGAGATGCCCTGGCAGATCGCGTCTGCCAGCTCGCGCCTGTGGTGGTCATCTCCGTCGTGTGTGGCCTGTTCATACGCCTCGAGCAACGGCACGAGCTCCTCGACCATCAGGGCGAAATCGAGTGCGTTGGACGTGCGGGTGATCAGCGTCAGGTCACGGTCGTCCAGCGAAACGGCGTTTCTGACGGCGTAGTAGCGGATTTGTGAGCGCAGATGTCCGCCGGTCATGCGAACCCCGGCCTTGTGAATCGCGATCCGGTCCTCCAGTGGAAGCGTGTCCGCGATCTTTTCCTGGACCTGGAAATAGGCGCCCAGGTCGTCGGTGGCAAGGCTCTGGGCGGTTTGAATCAGCCAGCGGGCATCTCGCACCAGCACGGGTTGATCCGCCGGCGTGGTGCTCCACAGATCGTCGAGCACATCTTGAACCTGCGACAGTCGATCACCAGCGTGCGTGCTGTCGTCCCATACGCGCATGCTCAGGAGCTCGAGACACCGGATGATGTACAGGTTGAACAGCGTATGCGCGTAGCGGACACGGCCGTTGCGGCCGGGCCAGCGCGTCTGCCGCCACAAGTAGAAGGCGCGCATCATCAGCTCCGCCGGTTCTGCCGGGCCGTTGTGCAGTCCGGCAATGTCGCGAGGCCTGAAGCCGCTGCTCCAGTGCGCGGCTTCCAGCTGACCCCTCAACCTCCACTCGCTTTCGGTGATCCCGGTAGTCGTAAAGAAGCAGTCTTCACAGAGACGCGACAGCAACGCGCCGTCCTGGAGATATTCGATTGGCTTGCGCTGCGCGTTCAGGACGCCTTGGAGCCGCTCGACGATGGCGTCCCGATGCGCCAGAAACAGGCGGAGCAGCTCGACATGCTCCTGAAACGGGACTTCGGCCGGACGCCGTCCAGTTGACGTGTCTTCAGGTGTGGGGACCACGGGCAGAGTCAATTGCTTGAACAATCGGTTCGTAATCGGATTATGGTACTGGCAGTCTTCGTTCGAGTCTGAGGGTGTGTCTCATTACCCGGCGGATCCACAGTAGTGTGGAGGTGTCCATGAAAGTCCTTGTCTTTGGCACCGCAATCCTGGCGTGCGCCATTCCAGCATTCAGTCAGGTCAATGCTCCGGTCCTCGGCCGCTGTGAGGCCGCCCTGGTCACGCCCGGCGTGCCGAGCGCGATCATCGTGGTGCCTGGGCCGACGCCCGCGCCTTACGCCGGCGTGCCTGGTGCAGCGCACTCCCTCCGGTCTCCGGGCGTGACGGCTGGATACCCTGGTTCATCCAACCATTCCTCTTCGACCGCATCTGGCGTGATCTGGGGCGGTGGAACGGTCTCGGGAATCGGGGCCATGGGGACATCCGGCATCGGCGCCATGAGTTCGTCCGGCATCGGCAGCATGGAGCGATCCGGTATCGGTAGCATCGGAACCCCCAACATCGGCACCATCGTCCCCTCTGGTGTCGGCCTGACGCCGAGCACCGTTCCGGCGCCGTCGCCATTCGGCGCGCCACCTCGATCGGCCGTTGGCTCTCCCACGATGAGCGGGGGTACGGTTTATCAGCGACCGCCGGTGACCTCAGGCGCGTTGCCTTTCATCTGTCCGTGAGCTGGGTCGCGCCGAGATCTTCACGACCGTACAGCGGCTGATCGCCTCGGGCAAAGTCCCAGCACAGAGTCCGATTGGCTGGCTCCGGGCGGCAGCAAGGAGCGGCGTTCGCCGCTGCAGCTCAGAGGCCCGGAGAATCGAGTGCAGTCAGCAGTGTTTTGTAGCTGTTGCGGATGGTCGTGAATTGCCACGCCAACCGGTGACGATCGACGACGCTGGCGTCCGGATGCCGGTCCGGGTGATAGCGTCTCGCCAGCATCCGGAACGCAGAGCGCAACTCGCCGACCGAAGAGTCGACGCCGATTCCCGCACCCAACTGGTTCAACGCCTCCAGCGCACGCGATTGTGCGGTCGTCAGCCGCCGGCGCAGCCGCGCGGGCGGGACAGTCGAAACAGCCGACCTCACTCCGTGCGATAACGGCTCGTTGGCGCGAGGCGCAGCGCTGGACGTCGGCGCGTTCCCGGATCGCGAAGGCACCCGCCAGTCCCCTGTTCGCGGATTTGACCAGATCGACGCTCGTTTCCCTGATTCACCGTCTGCCCCAGTCCTCGCGACGGTACGGCTCCGGCTGATTCCCGCATATGCGTTGACCACCACCCTGGCGACACTCGCGCCCTCTGCCGGTCTGTGCAGGTTGTACAGCGGCGTATGACTAACGGGTCGCGGTGGCGGGGTGCGAGGTGGCGGCTGGTCGGATCTGGGTGCGTCCCACGCGATGGCAGTGAGCGCATCGTCGAGAACGTCGACGAACCTGATGCCTCCTGGCATGACGCTGGAATCGGCCGGACGCGCCGCCTCTGAACCCCGTGATGCAGCGGGTAATGGTGGTTATTTCTGCGGCTGTCGTTGCTGCTCTGCGAGCAGCGTGCGGAAATCTGCCTCCGCCATATCGATCGAGTCGACGTAACCCTTCGCGTCAATGAACGGGGCCGCCGGATCGCTCTCCACTTCCGAGGAGTCAGGGGCGTTGCCGTTGCGGGATGGTGCGTAGGCGCGGCGACTTTCCTCGTACTTGCGGAAGCGACCGTACTCCCGGCCGTGTGAGGTCAGCCAGATGTCGACCGGCAGGTCTCGCAAGGTGCGGAACGTCCGCTCGAAGTCCTCGCGGATGCCGGGATACCGCTCGGGATCCACGAGCGTCGCGCCGTACGGGACGCTCAGGCCGCAACGGTGCACAACGCGCAGATCACGATCACGATCGCGGACGGTGAACGTCCACGTCGTGCAGCCGGGCGCGTGTCCGGGTGTGAGGTGAGCGGTGATCGCGAGCGATCCCAGGCGGACGGTGTCGCCGTCCTGGACGCGGTGATCGACGCGGGGCGGCGGGTAGTCGTTGACTCCGGCGCGCATCAGCAGGCGGTAGGGCGTATAGACGATGCTGGGATCGTCAGCGCCGCCGGCGGCGATCACGTCGGTGTTGGCGGCGCTGGCCCACAGTTGGGCGCCACTCTCCTGTTGCAATGCCGCCAGTCCGCCGGCCTCGTCCATGTGCGGGTCAGTTGCGAGCAGAATCCTGACGTCTTTGATGTTGAAACCAAGCTGCTCGATGTTGTCGACGATCTTTCTGGCCGTCCGCGGATCGCCGCCACCGATCAGGACGTGCCCCTCGGATCCGACGAGGAGAAACGATGTGAGGTCCGGCGAGCCGACGAAATAGAGGCCGCCGGCGATGTGGTGCGGATCGGCGCGTGCGTCCTGGCTCGTCGCCACCGCCTGGCGCCACAACGGAAACAGCACGCCGCCGACGAGGACGCCGACCGCGACCACCACGACGAGGGCGACGTGCCGCAGCGGCAGGCGCATGTGGGAACGATATCATGAAGAACTTTGCGCTGGAAAGTGAGCGGCGACGACACGCCGTTTCCGCAGCGCCTGATGGGCGCCCGGCGCGACACGTCAACCGCGTCCGATGACGAACGCTGCCCCGTGTTCGGCTGGAGAAGATGTAACCGCCGCGTGTCGGACGCCTCACGTCAGCGCCCGTTTCGCCACGTGGCTGCGCTGATCCTGCAACATGTCGGCGATTGCCAGCACGGCACCGCTGGAAGCCGCGAACATCAGCAAGCCTGCGACGCTTCTGCTCTGCCGCGCGGCGCGAGGCAGCCGCGGCCTCCTGCCGCGGTACAGGAGCTGGCGCACCACCCGCCTCGCCAGCATCGTCGTGCCCGCGCCAACCATTCCCCAGCCGATATGCTGCACTGTCCCCATGTGAATGACCTCCGCGCCGCTCAGGCGCACAACCACGCGTCAGGCCCCTTCTGGACTGTCTCGGAAGAGCGCCACGACGAAAACCACCAACGTCGCTACGTACCAGGCGAAGCCCGGTTCCATCTGGTCGGGTGCCGGTGCCGGCTGCGGTGCCGGTGGCGATGATGCCGGCCTGGATAAGTGGTGTCGTTCGGCGTAGGCACGCGCCGCGGCGGCCCCGAGCTTCTTTCGCTGCCCGGGCACCTTTTCTCCGGGATCCTTCCCGTACGGGGACGCGTGCTCGATCTCGGCGTTCATCTCGGACCCGATCAGAACCGCGAGGGCGGAGATGTAGAACCAGAGCATCAGCACGATGACTCCGCCGAGCGAACCATAGGTGGCGTTGTAGTCGGCGAAGTTGGCCAGGTAGATCTTGAACGCCAGCGAGGCGATGAGCCACAGGACGGCCGACAGCGCCGCGCCGGGCGTGATCCATTCCCAATCCTGTTCGGCGTCGGGCGCAAAATAGTTCAGCAGCGCCAGCGCGATTACGACGAGAAGGAAGGCGACCGGCCACTGAAGAATCTGCCACGTCCACGCGAACGCAGCGCCGAGTCCGAATCGCGCCGCGAGCTGTTCGCCGACCGTCGGTCCGACCAGCACGAGCGCGACGGCCGTGATCACAAACAGCGCCAGCCCGACGGTCAGCGCGATCGCTGTCAGGCGCACCTTCCACCAGGGCCGCGCTTCTTCGATGTCGTAGGCCCGGTTCATTGCCCCAACCACCGAGACGACGGCGGCCGAACTGCTCCACAGCGCCATCGCGATACCGATCGTGAGCAGACCGCCCTGCTGGCCGTTGGCGACACGTTGCAACTGCTCTTCGACCAGCTGAACCACGTCGCCAGGTGCGAATGATCGCAGCGAGCCGACCATCTGGGCGATCGTGTCCGCCGGGAAGAAGCTGGCCAGCGCAACCAGGAAAACGATCGCCGGCACGAGCGCCAGCAACAGGTAGTAGGCCAGTTGTGCTGCCAGACCAAGGCAATCGTCGTCGCTGATCTCCTTGACGGTTCGCTTGATCAGCTCGGACCAGGTAATCGGGATCGAGAACGTCTTGAACATCAGCTCACCGACACGAGAGTATTCACGACTCAGCGCCGTCGCAAAGTGAATGCCGTTCGGCTCTCGTCATCTTTCCATCAAGGTTCCGGCACCCGTACAATGCCGGCGTGAAGCGTTCCGGGATCGCAGACCTTCCGCTGCACGGCGGACGCGTGCCGGCGTGGCTGGCCACGCGGATGACCATGCTCGGGACGGCGATCGCCGAGTCCATCATCGCGGACTACGGGCGGTCGGCTTTCTTGTCCCGGCTCAGCGATCCGTTCTGGTTCCAGTCGTACGGTGCCGTCATGGGCATGGACTGGCATTCCTCCGGGATCACGACGTCAGTGATGGGCGCGCTGAAGCGAGGACTCAACGAGCGGGCCGGCGAGCTCGGCCTGTATGTCTGCGGCGGACGTGGCCGGCACTCGCGCAACACGCCAGCCGAGCTCCAGCGGATCGCGGACGACCGGAATCTGGACGGTCAGGCGCTGGTACGCGCGAGCCGTCTCACCGCGCGTATCGACAACAATGCGGTGGACGATGGGTTTCAAATCTATCTGCATGCGTTCGTGTTGAGCGCCGACGGCGAATGGGCCGTGGTGCAGCAGGGCATGAACGAGCAGACAAGTCTCGCCCGGCGTTACCACTGGCATTCGCCTGCCGTACGTGACTTCGTCACCGAGCCGCACGCGGCGATCGTCGGCGCGTCGCAGGGGACAATCCGCAACCTGGTCGATCGCCGGGCCGGACGCGCGCAAGATGCGTTGCTGACCATTGCCCGCGAGGATCCGGCAAAGACACTCGCCGACGTCGCGGAGCTGACAAGGTCCGCGACCGCTGGCCGTCGCCTGGCGATGCCGTCGCATCACGATGTCCGGCGCGAGGACGTCAACGCGAAGCGGCTCGGCGCCGTGCTCGCGCTGGCTCACGAGCGCGACCTGCGCGATTTTGCCTCGTTCCTGCTCCTGGAGCAGCTGGGCCCTCGCACGCTGCAGTCGCTGTCGCTGGTTGCGGAAGTCGTGCACGGTGCCCCGACGCGTTTCGAGGATCCGGCACGGTTCGCCTTCGCCCATGGCGGGAAGGACGGTCACCCGTTTCCGGTGCCGCTCAAGGTATACGACGATTCGATCGGTGTGCTTCGCCGCGCGCTCTCGGCATCGAAGGTCGGTCGGTCCGAGAAGCTGGACGGCATGAAGCGGCTGGACAAGCTGGCGCGGGCGGTCGAACAGGGTCGAGATCCGTTTGCGGACGTCGGCGAGACGATCGCGCGCGAGCGCGCGATGTCGCGCGAGTATGGCGGCCGCACGGTGTTCGACGACCGTTCGGCTTCGGCATCCGGGCCGCGGCGCGACCAGGCTCGATCACGCCAGGGCGGCTCGGTCGGAGATCAGCTGGCGCTCTTTCCGGAGTGCTCGTCGCGGCACGTCATCGAGTGAACCAGCCGGCACCCTGCCATTTTCGACGTCTGGTTCGAGTTCAGGCGTCAGCTTCCACGCCCCAGCGGAGCGGGTTCAGGGCACTTCTCAGGTCGCGCATTTCTTGGATTGCGGGCGGGGCGTATTGATGGCGCGGACACAGGATCCGCTGGCGCTCCGATTGGCGCGGGTGTTTCATTCGACGACATTTGCGGAGCTGACACCCGACGCGGTGAAACACGCGAAGATGATCGTCGCCAGTACGCTCGCCAGCGCGGCGGCGGGCATGACGATCGATTCCGCTCGCATCGTTCGTAACCTGGCGGCCGAGCAGGGCGGCAGTGCGCAGGCATCGGTCTGGTTCGAGGCGGCCCGTCTGCCGGTGTCGCAGGCGGTGCGCGTCAACGCGATGCGCAGCGACGCGGCGGCGTCCGACGATAGCGATCTCCGCAACGTGGCGCACACCGGCACCCTGGTCACCGCGGTCGGACTGGCTGTCGCCGAGTGGAAAAACTCCAGTCCATCTGACGTACTCGCGGCCATTGCCGTCGGCTACGAAGCCGCGGGTCGATTCGGCGACATGCTGCGCGGCGGGCGACCGGGCATTCACGCCTCGTTCGTCGTCGCTTTCGGCGGCACCGTGACGGCGGCACGGCTGCTCGGCCTCACGGCCGACCAGATGGCCCACGCGCTCGCGCTCACCGCGACGACGATGGGCGGCCTCCTGATCGGCACCGACAGCTGGGCGCGCGAGTACATGGCGGGCAACGCCGCGCTCGCGGCGGTGCAGTCGTCGCTGGCGGCACAACGCGGCTTTACCGCAAATCGCTGCCTGCTCGAGGCGAAAGGAGGACTGCTCGACACGTTCGGCAACCACACCGTGGACCTGGAGGCAATCGCCCGTCCATTGCAGGCGCCGTGGGATATCGAGCGCTTCCTGGCAATCAAGCTGGTGCCGGGCGCTCATGCGCTCCACTCCTCACTCGAGGCGGCGATCGAGTCCTCGAAACAGGCGAGTGTGCCCGCTGGTGAGATCGCGAGGATCATTCACTCCGGGCCGGCGAAAACGAGCATCACCTACGAGCCCGGAATGCCGACCGACATGGTGGAGGCGATCCACAGTCTTCCGTATTTTCTGGCCACTGGTGTCGCGGATCGCGCGTTCGACTGGAGTCACATCAGGGTGGAGAAGATGCACCGGCCAGAGATCGCGCGGCTGGTGAGCCTGGTCGAATACGAACCGGTTCCGACCGGGATGCGCTACGAGTGGAACTGGGGCGGAACGGTGACGCTGGTCACCAATGCGGGTGCCCGCTACACCAGCACCGTGGATGCGCCCCGCGGCTCCGCGCCGCGCGGTATCCAGTGGGCCGATGTGGACGCGAAGTATCACGCGCTCATCGGCGATTCGGGGCTCGCAGCTCCCAAGCAGGCGCGGCTGCTGGACGTGCTCCACGACTTCGACAGCATGAGCGCGCTGCTTCCGTTGTTGCACCGCTAGCGGCTCCGACCAAAGCCTTTGATCCGCTTAGGCACGGCAGCGCGAATCCGTATGGCGCTCCGGAAAACCGCCTTGATCCGCGTCCCTCAGCTCCGCCGCCAGCCAGGGCGGCTATGCCAAAGCACGTGCCACGGTTTTCCTCCGGCCATACGGACTCGCACTGCCGTGCGGCGTCAGCGGAGCACATGCCAACCACAACATAAATTTCGCGACGGATCGAGAGCGCGCTCAGTTGCAGTATTGTTGCCCCGTGACCGTGCGCCTTGTTTGTGCATCAGCGACGTTGGCGGCCCTCGGGATCGTGCTGTCGGCTCAGTCCACGACGATGACCCTTGTCCTTGCCGGCCAATCGATGCTGCGGTCCGACTTGCGCGCGACCAAGCCGGAGGCGATCGCACCGATCAAGGACCTGCTGCAGGGCGACGTGATCTTCACGAACCTCGAGGCCGCCATCGCCATGCCGGGTCAGTCGATCGCGGAGGGCCGCGGATTTCTCGCGCCACCCGAGGCACTCGATGTGTTGACCGACATCGGGGTGAACCTGCTCGCGCTGGCCGGAAACCACGCGTTCGACCTCAAAGAGAGCGGCATCGACAACACCATTCGCGAGGCGGAGCGGCGGCATATCGTCCATGCGGGAACCGGGCGCACACTCGCCGATGCAGCGGCGCCGGCGTACCTGCGTACGCCGAACGGAACGGTGGCGCTCGTGGCGAGCGCGTCAGGGCTGATTGCTGCGGGCGGACGCGCGGGGGCGGATCACCCGGGCGTCAACGAACTGCGCGTCGATGCCGGCCCACGGCAGAACAACGCGAGCGACGACCTGCCAGGGGCGCCGCCCAACGTCCCCAATCCGGAAGATGCGCAGCGCATCCTGCAGCGCATCCGCGAGGCCCGCCAGCAGGCGGATATCGTCGTCGTGTATCAGCACAACCACGTTTTTGGCAATCGTTCGTTCTCGACGATCTTCACCGAGGGAATGCCGGAGCGGCTGGCACCGAATCCGTGGCTGGTGAAGTGGACCCATGCCGAGATCGACGCCGGCGCCGACATCATCGTCATGCACGGCGCGCCGCTGCTCCACGGCATCGAGATATATCGCGGGCGGGTGATCTTCTACGATCTGGGCAACTTCATCTATAACGTGCCGCCAACGCTGACGTACATCGACGAGCCGATGGCGTGGGAGAGCGTGGTGGCATCGGTCCGGGTCGAGGGCAAAGCGGTGAAATCGATTGCCCTGCGGCCGGTTGTGCTCAACGCGATCGGCGACGGACAACCGGATGTACACAATCCGTATACGAGCAACCAGTTTCTGCACACGCGCGGTCTGCCAACGGCTGCTACCGGGGCGCGAGCCGGCTACATCCTTCAACGAGTGGCCGACGCGTCGAAACCATTCGGGACACGAATCGAGATTGCCGGCGAGGCGGCCACCATCCGAATCGCGGCGCGATAGTCGCGGCACAGGCTACGCGCTGCCGGCGACCAAAACGGCTACGGGCTACGAGCCACCAGCTAGTGCCCCGACCGAGGCGTTCTATCCGCTTGTACCGCCAGCGCACCAGCGCGAATCCGTATGGCACTCCGGAACACCGCCTTGATCCGCGCCCCTCAGCTCCGCCGCCGGAGAGGGCGGCTATGCCAAAACACTTGCGACGGTCTTCCTCCGGCCATACGGACTCGCACTGGCGGCGTGTGGCGCGGTGCCGCGGGGCACCACGCCACGGCCACAACACTAGCCTGCTACCGGCTACCGACTACGAGCTACCCATCTCTAGTCCATCGTGAAAGAGACGTACATCAGCCGTCCTTCGCGCTGAATCTGCAGGGTCACCGGGCTCCCCGGCTTGAACGCCCGCACGGTCTGCCGGAGCTGATCGAGCGTGAACATCTGGGCGCCATTCACCGTGCGGATCACGTCGCGGGGCAGCAGCGGCACCTCGCTTCTCGCACCGGATGTCCTGGCGGCCACCACGATGCCGAACGGATCCCGCAGTCCGCTATTTGCGGGAACCAGCCGCCGATCGATCTCGACGCCGAGAATGCCGAGATCGGCGATCAGGTTCTTCTCCGTGTCGGCAAGCTGCGAGACCGCGTCGAATTCACTCTTCTGCTCCACGGCAGGAATGCTGAACGTCCGCTGCGACGTTCCCCGCAGCACGACCACGGCAACCGGGTCCTGTGAATCGCGCAGACGGAAGTTGTAGTTGACCGTAGGCAGGTTGTCCGCCAGCTGGCCATCGACGGCGACGAGGATGTCACCGGGCATCAACCCGGCCGCTTCTGCGGGACCGCGCGGCCACACATCCGACACGATGACCCCGTAGTCGCGAGACAGACCGAGACCCTGGGCCATTTCTGGCGTGATCGTCTGCAGGCTCATCCCGATTTCCTGGCGCCGCAACTGTCCGTACTCGCGAAGCTGGCGGAAGGCGGTCCGGATGGTCGCGCTGGGCACCGCGAATCCGAGCCCCTCGTTACCACCCGACTGCGACATGATGAACGTGTTCATCCCCACGACTTCGCCGCGGATGTTCACGAGCGGTCCGCCCGAGTTCCCGGGATTGATCGGGGCATCGGTCTGCACGTAGATCAGCGGCGAGTCTGGATCCACCTGTCGGGCGACTGCCGAGACGAGCCCGTGCGTCAACGTGTAACGCATCCCGTTCGGACTGCCGAACGCGAACACGGTCTCACCCTGACGCAGTTGTGAATACGGCGCCAGCGGGAGGGCCGGAAGTTTCGTGCCCTCGATCTTGAGCAGGGCCAGATCCAGTTCGCTGCTCAGGCCGACGATCCGCGCGGAGAGGACGTTCATTTTCGGAGACAGTGCCGAGGCCAGCGACCCGTCGGCGTTCGTCGGCGGCAGCAGCACCTGCACGCGCTGGGCGTTTGCGACGACGTGCGCGTTGGTCATGACGTAGCCCTCGGGATCGATGACGAATCCCGAGCCAATCGATCGGCCGCGACCGACGACGATGCCCATCTCGCCGTTCGTCACCGGCTCTCGCGGCCCGTAGCTCGTGACGATGATCTGGACGACGCTCGGCCACACCTTCTTTGTGAGCGCATCGATCGAATCGTTCATCCGCTCGAGGGCATCCGAAGACGCGTTGCGCTGGGGCGCCGCCGGCACCGGCCGCTGCTGGGCCGTCGCGACCCCGGCTGGGACGGCCAGACTGGACGTGAGAGCCACGAGCAGCAGGCGAAACACAAGTCGAGCGGTCATACGGATTCGTCCTCCGAGGCGAAGAATACCGGGAGGGCCAAGGCGCTGGAGATGCATTTCCGGAGAGCGGCGCGACCCGGCCTCAGAAACCCGGCACTCGGTGTCCGGGCGTCCCAGAAACTGCCACCCGACTCCGGGAGTCGCCGCAAAACGCACTTCAAATCGACTCCCGGAGTCGGGCTCGCGCCCGGCGAACGCGGGCAGGCCTTCTATAATCGCGGGCAATCCGTGTCGTCCTTCTCCAATCCCGTGATCGATCTCCGCTCGGACACGGTCACTCGTCCGACCGCGGGGATGCGCGCCGCGATGGCCTCGGCCCGGGTCGGGGACGACCAGTTTGGCGAAGACCCTACCGTCAACGAGCTGCAGTCGCGCATCGCCGAGCTCCTCGGCAAGGATGCCGCGCTCTGGCTGCCTTCGGGAACGATGGCCAACCAGGTGGCGCTGCGGGCGCTCACGCGCCCGGGGGACGACGTGATCGTCAGCCGGGAGAGTCACGCCGTATGGCACGAGACGGGCGGAGGTGCGGCCAACGCCGGCGTTCAGTTCACTGAAATCGGCTCTGATGGCCGCTTCACGGCGGACCAGTTCATTGCCGCCGTCCGGCCGCGTGATCACATGCTCTATCCACCGACCACGCTGGTCGAGGTGGAAAACACCCATAACCGCGCCGGTGGCGTCGTCGCCGATCAGGACGAGGTCGTCCGCATCTGCGCGGCGGCGCGGCAACGCGGCATATGGTCGTTCCTCGACGGCGCCCGTTTGTGGAACGCGGCGATCGCGCGCGATGCCACCGTCGCGGAGCTTGCCGCCCCCTTCGACCTGGTATCAGTGGCGCTGTCGAAGGGGCTCGGTGCGCCGGCCGGATCGATGCTCGCCGGCCCGCGCGACACGATTCGTCATTGCGTTCGTCATCGTCGGATGTTCGGCGGCGCGATGCGACAAGTCGGGATTCTCGCCGCGGCGGGGATGTACGCGCTCGATCACCACCTGGACCGTCTGTCTGAGGATCACGACAACGCCAGGTTGATTGCGGCGCGGTTGCGCTCCAACGCCAAGGTCTCGCTTGTGGCAGACCCGGTGGAGACCAACATCGTGATCGTGTCGCTTCGGCCGGACGCACCAGATGCGGCCGCGGTCATTGCCGCGGCGCGCGCGCGTGGGGTTCTCCTGGTGGCATTTGGTCCGCGAACGGTGCGAGCCGTCACGCACCTGGATGTCACGAAGGCTGAATGCGAACGGGCCGCGGCGGTGCTGGATGAGGTGATCGGGTAACACCTCGCTCCTCACACCTGCGTAACCGCGTTCCCAACCTGAGCATCGGTGTCCGTACGTGGCGAGCGGGGACGCACCGTACGGTCCCCGTCGAGTCGGTAGGTTGTTTGTCAGTCTGCCAGGATGGCGACCGAGCGTAGCTGTCCCTGTATTGAGCAACGCGCATGCCATCCTCGCAATGGATGGCGAGCCTCCTGACAACACGCCCCACCCGTGCGGATCTGTCCTAAGATTCGAGACGGAGGACCACCACGATGAAGACCCAGTTTGTCCCGGTCGTTGCCATCCTCGCGTTACTGTCCGCCGGTGCATCCCTGTCGGCCCATCATTCCTGGCCGGTGAACATGGACAAGCTCGTGACCGTGAAAGGGACGGTGCAGAAGATCGAGTGGACGAACCCGCACCCGATGTTCACGATCGAAGTGCGCGACAGCGGCAAGACGGAAACCTGGTTGATTGGTGGCCCCGCCATCAACCGGATGGAGGCCAACGGCTGGACCAAGGAAACGATCAAGCCTGGCGACGTCGTCACCGGAACTGGATATCAGTTCTCCGACGGCCAGAAGATCGTCCGCCTCGAGAAGCTGACGCTGGCTGACGGCAAGGAGATGAAGGTCTACGGACGGTAGACGCGCGGGTCGAGGTCGCCGGCCAGCAGCATCTCGATCAGCTTCGTCACGCCGGCCCCTCGTGCATACGGCAGCACCACGTCGGCCATCTGCTTGACCGACGGCAGCGCGTTGTCAACGGCAACCGATAGCCCGCACACGCGCAGGAAGGCCTCGTCGTTCTCCGCATCTCCGATGCCGATCGTCTCTGCGGGCGTGCGCTGCAGCGCCTGAAGCGCCGGGCGCAGGCCGGTGGCCTTGGTGACGTCCGCTGGCAGCGCCATCACCGACCGCTTGTTGAAGATGACATGCCACTCGAGGCCGAGAGCACGGATCGCTGCCAGCACCCGCTGTTCGTGTGGTACGACGGTCGCGATGATCGAGTGACCAACCGAGATGGGTATGCCATCGCGCGTCAGCGCTTCGATGAGCGCCGGTGGCGCCGGTTTCGACAACGGTCGAAGCGACTGCGTGCCCGGGTCGTAAAGAAGGGCGCCGTTCTCCGCAACGATGCGATCGAACAGGTCGGCATGCTCAAAGGTGCCGAACAGGTCAGGGAGTTCGCGCCCGGTCACCATGACCAGCCGGATCCCGCTCCCGCGCGCCTCACGCAAGGCGTCGAGCGTCGGCGCGTCTACGCGGCCGTCGTGCGCCAGCGTGCCATCGTAGTCGGTGGCGATGATGCGATACGTCATCGCAGTCCCCGCCAGACCGACACCCTTACCTGCCTGCTACAGAGGTCCACACCAAATCGTCATTGATTAACGCTTTGCGTGGGGCAAAGTGCAAGCGCCATTCCTTGTCGCCACGGCGCGCCTGACCGGATTCGCGCCGGCCCGACCGGGCGCCGACTGCGTCCATCAGAACTGCGGCGCCGCGGGCTACAGACGCGTGCCGCTGCAGCCGAAAAGGTGTGCAACTCCCGACTCTAGCTTCGGTCTCGCGCGGCCGATCACCCGAACCGGGACGCCAGCGCGGCACCTTTCACCTGGGACTGCGAATACACGATGACTACTCTCGGACCGTCTCTCACCGTCAGCGGCGACATTACCAGCCAGGAGGACATCACTGTCCATGGCACCGTGAAGGGCACCATCATCATGGAGAAGGGCGCTCTGGTGATTGCGCCCTCGGGCAAGGCCGACGCCCAGGTCGAGGGCTCGGTCGTTACGGTGCACGGAACGGTCTCCGGGGACCTGGCCGCCACCGAGAAGCTCGAACTGACCGATACCGCGCACGTCAGCGGCACCATCAGCGCACCCGCGCTTCTGCTTCGCGAAGGCGCGGTCTTCAACGGCATCGTCGACATGTCGAACAAGAAGGCCGCCGCTGGCAAAGCCGCGCCGAAACTGGCCGTCGCCGAACCGGCGCAGAAGGCCAGTTAAGCGACCGGTCGCATGCTCCTGGCAGGACGCCACTCGTTGTCTGTGGCGTCTTGCACGCGGCTCCAGATTTCTCGGCTTCGACGGCTCACGCCGGACGAATGTTCTGGTTCACGCGGAACAGGTTGTCGGGATCGTACTTGCGCTTGATCTGCGCCAGCCGTGCGTAGTTGTCGCGGAATGACGCTTGTACCCGCTCCTGTCCCTCCTCCATCATGAAGTTGACGTAGGCGCCCCCCGCCGAGTACGGGTGCACCGCGTCGAAGTAGTCCTTGCACCACTGCGTGATGACGTCACGCTTCGCCGGATCCGGATCGATGCCGACGATGACGACGGCGAAGTTGGCGTCGCGATAGCTGAATGCCGTATCGCCGGATCCGACCCGGTGTGCCGCGCCGTCGATTGGATAGATGTGCACCTGCGACAGCCCCGGAGGCGCCTTCAGCGCCACGGCGAGGTGTGCGCGAATGCTCTCGGCAGTGAAGGTGGTGACGAAATCCGCGCGCCAGTACCACTGCATCCCCGCCGGCAGCAGCGGATCGAACAGGCTCTGAACAGCCGGGAACGGCATCGGTCCGACATGATCGAGCAACGGAGTACCGACTGAACGCATCGGCTTCGTCACCTGTTCCGCCCTTTCGGCCGACGCCGTTGAGCACCAGATGATGGCGCAGACCTGGCGGCCGTGCAGTTCCGGCGGGAACAGCGGCACGGGTGGAACAGTCAGGAAGGCCAGGAACCCGCTCACGTCTTCCGGTGCCTCCAGGATGAACTCCTGGTACTTCGCCATCACCTCCGGAACCTGCTCCATCGGCCAGAACGTCGGACCCGCGATCACGGTGGACACCGCGTGCAGCCGGAACAGGAACGACGTGACGACGCCGAAGTTGCCGCCGCCGCCCCGAACGGCCCAGAACAGATCGCTATTCTCCCTGTCGTTGGCCGTCACGAACCGTCCGTCCGCGAGCACGACATCCACCTCGAGGAGGTTGTCGACGGCGAGGCCGTACGGTCGCGTCAGGTGCCCGATGCCGCCGCCAAGCGTCAGTCCGGCGACGCCCGTCGTCGACACCGTTCCACCCGGGGTCGCCATGCCGAAGGCGTGTGTCGCGTGGTCCATGTCGGCGCCGGTGCAACCGGGTTCGACCCGCACGGTGCGTGCGCCAGGATCGACGCGGATCCCTTTCATCCGCGACAGGTCGATCACCAGACCGTCGTCGCACGTCCCAAGGCCGGCGCCGTTGTGGCCGCCGCCGCGGATCGCCGTGAGCAGTCCGTGCGTGCGCGCGAAGCTGACGGTTGCGATCACGTCGGCCACGTCTGCACAGCGGACGATGTGCGCGGGGCGCTTGTCAATCATGCCGTTGTAGACGCGCCGCGCCGTGTCGTAATCGCCGTCGCCAGGCTGAATGATCGCGCCGCGCAGCTGGGCGCGCAGGGGTTCGATATCAACAGTCGCCATCGAAATGCTCCTTCAAGGTCTGCGGCATAGATCCGTTGGGGTGGCGGGACGGGGGACGTGTGGAGTCCGCCAGCCCGCCGGTGTCATACGGACCGGTGCCGCCGGAATCTACCGGCTGGTCTGACGTTTCTGCGGGTCGTCGCTCGGGTTTACGTAGACGATATCGAACGGACCCTCGAGGCTGATCTGCACGATCGTCGGCGTCGCCGTCCACGCGTAATGGTGCATCGATGCCGGTAACGACACGAAACCGCCGGGCGCGAGCGTGGTGCTGTGCTCGCGATCGAGCCGGTCGCCCATGCCCACACGCAGCGCGCCGGACAACACGGTCAGTCGTTCGGTCATGCTATGCCAATGGGGAGCGATGTCGTAGTTCGCGGGAAACTTCAGGCGTAGCGTCACTGGTCCTTTGGCGGCCGGATTGCCCTCGAGCACGCTGATCTCGGCACCCGCGCGGAACGCCGGGGGCGCCGGTGCCCATTGCACCTTGTCGGCCGGCACCAGGACGTGGCCGGATTGGGCGCGAAGGGGTGCCGCCACCGCGAGAACGACGAACGCAAAGGCCGGGAACATATACCGTCTGGTCATAGGCTTTCTCCTCGACAGCAAGCCTACGAACCCCGTCGTTCGCGAAGCGTTCGTTCGAGCGTTCGCCCCTGCCCCCTGCCCCCTTTGCCCCCTTCCCCTGCCCCCTAGTCCCCTTTTGCCCCCCTAGTCCCCTGCCGTGCTCAGAATCCGCTGCTCCAGGCCGCGGCTGCCGTGCGAGCGGGCGAGGGCCAGCGCGCGCTGAACCAGATCGGCGCGCAGCGCGCGGGGCGCCAGCGCGCTCTTCTGCAGATACAGGGCGGGCAACCACCAGACATCCGTTCGCTGCAGGGCCATCTCGATCGCGGTATCGACGGTGGTCGCGGCGGCATCGCGGTTCCCGGCAAGCCGCTGCGTGTCGGCGAGCAGCGACAGGTAGTACAGGCCGCCGCGCCTGGGCGCGGCGGCCGTCCATCTGCGCAAGTGCCGCGGTGATGGCGGCGACGCCTTCATCAGGATGATCCTGCCCACGAGCCCACCCGAGCAGCACGCGGGCCCAGTCTCCGTAATATCCGATCCCGTAGCGCCCGGTGTACGTCACCGCGCGTTCGGCGCATTCGACCAGATGATTGCGGTCGCCGCGTAACTGGTGCAGCAGGGCCGCGTACGCCAGCGCCAGCGTTTCGCTATAGGGCTGATCGCGGCGCTCCGCCAGCGCCAGGGCGCTCGATGCATGGACCAGGGCGGCCGCCTCGTCGCCGCGCAGCCACAGCGCGTGGGCGTACCAGGCGTGGGCGAACACGCCGAGATCGGACCCGAGCGCCGATTCCTGTGGATGCTGCTCGTCGTAGGACGCCAGCGCGATTTCGAAGTGGCGGCACGCGGCGTCGATCTCGCCCGCGCTGATCAGCGTGCCGCCCATCGCATGGTGCGCTTCGCAGCGGCACGAGGGATCGCGTTCGCTGTAAACGAGCGCCTGTTCGGAGACGGCGCGCGTTGCCCGCAGGTCCCCGAGCATGAAGCGAAGCGTGAACGCGACCCATAGCCACCGCACCGGTACGGTGGCGCCGGTGCCGTCGCTCGTCAGCGACAGCACACGATCGAGGTTCGCTTCGACGGCGGGATCGGCGTAGCCGCGTGACGCGTTCAGCGCGACCGACAGGCTCGAGCGCAGCTCGAGCTCACGGGCGCGGCGTTCCGGCGTGACGGGCAGCGAGTCGAGCAACCGCAAGGCATCGCTCAGGCACCGGATCGACTCTTCCGCCGCCGACATGCGCAGGGCGACCGCGGCGGCGCGTTCGAGGAACGGGATCGCCCGGGCCGGCTGGCCACCGCGATCGAGGTGCATCGCGACGGCCGCGCTCACTTCGTCGAGCCGCTCGGCGAACATCGCCTCCATGGCGCCGGCGATGCGGCGGTGCACCAGGGGCGCCCGGGCCGGGCCGAGCCCGCTGTAGGCGACTTCGCGAATGCGGTCGTGGCTGAAGTCCCAGCGCCCGTCCGGCTGTCCGCGGACGATCTGCCGGCGCCAGAGTTCATCGACCGCACCCACCAGCGTCGCCTCGTCGAAATCGATCGCCCGGGCCAGCAGGTCGACGCTGAAATCGCGTCCGATCGCCGCGGCGACTTCCGCGGCGGCGCGCGCCGGAGGCGACAGCAGCGCCAACCGCGCGGCCACCACCGACTGGACGCGTGAGAGCGCGTTATCGGCCGGTGCGACCCCGCCCGCGCCCATGGCGATGCGCCCGCGCTCGATGATGAACAGCGGATGGCCTTCCGTCGCGCGGAACGTGCGGGCGGCCGCGGCGGCGTCGAGCGGGTGCTCGGCCACGGCGTCGGCGAGCTGCGCGGTCGCGGCCTCGTCGAGCGGCCCCAGCTGAATGACAGTCAGGGTCTCGTGCTGCGCGAGCTGGCGCAACAGCCGTTCGACCGGTGGGTTGTCCTGCTCTTCCTCGGCGCGAACGGTGGCGACGACCAGGCAATGCGCGTTGCTGGTCGAGCGGAGGAAGTACTGCAGCCATTCGATGGTGTCGGCGTCGGCCCATTGCAGGTCGTCGAGGACGAGCGCGATCGGTGCCGCGGACCGGAACGTCTGGGCCAGTGCCTCGAAAAAGCGCAACTGCTGCCAGCGATCCAGCGGACCGTCCGGCGGCGGCACCTCCGGCCGCGTGGCGAGGCTCGCGGGATGCAGGCGGGCCACATCGGAGAGCGCCGGCGCGTCCAGCGTTGCGAGCACAGGTTTCAAGGCGTCGCCCCTGAGCCACACCGCCAGCGGGGCGTACGCCAGGCGCCCCTCGCCGGCATAGCAGCGCGCGGTAAGCACGTTGACGCCGCCGTGTTCGGCGGCAGTGGGACGCGCCGGCCTGGTGCGGCACCAGTGGACGAACTCCTCGGCGAGGCGGCTCTTGCCGATGCCGGCTTCTCCTCGCACCAGCAGGAGGCGGGCGCCGCGTTCGGCTTCCCGCCACTCGCGCAGCAGCGCACGCCATTCGGTTTCCCGTCCGACCAGCGGGTAGGTCGTCGCCTGGTGTGGAGGTGAGACGCTGGGCGCCGGTGCGTCGGCGTCGAGGATCTCGCGGTGGAGCAGACGGGTCGCCGCGCCTGGCTGGATGCCGAGCTCCTGCTTCAGAATCGACGCGCACTGCTGGTACGCCTCCAGCGCCGCGGCGCGATCGCCGCGGCCGGCATGACTGCGCATCAAGGCGCACCAGACCGGTTCGCGCAGCGGATCGAGGCGCAGCAGGTGCGTCGCGTGGGTGATCGCATCGGCAAAGTTGGACTCGCGCTCCAACCGACCGACCAGCTCGGTCAGGACGGCCATCGCCCGCTCGCGAAGGCGCGACCGCTCCGGCTCGAGCCACTCGCTGTCGCAATCCGGCAGCACGTCGCCGATGTACAGTCGCGCCGCCTCAGTGAGCGCGTCGCGGGTGCCCGCCAGCTCGCGCGCGGCCGCCTCGTCGAACGCTGCGACATCGACCGGACCCGTCCACATCAGCGTGCGCGACTCCGCCGCGATCATCGCGTCGAGCTCGGGCCATTCTTCGCGCAGGTGATGCAGTTCTCGCCGCAGGTTCGTGAGCGCCTGGCCATCGGTGGAGTCCGGCCACAGCGCTCCGGCCACCCGCTGACGCGACACCGGTGACCCGCGGCCGTGCAGCGCGAGGCAGGCGATGACCTCCTGCTGACGCGCGGATGGAACGCGTGCGGCCATCCGCCCATCTCGAATGACGCGGAACCCGCCGAGCAGTTCGACGCGTACGTCAGGAGAACCGGCCACCGCCCAAGATTACACGCACCGCGACGGGCGAACGACACCGGCGCGGGCCGCTGGCGTTATTGCACGTCGCGCGCGAGAGCGGCCGCGGCGGCGCGCTCGCTCCCTGGCAGCACGGACATCGGGCCGTAGCAGCTCCAGGGCGACGGGTCAGCGATCGGCGAGACGGGTACGTCCTCGGCGGACGCGCGGGCGAGGCGCTCGGGATCGTCGAGGCGATACAGGAACACGCTCGACGCCGTGACCGCATCCGGACGCGCGTCGAGCGAGAACGTGTCGAGCCGGGTGCCGATGGCGTCCAGATAGCCGAGCAGCGCCCGCTTTTCCTTGGCGTCAATGTGCGTGAGCACGATCCAGACCCGGTGGCGGCCGCGGACGGCGTCGAGCTGGCGTAACGTGGCGCGCGCGTCGGTGCGATCGCAGCTGGAGAGGGTCACGTGGGCGTGCATCGGGAAACGCCGCGAGTAATACGTGAACGCCTGGCCCGCGCCGTAGTAGACCCAGATCGTATCGGTGGGCTGCAGACGAGCGGACAGGTATTGGAGGCCGGGACGCAGGTGTTCGGGGTGATACGCGGGAGAAAGCTGCAGCATCGGAACGGCGGCGAAGGGGACGAGTGCCATGGCGGCAAGCGTCCCGGTCGATCGACCTGCCACCGATCCCAAGGCCTGTGCACCGCCGACGATCAGCAGCAGCCCCAGCGGGAGGAGGAACAGTGACGGCCGGCCGCCGAATGGGTACTGCTGGATTGCCGATGCGGCCAGCGTCAACAGAAGGGGCAGGACGATCAACAGGGCGTGTCGTGGCCGGCGAATCAGCAGCACCAGGGCACCGATCCCCAGCAGCAGCATCCAGATCTTTGGCCGCGCGTACTGCAATTCGCCGTTCGGCCATGGGCTGCCGCTGAACATCGACACCATTCGATCCCACAACCAGGGCACCGCCGCGTCTGCCTGCCACGGCATGAACTGCGTGTTCCAGAATTTACGGACGTAGAGCCGGTCTGCCGGCAGCGCGACCGCAAAGCTCCAGAGCAGAGTGCCCGCTGAAACGGTCGCCCACGCGGCGACCACGATGGCGCGTGACGTGAACTCGGCGCGGCGTCGTCGGTCGAATGCGTCCGCGAGCAGGACGGCCGCGGATGCTGCGATGGCGAAGGCAACGGCCTGTGAACAGAGCGCCGCGATGACGCCGACGCACACGGCCCGGAGCAGGTCGCCGCGTCTCAGCTCGCGCTCCAGCATCCACTGCGACATCGCGATCACGGCGAGGACGGCGAGCACGTCGAGCGAGTACTGTTTCAGAGCGGCGGCCCACAACGCCAGCGGCGTGGCCAGCGCCACGAGCGCGGTTGCCGCCGCGGCAGCGCCGGAATCCAGCAGCGTGCGGCGGGCCACCACCCAGAACAGTGGAATCGTCACCAGTCCGCTGACGAACGGCAGCAGCCGTAGGCTCCATTCCGACGCTCCGAAGAGCGACGCGGACGTCTTGAGCGCCAGCAGAAAGCCGATTGGCGCAATCTGACCGAACTCGAGCCGTTGAAACAGACCGCCAATAGTGCGATCGGTGATGTTGCGCGCGATCGCGAGCTCGTCGACGCTGAAGGAGAACTGCCCGCCGAATTGTCGCGCCCGCCAGACCAGGCCGAAGGCCACGGCCACGAGCAGCACGAGCCAGGCCAGCCTGGTGGCAAGGCGATCGATGTTCGTCTCCGACGGGTCGCGCAGGTGGGCGAAAGAGTCAGGCATGCGGTCTTCCCGATTCTATGGGATGGATCGCGATGGCGAGTCCGTACACGTTTGTCGAATCACGAGCACCACGGCGCGAGCTCTTCAGGTCGCCGTCACTTGGCGGATAATCCGGCCACCTGACCGAAAATCAGCGACGGCTAACTGCTGAGGCCGTACAGCGAAGGAGAGCCCGAGATGTTTCGACCCGATTGGTCAAGGATGCGAGCGAGCGCGCTCGCGCGCCGATGGTGCCTCGCGATCGTGTGGGCACTCATGGTCACCCTCCCGCTGACGGCGCAGGGACCGCAACCCGCGCCCGCCGGCGACGTCATTGGCGTCGGCAACTTCGCGCACATCGTCTCCGACCTGGATCGCTCGCTCGGCTTTTATCGCGACGTGCTCGGACTCACGGTCACCAATACGATCCCGTTCGGGCCCAACGACGCAGTCGCGAAATTCGGTCACACTGAGGGAGGGCAGTCGCGCGTCGCGGTCCTGAGCGTGCCCGGCCTGGCGATGGGCGTCGAGCTGATCGAATACAAGGGCATCTCGCGCACACCGCAGCGTCCGCATTTCGTCGATCCCGGTGCCGCCAACATGGCGCTCCGTGTTCGCAATCTCGATGCGCTGTTTCCCAAGATCGAAAAATACCCTGGGATCACGGTGCTGACGGCAGGCGGCAAGCCCCGCACCATCACGACACCCAACGGCGTGCTGCACGCCGTCTTCGTCCAGGACCCGGATGGCTTTGTCGTCGAGATGCTGGACGCGCCGGAGCCGTCGGGCCGGGATGGGCGCGGCAGCTCGGCGTCGAATGAGAAGCCAAGCAGTACCGCATCCAGCGTGGTGTCCGGCAGCGGCTTCGAGGCCACGGTGCGCGACAGCGCGCAGACCGTCAAGTTCTATAACGAGTTGCTCGGCATGAATTTCCAGCTTGGTGCGGCGTTCAACGACAACCAGGAGATGGCGGCCACCGCCGGCGCCCCCGGGGCAAGCTTCAGGCAGAGCCGCACCCAGTTTCCGGGCACCGCCGTGCCGTTCACGCTGATCGAGTTCAAGAACGCGCAGCGCAAGGAGCTGTCGGGACGCACGCAGGATCCAGGCACGACTGTGCTGCAACTCGTGGTGCGCGACGTGGCGGCCCTGACGGCGAAACTGAAGACGGCCGGCGTGCCCATCGTCTCGACCGGAGGTGCCCCGGTGCAGGTGTCTCCGACGCTCAAGATCGCGATCGTCAAGGCTCCCGACAACATGCTGCTCGAACTCGTGGAGCGCGCGGCACGTTGACGCTGTCGTGACAACACCCGACGCGTTCACGACCGATTCACGGACGCCAGGAGCCCATTGTGAAGAACCGTGACGTCCTGCTGGTCCTGAACGCCGGGCCGTCCACCCTCAAGTTCTCCGTCTATCAGGCTGGCGCCGGCGACTGGTCGCTGTCGGCGCGCGGGCAGATCGACGGGCTCGGAACGTCGCCGCAGTTCTCGGCTCGTGACGAGGAGGGAGGCAGGCTGGCGGTGCCCCGGCTCACCGACAGTGTTCGCGATCACAGCTCCGCGCTCGAGGCGCTCGCGAGCTGGCTTCCGGTCCGGTGTCCCGGCGCGCAGGTGCGCGGGGTGGGCCATCGCGTCGTGCACGGCGGGTCTATCTTCGGGGCTCCCGTCGTGGTCACGCACCCCGTGGTCGAGCAGTTGCGCCGCCTGGTGCCGTTGGCGCCGCTGCACCAGCCATACAACCTGGCTGGAATCGACGCGGTGGCCCGCCGGATGCCCGGAGTGCCGCAGGTGGCTTGCTTCGACACCGCGTTCCATCGCGGGCGTCGCGACGTGGTCGACATCGTTCCGCTGCCGCTGGAGATCCGCCGCGTCGGCGTTCAGCGATACGGGTTCCACGGGTTGTCGTACGAATACATCGCCTCGGTGCTCCCTCGCCTCGCGCCCGACATCGCGGCGAAACGCGTGATCATCGGCCACCTGGGGAGCGCCGCCAGCCTGTGCGCGCTGAACAACGGCCGCAGTGTCGACTCCAGCTTCGGGTTTACGGCGCTCGACGGCCTCTGCATGGGAACGTCCCCCGGTGCGCTCGATCCGGGCATTGTGCTGTTCATGGTCCAAAGCCTCGGGCTCTCGCCGAAAGAGGTCGAAACCGTGCTCTATCAGCGGTCGGGGCTGCTTGGCTTGTCCGGGATCACCAGCGACATGCGCGATTTGCTCGCGAGCCCGTATCCGGCCGCACGTGTCGCCGTCGAGTACTTCGTCTATCGAGCGGCGAAGGAGATCGGGGCGCTCGCCACGGTGCTGCAGGGGATTGATGCCCTGGTGTTCACAGCGGGGATCGGCGAACACTCAACCGTGATCCGGGCGCGGATCTGCCAGGCCTTCTCCTGGCTCGGCGTCGTACTGGATCCCGCGGCCAACGCCCAGCACGACCTGCGGATCTCGACCGACGACAGTCGGGTCGCCGTACTGGTCATCCCCACGAACGAAGATTTGATGATCGCGCGCCACACGGGAGCGCTTCTCAATCTGGACGGCGTCGCTGACACCTCGTCCACGGTCGTGCGACCGCACGAGAGGTAGCCGCGGCAAGGTCTGAGCCCGAAGTGGAAAGCCGGACGCCTCGCTGCGGCGGTCTGCCGGTGACTTGTCTGTAACCGGTTAGAAGCGGACCTTCTGCGCGTCGCCCACGATCAGATCGCGGTAGAGGGGCAGGGACCAGCCTTGCTTCTCGAGCTCCTTCACCCGCTTCTCGACCGATGCGGCGTAATTCTTCGGCGTCTGGTACATCGTCTTCAGCATCGCCGCGTCGAATGGAATCTGTGTGCCGCTCAGCCCGCACATCTGGTTGGCTGCCTGCTGACCGCCGGCGGCGACATAGGCGCTTGGGTTCGGAATCAGCGGAGTGATGGCCGGCGGGCGGAGCCCATACTTCGCGATCGGCAGGTCCACGTAGGGAGTGCGGATCCCGGCGCGTGGATTGCCGTGCTCGTCGAGCGCCATGCGCGACCCATCGTTCTGCTCGTCGTTGTCGCGGATGATCCGATCAGCCTTTGGCGGAATCGTCCCCTTGTCGACCCACTGGAGCAGATGGTGCAGCCCCATCGCGACGTACGCTTCATGCGGAAATTCGCTGAGCGGTTGCGTGCACGGATTCGGCTTCAGCCGGACGCTGTAACGCGTGTCGATATGGGCCATGCCGGCGACTTCGTAGATACGGGTACTGCTTCCCCGGCTCATCGCTGTCGGCCCGATCAGTGATGTTCGCCGCCGACACCTCGAGCATCGTCGGCATGTGCACCACCGGGACGTCCACGTCTGGCACCAGCGCACCGTTCGAGGTGGGATAGAAGCCGTCATAGATGCGCTGCATGTCGGGCGTTCGGAACACGCGGTGCGCCGGCAGATATCCCAGCAGCGTGCCGGCGCTCATTGACGTGCCGGCCAGCACCATCTTCCGGGGCTTCACTCCACCAAGCGGAGTGCCGGCGCGTACCAGGGCGCCGACCTGCGCCAGGATCTCGCTGGCCTGGCCGCCGGCAATCTTCAGGTCCTTGTAGCGCTCCTGGTTGAATTGCGTGAATTGCATCGGAGTGGTCGTCAGGATCTCGACCGCCGCATGGCCGGACGACATCGTATACGTCGACGTGAACTCGAACATGTGCGCAGCGCCGCTGCTGTGCATTGATTCGGCAAGGACCAGACCGCTGAACGTTCGCACGTTTGCCGGCCGCCGCACCACCAGCCGCGTGGTGTACGGCTGTCCATTGGCGGTGCCGGATACGAAGTACTCCTTCACGTCGTACTTGAATGCCGCGATCCCCTTGCCGGCGGGCAACGACGGTGTCGAGTCGAACATCGGACCGGGCCCGGTAATCTCCGCCGACAGCGTCGGCAGCGTCAGTGCCGTTGGTACCGTCGGCAGATTCACCACCGGTGCGGTGCCGCGGCCGCCTGGCGGCGGACCCTGCGGCGCTTGCGGCGCTTCTCCTGCGAGGCGAACCGGCGCAAGGCCGCTGGTCATCAGCAGAAGTGCCCCGAGGATCGTGGCGATGTGCTTCATCTTTGTCTGCCTCACAGTGAATCGTGAATCATGAATGGCGAATCGTGAATGGCAAGAGCAACCGGCCTTCATGTGCGCGTTCACTATTCACCATTCACCATCACGATTCACGATTCACGATTTGGTCTATTTCGGTAGCCCCAGCAGGTCCTCGAAGTTCGGTTCCTGCGCCGGTGTCGTCTGGTTGACCGACGCGCGCGTGGCTGTGAACCCGATCATCCGGCCCGCGACGATCACGCCAACCCAGATCACCAGGGAGATCGCGGCAACCGTTCGCGCCATCGGCGGCGTCGAGCGCCGCAGGTCCCAGTCGCCGAGGGTGCGGCGTGCGGTCATTTCAAACACGATCGCGTTCAGGGCTGCCAGCCCCAGCATCAGCACTTTCGCCCGGAACCACGTGTTGTGAAAGTAAACGGTGGCATTGGTGGTGAACATCAACGCACCGGTGACCGCCGCGACGGCGAACCCGCCCAGCGTCCAGGGCAGCGTGTCGGCGCCGAGCCGCGAAAATGCCCGGTGCGTTGTTGCCAGACCCAGCAAGCGCAGGTCGATGATCACGACGGTCCCGACGACGATCGCCAGCCCGATCACGTGTGTCGATTCGAGCAGCGGGAACAGGAGCAGCGAATCACGGATGTGGATGGCGACGCTGGTGTTCTGCAGCCAGTTCAGTGACGAGTCCATCATGTCTCTTTGCGCCGGACGTGAACGTCGGTTGCTACTGGTTCACGGCCGGCGACCAGCTTCCCCAGACGTGGTCATAAGCGATGAGCCGGCCGAGGAAGATGATGGCGATCCAGACCAGAAGCGTCCCGACCGCCATCAGCTTGATCGGTCCGCGATGCAAGAGCTGCTCGTCCCAGTGCCGTTCGTGCCGCCGCAAGCTTCGCTGGAAGGTCACGGCGATGATCGTGCCGATTCCGACGAGCGTCATCTTCACCCAGAAAGAAAAGGTGACGAGCTCGCGAACCGGTTCGCCGATCACCATCAGGACACCCGTGACGAGCAGGAGCCACAGCGAGCCATTGAGCCACGGACCGAACCGGTTCGTCGTCTCTCGCAGCGTCTGGTCAGTCCATGTGAGCCCGAGAATCCGCAGAGTGATCATCAACACGGATCCCATCACCATCGCGATGCCGACGATGTGCACGGACTGAATCGCCGGAATCGCCCAGGTGTTGTGCTCCTGGATGAAGACGCTCGGAGACGTGGTGGCTAGCCACAGCGCGAAGTCCCTCACGACGGACAGGGATCAGAAGGTCGTGCCGCCGACGAGCGTGAAGCCCGCGACCGAATCGCAATGCTTGCCCGCGTCCGGGAGCTTCGGCTTGTTCGTCGCCGGGTCGGTCGGGCACTTGGCGAGCGGGCTGATCCGCGAGCCGAAGTTGGTGCCGTCCCGCAGCGGATTCACTTTGACGCTGAAGACCGTCCCCGGAGGGAACGTCGTGGCGGTGATTCCCTGGGCGGCGACCGCGGCCGTGCCAGCCATCTCCACGCCCCACTCGAGGTACTTGCCGTCCTTGTCCTTCGCCAGCGACTTGTGGTCCGGCGCGAGCATGACGATGTGCAGTTCGGCATGGTTCGCCTGCGGCACGAACTGCTTGACGACGCCGGTCAGCGTGACGACTTTCGTCTGGTCGTACATGGCGAATGAGTGATGGGCCGAAACGGGGATGGCGAGCAGCGTCGCCAACAGAACCGAGCCGGCCGCAATTGCGCGGGCGTTCATGAATCCTCCCAAAATGGCACGTAACGTCAAATTAGACCGGGTCTAATTATTTGCCGCGAAAACCAGACCCGGTCTGGTTTTTGGTTGGCACTATTTGAAAATATCGGTCACGGCGGCGGGGAGATCGTCCGGCGGTTTGTCCCAGCCTTTTTCGAAGTTCTGCTCCCAGTTCTTCGCCCAGGGCCGACCGTAATAGTCGACGAAGCGCGGATCCTGGGCCGTGGTCTGTTTCGGCCGGCCGTCGGTGTTGTAGATGTTGCTCAGGCACTCGATGAATGTATACCGGCGCTGCGGGTCATCCGGCGTCGCCGCCCGTACGAACCGGAACGACGCGCGGACGGGCGTGACGAACGCGTCCGGGTCGTAGAAGATCGTTTCGTGATCCAGCCCGACGAACTTGCCGCTGTCGTCGAGCGCCGGTTTGAACGTCTCGATCGTCTCCAGCTTGTCGCTGGTCTCGAACATCGCGTGCGACAACTGCCAGCTCTGGATATTCGCCGTCCACGTGACCAGCGTCGTCCCGTCCCAGAAGCCGATCGTCTCGCCGTACCACTGTGGCGTCTTCTGCACGTGCGCGTCCTTGCCGACCATCACCTGCCGCAGGAAATTGTCGGCGATGCCGGACAGGAACTGGACGTTCCACGGCGTCATCGTGAGCTGGAAGTTGCCAGCCTGTGATGGCTGCGACCACCAGCGGATGAATCCCTCGGGCCAGCAGAACGAAGCGCTCCACTGTGGCGCGTTGGTCACCGCTTCGTGGTAGATGCCCTGGACCATTCGCTTCTGGTACTCGGGCGTGAGCAGCGACAGGACCGTCGGCGCCTGCGTGACCCCCCAGATCCACTCCGAGCCGTGGTCCGCCTGGCCATCACGGCGATAGTAGCCATCCCAGTCGGGAACCGTCGCCTTGGTGTAGACCGTTGGTCCGCCCTTCGCCTTCGCCTGCGCCAGCAATGCCTCGTAGTGCTCCTTTGCCGTCTTGTAAGCGTACGGGCTGACGATGCGCTCGCGCGGCCAGTCGTCGTCGCAGTTTCCCCACGACGCCGATTCCGGTGGCTTCGGCCCGATTCGCTGCGTATTCCACATGTCGTATAGCTGGCGCGGGTTGTTGCAGCGGTAGTAGCGCTTGTCGAGCCAGTTTGCCTTGTCCTTGTAGAAATTCTTCGACGCGAACAGATCGAGCGCCAGCGGCTGCACGCCGGCAGGAGGACCCAGAATCGGTGGCGGGGCACCTCTCCGGCCGCCGCCAACGACGCCCGCCGGTGCGCCCGGCTGGCCCTGACGTCCCGCCGCGCCCTGTCCGGCCTGTGGGGCGGCGCCCGCGCCCTGGGCGGAGACATGCGCAAGAAACAGCGGTAGATCACCCTGCGAAACGAGCAGCGTCGTCGTCGCGAAAATACACAGGAATAGAGCGATATTGCGGGACGCTCTCATGAGCTTCTCCTCACTGCGGTCACGAATGGGCGCGATGATACCGGAAGACTGAAGCAATCAGCTATCAAGGGTAGACTCGCGTGTCATGGCGCGAGTCGTTGTCCGGACAGTCAGCGTCCTTCTCGTGACCGTGCTGGTGCCATGCGCCGCGACCGCCGCCGACCGGTGGACCATAGGCCTGACGACGACAGGCGCTGCCATCGACGCGCTGGTCGTGCCTGGTGCATCGAGGTCCCCGACGGTTCTCCTCCTGGGTGGCGTCCAGAAGAGGGATCAATCCAGTGATGCCGTAGCCCGCGAAGTCGCCGCCTACGAGGCGCGGCCGCAGCCGCGACGCCCGTTCCGGCTGCTGGCGATCCCTATCGTGAACCCGGACGCGCAGCCGCTGCAGTTCCCGCCCGCCGGTGCGGCGTATCGCGAGAACATCGAGTCACATGTGTTGTGGCGTTGGATCGGTGTGCACGGACCTGACCTGGTGCTGATTGCCGGGCCGGACTCTGGCCTGGCCGAGGCGCTCTCGCAGAACGCGGTCGGGGAGATTGGACGGATTCCGGCGCGGCGCATCGAGGTGAGCACGACCATTTCTCGCGCGGTCACCGGACCAGTTCCGCGATCCGAGGCAGGACAGGAGCTGGACCGGCGCTCGGCGCGTTCCCCCCGGCAACTGGCTGAGCAGCTCGCCGGGATCTACGGACACGATTTCACGCCGCCAACCTACATCGCCGCCATGGCTCTCATCAGCCGGCTGCGTCTGGGAGATCAGCAAGACGTGGTTCGACTCGCGGGACCGTACCTCGAAGGCACGAGCGACAGTTTTGCCCGCCCGTCGCAGAGCGCGCTGGCGGCGCATCTGCTGTTCTTCGAACTGGCCAGACGCACCGGTGACGGACGGGCGAAGCAGCTGGTCGAGCGGGCGGCCAGCAGCGCCTTTACCGAGTCGGGCGACCTGCGCGAGTTCATGCCGCTGCACGGGGGATGGAGCGACTCCTTGTTCATGGATGTCCCAATCCTGGCGAAGGCAGGCGCGCTCACCGGTGATCGCCGCTACTTCGACATGGCCGCCCGGCATGTCGCGTTCATGCAGCGAATCGTGCTGCGGGCGGACGGGCTCTATCGCCACCAGACCTCGGCCGAGGCGGCATGGGGGCGCGGCAACGCGTTTCCAGCCCTCGGCCTGGCGTTGACGCTGTCGGACTTCCCGGTTGATCACCCCGCGTACGCACGTCTGCTGGCGTCATTCCAGCAGCACATGGCGACGCTGGCGCGTTTCCAGGACGAGAACGGGATGTGGCGCAACGTCATCGATCGACCGGGAGCTTATCCCGAATACTCGGCGACCGCGATGATCGCCACGGCGATGCTGCGCGGCATCCGTAACGGTTGGCTCGATGCCCGCGTGTATCAGCCGCTGGTCGACAGGGCCTGGCAGGCAATCCTGCTGAGAACCGGCGCCGATGGGCGGCTCGTGGATGTCTGCGAGAGTACCGGGACGCGCGGCATGACCGACGAGGACTACCTTCGTCGTCTCGCGATCATGGGCCGCGACGACCGTGGCGGCGGCATGGCCATGTTCTTCGCCACGGAGCTCGCCGGCCTCACGCGCTGAGTCGAGCCGTCGTTGGTCGTCACGACAGGACAACCACGACGGCCACGAAGGTCACGAAGGTCACGAAGGTCACGAAGGCTATCAATAAGGACGTGCAAGCACTATTCACGCGCTGAGTCGAGCGCTCGTGGTCGTCACGAAAGGCAACCACGAAGGCCACGACGGCACGAAGCAACTTGGACTTGTTGACGTCGTGATCTTCGTGTTCTTCGTGTCCTTCGTGGTGTCGTTTCGTGACAAGGTGGTGGTGAGCTGTTCGTGAGAAGTGGAAGTCTTTCCGAGCGCTTACGACTCCCGCTTGTCCAGCAGCTGCACCAGCCGCTCGCGCGGATCGACGATTGGCGCGGCGGTGAAATCGATCCCGACCAGGCCGTGCAGCCACACCGGGAGCTCGACGCGTTCGAAGATCAACGGCACCAGCCGGCGGCGGCGCTCGGCGAGGTCCAGCGTCTGGGAAATGATCGCTTCTTCGGACGTGTGATCGCTTTGCGTGTACGACGACGTGATCACGCACAGTACGAAGCGGCTCTGCTTGATGCAGCGCTCCATCTCGGACAGGAAGTGCTCGTTCGGAGAGAAGTCTCGCACATCAATCGCCACCCGCAGTCCACGCCGTTCGAGCGTTTCGACCAGGTCGAGCGCGATCGCCCGGTCCGGCTCGACGTGGCGGTAGCTGAGGAACGCATCGTAAACAGGCGCCGTCATTCGCCCGGAGACAGGGGGAACCGGCCGCGCCGATTGCGCAGGCAGCACGTAAGAACGGCGGCGGATCAGGACGGCCGCGCTCGCCGCCAGGAACGGAATCGCACCCACGCCGGGCCACGTCACGAGTAGGGTGCACTTGCGGATGGAGTCGGCCGTCCAGATGCGCTCGGCGACGCCACCAGCATCGAGCAGCCGATCACTCATCGACAGCCCCGGATTCCGCGCGAGGTAGGCCTGTGTGTCCGGTGCGAACGTCGTCCCGATGACGACCGGCCGTCCGTCGTAGTCCGCAAGACACTGGGTCTGCGCGCTGACGTAGGTGCCGACCAGAGCAAGACCGATGACGGCGCACGACGCCGCGATCGCGATCGTCGTGCGCATGCGACCGCCACTCCATGTTGCCACGCCGCCGCAGACGAGCAGGGCGGCGATCGCCGACGCCAGTCGGGCGCTGAGGGCGATACCGGGTGGAACGGCGGACGTGAGCGGCCAGACGAACGCTGCCACTGCCGCGGCGAGCGCCAGCGCGCCGTGCCGCCAGTACCGCGTCATGGGACAGGCAGATCGATCCGGAACTCCTGCTTGCCGGAGACGCGGACCAGGGCGCGCTCGCTGGTGCGGCCGGTTGCCGGATCGCGCGCCCAGATCCAGTAGCGGCCCGGCTCGAGCCGGGTTTCCGCCGGAGCGCTCAGCGTGGGAAACGTGGTCGGCGACGTGCCCGCTGCCGTCTCGTAGATTTTCAGCAGGTAGAACACCTGCCAGTTGTTCACGGACGCCGATCCGCGCCGCGTGTTCACCCGGAGCAGGACGGATCCGCCCATTCCGATCCCGAGCGCCCGGCAATGATCGACCTTGGCTTCCAGTTCGTCGGTGATGTCGTCGATGAGATTCGCCGAGGGCGATCGTTCCAGGAGTGTCGCCGCATTGGTCAGCGTGCGGAGGTACGCGGTCGAGACCTGCGACGGATCGGTCCGCGGCAGACTGCTCCGCAGCCACTGAATCGCCTCGACCAGTTCCGCCGGCCGGGTTCGATCGAGCGCGTCGATGGCGCGCTGCAGACGAGTCAGAGCGGCGGTCAACTCGTCCCTGGTGGTCTGCGCCGCAGCGGCGTGTGTGGTTCCCAGGACGAGGGCGAGAGCCACGAGAACGCGGGTCATGATGACTTCCGCATGATACGCCGACAGTGGGCCTAGCGCGGCGGTGCGGCGACCTCCGTCACCACTGACCAGACGTACTGGACGAACGGGTAGAGCGCCGGCTCGGCGAGCCGTTCGAGATCGCCATGCGCCGGGTAGTTGATCGCGTCGTCGCGAGTCGATCCAGGATCGATCCCGTACGACTGAATTCCCTTGGCCCGCAACTGCGCCTGATCGCTTGCCGCGATCGACATCGTCGGAATCACCTGAGCACCCGGGAACATCCGGGTGGCGACGCGCTGCATGGCGCGATACATCTCCGTGTCCAGCCGCGACGCTGGTGAAGGTGGACGTGCCTGGGGCAGCGGCACGATCTTCACCGCCGGGTCGTCGATGACGGTTGCCATCAGCTGGTAGAACTCCTCGATGTTCTCGCCGGGCAGCGCGCGGATGTCCAGCGTTGCCTCGGCGGAGGACGGAATGACGTTGGCGCCCACACCGGCGCTGAGCATCGTGGGCACGACCGACGTCCGCAGCATCGAGTACTCGGCCGGAGAATGCTCGCGCAAGTGCGCCTCGGCGGCGTCCGCCGTCGCCGGCGTCAGCAATGACTTGTAGACGCGCGCCTCCTCGGGCGCGCTAATCTCGGCCATCTGTTCGAAGTAGCGACGTGTCGTCTCATTCAGCCGCATCGGCGGTTCCCAGCGTCCGACTCTCGCGACCGCCGCACTCAGATGAATCAGCGCATTGTCCAGCCGTGGCGCGGATCCGTGGCCGGCCGTGCCCGTGGCCACGAGGCGGACGCGGGCTGGCAGCTTTTCGGCGGTGCCGATGGTCACCCGCTCGACGCGCTCCCCATCGAGCGTGATGCCGCCGCCTTCCGTCATGGCGAACTCGGCCTCGATCTCTGCAAAGTGCTCGCGGACCATGAAATTGATGCCGACACCGGTGCTGTCTGCCTCCTCGCCGGACTCCGCCAGGAAGATCACGTCGCGATCGAGCGGGACGGCCAGTCGCTTCAACAGCAGCATCGTGATCAGGTTGGCGGTCAGGATGGGTTTGTCGTCTTTCGTGCCCCGGCCCCAGATGTAGCCGTCCTTGAGAACCGCACCGAACGGATCGACCGGCCACTTGTCACGCTGCACGCCGACGACATCCGTATGAGCCAGAATCAGCAGCGGGCGTCTGCTACCGTTGCCCTTGAGCCGCGCTACGAGGTTCGCCCTCGCCGGATCCAGGGCGAACGTCCTGGTCGGGATGCCTTCGGCTTCGAGCACCGTCCGCAAGTAGTCGACGGCCCGAGTCTCGTTCCCGGCAGTGGTGTCGATCTGAACCAGTTCCCGATACCGCTGGAGAATCTCGACCCGCATCGCCTGCCAGTCGACGCGACGAGTCTGGGCAGGCGCCTGTGAGAACAGGCCGGTTGTACTGGCCGCGAGGATGACGGCGGCGACGGCGAGGCTGGGAGTGCGTCGAGACAGTCTGCTTCCCATGTTTTTTCTGACGCGTCGGCTGTGCCGCGATTATAGGCGTGCATGTCCTGATGGACGCCATGGCGCCAATCACCCGGCCGGCTGTCCTGTTCACGAGAACTGCTGCCGGCCGCATGCCTCACTTACAATCGCACACACATGGATCGCACGTTTCTTCTGGTCGGCGCGTTGGCGGGATTCATTGGCGTCGCGTTCGGTGCGTTCGGCGCGCATGCGCTGCGCGGCCGCCTGTCCCCTGACATGCTCGCGGTGTTCGAGACGGGCGTCCGCTACCAGATGTACCACGCCTTCGCCGTGCTGATCGTCGCGATTGCGACCGCCAGGTTCGACGGCTGGCTGGCGCGTGCCGCAGGATGGTCATTCACCCTCGGCATCGTGCTGTTCTCGGGCAGCCTCTATGCCCTTGCGCTTACTGGAGCGACGAGACTCGGGATGATTACGCCGCTCGGCGGGCTCGCGTTCCTGGTCGGCTGGGCGCTGCTCATCGTCCTCGCGATCGTTTAGTTCGTTCGAATCGTTCGAATCGTTCGAATCGTTCCCGTGCTCTACCAGGCGGCGCGCGGCCGCGCGTACAGCGATGAGGCGCCAATCACGATGGCGTCTTCAACCAGCCCGGTGGCGGCGCTGGCCTCGGGCCATCGGCGGCGCAACTGATACGCGAGATGCGTGGCCGCGATCGCGGTGGCGCCGCCAAGCAGGGCGCCCAGCACAATCGAGTCGTGCTGTTCGCGGGCGATCCACCCGCCCAGCAGCGCTCCCATCATCGCCCGGCCGGCCAGCGGCAGCGGGTCGGTGCGGTCGCCGATGAATGGCGTCTTGTCGGCCGCCATCTCTCCGGCCGCCAGCAACGCGACGCCGCGGCCGATCGTGCCCCCGCGCCGCGCCGCGACCGCCGCGGCCCCGCTCATGCTGCGCATCCCGGTGATGGTGCCGATGGCCAGGATTCGTTTGATGCTCGATCGCGTCATATCAGCCGCTTCCGTTTCGTGTGATAGGTGAACGTCACGTTGACCCCCTGATGGGTGAGGCCGGCGGCATCACGCGGGGGTCGCTCGGGTGATCCGTAGTACGAGAGCAGCGACATCCGCTGATGCGCGTGACGATGCCATCGTCGCTGGTAGTGATCGGCCAGGAGGATGAACCCAAGCCGGCTCCACCAGTTTGGGAACTCGCCCTGCATCCATCGTGCCTCTATGCGGAAGGTGATATCGCCGTTGCTCGCCCTGGTCAACAGGAACCACTCGGCTCCCCGTTCGATGTGCCCCTCGAGGGTGTCGTAGCGGAACCCGAACACGCTGGCCTCGTCGCGCACAACGCTCACTATCGTCGGGCAGAGATAGCGGAGGCCCCAGATCTTGATTTCGAGCAGCAACCGTCGGGATTGCAGCGGCGACGCGGGATCGAAATGCGCCATGACGATCGCGGGATCGGAGAACTGGTAATTCGCCAGCGCAGTCTTGGCGCGCGCGAAACGCGAATCCGCATCGGTCGCCGGCCGAGATAACCGCTTCGGAATAGTAATGCTGCCATCCGCGGTCTCCCGTCATCTCCTCTTCGCCGGCGTCGAAATTGCGCCGCCGGGCGGCGAGCGTGTTCATCCGGTCGCGTAGTGCCTCGGCTGACCATCCGCCGAACAGTCTCCACTCGGCCATCAGTCACCGACCGCTGCGAACGTCGGCGAGTGCATCGGTTCGTCGTCTTCGGGAAGTTCGTCCACCTCCTGGGTCTCGGCGTGAATCACCCCGGCGATGCCGGCGTCGATCGCGGCGGCGGTATTCCGGATGAAATCAGTCCAGGTGTTCGTCTGCATCGCGTCGCCGATGGCGAGGAACCCGAGTCGCTTCGCCGCCGTGGTGGAGCGCGCACGACTGCGAATGTGGAAGATGACGTCACCTTCGGCGTTGCGGTAGCACCCGAAGGTGATGCGTCCCGCTTCAGGGTGTCCGGCCAGAGTCGCCAGCGTGACGCTCTGTGGTGACTCGTGAACCACTCTCACCGCACACTGCTGCCCTGGCTTGATGGCGATGTCGATGGTCGCGTCGCGGCTGAGACCGTCAGGGGCGTCGAACGAGATGAGTGCCGCCGGGGGGAGTGAGCAGAAATTGGCCTTCACATGCGCCATCACTTCCGTCGGAGACAAGGCGCAGTCGGCGAGCACCGCCCAGTAGTCGCGCTGCAGGAGCGGCCCGGCGCCTTGAGTGGCAGGAAGAAAGTCTGGCATTCGAACAACGAGAGGCAACGTTGGTGCCCGATTTGCGTTCGGGTCGTGCATGAGCAAGCTCGAGGTCAATCCCGCCGCGGAAGCTTCCCTGACCGCCGCTTCAACTCCCGTTCTCCGCGCCGAGCACCTGGAAGGTGAGCTTGCGCGCCTGATCGAACAGCAGGCGGCCAAGATCCCTTCACATTGGTTTCTCTTCAGCGCGCTCGGTGCGATGGCGCTGTCCCTGAGCTTCGAGCTCACTGGACGCTCGCGCGCCAGCCGTTTTGTCGGCATGTGGCCGACGCCACTCCTGGCGTTGGGGATCTACAACAAGATGGTCAAAACCCTCGGCACGCGGTAGCCGCGTCCGGCGAGCTAATTCGACGTCGTTTGGGTCGAAGCCGGGGCCGGGAGCGGCTGATTGGAGGTGTATGTATCTCGCACATACAACCACTTCCCGTTCACCTTTCGCGACACCGACAGGTAGCTGCCGCTGTCAACGACTCTGCCTGACCGATCGGTGACGGTGTACGAGCCCGATTCCCATCCGGTATCGTGGTCGACACCAGCTGTTGCCTGACCAGGCATCAGCGTCACCCCCGCCGTCTTCGCGCCAGCCGAATCCTTGGCGACGAATTCGCGGATCGCGGCCTTTCCAATCGCGACGGGGGCATGCGGTGGCATCAGCACGGCGTCCTCTGCATAGAGCCCCGCGATGGTGTCGGCGTCTCCGGCGTTGTACGCCTTCATCCAGGTTTGAGTCGCTTCCTTGAGCGCCGCCTCATCCGCACCGGTCGTTACGGGCACCAGGTCACAGCCAGTGGTCGCGATCAGGAGGCCCAGACCGAGCGCAACACAGTTCAGAACACGCATGCGTCGCTCCTTCCGAATCGCCCATAGATGGGCGCCAGCCAATGATACTGCCGAGGTGACTACGACGACTCGAGATCATTGGCTGTTTCGAGCGACGATGAGCCACGGTTCATCCTGTCGATACGTCCGGAGGGGATGGGTGTCAGGAGTGGTGTTCATGCGGGCAGACCTCGATGCGCGCGTTGCCGTAGTGGACGAGCACCTCCACGCGGAGAACCGCGGTGATCTCGACGCGGTAATGGCGACATTCGGTAACGACGCGGTGTACCAGGACGAACCGTGGGGAGACCTTCGGACCGGCCGAGACCAGGTGCGCGAGTACTACAGCCAACTGCTCGCCGCGCTGCCCGACCTGGTGATCGACGTCCAGTCGCGCCACGTATGCAGCGACGCGATCGTGCTCGAGGTCGAGATTCGCGGCACCCACCTCGGCGCGTGGCGCGGCCTTGCCGCGACGGGTCGATCTGTCCGGTTCGCTTTATGCGGTGTGTTCACGTTCGACGATGAGAACCGGCTGGCGGCGGAGCGGATCTATTACGACCGTGCGCAGATCCTTCGACAGCTGGGTGTATTTCGCGAGCCGACGACCCTCTCCGGCCGGCTGGCGATCGCGCTCCTCCATCCTCTGACGGTGATTCGCGCGTATCTGGGGGGGATGCGAGCTTCGCGACGATCGCTGCCGCGGAACTGACAGTCTGGCGACCTGACAAGGCTCGCCCCACGTCTTCGCCATCACCGCGGACCTGACACGGTCCGCGCCACGCCGGGGTTCGCCTCGCCTCACTGACGATCGTTGCTATTGACCGGAAGTCAATTACGTGGAACAGTGGGTACGTCATGCCGCCCCGCGCTGCCGAGCCAGCACTTCCGCGCTGGCAGCGTCGTCCCGACGATCGTCCGCACGCCTTGATGGCGTCGGCGCTCAAGCTGGTCACGCAGCAGGGCTATCGTCGCGTTCGACTCGAAGACATCGCCGCCGCCGCTGGCGTCTCGAAGGCGACCGTCTATCACTACTTCGCCAACAAGGACGATCTGATCACGCGCGCGCTGTCAGAGCGCGTCGCCGAGCGCCAGGCCGAAGCCGAAGCGCTGCTGGCGCGCAGCGGCCCGTCGGCCCGCGAGCGCCTGCGGATCTTTCTTCGCCACTTCTGGGACGTCCAGCTGACGCCTGCCGTCGGCGTGTGGCAGCGGCTGCTCGTCAGCGAAATCGTCACCGACGCGCCCCCGGTCTTTCGCGCCTGGGCCAAAGGTCTGGTGCATCGGTGGACCGTCGTCGAGCGTCTGATCCATGAGGGCCAGGCTGCCGGCGAATTCCAGCCGCGACGTCGATGCCCTTGTCGCCGCCCGCATGATCATTTCCGGCCTCTCACATCAGGCGCTGTTTCACGAGCACCTCGCCGTCAAGCGGCTGTCGCCCTGCGATCTCGATCGCATCTTCGACTCGGCTCTCGAGCACTTCTTCGCCGTTCTCGCTCGTTCCCCTTCACGCTCTTTCGTCTCCGGGTAATCCCATGCCTCGAACACTGTCATACATCTGTGTTCTCGTCGTCGCCGTCCTCTCGCACGCGTGCTCCGAATCCACGAGCGCCGCTCCGGCGCCGCCGCCGCCCTCCGGTCGCGGTCGTCGACGTGCAGCCAGAACACGTGGCGCTGTCCGAAGAATGGGTCGCCACGCTCGACGGAAACGTCAACGCGCAGATCCGGCCGCAGGTATCGGGCTACCTGATTCGCCGGAATTACCAGGAAGGTGCGGCGGTCCGGCAGGGGCAGGTGCTGTTCGAAATCGATCCGCGATCGTTTGCGGCCGCGCTCGCGCAGGCGCGGGCCCACCGGGCCGAAGCGCAGGCGCAACTGGGAAAGGCACAACGCGACCTGGCGCGTGACCAGCCGCTGGCCGAGCAGCGCGCCATCCCGCAGCGCCAACTCGACGACGATCAGCAGGCCGCACTGACGGCGCAGGCGGCGCTGGAGTCGGCGGAGGCTGAAGTCGAGACCGCCGAACTGAATATCGGCTTCACCAAGGTGACGTCGCTCGATCGACGGGGTCGCGGCGATTGCCACCGCCCAGATCGGCGACCTCGTCACGCCGGCGACGCTGCTCACCACGGTGTCGCAGCTCGATCCGATCAAGGCGTATTTTCCGCTCAGCGAGCAGCAGTACCTGCGCATGACGGCAAGCGGCGGTAGCCAGCTGCTCGGCACGCGGACGGCGCTGACGCTCACGCTCGCCGACGGCACGGTCTACCCACGCACCGGCACCCTCAGCGCCGTCGATCGCGAAATCGATCCGAAGACCGGAACGATCCGCCTCAGCGCACTGTTTGCGAATCCGAACCGCACGCTCCGGCCCGGACAGTACGGCCGCGTCCGCGCCGAAACCCGCGCCATCGACAACGCGCTGCTCGTACCCCAGCGGGCCGTCACCGAGATCCAGGGGACCTACCAGATCCGCGTCGTCGGACCCGACAACAAGGCTCACGTCCGCCGCGTCAAGGTCGGCGATCGTGTCGGCAGCCGCTGGGTCATCTCCGAGGGGCTGCAGCCGGGCGATCGCGTCATCCTCGAGGGCTCGTCGATCAAGGACGGGGATCTCGTATCGCCGACGCCGGCACCGCAGTCCGCCACCAGCGGTCAGGACACCGGCACCAGGGGCGGAGAGTAGGCATGTCGCGGCTTCTTCATTCGTCGGCCGATCGTGGCGATCGTGATCGCCATCGTGACCGTGCTCGTCGGTCTGGTGGCGATGCGTGAGCTGCCGATCGCGCAGTTTCCCGACATCATCCCGCCGCAGATCATGATTACCGGCACCTACACCGGTGCCGACGCGCTCACGATCGAACAGGCGGTGGCGACGCCGCTCGAACAACAGGTCAACGGCGTCGACAACATGCTGTACATGCAGTCGATCAACAGCAACGACGGCACGGTGCAGCTGATCGTCACGTTCGACGTCGCGACCGATCCCAATATCGATCAGGTCAACGTTCAGAACCGCATGGCGCAGGCGGCGCCCAACCTGCCGACCGAGGTCAACTCGTACGGCATGACCATGCGGCGCTCGACGGGATTTCCGTTGATGGTCGTCGGCTTCACGTCGCCGAAGCAGACCTACGACGCGTTGTTTCTCGCCAACTACGCCAACATCAACGTCATCGACGCGCTCTATCGCGTCCCCGGCGTCGGCGAAGTGCGCGTGTTCGGTGCCGGCGACTACGCGATGCGGATCTGGGTCAAGCCGGATCAGCTCGCCAAGCTGGGTCTGACGGTGCCCGATCTGGCGCGCGCCGTCCAGCAGCAGAGCACCGTCAACCCGGCCGGTCAGATCGGCGCGCAGCCGACTCCCACGGGCCAGGAATACACCTACACCGTCCGGGCGCAGGGACGACTGCAATCGCCGGAGCAGTTCAGCGAGATCGCAGTGCGCTCGAATCCGGATGGGTCGGTCGTCCGCTTGAAGGACGTGGCGCGGGTCGAGCTCGGCGCACTCAACTACCAGCAGATCGGCCGCGTCAACGGACAGCCCGGGGTCGGTATCGGCATCTTCCAGGCGCCCGGATCCAACGCACTGGAGGTGGCGAATGGGATCAAACGGACGCTCGACGATCTGAGCCAGCGCTTCCCGCCGGACATCAGCACCACCTACACCATCGATACGACGCGTGCCGTCTCCGAAGGCATCCGGGAAATCCTGATCACGCTCGGCGAAGCGCTTCTGCTCGTCGTCTTCGTCGTCTACCTGTTCCTGCAGAACTGGCGCGCGACGCTGATCCCGACGGTGGCCGTGCCAGTGTCGCTGATCGGCACGTTCGCCGTTTTCCCGCTGCTCGGGTTTTCCATCAACACGCTCTCGCTGTTCGGCCTCGTGCTCGCCATCGGTCTCGTCGTCGACGATGCCATCGTCGTGGTGGAGGCGGTGGAGCACCACATGGAAGAGGGGATGAGCCCGAAGGACGCGACGCTGCAGGCGATGAAGGAAGTGTCGGGTCCGGTCGTCAGCATCGCACTGATCCTCGCGGCCGTCTTCATCCCGGTCGGGTTCATGAGCGGTATCCAGGGGCGGCTCACCAAGCAGTTCGCCATCACCATCGCGGTGTCGGTCCTGATTTCCGCGTTCAACGCCCTGACGCTGTCGCCCGCACTCGCGGCGATGCTGCTGAAGCCTCAGAAGCACACGCGGGGAGTACTCGGCCGGTTCTTCGGCGGGTTCAACCGGTGGTTCAAGGTGGCGACCGACCGCTATGTGAGCGTCAGTCACCTGGTGATCCGCCGGGCGTTTATCGGCGTGGCGATGATGGTGGTCTTCGCCGCATTGACAGGGGTGCTCGGCCAGCGGCTGCCGACGAGTTTCGTGCCGGCAGAGGACTACGGCTACGGCCTGGTCAACATCCAGCTGCCGCCGGCGGCCTCGCTGGAGCGAACCGATGCCGTGCTGCGCAAGGTCGACGCCGTGTTGCAGCGTCACCGCGACACCATCGAGAACTTCAACATGATTGGCGGCTTCAGCCTCGGCACGCGGGTGAGCGCCAGCAACAACGCGTTCTATTTCTTCGGTCTGCGGCCCTGGGGTGAGCGATCGCTCGACGCGCAGCAGCTGATGCAAAGGCTGAACGGTGATTTTCGCCGGGACATCCCGGAGGCGAGTGTGGTCGCAGTGATGCCGCCGGCGATTCCAGGCCTCGGGAGTCAGGGCGGCTTCTCCTTCTGGCTCCAGGATCGCAGCGGCGGTGACCTGACGTTTCTCGAGCAGAACCTGCAGAAGTTCCTCGCCGCCGCGCGACAGCGACCCGAATTGGCGAACGTGACGTCACAATTCAACGCGTCAGTGCCGCAGGTGTTCGTCGACGTCGATCGCGACAAGGTCCTCAAGCAAGGCGTTGCCCTGGGCGACGTCTATCAGACGCTGCAGGCATTCCTCGGCGGGTTGTACGTCAACCAGTTCAATCGCTTCGGCCGGCAGTGGCGCGTGTTCATGCAGGCGGAGGGCACCGACCGGACCACGCCCGCTGACATCTCCCAGTTCTACGTGCGCAACAACGATGGCGAGATGGTGCCGCTATCCGCGCTGCAGAGCACCGGTCCAGCCGCCGGACCGCAGTATACGAATCGTTTCAACGTCTATCGGGCGGTGCAGGTCTCCGGTAACGCGGCGGATGGATACAGCTCCGGCCAGGCACTCGACGCGCTCGAGGACGTGGCGCGCACGACGCTGCCGCGTGAGTTCGGGTTCGACTGGTCGGACCTGTCGTATCAGGAGCGACAAGCCTCGGGGAGCACCCGCGGTTTGTTCATGCTGTCGCTCCTGTTCGTGTTCCTGATCCTGGCCGCGCTATACGAGAGCTGGTCGCTGCCGTTTTCGGTGCTGCTGTCTGTTCCGGTCGCGGTGGTCGGCGCCTTCGCCGGACTGCTGCTGCGCCGTCTCGACTTCGACGTCTACGCCCAGATTGGCGTCATCATGCTGATCGGCCTTGCCGCCAAGAACGCCATCCTGATCGTTGAGTTCGCGAAGGCGCGGCGTGATGCCGGGATGGACGCGGTCCATGCCGCGCTCGAAGGTGCGAAGCTCCGGCTGCGGCCGATCCTGATGACGTCGTTCGCGTTCATCCTGGGCTGTGCGCCGTTGTGGGGCGCGACCGGCGCTGGTGCGGCGTCGCGCCGGATTCTCGGCACGGTCGTGATCACCGGCATGCTCGCCGCGACACTGGTGGCGACCTTCCTCATCCCTCTGCTGTTCGTGCTCGTCGATCGGTTCGCCTTCCGGTCGTCGACAGTGGAGGGAGACGCCGGCACACTGGTGCCGGGAGAGAGCGCGTGATGGCCACCCGATCAGCACCGGCGTGTGCCCTGGCGGCACTGGCGCTGATGGTGAGCGCGTGCACGGTGGGCCCGAACTATACACGTCCGGTCATCGAAACGCCGGCGGTGTACCGCGGGACTGGCGACGTGACCGCACCTGACGCGCAGTCGCTGGCCGACCAGCAGTGGTCGGAGATCTTCCAGGACGACGCCCTCCGTGATCTGATCCGACGGGCGCTGACACAGGGATATGACATCCGTGCAGCGGCGGCGCGAGTCCTCGAGGCTCAGGCGCAACTGGGGGTGACACGCGCCGATCAGTATCCGACCGTCTCGGGCCAGGCAAACGTGATCGGACAGCGGGGGACGTCATCGAGCACTGTCACGTCGCGCACGGCCGCCGGCACCCAACTGCTGGCCGCGTCCTCATGGCAGCTCGATTTCTGGGGTCGCTACCGCCGCGCCACCGAGGCCGCCCGTGCCGAACTGCTCGCCAGCGAGTGGGGAAGGCGCGCGGTAATGACGACGATCGTCAGCGAGGTGGCCCAGGGATACTTCCGGCTGCGAATGCTCGATGCGAGTCTCGACGCGTCGACCTCGACCCTCGATCTGCGGCGTGAATCGCTGCGGCTGACGCAGGTCCGTGAACAGGGCGGCGACACGAGCCTGGTGGACGTGCGCCAGGCAGAGCAACTGGTCTACGAAGCCACCGGCGAGATTGCGACACTCCAACGTCAGATCGAGCAGCAGGAAAATTTTCTCAGCGTGCTCGTCGGCGACAATCCCGGTGCTATCGCGCGCGGTCGTGAGCTGACCGATCAACCGCAGCCGCCCGAAGTGCCGGGCGGTCTCCCATCCGCGCTCCTCGAGCGTCGTCCCGATGTGCAGGAGGCGGAGCAGCAGCTGGTGGCGGCGAATGCCGAGATCGGCGTGGCGCGATCGGCGTACTTCCCGTCGATCACGCTGACCGGCTCTGCCGGTGTTCAGAGCACGGCGTTGACCAGCCTTTTCACCGGGGCCAGCGGTATCTGGGCTGGCGCGGCCAGTCTCGTGCAGCCGATCTTCACGGCTGGACGGACGAAATCGCAGGTTGCTGTCGCTGAGGCGCGCCGGGACCAGGCGGTGCTTGGCTACCAGCAGACCGTGCGGCAGGCGTTCCGCGAAGTGTCGGATGCGCTGGTCGGTTACCGGAAGCTCCGCGAATTCCACGAGCAGCAGCAACTGCTGCTCGCGTCGGCCGAGGACGCGCGACGTCTGGCGGACGTGCGGTATCGCGGCGGCGTCGCCAGCTACCTGGAGGTGCTCGATGCCGACACCCGGCGCTTCAACGCTGAACTCGGTCTTGCCGACGCGCAGTTCCAGGAGCTGTCGGCACTCGTCGAGATCTACCGCGCACTCGGTGGAGGATGGGGCCCGCCTGGGCAACCTTGACAGGAGCTGGTCACCAAAAGGGATCGCCGGTCGAGGAGCGGATCAACACAGAGGAGCGGAGAAGCGGAGTTGAGCAGAGTATTTAAGCGTTGATGTCGTCCTCGCGGTCGTTGAATTGCGCGTCCGGATAGGTAGCACTTGCCTGGATGTACTTGCGGTGCGTGGTCAACGACCTGACTCCGCTCCTTCGGCCACTCCGCTCCTCCGGCCTCGCGCCTGTCGGCACGTAGCGGCCGGGCTGCTGCGGGCGAATCACGCGATGCTCGAGCTGCGGCGCTTGACAGGGCATGGACATGCCTTCATAGTCCGGCCCCATGAAAAACCTGCTCGAGAGCTTGTGTTTTTCCGTCTGTCTGACCCTCCTCGGCACAACGCTCGCCTCGGCCCAGACGCTGGCGGGTAGCGTGCGCGACACCTCCGGCGCGGTACTGCCGGGGGTTGCAGTCGAAGCGTCCAGCCCGGCGCTCATCGAAAAGGTGCGCACCGCCATCACCGACGGCAACGGTCAGTATCAGATTCCCAACATTCCTCCCGGCACCTACAAGATCACCTTCGGACTCGCTGGTTTCGCCGGCGTCGTGCGCGAAGGCGTCGAGGTCTCCGGCGCCGGCGTCATCAGCATCAACGCTGAACTCAAGGTGGGCGCTCTCGAAGAGAGCGTGACGGTGACGGGCGCAACGCCAGTCGTCGACGTGCAATCCGCGAGACAGCAGACGGTGCTCGACGGGGAGGTGGTCCGCGCGTTGCCGGCATCGCGGAGCTACGGCAACTATCTCGCCGCGATTCCGGCCGTGCAGGCCACAGGCTTCAACACCGGCGTGACCACGAGCAACAACTTCTTCACCGCCCGCGGCGGTCGTGCCAACGAGGGCGCGATCCAGATCGACGGGATGAACGTCGGCGCGCCCAGCAACGGCGGCGGCGTGTCAGGGTATCTGTACGACATGAACAACTCCGCCGAGGTCCAGGTCAGCATTTCCGGCGGCCTTGGCGAAGCCGATCGCGGCGGCCCTGCCTTCAACATCATTCCGAAGACCGGCGGTAACAACTTCAGCGGCATGTATTTCGGCAGCTTTTCCGGTGAGTGGGGTCAGACCAGCAACATCGATCAGCCCCTGCGCGATCTCGGGTTTGGCGACGCGCCCGCGCTCCGTAAGAACTGGGACAGCAACTTTGCGCTCGGCGGCCCGATTATCAAGAACCGAATCTGGTTCTACGGCAATTTCCGGACCCAGGGCTCGCACGTGGACACCGGCAATCTGTATGCGAACAAGAATGCGGGCGATCCGTCTCAGTGGCGCTATCTGAAAGACGACAACGTGCGCGTGCGCACCGCTCTCAGCAAGGTGTTGTACGGCGGCCGCATCACCAGCCAGGTCACACCGCGCAACAAGGTCGGTTTTTATCTCGACCTGACGAAGAACTGCAGCGGTTCCTCGTTCGTGAAAGACAGCAGCCAGTGCCGCAGCCCCGGCGACGACTGGACGGCGGCTGGTCCCGGCATCGGCCCAGGCGTGTCGACGACGGCACCGGAGTCGGCGACGATTTGGAACGGGCCCGCCCGGATCCAGCAGCTCACCTGGAACTCGCCGGTGTCGAATCGCTTCCTGCTCGAGAGCGGGTACTCCGCGCTGTACAGCAACTGGGGCGACGTGAAGCCGGAGGGTGCGCTCGACAACTTCATCTCGGTCACCGAGCAGTCGACCAATGCCGGCGTGCCGATGGCCAACTACACCTACCGCGGGTGGTACAACCAGCCGTCCCAGAACCAGTGGCATCACACCTGGCGGGCGTCAGGTTCCTACGTATCGGGATCGCACAACCTCAAGGTCGGCTACTCGGGCGGCTTTCAAATCGTGCGGATTACCACCATGGTCGGACAGCAGATCAACTACATCTTCAACAACGGATCGCCGCTCCAGCTGCAGCAGCGTGTCGGTCCGTCGCGCGTCAGCGATCGCATCCGCTACGACGCCGCGTTTGTACAGGACTCGTGGACGCGCGGTCGCCTGACGCTGCAGGGCGCGCTGCGATTCGACACCGCGTCGAGCTGGAGTCCGGCGGGCGAGAACGGCATCATCGCGGATCACCAGTTCGGCAAGGCACTGATTTTTGACCGCACCGAAGGCGTCAAGGGATATCGCGATCTCTCACCGCGCGTCGGAGTCGCCTACGACCTGTTCGGCACCGGCCGGACGGCGGTGAAGGGGAACTTCGGCCGCTACGTCCAGGCGGCCTATCAGGGCGAGGCCTACACGATCAGCAATCCGGCCACGACGCTGGTGACGAGCACCAACCGTCAGTGGAGCGACGATGGGTCAAACGGCGGGATTCGTGGCGACTATGTTGCCCAGTGCGACTTCCTGAACCCGGTGGCAAACGGCGAGTGCGGTCCGTGGACCAACCTTCAGTGGGGACAGTCGGTGCCGACCACGCGCATCAATCCCGCCGTGCTCGAGGGATGGAACGTGCGCAATCACGACTGGCAGCTCGGCTTCACCGTCCAGCAGCAGCTCGTGAAACAGATGGCCGTCGACGTGAGCTACAGCCGGCGGTGGTGGGGCAACTTCTTCACCACGAATAACGCGGCGCTGACTGCCGCGGACTGGGACCAGGTGACGCTGAACGCGCCGCAGAATTCGAAGCTGCCGGGCGGCGGCGGATATCCGGTGACGTTCCTGGTGCGCAACGCCCAGCAGGCGGTCGGGGTGTCCGACCCGTACTACACGCGCAACCAGGACTTCGGTGACGAGACGCACTACTGGCACGGCGTCGACGTGAACTTCAGCGCTCGGCTGCGCGGCTCGTTGTTCGTCCAGGCCGGAACGAGCACTGGCCGCGGCGTCAACGACACCTGTGAGATCGAATCCGCGAGGTTCGGACGGCCGATGCGCATCGTCGACGGGCAGCCGGCATGCAACTTCAGCGAGCCCTGGCTGACACAGCTGCGCGGACTGGCGAGCTACACCGTCCCGAAGATCGACGTCCTCCTCAGCACCGTCCTGCGGTCGCAGCCGAACGCGCAGCCGGGCACGACGACGGTCGCCACCAATGGCGGCTCGCGCGTGGCCAACTTCCAGATGACGCCGGCGCAGTACCTCCAGTACACAGGCGTGCCGCTGCGTCCCGGTCTGGCGCAGCAGACCGTGGATCTGCTGTCACCCGGGGCCGTCTACGGTGATCGCATCAACGTGATGGACATCAGGGTTGCCAAGCTCCTCAAGTTCGCCAACAAGCGGACCACGATCGGAATGGACCTGTACAACCTGTTCAACGCCAACACGCCGACGGCGTATGAAACCGTCTACGACCCGGCGACGAATGGCGCGCGCTGGCTGCAGCCGACCGCAGTGCTCAACGCGCGGGCGGCGCGATTCAACGTGCAATTCGATTTTTGAGTCGTTCGGTCCGGTGCCTCGCGGGGGCATGATGGCGTTCCCACGCGCCATCCGCCCCCGCACCTGCCGCATTCCGATCGCACCAGCAGACATCGCGCCTCGCACCAGCGAGGATCGAGCGATCGCACCACGCGCGTTGTGATTCGCACCCGCACGCCTCGGGCCTCGCACCAGCGAGGATCGCACCTGCACGCGTCGGGCACCAGCACGGATCGCGGCCGCACCGACAAGCGTCAGAAGGTGTATTCGAGGCCGAGCAGTGGCGTGACCCGGTCGCGCAGACCGTGGTTGTCGAGCGCGAACAGGATGTTGGCTTCGGCCAGCAGCCGGCCGGCCAGGTTGATCTTCACGCCCATGGACCCGTTCAGCAGGTTGAACGTGCTGCGGCTGAACGTGATGTCCGGAAAGGTCGAGACGCCGTCGAGAGCATGGAACATACTGGGCTGGAGCCGTTCCGCATCGATCACGGTGCGCCCGAGCAGATCCAGCGCCAGCGTGGCGTGGCGCGACATCGCAATCTCGGTTCCCACGGCGTAGCGGAATTCGTCCGGAAAGTCGGCCGCCTGCCCGGTCGCCGGATCGCCGGCCAGGATGCTCGAACCATTCCACGTGTAGCTGGCGTTTGCGTGTGGTGAGATCGCGCCCAGCGTGCCCGACCAGATCGCGAACGGTTGCAGGCCGGTCGTTCCGGCGCCGAGCAGGTTGTCGGCGTCGCCCGTGGGCACCCGCACATCCATGCCTGCCGCGACAGCGCCCGAACTGGCCCGACGCAGCGTCCCTTTGAATCGCGCGGTGATGTCGCCCACGCCGGCGGCGCTGCCGGATGCCGTGAACAGCCGTCGCACGCCGACGTCGCCATTCGACTGGCGGAAGAAGTGGGTGAGCTCGTTGGTCGTGCCGAGCCGGTGAATGGTGGCGTCCGACACTACCATCATGTTGACGTTCACGAGCGGCACCGCGAGAGAGATGTCGAAACGATCGGTCACACCGTAGGTGACGAACGCGGTCGACTGGCTGACCGCAGCGGTGATCGTATTCACTGTGGTGATGACGTCCTGGCGTCCCCCCAGCAGTTCGGCGTTGTCGTGGGTGAAGACCGCCGGGATGTTTTCGAGATCGAGTCCCTCGACGGTGTCATACGTGAACCGCTGGAACGCAAATCCCATAGCCACCCGGCCGGCGCCGATCGTTTCCGCCCGGTCCGCGAGGATCGGCCCGAAGCTGGTGGTCGTCCGCTGAAACACGCCGAGCGACGGATCGAAGCGGTAGGTGAATCCCGACGCGGGCGATGGCAACGGCACGCTGACCAGCGCCCCGACCAGCGCCGTGTTGAACTGGCTGAAGTCCGACTGGAAGCTGCTGGTGAAATGCGCGCTGTGCGGCTGTTCGCCTGGCAGCGTGGCGAGACTGTCGACGACCAGGCCATGCGCGCCGTAGAGGTCGGTGAAGAGCGTTGACAGGCTGTGCACGGGCGCGGTCAGGTTGTACGGTTCCTGCGCCGCGGCGGCTGAAGCGCTCAGCACCAGTGCGCACGCCAGCGGCAACGCCAGCTCGCGGCGGAGCAGCAGTCTGCTGATCATCGAATGGTCACCACCACCCATCCTCCGGCAGTTCGTGTCAGTTGCAGTGTCTGATCGCTGTCCACCACCTGCCGGCGGCCGCCGGCGTCGATGGTGTCCCGACGTTTGATCACGACCGTCGCCTCGTCGCGGTGCCGATCGATCGAGACGATGGTCAAGCGAGACCTGCTGGGAGCTCACCGCCCGGAAGCCGTTCTCGAGCCGGCGCTGTTCCTCGGCGGAGAGGTTCGGCTTGATCGACCGGAAGAGCGCCAAGGTCCTTGGTTTCGATCGCCCGCGCGTATGTTGCCACAAGCCTCCGGATCGCTCCCTCGTCGTCTGCGGCAGTCGTTGCGGCCGGAGGAGCCGCGGAACGGGACCGGTCGGCGTCGCTCGCCTCCGGCGCGCTCACCTGGCGTTCGGACTCCGGTGGAGGCTGCGCGGATGGTGATTGTGCTGTCGCAGGTACGGCCGGCGACGGCGATGAAGCGATCGGCGCAGCGGGAGGCGTGACTGCGACCGGTGCGGCCGATGGCGACGGCGGTGGTGTCGCGCTTGCCACTGCCGCTGTTCCGGGAAGCGGCGCTTCGACGGCGGCGGGGCGAGCGGGTGCCGAACCAGTCGGCGTGCGAGCCGGTGTAGCCGGCGGCGACGACGCCGACCGCGCCGGTTCGGCTGGTGGTGATATCTCGCGAGGTGTCGCCGTCGCTTCAGGCGGTGCAACGCTGCTGTCGTTCGCGTTCCCGCTCTCCTGGGGTGGCGGCGGTGCTGCGCTTCTCGACTCGTTGGCTCGGCCCCTGGTGAACGTCGCCAGCGAATAGCCGCCCAACACCGCCAGCACGATGCCGAGTGCGACGATCACAGCGCGCAGGGCAGGGCGGCGCGCCGACGGGACGGTCCCCGATCCCGCTTGATCGGTGGCGAGCGAACTTGCCGGCTGCGGTACGGGTGCGCCCGCGCCAGCGACGGCACTGCTCGACAGCGCGATGGTTGCTCCGGATCGCGCCAGGATTGGCGATGCCCCCGACTCGATGTCGCGACGCACCCGCTTGAGATCGGCCCGCAGGTCACCGGCGGATTGATAGCGCAGCTCGCGATCCTTCTCGAGGCAGTTGTTGATGACCTCCTGCAGCCGGAGCGGCAGCGTCGGGTTGATGACAATCGGTGCAATCGGAGCGCTGTCGAGAATAGCGGCAAGTACGACAGGAGCCGTCTTTCCGGGAAACGGGTGACGGCCGGTCGCGCACTCGTAGAGCACCACACCCGTCGAGAACAGGTCCGTACGGTTGTCGAGTGGTTCGCCCGATGCCTGCTCGGGTGACATGTACGCGACGGTTCCCAGCGCGAGCCCCTCTCCCGTCCGATGGGTCGGCTCCATCGTCATCGCCAGATCGGTCGCCGCTCCCGTCAGCTTGGCGAGCCCGAAGTCGAGCACCTTCGTGTGGCCGCGATCGGTGATGAAGATGTTGCGGGGCGTGATGTCGCGATGGACGATTCCTTCCGCGTGTGCCGCCTGCAGCGCGTCGGCGAGCTCGATGCCGAGATCCACCAGCATCGACGGCTTGAGCGCCCCCTGGTCCAGCCACTCGCGCAGGCTGCGTCCCTTCAGCAGTTCCATGACGATGAAGGGATGCCCGTCAGCCTCGCCGACGTCGTAGATCGTGCAGATGTTCGGATGGTTCAGCGCGGAGGTCGCGCGGGCTTCGGCGCGGAGCCGGTCGATGGCTTCGCCGTCGTGCGTCAGGTGTTCGGAAACGAATTTCAGCGCGACCGGTCGCCCGAGCCGCGTATCCACGGCTCGATAGACGATACCCATCCCGCCCGAGCCGAGCTGGCTTTCGATCTGGTAGTGGCCGACGGTTCGTCCGATCATGACCGCGACCGCCCATCATAGCGCGGGCGTTGGAATCCCCCCGTTACAACGCCCGCACGCGCGTGCTCTGGCGGAATCCCGGCACCGGAAGCGGCTCGCCTTCGGCGACTCGGGTCCCCGATGTCTCGCAGCTGGCGGTGTGGCATGACGGCTCGCGCCTCGATTTCCGCAAATGGTCGCGCAGCCGGATTCGAACGTGATCAATCTCAGAGTGGGCTCGCAGGGCGCCGCTGAGTCGGTGAGACGGGTCCCTGCGAGCCGGTCTTGCTCAATCGCGATTACCGATGCGAAGAGCTATCGGTGATCCTCTTCGTGGCTAATGCCTGAGACCGTCCCCTCGAATTTTCCCGTCATCGTGAGCATTTGGGGCCTCTCATCGGCATTGAACAACACCGGCATCACGATCACCGTCAACTTCAGAGTGCCGGACGCATGGTTGAGGCGCCCGGTGCCACGGGCAATCTCGTAAGTCTCCGTCAGTCGGGCCACCCCGGCGGAGAGATCAATGCAAATGCCCCCTCCCGTGATGTTCACCACCAAGAGGCTTCCGTCTTCGAAGCGAAACACGCCTGCCCCGTTGACGACGGGGATAAACACTGGCGTTGAGCACGTGAGAGGGGGCTCAGGGGTATCGGGCGTCAGGGCGTCCGCGCGCAGTCCGTGGAAGGTGAAGACTCCGAGGCTGCCGTCACCGCCAAGATTCTCATCGTCGGTAATGGTGTCGTGTTCAAGATTAATCGTCGTGGCCGTCATCGTTCCCGAAGCCGTCATGCTGACATGGTCGGATCTGTCGTGTGTCGAGCCTCTGTCTTGTGCCGAGACGCTCGAGACGGCGAGCTGGAACACCAGGGCCGCTAGCGCAGTGCGCTTGATCATGAAAATCCTCCCGCGGAGAAGTTCTCCGCCCTTCGATGCTCTGAATCGAGAGTCGATCGCGATTGAGCGTCCGCAACCAGCGCATTTCGACGCGGAGTCTACGTGCGTTCCCGCACCGTGGCTGTGCACTATGGCGCACTTGGGACTGCACGAACACGCGCCGGTGCGGGCCGTGACGCCCTGAATCGCAGCGCCTTGATGGTCCCGGACCCTGTCGCGCGCGTCCCTCTATTCCCTGAGCGGCGGCACTCAGAGGCTCGCGTGAACGATTCGCCAGCACTCGGACTCACGGCGTCTGCGCGGTCGCGTCTCGTGCGAGCCCATCGGTGTACCGCCGGCGATTAGCGGCTCACAGGCGGAAGCGTTAAGCTGGCGGGCACGTAATCGACTTCGCCCGGTCGATCCCAGAGGTCAGCGATCGAATCCACGTTTTCGCGCTATCGGATCGTCCGCAAACTCGGCTCGGGGGGGATGGGCGACGTGTATCTGGCGGACGACACGACGCTCCAGCGCCGCGTCGCGCTCAAGCTGCTACCAGCCGAATTCACAGACGACGACCGCATTCAGCGTTTCAAACGCGAAGCGACAGCCGCCTCGCGGCTCAATCACCCGAACATCCTCACCGTGCATGAAGCCGGCTCGCACGACGGACAGCACTTCATCGCCACGGAATTCGTCGACGGCCGGACGCTGCGCGAGATGCTGCGGCAAGACGGCAGACTCCCCGTCGCCGACACACTCGCCATCGCTGCGCAAGTCGCGTCAGCGCTGGCCGCTGCTCACGCCGCCGGCATCGTGCATCGCGACGTCAAGCCGGAAAACATCATGGTGCGGCCGGACGGCTACGTCAAAGTGCTCGATTTTGGTATCGCGAAGCTGATGCCGGAGCTGTCGCCGGCGCCCGATGCGCGCACGACCGCCGTGCAGCTGCAGACGGAGGCCGGCGTGGTGTTCGGCACCGCGCAATACATGTCCCCAGAGCAAGCGCGTGGACTGCCCGTGGACGCGCGGACCGACGTCTGGAGTCTCGGCTGCGTGATCTACGAAATGCTGTCCGGCGTCTCGCCGTTCGCACGCGCGAGCGCGGCTGACACACTGGTCGCGATCGTCGAAAGGGAGCCGACGCCGGTCAGGACCATCGCACCGGACAGCCCGGGGGAGATTGACTGGATCCTCAGCAAGGCGCTGCAAAAAAACCTCCCCGAACGGTACCAGACGGCGGATGACTTTGCAGCCGATCTCCGGCGGCTGCAGAAGGGTCTCGAGGTCGCCTCGCACCTCGAGCGCGTCGGCACGCCCTCGCCCGCGATCGCGGCTTCTAGCAGTATCCCGGCGACGTCTCGTCGCCGCCTTCGAACCGCGGTCCGGTCGAGCAGCGCGTTGATCGTGGCGGCGGTGGTGTTGTCGGCCGCTGTCGCCGGTGCGTGGTACCGATACGAGTACACCGCCGCCGCGTCAGCCCCGATTCGCACGCTGGCGGTGCTGCCACTCAGGTCGCTGGCCGACCAAGACGACTATCTCGGATTGGGGATCGCCGACGCAGTCATCAGGAAGACGAGTCAGTCAGCTGATGTCATCGTACGGCCGACCAGCGCCATCCGCCGCTACGTCGACCAGGAGCCTGACGTACTCACCGCCGCACGCGAGTTGAACGCAGAGGCCATCCTGGAAGGGACCGTTCAACGGGCCGACGATCGGCTGCGCGTCAGCGTCAACCTCCTGCGCGCGGCCGACGGGGCGTCGCTGTGGGCCGACAGTTTCGATTTGCGCATGTCGGACATATTCGCGGTTCAGGACACGGTCGCGCAGCAAGTGGCCGCGCATCTCAAGCTGAGGCTCAACGGGTCCGCACAGGCGCCGCTCGCCCGCCGGCCGACCGCGAACGCGCTGGCCTACGACTTCTATCTCAAGGGTCTGTACAACTTCGATCAACGACTGTCGCAGAATTCACCACAGAGCGACGTCACGATCGGCTTTTTCACACAATCAATCGCGGCCGATCCCAACTTCGCATTGGCGCACGCGGCGTTGGCCTATGCCTTCGCAATCAAAGCCGTCTTCACCGATCCCACGCAGACCGTCTGGGCCGAACGCGCGCGGGAGGAAATCGCCCGCGCAGAGGCGCTCGATCCGCATATGGTGGACACCGCGCTCGCCCGCTTTCAGCTGCTGTCGAGCCGGTACGGGAACTTCGATTTCGAGGCAGCCGTTCGGGTAATTCGCACCGCGCAGCAGACCAACCCCAACATCGGGCACGGCGAGCTGGCATACCTCTACACTCACCTGGGATTGGCCGACATGGCCGAACGAGCCGCGCAACGTGCGCTGGAAGTCGATCCGACGAGCGACTTCGCGAAGGGACAACTGCTGGGCGCGTACGAGTCCGCGGCTCGTTACGACGACTGGTTGGCGGCATTTCGCCGTTTTACTCCCGCCGCACCCATCGAACCGTGGTACTTCCTCGCCACGGGTCGTCTCGGCGACGCGCAACGCGCCATGGACGCACCAACGGCAACGGATACGTTCGGAGTATCGCAGTTGCAGCCGTCCAGGGCGCTGCTGGCGGCGATGAACGGCGACATCCAATCCGCCGAGGCGGCGGTTCCAGCCATCCTGAGCAGGCACCCGGTCAAAGACCCGTTCTACCACCATGACGCCTACGCCATCGCGCAGATCTACGCGCTCGCGGGCGATCGCGCACAGGCGATGTCGTGGTTGAAGGAGGCGAGCGCATGCGGGTACTCGCCCTACCTGCTGTTCGAACACGACACCGCGCTCGACAGCCTGCGCCGTTCTCGCGAATTCATCGAATTCATGCGGGAGCGGAAGCTCACACTCGACCGCGCACGGCGCGAGTTCTCCTGATCCGAATCAGGCTGCTGCGGCATTCGTCGTCAACCGCGTCGTGCCGCCTCGATGGCGGCCACGTCGATCTTCTTCATCGACATCATCGCCTCGAAGGCGCGCTTGGCCTCAGCGCCACCGGCCGCGAGCGCGTCGGTCAGCGCGCGCGGGGTGATCTGCCACGACAGGCCCCAGCGGTCCTTGCACCAGCCGCACGCGCTCTCCCGGCCGCCGTTGCCGACGATTGCATTCCAGTAGCGATCCGTCTCTGCCTGGTCGTCCGTTGCGACCTGGAAAGAGAAGGCCTCGCTATGCGTAAATGTCGGGCCGCCGTTGAGGCCGAGACAGGGAATCCCGAGCACGGTGAACTCCACCGTCAACACATCGCCGGCCTTGCCACTCGGGTAGTCCGTCGGCGCCTTGTGGACAGCGGTCACTTCACTGTTGGGAAACGTGGCGGCATAGAACCGCGCCGCGTCGTGTGCATCCTTGTCGAACCAGAGGCAGATTGTATTTTTGGGTTTCATGTGTCCTTTTCCGTTTTCCGCGAGCTAGTGCCCCGCCGAGGCGTTCTGATCCGCTTGTACGCCGCAGCGCACCAGCGCGAATCCGTATGGCGCTCCGGAAAACCGCCTTGATCCGCGCCCCTCAGCTCCGCCGCCCGACAGGGCGGCTATGCCAAAACACTTGCCACGGTTTTCCTCCGGCCATACGGACTCGCACTGGCGCCGTGTGGCGCGGTGCCTCGGGTCACCACGCCACGGCCACAACACTAGCAGGCTTGCGGACGACGGGAACGAGACGTGCCGTCATACCGTTCTGCAATCGCAGAATCGGCCAAGTCGTTCCGTGCTCGGATATCGTGACATCAGTCACGCTGCGGTTGAAGCTGGTGCGATGTAGTCTTTGGCGCTGAGCCAGCGTCTAGCCGCGGTCCGGTGCGGCTCGCCGTTTGCTCCCACGACGGAATGCGCGGAGCGACAATGGCCGGACAGCCGCCCATCGGCCACCTGGCCGTGCTGGAGTGTGGATGCCTCGCCCGAGCGGAACAGCAGGACAGCACCGTGACGCTCTTCCGCGTCGAGCGGATATCGTGGAAGTTCGAGGACACCCACACTGACGGCGAAGTCGTTGCGGTCGTCGTGAGCAGTTGGGTTGATGCGCGGGAAGACGTCAAACCGCGTCGTGTTTCACCTTTCAAGACACCGACACCGACGCGATCCGATGACGAGGACGGCGGAGCCACGCTCTAGAGTTCAGGCTGGAATCGGGTGGATGCCGATGACCGCAGGCTTCAGAACCCGTCGTTGCCAGCCAGTCCGCGCCGCAGCCGTCCTGGTGGCGACGCTCACGGCGTGCTGGGCCCAGGCACAACCAGTCACGGCGATGCCTCGTCGACGGAATCGTCGTTATGCGACCGATGACACCACTCGGGCCGTGTCGCACCCGGCCGCCGTCAGCCCACCATCAAACGGATTACCGATGCGCAACGCGCGAGACGACCCTGCCAGATTACGGCTTGGGCTTCCAGTTCAGGATCACTGTAATCGGCGACTGGAGCAGGTTCTTCCGTGACCGAATCGACGAGAAAGCTCTGGCCGTTCGGGGACGGCATGTACTGTTGCCGGATGTTGATTCCATGAATTTCGAACACGCGCGTGAGAAACAGCGCAGCCGGGACGCCCGCCTCGACGGTGTGACCGTCGGCAGAGAGTCGGATCGGAACCGCCATCAGGCGGCCGTCGAGCGCGATATAGAACAGTTCCTTGCCGTCGTGCCGCCAACGGACCTGGACGCCGCCGTTGGTGGACATCGTCGATCGGCCTCCTGGCCCTGGGAACGGCTGGAGATAGACCTCGTCGCGACCTGATTCGTCCGACTGGTACGCGATCCACTTGCCGTCCGGCGAGAACTGCGCGTGCTGTTCGTCGGCACTCGTCTGGACGACCGCAAACCGGTTTTCCCCCGCCACGCATCGGCAATGCCCAGATGTCGTGCCGCGTTGTTGGATCGGCGCTGCTGTACAGCAGGAACTGCCCGTCACGCGAAAAGTCCGACGGATTCAGACTCTGTCCTGTTGCCAGCAGCGGCTTTTCGCTTCCCGCGCCTGTGGCCGACATCGTCGTAGAGATCAAGTACGTGCCCTTCCGAGTCCGAGGTGAACACGATACGGGACCCGTCCGGTGACCAGATCGGGTTGTTGTCTGACGACGCGTCGGTGGTCAGCCGGCTGAGCGCACGTCGACGCAGGTCGAACGACCACACATCCATATTCCCGCTCACTATGCGCCATAGCGCAACGTGCCGACCGTCAGGAGACATCTCGGGGTTTGCCCGACCCGAGTGCACCGGATCGCCTGCGTTCTCAATCTCCCGGCCGGACCGGTCGAACCAAATCAATTGTTGCGGAGCAGATCCCACTCCGAATCCCCCCGGGGCGATACGCGACGGCGCCCGTCGCCGACACGGACACGGACCCGCTCAGAGCGCCGCCCGCAACCGGATAGGGATTTCCAGTCAGTTCCAGACGCACGGGATCGAAGTTCTGCGCGTACAGCGCGTCCTTCCGGATGAACAGCAGTTGTCCCGAGGGGGCGTACACCGCGGGGGAGTCTGCGGCCAGCAGGCGCCGCGTTTCACCACCGTCGATCTGCCCGACATAGATCCCGGGTTCGGCGATGTCTTCGACGTAGTACAGGAAATGACGACCGTCGGGGAGGAATGCCGGGAAAATGTGTTGGCCAGGTTGTCCTGCGGGCGTCACGGGCGCAGGCACGCCACCGGTCTCAGAGACGCGAAAAATTGGTGCGTTCGGCGACATGCCGAACAGAATCGTGCCGTCGCGGTTCCAGGCTCCGCCGAACCCGTTCTGTGCATTTGCCAGCACCTGGACTCCTCCGCCGGCGACATCGACTCGCTTCAGCTTGTCCTCTGCGAAGAATCCAACGAACCGGCTGTCCGGTGACCAGAACGGAGAACGCCCTCCTTCAGTTCCTGCCAGGGGCTGCGCGGAGCCGGAAAGCAGCGAGTGTAGCCACACTCTCGGGCCACTTTCGGAGGCCGCCACGAACGCCAGCGTCTGCCCGTCGGGCGCGATCGCCATCGACAGGTCCCTCGTCTGAGGCGTGTGGATATCGAACCGTGTCTCGGGCAGGGTTGGCGCCGAACGCAACGCCCATACGATCGTCACGGCGGCAATCAGTGTGACGAGCGCGAGGCCCGACAGCCACGCCAGCCGCTCGCGGCGTCGTGACGGCACCGGGACGATGGGGAGGCCAGGCTGCCCGCCCTGACTGTCCTCGAGCTCCGGGCGCGCGTCGCCGATGTCACGGAGCCGCCGTTTGGGATCCTTCTCGAAACAACGCTGCAACAGGCGTCGAACACTCGCGGGCACGGACGCTGGCAGCGTCGTCCACGGCGGCTCGCGTTCGATGATCGCGGCGAGCGTGTCCGTCGCGGTCTCGCCGGCGAACGCCTTCCGGCCTGCGAGCATTTCGAAGAGGACGCAGCCGAACGCCCAGACATCGGATCGCTTGTCGACCGACTGTCCGCGTGCCTGCTCCGGCGACATGTAGGCGGCGGTACCGAGAATGATCCCCGACTCGGACAGGTGAGCCGTCGGTAACGCCGACGAGGGGTGTGCCAGTGCCGATGAGGCGGGCAGCGCCTTGGCCAGGCCGAAGTCCAGCACCTTCACGGTCCCGTCGGGGCGGAGCCGGATGTTGGCCGGTTTGAGATCGCGATGGATGATGCCCTGCTCGTGCGCCGCCGCGAGGGCGTCGGCGATCTGTTGCGCGATGGCCAGCGCCTCGGTGACCGGCACGGGGCCGCGCGCGATCCGGTCCGACAGCGCAACGCCCTCCACCAGTTCCATGACGAGCGCCCGCACCTGGTGTCCGGTTTCCTCGGGGCCGGTTTCGATCCCGTAGATGGCGGCGATGTGCGGGTGGTTCAACGAGGCGAGGAGACGGGCCTCGCGCTCGAACCGCGCCAGCCGCTCCGGGTCCGCCGCGAAGACGACCGGCAGGATCTTGATCGCGACATCGCGTCCGAGTCGGGTATCGCGGCCGCGATAGACCTCACCCATGCCGCCGACGCCCAGCCTGCGCGATGATCTGATACGCGCCAAGGCGCTGCCCGATCGACAGCCCGCTCAGGCCGGCGAGCGCCGCGTCCGCGTGCAGTGCCGGCTGCGCGAGGAACTGTTCGGCCGGCGAGGCGTGCGCCAGCAGCGACTCGACCTCGTGCCGCAGCGCCTCGTCGCCCTGGCAGGCTTCGACGACGAACGCCGCACGTTCGCTCGCCGGGTGCTCCAGCGCGGCGAGACAAATCCGCTCGACGTCGGCCAGTTTGTTCAAATGGCGCTCATCTCGCGCAACAGCCACAGCTTGGCGAACTGCCAGTCGCGCATCACCGTCACGGTGGACACATGGAGGGCTTCAGCCGTCTCCTCCACCGTCAGGCCGCCAAAGAAGCGCAACTCCACCACTTGCGCCTTGCGAGGTTCAGTGACCGCCAGCTTCGTCAGGGCATCGTCGAGCGCCACGACGTTAGGCGCGATCGCAGGTGACACCGCCAGGCCTTCGTCCAGCGTCACGCGTTGCGCGCCGCCGCCCCGCTTCTGATACCCGCGGGCAAGCGCCGCGTTCACGAGGATGCGCCGCATGACCCGCGCGGCCATAGCGAAGAAGTGCGCGCGGTTCTGCCACTGCATCCGTTTCACTTCGATCAGCCGCAGGTACGCCTCGTTGACGAGCGCGGTCGCCTGCAGCGTGTGGCCTGGACGTTCCCCGGCCATCTGTCTCCGGGCAATCTGATGCAGTTCGTCGTGCACCAGGGGCATCAGCGCATCGAACGCCGCCTGGTCCCCGTGCCCCCAGGCAACGAGCAGCGCCGTAGGCGTCCTGAGCGGTGGCGGCCATGGCGCGATTCTACTGCCGGCATTCCAGTCCAAACCGTCAATAAACGCCCGATGAGAGGTTTCGCGCGCCGTTCCTGCCTCTGCCACTGAGGACCGCAATTACGCGGTCTTCGGAGGTGGACGCCGATGACCGCAGGCTGCAGAACCCGTCGTCTCCAGCTATTCCGTGCCGCAGCCGTTCTGACGACGACGCTGACGGCGTGCTGGGCACAGGCACAATCGGTCCCGGCGATGCCTCGCGTCCGTTCGGAGGATGCGGTGATGGCCAGACTCATCGTCGACGCGACGACGCTTTCCGAGACCTTTCGGCGGCTGGTCCTTGATATCGAGACAACGAACGGCATCGTCTATATCGAGACTGGCCAGTGCAAGTTCGGAGTCCGAGCGTGCCTGACTCACAGCATGATCGTGGCTGGGCCCAATCGCATCCTGCGCGTCGTCGTCGACACACGCCGCGATCGTGCGGGGCTGCTTGGAGCCATCGGTCACGAGCTTCAGCATGCATGGGAGATGCTGCGCGTGCCTGGACTCACCACCTCAGAGGCGATGTTCTTCCACGCGCTCGGCACGTCGGCCACCGCCCCCACCCGGTTCGAGACGAACGAGGCCATCGAAGCAGGTGAGCGGATCGAGGGAGAGGTAAGGAGAGGACGAGCCGAGCACTGAACCGGCCACTACGCTTGGAGCTGCGCCGCGGCAATCCCATTTTCGGCTGGGTTCGTTGAATGTCTGAATCGAGTAGGTCCAGCAGATGTTGCAGGGCGAGATGCGACTGCTCGACGTGCGGCTCGGCGCCCAGGGCGCAACCTGTCGCGAAGCAGACGCCAGCCTGTCAATCGTTCTGCGATAATCCGAGCGTCAGCGGTCGTGTCGACAGGAGAAGGGGAGCCCGTGAAATTCTTGTTACCAGCTCTCGTCGCGATCGCCGTGCTTCCCGCCGGCGCACACCATCCGTTCACGCCGTATTACGACGCGTCCAGGCCGGGGTCCGTCACCGGCGTCGTCGCCGAACTTCGCGCCATCAATCCGCACGTCGTGCTGATCGTCGATGGGGCGGGGCCTGACGGTCGCACGGGCCGCTGGGCGTTCGAAGGATACCCGCCAAGCGCATTGTTGAGACGTATGAAGGACTTCCAGGAACGGTTACAGCCCGGCAGTAGGATCACGATCTCGGGATGGCCGGCGAAGGACCCGAACGCGCGCGCATTCAGCGGACGCGAGGTCAGCTTCGCGGACGGATCGAGGATGATTTTCGGACCGACAGCCGGCGAGGCGGACCGCTGGAGCTGCGGATCCAGTCCGTGCGTGTATACGTACCCTGACGTACGGCCACGATGAGAGTCGAGTCGGCGACTGACTGGGAGTCAGAGCCTCTCGGACATCGTTCGAGTCGTTCAGCTACGGCGCCAGTTGTCGCGTCAACGCGCCGGCGGACACAGCGCGGCAACCCGCGGCGTTCTGACCGGCCCACAACGGCGAGAAATCCCCACTCCCGGTGGCCTCGGCTGCGGTGCGCAACGGCACGATCGCAGCGGAGGCGAGAGGGAACGGCGGAATGTCCGTGCGCATCGGCCCGAGCTCACGCATCACGCGGTTGACGATACCGCGGGCCGGTCGTCCGGTGAACAGGTTGGTCAACGCCGTGTGTCGGGCGGCGTCGCTGCTCAGCGCAGCGCGATGGACCGCGGTCGTCGTCGCTTCGGGGCAGAGCAGGTAGGCAGTACCCAACCTGGGCTGCCACCGCCCCAAGTGCGAGGGCCGCCCTCACGCCGCTGGCGTCGGCGATACCGCCTGCCGCGATCACCGGCACCGACAGCACGTGGACGAGTTGCGCGACCAGCGCGATCGTTCCAACCTGCGTGGTGATGTCGTCGGACAGGAACATACCGCGATGTCCTCCGGCCTCGACTCCCTGAGCGATGACCGCGTCCACGCCTTTCCCCTGCAGCCACAGCGCTTCGTCCACCGTCGTCGCCGACGCGAAGATTTTTGCGCCGGTGGCACGGACCCGCTGCAGCAGCGGGTCGGCCGGCAGTCCGAAGTGGAAGCTGACGATCGGCGGTGTGAGCTGCTCGAGCACGGCAGCAGCAGCGGCATCGAACGGCGTCCGGACCGGGCCTTTCGTTGCTGGTGGCTCGAGGCCGAGTTCCGCGTAATAGGGCGAGAGCAGCGTTCGCCACGTGCGCTCGCGTTCGGCGTCAGGTTCAGGTGGCGTGTGACAGAAGAAGTTGACGTTGAACGGGCCCTGGACGTGCGCGCGGATCTGCGCGATTTCCTTCGCGATGCCATCCGGCGTGAGCATCGCGCATGGCAACGATCCCATTCCGCCTGCGTTGCACACGCCAATGGCCATCGCGCTGCCCTGTGCACCGGCCATCGGTGCCTGGATGATCGGAAGGTCGGTGCCGAACATGGCTCGACCCGATTATAGAAGCTGGGGCAGCTCGATACCGAGTGGGCTGAGACCGCCGGAAACGCACAGCCTGCTTTAGCGGAATCCGTCACGATGGCATCGAACCCTCAGGAGATGACTATGCGGAATCGTGCGTGCATGAACACAACTGCCCGTTGGCTGCGGGCCACGACTTTCATCGCGATGGTTGGCGGGCTGATGCTCTTGCCGGCCAGGGCCTATGCACAGCCGGAAGTCAGCGGTGTGATCGGCGGCATGCTCGGTGGCGATTTGAACAACCTGCTCCAGGGCACCAGCTCACTGAAGTCGACGTTCGACAATGGTCCGCTCTACGGCTTCCGGGCCGGCTGGATGGGAGGCTTTATCGGCCTCGAGGGCAGCTTTGTCGTGAGCCCGGCTGGTGTGTCGATTTCTGGGACTAATGTTCCCGTCGGGCTCGACGCCAAGGTCTACTACGGTGAGGGCAACATCCTGTTCTTCCTTCTTCCTGGTCCGGTCAAGCCGTTCCTCAGCGTCGGTGCGGGATGGCACTCCTACGACTTCGACCTCAACGTCGGTAGCGGAACAAGCTCCATCGACGCCAAGGTGGAGAAGGCAGGCTGGAATTTTGGCGGTGGCCTGAAGGTCAACATCAAAGGATTGACGCTGCGCGGCGACGTGCGCGATCACATCACCAAAATCGGTCCCGACGATTTCGACCTGACAGACATCGCTCACGAGGTCGGCATCGACGACGATGCGACGCTGCACAACGTGGAGATCTCCGGCAGCATCGGCGTACGCTTCTGAGCGGCCCGTTGGCGACGGGAAGCCGCGGATGACCGGCAGTTCAGCCGAGCCACGGACGCATGCAGGGACTCGAGGCGATCCTCGTCACCGTCGCGGCGCTGCTGCCGATCGTCAACCCCTTAGGCAGCGCGCCGATCTTTCTTGCGCATTCGGCGGATCTGCCGGCGGCCGCCCGCCAGCAGCTCGCCTGGGTGGTGGCGAGGAACGCCTTCCTGCTGCTGGTCGCCGCGATGCTGGGCGGCTCGCATCTCCTTGCCTTTTTCGGCATCTCGATCCCGATCGTCAGGGTTGCGGGCGGACTCGTGCTGCTTTCAACCGGTTGGAAACTGCTGCACGCCGGTGATACGCCCGACGCGTCCGACGCGCCACCCACGAGCATCACCGATGCGTGGCAACGCGAGGCCGCGAAGCGCGGTTTCTACCCGCTCACCTTCCCGCTGACGGTCGGTCCCGGGTCGATCTCCGTCGCCATCACGCTCGGTGCCGGCGCTGCGCTCGATCGGCCGGCCGGCCTGATACGTGTCGGTGCAGGCATTATCGGCGCCGCCATTGTCGCGGTGACCATCAACGTCTGTTACCGCTTTGCCACCCGACTGATCGGCGCGCTTGGGGAAACGGGAACCAATGTGTTCCTGCGACTGTCCGCGTTCATCCTGCTGTGTGTGGGTGTCGCGATCTTCTGGAACGGTGTGGTCGGGCTGGTGCAGGAGGCGAAGTTCTAGAATCGTTCGAGTCGTTCGAATCGTTCGATCGTTCACGCTCAATCGCAGTCACCGGCCAGGTAGTGCGCAATACACGTGGCGATCGACTGGCTGGCGCCCTGCTGGTAGAAGCTGAAGGCGGGGCTCGGGTTGACCTCGAAGCAGACCATCTCCCCATCCGGCGTCCGCCGCAGATCGATGCCGGCCAGCGGTAGCTCCAGACGCTGCGACAGCGCCACGCAGCGCGCTACCGTCGCTGGTTCCAGCGTCACGGCCTCGAGCTGCGCCGGTGTCCCGGTGTCGCGCGCGGCATAGCGGTAGTCGACGCCGGCGCTCGCAATCGCGGTCGCGATCACCGTGCGACCGATCACATGCGCCCTGATGTCCTGTCCCTCCACAAGCCGCTGGAACTGGGTCGGGCACCAGCGGATCCGATCGAGCCGATCGAGGTCGTGCTTCGTCACCTTCTGGACGATCGAACGGATGCCGCTGATCGACTTGTAGATCACGCCGCCGCCTTCCCCCCAAATGCGCGCGATGAACGCGCGCGCGGCGTCCGGGTCGTTGGTGATGCACGTCTCCGCAATCCCGAATCCGACCTCTCGGATGATTTGGGCCTGGTACGGTTTTGACTGATTGGACGCCATCGCCGTCGGACGGTTGAGTACGCGGCCGGGCATCAGGTCGGCCCATGCCAGCAGGAGCTCGTGCAGTCGGCGCGCGTGGAGGCGTTGCGGTGCACCGACCGGCGCATTGACGATCTCCGGCAGCAGGCGGTCGTCCATCGTCCGCAAGTAGAGTCCGGTGATACGGCACAGGGGAACGGTCTCGCCGTCCAGTTCGAGGTACCCGCCGAGCGCTCCTCCCGCCGCGGCATCTCCGATCTCGAGAGTCATGTGCACCGCGGCAACACCGCGCTGATCGAACACGCGATACTCCGCGCCGCTGCCTTCGAGCGCCTCGATTACTTGCGACACCGGTGTTTCGTCGGAGATCCCGGCGATCAGGATCACGCGGCCACCGTGCGCGCGAGCGCGGCGGCCAGCGGCCGGCCGCCGCGTTCGAAGTCGACCTTCGCCGTTGCGTGGAGAAACTCCCACCTCCCGACTGCGTTCCGCGAGAACGCGATCTGCAGCAGCGGCGTACCCAGATACGCCGCCAGACGGCCGCATCCGCCCAGAAGTTCCGCGGGAATGATCGGACCGAATCCTCGGCCGTCGAGGACGATGACGTTGTGGGTCGGAGAGACGGGGCTGTCAAGATCGACGCGACGGGTGGTTCGACTCCATCCCGGCGCCGGCAGCCCCGCCAGGGCCGCATAGTGTCGGATGGCGGCCATGTCGTTGATGCCGCCGCCGAGGAGCAGCGGTCGAGCGGGGTTCAACACGCGACCGGCAACGCCATTGAGCCACGCCAGCAGGAAGGCGTGGAGCTCCGCCGTCGCGTACTCACGATCGCCGGTAGCTGCATTGGTGAAGTGCTGCGTCGGGACGAATCGCACCCTGTTGATCAGCCCGGCGATGGCTTCGGGATGCAACACGCGGCCGTCAGCGAGCCGGATGGTGCCGGTATCAGCCGTCGAGGTGAGTGCGTGCGTGATGCTCCGGCTGAACACCAGTTGTTCGACCGACACCAGCGTGACGTCCACGCCGGCTTCCGATAGCTGGCGATCGAGCCAGAGCGCAGAAGTGTCGTCGGGATGACACAGAATCACCAGCATCAGGGTGATGACCGGCGCCAGGATGCTGGCGCCGGTCAGGAGGCTACGACTCGGACCCTTTCTCCGAGTCCTTGAGATCCTTATCGTCCTTGGCCGCCTGGCTGCTGCCCTGAAGCGCGGATCGACTGAGGTCGGGCCGGAGTTCCTGGCCGATGAAGTGAACCAGCTGTTGGACCGTCTGTTCGAGAGCCGACAGCCGCTCGCCGACGCCCGCTCCTCCTGCCCCCGTGTTCAACTGCTGCAGGCCACCGAGGGTTTCAGCGACTTTGTTCTCGATCAGTTTGCCCTCGACAAGGTCCTTATCCTTGTCCTTCTCTTTCAGTTCCTTGCCTTCGGCCTTGATCGTCTCCTTGACCTCTTTGCCTTCCTTGAACTCCTTGACGTCCTTCTCTTTGACCTCCTTGACGAGCTCTTTCGTTTCCTTCTCCTTGATTTCCTTGACTTCCTTCGTGTCCTTGATTTCCTTGACCGCCTCCTTGGCGATTTCTTTGGCGATCTCCTTGACGAGTTCCTTCCGCTTCGGCAATGCGCAGGCGATGAAGGCGCGCAGGTCGGGACGATTGCCGATGCGCTGGGATGCGGGACGCCCTGGCGCGTCCTGCTGGGGAGATCCCGTCGACCGGAGGCAGTTCCGGATCTGCGTGAACGTGAGCACCGCGCTGCCACGCGCCTTCGCGATGCCCTGTGCGCAGGCAATGACGCCGACAACGATGGGCGACGCGCTCGACGTACCGCTGAAGGTGTCGGTATACCAGAGATCCTCGCTCGTGCCACCCTGCAGATCGCCATACCCGCAGGACGTCACCTCGCGGCCCCAGCCCTGCGCGTCGATCAGTGCACCCCAGTTCGAGAAGTCGAGACGGGACCGGTCGGGACCCCAATCGCGACCGTGCGTGCCTGGAGGCGGGGCGCCGGCTCCGACGACAATGGCTCCCGAGTCGCGATTCGATCGACGGAACGAATTTCGCCACCCGGACGGGAAGCCGGCCGCCGCTGTCTGATACAGCGCATCGTCGAGATTCTCGGCGCCGTTCCCCGCGGCTTCGACCACGATGATCCCGCGGCTGGTCGCGTTGACGATCGCCGCGAAGTCGTCAGGCCACCATTCGACCGCGATGTATCCGCGCTGGTCGGTGCGGGATGCGAAATTGAAGCGGGGTCCGGGTCGATGCATCTCGAGCAGGATGATGTCGCCGGCGCGGCAGCGCGAGGCGGCCTGGTTGATCGCCGCGGCCGATCCGATGCCCCCGTGCGACACCGCGCTGACGGTGGCATCCGAAGAGATACCGACGATGCCGATGCTGTTGACGTCGCCGCTGAACTCGCCGAGCACGGCGGTGCCGTGATTGGTCCAGTCCACACCGGCAAGCGGTGAACCGCCGACGACACCACCCTGGTTCTGGGTCAAATCCTCATGCGTGAAGCGCCAGTTGCCCTCGACGTCGAAGATCCGGACGTCGCGGCCGCGGCCACCCGACTGGGTCCATGCCCAGCGGGCGTCGACGCCGCCCGGCGCAGCGTCCAGATACGTCTGCCGCGCGCTGAAGTCGGGGCTTGCCGGTGGGGGCTCCTCGGGCGCAGCGGTCATGTCGTTGATCGCGGGGAGCTCGGTCCCGGGCTTGACGAACGCGGCATCCACGAGTTCGCTGGCCGCCAATCGATCGCGAAGCTCCGGGAGTCGCTCGGGCGGGCGCGTCGACGCGATAGAACACCGACAGGTCCTCCATCGGGGCGTGTGCCGCTTCCCGAACCGCGGCCATGCGCGCCATGACGCGCTCCTCGGTGGCGCCAAAGATCGGGCTCATTCTGGCGCCGTGCCGCTTCAACAGGTTGGCCAGGTCGGACACGTTCTGACCCGACGCCGACTCGAACCGGCCGGCGGACGACCGGAAGGCCGCCTCCCGCCGGGTCACGACGACCAGTTCGCCTGGCAGCATGACCGCTGAAGACTGAGATTTCTGGCTGGTGCGCGCGCGTTTTCGTGCCATGTCGGTGCTCCGTCGTTAAGGCAGTTCCTCGCCCGGTTTGGAGTACGCCGTTTCAACTCCGTCGAGGTCGCGCAGCGCGTTGGCGAGCGCATTGGCCCGGTCCATGTCCGGAACGGTGATCATGGCCATGGAAGGGGGGGAGGTTCCGGGTTCCGAAGGAGTGAGGGACAACTGGCCGTCATGGTCGGCCACAAGTCTTTTCACCCGGGCGGTCACAGGAGGCGCGGCAGTCTTGCCTTCTTCAGGCTTCCCGCGCGCGCCCTCGTATTCCGCGGCGAATTGAACGATGACGTGTGCCGGCACGATGACGTCCTTTCGTGTCAGAGCTTCTACTACCTCCGCCAGCGAGGCAGGACTATGCGAATTCGGATCATCAACTCGAACCAGCAAACGATCCGAACGACCCGAACGACTCAGCTCCGCCGTGGTCCGATCAGCGCGAACATGGCGTGCTGCGGATCGACACCAATGAGGATGTAGTCACCACCGGGAACATCCTGCGGGCCGTGCATGACAGTCCCGCCACCTGCCTCGACGGCTGCCTTCGCGGCATCGATGTCGGCGACCCGGAAGTAGTAGGTCCACAGCGACGGCCGACTACCGGCGGAACTGCTCATGACGGCGCCGATCATGCCACTCTCGTCGTTGAAGAACTGGTAGTCCCCCACCTCGCCCATCGGCATCGAGCCGCCGTCGATCCATCCGAACTGGCCCGTGTAGAACGCGAAGGCCTTCTTGGGATCGCTCGCCGCCAGTTCGTTCCAGCCGCAGTGGCCCACCGCATTCCGCAGGAACGCCGTGCTCCGCGCGTCAGGACGATCGGGAGGAGGTGTCGGCGTCATCACGTAGAAAGGCGCACCCTGGGGATCGGCCACCATCGCCATCCGGCCGACGCTCTCGATCGTCATCGCCGGCATCTGCGTCCTGCCGCCCTGTGCTTCGATCGACGTGACTGCGGCGTCCACGTCGGGCACGTCGATGTAACCGAGCCAGACCGGGCGAGCGCCTCCCGCAGTCATCTGCTCGGTAAGCTGCAGCATGCCGCCGACGCTTTCACCGTCGGGTGCAGTGAGGTGGCGATAGTGGCTGGCAGCATGGTGACTCGGGTTCACCGCCCAGCCGACGACGGCGGTGTAAAAACGCTGTGACGCCTCGACGTCGGGCGTGAGCAGTTCGTACCAGATGAAATGGCTCGGCATTGTCGTTCTCCGCTGCGTGCCGGGGAGGCGGGCACAGGATAGCGTGATCGGGATTGGTCAATCATCCATTACGAGGGCCGCTCTAGACGATCTGCACCACGGCGCCGTCCGGATCCTTGACGTGGAAGCCGAACTCGACATTGTCCGCTGGCGCGAGGCCATGCTGTTTCAGCACCTGCGTCACGTTATCGCGGTTGAACCCCTGAACGCTGATCGCGAAGTGATCGATGGAGCCGGCCGGTGGCTGTTGTCGCAGAGACACCAGGGTGCTGGAGACTCCGGAGCCGCCGGTCCCGAGCCGAAGAATCTTGTTGGGCTTGTCTTCGCTGACGGTCTTCAACCCGAAGATGCGGCCGTAGAAGTCCGCGGACCGCGTGAGGTCGGTGACAAGGACCGACGTGTGGTTAATCCCCGTCGCCAGCAGCCCGGTGGTTTGGGCAGCCGCGACCGAGGCGTCCCCGGCCGCAACGAGTGCCGCGAGAGCTTGCACCACCTGGCGCCGGGTCAGCCCGCCGCGTTCGAACCGGGTCACGAGTTCGGCAATAACGCCATCCATGGACATCCTCCCATCGAGGATGCCGATTCTACTCGTGTGTAGAGCCGGTGCGCTCGGAGGTCGATCGCACCGGCGTCATCGGCTACTTCTTGGCCACGCCACCGTGAGCACCGCATGCCGCGGCGGCAGCCTCTTCAGTGGTACCGGCCTGGCGCGTGCCGTCGACGCAGGTGGCGTGCGCATCGCCAGTAACAGTCTTCTTGACGGTCTTGCCCGTCTTCTTCGTGGCATTCTCTGCCGCCTTGCCCGCGTGCTTGCCGGCGTCGGCGGCGGCCTTGCCGGCGTCCTTTGCAGACGACCCGGCCTCCTTCGTTTCTTCCTTGGTTCCGCTCGATTGTGCGTATGCTGACCCGCTAATCGCCATCATCGCGACGAGGCATCCCGCAAGAGTGCGTTTCATGAATACTCCTCCAACTGTCGGACGTTGCAGAATCGAGGCCGTCTTACCTAACGGCTGGGCGAACCGTCGTGCTGAGGCACGAACCTGGTGAGCCATCGCGACTCGTACCGTTTGAACAGCAACCAGAACACGGCACCCGCGGCAATAGCGGCAATCACCCCGACAATGCCGATGACACTTCGTACCTCTTCGATACGTTGGCCGAGAAAGTAGGCGCCCAAGCCGATTGATGCTGCCCACGCAAATCCGCCGGCGGCATTGAACGCCAGGAAGCGCTGCCACGGCATGTGATTGACACCGGCCAGCAGTGCAGCAAGCGTCCGTAGCAGGGCAACGAAGCGACCGAAGAAGACCACCGTACCGCCGTATCGATTGAACAGGTGCTGTCCGGCGGCGAGCCTCGCCGGCGTCAGCCGCAGCCGCGGTCCATGCCGCAGGATCAACGAATCTCCCACCCAGCGGCCAATCCAGAAGCCGGCCGAGTCTCCGGCGATCGCTCCTGCGGCAGCCGCTGCCACCAGAGGTCCAATCGCGAGTGTATGCGTGGACCCGGCGTAGATAGCCGCCGTAATGAGCGCTGTTTCCCCAGGCAGCGGCAACCCCATGCTTTCGAGGCCGATGATCAGCGCGATGGCGGGATAGCCGTGCGACACGATGATGTTGGCGACTGTCCCGACGTCCATACCGTGACACCTTGCAAGCGCCGGCCCGGGCCGCCAGCAGCTCAAGTATCAGCAGGACAATCCTGGCGAACGCTGGCGTATCCTCGGCCGACATGTCTCAACACATCGGCATCGTCGGCTGTTCGGCCGAGGGCGCCGCGCTTTGCTATCGAACCATCTGCGCCGAAGGGGAGCGATACCTGGGTGAGCACGCTCATCCGGAAGTATCGATGCACACCTACTCGCTGGCGGAGTACCTCGTTCCGGCCGATGCCGGCGATTGGCAGCGGGTGGGCCATCTGATGCTCGCCTCCGCGCACAAGCTGGCGGCCGCCGGCGCCGATTTTCTCATCTGCCCGGACAACACCATCCATCAGGCGCTGCCATACGTGGAGCCGGGCTCGCCGCGGCCATGGCTGCACATCGCGCGCGTTGTCGCGGACGAAGCCGTCACTCGCGGGTTCCGGCGAGTCGGCCTCACTGGAACGCGGTGGCTGGTCGAGAGTGATGTGTATCCGGGGCAGTTCGCGTCACGCGGTGTCGAGTTCGTGCGACCGACGCCGGATGAGCGCTCCGCGATGCACCGGATCATCTTCGGCGAGCTGGTGAAGGGGATCTTCTCGTCCGCCGCGGAGACGACGTTTCAGCGCATCATGAGGCGGATGCAAGGCGAGGGGTGCGACGCGGTGGTGCTTGGGTGTACCGAGATCCCGCTGCTGATGCACGACGGCAACTCGCCGCTGCCGACGCTCGACTCGACCCGCCTGCTGGCGCGGGCGGCACTCGCCAGGGCAACGGAGTAGATGCGGCGCTTGACGATCCTGTATGGTCGTCGCGAGTCGGGCCGATCCCAGCAGGTGCACTCGCGAGGTCCGTCAGTGCCGTTTGAAGAACTGGACTTGTCGCTCGTGTCGTTCTGCGGCGGCTCGGCTGCCGAATGTCCCGAGATTGCGGCGGCGGCCGGTCTTCGGATCCTTCTTGCGTGAGTAGAGTCGATACTCGCCGGACTTGAGCTTGCGGATCATGCGTGGACTCCTCTGACGCATGATTCGCATCGATCGTACCAGTCCCGCGGCGACACGTCTGCCGCACACGGCCTCCTCCTTGCACGGTCGCTCGCGCCAGGAGACCCCGATGCAAATTCATCGTTCCCGACCTGCGCGATGGGCAGGTGTCGCTGGAGCTTTCTTCGGCCTGGCAGTGGCGGCCCTCGTCGCGCAATCGCCCGCGCGATCAGTGAAGGACGGCGTCTACACGACGGCGCAGGCGACGCGCGGTCGCGCTGTCTACGACGAGAAGTGCGTCACCTGTCACGCCAGTCGGATGTGGGGCCAGGATTGGCCGGAAAAGAGCGTGTTCGAGGTGTATGACGTGGTGAAGAACTTCATGCCCGAGGATGCTCCCGGCTCGCTCTCCGCCGCGCAGACGCGCGATGTCGTCGCCTACATTCTTCAAAACAACAAGCTGCCGGCGGGGAAGGTCGAACTACCGGAAGCAGAAGCCGACCTCAAGCAAATCAAACTGGCGACGCCGTAAAGCGCGCGGGCCGGGCCAATGGTCTCGAACATTTCTGCGATGGACGATCATCGGCTCTGACAAAGTCGTCGTGCGAACGAGGTGCAGGGCTGGCGCAGTCAAGCATCGTGCGCGGATTGTTGCGATTGTGTCGAACTCGCTGCGACCATCGTGACGCCCCGCACGCGCATCTCGCCGCGTTCGTCGATGGAAACCTGCAAATCTGGCGGCCGTCCGGGCACCGCCGCACGAATTTGATCGCCCTGCCGGAATTCGCCGAAAGACGCCGGCGTTCGCGAATCGGCCCGTTTTACTCAAGCAAATGCGCGTTCGCGTGATCGATGTCCGCTGCGCCCATCGTGGCGCATCGGTTGCTCTATGCGGCGCATGGCGTTCACACGACGACTCTTTCTCGAGCGCATCGCCGGCACGGCGGGCGCCGCAATGACATACGAAGCGATGGTGGCGCTGGGACTTGTCGCGGTGCCGGAATCCGCACGTGCGTTTGCTTTACAGGGGCCTGCCCCGGCCAACACCGAAGTCCTGATCCTCGGCGCGGGTCTCGCGGGCATGAGTACCGCCTACGAACTCGGCAAACTCGGATACCACTGCACGATTCTCGAGGCGCGCACCCGTCCGGGCGGCCGCTGCCATACCATCCGCAAGGGGACCGCCAGTGAAGAGGAAGGCTCGACGCAGGTGGCGGCCTATGACGAGGGGATGTACTTCAATCCCGGTCCGATGCGCATCCCGCACCACCACTCGACGACACTCGGGTATGCGAAGGAACTCGGCGTGCCCGTTGAAGTGTTCATCGAGGAGAACGACAACGCCTATATGCACAAGACCGGAGCAGCCGGGGCGAAGGATACGAAGTACCGTCGTCGCGAGGTGAAGTCCGACATCACTGGTTATACGTCGGAGCTGCTGGCCAAGGCGCTGTCGCCAGCGGCGTTGAATGCGAAGCTGACCAAGGCTGATGCGGAGGCATTCGTCTCGTACCTGAAGAAAAACGGTGGCCTTGACGCGACCGGCAAATACGCCGGCACCACGAAACGTGGTTACAAGACCAGGCCCGGTGTCGGACTCGAGGACGGTGAGCTGTCACTTCCGATTCCCCTGCACGAACTGCTGGAATCGCGCACGCCGATGTCGTTGCAGGTGGAGTACCTGCACGGCGCGCCGATGTTCCAGATCGCGGGCGGCACGGATCGGCTCGCGGCAGGGTTCGCGGCGAAGGTTGGCGAGAGAATCGTTTACGGCGCGGAGGTGAAGGAGATCACCCAGTCCGCCGACGGCATCAGCGTCGCGTACACGGTCGACGGGCAGGCGAAGAAGGCGGCGGCGTCATACGGCGTCTGCACGCTGCCGATTCCAGTGATGGCCGGTCTTCCTGTGGCCGACTTCAGTCCCGTAATCAAGTCCGGCCTCGGTGCAGTGCGGTATGCGCAGGTCGGGAAGATCGGATTGCAGTTCAAGCGCCGCTTCTGGGAGGAAGACGATCAGATCTTCGGCGGCAACAGCACCACCGACCTCGACATCTCTCAGGTCATCTATCCGTCATCCGGGTATCTCTCGAAGAAAGGCATGCTCGTCGGCTACTACCAGATCGGCGCCGAGGCGGGCGTGACCGGCGCGAAGCCTCATGCGGAACGCGAGAAGATGGCGTTGAGCCAGGGCGCGGCCATCCACCCGCAATATCCGCAGGAGTTCGAGACCGGTTTTTCGGTGTCGTGGCATCGGGTGCCATGGACGCGAGGCGGCTGGGCGAGCTGGTCGGCCGAGGGGCGCAAGACGACGTACGCCGCCATGGTCAAAGGCGACCGCCGGATGTACTTTGCCGGCGACCATATGACCTATCTGATTGGCTGGATGAACGGTGCGCTGGAGTCCGGCCGATCGGTCGCGGCCGCGATTCACGCCCGCGCGCCGCAGGAGCAGCCGGTCGGGGCTAGCCGGTAAGCAGGTAACAGGTAACAGGTAGCAGGTACAGGTAGCAGATGGTTACTTTGGGTGCGGCGGGCTACGGGATCACCGGCATTCCAGATGTGCCCGCATCCATCGGGCGCGTTCAGCCGGGGGGAGGCGTTCGATAGCGTATCGGAGCGTCGTCCGAGGCATGGTGCCGGCGTACTCTCGAAGAAATCGGCGGAGCGCGTCGAGACTCGCGCGCTTGCCCACCTCGCGCAGCATCCAGCCGACCGCTTTGTGAATGAGGTCGTGCTCGTCGTTGACGAGCTGCGTCGCGATACGAATCGCCTCTCTATGGTCGCCGCGGACAGTGAAGTGCAGGGTCGCGATCATCGCGACACGGCGGGACCAGACGTTCCGCGAGCGGGCCAGGCGCACCAGAAGGTCGTTTTCGCGGTCATGACCCGCGAGCCGGGCGTTGCGCGACGCGAGCGCCCGCGTACTGGCCAGCCAGCCGCCAATGATCGGTGCGGCGCTCACATCGACGAGATCCCAGTTGTTGATGAAGCGAAGACGCCTCATGTAGAGGCGGAAGATGCGCTCGCGCAGCTGTACGTCCGTATGACGGCGCGTGAACTGACCCACTAGGATCAGCAGGGCAGTGCTCCGATCCTCGTGAATCGGCGACTGGAGCAGCGCGTCGGTCTCCTTGAGCGGGCAGATCGCGGAACCGGCGAGCGATGGTCCGCTGCGTGGGGACGGTGACGCCGAGGAATCGGTCGCCCTCGCCGTACTCGCCCACCCCGGTTTTGAAGAAGCGCGCGACCGCGGCGGCCCGTGCCGGTGAGGCCTCGGCCCGCAACGCGCGTCGGACGGCGGCGGCCTGCAAGGGAAAGTTAGCCGTGTGCCCCACGCCCTCGGGCTCATCCATTCAGCGACAGGATAAACGGACGCGTGGCGCGGGCCGTATAACGTTCGTCTAGTCCGAGGTCCCCCTTCACAACGCTCTGGAGGCACTAAATGTTCATACGAACGATGTCTGCTGTCGCGCTGGTCCTCGGCCTTGCGACCAGTGCAGCAGCGCAGAACGCCACGGCGGTGCTCGCGGCCGCATCGAAAGCGATGGGCGCCGACTCGCTCACCTCGATCACCTACTCCGGTACCGCCCGTAACGGCGCATTCGGTCAAAGCAAGGCGATCGGCGACCCGATGGGTGCGGTCAACGTCACCCAGATCACGCAGTACACACGCACCATCACGTTTGCCGCGCCAAGCGACCAGAACGCGCTCGTCTCGCGGGCGACGGGCACGACACAACCGCCAACTATCCCCGGCGTTCCGGCGCAGGCCGCGGGCGTTTTCAATCAGAACGTCACCGCTGCGCAACTCGGCAACAACTGGACGCAGGCGTTGAACGTCTGGACGACACCATGGGGATTTCTCAAGGGCGCGGCGTCGAACAACGCGACAGTGCGTCAGCAGGGCGGCCAGCAGGTCGTGTCGTTCTCGCCGGCGAACCTGAAGTCGCCGTCCGGACAGCCGTACGTGGTGACCGGTTACATCGACAGCCAGAATCGCGTCGCGAAAGTGGAGACGCGGGTCGAGCACCCGGTGGTCGGCGACCTGCCCGTCGAGTTCGAGTACACGGGCTATCAGGCGATGAATGGTGTCCAGGTGCCGGCTCGAATCGTCCAGAAGCAGGCCGGCCTGACGACGTTCGACGCGACGATCACGGCGGCGACGCCGAATCCGCCAAATCTGGCAGAATTGCTGACCGTTGCACCGCCTCCGGGACGCGCCGGCGGCGCCGGCGCACCCGCAGCGGCACCAGCGCCCGCTCCGCAGGTGGCCGCGAACGCGGCTCCTCCAGTCGACAAGCTCGGTGACGGTGTGTTCAGGATCGGCGGCAACTACACGTCGCTCGCCGTCGACATGGGCGATCACATCCTCGTCGTCGAGAGCGGCCAGAGTGACGCACGCGGTCAGGCCGTGATCGCAGCGGCGAAGCAGGCGATTCCCGGCAAACCGGTTCGCTTCGTCGTCAACTCGCATCCTCACTTCGATCACGCCAGCGGACTCCAGGCGGCTGTCGCAGAGGGTGCGACGATCCTGACGCACCGCAACAACGAACCGGTGCTCGAACGATTCCTGTCCGGCCCGCGCACGCTGACCGGCGACAGCCTGGCCAAGGTGACGAACCGGAGGAATGATGTCGTCCAGGGGATCGGAGATCGCGACGTGCGGCGCGGTACCAACAACAAGGTCGTCGAACTGCATCACGTGCCGAACGAGCACAGTGACGGGATGCTCGTCGTGCACCTGCCGGCCGAGAAGGTCTTGTGGTCCGCAGACGTGACAGTCGTGAACCCGAACCCGACGCAGCTCGCGACCCTGCGTGCGGTACACACGGCAACGAGCCGATTCGACTACACCGCGTTCATTCCCGCGCACCCACCCAATCCCGATCGCCCGCTGACGAAGGCGGACGTGACCTCGGCGGTAGGGAACTAGGAAGCGCCCGGCTACCTCGCGACCAGCGTCCAGGCGCTCTGCAGCTTGACCGTGCTGGCGGCGGTCGGGCTGCCGTCCTTGGCCGTACCGGGAATGCGGGTCTCGATCGCCTTGCCGCTTTTCGCCGCCTGCTCGATCAGCGGCCAGCTGATGCTCGTCAGCGGCACCTTCATCCGGCGGGCCCACTCCGTGTTTCGCTGGCCGGCATATTTGCCGATGTCGACGTAGAGGAAGCGCTCGGTCGGCTTGCCCTGCACGAATGGGCCGCCGAAATTCGGCTGGCCGTCGGGCCGCTCGGTCACCGTCATCGGCACGTCGAAAACGATTTGGGCGCGCGGATTCGAAGGGACGCTGCAGGAAGAGAGTCTGGTAGTCGCTGCCGCTGCCTTTCTGGATCCCGTAGTCCACCCCCACGGGCGGTGAGACCAGGACGATGCGGACGACGATGTCGCGGGCGGGTTTCACAGCATAAATCGTACTAAATCGTTCGAGTGGTTTGAATGTGGGAAATCCTCCGGCCGCCGGGAATCAGTATTCCGATGGCAGGGTCCCGGGCGGAATTGGCGGATCTTTCCCGCCGGATCAGGGCGCTGAGCGACTCCCGGATGGCTTCGAGCAGGGCATCTGGCGACACGGGCTTGGGGAGGAAGCGATCGGCTCCCGCTCGCAAGGCCCGTTCACTGGCCGGCGAGAACGTGTCGGCACTGAGCGCGAGCACCGGCACGTCCTTCATGTGCGGGTCCGCCTTCATCGTTTCCGTGGCGGCAAGGCCGTCCACCACCGGCATCCACAGATCCATCAGCACGAGATGGGGCTGGAAGGTCCGCGCCTTCTTGACGGCGTCGAGACCGTTGCCGGCCTGCTCCACTGAAAAGCCCCAGAACTGCAGCCACATGGTCCACAACTCCCGAACGTCGGCGGAGTCGTCGACGACGAGGACGCGCTGGGGACGGGGAAGGACGCGGCGCTCGGAAGGTGTCGTCAGCGGGGGGAGGGAGGGCATCGTGATGATCGGACTGTAAAGAACAACATTTTTGCAGGCAAGCTCAACCCATCAAGCTCTAGTAGGCACCTCTCGCGGTGCGAGAGGGATCATCCTTTCCCGTATCGAGCGGCCGAGCGGGCCTTCGCGCGCGCGGTCCATTCTTCCCGGTCGCGTGGCGGCGAGCTCGTCACCAGCGAGGCAATCAGCCGCTCGGCTACGTCCGCCACTTCGGTGACCGCCTGGTTGAACGCCGCTTCATTTGCCTTCGACGGTGCGGTGAAGCCGGACAGCTTGCGCACGAACTGGAGCGAGGCGGCGCGAATTTCTTCCGGAGTGGCGGGTGGATCAAAGTTGAAGAGCGTCCGGATGTTGCGGCACATGGCAGTTCGAAATCCGAGGTTGGCAGTTCGACGTCAGACGTCGGTCCAGTGTACGTGACCTGGCCTGTCACGGGTGCGGAGCACACTTCTCCTACTGCTGGTCGGGGTCCGCGCGGTGCGGACCCCGCGTACAATGCCGCGTCCCCATTCAGTCCCGAGGCCCGTGTGAGCTCCCGTCCGTTCGAATTGTCGACGCAGGATGCGGTCGAGTGGCTGCGAACGCAGCCGAGCGAATCGATCGACCTGGTGATTACCGATCCGGCCTACGAATCGCTGGAAAAGCATCGCGCCATCGGCACGACGACGCGGCTGAAGCATAGCAAGTCGTCGAGCAACGACTGGTTCCAGATTTTTCCGAACGCCCGTTTCGGTGAGCTGTTCCGGGAGACGTTTCGGGTCCTTCGCCGGAATACCCACTTCTACCTGCTGTGCGATGCGGAAACGATGTTCGTCGCCAAGCCGATCGCCGAAGAGGCGGGGTTCCGGTTCTGGAAGCCGCTGGTCTGGGACAAGTGCACCATCGGCATGGGATATCACTACCGGGCGCGTTACGAATTCATCCTGTTCTTCGAGAAGGGGAAGCGGCGGCTCAACGATCTCGGGATTGCCGACGTGATCAGCGTGCCGCGTGTTCGCGGCGGTTATCCGGCGGAGAAGCCGTGGGAGGTCGCGGATGTCCTCATCGGACAGAGCTCGGTCCCGGGGGAGGTCGTGGCGGACCCGTTCATGGGGTCTGGCAGCGTCGGGATCGCGGCGTTGCGGCGTGGCTGCCGGTTTCTCGGCAACGATCTCAACCCCGAAGCGGTCGAGTGTGCGCGACAGCGGCTCGTCCCGGTGGATCGTCCCACCGCGACACCTCGAGTGAGCACGGGCGCCGACGCCGAACCCGTTCAGGCCGATCTGCTCTCGCTGCCTGAGCGCCGATGACCGGAGGCGATTATGCGAATCTGGTAGCCGCCTACCTCTCCCGGCGGTTCGCGTCGCGCGGCCTCCAGGTGTATCGCGAGGTGCGCGTCGGCAAGACCATCATCGGCAAGAACCGCTGCATCGACATCTTCTGTGTGAGCGGCGACGGCCGCGAAGCCTTCGCGATCGAGTGCAAGTTCCAGGACAGCCAGGGAACCGTCGACGAAAAGATTCCCTACGCACTCGACGACCTCCAGGCGCTGCCGATGGCCGGCTGCGTCGCCTACGCCGGCCGGGGCTTCTCCGACGGCGTGCAGCACATGCTCGCCGCCTCGCGGCACGCCGCCTATTGCCTCCCGGCATCCGAGCAGGCCGGCAGCACGCCGGACACGCGCGAACTGGATCACCTTCTGGCTGCCCACTTCGGCTGGTGGGATGTTCTCGTCGACGGCAAGCGGCCGGTAGGCCGACAATAGGGGCGTCCGAATTGTTCGCGTTCCGTCCGCGACTCTCACGACTCGCCGGCGGCCACGACCCGCGCCTGGTTCGGGAGGACAACGCCACCATGGTCCGATCGATCCCTGCGGCTTCCTTCTCACTGATTCTGATCGTCGTCAGCCTCGGCGCCCAGACTCCGTCTCCGGCGGCGACGGTGATGACTCGCCTCGCGGACGACTACGTTGCCGCGATCACCGAACGCGATCCGGAGGGCGCGACGTTCGTCGGCCTGCCGAATGCCCGCAACGATCGTGTCTTCGACAATTCGCCGGCCGCCCAGCAGGCCTGGGATCGGCGTGTGGACGAGTTCGTGAAGCGTCTGCAGACGATCGACAGCATCGCGCTCGCCGGCCGCCCCGAGGCGGTCACGTATGGTTTTTTGAAGCAGGAACTCGATGCCGAGACCGGGAGCCGCGCGTGCCGGTTCGAGAAGTGGGGCGTCAACCAGTTGTTCGGATGGCAGACGCGCATCCCCGGACGACTGCTGCGCCAGCCGATCGCCACCGCCGCCGATCGGGCCGCAGCGCTCACGCGGCTTCGCCAGTATCCAAAATTCATCGACCAGGAGATCGCGAATCTCCGCGACGGTTTGAAGGACAAGTACTCGGCGCCGCAGGGAAACGTCGATCGCGTGATCGCGCAGATCGATGCGCTCAAATCGGGCGAGGCCGCCGAATCGCCGTTTGCGTCGTTTGCGAAGGAATCGCAGGACGCGACATTCCGCCGTGACGTCGCCGCGGTCGTGGCCAGTGACCTCAACCCGGCGCTCGAACGCTACCGCAGATTTCTCGGCGAGTATCGCGGCGTGGCCCGGGCCGACGTTGGCGTGTCGGCCCAGCCGCAGGGCGACGCGTGTTATCGAGCGCTGGTTGGAACGTACACGACGCTGCCGCTGACCGCTGATGATGTCCATCAAACCGGGCTCACGCTGATGGATCAAATCCACACCGAGATGCAAGTCATCGCGGAGCGGCGGTTCAACACGACCGACGTAACCGCGGCGCTGCAGCGGGTGCGATCGGATCCGGCGCTCCGCTTCACGACATCCGCCGAGATCCGCGCGAAGGCCTCCGACGCCATCGCGCGGGCAAAGTCCGCCGTCCCCCGATACTTCGGCCGGCTGCCGAAGGCAGACGTCATCCTTCAGCCGTTTCCCGATTTCGAAGCGGCCGGGACACCGCCGCCCCAGTATCGTGATCCCTCCCTCGACGGCAGCCGGCCCGGGCTCTACATGATCAACCTGCTGAACCCGCAGCAGACGTCGACGGTGGACTTGGAAGGGATCACGTTCCACGAATCCATTCCCGGGCATCACCTGCAAATCGCTCTTGCGCAGGAGCAGCGTGGGGCCCATCTGCTGACGCAGATCTCGGGCAGCACCGCGCTGATCGAGGGGTGGGGCCTGTACGCCGAGCGCCTCGCCGACGAGATGGGCCTGTATTCGTCGGATCTGGACCGCTTCGGGATGCTGTCGCTGCAGGCGTGGCGTGCCGCACGCCTTGTCGTGGATACCGGGATCCACTCGCGGAAGTGGACGCGCCAGCAGGCAATCGATTACATGCTCAAGAACACCGCCACCGCGGAACCATTGGTCCAGTCGGAGGTCGATCGCTACATCATCATGCCGGGCCAGGCACTCGCCTACATGATCGGGGAGCGCGAAATCATGGCGCAGCGCGACAAGGCGCGGGCCGCTCTGGGCAGCCGCTTCGATATTCGCGCCTTTCACGATACGGTTTTGGGCCGCGGCGCCGTCACGCTGCCGATGCTGCGCGAGCAGGTCGAGACCTGGATCGCGGCGCAAAGATAGGAACTATGGGCCTGCTCACGTTTCTGAAACGTTCGCCCGCCGCCGCTCGCCAGGATCTACGGACTCAACTCGTGACGCTCGTCGCACGGAAGGACCTCAACGGCGTGGCGCGCCTCGTGCGGCAGCATCGGGACACCATCATCGCCGAGTTCAGCGGGTGGGTGACCGTGCCGATGGCGATGAAGGAGGATCAAACGCTGCTCGAGCACTACGGCGAAATGCTGCTCGCGGTTGCCCGCATCGTCGACCACGACGGCGACGCCAGCCTGCTGGGGATGCTCGAGTCGGACCCGCAGGACATGCCAGTCGAGTCCTGGAACGAGCAGATAGCGATCGCCGCGTCGCTGTCCGGCCAGGCGCGGTTGGACGAAGCGGCGCAGGTGCTCGCCGCGCTGGCCGATCACCTGGCGCAGTTGCGGGGAAGCGCCGTCGACTTCTATCGGCCGCGCGTGCTTGGCAAGCTTGGCATCGCGCTATACCAGGCCGGCGACGTCACCCGCGCCCGCGCGGCGACCAGCCAGGCACGCGACATCTGTCGCCAGCTTGGCGATGAGGACGGCGTGCAGGCCTACGAAACCAACCTTGCGAACATGGAAGGAACGTCTACCTCACCGAGGTAGCGTAGGGCGGGCCGAAGAGGCCCGCCCTACCCTGATGCATGATGCGGCAGTGGACGCGTCTACCGTCCGATCGACTCGCCGCTTACGACGATCTCGACGCGACGATTCTGTTGACGCCCTGCGGCCGTGCCATTGGTCGCTACGGGTCGGCTCTCGCCAAAGCCCGCGGTGCCGACAACTGACGGCGACACCTTCTGCTCGACCAGGTACGCGCGCACGGACTCGGCGCGTTTTTCCGACAGGTGCTGGTTGAAATCCTCGCCACCGACGCTGTCGGTGTGACCCTCGATCTCGATGTGGAGATCCGGATGGGAGGCGAGGATGCCGGCGACGCGCGCCAGCTTCTCACGGGCACCCGGCTTCAGGTTGGCGCTGCCGGTATCGAACAGCACGTCGGACAGGTTGACGATGAGTCCACGCGCCGTTTCGCGCGTTTCCAGGATCACGTTGAGCTGTTCACGGAGCTGCTGGCGAAGGCGCTCCTTCTCCTGCTCCGACTGCGCTGCGGCAGCCTGCGCGTGCTGCGCCTGCTGTTCGGCCAGGCGGCGCGCTTCATCGGCTCGCTGTCGCTCCGCATCGGCGGCGGCACGTGCGGCTTCCGCGTCCGCCCGCGCCTGCAGCGCGGCCTGCTGCTGCCGCTCTGCCTCGAGTCGCAGCTGCTCGGCCTGGTCGCGCGATGCGGCGGCCGTCTGGGCATCGAGCTCCGCCTGACGCCGGCGCTCCTGCTCCTGGCGAACCCGGTCCTGTTCCTGTTGTGTCCGCCGCTGCGCCTCCAGCGCCGCTTGCTGTGCGGCGAGCGCCTGCTGCTGTGCGACGCGCTCGCGTTCCGCCGCCGCGGCGCGCTGGGCGGCCTGGAATTCCTCTTCCTGCCGTTGCATTGCAATCAACCGCGCGTCTTCAGCGGTCTGTGCCGCCTGGCGGGCGGGCTGCTGCACTTCGTTGCCTTTCTTGTGCTTCTCACGGGCGACCTCGGCATCCGCGAGCAGTCGTGAGGCTTTCACGAACGTGTCGGCCGCGTAGCGGTCCGCTCCCGCCAGCTTTGCGAGTTCGACCGCATTACGTGCTTCGGCAAGATCGAGCGGTGCGCCGGGTTCGAGAGGCTTCACCTTCAGCTTGCCCGCGTCCTGGTTCATCAGATAGGTGCCGCGCTTCAGCAGCTCGTACTTCGCCTCGACAGCCTCAACTTTTCCCTTGGTCTTGTCTGTCACCACGTTCTCGAAGACCACGACGTCACTCGGCTGGGTGACGGCGAAGTACGGCTCAGCCGTAACGATCATCCCGAACGCCTGCATCTCGGTCGTGACCTGAATGCGCGCGTCTTTGTCGTCAACCTGCACTTCGCCGAGATTCTTCGCGCGTCCTTCCGGCGTGATCGCCCACAGCACATATGTGAGGTACTCCGGCCCGAACTTCATCGCCGGTTGCAGGTTGTCAAAGTGCGCATCGATCTTCATGTAGCCCTTTTCGCCGGAAACCTCGGCATACCCTTTCCCCTCGGGCAGCAGGGTGGTTCCCGCCAAGTCGACCTTGGTCGACCCGTTGCGCGGGCGGTAGTTGATAGCCGAAATGGTCCGTCCGACGACGGTGACGTGAAAGATCGCGGTCTGATTGTCGGTAACGCGCTGTTGCGTTGGGTTTGCCGGTGCCTGCGCAGACGCAGACGTGGCCAGCAGGCCGAGCACAGCAGCAGCGGTCAACTTGAACATGGCTTCCTCCCAACTGCCATCAATAGCAAGCTGGTCGCCAGACGCGACCGCGCTGGCGCTCGTACCGATGCGCCGCGGTTCAGCTGTGGCACGATGACGCGTGCAGATCGGCGACATCGTCGAGCGGCTGACCGGAATCACTACATGGGCTCGGCGGACAAACAGCCGGCTGGGCTTTTTCGCGGCGCTCTATCGGACGGTGACGATCGAAGTGCAGCGCGGCATCGCGCAGGGCCGGTTCGAGGACCCGGTCCGAATGGAACGACTCGACGTGATCTTTGCGCGCCGGTATCTCGACGCCTTCGATGCCTATCGCCAGGGCAGACCCGTGCCGCGCAGCTGGCGGCTGGCCTTTGACGCCTCCACCCGCTGGAGACCCGTGATTCTGCAGCACCTTCTGCTCGGCATGAACGCCCATATCAACTTCGATCTGGGGATTGCCGCGGCGATCGTGGCGCCCGGCGCGTCGCTGCCGGCGCTGCAGCGCGACTTCAACGAGATCAACGTCATCCTGGCGGATCTGATGGCTGGCGTGGAATCAGAGATCAGTGCGGTGTCACCCTGGATCGATCTCGTTGCCGCCGCGGCCGGCAATGTGGACAGCGTGCTCGCCGCGTTCAACCTCGATCTCGCGAGAAACGTCGCCTGGAGTGTGGCGGAGCGGCTCGCACCGCTCGACCCTGACGATCAGCAACTTCACATCGACGCCGTGGACCTGGCGGCCGCGTTGCTTGGCCGGGCGCTCCTCTATCCGCCGCTGCTCACGTCGGCTGCTCTTCTCCTGGTGCGCGGTCGCGAGACGAGCACCGCCGCCGACGTGATCGACATCCTGTGCGAGGTGCATCCCCTCCCGACGCCACGGCCGCAGCGCGCCTGAGCACGGGGGGCGGGGTGGCGCGATCGCGATCCGGGTTGGTGCGAAGCCGATCCGGGTTGGTGCGACGCTCGATTGGTGTTGGTGCGAGGCCCGACCGAGTTGGTGCAGGCTTGACGCGCGTCGGTGCGAAGCTCGATTCGTGTTGGTGCGAGACCCGATCAGAGTGGGTGCGAAGCTCGATTCGTGTTCGTGCGAGACCCGATCAAAGTTGGTGCGAAGCTCGATCTTTGTCGGTGCGAGGCGCGAGGCGTGTTGGTGCGAAGCTCGACCCCGATCGGTGCGGAGCGCGATTCGTGTTGGTGCGAGACGCGATCAGAGTTGGTGCGAAGCTCGATCTTTATCGGTGCGAGGCCGGATGCGTGTTGGTGCGAAGCTCGACCTCGATCGGTGCGGAGCTCGATTTGTGTTGGTGCGAGACGCGATCAGAGTTGGTGCGAAGCTCGATCCTTGTCGGACCGAGGTGCGATTCGTGTTGGTGTGAAGCTCGACCTGGATCGGTGCGGAGCTCGATTTGTGTTGGTGCGAGGCCCGATCAGAGTTGGTGCGAAGCTCGATCTTTGTCGGTGCGAGGCCGGATGCGTGTTGGTGCAAGGCTGGTGCGTATCAGCGGTTCTCGGAAACTGTGCGTCACAGACCGGCCCGATTGGTTCGCTCAGCTCCGCTTGCACACCCGTCGGTGCCCAGGTCCGACCAGATGCGACCAGATGGGACCCCGACGGGCTCCGATCGCACGCCGCGCCGGTTATGCGCTCCGACGCTGGGCGAAATCGGCGCCGAACCTTGTATCGAGCGCACCAGCGACGCTCTGAGGCTCGTCCCCTCGCCGATCTGTCGGATTTTCAACCGGCGGAACTGTCGGATTTTGGGCCGGCGTTGACACCCGACCGTCAGCATTCGCGTCAGCGCACATCAGGATTCGCGCTCGTATGCCTGCACGACGGGTATCTTCTTCGCACCAGCGCGTATCCCGTCTTGCACCGTTGGACATCCCGACTCGCACCACCAAGATTCGGCTCGCACGAACACGAATCGCGCCTCGCACCAACCCGGGTCGCACCTCGCACCAGCCCGCGTCGCACCTCGCACCATCCTGATCCCGTCTCGCACCAACAAGATTCAGCCTCGCACCAACCCGCGTCGCACCTCGCACCAGCCCGCGTCGTCCCTCGCACCAACCCGTGTCACCCCTCGCACCAACCCGTGTCGCCCCCTCGCACCAACCCGTGTAGCGCGTATCCCGTCTTGCACGGTCGCGCATCCCGCATCGCTAGGGCTTGATCGATTTGACGGTGAAGTATTGGATCGACTGAGGAACTTCCTTGAACCAGTGCGGCACGCCGGCAGGAATCGTGATCGCATCGCCCTTTTTCAGGTGATACGTTTCACCGCCGTCGATTGACGTGCCGCGAAGCTGGTTCGGCTGCGTTTCCGTGCCGCCGACCATCGTCCCGCCGGTGACGACTGTGGCCTCGCCGTCCACCACATAGAAGATGTCGGTCTCCTTGGTGTGAACTTCGACCTGACCCGCGGCCGTGCGCTTCAGCATCTGCACCGTGTAGTCGGCCGTGGTCGTGAAGGTGCCGCCCGCCGCGACCTTCGCGGCTTCGACGTACGTCGCTTTGGACTGTTGCGCCGACGCGACGAGCGGGACGGTGCAGGCGAATGTCGCAAGAATCAGAATTCGTTTCATGGCGTCGTGAGTGCAGGAATGCGTGTCACGTACTTGGCCACGAAGGCACGGAGTGTTGTTGGTTTCCTCGGTACCTCGTAGCTTCGGGTCTTTGTGTCTCCGTGGCTAACGTCCGTGGCGAGTGAACCATCGTCGGCGGGCTCTCGCGTCAATTCGACGCGCGCTGCTGCACCGCCTTGCGCAGGATCGCGGCCGCCTGCGGGAACTCCTTCTTCGCGTTGGCGAAGAACACGCCTTCGGCCACCTTGAGCGGAGTCCAGCCGAGCGCCGTCTTCGCGTTGACGTCGGCGCCGTGGTCCACCAGGAACTGGACGATCGAGGGCTGACCCGAGACGACCGCGCCAATCAGCGCCGTGCTGCCGCTCCACCGCGGATCGCCGACACCGAGCTCCAGCAGCTCGTCGATGTTGTGCGGGTAGTACAGAAGCGTGTAGTCCACCTCACCGGTCATCGGGTAGCTGCCGAACAGGGCGTGTGCGTTGACGTCGTTCCCGAGCTCCAGCGCGTACTTGACCGCTTCGAGCCGTTCCGCCTCCGGCACGCCGGTGAACGGGCCGGGACTCTCGCCCTCCCAGTAATCAAGGCCGGCGGCCACCATGAGCGGCGTGATGCCGGCCCGCGACGTGATCGTCGGGTCCGCCTTGAACTCGACCAGCAGGTGCATGAGCGCGACGTCGCCGTTCTTCGCGGCGACATAAAACGGCGTCGCCCCGTTATAGCTGAGGAGATGCCGACCGAGCCGGATGTTCGGCGGGTTGCGTGCCGTGCCGCCCTCCTTGCCGAACGTCGGCTCGCGCCAATCGACGCGCGCGTTCGGATTCGCGCCATGCTCGAGCAGCTTGCGCGCGAGCTCCAGGTCGGTCACCTTGCCAGTTGGGACGGGTGTGCCTTGCGGCGTGTTACCGACGCCGGCGGCGCCGTCGGCGCCCGGCTTCCGCAGCCAGGCGACGGTATGGAGCGGCGAGGCTCGCGGATCCGGCAGGTTCGGGTCGGCCCCGTAATCGAGCAGGACGGAGGCCAGCTCGTAGTACGCGTTGACGGTTGCCATGCTCAACGCGCTCGACCCGTCGGGGGCCAGCTCGTTCGCATTGGCGCCGTGCTTCAGCAGCGTGACCGCCGTATCGATGCGTGCGTTGCGGACAGCGAACAGGAACGGTGTGAAACCGCCTGTGGATTTGGCGTCGAGCCGTGCGCCCGCTTCCAACAGTACGTCGACCGCGGCGGTATTACCCTCGGCGGCCGCCCACATCAGGGCGGTCTGCCCCTTGTAAGGTTCGACAACATCGATTCTGGCGCCGCGCGTCAGCAGCAGGCGCACGGCATCGGCCCGGCCCGCCAATGCCGCGGTCATCAGCGGCGTCTGACCTTCGAATGCGGTGCCGTTCGGATCCGCGCCGGCGTCGAGCAGGCGTCCGATGATTGCGGCGTTGCCGTTGTTGGCCGCAAGGTACAACGGTGTGACGTTGTAGCGCGTGTTCGAAGTGGCGCTGGCCCCTGCCTTCAGCAGCACGTCAACGAGCGGCAGGTTGTCGCGTTGAACTGCCCAGTGAAGGGCTGTGAAACCGTCCGCCGCGGTGGCGTTCACATCGACGTGCCTGGCGACGAGGGTCCGGACGGCCGCCGCGTCCTGTCGCTTGACGGCATCGATCAGCTCGTTCGTCCCGGCAGCTCGGCCGACGGTAGCCGCCGCCAGGATCAAGATGGCTACGAACAACGAGCGTCGCATCCGAGAGCTCTCTTCTGAAAAGTGGCGTGGCGCCGGCGTGGTCAGGTCCGGAGGCGAGCCACACATGGCTCGCCCCACAGGGTTGAAGGTCGTAATATACACCCGCCAAATATGTCGCGGCCCAGTCGGTTCGTCCGGCTCCTGGCTACTCTGCTCGTGGGTCTGGTCGTGGTCTGCGCCAGGAACCTGACGACGTCCGCGTCACAGGGGGTGGCAGTAGCAGGTGCGCCAGAAAACGCCCGCGCCACGACACCCTCCAGGCCTGACCAGGCCCGCGCCGTGACAGCACAGCGCGACCAGCCCGCCCCCCAGAAAAGGGCTGGTATCGACCCCGCCGGATCACACGTGGATCCCGGCGCGACGCTGCAGCAGTACTGCGTCACGTGCCACAACGATCGGCTCAAGACGGGCGGACTGGTCATCGATCCATCCGCGATCACGAACGTGTCCGCGGCAGCGGAGCAGTGGGAGAAGGTCGTGCGCAAGCTGCGGACCGCCTCGATGCCCCCTGCAAACGCGCCGCGTCCTGATGCGGCAACATCCGACGCGTTGGCCAGCTACCTTGAATCGGAGCTCGATCGAACGGCGGCGGCACATCCACAGCTCGGGAAGCTCCCCCTCGTGCACCGCCTGACGCGTACCGAATATCAGCACGCGATCCGTGATCTCCTCGGCCTCGAAGCGCTGCCGCGCGAGATCCGCATCGACTTCCTGCTCCCGGCGGACAACATCAGCAGCGGCTTCGACAACATCGCCGACCTGCTCTTCATGTCCCCGGTGACGCTCGAACGATATCTCGACGCGGCAACCAAGATCAGCCGCTTCGCTGTCGGCGATCCGTCGATGCCGGTACTCGTCAACATTCACAAGATCGACGAGGAGCATCCGCAGGACGAACGGGTGGACGAGCTCCCGTTCGGCACGCGCGGAGGCATCGCGGTCCGGGCGGACTTCCCGGCTGACGCCACCTATATCGTCAAAGTGGAGATGGCGGGCGCGGGGCGCGATCCAGGCAATCTCGAAATCACCGTCGACGGTGAACGGGCCGATCTGCGGCGGCCGGCGGCGGCGCTGGAGATTCCAGTGCCGATCAAGGCCGGCCTGCATCTGATCGGCGTCGCGTTCCTCCAGCGGACTGAGGCGCGTGACGAAGGGACGTTACGGCCACGGACACGCGGTCGCGGTACGCAGCCAGCCCTCGCCAGCGTCACGATTGCCGGCCCGTATGACGTCAGCTCGCCGGGCGACTCGCCCAGTCGTCGCCGCATCTTCGTGTGCCGCCCGACGTCCGCCGGTGACGAGCCTGCCGGCGGCTCCACGGCGGCGGTGACAGGGTCGCGACGTGGCACGACGGAATCCGAGACGAGCGAGGTGGGATGTGCGAAACGGATCCTGTCGACGCTCGCGCGCCGCGCGTATCGTCGCCCGGTGACCGATGCGGACCTGCAGGATCTGATGCCCTTCTATGAGCAGGGGCGCGCCAGTGGCACCTTCGACTTCGCCATCCAGAAGGCGCTCGAACGGCTGCTGGTCAGCTCGCAGTTCCTCTTTCAGATCGAACGTCAGCCGGCGGCGGTTGCGACAGGAACACCCTATCGCGTCAGTGATGTGGAACTCGCGTCACGCCTGTCATTTTTTCTCTGGAGCAGCATTCCCGACGATGAACTGATCGACGCGGCGGCGGCGGGGAAACTGAAGGATCCCAAGGTGCTCGAGCAGCAGGTGCGCCGGATGCTGGCCGACGCACGCTCGCAGGCGCTGACTAGCAACTTCGCCGCGCAATGGTTGTACTTGCGGGACCTGTTCGCGAAGTTCCCGGACGAGATCCTGTTCCCCGATTTCGACGGGACGCTGCGTGAGGCAATGGCGCGCGAGACAGAGTTGTTCGTCGACAGCGTCTTCCGCGACAACCGCAGCGTGACTGATCTGCTGACCGCCAACTACACGTTCTTGAACGAGCGGCTGGCGAAGCACTATGGAATTCCGAACGTGCGCGGCAGCTACTTCCGTCGCGTCACGCTGCCGGACGGGAGCACACGCGGCGGACTGCTGGGTCAGGGCAGTGTGCTGACGATCACGTCGTACGCGAACCGCACGTCGCCGGTGCTGCGCGGAAAATGGGTCCTCGAGAACCTGCTCTCGTCGGCGCCGCCCCCTCCGCCGCCGAACATACCTTCGCTGAAGACGGAAGGCGCCGGCAAGCCGTTGACCCTGCGTGATGCGATGACCGCACACCGCGCCAACCCGTCGTGTGCGACCTGCCACGCGCGCATGGATCCGATCGGATTTGCGATGGAGAACTTCGACGCCATCGGCAAGTGGCGCGACGTCGATGCCGGCGGCGCGATCGATACGAGTGGTGTCTTCCCGGATGGCACTGCGTTCAACGGTGTCGGCGGTCTGAAGCAGGTCCTGCTCAAGCAATCGGACCAGTTCGTGGGTACCGTCGCCGAGCGGTTGCTGATGTACGCCATCGGGCGCAACCTGCAGTACTACGATCAGCCGTCGGTTCGCGCGATCGTGCGCGAGGCTGCGGCGGGTCGTGACACGATGCCGTCGCTGGTCATGGCAGTGGTGAAGAGCCAACCATTCCAGATGCGGGTCGCAGAATGAGGTCACGAAAAGCCAACCACGAAGGCCACCTAGGCCATGAATACAGTTAACGTTCGAGGCTTCGTCGTCGTCGTGTCCCGTCGCTCGTGTGCCGGAATCGTGTCCCTGCGTCGTGACCTTCCAGATCTTCGTGTCCGTCGTGGTGTCTTTGCGTGACAGGTGAACGATGTTTATAAGCAAGAAAGCGCTTCCCCGGCGGACCTTCCTGCGAGCGATGGGCGCGACGGTGGCGTTGCCGATGCTCGATGCCATGGTGCCGGCGCTCACGGCCGCGGGCCAGCCGACGCCGCGTGTAGGGTTCGTCTACATCGCCAACGGCGTCATTCAGAACCAGTGGGTGCCGGCCACGACCGGGGCCGATTTCGGACTGACGCCAATCCTCGCCCCGTTCGCCAACGTGCGCGGCAAGATCTCGGTGTTGACGGGTCTGTCACATCTGCAGGCCGACACGTTTGGCGACGGTACCGGCGATCATCCGCGCGCGTCGGCGGTCTGGTTGACCGGTGTGCACGCGTTCGATCGCACGCGGCCCGATGTCGAAGTGAAGCTGGCAACGACGGCCGATCAGTACATTGCGCAGGCGATCGGCAAGGACTCGCCGATTCCGTCGCTCGAACTGGCCGTCGATCAGCCGACTCAGGGATCCTGCGATTCGGGCGACTGCTTCTACATCAACACGGTGTCGTGGCGGAACGACACCACGCCGAATCCGACTGAACAGCACCCGCGAATCGTCTTCGAACGGCTGTTCGGCGACGGCGGGGACGCAGCGGCGCGACTGGCGCGGGTGCGCAGCCGCAGCAGCATCCTCGATTCGGTGAGGGCCGAAGCGAGTCGAGTGGCGAACAGCCTCGGCGCCGGTGACCAGGCCAAGCTCGGTGAGTACCTCGATTCGGTTCGCGAAATCGAGCAGCGCATCCAGCACGTCGAATCGCAGCCGATCGATCTCGAGCTGCCCGAGCGGCCGACCGACGTTCCCGCCAGCTTCGACGCGCATACGAAGCTGATGTTCGATCTGCAGGCGCTCGCCTGGCAGGCCGACGTGACCCGGGTGTTCAGCCTGGTGCTGTCGCGCGAATTGAGCTCGCGGACGTTCGCCGCCATCGGTGTGCCGGAGCAGCATCACGCGGTGTCGCACCACCGCAACGACCCCGAGTTGATTGCGAAGAAGGCCAAGATCGACGTCTATCAGGCGCAGTTGCTGGCGTACTTCCTCGAGCGGCTGGACCGCACGCCCGATGGCGATGGGTCGTTGCTCGATCACTCCCTGGTCCTTTATGGCGGGGGCATGGGCGACGGCAACTTGCACCGCCACGCCGACCTGCCGTGCCTGCTCGCCGGCAGCCTGGGCGGAAAGGTCAAGACCGGTGTCCATGTCCGCTACGAGATGGACACGCCCATGTCCAACCTGCTGCTGACGACGATGGACGCGGTTGGCGTGCAGCTCGACAAGATCGGGGACAGCACCGGACGGCTCAAGGTGGGAGGGTGAATCGCAACGGTGCGAGGAAGCATCTCGCAGGTGCGAGGATGCATCTCGAGGGTGCGAGGCTGACTCTCGCTGGTGCGAGGGAGAACTTCGACGGTGCGAGGGCGATTCTCGCTGGTGCGAGGAGGATCCTCGACGGTGCGAGGGCGATTCTCGCTGGTGCGAGAGTGAACCTCGACGGTGCGAGGGTCGGATTCTCGTTGGTGCGAGCGTGAACCGCGGGGTGCGAGAGCGATTCGCGAAGGTGCAAGGATGACGCTCGCAGGTGCGATGGCGATGCTCGTGGTGCGAGCGTGAACCGCGGGGGTGCGAGCGCGATGCTCATGGTGCGAGTCCGACTCGCGCTGGTGCGAGAGCGAACCCCGAGGGTGCGAAGTCGGTCCTCGTCGGTGCGGGGGCGATTCTCGCTGGTGCCGACCGGCCTCAACGGTGCGAGCTCGACTCTCGCCGGTGCGAGGACGAATCGATGATCGGTGCTGAATTCACGCTGGTGGTCGGCGAATCAGATCGCGACCATGTCGGCCAGGGACGAGCGCTTCGGTAAAGCGGTGATGACGTCGACCTGGCGCACGATCACATCATCGTGATACGCGCTCGCACGACCGTGGTCGGTCCTGTCCCAACACGATCATCACACTTGTCGCGAACGAGATGTCGCTCCAAGCGACTGGCCGCGTGGTCGCACCGTGCGCCGCGCCCGGACAAGCATGCCAACGCGGCTCACGATCGCACCAACCCGGATGAGCATCGCACCTTCGCGATTTGCTCTCGCACCACGAGCATCGCCCTCGCACCTGCGAGCGTCATCCTCGCACCTTCGCGAATCGCTCTCGCACCTTCGCGAATCGCTCTCGCACCCTCGAGAATCACTCTCGCACCCTCGCGGTTCACCCTCGCACCTTCGCGAATCGCTCTCGCACCTTCGAGCGTCACGCTCGCACCAACGAGAGTCCGACCTTCGCACCCTCGAGAATCACTCTCGCACCCTCGCGGTTCACCCTCGCACCTCGAGAATCGCTCTCGCACCCTCGAGGTGCCTACCGCGCGCCGAGCTCCTGGGCGAGCGCCTCGGCCTTGTAGACCTGCGTCAGGCCGGCGCGGATGAACTGCGGGTGCACCGCCACCGACCGGTTCTTGGCGGCGTCGAACCAGTACGAACCCGAGATCGAGTGAATGTTCCCGTCGAAGATCAGGCCGACAACCTCGCCGGCCGCATTCACCATCGGACTTCCGGAGTTGCCGCCGATGATGTCGGTGGTAGCGACGAAGTTGGCGCGGGCGTTCAGGTCGAGCCGTGACTTCGCATCGAGCCAGCTCTTGGGCAGCGCGAACGGTGGTGCGCCGGTGGCGCGCGCGTAGAGGCGGTCCAGGCGGGTGAACGGATCCACCGCGGTTCCGGCTTCGTTCCACCCTTGGACGGCACCGTAGGTGAGGCGTAGCGTGAACGTCGCATCCGGGTAGACGCGAGTGCCGTAGGTCTTGAAGCGGGCCTCGGCGATCGTCTGCTGCGCCCGCCGCTCCGGGCCGTCTACTTCGTTCTCGTAGATCGTTCGCAGCCGCCGCGATTCGGCATCGACCGCCCGCGCCAGCAGGATCATCGGATCGGTGCTCGCGGCCACCGCTGCCTGGCCGCCGTCGAACAGCGTGACCCGCGCAGCCGGATCCGCCAGCGTCGACTTCGTGACCAGCTCCTTCGTGCGCTCGTCAGCGCTGGCCGTGCCGAACACCGTCTTGATCACGTCGTTGTCCGGGCCGAGATATTCGCGCATCCGTTCGAGCGAGAACGAAAGTCGCACCTGCTCGACGTCAGGATAGATCGGCCGCTTCGCCTCGAGCTCGGTCTTTAACTGCGTCAGCGCTGCGTCGGTGTATTCGCGTAGCCGGCTGGCGTTCGGCTTGCCACGCTCGTCGGCCGCCCGGACGATCTGGCGGGCGTAGAGGAACAGATCGCTGTTGAACCCGGCGGCGCCCTCGAGGAAGGTGTACGGGATCAAAATGTCGCGATAGCGCTCCTCTGCCTTGGTAATCTGGTCCCACGTCGCTGCGGTCGCCTTGTTGCCGCTCGCCTGCACGGACGCTCGCAGCTTGCGCTCGTCGGCGGCGTGCTGGTTCATCAGCCGGTCGTCGAGGAGTGAGAACAGCTGCATACGCCGCACCTTATGCGAGTTCTCGATGGTGTCGAGATACTCCTTGGCGGTTCGCTGCGCCTCGGGAGACGTCTTGGAGAACTGAATCAGCCGGCCGCGCAATTCCGAATAACGCAACAACCAGAACGGCAGGACGAGATCGCGCTGGGTCTTCAGCTGGGCATCGGTGAGGAGCCGTTGCGTGGTGCCGGGGTGACCGGCGACGAACACCGGCTCGCCGGCCATCGCGCCGGCCCAGTTGATCGTCAGGTGTGTCGGAGTTGCCGCCGGCTTGCCGTTTTCATAGGCTCGCAGGATCGACATGTCGAGACACCACCGCGGAAACTGGAAATTGTCTGGATCGCCGCCGAACGCGGCGACCGCCGCTTCCGGTGCGAACGCGAGCCGGATGTCGTCGTACCGCTTGTACTTGTACAGCCAGTACTGGCCGCCCTGATACAGCGTCACCGCTTCGCACTTGCGGGGGGTCCCCGCTTTCGTGGCCGCGTCCTCACATTGACTCTCGAGATTGGTCAGTGCCGTGTTCCGGGATGCGGCGACCTGCGCCGCCGGCACTCCCGAAATCGCCTTGGTGACCTGGGGCGTCACGTTCTCCGTGGCCATCAACACCGACACCTGCTGACCGGGACAGCGGAGCTCCTGCTCGCGTCCGGTGGCCACGAATCCGTCCGCGATGAGGTCGCGCTGCGCGGTTGAGAGATCACTCAGGCACTCGGCTGAACAATGATGGTTGGTCAGGATCAGCCCTTCGGCGGACACGAACGAGCCGGTGCACCCGCTTTCCAGACGGACCACTGACTGCTGTACGCGCTGCAGCCACTGGTCAGTGAGCGAGACTTGGTACTTGCGCGCAATCGTATCCCTGGGCACATTGTCGAATGTCCACATGCCTTCATCGGCACCGACGCCAACGCCCATGATTGCGGTGAGCACGATGGCTAAAAATCGGGTCATGACCACCACTATAGCTGCGTACCGTGCCTGAACTCCCGGAGGTCGAATACGTCCGCCGGTTCCTGCAACCGGCCATGGAGGGTGCACGCATCGACCAGGTGATTCTCCGGCGAGCAGACCTGCGGCTGCCGTTTTCGGCGGACTTCGCGGAGCGCCTGGAAGGGCAAACGGTCCGGGCCGTGCGGCGCCGGGCCAAGTACCTGCTCATCGAGCTCGCGTCCGGCGACAGCCTCCTGATGCATCTCGGCATGTCCGGCTGGTTGCGGGTCCTCGGCATGCGAGGCCGGCGTCGCGTCACGTACCGCGAGTACGGCGATCGCGAGAGCGACATCCTCGGCAAGCACGATCACGTGCTGTTCGAGATGTCGACGGGCGCGACGATCGTGTTCACCGATCCGCGCCGCTTTGGATTGATGAGGCTCCTGACAGCGGAAGAGCGCACCACGGACAGCGCCGTCGGCGACCTCGGTCCGGAGCCGCTGGATCGCGGTTTCTCCGCCGGGGCCCTCGCCGGCGCGCTGTCGGGTCGCAAGACGCCACTCAAGGTTGCGCTGCTCGACCAGCGCATCGTGGCTGGTCTGGGAAACATTTACGCCTGCGAGGCGCTTCACGTTGCGCGGCTCTCCCCGAAACGTCGGGCCGGCTCCATCGTCAACCGAACTGGCCAGCCTCGTCCTGAAACGGTCGCACTCGTGAAGGCCATCAGGTCGGTGCTGCACGACGCCATCGCCAACCAGCACCGGGCCGGCGGCGAGGATCGATTTCGTGTCTACGACCACGAGGGACGGCGCTGTTCCCGGCGCGGGTGCAGCGGCACGATCAAGCGGATCGTGCAGGCCGGGCGTTCCACGTTCTACTGTCCGGTCTGTCAGCGCTAGACGTGCGAGGCGATGCGTGTCGGTGCGGATGGTGATCGCCGATGGTGCGAGGGTGATACCCGGCGGTGCGATGGTGATGCTTGTGGGTGCGACGGTGATCCGTGATGGTGCGATGGGGGAGCCGATATCGTGACGATTCCCGGTGCCGCATTTGGTCCGCACGGCGAAAGCTTTCTGCGAATCTCCTACGGCGCCGCGTCGCAGCCGGAGCTGACCGAAGCGGTTCGCGGTCTGGCGAGACTTCCTCTCGCGGACCTGACAAGGTCCGCGCCACGTCTCCACCAGCACAATCGCGCCTCGCACCAACACGGATCGAGCCTCGCACCAGCAAGGATCGCGAATCGCACCAGCACGAACCACACCTCGCACTAACACGGAAAGGGTCTCACCAGGTCGGAGGCGCTCCGTCAACGTTGCTGACGAGCGCGCCCTGGAGGTGCTGCACTTCCATTACGACTCCAGGAGCCACGTGGACGTGCACGTTTTGAAAATCGACGCCGACTGGACCTGTTGACGGCTCTGGCGCAAGCGGCAAGGCCAGCACGGCGGCGACCAGAAACATCCACCGCATGAACCGGGCAGAAACAAGCGGGATGCCGTTTCCGCGCTGCGAAACGCTTCCGAAAAGCGAAAGGGCGGTCCGTCAGGACCGCCCTGTGTTTGACTCCGCGGTTGTGAGGCGCGCAATCTCGGGTAGACCGCGCGATAGTCTCAGGTCCGCGATTTAACGTCAGCGTTGGCGCGCGCCGTGTCAGCCGGCGATTGGGGATCGGCGTGGCGCGGACCTTGTCAGGTCCGCGACCCGCTCTTACTGCCGGCCCCCCGCAGGGGCAGCCGGCGCTTCACCGGAACGGTAGCGGCCGACGTATGCCGCCTTCGCCGTGGTCTTACCCGCCATCGCCTTGATGAGGTCGTCGCGGGTTGCTGTCGGCGGGAGGTCGAGGTTGCTGTTCAATGCGTAGAGTTCGAAGACGTAATGGTGGAAGCGCGGTCCCGCCGGCGCGCCCGGTCCGGTGTAGCCGGCGTTCCGCATCGAGTTCTGGCCATACACCGATCCCTCAGGCAGCTTGCCCTCGGGCCAGCCGTTGGCGGAAGAAGGGATGTTCCACGCCATCATATGCAGCACGTCGGCAGGACCACCCAGCGCGACGTCGAGGTCATGAAAGATCACCGCGAACGACATCGTCCCGGCCGGGATGTTCGACACCTTGAACGCGGGCAGCGTGTTTCCGCCATTGTTCGCCGAGACGTACTTCGCCGGGATGATGCCGCCATCGGGGTAGGCATCGGTTTCCATCAACAGCGGCGGCAGGCTGAAGCCGCGACCGCCGCCGCGTGCCGCCCCGCCGCCCTGTCCACCGCCACCCGGCCGCCCGTCGCCGGCGGGAGCGCCCTGTGCCCCCGGAGCTGCGCCACCCGGCTGTCCGCCTTGCGCGGCAACCTCGAAGGCGAAGGCCGCCACCATCATCAGTACCAGTGCTGAACTCAGGATTCTGCTTCGCATTGCTATGGCTCCTGCGCGTTGAAACGTTGAACCGACAGACTGTACTCAAACCGACGGGTTCCCACAATCTCCGCCATGTCGATTGACGCCGGGCTGGTTCGACGTATACACAGAGCCGAGCATCGCGGGCTCGAGGAGAGACGATGGCCATAGTTCGAAGCAACAAATTTCTCTGGACACTGCAGATCCTGCTGGCCCTGCTGTATGCATTCGCCGGCACGTCGAAGTTCTTCATGGATCCCGCGCAGATGGCCCCACCCGGATCCCCGGTGTCCGCGGGTTTCATCCGCTTCATCGGCGTATGCGAATGCCTGGGCGCGATCGGCCTGATCGTGCCGCAGTTGACGGGTATCCTTCCACGCTTGACGCCGATCGCGGCGATCGGCCTGCTCATCATCATGATCGGCGCCGTGACGGTTACGCTGATGACACAGCCGGTGTCGCTCGCCATACTGCCGTTCGTCGCTGGCGTGCTGCTGTGCGTCGTGGCTTACGGGCGTCTGCAGACATATGCTGCCGCTCGCCACACCTCACGCGTGTAGGCTGGCCGCATTCACTGAACTTCTGGAGACCGTCGATGATGAAGGCTCTCGCGATCATCCTGGCCCTCTCGACAGCGACGCTCGTCGCGCAAACGCGGCGACCTCCGTTCACGGTGGAAGAGGCAACCATCGCCGGCATTCAGCAGGCGCTGCAGCAGAAACAGATCACGACCGCCGCACTCGTCGAGCAGTACCTGTGGCGTGCACAGTCGTACAACGGGACCTGCGTGAATCAGCCCCAGGGCATACTCGGCCCGATCACCACTATCCCGCACGCACGGCAGATCAACGCGCTCGTCACGCTGAACCTGCGGCCGGCGACGCGTGAGAAATGGGGATTCGACGCGCGGAAGGCGCGAAGCTTGACGGATACCACCGACAACCGGCCGTCCATGCCCGATGCGCTCGAGACCGCCGCAGCGCAGGATGCCCAGTTCGCCCGTACCGGCCGACTCGTCGGCCCGCTGCACGGCGTCGTCATGGCGATCAAGGACCAGTACGACACCTTCGACATGCGGACGACCGCCGGTGCCGATGCCGACTACGCGAACGATCGCCCGCCCGACGATGCGACGTTCGTGAAGCGGTTGAGGGATGCGGGCGCAATCATCCTCGCGAAGGCGAATCTGGCGGAGTACGCCGTTGACGGCGCGCGGAGCTCCTTCGGCGGCACGTTCTGCAACCCGTACGACACCGAGCGGGAACCCGGAATGTCGAGCGCGGGTTCGGCATCGTCGGTAGCCGCGAACCTGGTGACGTGTGCGATCGGCGAGGAGACGGTCGTGTCGATCCGCTGGCCGTCGGCCGTGAACAGCCTGGTCGGAATTGCTCCCACCGTGGAGCTCGTCAGCCACGACGGGATGATCGGTGCGGGTATCAACATGCGAACCGGTCCAATCTGCCGGACGGTGGCCGACGCGGCGAAGATCCTGGACGTGATCGCCGGTTACGACCCGATGGATCCCGTTACCGTGCAGAGCGTCGGGCGCACGCCAGCGCAGCCGTACGCAACCGCGGCATCGGCGCGGCGTCTGGACGGCGTGCGCATCGGCGTCATCCGTGAGTACATGAACCGGGATGCCTATACGAAGGCGGACGAGCAGAGCCTGGCTCTCGCCGAGAAGGCGATCGAAGATCTTCGCAAGCTGGGCGCGACCGTCGTCGATCCAGGTCCCGGTAAGGCGCTGTTCGATCAGTGCTTTGCGAGATGGACTCCGACACTGCTGCGCGTTCGACCTCCCGTATCACTGCTGACTCTCAACACCGTAGCGGTCGTCGGCGAGGATCGCTATCAGATCAACAAGTATTTGAGCGAACGCGACGACGCGAACATCACGTCGAACGCTGATCTGATCACCAAGGCACGCTTCTACACCGATCCGAATTTTCCGAACCGCAAGCAGGCGCGTGAGACCGCGGAACGCCAGGCGATGTACGACCCGTCGCAGCGACTGGAACTGCGCGCCGGGCTGCAGACGCTGCTGCTGCAGTGCATGCAGGAACAGAAGGTCGATGCCTGGTTTTCGCCGATGTCGACGGTGCCCCCGCGCAAGCTGACAAATCCGCGTGAGCCGGCAGCCGCCGGACGCACGCCGATTGGCTGGTCGGTGATCGGCCAGCAGGGATTTCCGGCGATCACCGTGCCGGCCGGTTTTACCACCGAGGTGTGGGATCGTGAGCGAGACGGACAGAATGGCACGCGGCTGGTCGGTCCCGTTTCCGCGCAACTCCCGGTCGGCGTGGACGTGATCGCGGCGCCGTTCAACGAGATGCTGCTGATCCGGATCGCGTCAGCCTATGAGGCGGCCACCCACCACCGGCGGCCCCCGTCCGAGTTCGGCGCGGTGGCGAACCGCTGACTAACCTTTGACGGTCCACCGCTTTTTCAGCAGGACGTCACGCACGCGTTCCCGCTGATCGCCCTGGATCTCCACGGTGTTGTCGACGACGCTGCCGCCGGTCCCGCAGGCACGCTTCAATTCGCCGGCGAGTTCCTTCAAGAAGGCCGCGTTATCGGGCAGATCGTACACGACGGTGACGGTCTTGCCGCCGCGCCCCTTTTTCTCCATTCGCAGCTTGGCGACGATCTTCGACGGCAGCGGCTCGTCACGGGCGAACTGGCTGCTGCACTTGCAGTCGCGTTGCGGCCACCCGCACTTCACGCAGGTACCGCCAGTGGCTGTTGAGTAGACCGTGCGAGCGTTGCGATCGGACATGGGAGGAGTCTAGCTGGTAGCCGGTAGCCGGTAGCCGGTAGCCGGTAGCCGGTAGCCGGTAGCCGGTGGCCGGTGGCTGTCGGTGGTCGGTGGTAAGTGGTGCGAGCTGGTCGCCGTAGCGATGAGCCGCCAGTCCGCTCGGCCTTAGCGGGCTACCAGCTACCCGCTACTGGCTACCGGCTACCAGCTACCGGCTACTGGCTACCAGCTAGCCGCCAGCCGGTTTACGCTGAAAGGAATGCGGGAGAACAAGACGACGGCCGCGGATCTTCGGTATCTGCAGGAAACGTTGGAGCGGCTCGAGGCGATTGCGGCGGACCCCGGCTTGCTCAACGGGCTGGCGGACGAGGAGCGCGCACGCTTCAAGGAGGCAGTGAGCCGCATCGCCTATCCGGATCGCACGCTCCGGCGGAAGCTGCAGAAGGATGAGCGGCGGGTTCACAAGGCGGCGCGCGTGCAACGGACCGAGGCGAGCTTGCACGAGACCGGCATCCGCACGCTGCGTCGCAAGCCGGTGTTTACCACCCCGAACTACTTCCTGCCCGAGACCGCATTCGAACCCCTCGCTGATGCGCCGGCCGAAGCGTCGGAGCTGAAACACTGCTACGTCTGCAAGCAGAAGTACACCACGATTCACCACTTCTACGACCAGCTCTGTCCCGAGTGCGCCGCCCTCAACTTCGCCAAGCGGACCGAGCTGGCCGACCTGCGGGGTCGCGTCGCGCTGGTGACCGGCGCCCGCGTGAAGATCGGCTACCAGGCCGGCTTGAAGCTGCTGCGTTGTGGTGCGCACCTGATCGTCACCACACGGTTTCCGCGCGACTCGGCGACGCGATACGCGCAGGAACCCGATTTCGCCGACTGGAAGGATCGCCTCGAGATTTACGGACTGGACCTTCGCCACACGCCGAGCGTGGAGGCATTCTGCCGCGAGATCCTGGCCACGCACGCCCGGCTGGACTTCATCGTCAACAACGCGTGTCAGACCGTGCGCCGCCCGCCGGCGTTTTACGCGCACATGATGGCGGGTGAGCAGGCGGCGCACGCCGACATGTCTGCTGACGTGCGAGGGCTGCTCGGCAAGTACGAAGGCTTGCGCGCGTATCGGATGCTGCCTGAAGGCGGCGCTGCGGAGGACACGCTCGCGCGTGACATGGCCAACGTCGCCGGACTGACCCACTCCGCGCAGTTGTCGCAGGTGGCGCTGCTGCCGGAGGATCACGCCGGGCCTGCTCCGCGAGGCCCGGCCTACGACGGCGGGCCTGCTTCGCGAGGGGCGAGCTACGACGCCGGGCCTGCTGCGCGCGGCCCACGCTACGACGCCGGGTCCGCTGCGCCGGACGCGGCCGCCGGGCTCGATGACGCAGGGGAGCTGCGTCGCGGCCGCGCCGAATCCGGCAACACCATGTTTCCGCAGGGGCGACTCGATCAGGATCTGCAGCAGATCGACCTGCGCGATCGCAACTCCTGGCGGCTGCTGCTGCACGAGGTCCCTGTAGTCGAACTGCTCGAGGTTCACCTGGTCAACGCGGTCGCCCCGTTCATCCTCAACGCGCGCCTGAAACCGCTGATGCTCCGCACGCCGGAGCGCGACAAGCACATCGTCAACGTGTCGGCGATGGAGGGTCAGTTCTACCGGAACTTCAAGACGACGCGACATCCGCACACGAACATGGCGAAGGCGGCGTTGAACATGATGACGCGCACGTCCGCCGCGGACTACCACCATGACGGCATCCACATGAACAGCGTCGACACCGGCTGGATCACCGATGAGGACCCGGTTCAGATCGCCGCGAGGAAGACGGCCGAGCACCGGTTCCATCCACCGCTCGATATCGTCGATGGCGCCGCGCGCATCGTCGACCCGATCATCAGCGGGATCAACAGCGGCGCGCACGTCTGGGGCCAGTTTCTGAAGGACTACAAGCCGACCGAGTGGTAGGACGTCGATATGAATGCAGAATTCAGAATGCAAAATGCGAAATGCGAAATGCAAAGCGCCACTGCAACATGCGAAACGGAAGATTCGATGACTCGCAAGTCGCGTCGTGCGGGCGCCTGATATGAACCACGTCCTCCTCGACCTCTTCGATCACATGGAATCGGCCGACGCCGCGGTCTGGAGTGCCACGTTCACACGTCCAGCCGCGGTTGCGGACGCGCAGTTGTGCAAGTACCTGCTGCACGCGTCCAGCGTGCAGCGCGCGTTCCTCGATGCGTGGAAGGGACGTCCCTTTACGTTCCGTGACAACTTCGACGCGGTGCACCTCGACGAGGAACTCGCCGGTGTGCGGACCTATTACCCCGAGGCACGGGCGTTCATCGCCGATCTCGACGGGGATGCGCTGAAGGGGACGATCCGGCTCCCTTGGGTCAGCTGGATCGAGCAGCAATCAAAACAGACGCTGGCGCCGACAACGCTGGGCGAGACGATCCTGCAGGTCATCAGCCACAGCACGCATCACAGGGCGCAGGTGAACACGCGCTTACGGGCGGTCGGCGCCGAGCCGCCAATGGTGGACTACATCGCCTGGCTCTGGCGCGGTCGTCCGAAACCAGAGTGGCCGGCGGGGTAGCTGGGTGCTGCGGCTAGCCGGTGGCCGGAGCTTTTGGCCCGCTAGCCGGTAGCCGGTGGCCGGTAGCTTTTGGCCCGGTGGCTGGTGGCCGGTAGCTGTAGCCCGTAGCCCGGTAGTCGGAAGACGGTGGCCGGTAGCTGGTGGCCGGTCGCCGGAAAGCCCTCACGCGTCGATCGGTTCTCCGGCCGCTCGATTCAGCATGTCGAGGAACACGTCCGGCGGCTGCGCGCCAGACACGCTGAGTCGTCCGTCGATCACGAAGAACGGAACGCCGGTAATCCGAAGTTGCCGCGCGGCATCCAGGTCGCGCTCGAGCGCGGCTGCATAGCGTTCGTCGCGCAGGGCCGCTGCGGCCTCCGTCGAATCGAGCCCGGTCTCACCCGCCAGGCCGATCAGTGAGGCCGGGTCGAAGATGGACCGCTGCTCGACAAAGTAGGCCCGATAGAGACGTTCCAGCATGGTGTCCTGCAGTCCATGGTGATGGGCCAGGTGTACCAGCTGGTGTGCCGCCGCTGTGTTACCGGTGACCGTCCCCTCGAGGTGATAGTCCAACCCTTCAGCTGCTGCGGTCTCGGTCATCCGCTCATCCATCGCTTCGACCTGGCGCGCCGTCAGCCGGTACCTACGCATCAGCATCTCGCGGCGATCGCTCGTCTGATCGCGCGCCGCCCCCGCATTCAGCTGGAACGAGTGGTGGAGGACGATGACGGGAACGCTGTGTTCGAACCGCGTGAGCGCCTGTTCGAACCGGCGTTTTCCGATGTAGCACCACGGACAGACGATGTCGGACCAGATATCGACACGCATCCTGTGAGTATCGCAGGCACGGCCGCCGATCCTGGTGTACCGTCTAAGCTCGGGTGGATGCCGGGTCCGTCGCCGCCGGTGCGTGGATCGCGCGTTTCGTCTTCCTGATTCTGGTCGGCTGGGCGCTGTTGGAGGGGAAACGCCGCGTTGCCATCGTCGCGGTATTTCTGGGCGCTGGCGTCTGGCTGGCCGTACCGCGACTGAATCCGCAACTCGTCACGCCCTGCCTGGCCATCATCGACATCGGGCTTGTCTTTTCCGTACTCGGCCGCGATATCCGCCTGAATTGAATCACACTAGAACTTTGGTAGAGTCTCAGAGTCTTTTTCGAGGAGCGTTCAGATGAAGCGTTATCTTGTGGTGGCGGCGGCCGTAGTGGCTCTCGCCGGAATTTCGGTCAGCGCGCAGTCGCAGTTGACCTCGACCGCCGGTTGGAAGGAGCGGGTTGACGCGAGCACGGAGGCGTCCGATCCGGATCCGGCTGGCGATGTGAAGTTCACCGCCATTGCCGGTGGATTTCACACCGCCAACCCCAAGGCGGCCGTGTTTTATCACCCGTCGAACACGGCGACGGGCGCCTACACGCTGAAGGGGACTTTCACTCAGAACGCGCGCAGCAGCCACGTCAACTACATCGGGTTCGTTTTCGGCGGAAAGGATCTGGGCGGGCCGACCGAGAGCTATACCTACTTCCTGGTCGCGCCGCAGGACGGCAGTTATCTCGTCAAGCAGCGGACCGGCGCGGGCAATAACGACACCAAGGACGTCGTGGCAAAGGCGCAGAGCCCGGCGATCGTGAAGCTCGACGCCAGCGGCAAGGCCGCGAACACACTCGAAGTCCGCGTGCTCGCCGACAAGATCGACTATGTCGTCAACGGTACCGTGGTGACGTCGACGCCCAAGACCGGCATCAACACCGACGGCATCTGGGGCATGCGCGTGAACCACGCCCTGCCGGACGTGTCGATCACCGGGCTGTCGGTCTCGAAGTAACAACAGGGCGATGCACGCGGCCTGTCGCTGCGCGTTCGTCCTGGTTCTCCTGGCCACTGTGTCGGTCTCGGCACAGTGGCCTTCTTACGTACCTCCGAACACGCCGCGGCTGTCGGACGGCACGGTGAACCTGGCCGCTGCCGCACCGCGGACACCCGACGGCAAGCCGGACCTGTCAGGCGTCTGGGATAGCCGCGTGCCGCCGGCGGGACGTCTCGGCGCGCCGATGTTGCCGTCGCTCGATGGCGCACCGGTCGCAACGTTCGTCAACGTCGGGGCGAACCTCAAGGACGGCCTGCCATTCACGCCGTGGGCGGCCGAACTGCGGCGGCAGCGCATGGCGAGCAACTCGCGAGACAATCCCGACGCCCATTGCCTGCCGCTCGGCTTCATGCAACTCCACACGCACTCGCAGCCACGCAAGATCGTGCAGTCGGCAACGGTGATGGTGATCGCCTACGAGGCGAACGCCGGATTGCGCCAGGTGTTTCTCGATGGGCGCCCGGTGCCGACCGGCGATCATGAGCCTTGGTGGTTCGGGTATTCGGTGGGCCATTGGGATGGCGACACCCTCGTCGTCGAGACGACGGGGTTGCGCGACAACGGCTGGCTGGACGTGAACGGGAGTCCCTTCACCACGGAGGCGCGCATCACCGAACGCTTCCGACGGCCTACGTTCGGTCGCCTCGAGATCGACGTGACGGTCAACGATCCCAGGGCCTACACCCGCCCGTGGACGGTGCGAATAAATCAGCGGCTGCTGGCGGCGGACGAGCTGATCGAGTTTGTCTGCCTCGAGAACGAACGGGACGCCAAGCGCCTCGTCGACTGACACATGAACCGCGGTCTGCCCATCAAGGTCAAGGCGAGGGCCATCATTCGACGCGGCGGCGACGTGTTGCTCTCGTTCGCGCTCGACCCCGCCTCCGGCGTCCGTTACGGGAGATTTCTCGGCGGCGCGATCGAGTTCGGCGAGCGGGCCGCCGACACGGTCCGGCGTGAGCTGCACGAGGAAATCGGCGTCGAGCTGGGCGACGTGTCACCGCTGGATGTCGTCGAGGACGTCTGTGAGTGGGGTGGACGTCTGCACCACGAAATCACGTTCCTCTTCGATGCGACATTCGCCGATCCCTCGTCCTATGAGCACGAACGGTTCGTCGTCAACGAGACCGTTTGTGACGGCCCGGCGGTATGGGTTGCAATCGGACGGCTGACAGGCGGAGAGATCCCCATGTACCCGCCGGAACTGGTGCACGTGCTCGAGCGCCTGCATCGCTCCAACTCTCGGCTGCGGCAGTCCGTCTAATCCAGCGTGACCGCAACCGTTGTGCTCCTCTTCCTGGCTGCGCAGGTGGCTCAATCTCCGACGTTCGCGCTCCCTGCGGGGGCCGGAGCCTGGATTGTCCGGATCGAGACGAGCGGCGGCTTCACCGGCCGCGGCTCGGGGAGCTTCACCGCGAGTTCCGCGGGAGAGCTGCTTTGCCCGTCGACAGCGTCGTGTCCTTCACGTCTGGCTGCGGGGGCCCAGCAATCGATAGGAAAGCTGGTCGCAGACGTTCGCCTGGTTGCGGATGTCTCGGCACACCCCGCTGTGGGCACTTCCGGTATCTGCAGCGACTGCGTGACCACGACAATGACCGTGCAACGCCGCGATGATGACGGTGAGCGAACCATCCAATTTCGCTGGGACGAGAGCACGTTGGGCACCGTTCCCGGCGAAGTGCTGCGCCTTCATTCGGCGGTGGTCGCGACGGCGCGACTGCGGTAGCGCTGCGAGAGGGATCACCGAGTCGCCAGGAGGACCTAGTGATCGAACCGCACCATCAATGCTGATCTCCAGGCGAGCCTGACGAGGCTCGCGGCACGATCGTCACTCGCGCGTGCCGACGATCGCGGCGGCGATCGACAGCGTGATCGTGCGATTTCTCCTGCGCCATCGCTCCACTTTTCAGGCATAATCTCCCTGTTTTCAGCGTCGATCGCCGCCGCAGACCGCGGCCGACACGGGCGCGTGAAGGAGCACGGATGGCCAAGAAGAGCGCGAAGAGTGCGAAGGGTGCGAAGAAGAAGAGTGTGAAGAGCGTCAAGCGCGCCGCTCCGGCGCGGAAGGGTGCAGCGAAGAAGAGCGCGAAGAGCGCCAAGGGTGCCCGCAAGTCCGCCGGCCGCGGCCGGGCGAACGCCGCCTTCATGGCCCCTGTCACACCGGACTCGGCGCTCGCGGCGGTGGTCGGCGACAAGCCGTTGCCGCGCACCGAAGTCACCAAGCGGCTCTGGGCCTACATCAAGAAGAACGGCCTCCAGGACCAGAAGAACCGCCGGATGATCAACAGCGACGCGGCGCTGAAGCCGGTGTTCGCTGGCAAGGGCTCGGTCAACATGTTCGAGATGACCAAGCTGGTCAGCAAGCACGTGAAGTAGCGATCCGATCGTTCGAGTCGTTCGACGCGTTCGAACCCTTCGGTTCGCGAAGTCGAACGACTCAGAACGCCTCGAACGATTCGAATGCCTCGAACGATTCGAACGCCTCGAACGACTATCTCTCCCCGACCACCGTGACCTCCGCGATCAGCACCGCGTTGCCGGGGATGATGCCGGGCACGCCCTGCTCGCCGTAGCCGAGGTGAGGCGCGATTTCGAGTCGTCGCGTGCCGCCGACCCGCATGCCATCGATCCCGTAGAACAATCCGCTGATGAACGATCGCCGATCGACGCGCACCTCGATGACCAGCGTCTCGCCGTCGTCTTCCAGGCGGGCCGCACCGACGGGACCCCACGGCGTCGTCCAGCGCACCGCCTCGCCTCGATTGAGGAGAAGTCGCAGCCTGATCCGATAAACGTGCTGCCGCCGGACAGGTCCGCCGATCCCGGGAATGTCAGTGAGCAGCGTCAGCCCCGAGCGGAGACGCTGCCGCGTCGGCGGTGTAGTCGTTGATGCCGCGCTGATTCGGATCCGCACCGAAGGCGAGCAGCAGGCGGACGAGCTCGGTGACGTCGGTGCGCGGCGTCAATCCCGGCGCACTGCGTCCGCTGAACAGAGCGGAGATCAAGGGCGGAAAGCCATCGTCGGCCGGCGCATTCGGATCGGCGCCAAGCTCCGGCAGCGTCCGGATGAAGGGCAGGGGGCTGAGCGCGATCGCCCGTACCAGACAGGTCCCCATGGCCGGATGCAGGCGCCCGTTGGGAATCACCGCCGGATCGCCCACGGCCGCGCGTAACGCGTCGAGGTCCCGGCGCGCATCGCGGCGTCGATCTGTTGCAGCCGGCGGGCTTCGCTGCACCGATCGTCAGGAGACATCGGTCAGAACATTCCGTCGGAACGCCCTATATGCCCGGCCGTGCTGACGTCTGGACCACGCCGCGCACGTCGAGGGGTTGTGACGTGTCGACATGGATCGGCTCGACGACGCGTGCATTCACCGGACCGCTGACCTCGACGCGCAGCGGCCGATCGCCGGACTCCACACGGAAGCCGCGCTCGCCTGGTTCGACGTGCAGGGCGTCCGCTTGCGCCCACTGCGGAACGGTCACGCCGCGAACGCTGCCGGCGACGGCAACCGGAAGAAACTGGGTCCGCGTCGGTAGATCGACGCCGGTGATCACAACTCGCGTCGCCGCCGGCTGCGCCTGCGCGGAGGCAACCGTCGGCATCACGTCCTTGACGCCCAGCCACCCCAGTTCAACGGCGATGATGGTGAGCACGATGCGGAGATAGCGGTCAGACATGGCGGCTCCTTGGATTCGTGATTCGTGATTCGTGAATCGGACGGACGCGACAGTGCCTCGCAGCAGACGGCAGAGCAACATTCACGAGGATTATGCGCGAGCCCTCCGGAAACCCAAGGCGAATCCCAATCACGAATCACGAATCAGTCAGAATCAGAATCAAGAATCGTTAAGATTTCTCCGTGCCCGCGCCTCCCGTCGAACTGTTCCGTCGTCTCACCACCGGCGTCTACGTCGTGACCGCCTCGCACGAGGGGACGCAGGGCGGATTCACGGCCGCATGGGTGATGCAGGTGTCGTTCGCTCCTTTGCTCCTCGCGGTCAGCGTCAATCCGCACAATGCCACCTGGCCGCTGATCGAGGCGGGCCGTCGGTTTGCGGTCAATGTGCTCGACTCGAGTCAGCTGGAGGTGGCGCGTCATTTCGGCCTGACCTCGGGACGCGAGCTCGACAAGTTCTCTGGCGTGCGCACGAACACCGGGCCGGAAGGTTTCGTCGTGCTGCCGGACGCCGTGTCATGGCTTGGCTGTCACGTCGACCGGCACCTTCCAGCGGGGGATCACATCATCGTGGTCGCGCACGTGGTCGCGGGCGACCTCCTTAAACCCGACGGCACGCCACTGCGGTATTCAGAAACCGGAAACATGGACGGGAGTGCCCATCTCTTCCCAGCCTCGTTTCTCGCAGGCGGTGATGACGCCTAACTCCGAAACGGCTGACGACGGCCCGACTCCCAAAGGCTCAGGTCGAGCCCTCGGGACCGAACTCGGTAGGGAAGTTTCGAGGATGGTGTCGGCGTTTTGTCAGGTCCGCGCCGTCTCGGGAGGGTTCCGACCCGTCAGACGGTCGAAGAAGGTGCAGATGTGAAATCGGCGGACGACCTGCGGCGGACAGCCCAGGCGGGCCAACATCTGTAGAATCAATGAGATGGCCGAGACAAGCCATTTCTCAAGCAATCGGCGGCGCGGCCGTGCAATCGTCTTGCCCTTCGCTCATGCACGGATTATCCTCACGCGTTACAGATATCTGGGGCGGCGTCCGTGGCGCGTCCCGATCCGGGTGGATTCTTCAGGGAGATTGACCGTGAGCACTCGTTTAAATCAGGGCCTGATGTGGGCGGCGATCGTGGCGGCGATGGCCGTTACGCCGGTGCTGACGCTGGCGCAGCGCGAGGGTGGCGCGGCCCCGGGTGCGCAGGGGGCGCAAGGGGCACCGGCTGGAGGTGGTGCCCGCGGTGGTGGTCGCGGTGCGGCGAACCTGCCGCCAGCGGGTCCAACGCCACGCCTGCCGAACGGCAAGCCGGATATGAGCGGCCACTGGAACAACCCCTACACGCCCGACATGGCGGCGCGCGGATCGGTGCTCGATCCCAAGACGCGCATGCCGCTGCAGTTCGCGCGCATGGGTGAGCCGCTGGCGGATGCGCGGGCCTCGGCAACCGGTCGGGGCGCCCGTACCTACGACCTGCCCTACACCGAGAAGGGCCTGAAGCATTGGAAGGAATACGACCCGGTCAACAAGGGTGACTATGCCGGCACCTGCCTGCCGTTCGGGATGTCTCGCAACATCAACTCGCCGCACGGCCTGCAGATGGTGCAGAACAACGACGCGCTGGCAATCATGTTCGAGCAGAACACCTGGTTCCACTGGGTCCCGACCAACCCTGCCTTCAAGTGGCCGGCCGACATCCCGGAGAGCTGGAACGGTATCTCGACCGGCCGATGGGACGGCGACACCTTGATCATCGAGACCAAGGGATTCAACGGCTACACGCGCCTCGACACGTCAGGTCATCCGCACAGCAAGGACTTGGTGATGACCAACACCTTGAAGCGGACGGACTCGAACACGATCGAGCACACCGTCACCGTGCACGACCCGCTGACCTACACGCAGGATTGGATGAACGTCCGCACCTGGCGCATCAAGCCGGCGGGCGATGTCATCATGGAATATTCGTGCGAGGAGAATAATCTCGACAATATTCTGAGCGGCGCGATCAAGCGGTGGACCCCACCGGAGGACGATTATTGATAGCGGATTCGGTCCGCGTGCGATTCATGCAGGGAGGAATTTCAATGGCACGTAAAGCCTCGGTCCTGTTCGTTGCCGTCGTCGCGATGATCGTTGGTGCGGCCACGGCAAGGGCTCATCACTCGGTCGCGGCGGAGTTCGACACGAGCAAGCCGATCGAATTCAAGGGAACGATCAAGAAAGTCGACTGGACGAACCCGCACATCTATACGTCGGTCGAAACCAAGACGCCCGACGGCAAGACGGTTGTCTACCGCGTCGAAGGTGGACCGCCGAACTCGCTGTTCCGTCAGGGCTGGCGCAAGGACTCGCTGAAGGTCGGCGAGGAAGTCACCGTAAAGGGAATTCGTGCGAAGCGCGACGATTCGCTGAACGTCGGGCAGGCCACCATCACCACAGCGGATGGCCGTCGGATGTTCGCGGGCACGCGGCGGCGCGCAGGCGCAACAGTAGGGAAATAGCAGGGATCTATGAAGAAGCTCATTTCTGGGCTCGCCGTACTGGCGTTCGGCACCATCGTCGCCGTGACGCCGGCGCGTGCACACCATTCCGTGTCAGCGGAATTCGATACCAGCAAGCCGGTCGAGTTCACCGGCACCGTCAAGAAGGTGGAGTGGACGAACCCGCACATCTACACCCAGGTGGAAACGAAAGGCGCGGACGGGAAGACCATCGTCTATCGCGTCGAGGGCGGCGCACCGAACGCTCTGTACCGCTCGGGCTGGCGCAAGGACACGCTGAAGGTCGGCGAGCAGGTGTCGGTCAAGGGCATCCGCGCGAAGCGTGAGGATTCCACCAACGTCGGCAACGCCACCATCACCACCGCTGACGGTCGTCGCATGTTCGCCGGCGGCACCGCGCAGCGTGAAGCAGCGCAGCAGCAACAGCAGTAACGCGCGGTCCTGTTGGATACGACGGCCGGTTGCGAGAGCAGCCGGCCGTTTTCTTTTTCACCCTCGTCGCGATGCGGAGCTCTCTCGCGCATCACACTCTCAATCGCCGTAGATCGAGAACTCGACGGTCACACGCAGCGGCACCCGGACTGCTGTCGAGCGGAGGCGTGCCGGATGCCAGCGCAGCTGCTGCGCGAGCTGCATTGCCGAATCGGTCAGGCGGCGGTCGGTCGACGAGACGACCTCCAGATCGCTGCTCCCGCCGTCGATGGCGATCATCCCCCTGATCTCGACTGATCCTTCCAGCTTCGAATTCTTCATCGCCGGCGGATACGGATACGGGCGCTGGTTGAATGCGTCCCAGCCCTCCTCGGGCTCGGCGCGCCGCAGGATCGCCGCCGACAGCTCGTCATGTTGATCGGTGAACTCGTGCGTGATCGCGTCCGGCAGCCGGTATTCGGCAGGCTTGCACTCTCGACAGACGCGAATCAGCACGGCGGTATCGTCAAGCTCCATGTGGGCTTCGACACTGTTCTCACCCGTGGTCATCTCCACCACCGCCGGGGACAGCAGATCCGTCACCGGCGTGCGCAGCAGGTATCGGCCTGGTGGAATCGATGTCACGCGGAAACGTCCATCGCCGTCGCTGCGCACATTCACCGACACGTCCGAGTCGCGTCCGACGAGCATCAGCAGCAGGTTCTCCGCCGGCTGTCCGTTCGGATCGTAGACGGTCCCGGTCAGGTTCGCGATCTGCGCCTGCTGCGCCGCGGCTGCTGCTGGCGAGGACCACGCGGCGATGGCGAATGCTGTCAGCATCCCCAGGACACCGTGGCCGCTCACCCCGCCCGCCATTGCTGTATCGACATGTGCGTCAGTCCTTGGTGACTATCTCTCCAGGCGAGGTCCGGGCGGCGACCATCAGCAGCACGACTCCGGCCATGATCGCCACGTCAGCGACATTGAAGATTCCCGTCCGCACGGGGCCAATCCCGAGGTTGAGGAAGTCGACGACCGAGCCGACGGCGACGCGATCGATCCAGTTGGATGCGCCGCCGCTGACAATCAGTGCAGCACCGAGGAGTCGCGCCCCGGCCCAGCGGCGGTGAATCGCCGCCGCCGCGAGGGTCACCAGCAGCACGCCGGTGATGATGGTGAACACGACCAGCCGACGCTCGACCGGGAGGTCGGCGCCGAGACTCAGGAACCCGCCGGTGTTCTCCGCGTACGACAGGCGGACGGTGTCGGCCAGAAACGATCGGTCCTGTGCGTCGGCCAGCAGCGTGACGGCCGCATGTTTGGTGACGCGGTCGCAGCCGACCGTGGCCAGGCACGCAAGCAGCGCCAGAAGGCGGCTCGAACGCGGGGCGAATCCCACGTCAACACTCTACGCCTGTTTCAGCACGCGGAACTCTCATGAGGTCGTCAGCACAGCAAAGACCCGCGGACAATAAAGTCTCGATCATTCGAGCAGGCCGAAAAAGATCCAGCAGACGACCGCCGCGACGATCGTCATCGAAACTCCCCACGCGAGTAGCTGGTTGAACAGCCGCCGCGTATCGGTTCCCGGCGGCGCGGACGCCAGGCACAAGGCGCCGAGTGTTGACAGCGGTGAGACGTCGACGAGATGCCCGCCGACGACCATCGACGAGACGAGCGCCATCGGGTTGCCGCCACCGGCATGTTGAATCAGTCCCGGCACGATCGGCAGCATGGCGGGCAGGACCACGCCTGTCGTGCTGCTGTAGATCGAGACCAGGCCGGTGAAGAAGGCAGTAAACGGCGTCAACGTTGCGGGCGTGGCAAGGTTGCCGATGAACCGGGCGAACAGGTCCATGCCGCCGGTTTTTTCGAGCAAGGCGACCAGAACCGTCACGCCGGTGACCATGACGATGACGTTCCACGGCATCGCCTTGAACGCGGCGCGTTCATCGGCGGCACGCGCGACCGTCAGGACCAGGGCGCCGATCAGCGCGGCCATGCCCACGTTCACGTTGAACGCAATGGCTCCGATGATCAACGCGGCGATAACGGCGATCGTCAGCCAGTGCTGCCAGCCAAAATTCATTGCGGAATGACTGCCGTGATCAGCTGAACGTTCGCTAATCGCCGGCTCCGGGTCCGGCGTTCGATCCGCAAAGTCGTCGATCCTCGGTTGGGTCGTGCTGCCCCCGCCAGCGGCACCGTATACAGCCACGGGCGGAGCTGGCCTGACTCCCCGGCGCAGGAGTACGAGCCCCCCGAGCAGGAAGTAACCGGCCAGCGCTACGGCGGCGTGCGCTAGCAGGTTGTTGACATAGATCGTCCAGCGCGCATCCGGCAATCCCAGCTTGGCGACCAGTTGATTGACGATGACTCCGGTGGGCGCGATCGGCGATACGGAGCCGGCACTTGCACCGTTGGCGATCATGATCGCCATCAGGAACGGCGGAATCTGAAATCGTCCTGCGGCTGCCATACCCAGCGGCGCCATCAGCGCCGTGGCGGCGATGTTTCCCGGACCGCTCGACGACAGCGCTGCGGTCAGGCCGAAGAACATGATCGGAATGAGCCCGGGGATGCCGCGGCACAGTTGAACGGCCCGGCGTGCGAGCTGTTCGAGCGTGCCGTTGGCCTGCGCCTGCGCGAAGAGCAATGTCACACCGACCAACGTCACGAACAGAGAGACCGGAAAACCGGCCAGCACCTGCTCGACGCGCATCCCCCCCGCATAGACGCCGACGAGCCAGGCCAGCACGATGGCGAGGACGCCGATGTTGAGCTGCGACACGCAGCTGACGACAAGGGCGGCGACGAGAGCGGCTAAAGAAAGGGCAGCGAGGGACACGCCGGGATACTACACGCGTCTCTAGCCGGTAGCTGGTAGCTGGTAGCTCGGTAGCCGGTAGCCGGTAGCTGGTGGCTGGCCGACGACTTCCAGCTAAGTGGACCGGCCGGCCGTCTAATCGCAGGGAGGTGCATCATGTCGGCCCGATGGATCGTGCTCTCGGCCGCCATTCTTGTGGTTGCTGCGGCCGGCCTCGTTGCCGCCGGCGCGCCTGGCCGACAGCTTGTTCAGTCGCACACCCTGCTCGGGACGGTCGCGGACCAGAGTGGCCGACCTCTGCCGGGAGCGACGGTCGAGCTGAGTCTGCCCGCGGCAAACGGTTCGGTCCGAACGGTGACTACCGGAAACGACGGCACCTACCGCTTCGAGCGCGTCGTTCCGGGTGTGTATGTATTGACCGCCAGGCTGTCCGGTTTCGGTTCCGCGATTCGCGACCTGGAGATTGGCGGCGGCGGCGATGAATTCCGGTTGGACGTGCAATTACAACCGTCGAATCGGGGAAACGCGGCCGCCGATCCGGCGCCGGCAGGTCCGGCGCGCCGCGTGGTCTGCGGCCTGACGATGATCACGCCGTCCAACGTCGATCCCAAGATTGTCGTGCCCGGTGTGCGTCCACCGCAGGCGATGCCCTTCAGCGACAGAACCAATCCCGCTCCGCCGACGAAGCCACAGGTCCCGCAGACGATCGTGAAGCCGACGATGCGGATAGGGCAGCCGACGCTGTGCTGGGATCCGACGCCTACCCCCGGACGATAGGGGTGAACCGTGAACCGTGAATCACGATTCACGATTCACGATTCACGATTCACGATTCAAGAATCACGACTCCCTTGCTTCCACCGATCCATCGCCGGCGCGACCGAGTCGATCGCCCGTCGATCCAGCGCGACGAAACCACCGGGCAGCAGCTTATCGAAGACACGATGGGCCAGTTCCAGGTGATGAGATTCGAAGCTGCGGCGCGAGAAGAACGAGACCGAACGGACGCCATAGAACGGTGCGAGGTACGAGAAGCCGCCATAGGTGCCGATGAATCCTGATGCCCCACGGATGATCGCGGTCTGCCGCTCGAGGTTCTTCTGCGGCTCATCGCCGGTATCGACGATATGAAGGTTCGGCGCTGCGATGCCCGCGAAGTCGGCGTGATCGTCGATCCGAACGCCCGTGCTGAGCAGGACGACGGGCATCTGCTCACCGGTGCGCCGCAGCAGGTCAGTCACAAACGCGCGGTTGTCGTCTGTGGGCGGAAAGGCGTCGCTGAAATAGAACTTTGCGGCCACGTACGGCGCCGGAATGCCCAGTGACGCAGGCGCCGGTTGCGGATCGCCGAGCCGTTGATAGCTGGTAAACGAATCGACCAGGCTTGACGTGACGCGCTTGCGCCACAACGCTCCGAACAGTCTGAACATCGCCGCCGGATGAACCAGCGCCGCATCGGTGACCCCGTAGGCTGCCTCGATAGCCGAGAGGATCTCCTGATCGAGCGGCCGCTTCGGGTCGTACTGCTTCCGCTTCTCCTGCGACTCCGTCGTCCGTTGTCGCAGCTGTTCGGGTGACATGAGCGACAACAGATCGATGTAACGCGACGTCAGGTGGCTGTACCACCCCGCCGTTCCCCCCGCGACACGATGATCAGCCTCCGGCTCTCCAGGCCGTGCGACTGCAGCCAGTTGAGAAACGGGATCCAGTACAGCAGCTCGAACCCGACTTCGCCGGTCCAGGGGCCGGCGATGACGTCCCCCGTTCCCTCAATCGCCTCGAACGCGTGCTGCAGGTGACGCTGCTCGAGGGTCTCCTCCTCGCTTTGCCAGCCAGTCCGCTTCAGCGCCTCGGTCGTGGCTTCAGTCTGGTATTGAACGATCCCGTTGAGGACCGCGATCTGGCGCGCGAGCCGGCGCACCTCACGTGCGGTTCGTTCGGTCAGCTTGCGGGATTCGCCGGCTTCGCGCGCTGTGGCTTCCATGGCGACGACGCTCGCGTCGGCGGCTCTCGTGGAGACCTCGATGGTCCGCTGCGCGAGTTGCTCGGTGGCGTCGATGCCGAGCCACCCGCGCAACCGACGACGCAGACCGCTCAGGGCCTGCTCCTTCGCGAAGCGGCGGCCGGATCGACGTCGATCGACGAGGCTGTGACATCGGCAAAAGCCGGGGTAGTGCTCACGTGCGGCGCGCTGCCAACGCGGGACCCGCACCAGAGGTCGCAGGCGTCAGGTTTCAAGCGGTCGCGGCGCGGGTCTTGTCGTGTAAGCGAGATGATATCCACGGATGGAGGCGGAACGGCAGGATGTTAGCATCGGCATCTGCCGTTCGCTATTCGCGATTCGCGATGCGACGTGGGAGGACATATGGCGAAGTACGGCAAGGCTGCTGGCAAACGGGTGGCGAGCACGATGCGCCGCCGCAAGAAAGGGACGTTGAAGAGCGGCTCCGGACGCAAGGTGAAGAGCCGGAAGCAGGCGATTGCCATCGGTCTCTCCGAAGCGCGATCGAAGGGCGCGAAGGTGCCCAAGCGCAAGGGCACGCGAAAAGCGTCGCGAAAGAAGACGGCCAAGAAGAAGTAGGAAGCAGGACGTTCGAAGTTCGAAGCACGAGTCAGCCAACGGGACGTGAGTGCTGCAGATCCGGATCGCCGAAGAGGCGGACATCCCTGAACTCGTCCGCGTCATCAACCGCGCCTACGTCGTCGAGCAGTTCTTCGTTGACGGCGATCGGACGAACCCGGACCAGGTTCGCGACCGGATGACCCGAACGGGGTCGTGGTTCCTGGCCATCGACGATCCGCAGGTCCGCGGTCGGCTCGCGGCATGTGTGTGGGTGGAAGTACGAGCCGATCGCGGGTATTTAGGGATGCTGGCCGTGGATCCGGATCATCAGGGTCGCGGACTGGCGCGGACTCTGATCACGGCCGTCGAAGATCACTGTCGAGCGGCGGGGTGCCGCTTCCTCGATATCAGCGTCGTCAATCTTCGTTCCGAACTGCCGGCCTTCTACCGGCAGTTCGGATTTGCGCCGTTCGGCACGGCGCCCTTACACGATCACGTGACGTTGACCAGGCCCGCGCACCTCGTGCTGATGACGAAGCCGCTCGCGGATCCCTGGAGTCGCGAGTCGTAAATCGTGAGCGTTGCATGGGCGGTTTGTGTGGCCGTTGCCTGAATAGGCCGCCGCATCCATTCGCACAGCGCTCACATTCCTTGTCAGGTTACCAGCGCGCTTCGCGTTTCGGCCCGCGGCCGAAGCCGCCGCCACCGCCGCGGTTGCGATCGCCGCCGCCCCCGCCAAAGCCGCCGCCACCGCCTCGACGCTCCTGGGGACGCGCCTCGTTGACGTTCAGCCGACGACCCTCGAAATCCTTCTGGTCGAGTGCCTGGCACGCCGCACGTCCCGCATCGTCATCCGGCATTTCCACGAACGCGAATCCTCGCGAGCGCCCGGTGACGTGATCGCGCACCAGGTGCACGGATTCCACCGCGCCGTGTGAGGAGAACAACTGCTCCAGCTGCGGCTCCTCAGTGTTGAATGACAGGTTTCCCACGTAAAGTCTCATCGCACAGTCCTTTTGAAACGTTGGAAAGCGGCGGGCTGACTGGAAGCGTGCAGCGATACTGACGCAGGCAGAGGAACTCGGCGGGATCCAACAAGTGACCGGGGAAGGATACCATCGGGGGAAAAGCGGCGGATCCGGAAATTCCGATGGACGAGCTAAAGCGGCGCGTCAGCGCCCGAACCGCCCGACATATCCGCGGATGACCGGTACTCGTCGGCCAGCCGCGGCTGCCGCGACACTCGCAGCGTCCTCGCCTTCCAATGGCGCCAGCATTCGCAGCATGTCGCCTTCCATCGCCGCGAGCACCACGCCGTTCCGGTACACCAGCCGCGTGCCGACCGACGCGCGGATGCGGTTGCCAGCCGAGAGAACACCTGTCAGGTTCAGCGGGTCCGCGCCGCTGACGACGATCAGTCGATTGTCGTCGCCGGCACGACGGATCTCGCGCAGGCGCTCGACAGCGTCGCCCAGCGCGAACTGCTCACCGGAAACGCCACTCACGAATCGGCCGCCGCGGATCTCGCCGCGGGCTTCGAGCCGCCGGTAGACGCGCACGAGGTCCCGCCACGGCACGCCAGGCGTCTCACGGGTCAGCAGTCGTCGACAGATCACACCATAACGCCGGAGGAGCGCCCATGCGAGCATGTCGATGGCGCCGTCCCCGCATGCCGACGTCGTGGGCCGGTGTGGCGTGAACCATCGGCCGGCCGCCTCCGGCCGATTCGGGCGCGGGTGCGCCGGCGAGCTGTCGCCCACGATCGCGCGCAACCCGGCGAAGCCGTCAGAGCTCACCGCACCGGTCGACACCAGTTCACCAAGCGCCTGCCGCAACTCGTCGTCCGACAGCTGACATGCGGCACGCAGCTCGTGGAAAAAACAGGCTCCTCTGACGCGGAGATGGTCGAGTACGCGTGTCGCCGCACCGGTCAGCGTCGACGTAGTCTCGAGGGAGGGCTCATGCAGCGAACGCCAGGAGTCGAGGTTCTCGCGCAGGAACAACGCGATGGGCGTCGCGCCGACGACCTGCGTGGGCCCGGCGGACACGCGCGCCCATGAGACTTCGCCCGTCAGGCAGAGCAGATCGAGCAGGGACGCTTCGTAGCCGTTGACGCGCGCCGGGAGCACGTCACGTTCCCAGGCGCGCGCCGGCAGTTCGAGCCCATCGAGTTGCCCGATGACCGCGCGCAGTCCTTCGGCGCCGGTCAGCGCGTGGTCTGGATCGACGTGCTGCCACGCGAACAGGAAGCGCTGGAACTGGGCGACGCTGACCGGCGCGATGTCGGCCCGCAGGCGATTGAGCGTGTAGCGGTGAATGCGCGCCAGCAGGCGCCGGTCGCACCATTCGAGATCTGGCGGACGTGACAAGGTCCGCCCCGCAGTGCGATCAGTTGCGGTGAGGTGGCTTTCCGTCGTCGTGGCGCGGGCTTGGTCAGGCCCGCGATTCGTAAACACGCCCCGCAGGACCGCGCCGTCGCTCTCGAGCGCCAGTAACGCCTCGTCGATATCGGCCACATCGACGTCGAGCGACGCGGCCAGTTCGCGCGACGTCGTCGGACCAACGACGGACATCCGCCCGCGCAGCAATTCGGCGAGCGCATCCACGCGTGACCAGGTACGCGCCGAACGCGACGGTGGTGCGGTAATCGGCGGATCGAGCAGGACGTCAGGGCGAACGGCATGCCATTCGGGCAAACGCTCGGCGGCGATGACGATTCGATCGGCACGCGTCGCGCGACCTTGTGCCGCCAGCAGCGCCGCAGCGGCGGCGTCGACCTCGTCCGCGAGCAGGAACCCCGAAGTCAGCAGGGCATCGTGCAGTTCATCGGCATCGCGCGGATCCGGCCGGACTTCGTCCCGCACGCGTGCGATCGCGTCGGCATCGAGCAGCGCGTGCGGATCCGCCTGGTCACTGGCGCGCCGCGTCTGGACGGCATGCGCACGCCGCTCTTCCAGCGGGGCATCGTCCAGGAACGCGTACGGTCGCGCGTTCAGGATGTCGTGCGCGAAGACGGACGGCTCCGGGGTATCTCGTGACACGCAGCGCAGCTCGCCTCGATGGATCTGTTCGAGGACCGCGATGAGTCCCGGCAGGTCCATTGCTTCCTCGAGGCAGTCGCGTACCGTTTGCGCGACGAGCGGGTGATCGGGGACCTCCCGATCACCGGGAATGTTCTCGAGGCACGCGGCCGCGTCCGGAAACACGGCCGCCATCAGGTCGTCGGCCTGCATGCGTTGCAGTTGCGGCGGCACCTTCTTCCCGCCGCGACTCCGCGGAACCGCCAGGGAGATGGTCGCGTTCCATCGCCAGCGCGTCTGGAACACCGGGGCGTCGAGAAACGCCTGGACGAGGATCTCGCGGACCGATCCGGGATGCAGATACTTGAAGACATCGGCGAGCGGGAACGAGTGCTGCTCGCCAAGCGACAGCAGAAGCGCGTCTTCGGTCGCGGCCGCCTGCAATTCGAAGTTGAACTGCCGGCAGAAACGCTTGCGCAGCGCCAGCGCCCACGCCTTGTTGATCCGGCTGCCGAACGGGGCATGCAGTACGAGCTGCATGCCGCCGGACTCGTCGAAGAAGCGCTCGAGGACCAGCGTCTGCTGCGTCGGGATCACGCCGAGCGCCTGGAAGCCGCCGGCCAGATACGCCGCGATCTGCTCCGCCGCGCCGGCGTCCACGCCGGTGGCCTGAACAAGCCAGTCGACAGGTCCTTCGGGCCCGCTGCCCGTCTCTGTCGAGAGCACCTGTTCGAATTCCATCCGGAGGTCCGACACAGCTCGCGACAATTCATCGCTGCGCGCCGGCGCCTCGCCGAACCAGAACGGGATATTGGGCGGTACGCCCTGGGCATCCGACACGCGGACCGTTCCCGCCGACACCTGCACGACTCGCCACGAGGCGTTGCCGAGCTGAAACACGTCGCCGGCCATACTCTCGATCGCGAAGTCTTCGTTGACGGTTCCGATGAACGTGTCCTCGGGTTCGAGCACGACACGGTAGTCCGCCACCTCGGGAATCGCGCCCCCCGCGGTCATCGCCAGCATCCGCGTACCGCGACGACCGCGGAGGACGCGCTGCACTTCGTCACGGTGCACCAGCGCTGCACGCCGGCCGCGGCGCGTCGCGAATCCTTCCGATACCATCGCGACCACCGCATCGAAGTCCCGGCGCGGCAGCGCGCGGTATGGCCACGCCCCGTGGACGAGCCGGAACAATTCGTCCTCGGGATGCTCACCGCAGGAGGCTTCGGCGGCGATTTGCTGGGCCAGGACGTCGAGCGGCGCATCGTGGACGACGAGGCGGTCGAGGTCACCGCGACGCACGGAGCGGAGCAGCGCCGCGCATTCGACGAGGTCGTCGCGCGAGATCGGCATCAGCCGACCCTTCGGCAGGCCGGTGATCGAGTGGCCTGATCGGCCGACGCGCTGGAGGAATGTCGCGATCCGGTGCGGGGAGCCGATCTGGCAGACGAGATCGACGTGGCCGATGTCGATGCCGAGTTCCAGCGACGCGGTGGCGACCAGTGCCTTCAGCGCTCCCGTCTTCAGCCGGTGTTCGGCGTCGAGCCGCGTGTCCTTGGACAGGCTGCCATGATGCGCCGTCACCACGGCGTCGCCCAGTCGTTCGCTCAGGTATCGCGCCATGCGCTCGGCCATGCGCCGGGTGTTCACGAAGATCAGTGTGGTCCTGTGCGCCGCGATCAGCTCGGTGAGCCGGTCGTAGTACTCCTCCCAGACCTCGTGCGCCATGACCGCTTCGAGCGGTGAGCGCGGAATTTCGAGCGCCAGGTCAAGAGCCCGGCGATGGCCTTCGTCGATGATCGCGCACGACGGGCACAATGAACCTGGTCCGATGTCTTGTGCCTCGCTCGAGCTCAGACCGGGACCGATTTCCCGGCAGCCGACGAGGAACCGCGCCACCTCTTCGACCGGCTTCTGCGTGGCCGACAGCCCGATTCGCTGGATCGGGCGGCTGGCGACATGTTGCAGCCGCTCGAGCGAGAGCGCGAGATGCGCTCCACGGCGGGTGCCGATGACGGCATGGATCTCGTCGACAATCACGGTCCGCACGGTTCGCAGCAGCTGGCGACTGCGCTCGGCGGTCAACAGCAGGTAGAGCGATTCCGGAGTCGTGACCAGGATGTGCGGTGGCGTCCGCAACATCGCGGCGCGTTCGGCCTGCGTGGTATCGCCGGTCCGAACGGCGGCGGTGATACCCGGGACGGGCAGGCCGTCCAGTTCGGCAAAGTGGCGAATACCGCGCCGCGGTTCGGCGAGGTTCTTGTGAATATCCGTGCTGAGCGCCTTCAGCGGCGACACATAGACCACGCGAATCTCGTCGGGCAGCGGACCGGCGCTTGCCTCGTGCACCAGGGCGTCGATTGCTGTCAGGAACGCTGCCAGCGTTTTTCCGGACCCGGTCGGCGCGGCAATAAGCGTGTGCTGCCCCGCTCGAATCGCGCTCCAGCCGCGCAGCTGTGCGGCGGTTGGAGTGCCGACGCATTCGCTGAACCAGCGGCCGACGAGCGGATGAAAACCAGGAAACGACATCGGGGAGCCCTGAGGATCGGCGGGTGCTCGATCTTACTGTAAGGCCATCAGGTAGCATTCCAGCATGCATCCTCACCTTGAAGCGGCCTTTGGCCGTCTGGATTCAGTAACCCGGGATCTTCACGCCGCGGCCGCGTCGGTGCCGGCCTCCCTGCAGTCGCGAAAACCGGCGCCGGAACGGTGGTGTGTCAACGAGGTGCTCGAGCATGTGGGGATAGTCGAGCAGATCTTCGTCACCCGCCTGATCACGAATATCGAAGCGGCGAAAGCCGCCGGGCTGGGGTCGGAAGTTGACGCGCCACCGATGCTGTCCGAGGAGCTGGGCGTCGTGGTTGAAGACCGGAGCACGCGCCGGACCGCTCCCGAGCCGGCCCGGCCGACCGGAAGCGTCGATTCAGCGATGGCGCTGCAATCGATCGAAGCCTGTCACGCGCGGCTGCGCGAGGCCATTGCCTTGGCGGACGGGCTGGCGCTGAGCAGCGTGACGCATGATCATCGGTTCTTTGGGACGCTCAATGTGTACCAGTGGGTTGACCTGATGGCGGGACACGAGCGGCGGCACCTCGCACAGGTCCGGGAGATCGCGATGGAGCTGACGCGAGGCGATTGACGGTTGACCAATTTGAACATCGAAATACTGCAGTCGAATTCGCAAATGTTCAGATTGGTCCATCATCAATTCATGATTGATCGCAGTGGAGGAACCGCGATCGCTCGAGCCACGCCTCGTCGGGGTAATAGGAGAAGATCACGCCGCCGTCCCTCACGAAATCGATCACGTCGTGAGCGATCGCCTCGCGAAGCGCCGGGCAGCCCCAGCTGCGACCCAGGCGTCCCTGCTTTGCCGCGAATTCAGCGTCCACATACGACGCGCCGTGGATGACGATCGCGCGCTCGCGGGCGCGGCTGTTGAACCCTGGCTCGAGTCCGTTCAGTCGCAGCGAGTAGCCGTTGTTTCCCGTGTATGTGTCGCCGGTGACGAACAAGCCAAGGCTGGACTGGTGACTGTTCATGTCATCGGAAAAGTGCTCGGCGAGGTTCTCTCCCGTTCCCTTCCCGTGAGCGACGAGCTCGTGAAAACGGACGCCGCCGGTGCGCAGGTCGAACACCCAGAGCCGTGGTTCGGTGGAGGGCCGCGAATAGTCGATGACGGTGAGCGTCGGCGGCGTGGAGATGTCGCCGGAATCGATGGCGCAGGTCAGCGCGCTCAATGCCAGATCGAGCACGGGGCGCGACATACCCTCGCGCTCTGCCGCTGCCATATCGACCAGGTCCGGACGGACGGTGGAAGAGGCGGAGGAGAGTGTGGTCGGAACGGCATCCTGCAAAGAGAGAGGATTCTGTTCGGTTGACGCAGGAACCGCTGGGGCCTGGGCCGCGGCTGAGACCACGAACCCTGCTCCAGTCGGCGCCGTGCCGAGCCCGACGAAGGCCACGGCGACAGCGATGAGCGCAGACATCACCTGGCTTCGCAAGCTGAAGAATCCTCTCGAATTGAAGCAGGACGAAGGCTTCATGTTAGAGGCGGTCGGCACCGGTGGCAAGCAGGGCCACGATAATTGACGTGCTGATGGCGACTCCGGTAATCGAACTGACCAATCTCACCTCGATGCGGGGCGGCGTGCGAGTGCTGCACGGCCTCTCGCTCGCGATTCTGCCGGGCGAACACACGGCGATTCTCGGCCCCAACGGTGCCGGCAAGTCCTCCCTCATGCGCCTGCTGATGCTTGAAGATCGTCCGCTCGCGTCCCACGGCGGACCTGAGGACTTCCGGCAGGCCCACATCCCGCCGCTACGGCTGTTCGGCCGCGCCTCCTGGGATTTGGCGGAGCTGCGCCGTCACCTCGGCGTGGTCACGGGCGACTTCGACGCCAATTTTGGCTGGAGCACTTCACGAGGACGTGTGCGGGGCAATGACGTCGTGCTCTCGGGACTCTTCGGCAGTCAGGGTATCTTCGCAACGCACCAGGTTACCGATGCCATGCGCGAGCAGGCGATGGATGCGCTGCGTCGCGTCGACGCGGCTCACCTCGCGCAGAAGCTGCTGAACGAAATGTCGGCTGGGGAGCGCCGGCGCGTGCTCATCGCCCGCGCGCTGGTGACTCGGCCAGGCGCGCTACTTCTCGACGAGCCGACGACTGGACTCGACATGGTGGCGCGGCACCGGTTCATGGAGTCGGTTCGAGCCCTCGCGCGCGCCGGGACGACGACGATCATCGTGACTCACCACGTCGAAGAAATCGTTCCCGAGATCCAGCGCGTCGTGCTGCTGAGGAACGGGCGCATCGCATTCGATGGCGCGCCCGAAGACGCCTTGACCGCAGATCGCCTGGAAGACGTCTTCGGTGCCCCGGTCGTCGTCGGCCGCAGTGCCGGATATTTTCACGTGCGTCTCGCGTGAGGTCGCCAAGTTCAGCACGTCGGCGGGCCTGACAAGCCCGCCGCACGAATCCTGCGCCGACGAGCCTCCCAACGCCCGCGCCACGTTCGCGACCCTCGCCCGCGCTGGCCATCGAATCCGTCCGGAACGCAGGCCGCTCGTCATAAGCTGGTGGCCGCCGGGCGTCCGGCGGATCTTCTCGATGCGCCATCAGAGCATGGTCATCGGCGTGGCGACAGCCGTCCTCGGGCTCACGATGGCGGCCGCGCCATCGTCAGTCTCGGCGCAACGCGAGAACGGCGTGCGCATCCACGTCAGCGACATCGATTCCGGCGTGCCGATCATGCACGCGCGCCTGGCCTCGGTTTCCGCGGCTCCGCTTCCGCCAACCATCACCGACGAGCATGGCGACGTCACGATCGACGTTCCCGCTGGCGGACGCACCGTCCGCGTCGGCAAAGCCGGTTACGCCCCTGAATCTGTGCCGCTGGCTCCTGGCATGGACGTCGTCGACGTGAAACTCGCGCGCGGCGCCGCCATCACGGGACGTGTGGTCGATGGACTCGGCGTCCCTGTTGCCGGCCACACCATTCGGGTCACCGCGAAGTCAGAAGCGCCGGGACAGCCGCGGCAGGCGACCACGAATGATCTCGGCGAATACCGCGCCGGAGCGTTGCCACAGGGAACGTACGCGGTCGCCCTGGTTACAGCCGCGACGGCCGCTACGGCTGACACCATCGAACATATGGTCACCGTACGCCGCGGCGACGACGTCGGAGGGATCGACTTCACCGTGACGCGCACGGCTTGCAGCGTTCGGCCGGCACCTCCTCCTGCCGCGTCACCGCGGACCGCGGTCTTCGGCAATTCCAGCATCCTGGGCCGCGTGTTGAACGCCGGTGGCAGCCCGATTCCCTGCGTCGAAGTCGTCGCGTATCGAGGGACGGCGCGTGCCGCGAGCGCCCTGACTGACGCTGACGGACGCTACGCGCTGACGCGATTGCAGGACGGTGGGTTTCAACTCGAATTCCGCCGCGATGGCTACGTCCCGTTGCAATGGGGTCAGCAGCAGCGGGGAGCGCCCGGACGGCCCGTGCAGGTGCGTCGGGGAGAACAGCTGAAGAACATCGACATCGCGCTGCCGCAGGGTGGCGCCATCTCCGGAACGCTGCTCGATGAATTTCTCGAGCCGCTGGAGAACGTGACTGTTCGAGCGATGGAACTGCGCGGCGACGAAGACCGGCCGATGGCGATCGCTGCGGCGGCGGCGGAAACCGACGATCGCGGACGCTATCGTCTGTCGGGGCTCGTTCCGGGTCGTTACCTCGTCGCCACCGTTGCCGGCACAGAACCGCCGGATCGCCGGACGGGCAAGGGATACGCACCGGCCTATTTTCCAGGGGTCGTCGAGATCGCGTCGGCGCGGGCGATTGACGTCCTCGAGCAACAGGAACAGCAGTGGATCGACTTTCCCCGCGAACCGGCCCGCGTAGTGACGATCACCGGCACAGCGCTCAACTCGCGGAATGATCCGGTCACCGACCGGGTGCTCCTCGTCGCCAGCCAGCGGTCCGGCGCGGTCATTGCGGAAACGCAGGGCGCCGAGGTGAAGGGAGCGGACGGCGCCTTCACGATTCCGAACGTGCCGCCTGGCGACTACGTCCTGCAGGCGACGAGCAAAGGTGACGGCGGGCAGGAGTTCGGCATGCAGTACGTCACTGTGTATGCGGAGGATCCGCCCACGGTGCGGATCAAGACCACGCCGGCTGCCACCGTGCAGGGACGGCTGATCGAGGATGGGTCACCACTCGTCGACCCGCGATCGTTCGGCCTCACTGCGATTCCCGTGGACTGGGACCGGACCTCGGTGCTGGCCGGGCTCGTCACGCTGACCCCGGCGCAGGACGGGACCTTGGGACTGGACAGTGTGACGGGATCGAGGCGATTTGTGCTGACGGCTGGTCCGGCCGACTGGTATCTGAAGTCGGTTCGGATCCAGGGCCGTGACGTCACCGACGAGATCTCGGGATTTCCACTGATCGGGTTCGGCTTCGCTCGCGACCTCGAGGTCGTTGTTTCGAACAAGGGCGCCGTGATCGAAGGCGATGCGATGGACGGGTCGAGTCCGGCAACGGACTTCGCGGTCGTGCTGTTTTCCAGCGATCCCGATCGCTGGTTCCACAGCTCGCGATTCCTGAAGACCGCCCGCGCCAACCGGGCAGGCAGATTCCGAATCGAGGGAATCGCCGACGGCGATTACTTCATCGCCGCGACCGACTTGCTGGACGGTACGGCAGGTGGCGCCTGGCAGAACCGCAACTTCCTGCAGTCGCTGATCACCGGCGCACGCCGTGTCCGCCTTCGCGAAGGTGATGATCGCAACCTGACATTGTCGGTCACGCGCCGGCCGTAGTCGGACGTAGCGCGGGCCTTCAGGCCCGCGTGCCCGACGGGGCTAAAGCCCCGCCCTACTTGCACCGACACGCCTCCCCCTCGCACCACGACCATCAGCCTCGCACCGACAACGTCACACCATCGCACCGATTCGGATCGCGATTGCACCAACGAGTATCCTGATCGCACCCACATGCGGCGACCCTTCGGTTCCTGGCCTTCGCCGATTTCCGCGTCGATGGTGGCGGCGCAGGGCCTGCGGCTCGGCGGCGTCCGGATGGATGGCGAGGACGTCTACTGGCTCGAAGGGCGTCCGGCGGAGGGCGGGCGTACGGTGCTCGTGCGACGCACGCGTGACGGACGCTGTGACGATGTCACTCCCGCCCCCTTCAACGTGCGCACCCGCGTCCATGAATACGGTGGCGGTGCGTACACCGTCGCAGACAAGGCGGTCTACTTTTCGAATTTCAGCGATCAGCGGATTTATCGCGTCTCGCCATCGACGGCCGTGGCTCCGGCGGCTATGACTGCCGAAGGTCGCTGCTTCTATGCTGATGCGGTGATCGACGCGCCGCACCGCCGGCTCGTGTGCGTGCGCGAGGATCACACCGCGGCGGGTGAGCCCGTCACGACGCTCGCTGCGGTGGCGCTCGATGGTGGTGGTCGCGACACCGGTGAGGTGGTCGCGTCCGGATATGACTTCTATTCGTCGCCGCGACTGAATGCGGCGGCGACGCGGATCGCGTGGCTGTGCTGGACGCACCCGCACATGCCATGGGACGAGACCGAGCTCTGGGTGGCAGACGTCGATGCCGCTGGTCGGTTCATCAACCCAGAACGATTGGCGGGTGGAGCCGGCGAATCGATCTACCAACCTGACTGGTTGCCGGACGGCTCGCTCTGTTTCGCGAGCGACCGGGACGGGTGGTGGAGGTTGTATCGGACCCGCGAGCGATCGATTGTGCCGCTCCTGAAAGACCCGCCAGCTCGGACCGAGTTCGGCCGGCCGGAGTGGGTGTTCGGTAGTGCGACCTGGGCGGCCGCGAACGACAACACGCTCGTCACGTCGTTCACGCGCGACGGCACGTGGCACCTCGGGGTTATCGACATGTCCGCCGGCGAGCTGCGTGTGCTGCCCACTGTCCTCCAACCGCAGGAGTGGCTCACCGCCGCGAGCAACCAGGCAGTGCTGGTTGCCGGCTCCACGACGATAGCCGACGCCGTCGTCAGAATGGAACTCGGATCCGGGGAAGTTCAGGTACTCCGCAGTTCGACGTCGGACAGCGCTGATGCGGGCGCGCGACCTGACCCAGGGGATCTGTCCATTCCGACGGCGATCGAGTTCCCGACGAGCGGAGGAGACATCGCGCACGCCTTCTTCTACGCGCCGTGCAGCGCTGCTTCCTCGGGGCCTCCCGACGAGCGTCCGCCGTTAATCGTGATCGGCCACGGCGGGCCGACGACCGCGGCGCGCAATACGCTCGACTTGAAGATCCAGTTCTGGACGTCGAGAGGATTTGCCGTTGCCGACGTGAATTACCGCGGCAGCTCCGGCTACGGTCGTGAATATCGTCAGCGCCTGGCGGGAGCGTGGGGTGTAGTGGACGTGGAGGACATGATTCACGTCGCGCGATTTCTCGCGGCATCCGGGAGAGCCGACGCTGAGCGCCTGATCATTCGCGGCGGCAGCGCCGGGGGCTACACGACGTTGGCGGCGCTGACGTTCCACCCTGGCGTCTTCCAGGCTGGCGCCAGCTATTACGGCATCTGTGACCTCGAGGTGCTGGCGCGCGACACGCACAAGTTCGAGTCGCGGTACCTCGACTCGCTGGTCGGTCCGTATCCGGCCAGGCGGGATCTGTACCACGATCGATCGCCGATTCACTTCGTCGATCAACTGGCCTGCGCGCTCATTCTTTTCCAGGGCCTCGAGGATCAGGTGGTGCCGCCGAACCAGTCGTCGATGATGGCAGAGGCCGTGCGGGCCAACGGGCTGCCGGTGGCGTACCTCACGTTCGCTGGTGAGCAGCACGGCTTCCGCAAGGCCGACACCATCATCCGCAGTCTGGAGGCGGAGCTCGCGTTCTATGGCGCGGTGTTCGGCTTTGCGATCGCCGACCCGATTGAGGCACCCGCGATCGACAACCTGCCCGGCCCGTCGGCGACATGAACAGGATCGAGATCGTTCGGGACGATATCACCACGCTCGACGTCGACGCGATCGTCAACGCGGCCAACGAGCGGCTGCTGGGCGGGGGTGGCGTCGATGGCGCGATCCATCGCGCGGCAGGTCCTGAACTGGTCGCGGCGTGCCGTCAGATTCCCGAACTGCGTCCCGGCGTCCGTTGTCCCACCGGTGAGAGCCGCATCACGCCCGGTTTCCGGCTCAAGGCCCGGCACGTCATTCATACGGTTGGTCCGGTCTGGCGGGGCGGCCGCCAGGAGGAAGCGGCACTGCTCGCATCCTGTTATCGCAGCGCGCTCACACTGGTGAGGACCCACCGGCTGCAGTCGGTGGCATTTCCCGCCATCAGTTGCGGAATCTACGGATACCCGCTCGATCAGGCGGCAGAGATTGCCGTTCGCGAAAGCCGATCGCTCCAATCCGATCGCCCGGTGCGGATCCTGCTCGTCGCCTTCGACGGCTCGGTGTTCACCGCGCTTCGTACCGCAGTGGGCTAGCGCGTGTGACCGAGGCACCTTGCCCGCTGAAGCCGCGCCACACGGCAGTGCGAGTGCTCGCCCACGTACGACTCACCGCAGTCGGCGCGCTGGTCGAACCATAATGGCGTCGTGGCGACTCGCTATGCCTTCCTGATTGATACCTACCGGACCGAGCGGCTCAAGACGCTGACTCTGTGGTCACAGGTGCCCGATCGGCGCATGAACGATCGCATCGAAGACAGGGCCAGGTCCCCACGCGAGCACATGGTGCATCAGTGCCTCAGCGAGGATACGTGGATGCGCAACATGTTCGGCATCGGCGTCGCGCACGCAGTGCTGCCCGCGGAGGAAGGCCGACTCTGGTTCATCGAGCGATACGCGCTCTGCTCAGGCGATCGTCTCGCGCAGCTCGAGGTCCAGGACGATAGCTGGTTCGAGCAGGAGGCAGCGTTCTTCGACGTCATGCGGCCGCGGACCTGGATACTGGCGCGGCGTCTGCTGCATTCCGGGCACCATCGCGCGCAGCTGCAGACCTGCCTGCGCGCCTGGGGGGTGGCGCTCTATTCCACGTACGGGCCCACCGCCGACACCGGCGGCCTCGCCGCGAATGACGCCGGCGTCGTTTACCGGTATCACTCGGCGGAGGCGATCCTGGTAGGCGAGGTGGAGCGTGCCGAGACGCCACGCGCTGCCTGGGCCCGGCCCGAAACCCGTCAGCGAGCGGCGATAACGACAACCACAATTTGCAACGACTGACCGCTCGACCAACTCCCAATCGCCTCTGCCGAGAGCTGTGGTGTTCAGCCTGGGCTTTTGGGAGTTGGGCAAGCGAGAACCGTTGGGACTTGGGGGAGCGACAGCCGTTGGCAGTTAGGAGTTATCGCCTGGCGCCCGAGTACTCGAGCATCTGGGTCGTCAGATCCATCGGGTAGGAGATCTTGACGTCGGTAATCGATCCGTCGGATGCAGTCACCGCCGTGAGCTTCGGCTGAACGAAGCCCGTGTAGGCCGGAAGCTTCAGCGCGTCCACTCGCTTGACGACCTCGTCACGCTGAGTGGGGTCGAAATGTATCCCGTAGCTGTCGAACAGCTTCTTGGCGCCGGCAAAGTCTCCTTCGGACTTGATCCGCTGCACCTCGGTCAACAACCGGCCGACGCCTTCCCGGAACGCCTTCGCGTCCACCATGACCAGATACGTCTTGCCGTCGCGCGTCCGCTGCTCGATCGCCTTCGTGTTGGCCATGAGCCAGCGCACGATCATCTGCCGATTCCGCATGTGGTCGTCTTCGATCTGAGAGCCCTGACGTACGCGTCGCAGCTGGACGAGGCCGTTCCGCGTGTAGCCTTCGTACTCGGTTCGCGCAATCGCGTCCTGATCGGCGGCCGGGACGATGCCGAGCTCAACGAGTTTCGGGTCGCCGATGAAGTAGAGCCCGACCAGGTCAGCGCGCCCCTCTTCCAGCGCCGAAAAATATTCCTTGATCGACTGCTGCGGAGATCCCGTGAAGCCGGGCGCCTGTTGGCCGGAGGCGTGGCCGATCACCTCGTGCATGTCGGTATGCAGTTCGCCGGCGAGGGTTCCGTACTTCGCCGCGCGGTCGGCTTCGTCAGTTGACCATGAGAATTCGCCGCGCAGGGACCCGGGTGTGGACTTGTCGTACGCCTCGGAGATATTCGACAGCGACACCGACTTGCTCCCGTAGTCCTCGCGCACTTTCTGATCGTTCGGCAGGTTGATGCCGACCGGCGTGATCGGGCCCGCGTCGCCGGCTTCCACAACGGTGTCGATGGCGTTGGCGACGATCCCTTTGACCATCGGCTTGCGATACTTCGCCTCGTACGGCATGTGGTCCTCGAACCACTGCGCGTTGTCGGCAAACTTCCGGATCACCGCCGTCTTGTCCTGGTTGACGTAGAAGACCAGGCCTTCCCACTGCGCCTTGACGCCGCGCGGGTCGAGGTAGACCTCGATGAAGCCGTTGATGGTGTCCACCGGCGAGTCCTTGTCGGCGACCCAGGCGATGTCGTACTTGGCACGGTCCGCGTCCTCACCGGTGCGATACCACTGCATCAGCGCACGCAGGGCGTTGGCCATCGGATCGGTGGCAAACGGAATCGCGTCTTCCAGGTGCTTCACGATCTCGCTGATCTGCGCCGAGTAGCGGCTGTCGACCCGATACACCTCTTCGGAGAGGCGCCCGTTGGCTTTCACCAGCCGCGAGTTGAGCGCGTACTTTTCGGTGAACCCCTTGAGATCGGCGGTGCTCACGCCGCCCGCGTAGAGGTTGTTCGCACTCGACGTCAGGATGTCCTTGCCGGGTCCGGGCGTCTTGTTGGTGACGATCGGCTCGAACTCCGGATCGAAGAACATCGGCTGCAGCCGTGTGAGCAACGCGTCGAGTGTCTCGTCCTTCTGGGCGGGGAACCTCGCACCGTTCTGCGCCGCCTTCTTGGCGGCGGCGGCGAAGGCCTCGGGCTTGACGTTCATGACGAACTTGCGCGCGGTCAGGCTGATGTATGGACCGTTGTTGAGCCAGAACAGCTTGGCGTAGCGCTGGACTTCCTGCAGCGTGCCGGCATCCATCCCCTGCGCGTGCGTCAGGATGGCCTCGAAGACGCCGCGCATCTCGAGCGCGTTGCGATGTTTCTGGTCGATGAAGATGTCGCGGCCGGCGAGCGCCGCCTGATAGAGGTGATAGACGAGCGTCTTCTCACGCAGCGGCAGCGTGTCGAAGCCGTCGGCGTAGTACTGCACCACCGCGGCATCGTCGACCGTCTCGAGCAGATACTTGCGGGTGTCGCCCGGGCCAGCCGATCCTGTTGTGGCCGGCGCACTGGCGGGCTTCTCAGCCGACTTCGAGCAGGCGCCGACAAGTGTCGCCGTCAGGCAGAGGACGACGAGTGGCCGTCGCGGCGATCTCACCGCACGCGTCATTCGCAGCATTCAAACCCCTTTTGCATTGTGCATTTGAATTTTGCATTAGAGTAGTCGGCTCCGATGCACTATCTGCTTCTCTACGACTACGTTCCCGATATCGCCGAGCGGCGTGGCCCGCATCGCGCCGCGCACCTGGCTCACGCCCGTGCTGCCGTCGATCGCGGCGAGTTGGTCCTTGGTGGCGCCCTGGCGAATCCGATCGACGGCGCCGTGCTGCTGTTCCGCGGGGATTCTCCCGAACCCGTCGAGGCATTTGCGCGAGTCGATCCGTACGTCCTCAACGGTCTCGTCACCCGCTGGCGGGTGCGGGAGTGGACAACGGTGGTCGGCGCCGACGCACAGGTCGTCTTGCCGCCAATTAATTAGACCGGGTTTAATTTTACGAATTGCGAAAAACCCAGACCCGGTCTGGATTTGCAATTGTGTGCAGGCGACGGATTGCGGGGTTCACGTCGCGATAGCGCGTATCGCATCAGAATCGCAACCAGACCCAGGAGCCCTTCATATGTCCACAGCCACCCCTGATATCGCAGCATCCCCCGAAGCCGCCGCGGCGCAGTTGTTGAACCAGGCCGCGACGGGTTACATGGTGTCCGCCGCCCTGCAGGCGGCGCTCAAACTCGAGATTGCCGACCGCCTCACCGGCGGCCCCCGCCCGGTGTCCGAACTGGCGCGCGAGGCCGGCGTGACCGAGGACGGTCTGTATCGCGTGCTTCGCGCGCTGGCCAGTGTCGGCATCTTCGAGGAGCAGGCGGGAACGGCGGGGAATGCGTCGCGCATCTTCGCTTTGAACCTGGCAGGACGCATGTTGTGCAAGGGTCCCGGGTCAATGCGCGACATGGGGCTGTTCATCACGTCGCCAACGCACTTCCACGTCTATTCCGAGCTGGTGCACTCGGTGAAGACAGGCCAGCCGGCCGTCCAGAAGGTGACCGGCATGCCCGTGTTCGAGTATTTTGCCGGCCAGCCGGAGTTCTCGGAGCTGTTCAACAACGCGATGACCGCGTTCAGCGCCGCCGTGATTCCGGCCGTGCTCGAGGCCTACGATTTCAGCGGCATCGACACGCTGGTGGACGTCGCCGGCGGCCATGGGCAGGTGCTGACGTCGATCCTCGGGAAATACCCGGCGATGCGCGGCGTCCTCTTCGACCTCGATCACGTCATTGCCGGCGCCGGCCCGCTGCTCACGGCATCGGGCGTCGGAGATCGGGTCCGAACCGAGTCCGGCGACTTCTTCAAGGCGGTGCCGAAGGGCGATGCCTACATCATGAAGCACATCATCCACGACTGGGACGACGCGGAGGCGCTCACGATCCTGCGCAACATCCGCACCCAGCTCGATGGACAGCCGAAGGGGCGCGTCATCCTGGTCGAATCGGTGATTCCGTCGGATAACTCACCGAATTTCGGCAAGCTGATCGACCTCGAGATGATGCTGATGCCGGGTGGCCGGGAGCGGACGGCGGCGGAATTCAAGGCGCTGTTCGAGCGCGCAGGATTCGCGCAGATGCGGGTTGTGCCGACGCACGCTCCGCTCTGGGTGGTGGAAGCAAAGATCTAGTTGTGAGTTGTGAGTTGTGATTTGCGATTGCGATTGCGATTTGTGAGTGCGACTGGAGAGATTCGCGAATCGCTGCCCCAATCGCAACTCACAAATCACAAATCACAAATCACAAATCGACAAGGAGGCGTATGAAGAAGCTGGTTGGCGGGATTGCCCTGACGGTCGCATTCAGTGCCGGGTTCGTCGCTCACGGTCTGCTGCCGATTGAGACCGTGGCCCAGGCGCAGTCGAATCGCGTATTCGAGTTGCGTACCTACACGGCAGCCGATGGGAAATTGCAGGCGCTGAGCGATCGGTTCCGCGATCACACGATGGAGCTCTTCAAGAAACACAACATGGAGAGCCTGGGCTACTTCGTGCCGCAGGACGATCCGGCCAAGCAGAACACGCTCGTCTATCTCATCGCTCACAAGGATCGTGACGCTTCCAAGAAGAACTGGGCCGAGTTCCTCGCGGACCCGGAGTGGCGCAAGGTGTCCGCCGAGAGCGAGGCGAACGGCCGGCTGATCGCCGGGATGACGACGGTCTATCTTGACCCGACCAGTTATTCGCCGTTGAAGTAGGCGTATGCAGGCGGCCCGGCTCGTTCAGATCCTGACAGTCGCGGCCGCCCTGCTGTTGTCCGCCGCTGCCTCCGCGCAGTTCGGCCGCGGGGGAGGCGAATTCGCCAATATCCCTGCGCGCTACATGCCCCGGCAGCTTCCCGATCGCAACTTCGTCGTCTGCCGCCTGCAGTACACGAGCGTCCGGCGTGAGCCGAGCGGCGGCGGCTGGCGTACCGATTATCCGTACGGCGAGATCAACCTCACGACCCGCCTGTCGGAGCTGACGCGAACGCCGGTCAGCCGGGACACCGACGGTCGTCCGAATCATTACGTCGTCCGCCTCATCGACAACGAGCTGTTCGAGTGCCCGTTCACGATGGCCTCTGACGTGGGAACCATTGGCCTGCACGCTGATGAAGTCGAGCAGCTGCGGCTCTACCTGCTCAAAGGCGGGTTCCTGTGGGTGGACGATTTCTGGGGCGAGGCCGCGTGGGAGCAATGGAGGAGCGAACTGGCCCGTGTGTTGCCGCCGTCGGAATATCCCATCGAGGATGTTGCCCTCTCCGATCCGATTTTCCGCTCCCAGTTCACGGTGACGAAGGTGCCGCAGATCACGAACATCGGGTTCTGGCGGCGCACCGGCGGTCGTGAGACATCGGAGCGTGGTGAGGAGACGCGCATCCCGCACTTCCGCGCCATCCGCGATCACCACGGCCGGATCATGGTGGTGATGACCCACAACACCGACGTTGCCGATTCGTGGGAACGCGAAGGAGAGGATCCGGAGTTCTTCTATCAGTTTTCGCCGGACGGTTATGCGGTCGGCATCAATGTGCTCCTGCACGCGATGACGCACTGAGGGTAGCTGGTAGCTGTAGCTGGTGGCCGGTAGCCGGTAGCTGGGGGCTGGTTGGTGGTAAGCTGGTAGCGGTGGCGAGTGTTCGTAGCGCGGTAAGGGAGCGCCAGCTGGGAGTTCACCGCACGGCTACGGGAGCGCCAGCTGCGAGCTCACCGCCACGGGCTACCAGCCACCAGCTACCAGCCACCAGCTACCACCTAGCGACTACACTCGACCTGTGCAGCGCGTAGAAGCGGTCGCCCCGCCGGGGAAGCAGGAAGCGAGAAGCCGATCGCGCCGCGTCATCTTCATCGATCTCGCTCGCGCGCTCGCGGTGGTGTTCATGCTGTACGGACACGCCATCGACGGCCTTCTTCACCCGCAATACCGCGTCGGCACCTGGTTCGCCATCTGGACATTTCAGCGCGGCCTGACCTCCTGCCTGTTCCTGCTCCTCTCCGGGTTTGCTTTCAGCATCGCGACGGCCCGTCACTGGGTGCAGCACGTCTCCTTGTCGCCGGCCGTGATCAAGCGCGCCCGCCGCTTCGCCCTCTTCATCGCGCTGGGCTACGCGCTGCATTTTCCGGCGAACCGGTTTGCCGAGCTCGCGAACGTGTCCGGCCAACGGTGGAAGGAATTCCTGTCCGTTGATGTCCTGCAGTTGATTGGGATGACGTTCTTCGGCGTGCAGCTGCTGGTGCTGCTGACGCGGATCTCGGCGCGTCTTCATGCTCGCGTCGTTTGTGCTCGCGGCGCTGCTCGTCGTGCTCACGCCGGCCGCGTGGGCGACCGACTGGACGCGGTGGCTGCCACTCTGGCTGGCCGGCTACGTCACGGAGACGACGGGATCGCTGTTTCCGGTGTTGCCATGGGCCGCGTACGTGCTGGTCGGCGCGGGTCTCGGCCAGATCTACGCCCACTGGGGAGGCGGGGACCTGCGACGCTATGCCAACCTGGCGCTGCTCGTCCCAGGGACGTTGCTCGTCGTTGCCGGGCTGACGCTGGACGGCCGGCACGTGTTCGGCAGCGGCATGTGGAGCTTCATCCCACCGCAGTTCCTGGTCCGGACGGGGTCCTGCCTTTTAGTGATGGGAGTGATCGCGCACGCCAGTGCCCACATCTCGCATCTGCCTCACCTGTTCGGAGCCGTCGCCCAGGAGACGCTCCTCATCTACTTCGTTCACCTCTGCATCGTCTACGGGTCGATCTGGAACCAGGGGCTGGTGCAGCGCTACGGCCAGACGCTGGGACCGACCCGGATGGTGACCGTGGTGGTCCTGCTGGTGGCCGCCATGACCGGGCTGGCGTCATTCTGGAACTGGAGCAAACACGCCCATACCCGTCTCGCCCGCGGGACGATGATCGCGGTGTGGGCGGCCCTGATTTACCGTCTTCTCTAGCCGCGCGAACTTCACACGCGGACCCCGGCCGATCCGATACAATCCACCAACTCGGGCGGGGAATTCCCGTTTCAGCCTCAGCTTTTAGGGAGCGCGGCTTTGTTGGAGAAGCTCTTCCAGGCACTGTTTTCATATCGGCCGGTCGTCTTCCAGCAGGGCGAGTTCCGCTTCGACATGACCACGGGGTCGTTCGTCGCGGCCGCCCTCGTTGCCGTGGTGGCGTTCGTCGCCGTGTTCACGTATCGCCGTATCCGGGTCAACGAAGGTCGGCTTCGCGATCGCATCGTTTTGACGACGCTGCGGATGGCGGCCCTGGCTCTCGTTCTGTTCTGCCTGTTCCGTCCGACGCTCGTGGTCCGTGCTGCCGTCAACCAGCAGAACGTGGTGGCGGTGTTGCTCGACGATTCGCGGAGCATGCAGATTGCGGACTGGGCCGGGAAGCCGCGGGCCGACTTCATCCGCCAGCAGTTCGGCGCCCCCGACAGCCCGCTTCTCAAATCGCTGTCGGACCGCTTCATCGTCCGCGCCTTCCGCTTTTCGTCCGCGACCGGCCGGATCGCCGGCGCGAAGGATCTGACGTTCGACGGTGCGCAGACGCGTCTGGGCACCGCGCTCGACGGCGCGCGGGAGGAGCTGGCCGGACTGCCAGTCTCCGGCGTGGTCCTCGTGACCGACGGCGCGGACACCAGCGAAGCGTCACTGACCAGTGCGCTCCTCAGCATGAAGGCCAGCAAGCTGCCGGTGTTCACGGTGGGTGTGGGTAGCGACAAGCTGCCGCGCGACGTGCAGATCGATCGGGTTTCGACGCCGCGGACGGTCCTCAAGGACGCCTCGCTCCTGCTCGACGTCGTCGTCACGAACACCGGGTACGCCGGCCGGACGGTGACGGTGGATGTCGAAGACGACGGGCGAATCATCGGATCGCAGAAGGTCCAGCTGCCGTCGGATGGCAGCCCCGCGTCCGTACGCGTCCGTGCGACCGCCTCCGAGTCCGGGCCGCGCCTGTTCAAGTTCAAAGTGGCGACCCAGGAGGGGGAAATCGTCACCCAGAACAACGTCCGCGAGTCGCTGATCAACGTCCGGGACGAACGGGCGCGGATCCTCTACTACGAGGGCGAACCGCGGTGGGAGATGAAGTTCCTCCGTCGCGCCGTGGCGGACGACAAGAACCTGCTGGTTGTGTCGCTGCAGCGGACCGCCGACAACAAGTTCATGCGTCTCGATGGCGACCCGGACGAGGTGGTCGGCGGGTTCCCGAAAACGCGTGAGGAACTGTTCAAGTACCGCGGCCTGGTGCTCGGCAGCATCGAGGCGGCCGCCTTTTCCGCCGACCAGCTGCAGATGATCGCCGATTTCGTCGATCGTCGCGGGGGCGGGCTGTTGATGATGGGCGGTGCTCGCTCCTTCGGCGAAGGGGGCTATGGGGGGACGCCGGTCGCCGATGCGTTGCCGCTGGCTATTGATCCGCGAACCCGCGCGTCCGAACCAAAGGCCATTACGAAGCTGACTGTCTCCCCGACCCGTCCCGGCCAGCAGCACGCGGTGACGCAGATTGCAGAGACCGAAGCCGCGTCAGCGACCCGTTGGCCGCAGTTGCCCGAGGTCTCCTCCTACAACGCGCCGCTGCCGCTCAAGCCCGGTGCGACGATGCTGCTGGAGGGAACCGACGAGCGCGGACGGAAGATGCCTGTGCTCGCCTCGCACCAGTTCGGTCGCGGCAAGGCGATCGCGTTCCCGATTCAGGACTCCTGGGAGTGGCAGATGCACGCGTCGATTCCGGTCGACGACCAGACCCACGAGCGCTTCTGGCGGCAGATGCTGCGGTGGGTGGTCGAGGGCGTGCCCGACGCCGTGGACGTCAAGACCACGACCGAGCGCGTCGATCCGGGCGACGCGGTCACGATCGAGGCCAACGTCCGCGACAAGCAGTACGTGGAAATGAATGGCGCGACGGTGGTCGCACAGGTCGCACGGCCGGGCGGCGCGACGTTCACGGTGCCGTTGCAGTGGACCGGCGAACGGGACGGCGAGTATCGGGGCACCTTTGTCAGCAGCGAGCCGGGGGCCTACGAGGTGTCGGTGGATGCGACCCGCGGCACGGAAGCGGTCGGCAGCGGCCGCACTTACGTCCGGGCTGCCCCCGCCGACGTCGAATTCTTCGATCCGACGATGCATGCGCCGCCGCTGGAGCGGATTGCCGAGGAGACCGGTGGCCGGTTCTACCGGTCCGACAACATTACCGGACTGGCCGAGGACGTGCGGTATGCCGGCCGAGGGGTGACGTCGATCGAGGAGCGCGAGCTCTGGAACATGCCGATCATCCTGATCTCGCTGATGGGCCTTGTGTGTGCTGAGTGGGGCTATCGTCGCGCCGTGGGATTGGCTTGATGAGAACGCCCAACGGCTGCGCTCGTGTCACTTCCAACTCCCAAGGCGTTGGGAGTTGGTCCACCTTCAGGGTTAGGAGCGGGGAGTTGTCCGGGTGCTGAAGGTCTTTCTGTTGATCGTCGTCGGTCTCGCCGGTGATCCGGAGCACGGCAAGACGTTTCACGCCTGGGGCAATTCCCTGGCGGAGGCATCGTCGCGGCTTGGGGTTCCCGCTGAGCGGCTGACGTACCTGGTTGACGCGCCGGCCGAGGGCGACAAGCTCGTGACCGGGAAGTCGACGAAGGAAGAGATCGCCAAGGCGTTCGACTCGATCGCGAAGCAGGCGAAGCCGGAGGACCTGGTGTTCGTCACCCTGATCGGGTTCGGCACCTACCAGGGAGGGGATGCCAAGTTCAATCTGCCGGGGCCGGACATGACGCCGGCGGACTTCGACGCGCAGCTGAAGAAGCTGCCGACGAAGCAGATCGTGTTCGTCAACACCGCGAGCGCCAGCGGACCGTTCGTGGAGCAGCTCTCGGGTCCGGGCCGGACGATCGTGACCGCGACCCGGAACGGTGCGGAGCAGTACGCGACCCTGTTCGGCGGATATTTCATCGACGCGCTGACCTCTGACGCAGCCGACGCGGACAAGAACAAGCGGATTACGGTGCTGGAAGCGTTCCGCTATGCGAAGAGCGAGGTGGCGCGTGCCTACGAGAAGGACGGGCACCTGTCCACCGAACACGCCCTGCTCGACGACAACGGCGACAAAGAAGGCAGCCAGGATCCCGGCGGCGCCAGCGCCAAAGACGGCAAGGTGGCCTCGATCGTGTCGCTGGGATCGACCGACGCGTCCGATTTGCCGTCGGATCCGAAGCTCCGGGCGCTGTACCTGGAACGCAAGGAACTGGAACGGCAGGTGGAGAACCTGCGGTTGATGAAGGAACAGATGGAACCGGCCAAGTACGCGAGCGAGCTCGAGAAGCTCGTCACCGCGGTGGCGCTCAAGACGAGAGAAATCAGGCAGGCGGAAGGGAAATAGATCGGGAGATTGACGAAGTGACGGATTTGCGAATTGACGGATTGATTGGACGATTCGCCAATTCCTGATTCGCCCAATGGCAATTCGTCAATTCGCAAATACGTCAGTTCGTCAATTTTCATAGAGGCCCGAATGAACCCACTGGTCAGTGACGTCGTGGATCTGGATTCGCCCGATGACATCGCCCTGGCCGACCGGATGAACACCGGCCGGCAGCAGATCCTCACCGAGTTGCGCAAGATCATCATCGGGCAGCAGGAGGTCATCGAGCAGGTGCTGATGACGCTCTTTGTCGGCGGCAACAGCTTGATCGTCGGCGCACCCGGACTGGCGAAGACGCTGCTGATCCACACGATGGCGCGCGTGCTCGACCTGCGGTTCTCGCGCATCCAGTTCACGCCGGACCTGATGCCGTCGGACATCACCGGCACCGACCTCGTGCAGGAAGATGCGGCCACCGGCCGGCGGCAGATGGTGTTCGCGCCCGGCCCCATCTTCGCCAACATCGTCCTCGCCGACGAAATCAACCGCACCCCGCCGAAGACGCAGTCGGCGCTACTGGAGGCGATGCAGGAGCATCGGGTCACGGTTCAGGGGAAGACCTACCAGTTGGCGGAGCCGTTCTACGTCTTCGCGACGCAGAACCCGATTGAGCTCGAAGGCACGTATCCGCTGCCCGAAGCGCAGCTCGATCGCTTCATGTTCCACATCGTCATCGAGCACCCGCCGTACGACGAGGAACTGGACGTCATCAAGACGACCACCTCCATCCAGGCGCCGCAGATCAATCGGCCAATCACTGGCGACGATCTCGTCGCGTTTCAACAGCTTGTCCGCAAAGTGCCGGTGGCGGAGCCGGTGATGCGGCATGCGCTGGACATCGTCCGCGCCAGCCGGCCCAAGGACGACACGAGCAAGGACGACATCAGGAAGTGGGTGGCGTTCGGGGCGAGCGTCCGCGCGGCACAGTACCTGATTCTCGGCGCCAAGGCCCGCGCGCTGACCAGCGGCCGCTATCACGTCAGCTTCGAGGACGTCCGCGCCCTGACGCACCCGGTGATGCGTCACCGCATCATCACGAATTTCCACGCCCAGTCGGAAGGCGTGACGACGGATCAGATCGTCGACAAGCTCCTGCAGCAGGTGCCTCTGCCGAGATCGGGCATGTGAAGGGAGAACTCGTGTGTTCACTCTTCTCGGTTCTCGCTTCTCGGTTCGTGTTCACGTTCGGCCGGGCTGCCATCGCGGCACCCGGGTGGTGAGCTGCAGCCGTGCCGCTGCGCAGGCCCAACACAGACACACATACTCACCACGGAACGCCGACGCAGAGCACCGAAGAACACAGAGCTCGGAAGAACTAAGCACTGAAGCCGGCGAGAACACCGGCCGAGGCAGCACACCGAAGAACGCAGAATGCCGAAGAAGGTGAACGCCGGGCACCGAACGCCGAACGCAGAAGTTCGAACTTCGAACTTCGAACCGAACGTGAACACGAACTGAGAACCGAGAAGTGAGAAGCGTGAACGGTATCGACACATGGCAGTAGAACTCCACGCCATTCCCGGCGCACGGTTCATGGATCCTGCGGTGCTTGCGCGCATCGGGAACCTGGAACTGGTCTCGCGCGCCGTCGTCGATGGCTTCATCAACGGCCTGCACAAGGCCCCGTACTTCGGCGCCTCGGTGGACTTCGCCGAACATCGCGGCTACGTGCCCGGCGACGACATCCGGCGCATGGACTGGCGGCTGTGGGCGCGGACCGATCGCTACTACATCAAGGAGTACGAAGCCGAGTCGAACATGAACTTCTCGGTGCTGCTGGACGTGTCGAAATCGATGGATTTCGGCAGTCGCGGCATCACCAAGCTCGAGTACGCGAAGATTCTCACCGCGTGTCTGACCAACCTGGTGCACCACCAGCGCGATCGCGTCGGCCTGGTCACGTTCGACAACGACGTCGTCGACTATGTGCCGTCCTCCGCGAAGCACATGGAAGTGGTGCTGCACAAGCTGGACACCGTCAAGGCGGGACGTCCCGGTGACCTGAAGGCGCCGCTGCACAAGCTGGCGGAGCATTTCGGACGACGCGGCATCCTGGTGGTGGTCTCCGACTTCTATGCGGAGCCGGAAGCGGTGCTCGACGCGATCGCGCCGCTGCGCTTCCGCGGCAACGACCTGATCGTGTTTCACGTCCTGGATCCGGCCGAACTCGACTTCGGGTTTGGCGAGGCGTCGCCATTCGAGGATCTGGAAACGGGCGAGCAGATGCCGGTGGTTCCGGAGGCGTTCCGGAAGGAATACCAGGAACTGGTGAAGGCGCACATCGACGCGCTGGCGCGCAGCTTCTCTGGCGTTCGCGTGGACTACATGCTCCTCGACACGTCCAAGCCGCTGGATCACGCGCTGTTCCGGTACCTGAATGGGCGCCAGAAGACGATGAAAGTGCGATGAACAGGCTTCAGACTTCAGGCTTCGGGCTTCAGGCCTGCGGCATTGCGCGACTCAGCACGCTTGAGGGCCCCCAGCCCGTGGCCCGGAGCCGGTAGCCAGGTATGTCCTTCCTCGCCCCCCTGTTCTTCGTTGCGCTGGCCGGCCTGGCGATTCCCGTGCTGCTGCACCTGACGCAGCGCGAGAAGAAGCAGGTCCAGATGTTCCCGTCGCTGATGTTCGTGCGGCGGATTCCCTACAAGTCGGTGCGGCGCCGCAAGATTCAGAACTGGCTGCTGCTGGCGGTGCGCATGGCGGCCCTGGCGCTGGTCATCCTGGCGTTCGCGCGGCCCTGGTTGCAGCTCACCGATGCCGCGGTGCCGCTCGGGCGCGGTGCGCGCGAAGTCGTCGTGCTGCTCGACAACAGCTACAGCATGGGGTACGGCGACCGCTGGGACCGCGCCCGCGCGGCGGCACAGGCGGAGATTGCCAGGCTGACGCCGTCGGATCGCGGCACCCTCGTCCTGTTCTCTCAAGGCGCCGACATCGTCACGCGCTCGACGCCTGAGCGCGAGAAGTTGACCGCGGCCGTCAGCACGGCCAAGCCGGGCTCCGGCGCCACCCGCTATGCGCCGGCGTTGAAGGTGGCTGGCAGCATCCTCGCGGAATCGCAGTTGCCGCGGCGCGAGGTGATCCTGATCAGCGATTTCCAGCGCAACGGCTGGCGTGGCACCGAAGGCGCGCGCCTGCCGGAAGGTTCACTGCTGACGCCGGTGCCGGTTTCGGGAAGCACCGATCGGCCCAACGTCACGATCACCGGTGTCTCGCTCAACCGGTCGAGCTTCTCCAACCAGGAACGCGTCGCGGTGACCGCCGGGCTGGCCAACCGCTCGGAGCGCCGTCTCGATAACCAGTCGGTCACGTTGTCGGTGAACGGCATTCCGGTGGGCAGCAAGCCGGCGACGCTCGAGCCTGGCGCCGCCACCAGTGTGAGCTTCGATCCGTTCACCATCAACGCGCGCAACATGAAGGCTACGGTGAAGATCGCGGACGATGCGCTGAACGCGGATAACACGTTCAACTTCGTCGTCTCGCCCTCCGAACCGCTGCGCGTCGCCATCGTCGACCGTGGCAGCTCGGGCGGCAATCTCTATCTGACGCGCGCGCTGTCCATCGGCGAGCAGCCGCGGTTCGAGGTCATGGTCCGGCAGCCGGAGACCTTGTCGGACGAGGATCTGCGGAAGAGCGCCGTCGTGCTGCTCAATGACGTCTCGGTGCCGCTGCCGATGGCGCGCCGTCTGGCCCGGTTCGTCGAACAGGGCGGCGGGCTGTTCGTGGCCGCCGGTCCTCGCGCCACCTGGCCGGCCGAAGTCGATCTGCTGCCGGCGGCGATCGGCAATCCAATCGATCGTTCGCGCGGTGACGCCGCACGTGTGGGAGCGGTCGAATACGGCCATCCCGTGTTCGAGCCGTTCCGGGCGCCGCGCAGTGGCGACTTCTCACCCGCGCGCATCTACGGCTACCGGAACATCACCGCCGCGAAGGATGGCCAGGTGCTCGCGCGATTCGACGGCGGCACGCCGGCGATCGTGGAACGCCGATTCGGCAGTGGGCGGATGCTTATCTGGGCGTCGACGCTCGACACCACCTGGAGCGACGTCCCGCTGCGTCCGATTTTTCTGCCGTTCATGCACCGGGCGATGCGATACCTGGCGGCCTACAAAGAGTCGCAGCCGTGGTTGACCGTGGGCGACGTGCTCGATCCGAGCGCGACCACATCAGCCAAGGCGACGTCGGCGCAGGGGATGGTGCTCACCCCGTCCGGCCAGCGGCGGCCCATCGAGGAAGAAGGGGCGGACGTGATGCAGCTCGACGAGGCGGGCTTCTACGAGCTCCGCCGCGGCGGCGCGCAGAGCGATACGGCGGTGGTGGCGAGCAACGTCAATCCGGCGGAATCGGACCTGACACCGCTGGATCCCAAGGAAATCACGGTGGCGGCGCTGCCGCAGGCCGGATCGGTCCAGGGCGGACCGGGTGGTCAGGTTCAGATGACACCCGAAGCCCGTGAAAAGAATCAGCGGTTGTGGTGGTACTTGCTGTGCGCGGGAATCGTCCTGCTCGGGGCCGATACCGTGCTATCGAACCGGCTGGGGAAAGCCTAGAATCAGCCTGAGGTCATTCATGGCGCATTCATCTCCCGGAACGCTGCTCGACATCATTCAGCAGGCCCGGTCACGCTGGCGGATGAAACTCGCGTTGCGCGGGGTCGTCCGCGTCGCCGCGGTGGCGTTCGTCCTTGTTCTGGTTGCCGCCTACGGGCTCGACTGGGCGCGATTCACGCCGACGTCGATCCTGGTGGCCCGCGTGGTCTTATTGGTCACGTTGCTGGCCGCAGTTGGCTGGTTCCTGGTGCAGCCGCTTCGTCGCAAGGTGACCGACGAGCAGGTGGCGCTGTATCTCGAGGAACACGAGCCGTCGCTGCAGGCGACGCTCCTGAGCGCTGTCGAAGCCAGCCAGAGCGGACAGCCGCAATCGGCGGCGCTGGTCCAGCGGGTCGTGGAGCAGGCCATCGAGCGTTGTGCGCAGCTCGATGCGGCCCACCGCGCCGAACGTCTGCCGCTACGCCGCTACGCCGCCGCCCTGGTCACCGTGACGGCGGTTGCTCTTGGCGTGGTCGCGTTGGGACCGGCGTTTGTCCGCAACGCCGTCAAAGCGATTCTGCTGGTACAGCGTGACGTCGAAGCCGCGGTGCCGTACCGGATCGAAGTGAAACCCGGCAACGCGACGGTTCCAAAGGGAGCCGACCAGACGATTGTCGCGACGCTGAAGAACTTCGGCAGCGAGGACGTCGAAGACGTCGTCGTCATGGGGAAGCGGACGCCGACCAGCGGCTTCGAGCCCATTCCGCTCACGCGCCAGGAGAACGGCACCTTCGAAGGCATCCTGTTCGACATCGCCGCTCCGCTCGAGTACTTCATCGTCGCCGAAGGCGTGCAGTCGGAACACTACACGCTGAAGGTGGTCGACCTGCCGTACGTGCAGCAGCTCAACCTCGAATATCACTTCCCGGCCTACACCGGGCTCGAGCCGCAGAAGATCGAAGATGGCGGTGACGTCGCGGCGCTGCGCGGCACGTCGGTGCATGTCCAGATCACGCCGACCATGAAGACGACCGGCGGCAGGCTCCTGGTCAACGACAAGTCGATGATCGAGCTGGCGTTGCAGAAGGACGGGACGCTGACCGGCAGCTTCACCGCCGACGCCGACGGTTTCTACCGCGTCGAGTTGAATGCGCCCAACGGTGAAAAGGTTGCCGCGTCACCGCAGTACACGATCGACGTGCTGACCGACGGTGCTCCCAGCGTGTCGTTCAAGCGTCCTGGACGCGACACGTCGGTCTCGCCGATCGAAGAAGTGTTCGTCGAGGCGAATGCGGATGACGACTACGGCGTTCGCAATCTCGAGCTGGTCTACTCCGTGAACGGCGGGGCGGAGAAGGTGGTGAAACTGTTCGAGGGCAGCGGCAAGCGTCTGCCCGAAGTGACCGCCAGCCACACGTTCTATCTCGAGGAACTGGGCGTGCAGCCTGGTGACGCGGTGTCGTATTACGCGCGGGCCACCGACAACGATGCGGTCGGCGGCGCGAAGAACGCGAGCAGCGACATCTACTTCCTGCGGATTCGGCCGCTCAACAAGAACTTCCGTCAGGCGCAGTCGCAGGGCGGCGGCGGCGGTGGTGGCGGCGGGGGTGGCGGGAATCAGCAGATCGAGGCGTTGTCAGAGCAGCAGAAGCAGATTATTTCGGCGACCTTCAACGTCGAGCGCGATCGCAAGAGCAAGAAGCAGTCGTCCGCCAAGCTGCAGCAGGACTCGAACGTCGTCGGCCTGTCGCAGTCGCGTCTGCGTGAACAGGTCGAAGGCCTGCTGACGCGCATGAACAGCCAGCTGGTTCAGCAGGACCCGGCGTTCAAGAAGATTGGCGACATCCTTCCGCAGGCGGTGACCGCCATGAAGGAAGCGGAAGAAAAGCTCGCCAAGGCGTCGCCAGACCAGGCGCTGCCGGCGGAGAACAAGGCACTGACGATCCTGCAGAAGGCCGAGGAAGAGTACGAAGTGCAGGTGCAGGTCCAGCGCCAGCAGGGTGGCGGCGGTGGCGGCGGCGGGGGCCAGCAGCAGCGTGACCTTGCCGAACTGTTCGAGCAGGACCTCGACAAGATGGCCAGCCGGTACGAGACGGCGAACCAGCAGTCGCAGGAACAGAGCAATCGTCAGGTCGACGAACTGCTCGAGAAGTTGAAGGAGCTGGCTCGACGCCAGGAGCAGGAAGCCGAGCGGCAGCGGCGCCGCGCGCTGGAGGGACAGCTCTCGAGCGGCGGCAACAGTGGCGCGCAGCAGCGCGCGCTCGCCGACCAGGTGGAAGAAGAGGCGCGGCGACTGGAGCGGCTCGCGCGCGAGGAGCAGCGGCCGGATCTCGCCGACGCCGCACGCCAGATGCAGGATGCGGCGAATGCGATGCGGCGTGCCGCGGCCGGTGGCGATGCGACCGCCCAGGCCCAGGCGCAGGCAGCGCTCGAGCGTCTGCAGGAAACCCAGCGGAAGCTTCAGCGCGGCCTCACCGATCGGACGAAGGGCGATATCGAAGACGCCAAGCGTGAGGCCGATCAGATCGCGCAGCAGCAGCAGGAGATCGCGGAGGGCACCCGCCAGCTCGCCACGTCGGACAGCGGCCTTCGTCAGCGCCAGGCGCGGCAACTGGGCGATCGCGAAGAACAGCTGCGTGGACGGCTTGGTGACCTGGAGCAGCAGCTCGCCCGCGCGGCGCGTGATGCCGGCAAGGACGAGAGGGCCGCGGCTCGCAAGCTGACCGACGCAGCCGACGCCATCCGTGGGAATCAGCTGGGCGAGCGTGTACGCCAGCTGGGCAACATGATCACGTATGGCCGGTCGTCCAGTCAGACGCTGGCGTCGGCGCAGAACGAGATCACCCGCGGGATCGACGAAGTCCGGAAGCGCCTCGACGAAGCCAATGGCGCCCTGGGTCAGGGCAGCGACAAGCAGGGCGACGCGCGCCAACAGGCGATGGATCGCGCCCGCGGATTGTCACGCGGCATCGACTCCATGTCGGAGCGGACGCGTGAACGCGGCCAGCAGAATGCCCAGGGTCAGAATGGCGAGCAAGGGCAGAAAGGCCAGCAGGGCCAGCAGGGCCAGAATGGTCAGCAAGGCCAGAATGGTCAGCAAGGCCAGAAGGGTCAGCAGGGCCAGAACGGGCAGCAAGGTCAGAACGGTCAGAACGGCCAACAGGGCCAGAACGGCCAGCAAGGCCAGAATGGTCAGAACGGCCAACAGGGTCAGAACGGACAGGGACAGCGCGGCGACGGCCAGCAGGCACAGAACGGTCAGGGCGGTGGCGGCGGCGGTGGCCGCAACGCGGATGGTACGTTCGACGGCCGCGTTGGCGAGTATGGTGGCTACAACGGTGGTGGCGCCTACCGGGGTGACCAGTACGGATGGGGCGGCTGGTGGAACGGACAGCCCTTCAACCTGACCGAGGAAGACATCCGCCAGTTCCGCAACGAAGTGCGTCAGTACGCCGACGAAGCGCAGCGGCTGCGGGGCGAGCTGCGAAACCAGGAACTGCGTGACGCCGGAATCGATCCGAAACAGCTCGAAGATCTCCTTCGTGCGCTGAAGGACCTCGACGATCCGCGCGTATACAAGGATGTCAAAGAGCTCTCGCGTCTGCAGGCCCAAATCTCGGAACAGGCCAAGCGTGTGGAGTTCGCGCTCCGTCGAGAGGTGGAGCAGCAGAACGCCGTCGCCATCTCCGGCTCCGACGACGTGCCCGACAGCTTCCGTGACGAAGTCGCGGAGTACTACCGGTCTCTCGCCAAGACTCCGCAGGCAGCGCCGAGCTCGACGACTCCGCAGAAGTAGTTCGGGGTCTCGGCAGCGTGAAGCGCGCGTTACTGGCTGCGGCGCTCGTCGTCATCACGACGAGCGCCGCAGCCGCCCAGTTCGGCGGCGGATTCGGCGGTTTCGGATTCGGCCGTCGCGCCTCACCCCTTCTTCCCACCAGCGACACCTTCGGCGACGGGTTCACCTTCTGTCGCGGCATCTACACCAGCGATCGCCGCGAAGCCGGTGGGCAGGGCTGGTCGACCGACTATCCGGACGGAGAAACCAATTTCGAGATTCGGTTGTCGGAGCTGACCCGGGTGCACGTCAAATTCGACGGAGAGCGTGAGCCGCGTCACGTCACGGTGCCGCTTGGCGATCCCGCGTTGATGCAGTGCGGCTATCTCCACATGGAGGACGTCGGCACCGCGAACTTCACCAACGCCGAAGTCGATGGGCTCCGTGAATATCTGCTCAAGGGCGGATTCCTGTGGACCGACGATGCATGGGGAACGCTCGCCTGGGAGCAGTGGACGGAGCAGATGCAGCGCGTCCTGCCCGCTGACAGCATTAAGTACGTACACATCGTTAGGAAGAGGATGAGGAGTTTGTCGTGAAGAGTTGGGCTAGACCGCTTATCGGCTGGGCCGCGTTGGTGCTGGGCATCGGCGGGGTCGTGGCATCACTTGCAGTCACATCGACGCGAGCGGGGGAAAGTCTGACCTTCGGGTTCGCTGCGTTCATTGCCTTCTTCGGCCTGTTATCACTGCTGGTGCGCAACCCGACCCCCGATCACTGGGGCCTGTTTGTGTCCGGTTTCGTACTATTCCTGCTGCCCTGGCTCGGTGCAGGCTTCGCCCCTGATCCAGGAGCCGCATGGACCGCATGGGCGGTGGGGTTCGTCGCGATGGCCCTCGGCGCTATCGGATGGCTAAACGACAGGCCGCCGACCGTGTCCGGCATCAACGAGAACACCAGCAGCCAGACGAGGCCCAGTGCGGCGGCCCGTTGGATCAGCAGAGCAGCACTTGTCGTCGGCCTTGTCACCGTGGTGCTGGGAGCCACGGTCGTGCAGTCATCGCCAGCCGCGGTCGCTGTCACGATCGGGTTGGGCGCCTTCACGGCGGTGATCGCGGTGTGGTCGCTGCTCGCAGCCGACCCCACCCGGGATTACCTGACCCTGGCCGTAGTCGGGTTTGCGTTGTTCCTGGCGCCGTGGCTAGCCGGTTTCGCCGGTGACCACGCTGCATGGGCCGCCTGGATCCCCGGCGTCACCGCCACAGCGCTCGGCGTGGCCGGGTATCTGCGCGGTGAATCCCTTGACTTCGCACGGACAGTCCGCGCCGACGCCGACGCGCGCTACCGCGAACGATACGGCTAAAGACACCAGTGTGAGAGCCTCGATTGACATGGTTAACGTGCAGGCCCAGCGGCTGTGAGGCCGGCCGAGGAGGCCGCCGATGCTTTCGCGGCGCCGTGCCAACGCCCGCCGCCATGCCGCGGGCTACCTCGACTCGGAGTACACCCGAAGAGCGGTAGAACGGGAACGCATCTTCGGCCCGCTCCTGCAGGAGCGTGACCAGATTCTGTCGCTTGGCCCGAAGTACCGGCAGACGGTCCGCGGCGAGCCGGCCCTCATGGAGCTGCTCGAGCGCGCCGCCGCCAAGCACGACGAAGCAGTTGATCGTGGCGAAGCTGAGCCGTTCACCCGCAAGGGATTGACCTCGTAAGTACGGTTCGGACGGCGTCGGGTTCTACGCGACTTCAGCCCGACGTCGTGCCGCCCTCAGCGGTGCCGGGCGGGCGGGGCGCATTGAGATCAAACCGGACCCCGATCATGCGGATCACGAAGCACACCGCTGCAGCGCCCAAAGCGGGCAGGGTGCCGTCGTAACCGAAACCGTGGGCTGCCGCGGCGCAGCCGGCACCGATCAGCGCCGGGATGGCATAGAGCTCGCTACTGAGCACCGTCGGGATCCGTCGGATCATTACATCGCGGATCGTCCCACCGCCGACGGCGGTGATCGTGCCGACGATTACCGCTTGGACCACGCCGAACCCCAAGCTCAGCGCCTTATTGGCGCCGAGCACGGCGAACACGCTCAGCCCGACGGCGTCGAGCACCGTAATCGCCATCGCCAGCCGTTCCAGCCGGCGGCTAAGGATGAACGCAATCAGCCCGCCACCGGCTGCCAGCGCCAGATAGCGCCAGTCGAGAAAGGTGGCCGGTGGCAGGGCATCCAGCAGGACGTCGCGGATCACGCCGCCACCGAGTCCGGTGAACATGCCCAGGGTGATCACTCCGAAGATGTCGAGCCGTTCGGCCCGCACCGCGGTCAGCGCGCCGTTGAGGGCGAACACCAGGGTGCCGGTGAAGTCCAGCGCCAACAGCAGCGGAGTTTCGGTGGACATGGCCCGAGGTATACCCCGCCCGTACCGGCCCCGTGTCGGTATCGGTTCGCGACCGGAGAACACCATGACCGATTCATCGACTGCCGTAGCGGCATTGCTCAGCGGGTTGTCGACGATACGAGACGGGCAGGAGGACTTCTACCGCGATCTGCACGCCCATCCAGAGCTGTCGCATCAGGAGTACGAGACCGCCGCCAAAGTCGCCGCCCGGCTGCGCGATTGGAGCTATGACGTCCACGACCGAGTCGGCGGCACTGGCGTCATCGGAGTGCTACGCAACGGACCGGGCCCCACGGTGCTGCTGCGGGCCGACATGGACGCCTTACCGGTGAAAGAGGCCACCGGACTCGATTACGCCAGCACCGTGCAAACCACCGACACCAATGGCAACGAGGTACCGGTCATGCATGCCTGCGGACACGACGTACACGTCGCCGCGCTGCTCGGGGCGGCCCAACTGTTCGCTGATGGCTGCGATCACTGGAGCGGCACCCTGATCACACTCTTTCAGCCTGCTGAGGAGACAGCCGACGGCGCCCGGGCAATGGTCGATGACGGTCTTGCAAACCTGCTGCCCACAGTCGATGTTGCATTCGCCCAGCACGTCCTGCCCGCGCCCGCCGGCCAGGTTGGCACCCGTGCCGGGGCTGTGCTGTCAGCTGCCGACAGCATGCGCATCACGGTCTACGGCCGCGGCGCGCACGGTTCCATGCCGCAAGCCGCGGTCGACCCGGTGGTCCTCGCCGCGATGATCGTCATTCGGCTGCAGACCATCGTCGCGCGGGAAGTGGCGCCCGGGGAGTCCGCCGTATTGACCGTCGGCAGCATCCAAGCCGGAAGCAAAAGCAACGTGATACCCGACCGTGCCGAGCTACAGCTGAACATCCGCACCTACAGCAGACAGACGCGGACCACAATGCTCGACGCCATCCGGCGAATCGTCACTGCCGAATGCCAGGCCTCCGGATCGCCCAGAGAACCCGAATTTGAGGTTTTCGATCAATACCCGTTGACGGACAACGACGTCGCCACAACCTCTCGCGTAAGCGATGCATTCACAACGTTTTTCGGGGGCCGTTGCCAGACGCTGCCAATGCAGACTGCAAGCGAAGACTTCAGCGACATTCCGACCGCCCTCGGCGCGCCCTACACCTACTGGGGTATCGGCGGCATCGACCCTGCCGCCTACCAGGATGCCGCTGACCGCGGACGAATCGACCAAGACATCCCGGTCAATCACTCCCCCGCCTTCGCCCCCGTCATCCAACCCACACTCGACACCGGAACCCAGGCTCTAGTCGTCGCCGCAATGGCATGGCTAGCGCCCAACTGACTTCGTCCGCCCGCCCGTCACTCCATAGGAGCAGCCCAACTAAGCTGCGAATCGTTCTACTCCACATCTCGGTACGGGTTCCTTTACCGCAATGCCGGGGCTACGTGACACGTCAGCAACTGCACGCACACAGGCAGGGCACGACTCTGAGAATTTTTGGGCCAATTGGTGACATCTAGTCGACATCAGGGCAGTGACAACGATTTTGAAGCTCTACGAGCGCAAGCTAGCGATGAAAGCATTCGTCACCCATAAGAAAACCGTTATTGCGCCAGGAATTTCGCACGACGCCTACTACCCCATGTACAGGCGGGTATCCCCACCCGAGCCCTCGATATCGAGTCGACCTAAGCGACTTCTCGAGAAAATGGCGGATCCGCCATTTTCCGCCATCCCGAATGAGAATCCGCCACGCAGGTTGAGAACCCGGCGGGCGAAGAAGCGGCGGCGGCGGCGAACAGCCTCGGCCGCAGGTCAGGTTATCTCTCATTTTTACTTCTTATGCGCTGCGCTGCTGGGCGGCCGGACCCGCGCTGTCAGCGCCGCCCAGTCTTCGTCGGACAGGTCAGCTAGCTGCTGCTCGGTAACCGGGTCGAGGGTGGCCATCGCGTCCTTCCAGGTGTTCGAGGACCGCTGATTCGCGGAAGACGGTGTAGCCGTCGACGTCCACTCCGCCGAGGCGTTCGGCGATGCGGTTGATGTGCCGCTTTGTGTAGCCGAGTTTGGCTGCTACTTGTCGTGAGCTCATCAGCTTGTCCGGCTCCGATTCTCCTCTGCCGCAACCTGTTTCATGTCCCAGTCGGGACATGCGGAAGGCGGTGTTGAGGCGTTCAAGCAGATGCTGCACAGCCCAAGGCGGCGGCGCTGTCTGAAACCCCCGCATCACCGCAGCCACACAGTGATAGGCGGTCACCGTCTCATCCCGCGTCAGTCTCATTCGACGGCCCGCGGCGTTGGTCCGGCCGCTAGGCCCTGTGTTATCCGGCACTCGGGGGCATGCCTTACGACGGCTTCGAGCCGGGCGTCAGGGTGCGCGGTGATCAGTAGATCCGGCTCGCACTCATCGCAGATGCCGACTCCGTAGCCGCCCCAGCAGTGCCAGGGCGATCCGGTCTGGCGGGCGTATTCCTGAATGGTTTTGATCTCGCTGGCGCCGAAGCCGAAATAGTCAGCAGCGATTAGAGCGAGGGTGTTGTCGGTCACGCGGATTCCTCTCGGTGGTTGGTGTGCGGTTACTGATCCGCTCTTGGTCGCGTGTGGAGAACATCTCTGCGAACTGATCGGTCACAGGTCCACCCGCTGCCCGGCAGGCAGGCGAGAATTCCAGCTGGCGGGGGCGCTGGAGGATTGCCAGAGGAGCATCGGAAAGTGTCCTGCTCCTTCTTTCGTCGTCCTCTAGGCGGTCGCGGACGTCACTCTGATCGCCCATGGGCGACGAAACACCTCGCCGAGGCTTGGAGCACGGCCACGAGGCGATGCAGGTTTACGCGGCGACTTGCACGCCTTATCGCGGTGATCGGCTTCCCGGCAATTTCAGTAATCGTGAGCGACTCTCGCGGCCGACTACCCTTTGCAGGTAAAGATCCGGCTGAATGGTATCCGCGGTCGGCGTCTCCACGTCGGCGTCCAGCTAATCACCCGTCGTCGGCACATGCCCCCGGACGTGGCTAGGTCCCAGCGTCACCAGCAGGACCAGGGGCACTGATCGCGAGGGCGGTTCGCGCACCGCTGTTCGCCGGTGAATTCTGTTGCGACCTGGCCGGGTCGCGGCGCGCGCCGTACCGTCGGGCCAGCCACGCGCACACCATCAACTGCATTTGATGGAACATCATCAACGGCACGACCATCACCCCTGCCGTCGCCGCGGGCAACAACACGCTGACCAAGGGCAATCCGCTGGCCAGTGATTTCTTCGAGCCGCAGAAGACGATCGCGATCTGATCCTCGGTGGTGAACCGCAGTCGACGTGCGACCGTCATGGTCGACACGATCACAGTTCCCAGGAGCACCGCGTTGGTGATGAACAACATCACGAGCGAGGCGACGGTGAGTCGACTCCAGATCCCGGCTACCACACCTTCGCTGAATGCCGCGTACACCACCAGCAGGATCGATCCGCGATCGACGTAGCCAAGCACCTTCTTGTGTCGGGCCACGAATCCGCCGATCCATCTCTGTAACAGCTGTCCGGCGACAAACGGCACCAACAACTGCAGCAGTATGCCGCGGATCGCCGCGAGCGACACCCCGCCACCGGTCTGGGTGACCAGGAACACCGTCACCAACACCGGTGTCAGCACGATGCCGATCAGGTTGGAGAACGACGCGCTGCATATCGCGGCCGCGACATTGCCTTTCGCGATGGAGGTGAACGCAATCGACGATTGCACCGTCGACGGCAGGCAGCACAAGAACATCACGCCCGCATACAACTCCGGCGTCAACACGTCGGGCACCAATACACGACAAATCAACCCCAGCACCGGGAAAACCAGGAAGGTGAACGCCAACACCAGGCCATGCAACCGCCAGTGCCGCAATCCGGCCAACGCGGCACGGGTTGACAGCCGGGCACCGTACAGGAAGAACAGCAGCCCGATAGCCAGGGTTGTGGCGTGCCTACATTCGGCTGCGACGATGCCGCGTGCAGGCAGCAACGATGCCACCCCGACAGTGGTGAGCAGCAGGAGAATGTAGGGGTCGATCCGGGGTCGAAACATCAGCCGGCAGCGCGCATTTCCGAGGTCCAGTCGAGTCGGGGTCGTTGCTGATGTCGAGAAAGATTGCGTTCCAACAATGCGATCGACGTCGCCACACCAACGTCATCGGTCGTCACCTCGCCAAGACGACCATCATTGGCGCGCAGTTCGATCAGGGCGTTGGCCATTGCGCTGTGCGCCGCGAACAAGCAGGGCGTCGAGTAAATCGCCACGTTGACGCCCAGCTCCTCCAGTTCGGTCAGCGACAGCCGTGGCGACAAACCACCCGCGATCTGGTTGAACAGCAGCGGCTTGCTGCCAACCACCCCGCGCACCTTGCGTATCCATTCCACGCTACGCACACCGTCGACCAGCAGAACGTCGGCATCGGTGGCTGCCAGCATTTCGGCTCGGCGCAGAATCTCGGACTCGTCGGTTGCGTCGGTGCGGGCCACCACAACAAGCTCAGACCTGGTCTGCGGCACCAGATTCAGCTTCTCCAAGTACTCCTCAATAGCCAGGATTTGCTTGCCGGTGACATGGCCACAGCGGCGTGGCCGCTTCTGATCCTCGAGGATCACGCCGGAGGCGCCGATGCGCTCCAGATGCTCCACCACGTGACAGGCCACCTCTGGGTCGACATAACCGTCGTCGATATCCACCAGTAGGTGCTGCTGCGGGAAGGCAAGCCGCAACCGCTGCACGAAGCTGACCATGTCCGGCCAGGCGATGAACCCAATGTCGGGCAGCCCGTAATAGGAAGCCGCGAAACCGAAGCCCGACACGAACATCCCACCATAGTGTTGCGCCGCCAAAGAGGCGGAATACATATCGAATATCCCGATCAGCGGAGTGATGTTGTCGTTGTGCACCTCGTCACGAAGCGCCTCTCCATAACCCATGTTGTACTCCTTATCGAGGCGAAGTCTCCAAATATCCACGCCTCAGCCTGCTTTGAACTGTTGTCAGCCCAGTACCGAGAGTGTGCGTGCGTTCCGCTGAAAGCGCGCTGAGAGGGCCTGAGCCGTTTCCCCGCGCCGCCACCGGCGGTTCGGCTGGGCCTGCGTGGCGACGTCCCGCGCGTCTTGCTGCTCGGTGGCGCGCCGCGCTCCGGTAAGGGTTCGGCCGCAAGGAGATTGGCGGAGCGACTCGGATGCGACGCCGTCTGTATCGACGATCTCGTCGCCGCCGTTCGCGCCCGCGGTGGTGCCAGGGTGGTCCACCGATGCCAGGAGGTCCAGCGCCGGACCTGGTGTTGATCCAGCCCGGTGAGGCCTTTGGCGGCTTGGAACGATTCCTCGATACGCCAGCGTTGACCGGCCACTTTGACAAGGGCGTGCAGGGTGACTGGCCGCGGTGAGTAGCACCGTAGGTTTGACAAGGGCGTGCAGGGTGACTGGCCGCGGTGAGTGGCACCGTAGGTAGGCCAGCTCGCCGGTGGTGTCGTTGCGGCGGATCAGCAAATAGTGCCGGCCGGTGTCGGCGTCGTCTTCGGCCAGCAGCGCGATCCAGGCCCAGGCGTAGTAGCGCTGCCCGTGGCTGCCGGTACCGGCGGAGTGTTTCTGCCACGCCCGTCTGGGGAGGTGGGCCGGGAGTTGATCCACCCGGATTGCGCCAGCTGGGGTGGGCACGCGCCGGTTGGCCGACACGGCCAGCACGCAGCCCAGGCCATGGTTGCGGATGGCCGCCCGGAGCGGGCGGGTCGGCTCCGTAGACCTCATCGCCGGCCACCCAGGCCGCGGGTACCTTGGCGACCACCGCGCGGGCGATCAACGCCGTCGCCAGCGCTGGTTTGGTCGCGAAACACCGCCCGGTGGTGGGGATTCCGGCGTCGGTACAGCGTTCGGGATCCTCAGCCCACGACCGCGGTAGGTACACGGCGCGGTCAATCAGGGCGTGTCCGCGCTGTGCTGCGTAGGTCAGGTACACCGCAACCTGAGCGTTCTCGATACGCCCAGCGGTGCCGGTGTACTGACACTGCACGCCGACCGAATGCATCCCCTTCTTGACGTCGCCGGTTTCGTCAACGACCAGAATCGCGCCGGGGTCGCCGAAGGCGTCGATGACGTAGTCGCGCAAATCATCTCGAACCCCGTCGGCGTCCCATTTCGCCGCGCCAGCAGGTGCTGCCGGCCATCGGGAGTGGCATCGCCGCGATGCTCGGCGATCGTCCAGCAATTCTTGCGATCCAGGCCCGAGACCATCCCGAGCATCAACTCGCTGGCATGACGCAGCGGTTCATAGCGGGCGAAACGCGGCGCGATCCGGTCGATCACCGCCGAGAACTCAATCCACCACCGATCAGGGTCTACGCTATGAACCGCGGCGACCGCGGCATATTCAGATGTCTTCACAAACTCCGAACAATGCCCCGGTCACCGCTCCTACCAGCGCAGACACGCCAGAGCACCGCAATCCCGAACTACGGCTGCAGTACTGATATGGGGGGCGGTTTGTCAAGGGGGCAGAGTGAAGCGGCGGCCGTAACCGTCGCTACGGCCGCCGCTTCGTATGCCGGATGAGCTTCGGTTGGTGTCGAGCGTGTCGTGTCGACGCGTGTCAGTCTGATATACGCGGGTTGGTTGCCGCAGGACGGGACTTTCGACTCGGAGTTGGCCGCGGGTCTAGAGGTCGAGCGTAACCTGTTGGGACACAACACGGTTGCTCATAGAACTGGCGCGGGTCACTCCCAGACGCTTGCCGACACCGGTTGTAGGTTCATCCGAACGGTTGTGCGGCAGTCAGGTGGTCATGACTGCCAGTGACCAGCACCAGCCGGCCAGTTCGCGGGCGATCGCGGCGTTGGCGATCACGGGCCGTTTCTTGCGCTGATCGAAAGCCGCCCAGCGGGTGTGCAGGCGGTGGTTGGCGGCATGTCCGCGCTCCCGCGCTCCCGCCGGTGCGGCGTCCCAGCGCCGCCGTAGATCCCGGCTGGGCCGGTAGTGGGGTCGGTGGTGCCAGGCCGCCTCGATCAGCAACCGGCGGGCGTGGGTGTTGCCGGTCTTGGTCAGCCCGCCCTGAGTCCGGCTCTCACCCGAGGAGTATTCGCACGGCACCAGTCCCAGGTAGGCGCCGATTGAACGGCCCGACAGCCGATGCCAGTCACCGATCTCGACGGCGAGCGCGAACGCGGTCAGTGTCGAGACCCCGCGCAGACAACACAAGCGACGAATGATCGGGGTGAACTCGCTGTCGGCGGCCAGCTCGGTGATGGCCTCATCCAGGCGATCCCGGCGATGCACGCAGCTGATCATCGCGTCCAAGACCGTCTCATAAGTCAACCGCAGCGCCGGGTCGTTGAAGTCCTGTGCACGCAACCACAGCTCGTGCTTGCCGGTCCAGGCCTGGCCGCCGTAATAGACGATCCCTTGCCGCAGCAGCATTTTCGATATGCGATGCCGGGCGGTCATCAGATCCCCGCGGCAATCCTCCCGAGCACGCGCCAGATCACGTGCCGCCTCCTGAGCCACGCGGGGAACCGTCACCTCCACGATCTGCCCCAAATGCAGTAACCGGGCCAGATGTGCCGCGTCACGGGCATCGGTTTTGACCCGATCCCCAGCCGGACGCTGCAGTTTCGACGGCGCCGCCACCCGACAATCAATCCCGGCGTCGGTCAACGCCCGGGCCAACCCGAACCCGGTTGGGCCTGCCTCATAGGTCACCGCCACCGGTGCGGGCAACCCGGCCATCCATTGCAGGATCTCCCGGTGATCCGGACACAACCGCCGCTGAGAAACCTCGCCGGTGTCTCCGTCCAATCCGCACGCCACGACCGAACGTGCGTGCACATCCAAACCGATACTCGTACGCTGAACCTTCACTGGGGCCTCCATCCACATCTGTGGCTCTACCGGCCAGGACCTGATTCCCGTCGGCAACCCACGCTCACATGCGCGAGGAGGCCCCAGCCCCCATACGGTCTAGTCCGGGTTCTCGGTGGCACCGCGATGTCGGTGCCGCAGATGGTGACCGGTCAAGACCGGGTGCAGTCGACGCTGTTCGCCATGCAGGTCGCCCTGGAAGCCAGCATGAGGGCATACCGGGTTCGCCCAGGCGCGCCCGGGAATTTCTTCACCACAACGCCGCCTTAAGCTTTCAATGAAAATTTGAGTTGTTGGCCATACAGGCTGAGCGATTCGGCAGTCAACATGTCTTCATGTCTGCAGTCGATCGAGTACTCTGTAATGTGGCCAGCAACATAAGGCCGCCAACTTTCCAGAGGAGACGAACCCGGAATCCTCTCATCCGGCAAAGCAGAAAATATTAGTGCATCACCATCGAAAACACCGGGTTCGTGAGCTCGATGCAGCGCTAGGCTACTACTAAGATTTTGAACCGCCAAATCGAAAAACTGCTTGTATCGAGGAAATTCTACGACTCCTCGTTCGCGGACTAGTTCTTCTACCTGCTGGTAGGTAAGCGGGCCATCCTGTTCTGGAATATCTACACGATAGAACCCCAAGACTTCTTCCAGTACCTTATTCTCGATTAAAGCATCGTTTGGTAAGGTGACGTTGCTGTCGATAGTGGGTTGAGCGTCGAGAAGGATTAGGCATGCGATTACGCATCCGCGGCGCTGAAGCTCGATGGCGAGTTCATGCGCGACGACGCCTCCAAAAGACCAGCCGAGAAGATTATAGGGCCCGGTGGGATCAACCCCCTGGATTCTGTCGGCATAGTTTTTCGCCATATCGCGAATTGACCGAGGTTGAGCTTCTTCGCCCTGCAGGATTCGTTGAATTCCAATGATCGGGCAGTCCAAGTAATTACCAAGAGCCTGATACGGCCAACTCACCCCGCTCCCGGGATGAATGCAGAACAGCGGAACGCCGGTACCCTCCTTGAGGACCTCAACAGGGACTACTTCCACCTCGCTGGCATGTCTGCCCAACTCCTGGCTCAAGCTTCCAACGGACGGCGCGTGGAACAAGGTGCGGACCGCAAGATCGGCATCCAGGCTGGTGTTGATCGCGGCGATCACCCGCATCGCCGACAGCGAATCCCCACCCAGCTCGAAAAACGAGTCGTCCACCCCGACCCGCTCCACCCCCAAAACCTGGGCGTAGATGCCGGCCAGGACCTCCTCCACCGCGGTGGCCGGGGCCCGATACCGATCACCATCGCGGTACTCCGGTGCCGGCAGGGCCCGGGTGTCGAGTTTGCCGTTGACCGTCAACGGCAACGCCTCGATCACCACCACCGCGGCCGGGATCATGTAAGCCGGCAGCCGCTCGGCCAGCCGGGCGCGGATCTCGGCCGGATCCGCTGTCCCGGTGACATAACCCACCAGCCGCTTGTCCCCGGGGCGGTCCTCACGGGCCATCACCACCGCCTGCCCCACCCCCTCCAGCCCGGCCAACACCGCCCGCACCTCACCCAACTCGATGCGATACCCGCGGATCTTGACCTGCTCATCGGCACGCCCCAAATACCGCAACTGCCCATCAGCACCCCAACACACCAAATCCCCGGTCCGATACATCCGCGCCCCCGGCCCCCCGAACGGACACGCCACAAACCGCGACCCGGTCAACCCGGCCCGACCCAGATAACCCACCCCCACCCCACGACCGGCCACATACAACTCCCCCACCACCCCCACCGGCACCGCCCGCAACCACCCATCCAGCACAAACAACGCCGCCCCCGACACCGGCGCCCCGATCGGCGCCCCCAACCCCGGAGTCAACGCCGCACCCAACCCAGCGGTCAACGGCGCACTCATCGACGCATACACCGTGGCCTCGGTCGGGCCGTAGGCGTTGATCACCACCCGCCCCGGCGCCCACCGCTCCACCACCTCGACCGGACACGCCTCACCACCGAGCAGCAACGCCGCCGACTCCAACCCCTGCGGGGAGAGCGCCGCCACCGCCGACGGAGTCTGGGTGAGCACGTTGACCTGCTCGCTGACCAGCACGGCGTGGAAATCCTCCGGTGAACCGGCCACCGACTCGGGCACCACCACCAACCGCCCACCACCCAGCAGCGCAGCCCAGATCTCCCACACCGAAAAGTCGAAGGCATACGAATGACACTGCGACCACACCTGCGCCGCCGGCAGGTGGGTGGGCATGGACTCCGCCACGTGGGTCAGGTTGTGGTGGCTGATGGCCACCCCCTTCGGGCACCCCGGTGGTGCCCGAGGTGTAGATGAGGTAAGCGATGTCCTCGGGGGCCGGGGCCGGCAAGCCCGTGCCGGGTTGGGTGTCGATGGCAGGGTCTTCGATATCGATGACCGCCACGTCGCATCCGTCCAGCCGCTCGGCCAGCCCGGCGGTGGTGATCGCGACCAGCGGCGCGGCATCAGCCACCATGAACTGCATCCGCGCCGCCGGCAGCCCCGGGTCGATCGGCAAATACGCCGCCCCCGTCTTGAGCACCGCCAGCATCGCCACGACCGCCTCGGCGGAACGCTCCAACACCAGCGCCACACACTGCCCCGGGCCCACACCCTGCCCGGCCAGCAGATGCGCCAACCGGTTGGCGGCCTCCTCAACCTCGCGGTACGTCATGGAGCGGCCCTCGAAGGTCACCGCCACCGCCTCCGGGGTGCGCGCCACCCGGTCGGCGAACACCACCGGAACCGACACCGGTGTTGTGGGTTGGGTCAACACCGCGCGGTTACCGATCTCATCCAGCCGTTCGTGCTCAGCGGCATCCAGCAGATCCACCGACGACAGCCGCCGCGTCGGGTCGGCGGTGATCGCCACCAACACCCGCCGCCACCGCTCGATCAGCGTCTCGATGCTGGCCGCGTCGAACACGTCGGTGCGAAACTCCACCACCCCACCGATCCCGGCCGGCTCACCAGCCTCAGTGAAGCGTTCACCCAGGGAGAAGGACAGATCCATCCGCGCGGTGTGGGTGTCGGCCGGCAACGGGGTGACCCGCAGATCACCCAACACCAGCCCGGCGGCGGGATCGCTGGTCCTGCCCGGGCAGGTTCTGCCAGGCCAACACCACCTGCACCAGCGGGTGATGGGTCAGGGATCGGGTCGGGTTGAGCCGCTCCACCAGCACCTCGAACGGCACGTCTTGATGCTCGTAGGCGGCCAGGCTGCGCCCTCGCACCTGAGCCAACACCTCGGCGAGGCTGGGATCACCGGCCACATCGACCCGCAACACCAAGGTGTTGACGAAAAACCCCACCAACTCATCGAGCGCCGGGTCACGCCGCCCGGCGATCGGGAACCCGACCGCCACCTCAGCGCTGGCGCTGAGCTTGGCCAGCAGCACCGCCAGGGCGGCCTGCACCACCATGAAACTGGTCGCATTGTGCTCACGAGCCACCCCGCGCACCCGCTGCTGCAACTCGGCCGGCCACTCCACCGCCACACCGGCGCCGCGCTAATCGGCCACCGGCGGATAGGGCCGATCGGTGGGCAGCTGCAGGTGCTCGGGCATCCCGGCCAAAGCCTGCTCCCAGTAGGCCAGCTGCGCGGCGATCGGGCTGTGGCTGTCGGCCAGATCACCCAACTGCGCACGCTGCCACAGCGTGTAATCGACATACTGCACCGCCAACGGCGCCCACCCCGGCGCCCGACCCGCGCACCGGCTGGCATAGGCCACCCCCAGATCACGCACCAGCGGGGTCACCGACCAGCCGTCGGCGGCGATATGGTGCACCACCGCCACCAGCACGTGCTCGTCCTCGGCGACGGTGAAAAGCCGTGCCCGCAACGGAATCTCAGCCGCCAGATCAAACGGGCGACGCGCCGCGGCGCCGATGGCCTCCTCCAGCCGGTCTGCCGGCCAGCCGGTCGCATCGACGACGTCCCAGCCGAAGTCGGCCCGCTCCACCGGCACCACCACCTGCCGGGGGATGCCCTCGACCGCCGGGAACAGCGTGCGCAGGCTCTCGTGGCGGCCCACCACATCGGCCAGCGCCGCCCCCAACACCTCGGCATCAAGGCGCCCGCCCAGCCGCAACGCCACCGCCATGTTGTAAACCGGTGACGGCCCCTGCAACTGCTCCGAGAAACCACAACCGGGACTGGGCAAACGACAACGGCACCACCGCGGGCCGCACACCGGCCACCACCGGCTCCAGCCCACCCGCATCCCCACCGATACGCGGCGCCAACCGGGCCACCGTGGGCGCCTCAAACAACACCCGCACCGAAAGATCGGCATCCAGGCCGGCATTGACCGCGGCGATCACCCGCATCGCCGACAGCGAATCCCCACCCAGCTCGAAAAACGAGTCGTCCACCCCGACCCGCTCCACCCCCAACACCTGGGCGTAGATGCCGGCCAGGACCTCCTCCACCGCGGTGGCCGGGGCCCGATACCGATCACCATCGCGGTACTCCGGTGCCGGCAGGGCCCGGGTGTCGAGTTTGCCGTTGACCGTCAACGGCAACGCCTCGATCACCACCACCGCCGCCGGCACCATGTAGGCCGGCAGCCGCTCGGCCAGCCGGGCGCGTATCTCGGCCGGGTCCGCTGTCCCGGTGACATAACCCACCAGCCGCTTGTCCCCGGGGCGGTCCTCACGGGCGATCACCACCGCCTGCCCCACCCCCTCCAGCCCGGCCAACACCGCCCGCACCTCACCCAACTCGATGCGATACCCGCGGATCTTGACCTGCTCATCGGCACGCCCCAAATACCGCAACTGCCCATCAGCACCCCAACACACCAAATCCCCGGTCCGATACATCCGCGCCCCCGGCCCCCCGAACGGACACGCCACAAACCGCGACCCGGTCAACCCGGCCCGACCCAGATAACCCACCCCCACCCCACGACCGGCCACATACAACTCCCCCACCACCCCCACCGGCACCGCCCGCAACCACCCATCCAGCACAAACAACGCCGCCCCCGACACCGGCGCACCGATCGGCGCCACCCCGGAGTCAACGCCGCACCCAACCCAGCGGTCAACGGCGCACTCATCGACGCATACACCGTGGCCTCGGTCGGGCCGTAGGCGTTGATCACCACCCGCCCCGGCGCCCACCGCTCCACCACCTCGACCGGACACGCCTCACCACCGAGCAGCAACGCCGCCGACTCCAACCCCTGCGGGGAGAGCGCCGCCACCGCCGACGGAGTCTGGGTGAGCACGCTGACCTGCTCGCGACCAGTACGGCGTGGAAATCCTCCGGTGAACCGGCCACCGACTCGGGCACCACCACCAGCCGCCCACCACCCAGCAGCGCAGCCCAGATCTCCCACACCGAAAAGTCGAAGGCATACGAATGACACTGCGACCACACCTGCGCCGCCGGCAGGTGGGTGGGCATGGACTCCGCCACGTGGGTCAGGTTGTGGTGGCTGATGGCCACCCCCTTCGGGATGCCGGTGGTGCCCGAGGTGTAGATGAGGTAAGCGATGTCCTCGGGGGCCGGGGCCGGCAAGCCCGTGCCGGGTTGGGTGTCGATGGCAGGGTCGTCGACCTCGACGACCGCCACGTCGCATCCGTCCAGCCGCTCGGCCAGCCCGGCGGTGGTGATCGCGACCAGCGGCGCGGCATCAGCGACCATGAACTGGATCCGCGCCGCCGGCAGCCCCGGGTCGATCGGCAGATACGCCGCCCCGGTCTTGAGCACCGCCAGCATCGCCACGACCGCCTCGGCGGAACGCTCCAACACCAGCGCCACACACTGCCCCGGGCCCACACCCTGCCCGGCCAGCAGATGCGCCAACCGGTTGGCGGCCTCCTCAACCTCGCGGTACGTCATGGAGCGGCCCTCGAAGGTCACCGCCACCGCCTCCGGGGTGCGCGCCACCCGGTCGGCGAACACCACCGGAACCGACACCGGTGTTGGTGCCGGTTGGGTCAACACCGCCCGGTTACCGATCTCATCCAGCCGGGCGTGCTCAGCGGCATCCAGCAGATCCACCGACGACAGCCGCCGCGTCGGGTCGGCGGTGATCGCCACCAACACCCGCTGCCACCGCTCGATCAGCGTCTGGATGCTGGCCGCGTCGAACACGTCGGTGCGAAACTCCACCACCCCGCCGATCCCGGCCGGCTCACCAGCCTCAGTGAAGCGTTCACCCAGGGAGAAGGACAGATCCATCCGCGCGGTGTGGGTGTCGGCCGGCAACGGGGTGACCCGCAGATCACCCAACACCAGCCCGGCGGCGGGATCCTGGTCCTGCCCGGGCAGGTTCTGCCAGGCCAACACCACCTGCACCAGCGGGTGATGGGTCAGGGATCGGGTCGGGTTGAGCCGCTCCACCAGCACCTCGAACGGCACGTCTTGATGCTCGTAGGCGGCCAGGCTGCGCCGGCGCACCTGAGCCAGCACCTCGGCGAGGCTGGGATCACCGGCCACATCGACCCGCAACACCAAGGTGTTGACGAAAAACCCCACCAACTCATCGAGCGCCGGGTCACGCCGCCCGGCGATCGGGAACCCGACCGCCACCTCAGCGCTGGCGCTGAGCTTGGCCAGCAGCACCGCCAGGGCGGCCTGCACCACCATGAAACTGGTCGCATTGTGCTCACGAGCCACCCCGCGCACCCGCTGCTGCAACTCGGCCGGCCACTCCACCGCCACACCGGCGCCGCGCTGATCGGCCACCGCCGGATAGGGCCGATCGGTGGGCAGCTGCAGGTGCTCGGGCATCCCGGCCAAAGCCTGCTCCCAGTAGGCCAGCTGCGCGGCGATCGGGCTGTGGCTGTCGGCCAGATCACCCAACTGCGCACGCTGCCACAGCGTGTAATCGACATACTGCACCGCCAACGGCGCCCACCCCGGCGCCCGGCCCGCGCACCGGCTGGCATAAGCCACCCCCAGATCACCGCACCAACGGGGTCACCGACCAGCCGTCGGCGGCGATATGGTGCACCACCGCCACCAGCACGTGCTCGTCCTCGGCGACGCGGAAAAGCCGTGCCCGCAACGGAATCTCAGCCGCCAGATCAAACGGGCGACGCGCCGCGGCGCCGATGGCCTCCTCCAGCCGGTCCGCCGGCCAGCCGGTCGGCATCGACGACGTCCCAGCCGAAGTCGGCCCGCTCCACCGGCACCACCACCTGCCGGGGGATGCCCTCGACCGCCGGGAACAGCGTGCGCAGGCTCTCGTGACGGCCCACCACATCAGCCAGCGCCGCCCCCAACACCTCGGCATCCAGGCGCCCGCCCAGCCGCAACGCCACCGCCATGTTGTAAACCGGTGACGGCCCCTGCAACTGCTCCGAGAAACCACAACCGGGACTGGGCAAACGACAACGGCACCACCGCGGGCCGCACACCGGCCACCACCGGCTCCAGCCCACCCGCATCCTCGCTGATACGCGGCGCCAACCGGGCCACCGTGGGCGCCTCAAACAACACCCGCACCGAAAGATCGGCATCCAGGCCGGCATTGACCGCGGCGATCACCCGCATCGCCGACAGCGAATCCCCACCCAGCTCGAAAAACGAGTCGTCCACCCCGACCCGCTCCACCCCCAGCACCTGGGCGTAGATGCCGGCCAGGACCTCCTCCACCGCGGTGCCCGGGGCCCGATACCGATCACCATCGCGGTACTCCGGTGCCGGCAGGGCCCGGGTGTCGAGTTTGCCGTTGACCGTCAACGGCAACGCCTCGATCACCACCACCGCCGCCGGCACCATGTAGGCCGGCAGCCGCTCGGCCAGCCGCGGCGCGTATCTCGGCCGGATCCGCTGTCCCGGTGACATAACCCACCAGCCGCTTGTCCCCGGGGCGGTCCTCACGGGCGATCACCACCGCCTGCCCCACCCCCTCCAGCCCGGCCAACACCGCCCGCACCTCACCCAACTCGATGCGATACCCGCGGATCTTGACCTGCTCATCGGCACGCCCCAAATACCGCAACTGCCCATCAGCACCCCAACACACCAAATCCCCGGTCCGATACATCCGCGCCCCCGGCCCCCCGAACGGACACGCCACAAACCGCGACCCGGTCAACCCGGCCCGACCCAGATAACCCACCCCCACCCCACGGCCGGCCACATACAACTCCCCCACCACCCCCACCGGCACCCGCCGCAACCACCCATCCAGCACAAAAAAGCCAAGATGCGCCAACGGCAACCCGATGGGGCTGGCAGTGCTGTCCACATCGCCGTCGACGATCTCCCGCAACGACGCATGCACCGTCGTCTCGGTGATGCCATACATGTTGATCAAGCGCGGTGATCCCGGGTGGTTGGCCAGCCACGTCCCAAGACGCTGCGGTTCCAGCGCTTCGCCGCCGAACACCACCGTCTGAAGCTTCAGCGGAGCTCCCAGCTCGGGCTGCAGCGCAGCAGCGGTTTGCAGCGCATAAAACGCCGACGGGGTCTGACTTAACACGCTGACGTGTTCAGCGATCAATAAGGCGTGGAAATCTGCCGGTGAGCGGACCACCGACTCGGGCACCACCACCAGCCGGCCGCCGTGCAATAGCGCACCCCAGATCTCCCACACCGAAAAGTCGAAGGCCAACGAATGGCACTGCGACCACACCTGTTTCGGCCCAAGCTCCACGCCGACTTCTAAAGAGTCGAACAACTGGGCCACGTTGTGGTGGGTGACCGCCACCCCCTTCGGGATACCGGTGGTGCCCGAGGTGTAAATCAGATAGGCAAGATCGTCGGGGGCCGGCGCCGGCAGTGCTGTGCTGGGTTGGGTGTCGATGGCGGGGTCGTCGACCTCGACGACCACCACGTCATGGCCCTCTAGCCGCGACCGCAGCCCGGCGGTGGTGATCGCGACCAGCGGCGCGGCATCATCGAGCATGAACCCGATCCGGGCCGCCGGCAGCCCCGGGTCGATCGCCAGATACGCCGCCCCGGCCTTGAGCACCGCCAGCATCGCCACGACCGCCTCGGCGGAACGCTCCAACAGCAGCGCCACACACTGCCCCGGGCCCACACCCTGCCCAACCAGCAGATGCGCCAACCGGTTGGCGGCCTCGTCAACCTCGCGGTACGTCATGGAGCGGCCCTCGAAGGTCACCGCCACCGCCTCCGGGGTGCGGGCCACCCGGTCGGCGAACACCACCGGAACCGACACCGGCGCGGGTGCCGGCCCGGTCAACACCGCCCGGTTACCGATCTCATCCAGCCGGGCGTGCTCAGCGGCATCGAGCAGATCCATCGACGACAGCCGCCGGGTCGGGTCGGCGGTGATGGCCACCAACACCCGCTCCAAGCGCTCGATCAGCGTTTGGATGCTGGCCGCGTCGAACACGTCGGTGCGAAACTCCACCACCCCGCCGATCCCGGCCGGCTCACCGGCCGCACTCCAGCGCTCGGCCAGCGAAAACACCAAATCCACACGGGCGGTGTGGATGTCGGCCGGCAACGGGGTGACCCGCAGATCACCCAACACCAACCCGGCGGCGGGATCGCTGGTCTGCCCGGGAAGGTTCTGCCAGGCCAACATCACCTGCACCAGCGGGTGATGAGCCAGCGATCGGGTCGGGTTGAGCCGCTCCACCAGCACCTCGAAGGGCACGTCTTGATGCTCGTAGGCGGCCAGGGTGCGCCGGCGCACCTGGGCCAGCACCTCGGCGAGGCTGGGATCCCCGCCCACCTCGACCCGCAACACCAAGGTGTTGACGAAAAACCCCACCAACTCATCGAGCGCCGGATCACGACGCCCGGCGATCGGGAACCCCACCGCCACCTCGGCGCTGGCGCTGAGCTTGGCCAACAGCACCGCCAGAGCGGCCTGCACCACCATGAAACTGGTCGCATTGTGCTCACGCGCCACCCCCCGCACCCGCTGCTGCAACTCCACCGGCCACTCCACCGCCACCGCGGCGCCGCGATAATCGGCCACCGCCGGATAGGGCCGATCGGTGGGCAGCAGCCAACCGCTCGGGCATCCCGGCCAGGGCCTGCTCCCAATAGGCCAGCTGCGCGGCGATCGGGCTGTGGCTGTCGGCCAGATCACCCAACTGCGCACGCTGCCACAGCGTGTAATCCACATACTGCACCGCCAACGGCGCCCACCCCGGCGCCCGGCCCGCACACCGGCTGGCATAAGCCACCCCCAGATCACCCACCAACGGGGTCAGCGACCAGCCATCGGCAGCGATATGGTGCACCACCGCCACCAACACGTGCTCGTCATCGCCGACGCGGAAAAGCCGCGCCCGCAACGGGATCTCAGCGGTCAGATCAAACTGTGACGCGCCGCGGCGCCGAATGTCCTGCTCCAGCCGGTCTGCCGGCCAGCCCGTGGCATCGACGACGTTCCAGCCGAAATCGGCCCGCTCCACCGGCACCACCACCTGCCGGGGGACCCCCTCGACCGCCGGGAACAGCGTGCGCAGGCTCTCGTGGCGGCCCACCACATCAGCCAGCGCCGCCCCCAACGCCTCGCCATCCAGCGCACCGCTCAGCCGCAACGCCACCGCCATGTTGTAGACCGGCGACGGCCCCTGCAACTGCTCGATAAACCACAACCGGGACTGAGCAAACGACAACGGCACCACCGCGGGCCGCGCCACCGCCACCACCGGCTCCAACCCACCCGCTGCTTCGCTCAGGCGCGGCGCCAACTGGGCCACCGTGGGCGCCTCGAACAACACCCGCACCCCAAGATCGGCCCCTAGGCTGGTGTTGATCGCGGTGACCAGGCGCATCGCCGAAATGCTGTCCCCACCCAGATCGAAAAACGAATCATCGACCCCGACCCGCTCCACACCCAAAACCTCGGCGTAGATGCCGGCCAGGATCTCCTCCACCGGGCCGGCCGGGGCGCGGTAGTGCTCAACATCGCGGTACTCCGGTGCCGGCAGGGCCCGGGTGTCGAGTTTGCCGTTGACCGTCAACGGCAACGCCTCGATCACCACCACCGCCGCCGGAACCATATAGGTCGGCAACCGCTGGGCCAGTTGCCCGCGTAACTGGGCCGGATCAGCAGTCCCGGTCACATAACCCACCAGGCGCTTGTCGCCGGGGCGGTCCTCACGCGCGATCACCACCGCCTGCCCCACCCCAGCACAACCGGCCAACGCCGCACGCACCTCACCCAACTCGATGCGATACCCACGGATCTTGACCTGCTCATCAGCGCGCCCCAGATAGCCCAGCTGCCCATCAGCGCCCCAACACACCAGATCCCCGGTCCGATACATCCGCGCCCCCGGACCCCCGAACGGACACGCCACAAACCGCGACCCGGTCAACCCGGCCCGCCGCCAATACCCGCACCCGACGCCCCGACCGGCCACATACAACTCCCCCACCACACCGACCGGCACCGGCCGCAACCACCCATCCAGCACAAAGAACGCCGCCCCCGGCACCGGCGAGCCGATTGGCGGCACCCCCGACCCCGCAACTAACGGTGCACTCTTGGACGCCCACATCGTCGTCTCGGTCGGCCCGTAGACATTGACCATCACGCGCCCGGGCGCCCACCGATCCACAAGCTCGGCCGGGCAGGGCTCAGCGCCAATCACCAATGCCGCCGACTCCAACCCCTCGGGGGAGAGCGCCGCCACCGCCGACGGGGTCTGAGTGAGCACGCTGACCTGCTCGCTGACCAGCAAGGCGTGGAAATCATCCGGGGAACGCGCCACCGACTCGGGCACCACCACCAACCGCCCGCCGTGCAACAGCGCACCCCAGATCTCCCACACCGAAAAGTCGAAAGCATACGAATGACACTGCGACCACACCTGTTCCGGCCCAAGCTCCACGCCGACTTCTAAAGAGTCGAACAACTGGGCCACGTTGTGGTGGGTGACCGCCACCCCCTTTGGGGTGCCGGTGGTGCCCGAGGTGTAGATGATGTGCGCAAGATCGTCGGGGGCCGGCGCCGGCAGTGGTGTGCTGGGCTGGGTGTCGATGCGGGGGTCGTCGACATCGACGACCACCACGTCATGGCCCTCTAGCCGCGACCGCCAGTCCGCGGTGGTGATCGCCACCAGCGGCGCGGCATCATCGAGCATGAACTCGATCCGCGCCGCCGGCATTGCCGCGTCGATCGGCAAATACGCCGCCCCGGTCTTGAGCACCGCCAGGATCGCCACGATCGCCTCGACCGACCGTGAAAACAGCAGCGCCACACACTGTCCCGGGCCCGCACCATGCGCAACGACCAGATGCGCCAACCGATTCGCGGCCTCATCAAGGTCGCGGTAAGTCAGTGAGCGGCCCTCGAAGGTCACCGCCACCGCCTCCGGGGTGCGGGCCACCTGCGCAGCCAACAACTCCGGAACCGACACCGGCGTACTCGCCGGCTCGGTCAGCGCCGCGCGGTTACCCCATCCATCCAGGCGTTCGTACTCGTCGGCATCCAACAGATCGATCGACGACAATCGCCGCCCCGTGTCGGCGGTCACGATTGCTGCCCCGGCTCGGCGGTCATTGCCTCCAACACCCGCCTGAATCGCTCAATGAGGGCCTCGATGCTGTCGGCGTCGAACACGTCGGTGCGAAACTCCACCGTCCCGCCGATGCCGGCCGGCTCACCGGCCGCACTCCAGCGCTCGGCCAACGAAAACACCAAATCCATGCGGGCGGTGTGGGTGTCGGCCGGCAACGGGGTGACCTGCAGATCACCCAACGCCAGCCCGGCGGCCGGGCCGCTGGTCTGCCCGGGAAGGTTCTGCCAGCCAAGCATCACCTGCACCAGCGGGTGATGAGCCAGGGATCGGGTCGGGTTGAGCCGCTCCACCAGCACCTCGAACGGCACGTCTTGATGCTCGTAGGCGGCCAGGACACGCTGTCGCACCTGAGCCAGCACCTCGGCGACGGTGGGATCCCCGCCCAGATCGACCCGCAACACCAAGGTGTTGACGAAAAACCCCACTAGCTCATCGAGGGCCGGGTCACGACGCCCCGCGATCGGGAACCCCACCGCCACCTCAGCGCTGGCGCTGAGCTTGGCCAGCAGCACCGCCAACGCGGCCTGCACCACCATGAAACTGGTCGCATGGTGCTCGGCGGCCACCCCCCGCACCCGCTGCTGCAACTCCGCCGGCCACTCCACTGCCACCGCGGCCCCGCGCTGATCAGCCACCGCCGGATAGGGCCGATCCGTGGGCAGCACCAGCCGCTCGGGCATCCCGGCCAGGGCGTCCTCCCAATACGCCAGCTGCGCGGCGATCGGGCTGTCGCTATCGGCCAACTCCCCCAGGTGCTCACGCTGCCACAGCGTGTAATCGGCATACTGCACCGCCAACGGCGCCCACCCCGGCGCCCGCCCCGCACACCGGCTGGCATAAGCCACCCCCAGATCACCCACCAACGGAGTCAGCGACCAGCCATCAGCAGCGATATGGTGCACCACCGCCACCAACACATGCTCGTCATCGCCGACGCGGAAAAGCCGCGCCCGCAACGGGATCTCGGCGGTCAGGTCGAACGGGTGACGCGCCGCGGCGCCGATGGCCTCCTCCAGCCGGCTCGCCGGCCAGCCGCCGGCATCAACGACATGCCCAGCCGAAGTCGGCCCGCTCCACCGGCACCACCACCTGCTGGGGTTTCCCCTTGACCGCCGGGAACAGCGTGCGCAGGCTCTCGTGGCGGCCCACCACATCAGCCAGCGCCGCCCCCAACGCGTCGGCATCCAGCCGCCCACCCAACCGCAACGCCACCGCCATGTTGTAAACCGGGGACGGCCCGTGCAACTGCTCCAAAAACCACAACCGGGACTGGGCGAACGACAACGGCACCACCGCAGGCCGCTCAACCGCCACCACCGGGTCCCGCCGACCCGCGTCTCTACCGATACGGGGCGCCAACCGGGCCACCGTGGGCGCCTCGAACAACGCGCGCACCGAAACGCCGGCATCGAGGCCGGTGTTGACCGCGGCGATCACCCGCATCGCCGAAATGCTGTCCCCGCCCAGATCGAAGAAGGAGTCATCGACCCCGATCCGCTCAATACCGAGCACCTGGGCGTAAATACCGGCCAGCACCTCCTCCACCGGGCCGGCCGGAGCCCGATACCGATCAACATCCCGATACTCCGGCGCCGGCAGGGCCCGGGTGTCGAGTTTGCCGTTGGGCGTCAACGGCAGCGCCTCGAGCACCACCACCGCCGTGGGAACCATGTACGCCGGGAGCCGCTCGCCCAGCCGGGCGCGGATCTCGGCCGGGTCTACCGCTCCGGTGACATACCCCACCAGCCGCTTATCACCCGGGCGGTCCTCACGGGCGATCACCACCGCCTGCCCCACCCCGTCCAGCGCGGCCAGCGCCGCCCGCACCTCACCCAACTCGATGCGATACCCGCGGATCTTGACCTGCTCATCAGCGCGCCCCAAATACTGCAGCTGCCCATCCGCGCGCCAACACACTAAATCCCCGGTGCGATACATCCGCGTCCCCGACCCCCCGAACGGACACGCCACAAACCGCGACCCGGTCAAACCGGCCCGCCGCCAATACCCGCAGCCCACGCCGGTACCGGCCACATACAACTCCCCCACCACCCCCACCGGCACCCGACGCAACCAGCCATCCAGCACAAACAACGCCGCCCCCGGCACCGGCGCACCGATCGGCACCACCCCCGACCCCGCCGCCAGCGGCGCACTGATCGACGCATACACCGTGGTCTCGGTGGGCCCGTAGGCGTTGAGCATCGCCCGCCCCGGCGCCCACCGATCCACCACCTCCGTCGGGCAGGGCTCAGCGGCCACCATCAACGCCGCCGAATCCAAACCCTGCGGCGAGAGCACCCCGACCGCCGACGGGGTCTGACTCAAGACCCTGACCTTTTCCGTGACCAGTAAGGAATGGAAGTCTTCCGGGGAGCGCGCCACCTCTTCGGGCACCACCACCAGCCGCCCACCGTGTAGCAGGGCACCCCAGATCTCCCACACCGAGTAGTCGAAGGCCAAGGAATGACACTGCGTCCACACCTGTCCCGGCGTTAGCTCCAGGCCGACATCCAGGCCGTCAAACAGCCGGGTGACATTATGGTGGGTGACCGCCACGCCCTTGGGCACCCCAGTGGTGCCGGAGGTGTAGATGATGTAGGCGATGTCCTCCGGAGCCGGACCCGGCAAGCCCGTGCTGGGTTGGGTGTCGATGCGAGGGTCGTCGACATCGATGACCAGCAGCTTGCATCCGTCCAGCCGCGACCGGAGGCCTGCCGTGGTGATCGCGGCGATCGGCGCGGCATCATCGAGCATGAAATCGATACGGGCCGCCGGCAGAACCGGGTCGATCGGCAGATACGCCGCCCCGGTCTTGAGCACCGCCAAAATCGCCATGACCGCCTCGACCGAACGCGACAACAACAGCGCCACACACTCACCGGCACCCACACCCTGCCCAAACAGCAAGTACGCCAATTGGTTAGACGCCTCATCAAGCTCGCGATAAGTCCACGAGACCTCACCGCACACCAACGCCACCGCCTCGGGTGCGCGGGCCACCTGCGCGGCAAACAATGCCGGAATCGACGCCCGTGTGGGTGCCGGCGCCGTCAACACCGCGCGGTTACCGATTTCATCCAGCCGGGCCTGCTCACCGCCGTCCAGCAGATCGATCGACGACAGCCGCCGGGCCGGGTCGGCGGTCATCGCCACCAATACCCGCTCCAACCGCTCGATCAGCGTGTGGATGCTGGCCGCGTCGAAGACATCGGTACGAAATTCCACCGTCCCGCAGATTGCGGTGGGCTCACCGGCCTCGCTCCACCGCTCGGCCAGCGAAAACACCAAATCCATACGGGCGGTGCGGGTGTCGACCGGCATCTGCGTGACCCGCACCTCACCCAACGCCAACCCGGCCGCGGGATCACTGGTCTGCCCGGGAAGGTTCTGCCAGCCCAACATCACCTGAATCAACGGGTGATGTGTCAGGGATCGGGTGGGGTTGAGCCGATCAACGAGTACCTCGAAGGGCACATCTTGGTGCTCGTAGGCGGCCAGGCTGCGCCCTCGCACCTGGGCCAGCAACTCGGCGACGGTGGGATCACCGGCCATCTCCACCCGCAACACCAAGGTGTTGACGAAAAACCCCACCAGCTCATCGAGCGCCGGGTCGCGCCGCCCAGCGATCGGGATCCCCACCGCCACATCGGGGCTGGAGCTGAGCTTGGCAAGCAGCACCGCCAGGGCGGCCTGAATCACCATGAAGCTGGTCGCGTTGTGCTCGCCGGCCAACGCGCGCACCCGCTGTTGCAGCTCCGCCGGCCACTCCACCGCCACCCGCGCGCCGCGGTGATCAGCCACCGGCGGATAGGGCCGATCGGTGGGCAGCACCAGGCGTTCGGGCATCCCGGCCAGGGCGCCCTCCCAGTAGGCCAGCTGCTCCGCAATAGGGCTGTCGCTGTCGGCCAGATCACCCAGGTGCTCCCGCTGCCACAGCGTGTAATCGGCATACTGCACCGCCAACGGCGCCCAACCCGGGGCCTGCCCGGCGCACCGACTGGCGTAAGCCACCCCCAGATCCCGCGCCAGCGGGGTGATCGACCAACCATCGGCGGCGATATGGTGCACCACCGCGACCAACACATGCTCGTCCTCGGTGATGCGAAAAAGCCTCGCCTGCAACGGAATCTCGCTGGTCAGGTCGAACGTGTAGCGCACTACCCTGTCGATGGCCTCCTCCAGCCGGCTCGCCGACCAGCCGGTGGCATCGACGATCTGCCAGCCGAAGTCGGCCCGCTCCACCGGCACCACCAGCTGCTGCGGAATCCCCTCCGGCGCGGCGAACACCGTGCGCAAACTCTCCTGGCGGCCCACCACATCGGCCAGCGCCGCCCCCAACGCGTCGGCATCCAGCCGCCCGCCCAGCCGCAAAGCCATCGCCATGTTGTAGAGCGGTGAGGGCCCCTGCAACTGCTCCAAGAACCACAACCGGTTCTGCGCGAACGACAACGGGACCCGCTCCGGGCGCGGCATCGCCCGCAACGGCGGGTGCGCGAGGCCGCCCCGATGCCGGTGCAGGTACTCGGCGAGATCCCCAACAGTGGGCGCGTCAAACAGATACCGCACCGGCACTTCCCTGCCCAACGCCAACTGCAGCCGCGCGCTCACCCGGGTGGCGATCAAGGAATCCCCACCCAGGGCGAAGAAATCGTCATCGAGCCCGACCCGACCCACGCCCAACACCTCGGCGAACACCCCGGCGACGATCTTCTCGGTCTGAGTTTGCGGCGCCCGGAAGGAAGCGGCGGCAAATACCGGCGCCGGCAACGCTTTACGGTCGATCTTGCCCGAGAAGGTCAACGGGAACTCCTCGAGCACCACAATGTGCGCCGGCACCATGTAGTCGGGCAACCACGCGCTCAACCGCTGACGCACCGCGCTGACTTTGGTGTTGGTTTGGGGGTCATTGGCGTGGGTGGAGCGTCGGTGGGCACCGGCGGGGGGCAGATACAGGTCGGTCAGCGGCGCGGTGCGCTGGCCGCCGGGCTCGGTGGGGGTGAGGAAAACCGCATCCAGGGTGCCCGGTTGGGCGCCCCAGGTGACCGCGACGTGGTATCCCGTGGTTTCGCCGAGGCGGTGCAATTCTTCGGGGACGGCAGCGTCAGGAGTCGCGGTGGCGGTGGCTTGGGCCAGTGCGTCGGCCAGGGGTAGCCCAGCCGCCAGGGCGGCTTCGATGCCGACGTCGGTGATCACTCCAACCCGGGGGATGCCGGTGATGCGCACGGTGCTGGGACGCTGCGATATCAACCGGGTGTGGAGTCCGCCCAGGCCTGCGCATTGGGCCCACGACCAGCTGGGTGCGACGGCCAGTGAGCGTACCGGCGTCGGGATTTTGTGGACGATGACGTCGTAGCGATACCGGCTCAGTTCGTTATCAGCCACTCCGCGTTTGACTTCGATGTCAAGTCCAGCCACCGATGGATGTCCGCCGGCCCACGTGGTGAAAAACTCCGGGGCAAGCAGCAATTCGGGTTCACCGAGCACGGCGCGCTGAACTCGCTGGCGGATCTCGGCGGCGTCGGTGGCGTTGGTGCGGGCCAGCGCGACCGCGGTTTGGAACGCACTCTGCAGGGTGTGGTTGCGCACATCACCGATGAACAGTGTCCCGCCGGGGGCCAGCAGCTCCATGGCGTTGTCGATGACCTCGGCCAGATATCCCCCGTTGGGGAAGTACTGAATGACCGAGTTGAGAATGATGGTGTCGAAGTTGCCCTGCGGCAGCGCCTCGGTGACGTGGGCGGGCTGGGTCCGCAGCTGGACCCGATCACGCCACGGAATCTGCAACTGCTCCAGCGAGCGGGCCAGAGTGTCGATGGCCACCGCCGACATGTCGGTGCCGACATAGCGCTCACAGCGCGGGGCGATCTGTGACAACAGCAGGCCCGAGCCCGCGCCGATCTCCAGCACCCGCCGCGGCCGCAGGGCCATGATCCGATCCACCGTGGCCGAACGCCACTCCACCATCTCCTCAAGCGGAATCGGATCACCGGTGAAACTGCTGTTCCACCCCCGAAAATCCATGCCGAACCCCGACACCGCGATCTCAGCGTCGTACAGCTCGTCATACAGGTGTTGCCACTCTTCGACGGTTTCGGCGTCGTGGTCGGCGGTGGTGGTGTGCTCCAGGGTGATGTAGGCGACCAGGTGGGCACCGGTGTCGCTGTGGTGCACGGCGGCGGCGGCCTGGGTGACCTGCGGGCAAGCCAGCAGGGTGTTTTCGATTTCGCCCAGTTCGATGCGCTGTCCGCGCAGCTTGATCTGGGTGTCGGCGCGGCCCAAATACTCCAGCGTGCCGGCGGGGGTCCAGCGCACCAGGTCGCCGGTGCGGTACATGCGCGCCCCGGCGCCCCCGTAGGGGTTGGCCACGAACCGTTCCGCGGTCAACTCCATCCGGCCCACATAGCCGAGCGCCAGTGCGGGCCCGCCCAGATACAGCTCGCCCACCACCCCGACGGGCGCCGGGTTCAGCCGCGCGTCCAGCACCAGCGCGCACACCCCCGGGATCGGGGCGCCGATGCTCACCGGCTGCGCCGCCGACAATTGTCCGCCAGTGACCGAGATGGTGGTCTCGGTGGGGCCGTAGACGTTGAACATCCGCCGACCCGGCGCCCACGCGGCCACCAACTCCCCCGGCAAGGCCTCCCCGCCGACGATCAGCGTATCCAACGCATCCAGCCGGGCGCGATCCAGCGACGACAGCACCGCCGGGGTCAAGAATGCAGCGCTGACCCGCTGGCGCTGTAGCAACGCAGTCAATGCCTCCCCGGCATATACCCCTGGCGGCGCCACTACCAACGCCGCCCCCGGCCCGACCGCCAACAACCATTCGAACAGCGACCCATCAAAGGTCGGCGCGGACACCGTCAACACCCGCGCATCCGCGCCCAACCCGAACATCTCGCGTTTCGCCGCGGTCCAACCCAGCAGACCGGCGTGGGTGACCGCCACCCCCTTGGGGGCGCCGGTGGACCCTGACGTGAAGATCACATACGCGGTGTTATCCACCCCCAAGGCCGCCAGCCGATCGGCGTCGGTGATCGCCTCCTTGCTCCGCCGGGACACATCCAGGCCGTCGATGCGCACCACCGGGCGCTCCCCGGCCCCGGCCGCGGTGTCGGCGCCAGAGGTCAGCACACACACCGCGCCCACCGCGTCCAACACCGCGGCGATCCGCTCGACCGGATGGGCCAGATCCACTGGCACATACACCCCGCCGGCCTTGACCACCGCCCACCAGGCCACCACCAGCTCAACACACCGATCCATCGCCACGCCGACCGCGCGCTCCGGACCCACCCTCGCCTCGATCAATACCCGCGCCAACCGCGTCGACCACTCGTCAAGTTCCCGATACGACAGTTCCCGGGCACCGTCGATGACTGCCACCGCATCCGGGTCGGCGGCCACCGCGGCAGCCAACAACTGCGGCGCCACCCCCACCGGCGCCCCCACCCCAGCACCAGACCACCCCGACAGCACCAGATCACGCTCACCGCGATCCAGCAACGACACATCCCCCACCACCACCGACGCATCGGCGACGACCGCCTCGATCACCCGCCCAAACCAGGTGACCAACCGCTCGATGGTGGCCCGGTCAAACAAATCCGTGGCATACAACACCAACCCGGCGGCCATCGGCACGGCCGGGTCCTCGGTGAGCACCTCGCTCAGCTGGATATCCAGGTCGAACTTGGCGGTGTGGGTGTCCACCGTCAACTGCTCGACGCTGACCCCGTCGAGCGCTACCTCCGGGCGCACATTGTTCTGGAAGGCCATCGCCACCTGAAACAGCGGATGATGCGCCGCGGAGCGCGCCGGGTTGAGCTGCTCGACCAACAGCTCGAACGGCACATCCTGGTTGCCGTAGGCATCCAGCGCTTTCTGCCGCACCTGCTCAAGCACATCGCTGAACCGGTGCGCCGCATTGACACCCACCCGCAACACCCACATGTTGACGAAGAACCCGACCAGATCATCGAGCGCCTGATCCAACCGCCCGGCGATCGGCGTGCCCATCGCCACGTCCTCACCGGCCCCGACCCGGTGCAACACCACCGCCATGACCGCCTGCAACACCATCGAGGCCGTCGCGTTGTGCGCCCCCGCCAGAGCCTTGACTCCCGCCCACAGCCGCGCGTCGATGCGCACCTCCACGTCATCACCGCGGTAACTGGGCACCGGCGGGCGGGCCCGATCCGTCGGCAGCGACACCACCTCTGGCAGATCAGCCAACTCCTGTCGCCAATAGGCCAGCTGCCTGGCAATCACACTGTCCGGATCAGACTCGGTTCCCAACCATTCCTGTTGCCACAGCGTGTAATCCGCGTACTGCACTGGCAACGGCGCCCACTGCGGGGTCCGGCCGTGTCGCCGCGCCTCATACGCCACGCCCACATCACGGGCCATCGGAGCCATTGACCATCCGTCAAAAGCGATGTGGTGCACCACAATCCCCAGCACATAGTGCTCGGGCCCCACCGAAAAAATCTGCGCACGAACCGGTATCTCGGTCGACAGATCAAACCGATACCCCGCCAGCGCCACCAACTCTGCGGCCACATCGGCCTCCGGCAACGACGCCACCGCCGCGCCCCCGCGCCGCCACATCCCCGCCTCGGCCGGCACCACCTGCTGCAACGGCACACCGTCAATGTCGGGGAATGTGGTGCGCAGCGATTCGTGGCGGGCGATCACATCATCAAGGGCCGCGCCGAGCGCCTCGACATCCAGCGCCCCGCTGATCCGAAACGCGGCAGGTATGTTGTAGGTGGCAACCCCGCCCTCGAACCGGTTGCGGAACCACATCCGGCTCTGGGCGAACGACAGCGGCACCACCGCGGGCCGCGCAACCGGCACCACCGGCGTACGCCGCGCCGCATCCTCACCGATACGCGGCGCCAACCCGGCCACCGTCGGCGCCTCAAACAACGTCCGCACCGCAAGACCGGCATCCAAGGCGGCGTTGACCGCGGCGACCAGGCGCATCGCCGACAGCGAATCCCCACCCAGATCGAAGAACGAGTCGTCCACCCCGACCCGCTCGAGCCCCAGCACCTGGGCGTAGATTCCGGCCAGCACCTCCTCGGTGGGGCTGGCCGGAGCCCGATACCGATCAACCTCCCGATACTCCGGTGCCGGCAGCGCGCGCTTGTCGAGTTTGCCGTTGACCGTCAACGGCAGCGTCTCCATGACCACCACCGCGGCCGGCACCATATACCCCGGCAGCCGCTCGGCCAGCTGGGCGCGTATCTCGGCCGGGTCTGCTGTCCCGGTGACATAACCCACCAGACGCTTGTCGCCGGGACGGTCCTCGCGGGCGATCACCACCGCCTGCCCCACCCCCTGGCAGCCGGCCAGCGCCGCCTCGACTTCACCCAGTTCGATGCGATACCCGCGGATCTTGACCTGCTCATCGGCACGCCCCAGATAGTCCAGCTGCCCATCGGCGCGCCAACACACCAGATCCCCGGTGCGATACATCCGCGCCCCCGGCCCCCCAAACGGACACGCCACAAACCGCGACCCGGTCAACCCGGCCCGGCGCACATACCCGCACCCGACCCCCCGACCGGCCACATACAACTCCCCCACCACCCCCGCCGGCACCGGACGCAACCAGCCATCCAGCACGAACAACGCCGCCCCCGGCACCGGTGCACCGATCGGCGGTATCCCCGACCCCGCGGTCAAGGGCGCGCTGATCGCCACGATCACCGTGGTCTCGGTCGGGCCGTAGGCGTTGACCATCACCCGCCCTGGCGCCCACCGATCCACCACCTCGGCCGGGCAGGCCTCAGCGGCCACCACCAACGCCGCCGACTCCAACCCCTCGGGTGATAACAGCCCCACCGCAGAAGGCGTCTGGAGAAGCAGATTGACGTGCTCAGCGACCAGTAAGGCGTGGAAATCCTCCGGGGAACGCGCCACCGACTCGGGCACCACCACCACCCGCCCGCCATGCAGTAACGGAGCCCACATCTCCCACACCGAGGCGTCGAAGGCCAACGAGTGACAATGCGGCCACACTTTGACCGGTGGCAGGCCGGCGTCCAGCGACTCCATCAGTTGGGTGACGTTGTGGTGGGTGACCGCCACCCCCTTGGGCACACCGGTGGTGCCAGAGGTGTAAATGATGTGGGCGAGGTCGTCGGGGGCCGGTGCCGGCAAGCCCGTGCTGGGTTGGATGTCGATGCGGGGGTCGTTGACATCGATGACCGGCAGGTCGCACCCGTCCAGCCGGTCGGCCAGCCCGGCGGTGGTGACCGCGGCGAGCGGCGCGGCATCGGCCACCACGAACCGCATCCGCGCATCGGGCACCGTCGGGTCGATCGGCAGATAAGCAGCCCCGGTTTTGAGCACCGCCAGAATCGCGGTGATCGCCTCAGCGGACCGGGAAAACAGCAGCGCCACACACTCACCGGGGCCCACACCCTGCGCGGCCAACAGGTGCGCCAACCGGTTCGCCGCCTCCTGAAGCTCCCGGTAGGTCAGTGAGCGGCCTTCGCACCTGATCGCCACCGCCTCCGGGGTTCGGGCCGACCTGCGCGTCAAACAACACCGGGACCGACACCGGCGTGCTCGCCGGCTCGGTCAACACCGCCCGATTCCCCCACGCATCCAGGCGCGCATCCTCAAGCTCGTGGAGCAGACCCACTGAAGACAGCGGCCGTGTGGGATCGGCGGTCATCGCCACCAGCACCCGCTCTAACCGCTCCGTTAAATCTCCGACATCAGAATTGGAAAACAATTGCCCAGCACCCGCCGTGCTGAGAAAAAGCTGATCCTCGTCCCTGAAAAAGACCAGCCCGAACTGGTCCCCGAGGGCGGCATGGGTCAGGGTCCCCGATGCCGCAGCACCAGCAAAATGACCCAGGTGTGTGGTCGGAATGAAATTGACAACTACCCGGTTCGACGCCTGACCGGAGCCGCGGAAACGCGCCTTGTCCTCAATGGCGTGCACCGGGAACCGCTGATGCTGCAGCGCTTCTCGCATTCGTGTGTCGACATGTTGGCAAAAACACGCAACCGTGGATCCCGGCGACGGTTTCAACACCAGTGGTACAACCCCGGAACTCATTCCAGGCACCGTCTGTGCCTCCGGCCGCACCCGCCTGCTTACCGGGAGATCGAGCACCACTTCCGAACTCTCGACGTCGCTCCCGCGCACCAGCAGCGCGCAAGCCGCAGTAATCACCGACGCTCGACGCACCCCCAACGTCTGGGACAACTTGCGGATCTCGGTAACGACGAACGGGTCCAATCGAATGGGCGCAGAAGGCTCATCCGCATCACGCCCGCCCGCGGCGGCGTGCGCGGACCGATAATGCAGTCCGTTTTCCTGCGGGAAGTTCCTTGTCCAATAGGCCTGATCATCGAGATAATCGGTGGACGCTTCGTATTTCAACTCGCAATCGATCAGATCACTCAGCGACCCAAAAAAGGCAGGAGGAATCGACGCGCCGGAAGCCATTGCATTATAGACTTCTATAATCCGATGAAGGACTAGAGCAAAGCCAATTCCGTCTGCCACTATGTGATGCCAGCACACGAACCAATAGAATTCATCTGCCCGCGTCTGCAACAAGGCAAATTTGATACAGCGGGCCACTGAGCGGCATCGGCGTGCGCTGAATTGAGGATGCTAGCCGATACACTTCCTGAACAGGATTCTCCGAGCCTATGAGGTCATAGCAAGCAAGCTCAACATCAAAGTCATCAACCGTCTTTTGGAAAACGTGGCCATCCACCTGGTAAAAGGCAGCTCTAAGCGGTTCGGCCTCGCGCACCCCTTGACGGATCGCCGACTCAAGCAAACCAGACTCGACCGTGCCCTCGATTCGCACAAGCTCGCCCAACTGCCACTTCGCACCGAAGCGACCCGTTTCCTCCGCGAGCCATATATCCAGTTGCACCCGCGTCAGCGGAAGTGCCCGGTCATCAAGTTCCATCCGATGCCCCCATGAAACCCGGGTTTACCCAATTAGCCCCGGCCGTAGACTCTTCGGCCGTATATCGGTCCAGGTTGTTCGATGTAGTCCAGACACGCAGTCCGGCCCGCTTGCTGGCTGGAACATCGACGCGGCCGGCCACAGGCTGTGTTGCTCCTCGGCGTCGAGCGACACGAAAGAGCTGCCATCGTCGTCGTCGAACGGGGTTGATGCTCACCGGTTCTCCAGACCAGCTAATCGAGACGAGTGAACTGTTCCAAACGGTACTGGAGACGAACAGGACCGATCCGGGGTTTCGACAATGTTCTGATGTGACCCGTCAGGAGATCCGGCACAGCTCAGTAATGGTTCGCGGACGCAGGTTACCGGCGATGGTGACTTCCCGCGCCATGACCAGCAGTGATGGATTTGGCTTTGTGGCGTTTGCTAGCGGGCAGGCACGGGCCTCTTGAGGACGATGAAGTTTCGGTGAGGCGTTGGACCGATGGCGCGGCGGGGGCCGCGTCGAGGTGCTGCGATCGGAGTTCCTCGACGTGCTCGGTTCGGTGCCATCATTGCAGCTGCTCGAACGGAAACGGCGCCGCGAATATCTCGAGGAACACACCCTGGCGAATCAACTTCGCCTGGGTTGATACCGGCTTCCTTCACCTCGACCAGCTCTTTACCAGCGCCCGGGCGCAGGGGTTGCCGTCATCAAGGTCGGCGCGGCCACCGGGTGAGGAACCTTTCGTTTCTCGAGCACGTCCACGCCGCCGTAGCGGTCAAATCTTACTGCTTTCATGAGCCGTCCGGCCTTGACCTCTGTTGTCGCATCGTCGGAGCTCGGCGATGACCTTGCTGAAGCTTTCGGCGTATTGGCGCAAAAGGCTGACATCGGTCAACCCCTACATCGAACGGTAGCGCCGCAACGCGGCGGCCATATCGCGGACGGATCCGGTCAGCACCGTGGGCTTCTGCTGCCATGTCAAGACCATCTCTTCTCACCGCTGTAACAGAACCCATCGACATCGTGCGCACAACGCTTAAAAAGACACCTGGTAGGTCGTGATCATTCTCAAGTGCCGTCGCTCATTTGAACGTGACCAGAACTGCTCATCGAAAGTGACCACCCATGGGCGACTCGCCGTTTGACCCTCCGGGGTTCGCGCCCGCTCGGCGCCGGATCCGTTCGCCGAGTCCGTCGAATGCTGTCGGCTGCGGCTGACGGCTGATCCACATCTGTAACTACCACGTTGTTGCACGAGGTCACCACGCTGGGGTACACCGTTCATATCCGTCGTTCACCCACGCGATTCGCGAACGGGCGCTGCGGCGGTGTGCCCTATCGTGCCCGCAGGCAATGGCGGCCGACCGGGCGGTGATCGAGCACCCGCCCGGGGGCGAAACCCAATGGGACTTACGGTTCGGGCCCAAATCGCACCCAGACGCCGGGTTCAGCGAGATGAGAGTACGCGTCAACCGTTTTCTGCGATCCACTCTGTGGTGAAGCGCACTCCTTCAGCGATCCCTTCAGCGAGTTGGCCACCGATGAACCTCTCGATCGTGCCGCCGACCAATGGGACGCCGACCCGGTCCAGCCCCAACACCTGGGCGTAGATGCCGGCCAGGACCTCCTCCACCGCGTTGGCCGGGGCGCGATACCGCTCAACATCCCGGTACTCCGGTGCCGGCAGGGCCCGGGTGTCGAGTTTGCCGTTGGCGGTCAGCGGCAACGCTTCGATCACCACCACCGCGGCCGGGACCATGTAGGCCGGGAGCCGCTCGGCCAGCTGGGCGCGCAGCGGCCAGAGCATCAGCGCTGACGCGGGCAGTGTCGGGAAACTAGCAATCGCAAAGAGTATTCAAAATAAGCCCGCTACCAGGCGCTTTGTGACGTGCGCGGGTAAAGAATGACGGGCGCCGGGCATGCGTCGAATCGGCCTCGGGCTCTCAACCCGCCTGACGTGAATCTCAAACCCGCGACGGAATCGGCGCCCAGACCGGCCCGAGCAACCCAGTACGCTTCAAAAGAGTCAACAGCGAAAAGCCGAACGGGTAGTGTTCGCGGCCATGTGGGGCTCTTTGCTGGTGCTGGCGCTTCTGATAACGCTCCATCCGGTACGTCTCGGCGTCATTCTTCTCGTGATCTCCCGGCCACGGCCCATGCAAAACCTGTTCGCCTACTGGGCCGGCTGCGCGATAGCGGGCGTTTACAGCCTGCTGCTTCCGCTGGTGGTGCTGCACGTAACACCAATGTTCGACTCCTTTGCGATGAATTTCGCCAACCCGACAGCGAACTCCACCTTCCGCCACATTGAGATCGGCATGGGCGCGCTCACGCTAGTGATCGCCGCGGTCTTGGGAGTGCGCTTCGCGACGCGCCAACCGGGCCGCCCGAGGAGCCGCCACTGGGCGCACCAGGCGGCATCGGGCGGCGGCACGTCGACGCTGGTGCTGGACTCAAACACACCGACTGCAATCTCGCGGCTGCTGGGCACCACCCCGGATGCGGCGACGGAGGGCGGATCTGTAATCCGGCGACTGCTCAGGCGCGTCCGCAGTGCGTGGGAAAACGGTTCGGTGTGGGTAGCCTTCGTGATCGGCGTCGCGATGGGGCCAAGCCTCGACGGGGTTGTCTTTGTACTCGCTATCATCGTGGCCTCGGGAGCCTCGTTCGGCGTGCAGATCACTGCCGCAATCACATTCGTTATCGCGATGCTTACCGTCGAGGAGATCATTCTCGTCAGCCATCTGGTCAGGCCGGCTAAAACCCAGGCGTTCCTGCGACGGCTGCACGACTGGGCGCTGGCTCACCGACGGAAGCTCGTGGTAGCCATCTTGGCAGTGGTTGGTATCTCGCTGATGGCCCAGGGCATGGGCGGAGCCTGAGCCGGTGGCGGGCCGAAAGTGGCGCGGTGGTCACCGTGTCGGTCATGTCGTCTTGATTCTCCGCCGATCATCCGCACCAGTCGGCGACTGAGGGCGCGGCACTTCTCGGTTGTTACCGCTGACGCTGGATGACGGTGAGCGCATCGCGCAGAGCAACGTCGCATGCGTACTGTGCTTCCGGATGTCTTCGCATTTCATAATTGCTGCAATCGACTCCGATTGCATCTCACGTTGCCCGCGGCGCTGGCTAGCGACCCGCTGGGTATTATCTTTGCCGGTATCTGTGGTCGAACGTTGTTTTATGGAGCGGAATCGCATGACTGCACACGTCGAGCGGTTGGAGTTTCAGGCCGAGGCACGCCAACTGCTGGATTTGCTGGTCCACTCGGTGTACTCCAACAAAGATTCGTTTCTGCGGGAGTTGGTCTCCAACGCCAGCGATGCGCTGGACAAGCTGCGGCTGGAAGCGTTGCGGAACAAGGACCTGGACGTCGATGCCTCCGATCTGCACATCGAGATCGAAGTGGGCACAGATCCTCGCACGCTGAGGTTCGCGACAACGGCATCGGTATGACACGCGAGGAGGTCGTGGACCTGATCGGCACCCTGGCCAAATCCGGAACCGCCGAGCTGCGTCAGAAGTTGCGTGAGGCCAAAAACGCCGCCGCCTCCGAGGAACTGATCGGTCAGTTCGGTATCGGCTTCTACTCGAGCTTCATGGTCGCCGACAAGGTCGAGCTACTCACCTGCAAGGCCGGCGAAAGTGCTGCCACCCGTTGGGTTTCCAGCGGGGAGGGCACCTACACCATCGAGTCCGTCGACGACGCTCCGCAGGGAACTTCCGTCACGCTGCATCTCAAGCCCGAAGACGCCGAGGACCAGCTGCACGACTACACCGCTGAGTGGAAGATCAGGGAGCTTGTCAAGAAGTACTCCGACTTCATCGCCTGGCCTATCCGAATGCAGGTCGAGCGACGTACCCCGGTCTCCGAGGAAGACGCCGACGAAGGTGGCGAAGAGCGCGTCACCGTCGAAACGCAGACCCTCAACTCGATGAAGGCCCTATGGGCCAAGTCCAAAGACGAGGTCTCCGACGACGAATACAACGAGTTTTACAAGCACATCGCTCACGCCTGGGACGACCCGCTCGTGGTTATCCCGATGAAGGCCGAGGGCAACTTTGAGTACCAGGCCCTGCTGTTCATCCCATCGCACGCCCCGTTCGACCTGTTCAACCGCGACGCCAAGATCGGGGTTCAGCTGTATATCAAGCGCGTCTTCGTCATGGGCGACTGTGACCAGCTCATGCCGAGATACCTGCGCTTCGTCAAGGGGGTCGTGGATGCGCAGGATATGTCGCTCAACGTTTCTCGCGAAATCCTGCAACAAGATCGGCAGGTCACGGCGATCCGTCGGCGTCTGACCAAAAAGGTCCTGTCGACGATCGCGGAGCTGCAGTCAAAGCAGCCGGAGGACTACCGCACATTGTGGACCCAGTTCGGCACGGTCCTCAAAGAAGGCCTGATGTCGGACTTCGACAACCAAGACGTGCTGCTGCGTGTTTCGTCGTTCGCCTCGACGCATAGCGACGAGGAACTCACCACCCTGGCCGATTATGTCGAGCGCATGAAGGACGGGCAGGAGCAGATCTTTTACGCCACCGGTGAATCGCGCGAACAACTACTGAAGTCGCCGCATCTCGAGGCGTTCAAGGCGAAGGGCTACGAGGTGCTGCTACTCACCGACCCAGTCGACGAGATCTGGGTGGGATCGGTCACCGAGTTCGACGGCAAACCGCTGCAGTCGGTAGCCAAGGGCGAGGTTGACCTCGACTCCGAAGAGGAAAGGGCGGCGCACAAGGCCCAGCGCCAGGAGCAGGAGCGGGCTTTCGCCGACCTGCTCACCTGGTTGAAGGAGACCCTGAGCGATCATGTCAAGGAAGTGCGGCTATCCACGCGCCTGACCGAGTCGCCCGCCTGCCTGATAACCGACACCTTCGGCATCACACCGGCGCTCGCGCGCATGTACCGGGCTTCCGGACAAGCAGTTCCAGTGGGGAAACGGATTCTCGAACTCAACCCGAAGCACTCGCTTATCACCGGCCTGCAACAGGCGCGCAAAGCGGGAGGTGACGATGCCCAGATGTGCCGACTGGTCGAAACCGCCGAATTGCTGTACGGCACAGCCCTTCTCGCCGAAGGCGACATACCCGAGGACCCAGCGAAGTTTGCCGGATTACTCGCGGACCGCCTGGCTCGCACTGTATAGGAAACGCGACCCCAGCCTGTCTCCAGCGAAGCGACGCTCGACCATTCGGTCACTGCGGCAAAAGCTCGACTTCAGCGCGGACGGGGCTAAAGCAGAGGAATTTCAACCATCCAGTCAAACGGGTCGGGTCGCCGACCGTATTGAATATCGAGGAGGTGGTCCCGCAGTGCTAGGCTCTTTGGCCCTGGCAAACCGTCGGACACGATAAATTCACACTCCGGGCCCTTGACCCCAATGATTGGGTTCACCACAGCCGCGGTCCCTACTGCGAAGATCTCGCGAATCTTGCCGGAAATGCACGACGTTTTTAGCTCGTCGAACGAGAATTTACGTTCGACTGGCGTCAAACCATGGGCGGCCGCCAGCGAAAGAATACTCGCTCGTGTCACCCCCTCTAGAATTGTGCCCAGGCTAGGAGTAACGAGCTCGGCTTCAGACGTTATGGCAAATAGATTCATCGTGCCACATTCCTGGACATAGCCATCATTGTCGAGGTACAACACAAGATCGCAGCCATGCGCCCCAGCTTCACTTTCCGGCACGAGATTTGACGAGTAGTTGCCACCGAATTTGGCACTTCCTGTACCGCCCTGCCAGGCGCGCGGGTATTTTCCTACCCATAGCCGCATTCCGTTGATTCCACCTGGAAAGTATGGCGCTGCCGGGCTCGCGATAACTGCATAGGTGACGCGCGGACTCGGCCGGACCGCGAGTCCAACCTCTGAACCGAACATGAATGGTCTGAGATACAAACTGCATTCACGATCATCGGTGGGCACCCACGCACGGTCCACTTGCACAAGCGAAATCAGGCTTGACAGGAAGAGGTCATCGCTTAGCTGTGGAAGCGCCAACCTAATAGCTGATTCGCGGAAGCGACGAGCATTTAACAGCGGTCTGAACAGCCAAACGCTCCCGTCTGCCCGACCATAAGCTTTCAAGCCCTCGAAGACTCCCTGAGCGTAGTGGAGCGCAACACATGCCGGATGAAGAGTCAACGGTCTAAGCTCGGTGACACACGCCCCGTGCCAACCTTTCTTTGCGTCCCAGTAAATGATCGACATATGGTCAGAGAAATAACGCCCGAACCCTGGGTCCGCCAAGATCTTTGCCCGCTCAGCGTCCGATAACCGTGATGGGGAAACATCGATCCGAAAAACCAGATCTGCTTCCTGATTTATCGACATTTTGCTACCCCTTGACGAGACCAGTCAAATCTATACTAGCGGCGCGTAGAAATACGTATGCCGTTTCTTTATAAGCCCGTTTGGGCCGGGCCAGAAGAAGTCAGCAAACTCAACATCGACAGTGCCTCCCCCACGCACAGTGCCCTTGAAGCTACCTTCGACCGCAACTGTTCGAGAATCAGAAACGATCGACTCGATATTGTGCACACCCGATTCAATGATGCGATCATCCACGTAGAAGGACCTGATCGCATCTCTTCCGCTCATATGCGCATACCCAGGCCGTGAATATTCTGCGTCAACTTCGAAGAGTGCGACAACTTCGTCGACATCCCCCTTATCGAGCTCTGCGTAGTACTTCTGAACGACATCGGTAAACAAGAGGTGTTGCATCGAATCTCCCCAGGACATGCCATTTAGACCGTTGAGCAAGAAGTCGCGTATCGCCTGGCTGGTGCATGATTAAACAATTTGGGTTCGCGAGACGAACGAATCTTCGCATCTCTGCAGAATCGTGCGATCGTACGCCAAGCTGCCATTCCTTACCGGAGTGACCCGTATCCTGCGCAGACCATATGTCGAGCTGTCCGCGCGTCAGCGGACGTGCCCGGTTATCAAACTCTATCCGACTCCCCAATCCAGCCGGCTTATTTGTCAAGCCCTGCCCTCCAGCCTCTCGCGCAGACTCTTCGGGCGTATATCGGTCCAGTTCTTTTCGATGTAGTCCAGACACGCAGCGCGGTCCGCTTCGCCGTAAACCACCCGCCAGCCGGCTGGCACATCGGCGAAGACCGGCCACAGGCTGTGTTGCTCCTCGTCGTTGACCAAGACAAGAAAGCGGCCATTATCGTCGTCAAACGGATTGATGCTCACCGGTTCTCCAAGCCATCTAGTCGAAGTGGAAACGATGCAAACCATACTGGGGGCAACAGGGTCGGTCCGAAGTTTTGGCAAAGTTTTTGACGTGACTTTGAGGTTCCGTCCGGTGCACGGCGCAGACGGTGGCGCTGGCGGCCGTGCCGTGACCAGCAGTGATGATTTGGCGTTGTGGCCCTTCACTACCGGCAGGCATGGGCCTCGGAGATGATCAAGTTTTCAGTCCTCGGGCGCGTAGCAAGCAACCACCGCTTCGCTGTCAGAACGTGTATCAGCAAAGCTGGGCGAGGAGGAATTGCCCCTGGCGAAGCCCATCGCCGCAACGAAACGACGGTACGGTCCGGCGCCGACTGGGCATGACGGCCGGGCTCGGCCGTGCCGCCACGATGTCCTTGTCGTAGAACCGCGTCGGGTTGTCAGGTTCGGCTTCGCTATGCGGACTCGGAGAGGAGATCGACGCAGGCAGCGGTCAGAAGTTGGGTAAGCGCGGTGCGAAACCGAGGTTCCAGTCAGGCGGGACCTGCGGCTCCTCGGCGAAGGCCTCGAATCGAGCCTCTGCGGCGGGTGGGCGATCTACCAGAAGTAGGCCATCAATGAGCAGGCCGCAAGAAGGACGTTCCGTGCGCCCGCGCGCCCCAGCACCGGTGCCTGCTCGATCGCCTCCGCGAGCGACATTTCGCCAGCGGCGTTGGTCCGCCTGACCTCGACAACCCTATCGAGATCCATTTCGTGCTCGAGGTGCAGGTGAAGGTTGGCGAGCAGGTCACAGATGAGAGGGTCGTCGGCCAGACCATTGGCTAACGTCTCCGCGACCTGCGATGGCGACATCGGGCCGGGCTCGCGCAACGCCGCGCACACCGTGTTCGACCACCGCGTCCAACCTTCGCCTTCGGCTGCGAGATGCAGGACCACCTCCCTAGTGGGAACTGAAATCGCGGCGCACGGCGGAATAGTGGACCCCGGCGCGGTCGACGACCCCAGTCAACGTCACTGACGCGACACCTGTCTTCAAGGCTAGCGAGCGCGCCGCTTCCACGAGCGCCACCGCACGTTGGCGCTTCTTTTCCCTCCGTGCGGGCGCGCTGGAAGGTAAGTTGCGCCCAAGCGGTGAACAGACGGAGGGGGTTTCGATTTTCAGGATTCTCAAAAAGCTGTGGATTCCGCTGGTCGTACTGGTGGTGGTCGGTGCTGGCGGATTCGCTGTGTCGCGGCTGCACGGCATCTTCGGCTCTGAGAAACGCCCTTCGTATGTCGACAGCAATGCTGAGGAGAGCCGGCCGCCTTACAACCCCAAGCAACTGACGTACGAGGTCTTCGGACCACCGGGGACCGTCGCCGATATCAGCTATTTCGACGTCAATGCCGAGCCGCAGCATATCACGGGAGCAAACCTGCCGTGGTCGTTGCAGTTCGCGCTCACCGAGGCGTCAAGCGTGGGAAGTGTCTTGGCGCAGGGCGATAGTGACAGCATCGGCTGCCGCATCGTGGTGGACGCTGAAGTCAAAGCCGAACGAATATCGAACCAAGTGAACGCCTTTACCTACTGCACGCTGAAGGCCGCATGAGCAAGAAACCCACCACGCCACCATTCGCAGCGCGGACGATCCATCGGTTTTCGGTGCTCATCATCCTGGCGTGGTTGGCAATCACCGTCATTATGACTATCGGCGTACCGCCCCTGGAACAGGTGGCGAAAGAACATTCGGTATCTGTGGATCCCACAGACGCGCCGTCGTTCAAGGCGATGAAGCGCATGGGTGAGGTCTTCAACGAATCTAATTCCAACAGTGTGGCGATGATCGTCTTGGAGGGTCAGCAACGCCTCGGCGACGATGTTCACCAGTACTACAACAGTTTGATTCGTCAGCTGAAAGACGATCCGCATGTAATGCAGATCCATGATTTCTGGGGAGATCCACTCACGGCGGCCGCCGCGGAGAGCGCCGATGGTAAGGCGGTGTTTGTTCAATTGGACCTCACCGGCAACCTGGGCGAAACCTCGGCAAACGAATCGGCCGAAGCCGTCAAAGACATCGTGGATCGGACACCGCCGCCGCCGGAGGTCAAGACATATGTCACCGGCACCGCGCCGCTCGCTGCGGATCTAGGGGAAAGTGGCAACAGTAACGTCGCCAAAGTCACTGGACTGAGCATGGCAGTGATCCTCATCATGTTGCTGCTCTTCTTCCGTTCAATTATCACCGTAATTCTTTTATTGCTGATGGTCGGCATAGAATTGCAAGTAGCGCGAGGAATCGTCGCGTTTCTCGGCCATAACGAGGTCATTGGTCTTACTGCCTACGCCGTCAGTCTTCTGGTATCTCTCGGGATCGCTGCTGGAACGGATTACGGGATATTCTTTTTCGGTCGGTATCAAGAGGCACGTCAGGCCGGCGAGGATCGGGCAACGGCTTACTACACCACGTATCACGGGGTGGCGAAGGTTGTCTTGGCGTCCGGCTTGACTATCGCTGGAGCCCTTTTCTGCCTCAGCTTCACTCGGCTGCCCTCTTTCCAAACCCTGGGCATCCCGTGCGCAGTGGGCATGGTCGTCGCGGTCGCGGTGGCTCTCACGCTGGTTCCGGCGACGATTGCCGTAGGCAGCCGCTTTGGGCTATTCGAGCCCAAGCGCAGTGTCAGGGGTCGGCGGTGGAGACGGATAGGCACCGCGGTCGTCAGGTGGCCCGCGCCCATTCTCCTCGCGACATTGGCAGTCGCGCTTATCGGGCTGTTGGCGCTGCCGGGATACAAAGTCAGCTACAACGACGCGGATTATATCCCCAAAGATATTCCCGCCAATCAGGGGTTGGCAGCCGCAGAGCGGCACTTTTCGCAGTCCCGGATGGCGTCGCCCGACCTCCTGTTGGTCGAAACCGATCATGATATGCGCAACCCAGCAGACTTTCTGATATTGGAGAAACTAGCCAAGGCCGTCTACGCCGTTCCAGGCATTTCCAGTGTGCAGGCCCCAACTCGGCCCGCGGGAACCCCGATCGCGCACACTTCGATACCGTATCTGATCAGCATGCAAGGCGCTGGCCAGCTAGTAGTTCTGCCGTTCATGAAAGAGCGCATGAACGACATGCTCAAGCAGGCCGACGAGATGTCGACAACGATCAGCCTGATGCAGCGCATGTACGACTCGATGCAGGAGCTCGTCAACACGACTCATCAAATGGCCCTCCAAACGCACGACATGGAGGCGACTACTCATCGCATGGTCGGCGAAACGCATGACATGGTGACGATCACCGATGAGTTGAGGGATCACATTGCGGATTTCGACGATTTCTGGAGGCCGGTTCGGAATTACTTCTACTGGGAGCCGCACTGTTACGACATTCCGATCTGCTGGTCCCTGAGATCCATATTTGACGCGATGGACGGTGTCGACCGGATTAGCGATAAGTTCCATGATGTCGTAAACAACCTCGATCAGATCGACGTGCAGCTGCAGGATCTCACCGAAGCCCTCGATCAACTCGATGCGCTCATGCCGCAGCTGGTCAACCAGTTCCCGGCAATGATCGCGACAATGCAGAACATGCGGACCATGATGCTGACCATGAGTAGCACCATGTCGGGCATTTTCGGCCAGATGGACGAAATGACCGAGAACGCCACCGCCATGGGGAAAGCGTTCGACGCCGCCAAGAATGATGATTCTTTCTACCTGCCGCCGGAGATTTTCCACAACCCGGACTTCAAACGCATCATGAACGTGTTCCTGTCGCCGGACGGGAAGGCCGTCCGTTTGCTCATTTCGCAGCGGGGCGAGTTGATATCGCCCGAGGGCGTCGCGCGGGTTGACGCCATCAAAACCGCTGCCGAAGAAGCGCTCAAGGGAACTCCGCTAGAAGACGCCAAGATCCAACTTACCGGTAGCACAGCGATGGTGAAAGACGTGATCGACGGTACAACGTACGATCTCTTGATCGCGGGAATCTCTGCAGTCTGCCTTATTTTCATCATCATGCTTCTCATGACGCGAAGTCTTATTGCCGCCCTGGTTATTGTGGGTACGGTAGTGCTTTCGCTGGGCGCATCCTTCGGGCTGTCTGTGCTCGTCTGGCAGTATCTCGTCGGCCTGCAAATACACTGGGTAGTGATGGTGATGTCTTTGATCGTCCTTTTGGCGGTGGGGTCTGATTACAATTTGCTGCTGGTCTCACGGATGAAAGAGGAAATACGCGCCGGTATAAACACGGGCATCATCCGTGCAATGGGCGGCACCGGCAAGGTAGTAACGTCTGCAGGCCTGGTATTCGCTTTCACCATGGGATCCATGGTCGTCAGCGACCTGCGCGTCATCGGTCAGGTCGGTACCACCATTGGCCTCGGTCTGCTGTTCGACACGTTGGTCGTACGTGCGTTCATGACGCCATCCATCGCCGCCTTGCTGGGACGCTGGTTCTGGTGGCCGCAACAAGTGCGCCCCCGCCCTGCCAGTGCCCTACTTCGGGCGGTAGGGCCCCGTCCGCTGGTACGTTCCTTGATGCTGAGGGACGAGCCAAGGCCGCATGAGCACTGAACGCCGCCAGCCGCCCTTCATAGCGCGGACAATACGATGGTTTTCGCCGTTTATCATCCTGGCCTGGGTGGCACTGATTCTGATTGTGACTCTGGCATCCGTCGGCGGGAACTGGGCAGCGGCAATCCCATCGCTGGAGCGGGTCGGGCAACAGCATTCCGTATCACTGATGCCCAAGGATGCACCGGCGGTGCAGGCGATGACACGCATGGGCAAGGACTTCAAAGAATCCGATTCCGATAGTTTCGCGATGATCGTGCTGGAGGGACAGCAGCCGCTCGGAGACGATGTTCACCGATACTATGCCGGATTGGTTCGTGAGTTAAGAAACGATCCGGAACATGTGGAGCATGTGCAGGATTTGTGGGGGGATCGACTCACGGAGACGAGCGTACAAAGCCCCGATGGCAAGGCTGTATACGTGCAACTGAATCTCGCCGGCAACCAAGGCACTACCTTGGGGGACGAATCAGTTGCCGCGGTCCGGAATATCGTGAACCGGGCGCCGCCGCCTCCCGGGGTCGAGGTCTATGTCACCGGTCCGGCACCGCTCGTTTCGGATACGCAACACAGTGGGAACAGATCCATTCTGAAGATCACCGTGGTAACCGTCGTGATCATCCTCACGATGCTCCTCCTTGTCTACCGTTCGATCGTCACCGTGATCCTTCTGTTGGTTATGGTCGGTGTCGAATTAGCGGCGGCCCGAGGAATCGTCGCGTTTCTCGGCCATAACGATATTCTTGTGCTCTCGACGTTTGCCATTAATATGCTGATTTTCCTCAGCATCGCGGCCGGAACCGATTACGGGATATTCTTCGTCGGGCGGTATCAAGAGGCACGTCAGGCCGGCGAGGACCCGGAAACGGCCTACTACACCACCTATCGCGGGGTCGGTCGCGTTGTCTTGGCGTCCGGCCTGACGATCGCCGGGGCAATCTTCTGCCTGAGCTTTACCCGGCTGCCCTACTTCAAGACCATGGGCATCCCGTGCGCAGTTGGCATGCTTACTGCTGTCGCGGTCGCGGTGACGCTGGTTCCGGCGGTTCTGGCCCTCGGAAGTCGCTTCGGCCTATTCGACCCCAAGCGCAAAATCAGGGTTCGGCGATGGCGACGGGTGGGCACAGCGATTGCCCGCTGGCCAGCGCCCATCCTGGCTGCCTCTTGCGCGATCGCGCTGATTGGTCTACTGACGCTGCCGGGCTATACGACAAGCTACAACGACCGAATCTATATACCCGAAGACATTCCAGCCAATTTGGGCTATGCGGCGGCTGAACGGCACTTCTCCCAGGCACGAATGCAGCCAGACATTCTGATGATCGAGGCCGATCACGATATGCGTAATCCGGCAGATTTTCTGGTGCTGAACAAACTCGCCAAAGCGGTTTTCCGGGTGAGAGGAATTTCTCGGGTGCAGGGCATAACTCGGCCCGAGGGAACCCCAATCGGCCACACTTCGATACCGTTTCTGCTCAGCATTCAAAACGCCAGCCAGCTACAAACTATGACTTTCATGAGGAACCGCACGAAGGACCTGCTCAAGCAGGCCGACGAGATGTCGACAACGATCAACACAATGCAGCGGATGTACGACTTGATGCAACAGCTCGCCAACACGACTCATCGCATGGTCGGCGAAACGCACGACCTGCAGGCGACTACTCATCGCATAGTGGGCGAAACGCGTGACATGGTGGTTATTACCGATGAGTTGAGGGATCACATTGCGGATTTCGACGATTTCTGGAGGCCGGTTCGGAATTACTTCTACTGGGAGCCGCACTGCTACGACATTCCGATCTGCTGGTCGCTGAGATCCATATTTGACGCGATGGACGGTGTCGACCGGGTTAGCGATAAGTTCGATGATGTCGTAAACAACCTCGATCAGATCGACGTGCAGCTTCAGGATCTCACCAAAAACCTCGATCACCTGAATGCGCTGATGCCGCAGCTGCTCAACCAGTTCCCGGCAATGATCGCGACCATCCAGAGCACGCGGACCATGATGCTAACAATGCACAGCACTATGTCCGGCATCTTCAGCCAGATGGACGACATGACCGAGACTGCCACCGCCATGGGCCAGGCTTTCGACACCGCTAAAAACGACGATTCCTTCTACCTGCCGCCGGAGGTTTTCAACAACCCCGACTTCCAGCGCGCGATGAATTCTTTCCTGTCTCCGGATGGGAAAGCGGCTCGATTCATCATTTCGCATAGGGGCGATCCCGCGACGCCCGAGGGCATAGCGCGTGTCGACCAGATGAAGACGGCGGCCGAGGAAGCGCTCAAAGGGACGCCTCTGGCGAACGCAAAGATCTATATGGCCGGCACCGCGCCGACCTATAAGGACTGGGCAGACGGCTCAACATACGATCTCCTGATCGCGGGAATCTCTGCGCTCTGCCTTATTTTCGTCATCATGCTGATCATGACGCGAAGTGTTATCGCCGCCTTGATTATCGTGGGTACGGTGGCACTTTCCTTGGGGGCATCCTTCGGCTTGTCGGTGCTGCTCTGGCAGTATGTTCTGGGCATTAAATTGCACTGGATGGTGCTTGCGATGTCTGTCATTATCCTCCTGGCGGTGGGGTCTGACTACAATTTGCTGCTTGTGTCCCGGATGAAAGAGGAAATAACCGCAGGTATAAAGACGGGGATCATCCGAGCAATGGGCGGTACCGGCAAGGTCGTGACTACTGCAGGCCTGGTGTTCGCCTTCACTATGGCCTCGATGGTGGTCAGCGATTTGCGGGTTATCGGTCAGATCGGTACCACCATCGGCCTCGGCCTGTTGTTCGACACCTTGATCGTGCGCTCGTTCATGACACCGTCCATCGCCGCGCTGCTCGGACGTTGGTTCTGGTGGCCGCAACGAGTGCGCCCCCGCCCCGCCAGTGCCCTACTTCGGCCGGTAGGGCCCCGCCCGCTGGTACGGTCCCTGCTGCTAACGGAGGAGCACCGCGACGACGACGCAGCGCTATGAGCAG
>CAVUKN010000001.1:0-145069 GCA_963742105.1 uncultured Acidobacteriota bacterium | reverse complement strand
ACCCGATGCCATTCGCGAAGCGCACAGCCAGCTTCATCCCGCCGATGCTGCTGTTGAAGACCGAGCGTCTGCCCGACGGCGACGCGTGGGTCCACGAGCTCAAGATGGACGGCTACCGCGCCATCGCGTTCAAGACCGGCGGCAAGCTGTATCTACGGTCCCGAAACGACAACGACTTCAGCGTGCGCTACCCCGGGGTGGTGAAAGGCCTGGCCAAGCTGCCGGATGAGACCGCGTGATCGACCGTGAAGTCGTCGCCTTCGATGAGGGAGGGGCGGCCGTCGTTCAACGCGCTCCAGAACTACGGCACCGCACCTGGGCCGGTGGTGTTCTACGTGTTCGACGTCGTGGTGCTGGCCGGCGGAATCTGCAGGGCGAGACGCTCGAAGACCGGCGCGAGTTGCTCGAGAAGAAAGTGCTACCCAAACTGAGGGACCCGGTGCGCTATCTACCGCCGCTGGAGGCTTCCCTGCCGGACTGATTGCGTCGGTCAAGGCGCAAGGGCTGGAGGGTCTGGTAGCGAAGCGCCGCGACAGCAAATACGAGCCTGGGCTGCGATCCGGAGCGTGGCAGAAGATGCGCATCAACCAGGGGCAGGAGTTTGTGATCGGCGGCTACACCCGGGGCACGAAGACCTTCGACGCCCTGGTGTTCGGGGACGACCAGGGCGACCGATTGATCTACGCCGCTCGCACGCGCAACGGGTTCACACCCGCCACTCGACTGCAGTTGTTCAAGAAGTTCAACGGCCTGGAGATCGAGGAATGCCCGTTCGCGAATTTGCCTGAGGCGAAGAGCGGGCGCTGGGGGCCGGCCCCACCAAGGAGAAGATGAAGGGGTGCGTGTGGCTGAAGCCGGTGTCGGTGGCGCAGATTGAGTTTCTGGAGTGGACGGGAGAGAACCATTTGCGGCACTCGAGGTTCGTGGGGCTGCGAGAGGACAAAACCACGCGCGAGGTGAGAAGGGAGTGATATTCTCGACCCTGAAACTCAGATGACCGTCGAAGGTTCGGTCAACAGTACGCGTTTGTGCACAATGACCGATCGGCTCGCCACACCGCTCCGCTGGTATGATTTGGAGCGACGACGTGTTGCTTCACGTCACATCGGATCTATTCGCGACCCCGATCACGGAGGTTCATATCATGAGTATCGTTGTCCGCTTCAGTCCCAGCGCTCTCACTGCCAAACCGTACGACGAGACGATTCGCCAACTCAAGAACGCTGGCGAATGGCCACCGGCCGGGCTCGACTACCATGTCTCCTTCGGTTCCGATGGCAATCTTAAGGTCAGCGAGATCTGGAACTCGCGGGAGCAGTTCGAGGCCTTCGGCAAGCGTCTGATGCCTATCCTCGCCAGCGTCGGCATCCAGTTCACCAACCCGCCGGACATCTTCGAGGTTCACAACATCGTCAAGGGCTGACCATCGCGCGGCGGCCCGAACGAGAATCGTCAATCGTTCGGATCACGACCGCCTCGCCGTCGGCGACCTCTCGGCACACCCAGTATTGCCGCTCAAATAGGAACTGCTCCAATAGTCAACGCTGTGAGACACGACCGTGCTGCCTTGAGCCACGTGTTCAAGGCACAACGCCGAACTGGCGGTCCGATCGGTCCTGGGTAGTCGGCCAGTATTTATCTACGCGCCACGCCTTCGCCGTCAGGTCGATGAGGGTGCGCGGTAGATCAGCCAAAGCAACGGTTTTCTCCCGGAGGGGAGTTCCTTCGCGATAACCTCGATGCCTTCGCGGCGAATCATCAAGACCGCGTTCTTCCAGTCCTTCGCACGGATCGACGTGTAGCGTTTTGGACTCGCAGCGCCCCAATGCGCGGGTTGAGTCGTTCGGTCTGTCCCGACCAACCAACGAGGACGCTCGCGCAAACAATGAAGTCACGGCTGTTGCAGTCAAACCTTCGTCACGGTGGCTATCGTAGCGCGGCCCTCCTCGTTGTCCCCGCTGTCCAGACCACCCCTGCTCTAGACTTCGCCGCATGTGGGTCGTGGGTGCGGTGGCGTTGGGCGTGTTGGTTCTCGGGGTGACCTTGGGAATCCTGCTCAGGCGTCGCAGCACCAATCCGGCGGACGGTCCGTCCGTTTGCCAAAGCTGGATTGTTGCCCAGAGGGGCAACACGGATATTTCGGAATAGGTCCGCCGCCGCGCTGGTCGGAGTCATTGCGGGAGCAGACCACATCGAACGGAACACGGACAAACTTCCCCTCGCCACTACCCCACCGCTGGCGCTCCACCCGCCTTCCTTTCCCGCATTCGCCGATGCCGTCCGACCGGGTCTGCATCATGCGTCCGCTGCGGGCACATCCAACTCGCGGAGGAGCCATGCCCTCGCCAGTTTCCAGTCACGGGAGACGGTATCCGACGAGACGCCGAGTACCGTCGCCGCCTCTTCGACGGTCAAGCCGCCGAAATACCGCAGTTCCACCACCCTCGCCTTCCGAGGATCCATCGACGCCAGCGCAGTGAGCGCGTCATCAAGCGCCACGACATCGTGGGGCCGCTCGTCGGTGCCGCCGACCCCCTCGACCAAGGTGACGCGAACGGCGCCCCCACCCCGTTTCTGGTAGCCGCGGGCGCGGGCGTGATCCACAAGAACCCGACGCATCAGCCGCGCTGACATGGCCAGGAAATGCGCGCGGTCCTGCCACTGCACCCGCTGGACGTCCACCAGACGCAGGTAGGCCTCGTTGACGAGTGCTGTCGCCTGCAGGCTGTGGCCGGCTCGCTCCGCCTTCATGCAGCGCCGGGCGATGCGGTGCAGCTCCGCCTCGACGAGGGGCACCAGGCGTTGAAGCGCCTGCTCGTCCCCAGCTCCCCATGCGTGGAGCAACCCCGTCACCTGGTCGCGTTCGTCGGAAATGCGCGCCATTGTCCCCATCGCCGTTCCGCGTGCGGCTGTTTCGAACCGGTTCCCGCCTCTCCGTTCAGAGGGGAACCCGACGTGACGAAGCACGGCACGGTGGTGGCGGTGATGGTTCTGCTGACGAGACCCGCCGTCTTCGCGGCCGAACGTGACGAGTGCCCCTCGTTGGCCGTGCGGCTATTCGACGACGCCGGCCTGCCCGAGGAGATACGGTTGGCTGCGGAGCAGCAGGTCGAGCGCATTTACTTGACCGTAGGTGTGCGACTCGTGTGGGTCGGTGCCTTGGACGCTCGCGTGAGCGGTCGCCCCCTGGACATCGTCCTGTTGTCGGCCGCGATGACGGAGCGCGAGTTACGCGGCGGCAAGGGGTCGCCTCTCGATTTTGGGCGCGCGAGCCATGAGGCGCGGCAGGCGCACATTTATACCGACCGAATCGTGACATCGGCGACGCGTGCCAGAGCCGACGTCGGCGCGTCGCTGGGGTTGATAATCGCCCATGAACTCGGGCACCTGCTGTTGCCAGGTTACCCGCATTCTCACAGCGGAATCATGCAGGCGGGTCACGACTTTCGCGGTCGCGTGCCGTTGCGGTTTACCGGTGCTGAAGCCAAGGCGATTCAACACCGCGTCTGCGTCGAGCGGGATCAGTAATCGTCGGGCACGGCCAGGATCAACGCCGCGGCAACAGGGCTACAGTTCCTGGGCCCACTTGAAGACCACCGAGGCAGTTGTGAACGCGGCCGTCAGGGAGGAAATGGCTTCTCTGACGCGGGCCTGCGTGTGCCACGGCGATCGCCGAGTGACGGTTTGAGGCCAAGACGACACTCGTCCGTCAGCTGGGATCGGGTTCGTTTGAGCAATACGGAGGTGCCGTACAGTTCGCGCCGTCCCGAGGGACTCGCATGAATCTGCTTAATCCGCAGCCTGTGTGCGAGCCGGGGGTCGCTTCAACTCCTCAGCCCAGTTTTCGACGACGGTGAGCTGGTTCAGAACGGACGCTTCGTCGCTCTTCACCATGACAAAACGATTGCCGTCGGGCGATACGTCGAAATCCGGACTCCGACCCGCGCCGGCATACGCGCCGCCGAACAGAAGCCTTGGCGGGCTTGCCCGCAAGCGCGGTGTGGTCTCAATGTCCGCGGCCATGAGCGCATCCCCGGCGCGAAAGAAAATTTCACGGCCAGTGCGCGACCAGTGAGGCAAGTTGCCGCCGTTTATGGAGATCGGCGTCGCTTCACCCAAATCCGGATACCGACGGATGTAGACCTCACTATGTCCCGATTCGTCAGACGCGTAGGCGACCCAGTGGCCGTCGGCTGAGACCTGAGCATGGTGAACGTCGCCATGTGCGGTCAGCAGCTGCCGAAGCGGTGGTGTTTGCGCGCGTGAAAATGCCCACACTTCCCGCTGATCCGCTTGCAACAGGAGGTTGACGTCGTCGGGCGCCCATGACGTCGGGTACGCGGTCGTGCCTTGCGGAAGCTGCGCCCGAATCGCGGCGGTATCCATGAGCACCTGTTTCTCCCCCGCGCCATCCGCCGGCATCTCGACAATCCGGCCGCCGGCGGCGAACGTGACCCGCTGCCCATTGGGCGTCCACACCACACTGATGCCTCCGTCCGCTGTTAAGCGCCGTTTGGTGCCGCCCTCCGCCGCATAGATCCATACATTCGACTGACGTGTCTCGTCGTTGATGGTCACCGCGATCTGAAGGCCGTCCGGAGAGAGTCGCGGGTTTCGGAAGCCCGCCCGGTCCGCGCTGATTGGGGTCTCGACGCCACTGCGGTCCACCCACACCAACCGATGCCGATCGCGCGTGGTCGCGTAGAGGAGCAATGTTCGGGACACGGCAAAGTACACGCCCCCACCATTTGCTGCCCGATCGACCGAGTCGGCGAGCGATATCGGTGTGCCGTGCGGCTCGAGCGTCGCGGCATCGAATGGAAGCGCACGCAGGGCGCCCGGGTTTGCGCTTTGGCCGTAGACGAGGAAGCCGTTGGACAGATATCGCACTTGCGCGATGCCTGCGCCGGCGCCGAGCACAGCGGGTCCCTCGAGCGTGGAGTCCAGCGTTCTGGCGACAATGCGCTTGGGTCCGCCGGCGAGAGACATCGTCCCGATCGCCGTATTGCCCTCCAGCGCCGCTCCCGTGGTAAACAACACCGTCTTGCCATCGGGAAGGATGTGGGGCCATGCGGCGGGCGCTGAACCAGCGAGCGCCGTCGGAACGCCACCGACGGCCGATACGCGCATCAAGTCAGCGCCACGCGTGGCCCACACGATGGTGCCGTCCGGTCCCCACGCACCTCCCATGCTGACGTTCGGGACGGTGACAATCCGCAACGGAGTGCCGCCGGCAACCGCGACTTTCTGCAAGGCGCCGCCGGCGAAAAATGCGATCCACTGGCCATTCGGCGAAAAGAACGGATGCTTGGCGTCGGTGGTCCCCGGAATGGCCCGCGCGTCCGAGGCACTCAAGGGGCGCACGTAGAGCTGCGCCTCTCCGTTCTCTTTCGCGACATAGGCGAGAGTGGCACCGTCGGGCGACAATGCAAGTGGGTACTCGTATGCGTTCGAGACGAGTCGCTGGTTACCGGAGAGCACGAGTGCCGTTCGGATGACCTGCGGCGTCGATTGGGTCGCGGCCGGCCATGCAGCCCACGCGGCCAAGGCGACGAGCAGGATCATCCCACTGGCCCAGAGCGTCTGTGTGCGCCAGGTGCGAGAGGCCACGGCAGGCGCGAGACTGCCACCATCCTCAAGGTCCACCGACGCATCGGCAATATCACGCAGACGCCGCCGCGGGTCTTTCTCAAGGCAGCGGCGGATCACTCGCAGGATGCCTGGTGCAGTGGCCTGCGGCAGAGCCGTCCACGTCGGTTCACGCTCAAGGACGGCAGCCAGGATGTCCGTCACCGTCGCACCCACGAACGCGGCGCGACCGGCCAGCATCTCGAACAAGATACAGCCGAAGGCCCAGATGTCGGTGCGCTTGTCCACGGGGTGGCCGCGCGCCTGCTCCGGGCTCATATAGGCTGCCGTGCCGATGATCAGCCCGTCGCGAGTCGAGGCGCTGACCGTCCCGTCGATGCGGCCAGCCGCTGGAGCCCCGTCAGCACCGGTCGCTTTCGCCAGGCCGAAATCAAGAACCTTCACGGCGCTATCAGGTGTGATCTTGATGTTGGCAGGCTTCAGGTCGCGGTGGACAATCCCCTTCTCGTGCGCGGAGTCGAGTGCCGCTGCCACCTGCCGGGCGATGGCGACCGCCTCCGACGTCCGGAGAGGACCGCGAGCGATGCGCTCAGCCAGCGTCTCGCCTGCAACGAGTTCCATGACGATCGCGGGTGCGCTGCCGACGCGCTCGATGCCATGGATCGTGGCGATGTTCGGATGATTGAGCGACGCGAGCAGTCGCGCCTCGCGTTCGAACCGCGACACGCGTGCGGGGTCCGCCGCGAACTCGGGCGGCAGAAGCTTGATGGCGACCTCCCGGTGCAACCGCGAATCGTGCGCCAGGTAGACCTCGCCCATCCCCCCGACGCCAAGAAGACCACGCAGCTCGTAGTCGCCGATCCGGCGAGCGGGGGACGCCAGGAGCGAGCCGGTCCTCGCAGAATGTCTGAGCAGCGATTCAACCTCCCGCAGGAGCTCGGGGTCATCGGCACAGGAGGCCAGCAGGAACCCCGGGCGGGCCTCGGGATCGCGCTCAAGGGCCGCATGGTAGAGGCTTTCGATCCGACGCCAACGGTCTGAAGACACGGGTGGTGTCACGCGGCGCCCCCGCGAGTGACCCGCACCCGAGCAAATGTCCTCCCGAACACAAGATCAAGAAGACCGTCGTGGTCTTCGGCTTCCAAGGGACGGCGTACCGCTGCCAGATTCACCGGTGCTTCTCGGCCCCGCATTCTACAAGCTCGCGCACGGCACCTGTTAGACGCGTCTCTTCGTCAGCAGCACAGCATTAAATTGGGACGTACGCATGGCCGCGCCGCTTCGCCGAACGGAGATGGTCAGATCATATGCGGGACAATGGATCGATCGGCCTATCCCTCAGACTCAAGGTGCGTCCCCGGCTCTGTGTGTGTGCGCCCCTCCTATAGGAAAGGAGGCACGCACAGTCACAGGAAGAAGCCAATTTTGCGGAATGCGGTCTGTGTGCGTCTGTGTGTGCCACGGACTTGAATCGGTTCGAGCGCATATCGGTCGGGCGGGCGATCCTCTTCGACAACGGTACGAGCTCTTGATTCGTCCGGACGCAGGGCGCTGCCCGTCCGGGACGCTGGTTGGCATTTACGTCCGTCACTTCACCGTTACCGTGTCGATGAACCGCTCCGCGAGGGTGGCATAACTGCCCTCGCCCGACTCATACGCATCGACCACACGCAGGCGGAACGACACCGGATACGCTTCGGCCATACCTCAGGAGATCACGAGTGGATCTCCGAGGCAAGGACTTTGATCAACTCAGGTGAACTCTGGGATTAGTTGCACGTTGCTGTCCCTGTGGACGAACCGACGCGTCCACAGGAACATGCATTGATGGAACTCTCTAGAGTCGTCGCCCTGCTCGCGTCCCGCATGCCTCGAACAGGACGGTACCCTCGGCGTCCGTGATTTGTGCAGTTGTCGTCGAGCTGAAGGTGTTCCCGTTTGCACTCAATCGAACTGTGGACCACACGTTCGTGTTGCCGGCGAAGGTGCCATCGGGGTTGAATTCCAGGAATGAATACACCGACGTGTAGTTTCGGCCACCGACGTGCTGCCATTCCCCAAGACCGCCTTGGTCACCATTGCTTTCGATCAGCCCTCCCCCGGTGATGAAGAGGCTCAGGCTAGGAAAAGAGAATTGTGCCGATCCCGTCGCACAGTCGGTGATGGTCACGACTGTTCGCCACGCACCTTCGATCCCGTGACTCCGCTCGTTCTCGCTCGCGCGAACATCGCGACCCTGCCCCAAAAGCGCAGCTGCGATAACAAGTGTCCCGACTGCGCGTGTCACCCACCGTTTTGTGTCCATATCGTCTCCTGTTCGGGGGCGGTCTTTCCCGCACCGCTGCGGGCAGGATGCCCGGCGCCGACGAAAGACGTCTTGAGAGGAGCCTTTGAAATTGCTTGATTTCCCATTGGATCTGGCTTTGAAGCCGTTTTTACCCTTCTAAACGCTTGCGAACCGGCGTGGGTAAGAGAATCATTCCGCGTGGACACCAGACCTTCCGGATCGCGTTTGCAGTTCGGCGATGCAACCCTCGTCCCAGGCGAGCGCCAGTTGTTGAAGCACGGGGAACTCGTATCACTGACGCCGAAGGCATTCGACCTACTAGTGGTGCTGGCCGAGAGTCCGGGGCGGCTCCTCACCAAAGAACAATTGATGCAAGCGGTCTGGGGCGACACCGCCGTCGAAGAGTCGAATCTTTCCTATCACGTGTTTGCGATTCGCAAAGCTCTCGGCGACACGGCGGAAGAGGGGCATCTGATCGAGACGGTGCCCAAGCGCGGCTATCGATTCACAGCAACGGTCACTCGCCTGAGTGATGGCCGTGACGATGTCGCGCCAATTGACCACTCTGAACACGATCAGTCCGTCGTCGAGGGGAATGATGATTTCGGCGCGGCGTCGCCGGTTCCGGTCAGGTTCCGTTACGGATGGCGGCCAGCTCTCTGGTTCACAGCGGGCATGCTGGTCAGCGGCGCCGTTGCCATTGGCGTGTTCATGACGAGACGCGGCGCAGACCAGCCGCTTACCGTTATTCGAGGCCAGATCTCACCGGGCGTTCGCCTGTCAGATGCCTCACCGTTTTCGTTGTCACCCGATGGCCAGCGGCTTGTCTATGTCGGAAAGGGACAGGACGGCGTCACGCGGATGTGGGTGCGCCGCCTCGAGGACGAGACGCCCCGGCCACTCGCTGGAACGGAGACAGCGCTGGGTGATCAGACGCCCCCGATGTTCTGGTCGCCGGACAGTCGGTCCGTCGCCTTTGATGCCGCCGGGCAGCTCAAGCGATTCGATTTCCGGGATAACGCAGTACGAACGTTATGCCCTCTGACCGGGCTGGCGATTGGCGGGTCGTGGAATGTGAACGGCATCATCATCGTTGGTCACCCAAATGCCGGGTTATCGCTATGCTCGGTCACGGATGGGCGAGTCGCCGAGTTAACGCGTCTTGACACGGCTCACGGCGAGACCGCACACGTGCTGCCGTGGTTCCTGCCGGATGGGCGACATTTCCTGTATGTCCGCGTCGCGCGGAGCGGGCCCGAGGGTTCTGGCGTGTACGTCGGCTCGCTTGATGATGGCCCCACGACCAGAAAACCGAAACGGCTATTGGCGAGCGGCTTTGGAGCCACGTACATGCCGGCGACGGGTTCGTCAACCGGGCACGTCCTTTTTCTTCGTGAAGGGGAACTGTTCGCGCAATCGTTCGACGAGCGGGTGCTGCAGCTTCTCGGCGATCCTGTCTCGCTGGCCAGTCCGGTGGGATCGTTCCTTGATGCCGGCTTTTTCAGCGTGTCGCGCACTGACGTGATCGCGTTCAGGCCACCGAACCAGGACGTTCAGCTCACCTGGTTCGATCGCCAGGGTCGAAAGATGTCTACCGCCGGCGAAGTCGGCCGTCATTCTGGCGTGGCGCTCTCCTCGGACGGTTCACGCATTGCTACGGCAATGGACATCGTGGGCGCCAACATCGACCGGGACATCTGGCTTCTGGAGACGCGACGCGGAACGATGAGGCGTGCGACGTTCGGACCGTTGCTCGAGGATAGGCCGGTGTGGTCCAGCGACAACCGAGGGATCATGTTCACCATCGGTGGCGCTGTCGGGAACCTTTTCGAGCAAGGTATCGACACCGGCGCAGCCCCTCGGCTGTTGCTCGACACGAAACAGCACAAGATTCCAACGAGCGTCTCCCGCGACGGGAAATTTCTGCTCTATACAGTGGAAAACAATGACCAATCGCGCGCTGACGTATGGGCGTTGCCGTTGACGTCGGGGCACAAGCCCTTCCCGCTGATCCAGCGGAAGTTCGATCAGGAGCAAGGACAATTGTCGCCGGATGGTCGCTGGGTCGTCTATGTGTCCAATGAGTCGGGGAGGTCCGAAGTGCTCCTGCAGCGCTTCGACGAACAATCGAATGGCTCCCCACCCGATCCTCAGACAGTCGCGGTATCAGCCGGCGGTGGTACCGCGCCCCGCTGGCGAGCGGACGGGAACGAGTTGTACTTCCTCGCGCCCGACGATTCGATCATGGCGGTTGACGTGCACGAGCGCGCCACGCTGGCGGTGGGCACGCCGCATGTCCTGTTCCGACTCTCCGGCTTACATGGCGATTGGGACGTTTTCCCGGACGGTTCACGGTTTCTGATCGCGATCCCTGCGGCCGCTAACGCGTTCGGTCCGTTTACCGTCATGTGGAACCGTCTGCACCAGCCCCCTGGCATTCCAGAACGTCGCTGACCCCGTTTACCAGGCGAGTTATCGTCTGCTGCCTGCCGATTGGCCATTCGGAACAGGGCCACACGCTCGGCGTTGCGCACTGGTCTGGCGCCGTCGGACGCGATAGACGAAGTTGCGCGGCGTTGGCGATCCATTCGGCCGCAACAGACGTCCCAGCGAGCGACGACAACGCGTCTCGACATTCACACTGCGAACGTAACGGTTCGCACTTCATCTACCAACGGCAGCCGAGTCGCCGCCAGAGCACCGCGGCTAGAACGGAGGAGAAGGAACATGACGCGTATGACCCCATCAGGGCATATGGTGATGCGGACGCATCCGTTCACCATGTAATCCAGGGCTCGGTGTGTGTGCCCTCCTATAGAAAAGGAGGCGCACACATTCACAGGGAGAGGCCGAATCGACAGGATTCTCTAGTCGTTACCTATTCGTGACGACCACTAACACCACGAGCAACCAGCATCTATGGGAAAGACGTATGAGGAGGCCTGGCAGATCACTGCCTGGGCTTCCAGTTCAGGATCACTCTAATCGGGGGCTGAGCAGGATCTTCCGAGACCGAATCGACGAGAAAGCTCTGGCCGTTCGGGGACGGCATGTACTGTTGCCGGATGTTGATTCCCTGAATTTCGAACACCCGCGTGAGAAACAGCGCAGCCGGGACGCCCGCCTCGACGGTGTGACCGTCGGCAGAGAGTTGGATCCGAACCGCCATCAGGCGGCCGTCGAGCGCGACATAGAACAGTTCCTTCCCGTCGCTCCGCCAGCGTACCTGCACTCCGCCGTTTGTGGACATCGGCGATTGGGCTCCTGGCCCTGGGAACGGCTGGACATAGACCTCGGTGCGACCTGATCGGTCCGACTGGTACGCGATCCACTTGCCGTCCGGCGAGAACTGCGCTTGCCGTTCGTTAGCACTCGTCTGGACGACCGGAAACGGTTTCCCCCCGCCACGCATCGGCAATGCCCAGATGTCGGTCCGCGTTTTCGGATCGCCGCTGCTGCTGTACAACAGGAACTGGCCGTCACGCGAATAGTCTGACGGATTCAGAATCTGTCCCGTCGTCAGCAGCGGGTCTTCGCTTCCCGCGCCTGTGGCCGACATCTGGTAGAGATCGAGTACGCCCTTCCGGTTCGAGCTGAACACGATGCGCGACCCGTCCGGTGACCAGATCGCGTTGTTGTCTGTCGACGCGTCGGTGGTCAGCCGGGTGAGCGCACGTCGCCGCAGGTCGAACGACCACACATCCCCATTCCCGCTCACTGTGCGCCATAGCGCAACGTGCCGACCGTCAGGAGACATCTCGGGGTTTGCCCGACCCAAGTGCACAGGATCGCCTGCGTTCTCAATCTCCCGGCCGGATCGGTCGAACCAAATCAACTGTCGCGGCGCCGTTCCCACTCCTATCCCTCCGGGCCGATAGGCGACGGCGCCCGTTGCCGACACGGACACGGTCCCGGTCAGAGCGCCGCTGGCAACCGGATAGAGATTTCCAGTCAGTTCCAGACGCACGGGATCGAAGTTCTGCGCGTACAGCGCGTCCTTCCGGATGAAGAGCAATTGTCCCGAAGGCGCGTACGCCGCGGGAGAGTCTGAGGCCAGCAAGCGCCGCGCTTCACCACCCTCGATCTGCCCGACGTAGACACCGGGCTCGGCGACGTTTCCGACGTAGTACAGGAAATGCCGACCGTCGGGCAGGAATTGCGGGAGCATGTGTTGGCCCGGTTGCCCTGCGGGCGTCACGGGCACAAGCTCGCCACCCGTCCCGGAGACGCGAATAATCGGTTCGTTGGAGGACATGCCGAACAGAATCGTGCCGTCGCGGTTCCAGGCTCCGCCGAACGCGTTCTGTGCATTTGCCAGCACCTGGACTCCTCCGCCCGCGACATCGACTCGCTTCAGCTTGTCCTCTGCGAAGAATCCAACGAACCGGCTATCCGGTGACCAGAACGGAGAACGCCCTCCTTCAGTTCCTGCCAGCGGCTGCGCGGAGCCGGAAAGCAGCGAGTGTAGCCACACTCTCGGGCCACTTTCGGAGGTCGCCACGAACGCCACCGTCTGCCCGTCGGGGGCGATCGCGATCGACAGGTCCCTCGTCTGAGGCGTGTGGATATCAAACCGCGTCTCGGGCAGGGTTGGCGCCGAACGCAACGGCGAAACGATCGCCACGGCGGCAATCAGCGTGACGAGCGCGAGGCCCGACAGCCACGCAAGCCGCTCCCGGCGTCGTGACGGCACCCGCAGGATGGAGAGGCCAGGCTGCCCGCCGCCGTGACTGTCCTCGAGTTCCGGGCGCGCGTCGCCGATGTCACGGAGCCGCCGCTTGGGATCCTTCTCGAGACAACGCTGCAAGAGACGTCGAATACTCACCGGCACGGACGGTGGCAGCGTCGTCCACGGCGGCTCGCGTTCGATGATCGCGGCGAGCGTGTCCGTCGCGGTCTCACCGGCGAACGCCTTGCCGCCTGCGAGCATTTCGAAAAGGACGCAGCCGAACGCCCAGACATCGGATCGCTTGTCGACCACCTGTCCGCGCGCCTGCTCCGGCGACATGTAGGCGGCGGTGCCGAGAATGAGGCCCGGCTCGGACATCTGAGCCGTGGGGGTCGCCGAGACGATATCTGCCAGTGCCGACGAGGCTGGCAGCGCCTTGGCCAGGCCGAAGTCCAGCACCTTCACCGTCCCGTCGGGACGGAGTCTGATATTGGCAGGTTTGAGATCACGATGGATGATGCCCTGCTCGTGTGCGGCCGCGAGGGCGTCGGCGATCTGTTGCGCAATGCCGAGTGCCTCCATGACCGGCATGGGGCCACGCGCGATCCGGTCCGACAGCGCGACACCCTCCACCAATTCCATGACCAGCGCCCGTACCTGGTGTCCGGTTTCTTCGGGACCCGTTTCGATCCCGTAGATGGCGGCAATGTGCGGGTGATTCAACGACGCGAGCACCCGCGCCTCCCGCTCGAATCGCGCCAGCCGTTCTGGATCCACGGCAAAGACGACCGGCAGGATCTTGATCGCGACGTCGCGTCCGAGTCGCGTATCGCGGCCTCGATAGACTTCGCCCATGCCGCCGACGCCCAGCTTGGCAATGATCTGATAGGCACCGAGGCGCTGCCCGATCGACAGGCCGCTCAAGCCGGCGAGCGCCGCGTCTGCGTGCAGGGCCGGCTGCGCGAGGAACTGTTCTGCCGGCGAGGCATGCGCCAGCAACGACTCGACCTCGTGCCGTAGCGCCGCGTCGCCCTGACAGGCCTCAAGGACGAACGCCGCACGTTCGCTCGCGGGGTGCTCCAGCGCGGCGAGACAAATCCGCTCGACGTCAGCCAGCTTGTTCAAATGGCGCTCATTTCGCGAACAGCCACCGCGTGGCGAACTGCCAGTCGCGCATCACGTCACCGCGGCCATGGCGCGATTCTACTGCCGGCACTCCCGTCAAAACCGTCAATAAACGCGCCCGATGAGAGGTTTCGTGCGGCGTTCCTGCCTCTGACACTGAGGACCGCAATTCACGCGGTCTTCGGAGGTGGACGTCGATGACCGCAGGCTGCAGACTCCGTCGTTTCCACCTATTCCGTGCCGCCGCCGTCCTGGTGGCGTCGCTGACGACGTGCTGGGCACAGGCACAACCGGTGACGGCCATGCCGCACGTGCGGTCGGACGACGCGCTGATCGCCAGACTCCTCGCGGAGGCGCCGACCCTTTCCGAAACGTTTCGAAGGCTCGTCAGCGAGATCGAGACGACCAACGGCCTCGTCTACGTCGAGGCTGGAAAGTGCCAATTCGGCGTCCGGGCGTGCCTGATCTACCGCATCGACGTGGCTGGCCCCAGTCGCATCCTGCGCATCGTCGTCAACACGAACCGCGACCGCGACGGCGTGATGGGAGCCATCGGTCACGAACTCCAGCACGCATGGGAGGTGCTGCGGGTGCCGGGAGTCACGACCACTCAGGCCATGTTCTTCAACGCCGTCGCGCTCGCCCCGACAGCAACCTTTCCTATTCGGTTCGAAACAGACGAGGCCATCCAAGCAGGTCACCTGGCCACGAGCTCAAGCCACGATCGCCCTCGATGTGCTGGATGCCGTCATGACCGGCGAGGAGCACGAGGTCGATGCGCTGCATGGGCGGGACCCGCGGCTGGACGCTCACGCTTGAGCAGATGCAGACCATTGAGCGGGTGATTCGGAAGATTATGGGAGATTGGACGCACTAAACGAGTTCAGGTCAGACACACTCCGCGGATCCACACGCGTCCGAGTTTTGACCACCGTTAAGCCATCTCCGTGCCGGTCGCTTCCGGGTTATTCTGTCGCGCGCAGCGATCCCTGACGGGCATCGTGAAAGCACAAGGAGGCATCGGCCATGGCGAACCGCATCAGCACCGCTAGTGTCCAACTGGTACTGGACGGCGCCGGAGTCGGGTTCCTGAATTCGTTCGAGGGTGGGCGTCCCGTCGCCGCCGTCGTCACAGAGAAGGCGGATTCGTCGCTGATCCCCAAGAAGCACCTCGGTGGGATTTCGTACCGCCCATTGGTGATGGAGTGCGGTCCGGCGATCAGCCCGGTGCTGTTTGACTGGATCAATGCGTCGTGGACCGGAACACCACAGCGGAAGGACGGCTCGATCGTGACCGCGAATGCCCGGTTGACTGCCGTTAAGCAGCTCGATTTCTTTAAGGCCTTCATCACGGAGACCACTATTCCCGCACTTGATGCCTCTTCTAAGGAGGCCCTGCATCTCACCGTCACCTTGGCTCCTGAACTCGCGCGAAACAGCCAGCCATCGGGGACCGTGATCGGACAGGCAGTCAAACAAAAGCTTTGGGTCGCATCCAATTTCCGCGTCGCGATTGATGGTTTGGATTGCACGCGAGTCATGCGCGTCGATGCGCTGACGGTGAGACAAGCAACCGGCGATCTCATTGGCATTCATCGGGACATTGGGCAGCCGGGACCGGTGGACTTTCCGAATTTGACGGTCACGTTGGCCGAGGGAAGCTCCGAGACATGGTTCGCCTGGTTCGAGGACTTCGTCGTCAAGGGCAACAACGGTCAACCCAAGGAGAAGAACGGCTCGATTGCACTGCTCTCCCCTGATATGAAAGACGAGATGCTCCGCATCGATCTGTTCGGTCTCGGGATCTTCGCCCTTGATCCCGAGAAGACCGATCAGAGTTCCGATAAAATCTCGGCCGTAACGGCGCAGATGTACTGCGAGCGAATGGAACTACATCTATCAGACAAGGCACCGAAACCGGAGATTGTCCGATGATGATACGTGTCTATGGCACTCGCATCGGGCTTTTCGGGAATTTCGTCACGGTCTTGGGGAGCTGAAGCGTGTCGAGATACTGCTGCCCGCGTTCGTAGACCGACCAGTGAATCACCGCGTGCTCAGGTACGCGCCGGCGCTTCGAACGATTGGCCTGTGCGACGGGGAGTTGATTCGTTCGTCACGCCATACCCTCCAGTCGAACTGAGGAACTGGCGCCGCGCGCGAGTGGCGGTTAGCTGGGCAAAAAAAGAGCCCCAACACCGACCACGGTAAACGCGTGGCGCAGGATGCGGGACTCTCGGTCCTTGAGCGAATCGGTCGCCCAGTCCGTCGAAATGCATTGCGACGTTACCGCCGCAGAATTAGAACGTGGCCATTATCGTACGAACAGACGCGCTTGGTGCAAGCATTCTATTCGGCACCGATTCGGAACGCGCGGCGTGAAAATTGGTCGGGATGACAGGATTCGAACCTGCGACCCCCTGACCCCCAGTCAGGTGCGCTACCAGGCTGCGCTACATCCCGAAAACGTGGCGTGCTCGCCTCGAACTCAGCGTCCGAGGTCACCGAGGATCGTAGCACATCGGTCCGGCCGCGCCGTCCAGGCTCCGGGACACGTTGCTGCGAATCACCAACAACCGCGTCATCGATCGGTCAGCGCCAGCCGCGTGACCCGCTCGACGAACGCCGTCTTCCCCGCGGCGTACGCTTCACGTCCGGCGAACGTGCCGGCATCTGCATCGCGCGCCAGTCGGCGCTTCAGCTGTTCGTACTCCACCGCCACCGCCGGGTGCGACAGCAGATAGTCCCTGAACGCCAGCGTCCGCGCTTCCTCTACCCCGCCGCTCACCACCAGGTGGACATGGTGCGTGTGCGGCCACGTCGACGGCCGATGGAAGAACGGACACCGGTCGTCATCCGCATGCGGCACGTGGTGGTATTCGAGGGGCGACAGCGCGGCGATGAAGGGATCGAGCGGCTGCAGCGACGAGACGGACACCTGGATGTCGATGATCGCCTTGGCCGCGAGACCGGGGACAGCCGTCGACCCGTGATGTTCGATGCGATGGGCAAGGTTTCCGAGAGCATGGGCCAAACGCGCTTTCTCAGCGACGAACTGGGCTGGCCACTCGGGGTTGTACGGCAGGAGGGTGATCCGATCCACAGGTAGCCTGCATGAGGGCAAATCGCCGCCGCGGTCATGAGACGGCAACGGCGTCAGCACGCGTCGGCGGCGCCGACAGTTGCCGGACGTGCCGGCGTCAGGCGTTGGCGCGCTTGCGCTTCGCGACGGGGGTCGCCTTGCCGCGGGGCGGCGCGCTCTTTCGGACCGGCTTTCGCGGCTCGGAACGGCGCGCGGCAACAGCGCGCGAGCTCGCCGGTTTGGGCGCCGGCTGTGGCGGCTCCAGCTGATACTCGTCGACGACGACAACGCGGGTACCAGGGGCGCCCGACAGCATGGCCAGAATCGACTGGAGCCCGTTGCGAATGGTGGCGATGCGCGTGCGGGCGTCGGATGCCAGCGCATCCAACACTTCCTTCACCTCGTCATCGGTGACGCCGGCGGAAGCGGCGGGCTGGCTCTCCTCGATGCGACGCCGCGCGCCGGAGAGCGTCAGACCCTCGGTGAACACCAGCTGCTTGATGCGCAGCACCTGCTCGACGTCCGACTGGCGATACAGCCGCTGCCCGTCGGCCTTGGGAACCCCGATCCCCGGAAACTCCTTCTCCCAGGAACGCAGCACGTATGGCTGCAGTTGCGCCAGGTCGCAGACTTCCGTCGCTTTGAACAGCTTCGGGGTCATTCCCTGAAAGTATAGCAGCGCCAGAGCCGGATTCCGGTGGAGAGCACGCTCACACCACCTCCGGACCGACGGTTGCCGCCGGCGCCGGCGACGCCACACCGTCCGCATCCGTCGCGAGCGCCAGTCGCAGGAGGAACGTGGCACCCAGGCCGACGCCGTCGCTGGCCGCGGTCAGCGTTCCGCCGTGCGCCTCGGCCAGGCTCCGGGCGATCGCCAGCCCGAGCCCGAGTCCCATGTGACTGCGGGCGGTGCCCGACTCGCCTTGCCTGAACCGTTCGAAGATGTGCGGAAGGACGGACGCGCCAATGCCGGCGCCAGTGTCACGGACTGCCACCTGCACGTAACCCCCGTTGGTCGTGATGGCTATCGCGACACTGCCGCCTTCAGGCGTGAACTTCACCGCATTCGACACGAGGTTCCACAACGCCTGCTGCAGTCGTTCGGCATCTCCGCGTACCAGCGCTGCGCCGCCGGGCGGTGACACGGTCAGCATCACGTTCTTCGCCTCCGCAGCCGGCCGCGCGCTGTCGGCGACCGCCGCCACCACTCCGTGCATCTCGATGAGCTCCATCTCGATGCGCAGTTTGCCGGCGATGATGCTGGAGATATCGAGCAGATCTTCGATTAGCCGCAGCTGCACGGCGGCGTTCCGGTCGATCACCTCGAGGCCTCGCGCCACACGCGGATCGTCGATTCGGCCCGCCCGGAGGATCCGAGTCCAGCCCCAGACCGCGTTCAAGGGCGTCCGCAACTCGTGCGAGAGCGTCATCAGGAACTCGTCCTTGAGCCGGTTCGCTTCTTCAGCCGCGTGACGCGCGAACTCGGTCCGCTCCAGGAGATCGTTGCGCTCCGTTTCGAAACGAAGCAGATCGGAGATGTCGATGGTGACGCCACGCATGCCGACGGGGCGGCCCTCGCCGTCGCGAATCACCGTCGACTTTCCTTCCACCCACACGACCTCACCGGTCCGCTTCACCCAGCGGAATCGTGAAGCCCCATCACGGCGCCCTTCGAAGATGTCTCTCGCTTCACGGCCGGCACGCTCGCGATCGTCGGGGTGCACTACGGTGAGCCAGAAATTGGGAGTCGACAGCCACTCGTCAACGCTGTACCCCAGCATCCGCTCGACGTGGCGGCTGACGAAATCGATCCGCTGGGCGGCGACATCCGGCGCACCCCAGGCTTCCCACACCACCGCGGGGACGTCGGCGACGAGCGCGTCGATCCACTCGCGATACCGGCTCGCCTGGATCGCCCGTTCCGCGCGCTCTTCAGCAGCCCGTCGCCGTTCCTGTTCGTCGGCACGATCGACCGCGAGTCGCCGTTCCTCGGCCAGGGCCGAAACGATCAAGGCAGCGACCACGAACACGACCGTCGCGAAACCGTGTCCGGGGATGAAGACGGTGTCGGAAGGTATCGACGGGAGCAGGAACTGGACGCTCACGGCGGAGAGCGCGGCGGCCGTGATTCCTCCGCGGGCCCCGCCCTTCCACGCCGCGAACAGGACGGCCGGATACAGGTGCAGGTACGGGTAGTACGTGCCGACCAGCGGAAGGAACAGGAGACGGAGCAACCATCCGCCTGCAAACGCTGCAATCCCGATCAGATACGGTCGCCACGCCGGACTGAACACGTGGCGCAATTCTACTTGTGCTCAGCCGGTCAGGAACTGGCAGATCTACCGGTTCGGGATCTGTTCACTATCAGGTTCGAGCGGCACGCCAAAGGTATTCAACGCCATCGACACCATTCGATAGCCGCCGATCGTGATCAGCAGATCGATTCGTTGCCGGCTGTCCAGCATCCCCGACAACGTCGTCCAGGTCGGCGCGGAAATGACGTCGGCCGAGAAGAGCTCGTCGACCGAACGGACGACGGCCGCGTCGACGCCGTTCCAGCCGGGCAAGGTCATTGCCGGGGCGCCGGCCAGCGGAGTCGTCGCAATCAGGCGAATCTCGTTTGCCGTCAGTCCCGCCGCGCGGCCGGCCGGCGCGTGCGCTCCCCACTCGTAATCGGAGCCGCACAACGCGCCGATGCGGAGAATGGCGAGCTCGCGCAGACGCGGCGGGAGCGTCGATTTCGTCCGGATGTACTCGGACAGATCCTGACGCGGGCGATACAACGCGGGATGCTGCGCAAATGTGCGGTACACCGCCGCGATCGGACGCCCCGTCGCGTCAGGGTCCAGCAGCGCGCGGAGCTCCCCCGTCCAGAACGTCTGGTCCAGCGGGGGAATACGGGGCACGCGAAGAGTGGGATGAGTTCGCACCAGATTCCCCTGGAATGCCCACGCCGGCGGCGGCGCGTCGAACTCCGGGTCGGCGGGGACGCCAAGGCTGTTCACCATGCCGGCGAGCATCGTCGTCTCGGCCACGGTAAACACGATGTCCATCAGGTGCTCGGTGTCGTAGCGGGCGTCGAGCGCCATCCATGTGTCATCGTCTACGAACGACTGGCGATGAAGACCATCGGCGGCGCGAAGCAGGTTCACGTCGAACGAGTCTTCCGGCACGACGGCTGCCGCCTGAATCCGACGCAGATCGAGGGGCGTGAGCAGTGGCTTCGCCGCGGTCGCGTACTTCGCCCAGAGATATCCGGAGCGCGAGAGCCACGCCGTGCGCAGCATGAGAACCGCGCGATCGTGAGCAGGAAGGGTCGACTCGAAGGCGATGTAATTCCAGAAGGGCATCACGCCCGGCAGCGAACCCGGATGGTTCAACAGGGTGCGGATGTCATTGGTGACGACGCCTCCGCGCACGTAGGACGCGATCATGGCCCGATGCTGATCGGTCAGGTCGCGGTCCGCCAGCGGCGCAACACGACTGCTCCCGGGCGACTGGGCGTATGCCAGGCTGACAGCGATGCCCGCCAGCACGACGAGGAGAATCGCTGGACGTCTCACATGTTCACCGCTTCTTCCGCGGTCTGCTGGCGGCGGCCCGCGTTCGTTTCACTCCCCCGGGCGATCCCTTTCGAGCGCCAGCGCCCGTTGACGTCTTCGAACGGTGTCGACCGGAATCCTCGGCCGCCTTCTCCATCTCTTTGCGCCGGCGCGCCCGGACCTGAATGCGGATCGGCGTTCCCAGGAAACCGAATTCCTCGCGGATCCGGTTATCGAGAAAGCGCACATAAGAGAAATGAAAGCTGGTCGCCACATTCGTGAAGAACACGAACGTGGGTGGCTCGACACTGGTCTGCGCCGCATACAGGACGCGAACGTGACGATGACCAGGACTGGCGGGAGGGTGCGCCGCCGTGACGGTCTCGACGAAGCGGTTGAGGTCGCCCGTCGTGACCCGCTGTCGCCGCGATGCCGACACCTTGTCGATGGCCTCGAGCAGTTTCGACGCCCGCTCGCCTGTCCGCGCGGAGATGTGGAGCACCGTCGCATAGTCCAGGAACTTCAACTGCCGGCGCAGCGTCTCGTCGAACTCCTTCACGAAATCGGGACCGCGATCCTTCATCAGGTCCCACTTGTTCGCCACGATGATGACGCCCTTGCCCAGCCGGTCGGCTTCGCCGGCGATCGTCGCGTCCTGATCGGTCGCACCGGCTTCCGCGTCAACCACGAGGACAACGATGTCGGCTTCTTCGATCGAGCGACGCGAGAGCAGCACGCTGACCGACTCGAGCGGACCACTGCGCGCCACCCGCCCGGGCCGCCGGATGCCGGCGGTATCGACGATACGGAACTTGCGTCGGTGCCAGGTCATCAGCGTGTCCACGGCATCGCGGGTCGTCCCGGGCGTCTCACTGACAATCATCCGCTCCTCGCGAAGGAGGCGGTTCACCAGTGATGACTTGCCGGCATTGGGACGACCGATGATGGCGATCGAAGTTTCCTTTTCTTCCGCCGGAATGCCTCGCAGATCATGGTCTTCGTCGTCGGGGTCCTCAGCCGTGCGTCGCGAGACCCGGCCGACACGCTGGACGATGGCGTCGAGGAGGTCGCCGACGCCTTCACCGTGCTCGGCGGACATCTCGAACGCCGGGTCGAAGCCAAGCTGGTAGAACTCGAGGGCGCCGACTCGGGCTCGGCGGTCATCTGTCTTGTTGATGGCGAGCAGGACAGGCCGGTCGGCTTCACGCAGGACCCGGGCGATCTCTTCATCTCCGGGCACCACGCCCTCGCGCCCGTCGACGACAAACACCAACAGGTCGGCATCGGTAATTGCGCGGCGGCCGCGGTCCAGCACGAGCGCGTGCAGCGGATCGTCGCTCGCGCCGAACATGCCACCGGTATCGGTCAGTTCGAATTGCGCGCCCTCCCACTCCACGCGCTGGGCGATCACGTCGCGCGTCGTCCCCGGAATCGGGGTGACGATCGCCCGCCGGCTGCGGGTGAGGCGGTTAAACAGGGTCGATTTCCCCACATTGGGGCGGCCGACCAGCACGACGGCGGGCAGGGATTTTGGCACGGAGGTTGACAGGCTAAGTGGCTCTCTTTATGATAGTTACCGTCGTTCGACGCGGCTCCGAACGGATTGAATCCCAGTCGAACGACGTGTTTTCCCGCAGAGGCTGCTCCCGCATGATCAAGGTCGACATCGTCAACGAAGTCTCGAAAATCGCGGACATCACCAAAGTGAAGGCCGAGGTGGCTGTCGACGCCGTATTCGACGCGATGCGGATCTCGATGCAGCGGGGCGACCGGATCGAACTGCGCGGCTTCGGGGTATTCCAGGTGAAGCCCCGCAAGCGCGGCATCGGCCGCAACCCGCGGACCGGCAAGGAAGTCCGCATCCCGCCGGGACGGACCATCCGCTTCAAGCCGGGCAAGGACCTTCAGAATATCGGGTAACCGACCCTGGACGCATCCCGTCCGGAGCTCCCGGACACGCCCGATCTGCGCGTCGACGGTTTTCCCGGGGAGTTCACCCTTCCGACCGAACCCGTCTTCGTGCCACCGGTTCTGGCCTACCGCCGGGAGCCAACGCGGCGCTATGTCATGTGTGCGCTGCTGTTTCTCGCAACCACAGCCACGACGACCGCGGCAGGCATCTTCTGGTATCTGGGCTACGCGGGGCCGGACATCAACTCTATCCGTTCGCTGGTCCCGTACGGACTCTATTACAGCATCCCTGTCCTCACCATTCTGGGATCGCACGAGCTCGGGCACTATTTCGCCTGCCGGTACTACGGCGTCGACGCGTCGCTGCCCTATTTCATTCCGCTGCCGTGGCCGTTTCTGTCCTCCGGTACGCTGGGCGCGGTGATCAGGATTCGACAGCGAATCACCCATAAACAGGCGCTGTTCGACATCGGCATCGCCGGACCCATCGCGGGGTTCGTCGCGCTGATCCCGTTCCTCTGGGTGGGGATGCACTGGTCCCATGTCGTCCCGATGCCCCCTCCGGGCGCCGACGTGGTGAACTTTGGCGAGCCGCTGCTCCTGAAGCTCGCGGCATGGACCCAGTTCGGCCGGATTGGAACGGGCTTCACGCTCAACCTGCACCCGATGGCGTGGGCGGCATGGTTCGGAATGCTGGCGACGTCCATCAACCTGTTTCCGATCGCTCAGCTCGATGGCGGGCACATTTCCTACACGATTCTCGGCCGACCGAGTGGTCGAGTGACGCTGGCGGCAATCGCCGGGCTGATCGGTCTCTGTTTCTATTCGTGGTCGTGGGTCCCGTGGGCGGCGATCACCGTAGCGATGATCAGCTTCATCGGCTACCAGCATCCGCCCGTCTGGGACGAGGACGTGCCACTCGACCGGACGCGTCGAGTGCTCGCGGTGATGGCCGTGGTCATGTTCGCGCTCTGCTTCATGCCCGCGATCGTGATGGAGTAGAAGGGCATCACTCCCGATTCCCAAAAAGCCAACTGCCAACGCGCAACCTGCAACTTCCAAAGAGGCAACACCCACTCGCAACGCGCATCATGAATTGGGAGTTGGGAGTTGGGCTCGGCGAAGCCGATTGGGAGTTGTCGTGCTTGCTGCTCAGAGCACGGTCAAGGGATCGACATCAACGGTCACGCGCCGGCGGATCTCCGGCATCGCGGTAAGCACGGTTTTCAGCGCGTTCCGCATCTCGGCGCGTCGGGTCCCCTTCAGGAAGAACTGCACGCGATGTTCGCCGCGCAGGCGCCCCAGTGGCGCCGGGGCGGGTCCGAGAATGGCGAAGTTGGACGAGGCTGTCGCCGGTTCGAGACGCCGCACGATATCGGTTGCCGTGCTCATCGCCTCCTCGAACGACCGTCCGCGGACCACCACGTTGACCAGTGCCACCGTCGGCGGGTAGCGCATCCCACGGCGGAACGTCATCTCACGCTCGAAGAACGCCGGGTAATCCTGACGACAGGCCAGCTGGATGCTGTAGTGCTCCGGATACAGGGTCTGCACGATCGCCTGGCCCGGCCGCTCGCCTCGTCCGGCGCGGCCGGCCACCTGGGTCAACAACTGGAACGTGCGCTCGGCGGCGCGAAAGTCGGCCAGCCCGAGCCCGACATCGGCGGAGATGACGCCGACCAGGGTCACGCGGGGAAAGTCGTGCCCCTTGGCGATCATCTGGGTTCCGACCAGCACGTCCAGTTCGCCCGCGGCGAAGCGGCTCAAGAGGGACGTGAGCGCGCCCTTGCGCCGGATCGAATCGCGATCGACGCGGCCGATGCGTGCGGCCGGAAACAGGTCGCGGATCTGCTGCTCCACCTTCTCCGTTCCGAACCCGGCCTGCTCCATGTAAGGGGACGCGCACTTGCGGCACTGGCGCGCGACCTTCGTCGAGTAGTTGCAGTAGTGGCAGCGCGCCCGCCAGTCAAAATCAGACCCGGTCTGGTTTTCAGTTTCTGCGATCCGAAAACCAGACCGGGTCTGGTTTTTCCGGCGCACGCGGTGGACGGTCAGCGACACGCTGCAGTTGGGACACTCGTAGGTATCGCCGCACTGGCGACAGAACACCGCCGTCGCATACCCGCGGCGGTTGAGGAGCACCACGACCTGTTCGGAATCGGCCAGCCGCTGCTCGATCCCCGCCACCAATGCGCGGCTGAGGATCACGTCAGGGCCGCCGTCTGCGTACTCCTCCCGCATATTGACGATCGTCACCGCCGCCAGCGGCCGGTCCCGGACGCGTCGCTCCAGGCTGGCGCGCGCATACTTGCGGGTTTCCGCGTTCTGATAACTCTCCAGCGACGGCGTCGCGGACCCGAGGACCACGACCGCCTGCTCGCGGCTCGCCCGGACGATGGCCACATCGCGACCGTGATACCGCGGGGCTTCCTCCTGCTTGTAGGAACCGTCGTGTTCCTCGTCGACGACGATCAGGCCCAGCCGCGATAGCGGCGTGAACACGGCGGACCGCGTACCAACGACGACGTCGACATCGCCGCGGCGGATGCGCTGCCATTGATCGTGCCGTTCGCCGTCGGACAGCGCGCTGTGCTGGATGGCGACCCGTTCGCCGAACACGCCGCGAAATTGCGCGGCCGCCGACGGGGTCAGCGCAATCTCGGGAACCATCAGCAGGGCCTGACGGCCGGCCCGCCGCACCTCGTCGGCGAGGCGCAGGTAGATTTCGGTCTTGCCGCTGCCGGTGACGCCATGCAGGAGCGCAACCCGAAACTCCCCCGCCGCCACGAAGCCACGCAACTGGTCGAGCGCGACGACCTGTTCCGGCGTGAGCTGCCGATCGCGATCAGGCTTCACATCGGGTAGAACGGAGCGTTCGAAGGGATCCCGTTCCTCCCGCTCGTCGTGAAATGCGACCAGCCCGCGTGCGGCGAGCCGTGCCAGCATGTCGGCCGTGACGCCACGATCGCGAAGCGTGGACGTGGGCAGCCCTGGCGCCGCCGCGGCGAGCACTTCGAGCGCCGCCAGCTGCTTCGCCGTCACCGCGAGTTGCTGCGGGCCAGACGAGGTCCGCGCCACGACCTCGAGGCCGTGCGCCGTCACCGCCGCCGTCCGTCGCGTCTTGAAAGCGGCGCGCGTGGCTTTCGCACCCGGCGGCAAGGACACGGCGATGGTGTCGCCGATCCCGGCCACGTAATAGTCAGCGGTCCAGCGGCACAATTCGACGATCGTCGCCGGCACATACGCCTCGCGATCGAGAAGCGTGACCACCTCCTTCAGCTCGATCTCCGACGGCGCGACGTCCGTCTCGACGACAACGCCAGTGAGCACGCGCGTCCCTACCGGCACGCGCACGCGCGCACCAACGACTGGCGCAGGCATCGAGTCCGGGACGCGATAAGTCAGGAGATCGAGAAAGGGGACGGGGACGGCGACGGCAATCAGGGTCACGTCAATGCCAAATGCCCAATGCTAAATGCCAAAGAGTGTTTCTTCTTTTTGCATTCTGCATTCTGCATTCTGCATTACTCGCGCCCGAGTATCGCGCGCACTCTCTTCATGTCCTCCCACACGTCCCGCTTCGCCGACGGATTTCGCAGCAGGTAGGCCGGATGGTACGTGGGCATCAGGATCGACTCGCGGTACTTGAACTCCTTGCCGCGAATGCGCGTGATCGGTTCCGTGCTCCGCAGCAGGCATTGCGCCGCGAACTTGCCCAGCGCCACGATCACTTTCGGCTTCACCATGTCGACCTGCCGGAAGAGGAATGGTTCGCACTGCGCCACTTCGTCGGGTTCGGGGTTGCGGTTGCCAGGCGGCCGGCACTTGATGACGTTGGCGATGTAGACGTCCTCGCGGCGCAGGCCAATCGCCTCGATGATCTTCGTCAGCAGCTGCCCGGCGCGGCCCACGAACGGTTCGCCCTGGATGTCTTCGTCGGCTCCCGGCCCTTCGCCGACGAACATCAAATCGGCCTGCGGGTTGCCGACGCCAAATACCACCTGCGTCCTCCCGAGCGCGTGCAGCTTGCAGCGCGTGCAGGCCGGGCCGATCTCGGTCTTGAGGGCGGCAAGGGCGGCAGAGGGAGAGGAGAGGAGAGGAATGAGGGGTTCTGGGGGTGCCGGGGGTGCCGGGGGTTCTGGTTCAAGGGGTGCCGAGCGTGCCGGGGGTGCCGTAGGTTCCGGTTCAGGCGGGTGCTGAACGTTCTGCGGGTTCTGATGGTTCTGAGGCTTGGGCACGGGCGGTCGCGAGGGACTGCGGCGCGCGCATCAGCGGACGGCGACGCCATTCGGGCTCCTGGCGCATCCCGTCTACTCCGAGTTCCTTGAGGAACTCGAGATGATCTCGAAGGTGATCCTGTGTCACGGTCAGGCCCGGGGAGTGGAGGGCTGAACGGCCAGCAGCCGTTCGATCCGATCCAGGATCGCAGCGGCCACGCCTTCCTTGGACTGCAACGGCACGTCCTCGTCGCCCTGGTCGCCGACGATGGTGACGGCGTTGGTGGCGGCGTCGAACCCGCGGTCGGGTCGCGACACGTCGTTGGCGACGATTAAATCAACCCGTTTCCGCTTCCGCTTCTCCCGTGCCTTCGCAGGCAGCCCATCGGTCTCGGCAGCAAAACCGACGAGCAGCGGGCGCGAACCGCCCAGTCGTTCGCGCAGGTCGCCCAGCTCCGCGAGAATGTCCGGCGTGCGGCGCAAGGTCAGCGTGAGCGGGCCATCGCCCTTGGCGATCTTGGCGTTGACGGGAGTCTCCGGTGTGTAGTCAGCAACGGCGGCGGCCATGATCACGACGTCGGCAGCCGGGGCCTCTTCCATCACGGCCGCGTGCATGTCCGCGGCGCTGCGAGTCCGTCGCAGGCGATCGGTGGGCGGGGGCGCGACCGGAGTGGGGCCGGCAACGAGGCTCACGCGCGCACCACGGCGGGTAGCTTCGGCGGCGATCGCAAAACCCATCCGCCCGCTGGATCGATTGCCGACAAAGCGGACCGGATCGATATCCTCGTAGGTCGGACCTGCCGTCACGAGGACGCGCAACCCGCGCAGTGCGCTCATGGCGCCGTCGCCGGTCAGAGCGATTCGTCCTGCATGCGACGAAATGCCGGCGGTCACAGATGGACCTTCGGAACGGCCTGCCAAGACCGCCACCGCCGCATCCACGATCGCGTCCGGCTCGGCGAGGCGCCCCTTGCCGATCCAGCCACACGCCAGGTAGCCTTCGCCCGGCTCGACAACGCGGACGCCGCGAGAGGCCAGCACCTGCAGGTTCCGCTGCACCGCGTCGTGCGCCAGCATGTTCACGTTCATCGCCGGCGCCAGCAGGACGGGCGCCTTGGTGGCGAGATACAACGAGCTGAGGAAGTCGTCGGCAATCCCGTTGGCGAACTTGCCGATGACATTCGCGGTGCACGGCGCCACGAGCAGCAGCGCACTCGAGTCCGCGATCGCGATGTGTTCGATGTCGGCGTTCGCGCCCGGCTTCCACTGTGAGGTGATGACGGGATGGCGAGTGATCGCCTCGAAGGTGAGTGGCCCGACGAACTTCGCTGCCGACCGCGTCATCACCACGACGACGTCATGACCGCGCTTCTGCAACCCGCGGCACACTTCGACGGCCTTATAGGCGCCGATGCCGCCCGAGACGCCGAGGGCTATTAACGCCACCGGTTAACTCCCACTGTTCCCGGCGAAATTTTTGACGCCGGCGTGTACCAACGTCCAACTCCCAAAAATTCCCAACCGGGCACTCCCCGCTCGCTGGGGAGTTGGACAGGCGTCAGTCGTTGGGAGTTGGAAGCTATTCAGATTCTTCTACCTTCTCGATCTTGTGCCGCATGACCTCGCGGTGCGCGATGGTGGTCTTCTTCTCGCCCGTCTCGCGCGGCAGCGCGCCGGCGAGCAGCTGGCGGGCCCGCTTGCCCGCGATCACGACGAACTCGAACCGATTGTCCTTGGGTGGCGTCTGCACGACGGGGTTCCTCACAAAGTCAAAAGTGAAAAGGCGGAATTCTAACTTTCCTCGAAGGTCCTGAGGATTCCGGCCGCGGCGCCGCGCATCGCCTTGACGCGCGCCCGTTCGGCCAGGACGATCGACCGCAGGCGATCGACGGCGGCCTGGACCTCGTCGTTCACCACGACGTACTGGTACTGCTCGAACTCGTTGACCTCGTCGCACGCCTTCTCGAGGCGCCGGCGAATCTGTTCTTCGGTGTCCTTGCTGCGGCCGCGCAGCCGCTGCTCCAGGATCCCGGCGCTCGGCGGCAGCACGAAGATACCAACCGTTTCGATGCCCCGTGACCGCACCTGCCGCGCCCCCTGGACGTCGATAACGAGGACCACGTCCTCGCCGCCGGCCAGCACGGCCTCTGTATCCGCGGCACAGGTTCCGTAGAAATTGCCGAAGACGTCGGCCCACTCCAGGAAGGCCGACTCGCCGATCATCGCCTCGAAGCGTTCGCGGCTGACAAAATTATAGTCAACCCCGTGCTGTTCCCCCACCCGGGCGGTCCGGGACGTGTAGGACCGCGACATCCGCAGATTCGGCACGATCTGCACCAGCCGCTCCACCAGCGTCGTTTTCCCGGTGCCGGACGGGGCCGAGACGATGAACAGGAGGCCGCGGCGACCGGCCGCCGACTCGAGCGAGGCGCTCGCGGCCGCGGCGCTACTCAACGTTCTGCACCTGCTCGCGCATCTTCTCGAGCTCCGCCTTCGCGGTGATGATCAGCTCGGCGATTCCCAGGCCGTCGGCTTTGGATCCGATCGTGTTGACCTCACGATTCATTTCCTGCAGCAGGAAATCAAGCTTCCGGCCGCACGGCTCGTCCGCATCACTCAGCGCGTTCCAGTGAGCGACGTGCGCCCGGAAGCGGGTGACCTCCTCACTGATATCGGACCGGCCGGCGACGCGCACGATCTCCTGCGCCAGCATGGCCTGATCGACCGGCAGCTGCTCGCTCAGCTCGCGCACCCGCTCGTGCAGCCGCGCTTCGAGCGCGGACCGTCCGTGGTCGGCCGCTTCGCGCAGCCGTTCGACCACGTCGGCCAGCAAGTCCTTCCGCGTGTCGAGATCGGCGCGCAGGTGCTGTCCTTCCCGCGTCCGCATCGCGTCCAGATCGAGGAGTGCCTGTTCGACGGCCGCCTCCACGCTCGCCGCGAGCTGCGCTTCGACCGCCGGGTCGGGTTCCACAGCCCGCTCACGAATCGTGACCGCCTGTGGCAGCCTGAGCAGATCCCCGGGAGTCATCGCGCCGGTCACCAGACCCTGCTCGCGGGCGCGTTCGACGACAGCGGCCAAGGCGCTTGCAAAATCCGCATTCAGCTCCACGGTCGGCACGCTGGCCTGCCGCAACTGAACGGAAATCGCGAGCTCCACGCGTCCGCGGCCGAGGCGCTTCTGCAGCAGGCTGCGCACCCGCGGCTCGAGATCGGCCAGCGACTGCGGCATGCGCAGCTGCAGATCGAGAAAGCGGTGGTTCACGGCCCGAATGGTGATACCGATCGTGGCGCGTTCGTCCTCGTGTGTCAGCGAGGCGAAGCCGGTCATGGACTTGATCACACGCGGATCTCCGGGCCGGCCGCGGCGTCTCCGGCCGGTTCATCTTGCAGTTGCAGGTCGTACAGTTTGGCATACGCGCCGCCGCGCGCCAGCAGATCATCGTGCCGCCCCTGCTCGACGATCCGCCCATCCTCGAGCACGACGATGGCATCGGCCCGCTTCACGGTGGACAGACGGTGCGCGATGACGAACGAGGTGCGGTTCCGCATCAGGTTCGCCAGCGCCTCCTGCACCAGGCTCTCGGATTCCGCGTCGAGCGACGAGGTGGCCTCGTCGAGGATCAGGATTGGCGAATCGCGCAGCAGCGCGCGCGCGATCGCCAGCCGTTGCCGCTGCCCCCCCGACAGCTTCTGCCCACGCTCGCCCACCAGCGTGTCATATCCGTCGGGAAGCTGGCTGATGAACTCGTGCGCGTGCGCAGCGCGTGCCGCCGCTTCGATCCGGAATCTCTCCGCCGTCGGCCGGCCGTAGGCGATGTTGGCGGCGACGGTGTCGTCGAACAGCACCGTCTCCTGCGTCACGATGGCAATCTGCCGGCGCAGCGATGCCAGCGTCACATCACGGATGTCGTAACCGTCGATCAGAATCGACCCCCCGGTGACGTCATAGAACCGCGGGATCAGGTTGACCAGCGTCGTCTTGCCGGCGCCGCTCCTGCCGACGATCGCGAGCACCTGCCCGACGCCCACCCGTAAGGACACGCCGTCGAGCGTGGCCTCCCCTGCTCCGTCGTACGCAAACCGGACGTCCCGGAATTCAATCTGGCGCATCATCGGCGGCAGCGCCGCCGCGCCCGGCTGTTCGTGCACCTCGCTGTGCGTGTCCAGCATTTCGAAGATCCGCTCCGCCGCGGCCCCGGCCTGCTGCAGGTCGGCGTTGACGCGACTCAATTTCTTCGCCGGACCGTACATCATGAACAGCGCCGTGATGAACGAGAAGAAGTCGCCCTCAGTCAGGTTGCCGGCCTTGATCTCCTGGGCGCCGTACCAGAGCGCGCTGACGAATGCCACTCCGCCGATGAACTCCATCACCGGCGGCAGCGTCGCCAGCGTCGCCGTCACTTTCAGGGTGGTGCGATAGAAATGCTCGGCGGCCCGATCGAACTTGGTGACCTCGCGCGCCTCCGCGCCGAACGCCTTGACGATGCGGTGACCGGTGAACGCCTCGTTGCTGATGTGCGAAATCAGCTCGAGCGCCTCGTGGCTGCGCCGGGTCGTCCGGCGGACGCGCTGCCCGAGACGGACCAGCGGGTAGACGATGAGAGGGGCACCGGTCAGGCAGACGAGCGCGAGCCGGGGATCGTAGAAGAACAGCAGCGACGCAAAGCCGACCAGCGCGATCGTCTCGCGCGCCAGGTCACCCAGCGTTTCCGATACCGCCCGCTGGATCTGCGCGACGTCGTTGGTGATGCGCGACATCAGTCGGCCAACCGCCTGGTCGGAAAAGAACGCCGCCGACTGACCGAGGATGTGCCGGAAGAGCTGCGTGCGCAGGTCGCGCACGATGCGCTGGCCGACGTCGGTCATCAGGTAGTCCGACGCGTAGGCGCCGAGGCCCTTCAGCAGATAGAAACCGAGGATGGCGGCCACCGTTGGCGCCAAGGCTTCGGTGCCAGGAAGCACCCGATCGAGGATCGGCTTCACCTGCCGCACCACCCCGACCGACGCGGCGCCGTAGACAATCATCGCGATCACGGCGGCCGTCAGGCGTCCGCGATGGGGACGCGCGTATTCGAGCAGCCGGAGGAACGCGGAGCGCTGGTTCACTCGGTGAAGCGGAACTTCAGCAGCACCCAGAGCGCGACGAAGCCGTCGCGCCACCCGATCTTCTTCCCCTCTTCGTAACTGCGGCCGTCGTAGGAAATGGGTACCTCGTAGACGCGATACCCGCGCTTGAAGATCTTGGCGGTCAGCTCCGGCTCGATGCCAAACCCGTTCGCTTCCAGCGTCATCGACCGCAGCACTTCGGTCCTCATCACCTTGTAGCAGGTCTCCATGTCGGTCAGCATGGTGTTGTAGAGGATATTCGTCGCCATCGTCAGGAACCGGTTGCCCATGTAGTGCGTGAACATGAACACGCGGTGCCGGCCGAGAAAACGCGAGCCGAAGACGACGTCGGCCCGCCCGTCGCAAATCAGCTCGATCAGCTCCGGAAACTCCTCGGGTGAGTACTCGAGGTCAGCGTCCTGGATGACGACGAGATCGCCGCGGACTTCCTGGAAGCCGCGTCGCAGCGCCGATCCCTTTCCGGCGTTCTGCGGTTGCAGCACCAGCGTGAAACCAAGCTCGCGCTGCAGCGCGGTCAGCATGTCCCGCGTCCCGTCGGTCGAACAATCGTCGATGACGATAAGTTGCACACGCAGCGGCACCGCGAGCGTGCGCCGGATGATCTCGTCGATCGTCGCCTTTTCGTTGAAGACCGGCATCACGACCGACAGGAGCGGATCGACAAGAGGGTTCTTGATACGGGACATCTACGCGTAGATCCTTTTCACGTGCGAACCGGGCGTGCACGCGTCACCGCCGCTGTTCCGGCCGGAACGCTGCTGCGAACGGCACGCTGCCACTCGATCCTGGTCGCGAGCGTCAGTCTCGCGACCAGAAGCGTACCACCGTGGACCGGGAGTCGCGAAGCAGGCCCGGCGAACGGGCCACGTCGATCGGCCCACTATTGCGAACCGCTTCTGAAACCATGCGGGTGACGCGAATGCCATCGCCACGCATCCGCAACGATCGTCTCGAGATCCGCGCGCTGAGGCACCCAGCCGAGATCCGCGCGAATCTTCTGCGCCGACGCATACAGCACGGCGGGATCGCCCGGCCGACGCGGCGCGGCGATGCGCTTCACCGGTTTGCCGGTCACCCGTTCGACGGTGTCGATCACCTCGCGGACAGACGAGGGACGCTCCGTTCCCGCGTTGTACGACCCGGACGCGCCACCGCGCTCGAGATGATCGAGGGCGCGGACGTGGGCGTCGGCCAGATCGGTCACGTGAATGTAGTCGCGCAGGCACGTGCCGTCTGGTGTCGGATAGTCCTCGCCATAGATATACATCGGTGCGCCGGCGATCGCCGCCTCGAAAGCACGGGGGATCACGTGCACCTCCGGCGCGTGGTCTTCGCCGAGTTCACCGTCAGGATCGGCACCGGCGGCGTTGAAGTAGCGGAGACGGATCGAACGGATGCCGTAGGCGCGCTCGAAATGCGGCAGCGCATGTTCGATCGCCAGCTTGGTCTGGCCGTAGGCGTTGATCGGAGCCGTCGGCAGCTCCTCGTGAAGCGGAACCTCTTTCGGCTCACCGTACACGGCGCACGTGGACGAGAAGACGAAGTGCCTCACGCCCTCGAGCGCCATGGCCTGGAGCGTTCCCAGCGTGCCGGTGACGTTGTTGCGGTAGTAGCCGGCCGGGTCGGAAACCGATTCGGCAACCGCGAGCCACGCGGCAAAATGCATGACCGCTGTCGCCCCGCTCTCCCGGATGGCGGTGCGCACCGCGTCGACGTCGGCGATGTCGCCAACGACGAGCGGCGCACCCAGTGCCGCCTCGCGGTGGCCGGCGGAGAGATTGTCGTAAATGACCACCTGATGCCCAGCCTGGCGAAGCGCCTTCGCGGCGTGGCTGCCGATGTACCCCGCTCCTCCGGTCACCAGGACCGTGGTCTTGCGCTCAGTTGCGGCCAATGGAGTAGTAGGTGAAGCCCTGCTGCTTCATCTGCGCAGGGGTGAAGAGATTGCGCCCGTCGAAGACGATCGGCTCTTTCATCAGCGTCTTCATGCGATCGAAATCGGGCCGGCGGAACTCGTTCCATTCCGTCACGATGGCCAGGCAGTCCGCTCCCTTCAGCGCGTCGTAGTTGGTGGCCGTATAGATGATCTGGTCATCGTCGAAGATGCCCTTGGCGACCTTGACCGCTTCCGGGTCGTAGGCCTGCACCCTGGAACCGGCGCCACTCAGGGAACGGATCAACGGAATCGACGGCGCTTCACGCATGTCGTCGGTCTTGGGCTTGAACGCCAGGCCCCACACCGCGACCGTCCGTCCCTTCATCGAACCGAAGTGCTGTTCCATCTTCGAGAACAGCCGCGTCTTCTGATTCTTGTTGACCGACTCGACGGCGTTCAGGATCTGGAACTCGTAGTTCTGCGCCGAGGCGAAATGCATCATCGCCTGCACGTCCTTCGGGAAGCAGCTGCCGCCGTATCCCACGCCGGGGAACAAGAAGGACGTGCCGATGCGCCGGTCGGACCCGATCGCCTTGCGCACGTGATCGACGTCCGCGCCGACGCGCTCGCAGACGTTCGCCACCTCGTTCATGAACGAGATCCGCGTCGCCAGCATCGCGTTGGCGGCGTACTTCGCGAGCTCGGCACTCGCCGGATCCATCACCATGATCGGCGCGCCGGTGCGGGTGAAGGGCGAATACAGCTCGAGCATCATGTCGGTCGAGCGCTGATCGCTGGTGCCAATCACGACGCGATCGGGCTTCATGAAATCGTCGATTGCGGCGCCCTGTTTGAGGAATTCGGGGTTGCTGACCACGCTGAAGGGGTGCTCGGTCTCGGCACGGACGACGGCGGCGACCTTTTCGCTGGTGCCGACCGGCACCGTGCTCTTGTCGACGATCACCTTGTATTCGTTCATCGCCCGGGCGATGTCGCGGGCAACCGCCAGCACGTGCTGCAGATCGGCCGATCCATCTTCTCCCTGCGGCGTCCCGACCGCGATGAAGATGATCTGCGCCTCCTTGACAGCGGTATCCAGCGCGGTCGTGAAGGTCAGCCGGCCTTCCTGCCGGTTGCGCCGGACCAGTTCCTCGAGACCGGGTTCGTAGATCGGCATCTGGCCGGCATTGAGCGTGTCGATCTTCTGCTGATCCTTGTCAACGCAGACCACGTCGTTTCCGCTCTCGGCGAAGCACGCGCCGGCCACAAGACCGACGTAACCGGTTCCAATAACGGCGAGTTTCATGTGACTCCGTAGGATTGAGCTACTCACTCCAGATGCAAGACGCTGCAGGGACAGATACTGTCCGGTCGGCAGGCAGTGGTCGGCGTCTGTAGCAAGACAAACAGCTGACGCTATCATACCGGCTCAGTCCCATGCGAATCCTCGTCGACTACCGTCCAGCCGTGCGCCGGCGTACGGGTGTCGGCGAGTACATGCACGAATTGACACGCGCCTATACAGCCGCGTTCGACGACGAGGTGGCCGTCTTCACGAGTTCATGGAAGGACCGCCCGCAACCCGGGCTGGCCACCGCGATCGGCGCCCGCGTCGTGGACCGCCGGGTCCCCGTCCGCGTGTTGAATTATTTGTGGCATCGCTGGGAATGGCCGCACGCGGAGTGGCTGGCCGGTCCGTTCGACGTCGTGCACAGCGCCCACCCCCTCCTGATACCGGCACGGGCGGCCGCGCAGGTTGTGACCATTCACGACCTCTTCTTCATGCAATCGCCCGAACGCACGCAGGCGGAAATCCGTCGCGATTACCGGGAGTTGACGCCGTCGCACGCCCGCCGCGCTGACGCCATCGTGACGCCGTCGGCCTATACGGCTCGTCTGGTCGGCGACTTCGGTGTGCCGCGCGAGCGCATCCACGTCTGTTCGCTCGGCGCGCCGCAATGGCGACGCCTCGGGCAACGACCGAACCTGCCGGCCGACGGGTGCGTGCTGTTCATCGGAACGCTGGAGCCACGGAAGAACGTCGGCGTCCTGCTCGACGCCTACGAGCGGCTCATCGAGCGGCGCTCGTCGACGCCGGACCTGATTCTGGCGGGTGGATCGACGCCGGAGGCCGAACCGTGGCTCGACCGCATCCGCCGGCCACCGTTGGCGGGACATGTGCGGCACATTGGGTACGTCCCCCACGATCAACGCGAGGCCTTGTACGCGCAGGCGCGGATCGTGGTGCTGCCCTCGCTCGACGAGGGGTTCGGCCTGCCGGTTTTGGAAGCGATGTCCGCCGGGATTCCGGTCGTGGCCTCGAATCGTGGAGCGCTCCCGGAGGTGACCGGCGGCGCCGCCGATCTCATAGACGCCAACGATGCCGAAGGACTTGCGCTCGCCATCGAACGCCTGTTGAGTGACCCTGCCTGGGCCCAATCGAGAGCGGCCGCCGGGCTGGCGCGAGCTGCCACCTACACATGGGAGGCGACGGCGCGGCGACTGCATGACGCCTACGGTGCTGCATATGCGCGCCGCCAGGAGACAGGCGTCGGCCAGTCGCTCTGGCGCGCGTCTCACCGTCCGCTCGACTGATGCGTATCGCGATCGACGCGCGCGAGCTCGTCGGCAAGCCGACCGGCGTGGGCCGCTACCTGTGGCAACTGCTGCTCGCGTGGAACGAGATCCCGGCTGCGGCCGCGCACGAGTTCGTGCTGTGCACGGACCAGAGCCGCGGGCTTGACAAGGCCCGCGCCACGGGCGTGCACGGGGAGGACGAAGCGCGCGCAGCGGCGTTGTCGAATCTCAGGGTCGAGCATCGGCATCGGGCGCGGTTCGGCGGCACTCTGTGGGAGCAGCTCTCGCTGCCGCTCATCGCCAGCGACGCCAACGTCCTGTTTGCGCCCGCCTACTCGGGTCCGTTGGCGATGAAGGTGCCGATGGTGCTGACCATCCACGACGTCTCGTTCGCGGCACATCCCGAGTGGTTTGCCTGGCGGGAAGGCATCCGGCGACGGTTGCTCACGCGCGTCTCCGCGCGACGCGCCGAGCGCATCCTGACCGTCTCGGACTTTTCGAAGCGGGAGATCGTCCGCCGCCTCGGCGTGTATCCGGACAAGGTGGAAGTGATCTATTCCGGCGTGCACCAGATCATTCCGACCTCGCCATCACCGGCATCTGCACGATCGACCACGGGGGACGCGGAGCCGCTGGTGCTGTTCGTCGGATCGATCTTCAACCGGCGCCATGTTCCCGAACTGATTCGCGGCTTTGCACTGCTGGCGCGTCGTCACCCCGGAGTCCGCCTCACGCTCGTGGGGGACAACCGGACCTTGCCGCGCGTCGATCTGCATGCGCTCGTGGCCCAGAGCGGCCTGGGGAGGCGAATCCGCGTACGCGAGTACGTCAGCGACGAGGAACTGGCCGCGCTCTACCGCGAGGCGTCCGCGTTCGCGTTCCTCTCGGATTACGAAGGCTTCGGGTTCACGCCGCTGGAAGCGCTGGCGGTGGGCGTGCCGCCGGTGGTACTCGACACCGAAGTGGCGCGCGAGATCTACGGCCCGTCCGCCGCCTACGTCGCCCGCCCCGATCCCGAGCTCATCGCGACAACGATTGCAACCGTGCTCGGTGACGCCGGCGAACGCGAACGGATACTTGCGGCGGCTCCCCACGTCCTGGCGCGGTACTCCTGGCGGGAGTGTGCGCAACGCACGCTCCAGGCCCTGCTCGCGTGCGCCTCATGACCGGCGGCGCGCCGGCCAACAGCCGCGCCGGGTCGCTGCTCCCGCGACTCTCGATCGTCATCGTCACCTACAACTCGCGGACCGACATCGGTGACTGCCTCGACTCCATCAGCGCGGATCGTGCGCCGCGAGTGGCCCACGAGATCGTGATCATCGACAACAGGTCGACCGACGGCACAGTGGCGTACCTGCGTGAACGCTGGCCCGACATCCGCGTGATCGACGCCGGGGGCAATCGCGGATTCGCCGCGGCGAACAACATCGGGATCCGGCAGACCTCCGGCGAGTACGTCCTGCTGCTCAACCCGGACACCAGCGTGCATGCCGGCGCACTCGATCGGCTGGTCGCGACGCTCGACGCAGAGCCGGCTGTGGCGATCGTCGGCCCGCGCATCGAAGATCCCGGTGGCCTCGTCGAGTTGTCATTCGGCCGCATGATTTCGCCGCTGGCCGAGGTGGGGCAGAAGCTGCTCGTCGCCGGCAACGATCGCCGCTGGCCCCTGCTCGCCTCGATGGTCGAGCGGATGACCAGTCGGCCACGGGCGGTGGACTGGGTGTCGGGTGCATGCCTGCTGGCCCGCCGGCGCGATCTCGAGGCCGTCGGCCTGCTCGACGAGCGCTTCTTCATGTACACGGAGGACGTCGACCTGTGCGCGTCCGTACGCGCGCGGGGACGGCAGGTCCGGTTCGAGCCGGCAGCCCGCATCGTTCACCAGCGCGGTCGATCGCGGTCCGCCGCGCGCGGCGCAACGGAGACCGCGTACCGCCAAAGTCAGATCGCCTTTTACGAGAAGCACCACCCCGGGTGGGTGGCGATGCTGCGTGCGTATCTACGCCTCACCGGGAAGATCTGAGCAGCTACCGATGCCCGCCCTCGTTACCGATAAGCGAGGGACATGGAGCATCAGCCCTGGATCTGCCCATCGTGCAATCGGCGACTGCCGCGATGGATTTATGAATGCCGGTGTGGATTTCAACGTGACCCCGAGGATCCCGTCGACGCCGGACAGGGTCCGGCGGTCAGCGCGACCGCCACGTCTCGCGCCCGCCTCTTCGCCGGAGGCATCGTCCTTGCCGTGACCGTCAGTGCGGCGCTGTGGTGGAGTGGCCATCCGGCCGCCGGCTCGCTGACTCCGCCGACGCGGGCACCGGTGGAAGCATCGCAACATCCGGCCGATCAGCCGAGCCCCATAGGAGAGACGGCCCTGACAACTGACTTCGCGCGGCTGGCGCCGGTGGCCGCCGAGGAATTCGAACCGGCGCCGGTCCGGCCGATCGCGGCACCCGCTCCACTCGAGGATGTCATCAGCGACGTCCTCCCTGCTGTCGTCAGCATCACCGCGGGACAGGCGCGCGGCACCGGGTTCTTCATCAAAGTCGACACGGTCCTGACGAACGCCCACGTGGTGGGCGGACAGTCCCTCGTCCAGCTCACCCTTGGCAAGACCACCAGTAGTGCCCGGATCGTCACGGTGAATCCCGCCGTCGATCTCGCCGTGCTGCAGGTTGCCAATCCCGATCCGCGACAGCGGACGCTGCGCCTCGGATCGGCCGACGGGGTACGCGTCGGCGAGGAGGTAGTGGCGGTCGGGTCGGCCCTCGGTGTGCTGTCGAACACAGTCACGCGCGGCATCGTCAGCGCCGTGCGCCAGGCGGGCGCCGTCACGCTGATCCAGACGGACGCGGCCATCAATCCGGGAAACAGCGGCGGCCCGCTGGTGAACCGCGCCGGGCAGGTCATCGGCATCAATTCGATCGGCGTCTCGAAACAGACGGGCGAAGGCCTCGCATTTGCGGTGGCGATCGATCATGCCCTGCCGATGGTCGCTGGAGGCGCGCCGGCGGCTGTCGCCTCGACGGCGACGCCGACGCCGATCACCAGCCTGCAGCAACAGATGACCGGCAGCACCTCGGACAGCGATGCCACACGCGATCGCGGCGAACGCGCATTCTCCGACGCCATGGTGGCCGCCGGCCGCGCCGCTGATGCGATTGACGACTACTGGAACCGGTACTCCGGGGATTGCGTCACGAGAGCGACGCGCAGCGGCGACCGGCCCTGGTTCGCAGCGCTCGAACCAGGCGCGGTGGACCTTGGCCAGTCGCTGAAGTGGGACTGCGCCAACTGGATCGACACCGTGCGCGGCCGCGCCGGCGAGCTCCGCACGCGCGTCCAGCAGGCATCGGAAGCCGCTCGCCACGACGGCGTCTACCCCGGCGTGATCCGCGAGATGCGGCGCCGCTCCAAACTGGAGTGGAGTGGCTGGTAGATAATCGAACGGATGCGAGTGGCCATCGATGCGCGGAAGCTGCACGACTTCGGCATCGGGACCTACATCCGGAACCTGCTGAAGCAGCTGGCACGTCTCGACCAGACCACGGAATACGTGCTGCTGACGCGCGAATCCGACCTGCCGGTCGCGTCCCAGCTCGGCCCGAATTTCCGCAGCGTGCTCGAACCATCACCCAACTACTCGCTTCGCGAGCAGCTCCACGTGCCGTGGGTGCTGATGCGCGAGAAGCCCGACGTGTTTCACGCCCCGCATTACATCCTGCCGACCGGGGTCCGGGCGCACTCGGTGGTGACGATTCACGACTGCATCCACCTGATGTTTCCGCAGTACCTGCCCAACCGGATGGCGTACACGTACGCGCGGATGGCGATGTGGTCGGCGGCCCGCCGATCCGACTGCATCCTGACGGTGTCGCAGGCGTCGAAGCGCGACATCCTGCATTTCTTCGCAGTACCGCCAGACAAGATCGAGGTCATCTACAACGCGATCGACGAACGCTTCTGGGTCGAACCCAACGAGGAGGCGGTCGCGCGCGTCCGTGAGCGCTACCAGCTCGATCAACGGTTCGTGCTGTATGTCGGCAACATCAAGCCGCACAAGAACCTGGTGCGGCTGATCGAGGCGTTCGCGGCGCTGCGCCAGGGAGAGCTGGACGACCTCAAGCTGCTGATCATCGGCGACGAGATCTCGAAGCTGCCGGCGCTGCGCCGCGCGGTCCACTCACTCAAGCTGCACAAGCACGTGCGGTTTCTCGGCTACCAGCCGGACGACACGCTGGCGATCCTGTACCGGCTGGCGTCGGTCTTCGTTTTCCCCTCGCTCTACGAAGGGTTCGGGCTGCCGCCGCTGGAAGCCATGGCCAGCGGCACGCCGGTCGTCACCTCCAACGTGTCGTCGCTACCGGAGGTCACCGGCGACGCAGCGGTGCTGGTGGACCCGCACGACGTTGGATCAATCGAGCAGGGAATGCGGCGGGTCCTGACCGATCCCGCGCTGGCAGCGGAGATGCGCCGCAAGGGGCTGCTCCGGGCCCGCGAGTTCTCGTGGGAACGATCGGTCAGGCGTACGCTCGCGGTGTACCAGAAGGTCGGATGCGCGTCGCGCTGATCCACGACTGGCTGACCGGGATGCGCGGGGGCGAAAAGGTCCTCGAGGTGCTTTGTGAGCTGTTTCCGGACGCCGACCTGTTCACGCTCTTCCATCTGCCGGGCACCATCTCGCCGACGATCGAAGACCGCGCATCACGACGTCTTTCGTGCAGCACCTGCCGCTCGCCGGAGCGGTACTACCGCCGCTACCTGCCGTTGTTTCCATGGGCAATCGAGCGGTTCCGCCTGGACGGCTACGACCTCGTGATCAGTTCGAGCCACTGCGTGGCGAAGTCGGTGATCACACCCGCTGGCGTGCCGTCACCTCTGCTACTGCCACTCGCCGATGCGTTACGCCTGGGACCAGTTCGACGCGTATTTCGGTCCGGCGCGGGTTGGCGCGGTCGCCAGCCGCTGGGTATATCGCCCGATGCTGACCCGACTGGCGCGATGGGATGCCGGACCGCCGACCGGCCGAGCCGCTTTGTCTCGAATTCTCAATATGTTGCGGGCAGGATCGCCCGATACTATAATCGTTGGTCGACGATCGTGTATCCGCCCGTAGACACGGTCTTTTACCACCCCGCCAGCGCCTCCCGAGCCAGTCACTTCCTCGTTGTGTCGGCGCTCGTTCCGTACAAGCGGATCGACCTGGCCATCGATGCGTGCCAGCGTGTGGGGGTGCCGCTCCGGATCGTGGGGGATGGGCCGGACCGGCGCCGGCTGGAGGCAGCATCGGGGCGGAGTGTCACGTTTCTCGGACGGTTGACGGACGAGCAGATCCGGAGCGAGTACCAGTCGGCCCTGGCCGTACTGCTGCCCGGTGAAGAGGACTTCGGGATCGTACCGGTGGAGGCGCAGGCGTGTGGCACGCCGGTCGTCGCGCTGGCAGCGGGAGGCGCACTTGAAACCGTCGTGGACGGGGAAACCGGCGCCTTGTTTCACGAAGGCACCGCGGCAGCGATGGCGGCGGCGCTACAACGCGTGATGGCCGTGCCGCTGGACCGGGACCGGATGCGGGAACGTGCCGAGCGTTTCTCGCGCGAACGACATGTGGCTGGGATGCGCGCCGTCATCGACGAGGTCATGGCCGCGCCCACCGGAACGAAATGGTAAAGCGCTACAACCGGCTGCTCGTCGCCTTCTACGTCATCACCGACGCGCTCCTCGCGTCGTGGGCGTTCGTGCTGGCGTACGGCATCCGGTTCGAGAGCGGTCTCATCGCGGCGCCGAAAGGCCAGCCGCCGCTCGGCAACTACATCAACGTGCTGCCGTTCGTCGCGCTGCTGACGCCGCTCGCGTTCCAGATTCAGGGCGTCTACCGGCTGCGGCGCGGCCGCTCACGGGTGGACGACTTCTTTGCCGTCCTGATCGGCAGCATCATCGCGGTCGTCTTCGGCCAGTTTTCGACGTTGTACGTCGGCACCTACTACGCGTCGACCCAGGCCAAGGCAACGGGAGCGTACGAGGTCTCGAACTGGGTCTGGGTGCTGTTCCTGGTCCTGAACGTCGTGTTCACCTATGCCTCGCGCGAAGCCGTGCGGGAGATGCTCGAGCGCCGCTGGAAGGCCGGGATCGGGCTGAAGCGCATCCTGATCGCCGGGGCCGGTGATCTCGGCCGCATGGTGGCCGATCGCATCCTGCAGCATCGGGAGTTCGGCTACCAGGTGGTCGGCTTCGTCGACGATCGCGCCGGCGGCGATCACATCGGCTACCGTGGACTGCCGCTGCTGGGCGCGCTCGCCGAGGTGGCCGACATCGCGCAGCGCGAAAAGATCGATCACCTGTACGTGGCGCTGCCGCTCGAGGAACATTCGAAGCTGCTCGACCTGATCGACATCACCAGTCGCGAGTGCATCGACGTCAAGGTCGTCCCCGACCTGCTGCAGTTCATCGCGCTGCGCGCCCGGCTCGAGGACCTGGACGGCCTGCCGATCATCAACGTCAACGACGTTCCGCTCCAGGGCCTGAACGCCTGGGTCAAGCGGAGCATCGACGTCGCGCTCTCCACGCTGGCGCTCGCCGTGCTGTCGATTCCATTCGCCATCATTGCCGCGATCGTGAAGTGGTCGAGCCATGGACCGATGTTCTACGCGCAGGAACGGATGGGACTCGACGGCGGCGCGTTCACCGTCTACAAGTTCCGCTCGATGCGCCACGACGCCGAGGACACTACGGGCCCCATCTGGTCGCCGGACAACGACACCGCGCACGACCTCCGTCGGCCGGTGGCTCCGGCGGTTCGATCTCGATGAACTGCCGCAGTTCTGGAACGTGCTGCGCGGCGACATGTCGATCGTCGGCCCGCGCCCGGAACGGCCGTTCTTCGTCGAGCAGTTCAAGCACCGCATCCCGCAGTACATGCTGCGTCACAAGGTGAAGGCGGGAATCACCGGCTGGGCGCAGGTCAACGGGTGGCGCGGGAACACGTCGCTCGAGAAGCGGATCGAGTACGACCTGTATTACATCGAAAACTGGTCGGTCACGCTCGATCTGAAGATCATGTGGCTCACGCTTGTCCGAGGCTTCTTCCAGCGATATGCCTAGAACCGTCATCACCGGCGCCGCCGGTTTCATCGGGTCTCACCTCAGCGAAACGCTCCTCGATCGCGGGCACTCGGTCGTCGGCATCGACAACCTGCTGACAGGAGACATGGGCAACATCGCCCACCTGCGCGACCGGGACTTCCAGTTCATCCGGCACGACGTCACGCGCTACATCGACGTCGACGGGCCGGTCGATTACGTCTATCACTGGGCCAGTCCCGCCAGCCCGATCGACTACCTCGAGCTGCCGATCCAGACGATGAAGGTGGGATCGCTGGGAACGCACAACGCGCTCGGCCTGGCCAAGGCGAAGCAGGCCCGGTTCATCATCGCGTCCACGTCCGAGATCTACGGCGATCCGCTCGAGCACCCGCAGAAGGAAAGCTACTGGGGCAACGTCAACCCGATTGGCCCGCGCGGCGTCTACGACGAGGCGAAGCGCTTCTCCGAAGCGCTGACGCTGGCCTACCACCGCTACCACGGTGTGAACACGAAGATCGTCCGCATCTTCAACACGTACGGTCCGCGAATGCGGCTGCGCGACGGCCGCGCCGTACCGGCGTTCATGTCGCAGGCGCTGCAGAACGAAGACGTGACCGTGTTCGGCGACGGCACGCAGACGCGGAGTTTCTGCTACGTCACGGACCTGGTCGACGGCATCATCCGCCTGGCGGAGTCGAACACCAACGACCCGGTGAACATCGGCAACCCGCACGAGGTCACGATCGAAGAGATCGCCCGGACGATCATCAAGCTGGTCGGCTCGAAGAGCCAGATCGTCTATCGCCCGCTTGCCGGTTGACGACCCCAAGCAACGTCGTCCCGACATCACGCGCGCCCGGACGATCCTCGGGTGGGAGCCGAAGATCGGCCTGGAAGAGGGCCTGCTGAAGACGGTGGAGTACTTCAAGTCGAAGCTGTAACGATACTCGTCGTTCACGCTTCCCGGTTCTCGCTTCTCGGTTCGTGTTCAGGTTCGGTTCGGGGTTCGACGTTCGGGGTTCGACGTTCGGGGTTGGACGTTCGGGGTGCGAGGTTAGGGGTTCGGGGTGCGAGGTTCGGGGGCGAGGTTCGGGTGCGACGTGAACGTCAGTTCACGTGTTCGGCTCGTTGATCAACTTGCGCAGCCGGAAGAAGTAGTCCGCCGCCGACGCCAGCGTCAGAGCCAGCGACAGCCACACACCGAGATCCACCAGCAGCGACATCTCCTCGCGGTAGTTGAAGTACAGCACCACGACGCTGGTCACGATGAACGTCGCGGTTGCGGCCTTGCCGAGCAGCGATGGCCGGAAGGTCCGCGGGCCGACGGCGAGGTTCACGATTGCCACGACGCCCGACGATCACGATGTCGCGGCTGATGACGGTGACGGTCAACCACACCGGCAGGTGATTCGCCATCGGAATCGACGGGATCGTCAGCACGACGAAGGTGCTGACGAGCAGGAGCTTGTCGGCCATCGGGTCCAGCCACGCCCCCAGGCTGGTCCCCTGCCGGGCCAGCCGCGCGATCAAGTCCATCCAGGGCGTCGGTGACGCCGGCGATCACGAACACGATGAGTGCAGCACCGAGCTTGCCGTAGATCACGCAGCAGAACGAACGCCGGGATCAGGATGATCCGCAGCAGCGTCAGCTGATTCGCCAGCGTCAGTTTGCCCACGACTCGTTCAGCGGATCCCGGCGAGCATCTGGAGACGGCTGACCGCCTCGATCGCTTCGGCGCCCGATACCTGGCGTGATACCTGGAAGCGACCGTCGGTCAGCGACAGCACGCCGGTCGAAACCGCCACGGCCACCGCCGGATAATCCAGGTGAGCGGTGCTCATGTCGGCCACCTGCGGCCGCTCGTTCATCTTCTGCCGCAGGTCCGGGCGACGACGAGCAATGAGACCGACGACGCGGCTTACCGCCGTCGCCAGGTCGGCCCGGCGGACACGCGCCCTGCGGTTGGAAGGTATGGTTCTCGAAGGCGTCCAGGACGCCGGCATTGACCACAATCCCAACCAGGGCGCCGCCCAGTGATTGCGGACGTCGGTGACCACTTCCTGTCGTGAGGCCGCGTCGCGGAGCAGCGGTTCGAGACGAATGCCGAGCAGCGCGGCGAGCTCGCCGCGCGTGATCGCCGGCGATTGCGGCAATCGCCTTGAATTCCGCCGGCAGCCGCGCTTCGCGTGCCCTCGTCGATACGGCCGCGATGCGGGCGGTCAGGTCGGCGCTCGGCTCGATCTCGGCCGCCCGGCGATAGTCGGCAAGGGCACCATCGAAGTCCTGCCGCTCCTCGAGAATGGCACCTGCTTCCACCAGCGCCGCCACGTCGGACCCATCCAGCTCGATGGCCTTCCGCAGGTGCTCCAGCGCGCGATCGCCATTGCCCTGCCGATGCTCGATGGCCCCGAGCTCGCGATACAGGAACGAACTGTCGGGCGAGGTCGCGATCGCCCGCTCATACGCGATTCGCGCCTCGTCCAGCCGGCCGCCAGCGGCGGCGTTGCGAGCCCGCTCGATCACGTCCTGCACGTTGCGGAACTGCAGCACCTCGACGCGCCGGCGCACATCCGCCAGCGAGCTGTCGAGCGTGAGCGCCTGTTCGAATGCGGACAACGCATCCGCATCACGCTTCAGGCCGAGCAGCGCCTGGCCGCGACCGACGAGTGCCGGCACGTAGGCGCGATCGGCCGTGAGCGCAGCATCGAACGCACTCAGCGCCTTGTCGTACTCGCGGCGTGCCAGCGCCACGAATCCTTCCCCAGCACGTGCCGGATAGAAGGTCCGGCTGTCCTTCAAGGCGCGCTCGAATTCCCTCTGCGCGTTCCCGAGGTCGTCATTCTGAAGAAAACGCCAGCCGCGCTCGATTGCGGGTGCTGCGGGAGACGCCTGCAGCGGCTGCGGCACCGCCGGGTAGACGAACTCCGAATACTTCAACGTTGACGGCAACGGCGGCGGCGTGATCTTCGCCGCACACGCGGAGGTAAGCGCCAGCAGCACGCAGACAATTCCCAACTCCAACCGACGGACGCGTCTCCAGGTCCCAACAAACACGGAGCGGCGTCGCGGGTCCCTTTGAGAGTTGGTCGGGCGATAGCCGTTGGGAGCTGGGAGTCTACACATGTTCTTCACTGGGTGGAGTCGTGAGCCGCTCGATATACCGGCGCGGCACATCCGCTTCGATGACAACCCGCCCGTTCGTCGCGACGTGACTGAGCACGCGGGCCACGCGATACAGCCGCGCAATCTGCTGGCGATCGAATTCCTTGCCGCTGTCGAAGGTAATCGTGATCCGCCTGGTATCCAGCGCCAGCCGGGAAGCGACCATCTGCAGCAGGTCGTCGACACCGGTCCCGGCGCGCGCGGAAATCAACGCCGCTGATGGATCGGCAGCCTGCAGGCGACGCGCCTCGTCAGACGAGATGCAGTCGATCTTGTTGTAGACCTCGATCATCGGCACCTCCGCGGCGCCGACTTCCTCGAGCACGCGGCGGACCGCGGCCTTGTGCCGTTCGCGCTCCTCGCTCGAGGCGTCGATGACGTGCAGCGCGAGGTCGGCTTCGGCAACCTCCTCGAGCGTCGCGCGAAACGCGGCGACCAGCGCATGCGGCAGACGATCGATGAACCCGACGGTATCGGACACCAGCAGCTCGCGCCGGTCCGGCAATCGGACCTGGCGGACCATCGGATCGAGGGTCACGAACAAGGCGTCGGACGCCACCGCCTTCTCGTTGGTCAACCGGTTGAACAGCGTCGTCTTACCGGCATTGGTGTAGCCGACGAGCGCCACCGTCGGCACGGAATGTTTCTGACGCCGTTCGCGCAGCTGGCCGCGGCGCTGCCGCACCTGATCGATCTCGCGCTGAATCGACTGGATGCGGACGCGGATACGGCGGCGATCGCTTTCCAGCTTCGTTTCGCCCGGACCTCGCGTGCCGATGCCGCCGCCCAGCCTGGAGAGCGCGGTCGCACTGCCGACGAGCCGAGGCAGCAGATACTTGAGCTGCGCCAGCTCGACCTGCCACTTGCCTTCGCGCGTCCGTGCCCGCCTCGCGAAGATGTCGAGGATCAGCTGCGTACGGTCGATGACCTTGCGCTCGAGACGTTCTTCGAGCTGCCGGAGCTGGGCCGGGCGTCAGCTCGTTGTCGAAGATGACCACGTCCACATCGGCCTCGGCACACGCGGCGGCCAGCGATGTCACCTTGCCGCTGCCGATGAACGTCGCCGCATCCGGCTTGGGACGTTCCTGGAGCATCCGCAGGACGACGACCGCCCCCGCCGCATCGGCGAGACCGGCCAGTTCCTCGAGTGACTGCTCCGCGTCGATGCGACGCATGGATCCGGTCACGAGCCCCACGAGCGCGGCACGTTCAGCAGAGGTTGGTGAATGCGCGCGCCGGTCCGTCATCAGGGCTTATCGTACAATTTTCGCCCGCTGATGGCCTCCAAGAGTTCACCGCGAACAAAGCGCACGAAGACACCGTCGCTTCCACGCGTGCCCCTGCCGCGCCAGACCGGCGGCATTCACGAGGACAAGACGAGACGGCCGTGGCGACGACGGAAACATAAGAAGCTGGATGAATAATCCACTTCACGCTTCTCGGTTCTCGCTTCTCGGTTCGTGTTCAGCTTCAGGTTCGGGTCTTACGTAGCGGCATCGGGGAGCGGAGCAGGCAAATTGCTGCTCAGCAAGCTTCGAACGTGAACACGAACGGAGAAGCGAGAACCTTGAAGCGTGAACCGGGTTACACGTCGGCTTGTGGCGGCGACTCGACGTGCGGCTGTGGGTCGACCATCACCTGACGGACGACCAGAGCGAGCAGGGCCAGACTGGCGGCGGCGACGAGAAATACGGCGCGGATACTCCGGCCCGCAATCAATCCGCCCAGCACCGGGCCTATCGACATCCCGATCAGCGATGCGCTCGAGAGCACGCCGAAGCTCGCGCCATGGGCATGGCGCGGAATCACGCCACCTGCGGCGGTGAATGCGGCGGTCATCGCCGTTCCGGATCCGAGACCGAACAGGCCGAACGCGCCCATCAGCGCCCATAGCGGTCGTACCATCGCAAACACAACCAGCGCGACAGCCGAGACCGGCAGCGCAACGGCAAGGACAGCGCGTGACGACACGCGCCGCAGCAGTGTGGCCGCGAGCTGGTGCCCGAGTGCGCCGGCGACCGCGGCTGCGGAAAACAGCAGTCCCGCGGCCAGTTCGACGCGGTCACCCGCCGAGCCCAGCTCGCGCGCATACAGCGGCAACACCGGTCCGAAGCTTCGCTCGATGTACCTGCACGGCGAGGATCAGCCCGGTCAACAGCACGAAATTTTCGAACGCCATGATGTCCTGGAACGAAACGCGTTCGCGGCGAGCGGCCTCGTGATGCGGGCGATGAGGCTCCTTGTAGAACAGCGTGAGCAGCACCAACGCGACAGCGTAGACAGCCGCCGCCACCACGAATGCGTACCGCTGACCCACCGCGGCGGCGAGAAGGCCGCCGACCACTGGGCCGATCGCCGGCCCGATCCGCTGCGCGGTCTGGACAGCGCCGATCGCACTCGCCATCTCCTCACGCGGAGCGGAGAGTGCGGCCATCGACAGCGTGAGGGGCCCATAGCCCGCCACCAGGCCCTGCAGCGCGCGAAGGACGAACAGCTGCCATGCCGATTGGGCGTAAGCCATGGCCGCCATCACGACCACGAAGCTGAGAAGCGAGCGCTGCACGAGGATCTTGTTGCCGTAGCGATCGGCGACGCGTCCCCAGAACGGGGCGCAGAGCGCCGTGATCGCAGGCGTCGACCCGAGCGTCAGGCCGGTCCAGAGCGCAACTTCACCGGTGTCGGTCACGCCCAGCTGCTGGATGTACAGAGCCAGAAACGGCATCACCAACGTCGAGCCGCTGAACCCGACGAAGGTGACCGTGACGATGACGAGCTGGTTTCGACGCCAGGACACGTGTAAGGCGGGTTCGGCGAAGCCGACCCGCCGGGTCCGCTACGCGGAACCCGGCCTACGAGCTAAAAGCGAATCTTCGCGGACACGCCACCCTTGCGCGGGTCCACGTGGATCGAGTCGATGAAGCGGATGCGATGCGGATGCGTCTGCATGACGAGCGACGTGGTCCGGATCCCGTCGCCGAAGAAGCGCACACCCTTCATCAGCGTGCCGTCGGTGACGCCGGTCGCGGCGAAGACGATGTTCTGCCCGGAGGCCAGATCCCTGGAGCGGTAGATGCGCTTCGGATCCTTGATGCCCATCTGCTCGCAGCGCTTCTCGTGTTCCGGCTTGTCGACGACGAGCCGGGCGTAGATCTCGCCGCCGAGACAGCGCATCGCGGCCGCGGTGATGACCCCTTCGGGCGCTCCGCCGATCCCCATCACGGCGTGGACGCCGCTGCCGACCACCGCGGCGGAAATGCCGGCGGAGAGATCGCCGTCGCCGATCAGGCGAATGCGCGCGCCGGTCTCGCGGATCTCGGCAATCAGCTTTTCGTGACGAGGCCGATCCAGGACGATGACCACCAGGTCCTCGACACGTCGTCCGAGCGACTGCGCGATCGCGCGCAGATTGAAACGCACCGGCGCGTCCAGGTCGACGACATCGCGGGAGCTGGGACCGACGACCAGTTTCTCCATGTAGATGTCGGGCGCGTGCAGCAGGCCGCCGTGCTCCGACGCCGCCAGCACCGCCAGCGCGTTCGACGCGCCGGTGGCGCAGAGGTTCGTGCCCTCGAGCGGGTCGACCGCGATGTCGATCTCCGGGTGCCCCATGCCGTTTGCCTGGCCGCCGAGGCCCACCTTCTCACCGATGTACAGCATCGGTGCCTCGTCGCGCTCGCCTTCTCCGATCACGATCCGGCCGTCGATGGGCAGCGTGTCCATCTCGCGGCGCATCGCTTCCACGGCGACCTGATCGGATTTGTGGCGATCGCCCTGCCCCATCGTGTGGCCGCAGGCGATGGCCGCCTGTTCGACGACGCGGAGAAAATCGAGCGAGAGGTCGGAATCGAACGACACCGCCTGGCCGGCCGCAGCCGCGACGCTGGTCGCCTTGTCGGTCTTGGTCGAGGTGCTCACTGTGCGTGCTCCACGGCCGGCAGCTCACATCGCGTCGGCCTGTCCGTACGGTATCCGAGCAGGTAGTCGGCCTGCATCAACTTGTGAATCTCGCGCGTGCCTTCATAGATCACGGCGCCCTTGCAGTTCCGGTAGAAGCGTCCCACCGGATATTCGTCCGAATAGCCGTTGGCGCCGTGGATCTGCACCGCGTCGCTGGCGGCGCGTTCGGACGCGACCGTCGAAAACCACTTGGCCAGGCCGGTTTCCCTGGTGTTGCGACGGCCCACGTTCTTCAGCCAGCCCGAACGCATCCACAGGAGTCGGGAGGCCTGATAGTCCGACTCCATCTGCGCGATCATCTCCTTGACCAGCTGCTGGGAGCCGATTTCGACGCCGAATGCCTTCCGCTCCCTGGCGTACTTCACGCTGGCGTCACGGCAGGCGCGAATCAGGCCGGTCGCTCCCGCCGCCACCGTGTAGCGGCCCTGGTCGAGCGCAAACATCGCGATTTTGAAGCCTTCACCCTCGCGTCCAACCAGATTCTCCGCGGGCACCTCGACCTCGTCCATCGTGAACGAGCCGGTATTGCCAGCGAGGATGCCCCACTTCTGCGTCAGCGTGGCGCTGGTAAACCCCTTGAACGCCCGCTCGACGATGAAGGCGCTGATGCCCGACGGATCGCGCTGTTTCTTCTTGTCGAGATCGGTCCAGGCGAAGACGAGGAAGTTGTCGGCGACGTCCGCCATCGAGATCCACATCTTCTCGCCGGTCAGGCGGTAACGATCGCCCTGGCGAATCGCTACCGACTGGATGCCTCTGGCGTCGCTGCCGGCCGCCGGTTCGGTCAGGCCGTATGTCGCGATCTTCGTGCCCTGCGCCTGGGGCACAAGATAGCGCTGTTTCTGGTCCTCGGTGCCCCACGCCAGCAGCGTCAGGCAGTTCAGGCCGACGTGGACCGACATGATCACGCGGAGCGACGTGTCGACGTATTCGAGCTCTTCGCTGGCGAGGCCCAGGCAGAGATAGTCCATGCCCGCGCCCCCGTACTGCTCGGGGACGCAGATGCCCATCAGTCCCAGATCGGCCATCTGTGGGAACACGCCGCGGTCGAAGCTGTGCGCGCGATCGAGATCGCGGATGCGGGGGGCGACCTCCCGGTCCGCCCATTCGCGGACCGACCGCTCGAGCAGACGCTGCTCTTCGGTCAGCTCAAAGTTCAGCATCGTGGCGAATCGATGCTAGCACTCAATCAACAATGCCAAATGCAAAAGTCCAAGCCTCCGTGCCTTCCACTTTCCACTTTCCACTTTGCCACTTTGCACTTTGCATTTGATTGGTTCAGGCCGGCTTCCGGAACAGCACCTCGCGCATCGTGCTTTTGAGCAGGAACTGTTCGGTGACCCGCAGCGGCTCGAACATCCGCTGGATGTCCCGATTGGCGAGCGGCTTCTGACCGTGGCTGCTGGGCGGCGTACGGCCGATGCTGGAGATGCGCCGCATCGGTGACCACATACCGCGTGTACTGAGGTTTCGTGCCGGGCGGCGGCTCGGTGGTATTGAAGAACGCGAGCAGGGCGCCGTCCGGGCGCAGAATCCGGGTGAGCTGCTTCGCCAGCGCCGGTGCCGACGCCTTGTCGACGAAGTCGAACACATCCCAGCACAGGATGCCGTCGATGCTGGCAGTCTCCTGGGGAAAACGCCGGGCGTAGAACACCACCGGATCTTCCGGCTTGCCCTCGACCGTCTGGCGATCGAGATCCTTGGCGAGATCCTCCACGAAGATCTTGCAGCCAAGCTGCTCACCGAAGAACGTCAGGCTCTGCCCCACGACGGGACCGAGGTCGAGCAGCAGCGGCTGCTGCCGGTTCGCCAGCGTCGCAAGGAATTTCGGGAGCGCCTTGGTCGGATGCACCGGCGCGTCGGACGCGCCGGTGTCGGGATCCGAGTGTTCCTTGCGGCGACGGGAAAAGAGGTCTGAAAGCCCCACGCGAGGGACCCCGACCGGCCTAACGGGCGACCGCTGGTTGCGGCTGGCCCTTTTCCACCGGCTGTGACACGACAGGCTTCGGCGCCGCCGGGGCCGCGGCCACCGGCGAACCCTTGCGCTGCATGTCCACGCTGCCACGGAAGTGGGCGCCCTCGGCGATGGCGACGCGCGGCGAGATGATGTCGCCGTCGACCGAGCCGCCGTCGCGGATGTCGACCTTTTCGGTCGCCGTCACGTTGCCGTTGACTTCGCCCAGGACGATCACGGCCTTGGCGAATACCTGTGCCTTGATCTTGCCGTTGGGTCCGATCGTCAGGACGTGGTCCTTCAGCTCGATCTTGCCTTCGACCTGACCCTCGATCGTCAGGTCTTCGCTGCCATTGAGCTCGCCCTTGATCACCACCGACTTGCCGATATTCACCATGTCCCTCCCGATCTGCCGGAACTCCGGCTGCGACGCCGCCGAGACTGGCTGGCTCGGGAGAGCCGGCACCGGCGCAGGGGGCTGGCTGACGGCGGGTTTCGGCGCTTCGTCACGCTTCCACATGTGATGTCCTCCGCGTCGCAGAAGGCTCCCCAACGCTGGATGTTCGCGGCCTTGCGACGCGATCGAGACCCGAGTACTCGGGTACCTGGGCGGGAGCCCACTGAGTATATCGGCCGGAGAAATTTTGTGTCCAGTGACGCACGGCTGCGAATTTCACGGGGTGCTAAGCTGAAAACCACCGTGCACCGCATCTATCTCGACCACAACGCCACGACCCCGGTTGCGCCCGAGGTGGCCGACCGGATGGCCGCCGCACTGCGTGAAGAGTTCGGCAACCCGTCGAGTGTCCACCACTTCGGACAGCGCGCCAAGGCGGCGATCGACGAGGCGCGCAGCGCCGTGGCCGCGCTGATCGGCGGCGACGCCGGCGAGATCGTGTTCACCAGCGGCGGCACCGAAAGCGACAATTTCGCCATTCGCGGGGTTGCCGAGGCGCTCGAGCCGACCGGCCGGCGGCACCTCGTCACCACCACGATCGAGCACGAAGCGGTCATCAACACCTTCAAGGCCCTGGCCCGCCGCGGCTGGACCACTACCCTGACCAACGTCGATCAGAGCGGCATCGTGTCGCCGGATGCCGTCGCGGCGCACCTGACACCTCAGACCGCGCTCGTCACGGTGATGCACGCGAACAACGAAATCGGAACGGTGCAGCCGGTTGCCGACATCGCCCGGCTGGCCAAGGCCCGCGGCGTGCTGGTGCACACCGACGCGGTGCAGTCGGTCGGAAAGATTCCGGTGGACGTCAAGGCGCTCGGCGTCGATCTGCTGTCGCTCTCGGCGCACAAGATTTATGGACCGAAGGGCGTCGGCGCGCTCTGGATCCGGCGCGGTCTCCGGCTGTCGCCGCTGTTGACGGGCGGCAAGCACGAGCGAAGCCGGCGAGCCGGTACCGAGAACGTCGCCGGGATCATCGGCATGGGAGTCGCCGCCCAACTGGCGATGGCCAAGATGGCCGATGAATCCGCCCGTCTGTCGATGCTGCGCGACCGTCTCGAAGACGGCGTGCTGCACCGCCGTCAGCGGCACCGCGATCAACGGCGATCGAGCGCCGCGGGTGCCGAACACGACGCAACATCAGCTTCGACCGCGTCGAGGCGGAGTCGCTGCTGATCGCGCTCGATCTCGAAGGCATCGCCGTCTCCACCGGCTCTGCCTGTTCGTCCGGCACGCTGGAACCGTCGCACGTGCTGAAGGCGATGGGTTTTCCGGCCGCACCGCGCGCAGAACTCGATTCGCTTCAGCCTTGGTGCCGCAACGACCGAGGCCGATATCGATCGCGTCATCGCCGTCCTGCCAGGACTTGTCGACAAGTTGCGAAGCCTGACCCGAACACCCGTGCGGGTATGACGAGGATGTTCGCCACGAAGGCACGACGACCCGAAGGACACAGAGTGAATACTTCGTGCCTTCGTCTCTCCGTGGCCATGTGACAGATGAGAGTCGTCGTTGCCATGTCGGGCGGCGTCGATTCGTCCGTCGCCGCGGCGCTGCTCGCCGAGCAGGGTCACGACGTCATCGGTCTGTCGATGCAGCTGTACGACCAGAGCGGACCAGAGACGTTCGGCAGCTGCTGTTCGCTCGACGATCTCTACGATGCGCGCCGGGTCGCCAGTCGACCCTCGGCTTCCCGCACTACATCCTCAACTTCGAACGCGCAGTTCCGCGAGACGGTGATCGCGAACTTCGTGGCGGAGTACGCCGTCGGGCCGCACGCCGATTCCCTGCGCCCACTGCAACAGCGACCTGAAGTTCTCGACGCTGCTCGAGCGCGCCCGCGGACTCGGCGCCGACCGCAGTCGCGACGGGCCACTACGCCCGAGTCGAGCGCGACGAGCATGGCCGCTGGCTGCTGAAGCGCAGCGTCGACCGCGAGAAGGATCAGTCGTACTTCCTGTTCTCGCTCACCCAGGAACAGCTGGCCCACGCGCGTGTTCCCCGTCGGCGCGCTGACCAAGCCGGAGGTGCGCGAGCAGGCGCGTCGCCTTGCGCTGAACGTCGCCGACAAGCCGGACAGCCAGGAGATCTGCTTCGTGCCGGACCACGACTACGCGTCGTTCGTCGCGAGGCACGCAGCCCGACGTCGCCCGTGCCGGCGCCATCGTCAACGAGGCCGGCGACCGTCTCGCCGGACACGGTGGCATCCACCGGTTCACCGATCGGGCAGCGGAAGGGACTTGGGCGTCTCCGCGCCGGCGCCGCTGTACGTGCTGAAGATCGATGCCGAGTCGCGCGACGTAACCGTCGGTCCGCGCGCGTCGCTCGAGCGCGACCAGCTCACCGCGTCGGGCGTGAACTGGATCGCCGTCGATGCACCGGCCGACTGGCTCCCCGTTTCCGCGCAAATCCGGCACCGGCACACGCCGGCGCCCGGACGCGTCCGCGCCCTCGATGACGGACCGCGCCGAATTCGTCTTCGACACCCCGCAGCCGGCGGTCACACCGGGACAGGCGGTGGTGTTCTACGACGAAGACGTGGTCGTCGGTGGGGGGTGGATTGAATGAGACCCGAGGTTCACCCTTCTCGGTTCTCGCTTCTCGGTTCGTGTTCAGGTTCGGTTCGAAGTTCGAACTTCGAAGTTCGGTTCGGTGTTCTGGGTTCTGGGTTCGGTCGGGTCGTGTTCGGAGTTCCGCTGTTCCGAGTTCGGGTGTTCGGAGTTCGGATGTTCGGGTGTTCTTAGTTCGGCCGTTCGCTGACAAACTCCCGCGGCCGGCGACCGACGGGACGGAGTTCTAAACGCGCCGCCGCATCGCATCTGCGTTCACGCTTCCCCGTTCTCGCTTGGCGATTCGCTTCAGTTCGTCGCGTTGCTCTGCGGCAACGGGATGCCGCCAGTTCATGGAAACGCAGTCCCCAATCCCGACCCTGGGCACCAGACCGAACTTCGAAGACCGAACTGTCGAACGCCGAACGCCGAACACCGAACGCCCGAGACTCGAACGTGATCGAAGCTGTCGAACTTCGAACCGAACCTGAACACGAACCGAGAACCGAGAACCGAGCACCGTGAACTTGTGTGGCGTTTCAGGCCCTCGGCAGCGCGTACACGTCGTCGGTCGCCTCGTCCTCGTCGGGGAGACCCTCCAGGTATCGCTCGGCATCGATCGCCGCCATGCACCCGGTGCCCGCCGCGGTGATCGCCTGGCGGTAGTGATGGTCCTGCACGTCGCCGGCGGCGAACACGCCCGGCACGTTGGTCTTGGTGCCTGAGTGCGTCAGGACGTAGCCGTTCTCGTCGAGATCGATCTGGCCCGTGAACAACTTCGTGTTCGGCGTGTGGCCGATGGCGATGAACACGCCGTCGACGGTCAGGTCCGACAGCTGTCGCCGGTCTTCAGGTTGCGCAGCGTGACGCCGGTGACTTCCCCGCGTTCGACGATCGTGGACATGGTCGATCTCGGAATCCCAGACGAACTCGATCTTCGGATTGGCGAACGCCTTGTCCTGCATGATCTTCGACGCGCGCAGCGTCTCGCGGCGATGGATCGACGGTCACCTTCGACGCGAAGCGGGTGAGATAGATCGCCTCTTCCATCGCGGAATCGCCGCCGCCGACGACCGCGATCGGCTTGCCGCGGAAGAAGTAGCCGTCACAGGTCGCACAGGTCGACACGCCATGACCGGACAGGCGGCGATCGGACCCGATGTCGAGCCAGCGCGCCGACGCACCGGTCGCGATGATCAGCGTCTCCGCCGATCACGCGCCGGCCGTCGGCGAGCTGAATCGTGAACGGACGCTTCTGCAGATCGACGCGGGTGACATCGCCCTGCAGCGTCTGCGTGCCGAAGTGCTCGGCCTGCGTGCGCATCGTCGGCCATCAGGTCCGGTCCCATGATGCCGTCGGGAAACCCGGGAAAGTTCTCGACGGCCGTGGTCAGCATCAGCTGACCACCGGCCTCGAGCCCTTCGATGAGCACCGGCTTCAGGTTGGCGCGCGCCGCGTAAAGCGCCGCCGTCAATCCGGCCGGGCCGGATCCGATGATGACGACCTTTTCGGCGGGCATCAGGCGAGGTGCTTGTCGAGCATGCTGCTGATGTCTTCCTTGCCCGCGAGGCCGACGATCGTATCGACCAGCTCACCGTTCTTCAGCACGACCAGCGTCGGAATGCCGCGGACGTGAAACCGGCTGGTCGGGATGTCCGGGTTCTCGTCGACGTTCATCTTGCCGACCGTCACGCGTCCTTCGTAGTCCTTGGCCAGCGCGTCCACCGTCGGCGCCAGCCGCCGGCACGGCCCGCACCATTCCGCCCAGAAGTCCACGAGCACGACGCCGTTCTTCGTTTCCTGCGTCGAAATTGCTGTCGGTGAACGTCTTCACATTCTCGGATGCCATCTGCCTCTCGTCTCCCTGAATCCTGAATCGTGAATCCTGAATCCTGATTCCGTCTAGTCCTACGCCCACACGCCCTGAGTGGCCCGCTCATACACTTTGACGTACTGTCGTGCCGAAGCGTCCCAGGAAAAATCCTGGCTCATCCCGGCCACCTGGATCCGCCGCCAGACGTCCCGCTCCGCGTAGATGTCCAGCGCCCAGCGCAGCGTATTCAGCAGCGCCTGCGACGAATACTGGTCGAAAGTGAACCCGGTCCCCTCGCCCGTCAGCGGGATCGAAATTGCGCACCGTGTCGAACAGTCCGCCCGTCGCCCGAACCAGCGGGACCGTGCCGTAGCGCAGGCTGTACATCTGGTTCAGTCCGCACGGCTCGAAGCGCGACGGCATCAGGAACAGATCAGCCCCCGCTTCGATCAGATGCGACAGCGGTTCATCGAATCCGATCCGAGCGCCGATCGTGTCGGGGTGCCGGGCCGCCAGGCCGAGCCAGAGATCCTCGTACCGTCGCTCGCCGTCCCCGAGCACGCACGAACGTCGCGTCCGAGCCGCGGCAACTCGTCCGCCAGATCCGCCAGCAGGTCGAAGCCCTTCTGATCGACCAGCCGCGAAATCATACCGACCAGCGGTCTGGCGCGCAGTTCCGACGTATCGGGAAACCCGTAGGTCGCCAGCACCAGCCGCTTCGCAGCGGCCTTGCCCTCCAGATTGCGGGCGTCGAAGGGCTCCGGCAGGTGCGGGTCGCGTCGCCGGATCCCACTGATCGTAATCGATTCCATTCAGGATCCCGACCAGGTCCGCGTGGCGGGCGCGCAGGATCCCGTCGAAGCCGAACCCAAGTGCCGGCGTCTGGATTTCCTCGGCATAGCGTGGGACTGACGGTCGTAATCAGGCGGCTGAAATTGATTGCCGGCCTTCAGGTAGCTGATGCGGTTCCAGTACTCCATGCGCGTCGAGGTGCATCAGGTCCCACGGCAGTCCGAGCCGCGGCAGCCAGCTCGCGTCGAACACGCCCTGATACGCCAGGTTGTGAATGGTGAAGACGCAGGGGATGCGGCGGGACGCGCGACGCATCCGGAACATCTGCGTCGAGCTGCACCGGCAGGAGACCGGTCTGCCAGTCGTGGGCATGCGCGACGTCGTAGCGGACGGCCGATTCGAAGGCCCAGGTGAGCGCGGCCTGCGTCAGGAAGGCGAAGCGCTCGGGATTGTCGGGATAGTCATGGCCTGAGGCACCGTAGAGATAATCGCGATCGAAGTAGTCAGGGTGGTCGATGAAGATCGTCCGTACGCCCTCGCGCGTCGCGGCGAGACATCGCGGCATCGACGACCATCCCTCCGAGGGTCACGGTGATCCGGCCGATCGGCTCCGCCTCGATGCCGCGGTATCGCGGCATGACGACGTCCACCTCGTGGCCGAGCCGAACGAGCGCCCGCGGCAGCGCGCCGAGCACGTCGGCAAGGCCTCCCGTCTTCGCAAACGGCACCGCCTCCGACGCCACCATCAGAACCCGCATCCCGTCCACCTTATCAAATGACAGCTGAGCGGAATTGCTATGATCGGCAGGTGTCTGACCCAGGACGGCCGGCTCCACGGCCGCGCTCCGAATCGCGTGAAACCATCGAACTGCGAGCCATCCGCGAACGACAGCCCGAACTCGCTGAAGCCGTGGACATGCACCTGGAGCTGCTGGAACTGCAGCGTCGGATCCAGGGCCGCGTGCCGCTGCCCTCGCTCGACTTGAGTGCCGAAACCATCGCGCGGCATCAGGCCGAGGGGCGTCCCGCTGCTCCCCTTCGACGCCATCCCGCTCGAGTTGAGCGATCTGCGACTGATGGTGCGGCAGACGGCAGACGTCCTGAGACGCTTCGGAGCGCTCGACGATATCGATTACCAGAAGGTGCAGGCGATCGGCCGCGACATGAAACTGCTGGCGGTGGTCGGCGAGTGGTATCGCAGCACCGCCGAACGCAGCGCGGTCGCACCGGCAGCACTCGGCCACGTCGTCCCGCCGGACGTCCCCGCGGATACAGCGACGCGATGTCGGAGGTGCTCGGCCTCGCGATGCGGCCGTTTCTGTCGCGCTGTGCCGAGGTGCTGCAGCAGCGCCCCGATCTCGCGCTGTGGACCCACCCGCACTGCGCGCTCTGCGGCGGCGCTCCCGATTTCGCGGTGATCACCCCGGCGGCGGAACGACACCTGATCTGCGGTCGCTGCGCGCTGCGCTGGAAGTTCGAGCCGCTGACCTGCCCGTTCTGCGCGAACAGCGATCGCTACGCGCATCACGTCATTCGCTGCCCGCCTCGGCGACGCCGACTATCGCGTCTACGCCTGCGACGTCTGCCACCGCTTCCTCAAGGCGTTCGACGCGCGACGCGCCGCCCGTCCGGTGATGCCGGTCGTCGACGCGCGTCGCGACGCTGCCGCTCGACGCGGCGGCGATGCAGCGGGGATATACGAGCTAGGGGCATTCTGAATTCAGAATGCAGAATTCAGAAGTGCAGAATTCGAATTGCAAAATTCAACTACAGCAACCCAGTTGCCCGTACGTAGCGAAGGGGTGAAGGCCATCGCCATTCACCCCTCGCCGGCAAACCACGCGGGTTTGAATTCTGAATTCGGTCTGAATTCTGAATTCTGAATTCTGAATTCTGATTTAGTTTGACGCCGGCGCGGCGGCTGTCGCGCCTGCCGGAGCGGTCGCCCCGAACATCTCGGACGCCTTGGACGACAGCCAGTCGAACAGGTGGCGCGTCTCCATGAATCGGCCGGCGTTCGACTTCGCGCCGAGGACCACCACTGCGACCTCCGGACCGCCCTGCGGCAGGCGCAGGAGCGTGGCCAGGCAGTAACCAGCCTTGCTGATGAAGCCGGTCTTTCCCGCCTGCACGTCGACATCACCCTGCATCACGAGGCGGTTGGTGCTGTGCACCTGGATCGTCTGACGGCCGACCGCCACCGAGTGATATTGCTTGCGCATGATGCTGGCAATGCGTTCGTCACCGGAAACGTAGGTGATCAGCTTGGCCATGTCGTAGGCGGACGAGACGTTGTCGGACAGCAGACCTGACGGATCGGCGTACGATGGTGTTGGTCGAGACCCAGTTCACGCGCCTTCTCGGTCATGCGGCGCACGAAGGCCTCGCTGCCATACGGCGACACGCGCGCGAGCACGCGGGCGGCGGCGTTGTCCGAGGCAATCAGCATCAGGTGCAGCACGTCGTTCTTGGTCAGCACGTAGCCAGCGCGCAGGTAGGTCGTGGAGGCGGCGCGTACGTCCACCGGCGTGACCACCACCGTCTCGGTCAAGTCGGGATTGTTCTCGAGGAACACCACCGCGGTCATGACCTTGGTGATGCTCGCGATCGACCGCTGGTTCTGAGAGTTTTCTCCCAGAGGACCTTGCCGTTTTCCGGGTTGTAGATGATGGCGGCTTCGGCCCGAATGTCCGGCACCAGCGCGCCGGTATCATCCAGCTTGAACCGCGGTTCGGCGACTTCCCGGGCTTGACGCGCGAGCTGAACAGCCTTCGCCCGCGCCGCAGCCGCGCTTCGGCTTCGCGCCGTCGAGGTAGCCGGCTTCTTTGAAAGGGTCGAGCTTCTTGGCTGTGGTGGTCGAGCGGGCAGACGTAGAGCGGGTCTTGCCCGCAGCCAACGACTCGGCAGGCATACCGAACGTCGCGACGGCCGCAAACAGACAGATCAGTCGGACGGTCCTGAACAGCCTAGAGGTCTGATTCACAGGCAACCCTTTGCGAGACAGCTTGTTACGAGATGTGTCGGCATTGTAGCAAACACCCTGTAGGTTGCAAGGGCTGATGTACACTTTCGCGTCACCCCGGCGCGATCACGGGCTCGACCATTCCAAAACAGGTGCCACGGCGATGAGTCTGACCGAGTCCGAGTTCACGTCCCTGCGCGGGACCATCGCTCTGCGGGGAACCGTGCGCATGGCCCTGCTGCCGGTAACGCTGCTGGGATGGGCACTGGTGGCCGTTCTCCTCCTGCTTTTCGGCGACCTACCGGTCGCCGTGCTCTTCCCGCTCGCTGTTCTTGTCGGCGGGTTCGAGGCGATTCATGCGCTGCACGTCGGCGCGCGAACGTATCGGCCGCTACCTGCAGGTCTATTACGAGGACGCGCCGGACGCGCCGCGCTGGGAGACCACGGCGATGGCCGTCGGACCGGCGCTGCCCGGCGGCGGTATCGACCCGCTCTTCAGCGTCGTGTTCATCTCCGCCACGCTCGCCAACCTGATTCCGGCGTTCACGCCGGGACCCACGCGCCCCGAACTCGCCGTCCTGCTCCCGCTCCACTTCGCCTTCATCGTCCGCGTCGTCCGCGCCCGCGGAGCGGCCGCGCGCCAGCGCGCGGTCGAACTCGAAAGCTACCGCGCGATCAAGACGCAGACTCCAACACGTTGAATGCGATCCAACCGCGTGCTGGAACGCAGCACGCGATGTCCTCGGCAGGTGCGCAGATCCGCGCAAAAGCGTTCGATTGTGCGTGCCGAACTCATCGGTACACCCTTTGCTGTTTTGCGAGCGGAGGGTAGGAACCATGAACGTGCGGCTCCTTGGGTTTCGAACGCTGGCCTGCGGCTGCGTGATCGGACGGTACCGCGAGCTGGCGACGAGCCGTGAGCTCACGTACGTCGAGGAGAAAGGCACACAGTGTGACGCCCAGGGCCATCGCCGCAATCACACGGTGTCCGCTGATCGCCTCGCTTCCGCCGCTACGCTGATCGTCCGCAAAGGCGTCCTAAGCGAGGTCGAGACAGTCAGAAGTTTCTGACCCGACTTCGAGCTTTTGACTTTCCACGTTCTGACTTGGTGCAATCACCCTCCGTTGTGCCTGTTTCCCAAAACCGCATACTCAATTCGCGTCGGGTCCGGCGACGTTCCGCTTCTACCTCGGCGACTGCGTCGACGATCCTGGCAGCGCTGCCCCGGCACAGCCTCAGCGCGATCGTCACGTCCCCTCCCTACAACCTCGGGATCCGTTACCGCAGCTACGACGACACCATGCCGCGCGAGGACTACCTCGCCTGGACGCGACGGTGGGTGCATGAAGCCGCCGGCGCGCTGAGCGAGCACGGGTCGCTGTTCCTGAACGTCGGCGCCAAGCCGACCGACCCCTGGATCGCGATGGACGTGGCGCAGGCGGCGCGAAGCGAGCTGGCGCTGCAGAACACGATTCACTGGGTGAAGTCGATCGCCATCGAAAAGGCGCTGGCCGGCACCCGGGCGGGCCTGGCCGACGATCTGGCGGTCGGGCACTACAAGCCGATCAACAGCCGGCGCTTCCTGCACGACTGCCACGAGTTCCTCTTCCACTTCACGCCCGACGCGCACACGCCGCTCGATCGCCAGGCGGTCGGCGTGAAGTACCAGGATCAGTCGAACGTCGGGCGCTGGCGCACCGCGGCGTCCGGCGTGCGGTGCCGCGGCAACACCTGGTTCATTCCCTACGAGACGATCCAGAACCGCGAGAAGGATCGACCGCATCCGGCCACGTTCCCGCCGAAGCTGCCGGAGATGTGCCTGCGGCTGCACGGCCTCGACCGCCTGCACGCTCGTTGCCGATCCGTTCATGGGCCTCGGGTCGACCGCCGTCGCCTGCGCGCAGCTGCAGGTCAGCTTCGTCGGCATCGAGATGGACGAAGACTACCTGCGCGAGGCGGTCGAACGCACGAGAGCGGCGCTCAACGCGCAACTCCCAATCCCCAACATCTGACAGCGAGAGCAACGCCTCGTATATCCTGGCCCGGCATCGTTTCGCCTAGATCGATGCGTGGCGAGCATATAAGCTAGGCGCATGGATCTCCGCCAGCTCGAGATCATCCGCGCCATCGCCGACACCGGATCGTTCACCGCCGCCGGCGCCAAGCTGCACGTCTCGCAGTCCGCGATCAGCCGCCAGATCCTGCTCCTCGAGGACGAGCTCGGCGAGCCGGTATTCCACCGCATCGGCCGTCGCATCCGCATCACGCCGGCCGGCGAGTCGCTGCTCCAGCTCAGTCACCGTGTATTTCAGGACCTGCAGGACACCGTCTCCGCCATCAGCGACAAGCAGGAGTCGCTGAACGGCGCGATGAGGCTGGTGGGCGGCATGACCGTCTGCCTGTACGTCTTCCCGGCGCTGCTGGCGGAGATGCGACGCGTGCATCCGCACCTGGACCTGAAGATCACCGTCGGCACCGCCGAACGGTCGATCGCGATGCTGCGATCCGGCGCCGGCGATCTCGGCCTGATCACCCTGCCGGTCGACGCGGCGGACCTCGTGTCGGTCCCGGTGCTCGAGGAAGAACTGCTGCTGGTGACCTACCCGACGCACCCGCTCGCCAAGAAGAAGACGATCACCCCGGCCGATCTCAGCCGTCAGCACTTCATCGTCTTCGAGACCGGATCGATCACCCGGAAGCTGGTCGAGGAGTTCTTCGCGCAGGAGCGCATCAAGCCCGAGATCGTGATGGAGACGGAGAACGTCGAGATCATCAAGGCGATGGTGCGTCACGGACTTGGGCATCAGCATCATTCCCGTGGCAGGCGGCGGCCGCCGATGTCCGGACGAAGCAGTTGTTCTGCAGCCGCATTGCCGGACACCCGCTGAAGCGGCAGACGGGATGGCTCTATCCCGAAAATGAGCCGGCTGCCGCGGACGGTGTCAGAGGTGATCCGCGTATTCGACAGCGTGCGGCCGAAGCTCGACGCCGCGATGCGGCCGGCGGCGTTGTAGGGCGAGGCTTCAGCCTCGCGGGAATGGCGGGGCTAAAGCTTCGCTACGCGTATGGCGGGGCTGAAGCGACCCTACTTCGAGGAGGGAGCCGACACCTGGCGGAAGGTGTACGACGTCCGGTGCTTCACGTCGATGTTCGGACGCGTCACCTTGACCTCGAGCTGGCGCGTGCGGCGCAGCGGGTCGGGATTGCTCGAGTAGTAGCCGAGGATGTAGTAGTCGCTCGTCTCGGCGTCGATCCGCTTCAGTCCCTTGTTCAAGTCGTTCTGGTTGACGATCGCGAAGCCGCCGGTGTTCTCGGCCAGCACGCGCAGGCTGTCCTGCGTCTCGCGCAAGTACTCCTGGAAGTCCTGGTTGTTGACCTCGTCCGACATGTCCTGGCCGGCGACGAGACCGCGCGGGTCGATCGTGTAGAAGCTGGCGTTGGCGCGGTTGGCGGCGCGCGTCAGCTCGACTTCTTCGCGAATCAGGTCGGACTCGCCGAGCGCGTTGGTGCTGCGCTCCTGCATGAAGAACGGATCGTTCTCCAGATCGGAGCGTCTGCGCCTGCATGATTTCCGCCTGATGCTCCAGCCGCGACTTCTCGAACGGATTGAAGTCGTAACCGCTGCTGATGTAGATGACCGCCTTGCGCCGGTTGTTGATCTTCTGCAGGTTGTTCACCAGGTCGTACGCGGTCGAGAACGCCACGTGCGCGCGATGCCGGAGCTCGCTGCCAGGCCCGACGCCGTTCGAGGTGTTGATGATCTCCGACGGCTTGAGGCCGCCGCCGCTGACCTTGTTCGAGATCGACTCCAGAATCTGCCGGTCGTAGGTCAGCTGCTGCTCGATCGACGACGTCCCGGTCGAGACGACGCCGAACATGTCGCCGTCGTGAATCAGATTCTTGAGCATGTCCTTCAACAGCGTCCGCAGCCGCGGCGTCTGGTTGAAGTCCAGGTGCAGGTCGTCGATGAAGACGAGGAAGACGCGGCCGGCGGCATCGTTGGTCGGCCGGCTGCGCGGCAGGATGATTCCCTCCTGCAGCGGGCGCCGGCGGCGGCGCCTGCGCGCTGTAGGCGCGTCCACCGTGGATCAGTTCCATCGACACGATGTTCTGCTTGACGCCGTCTTCGTAGATTTCGAACTCGCCCGGCTTCGAGATCCGCGATGAACTGCTGGGTCCGCGAGTCGCGCGGAATCGCGTCGGTCGTGACCAGATCGACGCTGACCCTGAAGGTCGGCTGCTGCTGCGGAACGACTGCGGCACCCGCACTTGGCTGTGCCGGCGGTTGCTGCGGCGGCGCCTGGGCGCGCACCACGTGCGAGGATGCGCCGGTGGCCAGCAGGAGCGCGAACGCCCCCGCCGCCAGGAACTTAGCGGTGTGTCGCATGGGCCACATTATAGGGGATGACGGAAACGGGCGACAGGTTATAACCTTCAACTTTCCATGAGAATCGCACTCGCAGCCGACCACGCCGGCTATCAACTGAAAGACGAACTCGTGGCGCGTCTGGCCGGAGAAGGGCATGACGTCATCGACCTCGGGACGAATTCGGCGGCCCCGGTCGACTACCCCGACTCAGCCGAAGCCGTCGGCCGGCGCCCTGCGATCGCGGCGAAGCGGACCGCGGCATCATCGTCTGCGGCAGCGGCGCCGGCGTGTCGATCGCGGCCAACAAGTTTCCTGGCATCCGCGCCGCCGTCTGCCACGACACCTACACGGCACATCAGGCCGTCGAGCACGACGACATGAACGTGCTGTGCATCGGCGCGCGCGTCATTGGCCCCGCGCTCGCGCAGGAGCTCGTCGAGGCGTTCCTGTCGGCGTCGTTCTCCGGCGAAGAACGCCATCGCCGCCGGTTGAACAAGGTGCTCGCCATCGAGGCCGCTTCGCCGGAGCCCACCGGTGAACCACGGTGACGAGCTCGACCAGCTCGTCTCCGAACTGCACGCCGTCCCGCTGGCCGCACGTGGCAGCAGCGGCCGGCTGGACGACTGGCTCCGCCTGGTACGCGACCTGAACGGCAGCGACCTGCTCCTCGTCGCCGGGCGGGCGCCGATGGTTCGTGCGACCGGAACGCTCACGCCCGCGTCGGGAGACACGCTGAGCGGCGAGGAAATCGAAGCCGCCGTGCAGCCGTATCGTCGGCGCGTCATCTTCACCAGCGGTACGCCGCCGGCGAAGCGGTGGACCTTGCCTTCCGCGTCGCCGGTCTCGGCCGGTTCCGGATGAACCTGCACCGCGAGCGCGGACGCGCCGCGGCAGCGATCCGCGCCCTGCCGCTGACGATCCCGCGCGTGCGCGACCTGCACTTCTCGCACGACATCTCACAGCTGGCGCGCCTCCCGCGCGGGCTGGTTCTGATCGGCGGCCCAACCGGCTCCGGCAAGACGACGACGCTGGCGGCGCTGGTGGCCGAGCTCAACGCGCGCGAGAGCCGTCACATCATCACCATCGAAGATCCGATCGAGTACGACCATCCCCACGGCTCGTGCCTGATCGAACAGGTCGAAATCGGGATCGACGCCCCCGACTTCCCGACCGCGCTCCGCGCCGCCGTACGCCAGGCACCCGACGTGATCGTCGTCGGCGAGATGCGCGATCCCGAGACCATGCGGATCGCGCTGCAGGCGGCGGAGACCGGCCATCTCGTCTTCGCGACCGTCCACACGACCGATGTCGCTGCTGCGATCGCGCGAGTGGCCGATGCGTTTCCGACCGAGCGCCAGAACGCCGTCCGCCAGGAACTGTCGATGGCGCTCGCCGCCGTGCTGACGCAGACGCTGGTCCCGGTCCGCGCGGGCGGCCTGATGCCGGTGGCCGAGCTGATGATGGTGAGCTACGGCGCGCGGCAGCACATCCGCAAGAACGCGCTGCAGCATCTGAATCAGGAGATCACCATCACGCGGCAACTTGGCTCGTTCACGTTCGAGGAGTCGCTGGCCCGCCTGGTGCAGAGTGGGACGCTCGAGCGCGCGACGCGCTGCTCCGTGCGGCGCATCCGGACGAATTGGAGTTGCTGCTGAACGCGCCGCGCGCGACGACATGATTGGCAACGGCGGGTCCGCTGCGCGGATCCCGCCCTACAGGTGTTTGTAGGCCGGGATCCGCGACGCGGTCCCGGCATGGGCGAACGATGCAACTCGGACTGATCGGACTCGGCCGCATGGGCGGCAACATGGCGCGACGACTCGCCGACGGCTGGTCACACGCTGGTGACCTGGGATCGCAGCGCGGACGCGGTCGCCGCGCTGCAGGGCAACGGCATTGCCGGCAGCGCGTCGATCGACGACCTCGTGGCCAGGCTCGAAGCCACCGCGCGCCGTCTGGGTGATGGTTCCGGCCGGAGCACCGACCGAACAGACAATCAACGCACTCGCCGACCGCATGGCGCCGGGCGACGTCGTCATCGACGGCGGCAACTCTCACTTCAAGGACGATGTGCGGCGGGCGGCGGCGCTCAAGACGCGCGGGTTGCACTACGTCGACGCCGGCACGAGCGGCGGCGTCTGGGGCGCCGAGCGCGGGTACTGCCTCATGATCGGCGGCGACACCGACGTCGTCGCACGGCTGGCGCCGATCTTTCGCACGCTCGCACCGGGTCAGGGCACAGTCGCGCCGACGCCCAGCCTCGACACCACCGTCACGACTGCGCACGAAGGCTTCCTGCACTGCGGTCCGGCGGGCGCCGGTCACTTCGTCAAGATGATCCACAACGGGATCGAGTACGGCCTGATGCAGTCGTACGCCGAAGGCTTCGACATCCTGCGGAACGCCGTCGAGCGAGTCGCTGCCGGCGGACCAGCGCTACGACTTGGACCTTCCGGCGATCGCCGAACTCTGGCGTCGCGGCAGCGTCGTCAGTTCGTGGCTGCTCGATCTGGCGGCGCGTGCGCTCGTCGAGGATCCGCAGCTCGCGCAGTTCGAAGGCCACGTCCCCGACTCCGGCGAAGGGCGCTGGACCGTCGAGGCCGCGATCGAAGAGGACGTCGCCGGCCGACGTGCTGACCGACAGCGCTGTTCGCGCGGTTCCGCTCGCGTCGCGACCACACCTTCGGCGAAAAGCTCCTGTCCGCGCTCCGCGCGCAGTTCGGCGGCCACTCGGAACGATGACGCCGCCGAAACGTCTCCGACCGCCACGAACGTTTCGAACGCCCCGAACGCGTCGAACGTTTCGAACGATGTCGAACGTCATTCGAACGCACCTCGAACGACTGTGTCCTCGTCATCATCGGCGCATCCGGCGATCTGACGCGCCGCAAGCTGCTGCCGGCGATCTACAACCTCGTCGAGTCCGGGCACCTGCCGAGCGTCGTTTGCCGTCCTCGGCGTCGCGCGAGGAACCCCGGAAGCGACGAGCAGTTCCGCACGGACATGCACGAGCAGGTCGAGAAGGAAGAGGGTGAGCCGCTCGAGGACGACAAGTGGCGCTGGCTCGCCGAACGGCTGCATTACGTCGCCGGCGAACTGCAGGACGAAGGGCTCTACGCGCGAATCAAGGACGCGCTCGCCAAGATCGAATGCGACCGCCGGATCCCGCCGAACTACCTGTTCTACTTCGCCATTCCCCCCGACCTGTTCGGCACCGTCGCCGGCCATCTCGCGCATGCCGGGCTGACGTCCGGAGGAGCGCGGCTGGCGTCGCGTCATCATCGAGAAGCCGTTCGGCTATGACCTGACGAGCGCGCGCGCCCTGAACGCGCAGCTGTCGCAGCGCCCTCGACGAGTCGCAGATCTATCCGCATCGATCACTACCTCGGGCAAGGAAACCGTTCAGAACATCCTCGCGTTCCGGTTCGCGAACGGCATCTTCGAGCCAATCTGGAACCGTCGCTACGTGGACCACGTGCAGATGACGGTTGCCGAAGACGTCGGCATCGGGTCGCGCGGCGGCTACTACGACAAGGCCGGCGCCCTGCGCGACATCGTGCAGAACCACATGTTCCAGCTGCTCGCGCTCGTCGGCGATGGAACCGCCGATTTCGTTCCAGGCCTCGGAAGTGCAGAACGAGAAGGTCAAGGTCCTCCACGCGATCCAGCCGTTCTCCGCCAGCGACATCAAGCGAAACGTCATCCGCGGCCAGTACACCGGTTACCGGCAGGAACCGAAAGTCGGATCCGCAGTCGACCACCGAAACGTTCGTCGCGATGCGGCTGTTCCTGGACAACTGGCGCTGGGCGCGGCGTGCCCTTCTACCTGCGGACCGGCAAGCGGCTGGCGACGCGCGTCACCACAGTGGCCGTACAGTTCAAGCGGGCGCCGATGACGCTCTTCCGCAACATGCCGATCGACAAGCTCGATCCGAACGTCCTGTTGCTGCGGATTCAGCCGAACGAAGGCATCTCGCTGTCGTTCAACGCGAAGGTTCCCGGGCCCGTTCTCGAGGCTCGGCACCGTGCGGATGGACTTCAACTACGAGGAGTACTTCCACGCCGAGCCGGTCACCGGCTACGAAACGCTGCTGTTCGACGCGATGGCCGGCGATCACACGCTGTTCCACCGCATGGACATCGTCGAGGCCGGCTGGCAGGTGGTCGATCCGCTGCTGACCGCGTGGGAGCAGGATCGCAATCCGCCGCTTACCTACCCGCCAGGATCGTGGGGACCGAACGAGGCCGACCTTCTGATTGAGTACGACGGGCGCCGATGGCACGAGTAACGGTTGTCGACATCACGAGCTTCGCCGACGCGAGTGCCGCGCGGATCGCGGAACTTGTCGAGCAGTCGATCGCACAACGAGGCGTCGCCCATGTCGCGTTGACCGGCGGGCACACGCCGGAACTCACGTATGCCGCGCTGGCCGATCCCGCACGCCCGCATCGCGATCGCATCGACTGGGCGCGAGTGCAGCTGTACTGGGGCGACGAGCGTCACGTGCCGCCTGATCATCCCGACAGCAATTTCGGCATGGCCGAGCGCACACTGGTGGGACGAATTCCGATCCCTGCCGCCAACGTCCATCGCATCCGCGCGGAGTTGCCGGACGCGCGGGACGCGGCCGCGCAGTATGAACACGAGGTACCGGAGGTCTTCGACGTCATGCTGCTCGGGCTTGGTGACGACTGTCACATCGCGTCGATCTTTCCGGAGAGCGAGCTGCTGTCCGCTTGGGTCGCCCGGCGTGAGAGCGAACAGGGCTACGCCAGTGACTCTCCTGCCCCGCTGATGGCGAAGGTCGCCGCTGTGTTCGCGCCTCACCTCGACGCCTGGCGCATCACGCTCACACCGCCGGCGCTCCTCCGGTCGGCCGCGATCGTGATGCTCGTGACCGGAGCGCACCAAGGCCGCAGCCGTCGCTGCCGCCATCGACGCGCCGGCAGACATGACGCGTTACCCAGGCCAACTGCTTCGCGACGCCGATGATCGCGTCGAGTGGATCATCGACACCGCTGCTGCCAACGGACTCGCGTCGTACTGACAGGGAAACTTGTCGGTGACCAATTCGAGCATCGCGAGATCGATGCTCCATGCACCAACCCAATTGGTCAATGTTCAAATTGGTCAATCGTCAATGGGTTCGTCCCGGCGATCCGCTGCTGATCCATGGCGCTGTCGCGCGGCGCGCGTGATCACGTGCGTCGCCCAGATGGTGGCGACGAGTCCGATACCGACCAGCGTCCAGTACTCGATGCCGCGTGGCGGCGACACCCCCGCCGCGAGCTTGGCGACATCGCCGACGATCTTGCCGTAGTACGCGTACATGACGATGGCCGGCAGCATCCCGACCGACGCCAGAACGAAGTCCTTGAACCGTACGCCGCTCAGCGCCAGCGCATAGTTCAGCAGGTTGTACGGCACGAGCGGCGACAACCGCAGCAGGAACATCACCCAGAGCGCATCGCCGACGACCGCACGGCGGATGGCGGCGACGCGGGCGTCCCGATCGAGGCGCCGCATGATGCGTCCGTGTGCCAGCGGTGCGGCAAGCCCGTAGACCGCCACGGACCCGAGCAGTGCCGCGAAGTAGACGATCAGCGTGCCGCGCCACAGGCCGAAGATCGCGCCGGCCGCAAACGTCAGGAGAAACGCCGGCGCGAGTGTCACTGCCGCGCCGATGTAGGTAACGATGAACAGCAGAATGCCCCAGGCGCCCATGTGCGCGACGCGCACGATCACGGCCTCGAGCCAGTGCATCAGTGCGGCGTGCTTTCTTCGGCGTCCGGATCTGGATCGTCGGAGTCCAGGCTCGCCTCCAGCGTGGACTCCCCGTCCAGTGATGGCGCCTCGGCCGTGTCCGGTGTCGCGGACGGTTTCGCTTTGCGCCGGGCGCGGCGTCGGCGCTTTGCGAACACGTGGGCGAACCGCTCGAGGGCTTCCGCGGCCTGCTCCAACCCGGTCGTGATCTGGTCAGCGTCCGTCCACGAGGCGGGGTTCAACCGTTCGGCCAGCGACAGCAGCGCCTCGTGGCGCGACTGGCTCGAGATTGCGCTGCTGAATCCGGTCGCACACCTGCGGATAAACCTCCGACAGGAATGCGATCTGCGCGTCGGGTGTGTCACCCTCGATCTTCGACGGGATGGCGGGTCGGATCGGGCGCCGGCGGCGGCGCTTCCACCGGACGCGAGGCGTGACAACCGGTGCAGCCTCGGCTTCGTCGGCCCGCGGCCGCCGGCGCCGCGGTTCCGGCGCGACGTCGACGATCTGCTGGTTCTCGCGCACGACCTTCCAGTCGAACGTGATGTCCGGATGCTGCGCCTCGATTTGCCGGAGCACCTCGGGTTCGAGTGGATCGCGGCCAATGCGGACGCCTCCTGGAGACCGGAAGACGTACAGGATTCGGGAATGCTGGCGGTTGCCGTCGCGATACCAGTGCATCAGGTACGTCGTCTCGTACCCGCGCTTGTCGCGAATGACCCGCAGGAACGGCACGACGGCTACCGGCGCTTTTGCGAGCGCGAACTGGTCGTCGTCTTACGGGCCGCCTTGGCGGCGAGCGCTTCGCCGGGCCGCCGGCTTGGCCGCCTTGGCCGTCGTCTTTCGGGCGAACCGGCTGGGCCGGTGCGGCGCGACGCGTTGAGCGGGCGGCAGGCCGGACCGCCGCAACCGCGCCATTGCGACCGGCCGGGCGCGGGGCGGCGGCAGGCTTGGCGACCGCCTTCGGCCGCTCGACGGTTTCAGCGGCGCGCGCCTTCTCTGCTGCAGCCGAGCGCTGCACGAGTGTGAAGCGGATCTGCTCCCCGACCGACTGATACGCCCAGAGTTCGGCGACGTCGATGTTCAAGTCCGTGCACAGCCGTCGGGCGTTGTCGATGCAGCCGTCGGCACGTACAAGTGGAATGCAGCCTTGAACTTCGAGAAGGTGACCCACTGCGACATCGCTTCCAGATGGTTCACCGATTCGGTCGGTCTCGACCTCGACGATACCCAGCAGTTTGCGACCGCGCTCCTGCGACTGGAGCACGAGGTCGGGAAACCACGGGGCGCCATCGTTCCCGACCGGCATCGTCTGCTCGTTGCCGGGATTGATCGCGACCTCGAACTTTCTCTTGTACTTCGCCTGCAGCAGGCGAATCACCCGATCGTGCTCGAGCTGCTCGCGGACGGGCCGCACGAGGATTGGGCTCAATACAACCTCCGACGGAAGTACATACGACGACCGTTGGCCGGGAAAAAGACCGGCGGAAACCGGCTGAATATAGCATGAAGCATCGTTCAGCGCCGCGATAGACGGTCTGGTTAGGGCCTCTGACCTTTTCGGCGACTTGACCGCCCGGCGGCCGCTGACCACAATGGGCCGTGTCCTCCCCGTCGACGGCCGTCGCCCGCGTGCTGATCGTGCACGACAACGCGAGCGTCGCGGACACGGTGTCGAGGACCCTCCGGCTCGAAGGACACGAGGTGTGGGCCGCGCGGTCCGCCGACGAAGGATTGGCTCTCGCCCAGGTCCATTGCCCGAACGCGATCATCCTTGACCTGCGCATGCCGCTGGCCGCCAGCCTGTCGCTCCTTGCGTACTGTCGAGAGCGGTGCCGGGACTCGCGTCTATTCCCGTCGCCATCGTGACCAGCGACTACCATCTGGACGACCCGCAGAAGCACGAACTTCAGGCGTTGGGGGCGGAACTGCACTACGCGCCGCTGTGGCTCGACGAACTGGTGACTCTCGCCCGCGGTCTGATCATTCCCCGAGACTAAACTGTTGAAAAACGATCGGTTCCTGAAGGCATGCCGGCGCGAGCCGGTCGATGTCACCCCCGTCTGGTTCATGCGTCAGGCCGGCCGCTACATGGCCGACTACCGCGCCATCCGCGAGCGATACTCCCTGCTCGACATCTGCCGCCAGCCGGACCTCGCCACCGACGTGACGCTGCAGCCGGTCAACGCGATCGACGTCGACGCGGCCATCCTGTTCTCCGACCTGCTGCTTCCCCTCGAGCCGATGGGACTGCCGTTCGATTTCGTCAAAGGCGAAGGACCGCAGATTGAGCGACCGATCGCCAACGGCGCAGATATCGATCGGCTCAAGCTGTTCGAGCCGCGAGAGGCGCTCGCGCACGTGCTCGCTGCTGTCGTCCAGGTTCAGCGCGAGCTCGATGGCCGGGTTCCGTTGATCGGGTTTGCCGGTGCGCCGTTCACGCTGGCGTCGTACGCGATCGAGGGCGGGCATTCGAACAACTTCGCCAAGACCAAGGCGCTGATGTACGGCCATCCCGATGCGTGGCATCGCCTGTGCGAAAAACTGGCGCACGTTGTTGCCGACTATCTCGTCGCGCAGATCGAGGCGGGCATCGACGCGGTCCAGGTGTTCGACTCATGGGTCGGCACGCTGAACAAGGCCGACTACAGCGAGTTCGCCCTGCCCCACACGAAGCGGATCTTCGACCAGCATCGGACAGCGTGTGCCGACGATTCATTTCGGCACCGGCACCGCGACCATCCTGGACGACCTGCGGGACGCTGGTGGCGACGTGATCGGCGCCGACTGGCGCATCGCGATCGACGACGCCTGGGAGCGAATCGGCGGCGATCAGGGAGTTCAGGGCAATCTCGATCCGACGCTGCTGCTGGGCCCCACCGGACGCATGTTCCATCAGACCGACGAGATCCTGCGCCGAGTCGGCGGCCGCCCGGGACACGTCTTCAACCTCGGCCACGGCATTCTCCCGTCGACACCGCTCGAACACGTGCAGATGCTGGCGCAGTACGTTCACTCCGCCTCGCGCCGTTTCCGCTGACATGGTCGACGTCGCCATCATCGGCGGCGGCATCTCCGGCCTGTCCGCCGCGTTCGAGCTGCAGCGTCGCGGCGTCAGCACGCGCGTCGTCGAAGCCGGATCACGCCCTGGCGGCGTGATCTGCACGGAGCGCTTCGACGGCTGGGTGGTGGACGGAGGGCCAGACTCGCTGCTGGTGCAGAAGCCGGCCGCCGTCGCGTTGTGCCGTGAACTGGGACTCGGCGAGCGACTGGTGTCGACCCTCACGCCGCGCACCGCATACGTGATGCGCGACGGCACGCTGCATCCGATTACGGAAGGCTCGTTTCTTGGCTTTCCGTTGAAGTTCATGGCGCTGGCCCGTTCACCGCTCTTCAGCCTGGGCGGGAAACTGCGGATGGGCGCCGAACTCCTGCTTCCGCAAGGCGGCGGCGAGGACGAGTCGATCGCGTCGTTCGTCCGACGCCGATTCGGGCAGGAGGCAGTCGACTACCTGGCCGACCCGCTGCTCGCCGGCATCCATGCCGGTGACGCGGAGCGCTTGTCGGTCCGCTCGCTGTTCCCTCGTCTGGTCGAAGCCGAGCGTCAGTCCGGCAGTGTGCTGAAGGCGTTCCGGGCGCTGAACGTGAAGCCGTCGCCGCAGGGCGCGTTCGTGTCGCTTCCCGGAGGAACCGGAGAGCTCGTCGAGACGCTTGCGGCATCGCTCGCTCCCGGCACGGTCCTCCTCAATGCACGCGCCCTGGAACTCCGGCGCAATGGCATGTGGCGCGTCGAAACCGCTGATCACCGCGTCGAGGCACGCGCGGTGATCCTGGCGACGCCAGCCTACGTTACCGGCGGCCTGCTGCGATCGCTGGATACGACCCTTGCGGCCTTGTGTGAGGCCATCCCCTACGCGTCGACCGCTACCGTCGCTTTCGGCTACTCCGCCGATCAGGTATCGCACCCGATGCACGGCTCGGGGTTCGTCGTCCCGCGCGTCGAACGCACCGCGTTGCTGGCCGGAACATGGGTGACGTCGAAGTGGCCCGGCCGCGCGCCGGCCGGGCATGTGCTGCTGCGCGCGTTCCTCGGCGGCGGACGCGACCCTCACCGGCTCGACGCCGGCGACGCTGAACTGATCGACATCGCGCGCCGGGAACTGACGGCGCTGATGGGGATCAGCGGGGAACCGGTGTTCGCACGCTTGTTCCGGTGGACCCGCCAGAGCCCGCAGTACGAGGTCGGACACCAGCACCGCGTCGCCACCATCGAGCAGCACGTCGCCAGCCTGCCGGGTGTGTTCATTACCGGCAGCGGCTTTCGCGCGATCGGCATTCCCGATTGCATCGCTGACGGTCGCGACACGGCAGCAAAGGCGGCGGCGTTCGTCGCCGCCGCACCACGCTAGTCGTTCGAATCGCACCGTTCGGTCCAACGATGCGAACGACGACGTAGAATCGCCCGATGCGTGTTTGTGGTCTCGTTCTGATGAGCGGTCTGTTATTCGTCGCTCCCTCTCTTGCGCAAAGCAAGGCGTCCGGCGCACTCACTCCTCAGATTGAATCGATGCTGAAGAGCATCCGTGCCGCCGACAAGGGACAGCTTGCGATCTCCGAGGAGGACGGCCGGTTCCTTCGCGTCCTGGTCGCGACGCGCGGCGCGAAGTCGATCCTCGAGATCGGCGCCGCGAGCGGTTACAGCGGGATCTGGCTTGGGCTCGGCGCACGCGAAACCGGCGGCAAGGTCGTCAGCATCGAGTACGACCCGCAGCGTGCGAAAGAGGCGGCCGAGAACATCCGCCGCGCCGGGCTCACCGACGTCGTCCGGGTCGTGCACGGCGACGCCTTCAAGGAGATCCCGAAGGTCCAGGGAGCATTTGACTTCGTATTCCTCGACGCCTGGAAGCCCGACTATCAGAAATTCTTCGATCTGGTCTTCCCGCGCATGACTCCAGGCGCCGTCTTCACCGCCCACAACGTCGTCAACAAGAAGACGGAGATGGAGCCGTTTCTCAAGGCCATCCAGACACACCCGCAGCTGTTCACGTCCATCGTGTCGCCAGGGAGCGAGGGGATGTCTGTTTCAGTAAAACTGCGGTAACTTCCAACTCCCAACGGCTTCGCTGGTCCAACTCCCAAAGGCCTTGGCGGATGCGGGCGGGTTGGGCATCGACCGAACCTTGGGAATTGGGGACACGATAGATGTTGGGAGTTGGGAGTTGAAACCGATTCACATCATCGGCGTTCCCCTCGATCTTGGTGGCGGGCGGCGCGGGGTCGACATGGGGCCGTCCGCGTTCCGGATCGCGGGGCTCGGGGATCAGATCGCCGCACTCGGGCGCACCGTGGTGGACCGCGGCAACGTCCAGGCACCGATTCGCGAGCTGCATCACGAAGCCGACAACCGGAAGAAGTACGTTCACGAGATTGCGGCGGTATGCGAGCGCCTTTACGCGACGTGCCTCGACGCACTCAACCGCGGAGCCATTCCACTGGTGCTCGGGGGCGACCACAGCCTGGCCGCGGGGTCGGTTGCCGCCAGTGCCGATTGGGTGCGACGCGAGCACCGTCAGCCGCTTGGCCTGATCTGGATCGACGCTCACGGGGACATGAACACGCCGGCGACTTCCACCAGCGGCAACGTGCACGGCATGCCACTGGCGGCGCTCCTCGGGAATGAGCCGGCGGAGCTCTCCCGTATCGGATCCAACCCGTCGATCTCGCCAGCCCATACGGTCCTGGTCGGCATCCGCAACATCGACGAAGAGGAGAAGGCGCAGATCCGCGCCTCGGGCATCCACACCTTCACCATGAAGGACATCGACCGATCCGGCATTGCCGTCATCGCCGAACGCGCCATCGCGATCGCGACGTCCGGCACGGGTGGCGTGCACGTCTCGTTCGACCTGGACGTGTGCGATCCGGCCATCGCGCCAGGCGTCGGCACGCCGGTCAAAGGCGGTTTCGACTACCGCGAGGCGCACATGATCATGGAGTTGGTTGCGGACTCACAGCGACTCGTCGCCCTCGACCTGGTCGAAGTGAACCCCACACTCGACGTGCGCAACACGACCGCCGAGTTTGCCACCGAGCTGGCGCTGTCGGCGCTGGGGAAGAACATTCTGTAGCTGGTAGCTGGTAGCTGGTAGCGGGTAGCTGGTGGCCATACCCCCCGACCGCTGCCACCGGCTACGAGCTACCAGCTACCGGCTGGCCACCGGCTACCAGCTACCGGCTACCAGCTACCGGCTACCAGCTACCCGCTACCAGCTACTCGCTACCAGCTAGTCCCCAGCCGAGCTGGCCCGCATGTTGCTGACCTGTCCTGGCATGCGCGCCGGGGTGATCACCGCGATCCTCGTCCTAGTAACTCTCGCCTCAGTGACCACGTTCCTCGCGGCCGCGCAGCACCACGGCGCGCCACCTCTTGGCAATTACGTACCCGAGACGTCCGCGGATTGGCATCTGTCCGGACCCGATGCCCGGCAGCGGCGCGACGCGATGCTACGCCGCGCCGAATGGCGGCTGTCGTCAACCGATCGCGCCTCATTCACGACGAGCCCTCCGTTGTTACGTGACGGGGCGGTGCGCGACGTTCACAGCTGCCGGTTCGTCAACGAGTCGCCATCCGGCACGACGGCCAAGTTCAACTGTGTGCTCGATGGCGGCATGGTGGTCAAGGTGAAGTACGGCCGCAACCCGGAGATTCAAGGAGAGGTGGCGGGCACCCGGCTGCTGCGCGCGCTGGGCTTTCCGGCGGACGAGGTCGACATCGTGCCGCGACTCCGCTGTTACGGGTGCCCGCGCGATCCGTTTATGACCACCGTCGCCGCCACGTGGACCTCCACCCGTGAGCTGCTTGGACCGGGCGGCTTCGCCAACGGCTATACCGACTTCGATTGGGTGGCGCTCGAACGCCGGTTCCCCGCTCCTGCGATCGAGACCGACGACGCCGAGGGATGGGCGTGGTGGGAAGTGCAGAACAACACCGCCCATCTCGACGACCTCGACGCGCTGCGGCTTACTGCCGTGTTCCTCGCACACTGGGATAACAAGCCCGAGAACCAGCGGCTCGTCTGCCTCGACGGCACCCCGTCGACTCCGGTCCCGGACTGCGTCAGGCCACTGGCCATGATTCAGGATCTCGGGGCCACGTTCGGTCCCACGAAGGTAAACATCGGCAGCTGGGGAGCGCTGCCGGTCTGGCAGGATCGTTCAGCCTGTCGCGTCAGCATGCACGCGCTGCCCTGGCGCGGCGGCACGTTTCCCAACGCGCAGATCTCCGAAGCCGCGCGACGGCAGGTCGCCGACGGTCTCACGGCGTTGACCGACGAGCAGCTTCGCGACTTCTTCCGCCGCGCGCGCTTCCCCGAGTTTCAGACCGCGACCGACGATGAACGCGACCTGCAGCAGTGGGTCGCAGTGTTCAAGGACCGCGTCCGCCAGATCGCCGACGCAGGTCCTTGTCCGATTCGTATTGACGATTGACCAATCTGAACATTGACCAATTGCTGTTGCCTAATTGGGATGTTCAAATCTTCAAATTGGTCAATGTTCAATGTGAACGTCCGTCATCTGGATCGGCTGCGTCGCGAAATTCTCGACGTTGACGAACCGGCCGTCCTTGTCCGGCGTGACCTTCGCCGCCAGCATCAACGCTCCGGTCGGCTCACCTTCCGGCGGGAATCGCAGATCGATCAACGTGAACGGATACTGCGAGTACCGCGGCTCGTTCCAGATCTCCCATGCGCTCATCGGCCGATCGGTGGCCAGGAACACGCGCGTCCCACCTTCCTCGTCAGGGATCTCGCGCGCGTAGCGCAAGTCCCACGCGAGCTGCGTGTTGACGCGGATGGTACCAACCGACTTGGCGCCGCTGAGTTGATGCAGGAGCTCGTCCTGCCCTTTCTCCGTCAGCGCCTTGAGCAGGGCGCTGCGCTCGTTCGCGGACGACCAGCGCTTGATTTGCAGTTCGACCCGCCCTGTTCCGGTCGGATTGCCGACCCCGCCGGCGCTGATGAGGGCGCCGGTGAGGTGCAGCGGGAGCGTGATGTTGGCCGCGTGGTGCTGCGGTGGTGTTGCCGTGGCGCCCAGGAGTCCGAATGCGATCAACAGTGACTTCATGCCTGGCGACGGTGCATCGCCCATGCCTCGCGCGCGCGACTTGCCGGCGCTATATGAATCGACGATTGACCAATCTGAACATTGATCACGTGACAGCGAATCAAATTTTCAAATGTTTCGAATGGTCAATCATCAATTCAGCAGCGCTTCCATCTCGTCCATCACCGCGTTCATCTTCTTGATCGTCAGATCGAGCGGCTCGTCGGTTGTCATGTCTACGCCCGCGTCCTTGAGAAGATCAATCGGGTACTTCGAGCCGCCGGCGCTGATGAATCGCAGGTACCGTTCGGTGGCCGCCTTGTCGCCCGACAGCACCTTCGACGAGAGCGCTTCAGCCGCGGTGAACGAGGTGGCGTACTGGAAGACATAGAAGTCGCGGTAGAAGTGCGGGATATAGCTCCACTCGTGCTTGATGTAGTCGTCCACCACGGTGATCCCTTCCTTGTCGCCGTAGTAGCGCCTGGTGATATCGAGATACAAATTGGCCAGGGCGTCGCCGGTGATCGGCTGACCCTTCTCCGCAATCTCGTGCATCCGCAGTTCGAACTCGGCGAACTGCGTCTGACGGAACACCGTCGCCTTGGCGTTCTCCAGGTAATTGCCCAGCAGCGCCAGCCGCGTCGGTTTGTCTTTGATCTGCTTGAGCATGTAGTCCATCAGCAGGGCCTCGTTGAAGGTCGACGCGACCTCGGCCACGAACGTCTGGTAACTGGCAGTCGCGTACGGCTGGGTCTTGTTCGAGTAATAGCTGTGCATCGTGTGCCCCAGCTCGTGCGCCAGCGTGCTGACGTCGTTGTACTCGCCCAGATAGTTCAGCAGCATGAACGGGTGGACGTCATAGGCCCCGCCGTTCGAATACGCGCCTGACTGCTTCCCCTCCGTCGGATAGAAGTCGACCCACCGCTCGCTGAACGCCTTCTGGACAATCGCGGCGTAATCAGGGCCGAGCGGCTTCACCGCGTCGATGACGTGCTTCATCGCCTCATCAGGCGTGTATTTCAGGTTCACCTCTTTCACCAGCGGCGCGTAGAGATCGTAGTAATGGAGCTGATCGCTGACTCCCAGCATCTTCTTGCGCAGCCGCAGGTAGCGGTGGAACGTCGCCAGGTTCCGGTTCGACACCGTCGATCAACCGTGTGTAGACCGACGTCGGGATGTTCGGGCCATCGAGCGCCAGCTCGAGATCGGTCTTGTAGTTGCGTGACTTCGCGTAGAACCGGACCTTCTGGACTTCGCTGTCGAGCGTCGTCCCGAAGGTGCGGCTGAAGGAGCCGAGCGCGCCGAAGAACGAGGACATGGCGAGCTTCCGATCCTCCCGATTCGGCGAGGTGCGCAGCGCGCCGTAGTTGGCCTGGTCAACCTTGACCTCGCGATCGCTGAACTTCACGATCGGATACGGAAAGTCGGCATTCGCAAGGATGTTGTAGATGTTGCTCGCCGAGCCGCCGAGCGGACCGGCATTGGCAAGAATCTTCTCTTCCCCGTCGCTCAGCGTGTGCGACGCGCGCCGGACGATGTCGTGGAGGTAGAAGGCGTAGATCTTGAGGCGCGGTTCAGCGGCTACGAACTGGTCGATCGTCGCGCCGCCGATCTTCAGGATCTCCGGCTCGATGTAGGAGGCTTCGGCGGAGAAGGTCGCATATGCCTGCTGCATCTCCTGCTGCATCCCTTGCGGGCCCGACACGCGCGTATCGAGGTCAGACAGCATGCTGGCGTAGACATACAGCCGCGACAATTCCTTGTCCAGCCGTGACATCAGTTCCAGCGTGTCGGCCAGCGTCTGCGGCGACGCCGCGAGCTTTCCGCGCGAGTCGTGCAGCCGAGGCACTTCAGCGAGGACCCGCTCCTTCTCCGCGCGCCACGCCGCCTCCGACGGATAGATGTCCGCCAGATTCCACTTGTACTTGTCCGCGACTTTTGCCCGATCGCGCTCCTGCCCGAGTATCGCCACCGACATACACACCACCACGCCTGAAACGAGCAAGGGTCTCATCCGCAGCCTCCGGGAGTCACACCTCACCCTACCCTATTCCCTGTATTCTCTAACCGCGGACGGCATGAGGCAGCCAAAAATCGGTGACGACTGGCCGGAATTCGGGGACGAGCAGTTGCTCGACATCCGCCTCGCCGACCTGCCGCTGCGCATCGAGGGCACGCTCGCAGGCCGGATCGATCAGCTGCGCGGCGAGCTGGACGCCCGCGGACTCCGCCTGCCGATCCACTTCTACCTGGCCGACGAGTGGTTCACTCCCGACGGCGCCACCTCGATCGCCATCCCCTTCTACCTGGCGCATCCGCGGCTGGAGAAGCTCGAAGAAGCGCAGATGTTCGAAGTCGAAGGCGGCGAGCACGAATGGGGCATGCGCATCCTTCGCCACGAGGCCGGGCACGCGCTCGACAACGCGTTCCGGCTGCGACTGAAGCGGCAGCGCCGCGAGATCTTCGGCAACCCGTCGACGCCGTATCCCGAGTTCTACACGCCGCGGCCGCACAGCAAGAGCTTCGTGCTGCATCTCGATTCGTGGTACGCGCAGAGCCATCCCGACGAGGACTTCGCCGAGACCTTTGCCGTGTGGCTGACGCCGAACAGCGAGTGGCGGACGCGCTACGCCGGCTGGCCCGCGCTGAAGAAGCTGGAATACATGGACAGCCTGATGCAAGTCGTTGCGCGACGCACGAGCCGCGCATCGACAATCCGGTCGAAGTCGACCCGCTGCCGAAGCTGCGCAAGACGCTGCGGCAGCATTACCGGACCAAACGCAAACACTACGGCGTGGACTATCCCAACTTCTACGATCGCGATCTCCGCCGGATCTTCTCCGACGCCCCGGAATTCGCCGCGCAACCTCACCGCCGCCCAGTTCATCTCGCGCATCCGCCGGCCGGTCCGCCGCGTCGTCGCCAACTGGACGGGCATCTTCCAGTACACCATCGACCAGGTCCTCGAAGACATGATCGCGCGCTGCCGCGAGCTGCGGCTGCGCCTGGCCGTACCGGAAGACGTCGCGCGCCAGGAGTTCACCGTACTGCTGACGGTGCAGGCGATGAACTACCTGCACAGCGGCGGGCATCGGCTGTTCCTGTGAAGAAGCGCCGCGTTCTCGCCCTCGTCCACGAACACCTGGTGCCGCCCGACGACACCGCCGGCATCGACATCCTCGAAGCCGAGTGGAAGATGGAGTACGACGTGATCGAAACGCTGCGCGAAGTCGGTCACGAGGTCCGCGTGCTCGGCACGCACGACAACCTGAGCGGCATCAGGACCGCGATCGAGGAGTTCAAGCCGCACATCGTGTTCAACCTGATGGAGGCGTTCGCCGACGTCACCACCTTCGACCAGAACGTCGTCAGCTACCTGGAGCTGCTGCGCCTGCCGTACACCGGGTGCAATCCGCGCGGCCTGATCCTGGCCCGCGACAAGGCGCTCTCGAAGAAGCTGCTCGCCTATCACCGCATCCCGGTTCCCGACTTCACCGTGGTCCGGCCGGGGACGGAAGCCGCAGCTGTCCAAGACGGCTGCAGTTCCCGCTGATCGTGAAGTCGCTCTTCTTCGAAGCGTCCGCCGGCATCTCGCAGGCGTCGGTCGTCGAGAACACCGAGCAGCTCGCGAAGCGGGTCCACTTCATCCACGAGAACCTCGGCACCGCCGCGATCGTCGAGCGGTTCATCGACGGACGCGAGCTCTACGTCGGCGTCATCGGCAACGAACGGCTCGAGACGCTGCCGGTGTGGGAGATGTCGTTCGACAAGATGCCCGACAACCGCTGGCGGATTGCGACCGAGCGGGTCAAGTGGAGTACGCAGTACCAGAAGCGCCACGGAATCATGACCGACAAGGCAGACCTGGACGACGGCGCTCGCCGAACGGATTCATCGCATTGCCCGGCGCGCCTACCGTGCACTCGACCTGAACGGCTACGCCCGCATCGACTTCCGGCTGGACGAGGAGGGGCGCCCGCAGGTGCTGGAGGCCAACCCGAACCCCAACCTGGCCTATGGGGAAGATTTCGCGGAATCAGCCGAGGTTCACGGCGTGACGCTACGAGCGGCTGCTCGACCGCATCCTGACGCTCGGGCTTCGCTGGGAACCGGAGAGAACAGGGTGAGATTGACGATTGACCAATTTGAACATTGAAGGATTGTTGGGAAATATTCCGACGTTCAGATTGGTCAATTTCTCAATTGCTTGCCTGATCGGGTGTTGTTAAACTTGCATTCAGGATGCAACTTAACGCGTTCACCGACTACGCCCTGCGGATCCTCGTCTACGCCGCAGCCCGTCCGGATGAGCGATGCCTGACGGCCGACGTGGCGAGCGCCTACGGAATCTCCCGTCACCACGTCGTCAAAGTTGTCAACGGACTCCAGCACCTCGGCTACATCGAGACGACTCGCGGGCGCGCCGGCGGGTTCACCTTGGCGCGTCCGCCCGAGCACATCCGCGTTGGCGACGTGGTTCGGCGGACCGAGTCGAGCGTGCTCGTCGAGTGTTTCGACCGGCACACGAATACCTGCCCACTCGCCCAGGCCTGTGGTCTCAAGGGCGCGCTCGCGGAAGCGTTTCGCCGCGTTCCTCGCCGTCCTCGACCGCTACTCGATCGCCGACATGGTGGCCCGCCCGCAATGGGCGTCGGCGCTGATTGACGCTGACGCCGCAGCTGGTCTCGATTTCGAGGTCACGATGACGACGGATACGACGCCATCGTCGACGTGCGGCACCTCTCGTCCGTCTCATCGCCAGCGTCCACGGCGATTCTCCGCAGGAGACAAGTGATGCTGAACCGTGTGCCCCTGTCCCCAGGTTCCCGTCGCAGCGTCGCGGCGTTCGTCCGCGTAGGACGTCCGGGCGCCCTTGCGCTTGCCGTCCTGGCCTGGCTCGGAGCGACTGTCTACGCACAGCAGCGTCCGCAGGTGGCGCCATCGCTCGTCCGCAATCATCCGGCGATCGCCTACGGCACGTCACCGCAGTCTGACCCGGTCTTCAAGCTGAACGAGCGGCTGACGAAACGGCGAGGTGACCCTCGAATCCGAGCCGGTCACCGGCTATCTCCGCTCGGTGCTCAAGGCACTGAACGTCCCGGTCGAATCGCAGCTCCTCGTCTTCTCGAAGACGAGCTTCCAGGCCAGGCGGATCTCGCCGCAGAATCCGCGCGCCCTCTACTTCGGTGACAACGTCGCGGTCGGTTTCGTGCGCGGCGGTGACGTCCTCGAGTTCATCTCGCAGGATCCGAAGCTCGGGTCGATCTTCTATCAGCTTCATCAGAATCAGACCGGCATCCCGCAGTTCGAGCGCACCGACAGCGCCTGCGTGTACTGTCACGTCTCGGACACGACCCAGAACGTGCCCGGTCCGTTCATCGGCAGCGTCTTCCCCGGGCCGGATGGCACCGCGAACTACGGTCCGGTCTACATGACGGATCACAACAGTCCCTTCGAAACACGATGGGGCGGCTGGTACGTCACGGGCAAGCATCACGCCGACCGCCACATGGGGAACGCGATCGCGACCGACCCCGGCGATCTCGCCAGGATGATCACGCCGCAGACGGTTCACCTCACGTCGCTCGAGGGCAAGTTCGATCCCACCGGCTATCCGACGCTGACCAGCGACATCGTCGCGCTGATGGTTCTCGAGCATCAGGCCGGGCATGATGAACCTGGATCACGCGCCTGGGCTGGAACGCGCGGCTGGGAGCGGACGCCGACCGGCCGCTCGTCGACACCGTGAAGGCGCTGGTCGACTACATGCTCTTCATCGACGAGGCGCCGATCCCGGGGCCGCTCGAAGGGCCGACCAGCTTCGCGAAAGACTTCTCGGCGCGAGGTCCCTTCGACAAGAAGGGTCGATCGCTGCACCAGCTGGACACCCGCCAGCGGCTGCTGAAGTACCCGTGCAGCTACATGATCTACTCAGAAGCGTTCGACGCACTGCCCGACGCGGCGAAGTCCGCCGTCTACGCGCGGCTGTGGGAAGTGCTTTCCGGAAAGGACACCGACAAGGTCTACCAGCGCCTGAGCCCGGCCGACCGCGACGCGATCATCGAGATCCTCCGCGACACCAAGAAGGATCTGCCCGACTACTTCTTCCCGGAGCCGAGCGGATCGTAGCAATCATGAATCGTGAATGGTGAATCGTGAATGACGTCTCCGCTACGGTGCATCAATTCCCGGAATCACGAAGCAAGAATCACGATTCACCATTACCCATTCACGATTCACGATTCACGCAATTGCGTTACCCGATACGGCGCCCATGCCACCATGTCCATGCGGTGCGCGTAGTGCAGCAGCGGCGCGGTTGCCGGTAGTCTGATCCCTGCGGCTTCCGCCATCGTATTTCGCTCGATCGTCGCGTCGGCCACCTGCAGGGGCCATTGCTCGTGGTGCACTTCGAGCCGATGCGTGTGGAATGAGTCGTCAACGCGGTACAGACAATAGCGCTCGGTCAGGAAGTGTTCGAGCGTGCCCGCCAACGGCGGTTCCACCGGACCGGTCGGACGGTACCGTCCGACGAATGCGGCCGCCCCCCCGCTCCCCGTTTCGCGCTCGCTCTCATAACGCACCTCCCCCTCTGACACCTCCAGCCGCATCCGCGCGGCGAAGTACGGCAGGCCGAACAGCATCCGCGCGGCAGCGACAGCCACGGTGCTGCCGGCGTCGAGACTGAAGAAATACACACCGGGCTTGCCACCGACGGTGACATAGGTGCGCACATTGAGCTCGGGGAAGGCCGACACAAACGGAACGCTCGGAATGCCGCGCGGCGCCACATTGGTCATCCGGAACGGGATCACACCAACCCACGCCTGCCCGCCATACAGATCAAGCTGCAGGCCTTGCGGAACCAGGGCCCGCAACGCGCCCCGCATCCACCGGCCAGTGGGCAAACAGCAGGTTGTGCCAGGTCTGCGTCATGCACCAGGGCGCGGTCGGGAGCGGCCACGGCCGATGGTGCGTTTCGTCCAGAACGCGGTAATTGAAGTCAGACATACCCACTAGTCAATCGCGAATCGCGAATCGTGAGTGGCGAATCGTGAACATCGTGAATCGTGAGTGGCGAATCGCGAATCGTGAGTCGAGAATCGCGAATGGTGATTCTCGATCACTTCGCCGGCGGATCGGTGCGACACGGCGTCGGGTTCCACTTCGTACCGTCGCGTTCGAGCTTGAAGTGCGTGCTCGTGTAGAAGGGCTGCGTCAGGTACTTGGGATCCTCGATGACTGTCAGCACAAGCAGCCAGACGTCGCCATTCGGATGCGGCGGCAGCCGATCGAAATACTCCGTGATGCTCGCGTCCTCGCTGTAGGGAACGCCGTTCTTCCGCAGGTACCCGTCACGGAATCGCGTGGTCACCACCTTGAGCGAGCCGCCTTCGCTGATCGCCGCCGGTCGGCGGCGGACCGCCGCGGAGACCGCTGCCGCCTCCACCAGGGACCGTCGGGCTGATCGGCGTCGGCGGCGGACCGGCACCGCGTCCGCGCTGCGGTCCCTGCCACTCGGCCACCGAGAAGCCCTGCCACGTCTTCTCGGCTGGCGGCTGTTTTGCGCGATCGAAGTTCAGGAGCCGCGTCTGCGTGCCGGCGTCCGTGTCGACCTTCAGCGTCGAGTCGTCCTGCCACGTGATGTGCAGCCGACCCGGCTGCCGCATGATTCCGCCCACACCGAACGCCTTGCACTGCAGACCGGCGGCATTGTCCCGTTCGAGATCCCAGGCATCGGTCACGCGCTTGCCTTCGGCGTTGATCGGCACGCTCTGCGCGTCGCCTTTCGGCGGCGTCAGCATCCGCCAGCGCCAGTCCTCGGTGACGACCGACACCCAGTAGCCCGTGAGATCGACCGGCGCGGCGGCCCGGCGGCGTCCGCGGCCGCACCACCCTGCCTGCCTTGACCGGCAACCGTCGCCACGAACAACGCCAGGAATGCCGATCGTGGCCGCGCGAGCCTTGCTCACTTCGTCGCCTTCATCTCGTCGTAGATCGCCTCGACGAACATCGCCGTCGTCCAGGGACCGCTGTCCGCGCCGTAGCGGAGGTCGTAGTCGATGCGTCGGCCGCGCCGCTTTGACCTGCTCGAGCGTCATGCCCTTCTTCACCATGTCGGCGATGCGCTCGCTGACGATCACGACCATGTCGCGATACTCGACGACATCGGCTTCGTCCGCGATGCGGCCGTGACCGGGGATGATGTAGGTGCCGCCCTCCTGCAGGAATTTGCTCGGGACAGCGAGGTCCAGTATCCGGTTGAGCGAACGGATGATCCCGGCAACGCTTCCGCCGTTCTTCGCGTCGATGACCGGATACGTCGTGGTCAGGAACGCATCGCCGGCAACGATCACGTCCGACCGGCGGAACATGACCATCGAACCGCCGTCGGTGTGCGCGCCGTCGTCGTGATAAATCATCACCGGCTCGCCGTTGAACGGAAAGTCGCGGGCATGCTCGAAGTAGGTGTTGAACGGACGGCCGTTGTCGGCGACGCCGGCCTGGGCCATGCGGGCCGACGCGTTCTCGTGGGCGACGACAGCCGCCGGATTGCCGTTGACCGTGCGGCCCGCCTTGGAGATCGCTTCGTTGCCCGCCGGCGTGATCGCGATCGAACTCGGTATTGATGACCCAGCGGATCTCGTTGTTCGAGAGCGACCTGATCGCCGCCAGCACCTTGTCGGTGAGCTGCCCGTTTCCCGTGTCGACGACGACCACGCCGTCGTCGCCGACCTGGACGGCGATGTTCGCGCCCGCACCGACGATCATGTGGACGTTGCCCTGGACGTGAATCGTCTGGACATCAGTCGTGGGGCGATCGCGCCTCGCCTGGCGGACCTGACAAGGTCCGCCCCACGTTTGTTGCGGCCGCGCGTGGCGGACCCGGCCGGGTCGTGGGGCGGGCCTTGTCAGGCCCGCCAGCTCAGCATCGACCGCAACGTCGTCATGTACTCCGGATACGTCGTCTCCGCGCCGCCGCGAGCAGCCTCGAGCGGGATGCCGTACCGCTCGGCGTATTCCTTCAGCGACGGGATTCGTCCCGTCGAGGAAGTGCGGCACCTCGTTCTTGGGACGATCGATCTCCATCGCGTATTCGCAGTTGTAGAGCCAGTTCTGGTTGCCGCGCTCCATCAGCACGAACTCCTCGCTCATGATGAGCGGCTCGGTCAGGTACACCGGGTCGGTCGCAATCATCACGTGCGACAGAACATTGCCGTGCCGGATGTAGTGCTCGACGAGCGTCGTGCGATCGCTGCTGGGGATGCCGCTGCGACGGAAGAACTCCGCCTTGATGTGCGTGGTATTCACCGTGAGGACGTCGCCGTGCCACTCACCGGTCGAAAAGCCCATCCAGGTGTGCGGCGCGTACTCCGGTGGATGCGGCCGTCCATCGAGCCAGATGGTGCGCCACTGCTGATAGGTGCCGAGGTACTGCTTGATGGCGATCAGTTCCTGCGTGTTCGGATCCTTCTCCTCCCAGATCCGGAACTGTAGCGGACCCGCGATAGATGTGCGGCGAGACATACGGCTCACACTGATGCTCGAGGAGCGAGACGCGCGACGGGTCCCAGCTGTCGGCGTACCGCCGCGCCGCCTCGTTGATCGGAAGGCCCGTGTAGTCGCCGAGATCAGGGCCGGGCACGCGGTCCTGGAAGTCCTCCTGATAACGCCCGGCCCAATCTCCGACGAGACTGATCTGCGCCGCTCGCCGACGATGCCGCGCAAATCAGGGCGAGCAATGCAAAATGCAAAATGCACAAATGCAAAAGACCCTGCCGCTGCGACTTGCCTCGGTGCTCTTCATTTTTGCATTTGCATTTGGCATTTGGCATTCGAATTGGCCTGCCCGTCAGTGCGTCGCGAGCGCCGGCTCTGCAGCGCTCCTCTCGATATGTCGGCGCACCACCGCCAGTGACACGAGCACGAGCGCCATCGTGATCGCCCAGCTCCAGAAGTAGCCTGGCGCGCCGGACGTCCTCAGCGCGTAGTCGGCGACGTACACCGCGAGCACGTTGCCGATGCGGCCCGACCGCCACAGCGGTGCCGACGCCGGTGCCACGGATTTCGACCGGGTACACGTGCGCGGCCAGCGCGTACATCGTCGTCTGGACGGCGTTCAGCAGCGCCCCGATGATGGCAATCATCGTCAACGCCATCACGATGTCACCCGGCATCGGCACGTTCAACGCCATCATTGCCGCCACGATGACCGACAGCGCCGACAGCCCGAGCATCGTCACCCGCGATCCGAGCTGCTGGATGATCAGGGCGCCGATGATCGCGCCGAAGACGCCGCCGAGGTTCAGGTACTGCAGCGCCCGGTTGCCGAACGCCGGCTCGAAGCCGAGGTCACCGGTGCACCCGCGGCAGCCGCTGGAAGCCGATGTAGTTCGCCATCAGGCAGAAGAAGAACGCGCCGAACAGCCCGATCGTGTCGCAGCGGAACGCCGGCCGGAAGAGATCGCCAATCGACCCGCTCGTCTTGGCGGCGCCGGCCAGCGCCGCCGCATCGACGAACTCGGCGTCCGCGGGCACGTCGTGTCCGATGCGCCGCAGCAGCGAGCGAAGCGCCGGCCACTTGGCTGCGATCGCGGGCGAGGAATCGCGGCGATTCGGGAAGGATGAAGAACAGCAGCGCCGAAAGAACGATCGGCACCACGCCGCCGATGATGAAGAGCGTCCGCCACCCGTAGACGGGCGAGGATCCTTCCGGCCATCCACGCCGCGACGAATCCGCCCAGCGGAATACAGACGATGGTGAGCGTGACGGCGAATGGACGGCTGCGCCGCGGGACGTACTCGGACGATAGCGCCGTCGCGTTCGGCATCGCGCCGCCAAGGCCGATGCCGGCCAGAAGGCGCAGAATCGTCAGCGTCGTGACGTCGCCGACGAATGCGATTGCCACCGTGATCAAGCCGAACACGAGCGCGCTGCCCAGCAGTGCGGTCCGGCGGCCCAACTTGTCCCCGAGTGTGCCACCGAGGACGCCGCCGATCATCATGCCGAACGGACCCGCTGCCAGCGCGTTGGCCAGCGCCGGCAACTGGATGCCCCACTCCGCCGCAATCGCCCGCTGCGCGTTCGGCAGCAGCTGGTTGTCCACGCCGTCGAGGATGATCGTCAGCGCCGTGCCGGCAATCAGCAGCTTCTGGTAGCCCGTCCAGCGGCCCTCGTCGAGCACGTGGCCCACATCAACCGTTTTCATCCACGAGTCCTTTGAAATAGGGTATTGAATGCGCGCGGATTATAGCCTCTGAGGAGCGACGGGGCCGATCTGCGCGGCGCACGTGATAACCGCCGGTCCCGACGCGTCACGGATGGGACAGGCTCGCCCCCCGACCACATTTGGAGTAAGCTCCCGCCGCACTCCATCGGGCCGCCACCGACCCGCCATATCACGAGGTCGTCCATGCGCGTCAACCGTCTGTCCGCGACCTTCCTGGGCTGCTGTGCTCCTGAGCGTGGTTGCCACCGCGCAGTCTCCGCTCAAGCCGGTTCAGTTTTCCGATACGCAACTCCCCAACGGCCTTCGCGTGATCATCTCCGAGGATCACTACGCGCCGATCTACTCGATCGCCGTCAGCTACAAGGTCGGGTCGAAGGACGAGCGCCAGGGGCGCACCGGCTTTGCCCATCTCTTCGAGCACATGATGTTCAAAGGATCGGAGAACGTCGGACCTGGCGAGCACTTCTTCCTGATCTACAACTACGGCGGCAACATGAACGGGACGACCAATACAGATCGCACCGTCTATTACGAAACGTTGCCGAAGAACCAGCTCGAGCTCGGGCTGTTCCTCGAATCCGATCGGATGCGTTCGCTGGCCATCACGAAGGACAACCTCGACAACCAGCGCCAGGCCGTCCAGGAAGAGCGGCGGCTGCGCCTCGACAACCAGCCCTACGGCAAGTCGCAGGAACGCTTCAACGAGCTCGCCTACGACAACCTGGCGTACAAGCACTCCGTCATCGGATCGATGGAGGATCTGAACGCAGCGACAGTCGACGACGTGGCCGGCTTCTTCCGTACGTACTACGCACCGAACAACGCCGTGCTCGCCATCGTCGGCGACGTCGACACGAAGGCGACGCTCGCCAGGATCGAAAAATACTTCGGCAGCATCCCGCGCCAGCAGAGCCCGGCGGCGGTGGACCTCTCCGAACGGGACATGAACGGCGAGCGACGCGAGACGATGCAGGATCCGCTCGCGCGGGTGGCGCAATTGAACATCGGTTACCGGATTCCACCCGGCACGCACGCCGACTGGCCGGCGCTGTCCGCGGCGGGACAGATTCTCGGCGGCGGTGAGAGCTCGCGCCTCTATCAGCGAGTGGTCAAGGACAAGGAGATCTGCTCGAGCATCGGATCCGGTGCCGGCTCACGGGTAGGGCCTGCACTCTTCACGATCACCTGCTCGGTGCGTCCGGGCAAGAACATCGCCGAAGCCGAGGCGGCCATCGACGAGGAACTCGAGCGAATGCGTTCGACGGCCGTCACCGCAGACGAGCTGTATGCGCGTCCGTACGTCGTCCCGTCGCAACGCGGTCGGCCTTCGCGAGAGTTCTCTCGGGCGGGCCCAGAGCCTTGCCGACAACGCGGCGCTGTACAACGACCCGAACCGGATCAACACGACGCCCGAGAAGGTCGCCAGCGTCGCCGCCGCCGGACGTCCAGCGCGTCGTCTCCACGTATCTGAAGAACAGCAACCGCGTCGTGGTGCACACGCTGCCCGGCGGTGGCCCGGCGCCGGCATCGCCGACTACTCGGTAGGCGTGGATACAAGACTCGCAGGGCGGGGCTTCAGCCCCGCCGGGAGCACGACGATGATGTTCCGAACACTTGACCGCGATTCTGATGCTGGCGATGTCGGGATCGGCGCTCGCACAGGAGGCACCGCGCGCCCAGCAGCCGACCGATTTCAAGGGCGTGCAACTGAAGAACAAGGCGCCCGTCTCCAACGACATCCTTCAGGTCAAGTTCCGGCGCCCAGCCGAGAGCACGCCTGAAGAACGGCATGCAGCTGATGCTGCTCGAGGAGCATCGCTCGCCGACGATCCAGGTGGAGATCGCCGTGCCGGCGTCGTCTCTCACCGATCCGGAAGGGGTCGCCGCTGAGCGGCGCGACCACGGCGCTGATGCGGCTGGGGACGAAGACGCGCGACGCGAAGACGATCGCCGAGACGCTGGCGACGCTTGGCGCCTCGGTCAACTTCGCGATCGGCGATCGCTATGCGTACGCGAGGTTCACCACGCTTTCAGAAAACCTCGACACCGTCATGGACGCTGATGGCGGACATGCTGTTCAACCCGACTTTCCCGCCAGGACGAACTGGACAAGTGGAAGAACCAGCAACTGAGCTCACTGCAGCAGATCCGGGCACAGCCGGAATTCCTCGCCACCGAACGCTTCGCGCAGGCGATGTACCCGGACGACCGGCGATCGTTCGTCGCGCCGACCGCGGCCGGGCGTGAGCTCGATCACGCGCGACATGCTGGTTCAGCACTACAACCAGGCGTTCCGACCGGAGCATGGACGCGTGACCGTGCTCGGCGACGTCACCGCACAGAGCATCACGCCCAAGCTCGACACGCTGCTGGCGGCGTGGAAAGGCGCGGGGACCGCTCCGCCGACGCTTGCGCTTCCCGCCGTGACGCGGGGCAAACGGATCATTCTCGTGAACCGTCCGAACTCGGTGCAGACGGCGTTCTACGTCGGCAACCACGCCATCGATCGCCTGAGCCCGGACTACATCCCGGTGCAGGTGCTCAACCGCATCCTCGGTGGCGGTCCCTCGTCACGACTGTTCCGCAACATCCGCGAAGAGAAGGGCTACACCTACGGCATCAGCAGCGGATTCTCCGCGTCGCGCTACATGAACCACTTCGCGTCGCAGACATCCGTCCGCACCGAGGTCACCGCCGATGCGCTCCGCGAGTTGTTGAAGGAATTCGCCGACATCCGCAACCGCCCCGTTCCGGCGGACGAACTCGAGAACGCCAAGCGCGCGCTGGTCGCGTCGTTCGCGCTGAACACCGAGAACGCCGGCTCGGCGCTGTCGCTGGCCACGCAGGTGAAGGAGTACGGATTTCCGGCGGACTACTGGGACACCTATCCGCAGAAGATCGCCGCCGTCACCGCGGCCGACGTGCAGCGCGTGGCGCAGAAGTACATTCCCGCTCGACGACATCGTGATCGTCGCCGTCGGCGACGCCACGAAGATCAAGAGCGCACTGAGCGAGTTCGGAACGATCGAAGAATGGGACTCGGAGGGGAAACGGGCCGGTACGAACTGAGAGCCGGCCAAAGAAGACTCCCAACGTCTTTCGCTTGCCCAACTCCCAACTCCCAAATTCATTCAAGCGAACGTTTGGGAGTTGGACAAGCGTCAGTCGTTGGCAATTGGGAGTTAGCGCTCAGAGCGGCGGGCAGAGTTCTCCCAGGAACCCGCCGCCGCCGCAGTACTTGACGTCCTGAATCTGGATGGCGAGACCATCAGGGTCGGTGAAATAGAGCTCGGGTGTTCCGCCTTCGGCGCCGCCGCGATTCGGCATGCGCAGTGAGATGTAGGTCACCAGCGGATCGCGTCCCTGCCCCTCCTGCTTCTTCAGGCCGTAGTCGACGAGCAACTGCGTCACCTTCTCGGGGTTGAAGTCGTCCATTGCCATGCAGGCGTGATCGATGCCCGCGCGGGGTGCGCCACCGCCGCGGCCACCACCAGGGGCCCCTCCCGGCGCCCCTCCGGGCGCGCCTGGAGCACCGGCTGCACCCGGAGCGCCAGGTGCTCCCGGTCCACCGGGTCCGCCCGGGGCACCCGCCCGAGGGGCACCGCCCGGTGCTCCTGCACCTCCCGGCGCGCCACCGCCACGGGTGGGCCCGCCGGCGTTGCCGGTGAACATCAGGAAGTGGACACCGTCGCCAACACCCCAGGCAGGCGTCGCCGCCTGGTAGGACTGCGGCGTGAACCCGAAGAGCTCCAGGTAGAACGGAACGGTCTGCGGGCTGTTAGCGTCCGATGGTGAAGTGACTCATGTCTTTCATCGCCATCAGCCCCTTCTTTGGCGACGCCTCGACCTGGCGGCAGGTGTTGCCGAGCGCGCCGGACCCGCCGCAGTAAGCCGGGTCGTGCAGCTGAAAGACGACGCCGCTCGGATCGCCGACGAAGAGATCGCGCGTGCCGTCCGGGCGAGCCACCGAGATCGGCCTTGCGCGTGATCACCAGCGATTGCATCGGTCCTGGCTTGGTGGCTGACGCGTCGGCCGGCATCACGCCATGCGCCGAGAGCGTCCTGAGCGCCGACGTCACGTCGAACTTCTCGACGGCGAAACCGAGGGCGCTGATGCTGGGACGTTCGCCCGCCGCAGCCTGCTTCAGCGCCAGGAACTTCGGCCCGGCGCCAATCCGCAGGAAGACGCTGCTCCCCTGGCGCGCCTGGATCGGCATGCCGAACAGCCCCTGGTAGAAATCGAGCGAGCGCTTGACGATCGGACACCGTCAGCGTCATCTGGCTCAGGCCGAGCGCGTGGAACGGTGCCGCGGCGGCCTGCGGCTGCACACCACTGAAGGCGGCGCGCGGAGCGACCGCGAGCGCGGGGACCGAAGCAACCGATGCAAGGAATGAACGCCGAGTGAATCGATTCATGGCGCAGCATCCTACCGTGAACCGCGGCGCGCGATCTTCAAATGTCTGACAAACTCATCAATCCTTTGCGTTTGGGTGTCGGTCGCGACACAATCGGCCACCCACTCACATGACCTGGTGGTTCTGGATCGTTCTCGGCCTCGGTCTGTCCGCGCTCGAACTGGCGACGCCCGGCGGCATCTTCATCATCTTCTTTGGTGTCGCCGCCTTCGTCGTCGGCCTGCTGGCGCTTGCCGGGATCTCGGGAGCGGCGTGGGTGCAATGGCTCCTCTTCCCGGTTTTCGCGCTCATCTCGCTGCGAGTGTTCCGCCGGCCGATCCTGAATCGGCTGGGGATGGGCGGCGATCGCACCGACGTCGACACGCTGGTTGGGGAAATTGCCACAGCCGCGGAGGCGATCGCACCTGGCGCACATGGTCGCGCCGAGTTGCGCGGAACCACCTGGAGCGCGAGGAACGTCGACTCCATCGCGTTCGCCGTCGGACAGCGGTGCCGCGTCGTCGCCGTCCAGGGTTTGATGCTCGATCTTCGTTCTGAGTGAGGTGCGCGTGGACGCCATCGTCTTTCCCGGCACGCTGATCGTTCTGATCCTGATCGCCTTCGTGGTGCTGTTCGTGGTCTACCGCACCGCCGTCGTGGTGCCGCAGCAAAGCGCCTTCGTCGTCGAACGCGTCGGACGCTATTACGCGACGCTGAATGCCGGCTTCCACATCCTGGTCCCGTTCGTCGACGTGATTCGATACCGCCACTCGTTGAAGGAGCAGGCGCTCGACATCCCGGCCCAGATCTGCATCACGCGCGACAACGTGCAGGTCGGCGTGGACGGCATCCTCTACCTGAAGGTGCTCAACGCAGAGCGGGCGTCCTACGGCATCTCGGACTATCTGTTCGCCATCACGCAGCTGGCACAGACCACACTGCGCAGTGAAGTCGGGAAGATCGATCTCGACCGCACGTTTGAAGAGCGCTCAACGATCAATGTCGCGGTCGTCGGTGAGCTCGACAAGGCGTCGGAAGCGTGGGGCGTGAAGGTGCTGCGCTACGAGATCAAAAACATCCAGCCCCCGGCCGACATCCTGGCGGCGATGGAGAAGCAGATGCGCGCCGAGCGCGAGAAGCGCGCGGTGATTCTCACGTCCGAAGGCCAGCGGGATGCGGCGATCAACAACGCGGAAGGCGAGAAACAGCAGGTCATCAAGGCTTCGGAAGCGACGCGGCAGCAGCACATCAACGAGGCCGAGGGGCGTGCGGCGGCGATCCGTTCGGTCGCTGGCGCGACCGCCGATGGCATCCGTCAGGTCGCCGAGGTGATTCGCCAGCCCGGTGGAATGGAAGCGGTGCAGCTGCGGGTCGCCGAGCAGTACGTCACGCAGTTCGGCGAACTGGCCAAGAAGACGAACACCGTCATCGTGCCGGCCAACGTCTCCGATGTGGCCGGGATGATCGCAACGGCGATGAAGGTGTTCGCTGCCGCGACGGCGCCCCCGACGCCACGGAGCTGAGGGGCGCACCCGCTGTTCACGCTTCGCGGTTCTCACTTCTCGGTTCGTGTTCTGGTTCGGTTCGAAGTTCGAACTTCGAGGTTCGAACGTTCGGCGTTCGGCGTTCGGCGTTCGGCGTTCGGCGTTCGCCATTCGCGGTTCACCGTGCCAGACTCAGCCAGCACCGACCGAAAACAGTCCGCTTCTGCCAGGCGATTCCTTCGGCATCGCGGAATCCTGCGCCCGCTGCGCTCTCACGACACATCGAACATCGAACGTCGAACCCGAAACCCCGAACCCAGACCCCAGAACTCACAACCAAGAACCACGAAGCCGGGACCGAGAACCACGAAGCTGAGTCCGAGAACACGAAGTCGGAACCGCGAAGCCGAACGTAGAACGCCGAACGTAGAACGCCGAACGGCGAACGTTCGAAGTTCGAACCGAACCAGAACACGAACCGAGAAGTGAGAACCGAGAAGCGTGAACTGCTATCGCAGTACTCGCGGTAAGAGCCTGCCCGTCCGAGCCTTGTACCGCGCGTACTCCGCTGCGACCGGACTGCGCGCAAACTTCTTCTCCTCGAACCGTGCGAGCCATTCGTAATAGGCCATCGCCAGCAGGACCACCAGCAGTCCCCATTTGCTCGGCCACATGACGATCGTGGAGATGCCGGCGAGGATGTAGCTGGCGTAGAACGGATTGCGGATATACGCGTACGGGCCCGACGTGTGCACGAACTGCGGCAGGTCGTCGTGACCGGCGAGCGAGAACGTTCGTCCCCGGATCGACAGCGCCGCCCAGTTGAACAACGCCAGCGACAACACCAGGCCGGCCACACCGAGGCCCGACATCCACAGCGGCGGTTGGCTGGCCAGCTGGGTGGATACCAGCGGTCCCCAAATCGACAGCCCGACGCCGAAGCCACGTGCATTCCCCATGTCGCCCGGCGTGCGCGTAAAGGTGTGCATGGCCCCGAGGATCATCCAGCCGAATGCAACGAAAGGCAGGACCTGAAGAATTCTCGGCAGGTTGAGCGAGAGCACGGCAGGTTAGACGACCCCGCACCGATAGTCGTTCGTGCCTACCAGCTGCCGGCCACCAGCCCGGCTACCGGCCACCAGCTACCAGCTACCAGCCAGTCAGCTACCGGCCAGCCGCCGGCTGCCGGCTGCCCCGCGGCCGAATCTCGGCGAAATAGTTGGTGACCTGATCCGGATCGTAGAGCCACGTGGTTACCAGGCCCGGCAATGTCTCAGCAGAGCGGCTGCTCCACCGGGATGGCTCGCTGCTGCGCGAGCGCCCAGATCGGATCGACCGGCTTGACGACGTACTGGATGCCGGCGAGCTGGGGATTGGTCGGCTTCGGTCCCGGTGTCTGCCCATACGCTGATCGTCGTGGACCCGTGACGGAACGGGTACTTCGTGACGCCGAGCACCGGGTCCTTCACCGCCGGCAGCTCCTCGAGACCCACGAACGTCCGATAGAACGTCCGGCTCTTCTCGAGATCGTTCGCGGCGATCCCGATCTCGAGCTGACCGTACGTCTCCGCCGGGGCGTTCGGGACGACGATCAGCCGGACCCACTCGCCATCGGGATCGGTGAGCAGCGCGCTCCGCATTCCCTCGACGTCCTTGAACACGGGTGCCATGAAGCCGTGGTCCGCGAAGCGCCTGGTCAGCGCCGATTCGTCAGGAAACCACATCGTCCACAGCCGCACGCCCGCAGCGTCGTTGATCGCCCCACGCGTGAACTTCGCGTTCGCGCCCGCTTTGGTGAACTTCAACTGCGAGGGACCCACCTGGTAGCGCGACACGCCCTGGCCGCGCCCGACGTTGGCCGTGCCGATGTCGCGGAAACCGAGCACCTCGCCGTAGAACTCGAGCGTCTTCACGCCATCACCGTTGAAGCGGCGAAAGACGTTCGCCGAATGCTCGACGAAGTACGCCGACGCCTTGTCAGCGGATTCGGCAGACGCCGATTGCCCGGACGAATCGGAGCGGGACGAGACCCGCCAGCAGCATCGTGGTCAGCACCACCGACGCGGAGCGCGTACTCATGTCACCGTTCCTTTCGTCACCTGGATGGAACCGCGAAGAACGCAAAGGTCACGAAGACGACAGCCAATTCTCATCACGCCGGTTGCGCCTTCGTTGCCCTTCGTGCCCTTCGTGCCCTTCGTGGTTATTTTTTAGCGCGCGACTCTTTACTTCGTCGCCGAGGTCGTCTTGAGCGGTGTCAGAATGTTCTTCTCGTACTGCTTGTCGTACACGGCCATCAGCGCCAGGCTTGGTGGCGTCGCCGCGGGGCCGATAACCCTCGCCTCGCCCGTCTCCTTGTTCTTGTACGGCGGCCACGGCGGCAGTCCCTTGCCGTTCGGGTCGCCGGTCCTGGCGAAGTTCACCCAGTAGGACGACATCTGGTCGGCGACCTTCAGGTCTGCCGGGTCCTTGCCCACCACCGCCGGGTCGCTGTTGTCCGGATAGATCCGCGGGTTGCTCAGGGTGTTGAACACGTACTTGATTTCGCCGGCATGCACCGCGCCCTGTGCACGCTGACCGGGCGCCGGCTGCGCACCCTTCGTGAAGAAGTAGAGCCAGGCCTTCTTCCCGGTCCTGGCCATCTGATCGGCGTAGAGTCGCTCGTGGTAGTGGATGCCGTCACGGAAGGCGTTACCGGAGGCCGCCGTCGCTTCCTCGTCTGTCTTTGCGCCGCTCGCTTTCAGGAATGCTTCGGCCAGGTCACCCCAGGCGCCCGGACCGGCCGTCTGGCGAGCCTGTTGTTCGAACTGCGCGAGCGTGATCGGGCGCGGCGGACCCTGGAAGCCGCCCTCGTCCTTGTTCGAGCCCACCAGGACGTCCACGGCATTCTGCCTTCCCGCCGCGAATGTCAGGTTGAAGTCTTCCGGGACGACGTAGCCGTCGACGATCATGCCCTGGCCGCGCATCCGGCGTTGCACGTCCTCCGCCGGCAGCGCGCGCAGTTCGGCGAGCGATCGTCGGCAGCGGCGCGGGCGGCGCAGCCGCAGGACCACCGGGACGTTCACCACCGGCGGCTGCCCCACCGCCGCCACCACCACCCGGACGACCCCCGCCACCGCGCGGTGCCGGGTTGTAGATCTGCTGTCGCGTCGGCATGCGCGCCACGGACAGGCCGGAGTAGGCGCCGCTCTCCGAGATCGCACGGTTGATCAGTCCCTTGCCGAGCGGCGAGCCGACCAACAACCGCCGACATGACGGCGCCGGCGGACTCACCGAACACCGTCACGTTCTTCGGATCGCCACCGAAGTTCGCGATGTTCGCCTGCACCCACTTGAGCGCCGCAATCGTGTCGAGCATCGCCTGGTTGCCCGACGCGTTGTGCCCCGACTCGGCGTCGAGCTCCGGATGCGAGTAGAAGCCGAACGGACCCAGGCGATAGTTGAACGTCACCACCACGGCGCCCTTCTTCGCGAGCGTGACGCCGTCCTGCGCCGGCATGTGTCCCGCGCCCTCGGTGTAGGCGCCGCCGTAGATCCAGAACATGACCGGCAGCTTTGCGCTGGCGTTGTTCGCGTTGGTCCAGACGTTCAGGTAGAGGCAGTCTTCGCTCATGCCGGGCGAATCCGGCAGGTCCACCGCCGAGTTCACCGGGAAGCGCTGCTTCGCGTTGTTCTGCATGCAGGCGTTGCCGTACTTGTCCGCCTTCCGCACACCTTCCCACTTCGCCACCGGCTGCGGCTCGCGCCATCGCAATGGGCCGACTGGCGGGGCCGCGAACGGAACGCCCTTGAAGACACGGACACCTTCCTGAACCGTACCCTGGAGCTGACCGCTATCAATCTTGACGGTCTCGGGAATCACAGCGTGCGCCTGAGACGACGCGAAAATGACGAGGCCAAGGAGGAGAAGAAGAAGGTTGCTCATAGGGGCATAAGGCCGATAGGGAGTGTCAGTAGTTCACCCTTCTCGGTTCTCACTTCTCGGTTCGTGTTCAGGTTCGGTTCGAAGTTCGAACGTTCGGCGTTCGGCGTTCGGCGGTTCCGCGTTCGGCGTTCGGCTTCGCGGTTCCGGTTCGCTGTTCGGCGTTCCGGCTTCGTGGTTCGGCGTTCCGCTTCGTGATTCGGCGTGCTCGGTTCCGGCTTCGTGGTTCTCGGTTTCCGGCTTCGTGGTTCCCGGTTCCGCCTTCGTGGCTCCCGGTTTCGCCTCCGTGATTCGCGATTTCAGGTTCGGTGTTCGATCGTCGCTCCTGTCGAGTTGCGATGCGGCGTTCGCGGGCGCGGCGGGCGTTGCGGAGCGCTTCTGGGGTGTGGAGATACTCCATGAGACCGGTCACCTCTTCCAGCGCCGTTTCCGCGAGAGCGTTCAGCTCGAGGCGGGTGGTCTCCGTGATGTAGTGCTTGTCGACGGCGTCGAGCAGATGGTTCTGCGACTCCATGCAGCGATGCTCGCGCCATCACGAGAAACCTTGCGAAGTCAGGTGGACTGAATCGACCGTACCCTTCAGCGACATGACTGGGCGGCCCGGCAACCGAGTCCTCCAGTTGGTCCCGTCGTTTCCAGTCGCTGCATAACGGCGATTCGATCACCACGCGATAAATCGCCCGCTTGTAAGTCACGCAGGCTTGCCACGCCCGCAAATCGGTGAACCGCTTGACGCCCACGGACGTTCACCCAGCAGTAACAATGCCCGCCAAAACACGGCCACATTCAGCCAACACCGGCCGAAAAGACGCAATTTCTGCCGAGCCGCGACTTGGTCCGCATCGCCGAAGCTGCCACCTTTGCGCGCTCTCGCCGCAGGTCGAGTCCCGAAGCCCGGAACCACGAGGGCCGAACCTCGAACGCCCGAACGCCCGAACTCAGAACCGGGAACACCGAACGGCCAACGCCGAACACTGAACTTCGAAGTTCGAACTTCGAACTTCGAACCGAACCTGAACACGAACCGAGAAGTGAGAACCGAGAAGAGTGAACGCCAGCCGCTCAACCCCTGTCGTATAGTTCCTTCATGCCCAATTTTCGACTCCTGCGAGGTGCAGGTGCAGCCGTCTGCGTCGCGGCCCTGGCGTTCGTGTTCAGTGGTCAGACCGCCGCTCAAGGCGGCCAGGGCGGGGGGCCGCAGGCGCAGCCGCAGGGGCAACCGGCGCAGCCCCAGGGACAACCGGCGCAGCCGCAGCGACAGGGCGGCGCCGCTCGGCAGGGTGGCGGCGGACCGGGGTTGGGCGGGCCGCCGGCGCCGAATCCGCGTCAGAAGGACTTTCCCTATCCGGTCGTGCGCGATCAGCGCGGCTGCTGCCCCGCCGGTCCGCGAGCGCTCCCGTCGCCGCCTCTCGCCGCCGGGCCGTGGACCTGGCAGACCACCGAAGCCAACATCAAGGTCAGCATCGTCGCGCGCGGCATCGAGCATCCGTACGCGATGGCGTTCATGGACGACGGCGCCATCCTGGTGACGGAGCGCATCGGCCGGCTGCGCGTGATCCGCAACGGAGTGCTCGATCCGACGCCGCTGCCGAACCTGCCGCCGATGATCTACCGCGGCACCGAGGCCGGCATGATGGACCTGGCGCTGCACCCGAACTACGCGCAGAACCATCTGGTCTATTTCAGCTATCACAAGCCGATTGGCGACAACCTCGCGAGCAACGCCGTCGGCCGCGGGCGCTGGGACGGCAAGCAGCTGGTCGACGTCAAGGAGATCTTCCTCTCCGACGACGTCGATACCGAGGTGAGCCGCATCGTCTTCGGTCGCGACGGCATGCTCTACATGACGATCGGCAGCCCCGGCACCGGGCAGCCGGAAGCGGTGGCGCGCGCCCAGCACAAGAACGATTACGCCGGCAAGCTCCTGCGCATGCGAGACGACGGGACGCTTCCGCCAGACAACCCGTTCGTCAACGACAAGAGCTACAAGCCGTTCATCTATGCGATGGGCTTCCGCAACCAGCTTGGGCTCACGGTCAACCCGTTCACCGGCGACATCTACGCCGGCGAGCAGGGGCCGAATGGTGGAGACGAAGTCAACGTGATCAAAGCCGGCAAGAACTACGGCTGGCCGCTGGCGAGCTACGGCCGCGACTATAACGGACCGCGCTTCCCGGCATCGCACGTCGACAAGGGGTTCGAGGAGCCGGTCGTCTACTGGGTGCCGGCGATCGCCCTGTCGGGGATGACCTTCTACAACGGCGACAGGTTTCCGAACTGGCGCCGCAACCTGTTCGTCGGCGGCATGCGCGAAGGCGAAATGTCGCCCACCGGCCAGCTGGTTCGCATCGTCTTCAACGACAAGTGGGAAGAGTTGCGGCGGGAGTCGCTGCTGCGTGATCTGCACCAGCGGATCCGCGACGTCCGTCAGGGACCGGACGGCAATCTGTACGTGCTGACCGAAGAGAACGACTCGGCCCTCCTGAAGATCGAGCCGGCGGACGCCGCGCCGCAAACACGGTAGCTGCGCCGCGTGTTCACGCTTCATCGTTCTCGCTTCTCGGTTCGTGTTCAGGTTCGACTGGCGCGTTGTAGCAGCGTCTGGTGTGAGGACCGGGCTGCCAACCTCGAACACTGAAGCCAAACACCGAACACCGAACACCGAACGCTGAACGCTGAACGCTGAACCGAACATGAACACGAACCGAGAAGCGAGAACCTCGAAGCGTGAACGTCTCCTGGGCGCCCTTTGCGTCGCCCTGGCTTTTTGGATCGCGACGCCAACGAGCGCCCAGTCGAGCCGCATCTCGCCGGACGACATGCGCCAGTGGCTCACCTATATCGCGTCCGACGAGTTACAGGGGCGACAGGTGTTCACCGAGGGGCTCGCGCTGGCAGGCGCGTACATCGCGGAACATCTGAAGGAATGGGGCGTTCGGCCTGCCGGTGACGCCGGCACCTATTTTCAGACCGTGCGTGTGCTGGGTGTTCGCACGCGCAGCAATTCTTCCGTCACGGTCACCGTCAACGGACAGTCGCGTACTTTCAAAGACGGCGAAGGCGTCATTTTCACCCGTAACCAGGGCGCAAAGCAGACGATCAGCGCGAAGCTCGAGTTCCTGGGATACGGCCTGTCGTACACCCCGCTGCAATACGACGACTACGCGGGTCGTGACCTCAAGGGCAAGGTCGCGATTTACCTGGGACGAGGCGGGCCGGGGTTCACGGCAACGGAGGACCGGCTGGTCAACGCACGCGGACGGTTCGCGATCGAGACCGGCCGCGCCGCTGGCGCGATCGGCCCGTCGCAGCAGACCGGTGGGGGCCGCGGCAACAATCAATCGGGCAATGCCGGCCGCGGTGGCAACAATCAGCGGGTCGACTTCACCACGGTCCAACGACTCGACCTGCCGCTGCCACCGCAGGTGACGGCTGGCGACGAGTTCTACGAGTTCCTCTTCTCCGCCGTCGGGCAGGATTACAACGCGCTGAAGGAACACGCGTCGAAACAGGAGCCGCTGCCGAAGATCGACTTGAAGGACGCGAGCGTCCGAATCGTGATCGACGCTGACTACGACGTCGTCCAGACCCGCCTGACGCGTAATGTCGTGGGGATTGTCGATGGAAGCGACCCGAAGCTGCGCGACACGTTCGTCCTGCTCGGCGCCCACTACGACCACGTCGGCTACCAGCAGTTCTCGGGAACGGTGGCGGCCCCCGTCAACGCCATTGCGAGCTGCGCCGGACAGACCCGTCCGGACGCGCGACCCGGTGACATCATCAACAACGGGGCCGACGACGACGGGTCCGGAACGGTGGCGTTGATGGCGATCGCCAAGGCGTTCGCGACCGGACAGAAGCCGAAGCGCTCACTGATGTTCGTCTGGCATTCGGGTGAGGAAGCGGGACTCTATGGCTCCCGCTACATGGCCGACTATCCGGTAGTGCCGCTCGACCACGTGGCGACGCAGCTGAACATCGACATGATCGGGCGTAACGCTTGTGACGACCCCGCTAACGCCAATCGGCTGTTCCTGGTCGGCTCGGATCGCATCAGCACCGAGCTGCACAACCTGAACGAAGACGCGAATGCGGCGCAACCGATGCCGCTGACGCTCGACTATTCGATGAACGACATCGCCGACACCGAGTCGCTCTATACGCGAAGCGATCACTACAGCTACGCAGCCAAGGGAATCCCGATCATCTTTTTCACCACCGGCCTGCATCGCGACTATCACTACGTCACCGACGAGGTCGGCAGGATCGACTTCGCCAAGATGCAGCGGGTCACTCAGCTGGTCTACTCCACCGCTGCGCGCGTCGCCAACCTGGATCATTTCCCGGCCCGCGACAACCGGGGTCCGCGCGTCGGCAGGGGCCAGACCGGCAAGATCAAATAGCCAGCGCCGTAGGGCGGGGCTTGCCTACGCATGCGCCGAACCGTTGACTCTCGGATACGGCGCCGAACCGTTCAACACATAGGTAACAGATCAGGATACGGTGCGTCCGGAAGAAGGAGCACCGGATGCCTTGGCTGGAGACCGATGTGCGGGATCAACGAGTGGCGTTTGTGCTGGCGGCATCCCCGCCGGGTGTGAATCGCGCGGCGCTGTGCCGGCAGTTTGGGATCAGTCGCAAGACCGGCTACAAGTGGCTGGCCCGGGAGGCGGCGGCCGGGTCGGTAGTGGCGCTCGCGGATCGGTCGCGGCGCCCGCACCGGATCGGTCGCCGCACGGCGCGGCGCATCATCACGCGCGTCGTGCGGCTGCGGGCGCAGTATGGGTGGGGCGGGGCGAAGCTCAGCGCCCTGCTCGCGCGGGAGGGCCTCCACGTGGCGCCCCGCACGGTGGACCGGATCATTCGACGACAGGGGCTGACCCGGCGCGACGTCGCGCCGGCGGCCGCGCCGACGCGCTTTGTGCGGGCGGCGGCGAATGACCTCTGGCAGATGGATGCCAAGGGCTCCTATCCCGTGCAGCCCCGCGGGCAGTGTCATCCGCTCAGCGTGGTCGACGATCACAGCCGCTATGCGGTCGCGCTGGTGGCGCTGCCGGCGCTGGAGACCACGGGGGTGCAGCGGGTCTTAACCCGGTGCTTCGAGCGGTATGGCGTGCCCCGGGGCATGCTGATGGATCACGGGGTGCCGTGGTGGAGCGCCGCCAATGGCCATGGGCTCACGGCGCTCAGTGTGTTTCTGCTCCGGCAAGACATCCGCCTGCACTACGGCCGCGTGCGCCATCCGCAGACACAAGGGAAAGTCGAGCGATTTCACCGCACGCTGGGGGCCCAGCTCCGGTGGTGGGGCGTGCCCCACGACCTGGCCGGATTTGCGCGCGCGTTCCGGCGGTTTCGGACCACGTACAACGAGGTGCGCCCGCACGCGGCCCTCGACCACGCCACGCCGGCGACGCACTTCACGGCCAGTGGGCGGGTCTATGCGCCGTGCCCCCCGCGGTGGGAGTATGGCACCGGGGTCGTCGTGGGCCGCGTCGATCGGAGCGGCGCGCTCACGTGGCAGGGGCACCGGTTCTTCATCTCCGAAGCGCTCGCGGGCGAGGAGGTGGGCTGCCAGCGCCTGAGGCACCGCGTGCTCGTGCAATATCGACGCATGTGGGTGCGCGAGCTGCACGTGCGCCGCCGGGTGAGCGTGCCGCTGTGGAAACCGTGTCGATAAGAGGCCTGTGGACGGTGTGGACACCGCAAAGAACGCGGTGTCCACACGCGCCCACAAGGCATCCGGGTGTTACCTATGTCTTGGCGTAAATTGTGTTACCGATGTCGAGGCGTCGCACACTAGCCCCGCCACACCTCATCACACGTTCTCCGGCGAATACGTTCCTCCCAGGTACGGATAATCCTGATATCGCTCGGCGAGACCAGCGCGGACAGGATTGTCGAAGATGTACCGAACGACCACTCGCGTTGCGTGATCGTTGCGAAGCACACGCTCGTAATAGCCGCCCTGCCACAGACGCTGGTGAAATGCTCTCTGGAACTCATAGCCCGACCGCTGCTTCATGAGGCTGACGGTGTTCCGCAAGTCGGCAGAAGTAGTCACGGCTTCGATCAGAAGATGGACATGATCGGGCATGAAGCAGTACGCAAGCAGCTCAAAGCCATTCTGTTGGCAGGTACGCTGAATTTGCGCCAGCGCCGTCGCGACCGCCTGTCCTGATACGAACAGCGGCTCTCGTCCGTGTGTGCAAAAGCAAAGTGAATAGCGCTGATACCCGACGTAGCTGAATCCCGGGAGTCGCTTTGGTCGTCTACCGGCCACGTCCTCGGTCTGACAAGAGTCAGGCCGCGCCCCGGGGCCTGAACGCCTACGCTAAGAGATCGTTGACCCGGGCGACGAGATCGTTCCGGCGGGCGTGAAGGCCCGCCCTACGGTCGAAGCGTTACGACTCGGGGTGACCAGCTCCGCGCCACGCCACGGCGTCTCCGGCGGGCCTGAAGGTCCGCCCTACGTGCGATCCTACGAGTCAATCCTGATGCGGACGGCGGCCTTGCCGAGGTGCACCTCGTCGCCGGAGCGCAGCGACACGCCGACGGGATCGCGCTTCGGCACGTCGATCGACTCGCCGCTGCGGACGACGCGCGTGCCGTTGGCGCTCCCTTCGTCGAAGATGCGGTACTCGCGGGCACGACCGTCGAAGCGGATGACGGCATGGCCGCGCGTCACGGTCCGGTTCTCGGCATTGTCGTTCTCCAGGAACGCGACGTCGTTCAGGCGCGCGCGGCCGCGGTCATCGGTCAGGTCCGGTGAACGGCCGATCCGGATGACGCCAGCGCGAAACGTGAACTGCCGCTTCAACGCCTGGCCGCGGACCACTTCCATCGTCAGCGATGGCACCGCCGCGACATCGTCGTCGCGACGACCGCCAGAAGGGATTTGGCGAATCCTCCTCGCAGCGGTTGCAGCTTCGTCGCCGTCGCTCACCACGACCGCCAGCCGCTGATCCGCGTCCCAGTCATCTGGCCGCCGTCGCACGAAGCCAACCTCGACGGAGAAGGGCTTCGACACGTGACACTGCAGCTCCAGCAGGCGTGACCTGATCGCGTCCTCGATGTCCACAAGCACCGCCGCCAGCGCCCGTCGCTGTTCGGCGCTCTCGGCAAGCACCGTCACCTGCACACGGTCACCCGGCAGGACGCGCCTGCCGCCGCCGGCCGGTTCCACGCGCTGCTCCACCATCTCGACGATCGCCCGCTTGATGTCCAGCGGTCGGGCGTCCGCGGTGAGCGGCGGATCGACCACGCGTCGCACCGCGCCAGCAACGACATCACCAAGCGACCGGGCGTGCTGAACAATCCGCTTCATCGAATCACTCCTGCCGCCTGCGCCGCCGCTACAACGTCACCCGCCAGTGGTGCGGCCACGCGTCCCCCATATCCCGCGTTTTCGACGATGACCGCAAAGGCAATCCGGCGGCCATGCGTCGCATAGGGAGCAAAGCCGACGAACCACGAGTGCGACGGCGCATCGTTGACCTCGGCGGTGCCCGTTTTGCCGGCAATGGCGACCGCACTCGTTGCGAGTGAGCGACCCGTCCCGGTCGCGACGACGTCGCGCATCGAGGTGGCGAGGAACGACGCCTGCTCCGACGAGAGCCAGAGAGTACCGGAGCCGTGTGTCACGGCGTCGCGACGCTCGGGCTCGACGCGGATCGTGGTGGTGTCACGGATGACGCCGTCGGTGGCGATTGCTCCCGCGACACGGGCCATCCGCAATGGACTCGCGACCACCTCGCCCTGTCCGTAACCCGCGTACGGCAGCGTGCCGCGGAGATGGGTCTTCACCGGATCGAGCGCGATGCGGATCCCGGTGGGTGCCGCCGCGTCGATCAACGCTTGCGGACCAACGCGCACGGCAAGTTGTGCGAAGTATGCGTTGCACGACACCACGAGGCCCTTGTGCAGGTCCACCTCACCATGCGCATGCTGGTCGGTCACGTCGTCGCGTACCGGGTGCCTGAAGCCGCGGATCTGCGCACCGATGCGGCCGTCGCTCAGACGCTGGCACAGGAACCTGCTCGAGGCGGCATCGGCGCGCAGCGCCGCCGCGGCGGTGATCAGCTTGAACGTCGAGCCCGGTGGATAGAGGCCGTAGCGAGCGCGATCGAGCAGTGCGGCAGCCGGCGGCGACGGCGAGCCTGACAAGGCTCGTCCCACGGAGGCCTGCGCTGCAGGCGCGTCGACATCGGGGTACGGCACGCTGGCGGACGCCAGGAGTTCACCGGTGTCAGGATCGATCACGACCACAGCTCCCCGCTGAACGCCAGCCGCGCGCACACGCGATTCGAGGGCTCTGGTGACGAGCGCTTCGAAAACACCATCGACAGACGCGGTGACGTCGCGCTGACGCTCGAGGAGCCGACGCACCGCCGGGTGACCCGGTTCGCCCTTGTGGCGAACCAGCGGCAGCAGCTCGCGGTAATCGCGCATCACCACCAGTTCGCGCGGCCCGCTGCCGGCCTGCCGCTCGACGGTGCGTGGATGATCGTCGAAGCCTTGCAGCACGACGTTCTGGTCGCGCTCGAGAAATGACGTGTTCGGCGCATTCCAGTTTGTGAGGGCGTTCACGTCGCCGAGCAGGTGAAACCCGCGGCCGCGCAGCGGATAGCAACGCTGCGGCAACGGCGGGCACGGTGAAGCCGCGACCCCCGCAGCGTTCAAGCGGGCGAGCGTGGTCGCCGCGGCGGCGGGATCACTGGTCGCCAGAGCGAGCCCGTTCCGATCGAAGATCGTGCCTCGGGGAATCCGCCTCGCCGCGATCAGCAGCCTCGGGTTGTACTGATAGCGCGCGACGCCATCCGCCTGCTCCACCAGGCTGGGGCGCACGGCCGTCGCATCCGCCTGCCACGCTTCGATGCGCACCGCGTCGGCCACGAGCACCACAAGCGCGCCCGCCAGAAGGGCGCCAACCGTGCGGATCTGCCGCTGAAACTGCGGACGCACCGGGCCGCTGCGGCGGGCGATCGTCAGCACGATCGCAACCGCCACGAAATTGCAGATCATCGACGACTTGCCGAAGCTCAGGAACGGCGTCACCACACCGGACAGGGGGAACGCTCCGAACACGCCGGCGACGATGACGATCGCGGGGACGGCCAGCGCGAGCCCGCAGCCGAGCGCGAGAAAGGCGGTGTAGTCGCCAGGTGCGCGCGCCGCGATGCGGAGAATCCGCCAGATGACCAGCAGGTAGAGCGCCGCAACCACGAGGACGCCGATCAGCCCGATTTCCTCCCCGATGACGGCGATGATCAAATCGGTGTGTCCGGCCGGCACCAGCTGTCCGTCACCGACGCCGAGCCCAAGTCCAGCGATGCTGCCTGACGCCAGTGCCCAGAGCCCATGCGCGATCTGGTCTCCGCCGAGCAGGCCGTTGTCCCAGGGGTCAAGCCAGATCGCGACGCGGCGTGCCACCGTCGCCGGCACTCCCAACGCGTAACCGATGGCGAAGCCCGCGGCTAGCGCCGCAAATCCAACCGCGACGAGCGTTGAACGGCCGCGGGCCACGCCATAGAGGGCGAGCGACATGCACCCGAGTACCAGCGCCGGCCCAAGGTCGCGTTGCAGGAAGAAGAACACCAGCAGCGTGCCGACGATCACCACCAGCGGGCTGACGTCGCGCCACCGCGGCAGCTGGAGGTACGGCGCCATCGCCGGCCGATCCGAGATCTCTCGAACCGTTTCCCACCGGCGGCTGAAATACGCGGCAAGCGCGAGCACCGCGAGTATGCGGATGACCTCGATCGGTTGTGCGCCCCACAAGTTGACCTTGACGCCGCTCTCTCCGGGTCCGGACCCGAGAAGCAGCAACAGCACCGCCAGCGTGACTGCGCCAAGCAGCGGGACACCGGTCGCAAACCTGAATCGCGGGTTTTCGAAGTCGATCGCCGATACGCAGACCATCGCGACGCACGCCAGACCCACGGCGATCGCCACGGCCAGCGCCGCCTCGGTGTCGCGCAGCGGATCGCGCATCGACAGCATCGTGATCAGGCTGATCCCGGCAAGCAGTTGGATTGAAGGCAACAGGACCGCATCACCCGGGCCGCCCAGAATCCGTCTTGCCACATGGGCAAACCAGAATCCGGCGATGAAGATCGCCAGGGCCATCCAGGCGTCACGTTCGTACTGACGAGGCGTCCGCACCACGAGCGCCGGCTTGATCGCGGCGATATCCGCCGGAGTGAACAGGCGGACCTCGTTCGCATCACCCCGGTCGCCCAGGCGGCCGCGAAGCACCGTGAGCCGAGCGTCCCTGCGAATGTCACGCGCCGACACCGACACCGCGGCAAGCGCACCGATGTGGGTGATCCCATCGTGTTCGCGAACAAACTGGTTGATCACGTCAGCCGCGAACCGTCGTTCCGCCGTCGACGGAAACGGCGTCAATCGCTCGGCGAGCGCCAGCGGGGTGCTGACCCCGGGCTGTACGAGCGCCCCAGTCGTCAGATTCCGGCTGACGTCCGTGAATGTCGAGACCTGCCGCCGATACGTCACCCAGAAGCCGGTGGCGATCACGATCGTCACGACCACCAGTGAGAGACACTCCAGGCGGGCGTGCCGGCGCTGACGGGGATCGACGCGACGCAGCGGTCGCGTCCGCCGCGCAGGCGGATCGGCGGTGGCAATGCGCATGACGCGAAGTGCTCCTTATGGCTGTTCGTGGGGCGCGGGCTCCGGCGGCGCTGACGACCCGGGACCGGCGGCTTCCCCGGCGACCGGGGCAAGCTGCAGATCGCGCGACACGGTCTCCAGCAGGCGACGACATCGCTCCAGGTTCTTGTCGGAGTTGAAGTAGCCGGTGACGCCGGCATAGTGATCGACGCAGCCCTGATAATCAGATGCCGCGGCGGTCAGCAGGCGCACCCGTTCGTCGCCGGTCTCCCTGCTCGCGCTGGCCCGCGACTGGTCCGCGCGATAGGAAAAGGCGTCGGCCACTTCCGCGTGCTCGCGCCGGCCACCGGTGAAGCCGCGCCGTGCGGCCTCGCTGACATCCTGCGCGACGGCGTTGACGTCGCGGAAGCCATACGCATGCACTGCCGCAAGGCCGAGAAACGGATCCGGCCACTCCGTATCAAGCCGCGCGGCCTCGCGGAATGCCGCCACCGCTCGATCGAGGAATGGTCGTGCCTGCTCGACGGGTCGGCCCTGTGCATCGATCCGCAGCAGATGCCCCTCGACATATTTCGATCGCGCGCGGATCCGGGAGTCGTTCGGCCGCGCATCCGTCGCGATCGCCAGCGCCGCCGAGGCGGCTTTCCATTGCGGCTGCTTGGCCGAGGGCGTGTCGGTCCGGTAGTCGGCAATCGTCGGTTCGGCCAACTGCAGCATGCGCGCGGCCAGCGGCCGTTCGATGCGGTTCGCCGCGAACCCGAACATCGCCCCGTCGCGCAGGCTGCGCACCATCGGCGGAATCGACGGGAGATCGCCTGTTTCGAACGAGGCAATCCGGCCACGGAAGCGCTCGGCGCGGCTCCAGACCATGCCTTCGCCGATGACGACGCGCGCCACCAGCAGTGCCGCGAGCGCCCGCAGCACGACACCCGCGAAGCGACGCGAGAGAAATCGGCGCGGTGTGGCGGGCCTGACAAGGCCCGCCACACGATCAGAAGGCTGTGACGCGGGCTCCCGCTCGGCAAGCCGTGGCGCGGGCCTTGTCAGGCCCGCGTTGGTAGCCGCCTCCCGCGGCAGCGGCGGCGGCACGGGCATCGTCGGCGCGCCGGAGGGGACAGGCCGCCCGACGATGCGGGTCGCTCGACCGGCAGCAACCAGCTGTTGATGCGCCAGCGTCTCGGCGCCGGCAGCGAATCGCTCGAGATCGGCAAGCAACTGTTCCGCGGCGGCGTAGCGATGACCCGGTTGCGGCGCGAGCATCTTGCGGACGACAGCATCGAGCTGCGGCGAGCTCCCCTCGGGGAGCGTCCCGGGCTTCTCGCGCAGGAGCGTTGCCACGGTGACCAGATCGTCGCGCCGGACCGCGTCTTCGATCTGCGCGCGGTAGATCTCCCGCGGATGCCGGCCCGCCAGCATCTCGAAGAACATGATGCCGAGTGCCCACAGATCATCACTGGGGTGCACGTTGCGTGCTTCGTCGTCGACGCGCTCGGGTGCGGCATACATCACGCTCAGGAACGCATTGTGCGTGGCTGCGCCAACCTCGGGCCGCCGGGCGATGCCGAAGTCGATGATTCGCACCGAGCCGTCGTCGAGCACGAGCACGTGCTCCGGCTTCAGGTCGGAATGGAGAATCGGCGGATGGAATGCGTGCAACCGCTGCAGAATGCTGGCAAGAATCCGCGCCAGCCGAACGGCCCGGTCCTGTGACAGGCGCGTGCGCCGGAGGATGTCGTGCAACGACTCGCCGCGCACGAACTCCATGGCGATGTAGTAGTCACCACTCCCGCTCAATCCGTCCAGGTAGATCCGCGGCACGATCTGCGGGTGCTGCTGCCACACGAGTTCCTGCAGCCGCACACCGTGACGCTCGGCGTCGAGCTTTGCCGGACCCTGCGTCACCTCGATGTGCTTCAGCGCGACATCGACATGCCTCGTCGTCCAGGTGGCGCGGTGTACTTTGCCGAACTCGCCTCTGCCGATCGGTCCGAGGATCTGAAACTCCTCCAGGGGAAACACGTCGCTCATCGCCGTGGCGCCACTCATCGCTTCGCCGTCGCCAGGATGACGAAGTTGTCGCGCCCTATCAGTTCGTCTGCGCGCCCCTCCGGCTCGACGACGTGCGTGAAGTGCAGGAACACATTGCTCTCGAACGACGCGCCCACGCCGTTGACGGCTTGAATGGCGGGATGTGCGGGTTGATCGGCGCCGCCGCCGCGAGCCTTCTCGAGCCCGCCAGATCGGAATATGTTCTGCCGGAGCGACGCGCCCTCGTCACCAAGCCGGATCCCGATCCCGGTCAGCCGATCGAAGCGACTTGCCATCACCATCGCTGCCAGGCCTCTCACATCGACGCCGACGTCCATGACCCCTTCGACTGTGACGTCATCCACGGTCACATCGTTCGCGCCGACAACGATGCCGCTGGACATCGGCGCGGCGTCCGTTGCCGAGATCCTTAGTCCGCGTACCGTGCTGCCCGGTCCGCTGGCGTCGATGGCGGTCCAGTTGTGTGCGCCGATTGGCGCGACCAGCACCACGCTGCCAGGTTTCGACGCGCGGAGTTCAACGCCGGGCGGCATCGTCACAGACTCCGCGTATTCCCCCGGCTCCACTTCGACGACATCGCCGGGCTGAGCGCCGGCAAGCGCGGCAGTGATGGTCGGGAACGCCTCGCGGTCGGTTCTACCCACCGCGATGAGCCGCTCGGATAGGCGCGCCGCCGGGTTTTCGGAAACAGGAGCGAGCCCGACGGGAACGAGCATGCCAAGCACCACGCCAGCAACGAGCGCGACCGCGCGGCTGCGAAGGAACGTGTCCACGCCGCGCCAGAGGCGCGACCGTGGAGCGTCTGCCTGCTCCCCCCCCTCGGAAGGACTCGGACCTGCGGGCACCACCGTCGTCGCCGGCTCGCCAAGCGGTAGCGTGGGGACCTGGCTTTCCGACGACAATGGCGGGTAGGCGCGACCCCCATCAGGGACGCCGCGGTATTGAGGACCTTCGACGATGACAACGGTCACGTTGTCCTTGCCGCCGATCTGGTTGGCCGCATCGATAAGAGCGGCGACAGCACGCTCCGGAGACCCGGCGTGGAGTCGCGCAATCCGATTGACCTCGAGGACCGACAGCATGTCGGTAAGGCCGTCCGAACAGATCAGCATGGCGGCATCTTCGTCGAGCCGCGTCCGGATCAATTCGATGAACTCGTCCGAATCGGGCTCGCGAGGCTCGCTGCCGACGTCGCGGTAGACCTCGTTGCGACGCTCGTCCCGCATCGCTTCGGTTTCCGAGATCTCGCGGAGATCTTCGAGCTGGCCGATCGGGGAATGATCGTGGGTGATCTTGGTGATGCCGAGAGCATCGAGACGGTACAGCCGGCTGTCGCCGACATGGCCGACCGTCAACTCGCCGTCTTCGAACACCGCCAGCGTGAGCACGCATGCCATGCCCGAGAGCTTGGAATCTGTTTGCGCCTTGAGGAGAATCTCGCGGTTGGCGAGTGTGATGGCTTCGCGGACGCGTACATGTGCCGGCGCATCCTGCCGCTCGACCCGTCGGCGGATGCGGTCGGCGGCAATCCCTGCCGCCACTTCTCCGGCGGCGTGGCCGCCCACACCATCGACCACGAGGAAGATGCCGGCTTTGGCATCGACGTAGTAGACGTCTTCGTTGTGATCACGCACCCGCCCGCAGTCGGTCGCCGCGGCCGCACGCCAACCGTCGCGACGCAGCAGTCCGGTCGCCTCATTCTTCATGGCGGGTGATCCAGGCGACAAAACCCAACCAGGCAGTCGCGGCGCACAGCATGACCAGGAAGAAGGTATGCACGTCAGGTCACCGCAACAGCAATTCCAGCGTCACCGCATCGGCGAGCCGGATCGATGCACCGTGACTCAATTCGTGCTCGTGCGCTGCCGCTTCGCCGTCAACGAACTTTTCGACCGCCACGCCGTTGAGATAAGTGCCCCAAGCGCTCACATCCTGAAGGAACACTCGCCCCGACGCGTCCCGGCGAATGCGACAGTGCTCCCGTGAGACCTGAGCTCCAGCGCTCACCATCACGTCCACCCAATGCTCCGCCCCACCACGGCCGATCTTGATCAGGTCCTTGTTGATCGGATGCACATGCTCGCCGCTGTCGTCGCGGTATACGAGGCGCGGGCCCGAGATGGCGACCGGCCGAGGCAACGGAGACGGCACGATCGCGATTGCCGGTGCGGCACCTGCAGCCGCCGGCCCGTTGACTGGGCGCGATGGTTCTGCCGGAATGGCTTCCGTGCGCGTGTGGCTCCGCCGGTCGCCACCGGCCACGACCGTCTCGGTGATCCGGACGGTTCCTGCACCGCTGCCAAAGCGGGCGCTTGCGGGCACCGTCAGTCGCGAGTGAATCCCGATCTCCCCCGGATTCACATCGCCATTGGTCGCCGCCTTGATGTGGATGGCCCAGCCGCCGGCGGGAACTTCGACTGCCGGGAGCCGCTGCGGATCGGTGAACCGCGACCAGAGCGAGCGATGGTTCAGGCGTTGCACCAGTGCGTTGAGGCAGGTCTGGACGTCTTCGACGATGCGCGGGACGATGCCTTCGACGTAGGTGAAATCGTCCGGGTGAAGGTACACGTGGTACTCGGCCGGCGCGAGCGTCACGTTCCGGAGCGGATACAGACGCTCCTCCATTTCGCGCTCGATTTCATCCGCGATTCTCTCGCCAGTGGGCGGTTTCACCGTGTTCACGCTGCTCGGTTCTCGCTTCTTCAGTTCGTGTTCACGATCGGTGCTCGGTTCCGGGTTCTGCCTTCTGAGTTCGGGCTTCGAACTTCGAACCGAACCCGAACCTGGAACCGAGAACTGGGAAGCATGAACCGTTTCCGTCTCATGGTGGTGCGCCAACTATGATAGGAATCGCGGGCGGAAGTCGTCAGCAAACCATCAAGGATCCGCAAACCTGAGACGATGATCGCGAGGTTCGGCCGCTTCAGCTTCGACTCCGGGCGCCGTCTGTTGCTGGACGGAGATCACCCGGTGACGGTTCCCCCCAAGGCCTTCGATCTGCTCGAGCTGCTGATACGGCAGGCTCCGAACGTGGTCACGAAAGAAGCCATTGCGGCGAAGGTGTGGCCCGACGAGGCTCCCAGCGATGCGAGCGTCGCGATGGCCGTGACGGAGCTGCGCCGGGCTCTCCGCGAAACCGGCGAGCATCCGCAATTCATCAGGACCGTGCACCGGCGCGGCTATGCCTTCGGCGCGGACGTCGAACGCGTGGAGTCCGCCGGCGCTTCTGCGGACGGGCCGCGGTTCTGGCTGGTCATGGGCGAGAAGACATTACCGCTGGCGAGCGGCGACACCATCGCCGGGCGCGATCCCGCATCCGCGCTCTGGCTCGATCGTCCGAGCGTGTCGCGGAGCCATGCCCGCTTCCACATCGATGGAAGGTCGGCGTGGGTCGAGGACCTGGGCAGTCTCAACGGCACCTTCGTGGCAGGCACGCGCATCACACGCCGTGTGCGCCTGCACGCGGGAGACACGATCGCGATTGGAGAAGTGACCCTGACCCTGGGCTCGTCGCAGACCGCCGCGACGACGCCAACACGTCCGCTGCGCGGAGGCAGGACAGGTCCCTCGTAGGGCGGCCCGTCGGGCGGCGTGGTCGCGTAGGGCGGCCCTTCAGGGCCCGCCTTCCTATGGCGCGATCGCCTCGACGATGATGCTCTTGACGATCGGCGCGAAGTCGGCCGCCGCCTGCTGCACCCGTGAGGCCACCGCGGCGGGAGCGATGTCCCGCGGCATGATGAGCACGCACTGCACGAGCACCACTTTGCCCTGGGCCGCACGCGAGAACAGCCACACGCGAGCTTCGCCGATGGCCGCGTTCTGCGGCACGTCCGGCAAATCAGACACGTCGGGCAAGCGGAAGGCCGACCAGACCCACACGACGTCCGCAGAGGCCTGCACCTGGCCCGTGGCGAACGCGTCCACCTGCGGTCGTGTCTGGTATCGCCGCATGTTCTCGACAAGGCGCTGGACCTGCGCGTCCGGTGCGACACCATTGAGATCGAACGCCGGCGTATCGGGGCGGACGACGACCACCGATTCGGCATCGTCGGCACTGTGGAGTCGCACCCACGTTGAACCTGTGCGGGAGGTAATCCAGGCGCCGGGCCGCGAAATCTTGAGCCGCAGTCCTTGTGCATCCGCGATCTCTTCGACGGACCCCGACGGCGACGTGCCGGTGGCGAATCCTTCGGGCCACGCTTGCGTGACCGGTCCGTTGCGCAGCGTGAAGGTCAGTTCGACGTTGATGAGCACGCGAACCGGCGTGCCATCGGCCAGCGCGCCCGGCTGGAACTGCCACTGCTTGAGCGCGTTCACCGCGGACTGGTCGAGGCCGAACTGCGAGTCGAGCGACCGGATCACCTGAATGCCGGAAACGGTGCCGTCACGTTCGACGATCGCCTGCAGCCGCACGCTCCCCTGGATACGGTTCCGCATCGCTTCCGGCGTGTAGCCTGGTTTCACTTCGCGCTGCACGCGTGGCGGTGCGACGTTGCCGCCGATCGGGTAGACCGTATCGGCCGCGGGAGCTGGTGTTTGCGCCGGCGGCGGTGATGCGGGCGTCTGCTGCGGTGCCGGTGACGGCGTCTGCGCGCGCAGCGCCGCACCAACGAGGGTGATCGCGATGAGGACGAGCGTGCCGGGAAGCCAGCGCGTCATGAGAGCATGATAGATTGAACCGTTCGGGCGGGCCCCTAGCTCAGTGGTAGAGCACCTGACTTTTAATCAGGGTGTCCCGGGTTCGATCCCCGGGGGGCCCACCAGGTATCCAAGCCAACACGTGCGAGTGCGTCTGCCTTTCGCGAACACCCCTGCCGCGACACGACATCGGCCAAACTCTACGCCACTGCATGAGGACACGTGGCGGCCTCTCTGCCAACCACCGCAGCCTCAGACAGATGGTCCTTTCTGCCTCTCCGCTTTGTCGCGCAGCAGCACGCGGAGTTCCGCAATCAGCTGATCGGGCATGAGCGGCTTTGGCATGAAGGCGGTCGAGCCTGCCTCCTCCGCTCGCGCTGCCATCCCCGCGAGGTGTGCCGCGCTCACCGCCAGCACGGGGACATCGGCAAACACCGGATCCTCCTTCAGCTCTGAAGTGGCCGAGAAGCCATCGAGAATGGGCATCCAGCAATCCATGATGATCAGATCCGGCTTGCGGATGCGGGCCCTCTGCACGGCCTCGCGTCCATTTCTCGCCTCATCCACGGTGAAGCCCCAGAAGGTCAGAAACGCCTTCCAAAGCGTTCGCAAATCTTCAGAGTCATCCGCGATCAGCACATGCTGAGGTCTTGGGAGGGCGCGCCGGTCCATACGGAAAGTGACAGCAAAATAGACACCGCTCACCGCGTCCCAGCGGCTCCAGGATGAGGGGCAGGGGGAACGTGCGATTCACAAACGGCCGCAGTAGAGTCCGCCGCCGACACGGAGGTCCGTGATGCGACTCCGGCAGACTGGTTGGCTGCAAGTGGTGTGAGGTAGTAACGACGAGAGACATGCCTGCGGGCACGTCGCGCTCATCGGGAGGGGCACTTCCTTCACGGTCTCACCATGTGTTCACGATCTCTCGCTTCTCATTGCAGACGTATTCAGCGGTAAAGGCTCACATCGTGGCTCTCCGCGAAGAACGTCGAGCACCGAGTCATCGCCTCCGTTGAAGGGACTTTCATCGCGGCCGAGTGTAGACCACGAACCGCTGGTATGCTGGCGCTGCGCAACGGCATCAACCGACCCGACAGCTCGTCAGGGCAGGTCACGCGCCGCGCGATGGCCGGCGTTGGCGAAACCGCGACCGCCGTTGGTAAGGCCGTCAGCACTGGTTGTGGCGAATCAGAGAGGGTACGGACGACGACATGTCGCTCGAACGTCGGCCATCCGCGGATCGCCGGACTGTGGAGACCGCTTCGCCGACCCGTGCGCTGGTCCTGGCGACGATTTCATTCACCGTATCGTTCGCCGCCTGGGGCCTCGTCGGCGGACTGGCGTCAGTCTTCAGCGCTCTCTACCATCTGACGGCGTCTCAAACAGCTCTACTCGTCGCGGTTCCGGTGCTACTCGGCTCGTTGGCGCGGTTGCCGATGGGCATTCTGACTGACCGCTTCGGCGGACGGATCGTCTTCACGGCACTCCTCGGCTTCTCCGCGCTCGCCGCATTCATCGTACCGCTGACGGCCACCTACGAGTCACTGCTGATGGCAGCGTTCCTCGTTGGCGTTGCGGGGTCGTCGTTCTCCGTCGGCGCGGCTTTCGTCTCCCGCTGGACGCCCGCCGCCCGACAGGGTACGGCCCTCGGTGTCTATGGCCTGGGGACGATGGGGCAATCGCTGGCCGTGTTCGTTGGACCAGTCGTCGCCGCACGTCTTGGCTGGGAAGCTGTGTTCCGCGGCACGAGCGCACTGCTTCTCGCCTGGGCTGTGACCTATTTCCTCCTGGCGCGGGATCCTCCGCAAGCGGGCCGCCCTGGCACCTTCGGAGGGATGGCGGCGATCCTCCGGCGTGCGCCCACCGCCTGGCTGCTCGGCGCGTTCTACTTCCTGACCTTCGGCGGCTTCGTCGCGTTCTCGATCTACATGCCCACGCTGTTGCGCGCGCAGTTTGGCTTGGCGCCAGCGGATGCAGGACTTCGAGCCGCCGGATTCGTGGTCCTCGCCACATTGATGCGGCCCGCTGGCGGCTGGCTGGCCGACAAGATCGGCGGTGCGCAGGTCCTCTCGTGGGTCTTCGGCGGCGTGGCCCTCTTCTCTCTCCTGCTGACGTGGCCATCCATGGTCCCCTTTACAGTGGGCGCGCTCGGATGCGCGCTGCTGATGGGCCTCGGCAACGGCGCCGTTTTTAAACTGGTGCCTGAGCATTTTCCCAAGGACACCGGAACTGTCACGGGCCTGGTCGGAGCCCTTGGCGGACTCGGAGGTTTCTTCCCCCCGCTGCTGCTCGGCGTGTTTCGCGATCAGATCGGCGTGATCTGGCCAGGCTTCCTCTTGCTGTCGATAACGGCGCTGCTGCTCCGTGCCGCCAACCAGCGCGCGTTTCGCCCGAGCGACATCGCCTGGACACAATCCCTTCCGGTTGGCGCCCGGCAGGCGCTCGAGCGTGTCAGGGTGGGCGCGTGGGCCGGGCTCGTCACGGCCACGCTGGCGGCGGCCATCGTCGTCGGATCGCGCAACCTGCAGCACTTCGATGCGGCGCTCGTTGGTTACACGTTCGCGACGCTCTTCGCGGCCTTCGGGATCAGCTATCGATATGCCATGTGGCTGCAGCGTCCTCCGACCCGGATGTACTGGCGTCGCGGGTGGCAGGCGTTCTTCTCACGGCGCGCGCTGGCGGGTAACACCATCAGTCTGGCGCGCCGTGCGCTCCTGGAGTTTGCCGCCAACGCGTACATTTTCCGCCGCGGCCGTCTTCGCGGCCTCGCCCACTGGCTGATCATGTGGGGCTGCCTGATGGCGGCGGCGATCACATTTCCCCTGGTCTGGGGCTGGATTCACTTCGAGACCGTGCCGGGTGATCTGCACATGTACCGCACGTTCGTGTTCGGCCTGCCGGTCCAGGACTTCCCTGTCGAGTCCGGCGTTGCGTTCATCATCTTTCACGGACTGGTGTGGTCGTCGTTTCTGGTCATTGCCGGCGTGATGCTCGCCTTCCGTCGCCGGATGATCGACCACGGCGCCGTGGCCGTGCAGCAGTTCGGCCAGGACATCCTGCCGCTGCTGCTGCTCTTCGCGATCAGCGTAACGGGGTTGATGCTCACCGGCAGCTACACGTGGATGCGAGGCTACGCCTACGAGTTCCTGGCGATTCTCCACGCCGCGACGGTCATCGTCACCTTGCTCTGGTTGCCGTTCGGCAAGCTATTTCACGTCTTCCAACGGCCCGCGCAACTCGGGGTCGGTTTCTACAAGGACGCCGGTGCACGCGGCGAGCAAGCCGTCTGCCGGCGCTGCCGGCAGGCCTATGCCTCGCAGCTGATGATCCAGGACCTCACCACGGTCGAGCAGCAACTCGGGTTCCGATACGAGCTGCCTGGTGGCGGCCACTACCAGGAGGTCTGCCCCCAGTGTCGGCGCGCGCTCTTTGGCCTGTCGCAGGGTGCGTTGTGGGAGCAGTACTTGAACGCGCGTGACGAGCGAGAAGCAGGGTAGGCGGCGTGGCTGACGTTCCAGCGGATCCCCTTCGCATCATCGAGCAGTTCGGGCCGCACCTGTCCGCGATGACGGGCGTGCGGTTATCGACCAGCATCGAGCCCGACCGGCTGGTGAAGACCCATTGTTGCTTCTGCGGGCAGCAGTGCGGGATCCAGCTCAAGGTGCGCGACAACGAGGTGATTGGCTTCGAGCCGTGGGAAGACTTCCCGTTCAACCGCGGCATGCTGTGCCCCAAAGGTGTGAAACGCTACCTCCAGGGTTCGCACCCCGATCGACTCCTCAAGGCACAGCGTCGGGATACATCGTCACCCTCAGGGTTCAGTCCATTGCCGTACGGGGAGGCCATCAGTCGCGTCGCCTTCGAGATTGCACGCATCCAGCAAGCCCACGGCGCGGGCGCCATCGGCGTTCTCGGCGGCGCCAGCCTCACCACCGAAAAGACGTACCTGCTCGGCAAGTTCGCGCGTGTGTGCCTCAAGACGCCGTTTATCGACTACAACGGCCGTCTCTGCATGGTGAGCGCCGGTGCGGCGAACAAGAAGGCCTTCGGCATCGATCGCACGACCAATCCCTGGTCCGACATGGTCGGCACCGAGGTGATCTGGGTCGCCGGGTCGAACGTCGCCGAGTGCTCTCCGATCACGACGAACTACCTGTGGCAGGCCCGTGAGCAGGGCGCGAAGATCATCATTCAGGATCCGCGCATCACGCCCGCGGCGCGGACCTGCGACTTGTACCTACCGGTGAAGCCTGGCCGCGATGCCGCCCTCTTCGCCGGGGTGCTGCAGATCATGATCGAACGCGACTGGCTCGATCACGCGTTCATCGACGCCCACACGGTCGGATTCGAGCAGGTGGCCGAATACTGTCGGGAGTGGACGCTGTCACGGACCGCCGACGTGACCGGCGTGCCGCAGCGGGCGCTGATGCAGGCGGCCGAGTGGTGGGGCCAGGCGAAAACGAGCTTCCTGTTTCACGCTCGCGGCATCGAACATCACTCGAACGGCGTCCAGAACTGCCTTGGAACGATCAACCTGGTGCTCGCGTCTGGCCGCATCGGTAGAGCCAAGAGCGGCTACGGGACCATCGTCGGTCAAGCCAACGGGCAAGGCGGTCGCGAGCACGGGCAGAAGTGCGATCAACTGCCGGGATGGCGAGACATCAGCAATCCCGATCATCGCCGCTACATCGCGGGCATCTGGGGCATCGACGAGCCGGACTTGCCGGGGCCTGGCGTCGACGCCTATGAGATCTTCCGCAAGATCGACCGCGGCGAGATCAAGGGACTGTTGTCGATCTGCTTCAATCCCAAAGTGTCGCTGCCGGACAATGCCTTCATCACGCGCTGTCTCGAAAAGCTGGAGTTCTACGCCGCCATCGACTTCTTCATGAACGACTCGGCGTGGCACGCCGACATCGTGCTGCCGGGCAGCCTCCAGGAGGAGGACGAAGGCACGGTCACCCAGGTCGAAGGGCGCATCATCAAGATCAACAAGGCCGTGGACTGCCCCGGGGAGGCGCGCGAGGACTGGCGCATCATCCAGGACGTCGCGCAGGCTCTCGGCCGGCCGCATGGGTTCACGTTCGGCGAGCCACGCGAGATCTTCGAAGAGTTGCGCCTCGCCAGCAAGGGCGGCGTCGCGGACTATTCAGGCGCCACCTACGACAAGATCACGCACCAGATGGGCGTGTTCTGGCCGTGCTACAGCGAGGATCCCAAGACCGGCGCGCCGCTCGCTGATCATCCCGGCACACCCCGGCTGTTCGAGCGGGGCAGCTACAACCCGGTCGCCAAGGGGAGCGGTCCGTTCTACTTCCCGGATGGCCGGGCGCGCTTCAACGTCGCCGAATATCGGCCGCCCGTGGACGATGCCGGTGACGAGTATCCGATTTACCTGACGACGGGCCGAGTGGTCAGCCAGTTCCTCTCGGGCACGCAGACGCGCCGCATCGGGCCGTTGGTCAAGCAATACGCGGAGCCGCGGATCGAGATGCATCCTCGGCTCGCGGCGAAGCTCGGGATCGCCGACGGGGACTGGACGACGGCCGAGACGCGACGCGGCACCATTACGCTCAAAGCCCAGGTGGTCACAACCATTCGTCCAGACACCATCTTCATTCCTTATCACTGGGCCGGAGCGAAGAGCGCCAATCAGCTGACCGTCGCGGCGCAGGACCCGATCAGCAAGATTCCGCAGTACAAGGTGTGCGGGTGTCGGGTGCGGAAAGCCGCGGCACCGCCGGCATACGACTCGGTACCTCGAGCCGCAGCAGTAGACGGCCGGACCATCACATGGCGAAACCGGACTATCTTCACTTCTTCATCGACCCCAATCGCTGCATCGGCTGCCAGGCGTGCATGCAGGCGTGCTCCGAATGCGACACCCATCGCGGTGAGTCCATGATTCACCTCGAGTACCTGAATCGGGCCGAGAGCGTCCAGACGGTCCCGGTCGTCTGCATGCACTGCGAGCAGCCCACCTGCGCCGAAGTCTGTCCAGCGGATGCCATCAAGCGCACCGGCGACGGTGTGGTGCAGTCGGCCAGGAAGCCGCGGTGCATCGCCTGCGGCAACTGCGTGGTGGCGTGTCCGTTCGGCGTGCCCGAGCTCTACGAAGACCGCAGGATCATGATGAAGTGCGACATGTGCTACGACCGCACGAGCGTCGGCAAGAAGCCGATGTGCGCGACCGTGTGCCCAAGCCAGGCGCTCTTCTTCGGTACTCGCGAGCAGATCGAACAGCTGCGTCCGTTGTCGGCGCCGGTCAACACGTTCCAGTTCGGGCAGCAGACCATTACCACCCAGGTGCACATGATGGTGCCGCGCACGCTGGCGACTGCGGCGCCGCACGTCGACGTCACCGCGGCGATGGAGGAGCGGCCCCGGAGCCGCGCGGTGTCATTGAAGCTGGTCAGCGAGCCTGATGCAGTGACCGGCTCACCAACGGTCGACGTCGATCCTTTCGCCCAGGTGGAGGTCTACCGATGAGCGACGCCCGTCTGGATCCACGTCGTCCAATCGACCCCGCGATCAGTTCGCCCGGCCGTGAAGGGCTCACGGGGACGGCGCCGGCGAGTCTCTACGCTGAAGCGTTCGAACGTGAACAGATCACCATCGCTCCGGATTTCCGGCCGGCCGACGCCCAGCCTGCCTGGCGCCAGGATTTCCCGGTCGACTGGCCACAGGACCTGTACGTCGAGCGCCGGGACTTCATGAAGTTTCTCGTGCTCACCAGCGCGGCATTCACGTTGGGACAGGTGACCATCGGCGTTCAGAACTGGTATCGGAAGCGCAGCGGCCACCCGCCCATCCAGCGAGTCGCGTCCGTCGACGCCATCGCGGTGGGTGGCGCGATCAGCTTCACCTATCCGGACGAGCATGAGCCCTGCTTGTTGGTGCGGTTGACCGCGACTGAATTCGTAGCGTTCAATCAGAAATGCACGCACCTCTCATGTGCGGTGATCCCCCGACCGACAGAGGGCAGCTTCTTTTGTCCCTGCCACGAGGGCCGGTTCGATTTGAGGACGGGCGCGCCCACCGCCGGGCCGCCGCGTCGGCCGCTCACGCGAATCGTGCTCGACATCCGGGACCGCGACATCTATGCCGTGGCAGTTGAGGAGCGGACGATATGACGAGGTCGTCGGAGCGGCCGTTCAGCCGCGATCAGAGAGCCACGATCGTCTCCGGCATGCTGGTCTTCGTGCTGATCGTCGTGGTGCTGCAGCTATGGCTGCTGACGGCCACGATGAATGCGTGGCTCGGCGGCGACCAGGCGGTCGTGTGGCCCGCCACGGCGGTGAGCGCCGCTGGCCTGGCGCTGAATGTCGGGTTGTTGAAATACCTGGGCAGGATCGAGCGCAGGGCGGGAGGATAGAAGCAATGGCGAGCACGCTTCCGCCGGGTGAACTCTTCGCGTTGGATGCGCTGGTGACGCCAACCGCGCAAGGCATCGCCAGCCGCGTGCTGGCCCGCACAGCCGCGGGCAACATCACGCTGTTCGCCTTCGATGCGACCGAAGAGCTGTCAGAGCACACGGCGCCCTTCGATGCGCTCGTCATCACACTCTCCGGAGCTCTCGTCTTGACGATCGGAGGCCGCGACGTCGAGACCACTCCGCAAACGGTCGTGTTGATGCCGGCCAACGTGCCTCATGCGGTGCGTGCCACGGAGTCGTCGCGCATGATGCTGATCATGCTGCGAGAGCGCGAGTAGTCCCCTCTCGCTCTCGGGCGTAGAAGAGACCGACGCCGGATCGTCTGGCGAGGCGGTCGTGAGGAGACGCGATCGGCGACCAGGTCCATGCCGTTCGGTCATGCACACCCGTCACCACGGCACGCGCGCGAGACCTTGGATACCGACGCGACTCGGGCACCTGGGTTGCACCGCTCACGATGGGAGTATTCAGATGGCAAAGAAAGCGGCGACACGGGGGGATCGCGGAGACCGATGAGCGTGGATACGCCTCCACGGAACGACCAGCGTGAGGTGGTGGTCGCGTTCCTGGCGCTGGAACGCTACATCACCTCGGGTGGACTTGACGCGGTCGAGACGCAAGACGCGTTTCGGGCCCTGCAGCGCACATATCGAGGTCCGTCCGTGAGCGTCGTCGAGCAATTCAGCGCGCTCAACTCTCCTCGCGAGATGGGCGAATGGCTGGCCCGGTTGCGGGTTGCGTTAGAAGCTGAGATAGACGCGGCGATCTGGATCGAGGTTGCGCGACGGGAACAGATGCTGGGCCAGACGGAAGAACCGCCGGAGCGGCTCCCCGGGTCGGTGCCTGACGATCTGCATTGAAGACGGGCGGCAACGCGTGGGTGCGACGGCCAGGGGGAGCACCCTGAACGGCCTGGGCGGGATCAGGATGGCTGTGGCCGCGCCAGACCTACCGTCGCACGGACCGGAACTCCGCAAGACGCGCACCCGCCGCGGCGTGTGCGCCGCCGGGCAAGCACGGGCAAAGAGGACGGCAGCTGGTCGCTGGAATCGGAACTTAATACGCCACGCTGAGGACATTCGGAGAGAAGGAACTCTTCCGTCTACAACGCTGTCACCCGCTAGTCCAGTCGCTTCACCAGGTCGTGATAGTAGTTGCCTCCTTCGTCCCTGGATCCGGGGCACGGCGACATCCCCTCGCTGCGCAAAATGTCTTCATACTCCTCAGACCCGAGGGAGACCGATCGCCGTCCGGTGAGCACATCGGTCCAACTGCACGCATCTTTCGGAGCCGTGAACAACAGCCGGCCCCCAGGCTTCACAACCCATGACAATCGGCGAAGGAGCTGCCGCTGGGTGGTGGTGGACAGCAGGAACAGCAGTCCGATGGCGACCACGCCGTCGAACGTGGCGCCGAAGAACGAACTCCGCTCGACCGGTTCGCACACAACGGCCGCGTGCGGGAAGCGTGCTCGGAACGCCGCCACCAGCGTGGGTGACGCATCGACGCCGCACACGCTGCAGCCCTCGGCCATCAGCGTTTCAGAAACCGGCACACCCGAACCGCAGGCGACGTCGAGGACGGAGGAGCCAGTCGGCAGCGCCTGTGCCCACCTGCGGATTGCGGCCACGCCGACGACGGGGGACCGCGCCGCCATGAATCGCTCAGCGACGGCTTCCCACCCATTCGAATGATCACGCATCGGCCGGATCGTACTCGTTCGCGTCCGACCCGGCGAGACGCCACGCCATGGCGTCGAACTACGCGTGGTCTCCGGTGCAGCACGCCGGACCGCAGCAGGTTCTTGCTGGAACAGGTTTCCGGGCGCGAATGAAGGCGCTGATGAACATACCGTCGATCTGATCGGGCAGCGTCTCGCTCCATACGCCAGCGCCCTGCAGGAAGGCGCGTGCGTCCTCGGCCCGATAGACCCGAGTCGGCTCCACGTCGATCGCCTCGAACCCGGCGGCGCCAAGCCTGCGGCGGTAGTCACCCTCCTCGAGCGCGCCTGCCACGCATCCGATCCACAGTTCCATGCTGCTGCGGATCGTCTCTGGAACAGCGCCCCGCACCACGACGTCGGAGACGGCGAACCGCCCGCCGGGACGCAGAACGCGAAAGGCCTCGGCGAGGACGCGATCCTTGTCAGCCGACAAGTTGATCACGCAGTTGGAGATGATCACGTCCACCGACGCGTCGGCCAGCGGAATCGCCTCGATGTCGCCCTTCAGAAATTCCACGTTCGACAGGCCGGCACGCTGTTGATTATCACGGGCCAGCGCCAGCATGTCGTCGGTCATGTCGAGCCCATACGCCATCCCGGTCGGACCGACACGTCGCGCCGACAGCAGCACGTCGATACCGCCGCCGGAGCCGAGATCCAGAACGGTCTCGCCCTCCTTCAGTTCGGCCAGCGCGGTCGGATTGCCGCAGCCCAGCGACGCCAACATCGCTTCCAGCGGCACGGCTCCGATCTGCGTGTGGTCGTACAGGTTCGAGGTGATCGGGTCTGGGCCGCACGCGGACCCGGTGCCGCATCCGCACGAGGCTGACTGCCCCTGACGCGCCCGCTGGGCGGCTTCTCCATATCGCTGCTGAACAGTCTCCTTAATCGTCTCCATTGCGTGCTCCTGTTAATATTCGCGAATGCGAATATATGATCAACGTGATATATTCGTCAAGGCGAATTTAAAGACGTGACGATGACGGGAACCAATATCGACACATTGGAGACGGTGTTCAAGGCGCTGGCGGACAGGACCCGGTTGCGGATCCTGACGCTGCTCGGCGGCGACGAGGTCTGCGTCTGTCACCTCCACGACACGCTGCGGTTGCCACAGCCGACCGTGTCGCGACACCTGGCGTATCTCCGCCGGACCGGACTGGTGGACGCCCGGCGTGACGGCGTGTGGATTCACTACCGACTGTCAGCGTCTCTGGATCCCGTGGTGCGAGCGGTCATCGAGGCGGCGGTACACGCAGTCACGCATGCGCCGACTGCCGGCAAAGACCGCAGGCAGTTCGAAAAATCGTTCGGGGCTGGTCGTCAGCTGGCGGTACGGCAGGCGGTGCCGTGCTGCGCTCCCCGCCGTGAGTCATGATCGCGATCAACGCCGCGACGGTCACGTCCTCTCCATCCTTCCGCGGGCCCGCTTGTGAGCGGTCATGCACCGGAACCATCTGAGCGCTCGATGACTGCCGAACCTCGCAAGCGCGTCGCCGCGGAGGCCGTTGGCACCGCGATGTTGCTCACGGCGGTGGTCGGGTCCGGCATCATGGGCGAGCGACTGGCCGCCGGAAATATCGCCATCGCGCTGCTCGCGAATTCGATCGCGACTGGCGCGGCGCTGGTCGCGTTGATTCTGACCTTTGGTCCCATTTCCGGCGCGCACTTCAACCCTGTGGTCACGCTCGCCGACGCTTCACAGGGGGGCCTCAGGTGGCGTCTGGTGCCCGTTTACATCGTGGCGCAGACCGGTGGCGCCATCGCCGGCGTGTGGGTGGCGCACGCGATGTTTGGTGAGCGGCTGTTGATGGTCTCGACCCGCACGCGTAGCGGCGTGCCGCAGATGTTCAGCGAATTCGTCGCCACGTTCGGACTGCTGGCGGTGATCTGGGGCTGTTCCCGGCGCCGCTCTGCGACGGTGCCGTTTGCGGTGGCTGCCTACATCACCGCGGCGTACTGGTTCACCGCATCCACCTCGTTCGCCAATCCCGCGGTTACCGTCGCGAGGGCGCTGACCGATACGTTCGCCGGCATCGCGCCCACTGACGTGCCCGGATTCGTCGCCGCACAGCTGCTCGGCGCGGCGGCGGCAACGACGCTGTTCCACTGGCTGGTACCGTCGCTGCCCGCGACCGCCGACGCCGTGGTCGTCCCGCACACCGAAGAAGGTGCAGCGTGAAGACCGTCCTGTTCGCGTGCGTTCATAACGCTGGTCGGTCACAGATGGCCGCCGCGTTCTTCAACCAGCTGGCCGATCCGGCGAAAGCACGTGCTGTCTCGGCTGGGACGAATCCGGGCCCTGCGGTCCACCCGGAGGTCGTCGCCGCCATGCGCGAAGTTGAAATCGACCTCTCAGGCGCAGCGACGACGAAACTGACGACGTCGTTGGCTGAGACCGCCAGCATGCTGGTGACGATGGGTTGCGGTGACGAATGCCCGTACGTCCCTGGCGTCGTGCGCGACGACTGGCCGCTTGACGATCCGAAGGGCCGGCCGATCGACGCGGTTCGAGTCATTCGCGACGATATCCGCCAGCGCGTCGAAGCCCTCATCTCTCGCGAGGGTTGGCGATAGGCGCATCGGTGCGGTGTGGTCCACGTCCGCCACGCGTGATCATTCAGCCCGACGTTTGAAGCGATCGGTTGGTCTGTGGTCTCTCTAAGGGATCACCCTAATATCGGACGGTCCTGCGGCCACGTACGCTTGGCTCACCCAATGGCTCGAAGGCACCCTGTGTCCCACGACGAATCCACGAGTCGAGAACGCACCGCACAGCTGCTGCGGCGTCTGCGCGCGGTCACGCGCGAAGTCCGGTCACTCAATGCCGACATCCACGCCGCGAAGGTCGGTTGCGGGGAGCGAGGTCACGCTGACGGCGAGGCGGCCAATCCCGACGATGTGCTCAAACGGCGCAGTGGTTAGTAGCCGATCCCATTCGCGGAGACAGACTGGCTCTTCGCGCGCGGAGACGTGCGTCACGCCAGGTTACAGCTCAGTCCACCCGTCAAGCTGACACTCGATCCACATCGCGTTGGCTCGTCGCAGCGCGGCATCGAGATCAGGGTGATGCTCGGCGAGAATTACCTGGTTCGCCTGCTCCAGGGTCAGCTCACACGAATCATTGTCAGCTGGGCGAAGGGCGCAGCGGGTATCGATGCCCGCGGGATCTCTCAGCCACCAGACCGTCACCCCCATGTGGAGGGAGGAGCAGCAAAAGCTGAGGCAGCGCAGGGACGCGATGGGAAGGGAAACGGCAGGCATGGTGATCTGCCCGCGTCAAGACGGATGTCTGGTCTGCAGCAGATCCCGTCCCGGGATCATCGCTCCACCGGCAATCCCTTCCGCTGCCAGTCGCTCCACGATCCGACGTAGTCGCGCGCGTCGAGCCCGGCATATTTCGCCGCGAAGTACAGCACGCTGGCGCGCAAACCGACGGCGCAGTAGGTAATCGCCGTGTTTCCTGGCGAGACGCCGGCGTGAGCGAAGAGTGCCGCCAGTTCCTCCGGCTTCTTGAACACGAGCATGGTGGAGTCCGCAAACACCTTCTGCCATTCCAGCCAGATCGCGCCGGGAATATGGCCGCTGGCATATTCCTGCTCGGTGCGCGCATCGAGCACGCTCAGCGCCGCCACCGCGCCGACCAAAGCGAGCACGGGCCCGAGACGTGAGAGGTTGCGCATAAGCCTCCGACTGGAGAGAAGGTGACAGCTTCGACGACTGGCCGCGCACTCCGGATCCACGAGCCGCCAAACGGCGTTCACGATGGATCCGTCGCTGACCGCACGGCACGGCTCTGAACTCAGTGACTCGTCGGTCGCGTCGCGCCCGCGTCACGGTCCCGAACGCACGCGGTGGCGGCGTCACGTTTCATGAGCGGGTCTCACGCGACAATCGCGATGACAGGAGCGCCGATCGGACGCCGGCACTCGCGACGACGCGCGTTGGTCACACTCGAAGTCGGACCGTGTCGAAGTACGCGCGTCGAGCCGGGCAGGTGGTCCGAGCGGCTGATGCTACAATGACTTGCTCGGCCGAGCTCGACAGACCCGGCAGTGGCACCACCGCACGTCCCCATCGTCCAGAGGCCTAGGACGCGGCCCTTTCAAGGCTGAAACCCGGGTTCGAATCCCGGTGGGGACGCCATCCTAAACCACAAAATACCTAACAGAACAGGATGGGCCATTGCTCAGGTTGCCTCCTGTTGCCTCTGGCTGACTCCGAAACATGGGGTAAGGGCATGGGTAAGAGTGGTCATTGACGTAGGGGTAAGCAGAGGGTAAGGTAGGCCGCATCCAGTTAGGGAGTCGCCCAATGGCCCTCAAGCTTCGCGGCAATGCGTGGTATCTGCGGAAGACGATCCGGCTCAACGGTGTGTCGAAGGTGAAAGAGTTTCCGCTGAAGGTGTTCGGCGGTGAGGCCAACCGCAAGAAGGCCGAGAAGGCAGCGGCCAAGCTCGCCTTGGACATACAACCCAACGCAGCGGCCGGTGTGATGGAAACCTTCGGCATCGAGAAGCGGGCACCCAAGGCCGCCGATGCTCCGACCCTCAACGAGCATTGGGCGAAGGTGAAGGCGTTCTATCCCGGTGATCGGGATCAGCGTGTGATGTCCGTCTGGGTGGAGTTGCCGTATGGCTCGTCCACATGGGGCGCGACTCGGCTCGACGCCTTCACTCGCTCCGACTGCGAAGCGGCGATGACGGCTCGACGGAAACAACACCGCCGCACCCGGAGCGGCAAGCCCACCAAGGCAGTGATCAGCGAAGCGACTGTGCGCCGCGACGTTCGCACCCTCAAGGCGGTGTTTCAACGTGCGGTGATTGATCGTTACCTCACGCATTCACCGTGGGTAGGCATCACGCTTGGCGGCGACCAGTCGCGCCAACGGTTGCTCGTGCCCTCCGAAGAAACCGAGCTGTATGGGGAGTTGATCCCCCGGCATCGGCGGTGGGTGGAGTTTGTGCTCAACACCGGGTTACGCCTTGAAGGCGCGCGGGATCTTCGTGACGATCTCGTGCGGCAAGTCAACGGCGTGTGGGTCGCACACGTCAGCGAGAAGGCAGGACGACACCACGATGTCTGCGCGGTGTGTGGTCGCAAGGGGCGGAAGTGTCGCGAAGTTCCGCTGATGAAACGCGCCCAAGAGATCGTGAAGGATCAACGTGAGGCCGATGGGCAGCTATGGGCCGGGCTCGATGGGATGCCGTCGATCCAGAAGGCGTTGGCGCAAGCGGCCCGACGCGCGAAGATCCATCGCGTGAGTCCGCATGATCTCCGGCATACGTTCGGGCATCGGTGGTTACAGCGTGGCGGTAGCGTGGATGACTGTCGTTGGATTCTTGGGCACAGCGACAGCCGGATCACCCGCAAGCACTACGCGCACCTACTCAATGAGGATCTCGCGGCGAAGATGCGGGCGGTGATGGACATGTAGGTGCTTCCCCCGCTCAGTGGAGGGCGTGCCCCTGAGAGTGCGAGGCGCGTATTATCTGACCTGTGATTAGTGGCATTCCCGCGCGGTGTTTCAAGTGTGGTTTCGAGTTCACAAGCCACGGTGTTCTTTTCGGTGGCGAAAACAGTCGAATCGAGAACTCTGAAACATTGTGCCCCCGGTGTGGCGGACGTGCTCGAATGGCCGATGTATCGACTGACGAGGCGGGCCGGGCAACCATTGACCGGAGGTTCTTATACAACACTCTCTCGGCCCTGCGACACACCGAGCGATCGAGCATCGGCGCCGTCGCGGCGGAATTACGCCAGGCGCAGGAACAAGGCGCTTCCCCGGACGAGTATCACAGCCACGGCGGCCCGCTACTCGCCCTACTTGCGGCCGTTCTACGGACGGCATTCCACAAGAAGAAGAAGGTCAGCCCAGAGTTCATCGTCTCGGTCCTTGCCCTGTTGGTGGGCCGTTGAGCGAGCGCGCATTGGGGGTCGCCCACTGCCAACATTTGAGGATGGTGGTGAGTGGTACAATGACAAACCAACGCCCGGAACTACCTGCTTATGCTGCAAAAGCGGCGTCGCGGTGAACCGGTCGTAAGGGGACAGGTCGAGCTGTAGGGCGAACGCCTGCAGGAGTTTATCGATCTCTTCAATTGCACGCTCGCCAAGACCTCGTCGCTGGTCGATCAACATTGGCCAGCGATCTGCCGCGTTGCCAAACCGCTGATGAGCGACCGGGTGCTGAGCGAGGCCAAGATCGACGCGCTGATCGAAGGCACAGCGTGACGCTGGTGCGTTGGCTGGCTGGCCGGTTCTTTTTCAGGCCGAGCAAAATAACTCACAGGCGAGACGCTGCTACCGACCAAACCGGACAACGCGCAATTCCGAGTTTGATGCTGTGGACGGCTCCTCCACCGGCACGAGAGTGCCACGGCTGTGGGGGCAATTGAGGCTCCCACGATTCGGAGGAGCTATCCATGCAAACGGTTACGACAATCGGTCTCGACATCGCCAAGTCGGTCTTCCAGGTTCATGGGGTTGATGGTGCCGGCCAGGTAGTCATCCGCCGGCAGTTGAAACGACGCTCGGTGCTGACGTTCTTTCAGAAGTTACCGCCGTGCTTGGTCGGCATTGAGGCCTGCGCTTCGGCGCACCATTGGTCGCGCGAGCTGCAGGCGCTGGGTCACAAGGTGCGGTTGATACCGCCGGCCTATGTGAAGCCTTACGTCAAGCGGCAGAAGAATGACGCGGCCGACGCGGAGGCCATTTGCGAGGCGGTCACCAGGGCCAACATGCGGTTCGTGCCAACCAAGACTTCAGAACAGCAGAGTGGCCTGGTGCTGCACCGTACGCGCCATCTGTTCATCCGTCAGCAGACCGCGGTGATCAATGCAATCAGGGCCCATCTTGCCGAGTTCGGGATCGTTGCACCGGTCGGGCGCCACGGTGTCGAGGAATTGCTCAATGTCTTGGCCGATCCAAACGATAAGCGAGTTCCGGAAATAGCTCGTGCGTGTCTGTCGGCATTCGGCGCTCAATTGCGCAGGATCAAGGAGCAGGTACTGGAGTTCGACCGACTGATCAGGGCCTGGCACCGATCCGACGAGATGAGCATGAGGCTCGATGAAGCCCCGGGCGTCGGTCCGGTGCTGGCCACTGCTGTGGTCGCTACCGTTGCTGATCCAAAGTCCTTCCGATCAGGGCGCAACTTCTCTGCCTGGATCGGTATCGTGCCGAAGCAGCACTCCAGTGGAGGCAAGAACCGGCTCGGCAATATAAGCAAACAAGGTGACCGCTATCTGCGCGGGCTGTTCGTGGCCGGCGCGCTCGCCGTCATCCGTTACGCCAAGATCCATGGCACCAAGCATCGCCCTTGGCTCACGGCCTTGCTGGCCCGGCGGCCGACCAAGGTTGCTGCTATCGCACTTGCCAACAAGCTCGCGAGAATGGTCTGGGCCATGATGGTCAAGGGCGAGCGATACAAGGAACCCGCAGCGCTTGCGGCGTAAACGAGATCGCGCCGGACAGCCGGCGTGATGTGAAGGTTGGGAGGGCGAACAGCACGTAATGCAGAGCCGGTCGATCCGGCGATCAGGACAACCCACTTGGGTCGAAGCATTGTCAAATGCGGGAGTTTGATCGGGACCTGATCCGCGGAGGGCATTATGGCCAGCGGTCATATGAACCGCGTCAAAAGGCCGGACACATGGCTGCACCGACCAATGCTGCAAAACGTGAAGAAAGTCCTTGCCAACCCGGAGCCGTCCACACATGACCCCAAACCGGACATGCGGCCAACATGTCAAAATTGACGTGAATGACCCATCTCGGACATTCGACGGTATCCGCCGGGTATTAACTATCAGCCCGGACCACCATGAAGGACGATAAATTCGGGCCGTAAAAGATCATCGCTTCGGGCCCTCTATAGTCCTCCCATTTTAGAGAGATGATTATCGAGGATTTATCGTCAAAGAAAATTGTAAATGCTTCCGGCTGTACTAGCGCGACGCCTGTGACCACCTTTCCGATTTGGCTGCAGATGAGGTTCCGGAATTGATCATCCCCGTCACGCAAAACCATCCCGTCGGCACTAACTGAAATTCGCGAAAGAGCATTGATCAACGGTCCATCAAATTGAAGTTGCCAATAATCCAAGACGAACGTGATAGCGCTGAGCTTCTCGCCAATGATTGCTTCGAATGGCTTTGACTGTTGATCCATATTCTCGGTGTCCTAAGCAAGGAATGTCCCAAAGCTCCATTTGGAGTGACAACAGCCTCTCCAATTATTTTGCCTTCCCACAAATAAAATCTGCCAGCGGCACGAAAGGCTACTTTCTGCGTCCTGATCTTCCATGGCGCTTGCCTCCGCCCGCGTGGCCTCTACTCTAGCATGCCATGTCGCATGTTGGCACTTTTCGGACCTGACAGACTTGGCTGACAATGTCCGTTGTTGAGGGCAAAGCCGACCTCGCGGTTGAGCAACCGGACTTCTCAGTTTGACCCGAATCGGAAGTAAACGTCGCAAACGGGACGCTGGATGCAGCCAAAACCGATGGGCTGGATTGTCGGACGCCCATTGGAGTGGATCGGATGCCTCGTCGGTGTGCCACGGTATAATCGGACGCCGTCCGGCTTACATTTTCCATACCGGAGACTTATTCTTTGCTTTTCAAGCGGGGCCTCCGATGATCGGGGGCGCCTGGGGGATCAGCAACTTGCGCTATCTCTTTCAGGAGTACACACTCGACACCGACCGGCGAGAGTTGCGTCGCGGCCAGGATTTGGTCTCCGTCGCACCACAGGTGTTTGACCTTCTCGACTACCTGATCAGCAATAGGGAGCGTGTCGTCAGCAAAGAGGATCTTGTTAGCGCGGTTTGGAATGGACGTATCGTTTCTGATGGCGCGCTGACGACCCGGCTCAACGCTGCTCGAACCGCAATCGGCGATTCCGGCGAAGAACAACAGCTGATCAAAACACTGCCGCGAAAAGGTTTCCGTTTCATCGGCACCGTCTACGAAACGAACCAACCTTCGGGCGCGGGGGCGATCTTAAACGGTCGGATGGAAAGGCCGGAACCAGCACTCCCGCTCCCCGATAGGCCCTCAATCGCCGTTCTGCCCTTTGTCAATCTAAGCTCAGAACCAGATCAAGAATATTTCGCTGACGGGATTGTCGAGGAAATCATCACCGCACTGTCCCGCTTCAAGACGCTTTTCGTCATCGCTCGCAATTCAAGCTTTACGTATAGGGGGCGCGCCGCCGACGTAAAGCAGGTGGGACGCGAGCTGGGTGTGCGGTACGTATTGGAAGGTAGCATCCGCAAGTCAGCGAACCGGGTGCGCATCAGCTGCCAGCTGGTCGACACGACCGTCGGCGCACAAATTTGGGCGGATCGCTTCGACACCGCGCTAGAAGACATATTCGATCTGCAGGACCAATTATCTGCCAAGATTGTAGGCGCCACCTCGCCAAAGCTGCAGCAGGCTGAGATCGAAAGGGCAAGGCTCAAGCCGACCGAGAGCCTTCACGCGTACGACTATTATTTGCGTGGAATGGCGAGCTTTCATCGCGGAAGCAGGAAAACGCTTGCTGAAGCCCTGGAGCTGTTCAAAAAGGCAATCCAACTTGATCCGGGTTTTGCATCGGCCTACGCGATGGCCGCATGGTGTTACTCCATTCCTGTCTGGTTTTGGAGGGCTGGCCACGAGGAGGTGCGCGAAGCGGAGCGCCTAGCTCGGCTTGCGGCACGACTGGGCACGGATGACGCGACAGCACTCTGCGTCGCAGGATTTGTGATTGCAGAAATCGCCCGCGACTTTGACATGGGCATGGCGCTGATCAGTCGAGCTCTCGTGCTCAATCCCAATCTTGCGACCGCTTGGTTCCTAGGTGGCTGGGTGCGGGTCATAAATGGCGAACCCGACGTGGCGCTCGAGCATTTTGCTCACGTCGAGCGCCTCAGCCCATTTGATCCATTCATTTGGGGTGTGCACGCCGGTATTGCTGCCGCTCATTTCTGTGCGGGGCGCGATGACCTGGCATTGTTCGCTGCCGAACATTGCTTGCGCGACATGCCTAAATATCTCCCAGCGCTCAGAATTGTCGCGGCAAGTAGCGCCCTAACTGGAGCCACCGACCGGGCGACAAAAGCCATAGCGCGCATTCGCGAGCTCAATCCGGACTTATGCATTTCAGAAGTGAAGAAGCGGACATCGTGCCGTCGCTCGGAGGACATTGCGAGACTGATAGAGGGCCTGAGAAAGGCTGGACTGCGGGAGTGATCTGCGCCGGAGCACAGACAAGCCTCCTTACCTAAAAACAAACTAGGTCGGTAGGCGCATGATTTCCGCTTCTGGCAGATATTGTTGCAAAAGTCGAAAATCGTACGGCGCCAAAAATCTCGTGAAAGTCGATTTTTCGACGTTTCTATTGTTGCAAGGCTCCATGGCACCGCTACGACGGCCCGTGGTTGTTTTTGAGAGAAGCGATGTGGTCCCTCACATCGACGCGCGCGAAACGCATCGGTGGTCCTGAAAAATTTCGTCCGTCAGGCAAAAAGACTTTTCAACACTATCGGCACCTTTGAGACATGGCGACCCGTACTGACGATGACCGCTTCCGGGGGAAGACCGGAAATCGTGGGCAGACCGTCAAAATGACGCGAATGACCCCACTTCGGACATTCGGTCGCAGCGTCGGAAGCCAATTGTTCGCCCTTTCTCACGCGGCGCCCTCGCAAAGTGCTAGGCTTTAGACATCGTTGAGGCATTCCTCTGGGGGGCTCAATGCGACGGCGCGAGTTCATCACGCTTTTTGGTGGCGCGGCGGCAACGTGGCCGCTTGCCGTGCGTGCGCAGAAATCGCTGCCCCGGATTGGGTGGCTAGTATTTGGCGACGCCAAATTGGGTCCGATCGATCAGTCGTTGAAGGACGCACTCGCGCAAGCGGGACTCTTTGATGGCCGCAATATCGAAATCGTCTTCCGCTATGCCAACGGCAGATCGGATCGACTAGCGGAATTGTCCGCCGAACTTATCGCACAAAAGCCTAACCTGCTGCTCGGCGTTGGCAGTCCTGTTGTCATGCCGCTGTTCGAGGCAAGTAAAGGCGGCGTCCCCATCGTTGGTGGCATTAGCGAAAGTCCTATGCGGGCGGGAATTGCGGTGTCTCTTGCTCGGCCAGGTAAGAATTTCACCGGGGTTACGTTTCTCACGGATGAAATGGCAGCCAAGCGGATAGAACTTCTGAAGGAAGTGGCTCCCAACGCAAAACGGGTTGCGGTGATATTTAACCCCCAGCATTTCGACGACGAGGTGACGTTTGCGCGCCGCGGTGCGGAACCGCTCGGCATCAAGCTAACCACCCACCCGATAAATGACGTCACCGATCTCGAAGCAGCGCTGCACGCGGTAAGTGCGAGCGGGGCGGATAGCCTCCTCGTTATCTCGTCCCGGCTGACCGGCATTGTTGCCGCCAATATTGCCCAATTTGGCCAGGAACATCGGCTCCCCGTGATTGCTTCGTGGCGCGAATTCGTAGCCAGCGGCGCTTTGTTGTCCTACGGACCGAGTCGGATTTTCGAGGCCAAACGCTTGGCGGGCTATGTGCAAAAGGTTTTAAACGGCGAAAAGCCGGCAGATTTGCCTATCGAGCAACCCGTTAAATTCGAACTTGTTATCAATCTCAAAACCGCCAAGGCCCTGGGGCTCACGGTACCGCCTTCATTACTCGGTCGCGCCGACGAGGTGATTGAATGAAGCAGCTGTGTGCTGCAACGCATGAATCCGGAAGTGGCAGATATTGTTGCAAAAGTCTTTTTGGGGCGCTGATCGAAAATTCTTGGAGCCGCTGATGCGTTTTATGCGCGGCGATGTGAGGGACCATATCGGTTCATCCAAAATCGATCACGGACCTCCGTAGTGGCGCTGAAAAGCGAGGCAGCAGCAGAGAAGTCCAAAAATCAACTTTCGCGAGATTTTTAGGGTTGCTCGATTTTCGACTTTTGCAACATGGGGTAATTCCGGGATCGAGCCAGACAAGGGCAAGGGAATCAGCTCTCCAGGAACGTAGGAGGCCAGCCTCATGTGGCCTCGCAGCGATGGAGAGCGGCAATGGAATACTATGTCGGACTGGACGTGTCGTTGAAGCAAACATCGATCTGTGTGGTGGACCAGTCGGGATCGGTCGTGCGAGAGGGCATCGTCGATTCAGATCCTGAGGCGATCTCAGTTTACGTGAGGTCAAAGGCGCCGGGCGCGGTACGCATCGGCCTCGAGACCGGCCCGACGTCTACTTGGTTATGGACTGAGCTTAAGCGGTTTGGCCTGCCGGTGATCTGCATCGATGCGCGCCATGCCAAGGCGGTGCTCAAGATGCAGATCAACAAGAGCGACCGCAACGATGCTATCGGGATCGCCCGCATCATGCAGACCGGTTGGTTCAAGGAGGTGCACGTCAAGGATATCGACAGCCACTCGGTCAGGGCGCTACTGGCCAGCCGGGCGCTGTTGGTCAAGATCAAGCGCGATCTCGAGAACCATGTTCGCGGCCTTCTCAAGAACCTCGGCCTGGTGATCGGCCGTGCCAAGTTCAACGTCTTCGCCGTGCGAGCCGAGGAGTTGATCGAGGGTCGCCCTGAGCTGATAGCTGCGATCAGACCGCTGCTCGAGGCGCGCAATGCCGTCGAGCAGCAGGTCAGTGAGCTTGACCGCAAGGTTATGAAACTGGCTCGCTATGATGCGCAGGTTCGCCAGTTCATGACCGTGCCTGGTGTCGGCCCGATTACCGCGCTTGCCTTCAAGGCAACGATTGACGATCCGGCACGGTTTGCGCGATCGAGAAGTGTGGGTGCTTATGTTGGGTTAACCTGTAGACGCCACGCCTCCGGGGAGGTCGATTGGTCCGGCCGAATCTCCAAATGCGGTGACGCCATGCTGCGAAGTTATCTATTTGAAGCAGCCGGGGTTCTGCTGACCCGCGTCCCGAAATGGTCCGCCGTGAAGGCCTGGGGGGTGAAGCTCGTCAAGCGCAACGGGCTCCGCAAGGCCAAGGTCGCGGTCGCGCGCAAGCTCGCAGTCATTCTGCATCGCATGTGGATCGACGGGACCGAGTTCAACTGGTCGAAGAAGGAGATTGCTGCCTAGCGAGTAGAATACTGAGATCCTGCTAAACGGCGGGAAAAGACGTCCCTGCCGGGACGATGGCGATGGTGAGTTCGTCCGATTTTTTGCGAGCGCCCGAAAGGCCGACCGCGATTGCAACATTGAACCGCCAGCGTCACCTTACGCCATCATGCGGAGGGCTTACCCCTACCGCGGAGAGAACAGTGGGCCCGGCAAGGATGATCGTTGGAGAACTTGACACCCAGACCCGGAATTAGAGAACAATATCGGCACTTTTCAGACCCGACGGGCCCGGCTGACCACGTCCGTTCTTGAGGGGCAAACCGGACGTCCCGGTTGCACGCCCGGACTTCTGAGTTCCCTCAACGGAACATTCGGTCGGCATCTGCCGAGTTCGGGAAAGGTTCTGGAATTGCCAATCTGTGTTCACTTTGGAACGGACGGACGGGCGGCCGCATATTAGGATCGGAAGTGCAAACCCTGCGGTTAGGACCCGTAAGCACGAGGTTGTGTCATGCAGCGACGCCGTTTCAAAAACATTCTGTCTTTCCCCGATCGTCTTGACCAAGAGATCGAGCGCCTCCGGGCGGAAGCTGAAAAACTCCCTCCAGACAACCATGAGCGTAAGATGCTTCTGCGCAAGGCGCGGCAAGCCGAGACCGCTCTGCGCGTCGACGCGTGGGTTTCGTCACCCGGGCTTCAATCGCCAAAGTAAGGCCCCGCCTCAGTCGGCGAGTTGCCCGGCATATATTCGGAATCGTCCCGGCGTGGTCATGCGCAGCCTGCCCTCAAGATCGACCATGTAACCCAGCGCAATCAATCGGGCGCAGTGTTCGGCTGGGATCGCGGGCGCGGCACTATTTGCAGCCGCACGACCAACGGTAAGCAGGGACGCGAACCCTTCATCGGTGATCGTTTGCGCTTCTGAGGCCACGACCCTGAGCATGGACCGCTTATGCAATCCCGCATGGTCAATTTTGCTCAAGCGGTGAAATAAGGGCCGCCTCAGTTGGCGGCCTCTTTAATATCAAACCAAGGCGTGCGGATGTCGCCTGTTGGCGGCACTTGTCGGACACGCCGCGATGTCCGACTTAAGTCCGGAATGCGTACCAAAGCGGACGCCGACCACTCTGAATTTCGCGCCGCCCTACATCATCCCCCCGCGCCGCTTCGATCTCGATCCGGCGCAAACGGTGACGGCTTGTCGGCGCAATGGTGCCTCGATCGACAGAAGGCGGTTCCGGTCGGTGAGACAGGCGAGTTGGTAGCGCTGATTTGCCCGACCGGTTGAGCGAAATATTTTTCGCGGGACGACTGGACAGGTTTTTGCTGATTTGCCCGTCGGGTCAATTTGTCGCGTCGGCTTACGCCCCATCGTCATTGCGAGCGGCGCGACGCAATCCATAGCGGTGACGTGGATTGCTTCCGCCTTCGCTCGTTGAGCTACGGCGGACAAGTCGTGCGGAGTTTATCATCGGGCCCGCCAAAGGCGGTACCCGTTGGCTCCTCGCAATGACGGAGTGCCGAGCTACGCCGGCACGCGTTTTCAGCGCATGCCCGGCTGGTAATCGGCACCAACCTGTGATCGACGCAGGACGAAACGTGATGTGCACGAGTTGGCAATGATACCAGCGACCCCATAATTCGTTGATGACAGGGCAAGCCGCGCGAGCCGTTGCCCCGGGGCCGAGAGTCAGGTGATGTCAACCCGGGGCTGAATACGGATCGCTGCCGAACATGGGACGCTTTGCCACCACGGTGCCGCTATATCGGGAGTTCCGGCCGCCCTATCCGACAGAATTCTTTCGGAACGCCGCGCAGAGGCTTTCGCTTTCGAGAGCCCATGCCTTGATCGACCTTGGTACGGGGCCTGGGTCGATCGCGCTCGGCTTTGGCCCCTATGTCGGCCAGATCGTCGGTGTCGATCCCGAGCCGGCAATGCTGGCCGCGGCGAGGCAAGCGGCCGCGCACGCCTCACAAGCCCTCACTTTGATCGAAAGTAAAGCGGAAGCGCTGCCCGCCGACATTGGAACATTCGATGTCGTGACCATCGGGCGAGCCTTGCACTGGATGGATCGCGATGGGATCGCTCGCTTGTTCGAGCGGCTGGTCGCGCCCGGTGGCGCGATCGTTGTCTGCTCGTCGAGTTCTGCAGCTGACGGGCGCAATCCGTGGCTCGAGACATACAACGAGGCGAGGCGCTTCTGGTCGCCTCCGGCCAATGGCCTACGGCAACGCGAGGCGCTAGCGACAATTCTTCGCGGCACGCCGTTCCAGGTAACGGACGTGCTCAAGGTCGAGACCAGCCGCGAGCTCACCGCGAGCGACCTCGCGCAACGCGTGCTGACGTTCTCATCGTCCTCGCCTGAAGTGCTCGCAGACAAAGTGGAGCCGATGCTGCGCGATGTCGGGGAACGTCTGTCTCCTTACAGCCGCGGGGATTGCCTGACCGAGATCGTCGTGTCGACAGCACAGATTGCCCGAAGGATGGGGTAGAAAGGGCCCTCTCAACCCCACGGTCCGCGCGAGGCCGAGCGCCGGCCCCACGGGCTTTGAGAAGGATAATTCGCGCCGGCATTTGCAGGCTCGGTACCGCGCCCGCCAAGCTCGGCGGCAAGCTCTCGCAAGGCCGCTATGCGGTTTTCGGTCGAGGGATGGCTGGCGAAGAGGTTGTCGACACCATGGCCCGACAGCGGATTGATGATGAACATGTGCGCGGTGGCCGGGTTGCGCTCGGCACCCCAGTTCGGCACTTGATGCGCAGCGCCTTCGATCCGGGCCAGCGCCGAGGCAAGCCACATCGGCTGACCGGCGATGCGTGCGCCGAGATTGTCGGCGTCATATTCGCGGGTGCGGCTGATCGCCATCTGCACCAGCATGGCGCCCAGCGGCGCCAGGATCATCATCGCGATCGAGCCGATGATGCCGGGCCCGCTGTTGTTATCGCGGTGGCCGCCGAAGAACATGCCGAACTGCGCCAGCAGCGAGATGGCGCCGGCGATGGTGGCGGTGATGGTCATCAACAGCGTGTCGTGATTCCTGATATGCGCCAGCTCATGCGCGATCACGCCGGCAAGCTCCTCGCGGCTGAGCTGTTGCATCAGCCCGGTGGTGACGGCGACCGCCGCGTTCTCGGGGTTGCGGCCGGTCGCAAAGGCGTTGGGCTGGGCTTCATCCATCGCGAACACGCGCGGCATCGGCAGGCCGGCGCGCGAGGCAAGTTCCGCGACGAGACTGACAAGCTCGGGCGCGCTGTTGCGGTCGACCTCATGGGCGCCGTAGATCGACAGCACCATGCGGTCCGAGTTCCAGTAGGTGAACAGATTGGTTGCGGCCGCGATCACGAGCGCGATCATGGCGCCAGTGGCGCCGCCGATCAGATAGCCGACGCCCATGAACAGCGCCGTGAGGCCGGCCAGGAGCATTGCCGTCTTTAGGTAGTTCATCGCCTTATCCCTGGAGCGAACGGCGGCACGCCATCCCCCTCGCTCAGGTAGGGATTTGCCCGCCGGCGCTGCAAGAGCCGGCTGCTGCGTCGCTGCGCCGCGGCCGATCCGGCGCTCACGTCAGGAACTTGACCCCGTAGGTCTTGCCGCGGCGCCAGACGACTTCACATCGCTCCTGCTTTGGATGGCTTGGCACCAGCGTCAGGCTGAACGTGTCCCTGACATCGATCGGGGCATCCAGCACGATCTTGGCGCCGCCCGGCGAGACATCCAGCACCACGCAATCGAGCTTCGTCGTGCTGTCGTCGACGGCGATCCAGGCCGAGTGGTTGTTCAGGCAGCGCCGCGGCTCGCGCTGGACTTTTGTCCGCTTCACCCTTGGCTCTTCCACCTTCATGATGATCATCCATGGTTGGATTTGACCGGTTGCGACCCGCGCCAATGCGAGGCCGCCCCTATGGGCTGGTCTCCAGCGATTGAGTTGAAACCGAACCTGTGAAATTCAGCTTAGCCCGTCATCCTTAACTTTAGCGGTTCGGGTAGGCCGCGCTAACTAAGGCAGGTGTGGCGGGATCGGCCGGGCACGTCCCGCCGCAGCACGATCGCTCCGGAACTTCGGGTTTTTCCCGGCGTTGTCGGATGGGGCAGCTGCCTGTGCGGGCGCGGCCGTCGATGAAGAATTTTTCGGATGCAACCTTCACTCCCGAAATGGTCGAGACCATGGGCGCCGCGCTGGAGGCATCGGTGGCGACGCTGCCGGAGCCGGTGAGTTCCCGCCACGTCACGCTGCTCGCGGAATCCATCCTGCGCAGCGCGAATTCCGGCGAGCAGGATGAAGTTGCATTGCAGCGGATTGCACTGCTGGAGCTGCAGATAGCGCCGCGCGAGTGACGGGAGGCGGGCGGATGAAATTGAGAACGGGTGTGGTTGCAATCACGTTGGCGTTTTGCGGGGCCTGCCTCATCTGCATTGACGGATGACAATCCCGCAGGAGGCAATTAGCCTGTTGCGGTTCGAGCTTTCCCACCCGATTCCCCCTGCCGGTGACATTGATGTCGATCCCTTCGTCCGGAATTCGCGCCGCGTTCGCAGCGATCGTGGCATCGCTGTCCCTTTCATCGACAGCATCGGCACAATTCATTCCGGCACCGCCCAGGCCCGCCCCCGCTGTGTCCCGGCCACCGGCTGCGCCCTCGCCCCGCGCGGCCGCCTGCCATAACGGCATGTCGTTCGACCGCTTCCTGGCCGACCTGAAGCAGCGGGCGGTGGCCGCCGGCGTGTCGCAGCAAACGCTCGCCGAAACCGCGCCGTACCTCGTCTACGAACAGAGCATCGTCAACCGCGACCGCGGCCAGCGCGTGTTCGGGCAGATTTTTACCGAGTTCGCCGGCCGGATGGCGGCCCCCTACCGGATGCAGCAGGGGCAGCAGCGGATCAAGACGTACGCGGCGGCGTTCGCGCGCGCGGAGAAGGAATATGGCGTTCCGCCCGCGGTGATCGCGGCGTTCTGGGGACTGGAGAGCGATTTCGGCGCCAACATGGGCAATCTGCCGACGCTGCCCTCGCTGGTGTCGCTTGCGTATGATTGCCGCCGTTCGGAGATGTTCCAGAACGAAACCATCGCGGCGCTGAAGATCATCGAGCGCGGCGATCTCTCGCCGTCCGAGATGGTCGGCTCCTGGGCCGGCGAACTCGGCCAGACGCAATTTCTGCCGACGCATTATTTCAACTATGCGGTCGACTACGACGGCGACGGCCATCGCAACCTGTTGCGCAGCGCGCCCGACGTGATCGGCTCGACCGCGAACTACATCGCCACCGGTTTGAAATGGCGGCGCGGCGAGCCGTGGCTGCAGGAAGTGCGCGTGGTCCAGACCAACTTCCCCTGGGAGCAGGCCGACCTCACGACAAAACTGCCGCGGGCGAAATGGGCGCAGCTTGGCATTACCTATCCGGATGGCCGGCCGCTGCCGAACGACGACATGCCGACGTCGCTGCTGCTGCCGATGGGACGGACCGGGCCGGCATTTCTGGCGTATGCGAATTTCGCGGCCTACACCGAATGGAATAATTCGC